>CAVURU010000005.1:0-126278 GCA_963744005.1 uncultured Actinomycetes bacterium | reverse complement strand
AGTGCTAAACATGGTGCTGGCACTCTCCTAGCGCGAGTGCCAACATGATGGCGGGATCGGGCGATGAGGCACGACCTCGCGGCAGGAAGTGACTGTCCGCCTGGTGTGCCGGCCGTCGCGGGCGTCGGCCCGATCTGCGCATTCGCCACGGAGGACTGGAGCCTAATGGCAGCCAAGATGATCGCGTTTGACGAGGAAGCCCGGCGCGGCCTCGAGCGCGGTATGAACCAGCTCGCCGACGCCGTGAAAGTAACCCTCGGCCCCAAGGGCCGGAACGTGGTGCTCGAGAAGAAGTGGGGCGCACCCACGATCACCAACGATGGCGTGTCCATCGCCAAGGAGATCGAGCTCGAGGACCCGTGGGAGAAGATCGGCGCGGAGCTTGTCAAGGAAGTAGCGAAGAAGACCGACGACGTGGCCGGCGACGGCACGACGACGGCGACCGTGCTGGCCCAGGCGCTGGTGCGCGAGGGCCTGCGCAACGTCGCGGCGGGCGCGAACCCGATGTCCCTCAAGCGGGGCATCGAGGCGGCCGTCGAGCGGGTGAGCGAGGAGCTGTCCAAGCTCGCCAAGGAGGTGGAGACCAAGGAGCAGATCGCGGCCACGGCCTCCATCTCGGCCGGTGACCCGGCGGTCGGCGAGATGATCGCCGAGGCCATGGACAAGGTCGGCAAGGAAGGCGTCATCACCGTCGAGGAGTCCAACACCTTCGGGCTGGAGCTTGAGCTCACCGAGGGCATGCGCTTCGACAAGGGATACATCGCCCCCTACTTCGTCACCGACCCGGAGCGCCTCGAGGCGGTCCTCGATGACCCGTACATCCTGATCGTCAACTCCAAGATCTCGGCCAACAAGGACCTGCTCCCGCTGCTCGACAAGGTCGTGCAGTCCGGCAAGCCGCTGGCCATCATCGCCGAGGACGTCGAGGGCGAGGCCCTGGCCACCCTGGTCGTGAACAAGATGCGCGGCCTGTTCAAGTCGGTGGCGGTCAAGGCCCCCGGCTTCGGCGACCGCCGCAAGGCCATGCTCGGTGACATCGCCATCCTGACCGGCGGCCAGGTCATCAGCGAGGAGATCGGCCTCAAGCTGGATGGCGTGGACCTGGACGTGCTCGGCCGGGCGCGCAAGGTCGTGGTGACCAAGGACGAGACCACGATCGTGGACGGCGCGGGCGACGGCGAGCAGATCGCGGGCCGGGTCAGCCAGATCCGCACCGAGATCGAGAACACCGACTCCGACTACGACCGGGAGAAGCTGCAGGAGCGGCTGGCCAAGCTGGCCGGCGGCGTCGCGGTCATCAAGGTCGGCGCGGCCACTGAGGTCGAGCTGAAGGAGCGCAAGCACCGCATCGAGGACGCGGTGCGCAACGCCAAGGCCGCGGTCGAGGAAGGTGTCGTCCCCGGTGGCGGCGTGGCCCTGCTGCAGGCGGGCAATAACTCCTTCGACAAGCTCGAGCTGACCGGCGACGAGGCGACCGGAGCGGGTATCGTGCGCCGCGCCGTCGAGGAGCCGCTCAAGCAGATCGCGATCAACGCCGGCCTCGAGGGCGGCGTCGTCGCGGAGAAGGTCAGGACCCTGGATGCGGGTCACGGCCTGAACGCCGCGACCGGTGAGTACGTCGACATGTTCAAGGCCGGCATCATCGACCCGGCGAAGGTCACCCGCTCGGCGCTGCAGAACGCAGCCTCGATCGCGGCGCTGTTCCTCACCACCGAGGCCGTCATCGCGGAGAAGCCGGAGAAGACCCCGGCCCCCGCCATGCCAGGCGGCGGCGGAGACATGGACTTCTAAGTCCTGCACCATAATGCTGAACGGCCCGGGGTTTCCCCCGGGCCGTTTGGCGTCAGGCCACCGGCCGCGGCCGGCGTAACGCGGCTGTAATCCGGCGTCTCGGACCGATAGCCTTAGAGGTGCCCATAGAGCATCCTGTCGGTCACGTGATCGCTGGTTGTCTTCAGTTCTCCCAACGTGAGGTCTGCACGTGCCTACCGGCAAGGTCAAGTGGTACGACTCCGATAAGGGGTATGGCTTCCTCGCCCGCGACGACGGCGGTGAGGTGTTCGTGCATTCCTCGGCGCTGCCGTCCGGGACGGCCTCGCTCCGGCAGGGGCAGCGGGTGGAGTTCGGCGTGGCCGAGGGCCGGCGCGGCGCCCAGGCGCTCCAGCTGCGGATCCTCGAGCCGCCGCCCACGGTCGCCGCGGCCAAGCAGGCCCGCAAGAAGCCCGACGAGATGATCGTCCTGGTCGAGGACCTGATCAAGCTCCTCGATGAGGTGTCGACGACGTACCGGCGCGGGAAGCACCCGGACGCCCGCGACGCCAAGAAGATCGCCGCCGTGCTGCGGGCGGTCGCCGACGACGTCGAGCCCTGACCAGGCCCGCCGCCGCGATCCTCCGCACCCGCCCGGCCGCCGCCGGCGAGGCCGGCCTCAGCGCATGCTGCGCGGGCGGCGCGGGGCGGGCGCGGGCTCCGGCGGCCGGGCGGCCAGCACCCGCCGCCGCCGCCGGGCGATGAACATGATCAGCGCGATGGTCAGCAGGCCGGCCGCGATGGCCAGGCCGGCCTGGCCGTTGTTGAGCATCGACACCAGCACGCCGAGCAGGCCGCCGGCCACGTTGGCGACCTGGTTCAGGGTCTCGGAGACGGCGAAGGTCGAGGACCGGATCTCGTCGCCGATCTCCCGCTGCACGATCGAGTCCTGGGCGAGCTTGGCCAGGCTGGCGCACAAGATGGCGGCGAACGCCACCGCGATCACGGCGGGCAGGCTGAAGAACCACGCGGAGACGGCGGCCACGGCCGGGGCCACGATGAGCACGCTGAACATGATCACCTGCGGTCCCCGGGAGCGGAGCCAGGACCCGATGGCCATCGCGACGATGCTGCCGCCCGCGATCGCGACGGCCAGGGCGCCTAGCGCGAGGTTCTTGGAGACGCCGAACGGCTCGGTCTGCAGCAGGAAGGCGAAGAAGAAGAACGTGTAGCCGGAGAAGGCGCGCAGGACCGTGTTCCCCGCCATCGCCTCGGCGACCACCGGGCCCACCCGGCCCAGGGTCCGCCATCGTCCTGGGTGCGAGCCGGGTTCCGGCGGCGCGGTGCCCGGTACTCCGGCCCCGGGCGGCAGGGCGGTGGTCTCGTACGGCAGCGTCCGGTCGGCCCGCTCGGAATGCCACGGGTCGCTGTCATCGCCCGCTGGGTAAGGCCCCGGTCCGTTCGGCTCGTATCCGTACCCGGGTTCGTCCTGGAGCCCGCCCTGGGGGCCGTACTGCGGCTGATACGGGGGTCCGCCCGGTGCGCCGTGCTGCGGCCCGGGCGGCCTGCGGCCGGGTTCCGGCGCGGCGCCGCCGTCGCCGTCGGCCGGGACCCCGGCCGCGGCTTCTGCCGCCGGGGTGTCCACCTGGTCGGGCAGCCGCAACGCGAGGATCATGGCCGCCAGGTAGATGACCATGGCCACCCGCAGCACCCACGCCGCCCCGCCGGCCACGTTGATCCCGGCCGCCAGTGCCGCGGCCAGGCTGGCCGCGATCACGGCGATCAGCTGCGATCGCGCGTTGGCGCTGACCAGCGTGATCTGCTCGGGCAGCAGCCGCGGCGCGACCGAGGCGCGGACCACGCCGAATGCCTTCTGCAGCACCAGCACGCCGAACGCGGCGGGCAGCAGCGTGATCGGATTGCTGACCGCGGCTGACATGGCGTAGCAGAGCAGGCCGCGGGCCAGCAGGGTGCCCGCGAGCAGGAACTTGCGGCCCTGCTGGACCCGGTCCAGCGCGGGTCCGATGAAGGGCGCCAGCACGGCGAAGGGCGCCATGGTGACGAGCAGGAACAGGACCACCTTGCCCCGGGCCTGCTCGACCGAGGTGTTGAAGAAGATCGTGCCGGCCAGGGACACGACGACGAAGGCGTCACCCGCCCCGGCCGCGGCGGTCAGCTCGATGAGCGTGGACAGCCCGGTACGGTCGGCCCCCGATGCGCTGGTCGCCCGGTGCACCAGGCCGCCGGTCCGGCGGGTGCCGGTCCGCACCGCGCCGGTGGTGGCGCGTGCCGCGCTCCCGGTCCGGCGCAGCGCCTCCGACATCCACATGCACCCAGTATTCTTGGTGGGTGCGGGTGCGGCGAACCCGACTTACCGCAACCGGTCGGTAACCGTGCCAGCACGGCAGGTTATGAGCGAGAATTGGTGACTGTGAGTACTGCCCGCACTCGGACCAGAGAACCGGATCAGGCCTGCGCGGAGGCCGTCGACCTCGCGCGCGAGGCCGCTGCTGAAGCCTCCGGCCCGGATCGCGTGGGCGGCCACGTGAGCCTGCACGCCGAGGGCGAGCGGGTGGTCACCCACCTGTTCGAGTGCCTCGATCCCGCCTACGACAGCTGGCGGTGGGCCGTCACGGTGGCCCGTGCGCCCCGGTCCAAGCTGGTCACCGTCGACGAAGTGGTCCTGCTGCCCGGACCGGGGGCGCTGCTCGCCCCGGACTGGGTGCCGTGGCATGACCGGCTCCGCCCGGGTGACCTCGGGGTCGGCGACCTGCTGCCCGCGCCGCCCGATGACGAGCGCCTCGTCCCGCTGGTCCTCCTCGAAGGCGACGACGCCGTGATCGACTGGTTCACCAGCGATCCGGACGCCGGGCCGGCCGAGCCCGCGGAACTGCCCGCGCCCGGACGCTCGCGCGTGCTGTCGGCCTTCGGCCGGGAGGTCGCCGCGGAGCGCTGGTACGACAGCGAGCACGGCCCGCGGACGCCGCTGGCCAGCGCCGCGCCCGCGCACTGCCTCAGCTGCGGGTTCTTCGTGCCGCTGAGCGGCCAGCTCGGCCGCCTGTTCGGGGCCTGCGTTAACGCGTACGCGCCCGATGACGGCCGGGTGGTCTCAGCTGACCACGGCTGCGGGGCCCATTCGGAGTCGGTCATCGGGCAGGCCACGGCGCGCTCGACCGCGCCGGTCATCGATGAGTTCGGCTATGACCTGGTCGACTTGCCCGGCGTTTCGGTCGAGGAGACGGTGTTCGAGCCGCTGTCCCGCGGCGCCGAGTGATCCGGCGGGACCTGATCCGGCGAGACCTGACCCGGCACCGGCTGATCCGGCACTGACTGATCCGGCCCGGCGGCCCGCCGGGCCGCAGCCTGGGCCCGGCCGCGCTGGAGCCGCGGCACGTACCACAGGCCGAACAGGCCCATGGCCAGCCCGGTCACGCAGGTCCACAGCCACCACCGGGCGTCGCCGGGCAGGCTGCCCCGGATGATGACCAGCACGATGAGCGCGACAGCCCAGCAGGCCGTGATGCTGCTGGTCACCAGCCGCTCGTTCGCTTCCAGCGGCGGGGGCGATGCCGGGCGGGGCTCGGGCCGGCGGGTTTCCGTCACTCGTCCAGGGTAGGTGGGCGTCGCGCGACGCGCGCGGTCGGCCGACGTGATGTACTTAAGGGGACGGCTAAGGTGGCCTGACGGGCGGAAGCGCAAGGTTACGGATGACAGTTACCCAGACCAGGACCGAAGGCGGGCTGGCCACCGCCCTGCGGATCTCCGTGAGCAGGCTGGCCCGGCGCTTCCGGGCCGAGCGCACCGCTTCCGGCTTGACCGAAGCCGTGCTGTCGGAGACCCAGCTGGCCGCGTTGTCGGCCCTGGAAGTGCACGAGGCGATGACCCCGGGGGAACTGGCTGAGCACGAGAAGGTCCAGCCCCCGTCGATGACCCGCGTCATCGCCGTGCTGGAGGAGCGTGACCTGGTGCTCAGGTCGGCTCATCCCACCGACCGGCGACAGGTCCTGCTGACCGTCACCGACGAGGGCCGGGCGGTGGTCCAGCGGGTGCGCCGCCGCAAGGACGCGTGGCTGGCCCGGCGGCTGGCCGAGCTGACCGCCGAGGAACGTGCCACCCTGCGGGCCGCGGTGCCCATCCTGGAGAAGCTCAGCCAGTCCTCGTTATCCGGGGACGCCGAGGGCTGGCTGCTCCCTGCTGCTGTCCGGCGCGCGTAGCGGCCAGCTGGCCAGCGTGACGTACCGGGGCTGGTCGGCCGCGCCCAGCCGGCTGCGGACCAGGTGCATCCGGTCGGCCGTCCACGGCGGCCCGGCGTACCCGTCCAGCGCGGCCACTATCTCCGTCACGTCCGCGGGCATCCGGCAGCGAGCCAGGGTGAGGTGCGGCTGGAACGTGCGGTGCCGGCCGGGCGGCGGGGTACCCGCGAGGACGGCCCCTGCGGCCACCGACTCGGCCAGCCCGGCCAGTGCGTCGCGATCGCCCGCCAGGCCGCTCCACAGCACGTTCGCGCGGGTCATGTCGGGGAACGCGCCCGCGCCGCGGAAGGCCAGCCGGAACGCAGCCTGGCCCCGTGCGGCGCGCTCCAGCCCGGGCAGCAGCCGGGACGCGGCCTCCTCGTCGGCCTGGCCCAGGAAGGCCAGCGTCACGTGCCAGGCTTCACGGCTGGTCCAGCGCAGGTCCGGGCGCCCGGCCCGGAACGACCCGGCCCGGGCATCGAGCTCATCGAGCACGGCCGGCGGCGGGGCGATGGCCACGAACAGCCGCATCAGCTCACCCGGCGCCGGGCCGGAGACCCCGTCGGGACCCCGGCGGGCTAAACCGGCGCAGTGACCGCCGAGCAGTCCTGCCCCGCCCGTCTCGCTTCCCATGCCCACCTCGGATCCGTCTCGCCTGCACCCTAGTGACTCGAGCGGGGAGCGGCCGCCCCGGAGGACTGCTGCCCGGGCTGGCCCGCCCGGTCCCCGGACAGCCGCTCGGCGACGTAGTCGATGCAGGCCGTCAGCGCCGCCACGTCCGCCGGGTCGACGGCCGGGAACATGCCGATGCGAAGCTGGTTACGACCCAGCTTCCGGTAGGACTCCGTGTCCACGATCCCGTTCGCCCGCAGCGCGGCGGCCACGGCGTCAGCCGACAGGCCGTCAGCCATGTCGATGGTCCCGACCACGGGGGAGCGCTGTGCCGGATCGACGACGAACGGGCTCGCGTAGGCCGCCCGTTCCGCCCATGTATACAGTGCGGCCGCCGACCGCGCGGCGCGCCCGGCGGACCATTCCAGGCCGCCCTGGCCCAGCAGCCACTCCACCTGCTCAGCCAGCAGGAACAAGGTCGCCACCGCGGGGGTGTTGTAGGTCTGGTCCAGGGCCGAGTTCTCCAGGGCCAGCCGCAGCGACAGGAAGTCCGGGATGTACCGGCCGCTCGCGGCGATCTCGCCGATGCGCTCCACCGCGGCCGGGGACATCAGCGCGAGCCACAGCCCGCCGTCGGAGCCGAGGCCCTTCTGCGGCGCGAAGTAGTACACGTCGAACTCGGTGGCCTGCACGGGCAGGCCCGCCGCGGCACTGGTCGCGTCGACCAGGACCAGCGACCCGGGGTCGGCGCCCGGGACCCGGCGTACCGGCATCGCCACCCCGGTCGAGGTCTCGTTGTGGGTCAGCGCGTACACGTCGGCCCCGGATTCGGCCTGCGGCTCCGGATGCGTGCCGGCCTCGGAGGTGATCACGGTGGGCGAGGACAGCCATGGGGCCCGGTCGGTGACGGCGGCGAACTTGGCCGAGAACTCGCCGAAGCTCAGGTGCTGGGCGTGCTCGCGGATCAGCCCGAATGCGGCTGCGTCCCAGAACGCGCTGGTCCCCCCGTTGCTCAGCACCACCGTGTAGTCATCGGGCAGTCCGAACAGCTCGGCCAGCCCGGTCCGGACCCGCCGCACCAGCGACCGGACCGGAGCCTGGCGATGGCTGGTGCCGAGATAGGCGGCTCCCGAGCGGGCCAGGGCGTCAAGCTGCCCGGAACGGATCTTGGCCGGTCCGCTGCCAAACCTGCCGTCGGCCGGCTTGAGCCCGGCCGGGATCACCACGTGGCTCATCCTGGCAGCTTACCGGGGGACGCACCGCGGCCCATGTCGCCGAGCGGGCGGCGGCCGATCACCTGCGGAGCGCCGGGTGCCAAGATCAGTGTCCATGGACCCGATGCAGCGCGATCCGGACCGGCCGCCGCTGGCCGAAGACCTCCTGGCCGCTGACCCGATGACGCAGTTCGCCCGCTGGCTGGCCGAGGCCCGCCGCCACGGTGTCCCCGAGCCGGCCGCCATGGTGCTGGCCACGGTGTCCGCCGAGGACGGCCCGCGGGCCCGCACGGTGCTGCTCAAGGACCACGGCCCGGAGGGATTCACCTTCTATACCAACCGGACCTCGCGCAAGGGGCGCGACCTCGCCGCCCACCCGGCGGCCTGCGTGGTCTTCCCGTGGTACGTCATGGGCAGGCAGGTCACCGTCGAGGGCCGCGTGCAGGTGATATCGCAGGCCGACAGCGAGCCGTACTTCCGGTCGCGGCCGCGCGGCTCGCAGATCGGGGCCTGGGTCAGCCGGCAGTCTCGGGTCATCGCCTCCCGGGCCGAGCTCGACCGCCGCGCCGCGGAGCTCGAGCAGCGCTGGCCGGCCGGGCCGGACATCCCGATGCCCGATTTCTGGGGCGGCTACCTGCTGATCCCGGACACGGTGGAGTTCTGGCAGTCGGGTGCGGACCGGCTGCACGACCGGCTGCGCTACCGGCGTGGCGACGGCCGCTGGGCGGTCGAGCGGCTTTCTCCCTGAGGAAGCTGCGTCCGCAACCTCCCCGGGGGGAGAGGCGGTGATCCGGTCGTGATGCATGAACTCGGCCACGCCGGGATACAACCCGACGCGAGGTGATACGCATGGTGGCCGGCCACGACGCATGCGTGACGGCTGGCGTCCGGGCGGCCCTCTCGCGCGGTATCCGGAGCGTGATCGTGTCCTTCGGCTACGCTGACAGGATGGGAGCGCCGGCATGACGAGCTGGGGCGAAGGCGCATTCGATGCGTACCTTCCGGCTGACATGGTGCTCGGCCAGGCCGACATCGGGATCGTGGTCGCCGACCGGTTCGGCAACCTGCTGTTCCTCAACTCCTACGCCGCCCGGCTCTTCCGCATCCCAGGCGAGCTGGCCCGGCTGGCCGGAGCCCCCATCCTGTCCCTCGGCCTGTTCTCCAGTGATGACCTGCGCACGCTGGAGGACATCGGCGGCCAGGTGCTGCGGGGCCGGTCGTGGGAGGGCACCTTCGAGGCCGACCGGGGCGACGGGTCCCGGGCCCTCATGCGGGCCCAGGCCGTGCCGCTGCGCCATCCGGGCGGCGACATCGACGGGATCGTCATCCTGGCCCGCGAGGCCAGCCAGCACGACGGGCCGCTCCAGCAGGACCGGATCGCCCTGCTGGAACGCGTCGGCGAGCGGCTGGCGGGCTCGCTGGAGATCGGGATCACGCTGAAGCACGTGGCGGACCTGCTCGTCCCGCAGTTCGCCGACCACTGCTTCATCGACTTGCTCCAGGGCGAGCAGCTCATCCGCCGGGTGCACCGGCACGCCAGCGACTGGGAGCCGCCGCCGGGCACCTGGGCCCAGGTGGGCCAGCCGATCCGCTATCCCGAGGGCCATTTCTGCCAGCAGGCCATGGCCCGCCTGGACACGATCGTGGTGACCGACCTGGACCTGGACTACTACCCGGTGCCCAGCGCGGAGAGCCTCGCCGCGGCGCATGAGGCCGGGCTCAGCTCGGTGGTGGCGGCCCCGCTCTACGCCCGGGGCGAGCTGCTGGGCGTGATGAGCCTGGCCCTGTCCCGGCTCAGCGACCGCGAGGAGCGTAGCTACGCCGCGCCCGACCGCGACCTGATCGGCGCGATCGCCAGCCGGGTGGCCATCGCCATCGACAACTCGATGCTCTTCGAGACCGAGCGGCAGACCGCGCTGGCCTTCCAGAAGAGCCTGCTCCCGCAGGTGATCCCGGACCTGGACGGGCTCGAGGTGGCCTGCCGGTACGTGCCGGCCAAGCCGCTGGAGGCCCAGGGCCAGGGGATCCAGACGCAGGTCGGCGGGGACTTCTACGACATCATCCCGCTGGCCGCCGGGCGGGTCGGGATCGTCATCGGTGACGTGGAGGGCCGCGGCGCGCGCGCGGCAGCCATCATGGGCCAGATTCGCGCGGCGCTGCGGGCCTTCGCCCAGGACGAGAATCCGCCCGCCGACATCATGCGCAAGCTGGACGAGTGGTGCCGCTCCCTGGCGCCGGCGGATGACGCCGGCGTGCCGCTGGCGGCCGACCCGCCCACGGTCAGCTGCATCTACATGATCTACGACGCGTGGTCGCGGGAGCTGACCTTCGCCAACGCCGGCCATGACGCCCCGCTCATGGTCAGCGGCGGCCGGGCCGGGCAGCTGGACTTCCAGCACAAGGGCGTGCTGCTCGGCGTGCGCGGCAAGGGGATCCCGGGCCTGCCCACCTATAAGGAGCAGACGACGGTCCTGCCGCCCGGCGCCGTCCTGGTCTTCTACACCGACGGGCTGACCGACCGGCGGACCCGCGCCGACGGCTCCGGGCACTACACCGAGGACGAAGCGCTCGACATGCTGCAGCAGGCGGTCCGGGCCGCGGCGGCCAGCGGCGACGCCGACGCCGTGGCCACCGCGGCCGAGTACGCGGTCCCCGGGGACATCGACGATGACATGGCCATCCTGGTGGTGAAGTCGTCGCCGTCGGACCTGGCCTCGGTCGAGCGGGTGTTCCCGGCCGAGCCGATCATGGTGTCCGAGGCCCGGCGGCTGGCCGCCCAGACGTTCGGCTCGTGGGGCATGGACGCCGAGCAGATCGACCTGGCCTGCCTGCTGGTCTCCGAGGTGGTCACGAACTCGGTCCTGCACGCCTCGGTCACGCCGAGCCCGGGCCGGCGTCTCGACCTCGACCTGGACGTGGTCCGGCCCGCCCCGGCGAGCGCGCCGCGATCCGCCGAGCCGCGTCCGGTGCCGCCCCGGGCCGGGGAGAAGGACGCTGTCCGGGTCGCGTCCGCCCCGGCCGAGGCGCCCGCCCCGGCCTCGGGCGCGGTCCAGGTCAGCGACGGCGCGGTCCAGGTCAGCGAGGGTACGGTCCAGGTCAGCGACCCGCCGGTCCGGCTCACGATGGAGACCGGCCGGAACTGGGACACCGGGCCCGCCGATCCCGGTCCGTCCGCGTCCCGCGGGGTAAATGCGGCCGCGCGGGAGTTCGCGCTGCGGCTGCGGCGCGGAGCCAGCTCAGTGTGGGTCGAGGTCTTCGACCCGGACCTGCGGCTGCCCCGGATCCGGACCGCCACCGACACCGACGAAGGCGGCCGCGGCCTCTACCTGGTCGAGCAGCTCGCCACCCGCTGGGGGTCCCGGCCGACACCCGAGGGCAAGGCCGTCTGGTTCGAGATGCCCCGCAGCGGCCGCAAGAGCTGAGCGCCGAGCTCAGGCCGGCTCGTCAGGGCTGGCTGGCCAGGGCCGGCTGATCAGTGGCCGTTGTGGGTGGCCCACACCAGGAGCAACGCGACGCCCACGATGACTATCGGGGCCAGCCAGTTCTTCCCCGAGACGGGGAGCTTCATCCGGCCGCGCAAGCGCGTGTAGCCGTATGCCACCAGGATGCCGATCAGCACCACCAAGATGAGCCCGGACACGACCGCCTCCCAAACGCGCGGTTTCTGGCCTACCGCTTCGAGCCTACGGCATCCGGTCCCGCTTAGGCGAGGCCGCGCGCTCGCGCCGCTCCGGCGGCCGGGGCGCGGTTGCCCCGTGCCGGACTACATCTGCTCGGGTACGGGCACGCCGAGCAGGTCCAGGCCGGTGGCCAGGACGCGCAGGGTGACGGCGCACAGCGCGAGCCGGGACGCCCGCAGTTCCGGCGAGTCGGCCTTCAGCACCGGGCACTCCTCGTAGAACGTGGTGAACAGGCTGGCCACGTCGTACAGGAAGGCGCACAGCCGGTGCGGCTCGGCGGTCTGGCCGAGCTGGCTCAGCGCCGCGCCGAAGTCCAGCAGCCGCAGGGCCAGCGCCCGCTCGGGCGGAGCGGTGATCGCGACCGCGTCGGCCGGGACGTCCTCGTCGCCGGCCCGGCGGAAGATCGACCGGATCCGCGCGGTGGCGTACTGCAGGTAGGGGCCAGTATTGCCGCGGAAGGAGATCATCCGGTCCCAGTCGAACACGTAGCCGCTCTCCCGGGCGGTGGACAGGTCGGCGTACTTCACCGCGCCGATGCCGACCGCCTCGGCGATGCCGTCCAGCTCATCCGGCCCGAACCGGGCCGAGGCGTCGACCTCGTCGAGGATGCCGCGGGCCCGGTCGACCGCCTCACTCAGCAGGTCGCTGAGCTGGACGTTGTCTCCGGCCCTGGTCCGCAGCCGGTTGCCGTCCGGGCCGAGCACCAGGCCGACCTGGGCGTGCTCGAAGCGGGCCCCGGCCGGGATCCACCCCGCCTCCCGGGCCACCGCGAACACCATCTGGAAATGCAGCGACTGGTCCGCGCCGACCACGTAGACGGCCCGGTCACAGCCCAGCTCGTCGACCCGGTAACGGATCGTGGCCAGGTCGGTGGTGGCGTAGTTGTAGCCGCCGTCGCTCTTGCGGATGATCAGCGGCAGCGGCTTGCCCTCGCGGCCGGTGAAGCCGGGCGGGAACGCGCACAGCGCGCCCTCGCTGTAGACCGCGAGCCCTTTCTCCTCCAGCAGGGCGACCGTGTCGGCCAGCATCGCGTTGTAGAAGCTCTCGCCCCGGATGTCCGCGTCGGTGAGGGTGACGCCGAGGCGGGCGTAGGTGCGGCGCAGGTAGTCCCCGGACAGATCCACGATCTCCTGCCACAGCTGCAGCGTGCCGGGATCGCCGCCCTGCAGGTCCACGACGCGCTTGCGGGACCGTTCGGCAAATTCCGGGTCGGAGTCGAACTTCCGGCGCCCGGCCTGGTAGAACGCGTTCGGGTCGGTCCGCAGCAGGCCCGCCTCCGGCGAGTCCTCGCCGACGTCGAGCAGGTGCTCGATCAGCATGCCGAACTGCGTGCCCCAGTCGCCGACGTGGTTGTCCCTGATCACCCGGTGGCCGGCGAACTCCAGGACGCGCACGATGGCGTCGCCGACGATGGTGGTGCGCAGGTGCCCGACGTGCATCTCCTTGGCGATGTTGGGCGAGGAGTAGTCCACCACCACGGTCTGCGGCGCCGCCGCGAGCGGCACGCCGAGCCGGACGTCGCCGAGCATCCGCGAGACCTGGCCGGCGATCCAGCTGCCGGTCAGCCGCAGGTTGATGAAGCCGGGCCCGCTGACCTCCGGTGCCTCGCATATGCCGGCCAGGTCGAGCCGGGCGGCCAGCTCGGCGGCGATCTCCCGCGGCGGGCGGCCCAGCCGCTTGGCCAGCGGGAGGGCCACGTTGGCCTGGAAGTCCGCGAACGACGATGGCCGGATCAGCGGGTCGGCGTCGCCGTACTCCGCGCCGAACGAGGCGACGATGGCGTCGTGCATCCGGTCGCTGAGAACCTGTTGTGGATCGGCCATGGCTTCAGCGTATCGGCGATCAGGGGCGACGCAGGAAATGCCCGCCCGTCCTCGGCGCCCGGCCGGGGGCGAGCCGCTGGGTGATCTTCTCGGTGATCTCGCCGCGGGCCAGCTCGGCCGCGAGCAGGCAGGCGGAGGTGATGGCCCGGGCCGTGCTGGCCCCGTGCGCGATCACCACCGTTCCGCCCAGGCCCAGCAGGACGGCGCCGCCGTAGCTGTCCGCGTCCAGCCGCGCGGCCATCGCCCGCAGGCCGCGGCGCTGCAGGAAGGCGCCCAGCCGGGCGGTGGCCGTCCCGGTCAGTGCGGACCGCAGCTCGGCGGCCGCGAACCGGATCGAGCCCTCCAGGGTCTTGAGCGCGACGTTCCCGGTGAAACCGTCGGTCACGATCACGTCGACCTCGCCCGCCAGCAGATCGCCGCCCTCGACGTTGCCCGCGAAGGCCAGCGGGAGGGCGCCGTGCGGCGGGTCGGCGGCTAGCAGCTCGTGCGCCCGCCGGGTGAACTTGTTCCCCTTGCCGGGCTCCGAGCCGATGGTCAGCAGCCCGACCCGCGGGCTGGCCACGCCCAGGGCCAGCTGGGCGTAGGCCACGCCGAGCTGGCCGAATTGCACGAGCATCTCCGGCTTGGGGTCGGCGGTGGCGCCGGCGTCGATGAGCACCGTCCGGCCGGGCCGGGTGGGCAGGACCACGGCCAGCCCGGGCCGCGGCACGTCCGGCAGTGACCGCAGCCGCAGCCGCGCGGTGGCGACCACCCCGGCCGTTGACCCGGCCGAGACCACGGCGGCCGCCTCGCCGCGGCGCACCAGCTGGCACGCCACGGCCACGCTCGACCGGGGGCGGCGCAGGCTGGCCAGCGCGCCCTCGTCCATGGCCAGGTTGTCCTCGGCGGCGACGATGCCGAGCTCACTGCCGCCGGGGTCGGCGCCCATTTTGGTCAGCGATTCCCGCAGCCGGGCGGCGGGCCCGGCCAGCAGGATCTGGATGCCATGCTCGCGATGGGCGGCGAGCGCCCCGGCCACGATCTCATCCGGGGCGTGGTCGCCGCCCATGGCGTCGATGGCCAGCACCGGCCCCGGCTGGTCGAGGGCGGCGCTCATGCCGCCGAGCGGTGGTCCCGCTCGCAGGCTGCTGATCTCCGGGCGGCTCCCGCGGGCGGGCGGGTCTGCGGCCTCCCGGGCCGCGGGCAGCCGGTCCGGGCCGTCCGGCCCGGTGCTCAGCGGATCACCCGGGGCACGTCGCCGGGTCCGGGCTGCCGGGCGGGATCGGGACCGCCGCCGTCCGGGCGGGCCGCGCCGGCGGTAGGTCTCGTTCCGGGGCCGGAAGGGTGCCTCATGGTGGGTCCCTCCAGCGACGATTGCCCGTGTCATGCCCGCCCCGTGATGCCGGGTAGTGGGCCCATTATGACCTCTGCGGGAAACGAGCCCGGGCTCGGCCCTTGAATTCCTGGCCGCGGCCGGCCGCCCGGCTTCAGCCGGCCCGTCCTTCCGGGCCGGCCCCTAGGCGGGCGTCCCGGACTCGCGGCCTGGGCCGGTTCCGGCTGCGCCGGAGCTGCTGGGTGCGCTCATGGACCCGGCCAGCTGGGCGGGTGACGGGGCGGCGACGGCCAGGCGCTCCCGGCCGCGCGGCTGCCGGATGGCCAGGCAGCTGACCGCGGCCAGGAACACCACGGCGATGGGCATGACCATGGTCCAGCGCATCGCCTCCACGTAGCCGTGGCTGAACACCACCGCCCCGAGCTGCCGCAGCTCCCCGGCGAGCGCGGCCGGGACGCCCTGCGGAGCGGCCGTGGCGGGGCCGGCGCCGACCAGGCCGCTGGCGGCGGCATCCCGGATCCCGGCGATGAACGGGCCGCGGACGCTGGCGGGCAGCGACGCTGAGCGCGTCGTCGCCTCCTCGGTCAGCGCTGCGGCCAGCCGGTTCTGCAGCAGGGCGCCGACCGCGGCGGTGCCGATCACCGATCCGACCTGCCGGACGGTGTTGAGCATCCCGGACGCCGCGCCGGCCATGACCGGCTCGACGTCACGCATGGCCGTGGTGGTGAGCGGCGCGAACGTGCCGCCCATCCCCAGCCCGGCCACGATCATCGGCGCCAGGAAGTCCTGCCAGGTGGAGTTGGTCTGCGCCACCAGCACGGCCCAGCCCATGCCCACCGCGAACAGGGTGAGGCCGCTCATCAGGATGTACTTGCCGCCGACCTTGTCGGTGGCCCGGCCCAGGAACGGCGCGACCACGATCATGATCAGCGACGACGGGGCCATGGTCAGGCCGGCCTTCAGCGCGGAGAAGCCGAGCGCGGACTGCAGGTAGATGGTGAACGGCAGGAAGATGCCGAGCATCCCGATGGACAGCGTGAACGACACCCAGTTCATCAGCGTGAAGTTCCGGTTCCGGAACAGCGCGAACGGGATGAGGGGCTCGCCGGTCTGCCGGAGCTTCTGGATCAGCAGGAACACGGCCAGCAGGACCACGCCCGTCCCGATGATGAGCGGGATGCTGATGAACGAGGTCACCGTGCCCCAGTCGTACCGCTGCCCCTCGACCAGCCCGTAGCAGATGGCCAGCAGGGCCAGGCTGGCCAGGGCCACGCCGAGCAGGTCGAGCCGGTGCCGCCGCCCCGGCTGCAGCGCCGGGACGATGACCGGGGTCACGGCCAGCACGACGGCGCCGATGGGCAGGTTGACGAAGAAGATCCAGCGCCAGTCAAAGGCCGTGACCAGCAGGCCGCCCAGCGTGGGCCCGGCGATCGTGGCCAGGCCGGCCACCGCGCCCCAGACGCCGAACGCCGCGCCCCGCCGCTCCGGCGGGAAGGACATGGTGACGATGGCGAGCGTCTGCGGCATCAGCATGGCCGCGCCCAGCCCCTGCACCGCGCGGAACCCGATCAGCCAGCCCGCCCCGGGCGCGAAGCCGCAGGCGGCCGAGGCCGCCGTGAACACCGTGATCCCGGCCAGGAACATGGTGCGCGGGCCGAAGATGTCGCCCAGCCGCCCGGCCGTGATGACCAGGACGGCCAGCACCAGCGCGTACGCGTTCAGCACCCAGAGGATGTCGTCCAGGGACGCGTGCAACCTGGCGATCATGTCCGGGATCGCGATGTTGACGATGGTCAGGTCGAGCAGGGTCATGAAGAACCCGAGCGACACGACGACCAGGACCGCCCATGGATTTCCCCGTAGCTTCCTCATTCCCTGACCCTAACCGTCACCTCTGACATTCCCGCGGGCCCCGGCGCCGCGACGGCGGGCCGGGCGCGGACGAGAACCCCGGGCCTGAGGGGGTGCCCCGGAATGGGGCGGGTATGTATGCTCCGGACATGGACGTGAACGGGACTGCAGCGATCGTTTCCGGCGGGGCGAGCGGGCTCGGCCTGGCCACCGCTCGCGCGCTGGCCGCGGCCGGCGCCAGGGTCGTGATCGCTGACCTCAACGACGAGGGCGGCAAGCAGGCGGCCGACGAGATCGGCGGCCTGTTCGCGCACACCGACGTGGTGGACGAGGCGTCGGTCCAGGCGGCGGTGGACGTCGCGGCCGGTACCGGGGCCCCGCTCCGGGTCGCGGTCAGCTGCGCAGGTATCGCGACGGCGGCACGTACCGTCGCCCGGGACGGCACCCCGCACGACCTGGCTACCTATCAGCGGGTCATCAGCATCAACCTGATCGGCACCTTCAACCTCCTGCGCATCGCCGCTGCGGCCATCGCCAAGACCGAGCCGGCCGACGCCGACGGCCAGCGCGGAGTCATCATCAACACCTCGTCGGTGGCGGGCATGGAGGGGCAGATCGGCCAGATCGCCTACTCGGCGTCCAAGGGCGGCATCATCGGGATGACCGTGCCCGCCGCGCGAGACCTGTCGTCGGTCGGGGTCCGGGTCAACACCATCTGCCCGGGCATCATCGACACCCCGATCTACGGCTTCAACGCCGACCCGGAGGCGTTCAAGGCGCAGCTCGCGGCCCCGATCGTGTTCCCCAAGCGGATGGGCCTCCCGGAGGAGTTCAGCGACCTGATCCTGAGCGTGATCCGGAACGACTACCTCAACGCCGACGTTATCCGCCTCGACGGCGGCGTCAGGTTCCAGCCCAGGTAGACCGGGCACGGTAACCTGATCCGGGGGCGCAGGGACCATCGCGATCGTTGGGCGGCTTGCATGGGCGGAATAACCGGCTGCCTGGCGCTGGCAGACGGGGCAGGCCCCGATACCGAGTGGGCGGGCCGCTCCGCCATGCGCGTCGCCCATCGCGGCCCTGATGACGAGGGTTACTTCGCCGACCCCGACCTGGCCGTGGCCTTCCGGCGGCTGGCCGTCATCGACCCGGCCGCCGATGCGCGCCAGCCGATGTACTCCGCCGACGGCCGGTACGTGCTGGCCTTCGACGGCGAGATCTACAACTACGTCGAGCTGGCCCAGCGCCTGGCCGCCCGCGGCGTCCAGCTGCGCACCAGGTCACCGGCCGAGGTCCTGGTCGAGATGTACGCGTGGCTCGGCAAGGACGTGGTCCGCGAGCTCCGCGGGATGTACGCGTTCGCCATCTGGGACCGGCGCGCTCGTGAGCTGTTCTGCGCCCGGGACCCGTTCGGCATCAAGCCCTTCTTCTACGCCCTGACCGCCGGCGGCCAGCGGTCCCGGCCGGGCCCGCAGCTCCGGTTCGCCTCCGAGCGCAAGGCCCTGGCCGATTCCGGCGAGGTGACCGCGATCGATCCCGACGCGCTGCGCCGGTACCTGTCGTTCCAGTACGTCCCGGCGCCGGCCACCCTGGTGCCGCCGGCGCGGGCGCTGCCGCCGGGGCACGTGCTGATCGCCCGGCCGGGCGGCCGGGTCGACGTGTTCCGGTACTGGCGGCCGGAATTCCGGCCTGCCCGGTCACCGTCCTCGGCCTCGCCGGAGAAGATCCTGGCCGCGCTGCGCGACTCGGTCGCGGTTCACCTGCGCAGCGACGTGCCGGTCGGCGCCTTCCTGTCCGGCGGGGTGGACTCGGCCACGCTGTGCGCGCTGGCCGCCGAGTCGGTCCCGGGCCTGATGACCTTCACCGTCGGCTTCGACGCCGAAGGCTACAGCGAGATCGACCACGCCGAGGCGACCGCGACCGCGCTCGGCCTGACGTCGGTCCCGTACGTCATCTCCGCCGATGAGTTCGTTGCCTCCCTGCCCCGGATCATCTGGCACCTGGATGACCCGATGGCCGACGCCGCGGCGGTCCCGCTGTGGTTCGCGGCGCGCGAGGCCCGCAAGCACGTCAAGGTGGTGCTGTCCGGCGAAGGCGCCGACGAGCTGTTCGGCGGTTACGGCGTCTACTACCAGCCCGGGGTGGTGCGGGCGGGCCGGGCGCTGCCCGGCTGGGGCCGGGCCACCATCAACCGGGTGGCGGCCGAGCTGCCGGCCGGCAAGCGGGGCAAGGGCCTGCTCAACCGGACCTCCACCCCGTTGCCGCGGCGGTACATCGGCAACGCCTACGTGTTCCGCGCCGAAGAGGCCCGGCAGCTGGTCCGCGGCGGCAAGGCCAGCGAGTTCGACGTGACCGACCCGGTCTACCGGCAGGCCGCCGAGGCCGGCCTGGACGACGTCGCCACCATGCAGCTGATCGACGTCAACACCTGGCTGCCGGGCGACATCCTGGTCAAGGCGGACCGGATGGCCATGGCGCACGGCCTGGAGCTGCGCACCCCGTTCCTGGACCGCGAGGTGCTGGCCGTGGCGGCCCGGCTGGCCCGGGTGGAGAAGACCGCGGCGGGCACGACCAAGTTCGCGCTTCGGGAGGCGGTCGGCGAGCTGCTGCCGCAGGCCGCCGCCGAGCGGGCCAAGCTCGGCTTCCCGGTCCCGCTCGGGACATGGCTGGCGGGCAGCATGTTCGGCTTCGCCGAGCAGGTCGTCCGCACCGCGCAGACCGGCCAGTGGCTGAACAAGGCGGCCGCCGCCGACCTGCTGCGCCGCTTCCGGGCCGGGGACCCGGACGTCACCTGGCGGCAGGTCTGGCTGCTGGTCGTGTTCTCCCTGTGGCACCAGATCTACGTCGAGCGCATCTACGACCCGGTCGCCCTGGGCTGGGAGCCCGCCCCGGTCGGCTGACGGCTGGCGCCCGGCGGCCTATCGCCCCGGGCGGGCAACCGCGTCGTAGTGACAACCACGTCGTCAGGTGCGCGTCGTGGTGACAACGATGTCGTTAACCGCTGGCCCGGATCGCCCCGGTCGGCCGACATGCGGGCGCCCGAGCGTCCTATCACCTCGGGCGGGCTACCGCGTGGGGACGACCCTGGTGATCAGGCGCCTTCGGCCGAGGCGCTGCCCAGCCGGCTGGCCAGCAGCTGCTCGCGCAGCTTGCGGCGGCCGCGGTGCAGCCGCGACATGACCGTGCCGACCGGGGTGCCCATGATCTCGGCGATCTCGCGGTAGGGGTATCCCTCGACGTCAGCCAGGTAGACGGCCGTCCGGAACTCGCCGGGCAGGTCCCGCAGGGCGCGGAGCAGGTCGGAGTCGGTGGTGCGGTCCAGCGCCTCCGCCTCGGCCGACGGGACCGGCGGGGTCAGCCGGTCGGCCGACATCTGCCACTCGGCCAGGTCGCCGCCGAGCGCCTGCTGCGGCTCGCGCCGCCGCTTGCGGTACACGTTGATGAACGTGGTGGTCAGGATCCGGTTCAGCCAGGCCCGCAGGTTCGTCCCGGGCGTGAACTGGCCGAACGCCGCATAGGCTTTGGCTGACGTCTCCTGGACCAGGTCCTCGGCGTCGGTCGGGTTCCGGGTCATCCGGAGCGCCGCCGGGTACAGCTGGCCAAGCTGGGGGACGACGTCACGCTCGAAGCGCTCGCGGTCTTCACTGGAGTGTTCGGCTCGGCTCATGGTTCGCTCCGGGTTGTCATCTCTGTGCCTATATAGACGCGTTGGAGCGCTGAAAACGTACCCCGTGTTACGGAAATCACGCCACTGGCCCCCGTTGACTAGTGCGCCCCGTTGATCTCTATTATGCACCGGTGCCCTGAGGCGGGCTGAAGGGAAGCTCAGAGCCCGCTGTAAGCCTCAGATCCAGCCGTGACCGATCCGGTACCACATGTGACTGAGCCAGTCCTGGTACGGGATGACCTTGGCCCCGATGACCGGGTAGAAGTACCAGAACATGATGAGCGTGGCCAGGACGTAGGCGCCCACGATCCCGGCGCCGAGCGAGCGCCGCCGGACGCTGGCCGCGGCCGGCCCGAGGATCAGCCCCAGGCACAGCACGATCGACATGATGAGGAACGGCTCGAATTCCAGCGCGTAGTAGTAGAACTTGGTCCGGGTGACCAGCGGCCACCACGGTCCCCAGCCCGCGATCACGCACAGCACCACCGCGCCGGCCCGCCAGTCCCGGTGCAGCAGCCACCAGCCCAGGCAGAACACCAGGCTCAGCATGGCGCTCCACCAGATGAGCGGGGTGCCCATGGCCAGCACCTCTTGGGACCAGGACGGCCCGGTGCAGCCGCTGGACGGGCACGCGTACGGGGCCCCGGCGACCGGCCCGCTGTAGGACTGGTAGAAGAAGGCGACCGGCCGGGTCATCAGCAGCCAGTCCCAGGGCTGCGACTGGTACGGGTGCGGCGTGCTCAGGCCCAGCCCGAAGCCGATGGCCTGCAGGTGGTATTCGTACAGCGAGTACAGCGCCGAGATGACCGGGGCCCTCACGCCGTGCGTCTTCCCGTAGTCGCGGAAGTAGCCGGTGCTGGTCAGCAGCCAGTTGCTCCAGGTGGCCACGTAGACGATGAGCGGGATGACGACGAACGTGAGCGGCAGCCAGATCGCCTCGCGGAACGCGCCCCGGATGTAGGACGGCAGGCCCGCGGCCCGGCGGGCGCCGATCTCCCAGGTGATGACGAGCGCGGCGAAGGCGATGATGTACCAGGCCGCGATCCACTTGGTCCCGACGGCCAGGCCCAGCAGGATCCCGCAGGCCAGCTGCCATTTGCGCAGGCCCAGCCGGGGACCGGAGGGCCCGCCGGCCTGCCGCACGACGCCCTCGGCCAGGGCGTCCCGGGACTTGTCCCGGTCGACCAGCAGGCACCCGAACGCGGCCAGGATGAAGAACATCAGGAAGATGTCCAGGATCCCCGTCCGGGACAGCACGAACTCCAGCGCGTCCAGCGACATCAGCAGCCCGGCGATGCAGCCCAGCAGCGTGGACCGGGTCAGCCGCCGGACGATGCGGCACATCAGCAGGATGGCCAGCGTGCCGACCACGGCACTGGAGAACCGCCAGCCGAAGGAGTTGAGCCCGAACAGCCACTCGCCGACGGCGATGAGCTCCTTGCCCACCTCGGGCTGGACCACGTACTCGCCGCAGCCGGTGCCGCTGCACGCCGCGAACAGGTTGGTGTGGCCCTGCAGCATCAGGTCGTTGGCCAGGTTCGGATTGCTGGCGCTGGTGACGTAGTTCCACTCGACGCCGTGCTGCAGGATGCTCCAGGCGTCCTTGGCGTAGTAGGTCTCGTCGAAGACCACGGCCCGCGGGATGGCCAGCCGGTCGAAGCGCAGCCACCCGCCGAACGCGGTGACGAGCAGCGGCCCGAGCCAGCCCCACAGCCGGTCGCTGGGCATCGGCGCCGACAGCCGCGCCCGCAGCGCCGAGAGCCGGCTGGCCTCGTCGCCTGCTGGAGCGGCCAGCCCGGCCTCGGTACCCATCATCGGGCACATGCTACTGCCCCCGCGCGGTGGCGGGCCGCCGCGTGAGCGGGAAGATACGGTCATGGCTCAACGTGACGAACAGCGCGACCGGACGGGCGTGCTGACGCTGGCGGCGGTGCCCATCGGCCGGGCCGAGGACGCCTCCGCCCGGCTGGCCGAGGAGCTGGCCGGGGCGGCCGTCATCGCGGCCGAGGACACCCGCCGCGTCCGCTGGCTCGCCGCCAGCCTGGGCATCACCCTGACGGCCCGGGTCATCTCCTACTACGACGCGGTGGAGACCCGCCGGGCCGGTGAGCTCGTCGAGGCCCTGCAGGGCGGCCAGGACGTCCTGCTCGTCACCGATGCGGGCATGCCCGGGATCAGCGACCCGGGCTACCGGCTGGTCGCCGCGGCCGCCGCAGCCGGTCTGCGGGTGACGGCGCTGCCCGGGCCGTCCGCGGTGACGACCGCGCTGGCCGTCTCCGGTCTGCCCACCGACCGGTTCTGCTTCGAGGGATTCCCGCCCCGGCGCCCCGGTGAGCGGCAGCGCCGGTTCGCCGAGCTGGCCGACGACCGCCGGACCCAGGTCTACTTCGAGTCCGGCCGCCGGCTGGCCGTGACGCTGGCCGAGCTGGCCGGCTCGCACGGCGGGGACAGGCAGGCCGTCGTGTGCCGCGAGCTGACCAAGACCCACGAGGAGATCCGCCGCGGCACCCTGGCTGAGCTGGCCGGCTGGGCGGGCGAAGGCTCAGGCGCCGTCCGTGGCGAGATCACGCTGGTCGTCGCCGGAACCGGCCGCCGCGGGCCCGGATCCGCTCGGGCGGACCGGGCTGCCGTTCCGGACCGCCCGCTCCACGGCCGGGCCGCCCGGGCCGCCCGCGCTGCCCTGGCCGACCGGGTCACCGGCGCCGCCATTGACGGAGCCGCCAGTGACGGAGCCGCCAGTGACGGAGCCTCCGGTGACGGTGCCGCCAGTGACGGAGCCTCCGGTGACGGAGCCGTCGGCGACGGGGACCTCGGTGACCGGGCTGGCGACCGACCCGGCACCGCCGGCTGAGGCCCCGCCGCCGGCCCGCCGGAACGCGCCCATCCGGCGCCGCATCCAGGCGCCGCCGGGCGCTTCCGAGCTGAACGCGATGGCCACGGCCAGGCAGGCGAACGGCACGGCGGGCAGCACGTACCGGTAGTCGAACTCCGCCGTGGCGGCCGGGACCACGATCATGGCCAGCGAGATGAGCCAGGGCAGCAGGGCCTCGCCGCCCAGCCGCCGCCAGGCCAGCACCAGGCCGCCCAGCCCGAGGAGCAGGATGAGCCCGTACACGGTCCCGGGCAGCCAGACGTACATCTGGTAGTACCGGATGATGGCGGCGTACGGGTTGACCACCTGGGTCAGCGGGTTGCCGTGCAGGTAGGCCGCGGCGAACGAGTCATACGGCCCGATCTTCGCCTTGTCCCAGGACGGGATCGGCGTCGGCGTGGGCAGGAACAGGTACTCGTTGTAGGTCTGCGCGTTCGGGAAGACCTCGCGGTTCCAGGCGAACACCTTCAGGGTGTCCGAGGCGACGGCCTTGACGTAGGGCACCGGCTGGGCCTTGATGGCCCGGATGGCGAAGTTCTCGGCCAGCTTGTTCGGCAGCGGCTCGAACTTCGTCGGGGGCAGCCGGTCCAGCGGCGTCTGGGAGGTCCAGATGTAGGACTGGGCGATCGGCCGCTTGTCCGGCGGCACCGTGGTGCACAGCCACAGCTCGTTGGCGGGCGGGTGGATGACGTTGCAGTCGGCGAACGTCATCACCCGCGAGTACAGGAACACGCCGGTGGCGTCGCCCATGGCGAACTCGCCGTGCTCCAGGTCGTACAGCCCGGCGTAGCCCACGATGGGCACCGCGCACACCGCGATCACGGCCAGGATCTTCCGCCAGTTGAACCGCCTGATGATCATGTAGATCACGAACACGGCGACCAGCGGCTCGCCGACCGAGCGCAAGATGACCGACAGGCCGAGCAGGCCGCCGATCAGCAGGCACATCCGGGTCGACGGCCCGGACGGCTTCCACAGCAGCAGCGTGACGGCCAGGGTGACCAGGAACAGGAACGGGGTGTCGGACAGGATCAGGTGCTCGAGCTCGATCTCGAACCCGTCGTACAGCACCGGGACGGCGGCCAGCGTGGCCAGCCAGGCCGGGGCGCCGAACCGGTGCCTGGCCAGGGCGTAGATCATCACTCCGATGGCCAGGCCCATCAGGTGTTGCAGAATCGTTATCACGGCGTAGCTGTGCAGCGGCTGCAGGATCTTGAGCCAGATTTCGTATCCGGAGACCCGGGTGGGGTCCAGGCTGAAGCTGACCGTGTTCGACACGTATTCGAACGAGTCGTTGAACCATGCCTGCCAGCGGTAGCCGAGCTCCGCGTCGGCGCGCAGCAGCACGGCCGGGATCATGACGATGAGGAACAGCCGGTGATGGGCCCAGACGCGCGCGGCCATCGCCCGGGCACCGGCCCGGGTGGGCACTTTCGAGCGGACGGACCAGGCTCGCCGCGCGGATGGAGCACGCGACGCGGCCACAGGCATTACCCTCAAGCCGTACCCTCCTGTGCTGGCTTTTAACCCTGACGGTGACCAAACGGCCGGTGGCAGTGCGTTCGTCCCCGCCTACGGTAATACGACGCGCGACCACGGACGGCCGATGCCGCCGATCCGCTGACGGTGAACAAAGGAGACGAAAACGTGGAGCTGACCGTGGTCATGCCCTGCCTCAACGAGGCGGAGACCGTGGCGACGTGCGTCCGCAAGGCTATCGGGTTCCTGACCGCCAGCGGGATCGACGGCGAGGTGGTCGTGGCTGACAACGGGAGCACGGACGGCAGCCAGCGGCTGGCCACCGAGGCGGGTGCCCGGGTCGTGCCGGTCAGCGAGAAGGGCTACGGCAACGCCCTGATGGGCGGCATCATCGCGGCCCGCGGCACGTACGTCATCATGGGCGACGCCGACGACAGCTACGACTTCACCAACCTGATGCCGTTCGTCGAGGAGCTGCGCGACGGGGCGGACCTGGTCATGGGGAACCGCTTCGCCGGCGGGATCGCGCCGGGCGCCATGCCGCCGCTGCACCGCTACCTGGGCAACCCGGTGCTCAGCTTCATCGGCCGGCTGTTCTTCCGCAGCAAGATCGGCGACTTCCACTGCGGGCTGCGCGGGTTCAAGCGCGAGAGCGTGCTGGCGCTGGGGCTGCAGGCCACCGGGATGGAGTTCGCCAGCGAGATCGTGGTCAAGGCCGCGCTGTACGGCCAGCGGGTGACCGAGGTGCCGACCACGCTGGCCAAGGACGGCCGGAGCCTGCCGCCGCACCTGCACACCTGGCGGGACGGCTGGCGCCACCTGCGGTTCCTGATGCTGTTCAGCCCGCGCTGGCTGTTCTTCCTGCCCGGCCTGGCGCTGCTCATCGCGGGCCTGGTCATCGGCGCGATCGTCTCACCGCACCCGTTCCGGGTCGGCACCGTGACCTTCGACGTGGACACCCTGGTGGCTGCCTCGGCCATGGTGGTGATTGGCTTCCAGTCCGTGCTGTTCTGGCTTTTCACCCAGGTGTACGCCGGCTCGGAGGGATTCCTGCCCGAGGAGCCGAAGGTCACCCGGCTGCTGGAGAAGCTCAGCCTGGAACGCGGGCTGCTGCTGGGCGCGGCGATCGGCGCGGCCGGCCTGGCCGGGCTCGTCATCTCGCTGCTGAACTGGAACGGCCAGAAGTTCAGCCACCTGAACTATGAGCACTCGCTGCGGCTGATGATCCCGTCGGTCACCGCGCTGATCGTCAGCTGCCAGGTCATCCTGGGCACGTTCTTCCTGTCCATCCTGGGCATCAAGCACACCCGCCACCCGGTGGTGGTGGCTGCGGCCGCGCCGGCCGGGGACAGCGCCGTTAATAACCTTGAGCAGTCGGCGGCTGGCCCTAGGCTTTAACCCATGCGCACCATCCTGTCCGCTCCGGCCTGGCCGTACGCTAACGGCCCTCGTCACATCGGTCACGTGTCCGGCTTCGCCCTGCCGTGCGACATGTTCAGCCGGTACCAGCGGATGGCAGGAAACAAGGTGCTGATGGTGAGCGGCACCGACGAGCACGGCACGCCCATCCAGGTCCAGGCGGACGCCGAGGGCGTGACCGCCCGCGAGCTCGCCGACCGCTACAACCGGGTCATCGTCGACGACCTGACCGGCCTGGGCATGACCTATGACCTGTTCACCCGGACCACCACCCGCAATCACGCCTCGGTCACCCAGGAGATCTTCACCCGGCTGCTGGCCAACGGGTACATCTTCCCCAAGACCACGCTGGGCGCGATCTCGCCGTCCACCGGCCGGACGCTGCCCGACCGCTACATCGAGGGCACCTGCCCGATCTGCAGCTATCCCAGCGCCCGCGGCGATCAGTGCGACAACTGCGGCAACCAGCTCGACCCGGCTGACCTGATCAACCCGCGGTCCCGGATCAACGGCGAGACGCCGCTGTTCAAGGAGACCGAGCACTACTTCCTCGACCTGCCCGCCTTCGCCGAGGCGCTGGGCGGCTGGCTGCAGGCCAAGGCCGGGCACTGGCGGCCCAACGTGCTCAAGTTCTCCCTGAACCTGCTGGATGACCTGCAGCCGCGGGCCATCACCCGGGACCTGGACTGGGGCGTGCCGGTCCCGCTGGACGGCTGGCGCGACCGGAACGACAAGCGGATCTACGTCTGGTTCGACGCGGTCATCGGGTACCTGTCGGCGTCCGTCGAGTGGGCTCGCCGCAGCGGCGACCCGGACGCCTGGCGGGCCTGGTGGAACGACCCGGACGCCGAGTCGTACTACTTCATGGGCAAGGACAACATCGTCTTCCACTCCGAGATCTGGCCGGCCATGCTGCTCGGCTACAACGGCCGCGGCGCCCGCGGCGGGGAGCCCGGGCCGCTGGGCACGCTGAACCTGCCCGCCGAGGTGGTCTCGAGTGAGTACCTGACCATGGAGGGCCGCAAGTTCTCCTCGTCCCGCTCGGTGGTGATCTACGTCCGGGACTTCCTGGCCCGCTACGACGTGGACGCGCTGCGGTACTACGTGGCCATCGCCGGCCCGGAGAACCAGGACACCGACTTCACCTGGAGCGAGTTCGTCCGGCGCAACAATGACGAGCTGGTCGCCACCTGGGGAAACCTGGTCAACCGCGCCGTCTCGTTCGCGGCCCGGAACATCGGGTCGATCCCCGAGGCCGGCCAGCTGACCGCCGCGGACGCTGACCTGCTGGCCCGGTCCCGGGAGGCCTTCGGCACGGTCGGCGAGCACCTGGCCCGGTCCCGGTTCAAGTTCGCCATCAACGAGACGATGCGGACGGTGGCCGAGGCCAACAAGTACTTCTCCGAGCAGGCCCCGTGGAAGCTGCGCGAGTCCGACCCGGACCGGATGCGCACCGTCCTGCACGTGGCTCTGCAGCTCGTCGACGACGCCAAGACGCTGCTCACCCCGTTCCTGCCCCGCTCCTCCCAGAAGGTGTACGAGATGCTGGGCGGCACGGGCACCTGGTCGGACATGCCTCGCGTGGAGGAAGTCGACGAGGACGGCGGGCCCTCCTACCCGGTCATCACCGGCCAGTACGACGGCGCGGCCCGCTGGGCGTCGGTGCCGCTGCGGCCGGGTACGCCGCTGTCCGCCCCGGTGCCCCTGTTCACCAAGCTGGACAAGTCGGTGGTGGACGAGGAACTGGCCCGGCTCGGGGCCGCGTGAGCATGTCTCCCGGGCCGAACGAGCCGTGGTGACCGCCCCGGTACCGCCTCCTGCTCTGCCCCGGCCGGCCCTGGACGCCCACACCCACCTGGACTTCATCGACCGGCCGCCGCAGGACGTGCTGGCCGCGGCCCGGGCCGCGGGGATCGTCCGGGTGGTCACGGTCGGGACGGACCTGGAGTCCTCGCACTGGTCGGCGCGCGCCGCCGCGGAGCACGAGGATGTCTACGCCGCGGTCGCGATCCACCCCAACGACACCGAGGACGCCACCGCGCCCGCCGCCCAGGCCCGGGAGCCGCGAGCACCGCACGCATCGGTGCCGCCGCGGCCTGACCTTCCGCTCACCGCGGACCAGGTGCTGGCCGAGATCGAGGCGCTGGCCCGGCAGCCGCGGGTCGTCGCGGTGGGGGAGACCGGCCTGGACTACTACCGCGACCACGCCGATCCCGGCCTGCAGCGCTGGTGGTTCCGCGAGCACATCAGGATCGCCAAGCGCACCGGCAAGGCGCTGATGATCCACGACCGGGAGGCGCACGCGGACGTGCTGCGCATCCTGGCCGAGGAGGGGCCGCCGCCCCGGGTCGTGTTCCACTGCTTCTCCGGCGACGTGGCCATGGCCCGGCAGTGCGCCGAGGCCGGCTACCTGATGTCGTTCGCGGGCAACGTCACCTTCGGCAACGCCCAGCCGCTGCGTGACGCGGCCGCGGCCGCCCCGGCCGACCTGCTGCTGGCCGAGACCGACGCCCCGTTCCTGACCCCGGTGCCCAACCGGGGCCGGCCCAACGAGCCCGCCCAGGCCGGCTACACCGTCCGCTGCCTGGCCGAGCTGCAGGGCCTCGACCTGGCCGGGATGTGCGACCTGATCACGGCCACCGCGCAGCGCGCCTTCGGCCCCTGGTAGCCCGCGGTGCCCGCCACCCCTGCGCCTGCCGTTCTGCCGCCCGCTGCCTCCCTGCTCGCTGCCTCCCGGCCCGCTGCCTCCCTGCTCACTGCCCCACGGGTCACATCCGACCCAGGTCCACGACACCGATGGCACATCGGTGTCGCTATAGCCGCACCGATGGTCCATCGGTGCGCAAGCGGAGGCGCACGGGCCGGGGCCGGATGGTGACGGTGCGCCGGGAGGTGCAGCTGCTCACCCCGGGGGCCGTCCGGGAGCTGGCCAGCCGGCTCGGCCTGCGGCCGTCCAAGCGGCTCGGGCAGAACTTCGTCACCGACCAGGGCACGGTACGGCGGATCGCCACGCTGGCCCGGCTCGGCCCGGACGACGTCGTGCTGGAGGTCGGGCCCGGGCTCGGCTCGCTGACCCTGGCCCTGCTCGAGGCGGGCGCGAGCCGGCTGATCGCGGTCGAGGTCGACCGCCTGCTGGCCGGCGAGCTGCCGGGCACGCTGGCCGCCCGGGCCCCGGGCCTGAGCGGCCGGGTGCTGGTCGTGCCCGCCGACGCGCTGCGCATCGGCGAGCCCGGCCTGCGGGATGCGGCCGCCGCGGCGCACGCCGCGGACCCGGCCGGCTGGCCGGGTCCGGGCCTGCCCTCGCTCCTGGTCGCCAACCTGCCGTACAACATCGCGGTGCCGGTGGTGCTGCACCTGCTGGCCGCCCTGCCCTCGCTGGCGCGCGGCCTGGTCATGGTGCAGGCCGAGGTGGCCGACCGGATGTGCGCCGGGCCGGGCTCGCGGGTGTACGGCGGCCCGTCGGTGAAGCTGGCCTGGTACGCGGCCGCGCGCCCGGCCGGGACCGTGCCGCGCACCGTGTTCTGGCCGGTGCCGAACGTGGACTCCCGGCTGGTCGCCTTCACCCGGCACGACCCCCCGGCCTCGGCCGCCAGCCGGGCCGAGGTCTTCGCGCTGATCGACGCCGCGTTCGGCCAGCGGCGCAAGACGCTCCGGGCCGCCCTGGCGGGCTGGGCCGGGTCGGCACCCGAGGCCGAGCGGCTGCTGCGCGCGGCCGGGATCGACCCCGGCGCGCGCGGGGAGGCGCTGAGCGTGGCGGAGTTCGCCCGCCTCGCGTCGGCGCGTACGATCGCATCATCGTGACGTGGGTCAGCGTGCGGGTTCCCGCCAAAATCAACCTCCAGCTCGCGGTGGGTCCGCGCCGGTCCGACGGATACCACGACCTGGTGACGGTGTTTCATGCCGTTTCGCTCCATGACGAGGTCACGGTCGAGCCGTCCGGGCGCGACCGGGTCACCGTCACCGGAGAGGGCGCGGACCAGGTGCCCGCCGACGGGGACAACCTGGCCCTGCGCGCCGTCGCGGCGCTGCGGTCCGCGGTCCGCGATCGCGCGGGCGGGCCCGGCCGGGTGCACGTCACCATCGCCAAGCGGATCCCGGTGGCCGCCGGGCTCGCGGGCGGCAGCGCCGACGCGGCGGCCGCCCTGGTCGCGTGCAACGAGCTGTGGGGCTGCGGCCTGACCCAGCAGCAGCTGATCCCGATCGCCGCCACGGTCGGCAGCGACGTGGCCTTCGCGCTGCTGGGCGGCACCGCGGTGGGCCGCGGCCGCGGCGAGCAGCTCACGCCCGCGCTGGCCCCCGCCACCCAGTACCACTGGGTGCTGGCCCTCGCCGACGGGCACCTGTCCACCCCCGAGGTGTACGGCGCCCTGGACCGGCTCAGAGGCGCCCAGCCGGGCGTGCCGCGGAAGGCCATCTCGCCCGATCTCGACAACGGGCTCATGTCCGCGCTGCGGTCGGGCGACGCCAAGCTGGTCGGCTCGCGGCTGAGCAACGACCTGCAGCAGGCCGCGGTCTCCCTCTTCCCCGCCCTGCGCCGGACGCTGACCGCGGGGCTGGAGCTCGGGGCGCTCGGGGCCCTGGTGTCCGGCTCCGGCCCGACCTGCGTGTTCCTCGCGGCGAACGCGGAGCGTGCGCTGGAACTGGCCGTGGCCATCTCCGGGGCCGGGGTGTGCCGGTCCGTGGCCCGGGTCAGCGGGCCGGTGCCGGGGGCCACCGTGGTGGGTACCGGTCAGTGAACCTGATCAGCCTGGAAAAAGCGGCCAAGGCCTATGCGCACCGCAGGCTGCTCGACGGCGTCTCGCTCGGAGTCGGGGCTGGTGACCGGATCGGCGTGGTGGGCCGCAACGGGGCGGGCAAGTCGACCCTGCTCGCCCTGCTGGCCGGGACCACCGCGCCGGACGAGGGCCGGGTGGCCCGCGCGGCCGGCCTGCGGGTCGGCTACCTGCCGCAGCAGGATCAGCTGGCCGGCCCGGTGGGCCAGATCGTCTTCCGCGGCCGGTCCGGTGAGGTGCCGTGGGAGGCCGACCCCCGGGTCCGCGCCATCGTGTCGGAGCTGCTGCCCGGGGTGAGCCTGGCGGCGGCCGCCGGGACGCTGTCCGGCGGCGAGCGGCGCCGGGTGGCGCTGGCCGCGCTGCTGGTGGCCGAGCCCGACGTGCTGCTCCTCGACGAGCCGACCAACCACCTGGACCTCGAGGCCATCGACTGGCTCGGCCGGCACCTGCGGGACCGCTCGGAGATCGGCCGCGGCGCGGTCGTGGTGGTCAGCCACGACCGGTGGCTGCTGGACACCATCTGCGAGCGGACCTGGGAGGTCGACCGCGGCCAGGTCCACTCCGCCGAGGGCGGCTACTCGGCCTACGTGCTGGCCCAGGCCGAACGTGAGCGCAGCGAGGAAGTGACCGAGCGCCGCCGCCGCAACCTGGCCCGCAAGGAACTGGCCTGGCTGCAGCGGGGCGCGCGGGCCCGCACGACCAAGGCCAAGTTCCGGGTGGAGACGGCCAACGCGCTCATCGCGGCCGAGCCGCCCGCCCGGGACACCGTGGAGCTGACCAGGCTGGCCACCGCGCGGCTGGGCAAGACGGTCCTGGAGCTGGCGGACGTGTCGCTGTCGGTCGGCCCGGCGCCGGACCAGCCGGGCGGCGTCGCCCGGCCGCTGCTCGAGGACGTGACCTGGCAGCTCGGCCCGGGCGACCGGGTCGGGATCGTCGGGGTCAACGGCAGCGGCAAGACGTCCCTGCTCAACCTGCTGGCCGGCACGACCGGCCCGGGCCACCTGGTTGACGGCACGGTGGTGCGCGGCCGGACGGTGCGGCTGGCCCACCTGTCCCAGGAACTGGCCGAGCTGGATCCCGGCCAGCGGGTCCGCGAGGCGGTCGAGGAGATCAGGCTCCGGGTCCGGGTGGGCGACGGCGAGCTGTCCGCCGGGCAGCTGCTGGAGCGCCTCGGCTTCAGCACCGAGCGGCAGTGGACCCTGGTCGGCGACTTGTCCGGCGGCGAGCGGCGCCGGGTGCAGATGCTCCGGCTGCTGATGGACGAGCCGAACGTCCTGTTGCTGGACGAGCCGACCAACGACCTGGACATCGAGACCCTGACCGAGTTCGAGGACCTCCTCGACGGCTGGCCGGGGACTATGGTCGTGGTCAGCCACGACCGGTACTTCCTGGAGCGGGTCACCGAGCACGTGGTGGCGCTGCTTGGCGACGGCCGCCTGTCGTTCCTGGGCGGCGGCGTCGAGGAGTACCTGGACCGCATCCGCGAGGCCCGGGCCGGTTCCACCGGCGGCCCGCAGCCGGTCGCCGTGTCCGCCGCCCCGGTCCGCTCCTCGGCGGCCGGCGAGCGGACCGCCCGCAAGGAACTCCAGCGCCTGGAACGCCAGCTGGACCGCCTCTCGGCCCGCGAGGCCGAGCTGACCGGCCTGCTGGCCGCCAACGCCACCGACTACGAGAAGCTGACCGCCCTGGGCGCTGACCTCCGGTCCGTCCAGTCCGAGAAATCCGCCCTGGAAGACCGCTGGCTCACCCTGGCCGCCGAGTTCGAGCCGTGACCGGCGTCACTCAGCGTCGAACGGCGCGAGCAGGATGCGCATCAGGTCGGCCAGGCGGCGGCGCTCGCTCGCGCCCAGCCCGGCCAGCAGGGCCCGCTCCCGGTCCAGCAGCCCGGACAGGGCCGCGTCGACCCGGGTCCGGCCCTGCTCGGTCAAGATGACCAGCACGCCGCGCTTATCGGTGGGATCGGGCTCCCGGCGGACCAGGCCGGCCGCGGCCAGCCGGTCGATCCGGTTGGTCATGGTGCCCGAGGTGACCAGGGTGGCGCGGAGCAGCGCACCGGGCGTCAGCTGGAAGGGCGGTCCCTGGCGGCGCAGCGCCGAGAGCACGTCGAACTCCCAGGATTCCAGGCCGTGGTCGGCGAACGCCCCGCGCCGGGCGATGTCCAGGTGCCGGGCCAGCCGGGAAATCCGGCTCAGTACCTCCAGCGGCTCGACGTCCAGATCCGGCCGCTGGGCATTCCACGCGGCCACCAGGTCATCGACCTCATCCCGCGGGCCGGTTCGCGGTTCGGAGCCGTCCTCGGTGCCGGTGCCGGCGCGCTGGGCCATTCCATGAGCGTATCTCTTGACGTCAAGATGCTGGGCGAGTACAAGGGGATCAGCGGTCACGTGTCTCCCCGAAGGGATCAGCCGCTATGTGGGACGCGACGCAGTACCTGCGGTTTGGCGGTGAGCGGGCCAGGCCGTTTTTCGACCTGCTCGGCCGGGTCGCAGCGGAGCGTCCCGGGCATGTCGCCGACCTGGGCTGCGGTCCCGGGAACCTGACCGTCGCGCTCGCCGAGCGCTGGCCGTCCGCCGAGGTCACCGGGGTGGACAGCTCGCCGCAGATGATCGAGGCCGCCCGGAAACTGGTTCCCGTGCGGGCGGCGACATCCGTCGGATCCGAGCCCGCGCCGGGCGGCTACTCCCCGAGGCTGTCGTTCATGATCGACGACGTGCGGCACTGGGAGCCCCAGGGCCCTCCCGACGTGATCATCAGCAACGCCGTGCTGCAGTGGGTGCCGGGCCACGAGGAGCTCCTGGTCCGCTGGGCGGGCTGGCTGGCCGGCGACGGCTGGCTGGCATTCCAGGTTCCGGGAAACTTCGACCAGCCGTCACACGCGATCATGCGCGAGATGGCGGCCTCGGCGCGATGGCACCCGCTGCTGCGGGACGCGGAGCTCAACCGGCAGTCGGCCGACCCGGCTGGCTATGCGGAGCTGCTCGCCCAGGCCGGCTGCGAGGTCGACGCCTGGGAGACGACCTACGTGCACATCCTGGCGGGCGACGATCCGGTGCTCGAGTGGTACAAGGGCACCGGCTTGCGCCCGGTCCTGGCCGCGCTCGACGCCGAGGCGGCCCGGGACTTCCTGGCTGAGTACGGCGAGCGGCTCCGCCGGGCCTACCCGCTGAGGTCCTTCGGCACGGTCTTCCCGTTCCGCCGGGTGTTCGCCGTCGCCCGCCGGTCCCCGTTATCCTGTTTTTCCTATTGACTTTATAGGGAAACTCTGGCAGTCTCTGCGCATGCGCCGTGGCTTGCCTACCCGATCACTGTCCGCCCGGTCAGTGCCTGACCGATCAGTGCCCAGCCGTCACAGCGTTCCCGCCAGCGGTTTCCTGCTGGCGCATCACGTCCACTGTTGTTGTTGTCCGGCTGACCCGCGCTGACCGGCCTGGCCTGTCCCGGCCCGTCTTGGCCCCTTCCTGGCTGACCCGTTCCCGGCCGCCGGCCGTCAGGCCCCGCCTGATCGCCCGGCCTTCGGTGAACCGGTGCCTGGTCTATTAGCCCGACCAGTTCCGCTGGCCTCCAGCAAGAACTGAAGACGTGAGGAGAGAAGTACATGAGCACCATGACCCAGCCGGCCGCCATCACCACGGCCCTCCGCCCGCGCTTGCTCGGCGCCCGGCAGCTGGCCGAGGTGGTGGGCCGCCTGGCCGCCAGCCCGGCCGACTGGCTGCCCCGGGTCCGGCTGAATCCGGCCGGCCGCTGGTACGAGCGGATCCACTTCGACGACAGCCACGAGGTCTGGCTGATCAGCTGGCTGCCCGGGCAGGCCACCGGCTTCCACGATCACGGCGGATCGGCCGGCGCGTTCTCCGTGGTCCTGGGCACGCTGACCGAGCGCCGGGTCACCGGGGGCGTCACCACCGGCCAGGTCCTGACCAAGCCGGTCGGCGCGGGCGAGGCACGGTCCTTCGGGCCCCGGTACATCCACGACGTCCGGAACGCCGCCGCGGCCTCGCTCGCCGTCAGCGTGCACGCGTACTCGCCGCCGCTGCCGGAGATGACCCGCTACGAGCTGACCCCGGGCGGACTGGTCAAGCAGGCCACCGAGGCGGCTGCGGCATGGTGACCACCCGCCCGCTGGGGGCCCGCAGCATCGATGAGATCCTCGGCGTGGCCCGCGCCCGCCTGCTGCGGCTGACACCGCAGCAGGCCTTCGCCGAACGCGCCACCGGAGCGGTCCTGGTCGACATCCGTCCCGCGGCTCAGCGAGCCGAGCACGGCGAGATACCCGGATCGGTCATCATCGAGCGCAACCACCTGGAATGGCGGCTGGATCCCGGCTGCGAGGCCCGGCTGCCCTGGGTCGCCCGGTATGACCACCGGATCATCGTCTTCTGCATGGACGGCTACACCTCCAGCCTGGCCGCGGCCGCGCTGCAGGACCTGGGCCTGAACCGCGCGACCGACATGATCGACGGGTTCCGGGCCTGGTCCGCGGCCGGCCTGCCGACCGCGGCGGCCGGCTCGGGCACGGTCACTCTGGCGCCGGGTGCGGCTGGCCTTTCCGGCTAGCTCGCGGGTAGGGGGCAGGTTCTGGGTCCTGCTCCCTACCTGTGGCCGTTGGCGTCCAGGTGGGACAGGCCGTTCCAGGCCAGGTCGATGAGGCTGGCCGCGACCTCTTCCAGCTTGGGCTTGCGGGCGTCGAGCCACCACTGGCCGGCGAAGGCGACCATGCCCACCAGCATCTGCGCGTAGAGCGGGGCGAGCTTGGAGTCATGGCCGCGGGAGGCCAGGAAGTCGGCCAGGATGTACTCCACCTGGCCGGCGATGTCGCTCAGCAGCGTCCCGTAGGTGCCGGTGCTGGAGCCCGGGCTGGAGTCGCGGACCAGGATCCGGAACCCGTCGGCGTTGTCGTCGATGTACCGGAACAGGGACACCGCCGCGACCTCGAACTCGTCCCGCGAACGGCCTTCCGCCAGCAGGCCCGTGGCCATGGTCAGCAGCCGTTCGACCTCCCGGTCGACCACGACCGCGTAGAGCCCCTCCTTGCCGCCGAAGTGCTCGTACACCACCGGCTTGGACACATCGGCCTGGGCCGCGATCTCCTCGATCGACGTGCCCTCGAACCCGCGCTCGGCGAACAGCCGCCGCCCGATGTCGAGCAGCTGCTCCCGCCGTTCCTTGCCGGTCATCCTCTTGCGGCCGTTTTTCGGCGGCTGGGCGCTCACCGGGTCATCATTGCGTCTTTGCCGGCACCGCGGTGCGAACTCGCCCGGTCCGGCGCGTCATCGAGCCGAGCTTGCGGGTGGCCGTGGCCGGCCGCTTGGCCGTCAGCCGCTCCTCATCAGGCCACCGGACGTCGTAGGCCCAGCCGAGCTTCTCGAAGCCCCAGATGACCCGCGCGCTCGGGTCGAGCTGGCCCTTGAGCGCGCCGTGCCGGGCGCAGGTCGGGTCGGCGTGGTGCAGGTTGTGCCACGACTCGCCGAAGGACGCGATGGCCAGCCAGGCGACGTTGCGCGACCGGTCCCGGACCTCGAACTCCTCGCTGCCGAAGGTGTGGCAGATCGAGTTGATCGACCAGGTCACGTGGTGCAGCAGCGCCACCCGGACCAGGCTGCCCCAGAAGAACGCGGTCACCGCGCCGTGCCAGGACATCCCCCACAGTCCCCCGATGAGCGCCGGGAGCAGCAGCGTGACCGCGACCAGGCCCGGGAACCAGGCGTCCACCCGCTTGATCCGCTTGTCAGCCAGCAGGTCGGGCGAGTACTTCTCCTGCGAGGTCTTGTTGGGGTCGAACAGCCAGCCGATGTGCGCGTAGACCAGGCCCTTGGTCAGTGCCTTCCAGTCTTCGCCGTAGCGCCACGGCGAGTGCGGGTCGCCCTCCTTGTCGCTGTACTTGTGGTGCCGGCGATGGTCGGACACCCAGGTGATGACCGGTCCCTCGATGGCCAGGCTGCCCGCGATGGCGAGCGCGACCCGCAGCCCGGTCTTCGCCTTGAACGAGGAGTGCGTGAAGTACCGGTGAAAGCCCACCGTGATACCGAGCCCGGAAACCCAGTAGAAGACCAGGGCGATGACGACGTCATGCCAGCCCAGGAAGCCCCAGACCCACGCCAGCGGGATCGCGGCGATCAGGGCCACCAGGGGAACGGCCACGAACAGGCCGACCAGGAAGCGCTGGAGGTTCGAGCTCGGTTCCTCCTCGAAGTCCGGCTTGGGCCCGCGGCGCGGGGCCGTGGCCGCGCCCTCGGTGCTGACGCCGGCGGCCGGCATGACCGGCCCGGGAGCCTGATCGGCGATCGGGGCGGCTTCGGTCGCGCTTACGGTGTCGGGGGAACTGGCCATTGTGCTCCTCGGGGGTGAGCCCGGCTTGTACGCTTACGTAACCGTAGCCTACGACACCGTAGGTTAGGCAAGGGCCAGCCGGTGAATTTCTGCAACTAACGGCATGAATTCCGGACAGCCCGCCGACCGGGCGTCTCATCAAGTGAGATCAATTACCGGTCGTGTCAATTTCGTCACGGTGGGCTTCGTGCTCGATCCCGACCGCCTGGCCGAGACCCCGCCAGACCGCCCGACCCGCCCGGGGACGGCCCGGGCCGCCGCCACGGCGGGCCCGGCGGCGCGGGGCGGATCCGGGTAAAGTAGGGGCTCAGTTAATCCCGGGTCGTCTAGCTGGCAAGACAACGGATTTTGGTTCCGTCAACGGAGGTTCGAGTCCCCCCCCCGGGAGCTCCGCTGGCCGTCTGCTCCCGGGCTGGGCGGCGGCCGCATCCCGGCGCCGCGCCTCGTCGCGCGCATCCCGGCCGAGAGGGTCCCGGGAATCCGGTTTATGATTATTTGGTTGATGCGAAGCAAGTTATAAAGCTGACTTGAACCACGTCTGGGGGACAATCCGGCGATGACGGCCAATTCAGGCTTGACCGACGTGCCAGCGCGCGGCGGCGCACAGGTCGGGCCGCACTACAAGTGGGTCGCGCTGTCGAACACCACGCTGGGCGTGCTGATGGTCACCATCAACCAGTCCATCGTGCTGATCGCGCTCCCGAACATCTTCCGCGGGATCGGGCTCAATCCGCTGGCCCCGGGCAACACCAGCTACCTGCTGTGGATGTTCATGGGGTTCCTGGTCGTGACCGCGGTGCTGGTCGTGTCGTTCGGGCGGCTCGGCGACATGTTCGGCCGGGTCAAGATGTACAACCTCGGCTTTGTCGTCTTCACCGTGGCCTCCATCTTCCTGGCCGTCACGTGGATGAGCGGCACCCAGGCCGCGCTGTGGCTCATCATCTGGCGGGTCGTGCAGGGCATCGGCGGCGCGTTCCTGTTCGCCAACTCCGCCGCGATCCTCACCGACGCCTTCCCGGCCAACCAGCGCGGTACCGCCCTGGGCCTGAACGCGATCGCGGCCATCGCCGGCTCCTTCATCGGGCTCCTGCTCGGCGGCATCCTCGGCCCGATCAACTGGCACCTCGTCTTCCTCGTCTCAGTGCCCGTCGGGGTGTTCGCCACCGTGTGGGCGTTCTACATGCTCAAGGACATCGGGGAGCAGAAGCCGGCCCGGATGGACTGGTGGGGCAACATCCTGTTCGGCGTCGGCCTGATCTCCATCCTGGTCGGCATCACCTACGGCCTGCAGCCCTACGGCGGGCACCCCATGGGCTGGACCAGCCCGGTGGTGCTCGGCACCATGATCGGCGGGCTGGCGCTGCTGGTCATCTTCTGCTTCGTCGAGACCAAGGTCCCCGAGCCGCTGTTCAAGCTGTCGATGTTCCGGATCCGGGCCTTCGCCATGGGTAACCTGGCCAACTTCGTGATGGCGGTGGGCCGCGGCGGCCTGCAGTTCATGCTCATCATCTGGCTGCAGGGCATCTGGCTGCCGCTGCACGGCTACAGCTTCGAGAAGACCCCCCTGTGGGCCGGCATCTACCTGCTCCCGCTGACCGCCGGGTTCCTGCTCTCCGCCCCGCTGTCCGGTTTCCTGTCCGACCGGTTCGGGGCCAAGACGTTCACCGTCGGCGGCTCGCTGCTGACCGGGCTGAGCTTCGCCTTCATGCTGCTCCTGCCGGTGAACTTCTCCTACGGGCTGTTCGCGCTGATCCTGGCGCTGAATGGCTTCGGCTCGGGCCTGTTCACCTCGCCGAACCGCGCCGAGATGATGAACTCCGTCCCGGCCGATCAGCGGGGCGCGGGCAGCGGCATGATCGCGACCTTCCAGAACGCCGCGTTCGTGCTGTCCATCGGCATCTTCTTCACGCTGATGGTGGTCGGCTTGTCCAGCAAGCTGCCGGCCGCGATGTCCAGCGGGCTGGTCGCGCAGGGCGTCCCCGCCGCCAACGCGGCCACGATCTCGCACCTGCCCCCGATCGGCGTCCTGTTCGCCTCCTTCCTCGGCTACAACCCGATGCAGCAGCTGCTCGGCGGGCTGCTGTCCCACCTGTCGCCCGCGCACGCCGCCTACGTGGTCGGCCGGCAGTTCTTCCCGCAGCTGATCACCGAGCCGTTCAAGGACGGCCTGGCGGTCGCCTTCGCCTTCGCCATCGCGGCGTGCGTGCTGGCCGCCGTCGCCTCGGCGCTCACCGGCCGCGTGCAGGTGGCCGAGGAGGCCGAGACGCTCGGCGGCGAGCTGGCCGCGGTCGTCGGCGAGGGCGGCTTCGAGCCGTCTGAGCTGGTCGTCCCGGAGCCGGCTGAGGAGGCCGCGGACGGGTCGCGGGCCAACGGTAACGGCAACGGCCAGGCCCGGGCGGGCACCGAACCGGGCCGGAACAGTTCCGGCTGACGCTGCGGCCGCCGGCGGCCGGCTCTAGGCTAGGTGAACCGGGGCGCGGTCCCGCTCTGGCGTGTGACGGTGCCGCCATCGGATAATGGCAACCGGACGGTACCCTGCACATGAGGGATAGGTGAACACATTCGCCGCCATCCCGGCTCTGAAGTGCGGGCGATCCCCTGCAGGCCCCGGAACGCAGACATCGGCGCTACCCGAGGAGACTAGCCGCGTGAGCGAACCTCGCCCGGTCGCTGTCATTGTCCTCGCCGCAGGCGAGGGCACCAGGATGAAATCGCGGACTCCCAAGGTGCTGCACGCCCTGTGCGGGCGCAGCATGCTCGGGCACGTGCTCATGACGGCCCGCGAGCTCGATCCGCGGCACGTGGTCGTGGTCGCCGGGCACGGCCGGGAGCAGGTGGCCGCCGAGGCCGCCGAGTGCGTCCCGGACGCCGACATCGTCATCCAGGACCGCCAGGCGGGCACCGGCCACGCCATCCGCATGGTGACCGAGGCGCTCGGGGTACTGCCCGGCACGGTGCTCGTGACCTACGGCGACATGCCGCTGCTGCGGGCCGGGACCCTGGTCGCGCTGGCCCGCGAGCACGTCACGGCGGGCCACGCCGTCACGGTGCTGACCGCCCGGGTGGATGATCCGGCCGGCTACGGGCGGATCATCAGGGACGAGCGGGGCGCGCTGGCCGAGATCATCGAGGAGGCCGACGCGTCCCCTGGGCAGCGCGCGATCGATGAGATCAACTCCGGCTGCTACGCCTTCGACGGGGTGCTGCTGGCCGACGCGATCAAGCGGGTCGCCACCGCCAACGTGCAGGGCCAGGAGTACCTCACCGACGTGGTGGCCATCCTGCGCGGCGACGGGCACACGGCCGGGACGGTCCTGATCGCCGACCCGGCCGAGGTCCAGGGCGTGAACGACCGGGTGCAGCTGGCCCAGGCCCGCCGGGTGCTGAACACCCGGCTGCTGGAGGGCTGGATGCGGGCCGGGGTGACGGTCACCGACCCGGCCGCTACCTGGATCGACGTGGACGTGACCATCGGGCGGGACGCCGAGATCCGGCCCGGTACCCACCTGGAGGGGCACACCGCGATCGGGCCCGGGGCCCGGGTCGGCCCCGGCTGCACGCTCCGGGACACCACCGTGGCGCCGGACGCCAGCGTGCAGTACGCGGTCTGTGAATCGGCCGAGATCGGCAGCGGGGCCAGCATCGGCCCGTTCGCCTACCTGAGGCCGGGCACCCGGGTCGGCGCCGGGGCCCGCATCGGCCCCTACGTCGAGCTGAAGAACGCGACGGTCGGCGAGGGAGCCGTGGTCCCTCATCTCACTTTCCTGGGCGCCGCCGGGCGTCCGGCTGGCCCGAGGCCAGACGATGACGAGGGAGCGCTGGACACGTGAACGAGGTCATGCCGCCGGAGGCGAAGAAGCTGATGCTCGTATCCGGCCGGGCTTTTCCCGGGCTGGCCGAGGAGGTGGCCGCGTGCCTCGGCATCGAGCCGACGCCGTCACGGCTGTTCGAGTTCGCGAACGGCGAGATCTTCGTGCGGTTCCTGGATTCGGTCCGCGGCTGCGACGTCTTCGTCCTGCAGAGCCACACCTCGCCCATCAACGAGTGGATCATGGAACAGCTGATCATGGTCGACGCTCTCAAGCGGGCGTCGGCCCGGCGCATCACGGTGGTGGCGCCGTTCTTCGGCTACGCCCGCCAGGACAAGAAGAACCGGGGCCGCGAGCCGATCTCGGCCCGGCTCATGGCCGACCTGTTCGCCACGGCCGGGGCGGACCGGCTGATGGCCGTCGACCTGCACACCGCCCAGATCCAGGGCTTCTTCGACGGCCCGGTGGACCATCTGTTCGCGATGCCCATCCTGGCCACCTACATCGAGAGCAAACTCGACGTCAGCCAGGTCACCGTGGTCGCCCCGGACGCCGGCCGGGTCCGGGTCTGCGAGCGGTGGACGGACCGGCTCGGCTGCCCGCTGGCCATCATCCACAAGCGGCGTGACCCGGACGTGGCCAATCAGGTGCGGATGTTCGAGGTGGTGGGCCAGGTCGAGGGCCGGACCTGCATCCTGGTGGACGACATGATCGACACCGGGTCGACCATCGCCAAGGCCGCTGACGCCCTGTTCGAGCAGGGCGCGGCTCAGGTCATCGCCACCGCCACGCACGGCGTGCTGTCCGGACCCGCGGTGGACGTGCTGAAGAACTCGAAGATCAGCGAGGTCATCATCACCAACACCCTGCCCGTCCCGCAGGAGAAGAACTTCGACAAGCTCACCGTGCTGTCCATCGCGCCGCTGCTCGCCCGGGCCATCAACGAGGTGTTCAGCGACGGGTCGGTCACCAGCCTCTTTGACGGCCAGGCCTGATCCGGCCGGGCGCTGAATAGGCCTTCCCGGCAATTCACCGGAACGGCCTATAGGCCGGTTGCGCGCCGGTACGATACTGCGCGTCTCCCGCTCTCGGGGACATAAAACGAGAGGAAAGCCATGCAGAATTCCGCCCTGGCCGAGCGGCCGGTACGCGACGAGCTGGATGAGCCTTACCGCATGACCGCGATCCAGGCTGCGCCCGGCGAGGACGACGACGAGGACGACTTCGACGACGACGACGAGGCTGAGGAGGAGGACGAGGACGAGCTCGACGTCGACGACCTCGACGCCGATGACCTGGATGACGATGACCTCGACTTCGGCGAAGACGACGATGATGATGACGATGACGACGATGACGATGACGATGACTTCGGAGATGACGAAGAGGACGAGGACGAAGCGGACGGCTAACGCCGCCGGCGAGGCCCGGCTCCCGGCCCGTGATTTTTCAATTGTTCGGTAGCAAAAACAAAGCCACCGGCACGAGCCGCGGGAAAAGCCTTGATGAAATCCTGGCCGCGATTATCTGACCGGCCGCACCAGGAAAGCTGAATGGCGCGGAAACGGCCATTGAGCCATGGCCGCGACAGCTGGCTCACCCGCCGCCGGCGGCCCCGGCCCGGCGGCCTGCGGCGGCGACCCGGCACATGCCGCGGTTGTCGGCTACACTTCGTGTCGCATCACGCCTGAGTTGAGTTGAGGAGCCAAGTACCGTGCCCGAGGTCCATATCGCCGCCCAGACTCGTGACGAATTCGGCAAGGGCGCTGCCCGCCGTATCCGGAGCGAGGGCCTGGTGCCCGCCGTGCTGTACGGACACGGCACGGACACCCGCCACCTGACCCTGCCCGGGCACCAGCTGATGCTCGCGCTGAAGACGCCGAACGTGCTGCTCTACCTGGACGGCCTGGGGTCCGGCAGTGAGATCGCCCTGCCCAAGGCGGTGCAGCGCGACGCGGTCAGGGGCTTCCTGGAGCACGTCGACCTGATCCTGGTCCGCCGCGGCGAGAAGGTCACCGTCGAAGTGCCGATCCGGGTCACCGGCGACGTCGCCCCGGACGGGATGGTGGAGCAGTCGCTCGTGCAGATCCCGGTCGAGGCCGAGGCGACGAACATCCCGCAGGGCATCGACCTGGACATCGAGGGCATGGAGATCGGCGCCGCCATCCACGCCAGCGACCTCACCCTGCCGCCTGGCGTCAGCCTGCAGGTCGACCCCGAGATCCTGGTCCTGCACGTGGTCAACCAGGTCACCGCGACCGAGCCGGTCGAGGAAGAGGGCGCCGAGGGCGACGTGCCTGAGCCGGTGGACGGCGCGGCGGCTGCGGACGACGCAGCCGAAGGGGAGCAGGACGGCTGACCGCCGGACGCTGGATCATCGCCGGCCTGGGAAATCCCGGGCCGGAGTACGCAGGCAACAGGCACAACGTCGGGCACATGGTGACTGGGCTGCTCGCCGAGCGGGCCTGCGGGCCCGGGGCGCGCTTCAAGGCGCACCGCTCGGGCAACGAGATCGCCGAGGGCGTCCTGGCCGGGGTGCCCGTCACCGTGGCCAGGCCGCGTTCGTACATGAACCTGTCCGGCCGGCCGGTGGCCGCGCTCAGCGCGTTCTACAAGGTCCCGCCGGGCCGGATCATGGTCGTCCACGACGAGCTCGACCTGCCCTTCGGCTCGGTCCGGCTCAAGCTCGGCGGCGGCGAGGGCGGCCACAACGGGCTGCGGTCCATCACCCAGGCCGTCGGGACGCGCGACTACTACCGGGTCAGGTTCGGCATCGGCCGGCCGCCGGGCCGGATGGATCCGGCCGCGTTCGTCCTGCGGGACTTCACCGCGGCCGAGCGGAAGGAGCTCCCGTTCCTGCTCGACCGCGCGGCCGACGCCGCTGAGGCTCTGGTCAGCAACGGCCTGGCCGCGGCCCAGAACCTCTTCCACACCGAGCCGGGCACGGACTGATGCGGCGCGGGAATGGCCAGGCGCCGGCCGCTGCTGTTCACGGGCGGACGCACCGAACCGAGGAGACGCAGTGACGGCCGACAGCGACGACGAGCTCGCCCGCGACCTGGCCGCCGCGGCCGGGCGGCGGCTGCTGGACCTGCGGGCCCGCGGCGGCGACCCGGACCTGCTGCGCAAGGCCGGCGACCGGCTCTCCCACGAGTTCCTCGTCGCCGAGCTGGCCGCCCGCCGGCCGGGCGACGCGGTGCTGTCCGAGGAAGGCGTGGATGACCCGGCGCGGCTGTCCGCCCGCCGGGTCTGGATCGTCGACCCGCTCGACGGCACCCGGGAGTTCGGCGACGCAGGCCGGGCCGACTGGGCGGTGCACGTGGCCTTGTGGGCGGCGGCCGGCCCGGACGGCGCCGGGGAGCTGACGGCCGGGGCGGTCGCCCTGCCGGCCCGCGACATGGTCCTGTCCACCGTGCCCGGCGAGCTGGCCGGCCCGGCCCGCTGGCCCGGCGGCGAGGCCCGGGTCCGCATCGTGCTGAGCCGGACGCGGGTGCCGCAGCTCGTCCGGGATATTTCCGACCTCATTGATGCGGAGCTGATCCCGCTGGGCTCGGCCGGCGCTAAGGTGGCCGCCGTGGTCTGCGGCGAGGCTGATGCGTACGTGCACGCCGGCGGGTTCTACGAATGGGACACCGCCGCGCCGGTCGCGGTGGCCCGGGCCGCCGGGCTGCACGCCTCGCGGATCGACGGGTCACCGCTGGCCTACAACCAGCCTGACGTGCTGATGCCGGATATCCTCGTCTGCCAGCCCGCACTCGCCGGCCCGATCCTGCAAGCCATCCGGGAAGTCACCAATGCCCCCTGATTACCAGCTCTCCCAGCTCGACGTCCTCGAGGCCGAGGCCATCCACGTGATGCGCGAGGTGGCGGCCGAATTCGAGCGTCCGGTGCTGCTGTTCTCCGGGGGCAAGGACTCCATCGTCATGCTCGCCCTGGCCGAGAAGGCGTTCTTCCCCGCCCGGATCCCGTTCCCGGTCATGCACGTGGACACCGGCCACAACTTCCCCGAGGTGATCGCCTTCCGGGACAGCCGGGTCGCCGAGCTCGGCGTGCGGCTCATCATCGCCTCGGTCCAGGACTCGATCGACGCCGGGCGGGTGACCGAGGAGACCGGCCTGGCACGCCAGCCGGAACCGGCTGCAGACCGTCACCCTGCTGGACGCCATCGAGGAGCACCGGTTCGACGCGCTGTTCGGCGGCGCCCGCCGGGACGAGGAGAAGGCCCGGGCCAAGGAGCGGGTGTTCTCCTTCCGGGACGAGTTCGGCCAGTGGGACCCGAAGAACCAGCGGCCCGAGCTGTGGAGCCTGTACAACACCCGGATCCACCGCGGCGAGCACATCCGGGTCTTCCCGCTGTCCAACTGGACCGAGCTGGACGTCTGGGCCTACATCGAGCGCGAGGAGCTGGAGATCCCGTCCATCTACTACGCGCACGAACGGCTGGTCTTCGAGCGGGACGGGCTGCTGCTGGCCGACAGCCCGTTCGTGACGCGGGGCGAGGACGAGCCGCTGTTCACCGCGACCGTCCGGTACCGGACGGTCGGCGACATGACCGGCACCGGGGCGGTCTCCTCCTCGGCCGCCACGGTGGCAGAGGTCATCGCCGAGGTGGCCGCGACCCGGATCACCGAACGAGGCCAGACCCGCGGTGACGACCGGGTCAGCGAGGCCGCGATGGAAGACCGCAAGCGCGAGGGATATTTCTGATGGACGCTGCTAGCCCAGCCGCGGCTACCCCCCTGGCCCCCCGCATGGACCTGCTTCGCTTCGCCACCGCCGGCTCCGTCGACGACGGCAAGTCGACGCTGATCGGGCGGCTGCTGTACGACTCCAAGGCGATCTTCGCCGACCAGCTGGAGGCGGTCGAGCGGACCAGCCGCGACCGGGGCGAGGACTACACCAACCTGGCCCTGCTCACCGACGGGCTGCGCGCCGAGCGGGAACAGGGCATCACCATCGACGTCGCCTACCGGTACTTCGCGACGCCGCGGCGGAAGTTCATCATCGCCGACACCCCCGGGCACATCCAGTACACCCGCAACATGGTGACCGGCGCCTCCACGGCTGACCTGGCCGTGGTGCTGGTGGACGCGCGCAACGGGCTGACCGAGCAGTCCCGGCGGCACGCCTTCCTGACCACCCTGCTGCGGGTGCCGCACATGGTGCTCGCGGTGAACAAGATGGACCTGGTCGGCTACGACGCGGGCGTCTTCGAGCGGATCTGCGAGGAGTTCTCCGCCTTCGCGGCCCGGCTGGACATCGGCGACCTGACCTTCATCCCGATCTCCGCCCTGCACGGGGACAACGTGGTCGACCGCTCGGCCAACATGCCCTGGTACGACGGGCCCTCGCTGCTGCACCACCTGGAGCACGTGCACATCGCCTCGGACCGCAACCTGATCGACGTCCGGTTCCCGGTCCAGTACGTGATCCGGCCGCAGGCCGCCACCGACGCCGTGCTGCACGACTACCGCGGCTACGCGGGCCAGGTCGCGGGCGGCGTGCTCAAGCCCGGCGACGAGGTCATGCACCTGCCGTCCGGCTTCACTACCACCATCCGCGGCATCGAGGCGGCCGGGGCCCCGGTCGCGGAGGCGTTCTCGCCCATGTCGGTGACGCTGCTGCTCGACCACGACGTGGACATCTCCCGCGGCGACATGATCTGCCGGCCCAACAACCGGCCCGCCGCCGCGCAGGACATCGAGGCCATGCTGTGCTGGATGTCCTCGGACGCGGTGCTGGGCCAGCGGAGCAGGATCATCGTCAAGCACACCTCGCGCACGGTCAAGGCCATCGTCACCGACCTGCACTACCGCATCGACGTGAACACCCTGCACCGGGACGAGTCCGCCACCCAGCTCGGCCTCAACGAGGTCGGCCGGGTCCGGCTCCGCCTCACCCAGCCCATCTTCTGCGACCCGTACTCGCGCAACCGCACCACCGGCGGCCTCATCCTCATCGACGAGGCCACCAACTCCACCGTGGGTGCGGCCATGATTACCGAGGCCAGCTAGCCGCAGCCCATGCGGCGGTATGGTCCCAGTGCGGCCCGCCACGGCGCGGGCCGGTCACGGCGGCCCGATGACAGTACGGAGTAACGATGAGCGCTGAATCGCCTGCCGGGAGCAGCCAGGGAACCACGCCGTTCCATGACCTCACCGACTACCTGGCGATTCCGCGGGTCGGCTCGCTGCGGCTGGCGCCGGACGGCAGCTGGCTGGCGGCAGCCGTGCAGACGCTGAGCGCCGACGGGACGAAGTACCTGACCAGCCTGTGGCGGATCGACCCGGACGGCGGCCCGGCCCGGCGGCTGACCCGGTCCGCCGAAGGCGAAGCCGGCCCGAGGTTCCGGCCGGACGGATCGCTGCTGTTCACCTCCCGCCGGCCCGATCCCGGGACCCCGGAGCCCGGCCCGGGCGCCGGGGCCGCACTGTGGCTGCTTCCGCCGGGCGGCGGGGAGGCCCGCGTCGTCGTCACGCTGCCCGGCGGTGTCAGCGGCGCCGAGGCCGCGGCCGGGTCCGGGACCGTGGTGGTGAGCTCGCCGGTGCTGCCGGGCGCCCAGGCCGGCCCGGACGAGAGCACCGCCGCCGATGACGCCCGGCGGCGGCAGGAGCGCAGTGCCGCCGGGGTGACCGCCATCCTGCACGAATCGGCGCCGGTCCGGTACTGGGATCACGACCTGGGTCCGGATCAGCTGAGGCTGTTCGCGGTCGAGGCTGGCCTGGACGAGCCCGCTGCCGCGGCGCGGGCCGGCCAGCCGGATCCGGCCGCCGGGACCCGCGACCTGACGCCGGAGCCCGGCCGGGCGCTGGATGAGGAATCGTTCGGCCTGACCCCCGACGGCGCCGGCGTGCTGACCGGCTGGTGGCAGTGGCATCCCGCCGGGGAGTCCCACGCCGAGCTGGTCATGATCGACGTGGCCAGCGGCAAGCGCCAGGTCCTGCTCAGCGCGCCCGAGTACAACTTCGAGAGCCCGCGGGTCTCACCCGACGGCCGGCTGGCGGTCTGCCTCCGCGAGCGGCAGAGCACCCCCGAGCTGCCGCCCGACACCACCCTGGTCGTGCTCGGGCTGGACGGCCCGGGCGGGCCCGGCCAGGCGGGCCGCGACCTGCTGCCCGGCCTGGACCGATGGCCAGCCGAGGCGGCCTGGTCGCCCGATTCCCGGGCCGTGTACTTCACCGCCGACGACAGCGGCCGGCGGCCGGTCTTCCGGGTCGACGTGCAGACCACCGAGGTCACCCAGCTGACCGGCGACGATGGCGTCTACAGCGACCTCAACCCGGCCCCGGACGGCCGCTACCTGTACGCGCTGCGCTCGGCGGTGGACTCGCCGCCCGCCCCGGTGCGCATCGACCTGGCCGCCGACGCGGCCGCCCCGGTTCCGCTGGCGGCGCCCGGCGTGCCGCTGAGCCTGCCGGGCCGGGTCGAGGAGGTCGAGGCCGCCGCCGATGACGGCCAGCCCGTCCGGGCCTGGCTGGTGCTGCCCGACGGGGCCGCCCCGGACCGGCCCGCGCCGCTGCTGCTGTGGGTGCACGGCGGCCCGATGAGCAGCTGGAACGGCTGGTCCTGGCGGTGGAACCCGTGGCTGATGGCGGCCCGGGGCTACGCCGTGCTGCTGCCGGACCCGGCCCTGTCCACCGGGTACGGGCAGCAGTTCATCGCCCGCGGCTACCACAGCTGGGGTGACCGGCCGCTGGCCGACATCATGGCCGCGACCGAGCCGGTCCTGGCCCGCCCGGACATCGACGCCGACCGCGTCGGCATGATGGGCGGCTCCTACGGCGGCTACATGGCCAACTGGATCGCCGGTCACACCGACCGCTTCAAGGCCATCGTGAGCCACGCGGGGCTGTGGGCGCTGGACCAGATGTTCGGCACCACCGACCATCCCATGTTCTGGCGGCCGCAGTTCGGCGACCCGCTCACCCAGCCCGGGATGTACGAGGCCAACTCCCCGCACCGGCACATCGAGCTGATCCGCACCCCCATGCTGGTCATCCACGGCAACAAGGACTACCGGGTGCCGGTGTCCGAGGGCCTGCGGCTGTGGTGGGACCTGTCCCGGTACGGGCTGGACGCCAAGTTCCTGTACTTCCCGGACGAGAACCACTGGATCCTGACGCCCGGGAACGCGCGGATCTGGTACGAGACGGTCCTGGCCTTCCTGGCCCAGCACGTGCTGGGCCAGCCCTGGCAGCGCCCCGCCCTCCTGTGAGGGCCCGGACGCGGGCGTTTCCCGGCCGCGGGCTCCTCTAGGCTGTGGGGCATGCCGCGAGCCGACCTTGACAAGCGGCCCGGCGAGGTGGCGGCCATGTTCGACGCCATCGCGGGCCGCTACGACCTGATGAACGACCTGCTGTCCGGCGGGCAGGTCCGGCTGTGGCGCCGGGCGGTGGCCCGGATCACCGGCGCCCAGCCCGGCGAGCGGGTCCTGGACCTGGCCGCCGGCACCGGCACGTCCTCACTCAGCTTCACCGCGACCGGTGCGGACACCGTGGCCTGTGATTTCTCCCTGGGCATGCTCCAGGCCGGCCAGCCGAAGGTGACGGCCCGGAACCTGCGCCACCCGGGCCGCCTGGGCCTGGTGGCCGGGGACGCGCTGCGGCTGCCGTTCCGGGACGAGGCCTTCGACGCGGTGACGATCTCCTTCGGGCTGCGCAACGTGGCCGACACCGGACAGGCCCTGGCTGAGCTGCGCCGGGTGACGCGACCCGGCGGCCGCCTCGTGATCTGCGAATTCGCCACGATCAGGATCGCCCCGGTCGATATGCTTTACCGGCGTTACCTGACCGGTGTCCTCCCGGCGATCGCGCGGCGGGCGGCCCGCAGCCCGGAGGCCTACCAGTACCTGGCCGAGTCGATCGCCGACTGGCCGGCCCAGCGTGAGCTGGCCGGCGTGATCGAGGCCGCGGGCTGGTCGGCGGTGCGCTGGCGTGACCTGAGCCTCGGCGTGGTCGCGGTGCACGTGGCCCGCCGCCCGCGGGACTGACCCGAGGTATGGGCCCTCCCATGGGGGTCTAAACTGATGGCAAAGAATTTGTGAAGCGGTTCACAAGACGTTCAGGACATCACCCCGTGACCGAGCACGACACCGCCGCCTCTCCCGCCACCGGCCGGAGCGGCCCGCCCGCCGACCAGGCCGACGTCATCATCGTCGGAGCCGGGCCTGCGGCTCGACGACCGCTTATTACCTGGCCCAGGCCGGGCTGGACGTGCTGGTCCTGGAGAAGTCCGCGTTCCCGCGCGAGAAGGTGTGCGGCGACGGCCTGACCCCGCGCGGGGTCCGGGCCCTGGTCGCCATGGGCGTCAGCGTCAGCGAGGACGACGGCTGGGTGCGGAACAAGGGACTGCGCGTCATCGGCGCCGGGCGCCGGCTCGAGCTGGCCTGGCCCGAGCTGTCCAGCTACCCGGGCTACGGCCTGGTCCGGCCCCGCACCGACTTCGACGAGATGCTGGCCCGCCGGGCCCAGCAGGCCGGCGCGCGGCTGATCGAGGGCACCACCGTGACCGGCCCGGTCCTGGACGACCGCACCGGCCGGATCACTGGGGTGACGGCCCGGGCGGCCGGGACCGGGGCGGAGCGCAGCTACGCCGCCCGCGTCATCGTGGCCGCCGACGGCAACTCCTCCCGGCTCTCGGTGGGGATGGGCCTGCACAAGCGCGACGACCGGCCGCTCGGCGTAGCGGTCCGCACCTACTACCGCAGCCCGCGGCACGACGACGACTACCTGGAGTCCTGGCTGGACCTGTGGGACGGCGACCGGCTGCTGCCGGGCTACGGCTGGATCTTCGGCATGGGCGACGGGACGTCCAACGTCGGCCTCGGCCTGCTGAACACGTCCACCGCCTTCGGGCACACGGACTACCACGAGCTGCTGCGCCGCTGGCTGAGGAGCATGCCGGCCGAGTGGGGCTTCACCGAGGAGAACCGCACCCAGCCCATCCGCGGCGCGGCGCTGCCGATGGGGTTCAACCGCACCCCGCACTACCACAACGGGCTGCTGCTGGTCGGCGACGCAGGCGGCATGGTCAACCCGTTCAACGGCGAGGGCATCGCCTACGCCATGGAGTCAGGCGAGATCCTGTCCCGCATCGTGGCCCAGGCGCTGGCCCGGCCGCGCCGGGCGGACACCGAACGGGTGCTGGCCGGGTACCCGCGTGCACTGCGTGAGGCCTATGGCGGCTACTATGCCCTCGGCCGCGTATTCGTGAAGGCGATCGGGCGGCCGGACCTGATGCGCTTCGCCACCAGGCACGGCATGTCGCGGCCCGCCCTGATGCGGTTCGCCCTCAAGCTGCTCGCCAACCTGACCGATCCGCACGACGGCGACGCGACGGACCGGCTGGTGAACGGGATGACCAAGCTGGCGCGGAGCCCCGGATGAGCGGCCAGGCGAATGATGACTGCGATGAGACGTCAGCAGCGGGACCAGGGTAGAAGGAGCGTGCACCGATGAGGCTCTACCTTCCGATCTTCGTCCTGGCCGTGCTGGCCTTCGGGTTCGCGGGGTTCTCCGTGTTCATGGGCACCCAGCTCGGCCCGAAACGCTGGAACCGGGCCAAGCTGGAAAGCTACGAGTCCGGGATCGAGCCCACCCCGGTGCCGCCGGGCGGCGGCCGCGTCCCGATCAAGTACTACCTGACGGCGATGTTGTTCATCGTCTTCGACATCGAGATCATCTTCCTCTACCCCTGGGCCGTCACCTTCAACAAGCTCGGTGCGTTCGGCCTGGTCGAGATGGTGACCTTCGTCATCACGGTGCTCGTCGCGTACGCCTACGTGTGGCGGCGCGGCGGCCTGGAATGGGATTAGAAATGGGTCTTGAAGAGAAGCTCCCGAACGGCGTCCTGCTCACCTCGGTGGAAAAGATGGCGGGCTGGGCCCGGGCCCGCTCGGTGTGGCCGGCCACGTTCGGCCTGGCCTGCTGCGCCATGGAACTGATGATGACCGGCGGCCCCAAGCACGACCTGGCCCGGTTCGGCATGGAACGGGCGTCCAACACGCCGCGGCAGGCCGACCTGATGATCGTGGCCGGGCGGGTCAGCCAGAAGATGGCCCCGGTGCTGCGGCAGATCTACGACCAGATGTCCGACCCCAAGTGGGTCATCTCGATGGGCGTCTGCGCCTCCAGCGGCGGCATGTTCAACAACTACGCGATCGTGCAGGGCGTCGACCACGTCGTCCCGGTGGACATCTACCTGCCCGGCTGCCCGCCGCGGCCGGAGATGCTGATGGACTCCATCCTCAAGCTGCACGACAAGATCATGAACACCAAGCTCGGCAAGAACCGGCAGCGCCAGATCACCGAGCTCGAAGAGGCCCGGCTGAGCATGCGGCCGCTGCGGCTGGCCGCACCGGAGGGATCCGAGCTATGAGCGGCCCGCAGCCACCCCGGGACGACCCGACCGAGCCCATCCCCGCGGTGCCCGACCAGACCCACGGGTCGGAGGCGCCGCAGGGCCCGCCCCCGCCGGCCGCTGCGGGCGGCAATCCGACCGCCAGCGCCCCGGTGACCGCCGGGAACGAGGCGGCCGGCGACGACGAGACCGCCGGAAACCTGCCCGAGCGGGCCGGGACGCAACGGCTGGCCGCACCCGTCGTCCGGGAAGGGCTGTTCGGCGTGCAGGACACGCCCGACACCTCCGGCTACGGCCGCCTGCGGGTGCACCGCGCGCCGCTGATCGACAGCCCGCGCCCGTACGGCTCCTACTTCGACACCGTGGCCGACGCGCTCAGCGACGCGCTGGGCCAGGCCGGCCCCGGCTTCTCCGACGCGGTCGAGCACGTGATCGCCGACCGCGGCGAGCTGACCTTCTTCGTGCACCGGCAGCACCTGACCGCGGTCGCGGCCCGGCTGCGGGACGACCCCGCGCTGCGCTTCGAGATGTGCTGCGGGGTCTCCGGCGTGCACTACCCGGAGGACGAGGGCCGCGAGCTGCACGCCGTGTACCACCTGCTGTCCATCACGCACAACCGCCGGGTGCGGCTGGAGGTCACCGCGCCGGACGCCGACCCGCACATTCCCACCCTGGTCGGCGTCTACCCGACGTGCAACTGGCACGAGCGGGAGACCTGGGATTTCTTCGGCCTCATCTTCGACGGGCACCCGGCCCTGACCAGGATCGAGATGCCGGACGACTGGAAGGGCCACCCGCAGCGCAAGGATTACCCGCTGGGCGGCATCCCGGTCGAGTACCGAGGGGCCACGATCCCGCCGCCGGACGAGCGGAGGCACTACGCATGAGCGCCGGAACCATGCCGCACGCGCCGTCGGGCGCGAGCGATGACGACGCGGCCGAAGGCCGGGTCTACATCGTGGGCGGCGACGACTGGGACGAGGTCGTCGCCTCCGTCAACGAGTCCTCGGACTTCGAGAGCGGCGAGCGCATCGTCATCAACATGGGCCCGCAGCACCCGTCCACGCACGGCGTGCTGCGGCTCATCCTCACCCTCGAGGGCGAGACCGTCTCCGAGCTGCGGGCCTCGATCGGCTACCTGCACACCGGCATCGAGAAGAACATGGAGTTCCGCACCTGGACGCAGGGCGTCACGTTCTGCACCCGGATGGACTACCTGATGCCGTTCTTCAACGAGGCGGCCTACTGCTTCGCCACCGAGCGGCTGCTCGGCATCACCGACCGGATCCCGGAGCGGGCCCAGATCATCAGGGTCCTGATGATGGAGCTCAACCGGATCTCCTCGCACCTGCAGGGCATCGGCCCGATGGGCATGGAACTCGGCGCGACCACGATCTTCCTGCAGGGCCTGCGGATGCGGGAGCGCATCCTCGACATCTACGAGCTGATCACCGGGCTGCGGATGAACCACGGCTACATCCGGCCGGGCGGGGTGTCCCAGGACCTGCCGCCCGGCGCCCTGGACGCCTTGCGCACCTTCGGTGACGGCGCGCCCAAGCTGGTCGCCGACCTGCGCTCGCTGATCGACGCCAACCCGATCTTCATCGGCCGGACCAAGGGCATCGCCTACCTGGACCTGCAGGGCTGCATGGCCCTGGGCGTCACCGGGCCCATGCTCCGGGCCACCGGGCTGCCGTGGGACCTGCGCAAGTCCCAGCCCTACTGCGGGTACGAGACCTACGACTTCGAGGTGCCGGTCACCGACACGTGCGACGCGTACGGCCGCTACCTGCTCCGGATGGAAGAGATCGAGCAGTCGCTGAAGATCGTGGCCCAGTGCGTCGAGCGGCTGGCTGACCGGGACTCCAAGATCACCGGCGATGACCCGGTCATGATCAGGGACGCCAAGATCGGCTGGCCGGCCCAGCTGTCGCTGGGCCCGGACGGCCTCGGCCCCTCACCCGAGCACATCGCGCACATCATGGGCCAGTCCATGGAGGCGCTGATCCACCACTTCAAGCTGATCACCGAGGGGTTCCGGGTGCCGGCGGGCCAGGCCTACGCGGCGATCGAGTCGGCGCGCGGCGAGCTCGGCGCGCACGTGGTGAGCGACGGCGGCACGCGGCCCTTCCGGGTGCACTTCCGTGACCCGTCGTTCACCAACCTGCAGTCGATCGCCGCGCTCTGCGAAGGCGGCACGGTCGCTGACGTGATCCCGGCGATCGCGAGCATCGACCCGGTAATGGGAGGCGTGGACAGGTAATGCCGTTCGCTGAGGAAGTGCGGACCCGGCTGGACGCCGACGCCGCGCAGATCATCGGCCTGTACCCGCGGGCCCGGTCGGCCCTGCTGCCGCTGCTGTACCTGGTCCAGTCCGAGGAGGGCTACGTCTCGGCCGACGGCATCGCGTACTGCGCCGACAAGCTCGGGATCACCGAGACCGAGGTCACCGGCGTGGTGAGCTTCTACACCATGTACAAGCAGCGCCCGGTCGGCGAGTACCACATCGGCGTGTGCACCACCTCGCTGTGCGGGATCATGGGCGGCGACCAGCTGCTCTCCGAGCTGCACGAGCACCTGGGCGTCGGGGACGACGAGATCACCCCGGACGGCAAGGTGAGCCTGGAGCACCTGGAGTGCAACGCCGCCTGCGACTACGCCCCGGTCATGATGGTGAACTGGGAGTTCTTCGATAACATGACGCCCGCCTCGGCCCGCAGCCTGGCCGACGACCTGCGCGCCGGGAACCCGGTCACCCCGACCCGGGGCCCGGCCCGGCTGTGCACCTGGCGCCAGGCGTCCCGGATCCTGGCCGGCTTCAACGACGACCAGGCCACCGACGGCCCGGCCGCGGGGCCGGCCACCCTGGCCGGCCTGCGGATCGCGCATGAACACGGCTGGTCAGCGCCCGAGCCGGCGCCCGCCAGCTCGACCCCGGCCAGTGACGACGGTAAGGAGCCGCGGTGACCGACACCCTCACTCCGGTGCTCACGGCCCACTGGGACCAGCCGGACATCTTCACCCTGGACGGCTACCGGCGCTCCGGCGGCTGGCAGGCCCTGCCCAAGGCGCTGGCCATGGCGCCGGACGACCTGGTCACCGCGCTGAAGGACTCGGGCCTGCGCGGCCGCGGCGGCGCGGGCTTCCCGACCGGCGTGAAATGGAGCTTCCTGCCCGCGGGCGGCGACAAGCCGCACTACCTGGTCATCAACGCCGATGAGTCGGAGCCGGGCGCGTGCAAGGACGTGCCGCTGATGATGGCTGACCCGCAGCTGCTCATCGAGGGCGCGGCCATCACCTGCTTCGCCATCAAGGCCCATCACGCGTTCATCTACGTGCGGGGCGAGGTGCTGCACGTCATCCGGCGGCTGCGGCACGCGGTGCAGGAGGCCTACGCGGCCGGCTACCTGGGCCAGGACATCCTGGGCTCCGGGTTCGACCTGGACATCGTGGTGCACGCCGGGGCCGGCGCCTACATCTGCGGCGAGGAGACGGCGCTGCTCACCTCGCTGGAGGGCTACCGCGGGCTGCCCCGGCTCAAGCCGCCGTTCCCGGCGGTGGCCGGGCTGTACGCCAGCCCCACCGTCATCAACAACGTGGAGTCCATCTCCAGCGTGCCCTCGGTCGTGCTGAACGGGGCCGACTGGTTCTCCGGCCTGGGCACCGAGCGGTCCAAGGGCTACGGGATCTTCTCGCTGTCCGGGCACGTGAGCACCCCGGGCCAGTACGAGGCGCCGCTGGGCATCACCCTCCGGGAGCTGCTCGAGCTGGGCGGCGGGATCCGGGCCGGCCACCAGCTGAAGTTCTGGACGGCGGGCGGCTCGTCGGTGGGCATCCTCACCGACGAGCACATGGACGTGCCGCTGGACTTCGAATCGGTCGCGGCGGTCGGCTCCCAGCTCGGCACCCGGTCGCTGCAGATCTTCGACGACACCGCCTGCGTCGTCCGCGCGACCAAGCGCTGGACCGAGTTCTACGAGCACGAGTCCTGCGGCAAGTGCACCCCGTGCCGGGAAGGGACGTTCTGGATGGCCCGCATCCTGGAGCGGCTGGAGAACGGGCAGGGCACCGACGAGGACCTCGACAAGCTGCTCGACATCTGCGACAACATCAACGGCCGCGCCTTCTGCCCGCTGGGCGACGGCGCCACGCCACCGGTCGTCTCCGCCATCAAGTACTTCAGGGACGAGTTCATGCAGCACCAGAAGGACGGCGGCTGTCCGTTCGACCCGGCCGCATCGGCGCTGTGGGCCGGGAGCGCGTCATGACGGTCGAGACGACCCAGGGGACCGTGGCCGTCACCATCGACGGCTTCGAGATCCGGGTGCCGGAGGGCACGCTGGTCATCCGGGCCGCGGAGATGCTCGGCATCGCCATCCCGCGGTTCTGCGACCACCCGCTGCTCGACCCGATCGGCGCCTGCCGGCAGTGCCTGGTCGAGGTGGAGGGACAGCGCAAGCCGCTGGCCTCGTGCACCACCGTGTGCACCGAGGGCATGGTGGTGAAGACCCAGCTCACCTCGGCCGTCGCCGACAAGGCCCAGCACGGCGTCATGGAGCTGCTCCTCATCAACCACCCGCTCGACTGCCCGATGTGCGACAAGGGCGGCGAGTGCCCGCTGCAGAACCAGGCCATGTCCAACGGCCAGGGCGAAAGCCGGTTCACCGAGGCCAAGCGCACCTTCCCCAAGCCCGTGCCCATCTCCACCGAGGTCCTGCTCGACCGGGAGCGGTGCATCTCCTGCACCCGGTGCACCAGGTTCTCCGAGGAGATCGCCGGGGACACCTTCATCGACTTCGTCGAGCGCGGCCCCAAGCAGATGATCAGCACCGCCGACGGGAAGCCGTTCAACTCCTACTTCTCCGGCAACACCGTGCAGGTCTGCCCGGTCGGCGCGCTCACCGGCGCGGCCTACCGGTTCCGCTCCCGGCCGTATGACCTGGTCTCGGTGCCGACCGTGTGCGAGCACTGCGCGTCCGGGTGCCGGCTGCGCACCGACGTCCGGCGCGGACGGCTGACCCGCCGCCTGGCCGGCGAGGACGCCGCCGTGAACGAGGAGTGGAACTGCGACAAGGGCCGCTGGGCGTTCACCTACGCCACCCAGCCGGACCGGCTCACCGTCCCGCTGGTCCGGGACGCCGACGGGGTGCTGGTGCCCACGTCGTGGCCGCACGCCCTGTCGGTCGCGGCGGCCGGGCTGGCTGCCGCCCGGGACGCCCAGCCGGCCGGCGGCGAGGGCCCCGACGCCCTCGGCGCGGGCGTGCTGACCGGCGGCCGGCTGACCCTGGAGGACGCGTACGCGTACGCCAAGTTCGCCCGGGTCGCCCTGGACACCAACGACGTCGACATGCGGGCCCGGGCGCACTCCGCCGAAGAGGAGCAGTTCCTGGGCGCCTGCGTGGCCGGGCAGGGCATCGACGTGCGCTACGCCGACCTGGAGCAGGCCCCGGCCGTGCTGCTGGCCAGCTTCGAGCCCGAAGACGAATCGCCCATCATCTTCCTGCGGCTGCGCAAGGCGGTACGGCGCCACCAGCTCCGGGTGTTCTCCGTCGCCGCGCTGGCCAGCCGCGGGCTGGCCAAGCTGTCCGGCGAGCTGCTCGCCACCGCGCCCGGCGGCGAGGCCGCCGCGCTGACCGCCCTGGCCGCGGGCCGGCCGGGCGAGTCGCGGACCGCTGATGACCCGTGGCCGCTGGCCGCCCAGGCGCTGGCCGAGCCGGGCTCGGTGATCCTGGCCGGAGAGCGGCTGGCCGAGGTTCCCGGCGCGCTCGCCGCGGTGGCCCGGCTGGCCGCCGCGACCGGGGCCAAGCTGGCCTGGGTTCCCCGCCGGGCCGGCGAACGCGGCGCGGTCGAGGCCGGCGCCCTGCCGGGCCTGCTGCCGGTCGGGCGCCCGGTGACCGACGCGGCCGCCCGCGCCGAGGTCGCCCGGACCTGGGGCAAGAGCTCGCTGCCCGCCGAGCCGGGCCGCGACACCGCCGCGATGCTCGCCGCCGCCGAGGCGGGCGAGCTCGGCGCGCTGCTCATCGCGGGCCTGGACCCGGCCGACCTGCCCGACCCGGCCGCCGCGCTGCGCGCGATCGAGATGGCCCCGTTCGTGGTCAGCCTGGAGCTGCGGGTCAGCGCGGTCACCGACCGCGCTGACGTGGTCTTCCCGGTGGCCGCGGTGGCCGAGAAGGCCGGGACGTTCGTCAACTGGGAAGGCCGCGGCGGTTCCTTCGACGCGGCCCTGCACGTCCCGGAGGTCCGCACCGACCTGTACGTGCTCGGCGCGATCGCCGACGAGATGGACATCCACCTGGGCCTGCCGGACGCGGCCGCGGCCCGCGCCGAGCTCGCCACCCTGGGCATCTGGCGCGGCACCAGGCCGGAGCCGCCCCGGCCCGGCGGCCACGCGGGCAGCCCGGTGGCCGTCGTGCCGCCCGGGCAGGCGCTGCTGGCCACCTGGCGGCAGCTGCTGGACAGCGGGCGGATGCAGGACGGCGAGCCGTCCCTGGGCGGAACGGCCCGGCCGGTGGTGGCCCGGATGTCGGCGGCGACCGCGGCTGAGGCCGGCCTGGCCGACGGCGATAAGGTGACCATCGCTACTGAGCTCGGCTCGGTTACCGTCCCGGTGGACGTGGTGCCGATGGCCGACCGGGTCGTGTGGCTGCCCGCGGCCGGGCTGCCCGGGCAGCGCTCCACCATCCGCGCGGAACTCGGGGCCGGGCACGGCAGCACCGTCACGCTGAGGAGACCGGAATGACCTACCCGCCGGGCGCGGCGCACGTGCTTGCGGCTCCGGCCACCAATTTCCCGACGCTGGCCGATTTCTACCCGCTGACGTGGTGGCTGGTCCTGCTGAAGGTCGTCATCGTCTTTGCCTTCCTGCTGCTCACCACGATCTTCATGATCTGGTTCGAGCGGCGGGTGATCGGCCGGATGCAGAACCGCCCCGGTCCCAACCGGGCCGGCCCGTTCGGCCTGCTCCAGCCGATCGCCGACGCGCTGAAGCTGCCGCTCAAGGAAGACATCATCCCCACCTCGGCGGACAAGCTGATCTTCATCGTCGCCCCGCTCATCTCGGCTGGGGCGGCCTTCGTCGGCTTCGCCGTCATCCCGTGGGGCCCGGAAGTGTCGATCTTCCACCACCGCACCCCGCTGCAGCTCACCGACCTGCCGGTGGCCGTGCTGCTGATCCTGGCCATGAGCTCGGTCGGGGTCTACGGCATCGTGCTGGCCGGCTGGGCGTCGGACTCGCCGTACTCGCTGCTCGGCGCGCTCCGCTCGGCCGCCCAGGTGATCAGCTACGAGATCGCGATGGGACTCGCCTTCGTGGCCGTGTTCCTGTACGCGGGCTCGCTGAGCACCTCCAGCATCGTGTCCGCCCAGGCGGGCGGCTGGTACTTCTGGGAGCTGCCGGTCTCGTTCGTGATCTACCTGTTCACCATGGTCGGCGAGACGAACCGGCTGCCGTTCGACCTGCCCGAGGGCGAGGGCGAGCTGGTCGCCGGGTACCACACCGAGTACTCCTCGATGAAGTTCGCCATGTTCTACCTGGCCGAGTACATCAACATGACCACGGTCGCCGCCCTGGCCACCACCTTGTTCCTGGGCGGCTGGCAGGCGCCGTGGCCCATCTCGCTGTGGTCCGGCGCGAACGCCAACTGGTGGCCGGTGCTGTGGTTCCTGATCAAGGTCTTCCTGCTGCTCTTCGGCTACGTGTGGCTGCGCGGCACCCTGCCGCGGGTCCGCTACGACCAGCTCATGGCCATCGGCTGGAAGGTCCTCATCCCGCTGTCGATCGTGTGGATCCTGTTCATCGCGGTGATCCGCGCGTGGAAGCTCAACTTCAACTCCACCGCCATCTACGTGGTGGCCGGCCTGGTGCTCGTGCTGCTCATCGCCATGGTCATGGCGTGGGACAACGCCGCCCAGCAGCGGGCCGAACGCAACGCCCCCGGCCCGGCCCCGGAGCCGGACGAGGCCGGCCTACCCGATACGCTCGGCGCGCAGCCTGCGGGCACCGCCTTCCCGGTGCCGCCGCTGGACCTGCCGCACTACCACGGCGCCGGCGCGCAGGCCGGCCCGCAGCCGACCGCTACCTCCACGAAGGAGGTCACAGGTGCTTGATTTCCTGAACCCGATCAAGGGATTCGGGGTCACCTTCCACGAGATGTTCCGGAAGGTCGAGACCGTCGAATATCCCGAGGTGAAGAAGCCCACCGCGCCGCGATACCACGGCCACCACCAGCTCAACCGGTGGCCGGACGGGCTGGAGAAGTGCATCGGCTGCGAGCTGTGCGCCTGGGCCTGCCCGGCCGACGCCATCTACGTCGAGGGCCGGGACAACACCGAGGCGGACCGGTATTCCCCCGGTGAGCGCTACGGAGCCGTCTACCAGATCAACTACCTGCGCTGCATCCTGTGCGGGATGTGCATCGAGGCATGCCCGACGCGCGCGCTGACCATGACCAACGAGTACGAGATCGCCGACGACAGCCGCGAGGAGCTGATCTGGACCAAGGAGCAGCTCCTGGTCCCGCTCCTGCCGGGCACCGAGGCGCCGCCGCATCCGATGCGCCTGGGCGACACCGAGAAGGACTACTACCGGCTCGGCGCGGCCGGCCTGGTGGCTGGCCCGCGCGCGCCCGGGATGGCCGGGCCGGGCGGCCCGTCCGGGCCGCCGGTCTTCGCCAGCTCCCCGGACGCGTCGCTGTCCTGGGCGCCCGCGGACGTGCGCGAGGAAGAAACGGACCAGGGCGGGGCGGACCGATGACCCATGCCCTGGCCGCCGGGAGCAACGCCGACTCGGTCGCGGTCGAGACGCTGTTCTGGATCCTGGCCGTGATCTCGGTCAGCTCGGCCCTGGCCATGATCCTGGTCCGGCGGGCCGTGCACTGCGCGCTCATGCTGGCCGTGGTCATGCTGTCCCTGGCCACCATGTACGCCATGCAGGGCGCGCCCTTCCTGGCCTTCGTGCAGATCATCGTGTACACCGGCGCGGTGCTGATGCTGTTCCTGTTCGTGCTCATGCTGGTCGGGATCAGCTCTTCTGACTCGCTGGTGGAGACGATCAAGGGCCAGCGGCTGGCGGCCGGCCTGGCCGCCATCGGCCTGTTCGTGCTGCTGGCCCTGGTCATCGGCCATGCCGCCATCGGGCCGGCCGCGCCCTACAGCGCGTCGTTCGGCACGGACAACCTGACCGGGATCGCGACCCTGGTCTTCACCACCTACGTGTTCCCGTTCGAAGTGACCGGCGCCCTGCTGATCACCGCGGCGGTCGGCGCGATGGTGCTCGCCTACCGCGAGCGCACCTCGCCGCGGCCGACCCAGCGCGACCTGGCCGCCCGCCGGATCGCCAGCGGGCAGCTCGCCCCGGACCCGTCGCCCGGCGTGTACGCCCTGCACGACGCGGCCGACCGGCCCGCCCTGCTGCCCGACGGCACCACCTCGGACGTGTCGGTCAGCACCGTGCTGTCACCGCGGGCCCCGGACGGCGAGCCAGGGCTCGTTCCGCCGGGTCCGGCCCGGCAGATCACCGCCGAGCGCGGGGAGCGGGAGACCAGCCCGGCGCCGTCGGGGAGGGGCGAGTCATGAGCCCGGTGCACTACGTGAGCCTGTCGGTGATCCTGTTCGTGATCGGCGGCGTCGGCGTGCTCGTGCGGCGTAACGCGATCGTGGTCTTCATGTGCATCGAGCTGATGCTCAACGCGTGCAACCTGGCCTTCGTCGCCTTCGCCCGGATGCACGGCAACCTGGACGGGCAGGTCATCGCGTTCTTCGTCATGGTGGTCGCCGCTGCGGAGGTCGTGGTGGGGCTCGCGATCCTGATGGCGATCTACCGGGCCCGCAGGTCCGCGTCGGTGGACGACGCCAACCTGCTCAAGTACTGACCCTGAAGTACTGAACCTGAAGGGATTACGACGTGACCACCGTTGCGGCTACCGGTGCGCTAAAACTGTCGTGGCTGCTGATCGTCTTCCCGCTGTTCGGCGCGGTGGTGCTGCTCGTCGGCGGGCGGCGCACCGACCGGTGGGGGCACCTGCTCGGCGTCGCCATGCCGGCCGCCGCGTTCGTCTACGGCGTGATCGCCTTCTTCAGCCTGCTCGGTGACACCCAGCGGGAACAGGACCGGCACCTGTACACCTACATCCCGGTCGGGCGCTTCCAGGTCGACGTGTCGCTGCTGATCGACCCGCTGTCGATCTGCTTCGTGCTGCTCATCACCGGGGTCGGGTCGCTGATCATCCTGTACTCGGTCGGCTACATGGCGCACGACACCGACCGGCGGCGGTTCTTCGGCTACCTGAACCTGTTCGTCTCGGCCATGCTGCTGCTCGTCCTGGCCGACAACTACCTGGTCCTGTACGTCGGCTGGGAGGGCGTCGGCCTGGCCTCCTACCTGCTGATCGGGTTCTGGCAGCACCGGAACTCGGCGGCGGTGGCGGCCAAGAAGGCCTTCGTGGTCAACCGGGTCGGTGACGCCGGCCTGACCCTGGCCATCTTCCTGATGTTCAGCGAGTTCGGCACGGTCTCCTTCACCGGGGTCTTCCACCAGGTCCCGTCGGGGGGCAGCGGGGTGGCCACCGCGCTGGGCTTCCTGCTGCTGCTCGGCGCGTGCGGGAAGTCCGCCCAGGTGCCGCTGCAGTCCTGGCTGCTGGACGCCATGGAGGGCCCGACGCCGGTGTCCGCGCTCATCCACGCGGCCACCATGGTCACCGCCGGGGTCTACCTGCTGGTGCGGTCCAACCCCATCCTGGCCCTGGCCCCCGACGCGCAGCTCGGCATCGTGGTGGTGGGCACCGTCACGCTGCTGTTCGGCGGCATCATCGCCTCGGCCAAGGACGACATCAAGAAGTCCCTGGCCGGGTCGACCATGAGCCAGATCGGGTACATGACGCTCGGCGCCGGGCTGGGCCCCGAAGGCTACGTCTTCTCGATCGCCCTGCTGCTCTCCCACGGGTTCTACAAGGCCGGCCTGTTCCTCGGGGCCGGCTCGGTGATCCACGGCATGGACGACGAGCAGGACATGCGGAAGTTCGGCGCCCTGGCCCGCTTCCTGCCGGTCACCTACGTGACCTTCGGCCTGGCCTACCTGGCCATCGCGGGCATCCCGCCGTTCTCCGGGTTCTTCACCAAGGACCCCATCATCGAGGGCGACTTCACCGAGCACGGCGCGGGCGGCTGGGTCCTCGGCATCTGCGCCCTCATCGGCGCCGGGCTGACCGCGTTCTACATGACCCGGATGATGCTCATGACCTGGCACGGGCGAAAGCGCTGGGCGGCCGAGGCGCATCCGCACGAGTCACCGCCGGTGATGACCATCCCGCTCGTCATCATCGCCATCGGCTCGGTCGGCGCGGGCGGCTTCCTGATCATCAACGACCGGCTGCAGAACTTCCTGGCCCCGGTCGTCGGGGTGCCGCCGACCGAGCACGGGTTCCTCACCCCGGCCGGGATCGTCGCCCTGGTCCTGGCCCTGTGCGGCATCGGCATCGGCTGGCTCATCTACGGCCGGGTGCCGGTCCCCGAGACGGCCCCGCGCGGCAACCCGCTGGCCATCGCGGCCCGCAAGGACCTGTACGGCGACGCCATCAACGAGTCGCTGTTCATGCGGCCCGGCCAGTGGCTGACCCGGCTGTCGGTGTACTTCGACAACCGGGGCGTGGACGGGGTGGTGAACAGCCTGGCCGCCGCGATCGGCGGCACCTCGGGACGCTGGCGCAAGCTGCAGACCGGGTTCGTGCGCTCCTACGCGCTGTCCATGTTCTTCGGCGCCGCCGTGCTGGTCGGCCTGCTCCTGGCGGTGAGGCTCTAGATGAACGGCTTTCCCTGGCTGACCGTGGCCGGTGCGCTGCCGCTGGCCGGCGCCCTGGTCCTCTCCCTCATCCCGCGGGTCCCGGCCGACGCCGGCGAGGCCGCCCGCGCGGCGCGCAACACGCTGGCCAAGGTCCTGGCCCTGGCCTTCTCCGTGGCCACCCTGGTCGTGGTCATCATCATCGCGGTGAAGTTCCAGATCGGCGGCCCGGATTACCAGTTCACCGAGGTCTACTCGTGGATCCCGGCCTTCGGGGTGCACTACGCGGTGGGCGTCGACGGCATCGCGCTGGTGCTGATCGCCATGTCCGCGGTGCTGATGCCGGTGGTGATCCTGGCCGCCTGGAACGAGGCCGACGACGGCAAGCACAGCGTCAAGGCCTACTTCGCGCTGATGCTGACGCTGGAGACGATGATGATCGGCGTCTTCGCCGCCACCGACGTCTTCCTGTTCTACGTGTTCTTCGAGGCCATGCTGATCCCGATGTACTTCATGATCGGCAGCTACGGCGTCGGCAAGCGGCAGTACGCCGCGGTGAAGTTCCTGCTCTACAGCCTGCTCGGCGGCCTGCTCATGCTGGTCGCGGTCATCGCGCTGTACGTCTACTCCAGCACCAGCGCGGCGACCGGCCACCACGGCACGTTCCTGTTCAGCACCCTGGTGCACGTCACGCTCAGCTCGACCGTGCAGAAGTGGCTGTTCCTCGGGTTCTTCATCGCCTTCGCCATCAAGGCGCCGCTGTGGCCGTTCCACACCTGGCTGCCGGACGCGGCCGACTCGGCGCAGCCCGGCGCGGCCGTCCTCATGCTCGGCATGATGGACAAGGTCGGCACGTTCGGCATGATCCGGTATTGCTGGGAGCTGTTCCCGGCCGGGGCCAAATGGTTCACGCCGCTGGTCATCGTCCTGGCCGTGATCGGGACCCTGTACGGCGCGATCGTGGCCATCGGCCAGGCCGGCCTCAAGCGGCTGATGGGCTACATCTCCATCTCCCACTTCGGCCTCATCACGCTCGGCATCTTCGTCATGACCAGCCAGGGCGTGTCCGGCGCCATGCTGTACATGGTGAACCACGCGTTCGTCACCGGCGCGCTGTTCATCCTGGTCGGCTTCATGATCATCAGGCGCGGGTCGGACCGGATCGCGGACTTCGGCGGCGTGCAGAGCGTCGCGCCGGTGCTGGCCGGGCTGTTCCTGATCGCCGGCCTGGCCGGGCTCTCGCTGCCCGGGCTGTCCACCTTCGTCAGCGAGTTCCTGGTCCTGCTGGGCGCCTTCGCCAAGTACAAGGTGGCCGCGGTGTTCGCCACGGTCAACATCATCCTGGCCGCGGTCTACATCCTGTGGATGTACCAGCGCACCATGAACGGGCCGGTCCGCGATCAGGTCAGGAACTTCCCCGACCTGAAGCTCCGGGAGACGCTGGCCGTCGTGCCGCTGATCGGGCTGCTCATCTTCGTCGGGGTCTACCCCAAGCCGGTGCTCGACATCATCAACCCGGCCGTCCAGGTGACGATGACCCAGGTCGGCGTCAGCGATCCGGTGCCCGCGCACCCAGCCCCCGCGGCCGGCCCGACCGCGGTCCATACGTCCAGCCTGCAGAAGGGAACGACGCCGTGACCGGGGTCCTCGCCGCCTCCACGGGCGGGGCGATCGCGCCGCCGAGCATCGAGTACGGCCAGCTCTCGCCGATGCTGATCGTCTTCGGCGCGGCCGTGGCCGGCGTCCTGGTCGAGGCCTTCACCCCGCGCGCGGCCCGCCGCGGCGTGCACCTGGTGCTGGCCCTCGGCGCGCTGGTCGCCGCGTTCGTGATGACCATCGTGACCGCGTCGGACTCGATCTTCGACAAGGGCAGCCCCGGCCACATCGCCGCCATGGGCGCGGTCGCCGTCGACCGGCCCACCCTGTTCATCCAGGGCACCATCCTGGTCCTGGCCTTCGTCAGCGTGCTGCTCATCGCGGACACCAGCGACAGCCCGTTCACCGCCCAGGCCGCCGCGCCGCCCGGCAGCCCGGAGGAGCGCGAGGGCCTGGCCGCGGGGATGGTGCACACCGAGATCTTCCCGCTGACCCTGTTCGCAATAGGCGGGATGCTGCTCTTCCCGGCCGCGAACGACCTGCTCACCATGTTCGTCGCGCTCGAGGTGCTGTCGCTGCCGCTGTACCTGCTGTGCGGCCTGGCCCGGCGCCGGCGGCTGCTGTCCCACGAAGCGGCCATGAAGTACTTCCTGCTCGGCGCGTTCTCCTCGGCCTTCTTCCTGTTCGGCATCGCCATGCTGTACGGTTTCGCCGGCTCGGTCTCGCTGTCGGCCATCGCCTCGGCGGCGGCGGCTAACACGGCCAACGACACGCTGCTGTTCGCCGGCGTGGCCCTGACCGGGCTCGGGCTGCTGTTCAAGATCGGGGCGGTGCCGTTCCACGGCTGGAAGCCGGACGTCTACCAGGGCGCGCCGACCCCGATCACCGCGCTCATGGCCTCCTGCACCGTGGTGTCGGCCTTCGGCGCGCTGCTGCGCGTGTTCTACGTCTCGTTCGGCAACCTGGCCTGGGACTGGCGCCCGGCGCTGTGGGTGGTCGCCATCTTGACCATGGTCGCGGGCGCGGTCATCGCCATCACCCAGACCGACGTGAAGCGGCTGCTGGCCTACTCCTCGATCGCGCACGCCGGGTTCGTGCTGACCGCGGTCATCGCGGTCAGCGCCGCCGGGCTGTCCAGCAGCCTGTTCTACCTGGCCACCTACGGGCTGACCACGGTGGGCGCGTTCGCCCTCATCACCCTGGTCCGCGACCCCGGCGGCGAGGCCGGGCACCTGTCCCGGTGGGCCGGGCTGGGCCGCCGCTCGCCGCTGCTGGCGGGCATCTTCGCGCTGTTCCTCCTCGGCTTCGCCGGGATCCCGCTGACCAGCGGGTTCACCGGGAAGTTCGCGGTGTTCCAGGCCGCCATCTCCGCCGGGGAGACGCCGCTGGTCATCGTGGGCGTGCTGGCCAGCGCGATCGCCGCCTTCTTCTACGTCCGCGTCATCGTGCTCATGTTCTTCAGCGACCCGGTTCCTGACGGGCCCGTGGTGGCCGTGCCGACCGTGTTCACCGGCACCGCCGTGGGCGTCGGGGTCGCGGCCACCCTGGTCTTCGGCATCGTGCCCGAGCCGGTGCTGAACCTGGCCAGCCAGGCGGCCAACCACCTGTTCGTGAGCTGACCCGGCGCGTGAGGAGCGATACGGCTTTGGATGCACGGCCCGGGACCGGGCATACTCGGAAATTCGAGGCGTACGTGCGTGCCGATGGGCTGGAGAGCATGTGACCACAGCAGTTCCGGTAGATTTCGCGGACCCCGCCCTGGAGGCGGAGATCCTGGGCGACCTGGCCCGGGTCGAGGAGTCGCTGCTGGAGACGGCGCATCCCGGCGAGGAACTGTTCACCGAGGCGTCCCGGCACTCGATCGAGGCGGGCGGCAAGCGGTTCCGGGCCCTGCTGGTGCTGCTGGCCGCGCAGTTCGGCGACCCGCGGGACCCCCGGGTCATCGACGCGGCGGTGGCCATCGAGCTGACCCACCTGGCCACCTTGTTCCACGACGACGTGATGGACGAGGCCGAGGTGCGCCGCGGCCTGCCCTCGGCCAACTCGCGGTGGAGCAACTCGGTCGCCATCCTCACCGGCGACTTCCTGTTCGCGCAGGCCTCGCTCATCCTGGCCCGGCTGGGGCCCGACGCGGTCCGGATCCAGGCCGAGACCTTCAACCGGCTGGTCGCCGGGCAGCTGGCCGAGACGGTCGGCCCGCGGCCCGGTCAGGACCTGCTGGATCACTACATGCACGTCATCACGGAGAAGACCGGCTCGCTCATCGCCACCTCGGGCGAGTTCGGGGCGCTGTTCTCCGGTGCCCCGGGCGAGATCGCGGACCGGATCGCGGCGGCCTGCGAGCGGATCGGCGTGGCCTGGCAGCTGTCCGACGACGTGATCGACATCGCCAGCGACCCGGAGCAGTCCGGCAAGACGGCCGGCACCGACCTGCGCCAGGGGGTGCGGACGCTGCCGGTGCTGTACGCGATGCGCTCGACCGCGGCCCCGGCCGACGGCGGCACCGACCACCGGACCGAGGCGGACCGGCGGCTGCAGTGGCTGCTCAGCGAGGCCGATCTGGGCGACGACGCGCTGCTGGCCGAGACGCTGGCCCTGCTGCGCGGCCACCCCTCCCTGGCCGAGTCCCGCGCGCACGTGCTGAGCTGGACGCAGGGCGCCCGGAACGAGATCATGGCGCTGCCCGCCGGGCCGCCGCGGGCCGCGTTCCTCGGCCTGTGCGACTTCGTGGACAAGCGCACCGGCTGACCCGCGGCGACGTCAGCCCGCGCGGTGGGCGCCGATCAGGAACACGGCCAGCAGCGCGGGCTCGGCGCTCTGGTTCTTCCACCGGTGCCGGGTGCCGTTCTGGACCACGGTGTCGCCCGCGCGCAGCACGGTCTGGGCGCCGTCGTCCAGCTCGAGGATCACCTCTCCGGACAGCACCACCTCGAAGTCGATCGTGTCCGTGGTGTGCATGCCCGCCTCCTCCGGCTCCAGGTAGCCGAGCAGGCCGGGCAGCTTGTCCTCCATCTCGGCCCGGGCCGTGGCCGGGTCCAGCCCGGCCGGGGGGTCCAGGCCGGCCGGGGGCACGGTGAACAGGCCGAAGCGGTAGCCGCCCACCGGCGGGAAGTACATCGGCTGCGCCGTCGGGCGGCCCTGGTCGGGGAATGTCGGCGCCTGGTCGGCGCCCCACAGCCGGTGGAACTCCGAGCCGGGCATCCCGGCCAGCCTCAGCGGGTCGACCTGCTCGTCGGAGGCGAACACGGCCTTGCCGTCGCGGTCATGCCCGGTGACGACCCGCCGCGCCCTCAGCTGACGTCCCAGGTGTCGCTGCCGGCCAGCAGGGTGGCCAGGTCACCCGGGCCGCTGCGGGCCGTGGCCGCGTTGATCTGCTCGGCCATCAGCTGGTCGTAGCTCGGCTGCTGGGCCTTCCGGAAGACCCCGACCGGCGTGTGCCGGAAGTCGGCCGTGTCCAGCCGGGACAGCGCGAACGCGTACGACGGGTCGGCGCGCAGCGCGTCGTGGGTGATCAGGGTGCCGGGGTCGGCCCCGGCCACGTCGACCGCTTCCAGCTCGCCGAGCCGCCCGAACCGCAGGCCCATCGAGCCGTCCGGGCCGAACCGGACCGGCTCACCGTGCTCGAGCCGGATCAGCCGGGTGCCCGCGCTGGCGGGCTCCTTCAGGACCGCGAACGCGTCGTCGTTGTAGATGGGGCAGTTCTGGTAGATCTCGATGAACGCCGAGCCCTGGTGGTCGGCGGCGGCGCGCAGCACCGAGGTCAGGTGCCTGCGGTCGGAGTCGATCGTGCGGGCCACGAAGCTGGCGTCCGCGCCGAGCGCCAGGGACACCGGGTTGAACGGGTGATCCAGCGACCCGAACGGGGTCGACTTCGTCACCTTGCCCTGCTCGGAAGTGGGCGAGTACTGGCCCTTGGTCAGGCCGTAGATCCGGTTGTTGAACAGCAGGATCTTGATGTTGACGTTGCGGCGCAGCGCGTGGATCAGGTGGTTGCCGCCGATCGACAGGCCGTCTCCGTCGCCGGTGATGACCCAGACCGACAGGTCGGGCCGGGACGCGGCCAGCCCGGTGGCGATGGCGGGCGCGCGGCCGTGGATGGAGTGCATCCCGTAGCTGTCCACGTAGTACGGCAGCCGCGAGGAGCAGCCGATCCCGGAGATGACGACCACGTTCTCGCGCGGCACGTCCAGCTCGGGCAGGAACGCCTGGAAGGCGGCCAGGATGGCGTAGTCCCCGCAGCCCGGGCACCACCGCACCTCCTGGTCCGTCTTGAAGTCCTTAGCGGACGAACGGACGGTGGCCTGGGGCACCAGGGTCAGCGAGGCGAGCCGGTGGCCTTCCGGGCTTTCGGGGGCCGCGTGGCCGTTGGCCTCAGACATGGCTGATCACTTCCTCGATGACGCTGGCCAGCTCGGCGATCTGGAACGGCATGCCGCTGACCCGGTTGTAGGACATCACGTCGACCAGGTAGCGGGCCCGCAGCAGCAGGGTGAGCTGGCCCAGGTTGATTTCCGGCACGAGCACCTGGTCGTACCGGCGGAGCACGTCGCCCAGGTTGGCCGGGAACGGGTTGAGGTGCCGCAGGTGGGCCTGGGCCACCGGCTGGCCCGCGGCGCGGATGCGCCGGATCGCGGCGCCGATGGTGCCGGAGGTCGAGCCCCAGCCCAGCACCAGCACCCGGGCCGTGCCGTCCGGGTCGTCCACCTGCACCGGCGGGATGTCGGCGGCGATCCCGTCGATCTTGGCCGCTCTCAGCCGGACCATCCGGTCGTGGTTGTCCGGGTCGTAGGAGATGTCCCCGGTGACGTCGGCCTTCTCGATGCCGCCGAGCCGGTGCTCCAGGCCGGCCGTGCCGGGCACCGCCCACGGCCGGGCCAGCGTGGCCGGGTCCCGCCGGAACGGCGCGAAGGGTTCCCCGCCGAGGTCGGCGGCCTGGGCGAAGGCGAACTCCCGGCTCAGGTCGGGGAGGCCGGCCACCTCCGGGATCCGCCACGGCTCGGAGCCGTTGGCCAGGTAGGTGTCGGACAGCAGGAACACCGGGGTGCGGTATTTCACCGCGATCCGGGCCGCCTCGATGGCCGCGTGGAAGCAGTCGGCCGGGCCGGCCGCGGCCACGATCGGCACCGGCGACTCGCCGTTCCGGCCGAACATGGCCTGCAGCAGGTCGGCCTGCTCGGTCTTGGTCGGCATGCCGGTGGACGGCCCGGCCCGCTGGATGTCGCAGATGATCAGGGGCAGCTCGACCGATACGGCCAGGCCGATGGTCTCGGCCTTCAGCAGCATGCCCGGCCCGGACGTGGCCGTGACGCCCAGCGCGCCGCCGAAGGCCGCGCCCAGGGCCGCGCCGCTGGCCGCGATCTCGTCCTCGGCCTGGAACGTCCGGACCCCGAACTGCTTGTGCCGGGCCAGCTCGTGCAGGATCTCCGAGGCGGGCGTGATCGGGTAGGAGCCGAAGAACAGCGGCAGCCGGGCCAGCTGCGCGGCCGCGATGAGCCCGTAGGCCAGGGCGGTGCTCCCGTTGATGTTGCGGTACCGGCCCGGCTTCAGCTGGGCCGGCTTGACCTGGTAGCGGGACGGGAAGGCCTCGGTCGTCTCGCCGAAGTTCCAGCCCGCACCGAACGCGGCCACGTTGGCCGCCATGATCTCCGGCCGGTTGCCGAACCGGGCCTTGAGGAAGGACAGCGTGCCCTCGGCGGGCCGGTCGTACAGCCAGGACAGCAGGCCGAGGGCGAACATGTTCTTGGCCCGCTCGGCGTCCCGGCGGGTGATGTCGTACTCCTCCAGCGCCTTGACCGTCAGCGAGGTGAGCGGCACGGCGTGCAGGTTGTACTGCTCCAGCGAGCCGTCCTCGAGCGGGCTGGCGCCGTAGCCGACCCGGCCCAGGTTCCGCTTGGTGAACTCGTCGGTGTTGACGATCAGGTCGGCGCCGGGCGGCAGGTCGCCGAGGTTGGCCTTGAGCGCGGCCGGGTTCATCGCCACCAGGACATCGGGCTGGTCGCCGGGGGTGAGGATGTCGTGGTCGGCGAAGTGCAGCTGGAAGCTCGAGACGCCCGGCAGGGTGCCGGCCGGCGCGCGGATCTCGGCCGGGAAGTTCGGCAGCGTCGACAGGTCGTTCCCGAAGACCGCCGTCTCCTGGGTGAACCTGTCGCCCGTGAGCTGCATCCCGTCACCTGAGTCGCCGGCGAACCTGATGATGACGTGATCGAGCTGCTGAACATGCTTGTCTGCCACTACAGGACCTCCTCGGCCTGTCCCAGCCGGACCCTTTCGCAGCGCCGCCCCGGCGGCGGGATGAGTCAGGCTGACTCAGATCTTACGCCGCGAGAGAGCGCCGATAAACGCCGCAACGGTCACCGTTATTCCCAGTCCGTCACGGTTTGCCAGCTTTGCCATATTTGTCACATAACCCGACCGCGGCGGCCGTGGCCCGGCTGGCGGCGGCGGCTGTTCGACACGCGCCTGCCCGCGGCCGGGCGGCTGCGCAGGCTGGCGGCCCTGGCCGGCTACCGCCGCTGACCGAGCCTCGGTCAGGATGGGCGGAACCGGCCGTCCGTGCATCATGATGGGAACGGCAACCGAGGTCAGGAGAGCCATGAGTATCGAGCTGCGCACCCTGATGGCCAGCGGATTCGACCAGTTCCGCGTCCAGCCGACGGCCAAGCGCATCCGGGCCGTGCTGGACGGCGAGACGGTCGCCGACACGACCCGGGCCCTCCTGGTCTGGGAACCGCGCCGCGTGGTGCCCTCCTACGCCGTCCCCGTCGACGACGTGCACGGCCGGCTGGTCCCGGCCGGGATCCCGGCCGGGACCAGCCAGACCGGGCCGGTGCCCATGCTGGGTGATCGTCCTGTCCTCGACCCGTCGATCCCGTTCGCGGTGCACACCGCCGAGGGCCAGCCCGTCGACCTGCTGGCCGGCGGCCGGACCCGGGCCGGGGCGGGCTTCCGGCCCGCCGACCCGGACCTGGCCGGGTACGTGATCCTGGACTTCGCCGCGTTCGAGGCCTGGTACGAGGAAGACGAGCTGAACGTGGCTCACCCGCGGGACCCGTTCCACCGCATCGACGTGCTGACCAGCTCCCGCCAGGTCCGGCTGGAACTGAACGGCCAGGTCCTGGCCGACAGCTCCCGGCCGGTGCTGCTGTTCGAGACCATGCTGCCGACCCGTTACTACCTGCCCCGGGAGGACGTCCGGGCCGCGCTGGTCCCCAGCCCGACCCGCACCTACTGCGCCTACAAGGGACAGGCCTCCTACTGGTCCGCCGTCCTCGGCGATGATCAGCTCACCGACATCGCCTGGAGCTACGCCGAGCCGCTGCACGACGCGACCCGGGTCCGCGATCTGGTCGCGTTCTTCGACGAGCGGATCGACGTCACGCTGGACGGCACCCGGCTCGAGCGGCCGGTCACGCCGTGGTCGTCCGGGCCCGGCCGCTGACCGGCGCGATCCGGTCCCGAGCCGCCCGGCCATGGTCCCGCCCAGGATGACCTCGGACGGTGGTGCTACCACCTCGCGCGCGCTGGTGGCTGCCTTCCTGGCCATCCGGCCCGGGCCGCGCCACCCTGGATGACAGGCGGGGGGAGGCGGCCGTGCAGGCGATCATCATGGTGCTCCGGGCGCGGTCCCGGCAGTACTGGAAGGCGTGGCTGGCCCTCAGCCTGCTGGTCGCCGTGGCGGGCGGCTTCGTGCTGAGCACCGCGTCCGCCGGGCACCGCACCGCGGACGCCTTCCCGCAGTTCACGGCTCAGCACGGGTACGACGTCATCGCCTACAGCGCTCAGCCGCTGCCGCAGCTGGCCCGCACGCCGCACGTCTCGTCGGTGACGCCGGTGCCCGTCACCATCGCCGGCACGGTGACCTGCGCCTCCTGCCGCGCGCCTATCGACCTGGAAAACTTCCTGGTCAACGAGGCCCCGCCGGGGCAGCTGCCGCGACTGGTCTCGCTCCTGTCGGGACGGATGCCCCGCGCTTCGGACCCGGGCGAGGTGCTGGCCTCCTTCACCCTGGCCCGGGACAACGGTGTCCGGCTCGGCTCGGTCCTCCAGGCCCAGCTGATCACCCCGGCGGAACTGGACCCGCAGGCTCAGGCCCAGAAGTTGCCGGTCCTGCGCCGCACCCTGCGGGTCGTGGGCATCGTCGCGGCCGAGAGCGAGTTTCCGTCCGGGGCCGCCCCGCACTACGACCTGTACGCCACGCCCGCCTTCGCGACCGCCGTGAACCAGCGGGCCGCGCTGCTGTGGACCTACTACGTGCGGGCGGCCAACCGCGACGCGGGCCTGTCCGGCCTCGACAGCCGGCTGCGCTCCCTGGGCGTGTACGGCAGCTACGATCTCGACGAGGCCGCGGAAGCGGTGGAAGCCTCGATCCGGCCCCAGGTCGTCGGCTGGTACGTGCTGGCCGGCCTGGCCGGGCTGGCCGCGCTGGCCGTCATCGGCCAGGCCATGGCCCGGCAGACCTTCGCCGAGCGGACCGACCAGGCCGCCCTGTCGGCGCTCGGGGTCCGGCCGCGTCAGTTCGCGCTACTGGCCTTGCTGCGTGCGCTGCTGATCGGCGCCGTGGGCGCGGCCGGGGCCGTCCTGGTCGCGGTGCTGGCCTCCCCGCTGACCCCGGTCGGCGAGGCCCGGCTGGCGGTGCCCGCGGCCGGCCGGATGTCCCTGGACCTGGCCGTGGTCCCGCTCGGCGCGGTCGCCGTGCTGGCCGCCGTGATCGCGGTCTCCGTCTGGCCCGCGCTGCGTCTGGCCCGGCGGCCGGTCCCGGTCTCGCCGAAGCCGGCACCGGTCACGCTGGCTGTCGCCCGCGCCGCCGTCTGGGCCCGGCTGCCGGCTCCGGCCGCGGTCGGCATCCGCCGGGCCTTCGACCGGGGCGGCCGGGACGGGCCGCCGGTCGGGACGGCCCTGCTCGGCACCGTGCTGGCCGTGACGGCCCTGTGCGCCACCGCCGTCTTCGGGGCCAGCCTGACCCACCTGGTCTCCTCACCCGAGCTGTACGGGTCGCCGTTCCAGGCCTATTTCGCCAGTGACGGGACCCCCGGTTCCCAGGACAAGGTCGACGGCGAGCTCCAGCAAGCCCTGCAGGGTGACCAGAACGTGCAGCAGCTCACCCAGGCCGCGTTCGTCGAGACCGACGTCAACGGGCAGAACGTCCGCACGGTGACCATGACGGCGCTCCGCGGCGAGCCCCTGCTGTCCGTCGTGGACGGCCGCCTGCCCCGCGGCGACCGCGAGGTCATGCTGGGCGTGGACACCATGCGGGCCACCGGTGCCCGTGTCGGGGGCACGGTCCAGGTCACCATCGCCGATCCGGCCGGCGTCCCGCACCAGGCCACCTTCCGGGTTATCGGCCGGGCTTCCCTCAACGCCGGTACCGGCGGGCTGGGCAGCGGTGCCGTGATGACGACCAGCGCCTTCAGCAGCGTGCAGTGCCCGGCCGGCCCGAGCCAGGCCGCCTGCCAGAAAAAGGTCAGCGACGGCCTGGCCACCGTGTTCCTGGTCCGGGCCGCGCCCGGCCCGGCCGGATCCGCGGACCTGGCCCGGTACACCAGCAACTACCCGACCTTCACCTACCGGCCTGCTACTCCGACCGTGCTGATCAACTTCGGTGAATCGGTCAGCTTCCCGCTGCTGTTCGCGGCCGCCCTGTCGGTCTTCGGCGCCGCCACCCTGCTGCACCTGCTGCTGGTCAGCCGGGTCCGCCGGCGCTCCGAGACCGGGCTGCTCAAGGCGCTCGGGTTCGTCCGCCGCCAGGTCGCCGCGGCCGTCTGCTGGCAGGCCACCGCGGTGGCGCTGGCCGGGATCCTCGTCGGCGTGCCTGGCCGGGATCGCGGCCGGCCGGGCGCTGTGGCGGCTGTTCGCCACCAACTTCGGGGTGGTGCCGGTCGCCGTGGTCGAGCCGGTCCTGATCGTCGTCCTGGCCGTGAGCGTGCTCGCCGCCGCCAACCTGCTCGCGGCGATTCCCGCCCTGCTGGCCGCCCGGTCCCGTTCGGCTGATCTGCTCCGCGCCGAGTGACCCGCTCCGGCGGTCACCGCGGTGCGGGCCTGGGATCTTCACACCGTTTCCACGACTTCTCCGCTTGAACGACCGTGACCTGGGTTAAAACATAGGCAGGATCAGAGGAAGCCACGGGAAGTGCCGCCGATGAGTATTGACCTTGACCCCCAGGGGCCGGCCGCAGCGCAGCGGACATCGCGAAACGGGTCGGCGTGCATGGACGCGGACAGCGTCATCCGGCTGCGGCGCGTCGTCCTGGGCCTGGCCCGGCGGCTGAACGCCGCGTCAATCGGGGAAGGCCTGACCCCGGCTCAGGCCTCGCTGCTCGCCGTCGTCATCTCCAGGGGCCCGCTCGGCCTGGCCGAGCTGTCGGAGATCGAGGGCCTCAACCCGACCATGCTGTCCCGGGTGGTGGGCAAGCTGGACTCGGCCGGCCTGATCCAGCGGCGGCGGGACCCGGAGGACTACCGTGCCGCGCTGGTCGAGATCACCCCGGCCGGCGAAGAGGTCTGGCAGCGCATCTCGGCCGAGCGGGCCAAGGTCATCTCCGAGTGCGTGGCCAAGATGCCCGCCGACGAGGAGGCCGCCCTGGTCGCCGCGCTGACCGCGCTGGAGAACCTCTCCGAGGGCCTGCGGGCCAGCACGACCCGCCATCCGCGGCCCGCCCGCTGATCAGCGCCAGCTGACGCACGGCCCGGCCGCTAGGGCCGTTGGCCCGGCCCGCGGTGACGCTGTAGCATGCCATCGGCGGCTGCGCCGTATACGTTTCTTATGCGGCGAACTGGGCGTGACGTCCCGGCAGGCTCGTCACCACCCCAAGGTCGCCTGATGGTGGCTATCCCCTGGAGCACGTGCGGTGACGCTGACCGGGCCGTGGACGATCGCGGTGTGCGTGCTGGCCTGCCTCGCCTTTCCGCTGGCCCTGGTCGTGTGCTGGCCCCGCGGCGGACTGCCCTGGCTGACCTGGCTGATCCGGGCGGCACTGATCCTGGGCGGCCAGCTCAGCGCGGTGCTCCTGGCCGCGGTGCTGCTCAACGACAGCTACGGTTTCTACGACTCATGGCAAGAGGTGGCAGGCCTGCAGCATCCGCAGGTCACCAGCCCGTCCGTCGTGCCCGGCAGCCAGGACCAGAGCCTGCAACCGCGTATCGCGGTGGCCGCGCGGACGGGTCACGGCGCCGTCGTGTGGCTGGCCATCCCCGGCCCGCTCAGCCGGGCCGGGACCCATCCGGCTGCGGTCTACCTGCCGCCCCAGTACGGTGACCCGGCCTACCGGGACCGCACGTTTCCGGTGATCGAGCTGCTGCCCGGCTATCCCGGTCACCCGCGGAACTGGGTCGAGCAGCTCCAGGTCGCCGCCGTGCTCGACCAGGCCATCGAGTCCGGTCACGTCAGCCCGCTGATCGCCGTCATGCCGACCAGCACCGTCGCGGCGCCCCGGGACACCGAGTGCGTCAACGTGCCGGGCGGCCCGCAGGCCGAGACCTACCTGACCACGGACGTGCCTGACGTCATCACCCGTTACTTCCGGGTCCAGCCCGTCACGACCGGCTGGGCCCTCATGGGCTACTCGACCGGCGGCTACTGCGCCGTCAACCTCGCTCTGCGGCACGCCGATCACTACCGCGCGGCGGTCTCCCTGGCCGGCTACAACGCACCCACCGACGAACGCACCACCGGTGACCTGTTCGGCGGCAACTCCAGCCTGCGCGACCAGAACACCACCACCTGGCGGCTCCGGTACCTGCCGCCACCGGTCCTCAGCCTGCTGCTGATGGACACCCTCGACGACAGGGAAAGCCTCGCCGCGGACCAGGCCCTGGCGGCCGCGGCCATCCCGCCCGTTCACGTCTCGGTCGTCAGCCTGGCCCACGGCGGGCACAACTTCACCACCTGGCGGGCCGAGGAACTGACCGCGTTCGCCTGGCTGTCGGCCTACCTGATCCCGCCGCTCGCCCCCATCCCGGCCGTCGACGGCCACGTCCCGGGCGTCGACGGCCACGTCCCGGGCGGCCGGTAGCAACGATCCGCGCAGCTGCCGCGGTGCCGGGCGCGGGCCGGGCGGTTGGCTACGATGCGGCGCATGACGGGAAAACGAGCCGGCACGCTGCTGGAGGTGATGCGCCCCATCGAGCACTTCACCCTGTCCCGCGCCTGGGCGAACCTGACCGATGAGGAGTTCTTCTGGGAGCCGTTCCCGACCACCTGGAGCATCCGCCGGACCGGCCAGTGCCGGACACCGGACCCGTTCGGCGTCGGCGGGTGGGTGGCCGACTTCGCCATCCCGGAACCCGCCCCGGTCCCGATGACCAGCATCGCGTGGCTGTACTGGCACATCGGGTCCGTAGCGGGCCGTTTCTGCGACATCGACTTCCTGGGCGGGCCGCGCACCATGGCCAGCGGGTGGACCTCCCCGTACCTGACCCATCACCCGGTCTTCACCAGCGCGGCCGAGGCCGTCACCGCGTTGCGCGAGGGCTGGCACCGGCTCCGCGACGCGATCGAGGCGGCCGATGACGACCAGCTCGGCATGACCGCCGCGGGGTACACCTATGCCGCTGAGCCGCCACGAGGCGGCGTGTGCGTGGCCGGCCCGCCGGGTCCCGCACACCCGGCCACGCACTTCATCGCCGGGGCGCTCGCCGAGGTGAGCCATCACGGGGCTCAGATCGGCGCCATGCGCGATCTCTATGCGTGGCGCCGGGCCGGACGCGCTGGGACCTGCTAGCTCACCGGTAGTTGACGAACTGCAGGGCGAAGTCGAACTCCATGCCCTTCAGCAGGGCGATGACCGCCTGCAGGTCGTCCTTCTTCTTGGCCGAGACGCGAAGCTCCTCGCCCTGGATCTGAGCCCGGATGCCCTTCGGCCCCTCGTCTCTGATGATCTTGGAGAGCTTCTTGGCGTTGTCCTGGGTGATGCCCTCCTTGAGGGCCACGCCCAGCCGGTACTCCTTGCCGGACGGCTTCGGGTCGTCCGCGTCCAGCGTCTTGAGGGAGACGCCCCGCTTGACCAGCTTGTCCTGGAACACGTCCAGGACGGCCTTGGCGCGTTCCTCGCTGTTGGCCCGGATGTCGACGCCGTTCTCGCCTGACCAGGAGATCGACGCGCCGACGTTGCGGAAGTCGAACCGGGTGCTGATCTCCTTGGCCGCCTGGTTCAGCGCGTTGTCGACTTCCTGGCGGTCGAGCTTGGACACGATGTCAAAGGAAGATTCTGATGATGCCACGGCTCCCAGGCTAGACGCGCGGCCGGGTGCGCGTCACGCGGGGCGCGTACGGAGAGCCTGAAAGCATGCCGCAGCGAACGGCCGGGACGGGTAACTGTCTTGCTGTATCTTGGGCTATCCTTGCGATGCCGCCCGGCGAGGACGGCACACGGCAGGTTGCCCGAGTGGCCAAAGGGAGCGGTCTGTAAAACCGTCGGCTAAGCCTTCGTTGGTTCGAACCCAACACCTGCCACCCCAAGAAACACCAGATCAGGGACGCTTCGGCGTCCCTGATTCATATCCGGCCGCCGGCGGCTCCTGCATTGCTGAATCGATCGGGCGGCCGACCTCGGCCAGGATCCGCTGGGTCATGGCCAGCGTGGTCCCGAAGGTGAGCCACGGGGCGGGGTCGCTGCCCCACCGCTCTTCGGCCCGGATGAACGCCGTGCTGAGCGTCTCGTCTGCCGCGTGGACCGCTTCGGCAAGCCGCCGGCGGTCTGCGGCCGGATCGGCGCAGGCCAGCCACGCGGCATAGGCTTCGGTGGCCGCTGCCGTGCTGGCCAGCATCGCGCTGAGAGCGGGCATCGGGTGGGCGTGTGCTGATCCGTCGGCCAGCGCGCGGGTCATGGACCGGGTGTAGATGGCGATTCGCCCGCCGGAGCTGAGCGCGTCCGCCGCCTGGCCGAGGGCGGCACGCTGCCGGCCCGCCCGGGCGTTCCACCGGGTGCTCAGGACGACTCCTTCATGCCGGCTGCGGGCCGTTGTCACCGAATCCATCAGCGTGCCCGCGTCCAGCCGCCACGAGTCCGCCTGTTCCGGAGTCCAGTTCGACGCTATGCCCATGCTGACCGCGCGCATGATGTCCGCACCGCCCAGCAACGGCGCCACCACCTGGGACATAAGGGCGTCCAGCGGCGGCGCAGACGGGCTCAGCAGGACGGCGATCACCGCGACGCCCGCGCCGATCAGGGTGTCGACGATGCGCTCTCCTGCGTACCCGGGCGTGGCCTGCCCGACCAGGAAGACGAGCAAGGCGCTGACGGGTACCTGCACCATGCCCTGCGGCCCCAGGCGGGCCAGCCGGCCCACGAGCAGGCCGGCGAAGATGAGGAGGGTGATGCTCCAGGCGCTCGGGGCCAGCACGTGGCTGACGGCTAGCGCGGCAGCGACCCCGACCACCACTCCGAGCACCCGCTGCAAGGCCCGCGAGAGCGAGTCGTAGACGGTCGGCTGGACGACCAGGAGAACAGCCAGCGGCGCGAAATAGGGTTTGCTGTGCGGATCAGCCGCCAGGGCCGCCGCCCAGGCGATCCCGGCGGCAATGGCCGTCTTGGCCGCCAGGAACACCTGGTCGCGGGTGACGTGCGCCTGGCCGATCCTGCCGGGCCACGACGGGAGCGAGTGGAACCACTTCCTCATGGCGCAAGCTTCTCAGGATCCGGCAGGTCCGTCATGGGGGAACAACCGCGATCCGCTATGCGGGCTGCGTAATCCGCCGGCCAGCGTGCCGGGGTCGCCATCGACGGCGACAAGCTCGGTTCCCGGCGCTTCAGCTGCTTCCCGCCGAAACGCGTCTTGGGGATTGCGCTGCCGGTTCACAGCGGCGGCACCCTCTCGTCTCGCCCAATCGACGAGCACTGAGTCACGGTAAGAATGCCCTCTGACAAACCCGGATTTACGCCGGCCTAGATCTCCTCGTAGAGGCGCCGGGCGAAGCCGTCGATGCCGTACGAGGTGCCGACGTTCGGCCAGTCGGGATTGGCCGCCCACTCCGGGTAGTGCTTCTCGAAGTCCTCGGCCAGTCGCGGGGCGGCGTCCTCGGCGGACAGCCCGGAGGCTTTCAGCGCGGCCAGCCGGTCGCGCATGTCGGTGATGAAGGCGATCTCCTCGGAGATCAGCGAGCCGTCGCCGGTGGCGCTGTGCGTCGGGATCACCACCGCCGGCGCCAGCGGCAGCAGCCCGTCCAGCACGGCCAGCCAGCTGGCGTAGGTCGCTCCCGGCGTGGCGGCCAGCGGCACGACCTTGTTCTGCACGATGTCACCGGAAATGAGGACGCGGTCCTGCTCGACGTAGATGAGCTCGTCGCCGAGCGTGTGCCCGGCGCCCAGGTGAATGAGCCGGACGGTGACGCCGCCGAGGTCGAGCCGGGCCTCCCGGTCGAAGGTCACGTCGGCCGGGCGCGGCGGCGCGGCCTGGCCCAGGGCGGGTGCGAAGCGCGGGGACTCGCGGAAGCTGGCCAGTATCGCGTCGCCCAGCTCATTCATCTCGTCTTGCTGGGTACGCGGCCTGATCAGCACGGCCCCGGCCGGGAAGCCGCCGATGCCGGCCGCGTGCTCCGGGTGGAAGTGCGTGGTCGTGACGAACAGCTTCCCGGCGGGAGACAGCTGCCGGGCCAGCCGGGCCACCAGGGCGCCGTTGTCATCGCCGAGCCCGGTGTCGACGACCAGGACGCCGTCGCGGCCGACCACGAAGACGACGTTCGGGAAACCCCTGAGCAGCCAGGTACTGCTGGTGACCTGCTCCGGTGTCCCGGTCAGATCGACGACACGGTAGATCGATGTCTCCGGCATGGGGGCCGCCTTTGGCTGCTGGCTGGGTGCCCGCCATCGTCTCCCCGCGCCAGAGCCCAGTCAAGGGCGTGCGCACTCAGCCGGGCGGCGCGCCGGTCGAGGCGTGCCGGACCGACACGATCTTGCCGCCGGTGACCAGGTACAGGCTCAGGCCCTGGTCGTCAGCGCCGCCGGGCAGGTGCCCGGTCCAGGCCACCGCGACGTTGTCGTCGGAGGCCACCGGGGCGTTGATGTCACAGCTCGGGCCGGCCTTCGCCGTGAGCGGTGTAATAGGTACGGACCGCTTCCTCAGGAGTCATCGTCAGCTACTGCAGGCCGGCGCGGACCGACGTGATGCGCTGGGTGTTGAAGCCGAGCCAGTTCATCCGGCCGATGTAGCGGGCGTGCTCGACCTTGAGGCAGCGGTCCATGACCACCGTCACGCCGCCGTCCTCGGCGATCTGCGCGCCCTCGTCGTTGATCACGCCGAACTGGCACCACATCGCGCCCGCCTTGGCCGTCACGGCGTCCCGGGCGATGCCCGGCAGCGCGTCCGGCGCGCGGAACACGTTGACCACGTCGACCGGCTCGGGCACCTCGAGCAGGCTCGCGTAGGACTTCTCGCCCAGGATCTCGGTCTCGCGCGGGTTGACCGGGATGACCCGGTAGCCGTGCCGCTTGAGGTAGTAGCCGACGAAGTAGCTGGCCCGCAGCTCGTTGTTCGACAGGCCCACCACCGCGATGGTCCGGGCCGTGTGCAGCACGCGCTGGATGGCCAGCGGGTCCTGGTACCGGGTGAGATCGGTCATGCCGTCACTGCCTTTCCCGCTGTCGCCGCCACCAGGGCGAAGCCCTGCCCGAGGTCCCAGATCAGGTCCTGCACCGATTCGGTGCCGACCGACAGCCGCACCGTTCCCGGCCCGACCCCGGCCGCCCGCAGCTCCTCGTCGCTCAGCTGGCGGTGCGTCGTGCTGGCCGGATGGATGATCAGGCTCTTCGCGTCGCCCACGTTGGCCAGGTGAGACCACAGGCTCACCCCGCGGATGAGGTCCTGCGCCGCCGGCCCGGCCGCCCGCGCAGTCGAAGGAGAACACCGCGCTGGCCCCCTTCGGCAGGTACTTGGCCACCAGCGGCCGGTACGTGCTGGACGGCAGGCCCGGGTAGGTGACGTTGGCGGCCAGCTCGTGTGATTCGAGGAACGCCGCGACGGCCAGCGCGTTCTCCACGTGCCGTTCCATCCGCAGCGACAGCGTCTCCAGGCCCTGCAGGAACAAGAAGGCGTTGAACGGCGACATGGCCGCGCCCAGGTCCCGCAGGGTCTCGGCCCGCAGCTTCATCAGGTACCCGTACGTCCCGAACGTCTCGTGGAACTGCAGCCCGTGGTATGCCGGGGACGGGTCGGCGATCACCGGGAACCGCCCGTTGGACCAGTTGAACGTGCCTGCCTCCACGACCACCCCGCCGATGCTGGTGCCGTGGCCGCCGATGAACTTGGTCGCCGAGTGGATCACGATGTCGGCGCCCCACTCGATCGGGCGGCACAGGTACGGGGTGGCGAACGTGTTGTCCACCACCAGCGGCAGCTCGTGCTCGTGCGCGAGGGCCGCCACCGTCTCGATGTCCAGCACGTTCCCGGCCGGGTTGCCGATCGTCTCGGCGAAGAACGCCTTGGTGCTGGGCCGGACGGCCTGCCGCCAGGCCTCCGGGTCGTCCGGGTCGACCCAGGTCACCTCCACGTTCATCTTGCGCAGCATGTGCTTGAACTGGTTGACCGTCCCGCCGTACAGGGCCGAGGACGAGACGACGTGGTCACCGGGCTCCAGCAGGGTGAACAGCGCCGCCGCCTGGGCGGCGATCCCGCTGGCGAACGCGACCGCGCCCGCGCCGCCCTCCAGGTTCGCGACCCGCTCCTCGAACACGGCCACCGTCGGGTTCATGATCCGCGAGTAGGTGTTCCCGTACTCTTGGAGGTTGAAGTACGCCGCCGCGGACTCCGGGTCCTCGAACACGTAGCTGGTCGTCTGGAAGATGGGCACGGCCCGGGCGCCCGTGTTCGGGTCGGGCCGCTGCCCGGCGTGCAGCTGCCGGGTCTCGAAGCCGAACTCCCGGGCTTGCTCGGTACGGGGAGACTGATCGGTCACGATGACCCCTTCCTCAACCTCACGCGCCGGCCTGTCGGTGCTCGCTCAGGAACCGGCGGATGATGGGCGTCTGCCGTGCTTCCTCCAGCAGGAAGCAGTCATGGCCGTACGGCGCGTCGATCACGTGGAACTCGACCGGCTTGCCGAGGCTGCCGAGCGCGTCGGCGACTTCCTGCGACGCGGCCGGCGGGTACAGCCAGTCTGAGCTGAACGAGATGAGCAGCGTGCGCGCGGTAATCGGCTCCAGCGCCTTGGCCAGCGACCCCTGGCCGTGCTCGCGAGCGAGGTCGAAGTAGGTCAGCGCGCGGGAGGTATAGAGATAGGTGTTCGCGTCGAAGCGCCGGACGAACGATTCCGCCTGGTGCCGCAGGTAGCTCTCGACCTGGAACTCCGGCTCGGTGATCGTGTACCGGATGTCGTCGGCGAACTGGAGCCGGCGGCCGAACTTGTCGTTCAGCGCCACGGCCGACAGGTAGGTGATATGGCCGACCATCCGGGCCAGTCCCATGCCCGCGTCGGGCGCCCGGCCGGTGCCGTAGTACTGGCCGCCCTGCCAGGCCGGGTCGCGCATGATGGCGTCGCGCGCGATCGAGTTCCAGGCCACCCCCTGCGGCTGCAGCGCGTGCGTGCTGGCGATGGCCACGACGGAGTCGACCTGATCGGGGTACAGGACCGCCCACTCGAAGGCCTGCATGCCGCCCAGCGAGCCGCCCGCCACCGCCGCCAGGCGGCTGATCCCGAGCGCATCCAGGAAGGCGCGCTCGGTCCGGACCATGTCCGTGACGGTGACGACCGGGAAGTCCGCCCCGTACGGCCTGCCGGTCGCCGGGTCGGCCGAGGACGGCCCGGTGGTCCCGCGGCAGCCGCCGAGCAGGTTGGTGGAGATCACGAAGAAGCGGTCCGTGTCGAACGCCTTGCCGGGCCCGATCATGCCGTCCCACCAGCCGAGGGCCTTGCCCGCCGAGCCGTCCCGGTCCTCGGCCGCGAACCCGTCCCGGGTACTGGCCGCCAGCGGCGCCTCGGCCAGCCCGGCCGCATGGGCGTCACCACTCAGCGCGTGGCAGACCAGTATCACGTTGTCACGGCCCGGTGACAGCGTGCCGTAGGTCTCGTACGCCACCCGGACCGGCGACAATTCCCGGCCGCACTCGAGCCGTACCGGCTCGGGCAGGTCGAGGTACTGTGTTTCCACAGTCCCGACCGAGCCGACCGGAAGGGTCGAGACTGGCTCCGCCATGATGGCTATCGTAGCTGGTCCTGGCCGGTGTATTGTCTATCAACCCGATCTGGAATTCGGGGCTTACGTGAGAGGGGAGCACCCGATATGACTGAGGTTGCCAACGGAGTCAACGTCCAGGCCCTGCTCGACGCGCGGGAAGTACTGAAAGGTGCGCCCGAGGCCGCCCAGTTCACCTGGCGCGCGTCGGCCAAGTGGCAGGGCGGCGTGCACAGCTCCGTCAACATCCAGAGCTTCTTCGGCCTGGGCCAGGAGCAGAACCACAAGGCGGAGTGGGGCTTCGAGGCCGACCACCCCGAGGTGTTCGCGGCCACCGATGACGGCGTCACGCCGATCGAGTTCCTCCTGGTCGGCCTGGCCAGCTGCCTGACCGCCGGGGTGGCGTCGGTGGCGCAGAACCGGGGCATCCAGCTGCGCTCGGTCACCTCGACCGTCGAGGGCCATCACGACATCCGCGGCATCCTCGGTGCCGACAGCGATGTCCGCAACGGCTTCAACGACATCAAGGTGACGTTCAACATCGACGCGGACGCCTCGCGGGAGGACATCGAGGCGCTGGTGGCCCAGTCCCAGAAGCGCTCCGCGGTGTTCGACGCGCTGACCAACCCGACGGACGTCACCGTCGAAGTCGCCTGAAGGGCTGAGCCATCGAGCGCGTCACCACGGTCGTCATCGGCGCGGGCCACGCCGGCCTGGCCGCCAGTCACTTTCTCACCGCCAAGTCGGTCGACCACGTGGTGCTCGAGCGCGGTGAGGTAGCGAACTCCTGGCGGCGCGAGCGGTGGGATTCGCTGCGGCTGCTCACCCCGAACTGGCTCACCCGCCTGCCGGGCCTGCCCTATGACGGCCCGGACCCGGACGGCTACATGACGATGGCCGAGGTGACCGAGTTCATCGAGCGCTTCGCCAAGGTCGCCCGTGCTCCCGTCCGGACGGGCGCGGAGGTCACCTCGGTGCAGCGGGCCGGCGACGGCTACCAGGTGACCACGAGCCAGGGCCAGATCGCGGCCCGGGCCGTGGTCATCGCGAGCGGCGCCTGCAACCGGCCCGCCGTGCCCGGGGTGGGCGCGGCGGTGCCGGAGCAGGTCCGGCAGCTGACGCCGTTCGGCTACCGCGGGCCGGACGATCTCCCCGACGGCGGGGTCCTGGTCGTGGGAGCCTCGGCGACCGGCGTCCAGCTGGCCGCCGAGCTGCGCCGGTCCGGCCGTCCGGTGACCCTCGCCGTGGGCGAGCACGTGCGCATGCCGCGCACCTACCGGGGCCGGGACGTGCTGTGGTGGATGGACGCGGCGGGCGTGTGGGACCAGCGCTACCACGAGGTCGACGATCTCATCCGGGCCCGGCGGCTGCCCTCGCCCCAGCTGGTCGGCACCCCGGAACGGGCCACGCTCGACCTCAACGCGCTGACCGGCATGGGCGTCGAGCTGACCGGCCGCTGGGCGGCGCTGCGCGACGGCCGGGCGCTGTTCTCCGGCGGCCTGCGCAACGTGCTCTCGCTGGCCGACCTCAAGCTGGGCCGGCTGCTCGACACCTTTGACGAGTGGGCGCTGACCAGCGGGCGCGACGCGGAGTTCGGCCGGCCGGAGCGCTTCGAGCCGACCCAGGTGCCCGCCTCGTCCCGGCTGCAGATCGATCTGCGCCACGGCGAGTTCCGCACCGTCGTCTGGGCCACCGGGTTCCGGCCTGACTACGAGTGGCTCAGCGTGCCCGTGGTGGACGAGAAAGGCCACCTGCGGCACGACGGCGGCGTGGTCGACGCCCCGGGCCTGTACGCGCTGGGGCTGCCGGTGCTGCGGCGGCGGAAGTCGACGTTCATCTACGGGATCGACGACGACGCCCGTGAGGTGATCGATCACCTCGCGGGGTACCTGGCCGGTCCCGGCTAGGGCAACGCGGTCACCTGCGGAAATTCAGCTGGCCGCGACCCCCTGGACCCGCGTGGGGTTGTGCGATTACCTGATTTGGGTGTACACCGTGTCTAGACCGTCTTGATGCACCTGTGACGAGAAGAGGTGGATATGCCGAAGCAGTCACCAGTTCCTGATGACCTGGACAGGCCGTTCTACGATGCCGCTAACCAAGACAAGCTGGTCCTGCAGTACTGCACGGTGGACGACCGTTACCAGTACCCGCCGGAGCCCACTTGCAGCGGGGCATGCGGTTCCGCGGACAACCTGGAGTGGCGCGAGAACGACGGCTCCGGGACGATCTACAGCTATGCGGTGGTGTATGACACCCCGATCGCGCAGCTGCAGGCCGACCAGCCGTTCAACTGCGCGGTCATCCAGCTGGACACCGCCCCCGGCATCGTCTTCCTGTCCCACCTGCCCGGGCAGGCCCCGGGCGACGTGCCGATCGGCGCCAAGGTGAACCTCACCTTCGAGGCGACCCCGGCCACGGGCCAGAAGGTGCCCGAGTGGACGGTCGCCAAGTAGCACCACGCCGGATGGCATAACACGCCTGGTAGCCGCCGGTTTCCTGCCCTGACGGGCCGGGAAGCCGGCGGCTGCGGGCGTTAACGGGGCAGTTCGGCGGCCGGCACCAGCGGCAGGCCGCCGGGCCGGCGGCAGGCGGCCAGCAGCCGTTGTGCCTCGGCGTCGTCGTCCCGCACGCCGCCCTCGCACGCCTCGAGGTAGTCGGTCAGGAACTCCGCCACGATCCGGCCGTCGACCCGGTCAGCCCCGGCCGGGGCACCGGTACCGCCGAAGGCCATCAGCATCATGTGCGGGACGCGCTGCCCGCCGGGCCCCAGCGCGGGCTGGAAGTAGGGGATGGGCAGCGCCCGGGCGCCCAGCCGCTCGTAGAACCGGACGCGGGCCTGCGGGTCCCCGAGGACCGGGTCGCTGCGTGCGTGCCGCGGATCCTCGACCTCGATGAGGCCCAGGGCCGGATCCAGGTCGGCGGTCCACAGGTCCGTGACCGCCTGGAAGAGCAGGCCGCCGGTGCCCGCGCCGCGGCCCTCCGCGGCCACGGCCAGATAGGACAGCAGCAGCACCCGGCTGCGCGGGAAGAAGTCGCCGACCGCTCCGCCGGCGATCGCGCCCTGGGCGGTGCGGGCCACCAGCGCCCGGCCGCGGCCCGTCGTCAGGCCGGCCGCGAATTCGTCCGGCGCCTCGAGCTCGGCGGCCCGGAAATTGGGCAGCAGGACGTGCTGGTAGAAGCTGAGGACCTCGCGCAGGTCCTCAGGGTCGAGCTTCTCGATGGTTATCGCGGGCTCAGCTGCGGAGCTTGACACGGAAACCTCCTCGCGGTCTCGCGGCCACCGGCGCCAGTCACCTTACGGGGTAAGTACGCGCTCGGCCCGCCGCCAGGCCGCGGCCGATTCGCGGGTAGCCCGCGGCCGCCCGAGGGCGAAGCCGTCATAACCGGGCAGATCGGAAAATAACGGGAGCTATGCGCGATGCCGGTGCGGCGCATGGGCAAAGTCGGCTGTAATTAGCTAGGTCCCTACGGAACGTCCGCGTGCGTTCACGTAACGGGAGGACCGACCGACCTGTCCGCAGATGGTGGTGATCAGATCAATGCGCTGGCCAGCCCGTCGGCCGTCGACGACCGCGGACCTGCCGCAGGCCGAGCCCGCCGGCATCGGCGCAGCACAGGCCGGCGGTCCCGGTCCTGACGCCGGCCAGCCGCTGGCCGCTGAGGAGCTGCTGGCCGCGGCCGAGCGCTTCGTCACGCTGTTTCACGCCGAGAACCCGGCCGCCGGCTCGCTCGCCGACCGGATGCGCCAGGTCCGGGACGAGGTGGCCGCTCAGGGCACCTACGTCCACACCGGCGATGAGCTCACCTTCGCCGCCCGCGTCGCCTGGCGGAACAGCTCGCGCTGCATCGGCCGGCTGTACTGGCCATCGCTGCAGGTCCGGGACCGGAGGCAGGTCAGCGGCGCAGGCCAGATCGCGGCGGAGTGCGTCAAGCACCTCCGGGCGGCCACCAACGCGGGCCGGATCCGGCCCGCCATCACCGTCTTCGCGCCGGACGCCCCCGGACGCCCCGGCCCGCGCATCCTCAACTCCCAGCTGGTCGGCTACGCCGGGCACCTGCACGGCAGCACCGTCACCGGTGACCCGTCGCACCTGGAGATCACCCGGCTGGCCGCCGAGCTCGGCTGGCGGGGCAGCGACCCGCCCGGCCGGTTCGACCTGCTCCCGCTGATCGTCCAGTCGCCCGGATTACCGCCCGCCCAGTTCGAGCTGCCCAAGGACGCCGTGCTCGAGGTGCCGCTGCGGCACCCGGATCTTGACTGGTTCGGCGACCTGCAGCTGCGCTGGTACGCCGTCCCGGTCATCAGCGACATGTACCTGGAGGCGGGCGGCATCAGGTACCCGGCTGCGCCGTTCAACGGCTGGTACATGTGCACCGAGATCGGCTCCCGCGACCTGGGCGACGAGACCCGGTACAACCAGCTGCCCGAGGTGGCGGCCCGGATGGGCCTGAGCACCAGCAGCCCGCGGACGCTGTGGAAGGACCGCGCCGTCACCGAGCTGAACGCGGCCGTCCTGCACTCCTATGAGATGTCCGGGGTCAAGATCGCCGACCACCACACCGAGTCCGAGCGCTTCCTGGCTCACATCGAGAAGGAAGAGCAGCATGGCCGGGGCTGCCCGGCCGAGTGGTCCTGGATCGTCCCGCCGACGGCGGGCTCGACCACAGCCGTGTTTCACCGCACCTTCGAGGACTTCGAGGCGACGCCGAACTTCTACCGGCACGTCCGCTAACGCCCGGCGGTTTGCCAGCGGCCCGCGCGCGGCACCCGGCGGACACGGCGCTCCGGCCCGCTGCTCAGCTCTCGCTACTCCGCGGGGAGCCCGCGAGCAGGGCGTCGTCGAAGTGGATGCGATCCCGGTCCAGGCCTGCCGGGCCAGCACGCGGATGGTCTCGCGGACCATCGCCTGCGGGCCGGCCACGTACGCCTCGCAGTCGCCGTACGGCATGTACCGGGCGGCGACCCGGCCGACGTTCCCCTGCATGCCGTCGAAGGCAGGGTCGTCGGACGTCACCGGGATGACCTGGAAGCCGTGGTAGGCATCCTCGAGCCGCCACAGATCGGGCAGGTCGTACAGTTCCTGCCGCCGCCGGGCCCCGTAGTAGAGGTAGATCCGCCGGGGGGTGGCCGCGGACTCGCGTATCGCCTGCTCGATGATGGCCTTGACTGGCGTCAGCCCGGTGCCTCCGGCGATGCACAGCAGATCCCGGTCACCCGCCTGGGCCAGGCTCATGGTGCCCAGCGGCGGTCCCAGCACGAGCGCCGAGCCGGGCTCGGTGTGACGCACCAGGGCCGTGCTGACCCAGCCGCCGGATACCGCCTTCACGTGCAGGGTCAGCAGGCCGTCGTCGCGCGGCATGCACGCGATGGAGTAGGGCCGCCAGACCCGCGGCCAGCGCGGCGTCTGCACCGTGATGTGCTGGCCCGCGGTGAACGGCAGCGGCTGGTCCGGAGCCAGGGTGAGCACCGCGATGTTGTCGGCCCGGTGGTCGATCTGGACCACCTCGGCCGTCCAGCACGCCGGACCCTGGCTGGCCGCCTCCTCGGACGCCTTGATCATCAGCGATGATCCGGCCGTATAGACCTGAGTCCAGGCCTCCTCCGCCTCCGCGGTGAACGCCTCCCGGGCGAAGGACCGCAGGGTGGCCAGCAGCGAAGCGCCGACCGCCTCGTACATCTCGGGCTCGACCTGGTACTTGCGGTGGTCCCGGCCCAGCTGGGCCAGGTAGGCGGCCATCTCGTCCGGAGTGGCCAGGCTCTCCACGATCCGGCCCAGGGCGTGGAACAGCCGGTCGCGCTGCTGATCCATGGCGGGCGGGAAGAGCTGGCGGAGGTGCGGCTGCCGGACGAACAGCTGCCCGTAGAAGAAGCCCACCGCCTTGTCGCCGGCCTCGGCCACGTAGCGGAATGTCTCCCTGATGGCGCGGATGGCCGGATCGGCGTCCGGCTCGGGCTCGTCCGGCCGCGTGACGGCTCCCGGTTCCGCTGCGGCTTCGGGTTCCCCGGCTTCGTCAGGCCCGGTGAAGCGGGCGGGCTCGGCGTCGGTTTCCGGCTCGGTCCCGGAGTCCGGTTCCCCGCCCGCGACCGGGTCGGTTACCGCTCTCAGCAGCGTGCCCGCGGCTGGCTCGGCCGGCCTTTCCCGCGGCTCGCCCCGCCCCGGCCCGTCGTGATCTGGCCCGTCGTGATCTGGCCCGTCGTGATCTGGCCCGTCGTGATCTGGCCCGTCGTGATCAGGCCCGTCGTGATCAGGTCGATCGTATTCGCCCTTGCCCGGCCAGGCCTGGGCCCGGGCTCGCGTCGGCCGGATCTCCAGCGGCTGCGGCGCGCGGGCCGGCTCGGTCTCGCCGGGCCGCTCATCCTGAGCCAGCCAGTCGGTGTCGGACTGCTTCGTCGTCTCCGCCGGATGGGGGGCGGCCAGCATCGTGGCCTGGCCGCGGACCGGCAGGGGCTCCGGCGCTGACCGGGGTTCGTTCGTCGCGCCGTCCGGCGCGGGCCGCGGGCCTGGCTCAGCTGCCGTCGCGCCTGGGCCTGGCTCCCCGGCCGCCGGGGCCGCCAGCGTGGGCGCGGACAACGGCACGGGCCGGGGCTCGTCGCTGGTGTCCAGGGCCAGCAGGCCCTTGTGCAGCCGGGTCAGGGCGTCCATGTCCCGTCCCCACGAGCGCACTCGCCACCACGGCGTTAAACCCTTGTGCTGGTTGGACTCCGCTTCCGTCGCCGTCACGCCACCGCCCGGCGGGACCCGGCGCCCAGCTCATGCTGGGCCGGGATGCGGTCGGCGAATCCATCCGTCTGGCGACGGCTGCGCATCTCAGTCTCCCATCTCACTGATCTGCATATCCGCCTCGGAGGCGAATGACCACGCTGGGTAATTTATACGATCCTATGGGGTGACTTGCGATCTGGTCAGTCCCTTGCGGAATTTCACCTGGTGCAAGTGCGAAATTGCTGGCCGCGACGGCGCAATTTCTCGTTCCGGCCTGCCGCGCCCGCCCCGGGCCGGGCGCCCGCGAGCTCGGTCACGGACGGGGAATGCTGGGCACCGCGAGGCTGGGCCGGGCCGCCGGGCGGGCGGAGACGGCAGGCCGGCCGCTACACAGGGCCGATTGCCACCAGTAGGCGGAGCTCGTCGGAGTGGCGACCGGTCCCCGCGTCTGGCTGTTGCCCGGGCTGACGGGGCAGCCCGGGACGGTACCGCTGCCCCGGGGTGGCTGATCCGGGGCTGCGGTATGTCCCCCCGCTGACGCGGCCGGCCGGGAATGAGCGGACGGGATGGCGGTCCCGGTGGACTGATGCGCAGGCGCAGCCGAATGGCTCGGCCGCACGGCCGCGCCCGTCCCGGCCAGCGACCCTCCGGCCGGCGACGAGGGCGGCGGGCTGGCCGGACCCCGCGACGGCGCGGCCACGGCGATGTGGGCCAGCTGCTGGACCGGACCGGGCAGCACGTTGGCGTAGGCCGCGAGGACGGCGATGCCCGCCGCGGCGGCCGTCAGCGCGACGGCCATCCCGGTCCGGGATGAGGTCAGGCGGCCGGCCGCCCGGGACTTCCGGTGCCGTACCGGGCGCCGCCCGGGAGAGGAGCCGGCCGGAGAGGTCACTTGGATGAAGGCAGCGCGCGCTGCCACCTCTCCGGCCAGCTCACCTGGTTCTCCCGGCCCGGCCAAGGCGGCGAGCATCCGCGCCAGATCATGCATCTCCGGCGGCGCGCCGGGGGGGAGGGCGCGTCGGGCGATGATCATGTCCAGCAGCGGCTCGTCGTGCTCGCCGCCGGGCCGGCCGGGGAAGGGGAACCCAGGCATCTCACCCTGAATAGCGTCAGATCCGCTCAACGCGTTACACCCGCTCGCTGGGCCAGGTCAGCGAGCCGCCGCAGGGCCCGGTGCGCGGTCACGCGGACCGCTCCCGGCGTCTTGCCGACGATCCGGCCCACGTCGGCCGCCTCGAGCCCGGCCACCACCCGGAGCATGATGATCTCGGCGTGGTCCGCAGGCAGGGCGGTGACCAGGGCCAGCACCGCCTGGGTGGAGATCGATTCCAGCGCCGCGTCGGCGGCGTCCGGGGCCAGCTGATGGTCGATGGTCTCGACGTCGTCCACCGGGATGTCCGGGCGGCGGCCCCGGGCCCGGCCCGCGTCCACGGCCCGGTGCCGGGCGATGGTGAACAGCCAGGCACGGAACGCCTCCTCGCCGCCCCGGAAGGCCGTCAGCCCCCGCACCACGTGAAGCCACGTCTCGCCCGCCACGTCCTCGGCCTCGGGACCCGGGACGATCACGTGCAGATAGCGCAGCAGCGCGGGCTGGATGTCGCGGAACAGGCAGGCGAAGGCGGCCTCATCGCCCCCCTGGGCCCCGGCCAAGGTGGCGCCGAACGCGGCACCGATCACCGGACTAGTATCGGCCCGCCCCGGCGCGCCGCGCAGACGATCGCGATCATGCCCGGCGCCGGGGCGGCCGGGCCGGCGCTCCGCCCGGGCGCCCGGATCGAAGCGCCTCAGCTGACCTCTGCGGCCGGCTGTCTCAATTGCCGCAAATAACGCAAAACGTCTACCGTCGCGAAATGTGCGCTCCGGGCCGGGGTAATAGGCTGGAACAACCAGGAAATTGGCCGCAGAACACGATTAACTTTGCCGTCGAACGCATGGCCTGCGCGGTAAGGTCATGATCGTCGCTCAGCCCGGCCGCTTCAGACGTCATCGTCAATGCGGTCCGGGACAGCCCGTGGCCATCGGGCTGCTTTCCCGGCTCGGCTGTCCACCGTCCCGAAGGAGGCGCGTTATGCAAGACAGTACTGTCTCGCCGCCGCCTTACGCGAGCGATTCTGACGCATTGTCGCGACGTAATTCCGGCGCGCAACCGTCAGGCCGGGAAGATGAGGACGAATTGCTCGCTCAGGTCCTGGTGACCAGCTGGACGCTCGCCACCGGCCGCACTCTCCGGGCGGGCGTGCCGCCGCGTTCGCACAGCGAAGAGGAACTCATCAGCTTCTGGGCCGACGACCAGATGATGACCGCGGCCCCGGCGATGGCCCACTCCGCCCGTCCCCGGTGAGCCGCCGGCCCGCGGGCCTGCTGACGCCCAGCGAGCGGGACTGGCTCTCGGCCCGGGCGTATCTCAACGAGCACCGTTTCCAGCTGGCCGTCGACGCCGCGGACGATTACCCGCCCGGCCGCCGGGTGGCCGGGACCCCGCTGCTGGCCGCACCCGGCTGGCTCCCGGCTGCCCCGGTCCGCCTCGAGGACCTCAACCTCGAGCTGACGGGCGGACCGCCGGCCGCCGCGGTGACCAGCCCCAGCGGCGACGACGCGCCGGGACTGCTCCCGTGGCGAGCCGACGGCTCCCGGTACGCCCGCTACTCCGAGGCGATGGCCGAGTTGGCCGCCCCGCAGGTCTTCGAGAACCGCGCCACCTACCGGCTGGCCGAGGCGGACCTGGCCGGCGCGCCGCCCCGGCTCGCCTTCACCGACGGCCGCTACTTCGACGGCGTCGACACCGGCGAGGCGGCCGCCCACGAGTACGCGGCAGCCCGGCTGGCAGCGCCCGCCGCCGGGCCGGACCCGGCCGCCCTGCGGGAGCGCTTGGCGGCACCGTGGGACCTGAGCCGCCGCCCGGCCAACCTGGCCGTCTCGGTGCTCACCCTGCGCCTGGACCGGGGCACCGGCCGGGCGTCGTTCCTGCTGCACTGGCGGGACCCGGCTCGCGTGGGGCACGCCGGCGGCCTGTACCAGGTCGTCCCGGTCGGGATCTTCCAGCCCTCGGGCGAGGCGGCCTGGAACCGGCGCCACGACTTCTCCCTGTGGCGGTGCATGGTCCGCGAGTTCGCCGAGGAACTGGGCGGCCGGAGCGAGGACTACGCCAGCGAGAGCGCCCCGATCGACTACGAGTCCTGGCCGTTCGCCCGCCAGCTGACCAGCGCCCGGGAGCGCGGCCAGGTCCGGGTCTGGTGCCTCGGCCTCGGCACCGACCCGCTGACATACGCCACCGACCTGCTGACCGTGGCCGTGCTCGACAGTGACGTCTTCGACGAGCTGCTCGGCGCGGGCCCCCGGAGCAACGACGAGGGCGAGGTCCTGGCCGCGCGCGATTTCACCGCCGCCGTCATCGACCGCACCGTCGGCACCGAGCCGCTGCAGGCGGCCGGGGCCGCGCTGCTCCGGCTGGCCTGGCGGCACCGCCAGACGCTGGGCGGATGAGCGCGGGCCGGTGATGAAGCGGCGGCCCGGTGCATGTCATGGCGATTAGTGGGCAAGTAGCCGTCAAGTTGACGTCGTGACATACCGATGGGGACGAAACAGTGGCAGAAGGGACTGAATACCTGGACGGCGGTCACCTCGTCCAGTTCTCCAACCCGGACGGGGAACTGGCCGAGCGAGTGGCCGGATACGTGGCGGGCGCCCTCGACGGCGGCGCGGCCGTGGTCATCGCCACTCCCGAGCGCCGGCAGGCCCTGACGGCCCGGCTGGCTCGCGCCCGAGTGGACCTGGCCGAAGCGGCTCGCAGCGGCCTTTACCGCGCCCTGGACGCCCGGGACACGCTGCACGCGCTGATGCCGGACGGCGAGCTCGGCCCGGACCGCTTCGAGCAGGTCATCGGCACCGTCATCCAGGCGGCCGGCCAGGGCGGGCACCCGGTGCGCGCTTATGGCGAGATGGTCTCCCTGCTCTGGGACGACGGCCTGGTCAATGCGGCCGTGCAGCTCGAGGAGATGTGGAACCAGCTGGCCCGGCGGCACCCGTTCTCGCTGCTGTGCAGCTACCCGGCCGCCTCGGTGCTCGGCGACGCCCGCGGCGGCGAGCTGGCCGCGGTGTGCCACCTGCACGGCGCGGTGGCCGGGCTGCACCCGGGCCTGGCCGTGACGCGCGGGTTCACCTTCAGCCGGGATGCGCCCGCGGCGGCCCGTCATTTCGCCGTCGGCGCCGCCCGCCAGCTGGGCGCTGAGGACCTGGCCGATGACGTCGCGCTGGTCGTCACCGAGCTGGCCGCCAACGCGGTGGTGCACGCTCACACCGGCTTCACGGTGGAACTGTCGGCCGATGCGCAGACGCTGCGGATCGCGGTGCGCGACGGCCGCCCGCTGCCGCCGCAGGCCGATCCGGCCGCGGTGCTGCGCGCCGTTCCGCTGCACGGCCTGTGCGCGGTCGACGCCCTGGCCAGCTGCTGGGGGGTCGAGCCGCTCGGCCGGCTGGGCAAGTCGGTCTGGGCCGAGCTGCGCCGTTAACGCCCGGTCAGTATCGCTGCCAGGCCACGTGGGAGCGGCCCTGCGGGGAGTCGGCCTCCAGGTCGAGCCGGTCGCCGTCGATGCGGTAGTAGCGCACCTGGTCGGTGCCGATCATGTTGGGGAACGTGCTGCCTTCGACCTCGTGGATGACGGCGCCGGCCTCGGTGTCGATCCGGAAGCGGCCGAAGTAGCCGGTGTAGGCCTGATAGGCGGCCAGCTTCTCCTCGTCGGTGGCCTGCTGCGCGTCGCCGGCCTGGAAACGAGCCTGGCCTGCCCTCATGAGCTGGGCCGACATCCGGCCGTTGGCGGAGTACACGATCTGCCCGATCGCGTCCGGGCCGAGCGGGTAGTCAACGGTCCCGTCCGGCCGCACGTTCCGCAGGCTCAGCAGCCGCCACGCGCCCACCAGGGCGGTGCGTACGTCTTCCGCCGCCGTCATCGTCACCCTCAGTACCTCCGCCGCTCGCCGACCCTGCGGTCATCATGACATCAGCCGCCGCGACGGCGGAACCCCCGTTAGAGCCCGGAAAGCCGAAGGGCGGCCCGGCAGCGGAGAAGCCGCCGGGCCGCCCGGTTACTACCTGCTGGTCAGAAGTTGAACACCGTCACGGGAGACTTCGCCCCCGTCGTGTCGACCGGGTACGTGACGTACGGCTGGCCGGTGGTGCACGCCGGGTGGCTGGCGTACCCGGCCCCGCTGATGCTGTTGAGGGCGAGCACGTCATGGTTCCCGAGATCGCTGATCCCAGCCTGGTAGCCGCAGGCCGGAGTCGTGCTGAACCCGGTCGTGTTGGTCACCGATGGGTTGGAGATCCGGTTCCCGGTCACCTCGTTGAGGGTCGCCGTGCTCGGCGCGTCACTGCAGTCCGAGCCGGCCTCATCATCGAGGTAGACCCCGACGTCGTTGCTGGTGAGGGTGTTGCCCGCCACCACGGCGTGCGTGACGAGCGGATCACCGCAGCCGCCGAAGATGAGAACTCCGCCGTCGGAGGCATTGCCTGCGCCGCTGTACTGGTTGGCGCGCACCGTGCTCCCGGTCACCTGCCCGGCGGCTCCGCGCGAGATCTGGATGCCGTTCTGGGCGATGATCGCGCCCAGGCCGGCCCCGCGCCGGTCACCGTGTCGCCGCTGATCGAGCCGGACGAGCCCGCGCCGTCGACGACGATGCCGGCCTTCTGGTACCCGCTCACCGTGGTGCGGGTGATGGTGGCGCTGCCGGTGAAGTTCTCCGTCTTGGACGACGAGAAGTTGCTGACCGGCCAGTACTCGCTGCCCACCCGGATGCCGACGCCGAACTGGCAGCCGTACAGGCCGCTGTCAGCGTCCTTGATGTTGGCCACGGAATCATCGGTGATCTGGGCGTTGGCCCCGCCGATGACCAGGATCCCGTATTCCGAATCGGCGCAGCCGCCGTTACCGGGCAGCGGCCCGGAGACGGTCAGGCCCTTGACGGTGGCGCGGACGCCCTTGCCCCACACCACGACCAGGGCCTGCGGCGTGAACAGCCCGTCGCTGGCGAACTGCGGCGGCAGCGCGCTGGCGGAAAACGCCGACGCCGACGCGGGTGCGCCGATGCTCGCCCCGGCGCTGCCGGTCAGCGTGATCGACTTGGTGATGATGACCTGTTCCTGGAACGGGGTGGTCCCGCACAGGTACACCGTGTCGCCGGCCTTCGCCGCGTTCACGGCCGCCTGCACGCTGGTGTAGCCCGGGCTGGCGCAGCTCTTTCCCGTCCCGGCCGTCGCCCCCACGTACCGGGTGGTGCTGGGCGCCGCGTAGGCCGGACCCGCGCTGGCCGCAAACGCCATCAGGCCGGCCCCGGCCATGGCGCACGTCACGGCCCCGGTCACCGCGATCCGCGTTATTAAATGCCCTGAAGCCCGGTATCCCATCGTCCCTCCCTGGTGAAAGCCCATTACGTCCGCGCGAGGTGCGCAAATGAGGACTGTGGTAAGAATCGGCGGCCTTCGCCGCATATCGATCGTCGCAACACTACAGATAGTGCGCGATTAGCCGCACCGAGATAATGAGATCCGCCCGATCGGTCCCATTTGTCAATGCCATGCCGAAGCGACGGGCCAGAGACCGCGGCACGCATTTCGGGCCGTTCGGCTGATAAACCCCGAAAAGGACGGCGACGGCCAGGCCGGCGCCGCGGGCCGGGACAGCCGGGAAATCAGCCCCGGCCGATGAACGGCATCGTGGTGGCCGTGATGGTCAGGAACTGCACGTTGGCGTCCAGCGGCAGCGAGGCCATGTACAGCACGGCCTCGGCGGCGTGCCGGGGGTCAAAGACCGGCTCGATCATGACCGAGCCGTTGGCCTGCGGCACTCCCCGGGTCATGGCCTGCGTCATGTCGGTGGCCGCGTTGCCGATGTCGATCTGCCCGCAGGCGATGTTGAAGGCCCGCCCGTCCAGGGACAGCGACTTGGTCAGCCCGGTCATCGCGTGCTTGGTGGCGGTGTAGCAGACGCTGCCCGGCCGCGGGGCGTGCGCCGAGATCGAGCCGTTGTTGATGATCCGGCCGCCCTGGGGCTGCTGCGCTTTCATCATCCGGATGGCGTGCTGGGCGCACAGGAAGGAACCGGTGAGGTTGACGTCGACCACGGCCTGCCAGTCAGCCAGGCTGATCTCGTCGGGCTGACCGGACGGGCCGAACACGCCGGCGTTGTTCACCAGCAGGTCAAGCCGTCCCCAGCGATCCCGGACGCGGTCGAACAGGGCCGCCACCGACGACGGTGAGGTGACGTCGGCCGGGACGGCCAGCACGGAGCCCGCGGCCGCGCCGGCCTGGCCGGCGGCCCGGACCGTCTCCTCCAGCGCATCAGGCCGGCGCCCGGCCAGGGTGACCTGCCAGCCCGCGTCCAGCAGGGCCAGCGCGATGCCCCGGCCCAGGCCCGAACCGGCCCCGGTGACCAGCGCGACTCCCGCCATGGCTCGCTCCTTCGTCACGGCACAGCGCTCTTCGACCCTGACGTCGTCAGGGCACGGCGTTCTCCGGCCCCGACGTCGTCAGGGCACCACGGTGACCGGCCAGCGGCCGGCCTTGACCAGCCGCACGGCCAGCGAGCCGACCAGCCGGTGCCCGGCCTTGGTCGACGCGCCGACCACCACGGCGTCGGCGCGGACCTCGTCGGCCACCCGCCGCAGCTCGTGGTAGGGCTCCCCGGCCGCGGTGATGAAGGTGAGCGGGACGCCGACCCGGGCCGCGCCGTCCTCGGCCTGCTGGCGCAGGTCTTCCGCCGCCTCGGCCTGCGCCTTCTCTTCCTCGGCGATCACGCCCGCGCCCGCGCTGGCCATGGCGCCGTACACCCCGGGATGCTGGGCCACGTACACCGCCACCAGGCGCGCGCCCTGCCGCCGGGCCAGCCCGGCCGCGTACGACCCGGCCCGCAGCGAGGTGACGGAGCCGTCCACTCCGACCAGGATGACCTTGGGACCGTCGGTGCCCAGCTCCCAGGCTCCGCCTGCTTCGTCCGCCACAAGAGGATTATTTCACCCCGGACGAGCCGTGGCGCCTGCACCCGGATCAGCCCGCGTCGCTCCCGGGGCTGGTGCGGTCCGGGCGCGACCCCAGGGCGCCGCGGCCGGTAGCCTGGCCTCCATGGATGAGAACCGGGCCCGCCGGGTCACCGACGAACTCCGTGCCCGCGGCATCGCCGCGCACCTGCTCAACTCGGGCGTGGACGCCTACTCCGTCCAGGTGCCCGCCGGGGACGGCCGGGAGGCCATCTGGGGCGCCGAGGGCACCACCGGGCTGGAAGCCGAGGTCATGCAGGACGGTGACCTGGTCGGTTACGTCCCGCAGATCCCCGGCTCGGCCGACTTCGACGAGGCCCAGATCGCGGACGCCATCGCCCGGGCCGACTACGGGCAGCCGGTCGGCCGGGAGCGCGAGGAGGAGCCCGAGCCCGGCACGCCGCTGAGCCCGGAGGGCGGCCTGTACCGCCGCTTCGCCGACGGCTTCCGCTACGACTCCGAATAGCGGTCCCGTGGTGCGCGTCGCCACCTGGAACGTCAACTCGGTCAAGGCCCGGCTGCCGAGGCTGCTTTCGTGGCTGGCGGAGACCGGGCCGGACGTGGTCGGCCTGCAGGAGATCAAGACCACCTCGGCCGGGTTCCCCGCGGCCGAGGTCGAGGAGCTCGGCTACGAGGTCGCCGCGCACGGCGAGGGCCGGTGGAACGGCGTGGCCCTGCTGTCCCGGGTCGGCCTGGAGCGGGTCAGCCTGGGCTTCCCGGGCGAGCCCGGCTACGAGCCGGAGAACGAGGGCGGCCCGGACGGCGCGCTGCTGCTGGACGAGCCCGGCCTGCGCCGCCCGGAGGCGCGGGCGGTCGGGGCGGACTGCGGCGGCCTCCGGGTCTGGACCATCTACGCGCCGAACGGGCGGGCGCCCGCCTCGGCGCACTACGAGTACAAGCTCAGCTGGTACGCCGCGTTCCGCGACGCGCTGGCCGCCGAGCTGGCCGCCCAGCCGGCCCTGGTCGTGATGGGGGACTTCAACGTGGCGCCGACCGACGCCGACGTGTGGGACCCGGCCGTGTTCGTCAACTCCACCCACGTCACCCCGCCGGAGCGGCAGGCCCTGGCCGGCCTGCGTGACCTCGGGCTGCGCGACGTCGTGCCCCGGCCGCTGAAGGGCCCGCACCCGTTCACCTACTGGGACTACCGGGCCGGCGCGTTCCCCAAGGACATGGGCATGCGCATCGACCTGTTCTACGCCACCGAGGTGGTCGCGGGCCGGGTGGCCGGGGCCTACGTGGACCGCGAGGCACGCAAGGGCCACGCGCCGTCCGACCACGCCCCGATCGTGGTGGACCTGGACTGAGCGGCCGCACCGGCCGGGACTACGGCGCTACTGCTGGCGGCGGGCCGAGCCCGCGCGCAGCGCGGACAGCGCCGCGGCCAGCACCATGAACCCCATCATGGCGTAGAACGCGGAGTGCAGCCCGTTGGTGAACCCGGCCGCGACCGCGCCGTGCAGGCTGGTGTTGCCGACGAAGATGGCGAAGGCCAGGCCGCGGGAGATCGACCGGGACGCGATGAGGATGGCCACCGCGAACGAGAACACCATGCCGATGTTCGAGAACGTCCGCAGCATGCCGGACGCGGTGCCGAACGCCTCCGGCGGGGCCGCCTTCATGATGGCCGCGTTGTTGGCCGGGAAGAAGAAGCTGGCCCCGATCCCGTTGATGATGCTGGCCGCCACGACCACCCACAGGCCGGTCGTCATGCCCAGCTGGGCGTAAATGGCCAGGCTGACGACCTGGATGGCCAGGCCCGTGGTGGCGGGCAGCACCGGCCCGCGCCGGTCGGCCAGCCGCCCGGCGTACGGCCCGGCCACCGAGCCGACCACGTAGCCGGGGACCAGCAGCAGCGAGGCGTGGATGGGCGACAGGCCGCGAGGGCCCTGCAGGTACATGATGACCAGGAACAGCACCGCGAAGCTGGCCAGCCCCTGGAACGTGGCGGCCAGCAGCGAGGCGGTCATGGTCGGCACCCGGAAGATCGACAGCGGCAGCATGGGCTCGGCCTGGCGGCTCTCGATCACCACGAACGCCCCGATGAGGGCCACCCCGCCGATCAGGTAGCCCGCCACCGTGGCGTCGAACGCGGTGGTGGCCAGCCGGGTCATCGCCCACAGCACCCCGAACAGGCCGAGCCCCAGGGTGATCATGCCGGGCAGGTCCAGGCGGCGCCGGGCCCGCTCGCCCCGGTCGTGCAGCACCCGGGAGGCGACGGCCAGCGCCACCACCCCGACCGGCACGTTGATCCAGAACACCCAGCGCCAGGAGACGTAGGTGACGATCAGGCCGCCGAGCACGATCCCGATGACGGCGCCCATGGTCCAGCCGACCGAGGTGAACCCGTAGGCCCGGCCGCGCGCCTCGCGCGGGTACAGGTCGGCGATCACCGCCCCGCTGTTGGCCATGATGAACGCGCCGCCCACGCCCTGCAGCACGCGGAAGACGATGATCGAGGCCTCGTTCCAGGCCAGCGCGCAGGCCAGCGACCCGATGACGAACACCGCGAAGCCCGCCTGGTACATCCGGACCCGGCCGAACATGTCGCCCAGCCGCCCGACCTGGGTGGCCAGCAGCGTGATGGTGAGCAGGAAGCTGATGATGACCCAGATGACGGCGGACAGGGCGACGTGCAGTCCGGCTTGGATCTCCGGCAGGGCCAGGACCACGATGGTGGTATCGACCGCGGTCATCAGCACGCCGGTCATGATGACCGCCATCGCGATGCCGGTCCGCGGGGCCGTCCCGGCCGGGGCGGCCGGCTGGGTCACGTGGGGTACCGACACGCCGTCAGCATAAATCGCGCTCCCGGCCGGGACTAGGCTGGAAACCGGCACTTCCGCATGTAAGGGGGCTGTCGGTGGCCAGGGACGAATCCTCGATCGGCCAGGTCGGCGTGCTGATCGTCGGCACTCGGGGATCGGCTGGCCCCGGTGAGGTGCTCATCAAGATCCGCGGCGGCTCCGAGGCCTTCCTGGCCTGGTCGGACCAGCCGCTGCCCAGAGGGGCGACCGTCCTGGTCACCGAATCGCGCGGGACGCGGGCGGTCGACGTCGTCGAGTGGGAAGACACGCTCGGCGACAGCCCGCGTATCCATGGCTCAGGTTCTTTAGGAGATGAACGATGTTCGGGTACCGCGTTCCAGCGCCCGATGAGGCGATGCTGATTTCCGGGCGAGGAGGCGGCGCGACAGGTGCGCCGTTCAAGGTGGTGGTGGGCCGCGGCTCCTTCGTCACGCCCGTGTTCCGCAAGGTCCGCTATCTGTCCCTGTCCCTGCGGGAAGCCGAGGTCGCTGAGACGTGCGTGACCAGGCAGGGCATCTCGCTGAACGTGCGGGCGGTGATCGCGTTCAAGGTCGGCAACGACACGGAGTCCATCGTCAACGCCGGGCAGCGGTTCCTGTCCGATCAGGATCAGATGTCCCTGCTGACCGGGCGGATCTTCGCCGGCCACCTGCGCTCGATCATCGGCTCGCTGACGGTCGAGGAGATCGTCACCGAGCGGCAGAAGCTGGCCACCGAGGTCCTGGACGGGTCGAAGGGCGAGATGGCCAGGATCGGGCTGATCGTGGACTCGCTGCAGATCCAGTCGATCGACGACATGGGCGCCGGCTACATCGCCGCCATGGCCGCGCCGAACAACGCCGCCATCCAGCGGCAGGCGAAGATCGCGCAGGCCCAGGCCGACCAGGCCGCGGCGGAGGCCCAGCAGGCGTCGGCCCGTAAGCAGGCGGAGTTCGCCCGGGAGACCGCGGTGGTCCAGGCCCAGTACAAGGCCGAGATCGACAAGGCGCAGGCCGAGGCGTCGCAGGCCGGGCCGCTGGCTCAGGCCGAGGCGCAGCGGGCGGTCATCAACGCGCAGGCCGACCTGGCCCGGCAGCAGGCTGATCTCCGTCAGCAGCAGCTGGTCTCGGAGGTGGTCAGGCCCGCCGAGGCCGAGGCCGAGCGGGTCACCGTGCTGGCCCGGGCCGACGCCGAGCGGACCCGCATCCAGGCCGAGGCGGCGTCCTCCAACAACCGCGTCGCCCTGGACCAGCTGCTCATCAACCAGCTGCCGCTCATCGTCAAGGAGGCCGCCAGCGGCCTGGCCGGGGCGAACGTGAGCGTCCTGAACGGCGCGGACGGTCTCGGCGAGATCGCCGCCGGACTGGTCAGCCAGGGCCTGACCATCCTGGAGTCGGTGCGCAAGGGCATGCCGGGCCAGCCCCGGGCCGCCGCCGGCCAGCCGGACGCCAGTGTCCCGCCGGGGCCGGAGGCGGTCCCGGGCCGGGTAGCCGTCAACGGTCACTCCGAGCCGGAGGCCTAGCGGGACCGGCCACCGGGCCCGGCGACGCGACGGGGAACAGGCGGCCGCCACGACGCCCCGAGCGGGAACGGGGCCGCGGCCGGTGTGAGAGGCTGCCGGGATGCTGGCGTTGGGCGTGGCGTGCGCGGCGGCCGCCGTCGTCTGGGCCTACCTGGCCGTGGCGCACGGCGGCTACTGGCTGACCAGCCAGCGGCTGCCCGCGCCGGGCCATCCGGAGCCGCCCGCCTGGCCCGCGGTGACCGCGGTCGTCCCGGCCCGTAACGAGGCCGCCCTGCTGCCGGCGGTGCTGCCCTCGCTGCTCGGCCAGGACTACCCGGGCGCGCTCACCGTCCTGCTCGTCGATGACTGCAGCACGGACGGCACGGCCGGGGCCGCCCGGGAGGTGGCCCGCCAGCTGAGCCGGCCCGGGCGGGACCTGCGCGTGGTGGCCGGGCAGCCGCTCCCGGACGGCTGGGCCGGGAAGGTGTGGGCCATGTCCCAGGGGCTGGCCGCAGCCGGCGACGGCGGGGCCCGGCCCGGCTACATCCTGTTCACCGACGCCGACATCGCCTGGCAGCCGGGCGCGCTGCGCGCCCTGGTCAGCTCGGCCGAGGCCGGCGACCGGGACCTGGTCTCGCAGATGGCGCGGCTGCGCACGGCCACCGGCTGGGAGCGGGTCGTCGTCCCCGCGTTCGTGTACTTCTTCGCCCAGCTCTACCCGTTCAAGCGGGTCAATTCGACCCGGTCCCGCACCGCCGCCGCGGCGGGCGGCTGCATGCTGGTCCGCCGCGAGGCGCTGGAGCGAGCCGGCGGGCTGGCCGGGATCCGCGGCGCCCGGATCGATGACGTGGCCCTGGGCCAGGTCATCAAGCGCCAGCGGGGACGCTGCTGGCTCGGCCTGTCCACCAGCGTGATCAGCGTCCGGCCCTACCCGCGGCTCGCCGACCTGTGGCAGATGGTGGCCCGGTCCGCCTACATCCAGCTCGGCTACTCGCCCTGGCTGCTGGCCGGGACGGTACTCGGCCTGGCCTTCATCTACCTGCTCCCGCCGGCCGGCGCCGTCATCGGGCTGGCCGCCGGGCTCGGGGGCGGCCCGGCGGCTCCCGCCGCCCTGGCCGCCGGGGCCGGGCTGGCCGGCTGGGCGCTGATGTCGCTGACCTTCCTGCCCATGCTCCGGCTGTACCGGCTGTCACCGCTGCGGGCCCCGGCCCTGCCGCTGATCGCCATGCTCTACGCGGCGATGACCGTCGACTCCGCCCGCCGTCACTACCTCGGCGCCGGCGCGGAATGGAAGGGCCGCACGGATCTCGCGCCGTTACGCTTGCTGCGTGTCAGCCGCCAATAGCCAGGCGCCGGTAGCCAGGCGCCAGGTAGCCAGGCGCCAGGTAGGAAGGTGAAACCGTGACGATCAGCGTTCAGGGTGTAGTGGCCCGCGGTAAGGGCGAGCCGGTCGAGCTCGCCACCATCCTGGTGCCGGAGCCCGGGCCGGGGGAGGCGCTGGTCCGCGTGCAGGCGTGCGGGGTGTGCCACACCGACCTGCACTACAAGGAGGGCGGCATCGGGGACGAGTTCCCCTACCTGCTCGGCCACGAGGCGGCGGGCGTGGTCGAGTCCGTCGGCCCGGACGTGACCGACGTGGCCCCCGGCGATTTCGTGATCCTCAACTGGCGCGCGGTGTGCGGCCACTGCCGGGCCTGCCGCCGCGGCCGGCCCTGGTACTGCTTCAGCACCTACAACGCGACCCAGAAGATGACCCTGGCCGACGGCACCCCGCTGTCCCCGGCCCTGGGCATCGGCGCGTTCGCCGAGCAGACCCTGGTCGCCGCGGGCCAGTGCACCAAGGTCGACCCGGCCATCAGCCCGGCCACGGCCGGCCTGCTCGGCTGCGGCGTGATGGCCGGGCTGGGCGCGGCCCTCAACACCGGCGGCGTGACCCGGGGCGACAGCGTGGCCGTGATCGGCTGCGGCGGCGTCGGCGACGCGGCCATCCTCGGCGCGGCGCTGGCGGGCGCGCAGACCATCATCGCGGTCGACGTGGACGACCGGAAGCTGCAGTGGGCCCGGGACTTCGGCGCCACCGAGGTGGTCAACTCCCGGGCCGCCGACCCGGTGGCCCGGATCAGGGAGCTGACCGGCGGCTTCGGCGCCGACGTGGTGATCGAGGCCATCGGCCGGCCGGAGACCTACGAGCAGGCCTTCTACGCCCGCGACCTGGCCGGCACGGTGGTGCTGGTCGGGGTGCCGACCCCGGAGATGCGGCTGGACCTGCCGCTGCTCGACATGTTCGGCCGGGGCGGGGCGCTCAAGTCGTCCTGGTACGGCGACTGCCTGCCCAGCCGCGACTTCCCCATGCTGGTCGACCTGCACCTGTCCGGCCGCCTGCCGCTGGACAGGTTCGTCTCCGAGACCATCGGCCTGGGCCAGGTCGAGGAGGCCTTCGCCAAGATGAGCCGCGGCGAGGTCCTGCGCAGCGTCGTGACCCTGTGAGCACCCCCGGCCCCGGGCCGGTCCGGATCGCCATGTGGTCCGGGCCGCGGACGGTCTCCACCGCGCTGATGCGGGCCTGGGAGAACCGCCCGGACACGGTGGTCACCGACGAGCCGCTGTACGCCTTCTACCTCGACCGCACCGGCCTGGATCATCCGGGCCGGGACGACGTCCTGGCCAGCCAGCCCGCCGACTGGCGGGTGGTGCTGGACCGGCTGGCCCGCGACCCGCTGCCCGCCGGGACGCGGATCAGCTACGCCAAGCACATGACCCACCACCTGCTGCCCGAGGTGGACCGGGCCAGGTTCGCCCCGATGCGGCACGCGCATCTCATCCGGGACCCGCGCGAGCTGCTCGCCTCCTACGCCCGGGTGCGCGCCGAGCCCACCCTGGATGACCTCGGGCTGCGCCAGCAGGCCGAGATCTTCGAGGCCTTCGGCGGCCCGGTGATCGACTCCCGGGACCTGCTGACCAGCCCGGAAGGCATCCTGCGGGCCCTGTGCCAGGCCCTGGACGTGCCGTTCGACCGGGCCATGCTGGCCTGGCCGCCCGGGCCGCGGGACAGCGACGGCGTGTGGGCGCCGCACTGGTACGACAGCGTGCACGCCTCCACCGGCTTCGCCGCCTACCGGCCGCCGGCGCAGCCGCTGCCCGCCCGCCTCGAGCCGCTCGCCGCCCAGTGCCTGCCTTACTACCAGCGCCTGTACCAGTACCGGATCTCGAGCCAGGGAGCGGCCGATGCTGCAGACCTACGATGAGCGCAACCGCGACCTGATCGTCAACGTGGGCGGCCGGCTGGCCCACCGGGACCAGGCCGGGATCAGCCCGTTCGACTCGGTCGTGCAGGGCGGCGACGCCGTCTGGGAGGGCCTGCGGCTGTACGGCGGCCGGATCTTCCGGCTGGCCGAGCACCTGGCCCGGCTGCGTGACTCGGCCCGGGCGCTGGCCTTCGGCCCGGTCCCCTCGGACGCGGAGATCACCGAGGAGATCAAGCGGACCCTGGCCGCCAACGGCATGCGCGACGGCGTGCACATCCGGCTCACCCTGACCCGCGGGATCAAGATCACCTCGGGCATGGACCCCCGGCTCAACCAGGCCGGCCCGACCCTCATCGTGCTGGCCGAGTTCAAGGACCCGGTCTACGACACGGCCGGCATCACCCTGGTCACCGCCAGCGTGCGCCGCCCGGCCCCGGACTGCCTGGACCCCAAGATCCACCACAACAACCTGCTGCCCTCGATCCTGGCCAAGATCGAAGCCAACGTGGCCGGCGCCGACGACGCGGTGATGCTGGATCACCGCGGCTTCATCGCCGAGACCAACGCCACCCACATCTTCATGGTCAAGGCGGGCACGCTGGGCACGCCGACCACCGTGTCCTGCCCGGAGGGGATCACCCGCGCGGCCGTGCTCGAGCTGGCCACCTCGGCCGGGCTGCCCTGGCTGGCCGGCGACTTCACCCTGCCGCAGCTGTACGCGGCCGACGAGGCGTTCGTGACCGGCACCATGGGCGGCCTGGTCCCGGTCCTGTCCGTCGACGGCCGCGTCATCGGGGACGGCCAGCCCGGCCCGGTGACCGGCCAGCTGACCGCCCGGTACGCCGACCTGACGGCCCGCTCCGGCACCCCGGTCGCCTAGCCAGACCACGAAACTCCGAAAGGGGGAGATGGCATGCCGGTCATCCTCATCACCGGGGCCGCGGGCCTCATCGGATCCATGCTGCGACCCCGGCTGGCCGCGCCGGGCCGGACCCTGCGGCTGCTGGACCTGGCCCCGCTGACCGCCGGGCCCGGCGAGGAGGCCATCCAGGCCTCGGTTACCGACCTGGACGCCATGACCGCCGCCTGCCGGGGCGCCGACGCCGTCATCCACCTGGGCGGGATCTCCGGCGAATCCTCCTGGTCCCGCATCCTCGAGACCAACATCAACGGCGGCTACACGGCGTTCGAGGCGGCCCGCCGGGCCGGGACGCCCCGGGTCATCTTCGCGTCGTCCAACCACGCCGTGGGCTTCAGCCCGCACGCCGGCTTCCCGGTGCCCGACTACGCCTTCCCCGCGCCGGACACCTACTACGGCGTGTCCAAGGCGGCCACCGAGGCCCTGGCCGCGATGTACCACCACCGGTACGGCCTGGACGCGATCTGCGTGCGCATCCTGTCCTGCTTCGCTGAGCCCTCGACCGTCCGGATGCTGTCCACCTGGCTGTCCCCGGACGACGCGGGGCGGCTCTTCGAGGCGTGCCTGACCGCCGAGCGGCCCGGCTTCCGGGTCGTGTTCGGCGTCTCGGCCAACTCCCGCGGCGGCTGGGTCTCCCTCGACGAGGCCCGGGCCCTGGGCTACCAGCCGCAGGACGACGCGGAGGCCTACGCCGCCGAGCTCATCGCCGCCCACGGCGAGCCCCGGCCGGACGACCCGGCGCAGCAGTTCCTGGGCGGCGAGTTCACCTTCCCGCAGGCGCAGGACCCGCTGGCCTGACCGTCGGCCGACGAGCCGCCCGCCCGGCGGGCCGCTGCTCCGCTAATAGGGGTTGCCGGGTTGCTTATGCGGCAGACTCGGTCTCTGGTAGCCGTCGGCAGGTGAGCACTTCGCACCGCTGGGCCGTTGAGCCCTGGGCCTAGATCGTGCCCCTGCCGGCGACCGGGAGAGTTGATCGCTGCTGGGATGTCGTGCCCGCGTGGTGCGTGAGCACTGTTCTATTAGCGCGCTGATGGGTCTCCCGATGGCTGCCGGCAGGTTCGGATGCGGCTGACGGGAGCGGGTGTGCGGCTGTTCGCAGGTGATGACTGGGCTGAGGACCATCATGATGTCGAGGTGATGGACGAGGCCGGGAAGGTCCTGGCCAGGAAGCGACTGCCGGAAGGCGCGGCCGGGATGGCCCTGCTGCACGGCCTGGTCGGCGCGTGCCTGGGCGAGGACGACGATCCGGACGAGGCGCAGGTGCTGGTCGGGATCGAGACCGGCCGCGGCCCGTGGGCGGCGGCACTGGCGGCGGCCGGGTACCGGGTGTTCCCGGTCAACCCGCTGCAGTCGGCCCGGTTCCGGGCCCGGCACGCCGTGTCGGGGGCCAAGAGCGACGCCGGGGACGCGCACGTCCTGGCCGACATGGTGCGGACCGACGCCCACCAGCTGCGGGCAGCGGCCGGTGACAGCCCGGAGGCGGGCGGGGTCAAGGTCCTGGCCCGCGCTCACAAGACGCTGATCTGGGAGCGGGCGCGGCAGGCGCAGCGGCTGCGGAACCAGCTGCGGGAGTACTTCCCGGCTGCGCTGGAGGCCTTCGGCGAGGACCTGGACGCCCCCGACGCCCTGGAGCTGCTCGCGAAGGCACCCGAGCCCGGCCCGGGCGGTGAAGCTGACCCGCGCCCAGGTCTCGGCCGTCCTCAAGCGGGCCGGGCGCCGGAACGTTACCGAAAAGGCCACGGTGATCCTGGCCGCGCTGCGCGGCGAGCAGCTGGGCCAGCCTGAGGTCCTGACCCTGGCCTACGCGGCCACCGTCCGGTCGCTGACAGCGGTCATCGTCACCCTGAACGAGCAGGTCAGCATCCTGCAAGGCGAGGTGGAGGCACATTTTGGCCGGCACCCGGACGCTGAGATCATCTTGTCCCAGCCGGGCCTGGGACCTGTTCTCGGTGCCCGGGTGCTCGCAGAGTCCGGCGACGACCCCGCCCGCTACGCCGACGGGAAAGCCCGCCGCAACTACGCGGGAACCAGCCCGCTGACCCGCGCATCGGGCAAGAAGAAGACCGTCACCGCCCGGTTCGTGCACAACGACCGGCTCGTCGATGCCCTCAACGGCCAGGCATTCTCCGCCCTGGGCTCCTCACCCGGCGCCCGCGCCTTCTACGACCAGCAGCGCGCTCACGGCCACGGCCACAACGACGCCCTGCGACGCCTCGCTAACCGCCTCGTCGGCATCCTCCACGGCTGCCTCAAGACCCGCACCTGCTACGACGAGGACACCGCATGGGGCCACCGAAACCAGCAAGCAGCTTGACTGGCTAAGCCCCTGGGATGTCTAGGCCGCGCTGCCCGGGCCGGCCATTTCGTGCCCGGTCACCAGCAGCCCGGCCAGCGCGGCGGCCTGGTCGCGGATCTCCGGTATGGCCGTGGTCTCATACCAGCGGCCGCGCAGCGGGGGACCGAGGGTGAAGATGTCACCGGCCGGCCGCCCGGATGCGTCTTTCACCGCGCCGTGCCGGTCGGCGTCCAGGCCGAGCCGCAGCGGGCCCGGCCGGGCCAGCCCGGTGTCCAGCAGCTGCCTCAGCAGCGGATCGCTGGTGGCCTTGATCTCGCCGGCCGGGCCGGTGCAGTTGACCAGCCATCCGCCCGCCAGCTCGGTACAGGATCCGCCGCCCTCGACCCGGACCCGCACCCCGCCTTCGTCCGGCCGGGCCGCGGTCACCCGTCCGGTCAGCACCGACAGCCGCCCGGCCGCCCGCAGCGCGCCGGCCCGGCGGGCCGTCGCGGGCGGGACCCGGTGCCGGTGCACCTCCCAGTACCGGGCGGCCAGCCGGAGGAAGGCCCGCTTGTCCGCCTCACATAGCTCGTCCCACAGGCCCGGGATCTGCGGCCGCAGCGCGTCCACCACGTCCTGCCAGTCGCCGGGATGCCGGGCCGCGCTGGCCCGCACCTCGCGGATCAGCCCGGCCAGGCCGGCCGGCGCCGGGTCCCCGCGCCGGGCGGTCAGTCCCGCCGCCACCGGCCGCGGCCAGTGATGCGGCAGGGGCAGCAGCCCGTGCCGGGACACCGCGTGCACCGTGGTGCGCGGATGGGCGCCGGTCAGCGCGATGGCCACGTCCAGCATGGTCAGCCCGGTGCCGAGCACGATGACCGGGCTGCCGTCCGCGGCCGCCTCCAGCGCGCGGGGCTCCCACGGGTCGGCGATGAGCCGGCCGTTCCCGGGATCGGCCACGGGCAGCACCGGCGGCAGGTTGCCGGTGGCCAGGATGACGGCGTCGGCGTCGATGCGGCCGTCCGCGCCGAGGTACAGGCGCAGCGGCCTGTTGCGGTCACCCCGCCGCATGGCCACCACCTCGGAGGTGAGGTGAGTGACCCGGGCCGCAGGCAGGGCGGCCCGTTCGGTCTCTTCCAGCAGATCGCGGAGATAGCGGCCGTAATCAGCCCGGGACAAGAAGCCGTCGTGGCTCAGCCCGGCCTGCTCGGCCCAGCGGGTCAGGTGGCCCGGATCCCCGGCCAGCGCGCTCATCAGGTGCGCGGGCGAGTTCAGCAGGTGCGCCGGCTGCGTGGTCGAGTACGCCTGCCCGAGCCCGTGCCGTCCGTGCCGGTCGATCAGCGCCACCCGCAGGGGCGTTCGCTGCCGGGCCGCCTCGCGCAGCAGGTGGATGACCGCGAGCGTGCCGCTCGCGCCCCCGCCGACCACCGCGATGACCGGACCCGCTCGGCGGCGGGCTGCTCGTTCCAGGTCTGCACACCGCCACAATAACCTATTATATCTATACGTTAAATAGGGTTTACCGGATGGCCTGGCGTACGGCCGCAGCTTGGTGAACATGCCCGGCTCAGCCTGAGCCACTTCGGTCCGCAGCCTCGCCCTGCCCCTTTCCCGGTCGCGCCCCTGCCCTGCCCCTTTCCCGGTCGCGCCCGCCTCGCTCATGCCCGCCCCGCCGCTGGCCCGCTCCCGTCTTCGACCCCGCCTCGGCCCGCTCTTCTGTGTGCCACCCCATACCAGAAACCAATATTTACTATTGATATAGTGGTAAATACTTCTCACCATTGAGTCATGGCCGATCCGCGACTGCTCCTGGTCTGGTCCTCGTGTACCGGCACGGGCCGGGCGGCGAGCGCAGCGTGCCGATGCGCCTGTCCGGCCTCGCGCTGAGCAGGACGCGACTCTCACTCCCGCCCTGGAGCGGGGCTCCTCCCCGTCGCCGACGGCCTGAGGCCCGGCCGGATGGCCCCTCTGTCCGCCAGCGGGACCCGGCCCGCACCCGAGCCTGCCCTGCCGCCCGCCGGCGCTCCGCTGTCCGCTTCCCCCCAACGGCCATCCGCATGGGAGCTCATCGTCATGACCCTTCGGTTTCACTGGTTCCTGCCCACCTCGGGTGACGGCCGCGCCATCACCGGCCGCGGTCACAGCCTCCCGCCGTCCGGCCCGGCCGGCGCCTCGCACGTCACGGGCGCGGCAGCCGCCCGCCGGCCACCGGACATCGGCTACCTCGGCCAGATCGCCCGCTCCGCCGAGCAACTCGGCTTCGAGGCCGTGCTGACCCCGACCGGCACCTGGAGCGAGGACGCCTGGCTGGTGACGGCGGCCCTGGTCAGCCAGACCCGGCGGCTGAAGTTCCTGGTCGCGTTCCGGCCCGGGCTGATCTCGCCCACCCTGGCCGCCCAGATGGCCGCCACCTACCAGCGGATCTCCGCAGGCCGGCTGCTGCTCAATGTGGTGACCGGCAGCCAGGGCGACGAGCAGCGCCGCTACGGCGATCATCTGTCCCATGACGAGCGGTACGCGCGGGCCGGAGAGTTCCTGGACATCGTGCGCGGGGTCTGGGCCGGGACGCCCTTCGACTACGTCGGGCAGCACTACCAGGTCACCGGGGCCAGCGTCCTGCAGCCGCCCGACCCGGCGCCCGGCATCTACCTGGGCGGCTCGTCGCCCGCCGCCGGGCCCGTCGCCGCCCGGTTCGCCGACACGTACCTGACCTGGGGCGAGCCTCCGGGCCAGGTGGCCGCAAAACTTGACTGGATCCGTCAGCTGGCCGCCCAGGAGGGGCGGACGGTGCGGTTCGGGATCCGGCTGCACGTCATCACCCGGGACACCGAAGCCGAAGCCTGGGCCGAGGCGAGCAGGCAGCTCGACCTCCTCGACCCGGACGAGATCAGCGCCGCCCAGCAGATCCTCGCGGCCAGCGAATCAGTCGGGCAGGGACGGATGCGGGCCCTGCACGCCGCCTACCGGCACGGCGGCGCGGCCGATGAGCTGGAGATCTATCCCAACCTCTGGGCCGGAGTCGGCCTGGTCCGCGGCGGAGCAGGTACCGCCCTGGTCGGCAGCCACGAGAAGGTCGCCGACCTGATCCAGGAGTACGCCGAGCTCGGGATCTCCGAGTTCATCCTGTCCGGTTACCCGCACCTGGAGGAGGCCTACTGGTTCGGCGAGGGAGTGCTGCCCGAACTGCGTCGGCGCGGTGCGTTCACCGCCCCGGCCGAGCTGGCGGAGGAACCGTCGCAGGCGTGCGCGTGAGCATTCCGCGGCGCGGCCCCGATCCCCGGATCCGGGGATCGGGGCTTGCATACTGTCGCCGATAGGCTGTCGCCTGTCTTCGGGCCAGGGAGGGGGCCAGATGGTGCAGGGTGACACATGTCCACGGCGGTGATCGGCCCGCTGCAGCGGCCGGTGCCGTTGCGACAGTCGGTGTACGACGCGCTGATCGACCTCATCATCCGCGGTGAGCTTCCGCCCGGCCAGCATCTGATCGAGACCGATCTGGCCCGGCAGCTCGGCGTCAGCCGGCAGCCCATCCGCGAGGCCCTGCACCGGATGGAGGCCGAAGGCTGGGTCGACCTGCGGCCCAGCCAGGGTGCCTTCGTGCACGTGCCGACCGACTCCGAGGTCGACGAGCTGCTCGACGTGCGCGCCCTGCTCGACGCGGAGACGGCCCGGCTCGCCGCCCGGACCGCGACCCCGTCGCACCTGGCCCGGCTCCGGGAGATCCTGGCCGAGGGCCAGGCCGCGGTCGCCCAGGATGACGTCGGCCGCGCGGTCGCGGCCAACGACGCGTTCCACGGCGAGATCGCCCGGATCGCGGGCAACTCGGTGCTCGCCGAGCTGGCCGGCATCGTCGGCCGCCGGGTCCAGTGGTACTACCGGATGGTGGCGCCCGAGCGCGGGCCCGGATCCTGGCCCGAGCACGGCGAGCTCATCGACGCCATCGAGGGGGCCGACGCGGACCAGGCCGGTGTGCTGGCCCGCCAGCACACCGAGCGGACCAGGGCGGCTTATCACCGCGCCTGACCGGCCGTTAACCGGTTTCCTGGCCTTCTCGTCACCTTTCGCCCGATTGCGGCATTCTTTATGTTTTTTGCCGCAATTCGTGCCGGGCCCTGACGTCGCCGGCTGCTCGCCGCCCGGTTCTCCGCGGATGGCTCTCGCGGTCTGCCCCGACACGCCCCAGTGGGTTCCCTCGAGGCCAACTTTTCCTTACCCCGGCGGCTTTTTCCTGGTTTCCGGCCGGTGCCCGGACGCGCCCATTACCGGGCGTGATCCGAGGTCAGCGGCCTGGAACCGGCCAATTCCCGGTGTTGCAGAGAGTTACCGTGTACTGTCCGTGAGTGAACATGAGGCGACGCGACTTGCCGCAAAGGACGGAATGCACCATAAGCGCGACCACCCGGCAGTAGCGTGAGACCTCGTATCCAGACCTCTGGTCCAGAATTTTCCAAATAGGTCACAGAGTGTCTTTTTTGTCGCAATGATGCATGTTGGCGCGTGATCAATCGGTACTCAGCTCTGTGATCATCGACCTGCTGGACGACAGACAGGGAGTGACCCGGTATATGGAAAACGGCTCGCAGGCTCACGATGGCGATGGCTGGCCGTCAGCGCAGAATCCCTACCGGGATGGCGACGTGAGCGGTCCCGGCCCGTACGGGCCAGGGGGACAGAGCGAGCCGCGGGAGGCTTCCGCCGGGCGGCGCGACGTGCCCTTCGGGCCGGACGTCTCATGGCCGAACGGCTTCCGCCGGATGGACCCCGAGTCCCGGCGCCTGCTGCAGGCCGGCTTCGGCCCGAGTGCGTATGACCGCCCGGACCGCGGCTACGGTGCCGCAGGCCAGCGGCCCGGCCACCCCCAGCAGGCGGCCGACGATTACGGCGACCCGGGTTACTCGGATCCTTCGTATGACGGGCCTCGCGGCGGGCAGAGCGGCCCGGCGCGGCCGGGCGACAGCTGGGCCCCGCGTACCGCGGGCGGCCCGTCGGTCCCGGGCACCGGAAGCTACCGCGGCCTGCCTGGCTACCAGGCCTCGCCGGACTTCCGTGAGCCTGCCCGGCCGGACTTCGGCTACCAGGCGGGCGGGACGCCGGACGCGTACCCGGCCCCAGGCACCCAGGAGGCGGTCCCCGGCTCTGGCTCGCAGCCGCGCCAGGGCGCCTGGGGCGGTCCCGCCCCCGAGGCCCAGACGGCCTACCCCGAGCAGTGGTACGGCCACCCGCGCCTGGATGACTCGCAGCGCGCGTCTGACTGGCAGCGCGCGTCTGACCCGCAGCCCGCGCCTGATGCGCGGCCGGCGCCCGAATCGCGCTCGGCGTCCGACCCGCGGCTGGCCGGAATGCGCTATGACGAGCTGCGCTATGACGATCCGGCCGACGGCGAGCCCGGCTTCAGCGAGCCGCTCGACGACGTGTCCTGGTTCACCGAGCTGCGGCGCAGCGATCCGGCCGACGCCCGGCAGCCCGGCGGCCCGTCCGCCGGAGATCAGCGGGCCAGCCGGACCGACGGCCCCGGCTTCGGCACGCAGGCGCGGCCCTCCCAGCCCGGCGGGTTCCCGGCGGCCCCCGGGTACGGCCCCGGCCGCGGCGACTGGGGCGGCCGTCCCGAGGCGCCCCGGGGTCCCCAGATGAACGCCGGCCTGCCGAGCGCACCCGGCCCGCGGGCCGCCCGCGGCCCCCAGGATCTCGCCGATTTCCCGGGCGGATCCACGGCCCAGGTCGGCATCCTGACCCAGCCCTCCGCCCGGCCGCTCGACGAGCCGGTACCCGCGCGGCCCGCCGCCAGCGCCTCGCCGCCGCGACGGCCGTCAACCCGGCCCTGGCGCCGACCGTACGCCCCGGTCACGGCCTGGACGGACCCGAGATCACGGCTTCCTGGCCGGTCCAGCCGCAGACCGAGGCGGAGTCCTTCGCGGAGTTCTGGGCCGAGGACGACGACGACGACTACCGGGGCCTGTTCCCCAATGAGGACGGGCAGGCCCGTCCGCCGCGGGCCATCAGCCGGATCAAGACCGACGCGCGGCGCATCGGCCGCCGCCGCGGGCGCAGCAACGATCACCGCCTCTGGCTGGCGCTGGGTGGCGTGCTGGTCATCGCGGCCGCGGCCATCTTCGGCATCATCAAGCTGGAGTTCCCGTCGCACAGCGGCCCGGTGCACACCATGCAGACCCCGGACAAGATCGGGAGCTACGTCCGGACCGCGGACATGGAGAAGCAGACCAAGGTCAGCCAGCTGCGCTCCGAGGTCATCAAGATGAGCTCCGGCCAGGCCAGTAACGTGGCCTCGGCGGTGTACGAGTCCGGCAACTCCGCCGCCGGGAACACCGAGCAGATCGCCATGTTCATCGGCGGCCACCTGGCCAACGCCGCGCCCGCCAGCTCGATCAGCAGCTTCCAGCAGAGTTTCAAGAACGCCACCACGGTCAGCGCGGGAGCGCTGGGCGGTCAGGCGTCGTGCGTGGAAGAAGCGGGCGGCACCTCCGACGCGGTGTCCATGTGCGTCTGGTTCGACAACGACAGCTTCGGTGAGATCGTCTCGCCGACCATGAACGCCTCGGCCCTGAGCGGCCTGATGCGGACCATGCGCCCGTCGCTGGAGCTGGTGGCCCCGAAGTAGCAGCCCGGAGTAGCGGTCAGCTCCGCGGGCCGCTTGAGCGGGACCGCCTGCGCACGGCCAGCCGGGTGACGATGAGCATGATTGCCACGCCCAGGGCGATCAGGCCGGCCGCCTGAGCGGTGTACGCCGGCGAGTCGGACGAGACGGGCGACGCACCGGAGATCGGCGTCGGAGCCACTGTTACTCGCCTGGGCCTGCCCCGAGCTCCCGGAGGCGCCACCCGGCGCGCCGGTGATCTCCGGGAAGAGAGACCCGGCGTTACCGGCCTTGATGAGCTGGCTCGACACGCCGTTCAGGCTCGGGATGGGGCCGAGCGGAACGCCGCTCAGGCCCGCCACGTTCACCGGGGTCTCGGCCGGAGTGCTGGACGGCGACGCCGACTTCGCGGCCGGCGCCGAGGCGGCGGTGACGGACGTGGTCCCGGCCGCCGCGGGAGCCGTCCACTTGGCCGTGGTCGTTACCTTGGCTGTCGCGGTCAGCTTCACCGACGTGACCGAGGTCGCCTTCGACGCCACGGCCACGCTCGCGGTCAGGCTGACGGCCTGCTTGTCCGTCACTGAGGCGATGACGCACGACGCCGCGCCGTTCCCCTTGGCGCACCCGGCACTGAACGTAGGCTTCAGGCTCGTCGGCTGGGTGGCGAGCCTGACCGTCACGTCCGACGCCGATCCGTCCTTCGCCGACACCTTCACCGCGTACGTCGCCGTCTGGCCGCGCTTGATGCTCGACTGGGAGCGCTGCACGCTCACGCACAGCTGAGTCGGCGAGGTGCTGGCCGTCCCGCTGCTCGTGCTCGGGCTGTGGCTGGTGGAGGCGCTGGTGTCGAGCGTCTCGGCCGCCGCCTTGGTGCTGTTGCTCGTGCTCGCACTAGCGGACGCCGACGGTGACGTCCCGGACCGCGAGGCTGAGGGGGACAGCGAGGCGCCAGATCGACTGCCGCTGGCCGACGCCGATGCGGACGGGGTGGCGCTGGCCGAGGTGGAGTGGGTCACCGACGAACCGGACGGCGACGCCGACGCTGAGGCCGATTTCGACGCTAGTTGGGGAGGCCGAGCCCGACGCCGAGCCCGACGCTGAGGCAGAGGCCGACGGGGAGGCCGACCCCGAGGATGACGGCGACGGCGCGGAGGAAGCCTGCGCCGGCAGCGCCTGGCACACCGTATCCGTAGGCTGCGTCGCCAGGGGAGCAGCCTGCGCGCTACCCGCCATGCTGAGGCTCAGCAAGCCCCCGCCCAGCACGGTTGCCGCGGCTGCTCTCACGTGCGCGAAACGCATAAAGATCGCCTGTCTACGCTGACGGTCAGGGGCGCCGCGTACCGTCCCGCGGCTCGTACTCCTCAGTATTCGGAGACCGGCCGGAGATGGACGGGCATGACTTCTCATATCCGCTATCACGGCAACATATGCATCAGGAGGACACCGGATCATCGCCGTTTGTGTCCGGCCGGCTGCGGAGGATCTCGAGTTAGTCACCAAGAGTAAGACGCCCAGGCCCGCGGATCGGTTCCGCCGGCTTGCCTTATGTCCCGGTACGACACGCGGATCTAAGCGGGCATTCCGGTTGATCCCGGCCTGCCGATGTGCTCTGCTGTTGGCCGTCAGGCGCGGCGACGGGGAATCCATATGGCTGAGGACATCCGCACCAGCGGGTCGCCCGGGAGCGTTCTCCCCGGCGATACCGCGCTGGCCGGATCCTCGCCCGCTCCTTCGCCGGCCTCCCCGTGGGACATCGACACTGACTGGTGGGGTCCCGCCTGGGACACCGTCACTGCGACCGGCAGGCTCGAGCCCGGCCTCAGCGGCCATGACCGCAGCAGCGGCACGCGCTCCGGCTCGAGGCGTCCGGCCACTGCCCCGCCGCAGCCCGCTGCCCCCGCCAAGGCCCGACCCCGGCCCGCGGTCACCTCCAAGGATCTGGCCCCGCCCGCGGCCGTGGCCAAGGACCAGGCCCGGCCCGGAGCCCAGCCGTCCTCGCCGGCCAGCTCGCCGGATCCCTCCTGGCGCCAGACGCTGGCCACCACCGTCAGCCTCTGGCGGTCCCGCCGCCGGCCCGCCGCCAGCCCGGCCGGGACAGCTGCCGCCGCTGCGGACGCCGCGCCGCCGGTGCGGTCCCGGGCCCGGCTCCGGCTGGTTTCGGTGGCCGTGCTCGGGCTCGGCGTCCTGGCCGCCGGGGCCGGAGCCGCCGGCCTGGTCGTGGCCAACGGTTCCCCGGCGTCCGCCGCGCGGCTGCCCAGCCAGCCGTCGCCCGTGGCCGCCCCCACCGGCCAGACGGTCACCCAGACCTGGCAGGCCGCCGCCCTGCCCGTCCCGAAGCCGGTCGAGCTGACCATCCCGTCCATCGGGGTCAAGGCCCCGATCACCACGCTCGGGCTCAATCGCGACGGCACCCTCCAGGTCCCGGCCAGCACCACGGTGACCGGCTGGTACACCAACAGCCCGAGTCCCGGCGCAACCGGTGCGGCGGTGATCGCCGGCCACGTCGATTCCCGGACCGGCCCGGGCGTGTTCTTCTGGCTCCGGAACATGCGCCCGGGCGACAAGATCTACGTCCAGCGGGCCGACAAGACGCTGGCCGTGTTCACCGTCACCGCCGTCCAGACCTACGCGAAGAACCACTTCCCGACGGCGTCGGTCTACGGCGCCGTACCCGACGCCGAGCTGCGGCTGATCACGTGCGGCGGCACGTTCGACTCGGCCAAGGGCAGCTACCTGAGCAACGTCGTGGTCTACGCCCGGCTCAGTAGCTAGTCGCTGTCCGTGCCCCCTCTGCCGCGGGCCGGATTGCCTCGATAACACCTGAGGCGCAACGGTGTGTTCAGGTTGATCTCGACTTGCCCGATGTGCTCTGCTGTTCCCCACAGCCACGGTGACGGGAACGGTATGAGCGGCACGGCCGCCGTGGGACCGAGATTGACGCGCCGCAGGCCGGCGTGCGGTGTTCCTGGCTGGACTTCTGTACCGGGCTTGCGATGTGTGCTGCGCGCGTCCCGGCCGAGGGTTGACTGTACGGGAGGAGCTGACCATGTGGCCACGCCGGATCCTCACCCCGCTGCTCATGCTGATAGCCCTGCTCGGTGGCGCCTTCTCGGCCGCGGCCCCCGCCCTGGCGGCTGGCACGCCGCCTAGTGTCGGCTGGGTCCGGGTGGCCAACCTGTCCGCCGGAAGCCCGGCCGTGGACATCTACCTGTTGCCCTTCGGCAACTCGGCCAACCCGGTCGTCCTGCGGCACGAGAGCTACGGCGACGTGTCGGGCTACATGTCGGTCAGCTCCGGCCAGTACACGGTGGCCATGCGCGCGGTCGGGGCGTCGGCCTCCAGCCCGCCGATCCTGTCCACCAACTTCATGGTCAGCCCGGGAACCAACTTCACCGTGGCCAGCCTCGGGCCCGCCGCGGGCCGCCGTCTTGAGGTCCTGAAGGACCAGATGGCCACCTCCGACGGCTCGACCCTCGTCCGGGTCATTCAGGCCTCCCTGAAGCAGGACCAGGTCACCGTCAGCGTCGGCCAGGACGTCCTGGCCCAGCAGCTGGCCTTCGGCAAGGTGACGTCCTACATGAACGTCCACCCCGGCCAGCAGACCGTCCAGTTCACCACGGCCAACCAGAAGGCCGACATGCCGGTGACCCTGGCCACCGGCTCGGTCCACACCGTCGTCGTGCTGGACGGCTCCTCAGGCCTCAAGGTCGACGCCCTGACCGACGCCGCGGGCAGCACCAAGACACCGGCCGGCGGCGCGGCCACCGGCCTGGGCGGCACGGCCCCCAGTGTCCCGGCCGGGTCCGCCCAGTGGCTGGCCACGCTGGGCGGCGGCGTGATCCTGATCGGCGCCGGGAGCGTCGGCCTGCGCCGGTCGCGCCGCACCGCCGTGGCGGCGCGCGATTAACAGGAACGCCGATCAGGCCGGACATGCGAAGCGGAGACCCGAGCATCGCTGAAGTACGCTAAGCTCTCTCCGGCAGCCGGAACTCCGGCTCGCGCAGGTTGCCGGACCGGGCGTCGTGCAGGTCCATCGCACGATTTCTGAACGATCCTCGTGGACTCCGTCCGCGTGGCTGGACAACTGAAGACAGGCCCCGTTAGCTCAGTCGGCAGAGCGTCTCCATGGTAAGGAGAAGGTCTACGGTTCGATTCCGTAACGGGGCTCCAGCTCAGAGAATTAATTCGAACTTATCGAACAGGCCCTGGGAGTCATTCCGGGGGCCAATTGGGCCCGGCTGCAGGGCCCGGCCCCAGTCAACACCAAGACCGTCTGGGCATTGCCCCTCTTCCGGTCTGCGGAGCTATGCACTTCGGGCAATCCAGCGCGCCACGCCGATGATCCTCTGCGCCGTCGAGCAGGCCAAAGACAGAGCCGCAAGATGTTAGGACTGACTTCCTGCCGCGAATCCGTGTTGGACGGTGGAGGTACGTGTAGTTGCGTCACCACAGTCCGTGTCGTCGTTATTCGTTGGCTTTAAACCCAGGCCACTGTGGGATGCTCAGCAGGGCAGGTGGCTGTAGATCGACGTGGCGCCGGGCTTTATCAGCGCTGGCCGTCGAATGCCTGGTCCAGACGCGCCGCCAGCTCTTCGGCCACCTGGGTGACCGCGCGGCGCAGCCTGTCTGCGCTGACTGCCTCGGCGGCCTCGGTGCGCACGGGCTGGTCGCTCATCCCGATCGTGACGGCGCCGTAGTGCGGCGTGCCCACCGTGCCGCGGGTAACCAGCATCGCGGGCGCGATCCCGGCGACGGGGACGATCCGCGTCGGCAGCGGGACCGGCACGGCAAGCAGGAGGTCGAGCAGAGTGGCGAGGCGTTTGGCGATGTGCTCCGGATCAAAAATCGCGGCGATTGCGTTATCCGGTTTGAGTAGCGGCTCCCAAGTGCTGCGCTGCCCGGTGCGCAGCACCGCGAGTCCCGTGTTCCCGCTGCTGCGCATGGCGCGCACGAAGGCGATCGCGCCGCCGGACGAGGGCCGGCCCTCGACCGCCCTGGCCTGGCCGAACAGGCCACGAATCCGTCCGAGCTGCACCAACTCGTCCCACAAGGTCTGCAGCCCCGCCACCTGCAGCCGCGCATTGGCGTCGCCCGGGACTAGGTGCAGCTCGAGGGTCGCCGGCTCCGTGGCGTAGGCCTGGTACAGTTCCGTGCGCCAGGACACGGCCGGTGCCTGTTCGAGTAGGGACCAGTCGGGCGTAGCATCCGTCCCGGATGGCGTCGCCGCGCCCTGCGCGGGCGCTGACCCCCCGACTGGGTCGGGCGCGGGCAAGGCGGCGATCACGCCTAGGGCGAAGGCTGCGGCGTGCCGGAGCCTTCGCCGCCCGTTGCTGCCAGCCGCCGCCGTCGCTGGATGCCTTGGTCCCGTCGGATGGTCACTGATTCCTCGGATCACCATAAGGTCGACACCGGGGTGATCTGCGGCCGGGGCGACCCCGGCCGCCTCCATCTCGATCGCGGCGGCCTCGTTGTAGGCGGTGTCCAGCAACGCGGCCAACGGCGAGTCGTTGGTGTCCTTGACGATGCCTCCGGACGCGATCGGCTTGAAGTGCACGTTCGGCACCGGGTTCGTGTCGATATCGGGCAGGAACTTCAGCCACGACGCGTTAGCCTCGACGTACTGGGCGACCTGAAGTAGCCGGCGCGCGCCGGGCCAGGTTTCTGGCCGCGTCTTGAAGCCGACCGCTGCGTCCTTGCCACCCTGGTATGCCTCCACGCGTGTTACGGCGACCACGTCTCCGAGGGCGATGTCGTTCTTCAGCGCGCCCGCGATGCCCACGAAGAGCATGGCGGTCGGCTCATCCGCGACGCCCAGGCTTCCGGCACGCTCCGGCCCGGCTTCTCCACCGGCGACCTCGCCCGCATCTTCGCCGTCAACGCCTACCTCGTCCGCGACCGCCCGGCAGGAGACGACGGCTGGCGCCGCACCCTGCAGTTCACCCTCGACGGCCTCCGCGCCCAGCCTGACAGCACCTCAGAGTGACGCGGGACGGCCGACCGGACGCTGCCGGGCTCTCCGGTTCGTCCTGGGACCAGGCACGCCCAGATACGGCCGATGCCGACGCGAGAAGCGCGGGGACAGAAAACCTGGCGGGGCTTCGGGGCCACATCGCGGGACCGTCCGATTCCGCCATACTCACAGGGCGCCTGCGGGGACATCAGAAGCGGGAACCTACACACTTGTTGCAGGTTCCAGGATCAGATGCCCCTTTCCAGGTGAATCTGGCCCGGGGACACCCTCGTCCGTGGGCTATTCGGTCCCAAAATCCGGGGCGAACGGACTGGTCAGCGGGGGTGACTCGGGGAGGGGCCGTCCTTAAGGCCGTCGGCTCAGCCTACGTTGGCTGGGTTGGGCGGTGTGGCGTTCACAGCCGCGAGCCGAGGAGGATCGCGGCGCACCATGTTCCCGCCATCGCCCCGGTCGTCGCCAAGGCGGCCAGCGCGGCGGCGTTCCCGGCGACGATCAGCCACGCGGCCGGGTTGCCGAGGTTGAGTGTCCAGCCGGCGCCGATGTGGCTGCCGACCACGAGGGCGGGATCGTCGCGGTTGATGTACAGCAGGTCGGCCTTCCAGAACCGGTCGTCGTCCCGGTGGCCCGGGCGAAGCCGCGCACGTTGCCGTTCAGCCGCCCCCCGCCCTGGCCCGCTCGCTGGGCGACCGCCGTCAGCAGCAGGCCGACCACGAAGGGCAGCGCGGGCAGGGCCGGCCGATGCCCGAGCTGGTAGACCTGCCAGTAGCGCAAGGCGATCAACTGTGGGAGGAATAGAAGTCATGACCAGCCACTACCGTGCCCAGACCGAGGGGGCACCCTGGACCTGGGGCAGCGTTGCCGTCGCAGGCATGATCGTCATCGGGCTGATTGCCTGGCTAGTTCACCTGCACCTGCTCTAGGTGTACTGACCGGGCACGTTGGTTGAGGTTGTGTGACGACACAATCTGAATGATCATGGTGGGCGAAGACCTCGGGGCGTGGAGTGGAGCTGTCTGGGAACCGCTCCGTCGCTGGGAGGTCTTCGTGTCCCGCGCTAACGCAGCCTTGACCCCGTGGGCCGCTTGAAGCTCGCACGCCTGGTCGTGGACCAGCAGTGGCCGGTCGCCCGCGCCGCTGAGCGCTATGACGTGTCATGGCCGACCGCTCAGCGGTGGGCTGATCGCTACCGGCAACTGGGCCCGGGCGGGATGGCCGACAGGTCCTCGCGGCGCGCCGGTCGCCGGCCCGGACCTCGCAGCCGCTGGTCCGCAAGGTGGTGCACCTGCGGTGGAAGCACCGGCTCGGCCCGGTGCAGATCGCGGCAGCACGTCCACGATGAGTACCTGGAACAGCAGTCCGCAGCGTGAATTAACCACAAATCCGCTGTCCGGAAAGCTCGCGGCAGATCATGGGCATGACGTCGTCGCCCTCGAGGGTGGCCAGGCCCCAGTCTTGTTCCGCGTCCCCCACCAGACGCGCGCGCCGGTGAAGTTGGGGTGGACGGATTTGATATCGGCGCGATTTCCCTGGACTTTTGGCTGACCTGCGACGATCGGTTGGGCAGTTAATCGGACTGAACTCGACGTTTGTCTTTGCCACGTCCTAACTTCAGGTATGGCAATGACGCTAGGGCGAGCAGGTCAGCATGGCTATTCAAGTTCAGCAATAAACCTTTGTCCCCGCGACGAACTGTCACTATTCGCGGGGACAGGTTCGAGCTCTGATGGAACGTTTTCGGGACTGGATCCGGGGTTGCCGTCGCGAGAGTTCTGAGTAGGCTCTCCTGCGCCTTCGGTTGCATCTTCAGCGCTTGTGGTGCTGTTCTCAGTCGGCTGGCCGTTCGCGGCGGGGGCTGGATTGGATGCTGTTTTTTTATCGTCGGCTAGCAGTGCGTCGTCATAGTGGATTCGGTGCTCTGGGATACCGGCTCTGGCGAGTACGCGGATGGCCTCGCGGACCATCGCGACGGGCCCGGCCACGTAGGCCTCACATTCGCGGTGCGGTAGGTAGCGGGCCGCGACCCGGGCGACGTTTCCTTGCATGCCATCGAAGGCCGGGTCATCCGACGTGACCGGGGTGAGCAGCAAATGGGGGTACGAGTCTGCCAGCCGGTAGAGATCAGGCAGATCGTAGAGCTGTTCGCGGGTCCGCGCGCCGTAGAACACGAATATCTGCCGCGGGCAATCCGAGGATTCGCGGATTGCCTGCTCGATGAGAGCTTTGACCGGGGACAGCCCTGTTCCTCCGGCCACGCAGAGCAGGTCTCGTTGTTCGGCGGCATCGAGGGTCATGGTGCCGAGGGGCGGGCCGAGGATGAGCTCATCACCTGGAGCAGCGTGGCGGACCAGCGCGGTACTGACCCATCCCCCGGATACCGCCCGGACGTGGAAGGTCATGAGATTATCCTCGCGGGGCCGGTTCGCCACCGAGTAAGGTCGCCAGACCCGCGGCCAGCGGGATGTCTGTATGGTGACATGCTGGCCGGCAAGGTAGGGCAAGGACTGGTACGGAGCCACTGTCACTACCGCGATCCCCGGCTGGCGCAGTTCGTTGTCCACCACCTCGGCGGTCCAGTTCGCTGGAGCACGCGCCCTGTCATCTTCTGCTGCTCGGATCATCAGCGCTGAAGCTGCCTGGTAGGCCTGCGTCCATGCCTGCTCCGCGCTTTCGGTAAACGCAGAGCCGGCGAAAGCGCGCAACGTCGCGATCAATGCCTGACCCACCGCGTCGTACTTGACCGGCTCGACTGAGTACTTACGGTGATCCCGCCCGAGCTGGCTAAGGGATGCCGCCAGATCCTCCGGGCTGCTTAGGCCCTCTACTATCCGCACCAAGGCCCGGAGCAGCCGGTCTCGCTGCATGTCCATGGCCGGCGGGAACAACTCCCGCAAGTGCGGATGACCCGCAAAGAGCCGCCCATAGAAATAGCTGGCAGGCGCCTCACCCGCAGCTGCCACAATGCCGAAACTCTCCCGGATCGACACAATCGCCGAGTCAGACAGGATCCCGTCGCCCGCTTCCTGCGTATCCTGGCCGGCTGACGATGGTGCCGCCACCTCATCTGCAAAGTCCTCGGGCGACTCTACGGGTGTTACCGCAGCTGCGGCATCCGCTGGCGGATCGCCCTCGGGTTTGCCGTCGCCAGGTTCGGTATCCAGCCTTCTCAGTCCGTCGCGGACCCGCGCCAGCACGGCCAGGTCCTTTCGCCAAGACCGGCGCTGCCACCAGGCCAGCATCGCGTGCCGCGGCATTGGTTCGCCGTCCCTGTCCAGCCGTGTTTCAGGCAGGTTACGGCGATCAGACATGCGTCCCTCCCGTGCGGACATAACACCTAGGACGATTGTTACTTTCCGTAACTACTACGTCGCTGGTAACCCTCGATAGCGGTCACTGTCCCTACCAAACGGGCATTTCGTCGGACCACACGAACGTTTCGGCCGCGGTCGGCGTCCTCCCAACCTTTCTCTGGCCGAGGGCGCCAGGCCGCCATGGCAGGCCCAAGCCCGGTGCCTGGGCGTTAACTGCTGTGCCGGTAGAAGTTCGGCGAGGCGGCAAAATCCTCGTACGTGCAGTGGAGCACCGGCGTAGTCGAGCTGGCGGTGGGCGGGACGA
>CAVURU010000004.1:0-1331833 GCA_963744005.1 uncultured Actinomycetes bacterium | reverse complement strand
CAACTTTCTCCGCAAATGAGACTAAGAGTTGTATATGTGAACATGCTTTGGCAAAATCGCGGTCGGGCCTGCTCGCACACCTGACCGATAAACCAGGAGGCAGACGATGAGCCGGGGCTCAGCCTGATACGTGCCGAGGGCACGCCGCGGACCGGATTGACCATCCGCGCAATCGCGAAAACGGAGCGTCATGAGCACCTCGGTCATCAGGGCGGCGCGAATCCTGGACCGGCTAGCACGCAGCCAGACGCCGATGACGCTCGCCGAGATCGCCAGCGAGCTCAACATACCCAAAAGCACGGCCTACACCATCCTGCGCGACCTAGCCAGCGAATCCTTCGTGACCGTGTCCTCGCCGGCCGCCTACTCGATCGGCCTGAAGGCCTTCGAGGTCGGCTCCGCTCATCTGCGGGTCTCCGGCACGGCCGGCGCCGTGGCACCCGAACTCGCCCGGCTGACCCGCGCCCTGAACATCACCTCGCATTACGCGGTCCTCGACGGCACCGAAGTCCTCTACCTGTGCAAGGAAGAGCCGCCCACGCTGGGGATCCAGCTCGCGAGCGCGATCGGCGCCCGCCTCCCGTCCCACCTGACCGCCGTCGGCAAGGCCTGCCTGGCCTGGCTCGAGGCCGACCGCCTGCCCGGCCACGTCGAACTGGCCACTCGCGGAGCCGACGGGCAGGCGGTCTCCCTGCCCGATCTCACCGCCGAACTCGCCCAGATCCGCGGGCGAGGCTTCGCGACTGACGACGGCGCCGTCGCGGTCGGCATCCAGTGCGTCGCCGCACCGGTATTCGGCCTCACCGGGCTCAAGGGCGCCATCGGCGTGAGCCTGCTGCGCGGCTCCGCCTCGTCCCTCGATCCGGTCTGCGACGACGTCAAGACAGCCGCCGCCCGCGCCACCATAGCGCTCGGCGGGACAACACCCAGCTACCAGTTCCGCCCGCTCAAAGATCACGCCGATCAGCCGAGCATGGCCCGCCGGTAACGCCCGCCTCACCCGAGGCCCAGTTCCCTGCCGATGAGCATGCGCTGGACCTCCGAGGTGCCCTCGCCGATCTCCAGGACCTTGGCGTCGCGATAGAAGCGGCCGACGGGCGAGGAGTTCATGAAACCGGCCCCGCCGAAGACCTGCGTCGCGGCGCGCGCGTTGTCCATGGCGGCGTTAGAGGCGGTCAGCTTGGCGATGGCCGATTCCTTCTTGACCGGCTGCCCGGCCACCAGCCGGGCGGCCGCGTCGTACCAGACCAGCCGGGCGGCGTGCACGCGCGCCGCCATGTCGGCCAGGGTGAACTGAATGGCCTGATGGCCGGACAGCGGACGGCCGAAGGCCTCGCGCTGCCCGGCGTAGGCCACGCACTCGTCCACGCAGCCCTGGGCCAGGCCGGTGGCCAGTGCGGCGATCGCCACCCGGCCCGCGTCCAGGATCTGCAGGAACTGGGCGTAACCCCGGCCGCGCTCACCGAGCAGGTTCCCGGCCGGGACGCGACAGCCGGAGAAGGACAGCTCCCGGGTGTCGGAGGCGCACCATCCGACCTTCGAATACGGCGGTCCGGGGGCAAATCCCGACGTCCCGTTCGGGATGATGATCGAACTGATCTCCTTGCGGCCGCCCGCATCTCGGCCGGTGATGGCCAGGACGGTGACCAGTGCGGTGATCGCGGTGCCCGCGTTGGTGATGAAGGCCTTGCTGCCGTCGACCACCCACTGCTCGTCCTCGAGCCGGGCCGTGGTCCGCATGGTGCCGGGGATGTCGGAGCCGCCGGCCGGCTCGGTCAGCCCGAAGGCGGCCAGCCGCTCCCCCGCGCACAGGGCGGGCAGCCAGGTGCGCCGCTGCTCATCGGTGCCGAACAGGAAGACCGGCATCGCGCCGAGCGAGACCGCCGCCTCCAGGGTGATGGCGACCGAGGAATCGACCCGGGCCAGTTCCTCCAGCGCGAGGCAGAGCGCGAAGTAGTCGCCGCCCATGCCGCCGTACTCCTCGGGGAAGGGCAGGCCGAACAGGCCGAGCCTGCCCATCCCGGCCACCAGGTCGTAGGGGAACTCGCCGCGCTCGTAGTAGCCGCCGATGACCGGCGCCACGACCTCGCGGGCGAACCGGGCGACCGATTCGCGCAGTTCCTGCTGCTCCGGCGCAAGCTGGTAACTGACCATGACCCCACCTAAGCACGAGCCCCGCCGCGCGGGCATGCGGCGGCCGGCTGGTCCGGGCGCCGGAGGAGGATGGGGTTTTCGGCGGCGATCGGGCGGTTTCCCAGGGGTCGTCCCCCCAGCGTCCCGCACGGTAATCTAACCTGGGCCGGTATTCCTATCCGAGAGTGAGGCCATGGCCAGCCTGACCTGCCCAGATTGCGGCGTTAAGGTCCAGCAGGAGGACCTGATCTGCTTCCGGTGCGGCGCGAACCTGCCGCATTCCTCCGGGCCCGAAGAAGATCTGCTGACGCCGACCATTTCCCAGAAGTTCATCAGCGGGGATCCCGCGGCCAGCTGCCCGCGCTGCGGTACCCCGGTGTCCGATGCGGCCGACGTGGTCTGCGCCAACTGCGGAGAGCCGCTGCCGACCGGCCGGCGCCGCCGCATCTCCCCCGTCGTCATGCGGATCACCTTCCCCACCGGCAACGTGGAGATCCCGGCCGGAACGTCCGTCCTGCTGGGCCGCGACCCGGCCGAGTCACTGGTGGCCGCGGCGTTCGCCCGGTTCGACAACGTGTCCCGGCGGCACGCCACGGTGCAGGTGGACGACTCGGGGCACGCCTCGATCAGGGATGAGCACTCCACCAACGGCACCTACGTGAACGATGACCGGGTGCTGCCCGGCAACGAGGTCCGGCTGGTCGACGGGGACCGGGTCCGGCTGGCCGCCGACGTGACCGGCAGCGTGTCCCTGCCCCCGGGCGAGCCCGATCCCTCCGGGGTCAGCCACAACGGGCGCTAGCATCCGGGGTACTGCTGGTGTAACCGTTTGACGTTCCGGGGGCTCGGACGTGCCACACTTCATGCTGACCTGGCAGTACGCGCTGGTCATCGCGGGCTGCCTGGCGGCCGCGGCGGCGCTGAGCCGGGTGCCGCAGGTGGGGCGGACCTGGACCGGGTGGAGTCTGTGGGGTGGCGTGGCCTGGGAGGCCGGGCTGCTGTTCGCGCTGTACGGGCTGTGGCAGCTGGCCGGGTCGTTCACGGTGCTGAGCCAGGCCGGGGCGCTGCCCCGGGCGCGCTGGCTGTGGGACGCCGAACGGGTGCTGCACCTGCCCAGCGAGACGGCCGTCCAGCACCCGTTCCTGGCCCATCCGCTGCTGGTCCAGGCATGCAATCTCTACTACGACGTGCTGCACTTCCCGCTGCTGGGCAGCTGCCTGATCTGGCTGTACGCGTGGCACCGCGCCGACTACCCGCGGCTCCGGACCACGGTGGCCCTGTTCACCGGGGTCAGCCTGCTCATTCAGTTCATCCCGGTGGCGCCGCCGCGGCTGCTGCCGGCGACCGGGATGGTCGACACCGCGGCCCGGTACGGGCAGTCGGTGTACTCCTGGGCGGGCGGATTCGACGCGGACCAGTTGTCGGCGATGCCGTCAGTGCACGTGGGCTGGGCGGTGATCGTCGCCCTGGCGGTGATCACCGTGTCGCGGAGCCGGTGGCGGTGGCTGGCCGCGGCCTACCCGGTGGCGACCATGCTGGTCGTGGTGATCACGGCCAATCACTTCTGGCTGGACGGGATCGTGGCCGCGGTGCTGGTGGCCCTGGTCGTGACCGCGCAGCGGCTGGCGCGGCGGCTGCGGCGGGGCCGTCCGCCCGCCGGGCCCGCGGTCAGCCAGCAGCCGGAAGAGCTCTCAGTGTGACATCCGGCTACGCCCCATATGCCCTAACTGACATGGCGTAAAAGGGTCAAGTGTTAGATTTGAGCCGCTGGTTACCGGAACAGACCTTTGGGGGCACCATGGTCCGGAAAATCGCCGCGGAACTGCTCGGCACGGCGTTGCTGGTCTACCTGGCCGTCGGCGCCGCCACGTTGTCGTTCGGGTTCGGCGCGGCCGGAGACAGCTTCGCGGCCGGCGTGGTCGTCACGGCGCTGGCCTTCGGCCTGGTCCTGCTCGCGCTGGCCTACGTGCTCGGCCCCATCTCCGGCTGCCACATCAACCCGGCCGTCACCATGGGCGTCCTGCTGTCGGGCCGGATCCCGCTGGTCGAGGCCGTGGTCTACTGGATCGCCCAGTTCATCGGGGGCATCCTGGGGGCCCTGCTGCTGTGGGGGACGTTCGCCTGCTCGCCGCTGTACAGCCGGTCCAAGACGGGCCTGGGGGCCAACGGCTGGGGCGCGGCGAGCGCGATCCACATCAACGCGGGCGGCGCCTTCCTGGCCGAGGTGGTCCTGACGGCCGTCTTCGTCTTCGCCGTCCTGGGCGCCACGAGCAAGATCGCCAATCCCGCCACGGCCGGGATCGTCATCGGCCTGAGCCTGACCGTGGTCCATCTCATCGGCATCCCGATCACCGGCACGTCGGTCAACCCGGCCCGGAGCCTCGGCCCGGCGCTGGTCGTCGGGGGCACCGCGCTGAGCCAGGTCTGGCTGTTCATCGTCGCGCCGCTGATCGGGGGCGCGATCGCGGCCGGGCTGCACCGGGTGCTGTACCCGGAGCCGCCGATCGAGTCGCTGGCGTCCGGCGAGATAGCGGCGGAACCCGAGGCTGAGACGGGGGCCGAGGCCGCCGGGGCCTGACCCTCAGCCGGCGGGCGCCGCGGCGGGCTCGCCGGCCATGAGACGGCGGCTGTACTCGAGGATGTCGCTGATGGCCGCCTCGGCCTGGCGGTGCGACCCGGCCGCGACCACGGCCCGGGCGCCCTCGTGCAGCAGGGCGGCCAGGACGGCGGCCAGCAGCGGGTCACGGGAGCTGCCGGACAGCCGCAGCAGCGCGTCACCGGGACCGCCCTGGTCGCCCTTGCGGTTCTGGCGCATGTCCTCGAAGTCGGGCGGACCGTTCCCGGCGCAGAACAGGGCGGCCAGGTCCCGGCGCTTCCAGGTGGTGCGCAGGATGCCCTGGGCGCCCGCGGCCCACAAGGCCGCGGCGCCGTCGGTGCCCGCGTTCCGGGCCCGGGCCACGGCGCGGGCGGCCGCGTCCTCGCGCGCCAGGTTGTAGCGCCGCCACAGGGCCAGGTACAGCTCGCTCTTGCCGCCGAAGTGGTGATAGATGCTGCCCACGCTCAGCCCGGCCCGCGCGGCGATGTCGGTGACCTTGGCGCAGGTGTAGCCCTGCTCGGCGAAAACCTCGCGGGCCGCCTCCAGCAGGTCGCTGCGGGTCTGCTCGGTCCGCGCCCATTGCCAGGCCGGGGCAGGCGGCCCGTCCTGCTGCCGCTCCGCTACCTCGTCGGGTGCCTGCGCCATCTCGGCTCGCTCCTGCCCGCACGGAACCCGGGGCCGTGCCTGGCCACATCTTAGAACACAGTTCATTAATCGCCGTGACGTCGGCTTCGATCGGCCGGGCCCCGCCGTCGGCCATGGTCCCTGCTTGACAGCCAGCGGCGCGCAAGATCTAGAGTTTCGTTCTAAAGAATTCTAAATATCGGTTCAGCGCTCCGCGGGCGGGACCGGGGCCATGGAGGTTGACGTGATCCGGTGGCGGCCGAACCAGGAGCTGGTCGTCCTGGTGGTGTACACGGTCGCCTTGTACATGACCGTGGTGGACAACACGATCATCTACACCGCGTTGCCCTCGGTGGCCCGGGACTTCCACTCCTCGCTGGCCGACGCGCAGTGGGTGACGCTGAGCTACCTGATCACGCTGGCCATGATGGTCCCGTCGTCGGGCTGGATCGGAGACCGGTTCGGCACCCGGCGCACGTTCCTGGTCGCGCTGACGCTGTTCACCGGGGCGTCCGCCCTGTGCGGCCTGTCCGGCTCGCTGACCGAGCTAGTCATCTTCCGGGTCATCCAGGGTATCGGCGGCGGCCTGATCATCCCGGTCGGGCAGGCCATGCTGTTCCGTACCTTCCCGCCGGCCCGCCGGGCCCGCGCCACCGGCATGGTCATGCTGGGCATGTCGCTCGGCCCGGCCACCGGCCCGCTGCTGGGCGGCGTCCTGACCACCTACCTGTCCTGGCGCTGGTGCTTCTTCGTCAACGTGCCGTTCGGCTCCATCGCGCTGATCATCGCGCTGCTGTTCCTGCTCGAGCACCGCGAGCCGGCCGCGGGCCGGATAGACCTGGCCGGCTTCGTGCTGGCGGGCGGCGGGCTGGCCCTGGTCCTGTACTCGCTCAGCCAGGCCCCGCAGCACGGCTGGACGAGCCCGATCATCCTCGCCACCGGGATAACCGGCCTGGTCTCGCTGATCGCCATGGTCTTCGTCGAGCTGCGGCTGAAGACTCCGATGCTGAACCTGCGGCTGCTGCGCAACCGGATCTTCCGCGCCACCACGCTGGTCCAGCTGTGCCAGTCCGGCGGATACAGCGCCTACCTGTTCATCATGCCGGAGTTCCTGCAGCAGGCCCGGGGCGAATCGGCCCTCAGCTCGGGGCTGACCACCTTCCCGGGCGCCATCGGGCTCCTGATCAGCGCCCAGCTCGCGGCGCGTGTCTACCCCCGGGTCGGACCGCGCCGGATGGCGATCTTCGGCCTGTCCGGGGTGATCCTGATCTGGGTGCTGATCGGAGTGACCATCGGCCTGGACACCAGTTCCTGGGTGATCCGGGTGCTGACCTTCAGCAGCGGCTTCGCCAGCGGATGGTGCGTCATCGCCTGCCAGACCGCGTCGTTCGCCACCATCTCCTCGGCCGACACCGGCCGTGCCTCAGCCCTGTACCAGACCCAGACCCAGGTCGCGGGCGGCGTCGGGGTGGCCATCCTGGTCACCGTCATCTCGACCGTCGCCCCGCCCGGGGCGACCGGCGCCGCGCTGATCCCGGCCTTCCACACGGCGTTCCTGACCGCCGCGGCGATCGCGGCCCTGGGCATCGGATTCACCTTCACCATCCGGAACGCCGACGCCGCATCCACCATGCGCCCCCGGCCGCTCCAGCCCGCCGTTCAGGAGGCGGCCGAGCCTGCGGGCGGCTAGCGCTCGCTGTCCAGGGCCGCGACCTGGGCGGCTTCGTACCGCTCCCCGGCGACCGCGCCAGCCGGGACGGCCGCCTCGATGGCGGCCAGGTCGTCGTCGCTGAGCGTCAGGTCCAGCGCGGACAGGGCCTCGGCCAGCCGGTCACGGCGCTTGGTCCCGATGAGCGGGATGATGTCGTCCCCGCGTGAGGCCACCCAGGCGATGGCCAGCTGGGCCGCGCTGACCTCCTTGGCCTCGGCGATGGCCTCCAGGGCGCCCAGCAGCTCGAGGTTGCGGGCGTGGTTCTCGCCGCGGAACCGGGGGAAGCGGGCGCGCGGGTCGCCCTCGGCCAGCCGGGCGGTGCTGCTGCTCAGCAGGCCGCGGGACAGGATGCCGTAGGCGGTCACGCTGATGCCGAGCTCACGTACGGTGGGCAGGATCTGCCGCTCGATACCCCGGCTGACCAGGGAGTACTCGATCTGCAGGGCGCTCACCGGATGAACGGCGTGCGCCCGCCGGATGGTGTCCGCGCCGACCTCGGACAGCCCGAGGTAGCGGACGTAGCCGGCCTGGATCATCTCGGCCACGGCGCCCACGGTGTCCTCGATCGGGATCTGCGGGTCCAGCCGGGCCGGCTGGTAGAGGTCCACGTAGTCGGTGCCGAGCCTGGTCAGCGTGTAGGCCAGCGCGTTCTTGGTCGCGTTGGGGCTGGTGTCGTAGCCGACGAACGCACCGGACGGATCGCGCTGGCCGCCGAACTTGACCTGGATGAACACGCGTTCCCGCGGAATGCCGCGGCGCAGCGCATCGCGCAGCAGCAGCTCGTTGTGGCCCATCCCGTAGAAGTCGCCGGTGTCCAGCAGGGTGATGCCCGCGTCAACGGCCGCGTGGATGGTGGCGATGCTCTCCTGGTCATCGGCCTCGCCGTACACGCCGGACATGCCCATCAGCCCAAGGCCGGCCCGGGATACCGCCGGGCCGCCGCGTCCCAGGGTGGTGGTCGCCATCACGGGAGTACCTTACCCGGGCAAGTCCTGACGAGACGCTTACGTCTTCCGCGCCGAACCTCCCGGTCTGCGCCCGGCCGCGACAATCGTCACCAGATGCGCAGCGGCGGGAAGGCTGAAACCGATGACGGCACAGGAACGGGAGCCCGGCTCCCCGGGCCCGGCGGCCCGGCGCGGGCCGCGCGACGCCGGGATCATCAGGCTCTCGCAGCGGGACATCGACGGGCTCCTGCTGACCGCAGAGCACTACGGCGCGCCCTTTGACCTGCTGGCCTCGGCCCTGCGGACCAGGCCCGACCGGATACCCGCGATCACGGCGCGGTGGCGCCGGTACGGCTACGCGGCGATCGGGAGCCTGGGGCCGGGGCCGACGTGGTGCTGGCTGACCCGGGACGGGATGAGCGCGACGGGCCTCGGGTTCCCCGCGGTCAAGCCCTCGCTGGGACGGCTGGCGCACATCCGCGCCGTGCTGGCCGCCCGGCTGTGGCTGGAGGCCAGCCCGGGCTGGGCGGCCGGGCAGGCCTGGTGGCACTCCGAACGGCGGCTGCGGGCCCGCGGCCCGGCGGCCGGCCGGAACGGTCACGTGGCGGACGCGGAGATCCACTGGCCCAGCGTCACCGGCAGCCGGTTCGCCGGGCAGATCTGGGCGGTGGAGGTCGAGCTGACGGCCAAGCCCATCGCGCGGACCACCCGGATCATGGCCGACCTGCTCACCTCCGGCCAGTACGCGCAGGTGATCTACCTGACTGCGCCGAAGGCCCGGTCGATGGTGACCCGCGCGGCCGCCGAGCTCGGCGAGCCCGGGCAGCTCCCGGTGGCCATCCGCGACCTGCCGCAGGCCGCGTTCGCCGAGCCGCTCGCGTCCCGGCCGCCGCAGGTCCCGCGGGAACCGCGCATCCCGCGGGAACCGGACGTGCCCCGGCCGCGGCTCGCCCCGGGGGACGGGCTGGGCCGATGACGATGTGGGGCTGGCTGAAGCTGGCCACGGGCCGCTGGCTGGTCCGCGCGGCGGCCAGGGCGGCCGGGTGGCTGGCGCTGGCCTCGATGGCCGCGGTCGCCTGGCCGGTGACGGCCGTCGCGGCGGCCGGGTATCTCGCCGCGTGGTGGCGGGGCTGGCCGCCGGCCCGGCTGTACCGGGCGGCGGCCTGGGCGCTGCCGCTGACCGCGGCCTGGCTGGCCGCGGCCGAGGCCCGCTCGCCGGGCTGGGCCGCGGCCCGGTCATCGGCACGGTCCGCGGCCCGCGAGTGGCAGCGGACCGGCGCCCTCGGCCTGGCCCGCTGGTTCGCGCTGACCGCTCCGGCCGCGGTGCCGGCCGGGCTGGCGCTGGCCGGGCTGGCCTGGGCGTGGCGGGGCTACGCGGTCGCGGCCGGGCTGCGCGGGCTGACGGCGTCGGCCCCGGTCAGGTTCGACACCCGGCAGTGGAAGCGGCAGGTCCGCTCGGCTCAGGGACGCATCAAGGCCCCCGGCGCGGTCCCGCTGCTGGCCCGGGACGAGGCGATCCCGGTCGGCGGGACCATCCGGGCCGTGGGCCGCCGCTGGCAGCCGGTGTTCAGCGTGCCCGCCGCGGCCTGCGGCCGGCACATGGTCATCGTGGGCGCCACCGGCAGCGGGAAGACCAACCTGATGATCAGGCTGTGGGCCGGCTGGTTCACCGCCCGCATCAAGCAGGAACGAGCCGGGCGGGGCAGCCCGGCCGCTGCTGATCGTGCTGGACTGCAAGGGCGGCCGGGACGCCCGCCGCAAGGCCGACCGGACCCGGCGGCTGCTGTACGGGGCGGGAGCGCGGCGGGTGGCGGTCTGGCCGGACGAGGCCCGGCTGTCCCTGTGGGACCTCCCGCCCGCCGAGCTGGCCGTGCTGCTGTACCAGCTGATCGACTCCGGGACCGGCGCCGCCGCCTACTACGCCGACGTGCTGCAGGCCGTGGTCACCCTGGCCGTGACGGCGCCGGACGGCCCGCCCGCCAGCGCGGCCGGGTTCCTGGACCGGCTGGAGCCCCGCTGGCTGGAGCGCGCGTGGGGCGACGGGCGGCATCCCCGGGAGACGGCCTGGGCCCGCGCCGCGGCCCGGCAGGTGCCCGACATCCAGCTCCGCTACGCGACCCTGCTCGCCCGGCTCGGCCCGGGCCTGGACGGGCCGGGCACGCTGGCCGAGGCGGACGCCTGGTACTGCATCCTGGAGGGGACCAGCGAGGCGTCCGTGGCCGAGGCCCAGGCCATGGCCCTGACCGAGCTGGCCGCGCACGCCGCCGCCCGGCTGGACGGCGAGCCCCGGGCCATCCTGCTGGCCGCCGACGACTACTCCGCGGTCTCCGGCCGGGTCCCGCTGTCGAACCTGTACGAGCGGGGCCGTTCCCTGGGCATCGGCGTGCAGGTCAGCGCCCAGTCCTGGGAGGGGCTCGGCGCGTCGGAGGACGAGCGGTACCGGATCGCGGCCACCGCCGACGGCGGCATCTTCGTCCTGCAGACCCCGCGTCCCGAGCCGCTGATCGAGCTGGCCGGGACCCGCCGGGTCCTGGACACCGCGCAGCGGCTCACCGGCAGGCCCTGGCCGGAGGAGGGCACGACCAGGCTTCAGCGGGCCTGGTCCGCCGACCCGGAGCTCGTCCGCCGGCTGGGCGTCGGCCAGGCGTGCTACATCCACCGGGGCTCGGCGACGTTCGTGCAGGTCGCCCGGCCCAAGCCGTCGCCGCTCACGCTGCTGCCGCCGGCCTCGGGCGAGCCCGCGGCCCCGGTGCCCGAGCCCCGCCGCGAGCCCGGCGCGGCGGCCTGGCCGCCCGCCGCGCCGGTTGACCTGGACGACATCTTCGGGCCCGGACCCGGCCCGTGAGCGGCGACCCGTTCGAGGCGCTGGGCCTGCCCGTCCGTCCCGACCTGGCCGACGAGGAGGTCAGCGCCGCCTGGCGGTCCGTCGCCGCGGCCACCCACCCGGACCGGCCCGACGGCGGCGACCCGGCGCAGTACGCCCGGGCCAGCGCCGCCTACGCCGAGCTGCGCGCGCCTTGGGGGCGCAGCGAGGCGTACGCCGACCTGGCCGACCAGGCCAGCCCGGACCCGGCGCGCCGCTGGGTGCGAGGGCCGACGGCCGTGCTGCGCTGGCTGGCGTGGCTGCCCGCCCGGATCCGGCACGGCCGGCCGGGGCGGCTGCTGATCCGGGCCGCGGTCACCCTGGCGCTGTGCCTGGCCGCCCGCGCGCTGATCGGCGGCCGGGTCACGGCCGCGTTCGACATCGGCGGCCTGATCGGCTGGCTCGCGGTGGCCGCGCGCCGGGACCTGGCTCCCCCGCCGGAGCGGTGAGGCAGGCGTAAGGTCTGGTCCCGTGACCACGATCGTGCTGGCCTCCGCGTCCCCAGCCCGGCTCGCGCTGCTGCGCGGCGCGGGCCTCGACCCGGAGGTCATCGTCAGCGGCGTCGACGAGACCGCGTTCACCGCGGCCACGCCCGTTGAGCTGGCCGGACTGCTGGCCCAGGCCAAGGCGCAGGCGGTGGCGTCCGGACGGTCAGACGGCCTGGTCATCGGCTGCGACTCGCTGCTCGACCTGGACGGGCGGCCGCTGGGCAAGCCCGCCTCGGCGGCTGAGGCGGCCGAGCGCTGGCGGGACATGTCGGGCCGGACGGGGACCCTGGTCACCGGGCACTGCGTGATCAACGCCGCCACCGGCCAGCGGTCCGCCGCGGTGGCGGCCACCACGGTGCGGTTCGGCACGCCGTCGCCGGAGGAGGTCGCGGCCTACGTCGCGTCGGGCGAGCCGCTCGCGGTGGCCGGGGCGTTCACGCTGGACGGCCGCGGCGGCTGGTTCGTGGACGGAATCGACGGCGACCACGGCACGGTGCTCGGCCTGTCCCTGCCGCTGCTGCGGCGCCTGCTGGCCGAGCTGGGCGTCAGCGTCACCTCCCTGTGGACCTGATCGCGGTAGTTCATCACCCGCCGGAGGCGAAGCGGGACCGGGACGGTTCGGCACTACTCTGTAAAGACCATCGAACTACTGACACAAGCGAAACACCCGGACGGATGCATGGAACCCGAACCCACCGTGCTGGACAGCCTCCGCAGGGCGGTGGAGGCGATGCCCGACGACGTGCCGCTGCGCCTGCACCTGGCCACGCTGCTGCTCAGCAGCGGCCTGCGCGACGAGGCGGTCCGGCAGCTGGGTGCCATCCTGCAGCGTGATCCGGGCAACGAGACGGCCCTGGGCCTGCTCACCTCGGGCGTCGGCCCAGCGACCCCGGCTGAGGCCGCGGGCCCGGCCGCCGCAGGCGAGACGGGTCATTCGGCCGAACGGACGGTGGCTCACCCGCCGCCCATCGCGCCCGCCAGTCCGGGCGGGGACGCAACTGGAGCCCGGCCGTCAGGCTTTGACTGGTCGCAGGCCGAGGACGAGCTGCGCGACGTGCTGCCCGCCATGTTCGTCGGCGAGGGCGAATCTGGCGGCCCGGGCGAGCCGGACGCTTATGACGCCGAGCAGGCCGGCCTGACGCTGGCGGACGTGGCCGGCCTGACCGAGGTCAAGCAGCGGCTGGAGGCGGCCTTCCTGGCCCCGATGCGCAACCCGGACCTGAGGCGGCTGTACGGCAAGTCGCTGCGCGGCGGGCTGCTGCTGTACGGGCCGCCGGGCTGCGGCAAGACGTTCATCGCCCGCGCGGTGGCGGGCGAGCTGGGCGCGAAGTTCATCGCCGTCTCCTTCGCGGACATCATCGACATGTTCGTCGGGCAGAGCGAGCGGAACATCCACGAGCTGTTCGAGATCGCCCGGCGGAACGCGCCATGCGTGCTGTTCCTGGACGAGGTCGACGCGATCGGGCAGAAGCGCTCGCAGCTGCGGAACACTCCGATGCGCAGCGCGGTGAACCAGCTGCTGCTGGAGCTGGATGACATCTCGGGCAACAATGAGGGCGTGTTCCTGCTGGCCGCGACCAACCACCCGTGGGACGTGGACAGCGCGCTGCGCCGGCCCGGCCGGTTCGACCGGACGCTGCTGGTGCTGCCGCCGGACGCGGCGGCCCGCGAGGGCGTGTTCCGCTACCACCTCAAGGACCGGCCGGTGGCGGGCATCGACCTGGCCCGGCTGGCCCGGCAGACCGACGGGTACTCCGGCGCCGACATCGCGCACATCTGCGAGACGGCCGCCGAACGGGCCCTGCTGGACTCGGTCCAGCGCGGCGAGCCGCGGATGATCGGCCTGCCCGACCTCGAAGCCGCGATCGGCGAGGTCAAGCCGTCGCTGGGCGCCTGGTTCGACACCGCCCGCAACGTCGCGTTGTTCGCCAACGAGGGCGGCGCCTACGACGACCTGGCGGCCTACCTCCGCAAACGGCGGCTGTTGTGAGCCGCTGGCCGTGATCGAGCTGCGGCAGGAGCTGGCCCGCGCCGCGGCGATGCTCGACGTCAAGCGGTATGACGAAGCAGCGCGGCTGCTGGCTCAGGTGGTCGCGGCCGAACCGGACAGCGCCCGGGCCTGGTGCCTGATGGCGCGGGCCCACCTGGGCGCGAACCGGTTCGCCGAAGCCGTCGATGCGGCCAACCGGGCGGTGGCCCTGGATCCGGCCGATGAGTGGCCGCACCGGCTGGCCAGCAACGCCCTGGTCCACCTGGGGCACTACAACAACGCGCTGCGCGCGGCGCACCAGGCGTGCCCGGCTGGCCCCGACCTACTGGCAGGCGCACGTGTGCCTGGCCCAGGCGGCGCTGGCCGCGCAGCGGCTGCCGACCGCGGCGGACGCGGCGGCCCGGGCGCGGGCCCTGGCCCCGGACGAGCCGGACGTGCACTTCCTGTCGGGCAAGGTGAGCCTGGCCCGCGGGAACCTGGCCGGGGCCCGTGAGCACCAGGAGCGGGCCCTGGCGCTGGACCCGGCGCACAGCGGCGCGATGAACGAGCTGGGCCGGATCCGGCTGCGGCGCAACGACCCGGTCGGCGCCATCACGCACTTCCTGTCCGCGGCCCGGGCCACGCCGGACGAGCTGATCTACGCCCGGAACATCGACGTGGTCATCCTGCGCACCGTGTCCCGGACCATCTATGTCTTCACGCTGATCGCGCTGGTCCTGATCTGGGTGCCCGCGGTGACCCACGTGAGCAGGCTGCCGTTCGCGATCGGCATCGGATCGCTGGCCGTGGCGACGGCGGCGGGCTTCGCCTGGGTGGTGCTGCGGCTGCCGCGCGAGGCTCGCCGGCTGGTGCGCCGGACGCTGCGCGCCCCCCGGGTCGCGGCGGCGCTGGCACTGGCCGTGGGCGGGGTCGCGACGGCGTTCGGCATCGTCGCGTTCACGCCCCGGCTCGATCTGGCCGAGATGCTGCCGATCGCGGTTATCATCACCGTCGTGGCCCGGCTGGCCTCCTTCGCCGCGCTCCGGTCCGCGGCCCGCAAGAACAAGTAGCTCTCGCCTGCGTCCTGGGTTTCCATGATCGCGGGCAGTTAGGGCCGTATACGCACCAAAAGTGCCCACGATCATGAAAGCCGGACGGCCCCAGGACAGTGTCCGGGGCGGCTGAGTTAAGATATGTCTCGTCGCGAATCGAGTCCGGAGGGAGCGCGATGGAGACGACGCACGGGGAGCAGACCAACCGGAGCCTGGCGGTGCGGGCCTCGGATCAAGAGCGGGACGTGGTGCTGCAGCGGGTCCAGCAGGCCTTCGCCGAGGGGCGGCTGGACGACGGCGAGTTCGACGAGCGGATGCGGGCGGCGCTGACCGCGCGCACCCGGGCGGAGCTGGACGTCCTGCTGGCGGACCTGCCGGCCGGGCCAGCACAGCCGGGGACGGCCCCGGCGGCGGCCGGGCGGGGACCGGGACGGCTGGCGGTCGCGCTGAAGAGCTCGGTCCGGCGGGCCGGGCGCTGGCACGTGCCGGAGCGGCACACCACGGTGGTCTACAAGGGCGGCGGCTGGCTGGACCTGCGGGCCGCCGAGTTCAGCGGGCCGGTCACCACGCTGCGGGTGGCGGCGTACAAGTCGACGGTCACGATCCTGGTCGCGCCCGGGGTGCGGGTGGAGATGACCGGGTTCGGCGTGACCCAGGGCCCGGGCGGGGACGATCCCGGGTACCGGGTGCCGAACGACGCCCCGGTGATCCGCGTCCAGGGCCTCGCCTACAAGGGGACCATCGAGGTCACGACCCGGCCGCCGGAGCGGGCCGCCCTGCGCCGGTAGTGCCGCGCCGGTGATGCCGGGTCGCTAATCCTGGGCCGCCCGCCCCGGGGCGGAAGCGGACGTCGTGGGGCGGCTCGTAGAAGGTGGCCTCCCGGCGCTGGGCGTGGCAGGCCTGGCAGCTGACCATGAGGTGCCCCATGCCCCGGCCGCGTTCGGCGCCTTCCCGGGCGGGGGCGCAGATGCAGGGTTTCCAGCCGACCCGGGCCTGGCCGGGCCACAACGAGTGGCCGAACGGGCAGTGCTGCGGCTTGCGGGAGAACAAGGGCACCGGCATGATCACTGATCATGCCATTAATCCTGCTGAAGACGCTAGTTCGAAGCTAATGTCTAACTGATTGGAAGCAGCTGGAGGGCATGGCGTTACCAACGGGCGGGCCCGTTCGTCATCGGTGCAGCGATGGCGGAGGAGGATGGGACGATGGCCGATCAGCAGGAGCTGGCCCGGCGGTTCGAGGAGCAGCGCGGGCACCTGCGCGCGGTGGCGTACCGGATGCTGGGGTCGCTGGCCGAGGCGGACGACGCGGTCCAGGAGGCGTGGCTGCGGCTGGCCCGGGCGGGCGGCGATGACGTCACCAACCTGCCCGGCTGGCTGACCACGGTGACCGGCCGGATCTGCCTGGACATGCTCCGGTCGCGGACGGCCCGGCGGGAGGACTCGCTGGAGGTGCACCTGCCGGACCCGGTCATCAGCTACGACGACGGCAGCGACCCGGAGCACGAGGCGATCACCGCGGACGCGGTGGGCATGGCCCTGCTGGTGGTGCTGGAGACGCTGAACCCGGCCGAGCGGCTGGCCTTCGTCCTGCACGACCTGTTCGGGGTGCCGTTCAGCGAGATCGGGCCGATCGTGGGCCGCACCCCCGACGCGGCCAAGATGCTGGCCAGCCGGGCCCGCCGCCGGGTCCGGTCCGGCTCGGTCGGGCCGGACGCCGACCTGAGCCGCCAGCGCGAGGTGGTGGACGCCTTCCTGGCCGCCGCGCGGGCCGGGGACTTCGGCGGGCTGATCGAGCTGCTGGATCCGGATGTGGTGCTGCGGGCCGACGTCGGCGCGGCGGCCCCGCCCGGCTTCGCGCCGGTGATCCGCGGCGCGGCCGAGGTGGCCGGGCGCGCGGTGATGTTCTCCCGGCCCGAGACGGGCGTGCAGCACGTGCTGGTCAACGGGGCCGCCGGGGTGCTCAGCTGGCAGGACGGCACGCTGTTCGCGATCCTCGCCTTCACCGTCACGGGCGGCCGGATCGCCGAGATCGAGGTACTGGCCGACCCGGAGCGGCTGCCCCTGCTCGCTTCGGGCCGGGGGCCGGCCCCGGATCAGGGGCCGTCGGCGGGCGGGCGGCCGGTGTAGACGGCGCGGGGCCGCAAGGGGCCCGGGCCGGCGTAGGCCTCCAGGGCGTGCGCGATCCACCCGGCGGTACGGGACACGGCGAAGATCACCTCCCCCGCGCCGCGGACCATGCCCGCCACCCGGACCAGGGTGGCCACGGCAAAGTCGGTGTTCGGCTCGGGCAGGGACTTGCGGGTGACCTCAGCCAGCACGGCGTCGGCCACGGCGAGCTGCCCGGACTTGGGCGCGGCCCGGCGGACCAGGTCCAGGAGCAGGATGGCGCGGGGGTCGCCCGCCTTGTACACGACGTGCCCGAAGCCCGGGACGTGCTCGCCGCGCCGCAGCATCTCGCCGACCACCCGGGGCCCGTCGTCGGGGCCGGCCGCCGCGGCCAGCATCAGCTCGGCGCCGAGCGTCGCCCCGCCGTGCAGCGGGCCGCTCAGCGCGGCCAGCCCGGTCTGGACCACGGCGTAGGGATCGGCCCGGACCGACGCGGCGGCCCGGGCGGCCAGGGTGGAGGCGGCCAGCTCGTGGTCGGCCAGCAGCACCAGCGCGGCCGACAGGGCGCGGAGCAGGGCCGGGGTGGGCCGGCCGGGGCTCAGCCGCGACCACAGCCGCTCCGCGATCGGATAGCCCGGATTCGTATTATCTGGATTCGGGTAATCCGGCGATGGGCGGGCCGGGGGCAGGCAGTCGACCAGGCCGGCGATGATGCTGCGGCCGGCGGCGATGACCGCCGGCGGGTCCAGGTGCGCCCGCAGCGGATCGGTGGCGGCCATGGCGGGCACGATGACCTGGAGCCGCTCGAGGGGCAGCGCCCCGGCGGGCAGGGCGGCCTGGGCGCCGCGGCCGACTTCCAGCGCGGCGCGGGTGGCCTGCCAGGCGGGAGCCCCGGCATCCTCGGGGAGCTCGCCGGCCCAGAGGAGCTCGGCGACGTGCTCGAAGGAGCGGGTGACGGCGAGCTGGATGGCGTCCAGGCCGCGGTAGCGAAGCCGGTCGGCGCTGATCTGGGTGATGGCCGACTCGACGGTGATGTCGGCGACGCCGGCCGGGCGCCGGGGCCGGCCCCGGCGGGCGAGCCGCTCCACCTCCTCGGGGTCGAACAGGCTGCCGCGGCCGTCGGCGGCCCGGGTCCGGCTGAGCAGGCCGCGGCTGACGTAGGCGTAGAGCGAGGCGGGCTTGACGCCCAGCCTGCGGGCGGCCTGGGCGGCGGTCAGGAACTCGGTCACCGGAAGCCGGTCCCCGGGGTCGCGACCGGCGCCGGAGCGGTCAAGGGGGGCGGTCATGCGGGCACCACGTTCCGTTCGGCTAGTTGACTTTAATCAATATTGACCGTTTTCTGGCTCAGTGGTCAACCTTGATTTATGGCAACTATTCATTTTCTCGACGTGACCAACCGGGACGGGGTGCAGACCGCGCGGACCGGGCTGTCGAAGTTCGGCAAGGTCATGGTCAACTTCTACCTGGGGCGCCTCGGCGTGGCGCAGTCCGAGATCGGGTTCCCGTTCCTGTTCCACGAGGTGCCCTACGTCCGGGCCTGCCTGGCCCTGGCCGACGCGGGAGCGTTCGGTGACCTGCGGCTGTCCGGCTGGTGCCGGGCGGTGCCGGCCGATGTCGAGGCCGCGGCCGCGGTGACCGGACCGGACGGGCGCGGGCTGCGGCACTACAACGTGTCGATCTCCACCTCGGACCAGATGATCGCGCACAAGTTCCGCGGCAAGCTGGACCGTACGGCGATCATCGGCGAGATGACCGCGGCCGTCGCGGCGGCCCGGGCCGGCGGGGCGGAGACGATCGGGGTCAACGCCGAGGACGGGTCCCGGACCGACGACGGGTACCTGCTGGAGTTCGCGGCGGCGGCCCGGGAGGCGGGCGCGTCCCGGATCCGGTACTGCGACACCATCGGCGGGGACTCCTCCGGGCGGATTCGCGAGCGGTTCGCCAAGCTGGCCTCGGCGGTGGGCCTGCCGGTCGAGACGCACTGCCACAACGACCTGGGCATGGCCGTGGCCAACTCGGTGTCGGGGGCGCTCGGCGACCTGGACGCCGGGCACGACGCGTGGGTCAACACCTGCGTGAACGGGATCGGCGAGCGGGCCGGGAACGCCGACCTGCTGTCGTGCATCCTGGCCTTCTCGCACGCGTTCGGGGTGGCCGACGAGGTGGCCCTGGGCGACCGGCTGGACCTGTCCTGGGCCCGCCGGTTCGGGCTGTGGGCGTCCTATGCGTTCGGCCAGCCGCTGCCGCCGGCCTGGCCCGGAGTCGGCCGCAACGCCTTCGCGCACGAGTCCGGGATCCACGCCGACGGGGCGCTGAAGGACCGCGGCAACTACGAGCTGTACGACGACGCGGCCCTCGGGCCGTTCCCGGCGGACTGGTTCGCACGCGAGGGCCGGGTGGTGCTGACCGGCGAGTACGGCGGCAAGGCCGGGTTCCGGCACGTGCTGGACGGGCTGGGCCTGACCGTGGCCGGCGGCCAGGAGGACCTGGCCTTCTCCCTGGTCCAGCTCTGCGCGTCGGCGACGGGCCGGCCGCTGACCGACGACGAGCTGCGGCTGATCACGGGCTACCCGGAGCAGCTCGCCCTGCTCTACCCGGGCCAGCTGAGCTAGGGCCGGGCTGCGGGACCGATGATTCCGGCGCCGCCAGGACGTTAGAAGGAGGTGACGTCCGGAAGGAGAACGCGATGATCGACCTGACGCCGGCGACCGGAATGCTGGCCCGAGTGGTGAGCGACATCAGCGACGACCAGCTGGCCGCGCCCACGCCGTGCGAGGGCTCCACCGTGGCCGACCTGCTGGATCACGTCGACGGCCTGTGCCTGGCCTTCACCGACGCGGCGGGGAAGATACCCGGCGACCGGGGTCCGTCGGCCAACGGTGAGCAGCTGGCCGCGGGCTGGCGGACCCGCATCCCGGAACGGCTGGCGCGGCTGGCGGGCGCCTGGCAGGACGAGGCGGCCTGGGCCGGGATGACCAGGTCCGGGGGACTGGACATGCCCGGCGAGGTCGCGGGCGCGGTAGCCGTCAACGAGGTCGTGGTGCACGGCTGGGACCTGGCCGTGGCCACCGGGCAGGCCTACCCGGGCGATGAGGGCACGGTCCAGGCCGCGTTCTCGTTCGTCCGGCCCACGGTCGAGCAGAACCCGGGCGGGACGCCGGGGCTGTTCGGCCCGCCGGTGGCGGTGGCCGATTCCGCGCCGGCCCTGGACCAGCTCATCGCGGCCACCGGCCGCGACCCGGGGTGGCGGCCGGCGGCTAAGGCCGATGCTGGTCAGGTGGGTGAGCCGGCCGCGGCGCCGGTCTGCTGGTCGCGGCCCCAGCGGGCCAGGGTGGCGTCCCAGTCCAGCGGGAGGGTCATGCCGCCGTTGGCCGTCTCCGCGGCCCAGTCCTCGGCCGGCACCCGCCACATGACCTCGAACTCGATGCCATTCGGGTCCTTGGCGTACAGGGACTTGGACACGCGGTGGTCGCTCTCCCCCACCAGCGCGCCGGCCGCGAGCAGCCGGGCCCGGGTGTCGACCAGGTCGCCGAGGGTGCCGACTTCCCAGGCCAGATGGTAGAGGCCGGGATGTTCGGGCTGGCCGGGGGCCTGGCCGGTGCCGATCTCGAACAGGCCGAGGTCGTGGTCGTTGGCGGAATCCGGCGCGCGCAGGAAGGCGGCCCGGCCGGGGACCTGCACGCGGACCTCGAAGCCGAGGGTCTGGGTGTAGAAGTCCACGCTGCGCTGCAGGTCGTTGACGTACAGGACGGCGTGGTTGAGGCGACGGACGGGCATGTGCTCATCCTTTCTGGCGGTGGGCTCCTGTAGCTGAAATATCCGGGCGGGCCTGGACATTCCCGGGCGCGGGGGGCTGGTCAGTCGCGGGCGCTGACGGCGGCCTGGAGGGCGGGCCGGGGGCCGGGGATGGTGGTGCTGACCCGGCCGGCGGGGGTTGGGGCGGTTGGGCTACTGGGGGACTAGGGCCGGGACCGGTGTAGACGGCGCGGGGGCGGAGCGGGGCGCTGCGGGCGTACTCCTCCACGGCGTGCGCGATCCAGCCCGCCGTCCGGGAGACGGCGAAGATGGCCTCGCCCGCGCCGGGGATCATGCCGGCCACGCTGGCCAGGGTGGCCAGCGCGAAGTCGGCGTTGGGCTCGGGCAGGGCGCGGCGGCGGGTCTCGGCCAGGATCGCCTCGGCGACCGCGTACCGGCCGGACCGGGGTGCGGCCTTGCGGGTCAGGTCGAGCAGGACACGGGCCCGCGGGTCGGCGTGGTGGGCCGGGTCGCCGAGGCCGGGAATGCGCTCGCCGCGGCGGAGCAGGTCACCGACGACGCGGGCGGCGTCGGCGGGCTCGCGGGCCGCGGCCAGCATGGTCTCGGCGGCCAGCGAGCCTCCGCCGTGGGTCACCGACGGCCGGGGGCCGGCGTGCAGGGCGCCGCCGATGGCGCCCAGGCCGGTGGCCACCACCGCGTAGGGGTCGGCGCGCACCGACGCGGCCATCCGCGCGGCGAAGGTCGACGCGGCCAGCTCGTGGTCGGCCAGCAGGGCCATGGCGGCGCGCAGCGCGGCCATCAGCCCGGGATCGGGACGCCGGGGGCAGATCTTGTACCAGAACCGCCCGGCGATGCCGCCTTCGGCCAGCCGCGCGGACCCGGGCCCCGCGGCACCGGCCGGAGGGGCGGGGTCGGGCAGGCAGTCGATCATCCCGGCGATGATGGCGCGGCCCGCGGCCATCACGGCGGGCGGATCCAGGTGCAGCCGCAGCGGGTCGGTGGCGGCCATGGCCGGCACGATGACCCGCAGCCGCTCCAGCGGCAGCGTGCCCTCCGGGAGCGCGCCCTGCGCGCCGGCGCCGGCCGCCACCGCCTCGGGCGTGGCCTGCCAGGAGCTCCCGGGGCTGTCCTGGTCACCGGCCCACAGCCAGGCGGCTACTTCCTCGAACGGGCGCCACAGCGCGAGCTTGGTCACCTCCACGCCGCGGTAGCGGATCCGGCCGTCGGCCAGGTCGGTCAGCTCCGACTCGATCACGAGGTCCCCGGCGCCGGCGGCCCGGCGGGGTTCGCCCCGCTGCCCGCGCAGGGCCAGGCGGGCCACCTCGCCGGCCTCGAACAAGCTGCTGCGCCCGTCATCGCCCCGCCGCCGCGCGAGCATGCCCCGGCTCACGTAGGCGTACAGCGTGGCGGGCTTGACCCCCAGCCGCTGCGCCGCCTCGGCAGCGTTGATCCACTCCCCCATGGGGGAAGACCCTAGCCGCCTCGATCAACGCTGACGGCGTATTACTACCGCGTGTCGGAGACCTCGGCGGGGCCCCGCTCCGCTGGCCAGCGGAGCGGGGCAGCGCAGGTTAGCGGGCAGGGCGGGCTAGCGGAGCTGACGCTGACGGCGGCGCAGCTCGCGGTACCGGCGCCGCTGCGACTCGTCGAGCATCAGCCAGGCCGCGGTCGGGATAGCGATGGCGGCCGCGATGACCCCGAGCGCCAGCCACGGGCTGATGATCAACAGGATCAGACCGACAACGACCCCCGCGATACCCCACTTCAAGTGCGGTGACATGCTGACTCCGATCGTTTCTTCCAGGCCGGGCCCTGCGGATGCCCCCGGGCCGGCCCGGCTCATCTACAGCTTATAGTGCGCAGGCGAACCCCTGGCCGCCTGCGCGAACCGCGGCAGGCCCGGGCGGCGGAGTACGCTGCGGGCAGAGATGATCACGACCCGCTTGAGCGAACCTGGGAGGGGCTCGTGGCGATCGCGATGCCGGTGGAACCCGAGGCCAACGAGCTGCTCAGCCGCGACCCCCTCGCGCTGCTGATCGGCATGGTGCTGGACCAGCAGGTCCCGCTGGAGCGCGCGTTCAGCGCGCCGCTGGACCTGGCCCGGCGGCTCGGGCACGAGCCGACCACGGCCGAGCTGGCCGATTTCGATCCGGACGCGCTGGCCGCCGTCTTCTTCGAGCGCCCGGCGCTGCACCGCTACCCGCGGGCCATGGCGGGCCGCGTGCAGGAGGTGGCCCGGCTGATCATGGACTCCTACGACGGCCAGCCCGAGCGGCTGTGGACCACGGCGCAGACGGGCGCCGAGCTGCTCAAGCGGGTCTCGTCGCTGCCCGGGTTCGGCGCGCAGAAGGCGAAGATCTTCGTGGCCCTGCTGGGCAAGCAGCTCGGGGTGCAGCCGCCGGGCTGGCGGGAGGCGGCCGGGACGTTCGGGGCCGAGGGCTCGCACCTGTCGGTGGCCGACATCCGCGACGCCGAGTCGCTGGCCCGGGTGCGGTCCTACAAGCAGGAGCTGAAGGCCGCGGCCAAGTCAGCGCAGGCCGACAAGCCGGGGCAAGCCGACAAGCCGGGGCAAGCCGACAAGCCGGGGCAAGCCGCGAAGAGCGGGCCAGCGGCGAAATCCGGCCAGGCGGCGAAGGCACGGTAGGCCGGGCATGGCCGGGGTGAGGCTGCGGGCGGTCCGGGAGGCCGACCTCGCCGCGCTGGCGGACGGCGAGTCACGCGAGGCTGACCCGTGGAACTGGTTCGGCTACCCCTCGACCGAGGGCCGGCGGCGGAGGTTCGCGGAAAACGGCCTGCTCGGCGAGGATTCCGGGACGCTGGCGGTGGAAACCCCGGACGGCACGCTGGCCGGCTCGGTGGGCTGGCACGCGGCGCAGCACGGCCCCGGCACCGCCTGCCGGGCGCTGAACATCGGGATCTCGCTGCTGCCCAGCCAGCGGGGCCAGGGTTACGGCTCGGCGGCCCAGCGGGCGCTGGCCGAGTACCTGTTCGCGACCACCCGCGCCGAGCGGCTCGAGGCCGAGACCGACACGGAGAACATCGCCGAGCAGCGAGCGCTGGAACGGGCCGGCTTCAGCCGCGAGGGGGTGCTCCGGCACGCCCAGTTCCGCGGCGGGCGCTGGCGGGACACCGTGCTGTACAGCCTGCTGCGCGGCGAGGTCAGCCTGGAACAGTTCTAGCTGGGCTGGTGCTAGCTGGGCTGGTCCAGGCGATGATGGTGGCTGCCCCACCCGGCCAGGACCGGGCCGAGGAACCAGAGGATCCAGCCGTAGGTGGTGAGCCAGAAAACCGGGATGGACAGCGCGAAGCCGATCATCAGCCTCGTGGACCCGCGCATGACGCGCCGGGCCCGGTCGGGCGGGAGGTCGATCAGCTCGTGGCTGATCATGTGCCGCACCATGGCGTACATCGCGGCCGACTCCAGGACCTGCAGCAGGGCGTAGAAGCCGAACCGCAGGGCGTGGGTGCCGAGGGTCTGGTTACTGGCCACCAGCATGTCGGTGGCGAACGGGTTCAGCACGATGGTCAGCAGCCAGTAGGTGTTGTAGAGCCGGACCCGCCCGTCGACGGCCGTGACGTAGCGGAACAGGTCATGGTGGTCGTTCCAGACCGCGGCGATGACCGAGAAGCTGATCAGGAAGGCGGCGTAGTGGCCGTCGTTGTGCCGGAACGAGGCCCAGAACTCCGCGACGGTGTGTCCCTCCGGCACAGGCAGCTCAATGGCCAGCAGCGTCATGGCGATGGCCACCACGGCATCGGAGAAGATGGTCAGCCGCTCGGCGGCGCGGAGGTTCCGTTCGGCTTCCTTGCGCTCCAGCTCCGCCTGCTGGGCCTCTCCCGGCTGGGGCTGGTCGTCCTGGGACACGCACCGATCATCTCGTGCCTGGCCAGGCCTCCGCGACCCGGTGCCGTGATTGTCGGGACCTACAAGCGGGCAGGCCTCAGACCTGGGACATCCTGGGGCGATCTTGGAGCCGGGACCGGTGACGGCGCCGCCGCGCAGGGTGGAAGATGGACCTCTACGCGAGAGAAGGGGCGTGTACTGCGATGGCTGAGATCATCCGCGCCGGGCTCGTCCAGCAGCGCTGGACCGGGGACAAGGAATCCATGATCGCCGCGGCGGTGGAGCACATCAGGACCGCGGCGTCGGCCGGCGCGCAGGTGGTCTGCCTCCAGGAGCTCTTCTACGGGCCCTACTTCTGCCAGGTCCAGGACGCCGACTACTACTCCTACACCGAGGCCATCCCGGACGGGCCGACGACCCGGCTGCTGCAGGACGTCGCGCGGCAGCTGGGCATCGTCATCATCGCGCCGATGTACGAGGAAGAGCACCCGGGCGTGTACTACAACACCGCGGCGGTCATCGACGCCGACGGCAGCTACCTGGGCAAGTACCGCAAGACGCACATCCCGCAGGTCAAGGGGTTCTGGGAGAAGTTCTACTTCCGGCCCGGCAACCTGGGCTACCCGACCTTCGACACGGCGGTGGGCCGGATCGGCGTGTACATCTGCTACGACCGGCACTTCCCGGAGGGCTGGCGGGCGCTCGGCCTGGCCGGGGCGCGGATCGTGTTCAACCCGTCGGCCACCAGCCGGGGCCTGTCGCAGTACCTGTGGCGGCTGGAGCAGCCGGCCTCCGCGGTGGCCAACGAGTACTTCATCGGCGCGATCAACCGGGTCGGCGTCGAGCCGCTGGGCGACAACGACTTCTACGGGCAGACCTACTTCGTCGACCCGCGCGGCCAGCTGGTGGGCGAGGCCGGCGCCGACGACAAGGACGAGGTGGTGGTCCGGGACCTGGACATGGACCAGCTGGCCGAGGTCCGGAACCTGTGGCAGTTCTACCGCGACCGCCGCCCCGACCAGTACGACAGCCTGGTCCAGCCATGAGCGAGCAGCGAGCCGAGGCGAGCGGGAGAGCAGAGTGACGATACTGATCAGCGGCGGGACGGTGGTGACCGCAGAGGGGACGCTGGCCGCGGACGTGCTGGTGGCCGGGGAGCGGATCGCGGCGGTGCTGGCCCGGGACCTGACCGGGGAACCCGGCGCGCCGCCTGCCGACGCGCCGGCCGCCGAGGCGGCCGACCAGGTCATCGACGCGACGGGCAAGTACGTGCTGCCGGGCGGGATCGACGCGCACACGCACATGGAGATGCCGTTCGGCGGGACGTTCTCGGTCGACACCTTCGAGACCGGCACCCGGGCCGCGGCCTGGGGCGGCACCACCACCATCATCGACTTCGCGGTCCAGGCCAAGGGCACCTCGCTGCTGGCCACCCTGGACAAGTGGCACGCCAAGGCGGACGGCAACTGCGCGATCGACTACGGCTTCCACATGATCGTCTCCGACGTCAACGAGACGTCGCTGAAGGAGATGGACTCGTGCATCGCGGCCGGGGTGAACAGTTTCAAGATGTTCATGGCCTACCCCGGCGTGTTCTACGCCACCGACGGCGAGATCCTGCTGGCCATGCAGCAGGCGTCCCGGTCGGGCGCGACGGTGATGATGCACGCCGAGAACGGCATCGCCATCGACCAGCTGGTGGCCCAGGCGCTGGCCGCGGGCCGGACCGATCCGGTGAACCACGGCCTGACCAGGCCGCCCGAGCTGGAGGGCGAGGCGACGTCCCGGGCCATCACGCTGGCCAAGGTGGCGCACTGCCCGCTGTACATCGTGCACCTGTCGGCCTCTCAGGCGCTGGCCGCGGTGGCCGAGGCCCGGGACAACGGGCAGAACGTGTTCGCGGAGACCTGCCCGCAGTACCTGTACCTGTCCATCGACGACCTGGCCCGGCCGGACTTCGAGGGGGCCAAGTTCGTCGCCTCGCCGCCGCTGCGGCCCAGGGAGCACCAGGATTCGCTGTGGAAGGGCCTGCGGACCAACGACCTGTCGGTGGTCTCGACCGACCACTGCCCGTTCTGCTTCAAGGACCAGAAGGAGCTCGGCCGGGGCGACTTCTCCAAGATCCCGAACGGGATGCCGGGCGTCGAGCACCGGATGGACCTGCTGCACGCCGGGGTGGCAGCCGGGCAGCTCTCGCTGCCGCGCTGGGTGGAGGTGGCGTCGACCACGCCGGCCAGGATGTTCGGCCTGTACCCGCGCAAGGGCGTGATCGCGGCCGGCTCCGACGCCGACATCGTGATCTACGACCCGCAGGCGCGGCAGACGCTGTCGGCGGCGACCCACCACATGAACGTCGACTACTCGGCGTACGAGGGCATGGAGATCACCGGGCGGGTGGTGACCACCTTGTCCCGCGGCCGCGTGGTGATCGGCGACGGGCAGTACCTGGGCAGTCCGGGCCACGGGGCAGTTCCTGGCCCGCGGGCTGAACCAGTACCTGGTGTGAGCGACTGGCTGACTCAGTCGATCCGGGACCAACGGGAGGGAGGCGATGGATTTCGGGGTGGTGCTGCAGACCAATCCCGCCGGCCAGCGGCGTGGTCGCGCATGATGCAGCGGGCCGAGCAGGCGGGGTTCTCCTACGGGTGGACGTGGGATTCGCACGTGCTGTGGCAGGAGCCGTTCGTCATCTACTCGGCGGCGCTGGCCGCGACCTCGTCGATGACCATCGGGCCGATGGTGACCAACCCGGGGACCCGGGACTGGTCGGTCATCGCGTCGCTGTTCGCCACGCTGAACGACATGTACGGGAACCGCACGGTGTGCGGGATCGGGCGCGGCGACTCGGCCCGGCGGGTCATCGGCCAGCAGCCCATGTCGCTGGCCACCATCGCCGAGGCGATGACCGTGATCAAGGAGCTGGCCGAGGGCCGCGAGGTGACCCACCACGGCCAGCCGCTGCGGCTGCCGTGGGTCCGGGACGGCAAGCTGGAGATCTGGATGGCGGCGTACGGGCCGAAGGCGCTGCGGCTGACCGGCGAGCAGGCCGACGGGTTCATCCTGCAGACCGCCGACCCGGACATCGCCCGCTGGACCATCGGGGCGGTGCGCTCGGCGGCCCGGGAGGCGGGCCGGGACCCGGCCGACATCACCATCTGCGTGGCGGCGCCCGCCTACGTGGGCACCGACCTGCCGCACCAGCGGGAGCAGCTGCGCTGGTTCGGCGGGATGGTGGGCAACCACGTGGCCGACCTGGTGGCCAGGTACGGCACGGACGGCCCGGTGCCGCACGCGCTGACCGACTACATCAAGGGCCGGGAGGGCTACGACTACGCCCACCACGGGCGGGCGGACAACCCGTCGGTGGACTTCGTGCCGGATGAGATCATCGACCGGTTCTGCCTGACCGGGCCGGCCGTGGCGCACGTGGACCGGCTCCGCGAGCTGGCCGAGATCGGCGCGGACCAGTTCGCCCTGTACCTGATGCACGACCAGGAGGACGAGACCCTGGCCGCCTACGGGCAGGAGATCATCCCCGCGCTGCGGGCCTAGTCGGTCCCGGCGGCGGGGCTGGCTGACGGCGCCGGGACCAGGTTCTCGGCCGCGGGCAGGGCCTGCTGGTCAGCCAGGGCGATGGCCAGCTCGCCGGCCGCGGTCGGGTGCAGCGGGGCCGGGTCGCCCGGGCCCTGCACGTAGGGGCTGGCCGAGCACAACTGGTGCCCGGCGAACGGCGGGTCGGCCACCCCGAAGCCGAAGACCTGCGCCCCCTGGGCCAGCACGGCGTTCAGCTGGCCCAGGCGGGACCGCAGCACGTGGGCCTTGGCCGCGGTGAGCCCGTACCGGGCCAGGCAGCCGACGTCCGGGCCGAACGGCGAGTAGTACTCGTTGATCAGCACGGCCGGGTGCCCGGGCAGGTCATCCAGGGCGCCGAGCAGCTGGTAGTAGCTGCGGATGAAGGCGTTGAGCAGCTGGCTGAAGTAGGCGGTCGACACCTTGTCGTTGCACACCGCGCTGGCCAGGCACAGCCGCGTCATGATCGACCACTGGACGTCGTCCGCGCCGACGCTCACGATGACCACCTTGGCCTGGGTGGCCTGCTCGGCCTCGGTCAGCTGCGGGGGAACCACCTGCCCGCTCCCGGCGACCTGGACGCCGAGCAGCCCGTCGGTGATGGTGGCGCTGTTGCAGGCCAGGTTCAGCACGTTCCAGTGATTGACCGCGGCCAGGTCGGCGGCGTAGGACGCGCTGCTGCGCCCGCAGGCCCGGTCCGCCGCGCTGGCCCCCGGGGCGATCGGGTTGCCCGCCGCGGCGGCGGTCGAGTCGCCGATGACCACGGCCTGCACGCCCGGCCGCGGCCGGCTGGACGCCCCCTGGGCCAGCGCGAGCGGGGCCGAGCCGACCAGGTCGTCGAGGGTCTTGACGCTGCGCAGCACCCCGGGCGTGCTGGAGGCGGTGAGCAGCACGCCGCCGACGTTCACCGCGCACACGACGGCCAGCCCGGCCCCGGCCGTCTTGAGCATGGTGCGGTAGGACGACCGGCGGACGCCGGCCACGGCGATCAGCGCGATGGCGGCGAAGCCGGCCGCGATGAGCGTCTCGAAGACGAAGTACCGGGTCCAGCCCTCAGCCAGCTGCTGGCTGAGGCTCAGCTTGAGCTGGCCCGGATCGTCCGAGCGGACCAGCTGCGCGACCTGGCGGTCGATGGTGATGTGAGTGAGCTGGAGGAGCGGGCGGATCGGGCCCTGGAACTGCGGTTTGGTCGGCATGACCTGGCCGAACAGGTCGAGCTCACCTGGGCCGGACCAGCTCAGTGAGTTCACGGCGGCGCCGACCCGGGCCGTCTGCCCGGCGGCCGAGACGGTCTGCATGGGCGCGACTTGCAGGGACAGCCAGATCGACCCGGCCGCGATGATCCCGAACGCGACGAGGTAGCCGGCGCCGATCCTGATCCGCCGCAGAAATGGATGAATCGCTCGCTCCCGGACAAATAGCCTGGCCCCTGCTTGGTACCCGGGACCGGCCGGCGGCAATCCGGCCTCGATAGCGCTGGTTCTCGATAGCGCTGGTCCTAGATAGCGCTGTGGCGTTCGAGGTAGTTCAGGGCGACCCAGCCGACCGGGACCGGAAGCCAGAAGGTGAGCAGCCGGAAGAGCAGGACCGCGCTGGCCGCCTGGGTGCCGTGCAGCCCGGCGGCGACCAGCCCGGCGGTCAGGGCGGCCTCCACGGTGCCGATGCCGCCCGGGGTGGGGATGATCGACCCCAGGGCGCTGCCGCTCAGGTAGACCACGGCGATGCTGGCCAGGGCGGCCGACTCGTGGAAGGCCTGGACGCAGGCGGCCAGGCACAGGATGTAGCAGCCGCTCAGCAGCAGCGCGCCGCCGATGCCCTCGACCAGCTTGCGAGGCTGCTGGACGATCTCGATCAGCCGGGGCAGGACCTGGTGCAGGAGCGGGGCGACCCGGGCCCGCAGCAGCCGCCGGCCGGCCGGCACGGCCAGCACAGCCAGGGCCAGCGCGACCAGCCCGGCCAGTACGAAGTAGGACCAGGTGGGCGGGCGGAACGGTTCCTTGTCGGCGGCGCCGGCGATGGCGATGAAGGTAGCCAGCAGCAGGATGTGCAGGACGAAGGCGACGAGCTGGCTGACGCCGACGCTGGCCGCGGCGACCGCGGCCGGGATCTTCCTGCGCTGCAGGTAGCGGACGTTGAGAGCGGCGCCGCCGACGGCGGCCGGGGTGACCAGGGTGACGAAGGACCCGGCCACCTGGACCAGCATGGTCCGGAGGAAGGGCAGCGGCCCGGACACGAAGCCGGTCAGCTCGAAGGTGGCGCCCACGTAGGTCAGCGCGGACAGGCCCAGTGCGACCAGGCCCCACCACAGGTCCGCCCCGGGCAGGACCTGCCCGAGGCTGGTCCGGGCCAGCTCGCCCGCGAGCAGGTAGGCCGCGGCCACGGAGGCGACCAGGGTGACCAGGCTGCGCAGCCGGATCCGCTCCAGCCGGACCGGGGCCACCTCGCCGCCCGGGACGGCGGCCAGCAGCCGCTGGCGAAGAGCAGGCAGCACCTTGCGATCGCGGCGCAGCGCCGCCCGGGTGGAACGGGCCAGCGCGACCCGCTGCAGCAGCGGCACCACGGCGACCAGCTCGCCGGCGGCCGCCTTCTCCAGGGCCAGGTCGGCGGACCGCTCCGGGCCGACGTAGAGCGCGAGCTCGGCCAGCAGCTGGGCCACGTCCAGGCGGATCTGCAGGTCGCTGGCGGCCACGTCGCCGTCGCCAGGATCGAGCAGGACGACCTGGCCGTCGTCGCGGAGCAGGATCCGGTCCGCGGTCAGCGCCCGGTGGGTGACCCGGTGCTCGTGCAGCGCGGCGACCGCGTCCCAGATGGCCCGCAGCTCGTCGTCGGTGCAGCCGGGGTTGCGGTCGGCCAGGGTGGTGCCGTCGGTGTGGTCGTGGGCCAGCACACTGGCCTCGGGGCCGGCCCGGACCACCGCGCGGAGCCGCGGCGTGGGCGCGCCCGCGTCCTCCGAGGCGTAGGACAGCAGGGCCCGCCGCTCCACCGTCCGGTCCGCGGACAGCGGCGCGCCGCGGGAGACCTGGCCGCGCAGCAGCACCGTGCGGTACAGCCGGTAGACGGCCCCGGCGGCCTGCTGGTCCTTGTCGTAGATGGTGACGTCCAGCCGGTCACCGGTGCTGGTCGTCGCGACGTAGTGCCGTGATCCGGCCCGGTCGGCCAGCCGGTCGCCGTCGGGCCGCTCGCCGGGCTCGGGGTCGAGCCGGCGGATCTCGGTGACCTGCCGGTCGCTGGTGTTCAGCGCGGCGGCGATCTCGGTCGCGGTGGGACGCAGCGACGGGCTGCCCGCGGCGTACCGCACGCCCAGGCCGATGGTGCGGCCGACGAGCAGGGTGAGCAGGAAGGACAGCACCGTGGTGTCGGTCGCGGCCAGGTGCACGACGGCGTAGACGCCGATGGCCAGCCACAGGGCGTTCCGCCAGCCGGGCCGGCCGGTCAGGCCGATGATGGTGGCGTAGGCGACCAGGCCGGCCAGGTACGGGTCGAGCGCCGCGGTATGAAGGCCGGTCGAGGTGGACATGATGATCGCGTCGTAGACGCGGGCGGCGACCTCGCGCTCCAGCGCGGCGTTGATCACGGCGGCGACCGCGGCGGCCAGCACGCCGGTGGCCACCGCCTCGATGAGCCGCTGGACCTGGCGGCGGACGACCTGGCGGACGGCCAGCGCGACCGGGATGATGAGGATGGCGAACAGGGCCAGGGTCGGGGCCACCACCCGGACGGCCTGCGGCAGCCGGGCGCTGGCCCCGGTGATGTCGGTCTCCGCCCCGGTCGTGGTGGCGCTGGCGGCCACGCCCGCGACGACCAGCACGGCGATCTCCAGCAGCGACGTGATGCAGCGCAGCAGGTCGATCGGTTTCCGGATCCGGCGCTCGAGCCGGTCCGTGACCTGGATCGTTCCCGATGGTGACGTCACGGCACGATCGTTTCATCCGGGCTGGCGCGCACGGCCACCGCACCTGCGGACACGCCGCGGCCCGGTGCCGCCGGACCCGCGATTACCAGCGCGTCCAGCGGGCGTCCCAGGTCGGCATGTCCCAGTTCTACCCCCTACGCAGCGCCGCAACAGGGATAAGTTGATCCGCATGCGACACAGAAGCGTGCTGACCTCGGTGGCGGCGGCAGCCGGGATCCTCGCCCTGGCGGCCCTGCCGGCCTGCTCGGCGGGCGGGGCTGGGTCCTCCGGGACCGCCGCGGTGTCGAGCCCGGCCGCCAGCTCGGGCACGAGCGGCCCGGCGGCGGGCCAGAGCACCGCGGGAGGCACCTCGGTGACGGCCAGCCCGGCGGCCCGCAGCTCCCCGGCGGCCGCGACGGGCGGGCCGGTGACCATCTCGGCGGTGGGCGACACCATCCTGGGCAACACCCCGGACCTGCCGCCGGATCCGGGCTCCTACCTCGCCTCGGTTAAGACGGACCTGACCAAGGGGGCGCAGATCGTCTTCGGCAACCTGGAAGGCACGCTGACCACGGCCCCGGGCAGCAAGTGCGGCGCGAGCGAGGGCTCGACCTGCTTCGCGTTCAAGAACCCGCCCAGCTACGGGCGCTACCTCAGGCAGTCCGGGTTCACCGTCCTGAACGACGCCAACAACCACTCCTATGACTTCGGCGCGGCGGGCCAGGCCCAGACGGTGCAGAGCATCCACGCGGCGGGCATGGCCCAGACCGGGCTGCCAGGCGAGATCACCGTGGTCAAGGCGAACGGGACCAGGGTCGCGTTCGTGGCCTTCGCGCCCTACAGCTGGGCGGCCAACCTGCTCAAGCTGGCCACGGCCCGGACGCTGATCGAGAAGGCCCGGCAGGAGGCCCCGGTGGTGGTGGTCTACATGCACGCCGGCGGGGAGGGCTCGGACGCGGATCACGTGACCGGCAAGGAGGAGATCTTCCTGGGCGAGGACCGCGGCAACGCCGAGGGGTTCGCGCACATGGCCATCGACTCCGGGGCCAGCCTGGTCATCGCCAGCGGGCCGCACGTGCTGCGGGGCATGCAGTTCTACAAGGGCAAGCTCATCGCCTACAGCCTGGGGAACTTCGCGGGCTACAACAACTTCGGTACCGGCGGCGACCTGGACCTGAGCGCGATCCTGCACGTGACCCTGGCGGGCACGGGCACGTTCGAGTCGGCCCGGCTGTACCCGGTGGAGTTCACCGGGGGCGGGCGGCCGGTGCCGGGGGGCGGGTCGGTCGCCTTCATGGCCAAGCTGAGCACGGAGGACTTCGGCTCCAGCGCGGCGCGTATCTCGGCCTCGGGCGTGGTCAAAGCCCCGTGATCGGCCGGCCGCAGCCCGTGTAATCTCCGTGCCATGAAGGTTTCGGAGATACGCGACCTGATCCAGGTCAAGCCGCTCGAGCTGGACGCGACGCGGCGGCGGCTGTCGGCCTGCCACGACATCGCTGACCTGCGGGCCGCCGGGCGCAGGCTGACTCCGCGCCCGGTGTTCGACTACGTGGACGGCGGGTCGGACCAGGAGGTCTCGCTGCGGGCCAACACCCGGGCCTTCACCAGCTACCGGTTCCAGCCCCGGACGCTGGTCAACGTGTCCCAGGCCGACACCTCGGCGAGGATCCTGGGCTCGCCGGTGCCGCTGCCGCTGGCCCTGGCCCCCACCGGGTACACCCGGATGATGCATCCGGCGGGCGAGATCGGCGCGGCCCGCGCGGCGCAGCGGCACGGGCTGCCCTACACCTTGTCCACGGTGGCCACCACCACCATCGAGGACGTGGCCGCCGCCGCGCAGCCGGACCTGTGGTTCCAGCTGTACATCCTCAAGGACGCCGGGGTGACCAAGGAGCTGGTCGACCGGGCGGCCGCGGCCGGGTACCGGGCGCTGGTGGTGACGGTGGACACCTTCGTGACCGGTAACCGGACCCGGGACCGCCGCAACGGGCTGGTCATCCCGCCCGAGCTGACGCTGAGCACGCTGGCCAGCATCGCGGCCAAGCCGGGTTACTGGACCCGGATGCTGCGCAACCCGGCCATCAAGTTCGCCAACCTGGCCGGGCACGAGAAGGTGACCATCCACGGCACCGGTGCGCTGTTCAACCCGGCCATCACCTGGAACGAGATCGCCGCGCTGAGGGATCAGTGGCCCGGGCAGCTGGTCATCAAGGGCCCGCTGGGGCCCGAGGACGCCAAGCGCGCCATCGCAGCGGGCGCGGACGGCCTGCAGCTGTCCAACCACGGCGGCCGCCAGCTGGACCGGGCGGTGGCGCCGGTGGACGCGGTGACCGCGGTCCGGGAGGCGGTGGGGCCGGAGGTGACCGTGCTGGTCGACTCCGGCGTGCGGCACGGCGCCGACATCGCGGTGGCCATCGCCCGGGGCGCGGACGCCTGCGCCATCGGGCGCGCCTACCTGTACGGCCTGATGGCGGGCGGGGAGGCCGGGGTGGACAAGGCGCTGGACATCCTGGCCGAGCAGTTCAAGCGGACCATGCAGCTGCTCGGGGTGGGCTCGGTCGCCGAGCTGCGGGAGCTCGGGCCTTCGCTATTGGCCCTTCGGTAAAAGCTGGCCGGTAAGGACAGCAGAGAGCGGTACAGCTCCTGGTGGGCGGCCGCGGCGGCGGCCCAGGTGTAGCCGCGGGCCAGGGCCTGGCCCTGGGCCGGGTCCGGGGCTCTGCCGTCCAGCGCGTCCATAGCGGCCAGCCCGAAGCCCTCGGTCACCGACGGGAAGGTGTTACCGGGAGCATTCGTAACCAGGAGATTTCGCGGCCGGTGGCGCAGTGGTCAGGCGTCCCGGGGCGGCAGCGGCGGGCGGGCCTTGCGCGGGGCGGCGGACCGGTCGGGCAGCGCCATCGGCCCCTCCCGGTCCAGGGCCTCGACGGCGAGCCGCACCGCGGTCTCGAGCTGCGGATCCCGGCCGGCGGCCCAGTCGTCGGGCGAGATCAGCACCTCCACATCCGGGGTCACGCCGTGGTTCTCCAGGTCCCAGCCGTACTGCTGGTACCAGATGGCGTACTGCGGCACGGTCATCCGGGTGCCGTCGACCAGCTCGCGGTAGCCGTCGATGCCGATCACGCCGCCCCAGGTGCGGGCACCGACCACCGGGCCGAGCCGCAGCAGGCCGATGGCGGCGGTGATCATGTCGCCGTCGGACCCGGCGTGCTCGTCGGCCACGGTGACCAGGGGGCCGCGCCGGGCCTCCTCCGGGTAGGAGACGGGCTGGATCCAGCGGCCCATGTCCCAGCCGATGACCCGGCGGGCCAGCCGCTCCAGCACCAGGCCGGAGATGTGCCCGCCCCGGTTGCCGCGCACGTCCATGACCAGGGCGGCGAACCGCAACTCGGTGCGCAGGTCACGGTGGAAGTGGGCCCAGCCCTCCGCCACCATGTCCGGGATGTGCAGGTAGCCGACCCGGCCGCCGCTGAGCTCGCGGACGGCCCGTCTGTTGGCGGCCACCCAGTCCTGGTAGCGCAGCCGGTGCTCGTCGCGCAGCGGCACGACCACGGCGGCGTGCGGTTCGCCCGAGACGGGCTGCACGGTCAGCTCGACCGGGCGGCCGGCCGTCCCGGCCAGCAGCGGGCCCGGGCCGCGGACCGGATCGACCGGCTGCCCGTCCACCGCCACCAGCTGGTCACCGGGCCGGACGGTCACCCCGGGGGCGGCCAGCGGCGAGCGGGCCCGCGGGTCGGAGGACTCGCCGGGCAGCACCCGGTCCACGATCCAGCGCCCGGCCGGGTCCCGGGACAGGTCCGCGCCCAGCAGGCCGACCGGGCCCGTCCCGCGCCCGTCCGAGCCAGGGTCGGAGTCGGCCAAGGGGCCGGCGCGACGTAGGCGTGCGAGGTGCCCAGCTCGCCGACCACTTCCCAGAGCAGGTCGGCCACCTCGGCCGGGCTGCGGACCCGGTCCAGCAGCGGCCGGTAGGCGGCCAGCACGCCGTCCCAGTCCACCCCGGACATGTCCGCGGTCCAGAAGTCCTGGCGCATCTGCTGCCCGGCTTCGGCGTAGGCGTGCCGCCACAGCGCGGCCGGGTCGGCGGTGAACCGGGCCCGGGACAGGTCCACCGTGACCGCGTCGGGTGAACTGTCGTCGTCCTTGCTGTCGGACGGCACGACCTTCAGCTCGTCGCGGTCCCGGATGACCAGCCGGGCGCCGTCGCCGCTGACGGCGAACGAGTCGACCTCGGCGGCCACCTCGGTGACCTCGCGCTTGCGCAGGTCATACCGTTCCAGGGCGGGGCGCGGCGTGTCGTCGTCGAGCTCGGCCGCGCTCTCGCCCAGCACGCCCCGGAGCGGCTCGCGCAGCCAGGCCAGGCCGCCGCTGACCGCGCGCAGGCCCGAGTAGCGGCCTTCGGGGACGGGCACGCCGACCACCCGGCCGCCGACGCCTTCGATGTCGACGAGAACCACGGGCCGTTCGGCGGAATCTGATTTGTCGTCGTCCTGATCGGGCGGGTCGGGGCTGACCGGACGCCCGCCCGGCACCGGCCCGAACGGGGAGGGGGTGGCGGCGGCCAGCGGGATCAGGTAGGGGCGGCTGCCGAACGGGAAAGGACAGGTCGAAGGACTGGGCGTCGTAGATCGGGTCGAAGCTGCGCAGCGACAGGAAGGCCAGGTAGAGCCCGTCCGCGGTGAAGACCGGGTCGGTGTCGGCGAACCGGCCGTCGGTCAGGTCCACGACCGTGCCGTCAGCGACCCGGGCCAGCCGGATCCGGGACAGCGGCTGCGGGCCGGGCTGGGACCAGGCCAGCCAGGCCGAGTCCGGCGACCACGACAGCCCCGAGGCCGGCCCGTCGTCGGAGACGGCCAGCTCGGTGACCTGGCCCGATTCCACCGACACGGCCAGCACCCGGCCGTCGTGCAGGGTGACGGCCAGGGCGGTGCCGTCCGGGGCGGCAGACAGGTCGGTGACCGTCCCGCCCAGCCCGCCGCGCCGGACGGGCCGGGCCGCGCCGCTGACCGGGGCCACCTCGAGCTCGTCCGGGCCGGCCGCGTCGGTGACCCAGGCCACCTGGCCGGTCTGGCCCAGGACACGGGGCAGCCGGGCCCGCGCGTCGGGGTCGACGTGCAGCGCCCGGGCCGGGCCGTCCCGGTGGGCCAGCCAGTGCACCGTGCCCCGGACCTCGACCACGCTGGCCTGGCCGGTGTGGTCCGGGTCCAGCTCGCCCAGGTGGTCCACGGCGGTGATCAGCCGCGGCGCGCGGGCCCGGGCCGGGACGCCGAGGGTGATGGCGACCGGGTGCGGTGCGGGGGCGTCGGGGCCGTCCAGCATCCAGATGTCCCCGGCCACGTGGTAGACGATCCGGCGGCCGTCGGTGCTGGGGTTGCGGGCGTACATGCCGTCGTGGTCGGTGTGCCGCCTGATCCCGGTGCCGTCCAGCGCGCAGGAGTAGATGTTGCCGGTGCCCTCGTGATCGGACAGGAAGAACAGCCGCCCGCCGATCAGCATCGGGCTGGTCAGCTGGCCGTCCACGTCGGCCAGGACCCGGGTGAACAGCGGGTCGGCGGCGGTGGCGGTCCAGATCCGGCCCGCGGTGCCGCCCCGGTAGCGCTTCCAGTAAGCGGGCTCGCGGGCGGTCCGGCCAGCGAGCAGCGCGGTGCCTTCGGCGGCCAGGGACAGGTCGCCGACCGGGCCGAAGGGCAGCCGCCGGGGCGGCCCGCCGGCCAGCGGGACGGCGTAGGCCCAGGTGCGCTGCTGGTCCGGCTGCCCGGCGGCGGTGACGGCCAGCACCTCGCCCGCGCTGGTCCAGCCGGTCACCCGGGTCTGGGTGTCGCTCCACCAGGTGAGCCGGGACACCTCGCCGCTCTCGGTGCCGGCCGCGTACACCTCGGGGTTCCCGTCCGCCGCTGCGGTCCAGGCCACGCGGGTACCGTCGCGGGAGAACCGCGGGTAGGAGGCCTGGGCCGCGTCGGCGGTCAGCCGCCAGGCCCGGCCGCCGTCGGCGGGCGCGACCCAGACGTCGTCTTCGGCCACGAAGGCCAGCAGGTCACCGTGAACATGCGGATACCGCAGATAGCCAGCTGCCGTCACGCCCCTCATCCTAGGGTCGGGGCGGCCGCCGGGCGGGGGGCAGCGGGCGGCTGGGCGCGGGCCTAGAGCCAGCCGCGTTCGGAGGCGATGCGGTGGGCTTCGGCGCGGTTGCGGGCTCCGGTCTTCTGGATGCAGGCGGACAGGTAGTTCCGCACCGTTCCCTCGGACAGGTAGAGCTGGCGGGCGATCTCGGCGATGGTGGCGCCGTTGGCGCAGGCGTCCAGCACGTCCCGCTCGCGGGGGGTCAGCGGGTTGAGCCCGTCGGCCAGGGCGGCGGCGGCCAGGTCCGGGTCGATGACCCGCTCGCCGGCCAGGACCCGCCGGATGGTCTGGGTCAGCTTGTCGGCGGGCGAGTCCTTGACCAGGAAGGCGGACACCCCGGACTCCATGGCGCGGCGCAGGAAGCCGGGCCGGCCGAACGTGGTCAGGATGACGATCTTGATGTCGGGATGGCACTGCTTGAGCTCGGCCGCGGCGGCCAGCCCGTCCAGGCCGGGCATCTCGATGTCCAGCACGGCCACGTCCGGGTTGGTCCGCTGGGCCGCGGCCAGGACCTCATCGCCCCGGCCGACCTGGGCCACGACTTCGATGTCGCCTTCGAAGGAGAGCAGCGCGGCCAGGGCCTGCCGGATCATCACCTGGTCCTCGGCCAGCAGCAGCCGGACCGGCGGCTCGTCCTGGGTCATAGCTGGTAAGTATGACCGGTCCCGGGCCAGGCAGCGGATCCGGCGTTCCCGATGGTGGCGCCGGAGGAGACGTGCGCGGCCGGCCCGGCCGGGGCCGGCGGATGCGGCTCGGCCGGGACGGTGGCGGTGAGCCGGAAACCGCGGCCCTGCGCCTTGGACCCGGGCGCCTTGGACCCGGGCGCTTCGGCCGGGCCGAGGGACAGGCGGCCGCCCGCGGCGCTGAGCCGCTCGGACATGCCGTGCAGCCCGCTGCCGGCCGGGTGGTCGGGATCCAGGCCGGGGAAGCCGCGGCCGTCGTCGGCGACGTCGAGGGAGATCAGCCCGGCGTGCAGGGCCAGCCGGATGCGGCAGTGCTTGGCGCGGGAGTGCCGGATCACATTGGTCACGGCTTCGCGCAGGCACCAGGCCAGGACCGCTTCGGCGTCCGGGTTGAAGGTGCCCGATTGCAGGGTGAGCTCGGGGTCGTCGTCGAGGTCGATGCCGGCCGCGTCGAGCGCGTGACGGGCCGTGATGACCTCGATGGCCAGGGTGGGCCGCCGGTAGCCGCTGACCGCCTCCCGGATGTCCTGCAGGGTCTGCCTGCTGACCGCCCCGATGTCACCGAGCTCGGTGAGGACCGCGTCGCGTTCGGCGGACGGGGGCAGCTTGGCCAGCCGCTTGGCGGCCAGCTCGGACTTCAGCGTGATCATGGACAGGGACTGCCCGGTCAGGTCGTGCATGTCCCGGGCCAGCCGGAGCCGTTCCTCGTTGGCGGCCAGCTTGGCCACCGTGCCGCGGGCCTGCCGCAGCTCGCGCATCAGGGAGATCTGCAGCCGGAAGCCGATCATGGCCAGCCCGATGAGCAGCACGGGCAGCAGCATGGCCAGGCTGTCGCCCAGGTCCAAATGGGTGATCCAGCAGAACAGCAGGTAGATGCCGGAGATGACGAAGATGCCGAGCGAGGCCCGGCGGCGGTCCAGCAGCGAGGTCAGCACCATGCCGCCGGCCGCGGACACGTAGATCCACAGCGAGGTCCAGCCCGAGCCGTAGATGAGGCAGGCCACCGAGGCCACCACGGCCAGGCCCAGCAGCCCGAGCCCGGCGTGCCGCGGGTGGGTGTCGGTGAACATCAGGACAGGCAGGTAGAGGACGCAGAAGGCGACGGTGAGCAGCAGGCCGCCGACCGTCCACCACACGCTATGGCCACCGCCGAACAGGTCAGCGACCGGCTGGATCAGGTAGATGAGCCAGATTCCAGAGAAAAACCAGCGCCACCGGCCCGGGCCCTCCTGCTCGAACGGGTCGTTGAGCAGGTCGTCGTCCAGGCCGGCGTCGGCGGATCGTGTCGCCATCGCGTCCTCACCTCTCTTTCATGCTGCCACGTTCTGCGGCCGATGCCCGGCCGGGCCCCCGCAGGCCGGCCGGGCATCCGCCGCCCATCGGGCGGTCAGACCGACTCAGCGGTGCTCCGGACCGCCACGGTGGCCAGGGCGATGAAGATGCCCAGCCAGACCACCAGGCCGATGGCCAGCCCGATCGGCACGGCGGCGCCGGCGATCACGTCGGTGCCGATCTTCACGGCCTGGTAGGTCGGGGTGAACTGGCCCACCTTGCCCAGGGCTCCGGACAGCGGGAACCACAGGCCGCCGAGGATGGCGAAGGCGAAGTAGACGATCAGCGTGACCGGCTGGACCTGCTCGGGCGCGAACCGGTAGCCGATGGCCACGGCCAGCGCGGCGAAGATGGTCGAGCCGAACCAGACCACGATCGCGATGACCGGCCACTCCCAGCCGGGGAGGTGAACGTTGCCGTAGAAACGGCCGAGCAGCAGCACGATGACGATGGACGGCACCGTGGTGGCCATCGAGACCAGGATCTTGGCCACGACGTAGCCGTTGGCCGGCAGCGGGGTGAGCCGCAGCTGACGGATCCAGCCGTCCTTCTTCTCCTGCGAGATCCGCTGCGAGTTGCCGTTCAGCGCGCCGCTGAAGGCGCCGAAGGTGGCCATCGAGATCATGTAGTACGCGCCGAAGGCCACGCCGTAGGTCTGGTCGGTGACCTGCCTGCCGATCAGCAGGTACAGCAGGACCGGGAAGGCCACGGTGAAGATGAAGTACCGCCGGTTGTGCAGCAGGCGGCTGAGCTCGGCTTTGGTGAGGGCCATGGTGCCGGCCACGTCAGATCGTCTCCCCTGCGGCGCTGGTGTTGCCGGTGTCGTTTCCGTTGCTCGCGTCGTCTTCCGCGGTGATGGCCAGGAAGGCCTGCTCGAGGCCAAGGCTGGCGACCTCGATCTCGCGGGGCCGGTAGCCGGCGTCGAGGATGGCGTAGAGGGTCTTGTCCGAGTCGCTGGACTGGAGTTGCACCACGTCGTGCCGGACCTCGAGGTTCACCAGCCCGGGCAGGCCGAGCAGGAAGGTCTCGTCCACCTGGTCCAGGCGGAAGGAGATCCGCTTGGCCCCGGCTCGGGCCTTGATCTCTTCGGGCGTGCCGTCGGCCAGCAGCCGGCCCCGGTTGATGACCAGGATCCGGTCCGCCGCCTGGTCGGCTTCCTCCAGGTAGTGGGTGGCGAACAGGAGCGTGCGCCCCGCGGCCACCTCTTCCTTCATGCTGTCCCAGAACAGCCGGCGGGTCTCCACGTCCATGGCCGCGGTGGGCTCGTCGAGCACGATGAACTCGGACTTGCCGCAGATGGCCAGCGCGAACCGGACCCGCTGGGTCTGGCCGCCGGACAGCTTGTCCACCCGCTGGTCGGCGAACTGGGCGATGCCGGCCCGCTTCAGCGTGGTCTGGATCGGCTCCGGGTTGGGGTGCAGGCGCGTCACCAGGGTGACCAGCTCGCGCACCGTCACCTCGGGCATCAGCCCGCCGGACTGCAGCATGGCGCCGATCCGGCCCGACTTCACCGCGTGGTACGGGTCAGCGCCGAAGAGCTTGATCTGCCCCTTGGTCGGCTTGCGCAGGGCGAGCAGCATGTCCAGCGTGGTGGACTTGCCCGCGCCGTTCGGGCCGAGCAGGGCGGTCGTCTCACCGGCCCTCAGGTCCAGGTTGAGACCGTCCACCGCCTTCAGGCGGTGATAGTGCTTGGAGACGTTGACGAACGAGACGACCGGGGCACCGCGATCAGCGCTGGGGCTGACGGCGGCGGTCACCGTGCCGGTCGCCTGGGCCGCGCTTCCGTTTTGACGCATCATGTCCTCTGTCAGGGTCCGGTCTGGCCGTGTGATTTTTTCGGTAGACCCATACCACCATCGGGGCAGGAGGCCCGTGTAGTGCCGTCCCTCAGCATCCGGCCATGACATGCGTCATTGCCGGCGTGGTGACAGGGAGTGCGGCCTGGTGGCCCCGCGGCCTGCGGTTTCTTGCGCGCTACGGGTGTTTCGGGTCAGCTTGCCCGGGTCAGCTTGCCCGGGTCAGAAGCCGTCGGCGCTGTAGGTCTGCTGGCCGTAGGTCGGCGCCATCGGGTTCCACAGCCCCACGAAGGTGGTCTTGGAGGCGGTCGAGGCGGAGTCGGCCGAGCCGGCCGCTACGTAATTGGAGTCCTGGCCGGGGTTCGAGCCGCACGAACCGCCCGCGCTGACCAGATCGGCCATCCAGGCGTGGTAGTCGTTGTCGGCGGCCAGCGAGTTCTGCATGGCGGTGGTGAACGCGCTGAGCAGCTGCTGCCCGTTGGGCAGGTCGGAGACCGACAGCGCGCTGAGGCCCTGCAGGATGTCCTGGCGGGTGCTGATGGCCTGCTGGATGGTGGCTTCCCCGCTGGCCGGGCTCTCCGAGCAGTTCTGCACGTTGGCGATCGCGGCCGCGACGGCTGGCCGAGCCGACGCGCTGCGGGCCAGGTCGGTGCCGATAGCGGCCATGGCGGGGGCGCCGGGCGCCTGGGCAGGCGTGGAGGTGGCTGATGATGAAGCCGTGACCGACGCGCTGGCCTGGGACGACGTCGCGGAGGAGGCGGCCGCGTTGACGCTCCCGGTGTCGTGGTGGGGACGCGCCCGGCCGGCCAGGAAAGCGATGGCCCCGACGGCCAGGATGAGGACGGCGGCCGAGGCGATGAGCCAGCCCCGGCGGGAGCGCCGAGGACGGGGGCCCGAAGGGGGCTGGTAGTAGCCCGGGCCGGGTGGCTCCGGCGGGGGCTGGTACTGGGCCGGCGGGTACTGGTCAGGCTGATAGGGCGGCGGTGGGTACTGGGGGGCCTGCGGCGAGGACGGCGGGCCTGCCGGCGGCGTGGACCATGAGGGGCGATCCTGGGTGGACTGACCTGCTGAGCCGTACGGGACCTCAGACGGGGCCAGGGTCGTTCCCTGACCCGGACGGCTCTCGGAGCCGGCGGCCAGAGCGGGGCTGTTTTCGGTGGCCGGGTAGGCCAGGTCGGCCTGGGCGGCGGCGGCCGCCGCTGCGGCCGCGGCGGCTCCGGCGCCCGCGGCGGCCAGCCCGGCGCCGGCCGCTCCGGCTTGGGCGGCTGAGGCTGCTGCTTCAGAAGGAGACGAGGCCTGGTCCCCGACGCCGAGGAAGGCTGATTTCCTGGTCGTGCCCTGGCGCTCGGGGTCGGCGACAGCCTCCGCCGTGCTCAGGGTGGCCAGGAGCTGAGCCGCGGTGGGCCGCTGCACCGGGTCCTTGGCCAGGCAGAGCTCGATCAGCGGCCGGATCTCCTCCGGCACGCCCCGGATGCTCGGCTCGCTGGTCACCACCCGGTACAGCAGGGCCACGGTGGACCCTTCACCGAACGGCCCCTCGCCGGTGGCGGCGAAGGTGAGGACCGCGCCCAGGCTGAAGATGTCGCTGGCCGGGCCGACCGGTCGGCCCTCGGCCTGCTCCGGTGACATGAAGCCGGGCGAGCCCACCACTGTCCCGGTGTGGGTGAGCGAGCTGCTCTCCACGGAACGGGAGATTCCGAAGTCGATCAGCCTCGGCCCGTCCTCGGCCAGTAGCACGTTCGATGGCTTCAGGTCCCGGTGCACGACGCCTGCCGCATGAATAGCCACCAGGCCTTCGGCCAGGCCGGCCGCGAGCCTGAAAACCAGAGCGGCGGGCATCGGTCCGCGCTGCATGATCGCGTCGGTCAAGGACGGCCCGGGAACGTACGCCGTGGCCAGCCAGGGCACCTGCCCGGTCAGGTCGGCGTCCACGACCGGCGCGGTGAAGATGCCGCTCACCTTGCGCGCCGCCGAGGCCTCCCGGGCGAACCGGGCCCGGAAGTCGGGGCTTTCGGCCAGGTCGGCCCGGATGACCTTGATCGCGACGTGCCGGCCGCCCGGTGACCGGCCCAGGTAGACCCGGCCCATGCCGCCCGAACCCAGCCGTCCTTCCAGCAGGTACGGCCCGATCCGCGGGGGATCACCGGGCTGCAGCTCTTCCAACTCGCCTACCCCCCGGTTGCAAGCCGAAATGATTCATGGAATGGCAAAACCTACCTCGGTGCCTTTAGTCGACCTCCCATCAGCGGTAACGGTCAAGAGGGGCGGTGGTTACTTTTTGGTGCGCAAGGATTTGCTGAATTAGGTCGCTGATGAATCGGGCTTTCCGCCAAGCGGATGTGACGGCGCCCTGCCGCTGGACCCGGAAATGTCAGTGGCCGGGTCTAGAGTCGAATAAAACAGCAAAAACCCGAATCGACCTAACGGTCCGTCCTGCCTGCTCCAGTGAATGGAGGTGAGGACCCATGGGTAACGCTCCCCCGGCCAATGATGCCGAGGCCATCGACATGGCCCTCACCGCGCTGAGGTTCCTGGCCGCCTCCGATCCCACCGCCCTATCGGCCCAGGCCCAGGCGGAGATCGTGCGGGCGCTGGAGCAGGCCAGCGCGATCACGACCGCGGCGCGGGCGTATTTTCTGGCCGCGTTCACCGCCGGGCAGGGTTACAGCGAGGACGCGGACTACAGCCCGACCGCGTGGCTGATCCACAAGACCGGGGTGACCAGGGGCGCGGCCCGCGGCCACATGAGCTGGGCCCGGCGCACCACCGGCCACCCCGTGGTGCTGCTGGCCCTGGCCGACGGCACCGTGGTCTCGGAATCGATGGCCGGGCTGATCTGCGGCTGGACCGACCGGCTCCCGGCCGACTGCCGGGCCGCCGCCGATGAGATCCTGATCGGCGCGGCGCGGGCCGGGGCGAACCGGGCGGAGCTGGCCGGGCTGGCGGCGGAGATCTACGCCCGGTCCCGGCCCGACGGGGAAGACGATCCCGGGCTGGGGTTCGAGGACCGGCGGGTGCGGGTGGAAACCACGTTCGGCGGGGCCGGGGTGATGACCGGAGACCTGACCCCAGAGTGCGCGGCCATCGTGACCGCCGTGCTGGAATCCCTGTCCGCCCCGGCCGGGGCGGACGATGCCCGGACCCGGGAGCAGCGGTACCACGACGCGCTGCAAGAGGCCATGCGCCGGCTGATCGCCTCCGGGCTGCTGCCGGACCGGGCCGGACAGCCGACTAAGGCCATGGTCCTCATGGCCCTGGCCGAGTTGCGGGCCCGGGACGGCGGGTCAGCGCTCGAAATCCAGTGGATCACCGAGATGCAGATCCGGTGGGCCGCCCACCGCGCCGAAGCCGCCGACGGCAGCGGCAGCGACGGGGCGGCCTGGCTGGACGGCGACGACGCCCGCGCGGCGGCCTGCGACGCGACCCTGGTACCGGTGGTCACCGGCGAGGTCAACATCACCATCCTGGACGACCTGGTTCAGCTGTGCCTGCAGCTGGCCGGCCACGGCTGGCACTGCGCCGCAACGGCCAGCGGACATGCCCCCGCTCCGGCAGCCGGCGGCCATGCCGCTGCCTCGGAGGCTTCCGGGCCGACGGGCCTGGACCACCTCACCGGCATGTCTCGGGCGGCGCTGGAACGGGCCATCATCGGCAAGGCCATCGACCTGCTCTCCGGCCCCGGCGGCCTGGCCAGCTTCCTGCGCACCAAGCAGCTCGGCGCCCGGCTCGCCGGGCCCAGCCTGCCCCTGGACATCGGGGTCAGCTCCACCATCCCGGCCGGCATCCGGACCGCGGTCATCCTGCGGGACCGCAAATGCCGGTGGCCCGGCGGCTGCGACCAGCCCGCCGCGGCCTGCCAGGTCCACCACGTCCGCCACCAGGCGGATGGCGGCCCCACCAGCGTGGCCGGGTGCGTCCTGCTCTGTAGCTACCACCACCAAGTGGTGATCCACCGGCAGGGCTGGACGCTGGTCCTGAACCCCGATGGCACCACCACCGCGTGGAACCCTAAACGGACCAAGATCCTGCACAGCCACGCCCCGCCCGCCCGCGCCGGGTGATGGCGCGGTCGGACGTGGGCATCGTCGGCGGCGCGGGGAATCAGGCGCGGGAATCAACGGCCGACGGCGTAGCCCTGCATGCCGCGGGGGTTGGCCGCGGCGTAGAGCATGCCGTCGCGGCGGCCCACGGCGCTGACCCGGCCGAGGGACCAGGCGGGGCGCACGTTGACCCGGTGGCCGCGGCGCCGCAGGTCCTCGATCACGGTCTCCCCCGCCCGCGATTCGATGTCGACCACGCCGGGCTGGGCGTAGCGCGGATAGAACGACGACGGCATGTGCGCGGTGTGGAAGGACGGGAAGTCGATGGCCTGCTGAAGGTTCATCCCGCCCAGCACGTGATTGAGGAAGAACAGCAGCGTCCACTGGTCCTGCTGGTCACCACCGGGCGTGCCGAAGGCCAGGTAGGGCTCCCCGTCCTTCAGGGCCATGCTGGGGCTGAGGGTGGTGCGGGGCCGCTTGCCGGGCGCGATCGTGGCGGGCAGGCCCGGCGTGAGGGTGAACATCTGCGCCCGGGTGCCCAGGCAGAAGCCCAGCCCCGGGATGACCGGCGAGGACTGCAGCCAGCCGCCGCTCGGCGTAGCCGAGACCAGGTTGCCGAACCGGTCGGCCACGTCCACGTGGCAGGTGTCGCCGGCCCGGTAGCTGGAGGCCGCCGGGCCCCGCGGCGAGGCGCGGCCGAGGGTCGGCTCGCCGGTGGACGGGTCGAGGTGGGCCACCGCCGGCCCGGCGTCCATGCGCGGATTGACCCGCGCGTCCTCGCCCGGAACCCCGTCCGCGCCCCGGAACGAGGCGGTGATGAACTCCGGCAGCCGGGGCGCCCGGCCGTCCGGGGATCCGGGCCGCAGCTCGAGCGAGGCATCGGGCCCGACCAGGCCGCGCCGGGCCGCGGCGTAGTCGCCGGACAGCAGGGCCGCGACCGGCACGTCGGTGAAGTCGGGGTCGCCGTACCAGGCCTCCCGGTCGGCGAAGGCCAGCTTGGCGCACTCGATCACGGTGTGGATGAACTCGGCCCGGCCCGCGCCCATGGCGGCCAGGTCGAAGCCGTCCAGCAGGGTGAGCTGCTGGGCGAAGACCGGGCCCTGTCCCCACGGCCGGGTCTTGCAGACGGTCAGGCCCTGGTAGTCGACGGTGAGCGGCTCCTCCACCGCGGGCTGCCAGGCAGCCATGTCGTCATAGGACAAGAGCCCGCGGTGCGGCCGGCCGGTCACGTCCATGACCTCCGCGGAGGCCAGGTAGGCGGCGATCGTCTCGGCCACGAAGCCCTGGTAGTAGGCGCGGCGGGCCGCCTCGATCTGCTCGTCGCGGTCGCCGCTGGCCGCCTCGGCCTCGCCCAGCAGGCGCTGATAGGTCGCGGCCAGGGCCGGGTTGGCGAACCGCGCCCCCGGGGCCGGCGCCGTGCCACTTGGCAGGTAGACCTCGGCCGAGCTGGGCCAGTGGTCGCGGAACAGGTCGGCCACGCTGGCGATCCCCCAGCTGATGGAGGGGAGGATCGGGTATCCGCTCGCGGCGTAGCCGATGGCGTAGTCCATCACGTCCCGGAGCGGCAGCGTGCCGTAGTCGCGCAGCAGTGTCATCCAGGCGCCGAAGGCCCCCGGGACGCAGGCCGCGAGCAGCCCGCTGCCGGGCACCAGGTCGAGCCCGAGGTAACCGAACGCGGCCGGGGTGGCGCCGGCCGGGGCGGGGCCCTGGCCGGACAGGACGAAGGTCTCCCCCTGCCCGGCGTGATGAGCGATGACCGGCACCTCGCCGCCCAGGCCGTTCAGGTGCGGCTCGACGACCTGCAGGACCAGGCCCGCGGCCACGGCCGCGTCGAACGCGTTGCCGCCCCGTTCCAGTACGGCCATGCCCGCCGCGGAGGCGAGCCAGTGGGTGGAGGCGACCATGCCGAAGGTACCGGCGAGCTCAGGCCGAGTGGTGAAGTCAGGACTTTCAGCCATACCTCGATCCTCTCACCGGGACGCGCTCGCGCCAGCCGTCACCTCCCCTGTGTGTCGGCTGGCGGAACGCACCGGGAATGCTGGATGATTACTCATCGCAATCAGCTGATGACCATGAGGTGACATCTGATGTTCACGATCCCTCTTTTCCGCGATCCGGCCAGCAGGCGGCGGGCGGTGCCGATGGCGTGCACGGCCGCCGCCGCGGTGGCCGCCACCGGGCTGCTGGCCGCCTGCGCCAGCTCATCCTCGTCGTCCGCGGCCGCGACAGCCACCCCCGGGTCGCAGACGCAGCAGGCGGGCACGAGCTCGTCACCGGCTCCCGGCACCACGCAGTCCACGCTGCCCGGGACGGGCGGCCTGGTGGTGTGCCAGTCCGGCACGCTCAAGGTGTCGGTCGACACGAACGCGGCCGGCGGCGCGATGGGCAGCACCTACTACCCGGTCAACTTCACCAACACCTCGGCTACGGCGTGCGGCATGTACGGCTATCCGGGGATGTCGTTCGTCACCGCGGCGAGCGGCAGCGGAAGCCAGATCGGGGCGCCGGCGCAGGAGAACCCGTCGTTCGGCCGCGAGACGATCAAGGTACCGGCCGGCGGGACGGCGCACGCGTGGCTGCAGGTCGCGCAGGCCGGCAACTACCCGGCCTCGACCTGCCAGCCGGCTACCGCGCACGGGCTGCGCATCTACCCGCCGGGCGACACGGTGGCGACGTACGCGGACGTCAGCTTCAGCGCCTGCGCGTCGACCAGCACGCCGCTGCTGACCGTGATGCCGGTCCGGTCCGGCCAGGCCGTCCGCGGCGTCACGCCGTAGGCCTCCCCGGGCACGCCCCGCTGTGCCGCCGCGGGCATCCCGGGGGCCACTCCCGCTGTGCCGCCGGGTTCCGCCCGGTGGTACGGCGGATCAGGGTAGCGTCGCCGCATGGACCTTTCCCCGCGGCTGCGCGCGGTCTGCGACCTCGCCGTAGCCGAGATGCGCGAGAACAGCGGGCGGCACGAGTACGACGGGAAGCCGCAGGACCTGTCGCCCGCCGGCGTCCGGGCCGGGCTGGCCCGGCTGGCCCAGGCCCGCGCCGGCGGTGAGCGCCTGGCCGACGGCTACGACGAGGCGCAGCTGGCCGCGGCCGAAGACCTGCGGCAGGTCACCTTCGGCCAGGTCGAGCTGCACCGCAGTAACCCGATCGTGCACCTGGCCGAGCTGGAGCTGGCCCCCTACGACCGGGCCTACGCCCCGGAAGCCGAACGCGCGGCGGCCTGGGCCGAGCACCTGGCCGCCTGGCCGCGGGTGGTGGACGCGGCGATCGAGTCCCTGGACCAGGTCAGCGCGCCGGTCGCCGAGGCCCTGCTGGGCGTGACCCGGGGCCTGGCCGCGGGGCTCGGCGACCAGGCCCCGGGACCGGGCCGCGCGGTGAACGAGGCGGTGCTGAAGGACGCCCTGGCCGCGCACGCGCGGCTGGTCGCGCATATGGAACGGGCCGCGCAGGCCGGCGCCCCGGAGGCCACGCTGGGCAGCTCGGCGCTCGGCGCGCTGATGGGCAGCGCCGAGGCCATGCCGGTGGATCTGGGCCGGCTGGCGGAGCAGGCCGACGCGGAGCGGGACCGGCTGCTCGGCCAGCTGGCCGAGGGATGCGCTCGGCTGGCCCCGGGCCGCCCGGCCCTGGAGGTGGCCCGGGAACTGGTGCGGGATCATCCCGACGCGGACGGCGTGGTCAAGGCAGGCCGGCTGTGGGCGCAGCGGGCCATCGACTTCACCCGCGAGCACGACCTGGTCCCCTACCACGACGGCGAATGCCTGGTCGGGCCCGCGCCGGAGTCGCGGCGGTGGGCCATGGCCATGATGTTCTGGGCCGCGCCGGGCGAGCCGGACACCCCGTCCTGGTTCTACATCACCCCGCCGGAAGAGTCCTGGCCGGAGCGGGACCAGGAAGAGTGGCTGGAGGTGTTCAGCGACACCACGCTGCCCGGCATCGCCGTGCACGAGGTCGCGCCGGGGCACTTCTCGCACGGCCGGGCGCTGCGCCACCTGAGCTCGGACGTGCGGCGGACGGTCATGTCCATGGCCTTCATCGAGGGCTGGGCCCACTACGCCGAGGAACTGTGCGCGGAGGAGGGCTTCGGCGCCGAGGACCCGCGGATCGGGATCGGCATCTGGCTGGAGGCCCTGGTCCGGGTGACCAGGCTGGCCTGCGCCATCGGCGTGCACACCGCGGGCATGACGGTGCCGGAGGCGGCCCGCCGGTTCGAGGCCGACACCCACCTGTCCGGCCCGGCTGCGCTGTCGGAGGCCCGGCGGGCCACCTTCGACCCGACCTACGGCCGGTACACGTGGGGCAAGCTGGAGATCCTCAAGCTGCGGGAACGGGCTCGCCGGGAGTGGGGAGCGGGCTTCACGCTGTCCCGCTTCCACCGCGCGCTGCTCGAGCTGGGCGCGCCCTCGCTCGGCCTGATCGGCACCGCCGTCGACCGCGGTTGATCCCGCCCGGCTACCCGCGCGGTAGCCTGGGTGTCATGCGGAAACCGGCGTCCTTCCTGGGCATCGCGAGCGCAGCGTTGCTGGCCGCGCTCGGGATCAGCGGGTGCGCGACGTCGCACAGCAGCGGATCGGCGATCAGCCTCACGAGCGCGTACGTGGCGCTGCCGACCACCCCGGGCACCACGGTGGCCTACCTGGACATCCGGAACAACGGGACACCGGACCGGCTGGTCTCGGCGCAGACCAGCGTGGGCGGCACGGTGCAGCTGCGCTCGCCGGACAGCCAGCAGCACACCGGCAGCGCGGCCGCCATGCACACGGTGTCGGCCATCCCGATCCCGTCGAACACCATGATCCGGCTCAACCCGGACAACGGCTACCTGCTGATCACCGGCGCCGGCCCCATGCAGAACGGCAAGGCCATCACGCTCCGGCTGACGTTCGCCAACGCGGGCACCGTCACCGTCCTGGCCGTGGTGACCAACCCGCAGGACGGCGGCGGCAGCTACTTCCTCAACTAAGCCAGCAGCGGTGTAGACCGCCGCGGCGCGGGCAGGGGTGGTCTTCCGGGCGCGTGACCTGCGGGCCCGGATTCCGCACCCGAGGGAGGAATTCGCCGTGACCGCCATACCGGACGTCACGCTGAACAACGGCCAGCAGATCCCGCAGCTCGGTTTCGGGACCTTCCTGATCGAGCCGGAAGACACCACGGCGGCGGTCAGCACCGCGCTGGAGGCCGGGTACCGGCACATCGACACGGCCGAGGGGTACGGCAACGAGAAGGAAGTCGGCGAGGCGATCAGGCGGTCCGGCCTGGACCGGAGCGAGGTCTACCTCACCAGCAAGCTGGACAATGACGCGCACCAGCCCGACGACGCCCGCAGTGCTTTCGATGAGTCGCTGAAGGCCCTGGGCGTCGATTACCTCGACCTGTTCCTCATCCACTGGCCGCTGCCGACCCGCTACGACGGGGACTTCGTCTCGACCTGGCAGGTCCTGGAGGAGTTCTACCGGGACGGACGGGCCCGGTCCATCGGCGTGTCCAACTTCCAGGCCCACCACCTGCGGCGGCTGCACGGCGAGAGCGAGATCATCCCGGCGGTCAACCAGATCGAGGTCAACCCGTACCTGACCCAGGATGAGCTGCGGGCCTTCTGCGCCGGCCACCAGATCGCGGTGGAAGCCTGGTCACCGCTCGGCCGCGGCGCCGCGCTCGAAGACCCGCAGATCACGGCGATCGCGCACCGGGCGGCCAAGACACCAGCTCAGGTGGTGCTGCGCTGGCACCTGCAGCGCGGCGACATCGTCTTCCCCAAGTCGGTCACGCCGGACCGGATCCGGGAGAACATCGACATCTTCGACTTCGGCCTGTCCGCGGACGACGTCGAGGACATCAGCGCGCTGAACCGGGACGAGCGGACCGGCCCCGACCCGGACAAGTTCCGCGGCTAGGCCGGGTAGCGGCTGACCTCGACCAGGTTCTGGTCGGGGTCGCGGAAGTAGACGCTGAGCATGGGGCCCAGGGCACCGGCGCGTTCGACCGGGCCCACCTCCACGGGAACGCCGTGGGCGGTGAGCTCGGCGATGACCTGCTCCATCGGATCGGTGGTGATCAGGCAGAAATCGCCGGTGCCCGGGGCCGGGTGGTCGGCCTTGGGCTCGAACTCGTGACCGGCCAGGTGCAAGTTGATCTTGGTCCGGCCGAAGACCAGGGCGGTGCGGCCCGGCCCGGACGAGGCTTCGGCCATGCCCAGGACGCGGGTGTAGAAGTCCACCGTGGCGGCGATGTCGGCCACGGTCAGGACCAGATGGTCGAGCCGGTCGATGCGCATGGCCTCACCTTAGGCAAGCGCCGGGACGGGCGCGGGCCGGGCCTCGCGCAGCACGACGAGCGCGTAGGCCAGGACCATGGTCCCGACGACGATCAGGGCACGCGAACCGCCCAGCGACGCGACCAGGACCGGCGCGATCAGCGAACCGAGCACGATGCCGCCGATCGAGGCGGGGAGCGCGAGGCCGTAGGCCCGGCCGAAAACGTCCTCGTCCAGGACCCGCTGCAGGCACGTCTCGGTGAGGATCTCCACCAGCAGGGCGCCGGTGCCGGTGAGGCCGGCCAGCACGATGGCGACAGCGGGCCACCGGGTGACGGCCAGCAGCGGCATCGGCAGCCCGGCCGCGGTCAGGGCCGCGGCCAGCACCCACCGGGGCCGGGAGCTGCGCCCGGCCCGGCCCGCGAGCGCCGTGCCGGCCAGTCCGCCGATCCCGATGCCGGCGAACAGGTAGCCGTAGCCTTCGGTGCCGAGCCCGATCCGCCGGGAGACGACGAGCAGCAGCACGGTCTGGGTGCCGTACAGCACGCTGCACATGATGTCCGCCCCGACCAGGCGCACCGCCTGAGGGTGAGCCCGCAGCGCGACCGCACCCTGGGCCATCTCCTGGAGCAGGCCGGACGGACGGGCGGCCGAACGGGCCGGGCGGAAGGCGGCCGGGGCCTGGACGGCCAGGACCGCGACGGCGGAGAGCCCGAAGGTCAGCGCGTTCAGCGCGATGGCGGCGGCAGGCGAGGCGACCAGCAGCAGGACGCCGCCCAGCGCCGGGCCGAGAATGATGCCGAGGCTGGCCACGGCGGATCGTGCCGCGTTGGCCCCGGGCAGGTCGGCGTCGTCGACCACGCGCGGGGTGATGGCGGAGACGCAGGCCAGGTACGGCGCCGAGGCGGCGGTGGCCAGGGCGGCGATGGCCGGGGCGAGCACGACGGGCAGCCCGGCCACGGCCACCGCGGCGAGCAGGAGCATGAAGGCCATCCGGACCAGGTCAGAACCGATCATGATGCGGCGCCGGTCGAAGCGGTCAGCGAGCACCCCGCCCAGCGGGCCGAGGACGACGACGGGCACGATCCGGGCCGCCGTGGTGATCCCGGCCCACAGGGCCGAGTGCGTCCGGTCCCAGACCAGGACGACGAGGGCCAGGTTATAGAGCCAGTCGCCGACCTGGGAGACGGCCAGGGCGGCCAGCAGGGACCGGAAGGCGGGATAGCGCAGGGCCGCGCGGATCGTTCCGGACGGCGCATTCTGGATGGTCACGGGAGTCACGTCCTTTTTCACCGGGGTGGATGTCTCCACGATCCGGCTAAGGAGCGGCCCGGCACATCGGCGAGCGGCCGTACCCGCGCCCGTCGCGGCGCTTAGTTTTCCCGGGCGAGTGCCCTAGCCGCGGCGGCCCGGCGCTTAGCCGGTCACGCCCAGGCGGTGGGCGACGGCAGCGGCCTCGACGCGGCTGTCGACGCCGAGCTTGGCCAGGATGTTCGAGACGTGCACGCTGGCCGTCTTGGGGCTGATGAACAGCGCCTCGGCGATCTGCGGATTGGACCGGCCCGCGGCCAGCAGAGCGAGGATCTCGCGCTCGCGCTCGGTCAGCCCGAACCGGGCCAGCGGGTCTTCGGGCGGGGGCGAGACGCGCTCCGCGGCCGGCTCGGCCAGGTCCAGGCGGGTGCGGCGGGCCAGCGCGGCCGCCTCCTCGGCAATCGGCGTCGCGCCGACGCCGGCGGCCAGGGCGTGCGCACGGCGGACGCTGTCGGTGGCGGTCGGCCGGTCACCGGATGCCATGGCCGCTTCGGCCAGGCGCAGCCAGGCGTAGGCCAGCGGGTAGGGCTCGCCGGCCTCCTGCCAGGCCTGGGCGGCGGCCGACCACGCCGGGACGTCGGCCTGCCCGGCGGCGCGGGCCAGTTCCGCGGTGATGAGGGCCGCGTAGCCTCGCGCCGACGCGCTGGGGATGGCCAGGCCTGCCGCGTAAGACGCCACTTCCTGGCCGCAGGCCTGGCGGTCCGGAAGCTCCTCGTGCCGGTCGCGGGCCAGGGTGGCGGCATCGGCCTCGGTCCGGGCGGCCAGCCACAGCAGCGGCCACAGGTAGCGGGCCGACATCGGCGAGCCGAAGCTCGCCATGCCTTCGGTGGTCAGCCGCCGGGCCGTGGCCAGGTCGCCCTGGCCGAGCGCGGTCAGCGCGCCGGCGTACAGCAGCGTCAGGGCGTACTGCTCATCGCTCGTCCCGCTGAGGAGCCGCCCGGCGGCTCGGACGTCCGCGTCGGCGTCCGCGTACCGGCCGGTCATGGCGGCCAGTTCGCCCCGCACGAGCAGCACGGTGGCGGCGAAGACTCCCTCGGGCACGGCGTTCAGCACCTGCCCGGCCAGTTCGCGGGCTTCGGCCCAGCGGCCGAGGCGCAGCAGGCTCTCGGTCAGGTTGCCGGCCAGGAACGTGCCGAGCGAACGGGCGAAGCCGACCCGGTCGGCCAGGGCCATCCCGTCCCGCGCGGCCTGGGCCGCCTCGTCGTGCCGGCCGAGGAACTCCAGCACGTCGGACAGGTTCACGTAGGCCCGCAGCGCGGAATAGTGCGCGCTGATGCCGGTGGCCAGCGCCAGGCCGGCCCGCAGGTCGTCGAGGCCGGCGCCGTCGGCGTTCAGGTAGCCCCGGGCCGAGCCGAGGGTGATGGACGACTCGGCCTGCTGCTGGACCGCACCGACCTCCCGGGCGGCTTGCACCGCGCGGGCGGCCACGCTCAAGGTGTCGGTGACGTCGTTGGAGCGCCACAACGACGTGGCGAGCGAGGAGAGGACGACCGCGTGGGCCTCGGCCACCTGATCGGGGGACAGCAGCGTGAGCGCGTCGCGCAGGACGGCGATGGACTCGGATTCCCGTCCGGTGTCCCGCAGGGCCCGCGCGCGGCGCTCGAGCACCAGCGCCCGCCGCACCCCGTCACCCTCGGCCGACAGCGTGGTCAGGGCCTGGTCGAGCAGCGACAGCGAGCGGTCGATGTCGCCCGCCTCGTAGGCGGCGTCGCCCGCCAGGGTGGCCACCTCGGCCTGGTCGGCTCCGGTGCGCTGCTCGGCGTCGGGCACCCGGGGCCAGATCTCCAGGGCCCGTTCCAGATGGCGCTGCGCCTCGGCCGGCGCGAACGTGGCCAGCGCGTAGCGGGCCGCGTCGATGGCGGCGGGCAGGGCGCGCGGCAGCTCCAGGGCGGCGTACCAGTGGTAGGCCAAGGCGGCGGGCAGCGCGGCGTCGTCCCAGGCCAGGCTCGGTTCACGAGTCAGCGTCTCGCCGTAGGAGGCGTGCAGGGCACCGCGCTCGCCGGGCAGCATGTCCTCGTAGACGGCGTCCCGGGTGAGCGCGTGCCGGAAGGTGTAGCCGCGGCCGGTGTGATCCACCACGAGCAGGTGGCTCTCCACCGCCTCGCGCAGGCCCGCGTAGAACTCGATGTCGCCGATCCCGGCGACCTCGGCGAGCAGCTTGTCGGGGACACTGCGCCCGGCCACCGCGGCGGTGCGGAGCAGCCGCTGCGCACCCGGGCTCAGCGCGTCGACCCGGCTCAGCAGGACGTCGGCCAGCGACGGGGGCAGGTCGGCCGGGTCGCCGCCGCTGCGCACCACCCCGGCTAGTTCCTCGACCAGGTAGGCGTTGCCGCCGGAACGGTCGAGAACCAGGTCGACCAGGCCCGCCGAGGGCTCGGCGGCCAGGATCGCGTTCAGCTGGGCGGCCACTTCGTCGCGGTCGAAGCGGCGCAGGCCGACGTGACTGACCGTGCGCAGCCGCTCCCAGCCGGCGATCAGCGGGCGGAGCGGATGGCGGCGGCTGAGCTCGTCGGAACGGTAGGTGGCCACCAGCACCAGCCGGACCTCGCGCAGCGACCTGATCAGGAAGGCGATCAGCTCACGGGTGGACTGATCGGCCCAGTGCAGGTCCTCCAGCACCAGCAGCAGCGGCTGCCGGCCACTGAGCCGGCCGAGCAGGCCCAGGACCAGCTCGAGCAGCTGGGCCAGCTGGATCCCTGGTTCGGCCGGCTCGCTGGCGCCCGCCGGATCGAGTTCGGGCAGCAGCCGGCCAAGACCGGGGCGGGCCGGCCCGAGTACCTCGGCCAGCTCGCCCGGGGACAGCGTGCGGGACAGCGCCCGCAGCGCGTCGATCAGCGGCGCGAGCGGCAGGCCCTCGGCGCCGAGCTCCACGCAGTGGCCGGTGAGCACCGTGAACCCGGCCTGGACGGCGCGGGCGGACAGCTCGTCGACCAGCCGCGTCTTCCCGACGCCCGCCTCGCCCGCGATGATGGCGAAACCCGGCTCACCCGGCCGGCCCGGTCCAGCAGCGTGACGAGCGAGGCCATTTCCTCGTGCCGCCCGACGAACAGCGGGCTCTGCAGCTCCTCGCTCATGAATGTCCATTATCGCCTGCTGGCGCCCGGCCGGGCCCGCGTAGATGATGGTCTGATGAGCAGCAGGGCCGAGCCGGCCGGAGTGGCGTTCCCGGCCTCGGCGGACGGGCGCAGGAGCACGGCAGCGCTGGGACGGGCGGTGGTGGCCGACGCGCTGGCCCGGGTCGACCCGGGCGGGGCCCGGGCCGCCGGGCAGGAGGCCAAGTGGCGCACCGCCTACCCGGTGCACTTCCGCAGGCTCATCGAGGCGGCCCTGGGTTCCCGGCAGGCCACGGTGTCGGTGGCCCGGGACGGGCTGGAGGCGCTGCATCAGCGGATGCGGTTCATCGGTCCCGACGGCGCCGAGGCCGGCCTGGCCGCGGCGGCGGCGGCCCCGGCCCGGTCGAAGCTGGACGGCGTCGAGGTGGCGGGAACGGGCACGCCCGAGCGGGAGCTGTCGGTGCCGTACCGGGGCGAGCGGCTGCGGGGAGAGGCGCTGGCCGCCCGGCTGCAGGCCTGGGTGACGGCCGGGGTGATCGAGCCGTCGTGCGCCGAGGCGGTGCGGGCGGTGGCCGCCCACCCGGACTGGCTGGCCCTGGACGGCCGGACGGTGGTGGTGCTCGGGGCGGGCGCCGAGATCGGGCCGCTGCCGGTGCTGCTGGGCTGGGGGGCCCGGGTGATCGGGGTGGACCTGCCCCGGCCCGCGCTGTGGGAGCGGGTGCTGGCCACGGCCCGGGCCAGCGCCGGGACGTTGGTGGTGCCGGTGACCGGGGCGGCGCAGACCGGGGCGGAGGCGGACCTGGCCCGCCGGGCCGGGCTGGACCTTACCGATGACATCCCGGCCGCGGCGGACTGGCTGGCCGCCGCGGCGGGCCCGCTGGTCCTGGGCAACTACGTCTACGCCGACGGCGCGGCGAACGTGCAGCTGGCCGCCGCGGTCGACGCGCTGACCGTGCGGGTGGCGGCCGGGCGGGACGACGTGGCGCTCGCGTTCCTGGCCACGCCGACCGACGTGTTCGCGGTGCCGGCCGACGCGGTGGCCCAGTCGGCCCGGGCCTACGCGGGCCGGCCGGCGGCGGCCAGGATGGGCGGCTGGCCGCTGCGAGCCGTCTCCGCCGGGCGGCTGCTGCGCCGCGCCTACCCGCCCGGCACGACGGCCGGCGTCTGCGACAGCCTGATCCCGCAGCAGGGGCCGAACTACGCGCTGGCCAAGCGGGTCCACCGGTGGCGGGCCACGGCGGCCCGGGAGGACGGCGCGGTGGTGTCGATGAACGTCGCCCCGCCGACCCGGACCCGTTCGGTGCTCAAGAACCGGGTGCTGGCGGCCGCCTACGCCGGGGCGGCCCGGTTCGGGGTGGAGGCCTTCGACGCCGACACGACCAGGGCGCTCATGGCCGCGCTGCTGGTCTACGACCTGCAGGCCGGACGGCCAGGGTCGGCGGACCCGGCCCAGGACGAGGCGCACGCGGCCGCGCACGGCGGGCTGTGGCGGATGGCCTACACGCCGCGCAGCGCGCTGCCGCTGGCGGCGCTGATGGGCCTGCCCGCGGCCCGGCGCGTTCAGGGCTTACCCGGCTGACGCAGAGGCGGCGGAACGAAAGCTTTCAGGCTTGCTCGCGAGGCGGGTTTCGGCTTGCCGTCCGATTATTCGAGACATATCGTGGAGGCCTGGAACTCCCCTGGGTTCCTTTACGGAGGGCACGATGGCTTCGGGATATAACCTGCGCGTCGGAGACGCCGACCGCGAGGCAATCGCGGCCCAGCTGCGGGAGCACTTCGCGGACGGCCGGCTCACCCTGGAGGAGCTCAACGAGCGCCTGGACCAGACGTTCGCGGCCAAGACCAGAGCCGACCTCACCGCGGTCATGCGTGACCTGCCGCACGTGGCGCGCCCGTTCACCGGGGCGGGCGCGGAGTTCGGCGGCTCGGGGTGGCAGGGCAGCCGGGATCCGGCCGGGCGGCCGGGCTGGGGGTACGGCGGCGATTCCGGGCACCGGCACCGGCCGTCAGCCTTCGCGCCGACCATGGCGCTGGTGTGGGTGCTGCTGATCGCGAGCGCGGTGATGCTCTTCGGCATCGGCGGCGGGTCGCCGCTGGCCGTGGTGCTGATCCTGGCCGCGATCGGGTTCCTCAAGCGGCTGTTCGGGCTGGGCGGCGGACGCGGCCGCGGACCGCGCGGCCGGGGCCGGGGCTCGCGGGGCCCGCGCTTCTGACGCTGATTCAGGCCCCTCCCGGGTTCCGCATGGAGCTTCGCCGACTTATCGTTGAAGAAGGTAGTCGGCTCAGTGAACCCCGGAACCGCTATGACGAGGCGATATGACGTCCGAACGGGAATGCTAGAACACGATCCTGACGCGGGGCAGCCGCGGGAGCAGCTCGTACCGGGATGGCGCGTGCCCAGTGCCAGCCAGTATGACCACGACCTGCGGATCGGGGACGTGGAGCGGGACGCGACCATGAGCCAGCTGCGGGAGCATTTCGCGGCCGGCCGGCTGACCCTCGACGAGCTGAGCGAGCGGATCGACCTGGCGCTGGCGGCCAAGACGCAGGGCCATATCGAGAGCCTCATGGCCGACCTGCCCCGGCTGACGCGCGCCGATCCCGCCGTCCCGCACGAGGCCGCGCTCGACCACGACGCAGGACGCTACGTGGTGCTGGCCCTGCTGCTGTTCGTGATGGCGACCTGGATGCTGATGATGGTGTACATGTCGCGGCACGCCTACTACGGGACGTACTTCCCCGGCTCGGGACGCTAGGCAGGCTCAGGCGCTGGCTAGCGCGCGCAGCGGCACGACCAGGTAGCGGTAGTCCGGCTCGTCCCTGCCGTCGGCGGCGGAGCCCGAGGTACCGGTGATGAGAGCGGGCTTGGTCGGGCTGGTGAACTGCAGCCGGATGCGACCCTCGGCCGGAGCCGGGGCGGCCTGATCAGGGCCGGCCGCGGGCGGGACGCCCGAGGCGGCGGACAAGGCCGCGGACAGGCCGTCGAGCAGGTACTGCGGGCTGAACGCGATCGCGGATTCCTCGCCGGTGAAGTCGGCGGTCACTGTCTCCCGGGCCCGCGCCTGGCCCTTGGTCCCGGCCTCGATGACGACCCGGCCCGGCTCGAACGAGAGCCGGACCGAGCTGCCCCGCTCGGCGACCAGCGCGACCCGCCGGACGGCCTCGGCCAGCGACACGGCGGGCATATCGCCGCAGCTGCCGAAGTCGGCCGGGAACTTGGAGCTGTACTTGATGTAGTCGCCGCCGATCAGCCGGGTGGTCAGCCGCCGCCCGCCGGATTCGAAGCCGATCATCGCGTCGCCGGCCCGCGGGCCGTCCTCGCCCGCGCCGCGGGTCAGGATCCGGACCGGGACGCCGGGGGCCATCATCCGGGCCGCGTCGGCCAGCGTCTTGGCCGGGACCAGCAGGGTGCTGCGGCCGACAGGCCCAGGGGGCCCAGGGGGCCCAGGGGGCCCAGCCGGATGCCAGCCCAGCTCCCGGATGGCCAGCCGGTACCGGTCGGTGGCCACCAGCGTGATCGTGTCGCCCTCGATCTCCAGGTTGACCCCGGTGATCACGGGCAGCGTGTCGTCGCGGCTGGCTGCCGGGGCGACCTGGCCGATGGCGGTGGCCAGCGCGCCGCCGTCCACGGTGCCGGCCAGCCCGGGCAGCTCCGGCAGCCGGGGATAGTCGGAAACGGGCAGGGTGACCAGGCTGAACGAGACCGGCCCGCAGGTCAGGGTCACGTCGTCCGCGTCGTCGACCTCTACCGGGTGGCCCGGCAGGCTGCGGGTGATCTCGGCCAGCAGCCGGCCCGGCACCAGCGTGGTGCCCGGCTGCGACACGTCCGCGTCGATGCTGATCCGGGCCGACACCTCGTAGTCGAAGCAGGACAGGGTCAGCACGCCCGTCTCGGCCTGCAGCAGGAGCCCGGACAGCACCGGCAGCACGGGCCGGGACGGCAGCGAGCGCGCTATCCAGGCGACCGCCTCAGCTAGCGCATCGCGCTCCACCACGAACCGCATTCCGCCGCCTCCATCTCGTGAAACCGTTGCCGCATAGGCATAGTCGCACGCGGCACCGACATTTCGCGGTGCTGCGGAGGCGCCGGGAGCGCTAGTCGGCGAGGCCGGCGGGCGCGGAGTCCAAAGTGGCCTGGATGGCCTTGATCAGGGACCGGGCCGACTCCGCGGTGAGCTCCACCGCGACCCGGGCCGAGGGCCCGTTAGCCGGGGCGACGAAGTCGATGTTGAGGGTGTGCTCGGCCGGGGCGTGCACCGGATGGTCGAAGTACACCGTCGCGTCGGTCACGCTGAACCAGCCGGACGGCCCCTTCCCGCTGCCGGCGATCGCGATCTTCTCGGTCAGGTACGTGCACATCGCGGCTCCTTTCCCTCCCTGGACCATAACAGGCGCGGCGCGGGCCGCCACCTCCCGGAGGCCCGGAGAGATGAAACACTGCCGGGATGACGTACGAAGCCGCCGACGGCCGTTACGGCCTGCTCCCCTACCGCCGCTGCGGGCGCAGCGGCATCAAGCTGCCCGAGATCTCGCTGGGGCTCTGGCAGAACTTCGGCGACGGCACGCCCCTCGAGGACCAGCGGGCCATCATCCGCCGGGCGTTCGACCTGGGCGTCACGCACTTCGACCTGGCCAACAACTACGGACCGCCGAACGGCTCGGCCGAGGTCAACTTCGGCCGCATCCTGCGCGAGGACCTGCGCCCGTACCGCGACGAGCTGATCATCTCGACCAAGGCCGGGTACGACATGTGGCCCGGGCCATACGGCGAGTGGGGTTCGCGTAAGTACCTGCTGGCCAGCCTGGACCAGTCGCTGCGCCGGATGGGCGTGGACTATGTCGACATCTTCTACTCCCACCGGTTCGACCCGGATACGCCGCTGGAAGAGACGATGGGCGCGCTGGACACCGCCGTCCGTTCGGGAAAAGCCCTGTACGCCGGGATCTCCTCGTACTCGGCCGAGCGGTCCGAGCAGGCCGCCAGCCTGCTCCGCCAGCTGGGCACGCCGCTGCTGATCCACCAGCCGTCGTACTCGATGCTGAACCGGTGGATCGAGGGCGGCCTGCTGGACGTGCTGGCCCGCGAGGGCGCGGGCTGCATCGCGTTCTCGCCGCTGGCCCAGGGACTGCTGACCGGCAAGTACCTGGGCGGGGTGCCCGCCGGGTCGCGGGCCAGCCTTAACGGGTCGCTGGCGCAGGATCAGATCTCGGCGCCGACGCTGGCGCACGTCCGGGCCCTGGGCGAGCTGGCCCGGGGCCGCGGCCAGACGCTGGCCCAGCTGGCCATCTCCTGGGTGCTGCGCGACCCCCGGGTGACCTCGGCGCTGATCGGCGCGAGCAGCGTAGCCCAGCTGGAGGAGAACCTGGCCGCCGCGGGCCGGGCCGACTTCAGCGCGGACGAGCTGGCCGCCATCGACCGCGACGCGGTGGAGTCCGGCATCAACATCTGGGCCGGCTCCAGCGCCTCCTGACTCACTGGATGATCGGCAGCTCAGCGTAGTACCCGATCACGGTGACCATGTAGGCCACGCGGCGCATGGAGCCGTCGGTGTCGCCGATGGCGTAGTTGAACACCGGGTAGACGTTCGGGTCCGGGCCCTCACCGACCTGCAGGTCGAAGTCGTCGACGGCCCAGCCGGCGTTGTTGGAGACTCCGTCGTTCTGGATCGAGCCGAGCAGGACGGCCGGCGCCCACTGCTGGACGACCAGGCCCTGACCCGCAGGCAGGTCGGGCACCGGGACCGCGAAGCTGGTCTGCCCGTGCTGCCACCGGCTGCCGTCCTGCGGGCCGAACGGGACCGGGTCCAGGATGCAGGTCCCGGACAAGACGTAGACCTGGCGCTGCTGGGCGTCGGTGAAGTGAGCCCAGTGCTGGCTGCTGAGGGAATTGAATGCTGGCGTGGTCATGGGGCTCTCCTTCGGCCGTAACGCGGCTGGTTGCCGGCTGTTACTGACACGGAGGAACGCCCCGGGCCGCAGATACCCCGCGGGCGGGATGATCAGGACAGGTAGCGGCCGAACCAGGTGAAGATGTGGCTCCAGCCGTCCATCGCCGCCTCGGGCCGGTAGGACGGGCGGTTGACGGAGAAGAAGCCGTGGCCGGCGCCCTCGTAGGAGTGGAACTCATACGTCTTGCCGTGCGCCTTGAGCTCGTCCTCGAGCTCCGCGACGTGCTCAGGCGAGGGGTAGGCGTCATCCATGCCGAACAGCCCGAGCAGCGGGCAGGACACGTCCTTGACCAGGTGCTTGATCGGCTTGAACATGCTCATGACCGAGCCCTCCGGCGGGGTGCCGGTGACCAGGCCGCCGTAGCAGTCCACCGCCGCGTCCAGCGGCAGGCTGGCCGCGGCCAGCACCGTCTGGCGGCCGCCCGAGCAGTAGCCGATGACGCCGACCTTGCCGTTGGCGGTGCTCAGGCCGCGGAGGTAGGCGGCCGCGCCGGCCACCTCGCCGGGCAGCCTGGTGTCCGGCACGCCGCCCTGGGCGCGCGCGGTGGCCGCGGCGTCGTCGGGGGCGGCGCCGGGGGCCTCGCGGTGGTAGAGGTTCGGCACGATCGCGTTGTAGCCGTGCACGGCGAAGGTACGGGAGATCTCCTTGGTCTGCTCGTCGTACCCGGGCATGTGGTGCAGGACCACGACGCCGCCGTGCGGGCCCGGGCTCATCGGCCGGGCCAGGTAGGCCTCGATCTCGTCGCCGCTGTCGCCTCGTATGGTGACCGACTCGGCCAGGATGGCATCGTACATAGGGCACTCCTTCGGGTCCTCTGCGGCGCCGGCGGGTCCTTAGCGGCGCTCACGATGCTACGGGTCAGACGGGCAGGCAGACCAGGGTCAGGAAGAAATTGTCGATCTGCCTGATGGCCTCGATGAATTGCTCGAAGTCGACCGGCTTGGTCACGAACGCGTTGGCGTGCAGCGAGTAGCTGCGCAGGATGTCCTCCTCGGCCCGCGAGGTGGTCAGGATGACCACCGGGATGAGCAGCAGGTCCGGGTCCTGCTTCAGCTCGGCGAGCACCTCCAGCCCGTTGCGCCGGGGCAGGTTGACGTCGAGCAGGATCAGCCCGGGGCGGGGCGCGTCGGCGTACGGCCCGGTCCGGCGCAGGAAGGCCAGGGCGGCTTCCCCGTCGGGGACGACGTGCAGCTGGTTGGTGATCTTGTAGTGCTCGAAGGCCTCCCTGGTCATCAGGACGTCGCCCTCGTCGTCCTCGACCAAGAGCACGTCGACCGCGTCGGAACGGCCGCAGTTAGCCATGGGTCTCCTTATCTGATGCCTGTTCTGATGCTTGCTCTGTTGCTTGCTCGGGGGGCAGGGTCTCCGGCGGCACCGGCAGGGTGAAGCAGAACCGGGTGCCGCCGGTGTAGGCGGTGTCGAGCCAGATCTTGCCGCCGAAGTACTCGACGATCTTGCGGGTCATGGCCAGGCCGATGCCGGTGCCGGCGTAGGCGGACCGCTCGTGCAGCCGCTGGAAGATGACAAAGATGCGCTCGGCGTACTCCGGTTCGACGCCGATGCCGTTGTCGGAGACCGAGAACAGCCAGGACGCCTCGTCCCGGCGGGCGGTGATCACGATCCGCGGGGGCCGGCCGCCGTTGAACTTCAGCGCGTTGCCGATCAGGTTCTGGAAGACCGCGATCAGCAGCGACATCTCGGCCAGCACCAGCGGCAGGGACCCGGACTCGATGGTGGCGCCGGTCTGCTCCATCTGCTCGGCCACGTTAGCCCGGGCCTGGGCCAGGGCGGCGTCGCTGGAGACCAGGGCGGCCTCGCGGTCGGAGCGGCCCACCCGGCTGTAGGCGAGCAGGTCGTTGATCAGGGCCTGCATGCGCTTGGCGCCGTCCACCGCGAACTCGATGTACTGGTCGGCCCGGGCATCGAGCTGCCCCTGGTAGCGCCGTTGCAGGAGCTGGGTGAAGCTGGCCACCTTGCGCAGCGGCTCCTGCAGGTCGTGCGAGGCGACGTAGGCGAACTGCTCGAGCTCGGCGTTGGAGCGCTGCAGCTCGGCGGCCTGGGCCTGCAGGGCGACGTTGGCGTCCCGGGTCACCGACAGGTCGTGCAGGATGCGCTCGCGCATGGTGTTGACGTCGGCGGCCAGCTCGGTGACCTCGCGCGGGCCGCGGACGGAGACGGCGTGCTCGAAGTCGCCCGCCGAGACCCGGCGCGCCTGGGCGGCCAGAGCGTGCAGCGGCCGGATGGCGGCGGCCCGCAGGCCGAGAGCGAGCACGACCACGGTGAGGGCCAGGCCGATGGCCACCGCGATGAACACCGCGTCCAGGGTGGTGCTGGCGTCGTGCAGGGTGGCCACGGCGCTGGTCCGGGCCCCGTTCACGCCGGCCTGCAGGGTGGTCACGTTGGCGCGCAGCTGGTCGAAGTCGGTCTTGCCGGTGATGATGTCCGGGCTGAGGACGGGCTGGTGGGTCCGGTTGACCTGGCTGATGGTCGGCTCGGCGTAGTTCAGCCGCCAGCTGGCCGCCTGGACGGCCACGTTGTGCAGGTCGGTGCCGGTCCGGGCCGGGAGCATGGGGACGAGCTGGCTGAGGGCGGCCAGCGCGGCCCGCTCGGCCGTCACGCCGGTGGTGTACGGGGTCAGGAAGCTCTGCTGGGCGGACAGCGCGTAGCCGCGGACGCCGGTTTCCTGGTTGACCAGCGCGTTGTCCAGCAGCTGGGCCTGCATGGCGGCGGGATCGATGGCGTTGACCACGCGGTCACGGGCGTCGCGCAGGCTGAGCAGGGCGATCGCGCCCGCCGCCACGGCCGCGACCGAGAAGGCCAGCAGGGCCAGGACCGCGACCCCGACGATCCGGCTCAGCGGCCAGCGCCGGGTCGCCGACGGTTCAGAATGCGGTACGGCGCTCATCGGCCCGGTGAGTAGCCGAGGGCGAGGATGGCCAGGTCGTCGTCGAGGTCTCCCCCGTTCAGCTCCTGGACCTGGCCGATGACGCGATCCAGCAGCTGGCCGCCGACGGGCACCTGCGTCAGGCGGGATCCGTCCGCCGCCGGGCCCAGGGCGTCGCTGATGAGCTCCATGAGGCGTTCGCTGCCGAGCCGCTCGGAGCCGCGCCCGATCCGGCCTTCGATCAGCCCGTCGGTGTACAGCAGCACCGACCAGGAGCCGTCGAGCCGGACCGGCGCCCCGGCCCAGTGGTCGGCCCGGCCCAGGCCCAGCGGCGGCCCGGTCGGGGTGTCGAGCTCGGTCACGCCGGCCTGGGTGACCAGCAGCGGCGGCAGGTGGCCGGCCATCCGGACCCACGCCGTGCCCCGGTCCGGAGTCACCGACACCATGCACATGGTGGCGAACATGGTGTCATCCTGCCGCTCGTGCTCGAGGAGCTGGCCGAGCACGGCCAGGATCTCGTCGGCGGGCCGGCCGGCCAGTACCAGGGTGCGCCAGGCCACGCGCAGGCCGACGCCCAGGGCGGCCTCGGCCGGGCCGCGCCCGCAGACGTCCCCGATGAGCGCGTGGACCCAGCCGTCGGCCGCCTCGACCACGTCGTAGAAGTCGCCGCCCAGCAGGTGCTGCTGACCGCCGGCCAGGCAGCGGGCGGCCACGCTGAGGCGCGGGTCGGCCAGCAGCGGCGACGGCAGCAGGCCGCGCTCGAGCCGGGCGTTCTCCTGGGCCCGGATCCGGGCCACCTGCAGTTCCCGCTGCGCGTCGGCGGCCCGGCGCCGCTCGACCGCGTAGCGGATCACGCGGTGCAGCACGGGTCCGGCGACCTCGCCCTTGACCAGGTAGTCCTGGGCACCGGCGCGGACGGCCTGCTCGCCCAGGTACTCGTTGGCCTCCCCGGTCAGGACGACCACGGCGGCCTGCGGGTCGACCTCCAGCAGCTGCCTGAGGCCCTGCAGGCCGCGGGAGTCGGGCAGGCCCAGGTCGAGCAGGACGCAGGCGGCCTCGGCGACCATGGCCCGGGCCTGGCTGAGCGAGCGCGCCCGCCGGAAGACGACCGGGGCGTCGACGTCGAGGAGCAGTTCCTCCACCAGCAGCGCATCACCGTCGTCGTCCTCGACCAGCAGGACGGGCGCGAGCTCATCGCCGCCGTCCGCGACCGAAGCCTCAAGCCCAGCGTCACTCGTCATCGGAACTCATATCTGCGCCTGGCGCCAGGGGGTCGGATACTCACTATTCGCGACATACCATCATGCCGCCCGCCAGACGAACGGTATACCTCGCTGCCCGGGCCGCCGGGGCTGTGGGCATGATCGCACTCACCGTTGGACAGGCCACGGACCTGGGTCAGACGGCCTGGGGAAAGGTGAACAGGCGGTGCGGGTCGTAGGTCGCCTTGATCTGGGCGAGCCGGGTGTAGTTGGCACCGTAGTAGGCCTGCTGCCAGTTGGGCAGGTCCGGGTCGATGTAGTTCTGGTAGGCCTGGCCGCTGGCGAAGGGGCGCATGGACTGCCAGAACGAGCGCTGCCAGGCCTGCTGGCGGCTCACCGCCGCGGCGGGCGCGCCGCCCGGCCAGGTGGTGGTGTACTGCGCGTCGAACAGCGCGTCCCGGTGCACGAACGCGGTGTCGCCGGGCGCCACCCGGTTGATGGCGCCGCCCAGGGCGTCGAGGGCGATCCCGCCGGAGGCACCCGAGGCACCGCCCGCGCTTGAGAACTTCTCCACCCCGGAGAGCAGGGTGCCGATCGCGCTGCTGCTCAGCGGGGTGGTGAAGAAGTCAGACTTGGCGTACTCCGAGGAGCGGGACAGCTGGCCGCCGGAGACCTGGGTGGGCAGGTGGCACTCGGTCGGGGTCAGGTCGGCGCAGCCCGCCTCGACCAGCATGGCGTGCAGCCAGGTGGTGGTCTCCACGTACGGCGAGGAGGGGTCGGAGCCGACCGCCGCGTACAGCTTCTCCAGCTCGGCCGCCGCCGCGCTGGCCGAGCCCAGGTAGGTGCCGCCGACCTGGATGCTGGGCACCGACCCGCCGGTGGAGGCGGACAGGTGCAGGTTGGACCACAGCTCGTCCGGCTCGTGCGGGGCCCAGGACTGCCAGCCGGCGATGACCTTGGCCGCCTGCGACCACGGCCAGGACAGGAAGAACAGGACGATGTCGCCGGCCGGGTGGGTACGGAAGGTGAAGGAGGTGACGATCCCGAAGTTGCCGCCGCCCCCGCCGCGGCAAGCCCAGTACAGGTCGGGATTGGTGCTGGCGTCGGCCGTCCGGACCTGCCCGTCCGCCGTGACGATCTGCAGGGACTGAACGTTGTCGCAGGTCAGTCCGTAGGCCCGGCCCACCACCCCGATACCGCCGCCCAGAGCCAGGCCGGAGAGGCCGACCGTCGGGCAGGAACCGCCGGGGACGGCCCGGCCCTGGCCGGCCAGGCCGCTGTACAGGTCGATGAGCCTGGTGCCCGCGCCGACCGTGGCGGTGGTGCCGCTGAGGCTGACCTGCGACATGGCCGTCACGTCCACGATCAGGCCGCTGGTGGAGGACCAGCCCGCGTAGCTGTGCCCGCCACAGCGGGCCGCGACCGGGACGCCGTAGCGGCGGGCGAAGGCCAGGCAGGCCGAGACGTCCTGCGGCTGGTGGCAGTAGGCGATCCCGGCCGGCTGCAGCGAGTCGAAGCGCGGGTCGAACAGCTCCTTGGCGGTGGCGTACCCGGAGTCCCCCGGCCGGATCAGCGAGCCGGACAGGTCATGGCCGAGCGCGGTCCAGTCGGCGGCGGCGGGCGGGCCCGCCGCGGGCGAGGAACTCGGGCTGACCGCGGAAGTGGAACTGCCCTGGCCGCTGCACGCGGCCAGCAGCGAGGCCCCGCCGGCCGCCGCGGCGAACCGCAGGAACGCGCGCCGCCCCGGTGCCGGCCTGACGGCCTGGTCGCCTTCGGTCATGGCGGCCTGCCTCTCATCGCTTACGCCCAGCTGGGGCGCCTGATCGTTAAGACGCCGCAGGGCGGCTGGCCGTTGACCCGCTGGTGTGCGCTTTCGCCGGCTGGCGAGAGTTTTCCCGGTACGCCACGAGCGAACCCGAGGGTGACGATATTCACTTGCCCGCTCGAGTAAATACGCAATATTGTTGAGTTACTCAACTGTTGAGCGTCTCAGCTAATGTTAGGGGTCAGGCATGGAGGGGGTGAGTATGGACGTCGAGCCGGTACCGCACGTAACGCCGCTGATCTCGGAGCCGGTCCGCGAGGCCGGTGACGAGGAGCTGAACCAGCAGATCGCGGACTCCGTCGGCGATCTCGTCCGGCATGCTCATGACCTCGGCCAGAGCATCGCGGCGGGCTTCGGCTTGACCGTGAGCGATACCAAGGCCCTGTTCCTGCTCGAGGCGCCGATGACGATGAAGGATCTCGGGCTGCGGATGGGCTGCGACCCCTCCTTCGTCACCACCGTCGCGGACGCGCTGGAAAAGCGGGGGCTCGCGCGACGGCAACCATCCGAGCGGGACCGGCGGAGCAAGAATCTCGTGCTCACGCCGGACGGCGAAGCGCTGCGGACCAAGCTGTGGGCGGAGCTCTCAGCCCGGGCGCCATGGTGTATCACGCTGGACACCACCGAACGCCGGTGCCTGCTCACGCTGATGCGCAAAATGCTCCGGACAAAGACCGGGAGGTGAGGCTGTCACATTCGCGGCGGTTGCCTCGTCATGACAGGTGAGGAATTCGTTGATCGACACCGGTGACAACGCAGCCGCACGGCCGTCATAGCTGAGAGGGTCACGCGCGAATGAACAAACACGGGGGCTGATACTACGGTCCGTTCGGCCAAATAAAGGGTCTTAACAGCAAGCACTGCCGCGACCTCGTTACCTGACCTAAGTCACGGCTTCAGCTCAGTGCGCGCGAAAATCGAGGGAGAACTACCTTGTCCGCCACATCACCCGAGACCGGGCAGGCGGCGCTGAACGGCGCCGGCCCGAAGAGCGCGGCCACGGCGCCGGATGTCGTCGCGCCGAGGTCGGGGCCAGCCGCGCCGCGGCTCGGCCTGGCTCTCGCCGTCATCGCGACGGCCCAGCTCATGGTCGTGCTCGACGCGACCATTGTCAACGTTGCCCTGCCGCACATCCAGACCGCGCTCGGTTTCTCCGGCACCGGACTGGAATGGGTCGTCAACGCGTATGCCCTGGCGTTCGGCGGCCTCCTGCTGCTCGGCGGGAGGACCGGCGACCTACTGGGGCGCCGCCGGGTCTTCATCGCCGGCATCCTGATCTTCTCGCTGGCCTCGCTGCTCGGCGGGTTCGCCACCGGCCAGGTCTGGCTGCTCAGCGCGCGCGTCCTGCAGGGCGTCGGCGGCGCGTTCGCCGCGCCCACCGCGCTGTCGCTGATCGCCGTCACCTTCCCCGAGGGTCCGCCGCGCAACCGGGCCATGGGCGTGTACGCGGCCATGAGCGTGGCCGGCGGCGCGGTCGGCCTGATCGCCGGCGGGCTGCTGGTCCAGTTCGCCAGCTGGCGCTGGGTGTTCTTCGTCAACGTGCCCATCGGCCTGGTGGTGGCCTTCCTCGCAGCGCGGGTGCTGCCGGAGTCGGAGCGTCGCCGCGGGCAGTTCGACCTGCCGGGCGCGATCACCGGCTCGCTGGGCCTGGCCTTGCTGGTCTACGGCCTGTCCGAAGCTGCGACCAGCCAGAACGGCGTGTCGCACTGGGGCGACACCAAGGTCATCGTGTCCCTGGTGGCCGCGGTGGTACTGCTGGTGACGTTCGGGTTCATCGAGGTGCGCAGCAGGTCCGCACTGGTCCCGATCCGGGTGCTGCGCAACCGGAACCGGACCGGCGCCTACCTGATCAGCTTGTGCATCGGCACCGCGCTGTTCGGCATGTTCTTCTTCCTCACGCTGTTCGTGCAGACCGTGTGGGGCTACGACGCGCTGCGGACCGGCATCTCCTACCTGCCGATGGTGGCCACGATCATGGTGGCGTCCGGGGTGGCCTCACAGCTGGTCAACCGGATCGGCGCCCGGCCGCTGATGATCGCCGGGGCCATACTCGGCACCGGCGGGATGATCTGGCTGTCCCGGATCACCGAGCACAGCACGTACGCCGGCGGGCTGCTCGGCCCGATGATGCTGACCGCGTTCGGCATGGGGCTGCTGTTCGTGCCGATCTCGCTGGTCGCGCTGACCAAGGTGGCTGAGAACGACACTGGTGTCGCCTCCAGCCTGCTCAACGTCGGCCAGCAGGTCGGCGGCGCGCTCGGGCTGGCGGTGCTCGGCACCGTGGCGTGGAGCGCGGTCTCCAGCAGCCTGCACTCGCAGGCCGCTGCCGCGGCCGCCGCGGCCAAGAACACCGCCGTGCACCTGTCCCCGGCTCAGGCCGCTGCGGCGGCCAAGGCGGCGTCGAACCACGCACTGGCGCACGGATTCTCCCAGGGCTACGTCGTCTCAGCCGGGATCATGCTGATCGCGCTGGTCATCGCGGTGGTCATGATCCGGGTCAAGCGACAGGACCTGGCCGGGATCAACCCGATGGCGGCGCCCACCGGCTGAGGGCTCTGCGCTCGCGCCTCCGGGCGGTGCCTAGACTTGCCGCGTGGCATCTATCACCGACCCGGAGGTGCGCGCGTTCCTGACCAAGGGCACGCGCACCGGCAAGCTGAGCTATCTCGCTGCTGATGGGCGCCCGCTGGTGGTGCCGGTCTGGTTCGTGCTGGACGGCGACGCGCTGGTGTTCAACACCGGCAAGGGCACGGCCAAGGGCCGTTACCTGGCCCGGGATCCGCGGGTGAGCCTGTGCGTGGACCTGGAGGTCCCGCCGTTCGCCTTCGTCCAGGTCCAGGGGGACGCGGAGCTGTCGGAGGACCCGGGTGAGCTGCTCCGCACCGCGACGGCCATCGGCGCGCGGTACATGGGAGCGGACCGGGCCGAGGAGTTCGGCAAGCGCAACGCCGTGCCGGGCGAGCTGGTCGTGCGGGTCCGGCCGGGCAAGATCCTGGCCAACTTCGACATCACCGGCTGACGCCAGGCGCGTGGCCGGGCGTGCGGCGGGTAACTACCTGCACCATGGTGAAGAAGATTCTCGAGCTCCTCGTCTGCATCCTGCACCCGGTCGCGGTCATCTTGATGTGGGTCAACCTGATCGGGCGCACCGACCTGTCCAGCCTGGCCAAGGTGGCATGGGCCGTGTTCGGCCTGATCCCGCTGGTGCCGTTCCTGTACGTGCTGACCGGCGGCGACCTGTGGTGAGGGCAGCGGCCCGGTGCGGCCGTGACCGGTGGGACCGGGCTTGATTGGATGGGATCGGTCGCGCGGCTCGCACAGGGAGGGGGCTTGGGATGCCTGGCAACGTTGACGCACTGGTGATCTTCGGGGCGACCGGGGACCTGGCCAAGCTGGAGACGTTCCCGGCGCTGGTCGGGCTGGTCCGCCGGGGGGTCCTCGACGTCCCGGTGGTCGGGGTGGCCAAGAGCGGCTGGGGGCTGGAGCAGTTCCGCGACTACGCCGCGGAGTCGCTCAAGCTGAACGGGATGGACCCGGCCGACCCGGCCGCGGTCAAGATGCTCGGCCTGCTGCGCTACGTGGACGGCGACCTGGGCGACGAGGCCACCTATAAGGCCATGTCCGACCAGATCGGCAGCGGCCAGAAGATCCTGTACTACCTGGAGGTGCCGGCCCAGCTCTTCGGCCGGATCGCGCAGGGGATCGCGGGCGTGGGCCGCGCGGCCGGCGCGCGGGTCATGGTGGAGAAGCCGTTCGGCGTCGACCTGGCCAGCTCCCGCGAGCTGAATGACACCATGCACCAGTACTTCCCGGAAGAGGCGATCTTCCGGGTAGACGACTGGCTGGCCTTCGACCCAGTGCAGAACGTGCTGTTCGTCCGGTTCGGCAACTCGGTGTTCGAGCCGCTGCTCAACCGGAACTACGTGCAGTCGATCCAGATCACCATGTCCGAGGCGTTCGACGTCTCGACCCGCGGCCGGTTCTACGATCACACCGGCGCCATCCGGGACGTGCTGCAGAACCACATGCTCCAGGTGCTGGCCACCGTGCTGGCCGAGCCGCCGACCGGCAAGGGCCTGGACGGCTGGCAGGACGCCAAGCAGCGGGTGGTGGCCGCGCTGAGCCCGCTGACGCCGCAGAACACGGTCCGCGGCCAGTACGAGGGCTACCGGCAGGTCGACGGGGTCGACCCGGACTCCACGGTGGAGACGTTCGTCGCGGTGCGGCTGACCGCCGACACCTGGCGCTGGGCCGGGGTGCCGATCCTGATCCGGGCGGGCAAGTGCCTGCCGGTCACCGCCACCGAGATCACCATCACGTTCAAGGCACCACCGCAGGACATCTTCGGGATCGAGCCGGTCGTCCCGGAGGACCTGCTCACCTTCCGGGTCTGGCCGGAGACGGCCGTCCGGCTGACCGTGCACGGCAAGAAGCCGGGCGCCGGGTACGAGGCCCAGCCCCAGCAGCTCGCGTTCTCCCAGCAGCCCGGCAGCGACATCCGGCCCTACGACCTGCTCATCGGCGCGGCCCTGGACGGCGACCGCTGGCTGTTCGCACGGCAGGACACGGTGGAGTCAGCCTGGGAGATCGTCGACCCGGTGCTCGGTGGCGCCGTCCCGGTGCACCCCTACGCCAAGGGCAGCTGGGGGCCGGCCGAGGCGGCGGGGCTGCTCGGCGACGGGGAGACCTGGTACGACCCGCCGGAGTAAGCGATCGAGGGGATTCAGCTGGCTCCCGCGATAGGACTCGAACCTATAACCTGCCGGTTAACAGCCGGCTGCTCTGCCAATTGAGCTACGCGGGATCGACCGGGATAAGGGTAGCGCACTCCGGGCGGCGATGTGACGGCCGCCGAATGAGCAACCTCCCGTTCACCGGGCGCTCATCGCGATGAGTACGCTCGTGCTGCCGGGGAAAAGTCCTGGGTATGCACAGACCAAACGCATGAAAAGAGGTCCAAGATGCGCATTAAGGTCACGTTCCTGGTCGGTTTCGCGGCCGGCTTCCTGGCCGGCGCGCGGGCCGGCCGTGAGCGCTACGAGCAGGCGGTGAAGCTGGGCAAGAAGGCGGTCGAGCACCCGGCTGTGCAGCAGGCGACGAAGGCCGCGGGCGCCAAGGCCACCGAGCTGTCCAAGGTGGCGGGGCAGAAGGCCGCCGAGCGCATGCCGAAGGTGGCCGAGACGGCCAAGAGCAGCGCGACCAAGGTCCGCGGGCAGCTGGACAAGCTGCCGGGCCGCAGCCCCGCCCGCGAGGACCCGGCCGGCGTGAACGGGGACTCAGCCGGGCTGAACGGGAACGGCCCGGCCGCCTAGGCGGCTCCGGCCCCGGCGGCCCGGGCTTGGGCGATGGCCCGGATCGCCGGCCGGTCGGGCTTGCCCTGCTCGGTGAGCGGTATCCGGCCGATGGGCATCACGTGCACCGAGGCGGCGGCCTGCTCGCCGTGCAGGGCGGTGATGGCCGCCTGGCTCTGGATGACGTCGACGGTCCCGCCGGGCCAGGCTTCCGCCGCGGCGATCCAGGTGCCCTGGCCCGGCTCGGCGACCAGCACCGCGTAGCGGACCGACGCCTGCTGGCACAGGGTTTCCTGCAGCTGCACCGGCGTGATGGTGCCGTCGCCGATGTCGGCGGCCCGGCCGAAGATCTGCAGCATGTCCTCGCCGTCCAGCGCGCCGAGATCGCCGGTGCGGTACCAGCCGCCGGCGAAGTGCCCGGCTTCTTCGGCCGGGCGGTGCCGGTACCCCAGGGCCATCCCGGCCGAGCGAGCCTCGATCGCCCCCGCGCGAGGATCGAGGCTGCCGTCCGGACGGCGGAACCGGACGTCGACGCCGGGCTGGATCCGCCCGGCGCACCGGAAACGGGACGGGCGGTCGTGCTCGGCCGGGGTGAGCAGGCTGACGATGCCGATCTCGCTGGCCCCGTAGGTGTGCGCGATGACTGGGCCGATCCGCTCCCGGGCCCGGCGGCGCAGGACCGGGGCGGCCAGGGCGCCGATGTGGGTCAGCACCCGCAGTGAGGACAGGTCGTAGACCGGGACCGCCGGGTCATCCATGAGCATGAACAGCTGCGGCTCGACCAGGAACAGGTGAGTGATCCGCTCGCGCTCGATGGCGTCCAGGGTGGCGACCGGCTCGAAGTGGTCCTGCAGGACGACGGTGCCGCCGCCCAGCAGGGTCTGGTCGACCAGGACCTGGGTCAGGTAGGCCAGCTTGCCGTTGGCCAGCTGCAGGCGGTCCGGCGCCGGGCCGGGCGGCGTGACGCAGACGGTGTAGGAGGCGAAGTCGCGGCGGCTGCCCTTGGGTACGCCGGTCGTCCCGCCCGAGGAGATGACCACGGCCAGGTCCTCCGGCCGGGCCCGGGCCGGCGCGGGTTCTGCGGGCTGGCCGGCGGCCAGGACGTCCAGCCGGAGGGTGGCACCCGGGACCGGCCCGACGGCGGCCACCGGAGCGGTGACCCCGGCGGGCAGCAGGCCGACGGTCTCCGGGAAGACCACGACCAGCCGTGGGTCGAACTGGGCGATCATCCGGGCCCGGGTCTCGGCCGAGGTGGGCGCGGACAGGTACACGGCGGCGGCCCCGATGAGGTGCGCCGCGTACCGGACGGCCAGGGCCTCCGGGCGGTTCGGCGCCAGCAGCGCGACCAGGTCACCGCGGCTCAGGCCTAGCTCGTCGAGGACCCGGGCGTAGCGGTTGATCATGGCGAGCAGGTCGGCGCCGGTGGTGTCGGTCCCGGCCCGGCGGATGACCGGGCGGAGCCGGCCTCGCCGAGCGCGGCGACCAGGGAGTCGATGTAGGTGGTCATGACGGGTGCTCCAATCAGGCCCATGGGGCGGCTCAGGCTGAGCGAGGCGGGCGATGGACTCAGGATCAGTGGCGGACGAGCGACCGGTCGTCGTCGCGGGCCGCGCTGCCAGTGCCGGTGCCGGTGCCGTGGTCGCGGTCGGTGCCGGTGCCGGTGCCGTGGTCGCGGTCGGACTGCTGGGCGGGAAGGGCCGGGTTGATGGCCTGGGCCCGGCGCCAGATCAGCTCGGCCTGGAAGGCCACCATGATCGCGATCATGATCAGGATCTCGCCGAAGCCGCCGTCATCGCTGATGTGCAGGAAGTAGGCGGCGGTGCCCATCGCGAACTTGACCGCCACGAGGCCGATGAACAGGCTGATGGTCACCGCGGTGCCCTGGCTGAACACGCGCCCGTCAGACTCGGCCCACACCTTGGTCAGGCGCCCCCGCAGGAGGCCGACCACGGCGCTGAGGGCCAGGCTGATGAGCAGGAAGACGACCGCGGCGATGGTGACCGGCAGGTGCATGCCGCCGACGATGAGGCCCACCACGGCGTAGATGATGGCGAGCTTGAACCGGCTCGCGCCGACAACCTCGTGCCTGCGGGTCTGCTGGTAGATGGCGTATCCCACCAGGGCCAGCAGGATGATGATCTCGGTCGGCGACATGGGTCTGTCCTCTCCTCGGGGCTGACCCGCCGGCCCGTTCGGCCAGCGGCTCTAGATCCACAATGGCTCTGGACGAGACCAAAATCCCTAGGGAGGCTCCCCAGGAAGTCAGAACTGGGGTAGCTACGCGGTTCCCTGGCCGAGCCGCGGTCAGGCTGGTTCCCAGCGCCAGCCGTCGTTGTCCTGGCACACGATCTTCTCCCCGTTACCAGCGACGCCGCTCATGTCGTGGTCCGCTTTGGGACAGAACTCGCCTGCCTTATAGCAATTTCCGCTACTGGTCGTCGGCGTGCAGCCAGCCGGAGCGGCGGACGGGCTGGGGCTGGAGGCGTGAGTCGGCTGGGCCTTGGGGGCTGATGACTTCTTCGCCGTGGCGGCCTTCGTGGTCGCGGCGTGAGAGGTGGCCGGCTTCCCGGTCAGCGCCTGCGGGTGCGCGGAGGCCGGCGCTGTGGTCGCGGCGCGCGAGGTCGGCATACTGCTGGCTACCGGCGGCGAGGAGGTGGCTGCGCTCGTGTCGGCTCCGGCGAGCGCGGTCGGTAGCGCCGCCCCGACATCGGGAGTGGCCACTGGATGGGCCGATGCGGATTTGCTGCTGTCATGAGAGCCCGCAATCCCGGCAATGACGAAGAAGAGGGCGATCACGGCAGCAATGACAATCCAGACCGTTTTGGGCTTCACGGTATTTCGATTCGGCGTTCCCGGACGGCCTCCGTTGACAGCCATGAGTCCCCCTCCGCGGCCTGCGGGCCCGGCCTCATTGCCGGTACCGAAGAAGCACCTTAGCGGGGGTAAACCGGGGAAAACCATCAAATGGCGATATGCCCCTAAGGCCGCGATAAAGACGGCCCCAGATGGTGTACAGAATCCAGCGAGGGGTTAGTCGAGGTACTCGCGGAGGACCTGGGCGCGGCTGGGGTGGCGGAGCTTGGCCAGGGTCTTGGACTCGATCTGGCGGATGCGCTCCCGGGTCACGCCGAACTCCCGGCCGACTTCCTCCAGGGTCCTCGGGTGCCCGTCGGTGAGGCCGAACCGCAGCTGGATGATCCGCTGCTCGCGGTCGGCCAGCTGGTCCAGGACCCGGTCCAGCTGGTCCTGCAGCATGATGAACGCCGCGGCCTCCATGGGCACGACGGCGTCGGCGTCCTCGATGAAGTCCCCGAGGTCGGACTCCTCCTCGCCGATCGGGGACTGCAGCGAGACGGGCTCCTGGGCGATCCGGCGGATCTCCGCGACCCGGTCCGGCTCGATGCCGAGCTCGGCCGCGACCTCGTCGGTGCTGGGCTCCCGGCCCAGCTCCTGGTGCAGCTGCCGCTGCACGCGGGCCAGCTTGTTGATCGTCTCGACCATGTGCACCGGTACCCGGATGGTCCGGGCCTGGTCGGCGATGGCCCGGGTGATGGCCTGCCGGATCCACCAGGTGGCGTACGTGGAGAACTTGTAGCCGCGGGTGTAGTCGAACTTCTCCACGGCCCGGATCAGGCCCAGGTTCCCCTCCTGGATCAGGTCCAGGAAGACCAGCCCGCGGCCGATGTAGCGCTTGGCGATGGAGACCACGAGCCGCAGGTTGGCCTCGATCAGCCGCTGTTTGGCCCGCTCCCCCTCCGCGACCAGGAACTCCAGGTCACCATGGTCGGCGCCGCGGACCGGGACGCCCTCGGCCAGCTTCTCCTCGGCGAACAGGCCCGCCTCGATGGCCTTGGCCAGCTCGACCTCGTCCTCGGCGGTCAGCAGCGGGACACGGCCGATCTCCCGCAGGTAGATCCGGACCAGGTCGCTGGTGGCGGCCCGGCGGCTGTCGGCCTCCGGACGGCTGGCCTCCGGCTCGGGCTCGTCCTCGCGCGGCACGGCCAGGACCTCGATGCCCTCATCGGACAGCACGCGCACCGCGGTGTCCAGGGCCTCGGGCGGCAGGTCGGCCCGGTCGAGCGCCATCATGACGTCCGCCATGGCCAGGGAACCTCGTTCCCGTCCTAGCGCCACGAGATCGGTCAGCTGATCGGCTGGTGATGCCCCGGTCGTTAGCACGGTGAGTGTCACGGCACCAGTCTGCGCCACCAACCCGTGGTTACGGGGGACCTAATTTTGTCACTTTTGCGCTACTGAGCAGTACGAGACGCAGCAATACCATCAGGTCAGCTGGGCTTTCAGCTGCCTGCTGCCCGGTTCAGCAGCGCCCGCCTGCGGGTCTCCAGCGTCATCAGGTCGCCGAACATCCGGCGGTGCGCGACCTCGTCCTCGACCGGGTTGATCCGCTGCAGCCGGGACTTGACCGCGGTGATCTCACGGCTCACGGCCAGCTCCCCCACCCGCGCGAGCTGGCTGTCGGCGTACTTCGCGTCCGGCTCTCCCGGGCTGGCCAGCGTCTCCACGGCCAGCTCGGCGATGAACGTCCGCACCTGCTCGTCGGGAGCGGCGTCGCGCAGCTGGGCCACCCAGTCCCGGGCCCGGCCGGCGCTGCCCGTGCCGCCGCAGGAGGCGACGAGGGTGAACACCGCCGCGTGGGCCGGGGCGAAGAACGACTCGGCGCCCAGGGCGTCGAACTCCGGACCGCACAGGCCGGGCTGCTGGATGCCGAGCTTGAGGACCTCGCGCTCGACCCGCACGGCCGGATCGGACAGGTCGTAGGGCTGGCCAGCTTCACTGCGCCGGGCGCCGCCGTTGGCGCCGGACGAGCCGGGCCGCCCGTTCCGCTCCCGGTAACCGCGGTCCGGGCCGGACGGGCCGCGGGCGTCCCGGCGGCCGGGCCGCGGGCCTACCTGCGAGGGACCCATCTGGGCCCGGACCCGGGACAGCACGAACCCCTCGTCGAGCAGGCCGAGCCAGCGGTCGAGATTCACCGCGTACCGGTCGCGCAGCGACCGGTCCTTGATCGCGGCCACGATCGGCGCGACCTCGGTCAGCGCGGCGATCTGGCCTTCCGTGGTGTTCAGGTTGTGGTGGTCCAGGGCGCCCTTGATAGCGAACTCGAACAGCGGGACGCGGCGCGCGACCAGGTCGCGCACGGCCCCGTCCCCGTGGGCCAGCCGCAGGTCACAGGGATCGAGCCCGGTGGGCTCGACCGTCACGTAGGTCTGGGTGGCGAACCGCTCCTCCATCTTGAACGCGCGCAGCGCGGCCCGCTGGCCCGCTGCGTCGCCGTCAAAGGTGAAGACCACCTCGCCCGCGGCGCCCTCGGTGTCCATGATCAGCCGGCGCAGGACCTTGATGTGGTCCTCGCCGAACGAGGTGCCGCAGGTGGCCACGGCGGTGGGCACGCCGGCCAGGTGGCAGGCCATCACGTCGGTGTAGCCCTCGACGATGACGGCCTGCCTGCGCTGGGCGATCTCCCGCTTGGCCAGGTCCGCCCCGTACAGCACGGTGCTCTTGCGGAACAGCGAGGTCTCGGGAGTGTTCAGGTACTTGGGCCCGTCGTCCTCGGCGTCGAGCTTGCGGGCACCGAACGCGATGACGTCGCCGGACAGGTCGCGGATGGGCCACATCAGCCGGGCACGGAACCGGTCGCGGGCCCCGCGGTTGCCTTCCCGGGACAGCCCGGCGGCGATCAGCTCGGCCTCGGTGAAGCCGCGGCCGCGCAGGTGGCGGGTCAGGTCCTCCCAGGCTCTTGGCGAGTAGCCGACGCCGAACCGCTCCGCGTCGGTCATCTCGAAGCCCCGCTCAGCCAGGAACTTCCTGGCGTGCTCGGCGTCCGGGCCGGCCAGCCGCTCGGCGTAGTACTCGGCGGCGGCGCGGTGCGCGTCGATCAGCCGCCGCCGCTGGCTCTGCTCCTGGCCGGGAACGTAGCCGCCCTGCTCGTAGCGCAGCTCGAGGCCGGCCCGGCCGGCCAGCCGCTCAACCGCCTCGACGAAGCTCAGGCCGTCGATCTTCTGCACGAACTTGATGACGTCGCCGCCCTCGGCGCAGCTGAAGCAGTAGAACAGGCCGCGGGCCGGAGTGACGTTGAACGAGGGGGTCTTCTCGTCGTGGAACGGGCACAGGCCCTTCAGCGAGCCGCCGCCTGCGTTCTTCAGCTGGAGGTACTCCCCCACGACCTCGTCGATGGGCGACCGCTCGCGAACCGCCGCGATGTCCTCGTCGCGGATCCGCCCCGCCATCGCCCACCTCCGCCGGGTTGATACCACCCGGGATCCGCCGCCCCGGGGTCTCCCGTCGCCGCGAGTCTAGTCCGCTCACGTCCGTTCTGCCGGGATAGACGCGGCTAGCCTGGACCGGTGGGCAATCTGCTGGTGCTGTGGGATGTCGACTACACGTTGCTGACCGCGGCCGGCCTGGGTAACCGCCTGTACCAGACGGTATTCAAGGACATGTTCGGCCGGGAGCTGACCGTCATGGCGCCCAAGGCCGGGCGGACGGACCGGGCCATCCTGGCCGATACGCTCGCGCTGGCCGGGGTGGCCGAGCCGCGGGCGCAGGTGGACGCGTTCATGCTCGCGCTGGGCGAGCTGGCGGCGGCCCTGGACGGCAGCGCCCCGCCGGAAGTCCGCGCGCTGCCGGGCGCCGCGGCGGCGATCACGGCGCTGGCCGGGGCCGGGGCCCGCCAGTCGGTGCTGACGGGCAATATCCGGGCGCTGGCGGCGCTGAAGCTCGGCGCGGCCGGGCTGGGCGAGTTCCTGGACCTGGACGTCGGCGCGTACGGGGACGTGGACGAGGACCGGTCCGCGCTGGTGCCGGTGGCCCGGCGAGCGGCGCAGGCGGCGTACGGGACGGATTTCAGCGGGCCGCTGACCGTGCTGGTCGGTGACACGCCGCTGGACGTGGCCGCCGCGCTGGCTACCGGGGCCCGGGTGGTGGGCGTGGCCACCGGGAGCTTCACCGCGGCCGAGCTGGCCGGGGCCGGGGCGCACGTGGTGCTGCCCGACCTGACCGACGCCGCACAGCTGCTGGCCGCCGTCACCGGCTGAGCGTCACTCCTCGAGCAGGCCCGCGGCCAGGAAGGCCCGGCGGTAGATCTCCCGAACGACCTGCTGCTTGCGCGCGTTGTACTGCATGACGTGCTCGCCTGCCGCGTTGGCCGCGGACGCGGCCTGGCGCTTGGCGGCGGCGTAGCGGTCGCGTTCGTCGGGGTTGCCCCGCAGCCAGTCACGGAAGATCCGGTGCCGCACCGCTTCCGGGCTGTCCAGGCCGAACACGTGCAGGTTGGCGCGCGGCTCGTCGCTCACCAGGACCCGGTGGCCGTACCACCAGGGCTCGCGGATGACGAGCCGGAAGCCGATCTTCTCCAGCGGGGGGACGTAGTCCGCCTCGCGGCCGGGATCGTCCACGGTGAGGTCGATGTCGATGACCGGCTTGGCGGGCAGGCCGGGGACCGACGTGGAGCCTACGTGCTCGAGCTGCAGGGCCCGCCCGCCCAGGGCACCGCGGATCTGGGCGGCGAGTTCCTGGTACCGCTGCGGCCAGCCGGGATCGGGCTCGGCGATCTCGATGCTGGTGGCCGGGGCCGCGCCGGGCACCCAGGGATCCAGCCCCGGCGGCGGCTCGGAGTCATCAAAGGACACGACCTCGGCGGCACAGGGCATCAGCGCAGTGTAATTCGCTCCGCATAGCTGCAGGTCCCCGACCGGCCGCTCGCCGCTGGGAAGGAACCGCACGGCGGGCCAGTACTCGCTCGACCGGGCAGCCAGGCGCGCAGGGACGCGGCCAGCCGCCCCAGCCGCGGGTCCGCAAGACGACCGCGACTTCAAGGGCCGTGACGCATGCGTGCCAGCGAACCTGGGTCCAGCCGTACCGCAGGGACTGACGCCCGTCGGCGGCCGCGGCGTTGTCGCGAGCCTTGTCCCGCCACTGGTCCTCGGCCGCGTGGGCCAGCCGCCCATCCAACTCAACGATCAGGCCGAAGTCCTCATAAAGGCGATCCCGGCGCCCCCGGCGGCCGTCCGGCGTAATGAACGGCGCCTGCCGGACCGGCTTGGGTAGCCCGTGTGCTCGTTCCACGTCGCGGTCGTAGCGGAACTCCAGAACCGAGTGGTCGCCGCCGGCCGCAGCTGCGATCAGGTCGTTGAGGTCAGTGCGCCAGCGCAGGCGGCCTCGATGGCGCATGGCAGCGCGCAGCTGGTCTTGGCCGGTGAGGTCCCGGGCGAACGCCCGGGTCACCAGGCTGCATACAGTGTCGAAATCGGTGGCCGCCTGAATGAGGTCAAGCACGGTCTCCTCGACCCGCGTTCGCGGCGGGTTGCCGCCAGCCTGCCTGACCTCACCGGCCCGGACCGATCGGTGCAGGGAGATACCGGTGGCCGGGCTGACGCGGCGCTGGACGGGTACGGTCACGTGAATCGTCTGGCCGGGTTTGTCGGTCAGACGCTGGAGCTCAGCTGCGGTTTCATGGCTGAGCATCGCGCCCGGCCCGGCCGACAGCACGGCTGCCCACAGCGCTGCGCCCCGGCCGGGAGCACCGCTGAAGGTGGCGTAGACGCCGGGGTGAATTGGCCGCCAGCGACCGCTGCTGACCCGGAACTTGATGACGCTCTCGGACACGCCCTCTCGGAGAGCCTGCGAGCGGGAGACGACCCCGCCCTGGCGCGCAGCCAGGTTGCGGAGGGTAAATGGGACCTCGCCGACCATGCCGCCCAGTGTGGCGCTAGCCGCCGACATCGGGCTCTCAGCCGGCCATAACGTGGAGGTTCCGGCTTTTGCGGAAGATCCGGGCGACCATAGTGGCCCGGATCCTCCAGGTAAGAACGATCTTCCGCGTTATTGGGGCCGGTGCTACTAGCGTGGAGTGAGATTCGCGGCTAGAGGTCAGTGAGAGGGATGCCGGGGTCGGTCAGGCGGCCCAGGTCGACCGGGCGGCCGGATCGGATCAGGGCCTGGATGTCGTCGTTGACGTCCCAGACGTTGACGTTCATGCCGGCCACGACGCGGCCGGCCGACAGCCAGAAGGCGATGAACTCCAGGCTGGCCCGGTCGCCGCGGAAGACGACGTCGTCGTAGCTTCCGGGGCTGGGCAGGCCGGCGCACTCCATGCCGAGGTCGTACTGGTCGCTGTAGAAGTACGGCACCTTGTCGAAGACGACCGGCTGGCCGAGCATCGAGCGGGCGGCGGCCGGGCCGCCGTCCAGGGCGTTGGCCCAGTGCTCGACGCGGATGCGGCGGCCGAGCAGGGGGTTGACGGAGTTGGCCACGTCGCCCGCGGCGTAGATGTTCTCGTCGTCGGTGCGCAGCGCCTCGTCGGTCAGCACGCCGTTGTCGGTGGCCAGGCCGGCCTCGGCGGCGAGCTGGTCGTTGGGGGCGGCGCCGATGCCGATGATGAGCAGGTCGGCGGGGACCTCGGCGCCGGCCGAGGTGATGACCAGGCCGGGGCGGAACTCCTCGGCCCGCTCGCCGAAGCGGAACTCGACGCCGTTGGCCCGGTGCAGCTCGGTGAAGACGGCGCCGACCTCGGGGCCGACCTGCTCGGCCAGCGCGCCGGACTGGGGCTCCAGCACGGTGACCGGACAGCCGTAGGAGCGCGCTGCGGCGGCGGTCTCCAGGCCGATCCAGCCGGCCCCGGCCACGACGACCCGGGGGCTGCCCGCCAGCGCCTCGCGGAGCCGGTCGGAGTCGTCCGCGGTGCGCAGGTAGCGGACCTCGGGCCGGTCGGAGCCGGGGAAGTTCAGCTGGCGCGGGGAGGCGCCGGTGGCCAGCAGCAGCTTGTCGTAGGCCACCCGGCCGGGGCCATCCGGGCCGGAGGTGGCGACGGCCGCCCCGGCGCGGTCGAGGGCGGTGACCGTGACGCCCAGGCGCAGGTCGATCCGCTGCTCGGCGTACCACTCCTCCGGGTGGACGTAGATGACCGAGCGCTCCTCCTTGCCCTGCAGGTAGCCCTTGGACAGCGGCGGACGCTCGTACGGGAGCTCCTGCTCGCGGCCGAGCAGCACGATGTCGCCGTCAAAGCCGTCGGCGCGGAGGGTCTCGGCGGCCTTGGCCCCGGCCAGGCTGGCCCCGACGATCACGAAGGTTGGCATGGGCCTAGATTACGACTCGGCGGGGGCGCACAGGCGGTGATGCCAGGCGATGGCCGAGGTATCGGTCAGGCTGGCGATCTGGTCGATGACGACCCGGCGGCGGGCCTGGTCCGTGCCGGCGACCAGCCAGGCCGGGCGCAGCAGCGGGTCCAGGGTGCGCGGGGCGCCGCGTTCGACGGCCAGGGTCAGCTCGGCCAGCAGTTCCCGCTCCCGGGCCTGGGCCGCGGCCGCGCCGGCCCGGGACATCACGTAGTAGGCGGTGATCCCCTTGAGCAGGGCGCATTCGAGGCGCTGCCGGCGGGGCACGACCAGGTCCGCGTCGTAGCGGCTGAGCGGGCGGCCGGGGTAGGTGGCACGGGTGGCCCGCTCGGCGGCCACGCAGAAGCGGCCGATCAGCTCGCTGGTCAGGTTCTTCAGCGCGGCGGCGGACTCCGGGCCGCCGTCGTAGGACGAGGGCCAGATGTCCAGGGCGAGCAGGGCGTCGAGGAGCTCGGCGAGCTCGGCCGCCGCGATCTCGCCGTCCGGCAGGTAGGTGGCGGCCGTGGTCTGGCCGACGATGGCCCGCTCGGCCGGGGAGTTCAGGGCCTTGAAGGTGATCAGGCCGGCGACGAAGCCGTCTTCGAGGTCATGGACGGAGTAGGCCACGTCGTCGGCCCAGTCCATGACCTGGGCCTCCAGGCACGGCCCGGCGGACGGAGCGCCCTGCCTGATCCAGCCGAACACCTCGGCGTCCTCGGCGTAGACGCCGAACTTGGTGCCCGCGCCGCGGCTGGGCCACGGGTACTTGAGGGTGGCGTCGAGGGTGGCCCGGGTCAGGTTCAGGCCGGCGCCGGGGACCTTGGGCTCGAGCCGGGTGAGCAGGCGCAGGGACTGCGCGTTGCCCTCGAACCCGCCGCACGGAGCGGCCAGGTCGTCGAGGGCGAACTCCCCGTTATGGCCGAACGGGCTGTGGCCGATGTCGTGGGCGAGGCAGGCGGCGTCGACCAGATCGGGGTCGCAGCCGAGCTCGCGGCCCAGCTCCCGGCCGATCTGCGCGCATTCCAGGGAGTGGGTCAGCCTGGTCCGGGGAAAATCCGCCGAGCCGGCCGCGACCACCTGGGTCTTGGCCGCCAGCCGGCGCAAGGCGGCGCTGTGCAGGACCCGGGCCCGGTCCCGCTCGAAGTCGCTGCGCCCGGCCCGCTTGGGCGGCTCAGCCGCCCAGCGGGCCGTGGCCCAGTCGTCATAGCCAGCACGGCCGTCGTGTCCAGCACGGCCGTCGTACCCGTTCGTCACCTGCTGTCGGAGCCGCCCCCGGCCAGCGCGGCGCGGCCTGCCTCCAGGCGCGCGATCGGGACGCGGAACGGCGAGCAGGACACGTAGTCGAGGCCGACCTGGTGGAAGAAGTGCACCGACTCCGGGTCGCCGCCGTGCTCACCGCAGACGCCCAGGTGCAGGTCGGGCCGGGCGGCCCGGCCTTCCCGGACGGCGATGTCGACCAGGCGGCCGACGCCGTCGCGGTCGATCGTCTCGAACGGGGAGACGCCGAAGATGCCCAGCTCGATGTACCGGCTGAAGAACGCGCCCTCCACGTCGTCCCGGGAGAAGCCCCAGGTCATCTGGGTCAGGTCGTTCGTGCCGAAGGAGAAGAACTCGGCGCTGCCGGCGATCGGCCCGGCATTCAGCGCGGCCCGCGGCACCTCGATCATGGTGCCGATCAGGGTGTGCACGCTGGTACCGGTCTCCTCGGCCACCTCGGCCAGGACCTTCTCGGCCCGCTCGCGGCTGATCTCCATCTCCTGCACGGTGGCGGTGAGCGGGATCATGACCTCCGGCTGCGGGTCCTTGCCCGCCTGCTTGAGCTCGGCCGCGGCATGCGCGATGGCGCGGACCTGCATGTCGGTCAGGCCGGGGATGACCAGGCCGAGCCGGACGCCGCGCAGGCCGAGCATGGGGTTCTGCTCGTGCAGCCGGCGCACCGCGGCCAGCAGCTCCCGGTCCTTGTCGGTGGCGTTGTCGCCGGCCAGCGCGATCTTCACCGACAGCTCGGTCAGGTCGGGCAGGAACTCGTGCAGCGGCGGGTCGATCAGCCGGATGGTGACCGGCAGCCCGTCCATGGCGTCGAGGATCTCGACGAAGTCGCCGCGCTGCAGCGGCTCCAGCGCGGCCAGCGCGCGCTCGCGCTCATCCTCGGTGCTGGCCAGGATGAGGTCCTCGACCAGCTGGCGGCGCTCGCCCAGGAACATGTGCTCGGTGCGGACCAGGCCGACGCCGCCGGCGCCGAACCGGCGGGCGCGGGCGCAGTCCGGCCCGTTGTCGGCGTTGGCGTGCACGCCGAGGCGGCGCGCGGAGTCCGCGTGGGCCATGACCGCGTGCACGGCCTTGATCAGGTCGTCGGCCTCGCCGGAGTCGGCCTGCAGCTCGCCCTCGAAGTAGCGCACGACCTCGGAGGCGACGACCGGGACCTCGCCCAGGTAGACGGCGCCGCTGGTGCCGTCGATGGAGAGCATGTCGCCCTCACTGACCGTCTGCCCGCCGGAGGTGGTGAACTTCCCGGCCCGGGTGTCGACGGTGAGCTCGTCGGCACCGCACACGCAGGTCTTGCCCATGCCGCGGGCCACCACGGCCGCGTGGCTGGTCTTGCCGCCCCGGCTGGTCAGGATGCCCTGAGCGGCGATCATGCCGTGCAGGTCGTCGGGGTTGGTCTCGCGGCGGACCAGGATGACCTTCTCGCCCTGGGCGGCCAGCTCGACGGCGCGCACGGAGTCGAAGACGGCCTTGCCGACCGCGGCGCCGGGCGACGCGCTGATCCCGGTGGTGATCTTGGTGACGTCGCCGGTGGCGTCGAACCGCGGGAACATGAGGCGGGCCAGCTCCTCGCCGGAGACCCGGCGCAGCGCCTCGTCCATGTCGATCAGGCCCTGGTCGACGAGCTGCAGGGCAATGCGGAACGCAGCCGCGGCGGTGCGCTTGCCCACCCGCGTCTGCAGCATCCACAGCTTGCCGCGCTCGATGGTGAACTCGATGTCGCACAGGTCGCGGTAATGGTTCTCCAGCGTCCGCATGATCTGCATCAGCTGGTCGTAGCAAGCCTTGTCGATGTTCTCCAGGTCCTGCAGCGGCACGGTGTTCCGGATGCCGGCCACCACGTCCTCGCCCTGGGCGTTCTGCAGGTAGTCGCCGTAGACGCCCTGGGCGCCGGTACCCGGGTCGCGGGTGAAAGCCACCCCGGTCCCGGAGTCCTCGCCCAGGTTGCCGAACACCATGGCCACGACGTTGACGGCGGTGCCCAGGTCAGCGGGAATGCGCTCCTGGCGGCGGTACAGGATGGCCCGGTCGGCGTTCCAGGAGTTGAACACGGCCTTGATGGCCAGGTCCAGCTGCTCCAGGGGCTCCTGCGGGAAGTCGCTGCCGGTCTGGGTCTTGATGATGCCCTTGAACTCCTCGACCACGCCCTGCAGGTCGCCGGCGTCCAGCTCGACGTCGTTGCGGACGCCCTTGGCCTGCTTGGCCTCATCCAGGACGTGCTCGAAGTGCTCGCCGTCGATGTCGAGCACCGTCTTGCCGAACATCTGCAGCAGCCGCCGGTAGGAGTCCCAGGCGAACCGCTCGTTGCCGGCCTGCTTGGCCAGGCCCTGCACCGATTCGTCGGACAGGCCGATGTTCAGGACGGTCTCCATCATGCCGGGCATGGAGAACTTGGCCCCGGACCGCACGCTGACCAGCAGCGGGTCAGCCGGGTCGCCGAGGCGGCGGCCCATGGCGCCTTCGAGCTTCTCCAGGTGGGCCCGGATTTCCTCGTCCAGCCCTTCGGGAGTGCTGCCGCTGCGCAGGTAGTACTGGCACGCCTCGGTGGTTATGGTGAATCCGGGCGGCACCGGGAGGCCGATATTGGTCATCTCGGCCAGGTTGGCACCCTTACCGCCCAGCAGGTCCCGCAGATCTCTGTTGCCCTCGGTAAAGTCATAAACGAGCTTCGGCACTTCCTGCTCCTCGTCCTGCTCTTCGCAGTGCGCGACGTCGTGTTCACTGCGGACTCTACCGTCCTTCGTTTACGGCCGGGCACGCAAACAGCGGGGTCCGGGACGGCCGTACTGGAGCGTCTCGCCGCAGCACCCTCGGTGCATCGTGACAATGGGGTTCATGAGCGAGACGAGGACCATCGGGCTGCTGCATCCGGGTGAGATGGGAGCGGCGGTCGGGCAGTGCCTGACCGCGGCCGGTCACCGGGTGCTGTGGCTCCCGCAGGGACGCAGCCCGGCCAGCGCGGCGCGGGCCGCGGCGGCCGGCCTGACGGCGGCGGACGGCGGGCTGGCCGGCCTGCTCGGGCAGGCCGAGGTGATCATCTCGGTCTGCCCGCCGCACGGGGCACTGGACGTGGCCTGGCACGTGGCCGGGTTCAAGGGCATCTACGCGGACGCCAACGCGATCTCCCCGGACACGGCCCGGGAGGTGGCCCAGATCGTCGAGGCGGGCGGGGCCAGCTACGTGGACGGCGGGATCATCGGGACTCCCCCGCCCTTGCCTGGCCCGCTATCGCCTGGGTTCATCAGGTTCTACCTGTCGGGCGAGCGGGCGGGCGAGGTCGGGCAGCTGTTCGCGGGCAGCGCGGCGGACACCCGGGTGCTGGGGGCCGATCCCCGGGCCGCGTCCGCGCTGAAGATGGCCTACGCGGCGTGGACCAAGGGCAGCGCGGCGCTGCTGCTGACGGCCCGGGCGCTGGCCCGCGCCGACGGGGTGGAGGAGGCGCTGCTGGCCGAGTGGGCCACGTCCCAGCCCGACCTGGCCGCGCGCTCGGCCCGGGCGGCCGGGTCGGCGGCGGCCAAGGGCTGGCGCTGGGTGGCCGAGATGGAGGAGATCGCCGAGGCCATGGCCGCAGCGGGCCTGCCCGACGGCTTTCACGAGGCCGCGGCCGAGATCTACCGCCGGGCGGGCGAGGAGCCGACGGTGGACGCCGTGCTGGAGGCGCTGCTCCCGCCGTCGTGACGGCGCCGCCGGGACGGCGCCGTCACGAGGCAGGGCCCGGAGGACCCAGCAGGAGTCAGGACTCAGCAGAAGCCGAGGCGCTCGGACAGGTAGTCCTCGACCTGGTCCAGGCCGACCCGGTCCTGGCCCATGGTGTCCCGGTCCCGGACCGTGACGGCCTGGTCGTTGAGGGTGTCGAAGTCGACGGTGACGCAGTACGGGGTGCCGATCTCGTCCTGGCGGCGGTAGCGGCGGCCGATGGCGCTGGCGTCGTCGAACTCGGTGTTCCAGCGCCGGCGCAGGACCGCGGCCAGGTCGCGGGCCTTGGGCGACAGGTCGGCGTTGCGTGACAGCGGCAGCACCGCGACCTTGACCGGCGCGAGCCGGCGGTCAAGCCGCAGCACGGTCCGCTTCTCCAGGTTGCCCTTGGCGTCGGGTGCCTCGTCCTCGGCGTACGCGTCCATCAGGAAGGTCAGCGCGCCACGGTCGACGCCGGCGGCCGGCTCGATGACGAACGGGATGAACCGCTCGCCCGACTCCTGGTCCAGGTAGTGCATGTCCTGCTTGGACGCTTCGGCGTGGGTGCGCAGGTCGTAGTCGGTGCGGTTGGCGATCCCCTCGAGCTCGCCCCACTCCAGGCCGGCGAAGTCAAACTTGTACTCGATGTCGACCGTGCGCTTGGAGTAGTGCGACAGCTTCTCGGCCGGGTGCTCGTACAGACGCAGGTTCTCCTTGCGGATGCCGAGGTCGGTGTACCAGCCGAAGCGCTCGTCGATCCAGCGCTGGTGCCACTCCTCGTCGGTGCCCGGGCGGACGAAGAACTCCATCTCCATCTGCTCGAACTCCCGGGTGCGGAAGATGAAGTTGCCCGGGGTGATCTCGTTGCGGAACGACTTGCCGATCTGGCCGATGCCGAACGGGATCTTGCGGCGCGAGGTCTGCAGCACGTTCTTGAAGTTGATGAAGATGCCCTGGGCCGTCTCCGGGCGCAGGTAGGCCAGCCCGGACTCGTCCTCGACCGGGCCGAGGTGGGTGCGCAGCAGGCCGTTGAACATGCGCGGCTCGGTGAAGGCGCCCCGGGTGCCGCAGTTCGGGCAGACCAGGTCCTTCAGCCCGTCGGCCGGGGCGTGCCCGTGCTTGGCCTCGTAGGCCTCGACGAGGTGGTCGGCCCGGAACCGCTTGTGGCAGGACTGGCACTCGGTCAGCGGGTCGACGAACTCGGTGACGTGGCCGCTGGCCTCCCACACCTCGCGGGCCAGGATGACCGAGGAGTCGAGGCCGACGATGTCGTCGCGCTCGGTCACCATCGCCCGCCACCACTGGCGCTTGATGTTGTTCTTCAGCTCGACGCCGAGCGGGCCGTAGTCCCACGAGGCCCGGAGGCCTCCGTAGATCTCGCTGGACGGGTAGACGAACCCCCGTCGCTTGCTCAGGCTGACGATGGCGTCGAGTCGGTCACTGCGCAGGGCCATCAATGGTCTCCATCCGGCTGGCGGTCGGCGGGCGCGACGGGCGCGATCCCCGGTTGCGAATCCGGCGCGGTGCGGCTCGGACTGAGCGGCGGCATCGTCACCGGAGGCCCCCAGCTTAGGAGCACCGGGCGCTGATCGCGAACTGGATTCGGCCGGTCGTGCTGGGTGACGGCTCACTACCTGTGGGCCGCCGGGCCGCCGACCAGGTCGGAGTCGAGGTCCAGGGAGTAGCTGCCGATCTTGACCACCTTCGGCCCGGCGTACTGCTTGGACCGGGCGTTGTTGGCCCACACCGCCGTGGTCAGGTAGGGCGACCCGGTCAGGTTGAGCTTGTTGTCCCACAGCGCGATCCAGATGGCCTGCGGCCGGGCCAGGGCGTGCCCGGCGACGGTGGCCGTCTTCTGCAGGTCCTCCGCGCCGGAGGCGGCGCTGGAGTAGACGCCGGAGACGTAGCCGTTGGCCTGGATCTGCCGGTCCCAGGCGTCCAGGAAGGTCAGCACGGCCGTCTTGCAGCTGGCGTTGGTGTTGTTGTACGCCTCCATGTCGTAGTAGATCGGCGTTCCCTTGCCCAGGCCGTACCTGGCGGCGTCGGCGACCGCGGTGCTGGCTTCCTGCTTGCCCTGCGCGGCGGCCTGGCTGGCGTTGACCTTGACGCTGAAGTTGTTGCACGGCGCCTGCGGCCCGACGTAGGTGGGCATCAGGGACCAGCCTTCGCCCTCGGTCGTGGTGACCCAGGCCTGGTTGAGGTTGGCCTGGCCGCAGCCCATCATCGAGCCGCCGATGTAGACGGCGATGGCGGAGTACTTGGCCCGGAAGGCCTTCATGGCGGGCAGCGACGGCGCGGCGCAGGTGTCCAGCCCGTTCTGGGTGCCGGTGGTCACGGCCGCGGCGCTGGCCGTCTGAGCCGGGGCGCTGGTCACGCTGGACGTCGGCGCCGGGGCCGGCTTGGCACTGGAGGTCGGCTTCGCGCTGGAGCTCGGCTTGGGCGTCGAGCTGGGCGACGGCTTGGGCGCGGGAAAAGACGGCGGCATCCAGTACGAGGAGCCGGGCGCGGCCGCGGGCTGCACCACGGCGGCGGTCTGCGCGGGCGCCTTGCTGGCCTGGCGGACGCTGGCCAGCATCTGCATGATCAGGCTGGGATCGGTCCCGTAGGTGGCGTGCACCGGCGGGGCGCTGCTCGGCATGGAGACCCCGAACTCGCGAGTCTGCGGGTTCTGCAGGATCGTGCCCGGGGTGGCGGGCAGGTCCGCGCCGCCGGTCTTGGCGCCGACCGACGCGTGCATGGTCGTGTTGGCCGGGGTGGACAGCTCGCCGGGCGCGAGCGATGCGCCGATACTGAGCGTGTCGGCCTTGCCGGTGGCGTGGGCCGGGCAGTTCTGGTTCGCCCCGGGCGTGCCGAGGTAGACGGCGTTGACGTCGTAGCGCACGCACTGAGTCGAGTTCTGGTTGAGCGTGTACACCGGCCAGCTGGACGGCACGCTGACTGAATAGCCGTTATAGGTCACGGATTTCATAGCCTGAGCGGGCGCCTTCTGCTGCGCCGGCTGGACGGCCGCGGTCAGCTGCGCCTCGGACGTGACCTGCGCTTGGGCGCTTGGAGAACCGATTCCGCTGAACGCGTACCCGACGATGACAGCCACAGCGGCGCCACGCATTAAAGCCCCCCGAATAAAACCCCGGTAACCAGTGATTGGTAGATCCCCCGCGGATGCGCGAAAGGCTGTTTCACCCCACGTGTACAGCCCGAGCGCTCCGGCAGAAACTATGTTTCCCCGTATTCACGAGATTACGCACAGTAAGTTTGTTCGGCCGTGGTGAGCGGTCGATTGCGCGTCGCCGGCAGAGAGGAGGCCTAATCATCCCCGATAAACGAAACCCAGTTCGATTTCTCGAATGCTTTCCGGCCGGAATTACATTGGTGTCATTAAGGTCCGGGAATGGCCAGGAACTTAGCGCTGGCCCGGCGAGTCGCAGTTATTGACTGAGAGTAATTGACAACTACTCTTCGGAGTCATTCGGAACTGGGTTCGGAACTGCGCCGCCGTACCTGCGATCCCGTGAAGCGTAGATCTCGCACGCGTGCCATAGGTGGCGCCGGTCAAAATCGGGCCAGAGGGTGTCGAGGAAGACCAACTCCGCATAGGCGGACTGCCAGAGCAGGAAATTCGAAAGGCGCTGCTCACCAGAAGACCGGACGAAAAGGTCGACATCAGGGATATCCGGCTCGTCCAGGTAGCGGGCGAACACCTTCTCGTTGATCTTGTCCAGGCGGAGTTTCCCGGCCGCGACGTCAGCCGCGATGGCCGCGGCCGCATCGGCGATCTCGGCCCGCCCGCCGTAGTTGACGCAGAACTGCAGGGTGAGCACGGTGTTGCCGGCCGACAGCTGCTCGGCGTGCTCCAGTTCGCTGATCACGCTGCGCCACAGCCGCGGCCAGGCAGCAGGCCCAGCGGATGCGGACGCCCATGTCGTTGAGCAGGTCCCGGCGGCGGTGGATGACGTCGCGGTTGAAGCCCATCAGGAAGCGGACCTCGTCCGGCGCGCGCCGCCAGTTCTCGGTCGAGAAGGCGTAGGCGGACAGGTACGGGATACCGAGCTCGATGGCGCCCATGATGACGTCGAGCAGCGAGGACTCGCCCTCTTTGTGTCCGTCGGTCCTGGGCAGCCCGCGCTGGCGGGCCCACCGGCCGTCGCCGTCCATGACCAGGGCGACGTGCCTGGGCACCAGCTCCCGGGGCAGGTCCGGCGGCCGGGCCCCGCTGGGATGGGGATCGGGCGGGCGCAGGCCCAGGGAGCCTTTGGGGCCCTGGTCCCCGGTCACACCCGTTCCACGTGACGCAGCGAGCGGATCGAGTTCTCCAGATGCCACTGCAGGTAGGCGGCCACCAGCCCGCTGCACTCCACCTGGTGCCGCCGCTCGCTGCCGTCGGCGGCGGCCCAGTCGCCCTGCAGCAGGGCCCGGATCAGGGCCACGGTGGCCGGGGCGGGCGCGGCCGAGCCGGGCAGCCGGCAGGAGGCGCAGAGCATGCCGCCCGCGGCCACGGCGAAGGCGGTCAGCCGCACGTCACGGCCGGGCGCGCCGCAGCGGGCGCACTCCTCCAGGGTCGGCGCGTCAGCCGGCCACCGCGAGCGAGCGGAGCATGAAGGCGTCGAGGACCAGGCGCGGGTCGTGCTCGCCCTCACCGAGGGCGCGCAGGCCGCCGATGAGCAGCAGCAGCTGGCGCAGCGACGGCTCCTTCTCCTCCGGGGTGAAGCGCTCGGCCGTCTCCAGCATGGCCACGCCCGCGGTGTAGCGCGGGTAGTCCGCGGCCAGCGGCTCGCCGTAGGGCCGGATCACCTCGGCCTGGGTGATCACGTCCAGCGACCGGCCGGGGTGCAGCATGAGGTCGACGTGGGTGAACGGCTCGAGCCGGGCCCCGAAGCGCGACTTGGTCCGGCGGACGCCCTTGGCTACTGCGCGGATCCGCCCGGTGGACCGGCCGAGGACGGTGATGATCCGGTCGGCCTCGCCCAGCTTCTGCGTCCGCAGCACGATCCCGTCGTCCCGGTATGGCTGCACCCTTCCATTCTCCCGCACTCTGGGCGCAGACATGATGATGGCGCGGAAGCGGGAGCCTTATGGGCGTGTCCGCTTCCGCGCCATGTCAGTGAGGCCGGGCGAGGTCAGCCGCGCCGGCCGCGGCGAGCGCGCGGGATCATGCGCGCTGCTGGGCGATGACTGACTAGTGGTGGCTGGTGGCCGATGTCTGAGGAGGGACCGGTCCCGGTCAGCCGCGCTGAGCGCGGTTGACCGCGGACAAGACCGCGCGCATCGAGGCGCTGGCCGTGTTGGTGTCGACGCCGACGCCCCAGAAGACCTCGCGGCCGACCTCGCACTCCACGTACGCGGCGGCCTGCGCGTCGGTGCCCTGGGTGAGGGCGTGCTCGGTGTAGTCGAGCACCCGGGCCTCGATGCCGAGGCCGGCCAGGGCGTCGCAGAAGGCGGAGATCGGGCCGTTGCCGACGCCCTCGACCTGCCGGGCCTGGCCGCCGGCCGAGATCTCCGCGGTGAGCGTGTGCTTGGAGTCGACCACCGAGGAGCTCTGGTGCTCCAGCAGGTCCATCGGGCAGGCCGGCCAGGTACTCGGCGGAGAAGATCTCCCACATCGCCTCCGGGGTCACCTCGCCGCCTTCGGCGTCGGTGTGCGCCTGGATGACCCGGGAGAACTCGATCTGCAGACGGCGGGGCAGGTCGAGGCGGTGCTCGGCCTTCATCACGTACGCGACACCGCCCTTGCCGGACTGCGAGTTGACCCGGATCACGGCCTCGTAGGTGCGCCCCACGTCATGCGGGTCGACGGCCAGGTACGGGACGGCCCACTGGTAGTCCGCGAAGGGGACCTGCGCGGACTGCGCCTCGGCCTCGAGGGCCTCGAAGCCCTTCTTGATCGCGTCCTGGTGAGAGCCGGAGAACGCGGTGTAGACCAGGTCGCCGGCGTAGGGGTGGCGCGGGTGGACCGGGAGCTGGTTGCAGTACTCGACGGTCCGCCGGATCTCGTCGATGTCGGAGAAGTTGATCATCGGGTCGACGCCCTGGCTGAACAGGTTCAGGCCCAGGGTGACCAGGCAGACGTTGCCGGTCCGCTCGCCGTTGCCGAACAGGCAGCCCTCAATCCGGTCGGCCCCGGCCAGCACGGCCAGCTCGGCGTCGGCGACGGCGGTGCCGCGGTCGTTGTGGGTGTGCACGGACAGGCAGACGTGGTCGCGGTGCGGCAGGTTGCGGCTCATCCACTCGATCTGGTCGGCGTACACGTTCGGGGTGGACCGCTCGACCGTGCAGGGCAGGTTGAGGATGATCTCCCGGCCCGGGCCGGGCTGCCAGACGTCCATCACGCCGGCGCAGACGTCAGCGGCGAAGTCCAGCTCGGTGTCCATGAAGATCTCCGGCGAGTACTCATAGCCGAAGTCGGTGCCGGCCAGGTACTCCTCGGCGTACTTCATCACGTGCCGGGTGCCCTCGACGGCGAGCGCCTTGCACTCCTCGCGGTCGATGCGGAAGACCACCTTGCGGAAGATCGGAGCGGTGGCGTTGTACATGTGGACGGTGGCCAGGCGCGCGCCGGCCAGCGACTGGACGGACCGCTCGATGAGGTCTTCGCGGGCCTGGGTGAGCACGGAGATCCGCACGTCATCCGGGACGCGGCCGCCGGTGATGAGCTCCCGGACGAAGTCGAAGTCGGTCTGGCTCGCGGCCGGGAACCCGACCTCGATCTCCTTGTAGCCCATCCGGACCAGCAGGTCGAACATCTCGTGCTTGCGGGCCGGGCTCATCGGGTCGATCAGGGCCTGGTTGCCGTCCCGCAGGTCGGTGGACAGCCAGCGCGGCGCCCGGGTGATGGACTTGGCGGGCCATGTGCGGTCCGGCAGCTCAACCGGGCGGAACGGGGTGTAGCGGTGGCACGGCATGCCGCTGGGTTGCTGCTGGGGGGCCGTGACGCGCGGGAACGCGGAATCAGTGGGCATTATCTGCTTCCTCAAGCGATATCGGGTGGTGGGCCTTGAAGATGGCCAGCGGACACGCCCAAACCCCGCAGCGAGGGAGCCGGCCTATCGGCCCCCGCTGCGGCCGCTAAGCAGGAGCAGCGCGCGCAACATCGTTGACCACCCTACCAGGTGCCGGCGGCGGCGATGGCGGACGGCGGGAATGGCGGGGTCAGCCGCGGCCGGCGGACTGCTCGGTGGCGGCGATCACGCCCGCCACCTGGGCCTGGGTCATGCCCAGGTCGAGGCCGATGGCCACGGCGGCCTGCCGCTCGCCCTCGGTGAGCGAGCCGTCGGCCATGCCGATGCGGATCACGTCGGCCAGGTACCACTCCCGGGCCGGGGCGGCGAGCTGCGCGCCCACCTCCTTGAGGGCCGGGCGGATGGTGCCCAGCGCCAGGGTCAGGTCGCCGTTCAGCATGACCTGGTCGTAGCCGGGCAGCCCGGCGGCGGCCACAGCCTGGATGGCCCGGTGCCGGGCGGCCGGGCCGGGCGCCTGGTCCGCGCGCAGCATGACGGACACGGCGGCGCGCAGGCCGGCGGGCAGCGCGGCCTGCATCTGCGCGGCGGTCGGCACGCGGAGCACGCCAGGGGTGTACCGGGTGCGGCAGGTGCCGCAGCGGACGTCCTCGCCGGCCGGCTGACGCGGGACAAGGGGAAGGCCGAGGACCGTCAGCCAGCGGCGCCCGGACCGGCGCTGGTACGGCCGGTCCCCGCCGCACCGGCTGCAGTGAAAGATGCCATGGATGGTCGTCCGGTGGAACACCCGCGAGCCGACGATGAGCAGCACGATTCGGTCCCTCCCTCACCGGTAGGCCCATCATGCCGGGAGCCGACGCCAGCCGGGGCGGGTTTTAACCGTCCCGCGAGCCAAAGGGCGACGGGGACAGCTCAGTCGTAGAAGCCGAGGCGGCGGAGCTGCTTGGGGTTGCGCTGCCAGTCCTTGGCGATCTTGACGTGCAGGTCGAGGTAGACCTTGGAGCCGAGCAGGGCCTCGATCTGGCCGCGGGCGCGGCTGCCGACGGCCTTCAGGCGCGTGCCGCCGGTGCCGATGACGATGGCCTTCTGGCTGGGCCGCTCGACGTACAGCTCGGCGTGCACGTCGGTCAGGTCGTCCCGGCCGGGGTGCGGGTTGATCTCCTCGACCACGACCGCGATGGAGTGCGGCAGCTCGTCCCGGACGCCCTCCAGGGCCGCCTCCCGGATCAGCTCGGCCACCATGATCAGCTCCGGCTCGTCGGTCAGCTCGCCGTCCAGGTACAGGGCCGGGCCCTCGGGCAGGTGGGCGACGAGCACGTCGGCCAGCACGTCGAGCTGGAAGCCGGTCACGGCCGAGACCGGCACCACGTCGGCCCAGTCGCCCAGCGCGGCCACGGCCACGAGCTGCTCGGCGATCCGCTCGGGCGGTACCTCATCGCACTTGGTCACCGCGACCACGACCGGGGTCTTGCGGACGTTGGCCAGCTCCCGGGCCAGGAACCGGTCGCCGGGGCCGATCGGGTCGCCGGCCGGGATGCACAGCGCGATCACGTCCACCTCGGTCAGGGTGGAGCGGACCAGGCTGTCCAGCCGCTCGCCGAGCAGCGTCCGGGGCTTGTGCAGGCCGGGGGTGTCGACCAGGACCAGCTGCGCGTCGTCCCGGTGCACGATGCCGCGGATGACCCGCCGGGTGGTCTGCGGCCGGTCGCTGGTGATGGCGACCTTGGCGCCGACCAGGGCATTGGTCAGGGTCGACTTGCCGACGTTGGGCCGGCCGACCAGGCAGGCGAAGCCCGCGCGGAAAGCCGGGCGGGGGGCGCCAGGGCCAGCGCCGGGCCGGGAGGCAGGCACGCCAGCGCCCGCGGAGCGGGCGGGCGACGGATCGTTCACCACTTGATTCTCGCGCATGTTGGCGGCCGCGGGATCCACGGACCGTTCGGCGGAATGACGCGCTGCGCCCGGCGGCGCGGGACGATCCGTACGGTCAGGCGGTGCGGACGGAACGGACGGTGCCGTCCGGGGCGGCGTGGAAGACGGTCGCGCCCGGGCCCAGGTCGCGCACCACGGCCAGGTCCGCCGGGTCCAGCTCGCCCTCGCTGACCAGGGCGGCGGCCTCGAGCTTGCTCGCGCCGCTGGAGGAGGCCATGGCCACGGCCAGGCGCAGCGCGGACAGCCGCAGCGTGGGCAGGGCGACCGCGGCGGCGGTGTAGGTGCGGCCGGTCTCGTCGCGGACGGCCGCGCCCTCGGACGCCGCTACCCTCGCCCGCGAGGATCGGGCCAGGGTGATGATCTTGAGATCTTCGGGATCAAGCGCATCGCTCATCCGTCAGAGTTTACGGGTTGCGCGCTGCGTTCCCGCTCGACCAGCACGGTGAGGATCTTGTTGCGCCTGGCCGGACCCGGGCTCGGCGGTCAGCTGCAGGCCGCTGACCGTGGCGGTGGAGCCGGCGATCGGGACGCGGCCCAGCGCGTGGGCCAGCAGTCCGGCCACCGTCTCCACGTCCTCGGCGCCGACCTGGACGCCGAACAGCTCCTCCAGCTCGGTGACCGGCAGGCGGGCGGTGACGCGAGCGGTGTCGCCGGACAGCCACTCCACCGGCGGGCGCTCGTTGAGGTCGTACTCGTCGGTGATCTCGCCGACGATCTCCTCCAGGATGTCCTCGATGGTGACCAGGCCGGCCGTGCCGCCGTACTCGTCGATGACGATGACCAGGTGATTGCGCTGCGCCTGCATCTGGCGGAGCAGCTCGTCGACCGGCTTGCTGTCCGGCACGAAGCTGGCCGGGCGCATGACGGCGGCGATCTTCTCCGCGGCCTCGGCCCCGGTGTGGTCGTGGCTCCAGGCCACCAGGTCTTTGAGGTAGGCGATGCCGACTACGTCGTCCTCATTCTCCCCGGCGACCGGGATCCGGGAGAAGCCGCTGCGCAGGGCCAGCGAGAGGCCCTGCTCGACGGTCTTGTGGCTTTCGACGAAGACCATGTCGATGCGAGGCACCATGACCTCACGGGCGATGGTGTCGCCCAGCTCGAACACCGACCGGACCATCTCCCGCTCGCCCGGCTCGATGCCGGTCCGGCGCTCGAGGAAGTCGACCAGCCCCCGCAGCTCGGAGCGGGCCACCGGGCTCTCGGCGTCGTCATCGCGGCGGCCCGGCTCGCTGCGGCGGGCCGGCGGGAGCGTGTTGCCCACCGCCACCAGCAGGCCCGGCAGCGGGCCCAGGGCCCGGGTCAGCGGGCGGAGGAGCCGGGCCGCCCGGTCGGCGGTCCGCTCGGTCCGCGGGCCGACGCGGCCGAGCTGGGGGCGCACGCCGGTCAGCACGTAGTGCAGGGCGAGGACCACGCCGACCGAGGCCAGCACGGCGCTCCAGACGTCCCCGAGCCAGTGCACGAAGGCGGCCATGACCAGGACGGCGGCCAGGCCTTCGGTGATGGCGCGGAGCAGCAGCAGCACGCTCATGTAGCGGGGCAGGTCGTCGGCCACGGTCTTGAGCGGCCCGGCGTGCTCGGGCCGTTCGGCCACCCCGGTCGCGCTGACCAGCGTCAGCGCGCTCTCGGCGTTGGCGCACCAGCCCGCCGCGAGGGCCAGGACGGCCGCCGCCACCAGCAGCCATGCCGCGGGCGACATCAGCCTGTCCCTTCCCGCTCCTTCGTATCCCGGGTATCCCGCCACGCCTTCAGCAGCTGGTCCTGCGTGCCGAACATGACAGCGTGCTCATCCGGCTCGGCGTGGTCGTAGCCGAGCAGGTGCAAGATTCCGTGCACGGTGAGCAGCTCGAGCTCGTCCTGGGTCGAGTGACCGGCCTTGGCGGCCTGCTCGGCGGCGACCGGCGGGCACAGCACCACGTCGCCGAGCAGGCCCGGGTCATCGCCCGGATCCGGATCGGCGGCGCGGTTGCCGCCCAGGTGCGGCGGCCGCAGCTCGTCCATGGGAAAGGACAGGACGTCGGTGGGACCGGGCTCGCCCATCCAGCGTTCGTGCAGCTCGGTCATGGTCCGCTCGTCCACGATCAGGACGGACAGCTCGGCCAGGGGATGAATCCGCATCTGGTCCAGGGCGAACCTGGCCACCCCGGCGAGGTCAGCCTCGTCCACCGCGGCGCCGGACTCGTTGGCGATATCGATGCTCATGCTCTGCGCCGTCTCATGGTTGCCCCGTCTGCATGCCCTTCCGCCTGTTCGGCCGCCCCGTGCTGCCGCCGGCCGAGCCGAGCTGCCGCTCGGCCGCGTCGTGCTTCTCGTACGCATCGACGATCTTGCCCACCAGCCGGTGGCGGACCACGTCGTGGCTGGTCAGCCGGGCGAAGTGGATGTCCTCGATGCCGTCGAGGATGTCCTGGACCACGCGCAGCCCGCTGACCTGCCCGGACGGGAGGTCCACCTGGGTGACGTCGCCGGTCACCACGACCTGGGAGCCGAAGCCCAGCCGGGTGAGGAACATCTTCATCTGCTCGGCCGAGGTGTTCTGCGCCTCGTCCAGGATGATGAAGGAGTCATTCAGGGTCCGGCCCCGCATGTAGGCCAGCGGCGCGATCTCGATCGTGCCGGCCGCCATCAGCTTGGGGATGGAGTCCGGGTCGAGCATGTCGTGCAGCGCGTCATACAGCGGCCGCAGGTAGGGATCGATCTTCTCGTACAGCGTGCCGGGCAGGAAGCCGAGCCGCTCCCCCGCCTCGACCGCGGGGCGGGTCAGGATGATCCGGTTGACCTGCTTGGCCTGCAGCGCCTTGACCGCCTTGGCCATGGCCAGGTAGGTCTTGCCGGTGCCGGCCGGGCCGATGGCGAACACGATGGTGTGCTTGTCGATGGCGTCCGCGTAGCGCTTCTGGTTCAGCGTCTTGGGCCGGATGGTGCGGCCGCGGGCGGACAGGATGCCGACGGTCAGCACGTCGGCCGGGCGCACGCCGCGCTCGGCGCGCAGCATGGCCGCGGTCCGCTCGACGGCGTCGGCGGTCAGCATGGTGCCCTTGCGCAGCAGCTCGACCAGTTCGTCGAACAGCTCGGTGACCAGGGCGGTTTCTGCCGGATCGCCGGTCGCGGTGATCTCGTTGCCGCGCACGTGGATGTCGGCGTTGAACTCCCGCTCGATCACATGCAGGAGCTCGTCCCCGGAGCCGAGGAGGCTGACCATGGAGTGGTCGGCCGGGATGACGATCTTCACCTGGGACGGAGCCTGGTCAGCCGTTCCGGCACGGTCAGGATCGCCCGGGCGGCCGTTGCCGCTGGGATCGTTCTTGGCGCGGAGACCGGGGCCGCCCGCGCGCTGGTCGTCGTTTCGGATATCTGTCAATTCGTCGTCAATTCGACGCTCTCCATAACCCGGAGGACCGCCCCCCGAGGGTTCTGCCTCCAATGTTATCCGGATCAGCGAATCAGCCGGGCGGCCAGCCCATCAGGCGGCCGCCGAGAACATGGGCGTGGACGTGCGGCACGCTCTGGCCCGCCTGCGGCCCGGTGTTGAAGACCACCCGGTAGCCGTCAGCGACGCCTTCGGCCACCGCCACCTGGTGGGCCTGGGTGACGAGCTCGTGCAGCAGGCCGGCATCGGCCGCGGCCAGCGCGGCCAGGTCCGGATAGTGCTGCCTCGTGATGACCAGCACGTGCGTCGGTGCCTGCGGGTCGATGTCGCGGAACGCCACCACCCGGTCGGTGGCCAGGACCTCGGTCGCGGGCAGCTTCCCGGCGGCGATATCGCAGAAGAGACACTCAGGCACGGCAAGATCATAGGACGTCCCGGATGCGGCCGCGCACCGTCCGGCCCATGGCATTACGGGCGCGGCCGCGAATGGCGGAGCTAAAGCCCGGAAACGTACCGCTCAGTAACCAAAGCGGCATCGGTTGTTATAGTGCCGATCTGAGCAAGTGCTGTTGTTATTCGCGAATCTATGGATATTCTTAACTTTCCCGCAATCCTCCGGCGATCATCGGGCGGCTTGTCGGCAGCCAACGTGGAGCATTCGTCGTGCTCTTCGGCTGCCGTTCTCCCAGGTGACTGGCCTGATGGACCGGGTGGTTGCTGACAAAGCAACGATGCTCTTGGTCAGATGGGTGGGGAGTTCTGGGCTATGAGGTCCGGCGATCGAGTCCTGCGCGCTAGACGGCGCGGCACAGGGACGCCTCCTGGTGAGTGAACCTCAGGACGGGGACGCGCGTCCAACCAACGTGACCGAAACACTGATGGCCTCGGGGGCCATCATGCCCGCCGCCTTCACTGCGCCTTCGCCGCGCGTGGAGACGGCGCGCATTGAGTGGAGCGCAGATTACGCGGTCACGGAGTTGTACGCGCTGCACTACCGGGCCCTGGTCCGGTTGTCCGTGCTGCTGGTGCGGGACACGCCCACCGCCGAGGAAGTGGTCCAGGACGCCTTCGTGGCCATGCACGGCGGCTGGCAGCGGCTGAGGGACGCGGAGAAGGCACTGGCCTACCTCAAGCAGGCCGTGGTGAACCGGTCCCGGTCGGTGCTGCGGCACCGCACCGTGGTGGACAAGAACGTTCAGAAGGCACCGCCGGACATGCCCAGCGCCGAGCACGGGGCGCTGACGCTGCTGGAGCGGTCCGCCGTCGTCGACGCGCTGCGCAAGCTGCCGGGGCGGCAACGCGAAGCCATCGTGCTGCGTTACTACGCCGACTTTTCCGAGGCTGAGATCGCAGCGGCTATGCAGATCAGCCGCGGCGCGGTCAAGAGCCACACGGCACGCGGCATGGCCGCGCTGCGCGCACAGCTGGAACAGGAGACATCGTGAGACCGGGCCGCTTCGACGGCAGGCAGGGACAGGACTTCGGCGAGTTCCTGCGGCGTGAGCTGCATGCTGCCGCCGACCAGATCGAGCCGGGGGCCGACGGTCTGGAGCGCATCCGGGAGAAGATCCGGACCCGGGGCGCGCACGCCAGCCAGGCCAGGGGCGTGATGGCCCTCTGGCTGGCCGTCGCGGCCTTCGCCTCCCGGTCGGCCAGCTCGGTCGCGGGCCTGTTCCGGCGGCTGTGGCCGACCAGCGCCGCCGGCGCGCACGGCCGCCCGGCCGGGCAGGGCGGCGCTGGGCAGGGTGGAGCAGGGCACGGTGGAGCTAAGCGGCCGCGGGACTGGCGCGAGGCGATGCTCAGGCCAGCCTTCGCGGCGGGCATGGCGGTGTTCGTGGTGGGGATCGTCCTGGCCGTGGTGCCGACGACGCGCAACGGGCTGAGCCAGCTCGGCTCTGACCTCAGCTCGGCAGTTACCGGAGCATCATCACCATCACCTTCGTCGAGTGGCGGAGGGAACCTGGAGGGCAGCGGCACGCAGCGACCGAGCGACCTCGCCTCGGGGCAGATCGCCGGTATCGGGCCGAGCGCCAATCCGACCACCTGCGAGAGCTCGTCCGCAACCGCGAAATCGTCCGGGAGCGCGCCAAGCCAGGCCAAGACGGCCGTGACCACGAGCCCGTCTTCCCCGCCGAGCGGGAGTACTTCGGCCAGCCCGAGCACTAGTGACACGCCGACGGCCACCCCGAGCACTAGTGACACGCCGACGGCCACCCCGAGCACGAATAGCTCACCGTCGACCAGCCCGAGCACGAGCGGCTCGCCGTCGGCGAGCACGAGCAGCTCGGCCAGCAAGAGCCCGGCGGCCAAGAGCACCGGGCCTGCGCCCACGCCGAACTGCACCAGCGCATCGCCTAAGGCGAGCGCCAAGGCCACGTCCTCGGCCACGTCATCGGCCGGGTCGGCGGGCAGCACGTCGAGCGGCACGACCAAGACGACGACAACGGCCGCGTCCGGGGCGTCGCCTACGGCCACTCCCGCGCAGAGCCCCGTCGCGCAGCACACCTCGAAGCAGGTCACGACGCAGACCAGCAGCCCGGCGGACTCCTCCACGACTACTTCCACGGCCACTAGCGACCAGCCGGTGGGCGGCACGTCGTCCAGCGTGCCCGCCGCGGCGCCCTGACGTCAGGGGCTTTGATCTCGAGCTAGCGCCGCCGGCCGGCGGGCCTGGTCACGTCCAGCGAGCGGAACGGCTGAGCAGGACGGCGACGGCGACCGGGCCGGCGGTTGAGGTGCGCATGACGGTGGGCCCCAGGCGGGCCGGGGTCGCACCCGCGGCGCGGAAGGCGGTGGCCTCCTCGTCGGTGATCCCGCCTTCGGGGCCGACGATCAGGATCACGTCACCGGAGGCAGGCAGGCTGAGCTGGCCGAGGCTGTCCGGGGCGCCCGGCTCCAGGATGATCGCGCAGGCCGCCGTGGTGACCGCCATGGCCACGTCCGGAGTGCTGGCCGGCTCGGTCACCTCGGGGATCCAGGCGCGGCGGGACTGCTTGGCCGCCTCCCGGGCCGTGGCCCGCCACTTGGCCAGCGAGCGCGCCCCGCGCTCGGCCCGCCAGACGGCCACGCTGCGCGCCGCAGCCCAGGGCATGATCCGGTCCACGCCCACCTCGGTCATCTCCTCCACGGCCAGCTCCCCGCGGTCGCCCTTGGGGATGGCCTGCACGACGGTGATGGAGGGATCGGGCCGGGGCACGGCCCGCCGGGCCTGCACGGCCAGCTGGAGCCCCTGGCCGGACTGACCGGCGACGACGCACTCGGCGACCAGGCCCGCCCCGTCGGCGACATCAGCCCGTTCGCCGGGCCGCAGCCGGCGCACCGCGGCGGCGTGCCGACCCTCGGCGCCGGACAGCAGGATGAGATCCTGCTGGAGCTCGGAGCGGTCGGCCAGGAAGACGGGCGGCTGCGGCATGGCGGCCCGGCGTCAGCGCCCGTTGAACGCGTCGCGCAGCCGGGAGAAGAACCCCTGGTTGCCGGGCTGGAAGCGGCCGGGCGGAGACTCCTCGCCCCGGAGCTTGGCCAGGTCACGAAGGAGCTTCTCCTGCTCGGCGTCGAGCTTGCTGGGCGTCTCCACCGTCACGTGGATGACCAGGTCGCCGCGGCCGTTGCCGTTGAGGTGCTGCACGCCCTGGCCGAAGAGCGGGATCATCTGGCCGGACTGGGTACCCGGCCGGATATCGATGTCCGCAGGCCCGTCCAGGCTGTCCACCGACAAGGTGGCGCCCAGGGCCGCGGCCACCATCGGGATCGTCACCGTGCAGTGCAGGTCGTCGCCCTGCCGTTCGAAAATCGGGTGCGGGCGCTGCTGAATCTCCAGGAACAGGTCACCGGGCGGCCCACCGCCCGGGCCGACCTCGCCTTCGCCGGCCAGCTGGATGTGGGTGCCGTCTTCCACGCCGGCCGGGATGCGCACCTTGATGGTGCGCCTGGTCCGGACCCGGCCGTCGCCGTCGCACTCCGGGCACGGCCGGGGCAGCACGGTGCCGTATCCGCCGCAGCCCGGGCACGGCCGGGACATCATGACCTGGCCGATGAACGAGCGGGTCACCTGGCTGACCTCGCCGCGGCCGCCGCAGATGTCGCAGGTCTGCGGGTGGGTGCCCGGCGCGGTGCCCTCGCCGGAGCAGGTCGGGCAGACCACGGCGGTGTCGACGGTGAGCTCCCGGGTGGCGCCGAACGAGCACTCAGACAGGTCGAGCTCGATCCGGATGGTCGCGTTGCGGCCGCGCTGGGCCCGGCTACGCGGCCCGCGGGTCGCTCCCCCGGCGGCGCCGCCGCCGAAGAACTGGTCGAGCAGATCGCTCAGCGGGGAGGAGAAGCCGGGCCCGAACGGCCGGCCCCGGAGCCTGCGGAGGCGAACGGGTCGACCCCCATGTCATACATCCGGCGCTTCTCGGTGTCCGAGAGCACCTCGTAGGCCTGGGTGATCTCCTTGAACCGCTCCTGGGTCTCCGGGTCGGGGTTCACGTCCGGGTGCAGTTCCCGGGCCAGCCGCCGGTAGGCGCGCTTGACCTCGTCCTGCGTCGCGTCCCGGCGGATCTTGAGCAGGGAGTAGTAATCCGCCACTTAGGACTCCATCAGAATCTGGCCAACGTAACGTGCGACGGCGCGGACCGCGCCCATCGTGCCTGGGTAGTCCATCCGGGTCGGCCCCAGCACGCCGAGCTTCGCCACCGGCGCGGCCGCGGTCCCGTACCCGGTGGAGATGATCGACGTGGCCTCCAGGCCCGCGACCTGGTTCTCCGAGCCGATCATGACGGTGACGATGGAGGGATCGCTGGAGTCACCCAGCAGTCGCATGAGCACGACCTGCTCCTCCAGGGCCTCCAGGACCTCGCGCAGGCCGGTGTTGAAGTCGTGCGCGGCCAGGTTCGAGGTCCCGCCGAAGACGATCTTCTCCTCGCTCCGCTCCACCAGGCTGGCCAGCAGGACCGAGAACACCGCGTTGGCGTTGGTCCGCTCTTCGGCCGGGATCCGGTCGGCCAGGTCGGTGATCATGGTGGCCGCCTCGGCCAGCTTGTGACCGCCCAGGGCGGAGTTGAGCACGGCCCGGACATGCGACACCGAGTCGTCGCTCCAGGGCGTGAGCAGTTCGATGGTGCACTGCTCGACCCGGCCGGTGTCGGTGATCAGCACCAGCAGCAGCCGGGTCGGGGCGAGCGGCACGAGCTCGATGTGCCGGATGGCCGACTTGGTGAGCGACGGGTACTGCACCACGGCCACCTGGCGGGTCAGCTGGACGAGCAGCCGGACCGTCCGCATGACCACGTCGTCGAGGCTGTACGCCCCGGCCAGGAACGTCTCGATGGCCCGCCGCTCGGCGGCGGACAGCGGCTTGACGTTGGACAGCCGGTCGACAAAGAGCCGGTAGCCCTTCTCGGTCGGGATCCGTCCCGCGCTGGTGTGCGGCTGCGCGATGAAGCCCTGCTCCTCCAGCACCGCCATGTCGTTGCGGATCGTCGCCGGGGAGACGTCAAAGTGATGCCGGTCGACCAGGGATTTCGAACCCACCGGCTCCGTGGTGGACACGTAATCCTCGACGATCGCCCGGAGCACTGTAAGTTTGCGCTCGTCAAGCACCCGCGTTCACCTCCCTTGGCGGCTCGGCACTCCTGGCACTCAAAAGCCCCGAGTGCTAAGTCTATGGCGTCGAGCACGTTTCTGGCGCCTCCACGGCGAGGCGAACTGCCGTTCGGACCCGGCCGCGAAGGAGAAAACCCGTGCGGAGCAGGCAATACACCCCGGACGTGCTGGCCGGCGGACAATCCGGACGGCTGGGCCGACGGCGGGCACCGCGCGAGGTGCCGACGGTCGAGGCCGAGCGCGGCCTGGTGGTGGAGGACTCCGAGGGCCGGTTCTGCGGAGCCGTGGTCGGCTATGAGAAGGGCGCGGTGGTCCTCGAGGACCGGCACGGCAAGCGGCGGGTGTTCCCGCTCACGCCCGCGGCCTTCCTGCTGGACGGCCAGCCGGTGACCCTGGTCCGGCCGGTCCCGGCGGACCAGGGAGCGGGATCGGGCCGGGGCGCGCGGACGGCGTCCGGTTCGGTGGCGCCGCCGTCCAGCCGGGCCAAGGTGGCCCAGGCGAGCCGGATCTTCGTGGAGGGCAAGCACGACGCTGAGCTGGTCGAGAAGATCTGGGGCGACGACCTGAGGGACGTCGGGGTCGTGGTGGAGTACCTGGAGGGCATCGACGACCTGCAGGCCATCGTGGCCAGCTTCTCCCCCGCGCCCAGCCGCCGGCTGGGCGTCCTGGTCGACCACCTGGTCCAGGGGTCCAAGGAGACCCGGATCGCGGCCGCGGTCCGCTCGCCTGACGTGCTGATCGTGGGCCACCCGTTCATCGACATCTGGGCCGCGGTCCGGCCGTCGGCGGTGGGCATCGAGCGCTGGCCGGACGTGCCGCGCGGGCAACCGTGGAAGGAGGGCGTGCTGCACGCCCTGGGCTGGCCGCCGGAGGTGCCCGCGGCCTGGCAGCGGATCCTGCGGTCGGTCAGCACCTACACCGACCTGGAACCGGAGCTGCTGGGCCGGGTCGAGGAGCTGATCGACTTCGTGACCGCGCCCGGATCCGACGGCTAACACGGAGCCGGCGGCTAGTCGGTCAGCGCGCGGGTCACCGCGTCGGCCAGCAGGCGGCCGCGGGTGGTCAGCACGATCCGGCCGTCGGCGTACGCATCGGCGCGGGCCAGCCCGTCCGCGACGACCGCGGCGGCGTTGGCCCGGGCGCCCGGGCTGAGCACCTGGACCGGGCAGCCCTCGGCCAGGCGGATGGCCAGCATGACGTGCTCGAGCTGGCGTTCCTCGCCGGTCAGGACCTCGCGGGCCTGGGCCGGGCTGAGCCCGGCGCTGATCCGCGCGGCGTAGGCGGCCGGGTGCCGCACGTTCCACCAGCGGGTCCCGCCGACGTGGCTGTGCGCGCCCGGGCCGATGCCCCACCAGTCGCCGCCGGTCCAGTAGAGCAGGTTGTGCGCGCACTGGGTGCCGCCGGTGGTCCAGTTGGAGATCTCGTACCAGCCGTAGCCCGCGGCAGCCAGCATCTCGTCCGCGGCCAGGTAGCGGTCGGCGAGCACGTCGTCATCGGGCGGGTCCAGCTCGCCGCGCCGAACCCGCGCCGCCAGCCTGGTGCCCGGCTCCACGGTGAGGCCGTAGGCGGACAGGTGGTCGGGCCCGGCGGCCACGGCCGCCTCCAGCGAGCGCCGCCAGTCCGCCTCGGTCTCCCCCGGCGTCCCGTAGATCAGGTCGAGGCTGACCCGGGAGAAGCCCGGCCGCCCGGGCCCAGGCGGCACAGCGGGCCGGGCGGCCCGGCTGGTGCACCCGGTCGAGCACGGCCAGGACCTGCGGGACCGCGCTCTGCATGCCGAACGAGACCCGGTTCACGCCGCAGGCCCGCAGCTCGCCAAGCGATGCCTCGTCCACGCTTTCCGGGTTGGCCTCGGTGGTCACCTCGGCCTCCGGGTCCAGGCCGAACTCGGCGTCGATGGCGCGCAGGATGCGGCCGAACGCGGCCGGCGGCATGAGGGTGGGCGTCCCGCCGCCGAAGAAGACCGTGCGGACCGGGAGGTCAGCGGCGCCCAGGACCTTGCGGGCCAGGGCGATCTCGGCGATGGCCAGATCGGCGTAACTGGCCGCGGACACCGCGGTCCCCCCCGGGCCGCCACCGAGCTCAGCCGCGGTGTAGGTGTTGAAGTCGCAGTAGCCGCAGCGGGTGGTGCAGAACGGGACGTGCACGTAGATGCCGAAGGGGCGGCGGCCCAGCCCCTGGCGCGCGCTGTCCGGCAAACTCCCGTCGGCGGGGACAGGCTCGCCCTCGGGCGGGGCACCAGGCATGGCAGCCACGCTACCGGCCGGGGCATGATGGGCCGACCGGCGGGGAACACAGATGAGGATAGGGGCGCTTAGACTGAAAGAGTCCTGGGCAATCGGGTCGCGTTTTACGGGAGGCGTCGGTGACATATAACCAGTCGCAATGGCCGGCCCAGTACCCCAGGTACAGCCAGCCAGACGACACCCCGCCACCGCCTGCCGCGGGCCGGGGCCCGCGACCGGTTACCAGCCGCCCGCCAGCTCAGCGACGCGGCCGAACGGCTTCCCGGTTCCGCCGAACGGCTACCCGGTCCCGCCGGGAAGCTATCCGCCAGCCAGCTATCCCCCGCCGGGGCACGCGGTCCCGCCGGGCTACCAGCACCACGCGCACGCCTCGATGCGGGCGTCCTCGGCTGACCGGGAGCGGGCCGTCGACGTGCTGAAGGCGGGATTCACCGAGGGACGCCTCACCCAAGAGGAGTACAACGACCGGATGGGGCGGGCCTACTCGGCCCGGACCTACGGCGAGCTGGCCTCGCTGACCGCCGACCTGCCGGCCGGGCCGCTGCCCGCGTGGTCGGCGCCGGTCTACCAGGCGCCGCCGGCCGAAGGCACGAACTCGATGGCCATCGCGTCGGTGGTGCTGGGCGTGGCGGAGTTCTTCACCGCGGGGCTGACCGCCGTCCCGGCCGTCATCTGCGGCCACGTCGCGCGGCGGCAGATGAAGCTGAACGGGCAGCGCGGCGACGGGCTGGCCACCAGCGGCCTGGTCCTCGGCTACATGGCGATCATCTTCTGGTCGGTGCTGATCGCGGCCTCGCTGGTCGGCGTGGCCATGTCGATCACCCACACCGGTTCCGTCGCGACCGTTCCCGGGCCCTGAGCCGCACCGGCTGAGCGGCAGGAGGCGGCGCGCCGCTGATCACGGCCGCTTCACGTTTTCCCAACGCCGGGGTGACATTGCCCCGAAGTATGCTCCGATCCTCCCGAGCGGCACCCCTGCCGTCGATATGATCGTGCTTCTTCACGTGGGGCACGGGGAGCATGCAGGCTTTCGCGACCGTAGCGAGGCCGCCGACGGGGATTGTGAGGGACCACGGACATGTCCGCGTACTACACATCACCGGGCGGCAGCCCGCCGCAGGCCACCGCCGAGGATCAGCTCGCGCCGGTTCTCGTGGCGTTCGCGGGGCCGGCCAGGCAGTCCCGGCTCACCGTCCTGATCCGGCTGCTGATGATCATCCCGCACGCCATCGTGCTGTGGGCCCTAGGCATCGCCGCCTACGTGGTCGTGATCATCGGCTGGTTCGGGGCGCTGTTCACCGGGCGGCTCCCCGGGTTCGCCGCCGACTACCTGTCCGGGTACCTGCGCTGGCAGACCCGGGTGTTCGGCTACGGGATCCTGCTGACCGACGTCTATCCGCCGTTCACGCTGGATGACGTGGACTACCCGGTCCGCGTCGCGGTCCGGCCCGGCCGGCTGAACCGGCTGGCCGTCCTGTTCCGGTTCTTCCTGCTCATCCCGGTGTGGATCGTGCAGACTGCGGTGGCCTACGGCGCGTTCACCATCGTGCAGTTCGTGAGCTGGCTGATCGTGCTGATCACCGGGCAGATGCCCGCGGCGCTGTATGAGGCGTTCTCGGCCGTGCTGCGGTTCCAGACCCGGGTCATCGGGTTCGCGTTCATGCTGACCAGCGCGTACCCGTCGGGCCTGTTCGGCGACCCGGCCGCCTTGGGCGAGCCTGGCCGCAGCCGGGACAGGGCTTCGGGGCGCAGCCCGGGGGCTTCGCGGCCGAGCCGGGGTACGGGCAGCAGCCCGGGCCGGAGCAGGCGCCGGGCTACGGAACGGCGGGCTACGGAACGGCGGAGGCCGGGGCGCCGGGATTCGGCTCGGCGCAGCCGGGCGACGCAACCCGGCCGGTGCCGCAGGCGCCGCCGGAGGCCGGGGCGCCGCGTGAGCCGGAGACCAACCCGCGCTTCCCGGCCCAGCCCGGGTTCGGGGCGCAGCCAGAGCAGGGACAGGCGGGGCCGGGGCAGCCGGAGTACGGCCTTGCTGGCTTCGAGCAGCCAGGCTTCGGGCAGCCTGGGTACGGGCAGCCTGGGTACGGGCAGCCTGGGTACGGGCAGCCTGGGTACGGGCAGCCGGGCTTCGGGCAGCCGGGCTACGAGCCTGCAGCGGGCGGCTGGCGGCTGGTGCTGTCCACGGCGGCCAAGCGGCTGGTCACGGTGTTCATCGTGCTGGGCGTGCTGTTCGCGGCGGGCCAGGGCGTGCTGCAGGGCACGCTCACGAGCCAGGCGGTCTCGACCGTACAGGCGCGCAATCAGCTGCAGGCGGACGTCACGCCGCTGAACGCCACGCTGAACAGCTATTCGGCGCAGGTGCGGGCGTGCCAGACCAACGCGTGCGTGGCCAGCCTGAACCGGGGCGTGGCCAGCGCGTTCACCACGTTCGCCGGGAAGGTGCAGGACATCTCGATGCCGACGGATCAGGCTCGCGCGGACGCGGCCAAGCTGACGGCCTCGGCGCTGCACGTGGCCAGCGTCTACACCGCCCTGGCCGGGGCGACCTCCGAGAGCCAGTACGACAGCGTCGCCGCGGGCGTGAACACGGCCGTGACGCAGGTGAACGACGACTTCGACACCCTGGCGACTGACCTGGGCGCCACCGCCTCCTGACCTTTCCCGCCGCGCCGAACACGGTATTGGCACTTGTGAGGCGCGTTGTACGTCTTACACTCAAGTAAGGCGTCCGCGGGAGGGTCACGTGGCATACGGTCCAGGTCAGGCATATCCGCCTCAGCCTCCCGTGCCCGAAAGCGGCGGGATCAACCCGTCGTGGCTGGCCTCCAGCGCGGACCGGGAACGGGCCGTAGGGGTGCTCCGGGCCGGCTTCACCGAGGGCCGGCTGACCGAGAGCGAGCTGGACGAGCGGGTCGCGCAGGCCTACGCGGCCCGCACCTACGGGCAGCTGTGGACGCTGACCTCGGACCTGCCCGTCGGGGCGATCCCCTACCCGCAGGCCCCGCACGGGGCGGGCGTGCTGGTCCCGCACCCCCCGGCGCCGGCCAGTACCTGGCGCCCCGCCGCGGCGCTGGTCATCACCGCGCTGGTGATCTTCACGCTGGCCGCGCTGATCACCGCGGTCATCACGGCGCACACCCAGACGATCGTCTATACGCCGTTCCAGCAGAATGTCGATTTGACGCCGTTCGTCCAGCACCTGGGGCCGGGGAGCTTCCGGGCGGGCGGCGGGTCTTTCGGCGGCTGAGACGCACCGTCCGTTCGGCAGGAAAGCGCCCTTACTTCGGCTTGCGCTCGGTCGGCTGGGTGGACAGCGCGGCGACGAAGGCCTCCTGCGGGACGTCGACCCGGCCGATGGTCTTCATCCGCTTCTTGCCCTCCTTCTGGCGCTCCAGCAGCTTGCGCTTGCGGCTGATGTCGCCGCCGTAGCACTTGGCCAGCACGTCCTTGCGCAGGGCGCGGATGTTCTCCCGGGCAATGATGCGGGCGCCGACGGCGGCCTGGATCGGCACCTCGTACTGCTGCCGCGGGATCAGCTCCTTGAGCTTGGCCGTCATGGACAGCCCGTACTCGCGGGCCTCGTCGGCGTGCACGATCTGGCTGAACGCGTCCACCGGCTGGCCCTGGAGCAGGATGTCGACCTTGACCAGGTCGGCCTGCTGCTCGCCGTCGGCCTCGTAGTCCAGCGAGGCGTAGCCCCGGGTGCGGGACTTGAGCTGGTCGAAGAAGTCGAAGATGATCTCCGCCAGCGGCAGGGTGTAGCGGATCTCGACCCGGTCGGCGGACAGGTAGTCCATGCCGATCAGCGCGCCGCGCCGGCTCTGGCACAGCTCCATGATGGTGCCGATGTAGTCGGCGGGCGAGATGACGGTGGCCCGCACGATGGGCTCGAAGACCGCCTCGACCTTGCCCGCGTGCGGCACCGGCGAGCCGCCCGGGAAGTCGCTGGGGTTGGTCACCCGCAGCTCCTGGCCGGTGTCCATGACGACGCGGTAGACGGCGTTCGGCGCGGTGGAGATGAGGGACAGGTCGAACTCGCGCTCCAGCCGCTCGCGGACGATCTCCATGTGCAGCAGGCCGAGGAAGCCGCAGCGGAACCCGAACCCGAGGGCGTCGCTGGTCTCCGGCTCGAAGACCAGGGCCGCGTCGTTCAGCCGGAGCTTGTCCAGCGCGTCGCGCAGGTCCGGGTAGTCGTCGCCGTCCACCGGGTACAGCCCGGAGAACACCATCGGCTTGGGGTGGTCGTAGCCCGCCAGCGGCTTGTCCGCCTGGCGGGCGGCGCTGGTCACGGTGTCGCCGACCCGGGCCTGGCGGACGTCCTTGACCCCGCTGATCAGGTAGCCGACCTCACCGGCGCCCAGGCTCTCGGACGGCCGCGGCTCGGGCGAGATGACGCCGACCTCGAGGGTCTCGTGCGACGAGCCGGTGGACATCATCAGGGACCGCTCGCGCCGGGTCAGGCTGCCGTCGACGACCCGCACGTAGGTGACCACGCCCCGGTAGGTGTCGTAGACCGAGTCGAAGATCAGCGCCCGGGCCGGGGCCTCCGGGTCGCCGGCCGGGGCCGGGACGAGGCGGACGATCTCGTGCAGCAGCTCCTCGACGCCCTCGCCGGTCTTGGCGCTGACCTTGAGGACCTCGCTCGGGTCGCAGCCGATGATCCCGGCCAGCTCGGCGGCGTACCGCTCAGGCTGGGCGGCGGGCAGGTCGATCTTGTTCAGCACCGGGATGATCCGCAGGTCGGCGCCCAGGGCCAGGTACAAGTTGGCCAGCGTCTGGGCCTCGATGCCCTGCGCGGCGTCCACCAGCAGGACAGCCCCCTCGCAGGCGGCCAGGCTGCGGGAGACCTCGTAGGTGAAGTCGACGTGCCCGGGGGTGTCGATGAGGTTGAGCACGTACTGCTGGCCCTCGCTGGTCCAGGGCAGCCGGACGGCCTGGCTCTTGATGGTGATGCCGCGCTCGCGCTCGATGTCCATCCGGTCCAGGTACTGCGCGCGCATCTGGCGACCCTCCACCACGCCGGTGAGCTGGAGCATCCGGTCGGCCAGCGTGGACTTGCCGTGATCAATGTGCGCGATGATGCAGAAGTTCCTGATCACGTCCTGGCCGGTGCGACCGGGGGCGGGGCTGGAAGATGACACGCAGTTCCGTTTCGGGTGGCTGGTCGGGTCTTATCATGATCCCATGCAGGACGCGGCGCCCTGGCCGTACGGTGTGGCAGGGGCCCGCGGTTTGAGTGTAGGGCTTCGGCTCGGATAAGCTTCGTCGTCGCGTCACTCCCGTGAGCGTTTGCCGGGAGCGCGTCCGGCGGGTTACCGCCGGTCGTGAGCTTCCACCAGATCCACCGCCAACTTTGAAGGACTCCCACGCGTGGCGAACATCAAGTCTCAGATCAAGCGCAACAAGCAGAACGAGAAGGCCCACCAGCGCAACAAGGCCGTCCGGTCCTCGCTGCGCACGTCGGTCCGGAAGTTCCGTGAGGCCGCCGACGGCGGCGACGTGACGGCGGCCGAGACCGCGCTGCGCGACGCCTGCCGTCAGCTGGACAAGGCCGCCAGCAAGGGCGTCATCCACAAGAACGCCGCCGCGAACCGCAAGTCGGCCATCGCCAAGCGCTACGCCGAGCTGCAGCAGGCCTGACCCGCCCGGCTGCGCGGCGGCCCGGCTGCGGCCGGGCTCTGCGCTCGGGCTGGGCGCCTGGGCTGGGCGCTCAGGTTCTGCGCTTGGGTCTGCGTGATCGTGTGTCGTTACCGGCCGTGGCCGGGGTGACGACACACGATGAGTTTCAGCCGCTCCCGGCGCGTCAGGCGTCGGAGCGGGCGGCGACGATGCGGCGGATGGCGCGCTCCAGGGCGTAGTCGGCGCTGACCGTCTCGCCCTTGACCTGCGCGTCGGCTTCGGCCACGGCTTTCAGCGCGTGGGCGATGCCGTCCGGGGTCCAGCCGCGCAGCTGCTGGCGGACCCGGTCGATCTTCCACGGCGGGGCGCCGACCTCGGCGGCCAGGGACGCCGCGTTGCGGCCGCGGGGCGCGGTGCCGACCCGGCCGAGCAGCCGGACCCCCTGGGCCAGCGCGCTGCAGATGAGCACGGGCGATACGCCGGTGGCCAGGGCCCAGCGCAGCTGCTCCAGCGAGCGGGCCAGGTGCCCTTCCACGGCGTGGTCGGCCACGGTGAACCCGGTCGCCTCGGCGCGGCCCCGGTAGTAGGTGGCGACCACGGCCTCATCGACGCGATCGGCGTCCAGGGCGAGCTGCTCGCACGCGGAGGCGAGCTCGCGCAGGTCCGACCCGACCGCGTCCAGCAGCGCGCGGGCGGCGGCCTCGTCGGCGCGCGCGCCCGCCCGGCGGAACTCGGCCCTGATGAAGTCGAGCCGCTCGGCGAACCTGGTGACCTTGGGGCAGTCGACCTGCTGAGCCCCGGCGGCCCGCAGGCCGGCCAGCAGCTCCTTGCCCTTGGCCCCGCCCGCGTGGGTCAGGATGAGCGCGGTGTCCGGCGCCGGGCTGGCCGCGTACCGGGTCAGCTCGGCGGCCACCTCCTTGGGCGTGTTCTGCGCGGCCCGGACCACCACCACGCAGCCGCCGCCGAACAGCGACGGCGAGGTGAGCGAGTCCAGCTCGCCCGGCCCGAGCGAGGCCCCGTCGAGGTCATGGACGTCCCCGGCCTGGTCCGCGGCCCGGCGGGCGGCGATCAGGTCGTGCACGGCGCGGTCGATGAGGAACTCCTCCTCGCCGACCACGATGGTGACCGGGGCGTCGGCCTGGAGAACCGCGGTGCGCGCTGCCATGACGGCAGCATGCCACGGCGCCGGGCGGGAGCCGAATCGGGCCGCGGGCTAGGCGGCGACGGGCTGGCCGCCGAGCCAGACCCGCCGGGGCGGCAGGGCGAACGACCAGGCGAAGGCGCCCTCGTGATCGGCATCCCAGGCCACGATGTCGGCCAGGCCGCCGCGGACGAGCGCGCCGCGGCCCGGGGCGCGCAGCGCGTGCGCGCCGCCGATCGTCGCGCCGCGCAGCGCTTCCTCGACGCTCATCCCGAAGTAGGACACGGCCAGCGCGATCACCGTCGACATGGAGGTGATCCCGGTGCGGCCGGGAGTGTGGCCGGAGGCCAGCGCGACGGTCACGCCGTTGTCGAGCAGCGACCGGACCGGCGGGCGGGCACTGGCCTGCAGGGCGGCGGCGGGGCACACGACCGCGGCCACGCCCGCCTCGGACAGCGCGGCGACGTCCTCGTCGTTGGCCTCGTGCAGCATGTCGGCGGACACGCAGCCCAGCTCGGCGGCCAGCAGGGCGGCCCCGGTGCGGGACTCCCCGCAGGCGTGCATCGCGGCAGCAGGCCGGACCGGCGGCCCGCGCTGAGGATCCAGCGGGCCTCGTCCTCGGAGAAGCCGTCCTTCTCGCAGTACACGTCCACGCTGTCGGCGCCGACCGCGGAGGCGTCCGCGCACCAGGAGCCGACGGCGTCGATGTAGTCGGCACGGCGGCCGAAGTACTCCGGCGGCACCGCGTGGGCGGCCAGGAAGGTGATGTGGACCCGGGGCATGCCGACCTCATCCTCGAGCCCGCGCAGCATGCGCACGTCGGCCAGCTCGCCGTCCCGGGTCAGGTGGTAGCCGGTCTTGGCCTCGATGGTGGTGGTGCCGGACCGCAGCCACTGGCCCAGCCGCTCCCGCACCCCGTTGCACAAGGTCCACGGGTCGGTGCCGCGGGTCACGGTGACGGTCGAGGACACCCCGCCGCCCGCCTGGTTGATCTCCGCGGTGGACGAGCCGTTGGACCGCATGGCGATCTCGGCCCAGCGGTTGCCCGCGTACACCGGGTGGGTGTGCGCGTCGATCAGGCCCGGGGTGACCAGGCCGCCGCCGAGGTTCTCGACGTAGTCCACGTCCACGATGTCGTCGACGACGCCGGGGATGCGCTGGGGCAGCTCGGCGGCCGGGCCGACCCAGGCGATCAGCTCATCGCTGGTGACCACGGCGGCGTTGGACACGATCTCGGACCCGGTCCACAGGCGGCCGATATTGGTCAGCAGGCGAACCGTCACCGGTGATCCCCCCAGGGACCGGCGATCTCACGTGCCATGTGCGACCACCTGCCAGCCTCGCGCTCGTTGGCGACGCGTCCACCGCACCATCATCGCTCTCGCGACCTGCGGTGGCGTCAGCGCCGTACGGGTACGGTCGCCAACTCATCGATTCAGATACGTTATTGCACCGCTACCACCGCAGACAAGCCTCAGAGGCAGATGCATAACGAAACGGTCTAGTCGGATATGTGGGGCCTTAGCGGCTGAGAATACTCTGGGCGGCGGTGCCGGCAATGACCGTGCGCACGCCGGTAAAACGTGTCGCGGCGGTTAATGACCGAGACGGGTGTTACGGCGCGGGGGCGAGCGCGACCGCCTCCAGCTGCGCGGCCAGGCCGGCCGGGACCCGGGCCTCGAGCAGGGTGCCGTCGGCGCCGTGCTCGGCGCGCAGCACCTCGCCCTGGGCGTGAGCCCGGGCAACCAGGTCGCCGCGCTCGTATGGCACCACCACCCGGACCTCGGTGTCCAGCCGGGGCAGCGCGGCCTCGATCGCGTCCCGCAGGGCGGCCAGTCCCGCGCCGGTCCGGGCCGAGACGCTGATGCTGGCCGGCTCGCGGGCCTGCAGGGCCTGCAGGATGACGGGGTCGGCGGCGTCGATCTTGTTGACCACGATCAGCTCGGGCACGTGGCCCGCGCCGATCTCGGACAGCACGCCGCGGACGGCGGCGATCTGCGCCTCGGGCTCGGCGTCGGAGCCGTCGACGACGTGCACGATCAGGTCGGCCTCGGCGCTCTCCTCCAGGGTGGAGCGGAACGCCTCGACCAGCTGGTGCGGCAGGTGCCGGACGAACCCGACGGTGTCGGTGAGGGTGAAGGCCCGGCCGGACTGGGTCTCGGCGCGGCGCACGGCCGGGTCGAGGGTGGCGAACAGCGCGTCCTCGACCAGGACCCCGGCGCCGGTCAGGGAGTTGAGCAGGCTCGACTTGCCCGCGTTGGTGTACCCGGCGATGACCACGGACGGCACGTCACGACGCCGGCGGCGGCTGCGCTGCACCTTCCGGCCGGTCTTCATCCCGGCGATGTCCTTCTGCAGCCGGGTGATCCGCGCCCGCAGCCGGCGGCGGTCGGTCTCCAGCTTGGTCTCGCCCGGGCCGCGGGTGCCGATCCCGCCGCCGCCGGCCACCCGGCCGCCGGCCTGGCGGGACAGCGACTCGCCCCAGCCGCGCAGCCGGGGCAGCATGTACTGCAGCTGGGCCAGCTCGACCTGGGCCTTGCCCTCGCGGCTGCGGGCGTGCTGGGCGAAAATGTCCAGGATCAGCGCGGTCCGGTCGATGACCTTGACCTTGACCACGCCTTCCAGCGACCGGAGCTGGCCCGGGCTCAGCTCGCCGTCGCAGATCACGGTGTCGGCTTCGGAGACGGCCACGATGTCGGCCAGCTCGTGCGCCTTGCCTGATCCGATGTAGGTCGCGGCGTCGACGTGGCTGCGCCGCTGGATCAGCGCGTCGAGCACCTCGGAGCCCGCGGTCTCGGCCAGCCGGCTCAGCTCGCGGAGCGAGTTCTCGGCGCTGGCCAGGCTGCCCTCGGCCCAGACGCCGATCAGCACGACCCGCTCGAGCCGCAGCGAGCGGTACTCGACCTCGCTGATGTCCTGCAGTTCGGTGGACAGCCCCGCCACCCGCCGCAGCGCGTGCCGGTCTTCCAGGTCCATCTCGCCGAGGTCCGGTACGTCTGGCTCCTCGTTAAAGACCGTGCTCATTGTCCTCCGGATATTCATGGCTTGTGTTCCCCGATGGTCCCACGCACCGCGTGAAACCGCATTCCTAATAACACCCGGCCGCGGCCATATGTGCCCGGGCCGGGCGGCACACGGCCGGGTGCCGCCCGGCGGGCGCAGCCTCAGGCCGGATGCTGGCTGGTCTGGAACTCGGCCAGGGCGGCGGCGCGGCCTGCCTCGAGGGCGGCCTGCAGCAGGGCGCCGTCGGTGGCCAGGCGGCTCACCTCGGGCGAACCGGGGGCGGGGCGGATGGACATGACGGCGGGCGGCACGGCGGAGCCACCGGGCGGAGACGGCGACCGGGTGCCGGACTCGTAGTCGGCCAGGAGCCGGTCGTCGGCGGCTAGCCGGGTGTCGCGGCCCAGGAAGGTGGCGCGCAGCGCGGGGGTCTCCCGGCGCAGCGCAGTGCGGACGAACAGGCGGGCCGACAGGGGCGGATCCGGGTGGGGCGAGGGCGTCTGAGACGCATCCGGCGAGGGGGTCCGGTCGGCCGGCAGGCGGGTCCGAGCGGCGGGCAGGCGGGCGGCGCGGACCAGCAGGCGGGCGGATCGGCGCGGCGGGCGGGCGGAGCCGGGGGTCTCGAGCGGGGCCTGCGGGTCGAGGCGCGAGCGCAGGACCAGGACGTGGGTGGCGCCCTGGGCCAGGGCGGTGCGGTACGGCACGGACTCCGAGACGCCCGCGTCGTAGAAGCGGTGCCCGGCGAACCGGACGGCGGGCCGGCCAGCAGCGGCAGCGCGGCGCTGGAGCGCAGGGCCAGCCGGAGCGAGGCCGGGTCGGTGATGAAGGGCCGCAGGTCGGTGGACTGCCCGGTGACGGCGTCGGTGGCGAGCGGATGGAACTCGATGGGGCTGCCCAGCACGGCGGCGAAGTCCATCGGGAAGTCGGTCTGGTACAGCTCCTCGACCAGCGCGCGGACGTCGGCCACGGGCCGGCCGCGGAGCACGGCGGAGCGGCGGATCAGGGCCCGGGAGTAGGCCGGGTCGCTCCAGCCGCGCAGCCCGTCGGGGCGGCTGAGCAGCCACGCGCCGCTGATCGCGCCGGCCGAGGCGCCGTAGACCGCATCGAAGGCCGGGACCAGGCCGAGCTCGTCCAGGGCGAGGGCCATCCCGGCCGAGACCACGCCGCGCATGCCGCCGCCCTCGATGGCCAGCGCGATCCGCAGCCCGTCGTCGCGGGCGCCGGGCCGGCTGCCCGCCTCCCGGCGGGTCGTCAGGGCGCGGATCACCTCGCGCGCGGGGCTCGCAGTGTCATGATCGCGGACAGTTTCGGACTCTATCTGGCCACTTCTGTCCATGATCATGAAAGCGGCGTCTGCGGGGCGGGGCCTGAGGAGGTAGCGGGACGGGCGGGAGCGGGGGTCATGAGCTGGCGGAGCCCGGGGCCAGGCGGGCCAGGCTGGGCGGCAGGTCGCCGTCGTGGATGACGGTGAGGCGGTGGGTGGCGCGGGTCAGGGCGACGTAGAGGTCGTGGCCGCCGGTAGGCGACTGGGCCAGGATCCCGGCCGGGTCGGCCAGCACCACCCGGTCGAACTCCAGGCCCTTGGCCTGGAGCACGGTGAGCAGGGCCACGGCGGAGTCGAGGACCTCGGCCTGGTCGCCGGGCACGGCGGCGGGCAGGGCTTTGGCCAGCTCGGCCAGCCGGGCACCGGGCGCGATCACGGCCAGCCGCCCGCCGTCGCCCATCTCGGCCAGCTCGGCCGCGACCACCTCGGCGACCTGGCTGAGGCCGAGGATGGCGCGCGGCCGGACACCCTCCTCGCGGACGGACTCGGGCGGCTGCTCGTCCGGCGCGACCGAGGCGAGCACGTCACCGGCCACGGCCATGATCTCGGCCGGGGTCCGGTAGTTCACGGTCAGCCGTTCCTCCCGCCACCGGCCCTGGACGTAGGGATCGAGCATCTGGGCCCAGGAGCGGGCACCGGCCGCGCTCCCCCGCTGGGCCACGTCCCCGACCACGGTCAGCGAGCGGTTCGGAACACGCCGCATCACCATCCGCCAGCCCATGGCGGACAGCTCCTGCGCCTCGTCCACGATCACGTGGCCGTAGGCCCAGGTCGGGTCGGCCCAGGCCCGTTCGGCGGTGGTGAGCTCCTGGCCCTGGTCGCGGTTCCAGTCGGCCAGGGTGGCGGCGTCCACGACGCCGGAGTCGGCCACCCCGGTGATCTCCAGCACCTCGCGGGCGTACCGCTCCTCGGCCCGGCGCTCCCGGTCCGCGGCGCGGCGCCGCCGCCGGTCAGCCGAGTCGTCGGCGCCGAGCAGCTGGGCGGCCTCATCCAGCAGCGGCACGTCGGCCACCGTCCACGCGTCGGGGGCTGCGGGGCGCAGCAGCACGTTCCGTTCGGCGGCGGAGAACGAGGGGGCGGCGCGGCGGAGGGCACTCTCGGTGGACAGCAGCCCGGCGAGCAGCCGCTGCGGGGTCAGCCGCGGCCACAGCCCGTCCAGGGCGGCGCGGACCGGCGGCTCGTCCCAGAGCCGGGCCCGGGCGTAGGGCACGTCCTCGGGGTCCAGGTCGCGGGCCAGGACCTCCGCCTCGGACCGGGCCAGGTGGCCGAGCAGCTCGGTGACGAAGGCCCGCCGGGCCACGTTGTGCGCCCGGCGCAGGCCCCGGGCCCGGTCGCGGGCGGCCGCCACCGCGGCCCGCGGCACGGTCATCCGCACCCCGTCGACGGTGACGACCAGGTCGCCCCGGGGCACCTGCTGGCGCTCCCGGACCGCGCGGCGCAGCACGCTGACCATCCGGGGGTCGCCCTTGAGCTCGGCGGCGGCCGGGTCGTCGTCGGGAGCCGCGCTGACCCCGGGGAACAGCTCGGCCATGGAGCTGAGCACCACGTCGGTCTCGCCCAGGGAAGGCAGCACCTGGCTGATGTAGCGGAGGAATGTGCCGTTCGGCCCGATGACCAGCACGCCGCGCCGCTCCAGGGTCCGGCGGTGGGTGTAGAGCAGGTAGGCGGCGCGGTGCAGGGCCGCGACCGTCTTGCCGGTGCCCGGGCCGCCCTGCACGACCAGCACGCCGGGCAGGCCGGAGCGGATGACCCGGTCCTGCTCGGCCTGGATGGTCGCCACCACGTCGGTCATCCGGCCGGTGCGCCCGGAGGTGATGCTGGCGATCAGCATGGCCTCGCCGGACAGCGACTGGCGGTCCGGCTCGGACAGCTGATCCAGGTCGAAGACCTCGTCGTCGACCCCGGTGACGGTGCGGGCCCTGGTGTAGATGTGCCGGCGGCGGATCAGCCCGTTCGGGTCCTTCGGGGTGGCCGCGTAGAAGGGCCGGGCGGCGGGCGCGCGCCAGTCGATCAGCCGCGGCTCGTGGTCGTCGTCGCGCAGTCCGACGCGGCCGATGTACAAGGTGGCCGGAGCGCCGTCCGCTGGGCTGTCCGCGCCGTGGTCCGGGCCGCCTGCCTCGCTGTCGGGCCCGCCGTCGGGGCGGCCGTCGGTGCGGCCGAAGACCATGCCGCGCTCGACCGCGTTCAGCTGGGCCAGCCGCCGGCCGCGCTCCACCGCGGCGACGTCCCGCTCCACCCGGGCCTGGAACGTCCCGCCGGCGTCGCCGCTGGCCAGCTCGCGGCTCAGGGCCTGCTCGGTGCGCTCACGCGCGGTATCCAGCAGGGCGTACAGCATGTCCACGTAGGCCTGCTCCTGGCCGACCGCGTCCGGGCGGCCCGCGGCGACGGAATTGCCTTGGCGAGACGTCATATTTAGTGTTATACTTTCGGTAAATTGTGTATGGACAATTCGGCGCAATTGTCGCGTTGGTCAAGTTTAGCAGATTCGCCGTACGTGTCCTGCCTGAGCTGCGGTGCTAATAGTCACCGGGCTATCACAAAAAGCCCTGTGATTTGCCCAGGGAAATGGCCTGGCTATTACCGGCGGCTAGTCGTCCACATCGGGGCGTGCGGGATCGGTCGAGCGGCGCGGACGCTGGCCACATCGGTCTGCGCAGCCCCGGTCCTGATCCCGGTGCGGCCGTCCGGCGGCAGTGATGCCTAGGATGTTGAGCGGTGCCGTGAGCACGACTTTGCCAGCCAGGAGGAGTTTGAACATGCCGGGAACCGAACGCGTGGAGATCACCGGACCGAACGGTGACCGCTTCGAGGAGATCCTCACCCCGCAGGCCATCGACCTTATCGGCCGCCTCCACGCCGAGCTCGGACCCCGCAGGCAGGAGCTGCTCGCCGCACGGCGGCAGCGCCAGGCCGAGTTCTCCCGCGGCGTGCTGCCCGACTTCCTGCCCGAGACGGCGCACATCCGCTCCGACCCGAACTGGCGCGTCGCGGAGCCGGCCCCGGGCTGGTCGACCGGCGGGTGGAGATCACCGGGCCGACCGACCGGCGGATGACGATCAACGCGCTGAACTCCGGGGCCAAGGTGTGGCTGGCGGACTTCGAGGACGCGAACACGCCGCTGTGGGAGAACATGATCGGCGGCCAGCTCAACCTGATGGACGCCGTGGACCGCAGCATCGACTTCAGCAACGCCGCCGGCCGCGAGTACAAGCTGAACGCCGACGACACGCTGGCCACCATCGTGGTGCGGCCGCGCGGCTGGCACCTGGACGAGAAGCACATCCTCATCGACGGGCAGCGCGCGTCGGGCAGCCTGGTGGACTTCGCGCTGTACATGTCGGCCTCGGCCCAGAAGCAGATCGACAAGGGCAAGGGCCCGTACTTCTACCTGGCCAAGAACGAGAGCCACCTGGAAGCGCGGCTGTGGAACGACGCGTTCAACCTGGCCCAGGACGCGCTGGGCATCCCGCGCGGCACCATCCGGGCCACGGTGCTGATCGAGACCATCCCGGCGGCGTTCGAGATGGAAGAGATCCTGTACGAGCTGCGGGACCACTCGGCCGGCCTGAACGCGGGCCGCTGGGACTACCTGTTCAGCGTGATCAAGAAGTTCCGCACCCGGGGCCGGGAATTCGTCCTGCCCGAGCGCAACGCCGTGACGATGACCGCCCCGTTCATGCGCGCCTACACCGAGCTGCTGGTCAAGACCTGCCACCGGCGCGGCGCGCACGCCATGGGCGGCATGTCGGCGTTCATCCCGAACCGGCGCGACCCGGAAGTCAACGAGGCCGCGCTGGCCAAGGTCCGGGACGACAAGCTGCGCGAGTCCGGTGACGGCTTCGACGGCTCCTGGGTGGCGCACCCGGACCTGGTGTCGATCTGCCGCGAGGTGTTCGACTCGGTGCTCGGGTCCAACCCGAACCAGATCAGCAAGACCCGGGAGGACGTGCAGGTCACCGCCCAGGACCTGCTCGCGGTGAGCAAGACGCCGGGCGTCATCACCGAGGCCGGGCTGCGCGGTGACATCAGCGTCGGCCTGCAGTACCTGGCCACCTGGCTGGGCGGCAACGGCGCGGTGGCCATCTTCAACCTGATGGAGGACGCGGCCACGGCGGAGATCTCCCGGTCTCAGGTCTGGCAGTGGATCCACAATGACATCGCGCTGGACGACGGCCAGATGGTGACCAGGGAACTGGTCGAGCGGCTGATCGACGAGGAGCTGTCCAAGATCCGGTCCGCGGCCGGGGACGGCTTCAACGCCGACCGGTACGGCCAGGCCGTGGCGCTGTTCACCGAGGTGGCACTGGCCGACGACTTCGTCGACTTCCTGACCTTGCCGGCCTACGAGCGCATGCCCTGATTCCCCCGGCCGCGAGGTGGCAATGACGACGAACGTCGAGGCGCTGGCTTCGCGGCTGCGGGAGATCTGCGGCGCGGGCCACGTCATCACCGACCCGCTGGAGCTGCGCACCTACGAGTGCGACGGCCTCACCTCGCACCGCAGCGTGCCCGCGCTGGCGGTGCTGCCGGCCACGGCCGCCGAGGTGGCGTCGGTCGTCGCGCAGTGCGCGGCGGCCGGGGTCCCGTTCGTGGCCCGGGGCAGCGGGACGGGGCTGTCGGGCGGCGCGCTGCCCCGCGAGGACGGCGTGCTGATCGTCATGTCCCGGATGCGCTCGGTGCTGGAGGTCGACCCGGTGAGCCGGCGGGCCGTGGTCGAGCCCGGCGTCACGAACCTGGCCGTGAGCCAGGCGGCGGCGCCGTTCGGCCTGTTCTACGCGCCTGACCCGTCCAGCCAGGTGGTGTGCTCGGTGGGCGGCAACGTGGCGGAGAACTCCGGCGGCGCGCACTGCCTCAAGCACGGGTTCACGGCCAACCACGTGACCGGGCTGGAGATCGTCACGCCGGCCGGCGAGCTGACCTGGCTCGGCGACGGTACCGGCGTCGCGGCCGGGTACGACCTGCTCGGCGCGTTCACCGGCTCGGAGGGCACGCTCGGCATCGTGACCAAGATCGTGGTCCGGCTGCTGCCGGTGCCCGAGGTGGTGCACACCCTGCTGGCCGCGTACGCGACGACCAGCGAGGGCGGCCAGGCGGTGTCGGACATCATCGCGGCCGGGATCATGCCCGCGGCCATCGAGATGATGGACGCCCTTTCTATCGAGGCGGCCGAGGCGGCCGTGCACTGCAACTACCCGGCGGGCGCGGGCGCGGTGCTGATCGTGGAGCTGGACGGCCCGGCCGCCGAGGTCGAAGCCGAGCTGGTCACGGTGCGGGCGCTGTGCGAGCGGGCCGGGGCGACGGAGCTGCGGGCGGCCGACGACCCGGCCGAGCGGGCGCTGATCTGGGCCGGCCGCAAGTCGGCCTTCGCCGCGGTGGGCCGGATCAGCCCGTCCTACATCGTGCAGGACGGCGTGGTGCCGCGGACCTCGCTGGGCGCGGTGCTGGCCCAGATCTCGGCGCTGTCGGAGCAGACCGGGATCCGGGTGGCCAACGTGTTCCACGCGGGCGACGGGAACCTGCACCCGCTGGTGCTGTACGACGACGCCGTGCCCGGCCAGGCCGAGGCGGCCGAGGAGGTGTCCGGCGCGATCCTGGACGCGTGCCTGGCCCACGGCGGCTCCATCACCGGCGAGCACGGGGTCGGGGTGGACAAGGCCCGGTACATGCCGAAGATGTTCGGCCCCGGCGACCTGGACACCATGCAGCTGGTCCGCTGCGCGTTCGACCCGGCCGGGCTGTGCAACCCCGGTAAGGTCTTCCCCACGCCGCGGCTGTGCGGCGAGGTGCCGGGCCCGCGCCGGGCGCCGCATCCCGCCGTGACGGCCGGACAGGCAGAGATCTTCTAGATGAATACCGAACGACAGGTGGCGCCTGCCGTCCGGGACGCGCTCGTGGCGGCGTGCCCGGTCGTCCGGGAGGGCGTGCCCGCCTCCGATGCCATCGGGGGCCAGATCCCGTCGTTCGTGGCCTTCCCGGCCAGCACGGAGGAAGCCGCGGCGCTGCTGCGGGCGGCGGTGGCCTACGACCTGGCCGTGGCGCCGCGCGGGGCTGGGACCGGGCTGGGCTGGGGCGCGCCGCCGTCAGCGCTGGACCTGGTCATCGACCTGCAGGCCATGGACCAGGTACTGGAGCACGCGTCCGGTGACCTGGTGGCCCGGGTGCAGGCGGGGGTGACCATCGGCCATCTGTCCTCGGTGCTGGCCGCGGCCGGGCAGGAACTGGTGGTCGACGCACCGGCCGAGGCGACGGTCGGCGGGGTGGTGGCGACCGGGACGACCGGGCCGCGGCGGCTGCGCTACGGCGCCCCGCGCGACCTGCTGATCGGGATCACCGTGGTCCGGGCGGACGGGACGGTCGCGCACTCGGGCGGCAAGGTGGTCAAGAACGTGGCCGGCTACGACCTGGGCAAGTTGTTCTGCGGGTCGCAGGGCACGCTGGGCCTGATCACCGAGGCGACGTTCCGGCTGCATCCGCGGCCGGCCGCGGTGGCCTACGTGACGGCCGAGTTCGGCCCGCCCCAGGCCGCGGCGGCCGCCGCGGTGGCCGCCGCGGCGGGCTCGCCGCTGGTCCCGTCCGCGGTGCAGCTCGACATGCCCTCGCCGGGCGTCCCGTTGTCACGGGTCGGGGTCCTGCTGGAGGGAACGGCGTCCGGGGTGACCGAGCGGGCCGAGCGGATGGCCGAGCTGCTGTCCGTGGTGCCGGGTGCCCCGGCGGTGAGCGTCTCCGCCACGCCGCCGCCCGGCTGGGGACGGCTGCCGGCGGCGGGCACGGTGGTCGGCGTGTCGTTCTGGGTCTCGGCCCTGCCGGACGTCCTGACCGCACTGGCGGTGGCCGGGATGCAGGCGGGAGTCCGGTACGAAGTGACCGGCCCGGCCGGCGCGGGCCTGGTGTACGCCTGCCTGGATCCCGAGCCCGGCCTGGACCCGGCCGCTGACCACGACGCCGCCGCCGAGCGGTTCGTGACGGTGCTCCGGGCGCAGCTCACGGCGGCGGGCGCGATGCCCCGCGGGTCGGCCGCCGTACTGTCCGCGCCCGAAGCGGTGCGGGCCCGGGTCAGCGGCACGGCCGCGGGCGCGCTGGGCGCGGTACCCGGGGCAGCCCTGATGCGGGCGGTCAAGGACCAGTTCGACCCGGACCACCGGATGTTCCCCGGACGCCTGGATTGGGAGCCGTGATGCAGGACGAGAACACGCTGCGGGAAGTGGCCAAGGACTGCGTGCACTGCGGGTTCTGCCTGCCGGCCTGCCCCACCTACCAGCTGTGGGGCGAGGAGATGGACTCCCCGCGGGGGCGGATCTACCTGGTCAGCCAGATCCTGGACGGCGCCGAGCTGAATCAGGCGGCAGCGGAGCACTTCGATCGCTGCCTGGGCTGCATGGCGTGCATGACGGCCTGCCCGTCGGGCGTGCAGTACGACCAGCTCATCGAGGCGGCCCGGGCCTGGACCGAGGAAGCCCGGCCGGAGCTGTCGGCCCGGACCCCCGAGGAGGGGGCGGCCGGCGAGCAGGACGCCGGGGAGGGGGCTGGACCAGCGGGCAGCCTGCGGGACCGGGCGGCCCGGGAAGCCATCTTCAATCTGTTCCCCTACCCGCGCCGGCTGCGGGCCATGATCAGGCCGCTGCGGGCCGCGCAGCGGACCGGGCTGGACCAGCGGGTGGCCCGCAGCAGCCTGCCGGGGCGGCTGTCCCCCGCGCTCGGCGCCGCGCTGCGGCTGGCCCCGCCGCCCCAGGCGGCCGTCCGGCTGCCGGAGCGGGTGGCGGCCCGGGGGCCGCGGCGCGCGGTGGTGGGCATGCTCACCGGGTGCGTTCAGTCGGTGTTCTTCCCGCAGGTGAACGCGGCGACCGCGCGGGTGCTGGCGATGGAAGGCTGCGACGTGATCATCCCGCGCGGCCAGGGCTGCTGCGGCGCGCTGTCCTCGCATTCGGGCCGGGAGGCCGAGGCGGCGGGCTTCGCCCGGCAGACCATCCAGGCCTTCGAGCAGGCCGGGGTGGACACGGTCGTGGTCAACTCGGCCGGCTGCGGCTCGGCCATGAAGGAGTACGGGCGGCTGCTCGGCAACGACCCGGCCTGGGCCGCGCGGGCGGCGGCGATGAGCGCCCGGGTCCGGGACCTGTCGGAGTTCCTGGCCGAGCTCGGGCCGACCGCGCCGCGTCATCCGCTGCCGGTCACCGCCGCCTACCACGACGCCTGCCACCTGGGGCACGCCCAGCGGATCACCCGTCAGCCGCGTGAGCTGCTGGCCGCGATCCCCGAGCTGAACCTGGTCGAGCTGGCCGACGCGGGCACCTGCTGCGGTTCCGCCGGGGTCTACAACCTGCTGCAGCCCGAGGCGGCCGCCGAGCTGGGCGCGCGCAAGGGCCAGTCGGTGCTGGACTCCGGCGCGCCGCTGGTGGTCTCGGCTAATCCCGGCTGCACCCTGCAGATCGCCTCGGCGCTGGCCAGCCGGGGCGAGCACATCGCGGTGGCCCATGTGGCCGAGATGCTGGACGCGTCGCTGCGGGGCGTGAGCCCGGCCCGGCTGCTGGACGGCCCGGTCAGCGCCGCCCGTTGAGGGGGCCACTGGCCACAATGGCCGTTCGGGTGACAAACTGGAATCATGCAAGGTGACGCTGGCGATCCCGCTGACCAGTTCCGGTCGGCCTGGCACACGGCCGCGGACGCCGTCGGCGAATGGTCGCGGCGGGTGTCGGAGGCGACGCACGAGGCGCTGGACAAGATCGAGCCCGCCGTCCGTTCCGCCGCCGAGGCCGGCCGGACCGCGATGACCGGCGAGTGGCGCAACTGCCACTGCCAGTGCGGCACGGCTCACCCCGACGATCCGGGCGTGTGCGACCATCAGGCCGTCATGACCCGCAAGGTGTCCGGGACGAACGTGTCGCTGTGCGCGCCGTGTGCGGTGGCACAGGGTGTCGCGGAGATGAGGCGCTAGCCAGCTCCGGGCGGACCCGGGCCGGTCAGCAGGCTCGGGCCCTTGGCAGGCGCGGGCCCTCAGCGGCTCGGCGTCAGCGGGCGGCCTGGGTCACGGTGAAGACGTCGTGGCCGGACTGGGTGGCGACCGAGCCGATGGCGATGACCGACGGGCCGGAGGCGGCCAGCGCGCTGACCTGGTAGCTGCCATCTTGCGGGGAGCGGGCCGCCCCGCCGATCTTGACCGGCGTCCAGGCGGTGCCGGCGGCGGAGGTCCAGGCCGCTATCTGCTGCTGGCCGGGCGGGCCGAACTGGGCGGCGGCGGTAAAGCCGGCGGCGCCCACGGTCAGCGCGGTGAAGGTGGCGTCCGGGCCCGGGGAGGCCAGCGGGACCTGCTGCCAGGTGATGCCGCCATCGAGAGACAGCTCGGCGAGGGGCACGACCCCGGCCGGGGTGGTGGCCTGGCCGACCGCGACCACCCGGTTCCCGCTGACCGCGACCTGCTGCAGGACGCCGGCCGAGGCGCCCGACGGCACGGGCAGCACGACCGTCGTCCAGGTGGTGCCGTCGGAGGTGATCCACACGGCAGGCTTGCCGTTGTGCGATCCGGCCGACACGAATCCGTTCGCGCCGGCCGCCACGGCCAGGACCTGGCTGGAGCCGGTCACCTCGTTCACGTCGTGCGCGCGGGTCCACGACTTCAGGTCGGGTGACCACCAGACATCGGCGACGCAGGCGCCGCCCGCCGCGACCAGCTTGCCGACGATGACGTACCCGTGCGGGCCCGCCGCGGTAGCGACGGCCCCGACTCCGGCCAGGTCGGCGGCGATGGAACCGGGCCCGGCCTGGGAGGCCCAGGCCGACCCGTCGGCCGAGGTCATGACGACCGGGCCGGGAGCACCGACGGCGAGCCAGCCGGCCGATCCGTGGGTGACCCCGGTCAGGGCGGCCAGGCCCGACCCGCCGGAGACCTGCGCGAGCGAGGTGACCAGGGCCCACGAGCCGGTGGCAGTCCGCCGCCAGACGGCCGGGTAGCCCGCTGAGCTGCCCACGGCGATCTGCTGCCCGGCCGCGACGGCCAGGCCGTTGACGGCCAGCTCGGGGATGGAGCCGCCGGGCAGGCTGGCCAGCGAGACCGGGCGCACCTGGCCCGCCCCGCTGGCCTCCAGGAAGACCGGCTGCTGGCTGACCTGGCCCCGCGCGGTGTACCCGACGGCGACCATGGTCCCGGCCGACCCGACGGCCGCGCCGACCACCGACTCGCCGCTGGCCGGGCCGAGCGAGCCGGTCGGCGCCCAGGTCATCCCGGTGCCCGCCGCGGTATAGCCGACGAGCTGCCCGGCCGCGCTCGTCCCGGCCACCACGAAGCCGTGATCGCCGCCCTTGACCAGGCTGGCCGTCCAGTCCTGGGACGCGCCGGCGGTGCCGGCGTACCGCCAGCTGGTCCCGTCCAGTGAGAAGTAGGCGACCCCGTCGCCGGTACCGCTGGCCGAGCGGCCGGGCCGCACGGCCAGCAGGCCGGACCCGTCAGCGGCCAGGCCGGCGATGGAGCGGCCCGCGCCGTGGTCGGCCGGGACGGTCACCCGGGTCCACGTCGAGCCGCCGTCGGTGCTCAGCCATACCCCCGCGTAGCTGGCCCCGGCCTGGGTGACCTGGCCGGCCATCAGCGTGTCCGGCCCGCGGGAGGTGAGATAGGAGATGCTCTGCACGGTCTCGCCCGGCCCGGCCAGGCCGAGCTGCGCGGCGGTCATCCGCTGCCAGGTCAGGCCGTCACGAGAGGTCCAGATGACGGCCTGCGTGGCGTGCCCCGGGGCGGCACCCACCCCGGCGGCCAGGAAGCCGGTCGAGGTGCTGTTCAGCACCCACATGTCGTCGCCGGACACCATCGGGGTGATGCCGTGCGTGGCGGCCAGCGTCCAGGTCAGCCCGGTACCGGAGGTCCAGGTGGCCTGCGGGCCGACGGCCAGCCAGCCGCCCGGGCCGCCGGCCAGCCGGGCGGCCGGGTAGCCCAGCGCGGCCTGGCCGCCGCCGGGGGCCTGGGTGGGGGCCAGCCGCCAGGAGGCGCCGCCGTCAGCGGACACGAAGAACTGCTGCCGGACGACGCCGTCGCTGGCCTGCGAGCCCATGGCCACGATGGTGGCGCCGCTGGACACGATCCGGTTCACGGTCTGGAACACGCCGCGCTGCGGCTGGCCCGGATACATGCCGATGGTCGGCGCGGACGCGGCGGCGCGGGAGGCCGCGTCCGGCCCCTGGCTGGCGCTGGACGGTGCGGCCTTGGGGCCGTGCCCGGTGAGCAGGCCGAGAGCCAGCACGGCCACCGCGACCAGGACGATGACGGGCACCAGGACGGTGGTCAGCCGCCGCCCGGGCCGCCGGGGGCGGGTCCGGGGACGCCAGCGGCCAGGCAGGCCGGGCTCGAGCAGGAGGGTGCCGGGGCCGGCCGTGTCGTGCCCGTAGCGGCCGGCCAGGCCCTCGGGGCGGGCCTCGGCCGTGGTCCACAGCGGGGGCGCGGAGCCGGGGGTCCGGTGGCCGTCAGCTCCGACATCACCGGGGCCGACCTCACCGGGGCCGACCTCACCGGGGCCGACGTCGCCCGCGTCGACGTCGCCCGGAGGGACGGCGTAGACGGGGGCACCCAGCGGCATGGGCGTGATGACCGGGCGCGGGGCGGTCGGCGGCTCGGCCGAACGGGGCTCGGGGACCGCGGGATCGGGTGCCGCAGGTTCCGGCGCGCGCTCGGGCGAGCGGGGCCGGGGGACGAACGGCGGCCGCTGGGGCCGGGCCAGCTGGGGCCATGGGTCGGCGGGCCAGGCGTCGGCGGGCGGCTCGTCCCACGGGATCCCGGCCTCGGTCCACTGACGGTAGGCGGCCTGCCAGGAGGTCAGGGGACCGGCATTCGGCTTCACGCTGGGAGCGGGCTGGAATCCGGGGCCGCCGGGGCGGCCTTTCAGTGCGCGGGTGGGGCCGACGACCGGCGGCTCGGGCTGGCCGCGGAGCAGGTAGGAGACCGGGGCGGGCGGGGGCGCGGAGCTGACGGGGGGCGGCGCGGCGGGCGGCGGCCCGGCCTCAGGCCAGTCCAGGGGACCAGCGTCGGCCGGGGGCTCTGGATCGTCCAGGAGCTCGGGGTCGTCCGGGGGCTCGGACCAGGAGATGGGCGACTCGGCGTCGTCGGGGGCGGTGAACCACTCGTCGGCCAGGTCGTCTGGGCCGTCCGGCGCCGGGCTGGGGCTCGGCGAGTCAGGACGCGCGGCCTCGGCGTCGCGGCCGGCCGGCAGGCGCAGGAACCAGGCGGCGGGAGGTACGGCGCCGGGCCAGTCGGGCTCAGGACCGGCTGGCTCCTGGTGGTCGGTGACGAGGGCGGCGGGCGGATCGGCGGCCTGACGCCATTGATGACTATTCCCGCTCGAACAATCACGCTCTGTGCTCATCAACGGCCCCAGTTCAGCCACTTTTCCAGCGAGATAGGAGAATCCTCGCCGTTTACTCCTGATTCATGCGGATCGTTCCCGCTGTCCCGATGTTACCCATTGAGAGCGAGAGTGTACAGAGGGTATTTTTCGGGGCTTGGTGACGACGGGAATTCAGCGCGGGCCGAGAGGCGCCGACGTTTCCTGAGCCTGGATGAGGCCGTAGCCGATGGCCTGGGCGGTGGTCAGCGACCGGCGGCGGCGCGCGTCGTCGCGGATCTCGTCCACCTCGCGGCCGGTGACCTCGGCCAGCTTGAAGTACAACGTGTCCAGCATGCGGGTCACCTGCTGCTGGCGCTCGGTGAGCGCGGCGACGGTCCCGCCCAGTTCCAGCCGCGGCTCGGCCAGGGTGAAGACGGCGTTGGGATAACCGGCCCGCTGCGGGCAGGAGGCCAGGATGCCCAGGGCCGGGCCGCCGATCTCGCCGCTCACGCAGGCTCGCACCGGCACGCGCAGGACATCCAGGATGCCCATCACGGTCAGGGCGGCGGGCAGGTCGGAGCGGAGGTTCTGCAGTTCCAGCCGGATCGGCGCCTCCCCTTCGGCGTCCAGGGTGAGGAGCTGGGCCGAGAGCCGCGAGGCAGCCTCGTCATCCAGCGGCCCCGAGGCCAGCACGATCCGCTTGGCCAGCAGGCGCTCGTACAGGAGGTTCCGCCAGTCGGCCTGCGGGTCAGCCCAGACCCGCACCGGAGGCTGAGCCGGATCGGGGTCGCCTGGGCCGTGCGGGCGGCCCGGGAGGTGCGCGCGGGCCGGGTGCTGGGTCATGGGGAGGCTCCGTTCCCGGGTGGGCCGAGTTTCCAGGTGATCTGGCCGCCGACGGCGGCCGCGTAACGCTCGAGGGTCGAGGCGCGCACGTCGGCGGTACCGGACTCCAGCCGGGCCACCGCGGACTGGGAGGTGCCCATGCGGGCCGCGATCTCGGTCTGAGACAGGCCAGCCGCCTGCCGCTGGGCGGCCAGCTCCCGGACGAGGCGGCCGCGCTCGGTCGCCATCCGGGCCGCTTGCTCGTCCGCCCGGCGGCGCAGCGCGATCTCGCGGAAGCCCGGCATGACCGGCAGGCCCGCGTCCGGCTCAGGAGCCGCCGGACCCGCCGGCACGTCAGCTCCGGCAGGCCCGGAAGGCTCCGGAACGCGGCCGTCGTCGGGGTTCATACCTCTGACGATATCTCATATTTGAGATAGAGCGAGGTCCCGGTCTTCGGTGGCGGAATAGGCGGCCTCAGGCGGCCGGGCTGTCCGGCGGGTCGTCGGGGGAAAGCGGGCGGGAGCGGACGGCGGAGGTCCGCGAGGTCCGCGCCTCGCCCGCGCGCTCGCCGGAGGAGGGCGAGCCGGGCGACGGGACCGGGACGGGCCAGCAGGCTTCGGCCCACACGGTGCGGCCCGGGCCCCCCTCGGCGACGCCCCAGCGGCTCGTGCACGCGGCGACCAGGGCGAGGCCGCGGCCGCCTTCGGCCATCAGGCCGGGCGCCATCGGGCCGAGAGGGCGCGCCACCGGGACGGACGCGCCGCCCTCGTCGGTGACGGCGATCCGGGCCACCCCGTCCCGGGGCAGGTCCACCGCGACGGTGAACGTGCCGCCACGGCCCGAGGCAGTGTGCGCGATGGCGTTCGTGCTCAGCTCGGACACGCAGGTCACCAGGACCTCGCGGGCCGGGCACCCGGGCAGCATCTCGGCCACGAACCGCCGCGCCTCACGCACCGACGCCGGGGTTCCACCGAACGTACGGGCCCAGTGGCGCGCCGGTCGGCTCGGCCCCCGGGACCCGAAGGAACCCACGTGCAGTACCGGGTAGGCACCAGTCACTGCAGGCCACCTCCTGACGAGAACTTCTAAGCATGTGACGCGCGAGGGGACAAAAAGGTTCAATCCCTCCGGCCGGCTGACCGGCCTGGCCGGCATTTTCCGAGCTGACGGCCACGGACCGTGTTTTGGACTTCTCGCTACTTCCGTGGCGTGTGTGGCGCGGGGACACTAGTCGCACAGGCCGCCGGCACCTCGGGCACTCCGCGACGACACCTCGGGCATCTCGACAGGAGAGAACGTGGCACAGCTGCTCGAGTGCGTTGCGGACCAGCCCCTGATCGACCACCACTGTCACGGGGTGATCCACCGAGCCGCGAACCTGGCCTCGCTGGAGGCGCTGCTGACCGAGGGCCGCGGCTGGGCGGGCGGCTCGGTCTTCGACTCCCAAGCCGGATTCGCCTTCCGGCAGCTCTGCCCGCCCATCCTCGGCCTGCCAGGCCGGCGCCGAGCCGGGCGAGTACGTGATGCGCCGAGCCGAGCTCGGGCCCACGGAGGTGAGCAGGCGGTTCCTGATCGCATCGGGCTTGTCCGTGCTGTGCGTGGACACGGGTTACACCCCCGAGCCGCTGATGTCCCCGGCCGAGCTGGGCGACCTGGCCGGCGCGGCCGCGCACGAGGTCGTCCGGCTGGAGCGGGTGGCCGAGGACGTGGCCGCCGCCGGGGCCGGTGCGGACGGCTTCGCCGACGCGCTGCGCTCGGAGCTGGAGCGCCGCACCGCGGCGGCGGTCGCGGTCAAGTCGGTGGCCGCGTACCGGACCGGGCTTGATCTCAATCCGCAGCGGCCGTCCGAGGCCGAGGTCACGGTGGCCGCCGGGCGCTGGCTGGCGGCGCGGGACGCCGAGCCCGAGCCGCGTGCCGGGTTCGGCCCGGCGGGCAGCGCCCGGGCCGAGCTCCCCCGGGTCCGGGACGAGACCCTGGAACGGTTCCTGATCTGGTCCGGGGTGGACCTCGGGCTGCCGTTGCAGTTCCACGTGGGTTACGGGGACAGCGATCTCGACCTGCACCGGGCCTGCCCGCTGCTGCTCACCCCGTTGCTCCGGGCCATCGAGCCGGCCGGGATACCGGTCATGCTGCTGCACAACTACCCGTATCACCGCGAGGCCGGCTACCTGGCTCAGGTCTTCCCGCACGTATACGTCGACGTCGGCCTGGCCACGCACAACGTGGGCGCCAGGGCCACGGCCTTGCTGGCCGAGGCGCTGGAGCTGGCCCCGTTCGGCAAGTTCCTCTACTCCTCGGACGCGTACGCGCTGCCCGAGCTGTACTACCTGGGCGCGACGCTGTTCCGCCGCGCGCTGTCCGGGGTCCTGTCCGCGGGGCTGTCGGACGATCTTTACTCCGAGCCGACCGTGGTACGGCTGACCCACATGCTCTGTGCCGACAACGCCAAGCGCGTCTACGGCCTGGGCGATCAGATGTAGCCCGTCAGATATGGTCCAGCGCCGTCTGCAGCAGGGCCTGAGCCGGGAGGCTCGCGTCGAGCCACCGGACGCGCGGGTCGCGGCGGAACCAGGACTCCTGGCGGCGGGCAAACTTCCTGGTGGCCTTGATGGTGTCCGCACGGGCCTGGTCCAGGGTCAGCTCGCCGTCCAGGTGACGCAGCATCTGCTGATAGCCGATGGCCCGGCTGGCCGTCGGGCCGTCGCGCAGGCCGGCCTGCTCCAGCGTCCGCACCTCGCCCTCCAGGCCTGCGTGCCACATGGCCTCGACGCGGGCGGCGATGCGCTGGTCGAGCTCGGGGCGGGGCAGGGTGAGGCCGAGCTGGACCGCGGGGCGGACCTGCTGGTAGCCGGGCAGGGTGGCGGTGAACGGGCCGCCGGTCAGCTCGATGACCTCCAGCGCGCGCACGATCCGGCGGCCGTTGCCGGGCAGGATGGCCGCGGCCGCGGCCGGGTCCAGGGTGGCCAGCCGCTGATGCAGGGCGGCGGCGCCATCCGCGGCGAGCTGGGACTCGAGCCGGTCACGGACACCACGGTCCGTTCCGGAAAAATGGAGGTCGTCCAGGGCCGCGCGGACGTACAGGCCCGAGCCGCCGACGAGCACCGGGACCCGGCCGCGGGCGGCGATGCCGTCGAGGGCGGCGCGGGCCAGGGACTGGTAGTCGGCCACGTTGGCGGGCCGGGTCACGGGCCAGATGTCGAGCAGGTGGTGCGGCACGCCCCGGCGGGCGGGCTCGGGTTCCTTGGCGGTGCCGATGTCCATGCCCTGGTAGAGCTGCATCGAGTCGGCGTTGACGATCTCGCCGCCGAGGGCGCGAGCCAGCGCGACGCCGAGGCTGGACTTGCCGGTGGCGGTGGCCCCGACCACGGCGATGACGTGCTGGCCCATGCCTACCAGTGTGCCCGGCGCCAGCCGGCCACGTAGTAGCTCACCTCGAACGGGGCGCCGCGGTAGCTCAGGCCGGCGGTGAAGGCGTCCCGGCGGGCCGCGCCGGCCAGCACCTGCCAGGCCGCGCGGCCGGCCACGAACAACGAGGCGTCCTGGCCCGGGTCAAGAGCAGCCAGCGCGGCCGGGTCGCCGGCGGCCAGGGCCCTGGCCACCTGGTCGTCGTAGCGGTCGGCTTCGGGATCGGCGGCGCCGGGGGCAGCGCGGGCCCGGCGGCCGGGCCCGTCCCCTAGGACCAGCAACGCGACCCGGGGCGCGAGCGCGGCCAGCTTCTCCCCCAGCAGGCGGGCCTGCGCGGCCGGGGCATCGGGGGCGATCCCCCACCACGCGGCGGGCGCGGCCGGGTCAGGCCGGGCCGCGCCGGACAGCAGCCAGCGGCCCACGGTCAGGGACAGCGGGAGGAAGGGAACGCCCGGCCGGGCCGGGCCGGTGGCGAACGGGACGCCGAAGTCGTGCAGGTGGCCCGGAGCGCCGGGCGGGTACTCGGTGACGGGCCCGGCCCCGGGGTCAGCACCGACGACGGCGATGAGCTCGGTGGGCTCGGCGAGCAGCGCCGAGACGGCCTGGCGGCAGGCGGCCCGCAGCCGCTCCAGCTCAGGCGCGGCGGCCCCGGGGGCCCCAGGGGCCCCGGGCGCGCTGGCCAGGCCGGTGGCGGCGGGGATGAGCAGCGGCGGATGGGGGCAGACGGCGGCCGCGATCAGCATGGAGGGCCGCGGTCAGCGCTTCCTGGTCAGGCGGCGGTAGATGAAGGTGCCCACGCCGCCCAGGACGGCCGCTCCGCCGAGGATGGCCAGCCCGGCGTCCTGGAATCCGGCCGTGCCGCCGCCGCCGGTGACGGGAGCTTCCGTCGGGTACACGGTCACCGTCGAGGTCACGGTGGGCGTGGGAGTGGGGCTCACGATCACCGTGGTGGTGTCGGTCGGGGTCGTGCTCGGGCTGGCCGTGGTGGTGGTCTGGTCAGGCGAGACGATGACCGTCACCGAGCCGGTGGCACCGGCGCTGGGCGACAGAATGGTCGTGGTCGTGCCGGTGCCGGACGTGCAGGCCGAGAGGGCCACGCAGGCGAACACCGTCCCTAGGCCCCAGCCGGCGGCAGTCAGCCGGGCTCGTCGGGTCATCCATGCGATGGCGGCGCTCGCCTTCATCAGACCTCCTCAAACTCCGGCCAAAGACGACATTTCCCGGCCGGAGGGCAGCAGAAACCGGCACCGCGAGAAAACACGTGACCGTTTTCTGGTTTCAGGCCTGGCGAACAACTCCGGCGGCGAAAACGCCGACGCCATTACGGTAAGCCTAGCCTGGGCCGGGGCCGGCAATGGCGCGCTCATAACGGGGAATATTAGGCTGGGAGGCAGAACAACCCCGAGGGAGCGCGCATTGGGGGACGTGAGGTGGCCGCGGATAGCCGGCTTGCGCGTGGTCGGCTCGTGGCCGGAGACCGGCTACTCCCGGCCGCCGCAGCCGGTGAGCCGTGGTGCCCGGCTGACCGGGATGGGCGCAGTCGTGCTGGTCGTGGGCGGGATCGTGGCCATCGTGGTGGCGCTGGCCTCCCAGTTGCACGCGCCGCAGCCGAAGGCCTCGGCGGCCGGCACCGTGGCCGCGGCCGGGCACGGGCCCTCGGTCCAGCGCTCGCTGCCGGTGTCAGTGTCGATCCCGGCCATCGGGGTCAACTCCACCCTGCTGCATCTGGGACTGAACGCTGACGGGTCGGTCCAGGTCCCGTCCCTGGTCACCAGCGCGAACAAGGCCGCCTGGTTCAAGTACTCAGCGGTTCCGGGGCAGGTCGGCACGTCGGTTATCGAAGGCCACGTCGACAGCACCCACGGCCCCGCGGTCTTCTTCCGGCTCGGCGCCCTCAATCCCGGCGACCTCATCGACGTCCGGCTGGCCGACGGGGTAACGGCCGTTTTCAAGGTCACCGGGGTCCGGCAGTACGTCAAATCAGAATTCCCGGCGAAAGAAATTTACGGCCCGACCAACTATGCCGCGCTACGGCTCATAACATGCGGCGGCGCTTTCGATTACGTGACCGGGCATTACCTCAGTTCCACTATTGTATTCGCCTCGCTCGTTTCATCACGGCCGGCCTGAGGCACCTCAGGCCGGGCGGCGGGTGAACTCCCGGGCCAGGGCGGGCGGCGCGCAGGCCAGCCAGCCGTCGGTCACGGCCTCGCCCAGCGCGACCGGGTTCACGCGCTGGAGCTGGATCAAGACGGCGGAGTAGCCGTCGAAGTGCGGGATGGTGAAGAACGCCTCGGGATGAGCGGCGAGCATGGCCTCCTTCTCGCCGAGGTCGGCGACGCGGACGGCCAGGATGGGCCCGGCGGGCGGCGCCTGCTCGCCGAAGCGCCGCAGGTCAGCCTTACTGAACGGGCGTTCCCAGGCGAAGGCTTTCCGGCCGACGAACCAGGTCCGGGTGCCGTGACGTTCGCCCTCGGTGACCTCGGGCAGCTGCCGGGCCAGCTCGGCCACGTCGTCTATAGTCGCCACACTCCTACCGTAACCAACCAGGCTCAAGGGAGCATGCACCGATGGCGTCAACCGCCTTGCTCGTCATGGACGTACAGCAGAGCATCGTCAGCCGCTTCCCGGACCAGGACTACCTGCCGCGGCTGGCGGGCGCCATCGGGGCGGCCCGGGGCGCCGGGATTCCGGTCATCTACGTGGTGGTCGGCTTCCGGGCCGGGTACCCGGAGGTCAGCAAGCGCAACAAGACCTTCGGGGCGATCGCCGGGGACCGGCGGATGACCAGCGACGACCCGGAGACAGCCATCTCCCCCGCCGTCGCGCCGCAGGACGGCGACGTGATCGTGACCAAGCGCCGGGTCTCGGCGTTCACCGGCAGCGACCTGGACGTGGTGCTGCGGGCAGGCGAGATCGACAGCCTGGTGCTGACGGGCATCGCCACCAGCGGGGTGGTGCTCTCCACCATCCGCCAGGCGGCCGACCTGGACTACCGTCTCACTGTCCTGGCCGACGGATGCCTGGACGCTGACCCGGAGGTGCACCGGGTCCTGACGGAGAAGATCTTCCCCCGCCAGGCCGATGTCGTCGGGATCGCCGAGTGGACGGCGAGCCTGGGCTAGGCCTGCGGCTGGCTGATGTTGACCACCCAGGGGACGCCGAACTGGTCGGCGCACATGCCGAACTCGTCGCCCCAGGCCTGCTTCTCCATGGGCATGATGACGGTGCCGGCGGACGACAGCTTCTCCCAGTAGCCGCGCAGGGAGTCGTCGTCGCCGCTGAGGCTGATGGAGAAGCCGGCCGGCGCCTGGAACTGCATCTCGCTGGTGACGTCGGCGGCCATGATGGTGTAGCCCGCCGTGGTCTCGAGCTGGCCGTGCATGATGCGGTCGGCGTCAGGCGTGCCCTGGCCGCCGAATTCGCCGAAGGTGCTCAGGGTGAGGTCGCCGCCGAACACGCTGGCGTAGAACTCCAGCGCCTGCCGGGCGTCACCGTTGAAGTTGAGGTATGGGTTCAGCCGAGAAGCCATGATCATCTCCTGCTTCGTCGCATGAGCGAGCCGGGGAACCCCCGGCACGGAGGCCAGGCCAGCCCCCGTGCCCGACGCTACCAGGGCCGCCCGTCATGCGCCCTGGCCTTGGTCTTCGCCTTCTCCGGGCCCTGGCTGACCGGTCTTTGGCCGGGGTACGGTCTTCGATCATGGAGAGCATCGAGGAATTCCGGATCGACGTGCCGCAGGCCGAGCTGGACGACCTGCGCGAGCGGCTGGCCCGGACCCGGTGGCCGGACCAGATCCCCGGGTCGGGCTGGGACTACGGCATCGCGCTGGAGGACGTGCGGGAGCTGGCCGGGTACTGGGGCGGCAGCTACGACTGGCGGGTGCACGAACGGCGGCTGAACGGCTTCGCTCAGTTCAACACCGAGATCGACGGGCAGCGGGTGCACTTCCTGCATGTGCGCTCGGCTGTCCCGGACGCGCTGCCGCTGGTCATGACGCACGGCTGGCCCGGTTCGGTGGTCGAGTTCATGGAGGTGATCGGCCCGCTGACCGATCCGGCCTCGCACGGCGGTGATCCGCGGGACGCGTTCCACCTCGTCGTCCCGTCGATTCCCGGTTACGGGTTCTCCGGGCCGACGCGCGAGCGGGGCTGGAACGTGACCCGGATAGCCCGGGCGTGGGATGAGCTGATGCAGGGCCTCGGCTATCCGCGGTACGGCGCGCAGGGCGGCGACTGGGGCTCGGGCATCTCCCGGGAGCTCGGGCTTATCGCGCCGGAGCAGGTGATCGGCGTGCACCTGAACATGCTGTCGCCGCTGGGCGACCCGCCGCCGGACCTGGACGAGCGGGACCGGGGCCGGATCGAGCGGCTGCGGCAGTTCCGGCTGACCGGGACCGGGTACAGCGCGATCCAGGGCACCCGGCCGCAGACGCTCAGCTACGGCCTGACCGACTCCCCGGCCGGGCAGCTGGCCTGGATCGCGGAGAAGTTCGGCCAGTGGGCCGACGGCGGGCTGGCCGGGGTCGACCGGGACCAGCTGCTGACCAACATCTCGGTGTACTGGCTGACCCGGACGGCCGGGTCGTCGGCGCGGCTCTACTACGAGGCGGTCGCGGCGGCACGGACCGCCCGGGCGGCCGGGGCGGCAGCCGGGCCCGGGCCGGCCATCTCGACGGTGCCGACCGGGGTGGCGGTGTTCCCGGAGGAGATCGCGGCCCCGGTCCGGCGGCTGGCCGAGCGGTCCAACCACATCGTGCACTGGTCGGAATTCGACCGGGGCGGGCATTTCGCGGCCATGGAAGAACCTGATCTGCTGGTCGGGGACGTGCGGGCGTTCTTCCGGGGACTGCGCTGAACGGGGCGGCGCTGAACGGGGCGGTCCGGGACGGGGCGCAGGCCGAGGTGGACACCGTGGCCTGGGTGCACCTGGAGCGGGGCCGGGTGCTGTGCGCGCGGCCGCGCGGCAAGGACGTCTTCTACGTCCCGGGCGGGAAGCGGGAGGGCACGGAGACCGACCTTCAGGTGCTGCTGCGCGAGATCAGCGAGGAGCTGACGGTGGCGCTGCGGCCCGAGACGGTCCGGCACGTGGGCACCTACCAGGCCGCGCAGCCGGACGCCCGGCTCGGGCCAGTGGTGGTGCGGATGAGCTGCTATCGCGCTGAGTACTCCGGGACGCTGGCGGCGAGCAGCGAGATCGACGAGCTGGCCTGGTTCTGCTATTCCGACCGGCCCCGGGTGCCGCGGGTCGATCAGCTGCTGTTCGACGATCTGCGGGCCGCGGGTCAGCTGCGGGCCTGAATCAGGCCTGCGACCGGGGCGGAGCCTGCCCGGCGGCGGGCGGGCCGGCCTCGCTGCCGCCGCGGACGGCGGCCAGCACGCCGAGCAGCGCGGTGACCGGGACAACCAGGGCGATGAAGTCGGCGGAGGTCAGGTCGCCCAGGGCGACGAGGGCACCAGCGAAGCCGATCACCATCACGGCCACCACGACCAGGCCCCATCCGTGCAGGAACAGCCGCAGCGGGAAGGGCGCGGCGGCCGGGGCGGGCTCGGGGACCGCGGTGATGGACTTCGTCTCACGGCGCTCGGTGAGGCCTTCACGGACCCGGACGTGGAGCATCAGCTCACCAGGGCGGTCGGCGATGAGAACGAGCTCGTCGGGACGGGCCGGATCAGGCGCCTGAGAGACCGAACCGCCGCCCACCGCCCAGGTCACGGCCGTCCCGACGGCCGACGGCCGGACACGGTAGGAGACCTGCTCACCGACCACGACGGTCTCCGGGCCCTCGATGGTCAGCTTCCCGGGCCGGGCGCTCCCCCGGGCCGGGTGGGTCCCGTTACCCTTGGGCCCGGCCTGAGCCTCCCGCGGCTGGGCGTCCCGCTGTGCCTCGCGGGCCTGGGTTTCCCGGCCCAGGGCTTCCCGGGCCTGGGCTTCCCGGGCCTGGGCCTCCCGGGCCTGGCTTTCCCGGAGCTGGCCGGCCTGGAACTCGCGTGCCCCGACCGCCTCCAGCGTCTCCTGGATCTGGAGGCGGTCGGCCTCGGCGCTGGCAAACCCGTTGGCGTATCCGTTGAGGCCCGCCTCGGTCTCGGCCGGCTCCCGGCTGAGGATGAACTGGCGCCGGACCAGCAGCTCGGCGAGCCGGATCTGCCGGGTGTGCACGCTCCAGGCCATGGCCACCACGGCCCCGGCCAGACACGAGGCGCCGAGCCCGAGCAGGGCCGCGACAATGGGTTGGCTGGTGCCTACGGCGGCAGCGGCGAGCATGTCGTCTCCCTGGGGCCGGCCGGAGATTCGCGGCCAGTATCGAAACGTGTGCCGCTATTAAAACATATAATCGAAGAATCGGAAACCCCGATCGCTCTTTCGAACGAGTTAGCCCTGGCCGGCCCAGTGCTGGCGCAGGTGCGGCACGAGATCCATGGGGCGCTCCTCGGGGAAGAGCAGGCGGGCGCCGTCGACGGTGACGACGCGGGTCACGCCGGGGATCGTGTCGCGCAGCCAGTAGGCCCAGGAGAGGTCGAAGAACTCATCGTCCGCGCCCCAGACGATGAGAGTGGGCACGGTGAGCTGCCTGAGCTGCGGGGTGACCGCGTGCAGGTCACCGGGGTCGAGTGAGACGAGCAGCCGCTCGAACTGGCGGGCGCGCTCCAGGGTGCCCAGGCACGGCTCCAGGTAGGAGCGGATCACCTCGTAGTCGACCTGGCCCAGTCGCTGGTAGGAGGACCCGAAGGAGACCTCAGCCGAGGCCTTGATGTCGCCGACCATCTCGACGGCAGCCGGCGCGAGATTGCCCGCCGCGGCGACGTCGATCATGGGCTTGAACGCCTCGGGGGGGAGGTTGTCGGCGGTATCGCAGTCGGTGAGCGTGAGGGTGCGCAGCCGCCGCGGGTGGCGCGCGGCGAAGATCTGGGCGATGGCCCCGCCGGTGTCGTTGGCGACCAGGTCGATGCGATCGAGCCCGAGAGCCGCGCAGAAGTCCTCCAGGCCCGCGGCCAGCGCGGCCAGCGACAAGTCCTGCTCGGCCGAGACGGGGCTGCGGCCGTGCAGCGGGAGGTCGATGGCGAGGCACCGGCGGCGGTCGGACATCGCGCTGATGACGTGCCGCCACATGTAGGCGTTGGTGGCGATGCCGTGCACGAACAAGGCGACCGGGCCGGCGCCGACGTCCAGGTAGCTGATCTCGCCGGAGCTGGTCGCGGCGGTGTGGCGGTAGGCCTCGAGTTCGGTTAGCTGCATTACGCTCACCCTTCGGAGAGATGCATTACAATAATTAGACCGACTGTCGGTTTATGATAAACAGACCGACAGTCGGTCTGTCAAGGTTGGTTGGAGCCGCGATGGACCGGACGGATGACGGCGCGACGGAACGGGCGGCAGGCCAGCCGGGCGAGCGGCAGAACAGGAACGTGGCCCGGGGCGAGGCGACGCGGGCCCAGCTGATCGCCATCGCCATGCCGATGTTCGCCGAGCGCGGGTACGAGGACACCTCCGTCGAGGCCGTGCTGCGCGAGGCCGGGGTCAGCCGGGGGTCGCTCTACCACCACTTCCCGAGCAAGGAGGCGCTGTTCGAGGCGGTGGCCGAAGAGGTCGAGACCAGCATCGGAGCGCAGATGGGCGCCGAGGCCGGCGACTTCACCGACCCGGTGGCCGCGCTGCGGAGCGGGGCGCTGGCCTGGATCCGGCTGGCGGGTCATCCGGTGGTACGGCGGATCCTGCTCATCGACGGGCCGTCGGTGCTCGGCTGGGAGCGCTGGCGGGCCATGGAGGAGCGGCACGCCCTCGGGATGGTCAAGGCGGTGCTTCAGCTCATCGCCGACCAGGGGAAACTGCGGCAGGAACTGGTCGACACCCTGGCACACGTGTTGCTGGCCTCGGTCAACGAGGTCGCGCTGCTGGTCGCCCGGGCGCCGGACCAGGAGGCCGCGATGGAGGCCGGCGCCGCCGCCTTCGACGAGCTCCTGCTCCGCATGTTCGGCTGAGTCGCAGGCGTGCCGTCGCATGGCCCAGGACCGCAGGTCAGGAACCCGGTGAATGAACCCGGTGAATGAACTGGCGCCGCTGGAGAATGCCGTAAATTATTTCATTTCGGACATTTGGGGGATACCGCTTTCATTCCGATTGGCCGTTGCCTGCTTATTCGTGACTATGCCGTCAGTTAGGCGACTGGTGTCCTACGATGTCGGGGTACCGGATCCGGTAGCTTCCCGTCGCATCCGGCCGCCTGCGCAAGCCCGCTAGAGAGGAAGCATCCTTGATCGCTAGTGAGGCCGAAGCGGCGCTCGACCCGCTGACCGAGATCGAAGGCTTCCTGCTGGCGTGCCTGGTCGACATTTCCACCGGAATGGTCTTGGCCGCCCGCCAAGAGCAGGACGATATCAGCTTGCCGACCGTGGCCGCGGGGGCGGCGGACATCATCACCGTGCTATCCCTGCTGGCCAGCGAGCTTCCGGCGGACGGCCTGGAGGACGTGATGGTCACCTTCCGCAGCCAGCAGTACATCATCCGGCTGGCGTCCGACGAGCTTGACCCGAGCATCCTGCTGGTCGTCATCCTGGACCGGGCGCGGGCCAACCTGGCCCTGGCCCGTCGCGAGATCCGCAACTTCTGCCTCGCGTTCGCCGCATGAGCCAGACACCACGGCTTCGGCGGGCCCGGCTGCTGACCGCTTCCCTGCTGCCGACCAGGCCGACCGCGGACACCTACGAGGGCCTGGTCACCGGGCGGCTGCAAAAGATCGAGGCATCCAGCGGCACCGGGATGCTGCCGTTTTCCGGTAACGAAGACGGCGCCATTTACTTCCGTAACGGCCAGGTAATCCGGGCTGAATCCCAGCGGACGCCAGCCGTGGTAACCGATCCCTTTTCATCGGAGGGCGGCGAAGTCCCGCCGTTAGGGAAAATATCGGCCTACCGGACCGCCACGGAGCCCATCGTCGATGCGGTCCTGGAATTGTTCGGAGCGCAGGCGCGCTACGGGAAATTCCGGCCGTCAAGGCTTCCGGTCGCGGCGGCGCCAGGCCTTTCGGTGAATGCCATGCTGGCCGAGATCACCCGGCGGCAACGGCTGATGCAACAACTCTCGGCCGTCCTGACGCCGGACACGCGCATATCGCGGCACCCCCACCTCCGTTCTGATTCGATCCGCATATCGGCCTGGCAGTGGGCGCTGCTGATCCGGGTCGGGTCGACCAGCACGCCTCGCGATCTCGCCCTGAGCCTGAGCCGCAGCGTCTTCGGCACCACCATCGACGTGTACAAGCTTCTGGTCATGCGCCTGCTGTCGACACCGGGCGAGGTACCGCAGCGAGGCCTGGCCGCCATGTCGTTCGTCCGGGCGGCGTCGCTTAGGAAAGGGGACACAATGCCTGTCATCAGCGCTGGTACCACCACGGGAGGTGGCGCATGATGCCGGCCGTGCAGCAGGGCAACCCGCCTCTCGAGGACCTGGTACGAGCGCAGCTCCTGCTGATCAGGCAGCAGGTCGCCGGCGTCCGCGGCAGCATCGCCGCCACAAGTGACGGCCTGGTCTTCGCGCACGACGTGCCCGGTCTCGAACCGTCCCAGATCGCGGCGATCTCGGCGGCGACCCTGGCGCTGGCCAGCCGGGCGACCCTGACCACGGGCTGCGGGAGCTTCCGCGAGGCGGTGGCCCGCGGCAACGACGGATACCTGGCCGTCTACGCGGCCGGCGATACCGCGATCGTGGCGGTCATCGGGACGAGCAGCCTCAACGTGGGCATGCTGCAGTACCGGGCGCGCGAGATCATCGACCGCATCGCCGGGTACTCGGCGCAGATCGGAGCGTGGGCCGCGCCGGTGCGGGCGGCGGAGATGGCGGCGACGGCGCCGAGGCCCGCGGTCCCCGGGCCCGGCGCGCAGGCGCACGGCCAGCAGCCGCAGGGGACGCCGGCGCACGGCACGCCGGCCAACGGGCAGCCGGCGAACGGGGCACCGGCTCCGGCGGCGCCGCCCCACGGAGTTCAGGCACCCGGTGCGCAGGCACCGGGGGTGGCCGGGCCGCCGCTGCCGCGCAGGCGCCCGGCCGCTTCCTAGCGGGCCCGTTCCCCGCGGGCCCGTTTGAAGGGCCCTTTCTGGCGGCCACTCCCCCGCCGGCCTGCGCGGCCCGCCCAGGCCGGGACGGTGGCGTTGACGCGGCGTGCGGCTAGCTTCTCTTGAGTCCGTCCAGGACCCGGCGCAGCAGGTCCGGTGCCGCCGGGGTCATCTCGATCCGCATAGGGCCGAGGTCCGCCGCGCTGAACGTCGCGATGACAGGCGGGACCGGCAGGGCCGAGGCGGGCCGGGCCCGGCGAGGCAAGTTAGCCGGAACCCGGTCCTCGGCCGGCGGCGGGCTGGACGGCGCTGGCTCCGGTGCCGGGCTGACCAGGGGCGCCATGACGGACGGCGGGGCGGGCGCGAGAGAAGGGGGCGGCCAGGCGGCAGCCGGCAGGACGGCAGCCGGCGCGTCGGGCCCGAACCACTCGGCCAGCGGACCGGGGGGTGCGGGCGCGGCCGCCTCATCCGGCTCGCACAGGCCTGCGGCGATCAGCTCCCCGACGTTCTCGATCACGTCGTAGAGGGCCAGGCCGCAGCGCCAGGCCAGCTCTTGGGCGGAGGCCGTCCGGTCGATGGCGCAGGCCAGGGTCCACTGCGTCCGGTTCAGCACCGCGGAAGCCCGGTCGAGGTCGTGCAGCCGCACCGGAGTGCCGCGGCCGAGGCCGAAGTAAGCCATCCGGGCCGCCCGGCGGGCCGCCTCGCCCAGCACCGAGTCGACGTCCTGGCAGGAGAAGGCGGCGGCCCAGTGCGTGCCCGCCGAGGTGAAGCGGATATCGGAGATATAAGCACCCTCGCCGGCCGAGGCGGTCAGCGCGATGACCGCGTCCACGACCACGGAACGAAGGATGCCGGCCAGCTCCGGAACGGTCAGGTGATTGCGCTGGACCAGGAAGGTGCCGATGTCCCGGTCCGGCTCGTCGGCGCCGGCCAGAAGGTCCGGTGATCCGGCGGACGGCCCTAGCTGGCCGAGCAGGCGCGCCCCTATATCCGGTATCCAGGACGCCCGGGCGCAGGTGATCTGCCCTTGATCAAAATAGATGATCCCGGCCGGATCCCCCACGATCGTCAAGATCCCGGAAGCCCGCCGGGCGGCCATCGACGCCAGCACCGCACCCAGGCGCATTGTTACTAGCTCTGGTGAACTGGTCAGCCGAGATCACTTCCCCGTTCAAGACGGACATGAAGACCATATGGGACAACCTGGTAATACCGCGCATATCCGCGCAAACCAATAATTGTCGCTGTAAAGATGTACGCCGATCGAGTCTACTGATTTACCTGACGCACTCAGGCTATCTTCGCGGTTAGTAATTCCTAGCGGCAAAGTCAATTAATAGTAACGGCCAGGTTTAGCTGCTGAGACCGCTCAGAAGTTACCTGTTCAGTGCGTATGTCATCACCTAAGGTAGTTATATGACTACTTATGGTAAAGGTGAAGAAAAGGCATTCTCCGGGCGGGTAACGAGAGGGTTCGTTATCGTGACAACGACCCATCAAAAATCGAAAGGCGGGGTCACGCATGAACATGGAAACGGCTCTCAAAGAGGCAATGACCATTGACGGTGCAGTAGGAGTTTGCATCGTCGACTGGGAAAGCGGAATGTCCCTCGGCGCGCTCGGCGGGGGAAAGTATCTGGATTTGGATGTGGCCGCCGCCGGCAACACCGAAGTGATCCGGGCCAAGATGCGCACGATGGAATCGCTGCGGCTGGACGACTCGATCGAAGACATTCTGATCACGCTCAGCAAGCAGTATCACCTCATCCGGCTGCTCAAGAATTCGCGCAACGAGCAAGGCCTTTTCCTCTACCTCGTCCTCGACCGGGGCAAGGCCAACCTGGCGCTGGCCCGGCACAACCTCCGGTCGATCGAAGCCGACCTCACGATCTGAGGCAGCACAGCACGCTGACCGGATCGAAGAGCGGCGCAGGTGCCTCGTCCAACGGCGGATCAGGCATCTGCCGCGCCAGCAACGGTGCAAGCCGGGACGGAAATCAGCACCCTGGGTCGGCTGGCCGTCGGGGAAACGACGGCCAGCCAGGGCCCGGCGGGCGGATAGTCCCGGGGGCCCGGCCGGATCGGCCGGGCCGCGTCACAGCTCGTCCGGCGAATCCCCGCCGAAGTACTTATCGTCCTGCTGGACCCGGGCGACATCCTCTTCCGCCCGGCGCTGGATCTCCGCCAGCTCCGGGTCCTCCTCGGAGTAGTTGGTGTGGACCAGGGTGGGCGGGTCGTCCTCGCCCACAGTTCCGCAGGAACTGAACCAGGAAAAGAAACCCATAGCTGACTCCCCCTCGGGGTCCCGGCTAGCCGACTTCCATCATGGTGGATCACCAACCGCTGGCGACAGGGGGTGGTGCTCTGTCATCCCTACCAGGGCGTGCCTGACCGAAAAGGCGTGCCGTTGACGTGCCTGGTCGCGCAGGTGCCGCGCGGGGCGTGCCTGGGTAACGCGGGTTCGCTGCCCGCTGCCCTGCTCAGGGCGGCGGGCAGTGACGGTAGGGTCCGATCGACTGTCCCGCCGCCGTTCACGTACCGCCGCGAGCCCGGCCGGAAGGCCGGGCCTTTTTCGTGCCGTTCAACGGGGCCGGGTGCACGAGCCACGGTCCGTTCAGTTTAATGATCCTTGTCTTCGACAGGAGGATCATGAGCACAGCGCGCGACCTGGCGGACCGTTTCCACGAGCGGTGGCTCGAGCAGAACCCGTTCGCGGCCAGCATGTACGGCATTCCCGGCTATGACGACCTGGTCCCGGACCAGAGTGAGGCCGGCGCACAGGCGTGGCGGGCCGAAGCCCAGCGCTTCGTCACCGAAGCCGACCAGATCGCGGCCGGGTCACTCACGCTGGCCGACGCGGTCACGGTCGAGTGCGCACGGGAGGCAGCCGCGACCGAGATCGCGGACGTCGACATGGCCCGGGACGACCACACGGTCACGGCCATGCAGTACTCCGGCCCGGCGCTGTTCATGGCCGTGGCGGCGCGCACCGTCCTGGTCGACGTGCCCGCGGCCGAGGCCTACCTGGGACGGCTGCGGCGCGGCGGAGAGTGGCTGGACCAGGTGGCCGAGCGGCTGCGGGCCGGAGCGTCGAAGGGGCGCTACCCGGTGGCCCCGCTGGCCGAGCAGGCCGTGGCCTGGGCCGAAAGCGTGCTTTCCGCCCCGGTGCCCGCCCCGCTGCTCGCCCCCCAGCCGCCGGCCGGGTGGGATGGGACGGCCGAGTGGGATGCGCAGCGGCGCACGATCGGCGAAGAGGTGATCCGGCCGGCTCTGGAGCGGTGGGTGGACACCGTCCGGGAGCTGCTGCCGCGGTCCCGGACGTCGGCGCAGGCGGGGCTCACGCACCTGCCGGGCGGCCAGGACGACTACGCCCGGGCGGTGCAGATCTACACCACTTTGCCGCTGACCGCCGAGCAGCTGCACCAGACCGGCCTGGACCACATCGCCGCGCTGGAGGCCCGGGCTGTAGAGCTCGGCGCGAACCTGGGACTATCCGGGCTGGAGGAGGTGCTGGGAGCGCTACGAGACTCGGCCGGGAAGATCACCCCGGAAGAGGCCATCCGGCAGGCGACGGTGGCGGTCCGCCGGGCCGAGGCCCAGGCGGGCGAGGTCTTCCCCGCGCCGCTGCCGCCGCCGTGCGATGTGACGCCGATGCCCGAGGTGGTGGCGGTCAGCGGCGCCGCCCCGCACTACACGCCGCCGCGGCTGGACGGCGGGCGGCCCGGGACGTTCTGGTTCAACACCGAACGGCCGACGGCCGGGACAGGCTGGGACATCGAGGTCGTGGCCTTCCACGAGGCGGTGCCCGGGCATCACCTGCAGCTGTCCCGGCTGCAGCTGCTCACCGACCTGCCCGCGCTGCAGCGCCAGCGCAGCCTCTCGGTGTTCTCCGAGGGCTGGGGCCTGTACGCGGAGCAGCTGGCCGAGGAGACCGGCCTGTACGCCGACGAGCGCGGCCTGCTCGGGTCGATCAGCACGTCGCTGATGCGGGCCGCGCGGCTGGTGGTCGACACCGGCCTGCACTACTACGGGTGGAGCCGGGAGCAGGCCCTGGAGTTCGCCGTGACGCACGTGCCGATGCCGCGGGAGTTCCTGGCCTCGGAGATCGACCGGTACGTGGTGATGCCGGGGCAGGCCCTGTCCTATCTCACCGGCAAGCTGGAGATCCTGCGGATCCGGGAGGAAGCCCGGCAGCGCCTGGGCGACGCGTTCTCGCTGCCCGCCTTCCACGCCGCGGTCCTGGACCACGGCTCGTTGCCGATGCCGACGCTGGCCCGCAGCATCGAGGGCTGGCTGGACAGCAGCGCCGGCTGAGCCGGAGCCCGGGCGGGCTAGACGACCGGCGGTAACTCTCAGTACCCATCCCTCTACCCACGGTTGCAGCCCGCGAGTAGGGTGTGGGAACCATGGGGGATGACGGGGGTACGGGGACGCCTGGTACGGACCGCCGCGGCGTACTGAGGAGCCTGCTGGCGCTGGGGTCCGTGGCGCCGGTGGCCGCACTGCTGTCGACGGCCGGGGGCGTGGCGCAGGCCGCGCCGGCCCGGGCCGCCCGGGCACAGGTCACGCTGACGTCGCGCCAGCGGGCGGGCCAGCGGGTGATCTACTCCTACCCGGGCCGGACCGTGCCGGCGGCGCTGCTGCAGGCCATCAGCGCGGGCCAGGCGGCCGGGGTGATCTTCTTCAGCGACAACGTCGCCAGTGACGCCCAGCTCAAGTCGGTCGTGGCGCAGCTGGTGCAGGCGCACAAGAAGAGCCCGGTGGCGGCGCCGCTGCTGCTGATGACCGATCAGGAGGGCGGCGAGGTCCGGCGGCTGCCCGGCGATCCGGCCCAGTCGGAGAAGCAGATCGGGGCGTCCAGCGACCCGGGCCAGAAGGCGGCCCAGGCGGGCACGGCCGCCGGGCGGAACCTGGCCGGGGCCGGCCTGAACGTGAACCTGGCGCCGGTGCTGGACGTGTACGACGCGGCGGGGAACTTCATCGACGAGTTCGGGCGGTCCTACAGCAGCACGCCGTCGGTGGTGACCGGATGCGGGAAGGCCTTCATCACGGCCCAGCAGGTGGCCGGGGGGGCCGCCACGGCCAAGCATTTTCCCGGGCTGGGCTCGGCGACCAAGGCGCAGAACACGGACACCGGGCCGGTCACCCTGAACGTGCCGCTGTCGCAGCTACGGGCCCGGGACGAGGCGCCTTATCCGGCCGCGATCGCCGCAGGCGTGAAGCTCATCATGGTGTCCTGGGCGACGTACCCGGCGCTGGACGGCGCCCACCCGGCCGGCCTGTCGGCCAAGGTCATCCAGGACGAGCTGCGCGGGCGGCTCGGCTACCAGGGCGTGACGATCACCGATGCGCTGGAGGCGGGAGCCCTGAAGGCGTTCGGCAGTGACGCCAAGCGGGCCGTGCTGGCCGCGCAGGCCGGCATGGACCTGCTGCTGTGCTCGGCGCGCGACCCCGGCCAGGGCCAGACGGTCACCTCGGCGCTGGCCAGCGCGCTGGACGGCGGGAAGCTGGCCTCGGCCGCGTTCAACGCCGCCGTGCAGCGGGTCACCGCGCTGCGCAGCCAGCTGCACTAGCAGCCTGCACGAGATGCCTGCACCGGCCCGCCTGCACCGGGCCGCCTGCACCGGGCCGTCCGCACTGGGCCGTCCGCACTGGGCCGTCCGCACTGGGCGCAGCCGATTGTGTCCATCCCGGCGGGGCCCGTTCGATAGTAGGGAGTAGGCCAACCCGCATCCCCGCTGGAGGAAACCGATCATGAAGTACCTGCTGCTGCTCAACCGGACGACCGACGCGCTGCCGGAGCCCGGGACCCCCGAGATCGGCCGGCTCATGCAGGAGTACGGCGTGGCCGTGGAGGCCATGGCTGCGGCCGGGGTCCTGGTCGACTGCGCGGCGCTGGGCGCCCGGTCCTCGACCACCACGGTCCGCGTCAGGGACGGCGAGACGCTCATCACCGACGGGCCTTCGGCGGAGATCAAGGAGCAGCTCGGCGGGTACAGCATCATCGAGTGCGCCGACCTCGACGAGGCCCTGGCCTGGGCGGCTCGCAGCCCGGCGGCGCAGGACGCCTCGGTGGAGATCAGGCCGGTCGTCTCCTAGGCCGCCGGATGAGCGATCCGCTCGACCAGCTCATCCGCCGGCACTGGTGGGCGGCGGTGGCCACCGTGTGCCGACTGACCGGCGACCTGGCCGCGGCCGAGGACGCCGTGCAGGACGCGTGCGTGGCCGCACTGGAGCAGTGGCCGTCCGCGGGAGAGCCGGACAACGCCCTCGGCTGGCTCATCGGCGTGGCCCGGCACAAGGCCGTCGACCGGCTGCGCCGGGAGACGGCCCGCGGCTCGAAGGAGGCCGCCTCGATGCGCGAGCTCGGCGAGCCTGGCCCGGTACAGGACCCAGCCCCGCGGGACACAGACCCGCTCAGCCTGGTGTTCATGTGCTGCCACCCGGCGCTGGGGCCGCCGGCCCGGGTGGCCCTGACGCTGCGGTCAGTGTGCGGGCTGTCGACGGCCGAGATCGCGGCGGCTTTCCTGGTGCCCGAGGAGACGATGGCCAAGCGGCTGGTCCGGGCCAAGGCCAAGATCCGGGAGGCGGGGATCCCGTTCCGCGTGCCCGGCCCGGCCGAGCGGCCCGAGCGGCTCGCCGCGGTGCTGCGGGTGATCTACCTGCTGTTCACCGAGGGCCACATGGCCACCGGCGGCGAGGACCTGGTCCGCGGCGACCTCTGTGACGCGGCGATCTCGCTGGCCCGCGGCGTGTCCGGGCTGCTGCCCGGCGAAGCCGAGGCGATGGGTCTGCTGGCCCTGCTGCTGCTGACCGACGCGCGGCGGTCGGCCCGCGCCGACGACGCGGGCGACCTGGTGCTGCTGGAGGACCAGGACCGGAGCCGGTGGGACCAGGCGATGATCGCCGAGGGCGATGCGGTGCTGGAGGCGGCCCTGCGGCTGGGCCGGCCCGGCCCGTACCAGCTGCACGCGGCCATCGCGGCCTGCCACTCGACCGCGCCCAGCGCCGGGGAGACCGACTGGCGGCAGGTCGCGCTGCTGTACGCGGAGCTGATCCGGTACGAGCCGACCCCGGTGGCGGAGGCCAACCGGGCGGTGGCGGTGGCCATGGCCGAGGGGCCGGCCGCGGGGCTGGTCATCCTGGACGCAGTGGGGCATCATCCGCAGCTGCGGCGCTGGCCGCAGCTGCACATCGCCCGGGCCGAGCTGCTGCGCCGCCTCGGGCGCGGCGAGGAAGCGGCCGGGGCCTACCGGGCGGCGCTGGAACTGGAGCTTGCGCCGACGGCACGCGCGTTCATCGCCCGGCGGCTGCGCGGCGAATAAGAGCGGCGAGTAAGAGCGGCGGCTAGCGGCGCGGGCCGGGGACGGGCATGCCGAGCAGGACGGGAGCCTCCGCGGCCGCGGCCGCGGCGGCGGGCTCGGGGGTCTGGGTGGCGGCTTCCCAGGCGTCGCCGGCGTGGGTCCGGCGGAGCGACAGCGGCGCCGCGTCGGACAGCAGGTAATGAGGGGCACCGCGGGTGACGGCCACGGTGACGATGTCGCCGGGCCGCGGGTCGGTGCCGTGCGGGGCGAAGTGGACCAGCCGGTTGTCGCGAGCCCGGCCGGACAGGCGCTGGGTGGCGGCGTCCTTGCGGCCCTCTCCCTCGGCGACCAGCACCTCGACAGTGGCCCCGGTCAGCTTCTGGTTCTCCTCGTAGGTGATCTCCTCGACCAGCGCGGCCAGCCGGTCGTACCGCTCCTGCACCACCTCGGCCGGGACCTGGTCGTCCATGGTGGCAGCCGGGGTGCCGGGGCGGATGGAGTAGCGGAAGGTGAAGGCGCCGGCGAACCGGGCCCGGCGCACGACGTCCAGGGTGTCCTCGAAGTCCTGGTCGGTCTCGCCCGGGAAGCCGACGATGATGTCGGTGGTGATGGCGGCGCCGGGCAGGCTGGCCCGGACCCGGTCCAGGATGGCCAGGTAGCGGTCGCGGCGGTAGGCCCGGCGCATGGCCTTCAGCACGGTGTCCGAGCCGGACTGCAGCGGCATGTGCAGGCTGGGCATGACGTTCGGGGTCTGCGCCATGGCCTCGATGACGTCGTCGGTGAAGTCACGGGGGTGCGGGGAGGTGAACCGGACCCGCTCCAGGCCCTCAATCTCTCCGCAGCTGCGCAGCAGCTTGCCGAACGCCTGCCGGTCACCGAACTCGGCTCCGTAGGAGTTGACGTTCTGGCCGAGCAGCGTGACCTCGATGACTCCCTCGGCGGCCAGCGCGCCGACCTCGGCCAGGATGTCGCCGGGGCGGCGATCGCGTTCCTTGCCCCGCAGGCTGGGCACGATGCAGAAGGTGCAGGTGTTGTTGCAGCCCACCGAGATGGAGACCCAGGCCGAGTAGGCGGACTGCCGCCGGGCGGGCAGCAGCGAGGGAAAGGTCTCCAGCGTCTCGGCGAACTCGACCTGGGCCTCTCCCCTGATCCGGGCCCGCTCGAGCAGGGCAGGCAGCGAGGCCATGTTGTGGGTGCCGTAGACCACGTCGACCCACGGGGCGCGCTGGGTGATCTTGGTGCGCTCCATCTGGGCCAGGCAGCCGCCCACCGCGATCTGCATGCCGTTGCGCTTGTGCGGCAGGAGGTGGCCCAGGTTGCCGTACAGCCGGTCCGCCGCATTCTCCCGGACCGCGCAGGTGTTGAACACGACCAGGTCCGGGGTTTGGTCATCGGCGGCGGGCAGGTAACCCGCTTCGTCGAGCAAGCCCGCCAGCCGTTCGGAGTCATGCGCGTTCATCTGGCACCCGTAGGTGCGGATCTCGTAGGTCCGGCCGGCTGCTGTCACGTGACCAGGATATGGGCCGGCGGGTAAAGTCTGGGCGGTTGCGGGGCGCGGGGCAGCCTTGGACACTTATCTTCTAAGATCAGCGGTTCTTTACTGGTAACCGCGCATCGTCCGGTATCTGGCAGGCGGGGTGGGACTCGGGTTATGGAGCAATTGCGGCCCGGCGATCCGAGCAGGGTCGGCAACTACCGGCTCATCGGCCGGCTCGGTGAGGGCGGCATGGGCCAGGTGTTCCTCGGCCTGTCGCCCGGCGGCCGCCAGGTCGCGGTCAAGGTCATCCACTCCGGTTACGCCAGCGGCAAGCAGTTCCGCGAGCGGTTCACGCGCGAGATCGAGGCCGCCCGCCGGGTGGGCGGCTACTACACCGCCTCGGTGGTCGACGCCGATCCCTCCGCGGATGCGCCGTGGATGGTCACCGCGTTCATTCCCGGCCCGTCGCTGCAGCAGGCGGTGGCCGAGGGCGGGGCGTTCAGCCTGGACCGGGTCCGCCAGCTCGGCGCCGGGCTGGCCGAGGGGCTGGCCGCGATCCACGCCTGCGGGCTGGTCCACCGGGACCTCAAGCCGAGCAACGTGATCCTGGCCGCCGACGGGCCGCGCATCATCGACTTCGGGATCTCCCGGGCGGCCGAGGACAGCCCGATGACGACGGCCGGGATGGTCGTCGGCACGTACTCCTACATGTCGCCGGAGCAGCTGCGCGGCGAGATCGCGGGCCCGGCCAGCGACGTCTTCGCGCTCGGCTGCACGCTGGCCTTCGCCGCGACGGGCCGGATCACGTTCGGCGATGACTCGATCGTGACGGTCATGTACCGGATCACCACCGAGCAGCCGGACCTGTCCGGGGTGCCGGAGCAGCGCGGCTTCCGCCAGCTGATCAGCGAGTGCCTGGCCAAGAACGCAGCGGACCGGCCCGGCCTGACCGCCATCATGGAACGGCTGGCTGAGGCGGACAGCTTCGGCCAGGCGACGGCGGCCGAGCTGGCCGAGACGGTGCGGCCGCCCCGCGCCGACCCGGGCCGCGGGCCCGGGGCCGGAAGCGGGTTCGGCGCCGGCGGCGCACCTGGGCCGGGTGGCTCTTCGGGCGCAGGCTCAGGCGCTCCCGCAGGCTCAGGCGGTCCCGCAGGCTCAGGCGGTCCCGCAGGCTCAGGCGGTGCGGCCGCGGGCCGCGGGCCGGGCGCGGGCTGGCCGGGCAGCGACGCCGGAGCGCGGCCGGCGGCCGCGGCCGCGGCGGCAGGCGTGGCCGGGCTGAGCGGTGCACCGGGCGGCAGTGGCGGGGCCGGAGCGGGAACGGCAAGTCCGCCGGGAGCAAGCGGGGCAGGTCAGCCCGGCGGCACGGCGGGGCCGGGCGGCGGGCCCTTCGGGTCCGGGCCGGGCGGCGGGGCCGGGCGGCAGAGCGGGCTGTACGAGCCGACCCAGGCCGCGCGGACCAGCGACGACACCGCGCCCGGGCCAGGCCGGGACGCCCAGCGGCAGCGCACCGACGACTACATGACCAGGAGGGACCAGTCGCCCGCCGGCCCGGACGGGCCCCAGGCCCAGCCCCCGGTGTGGCCGCCGGCCCAGCCACCGCAGGCGGGCGGCCAGGGGCGCAGCGGCGTCCCGCGCCGCGGCCTGCTGATCGGCGCCGGCGCGGCCGTGGTGGCCATCGGCGTGGCCGCCGGCCTGCTGCTCACGCACGGAGGCTCGCCCAAGGGGCAGGCGGCGGTCCAGTCGTCGGCACCGGGCAGCGGGCATCCGTCGGCCAGCCCGAGCACGAGCGTGAAGGCCGCCGTGCCGACCCTGCCGCAGCTGTCGCTGCACGACCCGAACGGCAAGAACGTCTTCGGCGACGTGTTCAGCTCCGAGGGCGTCCTGGCCACCGGGGACAGCAACGGGAACAGCTACCTGTGGGACCCCGCCACCGGCAAGCAGCTGAACACCCTCAGCGATCCGAACAGCAACGGCATCAACAGCATCGCGTTCAACTCGGCCCGCGGCTTGTACGCCATGGCTGACGCGAACGGCCACATCTACCTGTGGAACACGGCCGGCAAGCTCACCGCGACCTTGTCCAACGGCAGCCGGGACAACGACCGGGTCGCGTTCAGCCCGGACGGCAGCCGGGTGGCGGTGGGCAGCAGCGGCGGCAGCGCCTACCTGTGGGACGTGGCCGGGTCCAGCCCGAACTCGGCGCCGTCCAGCACCGTGCACGACCCGGGCGGGAAGAACGTGTACGGCGTGGCGTTCAGCCCGGACGGGTCACTGCTGGCCACCGGCGACACGAACGGCAACCTGTACCTGTGGAACGTGGTCACCGGCCAGCTCACCGCGACCATGACCGATCCGGGCAGCAAGGGCCTGTACGACATCGTGTTCAGCCCGGACGGGAAACTGCTGGCCGCCTCCGACGTCTCGGCCAGCACCAGTGACGGCGTGGTGTACGTGTGGAACGTGGCCAGCCGCAAGCTCGCGGCCACATTGCAGTCGTTCTACAACTCCGAGTTCGCCGACATCGCCTTCACCCCGGACAGCCGCTACCTGGCCGCGGGAGACACCATCGGCAACGTGAGCTTCTGGAACGTGAGCACCGGCAAGTACCTGCAGACGCTGACCGACCCGGGCGGCAAGAGCATCATCGGCGTCGCGTTCAGCCCGAGCGGCGACCTGCTGGCCAGCACCGACACAGCAGGCGACGCCTATGTCTGGAACACCAAGTGGCTGGGCGCCTGATCAGCGGGCGAATTCGGTGGCGCGCGACTCGCGCACCACGGTGACGCGGATCTGGCCCGGGTAGGTCAGCTCCTCTTCGACCTGCTTGGCGATGTCACGGGCGATGACCTGGGCCTGGATGTCGTCGATCCGCTCGGGCTTGACCATGACCCGGATCTCGCGGCCGGCCTGCATGGCGAAGACCTTCTCGACGCCGTCGTGGGCGCCGGCGATCTGCTCCAGGCGCTCCAGGCGCTTGACGTACATCTCGAGCGACTCGCGCCGGGCGCCCGGCCGGCCGCCGCTGATGGCGTCCGCGGCCTGGGTCAGCACGGCCTCGACGGTGTGCACCTCGACCTCGTTGTGGTGCGCTTCGATGGCGTGCACGACGTCCTCTGACTCGCCGTAGCGCCGGGCGATCTCGGCCCCGATCAGCGCGTGGCTGCCTTCGACCTCATGGGTGAGGGCCTTGCCGATGTCGTGCAGGACGGTGCAGCGCTTGAGCAGCTGGGGATCCAGCCGCAGCTCGCTGGCCATCATGCCGGCCACGTGCGCTGACTCGACCAGGTGACGCAGCACGTTCTGCCCGTAGGAGGTGCGGTAGCGGAGCCGGCCGAGCAGGTCGACCAGCTCCGGATGCATGTCGGTGATACCGAGCTCGACCAGGGCGTCCTCGCCCGCCCGGCGGCACAGCTGCTCGATCTCGGCCTTCCCGCGCTCGTAGGCGTCCTCGATGCGCTGCGGGTGGATCCGGCCGTCGGCGATCAGCTGCTCCAGGGTGAGCCGGGCGATCTCGCGCCGCACCGGGTCGAAGCAGGACAGCAGCACGGCCTCGGGCGTGTCGTCGATGATCAGGTTGACGCCGGTAACGGACTCGAAGGCCCTGATGTTGCGGCCCTCGCGGCCGATGATGCGGCCCTTCATCTCATCGCCCGGCAGGTGTAGGACGGACACCACGGACTCGCTGGTCTGCTCGGTGGCCACCCGCTGGATGGCCAGCGTGACGATCTCGCGGGCCCGCTTCTCCCCCTCGATCTTCGCGTCGTGCTCGATGTCCCGGACGATGAGGGCGGCTTCCCGCTTGGCCTGGTTCTCGATGGCAGCGACCAGCTCGGACTTGGCCGCGTCGGCCGTGAGGCCGGCCACGCGCTCCAGCTCGCTCTTGCGCGCTACCTCCTGGCGGTCCAGGTCGGCGGCACGTCGATCGAGGTCCTGGGCCCGGGTCGTCTGGGCCTGGGTGCGATCCTCGATCCGCCTGAGCTCGTCGTCGACCCGCTGCTCGCGATCGGCCAGCCGGACCTCGCGGCGCTCGATGTCTCCGCGCAGATCGCGGACCTCGTCCTTGACGGAGCGGATTTCTTCGTCGACGTCCCGGCGGCTCTGGGCGGTCTGCTCGGCTTCCTGCCGGGCTCGTTCCAGGATCCCGGTGGCTTCCGCCTGGGCCCGGGTGCGGATCTGCTCGGCTTCCTGGGTGACCTGGTCGAGCTGGGTGCGGTCGGGTTCCGGGGGGCGGGCGGGTTCACCGCGGCCGGAGAGCGGCGCCAGAGGACAACCACCGCGAACGCCACCGCGAGCAACCCGATCACCATGAACGCGAGCGACAATCCGCTGCTCACGGTCACCCCTTTCCGTTCATAGCCCTCGGGGCACCCTTATGTTGTAACTATCGGTCCGATTCAAGCATTTATGCCCTCAAGCGGGCAGTCGCACTCACGTGGCGGCCTGCCCGGGCGCTCGCCGGCCCGGTTCCTGGTTACCTTACGTGTTCGGCGGCATCTCCTCCGCTGGGCCGCAGGCCTGATCAGGCCTGCTGTTCAGGACAACATCTCGCTGCCGTGAGGTTAAGGCTTGATAACCGTTTTATCAAGCAATAGGCGCCCTGACCGGCGCCAATGGTCCGCGATGCGGGCGAAAACCCTGGCCAGCAAGACATTGTCGCTGCTAGCAGCGGATCGGCTGGGGCGCAGTTTACGGCGCCGTTCTAGAATCTCTCATCAAGACAGGGCCCTGAACCGATGTGCCTGGCCGACTACCAGCAGTAGCCGTAATGGGCTTCTGAATGACGGCCGACTCTCGGCAGGGCGGAACTCTGCGCGATGCTGAGCTACTCGCCGGGCTCGGCTGGCTCTGCGCCGGGGTAACAGGGCTCGTCGGCGTCGTCGGGGCTCAGGAACTGATCGGGATCCAGCTCGAGGGACTCAGCGGCGGCCCCTTCCTCCTCCATGACCTCCTTGATCAGGCGGAAGACCAGGCCGGGCGGATATCCCTTGCGGGCCAGGGTCGCGGCGGTGCGCCGGATGCGGACTTCGGACGGCTGGCCGCGGGTCCCGGCCAGCTTGCGCTCGACCAGGCGGCGGGCGGTGGCGGCCTCCTGCCCGGGATCCAGGATGCCGACCGCCTCGCGGATCTCGTCGGCCTCCACGCCCTGCCGTCGCAGCTCGGCCGACAGCGAGCGCCGGGACAGGCCGCGGCTGTGGTGCCGGGACTCGACCCAGGCCCGGGCGAAGGCGGCGTCGTCGATGAGGCCGACGTCGGTGAAGCGGGCCAGCACCGCATCGGCGGCCCCGGCCGGAACCCCGCGGCGGTGCAGCGCGACGGCCAGCTGGGCCCTGGTTCTCGGGGAGACGGTCAGCAGGCGAAGGCAGATCTGCCTGGCCTCGGCCTCAGGGTCACCGGCCTCGGTCCCGACCCCATGGGCCTCGTGGGATTCCTCGGACGGCGACCCTGAGGACGCCCTGCGACGAGTCATGTCCTGCTAGACGGTGACACCGGACGGAGCGGCGGCGGGCCGCGGCGCGCCGACCCCGTTACCGGCCCGGCCGGGAGCGGGGATCGAGGGGACGAGATCCGTGGCGGCGTCGGCGTCAGGGCGGGCGCCGATGCCGAGCTTGTCCTTGATCCGCTTCTCGATCTCGAGCGCGATGTCCTCGTTCTCGCGCAAGAAGTTACGGGCGTTCTCCTTGCCCTGGCCGAGCTGGTCGCCCTCGTAGGTGTACCAGGCACCGGACTTGCGCACGATGCCCTGCTCCACGCCGAGGTCGATCAGGCTGCCTTCGCGGCTGATCCCGATTCCGTAGAGGATGTCGAACTCCGCGGTCTTGAACGGCGGCGCGCACTTGTTTTTCACGACCTTGACGCGGGTGCGGTTGCCGACCGAGTCGGTGCCGTCCTTCAGCGTCTCGATCCGGCGGATGTCGAGGCGGACGGACGCGTAGAACTTGAGCGCCTTGCCGCCGGTGGTGGTCTCGGGCGAGCCGAACATCACGCCGACCTTTTCCCGCAGCTGGTTGATGAAGATCGCCGTGGTCTTGGTCTGGCTCAGCGCGCCGGTGATCTTACGGAGGGCCTGGGACATCAGCCGGGCCTGGAGGCCGACGTGGCTGTCGCCCATCTCGCCCTCGATTTCCGCCTTCGGCACGAGGGCGGCGACCGAGTCGATGACGACGACGTCGATGGCGCCGGACCTGATCAGCGTGTCGGCGATCTCCAGGGCCTGCTCGCCGGTGTCCGGCTGGGAGACCAGCAGCGCGTCGGTGTCCACGCCGAGCTTCTTGGCGTAGTCCGGGTCGAGCGCGTGCTCGGCGTCGATGAAGGCGGCGATACCGCCCGCCCGCTGCGCGTTAGCCAGGGCGTGCAGGGCCACGGTGGTCTTGCCGCTGCTCTCCGGGCCGTAGATCTCGACAATGCGGCCGCGGGGCAGCCCGCCGAGACCGAGGGCGACGTCCAGTGCGATCGAACCGGTCGGGATAACCTCGACCGGCACTCGGGTCTCCTCGCCGAGGCGCATGACCGAGCCCTTGCCGAACTGCCGCTCGATCTGAAGGAGAGCGGACTCCAGGGCCTTATCCCTGTCGCCGGCCCGCTCGAGGCTCGGCTTGGTGCTTCCTGCCATTAGGGACTCCCTGCCGGGTAAGGGGCCTGCGGGCACCTTCCCGCACCGCCCAGGTCGTCTTCGTCGTGGTCCCGCCGGTCATCCCCGGCGGATCAGTGGACACGCTATGTGCGGCCACTGACATTTCCGCGGGCACCGCATCGCGGGGACCCGTCCGCGGGGATTTCACGAGCTACCGCCCCCGGCACCAGCAGCCATGGGCGCTACGCTGAGTCAACTATAGAGCGAACGTGTATTCGATCATGCGCGACACGCCGAAGACGGCGAGAAATCCCTGCGCCAGGCCTGCGGCAAGGCTTGTCACGCCCGCCTGCGCAGCCGGGATGACGCCCGGTCAGGGCCCGGCACAGCCGGTGAGCCGGGCCGGGGACTAGCGGATACTTTCCGGTACGTCGAACGTGTCGCACACGGCCCGCCAGACCCGCTTGGCGTCCACCCCGTCGGCCAGCGCCCGCTCGATGGTACGGCCGTCCAGCTTCTCGAACACGTAGTCCTTGGCCACGCTCTGGGCGTAGGCCTCGCCGAACTGCGCCCTCATCCGGGCCCAGAATTCCGTCAACCGCACCAGGAAAGGGTACTCACGGCGCCCGGCTGGCGTGCGCGGCGCCCGGAAGCGGCGGGCCCGCGGCCGGCCCATCCCGTTTGCGGCAATGTGTCGTTTATGGGCAGGACGGGAAGTAGTGGGGCATCGGCGCATCCCACCGGCGGGGCGTGCGCCGTCGACCACAGGGGCCGGTTCCGTGACCGGAGGCGGCGGGGACTGCGCATGATGGAGGGCCGATGGCCGCGCCTACGGGGCTGAGCAGCGAGTCTGGGCCCGAACCGGTAACACCTGAGGCGGCCGCGGCCGGGCCGCTGGCCCCGGCGCCGCGGGAAGCCGAGCCCGATGCGCAGGGACCTGACGCGCCGGAGCCGGGGGCCCAGGAACCGGTGGCCCAGGAACCGGGGGCGGCCGAGCTCGACGCCGGATCACCCGCCGAAGGGCCGGACGCCGGACCGGGAGCGGCGGGGCCCGGCTACGGGGCACCGGCGGACCAGCCGCCGCCGCGGCGGTACGGGCGGCTGGTGGCGGCGGGGGTGGCCATCGTGGTGATCGCGGCCGCGGCGGCCGCGGGTGTCCTGTTCGTGGTGACCCACGGTTTCAAGCCGAAGACCGTGGTCTCCTACCAGCCGGCCGCGGTCTTCTCGCTGAAGGCGGGCGACTGCGTGAATTCGTCGGCGGACGGCCTGGCGGCCACGGTGGTGCCGTGCACGAGCCCGCACCACGCCGAGATATTCGCCACGTTCACCCTGGCCGGGTCCTCCTGGCCGGGCAGCGCGGCCGTGCAGCAGCAGGCCGGAGACGGCTGCCAGGCCCGGCTGGCGGGCTACCTGAACCCGGCGCTGCTGAACGCGGGCCTGGACCAGGAGTTCGTCTACCCGGACCAGACGGCCTGGGAGGCCGGGGTCCGCACCACGGTCTGCGAGGTCAGCTCGCCCGCCGGCACGCTCACCGGCTCGGTCCGCAACACCGGCTGACGGCCGGCGTAGGGTCGCGGCGTGCCTGATGCGATCTTCGCCCACCCCCGGCTGGCGCCGGTCTACGACGCCTTCGACGGGCCGCGGGACGACCTGGCCGCCTACCTCGGCCTCGCCGCGGAGCTCGGGGCGGGCCGGGTCCTGGACGTCGGCTGCGGCACCGGCAGCCTGTCCATCTTGCTGGCCCGGGCCGGGCTGACGGTCACGGCGGTCGACCCGGCGGCCGCGTCGCTCGACGTGGCGCGGTCCAAGGCCGGCGGCGACGCGGTGACCTGGGTTCAGGGTGACGCCACCGCAGTGCCGGGACTCGGCGCGGACCTGGCCGTGATGACCGGGAACGTGGCCCAGGTCTTCCTGACCGACGACGACTGGGCACGGGCGCTGACGGGCATCGCCGCCGCGCTGCGGCCCGGCGGGTACCTGGTGTTCGAGACCCGGCGGCCCGAGCGGCGGGCCTGGGAGGACTGGGCGGCGGACACCGCCCCGGTGACGCTGGACGTGCCGGGCGGCGGCCGGGTCGAGCGGCGCCTGGAGCTGACGTCGGTGAGCTTGCCGTACGTGTCGTTCAGGTATGCGTACACCTTCGCGGCCGACGGCGCGGTCATCATCTCGGAGTCCACGCTGCGGTTCCGCGGCCGGGTGGAGCTGGAGGCGAGCCTGGCCGCGGCGGGCTTCGGCGTGCGTGAGGTGCGACAGGCCCCGGACCGCCCGGGCCGCGAGTACGTGTTCATCGCCGAATACGCCCCGGCCGGATCACCCGTCCGGTAGCCAGCGACCGCGGCGCATCACGGCCCGGACGCGGACGTCGTCGTCGCAGAGGACCAGGTCGGCGGCCAGGCCGGGGCGCAGGGCCCCGACGCGGTCAGCGAGGCCGAGCAGGCGGGCCGGGGTGGTGCTCGCGGCGGCGGCGGCCGCCGGGACGGGCAGTCCCGCAGCGATCGCCCGGCGTACCGCGTCGGCCAGGGTGATGGTGGACCCGGCGATCGTGCCGTCGGCCAGGCGGGCCACTCCCCCGGTCACCGTGACCTGCGCCGGTCCGAGGCGGTAGCGTCCGTCGGGCCGGCGGCCGCGGCCATGGCGTCGCTGACCAGGACGAGCCGGCCCGGCCGGCCGCGCGGGCCGCGTGCCGCACGGTCAGGTCGTGCAGATGCACGCCGTCGGCGATCACCTCGCAGGTGACCTGGTTTCGGTCGAGCAGGGCGACGGCGGGGCCCGGCTCGCGGTGATGCGGCCGCCGCATGGCGTTGAACAGGTGCGTCGCGTGGGTGGCGCCGGCGTCGATGGCGGCCAGGGTGGCCTCGGCGGTGGCGTCGGTGTGGCCGACGGCGACGGTCACCCCGGCCCGCACGGCGGCCTGGATGACCTCGGTCGCGCCGGGCAGCTCGGGGGCGAGGGTGAGGATGCGCAGCTGGCCGCGGGCCGCCGCGTGCAGGCGCTCGAACACGCTCGGGTCAGGATCCATCAGGTACCGCGGGTCCTGGGCCCCGCACTGGACCCGGGACAAGAACGGGCCCTCCAGGTGCAGGCCGGCGATCAGGTCTTCGGCGGCCAGCCCGGCCAGCAGGGCGGACCGGCTCTCCAGCTCCTCCAGCGGGGCGGTGACCAGGCTGGCCAGCATGGTCGTGGTGCCGCGGCCGCGGTGGAAGGCCGCGGCCTGGCGGGCCGCCGCCGCGGTTCCGTCGGTGAACGACGCGCCGCCGCCGCCGTGCACGTGCAGGTCGACGAAGCCGGGCAGGACCCAGCGGCCGCGCAGGTCGGCGTCCGCGCCGCCCGGGGCGTCGCCGGGCCCGACGGCGTCGATGAGGTCTCCTGCCAGCCGGATCCAGCCCGGGCTGAGCACCCCGTCCGGGGTCACGATCCGGCCGCCGGTCAGCACCAGGCCGTCGCGGGACACCAGGCCAGGATGACAGATCGCGGCCGGAACCCGGGCCGCAGCGCGCTCGTGGCCGGCGAGGGCTCAGCCGGCTGGCGGCAAGCCGGCGGCCACGGCTTCGGGGTCTGCGCAGCCGACGATCCACTCATCCCAGGGGGCACCGGCCAAGCGGACCCGCACGCCGCGGGGCGTGTCGCGGTGGACGGCGACGAACACCTTCTCGCCGTGGCCCCGGACAGTGGCCACGGTGGCGGAGCCTGGGACGCGCATCCCGACCTTGAACCCGGCGTCGATCCCGGTCCAGCTGCGGGCGTCCTCGAGCACTTCGACATCGCGGATCGCCGACAGCGGGACGCGAAGGTCGCCGTGGACTGCTTCGGCCTTCTCCGCAGTCGACATGTGAAGCACCAGTTCGCCGCCTGCTACCTGCAGCCCTGCCACGCCGGACTCCTCGCCGTCGAGTTGCTAACTCGTTTCTACACCCATCCCGGGCGAGGGCCGGCCGCGTGCAGGTGATCGTGAGCTCGAGGCACGGCCCGTTCGGCCCAGGGGAAAAGGCGCCCACGCCGGGCGGATCTGCACGGCGGCCGAGAATGTCGGTGGGTCAGGGCAGTATGGAAGCATGTCAGAAGACTCTCCGCTGACCGGGACCGGGGATGTGCTGGACGGGTTCTCGCCGGCCACCCGGGCCTGGTTCGTCGGGGCGTTCGCCGAGCCGACGAACGCCCAGGCCGGAGCGTGGCGTGCTATCGGCCGGGGCGAGGACACGCTGGTCGTCGCGCCGACCGGGTCGGGCAAGACGCTGGCCGCGTTCCTGTGGGCGATCGACAAGCTGGCCGCAGCACCGCCGCCGGAGGACCCGAAGCGGCGCACCCGGGTGCTGTACGTCTCGCCGCTGAAGGCGCTGGCGGTGGACATCGAGCGGAACCTGCGGGCGCCGCTGACCGGGATCCGGCACGCGGCGCACCGGCTGGGGCTGGCCGAGCCGGCCATCACGGTGGCCGTGCGCACCGGCGACACGGCCAGCGAGGACCGCAGGAAGCTGGTCAGCAAGCCGCCGGACATCCTGATCACCACGCCGGAATCGCTGTTCCTGCTGCTCACCTCGCAGGCCCGCGAGACGCTGCGCGGGGTCGAGACGGTCATCGTGGACGAGGTGCACGCGGTCGCGGGCAACAAGCGCGGCGCGCACCTGGCGCTGTCTCTGGAGCGGCTGGACGCGCTGCGGCAGGGACAAGGCCAGGACCAGGCTCACGGCAGCCCGGGGATGATCCAGCGGGTCGGGCTGTCCGCGACGGTGCGGCCGGCCTCGGAGGTGGCCACGTTCCTGGGCGGCGCGCGCCCGGTGACGGTGGTGCAGCCGCCCAGCCCCAAGCGCATCGAGCTGACCGTGGTCGTGCCGGTCGAGGACATGACCGAGCTGGACGCCCCGCCCGGCCGCCAGGACGACGACGAGGAGGGGCCGGCCCCGGCGCGGTCGATCTGGCCGCACGTCGAGGAGCGGGTGCTGGACCTGATCGAGCAGCACAAGTCCACCATCGTGTTCGCGAACTCTCGGCGGCTGGCCGAGCGGCTGTGCGGCCGGCTGAACGAGCTGGCCGCCGAGCGGGCCGAGGAAGCCGGGACCGAGGCGGCCGAGGTGGCCCGGGCCCACCACGGGTCGGTGTCGCGGCAGGAGCGGGCCGAGATCGAGGAGGCCCTGAAGGCCGGGCGGCTGCCCGCGGTGGTGGCCACCTCCAGCCTGGAACTGGGCATCGACATGGGCGCGGTGGACCTGGTCGTGCAGGTCGAGGCGCCGCCCTCGGTGGCCAGCGGCCTGCAGCGGGTCGGCCGGGCCGGGCACAACGTGGGCGACGTCTCCCGCGGCATCATCTTCCCCAAGTACCAGGGCGACCTGCTCCAGTCGGCGGTGACGGCGGCCCGGATGCGTGACGGCGAGATCGAGGAGCTGAAGATCCCGCTCAACCCGCTGGACGTGCTGGCCCAGCAGGTGGTGGCCATGACCGCGCTGGACGACTGGCCGGTGGACGAGCTGGAGCGGACGGTGCGCAAGGCGGCGCCGTTCAGCGGGCTGACCCGGCCGGTGCTCGAGGCGGTGCTGGACATGCTGGCCGGGCGGTACCCGAGCGAGGAGTTCGCCGGGCTGCGGCCGCGCATCATCTGGGACCGGGTGACCGGGATCATCCGGGCCCGGCCGGGCGCGCAGCGGCTGGCCGTGACGAGCGGCGGGACCATCCCCGACCGCGGGCTGTTCGGCGTGTTCCTGGCCGCGGGCGGCGACCGGCAGCCGCGGCGGGTCGGCGAGCTCGACGAGGAGATGGTGTACGAATCGCGGGTGGGCGAGGTCTTCGTGCTGGGGGCCAGCTCGTGGCGCATCGAGGACATCACCCCGGACCGGGTGCTGGTCAGCCCGGCTCCGGGGCAGACGGGCAAGCTGCCGTTCTGGCACGGCGACACCCCCGGGCGGCCCGCGGAACTGGGCCGGGCCATCGGGGCGGCGTGCCGGTCGCTGGCCGCCGCCACGTCGCAGGAGGAAGCCCGGCAGACCCTGGAGCGGGCCGGGCTGGACGAGCTGGCCGCCCGCAACCTGCTGCGCTACCTGGCCGACCAGCGCGCGGCCACCGGATACGTGCCGGATGACCGGACGCTGGTGGTGGAGCGGTTCCGGGACGAGCTGGGCGACTGGCGGGTGGTGCTGCACAGCCCGTACGGCGACCGGGTGCACGCCCCGTGGGCGCTGGCCATCGCGGCCCGGCTGCGCGAGCGGTACGGCGGCATGGACGTGCAGGCGCTGCACACCGACGACGGCATCCTGATCCGGGTGCCCGACTCCGACGAGCCGCCGCCGGCCGGGATCGCGCTGATCGACCCGGACGAGATCAGCGACCTGGTCACGGCCGAGGTCGGGGCGAGCGCGCTGTTCGCGTCCCGGTTCCGGGAGTGCGCCAGCCGGGCCCTGCTGCTGCCCCGGCGCAACCCGGGCCGCCGGACCCCGCTGTGGCAGCAGCGGCAGCGATCCGCGCAGCTGCTGGAGATCGCCAGCCGCTACCCGGCCTTCCCGATCGTGCTGGAGACGGTCCGGGAGGTGCTGCGGGACGTGTTCGACGTCCCGGCGCTGACCGCGCTGCTGCGCGACATCGCGTCCCGGAAGATCCGCGTGGTGGAAGTGGAGACGGCGACGCCGAGCCCGTTCGGCAAGTCGCTGCTGTTCCGGTACGTCGGGGCGTTCATGTACGAGGGGGACGCCCCGCTGGCCGAGCGGCGGGCCCAGGCCCTGTCGCTGGACCCGGCGCTGCTGGCCGAGCTGCTGGGCAGCGACGGGCTGCGCGAGCTGCTGGATCCCGCGGTGGTCGCGGAGACCGAGCGCGACCTGCAGCACCTGTCCGCGGACCGGCAGTGCCGCGACGCCGAGGGCGTGTACGACCTGCTGCGCACGGCCGGGCCATTCACGGCGGCCGAGATCGCGGCGCGGTGCAAGTCGGACGCCTCCGGCGCGTGGCTGGCCGAGCTGGCCACCGCGCGGCGGGTCATCGAGGTACGGGTGACGGGCCAGCCGATGTGGGCGGCGATCGAGGACGCCGGACGGCTGCGGGACGCGCTGGGGGTGCCGCTGCCGCTGGGCGTGCCCGAGGCGTTCACCGAGCCGGTGGCCGACCCGCTCGGGGACCTGCTGGCCCGGTACGCGCGGACGCACGGGCCGTTCACGGCGGCCGCGGCAGCCGGCCGGTACGGGCTGGGCCCGGCGGTGGTGACCATGGCGTTGCGGCGGCTGGGCGCCGACGGCCGGGTGGTGGAGGGCGAGTTCCTGCCCGCTCCGACGGCGCCGGCGGCGGGCGGCTCGGCGGCGGGCGGGACCGAGTGGTGCGACGCCGAGGTGCTGCGGCTGCTGCGGCGGCGGTGCCTGGCCCGGCTGCGCAAGGAAGCCGAGCCGGTGCCGACCGAGGTGCTGGCCCGGTTCCTGCCCGCGTGGCATGGGATCGGCGGGGCGGCGAGCGGGCGCCGGCGGGCCGACGCAGGCTCGGTGCTGGAGGTCGTGGAGCGGCTGGCCGGGGCGCCCGTGGCCGCGTCCGCGCTGGAGACGCTGGTCCTGCCCGGGCGGGTGCCGGGCTACTCCCCCGCCCTGCTGGACGAGCTGACCTCAGCGGGCGAGGTGGTCTGGGCCGGGGCGGGCGGGCTGCCGGGCGGCGACGGCTGGCTGGTGCTGGCGCCCGCCGACGGCGCGGCCCTGATGCTGCCCGAGCCCGGCGAGATCACCATGACCCCGCTGCATTCGGCCTTGCTGGAGGTGCTCGGCGGCGGCGGCGCCCTGTTCTTCCGGATGCTCAGCGACCGGGCCGGCGCCGTGGCGGGCGAGGCCGGAGAAGTGCTGCCGGACGACGGCGAGGTGGCCGCGGCCCTCTGGGACCTGGTCTGGGCCGGGTACCTGACCAACGACACGCTGGCCCCGCTGCGGGTCGCGCTCGGCGGCCAGCAGCGGCGGACCCCGGCGCCGGGCCGGGTGCCCGGGCCGCGGCGCAGCGGCCCGGCCCGGGGCGGGCCCGGACGGCCGGGCCGGTACAGCTTCGGCCGTCCGGCCATGCCGACCCGGAGCGGGCCGCCGACGGTCAGCGGCCGGTGGTCACTGCTGCCCGCGCGGGCCGAGGGCGAGGGCGCCCGGACGGTGCGCGCGCACACGCTGGCGCTGACCCTGCTGGAGCGGCACGGCGTGCTGACCAGGGGCGCGGTCGCGGCCGAGCGGGTCGAGGGCGGCTTCTCCGGGGTGTACCCGGTGCTGCGGGCCATGGAAGAGGCGGGCCAGTGCCGGCGCGGGTACTTCGTCGAGGGCCTGGGCGCGGCGCAGTTCGCCCTGCCCGGAGCGGTGGACCGGATGCGCGCGCTGGCCGACCCGCCGTCCGGCGGGCGTGCTTCGGCCACGGCTCCGGCCGAACGGGCCGTGGTGCTGGCCGCGGCCGACCCGGCGCAGCCCTACGGGGCGGCGCTGCCGTGGCCGGACCGCCCCGATGACACGCCGACCTCGCACCGGCCGGGCCGCAAGGCGGGCGCGCTGGTGGTCCTGGTGGACGGGGAACTGGCGCTGTACGTCGAGCGCGGCGGCAAGACGCTGCTGTCCTGGACGGATGACCCGGAGGTGCTGGGCCCGACCGCGGCGGCGCTGGCCGCTGCGGTGCGTGACGGGGCGCTGGGCCGTCTGACGGTGGAACGAACGGACGGGCTGACCGTCGGCTCCGGCCTGCACGGCTCTCCGCTGGCGCAGGCCCTGGAGGGTGCGGGCTTCCGGCCCACCCCCCGCGGCCTGCGACTTCGCGCCAGCTGAACACTCCGGGCCAAGCCAAAATAAGGCACCGAAAACCACTTAACGCGATTGGGTTATTGCCGCGCCTTTCTCGGCCATCTTCTGCAAAGCAGGCATTAGGCAGCGGGCAGGAAAGTATCGTGGGCTCCGCGCTGGGGTCATACCGCGCCATGATCAGCACATTCCCGGGGAGAGGCAATGCCAGACCGTTCGTCACGTGAGGACCTGCCGGACGAGTGGGGTCGCGGCAGTCACGCGGCTCGCAGGCCGCATTCCCCGGACCAGCCGGCCGACGGGCACGAGGGCGGGACGGGCGGCTCGCACCGGGCGGCGTTCGGCTCCGGATACACGGACGGCTATGGTGCCGAGGCGCCGTGGCCCGGGGCGGATTCGTACGGCTCGGGCCGCACCGACGCGTACGGGGCCAGGCCCGGCAACGGCACCGGCGAGCGGCCGGCCTTGTCCGATCCGTACGGCGACGCGGGCGCGTACGGCACTCGCGGGTCGTTCGGGGACGGCAACGGCTCAGCCGCGGACCCCGGGCCGTTCGGCGAGACCCGCTCCTACGGCAGCTCCGGGTCCTTCGGGGAGCCCGCCTCGTTCGGGGAGGCTGCGTCCTTCGGAGAGCCCGCCTCGTTCGGGAGCCCCGGTTCGTTCGGGGCCGGCAGCCAGGGCGGGGACACGAAGGCCTTCGGTGACGCCGACTCATTCGGGAACGCCAGGTCGTTGGGGGACGCCGGATCATTCGGGGCGCCGAGCTCGGCGCGCGACGCCGGTTCCGGATGGGACACCAGCGCCCGGCGCGACGGGACGGCTCCGCGGGACGTGAGCAGCCTCCGGGACGCGAGCGGCCTGCGCGATGCGACCGGCTCGCGGGACGCAGGTGGCCTGCGTGATGCGAGTGGCATTCGGGACGCGGACAGCCTGCGGGATACCGCAGCGGCTCGTGAGGCGACGGCGGCGCGAGATGTGAGCGGGCTGCGGGACGCCAGCTCGGCGCGGGACGCAGGCAGCCGGCGGGACGGGAACGGCCTGCGGGACGCGGGAAGTTCGTGGGACGCCAGCGGAAGCCGGGATGCGGGCGGGGCACGAGACCTCAGTTCGGGCCGCGACGCCGGCGGTGTTCGCGACGCTAACAGGCCGCGGGGCGTGAGTGGCACGCGGGACGCGAGTGGCACGCGGGATGCGAGCGGCGCGCGTCCGGGAGCGAGCTGGGATGCAGGCGCTGCGCGTGAAACGGGCGCGACGCGGGAGGCGCCCTCGGGCTGGGACACGCCGACCGTCCGGGACCCGGGCGGGTGGCCGAACGCGGGTTCGTTCTCGGACGCCAAGCCGTTCGCAGCCGCGCAGGCTCCCAGCAGCGGGCCGGCGCCGGGATCGGCCCAGGCGTCAGGTGCTGCTCAGGCCTCCGGCAGCGCGCAGGCGCTGGGCGACGCCCGGGCCCTGGGCGACGCCCGGGCCCTGGGCGACGCCCGGGCCTTCGGGGAGACCCAGACCTCCCTCGCGGACGCCAAAGCGTATGAGGACGCGACGTCACTCGGGCAGGCCAAGGCGTACGGGGACACCCCGGCGGCCAACACCGATCCCGCCTCCTACGGAGCCGGCCACCCGGCCGGATCAGCCGCGTTCGGGACGGCCGACGCAGGCCCAGCGCGCGCGGACGGGGACTACCACACGGCGGAGATCGGCCCGGCCTTCCCCGGCACGGCCTCGGACGGCAAGGGCTTCCTGAGCGCCCTGTTCGATTTCGGATTCACGTCATTCGTGACGCCGAAGGTCATAAAGGTGCTTTACACGCTGATAATGATCGGCACCGTGGTGAGCGCCCTGGTTTTCACGATTATCGCCTTCAAGGCCAGCGTGGTATTCGGCGTGGCCATCCTCATTTTCGGCGATCCGCTGTTCATCCTCATCGTGCTGGCCATTTACCGGGTGATCCTGGAATTCTTCATGGTCACGTTCCGGGTGGCGGAAGACATCCGGGCGCTGCGCGAGCGCGGCGAGGTGCGCTGACCCACCAGGCGCGCAGCGCGGGCCGTTCGGGAACCGCGGGCCGTTCGGGAACCAGGGGCGTCAGACGGCGACCGGAGCGGGCCCTGCTCTTGCTCCGGGACCCGGTCACGGCGGGGCAGCAGGAGCGGGGTGGCCAGCAGGAGGAGCCCGGCCGCGGCGATAGCGGCGCGGGCGCCGATCAGGCTGGCCAGGATGCCCCACAGCGCGGTCAGGGCGGCGGTGGCGGCGTTGGTGCTGACCGACCAGGCGGACAGGACGCGGGCCACCCGGTCCGGGGCGGTCCGGTCGAGGCGGTAGGTGGCCAGCACCGGATTGTAGACGCCCATGCAGGTGACCAGCGCGAGCTGGACGCCGATGACCAGCAGCAGGCCGGGCAGGCCCGGGCTGACGAAGGCCAGCCAGACGGGCCAGACGGCGCACAGCGTGCCCACCGCGCGCATGACGCGGTGCCGTCCGAACCGCGCGACCAGGCGGCGGGCCAGGCGGGAGGCGATCAGGCCGCCGACGCACGGCGCGGCGAAGGCCAGGCCGTACTGCCACGGCGCGAAGTGAAGCTGGCCCAGCATCAGGACGGCGATCAGGGGCTCGGCGGCCAGGATGAGGCCGCCGACCATCAGCCGGTTGGCGAACATGCGGCGCAGGACCGGGTCGGACAGGATGTAGCGCCATCCGTCGAGCAGGCCGCGGAGCCGTCTCGCTGAATTGCCCGGCCTGGGCGCGGAGCGCTGATCGTCGTGGGTCTGACTGAGGGCCGGGCGCGGCGCGACGGGCCGGACGGGACGCGGCTCGGACCCGCCGATGGCACCGATGCCCGCGGCCGACAGCAGGTAGCTGACGGCGTCGGCCAGCACGGTGGCGACCGGGCCGAAGAAGCCGATGGCGGCACCGCCGAGCGGCGGCCCGACCATGATCGAGCTCCAGTTGGTGGACTCCAACCTGGCGCTGGCCGTGAGCAGGTGCTCGGGCGGCACCAGGGCCTTCAGGCAGGCGCCGCTGGCCGCGTTGAAGGCGATCTTGGCCGCGGCCACGATGACGGCCACCGCCAGGAGCTGAGGGAAGCTCAGCCAGCCCAGTGCGAAGGCGGCCGGGATGCTCATGAGAGCGGCGAACCGCACCAGGTCCATGGCGATCATCACCGGCCGCTTGCGGCGGAACTCGACCCACGGGCCGAGCGGCACGGCCACCGCGGCCCCGGCGGCCATCCCGGCCGCGCTCAGCGCCGAGACCTGGCCCGGACCGCAGTGCAGCACCCGGATGGCGATCAGCGAGAACGCCCCGAACCCGAAGCCGGTGCCGTACGCGCTGACGGCGTACGCGGCCCAGAGCCAGCCGAACGGCCGGCCCAGCCGCTGCCGCCCCGCCGTGAACCGCATACCGGTGATCCAAGCGGGCGCGGGGCAGGCGGATCAAACAACCGCGCCGCCGGCGAGCCACAACGGGGCGTTGTGGCGCTAGGGTCGGCTGGCGTGGACCTCGACGCGGTGCGGACCTTCGTCGCCGTCGCGGATGCGGGCCGGTTCGCCCAGGCGGCGGACGACCTGGCCGTCACGCAGCAGGCGGTCTCCAAGCGGGTGGCCGCGCTGGAGCGGGAGCTCGGCGTACGGCTGTTCGTCCGGACCGCCCGCGGCGCCCGGCTGAGCAGCGACGGGCAGGCCTTCCTGCCGCACGCCCGGGATCTCCTGCTCGCCGGGGAACGGGCCGTCGCGTCGGTGCGGCCCGGGCAGCGTCCGCTGCGGGTGGACGTGGTGGGCCGCAAGCTGGGGCCCGCCGCCCTGCTCCGGCGCTTTCACCGCGCCCAGCCCGCGGTCCAGCTCGAGGTGGTGGAGCTCTTCGACGCCGACTCGGCCATCGCCGCGGTCGGGTCCGGCGCGGTCGACGCCGCGTTCCGCGCCCTGACCAGGCGTGCGCGGCAGCTCGCGGGCGGCCTGGCCGCCGAGCGGGTGCTGGATGAGCCCCTCCAGCTCCTCACCGGGCCCGGCCACCAGCTGGCCGCCGCCCCAGCGGTCCGGCCGGCCGACCTGGCCGGGCACCGGATCTGGATGCCCGGCCTGGTCGCCGACACCGAGTGGGGCGCCTACTACGACGAGCTGGCCGCCGCGTTCGGGCTGACCATCGAGGTGACCGGCCCGGAGTTCGGCAGTGAACCGCTGCTGGACACGATCGCAGGCGCCGCCGGACTGGCCACGCTGGTCGGCGAGCAGACCCATATGGTGTGGCCGGACCACTGGGACCTGCGCCGCGTCGCCCTGCGGGATCCGGTGCCGGTGTACCCACACTCGCTGATCTGGCGGGGCGACAATCCGCACCCGGGGCTGGCCGGGCTGCGCTCCTACCTGGCCGCCCGGCGCGGCGGGCGGCCAGACGGGGCTACCTGGGCTCCCCGCTGGGCCGGGCCGGGCTGATCAGCTGACGGGGTCAGGGGATCAGGCCGAAGACGGTGGCCGGGGAACCGGAGCCGACCCGGATCCGCAGGCCGCCGACGATGATCCAGCCGCCCGCCGGGGGCAGCTGGCCGAGGCCGCACAGGTTCTCCAGGTGGAAGCGGTGCCCGGCCAGCAGAGCGCGGTTGGCGCCGTACCCGGCGTCCCGCCCCGGGTCGATGCCCATGGTGTCGATGCCGAGGGCGGCGACGGACCGGTGTCCCACCAGCCAGCGGGCGGCCTCGGCACCGAAGCCCGGGTAGTGCGGCAGGCCCGCGTCGTCCTGGTTCAGGTAGGCGGCCTGGTCGGGCCACCGGTCCTCGAAACCGGTCCGCAGCAGGACGGCGCTGCCGGGGGGAACCGGGCCGAATTCCGTCTCCCAGGCCAGGATCCCGGCCACGTCCAGGGTGAAGTCCGGGTCCCGGGCCGCCTGCGCCCGCACGTCCAGCACGACGGCGGGGCGGACGAAGTCGGCCGGATCCAGCTCGTCGGCGGCGGCCTGGCCCGCGGTGAAATGGGCCGGCGCCGCCCAGTGCGTGCCGGACTGCTCGCCGAAGGCCACCGCCTGCAGGTAGAAGCCGTCACGCTCGATGGTGGCGGCCTGGCGGACCTCGACCGGCGGGTCGCCCGGGAACACCGGGGTGTCCTCAGCCAGGACGTGGCTGAGGAAGACGATCCGGGCGAAGCCGAACGGAACGGGGGCCGGGGGCGGCACGGCTAGCCGGACGGCGGCGTCGGGAGGTAGGGGCTCAGGTCGGTGAGCAGGTTGGTGTCATAGGTCATGACGATGTACCGGCCGACGTAGTAGGTGTGCTGCGGGATCCCGAAGGTGTCCTTGACCTCCCAGTACGCGATCGGGTCCAGCGGGCCGGGCTGGTTGAGCAGGACGACGAAGTTGGCGTTGTGCTGCGCCGGGTCATACCAGGACCGGTTGAACTCATACGGGCCGCCCGCCGCGGTGTTGTTGTACCAGCCCACCGGGCGCAGCTGGACCTGGTCACCGCTGGCCAGCGTGGTCGTATTGGCCAGGCCGTAGCTGCTCAGGCCGTAGGTCAGGTGGTTGGCGGCCAGCCAGTCGGCCAGGTCCTGGCTGACGGCCGGGACGGCGGGCTGGGAGACGGTGTACCCGAGAGCGGCCAGGTAGCAGGCCAGGGCGACGGAGAGGGCGGGCACGGCCCGGACCCGCATCAGGCGCGCGCCCAGCAGCCGGGCGGCCAGCACCGCACCGTAGGGCAGCACGGGGGCCACCTCGCGCGCGCTCCAGTAGGTCAGCGGCGTGGTGCTGAGCAGATAGGCGACCAGGTTGATCAGGATGCCGACGGTCAGGATCTGGGCGATGCGGTCGGCGGTGCTGAAGAACCGCCGCAGGACCAGCCACAGCCCCCACCCGGCCAGGCCCAGCCCGATGAAGTGCAGGAAAGCGATCGCGCCGAGCAGCCCGATCGACGACATGCCGAACAGGTCGGCGCCGTAGAGGCCGCAGATGCTCTGCACCAGCAGCCAGAAGTGCAGCGACAGGTCGTTGACGGCGGCCACGCCGGCCTGGACGGGGAGCACGGAGTAGCCGCCGTGCGCGCCGATGACCTTGACGAAGATCCGGGAGATCTCCGCCGCCGCGGCCGCCGCGACGACGAGCGACGCGTCGAACCAGGCGCCGTCCCAGCCGACCCGGCGGGTGAAGAAGGCCTGGTAGGCCCGGATGGCCGAAACCAGGGCCAGCGGCGCCACGCCGATCAGCAGGACCAGCTGGTCACCGATCGCGCCCCAGGCCAGCAGCACCGCGATGATGGGCGGCACGTACCAGGCGCGCGGCAGCCGGTCCAGGGCCAGCCAGGTCAGCAGCAGCGGCACGGCCGTGCCGGTGTGGTCGGGCTGGAAGATGAGGATGAAGATGCCCGCGCCGAGCTGCGGGGCGACCATGATGCCGGCCGCGATGCACATCCGGACGATACCCTCGCGGCCCTTGGCCTGGCCGCGGCCGAGCAGGCCGCCGATGAGCACGACCAGCGTGTAGCTGATGGCCGCCGAGACGTGCAGCACGTCGGCGCTCAGGCCGCGGATCCACTCGACGATCACGTACTCGGGCAGCTCGGTCGTGTAGAACGAGACATCGGTGACGGTCCAGCCGCGCAGGATCGGGTTGCCGTTGAGCATGTCCCAGGCCTGCAGGGCGTTGGACGCGCCGTCGGAGGCGACCGGCTGAGTCCGGGAAGCGGCCAGGTAGCACAGGTAGAGAGCGACGCCGGCCACGGCCAGGCCCAGCGGCCAGGCGGCCAGCATCAGGCGGCGGCCCCACGGCGGTGTCGGCCGCCGCCACTTCGGCCACGGCCGGCCGAGCCACGGCATCAGGCGCGGCGCCGCGGCGGGGGGCTCGCCCGGGTGCGGCCCAGCGTCATGATCGGTAACGGTGGTGCCATGGCCGTGGCTGACGCCGTTTCCATGGCCCTGGCTGACGCCGGCCCCGTTGCCGTCTGCGGGGGCGCCGGGATCGAGAGTGAGCGGATGGCCCGGGTGCGGGCCGGAGGCGGCGCGGGAACCGGAGACGGGGTGCGAGCCGGGCACCGGATAGGAGCCGGGGGCGGGATACGGGCCGGAAGCGGAGTCGGGCGTAGAGCCGGTGAGGGCGGGCTGAGCTGCATCGGAGGAGGCGGCGGGCGCCTTGCGCGGGAGGCGCAGGCGAGCCCGCAGGGCACCCGGCAGGCGGGCCGGAATCTCGCCTGCGCCGGGCTGATCCCGGGCGAAGGCGAGGGGCGAACTGCCCGGCTCGTCGTCGGATGGCGTGTGCATACTCCCCCAGGCCCGTTGACCGTTTTCCCGTGTGAGCCTAGCCGGGAGCGGGCGGTTGGCGTGTCCGCAGTGGTGATGCCAATGCCAGAAAATCAGTGGGGAACGTGCATAATGGCGCTCATGCGACTGTCAGCGAGGGCCGACTACGCGCTGCGCGCCGTCATCGAGCTCGCTGCGGCCGGTCCCGGCCACGTCACCGCCGATCAGCTTGCCCGGGCTCAGCAGATACCGGGGAAGTTCCTGGAGACGATCCTCACCCAGCTGCGCCGGGCCGGGCTGATCCGCAGCCAGCGCGGGCCGGACGGAGGGTTCTGGCTAGCCCGGCCGGCCGCGGAGATCTCCCTGGCGGACATCATCCGGGTCATCGACGGCCAGCTGCTGGGCGTCCGCGGCGAGCGGCCGGAGAACATCACCTATCCGGGGGTGGCCGAGCCGCTCCAGCAGGTCTGGATCGCGCTGCGGGCCAACGAGCGCGCCGTGCTCGAGAAGGTAACGCTGGAAGACATCGTGACCGGGCGCCTGCCGGAGATGGTGCGGGCCCTGACCGAGAACCCGAGCGCCTGGGTCTGAGGCTGTTACGCGGCCTGGAGCAGGTACTGCTGGGGGCTCACGCCGCGGACCCGCTTGAACGCGGTGCTGAGCGCGAACGGGGTCCGGTAGCCGACCCGGTGCGCGACCGAGCCGAGCGAGGCGCCCGGCTCGCGGAGGAGGTCCGCAGCCAGCGAGATGCGCCAGCTGGTCAGGAACGACATGGGCGCCTCGCCCACCATCTCGGTGAACCGGCGGGCCAGGGTGGCCCGCGAGGTGCCGCACTCGCGGGCCAGCTCGGTCAGCGTCCAGGCGTGCTCCGGGTTGTGGTGCAGCAGGCGGAGGGCCCGGCCCACGACCGGGTCGCCGTAGGCGCGGTACCAGCCGGGCGCGCCGGGCCGGGCGAACCAGGCCCGCAGCACGGAGATCAGCAGCAGGTCGAGCAGCCGGTCCAGCACCGCCTCCTGGCCCGGGTCATCCTTGCTCACCTCGCTGGCCAGCAGGGGCACGACCGGGCAGTCCCACTCACGGTCCCGCAGGACGAGGAGCGCGGGCAGGGCGCGCAGCAGCCGCTGGCTGACCTCGCCGGCCAGCTGATAGGTCCCGGTCAGCATGACCGTGCCGCCCTCGGCGCTGTTACCCCAGGTGCGCACGCCCAGGCTCATCTGCTCGGCGACCTCCTCGCCAGCGACGGTGGTGCAGCGCTGGCCGGGCCAGATGATCACGTTGGGCGGCGAGGCCGGGTCGTCAGCGACCCGGTAGTGACCGGGGCCGCGCATGACCGCGACGTCCCCGCCCGCCAGGCGGACCGGCTCGCCGTCCTCGGGGATGACCCAGGCGTGCCCGCTGACCAGCGACAGCACGGTCAGCGGAGCCTCGTCCCTGATGAGCAGCGACCAGGGCGGATTCATCACCGACCGCAGCACGAAGGCCTGCCGTGCGCGCGGCCCGTCCAGCAGGCCGGCGATTGCGTCCATGCCAGCACGGTAACCGAGGATGAGACGTTTGCATATGGAGTTGAGTGTCCAGGCCATGTTCAGTCTCGCCGCTGCTCGGTTGACTGGTCTCATGACCACTGACACCTGGCTAGCCGCCAGTACCGCCAACACGTCGATGAGCTCGGGCCTGCGGGCCGCCGCGCTCGCCACCACGCTGGGCTGCGGCCTGGTCGCGGGGACCTTCTTCGCGTTCTCGTCCTTCATCATGCCGGCCCTGAACCGGCTGGCGCCCGCGCAGGCCATCGGGGCCATGCAGTCGATCAACAAGCTGGCCGTCACCCCGCTGTTCATGCTGGCCGTCTTCGGCACGGCCATCCTCGGCGTCGTGGTGGCGATCTGGGCCCTGCGATCATGGTCGGCTCCGGGCGCCAAGTGGATGCTGGCCGGCTGTGTGCTGTACCTGGCGGGAGCCATCATCGTGACCATGGCCGGAAACGTGCCGCTGAACAACGCGCTGGCCGTGGTCGACCCGCACGCGCTCAGCGCGCCGGACCAGTGGGCCAGCTACATGCGGAACTGGACGGCCTGGAACCACGTCCGCGCCGTCGCGGCCCTGGGCGCCACCGCTTTGCTGGCCGTCGGCCTGATGCTGCGCTGAGCCGGCCAGGCCGGTGGCCGCTTGGTACTGGGCCGGTTTGGTACTGGGCCGGTTTGGTACTGGGCCGGCTTGGTGCTGGGGCTGGCTAGACCGGCACCATGTCCGTGACCTCGTGCACGTGCCCGGAGGCGGTGCCGAAGTCCCGGTCGGTGTCGGCGAACTCCAGCGCCGCGCCGGAGTCCGGGTCCAGGGTGGCGATCCGGACGAAGTCCGGGCCGGACGAACGGCCCGGGCTGGCCTCGGCCGGGACCCGCAGGCTCGGCTCGCGGGGCATCTCGAGGCCGGACTCGGCCTGGAGCTCAGCGAGGGCGAAGTTGTCCGAGACCTCTCGGAAGACCTGGGAGAGCGGAGTGTTCAGCGCGCTGCAGATGGCGGCGAGCAGCTCGGAGGACGCCTCTTTCTGGCCGCGCTCGACTTCGGACAGGTAGCCCAGGGACACGCGTGCTGAAGCGGATACCTCGCGCAGTGTCCGACCCTGACGCAGCCGAAGCCGGCGCAACACGTCGCCTAGCAGCTGACGGAGCAGAACCATGTCGCACTCCCTTCCAAGGCCGAACCCCCGACCCGACAGTTCCACCGTACCTGGCATTACGGTTAGTTCGCGAGATCCGACCACCCCGTGTTCGCTGCCAACGTAACGCTGTAATCAAGCCAGATCTTCCCGGAGCCTGCCGAGCAGCAAGCCCAGCGCGTGCTCCACCGTCAGTCTACGGATGGCATGCCGGTCGCCCTCGAGGACGACGGTGCGGACCACGGTGTCGTCCGCGGCGCTGACCGCGATGTGGGCCGTGCCGACCGGCTGCCCGTCGGCCGGATCGGGGCCCGCCACCCCGGTGGTGGCCACGCCGTAGGTCGCGCCGAGCCGGGTCCGCACTCCGGTGGCCATGGCCGCGGCCACGGGCGCGTAGACGGCGCCGTACTCAGCCAGCATGTCGCGGTCCACGCCGAGCAGGGAGGCCTTGAGCTCGGTGGCGTAGCTGACGACCCCGCCGCGGAACGACGCCGAGGCGCCGGGGATGTCGGTCAGGGCTGCGGCGACCAGGCCGCCGGTGAGCGACTCGGCCACGGCGACGGTGTGGCCGCCCGCCTGCAGCCGGGCGTGGATCTGCTCGGCCAGCTCCCAGGCATCCGGGCCCGCGGATGCCGCCCGGGTGTCGTGCTCCCCGGCCTGCGGTGACCCTGAGCCCCCGACCACGCGCATCCCTCCCCAACGTGCGGCGTCGACCGGTTACGCGCCTGCGGCCGGCTTGGACCGGCGCAACCGCACCGCTTGCAGAACATAGTCGACACCGGTTACCACGGTGACGATAACGGCCGCGCCCATGACGACCGCCTTCAGCAGGCCGGGCGGGCTGAGGCTGGCGGGCAGCACGTACAGGCAGATGGCGATGATCTGCAGCAGGGTCTTGAGCTTGCCGCCGCGGCTGGCGGCGATGACGCCGCGCCGGATGACCCAGAACCGCAGTGCGGTCACGCCGATCTCACGGAACAAGATGACCCCGGTGACCCACCAGGGCAGCTCGCCGAGGGCGGACAGGCAGATCAGGGCGGCCCCGGTGAGAGCCTTGTCGGCCACCGGGTCGGCGATCTTGCCGAAGTCGGTGACCAGCCCCCGGCTGCGGGCCAGCTGCCCGTCGAAGAAGTCGGTCAGAGAGGCGACGCCGAACGCGGCCAGGGCGGCCAGCCGCCAGCCGGTGCCGCCGGCCAGCAGGCAGGCCACGAACACCGGGACCAGGACGATCCGGACCAGGGTGAGCGCGTTGGCCACGTTCCACAGGCCCGGTTCGGAAGTCACCGTCGGCTCAGCTACATCGCGTCAGCGGGCACGACGGCGTCGGCGATCAGGTCCACTCCGTCCGATCCGGTGACCACGGCGCGGACCATGTCGCCCGGCGCGAGCGGCACCGCGGACCGGACCGTGGTCACGCCGTCGACCTCCGGGGCCTGGTGCGCGGCCCGGCCGGTGAACAGGCCGGGCGGCGGGTCCTGGTCGTCGTCCGGCTCGGCGGGCTCCTCGATCAGCACGTCGAGGGTCTCCCCCATCCGGTCGGCGGCCCGCTGGGCCATCAGCTCCTCGGCCAGGTCGGCGAACTCCTCGACCCGGCGGGCGATCTCCGCGTCGTCCAGCTTGCCGGACCGGGACGCGGCCTCGGTGCCGTCCTCGTCGGAGTAGCCGAAGATCCCGATGGCGTCCAGCCCGGCCCGGTTGAGGAACATCTCCAGCTCGGCCAGGTCCTCGGCGGTCTCGCCGGGGAAGCCGACGATGAAGTTGGACCGGACGCCGGCCTGGGGGCTGATGGCCCGGATCTGGTCGAGCAGGCCCAGGAACCGCTCACGGTCGCCGAACCGCCGCATCGCGCGCAGCACCGCGCCGCTGGCGTGCTGGAAGGACAGGTCGAAGTAGGGGGCCACGCCCGGGGTGGACGCGATGACCTCGATCAGGCCGGGGCGCAGCTCGGCGGGCTGCAGGTAGCTGATGCGGACCCGGTCGATGCCCTCGGTCGCGGCCAGGTCCGGGAGGACCTCTTCGAGCAGCCGCAGGTTGCCCAGGTCCTTGCCGTAGGACGTGGAGTTCTCGCTGACCAGGACCAGCTCACGCACGCCCTGGCCGGCGAGCCAGCGGGCCTCGGCCAGGATCTCGGGCGGCCGCCGGGACACGAACGCGCCGCGGAAGGACGGGATGGCGCAGAACGAGCAGCGCCGGTCGCAGCCCGACGCGATCTTCAGCGGCGCCACCACCCCGGTGGACAGCCGGCGGCGGAACACCCCCTGATCCGGATCCGGGCCGATCCACGGCGCGGCGGGCGCCTCCGGGGCGCTGAAGTCGCCGGCCGGCGCGGGAGCGGGCGGACGCGGGGCCTGGCGGTCGGCCGGGCTGATGGGCAGCAGGGTGCGGCGGTCCCGCGCGGTATGGGCGGGACGGCGGTGACCGGCGAGCACGTCGTCCAGGCGGGCGCCGATGTCGCGGTAGTCATCGAAGCTGAGGATCTGCGCCTCGGGCAGCTCGTCGGCCAGCTCGGCGCCGTAGCGCTCGGCCAGGCAGCCGACGGCGGCGACCTTGACGCCGGACTCGGACGCGGCCAGCAGCTCGGAGATGGACTCCTGCTTGGCCGCCTGGATGAAGCCGCAGGTGTTGACGACCACCACGCTGGCCTCATCGGCCGGGGCCAGTTCCCAGCCGGACGCGGCCAGGCGGGCGGCTAGCTCCTCGGAGTCGACCTCGTTACGGGCGCAGCCGAGCGTGACCAGGCTGACGGTCCGGGCCGATGCCGAGCCGGAACCGCCGGGACGAACAGATCCGGATGGTGAAGACACACCGAGAGCCTATGCGACCGGGGCCCCGGCTAGCCCGCCTGGGCGCCAGAGGAGGCACCGGCTGAGGTACTGACCGAGGCGGTGTCCGAGGTGCTGGCCGAGGACCCGCCGGGCGGGCTGAACTTCAGCGTGGTGGGCAGCACCGTCTTGATCGACTGACGGTGGCCGTTGACGGTCAGGGTGATCCCGCCCGGGTTGCCGAGCCGGAGGCTGACCCGCTGCGTCTCGGTCCACGTCATGGAGCTGTTCGCCGAGACGACCCCCATGTAGATCTGCGACCCGTCGCTGGCTTTGGTGAGCTGGACCCAGCAGGATTCCTGTCCGGCCGCCACCTTGATGACCAGGTTCGAGGGGGTCGGCGACGAGCTGGGTACGACGGTGGGCGAGGCCTTGGCCACCGCGCTCGGCTGAGCGCTGGGCGGGGCGGACGAGCCCGCCGCGGCGGGCTGGCCGGAGTTCCCCGAGCCGTCCACCAGCCGGTAGGCGCCGTAGCCGATGATGGCCAGGAGCACCAGGACGACGATCATGGCCAGGCTGGGCGAGCGCCGCTCGCGGATCTTGATCGGCTTGGCGGGCTCGAACACCTCGGCCGCCCGCAGCGGGCTGACCGGGCCGTGCGCCTCGTCGAACTCGCTGATCAGCGGGACCGGGTCGGCGCCGACCGCGCCGGCGATGCTGCGGATGTGCCCGCGGGCGTAGAAGTCGCCGCCGCAGGAGGCGAAGTCATCCTGTTCGATGTCCCGGATGATGGCTTCCCGGATCCGGGTCTGCTGGCCGACCTGGGTGACGGTGAGGCCAGCGCGTTGGCGCGCGTCGGACAGCTCCGCGCCGATGCTCATGGTGTGCCTCCGCGGGCGCGATCAGGACGGGCTCGCCCGGCGAGTGCCGGGGCCATCACCAAGTGTAGACAGCACGAGCGGCCGTTTCAGGGAGGCTGGCAGCTGATTTTTCCTGCTCATTCGCCGCGTAGCGAGGCAAGCGTCTCATCCAGATCCTCGGGCCGGACCATCACGTCGCGGGCCTTGGATCCCTCGCTCGGCCCGACGATGGACCGGCTCTCCAGCAGGTCCATCAGCCGGCCGGCCTTGGCGAAGCCGACCCGCAGCTTGCGCTGCAGCATCGACGTCGAGCCGAACTGGGTGGTGATGATGAGCTCCGCGGCCTGCATGAGCAGGTCGAGGTCGTCGCCGATGTCGGCGTCGATCTCCCGGGTCTTCTCCGGGGCCGCGGCGACGTCCTCGCGGTAGGCCGGCTCGGCCTGCTTCTTGGTGTGCGCGACGATGTCGCGGATTTCCTTCTCCGACAGGAACGCGTTCTGCAGCCGCAGGGGCTTGGACGCGCCCATGGGCAGGAACAGCGCGTCGCCCTGGCCGACCAGCTTCTCCGCGCCGGGCTGGTCCAGGATGACCCGGGAGTCGGCCAGCGAGGAGGTGGCGAAGGCCAGCCGGGACGGGACGTTGGCCTTGATCAGGCCGGTGACCACGTCCACGCTGGGCCGCTGGGTGGCCAGCACCAGGTGGATGCCGGCGGCCCGGGCCAGCTGGGTGATCCGGACCACCGAGTCTTCCACGTCGCGGGGCGCGACCATCATCAGGTCCGACAGCTCGTCGACGATGACCAGCAGGTACGGGTAGGGCTGGTAGACCCGCTCGCTGCCGGGCGGCGGCTTGAGCTGGCCGGCCCGCACCGCCTTGTTGAAGTCGTCCACGTGCCGGAACCCGCAGGCGGCCAGGTCGTCGTAGCGCCGCTCCATCTCGCCGACGACCCATTCCAGCGCCTCGGCGGCCTTCTTGGGGTTGGTGATGATGGGCGTGATGAGATGCGGGATGCCCTCGTAGATGCTCAGCTCGACCCGCTTGGGGTCGACCAGGATCATCCGGACCTCGTCCGGCGTGGCCCGGGTCAGGATCGAGGTGATGAGCCCGTTGAGGCAGACGGACTTGCCGGACCCGGTCGCGCCCGCGATCAGGATGTGCGGCATCTTGGCCAGGTTGGCCACCAGCACCCGGCCCTCGACGTCCTTGCCCAGGCCGACCACCATCGGGTGGTGGTCGCTGACCGCCACCTGCGACTTGAGCACGTCGCCCAGGCTGACGATCTCCTTGTCGGCGTTCGGGATCTCCACGCCGATCGCGGACTTGCCCGGGATCGGGGAGATGATCCGGACGTCCGCGCTCTTGACCGCGTAGGCGATGTTCTTGGACAGCGCGGTGACCCGCTCGACCTTGACCCCGGGGGCCAGCTCGATCTCGTACCGGGTCACCGTCGGGCCCCGGCTGAACCCGGTGACCTGCGCGTCCACCTGGAACTGCTCGAGGACGTCGGACAGGGCCGCGACCACGATGTCGTTGGCCCGGGTACGCGCCTTGGGCGCGCTACCGGGCCGGAGCAGGGCCATGGGCGGCAAGGTGTAGCCGCCGAGCGAGGCACCGGTCAGCATGAGCTGCTCGGCCGGGCCCGGCGGAGCGGCAGCGCCGGCCGAGACGGGCTCGTCGTGGGTGGCCGGCGAAGCGTCGGCCTCGGGAGCGGGCGGGACGGGCGAGCCCGATGGGCCCGCGTGGTCGTGGCTGTCGAAACCGAGCGCCTCGATCAGGCCCGCGTCGCCGTCCGGGAGGGGGCCGGTGACCGCCTTCGGGCCGTCGGCCCGCTTCTTGCCCGCGCCGAGCAGCGGCGTGTCGTACGGCTTGACCCGGTCGCCGCCTTCCAGGGCCGGGCGCAGCCGCAGGTTCTTGGCGATCTGGCTGCGCTTCCCGCGGCCCTGGACGCCGGTGCCCGACTCGTAGTCCTCGTCGATCTCCAGGCCGCCGGGATCGGCGTTCTCGGGCAGCGGGTGACCGAGGACGGCACGCAGGCCGGCCAGCCGTTCGGGGATCTTGTGCAGCGTGGTGCCGGTGATGAGCAGCAGGCCGAAAAGGGAGAGCAGCGCGAGCAGCGGCCCGGCCACCCAGGCGGTCAGGGCGTGCGACAGCGGGCCGCCCACCCCGTAGCCGACGTAGCCGCCGGCCAGCCGGATGACCCGGGCGCCTTCGGCGGGACGCGGCGCGCCCTTGGCGATCTCGAGCAGGCCGGTCAGGCCGAGGAGCAGGGCGAACCAGCCGATGGCGGCCCGCCTGGTGGCCTCGTTGCGGTCCGGGTGCCGCAGGAACCGCCAGGCCAGCAGCGCGATCAGGGCGGGGGCCAGGAAGGCCATCGAGCCGATGGCGCCGGTCACCACCTCGCGGATGGCGTGCCCGGCGGCGTTGTCCATCCGCATCCACAGCCCGCCCGCGAGCACGATGGCCAGGCCCAGGGTGAGCAGGCCGACGCCGTCCCGCCGGTGATGCGGCTCCAGGTCCCGTGCGCCACGGCCGACGGCCCGGGCGGCGAACCCGACGGATCCGGCCACCGCCATCCAGGCCCCGGCGATGACCCGGCCGATCCAGCCGATCAGGACGACGACGGGATCACGGGGACGGGCCTGCGGACGGGATGGCCGGCGGTTCCGGTTCCGGTTGCGTGACTGAGGCGGCCGCTTCCGGCCGTTGCTGGCCGGGGGCCGGCGGCGCGGGGTAGCGCCCGACCGGTTGGCTGACCGGCCGCGGGCGGCCGTCCCGGCCCCCGACGAGGACGCGGCGGCCTGCCGGGCTGCTTCGGTCCGGACACGGGTGGCCATAATGACAAACGGTAGCGAGAAGCTGGCCCCGGACGAAGGACCTCAGGCGCGTGTCGGCTGAGGGCGTAAGGGCGGCGGACGGGGGCACGCACCCAGGACCGTTCGGTCTAATGGTCTTTTTCTGGCGCGGTAGGGTCGGGCCATGCGGGTCGCGATCCTCGACGATTATCAGCAGGTGGCGCTGGCCAGCGCGGACTGGTCCGCGGTACGCGAACTGGCCGCCATCGACGTCTTCGCCCAGCACATCGCGCGGACCGACGCGCTGGTGAGCGCGCTGGAGCCGTACGACGTCATCGTGGCCATGCGGGAGCGGACGGCGTTCGACGCCGAGCGGCTCGGCCGGCTGCCGCGGCTGCGGCTGCTCGTCACCACCGGCATGGCCAACGCGTCCATCGACCTGGAGGCGGCGGCCGCCCGCGGCATCACCGTGTGCGGCACCGGCGGCCTCGGCTCCCCCACCGCCGAGCTGACCTGGGCCCTCATCCTGGCCCTGCTCCGGCACATCCCGGAGGAAGACCGGCAGATGAAGATGGCCGGCGCGGCGGGCGGCGCGGCGCTGGGGATGAGCGGCGGCTGGCAGCACACGGTCGGCACCGGGCTGGAAGGCAAGCGGCTCGGCGTGGTCGGCCTGGGCAACCTGGGCCGCCGGGTAGCCGACATCGGCCGGGCGTTCGGCATGGAGGTGGCGGCGTGGAGCCAGAACCTGGATCCGGCCCGCGCCGAGGAGGCGGGCATCACGCCGGCCGGCAAGGATGAGCTGTTCGCCTCATCCGACGTGGTGACCGTGCACTACAAGCTCAGCCCGCGCAGCGTGGGCGTGGTCGGGGCGGCCGAGCTGGCCCTGATGAAGCCGACCGCCTACCTGGTCAACACCTCGCGCGGCCCGCTGGTGGACACCCCGGCCCTGGTGGCCGCACTGCGCTCGGGCGCCATCGCCGGCGCGGCCCTGGACGTGTACGACGTCGAGCCGCTGCCGCTGGCCTCGCCGCTGCGGACCGCGCCGAACGTGGTGCTCAGCCCGCACATCGGCTACGTCACCGAGGAGACCTACCGGGTCTTCTACGGCCATGCGGCGGAGGACATCGTGGCCTTCGCCGCGGGCGCGCCGGTGCGGGTGCTGACGGGGTCGTAGGTTCCCGGCGTCAGCTCGGCTTCCAGGCCGGGTCTCGGCCGGACAGGGCCAGGGCGCGGTCGAAGGCGGATGCGCTGTCCGGGAGGTTCACCTCGTCGGCGAACCCCTGGTACTGGCGGAACATGTCCGCCTGGGCCTGCACGGTCTTGAGCAGCGCCTGCGCGAGCGGCTCGTCGCAGCGGTAGTCCTGGCCGGTGGCGCGGGCGACGTCCCAGCCGTGCAGCACGGTCTCCATGATGAGCATGGCGCCCACGTCCGAGGCGCTGGTCGTGTTGCCCATGACGGTCAGCTCGCGGTCCCAGGCGGCCGGGTCGGACCAGGCCGCCACGGCCTTGTCCAGCTGCGCCTGGTACTGGGCGGCGTAGTCGGGGTCGGCGGTGAAGTCCTTGCTCATCAGGTCCTCGGCGGCGCTCTCGCCGTAAGCGCGGCGCTCGGCGGAGTACGCGGTCCACAAGATGGTGTGGTTGAGCAGGGTGCGCAGATCCCAGTCGGTGTCGGGGGTGGCGCTGTCTAGCGGCGTGCCGGCGGAGCCCGGCCACCACGCGGCCGGCCTTGGCGGCGGCGGCCGCCATCAGCGCGGGGCCATCGCTGTTTTCCTGGGCTGAAGTCATCCGTCCAGGGTAGAGGGGGTGGCCTACTGGATCTTGAACAAACGCGACAGCTACGCTGGTCACGTGCCAGATTCCGGTGATGTGGCCGGGAATGCCGCCGAGCACGGGGATGGCCCCGGGCCGGGGGCGATGGGACGCGGCGTGCTGCGGCCCGGACTCGCCGCGGAGCGGTTCACGCTGGCCCGGGCTGAACCGTCCGGGCCGCTCGAGCCGTTCGTCGACTACTACTGGATCGTCCGCTGGGATCTGCGCGGGCAGCCGCCGCACGAGCAGACGATCCTGCCGCACCCGAACGTGAACCTGGCCTTCGAGGCGTCCGGGGCCGGGATCTACGGGGTGGACCGGTCGCTGTTCGTCCGCCGCCTGGAGGGACAGGGCAAGGCGCTGGGCGTCCGGTTCCGGGCCGGGTACTTCCGGCCGTTCTGGGGCGCGCCGGTCTCCCAGCTCAGTGACCGGGTGGTGCCGGCCACCAGGGTGTTCGGCCCGCTGGCGGAGAAGACCCGGCAGGCCATCATGTGCGCCGACAGCGACTCCGAGATGGCCTCGCACGCTGAGTCCCTGCTGTTCTCGGTGCTGCCCGAGCGCGATCCGGCGGCGGAGCAGGCGGCGCAGCTGGTCGCGCTGATCACCTCGGACACCGCGCTGCAGCGGGTGGACCAGCTGGCCGACGCGGCGGGCCTGTCGGTCCGGGCCGTGCAGCGGCTGTTCGCGGACTACGTCGGGGTCGGGCCGAAGTGGGTGATGCGGCGGGCGCGGCTGCACGAGGCCTCGGAGCGGGCGGCCAGCGGGGAGCCGGTGGACTGGGCCGAGCTGGCCGCGGACCTCGGGTATGCCGACCAGGCGCACTTGACCAGGGACTTCACCGCGACGATCGGGGTGCCGCCGAGCCGTTATGAGGCCGATGCGTTAAGGCCGTCGCGGGCGCGGTGAGGCTCGTCGCTGCTCAGGGCTAAGCGGCGAGAGGGACGGTGCGGAGGGTCAGCGGCGGGCGGCCCTGGGCGCTGACCAGGGCGTCGCGGATCTGGGTGATGACGTGCTGCGGCTCGCGGCGGATCTGCTTGGGCGTGAAGGGCAGCACGACGATGCCGTAGGTGGCCATGCGGCGTTGCCGTTCCAGGGTGCGGGCGTGATCCCCGGGCGACATGTGCCATTCGCGGGAGTCGACCTCGACGGCCACGCCGAACCGGGGCCACCAGGCGTCCGGGCAGGCGATGAAGGTGCCCCCGTCGTAGAGGGAGGCGTTGAGCAGCGGCTTGGGTAGGCCGGACTTGCGGAGGAGGTCGTGGAGGTCGCCCTCGGCCGCTGACCTGATCCCGTCGGCGACGTCGGCCAGCGCCTCGCGGAGTAGCGCCGATCCCCCGCTCGGGCCAGATTCGAGCTCCGACAACAGCTCAGCCGTGCTGCACCGGCCGCGCTGGACGGCATCGGCGACGATCGCCTGCACGTCGCGGAGGCTGGCTAGGGCGCGGGCGGTGTCGGCCACGGCACGAGGGGCGAGTGCGTACCGGATCGGGCCGAACCGGTAGACGCCCGACGGCATCCGGCTGGTCCGGTGCAGCCGAGCGAAGCCGGCGTCCCGGCGCTGACACGTCAGCGGGACCAGGACGTCGATGATCGGCGCGTGCGGTGCGCGGATGCGATGGGCCAGCGCGGCGGCGGAGCCGGTGATCACGCTGGCGGCCCCACCGTAGAGCTGAGCGGCGACCAGGCGCTGGGCAATGGAAGGCTCTCCGGTCGCGGCCAGGTAGACCTTCGGAAGAAGTGACTGCCAGGGACCGCCAGGACGGAGACGGTGTCGCACCGCCGCCTCGGTTACACCCGCCGAGCGCGCCTGGGCCCGGGTGATCACATCACTCTGGCGATCAAGGATCGCGTGCAGGGTAGCCTGGTCGAGGCGAGTTGAAGCGGCCACGCTCGCATCATGCGGTGCGGGTCGGACATTCCAGGTGGGACGGGTGGCGAGGGATGAGACCGCATCGGGGCGATTCTCGTGAAGGTGCAACGACATGGTTGTCACAACCACGCGCACCTGACGACGTGGTTGTCACAACGACGCGGTTGGCCCAGGCGCGAGCAGCTACGCCTGGTGCAGGTGCGACTGTGACGCAGAGCGGCTAGGCCTGGATTACCACCGGGATGATCATGGGGCGGCGGCGGTAGTTGTCGCTGACCCACTTGCCGACGATGCGGCGGGCGAGTTGGCTGATCTGGTGGGCGTCGGTGACGCCGTCAGCAGCGGCCGAGACCAGGGCCTCCTCGATCTTGGGCAGGACCTCGGCGAACGAGGCGCCGTCGATGCCGGCGCCGCGGGCGTGGATCTCCGGGCCGGCCACCACCTTGCCCGAGTTGGCGTCGACCACGATCACGACCGAGACGAAGCCCTCCTCACCGAGGATGCGGCGGTCCTTGAGCTGGGACTCGGTGACCTCGCCGACGGTCAGGCCGTCGACGTAGACGTAGCCGCACGGGACGGCGCCGACCACGTCGGCCAGGCCGTTGACCAGGTCCACGACCACGCCGTCCTCGGCGATGACGATGTTGGGCTCGGGCACGCCGGTCAGCGCGGCCAGGGCGGCGTGCGCACGCAGGTGGCGCCACTCGCCGTGCACCGGCATGAAATTGCGCGGCTGGACCAGGTTGAGCACGTAGAGCAGCTCGCCCGCCGGGGCGTGACCGGACACGTGCACCAGGTTGGTGCTGCGGTGCACGACGCGGGCGCCGAGCCGGGTCAGGCCGTTGATGACCCGGAACACGGCGGTCTCGTTGCCGGGGATCAGCGACGAGGCCAGGATGACGGTGTCGCCGGCCGCGATCCGGATCGGGTGGTCGCGGCCGGCCATCCGGGACAGGGCGGACATCGGCTCGCCCTGTGAGCCGGTCGAGATGAGCACGACCTCGCCGGGCGGCATCTCCTCGGCCTCGCGCGGGTCGATCAGCAGGTTGCCCGGGACCCGGAGGTAGCCGAGCTCGCGGGCCACGCCCATGTTGCGCACCATGGACCGGCCGACGAAGGCGACCTTGCGGCGGTGCTTGACCGCGGTGTCCAGGACCTGCTGGACGCGGTGCACGTGGGAGGCGAAGCAGGCGACGATGATGCGCTGCTTGGTGCTGGCGAAGATCTCATCCAGGACCGGCGCGATGTCCCGCTCAGAGGTGACCACGCCGGGTACCTCGGCGTTGGTCGAGTCGGCCATGAGCAGGTCGACGCCCTCGGTGCCCAGCCGGGCGAACCCGGCCAGGTCGGTCAGCCGGCCGTCCAGCGGCAGCTGGTCCATCTTGAAGTCGCCGGTGTGCAGGACCACCCCGGCCGGGGTCTTGATGGCCACGGCCATCGCGTCCGGGATGGAGTGGTTGACGGCGAGGAACTCGCAGTCGAACGGGCCGAACGACGCGGAGCTGCCCTCGACCACCTCGACCAGGGCCGGGTCCAGCCGGTGCTCAGCCAGCTTGCTCTGCACCAGGGCCAGGGTCAGCTTGGAGCCGATCAGCGGGATGTCGCCGCGCTTGCGCAGCAGGTACGGGATCCCGCCGATGTGGTCCTCGTGGGCGTGGGTGATGACCAGCGCCTCGACCTGGTCCAGGCGGCCGTCGAGGTAGGAGAAGTCGGGCAGGATCAGGTCCACGCCGGGCTGGTCGGGCTCGGGGAACAGGACGCCGCAGTCGACGATGAGCAGGCGGCCGTCGAACTCGAAGACCGTCATGTTGCGGCCGATCTCGCCGAGCCCGCCGAGGGGGACGATGCGCAGGCCGCCGCTCGGCAGCGCGGGAGGAGGAGTCAGATCAGGGTGCGGGTGGCTCACGCGTTCAGACCGTTCCCGGCAGCTTGACGCCGCCTGCTGTGAGGTCCAGGACAAGCTGCTGCCGCTCGGCCTCGGTGGCGGCCAGCAGCGGGGCGCGGACGGCGCCGCCGGGCAGGCCGACCAGGTCGAGCGCGGCCTTGGTCATGACCGCCCCCTGGTTGCGGAACAGGCCGTCGAAGACGGGGATCAGCTCGTAGTGGATCTGCCGGGCGCGGGCGGGCTCGCCCGCGCCGAAGACCTCGATCATCTCGCGCAGCCGGTCCCCGACCACGTGGCCGACCACGCTGATGAAGCCGACCGCGCCGAGCGCGAGCCAGGACAGGTTCAGCATGTCGGAGCCGCAGTAGTAGACCAGGTCGGTGCGGGCCAGCACGTGCGAGGTGGCGGAGAAGTCGTCCTTGGCGTCCTTGACGCCGACGATCCGCGGGTGCGCGGCCAGCCGGACCAGGGTCTCGGTGGCCACGGCGGCGCCGGTGCGGCCGGGGATGTCATAGATGAGCACCGGCAGGCCGGTCGCGTCGGCGACCGCGGTGAAGTGCGCTTCCAGGGCCGGCTGCGGCGGCTTGCTGTAGTAGGGGGTGACGACCAGGAGGCCGTGTGCGCCGGCCCGCTCGGCGGTGCGGGCCAGCTCGATGGTGTGCGCGGTGACATTGGTGCCCACGCCGGCCACCACCTTGGCCCGGCTGCCCACCGCCTCGATCACCACCCGGAGCAGACGCTCCTTCTCCGCGTCGGTCGTGGTGGGCGCCTCGCCGGTGGTCCCGTTCACCACCAGGCCGTCGTTGCGCATGTCGGTGACCAGGTACTCGGCGAGGCGGGCGGCCCCGTCGTAGTCGACGGCCCCGTCGGGGGTCATCGGCGTGATCATCGCCGTCACCATCTGCCCGAGCGGAGGGCTGGATGTCGTCATACCCGAACGCTACCTGCAACCGGGTGTGCCGAGTAGTCGGCATTCGGTCAGCCCGGCGGGAATTTCCGCCAGCAGCGCGGGCGGCCGGGGGCCCGGGAGGCCTTAGCGCGCGCCGGCCGGGCGCCGCGGCGGGCGGGCCGGGCCGCGCAGCAAGGCGGGATCCGGGATCCGGACCATGCGCGCGGCCAGGAACAGGCCGGCCGCGGTGGCGATGGCCAGCGCGAGGGCCACGATCTCGGCCAGCGCCGCGGCGGACAGCCCGGCGGCGATCCCGGCGCCCATGCCGCTGGCGCGGCCCTGCATGTTGACCAGCCGGGAGGCCAGGGCCAGGCCGGCCAGCATCCCGGCGGTCATCCCGGCGGCGGCCAGGATGGTGGTGTTGACGACCAGGGTGGCGATGACCTGCCGCGGGGTCAGGCCCATGGCGGCCAGCACGCTGACCTCATGCCGGTGGTCGCGCAGCCCGATCACCGTCGCGGTGAGCAGGTTGGCCAGCGCGATGACGGCCAGCACGACGACCGAGACGACGATCACCGCCTGCATGATGCCGAGCTGGCCGGCCGGGTTGGTGACGACCTGCACGTCGAGCCGGTCGTGCGACGCGGTCAGCAGCTTGGCCCGCGCATGGGCGGGCGAGACCCCGGGCGCCAGGACGAGGCTGTAGAACGGCGGCGACGCCGCCTGCGCCGCGGGCAGCGCGTCCAGCCCGAAGTCCAGGACGTCCCCGTTGTTGTCCGGCTCGATGGTCCGGCCGACGATGTGCAAGATGACGGGCACGCCGTCGATGGTGGGCGAGATCCAGGCCCCGACCTTGATGTGCATCAGGTCGAGGAAACCCTGGCCCGCCACGGCCTCGTTGGCCGCGTGGTACAGCCGTCCCTGCACCGGCTGGAAGGGATAGGGCCGGGCCGAGGTGCCCATGGCCCGGGCGGTGAAGGTGCCGTTGTCGCCGGGCAGCAGGGTCTCGAACTCGGCGCCCGGGTAGGCGGCCCGGACCTGCTGGTCGCGGGAGATCAGGCTGACCTCCTGCTGGGCGTCCAGGCCGCCCTGGCTGACCTGGAGGGCAGCGGCCAGGCCAATCCGGCCCGGGTCCCGGGAGAAGCCGTCGATGGTGGACCAGCAGGTCAGCGCGATGGTGATCATGGCCATGGGGATGGCCAGGCCGAACACGGTGACCGCGGCGGGCAGCCGCCGGGTCAGCGAGTCCCGGGCCCCGAGGACCAGCGGGGCGGGCAGGTGGACGAGCAGGCCCAGCCGGGCCAGCAGGGACAGGTGCCCGCGCAGCGGGCTGGGCCGCACGGCGGCCACCGGCGACACCTGGCCGGCCCGCCAGGCCGGGATGACCGTGGCCACCGCGACGGTCAGCACGGTGCCCACGGCGATCAGGGCCATCCAGGAGCCGGACAGCGGCCCGAGGCTCACCGGCGTGCCGTCCGGCTGCCGGACGAATTCCGGCAGCGTCGCGACCCGGGCGACGAGCAGCCCGAGCCCGGCCCCGACCACGCCGAGCAGCGTCTGCTCGGCCAGCAGCATCCGCACCACCTGCCCGGGGGTGAACCCGAGGGCCTTCAGCATGGCGATGTCCTGGCGCTGGACCAGGACCCGGCCCGCGGTGACGTTGGCGATGGCGCACGGCGCGGCGACCAGGGCGATCAGGCCGAACAGGGCCAGCAGCAGGCCGAGCAGCCGGTCGTCGCTGGCCATCGACTGCTTGACCTGCTGCCAGGTGGTGTAGCGCTCGACGGCCGAGGCCGAGGGCGAGGGCGGGCCCAGCCCGTTGTACAGGTTCCAGATGATCTGCGCGACCTGGCCGGTGGCCACGGCGGAGTTGTCCTGCAGCCGCAGCCCGACGACCTCCTCGGTCTCGCTCGGGTTGGGCTCGACCTGGGCCAGCAGCGGCTGCTGGACCCAGATCAGGCCGGGGGTCCACTGCGGGTAGAAGCCCTGGTCGGCGGTGTCGGCCAAGCCGGCCACCCGGATGCGCGCCTCGGTGCCGTCGATGCCGACCACGGTGATCTGGTCACCGACCCCCACGTGCACGGCGGCGGCGAACGAAGCTTCCAGGACGGCGCTGTCGGGGGCCGCGGCCTGCAGCCAGGTGCCGGCCACGACGAGCGGGGCGGAGATGGCGGGCAGCACCGGGGTCATGGCGCGCAGTTCGACCTGGGAGCGCACCGCGCCCTGCTCCAGGGTGGCCGACGCGGCCTGGTAGGTCGGGGTGACGGCCTTGACGCCCGGCACCGAGGGCAGGTCGCCGGTGTTGGTCCCGCCGGCGAAGTAGATGGTCACGTCGGCGCCGCGAGTGCGCTCGAACAGGTGCTGCCAGGGGTTCACCGCCCCTTGCAGGAGGACCACGGCGAAGAACAGGGCGGCCACCATGCCGGCCACGACGCCCACGGTGAGCAGCGCCTGGCCGCGGCGGGCGCGCAGGTCCGCGCGAGCCCATCGCAGCGTGCCGCGCATCAGATGAGGTCCTCTACCCTCTCAGCTCCACCACGTCGCCGACGCCGCCGGACCGGCGCGGGACCGGCATCATCTTCACGTCGTCGGCCACCATCCCGTCGAACAGGTTGATGACCCGGTCGGCCTGGCTGGCTACCCGGGCATCGTGGGTGACCAGCACGATGGCCTGCCCGCCGTCGTGCGCGCGGTGCAGCAGGCGCAGCACGTCACGGGTGTTGGCGCTGTCCAGGTTGCCGGTGGGCTCGTCGGCCAGCAGCAGGCTGGGCTCGTTGGCCAGGGCCCGGGCCAGCGCCACGCGCTGCTGTTCCCCGCCGGACAGCCGGGCCGGGGCTGCGCCCGCCTTGTCGGCCAGGCCGAGCTCGGCGAGCAGCTCCTCGCGGCGCGCCCTGGCCTGCCGCGCGGGCACGCCAGCCAGCAGCGCGGGCAGCTCGACGTTGTCGGCCACGGTCATGTTGGACAGCAGGTTGAAGAACTGGAACACGAAGCCGATGTGCCGCCGGCGCAGCAGGGCCCAGCCCGCCGTGGACAGCCGGTCGACCCGCTGCCCGCGCAGCCAGATCTCGCCGCTGGTGGCCGGCTCGAGGCCGCCGGCCAGGTGCAGCAGGGTGGATTTACCCGAGCCCGACGGGCCCATGATGGCGACGAACTCGCCCGCCGCGACGCTCGAGGTCCACGCCCCGGATGGCCTCCACGCTGACCCCGTCGGCCTGGTAGACCTTGACCAGCTTGGCCATCCGCAGCAGGGCGGGCGGCTCCCCGAGGAGCTCCGCGGGCGGGGCCTCGCCCGGCGCGCCGGGCATCGGCGCTGCTCGCCGGGCGGGACGGCGTCTTCTCACACGAGTTCCTCCTGGCATCGCTGGAGCCAGTCGAGATCGGCCTGCAGGTGCAGGACGGCGCCCTCGATCAGGAGCCGGGCTGTGGTGTCGGCGGGGTGGGTCTCGGCCTGCAGTGCGATCAGATTACGCATTATGCCCAGATAGTGACGGCGCTGGGAGTTCATGAGCTCCATCCGGTCGGCCAGGCCCGCCATCGGGGCCAGGATCAGCTTGATGAAGAACTCGTCGCGGACCCGGGGGCCGTCGCTCGGCTCCTCGACCCAGGCGTCCAGCGCCTCGCGGCCGGCCGGGGTCAGCTCGTAGACGCGCTTGTTGGGCCGGGTGGCCTGCTCCACGTCCTCGCTGCGGACCAGGCCGTCCTGCTCGAGGCGCTTGAGGGTGACGTAGATCTGGCCGATGTTGGGCGAGGGGTAGGCCTGGCCGAAGGTCTGCTCCAGGGCCATCTTCAGCTCGTAGCCGTGGGCGGGCTCCTTGGCCAGGAGCGCTAGCAGCGGCAGCCGCACGGTCCGGTCACCTCCATGGGCCCCCTGGCCCGTTCCCTGGGTTTAACACGCCGTTTACCGGCAAGCAACGCGGTTACCGCGCCGAACATGTCGGAGTCGTTACCAAAGGCCCGTTGACATTTAATTAACACGCGTGCATAACATGCATGTACGAATTCTACAGGGTTGTGGGGTTCTACAGGAGGCCTGCATGAAGCGGACGCTGCGCGGAACCGCAGTGATCGCTGCAGGACTCTTCCTGACCGCAGGCTGCGCGGCAGGCGGCGGCAGCGGAGCGGCGCCGTCGACCAACGGGATCGGCCCGATCACCTTCGCCATCGGCAAGGACAACGCGGGCTGGCTGCAGGGCGTGATCACGGGCTGGAACAAGGCGAACCCCGGCCAGAAGGTCACCCTGCTGCTGCTCCCGGAAGCCTCCAACGACCAGCTCGCCCAGCTCGTCGCGAACCTGCAGGCCAAGAGTGACCTGTACGACGTCATCGACATGGACGTCATCTGGACCGCGGAGTTCGCCTCCAACGGCTGGATCATCCCGCTGCCGCAAACCCAGTTCCCGCTGGGCGACTTCCTCAAGCCCGCCGTCGCGACGGCCATGTACCAGGGGCGGCTGTACGCCGTGCCCGACTACAGCAACGTGGACCTGCTCTACTACCGCAAAGACATCCTGGCCCGGGCAGGCCAGCAGCCGCCCAGGACGTGGGCCCAGCTCGAGCAGCAGGCCACGACGGTGGCGCCGAAGTACGGGCTGTCCGGGTACGCCGGCACCTTCGCCCCGTACGAGGGCCTGACGGTCAACTTCGCCACGGCGGTGCAGTCGGCCGGAGGATCGATCCTGTCCGCCGAGGGCACCAAGGTCACGGTGAACTCGCCGCAGGCCCTGGCCGGGCTGAACTTCCTGGTCAACGGGTTCAAGCAGGGCTGGATACCCCAGGTCGCCCTCAGCTACGAGGAGGAGTCCTCGCAGGCCGCGTTCGAGAACGGCCAGTTCCTGTTCCTGGACAACTGGCCCGACGTGGCCGCGGCGCTGTCGGTGGCCGGCCCGGACAACAAGGTGTACGGGAAGGTCGGGATCGCGCCGCTGCCTGGCCCGGGCGGCACCAGCTCCGGCACCCTGGGCGGGGCCAACCTGGCCATCAGCGCCTTCTCCCAGCACCAGCAGACCGCGCTGAGCTTCATCAAGTACATGACCGACGAGGCCAACGAGCTGCAGATGTTCGAGCAGGGGTCGTTCCCGCCGGTCTGGACCAAGCTCTACACCGACCAGAGCCTGTGGCAGCGCTATCCGTACCTTCCGGTGCTGGAGCAGGCCATCAACTCCGCCCAGCCGCGCCCGGCGATCACCAACTACGACCAGGCCAGCCTGGCCATCTCCAGCGCGGTGTACGAGGCCCTGACCCGCCAGAAACAACCTCAGCAGGCCCTGACGGACATGGCCGGCCAGCTGACCCAGATCATCCGCGACGGCTAGCGGGCGGCCCGTCGCCGTCAGGAGGCGCACGGCGAGGGCGAGCCGGGCTGACCGTACGGGGGCCGGTCAGCAGGCCCGGAGTAGCCCGGAAGACCCCCGCGCGAGAGACCACGCAGTCAATTACATAAAGTTATCGACCGACTACTCCTAGTGGGAGGACGCATGGCAAGCGCACGCACGCGCAGATTCACGGGAAGACGCGCCAAGAGGACCTGGCAGCTCGGTGCCCTGGTGGCCGTCGGGGCACTGGCGGCGGCCGGCTGCAGCAGCAGCGGGAGCAGCAGCAGCGCCGCCGGCGGCGGCAGCAGCTCGGCCCCGGCCGGGGGCACCTCCTCGGCGCCGGGCAACGCCACCTCGGGCACCATCAACTGGTGGGCCAGCCCGATCAACACCAGCGGTACCGATGTCCGACAGGTCCTGATCAAGGACTTCGAGGCGAAATACCCGAACATCAAGGTCAGCCTGACCTCGGCGCCGACCAACACCGACACCAACCGGGCCACGCTGGCCACGGACATCTCGGGCGGCTCGGCCACCCCGGACGTGTTCATGGGCGACGTGATCTGGCCCGCCCAGTTCGGCGCGCACCAGCTGGTGGTGCCGCTGTCGGACTACCTGCCGTCCAGCTACTGGTCGCAGTTCGCGCCGGGCCTGGTCACCGGGGCCACCTACCAGGGCAAGGTCTACGGCTCGCCGCTGTTCGAGGACCAGGGCTTCCTGTACTACCGCAAGGACCTGCTGGCCCAGGAGCACCTGGCCGTTCCCACCACCTGGGAGCAGCTGATGAGCGAGTCGGAGCAGCTGCAGAAGGCCGGACTGGTCAAGTACGGCTACGTCTGGCAGGGCGCCTCATATGAGGGCCTGACCTGCAACTACATGGAGTTCCTGACGGATGCGGGAGGTACCGCGACCAACAGCGGCTACACCCAGGCCAACCTGAACTCCGCGGCCGCGGTCAAGGCCACCACCTTCATGCGCTCGCTGGTGACCAGCGGCGTCAGCCCGGCGGCCGTGACCACCTTCCAGGAGGCGCAGGCCATGTCCACGTTCTCCTCCGGGCAGGCCGCGTTCCTGCGCAACTGGGACTACGCCTACGCCGACTCCCAGACCGCCGGCTCCAAGACGGTGGGCAAGGTGGGCGTGGCCCCGCTGCCGACCTTCCAGGGCCAGACCGCTCCCGGCTACTCCAACATCGGCGGCTGGAACCTGTACATCAACCCGCACAGCAAGAACGTCGCGGCTGACCTGACCTTCATCCAGTTCATGGCCACCGCGCAGGCCCAGAACGACCTGGTCAAGTACGCCTCGTCCATCCCGACCGTCGAGTCGGTGCGGTCCGCGCCCGCGACCATCGCCGCTAACCCGGTGCTGGCCACCGTGCCGAAGACCAAGCTGGTCCCGCGCCCGGCCGGCACGCCGAACTACCCGCAGCTGAGCACCGCGATCTACCAGAACGTGAACGCGGCGCTGGCGGGTACCACCTCACCGCAGTCGGCCATGTCGGCCGCCCAGTCGGCCGCCAACACCGCGCTGTCCAGCGCGGCAGGCGGCTTGTAGCCGGATCGCCGAGGCCCAGGGCCAGCAGGTGGCACGTCGCGCCTGCTGGCCCTGGGCGGCCTTCCGTGTTACGACCATTTTGTGGGCTGGCCTCGGGGAACTCCCACCCGGCACGAAGGGGTGATCAATGACCACCATCACTAGCACCGCCGACCAAGATCAGTCGCCCGCGCCCCTAGTCGGCCGCCCGGACGTCAACCGCAAGCGGATGGCCCGGCTGGGCTGGGCCTTCTCCGCTCCGGCCCTGATCTTCGTGGCGGCGGTCACCATCTTCCCGATCGTCTACTCGGTGATCATGAGCCTGTCGAACGTGACGGTGACAGGCAACGGCATCAAACTGAACGGCTTCACCACCAGCAACTACTCGCTGGTGCTGCGCAACGGGACATGGCATTACGCACTGATCTTCACCATCGTCTACACGTTCATCACCGTCCTGGTGGAGCTGGTGCTGGGCACGATGATCGCGCTGGTGCTCCAGCGCCTGACCGCAGGCCGCGGCTGGATGATGGCCCTGCTGCTGCTGCCCTGGTCGATGATCACGGTCATCAACGCCGAGCTCTGGCTGTACATCTACAACGGGGTCTACGGCATCGCCGATTACATCATGGGCGGCGTGGGCCTGGGGCACCCCAACATCCTGGGCACCAGCACCCCGGCCATTATCGGGCTGATGGTGGCCGACATCTGGAAGACCACCCCGTTCGTGGCCATCATCGTGCTGGCCGGCCTGGTCATGCTGCCGGGTGACATCTACGAGGCGGCCGAGGTGGACGGGTCGTCCGGCTGGTCCACCTTCTGGCGGATCACCGTCCCGCTGCTGCGGCCGACGCTGGCGCTGGCCGTGCTGTTCCGGGTGCTGCAGGCCTTCGGGTTGTTCGACCTGCCGTTCGTCATGACGAACGGCGGCCCAGGAACCGCGACCACGTCGCTGGCCATCCTGGGCTACAAGGCCATGTTCCAGAACCTGTCCTTCGGGCCGGGCGCGGCGGTGGCGACCACCACCGCCCTGCTGGTGCTGCTCGGCTGCCTCATCTCGCTACGGGCCTTCAAGGTCCAGGTCGGAAGGGAGGGAAACTGATGGCAAAGCGAAAGCGGGCCGGCTGGCGCCGGGTCATCAACGGCGTCAACATCTCCGCGTTCCTGGTGGTGCTGTTCATCTCGCTCCCGTTGTACTGGCTGATCGTCTCCAGCTTCAAGACGCCTTCGGCGATGGGCGACAGCCCGCCGCAGCTCTTCCCGAACCCGATCAGCGGGGCCAACTACTCGCAGGCCTTCAAGCAGTACGGCTTCGGCACCTACTTCCGTAACTCGCTGATCGTGACGCTGGTGGCCACCGCGCTGGTGCTCATCCTCGGCACGCTGGCGGGCTACGCCCTGGGCCGGCTGCCCATGCGGGGCAAGTTCACCATGATGGTGACGCTGCTGATGATCTCGCTGTTCCCGGAGATCGCCCTGATCGCGCCGCTCTACACGCTGCTGAAGAACCTGGGCTGGCTGAACACCTACCAGGCCCTGGTCATCCCGTACACGGCGTTCTTCCTGCCGTTCGCCATCTGGATCCTGCGCAACTACATGCTCGGCATCCCGAAGGAGATGGAGGAAACCGGCCGGATCGACGGCGCCGGCCCGATCCGGACCTTGTGGTCGATCATCCTGCCCATGGCCCTGCCCGGCATGTTCACGGCCGCTATCTTCACCTTCACCTCCTGCTGGACCGAGTTCCTGATGGCGCTGACCTTCAACATCGCCAACAACTACAAGACCATCCCGGTCGGCATCTCGACCTTCGGCACCGCGCTGGAAGTCCCGTTCGGGACCATCTTCGCGGCCAGCGTGGTGGCGGTCCTGCCCATCGGGATCCTGGTCTTCATCTTCCGCAAGTTCGTGATCTCCGGCCTGACCTCAGGCGCGGTGAAGGGGTGATGCAGCATGGCCACCGTTGACATGGACAAGCTGAACAAGGTCTACGAGAACGGCTTTCACGCGGTCCACGACCTCTCGCTCGACGTGGGCGAAGGCGAGTTCATGGTGCTGGTGGGCCCGTCGGGCTGCGGCAAGACCACCGCGCTGCGGATGGTGGCGGGCCTGGAGGACATCACCAGCGGGACCCTGAGCATCGGCGGGAAGGTCGTCAACGACGAGACACCGAAAGAGCGCGACATCGCGATGGTGTTCCAGAACTACGCGCTGTACCCGCACATGACCGTGGCCGAGAACATCGGCTTCGCGCTCAAGCTGCGCAAGATGCCGAAGACCGAGATCGCGGCCAAGGTGAAGGAGACGGGCGAGATCCTCGGGCTGACCGAGTGGCTAGACCGCAAGCCGGGCCAGCTGTCCGGCGGCCAGCGGCAGCGGGTGGCGATGGGCCGCGCGATCGTCCGCGAGCCCTCGGTGTTCCTGATGGACGAGCCGCTGTCCAACCTGGACGCCAAGCTGCGGGTGCAGATGCGGGCCGAGGTGCAGCGGATCCAGCGCCGGATCAGCGTGGCCACCTTGTACGTGACCCACGACCAGGTCGAGGCCATGACCATGGGCGACCGGGTGGCGGTCATGCGGGACGGGCACCTGCAGCAGGTGCACAACCCGCAGTACCTGTACGACCATCCGGACAACCTGTTCGTGGCCGCGTTCATCGGCTCACCCTCGATGAACCTGTACGAGGCGACGATGAACGAGGACGCGAGCGCGATGCAGCTCGGATCCCAGCAGATCGCCTTGACCGCGGAATGCCATGAGGCTCATCCCGGGCTAGCCAGGTTCGGGAACAAGGGGGTCGTCGTGGGCCTGCGGCCGGAACACCTGCCCGCGGCCACCGGAGCGACCACGGGGCCGACGCTGAAGGGCAACGTGGACCTCATCGAGGCCCTCGGCTCGGAGCTGATGATCCACTTCACCATCGACGCCCGCCGGGTCCGGGCCGAGGGCGCGACCGACGATGACGAGGACGCCACGGCCCAGTCCGGGGAAGGGGTAGCCCGCGTCGAGCCGGGGACCAAGGTGAAGGTCGGCGAGCAGATCACGTTCGCCGTGAACACGGCCGGGATGCAGTTCTTCGACCCCGAGACGGAACAGGCCATCTGGACCTGACCGGCCCGGTGGCATCGCGGCCCGGTGCCCGGGCGGACATCACGGTCATCGGCGAGGCGGTCATCGACCTCCTCCCGGCCGGTCCGCCCGGGACGTTCCGGGCCGCGCCCGGCGGGAGCCCGTACAACGTGGCGGTCGGCCTGGCCCGCCTCGGGCAGCGGCCGGCGCTGATGGCGCGGCTGGCCGGCACGGCGTTCGGCCGTATCCTGCGCGAGCACGCCCGGGCCGAGGGCGTGGACCTGCGGGCCGCCCCGCAGGCGGCCCAGCCGGCCACGCTGGCCGTGGTGTCGCTGGATGAGGCGGCCCGGGCCAGCTACGACTTCTACTTCGACGGCACCGCCGACTGGCAGTGGACGGCGCCGGAGACGGCCCGCGCGCCGCAGCAGACGGCGGTGCTGCACTTCGGCTCGATCGCCTCATGGACGCCGCCGGGAGACGAACAGATCCTCGGCCTCGCGCAGCGCCTGCGCGACCGCGGCGACGTGCTGATCAGCTATGACCCGAACGTCCGGCCCGGCTTGCTGGGTGACGTCCGGCACGGCCAGCAGGTGGTGGAGCGCGCGGTGCGGCTGGCCCACCTGGTCAAGGCGAGCTCGGACGACGTGACCTGGCTTTATCCGGGCCACAGCGCGGGCCAGGTGGCCCGGCGCTGGGTGGAGCTGGGCCCGAGCACGGTGGTCATCACCAGCGCGGCCGACGGGGCCACGGCGCTGACCGCCCGGGGCTGGTCGGTCACCCGGCCCGCCCTGGAGGTGCCGGTGGCCGACACGGTCGGGGCGGGCGACTCCTTCACGGCCGGGCTCATCGCGGCCCTGGTCGAGCGGGACCGGCACACGCCGGCCGGGCTCGACCGGTGCCCCGAGGACGAGCTGGCCGGGGCGCTGGACGACGCCATCCTGGTCGCGTCGGTGAACTGCGAGCGGGCGGGAAACGACCCGCCCGCGAGCGCCGACGTGGCGGCGGCCCGGATGCGGCTGCGGCCGACCGGGGCCTACTGAGGCTGGCCGGCGAGCAGGCTCATCTGGCCCGCCATCTCGAGCAGGCCGTCGGAGCCCAGGTGCTGCAGCACGAGCTCGTGCAGCCCGGCGCAGTAGACCGCGGCGGCCCGCTCGGCCTGAGCCCGGCCGGCCGGGGTGAGGACCGCGTTGGTGACCCGCCGGTCGTGCGGGCAGGGCTGCCGCTGGATCAGCCCGGCGTCCTCCAGGCGGTCGGCCACCTTGGTGAAACCGCCGCTGGAGAACGCGACCTGGCGGGCCAGCGTGCTGAGCGGCACGGCGGCCTGCCCGCTGCGCAGCAGCCAGAGCAGGACGAAGAAGGACGGCGCGGGAAGGCTGGTCTCCTGCTCGATCTTCTCGGTCAGGACCCGGGTCACGCGGGTGTAGCCGGCCATGACGCTGGCCCAGGCATCGAGCAGCTCGCCGGTCACGGGGCCCTGGCCTGGATGATCCGGCTCGGGATCACCCGGCGTGGGCCCGGGCCACGGGAAGCCTGGGGCTGGCGTGGTCATCGTCACACTATACGGGAAAGGATCACGCGCAAGAAGTTTGCTCGCGAGCTAATTACTGGATAACGTTTTTCCAGAAGATCTCATCGAGCCGACCGGGCAGGCGACCAGTGCCTGCAGATCGGCTGGGCCGTCGGCGGAGCTCCCGCTGCGGCGCGCCCTATCGGGCGGGCCGCAACCCGTAGGTGCCGCACCGGCGGGGCCGAAGGGACAAACGATGGAGCCAACGCGGACGGTTGCCAACCACGAAGCCATCGACGACGAGGCCAGCGTCGTGCACGACTGGCGCGCGGTCCAGCTCACCCGGCTGGGCATCCCCCGGCCGCTGGCCGAGGACGCCGCGGACGCCGTCGACTGGCATCAGATCGCCGCGCTGGTCCGCCGGGGCTGTCCCCCGCAGCTGGCCCTGCGCATCGTCCGGTGACGGCCGCCCGCGTGTAGTCCCGACCGCCCGCCCGCCGGTAGCCCCGGTCAGCGGCCGCGGGTCGCCCGGCGACGCCAGGCGAGCGGTCAGCGCGGCTTGAAGGACACGGTGACCGGCCGGGACGGCCGGGGGTTGTCGTCGGGCCGGGCCAGGTCCCGGTCGAACACGTGGCTGACCGAGTTGCCGGCCAGGTCCTCCAGGACCGGATCGACGATCAGCTGGTGCGGGCCGGGCGCCCAGGGCCGGCGCGGGTCCAGCCACCACGACCGCTCCTGCGGGCCGGGCTCGAGCAGGCCGTCCACCGGGGTCCCGTCCGGCCCGGCGACGTGCAGGCAGCGGCCGAGCAGGCCGTGGTCCAGCGACCGGCCGAAGCTGACCTCGAGGGGCTGGCGGGTGCCCGCGGCCGGGGTGGTCAGCGACCACGCGCCGGGGTCGACCAGCCGCCGCTCGTCCGCCCCGACCGCGTACTGGCGGCGGGCTGCGCGGCGCAGCGGGCGGCCCGCCGCGTCGGCGAAGCCGGCGTTGACCTCCAGCCGGAACGTCTCGCCGCGGCGCAGCGGGTAGCCGACCTCCCGGTGCGCGGCCAGGCCGCGCTTGATGCGGGCCGGGTCGAGCAGCAGGGTCAGGCGCCGGCGGTCGCCGCTCCACAGCTCGGCCGGGGTGGGCAGCAGGGCCCCGGCCAGCGGCTCGCCGCCGGCCGCCTCGACCAGGCGGACGTGCCGGGCGGCGAAGCCCTCGCTCATCGGCCCGGAGAACCAGACGTAGAACCGGAGCAGGTTGCGCGGGACCTCGGCCGCGGTCGGGTAGATGGCCAGGACCTCGGTGACGGCGGTCTGGGGGGCCCGGGGCCGGGCCAGGACGGCGACGGGCACGCCGCCCGCCGTGACCGCGTAACTGGTCCCGGCCACGAAGCCGAACCGGGGCACGAAGCAGACGTCCTCGCCGTCCCGCATCAGCCGCCCGGCCATGGCCGGGAACTGCGTGCCGATCGCGGCCTGGGCCGGCCGGACCTGGACGTCCGCTCCGGGGTGCAGGCCGCGCAGCCGGATGCAGTCGGCGCCGTCCAGCAGCGACCAGAAGGCGCCGGCCGCCGCCGCCGGCCCGCCGCGGCGCCGCCCGGCGGGCCGCCGGCCACTACCGGGCGACCATTACTGGACCGCCATTACAGGGAGGCGGTCTTCAGCGAGCGCAGCTGCCGCCGGCCGTTGTCGTCGGCCTGCAGGGCCAGGACGTAGCCGCCGTTCAGGTTGGCCAGCCGCGAGATGCCCTGCAGGTCCTTGGTCTCCCGCGGCACGCCGACCGGCTCGGTGGGCGTGGTCAGCGGTGACTGGCCGTCGATGTCCCGCCCGGCGATCTTGATCAGGCCGTGCGAGGTGTTGGAGACGAGCAGGTACTGCTCCCCCTCATCGGTGAACGAGACCATGTCCAGGGGCTGGTTCATGGCGCCGAGCTCGGCGACGGTCCGGCCGACCACCTTCGCGCCCGGGGTCAGCTCGGCCAGCGGGAAGTGCACCACCGGGGTGCAGGTGTAGCTGGCCAGGATGCTGGCCCCGTTGTCGTAGGAGACGAACGTGCGGATCGGCGCGTGGGTCTCCCACTTGCCGTGCGACACGTGGAAGATCTCCAGGCTGCTGCCGGTGGTGCCGGATCCGAACGGGAACGGGATCTGGCGCAGCCGGGAGGAGAACTCCTCGTTCGACAGCCCGGCCACGAGCAGGGTGCCGGTGTCGCCGCCGACGTAGATCATGTCGGTGATGGTCGAGGTCCGGACCGGCCGCCGCAGGATGCGGATCGTCCGCCCGCTGAAGGTGACCTCCTCGCCCTGGCCGAGGGTGACGTCGGTCCGCTCGTCATCGGCCTCGGGGGCGTCGCCGATGGCGGCCTCGGCCATCGGCACCTGGCTCAGCGGGACGTCGGCCACGGCACCGTCCGGGACGCTGATCCGGATCAGCACGGCCTGGCCGTCCTCGCCGCGGCCGCGCTGCACGGATAGGTACACGTTATGGGAGACCGGGTGGACCGCCATGTCGCGGATGTCGACGTCGTCGGCGTCGCAGCCGAGGTAGGAGCCGATCCGCGTGTCCACGTCGGCCAGGTCGAACGGCTCGGCCGCGGTGGCCGGCCCGGGATCGGCGACGTCGACCGCCACTACCCGGGCACCGCTGTTGTCGGCCAGGAACAAGATCCCGCCCGGTCCGAAGGTGATCGGCCCCGCCGACGCCATGTCCGCCGATCCTGGCCGTAGCCCGTACTCGCTCATCGCGACCTCGCTTCCATCCCTGGCCTCGCCGCCAGCCACGGACAAGTGTAGTGAGCCCTCCGTTTCCGGGCCAGGGGCCAGCATGGAGATACCGGTGAACAAAGGCCGCCGCCCGTTCGGAGAAAAGATGAATGAGCCGAACGGGCGGAGTGCAGGCCACCGCGGCCGGCCCGGGAAATGAATTGAAGACGGTTGGCGTCTGGAAATAATCTATACCGGGACGGCACGCGCGGACGCGAGGAAGCAGGCGGCGATGTACAAGGCGATTGCGCTGGCCATCGTCGCGAGCGCGTGCACCGCTACCTCCTCGCTGTGCCAGCGGTTCGGGGCCAGCCAGGCCGAGCCGGGCGGCTTCGACCCGGCGCTGCTGTTCCGGCTGGCCCGCCGCCCGGTGTGGCTGGCCGGGATCGCGAGCATGATCGCCGGCTTCGCGTTCCAGGTCACCGCGCTGCGGTTCGGCCCGCTGGCCCTGGTCCAGCCCATCCTGGCGCTGGAGCTGCCGCTCATCTTCGGCTACCTGGCCCTGCTCGGCTCGCACCGGGTCCGGCCGCGGGACTGGCTGGCGGCGTGCGCTATGTCCGCGGGCCTGGGCCTGTTCCTGCTGGCCGCGGCCCCTTCCGGCGGCCGGCGGCACGCGCCGGGCCCGCTGTGGTGGCTGGCCGGCCTGGCCTCGGCCGGGGCGGTGCTGGCCGTCTGTTTCGGGCTGGGCGCGCTGCGCCGGGGCCGGAACCCGGCGACGCCCGCGGCCCGGCGGGCGGCGGTGCTGGGCATCGCGGCCGGGCTGGCCTGGGGCTTCGAGGCCGCGGTGATCAAGGAGTTCAGCTCGCACCTGGGCGGCGGAGCGGCCGCCGTGTTCGGCAACTGGTCGGTCTACGTGCTGATCGGGGCGGGAGCGGCCAGCCTGCTGCTGGCCTCGCACGCGCTGGCCGCGGGTCCGCTGGCCGCCTCGCAGCCGGGCTTCACCATCGTGGACCCGCTGGCCGCCACCCTGCTCGGCATGTTCCTGTTCGGCGAGCGCATGCAGGCCGGCGTGCGGGACCTGGCCGGGGAGGCAGCCGGGCTGGCGCTGCTGGTCATCGGGGTCACGGTGCTCAGCCACAGCCACCTGATCCACGGCGAGGACGGCCCGCCCGCCGAGGCCAGGCCTGGCGCCGCGGGGGGCCAGCGGCTCGGCGCCGCGCCCGTGTTAGCGGCAGGAGGAACCGCGGGCCACGGTGCAGGCCGAGCGCAAGGCGATGAGCAGTTTCCTGGCCGGCCTGAACGCCCGGATCAGCCGGACCCGCGAGCTGACCGCCGAGCTGGGCGCCCGGCCGGCTCGGCGTCCTGAGCGTCGCCCTCCCTGGGCTATAGCGGCGGCCGGCTTTTCTTGACCGGCCCGGGCGGCGCAGGCCAGCGCCCTGACGAGCGGTTTCCTGCGCCCGGCCGGAGCCGCGGCGACGCGCCGTAACCGGGCTGGGCCGCAGAGGCAGTAGCCAGCGGCTGACGGAGCGCGCATAATACGGACGCAGGCGTCTTAAACGCCGGCAACGCTCGCCGGGCCCTGACCCGTCCGGACGGGTGGGTTGGGAGGCCGCGATGAGCGCGATGGTCGTCACCCAGGTTCCTGCGCCCGGACGTCCCGGGCGTCCCAGGGACCCTCAGCTCGAGGAGCGGGTGTACGCCGCGGCTCTGGGCCTGTACTCCGAGGCGGGCTGGTCGGGCTTCAGCTTCGATGCGGTGGCGCGCCGGGCCAGCGTGGGCAAGGCCCCGCTCTACCTGCGCTGGAAGTCCAAGGAAGACCTCCTGCTGGCCGCGCTCAGCGCGCAGACCAGCAGCGTCCAGATCAGCGATTCCGGTGACCTGCGGGCCGACCTGACCGAGTACGCCAGCAGCCTGCTGACCAACCAGTCCAACCCGGAGGGCTGGGCCTTCCTGCGGATCCACCTCGAGGCCACCGTCATCCCGGCGCTGCACGCCCGGTTCTCCGATGAGATCGTCACCCCGCACGTCGAAGGGGCGCGCGCCTTGCTGCAGCGGGCCGTGGAGCGCGGTCACCTGCCCGCGAAGGCGCCCATCGACCTGATGCTGGACAGCCTGTACGGGGCCATCCTGACCCGGATGATCCTGTGCACGGCGGCCGAGCGGGCCGAGCTGGCCGAGGATCCCCGGCGCTACACCGGGCCGATCGTCGATTTCCTGCTCGGCCAGCTGACCTAGCCGGGCCCCGCCTCAGCCGCGGTCGGGCAGGCGGCGGGACAGCAGCTGGGCCAGGTGCAGCCCGCGGACGTGGCCGAGCTGGTCCAGCTGGGTGCGGCAGGAGAAGCCGTCGGCCAGCACCACCGCGTCGTCGCCGGCCCGGCGCACGGCGGGCAGCAGGGCGGTCTCGGCCACGGCCTGCGACACCTCGTAGTGCCCGCGCTCGACGCCGAAGTTCCCGGCCAGGCCGCAGCAGCCGCCGACCGCGTCGACCTCGGCGCCGCCCCGGGCCAGCAGCGCGGAGTCGGCGTGCCAGCCCATCACGGCGTGCTGGTGGCAGTGCGGCTGGGCCACGGCGCGGACGCCGGCCAGGTCGGGCGGCTCCCAGCCGGGGGTGTCGGTGAGCAGCTCGGCCAGGGTCCGGGTGGTATCCCGCACCTGGCGGGCCCGGGCGTCACGGGGCAGCAGCTCGGCCAGCTCGCCGCGTAGCACGGCGGTGCACGAGGGCTCCAGGCCGACGATCGGGGTGCCGTCGCCCACCGCGCCGTCCAGGGCGTCCAGGCTGCGCCGCAGCTGCCGCCGCGCGCCGTCCAGCTGCCCGGTGGAGATCCAGGTCAGCCCGCAGCACACCGGTTCGGAGGTGATGGTGACTGCGTACCCGGCGGACTCCAGGACGCGGACCGCGGCCTGGCCGACCTCGGGCGTGAAGTGGTCGGTGAACGTGTCGACCCAGAGCAGGACCGGGGCGGCGCCGTGGGCCGCCCGGCCGCCCGCGGGCCGCCGGGCGAACCAGTCACGGAAGGTCTGGGCGGCGAACCGGGGCAGCTCGCGGCGGCCGTCGACGCCGGCCAGCCGCTTGGCCGGCCCGGCCAGCGCGGGCAGGCCGAGGACGGCGTTGGCCAGGCGGGGCGTGCGCGAGGCCAGGGCGGCCCAGCGGGGCAGCCAGCCCAGCGCGTAGTGCGAGGCGGGCCGGAGCCGCCGGCGGTACCGCTGGTACAGCACCTCGGCCTTATAGGTGGCCATGTCGACGCCGGCCGGGCAGTCCGACGAGCAGCCCTTGCAGGACAGGCACAGGTCCAGGGCTTCGGCGACCTCGGGTGCGCCGAAGCCCTGGACCAGGGTGCCGTTGGCCAGCTCCTGCAGCACGCGGGCCCGGCCGCGGGTGGAATCCTTCTCGTCCCGGGTGGCCAGGTAGGAGGGGCACATGACGCCGCCGCTGGCGGTGTTGTCGGCCCGGCACTTGCCGACGCCGGTGCAGCGGTGCACGGCAGTGGACAGGTCGCCGCCGTCGGCGGAGTAGGCGAAGCCGAGGCCGGCCCGGATCGGCCGGGCCTGCGGTACCCGGAGGTCGGCGTCGAGGGGGTACGGGTCGACGAGCACCCCGGGGTTGAGCACGTTGGCCGGGTCGAAGATCGCCTTGACCCCGGCGAACGCGGCCAGCGCCTCCGGTGAGTACATGTAGCGCAGCAGCTCGCCGCGGGCCCGGCCGTCGCCGTGCTCGCCGGACATCGAGCCGCGGTAGCGGCCGACCAGCTGGGCGGCGGCGACGACGAACTCGCGGTAGCGCCCGGGCTCGGTGGCGAACGGGAAGTCGATCCGGACGTGCACGCAGCCGTCGGCGAAGTGCCCGAAGATCAGGCCGTCCAGGCCGCGGTCAGCCAGCAGCGCGTCGAAGTCCCGCAGGTAGGCGCCCAGGTTCTCGGGCGGGACGGCGGCGTCCTCCCAGCCGGGCCAGGCCGGCGTGCCGCCCGGGGTGCGGCCGCCGAGGCCGGCGCCGTCTTCCCGGATGCGCCACAGGGCGGCCGCCGCCGCGCCGGTGACGACCTGCGCGTCCACGCAGTCGGCGTCCTCGATGAGCCGGGCGGCCGCCGCGCGAGCCTCCGCCTCGGTCTCGGCGGCGGTCTCGACGAACAGCCAGGCCTCGCCGCGGGGCAGCGCCGGGACCGCGGCGGCGCCCCGCCGGGCCCGGAAGACCTCGACCAGCCGGGCGTCGATGCCCTCCACCGCGACCGGGTGATGCGGCATCAGGCCGGGCACGATGTCGGCCGCGGACGGCATGCTGGGGTAGCCGAGCACGGCCAGCGCCACCGCCTTGGGCGACGGGACCAGCGAGACGGTCGCGCCGGTGATGATGCCGAGCGTGCCCTCGGTGCCGACCAGGAACCGGGCCAGGTCGGCCCCGTTCTCCGGCAGAAGGTGCTCCAGGGAGTAGCCGGAGACCTGCCGGGGGAACCGGCCGAACTCGGTGCGGATCAGGGCCAGCCGGGCCGCGACCAGCGCGTCCAGCGCCGCGGCGGCCGGGCCGGCGGCGGCCAGGCCCTCCCGGCCGGACCGGCGGGCGGTCAGCCGCTCTCCCGAGCCGGCCAGCAGGTCCAGGCTGACCGCGTTGTCGGCCGCGCGGCCGTACCGCAGGGCCCGCGAGCCGCACGCGTTGTTGCCGAGCGAGCCGCCGATGGTGGCCCGGGCGTGGGTGGACGGATCGGGGCCGAACCGCAGCCCGTGACCGGCCGCGGCGGCGGTGATGGCGTCCAGGGTGGCGCCCGGCTCGGCGACGGCCGTGCGGGCCTGCGGGTCGACGGACAGCACCCGGTTCAGGTGCCGGGAGAAGTCCAGCACGATGCCGGAGCCGACCGAGTTGCCGGCCGTGGAGGTGCCGCCGCCCCGGCAGGTCAGCGGCACGCCGAACTGGGTGGCGACCCGCAGCGCGGCGGCGGCCTCGTCGGCGTGCCGGGGGAAAGCGACCACGCGGGGCAGCACGCGGTAGTTCGATGCGTCGGTGGAGTACTCCGCGCGGCGGCGGGATGAGTCGTCCACCGCGGCCAGGCCGGCGGCCCGCAGCGCGGCGGCCAGCTCGGCGGGCCCGGCCGCGGCCGCCGGGGAACCCGTCTTGGGCGCGGTCATGGTCACGATCCTCGATGCTATCTCGCCGCGCTCCGGCCGCCCGGGCCCGCGGGCGGCCGGAGCTGGACGGGGCCGCGGGCCGGGCCGTACAGTGCGCCCGGCGGGCCCAGGGAAGCGGGGCCGGGGAAGGAGAGCTCGGTGGAGATCGATGTCGGGCTGGACGCGGCGGGCCTGGAGCACGACGAGGAGGCGCAGGTCGCGGCCGAGGCCGCGGCGCTGGGCTACGGCCGGATGTGGATCGGCAGCATCGGCGATCCGTTCCAGGCCTGCGCGCTGCGCTGGGCGGCGACCCGCGCCGCGGTGCCGGGCGGCATGGGCACGGCCATCGGCGTGGTGCCCATCGGCCCGCAGACGCCGGCCAGCCTGGCCCTGAGCGCCGCGGCGACCAGCCGCCTGACCGGGGGCCGGTTCATCTTCGGCCTCGGCTCGGGCTCGGTGCACGACCCCGGTTACCGGCGCGCCTGGGGCATCACCGAGTCGTCACCGCTGGCCCTGGTCCGGGCCTACCTGGAGACCGTGCGCGGCTTCCTGGCCGGGCAGCCGGTGAGCTACTGGGGCAGCGGGCTGAGCTACGACGGCGCGCAGCTGCCGGGCGGCCCGGCCGGGACGCCGGTCTACCTGGGCGCGGGCGGACCGCAGATGGCCCGGCTGGGCGGCGAGCTGGCCAACGGGGTGTACCTGAGCTGGTGCACGCCGGGCAGCGTGAGGGCGACCCGGGAGCGGATGGCCGAGGGCGCGGCGCGAGCGGGCCGCGATCCGGCCGCGGTGCGGCTGGCCGCCTCGGTCCGGGTCTGCGTCAGCGACGAGGCGGACGCGGCCCGGCGGGCCCTGGCGGCGGCGCTGCTGCCCTACGTGCTGGGCCGGGGCGGGCCGCCGCCGGCCTACAGCCGGGCCAGCTTCGAGCGGATGGGCTTCGCGGCGGAGGTGGCGAAGCTGTACCGGCTGAACGACTGTGGCCTGTCCCGGGACGCGATCATCGACGCGTTTCCCGAGGCCATGCTGCGCGGGCTGGGCTACTTCGGCCCGGCGGCCGGGGCCGCCGAGGCGGTCAGCAGGCAGGTGGCCGGGGCCGATATCGCGGTGGTCCGGATCGTCCCGGCCGGGCCGGGCACCGGGCCCATCGGCGCCATCCTGGCGGCCTGCCGGCCGGGATAGCGGCCAGGCTCGGCCCATGGCCAGTTCCTGACGGGCCAGTTCCTGACGGGCCAGGGCCTGACCGGGACAGGGCCTGACCGGGACAGGGTCTCAGCGGGCCAGGATGTCCAGGCCCAGGTCGAGGGCGGGACTGGAGTGGGTCAGCGCGCCGACGGCCACGAAGTCGACGCCGGTCTCGGCCACGGCCCGGGCTCCCGCCAGCCGCAGCCCGCCGCTGGCTTCGAGCTGCGTCCCGGGATAGCCGCGGGCCAGGTCCGCGGCGGCGCGCAGGCTGGCGATGTCCATGTTGTCGAGCAGGATCAGGCCCGCGCCGGCCTCGAGGGCCTCGCCGACCTGGGCCAGGGTGTCGCACTCCACCTCCAGCGGCAGGCCGGGCGCCGCGGCCCGGACGGCGGCGATGGCGGCCGCGATCCCGCCCGCCAGCGCGACGTGGTTGTCCTTGATGAGCGCGGCGTCACCGAGCCCCATCCGGTGATTGCGGCCGCCACCGCAGCGGACCGCGTACTTCTCCAGCGGGCGCAGCCCGGGCGTGGTCTTGCGGGTGTCCCGGACCGTGCAGCCGGTGCCGGCCAGGGCGTCGGCCCAGGCCCGGGTGGCGGTGGCGATGCCGGACAGGTGGGTGAGGAAGTTGAGCAGGGTCCGCTCGGCGCCGAGCAGCTCCCGCATCGGCGCGGAGATCCTGAGCACCTCATCACCCGCCTGGATCCGGTCCCCGTCGGCGCGCAGCGGCTCGGCCGCCTCGGCCGGGATCCCGGCCGCGTCCAGCACGGCCAGCACGACCGGGAGGCCGGCCAGCACGCCCGGCTGGCGGGCCACCGCGCCGGCCACGGCGTGCCTGCCGGGCGGGGCGGTGGCGGCCGAGGTGACGTCGGGCCCGTAGCGCAGGTCCTCCTCCAGCGCGCCGCGCACGACCCGTTCGGTGTCGTCGGGGTCCAGGCCGGCCTCGGCCAGCTGCTTGGCCACCAGTGCGTTCAGCGTCATGCCGGTACCCTCACTCTCGTCCTCATGGTCCCGGTGGCCCGCGGCCCGTCCGGCTCGACGCGGATGACGGTGTGCCGGGCCGGCCGCGCGGCGGCCGCGGCGGATCCGGCCGGCGGCTGGTCCCGCCACCGGTGAGCGCCCCGGCTCTCGGCCCGGGCCAGCGCGGAGGCGGCGACCAGGACCGAGACCGAGTGCAGGTTAGTCGCCTCGACGGTGGCCAGGTCCGGCGCCCCGGAGCCGGGGCCGCCGGCCCGCGGCGCCTCCCCCAGCGCCTGGCGGAGGTCGGCCAGCTCGCCGGCCTCGCGCAGCACCCCGGCGTGCCGGGACATGGCCGCGGCCAGGGCGGGCCGCGCGGCCGGGTCCACGCCCGGGCCGGGCGGCGGCGGCCGCAGCCGGCCGGGCGAGGGCGGCAGGGCCTGCCCGAGCAGGTCCCCGGCCCGCCGCCCGAAGATCAGCGCCTCGGTCAGGGAGTTGGAAGCCAGCCGGTTGGCGCCGTGGACGCCCGTCGACGCGGCCTCCCCCACGGCGTACAGGCCCCGGACCGACGTCTGGCCGTCCAGGCCGGCCCGGATCCCGCCGCAGGCGTAGTGCGCGCCCGGCGCGACCGGGACGGGCTCGGTGACCGGGTCGATGCCCAGCGCGCGGCACGCGGCGGTCACGGTCGGGAACTCCTGCTCGATCACGGCCGGGCCCAGCCCGGTGGCGTCCAGCCACAGGTGATCGCCGGGCCCGTCGGCGCGGGCCAGCTGCTGGGCCATGGCGGCGGCCACGACGTCGCGGGGGGCCAGGTCCCCCAGCGGGTGCCGTCCGGCCATCACGGGCCGCCCGGCCGCGTCGATCAGCACCGCGCCGGCCCCGCGCAGCGCCTCGGTGATGAGCGGGCGCTGGCCGCGGGCGGCCGGCTGCCACAGCACGGTCGGGTGGAACTGGACGAACTCCATGTCGCGCAGCTCGGCCCCGGCGCGGGCGGCGAGAGCCAGCCCGTCGCCGGTCAGCCCGCCGGGGTTGGTGGTGGTGGCGTAGACCTGCCCGAACCCGCCGGTGGCCAGCACCACGGCCCGGGCGGTGACCAGGCCGGCCTGCAGGTTCCCGGCGTCGTCGCGGATCCCGGCGAGCAGGCCGCCGACCGCGCCGTCCGGTCCGGCCATCGCGTCCAGGGCCACGCAGCGGGTGATGACCTCGACCGGGCTGGCCAGCAGCGCTGCGCGCAGCACCCGGTGCACCTCGGCCCCGATCGCGTCTCCCCCGGCGGTCACGATCCGGTGGCGGCTGTGCCCGCCTTCCAGGTGCAGCGCCGTGCGCTCCAGCCGGGCGCCGTAGCCGGCCAGCCGGATGATCTCGTCCGGGGCCCCGGCGGCCAGCGCGGCCACGGCGTCCGGCTCACACAGGCCCGCGCCCGCGGTCAGCGTGTCCTGCTCGTGGCGGGCCGGGCTGTCCCCCGGCCCGATGGCGGCGGCCAGGCCGCCCTGGGCCAGCGGGGTGGACCCGCCGCCCAGGTCTTCCTTGGTGAGCAGCAGCACCCGGCGGCCGCGGGCGGCCGCGGCCAGGGCGGCGGCCATCCCGGCGGCGCCCGATCCCACCACGACCAGATCGGCGTCGCGGTCCCAGGCCGGCTCGGAGGGGGGCAGGCAGCGGAGCTCGCTCACCGGGCGGCCGCCGACGGGGCGCCGGGGCCGACGGCCAGCATGGCGTCCACCGCCCGGCGGGCCCGGCGGGCCACGTCGGGATCGACGGTCACCTCGGTGGTGCCCTCGCGCAGGCAGCGCAGCAGGGCGGCGGGGGTGTTCATCTTCATGAACCGGCATACCGCCTCGGGGTTGACCGGCTCCCAGCGGACGGCCGGGTTGGCCTGGCGGAGCTGGTGCAGCATCCCGGTCTCGGTGGCGACCAGGACGGAGGAGGCCTTGGTGGCCCGGGCGGCGGCCAGCATGCCACCGGTGGACAGGATCCGGGTCCGGCCGGCGGGCAGGTCGCCGGTGCCGGCCTGCCACAGCGCGGCCGTGGAGCAGCCGCACTCGGGATGGATGAACAGCTCGGCCTCGGGCTCGGCGGCGGCCCGGCGGCGCAGCTCACCGGGGCTGATCCCGGCGTGCACGTGGCACTCGCCGAGCCAGATGCGCATGTTGTCCCGGCCGGTGACGCGCTGCACGTGAGCGCCGAGGAACTGGTCGGGCAGGAACAGCACCTCCTGGCCGGCCGGGACCGAGGCCACGATCTCGGCCGCGTTGGCCGAGGTGCAGCACAGATCGGACTCGGCCTTGACCTCGGCGCTGGTGTTCACGTAGGCGACCACCGCGGCGCCGGGGTGCTCGGCCTTCCACGCGCGCACCTGGGCGGCGGTGATGCTGTCGGCCAGCGAGCAGCCGGCCTCCGGCTCGGGGATCAGCACGGTCCGGTCCGGCGCGAGGATCTTGGCCGTCTCGGCCATGAAGTACACGCCGGCGAACACGATGACGCTGGCCGTGCTGGCCGCGGCCAGCCGGGACAGGGCGAGGGAGTCCCCGACGTGATCGGCGACGTCCTGGATCTCCGGGGCCTGGTAGTTGTGGGCCAGGATCACCGCGTCCCGCTGGGCGGCGAGCCGCCGTACCTCCGCGGCCCAGTCCTGGTCGGCCTGCACCGGGGTCAGCCGCGGCGCTGCATGGGTATCCGTCATCATCCCGTCCCTCATCCGGAGGTTTTAGATCGAGAGTATAAAACCTTTTTCGCCTTGGAGTCCAAAACTTCTTTCACGGGACGGCAGAAGGGCGGCTGACCAGTACGATGCGAACGTGTCAGAAGACCAGGCGCGCGCCCCGGGGGGCGGCGGTCCCGGCGCCGCGGCCGGGCCAGGTGCGGCCCAGGGCGGGCGCGGGCCGACCGGCGATCGGGGTGCGGCTGGGCTGACGGATGGTCCGGCGGCGGACGGCTCGGCGGTGGCGGGCCAGCGGTTCTGGCATGAGGCGCTGGCGGTGGTGCTCCAGGTGCGGCGGGACAGCCTGCACGTGCTGCTGTGGCAGCGGGGCGAGCCGCCGTTCGAGGACCGGTGGGCATTGCCCGGCGGGCCGCTGCGGGCCGACGAGCGGCTCGGGACGTCGCTGGGGCGGCACCTGGCGGCCAAGGTGGACCTGACCGATATCGCGTACCTGGAGCAGCTGGAGACCCGCAGCGACCCGGACCGCGATCCCCGCGGCCGGGTGCTGGCCACGGCCTACCTGGCTCTGGTCTCGGCCGAGGTCGAGCCGCGGATGCCCGCGGACACCGCGTGGCACCGGGTCCAGGACCTGCCGCCGACGGCGTTCGACCACGGGTCGATCGCCCGGTCCGGGCGGGACCGGCTGCGGGCCAAGCTGTCCTACACCAACGTGGGCTTCGCGCTGGCCCCGGCCACCTTCACCGTCGCCCAGCTACGGGATATCTACGCCGCCTCGCTGGGCCATCCGGTGTCGGCGACCAACCTGCAGCGGGTGCTGACCCGCCGCGGCGTCATCGAGCCGACCCCGGCGGCGGCCCGGCCCACCTCGGCGGGCGGCCGCCCGGCCACCCTGTACCGGTTCACCGGCCGGGACCTGGTGGTGACCAACCCGTTCGCCGCCTTCCGGCCGCCGGGCGAGCAGGTGACCCGGGCCCGGTGAGGCCGCGGCCAGGCGGCCTGGTGTTTGAACCAGGCCTGGCGGGTAAGCGGGCACACGTCTTGATGATGAACGATCCAGCCTGGTCATGGTGAGCCGGCCGGGTCGGGGAAGGCTCGGGGGTGCAGTGAAAGTACTGGTGGCCGGCGCATCCGGCTTTGTCGGGCGGCGGCTGTGCGCGGCCCTGGACCGGGCTGGTCACGACGTGGTGGCCATGACCAGGAACCCGGACTCCTACCACGGGGCGGGCACGCCGGTCCGCGGCGACGTCCAGGACGCGGCCAGCATGGAGCAGGCCATGGCCGGCTGCCAGGCCGCGTACTACCTGGTGCACTCCCTGCAGGACGCGGACTTCGAGCGGAAGGACGCGGCCGGGGCCACCGCGTTCGGCGAGGCGGCGGCGCGGGCCGGGCTGCGCCGGATCATCTACCTGGGCGGCCTGGGGGATGACGCCGACAACCTGTCAGCGCACCTGCGCAGCCGGCGCGAGGTCGAGAAGCTGCTGGGCACCGGCGGAGTGCCGGTCACCGTCGTCCGGGCCGGGATCATCGTCGGTCACGGCGGCACCTCGTGGGAGCTGACCCGCCAGCTGGTCGAGCACCTGCCGGTGATGGTGACGCCCCAGTGGGTCTCCACCCGTACGCAGCCGATCGCGATCGACGACGTGGTGACGTACCTGGCCGGCGTGCTGGAGCCGGAGGAGGCCGCAGGCCAGGTCTACGAGGTGGGCGGCCCGGAGGTCCTGCAGTACGCGGAGATGCTGAAGAAGGTGGCGGCCATCGAGAACCGCCCGCTCGTGCTGCTGCCGGTCCCCCTGCTGACGCCCAGCCTGTCCTCGCTGTGGCTGACCTTCGTGACCGACATCGACGCCGGCACGGGCCGGGCCCTGATCGACTCGATGACCAACGAGGTGATCGTGCACGACCACGCCATCGAGGACCTGATCCCGATCCAGCCCATGTCCTACCACGACGCGGTGGTCGCGGCCCTGCGCGAACGGCGCGAGGCCGGGCGGACCAGCTCGTGACGCAACGGCGCGGCCGGGGCCTGCGGGCCTTCGCCCCGCGTGCTCCTGGGTCCGCCGCGGCGGAGCCCAGCGCGACCTGGGACAGCGCGACCTGGGGCAGCGCCACCTGGGCGGGGGCAGTCCGGGCGGGGGCGGCCTGGCGCGGGGCGGCCGGGCTGGGCGCGGCGGCCCTGCTGCGGTCCTCGTTCGCGGCCACGGCCGACTCGCCGCGTTTCTACCTGCTGACCACCGGCCTGGCCGGGACCTGGACCAGCGGGGCGCTCGGCGCGGGGCCCATCCCGTGGCGCGGCGACCGCTGGCGCTCCCGTCCGGGCGGCGCGGCGCAGGCCCTGGTCGTCGTACCCGTCGTCACCGGGGCGGCCACGTTCGCGGCGTTCTACGGGATCGCGCGGATCGCCCGCCACCATCGCGGCCTGCGCCGGGCCATCGCCAGCGTGCTGCGGTACGCCGACGCCGGATCCACCCCGCTGGTGGTGCTCATCGCGTCGAGCAGCGGGGTGGCGGAGGAACTGTACTTCCGCGGCGCGCTCTGGTCCGGGCCGCGGCCGCTGGGCACGACCACGCTGGCCTACGCCGCCTCGACGGCGGCGACCGGCAACCCGGCCCTGGTGCTGGCCGGGCTGGTCACCAGCGTGATCTTCGGCTGGCAGCGGGCCGTCACCGGCGGGGTGATGGCGCCGGCCGTCACCCACGTCACCTGGTCCATGCTCATGCTGCGCTACCTGCCCCCGCTCTTCCCGCCGACCGACCTGCCGTGAGGCGCGCGGGCGGGTGAGATCCCGGCTCAGAAGGCCGTGGCGTTGATGACGCGCTCGACGGCGGCTTCCTTCTCGGCGGCCGGAAGGTCCCGGAGCGTGCCGCCGGCCAGCAGCGTGGCGATGCCGTGCACCGAGGACCAGGCGACGTACTCGGCGCCGGGCCGGGCCTGCGGGGCGATGGCGCCGGAGCTGGCCAGCTGGTCGAGCACGTCGGTGAGGATGGCGAACAGGCCGGTGTGCAGCCGGTCCCAGGCGCCGCCGGGCCCCGGCCCGGGCCGGGCCTGTGCCAGCCGGGCTCGCATGAGGGCGGCCATCTGCTCCTGGCAGCGCGCGGCAACGGCCCGCAGCAGGTCGTCGCGGTCGGCAAAGTGACGGTAGGCCGCGTTCGGCGATACACCGGCGGCCCGGGTGGCGGCGCGCAGCACCACCGCCTCGGGACCGTCGGCCCGGGCCGCGGCCAGGGCGGCGTCGACCAGCGCCTCGCGCAGGTGCCCGTGGTGATACGGCGGCGAGAAGCGAGGGAGGATCATCATGACCACCCCGGATTCCGGCGCCCAGTACGTGATCGACGCGCTCGACGGCTTCTACTGCCACAACGTGGTGGTGGCCCTGTGGGCCGACGCGGTGGCCAACCGCCTGGAGGGCATGGCCGTCTACCTGCTGGGCGGCGCGGTGACCGCCGACCCCCGGGAGCTGCTGGACCGGGCACCGGGCGGCGGCGACTTCACCATCCCGGACTGCTCGGACCCGTACGCGATCGTCGGCTACGCGCGACAGCGGCTGGAGGAGATCATCGCGGCCTATCAGGCCTTCCTGGACGCGGTTCGCGGCCAGGACGACGTGAGCTTCGCCCTGGTCGTGAAGCTGCTCGCGGCCGAGACCCGCCGGCGGGCCGACGCGGTGGCGGCGATGGCCCAGCCGGCCGGGAGCCGGTGAGGCCGGTCAGGGCGCGGGAGGCCGGGGCCGGCTGTCCAGCCAGAGGGTCCAGTGCTCGATCAGCCCGATCCGGAGCAGGCCGTCGCGGGCCCACGGATCGAGGGCCAGCCGGGCCTTGACCTCGCCCTCGTCGGCCGCCTCGATCACGTGCAGGGTCTGCTGGCCGTCGCCCACCGGCCCGCCGAGGATGAGGAACCCGTCGGCGACCAGCCCGTCCATGAACGCGGCGTGCTCGTCCCAGCCGTCCTGCTCCCGGATCGGCCGGCCGGGATCCCAGCCCGCGTCGTGGACGAGCCGGACCGCGAAGTTGGCCATGGCCGAAGGCTACTGGACGGCGCCGCGGTACAGGCCGCGCGGCGGCGGGTCAGCTGAACCGAGGCGGCTGGCCGGTGGATTCCAGCACGGACATCCACAGGTCACCGTCGGGGTCGACCCGGTTGCGGCTGCCGGTGGCCAGCGAGATGGGCAGGTGGACGAACCGGCCGTGCCAGCGGCCCACCACCATGGCGGTCCGGCCGGCCATGGCCGCGTGCACGGCGGCCTGCGCGAGCCGGAGGCAGAAGACGGCGTCGTAGGCGTTGGCCGGCACGCTGCGGATGGCGTACCCGGGATCGACGTAGCGCAGGCTGAGCGGCATCTCGGCGGCGGCGAAGTCGCCGACGATGCGGTCCCGGAGCAGCGTGCCGACGTCGGCGAGCCGGAGGTTGCCGGAGGCGTCCCGGGCCGCGGCGTGGGAGCTCAGGTCCTGGCCGGCTCCCTCGGCGACCACGATGACGGCGTGCCCGCGCCGCCGCACCCGCTGCCGCAGCCAGGCCAGGAACCCGTCCGGCCCGTCGAGGGCGACCGGCACCTCGGGGATCAGGACGCAGTCGGTGTCGTGGTTGGCCAGCGCGGCGTAGCAGGCGATGAAGCCCGAGTGCCAGGCCCATCAGCTTGACCAGGCCGACCCCGTCGGGGGTGGAGCTGGCCTCGGTGTGGGCGGCCCGGATGGACTCGGCGGCCCGGGCGAAGGCGGTCTGGAAGCCGAAGCTGTGGTCGATGTAGGGCACGTCGTTGTCGATGGTCTTGGGCACGCCGATGACCGAGAGCACGACGCCCCGGGCGGCGGCCTCGTCGGCGATCTCCTGGGCGCCGCGCAGCGTGCCGTCGCCGCCGATGACGAACAGGACCGACACTCCCAGCCGGGCCAGCGTGGTGACGACCTCAGCTGAGTCCTGGTGGCCGCGCGAGGTGCCCAGGATGGTCCCGCCGCGGTTGTGGATGCCGGCCACCAGGTCCGCGGTCAGCGGCACCGGCTCGGCCTCGCCGACCAGGCCCTGGTAGCCGTTGCGGAAGCCGACGATGTCGGTGACGCCGTAGCTCTCCGACAGCCCGAGGACCAGGCCGCGGATGACGTTGTTCAGCCCGGGGCACAGCCCGCCGCAGGTGACGATGCCGACCCGGATCCGGGCCGGGTCGAAGAACAGGTACTCCCGCGGCCCGCCGGGCTCCAGCGAGGGCAGCTCGCTGGCCGGGCAGCCGCGCGCCACGGCCATGCCCGCCGTGTCATCCAGCAGCACCCGGTCGGACTCGTGCACGTAGTTCGGCGAACTGGCCCGGCCGCGCAGCAGCCGGGCCAGGGGCGAGACGACATAGGGCTCGCCCAGCCGGCGCACCGCGAGGTCGCTGGCGCCGATCGAGAGCTGATCTGCGGTACTCACCATGGACTGAGCATGGCGTGCCCAGGTTTCGGCCAGGTTGACGGGCCGAAACCTGGGCGCCGGGGCCTAGCCGGGCAGCTGGTCGAAGACCTCGGTCTTGATCCGGGCCAGGTTGTCAGCCCGCTCGGCCCGGCTGCCGCCCAGGTTCCAGTCGGGCAGGATGAACTCGTCGAAGCCGAGATCGGCGTACCGGCCGAGCTGATCGGTGAGCTGCGCGGCCGAGCCGGCCAGGGTGGGACGGCCGGGCGGCGCGGTCCCGTCCAGGTTAACCAGGGCGTTGACCGAGGTCCACAGCGGGTCCGGGCGGCCGGCCTGGTCGCAGGCCTCGAGCAGGGCCGCGCGCCGGCCGGCCAGGTCGTCCGCGCTCCAGGTGTTCCACTCGGTGGCGTTCCGGGCGGCGATGCGGAGCATCCGCGGCCCGCGGGTGCCGACCAGGATGGGCAGCGGCGACTGGACCGGCTTGGGGTCACACGGCGCGTCGGTGACGGTGTAGAACTCGCCGCGGGCGGTGGTGGCGTCCTGGCTGAGCATCGAGCGGATGATGCCGATGGCCTCGGCGAACCGGCTGACCCGCTTCCCGGGCGGCTCGAGGTCGATGCCGTAGGCCAGGTGCTCGTTGACCTGCCAGCCCGCGCCGAGCCCGAGGACCATGCGGCCGCGGGAGAGCCGGTCGATGGTGGCGGCGCGCTTGGCCAGCAGGGCGGGGTGGTGCACCGAGGTGGGCGAGACCAGGGTCCCGATCCGGACTCGCTCCGTCACCGCGGCCAGGGCCGGCAGCAGGGCCCAGCATTCGTAGGTGTCGCCGCGGGCCGGCGACTCGTCGCCGGTGTTGGGCATGTAGTGGTCGGCCAGCCAGACGCCGTGCCAGCCGTCGCCGTCGGCCGCGCGCACCTCGGCCAGCAGGTCTTCGGGGGCGCGGCTGTTATGGGGCCAGAGCGAGAACTTCACAGGGCAACTCTAGGAGCCCGCCCGGTGAGTCAGCGGCGGCGGAGCCGGACGACCGGGATCTGGCGGGTGTCCCGGCACCGGTCCTGGTAGCCGTACAGCCCGGGGATCTCCTCGCTCATCAGCTGGAACAGCCGGTCCCGGTCGGGGCTGTTGGCCACGGTGGCCGCTTCGGCCGGGAACGACTGGCCCAGGTACTCGACGGTGAGGCCCGGGTGCGCGACCAGGTTCCGGTACCACAGGGGGTGCCCGGGCTGGCCGCCGGCCGACGCGGCCACGATGAGGTCGTCGCCGTCTTCCCGGACGCACACCGGCTTGGTGAAGGTGCGCCCGATCCGGGCGCCGGTGATGGTCAGGATGACGAGCACCTGGCCCGCGGCGGTCCGGCCGCCGTGCGCGCGGAGCTCGGCCATCACCTCGTCGTTGTGAGTGTTCCGCTCGGTCGCCGTCGGTTCGGTGGTCACGGTAGGGACCCTACTCGCCGGGCGCGGCCCGCTGGTAGGTCAGGAAGGCGAGCCCGGCGCCGAGCGTGCGGGCGGAGGCCAGCCGCATCGGCCGTTCCTGGCTCGGCCTTTCCCGGCTCGTGGGGCCGAACAGGCGCTGGCCGTCCCCGAGCACGACGGGGAAGATAGTCAGCCGCAGCTCGTCGGCCAGGTCGTGCTCGAGCAGCGTGCGGCCGAGCTGGTAGCTGGCGTAGACGAGGATCTCGCCCGCCAGCTCCTGCTTCAGCTTGCTCACCTCCGCGACCACGTCGCCGCTGAGGATGGTCGCGCCGGGCCAGGCCGGCTCGCGGATCGTCGAGGAGACCACGTATCGCGGCATGCTGTTGAGCCGGTCGGCCCACGCGCCCGCCCGGGACGCCCACCGCCGGGCGAACCACTCATCGCTGCGGCGGCCGAGCAGCAGGGCCTCGGCGCGCATCGCTTCCTCGGTCTCGACCTGAGCCCATTCGGCCAGGTCCGGGCCGCCGGACCGGCCGAACCAGCCGCCCAGCCGGAAGCCCTCCTGGCCGTCCGGATCCTGGACGACGCCGTCGAGCGAGGTGTTGGTGCTGATCACGAGCTTTCCCATGGCCTGCCTCCCTGGCCGGCCCGGGCCATCCGGGCCGGCCTCAAGGCAGGCGTCAGCGGGCCGGGAAACTGGGCGCGGCCGGGCCGCCCAGTCCGGGCCCCGGCGGGCGTCTAATCACTGAGCGAGGCGGCCGATCCCGGGAGGACGGAGATTTCGATGCGGATGGCCACGGACCTGATCGCCCGGGCCCAGGGCGGGGACCGGGCCGCGTTCGGCGAGCTGGCCGAGCCGTACCGGCGGGAGCTGCAGGTGCACTGCTACCGGATGCTCGGTTCCCTGGAGGACGCCGAGGATGCCCTCCAGGACACGCTGCTGACCGCCTGGCAGGGCCTGGGCCGGTTCGAGGGCCGGTCCTCGGTCCGGACCTGGCTGTACCGGATCGCCACCAACCGGTGCCTGGATGCCCGCCGGGCGGCCCGCCGGCGTCCGGCCCAGGCGTGGGACGTGCCGGGCGTCGAGCCGCCCGAGCCGACCCGGCTGGGCGAGGTCGTCTGGCTGCAGCCCTGTCCCGACGCGCTGCTCGCGGCCGGATCCGGGCCGGAGGCCCGCTACGAGCAGGCTGAGGCGATCTCGCTCGCGTTCATCACCGCCCTGCAGGTCCTGCCGCCGCGTCAGGTGGCGGTGCTCATCCTCCGCGACGTGCTGGACTTCCGGGCCAGCGAGGTGGCCGGCCTGCTGGAGGTGACGGTGGATTCGGTCAACAGCGCGCTGAAGCGGGCGCGGGCGGGCCTGCAGCGGCATCAGCCGCAGGGCGGCGACCGCGAGCCGCCGCCGGCGGCCGGCTCCCCCGCCGAGCAGGCCGTGACGGCCGCGTTCGTCCGCGCCTGGGAGTCCGCCGACCTCGATGCGCTGGTGGACCTGCTGACCGGCGACGTCTTCATGTCGATGCCGCCCATGGCGCTGGAATACCAGGGCCGGGACATCGTGGTCCGGTTCTGCGCCGGGATCTTCGGCGCGGACCGCTGGTTCGACCTGGTGCCGGCCCGGGCCAACGGCCAGCCCGCGTTCGGGGCCTACCTGCGCGGGCCGGAGGGCGTCAGCCACGGGGTGGGCCTGTACGTGCTCACCCCGGCCGGCGACCGGATCTGCGCCCTGACCCGGTTCGAGAACAGCGTGCTGCCCTGGTTCGGGCTGCCGCGCTCGCGGCCGAACCACTGACGGTGCCGGGCTCAAGTGACGGCGCCGGGCTCAGCGGAGCTGGTCGGACAGGCGGGCGAAGCGGTAGCCGGAGGCCACCAGGCGGGGCACGGCGGCGGCGATGCCCGCAGCGGTGCCGCCCGCCGGGTGGTTCATGTGGCACAGCACGACGGAACCGGCCGGGGCGGCGCCGACCGTCCGGGCGACCTGGCCGGGCGTGAAGGTCGCTCCGCCGTCGCCGTTCACGGAGAAGGTGACGAGCCGGACGGCCAGGGCGACGACGATCCGCGCGGCCACGTCGTCGCTGTAGGCGGTGCCGGACCGGAAGAACCGGGGCGGGGCACCCAGCAGCCCGGTCAGCTTGGCCTGGTTCCCGGTGACCTCGTCGTAGACCTGGCCGGCGTCCCGGGTGCCGGGGATGCCGTAGGCGGACCGGCCGGTGACCGACAGCGGCAGGTGCCGGGTGCCGTGGTTGGCCAGCTCGAACAGGGGCTCGGCGGCCAGCTGGCGGAAGACGGCCGGGTTCTCGTCAATCCAGCGGGAGTTGAGGAACAGCGTGGCCGGGACGTCCCGGCGGCGCAGGAAGGTGATCAGGGCCTGGTCGTAGCCGCGGCCGCCGGGCCCGCCGCACGCGTCGAAGGTCAGCGCGATGACGCGGCCGGCCCCGGCCAGGTCGCGGACGACCCCGGGCCCGCCGAAGCCCCAGGTGCGCGGGGCCAGGTGACCAAACCGGGCCACGACCTCGGCCCGGGTCAGCGGGACGGCCGGCGACGCGGCCGGGGCGGCCAGCGGCACGGCGCCCGGCCTTCCGGGGCCAGGCGTCCCGGCGGACCGGGACACGCCCGCCGGGAGCAGGCCCGAGGGCACGGCGCTCGAGGCTGTGGCACTCGAGGGCGGGGCGGAGGCGGCCGGGCGGCTGCAGCCCGCCAGCACGGCGGCGCCGAGGGCAGCCAGCACGGCGCGGCGGGTCGCGACCATCTACCCTCCAGGCCTGGGGTGAAGAATCCGGGCGCGGCAACGTGAAATCAACGGCACCCTACCGGCACCGGGACGGGCGGCGATGACCATTCTGAGATGATCTGGGCGGGCTAGCCGGGCAGGCGGGCGAAGGCGCGGACCGGGATGGTCCCGAGGCCCTCGATGCGCAGCGGCACGGCGGTGAACCAGGCCCCGGCGGGCGGCAGCTGCTCCAGGCCGGCCAGGTGCTCGACCACGGGAATTCCGGCCGCCAGGAGCAGGGTGTGGGCGGGCCGTTCGAGGTCGGCGGTGTCGTCGATGTTGACCGCGTCGATGCCGACCAGGGCGGCGCCGTGCTCGACCAGCCAGGCGGCGCCGGCCCGGGTCAGGAAGTGCCCGTCCTCGGCGTAGCCGGGCGTGCCGAACCGGACGGCGTCGCCGGTGTGCAGCAGCACGGCCCGGCCCGCCACGTCCAGGGCGGCCAGCGCGCCGACATCGACGCCCCGCTCCGGCGTGCCGGTGACGCGGACGACCACGGCGGGCAGGTCGACGGTCCGGTCCAGGGGAACGCCGCTGAGGTCCGTCCCGCCGGCGAACCGGTGATACGGGGCGTCGAGGTAGGTGCCGGTGTTACCGACCAGGCTCAGCCGGTCGATGGCGAACTCGGTGCCCGCGGCGTACTGCTGCCGCGAGGCGGCCCGGGTCAGGAACGGGGTGATCTCCGGAGCGGGAAGGCCCGGGTAGGTGACCAGGCCGGCCCGGATGACGTGGCTGAGCTCGACGAGCCGGCCGCCGTTCGCGTCGGCCCGGGCAGGCGCGCGGTCCGACGGCCCGCCGCGGGTGCCCTTGTGCGGCTCGGCGAAGATCTGCACGTCGGCCAGCCGGACGGTGTCGGTCATGAGCAGGCCGAGCGAGGCCACGAACAAGGCCGCGATGCCGCTCTCGTCAAGATCGGGCGACGGGAGGTCGACGCGGAAGCCGTGGGCGGTCAGGTCGCCGCCGTTGCTGAAGGTGATGGTCGCGTCGAAGGACGCCCGGTAGTCAGTCACCATGGATCCGTTCGGTATGAGGGCTGGTCAGGGACGGGAGGCCAGCCGGTCAACGTGGGCGGTTATCTCTTGATACACCGCCTCGCGGTAGGCCTGCCGCTGGGCCTGGTCGCGGGCGATCCGGCCGGGCTCGCCGAGATCGGCGACCGACCAGATCCGCGGGGCGGCGGGGAACCGCACGCGGGCCAGGCACTCGTCGTAGACGCGCTGGTTCAGGCAGACGGTGACGTCGGCCCGGTCCAGCAGGGACTGGGTCAGCTGCTCGCCGTAGCCGGCCTTGGCGAACTCCCGGAGGCCGTGCTGCTCCAGGAGCTCGAGCGTCATCCGGTAGCGGGCCAGGTTCCGGTCCTTGTCCTGGGCGGCCACCGTGCCGCTGGACAGCACGCTGGTGTCGTTGATCCGCAGTGAGTTCAGGTACGCCTCGGCCAGGATGCTGCGGAACGCGTTCCCGCGGCACACGAAGTGGACGATCACCCGGCCAGGGTAGAGGCCGATGAGATCCGGCCCGCCGCGCGGTCTGACTTCATGCCGGGTGCCGTACCGGCCCCGGCCAGCCCAAGGAAGGAGACGGCGCCGTGAGCACCAGGCCACTGCCCCCGATCGTCGACCACGCCACCTGGGAGGGCCAGCTCCGCGAGCTGCGCGCCCGGGAGAAGGCGGCCACCAGGGAACTCGACGCGATCGCCGCCCAGCGGCGGCGGCTGCCCATGGTGGAGCTGTCGGACTACGTCCTGGCCGGACCGGACGGGCCGGTCCGGCTGGCCGACGTCTTCGGCGGGAAATCCCAGCTGATCGTGTACAGCCACATGTGGGAACCCGGGCAGGAGTGGCAGTGCCCGGGCTGCACCGGTTTCACGTCCCAGTTCTGGAAGCTGGAGTTCCTGGATGAGTACGACGCCGGCTTCGTCATCGTCACCCAGGGGCCGATCGCCGACGCGCTGGCCTACAAGCAGCGGGTGGGTAACGCGATGGACTGGTACTCGACGGCGGACAGCCCGTTCGGCAGCGACATGGGCGCGCCGCCCGGGGGCGGCTTCGCGGTCAACGTGCTGCTGCGCGACGGCGATACCGTGTACCGCACCTGGCACACCGACGGGCGCGGCACCGAGCAGCTGAGCCACACCTTTCCGCTGATCGACCTGCTCCCCTACGGGCGGCAGGAGGAGTGGCAGGACGTCCCGGACGGCTGGCCGCAGGCGCCCGCCTACAGCCACTGGTGGAGCTCGGACCGGTACGCGCGGTACGGCGGCGACCCGGCCCGGTGACGGCGGGCTCGGCCGGCCCGGTCAGTAGGGTGGCGCTATGCGGGTAGTGATCGCGGGCGGGCACGGGAAGATCGCGCTGCTGCTGGAGCGGCTGCTGGCGGACCGGGGCGACCAGGCGGTCGGCCTGATCCGGAACCCGGCGCACGCCGCCGACGTCCAGCAGGCCGGCGCCGAGGCGGTGGTCTGCGACCTGGAAGCGGCGTCGGCCGATGAGGTCACGGCCCTGCTGGCCGGCGCGGACGCGGCGGTGTTCGCGGCGGGCGCCGGCCCGGGCAGCGGAGCGGCGCGCAAGGACAGGGTGGACCGTGCCGCCTCGGTGCTGCTGGCCGAGGCGGCCGGGCGGGCCGGGGTCCGCCGGTTCGTGCAGATCTCCTCGATGGGCGCGGGCCAGCCGCCGGCCCCGGGCCGGGACGAGGTGTGGGCGGCCTACATCGGGGCCAAGACCGCGGCCGAGGACGACCTGCGGGCCCGGGACCTGGACTGGATCATCCTGCGGCCGGGCGGCCTGACCGACGCCGCGGCGGACGGGACGGTGCGGCTGGCCGCGCCGCCGGTGCCGCCGGGCCGCGTCCCGCGGGCCGACGTGGCCGCGGTCATCGTGGCCCTGCTCGACAGCCCGGGCGCCCGGCACCTGACCCTGGAGCTGACCGGCGGCCCGGTCCCGGTGGCCGAGGCCGTGCGGGTGCTGTCCTGAGCGGTCTGTCCTAGCCGACCCGCCGGACCCGGGCGCCTGGCCCGGAGGGCGCGCGGGATCTCGGCTACCTGGTCCACGGTGTCCAGTAGCTGACTGACCTGCTCGGCGGGCGCGTCGCAGCTGACCTGAACCGAGTACTCGATGCCGGTGGAGCTCCAGGTCTGCGGGTCGAACCCGCCGGCCGCGGTAACCCGGGCCCCGCGCAGGTCCAGGCCCAGCGCCTGCGCCTCCCGGAACAGGTCGTTGAGGACGCAGCCGCCCGCCGCGAGATGGAGCAGGTGGCCGCCGGTGAAATCGCCCTGCACCGTGACGCCGCCGGGAGTCCAGCGGTGCGGAAAGCGGACGGCGCCGGGCTCGGCCGACTGCATCGTCCCGGCGCTGACCGTGACCTCGAAGCGATTGTCCATCGTGAGTCCTTGCGTGTCCCGGCGAAAAGTCTGGAACATACTGGGCCCATGGTGGCATGGAGGGACCTGGAGCAGGCGGAGCCGGAGTTCGCGGCCCGGGTGCGGCGGCTGTTCGACGCGGGCCGGCACAAGACGATCGCGACGCTGCGGGCCGACGGATCACCGCGGATCTCGGGCATCGAGTGCGAGTTCACCGACGGCGAGCTGCAGTTCGGGTCGATGCCGGACGCCCGGAAGGGCGCAGACCTGCGGCGGGACCCGAGGTTCGCGCTGCACGGGCCGACGTTCCACCCGGAGACGGGGCACGAGGCCGACTGGCCGGGCGAGGCCAAGATCGCCGGGCGGGCCGTGCTGGCCGGGCCGATCACCGGCGGGCCGCCCGGTGACCAGTTCCGGGCCGACATCTCCGAGGTCGTCGCGACCGGGCTCAACCCGGAGGCGACGCTGCTGGTCATCACGTCGTGGACACCGCAGCGGGGCCTGCGGGTGGTGGAACGCGAATGACCGGGACGGCCGATCATGTGCGGCGCAACCGGGCGGTGTGGAACCAGTGGGCCGCGGACTACGCGGGCCCGGGCCTGGACCGCTGGTCGCAGGACGAGCCCTTGTGGGGCGTCTGGAGCATCCCCGAGGCTCAGGCCGGCGTGCTGCCCGCGGACGTCACGGGCCGGGACAGCATCGAGCTGGGCTGCGGCACCGGGTACGTCTCGGCCTGGCTGGCCCGCCGCGGGGCCCAGCCGGTCGGGCTGGACAACTCCCCCGCCCAGCTGGCCACGGCCCGCCGGCTGCAGGACCGGTTCGGGTTGCACTATCCGCTGCTGCAGGCCGACGCGGAACATGCCCCGTTCGCCGACGGCCGCTTCGACCTGGCCATATCGGAGTACGGCGCCAGCATCTGGTGCGACCCGCTGGCCTGGATTCCCGAGGCGGCCCGGCTGCTGCGCCCCGGCGGCCAGCTGATCTTCGTGATCGGCTCGCCGCTGCTGATGCTGACCATGCCGGACGACGACAGCGCCCCAGCGGCCGACCGGATGCTGCGGCCCTACTTCGGCATGCACCGGTTCGAGTGGCCCGACGACGACTCGGTGGAGTTCCACCTCGGCACCGGGGACATGATCCGACTGCTGCGGCGGTGCGGCCTGGAGGTGGAAGACCTGATCGAGCTGCGGCCCGAGGAGGGGGCGGCGACCCGGTACCCGTACGTCACGCTGGACTGGGCCCGGCGGTGGCCGGCCGAGGAGGTCTGGAAGGCGCGCAAGCCGTAGCCGCGACGCCTGCCGTTCACCCGGGCGGCCTAGAGGACCCGGCGAAAGTGTGATTACCTGCCGTTACCGGACGACCGGGGCTTCAGCCAGGCTGAGAAGGAGACGCATGGGCACGATCACCTCGAACGACGGCACGGAGATCTTCTACAAGGACTGGGGCACGGGACAGCCGATCGTCTTCAGCCACGGCTGGCCGCTGTCGGCCGATGACTGGGACACCCAGATGCTGTTCTTCCTGCAGCACGGCTACCGGGTGGTGGCGCACGACCGACGCGGGCACGGCCGCTCGGAGCAGACCGGCGGGGGCCACGACATGGACCACTACGCCGACGACCTGGCCGCGCTGACCGCTCACCTGGACCTGCACGACGCCGTGCACGTCGGGCACTCCACCGGCGGCGGCGAGGTGGCGCACTACATCGCCCGGCACGGCGAGAGCCGGGTGGCCAAGGCGGTGCTGATCAGCTCGGTGCCGCCGCTCATGCTGCAGACCGACGCCAACCCGGGCGGCCTGCCCAAGAGCGTGTTCGACGACCTGCAGGCGCAGCTGGCCGCCAACCGGTCGGTCTTCTACCGGGCCCTGCCGTCCGGGCCCTTCTACGGCTTCAACCGCCCCGGTGTCGAGCCGAATGAGGCGATCATCGAGAACTGGTGGCGGCAGGGCATGATGGGCGGGGCCAAGGCGCACTACGACGGCATCGTGGCCTTCTCGCAGACCGATTTCACCGAGGACCTCAAGAAGATCACCGTCCCGACGCTGGTCATGCACGGAGACGACGACCAGATCGTGCCCTACGCCGACTCCGGGCCGCTGTCGGCGAAGCTACTGCCGAACGGGACGCTGAAGACCTACCAGGGCTTCCCGCACGGCATGCCGACCACGCAGGCCGAGACGATCAACGCCGACCTGCTGGAGTTCATCCGGTCCTGAGCCGGGCGTCTGAGCCCGGGGTCTCGGGGCGTCTAGGGGGTTTCTGGGCCCGGCAGGCCGTAGTGGCCGCGGAGCGTGCCCGATTCGTACTCCTTCCGGAAGATGCCCCGGCGCTGCAGCTCGGGCACGAGCTGGTCGGCGATGTGCTCCAGCCCGGACGGGAAGGCGTCGAAGTTGAGGTTGAAGCCGTCCGCGGCCCGCTGGGTGAACCACTGCTCGATCGAGTCGGCCACCTGCTCCGGCGTGCCGACCAGGGCCCGCTGGGCGTCGGCGCCGCTCTCCAGCAGCTGCCGGACGGTCAGGCCGTCCCGGCGGGCCACGTCCAGGATGGCCTTGGCGCCCCCGATGGTCCGCGGGCTCCACTCCGGGCCGTCGATGTAGTCCCAGGGCGGCGGGGAGTCCAGCTTCAGCAGGTCGGGCGGGACACCGAGGACGCCGGCGAAGGCACGCAGCCGGGTCGGCTCGTCGGCACCGGTGGCGACCAGCTCGGCCCGGCGGGCCCGGGCCTCGGCCTCGGTACCGCCGAGGGTGATGTTGAGGCCGGGCAGGACCAGGATCTCGTCCGGGCCGCGGCCGTAGACGGCCGCGCGCTCCTTCAGGTTGCGGTAGAACGCCTGGCCGGCCGGGATGGTGTTGGCCTGGCAGAAGACCGCGTCGGCGTGCTTGGCGGCCAGCTCGATGCCCTGCGGGGAGCCGCCCGCCTGGACGATCGCCGGGCGGCCCTGCACCGAGCGCGGGAACTGGAAGCGGGCCGTCAGGCGCACGTGCTGGCCGGCGAAGTCCAGCCGCGGGGCCAGGTCATCCTCGACGATCACGCCGGTGGCCGGGTCGCCCACCAGCGCGCCGGGCGCCCAGGAGTCCCAGAGCTGCTTGACGACGGTCAGGAATTCATCGGCCCGCCCGTACCGGGTGTCACGGTCGGGCAGCTGAGTCCCGCCGTACAGGGCAGCCGCCTCGTCGCTGCCGGAGGTGACGACGTTGATGCCGGCCCGGCCGCCGGAGGCGAGGTCCAGCGTCGCGGCCAGGCGCGCGACGTCGAACGGCTGGCGGTAGGTCGAGGACAGGGTGGCGATCAGGCCGATCCGGGAGGTGGCCCGGGCCACCGCGACCTGGGTCAGGAAGGGGTCGAGCGCGTGCCACGGCCGGGTGAAGTCCGCGCTGGGCAGCACGTCGGCCAGGAAGACCGCGTCCAGCAGGCCGCGCTCGGCGATCTGCCCGAGCTTCTCCCAGGAGGCGAAGTCCAGGAACCACAACGGCGGGTCACTGTGCCGCCAGCTATTCGGCGGCTTGGCCAGGCCGTTGCCGTTGACGTTGAGGTGCAGTTGCCGCGACATTCGCGCTCTGGGCTCCCGATCGGTTCGAGGACAGTGTCGCGGCCATTATGGAAACGGCGCGGGCGGCGGAAACAGCGCCGGCCGCTACGGGTTTCGTTAAGCCCAGGTGAAGGGTCGCGGTAGCTGAACTTGGTTGTTCGGGCGGCGGGCCGGGCGGGAGGCTGGTGAGCGACACCAGCGAAGGAGCACCATGACCGTACCTGCCCAGCTCACCAGCGCCGTCACGGCCGGCTCCCCGCAGCTGGCGGAGCTGATCGACTTCATCGGCGCGGGCGCGATCGGCCGGGAGGAGCGCGGCGAACTGCCGTATGAGGCCATCGCCGCGGTCAAGCAGGCCCGGCTCGGGGCACTGCGGCTGCCGGTGGAGGACGGCGGCGGCGGCGCGACGCTGCGGCAGCTGTATGAGGTGTTCATCGAGCTGGCCGCGGCCGACCCGAACGTGCCGCACATCCTGCGGATCCACTTCGGCTTCGTGGAGAGCCTGCTGCGCAGTACCCGGCCCGAGGACAAGCGCTGGCTGGAACGGGTGGCCGAAGGGGACCTGTTCGGCAGCGCGGCGACCGAGGCCGACGCGCCGGCGGGCAGCAGCGACTACGAGTACTCGACCACCATCACCCGCACGCCGGACGGGCTGCGGCTCAACGGGGTCAAGCACTACACCACGGGCAACCTGTACGTCGACTGGCTGGCCGTCGGGGCCATGAACGCCGACGGCGGCAAGGTGCAGCTGATCATCCCGGCCGACCGGCCGGGGGTGCTCCGGCCCAACGACTGGGACGGCTTCGGGCAGCGGTTCACCGGCAGCGGGACGACCACCTTCGAGAACGTTGTGGTCTACCCGGACGACTACTACCGGGCCGGGCGGTCCCGGGACGACCAGCCGCTGCCGTACCCGTCCACGTTCTTCCACGTCCAGCTGAACGCGATGATCGCCGGGATCATGCGGCGGGTGGCCGCGGACGCGGCCGGCCTGGTGCGGGACAAGCGCAGGCCGTTCTACCACGCCCCGGCTGAGGTCCCGGCCGAGGATCCGATCATGCACTACAGCGTGGGGCTGCTGGCCAGCCAGGCGTTCGCGGCCGAGGCCCTGGTGCTAGCCGCAGCCGAGGCGCTGGGGCAGGCCTACGCCGCGCACGGGACGCCGGCGGAGGCCGGGCTGTCGCTGCGGGCGTCGCTGCTGAACGCGAAGGCCAAGGTGGTGATCGACGAGCTGGCCAACCGCGCGACGTCCGAGCTGTTCGACGTGGGCGGCGCCTCGCTGGTCCGCCGGGGCGCCTACCTGGACCGGCACTGGCGGAACATGCGGGCCATTGCGGCCCACAACCCCAAGACGCTCAAGGCGGTCGCGGTGGGCCGCTACGAGATCAACGGGACGCCACCGCCGAACCAGGGCTTCTTCTGAGCCGGGCGGCCAATTTCATACTAAGCCTGTAGGGATAGTAGCTATTAGGCGGCCTCGGCATTAGGCTGGTGGGCGTGCTTCCGTCTGCCGCCCGGGCGAGATTTCTCGCGGGATCGATCTGATGCTGAACCTCCGGCGCATGCTGCTCCTGTGTGACCTGGTCGATCTCGGCACGGTCTCGGCCGTGGCCGAGCGGCGGAACATCACCGCCTCCGCGGTGTCCCAGCAGCTGCGGGTGCTGGAGGCGGAGACGGGGGCGACGCTCCTGCAGCAGGACGGGCGCACGCTCGGGCTGACCCGGGTCGGCGAGATCCTGGTCCGCCACGTCCGCGTGGTGCTGTCGGCCATGGACGAGGCCGAGAGCGCGGTCGCAGCCGCCCGGGACGGCGCGGCCGGCCACGTCTGCATCGCATCGTTCAACATGGGCATCCCGATGCTGGTCGCGCCGGCCGTGCAGCGGCTCGGCCGGGAGGCGCCGGACCTCGAGCTGGAGATCCGGCAGGCGTCAACCGAGTCGGCGCTGCGCCTCCTCCGCCAGGGCGAAGTCGACCTGGCCATCTCGACGGTGTACCGGTCCGGGCCCGCGATCTCGCTCGGCGGGATGGTGGCCGAACAGCTGCTGGACGAGCCGCTGGTGCTGCTGGCCCCGACCCAGCTGCACCTCCGGGTCAGGAAATCCGGCTTCGCGGCGCTGGCCGACGAGCCCTGGATAGCCGGAGCCCCGACGTCCGGCCTGGGCCTGGCCCTGCAGCGGGCCGCGGACGCGGCCGGTTTCGCGCCCAGGGTGAAGCACCGGGTCGACGGGGCCCAGAACATCTGCCAGCTGGCCGCGACCGAGGTGGCGTCCGCGGTGGTGCCGAGGATGGCGGTCCCGGCCCAGTTCGAGAGCCTCATCGTGGCCGGCGTCGAGCTGGGCACGCGCAAGATCAGCGCCATCGTGCGGGAGGGCCGCCGCCGGGATCCCAACATCAGGCGGGTCCTGCGCGAGCTGCACAGCATCGTCGAGGACAGCTGGCCCGAGGAGCAGTACGGCGTCGCGGTCTGACCCGGCCAGCCGGCGTCCCGGCGGCCGCCGCTACCAGGCTGGGACGGCTGAGCCGTCCCGGGCCACGTTGAACGTCACCAGGCCGTCGCGCTTCAGCTGATCGGTGATCTGGTCCCCCCACCGGACATAGTCGGCGAAGGTCGCCTCGCGCTCCTCCCGGGTGGGGAGCGGCGGCAGCGCGACGGCGGGCGTCAGCGGCACCTGGTCCAGGCCGGTCCGGAACGGGTAGCCGGCGGCAATCCACGCCTCGGTCCCGCCGTCCAGGGCCGTGACGGGCAGGCCCGACGACGCGAGTTCCGCCGCGGCCAGCCGGGCCAGGTCGCCGTCGGAGGAGGTCAGTACGACCGGCCCGAGGGCGGCCAGCAGATCCGGATCGGCGGTCAGGGTGGACCGGCGGGCATACGCCGATCCCGGAAGGTAGCGGCGTTCCAGGTAGTACGGCGGGGGTCCTTCCAGGTCGACCACGGTCAGCCCGGCGCCGTCCCGGGTCGTCTGGGCCAGCTGCGCGGCGCTGGTCAGCTCAGCCTGCCCGGCCGGCCCGGTCACGGGCCGGGGCTCCGGGCCGGTGACGTTGAGCTGGGCGGGATCCGCCGCGTGCACGTAGACCTCATGCAGGCCGAGCTGCAGGAGCCACGACGCGGCGACCGTGGCGCGGACGGCGTCCGGGCCGTCGATCAGCACCACGCGGGCGCGCAGGGTGCCCAGGTACTGGTCGGTGGCCTGCACGAGCTGGCCGCCCGGAGCCGAACGCGAGCCGGGATAGTGCCCGGCCAGGAACTCCTCGGGCGTGCGGACGTCCAGCAGGTACGTGGTCCGGGGTGCGGGCCCGGACAGCAGGCCGTCCACATGTTCAGGCGCAATCCGGGTCACGCCGAAGCGCTCGGCGATCCGGGACGCGGCCTGGCCCGCTCGCCGCAGGCCGGCGGGAGTGGGCGGGCCGACCACGTCGGTCTCGCCGTAGGCCGGCTCAAGGCCGGCGGACTGCCAGCCCGCGGTGCCGTTCTCCAGGGCCACGACGGGCTGGTCCAGCCCGGCGTTGATCAGGGTCTGGGCGCCGATGATGGCCCGGGTCCGGCCGGCGCAGTTGACGACCACCCGGGTGGCCGGGCCGCCGACATGGTCGAAGACCCGGTAGAGCAGCTCGACGCCGGGCGCCGCCTGCCCGGCGGGGATGCTGATGTGAGTGAACTCCGGCACCGGGCGGGTATCGAGGATGACCAGGTCCTCCCCGGCGTCGAGCCGGGCCTTGAGCTCCCCGGCCTTGATCCGCGGCGTGCCGTAGCGGCGTTCGACGAACTCGCCCAGGGCCTTGCTCAGGGAGTTGAGGCCGGTGATGAGCTCGTATCCGGCGGCGGCCCAGCCGGTCACCCCGCCGGCCAGGACGGCGACGTCGGCGTAACCGGCTTCGGTAAGGCGTAGCGCGACCCGGGCGGCCGGTCCCGTCCCGTTGTCATCGACGAGGACGACGGGGGTGGAAAGGCGGGGTACGAGCGCGCCGATCCGCAGCTCGGCTTCGCTGTCGGGCAGCGGTACGGCTACCGAGAGGTGACCACTGGCGTACCCGTCGCCTTCACGGACGTCGAGGACGGCGAGCTCGGCTCCGGACCGGACCAGGGCGCGGAGCTCGCCGGGCTGGATGGCGCGGATCGTCGTGGTGGTGCTGGCCTGGCTCATGACGGGAAGGCTCCTTGCTCGGAGTGGACGGGATGAAGAAGACGCGGAGGGCATCAGAAGTAGGCTCCGGTCGGCAGCGGAGTGCGGTTGAGCTCGTAGTCACCGATCCACTTGGCCTTATAGCTGCGGGGGTTGTGCGAGGCCAGGGTCCGGATGTTGCGCCAGTGCCGGTCGAGCTGCTTGCTCTGCCGGGCCGCGGTGGCCCCGCCGACATCGAAGATCATCGAGGCGGCGCGCTGGGCGATCTCGTCCACGGCCACCTTCGCCTGGGCCGCGGCCAGGGCGGCGGCCAGGGACAGCTCGAGGTCGGGCGGGCCGGCCTGAACGGCGGCCCACGCTCCTTCCAGCCGGTCGGCCGCGGCCAGCACGGCGGCTTCGGCCACGTAGGCGTGGGCCGAGATGTAGCCGAGCGTCTCCTGCAGGATGACGTCCTGCGCCGGGTTCTCGGTCGGGGCGTGATAGTAGGACCGGGAGCGCCCGTGCACGAGATCCACGGCGTCCGCGACCAGGCGCTTGAGGATCCCCGCGATCACCGACGTGAGCCACAGCTGGGCGTAGGTAGCGGAATACGGGGCCCGCTGACCCGGCGCGGCGCTGCCGTCCAGGAAATCGGCCTGGTCCACCCGGACATCGACGAACCGCGTCGTGCCGCTGCCGGTCAGCCGCTGCCCGATGCCGTCCCAGTCGTCATCGATGAGCACGCCGTCCCGGTCCGCGGGCACGAGGAGCTGAACGGGCGGCCCGGCGGGATCCTGGGCGCTGACCACGATGTAGTCCGCGTACAGGTTCCCGGTGCTGTAGACCTTGGTCCCGTTCAGCCGGTAACCGTCGCCGTCCGGGACGATGCGGGAGTCGAATTCGGTGGTGACGCGGCCGATGGCCGGGGTGTCGGGCTCGGAGGCCGCCGAGCCGAAGATCACGCCGTCGACGGCCAGGGCCAGCAGCGGGTCGTCGACGCCGGCGGCGGCCAGGCGGGCCCGGCTCTCGACGAAGAGAAAGTGATTGCGCAGGCTGTGCGACACGTCGGGGTCGGCGGCGGCCAGCTTGATCACCGTCTCGAACAGCTCGCGGATGGAGCAGCCGCCTCCGCCGAACTCGGCGGGTACCCGCAGCGCGCCCAGGCGCAGGCGCTTGAGCAGCGCGTACTCGGCGTGCGGCGCGCGCCGGTCGCGATCCCGGTCGAGGACACCGGCGCCGATCTGGTCGATGAGCCAGCGCAGCTCCGGCGCGCCGGCCCGGACCGCCCGGTCCCCGCGGAGGGCAGGCCGCCGCGGTGACCATGGTGCTGACTGAGGTCCAGTCCTTCGTTGCGCATATGCCCGCCTCGGTCTGCTGTCCGTAAGGTGGTCGAGGAACGGCGATCCGCCGATCGGCTCAGCCTATTTCCTACTAGCCTGATAGGTCTAAGCGCTTTAGCTACGGGCATCATTAAGGCCGGCTTAAGGGGCGCCGGCCGTGCCGCTCTGGCCAGCCGCAGCGGCCCTGAGCTAAAACCTATTTGAGCGATAGGTTTTATAGGTATATAGTCGGATGTCCCGGGCTCCTGCCGCCAGCGGGCGCCTTCACCGCCAAGGAAGCGAACGTGGCCCACTCCGCCGCAGCGCGGCAACTCCACCTCAACACCAACGTGCTCAGCTCCGGCAAGCACGAGGCAGCGTGGCGGATCCAGGACGATCCGTTCGGCTTCCTGGACATCGAGTACTACCGGAACATCGCGCGCATCGCCGAGCGGGGCACGCTCGACGCACTGTTCCTGGCCGATCATCCGTCGCTGGACTCAGACCCGGGAACCCAGCCGTGGAACGCGCTGGAGCCCACGGTCCTGCTGACCGGGATCGCGGCGGCGACCGAGCACCTGGGGCTGATCGGGACCGCGTCGACGACGTTCAACGACCCGTACAACCTGGCCCGGCGGCTGGCCTCGGCCGACCACGTCACCAAGGGCCGGATCGCCTGGAACATCGTGACCACCCGGTCGGCGGTCACCGCGGCCAACTTCGGCACCGACGGCATGCCGGACAAGGACGAGCGCTACGCCCGGGCCGAGGAATTCGTCGAGGTCGTCGTCGAGCTGTGGGACAGCTGGGAGGACGACGCCCTGGTCGGCGACCGCGAACGAGGCATCTTCGCCGACCGCAGCAAGATCCACACCATCGACCACGTCGGCCGCTGGTTCTCGGTCCGCGGCCCGCTGAACGTCCCCCGCGGACCGCAGGGCCGGCCGGTCCTGGTCCAGGCGGGCGCCTCGGCCGGCGGCAAGAGGCTGGCGTCCCGGTTCGCCGACGCGGTCTTCACGGCTCAGACCACGCCGCCCGAGGCCCGGGCGTTCTACGCGGAGATCAAGGGCGACGCGGCCAGGACGTTCGGCCGTGACCCGGAGCAGATCGTGATCCTGCCCGGCCTGTTCCCCATCGTCGGGAGCACCGAGCGGGAGGCCCGGGAACGCAAGGAGCGGCTCGACTCCTTCCTCGACGTCGACGGCGAGCTGGCCAAGCTGGCCAAAAAGCTGGGGTCGACGCCGGGCTGCTCGAGCTCGATCAGCTTGTCTCCCCGGACCTGCTCGCCGCCGACGGCGGCGGCGCCTCGCGTGGCTTCCTGGAATCGACGATCAGCCTGTCCCAGCACGAGAACCTCACCGTGCGCCAGATCCTGGACCGGAACCCGGGTGGTCACCGGCTGATCGTGGGCACGCCCGAGCAGATCGCCGATGACATCGAGCTCTGGTTCCGAAGCGGGGCGGCCGACGGCTTCAACCTGAACGCCGACTCGTTCCCGACCGGCCTGGAGCCGTTCGTCGACCACGTGGTGCCGTTGCTGCGCGAGCGCGGGCTCTTCCGGCACGAGTACACCGGCAGCACGCTGCGCGACAACCTCGGCCTGGCCCGCCCGCGCAGCCCGCATCGGCCGCCCAGCCCGGCACGTAGCGCTCAGCCAGTAGCGACAGGAGTAAACGGATCTTGAGTTCCGACGACACGCCCGCACGTGAGCTGCACCTGAATACGAACGTCCTGAATTCGGGCAAGCACGACCACGGCTGGCGTCTGCAGGACGACCCGCTCTCCTATCTCGACATCCGCTACTACCAGCACTGCGCGCAGGTGGCGGAGCGAGGCACGCTAGATGCGCTCTTCCTGGCCGACGGCGTGGCCATCGGCCCGGAAGCCGGGGCGCGGCCATGGAATTCGCTGGAGCCGACCGTCGTGCTGGCCGCGATCGCCGCGGTCACCGAGCGGGTCGGCCTGGTCGCCACGGCCTCGACCACCTTCAACGAGCCGTACAACCTGGCCCGCCGTTTCGCGTCACTGGACCAGATCAGCGGCGGCCGGGCCGCGGTCAACATCGTGACGTCGCTGGACGCGCGGTCGGCGGCCAATTTCTCACTCGAGCGCCACCCGGACGGGGCCGAGCGCTATGCGCGGGCGGAGGAGTTCGTCGACGTCCTGATCAAGTTGTGGGACAGCTGGGAAGACGGCGCACTGGTGGCCGACCAGAAGTCCGGTGTGTTCACCGACGTCACGCGGGTGCACGCCATCGACCACCGCGGTGAGCACTTCTCGGTGGCCGGGCCGCTGAACGTGCCCCGGCCGCCGCAGGGGCGCCCGGTCATCGTGCAGGCGGGATCGTCGAAGGCCGGCCGGGCGCTGGCCGCGCGCACCGCGGACGCGCTGTTCACGGTGCAGAACACCTTCGAGGAAGCGCAGGTGTTCTACCGCGAGATCAAGGACCGGGCCCGGCGTTACGGACGCGACCCGGAGCAGGTGCTGATCCTGCCGGGACTGCTGCCGATCATCGGCAGCACGGAGGCGGAGGCCCAGGCCCGGCTGGAGGAACTCGACTCGTTCATCGATTTCGACCGCGAGCGGGAACGGTTCGAGGCCCGCTTCGGCTTCCCGGCTGGTTCCCTCGAGCTGGACAAGCCGATCTCGGCCGACCTGCTGGACAGCCTGGACGTGCGCGGCTCGACGGGCTTCTTCGACGGGATGCGGAACCTGGCTACCCGGTCGGGCCTGACCGTCCGGGAGCTGATCAAGGCGAACGGGGCCGGGCACCGGCAGGTGGTGGGCGCGCCGGAGCAGATCGCCGACACCATCGAGCACTGGTACCGCGAGCGGGCGGCCGACGGGTTCAACCTGAGCGGGGACTACTTCCCGTCCGGGCTGGAGCTGTTCGTCGACCACGTGGTGCCCCTGCTGCGCCAGCGCGGGATCTTCCGGCACGAATACGCCGGCACGACGCTCCGCGACCACCTGGGCCTGTCCCGGCCGGCCAGCCAGTATCAGGACCGGGATGCCGATCGCTCGCTGACCGCGGGCTCGATGGTCTGACCGAGACCGGCGAGCCGAGGGCCCAGAACCGGAAGTCCCGCGACTGCAGGGCGCGGGATCCCGGCCCCGCCGCCGCCGCAGCCGGCCGGGTCAGTAGTTCACCGTGCCCAGCACTCCCCCGCCGACGTGCACCGCGTCGCCGTCGATGCTCACGCTCCGCGGGGAGGCCAGGAACGCGACGACGTCGGCCACCTCATCGGCGGTCACGAACCGGCCGATCGCGTTACCGGGGTCGCGGCCGGCGAAACGGTCCTGGTTCACGTCGGTCAGCGTCCCGGCCGGGTGCACGACGGTGACGTTGACGCCGTGCGGCCCCAGTTCGTCGGCAAGGTTCTTGGTCAGCGCCACCACGCTGACGTTGCGGATGGTCCGCACGATCGACAGCGTCTGCTTGTAGCCGCTGCCGCTGACGTTGATGATCCGGCCCCAGCCCTGCTCGACGAGCAGCGGGGCCACGGCCCGGGCGACCCGGATGTAGCCGAGCACCTTGACGTCCAGGTCGCCCAGGATGACCTCGTCGGTCGTGGCGGCCAGGCGCGGGAAGCTCCCGCCGATCGACTGGTTGGAGGCGTTGTTGACCAGGATGTCGACGCCGCCCAGCTCGGCGACGGTCCGGGCCACCAGGGCCTGGACGGCGGCGTCGTCGGTGACGTCGGTGGCGACCGCGATGGCCCGGCGGCCGCTGCGCGCGGCGACCTCGGCCGCCGCCGCCTTGAGCTTGCCTTCGGAGCGGGCGGCCAGGACGACGTCCACGCCTTCGGCGGCCAGGGCGTGGGCGATGGCCAGGCCGATGCCCTGGCTGGCCCCCGTGACGATGGCGCGCTTACCGGTCAGCTGCAGGTCCACTGCGTTCCTTTGCTCGTGATTGGGATGTGATGAGGCGGGCCGTTTCCGGCTCACCAGCGCGGGATGGGCAGGCCGAGATGCTCCCGGAGCGTGGTCCCGGTGTACTTGCGCCGGTACAGCCCGCGGTCCTGCAGCAGCGGCACGACCTCCGCGACGAACAGCGGAAGGCTCTCCTCCACGACGTCGAGCATGATGTTGAACCCGTCGATCGTCCCGGTGGCGAACCACTCCTCGAAGGTGTCGGCCACCCGGCCGGGAGACCCGACGATGGTCAGGTGCCCCGAGCCGTCCCGCAGCAGCTCGCGCAGCGGCGCCGGCCTCGGCCACGGCCAGGATGGACCGCAGGAAGCCTTCGGAGTTCTCCTGCCGCTGCCGCTCCAGGTCGACCTTGTGCAGCGGAAGCGGGGCGTCGAGATCCAGGTCATCCGGAGACAGCCCGAGCCGGCCGGCCAGGTAGGCCCGGCCGCTGACCGCGCCGTCGCGGCCGTCGAGCTCGTCCTTGCGGCGCAGCGCCTCCCCGTCGGTCGAGGCCAGCGTGAGCGAGGCGCCGGGGAAGGCCAGGACGCGTCGCCGGCCCGGGGTCCGCACCGTGCTGGCCGCGTCCAGCCGCTGCCGGTAGTCCAGCGCGACGTCCAGTGTCATGGCCGAGATGAAGGTCGCGTCGGCGTGCCGGGCGGCCAGGTCGAGCCCGTCAGCGGAGGCGCCCGCCTGGAAGATGACGGGCAGGCCCTGCTCGGACGGGGGGACAGTGGACCCGCCCTCGACGGAGAAGAACTCACCCTGGTGGGAGACGGGCCGCACCTTGTCCTTGACGGCGAAGACACCCGCGGCCTTGTCGGCGACGACCGCGTCGGGTGACCAGGTCCGCCACAGGGCCGTCACCACCTCCACGGACTCACGGGCCCGGGCGTAGCGCTCCGGCTTGGACGGGATCTGCTCCAGGCCGTAGTTCGCGGCGATCCGCGGGTTGTGGTTGGTGACGACGTTCCATCCGGCCCGGCCGTGCGAGGCGCGGTCCAGGCTCTGCAGCGAGCGGGCCAGGTTGTACGGGTGGTCCCAGGTGCTGGAGACGGTGGCGACCACGCCGATCCGGTCGGTGTGGGCGGCAGCGGTGGTGAGCGCGATGACCGGGTCCAGCCGGGTCACGGCCGAGCTCTCCCAGCCTGGGTCCAGAGCGTTGGCGTCGGCCAGGAAGAAGGCGTCGAACAGGCCCTCCTCGGCGAGCTGGGCCAGCCGGACGTACCACTCGCCGGTGGCCATCCCGTCGGGGTTGATGCCCGGGCGCTGCCAGGCCGACTTGTAGGTGCCGAGGCTGGGGGTGTTCAGCCCGAGGTGCAGCTGGCGGGACATCTGCGGGAAAGCCTCCGTCTGGTGGCGGGATGCGGTCGGTCTGGTCCGGGAAACGCCCGCGGGCGATCAGCCGGCCATGGCGGGCAGCGGCGCCTCCCGGCCGACGTTCTCGGGCCGGACGGCACGGTTGCCGGCCACCCGGTCGGCCAGCGTCTCCAGCCGGGCGATCACCGCATCGTCCAGCCGGACGTCCACGGCACCGACGTTCTCCTCCAGCCGCTGGACCTGGCGGGTGCCCGGAATCGGCACCACGTCCTCGCCCCGCGAGAGCACCCAGGCCAGGGCCACCTGGCTGGGCCGCACGCCCAGCTCAGCCGCGATCGCGGTGACCTCGTCGGCGAGCTGCCGGTTGGCCTCGAACACCTCCTCGGCGAAGCGGGGGTGGCGGAGCCGGCGCCCGGTCAGATCCTCGCGGGTGCGCAGTGTCCCGGTCAGCCAGCCGCGGCCGAGCGGCGAGTACGGCACGATGCCGATGCCCAGTTCCCGGGCCAGCGGAACGGCGGCGTCCTCGATCTCCCGGCTGAACAGCGACCACTCGTTCTGCAGTGCCGTCACCGGGTGCACGGCGTGCGCCCGGCGGATGGTCTGCGGGCCCGGCTCGGACAACCCGAGGTAGCGCACCTTCCCGGCCTCGACGAGTTCCTTCAGTGCGCCGAAGGTGTCCTCAATGGGCACCGCCGGATCGACGCGGTGCAGGTAGTACAGGTCGACGTAGTCGGTGCCCAGCCGGCGCAGTGAGGCCTCGAGCGCCGACCGGACGTACTCGGGCCGGGCGTCGAGCTTGCGCGCGGCGGGATTGGTGTCCCGGTCCAGCGCGTTGCCGAACTTCGTCGCGATGGTGAGCGAGTCACGGCGCCCCTTGATCGCGCGGCCGAGCAGGATCTCGCTGGTCTCCGGCCCGTAGACGTCGGCTGTGTCGAACAAGGTGAGGCCCAGGTCGAGCGCGCGGTCGACGACGTCGGCGGCACGATGCTCCTCGTCGGCCTCAGCCGAGATGACAAAGCTCATGAAGCCGAGGCCGATCGGCGAGACCAGCGGGCCGTTCGTGCCGAGCCTGCGCTGCTGTGTCACTGTGCCGGTCACCGGAAATTCCTCCTGTGGTGTGCTGAGTTCCTCATGCGGTCGCGCCCGCTTTCTCGTACTGGCTGCGCGGCCGGGGCAGGCCGAGACTGTCGCGCAGCGTGGAGCCCGGGTATTCCGACCGGAACAGGCCGCGCCGGCGCAGCTCGGGCGTGACATGTTCGACGAACAGCTCCAGGCCACCCGGGAAGACGTCGAAGTTGAGGTTGAAGCCGTCGGCCGCCCGCGTGGTGAACCAGTGCTCGATGTTGTCGGCGATCTGCTCCGGGGTGCCGACGAGCTGCCGGTGCGCGCCGCCGTTGCTCAGCAGCACCTGGCGCACGGTCCACTCGTTCTCGCGGGCCAGCTTCACGGTGGACTCGAAGAACCCGCGGGAGCCCTTGATGCTGGCGGCGTCGGGGAGCTTGCCGTACGGGATCTGCTGGTCCAGGGGCAGGTCGGCCGGGTCCAGGCCGAGCACCCGGGCCAGGCCGTGCAGCTCGCGGTCCAGGTCGAGCAGGGCGTCGAGCTCGTCCTTGCGGGCCCGGGCCTCGGCCTCGGTGGAGCCGACGATGGGGTACAGGCCGGGCAGGATGACCAGGTGGTCGGGGTTGCGGCCGTAACGGGCCGCGCGGGCCCGCATGTCGTCGTAGAACTCGCGCGCGGCCGGGTACGCGGTCTGCGCGGTGAAGATGACGTCGGCGGTCCGGGCGCCGAGCCGCTTGCCCGTCTCGGACGAGCCGGCCTGGACCAGGACCGGCCGGCCCTGCGGCGAGCGGGGCACGACGAGCGGGCCGCGCACGCTGAAGTAGGTACCGTCATGGTCGATGGGATGGATCCGGCCGCCGTCGGTGAAAGCGCCCAGGGCCTGGTCGCCGACCAGGGCGCCGTCCTCCCAGCTGTCCCACAGGCCGAACAGCACGTCGACGAATTCCTCGGCGCGCGCGTACCGGGCGTCATGGTCGGGGGCCTCGGTCAGCCCGAAGTTGGCCGCCGCCGGCGGTGAGTAGGTGGTGACGACGTTCAGCGCGACCCGGCCGTGGCTGATGTGGTCCACCGAGGCGAACCGGCGGGCCAGGTTAAACGGGTCGTTGAAGGTGGTCGAGGCGGTCCCGATCAGGCCGACGTGCTCGGTCACCGCACCCAGCGCGGTCAGCAGCACGGTCGGCTCCAGGGACTGGAACGGCTGCTCCGGCGCGGCGCCGGCCAGCGCCACCGCGTCGGAGAGGAAGACGGCGTCGAAGGTCCCGCGCTCGGCCAGCCGCGCGATCTGCTGGAAGAACTCGACCTGGACGAAGGAGGCCGGGTCGTCGAGCACGCGCCAGCCGCCCGGGTGGCGGCCGGTGCTGGTGATGTTGACGTTCAGGTGCAGCTGGCGCTGGTCATGCGGCACGGTCGTGATCCTCCTGCGGCCACGGGTGATGGTGGTCTCCTGGCGTCGTCGGCCACCATGCCCCGGTGGCGGGGCATGGTGGCCGACGCTGCGGCCAGGTCAGCCGCTGGGGACTGTCTCCGGGTCGAAGACCGGGTTGAAGACGACCGACACGTCGTAGTCGTTCTTGACGCCCTTGGCCTTATAGGCGCCGTCGACGATCAGCTGCTCGTTGTGCACGAAGGTCGAGTCGCCGATCTTGTAGAACCTGGTCGGCGCGGTGGCCGCGTACGTGACCTTGGCCACCGCGGGAGTCTGGTGGTCGACGGTCTGGTAGATCTGCTCGACGGCCGCCTGGTGGCTGGGGTACCACTGGCTGTAGAGGCTGCTGAGCCGCCCGAAGAAGTCCTTGAGGGCGGCGAGCTTACCGGCATCGGCGAGCACCTCAGGGCGGGTGATGAAACCGGCACCGCCTTCCACGCCGAGCTGCGGGAGGGTGTCGATCAGCTTGGCCTGCCCGGAGGAGACCTGCTTGGCGATGTTGGCGTAGCTGGTGACCACGGCGTCGGCGTGGCCGGCCGAGAAGGCATTGGCCGCCGACTGGTTGTCGGTGAACTGCTCGGGCTTGACGTCGCTGACGGTCAGGCCGCCCTGGGACAGGGCCTTGACGTAGCCGGCGTAGATGTTCCCGCCGAAGTTGTAGGCGATGCTGTGGCCCTTCAGGCCGGCCAGCGAGGTGATCCCGGACTTGGTGGTCACGTAGAGCCCGGTCGGGTACGGCGCGTTAGCCCCGGCCGAGTAGCCGGCCACCTCGTAGACCTCGACCGTGCTGCTCGTCCAGGCGGCGGCGGCGTTGGCGTCCTGGAAGGCGGCCGTGTTCTCGCCGACCAGGCCGGCGTCGATGGCCTTGGAGTTCAGGGCCGCGATCTGATTGGCCGGCCCGGAGATGACCGGCGTGTTGAGCTTGTAAGGCAGGTTGTTGAACAATCCGGAGGCCTTCAGCAGCGCCGGGTTGTCGGCGGTCTGGAAGCCGAAGGTCAGGGTCACGTTGGACAGGTTGGCCGATCCGCTGGCGGACGCGGACGTACCGGAGGCAGCCGAGCTGCTCGAGCTCGAGCTGCTGCAGGCGGCCAGGACCAGTCCAGCGGCCAGGGCACCGGTCAGGGCGGTGGCCTGCCGGGCTCGTCGCCGGCGCGCGGACCGGGCGGATCTAACCGCGCCAGAGGGGGAAAAGGACATGGCAAATCTCCTCGTATGCAGATTGATGTCGTGGTGAGAAGCCGGTCGGTACGGCGCTGGGGCTACATGGGGGGCGTCACGGGGTCCGGGTCGGTACCGCCGACGGTGTGGGCCACGCCGAGCTGGGCCAGCAGGCGGCCGCGGAGCTCGAGGAAGCGCGGATCGTCGCGCTGGCGTGGCTTGTCGATCTCCACCGGGATGTTCAGGCCGATATGCCCGTCGGAGAGGACGAGGACCCGGTCGGCGAGCAGGATGGCCTCGTCGACGTCGTGGGTGACCAGCACGACGGCGGGCTGGTGCCGGGCGTAGAGCTGGGCGACCAGGTCGTGCATGCGGATCCGGGTCAGCGCGTCGAGCGCGGCGAACGGCTCGTCGAGCAGCAGCAGGGCCGGCTCGGTGGCCAGCGCCCGGGCCAGGGCCACCCGCTGCGCCTCACCGCCGGACAGCGTCACCGGCCAGGCGTCGCTGTGGGTCTGCAGGCCGACCTCGGCCAGGGCCTGGAGGGCCCGGTCGCGTGCCTGGCCGGCCCGGCGGGCCCCGAGCACGACGTTGCGCCACACCCGGTGGGCCATGACCAGCCTCGGCTCCTGGAAGACGACCGACCGGACGTGCGGGACCAGCACCTGGCCCGCGTCGGCGGTGTCGAGCCCGGCCAGGATGCGCAGCAGGGTGGTCTTGCCCGTGCCGGACGGCCCGAGCAGGGCGATGAAGTCCCCGGCCCGCAGCGACAGGTCGATGCCGTCGAGCACGGCCCGGGTGCCGAAGACCCGGCGCAGGCCGCGGACCTGGACCACGAGGTCGTCGGCCACGGCCGTGGCGCCGCCGGCCGGAGCGGGGCCGGACGGGACGGGACCGTTCACGACGGCGCCATTGACGGTGGTTACTGCGTCACCCGAGCGCGACACGAGGCCTCCAGGGAAGGGCGTAATGCTCGACGAGCCGCATGATGATGTCGGCGATGATGCCGAACGCGGCGTAGATCAGGATGCCGGCGATGACGATGTCCGGCCGCTGATTCTGGTTGGCGCTCTCGATCAGGTAGCCGATGCCGGCCGAGCTGTTGATCTGCTCGGCCAGGACCAGGGCCAGCAGCGCCACCCCGGTCGCGTACCGGAGACCGGTCAGGGCTCCGGGCAGCGCGGAGGGCAGGATGACCCGCAGGGCCAGCCGCCAGCCGGACAGGCCGAAGACCTGGCCGGCCTCGATCAGCTTGACGTCCACGCTGCGCACGCCGTGGTAGGTGTTCAGGTACATGGGAAAGACGGTGGCCGTGGCGATCAGGATGATCTTGGGCTTCTCGTCAATGCCGAACCAGGTGATGAACAGCGGCACGAGGGCAATGAACGGGATGGTGCGGAGCATCTGCAGTGGCGCGTCGAAGATCTCCTCGCCGATCTTCCACAGGCCCGCGAACACCCCGAGGACCAGCCCGATGGTGGCGCCGATGAGCAGGCCGATGCCGGCTCGCTCCAGCGAGATGGGCAGCGCGGCCTGCAGGGAGCCCTCCGACCACAGCTCCTTGTAGGCCTTCAGCACGGTCTCCGGTGAGGGCAGCGTGGCCTGCGAGATCACGTTGAGGCTGATCGCGGCCTGCCAGAGGATGATCAGCAGGACCGGGACCAGGACGCGCAGCGCGCGGCCGCGCCAGCGCTTGAAGCTGGTGCGCCCGGCGCGGCGCCTGGCCCCCGGGCTCAGGTCATCGAGCCGGCCGGCCGCCGCCAGCTGGCCGGTGGTGGTGGCAGCAGTGGTGGTTGTCGTCGTCACGGCGGTAGTCCTATCTGAGAGCGACTGAGGTCAGGCGAAGGTCTTGAACGGGACGGTGTCGTCCTCGCGAAGCTCGGCGACCAGGCCGAGCTCCCAGGACAGGTAGCGGCGGAAGCCCGCCTTCTGCGCCTCTGGCTCGGTCTCCCGCCAGCCGGAAGCAACGGCGTCGAAAGGCTCGTGCAGGAAGCTGGGATCATCGCCGGACAGCTCGTAGCCGGCCTGCGCCCACGCCTCGTTGCCCCCGTCGAGGACCCGGACCGGGCGGCTGGTGACGGCCGACAGCTCCGCCGCCGCGAACCGGGCCAGGATGCCGTCCTCGGAGGTGACCGCGATCGAGCCGGAGCCGGGAATCTGCCCGGCCAGGGCGGGCAGCTGGGCGCGGCTCGACCACAGCGCGCCCGGGATGTGGCCGCTCTTGTAGGAGGCGCTCGGCTGGAGGTCGATGACCTGTGCGTCCGCCTCGGCATGCAGCTGCCCGGCGCTGAGAAGGTCGTATCCGCTGTCCGGCAGGCCCAGGATGGGCGCGGGGACCGGACCGGTCTCCAGCGTCTCCCCGGCCAGCGCATCCGCGAGCACGAAGACCTCGCCCCAGCCGAACTGGACCAGCCAGGAAGCGGCGACGGTGGCCCGCACCAGGTCGTTGTCGACCAGCACGGTCCGGGCGTTGTGGGTGCCGACGTACCGGAAGACCCAGGGCGCGACGTCCCAGCTCGGCGCGGAGACCGACCCGGCCAGGTGCCCTTCGGCGAACTCCTCCGGCGTCCGGACGTCCAGCAGGTACAGCGTCCGCTGGTCACGCTCGGCCTGGAAGGAAGCCAGCGTGGCCTTATCGATGGTGGGCACGCCGAAGCGCTCGGCGATGAGGGCCGCGCTGGCCTGGGCCGCCGCCAGCGCCTCCGGGGACGGCAGCGGCGCGGCCGAGCTCTGGCCGTGGTCGAGCTCGTGGCCCTCCAGCACCCAGGACTGGGTGCCGCCTTCCAGCGCCACGACCCGGTTCGGCAGGCCCGCGTTGATCAGCACCTGGGCGCCGAGGATGCTCCTGGTCCGCCCGGCGCAGTGCACCACGACCAGCGAATCCGGGGAGGTGACCAGCTCGCGAGCCCGGTAGACCAGCTCCGACCCGGGGATCGAGGTGCCGCCCGGCAGGCTGTGGTTCTGGAACTCCGGCAGCGGCCGGCTGTCCAGCAAGACCAGGTCCTCGCCGGCCGCGACCTTGGCCAGGTAATCCGGCACGCTCACGTGGGGCGTGTCGTAGATTTCCTCGATCCACTCGCCGAAGGCCTGGCCGACCACGCGGTCCCCGCCGGTGTGCACCTTATAGCCGGCCTCGGCCCAGCCGCTGATTCCGCCGGCCAGGGTCCTGACGTCGGTGTAGCCGAGTTCGCGCAGCCGGGCGGCGCCGCGGCCGGCGAGGTTGCCGTCACCGCCGTCGTAGACGATCACCGGAGTGGACAGGCGCGGGATCAGCAGGCCGACGTGCAGCTCCAGCCCGCTGAGAGGCACCGACACGGCGAGCAGGATGGATCCCTGCTCGGCGGTGACACGCGGCTCGCGGACATCGATGAGCGCGAACTCCGCCGGGCCGCCGAGCAGTTCATGCAGCTCCTTGGCGCTGATGGTGGCGCTGGGGCTGTCGGTCACAGTGATCTCCCTAGGGCGATGTGGGGTCAGTAGTAGATGAAGCCGGGGATGCCGCCGCCGGCGAGGATGCCGTCGCCGGTGATGGCCACGCTGCGCGGCGAGGCGAGAAAGGCCACGACCCACGCGACCTCCTGCGGCTCCACGATGCGGCCGATGACGTTGTTGAGGTGCGAGTCGCGGGCCGCCGGGTTGATGACGTCCCGGTCGAGCAAGTCGGCGGCGCGCTCAGTGTTGGTGGCGCCGGGATGCACGACGGTCACGTTGATGCCGTGCCGGCCGAGCTCGTCGGCCACGTTCTTGGTCAGGGCGGTCACCGAGGCGTTCCGCACCGACCCGATGACCGAGACCGTCTGGCGAGAGCCGGTACCGCTGATGTTGATGATCCGGCCCCACTTGTTCTCGATCATGAGCGGGGCGACGGCCCGGATGGTCCGCAGGTAGCCGATGACCTTCACGTTGATCTGGCGGTGAAACCACTCATCGTCGGCGTCGGTGTAACTGTGACTGTGCTGGGCCGGCTGCTCGGCGGCGTTGTTGACCAGGATGTCGATGCCGCCCAGCGCGCTGGCCACGGTGGCCACCAGAGCGCGCACCGACTGGTCGTCGCCGGTGTCCGCGGTGACGGCCAGCACGTCCGTCCCGGTCTCCTCCTTGAGGCGCTGCGCTGCGACGTCGAGTACGTCGGCGCGGCGGCCGGTGATGGCCACCGCCGCCCCTTCGCGGGCCAGCTCGAGCGCGATCGCGTAGCCGATCCCGGTGCCGCCGCCGGTGACGAGGGCGCGCTTGCCGGACAGGTCGTAACCCATGGGGGAACCAATCAGGGGTAGGAAGCCGAGCGGTACGGGCGGGGAAGCGGCCAGGCCACGCTGCCGGCGCCGGGGTGACTCGCGGGGTGCAGGCGGAACGCGAAGGTCAACAGGAGGAGGTGACCACGCGCATGTGGTCGATCTCGTGGCATCCCACCAGTAGGAGTCGCGGCATATTTCCTACTTTACCTATAGAAAAAGTCCAATGCAAGACCCTGATCAGGACGTCCTGGGATCAAGACAGCCGAAACCGATCGCCACTGGCCCAGAGCCGCCTAATTGACTACTATATCGGTTGGATATGACGGATAGAGAACCCGAGCCGGGTGCCCAGCTGAGCCGAGGAAAATCACGATGACTGTGACAGAGCGGGAAAGCCTGATCCTGACCTGGACCGAGCCCGAGGGTGTCGCGGTCCGCGGCACGCTGGTCGTCGTCCCGGGCCGCGGCGAGCAGCCCGGGCACTACGAGCGCTTCGGCCGCCGCCTGTCCGCCGACGGCTACCGGGTGCACGCCGTCACCGATCCCACGGCGGACGCCGAGCTCACCGCGGCCCAGATCGCCGGTTTGCTGGGCGATCCGGCCACGCCGCTCCCCCGCGTGCTCGCCGGGTCCGACACCGGCGCGCTGTTCGCCGCCGGGCTGGCCGCCTCAGGCCAGCTGGCCGGCCTCGACGCGCTCATCCTGGCCGGGCTGCCGAGCAGCCACCCCGGCCCGACCCCTCCCGGGGCGGCCTCGTGGGAGGAGGAGCTCGACACCCGGACGGCCTGCTCCACCCACCGGGCCCGGCTGTCCGGGCCGGGCCTGCGCCGCGGCGCCCTGTACGAGCCGATCCCGGACGGCTGGACGGAGCGGGCTGACCTGGAGGCGGTGACCGTGCCTGTCCTGGGTCTGCACGGCGCCGATGACCCGGTCAGCCCGCTCGCCGTCGTCCGGGCCCGGTACGCCGCCGCCGACCGCGCCGAGCTGGTCACCATCGCCGGCGGCCGCCACGACGCCCTCAACGACCTCACCCACCGCACCGTCGCCGCCACCGTGGTCATCTTCCTGGAACGGCTACGGCTCGGTCCCGGCCTGCCCCGGATCACGACCACCGAGCGGCCGGAACCGGACTGGGCGGCGGTTTACCCGTAGCCGCCCTGGCCGGCTTCAGGAGCTGAAATAACCAGCGCCGGACCGGTCTTTACACCTACTGACTGAGCTTCACCACGAAGGAAGAGGTCAATGACAGCGGCGCAGGACTGGCCTACCGAAGTCAGCGCATCGGAATTCCGGCACGCGATGGGCCACTTCGCCACCGGCGTGACGGTTGTCACCTCGGTCGACGAGGACGGCAAGCCGGTCGGCACCACGGCCAGCGCGGTGAGCTCACTGTCCCTGGATCCGCCCCTCGTGCTGGCCTGCTTTGACCTGCAGAGCCTGACCTTGCGGGCCATCCGCGAGCACGGCGCGTTCGCGATCAACGTGCTCGCCACGTCGCAGCAGCAGCTGTCGGCCAACTTCGCCCGCCGTGGCTGGGCGGCCGCCTGGGACGGCGTGCGGCACCGCCGCGGGCTGACCGGCAGCCCGCGCCTGGAGGACGTGCTGGCCGTGCTGGAGTGCACGGTGGAGAACATTCACCCGGGCGGAGACCACGAGATCGTGGTCGGCCGGGTAGCGGACGTCGAGGTCGCCTACCGCGACGCTGCGCCGCTGCTGCACTGGCGCGGATCGTATCTGCGGCCGGGCGACTAGGCCAATCCGCGAGCATCGGGCTCACGCATCTAGCGGCACGCATTCCTGAGTGATTTGATGGATTTAATGGACTATGGCTGGCCTCAGGGCGCGGCCACGGTCCGCACCGGATCCGACGGAAGCGCGAGAGACGATGACAACCCAGACCGACAACGGCATAGTCGCCGCCACTGATTCCAGCTCGGCGAGGACCCAAGTCGCCGCGCTGAGGGACGGCGGTCCTGACGCGATCATCGAGTCGGCACGCGCCGTGGCCCGGAAGCTGGCCGCGCGGGCCGAGGAGAACGACCGGCTGGCCCGCTATCCGGCCGAGAGCATCGACGAGCTCTGGTCCACCGGACTGTGGGCCCTGCCCATCCCGGCCGATCGCGGCGGGATCGGCGCGGGCCTGACCACAGCCTCCGCGGTCGCGCGGATCCTGGGCGGCGCGGACGCATCCGTCGCGCTCATCTTCTTGTGGCACATCTGCCAACTCCGGGCGGCCAACGCCTACTGGCCGGAACGGTGGTGGCGTCAGCTCAACGAGGACGCGGCGATCGGGCCGGCCTGCAACGCGCTGCGGGTCGAACCCGAGCTCGGCACGCCGGTCCGCGGCGGAGTGCCGGCCACGAAAGCGGTCCGGGTGACCGGTCCCGACGGCAGCCCCGCGTGGCGGATCAACGGGACGAAGATCTTCTCCACGGCCAGCACAGGCCTGCGCTGGCTGGGCGTGTGGGCCGCGACGCCGGAGGACGACGAGGGCGGCCTCCAGGTCGGGATGGTGCTCGTCCCGCACGGCACGCCCGGGGTCGAGATCATCGAGGGAAGCTGGAATCACCTCGGGATGCGCGCCTCGGCCAGCAACGACGTGACCTTCCGCGACGTGCTCGTGCCGATCGACAACGCCGTCGGCCTGACCCCGTTCACCGGCACCGACCCGGCCGCGACCCGCGAGGACCCCAAGGGCTCAGGGAGCTGGGTGAGCGTGATCGAGGCGAGCATGTACCTGGGCGTGCTCGAGGCGGGACGGGACTTCTTCGTCAAGTTCCTCAACGAGCGGGTGCCGGCCAACCTCGGTGCTCCGCTGGCCTCGCTCGACCGCTTCCAGCAGGCGACGGGCGAGATGGAGCTGGCCATCTACGAGAACGACACGCTGATCGCCAACCTGGCGCGCCGCGTCGAGGCGCTGGAGAATGACCCGAGCTCACCGCTGGTCCCCCGGGCGGAACTGGGCCTGATGAAGGTCGCGGCGTCGCGGAACGTGGTCCGGGCTCTGGAGCTGGCCATCTCGCTGATCGGCAACCCGGGCCTGTCCGCGAACAACCCGCTGCAGCGGTACTACCGCGACGCGCTGTGCAGCCGGGCGCACGCCCCGCAGGCGGACATCGTCCTGGGCGGCGCGGGCCGCGGTGCGCTGAGCCGCGCCGCCTCCTAGGACGTCCGGAGAACCGGAGTTGGCCAGGTGAACGCCACGGCCGCGGAGGACCTCAGCGCGCCGCTGGCCCGGCACGCCGCGCAGTATCCGTCCGCCGGGCTCGACGACGCCACGGTGTCCCACCTGCAGGCGAACCTGCTCGACGTCATCGGCGTGACGCTCGGCGGAGTGAACGCAACCGGCCTGCCCGAGCTGCGCGAGTTTCTCCGGCAGACCTCCTCGCGGGGACGTTCGGCCCTGCTCGGCACGGCGAGCAGGATGAGCGCCCCGGCCGCCGCGTTCGCCAACGCGGCGGCGGCACACGCGCTGGAGTTCGACGACGCCTTCGACGCGGGCGGCGGCATGCACGCCGGCCCGGTGGTGCACTCGGTCGCGCTGGCCGTGGCCGACGAACGCGGCGGGGTCTCCGGGACCGAGTACCTGGGCGCCGTCGCCGTCGGCCTCGACGTCGCGGTCCGCCTCGCGGCGGCTCCCACGGCCGACTTCGGCTGGCACCGAGCCTCGGTGTTCTCGGTCTTCGGGGCGACGGTCGCCGCGGGCCGGCTCATCGGGCTCGACGCGGCGGCGATGCGCCATGCGCTGGGCCTGGCGCTGAGTCAGGCCAGCGGCACGCGCCAGTCGATCCGGGACGGCTCGCTGAGCACCCGGCTGCACACCGGATTCGCCGCCCGGAACGCCATCACCGCGGCGTACCTGGCCCGGGCGGGCTTCACCGGCGCGACCGAGATCTTCGACGGTCCCGACGGGTTCATCGCCTTGTTCCAGCGTGGTGAATTCCGGCGGGAGCTGGTGCTCGACGGGCTCGGTCAGCAGCTGCAGTCGAGCCGCATCTCGACCAAGCCCTTTCCCGGCGGGCGGCCGACCCACGCGCTGCTCGAGGCGGCCCTGGAGCTCCGGAAGGAGCTCGGCGAGGCCGAGATCGAGGAGGTCGTCGTGCACGCGCCCGCGGCCCTTGCCGCCCAGGCCGGCACCCCCTTCCCGACCACCTTCGCGGCGACCTACAGCCTGCCGTACTCCGTCGCGCTCGCGCTGGCCGCCGGCAGCGCGCCGGTCGCGGTGTTCGTCGAGCCGCTCAAGGCGCCGGCGTCTGTCCGGGCCGTGTACGACAAGATCCGCATCGTGGCGGATGCAACCAGCAGCTCGCACGGCGTGCTCGAGGTGCGCGACCGGCACGGTCGGCTACTGCGCCGGGCGGCGGCCGAGGCCTCGGGCGGGCCGTTCAACCCGCTGTCGGACCGCGCGCGCCTGGCCAAGCTGTGGTCGCTGTATGAGTACTCGGGCCCGCCCTTCGGCGCGGGCGCGTTGCGGGAGGCGATCTCCCTGGTGGACAACATGCCAGAGCTCGCCACGACGAGCAGGCTCACCTGGCTCCTCACGGCCGAGCCGAGATCGGCCCCGGGTGGAGAGGAGCGGAAGTCCGGATTCCTCAGCTAGTGTCCCGATTACCGTCACCGACCCCGCAAGGAGGCTTCCGCCGATGCAGACCTGGGATGCGATCCGCTCTCGACGCAACGTCCGCAGCTATCAGACCGAGCCGGTGCCCGCGGCCGACCTCGACCGGATCGCCGAAGCGGCCTGGCGGGCCCCGTCAGCCTCCAACCGCCAGCACTGGGACTTCGTCGTCGTCACCGAACCGGATCAGCTCCGCGAGCTGTCCACCGTCTGGCGGGGCGCGGGGCACATCGCCGGCGCCGCCGCGGCCGTCGCCGTGGTCGTCCCGCAGACCGACGATGACCGGACCCGCCTGCTCGACTACTACGACCTGGGCCAGGCCACCTACGCGATGGCGCTGGCCGCCGCCGACCTGGGCATCGGCACCGCGCACGCCTCGGTCGGCGACCAGGACGAGGCCCGCAAGATCCTCGGCGTGCCGGCCGGCTACGACGTCGCGTTCCTGCTCGGCGTGGGATATCCCGCCGACCGTTTGCTGCAGCCCATCACCAAGCCCGACCGGCGGCCGCTCAACGAGGTCATCCACCACGACCGCTGGTAGCGGAAACGCCCCGCGGCCGGGACGACCGGGAGACCCTGGCGACAGCCAAATAGCGCACCAAGGCAGAGCGGCACCAAGGCAGATCAGTAAGGAGCAGTCGTGAGTGAGCAGCAAGTACGGATGATCGTCTTGTCGACGGACAATCTCGAGGAGTCGATCAAGTTCTACTCCGAGACCCTCGGCTTCCCGCTGAAGTTCCGCGACGGCGCCCACTACGCCGCCCTGGACGGCGGCTCGGTCACCCTGGCCCTGGCCACCTCGGTCGACCACCCCATCCCGGGCCAGGTCGTGGTAGGCATCAGGACCGACGACGTCGACGCCGCGGCCAAGGCCATCGAGGACAACGGCGGCGGCATCGTGCAGGCTCCCTACGACGACGCGCACGAACGGCGGGCCGTGGTCTACGACAACAAGGGCAACGGCCTGGTCTTCTACAAGTCGCTGCCGCGCTGACCGGCGGGTGCGGACAGGGCGTCGAGGAAGGCTCGCAGCCCGATCACGCCGGTGAACAGGTGGCTGGTGATGCCGACTGACTCGGCGCCCTGGACGTTTGGCTCGCGGTTGTCGATGAACACGGCTTCGGCGGCGCTGATGCCCAGGTCGTCCAGCACGTGCCGGTAGATCTCGGGATCCGGCTTGAGCAGGTTGAGCTCGCCGCTGACGTAGCAGGCGGCGAAGAAGTCACCGAGCGGGCCGTGCCGGAAGTAGCTGCCCAGATCCGGGCCCGCGTTGGATAGCAGGGCCAGCCGGGTGCCGCCCGCCTTCAGGTCAGCCAGCACCTCGACGGTGGCCGGGTTGACGGAGATCCAGCTGCGGAGGTCCGCGACCCACAGCTCATGCACCCGCGCCTCGTCCCACCTGGTGCCGAGGTCGGCGGCGATGGCCCGCCAGTAGGCGGCCACGCCGCCGACGCCCTGGTCCAGTCCGTCGCGATGGGCGTCATAGGCCCGCCAGAACGGCTCGTTGTCTGGGCTGACCCCGGCCAGGGCGGTGATCACCGCGCGGTCGGCGGCGGTCGGCGGCAGCGAGATGACCTCGCCGTAGTCGAAGATGACGGTGCGGCCGGGAAGGGAAATGGGCGCGGTACTCACCCGGGCACGATATCTTCCCGGCGCGCCCCTACCGGCTAGGTCAGCGGGCCGTGGCGGCGGAGCCGACCGCCGCGGGCACGGCCGGCTGGTCCCGGCGGCTGGCTTCCTCGCGGACCAGCGGCAGCAGCTGCCGGCCGTAGTCAATGGCGTCGTCGTACGGGTCGTAGCCCCGGATGAGCAGGGTCGTCACGCCGATGTCGACGTAGTCCAGCAAGGCCTGGGCGACGGTGTCCGGCGTGCCGACCAGGGCGGTGGAGTTGCCCGCCGCGCCGGTGGCGGCGGCCAGCGGCGTCCACAGAGCCCGGTCGTGCAGCTCGCCCTTGGCCGCGGCGGCCAGCAGGCGCTGCGAGCCCCGGTTCTCCGGCTGCGTGCCGCCCGGGCCGCCGGCCAGGCGCCCCTGGCTGCGGAAGCCCTCGGCGTTGGCCCGGGTGGTGGCCAGGATCTGATGGGCCCGTTCCCAGGCCAGTTCCTCGGTCGGGCCCAGGATGGGACGGAACGAGACGCTGATCCGCGGCGGCTCGGGCCGGCCGGCGGCAGCCGCGGCGGCCTGCACCGAGGCGATCTGCTCGGCCGTCTCGGCCAGCGGCTCGCCCCACAAGGCGAAGACGTCGGCGTGCTTGCCGCCGACCCGGTAGGCGGCGTCCGACGAGCCGCCGAAGTACAGCGGGATCCGCGGCTGCTGGGGCGAGCGGACCTCGGCGCAAGAGTCCTCGACCTGGTAGTACCGGCCGTGGTAGCTGAACGGCGAGTCCGAGGTCCAGGCCTGCGTCAGGACGTCGAGGTACTCGTCGGTGCGGTCGTACCGCTCGTCTTTGGACAGGTGATCGCCGTCCCGGCGCTGCTCGCCGTCGTTGCCCCCGGTGATGATGTGCACGGCGATCCGGCCGCCGGCGAACTGGTCGAGGGTGGCGAAGGTGCGGGCGGCCAGGGTCGGCGCGACGAAGCCGGGCCGGTGCGCGATCAGGAAGCTCAGCTGGTCGGTCTGGCTCGCGGCGTAGGCGGCGACCTGCGTGCCGTCCGGCTGGGAGGAGCTGTAGCCGATGAGCACCCGGTCGAAGCCGGCGTCCTCGTGGGCGCGGGCGAAGCGGCGAACGTAGTCCCGGTCGACGACCGGCCCGCGGGAGCCGCGGGTCTCTGACTGGTCGCGGGTGCTGATCATGCCGATGAACTCGACGGGCATGGCCTGGTCCTTCCTGTTAAAACCAACTGACATTATAGGATATAGCCGTGCCGTCCGGTATCCCCCTCGTCTCGCCGTCCGCGGTCCGCCGCTCGCTGCGGGACCGGGCCGAGATCGCGCTCCTCGACGTCCGCCCGGAGGCACGCTTCGCGACCGGGCACCCGCTGTTCGCGGCGTCCTTCCCGCTGGCCCGGCTGGAGGTCGAGGCCTTCGACCGGCTCCCCCGGCGCTCGGTGCCGCTGGTGGTCTACGGCGACGACGCTGGTACCGGCGGGGAGGCTAGCTCCGCAGGCGCGGGCTCCGGCGACGCGGACCGGGCCGTGCGCACGCTGCGCGGCCTCGGGTACCGCGACGTGTCGCTGCTGGCCGGCGGCCTGGCCGGCTGGGCGGCCGACGGCGAGCTGTTCGCCGATGTCAACGCCCCGAGCAAGGCGTTCGGCGAGCTGATGGCGGTCACGGCGGGCACCCCCGAGGTGACGGCGGAGAACCTGGCGGCGATGCTCCGGACCGGGGCGGACGTCGTGGTGGTGGACGCGCGCCGGTTCGAGGAGTACCAGGCGATGAGCATCCCGACCGCGACCAGCGTGCCGGGAGCCGAGCTGGTCATGCGGGTCGGCACGATCGCGCCGGACCCGGCGACCACCGTGGTGGTGAACTGCGCCGGGCGGACACGCAGCCTCATCGGCGCCCAGTCGCTGATCAACGCGGGCGGCCCGAACCGGGTGCTGGCCCTGCGCAACGGAACCATCGGCTGGACGCTGGCCGGGCTGGAGCTGGAGCGCGGCCGGGGCCGCCGCGCGCCCGAGGTGGACGCCGAACGGGCCGGGCGGGCGAAAGCCGCGGCGTGGGCGCTGGCCGCCGAGGCCGGGGCGCGGCCGATCGGCCCGGCCGAGCTGCGGGCGGTGCTGCGCCGGCGGGCAGCGGACGGTCTACCGGTTCGACGTACGCACGCCCGAGGAATACCAGGCCGGGCATCCGGCCGGGTTCCGGCCCGCTCCGGGCGGCCAGCTGGTGCAGGAGACCGACTGGTTCGCCCCGGTCCGCGGCGCGCTGGTCGTGCTGGCCGACGACGAGGGCGGCCGGGCGGCGATGACCGCCTCGTGGCTGGCTCAGATGGGGGTGAACGTCGCGGTCTGGGCGCCCGGGCCGGCCGACCCGGCGGAGGCCGGACCGTGGGTACCGGACCTGCCGCCACGGCCCGAGGTGGCGCATGGGTCCCGCCCGGCTGGACCGGGGGCTGCGGACCGGGGAAGCGTTCGTCATCGACGTGGACACCAGCAGGCGGTTCGCGGCCGGGCACGTGCCCGGCGCCGCCTGGGCCCAGCGCGCCGACCTGCCCGTGGTGGCAGAGCAGATCCTGCGACCGCGGGAACCAGGCGGAGCGGCGGCGCCGAACCTGGCCGCACCGCCGACGCAGCTCGTGATGACCAGCGCGGACGGGGCGCTGGCCGCCTTCGCGGCGGGCGACCTGCCCGGACCGGTGCGGGCTCGTACCGTGGTGCTGGCCGGCGGTACCGCGGGCTGGGCGGACTCGGGACGGCCACTGCAGGCGGGCCCGGGCGCCATGCTGTCGGCGCCGGACGACGTGTACCGGCGGCCGTACGAGGGGACGGACGTGGATCCCGCGGCTATGCAGGCCTACCTGGACTGGGAGTACGGGCTGGTGGCCCAGCTGAAGCGGGACGGCACGCACGGGTTCACCGTCCTGACGGGCCCGGCCCGGGCCGCCCCGGGCTGGGCGGGTACGGGCATCTCACACAGGGCTTTACAGACCTTTTAACCGGCAACTCCGCGCGTATGCTGAAGGCGCGGGGAGGCACGAAGCACGCGGGGACGTCAGGAAGCAGGAGAACCGATGACTGACCAGCCCGAGCCCTCCGTACGCCGGCTGCTCGCCGACCTCCACGCCTACCGGGTGGAGAACATGGCGCCCGACGACCTCCAGGTCAACATCGACCAGCGCGAGCTGCTCGAGCGCACCGCTGACCGCTCCGCGTTCGTCAAGGCGGGCGACGTGGTCGCGCCGTTCAGCCTGCCCGAGGTGGACGGCGGGACGGTCGAGCTGGGCCAGCTGCTGGAGCGCGGGCCCGCGGTGCTGCTGTTCTTCCGGTTCGCGACCTGCCCGGCCTGCAACGTCGCGCTGCGGCACTATCAGGCGGAACTGCACCCGCCGCTGGCCGAGCTGGGCGCCACGCTGGTCGCGATCAGCCCGCAGGTGCCGGACAAGCTGGTGGAGATCAAGGAGCGCTACGACTTCGGGTTCCCGGTCGCCTCGGACCCGGGCAGCGAGCTGGCCCGGCGCTTCGGCATCACGTTCGTATGCAGCCCGGAGTCCCAGGAGCACCTGCGGTCCAAGGGCAGCGACCTGTCGGTGGTGCTGGGCACGGGAACGTGGGAGCTGCCCATGCCGACGGTCGTGGTGGTCGGCCAGGACCGGGTCGTCGCGCTGGCCGACGTGGCGCCGGACTGGATGGTCCGGACCGAGGCCGCGACGGTCATCGACGCGGTGCGCCGGCTCGTCGCCGTGCCGGCCCGCGGGTAGTAACCGCCGCACCTGGGCAGAGGTCCCGGAGCGGCTGGCACCCGGCGGCACGCAGGGACGCGGGGCGGCAGGCCGCCGCCGTTAGGTCGATTCCTGGTCATCGGTCCGGCCAGGCCAGGACCTATTGGCTATTAAACCTAGCGATTAAGTCTGATATTGTGACGGAACAGGCGGCACTCAACGGCGCTGGCCGCTGGCAGCACTCTCGCGCAGCGGAGCGGAAGCTATTTTGCGTACCGAACTGATGGGATACGGCCCGATGGCAGCCCTGGAAGAGTCGTCCGCCGAGGTCAGCGCCAGCGATTTCCGGCAGGCGATGGGCCACTTCGCCACCGGCGTGACGGTCGTGACGTCGGTCGACGAGGAAGGGGATCCGGTCGGCACCACGGCCAGCGCGGTCAGCTCGCTGTCTCTGGACCCGCCACTGGTGCTGGTCTGCTTCGACCTCGGCAGCCTGACCCTGCGGGCCATCCGCGGGAAAGGCGCCTTCGCGGTCAACGTACTGTCGGCCCCTCAGCAGCAGCTGTCGGCCAACTTCGCCCGCCGGGGCCTGGCCGCGGCGTGGGACGGGGTGCGGCACCGGCCCGGGCCGACCGGGAGCCCGCGGCTGGACGGGGTGCTGGCCGTGCTGGAGTGCACGGTTGAGAACAGCCTGCCCGGCGGGGACCACGAGATCGTGGTCGGCCGGGTGCACGACGTCGAGGTGGCCTACGGCGAGGCCGCGCCGCTGCTGTACTGGCGCGGGTCCTACCTGCCGCCTGCCGCCGACCAGCGGTGACGGCGGCCGACCAGAGGCATGCGGGTCAGGGCCGTACCGGTCAGGGCCGTGCCGGTCAGGTGAGGGCGGCGCTGGTCAGGACGGGGAGCAGGGTCTCGAGCCAGCGGCGGTGCGCGTCACGGTCGCGGGTCTGCGGGGCCAGCACCAGGTCGGTCAGGCCGGCCTGCGCGTAGGCCCGGGCGGTGTCCCGCCAGGCGGCCAGGTCCAGGTCATCGGCCTCGACGTGCAGCCGGACCTGCAGCGGGAAGTCCTCGGCGCTGCGCCCGGCGGCGGCCAGCCTGGTGGTCAGCATCCGGCAGTGCTCCGCCACCGCGTCCGGCGGCATGGCGATGCCGTGCCAGCCGTCGCCGCGGGCCAGCAGCCGCCGGGTGGCGGGCCCGCCGTTCCCGGCGATGAGCAGGCGCAGGCTGCCGGGCTGGTAGCGGCCCGGATAGGTCTCGACGTCGCCGAGGGTGAAGAAGTCCCCGCTGTACGAGGCCGGGCCGGGGGCCCAGAGCAGCCGGAGCACGTCGATGAACTCGTCGGCGTACCGGCCGCGGTCCTCGAACGCCACCTGGGCGGCTACGTCGAACTCCGGCCGCAGGTTGCCGACGCCGACCCCGGCGTCGAGCCGGCCGTGGCTGAGCCAGTCGATGGTGGCCAGCTGCTTGGCGGTGACCAGCGGATCGAGGTAGGCGAGCACGAGCACGCTGGTGCCCAGGCGCGCGGTGGTGGTGGCCATGGCCGCGGCGGCCAGCGAGATCAGCGGGTCGTAGTAGTTGCCGGTGCCGAGCCGGGCCTTGACGAAGTCGACGTGGGCGACGTGGTGGCTGACCCACAGCGAGGCGGCCCCGAGGGTCTCGGCCAGGACGGCCAGCTCGACGTCCTCGCGCGGGTCATCCAGGCCCCAGCTGTTGGGCAGGACGTAGCCGATCCGCATTACGCTCCCCCGCCGAGGATGCGGTCGGTGTCCTCGCCGGCGTGCGGCGGGCGGGTGCGGCGGCCGGTGCCGGCCGCCAGCAGAGCCGAGGGCATGCCCTGCCAGGCCAGCCCGGGCCACCGGGCCTGCTCGCCGGGGAAGAGCTCGATGAGCTGGTAGAAGCCCGCGGGCGTGCAGGTGCGCGTCGCCGGCCACCTCCTCGGGCGAGCGCACCTTGGACCATGGCAGCTGGCGCTTCTGGGCTTCCTCGAAGATGAACTGGGCCGGGTGCTGACGGCAGAAGGCCTCGATGTAGTCGACGATCTCCTGCATCAGCGGCCTGGCGCTGCCCGGCGGTGGCGAAGCGCTCGTCGCGCAGTTCGTGCGGCAGGCCGTGCGTGTCGAACATCTCGCAGCATGGCGGCGAAGCGGCGGTCGTTGAGGAAGATGGTCAGGGCCGCGACGTAGGCGCCGTCGGCGCAGCGGAACTGCCACGCCGGGGTGGTGAACTGGGCGCTGGCGTGCTGGCCGGTGTGCCGGTAGCCGGTCGACCGGCCGAACTCCCACAGCGAGACGTAGGACTCGGTGGACACGGCGATCGCGTCGTGCATGGACAGGTCGAGGGACAGCACCCCGTCCGACGGCGGGTCGGCCAGGGCGGCGACCACGGCGATGCCCGCCACCAGCCCGGCGATGTGCCGCGACTGGCCGCCGGCCGGGCTGATCGGCTGGCCGGGACGGCCGTTGGCCGAGTCATACCCGGACTGCCCGGCCACCCCGCCCAGGGCAAGCGAGACCGGTGTCGGACGTGCCGATAGTCCCGCCACGGGCTGGCCTGGCCGAACGGGCTGACCGACGCGTGGACCAGGCCGGGCCGCAGCTCGGCCAGCCGCGGCGTCGGTCAGCCCGAGCGATTCGGCCACGCCCGCCCCGAGGCCGTCCAGCAGGACGTCGGCCGAGCGGATCAGCGGCTCCAGTCAGGCCAGCGGCGCCGGGGCTGGCCAGGTCGATGGTGACCGACTCCTTGCCGGCGTGATAGTAGGCGAACGGGATGCTGTAGTCCCGGCCGTCGCCGGGCCTGGTACAGCGGGGCGGCGCGGCGCTGGACGGCACCGCCGGGCGGCTCGACCTTGATGACCCGGGCGCCGAAGTCGGTCAGGATCTTGCCGGTGTAGCTGGCGTAGCCGGCGTCGAGCTCGAGCACGGTGACGCCGGCCAGCGGGGCGCTGTCCTGGCTCGCGCTGTCCTGGCTCGCGCTGTCCTGGCTCGCGCTGTCCTGGCTCGCGCTGGGCCGGCTTTGGCTGGGCCGGCTTTCGCTGGGCCGGCTTTCGCTGGACGGCGACGGGGCCGCCGCGGGCCGTTCGGCCTGGGGCCGTTCCACCTGGGGCCGTTCAATCTGGGGTAGGGCGCCGTAGGACGGCCGCGGGACCTGCGCGGGCCAGATGGCGCCCTGCTCGCGGAGCTCGTCGATCTCGGCCGCGGACAGGCCCAGTTCCTGGCTCAGCACGGTCTCGGTGTCCCGGCCGAGAATGGGCCAGAACGGGCGCAGGGCCAGCGGCTCGCCGTTGACCACCATCGGAAACGATTCGTAGCGGTGCGTGCCCAGGATGTCGTGGGTGAGCCGCTGGAAGACCTGGCGCTCGCGGAGCGACTCGTCGTTCTCCAGCCGGTCCCGGCCACTCTGCAGGGCGCCCGCCCGCACGCCGGCCGCCCGCAGCAGAGCCATCAGGTCGTACTTGGCGTGCTGGCGGGTCCACTCGCTCACGTGCATGTCGAGCTCGTTCTGGTGGGCGATCCGGTCGGCCTCGGTGGCGTACCTCTCATCGGCGGCCCACTCCGGGTCGCCCATGGCCGAGCGCAGCGCCTGCCACTCCGGCTCGGTCATGACCGAGATGGCGCAGAACCGGTCGTGGCCGGCGTCGTTGGTCGGGTACAGGTTGTACGGCGCGCCGGTCTCGTACCGGTAGCCGTCGACGGCGCTGCGCGGCCAGCGGGCCCGGTTGCCCGGCGGGAACAGGCCGTCGCCCAGCGCGGTCCGGTTCAGGCTGCAATCGAGCAGGATCGGGCCGATCAGCGCCGCCCCGGCCTCGATCTGGGAGACGTCGAGGCGCTGGGCGGGCGCGCCGCGCAACTGCCGCAGCCGCGCGCCGGTCACGGACAGGGCGGCCTGGAACCCGGTCATGACGTCGAGGTAGGAGTAGCCGTAGCCGGCCGGCGGGCGGCCGGGCTCACCCGAGGCGGCCGTGACGCCGCTGGCCGCCTGGGCGGTCGGGCCGTAGGAGACGTACGAGCTCTCCGGCCCGCTGTGGCCGAACCCGGAGATGCTCAGGTAGATGAGCCGCGGGTTGAGCTCGGCCATCCGCGGGAAGGTCCACCCCCAGCCCGACATGACCCGGGGCGAGTACGACTCGACGATCACGTCGCACCAGGCCAGGAGCTTGTCGATGGTGGCGTGGCCCGCCTCGGTGGTCGGGTCGGCGGTGAAGCTGCGCTTGCCGGTGTTGATGGAGCTGAAGAAGCCGCTGGAGTCGAAGGCGCCGTCCGGGTCGGGCGCGATCGCCGCCCGCATCGGGTCGGCCCGGGTCGGCCATTCGACCTTGATCACGTCAGCGCCCAGGGCGGCCAGCACCTTGGTGGCGGTCGGCCCGGCGACGTTCCAGGAGAAGTCGAGCACCTTGGTCCCGGCCAGTGGACTGAACGTCATCGTTGCCATCCTCATTCGGTTGCCTGACCCGTTCTGCGTCATTACCCCATAGCCGGTACCGCGTGACAAGGCCTGGCGCACGACCCAGAGCCCGGTGGCGGATGGCTCAGCCTCCGGGGAGCGGGCGGGGCACGAGGTAGGCCGGATGCTCGCTGGTGGCGTGCTCGTAGGCGCCGCAGGTGCCGACGAAGGTGCGCTCATCGTGGCCGCCGCGGGTGAAGCTGAGCCGCACGGTGGCCCGCGCGGCGTGGGTGACCAGGCGGTCCCCGCCGCCCGGATCGGCGTAGGTCACGGTGGCCGCGTCCCTATCAGCGGCGGTCACGGTCAGGAACAGCCGCCCGGGCCCGGACGGTACGACGGCGGTCAGGCGGCGGGAGTTCACGCTCACCCGGGGGCGGCGGCCGAGGCCGCCGAGCGGCACGGCCTGGCCGTCCAGGCCGAGCGCGCCCATGGCCGTCCACGGCGAGCGGGCCGGCCCGACCTTGATCCGGGCCAGGACCAGGTCCAGCCAGCTGTCCGGGGCGTCCTCGAAGCCGGCCGCATGCAGCCAGACCCAGGAATCGGCATGCTCGGTGCCCCAGTTGTGGCCCACGGTGCCGCGCCAGCGGTCCAGCTCGAGCTGGTGGCCGTCGACCTCGAGCGTGCCGCTGACCAGGCCGTCTGGGACGCTGGCCTCCAGCTTGGTGCGCGGCAGCGGGGCGCGGTAGAGGGCTTCCGGGCGCAGCGGCCGCAGCGGCGGCAGGTCACTGGTGACGGACAGGTCCCACCGCGCGTGCTGCCCGCTCATGGCCGCGGCGCCGGCGAACCGGCTCGGTCCCGCGACCGTGCCCGGCGGGAAAGCGGTGAAGACCTCCTTGATCACCGCCGGCTGCGGGCCGAGGACCGGGTCGACCACGGTGCACCACAACGCGGCCGTGGCCGCCCCCTGTGCGGGCCGCAGCAACGTGCGGCGGATCCACAGGGCCCGGGGCGCGGCCGGGTCACGCGCGCTGATGAACCAGGACTCGTAACCGGCGGCATTCATCGGACCATGATGCGCGAAGCGGCCCAGGCGTTTCCAGGCTTCTACACGAGGATGATGATCACGGCGACGGCCAGCGCGCCCAGCGCCAGCAGCTCGGCCGAGGCGGCGGCGATGATCAGCCGCGCCTTCAGGTCGTTTTTCTTCGCCGCCACCGGGATCAGGTCCAGCTGCGCTCGGGCCACATTTTCCCGTGCGGCAGAAGCGGGATGAGTCCAGGCCTGCGTGAGCGCGGCACCGTCAAAGGCGGCCTGACCGTACGGAACCGGAATGTTGGCGGTCGCGATCCCCAGGGCGGCGGCGACGACAAAAAGAAGAACCGCGGCAATCAGCCAGTCGCGCGAGGCGGCAGGCAGGGTAAAGCCGGTGGCGCCGGTTACCGCCGCAATAAGCCCGAAGAGCAAGGTCACGAGAGCACCGGAGGTGGTAATGACGGCGGAAGCCTTGGCCTCGAGAGCCGACTTGCGGTCCTGCTCGTGATCGAGCAGGGACTTTATATAGGCCCCGTAGATAACCCCTTCATCGGGAGCAGGGGCGGCCGGGGACGACTTGATGAAGGGCCACATGTCATCAGGTGGCGGGCGGCTTGATGACGGTCTCGATCTGGCCGAGGAGCCCGTCGTAGTCGGCCGTCAGACTGGTCACATCGGCCGGGCGGGCCTCGACGGCCTGTTCGGCGCGGATCGAGGCGAGCCGGTTTCGCAGCTGGGCCGGGCCGCCGAGCCGCTCGATCACCGACTCCGGGATGGGGATGGCGACGGACCATCCGCCGGCCGGATCCGTGTGTATCGGAGTCGGATAGGAAATCACCTCGAGGCGGGCCAGGAAGGTGTCATAGTGCGCGGCCAGTTCCGCGGCATCATGGTCGCTGACTTCGCCCGATTCAAAAGGTTCCGAGGCATCAATGGCCGTTATCCGTTCGTTCAGCGCGGCCAGGCCGCCGAGCCGTTCGACCACGCTTCCCGGGGTCGGCAGCCGGAGGTAGGAGCCTTTTCCGCCGCTCACCACGATCGGGCTGGGATAAGGATTGGCCAGATCAGCCGGCACGACCGGGCGGGGCCGCTCTCGGCTGCTATTGTCCGGGCCAGTTCCCATTGGTCCCCCTCCTTGCGCCGGCACCCACCATAGTGACATCAGCCGGCCGATAACCGCGCGATCCGGCGATTACGCCGAGGCGGACAGGCCGGAGATCAGCTCGGCGACGATGGCGGCAGCGGGCTGCACCCGGGCGGCGAGGCCGACGCTCTGCCCGGCCCACAGCGAGAGCGCGGCGACGTCGCCGGTGGTGCCATCCAGCGGGAGTGCGGAGGCGTAACGGACGATCGGGTCGCCCGAGGGCCGGTAGGCGACCGGCTCACCTTCGCCGGGTCGGCCGCCCGGGGCGGGGCGGCCGGCCGCTTCCCAGGCCTGGGCGGTGGCGTTGTGAAGGGCCCGGTGCGGGGCATCGGGCCAGCCCACCTGGTACAGGTCGGGGTACCAGTGCGCGTCGGTCTCGGCGGCGGCGATGAGCCGGCGGCGGTACTCCTCGTGCACCGGGGCTTCGGCGGCGAGCAGGAACCTGGTGCCCAGCCAGGCGGCCTGGGCGCCGAGCGCAAGGACGGCGGCCACGCCGCGGCTGTCGCCGATCCCGCCGGCCGCGATGACCGGCACGGGCGCGACCGCGTCGACGACGGCCGGGACGAGCGGCAGGGCACCCACCGAGCCCCAGACGTGGCCGCCCGCCTCCCAGCCCTGGGCCACGATCACGTCGACCCCGGCGTCGGCCGCCAGGCGCGCTTCGGCGGCGCTGCCCACGCTGTGCAGGAGCAGGGCCCCGGCCTGGTGGGCCTGGTCGACGTAGGGGGCGGGGTCGCCCCAGAACAGCGAGACGATCCGCAGCCCGGCCGCCAGCGCCGCGTCGAGCCGGCGGTGCTGATCCCACTGCAGGATCAGGTTGCCGGCGAACGGCCTGCTGGTCAGGGCGGCGGTCTCGGTGATCACCGCGGCCACGTCTGCGGCCCAGGTCAGGGCGACGGTGCCGAGCGCGCCGACCTGCGACACGGCGGCCGCGAGCTGCGGCACGGCGGCTGTCCCGATCGGGGCCTGGACGACCGGGTGCTCGATCCCGAGCAGATCACAGACGGGCGTGCGCACGGACAGCAGCCTAACGCCGCCGCAGGCCGCGGTCCTCCTCGTGCCAGGCCCGCCGGGAGGCCGCGGGCGTCGAGTTCCTGGAGGCCGACGACCTGGGCCAGCTTGAGCCGGTCGGCGTCCGGGCTGGACGGCTCGGCGGTGTACACGACGAGTCGCAGGTCCGAGCCGGCCGCGGTGAGCACGTCGCAGTCCAGGGTGATGGGGCCGACTTCCGGATGCACGATGGTCTTGCGGCCCGAACCCGCGGTGGTGACGGTCCGCTCGGCCCAGAGCCGGGCGAACCGCTCGCTGGCCTGGTGCAGATCGTCGATGAGCTGGCGCAGCCCGGCGTCGTCCGGATAGGTGCCGGCCGCCCGCCGCAGGTCGGCGACGGCGCTGACCTCGAACTCGTCCGCCTCGCCGTCGTCCTGGCGGACCCGGCTCGACTGGCCGGTGAAGGTCCGCCAGACCAGGTTCCGGTCCCGGCCGCTGCGGGCCGACGGATCGCCCATCAGCCCGGCCCAGGCCGCGTTCCAGGTGATGATGGTCCAGGCCGGGTCGTAGACGGCGACCGGCAGGTCGGCGAGCCGGTCGATGAGGCGCTGCACGCTGGGCGGCACGTGCGCGCTGATCGCGGATCGCCTGGGCGGGGCCTGGCCGGCCAGGGTGTAGAGGTGGTCGCGCTCCTGGGTGGTCAGCCGCAGCGCGCGGGACAGGGCGGCGAGCACCTGCGCTGAGGGGTTGACGGCCCGGCCCTGCTCGAGGCGGACCAGGTAGTCGACCGAGATGCCGGCCAGCGAGGCCAGCTCCTCGCGGCGCAGCCCGCGGGTCCGGCGGGACAGGCCCGCGGGCAGGCCGACGTCGCCGGGCTGGAGGCGGTGACGCCAGGCCTGGAGGTACGGGCCGATTCCGTCGGGTGGCTGCACACCACCAGTCTCGCCCCTGGAAGCGTCACCTGGGTGGTACTGCGCGTACCACGGTCGGGCCGGACCTGGATGCCAGGGCGCCCGGGGGCCGAGCATGGTCGTTATGAAACTGGGCATCTCGATCAGCGGCTTTCCGCTGGGCACCGAGCCGGACCGGATGGGGCCGCTGCTCGGCCGCCTGGCCCGGCGGGCCGATGACGCCGGCCTCGACAGCATCTGGACCATGGACCACTTCTTCCAGATCCCGGTGACCGGCCAGCCGGCCGAGGCGCCGCTGCTGGAGGCCTACGCCGTGCTGGCCTTCCTGGCCGCGCAGACCAGGCAGATCCGGCTGGGCACCATGGTCACGAGCGTGGCCTACCGGCACCCCGGCGTGCTGGTCAAGGCGGTGACCTCGACCGACGTGCTCAGCGGCGGCCGGGTCATCTTCGGCGTGGGGGCCGGGGCGCCGTTCAACCAGTTGCCGCCGGGGCGCTCGCCCCGCGACTTCGAGGTCTACGGGCTGGGCATCCCGTTCCCGCCGCTGGCCGAGCGGTTCGAGCGGCTGGAGGAGGTGGTGCAGATCGCGCTGCAGATGTGGCGCGGCGACGAGGAGCCGTTCGAGGGCACCCACTACCAGCTGCTGCGGCCGCTGAACTCCCCCAATACCCTGCAGCGGCCGCACCCGCCGATCCTGATCGCGGGCAGCGGCGAGGGCAAGACCCTCCGGCTGGTGGCCCGGTATGCCGACATGTGCAACCTGTTCGACCTGCCCGGCACCGGCTTCGCCGACAACCTGCGGCACAAGCTCGACGTGCTGCGCGGGCACTGCGCCGAGGCCGGCCGGGACTACGATGCCATCGAGAAAACGGTGTCGACCTTCGTCGACCCCGATGACGACCCGGGCCGGGTCGTCGCTCACCTGGCCGAGCTGGCCGCCCGCGGCATCGACCACGCCATGGTCAGCCCGAGACAGCCCTGGGACGAGGCCGCCCTGGACCGGGTGGCGGCCATGGTGCCGGACGTGCACGCCCTTGTCACCGTCAGGTAGGCCCGCGGCAGATGGACAGACGCCGGGCGGGCCGCCACGATAAGGCCAAGGGAGAGGGGAAATGATGGCTGACGCACCTTTTGCTTGGGATGGCCTGGCCACGTACAAGGCCGAGGGCCGTTTCCTGGACGGCTACCCCGACGATCAGCGGACCTTCTTCGCCCCGCGGGACAACGTGCACGGGCTGCTGGTCGCGCTGCTGGGCAGCGCCCAGCACTCGATCGTGGTGAACATGTTCGGCTATGACGACGACGAGCTGAACAAGATCATCCAGGGCAAGCTGGCCGACGAGAAGGTCTACGTGCAGATGAGCCTGGACCGCAGCCAGGCGACCGGCGCGCACGAAAAGCAGATCCTGGCCGCGTGGGCCAACGACGCGTTCGGCAACAGCATCGCGATCGGCACCAGCTCGGTGCACAACGCGATCTCGCACCTGAAGATCGTGATCGTGGACGGCGTCTACACGGTCAAGGGCTCGACCAACTGGTCGCTGTCGGGCGAGCAGCAGCAGGACAACGAGCTGACCCTGAGCCGCAACGCGGTGGTCGCGGCCGAGACCCGCGCCATCCTCGACCTGAACCACGATTTCATGCTCAAGCAGATGGTGGGGACCAAGCTGGACGTGACGAAGTTCCAGGCCCCGGCCACGGGTGACACGAGGCCGGCCATGCCGCCGGCCCCCGCCTCGGCCGCCACGCCGGCCTCGGGCGAGGAGTAGGGCGGGGTCAGCCGGGCCTGCGGGCCATGACCACCTCGGTGTCGCCCGGCCAGTCCCAGAACAGGCCCGCCGGGGAACGCTCCGCCAGCAGCGCCCGGACCTCGGCGGCGAACTGGCCGGCCCGGTCACCGAACAGGTGCGGCGCCGAGGAGGAGAGGGAGAAGTAGCCGGCCAGCACGCTCTCGCTGTCGCGCAGCAGGTCAGGCAGGCCAGGCAGGAAGAACTGCTGCGTGCCGCCGAAGCGGGTCCGGGCCAGCACGTCCTCGAAACGGTGCGTCCGCTCCGCGGTCAGGCCCTGGCCGGCCCGCCGGGTCGAGCCCAGATACTTCACCACCAGCGCCCTGATCTCCTCGTGCGGGATGGGCGGGACCCCGGGATCGGGCGGCCGGGGGCGGCCCGGCACCGTGTGCACGACGAGGGCCAGCCAGCCGCCCGGCGCCAGCAGGTCGAAGACGGCCTCGGCCACTGGCTGCTCGTCGGTCCAGTGGAAGGACTGGCCGAACGTCACCAGCCGGTACGGCCCGGGCGCGACCGCGGGCAGGTCCTCGGCCAGGCCCTGGACCCACCGGATGTTCGCCGCCCCCTGCTGCGCGGCGGCCCGGCGGCCCTCGGCCAGCATGGCGGGGTCGGGATCCAGGCCGGTGGCCTGGTCGACCAGGCGGGCGAGGCGGACGGTCAGCACGCCCGGGCCGCAGCCGACGTCCAGGAGCCGGCCCGTCCCGTCCAGGCCCGCCTGGCGGGCCAGGAAGGCTTCGAGCTGCGGCGAGTACGCCGGGCGGCCGTACCGGTAGTGCGCCGCGGCGCCGAGATAGATGGTCGGGTCGTACGGCACCGTTCCAGTATTGCGGCCTGGACAATGGACGGGTGGTCGACGTGGAGCCCAGCCGGTTCGAAGAGATGGTGGCCGAGGCGCTGGACGGGCTGCCCGAGGAGCTCGGCCGGCAGCTGCGGAACGTGGCCGTCACGGTCGAGCACGGCGCCGGACCGCCCGGCCTGCTCGGGCTGTACGAGGGCGTGCCGCTGACCAGCCGGACCTCGGATTACGCCGGAGTGCTGCCGGACCGGATCACCATCTACCGCCTGGCCATCTGCGCGGTCTGCCGGACCGAGGAGCAGGTCGCCGCCGAGGTCCGGCGGACCGTCATCCACGAGGTGGGGCACTATTTCGGCATCGACGACGACCGGCTGGGCGAGCTCGGCTGGTAGGCGCGGCGGCGTCCGGCGGGGCCGGGGCGGTCAGCTGATGGACGAGCCGGGCAGCCCCGGGTGGCCGCGGCCCAGGAAGAAGATGCCCGGGTAGCCCGCGGTCTGGAAGCCGGCGTTCGGGTTGCCGTGCAGCCTGGACTGGCCGATGGTCAGGGTGCCGGTCTTGTCGTTGCTGACGAAGAAGAGGGCTCCCCCGCCCTCGCGGGCGCTGTTGCCGGTGAGGACGGAGCCGTCGACGGTCACCGTGTAGTCGTCGCCGTCGGTGTAGATGGCGCCGCCGCTGCCGCCGCCCGGGGTGCCGGCCTGAGCCGGGTTGGCGCCGTTGCCGATGGCGCGGTTGCCGGTGAAGGTGCTGTCCTTGATGACCCAGGACACCCCGATGCTGCTCAGCGCGCCGCCGTTGGAGCAGACGCCGCCGGTGAAGGTGCTGCCGGTGACCTGGACGGGCCGGTTCTGGTACTGGCTCAGGGCCCGGATGGCGGCCCCGCCCAGGTCAGGTCCGGAGGAGTCGCAGCGGTTGCCGGTGAAGCGGGTGTTGACCACCGTGAGCTGGCCGCCGCGGTCGAAGATGGCGCCGCCGCCGCCGCCCTCGTAGGCCTGCCCGGTGGAGTTGCCGTCGGCGAAGGTGATGTTCCGCACGGTGAGGGCGGGGGTGGCCTGGTCCTGGCAGTGCGAGGTGATCCAGGTCTGGGCCGGGTCGCAGGTGTCCAGGTACAGGATGCGCCGCGCGCCGCCGCCGCTCAGCGTGACCAGGCCGCCGCCGTCCAGGACGACGCGGGCGCTGGTGTTGCGGACCTTGGCCGTGGCCGTCATGACGATGGTCACCGGGTGCGGGCCGCAGGAGAAGGCGATCACGCCGCCCGCGGCGACGGCCTGGACCACGGCCTGCGACGTGCAGCTGGCCGGGGTGCCGTGCCCGACGACGTGATCGGCGTGCAGCGCGGGGCCCTGGCCATGGGCTGAGGAGCGGGCCGACGGGAGCGCGGAGCGGCTGGACGTGGAGTGCGACGAGGGTGACTGCTTGGCCATCGAGCCGGTCGCCGGGACCGGCCCGGACGCCGAGGCCGACGCCGAGGGCCTAGCGGCGCTAGCGGCCGCCTCGGCCGGGCCGGCCGCGGGGGCTGACGCGGACGAGCCGGCCACCGGGCCGCAGCCGGCCAGGGCCGGGGCGCAGGCCAGGGCGACCAGCGAGCCGAGGCAGGCCAGCAGCCGGGAGCGAGCGGCCGGGCGGCGGGGGCGCACGGAGCGAGCGGCCGGGCGGGCGGGGCGCATGGGGCGAGACGCTAGCAAGCCGGGATGGGCTCGAATCGCCATTTATAGGGATCCGTAAGAACTGACGCCATTTGGGGCCCGGAGGCACTAAATCCCGGGGATCGCGTTCACCAAGGCGGGCCAGCCGATGGCCTGGTCAGGAGTACCATCCAGGGGCGGCGCAGCCGCACCATGATCATTTCAGCGAAAATTGGACCGATATGACGACGATTTCAGTTCGGGCCCGGGCTGCGCTGCTCGGCGGCGGACTGGCCGGGCTGCTCGCGGTGGCGGGATGCAGCTCCAGCTCCGGCTCCAGCTCGAGCCCCCAGACCGCGCCGAGCACGGCCGCCTCCCAGGCGCAGAGCACCCAGGCCTCTGCGGCGGCTCAGCCCTCGTGGGCCGCCGGGCTCGGCTCGGGGGTGACGGTCACCGGGCCGGCCACCGTGGCGGCCGGGAACGACTCGCCGGGCGCAGCCGTGCAGGGCGTGCTGGCCGCGGTCAACGCGAAGAACTACGCGGGCGAGTGCGCGTTCCTGCTGCCGAGCGCGCAGTCCAGCTGCGCCAGCGGCGCCACGGAGCTGTCGCCCACGGACGCGCCGTCGGTCAAGACCCCGGCCATCGGGTACGTCGCGATCAAGGGCAGCCAGGCCCTGGTCGGGACGACGGGCACATACTGCACGCCGGGCGAGACGCCCCAGTGCTTCACCAACAACGACCCGGCGGCCATCTTCTCCGGCGGGAAGTCGTTCAGCACGCTGTGGACCGAGGCGAACAACAGCAACAGCGACCAGAACGTGTACACGCTGGCCCCGTGCGTCGAGGTCAACGGGAAGTGGTACGTCAACGTCGGAAGCTGAGCGGCGCGCACTGCGTGAGATGAGCTCCGCGGGTGATCGCGACCAGCGGTTATCCGCGGAGCATCCACACTGTCGTGTGCATGATGTCCGTGCCTTCCATCATGCGCTGGCCGGGAACGTCGTAGCTGGCCAGCGGAATGAGCTGGTCGCGGGCCAGGAAGGCGCGGCCGAAGTCGCCGACCAGGACCTCAGCGCCCCGCTCGCGCTGCCGGTGCAGGAACCGCATCATCTTGGCGGCCAGATCCGGCTGGTAGAAGGCATCCGCCACGGTGACCAGCCCGGTGCCGGAGACCACACCGTCGTCCAGGTCGAGGACATCAGCGCACACAGCGTTGATCGTCACATCGTTGGCGGCCGCGTTCATGCGGGTCGCCTCGCAGGCCACGGGGTCGATGTCGTAGGCGGTCACGGCCATGGCGCCAGCCCGAGCGGCCGCGATGGCCACCACACCCGAGCCGGAGGCGATGTCGATCGCGTCCCGGTCGCGGGCCAGTTCCGGGTGGTCCAGCAGGTAGCGAGCCAGCGCCAGGCCGCCGGCCCAGGCGAAGGCCCAGTAGGGCGGATCCTGTCCGGCAGGCCCGGACGTGAGCTCAGTGCGTCGCCACAGGCCAATCGGATCGTCGGCCCGGTACAAGCTGATGTCCGGAATCAGCGGCACGGGCGTGAGCATGGTCTGAAGCCGGATCATCTCCGGCACCGGATGCCGGGCCTGAGCGCTGTCGGTCATGATGATCCTCCAGGTCAGGCTGAGGGACCTCGGCCGTCCGTTATATGCCCCGGCTGAGGGACATGTGTCCCTCAGCCGGGTACAGGTACTGCTTGACGCCGCCCGACTAGATCGGCGAGACCTGCTCGGCCTGCGGACCCTTCGGACCCCGTCCGGCGGTGTACTCGACCCGCTGGTTTTCCTCGAGGCTGCGGTAACCCGTGGCCTGAATGGCGGAGTAGTGAACGAAAACGTCGTCGGTGCCGTCGTCGGGGGCGATGAAGCCGTAACCCTTGTCGGCGTTGAACCACTTAACGGTGCCCTGAGCCATGTGCCTTCCTGGTGGGACGATCTTCAGGTGGCACGTACGTGCGACCTGGATTGGCGCGACCGCCTGCCCGTTAAGGCTTGGCTGGGAATGCCAGCGGCGCTCGCGGTCCGAACTTCGCAAGCGCTGTGACACGTACACGAACTTCGACTCCAACCGCGCCCCATTAAACACCATGACGCGGTATCGGCGCTCGCTGACGCGACAGCGCTTACAAGCCGAGGCTGCGAGCGATGATCTCTTTCTGAATCTCGGTAGTGCCGCCGAAGATGGACTGGACCCGGCTGTCGGCCCACGCCCGGCCCACCGGGTACTCGCGCATGTAGCCGTAACCACCGTGCAACTGGACGCACCGGTCGGTGACCCGGTTGCACAGCTCGGTGTTCCACCACTTGGCCATAGAGGCCTCGTCGGTGCTCAGCTGGCCGGCACAGTGCGCGGTGATGGCACGGTCGGTGAAGGCCCGGGCCACGGCCAGCTCGGTGGCCATCTCGGCCAGCAGGAACTTGCTGTGCTGAAAGCTGCCCACGCTCTGGCCGAACGCGGTCCGCTCCTTGGCGTACGCCAGCGTGTCGGCGAAGGCCTGCTCGGCCACGGCCAGGGCGTTGACGCCGATGGTGAGGCGCTCACGGGGCAGGTTCTGCATGAGGGCGGCGAACCCGCCGCCTTCGGCGCCGAGCAGGTTCTCGGCGGGCACCTCGACGTCGGCGAAGGACAGCTCCGAGGTGTCCTGGGCGTGCATGCCGAGCTTGTCCAGGTTCCGGCCGCGGGTGAAGCCGGGCATGCCGCGCTCGGCCACCAGCAGGCTGATGCCACGGTGCCCGGCGTCGGTGTCGGTGCGGGCCACGACGACCACCAGGTCGGCCAGCTGCCCGTTGGAGATGAAGGTCTTCTGGCCGTTCAGCAGGTAGCGGTCGCCGTCGCGGAGCGCGGTGGTCCGGATGCCCTGCAGGTCGCTGCCCGCCCCCGGCTCGGTCATGGCGATGGCCGCGATGAGCTCACCCGAGCAGTAGCCGGGCAGCCACCGCTCCTTCTGCTCCGGCGTGGTCAGCCGGTCCAGGTACGGGCCGATCATGTCGTTGTGCAGCTGGAACATCGGGCCGGTAGCGCCGGCCCGGGCCAGCTCCTCGTTCAGGACGACGTAGTACCGGTAGTCCGGGTCGCCGCCGCCGCCGTACTTCTGGTCGATGTGGATGCCGAGCAGCCCGGCCCGGCCGGCCGCGCGCCAGACCTCACGGGAGACGATCCCGTCCCGCTCCCACTGGGCGTGGTACGGCGTGATCTCCCGCGCGATGAAGGCCTGCACCATCTCGCGGAACGCGTCGTGTTCCGGGGTGAAAATCTCGCGCTGCATCAGCCTCGGCCTCCACCCGAAGGGTACCCGCGGGTAGTCGTTACCCCGGGATGCTCAGGCCGGGTCAGGGTGGGCGGAAAGCATGGCCCGTTCGGTAAAAAAAGAGCGGGTACGGCGGGAAAGCCTGGTCCCTAAGGCAGCATTGGGCTCACGCAAATAAGCGGCCCACTGGGGGTCGCCGTCGTATTGCGCGCCCACCAGTCTCCAGTGGGCGCCGCGTGGTACCGCGGGCGGGACCTCCAGCGTCCAGCCGAGCTCCTCGAGCAGGTGATCGGCCTTGCGGTGGTTGCACGTGGTGCAGGAGGCGACGCAGTTCTCCCAGGCGTGCTGGCCGCCGCGGCTGCGCGGGATCACGTGGTCGATGGTCTCGGCGCGCCGGTCGCAGTAGGCGCACCGGTAGTTGTCGCGGCGCATCAGCGCGGCCCGGGTCAGCGGCACGCGATTGCGGTAGGGCACCCGGACGTAACGGCTGAGGCGGATGACCGACGGCGTGGTCAGCATCACGGAGGCAGCGTGCAGGACTGCCCCGTCGACGTCGTCGTGCACGACTTCGGCCTTGCCGCCCAACACCAGAACCACGGCGCGCCGCAGACCGACCGTAGTCAGCGGTTCAAACGTGACGTTGAGCAGCAGCACTCGTCGCACCGCACCTCCCGCTCGCGCCGGACGTCTAACAGAAGCACATGCTCCCAGTGTGTCGCCTGGACCTCGCTTCTGTCACTCCATAAGAGTACTAGGTTGGCTGGCCCATAGTCTTTTCCCATGAGCGGGACACGCGAGTTCGACTATCCGCAGGCGCGACGCGAGGACCTGACCGAGGAGGTCCTCGGACACCAGGTCAGCGACCCGTACCGGTGGATGGAAGACCCGGACAGCACCGAACGAGCGGACTGGCTCGCCGCCCAGGCCTCGTTGTTCGCCGCCGAGCAGCCGACGTGGCCGGGACGGGACCGGCTGGCGGCACGGGTCCGCGAACTGCTCAACGTCGGCTACGAGGGGATCCCCGCGTGGCGGGGCGAGCGGCGCTTCTTCACCCGGCGCGAGCCCGGCCAGGAGCACGGCGTGCTGTACGCGCAGCAGCCCGGCGAAGCGGCCCGGGTGCTGCTCGACCCGATGGCCCTAGACCCGTCCGGGCTGACCACGCTGGACGCCTGGCAGCCGGACAAGGAGGGGCGGCTGCTGGCCTACCAGCTGTCCGAGGGCGGCAGCGAGGAATCCCTGCTGCGGATCATGGACGTCGAGACCGGCGCGCTGGTGGACGGCCCGATCGACCGGTGCCGGTACTCCGGCGTGGGCTGGCTGCCGGGCGGCAAGGCGTTCTACTACACCCGGCGGCTGCCGCCGTCGGCGGTGCCGGCCGGGGAGAGCCAGTACCACCGGCGGGTGTACCTGCACCAGGTGGGCACGCCCGCCGAGGAGGACGTGCTGATCTTCGGCGAGGGCCGGGACAAGACGGACTACTACGGCGCGTCGGTCAGCCGGGACGGGCGCTGGCTGTTCCTGTCCGCGTCGCGGGGCACGGCGCCGCGCAACGACCTGTGGCTGGCCGACCTGACGGTGTCCGACCCGGCCGCGCCCGAGCTGCGCACGGTGCAGGAGGGCGTCGACGCGCAGACCTCGGTCCGGGCCGGGCGGGACGGCCGGTTCTACGTGTTCACCGACCTGGGCGCGCCGCGGGCCCGGATCGCGGTGGCCGACCCGCAGACGGTGGGCGACCCGGCCAGCTGGCGGGACCTGATCGCCGAGGACCCGGAGGCGGTGCTGCACAGCTACGCCATCCTGGACGGCGCGGAGCTGGCCCGGCCGGTGCTGGTGGCGTCCTGGGCCCGGCACGCGCTGAGCGAGGTCACCGTGCACGACCTGGCCTCCGGGTCGCTGCTGGAGCAGGTGGCGCTGCCCGGGCTGGGCAGCACGGGCGGGATCGGCGAGCGGCCCGAGGGCGGGCACGAGGCGTGGTTCGGCTACACGGACTACACGACGCCGCCGCTGATCCTCCGGCTGGACGCGCGGGACTCCTCGGTGCACGTGTGGGCCACCGCGCCGGGCGCCGTCGCGGTGCCGCCGGTGTCGGCGCAGCAGGTGACGTACGTGTCCGCGGACGGGACGCTGGTGCGGATGCTGGTCGTCAGCGCCGCTGGCGGGCCGGATCAGCCGCGGCCGGCGCTGCTGACCGGATACGGGGGGTTCGACATCAGCCTCACGCCCGGGTACTCGGCGACGGCGCTGGCCTGGGTCGAGGCGGGCGGCGTGTACGTGGTGGCCAACCTGCGCGGCGGCAGCGAGGAAGGCGAGCAGTGGCACCGGGACGGGATGCTGGCCCACAAGCAGAACGTGTTCGATGACTTCCGCGGCGCGGCCGAGGCGCTGATCCGGGCAGGGTGGACCACGCCGGAGCAGCTGGCCATCTCGGGCGGGTCGAACGGCGGGCTGCTGGTCGGCGCGGCGCTGGTGCAGCGGCCTTCGCTGTACGCCGCCGTGATCTGCTCGGCGCCGTTGCTGGACATGGTGCGGTACGAGAGGTTCGGCCTGGGCCAGACGTGGAACGTCGAGTACGGCTCGGCGGCGGTGGCTGCCGAGCTCGAGTGGCTGCTGTCCTATTCGCCCTACCACCACGTGGAGGCAGGGACCGAGTACCCGGCCGTGCTGTTCACCGTGTTCACCAACGACACGCGGGTGGATCCGATGCACGCATACAAGATGTGCGCGGCGCTGCAGGCTTCTACGTCTTCTGTGTCGCGCCCGGTGTTGCTCCGGGCGGAGGCGCAGGTGGGGCACGGGGCGCGGGCGGTGAGCCGGACGGCGGAGCTGGCCGGGGACACGCTGGCGTTCGCGGCGCGGTACACCGGGCTGGAGCGGCCGGCGTAGGCGTCTGGACGGTGCCCGGGCGGTCGGCGTAGGCGTTTGGAGCTGCCGGCGTAGGCCGTTTCAGGGGTGGCCCGGCGGCTCGCGCAGTAGCCTCGCGGGCAGTGACGTCGGCGGAAGGAGCCTTGTCTTGCCTGCCACCCTGACCGGGAGCTGTGGTCACGACCCGGGGATGGCGTGCCGCCTGACCTGGGATTTGACCCACAGCGCCAACGCGGCGCAAGTGGTACGGGTGTACCTGGCCGGGCCGGTCAGCCAGGGGCTGCGGATCTTGTTCGTGATCCTGGTCGCCCTGGTGGTCCGGGCCCTGGCCCACCGGGTCATCAACCGGCTGACCGAGCGCGCGGCCACCGTGGAGGCGGCCTCGGACCGGCGCGAGCAGCGCTCCCGGGCGCTCGGCTCGATCCTGCGCAGCGGGGTGTCGATCCTGGTGTTCGGCATCGCGACGGTGACCGTGCTCGGTGATCTCGGCTTCAACCTCACGCCGCTGCTGCTGTCGACGACCGTGCTGGGCGTGGCGCTCGGGTTCGGCGCGCAGAACCTGGTCCGCGACTACCTGGCCGGCATCCTGATGCTGGTCGAGGACCATTACGGGGTGGGCGACACGATCCACGCCAAGGACGCGACCGGGACGGTCGAGGCGATGACCCTGCTCACCACCAGGATGCGCGACGTCAACGGGGTGGTCTGGCACATCAGGAACGGCACCATCGAGAGCGTCGGCAACGAATCCCAGGGCTGGTCCCGGGCCGTGATCGACTACCCGGTCCCGTACGAGGAGGACCTGGCCCGCATCCGGACGCTGATGGAGCAGGCCGCGGCCGGGATGTTCCGCGAGCCCCGGTGGGGCGAGCTGATGATCGAGCAGCCCGAGGTGTGGGGCGCCCAGGAGCTGTCCAGCCGGGAAGTGACCATGCGCATCGTGGCCAAGACGGCGCCGATGCGGCAGTGGGAGGTGGCCCGGGAGCTGCGGTCCCGGGTGAAGGGGGCCCTGGACGCGGCGGGGGTGGCGCCGGCCGGGCCGGACACCGTGGTGATCACCGCGCCGCCGGGCAGCGAGTCCGTGGCGGCCGCGGGACGGGCCAACGGGGCGCACAACTGAGGTCGTCGTCGCTGGTGCGGGCCTGGCGGCCTGCACGGCGGCCGGGACGGGTTTGTCCTCCCCTAAGCTTGGTGTCATGAGCCAGCCGGCCATCACCTTCTACGAAGCAGTGGGCGGGGAGGAAACCTTCCGTCGCCTGGTTCACCGGTTCTACGAGGGAGTCGCGGAGGACCCGGTGCTGCGGCCGGTGTACCCGACCAAGGACCTCGGGCCGGCCGAGGATCACCTGCGGTTGTTCCTGATGCAGTACTGGGGCGGCCCGCAGACCTACAACGAACTGCGCGGGCATCCGCGGCTGCGGATGCGGCACGTCCGGTTCGCCATCGGCGAGGCCGAACGGGACGCCTGGCTGCACCACATGCGGGTGGCGCTGGATGAGCTCGAGCTGGACCCGGTGCTGGAAGCCCAGCTGTGGGACTACCTGGTGATGGCGGCGCACAGCCTGGTCAACGTGGATCCGGCGATCGGCCCGGGCGGGCACGGGCTGTCCCCGGCCTGAGGTTTCCCCGGGCGCTGGTCGGCCTCAGCTCTACACCTGCTCGTCGGGCGCGGGCTGCCACAGCTCGATCCGGTTGCCCTCAGGATCGGTGACCCAGCCGAACCGGCCGACGCCCTCCATCTCCTGCGGTTCGTCGGGGATCTCCACGCCCTTGGCGCGCAGTTGCGCGAGCATCGCGTCCACGTCGCGGACCCGGAAGTTGAGCATGGTCTGCTGGGCGCGGGACCCGAAGTAGTCGGTCTCGGACTCGAAGGCCGCGAACACGGTGGGACCGGGTTCGGGATTCCAGAGCCCGTTCTCATCGGTGTCCAGGCCCAGGCAGTCGCGATACCAGGCGCTCAGGGCGGCTGGATCGGCGGCGCGTATGAAGTACCCGCCGATGCCGAGGACGCGTTCCATGCCGCCATCCTGCCAGGACGGCGGCGGGAGCGGGCTGGCACCACGAATACGCCTGCGTCACCTCCGTTTCCGTTTTGAGAGAGTTGGCCGCGGGCCGGCCCGGCAGCCCCGTTTTGACGGTGGTAATCGATATTATGTTTGATATGTAGATCATCTAGCCGAACGGACCAGAGTACATGTACGGATCACCGGCTTCTGAGGGCCCCGGACGGGACGGGGATCTGCCCGGCGTGCCCGCGGATACCGGTGAGGACTACCCGACGTTGGGGTCGCCGGACTGGACGCTGGTGCCGTCCAGCCCGGAGTGGCCGGACTGGTGGGACGACGAAGGCTTGCTGGCCGTCGCGGATGAGGAGCCGGGCGATCCGGAGGAGTACGAGGATCCGGACAACGCACCGCCGGCCGGGATGGACGGGCCAAAGCTCGCGGAGCTGATCATGGAGGCCCGGGAGATCGCGGCCGAGCAGGCCGAGCTGGCCCGGGGCGATCATGCCGGGACACTGGGAGTCATCGGCACCGTGGTCGGCGGCCGCCGCGGGCCGGGCATGCCCGGCTCGGAACGCACGTATCCGGGCGAGTACGTGAGCCGGGCCGCAGGGTTCGCCTCAGGCAAGCCGCTAGATGTGGCGCCGGGCGGCCCGGTGCTGGCTCAATTCGCCGATGAGGCCGCGGGCGACGACGACCGCTACGCGGGCGCTTCGGACGACGAGCTGATCGGAATCATCTGCGGGCTCGACCGATCCGAAGCGTCGGTAGCGGCCCGCAAGCACGCCGCCGTGGCCGAGCTGCTCCGCCGGCGGCCCGCTCACGGCGGGGCTGCGGGCGACGAGATTCCGGACGAGTGGGACGAGTTCGTCGCGCGAGAGCTCGGGGCGGCACTGGCTCTGTCGGCGGCGGACGCCGACGACATGCTGGGCCTCAGCGCGGCGCTGGAGACCAGCTTGCCCGGGACCCGGGCCGCCTTCCGGTCCGGGATCATCACGCGGGACAAGGCGTTCATCATCGCCGCGGCCACCATGCTGCTGGACCCCGAGGAAGCGCGGGCCGCTGAGGCCATGGTGCTGGACCGCGCCGGGTCGCTGACTCCAGCAGGCCTGCGTTCGGCGATCAGCCGGGCGGTGATGGCGGTCAACCCGGAGAAAGCCCGGAAACGGCGGGAGCACGCCGCCAAGCAGGCACGGGTCCAGCGGTGGGCCGAGCCGTCCGGGAACGCCGGGCTGACCGGCCGCGAGCTGCCTCCCGCCGAGGTGCTGGCCGCTGATCAGCGCATCACGTGGTGGGCCAGGCAGCTTCGGCTGGCCGGGGTGGTGGGCGGCATGGATGCGCTGAGGGCCCGGGCGTACCTGGACATCCTGCTGGGTATCGACTCCCGGCCTCAGGCAGCAACCAGTGACAGCAACGGCGCCCAGGAGACCGGCGCCGCCCAGGGGGCCGGCCTCGGCCAGGGCGCCGGCGCCGGTCGGGGTTCCGCGACTGGTCAGGGCCCTGTGTCTGGCCAGGACCGCGGGTCTGGTTCGTCAGCTCCGATGGGCCCGCTGGCCGGGGTGATACCGCCGGGGTTCGCCGGAAGGACGAACATGACGATCCCGCTGCTGAACGTGCTCGGATTGGCCGAACGGCCGGGAGAGCTGGCTGGGATCGGACCGCTGGATCCTGAGCTGGCCCGCGACCTGGCCCGGGCAGCGGCTCAAAGCTCTCGATCGACCTGGTGCGTCACGGTTACCGACGGCCAGGGACACGCCATCGGTCACGGCTGTGCCCGGCCGCAACCAGCCGCCGGACGGCGCGGAGATGCGAGACGGCGGGCAGAATCGGCGGCAGCGCGAGGCCCCGGTCCGCCGGGCGGGACGCGTTTTGCCTTCACACCTTCGGATCAGCCGGGGCCGCGCGGCGGATACGGGACCTGGAAGTTCTCGGCCGGGTCGCGGGAGATGATCATCGCCTTGGAGCCCATTCCCGCCGGGGAGTGCGATCATCGGCACGAGGCCAAGGGACACGATCCGGGGATCATGCTGCGGCATCTGGCTCAGGTACGGCATGCAACCTGTACCGGGCCGGGGTGCCGACGGCCGGCGGAACGGTGCGACTTCGAGCACAACATCCCGTACGAGGCGGGCGGCCGGACGTGCCTGTGCAACGGGAATCCGACCTGCCGGCACGATCATCGAGCGAAGCAGGATCCGCGGTGGAAGGTCGAGCAGTTGGCCGGCGGACACCTCCGGTGGACCACGCCCGCGGGCCGGCAGTATGTCACCGAGCCCACGAGATACCCGATCTAGGAGCCAGGCGCCTGTCGGCTGAGCGCGGCGGCGACGTGATCACTCCTTGGCGGTGACCTGCGGCGGACCGGCCAGGCCGTTCAGGAGCAGGCTGGTCACGGCGTCGACGATCTGCGCGTCGGGATAGGCAGGGCGCGGATGCGGGAGCTGATCATGCCGCACGTGTTCAATCGCTTCTACGAGCAGGCCACCGGCTGGCTTTACGATTTCGACCCGGGCACGCTGCCTGGTCCCGTTCGGATTAAGGCGCCCTGACCTCCGCCGCACGTAGATTCGTCGGATGGGACACGAGATCAGGCCGTTCCGGATCGAGGTGGCGGAGGAGGAGCTGGCGGACTTGCGGCGGCGGCTGCGGCAGACGCGCTGGCCCGAGCCGGAGCCCGTCGACGACTGGTCGCAGGGTGTTCCGCTGGGCTACCTGCGTGAGCTGTGTGAGTACTGGGCCGACGGCTACGACTGGCGGGCGACCGAGGCCCGGCTGAACGCGCTGCCGCTGTTCCAGACGGAGATCGACGGGATCCGGATCGTGTTCGCGCACGTCCGGTCGGCGGATACCGACGCGCTGCCGCTGATCCTGACGCACGGCTGGCCCGGGTCGATGGTGGAGTTCATGAAGGTGACCGGGCCGCTGTCGGATCCGGGGCGGCCGGGAGACGCCTTTCACGTGGTGTGCCCGTCGTTGCCGGGCTACGGGTTCAGCGGCAAGCCCGACCGGACCGGCTGGGGCGTGGAGCGGATCGCCCGGGCGTGGGCGGTCTTGATGGAGCGGCTCGGGTACGCGCGTTACGGGGCGGCGGGCAGCGACTGGGGTACCAGCGTGAGCACCCTGCTCGGCCAGCAGGACCGGGCGCACGTGGCGGGCGTCCACCTGATCCCGCCGCTGGCCGGGCCGGATCCGGCCACCTTCGGCGACCTGACCGACGCGGAACGGGCCGCGCTGGCCTCGCTGGAGTACTCGGCGGAGTGGGACTCGGGGTACTCGCGGGAGCATGCCACCCGGCCGCAGACGATCGGTTTACGCCCTGGTCGACTCCCCCGCCGCCCTGGCCGCCTGGATCGTGGAGAAGTTCTGGGCCTGGACCGACCACGACGGCCCGCTGAGTGAGGTGCTGACCCGGGACGAGCTGCTGGACAACCTGATGCTGTACTGGCTGCCCGGTACGGGCGCATCGTCGGCCCGGCTGTACTGGGAGAGTATCCGCCAGGTCAACGAGTGGATCGCGGGAACCGGCGCGCGCCCGGTCGAGGTCCCGGTCGGGTGCTCGGTGTTCCCGCGCGAACTCCAGCGGCCGTCGCGGAGGTGGGCCCAGCAGCGGTTCACCGACATCCGGTACTGGAATGAGCCGGCCCGCGGCGGTCACTTCGCCGCCTTCGAGCAGCCGGAGTTGTTCGCCGAGGAACTCCGGGCGTTCTTCCGGCTGGTCAGGTGACCCGGGGGCTTAGGGGGGCCCAGGGGGCCCAGGGGGCCCAGGGGGCCTAGGCGCGGCCGAGGCGGCGGAAGAGCCAGGAGGCGACCGGGTTGCGCAGGGCGCCGCGTTCGGCTTCGGCCTGGGCGGAGGCGGTCAGGGTGGCGTAGCCGTAGTCGCGCATCCGGTCCTCGTAGCGGCCGACGGCGGTGGTGAGGCCACCGGGTCCGGTCTCGGTCAGGGTGCGGCACAGCTCGGCGGCGTCACGCAGGGCGGTGTTGGCGCCGGAGCCGCCGGCCGGGCTCATGGCGTGGATGGCGTCGCCGAGCACGGTGACCCGGGTGGCCGGCCAGGGATCCAGGACGGGCGAGGTCCGGATCCGGACCAGGAACGTTTCGTCGATATCGGCCAGGGCGAGCAGGGCGCGCAGGTCCGGGTGCCAGCTGCGGATCAGCTCCGCGGAGCGAGCGTGCAGCTCGGCCGGGCTCATGGTGAGCAGTTCCTCGTCCGGCACGCCGAACTGTCCCCGGTCGCCGGTCAGGCCCCACATCAGGTAGTCGGTCGCGGGCGACAACCGCAGCCCGGGCACCTGCTCGGGGCGGTTCCGGAACCGGACCAGCCCGGTGGCCAGGCCGAGCCGGCCGCCGATGACGGCGGTGAACCCGGAGTCGAGCGCGGCGGGCAGCCGGTCCGCGGCGGCGGGCAGCAGCGGCGTCTTGCCGTAGATGCAGCGCTTGCCGGTATCGGCCGGAGCGGCGGCGGGCAGGTACTGGCGGGCGACGGCCGAGCTCACGCCGTCCGCGCCGACCAGCACGTCCGCCTCGGCTTCGCCGCCGTCGGCCAGGCGCAGCCCCACGCCGCCGGTGCCGTCGGCGTCGTAGCCGGTGACTTCCCGGCCGAACGCGATCGCGTCCTCCAGCCCGCTGGCCAGGATCTCCCGCAGCGTCTGGCGGTTGACCGAGGTGGACAGGGTGGCCGGGGCGTACCGGTCGGCGGCCGGGTCGTCGGTGGTCAGCTCCTTCAGCACCCGCAGCCGCTCGCTGACCACGGTCAGGCGGGTGCTGGCCTGCCCGCAGGTGGCCTGGAAGGCGGCCAGCAGCTCCGGGGGCAGGCACTGCTCCAGGGCCAGCCCGGCCCGCGCGTCCACGTGCAGCCGGTAGCCCTGCCGGCGCGCGGCCAGGCTGGCGTCGCGCTCGTAGACCGTGACCTCGGCACCGGCCCGGCGCAGGCCCTGGGCCAGGCACAGGCCGCCGAGCCCGGCTCCGGCCACCGCCACCCGGATTCCGGCCACGCTTTCCTCCGTCCCCGTTCGGGCTGCCCCAGCCCGTTCCGGGCCTGAGCCTATGCCTCGGCTCCTATCCCCCGCCCCTGTCCCTCCGCCTGGGCGGCACGCTCGTAGCGGGCGGCCAGCTTGCGCAGGGCCGCGGCCAGCTCCGGGGCGTCGGTGATCTCGAAGTCGGCGTCGAGCAGGCCAAGGTACAGGGCGAGCATCTCCGGATGATCCGACCCGGGCTCGAAGGCGCAGCGGTCCTCCCCCAGGGCCTGCACCGGCAGCGGGATGGGCAGCCGGTGCCGGACGTCGTCGGCGGGCGCGTGCACGACCACCCGGGCCCGGTACCGCCAGGTGGCCTGCCCGGCCGCGCGGGCCACCTGGGCCGCGACCTCCGGGTCGGGCGGCAGTTCCCGGGGCGTGAAGCGCGGCCCGGGCGGGGGCAGCGGCTCCATCCGGTCGACCCGGAAGGTGCGCCAGGCGTCACGGCCGAGATCCCATGCGACCAGGTACCAGCGCTGCCGGTCATTCACCAGGCGATACGGCTCCACCGAGCGCCGGCTGGCCGCCCCAGAATGGGCGCGGTAGTCGAACCGGAGCCGCTCATGATCGCGGCAGGCCGAGGCGATCAGGGTCAGCGCGTCCGGGTCCACCCGCGGGCCGCGCGACGGCACCGGCAGCGCGTAAGCCTGGAAGGCAGTGAGCCGGTGCCGCAGCCGGGAGGGCAGGACCTGCTGGAGCTTGGCCAGGGCGCGCAGCGAGGTCTCCTCGATGCCCGCGACCGAGCCGGTCGCGGCGGTCCGCAGGCCGACCGCGACGGCCACGGCCTCATCGTCGTCCAGCAGCAACGGCGGCAGGGCGGCACCATGGCCGAGCCGGTACCCGCCGGCCACGCCCGGCCGGGCGTCCACCGGGTAGCCCAGCTCGCGGAGCCGGTCCACGTCGTGCCGGATGGTACGGGTGGTGACGCCGAGACGCCCGGCAAGCTCGACCCCGGTCCAGTCACGCCGGGCCTGCAGCAAAGACAGCAGGCGGAGCAGCCGCCCGGAGGTTTCTGGCATTTCCCCATCCTGACCGCTATTGCGGAACGAAACGTTCCTCTATTGTTCCTAGCCTGGTCCGGTCAGCGCAACAGCCGCCTGAACAGGAGAAGAAGCGAGATGAGCGACGGCCTCCAGCCCTTCCGCATCCAGATCCCCGAGACCGAGCTGGACTACCTGCACGACCGGCTGGCGCACGCCCGCTGGCCCGGCGAGCAGCCCGGCGAGGGCTGGACGCGCGGGATGCCGCCGGACTACCTCGGCGAGCTCGCCGAGTACTGGCGGACGGGCTACGACTGGCGGGCCGCCGAGGCGAGGCTCAACGCCTATCCCCAGTTCACGACCGAGATCGACGGGCAGCGGATCCACTTCCTGCACATACGGTCCGGGCGTCAGGGCGCCAAGCCGCTGCTGATCACGCACGGGTTCCCCAGCTCGGTCGCGGAGTTCAGCCAGCTGATCGAACCACTGGTCAACCCGGCCGACGGCCAGGCGTTCGACGTCATCGCGCCGTCGCTGCCCGGGTACGCGTTCTCCACGCCGCTGAGCGGGCCGGGCTGGACGATGGCGCGGACGGCGCGGGCGTGGGCCGAGCTGATGCGCCGGCTGGGCTACGGCCGGTACGGCGTGCACGGCGGTGACATCGGCGCCGGGGTGTCGGGCATGGTGGCCAGCGGAGACACGGAGCACGTCTGCGGCCTGCACGTGGTCACCGACCCGCGGACGGCGGCAAGCGTGGCGACCTTCATGCCCGGGATAGCCGAGCGCCTGGACGCTGGCGACCCGGTGGACAAGCTGATCCTGGACCGGATGGACGCGTTCCGCCGGGAAGGCTCCGGCTACCTGGCCATCCAGAACAGCAGGCCGCAGACCATCGGCTACGCGCTGGCCGACTCACCGCTGTTCCAGCTGGCCTGGATCGCCGAGAAGGTGCACGAGTGGACCGACCTGCCGGTCGGCCAGGATCAGCTGCTCACCACGGTCAGCCTGTACTGGTTCACCCGCTCGGGCGCCTCAGCCGCGCACACCCTGTACGAGCAGGCGCACTCGTCGGACTGGGGGGCGCCGCCTGGCCGTCCCGCAGGGCTTCGCGGTGTTCGGCGCCGACGAGACGGTCCGCAAGCTGGTGCCCGCGCCACCCGGTGCGCACTGGACGGAGTTCGCCCGCGGGCGGCACTTCCCGGCCATGGAGGCTCCGGCCGAGCTGGCCGCGGACCTGCGGGCGTTCTTCGGGCCGCTGGAGTAGCGCCTGCCCGTGAACAGCGATCGGCCGGGCCGCGGAACTAAGACCGCGGCCCGGCCGAGGTTACGCCGACGTCCCCGCTAGTCGCGGGTGAGCTTGCGGTAGGTGACGCGATGCGGGCGGGCGGCTTCCGCGCCGAGCCGCTCGATCTTGTTCTTCTCGTAGGCGTCGTAGTTGCCCTCGAACCAGAACCAGCTCGCGTCGCCTTCCCAGGCCAGGATGTGGGTGGCGACCCGGTCCAGGAACCAGCGATCGTGGCTGGTGATGACGGCGCAGCCGGGGAACTCCAGCAGGGCGTTCTCCAGCGAGGCCAGCGTCTCCACGTCCAGGTCGTTGGTCGGCTCGTCGAGCAGGAGCAGGTTGCCGCCCTGCTTGAGGGTCAGGGCCAGGTTCATCCGGTTGCGCTCGCCACCGGACATCACGCCGGCCGGCTTCTGCTGGTCGGCGCCCTTGAAGCCGAACGCGGCCACGTAGGCGCGGCTGGGGATCTCGACGTTGCCGACGCGGATGTGCGCCTCGCCGTCCGAGATCGCCTCCCAGACGTTCTTGTTCGCGGCGATGCCGGCCCGGTTCTGGTCCACGTAGGAGATGCGGACCGTCTCGCCGATGCGGATCGAGCCCTGGTCCGGCTTCTCCTCGCCGACGATCATCTTGAACAGGGTGGTCTTGCCGACGCCGTTCGGCCCGATGACGCCGACGATGCCGTTGCGGGGCAGGGTGAAGGACAGGCCCTCGAACAGGCAGCGATCGCCGAAGCCCTTGACCAGGTCGCTGACCTCTACGACCACGTTGCCCAGGCGCGGGCCCGGCGGGATCTGGATCTCCTCGAAGTCCAGCTTGCGGCTCTTGTCGGCCTCGGCCGCCATCTCCTCATACCGCTCGAGACGGGCCCTGCTCTTGGCCTGGCGGGCCCGGGGGCTGGACCGGACCCACTCCAGCTCGTCCTCCAGGCGCTTGCGCTTCTTGGCGTCCTTGGCCCCCTCGACCTTGAGCCGGGCCGCCTTGGTCTCCAGGTAGGTGGAGTAGTTGCCCTCGTACGGGTAGGCGTGGCCGCGGTCGAGCTCCAGGATCCACTGGGCCACGTCGTCCAGGAAGTACCTGTCGTGGGTGACGGCGACGACGGTGCCGGGGTACTTCTCCAGGTGCTGCTCCAGCCACTGCACGCTCTCCGCGTCCAGGTGGTTGGTCGGCTCGTCCAGCAGCAGCAGGTCGGGCTGGGCCAGCAGCAGGCGGCACAGCGCAACCCGGCGCTTCTCGCCGCCGGACAGGCTGGTCACGTCGGAGTCCGCCGGCGGGCAGCGCAGCGCGTCCATGGCCTGCTCGACCTGGCTGTCCAGGTCCCAGGCGTCGCGGTGATCGAGCTGCTCCTGCAGGGCGCCCATCTGCTCGAGGAGGTCGTCGGAGTAATCCGTCGCCATTTTCTCGGCGATCTGGTTGTACTCATCGAGCAGCCGCTTGGTGTCGGCCACCCCGTCTTCGACGTTGCCGAGCACGTTCTTGGACTCATCCAGCATGGGCTCCTGGGCGAGGACGCCGACGGTGAAGCCCGGCATCAGGCGAGCCTCGCCGTTGGATGGCTGCTCCAGGCCGCCCATCATGCGCAGCAGCGTCGACTTGCCGGTGCCGTTCGGCCCGACGACGCCGATCTTCGCGCCGGGCAGGAACGCTAGGGTGACATTGTCGAGGATGACCTTGTCGCCGTGCGCCTTGCGCACAGCACGCATCGAATAAATGAACTCCGGCATGTACTCAAGCCTACGGGCAGACGCCGGTTACCTCGTCACCTTCCTGGCCCACCCCGCCCGCCGTCTCGGCCGGGCCCGGGTTCGGCTGGCGCGGGACGTACAGGCGCACCTGGTTGCGGCCGGCGTCCTTGGCCCGGTATAGGGCCAGGTCGGCCGCGGCCAGCAGCTCGAACAGGTCGTGGCCGTGCTGGCCGAGCTCGGCCACGCCGATCGAGACGGTGACGGTGACCTGGGTGTCGTCGGCGCTCACGCTGAGCAGCCCGGCGCTGGTGCGCAGCCGCTCGGCGATCCGGCAGGCGCCGTCGCCGTCGGTGTGCGGCAGCAGGACGGTGAACTCCTCGCCGCCGAACCGGCCGACCACGTCGGTCTCGCGGACCTGCTGCCTGAGCTCGGCGGCCAGCGCTCGCAGGACCTCGTCGCCGACAAGGTGACCGTGGGAGTCGTTGACCCGCTTGAAGTGATCGACGTCGACCAGCAGCAGGGACAGCGGGGCGACGGTGCGCAGCGCGAGGGTGACCGCGGCGTCGGCCTCGCGCTGCCACGCAGTGGCGTTCAGCAGCCCCGTCTTGGGATCGGTGCGGGCCGCGGCGGCGAGCTGCTGGTGCATGAGGCTGCGCTGCAGCAGGATGACCGGCGGCAGGGCCACCAGGAGCAGCAGGAAACTGAGCGCGCAGGTGACGGCGACCAGGATGCCGACGCAGGTCTCGGTCAGGTCGAGCAGCAGGCTTTCCCGGTCCCACAGCACCTTGGCCAGCGGCGCGTCGGGATCGGCGAGGTGCGCGGCGATGGCGACGACACCCGCGTTGAGGATGGCGAACAGGACCGCGCAGGCGACAGCGGCGCCGATCACCGCGGGCCGGGCCAGCCAGGCGTGCGACCCTGTCAGGCTGACCGGCAGGGCCTCCGGGATGGCGAAGTGGAAGGTGGCTGACGCGGCGGCCCCGGCCAGCCCCAGCGCGGCCGAGCTGAACACGCGGCGGTACATGGGGATCGGTCCGGCCCGCAGGTACAGCACCAGGCCGACGCCGAACGGCGCGAGCAGGGCATAGAGCGGCGGCAGCAGCAGCGCGATGGGCAGCCACCAGGCGGACAGCAGGTCACGCGATACGCCGGTCGGCTGGCCGAGCCGCCGCATGGCCTCGATGCACACCGTGGCCGCCGCCAGCAGCGCGGCGAACAGGACGAGGTCGGCGGCGTGCAGCGGCGTGCTTGCCGCCTCCCAGCCGATCAGGCTCAGGGCGCAGGCCGGAACGCCCACCACGTAGGCGATCAGCGACTTGGGCATGGCGAACAGCGGCCAGCCGGATCCCGGACGGGGCGACGGCCCGCCGGTGTCTCGGCGGCGAGGAGGCCAGCCGAAATGGCGGCGACGCCCTCGCTGGTGCTGCTCGAGCACCTCTTGAGCTGCTGACATGCCTCCTGCCCAGGATCAGCCGGGCTGACGCGACCCTGCGTAGGCCCCGTCATTACTTTAGGTGACAGTATAAATGCGAGGAGTTCTGGAACGTTGGTAAAACCGCTATGTCGAACCGGCGCGTCCGATAGAAATAACGCGGCCGGCACCAGACCGAGCGGACCCGAGCTCGACGGCGCTGACCTGGGAAAGACACGCTTCGGCCACGACGTCCGATCACGTTGGCGCTGCCGGGGCGGCTACGCTACGATGCGAATCGTATCCGCCCCGTGCAGCACCTGAGCTGAGGAGATAATCCGTGCGAGGCGTTATCTGGACTTAGGCGCTCAGAAGGGCGCTGACGAGACTGACGGCCTGGCCGCGTCAGCCGTCTCGTCCTCTCCGAGGGCTTGGGCCGTCAGGTCCGCACCATCGAGGTTGTCGAGCGCTTGCCCGAGCTGCTCCATGGCCTCAGCGTCGGCGATGCCATCATCGAGGATGCCAGTGTCGTCAGGAACGAACGGACCCTGGTCCGCGGCCATGTCGTCATCGGCAGCCGCGGACCGGCGTTCGGGCCGCACGTAGTTGGCGACTCCCCGGTTGAGGTCGTGACCGACGGTGTCGGCCACGATGTCGTAGACCGTCCGGGACACGCCGTTTCGATCGGTGTAGGTCCGGGACTCGAAACGCCCCTTGACCGTCACCGGGTCACCCTTGCGGAGGCTGGCCCGGACGTGCTCGCCGAGGCGGCGCCAGCAGGTCACGTCGAAGTACGAGGTCTCGCCGTCCCGCCATTCGCTGGTGGCCCGGTCCTGATACCGCGGGGTGGCGCCGATGCGCAGGCCGGTGACCCACGTGCCGTTCTTGGTCTCGCGCTGTTTCGGGTCCTGGGCCACGAAGCCCACGACGGTCACGTATGCGCCCTGGCTCATCTCAGATCCTCCTTGGGATGCCGGCGGCCCGACGCCGCCGGTTCCCTCTACCGTCGCCGCCGCCAGGCCGCGGCCGCCAGGGCCGATGAGCAGCTGTGGATAACCAGGCCGGAGCGTGGCCATCTGTGGACAACTAGTTGCCAACGGCAAGCCGCGGACGAATAATGCCGGGCGCTTGGGCCGGGATCCGGGATGGGCCGCGGCTGGGGCGGTATCCGGGGCGCGGTGTCCGGGGCGCGGCGTCCGGGGCGCGGGTGTCCGGGGCGCGGTGTCCGGGGCGCGGCGTCCGGGGCGCGGGTGTCCGGGGCGCGGTGTCCGGGGCGCGGTGTCCGGGGCGCGGCGTCAGCGTCGGCCGCTACTGGCCAGGCGGGCGGTTTCCTCGGGGGTCAGGCTGAAGCTGAACAGGTCGACGTTGGCGGCGATGTGCTCGGGGCGGGCGGATCTCGGCAGCATGACGATGCCGTGTTCCAGGTGCCAGCGCAGGATGACCTGGGCCGGGGTGACGCCGTACCGGGCGGCGATCTCGGCCAGGGCGGGATCGCTGAGGCGGGCGTGGTTCAGGGAGCTGTAGCCCTCGACCACGATGCCGCGGTCGGCGTGCTCGGCCAGCAGAGCCGGGTCGTGGCGGCCCAGGCTCCAGGGGATCTGGTTGACCGCGGGCCGCTCCCCCGTGGCCTTGACCAGTTCGTCGATCTGGCCGATGTCGTAATTGCTCACGCCGATGCTCCGGACGCGGCCCTCATCGCGCAGGGCAATGAACTCCCGCCACAGCGGGAGCAGTTCCCGCCCGCGCGGCGGCCAGTGCACCAGCCACAGGTCCACGTAGTCGGTGTCCAGCGCGCGGAGGCTGTCGGACAGGGTGGCCCGGGCCCGGCCGGCCTGGGCGGGCGGCAGCTTAGTGGTGATGAACACCTCGCCGCGGTCCAGGCCGCTGTCCCGGAGGGCCCGGCTCACCTCGTGCTCGTTGCGGTACATGGTGGCGGTGTCGATATGCCGGTACCCCGCCTGCAGGGCGTACCGGACCGATTCGTAAGCCTGGCGTCCGCTCAGCTGCCAGGTGCCGAAGCCCACCATGGGCAGCTCGACGCCGCCGCCCAGATCCGCCACCGGGATGTCCGTCATACCGGCCATTGTCCCAGCCGGGCTAGCCGAGTACGGCGCGGATGGCCCGGGACAGCTCGCGCGGCACGTCCGGGACGAGCAGGTGGACGCCGTCACGGACCACGTCGCGGCCGCTGATGACCACGTCGGTGACGTCGGCGGCGGTGGCGGCGAACACGGCGGTCTCCAGGGCGGTGTCGCCCGAAGCTGAGCTGCCAAAGGCTGAGTTCTCCTGGGCGCCTGCGGTCCGGACGGAGTCCAGGCTGACGGCAGTCAGGTCGGCCCAGGCGCCGGGGGCGATCTCCCCCGCGTCGGGCCAGCCCAGGCTGGTGTGGCCGGCCACGGTCGCGGCGCCAAGGAGGGCTTCAGCGGTGAGGTGGCCCCGGGCCTGGCGGCTGAGGCGTTCGGCGTACTCGACGGCGCGGGCCTCCTCGAACAGGTCAATCACTGCGTGGCTGTCGCTGCCCAGGGTGAGCGGGCAGCCCGCCGCGGTCAGGGCCTGGGCCGGGGCGAGGCCGTCGCCGAGGTCACGCTCGGTGGTGGGGCACAGGCAGGCGAAGGTCTGGGAGCCGGCCAGCAGCTCGATGTCGGCCGCGTCCACGTGGGTGGCGTGAACAACGGTGGTACGCGGGCCGAGTACGTCTTCGGCGTAGAGCAGCTGGGTCGGTGACATCTTGTACACCACCTGGGAGGCCTCGTTCTCGGCCACCTGCTCGGACAGGTGGACGTGCAGCGGCGCGCCGAACCGGTGAGCCCAGGCCACGACCGGGTGCAGCTGACCCCGGGGAACGGCGCGGACGGAGTGGAGGGCCGCGCCCAGCTGGGCCTGCGGGGAGAGCATGCCGTGCTCGTCGCAGCCGAAGGCGGTGACGCGGGCGGCCCACTGCTGAGCGCTGCCGTCGCCGAACCGCAGCTGGGTGTCGGACAGGGGCAGCAGGCCCTCCTCGACCAGCCCGCCGGACAGGTAGCAGGTGTCGAGCAACGTCATCCGCAGGCCCGCCTCGGCCGCAGCCTCGACCAGGGCCCGGCCCATGGCGTTGGAGTCGGCGTAGGGACGGCCGCCGGGCTGGTGGTGCAGGTAGTGGAACTCCCCCACGCAGCTCACCCCGGCCAGGGTCATCTCGGCGAAGGTGGCCCGGGCCAGCTGGAAGTAGCTGTCGGGCTCGAGCCGGGCCGCGACCTCGTACATGCGGTCGCGCCAGGTCCAGAACGTGCCGCGGCCGGACTGGGTGACCGAGCGCAGGGCGCGGTGGAAGGCGTGGGAGTGCGCGTTGGCCAGGCCGGGGAGGGTGAGGCCGCGCAAGCGGACGGCATCGGGCGGGACTTCTGCGGCGGGGGTGGAGGGCGTGACGGAGGTGAAACGGACGCCGTCGGCTTCGATGAGGACGTCGCGTCGGACGCCCTGGCCGGGCAGCCAGGCCAGGTCAGCCAGCCAGCGGCGGCCGGGGCCAGACGGCGGGGTACGGGGCGCGGCCGCGATTGAGGGCTGGGCCGAGGGCGACGGGTCGGCCGAGCCGGGCTGGCCGAACGGCCCTTGAGGCGGCGAGGCAGGAAGCGGTGACCAGGCTCGGTCGCCAGGGGGTCGCGGGGAACTCATCCGGCCAGGTCTTCCAGGACGGCGGCTAGGGCTCGGACACCGGCTTCGCAGTCGGGCAGCTCGGCGTGCTCGGCGGGTGAGTGGGAGATGCCGGTGGGGTTTCGGACGAACAGCATGGCGGTGGGGACGCTAGGGGCCAGGATGCCTGCGTCGTGTCCCGCCAAAGTGGGCAGGACGGGCGCGTGGATGCCGGCGGCGGCCAGGACCCCGGCGATCCGGTCGCGCAGGGTCCGGTCGAACCGGACCAGCGGGGTGAACGATTCCTCCCGTACATCGAGCGCGACGCCCTGCTCCCGAGCGCTGTGCTCCGCGGCCGAACGGACGGTGGCCACCGTGTCCCGGACAATGGCCTCATCCGCGCCGCGGGCGTCCAGCCAGGCGTGCACGGCTGAGGCCACGCCGTTGGAGCCGTTGGGCTGCACGATCACCTTGCCGAAGGTGGCGCGCGAGCCGTGGCGGGCGGCCCCCTCGCGAGCGGCCAGGACGGCATGCGCGTAGGGCAGCATCGGGTCGTGTCGGTCGGCGAGTTGTGCGGTGCCCGCGTGATCGGCGCGGCCCTCGAAGGTAAACCGCCACCGGCCGTGCGGCCAGATGCCTTCGGCCAGGCCGAGGGCGGCGCCCAGGGGGGCGAGGGCGCGGCCCTGCTCGACATGCAGCTCGACGACGGCGCCGATCTGCTCGAGCAGGTCGCCCCGGGGACCGAGGCGGGCGGGGTCGTGGCCGGCGTCGGTCATGGCCTGCTCGAGGGTGACCCCGTCGTTGTCGCTCAGGGCGCGCGCGGCGTCCGGGTCGAGGGTGCCGGTGAGCAGGCGGCTGCCGAGGCACGGCACGCCGAACCTCGCGCCTTCTTCCTCGGTGAAGACGGCAAGAACCACGGGCCGTTCGGGCTGAAAGGCTTTTTGGCGCAGCAGGTCGACGGCGGCCAGCGCGGTGGCCACGCCGAGGGCGCCGTCGAAGCCGCCGCCGTCCGGGACCGAATCCAGGTGGCTGCCGGTCACGATGGTGCCGGGACCCTTGGGACCTTTGGGGCCCCACCAGGCCCACAGGTTGCCGTTGTTGTCGGGCTCGACGGTCAGGCCGCGCCGCTCGGCGTGGCCGATGAACCAGGCACGGCAGGCGGCATCGGCCGGGGTCCAGGAGTAGCGCCGGTAGCCGCCGGTGCCCGGGTCGCGGCCGAGCGGCTCGAGCTCACGCCACAGGGCGGCGAAGGTCATCCGTCGGCCATGGGCACGCGGACGCCGCGCTCGGCGGCGACGGCCGAGGCCTGCTCGTAGCCGGCGTCGGCGTGCCGGATCACGCCCATCGCGGGGTCGTTGGTCAGGACGCGCTCCAGCTTCTGCGCGGCCTGCGCGGTCCCGTCGGCCACGCAGACCTGGCCGGCGTGGATGGAGCGGCCGATGCCGACCCCGCCGCCGTGGTGGATGGACACCCAGGAGGCACCGGAGGCGGTGTTGACCAGGGCGTTCAGCAGGGGCCAGTCGGCGATGGCGTCGGAGCCGTCGGCCATGCCCTCGGTCTCCCGGTAGGGCGAGGCGACCGAGCCGCAGTCCAGGTGGTCGCGGCCCAGCACGATCGGTGCCTGCAGCGTCCCGTCGGCCACCATCTCGTTGAAGCGCACCCCGGCCAGGTTTCGCTCGCCGTAGCCGAGCCAGCAGATCCGGGCGGGCAGGCCCTGGAAGTGGACCTTCTCCTCGGCCAGCCGGATCCACCGGGCCAGGGCCTCGTTCTCCGGGAACAGGTCCAGGATGGCCCGGTCGGTGGCGGCGATGTCAGCCGGATCGCCGGACAGCGCCGCCCACCGGAACGGGCCTTTGCCCTCGCAGAACAGCGGGCGGATGTAGGCCGGGACGAAGCCGGGGAAGTCGAAGGCCCGCTCGTAGCCGGCCACCTGGGCCTCGCCGCGGATCGAATTGCCGTAGTCGAAGACCTCGGCCCCGGCGTCGAGGAAGCCAACCATGGCGGCGACCTGCTCGGCCATGGACTCGCGGGCCCGGCGGGTGAAGCCGTCGGGGTCTTCGGCGCGCAGGGCGGCCATGTCCTCGAAGGCGACGCCGCGGGGCAGGTAGGTGAGCGGGTCGTGGGCCGAGGTCTGGTCGGTGACGATGTCGATGGGGGCGCTGGCCTGCAGCAGCCGGGGGAACAGGTCGGCGGCGTTACCCAGCAGCCCGATGGACAGCGGACGGTTCTCGGCCTTGGCCGCGGCGGCCCGGCGGATGGCGTCGTCGGCGTCGTCGGCCTGCTCGTCCAGGTAGCCGAACTCGATGCGGCGGCTGATCCGGGACTGGTCGCATTCGACGCAGATGACCACGCCGCCGTTCATGGTCACGGCCAGCGGCTGGGCGCCGCCCATGCCGCCCAGCCCCCCGGTCAGGGTGATGGTGCCGGCCAGCGTGCCGCCGAAGCGTTTGGCGGCGATGGCGGCGAAGGTTTCGTAGGTGCCCTGCAGGATGCCCTGGGTGCCGATGTAGATCCAGGAACCGGCCGTCATCTGGCCGTACATGGTCAGGCCGAGGTGCTCCAGGCGGCGGAACTCCTCCCAGGTGGCCCACTGCGGGACCAGGTTGGAGTTGGCGATGAGGACCCGCGGGGCCCATTCGTGGGTGCGCATGACCCCGACCGGCTTGCCCGACTGGACCAGCAGGGTCTCGTCGTCCTCGAGGTCCTGCAGGGTCTTGATGATGGCGGCGTAGGCGTCCCAGCTGCGAGCGGCGCGGCCGGAGCCGCCGTAGACGATGAGCTGGTCGGGATGCTCGGCCACGTCGGGGTCGAGATTGTTCATGAGCATGCGCATGGCGGCTTCCTGCGCCCAGCCTTTGCAGCTGAGCTGGGAGCCGTGCGGAGCATGGACCGGGCCGGGGCTGGTGGTCATGAGCCCATCATGGCAGGGGCGCGACGGCAGGGACAGGACCCGATTCTGGGCTCGCTTCGGGTCTCGCTCAGGTCGCGGCCTGGAGCAGGATGACCTGGGCGGTGAGCTGGCCCGAGCTCAGCAGGTCGCCGATCCGGGCGCTCTGGTCGTCGGCCTCGATCAGCTCGGGCCGGTGCCCGTAGCGGCGGTGCAGCTCGCGTTCGACCGTCTCGACCCGGCGGGCCCAGTCCGGCGGGGGCTGGGTGAGGTCGCGGAAGTCGGCGACGTCGACCGGGTCCAGGTGTGCTTTCTTGAACAGCTGGTGCAGCTGGGCGCTGGACGGGAAGTGGTTGTCGCGGGGCGGGTGGCGGAGGACGGCGGTCTCGGCCAGGAAGACGAGCATTCCGATGCGGCCGCCGTCGGCGTCCAGGATCCGGCGGAGCTCGTTGAGCAGCTGCTGCTGGGCGGCAAGGCCGGGGAGGGTGCAGAGCACGCCCAGGCACCAGGCCAGGGTGACGGTGCCGCTAGCCAGGGGGAGGTCGGTCGCGTCGGCCTGGATCGTCGGGACGCCGAAGAGACGAGCGGCGGCGCGGCAGGCGTCGGGCTCGGGCTCGACCAGGACGGGCTGCACGGCGGCCTGCCGGGCGGCGTAGGCGGCGGGGCCGCCCAGGCCGGCGCCGACGTCGAGCAGGATCTCGCCGGGGCGGGGAGCGAGGCGCTGGAGCAGCCAGTCGAGGAGCTCGGGCTGGCCGCTGCCGCGGCAGGCGGCCGGGATGTAGTACTCCGGGCCGAGGGTGAGGGCGACCTGCGCGGTCCACTGGGCCACGGTGCCGAACTCGGCGTCCATCGGGTGGCCGGCTGCGCCTTTACCGGCCGTGTCGTTGCCGGCCGTGCCTTCGCCGGCCGTGCCTTCGCCGGCCGCGCCTTCGCCGGCCGCGCCTTGGCTTCTCGTGCCTTTGGTGGTCACGTCGCGGGATCCGGAGCGGCGTCTTCGCGGATACGGACGGCGAGCTCGGCTTTGATGCGGGCGGCGAACTCGTAGCCGCGGGAGGAGGCCAGGCCGGAGATGTTCACCCCGGCGACGCCGGGGATGGCCAATAGGGCGCGAGCCTCCTGGGCGGCTTGCGCGAGGCCGGCCTCCACGGGATCGGGGTCGTCGAGGACGGCGTGGACGGCCGCTGGGTCCAGCTCCAGGCCGGGCAGGCCGGACAGGGCGGAAGCGGACGGGGGATCGGTGTAGATGGCCACCGCGGCGATGACCGGGATGGTCACTCCGGCCTGGGCGGCTTCAGCCATGAAGGATCGCACCGAGGGCACGGTGTCGCTGTTGAGCACGGCGACGGCAGCGCCGGCCCGCTGCTTCTGGGCCAGCCGGTAGGGACGCAGCTGCCGGGGCGGAGCCGCCGGGGTCTCCGGGACGGCGGCGGACAGCCCAGACGCGGCGGCCAGCGCGGCCAGCCGCGGGCCGTCCAGGTCAAAGACCTGGGTCACGTCGGGCCGTACGTCGTAGGCGCGGGCGTCACCGGTGACGCACAGCACGGCGTCCACGCCCAGCTGCTGCAGGCCGTGCAGTTCCTGCTCCAGCACGACCCGGTTGCGGTCCCGGCAGGACAGGGTGATCCAGGGGCGGGCCCCGGCCTGCAGCAGTATCGAGGCCAGCTGGACGGGCGGGAAGTCGGGCCGGTCCTGGTGCTCGCCGACCAGCAGGGCGTCGCTGACCGGAGCCAGGATCCCGGCCACGGTGACGTGGGCGGGGGCCGAAAAGGGCACCGAGGTGAAGTCGGTCAGGATGAGCGGCACCCGGTCCAGCGGCACCGGCGACACCGGATCGGGCCAGATCGCCGGGGCCGGGAAGACGCACGGGTGCGGGCGGACCTCGCAGTCGCCGTCGGGCCGCACGCCGCCGCACGGACCCATGACCATGTGCTTGGGGCACGCGGCGAAGGCCACAGACTCGCTCCTGCCCTGGTCCGTGGCAATCGCGGCTTGCCGTGGATGGTCTGCGGCAAAGACGGGCGGACGGGAATCAGCGATGGAGGGCCCGATCGAGGCCGCGGCCCGCGTGCCGGACTTCCTTCTTGACGTCCTCGCCAAACTGGCGCGCGCTGCCGCTGGCCCGGTCGGCCAGGCCGTGGGCCTGCAGCTTGCGGTTCCCGGTGGCGCGGCCGATCTGCTGCTTGGCCCGGCCGCGGGTGATCCGAGAACGGTTCCGAATCCTGTTCAGCAGTGTCATGGCCTGTCTCCTGCCCAGCAGATCACGAGTCATTCACGCGGGCTTTGGGTCAGGCGCTGACCAGCTCGCTAGGTTCGACGATGACGTCGACCAGGGCGCCGTTGCGCATCACGGTGATAGGCAGCGGGTGGCCGATGGCTTCGGCGAACATCATCCGCTGCAGGTCCTGGGACACCGAAACCGGCTGGCCGGCCACGGTGAGCAGCAGGTCACCGGTGCGCAGCCCGGCCCGGTCGGCCGGGCCGGCCGCCACGACCTGGGCGATCAGCAGCCCGGTCTGGCGGCCCAGGCGCTCCCGCCAGGCGGCCGGCACCGGCCCGGGCACCATGGCCAGGCCCAGGTAGGCCCGCCGGACGCGGCCGTCCGCCATCAGGGCCGAGATGATCCGCCGGGTGGTGTTGTTCACCGGGACGGCCATGCCCAGGCCGACGCCGGCCACCGCGGTGTTGATGCCGACCACACGGGCGCTGGAGTCGGCCAGGGCGCCGCCGGAGTTGCCGGGGTTGAGGGCGGCGTCGGTCTGGATGACGTCCTCGATGACCCGGCCGCGGGCGGGCAGGGACCGGCCGAGCGCGCTGACCACGCCGGCCGTGACCGAGCCGGCCAGACCGAGCGGGTTGCCCACCGCGACCACGAGCTGCCCGACGACGAGCTGGTCCGCCTCGCCGAGCTCGGCGGGCTCGGGGGTGGCGCCGTTGGCGCGCAGCACGGCCAGGTCGGACAGCGGGTCGGAGCCGACCACCCGGAACGGCACCGACGTGCCGTCGGAGAAGGCGGCGGTGCCGCCGTTGGACTGGCCGACGACGTGCGCGTTGGTGAGCAGGAATCCGTCGCCGGTGAACACGACGCCCGAGCCGAGGCTTTCTCCCGTGCCGCCGCGGCTTCCCTGGCGCGGCACGCGCAGGCTCGCGACCTTGGGCGTGAGCCGTCCGGCCACGCTCGTGACGATCTGCGAGTAGGCATCTAGTGGCTGAGCAGCCTCCATGTGGGTCTCCCCGGGGTAATCCAGTGGTCTTGATTACAGGATTACATTGCAAACGGCGAACGGGGAACCGGCATGCCCGGGGAGGTTGCGCCGGAAGCTTAATCGGGGGCGGCGTGGGGGTTGGGTTCTGGCGGGTGGGTTCTGGCGGTTGAGGTGGAGGGGCTTTCATGATCGCGGGCAGAAATGGTGTGCATGGGGCCCGAACTGCCCGCGATCATGACCGTGGCTCGGGGTTTTCATGATCATGGGTCAAAGTGGGCGGCATACGACCGGAACGACCCATGATCATGAAAACGGCTCGGGGGGCGGGGCGTGAGCGGCCAGGCCGACAGAGTTGCCTTCGGGGTCGAGGATGGTGGCCAGGGTGCGGGACGGCCCGTCGGGCTCCGGCGGGCCGGTGACCGTGCCGCCGTGGGCGGCGACGAGGTCCAGGGCCTGGTCCAGGTCGGCGACGTGGATCCAGATCATCGGCCCGGCCTCCCGGGTCGGCGAGCGGTCCGGGACCCACTGGCCGATGAGGCCCGGAGACACGAAGTCCAGGTAGGGGTGCTCGGTGACCCAGCCGAACACGGCCTGGTAGAAGGCCGCGGCGCGATCAGGGTCGGCGGCGGGCAGTTGGAGGTAGCAGACCTGGCCGTGGCTCAGGTGGTGGGCCCGGGCGGCTTCGGCGTCGTCCGGGGTGTCTGGGGTCTCCAGGGTGTCTGGGGTCTCCAGGGTGTCTGGGGTCTCCAGGGTCGCATCGGGGGTGTCCGGGGTCATGAGGGAGGCTCCTCGGCTTCGGGTGCGAGCTGGCATTCGACGACGTAGCGGCCGGAGGGCTGGGATCCGGCCGCGGTGACCTGGAGGCCGGCCTGGCGGGCCAGCTCGGTGAACTCGGTGAGGGTGCTGGTCTTGCCGCCGGCGACCAGCATGTCGATGCCCAGGGAGCGGGGGGCTTCGTCGGCGGCCACGCCGCCGAGGACGGCGATGCGGCCGCCAGGCTGGGCGGCCTGGGCGCAGCGGCGGAGGATGGCGACGGTCGGCTCGTCGGGCCAGTCGTTCAGCACGTTCTTCAGCAGGTACAGGTCAGCGCCGGCGGGCAGCGGGTCGAAGAAGCTCTGACCGGACAGCGTGACGCGGCCGGCCAGGTCGGCGCTGGCCAGGCCAGTGTCGGCTAGATCTGTGTCGGCTAGGACGGTGTCAGCCAGGCCGGTGCCAGCCAGGCCGGTGCCGTGCAGCCAGGCCGGTGTCAGCCAGGTCGGTGCGGGCTCGGGCGATGGTGCCGGGGAGGTCGACCAGGGTGCCGTGCACGGCGGGGTGACGGCGCAGCAGGCAGGCCAGCATGGCGCCGGTGCCGCCGCCGACGTCGACCAGGGTGCGGATCTCCTCCCAGCCACCGGCGAGCTCGACGTCGAAATCGGGGAGGCCGTGGCCGGCCGGGCCCATGAGCGCGTCGAAGTCGGCGGCGATGGCCGGGTGCGCGTCGAGGTCCTCCCAGAACGGACGGCCGAAGACCTGGGCGTAGCCGGACTGCCCGGTGCGGACATAGCCGAGAAGCGTCCCCCAGGTGCCAGCCATCCGGCCGCCGATGCCGTCGAGGTCCAGGAACTGGGCCATGCCGGACAGCTGCCGGGCGGGTTCGTTGACCGCGAACCGGCCGGGTGCCTCCTGGGTGAACACGCCCTGGGCGGCGAGATGGCCGAGCACGGCGTGCAGCGCGTCCGGGTCGCAGCCGGCCGCCGCGGCCAAGTCGGCGATGCCGCCGTGCCCGGCGGCGATGAGGTCCGGGAGGCGCAGGGTGGCGGCGACCATCAGGCACCAGGGCGTGGCCAGGTCGAGCATCCGTTCCAGGTCGACGTGGGTGTGGTCGACGTCGGCGTGGTCGGCGTCAGCACGGTCGACGTCGGCGTGGTCGGCGTCAGCACGGTCGGCGTTTGCGGGGTGGGTGCCATCTACCATCGTGGGATGTCCTTCCTGCTCGCCTCGATGCTCTCAGCCGGACCGGGCCGGGGTCTTGGAGAAAAGGGACAGCGGTGACGGTCATCGTCCGGCGGCCGGGCCCGCCGCTGAGCGGGCTGGTCCAGGCGATCACCTACCAGGCCGGCGAGCAGCCGCGGACCACGGTCGAGAAGCTCCTGCCCAGCCCGGGCGCCAGCGTGTGGGTCAACCTGAGCGCGGACCGGTTCCGCTCTTACGGCGAGGGCGGCCGCCTGGTGGAGGTCCCGGGCGCGATGCTGGCCGGCCCGACGAGCCGGGCGGCGGTGATCGAGTTCGAGCAGGGCCTGGCTCACATCTCGGTGATCTTCACGCTGGGCGCGGCCAGTTGCTTCGTCACCGCGCCGCTGGCGGAGGCCCGGGATCAGCTGGTCCCGCTGGCCGCGGTGTGGGGACGAGCCGGAGATAGCCTGCGCGAGCGGGTCCTGGAAGCAGGTACGCCGGAGGCGGCCCTGGCGGTCATGGAGCAGGTCCTGCTCGAGCGCCTGGCTGGCGCGCCGGATCCGGCGGTCACGGCGGCGGCCGCCGCGCTGTCCGCGGGAGGCCGGGTCGGGGACGTCGCGGACGGACTCGGGCTGCTCCCCCGGACCCTGCGCCGACGGATGGTGACGCAGGTCGGGCTGACCCCGAAGCGGCTGGCCCGGGTGCAGCGGCTGAAGCAGGTGGTACGGGATCTCAGCGAGCAGGATGAGGCCGACTGGGCGGTAGTGGCCGCGGAGCACGGGTACGCCGACCAGTCGCACCTGAGCGCGGATTTCCGCCTGCTCGCAGGCGTCACGCCCGCGCAGTACCTGCGGTCGCGGATCAACGGGCCAAACCATCTGGAAGCCCACCAGGCGGACCGGCGAGGCTAGCCGCCGGAGCGATGACGCGAGGCGGGCGAGCAATGACCGTGGCCAGAAATGGCGTCCATTCGGCCAGAACTGGCCACGATCATGGAGACGGATGGCGAGGGGCGCGGGTGGGGGCGGATTGTCCTCGGTGGCGGCGGCCGGAGGGCCAGAGCTTAGACTGGCGGTGCTTCCCGGGTCTGGGGCGGGCCGATGGGAGCCGGGAGGCGGCGGGGTGAGCGGGAGGCGGCCGATGGAACCGGACGGGGTACTGCAGCCCTCGAGCCTGGTCGAGCTGTCGGTACGGCGCCTGCGCACTGAGATTCTCAGCGGGGCCCTGCCGCCGGGTGAGCGGCTGATCGAGGAACAGCTCACGCAGCGCTTCGGCATCAGCCGGGCCCCGCTGCGCGAGGCCCTCCGCGAACTGGCTCAGCAAGGCCTGGTGGAGCATTCGCCCCGGCGGGGCATGCGGGTGGCCGAGCTGACGGCCACCGACGTGGACGGGCTGTTCGGGCTGCGGGACCTGCTGGAGCGCTACGCCATGGAGCTGGCCCTGCCGTTGCCGGACAGCCGCAGCCTGGCCGGCCTGACCACGGCCTTTGACGCGATGGCGGCCGCGGCGCGGGCCGGTGACGCGTTCGGCGAGAACGAGGCGCACCGCCAGTTCCACATCGAGGTGGTGACGCTGGCCGGGCAGCGGCAGCTGCGGATGACCTTCGAGCCGGTCATCTTGAAGCTGCAGCTGTACATGGCGGCCAACCTGCGCCGCGAGGCCGAGCGCCGGGCCCCGGCCGAGGGCATCGAGCGGCACCGCAAGCTGCTGGAGGCCATCGCCTCCAGTGAGCTGCCCATCGTGCTGGCCGCGCTGGCCACGCACGGCGCGCGCACCTACATCGGCTGATCGCTTACAAGACCGTAACAAAGGGCGCGAATCCGAGATACCTACTCTGTCGACAATCGACGAAAGGATTGCAGAGAGGGAGTAGGAGCCGGTGTCCGAAATGCTGGCCGTACAGGCCGATCCGTACCCGTTCGAATTCGACCCGGAGCGGACCGCGCTCCTGATCATCGACATGCAACGGGACTTCGTCGAGCCAGGCGGCTTCGGCGAGACGCTAGGCAATGACGTCAGCCTGCTGCGGGCGGCCATCCCGCCGCTGCAGGCCGTGCTGGCCGCCACCCGGGAGGCCGGGATGACGGTGATCCACACCCGGGAGGGTCACCTGCCGGACCTGTCGGACTGCCCGCCCGCCAAGCTGAACCGGGGCAACCCGTCGCTGCGGATCGGCGACCCGGGCCCGCGCGGCCGGATCCTCATCCGCGGCGAATACGGCCACGACATCATCGACGAGCTCGCGCCCGCGCCGGGAGAGCTGGTCATCGACAAGCCGGGCAAGGGCTCGTTCTACGCCACCGGCCTGGACGAGACACTGCGCGCCCAGGGCATCACCAGCCTGGTCGTCACCGGCGTCACCACCGAGGTGTGCGTGCACACCACCCTCCGCGAGGCCAACGACCGCGGCTATGAGTGCCTGGTCCTGTCGGACTGCGTGGGCTCCTACTTCCCCGACTTCCAGCGCATCGGCCTGGCCATGGTGGCCGCCCAGGGCGGCATCTTCGGCTGGGTCGCCCCGTCCGGCGGCTACCTGTCGGCACTGAGTCCACTGGCCACAGGGTCTGCGGCCCTGGCCGAGAGGAGCTGATCCCCAATGACGACTGCGACTACCACCCCGTCCCCGGCCACCGCCGCCCCGGTCCGGCTGCCCTGGTGGACCGGCGGCGATACCAACGCGGCCTTCGGGCTGGGCTTCAACGTCATGGTGAACGTGCTGGTGCTCACCGGCCTGTGCCTCGGCGTGGTGCATATTCCCGCCCATGACGTGTTCGCCGTGCTGCTGCCGGCCATGGGCGTGCAGCTGCTGATCGGGAACGTCTACTACACCTACCTGGCCCGGCGGCTGGCCCGGCGGGAGAACCGGACAGATGTGACCGCGATGCCCTACGGGCCGAGCGTGCCGCACATGTTCATCGTCACGTTCGTGATCATGCTGCCCATCTACCTCTCGACCAAGAACGCCCTGGATGCCTGGGCCGCGGGACTGGCCTGGTGCTTCATCATCGGCTGCATCGTGCTGATCGGGGCGTTCGTCGGTCCCTATATCCGCCGCTACACGCCGCGGGCCGCCCTGCTCGGCACGCTGGCGGGCGTCTCGATCGCGTTCATCTCGATGCGCCCGGCGGCCCAGATGTGGGAGGCGCTGTGGATCGCGATGCCGGTGCTGATCATCATCCTGCTCGGCTTCTTCACCGGGGTGAAGCTGCCCGGCAACATCCCGGTCGGCCTGGCCGCGCTGCTGGTCGGCACCGCGATCGGCTGGATCGGCGGCTACATGCACCCGGCAGACGTAACCGCCGCGGCGCACGACGTGGCGCTCAGCCTGCCCACGCTGAACTTCGGCCGCCTGGGCCACGGGCTGAGCGAGGTGTCGCCGCTGCTGGCCACGGCCATCCCGCTGGGCATCTACAACTTCACCGAGGGCATGAGCAACGTGGAGAGCGCGGCCGCGGCAGGCGACTCATACAACCTGCGGTCGGTGCTGCTGGCCGACGGCACGGGCGCCATCGTCGGCTCGGCGCTCGGCTCGCCGTTCCCGCCCGCCGTCTACATCGGGCACCCGGGCTGGAAGGCGGCCGGCGGCCGGACCAGCTACTCGATGGCCAGCGGCATCGTCATCGCGCTGCTGTGCTTCCTCGGGCTGTTCGCGCTGCTCGGCGCCGCTGCTGCCGCTGCCGGCCATCGTGCCGATCCTGCTCTACATCGGCCTGCTGATCGGCGCGCAGGCGTTCCAGGCCGATACCCAAGCGGCTACGCGATCGCGGTGGTGATCGCCATCATCCCGAACATCGCCTCCTGGGCTCAGGGCCAGATGGACGACGTGCTCGCCGCGGCCGGGACCACGGCCGCAGAAGGTCGGCTACGACAACATCGCGGCCAACGGGGCCATCTACAAGGGCACGGCCCTGCTCGGCGGCGGCGCGGTCCTGGCCGGCCTGATGCTCGGCGCGATCACCGCGTTCCTCGTCGACCGGAAGTTCCTGTGGGCCGCGGGCTACTCGCTGGCCGGGGCGGTGCTGGCGTTCATCGGGCTCATCCACGGCACGAAGGTGGGCTGGAACATCGGCGGCCAGATCGCGCTCGGCTACCTGTTCGCCGCGGTGATCTTCGCGGTCGTCTCGCTGGCGACCGCGCGGAATCCGTCGCGCCGCTGGAGGACGACACGAGCCCGGCGACCGCCTAGCCGGACGAGCCTTGGACGGGCTGCCGTTCCGCCGCGAGCAACCGCCCGACGTCCGGGCCGCCCCGGCCCCGCCGGTCACCGCCGCGCCCGCCCGTGACCGCCGAGCCGATCGGGGAGACGCGAGCATGAGCACGCACTACGGGCCGGTCAACGCCGAGCCCTACCGCTGGCCCTTCGACGGAACATTCACCGCGGCCCGCACGGCGCTGCTGTGCATCGACTTCCAGACCGACTTCTGCGGCAAGGGCGGCTACGTCGACGCGATGGGCTATGACCTCGAGCTGACCCGGGCCCCGCTGGAACCGACCGCACGGGTGCTGGACGCGGCACGGGAGCACGGGCTGACCGTGATCCACACCCGGGAAGGGCACCGGCCCGACCTGGCCGACTGCCCGCCCAACAAGCTGTGGCGGTCCCGCCGATCGGCGCGGGCATCGGTGACGAGGGCCCGTGCGGCCGGATCCTGGTCCGGGGCGAGCCGGGCTGGGAGATCGTGCCGGAGGTCGCTCCGGTCGATGGGGAGCTGATCATCGACAAGCCCGGCAAGGGCTCGTTCTACGCCACCGACCTCGAACTGCTGCTCCGGAGCCGCGGCATCACCCACATCATCCTGACCGGGATCACCACCGACGTGTGCGTGCACACGACGATGCGGGACGCCAACGACCGGGGCTATGAGTGCCTGCTGCTGACCGACTGCACCGGCGCGACCGATCCGGACAACCACGCGGCGGCGCTGAAGATGATCACCATGCAGGGCGGCGTGTTCGGCGCGATAGCACCGTCCTCGGCCCTGCTGACGGCGCTCGGGTCGGCGTGACCGGGGCCGAGCCGGCGGTGGCCGATACCGCGGGGCTGGCTACCGCGGGCCTGGATCCGGCCGGATTGGGGAGCCTGGCCGGGCTGGCCGCGCGATACCGGGCGGGCGCGCATCCGGCCGAGGTCATCCGGGACGTGCTCGAGCGGATCACCGCGCGCGGCGAGGACCACGTCTGGATCACGGTCCGCCCGGCCGCCGACCTGCTGGCCGAGGCGGACGCCGCTGGCCGGGCGCTGGCCCGGACCCGGGCGCCAGACCGCCGCTGTTCGGCGTGCCGGTGGCGGTCAAGGACAACATCGACGTGGCCGACCTGCCCACCACCGCGGCGTGCCCGGGGTACGCCTACCAGCCCGCCGACAGCGCGCCGATCATCACCCGGCTGCAGGCGGCAGGCGCGATCGTGATCGGCAAGACCAACCTCGACCAGTTCGCTACCGGGCTGTCCGGGACCCGGAGCCCGTACGGCGCGTGCGAGTCGCCCCTCGTGCCCGGGCTGATCTCCGGCGGGTCCAGCTCGGGCTCGGCGGTGGCCGTGGCCGCCGGGCTGGTGCCGGTGGCCATCGGGACCGACACGGCCGGGTCGGGCCGGGTGCCGGCCGCGCTGACCGGGACGGTCGGCCTGAAGCCAAGCCGCGGCCTGGTCAGCACGCTGGGCATGGTGCCCGCGTGCGCCTCGCTGGACTGCCCGAGCATCTTCGCCACCTCGGTCAGCGACGCCCGGGCGGTGCTGGCGGTGATCGCCGGGCCGGAGCCGGGTGATCCGTGGTCCCGGGTGCGGCCGGCGCCGGACGGGGCGGGGCTGGACGGGGCGGGGCTGGGGCCGGGGCTGGACGGCAGCGCCGGAGCAGCGCGGGGACGGGCGCCGGTGCGGATCGGCGTGCCGGCAGAGCCGGCGTTCTACGGGGACGAGGCGGCGGCGGCCGCCTTCGGGTCGGTGACGGACCGGCTGGCCGGACGCGGATACCAGCTGCCCGGCGTGGACCTCGGTCCTTTCCTGGAGGCCGGGCGGCTGCTGTACGACGGGCCGTGGGTGGCCGAACGGCTCGCTGCGGTCGGCGATTTCGCCGGCCGGCATCCGGACCAGGTGCACCCGGTCACCCTGCAGATCCTGCGCAGCGGGCGCCGGTTCGATGCGGTCGACGCCTTCCGCGGGCTGTACCGGCTGCGCGAGCTGCGAGCGCAGACGGCGCCGGCCTGGGCGGCGATGGACGTGCTGGCCGTGCCGACGGTGCCGACCACGTTCACCGTGGCCGAGATGCTGGCCGACCCGGTCCACCGCAACAGCGTGCTCGGCACCTACACCACGTTCACCAACCTGCTCGACCTGGCCGCGGTGGCGCTGCCCGCCGGGCGCACGGCCACCGGGCGGCCGCACGGCATCACGCTGCTGGCCCCGGCGGGCCAGGACGCCTGGCTGGCGGACCTGGCCGCGGAGCTCGAGCCGGTGCTGCGGGACTAACCGGAGTGGTCGGGGCCCTGCCGGGCCGGCCGGCCCGCCGGGCCTGCCGGGCCGGACGTGGCGAGCCGGCGGATGGCGGCGGCGAGTGCTTCCGGATGGTCCAGGTGGGCCGCGTGCCGGGCACCGGGAATCGTCCACCGGGGCAGGGCGAACCGCTCGGCCAGCCGCCGCACGGACTCATGCCGAACCGGCGGCGAGCACTCCCCGACCGTGACCACGACCGGACCGGCGGCCGGATCGGGCGCAGCGGGCTCGAAGGACGCGAACATGGCCAGCTCCCGGGCGACCACCGCGTCGGCGTCGGCCGGGGCCTCGGCCGGGGTCCAGGCCGGGCCGTAGAGGGCGGCGGCGAAGACCGCCGTCCCGCCCGAAGCGTAGGCGTCACGGTAAGGGGCCAGCAGGCCGGGGAGCAGTGACCCGACGGCGGGCTCGTGCAGCAGCGCGGCCGTCATCGGCACCCCGGCGGCAGCCAGCGCCAGGCCGAGCGTCGCCCCGCCGCTCACCCCGGCCACCACGGCGCCGCGGCAGTCTGCGGTCAGCGCGGCCACCTCGGTGGCCAGGTCGCCGGAGCACGGCCGGTCCGGGCACAGCACGTCGAAGCCGTCGAGCTGCGGGACGACGTACCGCCACACCCGGCTGGTCGTCGCGGCCCCGTGGATCAGGACGACGCGAGGCGGACCGGCCACGGCCAGGCCGGTCAGCTGCGGTCGCGGGCGGTGGCCAGCTCGGCGCGGAAGCGCTCGTACTCGGCCAGCTCCCGGCCTGTGGGGGCCAGCACCAGGTCACTGGTGACGGCGGCCACCCGGCTCATGATGGCCTGGTTGGCCTGCTCGCGCTCGCGGTCGGCGGCGAGCACGACCATGTTCCGGCACCAGGATTGGATCAGCCAGCCGAGCAGCAGCAGCGCGACGACCATGACGGCGAGCCAGGGCACCAGGGCGGTGTCGGAGGCCAGCGAGGACGACTTGTGCGACCCGCTGGCCAGGATCAGGCCGATCCAGGCCAGGCCGCCCACGGCCAGCAGGATGAGCAGCCACTGCGCGGCCGCGATCAGCCGCCACCAGCCGGTCACCTTGTCCCGAGGAGGCAGGCCCCGGGAGACCGCCTCGCCCAGGGCGCTCTGGGCCTCAGCGCTCCGCGACCGGGCCGCCGCGCGTACCGTCCGGGACCAGGGCTCGGGCAGCGAGCCGCCGACCTCCTCGGCGAAGGTGGTGATCGCGTTGTCGATGTCGGACCGCTGCGCCTGGGCGGTGCCAGCGGAGTCGCCAGCCAGCAACTTCGGCGCGGCGGCGCGGCCGCCGCGCACCAGCGCGGCCAGCCGTCCGGGCGGCCAGCCGATGTAGCTGACGGCCCGCCGCTCGCGCGCGCCGTTCAGCGTCTCGGTGCCCGCGGCCACCCCGGCCGCCTGGGCGAAGGCGGCGGTCAGCGTGCCGGCCGGAGCCGGGGGAACAAACAGCAGCGGGTCGACGGCGGGCCGGGCCGCTTCCCGGCCGTCCGGGGTGGCGTCTTCCCAGGGCGGGCGGGCCAGCGCGGAGGCGGCCAGGGACGAGCCAGGCTCGCCGGACGAGCTACGGCCATCGGCCGACGGACCGGTACCGGCCTGGGCCGGCCAGGCCGGCTCGGCCGTACTGCCGTTAGGGGCGGCGGTACCGCTGGAGGCTGAGGTGCCGCTGGAGGCTGAGGTGCCGCTGGAGGCTGAGGTGCCGCTGGAGGCTGAGGTGTCACTGGAGGCTGAGGTGCCGTCGGAGGCCGCGCCGGCCGGGGTGACGGCGGCGTCAAGGCGTGGATCGTGACCGTCGTTTGCTGCGCGACTCCCGGTGAGCTCGGCGGCCAGGTCGGCGGGCGGGCGCCAGCCGGGCACGGAGTCACCGGAGTAGACCGCGAAGCGGTCCAGCAGGGCGTCGATGTCGAACGCGATGCGGTCGGTCACCGCCCGCCGTTCGGCGACCGCGCTGGCCAGGGTCTGGCGCAGCTCGTCCAGTCCGGCGCCGGTGGCGGCCGAGGTGACCACGATCGGCGTGTCGAGCAGTCCCTCGGAGTCCAGCAGCCGGCGCAGGTCGGCGGCACAGTCGGTGACCTGGTCGGGCGGCAGCGTGTCGGACTTGTTGAGCACCACGGTGGTCACGGCGGAGAGCCCGGCCAGCGGGATCAGGTAGCGCCGGTGCACGGAAGCGTCGGCGTACTTCAGCGGGTCGAGGACCCAGACCAGCATGTCGGCCATCTTGACCAGCCGGTCGACCAGCGCGGCCGAGCCGCTGACGACCGAGTCGTGGTCGGGCAGGTCGAGCAGGAGCAGCCCGGTCAGCGACGCCTCGCCCTCGCTGAGGGCACTGGCCCGCCCGTAGCGGTGCCGGCGTTGCACGCCGAGCCAGTCCAGCAGGGGCGCGGCCCCGTCCATCCCCCACACGCAGGCGTGACTGTGCTTGGTGGTCGGCCGCATCACCCCGGCGGGCGAGAAGGCCGCCCCGGACATGGCGTTGAACAGGGTGGACTTGCCGCTTCCGGTCCCGCCGGCCAGGACAGCCACGGTGTGCGCGGCCGACATCCGCATCCGCTCATCCGAGCGCCGCAGCAGCGTGTCGGCGTCGGCCAGGAGCTCCGCGCTGAAGCCGTCCGATCCGGACCGGGCCGCCGCGATCCGGATCAGCTGGTTGAGGGACGACAGCCTGGCGGGCAGGCTCGACTGCCCGGGCCCGGCGACGCCGATCGTGTTCGTGCTCACCTGACCGCCTCGAGCGAATATTCAGCCTGGTAGAGCCGGATGGCACTGACGTCATCACACCGGCCCGCCGACTCGATCACCTCGACGAACCGGACCAGCTCCTCGTCCAGCAGCAGCCGCATCCGCTGACGGAGATCCTCGCGGCCGCTGGCCAGGAAGCCGACCAGCGGTCCCGGGCCGTACACCGAGGCCAGCAGCCGCTGCGGCTCGGTGAAGATGTTGGTGCTCTCGGCGGCGTCGGCGGCGCTGGTCCCGGCGCCCCGCGCGCCGGGCGCGCCTTCGCCCAGGATGGCCAGCATGACGAGCAGGTCGAGCGACTCGTCGTCGAAGGAGACCCGCCGGGCCCCGGGCCGGGTGTCCTCCGCCTTGACCAGGCGGGACAGGTGGTCCTGCCAGGCCCCGACGGCCCGGGCGGCGCGCAGCGGCAGGTCGGCCGAGGACCGGCTGAAGGAGATCGGGCCGGCCTGATCGGTCCCGTTGTCCGCGGCGGAGCCGAAGGCGGACTCGAAGACCTGGTCGGCGTGCTCACCCCGGGCCTTGTTCTCGGCGGCGTTGCTGAGCAGCGCGTCGCCGGCCGGATCGGCGCGCCAGGTGCCGTCCACGTGCTCGGCGGCCCGGTCCGCGATCGACACGATGAAGGACTCGATGGCCGAGCGCAGCGCGCTGCCCAGGGCCGCGTTGTGCGTGGGACCGCCGCGGGCGCGCCGGCCCTTGGCCGCCTTGACCGGCTTGCCGCCGCGGCGCGGGCGCAGGTCGCCGCCGGTCACGCTGTCCTGCCAGCGGGCCAGGACCTCACCGGTGAGCAGGGCGCCGTCCCGCAGTCCCGCGCTGGTCTCGGCGAAGGCGTTGTCGTAGGCGGTCTCGGCCGTGGCCCGCAGCTCGCCGGCCAGCAGGACCTGGCCCTCGACGTGCGCGGCGACGGCGGGAACCCGGGCCTTGAACGTGTCCAGCACGCCGGACATGGTGTGGGACAGGACCGCGACCCGGCGGTCGCTGCGGGTGGCGGTGTCGGTGAGCCAGTCCCGGACCGGCTGGTAAGCGTCGGCCGGGAGCATGCCGTCGACGAGCGGGGTCTCCAGGATGACGAAGCGGTTCTCGGCGGTGATCCCGTTGGCGTCGAGCATGGCGTTGAAGTGAGAGGCCAGCTCGGTCTGGTAGGTCTGCGGGACCCGGGACAGGACCACGCCCAGGGAGGCCTTGCGGTCCCGGGCGTGCTGGAGGATCTCCCACACCGGGCCGTCGGCGTACCGGCTGGCGCTGGTCATGAACAGCCACAGGTCCGAGGCGTCCAGGAACTGGTGGGCGAACTCGTGGTGGGCCTGGACGACCGAGTCGATGTCGGGCGTGTCCAGCAGCGCGATGCCGCGCGGCATGCCCTCGATGGCGGCCAGCACGAGCAGGCCGTCACGGCCGGGCCGGGCCAGTCCCTCCTGCCGGACCCGGGGCAGGGTGGGCAGGAAGTTGTTCTCGGCGAACCAGTCGATGTCGTCCGGGTGGCAGGCCAGGACGGGGCTGTTGGTGGTGGGGCGGCGCACGCCGGTCTGGCTGACGTGGGCGCCGACGATGCTGTTGACCAGGGTTGACTTCCCGGCCCCGGTCGAACCGACCAGGGCGACCAGGATGGGCGCGGCGGACTGGCGGACCCGGGGCAGCAGGTAGTCATCGATCTGGCTGAGGAGCTTGCCGCGTTCGGTCTTGACGTCGGCGGCGCCGGCGATGTCGAAGACCAGCGGCACGGCGGCGATCCGGTTGCGCAGGTTGATCAGGGCGGCCTCGAGCAGGCGCGCGTCGACGCGGGTGTGGCGCTCGGCGGCCGGAGAGGGCATGACTGGTACCGGGGTGGCCGGCGGAGCCGGAGGTGCCGCGGGAGGCGGGGCTTCCGGGAAGGCGGGAGGCCGGGCTTCCGGGGAGGCCTGGGCCGGCGGGGGGACGGAGGCGGGCTCCCGCGATTCCGGCCGGCCGGCGGCGGGCTCGGCGGCCGGCGCTTCGGCGGTTGCCTGTCCGGGGGCGACAGAGTCGGAGGCGGCGGGCTCGGCGGCCGGGCTCGGCGAAGCCTCGGGCTGGCCCTCGTCGTGGGGCAGCCTGTCGTTCGTCACACGGCTGACGCCGGGGGCAGCCAAGTCCGCGGCCACGACAGCGCCCGGGCCGGGCTCGTCGTGACGACCGGCCGGCGACGCGGCGGACGCCGCCACGCCTTGACCTTCCATGGTGCCAACGGCCTCCTCAAACCGTGGACCCCCGCGCTCCCGGGGGGACCAGGATCCGCCGCAGATTCCGGCAGTCACCCAGCACGCGGAGTTTATCTGCTCGATCAGGCAGTTACATCTTTGATGAGCCTCGTAATCTCCGAGGCCACGCCCACGACGTCGCCGACCACCACGATCGCGGGCGGGCGGATGCCTTCGCGGGTCACGGCGGCTTGTACTTGTTCCAGTGTTGAGCTAATTGTGCGCTGGGTCGGCATGGTCCCGTCTGCGATTACGCAAACGGGCGTATCGGGCCGGCGGCCGTGACGGATGAGCTCATCCGCGACCGCCCCGAGCCGCGGCAAGGCCATCAGCAGGACCAGGGTCCCGTGGCTGCCGCCGAGCAGCTCCCAGTCCACCGTAGAACGGTCATCGCCCGGCTCGACGTGGACCGACACGACGTGGAATTCCTGGGCCACGCCCCGGTGGGTGACCGGCAGCCAGGCGCTGGTGGGCACGCCGACCGCGCTGGTGATCCCGGGGACGACGGTGACCGGCAGGCCGGCCTGCAGGCAGGCCAGGACCTCCTCGCCGCCCCGGCCGAACACGAACGGGTCACCGCCCTTGAGCCGGGCCACGAACCGGCCCGCCCGGGCCCGGTCGATCAGCGTCGCGTTGATCTCGTCCTGGGACGTGGACCGGCCGTAGGGGATCTTGCTGACGTCGATGATCTCCACGTCGGCGGGCAGCTCGTCGAGCAGCGAGCGGGGGGCGAGCCGGTCGGTGAGCACCACGTCGGCCTCGGCCAGCAGCTGGCGGCCGCGCACGGTGATCAGCCCCGGGTCGCCCGGGCCGCCGCCGATGATGGCCACCCCGGACCGGCGGCCGCGGGTGTGCCGCGCGCTGAGCTGCCCGGTCCGCAGGCCGGAGACGACCGAGTCCCGGATGGCCGCGCTGCGGCGCGGGTCGCCGCTGAGCACGCCGACCTGGACGGCCCGTCCGCCGGCCACGCCGTCCTCGAGGTCCTCGACCCGGCCCGAGGCCGGCGTCCAGGCGGGCGAGGCCGCGGCGTCGTCGGCCCGCACGCACCAGGTGCGCTGCCGGTCGGCCTCGGCCGCGACGGCGGCGTTGACGGCCGGGTCATCGGTGCAGGCGCAGACCAGCCAGGCGCCGGCGCAGTCGCCGTCGGCGTAGGCCCGGGGCGCCCAGCGGATCCGGGCCGCCGCGGCCAGGTCCTCCAGGGAGGGAGTGACGGCCGGGGAGACCAGGACGATGTCGGCGCCCGCGTCGAGCAGCGCGGGGATCCGCCGGGTGGCGACCGCTCCCCCGCCGGCGACCAGCACCCGGCGGCCCTCGAGCCGGAGCCCCAGCAGGTACGCGTCCATGACTGCATCATTCTCCCGCACGGTGGCGCGAGCCAGCGACACGGCGGTCCGGGGCAACAGTCCGCCGTGTCAGTTTGAATTGACAGATACATAATGTCAGTCCAAACTGACAGGCATGGACATCGAAAAGCTCAGCGCGGATGTCTTCTCAGACGACCCGGCCACCGGGCTTCGCGCCTCGCTGGCGCTGCATCGCCTGGCTGAGCGGGTCGAAGCACACCAGGTCGCAGCCGCCCGGGAAAAGGGCTGGTCATGGCAGCAGATCGGAGACGCCCTGGGCATCACCCGGCAATCCGTGCACACCAAGTACAACAGGGAGTCATCATGACCACCGAATCCGCAGCGGCAGAGATGCTGCACGGCTGGGCCATCGTTCTGCGGGCCAGCGAGGAGGCTCGTCGCCGCGGTGACCGCCGAACGGGCACCGATCACGTCTTGCTCGCCGTGCTGGCGGATCCCGGGACCGAAGCCGTGCTGGGCGTGAGCCTGGAGCAAGCTCGCCAGGCCCTCGAGTCGCTCGATCAGGAAGCCCTGGGCGGGCTGGCCCTGGGGTCCGGCATCGACGCTCCCCCGCTGCCGATGCGCGCCGTGCCGGCCAAGCCGACGCTCAGGGACATCGCGACAAAAGACCGCCTCCGGATGACGCCCGCGGCCAAGAAGGTGCTCGAGGAAGCGGCCCGGCCCAACCGCCGGAGGCTCTATGTCACCGGCCCGCAGGTGCTGGCCCGGATCCTCACTCTGCAGCCGCCAGATCCTGCGGCGGTGCTGCTGGACGCCCTGGGCGTGAACAGGCCGGAGCTCCGGCACCGGTTGGATGCGGCGGGCTGAGCTGTGCTGACGGCGGCCTCGATGACGAGACGGCGGGGCTACTGCTTGTCGCTGACGCCGGCCGAGTCGAAGGTGGCGACGTCCCGCAGGGCCCGGGCGGCGCTTTGCACCAGGGGCAGGGCGAGCAGCGCGCCGGTGCCCTCGCCCAGCCGCAGGCCCAGGTCGACCAGCGGGCTCAGCCCGAGCTGGGCCAGCGCGAGGGCGTGACCGGGCTCGGTGCTGCGGTGCCCGGCGAAGCAGGCCGCGGTGACGTCGGGGGCCAGGGCCTGGGCGGCCAGGGCGGCCGAGCCCGCGATGACGCCGTCCAGGATGACCGGGATGCGCAGCGCGGCGGCGCCCAGGATGTACCCGGCCAGGGCGGCGTGCTCGAACCCGCCGAACGCGGCCAGCACGCCGACCGGATCAGCCGGATCGGGCAGGCGGGCGGCGAGGCCGCGGCAGATGACGTCGACCTTGCGGGCGTAGGTGGCGGCGTCGATCCCGGTGCCGCGGCCGGTGGCCTCGGCCGGGTCGGCCCCGGTGAAAGCGCAGATCAACGCGGCCGACGCGGTGGTGTTGGCGATGCCCATGTCGCCGGTGATCAGGCAGCGGTTCCCGGCGGCGACCAGCTCGCGGGCCACCTCGACGCCTGCGGTCAGGGCCGCGGTGGCCTGTTCGCGGGTCATGGCCGGGCCCTGGGTGAAGTCGGCCGTGCCGGGCGCGATCGGGCGGGACAGCAGGCCCGGTACCGGGTCCAGCGGCGCGGCCACGCCCACGTCGACGACGATGACGTCGGCCCCGGCCTGGGCCGCGAAGGCGTTGACCACGGCCCCGCCGGCCAGGAAGTTGGCCACCATCTGGGCCGTCACCTCCTGCGGCCAGGGGCTGACCCCCTGCGCGTGCACGCCGTGGTCGGCGGCGAAGATCGCGACGCAGGCCGGCTCGGGGACCGGCGGCGGGCAGACGCCGGCCAGGCCGGCCAGCCGGATCGACACCTCTTCCAGCACGCCGAGCGAGCCGCGCGGCTTGGTCATCCGGTCCTGGCGCTCGGCGGCGGCGGTCATGGCCGCCGCATCGGGCGGGATGACCTCGGCGATGACGTCGGCGAGCGGGTCCATTGATGCCTCCCATGGGCTGCGGCCGAACTCCTGGGCCGGGCCCCACGCTATCGGGTGCCCGGATCCTCCCGGAGCGCGGCGGCCAGCCGCAGCAGCGCGTCGAAGGCCGCGGCGGCCACCGCGGCGCCGCCCTTCTCCGAGATGTTGCTCAGCGACGGCAGGCCGCTGTGCCGCAGCGCGTCCTTGGCCTCGGCCGCCCCGACCAGGCCGACCGGGACGCCGACGACCAGGGCGGGCTCGACCTCCCGGGCGATGATCTCGACCAGCGAGTCGGGCGAGCCGCCGACCAGCCAGACCGCGCCGGGGCCGGCCGCGGTGAAGGCCAGCCGGACGCCGGCCGCGCTGACGGTGATGCTCGCGGTGCGGGCCAGCCGGGCGGCCAGCGTGTCGCCGGCCTTGCAGATCACCGGGTAGCGGTCGATCTGCGCCGCGACGGCGGCCGCGTCGGCCACCACCGGCGCGCCGCGGGCCACCGCGGCCAGCCCGGAGGCCAGGGCCGGCTCGTCGCAGACCAGGTCGGTGACGTACTCGAAGTCGGCCGTGGCCTGGATGACGTGCTCGGTCACGGCCCGGCTGAGCGGGGGCAGGCCGGACAGGTCGAGCCGGGACCGCAGGATGCGGTAGGACTCGGCCAGGGCCGCCTCGGCGCCCGGGTCAGCGCCGGGCCCGGGACCGGAAGTGGGGGGCATCACGTCTCCATGACTACCGTGTCGGGCCCGTATCGGGCCAGCGGCTCGATACGGGCCAGGTAAGCTGACGGCGTTCTGAGGCCCGACCTGGCCGGCCCCGGAGCCGCGTTTGCCGGTCATTCACCAGCAGACTCTTAGCGGCTGCGGGTACCGTGAGCGCACGGTGGCCCGGTAGAACTGACGGCGGATCGCGGCGTAGCGGATCGCCGGACGACGGGTACCCAGCGCGGGCTGGCGCGCGCGGCACCATGACATTGACACCAATCGACATGCTGAACGGAGCACGCATGGCTGATTCCCGCGTACTGGTGACCGGCGGGGCCGGCTTCATCGGCCGCAGGGTGGTAGACGCCCTGCTGGCCGACGGGCACGAGGTGACCGTCGTCGACCTGCGGGCGTTCCCAGACCCGGACGTGCGCTCGGTTACGGGTGACCTGTGCGATGCGGGGGTGGTCGAGCGAGCGGTCCTGCCGGGGACCGAGGTGATCATCCACCTGGCCGCCATCACCTCCGTGCTGGCCTCGGTCAACGACCCGGTCAGCACCCACCGGCTCAACGTGGACGCCACCGCCCGGCTGCTCGAGCTGGCCCGCGAGCGTGACGTCCAGACGTTCCTGCTGGCCTCGACGAACGCCGTGACCGGCAACGTCGGCAGCGCGGTCATCTCCGAGCAGGTCGTGCTGCGCCCGCTCACCCCGTACGGGGCGACCAAGGCGGCGGCCGAGATGCTGCTCGGCGCGTACGCCAACTGCTACGGCATGACCGGCGCGGCGCTGCGGTTCTCCAACGTGTACGGCCCCGGGATGAGCGAGAAGGACAGCTTCGTGCCCCGGCTGATGCGGGCCGCGCGGGACGGCGACGGCGTCCAGGTCCGCGGCGACGGCACCATGATGCGCGACCTGGTGCACGTGGACGACGTGGTGCAGGGCGTGCTGGCCGCCTGGAAGGCGCGGCACACCGGGCCGCTCATCCTCGGGTCCGGCCAGTCGGTGTCGGTCAACGAGATGGTGGAGACGGCCCGCAAGGTGACCGGCGCGGCCATCCCGGTCGAGCACGTCGCGGTCGGCAACGGCGAGATGCCCGCCGTGGTGGTGGACATCTCCGCGGCCCGCGCCATCGGCTACGCGCCCACCCGCGACCTGGAGTCCGGCATGGCCACGGTGTGGCCGGACTTCGACCCGGCCCGGGTGACGCGATGATCTACAGCAACCCGAAGGACCAGCGCATCGACGACGAGGCCCTGGCCGCGTTCAGCCAGGCCTACGGCCAGCGCGCGGCCGGCCTGCCGCCGGTGGCCATCGTCATCGCCGCCTACAACGAGGCCGGCGCCATCGGCCCGGTCATCGAGGCGCTGCCCAAGGACGTGTGCGGGCTGGCCACGGAGACCATCGTGGTCGCCGACGGCTGCGCCGACGACACGGCCAAGGAGGCCACCACGGCCGGGGCGATGGTGGCCGACGTGCCGGTCAACCGGGGCCAGGGCGCCGCGCTGCGGCTCGGCTACCGGCTGGCCCTCGAGGGCGGCGCGCAGTACATCGTGACCACCGACGCGGACGGCCAGTACAACCCGGCGGAGATCGAGCGGGTGCTGGCCCCCGTCGTGGCGGGCGAGGCGGACTTCGTCACCGGGTCCCGCCGGCTGGGCAGCCAGGAGACCAAGGACTTCATCCGCCGGGCCGGGGTGCTGTTCTTCGCCACCTCCCTGAGCGTGCTGACCGGGCAGCGGATCAGCGACACGACGTTCGGCCTGCGGGCCATGCGGGCCGAGGTGACCGGCGTCGTCCGGCTCGAGCAGCCGCAGTACCAGGCGTCCGAGCTGCTGATCGGGGTCATCACCCACGGTTACAAGGTGGCCGAGGTCCCGGCCACCATCCACCGGCGGCGGGTCGGGGAGAGCAAGAAGGGCCAGAACCCGCTCTACGGGCTGCACCTGCCGGGCGTGAACAACCTCTTCTACGGGCTGCGCTTCGCCCGGGTCATCTACGGCACCTGGTGGCGCGAGCGTCAGAGCTCGCGGTCGGGGGCCTCATCCTCGTCCACCGGCTCGGCCGCCCGGGCGAACGGCTCGGGGCCGAAGTCGGCGGAGGCCAGCGCCTCTTCCGCGACGGCGGGCGCGGGCCTGCCGGGCGACCCGGCGAAGAGGACGTAGTGGAAGAAAAGGAACCGCAGCACGAAGGTGCAGATGTTGGCCAGGCCGTAGACCAGGTCCACGAACAGCACGCGCTCGACGCCGGTCAGGTTCAGCCAGCTCGCGGCGTGGTAGGCGAACTTGGTGGCCACGAACAAGATGGCGACGACCATGGCCGACACGACCCAGAAGGGCAGCGTCTCGTGCAGCAGGCTCGGCCGGCCCTTCCGCTTCCACGCCCAGCGGCTCAGCACGTAGCTGACCAGGGCACCGGAGAACCAGGCGATCAGGCTGGCCCAGGTGGCGGACAGGTGCAGCGGTCCGGCGCAGATGGTGAGGACCACCTCGGTCGTGACGAACGCCGAGACGGCCGCGACGGCAAAGCGGCCGAAGCGCAAGCCGAGCGTGCTGCGGGCCTTGCGCGTGAGCGTGTCGCCGAACCGGTTTGATGTCAACGCCATTGATGTCCTCGGTTAGTTAGCCGACCAAACGGAGGAACTCGTCGTACTGTACGGAAACCGCAGGCCGGAAAAGCTACCCTGGCAAAGCCGCCCTCAGCGACCTCAGGAGCGTGTTCAGCATCCGCACTCAGAGCACGTTACCTTCCCCGTGCGGTCGCCCGCACAACGGCAGGGGAAAGTCCAGCAAATCTGTCCGAAGGAACTACTAGGAGCCGGAGCATGAAAATACTGGTGTTGGGCGGGGATGGGTACCTTGGCTGGCCCACTGCGCTGCACCTGTCGGAGGCGGGCCACGAAGTCGCCGTCGTCGACAACTTCGTCCGCAGGCACTACGACAACGAACTCGGCGTCGAGTCCCTGGTGCCGATCGAGCCGCTGCAGACCCGCATCGCGGTCTGGGAGGAGCTGACCGGCAAGAAGATCGGGCTGTACGTCGGCGACCTTACCGACGCGATCTTCACGTACCACATCGTCGAGGACTTCGAGCCCGAGGCCGTGGTGCACTTCGCCGAGCAGCGGGCCGCTCCGTACTCCATGATCGACCGGGCCCACGCGGTCTACACCCAGCAGAACAACGTGGTCGGGAACCTCAACCTGCTGTTCGCGATCGCCGAGACCAACCCCGACATCCACCTGGTCAAGCTGGGCACGATGGGCGAGTACGGCACGCCGAACATCGACATCGAAGAGGGCTGGCTGGACCTGGAGCACAACGGCCGGACCGACCGGGTGCTGTTCCCGAAGCGGCCGGGCTCCTTCTACCACCTGTCCAAGGTGCACGACAGCCACAACATCGAGTTCGCCTGCCGGATCTGGAACCTGCGGGCCACCGACCTGAACCAGGGCGTGGTCTACGGGCAGCAGACCAGCCAGACGGCCCGGGACGAGCGGCTGGCCACCCGGTTCGACTACGACGCGGTGTTCGGCACGGTGCTGAACCGGTTCGCCATCCAGGCGGTCATCGGCCACCCGCTGACCGTCTACGGCGCCGGCGGCCAGACCCGCGGCATGATCGACATCCGGGACACGGTCCGCTGCATCCAGCTGGCCTGCGAGAACCCGGCCAACCGCGGTGAGTTCCGGGTGTTCAACCAGATCACCGAGTGGATGTCGGTCAAGGACATCGCCGAGACCGTGGCCCGCGCCTACCCCGGTGACGTGACCATCGAGAACGTGGACAACCCGCGGGTCGAGGCGCCGGAGCACTACTACAACGTCAAGCACACGGCGCTGATCGAGCTTGGCCTGGAGCCGCACCTGCTCTCGGACACGCTGATCGAGTCGCTGTTCGACGTGACCAAGCGGTACGCGCACCGGGTCCGCGAGGAGGCGCTGCGGCCGACCGTCAAGTGGCGGTCGCCCACGGCCGGCGAAGAAAGTCCGGTCCGCACGCGATTGTGCGGAAAGGTAAACCACGGCCCGTTCGGTAGCATGGCGTTTTTGCCTATACCGAACGGGCCGTGGTGCTTGTCATGGGGACTTGGGTGTGCGCGACCTGCGGAAATCACTTCGGCGACCCGCGGCCGGAGACGTGCGTGGTGTGCGCGGACGAGCGGCAGTGGCTGCCGCCGGGCGGCCAGCGGTGGACGACGCTGGCCGAGCTGGCCGCGGCCGGGCACCGGTCCGACATCCGGCAGGTCGAGCCCGGGCTGACCGGCCTCGGCGCCGACCCGGCGGTGGCCATCGGGCAGCGTTCGCTGCTGGTCACCACGGCCGAGGGCAACATCTTGTGGGACCCGTCGGGGTTCATCGACGAGGCGGCGGTGGCCGCGGTGCGCGCGGCGGGCGGGCTGCGCTTCGTGACGGCCAGCCACCCGCATTTCTACGGCGCCATGGACGAGTGGGCCCGGGCCTTCGGGGCCGAGATCCTGGTCCCGGTCGACGACGCGGCCTGGCTGCGCGCCGGTCCTGACCTGCAGGTCCGGCTGTGGACCGGGACGCTGCCGGTGCTGCCGGAGGTGACGCTGATCCAGTGCGGCGGGCACTTCCCCGGCAGTGCGGTGCTGCACTGGGCGGCCGGCGCGGGCGGCCTCGGGGTGCTGCTGTCCGGGGACACGATCTTCGTGACGCCGGGCGAGGACCGGGTGACGTTCGTCTGGTCGGCGCCGAACCGGCTCCCGGTCTCCGAAGACGGGGTCCGCGGCGTGCTGGCCGCGGTCGAGCCGTTCCGGTTCGACCGGATCTACGGCGGCTGGTGGACGCCGGTGCTGCGGTCCGGGGCGTGGGAGACGGTCCGGAGTTCGGGGCTGCGTTACATTGAGCATCTTCGCGGTGTCGTTTAGCGATATCCGCCGGGCCGCGATGATTCTGCGCGCGATGATTAGATCCTCGTCATAATCCGCCATTCCGGTAGGTAATTCGGCGGCTGCTAGTTTTGCGCCTTCCGGCGTTTTGCGGCTGGGAATTCGCTGAGTTTCTGCTGACCTTTCTTGCGGCCTGACGTGACTCAGTCGTGATCGCCGGGGTAGGCCGGGCCCGGCGGCGGAGCAGGCAGCAATCCGGCGGTGCGGAGCATGGTGCGAGCCGCCTCCACGGTGCCCTCGTGGGCGACAAGGTCGTAGCGGGCGGCGGCCATGGCGCGCACCGAGCTGAAGTCACGGCGGCCGCGGCGGGCGGCGTGCGCGGCGAACCCGAAGACCGCTCCCCACAGCGCGCCGAACCCGGCCGCCACGACCAGGACGCCCAGCCAGGCGTGCCCGGTGGTGAACAGGGCCAGCAGCGCGCCGATGAGCAGGCCGGCCCACAGGCCGCTGACCGCCCCGGTGCCCGCGGCGCGGGCACTGGTCAGCCGGCCGGTGACGCGCTCGACGGGTTCAGGTCACGGCCGACGATGTCGAGCCGCTCGACCGGGAAGCCGTCGTCGGACAGCTGGTCGACCGCGCGCTGGACCGTGTCGTAGGAGTCGAATCGCGCCACCGTGTTCCAGGCGGTGGTGACCGAGTCCAGCCGCAGCGTGTCCCTCATCATGAGGAGTCCTTCCTTCTTTCTCGCTCGGTATGAGGAGAACGCGGCCGGGGTGCAGGCCCGGTGCACGGGCCGTGGCCGCCGGATGGAGACCGGCCTGGCTGGCGCGACCAGGTCAGCGCCCTGATTGAGACCGCAGGGTCCAGGCGCCGGCGGCGTCCCGGCGCAGGTCGCAGAGCTCGGCGGTCAGGCCCGGGCCAGGGGACGCCTCGACCCGCCAGAACTCCAGCTCGGGCTCGGCGGGCTGAGGCCGGCCGGGCTCGCGCGGGCTGGGCCCGGGCCGACTGGGCTCGGGCGGGCTGGGCTTGGACTGACTGGGCGGGGCGGGCGGCTCCTGCCACCATTCCCGGTTGATGACCCAGTGCTCGAGGATGGCGCGGACGGTGTAGACCGGCCCCGCCAGACGAACCGGACCGGGCGGCCGTCGTCCCGGGCCTGGACGTCAGCCGGCTCCCCGTACACCGTGGACACCACGCGCTTCCCGCTCGCGACCGCTGCGGCCTGACCGCTTCGTTTCGAATCTATGTTCACTCGAACAAGTATGCAAATATTTCTCTTCAGCTGAGTGTCGAACGGCCGAGAATGTCAGTGGCCATCGGCATAGTAGGGGGTAGCGGCAGCGATGAGGGAGGCACCATGTGCTGGATCTGCGACCATCCCGAGGCCACCGAGCGGGACTACACCGAGCACATGCAGGAGCTGATCAGCAGCTTCGGCTGGGCGGTGCAGGGCGTGGAACGGGACCGGATCCATCCGCCGTGGGCCTACACCGTCGGGCTCACCGGGCACCGGCGGCCCGAGCTGGTCATCACCGGCATGGAGCTGGACCAGGCCACCGCGGTGCTCAACGGGGTGGCGGCGCACCTGGTGCACGCCGAGCCGCCCGCGCCGGGCACCCAGGCGCAGCTGCGAGAGGGGCCGCTGGTCGAGATCGTGGAGGTGTCGGTGCCCTGGGCGCACCTGAACATGGCCGTCGAGCTGTACGGCGACGGGATCCGCGGGCTGCAGCTGGTGCACGCGGACGGGCAGGGAAACTGGCCGTGGGACAGCCGCTACCAGGGCGGCCCGGGCGGGCAGCCGGTCCTCGGCGGCCGGGCGCCCGCCAGCAGGCGCAAGCGGATCGGCTAGCGCAAGCGGATCGGCTGGCGCGGGCGGATCGGCTGGCGCGGCGGTCGGCTGGGGTGGCTCCGCTGACGGGGCGCGGGACTAGCCTGATCCGGTGACCACCGAGGCTGACCTGCACCTGGGCGACGGGCGCCTGCTGCATGTCTACGACACCGGCCCGGCCGAGGCCGCGCTCACGGTGTTCTGGCACCACGGCACGCCGAACACCGGCGCCCCGCCCGAGCCGCTGTTCGCCGCGGCGGCCGAGCGGGGCATCCGGTGGATCTCGCACGACCGGCCCGGTTACCACCCGTCCACGCCGCAGCCCGGCCGGGACATCGCGGCGGTGGCCGCGGACGTGGCGTGGATCGCCGACGCGTTCGGCGTGGAGTCGTTCGCGGTCATGGGTCACTCGGGCGGCGGCCCGCACGCGCTGGCCTGCGCGGCGCTGCTCCCGGACCGGGTGCGGGCCGCGGTGGCGATCTCCAGCCCGGCGCCGTACCAGGCCGAGGGGCTGGACTGGTTCGCCGGCATGGTCCCGTCCGGCCAGCCGAGCTGCGGGCGGCCGCCGCGGGCCGGGCCGCCTATGAGGAGTTCCTGAAGACGGCCGGCTGACGACCCGGAGATGTTCACCGCGGCCGACCAGGCCGCGCTGGCCGGGGAGTGGGCCTGGATGGCCCGCATCGCCGGTGCGGCCATCGAGGCCGGGCCAGAGGGCGCCATCGAGGACGAGCTGGCCCTGACCGTCCCGTGGGGGTGCACGATCGAGCAGGTCAGCGTGCCGGTGCTGATCGCGCACGGCGGCCAGGACAAAACCGTCCCGGCCAGCCACGGGGCCTGGCTGGCGGCCCGCGGCCCGGCCGAGCTGTGGACGCGGCCGGGCGACGGGCACGTCTCGGTGCTGATCTCCACCGCGGTCCCGGCCCTGGACTGGCTGGTCAGGCAGCTCAGCGATTCCTGAGGAACGGGGACCTACCGTCGGGCGCTTGCAGCTTTCCGGGATGAAACCCCGGCCCTAAATGACAGCTGCCCGACCTATGGTCTGGATCATGTACGAACCATCGAGCCGGTACAACGTCACCATCACCATCGCGCCTGAGGACGGGGAGCTGCCTGACCTGGCCGCCTTCGCCGTGGCGGCCGACGAGGCGGCCTGGTCCAGGTCGGCCAGCATCGTCAGCGCGCACCTGGACGACCGGGTCATCAGCATCGTCACCGTCTACGCACCAGACCGGTACGCGGCCGTGACGGTGGCCCGCGCCGTCGTCTCCGACGCGCTCCGCCGCCTGGCCGCCCCGGGCTCGCCGCAGGCCAGCGAGGCACGGCTGCGCGCCGAGGCCCGGCCGACGTCGGCCGCCTGAACAGCCGCGGCTCGGGCCAGCCGCGCCTGGCCTGACGCTGCGCCCGGTCGATGGGCACGATCCCGTGGCGCGAGCCGGGGTCATGCGGCCCGCGCCACCGGTATCCGGCTAGCCGTGCGCCGCGGCTAGCTCGCGCAGGCGGCTGCGGGCCACCTTCCCGGTCGCGCCCAGCGGCAGCTCGGCGACCAGGCGGAAGGCGGCGGGCCGCGTGGGCTTGGGCAAGGCGGCCCGGCACGCGTCGCGCAACGCGCCGGCCAGCGCGGCGTCGGCGAGCCCAGCGGCCGCCGGGCCGGCGGTCCCGAGGTCGGGGCCGGTCGTCTCAGCGGGCACGACGTAGGCCACGGGGTACTCGCCCAGGACGTCGTCGCGGACGCCGACCACGGCCACGGACCGCACGCCGGGCTGGGTGAGCAGGAACTCCTCGATCTCGCGGGGGTAGATCTTCTCGCCGCCGCGGTTGATCACGTCATCGGCCCGGCCGGCCAGGAACAGGTAGCCGTCCGCGTCCAGGTGGCCGAGGTCGCCGGTGTCCAGCCAGCCGTCCGCGCTGAAGGCGCCGGGGCGGCCGCCGGACGCGTAGCCGGTGATGACACCGGGCCCCTTGATCTGCACCCGGCCGGTGACCAGGGGCGGGCAGTCCAGGTACCGCTCAGCTGTCCCAGCTGGCGCCCCGGCCGAGGCAGCTGCTTCGTCGCCTTCGCGCTGCACGACCCGGACCTGCGTTCCGGCGGGACGGCCGGCCGACCCGGGCTTGCGCGGGCCGTCGAGCGGGTTGGCCGTGATCATGCTGGCCGCTTCGGTCATCCCGTAGGTCTCGACGACCGGGACGCCGAAGGCCTGCTCGAATCGGCGCAGCGCCGACGGCGGCAGCGGCGCGGAGGCCGAGCGGACGAACCGGACGGACTGCGGAGCCGGGCCCGCGGCCGGTTCCAGGCCCAGGATGGTGATGATCGCGGGCACGGCGTTGATCCAGGTGATCTCCTGCTCCTTGATCGTGGCCCAGAAGCCGGTCCGGCTGAACTTGCGGTCCAAGACCAGGCAGGCCCGCGCGGCCAGGGTGGCGAGCAGGCCCACCACCTCGGCGTTGACATGAAACAGCGGCAGGCAGCAGTAGCCGCGGTCGGCCGGGGTCAGCCGGTGATGGATGGTCACGCTGGCCGCCACGTGGGACAGCTGGCGGTCGCTGAGCAGGACCCCCTTGGGGGTGCCGCTGGTACCGCTGGTGCACAGGAAGATCCCGCCGTCGGGGGGCGTGGGCACGGGCCCGGTCGGCCCGCGCCCGGCGCCCGGTCCCGGCGGCGTGAGCACCCGCAGCCCGGGGGGAAGTCCGGAGCTGCCGGGCGCGACGATGGCCTGGGGCTGGGCGACGTCCAGCGTCCTGACCAGCGCGACCTCGGGGGCGGCCGGGTCGAGCGGGACCACCACCCGGCCCGCGCCGGCGATGGCGACCAGGGCACAGGAATAGTCGACCGGATCCGGCAGCCGGACGGCCACCCGCTCACCGGGCGCGATGCCCGCGTCGTCCAGGCACCGGGCCCAGGCGCGGCTGGCTCGCTGCAGGCCGGCGAAGGTGAGCTGCCGGGCTCCCCCGCCGTCTTGAAGATAGGCGGCGCCGCCCCAGTACGCTGCGGCCGAGTCAATCCATTGCTTGATCAAGGTCACGTTCCGTTCTGCTGGTAAGCCACGGCCATCAGCGCGGCCGGTTCGCGGGTCTTCGGGGCCTCGGGGGCGGCAGGCCTCAGCTCGGCGGCCGGCCGGGGGGCGGCGGGCTTCCTCCGCTGGGGCCAGGGGACCTGGGCGCGGCCGGTCAGCGGGACGGCCAGCGGCGTCCGGGCCAGCAGCTCGGTGAGGACGGCGCCGCAGGTGAGGAGGATGATCACGGTCGCCGCGCAGAGCAGCGGCCACGGCACCGTGCGGCTGAGATTGCCCCAGCCGAGCCAGATCAAGATGGTGATGAAGGCCATGTGGGACAGGTAGATGCCAAAGGCGTCGTCGACGCCGATGCGCACCACGGCCTTGGTCGGCCGGGACCGGGTGGAGCGCGCCAGCGCCACGCCGCCCAGGTACCCGCAGGCGATCGCGCCGACGTTGAACGGGATGACGCTGGGCTGCAGGAAGTCGCTGCCCGACCCAAGCACGCTGGTCACGCCGTGCAGGGACAGGAAGTAGATGCCTTCGGCGGCCAGGGCGGCGGCGACGGTACCGGCCAGGATCAGCCGGGCGTGCCCGCACACCCAGTCGTGCACCGCGTCCAGGTGGAAGGCGACGACGCTGCCGCCGACCAGGTAGAGCACGTAGCTGAGCATGTCCTGCTGCTCGTAGGTCTCCAGCACCGACGGCAGCAGGCCCCAGTGACCGCAGATGGTGATGGCCAGCTGGGCCGCCACGGCCGCCGCGATGACCAGGCCGTGGTGCCCCCTGGTGCGCCGCAGCAGCATGAGGACGAGCGGGAAGACCAGGTAGAACTGCATGATCACGAGCAGGAAGTACAGCTGGTAGTAGCCGATCTCGGTCATCCAGGCCAGGTGGCCCAGGGCGCCCAGCGCGCTGCTCGGGTGCCAGGTGGGCAGCAGGATCAGGAAGTAGATCAGCGTCCAGGCCAGGTACGGGATGCCCACCGACACGAACCGGCGCCAGTAGAACCGGCGCAGCCCGGCGCCGTCCCGCAGGCTCAGCCGGGAGTAGGCGTAGGTCAGCATGCACGAGGAGATGAAGAAGAAGCCTTCTCGCGACACGTGCAGGAGCAGCAGCGCGGCGTTCGAGCTCACCGCCGCGGCGGCGGGCGCGAAGAACAAGATGGTGTGAGTGCTGACGACGCCCGCCTGCTTGATCGGGCGCATGGCGTCGACCTGGTCGAGCCGGCGCCGCGCCATCAGTACATCATCCGCGGATCAAGGTAGTGCTTGAACTCCAGCAGGTTCCCGGACGGATCGAGCAGGACGAACGTGCGGTGCTCCTCGACCAGGCCGTCGAAGCGGGTCGAGACGTCGTAGTAGAACGGGATCTTGCGGGTGACGGCCAGGGCGTGCAGGGCCTCGAAGTCCGCCGCTTCGCGGAACGTGACGCCGAAATGGCGCGGGTACAGGCTTTCCGGCTTCTCCGGCGGCGGGCCTTCGGTGAGATGGCAGACGAGCTGGTCGCCGAAGAAGTCGACGGTGATCCGGTCCGGGTAGCGGCGGGCCAGCTTGCAGCCGAGCAGCTCGTTGTAGAAGCGGGCGGCCGCGTCCAGGTCGTGGACCGGGATGGCCAGGTGGAAGACGTCGTTGGTGGTCCGCATCGGTCTGGTTCCTAGGGTTGTTACTCGAAGGCGGTCAGCGTGTCGGCGCGCAGCCCGAGGCGCAGCGTCTCCAGCGAGAGGACGCCCTGGGCCGGGATGTTGCCGAGGTTGACGTCCGGCCCGAGCCGGCTGATGAAGTGGGCCTGCAGGGCGGTGGTCGGGGCCTCGAACAGCAGCTGCTCCCGGCCGATGCCGGCCGCGAGCACGTCCTCGATCAGGTCGGACCGCAGCGTGCCGTCCGAGCGGCAGATGCCGGACCGGCCGCTCTCGCGCGCTTCCAGGGTGGCCATCGAGGCGCCGGCCGCGAGGTCTTCGCCGATGCAGTCGATCCACTCGCCGGCCGACAGCTGGGCCGAGCGGGTCGGGTCCTTGAACCCGACTTCGGAGATGACGGTGAAGTCGTCGGCCAGCTTGCGGATGTAGCTCGCCTTTTCCGTGTTGGACATTGAGATCGTCCCGTTCGACACCTCGACGTGCTGGCACTGGTGCTCGGTACAGAACCGGCGGAAATCGTCGAGCCGCTCCTGCAGCACGAACTTCTCGAACAGGGTCCCGCCGAAGTAGAACCCGATGTCGCAGCGCCGCAGGACATCGATCTTCGCGTCGATGTTCCCGGTGACGACGGCGGTGCCCCAGCCGAACTTCACGAAGTCGATGTATTCGGCGCCGGACGAGACGATGTCGGTGAACTGGCCGGCCGGCAAGCCGCCGTCGATCATCATGGTGAGCCCCGTCTGGCGCGGCTTGGCGGCCCGGGCGGGGAGTTGCAGCGTGGTGTTGTTCATGGTTGCTCCTTTCACGAGCAGGCGGTCTGCCTGGGCTCGCTGAGCTCGTTGGGCTGATGCGGCGGTAGCCGCAGGGTGCATCCGTTGACGATCGGTCCCCAGGTCATCCGCTCGACCGGGATCCCGCGCAGGTAAGCGATCAGGACCCGGAGGGTGCCGCCGTGCGCGACGACCGCGATCTGAGAGTTCCCGGCACCGGGCGCTGGGAGGGGTGCGCCCGGTGCCGGGAAGTTCGGGTACGGCAGCTGGTCTCGCACGGCGGTCAGCCGCTCGTCGGCGAACCCGGCCACGCGCCAGTACATGTCGCGGAGCGACTCGCCGTCCGGCGGCCGGGCGTCGGGGTCGATGACCCGGGTCCCGGCCACGCCGCTGAGCGCCTCGGGAACGGCAGCCGACCGGACGCCCTGCAGCACGCCGAGGTGGCGTTCGCGGAGGCGGGAGTCGCGGGTGAACTCCAGGCCCAGCGCCGTGGCCACCGGTTCCGCGGTGGCCACGGCGCGTCGCAGGTCGCTGGCGTACATGGCCCCGATCGGGGCGCCGCGCAACTGCTGCGCGGCCTCGTGCGCCTGGCGAAGGCCGCGGCTGGTCAGCCGTGGCTGGTCGGACTGCCCTTGCGCGAGACCCAAGGCGTTCCAGGTGCTCTCGCCGTGCCGTACGAGCCAGAGCACCGGCCCGGCGTACGGCCCGCCATCCAGGTCAGCCGATGCGGAGGGAGGCATCGGGCTGGGGACGGGCCGTGCGTCGAGGACCATGACAGGCAGCGTGCGGCCGGTTTGTGAAAGACGGCTTAAAAATCGGCCGCCCTCAGGAACCTTGCAGGACATCCTGAGCTTGGCGGGCTTTGCTGTCAGGGTGAGAACGCATCAAATGGCGGACGCGCCGCCGCCCGCGTGCGGGGGCCAAGGGGTCCGGCTGCTGGTGGTGGACGACGATCCTGACGTGCGCGAATCACTGGAACGGGCGCTGCGCTACGCCGGGTACAGCGTGACCACCGCCGTGCACGGCGCGGACGCGCTGGACGTGCTGGCCCGGTCGCCAGTCGACCTGGTCGTGCTGGACGTCCTGATGCCCATGCTGGACGGGTTCGACGCCTGCCGCCGGCTCCGGCAGCGGGGCGACACCACTCCGGTGCTGGTCCTCACCGCACGCGACACCGTGGATGACCGGGTGGCCGGGCTGGAGGCGGGCGCGGATGACTACCTGGTCAAGCCGTTCGCGCTGCGCGAGCTGCAGGCCCGGATCAGGGCCCTGCTGCGGCGGACCCAGGCCCCGCGCGAGCTCCTCGGCTACGCCGACCTGAACATGGACCTGACCACCAGGACGGTGACCCGGGACGGCCAGCTGGTCCCGCTGACCAGGACCGAGTTCGACCTGCTCGAGCTGATGCTGCGCAACGCCGAGCAGGTGCTGGGCTACGAAATGATCCTGGACGAAGTCTGGGATTACGGTGAGACGCCCGCATCCAACACCCTTCAGGTGTTCGTCGGCTTCGTCCGCAAGAAGCTCGAGGACGGCGGTCGGACGCGGCTGCTGCACAACGTGCGCGGCGTCGGCTACGTGCTGCGGGCGGCCGCATGACGCTGCGAGGCCGCTTCACCCTGGCCGTGGCGGGCGCGGTGGCCGCGGTCGCGCTGACCGTCACGGCGGTGGCCTTCCTGTGGGTCCGCAATGACCTGACCCACCAGGTGCAGCACGACCTGCGCCAGCAGGGCGCGGCGGTGCAGCAGCTGGCCCGGCACTACCACGGGCGGATACCGGACGGATGGGTGCCGCCGGACTCGGCCCGGTTCGGCACGTCGGCGTACGCGCAGGTGGTGACGTCGGCGCGCAAGGTCTGGGCGCCGACGGGCGACACCGGGATGCTGCCCGGGACCGCGGCCGCGGCGCAGGTGGCGTCCGGCCAGCGCGACCCGTACTACAGCGAGGCCACCCTGGACGGGGTGCACGCCATGGTCTACACGACGCCGCTCGCACCCGGCCTGGCCGTGCAGCTGGCCGTGCCGCTCACCGGGGTGGACGCCGAGGTGAGCAGCATCGGGACGATGCTGGCCCTGCTGAGCGCGGTGGGCGTGGCGCTGGCCGCGCTGGCGGGCTGGGCGGTGGCCCGGGCCGGCCTGGCTCCGGTGGGCCATCTGGCCGCGGTGGCCGAGCAGGTCACCGCGACCGGCGATCCCGGCCGGCGGGTGGACGTCGACCGCTCCGACGAGCTCGGGCGGCTGGCCGCGTCCTTCAACACCATGCTGGCCGCGTTGCAGCGGTCGCTGGCTGCGCAGCGGCAGCTGGTCAGCGACGCCAGCCACGAGCTGCGGACCCCGCTGACCAGCCTGAGCATCAACGCCGAGCTGCTGGCCTCGGAGCCGGGGCTGCCCGAAGCCGAGCGCCAGGAAGTGCTGAACCGGGTGGTGGAGCAGGTGGCCGAGCTCGGCCAGCTGGTCGCCGGGGTCACGGAGCTGGCCCGGGGCGACTCGCCCGCCGGCGCGCGCGGCGCGGGCGGGTCCGGCGCCGGGTCGGGCGTGGCTGGGTCGGGCGTGGCTGGGTCGGGCGTGGCTGGGTCCGGTGGTGCGGACGGCGCGCCTGCCGGCCGGAGCCTGGCGCTGGTGGACTTCGCCGAGGTGACCCGGGCGGCCCTGGACGGAGCACGGCGGGACTGGCCGCGAACGGACTTCACCGCGGACCTGGCGGAGGGCACGGTCTCGGCTGACCCGGAAAGACTGAAGACGGCGGTGCGGAACCTGCTGGACAACGCAGCCAAGTTCAGCGGCTCCGGGACCTCGGTCGAGGTGCGGCTGCGGGACGGCGAGCTCAGCGTGCGCGACCACGGGCCGGGGATCCCGGCGGACGATCTGCCGCACGTGTTCGACCGGTTCTACCGGGCGACGTCGGCCCGCGGGGTGCCCGGATCGGGGCTGGGCCTGGCCATCGTCCGGCAAGTGGCCGAGGGATACGGCGGGACGGTGCAAGCTGAGGTCCCGGCGGAGGGTGGCACGCTGATGCGGTTCTGGCTGCCGGCCGCCGGAGCGGATCGGGTCACGGACACGGCGCTGGCGGGCGCCGCGCCGTAGCGGCTCGCGGGGGCGGCTAGGCCAGGATGTTGATGGCCCGGGCGACGACGAGAGCGGCGATGGCCAGGGAGGCGGCCGCCTCCACGATCATCAGCAGCTTGGCCCAGGGCTTGATGGCGGAGATGTCGGTCGGGCTGAAGGCGGTGGCGGTCCAGAAGCCTAGCGACAGGTAGTCGACGAACCTGGGCACCCAGGTGGCCGGGACGTAGTCGGTGTGCAGCATCTCCGGGAAGACGAAAGCCGGATCGTGCTGCGGGTTGTGCGCGCGGGCGGCGGCTCCGCCGCGATCGAGGTCCCAGTACCAGAGCGAGAACGCGATGATGTTCGTCGCCCAGATCACCCCGCCGGTGGCCAGCAGGCCGTTCGCGTTGTTGGCGAAAAGCTTGTTGCTGGTGAGGATGTCGTGGACGAGGTGGACCCCGGCGGCCAGGTTCGCCGCCGTGAGGCAGGCGATCACGATGCTGGTCACGACGCGCAGCCAGGTCTTCTGCCGGTCGATACGGCCGGGGTCACCGACGATCAGGGCGGCGAGCAGGACGCCGAGGACGACGGGCAGCACCCAGGGAGGGTTGATCCGGTACTTGCCCGGGAGGGCCAGGTGCAGGACCGCGGCCACCACGATGGCCAGGGCCACCGGCCACCAGTGCTCGCCGCGTTCGGCTTCGACCGGCTTGGGCGGCCCTGGGATGGCTGGCTCCCGGGCTGCGGTCATACCTCATTCTGGGTCAGAGGCGGACAAGCCGGGATACCCCGCGGCGGGTGACGCGGCACCGGTTCGGCACAACGGCCAGCGGCCTCCCGCGCTGCGCTGAGCGGGAGGCCGCTGGCCGTAGGCTGGGCCGCCGGTGACACCCTGGGGCCGCCAGAGACACCTCGGGAAGAGCCGACGGCCTTACCCCGGCCGGCGGCCCAGCTGCTATTGGGCTAGTTCTTCCAGCGTCCGGTCACGCTGGTTCTTACCGAAGACCGCGATCAGGATGCCCGGCAGCAGGGCGCACGGGACGGTGACGAACAAGATGAACCCGCTCGGCGAGGCCAGGCTGAACACCGCGCCGGCGATCAGCACGCCACCCCAGGCCCCCAGGTGCCCGACGCCGTCGGTCCAGCCGGTGCCCAGCGCCCGCATCCGGGTGGGATAGACCTGCGGGATGTAGACGTACATGCTCCACAGCCACAGCACCACGCCGATGTTGGACAGGGCGTAGCCGATGTAGACAGCGGTGCTGTTGTGCACCTGCTTCCACATGATGAAGTAGCCGGCCGCGAAGCAGATCGCGCCGATGAGCTGCGTCCATCTGCGCTCCAGCTTGTCACCCACGAACGCGTTGAGGACGTAGATGACGGTGGCGATCACGCCCGCCCAGGCCGTCATGGCGAAGATGAAGCCGGCGCTGTAACCGCCCTGGCCGATCAGCAGCAGGACGATCTGGCTGGCCCCGCCATACACGATGCCGGCGTAGCCCAGGACCATGACGAGCAGCAGGAACACCGTGACGAACACGTAATTCCGGCCGAACGGCGCGAGCCAGCTGGTCTTCTCCTCAGCCACCACCTCATGGGGCCGCAGGTCCGGCTCGGCCAGGGCAATCTGCCCGTTCTTGCTGGCCCGGCGTTCCATCATCTCGGTGACCTTGCGGGCCTGGTCGCGCTGCTCCCGGGCCTCCAGCCAGCGCGGCGATTCCGGCATCCGGAAGTACAGCGCGACCGCGATGACCAGGTTCACGATGGCCAGGAACCACAGGAACCAGCGGTAGTGGACCGGGAACCAGTAGTGCGGGATGATGCCGCCGACCACGACGAAGAGCAGGAAGATGCACAGGGTCTGGCTGGGCAGCATGACGCGCCGCCGCCAGCTCGGGCCCATGATCTCGCTCATGTAGACCACGTTGATGGCCAGGTACCCGGCGAACCCGAGGGTGTCGAAGACCGACAAGACGATCAGCGCCGGGTAGTTCGTCACGTAGCCGAACGGCCAGATGAACACCCCGGCCAGCACCGAGGACAGGATCAGGGCCTTGCGGCGGCCGATCTTGTCGGCCAGCCAGCCCAGCGCGTAGCCGCCGATCAGGATGCTGATCCCGGCCTGCAGCGCGTACAGCACGTCGTACTGCGAGTGCGTGACCGACTTGGCCGGCAGCCAGATGAACGGGTAGAGCCGGGCCGCGATCCCGTCCGTGGACGCCGACATGGCCCAGCCGACCTGGACGATCAGGCAGATCTCCCAGGCCATGAAGCTCATCGGCAGCCGGTCGACCCGGGCCGCCATCTCACCCGGGATGACCAGGGTGCCGCCGGCGGTCCCTGCTCCCGAGGTCTCTTGTGACATTTGCTGTTCTCCTTGCTGCTACCCGACATGGGGGTGGACGGGGAAAGGCGAGAAACGCGGCGCCTAGGCCGGTGAAGCAGACGGCAAGCTCAAAGAAGCGGCGAATATCGGCCGGGTGACCGTAACCGGCAAAGCTGTATATGAAGCGGAGCCTGCGCCGGGTCGACGCAGCCCAGCGCTAAGCACGGCGCAGGCATCGTGACCGTGACGGGCGACAGCAAAACTGTTATGAAATCCCAGGCATATAACTCCCGGCAGGGACACATTCCGCAGGCTGTTACGTCGGCGTTTAACGGCATTGTTGGATGCTTCGGGTTGAATGTCAACACTTTGCCCCGGAGCAATTGTGGCTGGACAATTGCGGACGAGCAATTGCTTATAGGCAATTGCTATTAAGCAACTGGCCAGTCTGGTGCGCGACGTGGAAGATAAGCGTCTGAGCAGGGAATATCACCGACTAAGGGCCGCCGGGCCGCGACAGCCCTGAAGCTTGCATCAAGCCAGGAAGCCGGAGCCTCCGAACTTCGCATTCCAAATCTGGATGCCGCAGTATTTCTTTCGGGCGGCTCGGGCCAGATAGCTGGAATGGCGATAGCCAGGGACGCCCGGTTTGACCCGGCGACCGTCATGTCGACGGGATTAACGGCCTGATGCCCGAGACGAGCATCGAGCATTCACCTCAGTTGCTAGCCATGAGCGATGCATTCCCCTTTCGGGCATGCGGGCACCATCGCGGTGGCGTCAAGTGCCGCTGGTCCGGATCCGGTACCGGGAGCCGGCGGCGGCTGGGCGGCTGTCCTCATAAGGTCCGGCGTGAGCTGCGCTCAGAATCGGTGCGCTGGATCGTCTGGACTGGCATGAAGCTCACCGTGCAGACCTTCCTGACCCTCGACGGCGTGATGCAGGCCCCCGGCGGGCCCGAGGAGGACCCCAGCGACAACTTCACGCATGGCGGCTGGCAGACCTCGTTCCTCGACCCGGCGGCCGGTCAGTTCGTCTTCGAGCTGAACAGTCACGCCAGCGCGTTCCTGTTCGGCCGCAAGACCTTCGACATCTTCCGCAGCTTCTGGCCCGATCAGACCGACCCAGACGACCCGACCAACGCCATTGCCACGGCGATCAACTCGCGGCCCAAGTACGTCGTGTCCAACACCCTCAGCGAGAGCGCGGCCACCTGGCGCGGCGAGTATCCCGATACCGCCCGCCTGGTGCGGGGCGACGTGGCTGCGGCCGTGCAGAAGCTCAAAGACGAGCCCGGCGACGAACTGCAGATCTGGGGCAGCGGCAAGCTGCTCCACACGCTGATGCAGCACCAGCTCGTCGACCGCTTCCGGCTGATGACGTTCCCGCTCGTACTCGGCTCCGGGCATCGCTTGTTCAACGACGGCATCCTCCCGGTCACGATGCGCCCGGCCGACGTCACCGTGACCGATCAGGGCGTCATCCTCGGCACCTACGAACCAGCCGGCCCGGTCGGCCAGGACCAGAGGTAACCGGCTCGGGCCGAAAGCCGGGTGGCCTCGGTGAAGAATGACCGATGATGGCAGGGTGCGCAGGCCCGAGGTCGCCGCGTTCGGTGGTCAGGTAGCGGAGGTTCTCGCTGGCATCCTCGGCGCGAACCTGGTGGGCGTGTACTTCGTCGGCTCGGTGGCGGTGGGCGGGTATGTCCCGGGCGAGAGCGATATCGACATCGCCGCGGTATCGAACGCCGCGCTGAGCGATCCGCACAAGCAGTCGGTGGCGTCGGCCATCATCGGGGCGAGCGCGGCGTGCCCGGCCCGCGGCCTGGAGTTCACCATCTACCGCCGCGAGATCGCGGGCTCGCCCCCGGCCGGTGCCGACTTCGAGGTCAACGCCAACGGCGGACCGCGGATGCCGACGACCGTGCACTTGGATGCGGCCGCTGAGCCTGGCTTCTGGTACGTGCTGGACCGCGCCATCGCGCACCGGTCCGGTCTCGCCATCAGCGGTCCCCCGGCCCGAGGGATCTTCGCTGACGTCCCTCGCCGCACCCTCCTGAAGGCGATGCGCGAGTCCATGGCGTGGCATCGTGCGCACGAGCGGGCGACGCTCTACTCCGTCCTGAACGCGTGCCGGGCCTGGAGGTTCGCCGAGACGGACGTGCTCGGGTCAAAGCTGGAGGGGGCGGCCTGGGCTCGCGATCGCTGGCCCGATACCGCCGTGATCGACGCCGCAGTGGCACTCCGGCATGGCGAAAGCGCGACGCTCGAGCCATCGGCGGTCGATGCGCTCCTCACGGCGGTGGCGACCCGGCTGCGTGAAGCCGCGCAGGCATGAACGAAGGACTCGTCGCCCGCCTGGTCGCACCGCGTTATGCGTCGCGATCGTGGTCACGACCGACCGGGAAAGCGCTCAGTCCCTGCCAGGTGTACCGGAGCAGCTGCAGGACAAGCTGCTCATCCTCGCGATCCATGCCGAGCAGCCGGTTCACGTGCAGGTGAAGAACGCTGCGGCCGATATGCGCCCGAGGCGGCGACAGCAGCCCACCGCGCTCGAGAGACCTCAGCTGTCCGGCCGGGCCGGCCAATTCCGAACGGCGGATAGCGAGCGCAGCGGAAATCTCCTTCCCGGCGCGGGTGCGGCGCAGGCTGGCCGGATCGCCCAGGAGCAGGCGCAGATCACGCTTGCGCTCCCGGTACTCCTGTCCGGCGCGCCGTGACGGCCTGAGATGCCGACCGACGGCTTCGGCCCGGTCCTCCGCTGTGCCCAGATCGAGTCCGGCCAGCAGGTCAGCCACAGTCAGCACGGCCAGCGTGGTGATATCGAAGGGAAGATCGGCGTCCTGGCTGACGCGCAATATCTCGGCGACAGCTTTGCTGTCGGCGTTGAAGATCGCCTCCGCCGCCCGCATTCCGTCCTCGCCGCCGTACCGTTCGACCTCCCGGTCGTAGGCCTCGATGCCGAAGCCCGCAGAGGTTCCGTCGGCGACGAGGTCGGCGGCCCAGTTGCACGCCTCGGTCAGCAGCGGGCCAAGCAGTGACGCCGGCTCGCCATGAAAGCGGATACGCAAGTGCGGGTCGGGATCCCGGTACCGCAGGAAGTGCCAGCCGTCGGCTAGCTGCGCGTTGACGGCGAACTCCGCGAACCCGCGTACTGGGCCGGCAATGAGGTCGTCCTGGAAGGGCGGAGGGACGAACACCTTGAGGTAGAGCCAGTCACTTCCCGGCAGCCGGATCCGTGCCCCTCCCGAATACTGATGGCCCGCCTGCGGACGTGCAGGCGGAGTGGCCGGCGGCCGGGACACGTTCGCTGCCGGCGGCGTGCCTCCGGGGGCCGCTCGGGCCATGAGGGGGACGATGACTTCGGCCACATGGCTGCCGTCGGCCCCGGGCAGCCACGCGTGCTGCGGCCCGGGCAGCGCTTCCTGCAGCACTGCCACGTGCCCATGAGACGCGGAGCGCAACTCGCTGCGCAAGAGCTCGTGGTGCCCGGGATGATCGAGGTCGAGCAGGAGCCGGTTGTCACCGGCCGTGAGGTAGACGTGGCGTGGCACGCCCCAGCGCTGCCGCCAAGCCGAGAGCGCGCCGGAGAAGCCGTCGGCGCTGCCCAGGGGAAGCCCACCGGGACCAGGATCAATGCGCCAGCGGGCCAGCGACAAGACGATGCGGCCGCGCTGGATGCGGGGCAGGAAGGGGAAGGCCGTGGCCGGCCCCCAGTCGAAAGCCCTGAGCTCGCAGCGATGTCCGTCCGCCACATCAAGCAAGAAGCGGGCGGCAGCCGGCGCCAGAGCCGGGTTGACCATATGCCCTTGAACCGCGGTGATCTCCATGTCGCCGCCCTGCGGCCAGGAGACGACGAAGCGGCCCGCGTGCACACCGACGACAATTTCGTCGACGGGGATGAGCTGGTCAGCCTGGCACGCCGGGCGTCGTGCTGAACACGATCTCCCGCGACCGCACCGCGGGGCGCAGCAGCACGTTGCCCATCCGCCCGTGCCTGGGCAAGTAGGCAATCTCGGCGGCAGACACGTCAGGGCGCAGCGCCGCTTCAGCCGCGGCGGCACGGCCCAGCGCAGCCGTGGCCAAGGGGCCGAGCAGGTCGGCGAAGCGGCCGAGGCTGCGGCCTGCCGCACACGGGCCGATGTTAGGTCCGACTACCACCTGGTAGTCACCGGCGTCGATGGCCACCGGCGACGCGGCCGCGATGAACACCGGTATCTCCACAGACGCGGGAATCGCGCTCGCCCCGGGACGCCACGTCTGGAGCCGCCCGAGCATCTCGTCGTCGAGCTCGACCACGAGGGCGCGGTCACGGTGCGCGCTGAGGGCGACCTCACGCAGAGCCGCGTCCCGCTCGGGGAAAGAAGGATCGACGTGGTCACGGGCCGGCGGCCCCAGCCCGAAGTTGGCGTCGAGCAGCTCGAGCAGAGGAACACGCCGGTCCAGGCCGTAACGAGCCTCGAACCTGTGGCGGTAGTCGTGGATATGCGGCGCTCCGTACGGATGCGGGGTCACGCTCAGCAGCAGGCCGGCGGCCCGAGCCGCTTCAGTGCCGATGTCAGCGCTGAGACGGGTTCGGGCCAGCGGCAGGGCCAGGTCGGTTTGCATGAGATGCGCCGCGTCGGCCGATAGGTGCAGACGACGCGCCCGCCGCAGCAGGTCGTCCCAGCCGGCCGCACGGTCCCCGGTGGGGAGCGTGTCCCAGGCCCGGGCAGCGCTGGCCAGCTCCCGCAAGCCGGAGGCACCAGCGCGGCCCGCGGGTATGTCAGTGAGGCGGTCAGCCACGTAGCTGACCGGGTCGGTGCCGGTCACCGGGGGGCGCAGGTCGGAGTGCAGGAAACCCTGCCGCATCAGCTCATCGATGAGCCGCTCGGCTTTGTCCTGCGTCGCTCCCGGCGAGGTACTCAGCAGCTGGCCGGCCAGTACCGCGTATGGGACCGGGGCTCTGGCCAGCTCGAGGGCTCGGCGTACCGGCCTGGAGGCACGGACGGAGGTGCCCCCGTCGTCGCTGAGGAAGGCCCGCCCGCCGCGGATGATGACGGCCTGGTTCGCCCGGAGATTCAGTCTCGCGCGGACGGCAGGGTCCTCTTCCAGACGGGACACGAAGTCGAGCAGCCACTTCATGTCCGGACGGGTGCGGGTCCGGAGTTCTCCGGGCAAGAGCTTCACATCGGTGCCAGTCCCCCAGCCGATCAGGCCGACGCCCGCGAACAGGCCGTAGGGGGTCGGCCTGGCGCACATGCGCAGCAGGTACCGCGTGAGCTTGCTGCCGACCCGGCGAGCCTCCGGATCGCCGGGGTGTGTCCGGCCGAGCGCCGCGGCGAGGTCAGGGCTGCCGACCTGGATGGCCGCCCGCACGCGAGGATCGCGGGGCAGCAGGGACGTCTCGCCGGCCGGGGCCACGACGGAGCTGACGTCCTCCAGGGCGCGTGCGGGCAGCAGTGGCGCCCGGATGAGAGCCCAGTCCAGCGGCGTGTACAGGTCCCTGTCCGGGGAGGGCCTGGGCCCGGGCTCCGCCCCGACCAGGGTCTGCGTCGGCTGGGTCATGACAGCAGGAACATCCGGTCCCAGGTGGGTTCGGTGTCTGTCGCGGCGGCGAGCAGCGCCAGGGCGACACCCGGAGCACCGTCAAGCAGCCCGGCCCGGTCTACCGGGTTCCGCCCGGGTTCCATGGATGCGAAACCAAGGGGCCGGGCCGGCTCGTACGCGGCGAGCAGCTGATCGGCGAGTTCCGCTGCCCCGGCCGCGAAGACATCCAGCCGGGTGTCGTGCCAGAAGCGGAGCACGACCTGGAGCAGGCCGGCCACGCCATGGCACAAGGTGGGCGAGTCAATACGCCGCTGATCCGCTGGGCAGCGGAGAACCGCCTCCATGGCCGCCACCGCCACGCGCTGCAGTTCAGCATCATGCAGCGCCAGACCCGCGAGCCAGAGCGTCCGGGCCACCCCGGCGCTTCCGTAGCACCATGCTGGACGGCTCGGTTCAAGGGCACCGTCACCGGGGTGCTGCACCGCCTGGTCCGGGGCGATGGGCACGACAGCCGGCCAGCTGATGCCCCACTGGTCGTGCACCTGCCGGGCCAAAACCCAGTCGGCTATCGCTCGTACCGCTTCGGCCTGACCGGGAACCTCGTAACCGGCGATGAGGGCTAGGGACAGCACCGCCAGCGGGCCAGGGATGCCGTGCGCGAGACCGCAGTTGAGGTAGCCGTACGGATACATTCGCCGTTCGCTGCGGGGATCCATGAATTCCGGCGGCGTCCACCAGCGAGGCAGCTGGCCCAGCGGATCGGCAAGCGTCGTCAGGCCGGCCAAGACCTCGCGCAGTGTTCCATGTGTATCGCGCTGCAGGAGAAAGGCAGCTACTCCGCTGGCCCCCGTGAGCACGTCAAAGTCTGCTGCTGACAATGGTCGGCTGCGATCACGCAGAACCTCGCCGAAGCGCACCGCCGACGGAGCCAGGATCGCATCGAAGCCAGCCAGGAACGCGCGGTACCGGGATCCGTCACGGCTCAGCGCATGACCGGTGAAGGCGAGCCCGCTGGCCCCTCCGAACAGTTCCGGCCCTAGGCCGGAATCCTCATCCGCCGAACCCGCCGCCGTGGCCAGAAACTCGTGCCCGGCTACGTCCCAGCCATGGCCGGGAAAGCACGCGTCGGCGTACGCGCACATGAGCGCGAGACCGGCATCTCCGGTGGCAATGCTGTAGGACGTCCAGCGAAGCGTTTCGGGGAAATGTGTCTGGCGCACGGCGGCGCCGAACGCCGCCTCCCGGCACTCCCGATCCGCGGCCCGGGTGATGACCTGCTGGGCCACAGCGATGGCCTGGGACCGCTGTCCCTTCCCCAGAACGCTGGTCCAGGAGGTCACGCCTACGGGTGACAGGAAGATCCAATGCAGGTATTGGGCGTCCCGCACGTTATCGAGTCGGGACAGCTATAGCAGCCGTAGGTAACCAACGTGCCGTCCGCCATGTCGGGAGCCTTCATCTCCAGGTCCGCCGAAGCGAGACGCATGTTCAGGTCAAACTCGTCGATAGGGCGCCCGGTCCGGGTCCTGGTATAAGAAATTGTCGCGTCCCGCCGGATGGCGACCTGAGTTCCCTCATCGCCGAGGAAAGGTGGCTGATCAGCAGGGACAGCGGACACATGCAAGACGTCCTCGGTCCTGAACTCAGCGAAGTAGGTGAGGTCGCGGGTCAGGTACAGGCGACGGCAGCCTTCGCGGTCGCTATCGCCGAGAAATCCGGAGAGGGTCAGGAACGCCTCGGGGGGAAGGGCCGGATCCGGCCGCACACTGCGGACGATGGGATCCTGGGGCAAGCCAGAAACGCCCTCACGGTCCTCGTTGTTATCGTCGCCAGCCGTCATGGCACCCTCCTGTTGTCCCCGCCCGGCCATCGGCTGCCCAGCGGCCGCGTCCCCTTATTCAGTGATTTTGACTAGCATGCCGTAACGGCCGGGCCACAGGAGGCAGGCTTGGGCTGCATGGGCCTTCTTCACACGGCCTCCATACGATCTCCTTGAGGCTGACATCGATTATCAGCGTCAGTATTCCGGCCGTAGCTGCCACTATTACCGATTTGCGGGTAAACGTACTTTGTTTCGGAAAAGGGATAAATCGGGCTGCGGCTTCTAGTGCATCTCGTGCCCGCGCTCGCCCAGCACGCGGCCTGCCACCGTCACGGGCGCGGCGCAGCCCTGATGACCAGCCCTGTGGTTCTGCGGCACGGCCGGCAAGCGGCACTCGATGAACCAGCAGCCGACGCGCTCCTGCCGGCGGCGGCAGGCCGGCTGCACGAAGCCAAGCAGCAATCAGCGGGTGGACCGTGGCTGCGCTTATTAACGTTTCAGGAAGCGGAAATAAAAGGCAAGGAAGACCAGGACGATTCCCACGTTCACGGCCAGCCGCGCCCAGAAATAATGCTTAAAAAATAGGATATCTACGCCGACCACCACGGCTATCATCGCGATCACGTACAGGACGGTAGCCCATTGCTTTCCCACTGGTTCGTTCTACTACGTTGTACTCGACAGCAGCAAGAGGGCGGCGCCCGCCGCTAGTCCCGCGTTCGGCGTCATGGCCGGCTTTCGGGTGATTCCTGCTGCCAGGTGGCCTTGTCCAGCGCGTACTCCACGTCTCCGAACTCATCTCCCTCGATCGGGAAAGGCCACGGCTGGTGGAAGGTCCGCACTAGCCGCAGGCCCGATTTCTCCATCACCCGCCGCGAGGCCGTATTGACGGCCATGGCCTCGGCGACCACACGCTGCACCCCCAGCTCGGTGAAACCCTTATCGATCAGCGCGCGCGACCCCTCGGTGGCATATCCCTGGCCCCAGGCGGACTTGCGCAGCCGGTAACCGAGCTCGACCTCGCCGGGCCCGGCATCGGGACCGGGCCGGAAATGGAACCAGCCCAGGAAGTTTCCGGCGGCTTTCTCGATGACGGCCCAGAATCCATAGCCCTCGTAGCGCTCGTAGTAGCCGAGGAACGCGGGCAGGACCTCGTTCTCGATCTCCTCGCGGGAGGTGGGTACCCCGCCGGTGATGAACCGCATAACGTCGGGATCGGAGTCCAGGTCCACCAGGTGGTCCACGTCATCGGGGGTGAAACGGCGAAGCACCAGCCGCGGTGTCTCGAGGAAAACCTCCATCGCCTGATCCTTTCATCACCGACTTGCTGCCGCCGGTCGCGGCTCGAGGTCCGTCCGCGGTCGCGGAGTTATGCTGACAGAGGCAGCTACACACCTGCCCGTCTCCGAGTTACCGCGGCCCGGCGCCAGCGGTGGCGGCTGAGGACAAGAGCGGCACAGCCCTCGTGTCGGTTGGTTCCTGCCCATCGTGACGCATTCTGCGGTGGCTCGGCGCCGGGACGAAGCCACCGGATCGAGGAACGATGGCGCACGACAAGATCAAGGCCGCGGCCCGCCGGCGCATGGCGGAGACCGGCGAGCCCTACACGGTGGCCAGGCGCGAGGTCATCCGGGAGCTCCAGAGCGCCGGTCACGACGAGCCGGCCGGCGATCCCGAGCGGTTCGCGATCAGCTACCAGGACATGGGCCCGATCTCCACCTGGGCCGACACCCTGCTGGGCGGAGGCCCGGCCGGGGGACGGATCGAGCTCGATACCGACGAGCTCAGGCTCCGGATGGCCGACTTCAAGGTCGATGTGCCGCGGGCCTCGGTCCGCCGCGCGGAGCGGTCGTCGCACCGGACCCGGGGGACGATCGGCGTGCACGCCCGGGGCGGCCGGTGGCTGGCGAACGGCTCGGCCGACGGCCTGGTGGAGATCGAGATCGATCCGCCGTGCCACACCGAGCGCAGCCTCAGTACGCTGTTCCGCCGGATGACGGTCACCGAGCTGATCGTTAGCCTGGTCGATCCGGACGCCTTCATCGCCGCGGTTCAGCGAGATGGCGTTCATCCGGGCACCGGCTCGCGGAAGGGGTGACCGGCCATGGAGCGCAAGTCGGGCCCGGTGGTGGCGGCGGTCCTGGCCGGGCACGCCCTGGTGGCGGCCTGGACATGGCGGGATATCCGGCATCAGCCGGACCAGCGAATCCGGGGAAGTAAGAGGTTCTGGCGGACGGCCAGCGCGATCAACACGCTCGGATCGCTCGGGTACTGGCTGATCGGCCGCCGCTACCGGAGGTCTCAGGCGCGGTAGACGTCTGACCGGGCGGCGGGCCGGGGTCAGTTGTCCCGGTACACGGTGTCCGGGGTGAAGGCGGGCAGGCAGACAACGATGTACTCCGCGCCGTCCGGTCCGGAGGTGCTGTACCCCGGCACCCGCGAAGCCTGCCGGAGCGTGGCGGGATGATTTTGATTCGCCGTCGCGTTTACACGACATATCGTGATGGTTGGTTAGCGGGACCCTAAAGGGGTGGGCGTGATGGCCGGTTGGTACGCGAGGCGGTCGCCAGACATGTCAGGCAAGGCGGTCATAGCGGTGACGCTGCTGGCGGTGCTGCTGGTGGCGGCCGTGCCGGTGGCGTTCCTGGCCGGGCTGATCATCATGATGTTCGGGCACGTGGTCGTCGGGCTGGCCGTGTTCGGCGGCGCCATCCTGGCCGCGGGCCTCGCCGTCGCGGTCGCGGGGATGAGCGGTATCCGGCACCTGCGCAAGCTGGTCACCGGCCAGGGCTTCCAGGTCGTGAACCTTGATGGCAGCCCGTACGTCGCGAACGAGCCGGAGGGCGGCGATCCGGCCCACGTCGTGCAGCTCGACCGCAGCCAGTACACCGAAATCCGCTGACCTACTTACCGGCGCTGTCGGGGTCTAGTGCAGGGGCGCTGTCGGCCTGGCTTTGGCCGGTAGGAGCGCCGGCGACCAGGTCGCGTAGCCGGTTCCACCGGGCTTCGTAGCGGTGGTCGAAGCGGCGGCCGGCGCGAGCGGCGCGCTTGGGCTTGCCGGCGTAACGGCGCAGGGCCCACCATGACCCCGGCTTGGCCAGCCGCACCGCGCCGACGATGGCGATGATGCTGATGAACACGCCCAGGATGCCGGTGACGATCTTGCCCTTGAGCATGCAGATCACGCAGAGCACGAGGTTGACGGCCAGGACTCCGACCGATGACCACCAGGCGGCCGTCCCGACATGGCCGGTCACGAAGCTGATTCCGCCGATGAGGGTCCCGGTGATGACCAGCAGGCAGAAGATCGCGTCGACGGACTTGCGGCCCTCGTTGGACCAGTAGACGTCCTCGAGGTGCAGCCAGAGCGCGAATTCATCGGCGGTGAGGCTCACGCCGACGCCGAACACAGCGGCGGTGATGTCGAGCGCCACGCCGGTGGGTGTCTGGGAGACCAGGCAGATGCCCGTCCCGATGAGGATCAGGATGCCGAAAACCTGATGGTGGATGTGGTTGCCGGCAATGGTGATGTTCCCTAGCCCGGCGCCGCCGCCGCTGCCGGACCGGATCAGCCTGGTCACGGTCCTGGTGACGACGAACGTGACCAGGATGGCCAGGAACATCCACACCATCGGTTCCAGCGAGGTACCGGTGCTGACCGTGAGCCGCACGCTCGAAGCGAGCGGGACCGAGGCACTGGCAGCGTCGCTTGTCACGGCACCTCCCCCCACCTCCACCCTCTGGTCTCTGGAGTCTATGCAGGGCGGGATCCGGTTTACAGGCCCCGGCGTCGCGGTTCATAGTCCGGTATGCACGCTGACGAGGAGCGACAACTGGCCGCGGGCCTGTTCAACCACCTCTGTATGCTGCTGGACCCGCGGGTGTATGCGGTGCTGGGCCGTTGCGGGCCGGCACTGCATCATGCCCGGCGCTGCCTGGATCTGGCCATCGAGCACGACCTAGGAGCCTTCGACGTGGGCGCGGCGCACGAGGCGCGGGCCCGGGCCGAGTCGGCTGTCATTATCGATGCGGACGACCGCACGATTCTGGAAGGCGACCTCGCCGACTGGCCTAAGTGAACAAAGGAGAGATAGCATGCCGCCTCAGCCGTCGGCCCGGCCGACACTCGGTGAGTACGTTATCGGCGTCGCGGGCCTAGCCCTCATGCGACTCGGCTTCACCGGAGACGCCGCCAGCCGCGCCGCGCGCATCGCGGACATCCGCCGCCTCGTAGGTCAGCTTGACCAGGAGGGTGACTTCCAGGCACCGGTCGGCACCGAGTACGACCTGAGCACGGGATACCAGGAGTGGTCGGCGACCTACGACCGGCCGCTGCGGCTGTTCCCTATCGAGGAACCGCCGATGACGGCGCTTATCGACACCCTGCGGCCCGGGACGGTGCTGGACGCCGCGTGCGGCACCGGTCGGTACAGCACCAAGCTCGCCGAACGGGGACACGAGGTCATCGGCGTGGATCAGTCCGCCGCCATGCTCGACCTGGCTCGCGCGAAGCTTCCAGCCGCCGACTTCCGCCAGGGCGACCTGACCGCGCTCCCGCTCACGGACCGCTCCGTCGACGCCGTCGTGTGCGCGCTGGCCCTGGTACACCTCCCGCATGTGGGTAGCGCGCTGGACGAGTTCGCCCGGGTGCTGCGGCCCGGAGGCCGGCTGATCATCAGCGACGTGCACCCGTTCGTGATCGCGCTCGGCTGGCAGGCTCAGTTCGCCACGCACGACACCGATGACGCGGGCGGCCCGCGCCGCGGGTTCATGCGCCTGCACGGCCACCTTGCGTCCGAGTACACCGACGCGGCCAGCGCCGCCGGATTGAGGCTGCGGAGCCTGGCCGAGCCCCCGCTCACCGAGTCGGCCGTGGTGACCCCGGCCACCGGTATCGTCCCGGACGCCAGCCGGGCTGCCTTCGCCGGGCTGCCTGCGGTCTCCATCTGGGACTTCGAGCGCACGAGCTGAGCCGGCAGCAGCCAGGCGTGATCAGGGGCGGTGGCAGATGACCGGGTCGTGGCTGGCGGGCCCGGCGGAGACGCCGTGCGCGTGCAGGGCGGTGGCGACCTGGTGGGCGATCCAGCTGGCGCCGGCCGAGCTAGGGTGCAGGCCGTCGCTGATGTGCGGGAAGGTCCACTTGCCGGTCAGCGGGTCGATGATGATGGCGGCCTGGTCGGCAGACTTGGCGGCGGCGATGATGGCCTGGTCGGTACCGTAGGCGGCCGGCGGGGGCGCCTGGCCGCCGAAGACGGTGAGCAGCACGATGCGGGCGGACGGAGCCTGCGCGCGGATCGTGTCCAGGGTCCGGGTGACCTGCTGCTGCTCAACCGAGGCGGGGACGCCGATGTCGTCGTGGCCGGCCTGCACGATGATCAGGGACGGGGACAGCTTGCTCAGGCCAGTATGGGCGGCCTCGTTGATCATGGGGCCACCGTGGCCGACGCCGGGCCAGACGTAGCCCGCGCCGGGGACGCCGTAGATCACCGTGTTCCAGTGCAGGTCGCGGGCCAGCTGAGCGGCCCAGGAGTGGGCCGGGCTCGATCCGACGCCTGCGGTGAAGGAGGCGCCGACGACCGCCATCCGGGGGACGCCGTGCGCCTTGGAGCTCTCCAGGCGCTGCTCGCACGCGGGCAGGCCCTCGGCCGGGCCGCCGGGCGGGGCCGCGGCCACGTGCTGGCGCGCGGCGAACGGCTGGGCGTGACCCGAGCCGGATGACGGAGAGGCGGTAGCCCCTTGCACCTCCACGGCGCTGACCAGTCCGATCGCGCCGACCGCGACCGCGACCGCGGTCAGGAGCGCGAAACGGCGCGCCGTGGGGCGCATCGGCTAGGGCTGCCAGCCCGGGGCAGGGAAGCCGACGAGAAGATCATGAACCTCGGCGGCGATGCGGTCGAGGACCTGCTCATCGTCCTTGGCCGCGGCGGTGATGGCCTCGTCCATCCAGTCGGCGAGGGCGGTCATGTGCTCCTCGCGCAGGCCGCGAGTGGTGATGGCCGGGGTGCCGATCCGCAGGCCGGACGGGTCGAACGGCTTGCGCTGGTCGAACGGCACCGTGTTGTAGTTGGTCTCGATGCCGGCCCGGTCCAGGGCCTTGGCAGCCGGCTTGCCGCCGATCCCCTTGCTGGTCAGGTCGATCAGGATCAGGTGGTTGTCGGTCCCGCCGGAGACCAGGTCGTAGCCGCGTTCAGACAGCGCTCCGGCCAGCGCCACCGCGTTCTTGACGATCTGGTGGGCGTAGTCGCGGAAGTCGTCCCGGGCCGCCTCGCGCAGCGCCACCGCGATCCCGGCCGTGGTGTGGTTGTGCGGGCCGCCCTGCAGGCCAGGGAACACGGCCCGGTCCACGGCCGAGGCGTGCTCGGCGTCGGACATGATCATGGCGCCACGGGGGCCGCGCAGGGTCTTGTGCGTGGTGGTGGTGATGACCTGGGCGTGCCCGACGGGCGAGGGGTGCGCGCCGCCGGCGATCAGGCCGGCGATGTGCGCGATGTCGGCGATCAGCACAGCGCCGGCCTCGGCCGCGATGGCGGCGAAGGCGGGAAAGTCGATGGTCCGCGGGATGGCCGTGCCGCCGCAGAAGATGATCTTGGGCCGCTCTTTGAGGGCCAGATCGCGGACCTCGTCCAGGTCGACGCGGCCGGTGTCGGGCCGCACGCCGTAGCGGACCGGGTTGAACCACTTTCCGGTCGCGGAGACCGACCAGCCGTGGGTGAGGTGGCCGCCCATGGGCAGCGACATGCCCATGATGGTGTCGCCCGGCTGGGCGAAGGCCAGGTACACGGCGAGGTTGGCGGGCGAGCCGGAGTAGGGCTGCACGTTGGCGTGATCCACGCCGAACAGGGCCTTGGCCCGGTCCTGGGCGATGGTCTCGATCGGGTCGATGAACTGCTGGCCCTCGTAGTACCGGCGGCCGGGGTAACCCTCGGAATACTTGTTGGTCAGCACGCTGCCCGACGCCTCGAGCACGGCGAGCGAGACGTAGTTCTCCGACGGGATCAGCCGGGCCTTCTCGTGCTGCCTGCGAGCCTCGGCCTGGATGAGCTCGGCGATCTCCGGATCGTCGCTCTCCACGGCCGCGATGGGCGGGTTGTGCATGACAGACCTCCTCGGGTGAAGGCTACACAAGTACAGCGTCTGCGGGTCACCTGGGCGCGCGGCACGGATCGTTCGGTACCTTCATCACGAGCACGATCAGACAGAGAAAGCAGACATGGCCACACCGATCATCCTCGACTGCGACCCGGGCATCGACGACGCGCTGGCGATCGTCTTCGCGCACGGGCACCCCGGCATCGACCTGCTCGGCCTGACCACGGTGGCCGGGAACGCGGGCCTGGTCAAGACCACGGCCAACGCGCTGGCGGTGTGCGAGTACATCGGCGCGGGCGAGGTCTCGGTGACGGCGGGCTGTGCCGGGCCGCTGCTGCGCCCGGCGTTCGACGCCCGGCACGTGCACGGTGAATCGGGGCTGGGCGGCGCGAAGCTGCCCGCGCCGAAGGCGACCGCGGCGGCCGGGCACGCGGTGGACTACATCATCGACACCATCGGCTCCGCCCGCGGGGAGATCACCCTGGTGGCGACCGGGCCGCTGACCAACATCGCGCTGGCCGTCAAGCGCGAGCCGCGGCTGGCCGACTGGGTGCGGGAGTTCGTGATCATGGGCGGGTCGGCGGGACGCGGCAACGTCACCCCGGCCGCGGAGTACAACATGTGGGCCGACCCGGAGGCGGCGGCCGCGGTGTTCCGGGCAGGCTGGACGGTGACCGTCCTGGGCCTGGACGTGACCATGCGGACCGGGGCCAGCCCGGCGGTCCAGGAGCGGATGCGCGGCTTGGGAGCGCTGGGCACCGAGCTGCTGCTGCCCGCGCTGGACCGGTATGAGTCGCAGGCCCGGGCCGGGAGCGAGGGCGTGCTGACCGGGCCGCCGGTGCACGACGTGTGCGCGGTGGCGTGGGTGGCCGACCCCGGCCTGTTCGGCGTGCGGCCGGCCTGGATCGGTGTGGAGACGGCCGGGCGGCTGACCTCGGGGATGACCGTCACCGACTTCGAGGCGCCGAAGGTAGCGGCCCAGGGCGACCAGACGGCCGCGGGCAACGCCCAGGTGGCCATGTCGATCGACGTGGACCGGTTCTGGGACCTGACGCTGGGGGTCTACCAGCGGGTGGCCCAGGCGATGGGCCGCTGATCAGCCCGGCATCCCAGCCCAGTGCCCCAGCGGGGCCTTAGCGCGGGGCCTGCTCGTCCTGCTGCAGGTCCAGCTCCTCGGAGCGCCGCACGGTCTGCTCGGCCGCCTCGACCAGGTCGGCGTAGCACCACTGCTGGCTGGAGCCCCACGGGGTGGTCAGCGACACGACGCCCGACTGGCACCAGACGGTCAGGCCCCGGCGAACCGACACGATGGACAGGTCCCGGGCGGGCAGGTCACGGACCAGGCCGCCCGCGAAGCCGCGGCCGTCCAGCATGGACTGCAGCTCACGGGCCGCCTCGCCTGCGCTGAGCTGATCGCAGGCCAGCTCGGCGGCGTCGGCGGACAGGGTGTACTCGCGCAGGCCGGTCACGTCCACCAGCCGGGCGTGCGCCAGCGGGGCGGGCACGGCGAACCAGACCGCCTTGCCGCGCTGGCCCCAGCGGCTGAGCCGGGCCCGGGTGGCGTGGTGGCCCCACCGGCCGCCGGACAGCTCCTGGACGATCTGCAGCCCGCGGCCGCCGTCGGCGTCGGGCGGAATCGGGTCGGCCGACGGCTCGATACCGTCGCGCCAGCCCGGGCAGCAGTCGAAGACCTTGCACACCAGCTCGCGGCGGACCCCTTGACCGCGCAGGTAGAGCCAGATCTCGGCCTGCCCCTTGCGGGGAACCCCAGCGGGCTGGGGAAGCCTGGGGACCCGCGAAGGCCGGTGACGGCTCTTCGGGGCCCGCGGGGCCGGGCCGGCGGACTGGATCGGCTCGCCCTCCACGTCCGCTGTCGCGGACGCGAGCCGATTCCCCCCTCCGCCGGCCTCGGCCACCATTTGCGCGTGCAGGGTGTTGGCGGCGAGCTCGCTGGCCATGAGGACGCAGTCCTCGACGAGGCCGGGCTCGAGACCAATATCCGAGACCGCGTCCCGGAGCGCCTGCCGCGCGACAGTCGCACACGTGGCATCCGAGGGCAGCGGCCACGCATAGCAATGGCCCGGTTGAACCCCTGGCCAGCTGCCGATATGCCGCTGCAACGCGCCTGATGCCACCGACGATCTCCCGTCGTAAGGCCCGCCGGCAGGAGGGGGTGCCGAAGGCATCAATTACTCGAAACCACATTACTTGGTTTCCGACTCTTAATCTGTGAAACACAGGTTACGACTCGCCGGACCTGCTTCGCAATATCGCTGGCATCATTATTTTCGTCGCAGTTGGCCGTAGTCGTGCCGTTTTGCGCATATCGGTCTTTTCGGGCAAATGCTGATTATTCAGGGTCATTGCCGCAGGTGACGTGGCCGATCCCGGAGTCTGGCCAGGTCACCCGGGCCCTTAGGACGTTGCTGGCGGGGCGGGCGAGAACAGGGCCAGCGGGTGTGGCGGAAATCCGGCGCGATCGGGCCGTTTTTCGCGGATGAATGGCTGCTTCTGCGGCCGCTCCGGCGAAGGAATGGCAGACGTAAAACTTTCGCCACGGACGGCAAAGCCGAAGGTTTTTGGGCCGGGCCGGGGCCCGCGGCCCGCGCATAGGAAAGCCCCCGGAAGGGTGTCCATCCGGGGGCTTTCCTGCGGTCGAGGGAGAATTAATCCAGGTCGTAGCGGCCCTGCTTGACGTCGGCCAGGAACTCGGCGAAGGCGCCACGGCCGATGACGTGCGCTCCCCCGTCGGGACGCTTGCTGTCCCTGATGGCGGCCACCTCAGGAAGATTGGCCGCGATTTCGACGCAGCCGCCGTTGTGCGCGGACAGCCGCGCCTTCCGCCAGATGGCCGCAGACAGATCGATCATGACCTACTCCATTCGCTTGGCGAGACGTTCGAGGTAGGCAGTGGTGTCAGCGGGCTCGAGCGCGGCATCGCGGGCTCGTTCGAACGACTCGCTGTATCCCTGCACCGACTCGGGCTTGCTGACCTCCTCCACCGAGTAGTCGGTCTCGACGAAGACGAGGCTCGGCTCGTCGTCGCGAAACCCGAAGATGTTGACCATGGAGACGATCCCGGTGGGCGGGCCGTCTTCGAAGCGCTGGACGTGCAGCTGGATGTTCCGGCGGGCGCCCAGCGAGACCAGGTGCTCGATCTGCTCGCGGCGGTCTTCCCGCAGGCCCCAGCGGTAGAGCAGGGAGGCTTCGGTGACGACCGCGCTGACCATCGGGGCCGAGCCGTCAGTGCGGTCCAGGATCTCCTGCCGGCGCAGCCGGGAGTCCACCGCCTTGCGCCGGTAGGCGGGCGGACGGGGCCCGGACCGCATCAGGGCTTCGGTGTAGGCCGGAGTCTGGAGCAGGCCGGGCAGCACGAGCGGCATGAAGACACGGATGGTGGTGGCGTCGTTCTCGTAGCCGGGGAACTCGCCGTCGAAGATCTCGGGGTACTCACGCCACCAGGGCCGGGCCCGGGCACGGATGGCCAGGTCCTCGATCTCTTCCCGCTCGGGTCCCTCGATGCCGTAGATACGGATCAGGTCCCGGATGTCACTCATCTCCGGGCGCTTCCACTGGTTGGCCTCGAAGCGGCCGACCTTGCCGCGACCCCAGTTCAGGATGTCGCAGGCGTGGTTGGCGGTGTAACCGGTGCGCAGCCGCGCCTCGGTGAGCAGCCGGGCAAGCCGACGCTTGGCGATGGTGGCACCGTAGGCCTCATCGCTCATTTCGGCTCCCCCTTCTTGACAGGAACCCTGTCATGTCCTACACGGTACCCAATTTGCGAATCACAAACCAGGAGTTATTTCGACCTGGGGACGGAACGGACAGCATGGCCGTCTTCACTGCCGCCGGCCAGGCGGGCCTGGTCGGTGGCGTCGTCGAACTCGCCGTTGCGGGCACCGTCGAGGAAGCACTCCCACTCGTTCCGGTCGAAGACGAGAACCCGGCCCTCGGGGTCACCGGTCACCCTCATCAGGACCCACTGGCCCGCGGCCTCAGCGTGGGCTGAGGCCACAGCCGTACCCGGGGCCGCAGCGTGGGCCAGCTGGCCGGTCGGGGCGGCCTGGGTAGGGTCGGCCGTGGCGTCAGAGCGGACGAAGGCGACCTCGATGGCGCCGTCGCCGTCACCGGAGCGCTGCCAGGCCTGGGCGGCGAGGTCGAGGCCGAGGTCGCGGACCGTGGGCTTGGCCGGCGGCCGCGTGCTGAAAGACGGCTGCGTGCTGGGGGGCGGCTGCGTTCCGGCGGGCTGGGCGGTCACGGGCGGCCAGGTTTCACGGCTTGCGGGCGACGCCGCAGTAGAGCCAGCGCTGGCCGTCGGTGTCGGCGAGCACCGGATCCTCGGCGCCCCAGACCCCGGTGTAGCAGATGTCCGGCTGGGCCCCGTCATACGGCGGCACCATCTCCAGGCCGCCGAAGAACCGCTCGATGTCTTCCCGGGAGCGGAAGTGCAACTGCTCGGTGGCCTGGTCGAAGACGGCCCGGAACCGTTCGGCGGTCACCGGGGGCTTGTAGTCGTCGGTGAGATGGGAGATCGCGACGTAGCTGCCCGGCGCCAGGGCGCTGATGAACCGGGCGACCTTGGCCCAGGGATCGGAGCTGTCCGACACGAACATCAGCACCGCAGTGAGCAGCAGCCCGACCGGCTGGCCGAAATCGATCAGCTCCTGGACCTCGGGATTGTCCAGGATCGAATCGGGTTCACGCAGGTCAGCGCAGACGAGGCGGGTCGAGCGGTCGGCGGCCAGGAGCCGCCCGCCGTACTCGGCCACCATCGGGTCGTTGTCGACGTAGACGACATGAGCGCCCGGGACGACCTTCTGCACGACCTCGTGGGTGTTGCCCACGGTCGGCAGGCCGGAGCCGATGTCGAGGAACTGGCGCACGCCGCGCTCGGCGATCCACTTGGCCGCCCGCTGGTGGAAGCCGCGGTTGGACCAGGCGCAGTCCCTGATCTCGGGCACCACGCTGAGGATGCGCTCGGCGGCCTGGACGTCGGTATCGAAGTGATTCTGGCCGCGCAGCATGTAGTCATAAATCCGGGCCGGAGCGGGTCGGCTGGTGTCTACCCCGGCAGGTACTCGAGGGACCTGCGCCACCACGATCTAACCCCCTAGCGGCTGATCAACAGCTTCAGTGTCGCACATGAGTCGCAATTCACGAACCAAACTATCTATTTGTGCGAGATTGTCCTTTGACTGCACGGTGCCCGATTGACCAGGCCGGGACCTGAAACCGGGAAAACCATGTGGGCTCTCCGGTAGCGCCCGGCGGGCCGACAGCGAACTCGCGGATCACTCACAGGCTGCGCGCAGCCCGGACCGGGTGATGTCCAAGACCCAGAACGCACTCTTCGGGGCATGAACACCATGAATGGCCTTCCGGCCGGAACCCCGGGCGATCACCGGCCGTCGAGCCAACCCGATCCATACGCACAGTACTCTTCGGCGCCGCCGCCTTCCGGGACACCTCGCAAGCGGCGGATGCTCCGCTGGGGCGCCGGCGTCACCCTGGCCGGCCTGCTGGCCGGCGGCGGGATCGCCCTGGCCGTCGTGTCCGGCGGCTCGACCCCGGTCGCGGCCACCTCGCCCAGCGCCACGGGCTCCGGGCCGGGCCAGGCCGAGGGCACGACACTGAACGCCGAGCTCAACGCGGCCTCCAGCACCGCGTCCGGGTCGCTGCCGCGGGTCCGGGCGGCGCTGGCCCGGCTGCGCGCGCTGGGCGGCGTCGAGGGCGAGTTCACCGTCCACAACAGCACCGGCTTTCACACGGTGGCGTTCGAGCGCGGCACGGTCCAGTCGGTCAACAGCGCCGACGTGGTGGTCAAGTCGGCGGACGGCACGACCGCGACGTGGCTGATCGTGAGCGACACGGTGGTCCGCAAGAGCGGGGCCAAGACGACCGCCTCGTCGCTGGCCGTCGGCCAGCCGGTGTTCGTCGGCGGCCCGGTGGTCAGCGGGAACAAGGACGCCCGGCTGATCGTCATCAAGCCAGACAGCAGCTCCGGCTCGTCGGGCTCGCCGGGCTCCTCCGGCTCGGGGGTGTCCGGTTCCAGCTCGGTCTCCGGGTCGTCATCGGGGACGTCGCTGAGCTAGGCGGGCGGCTCGTACCGTGGCGTGCTCCTTCGGCGGCGAGCGCGCCGCGGTACAGCGTCGTCAGCCGGGCCGTCGGCTCGGTCGTCAACCGGGCCCGTCAACGGGGCCGGCGGCGGGGCCACAGCTCCTATGCTGCTTTCTTATGCTGGAACGAGAAACGTGAGACGTGATGGCAGACGGTGACCGCATCCCCAAGGTGCTCGTCGTGGACGACGAGCCGAACATCCGTGAGCTGGTCGAGGTCGCCCTGAAGTTCCACGGCTGCGCCGTCTCCGTGAGCGCCACCGGCAAGGACGCGCTGCATCAGGTCGAGACCTACGACCCGGACCTGATGATCCTGGACGTGATGCTGCCCGACATGGACGGCTTCGAGGTCTGCCGCACGCTGCGGGCCGAGGGCAACGACGTCCCGGTCATCTTCCTGACCGCGCGGGACACCACCTCGGACACCATCCGGGGGCTGACCCTGGGCGGCGACGACTACGTGACCAAGCCGTTCTCCGTCGAGGCGCTGGTGGCCCGGGTCAGGGCGGTGCTGCGGCGGACCACGCGGACCCCGGAGGGCGCGCCACAGGCGGCCACCGGGGAGCTGCTGAAGGTCGGGGACCTGGAGCTCGATGAGGAGCACTGGCTCGTGCGGCGGGCCGGTACCCAGGTCGAGCTGTCGCCGACCGAGTTCCGGCTGCTGGCCTACCTGATGCGCAACCAGGGGCGGATGCTGACCCGGCAGCAGCTGCTAGAGAACGTGTGGGGCTGGGAGTTCGCCGGCCAGTCCCAGGTGGTGGAGACCTACGTCAGCTACCTGCGCCGCAAGCTCGACCCGCTCGGCCCGCCGCTGATCCACACCCAGCGCGGCGTCGGGTACAGCCTGCGGCTGCCGCCTGAGGCCGAGCGCGCAGGCCGATGAACACGGGCCGATGAGCGTGGGCCGATGAGCGTGGGCCGATGAACACGGGCCAGCCGCCGGCCGGGCGCAGCAGGCTGTCGCTGCGGTCGCGGCTGCTGGCCGGGCTGATGACCATCACCGCCCTGTTCCTGATCGTGATGGGCGTGGTCACCGCGGTGGTGCTGGGCCACAGCGAGCACGATCAGTTCAACTCCGAGCTGGTGCTGAGCGCCCGGGTCAAGCTGAGCGAGCTGCCCGGCCTGCAGCCCAGCTACGCGGTGGTGTACTACGACCTGGCCAGCCGCTCGGCCACCGTCATCTCCGACCCCTCGGCGGCCTCGGCGGAGCTGCAGGGGGTGGTCTCCGGCCTGACCGGCCTCGGGCCGGTCCGGGCGCTGGCCAGCTTCAACAACGAGCACGCGGCCGCGTCCCTGTTCAGCGTGTCCCAGGGCGGCGGCCCGGCCCTGACCGCGATCTGGCGCCACGTCACCGCGGCCGAGACGACGCACAGCAACGGGGTGGTCCAGACCTCGGCGGGCGGGGGCATCCTGCTGATCGGGCGCCCGGACAGCGCGGTGGGCGGCCAGACCCGCGACCTGGTGCTGGCCGAGCTGATCACCGGGGCCGTGCTGCTGGCTTTGCTGGGGCTGGGCGGGCGGTGGCTGATCGGCCGCGGCCTGGCGCCGCTGGACCGGATGGCCAGCACGGCCGACCTGATCACCAGCCGCGGCGACCTGACGGCCCGGATGCCCGATCCGGGTGACCACGCGGAGGCGGGACGGCTGGCCGCGGCGATCAACACCATGATGGACCGGATCCAGCAGGCGTTCAGCGCCCGGTGGGCGTCGGAGCAGAAGGTGCGGCAGTTCGCCGCGGACGCCTCGCACGAGCTGCGGACCCCGCTGACCACCATCCGCGGGTACGCCGAGCTCTACCGGCAGGGCGCGCTGGGCCCGGACCGGCTGCCGAACGCGATGCGCCGGATCGAGCAGGAAGCGGACCGGATGTCCAGCCTGGTGGCCGAGCTGCTCGAGCTGGCCCGGCTGGACCGGAACTCCTCCCTGGACCTGACCGACACCGACCTGGCTGAGCTGGTCCGGGACACGGCGGCCGACGCCACCGCGGTCGAGCCGGACCGGCCGGTGAGCGTCACCACTCCCCCGCAGCTGATCGTGGTGGCCGACGAGCCGCGGCTGCGGCAGGTGCTGGCCAACCTGCTGGGTAATGTCCGCGAGCACACCGAGCAGCGGACGCCGGTCGCGATCCGGCTGGCCCGGGCCGGGCAGGGCGCCCTGCTCGAGGTGACCGACGCCGGCCAGGGCATGACCGAGGAAGAATCAGCCCGCGCGTTCGACCGGTTCTTCCGGGGCGGGCACGCCGAAAACGGGCACGGCAACGGGAACGGCGCCAGCCACGGCAGCGGCCTGGGCCTGTCCATCGTGCAGGCCATCGCGACCGCGCACGGCGGTCACGCCATGCTCAGGTCAGCCCGCGGCGAGGGCACCAGCGTGCAGGTGTGGATCCCGTTCCACCCGCCGGCCCGGCCGGAGGCAGACACCGGGGCCGACGCCGAGGCGGACACCCAGGAGAGGGCGCAGCAGACCACGGGCCAGCCGACGGTCCGTCAGAGCACCTGATTCCCGTACATCTCCCCCAGCGGATCGGCGAGCAGCTCCAGCCGGGCGCCGTCCGGGTCGCGGAAGTACAGCGACGCGCCGCTCTCCTCCTGGTAGGCGATACCGGCCGCCTCCAGCTTGCCGCGCAGGTAGTCCCACCGCTCCGGGCTCACCGAGATGGCCAGGTGATGCAGCCCGCCGAGGACCTCGGCGTACGGGCCGAGATCCAGGCCGGGGAAGTCGAAGAAGGCCAGCAGGTTGCCGTGGCCGACATCGAAGAAGAAGTGGCTGGACCCCTGGTAGTCCCGGTTCTCGATGATCTCGGTCAGCGGGAACTCCAGGACCTCCTGGTAGAACCGGATGGTCTGCTCGACGTCCGAGCTGAGCAGCGCGGTGTGGTGGATGCCCCGGGCGCTGCTCGGCGGGCGGCGCGCAGAGATGTACTGGGCATTCAGCCGGGCCCGTTCGGCGTCAATGGCCTTGAGATCCATGGTCAGAACCCTATCGGCGGCCGGCAGCCGCGACCAGTTTGCGCGCGCATGTTTGGGGTCGTTCAGGGGGGTATCTCAATGGTCGCTAGAGCTTACAAAGGAGGAAAAAAATGGTGCTCTTGGTGGTCGCAATTCTGGTCATCCTTGCACTGTTCGGAGCCGGGTTCGCCCTGCACGTTCTGTGGTGGGTCGCCATCGCGGCGCTGGTGCTGGCCGTCATCGGCTTCTTCGCCCGCCGCGCGTAAACGCAATCAGGACGGCCAGCGCGGTCGCAGCCCAGGTGACCGCCTGGGACAGCCGGACAGCGCGGGCGATGTCGCCGGGGCCGGGCGCACGGCCATCCCCTAGGTTGGGGCGCACCTCGGTGACACCGTCGTAGACGTTGGTCCCGCCCAGGCGGAGGCCGAGCGCACCGGCGAAGGCCGCCTCGCACTGACCGGCGTTCGGGCTCGGATGGCATGAGCCGTCCCGGACGACGGTGCGAAGCGCGGACCAGGCCGATCCAACCTCAAGATGTCCCTCTGCCGGCGGACTCTGGGCGGACGTCCCCGGCAGAGGGACCATTTTTGTGTCTGTGGTTCTTGCTGTCCTCGTGGGTCCTGCGCCGGCTCTGGCGCAAGCGATGGTGAGGGCGGCGGTGACGCGGGCGGGAACGTAGTTCGCTACGTCATCCAAGCGGGCCGAGGCCCAGCCGAAGTTCAGGTAGCGCTCTGACCGGTGGCCGATCATGGCGTCCAGGGTATTGGTGGCACGGTAGGCGGCCAGGCCGGGCAGGCCTGCTACGGCGCCCCAGATAAGCGGCGCGACGATGGCGTCGCTGGTGTTCTCCGCTACTGACTCGATGACCGCTCTGGTCATCTCGGTGGCGTCGAGATTTGTTGGATCGCGGCCGCAGAGGCTAGGCATGGCCTGGCGGGCGGCTTGCAGGTCGTCGTCGGCCAGGTGAGCCATGATGCGTTCGGCTTCGTGATGGAGGGAACGGGCGCCGGTGACGGCCCAGGTGGCGAGGGCTATGGCGGCGGCTTGTTTTAGCTGGCTCTTTGTCTTCTTGGTTATGAGTGCGGCGGGGGCGGTGACGGCTAGGACGCAGGCGGCGGTGTGGAGGGCGCCGCGGAGCTTGTCGTCTTGGTAGTCGCGGGCTTCCAGGGCGGCGGCGGCCTGGCCGAAGAGGGCGACCGGGTGGTGGCGGCGGGGGTCGCCGAGCAGGGCGTCGAGGGCCACTCCGGCGGCCAGGCCTGCGGCGAGCGGCCAGCGTCGGCGGCGGGGCATCTGGCTATTGTGCCGCCAGGCGGCTGTTCCTTGGGTCGTGCGTCATGTCTTGGGGCCCTGGTCCTAGGACCATCGGCCGGCGTGATCTGGGGCTGGCGGCCGTTGCGGGCGGTGGTGGCCGCGCGCAGGCTGGCGGTATGGCTCTTTCCTATGCTTCCTATGCGGAACTTCCCCGGCTGATGACGTTGATGACCGGGGACGAGAAGCACGAACCGAGCGCGACATCGACGCTCGACGTGCTGTGGGTGCTGTATGACCAGGTGCTCCGGGTCTCGCCGGACCGGTTGGACGACCCGGGGCGGGACCGGTTCCTGCTGTCCAAGGGCCACGGGCCTGCCGCTTACTACGCGGTGCTGGCGGCCAAGGGGTTCATCCCGGAGTCGTGGCTGCCGGGGTTCGGCTCGGCTGAGTCGCGGCTGGGCTATCACCCGGACCGGAACCTGATTCCGGGGGTGGAGATCTCCAGCGGGTCGCTGGGACACGGACTGCCGCTGGGGGTAGGCGTGGCGCACGGGCTGATCGCGCGGGGACTGGCCGAGCCGAGGGTGTTCGTCCTGGTGGGCGACGCGGAACTGGACGAGGGCAGTAACAGCGAGGCGATCGTGTACGCCGGGTCGGCGGGGCTCGCGAACCTGGTCGTGGTCGCGATCGACAACCGGTCCTCGACGTACGGGTGGGGCCCGGGCGGGATCGAGGCGCACTTCGCAGTGGCTGGGTGGTCGGTGACGCGGGTGGATGGGCGCGATCATGCAGCGCTGGCTACAGCCTTTGGCCGTGGCGACCCTGGTGGTTCTGGGGGCTCTGGTGGTCCGCGGCTTGTCGTGGCTGAGGTGGAAGCGAAGGGGGCTCTGGCATGAGTGACATGCGGACGGTCTTCGCGGCGCAGGCGGCTTTGCTGCTGGAGGAGGACCCGCGGGCGGCGGTGGTGCTGGCGGAGATCTCGGCTGATCTGTTCGCCAAGCCGCTGGCTCGGTATCCCGAGCGGGTGCTCAATGTGGGGATCAGGGAGCAGCTGATGGTCAGCGTAGCGGGTGGGCTGTCGCTGGCCGGGATGCGGCCGATGGTGCACACCTACGCGCCGTTCCTGGTCGAGCGAGCTTATGAGCAGGTCAAGCTGGATCTGGCGCACCAGGATGCGCGGGCTGTGCTGGTCAGCATTGGCGCGTCGTACGACTCGGCCAGTGCGGGGCGGACCCATCAGGCGCCTGAGGACGTGTCGCTGATGGACACGGTGCCGGGACTGGGGGTGGTGGTGCCGGGACATCCGGACGAGGTGCCTTCGTTGCTGCGATCGGCGATGGGGGCTCTGGACTCGGGGTCGACGTATCTGCGGTTGTCGACGGAGCAGAACAGGGAGGCGCTGCCGGTGCGGCCGGGGCTGCAAGTGGTACGGCGGGGGCACGGGGCTTTGGTGGTCGCAGTCGGGCCGTTGTTGTCTACGGTGCTGGAGGCGGTAGAGGACCTGGATGTGACGGTGGCGTACGCGACGACGGTGCGGCCACTCGACGTCGTCGGGCTACGAGAGCTGGTTGACACTGGGGCTTCGGATGCGCTGGTGCTGGCGGAGCCGTATCTGGCGGGGACGTCGGCGTACTGCGTTGCCGAGGGGCTGACGGGAAGGGCGTTTCGGCTGCTCAGCTTGGGGGTGCGCCGTGAGGAGCTCCGCCGGTACGGGACGGCGGCTGATCATGCGCGGTGGCGGGGGCTGGATGCGGCGGGGATCCGGGGGTCGGTGACTGATTTCGTCGGGTTTCGGTAACGGTCTGGTCGCGGGAAGTGGATGTGACCGGCAGGTTTACATACACTGGCTCACCGGGACGGCGTGGTCTTGACACACTGCGACCCGCATGTGGCCTTCGCGTGACCTTGGGCGGCCACACTGATCCTCGAGCGCCCGTAGCTCAGTCGGATAGAGCGGCTGCCTTCTAAGCAGCGGGTCGCGGGTTCGAATCCTGCCGGGCGCGCCAGGTCAGAGGCCTCTGGACAACTCCCAGCTAGTCGATCGGAGCGAAAAGGGCGCCACCCGGATGAGGTGACTCCCATGAGGCACCCCACAAACAAGCGTCACGGCAGGCGTCATTCCTGAGCCGAGATACTCCCCCGACGTGCGGTGACCAGTCCGGCCACGACCACGGCCGGGGCCACCACGCACGCTAGGTAGAGCAGGATCAGCGGCTTACCGGGACGTGGGCGGATGCCGGTCCCGGGGATCGGGTCTGAGTTGAACGCGAGCGATGACTTCACGTGATGCCAGCGCGTGATCTCCAGGTACATCAGATACCAGGAACCGATCCACACCGCACCGGCGAGCCACTTCACGAAGCGCATTCTCCGAGACTGGACGCTTTAGGGAAGGCATAGCAAGAGCGCTGCACCTTGGAGCTCGTTGCCTGTACCGCCGACGTCCGCTGACCTGATGCGGCGGGCCTGGAGAATTTCTCGATCGCGATGAACCGGTTGACGCCGGGATGCAATAGAGAAGCGATGGACGACGACGCGCTGATCGCCGCGGTGGCGGCGGGAGATGACACGGCGTTGCGGGCGCTGTTTGGCCGGCACGCTCCGTGGCTTGCTGCCCGGCTGCGATCAGCGCTGCCCGCTGCGGACGTTGAAGACGTCTTGCAGGAGACGTTTCTCGCGGTGTGGCGGGGTGCGGGCGGCTACCGGCCTGAGGGGTCGGCGGCCGGCTGGCTGTGGGGCGTTGCTCGCCGGCAGGCCGCGTTGTTCCTGCGCCGGCGCGGTCCGGCCGAAGCGGCACTGCCCGCGGAGATCACCACCGACGGGCGCTACGCCGCGGATCCCGCTGAGGCGGCGCTGGCTCGGATGGCAATCGATGATGCGGTCGGCGTCCTGGGACCTGAAGGTAGCCCTGATCGTGAGGTGTGGCGGCTGATGTACGTGGAGGACAGGCCGGTCGCGGAGGTGGCGGAGCTGACGGGCGTGCCGGAGGGAACCGTTAAGAGCCGTGCTCACCGGGCTCGACGACTGCTTCGGGCGGCGCTACGCGGCCAGGCGGCAGGAGGTGCGGGATGAACGAGGACGTTGACCTGGACCGGGTCTGGACCGGGGTGGCCGCTGAGGTGTGGCGCCGGCATCCGGGACCAGTGGAACGGGTGGCCGTGCGGCTGCTGCGCTCGCCCGGGCTGGCGCGGGCGCTGGTGACGACGCCGTCGTTGCTGCTCGGCTGGGTGATCGCGACCGCCGCCGTGCTGGCGGCGGGTACGGCGGCCACGCTGGGCACCGGGACGCCCTACGTGGCCCTCCTGGCGCCGGCTGTCGCGGGCGCGGGCATCGCCTACGCCTACGGGCCGGCGATCGACCCGGCCTGGGAGCTATCCCAGTCCATGGCCGTCAGCGACCGGATGGTGCTGCTGGTCCGGGCGCTGGCCGTGTTCGGGCTGAACGCCGCGGCCGGGCTGGCCGCCTCGGCCGCCTCGGGGGCGGCGGCCGAGGTGACCTTCGGCTGGCTGGTCCCGATGACCGCGGTGTGCGCGCTGGCGCTGGCGGCAGCGGCGCTGTCCCGGTCGCCGAACGTCGGCGTGGCGGCGGGCCTGTCGGGCTGGGCCATCATGCTGCTGGCCGGGCAGGCGGCGGGAGGCCGGCTGACGACCGCGATCACCGATTCCGCGCTGCTCCTGCCCTATCTGGCTTTCGCCGCGTGCTGCGGCGCGGTCGCCTGGTACGCGACCCGGACCCCGAGAGGAGCCTCATGAACATCGAGCTCACCGACCTGACCCGGCGGTTCGGCCGCACGTACGCGGTCGACGGCGTCAGCCTCAGCGCGGGCCCGGGCGTATACGGGCTGCTCGGCCCGAACGGCGCAGGCAAGACCTCACTGCTGCGGATGATGGCCACCGTGCTCCCGCCGACGTCCGGCGGCCTGCGGCTGCTCGGCCGCGACCCGGGTAGCCACGGGCCACGGCGCGAGATCCGGCGCAGGCTCGGCTACCTGCCGCAGAACCTCGGCTACTACCCGGGCTTCACGGTCAGCGACTTCGTGGAGTACTTCGCGCTGCTCAAGGACATGCCGCCGGGCCGGGTGCCGCGGGCGGTGGCGGCCGCGATCGAGCAGGTCGGCCTGGGGACCAAGGCCAAGGCCAAGCTGCGCACGCTGTCCGGCGGGATGCTGCGCCGGGTCGGCATCGCGCAGGCCATCGTCAACGACCCGGAGCTGCTGCTGCTGGACGAGCCGACCGCCGGGCTGGACCCCGAGCAGCGGGTCGCGTTCCGGGCCATGCTGCGCGAGCTGGGCGAACACGCAACCGTCGTGGTCTCCACTCACCTGGTCGAGGACGTCGGCGCCGCGTGCAGCCAGGTCGCGCTGATGGACGCCGGGAAGATCGTCTTCGACGGCACGCCGGGCGAGCTGACCGCCCGCGGGGAAGGCAGCGGAGCGGCGGGGGACGCGCCGCTGGAGCGGGGCTACAGCGCGGTGCTGGCGGCGGCGCGGGAGCAAGCCGCGGCTCTTTCCCCCGCAGGCCCGCAGCGAGCCGCGGGAACCTGGGCATGACCGCCGCGACCGAGGCCACGGTCCGGCTGATACCCGCGCGCTCCCCCCGCCTGGGGTCGCCGCTGTCGTTCCTGCGGCTGCTGCGGATCGAGCTGCGCCGCAACGTGATGCCGTGGCTGCTGCCGCTGATCGCCGCGCTGTTCTGGTTCGACTCCTACCGGCCCAGCACCAGCACGCCTGCGCTGTACGTGCTGCGCACGTTCTGGAACCTGGGCCAGGGTCACACGATCATCGACTTCGGCCCGCTGGTGGCGGGCGCGGCGGCCTGGACCGGGTCCCGCGACGGCCGTCGCCGCACCGCTGACCTGGTCACCGGCACCGCCCGGCCGCGCTGGATGGCCCAGCTCGCCGCCTGGGCGGCCACCGCGATCTGGGCCGTCGGGGCGTACCTGGCCTTCACCGGGGCCATGTTCGCGGCCTACGCCGCCCAGGGGGTGCACGGGCAGCCGCCGTGGTGGTGGGTCGCGGTCGGCGCGGCGGCGGTCGGCGCCTTCAGCGCGGCCGGGTTCGCGGTCGGCGTGCTGTGGCCCAGCCGGTTCGCTCCCCCGCTGGCCGCGTTCGGCGGTTTCCTGGTCATGATCATGTCGTCCCAGACCGGCTTTCACGACCTCACCGGATGGGCGCAGATCCTGCCGACCAACTCCAACGGCAACTTCCAGCCCGACTCGGGACTGCTCTACCCCTGGCTGCCGGACCTGCCCATGGCCCGGATCATGCTGATGGCCGGCCTCACCATCGCCGTGCTGGGACTGCTCGGCCTGCGCGGGTCGAGCGGCGGGCCGCGGCTGCGGTGGATGGCGGCCGCCATCACCGCGGTCGGAGTCGCGGCGTCCGGCACCGCGATCGGCCTGGCCAGCACGGCCCGGCTCTCGGCGCACGGCATGGTCATCCCCGTGCTGCACGACGCGGCCAGCGGCCAGCCGCTGCGCTATACGCCGGTCTGCGGCCAGGCCGCGGGGGTCCCGGTGTGCCTGGCTCCGGCCTATCGCGGCTCGCTCGGCGACGTCACGGCCGCCCTCGGGCCGGTGTTCACCGAGGTGGCCGGGCTGCCCGGCGCCCCGACACGGGCCGTCCAGGGGCCCGCGGCCTACGACAGCGCCGATGGCGGGGGTGGCCAGGCCATGACCATCAGCGGCACGCCGCCGGTCCTCACGGTGCCGCTGGGCGCGTTCGGCGCCGCGGGATCGTTCGGCACGACCACCGCGGAGTTCGCTGCTCAGCTTCAGCTCCTGGCCATCCACGCTTTCGTCGGCGCGGGCGCTGACATCGGCACCCCGGCCCAGCAGGCGGTCCAGGCGGCCCTGCTGGAGGAGGCCGGGGTCCCGTTCGACGCACAGCCATCGCTGCTAGCAGGCTCCGGCCTGCCCTCGTGGGTCCTGGCGACCGGGACCCACCGCCCGGGCCCGGCGACGGGCCCGGGCTACGCCGCCGCCCGGCGGCTGGCGGCCCAGCCGGCCACGGCCCGGCGCGCCTGGCTCACGGCCCACCTGCCCGCGCTGCGAGCGGGCCAGCTCACCCTGGCGCAGCTGCCGTGACCGCCGGCCCGCTCTCGAAGGAGGGACACCGATGACCGCGGGGGTACACGAGCCGCTTCCGGGGGCCGCGGCACCCCGGTACGCCGAACGGATGACCCTGACCGCGGTGCGGCTTCCGTGGCTGTTCCTGGTCAGCCGGCGCGTCCCGGCGGCCTGCGGGGTGCTGGTCGCGCTCGCCGCTGTGCTGTGGAGCGCGCTGCACTGGCACTGGGCCATCGCCGGCGGCCCGGCCGCGCAGCAGTTCATCTCACTGACCATCGAGACGGGCGCGGCCGCCATTATCGCCGTCACCATGTTCGGGCCGTTCGGCGAGCCGGAACGCGCCACCGGCCGCTGGCTGCCCTACCTGCGGCTGGGCGTGGCCGTGCTGCTCACCGGGATCGCCTTCGGCGCGCTGGCCGTCGCGGCGGCCGGCGGCCAGCTGCCCGGCGGGACGCTGGCGCTGCTCCGCAACCTGGCCGGCCTCACCGGCACCGGACTGCTGTCGGCAGCCGCGGTCGGCGGCGCGTTCGGCTGGACCGGGCCGATGGCCTACCTGCTGGTCACCGAGGTGGCACTGTCCGGGAACCCCACCACGCCGTGGATCTGGGCCGCCCGGCCGCCGCACGATCCCGGGGCCGCGCTGTGTGCGGCGCTCGTCTTCGCGGCCGGGATGGCGGCCATCACCTGTCTCGGCCCTCGTGACTCAGCCGAGGGTGCCCCGCGCCTGTTCGGCGGCTCGCGGCTGGCGGCTCACCGAAGGGCACCCGACTCCTCGGGCTGATCCGCGGGGTCGTGCTCATGGCCCGCTGAGCTGCGCCGGTCAGGATCGGGCCGGTGCAGCCGGACGTGCCGCCACGACGCCGACAGCCGCGCTCCTCCCAGCGGAGACTCGCCCACGTCCCAGCGGCCGCCGGTAGACCGGACGATTGAGTCGCCGATGGCCAGGCCCAGGCCAGCGCCGGAGGAGTGTTCGGTCGCGCGGCTGAACCGGTCGAACAACTGCGGCCGCTGGTCGGCCGGGATGCCCGGGCCGCTGTCTTCGACCGCGAGCGTGACCCGGCCGCCGGTGGCCGCGACGCTGATTCGCACGTGGCCGCCCGGGCCCGCGTACCGGCAGGCGTTGTCCAGAAGCACGCCCGCTAGCCGGTCGAGCCACTCGGAAGGCGCGCTGACCAGCGCCGGGCCGCCGGTGATATCTGCTTCGACGCTCGGGCCCACGGACCGGAACCGGTCCGCGCTGGCTCGCGCCAGGGTGGCCAGGTCAACCGGGCCCTCGTCGGGGACCGGCGGGTGGGAGTCGAACCGGGCCAGCCAGAGCATGTCGTCGACCAGCTGACGGAGCCGGTCACTCTCCCCGCGGATCCGGTTCAGCGTGTCCCGGTATTCGGCGCTCTCCCGCGGGCCGGCCAGGGCCAGGTCGGCCTCGGCCCGGATAACGGAGAGCGGGGTGCGCAGCTCATGCGAGGCGTCGGCGGTGAACTCCAGCTGGCGTCGCCGCGACTGCTCGACCGGGGCCTGAGCTCGCAGGCCGATGAGCAGGGAACCGGCGAACATGGCCAGGAGCAGGATCGGCCCCCCGATGACCTCGCTGATCAGCAGGAGCTGCTCGGTGCGGCGGTCACCGGCCAGGCTGACCCCGACCACCAGCCAGTTCGCGCCGCTGCGGACCGCCTTGAGACGGAACACGCCGGACGAGCCGAGCACGGCGGTCATGGCCTGGCCGCTCCGGAGCTGCGCCGTCTGGCTGGCCGGCAGGACGGGAGCCCCCGCCGAGTGGGCGGTCGCTTGCCGGCTCGAGTCCAGGATCCAGCCGAAGACCGGCACGGCATCGTCGTCTCCGCCGGCCGGTCCGGGCCGGGTCCGCTGGATGAGCTCAGCGGGATGGGCCCGGACGTCAGCCAGCCGGCCCGCCAGCCGGCCGTCGACTCATGCCGGCCAGATGAGCGGACACGGCCAGGTTGAAGACGGTGACACAGACGACGTACACCACGGCGATGGCCGCCGTCGTCGCGGCGGCCACCTTGGCGGCCGGGTTCACCTTCACGCGGGGACGATCCGGTATCCGACCCCGCGGACGGTCTCGATCCGCACGCTGGCTCCGGCCAGCTTGGCCCGCAGCCGGCCCAGGTGCACGTCGATGGTGTTGGAGCCGAACGCGTCGGCTTCGTCAGCCCAGACCTGCTGAGCGATGGTGCGGCGGTCGGCGATGCCCGGCGATCGCCGGATGAGAATTTCCAGGATGCCGAGCTCGATGCCGGTCAGCGACGGGACTGGCCCGCTGCACCGGACCTCGCGGCCCGCCGGGTCGAACTCCAGGCCGCCCACGGCCATGACCGGCGAACGGCCGGCGCCGGGCCGGCGCTGCAGCGCTCGGAGCCGGGCCAGCAGCTCGCCGAAGTCAAAGGGCTTGACCAGGTAATCGTCGGCGCCGGCATCCAAGCCCGTGATCCGGTCCGCGGGAGTGTCCCGAGCGGTCAGCATCAGCACCGGTAGCGGCGAGCCGCTTCGCCGGAGCTGAGCGACCAGGTCCAGCCCGGAAAGCCGCGGCATTCTCCAGTCGATGACCGCCACGGCGTACTGGTTGAGCCTGAGGTGAACCGCCGCGGATTCCCCGTCGCAGACCAGGTCCAGCACGTAGCCCTGCTCCTGGAGGCCGCGCGCCAGTACGGCGCCCAGCCTCTCGTCGTCCTCGGCGATCAGGACGCGCATGCGGGCCTGGTGCGGTGCGGCATGTCAAGCAGGTCTAGCCGGTCAACGTGAAGAATCCATGACGCGTGACGGCGGCAGCGGTTCCGGCTACCGGCGCAGGGCGCTGATCCACCAGCGCACGGCGGGTACGGCCGGCTCACGCCCAGGCCAGCCGTTGAGGACGCCCAGCAGCGTCCAGTACCGCTCGACCCGCTCGTCGGCGAACAGGTCCAGCTGGCCGGCGAGCGCGTGACGATCGGCGGTAGCCAGCTTCTCGCCGGCCAGCTCCGTGACCAGAGCCTCGGCGGGCGGGCTGCCTGGCTTGATCCGGTCGCGCAGGGCTTGCTGGCCGAGGGCCTGCAACCGCGGTATATCCACGGCTGAGGCCACGTCCTGGCCGGCAGGTGCCGCCGCTCCGGCGACGGCCATCTGCCGCACCCGCGCGGCGAAGTCCGGGTCCTGGACCAGTTCACCGAGTTCGAGCCAGGCGTTGACCTGATCCGAGGTGGGGTCATCGGGAAGCTCGGCAGGCAGCGTGCGCATAGCGGTCGCGATGCCGGAGCCAGGCGCGTCGGAGGGCAGGCCGGCAAAGGCACGGCCGACGAATTCGTCGATGAGCTGCTGGCGTTCCCGGGCGGACATCCGGGCCAGGTCGGTGATCACGGTCAGCTCCTTCAGGTCGGTCAGCGGTGTGGTGGCGAGATAGTGCAGCAGGGCGCGGCGCAGCCGCAGCAGCCGCAGTTCGCCGTCGAGGGCAGCCACGTGAGTGGCCGCCACATCGGCCAGGGTGGACTGCCGGGCGAGCAGGTCGCGGACCGCGGCCATCGGGAGGCCGAGCTCCCGAAGGGTGCGGACGAGGTCGAGGCGAAGCACCGCGTCAGCGTCGTAGCGGCGATAGCCAGCGGCCGTGCGTCCGGCCGGGTCGATCAGCCCGGCGTCGGACCAGTACCGGACGGTCCGCACGGGCACGCCGACCCGCCGGGCCAGCTCCCCGATCGTCAGCCGCAACGGCGGCCTGTCGTCCTGCATGGATCGAGTCTCAACCTTCCAGCCGGTGGAAGGTCAACTCTCCCGGTCAGGGCTGAGCCAGGACGGTGACGAAGTCGCGCGTCCACCCGGTGAGGTACTGGGTGGGCGGCCGGACCTGACTCGGGATCGGCGCGCTCAGCAAGCCGCCCGGCGCGCGAGCCACCGCGAGCTGCACCCACTGGGGATTGATGTCCAGCTGCATAGCAACGCGTGCGCCGCTGCGGGCCAGGACGACGGCCAGGTCCTGCGGGACGGTGGACATGCTCGCGGCGTAGATGAGGTCACCCGAGGCGTCCTGGCCCAGGGCACTGCGGGCCACGTATTCGGCGCCGCCGACGGTTCCGCCCCAGCGCCACCATCGAGCTGCCCCGGCGGTCGGCTGCCGTTCTTGACCAGCAGCCAGAGATTCTGGCGGACGCTGTAGATCGCCTCGCGGCGAGCGGGCACGTCCGCGCCCCACACGCCGATCCGGGCCCGGCCCGAGCGGTCGATGACCAGGCTGGCCAGGCCGTCCCGCAGGCTCCGGAAAAGGTGACCTTCCTGCTCGTAGCCGCCCGCGCGAGAACGCATCAGGAACCCCCCGTTGAACGCGGCAAGCAGCTGGGATCGTTCGGTGCCGATGATCTTCGGGCCGGCCCGGACCAGCCCCGCACGGGCGGGCGCTGGGTCCTGGCTGCCGTCGTGGAGCACGTAGCGGACCGGGCCGCGGAAGACGGCCACGGTGACGACCGAGCCGTCCGGCATGCCGACCATCGACACAGCAACGTGCGGGTTCACCTGCGGGCTGACACTGGGATCGGCCCTGGAATCGGCTTTGGGCGGAGCGCCGGCAGGCGCGGTCGTTGATGAGGCTTGGCAGGCCGAAACGATGAGCAGAGCGGCTACCGCCGACACGATGCGGGCGCATAGAGAACGGCTGGTCACCTGCCCGAGAATGGCTGGCCACTGTGAAGCGGGCATGAAGTCGCGCGGCCAGCGGATAACCCCGGAAGGTGGCCATCCTTGACGAGCGTCGCCATCCCCCGGGAGTTGCCTTCGCGGTTCATCGCCTCGAGCGCATCGGCCTGGCCGAGCAGGTACCGGTCGAAGAAGGCCAGCGTGACCCGGGCCACGAGTTGCTCGACCGGGTTCGTCCCCTGATACGGAGTGAGGTGGCTGGCACCCAGCAGATCCAGGTAGTACCGGGGATTGCCGTCAGCCCGGTACAGCTGCAGGCTCAGCCACGGCGGATTGACCGTGTCTGCGCTCCCCTGCGTGAACAGCATCGGCGGCGAGCCGCCGGGGAAATAACGCCCCGGCGTGACGGGCCACTCCGCGCCGGACAGCACGGCGACGCCCTTGACCCGGTGGTCGATGCAGCAGGTGCTGGCGGCCAGGGCCGCGACCGTGTCGCCTCCGTCAGACTGCCCGGCCGCGCCTACGTCATCAGGATCCAGCATCCCCGAGAACAGGTCACCCGGCTGCGCGCTCAGCGCGAGCAGCCGGGTCACGACGTACGACATATCCGCTGGCTGATTCACCACGTCCGCTTCGTCGGCCTCGACGCCGAGACGGCAGTTGGTGCGGGGGAAATCCACCGCGGCGACCACGAATCCCGCACCAGCCCAGGTCTGCAGCAAGTCCGAGTAGGCGGCGGAGCACTGCAGGAATCCGGGCGCGAAAACCAGCAAGGGGAACGCGCCACCGTACTGGCCGGCGTGCGGATACCAGATGTGCGTGACCAGGGTCCGCGGGCCGAGCAAGCCGCCCGCCGGGCCGGGGTGACCAGGCTCAGTAAAGGTGAGCTGCCGAGCACGGACCTGGTACGTCCCCGCGCGGCCGAGCGCGGGGACGGCTGGCGGGGCGGGAGCCGGCGTGGGCGTGCTGGTCACGGTGCTGGTTGGTGCAGGCCTGGCTGGCGCCGCGGACGTCGGCGGACTGGCGGCCTGCCTCGGCGGCTTGCTGGCGCAGCCCGAGATCATCGTGACCAGCAGGAGAACAACGGGGAGGATCAGCTTCAGGCCGCTGACACCCGCCGCCACGGCTGGGCTCCGGTGGCCAGCGATCTGCTCAGGCGACGGCAGCGGTGGCCAGGCCGTGGCGAGCAGCGGCGGGTGATGGCCGGACGCCATAGACGATGCCGGCTTCGGCGGTGACCGGGTGAAACGAGATCTCGGCCAGCCCGGCATCGTAGAGCGCCTGCTGCCAGAACTCCGGCTTAGCCGGGCGCTCCGTACCGATACCGAGGCCGTAACGCACCAGGTTCTTCGCGATGCGCCACCATCCCCCGACCCCTTTGGCGGCCAGTGCGGCCACCTTCTGACGGAAGATCTGACGGTCCCGCTGGCTCCCGCCGCGGCCGAACATCATGTCGGCGATGACCAGGCGACCCCCGGGACGCAGCGCCTGCGCCATGCGCCTGGTCAGCTCGTACTTCTCGGCATGCGTCAGATGGTGCAGCGCATAACTGCTGACAATGAGATCAGCATAAGCGGGAGGAAGCCGGAAGTACCTCAGGTCCGCCGCCTCGGCCGAGACATTCGCCAGCCCTTCCTCGGCGGCCCGGTCGGCGAGCGCCTCCGTCATCGCGGGCGAGATATCGACCGCATGGACCGAAGCCACCAGCGGGGCCAAGGTAATGGTGACGAAACCGGTGCCGGCTCTCGAGGTCCACGCATATATCGGACTGCTGCGGCCGCGACAATTCCAGGATATTATCGAGCACTCTCCCGAAGGCCTCGGATGATGTCACGTGACTATGCCATGGCCCGACACGCTTGTCCCATTTCTTGCTCGCCGTCACTATTGGCTCCTCGATGATTGGCTTCGATCCACCGCCATTAACTGCGAAGGAACTCTAGTTAGCGCTTATGACGCCAGCATGAAGCGCTGTTTTATGAAGCCAAAATGAAGTTCGCGCCGCTTTCTGCGTTCCCTTCATGGTGCCGTCATGATCGGGCGGCATCCTGGCGCGCATGTATGCGCCGGAAAGATCAGGCCTTACCCGATGACCATTACCGGGGTACCCCTGGATTCACGTAGCGCCGTCGCACAGCGCTGCAGAGCGAGGTTTCGAGACCCTAGATCTGGGCCAGGGCGGCACGCGTGCCGCGGGCCGCGCTCACCGTGGTGACGAGCGCGGCGGCGGCCACCAAGGCCAGGTAGAGGGCGGGAACGGCGCCGTGGTAGTAGGCCGGGAGATCACGCTGCCACAGCAGCAGGCCGACGACGGCGGCCCCGATGGCCGCGGCCGCCACGGCCATGATCACGGCTGACACGCCGCCGGCCAGGGCGGCTAGACGCAAGGCTGGCCCCCGTGGCTGCAGCCTGCGAAGCGCCTGGCCAGGTCCGGCCGCGGCGATGGCGGCCGCAGCGAAGCCGGCCAGCGCGACAGCCAGGAACCACCCGGTGGACAGGCCCTCGGCCCCGCCGATCAGCCCGGCCACCACCATGACGGCGGCCAGGTACCCGAGCGGGGCGAGGACCGGAAGGAGCAGGTACACCGAATCGCGAAGCCGTTGCTCGCGCCGAGCGCGCCGCAGCATCAGCAGCCACAAGGGCAGCCCTCCGAGCCCGGCGACCAGGGCCGAGGCGGCCAGTGCGACGTCAAAGACGGCGTAGGCCCAGCGGACCTGGGGGTGGCCCGGTGCGGCGAGCCCCTGCAGCTGGGTGAGCTGCGCGAAAACCAGGCCCAGGCCGGCCAGCACGGACCAGGACATGAGCGCCGTGGACAGGCTGGCCCGCATCCGCCCGGCGCGGTCGTGCAGGTGGCGAGGCGGGGCGACCCACGCAGGAACAGCGTGCCAGGCCAGGCTCGATGCGGCGGCCAGGCCGCCACCGGAGTCATCCAGGAAGGCCCGGACCTCATCTCCGTAACGGGCGCGCCAGGACGGCGGGTAGAGGGCCAGCGCGGCCCGGGCCAGCACCGCCCGGGAGGGCAGGCCGGTCATGCCCCGGCCCAGCCGAGCCGGGCGTTCAGCCGCTGCTGCGCGAGCGCCGCGACCTTGCTCATCCGCTCGGACTGCTGGGCCAGGGCCTGCGCTCCGGCGGCCGTGATGCGGTACGGCCGGCGCCGTTCGTCGGCCTCGAGCGGCTCGATCAGCCCGCGTGCTTCCAGCCGCGAGATCACCGCATACAGCGTTCCGGCGCTCAGCTTCACGCCCATGGTCTCGGCCACATCCTGGGTGATGGCGTAGCCGTGCTTCGGCTCGTCGGCCAGGCTGGCCAGGACCAGCAGCGGCGGATCGGCCCATCGGTCCAGTCGGTCGGTCATCTCGCCCTCCCCGGTCGTTCGCGTACCGCTTAACGGTATAGCGGATAACGATATACCGCAAGCGGTTATACGGCCGATGGTCGCTGGGCCGGCGGCGTCTCCGTCTCCTCGGGCGGCGTCATGCTCGCTTCACGTTGGCCCGGTAGACCTTCGGCGAAGCCGAGCAGCCCGCCAAGGAGGTCCCTGAGTGTCTCGACCAGCGATGATGACCGACAGAACGGACGAACGGCCTGCTGAGCGGCTGGCCGTCCGGACGGCCGGGCTCACGAAGCGCTTCGGCGATCGAGTGGTCGTCGAGGACCTGGCGCTGGCCATTCCCTCCGGGTCAGTGTGCGGATTCGTCGGCCCCAACGGAGCAGGCAAGACGACGACGATCCGGATGCTGCTGGGCCTGGTCCGCCCGACCTCCGGCGCCGGAACAATCCTGGGCGGCGAGCTGTCCGAGCCGGCCAGCTATCTGAGCAAAGTAGGAGCGCTCATCGAGTCACCGGCCTTCTACCCGCAGCTGAGCGGCCGGGAAAACCTGAAGGTGCTCGCCCGCCTGGGCCAGCTTCCGCACAGCGCGGTCGATCCGGCGCTGGACCGGTCCGGCCTGCTGGCCAGGGCCGGAGACCGCTACCGCTCGTACTCACTCGGGATGAAGCAACGGCTGGGCATCGCGGCGGCCATGCTGGCCGGCCCCGAGCTGCTCATCCTGGACGAGCCCACCAACGGCCTCGACCCGGCGGGCATCGTCGAAATGCGCGGTCTCATCAGGTCGTTCACCGAAGACGGGATCACCGTGCTCGTCTCGAGCCACCTGATCTCGGAGATCGAGCAGATCTGCGACTACATCGTGATGATCAGGGCCGGCCGCCTCGTCCACCAGGGAAGCGTCGACCGGCTTCGCTCCACCCAGCAGGCGGAATTCGACATCGCCGCAGAATTCGGGAGCGACCGCGAGCTGCTGGCCGGCCTGCTGCAGCGGGCCGGGTGCATGGTGACCGGCGGCGAGGCCGAGGATGTGCTGCACGTCGAGCAGTCCAGCCTCAGCGCCGCAGACATCAACCGGCTCGCCGCGGGAAACGGAATTACCTTGCGTCAGCTCGCCCAGCGCACGCAGAGCCTGGAGCGGGCGTTCTTCGCCCTGACCGGTTCCGAGTCCGCCGACGTGCCGAACGGCCAGGAGATGGGGTCGATCCGATGATCTGGGCGGCATTCACCAGTGAATGGACCAAGCTACGACGGCGGACGCTGTTCCTGTCCACGTTCCTCGGGCTTGCGGCCGCGGCTTCGATGTTCGTGGTCCTGGTGTTCTCCCAGGCTTCGGCGAACGGCGGAATCGTGTCGCTGCATCAGCTGGCCCAGCCGAACGGCCTGGTCATCGGGGTGGCCCGGGCCGCTATGCTGCTCGGCGTCGTGGCGTTCGGCATCGCGGCGTCGCAGGTCGCGAGCGAGTACAGCCTGGGCACGTTGCGCCAGCTCCTGGTGCGCCAGCCCCGGCGGGCCGTCCTGCTGGCCGGGAAGATGCTTGGCGTGGTGACCTTCTTGCTGCTGGCGCTCTGCTTCGCTGCGGTGGCCGCGCTCATGGTGGCCCTCGTGGCGGCCAAGAGCCGCGGGGTCCCGGTCGGCGCGTGGTTCACCGGAACGGGACTGAGCGCACTGTTCGCCGAGCTCGGTGACCTCGCTCTCGCCGTCGTCGGCTACAGCGTGCTCGGCATGGCGCTCGGGCTCTTCGTGCGGTCAGCTGTGTTCGCGGTCATCGTCGGCTTCGCGTGGCTGCTCGCCGTCGAGAACATCGTGGCCCGTATCGTGCCCAGCACCCAGCAGTGGCTGCCAGGGCAGTCGATCATGGCGGTGGCCTCGGGCGGCGTCGAGGGCGTGAGCTTCAGGCACGGGCTGATCCTGGGCGCGGTCTATCTCATCGCCGCCATGGCCGCGGCGCTGACGGTCTTTCTCCGTAGCGACGTCACGGCCTGAATCGGGCGATCCTTAGCCGAGGTCATCGAGCCTGGACTGGGCCCGCGTAGTCATGGCTATCAGTTCCGGGTCGGCGCTCTGGCCGTAGCGGGCCACGATCGTGCTCATCACCGCCATGGCTTCATCCCGTCGCTGACGCAGTACGAGCGCCGCGCCCTTATAACTCAGAGCGTGCGCAACCTCCCTCCGGAGGACCAGATCGGGGTCGCCTCCGAAGCGCCGGTCGGCTTCGTCGCACACGGATATCGCCTCGTCTCCTCGATCAAGTACCCAAAGCGATTGCGCCTTCAGGTACAGGACGTATGCGATGCATTGCCGGGATCCCAAGTCTGCGGCAGACCCGATGAGATCGACGACCTCCTCACACGCCTTGACTGCCTTCTTATGCTCGCCCAGCCCTCTCCAGCCCATGACTTCGAGAACGGTGGCGGTGACTCGGACGGCCCGCTCACTCCGGAATTCCCGCCGAGTCTCATCACAGGCGCGCACAGCGTCCCGGAACCGGCTGAGCTGGAGCAGAAGTCCGATCTTGCCGAATCTGGCGTTCAGCGCGACGGTCCGAAGTTGATGATTGCCTGAATGGGCGGCCGTGATCTCGTCGAAGGCTTCAATCTCCTCCTGCCACCGTTCCAGGCGATGCAGGACCACGGCCCTGACCAGCAGGCACCGGGTCACCGCGCTTCGGACCTCAGGGCTTTGATCGGCCGTGAACCGCTGGATGACCTCGTCACATGCGGCGAGTGCCTCATCGGCTTTCCCCTGCCGCAGCAGGACTACTGACTTGATGGCGATTGCGATCACGCGATTTTGCCGGACCCGGGCGTCCAGGTCAGGTGCGCCGCCGCCGTCGAATGTGTCGCAGATCGAAATGATCTCAGCGAAAGACGCGATCGCCTCGCCGGCCTGCTGCAGTTCGGTCAGCGCCTCGAGCTTGTTCAGCCGGGCAATCAGCACGTCCGCGACGGTAGCCCGGTCGGTGTCGGAACCATAACGCTCCACGATCACGTCGCAGCGCCGGACCGCCTCCTCGAAACTGTGCTGCTTATTCAGCACTTCAGTGGCACTGATGCGGGCCAGCCGGACCGAGCGGGCCACAGCAGGATCGGCATCTTGACCAAAGCGGCCGACGAGATCGTCGCAGGCCGACAGGGCCTCAGCTAGGTGGCCCTCTCCAATAAGAGCGAGCGCCTTGGCCAGAAACGCCTCAGCAACCTGCGGATGCGCGGCCGGATCGGGGTGCTGATCATAACTTTGGATGACCTCATCGTAAAAAGTGTGAATCTGATCGATCCCATCGACCGTTTTACCCGCGGCATCGAACCAGGAGCTGATCCCGCCGAGGACCGCGGCGACCCCGGCCATGGCCGGTATGAGCTGAAACGCCATGGACGCGAGTTGAAGGGTGTCGCTGGAAAACGACAGCGTGCTCTCTAGCGCAGAGACGGCAGTGATGGTTTCAATTCCATCTACTGCGACCACTGGGATTTCATCGTCAGCCGTCATTTGAAAGCCCTTCGCCAAAGGAACCCGCAACCACAATGCCAGATCTTGTCGGACGTTGGATGACCGCGGTAACTGGCCGTCACGTCCGCTTCATGGTGGACGGGCATTCTCGGGCGGGTGAGCGCCAGTCCCCATCCTCGCCGTGCGGCTAGCACCTCGGGCCGAGACGTTCTACGGGGGTTGCAGCTACGCGGCGGGCCGGCTGGGCCGCTCCGATGGTGACGCGGCTGAATCAGCTGATCGCACGCAATCGGGCTTTTGCCATCGCACTCGGCGCGGGCGCGGGCCTGCGCATCCTGACGATGCTCGCCTATCCAGGCGCATTGTGGTTTTCCGGCGACTCCTATGTCTACCTGGGCGCCGCGTTGCGGCCCAGGCCTGACCTGTCGAAGACGACGGGATACTCGCTGTTCCTCCGCGCGCTGCTACCTTTCCACAGCTTCACGCTCGTCGTCGCCGGGCAGCACCTGATGGGCCTGGGCGTCGCGGTCATGATCTATCTGCTGGCCCGGCGGGCCGGGGTGCCGAGCCGGTGGGCCACGGTAGCCACGCTGCCGATGCTGTTCGACGGCTTCGTCGTCCAAGACGAGCACATGATCATGACCGAGGCCTTGTTTACGTTCCTCGTCATGCTGGCCCTGCTCCTGGTGTTGTGGCGGTACCTGGCGCCGTGGCCGGCCGCGCTGGCCGCCGGCCTGCTGGTTGGCTATGCGGTCGACGTACGGAGCCAGGGGTTGCCCTTGCTGGTCCTGTTCCCGGCCTTTACGGCCTACCGGGCCCTCAGAGGAGGCCGGGCGAACTGGCGCGGCTGGCTGGCCGCGGCGATGATGGCGGTCGGCTGCTCGGCACCGGTTCTGGCCTATGCGGCCTGGTTCCATTCCTGGACCGGCCAGTACGCACTGACCAGATCAGATGGCTTCTACCTGTGGGGGCGGGTGTCCTCATTTGCCGAGTGCTCGGCCATCAAGCCGCCCGCCGACGAACTGGCGATCTGCCCCTCCGGATCGCCAGCCCAGCGCATGCCGCCGGGTGCTTACGTCTGGCATGCGCCGCAGCTACATGACCTCCCAGGCGGCCCAGTGAGCGCAAGCAGTAACCAGCTCCTGCGCGACTTCGCCGTCCGCGCCATTGAAGCGCAGCCGTTCGGCTACGCCAGATCGGTGGCGAATGGCCTGGCCCTGGCGGTCACCTGGCCGCGCCGGAATTATCCCAGCTCCGGCACGGTGTCTAACTACTACTTCGCTACGTGGCCGAAAAGGATTCCCAGCCATCACTCCTGGATTCCAGGCGGGACCGCTGACCAGGATGCGACGCGTTACGGCCGCGCGAGTCCCAGCACCGTCGTCAAGCCGTTCGCGTACCTGGTCATCGCGTGGCAGCGCAGCGTCTACACCTACGGCCCGCTGTTCGGGGCCATTCTGCTCAGCGGGCTTGGCGGAGTGGTAGGCATATTGCGCGTTAGAGAGCGGCGGCCCAGACTGGGCTGGTCTCGTCGCGCGGGCAGCATGATGCCGTGGGTCATCGGTGTGACGCTGCTCGTCTTTCCGATCGCGTCCGCTGACTTCGACTACCGGTATCTTCTGCCTGTTCTGCCCTTCGCCTGTCTTGCCGCGGGACTCGGCTTCGCGCCAGCACGTATCCCGCCTGCCGCCGGTCCTTTAGCGACAGCAGCGGGCGGCGTGCCGCGGGGCCAGTTCTCGAACGCGTCAGGATCGGCGCTGGAAGCTGGCCAGCTGGGGGCGTTCGCGCAGGCTGCGCTTGAGCTCGGCGAAGCCCGGGAAACTGGCCAGGCCTAGCACGTGGTCCCAGAGCGGTACCGCTTCCTCAGGGGTGGGCGGGCGGCTGATGACCGGGCCGAAAAAGGCCACGCCGTCCGGCGGCTGGAACTGCATGATCGGCGTGCCGACGTCTTTACCGGTCAGGGCCAGGGCTTCGTCGCCTTCGGCACGGATCTCGGCATCGAAGGAACTGTCGTCGAGGGCGTCGGCGAGCTGTGCTGGTAGTCCGACCTCAGCCAGGATCGGCTCGAGGAAGGCACGCGTGCCGCGGTAGGCGCCGTGGGTGTCGTCGCGCCCGGCCCGCGGACGATCAAAGACCTGGGCGCCGACCGCAGCGTACAGCGGTCCGACCGCGGCCCGGCCGTGCTCGGCCCGGACCTTCGCCGCCACCCGCAGCAGCCGCAATCCCGACGTGTGCCCAGCGTCATAACCGGCCGGGAAGTGGGTGTCGTAGTCGAGGTGGTCGTTGATCATGCGCAGCGAGATGAACCGCCAGTCAACGGTGTAGTCGCGCTGCTCGGCGACCATCCGGACCCACTTGCTGGTTATCCAGGCGAAGGGGCACACCGGGTCGAAGTAGAAGTGCAGATCGGCGTCGCTCATTCGTTCATCATCTCTCTCAGCCTGGTACCGGGCCGCGGCGGGCGTCGTCCAGGGCTTGTCTAGCCGGGCCTTCATGACTCACTGTGGAAACGAAGCCACCCCACGATCAGCCACACGGGAGTAACGCGGTGAGCGACTCGAAGCCGGGAACAAACGGGTCCAACGGAACGCGGCCGGCGAGCGCCGTCCCTGACCTTTACGACGCGGTCGTGGTGGGAGCCGGGTTCGCGGGCATGTACATGCTGCACCGGCTGCGGGCCCTGGGCTTGTCGGCCGTGGTGTTCGAGCAGGGGTCCGACGTCGGCGGGACCTGGTACTGGAACCGGTATCCAGGGGCACGGTGCGACGCGGAAAGCCTGGTGTACAACTACTCCTTCGACACCGAGCTCCGGCAGGACTGGCAGTACCAGTGGCCGGAGCGGTACTCCCGCCAGCCCGTCATCCTCGGGTACGCGCAGCATGTGGCCGACCGCTACGACCTGCGCCGCGACATCCGTTTCGACAGCCCGGTGACCAAGGCCACCTGGGACGAGGAGGCCCGGCAGTGGATGGTCGAGACCGGCAACGGCCTGCTCGCCCGGTGCCGGTTCCTGATCTCGGCCGTCGGCTGCCTGTCTGACTCGCAGGTACCGCGCATCCCGGGGCTGAATACCTTCCGCGGCGACTGGTACCACACGGGCCGCTGGCCGCATCACGATATCGACTTCACCGGCAAGCGCGTGGTCCAGATCGGGACCGGCTCATCCGGGATCCAGGCCGCGCCCGTGATCGCGCAGACGGCCGGGCATCTCACGGTGCTGCAGCGGACGGCGCAGTTCACCATCCCGGCCCGGAACGCGCCACTGGTACCCGAACTGGTCGACGCGTCGCTGGCGCGGATCAAGGAGCGGCTGGCCAAGATGGCCAGCGGCCCGGCGGTGCGCAGGCTCTGGCAGGTCCTCGGGACCAAGAACACCTTCGACGACAGCCCGGAGGAGCGCGAGGCCTACTTCGAGCAGCTCTGGCAGCTGGGCGGTCCGCTGTTCCCGTTCGGCTACCTGGACACCATGACGGATCCGGCGGCCAACGCCGAGGCGGCGGACTTCGTCCGCCGGAAGATCCGCGGGATCGTGACGGACCCCACCACGGCCGACAAGCTCATGCCGTCCTACCCGATCGGCACCAAGCGGCAGGCCATCGACTCCGGGTACTACGAGACGTTCAACCGGCCCAACGTGAGCCTGGTAGACATCCGGTCAGATCCCATCGAGCGGATCACCCCGGACGGGATCATGCTGTCCAGCGGCAAGCTCATCGAGGCCGACATCATCGTCTTCGCCACCGGCTTCGACGCGATGACCGGGCCGATCTTCCGGCTCAACGTCGAGGGCACCGGCGGGCGGCAGCTCCGCGACGACTGGCAGGCCGGCCCCCTGACCTATCTCGGGATCGCATCGCACGGCTTCCCCAACCTGTTCATGCTGACCGGCCCGGGCAGCCCGTCCGTCCTGTCCAACGTGATCGTCTCCGCCGAGCAGCACGTCAACTGGCTGACGTCGCTGATCGGGTACCTGCACGAGCAGGACATCGAGCGCATCGAAGCCGACGCCGAGGCGCAAAGCCGCTGGACGCAATACGTCACCGACATGGCCAGCGAGTCGCTCTACCCGCAGGCGAACTCCTGGTACATGGGCGCCAACGTGCCCGGCAAGCCACGCGTGTTCATGCCTTACGCCGGAGGAAACGCGCTCTACCAGATCGAAATCGATGAGGTAGCGGAGAAGGGTTACGCCGGATTTCAGCTTTCAGCCAGCCGGGCCGCCGTGCGGTTAGGAGAAGAAATCGTCCGCCGCGTACTGGTCAGCTGGCTGAGTGCAGACCTCCGTCGCCTTGCCGTCACGAAGGTGAAAAACGAGGACCTGATGGTCGTGCAGCCGCTTGCCCTCTCGCTCGCCGCCGATCGTATATAGCGCTACCGCGTGATCATCGTTGGCCAGCACATCATGCAGGTCGATGGTCAACGTGCCGCCGGTCAGCTCGAGGATCCGGCCGAAATACTGCATGACCTGCTCGGGTCCCTCGTAGTCTCCCGAGAGCGGGCTACGGCCGGGAAGGTGCCAGCGAACGTCATCGGCGAGGAACTGCTTCCGCAGAGTGTCCAGATCGCCTCGCCCGAAGGCAGCGAATCCTTCCCGCACCGCGTCTTCATTCGGATGTGCCACCTGATACCTCCTTTATCGGGGCTGGATACAGAATCAATGCTCATCGCGTCCCGGACAATTACTGTGTATATGCCGGGCGCTGACCCCAGACGGTGGCCAGCAGGGAAGCTGCGTAGCGGAACGATGTATCGGCGGTCAGAGCAAGAAAAGACTCGATGTCGCTGACGCTGACGAGCCCGGTGGCCACCAGCCGGTCGGCCATGAACTCGATGATCCCCGGGACCCATTTCTCGGTCCCGCCCGCCACCAACGGCGTGTGAGCTTCTCCGGCGACATTCACCAGTCCCGCGTCTATCAGCCTCCTGACCAGCCGCCCGCCGAAGTTGGCGTCAAACTGGGCGGGACGAAGGCAATCCTGCGACGCGCGGAGAATCCGTTCGTACAGCACGGCATGTTCGGGCGGATCGGTGTAGTGCCCAACCGCCTGGGTCATGACCCCGCCCCAGTCGGCGTTCTCCACGACCAGCCAGCCGCCCGGGCGGAGGGCAGAGATCATCCGTTCCAGCGCCCGCGGCCAGTCCGGAACCCACTCCAGCAGGAAACGCGCGTGGACCACATCGAACGCGGCCTCCTCCAGCGGGTCGGCCGCGATGTCGTGCTTGCGGATCTCCAGGTTGGCTCGGCCATGCCCGTCCAGAAACCGCGGATCCAGATCGGTCGCAACGACCCGGCCGGTGCTACCGACCTGGTCGGACAGCCACAGCGCGATACCTCCAGCTCCGAAGCCGACCTCCAGGCACCGCCAGCCCTCGGTCACTCCCAGGTCGGCGAGCCGGTGCGCGGAGGAACTGTCGAAGAGGAACTCAGCACCGGCCAGTCGCTCACGTTCCTTGTCCCAGCCCTGATCAAAGGCGTACATGCTCACGCGAGCCCCTCCCGGCCCCTCGCATGCGGGCGTACGCGTTGCCACGTCCGCGATTCCGACGCGAGATCTACGTCGCGTACGGCAGAACAGTTCTCAGCAGCGCTATTACGCCCTCGATACGAACTGCAGTGTTTCAACACATTGTGCGCCCGAGGATTGCTCCGAGCAATTATTGCTAGCTGATAAGCAGATGACTTCGACTCATTTAGTTCTCCCAATCGCCAATGATTCGGCGACAGGTGAATGCACCTCCTATCAACTCAGGTCATTCCGATAGCTCTAGACACGGCAGCTAACCCGGATGATAGGCAATTACTCGTGTCTTTGGCCCGGCTGCCGCCTTCGGTACAGGCCGTACGGGCGGCTCGCGAGGTCAGGCTGGGTGACCCTCGGCCGCAAGCCGATGCTCGCCAGGTTCTCCGCACGCCGCGCCGTCCGCGCGCGAACTTGTCAACGCCAGGCCTGGGCTAGAGGATTGAGGCGTGGCTGACAATCGACTGTTCGAGCTCCGCACCTATCACGCCGCGCCGGGGAAGCTGGAGGCTCTCCAGGCCCGGTTCGCCAACCACACGGTGAGGCTTTTCGCCAAGCACGGCCTGGAAGTCGTGGGGTTCTGGGTGGCTCGCGACGAGAGCGGGCAGCCAGGCAACGACCTGGTGTACGTGCTGGCCTTCCCGGACAGTGAGGCGAGGGAGAAGGCCTGGGACACGTTCCGCGCTGACCCGGACTGGATCAAGGCCCGGGCGGAGAGCGAGGCGGATGGCCCGCTGCTCATCTCCCTGGAGTCGGTCCTGCTGGACCCGACCTCGTACTCGCCGCTGTCATAACCGGCCGAGACTCGCGCGCCGGGAATTGCGCGCTCGGGAGAACGCGTTACAGTAGTTGTACGCGAAAATCGAAGCCGGTCCTTTGGCGATGGTTTCCCGGGCTGGGTCGCCAGCCCACCTGTCGACGGTTTCGCTTCGCGTGAGGTGCTGGTCAGGTCCCTGCGTTGATCCTTCGGGATCCGCAACTGGGATTTGGCGTTGGCACCGGGCGCCAACGTCGGCGCTCGGGACGTTCGCGTCCCACCGGTTGGACTTTGCAGTGCTGCCGAGGGCATGGTGCCCCGGCCAGGCAGAGGAGGAGTCTTTGGCTCGACGAGGCCAGCGCCAGACGGGCGCTCGCCGTACCGCCCCGCAGAACCCGCAGAAGCAGAACCCGTCGCGGCAGAACACGCAGCGGCAGAACGCGCAGAAACAGCGGCGCGCCCGCAACCGCGAAGATGTCATCTCGGTGCTGGCACGGGTAGCCCGCGAGGTTGAAGAGGCGGCGCAGCGCGGTCGCGTGACGTCATCGGTACGGACGAAGTTCCAGGCCGTGGCCCTGCTGCTGCGGGACGAGCGCGCTCGTGCCCGCGAGGCATCGGGATCGGAAAGCCGCCGGGCTGAGCAGTTCAGGCGGCTGGACGGCATCGCGACCATCCTGGCGACGACCGCCGCCCAGGACGCTGGGCTGCTGGCGCTGCTCGCGGAGGACGCGGGTGTCTCCGACGCGGCCAAGGCGCTCAGGCTGGAGATGATACGAGACCTCGGCATAGAGTCCGGGCCGCAGGAGACCGAGCCGGCCGCGGCCGCGACCGTTTCTGCCCCCGCTGAGCCGGAAGGCGTCGTGCCGCAGTCGGTGATCTCCCGGCAGCTGGCCAATCCGTTCCTCTCCCCCGACTTCTCGGCCGCTCCGCAGCGCGCCGCCCGGCCGCAGCGGCTGGCTCGCTGGGAGCTGCTCAACCCGCTGTTCGGGTCCTTCGAGCGCGCTGGCGACGGGGTCCCGGCCTGCATGACGCTCCCGGTGCCGACGGCGAGGTTCACCCCCGCGGACCTGGAGCTGATGCCGCATCAGGGTCAGGTGGTCGCGGCAGCCGCCGCCGGTCACCGGACGTTCCTGCTGGCCGACGAACCGGGGCTGGGCAAGACGGCCCAGGCGCTGCTGGCCGCGGAGGCGGCGAACGCCTACCCGCTGCTCGTCGTGGTGCCGAACGTGGTCAAGACGAACTGGGCCCGTGAGGCGGCCCACTGGACGCCGCATCGCCCGGCCACCGTGGTGCAGGGTGACGGCGAGACGGCCGACGGCTTCGCCGACATCGTGGTGATCAACTATGAAGTGCTGGATCGGCACCGGGGCTGGCTCAGCGACTTCGGCTTCCGCGGCATGGTCGTGGACGAGGCGCACTTCATCAAGAACAAGACCTCGCAGCGCTCGCAGAACGTGCTGGCCCTGGCCGAGCGGATCCGGTCCCGTACCCCGAGCCCTTTGCTCATGGCGCTGACCGGCACCCCGCTGATCAACGACATCGAGGACTTCCGGGCCATCTGGCAGTTCCTGGGCTGGATCGACGACAGCAAGCCCCTCGGCCAGCTGGCCGAGGCGCTCGAGGACACCGGGCTGACGCCGGCCGACCGGGGCTTCGCCTCGGCCGCGCGGGACTGCGTGATCGACCTCGGCATCGTGCGCCGCCGCAAGGTGGACGTGGCCGCGGACATCCCGGCCCGGCGGATCGCCGACCTCCCCGTCGAGCTGGACGGGCCTGCCGGCCGGTCGATCCGGGCGGCAGAGCGGGACCTGGCCAGCCGGATGGTGGCCCAGTACGAGAAGGCGATCGCGAACCGGTCCACGGTGACCGACGGCATCGACCATGCTCTGGTCCGCCGGGTGGCCCAGTCGGAGCTGAAGGACTCGAAGACCGAGTCCGGCGAGAACGTGTTCACCATGATGCGGCGCATCGGCCAGGCCAAGGCCGACCTGGCCGCCGACTACGCCGTGCAGGTAGCCCGCAGCGCCGGGAAGGTCGTCTTCTTCGCCAAGCACATCGACGTGATGGACGCGGCCGAGGAGATCTTCGCCCGGCAGGGGGTGCGCTTCGCGTCGATCCGCGGCGACCAGACGCCGAAGGTGCGGCAGGCCAACGTGGACGCGTTCACCAGCGACCCGGACGTGGCCATCGCGGTGTGCTCGCTGACCGCAGCCGGCGTGGGCCTGAACCTGCAGGCCGCCTCGAACATCGTGCTGTCCGAGTTGTCCTGGACCAACGCCGAGCAGACCCAGGCCATCGACCGCTGCCACCGGATCGGGCAGGACCAGCCGGTCACCGCGTGGCGCATCATCGCCGCGCAGACCATCGACGCCCGGATCGCCGAGCTCATCGACGCCAAGGCAGGACTGGCGGCCCGGGCGCTGGACGGGGCGGAGGAGGAAGTCTCCTCCTCGGCTGGCGTGCAGCTCGAGGCGCTGGTCGCGTTGCTGACCGACGCGCTGCAGGCCTCGTCGCTGGTCTAAGGCCGGGACTGATACTGGGCCTGATATTGGGCCCGGTACTGGGCGACGGCGGCCTCGACGACGGCCCGGACCGGCCAGCCGAGGGCCCGGGCGGCGGCTTCGGCCTCGGCCAGCTCGGCGGTGGCCGTGCCGAAGCCGGCTAGGCCGCCGCCAGCGCCAGTCTCAGCGCCGGCGACCTTGACCGTGACGACCTGACGGCAGCCCGGCGGCCCCACCTCCACCGGCACCGAGGTGCGGGAGGCGGTCAGCCGGTTCATCCGGGACCAGCGGACGCCGAGCGTGCCGGTGTGAGCGAAGATCGCGTCGGCCACGGCGCCGCGGACCGGCTCGGCGCACAAGGCGGTCAGGACCTGCCCCGGGCGGCCGTGCCGGCCGACGATCGGGGTGCACCAGCAGTCCCAGGCGCCGGCTGCCCGCACGGCCTGCAGGACGGACGGCCAGAGCCGGGGATCCAGGTCATCGACGGTGGTCTCGACGACCGTCACCTCACCCTCGCGCCGCTCCCCCGCCGCGGCGGAGGAGCCCACCACGACCCGGGTGATGTTGGGCCGGTCCGGGGTGTCCCGGCCGCCGCCGCCGGTGCCCACCGCGCGGACGGTCATGGCGGGAAACCCGCCGGGCACAGCGGCCGCGGCGAGCAGGGCCGCGCCGGTCGGGGTGGTGCGCTCACCGGCCAGGTCGCCGCCGGCCAGGGTCAGGCCGGCCGAGGCCGCGAGGCGGAGCACGGCAGGGGCCGGCACCGGGAGGCGGCCATGCTGGCTGGAGACGGAGCCACTGCCGGCGGCCAGGGCTGAACACTGGACCACGGCATCGGGCCGGAGCAGGCCCAGGTCGTCCAGGGCGGCCGCCGCGCCGACCACGTCGGCCATCGAGTCGAAGGCCCCCACCTCGTGGAAGTGCACCTCATCGGGCGGCTGGCCGTGCACGGCCCCTTCGGCCTCGGCCAGCAGCCGGAACACGCGGGCGGCGAGATCCTGGGCGGCCGGGCTCAGGTCGCTGGCTTCGACGTGGCCGAGGACGTCGGCGAGGTGCCGCTGGCGGTCGGGTTCGGGCGGCGTCGTGATCACGGCGCGCAGGCAGCCGAGGCCGCCGCGGCGGGCGGGCTCGGTATGCAGTCCAAGGCCAGGGACGCCGAGCGAGGCGATGGCTTCGCGCACCCGGTCGGTGTCCGCGCCGGCGTCGAGCAGGGCGGCCAGCAGCATGTCGCCGGCGACGCCCGCGGTCGCGTCGATATAGGCGGCGGGCGGCTGGTCAGTCACCGTTGCACCGCGAGCATGAGCTCGGCCGCCGAGCGCCGGTCACGGGTGCACCGCGTGGATGATCTTGGCGGCGTGCGCGGCGGCGCCGAACCCGTTGTCGATGTTGACCACGGCCAGGCCGGGGCTGCACGAGGCGAGCATGGTGGCCGCCGCGGCCAGGCCGCCGGCCGCGACGCCGTAGCCGACGCTGGTGGGGACGCCGATGACCGGCGCGCTGACCAGCCCGGCGACCACGCTGGCCAGGGCGCCGTCCATGCCGGCCACCACGACCACGCACTCGGCGGCGCGCAGGACGTCGAGCCGGGACAGCAGCCGGCCGAGGCCGGCCACGCCCACGTCGGCCAGGACATCGGCGTGCACGCCCAGCACGGCCAGGGTGGCCGCGCATTCGCGGGCCACCGGCAGGTCGGTGGTGCCGGCCGTGACGACCAGCACTCGGCCGCGCGCGGGCGGCAGCGTCCCGACGGCGACCGTCCCGGCCACGTCGTCGATGTGCACGGGTTCGCCGGGGAACCGGGCGGCTGCCCCGGCCAGGACGGTGGCCGGACAGCGGGTGGCCAGGGCCGGGGCCTGCGGGTCCCGGGCCCGCAACTCGGCCAGCAGCGTATAGATCTGCTCGGGCGTCTTGCCTTCCCCGAACACCACTTCCGGGACGCCGGTCCGGGTCCGGCGATCGACGTCCAGCACCGCGTACTCGCCCAACGGGACGCCCGCAGACCAGTCTTGAGTGCTGGACGGACGACCGTTCGGCAGTCCAGGTCTTGAGGTCCTCGGGGGCTCAGCCGACACGGCCGGCCGGGGTGATCTCGAGGTTCAGCGATCCGGACCGCAGCGGCCGCTCGTCGATCTCGGCGCGCTGGTAGCCGGCGGCCCGGACACAGGCCAGCACGGCGGCGTGCTCGTCCGGGTCGGCAGTACGCGGCAGCTCGGCCGCGCCCAGCTGCACCCGGCCGAGTTCCCCGAAATGCCGCACCCGCAGTTCGCGGTACCCGCGCTGCTTCAGGCTCAGCTCGGCCCGGTCCACCTGGGACAGGACGCCGGCGCTGACCGGGGTGCCGTAGGGCAGGCGCGAGGCGAGGCAGGGCGAGGCGGGCTTGTCGGCGCTCGGCACCCCGAGGTGCCGGGCCAGGGCCCGGACCTGCTCCTTCCCGAGGCCGGCGTCGAGCAGGGGATGCCGGACGTTGTGCTCGGCAGCCGCGCGGAGCCCAGGCCGCCAGTCGCCGGTGTCGTCGGCGTTGGCGCCGGACAGGACGACGGCAAAGCCGCGCCGCTGAGCCACCGCGGCCAGCTGGTCGTACAGCTCGGACTTGCAGAAGTAGCAGCGGAAGCGGTCGTTGCGCCGGTAGTCGTCGCGCTCCAGCTCGGCCGTGCTGATCAGCTCGTGCCGGACGCCGACGGCCCGGGCCACCGACCGGGCGCCGTCCAGCTCGCCGGAGGCCAGAGCCGGGGAGACGGCGGTGACGGCGAGGGCCTGCGCGCCGAGAGCCCGGGCGGCCAGCGCGGCGACCAGCGAGGAGTCCACTCCGCCGGAGAAGGCGATCAGGGCACTGCCCAATCCGGCCAGGCGTTCGGTCAGCTGGCCAGCCAGCGCATCAAGCTCGTCAGGCACACCGTTCCCTTTTCATCTCAATCCGGGACCGTATGATTCGGACTATACGCTTCGGCCTTTCGGCCTCTGGGAGGTCTCGTGCCCATCGAAACCGCAGAGTTCGGCCGCACCGGCCACCACAGCAGCCGGGTGCTCTTCGGTGCCGCGGCTCTCGCCCGGGTCGAGCAGCGGGCCGCGGACGAGACCCTGGACGTCCTGCTCGCCCACGGGGTCAACCACATCGACGTCGCCTCGGGCTACGGCGAGGCCGAGGTGCGGCTGAAGCCCCTGCTGGAACGCGAGCCCGGCCGGTTCTTCCTGGCCACGAAGGCGCGCGAGCGCACGGCGGCCAAGGCCCGCGAGGAACTGCACCGGTCGCTGGAACGGATGGGCGTCGACCACGTCGACCTGTGGCAGTTCCACGCCCTGGCCGACCCGATCGAGTGGGACGTGGCGCTGAGCCCGGGCGGGATCATCGACGCCGCCATTGAGGCCCGGGCCGAGGGCCTGATCCGCTACATCGGGGTCACCGGGCACGGCACCCAGATCGCCGCGACGCACCGCCGCAGCCTGGAGCGGTTCGACTTCGACTCGGTGCTGCTCCCGTATAACTTCATCACCATGCAGAACTCCTACTACGCGGAGAACTTCAACGCCCTGCAGGAGACCTGCCGCGAGCACAACGTCGCGGTGCAGACGATCAAGTCGATCGCGCTGCGACACTGGTCGGGCCGGCCGCGGACGCACACGACCTGGTACGAGCCGCTCGAGCAGCAGGACGACATCGACCTGGCCGTGTGGTGGGTGCTGGGCCGCGCCGGGGTGTTCCTGAACAGCGCGAGCGACCTGGGCCTGCTGGCGAAGGTGCTCGACGCGGCCAGCCGGTTCCCCGGAACGGCGCCGGACGACTCGGCGATGGCGGCGCTGACCGAACGGACGGCCACTCAGCCGCTGTTCGTCTGAGCCAGCAGTCTGGGCCAGCAGTCTGGGCCAGCAGTCTGGGCCAGCAGTCTGGGCCAGCAGTCTGGGCCAGGTCAGCCGGCGAAGGCCTCTTCGACGGCGTCACTGAGCTTATCGGTCCAGGCCACGCGGACCGAGGCGGTGATCGCGTCCCAGTGCGCCGGCTTGCTCGGCCCGGCGACGGGCGCGGTCACGCCCGGCTGGTTGAGGAGCCAGGCCAGGGCCAGCGCGGCCGGGGCCAGGTCGTTGCGCTGGGCCACGGCGTTGAAGCGGCGGACCCGTTCGGCGGTGGCCTGGTCGTTGAGCGCTTCCAGGGTCGGGGCCTGGGTGGCGAGGCGGCTGCCGCGGCCGGGCTCTTCCCCGTTGACGTAACGCCCGGCCAGCAGACCAGCCGCGAGCGGAGAGAACGGGGTGTAGGCGATGGACTCCGCGCGGGCCAGCGGGAGCACCCCGGCTGCGTCGTCGCGGGCGATGAGCGAGAAGCGGTTCTGGATGAGGGCAGGCCGCCGGACGCCCAACCGATCCGCGGTCTGGAGCGCGTCAGCGAGGTCCCGCTCGGTGACATTGGACAATCCGTACGCGCGGATGTGCCCCTGGTCGACCGCCTCGCTGAGCACGGGCAGGCTCGCGGACCACTCGGTATCCGGATCGACAGCGTGCGGGAGGAACAGGTCGACGCGGCCCAGGGTCTGGCGGGCGGCAGCCAGCTTGCTGCGCAACCGCTCCGGTGACAGGTCCGGGCCGTCCGGCGTGACACCGGTCTTGGTCTCGATGAGAAGCTCGGCGCCGGGGTGCTGGGCGAGCCAGCGGCCGAGGATGCGCTCGCTGGCCCCGGCCGCGTAGATGTCCGCGGTGTCGACGACGTTGATCCCGATCTGCAGCGCGTGCTCGACGAGCGCGCCGCCGTCGGCTTCGTTCAGGCCGATCCCGGGGCCGGTTACTCCGGCCACCCCGCCGATTCCGCCACCACCGAGGATGAACCGGGAGATGGAGATCCCGGTGGTGCCGAGCTCAGCGCGCGGAAGCGCGGTCATGTCGTCCTCCTGGGCCTGGTACCGGCGCTGATGACGCCAGCCTAGTGGGTTTCATTAAAGAACTTACTATGCCGGAGGAGCCGCCCGTCCAGCACCGGCGGCTGCGGGCGGACCGATAGCCTCGAAGGGCCCGAGATGCAGCTACGGCCCGGAGGGTGGATCCCCATGACCAAGATCGCGATCCTGGACGACTACATCGGCGTGGCGCTGGAGTACGGCGACTGGTCGGGCACTGCCGCCCGGAGCCGACGTGACCGTCTACCGCGAGGCCATAGCACCGGAACGGCTCACCCAGGAGCTGGCCGACTACGAGATCGTCGTCATCACCCAGCAGCGGGCTCGCTTTCCACGGGACGTACTCGAAGGCCTGCCTAACCTCAAGCTGATCGTCTGCAACGGACGGACCAGCAATGTCATCGACCACGAAGCGCGGGCCGAACTCGGCATCATGCTGTGCGGGACCGCCGACACCTCCCGGCCCGCCCCGGCGCAGGCGGGCAGCGGGCCGGTGCGCGGCCTGCCCGCCACCGCGGAGATGGCCTGGGCCCTGATCTTCGCCGTGACCAAGCGGGTCGCCGCCGAAGACCGGGCCATCCGCGCGGGCGGCTGGCAGACCGGGTTCCCGGTCCCGCTCGCGGGCAAGACCCTCGGCCTGCTCGGCGCGGGCCGGCTCGGCGGGGCGATGGCGCCGGTGGCCAGGGCGCTCGGCATGGAGGTCATCGCCTGGAGCCAGAACCTGACCGGCGAGCGCGCCGCCGAGCTCGGCGTGACCAAGGTGACCAAGGATGAGCTGCTGGCCGCGGCGGACGTGCTCGGCGTCTTCCTGGTGTTTTCCGAGCGCTCGCGCAACACGCTCCGGGCCTCGGACCTGGCCCGCATGAAGCCGGGATCGTTCCTGGTCAACATCTCCCGCGGCCCCATCGTGGAGGAATCCGCGCTGATCAGCGCGCTGAGATCGGGGCACCTGGCCGGAGCCGGAGTCGACGTCTACGACACCGAGCCGCTGCCCGCCGCCCATCCGCTGCGATCGCTGGACAATGTGGTCCTCACCCCGCATATCGGCTACGTCACCGAGGAAGGCTTCCGCCGCGCCTTCGCCCTGATGGCCGAGGACGTGCGGGCCTATCTGGCCGGAGCGCCGATCCGGGTGGTCACCGACCCGGCTGACTGCCCGCCCATGGCGCCCGTGTGACCAGGCACCGCCGGCCGGGACACGCTCACCGGCCGGTGACGCTGCCGCCGTTGACGCTGTAGAGCTGGCCGGTGATCCAGGAGCCCTGGTCGGAGCACAGGTAGACGGTCATCCAGGCGATGTCGTCACCGGAGCTGGCCCGGCCCAGCGGGACGCGGGCCACGAAGTCGTCCCACTGCTGGCCGCGCGGGATGTCATCCAGGCGGAAGGTGTCGACGATGCCGGGGCAGATCGCGTTGACGCGCACCTGGGACCGGCCGAGCTCGGAGGCCATGGCGCAGGTCAGGGCGTGGATGCCGGCCTTGGACGCCGAGTACGCCGCGCTGTTGGCCGCCATCATCTTCCCAGCGTCGGAGGAGATGTTGACGATGCTGCCGCCGCCGTGCTCGGCGAGGGCCCGGCCGAAGGCGCGGCTCATGTAGAAGGTGCCGTTGAGGTTGACGTTGATGATGGTCTGCCACAGCTCGACGTCGAGGTCGATGACCGGCACCCGGTCCACGCCGCGCGCGAAGGCCGCGTTGTTGACCACGATGTCGACCCGGCCGAAGGCGCCCAGCACCTCGCCGAGCAGGCGGTCCACCGCCTCGGGATCGGACACGTCGCTGGTCAGCGGGAGCGCACGGCGCCCCGCGGCCCGGACCTCGTCGGCGACCGACTCGATGTCCCGCCAGCCGGCCTGCTTCTCGTCGTCCGGATAGCGCTCCGGGGCGCGGCCGGTGCCGGTGAGCACCACGTCGCAGCCGGCCTGGGCCAGCTCCACGGCGATCGGCCGCCCGATCGAGCGCATCCGGCCCGCTCCGGTGACCACGGCGACTTTGCCTTCCAGCCCGGTGAGGGTGAGACCTGTCATGGTGGCCGAGTCTGCCAGTCGCCTAGATTCTCCGCAATGATCCGGTCTGCCGCCGGACGAGGGCCACATCGTGGCGCCGGATGACGCGACGATGACCGCGCTGACCGACCGGACGGCCGCTCAGCCGCTGTTCGCCTGACCGTCGCCGGCGGGAGGGTAGCCGGCGGGAGGGTACAGAGCAGCGCCCAGGTCGGCGCCGAGCTGGGTGACCCGCGGGTCGGGCCAGAAGCCGGTGTGCCGGTGGATGAAGGGCGGGGTGGGGTCGATGTCGCTGGCCAGGCTGACCGGGTCCCAGCAGGGCTGATCGACGTTCTCCCGGATGGCGGCGGCCTCGCTTTGGTCGGCGAGGGAGTCGGGGCCGTCCGGGTAGTCGTGGATGGGTTCGGTGAGGGCCCAGGAACCGATGTAGTCGGTGGGCCGGCGCAGGTTCTTCCACCGTCCGCCGGTGAAGCGGCCGTTACCGCCCCCGGCGCCATCGGGTGTCATCTGGACGTCGAGCAGCTGGGCCAGGTCGCGCAGGAACCGGTCGCCGAAATAGGCCGGGAAGGCCCGGCCGTGCAGCCGGCGGGCCGGTGAGGCCAGGGTCAGCAGGGCGACCTTGTCCCTGGTCGGCGGGGGTAGCTGGGCGACGGCGGCGGTGACCAGGATGACGCCCTGGCTGTAGCCGGTGAACAGGACCTTGCTGACCGGGAGGATCAGCCCGGGCGACTGCCCGGAGTTGGGCACGTGGGCCAGGATCTGCTGCCAGGCGGGATCTTGGGCGAGGCTGAACTCGGGAGCGACGGTGCCCTGGACCGTGCCGGTCAGGGTGCGCAGCCGGTCGACGAGTTCGGGGATGGCCCGCTCGGCGTAGCAGGGCGGGGCCAGCGGGTGCGCGGCGCGAGGCCAGAAGGTAGCCACGTCCCACAGCACGCCGATGGTCTTGCGCCGGGCAGGGTCCTTCAGGTCCAGCCGCAGCAGGTAGACCAGCCCGCTGGCCACGAGCAGGCCGGCGAAGCTCTCGGCGACGGCAAAGCCGTGCACCCAGCTGGGCAGCGACTTGGCCTGGGCCCCGATGATCTGAGCGGCCACGATGACCGCGGTCAGCCCGGCGGCCACCCAGGTGGCGACGACCGCGGCCTGGTCGGCCAGCAGCCCGACGGCCCAGGCGCGGGCGATCTTGGTGACGTGGCCGGCAGCGCCGGCCGCATCGGGCCGGCCGTAGAAACGGCTGACCGGCGATCCGGAACCGGCGGAGCCGGACGTGGCCTTGGAGAAGGTCTGGACGTTCTTCCGGTAGGTGAGGTAGACCCACACGGCGCCGGGCAGGACGGCGAGCAGGCCGAACGGCGCGGCCGCGAAGGCGTAGATGGGCCAGGGCACCTGCAGGGCCTGGGCCGGCATCGGACTGAGCCGGATGCCGCTGGGCACCGGGGTGCCGAGGAACCGGGCGACGAGCAGAACGAGGACGGCGCTGAAGATCCCGCCCAGGCACACGGCGAGCACGGCGAAGACGGTGGCGACCTGGCCGGCCGCGTACGGCGCGGTCTGCGTGGCGCGAACCGCGGCGCGGTGGGCGGGCTTGAGCCCGAGCCAGCCGGCGGGTGACGGCTCCGGCAGCTGCGGAGCGCGGCGAGAGAGCACGAACACGACCGCGGCGAGCACCAGGAGCAGCAGGGCCTGAAGCAGGAGCAGGACGACCCAGAAATCGGCGAAGCCGGGCAGCGTGCCTCGGCGGGCCAGTCCATGCGACCAGTCGCCGGTGAAGAACGCGCCGATGAACGCGGCCGCGCCGGCCCCCAGCAGGACCCGGCACCAGCGGGTGGCCCCGGTGCCGTCCGGTCTGACCTGGGTGGGCATCTCGGGCGCCCGGGCGAGGGTCGTCTCATGCCGGTCGGCCAGCGGCAGGGCCAGGGTAATCAGGGTCGCCAAGAGCACGACGGCGGCCGCGGCGAGCACGGCCAGGCGGCCCGCGCCCATGCCGGTACCGGGCCGGGAGATGACCAGCGCCACGGCGGCCGCGGCCCCGCCGATGTGCAGGCTGCGGTGCCGGCCGACCAGCTGCTGGCCCTTCCAGAACCGCGGCTGCATGAGCGGCCAGTGCTTGGTCAGGCCCGACTCGGCCGGGCTGGTCCGGCCTTCGTAGAGCGCCGCGGTGAAGCGGCTGACGTACCACATGGCGGCCAGCACCAGGGCGACGGCGACCAGGCTCAGCCGGACCCGCTCGGCGGGGGTCCAGACAGCGAACCAGTGCAGCCAGGCGGGGAAGTGAGCCCGTTCGGCCTGGAGGGCGACGATACCGGTGAAGGCCGACACGACGGCCGCAGTGAACTGAACGGTGGCGGTGAAGCCCAGCAGGCGCAGCAGGACGGCGGCGACCGCGTGCCCGCCGTCCCGGCTCAGCCGGTCCTGGGCTGCGCCCTCTCGGCCGTACTCCCGCTGGGCCGGCAGCGCGAAATGGGCGAGGTTGTAGAACATGAACGGGAAGAAGACCAGCCAGGACGCCGACCTCAGCGCGTTCTCGGTCAGGCCGCCCCAGGAGTAGGCCTCCAGATTCCAGGGCACGCCGCGGCCGCCCGGACCAGCCGCGGTCCAGCGCCGGTAGAACATCGTCGTGCCGTCCCCGGCCACCTGCAACGCGTCCGGGTGCTCCAGCATGGTCGGGCCGTCCGACCCGGACACCCCGTGCACCCGCAACTCGGTGAACTGGGGTTCCCCGTCAGCAGGAATGCGATCGGTAAAAGCACCGGCCCGGGCCGCGCGGGCCGGACTGGTGCGATCACTGGGCGCAAAACCCCACGAACCGCCCAGACCATAATTAACGCGCTTATCGTCGGTGCCCGTCACATTTCCACCTGCTCAGCCCGGCCTTGCTCACCAATACGGAGGTGACGCTACTGCGGCTGATACCGGCAAACAGGTGAATTACCAATGCGGGCCGCGGGCCAGGCGGACGGCGCCGACGGCGGTCGCGATGTCCACGTCAGCACCGCGCTGGCGGACGACCAGGGTCCCGTCTCGGGCCAGCTCGGCCGCCACCTTGCGAGCCGCGTCCATCAGCTCCCGCCACGACTCGCCGCCCACGACCCGGGCCGCATCGCTCGGGCATATGGTCGACTCAGGACGGCGGTGCCGCAAGAGGGCCCGCATCGCTGCGGCCAGCCGCACACGCTGACCATCCGGCGTCGGATCCCACCACGGTCCGCCCCGCTCCCCCAGCGCCACCTTGGCGTCCTGTACCCGCGGGCGCGCGGCCGCTGGATCGCTTCGGGCGTCCCGGCGGGCCGCCATCAGCTCGGCCACGAGCTCGGTGCGAAGCGCATCCGGGATGCCTGGGTCCGTGGCCTGCCAGCGCCGCCCGGCCACGATGACGTACCGGCCGTCCGGCGTCATCGGCACATCATCGTTGCGCGTCATCGAACCCATTGTCCGCCCCGGCGAGCTCGTCGGCGCAGGTGGGGCGGACGTCATTAGGGAGTTTCCTTAGGAAATCGCAGAGCAGCCAGCTCCTTTTAGGAAGCCTCCCTAGGGAATCCAGCGGCAGGGCGCTGCACCATCGAATTGTGACCCCGAATTCCCGGGAGGGAACAATGATGGCGAACTTGCGGCCCGTGCCGATGACTATCGTCGGCGGCGGCATCGGCGGGCTCAGCATCGCGCTCAGCCTGCTCGACGCCGGCACCGTCGACGGCACGGATATCACCATCGTGGACGCGAGCCCGGACAACGGGCGGCTGAGCACCTATACGGGCCGCCTCGGGCACGTCTGCGAACTCGGCGCGGGCCGGTACAGCCCGCGGCTGCACCCGCGGCTGGATGCGCTGGTGCGGCGCTTCGGGCTCGACGTGGCGCCGCATGTCTTCACCATCAGGTACCAGTCGGGGCAGGCCGAGGCCGACGAGTTCTCGGCGATAGACCTGACCGGGCTCGACGGCGAGCCGAGCTTTTACGATGCGCTGGCCCGGCGGCTGGGCCCGGTGCGGGCCGATCGCTTCTGCTCGCTGACGGGCTACGAGGCGCTCCGGGACCGCCGGTTCCCGGTCGCGGGTGGCCTGGAACTGGTCGGGACCCATCCCGAGGCCTTCCGCAGCGCGGCACATCGCAGCGCGTGGGTGGCCCCGGCCGCCGGGTTCAGCGGCCTGGTCGATGCGGTGCGGGACTATCTCCTGCGCCAGGGCGTCACGATGCTTTCGTCAACCCGGCTGGTCGGGGCCGAGAGCGAGGGCCACGGACTCGGCCTGGAACTGCTGACCGGCGATCGGCGGCGACGGCGCCTGGCGACCGAGCAGCTCATGCTGGCCATACCGCCGGCGGAATTCGGGTCGCTGCGCCTGCCGGTGCACCCGAAGGCGTCCGGCTGGTGGCCGCACGTGGTCACCGTTCCGCTGGGCAAGGGCTTCCTGACCTTCAGCGAGCCGTGGTGGAAAGGCTCGGACCTGGACAACTGCTGCATCGTGACCGACAACGAGCTGCAGAAGCTGTACTTCGACACCAGCCGCCGGACGGTCTACTTCTACTGCGACAGCTCGAACGCCGACTACTGGGCCACCCTGCGGGCCCGCGGCGACAACGCGTTCCGGGACACGGTCACGGCGAAGATCGAGCAAGCCGCCGGCACCGAACTGCCGGAGCTCCGGCACGCGGAAGACCTGGTCAGCCGGTACTGGCCGATCGGGATCACCTACCTGGAGCAGGGCAGCCCGGCGGACGGTGCCGGCTGCGTGCGGATCGCCGACCGGATCCAGCTGAGCACCGGCGCCTTCACCGGCAACCCGGGCTGGATCGAGGGAGTACTGGCCAACGCGAGCCAGCTGGCTTCCGGTCAGGCGGCCGACATCCGTCGGCGCCGGAGCCTCGCCGCGTGAGGCCCGCGAGGAGTAAACTGTTCGATGTCCTAACCATTAGCCGTTTGCCGCGGCGGTCCGCAGGCAACCGACGGACGGAAGATCTTGGCCCAGGAGACGGCGGGGAACACGCCAGAGCGCCCGGAAGCGCCGCTGACCGGGCGGGCCGCCCGGCTGGCGGGCGGGCACGGGCGCCGCCCGAGCGAGCGTTACAAGTGGACCGCGCTGACCAACACGACCTCCGGCGTGCTGCTGGTGACCATCGACTCCACGATCGTCATCATCGCCATGCCGGCCATCTTCCGCGGCATCGGCCTGGACCCGCTCCAGCCGGGTAACAGCTTCTACCTGCTGTGGATGATGCTGGGCTACCTGATCACCACGAGCGTCCTGGTCGTCAGCCTGGGCCGGCTCGGGGACATGTTCGGCCGGGTCCGGATGTACAACCTGGGCTTCCTGATCTTCGCCATCGCCTCGGTGCTGCTGAGCGTGGACTGGCTCAAGGGCTCGGCCGGGGCCATGTGGCTCATCGTGTTCCGGATCGTCCAGGGCATCGGCGGGGCGAACATCTCGGCCAACTCCGGGGCCATCCTGACCGACGCGTTCCCGACCCACCAGCGGGGCATGGCGCTCGGGCTGAACAACGTGGCCAGCATCGTGGGCCGGTTCCTGGGCCTGGTGGTGGGCGGCCTGCTGGCCACCATCGACTGGCGGCTGGTGTTCTTCGTCTCGGTACCGTTCTCGGTGTTCGGCACGCTGTGGGGCTACTTCCGGCTCGAGGAGCGCGGCACCCGCAACCCGGCCCCCATCGACTGGCTGGGCAACATCACCTTCGCGGCCGGGCTGATCCTGGTCATGATCGCCATCACCTACGGCATCCAGCCCTACGGCGGGCACGTGATGGGCTGGACCAGCCCGCGGGTGCTGACCGAGCTCGGGGTGGGCCTGGCCCTGCTGGCCGCCTTCCTGCTGGTGGAGCGCCGGACGGCGCAGCCGATGTTCCGGCTGGAGCTGCTGCGGATCCGGGCCTTCACCTTCGGGACGCTGTCCAGCTTCCTGTCCGCGCTGGCCCGCGGCGGGCTGATGTTCATGCTCATCATCTGGCTGCAGGGCATCTGGCTGCCGCGGCACGGCTACTCGTTCGAGTCCACCCCGCTGTGGGCGGGCATCTACATGCTGCCGCTGTCCATCGGGGTGGTGATCGCCGGTCCCATCTCGGGCTACCTGTCCGACCGGTTCGGGTCCCGGCCGTTCGCCACGGCCGGGATGATCATGCAGGCCACCGCGTTCCTGCTGCTCCAGCTGCTGCCCATCGACTTCTCCTACCCGGCCTTTGCGTCGATCCTGCTGCTGTCCGGGCTCGGGACCGGCGTCTTCGCCTCGCCCAACCGGGCCGGGGTGATGAACAGCCTGCCGCCGGAGCACCGCGGCGCGGGCAGCGGGATGAACACCACCTTCCAGAACAGCGCCCAGGTGCTGTCCATCGGGGTGTTCTTCACCCTGATGATCCTCGGCCTGTCCGCCGTGCTCCCGCAGGCGCTGGGCAGCGGGCTGCGAGCCGAGGGGGTCAGCCCGGCCGTGGTGGCCCAGGTCACCCACCTGCCGCCGGTGTCGGTGCTGTTCGCGGCGTTCCTGGGCTACAACCCGCTGCAGCACCTGCTGGGCAACTCGGTGCTGGCCTCGCTCCCGCACGCGGCGGTGGCCAAGCTGACCAGCGAGGGCTATTTCCCGTCGCTGATCTCCGGGGCGTTCCGGTCCGGGCTGCACGAGGCGTTCACGTTCGCCCTGGTCTGCTGCCTGGTCGCCGCCGTCGCCTCGTGGTCGCGGGGCACCCGGTACGTGCACGGCATGGCCGCCGTGGAACCGGTTCCGCCGGCCCGCAAGCCGCTGCTGGCCCGCCGCAAGGGCGAGGCGGAGGCCTCTCAGTGACGGCCCGGCTGCGCCGGCTCCGGCGGCGTTTGACATCGTGACGGTGTGAATACCGAACGGCCCGCAGGATCCGCCCCGGGTGACCTCGACGCCCTGGTCGGCCGGACGGTGGCCCGGCTGGGCCGCCACCTCGAGGTGGCGCTGAGCCGGGTCGACCTGACCACGGCTCAGTACCGGGCGCTGGTGCAGCTGGCCGAGGGGGCCGAGGCACCGTCGTCGCTGGCCACGCAGCTGGCCGTGACCAAGCCGAGCATCACCGGGGTGATCGAGGGCCTGCTGCACCGGGGCCTGGTCGACCGCACGGCCTCGGTCGAGGACCGCCGGCGGATCTCGGTCGACCTGACCGACGAGGGCCGCCGGGTGCTGGCCCGGGCCGACCAGGCGGTGGCGGACCGGCTGGGCGAGGTCCTGGCCGAGACGGGCGGCAACCAGGCCGCGCAGGCCGCGCTGGCCGGGCTGGAACGCTGGCGGGTGGCGATGGACGCCTGGCGCCACCGCCGGCGGGCCGAGCGGGCCAGCCGGTCCGGCTCTGCTTCGCGCTGATTTCTTCACATCATCTGCATTTAGCGCACACCAAGCGACCACGCTCCATGACCACTGTGGTCTGGGCCGCCTGGCTCTGCTTGCCGTCCTGACCGAGAACCGCCGAGCCAGTCATCGACGCACGTCCGCGGAGGCGCGGGGATGTCAGCAATACCCAGCCCTGAGGGTGAATCCGAGCCGAAGTCCAGGGCGGGCGACGTTCCGCCTCGGGCCGCCATCGTGGTCGTGGGCCGTGACGACACTATCCGGGAGCGGGTGCTCCGCGAGCTGGTCAGGCGTTACGGTGCCGACTATCGGGTCGTGGCCTGCGACAACCCGCCCGGGCTAGCCGGGCAGCTCCGCGCCCTGCGGACCACCGGGACACCGGTTGCGCTGGTCGTCGGCGGGGTCGGCGAGCAGGAGCCTGACGGCATTGACTCGTTCGTCGCGGTTCGCCCCGCCGAGCCGACGGCCCTGCGTGTCGCGGCGGTGCGCTGGGGTGACTGGGCCACGTCGCCGGCCGTCTTCGACGCTCTCACGCTGGGCAAGATCGACCATATGGCGATCGGCCCGGAGGGCCGTCTCGACGAAGACTTCCACCGGTCGATCACCGAGTACCTGAGCGAGTGGAAGAGCCGGTACGGCGGCGGTTTCGAGGCGGTCCGGCTGATCGGCGAGCGGTGGTCCGCACGATCCCAGGACCTGCGGGATGCCTTCGCCAGGTTCCGGATCCCGATCGGCTTCTACGACGTCGGCACGGCCGACGGTCGCGAAATGCTGGACGATCTGGGCCTGGTCGCACCGGACCTGCCGGTGGTCGTGCTGCGGTTCGGAGCGCAACGTTCCACGCTGATCAACCCCTCCGATATCGAGATCGCCGAAGCGTTCGGCCTGCTGACACCCATCTCAGCGGACGACATCTATGACGTAGCCGTGGTGGGTGCCGGCCCGGCAGGCCTGGCGGTGGCCGTCTACGCGGCCTCGGAAGGCATGCGCACCGTGGTGGTGGAGGCCGGGCCGGTGGGCGGACAGGCGGCGACGAGCTCTCTCATCCGGAACTACCCGGGCTTCCCGCAAGGCGTCAGCGGGTCCGTGCTGACGTCTCAGACCTTTCAGCAGGCTTGGTCGTTCGGCACCACGTTCCTGTTTCTGCGGGAGGCGACCAGCCTGTCGGCCCACGACGGTCATTACCGGCTCGGCCTGTCCGACGGCAACGTGCTCTCAGCGCGCACCGTGGTTATCGCGACCGGCGCTGCCTACACCGAACTCGGCGTCCCCGACCTGGAGAAACTACACGGCCGGGGCGTCTTTTACGGGGCGGCGGTCAGTGAGGCACCCGCCATGCGCGGGCGGACAGTTTTCGTGGTCGGGGGCGGGAACTCCGCGGGGCAAGCGGCGATACACCTGGCCAAGTGGGCCGAACGGGTCACGATCCTGATCCGCGGAAAGTCGCTGGCCCAGAGCATGTCCGACTACCTCATCCGTACGATCGGAGCCGCGCCGAACATTGACGTCATCTACGGCGTCCGGGTGGTCGGCGGCGCCGGTGCCGACCGGCTCGAGTCACTGGTGCTGGAAGACCGGGACTCCGGGCAGCGTCACGATGTTCCCGCCGACGGCCTGTTCGTCCTCATCGGCTCGCAGCCGCGAACCGAATGGCTCGGCGAGACCCTCATGCGCGACAAGTGGGGGTTCGTCCGCACCGGGCCCGACATGCTGGGCGAGGACGCGGCCCGCTGGCCGCTGGCCCGGCCGCCGTCGCTGCATGAGGCGAGCCTGCCCGGCGTGTTCGCGGCGGGCGATGTGCGGCGAGGGTCGGTCAAGCGGGTCGGGTCCGCGGTCGGCGAGGGTGCGGTCACCATCCCGCAGGTCCACGCCTGCCTCGAGGCCCAGGCGGCGCTCAGGACGCCTAGGAGCGCTGACGGGATGAGCCAGGATGCCACGGCCCGCACCACGAAACGGGCGGCCGTGAAGCCGTTGTTGCCCGGAATGAGCAGGCTGCTGTTCGTCGCGGCCGTGCTGGTCCTGCTGGCCGGGTTCCAGCTTTTCGTGTTCACCGACCACACGGCCAGATATTTCGCCTGGACGATCGCCAATCCGCTCGCGGCCGCATTCCTCGGCGCAGGCTACTGGGCGAGCGTCTCGTTCGAGGTCATGGCGGCCCGGCAGCGGATCTGGGCCGACGCCCGGATCGCCGTGCCGACCGTGCTGACCTTCACGGTGCTCACCTTCGTCGCCACGGTGGCCCATCTGAGCCTCTTCCATCTCGGCGGCCAGTTCTCGACCGGCACGCGGCTGGTCACCTGGGCCTGGATCGCGATCTACACCGTGGTCCCGTTGCTGATGCTGATCATCCTGGTCAGGCAGCTGCGGGCGCCTGGCGATGACCCGCCGCGGCGTGCGCCGCTGCCCAGCTGGATCTGCGTCTTGCTGGCGGCTCAGGCCGCTGTCCTGCTGGGCTTCGGGGTGGCGCTGTTCGCGCTGCCGGCCCAGGCCGCCCCGTGGTGGCCGTGGAAGCTGACGCCCCTGCTCGCCCAGGCGACCGGGGCCTGGCTGATCGGCTTCGGGGTGGCTGCCGCGCACGAACTGGTCGAGCGTGACGCATACCGGGTGCGGCCGGCCTTGTTCAGTTCCGTCCTGCTCGCCGTGCTGCAGTTCATCGCGCTGGCCAGGTACCCGGACCGGTTCGCGTGGTCGTCCGCGGCCGGGGTGCTCTACGTGGTCTTCCTGGTCGTCATGCTGGTGACCGGAGGCGCGGGGCTGGCCTTGGCCAGGGGCCGCCCGGGACACGAGGCCATCACGGCCCGGGATCCTCAGCGGCGGACAACCCGGTAGCGGGAAACCTGCTGCTGCGCAGCTTAGCGGGCGACAGGACGCCGCCCCTTCGCGGCGCCCGCCAACGGACCCCAGCGCTTGCCTGCGGCCCGGCTCGTTGAAAAGATCGCATTACTGCGCAAGGTACACAGCAGTTATCGCCGAGGGTCGCGGCCTTCAGGCGTAACCGGACGAGGAAGCCTGGGTGAGAGGATCAAGATGAGTGACAACGAAGCGGTCCTGGTCGAGCGGATCGGGCACGTCATGGTGGCCACGATCAACCGGCCCGAGGCGCGCAACGCGGTGAACCAGGACGTCGCATCGGGCCTGGGCCACGCGCTGGACGACGCCGAGAACGACGACCAGATCTGGGTCTTCATCGTGACCGGAGCCGGCGACCGGGCGTTCTGCGCCGGAGCGGACCTGAAGGCGCTCAGCCGGGGCGACCGGCGCGAGCCCGGTGACCCGCGGGTGACGGCCTGGGGCTTCGGCGGCTACACGCGGCACCCGATCAGCAAGCCGACCATCGCCGCGGTCAACGGCTTCGCCCTCGGCGGCGGCAGCGAGATCTGCCTGGCCAGCGACATGATCGTGGCCGCCGAGACGGCGAGCTTCGGGCTGCCGGAGGTCAAGCGGGGCATCATCGCGGCGGCGGGCGGCGCGTTCCGGCTGCCGCAGCAGCTGCCCAAGAAGGTCGCCATGGAGATGATCATGACCGGCGACCGGATCACCGCTCAGCGGGCCTACGAGCTCGGGTTCGTGAACCGGGTGGTCCCGGAAGGCAAGGCGCTGGAGGGCGCGCTCGAGCTCGCTCAGGCCATCAGCATCAACGCCCCGCTGGCCGTCCAGGCGTCCAAGCGCATCGCCAACACGATCATCGACGGGCAGGTCAGCGGCGAGGACGTGTCCTGGGGCCTGAACGACTCGGAGACCGCGACGGTCATGAAGTCGGCGGACGCGAAGGAAGGGCCGCTCGCCTTCGCCGAGAAGCGCGACCCGGTCTGGCAGGCGCGCTAACCCGCCCGGCCCGGTCACCGAATCGGCCCACGGCCTGCTGGCCCCCGCCGTTACGGCGGGGGCCAGCGTGTTTTTGGGCGGGATCTACCGGCCGCCCGAATTACTGAGACACGATATTTTCTATTTGCCGGAATTAGTGCTTCTGTGGGGCTCGTGGTGAAAATGGCGCAGACGTAGCCTGAGGGCGTGACGGCGACCCTGGACTGGTACGGCTGCGCGACGTTCCGGCTGACGATCGGCGAGCTCGTCGTTTTCCTGGACGCCTACATTGACCGGGCCGAAGGAGCAACCGGCACCGGGCTGACGGCGGGCGACATCGACCGGTGCGACTTCGTGGTGGTCGGCCATTCACATTTCGACCACCTGTGGGGCGCCGAGCGGATCGCCCGGAACACCGGGGCGACGATCATCGGCAGCTTCGAGACGGCCCGGGTCATGGAGGCCCAGGGTGTCCCCCTCAGCCAGCTCATGCCGGTCGCGGGCGGCGAGCGCATCACCCTGGCCGACGGGATCTCGGTCTCGGTCTACCCGTCGCTGCACTCCTGCATCTGGGCGCACGCGCCGGGACCAGACCCCAGCGAGGGCTGCCTCGGCGATCTCGGGGTGCCATACCAGGACCGGCAGGAGCGGCTCGCTGAACTGGGACAACGGCTGGAGTCGCTCGGCCCGGCGGTGACCGCGCACCTGCGCAGCAGCGAACAGGGGGCGCGCGGGGACGGCGGCGCGCTGTGCTACGTCTTCGACACCCCGGAGGGACGGCTCTTCTACCAGGACACCTCCGGCTACTGGACCGGGATGGTGCAGGGCCTGCGGCCCGACGTCGCCATCATCGCCGCGGCGGGCCGGGGCACCATCGACGGCGAGCCGGTCCAGGGCTCGCTGGCCCAGTTCGTCGGGCGCGAAGCCGCGCTGATGCGGCCCCGGCGGATCGTCCTGGGCCACCACGACAACTGGCTGCCGGGCTTCGGCGCCGCGACCGACGTGGGCCCGTTCCGCGAGGAACTGGCCCGGTTCACGCCTGGCGTGGCCCTGGATGAGCTGGGCTACCTGGACGGCCACGAGCTGTTCGGCGCCCGGTAGACCGGGATGAAGGCGTACCGGCTGACCGGCCACCAGCAGGCGGAGCTCGGCGAGGTGGACGTGCCCGAGCCGCAGGCCGGGCAGGTGCTGATCAAGGTGGCGGGCGCGGGGGCCTGCCATTCTGACCTGCACCTGATGGAACGGCCGCCGGGGGCGTCCCGGTTCTCGCTGCCGTTCACGCTGGGGCACGAGAACGCGGGCTGGGTGGAGGCCCTGGGCCCGGGAGCAGCGGGCCTGGAGGTCGGCGAGGCGGTGGCCGTGTACGGCCCGTGGGGCTGCGGGCACTGCCGGGCCTGCCGCGCGTCGCGGGAGAACCACTGCGAGAACGCGGCCCAGATCGGCGCGGCCGGCGGCGGGCTGGGCCGGGACGGCGGCATGGCGCCGTACATGCTGGTCCCGGCGGCCCGGCTGCTGGTCCCGCTCGGGGACCTGGACCCGGTCCAGGCGGCGCCGCTGTGCGATGCCGGGCTCACCCCCTACCACGCGATCAAGCGGAACCTCGGCCGGCTGGTCCCGGGCAGCGCGGCCGTGGTGATCGGCGTGGGCGGCCTCGGGCACCTGGCGGTGCAGATCCTGCGGGCCATCAGCCCGGCGCAGGTCATCGCGGTGGACATCGACGAGGCGAAGCTGACCCTGGCCCGGGAGCTCGGCGCCGACCATGCCGTCGGCTCCGGCGAGTACGCGCCCGCGCAGATCCGCGAGCTGACCCACGGGCTGGGGGCCATGGTGGTGCTGGACTTCGTGGGCACCGAGGCCACCATCAAGCTGGCGGCGAGCGTGGCCCGCCCGGACGGAGAGGTGGCCGTGGTCGGCCTGGCCGGGGGCACCCTGCCGTTCCGGGCCGGCGCACTGCCGTTCGACTGCGCCATCACCGTGCCGTACTGGGGCAGCGCGGTGGAGCTGACGGAGGTGCTGGCCCTGGCCCGGGCGGGCCGGATCCGCTCCCGCGTCCAGCCGTTTCCGCTCAGCCGGGCGGCCGAGGCCTACGCACAGCTCCGGGACGGAACGATCGAGGGCCGCGCGGTCATCACCCCGCAGGAGCCCTGAGCAGAACCAAGCCCAAAGGAGGGCACCCATGACCTACGACGTGGCCGGGGACATCCGGCTGGACCCGCGGCTCAAGGCGATCCTGCCCGATATCACCGCGGCGCCCCCGGCCGACGCGGACAGCCGCGAGACGATGCTGGCCGAGGCGAAGGCAGCGGTCGCTGATACGAGGGCCGAATCGTTCGGCCGATTCCTGGAGTTGTGCGGGTCGGCGGAGGCCGCGCCCTGGACCGGGCTGCGGATGTACAGCGAGCGGGCCGTCTCCGAGCCGGACGGAAACACGATCAACCTGCAGGTCATCAGGCCCGACAACGACGAGGAGGTGGCCTGCGTCTACTACATCCACGGCGGCGGGATGGCCTCGCTGTCCTGCTACGACGGGGCGCACAGCGGCTGGGGCCGGCTGGTCGCGGCCAACGGCGTGGCCGTGGTCATGGTCGACTTCCGCAACTCGGTCTCGCCGTCGTCGGTGCCCGAGGTGGCCCCGTTCCCGGCCGGCCTGAACGACTGCGTGTCGGGCCTGAAGTGGGTGCTGGCCAGCGCCGGGCGGCTGCGCATCGACCCGGCCCGCGTGGTGGTGGCGGGCGAGAGCGGCGGCGGCAACCTGACCCTGGCCACCGGCCTGAAGCTGAAGCAGGACGGTGATCTCGGCCTGATCAAGGGGCTGTACGCGATGTGCCCGTACATCGCGGGCCAGTGGCCGGCGCCGGATTCCCCCTCGTCGATCCAGAACAACGGCATCTTCATCAACCTGCACAGCAATCGCGGCGCCATGGGATACGGGATGGAGGCCTTCACCGCGCGCGATCCGCTGGCCTGGCCGGGCTTTGCCACCGAGCAGGACGTAGCGGGCTTCCCGCCCACCGTCATCAGCGTCAACGAATGCGACCCGCTCCGGGATGAGGGCATCAATTTCTACCGGCTGCTGCTGCGGGCCGGTGTCCCGGCCCGGGGACGGCAGGTCATGGGCACGATGCACGGCACCGAGATCTTCACCGCCGCCTGCCCGGAGATAAGCCGCGACACGGCCCGGGACCTGGCCGCCTTTTGCCGGGACTGACGCCCGGGAAAGGCAGCTGACGCTCTTTCACTGATGCGCTGATAGGCACTCTGCTACCTGAAAGCAACGCTGCGCGAACCATTTCCGCTAATCGCATTGGCGATGCTCGTCCACAGCACCACGAAAATGGGGGGACGCTGTGGCAAGCAGAGATCGGATGGTCGCGCCCGCGACGAGGGACCTTCGCCGGGCTAGCCGTCCCGGGGGCCGCACCACAGGTCCGGACCATCGTCCCCGGGCCCTGCGGGCCGGGATGGCGATCAAGCACGCGCCCGAGGCCCGGCCGGCCCTCAGCCCGGCCCCGACGCGAGAGCTCCCGCGGCGGTACATGGAGGCGGGCGGCACCCTCGCGCCGGTGGACGACGGCCTGGCCGCCGCCCCGTATGACTACGAGCGGTTCACCAGCCTGTCCGGCCCGCTGACCGCGCCCGCCGCGGACCGGCCCTACCGGGTGCAGTACCGCAGCATCCAGCACCGCCTGCGCGAACGGGTGACGACCAGGCTGATGGCGGTGGTGCTCGGGGCGCTGGACATCTGGTTCATCTACTGGCTGATCTTCCAGTCGCACCGGCCCCAGCTCGGGACCTGGCTGTGGACGTGGAGCTGGCACGCGCTGGCCCACGACGCCTACATCGTGCTGCTGGTGGGCCTGGCCCTCGGATCGATCGTGATGCAGCTGTTCCTGCTGATGAACGTGCTCACCGTGGCCCGCGCCTGCCTGAGCGCCCGGGACCCGATCCCGGTCGAGCCGGACACCACCCTGCGGGTCGCGTTCATCACCACGATCGTCCCCGGCAAGGAGCCGATCGAGATGGCCGAACGGACCCTGGCCGCGGCCCGGGAGATCGTCTACGCCGGCCCGCTGGACGTCTGGCTGCTGGACGAGGGCGACTCCGCCGAGGTCAAGGCGATGTGCGAGCGGCTGGGGGTGCACCACTTCACCCGCCAGGGGCGGGGCTTCCTGGAGTTCGACAGCGGCATCTTCGCCAGCAAGACCAAGCACGGCAACCACAACCGCTGGCTGTGGGAGCACGGCGACGACTACGACGTGGTCATGGTGGCCGACACCGACCACGTGCCGCTGCCGATCATGGCCGAACGGCTGCTCGGCTACTTCCGCGACCCGGACGTGGCCTTCGTGGTCGGCCCGCAGTTCTACGGCAACCAGGGCCACCGGATCACCCGCTGGGCGGAGTCGGCCCAGTACCTGTTCCACAGCGTCATCCAGCGGGCCGGCAACCGCCGCGGCTGCGCCATGCTGGTCGGCACCAACGCGGCCATCAGGACCAGCGCCATCCGGCACGGCTACGCCGACTCGATCACCGAAGACATGGCCACCAGCCTGCGCATCCACGCCAGCAAGAACGAGGCGACGGGCCGCGGGTGGCGGTCGGTCTACACCCCGGACCTGGTCGCGGTGGGCGAGGGACCGAGCTCCTGGACCGAGTTCTTCGGGCAGCAGACCCGGTGGTCGGCGGGCACCTTCGACGCCATCATGCGGCAGGTCTGGCGGGCCGGCTTCAGGCTCCGGCCGGGCGCGATGCTGCACTACTTCCTGATGCTGACCTACTACCCGTCGGTCGCCATCGGCTGGATCCTGGGCATCGGGATCAGCGCGTGCTACCTCGGGTTCGGCATCACCAGCCTGCGGACCGACAGCGGCTGGTGGCTCACCTACTACGTGGACATCGCGGCCATGCAGTTCCTGCTGTACCGGTTCATGCGGCGGCACAACGTCAGCCCGCACGAGCCGGCCGGCTCCTCGGGCCTGTCCGGGATGGCCGTCTCCGCGCTGACGGCCCCGGTGTACGCCCGCAGCCTGCTCAAGGTCGTGTTCCGCCGGAAGCTGTCCTTCAACGTCACGGCCAAGGGATCCGAGGCGAGCCCGGACCGGCTGTGGACCTTCCGGTACTCGCTGATCTGGGCGGCCGTGCCGCTGGTCCTGATCGTCACGGCCCTGATCCAGCACCGGCCCTATCCCATGATGCTGGCCTGGACGGCGGTCATCGGCGGCGTGTGCCTGGCGCCGGTGGCGATCTGGCTGTTCGACCGGGCCCGCGCCCGTACTGGCGCCTCGCAGCTGAGTGAAGGCAGGAGATCCCCGTGAATCGTCGTTCGTCCCTGCGGCGCATCGTGGCCATCGGCCTGACGGTGGTGACGGCCGGCGCGGTGCTGGCCGTCAACGTGCCGACGGTCGGGGCGGCGGTGGCCGACCGCTACCACCAGTACCAGATCACCCGGCCCGGCTACGAGGCCAAGTACGGGCTGTGGACCAAGCTGGACATCCCGGCCAAGTTCCGGGTCAACGGCATCCACTCCACGCTGCTGGACAACGGCGACGTGCTCATCATGGCCGGGTCGGGGAACAACGAGTCCTACTTCGACGCCGGCACGTTCAAGACGCTGCTGCTCGACCCGGTGACCATGAAGGAGCAGCTCATCCCCACGCCGTGGGACCTGTTCTGCGCCGGCCACATCGAGCTGCCGGACGGGAACATCCTGCTGGCCGGGGGCACGGCCCGGTACGAGAACCTCACCCCGACCCACGCGGGCGGCAGCATGACGGTGCTGAACAACAACCCGCACCACGCCTGGACGCTGCCGAAGGGAACCATCTTCACCGCGCCGAACGGGACCAGGTTCGCCTCCGACGCCGCGATCACGCTGCCGCCGGCGACCAAGAAGCCGGGCGCCAACGGCGCCCAGCCGACCGTGGCGGCCAGCCAGCAGAACGTCTGGGTCAACGCGCTGGCCCAGGGCAAGGGCTCGCTGATCGGCGGCTACGAGCAGTACACGATCTCCGGCGCGGTCGCGCAGCAGGCGGGCCACCTGCTGTACGGCATCGGCACGCCGATGACGCTGCAGCAGCAGGACTTCCAGGGCACCAAGGACGCCTACATCTTCAACGTCAAGACCTTGCGCTACGAGAAGGTCAACTCGATGAACTACGCCCGCTGGTACCCGACGCTGGCCGAGATGGGCGACGGCATGGACATGGCCATCTCCGGCCTCAACGGCGAGGGCCAGATCTCGATGAACAGCGAGATGTTCAACCCGACCACCAAGACCTGGTCGCAGGGCCCGGTCCGCGGGTTCCCGACCTACCCGTCGACGTTCCTGACCGCGAACGGGGAGCTGTTCTTCACCGGCTCGAACTCCGGCTACGGCCCGGCCACCCAGGCCTGGCGCTCGCCCGGGTTCTGGGACGTCAAGACCAATAAGTTCACCCCGGTGCCTGGTATCGCGGACGCTCAGGACCTGGAGACCAGCGCCTCGGTGCTGCTGCCGCCCGCCCAGAAGCAGACGGTCATGGTCATGGGCGGCGGCGGCGTCGGCCAGTCGAACTCGTCCACGGCCCGGACCGCGCTGCTGGACCTGTCGGCGCCGGATCCGGCCTGGGTCCGCGGGCCGAACCTGGCCCAGCCCACCCGGTACCCCATCACGGTGCTGCTGCCGGACGACAACGTGCTGGTGACGGGCGGGTCCACCTATTACCGCGGCATGCACGGCAGCGACAACCACGACACCCGGATCTACCAGACGGCCAGCAGCTCCTTCGCCTGGGCCGCGGACGCCATCACCGGGCGGGACTACCACTCCGGCGGCCTGCTGCTGCCGAACGGGAGCGTGCTCACCCTCGGCGGGAACCCGCTGTACGGCGACAAGGACGACACCCAGCCGCAGACCTTCAACCAGGAGATCGACGTCTACTTCCCGCCCTACATGTTCCAGGGCACCCGGCCGGTCATCTCCTCGGCCCCCAAGGTCATGCGGCTGTCGCACAGCTACACGATCAAGGTGTCGCAGACGGCGGACATCAAGTCGCTGCGGCTGATGCGGCCGGACAACCCGACCCACGTGACCGACGTCAACGAGCGGTCGGTCGCGGTCAGCTTCACCCAGGCCGGGAACGGCGAGCTGAAGATCACCCTGCCGTCGAACGACAACCTGCTGCCGCCCAGCTACTACATGCTGTTCGCGGCCAACAGCAAGGGCGTCCCGTCGGCGGCCTACTGGGTCCAGGTCCCATGAGGCCGGTGCGGCGGCCGGGGCTTCGGGGCCGGGCCCGGTGGAGCGTGCTGGCCGCGGCCGGGGCGGCCGCTGCGGCGCTGGCGGCGGCGGCCTGCGGGACGGCGTCGACCGCTCCGGCGCTGTTCGCCTATACGGCCAACCCGGTCTACGCCCCGGCCGCGGGAGCGGAGGCGGGCAGTGATCACGCGCTGGCCGCGGAACTGAAGAGGATTACCCAGACCCCGTCGGGTATCTGGGCCTCGGGCCAGCCCGGCGACATCGCCATGGTCCGCACCGTCACCGCGACGGCCAGCCAGGCGCACGCCATCCCGGTCATCGTGGCCTACAACCTGCCCGGGCGGGACTCCTGCGGCGGGCTGTCGGCCAAGGCGGGCCTCAGCGCGGCGGGCTACCAGGAGTGGATCGACGAGCTGGCCGGGGCGATCGGCACCGGGCACGCCATCGTCATCGTGGAACCCGACGGGCTGGCCGACCTCGTCCGGGGCTGCCTGAGCCCGGCGGCCGGCGACGAGCGCTACCAGCTGCTCAGGTACGCCATGAAGACGCTGGGCGGGCTGCCGCACGCCCGGGTCTACCTGGACGCAGGCAATCCCGGCATGATCGCCGACCCGGCCCGGCTGGCCGGACCGCTGGTCAGCGCCGGAGTGCGCGACGGCCGCGGGTTCTCGGCCAACGTGTCGAACTTCGGCTGGACGGCGGACCTGGTCAGCTGGAGCCAGCAGCTGGAGCACGCTCTGGGCGGCACGGTGGGCGCGGTCATCGACACCAGCCGCAACGGCAACGGGCCGTACACCGGCCGGGATGAGCCGCAGTGGTGCAACCCGCCGGGCCGCGCGCTCGGGCCGTCGCCCAGGCTCAACCCCGGCCCGGCCGGGATCGACGCCTACCTGTGGATCAAGGACCCGGGGGCCAGCGACGGAACGTGCCGGGGCGGGCCGCCGGCCTGCCGGTACTGGCCCGCGTACGCCGCCGGGCTCACTCAGGCGGCCCAGGCCCAATCCACTCAGGCCGCCTCGACGGGAGGGAAGTCATGAGCAACGACCGGCCCCGGGTGACCCGGCGGGGCGCGCAGATCACGCTGGGACTGCTGTGGACCTTCGACGGCGCGCTGAAGTTCCAGCCCGCGCTGCTGACGTCCGCGTTCGGCCGCGAGGTGATCGAGCCTGCCGCCGACGGGCAGCCGGGGTTCGTCTCCTGGCCGGTTCATGAGACGGCCGGCCTGATCGGGCATGCCCCGGTGCTGGCGGTGGTCGCGTTCGGCCTGATCGAGCTGGCGCTGGGGGCCGGCCTGCTGTACCGGCGGACGGCGCGCTGGGCGCTGGCGGCCTCGGTCGGGTGGGCGCTGGCCGTCTGGTATCTGGGCGAGGGGCTGGGCGGGTTGTTCGGCGGCGGGGCCAGCCTGCTGACCGGGGCCCCCGGATCGGCGCCGATGTACGCCCTGATGGCCGTGACCGTGTGGCCGCGGCAGGACGACACCTCGGCCCTGCGTCCGGCCCGGGGGGCGGCCGCGGTCTGGGCGGCGATCTGGCTGGGCGGCGCGATCCTGCAGCTACTGCCGGGAGCTGACACCAACGCGTCGCTGAGCATGATCCTGAGCATGAACGCCTCGGACGCGCCGGGCTGGCTGGCCAGCCTGGACAACCAGCTGTCCTGGTGGGTGCCGTGGCCGGGCGTTTCGGTCATCCTCGACCTGGTCATCCTGCAGGCCGCGATCGGGCTCGGCGTGTTCGGCGGCCGCCGCACCAGGCGGGCCGCGGTCGTGGCCGGGATCGTCGTGTCGCTGGTCTTCTGGGTGGCGGGCCAGGGCCTGGGCGAGCTCTGGTCGGGGATCAGCACCGACCCGGAGACCGGGCCGCTGATGGTCCTGCTCGGGGTCACGGTTCTCGGTGCCCCGGCCTGGCGTCCGGCGCACCGGAAGGCGCGACGGCCTGAGCCGGAGCCGGCCAGCGCGACCCCCGTTCCGGTCGTGGCAACTTTTCCGGGCGCCGGCCGGTGATCGGTATTTCTTCGATCGCTTGAGGCTCCGAAAGAAATAGTGACGGCCTACGCGAGAACAACAGTTCGCCGTTCGTATCCGAAAGGCGACTGAACGTAATCGAAGGGTATTGCCGAAGACATCGCTAATGGCCGCCGGAATCGCAGGCTGAATGCACAGCCACGGCAACGGCGATACGGTTCAATCCGGGCTATCGCGCGCCGGCCAGCGGTCGTTATTATCTTGTTATCCGGACGCCGGTATCTCATAGCGTCAGCCCGCCTCTATCCGGTTGGGAAACGATCCGCCCCATTCACCTGAGCTTCCGCGATCCTGCGGGCTCCGGACACGTGCGCTGCAGGCACAGGAGCCGACGATGACATGGCATTTCCAGCCGCGCCCCGACGGGGACCAGGCCGAACCGGATAACGACGACGACTTCGCGCCGCGCATGCTCAGCATCCCGGCGGCGGTCCTGGAACGTCATGGCGCCCGGGTCCTGGATCCCGGCCGCGCGGCCGCGGTGGCCGGGGTCCCACGTCCGCGGCCGACGGTCTACCGGGCCAGGACGCTGCTGGTGCCGGACGACCTGATCCAGGACGACACGGTCTTCACGGACTACAACACGGTCCTGGCGCAGGTCGGCATGCAGCTGGTCCGCCCTCCCGAACACCCCGACCCGGCTCCCGGCCGCGAGACCGACACAGACCGGCGGGTCCTGGAGATCCTGCGGGAGCTGCCGCGGCCCGCGGCTCTCGTCCCGTTGCCGGGTTACCGGTTCCCGGTGGAGGTCGACGCGTGGACAGCGCTGCAGACATTGCGCGCGGCGACCGGTCCTGAGAGGTCCACGCCCGAGCAGCCCACCCCCGAGCAGCCTGCGCCGCGGGACCAGGCCGCGGGTGAGGCACCGGCGGACGCGGCGCGGGTGCTGCTGGACACGGTGACGGTCGACCGTATCGAGCTGGAACACCTGCTGGTTGGCTCGGCCCTCACCTCAAGCCCGATCGGCGGAGGCCACGGCGGTATCACCGGCGGCTCGGACAACAGCGGCGACGCGGCGGGCCCGACCGACACTGACTCCTACCTGTTCAGCGGCGGCGACCCGCGGACCCCGATCACGGTGCTCGGCGATCCGCCCGCGCGGGAGGAGGACCGCGACGCCTGTGAATCCCGGTGGGGCCGGCGCCCGGTGGTGGCGGTACTGGACAGCGGCGTGGGCCCGCACCGGTGGCTGGGAATCGACGCGGACGGGAACGGCGGCTACACCATGGCCCCGGACGGCTTCGAGGCCTTCGATCACCGGATTCAGGAAGCCATCCGGCATGAGGGCGATCGGGCCGTCCAGGACGGCGACTCGCCGCGGCGGGTGATCCAGAACGCCTGGGATCAGCCGGTCGCGGACAACCCGCTGATGGGCGAGCTCAACGACGCGCTGGGCCACTCCACCTTCATCTCGGGCGTCATTCGCCAGGTCGCCCCCGACGCACGGGTCATGGCGGTACGGGTCACGAGCAGCGACGACATCCTCTACGAGGGCGACATCATCTGCGGGCTCCGGCACCTGGCCAAGCGGATCGTGCTCGGCGAGCACGATGACCTGATGGCCCAGGTCGACGTGGTCTCGCTGTCGTTCGGCTACTTCAGCGAGTCCGAGCACGACCATGTGGTGACGTCCGGGCTGTGGCACGCGATCGAGGCGCTGCTCTCGCTGGGCGTCATCGTCGTCGCCGCGGCCGGGAACTTCGCGTCGAGCCAGCGGTTCTACCCGGCGGCGTTCGCGCTGAAGGCCGTCCCGGCCGGGCAGGTCCCGGTGATCAGCGTGGGCGCGCTCAACCCGAACGGCACCAAGGCGATGTTCAGCAACGACGGGGACTGGGTGACCGCCTGGGGCCCGGGGGCCAGCGTGGTCAGCACGTACCCGGCCGACTTCGACGGCAGCCGGGCTCCCGAGCTGCGGATCCCGGTCAACCGGGGGTCCGCCGGGCAGTGGCCGCCGGGACGTGAATCACTCGACCCGGACGACTACGCGGGCGGCTTCGCCATCTGGAGCGGCACATCGTTCTCGGCTCCGTACGCGGCCGCGCTGCTCGCGAACGCGCTGCTGGCCGGGGCCGAAGCCGGGGTGAAGCTCGACGTCGCGGGGATCGGCGAGAAAAAGAGCCGGGCCATGGACGCCTATAAGAACCTGCCGAGGGACCTGCCATGACCCGGGTGGAGGGTGGCCAGGGCGCCACGGTGCGGGACAGCCGGGCGGACCGCTCGGCCCGGACCGCGGCCCTGATGAGCGCGGCCCGGCAGGGCAGCGACGACGCGATCAGAGAGATGGTGGCGGAATTCAGCCCGCTGATGTGGCACATCGCCCGAGCGGCGGGGCTGAGTCCGGGTGATGCGGAAGACGTACTGCAGACCGTGTGGATGCGGATGATCGAGCAACTGAACTCCATCCGCACGCCGGCCGCCCTGGCCGGCTGGCTGGTCACCGCGACCAGGCGAGAGGCGTGGCGGGTGCGGGCGGCCGAGCGCAGGCAGGTTCCGGCGGACCAGGAATCCTTCGCCGAACAACCCGACGACGGGCCCGGAGCAGAGGAGCAGGTCATGCTCGATGAGCAGCGTCGCACCCTGTGGGACACGATCCGCCAGCTGTCCCCACGATGCCAGGAGCTGCTGCGCATCATCGCCTTCGTGCCGCGCCCGGACTATACGGCCGTCGCGGCCGCGCTCGGCATGCCGATCGGGAGCGTGGGCCCGACCCGCGGCCGGTGCCTGGCCAAGCTCCGGGTGCTGCTGGCCGCGGGCGCCGAGGAGGCGGCGCAGTGAGCCGGCCGGGTCCGGGGAACGAGCCGCCGGCCGACGGCCCGCTCGACGACGTCGATCTCGGCCTGCTCGACGACATCCGGGATCTCTTCCAGGACGTCGACCCGATGCCTGCGGATCTCCCGGAGCGAATCCGGTTCTTCCTCTCGCTCCGGGACCTGGAGATCGAGATGGCCCATCTGGCCGAGGAGAACCTGTCCGCGGCCGGGGTCCGCGGGACGGAGCAGAGCCGCACGATCACCTTCGACAGTGAGAGCCTGACCGTCATGATCCGGATCGACCCGAACCAGAACGGGACGGTCCGGGTCGATGGCTGGCTGGCGCCGCCGCAACGCCGGGTGATCGAGATCAAGACCACCGCCGAGCCGCTGACCGTCAGCAGCGACGAGCAGGGGCGCTTCGCCTTCGCGCGGGTGCCCAAGGGAACCGCGCAGCTCATCGTCCGGCCAGCCATGCCCGAGCAAAGCGGAGCCGGGCCGTCCGTCGTAACTCCCGCGCTCATCTTGTGACCGGCCCGCTGGGAGGCGACTGACCGAATGCCCCGCGCCGAGCGGCGCTCCGCCCGCTCTGACCGCTCGCTGGCCCGGGCCGAAAGCCTGGCCCGGGCGGCGCACGAGCGCGGCTGGCGGGAGGGCAACGTCGGCCGTCCGGCGGTCGGCGCCCGGTACATCCGCTCGGGGCTACGCGGCTCGGCTGGGCCGAGGATGGCGACCAGCCCGACGGGCAGCAGGTGCACCAGGCGCATCAGGCCCTGGCGGCCCGGATGCTAATCGCCCTGGCGGGCTGGGAGTCGCAGCAAGGCCGGACCGAGTACGGGCTGCGCCTGCTGGACCGGGCCGAGGACCTCGTCCCCGCCGAGTATCGCGGGCTCCTGCAGGGTCAGCGAGGCCAGCTGCTGATGCGTAACTGGCGGGGATCCGAAGCGCTGAAGACCCTCGACGAGGCGATCACGCTGCTGGAAGGTAACCAGGCCGACCACACGAACCTGGCCATCGCCCTGCTGAATCGCAGCTTCGCGTACCTCAACATGGGCGACGTCCGCCGAGCTCGCCTGGACCTGGTCCGGTGCCAGCGGGTCACGGCGGCCGGGGGCGATGACCTGAACGCGGCCAAGGCCGTACACAACCTGGGTTACTGCGACCTGCTGGCCGGAGACATCCCGGCCGCACTCCAGCGCTTCGACGCGGCGGCCGGCATCTACCGGGTCATCGCGCCGGGCAACCTGCCGGTACTGGCCATGGACAAGGCGCGGGCGCTGCTGGCGGCGGGCCTGGCGGACGACGCGGCCGGTGAACTGGAGAGCGCGATGGCGGCGTTTCGCCAGCAACGGCTGGAGCACGATCTGGCCGACGCGGAGCTGGCCCGGTCCGAGGCGGCGCTCACCGCCGGAGACCCAGCCGTCGCGCGGCGCTGGGCCAGCGTGGCCGAGCGGCGCTTCCGCCGGCACAACAACGACGCGCGGGCCGGCCTGGCCGAGCTCACCCGGCTGCGGGCCAGGTCTACGGCACCGGGCGGCCAGGCACCGGTAGCGGCCGAGGCGGCGCGGCTGGCCGAGCGGCTGAGCGGACTCGGGCTGGCCAGCGACGCGGAGCTGGCCGAGCTGCTCGTGGTGCGGGCCCTGCTGGCCCGCGGTGATCTGGAGGAGGCCGAGGCAGGCTCGCGACGGCCCGGCGGCACCGGACGCCTCCGCCGTTGCCGGTCAGCCTGCTGCGACGGCTGGCCCGGGCCGAGCTGGCCGAACGGGACGGCCGGCCGGGCGCGGCGCTGGCCGAGCTGCGGGCCGGCCTGGCCCAGGTCCAGACCTTGCGCGGCCGACTGGGCAGCGTCGACCTGCAGACGGGTACCGCCGCGCTGGGCGCGGAGCTGGCCGCGGCCGGCCTGCGGCTGGCGGTGGAACGAGAGTCCGCGCCGCTGGTCTTCGCCTGGCTGGAACGCTCCCGGGCCCAGGCGTTCCGGGTCAGGCCGGTACAGCCGCCCGCCGACCCGCAGGCGGCGACGGCGCTGGCCGAGTTGCGTCAGCTCAGCTACCTGATCCGCGAGGCGGAGCTGGCCGGCCAGCGGGACCCGCAGCTGGCGGCCCGGCACGCCGAACTGCAGCGTGACATCAGGGAACGCGACTGGCAGGCCGGCGGGGATGGCCGCGCCGCCGCCCTGGCCAGCCTAGGCGCGGTGCGCGCGGCCCTGGAGGAGACCGGGCAGACCCTGGTCAGCATCCTGATCCGGCGCGACCAGATGCTGGCGGTGCTGGTGCGGCGCGGATCGGTACGCCTCATCGAGCTCGGGGACTTCGCCGCGGCCGCCGAGGCGGCCCGGCGGCTGAACGCCGATCTTGACACGCTGGCCGGCCGGATGCTCCCGGCCCGGCTGCACGCGGCGATCACGGAGTCGATCCGGCATCAGGCCGGCGTGCTGACGGCCGAGATCCTGGAGCCGCTGCGGCCATGGCTCGGCGATGACGGGCTGGTCTTCGTCCCCGCAGGCGCGCTGGCCAGCATTCCCTGGAGCGTGCTGCCGGGCCTGCGCGAGCGCCCGGTCACGGTGAGCCCGTCCGCGTCGTCCTGGCTGACCGCCTGGCAGCGCAGCCGGGCCGCGGCGGAGCGGCCCGGGGCCAGGGCGCCGGTGCTGGTCGCCGGACCGGATCTGGAGCACGCGGACCGGGAGGTGACGCAGATCGCGGGTTCCTACCCGGGCAGCCCGGCCGCTGCTGGCCGAGACGGCCACCGTCAGCGCCACCCTCCGGGCGCTGGACGGCGCGCCGCTGGCCCACCTGGCCGCGCACGGGTATCACGAGCCGGAGAACTTCCTGTTCTCCCGGCTCGACCTGACCGACGGCCCGCTGATGGCCTACGACATCCAGCGGCTCACGACCGCGCCGCGGCAGGTGGTCCTGTCATCGTGCGACGTGGGACGGACCGTCACCCGGCCCGGGGAGGAGATCCTCGGGTTCACCGCGGCTCTGCTCTACACCGGGACGGAGACCGTGATCTCGAGCGTCACCCGGGTAGCCGACGACGAGGCTGTCGACCTGATGACCGCTTACCATCAGCGGCTGGTGGCCGGGGGCAGGCCCGCCGAAGCGCTGGCCGAAGCGGCCCGGGCCGCGGAGTTCAGCCCCTTCGTCTGCTTCGGCACCGGGTGAGGAGCAGCGCCCGAGGATCAGCCGATCAGAGGAAGAGCATCCCGCTGATCAGCGCCTGCCAGGTGGCGGGGCCGACGATGCCGTCGACGGCGAGCGACGGGATGTCCAGGTGGAGAGCCTGCTGGAAGCCGCGGACCGCGGCGTCGGTGGCAGGCCCGAAGATCCCGTCCACGGCCAGGCCCGCGTTCGGGTTACCGGACAGCTCGCGCTGCTTGAATTCTTCCTGCACGCCGCGGACCGCGTCGCCCTGGCTGCCCAGCCGGACCGTGATGACCAGCGCCGACCACGTCTGCGGACCGACAATCCCGTCCACGGCCAGGTTCCTGGCCTGCTGGAAAGCACGGACGGCCGCATCCGTGGCCGGACCGAAGACGCCGTCGACGGTGACCGCGTGGCCGCGGGCCCGGAGCAGGTACTGCAGGGTCTGGACGGGGTGCTGCTGGTCGCCCTTACGGACCAGCGGCCATGGGCTGATGGTGGCGGTTGTCATTACTTTCTCCTGGCTCGTGCCGACATGACCTTCAACTGGGCAGAGGCCACCGGCGGCGATCTGATACATCGCCGGGGCGCTAGTCCTCGAGCTGCTGCTGGGCCATCTCACGGAGCCGGTTCTTCTGGATCTTGCGGCCGTTGGGGCCTTCGGTGACGGGGAAGTCTGACACGAACAGGACCCGGCGCGGGACCTTGTACCCGGCCATCCGGGCCCGGGCGAAGGCAAGGAGCTCGGGTTCATCGGCCTGGGCGCCGGGGGCCAGCCGGACGAAGGCGACGGGCAGGTCACCGTGGCGCTCCCGCCAGACGCCGACCAGCTGGGCGATCTCGACGGCGGGATGCTCCTGGAGCTGTTCCTCGACTTCCTGGGGGTCGACCAGGTAGCCGCTCAGGCGGAGCGAGTCCTTGAGCCGGGACTGGTAGACGAACGACCCGTCGGGCTGCACCAGCCCGAGGTCACCGGAGCGGAACCAGCCGTCCGGCGTGGTGGCCGCGGCGGTGGCGGCCGGGTTGTCGAGGTAGCGGGCCAAGACGTTGTAGCCGCGGAACTGCAACTCGCCCGGCTGGCCGGGAGGCTGGAGCGCGCCAGTGTCGGGAGCGACGCACCGGACACCGATGTCCGGGGAGACCAGGTAGCCGCCGCCGCGGCAGCGGGTGGCGACGTCCGAGGACGCGGGCCAGGTGCTCATCAGGGCGAAGCACTCCGATGAGCCGTAGGTGCCGGTGAGCTGCACGCCGGCTTGCTGCTCGGCCCGGGCGACCAGGCGCTGGGGCTGGCCGGTGGTGAAGTTGGCGAAGGCGCCCCAGCGCCAGCGGGCGAAGGCGGGATGCGGACCGCCCGCCGCGTCCAGGACCGACTCCAGCATCGCGTCGGGCCCGAAGAAGTGCGTGACCTGGTAACGCTCCAGCAGGGTCACGGTCTCGGCGGCGGTGAAGACGGGCTGCAGGATCAGGGTGGCCCCCGCGGCCAGGGCGGCCATGGCGCCGCTGTAGCCGAACACGCCCGCGGCGGTCAGGGCCAGCAGCATGGCGTCGCCGGGCTGCAGGCCGGCCGCGGCGGCGACGTTCTCGGCGTGCGCGACGATGCTCTGCTGGTCGTGGGCGGCGAGCTTGGGGGCGGACGTGGTCCCGGAGGTGGAGAAGACGGCGGCCAGGTCGTCGGGCCGGGCCTGCGACGGGGCAGGGTCATCCTCGAGCAGGCTCGGGAGGCTGGGCTGGCTCGGGAGGCTGGGCGACCCGCCAGCGGCCGCGACGTCGATGACGTGGTCCAGGTGATGGCCCGGGCCGGCCGCCAGGTCAGCGGTCAGGGACAGGAAGTCGATGCCGAGAAAACCCTGGGCCAGGACGACCGCCCGGGCGCCAGACGTCTGCGCGATGCTGGCCAGCTCGCTGCCGCGGTAGCGGGTGTTGACGGCGACGACAGTCACGCCCAGCCGCGCCGCGGCGAACTGGGTGACGAACCACTCGGGGAGATTCGGCAGCCAGAGCAGGATGCGGTCGCCGCGCTGCAGGCCGAGCCGGGCCAGGCCGGCGGCCAGGCGGGCGGAGTCGCGGGCGAGCTGGCCATAAGAGACGGTCCGCTCGCCGTCCGCGCCGGGAAGGACGAGCGCGGCGTGATCGGGACCGGCCTGGGCCGCTCGGTCCAGCAGTTGCGGCAGCGTCTGGGCGGCCACGGCCGACACCTCCGGTGAATCCTATTTCTCGCGGGCCAGATCCCACTCGCGGTAGCGGTCGCCGCTGCCCGCGGTCATGATCTGCGCGCGCATGCCGAGCGGCCAGGAGCAGGTCTGCAGGTTTCCGGCGGTGAGCCGGATGGGCAGCGTCGAGGGCGGGTTGTGCCAGCTGTCGCTCTGGTAGGAATTGACGTACAGACCGTGAGCCACGGCGTACTTCTTGATGCCGTCGGTTATCTCGTTCAGATAGGGCTGGGTGAGCAGGAACGGAGCTCGCGGCTCATCCCGCGGGACCCAGACGTTGGTGTGCTCGAACTCGGTGCAACACCAGCCGCCCTTCGGGCACTGCGCGAGGTAGAAGATGTGCGCGCACACAGCGTCCTTGACCAGGAAGTAGCCGTTCCGCACGGCCCACTCGCGGGCCAGCTTCAGGGTCTCGGGACCGCCGGGGACGTAGAAGTCCGGGCTGAGCGGCGGGACGAGGACCAGCTCTGGCTCGAAGCCATCGGCCCACGAGAGCGGTTTGTGTCCCGGTACCGTCGCCAGCTCCACGCGGTGTCCCCTTCAGAGTTGATCATGAGAAATACGACATTAGCCGCGCTTCGAATCATCCGGGCTGGGACCGGCGGCTGGCCAGCACCTCGCTGAACGGCACGCCCCGGTCCGGGGTGGCCTCCCGGGGCAGGCCGAGGACGCGCTCGCTGATGCCGTTGCGCTGCATCTCCTGGCTGCCGCCGCCGACGGTGCTGATCCGGGCGCTGAGCCAGCGCAGGCCGTAGCGGCCGACGGGGTCATCGGCACCGTCCAGGACGCCCTGGGTGCCCGCGATCTCCATGGCGATCTCGCGGAGCCGGTAGCCCTGCAGCCCGGCCATCAGCCGCAGGATGGACGCCGCCGACTCGGGCAGCCGGCCGGTCCGCAGCGAGGCGTTGATCCGGCTGGTGGTGGGCTTGGTCAGGGTCTCGAGGATGACCGCCTCGCCGATGAGCTGGCGGGTGTAGCTGTCGTCGCTGCGGCCGACGGCCTTGGCCGCGGCAATGAGGTCGGTCAGGGTGTCCCCGCTCGCGTCGTCGACGCCAAACGATTCGTCATCGTTCAAGCTGTTGCCGCCGAGCATGTTCCGCTCGTGGAACAGCATCTTGGAGGCGACCCGCCAGCCGTCGTTCTCCGGGCCGACGAGCTGGTCCGGGGTGAGCTGGACGTCGTCGAAGAACTCCTGGCAGAAGTGCGAGCCGCCGGTGACCAGCTTGATCGGGGTGACCGTGATACCAGGGCTGCGGACGGGCAGCATGAACATGGACAGCCCGGCGTGCTTGGGCACGTCGACGTTGGTCCGGGCCAGGATCATGGCCCAGTCGCAGAAGTGCGCCCCGGTGCTCCAGATCTTCGAACCGTTCAGCCGGAACAGGTCACCGTCCCGGTCGGCCCGGGTCAGCAGGCCGGCCAGGTCCGAGCCGCCGCTGGGCTCGGACAGGAACTGCACCCACAGCTCGCTGCCGTCCAGCATGGCGGGCAGGTGGGCGGCCTTCTGCTCCTCGGTGCCGAAGTCGACCAGGGTGGGGCCGAGGATGCCGTGGGTGACCCGGAACGCCGACGGCACCCGGTAACCGGCGGTGGCCTGGTACCAGGCCAGCTGGTGCTCGCGGGTCAGGCCCTGGCCGCCGTACTGGATCGGATAGCGGATCCCGGCGAAGCCGCCGTCGAAGATCTTCCGCTGCAGCTCGCGGTCCTCGGCCACGCCCTGGAGCTTCTGCTCGTCGTCGGCTTCGAAGTTGTCGCCCAGGTGCTCGGCGCGGGGCAGGTTCTGCTCGACCCAGGCCCGGGCGCGCTGGCGGAAGGCTTCGGGGGTTTCCTGTTCGCTCACCGGTGCCCCTTTCCTCAGCGGCCCTTGAAGACGGGCTCGCGCCGCTCGATGAACGACATGGCGCCTTCCTTACCGTCCTCGGTCTCGAACAGCTTGTTCACGAACATGTTGGTCAGCTCGTTGACGTGCGCCAGGTCGTCGTTGTGCGGCATGTAGACCAGCCGCTTGGCCGCGGCGATGCCCAGCGGCGCGTTCGCGCTGACCTGCGCGGCGAGCTCCAGGGCGCGGTCGATCAGGTCGTCCTTGGGCACGACCTCCAGGACCAGGCCCAGGTCGAGAGCCTCCTGGGCACTGATGCGCCGGGCGGTCGAGATGAGCTCCAGGGCCCGCTGGGTGCCCACAGCGGCCTGGAGCAGGAAGGGCAGGCCCACGTCGGGAGTGATGCCGCGCTTGATCTGCGCCACCTGGAAGATCGCGTCGTCGGCGCAGATCCGGAAGTCGGTGGCCAGAGCCAGGCCGAAGCCGCCGCCGACCGCGTAGCCGTTGATGGCGCCGATGACCGGGACGTCGCAGTCCCGCATGACCGCGGTGGGCTGCCGGTAGCCGTGCGACGGCCGCCAGCCCGGGCGGGGCTTGCCCTCGTTGGCGCCCGGGAAGGTGGTCACGTCTCCGCCGGCGCAGAACGCCCGGCCCTCGCCGGTCAGCACGACGGCCCGGATACGGAACTCACCGGAGTTCAGCGACTCGAGGTAACCGATCAGCTCATCCATCATGGCGGTGCTCATCGCGTTCAGCCGCTGCGGGCGGTTGAACTTGACCACGGCCACCGGCCCGCGTTCCTCGACAATGATGTCGGTGTAGTCGCCGACCCGCTCCGTTGCGCTCATGACTCGTCTCCCGGTCCGATTCATCCGTCACCCAATTAGCACATTTCCCCGGGAGCAGGGTCAATGGAAAGCTGAGTAGCATCGCGGTGAGGGGCCGGGCGAAGGGGAGGACCTGGGTGGATCGTGAGCCGGAGCGGCAGCTGGCTGACCCGCCCGCGACCTGGCAGGAGCACTGGTTCGACCACCGGCAGCTGCTGCGGCTCTACCACCATGACGAGCACTGCGTGATCTACGTTGACCCCGACGTGCGCCCGGCCGAGATCGGCTGGCTGCCCCGGTTCATCAACGTCACCTGGCAGTACTCCAAGGCCACCTACGGCGAGGCGTTCGGGCCCGACCCGCGCATCTACTCGATCCACCACGCCGGGCGGCACGGCGGCGGTCACGCGGGCTACTACGTCAGCCCGGTGCACGACTTCCACAACGTCAGCGACTGCGGCCTGGACACCTGGCGGGAGGGCAACACGCTGGCCCGGGAGCTGCCCGCGCACGAGATCGGCCACTCGGTGGAGAGCGCCAACAACGGCCGGCACGGCTCCCCCGCCTACGAGGTCTGGGGAGACAGCAAGTGGGCCGAGTTCTACATCTATGACCTGTACGTGGCGCTGGGCATGGACCGCGAGGCCAAGGGCGTGTACCGCCGGTTCACCGGTAACACCGACGACTTCCCCCGGCGCCGGACGCACTGGTTCCGCGACTGGTTCTACCCGCTGTGGCGGGAGTGCGGGCAGGCCCAGGTGATGAACCGGTTCTTCCGGGAACTGGCCGAGCATTTCCCGCGCGACGCCGACGACGCCTACGCGCGGCGGATGAACTGGGGCGAGTACGTCCACTTCACCAGCGGCGCCGCGGCCGCTGACCTGAGCGGGCAGGCGGCCCGCGCCTTCGGCCGGTCCCGGGAGCGGGCGGCCCAGCTGGAGCGCGCTCGCGAGCAGTTCCCCGCGATCACGTACTGAGGCTCCGGGTCCCGCGGCGGCCCCGGAACTTACGGCGGCCCGGGAGTTACAGCGGCCCCGGGAGTTACAGCGGGCCTGGAGACATACCGCGGTTCAGACCAGGCCGGCGGTCAGGGCCAGCCGGGTCAGGTCGGCGCGGCGGCGGTATCCGGTCTTGTCGCGGATCTCATCCAGCTGCGACCCGACGGTGCCCACGCTGACCTTCAGCTGGACCGCGATCTGAGTGTTGCTGGCTCCCCGGGCGACCATGGTGACCAGCTCCAGGTCCGCAGCGCTGAGCCGCTCCAGGCCTGGTCCGGAGGCCGGCCCAGGCGGCTGAGCGCCCGAGCCGGTGAGGATCAGGGCATACTCGGCGGCGGTGACCCAGCCCAGGCCCGCGCCGCGTTCGGTGGCGGCCCGGGCCGCGTCCGGTCCCAGCGCCTGCCGGGCCGCGCGCAGCGGCTCGGTGCGAAGCCGGGCGTCGACGGGCCAGTCCTGGTCGCGCGGCAGGAGCGCGGCGTGCGCGGCCCACAGCGTGACGGCCTCGGTCGGGCGCCCGGTAGCCCCGCACAGGTGCGCACAGCAATCCAGGTAGACCGGGAACCACATGCCGGTCCGCAGCGCGAGCTGGAGAGCTTCCCGCAGGTAGGCCGCGGCATCCTCGGCCCGGCCCGCCCGCAGCTCCAGCTGCGCCATCCGGGCCAGCAGGGTGGGCAGGTGGACCATGTCGCCCGCGTCCCGGGACGCGCCCAACCCGTCCGCGCCGACCCGTTCGGCGGCCGCGAAGTCGCCGGTCTGGATGAGCAGCTCGGTCAGCCACACAGAGCAGGTGCGGGTGATGGAGGCGGGGACATCGCCCGGGACCTGCCGGGCCAGCTGGGCCAGCCGCACCGCGTTGTCCAGGTCGCCGATGGCCGCGGCGGCCAGGGCCAGGTCGAGCAGGGCCACCACCTCGGCGAACGGATGACCGACCTCGCGGGCGATGGCCAGGGCCCGGCGCGCGTCCTCGCCCGCCTGAGCGAACCGGCCCAGATCGCGCAGGGCGTACGACCGGCCGGCCAGCGCGTCGGCCAGCGCCGGGGACGGCGGGCGGTCCGCGACGGCGTCGCGCAGGACGGTGAAGCACTCGACCGCTCCGGCGACGTCGGCGGCGAACTCGGCCGCCCAGGCGAGCAGGAACTGCATGGCCGACCACTGCTCGCTGCCTACCTCGGCCGAGGTGATGACCTCGGCGATCAGGTCACGCTGACCGGTCAGCCGACCGCGCAGGAACCACCACCAGCCCAGCGCGATGGTCAGCCGCCGGGCGACCTCCGGGTCGTGCGCCATGCCCCAGGCCAGGACCTGCCGCATGGTGGCGTCCTCGGCGTCCAGCCAGCGCGCGGCCTGCTGCTCCCCCGCCGGAGTCTGCAGGTCGGCCGCGGCCTGCTCGGCGACCCGCAGGGCGTAGCCGGCCAGGGCGGCGGCCGCCTGGTCCTGCTCGCCGGCCTCGGCCAGCTGACCGGCGCCGTAGGCGCGCAGTGTCTCCAGCATCAGGTACCGGGCCCGGCCATCGGGCCCGTCTCGCGGCGGAGTCAGCAGCGAGCAGTCCACCAGCCGCAGGACGGCCGGGCCGGTGCCATCTCCGGCGACCGCCTCGGCTCCGTCCAGGGTGAAGCCGGCCGGAAAGACCGATACCGCCCGGAAGACCCGGCGCTCGGCCTCATCCAGCAGCTGATAGCTCCAGGCCACGGTGGCGGCCAGCGAGCGCTGCCGGGACGGGGCGAGCCGGTCCGCGCCCGCCAGCAGGGCCAGCCGCTCGTCCAGCCGGCCCAGCAGCCCGGTCACGCCCAGCGCCTCCACCTGGGCCGCGGCCAGCTCGATGGCCAGCGGCATCCCGTCCAGCCGGGTCACGAGCCGCGCCACCGAGGGCGCGGTCACCTCGGTCAGGGCGAAATGCGCGTCCGCGTCCCGGGCCCGGGCCACGAACAGGGCCACGGCCTCCGCGTCCGCCGCCTCGGCCGACCCGTCCGGCGCGGGCAGGCCGAGCGACGCCAGCCGGTACCGGGCCTCGCCGGCCACCCGCAGCGGCTCCCGGCTGGTGGCCAGCACCCGCACGTCATCACAGGCGGCCAGCAGGCCGGCGCACACCTCGGCCACCGCGTCGATCACGTGCTCGCAGTTGTCCAGCATGAGCAGCACCTGCTGGCGGCCCAGCGCCCGGGCCAGCGCCTCAGCCGCCGGGCAAGCCGAGCTGCTCACGCACGCCGAGGGCAGCGGCCATCACGGCGGCCACCTGGCCGGGATCCGCCACTGGCGCCAGCTCGACCAGCCACGCGCCGTCCGCGAACCGGTCCGCGACCTGCCGGGCGACCTGTACGGACAGCCTGGTCTTACCCGCGCCGCCCGGCCCGGTCACGGTGACCAGCCGGTGACCGGCGAGCAGGCCGGACACCTCGACCAGCGGCTCGGCCCGGCCGACGAAGCTGGTCAGCGCGACCGGGAAACCGTGCACGCCGCCGACGGCGATCCAGGCCGCCTGGTGGACCTGGCGCTCGGCCGCCAGCGCCGCGGCGGCGGCCGGGGCGTGGCCGCGTGCGGCCGCGACGAACGCGGCCCGGGCCGGCTCGGCCAGGTCCAGCGCGTCGGCCAGCAGTTCGGCGGTGACCTTCCGGGCGGTGTGATTGACACCCCGTTCCAGGTCACTGATGGCCCGCTGGCTGACCTGCGCGGCGGCCGCCAGCTCCTCTTGCGTCAGCCCGACCTCATTGCGCAGCTGCCGCAGCAGCTCGCCGAAGCCCAGCTCACCTTGCTCCGCCACTGTCTGCTAATCCCTCCGCCCGTCCGTCCGGGGCCAGCTCATCCTGACCACGGTGCACGCACGGCCTCACCACCCAAGGCCAATCCTAATCACGTGCCTATTCCTGTGCCCTTTCCTGTGACCGCCTACGTATGGTGACCGCCCCGGGCCGCTAGCGATCGTGGAAGCACAACAGCACGTCCCCCGCTTGGGAGAAACACATCCCACCCGCGCCGGCTCAGCCACCAGGCCCGGCCGGCCGCCCCCATTCCCGACCCGTTTCAAGCAGCTCGAAGATCCGGAACGGATAGGCGAAATACCGGTGCGTGACAACCCAGAAATCATTGACCTCGTGACCCGCGCGGTAAAAGGCGAGAAGGAGGCCTGGAATGGGCTGGTGGAGCGGTTCAGCCCGCTGATCTGGTCCGTCTGCCGCAAGTACCGGCTGACCGACGCAGACGCCGAGGACGTCGGCCAGACCGTATGGCTGCAGCTGCTCGATCAGCTGCACAAGATCCGGGACCCGGCGGCCCTGCCCGGCTGGTTGTGCACCGTGACCCGGCGGGAGTGCCTGCGGGTCAAGGACAGCCGCCAGAAAGCGCCGACGGCCGACCTGGCTGACCCCGAGATGATGGCCGACGAGCAGGGCCGGACGGCGGAGCAGGAACTGCTGACGGCCGAGCTGAACGCCGCGCTGCTCGAGGCGTTCGCCGCGCTGCCGCGGTCCGGCCAGCAGCTGATCGCGCTGCTGCTGGAGAACCCGCCCGTGTCCTACACCGATATCAGCACCCGGCTGGGCATTCCCGTCGGCAGCATCGGGCCCACCCGCCGCCGCTGCGTGGACAAGCTCCGTCAGCACCCGGCCGTCGCAGCGCTGGTCAACGCGTCGATATGACTAGAACCGGTACTGCTTTAGCTGGCCCGGGGCGGAGAGATACTCGAGCTGGGGAGCCGTTGACAGCCCAGAAAGGGCGTGGTTCGCTAGCCATGTCGGCCATAACCGATTTCACTTTTGGCCACGGGGATCCAGTCGTTAAGGAGTACCGGGAGTGGATTTCTCAGCCGTTGCCCTCACCGAAACCCAGCGAGCGTTCGCGCAGGAGGTCCGGGATTTCCTGGACGAGCAGCTGACCCCGGAGGTGTACGCGGGGATACGCGCGCAGGCCGCGTCCTGGGACGAAGGCTTCTACCTGGCCATGGGGGCCAGAGGGTGGCTGTGGCCGCGCTGGAAGAAGGAAGACGGCGGCGCGGAGCTGGACGACGTGTCGGTGAAGATCCTGGAAACCGAGCTCGAGCGGCGGGACGCGCCGGTCACGGCGCTCAGCCTGACCGGGCTGGTCTGGCCCGCGGTCGAGGCGCATGGGGACCCGGGGCTGCGGGACGAGCTGAAGCCCGGGATCGCCCAGGGCACGAAGCGGATCTGCATCGGCTACACCGAGCCGGACGGGGGGTCCGACATCGCCGGGGCCAAGACCCGGGCGGTGCGCGACGGCGACGAGTGGGTCATCAACGGGCAGAAGATCTTCACCTCGATGGCCCAAGTGGCCACGCACTGCTTCCTGCTCACCCGGACCGACCCGACGCTGCCCAAGCACAAGGGCCTGACCCTGTTCCTGATCCCGGTGGACGACCCGGGGTTCGAGCGGCAGCCGCTGCCGACCATCGGGGACGAAACGGTCAACGTGACCTTCTACAGCGACATCCGGGTGTCCGACCGGTACCGGATCGGCGAGGTCAACGACGGCTGGTCCACGCTGCACGGCCCGCTGGACGTGGAGCACCACCTCGGCGGCCCGGCCAGCAAGCTGGAGGAGATCGGCCCGGGCGCGGGCATCGTGCGGTACCTGGCCCGGTCGGTCGACGCGGCGCTGCGCTGGGCCCGGGATGTCCCGGACGGGGACGGGCCGATGAGCGACGACGCGGCGTTCCTGGCCGGGATCGGCCGCCTGCTGACCGACATGGAGGCGAGCGCGTGCACGCCCGCGGCCATGGGCAAGGTCAAGGGCTCGGACACGGTCCGGGAGGGCTGTGAGCAGCTGATCGACCTGATCGGGCCGGCCGCCACGCTGATGCGCGGAGCCGAGGGCGCGCTGGGCGACGGCGTCCTGGAGTTCGCCCACCGGCAGGCTCAGCTGTCCGCCACCCCGGGCGGCACGGTCGAGGTGTTCCGGACCATGATCGCCCAGGGCGACCTCGGCCTGCCCCGGCCGGACTACCCAGGCCGCCGGGCGTTCCTGGCGTCGGACCGCCCGGTCGCCTAGTTCTCCAGCAGCACTTCGTGAAGCCAGCGAGACGGTGGCGGTATGCGGCAAGATGACCGTCATGGCCAACGCCAGGCGCCTCAAGCCGGGTGCCCCCACGGCATCAGCCCGGACGGTCCATACGATCAAGGTCACCCTGGCCGGATCGCGGCCACCGATCTGGCGCCGCCTGCAAGTCCCCTCGACCACCACCTTGCGTGCCTTGCACGACGTCATCCAAGCGGCCTTTGGCTGGGACGACTACCACATGTGGGTCTTTGAGACCCCGTTCGGCCGCTACGGCCTCCCCGACGCCGAACTGGAAATCAGCAACGCTGCCGTCAAACGGCTCGACCAGATCGCCCCTCGTGAGGGAGACCGGCTCAGCTATACCTACGACTTCGGCGACGACTGGGAACACGCCATCCTTACCGAGGCGATCACTGACGCCGAACGGGGCATCGCGTACCCCCGCTGCCTGACCGGCCGCCGGGCCTGCCCGCCCGAAGACTGCGGCGGAATCTGGGGTTATGAGGAGCTCGTCGAGATCCTCACCGACCCCAAACACGAAGAACATCAGGAACGGCTGGAATGGCTCGGCCTCGACTCAGCCGACCAGTTCGACGCCACAGCCGCCAACCTCGACCAGGCAGACACCGCACTGGCCAGCCTCGCGGCCATCCTCATCAAGGACTGACCACCGGTCTCACTAGTACCCGGCACCGCACTACGTCACGAGGTGCCGCTGGAGAACTAGGCCGGACGACGCGGCAGCATGACGGTGGCGCTACCCGGGGTGGTCACGCCTTCCTGCTCGTTCTCCAGCCAGACATCCAGGTCGACCAGCCCGGCGTCGTCGTCGCCGAGGTACTTGCGGGTGACCGTGCCGCGGACCTTGAGGGTGACGCCGGGCCGGTTCATCTTGCGCATGGAGTACTCGAGCGTGCGGATCCAGCCTTCGGTGCCCACGTAGCCGCCCAGGAGCCGGCCGAGCGCGGCCCGGGTGAAGCCGGTGTTGAAGAAGACGTCCGGGTGACCGCCCGCCCGGGCGAACTCGCGGTCGTGGTGGACCGGGTAGAAGTCCTGCGAACCGCTGACCTGCTCGACCATCTTGGTCTCGGACAGGAACATCTCGAAGCCAGGGATCTCCTCGCCTTCGGTGACGTCGTCCCAGTACCGCTGGGTGATAACCGGTGCTGACATCGCTGTCTCCTCAGGACTGGTCGGCCGCTACCTCGTCGGGCTCGCGGTGGATGAGCAGGGTGTTCCGGATGGTCGCGACCAGCTCGCCGTCCTGGTTGGTGATCCGGGTCTCCACCGTGGTCCAGACGGCCTTGGGGTCCAGCCGGATCGGTTTGGTGTAGACGTCCACCACGACCATCTGGCGGGACAGCCGGTCCCCGACCCGGATCGGGCGCAGGAACTCCATCTGCTGGTTGAGGTTGATCATCCGGTCGCCGGGCGTCGGGATGAGCAGCATGAGCTGCGGGCCCTCGTCGGTCTTGGGCCAGATGCCGTTGCCCGCGAAGTAGTCGGCCATCACCGGCGGGGCGATCACCGCCCCGTACCGGGCGCCGGCCGCGAAGTCCGGGTCCAGGTAGAGCGGGTTGTCGTCCTCCACCATGTGGCAGTGACGGCGGATGGCGTCGTACTCGACGGGATAACGGCCGTGCTTGATCTCGTCGGCCTTGCCGATCCACTCGGCGCGGACAGCGTCGATGTCATACGGCCCGGACTGCTTCACGCGGACCCTCCTTGATCGCGCCCGGCTGGGTGCCCGCGGGCCCGGAGGGCCCGGTACGGGCCCTCCGGGTCACGGGTTCTCGTCAGTCGAGCTCCCACTGGACGAGGGTGTAGCCGTCGTGGTCTTCGAAGACGGCGTGCACCGGCGCTCCGATCTGGACTTCCTGGCGGCGGTCGCCGAGCAGGTTGCCGACCATGCGGATGTCGTCGGCGTGCGGCAGCTCGACCAGGACGACCAGGTAGGGCACCGATTCGACCAGAGCGGGGTGGACCGGGTGCCAGATCCGCTCCCAGGAGTAGATGACCCCGGTGGCCTGGACGTCGTCCCAGCCGAGGTCATCGGACCCGCACCGCCAGCAGACCCATTCCGGGCCCCACTGGAAGTGGTGGCAGCCGTTGCAGCGCTGCACGGCCAGCCGGTGCTGGGCGGTGGCCTCCCAGTACGCGGTGTCCAGGCCCATGTTGTCGGCCAGGGGCTTGGCCAGCCCGTCGGCCAGGTACGCTTCGCCGCTCACAGCGCCGCCTCCGAACCCACGATGATGCTGGAGACCGGGGAGACCATGGGACCGCCGGCGACCAGGCAGACCTTCGCGTCGGGAACCTGGTTGACCGAACGGCCCTGAACCTGCCGGACGCCCTCGACCACGAGCTCCAGGCCGTGGATGTAGGCCTCGGCCAGGTTCCCGCCGCTGGTGTTCAGCGGCAGCTTCCCGCTGGGCGCGATCAGGTTGTCCAGCGTCAGCACCTCGTCCACCGCATCGGCGGCCACCATGCCGTGCTCGACCATGCTCATCACCACCCCTCCGGTGAAGTTCTCGTAGCACTGGGTCACGTCGACGTCGGCCGGGGTCAGGTCGGCCATGGCGAACAGCCGCGGCGCGACCGTGCCGAAGTCCGACGACGGGTAGGCACCGCCGTTGTGCACCGGGGCCGCGTAACGCTGGTCCATGCCGTGCGCACCGCCGAGCACGTAGGCCGGCTTCTCGCAGACGTCCTTGGCCGCTTCCGCGGACATGACGATCAGGGCGGCCGCGCCGTCGTTCTCCTGGCAGCAGTCGAACAGCCGCCACGGTTCCACGATCCAGCGCGACTCCTCATAGGACTCCGCGTCCAGCGGGCGCTTGTACATGACGGCCCGCGGATTGTTCTGGGCGTGGTGATAGGAGGCCAGCGAGACGCCCTGCTGGGCCTTCATGCCGACCCCGCCGTGATCGTGCATCCAGCGCTGGTAGCGCATGGCGAACATCTGCGCGGGCGACATCAGCCCGTAGGGCAGCGTGTAGGCCATTTCCCCGCTGATCGACTCGATCGGGCGGCCCTGGCCGAAGCGGCCGAACTGGCCCTGGGCCAGGCTGCGGAAGACGACCACGCACTCGGCCACGCCGGCGGCCACAGCCATGGCGGCGTTCTCCACCGCCCCGCAGCAGCCGCCTCCGCCGCCGCCCCAGAGCATGGAGGACAGCTTGAGGTCCGGCAGGTTGAGCGCGGACGCCAGCCGGGTGGAGGTGTTGCGGTCATCGGAGTATGAGGCGAACCCGTCGATCCGCTGCGGGTCGATGCCGGCGTCCCGGCAGGCCGCCTGGATGGCGTCCACGGCCATCTTGAATTCGGGCTCGGTGGCTCGTCCCCACTTGTAATACGTGGTCTCGCCCACGCCCACGATGGCCGCACGACCGCGAAGGGCCTCTTTGGTCCTCGCTGTCGCTCTGGCCGGTGCCGCGTTCACCCAACCGCCTCCTTGCTGTTAGTGAATCCAGCTGTCGTGAATCCCTGTGCCGCCTGGTCCTGGCTGTGCCCGGCCCGCTGAACTGCACGCACGGTCAGCGCTGGTGAAATTCCCGTACCACAGGAACGGCTGCCGTCTCGGCTGGTTAGGCGGTCGGACAACGTCATCCTCCCGAGGTTTACAGAATCGATTCTGTCCAATACGGGACGGTTCGGCAAGGGTGAAGTTGGCGTTGACGGCCCGGGCCGCGCCGCCCGGGCCAAAAGGCCCACCCCGGCGCGCAGCCGCGACGCTCAGATAGAACTGGCTCTCACCGGCCGGGCCGCCCGCCGCGATAATGCTGGCCGGATGGCGAGCGGTCCGCGCCCCGGGCCGGGCCCCGGACCGTCGGCCGAACGGGCCTGCCGAGCACCAGAGAAACGCTTGTTACCCCAGTTCACAGCAGGTACCAGCGGTCACTGCCGGCGACGCCGCCTGCCCGGTTCCGGACGTCGCGGCGGGGCCGGCCGGAAGGGCCGGCCCGGGCGGCACCACGGGCGGCGGTCCGGTGAAACAGAGTCTTGACACGTCCAAGTTCCAGAAACGATTCTGGTTTGAACCGGGAGGGATCGCCGGCAACGTGGCCGCTTGCTCCCTGGGCCTCCGAAGGAGGATCCGCATGACCACACCGGGTCGCATGACATCGACATCGTCCGGGCGGGGCGGGATCCGGGCCAGCGCCGGGGCCGCGGTCAGCCGGGGCGCCGCTACCACCACCGCCGCGGATCCGGAGCCGGCATGACGGCCGGCGGACCGCTGCACGGCTACCGGGTCCTGGACCTGGCCGACGAGACGGCCGCCCTGTGCGGGAAGATGTTCGCCGAGCTGGGCGCGGACGTGATCAAGGTGGAGCCGCCGGACGGCTGCCCGACCCGGCGCATCCCGCCGTTCCTGGACGACGCGGCCGGGCCGGACCGCAGCCTGTACTTCCAGGCCCTGGCGGCCGGGAAGCGGTCGGTCACCCTCGACCTCGGGCGGCCGGCGGCCCGGGACGCGGTGGCCCGGCTGGCGGAGCGGTCCGACTTCCTGGTCGAGTCGTCCCCGGCCGGCTACCTGGACGGCCTCGGCCTGTCCTATGCGGCACTGGCCGCGCGCAACCCCCGGCTGATCTACACTTCGGTGACGCCGTTCGGCGACCGCGGGCCGGGTGCAGCCTGGCGCGCGACCGACATCGTCGGCTGGGCGGCGAGCGGGATGATGATCCTGCAAGGGACGCCGGAACGACCTCCGCTGCAGGTCAGCGTACCGCAGGCGTGTTTCTTCGCCGGCGCGGAGGCGGCTGTGGGAAGCATGCTGGCGCACCTGGACCGAGAGCGGTCCGGACAGGGCCAGCAGGTGGTGATCAGCATGCAGGCGGCCGCGGCGGGAGCGCTGAACACCGAGACGGCCTTCCCCGTGCTGGAGGGCCGCTCGATGGTGCGCAACGGCGCCACCCCGGCCTTCATGCCGAGGGCCGGCCGGTACCTCTACCCGTGCGCCGACGGGCACGTGCAGCTCACCGTCAACACGGGCATCTTCCTGGCCACCACGATGGGCCTGCTGGAATGGGCCGCAGAGTTCGGCCCGCTGCCCGATCCGGTGGCCGGGATCGACTTCGCGACGTGGACGCCGGAGCGGCAGCGCGCCCAGGACCCGGACCTGGTGGCCGAGATGACCGCCTGCGAGGCGGTCATCGCCGGCCTGCTGGCCCGGCTGACCAAGGTAGAGATCATGAGCCGGACACACGCCCGGGGCTGGGCCATCGCGCCGGTCAACACGGCCGCCGACATCGCGCATGACGAGCAGCTGGCGGCCCGGGACTACTACCAGCAGGTCGAGCACCCCGGCCTGGACCGCAGCCTGACCCTGATCGGGCCGTTCGCGAAGCTCAGCGGTACGCCGGCGCCGCCCGCCCGGCGCGCGCCGATGCTGGGCGAGCACAACGCGGAGGTGCTGCGGGACGAGCTCGGCCTGACCGAGGAGGAGTTCGCGGCGGCGACGGAAGCAGGCGTGACGAGCGAGGGAGCAGTCCGGTGAGCGGGGTGGCTGAGTGAGCGGGGTGGCTGAGTGAGCGGGGTGGCTGAGTGAGCGGCGTCGCTGAGGGCCTGCGGGTCCTGGACTTCACCTGGTTCGCGGTGGGCCCGGTGACCACGAAGTACCTGGCCGACAACGGCGCCGAGGTCATCAAGATCGAGTCGCACCAGCGCCCGGACGGGCTGCGGCTGGCGGCGCCGTTCAAGGGCCAGCCCGGGACGAGCGTGAACCGGAGCCAGTACTTCGGCAACTACAACTCCTCCAAGAAGAGCGTCAGCATCGACATGGGCACCGAGGAGGGCCGGGACCTGATCCGGGCCCTCGTCCCGCACTGCGACATCGTGGCCGAGAGCTTCCGGGTCGGGACGCTGGCCCGCTGGGGCCTGGGCTACGAGCAGCTGCGCGAGCTCCGCCCGGACCTGATCTACCTGGCCACCTGCCTGCAGGGCCAGACCGGACCGCGGGCCGGGTACGCCGGGTTCGGCACGCAGCTGGCCGCGATCTCCGGGTTCTACCAGGTGTCGGGGTACGCACCGGACGAGCTGACCCCGGTGCACGGCCCGTACACCGACTTCGTGGCCCCGCGGTTCTCCTGCTTCGCGCTGCTGTCGGCCATCGATCACCGCCGCCGCACCGGCGAGGGGCAGATGATCGACATGGCCCAGTACGAGGCGGCGCTGAACTTCCTGGCCCCCGCGCTGACCGACTACTTCGCCACCGGCCGGGTCGCGCAGGCCACCGGGAACCGCTCGGCCCGGTTCGCGCCGCACGGCGCCTACCGGGGCCGGGACGATGAGAGCGGCGAGCGGTGGATCGCGCTGGCCGTCGAGGACGACGAGCAGTGGGCCGGCCTGCTGCGGGTGCTCGGGGCCGGCGCCGGGCCACCGGAGTTCGCCGGGCACGCCGACCGGTTGCGGCAGCCCGAGGAGGTGGACGGCTACCTCGGGCCGCTGATGGCCCGCCAGCCGGCCGCCGAGCTGACCGCGGCCCTGCAGCAGGCCGGCATCGCCGCCTACCCGGTGCAGGATTGCGCCGACCTGCGGGTCGATGAGAACCTGCGAGCCTGGGGCTTCTTCCGCGACCTGGACCAGGCCGAATGCGGCCCGATGCCGTACGACGGCCCGGCCTACCGGCTGGACCGCACGCCCGGCGAGCAGAGCGCGGCCCCGAACCTGGGCGAGCACACCGACGAGGTGCTGTCCGGCCTGCTCGGCCTCAGCGCGGCCGAGATCGGCCGGCTGCGCGACGCGAAGATCCTCTACTGAGACCGTTTCCTAAAGGAGCCGCATGAGCACGCTGTCGGGTTGCCGGGTTATTGAGCTGGGCGGGATCGGCCCGGGTCCGTTCGCCGGGATGATCCTGGCCGACCTGGGGGCCGACGTGGTCCGGGTCGACCGGCCGGATGAGCCCGAGCGGGCCCCCGGTGCCGAGCGCTACGACCTGCTGCGGCGGGGCAAGAAATCGGTGGTGCTGGACCTCAAGCGGCCCGAGGACGTCGAGACGGTGCTGGAGCTGGCGGGCGCGGCCGACGTGCTGATCGAGGGCTTCCGGCCCGGCGTGGCCGAGCGCCTGGGCGTCGGGCCGGACGACTGCCTGGCCCGCAACCCGTCGCTCATCTACGGGCGGATGACCGGCTGGGGCCAGGACGGCCCGATGGCGGCCCGGGCCGGGCACGACATCGCCTACATCGCGCTGACCGGGGCCCTGCACGCCATCGGCCCGGCGGACGGCCCGCCGCAGATCCCGCTCAACCTGCTGGGCGACTTCGGCGGCGGGGGCTGCTACCTGGTCATCGGTATCCTGGCCGCCCTGCTGGCCACCAAGAACGGCGCACCCGGCCAGGTGGTCGACGCCGCCATCGTCGACGGCACGGCGCACATCCTGGCCAGCACGTACGGCGCGGTCGCGGCGGGCACCTGGGCCGACGAGCGGGGCGCCAACCTGCTGGACGGCGGAGCGCCGTTCTACTCCGTCTACGAATGCGCCGACGGCCGGCATATGGCGGTCGGCGCGCTGGAGCCCAAGTTCTACCAGGAGCTGACGGCCAAACTTGGCCTGGACGAGGACCTGGCCCGGCAGCACGACCGCAGCGGCTGGCCCGGGCTGCGGAGCCGGATCGCGGCCGCCTTCGCCTCCCGCACGCAGGCCGAATGGACCGAGGTGTTCGCCGAGTCGGATGCCTGCGTGGCCCCGGTGCTGAGCATGCACCAGGCGGCCCAGCACCCGCAGCTGGCCGGGCGCGGCGCCCTGTTCACCCAGGACGGCATCGTGCAGCCCGCCCCGGCGCCGCGGTTCTCGGCCACGCCGTCGGCTCCGGTCACCCCGCCCGCGCCCCGCGGCCAGCACGTGCCCAAGGAGATCCTGGCCCGCTGGGCCGAGTCACGCTAGGGCCGAGCCGCGCTAGGGCCGGGCCGGGTTAGGGCCGGCTGCTGGGGCCTGGCGGGGCGAGACCACCGGCGGGCGAGAGGCGGGAGCGGAGGCGGGAACCGAGGTCCGTTCGGGCGAAGGTTACGGGAGCGGACCCGGCGGCGGAGCGGTGCGCCGGCGGCCGGCCCGGAACCGGGCCGCAGGCTGCTGTGCAGGCGCTCGTCTAAAGTAGCTATATGAATCAGCCGACATCGCCGGTGACTCCGGTGACACGCGCCCAGCAGGAGCGGTACGACCGAGTCGTCGCCACCGCCACTGCGGCGCTGTCCGCCGGGGGGAAGGACGCCGTGCAGATGAAGGACCTGGCGCAGCGCGCGGGAGTGTCGCTGGCCACGTTGTACCGGTACTTCCCGTCGAAGGAGTACGTGCTGCTGGCGGTGTCCCTGGTCCGCTACGAGGAGGCCGCGCGCAAGGTGTTCGCCGAGGTCCCGGCGGGGGGCACGGTCCGCGAGCGGGTGCAACAGCACCTGATGCGCGAGTTTCACGCGATGGAGCGGGAGCAGCGGCTGACCGGCGCCCTGACGCAGGTGCTGAACAGCGCCGAGCGCAGTTACAGCGCGATGATCGAGACCGTCGAGCACGTGCACATGCAGCTCGTCCGGCACGTGGCCACGGCCGGCGGCCCGATGACCAGCCAGCAGCAGAAGCTGCTGTCGGTGGTCATGGACATGTGCGCCGGGGCGACCCGGCGGTGGCTGGCCGGAGGGTACACGGCGGCCGAGGCCCGGTCCCAGATCGAGACCTCGTGCGAGCTGCTCGAGCTGCCCGACGAGGTGGTGGACGCGGAGCTGGACCGGGCCGTGCCGGAGATCGCCGTCCAGCGCGCCGGATAGGCCAGCACGACAGGCCCAGGTGAGAGCAATGGATTCGGTACGGCGGGCCGCGATCCCGGCCACTCCTTCGACCCCGGCGCAGCACGACCGGCACGCCCGGATGCTGCAGGTGGCCACGGCGATGCTGGCTACCGGCGGCGAGGAAGCGCTGCAGATGAAGGAGCTGGCCGAACGGGCCGGGGTCTCACTGGCCACGCTGTACCGGTACTTCCCGTCCAAGGACCACGTGCTGCTGGCCATCGCCTACAGCCGCTACACCAACGCGCTGCGGCGGGTCTCGGCCGAGGCGCCCGCGGGCGGGTCCGTCCAGGAGCGGGTGACCAGCCATCTGCTGCGCGAGTTCCGCGCCGAGCAGCGCGACCAGCTGCTGACCGCGGCCATGAGCAAAGCGCTGAGCGACACCCGGCCCGAGTACAGCCAGGTCATCGCCGAGGTCGGGCAGATTCACATGCAGGTCCTCGAGCACGTCGCGGCGGCCAGGCGGACCGGTCACGCCCGAGCTGGGCCAGCGGCTGCGGATGGTGGCCGACGTCTTCGCCGCGGCCACCCGCCGGTGGCTGGCCGGAGTGTCCTCGGCCGCTGAGGCGAGGTTCGCCATCAGGATGGGCTGCTACGCGCTGAGCACTCCGGACCCGCCACCGGTCCACGCTGTGTAGTTGTTGCTGATTGGTAGGGCTGGGGCTGGGCCGCCGGTGACACCCTCTCCGGCCACCGGAGACACCTCGGGAAAGAGCCAGCGGCCGAACAGCCGGCGGCCCAGCGGCTTAGCGGGCCAGTTCCTCCAGCGCGCGGCGGCGCTGGTTCTTGCCGAAGATGGCGAGCAGGACCGCGGGCAGGATCGCGCACGGGATGGTGATGAACCAGAAGAAGCTCCGCGGCGAGGCCACCGAGAACAGCTGCCCGGCGATCAGCACGCCGCCCCAGGCGCCGACGTGGCCGATGCCGTCGGTCCAGCCGGTGCCCAGCGACCGCATCCGGGTCGGGTAGTTGTTGGGGATGTAGACGTACATGCTCCACAGCCACATGATCCCGCCGACGTTGGCCAGGATGAACCAGGTCGTCACGGCCGCTTTGCTGTGCGAGGAGTACATGCCCCAGTAGGAGCCGGCGAACAGGGCCGCACCGAACAGCTGCGTCCACTTGCGCTCGAACCGCTGGCCGAAGAACGCGTTGAGCAGGTAGACCGCGGAGGCGGCCACCCCGGCCCAGGCGGTGATGGCGAAGACGCTGCCGGCGCCGAAACCGCGGTCACCGATCAGGAACAAGATGATCTGGCTGTTGCCGCCGTACACGATGCCCGCGTAGCCGAGCGCCATGATCACCAGCAGCAGGACGGTGGCGGCCACGTACTGCCGGCCGAACGGGGCCAGCCAGCTGGTCTTCTCCTCGGCTACCACCTCGTACGGGGTCAAGTCGGGCTCGGGCAGCGCGCGCTGGCCGTTCCTACTGACCCGGGCCTCCATCCGCTCCACGACCTGACGAGCCGCGTCCCGGCGTTCCCGAGCCTCCAGCCAGCGTGGCGATTCGGGCATCCGGAAGACCAGGTAGATCGCGACCAGGACGTTCAGCCCGGCCAGCAGCCACAGGTAGGCGTGGTACTGACTGGGGAACCAGTAGTGCGGGATGATGCCGCCCAGGACGACCAGCAGCAGGAAGATGCAGACGGTCTGGGCGACCATCATGATCCGGGGGCGGACCGTCGGCCCCATGATCTCGCTCATGTAGACCACGTTGATGGCCAGGTAGCCGCCGATCCCGAGAGTGCTGCCGATCGACAGCAGGGCCAGCGCCGGGTAGTTCGTCACGTACGCGAAAGGCCAGATGAACACGGCAGCCAGCGCCGTGGACAGGATCAGCGACGGACGGCGGCCGATCTTGTCCGACAGCCAGCCCATGGCGTAACCGCCGATCAGGATGCCGATCCCGACCTCCAGGGCGTACAGGACGTCGTACTGGCTGTGGGTGATCTCCTTGGCGGGCAGCCACACGAACGGGTACATCCGGGCCGCGATGGCGTCGGTGGACACCGCGGTCGCCCAGCCGATCTGCACGATCAGGCAGATCTCCCAGGCCATCCCGCTCATCGGCAGGCGGTCGACGCGGGCGGCCATCTCGCCGGGGATGACCAGGGTAGTGCCGCTGGTGGCGGCGGCCCCGGATCCCGAGGTCTCCTGTGCCATGTTCAGTTCTCCTTGCTGCCATCCGGTTTCAGGGGGTGGCTGTACAACGGGGCTGGGCGCTTTTCGCCCGGGTCGGACGGCACGTCGGATTCGTGCCGCTGCTGTTGTAAGGGCTGGCTAATTCACTTCATGAGAGTTTCATTCGGGCAGGAGCGAGTGACGGACTGCCATTTCGCGAAGGCCCGGAAATCCAGGCCGGTGATGATTCCCGCGGTCAGCGGGTGGTCGACGGCAGGCTTAGCCTGACCGCTGCTGCGATCGGTGAGCGAGCCGAAATTTCGCCAGCCATGAGACGTCGGTGCGCTGCGCCATTGCTGCTCCCGCTGGGTGAGCCGCTGCTTTGGGCTCATGATGACACTCGGTTCTGGTTTCAGTCAACAGCGGTATCGGCTGCTATAGCGACGGGGAGCGGCTGGGCACGATGAGACACAAAAAGCGGAAATTCAGAATCGAGATTCTGCTGGCCTGAGGCACGGCGGTCGCACCCGTGACACGCTGGGAAATTTTCGCCTGGTAAGAATAAGGGCTGGAAAATCGGGGTCCGGCGTTCCCGGACCGGACGCCGTCCCGGCCGGGGCCGCCACGGGGTGGCAGGCCTAGCGAGAACTGGTTCTGGACCGGGCCAGGCGCACGCCGGGCCGTTGACAGCCGGTGGTGCGCGTGGTTCGCTCAGAAGTTGATAACCATAACGTATTTCACTCTCCTCGCAGGGCGTCACGGCTGGTGCCGGCCCCGCGACGGAGAGGCGGGCGAAGGGGCCCGGCGGGTCTCACGGGCCCGGCCGTCGGCCGCGCGAGGGCAGAGAGGACCACCGTGACCGAAGTCGACACTCTTGTCACGCCGGAAATGGAACAGCAGAAAGGCGTCTGGGGGCCGGAAACGGTTTCGTACCCAGTATCTGAATCCGATATCCGGAAATGGGCCATTGCGGTGTACTGGCCGCTGACGCCGCCCAAGCTTTTCTGGGATGCGGACTACGCGAAGACCACGAAGTTCGGCGGCATCGTGGCGCCGGAGGATTTCAATCCGTTCGCCTGGCCGATCCCGAAGGGCGACTTCAAGCCGGCCGGGGCGGTGCCCGGGCAGACGCCCAAGAAGGGCCAGAACATCCTGAACGGCGGCCAGGCTGACACGTTCGGGGTGCGGGTGCGGCCCGGTGACGTCATCACCAGCCGGACCCGGCTGTCGCACTGGGAGGAACGGCAGGGCCGTAACGGCCTCACGCTGTTCTCCTACACCGAGACCGAATGGCGCAACCAGAGCGGCGAGCTGGTCAAGACGCGCATCTCCACCGGCATCCGGTACTAGGCCGGGCTTCGTTACTCAGTTACTCAGGTCACAGGCAGGGGCAAGGCGAGCATGACGTACAACGTGTTTTTCGAGGACATCGAGATCGGCCAGGAGGTCCCGGCGTTCGAGCGCGAGACCGACTTCATGAACTGGAACCGGTACGCGGCGGTCAACGAGGAGTTCGTCTACGTCCACATGGACGACGAGGCGGGCAAGGCAGCGGGTCAGGGCGAGGCGTTCGGCATGGGCAACTTGCGCTGGGCCTACATCCTCAACGCGCTGCGCGAGTGGGCGGGCGACGAGGCGGAGATCCGTGACCTGTCGCTGCAGTTCCGGGCGATCAACCACAAGCACGACGTGCTGCGCACGACGGGCGTGGTCACGGACAAGAAGCAGGAGAACGGCGAGAACCTCATCATGCTGGACATCAACGTGGTGAACCAGAACGAGGAGAAGACGGCTCCGGGCCGGGCCGTGGTGGTGCTGCCGTCCCGCGGCTGAGTACCGGCCGGGGTTTTACCCCGCCCTCGCGGGCGGGGCGTGGCTGTGCAGGATCTTGGTCCGTTTAGGGTTCCAGGCGGTGGTGGTGCCGTCGGGGTTCAGGACCAGGGTCCAGCCTTGCCGGTGGATGACGACCTGGTGATGGTAGTTACAGAGCAGGACGCAGCCGGCCACGCTGGTGGGGCCGCCGTCCGCCTGGTGTCTGACGTGGTGGACCTGGCAGGCCGCGGCGGGCTGCTCGCAGCCGCCCGGCCACCGGCATTTGCGGTCCCGCAGGATCACGGCGGTCCGGATCCCGGCCGGGATGGTCGAGCTGACCCCGATATCCAGGGGCAGGCTCGGGCCGGCCAGGCGGGCGCCGAGCTGCCTGGTCCGCAGGAAGCTCGCGAGGCCGCCGGGGCCGGACAGCAGGTCGACAGCCTTGCCGATGATGGCCCGCTCCAGCGCCGCCCGGGACATGGCGGTGAGGTGCTCCAGGCCAGTCGATGACCCGGCGGGGGCCGCGGTGCCGTGCGGGTCCTCGGTAGCGGACGGCGGGGCGGGGTGCGGGTCCTGGCTGGTGGCCTGGCAGGCGCGGTGCCAGCCGTGGCCCGCGAGCTGCAGGCAGAGCTGGACCAGGTCATCCAGGACGGTGATGTTGACCTCGCCGGTGACCACCGGCACCAGGGTCGCGTCGCAGGCCGCGGCCCGGGCGTCGTCGCCGTCCAGCCAGGCGGCCCCGTCGCCGCCGTTGCCGTCGGCGGCCTCGGCGCGGCGGGCGGCCCACCGGATCTGCATCTCGGTGATCCAGACCGTTTCCAGGGCCGAGCCGTCCGGGCCGGCGCGGAGCTCGGCCAGCGCCATAAGGACCAGGGCCCTGGTCGGCTGCCCGGCCCGGGCCGGCAGCAGCCCGGAGGCAATCAGCCGGCGCATAGCCTCTTCCAGCGCGTCGTGGTAGCGCTGCTCCCGGGTCCGGGTGTCCTCCGCGCCGGCCGGGGCGGACAGCGACTCCAGCACGGCGGTCACGATGGCCGTGCATCCGGGGGTGAGGTCTCCGGTGATGACCCCGGCGCCGCCGAACGTGGTCTCCACCCGGACCTGCCGGTCCTCGAAGTCTGGTTCCGGGTCATCGTCGCGGCCGGGCCGGGACCGGACGTAGATCTCCTCGGCCAGCCCGGCCAGCTCCGCCTGGGTAGCCCCGGCCCGGGCCGCGGCGATCAGGATCTCATCCGCCGCGGCCCGGCAATCCGGCGGGAGCCGGTCCGACCAGCCGCAGATCAGCCCGGCCATCGACGCACTCACGATGGTGCCCTCAGCCAGGGCCAGGAGCACGGTGGGGTGGCCGTTGGTGCGGCGGGCCCAGCTCATGCGGGTGCGGGCGGCGCCTTTGGTGATGCCGGTCTTGTGGATCAGCCACGCTTTGGGGCTGTAGTCCGCGTCCTGGCTGTAGCCCGGCCCGGAGGTGAACGCGGCCAGGAAATACGCCTGGGCCGCGACGCCAATCGCGTTCACCTGCTCCAGAGCCCGCAAGATCTCCGCCTGAACCGACGCCGGCAGCGTGGTGGGATCGGCGGAAGCGAGGCCCTTCAGGCCGGTGAGGGCCATGTCCATCGCCTCGGCAGCACTGGCCGGCGGAGCGTTGTCACCCATGCGGTCCTCACCTCCCACGGCGCAGACCACGGATCAGAGCCCGTATTGAATGATTTATTCGATACTAAATCCGGGCTCTGACATTTCTGGGCCGCGGCTCGGAAGCCGCATGAGATGACCGCAAACGGCCAGCCGAGGGTGTCAGGGACCGGTCAGCGGACGTCCGGCTGGGCCCCGGGGTCAGCGGGCGTCCGGCTGGGCCTGGTCGATGAGCTCGAGGACGCGGTCCGGGGACAGCGGCTGGTCGGTGACCTCGACGCCGAGCGGGGCCAGGGCGTCGCGGACCGCGTTCATCAAGGCGGCGGGCGAGGCGATGGCGCCGCCCTCGCCCAGGCCTTTGTGCCCGCCCGGGGTCAGCCCGGGCGTCACGATGTGCCCGTACTCCAGGATCGGCACCTCGGACGCGGTGGGCAGCAGGTAGTCCATGAACGTGGTGGTGGTCGGGTTGCCGTCGTCGTCATAGCGGAAGTGCTCGTAGAAGACGCCGCCGATGCCCTGGATCACTCCCCCGGCGGTCTGTCCCTCCACCACGTTCGGGTTGATCATGACGCCGCAGTCCTCGGAGATGACGTAGCGCAGGATGTGCACCATCCCGGTGTCCCGGTCGACCTCGACCGTCACCGCGTGGCAGGCGTTGGAGAACATGAACTGCGGGGCGTGATACCGCCTGGATACTTCCAGGCCGAGCTCGGCCCCCGGCGGCAGCGCGGCCGGGTTGAGCAGATAGGCGGCCGCCGCGACCTCGGCCAGAGACAGGCCCTTGCTTTCCGGGTCACCCTTGACCCGGGCCACGCTGTCGGTCATCTCCAGGTCGGCCGGGTCGATCTCCAGCATCTGCGCAGCCACGGCCAGCACCCGCTCGCGCATGGCCGCCCCGGCCTGGTGCGCCGCCCCGCCCGCCACCCCGGCCGTCTTGCTGCCGCCGGTGATCGCGCCCTGCGGCGTGGAATTGGTGTCGGCTTGGGTGAAGTGCACGTCCTCGATATTGACGCCCATCTCTTCGGCGACGATCTGGGTCATCGTGGTCTCGATGCTCTGCCCGTGGCTGCCCGTCCCCATGTACAGGTTGACCTTGCCGCTGGGCTCCACCCGGATCAAGGCCGCGTAGCTGCCCAGGTCACCCCGCTGCGGCTCGATGTAGAGCGACAGGCCGATGCCGACCAGCCGGCCTTCGGCGCGGGCCCGCTCCTGGTCCTTGCGGAACTGGTCGTAGCCGATCATCTCGGCCGCGTGCTCGAGGGTCTCAGCCGGGCTGATGGCGTCGTACGGGACCGAGGCCGCGCTCAGGTAGGGCAGCTCGTCGCGGGAGATCACGTTGCGGCGGCGGATCTCCAGTGGGTCGATGCCGAGCCGGGCGGCGATGACGTCCATCATCTGCTCGCGGCCGGTGGTCTCCATCATCCACGGGCCGCGGTAGGCACAGTGGCCGCAGGTGTTGGAGTAGACGGCCTGGCCGGAGTAGATGACCGAGCCTGGCCCGGACCAGTGGTAGGGCCCGGGGAACATGCGGGCCGCCGACGCCGCCATCTGCCCGTTGGTCCCGGCCGGGAAGGCACCGACGTTCTCGATGTGGTGGGCCTTGCCCGCCAGCAGTACGCCGTTCTCGTCGGTGGCCGCCGTGACCTGGAGCGACTCCTCGCGGGAGTGACCGCCGCTGATCAGGTTCTCGGCCCGGTCCTCGATCCACTTGACCGGCCGCCCGTTGAGCATGACGGCGGCCAGGACGACGGCCTGGTCCTCCCGCTGGGGGGTGATCTTCTGGCCGAACGCGCCGCCCACATCGCCCATGACCACGTGAATGTCGTCTTCGGCGATGCCCAGCAGCCGCGAGAAGAACAGCCGGGGCGGGTGCACGCCCTGGCCGGCGATGACGACCTCGAGGTGCTCAGCCCACCCGTCCCACTCGGCGACCAGGCCACGGCATTCCATCGGCACGCACACGTAACGGTGCTGGCCGAACGTCTCGGTGAACACGTGCGCCGCGCCGTCGAACAGCGCGTCCAGCTCCGGGCCGCTCTCGGCCGGGACCACGCCGGCCAGGTTGTCGGGCAGCTCGGGGTGCACCAGCGGGCTGTCGGTGGCCAGGGCCTGGTCCATGGTGACCACCGCGCGATCCGGCTCGATGTCGACCGCGACCAGCTCGGCGGCGTCCTCGGCCAGGTAGCGCGATTCGGCGATGACCATGACGATGGGCTCGCCCACGTAGCGCACGTCGGTGTCGGCCAGCACCCGGCGCGGGGTGCGGTCGGCGCCCCGCCCGGCCGGGATGCGGGAGCGCGGATTGAGCTCGGCCGCGGTCAGCACGGCGATCACGCCGGCGGCGGTGCGGGCCTGGCTGACGTCGACGTTCAGGATCCGGCCCCGGGCCACGGTGCTGCGCACGAACGTGGCGTGCACCATCCCCGGCTTCTGGAGGTCATCGACGTACCGGCCGTGGCCGGTGATCATCCGCTGATCCTCGATCCGGAGGACCCGCTCGCCGACCCATCGCGCCGCGATTCCGTCGCCGTCGAGCCCGCCCGCCACGTCCGGTCGTAGCGCCATCTGGTCCGCGCTCACTAGCGCTCCCTTCTCGGTCGCGATCATCACCCGTACGGGCCAGACGGCGGGAGGAGCATCGCCCTGCCATCGGTGTCCAGGGACGGGCGCGCGCACATGCGCCGGGCAAGTGGCATCGTCCACTTATCCGTGACGCTAACGCCGACAAACGGTTAGGTCAACGAACAACCGCGTCAGGTGGCTGTCCGCCGACGGCGCGGTCCGGGCTGGACCTGGCCTGCGCGGGGCCGTCGCTCGAGGTCCGCACGGCAATCCAGAAGCTGAGCGCGGCCAGCGGAAGCTCGATGAAGGCCATGGCAATGGCCGCATAGAAGGCCTGGCCGGTCGACGGGACGATGTTCAGCCAGGCGTCGCACATCAGCAGGGTGCCGGTGACGGTGGCCGGGACGACGGCGATGCGCGGGCGGTGCTGCAGCGCGAGGGCGGTGGCCGCGAAGGCGAGGACCTCGAACATGTCCAGGCCGGCCCAGGCGAGCTTCAGGTGGTGCGCGATCTGGACCTTCGGCCCGATGGTGATGTCGATGGAGAAGAAGGGCAGCAGGACCAGCGCGGCGGCCACGAGCACGGCCGGTATCCAGCGCAGGTAGGGGCGGCCCGACAGCCGGTTCCTGATGACGGTGACGCACAGCGCCACCACGGCGACATCAAGGGTGAGCAGGACCGCGGCCGAGCCGGTCCAGTGCGGGCCGCCGGCGTGGGTGAGCAGCCGGAACCGCACCGAATTGGCCACCGCGGTGGCGGTGAACGTGGCGGCCATGCCGGACAGCGCCGAACGCCGGCGGTACGCCCGGCGGTCACGACCAGCCCGCCGGCCATGGCCAGGAACAGGCCGACGTCCAGGAGGTGCAGGTGGTGGGCCGGACCGCTCGGGATCTGGGTCTTGTACAGGTAGAACACCCACGGGGTCAGCACGGCGGCGCAGGCCCAGTACAGCCAGGGCAGATGCTGCCGGAGCCAGGAGAACAGGGTGCTCATGTCCTTACTGTGCCCGGCGCAGGGACCTGATCACCCTAGGCAGACTCCCTAGGTCTGAGCGGCCGGCGCGACCGTGACAGATGTCATCGGCAGGCGGTGGCATCCGGCAATGGTGCCGGACGGGCCTGATCGGCGACGGTAGAGAGGTGCGGGGACACCGCTCACGACAAGACGAGACAGGCAGGCGAGGATCCGGTGACGACCACGACTGGAAACGATCTTCCTGGTGCGGTGCGGGCGTCCGACGCGGACCGTGACGCGGTGCTGGCCGACCTGAGCCAGCACTTCCAGGCGGGCAGGCTGACGGCCGAGGAGTTCGACGAGCGGAGCAGCAAGGCGCTGACCGCGCGGACGTGGGGCGAGCTCCGGGAACTGATGACCGATCTGCCTGACCTCCGGCACCCGGCCCGGCCGGACAGCACTGCCGAGACGGGGCCCGGCGGGAGCTGGCCGGCCGGGATCGGGCCCTCGTCCCCGGCCCGGCCCGGCGGACCACCGCTGATCGGCTCGGTGATCGGCGTCGCGATCGTGGCCGTCGTCCTGTTCACGGTCACCGGCGGGTGGGGCCTGTTCTGGCTGATCCCGGCCCCGCTGATCATCGCGCGGCGGGTGTGCGGCTGGCACGGGCAGCCCGGCCACGCGGGCCGTCCGACGGAATGCGGCGGGCGGGCTGGGCGAGCGGGGCCGGGGCCGGGCCTGCCGGCTAGCTGGCCGCGAAGGCGGCCAGCGGGACCTCGACGCGGTAGTCACGGATGAAGACGCCGTCGGAGACCTCGGCGGCGTTCACCCAGGCGTCGGTGGGCACGGCCCTATAGATCCGCAGGATGCTGTAACCCGCGAACGGCTCGGTGCCGGGCGCGTCTGTCTCTGGGATGACCTGGCGGGCCTGCTGTATCTCGTCGATGTCGGAGAGCTCGGCCGCCTGGCCGGCCAGGAAGACACCCTCGCCCTTCCCCGGGGGAACGGTCGAGTCGTAGAACACGATGAACACGTTCGGATTCTGGCGGATATTCCGCGAGTGCTGATTACGGCGGTCCGAGATCCAGTAGATATTGCCGTCCCGGTCGTGAGCGGCGGACACCGGAGTGTTCCACGGCTCACCCTGGCTATTGCTGGTCGCGATCGTCGCGTACCGGATCGAGCTGAAGATCTCCCGAGCTCTGCGCTCGAAGTAAGCATCCATGGCTGCGCTGACCTGTCCCCGGTGCCGAACGGCCCCCACTCGATCAGAGAATAACTTCGGCGCGGGGAGGTTGACCAGACCGTCCGATGGCACGAAAAGTGACCGATTAATGACGTTCGGATAGGGATGATTACGGAAGTTAATTAACGGGATTGATGTCAGGTCCTGTGCTTGTGATTCAGCTCTGTGATCATGCGGTTAGCCGGCGTCCGGGAGGACGATGATCCGGTAGCCGAAACCGCTCACGGTCTGGATCCGCAACCCGCTGCCGGCCAGTTTGGCGCGCAGCCCGGCCAGGCGCGCGTCCACGATGTCGGCGCCGGCTGCTTCGGCTTCGCTGTCCCGCACGTGCCGGGCGATCAGCTGCGGGCCCGCCACGGCGGGAGACCGCCGGAGCAGGATCTCCAGGATGCCGAGCTCGACGGCGCTGAACGTGACGGGCTGGCCGCTGACCAGCGCCTGGCCGGAGGCCGGATCGAGCTCCAGGCCGCCGAACACCAGCCGGGGACCGGTGGCGGCCGGCGGGCGGCGCTGCAGCGCGCGGAGCCGGGTCAGCAGCTCGCCGGCCTCGAACGGCTTGACCAGGACATCATCGGCGCCCGCGGCACGGTTCTGGGCCGCGTCCGGGCCGGTCAGGATCAGGACCGGCGCGGCCGCGCCAGCCTGGCGCAGCTGCCGGACCAGGTCCGGGCCGGGCAGGCGCGGTAGCCGCCCGTCGGCCACCACCACCTCGTAGGAGTTGCTGCGCAGGTAGGCGGCGGCGGCCTCTCCGTCGCAGACGAGGTCGACCAGGTAACCGTGCTCGGTCAGCTCCCGGGCCAGGACCGGGCCCAGGCTGGCGTCGTCCTCGGCCAGCAGCACCCGCATGACCGGCATCACGGCGTCATCAGCCCCAGGCGCCGGCCGAGGTCGGACCGGAAGACGGCCCGGGGATCGAGGTCGCCTCGCGCCTCGCGCCACGCGTCCAGGTCGCGGTACATCCCGGTCAGCGCGCCCGGGCTGAGCCGGGCGTCCTTGGCCAGGTAGACACGGCCGCCGGCGTCGGCGACCCGGCGGTCCAGGCGGTCCAGCACCGCCCGCAGGCCGGGACGCCCGGCGGGCATGTCGACGGCCAGCGACCAGCCCGGCTGCGGGAAGGACAGGTAGCCGCAGCCCGCCGGGCCGAACCGCTTCAGCGTGCCCAGGAAGGCCGCGGCCCGGTGCCGCTGCAGTTCCTCGATCACGTAGGCCAGGGTCCCGGCCGCCTCCGGCGGCACCACGAACTGGTACTGGAGGAATCCCCGCGGGCCGAGCAGCCGGTTCCAGTCCCGCACCGCGTCCAGGCGATGGAAGTAGCCGCTGAGGCCGGTGACGGCGGTCCGGCCGGCCGGCGAGGCCCGGTACCACAGCTGGTTGAAGGCCCGCGCGGTGCCCGGGGTCACCGGGCAGGCGGGCAGCAGCGGGGCAGGCCGGGCGCCGCCGGGCCCGTACTGCGGGCCGTCCGGGTCCGGCTCGGTCAGGTGGTCGCCGGTGTCCAGCACGCCGCGGCCGAGGGCCCGGCCGGAAGCCGACAGGTCCACCCAGGCCACCGCGTACCGGGCGGCGGGCGTGTCCTGCGCGGCCAGCAGGGCGTCCAGGCCGCCGTAACGGCGGGTGGTGACCCGCAGGCTGGTACTGCGGACGCGCAGCAGCCGCAGCCGGGCGCCGGTGATGACCCCGGTCAGGCCCATGCCGCCGACCGTGGCCCGGAAGGCCGGGGTACCGGGCCGGAGCGTGTGCAGCGCGCCCAGGCCGTCGAGCAGGTCGATGGCGTCGAGCCAGGCCGAGATGGAGCCGTCAGCGTGCTGGTTCTTGCCGTGCACATCGGCGGCGACCGCGCCGCCGACGGTCAGGTGCCGGGTGCCGGGCAGCACGGGCGGCAGCAGGCCGAGCGGCACGGTGCGGGCCAGCAGGTCGGCAAAGCTGACCGAGGCGCTGGCCCACAGCGTCGCGCCGGCCAGGTCGACGTGGATGCGCGGACGGGTGACCGGGTGCAGCACGATGCCGCCGGCGTTCTGCGCGGCGTCGCCGTAACTGCGGCCCGCACCGCGGGCCAGCAGGCCGCCGGACGGCGCGGACACGATCAGGTCGGCGACCTGCTCCGGCTCGAGCGGCCCGGTGACCAGGGCCCGCGAGGGCGCGACCCGGCCCCAGCCGGACAGCACGCGGGTCCTGGTGGTGACCATGCCGCTCACAGCCCGGCCGTGAACAGGGCCAGCCAGGCCGTCTCGCAGGCCAGCATGGGGACATCCCGGGTCAGCAGGTCCTCCACCGGGGTGGCCAGGCGGCTTCTGGTCAGGATGGCGAACCGGCCCAGAGCCAGGGCCAGCGGGACGGCGCTGATCAGGTTCCAGGGCCGGTCCTCCCCCGGTTGCCCGGCCGCCCAGGCCAGGTACGCGCCGGTCATCAGCGCGGCGGCCAGCAGCTGGCCGGCCCGCAGCGGGCCCGGCCGGTACCAGCGCATGACGGGCCGGTGCCTGATCGCGGCCGCGCCCAGGCCGGCCAGCTCGGCGTACCGCTTGGCGGTAGCCACGCCGATGGCGCCCAGGCTGCAGACGAGCAGGAACCAGCCGGAAAGCCGGACGTGAGTGGCGGCCGCGCCGCCCAGGACGCGGAGCAGGAACCCGGCCGCGACGAAGATGACCTCGATGACCGGGATGTGCTTGAGCACCCAGGAGTACAGGAACGACAGGGCCAGGTACCCGGCGATCACGGCGGTCAGCAGGGGCACGGCGATGACCAGGCCGGCGGCCAGGGCGGCGGCCGAGCACGCCGCGGCCAGGGCCAGGGCGTGCGCCGGGGACAGCTCGCCCGCGGCCACCGGGCGGTGCCGCTTGACCGGGTGGCGGCGGTCGCGGCCGGCGTCGGCCACATCGTTGACGAAGTAGACCGCGACCGAGGCGCAGCCGAAGGCCGCGGCGGCGACCAGCGCGTAGGCGGCGCCGTCGTCGCGGCCGAGCGAGGCGCCGGCCAGCGGGGCGGCGAAGACGAGCAGGTTCTTGGCCCACTGCCGGGGCCGGGCGGTGCGCAGCACGGCGCCCAGCCAGTGCCGGGCGCGGGCGGGCCAGGGCCGCACCGTGGCGGCGGGCGCGGTCACCGGCCGTACACCGCGGTGAAGTCCCGGCTGTAGACCGAGTAGTACCGGTAGGCGCTCTGCTGCTGGGTGGGCAGCAGGTTCACCGGCTGCGGGTCGGCCGGGTGGCCGCTGGCCTGGTAGTACTCGAACGACATCCAGTACGGGTTGATGTCCAGCTGGAGGGCCTCGACCGCGCCGGCCCGCTGCAGCAGGCCGGCCAGGGTCTGCACGTCCAGGGCCGGCCCGTAGGCGAAGATGACCCGGCCGTCCCGGGTCACCCCCAGCCCGGAACGCCAGACGTAGTAGCCGCCGCCCAGGGTCGCTCCCCAGCTGCTGGTCACGTCCTGGTTCACCGCGGCCGGAATCTGGCCGTGATCGACGATCAGCCTGAGGTTCTGCCGGACCCCGGTCACGGCGGAGGTCATCCCGACCTGGCTCCCCCAGGCGCCGATCTTGATCGTGCCGTCCCGGTCGTAGACCACCGAGGCCGCGCCGCGGACCAGGGTGCCCCTGGTCGTGCCGCCGAGGTAGAAACCCCCGCCCGCGGCGTTCAGCTTGAAGCCGCCGTTGAACGTGGCCAGCAGGCCGGTGCGGCTCCCGGGCGGGATCCAGGGCAGCGCATTCCAGTGGCCCGGGCCGGGATCCTGGGCGCCGGGATGCAGCTGGAACCGGACCAGCCGCTGGTCCAGCGAGACGATCCCGGCTACGTAGGAGGTGTGCACCCGGTCCGGCCGCAGGTAGGTGCCGAACACGGCGGGCCGACCGCGGACCGTCTCCAGTACCCGCCAGGCGCCCTCGCCGGGCAGCGGCGAGGGCGCCGGGGACGCTGAGCCGGGCCGGAGCCGCCGACGCGGCGGCGGGGCGGGGCGAGGACGAGGAGGCGGACGAGGACGGGGTGGGCACGGCCAGGGAGAAGCCGGGGGTCCCGCCCACCGCCGGCGGGGAGTAGCTGAGCCACTCCCCCAGGGTGACGACCGGGCCCAGGTAGTGGTCGCGGGCCCACTCGGCCAGCCGGGAGGAGACCGAGCCGCCGCCCGCCGCGGTCAGCGCCTGCCCGGCTGAGAACGCGGCCCAGCAGACAACGACGGCGGCCACGGCCAGTCCAGCGCGCACGACCCGGGAGCGCAGCAGGCGGCGGATCCGGCCCCGGCGGGGGCCGGGGCCGGGAGCGTGGCCGGGAGAGAGCGGCTCAGCCGGAGCCTGGGTGTGGCGGCCAGCGCGCCGGGACGCGGATCGGGCCACTCGGCGGTCCTCCTCGGGGACGGTGACGTCGTTCTCAAGGAGGGTCTACTGGCCGAGCATGAAGGAATCGTGACGCCATGAAGGCGAGGCGGCCCGGGTCAGGCCGGTCCAGGCAGGTCGCGCACCCCGCCCGGGCCGAGCAGGTAGCCGGGCGCGACGGTGCCGGGGTCGGCGCGCAGCAGACCGAGCACGGCCGCTCCGGCCGTCTCGGGGGTGAGCAGGTCACCCAGGCCGGCCGCGAACTGCTCCGGGGTCTGGCCGGTCCGCGCGGCGTAGGCCCGGATGCCCTCCTGGCCGACCCGGCCGAAGGGCGTCATGGACGGCAGGACGGCCGTGACGGTCAGGCCCAGGCCGGCCCGCGCGGATTCGTCGGCGGCGTACGCGGCCAGGAACCGCTGGGTGGCCTTGGCGCCCGCGTAGCCGCCGCTGGCGGGCGAGCCGAAGACGGCAGCGCCGCTGGAGACGACCACGATCCGGCTGCCGGGACGCAGCGGCGCGTGCAGCGCGGCCTGCAGCCAGCTGAAGGCGATCTTGACATCAGCCTGCCAGTGCACGGAGAAGGTCTCCCAGGTCTGCTCGGCCAGGGACAGGCTGACCGGGACCGCTCCGGCGGCCAGCACGAGGAGGTCAGGCTGGTACCGGCCGATCAGCAGGGCGGCGGTGCCGTCGGCGGCCGCGTCGGCGGCTTCGGTGCGCAGGCCGGGTTGCTCGGCGGCCAGCCCGGCGAGCGTCCCGGCGTCCCGGGCCACGGCGACGACCAGGGCGCCGGCCTGGCCGAGGGCGAGGGCGATACCGCGCCCCAGGCCCCGGCCCGCGCCCACGACCAGCGCGGTGCGGCCGGCCACGTCGGCCTGGTCAGCGACGTCAGTCAGGTCAGACAGGTCAGTCATGGCAGTGTTCCTTCCAGCATGGCGGTGTTCTTTCCAGCCGGTCAGGCCCGGCTACCTGATCCGATCCGGCCCGCGGCCAGAACTCACCGCACCGGTACCGGTGATTTCGGCGGCTGGGAAGGATCTGTACGGACAGGGACGCGAGGAGGAGGGCCAGATGACGGCGACCAGCCCGCCCGAGACGGGCAGCGAGGAGTTCACGCTGGCCATCGAGGGCTTCCGGCCCGAGCTGCTGGCCTACTGCTACCGGATGCTCGGCTCGGTGCACGACGCCGAGGACCAGGTCCAGGAGACGCTGCTGCGGGCCTGGCGAGGGCAGGCGGACTTCGAGGGACGCTCCTCGCTGCGGACCTGGCTGTACCGGATCGCGACCAACGTCTGCCTGCGGGCCATCCAGACCCGGCAACGCCGCCCGCTGCCCGCCGCGCTGGGGGCACCCGGCACGGACCCGGAGGGCCCGCTCGCCCCGCCGACGGCCGAGGTGCGCTGGCTGGAGCCGTTCCCGGACGCCCTGCTGCGGCCCGAGCACGCCGATCCCGCCGCGGTCGCGGCGGCCCGTTCGGGCCTGCGGCTGGCGCTGGTCGCGGCCCTGCAGCAGTTGCCGGCCCGGCAGCGCACAGTGCTGATCCTGCGGGACGTGCTCGGCTGGCGCGCGGCTGAGGCGGCCGGCCTGCTGGGCGTCAGCGTGACCGCGGTCAACAGCGCCCTGCAGCGGGCCAGGGAGCAGCTCCGGCGCAACAGGATCCAGGCCGACGAGCTCCGCGAGCCGGCCAGCCGGGCCGATCAGGCCCTCCTGGACCGGTACGCGGCGGCCGTCGAGAACGCCGACGTCACCGCGCTGGTCCGGCTGCTGGAGGAGAACGCCACCTTCGAGATGCCGCCGATACCGGTCTGGTTCCGCGGGCGGGAGAGCATCGGCCGGTTCCTCGCCGCCCGGGTGCTGACCGCTCCCGGGGTGCTCACCCTGGTCCGCACGGCGGCCAACGGCCAGCCTGCGATGGCCATCTACCGCCGCGACGACGACGGCGTCCGCCGCGCGCACGGGATACAGGTCCTGACCATGGGCGCGGCGGGCGTGCGCGGCGTGGTGTCCTTCCTGGACCCCGGGCTGTTCAGTGCTTTCGGTCTGCCGCCGGAGTGGCCGGCGGCGCGGACCGGCGGGAGCGGAGGTAACGCCACAGGGCAACGGCCAGGATGAGCACGACGAGAGCGGCGATGATGTAGGTCGGGCCCTTGAACCCGTCGACGATCGAAGACCAGTTGGCGCCGACGGCGTAGCCGGCGCAGGCCAGGGCCGCGGTCCAGGGGATGACGCCGAGGGTGGTGTAGACACCGAACCGGGCGGCGGGCATGCCGGCCAGCCCGGCGGGCAGCGAGATGAAGGTGCGGATGACGGGCAGCAGGCGGCCGATCAGCACGGCCCGGGCTCCGTAACGGGCGAACCACGCGTTGGCCCGGTCCAGGTCGTGCTCCCGTACGTGCAGGCGGGCGCCCCACTTCCGCAGGGCGGCCTGGCCGCCGTAGCGGCCGACGGCCCAGGCCAGGTAGCTGCCGGCCACGTTGCCGGCCACCCCGGCGATGATGACTCCGGCCAGGTTGAGCGAGGTGCCCGGGACGGCGCCGGCGGCCAGGGCGCCGCCGAAGGTCATGATCAGCTCGGACGGGACCGGGATGCAGGCCGACTCAAGCAGCATGAGCACGAAGATGGCCAGGTAGCCGTAGGTGGCGATGAAGTGCTGCATCACTTCACCAGGCCCAGGTAGATCATGCTGGCCAGGCCGGCGACCAGGCAGTAGACGCCGAACGGGGTGAGGGTGCGGGTCCGCAGGTAACGGAGCAGGAACCGGACCGACAGGTACGCGCCGATCCCGGACAGCACGCTGCCGAGGATGATCTGGCCGCGGATCCCGCTGCCGAGCGGGCCGACCAGGTCGGGAATCTTGAGCGCGCCGGCGGCCAGGATGACCGGGGTGGCGAGCAGGAAGGCGAACCGGGCGGCGTCCTCCCGGGACAGCCCGCGGGCCATGCCCGCGACCATGGTGACCCCGTCCCGGCTGATCCCGGCGAGCAGGGCCAGGGTCTGCGCCGAGCCCACCACGAGGGCCTGCGGGTAGGTCATCGCGGCCAGCCGCCGGTCGGCCCGGACGGCGTCGGCCTGTTCCTGCTCACGCGGCGAGGCGGCACCGTGCCGGGCGGCGGACTGGGCCGGGGCGCGGGACGCCGCGAGCGGTTCCCGCTCCGCGCCGGGGACCAGGACGGGTTCGGGTTCGGGCTCGGCGGCGAGGGCGGCGTCGGCCTCCAGGGAGGCCCGGCTGCGGTACCGCTCCCCGGCGATGAGGATCAGGCCGTTGATGGCCAGGAACGCGCCGGCCAGCACGGGCTTGCCGAAGAGGACCCGGAAGGTGTGCTCGAAGAGCAGGCCGGCGATGCCGACCGGGATGGTGGCCAGGATGATCATCCAGGCCAGCTTCTGGTCCTCGGTCCGCACCCGACGGTCCCGCAGGGAGGAGAAGAAGCCGCCGATGATGCGCACCCAGTCCCGCCAGAAGTAGATGAGCAGCGCGATGGCCGTCGCGACGTGCAGGCCGACCACGAAGGCCAGGTAGGGCGACTCGGCGGCGGACACGTCCAGGTCACGGGCCCAGGACCCGCCGATGATGGCCGGGATCAGCACGTTGTGGCCCAGGCTGGAGACGGGGAACATCTCGGAGACGCCCTGGATGAGGCCGACGACGGCCGCCTCCGGGTAGGTCAGCGGTGTCATGCGCGGGCCTTTCGTGGCAGGTCGGGTAGTCATGGCATACTGAAGACGTCGTTCTACAGAGACTGTAGAACTTCTACACTACTTGTAGAAGCAAATCGGGCAAAGCGAGGTGGCCACGTGGCGGAGGAGCCGGCCGGGGCAGGCGGCGCGGAACGGCGCGCGGCCGGGGCGCTGGAAGCCGAGATCCTGGCCATCCTGCGAGCCGCGGACGGCCCGCTGACCCCGGGTGGGGTGCGCGAGCGGCTGGCCGTGCGGCCGGAGCTGTCGTACAGCACGGTGGTGACGATCGTGTCGCGGCTGCACGGCAAGGGCCTGCTGGCCCGGCAGCGGGCCGGGCGCGGCTTCAGCTACCGGCCGCTCGATGAGGCCAGCCTGGCGGCCAGCCGGATGAACCAGGTGCTGGGCGGCGAGCGCGATCACGACGCGGTGCTGAGCCGGTTCGTCTCGGGGCTGTCCGGCCGCGACGCCCGGCTGCTCCGCGAGCTGCTGGACGGCGACACCGATCCGGCCGGCACCGACCTGGCTGGCACCGATCCGGCCGGCGACGGCCAGCCGGGGTAGCGGCATGTGGCTGCTGTACCTGCCGCTGGTCATCCCGGCCCTGGCCGGGATCACCGCCCATCCGCTGGCCGCCCGGCTCCATCCGCGCCACGCGACCTGGCTGCTCACCGTGGCCGCGGTGACCCTGGCCGCCTGCAGCATGGCCGCGCTGGCGCTGCTGGCGGCCTACGCGGCGGCCCAGGACCCGTTCTTCGCCCGGGCCGGTCACTACTCGGCGCAGGTCATCCGGCACGGGGCCCCGGTGCCGCAGCTCGTGGGAGTGGCGGCTGGGCTGGCCCTGGCGGGCGGGGCGGTCGCGGTCGCGGTCATGCTGCGCCATCGCGCCCGGGCGCTGGCCGAGTCCTACCGCCGGGCCGCCCGGCTGCACCCCGAGGACGGCATCGTCGTGCTGCCCAGCCCGGACATCGAGGCTTACGCGCTGCCCGGCCTGCCCGGCCGGATCGTGGTCTCGGAGCGCCTGCTCGGCTGCCTGGACGACCGCCGGCGGGCCGCGCTGATTGCCCACGAGCAGGCGCACCTGGCCAGCCGGCATCACCTGTTCGTGGCCGCGGCGCGGCTGGCCGCGGCGACGAACCCGCTGCTGATCCCGGTGGCCCGGGCGGTCGAGTACACCGTGGAGCGGTGGGCCGACGAGCACGCGGCCGCGGTCACCCGCGACCGCAGGCTGGTGGCCCGGACCATCGGCCAGGTCGCCCTGCTCAGCGGCCCCCGCCCGCGGCGCGCGAGCGCCCTGGGCCTGGGCATGGCCGGCCCGGGCCCGGCCCGGTTCGCGCTGGCCTGGGCCGGCCCGGTCCCGCGGCGCGTGGCGGCCCTGCTGGCCGCGCCGCCGCGGCGGCAGAGCCTGCTGCCGGCCATCTGCGCGCTGGTCATGCTGAGCGCCTGTGCGGCCGCCCTGCTGGCCGCCGCGGACCTGCATGCGCTGCTCGAGCTGGCGCAGGGCGGGCGGTAACCACGGCCCGTTCGGCCGGAAATCTCGGTCGCGGAAATCTCGTGCGCAGGGCCGAGCCCTCGTCACGATTCCTTCACGCTGACCGGCTAGGCAGGGGGGATGAATACCGCGCCCGGCGGGGAGCCGCCGGCCCAGCAGTGGCGGCTGCGGAGGTTCCGCACCCGGCACCCGGGCGTCGTGATCACGCGGCATGACAGCTTCGGCTACTGGCAGGCCTGGATCCCGGTGACCGACGGCGGGACCCTGATCACCCGGTACGCGCTGGCCGACCTGCTGGACGCGCTCGACGACCTGAAAGGCTCCCCGCTTTTCGGTGGCTGAGCTCTTCGGCGGCTGAGCTCTTCAGCGGCTGATGAAGCCTGCTTTGTTCTCCGCGGGCTCTTGCCGACCCTGACTATACTCAGTATTATGCTGGATATGATACTGATCGCAGGGGCGCGGTGAGCGTCCGGCACGCCTTGCTCGCGCTGCTCAGCGAGGGTCCCAAGTACGGGCTCCAGCTGCGCGAGGAATTCGAGGCCAGGACGGGCGAGGTGTGGCCGCTCAACGTCGGCCAGGTGTACCAGACGCTGCAGCGGCTGGAGCGGGACGGGCTGGCCGAGTCCGACGACGGCGACGAGGGACCGCAGAAGGGTTACCAGATCACCCCGGCGGGCACCGAGGAGCTGGCCCGCTGGCTGCGCACGCCGCCTGACCTGGCCTCCCCGCCGCGCGATGAGCTGGTCATGAAGATCCTGGTCGCCCTGCGGGTGCCGGGCACCGACATCGGCGAGGTCATCCAGGCGCACCGGCGTTACCTGGTGCAGCTCATGCAGCAGTGGACCCGGATCAAGGAGAGCGAGGCCGACGGCGACCTGGGCCTGGCCCTGGTCGTGGACGCCGAGCTCTTCCGGCTGGACGCGGTGATCCGCTGGCTGGACACCGCCGACGGCCGGCTAAGCGGGCGTCGCTGAGCCCGCCCGCGGCGCCCGCCGGGCCGCTGCCGCGACTGCGCCGGCGGGTCGGGCCGGCGCGCTGACGGCCGGGGCGGCGGCCATATCTCGCCGCCATATCTACGGGGACAACGGAAGCGAGGAACCCGCGATGACCGTACTGGAACTGCGGGATGTCACGAAGGTCTACGGCTCGGGGGAAGCCGAGGTGAACGCCCTGGACCACGTCAGCCTGGCGGTGGCGGCGGGCAGCATGGTGGCGGTGATGGGGCCGAGCGGCTCGGGCAAGTCCACGCTGCTGACCATCGCCGGGAGCCTGGAGGACGCGACCAGCGGCGAGGTGCTGGTGGCGGGCGAGCCGCTGTCCGGGATGTCCCGGGCGGCCAAGGCCCGGCTCCGGCGCCGCACTATCGGCTTCGTCTTCCAGGACTTCAACCTGCTGCCCGGGCTGACCGCGGCGGAGAACGTGGCCCTGCCGCTGGAGCTCGACGGCACGCCGGCCAGGAAGGCCCGGATGGCCGGCCTGCGGGCGCTGGACGGGCTGGGCCTGGGCGAGCGGGCCTCCCGGTTTCCCGACCAGCTGTCCGGCGGGGAGCGGCAGCGGGTCGCGATCGCGCGGGCGGTGGCCGGCGAGCACCGGCTGCTGCTGGCCGACGAGCCGTCCGGGGCGCTCGACTCGGTCAACGCCGAGGCCGTGATGCGGCTGCTGCACGAGGCGTGCCAGCGCGGCCTGGGCGTGGTGGTGGTGACGCACGACGCGCAGCTGGCGTCCTGGGCGGACCGGGTGGTGTTCCTGCGGGACGGCCGGGTGGTCGACCAGACGGCGCCGCCGCCGGGACCGGAGTCCCTGCTCGCGCCGGAAACCGCGTCATGACCACGGCGCCGTCCCCGGTGCTGGACGAGCGGCCGGTCCGGGCAGGCCGAAACGGGGGCCTGCCTGCCCGCCGGGCCGTGCTGCGCTGGGCCTGGCGGATGTTCCGCCGGGAATGGCGGCAGCAGTTCCTGATGCTGGCCCTGATCACGGTGGCGGTGGGAGCCACGGTGGTGGGCGCGGCGGTGGCGGCCGACACACCGCCCCCGGCCGGGGCCGGGTTCGGCACCGCAACCGATCTGGCCACCTTCGGCGGGGGCCCGCAGCTGGCCGGGCATATCGACGCGCTGCGGCAGCGGTTCGGCGCGGTGGACGTGATCGAGAACCAGGCGGTGGTCCTCCCCGGCTCGATCGAGACCTACAGCCTGCGGGCCCAGGATCCGCAGGGGCCCTACGGCCTGCCCATGCTGTCGCTGGTCAGCGGGCGTTATCCGGCCGGCCCGGGCGAGGTGGCCCTGACGCCGGACCTGGCCCGCACGTTCGGCGTCACGGTGGGCGGCACGTGGTCCCGCGCCGGGAAGAGCTGGCGGGTCACCGGCATCGCGCAGAACCCGCAGAGCCTGCTGGATGAGTTCGCGCTGGTCGCGCCCGGGCAGGTCACGGCGCCGACGCAGGTCACGGTGCTCTTCGACGCCGCCGCCGGGGCGGACCCCGGCTCGCTCGGGCCGGCGGTGCAGTCACGGCAGTCGGCGGCGAGCAGCAACCCGCTGAATCCCGAGACCATCGTGCTCGGCCTGGCCACGGTGGGCATGCTGCTCATCGGCCTGGTCGCGGCGGGCGGCTTCACCGTGCTGGCCCAGCGGCGGCAGCGCTCGCTCGGCATGCTGGGCTCGCTCGGGGCCACGGACCGGAACATCCGGCTCGTGGTCCGGGTCAACGGGCTGCTGGTCGGGCTGGCCGGCGCGGCCGCCGGACTCGTGCTCGGGCTGGCCGCCTGGCTGGCCTACCGGCCGCGGCTGGAGGCCAGCGCGCACCACCTGATCGGCGCGTTCCAGGTGCCGTGGGCGGTGATCGGCCCCGCCCTGGTGCTGGCCGTGCTGGCCGCGTTCGTGGCCTCCGGCCTGGCCCGTGCGGTGACCCGGATGCCGGTGGTGGCGGCGCTGTCCGGGCGCCCGGCGCCGCCCAAGGGCGCGCACCGCTCGGCCCTGCCCGGCGTGGTGCTCGTGGTGGCGGCCGCGGCGTTGCTGGCCTACGGCGGGCACATCTCCGGCGGCGGCGGCTCGCTGGAGATCGTGGCCGGCCTGGTCGCGCTGGTCGCCGGGGTGATCATGATCGCCCCGCTGGGCCTGGCCCTCCTCGGCCGGCTGGCCCGTCCCGCCCCGGTGGCGGTGCGGCTGGCCCTGCGCGACCTGGCCCGGTACCGGGCCCGGTCGGGCTCGGCCCTGTCCGCGATCAGCCTCGGCGTGTTCATCGCCGCGCTGATCTGCGTGCTGGCCGCGCAGCGCTACGGGAACCCGCTCGACTACGCCGGGCCGAACCTGGCCTCGAACCAGATCATCGTCTACACCGCGCAGGACGGCCCGGGGCCGCCCGGAAACGGCCCGGCCTCGTCCGGGACGACGGCGGCGGCGCCGACCATGGCGGCCCAGACGGCGACCGCCCGGGCCATCGCGGGCGCGCTCGGCGCGGGAGACATGATCGCGCTGGAGCAGACCGGCGCGCAGCTGCAGAACGCTCAGGCCAGCGGCCGGCAATGGTCCGGACCGGTCTACGTGGCCACGCCGCAGCTGCTGGCGGCGTTCGGGATCAGCGCGGCGCAGGTCCGGCCGGACGCGGACGTGCTGACCATGCGGCCCGGGCTGTCCGGTTTCCCGCACCTGAATCTGATCCACGGCAAGGGCCAGCCCGGCGGCGGCTGCCCGGCCGGCTCGTGCCTGGCCAGCCCGGTGATCCAGGAGATCAGCGCGCTGCCGTCGGGGACGTCGGCGCCTAACACGGTGCTCACCGAGCACGCGGTGACGCAGTTCGGCGACCAGGTGAGCACGACGGGCTGGCTGCTGCAGCTGCCGCACCCGCCGACCGCGGCGCAGATCAGGAACGCGAAGGCCACCGCGGCCACGGGCGGCATGTCGATCGAGACCAAGTCCAGCACGCCGGCCGCCTCGGAGATCCTGGACTGGGCCACCGTATTCGGCATGGCGCTGGCCCTGGCCATCCTGGCCATGACGGTGGGCCTGATCCGCGCCGAGACGGCCAGCGACCTGCGCACGCTGACCGCCGCCGGGGCCAGCGGCTGGACCCGGCGGACGCTGACCGCGGCCACGGCCTGGGCGCTGGCCCAGGCGGGCGCGATCCTCGGCATCGCGGCGGCTTATATCGGGGCCATCGGGTACGCCTGGGCCAACCCGCTGGACGGGCTGTCCGAGCTGTCCAACGTCCCGCTGGCCAACCTGCTGGTCCTGGCCATCGGGCTGCCCATGGCGGCGGGCCTGGTGGGCTGGCTGCTGGCCGGGCGGGAGCCGGCTGGCCTGAACCGGCAGCCGACCTGAGGGCCACTACCGGAGGGCCGCCGGCCTGACCATGGTCCGGGTCAGGGCGGCGGCCGCTGGGGTGGCGGGCCGGGCAGGCCGTTGTCATGAACTCTTCACGTTGACCCGGTAGAACTGGTCCGCCGGGTCGCGGGAGTCAGCGCGCCCGGAGCAGGTGCCGGACCTGGCCCGGCCGCCGGTATCCGTCGGCCGGGAGGCACCGATGGCAGCGGGCCGCGCTGTTGGGCCGGGCGGGGGGGAGGAGATGCGTGACTGTCTGGCGGGACGGCACTGGCGATGGCGCGGCGCCGCGCATCCTGCTGCTCGGCGGGACCAGCGAGATCGGGCTGGCCATCGTGTCCGCCCTGGCCGCCCCGGCCGGTACCGACGTGCTGCTGGCGGGCCGGGACGAGGCTCGGCTGGCCGAGGCGGCCCGGTCGCTGCCCTACCGGGTCACGACCCTGCGCTACGACGCCACCGACGTGGCCGGCCATGAGTCCTTCGCCGAGCAGGTCTTCGCGGCCGGGCCGGTGGACCTGGTGGTGTCGGCGGCCGGGATCCTGACCCCGCAGGCCGAGCTGGAGCAGGACGTCGAGCGGGCGGCGGAGATGATCGGAACCAACTTCACCGGGCACGTGACCACGCTGCTGGCCGTGGCCCGGCAGCTGCGCAGGCAGGGCCGCGGGACGATCGTGGTGCTGTCGTCGGTGGCGGCGGTCCGGCCGCGCAAGGCCAACTTCGTCTACGGCGCGACCAAGGCCGGCCTGGACGCGTTCGCCCGCGGGCTGGCCGACTCGCTGCACGGCACCGGGGTCCGGGTGCTGATCGTCCGGCCCGGGTTCGTGACCGGCCGGATGACCGCCGGGATGCGGCCGGCGCCGCTGGCCACCACGGCCGGCCAGGTCGGGGTGGCCACGGCGGCCGCGCTGCGCGGGCGGCGCGGAGCGGTCTGGGTGCCGTATCCGCTGGCCGGGCTGTCGGTCGGGCTGCGGATGATCCCCCGGCCCGCGTGGCGGCGGGTGTCCCGCTGAGGCCCTGCTGAAGGCTGGGAACAGCCAGTACGAACCCCCGACTTCGAGGAGATGACGCAGTGCGAGCCTGGGCCCGACGGATCAGCCCGGAGCCGCTGGCGGCCAAGGTGCCGCAGATCGGCTTGTTGTTCTGGGTGGTCAAGCTGCTCACCACGGCCGACGGCGAGGCCGCGTCGGACTACCTGGCCCACAACGTCGCGCTGGGCGCGGCGGTGGACCTGTTCCTCATTGTCACCGCGCTGTACTTCCAGTTCCGGACCCGCCGGTACGTGGCCGTCGCGTACTGGTACCTGGCCCTGGCCATCGCGACGTTCGGGACGGGCGCGGCCGACGTCCTGCACCTCGATCTCGGCCTGCCGTACACCGCGACGACGCTGCTGTGGGCCGTCGTGCTCGCGGCGGTGTTCTGGCTCTGGTACCGCAGTGAGGGCACGCTGTCCATCCACAGCATCGTGACCCGCCGCCGCGAGATGTTCTACTGGGCCACCGTGTTCGCCACGTTCGCACTGGGCACCGCCCTGGGCGACCTGACCGCGGTGACGCTGCACCTGGGCTACCTGGCCTCCGGGATCATGTTCGCGGTCATCATCGTCATCCCGGCCGTGGCCTGGCGGCTGGGGCTGAACCCGGTGGTCGCGTTCTGGTTCGCCTACATCGTGACCCGGCCGCTGGGCGCGTCGTTCGCCGATTACCTGAGCAAGCCCCCGCTGCTGAGCGGCGTCGGCTTCGGCGACCTGCCCACCGCTGCTGTCCTCGCCGCCGCGCTCGTCGCCCTGGTTGGCTATCTCCAGCTGACCGGGCGCGATGACCAGCCGCGCGGCGAGGCCGAGAGGGTCCGGCCGCGACCTCCCTCCCACGTGGCCTGACCGCCGGTGCCGGTGCCGGCGCGGGCACGACCGCGCCTGGCACCGGCTTCCTTCAGGACGGCGGCCAGGCTTAACCTGGCGGGATGGATCTGGACCTGCGGGCGGACTGCGGGCGCTGCTTCGGGCTGTGCTGCGTGGCGCCCGCCTTCTCCGCCGTCGGCTGATTTCGCGGTCGACAAGCCGGCCGGGAAGCCGTGCCGCCACCTGGGCCGGGACTCGCGGTGCGGGATCCACCAGGACCTGCGGCGAAGCGGCTTTGCGGGCTGCGCATCCTACGACTGTTCGGAGCCGGGCAGCAGGTCAGCCAGGTCACCTTCGGCGGCCGGGACTGGCGGCGGGATCCGCAGGCCGCGACGGCAATGTTCGGCGGTCTTCCCGGTCATGCGGCGAGCTGCATGAGCTGCTGTGGTACCTGGCTGCGGCGCTGGAGCTGCCGGCGGCGGCCCGAGGTACACGGGGAGCTCGCGCCAGGCGCTGGCCGCGACCCGGGAGCTGACCCGGCGGCCTGCCCGAGGCGCTGCTGCGGCTGGAGGCACGAGCACTGGCAGCAGGCCAACGCGCTGCTGCTGCGGGCCAGCGAGCTGGCCCGCAGCCAGGTCCCGGGGCCCCGGCGGGAAGCGCGGGGCGCCGACCTGATCGGAGCCCGGCTGGCCGCCGCCGACCTGCGGGGGGCCAACCTCCGGGGCGCCCGGCTGGTCGGCGCCGACCTCAGCCGGGCCGACCTCGGCTGGGCCGATCTCACCGGGGCCGATCTGCGGGGCGCCCGCCTGCACGGCGCTGACCTGGCTGAGGCCCTGTTCCTGACCCAGGCTCAGCTGGACGCGGCGCGAGGCGATCTGCGCACGAGGCTGCCGGGGCGACTCAGGCACCCGGCCTTCTGGGCATCGCCGGAAGGCGGGGCACGGGAGTAGGTTAAGGCCGTGGCCCAGTTCCAGGGATCCGTGCTGCGCGAGGGGTTGGTCTTCGGCGAGTGCCCGCGGTGGCACGACGGCCGCCTGTGGTATTCCGACTTCTACGAGCACGCGGTGCACGCGCTGGTGCCCGGCGGCGCGGACGAGCGGGTGGCCGAGGTGCCGGGCCAGCCGTCCGGGCTGGGGTGGCTGCCGGACGGGTCGCTGCTGATCGTGTCGATGACCGACCGGCGGGTGCTGCGGCTGGGGCCGGACGGCTCGCTGAGCGAGCACGCCGACCTGAGCCAGCAGGCCACCTTCCACTGCAACGACATGGTGGTCGACGCGGCCGGCCGGGCCTATGTCGGGCACTTCGGCTTCAACCTGTTCGCGCTGCGGGCCGGGGAGCAGGTGCAGCCCAGGCGGGCCTCGCTGATCCGGGTCGACCCCGGCGGCCAGGTCGCCGCGGCGGCCGAGGACATGGAGTTCCCGAACGGGACGGTGATCACGCCGGACGGGCGGACGCTGATCGTGGCCGAGACGATGGCCCGGCGGCTGACCGCGTTCGACGTCGCGGCGGACGGGACGCTGACCGGGCGGCGGGTGTGGGCTGACCTGGCCGCGGACCAGATCGCGCCGGACGGCATCTGCCTGGACGCCGCGGGCGCGGTGTGGGTGGCCAACGCGGCCGGCCCGACCGCGGTGCGGGTGCGCGAGGGCGGCGAGGTGCTCGATGTGGCCACGTTCTCCCAGACCTGCATCGCGTGCATGCTGGGCGGCCCGGACGGGCGCGATCTGTTCGCGATGACCGCGCCGCCGACGATCATGCCGGACGAGCTGGCCGCAGCGCCGGGGGCACGGATCGAGTCGGCCCAGGTCGAGGTCGGGCACGCCGGCCTGCCGTGACCGGCCTGCGCTGACTGGCCTGCGCTAACTGGCCTGCGCTAACTGGCCTGCGCTGACCGGGCGGCCCGCTACGACCGGGCGGCGAGCAGCTGCCCGGCGATCCGGGGCACGGCCAGGCCTATCGGGTCACGGATGACCGCGGCGGCGAGCTGATCGTAGGGCGTGGGGTCGCGGTTGACGATGACCAGGTCCGCGCCTGCTTCGGCGGCGATAGCGCACAGCGAGGCGGCCGGCTCGACGATCAGCGTGCTGCCGACGGCCAGCATCAGGTCGCAGCGGGAGGCAGCGGTCACGGCGCGCTCGAAGACCCACGGATCCAGCGCCTCGCCGAACATGATCGTGGCCGACTTCAGGATGGCGCCGCAGCGGGCGCACGGCGGGTCCGGTTCGCCGGCCCGCACCCGGGCCAGGGCGTCGGCCATCGCGGTCCGGTCCCCGCAGCCGGTGCACACCACGCCGGACATGGTGCCGTGCAGCTCGATGACCTGATCGGGCGGCGTCCCGGCCCGCTGGTGCAGCCCGTCGATGTTCTGGGTGATGACCTGGGTGTCGATGGCGCTGGCGGCCAGCTGGGCCAGGGCCTGGTGGGCGGGGTTGGGCTCGGCGTCCCAGGCGGGGTGGGCCAGCCGGTTCTGCCAGGACTGGCGGCGCAGGTCCGGGTCGGACATGTAGGCCTGGTAGGTGGAGAGCTTCTCGGCCGCCGGGTTCTTGGTCCAGACCCCGGACGGGCCGCGGAAGTCAGGGATGCCGGAGTCGGTAGAGATCCCGGCGCCGGTCAGCACGGCCAGGCGGGTGACGTCACGGGCCCAGCCGGGCAGGCCCGCGGCGGGCCGGTCGGCAGCCATCCCCCCATTGTGTCCGGATGCCACAACCGGGGCAATACACGCTTACGAGCACGAAGATTGCGCATGCAGTACCGGAACTATCGGCCCCGGATTGGGCGTCCGGCAGGGTTACAAAACGCAAACCGTAAGGTAAGTCGCGCTTAGCGCGATATCGCCACAATTGAACTCGATGCCGGCCTAGGCTTAGCCCGGGAAGCCGAACGGTTTGGGGGATGGTGCGTCGCCTTTGGGAGCCTGCGGAAATTGTGGTCGCGAGCGCCGACCGGGTACGGCGTTCTGTACCGGCTGCGGTGAGCGTTTCACCGATGAGGATACGAAAGATACCGAGACGGGCCGGTCAGCACTAGCCTCGGTTCCGCTCGGTTTAACTAGTGCTTCTGCACCCTCGACGTACCGGGAAGCACCCGAGCCACCCCAAGCGACGGATCCATACGGTCCCGGCCGGGACCGGCGGTATCCGGAACGCCCAGTTCTTGAGGGCCCGGTTCCATCTGATTACCTAGTGCAGGACGGCTTCAGGCGACGTATACCACGGCCTGCCGTGCTCGTCGCAGCCCTAATTCTGTTCGTGGCCGTCGCGACCGGTGGCGCCTTCGTGTACACGTCACACTCGTCGTCTCGGGGATCGGCGCGGAGTTCGGCACAGCCAGATCCGGCCGGCTCCCTAGCACAGGACAGTTCCGCCCCTGGGCAGGACGACTCGGGGTCTGAGCCAGGCCAGGCGGATACGTCTCCGGACGGATCCAGTAACGACGGCATCGAAATCGGGACGGCTGTGGCGGACGACCCGTCCTCCTCATCGGTCGCGTCCTTCCTCGGGCAGTACTTTGCCGCAATCAACGCTCACGACTACGAGTCGTACGACGCTTTGCTCAGCTCGGAGCTTCAGCAGGCCGTGACGCAGGAACAGTTCAACGAGGGCTACGGGTCCACGGTCGATTCGAACGAGACGCTGGTCGGAATCTCCACCGCCGCCGATGGAGATCTGGACGCCGAGGTGACCTTCACCAGCCACCAAGATCCGGCAGACAGCCCCGACCAGAGTGAGTCATGTACCGACTGGGATATCTCGCTTTTCCTAGCTCAGGGCGGCAGCTCAGGGTATCTGGCGGATCAGGCCCCGTCTGATTATCACGCCTCCTACCAGCCCTGTTCTTAGGCAACTCATCGACACGGTTTTCAGAAGACCACGATGGTGGAGAATCAATGACTCAGGGGCAATGCCTAAACTGCAGTTCCCGGCTCGTCGCAGGCGACGCCTTCTGCGGAGTCTGCGGGATGGCCGCAAACTCAGCACAACGCGGTGCACCGCCGAAAACTGATTTCCGGCATGTCAGCACGGCCGTGCCCACTAACGGCTGGGACGATATTCGCTGGGCCGACGGCGGCAGCCGGGCTGCTGGCTCGTACGCCGCACCAGCCGCCGAAGGCAGCCGTGCCGCGACGCCCCCCGAAGCAAGCCATACGGCCTGGGGACAAGTACGGCCTCAACCCACGCCGGACGAGCCGACGGGACCGTTCTTCAGCCACGCCCGCCCTCGGCAGAGTGAGGCACTGAGCAACACCACTCGCTTCCTCTGTGCAGCGGCGTACCTTAATCCGGCCTACGCGAACAGGGTGATCAAGGAGCTGGTCGCGTCGCGTCGGGCCGTTGCGCCGTCTCTGGGCATAGACCTGGTCCCGATCATCCGGCATTGCCTGAACGCCAGAAATGCGCAGCTCCTGCGGGATCTCGTCCTCACCGTCCTCGTCGTTCTCGGCCTATACCTGGCCACGGTTCCGGTCTTGGCGATCCTGGCCATCTCCCTGTGCCTGACCTTCCTTCCGGGTGCCGGATGGGAGCGCCGGTCGCTGGGCGTCAAGGCGTTCGCGGGCGCGGGCATCGTGGTCGTCGTCGCCGTGGTGATCGTCTACTTTCTCCTCGGATCGATCGCCAGCGGGGCGAACGGCGGTTCCACTCCCAACCTCGGCCCGCTGGCGACAGGTTTCTCCATCATCTTGGTCGTGCTGGCCTTCTTGGTGCTCGTCGGCTTGACCTTGGGGAGCTACTCCTACTCGATGTACCGCACGTTCAGCGACCGGCTGGGCCCGGAGTCCGACGCCGGGCGTTTCGACCGAACCTCCAGTGAGGTAGAGGCAAGAATCAGCGAGATAGACGCAGCGCAGCGAGGAAATATGACCGTCTATGGCAGCGGTAACCCGTTCATAGGGACAGGGGGGCGCATCCCGGGCGGAGAGTGGTCCATCGCCATAGAGCTTGATCGCGCGCCGAGACCAGGGCAGGTGGGCCCGCGGGGGCACAGGTCAAATAACTACGTTCCAATCGATCCAGTTGAGTTGCACGAGAAAATCCGAACTCGCCTGCTGAAGGTAAAAGACAACACTCTGCCCGCAAATGAGCGGATATCGACACTCAGCGTACACGATCATGTCGTCGGAGATGGAAATTGCCGGTGGGACAGCCCGATCATCGATCAGGAACGTGCGACACCGTATTCCCAGGCCAGCCCGGAAGCGATTGACGCCCTGATCCGTCATCCCGCCGCAGGGTTGAGGTATTACCTGCGAGTCTGCATCAGCGACGAAGGTCAGCCGGTCTGGGCGCGGCAACATGAGATAATCGGAAGCACCGATCAGGAGATTGCCGTCTCGGCTTTCGTCTACGTCGCCGTCGAAGGACGCATGCTCTATCTGCAATTTGTTCCATATCTGCTGTCGCCTATTCATGGTAGTTACCATCTTGTCGACAGGTTGCCGAAGATTACCTCAGGCGAGTTCATGCTCAAGGTCATCCTCCATGCCGCTAGAGCGTCATTCGGAGATATTATTCGGGCTCCGTTCGGCCTCATAGGCACACTTTCACGTATCGCGGCTGAACGATGGGCCCAGAATTCAGAGTTCACGTCAATGAGTGACTACGTCTATGCAGACGCGGGTGCGCAAATCAGCGTCCGCGAACTGGGCAGTTCGACGGCAGCGCGGAATCATATCCAGCGACTCGACACAGCCAAGTACGTTAAGATAGTCCAGCGCCTCGTCCTTGACACCGTCTTTGATTTCCTTAAGGAAAAGGATGTCGATACGAGCGCATACACCGAGAGCGCTAGCGCCATCATCACCAATTACACCATTCACGGAAACGTAGGCGCCATGGCGACGGGGAGTCACGGAAATGCCGAGGGGCACGTTCACGCTGGAGCCTCGGCCGGCTCGGGCGGTCCGAGGCCGTAGCCATGGCAGAGGTGGCCCAAGCCGGAAGGAATGAGAGAGCATTATGAGCCAGCACGGAAGTCCCGCGGCGGGCGGCGAATTCCACATCACGGGCAACGTCGGAGCCATCGCCACCGGACAGTTCGGCCAGGCCACCGGCACGGTGCACAGTTCCGCCAGCGATGATCCGCTGGAGATGCTCGACCGGCTGCTGAGCAAGCTCAAGGCGGACGCCGGCGGCCTGCTCGAAGGCGAGCAGGCCGAAGAGATCCTCGATGATGCTGAACGGCTTCACACCGAGGTCCATAGCCGGAGGCCGAAAGCGGACATCATCCGGCTCGTGCTTTCCCGCCTGACCAAGACGGCTGGTTCGGCCGCGGCCCTGCTGGCGACGGTAGACCAGATCAAGGACCTGGTCTCGGCCATCCTGAACTGATCAACGGCTGACGTCTGAGATCCTCGGGCGGCCTTGACGCTGCGGATGGCCACCGCGCTCCTCCTGGCCACCTACGCTGGTAGCAGGTAGTAGGAGGAAATGCCCGTGACCATGGACATCGTCGATGCGATCACCGAGACACTCGAGTGGTACAGCAGCAATGACTCGATGAGCTGGCAGCCTGAGACGCCGTTCCCTGACCTGAGCGAGCACTGGGTGAACGTGGCCCGGCGGCTGTCCGCGCAGGCCGGCCTGGACGGCTACACGGCCTGGCTGCTGACGGCCGATTTCGCCGCGTACGGCGACGCCAGCCCGTTCGCCGAGATCGTCGCCCCGGCCCAGCGGGGCCCGGGCTCGGCCGCGGGGCAGGCGCTGGCCCGGTTCTACGAGATCCGGTTCGCGGTGGTCGCGTCGGCCTTCATCCGGGAAGTGGACCGGCTGGCGGCCATCGCCGACGCGAGCTGACCGGCCCCCCGGCCGGCGCGGCGTGAAACTCGGCTGTAATAAGACCTGCCCACACTGGAGTTTCACGATCGGCAGGAGGCGCCGCAGTGCTAGCCATCGACGGCTGTTACGTCGCGACGGTCGACGCGGCCGGGACCGAGCATCCGCGGGGGTACCTGGTGCTGGACGGGGACCGGATCGCGGCCGTCGGGCCCGGGCCGCTGCCCGCCGCAGTACGCGGCGCGCCGAGCGGGTCGACGGCGCCGGGACTGCTGGCCACCCCGGGCCTGGTCAACACCCACCACCACCTGTACCAGTGGATCACCCGCGGCTACGCGGCCGACGACACGCTGTTCGGGTGGCTGACCACGCTGTACCCGGTCTGGGCGCGGCTGGACGCCGAGCTGGTGCACGCGTCGGCGGCCGCCAACCTGGGCTGGATGGCGCTGACCGGCTGCACGCACCAGCACCGATCACCACTACGTGTTCCCGGCCGGGCGGCGGCGACCTGCTGGAGGCCGACATCTCGGCCGCCGCGGCGGATCGGGCTGCGCTTCCACCCGGGCCGCGCGCTCGATGAACCTCGGCCAGTCCGCCGGGGGCCTGCCGCCGGACTAGGTGGTCGAGAAGCACGACGACATCCTGGCCGCGACCCAGGCGGCGATCGACCGCTGGCACGACCCGTCGCCGGGGGCGATGCCCGGATCGCGGTCGCGCCCTGCTCGCCGTTCTCGGTCACCGCCGAGCTGATGCGCGACTGCGCCGAGCTGGCCCGCCGGGCCGGGGTGCGGATGCACACCCACCTGGCCGAGACGGCCGACGAGGACGAGTTCTGCCTGCAGACCTACGGCAAGACCCCGGCCCAGTACGCCGAGGACCTGGGCTGGCTGGGGCCGGACGTGTGGATGGCGCACTGCGTCCACCTGTCCGACGAGGCGGTCGGCCGGTTCGCGGCCACCGGGACCGGGGTGGCGCACTGCCCCACCTCGAACGGGCGGCTGGGCGCCGGGATCGCGCCGGTGCGGAGCCTGCTCGCGGCGGGCGCCCCGGTCGGGCTGGGAGTGGACGGGTCGGCCTCGAACGAATCGGGCCGGATGATCGACGAGCTGCACCAGGCCCTGCTGGCCGCCCGGTTCAGCGGCGGGCCGCTGGCACTGTCGGTCCGCGATTCGCTGCGGATGGCGACCATGGGCGGGGCGGCATGCCTGGGCCGGGCGGACGAGCTGGGCTCGCTGGAGGCCGGGAAGCTGGCCGACGTGGCGCTGTGGCGGACCGGCGGGCTGCCCGGAGCCGGGATCGCCGACCCGGTATGCACGCTGGTCATGGGGGCGCCGGCGCTGGACCGGCTGTGGGTGGGCGGCCGCCCGGTGGTGGCGGGCGGCGAGCTGCTGACCGCGGACACCGCGAGCCTGGCCGCGGACGCGGCGGCGGCCAGCGCCCGGATCGCCGGGGCCGGGACGAGCACGAGCCGGACGGGTACCAGGGGCTGAGCATGGACCTGCCCGGCATCACCGAGGTGGCGCCCGCCCGGCTGGGCGCGTGGCAACCCGGTGACGCCTGGCTGGCCGGCGGGACCTGGCTCTTCTCCGAACCGCAGCCGTCGCTGTCCCGGCTGCTGGACCTGCAGGCCTTCGGCTGGCCCGCGCTGCGGGCGGGACCGGACGGCCTGGAGATCGCGGCCACCTGCACGCTGGCCGAGCTGGCCGGGCTGAAGGCCCCGCAGTGGCCGGCCGCGCCGCTCATCGGCCAGTGCTGCCACGCGCTGCTGGGCTCGTTCAAGGTGCGGAACATGGCCACGGTGGGCGGGAACCTGTGCCTGGCCCTGCCCGCCGGCCCGATGATCTCGCTGGCCTCGGCGCTGGACGGCCAGGGCGAGATCTGGGCGCCGGACGGCGGCGTCCGCCACGTCCGGGTGACCGACTTCGTGACCGGATCGGGCCGCACCGCGCTGCGGCCGGGCGAGCTGCTGCGCGCGGTGCGGCTGCCCGCCTCGGCGCTGGCCGAGACGACCGCCTTCCGGCAGTACTCGCTGTCCCCGGTGGGCCGGTCGGCCGCGCTGGTGATCGGCCGCCGGGCGGCCAGCGGCGCGCTGGTGATCACGGTGACCGCGGCCACCACCCGCCCGGTCCAGCTCCGGTTCGGCGCGGTCCCGGCCCCGGATGAGGTGCGGGCCGCGCTGGCCGCGGCCGACCCGCCGTGGCATGACGACGTGCACGGCCTGCCCGCCTGGCGGGAGGCGGTGACCGGCCGGCTGGCCCTGGAGGTCGTGGACGAGCTCAGCCCGGACAAGCCGGGCTCCCCGGGCCGGGCGGCATGATCGTCAACGGGGTGCCGGCCGGCGAGCCGCCCGCGCCGGGCCAGTGCCTGCGGACCTACCTGCGCGAGCAGGGCTGGTTCGGGGTGAAGAAGGGCTGCGACGCGGGCGACTGCGGGGCCTGCACGGTGCACGTGGACGGGACGCCGGTGCACAGCTGCATCTACCCGGCGGTGCGGGCCGCGGGCCGGGCCGTGACCACGATCGAGGGGCTGGCCGGCGACGACGGTGAGCTGCACCCGGCTCAGCAGGCGTTCCTGGACGCCCAGGCGTTCCAGTGCGGCTTCTGCACGGCCGGGATGATCATGACGGCCGCGGCGCTGGACGACGGCCAGCGGGCCGACCCGGACCGGGCGCTGAAGGGCAACCTGTGCCGGTGCACCGGGTACCGGTCCATCGCCGACGCGATCGGCCAGGCCCGCCCGGGCGCCGAACCGGAAGGCGCGGCCGGGGCCAGCCACCCGGCGCCGGCCGGGCGGCGGATCGTGACCGGGCGCGAGCCGTACACTCTGGACCTGGCCGTGCCCGGCGTGGCGCACCTGGTGCTAGTCCGCTCGCCGCACGCGCACGCCGAGATCCTGGCCGTCGACGCGACGCGGGCCCGGGCCGTCCCGGGCGTGCTGGCCGTCTTCAGCCCGGCCGACTCCCCGGCCGTGACCTACTCCACCGCGCGGCACGAGGTGGTCACCGACGACCCGCAAGACACGGTGCTGTTCGACCGGGTGGTCCGGTTCGCCGGCCAGCGGGTGGCCGCGGTGGCGGCGGAGACCAAGGCGGCCGCCGAGCAGGCGGCCCGGCTGGTGGAGGTCCGCTACCGGGTCAAGCCGGCCGTGTTCGACCCCGAGGAGGCCATGACGCCCGGGGCCCCGCTGCTGCACGGGGACAAGACCCGGGCGGCCGGGATCGCCGCGCCGGAGCGCAACGTGGCCGCCGAGGTGCACAGCCACATCGGCGACGTGGCGGCCGGGCTGGCCCTGGCCGACGCGGTGGTGAGCGAGAGCTTCGCCGTGCACCGGATCCAGCACGCGCACCTCGAGACGCACGCCGCAGTGGGCTGGCTGGACGGAGACCGGCTGGTCCTGCGGACCAGCACGCAGACGCCGTTCCTGACCCGGGACGCAATCGGCCGGCTCTTCGGCCTGCCCGCCGAGCGGGTCCGGGTCATGGCGGCGCGGGTGGGCGGCGGGTTCGGCGGCAAGCAGGAGATGCTGACCGAGGACGTGGTGGCCCTGGCCGTGCTGCGGCTGCGGCGGCCGGTGATGCTGGAGTTCACCCGCGAGGAGCAGTTCGCCTCGGCCACCACCCGGCATCCGATGCGGATCACCGTCCAGGCCGGGGCGCGGGCCGACGGCACGCTGACCGCGCTGGCCGTGCACACGGTGGCCAACACCGGCGCCTACGGCAACCACGCCGGCGGGGTGCTCATGCACAGCTGCGGGGAGTCGGTCAGCCTGTACCGGTGCCCGAACAAGCGGATCGACGGCTGGTCGGTCTACACCAACACCGTCCCGGCCGGCGCGCTGCGCGGCTACGGGCTGTCCCAGTCGGCGTTCGCGGTGGAGTCCGCCCTGGACGAGCTGGCCCGCAAGCTGGGCCTGGACCCGGTGGAGTTCCGCCGCCGCAACGTGATCCGGCCCGGCGACCCGCTGATCTCGGTCAGCGACGAGCCGGATGACGTCTCGGTGGCCAGCTACGGGCTGGCCGAGTGCCTGGACCAGGTCCAGGCCGCGCTGGCCAGCGGCCGCGGGGCGCAGGCCCCGGCCGGCCCGGACTGGCAGACCGGCACCGGCGTCGCGGTGAGCATGCTGGACAGCGTCCCGCCGGGCGGGCACATCGCCCGGGTCCGGATCAGCCGGCGGGACGACGGCGGCTACCTGCTGGAGGTGGGCACGGCCGAATTCGGCAACGGGACGGCGACCGTGCACCGGCAGCTGGCCGCCGAGGCCCTGGGCGTGCCGGCCGAGGCGATCGAGCTGCGGGCCGCCGACACCGACCTGGTCGGCCACGACACCGGCGCGTACGGGTCGACCGGGACCGTGGTGGCCGGGCTGGCCACGCTGCGGGCGGCCCGGGCACTGGCCGCCGGGCAGGCCAGCGGGGCCCGGGAAGCCGAAGGGAGCTGCGACGGGTCGCCGCGCACGGTCTCGTTCAACGTGCAGGGCTTCCGGGTGGCGGTGCAGCCGGCCACCGGCGAGGTCCGCATCCTGCACAGCGTCCAGGCCGCGGACGCGGGCACGGTCATCAACCCGCGGCAGTGCCGGGGCCAGGTCGAGGGCGGGGTGGCCCAGGCCCTCGGCGCCGCCCTGTACGAGCACGTCGACATCGACGGCTCGGGCCGGGTCACGACCCGGACCTTCCGCCAGTACCACCTGCCGCAGTTCGCCGACGTGCCGCGGACCGAGGTGATCTTCGCCGCCTCGCACGACCCGCTCGGCCCGCTGGGGGCCAAGCCGATGAGCGAGGCCCCGTTCAACCCGGTGGCCCCGGCCCTGGCCAACGCCATCCGGGACGCCACCGGCCGGCGGCTGACCGAGCTGCCGTTCACCCGGGACCGGGTGTTCACCGAGCTCAGCAAGCAGGCCGACGGCCGCAGGCCGGCCCCAGCAGACTAAGCAGGCAGGCCGGATGGCGGGGCCGCGAGCCGGACATGAACCTCTAACTTGGCGGCCATCGCCGCGTAACCGTCCGTTGTCACCCTTCCCCTGAGAGCGGTTGAACGTTCCGTCAGGAAACGGGGTGGCCATGGTCCGGCTCGGCGCCAACCGGTACGGCAAAGCCGAAGTCCGCGTGGTCCACGTGGCCCGCGGCCAGGCCCCCGGAGGCGGTGACCTGGTCCGGGACTGGAACGTGTCGACCAGCCTGTCCGGTGACCTCGACTCCGCCCACCTCGACGGCGACAACGCCCACGTGCTGCCGACCGACACGCAGAAGAACACGGTCTACGCGCTGGCCCGCAAGCTGGGCGGGCTGGAACCCGAGGCCTTCGCGCTGGAGCTGGCCGCCCGCTACACCGGCACCCAGGAGGCCATCAGCCGGGCCCGGGTGGCCATCGAGGAATACCCGTGGGAGCCGGTGGCCGGCACCGGCCGGTCGTTCGCCCGGTCCGGGCAGTACACCCGGCTGGTCACCGTGCACGACGACCGCGAGCTGGGCCGGACCGTGGTAGGCGGGGTCGGCGACCTGATCCTGATGAACACCACCGGATCCCAGTTCTGGGGCTTCCCCCGGGATGAGTACACGACCCTGGAGGACGCCTACGACCGGATGCTGGCCACGGTGGTCAGCGCGCGGTGGCGGTTCGCATCGGCCGACCCGGGCACGGACTGGGCCGGGGCGTTCACCGACGCCCGTTCGGCCCTGATCGAGGCCTTCGCCACCACGGACAGCCTGTCCCTCCAGCAGACCCTGTACGCGATGGGCGCCGCGGTGCTGGCCGCCGTGCCCGAGGTGTGCGAGGTCCGGCTGGCGCTGCCGAACAAGCACCACTTCATCGTCGACCTCGGCCCGTTCGGGATGGACAACGAGAACGAGGTCTACTACGCCGCCGACCGCCCGTACGGGCTCATCGAAGGGACGGTCCTCGCCGACGAGGCACCGGATCCCGGCATCGCCTGGTCCTGAACACGACCGTCCCTGGAGGATCCATGACCGGCCCCGCTGTCACGACCACCGAACCACCGGACAGCAAACCCGCGGTCCACCCCGTTGACGAGGTGCTGCCCGCGCCGCGGCTGCTGATCCTGGGCCTGCAACACCTGTTCATCATGTACGCCGGGGCGGTGGCGGTGCCGCTCATCGTCGGGCCCGCCGTCGGGCTGGACTCCAAGGACATCGCGCTGCTGGTCAGCGCGGACCTGCTGGTCTCCGGCATCGCCTCGGTGATCCAGTCGGCGGGTATCTCCAAGGTGTTCGGGGTGCGGATGCCGGTGGTGGCCGGGGCCACGTTCACCGTGCTGAACCCGATGATCATCATCGCCAACTCCTACGGCGGCCGGAACGGCCTGCCGTACGTGTACGGGGCGCTGCTCATCTCCGGCGTCTTCGGCCTGCTCATCGCCAAGCCGTTCTCGATGGTGCTGCGGTTCTTCCCGCCGCTGGTCACCGGCACGGTGATCGTCATGATCGGGCTGTCGCTGATCGGCGCGGACATCGGGCTGATCGCAGGCAACAAGTACAGCACCTTCGTGGCCAGCAACCCGGTGACCACGATCATCGGCGGCAAGACCTACGCGGTGATAGATCCGGCCACCGGGTCGGTGGTGACCACCCAGAACCCCGACTCCGGTCAGATCTCGCACATCCTGCTGGCCGCCACGGTCATCGTCTTGATCATCGCCATCACCCGGATGTTCTCCGGGTTCATCGGGCAGACCGCGGTGCTGATCGCCATCATCATCGGCTGCCTCATCGCCTGGCCGATGGGCCTGCTGTCCTTCCACGACGTGTCGGCGGCCAACTGGTTCGGCATCACGGCCCCGTTCCACTTCGGCGCGCCGAAGTTCCAGGCCGCCGCGATCATCTCGATGTGCATCGTGGTGCTGGTCACCTACACCGAGTCCACCGCGGACATGCTGGCCGTGGCGGAGATGGTGGACCGGGACCTGAAGCCCAACGACCTGGCCCGCGGCCTGGCCACGGACGGACTGTCGGCGCTGCTGGCCGGGTTCATGAACTCCTTCCCGGACACCGCCTACGCCGAGAACGTCGGCCTCATCGGGATGACCCGGGTGCGCAGCCGCTGGGTGGTGACGGTGTGCGGGGCCTTCCTGATCATCCTGGGCCTGGTGCCCAAGGTAGGCGCGATCGTGGCCGACCTGCCCGCGCCGGTCATCGGCGGCGCGGCCACGGTCATGTTCGCCATGGTCACCGCGATCGGCATCCGCACCCTGAACAAGGCCAGCTTCGACGGCAACCACAACCTGCTGATCGTGGCGGTGGCCTTGTCGTTCGGCCTCATCCCGGCCTTCCAGCCCGCCTTCTACCAGCACTTCCCGCAGAACTTCCAGGTCATCTTCGGGTCCAGCATCACCTCGACGGTCATCGTGGTGTTCGTGCTGAACCTGGTGTTCAACCACTGGAAGCTGTTCCCGCGGGAGCGCGAGAGCGCGGTGGAGATGGCGCTGGAGCACGGGGCCGTGGCGCCCGAGGCGGACGAGCCCGCTCGTTCCTGACATCCTGCCCAGCGGGCTGTCAGCGGGACCGGAGCTGGTAACGGCGTTCGGCGTAGGCGAGGTCGTCGCGCCACAGCCGGGCGGCGGCCCGGCGCATCACGGGCCGCAGCGCGGGACCGGCGGCGCGGGCCACGGCGAAGCCCGGACGCGGCGAGCCGGCCACCACCGCTTCGATGACCGAGGTGCGCGGCCGGCCGTCCGGGCCGCGGCCGCGCGGGGTGACGTGCGTCTCGACCACGCTCCCGGCTCCCTCCCCCTCGACGATGCGCATGACGACGGTGCGCGGCTCCGGGCAGGTGAACTCGGCGGTGACCGGCACGCCGAGGCGAGGGGCGACCTTGAAGGTGACCGCGACCACGAACCGGTCGTCCTCGTCCGTCGTTTCGGCCGTGCCAGTTTCGGCCGTGCCAGTTTCAGCCGTGCCGGTTTCGGGCGGGGCGGACAGGACGGTCAGGCGGCTGAACGAGTAGGGGTGGAACCAGGAGCCGTGCCAGGGATCGAGCCGGTTGGCCATGACGTCGCCGGGCTCGCACGTCCCGGTCATGGTGGCCACGGCGGCGATGCTGGTCGCGCGGGGCGGCCGGGCCGGCACCACCGGGGCGGGAAGGGGCTCCTCGCCGCCGACCGCATCCAGCCGGATCCAGGCCAGCACGCCGTCGTCGTAGGCGGGCAGCGGACGCCAGCCCGCACCCTGGCCCGGGCCCACCCGCAGCCCGTGCCAGCGGCAGACGAGCGCGCCGCAGTCCACGGCGGCCCGTTCCAGCGGCGCGCCCAGGTGCGGGCAGGCGCCCGGCCCGGCGACCAGCCGGCCCTCGGCATCACGCCAGGCCACCACCTCGAGGCCGGCCACGACCGACCCGAACGGCCGGTCCGGGCGGACATCGCGGCTGGCGGCGAGCACGAACCAGTTTCCGGACGGGCGGGCCTCGGCCCGCTTGACGGCGGCGTCGATCAGCGACGGGCGGGCCGCGGCCCAGGTCGGCTGCTGGCGCGCCCAGTGGTCGCGGGGCATGGGCTGCAGCGGCCAGCGCTCGGGCCAGCGGCGTGTGAGGCGGGTCATCGGCGGGCCTCCTGGAGGGTCGGGCCGGGGTAATCGGGTGAGCCTGGCCGCGGTCAAGGGCGGCGAGCCGCGGGCCGCGAGCCAGCGGAGCGGGGCCAGGCGGCCGCGGGTGGGCACGGAGTACAGCTCGTGGCCGGCCAGGCCCCACCGGGCGAGCAGGCAGTTGGCCGCGTGCCAGCCGGTGCTGGCGGCCCGTTCCATCAACGCGACGGGCAGGTCGATGCGGATGCCGTCGCCCGCCAGGACCAGGCCCGGGAAGGGGGTACGGACCCGCGGGCGACGGCCGAAGCCGCCGACGCCGAACATGGGGCAGTCATCGTGCCACTGCACCGCCTCGGCCAGGACCCGGGCTGAGGCGGTCTCCGGGTACAGCGAGTGCAGCCGGTCCAGGGCCTGGCCGAGCAGAGCCGGGCTGGGCGGCAGGCCGGGGTCGCCGGCGGCGGCGTAGGCGTGCAGCTCGACGACGGAGCCGCCGTGCTCCCGGTGCCAGCAGCGGGCCTGGCGGTCAAAGCGGTCCAGGACGCTGATGTTGTCGACCGGGCTGAGGCCGCCGGTGCCCAGGAACGCGGGCCGGGACGGGTCGGCGGGCCGGTCCAGCCAGAGCCGCCAGACCAGGAACGGCGGGGCGGTGCGCTGGGCGGCCACGGTTTCCCGCCAGGCCGGGTCGGCCAGCCCGGGCGACTGGCGGACCAGGGAGCGCAGGCCGCGGACGTCGGTGGCCAGGACCACGGCGTCGGCGGCGAGCGGGCCGCCCGCGGTGTGAACCAGGAAGCGGCGCGGGCCGCCGGGCTCGACGGCGGTCACCGTCGTGCCGGTGCGGATGTCGGCGTCCCGGGCGGCCAGGTAGGCCCGCAGCGGGTGCCACAGCGCGACGTCGAAGCCGGCGTCCGGGACGTCGAACAGCAGGCCCTCGCTCGAACCAAGGAAGTAGAGGTGGAACATGACGGCCAGCTCGGCGGCGGACATCTCGCCGGGCGGGGCGAAGAAGCTGCGCGAGAACACCTCGAAGGCCAGATGCCGGGCCGCGGGCGGGAAGTTGACGGCTTGCAGGTAGGTCTCCGCGTCGACGTCATCCAGGGCCCGGTAGATGCCAGGCACGGACACCGCGGCCAGCGGGGCGGCCGCGGCGGCGTCCAGGGTGAGCAGGTCCCGGAACCGGAAGGTCGGGCTGCGCAGCGCGAAGGCCAGCGCGTTCCACGGCGGCGTGCGCGGCAGGCCGCGGAAACTGTCCCGGTGCCCGTTCCCGTCGATCAGCGGGTAGTCGGTGAGCGGGACCAGCCGGCGCAAGCCGGGATCGGCCCGGCGCAGCAGCGCGCGCAGGTTGTAGTACTGGCGGAAGAAGGCGTGGAAACCGCGGCTCATGGGCAGGCCGGACGGCTCGGTCCAGCCGCCGGCCCGGCCGCCCAGGTAGTCCTCCCGTTCCAGGACGGTGACCTGCACGCCGCGCTCGGCCAGCCCGGTCGCGGCGGCCAGGCCGGCGATGCCGGCGCCGACCACGACGGCACGGGGCGGCCGCCCGGGCAGCAGGCTGGCCTGGGGAAGGCCGGCGGGGCCCGGGTGCCGGACCGCGAGCCGGTCGCGGCCGCCCGAGCTCACGTCCGCTCCGCGACGCCGGCCGGGCGGGAGGCCAGGAAGGTGTGAACGACGCCGCGCTGCCAGCCGTCCATGGTCTCGCTGTGCACGGCCGTGAAACCCGCCTGGCGCAGGCGCTGCCGGAAACCGCGCGCGCCGTCGAAACCGGACACGCTACGCCACAGGTAGGTATACAGGGCAGCGTCGCCGGTGGCCAGCCGCCCGGCCGGAATGATGACGCTCCAGCAGACCGCGTGCCAGATGGCGCGGGCCCGGATCGAGTCGCGGACCGAGTATTCGTGCACGGCCAGCGTGCCGCCCGGCCGGAGCAGGTCATGCAGGGCGCGGAGCTGGCGGTCCGGGTCGGGGACGTTCCGGATCAGGTAGGCGGCCAGGATGCCGTCGAACGGCCCGTCCAGGCCAGCGCCGGCCAGGTCCTCAGCCCGGGCGCGGATGAAGCGGACCGAAGCGGGCCAGGGTTTGGCCTGGGCTTCGGCCAGCATCTGGGCCGAGGCGTCGAAGGCGACGATCTCCGCCTCCGGGGCGGCGGCCAGCAGCGCGGCGGTGGAAGCGCCCGTGCCGCAGCCTGCGTCGAGGAGGCGCAGGCCCCGGCCGTCGCCGGGCAGCCGCATCCGGCGGGCGGAAAGCCGGAGATGGGCGTGGTAGCCGGGGTTGGCGGCGACCAGGCGGTCGTAGGCGGGCGCGCCGGCGTCGAACGCCGCGGTCAGGGCCTGGGCCCGGGTAACGGTCACCGCCGGTCTCCACCGGCAGGCGCGGCCGGGCGCCGCTGGCGCTCCCACAACAGCAGGGCCGCGGTGACCAGGGCGAAACCGTAGAGGAAGTCTTCGACCGGGATGTCCCAGGGAAAGCGCAGGCCCGTCATGGCCGCGCGATTGAACAGCACGACCGGCGCGGACAGCTTGGTCAGCCAGCCGTCGACCGGGATCTGGAAGGCCAGGACGATGACGACGGCCGCCCAGTAGGCGGGCCGCCGGAACAGCCCGGTGTGCAGCACGGCGAGCTCGCTTGCGCAGACCACGGCGACGGCGGCCACGGCCGGGACGGTGTAGCCGAGGCCGGTCACCGCCGCCCTCCTCGCGGCGCCGGCCACCGGCGGGCCACGGCCTGCACCCCGGCGTAGGTGAGGATGCCGCACACCGGGACGACCAGGAAGAAGACCAGCTCCTCGACCGGGATGCTGAACGGCAGCCGGACTCCGGTCACGTAAGCGGGGTTATAGCTCCACACCTGCCCGGCGATGGCCAGCGCGTCCCAGATCAGAAAGACCAGGGCGACCGGAAGCACGGCGCGGGCCAGCCGGGCGGCCTGCCGGTAGACCCGCGCGCCGGCCAGCTCCAGCGGAGCGGTGATGACCAGGCAGCCTGCCATCAAGATCAGGTACTGGTAGTGGTTCATGGCTCAGCTCGTGCCCCCGCCTGGGTGACGCGCACCGGACGAGGAACGTTCCCGGTGCGGGCGGCCGGGGCGGCCGCCTGCCCGCGGCGGGCCCGCCAGGCCTGCAGCAGCGCCGGCGCCGCGACCTCCAGCCGCCGGGCCTTCCCGACGTGGGCCCGCTGGGCGAAGATCGCGAAGTCGAGGTCCTCGATCCGGTCCAGGATCTCGGAGTAGAGCGTGAAGGCGGTGGCCACGCAGGGCCGGGAGGCCGGCTGGAGCAGGGCGACGCCGACGCGGGCGTACCGGTAGACGGCCCGGGTGGTGGCGTGCTGATCGGCCAGCGCGGCGCGGACGCGCCGGTCGGTCCGCTGGTGGGTGCGGCACCACAGGAGCAGGTCGGTGCTGACCCCGAAGGCGGCGAGCTCGTCGGCGGGCAGGTAGACGCGGCCCAGGTCCAGGTCCTCGGCGACATCCCGCAGGAAGTTCGTGAGCTGGAAGGCCTTGCCGAGCGCGGCCGCGTAGGGAGCGGCTTCGGCCTGCGGGCCGGCCGTACCCAGCACGGGCAGCACCTGCAGCCCGATGACTTCGGCCGAGCCGTGCACGTAGCGGTCCAGGGCGGCGCGGTCCGGGTAACTGGTCACCGTCAGGTCCATCCGCATGGAGTCCATGAAGTCGGCGAACAGGCCAGGCGGGATGGCGTAGCGCCGGGCGGTGTCGGCCACCGCGGCCAGCACCGGGTGGGGGCTCTGCCCGGTCTCCAGCCCGGTGAACAGGTCGCGGCGGAGCCGGTCCAGGCGCGCGGCGACCTGGTCCGGCGGCGTGCCGGGCGGCACGTCGTCCACCACGTCGTCGGCCAGCCGGGCGAAGCCGTACAGCGCGTGCACGGCCGGGCGCTGGGCCCGGGCCAGCATCTTGGTGGCCAGGTAGTAGGTCTTCCCGTGCCGGGCGTTCAGTTCCCGGCAGCGGCGGTAGGCGGCACGCAGCCGCTGGTCGGTCACGCCCGCGGCGTCCAGCTCAGCGGTGATCATGACGGCCTGCCGGAGCGGGGCCGGGCCGGGCCGGTGATCCGGTCCGCGGCCAGGCGGCCGGAAATCAGGGCGGTGGGCACGCCGACGCCGGGGACCGTGCCGCAGCCGGCCAGCACCACGTTGTCCGCCCCGCGCGGCAGGTTGCCGGGCCGGAACGGCCCGCTCTGCAGGAACGAGTGCGCGAACGAGAACGGGGTCCCGGCCACCATGCCCTGCCGGGCCCAGTCGGCCGGGGTGACCACGCGGCGCTCGCTGAGCTGGTCTTCCAGCCCCGGCAGCAGCCGGTCCGCGACGGTGGCGGCCAGGGTGCCGGCGTAATCCGGGCCGATCCGGTCCCAGTCGATCCGGCCGCGGGCCAGGTTCGGCGCGGGGGCCAGGATGTACAGCAGGTCCGTGCCGTCAGGAGCGAGTCCCTGGTCGGTAGCCGTGGGCCGGGTGACCAGCAATGACGGATCGTGCATGAGCTTCCCCTCGGTGATGATCTCGCGGAACGTCTCGTGCCAGGCGCGGCCGAACACGATGGTGTGGTGGGCGGTGCTCGGCCAGGTCCGGCGGGTGCCCGCGTGCAGGACCACGGCGGACGGGGCGGGACGCAGCGGCAGCAGGCGCCGCGGCGCCCGGCCCAGCAGCCGGTAGGCGGTGGTCAGCTCGGTGGCCAGCACCGCCGCGTCGCACGGAACCCGCAGCCCGGTGGCGGTCCGCACCGCGGTGACCCGGCCGCCAGACCGCTCCAGCGCGGTGACGGCCTGGCCGTAGTGGAACGTCACGCCTGCCTTGGCGGCCGCGCCGGCCAGCGCGTCGGGCAGCGCCCGCATGCCGCCTTTCGGGAAGTAGACCCCGGCCACGGTGTCCATGTAGGCGATGACCGCGTAGACGGCCAGCGCGTGGCGGGGCGACTCCCCGGCGTACAGCGACTGGAAGGAGAACACCCGCTGCAGCCGCTCGTCCCGGATGAACCGGCCGATGGCCGGGTCCAGGCGGCGGAAGGCGCCGAGAGCGGCCAGCCGGGCCAGGCTCGGCGTGACCAGCGAGAGCGGCGAGTCGACGTTGGTCGCGATGAACTGGCGGAATTCGCGCTGGTAGAGCTCGGTCAGCCAGGCCCTCAGCCGCTGGTAGCCGGCCGCTTCGGCGGGGCCGGCGAAATCGGCCACGGCGGCGGTCATGGCCTCGGCGTCGGTATGCACGTCGAGCGAGCTGCCGTCGGCGAAGGCGGCACGGTAGGCCGGGTCCAGGCGGACCAGGTCGAGCCAGCCGGTCAGCTCCTCGCCCACCGCGGCCAGGGTCTCGGCCACCAGGTCCGGCATGGTCAGCACGGTGGGGCCGGTGTCGATGCGGTATCCGCCCAGGTCCAGGCGCCCGGCCCGGCCGCCGGGCGTCTGGTCCCGCTCGATGACCGTGACCTCGCGGCCGCGGCCGGCCAGGTGCAGGGCGGCGGCCAGCCCGGCCAGCCCGGCGCCGACCACCGCCACCCGGTCAGTCCGTCCCTCGATCGTCCGCATCGCTACCGGGCGCGGTCGGTGCAGCGGACGGCCAGCTCGGCCAGGGCGTGGCGGACGAAGGCGGGCAGGGCCGGGCCGGAGATCCGGTGCAGGGCGGCGGTGACCCGGTCGCCGATCAGCTGCTCGATCCGGAGGGCGGCGCCGGAGTCGACGATGAGCTGACGCCACCGGGCCACGTCGGCGTCGTCCAGCACGGCCCGGTGGGACAGCCTGGTCAGCTCGGCCAGCTGCGCGGGCGCGGCCAGCTCGGCGGCCAGGACCACGAGGCTGGTGGCCTTGTGCTCGCGAAGGTCACCGCCGCTGGGTTTGCCGGTGACCTCGGGAGAGCCGAAGACGCCCAGCACGTCGTCGCGGAGCTGGAAGGCCTCGCCGATCAGGGAGCCGTACTCGCCCAGCGCGGCCAGGGTGCGCTCGTCGCAGCCGGCCAGGGCGGCGCCGAGCTCGAGCGGGCGCCGCACGGTGTAGTGACCGGACTTGCGGCGGGTGACGTCCAGCACCTCGTCCAGGGTGGGCGCCCGGCGGGCGTCATTGACCAGGTCAGCGAACTGGCCGACGGCGAGCTCGCCGCGCAGTGTGTCGTACCGGGGCCAGCCGCGGGCCAGCGCGGCGGGCGGCAGGCCGCTGTCGCGCAGCAGCTGCCCGGCCCACACCAGGCACAGGTCCGCGAGCAGGATGGCGGCCGACTCGCCGAACCGCCCGGACTGGTCATCCAGCCCCGGCTGGTCATCCAGGCCCGGCTGGTCATCCAGGCCCGGCTGGTCATTCACGCTCTGTGCGCGGCGCCAGTCGGCCAGCCTGACGTGCACGGCGGGGCGGCCCCGGCGCAGCGCGGACTGGTCCATCACGTCGTCCTGGAGCAGCGCGAAGGCGTGCAGCAGGTCGAGGCTGGCCGCGGCCCGGACGGCCGCCGGGGTGGGGTCGGCGCCGCTGAGCCAGCCGAGGTAGCAGAAGGCCGGCCGGATGTGCTTGCCGCCGGTCACGAAGTCGCTGAGCAGCGCGGAAAGAAAGCCCGCGCCGGGAACGTCGCGCACGTGCTCGGCGCACCGGGCCTGGACATAGTCCAGGAGCACGCCGGTGAGCTGCTCGTTCAGCTCGCTCAGCCACCGGCCCAGGTCGTCACCCGGCTCCCCCTGGCCGGTCGGGGCGACGATGAGCGACCCGGGCCTGGCCGCGCCCGGAGTGCTGAGAAGCTGACCCACTTGCATAGACGTACGACCTCCGGCGAGTGACTTATTCGCGGGTCCTCGCTGTCCCGGCCGGCCATAGATAAACACTATGCGTAGAAAAATTTACTCACTTTGAGTAGTTTCATAAGACTGGCTCTCGCTTCTGCCTGTCCTGGGACGCGGTAAACCTGAGGCAGGGCACCGGCTTCATGTCACAACCCGGAAATATGGGGCGCGTAGCGTGCCAGCGTGACGACCTATCGGAAGATCATCCCGGAAGATCCGCGGCAGTTTCAGGTACAGGCCCTGCTGGACCGGCATCTGGAGTTCGCCCTGGCGCAGACCCCGCCGGAGCACAGCTTCGCGCTAGACACCGACGGCCTGCTCGACCCGGCGGTCACCGTCTACAGCTGCCGCGAAGACGGGAGCGTGCTGGGCATCGGGGCGATCAAGCGGATCGGCCCCGGCCACGCGGAGCTCAAGTCAATGCACACGGCGGAGGGTGCGCGGGGCCGCGGGATCGGCCGGGCCATGCTGGATCACCTGCTGGACGTGGCCCGAGACCAGGGCTACGTCCGGGTCAGCCTGGAGACCGGGACCACCCCGGCGTTCGCCCCGGCGCGCACGCTGTACGAGAGCGCGGGCTTCGTGCCGTGCGGCCCGTTCGGCGGGTACCAGGTGAGCGCGGACAACACGTTCATGACGCTGGACCTGGGGGCCCGGCGCTGACCTGGGCTGGCTGGGCTGGGCTGGTCTGAGCTGGCCTGACCTGGGCTGGCTGGGCTTCAGGCCAGCTTCTCCTCGTTGGCGATCTCCAGGTCGACCTGCTCGCCGTCGGGGCGGGCGGGAGTGAAGCCGAACACCCGGCCGTAGAACTCCAGCTCGGCGGTCATGACCGTGATCACGGTGACGGCCTGGCGGAAGCCGTGCTGCTCGCCGGCGAAGGCGAGGTAGGCGACGGGCACGCCGCGGTCCCGCAGGGCGTGGTACATCAGCTCGGACTGAGACGGCGGGACGACCCGGTCATCCAGTCCCTGGAACAGGATGAGCGGGCTGGTGATCTGGTCGACGTGGTGGATGGGCGAGCGGCGCTGGTACTCGGCGGCGTCGTCGGGCCACGGGCCGACCAGCCCGTCCAGGTAGCGGGACTCGAACTTGTGGGTGTCGCGGGCCAGCAGTTCCAGGTCGGCCACGCCGTAGAGGCTGGCCCCGGCGGAGAACACGTCGGTGAAGGCCAGCGCGGCCAGGGTGGTGAAGCCGCCCGCGCTGCCGCCGCGGATGACCGCCCGCCGCCCGTCGACCAGGCCGCGGCCGTCCAGCCAGCGGACCACGGCGGCGCAGTCCTGCACGTCGGCGATCCCCCACTGGCCGGCCAGCAGCTGGCGGTAGGCACGGCCGTAGCCCGAGCTGCCCCGGTAGTCGACGTCGGCCACGGCGAAGCCGCGGTTGGTCCAGTACTGCACGGACAGGTTGAGGACGGCCGAGGCCGAGGAGGTCGGGCCGCCGTGGATGATCACGATGACCGGCGGCCGCTCGCCGGGCGGCCCGGTGAGCGTGGCGTGGGCGGGCCGGTAGAACAGGGCGTGGGCGGTCTGGCCGTCACCGGTCGGGAACTCGACCGCCTCGGGCCGGGAGACGTGCGCCGCGTCGACCGGGACGTCGCGGCTGCGCCGGATGACCTGGACCGGCCCGGCGGCGGGGCTCAGGTCGAGGCGGACGACGGCGGGCGGCAGGGTCGGGGAGGCGGCGATGGCGAAGACGGCCGGCCCGGCGGCGACCTGGACCGAGGAGTAGCTGGTGAACTCGGCGGCCCGGGCCTCGGCGTGCCCGTCGGCCACGACTCCGAGCTGCTGGCCGCTGCGGGTGCCCCAGGTGGCGACCAGCTTCCCGTCCGGGGTGAAGCCGTAGCCGGAGTTCCCGAAGACCCAGTCCGGCTCGCCGAACTCGCTGTCCATCGGGGCCAGCGGCCGGTCCGGTTCGGCGTAGAGGTTCCACCAGCCGGTCCGGTCCGACACGTAGTGCAGCAGGCCGTCCGGGGACCAGCGCGGCTGGGTGACCGACTCCCCCGGTCCGCCGGCCACCAGCCGGGCCGGGCCCAGCGGGCCCACGCCCAGGTCGGGGCCGGCCTCGGCGCACCACAGCCGGCTCGAGTCCCACGGCATGTCCGGGAACTCCCAGGTCAGCCAGCACAGCCGGGAGCCGTCGGGCGAGAACCGGGGAGCGGCGAAGAAGTCGTGGCCGCCGGCCAGCCGCCGGGGCTCGGCTCCGGTGTCGCCGGCTGGATCGGCCAGGCTCACGGCGACCAGGTCGTTGACCACGGTGCCGCCGGCCTGATGGGTCTCGCGGACGCAGACGACCCAGCGCCCGTCCGGGGTGAGAATGGGATCGGCGAACCGGACGCTGCCGGGCGCCGGCGGCTCGGGGGTGAGCGGCACCGGCTCCGCGCCGTCCCGGATGACCCACAGCCGCTGGTCGGACCAGTTCGAGAACACGACCGTGGAGCCGTGCACGCCGTAGCACCGGCCGCCGTATTCGTGGACCCGGGACCGGACCGAGAAGCCGGCCGGCGTCACGTCGGCCGGCCCGGATCCGCCGTCGGCGGGGGCGGTGACCAGGGCCTGGCGGCCCGCCTCGCTGGGACGGGACTCGACCCAGTAGAGCCGGCCGCCGTCCAGGGTCAGGTCGGCCAGCCCCACCGCGGCGGTGACCAGCAGGGCCGGGGTGACCGGCGAGGACCAGGTGCCGTAGGGGGCTTGCATCACCCGGCCGATGGTAGTCGGCTCACGCGGCGCTGCCGGCGGCGGAGGGGCCGGCGGCGGCCGGGTCGATGAAGAAGTTGTCGCGGAACAGCCCGGTGGGGTCGTAGCGCCGCTTGAGGGCCCGGAGCCGGGCCAGGTGCGCGGGCGGGAAGGCCTGGACCAGGATGTCCGGGCCGGTCGCGGACTCGAAGCTGAGATACATGCCCTCCATGTGCGGGGTCAGGGTCGGCCACCAGCGGTCGAGCCCGGAGGCGCGGGTGCCGAAAGCGGCGACGGAGAAGCTCGCGTCCCGCCAGCCGTAGGCGGTCGCGTCGGCGGGCACGTCCGACACGGCGCCGCCGACCGCCCGGACCTGGAAGAAGTAGGACGCCCCGGCGTCCAGCAGGGCGGCGGCCGCGGCGCCGAAGCCGGGGGTCAGGTGGCGGGCCAGGCCGGAGTGCGAGTGCGGCTCGCCCTGGCCCTGCTGAGGCGCCTCGCTGAGGCTGAGCTGCATGATCTGGTCGTAGCCGGCCAGCGCGACCGACTGGTCCAGCAGCGGGGCGATGCGGGCCACCGGCTGCAGCCGCTCGATGACGGCGCCCTGGTCGCCGGAGTCGACCACCAGCATGGCCTGGGCGAACCGCTGTCCGCGCGGGCCGCCGCCCAGGATGACCTCGCCGCTGACGCTGCGGTCGGCGGCCTCGAGAGCCGCTCCCCAGCGGGTGAGGAACCCGGCCGTGTCGGAGGCGTCGAAGACGAGCTGGGCGAAGGCCACCTCGGCGACATGAGCGGCCGCGAAATCGAAACAGACGGCGACGCCGAAGTTGGCTCCCGCGCCGCGCATGGCCCAGAACAGGTCCGGGTTCTCGGTCGCGCTGGCGCGGGCCAGCGTGCCGTCGGCGAGCACCACGTCGACGCCGAGGAGGTGGTCGATGGTCAGCCCGTGCTCGCGGGCCAGCCAGCCGATGCCGCCTGCGGTGGCCAGCCCGCCCACGCCCACGCCGCCGTAGTCCCCGCTGGAGATGGCCAGCTGGTGCGGGGCGAGCACGCCGGCCATGCCGGCCCACCGCGCGCCGGGGCCGATCCGGACCGTCCCGGCGGCGGCGTCGAGCACCTCGACGGTGTTGAGCGCGCCGACGTCGATGACCAGGCCGCCGTGGTTGAGCGACCGGCCGGACAGGCCGTGGCCGGCGCTGAAGATCCCGAGCGGGACGTCCCGGTGGCGGCCCGCGACGGCCACCGCGTCCCGGACCTCCTCGGCCGTGCCCGGCCGCAGGACCAGCCCGGGTGCGCCGCCGCGCAGGTAGCTGGAGGTGTACCGGGCGTACCCGGCGTCGCCGGGCTCGACGGCGCGGGCGGCGAGCGAGGCGGGCAGCGTGTCGTAGTCGATGCCGGGCCGGCGGCGGCCCAGGGCGGCCGTGCTCCGCACCCGGCCCAGGGTCTGGGTCCCGGTGCGGGCGCGGGCCTGGCTGACCTGCTCGCGCACGGCGGGCACGATCTCGGCCGCGAAGCGGCGCAGGCCGTCCGGGTCGTCACCCATCACGATGAAGGTGCTGACGCCGTCCTCCAGGGCCAGCCGGGCCAGGTCATCGGCGCTCTGATCGGGCGCGACGTTCAGCAGCCGGGTGATCTCCCGCGGGTCCCGGCCGGCGGCGCGGGCGGCCTCGTCGATCAGCCGGTTCCCGCGGGCCAGGTCCCCGGGCTGCAGGTAGGGCGCGGACGGCAGCCAGCCGTCGGCCTTGCGCCCGGCCAGGGCCAGCATGCGCGGCTTGTAGGCGCCGATCCAGACCGGGATGTCGTGGGCGGGCGCCGGGCCGCGCTTGGCCCCGTCGACGCGGTAGTAGTCCCCGCCGGCGTGCAGCGGGCGCCGTTCGGCCGTATCCCAGATCCCGCGGATCACGTCGAGGGCCTGGTCCAGCGCGTCCACAGCCTGGGCCGGGGCCAGGCGGCGGCCGCCCATGGCCGCGATGGCCTCCCAGAACCCGCCCGCCCCGAGGCCCAGGCTGACCCGGCCGCCGGAGAGCAGGTCCAGGCTGGCGGCCGACCGGGCCAGCACGGCCGGCTGGCGCAGCGGGAGGTTGAGCACGTTGCCGGACAGCGCGATGCGCTCGGTCTGGGCGGCCACCCAGGTCAGCAGTGTCCAGGTGTCCAGGAACGAGGCCTGGTAGGGATGGTCCTGGAAGGTGACCAGGTCCAGGCCGAGCTGCTCGCTGAGCACGGCCAGCCGGACGGGCTGATCGGGCGGCGCGTTCACCGGGGTGATGAACGAGCCGAAGCGCAGCGGGTGTCCGTAGTCAGGCATGCGTCCAGCATCCGCGATGGGCGGCGCGGTTTCCAAACCGGGGTAAGCGACTTACTATTGATAAGTGACTTCGGGGCAGAACCGCGCGAACGGCCGGTCCAGCAGCTGGGAACTGATCGACGACGACGAGTGCCGCCGGGCGACGGCCATCGTGGAACGGGTGGGCCGCCGCTGGAACAGCGGCATCCTGCTGGCGCTGGCCCGCGGCGCGACCAGGTTCAGCGAGATCGCGGCCAGCGTGGACGGCCTGTCGGACCGGATGCTGGCCGCGCGGCTGCGGGAGCTCGAGCAGATGGGCCTGGTCGACCGGATCGTCGAACCGACCACGCCGGTGTCGGTCCGGTACCGGCTCACCGTGCGCGGGCAGGATCTGCTGGCCGCGCTGCAGCCGCTGGTCGGCTACGGGCAGCGGTGGGAGCCGGCGCCGGAGGCTAGCCGCGGGCCGGCGGGCGCAGGCCCGGCAGGCTGAGCGGGCTGAGGGACAGCAGGTCGATGTCCAGCAGCGCGGGGTGTCCCAGGGCGATGGCCTCGCGGAACCGGGTCTCGAACTCGGCCGGGCTGGCGACCCGGGCGCCGTGCAGGCCCATCGAGGCGGCCAGCGCGACGAAGTCCGGGGTGGCCAGGTCGACGCCGGTGGTCCGGCCGTCGAACTGGTGCGCCTGGATGCCGCGCAGCACGCCGTAGCCCCGGTCGTTGAACAGGCAGACGACCACGGGCAGGTCGTGCTGGACGGCGGTGGCCAGCTCGCCGACGTGCAGCATGAACCCGCCGTCGCCGGCGATCAGCACGGTGGCGCGCCCGGTGCCGGCCGCCGCGCCCAGGGCCAGCGGGAGGCCGGGGCCGATCGCGGCCGAGGCGGGGCGGATCGACGTCCGGGGCTGCAGGATGGGCAGCAGCCGGTCGCCCCACAGGTAGGCGGGCACGGTCGCGTCCCGGACGATGACCGACTCGCGCGGGGTGTGGCGGCGGATGGCGTCCATGATCTGGGCGTGGTCCTCGCCGATGTGGGCCCGGGCGTCGTGCCGGGCCGCCGCGGCCGCGGCCCGGGCCTTGTCGGCGTGGCCGGGCTCGGTGCTGACCCGGCTGACGGTGGCCAGCAGCAGCTCCAGGCCGGCCCGGGCGTCGGCGACGACGGGCAGGTCGACCGGGTAGTTCCGGCCGATGACCACGGGGTCGGCGTCCAGGTGGGCCAGCGTGCCGCCGAGGGTCAGGCTCCAGTTGGCGGTGCTGTGGCCCTGGAACCGGGTGCCCACGGCCAGCACCAGGTCGGCGTCGGCCAGGACGTCCTGGATGGACGGGCTGGTGGTCAGCGCGCCCAGGCACAGCGGGTGGTCCTCGGGGATCGAGCCGCGGCCCTCGACGGTGGTGACGACGGGAGCGCCGAGGCGCTCGGCCAGCGCGACCAGCGCGGCGCTGGCCCCGGAGCTGACCACGCCGCCGCCGGCCCACAGCACCGGCCGGGTGGCGGCCGAGAGCGCCTCGGCCACCCGGGCCACGGCGTCCGGGTCGGGCAGGTAGGCGGCGTCGGTGCGCAGCCCGGGCAGCACGACCTCGGCCCGGCGGTACTGCTGGTCGATCGGGATCTCCACCGCCGCGGGCTGGGGCCGGCCCGCGCGGATGTCCTCGGCGGCGGAGATGACGGCCCGCCCGATGTCCTCGGTGCGGCGCACCGTTTCCACCCGGCGGCACAGCGAGGAGAGCATGAGGCGCTGATGCTCGGCCTCGTGCAGGAAGCCCTTGGCCTTGCCCAGGTAGCTGCTGTCGATCTGGCCGGTGACCAGCAGCACCGGCGAGGAGACGAAGCTCGCCTCGTACAGCCCGGTCATGGTGTTGGACGTGCCCGGCCCGGTGCTGGCGATGACCACGCCCAGCTCGCCGGTGGCGCGGGCGTAGCCGTCCGCCGCATGCGTGGCGGCCTGCTCGTGCCGGACCCCGACCGGGGTGATCACGCCGCGCCGGGCGATGGCGTCGTAGATGGGCAGGTTGTGCACGCTCACGATGCCGAACACGTGCCGGACGCCGAGCAGCTCCAGGGCCGAGGCGACGGCTTCTCCGCCGGTCATCTCCATGGTCATCCTCCTCGTTGAGGTCCCACGCTCAGCGTCTCACACCCGGTCAAACGCCTCGGGATAGCGGAAGGTGCCGGTAAGGGACTCCCGGTAGGCGGTCAGGGCCCGGACCTGGAAGTGCGGTTCCCAGCCGGGCACCGGCGGCCGGATGCGGTAGCTGCGGGCCGGGGCGAAGCCGAACCGGGCGTAGTACGCGGGGTCGCCGAGCAGGGCGGCGAGCGGCTCGCCGAGGGCATCGGCGGCGCCGAGGACGGCGTGCATCAGGGCGCTGCCGACCCCGCGGCGCTGGTGGCCGGGGTGGACGCTGAGCGGGGCGAGGCCGAGGGCGGGCTGGCCGTCCAGGTCGCCGCGGGTGCACAGGACGTGGCCGATGACGTCACCGCCGGGCGCGCAGGCGACCAGGGACAGCGGCGGCAGCCAGGCGGGGCCGGCCCGGAGCTCGTCGACCAGGGCCGCTTCGGCCGGGGCCGTCTCGGGCAGGCCGGGCGCGGTGAAGGCGGCGGTGACGACCGCGCGGATGGCGCCGGCGTCGGCTGGGGTCTCGCGGCGGATCAGCATGCGGCGGCTAGCGGCGCCAGATGAGCCAGGTGTGCGGAAGGGGCCGGTCCGGCATGACCTGGGCGACGAGCAGTTCCCAGCCTTCGGCGGCCCGGTCGTTCAGGTGGTCGGTGATGGCCGTGTCGTGCCCGGGCGTCTGTTCGCACAGGTACTCATACTTGGTTGCCATGCGCGGATCATAGGACAAAGCGGACGGGCGCCCCGGTCGGGCGGGCGACTTGGAGCGCAGGATGGCGATGAACTCCTTCATCCAGGCCGGGTGGTCCGGCCAGGCCCGGCCCGAGACCATCTGCCCGTCGATGACCGCTGCCCCGTCGACGAACTCGCCGCCGGCCGCGGCCACGTCGGGCGCCAGGGCCGGGTAGGCCGCGGACCGGCGGCCGGCCAGCGTCCCGGCCGCGGCCAGGACCAGCGGCGCGTGGCACAGCTGGGCCACCGGCTTGTCGCCCTCCATGAAGTAGCGGACGATCCGCTGCACGTCGGGGTCGTTGCATCTTGGCCGACGGGGCGGCGATGTCCACCTCGTAGCCCTCCTCCAGCAGCCGCTGGTAGGGATACATGACCTCCAGCGACTCCGCGGCGTCGCCGGTGAGGATCAGGACTTTCGGCAGGACAGGCCTCTCGTCGCAGGTATGCGTCGCCTCTAGTCCAGCGCTATCCGCCCGCGCTGGTCAACACCGATCGGTCACGGCCACAGGGCCCGGATGGCACGGGGCGCCTCGGCCACGGCTTCGGGCCCGATGAGGGCCTGCTGGAGGATGCACCCGGGCATGACGGCGAGCAGGACCGCGGCGACGGCCTCGGCGGACACGTCGCCGGGCAGCGCGCCGGCTTGCTGGCGGTCACGCACGACCGCGGCCAGGTCGGCCTGCAGGCGGGCGAACAGGTCCCGGAACTGCGCGGCCAGGCCCGGGCTGCGCAGCGCCTCGGCCCAGACGAGCAGGGCCACGCCGCCCAGGCCGTCCTGGGCGTCCCGGGTCAGGATGATCTCCAGCGCCTCGGCCAGGGCGGCCCCGGCCGACTGGTCCGGATGCCGGGCGGCGGCGGCCCGCATCATGGCCAGGACCTCGCGCGAGTTCTCCTCGGCGATGGCCATGATCATCTCTTCTTTGCTGGCGAAGTACCCGTAGACGGCCCCGGAGGACAGCCCGGCCTCGGCGAACAGGTCCTGCATGGACGTGGCGTGGAAGCCGTCGCGCTGGAAGCACCGGCGCGCGGCAGCCAGGATGTGATCGCGGCGCTCGTCCCGGTACTGCTGGCTGACCTTCGGCATCGGGTTACTCCGGCTTGCGGGCGTGGCGGCTTTCCGGAGAGATCACGGCGGCGGCGTAGATGGCGTAGAAGATCGCGGTGATGCCGGCCACCATCATGAGCTCGCCCAGCGTCCCGCCGTCCAGGACGCCGCCGACGAACAGGCCCGCGCCCGCGGCCAGGGCCAGCAGCGGGAGCAGCAGCCCGCCCCAGGCCGTCCGGCAGGACTGCATCAGCAGGCAGCCCCGGGCCATGACCGACGGCTTGCCGAAATCGTGCTCCAGCTCCTCCAGGACCTGAAGGTCATGCTCGGACAGCGACATGGTGAGCCCGCCTCCCGAATAGAGAACGAACGTTCTTCTACCCTCAGGATGCGCCGTTATGCACAAGGCCGTCAAGACGAGCGTTCGTTTTGTTTCCCTGGCTGGCACGGTTTTCCTGGCCCGACACGGGCCGCCCGGCCGGGCGCCGATGGCATGCCGGGGAGACGGCCGGGCAGGAGGCAGACGCAGCCCAGCCTGAGGAGAAGACGGCATGCCCGGTTCAATCACGCTCATCTCCGCCGCGCTCGACGGCCCGGACGCCGGCGCGCTGGCGGCCTTCTACGCCGAGATCACCGGCGGGACAGTGATCTATCACGACGGCCGCTGGGCGACGGTCGACGGCCCGGGCGGGCGGATCGATGTCCAGCAGTCCCCGGATCACGTGCCGCCCACCTGGCCCGACCCGGCCGTGCCCATGCAGGTCCACCTGGACTTCCTGGTCGACGACGCGGACGCGGCGGAAGCGCGCGTGCTGGCCGCGGGAGCAACCCGGCTGGAGTTCGTGCCGAACGACCACTTCCGCGTCTACGCCGACCCGGCTGGTCATCCGTTCTGCCTGTGCACCAGGGACGTGCCGCTGCCGTAACGCCGTTGGCTGCGGCCGGCTGCGGCGCAATGGGGTTTTAATCCGGTCGTTATCACCCGCCGGGGACCGCCTTTTAGCGTGACAGGACGGACTGACAGCGGGAGGTCGCGGTGTTTCACCTGGCATGGTTCCTGGGCGACGGATACGGCATCCACCCGTGGAACTCGCGGCGCAGCCCGTGGAACGGCACCGGCGGCCAGGAGTGGATGAAGCCGGGCATCTACGTCGAGCTGACCGCGGCCCTGGAGCGGGCCGGATACGACTACCTGCTCATCGAGGACACGACCTCGATCGACGACACCTACGGCGGGTCGATGGACACGACCCTGCGGCGCGGTTTCATGGCGCCCAAGAACGACCCGGTCCCGCTCGTCCCGCTGCTGACTCAGGCCACCCGGCACATCGGGATCGCCGTGACGCTGTCGACGACGTTCACCCCGCCGTACGCCGCGGCGCGGGTCATGACCACCCTGGACCACCTGACCGAGGGCCGGGCGGGCATCAACGTGGTGACCTCGGTCAACCACCGGGCGGCGCAGAACTTCGGCTACGACCAGCATCTGCCGCACGACCTGCGGTACGAGATGGCCGACGAGTGGCTGGACATCGTCGGGAAGCTGTGGGAGTCCTGGGACGACGACGCGATCCAGATAGACGAAGACGCTAATCGCTACGTCGACTTCACCAAGGTCCACCCGATCGACTACCGCGGCCGCTTCTTCAACTCGCGCGGCCCGCTGAACACGATTCCCGGCCCGCAGCGGCGCCCGGTGATCGCGCAGGCGGGCAGCTCGGCGCAGGGCCAGGCCCTGGCCGGGAAGTACGCCGACACCATGCTGGCCCTGGTCGGCAGCGTGGAGGACATGAAGAAGTTCCGCGAGAACGTGCACGCGGCCATGCTCAGCGCCGGGCGCAAGCCGCAGGACTGCAAGATCCTTTTCCTGGTCACGCCGGTCCTGGGCGACACCGACGCTGACGCCCGCGAGCTGGCCGCGCGGCAGGTCGCGGCGGCCAGCGACCCCGAGGAGATCGAGCGCGCGCTGTGGTACATGTCGTACCAGAGCGGCGGCGAGATCGACTACTCGGCGCTGCCGCTGGACGAGCCGATGCCGAACAAGACGGGCAACGGCGAGCGGAGCGTGATCGCGTCGTACCTGGCGGGCGGCGAGCCGACGCTGCGCGATGTGATCATCAAGCGGCAGATCGGCAACTTCGCCGGCCTGGTCGGATCACCCGACACGGTCGCGGCCACGATGGGCGAGATCATGGACGAGGTCGGCGGCGACGGCTTCATCATCTACGGGACGGTAACCCGGCGGGCGATCATGGAACTCACCGACGGGCTCGGGCCGGCGCTGCGCCGCCGCGGGCTGATCCGGGAGGCCTACTCGCACCGCACGTTCCGGGAGAACCTGCTGGCCTTCTAGGCCTCGATCGGTGCCGGCCTAAATCGATCCGGCCTAGATCGATTCTGCTTAGATCGATTCTGCTTAGATCGATTCTGGCTAGATCGATTCTGGCTGGGCGTGAACCAGGGATCCGTTCGGCTGATGGGGTTGGGCTGGGGTGAAGTGCTGGGCCAGCAGGTCGTCGAATTCGGCGGCGCGCAGCGGCTCGGAGAAGTAGAAGCCCTGGACGACCGGGCAGCCCAGGGTGCGGAGCCGGGCGAGCTGGCCCTCGGTCTCGACGCCTTCGGCCACGGTGGCGATGCCCATGGCGTTGGCCAGGTCGATGACGGCCTGGACGATGGCCGAGTCCACCGGGCTCTCCACGATGCCCTGGACGAAGGTGCGGTCCACCTTCACCTCCTGGACCGGGAACTGCTTGAGGTAGGCGAGCGAGGAGTGGCCGGTGCCGAAGTCGTCGATGGCCAGCCGGATGCCGAGCCGGTCCAGCTTCTTCATGACCTCGCGGGCGCCGGCGATGTCGTCCATGACGACGTTCTCGGTGATCTCGAAGATGAGCAGGTCCGAGGGCACGCCGACGGCGTCGAGGGCGGCCGCGGCCTGGGCGGTGAGGCCGGTCTCCTGAAACTGGCGCGGGGAGAGGTTCACGCTGATGGGCAGGTCCACGCCCAGCCGGTCGCGGATGGTGCGGACCTGGCGGCAGGCGGTGTCCAGGACGAGGCGGCCCAGCGGCAGGATCAGGCCGGTCTCCTCGGCCATCGGGATGAACCTGGTCGGGCTGATCAGGCCGTTGGTGGGATGGTTCCAGCGGACCAGCGCCTCGGCGCCGACGATGCGCTCCTCGGTGAGCGAGTAGAACGGCTGGTAGTACACCTCCAGCTCGCCGCGGTCCAGGCCCTTGCGCAGGTCGGACTCGATCCGCAGCCGCTCCGCGGAACGGCTGCCCATGGAGGCCTGATCGAAGACCCGGTAGAGGCCGCCGCCGCCTTTGGCCTTGGCGTCGTACATGGCCACGTCCGCGTCGCGCAGGATGTCATCGGCGCTCTTGTCCGGCTCGGACAAGGCGATGCCGACCGACACGCTGGCCACCACCTCGTAGCCGTCGCGCAGCACGATGGGCTTCTCCAGCGCGGCGCAGATCCGCCGGGCCGCGACCACGGCCACGTCCACCCCGGTCACGTCCTCGAGCAGGGCCACGAACTCATCCCCGCCGAACCGGGCCAGCAGGTCATGACTGCGGACCACGCTCTTCATCCGGGCGCCGATGGCGACCAGGAACTCGTCGCCGATGACGTGGCCCAGGCTGTCGTTGATGCTCTTGAACCGGTCGATGTCGACGAAGATCAGGGCGTGCGTCTTGCGGTCCAGGGCCGAGCGCTGCAGGGCCTGGTCGAGGCGCTCGACCAGCAGGCGGCGGTTGGCCAGGCCGGTCAGGCTGTCGTAGAACGCGTGATGATGCAGCTCGTCCTCGAAGGCCTTGCGCTCGGTGATGTCGCGGAAGGCGATGACCGCGCCGGACGGCTCGCCGTCCCGGACCACGGCCGAGGCAGAGTAGGCCACCGGGATGACGCGGCCGCTGCGGTCCCGGAACCGGGCGTCGTCCACCCGGACGGTGCGGCCGGTGCGCATGGCCTCGGTGGCCGGGCCGAGCAGGAAATCGGGCGCGAGCTGGCCGCCGTCGCTGGCCGGGTCACCGGCCGGGGCGGCCGGGCCCGCCGGGGAGGCCGGGTCCGCCGGGTCCGCCGGGCCGGGGTCCGGCGCGGCGGGCAGCTCGATCATGTCGGCCGCGACGCGGTTGACGAAGCTCAGCTTCCCGTCGGCGTCGACGGCGCAGACGCCCTCGCCGATGTTGAGGGTGATGGCGGTGATCCGCTCGCGCTCCAGGCGGACCTGCTGGTAGAGCTCGGCGTTGGTCAGCGCGCCGCTGCCGATGGCGGCCAGCGCGCTGAGCAGGCCCCGGTCGGCGTCGTCGAACGGCTCGTCCCGGCGGCGGCCGGCCGCGGCCAGCCAGAGCTGCTGCTCGGCCACGGCGATCGGGGTGGCCAGGTCGCCGAGGCCGGGCGGCTCGGAGGTGAGGGTGGCCGCCGGGCTGCGGAGCAGGCGGCGCACCGAGGCCAGGACGGTGTCGAGCACGGCCTGGTGGGCCAGCCCCCGGTTGGCCTCCAGGGTGACCTCGTACAGCCCCTTCATCCGGGTGTGGTCGTGCTGGGCGGCGAACCGGGCGCTGATCAGCCGGCGCTGCCAGATCAGCCCGGGGACGGCCAGGGCCAGCACCCACGGGTAGGCCTGGATGGCCAGGGCCAGGACCACCCCGACCAGGGCTCCGGCCCCGGCCAGCGAGACCTGGATGGCGAGGTCATCGGCGAACTCGCGCCAGGGCGTACCCGTCGAGGCCAGCACCCCGATCACCAGCAGGGTGTTGACCAGGCAGTACACGGCCACGCCGAGCACCGCGGCGGCGACCTGGCCCACCGTCAGGGAGGGCGCGGGCGCGGCGATCAGGTGGCTGACCAGGAGGCCCAGCCCGGCGGCGATGACCACCTGACCGGCATTGAAGGCCGACTTGAGCAGCGGGCGCCTGCGGGCCACCTGGGCGATGACGGTGGCCAGGGCCAGGGTGCCCAGGGTGATCAGCGGCGGGACGAGCAGGGCGAGGATCACGAAGAAGGCCTCGTCCATGTTGAAGGCCTCGGACTCGCCTTCCCGGTAGACCACGACCGGCCAGATCCAGCTGCCCAGGATGAGCAGGCCCATGGCCGCGGCGATGATCCACTGGCGCTCGTACACCGAAGCCAGGCCCGGGGCGAGCCACAACGCGACCAGCAAGGTCACGACACCGCCCGCTACCGAAGCCGCGACCACGGCTCCGGTAGCGAGCGGCACCTCAAAGGCGGCCCGGACCTTGGTCAATCCCATGCGGAGCTGTTCCACGCCCGTCCGTTCCAGGCCGTCCCGTTCCAGGCCGAGCCGTTCCACGCGCGGCCGTTCCAGGCCCGTCCGTTCCAGGCCCGTCCGTTCCACTCCGCGCCGGCCCAGTCCCCGACGTTCCAGGCCCGGCCGTTCCACAACCAGCCGTTCCAGTCGTCACCGTTCCAGGCCCAGCCGTTCCAGGTGGAGTTGGTGTCCGGTCCCGGCGTGATGCTCAGCCCCGACCACAGGTTCGGGTTCCAGCTGCTGGCCGAGCTGACGGGCGAGAGCAGGATGGTGCCGAGCAGGGTGGGCAGCAGCGGCGCCGACTGGTTGAGGTTCATCGGGCCGGCCGTCGCGGCCGCGTAGGCGTTGAGCGCCCCGTGACCGTCGACGAACGGGTTGCCGACCGGGCCGGCGCTGGCCGTGCCGAGCAGCCGGGCCTTCAGCTGGTTCGGCGTAAGCCCGGGGTTGTCCGCCGCGACCAGGGCGGCCGCGCCGCTGACGATGGCCGCGCTGAACGACGTGCCCGACCCGACGAAGTTGGCCGAGCCGACCAGGGCCGACGGGTTCTGGTTGTAGATGGTCGAGCCGGGCGCGGCCAGGCTGACCACCGACCGCCCGGAGGCGACCAGGTCGGGCTTGACGAAGCCGTCGGGCGTGGTCGGCCCGACGCTGCTGAAGTCGGTCATCTCGTCGCCGGAGGACGATGACGAGGCCATGTCGTCCAGGGCGCCGACGGTGATGACCAGCGGGTCGTCACCCGGGGACAGGATGGTGCCGTTGAACGGCCCGGCGTTGCCAGCCGAGGCGACGACCGCGATGCCGTTGCCCCACACCGCCTGCACGGCCTGGTCGAGCGGGTTGAGGGCCGAGGAGAGCGCGCTCTGGAAGCCGAGCGACATGTTCAGGACGTTGATCCCGTAGGTGGCCTTGTGGTCAACCGCCCACTGCAGGCCCAGGATCAGGTTGGCCAGGTCGGTGGTGCCGCTGGCCCCGGCCACCTTGACCGACACCAGGTCGGCGCCGGGAGCTTCACCGGAGTACTGGCCGTTGGACGAGGCCCCGTTGCCGGCGATCAGGCCGGCCACGAACGTGCCGTGCCCGTAGGCGTCCTGGAACGGGTTCCCGCCGCCGGTCAGGTCGACCCCGCCGACCAGCCGCCCGGAGAAGTCCGGCAGGTTGTCGATGCCGGTGTCCAGGACGGCCACCGTGGCCCCGTGACCGGTGTCGCCGCCGCCCGCGAGCCTGGTCGCCCCGGACTGGGCCAGGAAGGCGTCCGACGGGGTGTGCGGCCCGGTCGAGACCGGCGTGGCCTGGACGGTGACCGACAGGTCGGGGGTCACGACAATGCCCGGGAGCGCGTCGAGCACGGGCTCCAGGACGGTCGGGATGACGGCCTCGACCGCGTTGATGAGGTGGTACTGGGTCAGGACGGTGCCGCCCAGGCCGAGCACGGCGGTGACCGCGTTGACCAGGCCGGTGGCGGTGACGATGACCGTCTCGGTGGAGCTCGCCGACGCGGCGGGGGCCGGGCCCAGGGCGCCGATGGCCGGCGTGCCGGCCAGGCCCGCGACCACGGCCGCACCCGCGACGGCGGCCCGGTGCCGGCCAGGCCCGCGCTTACCGGGCCGGTGCTTCCGTCGCCAGCCGGAATCCCTGGTGCGGTCCCGCTCCGAACGACGGCCGAAGACGGCACCTAATGAACGAATGTGCGGCATCCGGAAGTCCCCTCCCTCACGTTGCGTGCTCCCACCGAAGGGATGACACGGCCAGCTCGGGGAACTATTCGGACATACAGTAAGTTTCGACTAGCTAGCACAGCGTAACCCCTCCCCGCGAGAGAGATTATCGCCCTTTTGAGATTTGCCGTATCCAAATCACAAAATCCGGCACAGATGGACTTTCGCCGGAATGCGCGGTTAGCGGCAATCCGGGCGGCGGGCGCGGGGCCGGAACGGCCCGCGGGGCTCAGCGGGCGCGGCCGGAACGGCCCGCGGGGCTCAGCGGGCGCGGCCGGAACGGCCCGCGGGGCTCAGCGGGCGCGGCCGGGACGGAGCAGATGCTCCCCGGGCGCTCCGGGCAGCCAGTCCAGCTTCTTGTCGAAGTGGACGGTGGTCCCCTGCCGTTCGTTGGGGGTCAGCTGGAGGTGGTCGACGACGGCGTCGATGATCTTCAGGCCGCGGCCGTGCTCGGCGGTGGCGGGTACCGGTTCGCTGGTCAGGGCCCGCTCTGCGTCCTGTTCCTCGCGGATCCCGCCGCCGGCGTTGACGACCTCGATGGCGCACTGCCCGTCCCGGGCGCTGATCTGGACCTCGTACTCATCGTCCGCGTCGGCGTGCTGGATGACGTTGGAGCATGCCTCGGTCAGGGCCAGCGCGATGTCGGCACGCGTGTCCGGCGTGACGCCGAGCGTCTCCAGGCAGCCGTCGAGGACCTGCCGGCTGACCGGGACGCTCTCAGCGTCGCGGGGCAGGTACAGCATCATGCTGATTTCCACGCCATCATCTCCGCCCGGAACCCAGGGACGTTCCCTGCCTGATCTCATCTGCCTCGCCCGGGGGCTCCCAAACCCCGCGGGCCCGGCGCGGGCGTCAGGCGGGGCGGGTGATGGAGCCGGGGGTGAGCATGACGAGCACGCCGTCCGGGTCCCGTACGGCGGCCAGCGGGACAGGTCCCTGCGGGGTCGGCTGGGTGATGCGCCGCGGCTCGCCGCCCAGGCCGAGCGCGGCCAGCCGGGCCAGGGCGGACTCGACGTCGGCGAAGAACGACAGCAGGAAGAACCCGGTGCCCGGCGGCCCGGGCGGCGGGCCTTCGGCGACCGGGTGGTCGAACTGGTTCAGTTCCAGCACCCCGGCGTGGTCGTCGGGCCGGCCGGGATCGCCGAGGAACACCGCGCGCAGGCCCCGGCCGGGCGCACCGAACAGCGCCGGCCAGTCCCCGTCCACGTGCATGTCACGCAGCACGGCCAGGCCCAGCCCGTCGCGGTAGAAGCGCAGGCTCTCGTCGAGGTCGCGGGTCACCACGACGGAATGATGGATGGCAACGGCCATAGCGGGACGCTAGCAGTGCTGGCTCAGGCAGGGCCAGCTCAGGCAGGGCCAGCTCAGGCAGGGCCAGCTCAGGCAGTGTCAGCTCAGGTAGCGTTCGCGCAGGTCGCGCATGGCCTGCTTGCGGGGCCGGCCGTCGAGGCGGTCGATGAACAGCCCGCCGTTCAGGTGGTCGACCTCGTGCTGAAGGCAGCGGGCGAGCAGGCCCTCCCCCTCGATCACCACGGGCTGCCCGGACCGGTCGACCCCGCTGACCCGGGCGTACTGGGCGCGGCGGAGCGGATACCAGAGTCCGGGGATGGACAGGCAGCCCTCGTCGTCTTCCTGCTCGCCCTCGGCCGCCTCGATGACCGGGTTGACGATGTGGCCGAGCTCCCCGTCGACGTCGTAGGAGAAGACGCGGCGGCTGACGCCGATCTGGTTGGCGGCCAGGCCCGCGCGCCCAGGCGCGGAGACGGTCTCCTCCAGGTCGGCCACCAGGGCCTGCAGGGTGCCGTCGAACAGGTCGACCGCGTCGCATGCGGTGCGGAGGACCGGATCACCGAAAATGCGGATAGGACGCTCAGCCACCATGCCATCTTGCCCTAACCGGCCCGGTGGGCGTCAGGCCAGCCGCGGGTCAGGCCAGCGGGGCCAAAGCCGCGGCGAGCGGGGCCAGGATGGCCGGGCTGAGCGGCGGGCGCAGGTAGACGATGGCCAGGTCCAGGCCGTGGGCGCCGAACGCGGCCGCCTCCGCGGCGGCGCCGGCCATGTCCTGCCCGTGCAGCCGCACGTGGGAGGACAAGGTGATCTCCTTCGGGTCCCGGCCCACGTCGGCGCAGTGCTGGTAGAGCACGTCGCGCTTGCGGGCGAAGTCGGCCGGGCTGCCGCCGACGAAGTTCCAGTGCTGCGCGTACCTGGCCGTGGTGCGCAGGGTGCGTCGCTCGCCGCTGCCGCCGATGACGATGGGCGGGTGCGGGCGCTGCGGCCCCTTGGGCTCGTTGCGGGCCGCGGACAGCTGGAAGTACTGTCCGCTGAAGTCCGTGACCTCCTGGGACAGCAGGCTGACCAGGACCTGGCAGGCCTCCTCGAACCGGTCGCTGCGCTCCCCCGGGGTGCCGAGCGCGATGCCGTACGCGCCGGACTCCTCCTGGTTCCAGCCCGCGCCGATGCCCAGCTCCAGCCGACCGCCGGAGATGACGTCGATCGTGGCGGCCATGTTGGCCAGCACGGCCGGGTGCCGGTAGTGGATCCCGGTGACCAGCGTGCCGAGCCGCAGCCGGCTGGTCGCCTGGGCCAGCGCGGCGAGCAGGCTCCAGCCCTCCAGACAGGGCCCGGAGTGGTCACCGACGATCGGGTAGAAGTGGTCGAACAGCCAGCCGGACTCGAACAGGTCGATCCCGTCGGCCTCCTTCCACACGGCCAGCAGGTCGGCCCAGCTGGTGTCCTGCGGGGCGGTCTTGAAGGCGAAGCGCACGAAGACTCCTCGGCTGCTATCCCTGCGTCGTGGTTAACCCTGTGTCCTGGTTAGCCCTGCGTCCTGATTAGCCCTGCGTCGTGATGTGCTGCGGGCGGATGGCGACCGCGATGCGGTACGCGGCGTCGGCGGGCGGCCGCGGAGGACGTCCGTAACGCTCGGCCAGGCGGACGTACTCTGCCCCCTCGGGATCGGGGATGACCTGCTCGACCGGACCGCGGATCTCCAGATAGCGAGACGGCCTGTCCGGGTCGAGGATGGACAGGGCCACGGCGGGCTGATGCTGCCAGTTGCGGCTCTTCTGGCGGCGGGAGGTGGCGGTCAGCCAGATGAGCTCCCCGTCGAAGCGGAACCAGGTGGGATTGACCTGCGGTGTCCCGTCCGGGCGGACCGTGGCCAGGTGAGCGTAAAGCGGCTGCTCGACCAGGTCGGTGAGCGACTCGGGTATGACCTGCGGCGAATCACCTGCTGCGTCTGATGGCATCTGCTCATTATCGTCCTGCTAGAGCTGTCGGGCCTTCTGGGGCTCAGCCCGCATACGCGTCCCGGGCGGCGTGGGCGCACTCGCCGTCCTGCTCGTCGGTGGCCCCGCTGCAGCCGATGCCGGCGATCAGGGTGCCGCCCTCGCGCAGGGTGGTGACGCTGCCCATCGGTATCAGACCGCGGCCGTGCAGCATGGACAGGGACGAGACCATGGCCGGCGCCATCTGCTGCAGGTCCGGGCCGTCGCGGCCCATGAGGGCACCGGTGAAGGCCTTGCCCTGTGACACCTCGATCGAGATCCAGGGAGCGTCGGTCATCCGCCCGAAGGCGAACAGCCGGCCATTGGCATCCATGATGGCGGTGCACACGGCCACGCCGAGTTCACGGGCCTTGTCCTGGCTGGCCTGAATCATCCGCTGGGCGATCTCGGCAGTTAGCGGCATGGGTAACCTCTCCCTCTTCGCGGAATGAGGCCTGGTCAGCAGGCTGCCGAGGGCACCTCGGCGGCCGGTGGCCCGGGCCCCGGTTAGGGCAGGATGACCCTCTCGTCGGCGAGACGGTTCGGGGGCTGCCTGGCTCATCAAGGTCATCCCAGCCTCATTGCTCACACAGCCACCGATACGGGTCATTAGTCACTTTGAGACTAACAAAATCATCCCGCTATTAACAGATGCCCGATTCGCGGCCGCCGTACTGGAGCGTGGCCCAGGCCATGCTCCAGTACGGCATCCTGAGCCCGGAGCTCGCGGCCGACGTGAAGGACGGCTCGCTGGTCAAGGAATGATCCAGCCCCGCTTCTGGGCCATCCGGCCGCCCCGGCCGACTGAGGCGGCCTGGGCTACTCAGCCGGCCCGGCCTGATCGATGAGCTCCATGATCCGGTCGGGTGACATGGGCTGGTCGAAGAACTCGATGCCGAGCGGGTACAGCGCGTCCCGGACCGCGTTCAGCAGCGCGGCCGGGCCGGCGATGGCGCCGCCCTCGCCCAGCCCCTTGTGCCCGCCCGGGCTCAGCGCCGGGGTGACCACGTGCCCGTACTCCAGGTCCGGGACCTCGGCCGCGGTGGGCAGCAGGTAGTCCATGAACGTCGTCGTGGTCGGGTTGCCCGCGTCGTCGTAGCGGAAGTGCTCGTAGAACACCCCGCCGATGCCCTGGACCACTCCCCCGGCGATCTGCCCCTCCACGATGTTGGGGTTGATCATCTCGCCGCAGTCCTCGGAGATGACGTAGCGCAGGATGTGCACCATGCCGGTCTCCCGGTCGATCTCGATGATCACCGCGTGGCAGGCGTTGGAGTACATCCACGCGGGCGCGTGATAGCGGTGAGAGATCTCCAGGCCGAGCTCGGCGCCGGGCGGCAGCGCGGCCGGGTTGAGCAGGTACGCGGCCGCGGCGATCTCGGCCAGCGACAGGCTCTTGCCCTCGGGGTCGCCCTTGATCCGGGCCACGCTGTCGGTCATCTCCAGGTCGCCCGGGTCGATTTCCATCATCTGCCCGGCCACGGCCAGCACCCGGTCCCGCATGACCTGGCCCGCCTGGTGGGCGGCGCCGCCGACCACCCCGGCGGTCAGGCTGCCGCCGGTGATGAAGCCGTACGGGGTGGAGGCCGAGTCGCCCTGGATGTAGTGCACGTCGTCGACCTTGACGCCCATCTCGTCCGCGACGATCTGGACCATGGTCGTCTCGATGCCCTGGCCGTGGCTGCCGGTGCCCATGTACACGTTGATCTTGCCGCTGGGCTCGATCCGGATGGTGGCCGCGGCCGAGCCGCCGGTGCCGCCGGAGGGCTGCGGCTCGATGTACAGGGACAGGCCGAGGCCGAGGATCCGGCCCTCGGCCCGGGCCGCCTCCTGCTCCTTGCGGAACTGGTCGTAGCCGATCAGCTCGGCCGCCTGCTCCAGGCACTCCTCGGGGCTCACGCCCTCGTACACCATCGACATCGGGTTGGTGTAGGGCAGCTCGGTCCGGGAGATGACGTTGCGGCGGCGGAAGTCCAGCGGGTCGATGCCCAGCCGGTGGGCGATGACGTCGACCATCTGCTCGCGCCCGGTGGTCTCCATCATCCACGGCCCGCGGTACGCGCACAGGCCGCAGGTGTTGGTGTAGGCGGCCTGGCCGGTGTAGGCCACCGAGCCGGGGCCGGACCAGTGGTACGGGCCGGGGAAGACCCGGGAGGCCAGGGCGGCCTTCTGCCCGTTGCCGCCGCTCGGGTAGGCGCCCACGTTCTCGACGTGGTTGGCCCGGCCGGCCACCAGCAGGCCCTGGCCGTCCACGGCCGCGGTGATCTCCAGCGACTCCTGGCGGGCGTGGCCGCCGCTGATCAGGTTCTCGGCCCGGTCCTCGATCCACTTGACCGGGGTGTCGCCCAGCACCATGGAGGCGACCACGACGGCCTGCTCCTCCCGGGTGGGGAAGGCCTTCTGGCCGAACGACCCGCCCACATCGCGCATGACGATGTGAACGTCGTCCTCGGGCACGCCGAGCATGCGCGAGTAGAACAGCCGGGCGTCGTGCACGCCCTGGCAGGCCAGGATGATCTCGAGGCGCTTGGCCCCGGCGTCCCACTCGGCGACCAGGCCGCGGGTCTCCATCGGCACGCAGACGTACCGGTGCTGGGTGAACGTCTCGTGGAACACGTGCGTCGCGCCGTCGATCAGGGGCCCGACCTCGGGCGGCTCCTCGGCGGGCAGCGCGGAGGACAGGTTGCTGGGCAGCTCGTGGTGGACCCGGGGGCTGTTCTCGGCTAGGGCCTGCTCAGCCGTCACCACCGGGTCACCCGGCTCGATGTCCACGCTGACCAGCTCGGCCGCGTCCTCGGCCAGGTACCGCGACTCGGCCACCACGATGGCGATCAGGTCGCCCACGTAGCGGACGTCGCCGTCAGCCAGCACCTTGCGCGGGGTCTTGTCGGTGGGCGCGCCGCGGAGCGTGGCCAGCGAGTTGATCTCGGCCGCGGTCAGCACGGCGATCACGCCGGGCATCTGGCGGGCCTCGGTGGCATCCACGTCCAGGATCCGGCCGCGGGCCACCGTGCTGCGCACGAACGCGGCGTGCATCAGCCCGGGCTTGTTGAAGTCGTCGACGTAGCGCCCGTGCCCGGTGATCATCCGCTGATCCTCCAGGCGCGGCATCCGCTGCCCGACGAACCGGGCGGCACCGAGGGCAGCCGCATCGTCGTGCGCGGCGCGGGACGAGATCACGGGCTCCGTATCGGTGCTAATGGGAGGCTCCCTTCCACAGCGGCGGCACTTACCTCCATTTCGAGCATAGGCCGCCCTCCGGCGGCCGCCTACCGTGGCGTTGCTCACCCCGGGGCCCGGACAGCAGTACGGGCCCCGGGGGTGAACCCCCGGGGCCCGCATGCGCCCTCCCTGCGATGGCGCGATCAGCTCGGGCGCCGTGTTAGCTGCGGTGCCGTGTTAGCTGCGGTACTTGGCCGGGGCCTCGTCCAGGATGACGGTCTTGGTCTCCAGGAACGGGTGCAGGCCCTCGGTGCCGCCCTCACGGCCCAGGCCGGACTGCTTGAACCCGCCGAACGCGATGCCGAAGTCACTCTGGAAGGAGTTGTGGCCGACGGTGCCGGCCCGCAGCTGGCGGGCCACGTCACGGGCCTTGTCCACGTCGTTGGTGAACACCGAGGAGTTCAGGCCGTAGATGGTGTCGTTGGCGGTCTTGATGGCGTCCTGCTCGTTGTCGGCCGGGATGACGCTCAGCACCGGGCCGAAGATCTCCTCCTGCGCGATGGTGGCCGAGTTCGGCACGTTGCCGAACACGGTGGGCTGCACGTAAAAGCCCTTGTCCACGTCCGCCGGGCGGCCCGGGCCGCCCGCGGCCAGGGTGGCGCCCTCGGACTGGCCCTTCTCGATGTAGCCGTTCACCCGGTCCACCTGGCGCTGGGCCACCAGCGGGCCCAGGTCGCTGGAGGCGTCGAACGGGTCGCCCGCCTTCTTGGCGCCGAACGCGGCGGCCAGCGCCTCGAGCAGCTCGTCGTGCCGGCTGCGGGACACGACGATCCGGGTCAGCGAGGAGCAGACCTGGCCGGCGAGGAGGCACTCGGCCCCGGCCAGCGTCGCGGCGGTGGAGGCGATGTCCGCGTCGTCCATGACCACGGCGGCGGACTTGCCGCCCAGCTCCAGGGTGACACGGGCGATCCGCTCACCGCAGATCGAGGCGATCCGGCGGCCCGCGGCGGTCGACCCGGTGAAGGTGATCTTGTCCACTCGCGGGTCGCGGACCAGCAGCTCGGAGACCGCGCGGTCCGCCGTGACGACATTCAGCACGCCGGCCGGCAGGCCGATGGACTCGGCGATCTCGGAGATGACCAGGCCCTCAGCCGGGGCTTCCGGGGAGGACTTCAGGATCACGGTGCAGCCGGCCAGCAGCGCCGGAGCGATCTTGTAGCTGATCAGCTGCAGCGGCCCGTTCCACGGGATGATCGCGCCGACGACGCCGACCGGCTCGCGGACGAGCAGGCCGAAGTTGCCCATGGTCGGGGTGGCGCGCTCTTCCCACGCGTAGGTGCCGGCCAGGCCGGCGTAGTACTCGAAGACCGCCGCGGCCTCGGACGCGACCGAGCTGGACAGGGCGTACAGGACACCGGACTCGCGGGGCCACACCTGGCTCAGGTCGTTGGCCCGCTCACGCAGGCCGGCCGCGATGGCGCGCAGGTAGCCGGCCCGCTCCTGGTGCGACAGGGCCGCCCACGGGCCGTTGTCGAAGGCGTTACGGGCGGCGCCCACGGCGCGGGCCATGTCGTCGGCCTGAGCCTCGGCGACGGTGAGGAAGACTTCCTCGTTGGTGGAGTCGACGACGTCGATGGTGCTCTCGGACGAGGGCTTTACCCACTCGCCGCCGATGAAGAAGCGGTCAGCATGGCGCACGGACGCGGCCGCTGGGCTCGCTATGGTCATTTCGGTCCTCTCGGTCACGCGGTCAGCGATCCTCGCTGGTAGTCACAATGAGACTATCGAGCCGTCAAAGGTTTGAAAAGGTCGGCTTTGGATGCCTCTCGCCGCCCTGAGCGGCCCGGTCACCAGAGCACGCCTGGTTGCGTTAGAGCCATCTCCAACTCATAGGCTGGGCGAGACGGCGGCCGCCGCCGCGGCTGAGAGCTCGCCGCCGGCGGCGGCGACGCCGATCCTGCCGCCGCGCTGGCCCTGAACCGCCGCGCTGGCCCGGAACAGCAACGACCACCCTTGAACAGGAGCAGTCACTAGATGCGCACCACCACACTCGGCGACCTCACCGTGTCGGCACAGGGCCTGGGCTGCATGGGGATGAGCCAGTCCTACGGCCCGGGCGACTGGGACGAGTCGATCGCCACCATCCACCGCGCACTCGAGCTGGGCGTGACGTTCCTGGACACCTCGGACCTCTACGGCGAGGGACACAACGAGGTCCTGGTCGGCCGGGCCCTGGTGGGCCATCGCGACGAGGTGCAGCTGGCCACCAAGTTCGGCATCGACCGCTCCGGCGGCGAGCGGCACCGCGTGCTGCGCGGCCAGCACGACTTCGTCAAGCAGGCTTGCGACGAGTCACTGCTGCGGCTCGGCGTCGAGGTGATCGACCTGTACTACATGCACCGCCCGCCCCAGGACGCCGAGATCGAGGAGACCGTCGGCGCGATGGCCGAGCTGGTGGCCGAGGGCAAGGTGCGCCACCTCGGCCTGTCGGAGGTCACCGGGGACCTGCTGCGCCGGGCGCAGGCCGTGCACCCGATCGCCGCCGTGCAGAGCGAGTACTCGCTGTGGACCCGCGACATCGAGGACGACGTGGTCCCGGTGATGCGCGAGCTCGGCGTCGGCCTGGTGCCGTACTCGCCGCTGGGCCGCGGCTTCCTGACCGGCACCGTGGACGTGACGACGCTGGACCCGAAGGACTTCCGGAGCCGTAACCCGCGGTTCACCGGCCAGGCGGGCGCGGCCAACCAGGCCATCGCCGACGCGGTGCGCACGGTGGCCGACGCCAAGGACGTCACTCCGGCCCAGGTCGCGCTGGCCTGGGTGTACGCCCAGGAGGAACGCCTCGGCGTCCCGGTGGCCGCCATCCCGGGCACCAAGCGGGTCAAGTGGCTGGAGCAGAACGTGGCCGCCATGGACGTCACGCTGACCCCGGAAGAGCTGGCCGCCCTCGAACCGCTGGCCAGCCAGGTCGCGGGCGCCCGGTACTGAGCAGGCGGCACCGCGCCGCCGGCCGGCGGCAGGGTTCATCCCGCCGCCGGCGGCGGGATCGGTCCTCGGCGGGCGGGTTAGGAACCAGGGTTCGGCCCCCTTGACTTAGGTAAGGCTAACCTAATAAAAAAGCGTCATGGACTTTGACGTGCTTCCCGGGCCGCCGCTGGCCGAGCTGGCTCGCACCACCATGGACCGGGCCAGCGCGGCGGTCATCGGCTACGCCGGTTCCCGCAGCGTGCCGCTGGCCGCGGTGCCGGTGCGGGTCAGCCTGACCGGCCACCCGATCCTGCTGCCCCGGCACGGCTCGGTGCTCGACCAGCGGCTGGCCGCGAGCTCGGCCCAGGTGACGGTGACCGTCCCGGCCGACGCCCCGTTCTCGGCGCTGCGGCTCACCGGGACGACCGGGCCGGGCCAGGTGCGCGGCGCTCACCCGGCCGGCCAGGCCGCGGGCCCGGCGCCGAGCACCGGCCGGCCCGAGGCCGTCGTCTACCCGGTGACGGTCCAGTCGCTGGAGTTCACCGGCGCGGTCCCCGCCTCGGTCGCGCTGCGCCAGTACGAGCAGGCGGCGCCGGATCCGCTCCGGCACCACGCGCCCAAGGTCCTGGACCATCTCGAGCAGTGCCACATGGACGAGCTGGTGAGCTGCGTCCGGGCGCACGGCATCACGGCGGCCGAGTGCGTGATGCCGCGCCGGCTGGACCGGTTCGGCCTGGAGTTCCTGGTCTTCACGGCGGCCGGGCTGGCCGCCGTCCGGCTGGCCTTCCCGGCGGGCCCGGTGACCACCATCGAGGAGATCCCGCTGTCCATCTGGGCCGTCCTGACGTGCCGCTGCGGCGGCACGCCGGAGTCGCACCGGCATCACCCGGTCAGCTAATAGGGGTTATCGGGTCGGTCGGTGATGCGGCAGACTCGGTGCCTGGTGGCCGCCGGCGGGTGAGCACTCCGGTCAGCTGGGCCGTTGAGCCCTGAAGCTAGATCGTGCCCCTGCCGGTGACCGGGAGAGCTGTATCGCTGCTGGGATGTCGTGCCTGCCCTGGGGTGTGAGCACTGCTGCTATTAGCTCGCTGATGGTTCTCCCGCTGGCTGCCGTCGTTGTTCTGGTTGCTGCGGGCGGAGGGCTGATGCGGCTGTTCGTGGGTGATGACTGGGCTGAAGATCATCACGATGTCGAGGTGATGGACGAGGACGGGACGGTGCTGGCCCGGCGCCGCCTGCCAGAGGGTGCTGCGGGGATGGCCCGGCTGCATGACTGGCCGGCGGTCTGCTGAGCGAGGCGGATGACGAGCCGGAGGTGCTGGTCGGGATCGAGACTGATCATGGCCCGTGGGTGACGGCGCTGGTGGCGGCGGGTTACCGGGTGTTCCCGGTCAACCCGCAGCAGTCGGCGCGGTTCCGGGCCCGTTATGCGGTGTCAGGGGCCAAGAGCGACGCCGGCGATGCGCACGTGCTGGCGGACATGGTCCGGACTGATTCTCACCAGCTGCGCGAGGCGGCCGGCGACTCCCCGGAGGCGGCCGGGATCAAGGTCCTGGCCCGGATGCACAAGACGATGATCTGGAACCGGGCCCGGGAGGTGCAGCGGATGCGGCACCAGCTCCTGCACTACTTCCCGGCCGCGGTGGAGGCGTTCGGTGACCTGGCTGCCCCGGACACGCTGGAGCTGCTGTCCAGGGCCCCGGACCCGGTGCAGGCCCGCAGGCTGACCCGCGCCCAGGTCTCCGCGGTGCTTAAGCGGGCCGGGCGGCGGGACATCCCCGCGAAGGCCGCGGTCATCTTGACCGCATTGCGAGGCGAGCAGCTCGCCCAGCCGCCCGCGCTGACTGCCGCCTACGCCGCCACGGTCCGGTCGCTGACCGCGGTCATCACGGCACTGAATGAGCAGGTCAGCATCCTGGAAACCCAGGTGAGGGACCATTTTGGCCGGCACCCGGACGCTGAGATCATCACCTCCCAGCCCGGCATGGGCCTGATCCCAGGCGCCCGGGTGCTCGCAGAGTTCGGCGACGACCCCGCCCGCTACCGCGACGGCAAAGCCCGCCGCAACTACGCCGCCACCAGCCCGATCACCCGCGCCTCAGGCAAAAAGAGGATCGTCGCGGCCCGGTTCGTGCACAACGACCGGCTGGTCGACGCCCTCAACGCCCAGGCCTTCTCCGCCCTGAGCGCCTCACCCGGCGCCCGCGCCTACTACGACCAGCACCGCGCCAACGGCCACGGCCACAACGACGCCCTGCGACGCCTCGCCAACCGCCTCGTCGGCATCCTCCACGGCTGCCTCAAAACCCGCACCCCCTACAACGAAGACACCGCCTGGGCCCACCGCCACCACCAAGCCGCTTGACACGCTAACCCCTGGGATGTCTAGCGCCCCCGGGCGGCCAGGGCGGCTTCCTCGGCCTCCTGCTCGCCGGCCGGCTGCCCGGCCCGGCCGCGGTACCGCCGGACCTCGATCTCCCCGCGCTCATAGCCGCTGATCGCGGCGACCGCCCCGGCCAGGTCGACCGGCCCGTAATACAGCCCGTGCGGCAGCAGGACGAGGTTGGCGGCGAACCGGTGCCCGCCGACATGCGTCGTGGACCACACCTGGCCGGGATACCGCGAGGCCAGCCCGCGGGCCAGCGGGGTGCCGAACCGGGCACAGCAGCGGTCCCGGCGGCCGTGGGTGCAGACCAGGTAGAGCGGCCCGGCGGCCGGGCCGGGCAGCCGCTCGCCGACGGCCAGCGCGGCCAGGTCCAGGTCGAATCCGGCCCGGTCCGCGCCGTCGCCGCTGACGTCGGCGAGCCAGGGGCCGGGCCCGGCGGTCCAGCCGGCGAAGACACGAGGGCGGCCGGCGGGCTCGCCGGGTTCCGCGGGCTCGGCGGCCTGGGGCGTCCCGGCGGCCTGGGGCGTCCCGGCGGCTGGGCGGCGGATGAGCTGGACGCGGATCCCGAGCTCGTCGGCGGTGCGGGCGAGCTTGCCCAGCGAGCCGGGCAGCGCGGTCTGGACGGCCTCGGCGGCCCACGGCCCGGCGTGCTCGATCAGCAGCCAGGCTCGCGCTCCGGCGGGCGCGGTCGCGGCCGACGGCACCTGGCCGTCATGGCAGCCCGGACCGTGCTCGCACCAGGCGGCGGGCCCTACGGCGTCGGTCACGTCAGTCATCTCCCCCGAGATAGTAAAAGCCAGGCCCGGGATGCATAAGGAAGCGGGTGGGTGAGATGTTCCACGCGTACGCCCCGGCCAGCCCGAAGGCGATGATGTCGCCGGGCCGCAGCCGCCGGATCAGCACCTGCCGGGCGAAGACGTCCTGGGGGCGCACAGCGGCCCGGCCAGGGTGACCCGCTCGCTGGTGGCGCACGCCGCGCCGTCCCGGCACGGTTCCGGATTGCCGGCCGAGGGCGAGGCCGGGTTAAGCTGGCCTCACAGGTTCTCCATACAGGCGAGACCGCCCGCTGCGCAGTCCCGATACATGCGAGCGTGCGCGTCGCAAAGTTCGCGGAACGGCCGGGCAGGCCGAGGGTGGCACGTGAATCACGAAGACGACCTCATCGACACGGCAGAGATGTATCTGCGCACCGTGCTGGAACTCGAGGAAGAAGGAGTCGTCCCGCGGCGCGCCCGGATCGCCGAGCGGCTGGGGCACAGCGTGCCCACGGTGTCGCAGACCATCGCCCGGATGCAGCGCGACGGGCTGCTGATGCTGAGCAGCGACCGGCAGATCGAGCTCACCGACGAGGGGCGGTCGGCCGCCATCCGGGTCATGCGCAAGCACCGGCTGAGCGAGTGCCTGCTGGTCAGCATCCTCGGCCTGGAATGGCACCTGGTCCACGAGGAGGCGTGCCGGTGGGAGCACGTGATGAGCGAGACGGTGGAGCGCCGCGTGCTCGACGTCCTGGGTCACCCCACCCACTCCCCGTACGGCAACCCGATCCCGGGCCTGGCCGAGCTGGGCGACGGCGAGGGCGAGGAGCTGCCGGACGGGATGGTCCCGCTGTCCCGGGTGACCGCCGCGACCGGGTCCGTGGTGATCCGCCGCATCGGCGAGTCGCTGCAGTCCGACACGGCCCTGCTGACCAGCCTGCGCGGCGTCGGGCTGCGGCCGAACGCCACGGTGAGCGTCACCCCGGTCGACGACGGGGTGCGGATCAGCGCCGGCCGGACCGGCGTGGAGATCAGCCGGGCCACCGCGTCGCACATCTTCGTCACCACCACGGAGGACGTGGCCGCGGCCACGGCGTGAGGGCCATGAAGCCCGGGTCCTGATGGCCGGCCGCCCGGCGGAGGCCCGATAATCGGGGCGTGCACAGCTATGACCCGGCGGAGTGGCATGACCTGTTCGTAGCGGTGGCCGGGGCCGCCGCGGCGCTGGCCGGCCTGCTGTTCGTCGCCCTGTCCATCAACCTGAAGCAGATCCTGGCCGCGCCGATGCTGGCCATGCGGGCGGCCGCGGCGCTGGCCACGCTCATCCTCGCGGTGGTGGCGTCGATCCTCATCCTGGTGCCCGGGCAGCACCGGGCGATCCTGGGCACCGAGCTGCTGGTGTGCGCGGCCCCGACCTGGCTGATCATGACCCGCGCGCAGCTGCGGCTGGGCCGGCCCGGGGCGCAGACCGCGGTGCAGTTCGGCACCGACCTGGCCCTGGCCCAGCTGGCCATGGTCCCGGTCGTAGTCGCCGGGGCCAGCCTGGTCGCAGGAGCGGGCGGCGGCCTGTACTGGATGGTGCCCGCGCTGGTCTTCGTCTTCATCAGCACGACGACCCGGGCCTGGGTGCTGCTGGTGGAGGTCAACCGCTGATCAGTTGAGGCAGAGGCAGAACGGGTGCCCGGCCGGGTCGAGGAAGACCCGGAAGGTGGTGCCCGGCTGGTGCTCGTGCTTGACCGCGCCGAGAGCGAGCACGGCCGCCTCGGCCGCGTCCAGGTCGTCCACCACCACGTCGAGGTGCATCTGCTGAGGAACCTGCTGCCCCGGCCACTTCGGCGGCGTGTAGTCCGCCACCTGCTGGAACGACAGGCACTGCCCGTAGTCCGCGCGGACATCCGCCCACTGGGCGGAGATCTCGGCCTTCCAGTCCAGCAGCCGCGCGTAGAACGTTGCGAGCGCGGCGGCGTCCGGGCAGTCCAGGACGATGCTCGGGAAGCGTGCGATAGCCATGCCCGGCACCGTACACGGGAGGGGTGACAACGGGGCCGTGAGCGGCTTTTGCACCATTGCGGACGGTAGGTGTCGGTAGTAGCGTCCGAAACAGGTGACATGGGCACGTACCGCCTCGGCGGCCTGCCGCGCGCCCATCAGCACCCGGGCGATGACGCGAGGAGAGACGCCGATGTCACAGACCCTGGATGATGCGCGGTCCAGCGCAGGCGGAGCCGATGGCCAGCTCGACGCGATCGTAATCGGAGCCGGCTTCGCCGGCATGTTCATGGTGCACCGGCTGCGTGAGCTGGGTTTCAGCGTCCACGGCTTCGAGGCCGGCGAGGATGTCGGCGGGACCTGGTACTGGAACCGCTACCCGGGGGCACGCTGTGACTCCGAGAGCATGTACTACTCCTACTCGTTCCTGCCCGAGCTGGAGCAGGAGTGGCCGCTGGATGAGCGCTACCCGGGGCAGCCGGTGATCCTGCGGTACCTGAACCACGTGGCGGACCGGCTGCAGCTGCGCGAGTACTTCACCTTCCGGGCCCGGGTCGTCAGCGCGACCTACGACGATGCCGCGAACGCGTGGACGGTGACCACCGAGGACGGCACGCAGACCAGGGCGAAGTACCTGGTCACCGCGGTGGGCTGCCTGTCGACGGCCAACAAGCCGGTGTTCCCCGGGGCCGAGCAGTTCGCCGGCCGGTCACTGCACACCGGCAACTGGCCGCACGAGCCGGTGGACTTCTCCGGCCAGCGGGTCGGGGTGATCGGCACCGGGGCGTCGGGCATCCAGGCCATCCCGGTGATCGCCGAGCAGGCCGGGCAGCTGACCGTGTTCCAGCGCACGGCCCAGTTCACCATCCCGGCCGCGAACGGCCCGCTCGACCAGGACTTCGCGGCCATGTGGAAGCAGAACTACCAGGAGTGGCGGCGGCGGGGACGTTACTCCCGCGGCGGCATCCCGTACCCGGCCAGCGTGACCTCGGCCCTGGAGGTGTCCGAGGAGGAGCGCGTCGCGGCCTTCGAGGGCGCCTGGGAGCAGGGCGGCTTCATGTTCTCCCAGGGCACGTTCTACGACCTGGTGGTCAACGAGGACGCCAACAGGACGGCGGCCGACTTCGTCCGGTCCAAGATCAGCGAGATCGTGCACGACCCGGCCGTGGCCGAGATGCTCAAGCCGCGCACGTTCCCGTTCGGGACCAAGCGGCTGCCGCTCGACACCAACTACTACGAGACGTTCAACCGGCCCAACGTGACGCTGGTCGACCTGCGGGCCACGCCGATCGAGGAGATCACCGCGACCGGGATCAGGACGACCGCAGGCGAGCATGACCTGGACATCATCGTGTACGCCACCGGCTTCGACGCGCTGACCGGGCCGCTGTTCGCGCTGGGCATCCAGGGCCGGGGCGGCAAGGCGCTGGCCGACGCGTGGGCCGAGGGGCCCAAGACCTACCTGGGCCTGTCGGTCCCGGACTTCCCGAACCTGTTCACCATCACCGGGCCGGGCAGCCCGTCGGTGCTGAGCAACATGCCGGTGTCCATCGAGCAGCACGTGGAGTGGATCGGCGACTGCCTGGCCTACCTCCGCGACCAGGACGTCGAGGTGATCGAGGCACGGCCGGAGGCGATGGAGTCGTGGACCGAGCACGTGCAGCAGGTGGCGGGCCTGACCCTGTTCCCGAAGGCGGCGTCCTGGTACATGGGCGCGAACATCCCGGGCAAGCCCCGGCTGTTCCTGCCCTATATCGGCGGGGTCGGCAACTACCGGGAGAAGTGCGACGCCATCGCCGCCGACGGTTACGAGGGCTTCGACCTGACCCGCTCCGCGGCCGTGGCGAGCGCCTGATGGCGCTGGACGACGCGACGGCCGCCTACCTGGCCGAGGTGCGGCGGATCCGGCCGAAGCCGCTGACCGAGCTGACCCCGGAACAGGCCCGGGAGCAGACGGCCGCGGCGGCCAAGCAGCGGCCGCCCGGACCGGAGATGGCGCAGGTGCGGAACGTCCGGGTCAAGGCCGCGGGCGGCGCCATCCCGGTGCGGGTGCTGGTCCCGGCCGAGCAGCCGCACGGCGTGATCGTGTACTACCACGGCGGCGGCTGGGTGCTGGGCGGCGTCGATGAGTCCGACGCGCTCGGCCGGCACCTGGCCCAGCGCACCGGATGCACGGTGGTCCTGGTCGGCTACCGGCTGGCGCCCGAGTACCGCTACCCGACCGCGGTCGAGGACGCCTGGGCGGCGCTGTGCTGGGCGCAGGCGCACCTGCCCGACCTGGCCCGCCCGGGCGCGCCGCTGATCGTGGCGGGCGACAGCGCGGGCGGCAACCTGGCCGCGGTGGTGACCCGGCGAGCAGCGCACGGAGACGGCCCGCAGGTCGCCCTGCAGGTCCTGATCTACCCGGTGACGGACTGCGACCCGGACGCGCTGTCCTACGCCGACCCGGAGAACCAGCTGCTGCTGACGGCCGAGTCGATGGGGTGGTTCTGGGACCACTACGCGCCGGAGGTCGCGGCCCGGGCGCATCCCGACGCCGCGCCGCTGCGGGCGCCGAACCTGTCCGGCCTCCCCCCGGCGGTGGTCATCACCGCCGAGCACGACGTGCTGCGGGACGAGGGCGAGCTGTACGCGACCCGGCTGATGAAGGCGCAGGTACCGGTGAAGTTCCGCCGGTTCGGCGGGCAGATGCACGGCTTCTTCGCCATGGTCGGGCTGCTGCCCGGCAGCGACGCGGCCATCGACTACTTCGCCGAGACGGTCACCGAGCAGCTCGGCGTCTCAGGGAGGGCCCATGTCAGCGCGTGACCTGATCGACCCGGAGTTGCGAGTCCCGCTGGACGCGCAGAACGCCGCCCTGCCGGGCGGGTTCAACTCGATCCCGGACATCGCGGAGCGCCGGGCCATGGCCGAGCAGCTCAGCGCGGCCCGCAGGCTGCCGCCCAATCCGGCGGTGGCCATCGAGGAGCGGACGGTGCCGGGACCGGCGGGCGAGCCCGACATCACGCTGCGCATCTACCGCCCGGTGTCCGGTTCCGGCCCGCGGCCCGGGATCTACTACATCCACGGCGGCGGCATGATCCTGGGCAGCGCCCGGCGCGACGACGGGACCGCGTCGATGTTCTGCGACCAGCTGGGGGCCACCGTGGTGTCGGTCGAGTACCGGCTGGCCCCGGAGAACCCGCACCCCGCGCACGTCGAGGACTGCTACGCGGGCCTGGAGTGGACGGCCCGGCACGCTGGCGAGCTGGACATCGACCTCGGCCGCCTGGCCATCTACGGGGCCAGCGCCGGCGGCGGCCTGGTCATCGCGACGGCCCTGATGGCCCGGGACAAGGGGTATCCGGCGGTCACGTTCCAGATGCCGATCTACCCGATGATCGACAACCGGCACGAGACCTCGTCCAGCCACGAGATCACCGACGTCGGGGTCTGGGACCGCGACGGCAACATCGAGGCCTGGGCCTGGTACCTGGGCGACGGCAAGGCCGACGACTACGCGGTGCCGGCGCTGGCCGAGAACCTGGCCGGGCTGCCGCCGGCCTACATCGACGTGGGCACCGTCGACCTGTTCCGGGATGAGGACATCTCCTTCGCCATGCGGCTCATGGCGGCCGGCGTGCCGGTCGAGCTGCACGTGTGGCCCGGGGCGTACCACGGCGCCGAGAACTTCGCGCCCGAGGCGGAGCTATCGCGCCGGATCTGGGCCGCCCGCGTCGAGGCCATGCGCCGCGCTCTCGCCTGACACCGGGCCGGCCCCAGAGCGCTGTAGTCCGGTGGCTCGACGAACGAGCGCTGCTCGCCAAAAGACCGGTGCTCGACGACGGCCGGGCGCGGTGAGGTGTCGACGTGCAGCTGGAAGATGTCCGGGCGGTTGTAGTGGCCGGCCGGGTCCAGGTAGCGCCGCCAGGCCCGGACGGAGCCGAGGTCGAGGTCGGCGATGAGGGTCTGGGTGGCCTCCCGGACCGGGCCGGCCAGCAGGCCGCCGTCCGGGCCGATGATCACCGTGTTGCCCTCCTCCAGCCAGGGTCCGTTCTCGGCCAGGTAGGCGGCCGGGACGAGCAGCTCGCGGTGCGGGAAGGTGGCCGGGATCTGGTCCGCGCGCAGCACCGGGTTGACACCCATGACGAACATCCGGTTCTCCCGGGCCAGGTGCTGCAGGGTGGCGATCCAGCCGTCGCCGACGGACAGCGAGGGCGCGATCCACAGGTCCACACCCTGGGCGTACAGGTGGAACCGGGCCAGCGGCATGTAGTTCTCCCAGCAGATCAGCCCGCCGACCCGGCCGAACGGGGTGTCCACGACCCGCAGGGTGGACCCGTCGCCCATCCCCCACACCGTCCGCTCGGACCCGGTGGGGACCAGCTTGCGGTGCCGGCCGGCCAGCGCCCCGTCGGGTGAGTAGTACAGCACCGAGTTGTAGATGGTCCCGCCGTGCGGCTCGCGCTCCTGCACCCCGATGACCAGCCACACCCTGGCGTCGCGGGCGATGGCGCCCAGCTGCTCGGCGGCAGGCCCGGGCACGGTGACGGCGTTGGCGGCCAGCAGCTGGAACCAGTCGTCGTCGCTGTCCCAGATCGGCCGCAGGTCGATCCAGATGGGCGTGCCGGGCACGAAGACCTCGGGGAAGGCGACCAGCTGCGCGCCTTCCGCCGCGGCCGCGGTGGTCAGGGCGCGGACCCGTTCCAGGGTCGCGGCCTGGTCCATGAGAACGTAGCTCGCCTGCACGGCGGCCACTCGAAGCGATGTCATCTGGCCGGCCTCCTGGGCTGGATGCTATCGCCCGGGCCGGCCGCGGGCCGTACCGTGGTGGGCGTGAGCACCACGTCCACGGAAGGGCCGGACGCCGGGCCGCCTGATGCTGGGGCCATCGAGGCGCTGGCGCGGGACCGGCTCGGCTTCGGCCAGCTGCGGCCGGGGCAGCGGCAGGCGGCGCAGGCGCTGGCCGCCGGGCGCGATGCGCTGGCCGTGCTGCCGACCGGGGCCGGGAAGTCGGCCATCTACGAGCTCGGCGGCCTGCTCACCGACGGGCCGACGGTGGTCGTGTCGCCGCTCATCGCGCTGCAGGACGACCAGCTCGCTCACCTGCAGGCGGCCGGGCTGCGGGCGGTGCTGCTGAACTCGCAGCAGTCGGCGGGCGCGCGCGCCGCGGCGCTGCTCGCGTCGTGCGACGCCGGCACGTTCGTCTTCCTGGCCCCGGAGCAGCTGGAGAACGCGGCGGCCCGGCAGGCGCTGAAGCGGGCGCGGCCGGGCCTGTTCGTGGTGGACGAGGCCCACCTGATCAGCCAGTGGGGCCGCGACTTCCGCCCGGACTACATGCGGCTCGGGGCACAGGCCGAGGCGGTCGGGGCACCGCTGCGGCTGGCGCTGACCGCGACGGCGGCACCGCCGGTCCGCCAGGAGATCGTCCGCCGGCTCGGCCTGCGTGATCCCGAGGTGGTGATCGGCGACTTCGACCGGCCCAACATCGAGCTGTCGGCGTTTCACGGGCGCACGACGGACGACAAGGAGCGCGAGCTGGTCCGCTCGGCGGCCGGACTGGCCGGCCCGGGGATCGTCTACGCGGCCACCCACGCCAGCGCCCAGGCAGCGCACGACGCGCTGGCGGCGGCCGGCGAACGGGTGACGCTGTACCACGCAGGCCTGTCCGCACGGGAACGGCGCGCGGCGATGGCCGCCTTCACCAGCGACCAGGCCCGGATCATCGCGGCCACGGTGGCGTTCGGGATGGGGATCGACAAGCCGGACGTGCGCTGGGTGCTGCACGCCGACCCGCCTCCGTCCCCGGACGCGTACTACCAGGAACTCGGCCGGGCGGGCCGGGACGGCCAGGCGGCGCACGCCCGGCTGCTGTTCCGCTACGAGGATTTCGACCGGGCCCGGTTCCTGACCGCGCGCGGCGTCTCGGCCGAGACGGTGGCCCGGGTCGCGGCCGTGCTCGCGGCCGGGCAGCCGGCCGGGCCCGGCACCCGGGCCCAGACCACGGCGCTGGTCCGGCTGGCCGATCTGGGCGCGGCGACCTGGCCGGCCGAGGGCGACATCCGGTGGACCGGCGCGATGACCGTGGCCGAGGCGCTGGCCGCCTCGGAGGCCGAGACCGAGCGCGAGAACGAGGTGGAGCGGACCCGGCTGACCATGATGCGCCGCTACGCGGAGCAGCCCGGCTGCCGGCGTTCGTTCCTGCTGTCCTACTTCGGGCAGGACTATCCCGGGCCGTGCGGGAACTGCGACAACGACCGGGCCCAGCGGGCAGGCCAGCCGGCCGACGGGACGGGCCAGCCGGCCTCCGGGCCGTTCGGCGTCGGCTCCCGGGTGGTCAGCGAGCGCTGGGGCGAGGGCACGGTGCAGCACTACGACGGCGAGTCGGTGACCGTGCTGTTCGACGAGCACGGCTACCGGGAGCTGTTCGTGCCCGTGGTGACCGAGCGCGGGCTGTTGCGGCCGGCCCCGGCGGACGGCGGTCAGGCCGGGACGCGGTAGCGGGTCTGGCTGTAGGGGCTCTTGCCGAAGGCCAGGATCTTGTCCGGCGCGACCCGGAAGACCAGCCCGGCCCGGCCGGCCGGATCGACGAACCCGTCCCCGCTGACACCGAAGTCCCAGTCGAGCCTGGCCTTCCAGAGGGCGGCCAGCGACGCGAGCTCGTCCGGGCCGGTCACCCGGGCGGCCGGGCCCTCGACCACCACGTCCAGGCCGGACCGGAAGTCGATTCGCGCCGGCGGCCAGCACGCAGCGGGGGCTGGCCTGCAGGTTCCGGGTCTTCTGCTCCAGCGAGCCGGTGCAGAAGAAGAGGGCCTGATCGAGCCAGATGGCGGGCAGCGGCGTGACGTGCGGCCGCCCGTCGCGGCGGGTGGTCGACAGCCAGAACATCTCGGATCGTTCCAGGACGCCGGCCACCTCGGCCCAGGACGGGGCGGTGGCGCCCGGCTCGCTGAAACCTTGGTTGAGCTCGGCGACCGGATCGCTGCGGGACATGACCATCTCCGTTCTCACGTGGCGATCGTGCGGAAAAAAGACGCGGCGCCGGGGATGAATTCATCGCCGTCCGGGAAGTAGCGCGGGCTGGTTCTGGTTTTACCGGAAAGCGCCGCGGGCTCCCGGCCCGTGACCTGGTGCACATCGTTAAGAAGGTGGTCCTGGTGGACCTATCCCGTGCACAGTTCCTCAAGTTGCTCCGCCACGCGGGCCTGAACGACGTGGCGGATGAGGCCGAGGAGACGCTCCCCAACCCGGTCGACGCGCAGACCCTGAGCAGGTTCTGCACCGCTCACGGGGTCTCGGTCTCGATGCTGACGGACCGGATGGGCGCCAGCCCGTGACCGCGGGCCATCCGCCCTTTTCTCCGGCGGCGCCGGGGGCCTTAGGCTGTATAGCGATTAGGCCCGGGTAGTGCCGACCGACGGAGGGGATGCCTGGCGATGGCTGGCGGCCAGATCTTCACTTCGAGGCTGAGAGGCCGCCCGCTCCTGGACAGCCAGGGCCTGACCATCGGCCGGATCCGCGATGTCGTGCTGCTCCCGTCGGCCGGCACCGACCCGCCGCGGGCCCTGGGCCTGATCGTCACGCTGCAGCGCCGCCGTATCTTCGTGAACCTGGCCCAGGTGACCGAGATCGCGGTCGACGGCGCCCACCTGCCGGGCGGCACCGTCGAGCTGGAGCGCTTCACCCGCAAGGCGGGTGAGATGCTGGCCTCCGAGCTGTACGGCCAGCACACCGAGGACGGGACCATCGTCGACCTGGCCATCAGCCCCAGCGAGCGGCGGCGGGACGGCTGGGAGGTCTCCGCGCTGGCCGTCTCGCACCGCAGCCTGCTGCCCGGCGGCCCGCGGATCGTGTCGTGGGACCGGTACCCGAAGCTGTTCCACGGCGACCCGCTGGGCGAGCAGCTGGCCAACCTGCGCGAGCTGGAGCCGGCCGACCTGGCCACCGCGGTCGAGGGGCTGCCGCCCAGCCGGCGGGACCAGATCGCGGCGGCGCTGAACGACGAGGAACTGGCCGACCTGCTGGAGGAACTGCCCGAGAAAGACCAGCTCCGGCTGCTGGCCAGCCTGGACCCCGAGCGCACCGCCGACGTGGTGGAAGAGATGCAGCCCGACGACGCGGCGGACCTGCTGGCCGAGATGCCCGCTGAGCAGCGCGAGCGGCTGCTGACCGCGATGGAGTCGATCCAGGCCGAGGACCTGCGGCGGCTGCTGCGCTACGACGCGACCACGGCGGGCGGCCTGATGACCTCCCAGCCGCTCATCGCCTCGCCGGACACCCCGGTGGCCGAGATGCTGGCCCGGATCATGGACCGGGACGTGCCGATCACCGCGGCCGCGCAGGTGTACGTGTGCGAGCCGCCGCTGGTCACGCCGACCGGCCGGTACCTGGGCAGCATCGGGTTCCAGCGGCTGCTGCGGCGGCCGCCCGCGGCGCTGGCCGGGGAGTGCATCGAGACCAGCGTCTTCGTCCGGCCCGAGCTGCCCGAACGCGACCTGGCCGCGAGGATCGCGGCCTACAACATGGTCAGCGTGGCGGTCTGCGACGAGAACGGCCGGCTGGTCGGCGCGGTGACGGTGGACGACGTGCTGGACCACCTGCTGCCCGCGGACTGGCGAAAGACGGGAGGCTGACGTGTCACGGATCTCGCTGCGGCGGCTCAGTGAGCGCACCGACCTGTCGGTCCCGCGCGGCTCGCAGGGCATGGGGGCCCGGTACGACACGGACACGTTCGGCCGGTTCTCCGAGGCGATCGCCCGGTTCCTGGGCACCGGGCGCTTCTTGTTCTGGCAGACGGTGCTGGTGATCGGGTGGATCGTGCTCAACACGGTCGGGCTGGTCAACCACTGGGACCCGTACCCGTTCATCCTGCTCAACCTGGCCTTCTCGACCCAGGCGGCGTACGCCGCGCCGCTCATCCTGCTGGCCCAGAACCGGCAGGACGACCGGGACCGGGCCAACATCGAGCGCGACCGCGAGGTCGCGTCCCGGACTCAGGCCGACACCGAGTTCCTGGCCCGGGAGCTGGTCGCCGTCCGGCTGGCCCTGGAGGACATGGTGACCACGCAGGACCTGGAGGACTCGCTGTCCCGGCTGGCCAAGCTGATCACCGACCAGCACCCGCAGACCGGAGCGCAGGCCTAGGCCCCGGCCAGCGCGGCCGCGGTCAGGGCCCGCGCGGTACGGACCGCGCTGGCGACGGCCTCATCCGGCGGAAGACCGCACAGGTCGGTGAGGACGAACAGCGCTTCGGCGCTCATGACCACGGCCAGGCCCTGCTTGAGCTGGGCCAGCAGGGCGGGATCGGCCCCGGCCAGCGGCTCCAGGGCGTGTTCGATGAGCGCGAACCGGTGCCCGGGCAGGCGGGCAGCCAGGTCGGGCCGGGTGACGGAGGCGGCGATCATGGCCCGGACCATGCTCTGGCGGGCCAGGATCGCGGTGAGCAGGAACTCCGCGGCGCAGCTGACCCGCTCCACCGGGTCAGCCGAGCCCGCGACCGCGGCGAGCGCCTCGGCCGGGTCGGGCCAGGCCCCGGCGTCGGCCTCCATCAGCAGCGAGGGCAGGTCAGGGAAGTACCGGTACGCGGTGGCCTCCGACACCAGCGCGGCGCGGGCCACGGCGGGCATGGTGATCTCGGCGCCCGCCTCGGTCAGGTCGCGCACGGCGCGCAGGATGGCGGCCCGGGTCCGGGCCTTCTGGTTCACCCGGCCCCGGTTCACCTCGCGGGGACCGGAGGCGGCCTGCGTCGACATGCGATCACGATAGGCAGGCCAGACTCGTGATGCAAGTTAACATGCCTTATGAGAGTTTACTTGCATAAGCGATCGGCACGGCCTAGGCTCCTTCATGAAAGTCCGCTCTCACGAAGGAGGCGTCCTCGATGACGTCCGCACCCCGCACCACCCAGCTGACCGTGACCGTCGAGGGCATCGGCCCGGTACCGGTCAGCGTGACCGAGCACGGCGCCGGGCGGCCGGTGCTGCTGCTGCACGGAGGAGCCGGCCGGGCTCGGTCGAGGGCTTCGGCGGGTTGCTGGCCGCGGACGGGCCTCAGGGGGCCAGGGTGCTGGTGCCCACCCATCCCGGGTTCGGCGGGACGCCTCGCCCGGCGGCCCTGGACAGCATCGGCGGCCTGGCCCGGCTGTACCTGCGGATGATCGAGGATCTCGGGCTGGAGCAGGTGACGGTCATCGGGAACTCCATCGGCGGCTGGATCGCGGCCGAGATCGCCGTGGCGGCCAGCCCGCGGGTCAGCAGCGTGGTCCTGGTGGACGCGGCCGGGCTGGCCGTGGGCGGGAACCGGGCGGCGGACTTCTTCTCGCTGAGCATGGACCAGGTGGCCGAGCTCAGCTTCCACCGGCCCGATGCCTTCCGGGTGGACCCGGGCCGGCTGCCCGCGGAGCAGCAGGCGGTGATGGCGGCCAACCAGGCCGCCCTGGCGACCTACGCGGGACCGACGATGGCCGACCCCGGCCTGCTGGGGCGGCTGCCGGGCGTCTCGGTGCCGGTCCTGGTCGTCTGGGGCGAGGCCGACCGGATGATCCCGGCCGAGCAGGGCCGGGCCTACGCCGCGGCCATCCCGGGCGCCCGGTTCCTGCTGCTGCCCCAGGCCGGGCACCTGCCCCAGCTCGAGGCGCCGGACCGGCTGCTGGCGGCAGTCCGGGATTTCACGGGTACCACCGCCCGTTCGGCCTAAGTCCTTCGCTAGGCGTCGCGGTGGACGAGCTGCCAGCCGCAGGCGGCCAGCAGCACGGCCGTCCAGGCGCAGAAGACGCCGAAGCCCTGCCAGGCCGACAGCACGTCGCCGGACTCCTGGGTGGTCTGCGCGATGAGCGGGCCGGCCACGGTGGGCAGGTAGCCGTAGACGTGGTTGGCGATGTTCCCGGGGATGAGCGAGACCAGGATCGGGACCAGCAGGACCACGCCGATCACGATGGTGATCCCGCCGGCGGTGTGCCGGATCAGGCCGCCGATGGCCATCGCGAACAGCCCGAGGACGGTCAGGTACAAGATCGCGCCGATGACCGCGCGGGTGACGCCCGGCTGGCCGAACGTGACCGAGACGTGGCTGTGCAGGATGGCGGTGCTGACGAAGAAGATCACCAGCACGGCGACCGCGCTGACGACCAGGTCCAGCAGGCCGAACGTGACGGCCTTGGCGGCCAGCATGCGGAGCCGGACCGGCACGGCCAGCAGCGAGGAGCGGATGGCGCCGGTGGTGTACTCGCTGGTGATCACGATCACGCCCAGCACGCACAGGGCCAGCTGGCCGATGTAGAGCCCCGGGCCGAAGATGACCGCGGTCGGGTCGGACACCAGCCGGGCGTGGTCGCTGCTGTTCCCGGAGGTGTTCCAGGTGTGGGAGATGACGGCGGCGACCAGGACGGAGAAGCCGATGCTCACGATCACGAAGGCAAGCAGGGACCACACGGTGGACCGGACGGACCGGATCTTGGTCCACTCGGCGCGCAGCAGGCGGCCGAAGCCGAGCCGGGAGGACCCGGTGGCCGGGATGTTGTCCACGGAGGTGGCGGGGGCGATGGTCATCACAGGCTCCGTCCGGCGTGCCGGGGTTGCGGCGCGGGCTCGGCGGCGTCTCGGGCGGCGGCGTCCCGGGCGGTGGAGTTGCCGTACTCGACGCTGTCGGCGGTCAGCTCCATGAACGCCTCCTCCAGTGAGGCCAGCCTGGGGGTCAGCTCGTGCAGGACGATCGACGCGGACGCGGCCAGCTCGCCGATCCGCGGGGCCTCCAGGCCGGTGACGATCAGGCCGGGCGCGGCGTCCGCGGCGGGATCCGGGATGCCGCTGGCCGCCGCCGAGCTGGCGTCCTCGGCCTGGACGGCGCCGCCGGCGCCGGTGATCAGCTCGCCCAGCTTGGCCGTCTCAGGCGTGCGGACCAGCACCGACCGCTCCGAGCTGCGCTCGATGAACTCCTGGGTGCTGGAGTCGGCGATCAGCTGGCCGCGGCCGATGACGATGAGGTGGTCGGCGGTGATGGCCATCTCGCTCATCAGGTGGCTGGAGACGAAGATGGTGCGGCCCTCGCCGGCCAGGTGCCGCATGAAGTTGCGGACCCAGCGGATGCCTTCCGGGTCCAGGCCGTTGCCCGGCTCGTCCAGCATCAGCACCTGGGGATCGCCGAGCATGGCCGCCGCGATGCCGAGCCGCTGGGTCATGCCGAGCGAGAACCCTCCGGCCCGCTTGCCCGCCACGCCGGTCAGGCCGACCAGGTCGAGGACCTCGTCCACCCGCCGGGCCGGGAAGCCCTGCGTCTGGGACAGGTAGAGCAGGTGGTTGCGGGCGCTGCGGCCGGGATGCAGAGCCCGGGCCTCGAGCAGCGCGCCAACCGTCCGCAACGGCCGGGTCAGCTGGCGATAGGCCAGCCCGCCGATCGTCGCGGTCCCGCTCTCCGGCCGGTCCAGGCCCGCGATGAGCCGCATCGTGGTCGACTTACCCGCGCCGTTGGGCCCGAGGAAGCCGGTCACCTTGCCCGGTTCCACCTGGAACGACAGGTGATCCACGGCCACCTTGTCGGCAAATCTCTTCGTCAGCTCATGAACCTCAATGAGGCCCGCTGTCTCGGCCACGTCCACTCCCCGTAGTGGGAGGCGCCCGGTCCCCCGAGCGCTCAGCTCTTGCCCGCCGTCGCTGTTCCCCCTGCGCTCAGCATGCCCGCTCGGGCGGAGTGACGCAAACCGCCGGCCCGGCGCGTCTGCGACCTTGGGCCCCCGGGGCGGCTAGGACGGGCGCGGCCGGGTAGGTGGCCGGGCATGGCCGCCGAGGTGAGTTATCCGCTGATCTGGCAGATCGTGCTGGACAGCACTGACCCGCGAGGGCTGGCGGAGTTCTACCGCCAGCTGTTCGGGCTGCGGTACCGCGCGGGCGACGAGCCGCCGGGGCCGGGCCAGCCCGATCCGCAGGGGGACGACTGGCTGGTGCTCAGGGGTCCCGACGGGGGCCGGGCGCTGGCCTTCCAGAAGGTGGAGAAGCTGCCGGAAGCGACCTGGCCCGAGGGTCCGGTGCCGCAGCAGCTGCACCTGGACGCGACCGTGGCGAGCGTGGCCGACCTGGACGTCCAGCACGAGCGGGCGCTGGCCCTCGGGGCCCGGCTGCTGCTGGATCGTTCGGATTTTCCCGACGAGCCGCTGCGGGTCTACGCCGACCCGGCCGGCCACCCGTTCTGCCTGTTCGTCGCCCTCTAGACGCGGGGACAGAACAAGCGCAGCATGAGGAGCATGGAGTTCGACCCGGATGCGGTGTCGTGCTCGGTGATCCCGCCCCCGCCCAGCACGGCGCTGGATTGCTCAGCCATCCCGCCGCCGCCGACCACGCAGGTCCCGGGCTCGGCCATTCCCCCGCCGCCCAGCACGGCGCTGGACTGCTCGGACATCTCCCCGCCGCCCAGCACGGCGCTGGCCTGCTCGGACATTCCGCCGCCGCCCCGCGTCGCAGTGTCGCGGACCGCTCTCCCGCCGCCCCCGGCCACCCGGCACCGGCCCTCCCCCATCCCGCCGCCCCCGGCGGTGAGCTAGCCGGGGGTCAGCGGTCGGCGCGGTAGCCGTCCGGGCGGTATCCACCCGGGCGGTGCTCGTCGTGGTGATGGGCGTGCGGCCGGCCGATGGTGCGGGTGAGCAGCAGCACGGCCAGGACCAGGAAGGCCAGCCAGATGACCGGCCCGACGGTCCACCACAGCGCGTGGGCCACGGCCGAGCCGATGATGACGAGCAGCACGAGCAGCAGGATCGGGTGGCCGCGGCCGTGACGGCGCGGCGGAAGGTCCGGGACTGCCGGAGCCCCTGTGTCCGGCAGGTCGGAGAACAAGCCGCTCAGGTCACCGCGGGTCTTGGCGTGCATGGCCCGCCCGACCCGGTCGTCGAACTCGGCCTGGTCGAGCCGGCCGTCGGCGAAGTGCTCCCCGAGCCGGTCGGCGACGTCCTGGCGTTCGGCGTCCGAGACGCGCAGGTGCTCGTCGGCGGGAGGGTAGGTGCCGCGGAACAGCGGCGAGAAGCCGCGGTTCCGGTAGTAGTCACGCTGGGCAGACATGGCGATCATTCCTTACCGGGAACGGGACTGCAGGGATTCGATGAGCGAGCCGGCGATGGACTGGTCGCTGCCCTCTTCGGGGATCAGCAGCAGGCCGGCCAGGTAGAGCGGGATGCCCGCGCCGCCGAAGACGACCAGGACGGCGAAGGCGATCCGCACGATGGTGGCGTCGACGCCGAAGTAACGGGCCAGGCCGCCGGCCACGCCGCCCAGGATGTGGTCGTCGTAGCTGCGGCGCAGCGGCAGGCGCTGCGGGCCACGCCGGGGGCCCTGGGTGTCCTGCTCGGACTGGGTGGTGCTTTCCGGGTTCACGGTGTTGGTGTTCATGTCCCCAGAGTGCGTCCGGCGGGCGGTCCGGCACATCGGGAAGATCCCCGGCCTGGTCCCTGATTCCTGCCCGGCGGGAAGTCAGGGTCTTCTCAGGGTTGTCCCCGATACTCAATTACGCGCGTGAGAGGCGATGATGGGAAGCGTGCAGGATCCGGCGCGCTGGCATCGCGACCATGGCCCCGCGGGCCACTGGCACCGCGGTCCGTTCTGGCTGCGCGGACGCGGGAACGGCGAGCCGCTGCGGCGGGAGACGGCCGACCGGCTGGCCGGCGGTGTGGCGGCCGGCGTGGCCGCCTGGCGGGGCGTCAGCGTCAACACCGTGCGGATCGTGTTCGTCCTGATCACCATCGTGAGCGGCGGGTTCGCCGTGCCGCTGTACGTCGCGGGCTGGCTGGCCATCCCGGCGGCCGGGGAAGACAGCAGCATCGCCAGCCGGGCCCGGTCGGACTCCGCGGGCATCGGGCTCGCGGTCGGGCTGGCCACCGCGGTGGCCTTCCTGCTCTTCGTGGCCGGGGTGTTCAGCGAGGGCTGGCCGTCGAGCTGGGCCTGGCCGCAGGTGTTCAGCGTGGCCGGGCTCACGCTGATCTGGCGGAACGCCTCGCCGGACGAGCAGGCCACGCTGCGGCGGCTGGCCGAGCCGCTGAGCGGGGCGGGCAGCCCGGCGCGGCCGGGACGGCGGTCGGCCATCCGGCTGGTCCTCGCGGGCCTGCTGATCATCGGCGGAGCGGGCTGGCTGGCCTCGGCGCACGAGAGCCTGGCCCTGCTGCGGCCGCTGGGCGGGGTGATCCTGGTCATCGCGGGGCTGGCCCTGCTGCTCGGGCCGTGGTGGCTGCGGATCGGCCGCGACCTGGTACTGGAACGGCAGGCGCGGGTGCGGGCCGAGGAACGCGAGGAGATGGCGGCGCGGATCCACGACTCGGTGCTGCAGACCCTGGCCCTGATCCAGCGGCGCGCGGACGACCCGCAGAAGGTGGTCCAGCTGGCCCGGCTGCAAGAACGCGAGCTGCGGTCCTGGCTGTTCGAGGACCGCGGGCCGCACGACGACACGACGGTGGCGGCCGGGGTCAGGCAGATCCAGCAGGACGTGGAGACCCGGTACGGGGTGCCGGTCGAGGCGGTGATCGTCGGGGACTGCGAGCTGGACGAGAACCTCAACGCGCTGCTGGCCGCGGCCCGGGAAGCGACGGTCAACGCGGCCAAGTGGTCCGGGGCGGGCGTCATCTCGCTGTTCGCCGAGGTCGAGCCGGACTCGGTGTCGGTGGTGGTGCGCGACCGCGGGAAGGGCTTTGATCAGTCGGCCGTCCCGGAGGACCGCAAGGGCCTGGCCGAGTCGGTGCACGGCCGGATGGCCCGCCGCGGCGGGACGGCGGTCGTGGTGAGCGATCTGGGCGAGGGCACCAAGGTGACGCTGAAGATGCCGCGGCCGGCCGCGGACCGGTCCCGGTCGGCGAGCCCGTCATGACGCCCCTGAGGACAGGAGGGCGGGCATGACCGAGGTGCCGAGAGTGGTCCTGGTCGATGACCACGGGCTGTTCCGGTCCGGGGTGCGGGCCGAGCTCGGCCGGCAGGTCGAGGTGGTGGGCGAGGCCGACGACGTGCAGCCCGCGATCAAGCTGATCGGCGAGCTGCATCCCGACGTGGTGCTACTGGACGTGCACCTGCCCGGCGGCGGCGGCCAGGCCGTGGTCCAGGCCATCAAGGCGTCCGACCCGGAGGTGCGGTTCCTGGCCCTGTCCGCGTCGGACGCGCCGGAAGACGTGATCGCGGTGATCCGGGCCGGCGCCCGCGGGTACGTGACCAAGACGATCTCGACTGCGGAGCTGGCCGACGCGATCCGGCGGGTCGCGGCGGGCGACGCGGTGTTCTCCCACCGGCTGGCCGGGTTCGTGCTGGACGCGTTCGCCGCGAACGGCGGCCCAGGGGGCGCCGGGCCTGACGCCGGCGGTGCGGGCGAGGGGGCGGGCGGGCCCAGGGGGCTCAGTCCGTCGTTCGACCCGGAGCTGGACCAGCTGACCTCGCGCGAGCGGGAGGTGCTCCGGCTGATCGCGCAGGGCTACACCTACAAGGAGATCGCCCGCGAGCTGTACATCTCGGTCAAGACGGTAGAAAGCCACGTCTCGTCGGTGCTGCGCAAGCTGCAGCTGTCGACCCGGCACCAGCTGACCCGGTGGGCCGCCGAGCGCAAGCTGACCTGAGCAGGCCCGGGCCCCGGGCGGCGCCCTGCTGACCGGCCTCGCACCCGCCAGGCCGGCGGATCGGGCATTATGAAGTCCTTACGAACATTGATCTGCCCGCGGCCGCGTGATACCAAGAATGAGGCGTGTTCGCGGTTCCCTTCGTGGTCAAGCGGGTGATTCGTGCATTTTTTCCAGGCCATCATCGGCGCGGTGGTCGGCTTCGCCACCGCGGCGGCCGGCGTGCTGACGGGCGGGAGCACCGCCTCGACCACGAGCGTGATGAGCAGCGCGGCGCACTACGTGGCGCTGGGTGACTCCTACAGTTCCGGGCTCGGCGCGGACGACTACATCAGCGCCAGCGGCAACTGCGAGCGCAGCAACAAGGCCTACCCGGAGCAGTGGGCCGACGCCCACGCCCCGGCCAGCTTCAGCTCGGTGGCCTGCTCCGGGGCGACCACGGCCGACGTGACCAAGAGCCAGGTGGCGGCGCTGAGCGCCGGCACCACGCTGGTCAGCATCACGATCGGCGGCAACGACGCGGGCTTCTCCAGCGTCATGCAGACCTGCGTGCTGCAGTCGACCAGCTCGTGCCTGAACGCGGTCGAGACGGCCGAGAACTTCGTCACCGCCCAGCTGCCCGCCCGGCTGAACGCCACCCTGAAGGCGGTCAGGGCGCACGCGCCCCGGGCCAAGGTGGTGGTGCTCAGCTACCCGGACCTGTTCGACCTGTCCAAGTCGGGTTCCTGCCCCGGGCTGAGCACCGAGGACCGGGTGGCGCTCAACGGCGGCGCGAACCACCTCGACAGCGCGCTGCAGGCCGCGGCCCAGGCCAATCACGACACCTTCGCCGACGTGCGCGGGGCGTTCAGCGGTCACGAGATCTGCGACTCGGGCAGCTGGCTGCATGCGGTGGAGCTGCTGGCCATCAGCTCGTCCTACCACCCGACCGCGGCGGGCCAGGATCTCGGCTACCTGCCCGTCTTCGCCGCGGCGGCCAAGTAAGGACCGATCTTCGCTCGATGAGCCTGATGACGGCAGATTTCTAGCCGGCGGGCAAGCTGCCCGGCGATGCGGGCCACTGTCGCTTACATCCGGTAATTTTCTGCTCACTCTGTGACAACCCACCTTCCCGGTGTCACGTCTGTTTTATGTCAGCAAGCCGCCGGGCGCGAGACAGCGATCGTCCCGCGGAGGGCCTGGGCAATAGCGGGCGGCTTTCACAGGGAGGGAATCAATGAGAGGGATCTCCAAGGCGGTACTGCGAGGGTGCGCGGGCCTCGCCATGGCGGCCGGGCTGGTAGCTGGGGGGGCCGGAGTGGCGAGCGCAGCGCCCGTCGCTGCGGTCAAGCCGCTGCCCGCGCCGTTCGGCGGCCCGGGCTGCAGCCCGTGGGCGCTCGAGCACTGGAACCTCAACGGCAACAACCAGGTCAAGGCCACCTACCAGGGCGGCAACTACTCCTACCACGTGACGTTCAAGCAGGCCGGCAGCTGCCTGACCGGCACGCTGGCCGACTCGCTGTACCCGACCAGCGGACCGATCTTCGGCGTGGTGAACAAGAACCACGTCACGTTCAGCTTCCGCTACCCGGCCAACTCGGTGCAGGGCCTGCGGACCTTCTCCGGGACCATCTCCAGCCACGGCGTGGTCAGCGGGAACTGGTCCGAGACCGGGACCGAGCACGGCACCGGCACCTGGAAGCTGGCCGGCCACGCCAGGCTGGCCTGCCCGTGGTGGTTCGGGTGGAACCCGGCCACCGCCTGCCCGGTGCTACCGCACCACTAGTTCCCGCGGCCTGCTCCCGCACCAGCGGAGCGGATCCCCGCCGAAAGCCCGGCCGCCTGATCAGGCGGCCGGGCTTTCGCGTGCAAGGATGTGGCGCAGCGATAGTCACGGTGGCGAAGCGACGCGGGAGAAGGCGGTCATGGGCGCTGAACGGGACCGGGTGACCGAGTTCGGGAAGCTCGAGAACGGCCTGCTGCAGGCGGGCGAGTGGTACCGGTGGGGCCCGTACGTCAGCGAGCGGCAGTGGGGCACGGTCCGGGAGGATTACAGCGCCGACGGCAACGCCTGGGACTACCTGCCGCACGACCACGCCCGGTCCCGGGCCTACCGGTGGGGCGAGGACGCGCTGGCCGGGTTCAGCGACATCGAGCAGCGGCTGTGCCTGGGGCTGGCCCTGTGGAACGGCCGCGACCCGATCCTGAAGGAGCGCGCCTTCGGGCTGACCGGCGAGCAGGGCAACCACGGCGAGGACGTCAAGGAGTACTGGTGGTACCTGGACGCCATCCCCAGCCACGCCTGGAACCGGTGGCGCTACCACTACCCGCAGGCCGCGTACCCCTACGCCGACCTGATCGCGACCAACGCGTCGCGTAACCGGACGCAGCCCGAGTACGAGCTGGTCGACACGGGCGTGTTCGATGAGCACCGGTACTGGATCACCGAGGTGTGCTACGCCAAGGCGGGACCGGATGACCTGCTGATGACGGTCACGGTCACCAACGCCGGGCCGGAGACCGAGACCGTGCACGTGCTGCCGACGGCCTGGTTCCGGAACACCTGGTCGTGGGACACCGACGGGGCCCAGCGGCCGGTGCTGGGGGCGGCGCCGGCCGCCCAGGCGGTGGTGAGCATCTCCCACCCGTTCTGCGGCGAGCTGGAGCTGATGGCCGGACCGGGACCGGACGGCACCGTGCCCACGTCGCTGTTCTGCGAGAACGAGACGAACACGGCCCGGCTGTACGGCTCGGCGCCGATCACGCCGTACCCGAAGGACGGCATCAACGACCACGTGGTGAGCGGCGCGGGAACGGTCAACCCGGCCCGGACCGGGACCAAGTGCGCGTTCTGGTACCAGGTCACGCTGGACAGCGGCGCCTCGGCCGAGCTGCGGCTGCGGCTGAGGCCGGCCCAGACCGGCGGCGCGGCCGCGGCCGCGCTGGGCGCCCTGGGCTCGGCCCCGGGCACGGCGGCGGCCTGGTCGACGGCCGGCGCCCTGGGCGCGGAGTTCGAGGCCATGCGGGCGCGGCGCCGGGCCGAGGCCGACGAGTTCTACGAGGAGCTGACGCCGCGGGAGGCCAGCGCCGACGAGGCCCTGGTCATGCGGCAGGCCTTCGCCGGGCTGCTGTGGAGCAAGCAGCTGTACTACTACGACGTGACCCGGTGGCTGGACGGCGATCCGGCCCAGCCGCCGCCGCCCGCCGTGCGGTCGGCGGTGCGCAACGCGCGCTGGCGGAACTTCGACGCGTTCGACATCATGTCGATGCCGGACAAGTGGGAGTACCCCTGGTTCGCGGCGTGGGACCTGGCCTTCCACTGCGTGGCCCTGGCGCATGTCGACCCGGCGTTCGCCAAGTACCAGCTGATCCTGCTGTGCCGGGAGTGGTTCCAGCACCCGAGCGGGGCCCTGCCCGCCTACGAGTGGGACTTCTCCGACGTCAACCCGCCGGTGCAGGCCTGGGCCGCGCTGGAGGTGTTCGCCGTCGACGAGGGCCGGGACCTGGAGTTCCTGTCCCGGATCTTTGACAAGCTGCTGGTGAACTTCACCTGGTGGGTCAACCTGGAGGACGCGGGCGGCCGGAACGTTTATGAGGGCGGGTTCCTCGGGCTGGACAACATCGGGCCGCTGGACCGGTCCAAGCTGCCGGTCGGCGGCACCCTGGAGCAGTCCGACGCGACCGGCTGGATGGGTTTCTACTCCATCGCGCTGAGCGGCATCGCCACCGCGCTGGCCCGCAGCGGCCAGCGGCCCACCACGGACCTGACGGTCAAGTTCCTGGAGCACTTCGCGGCCATCCGGGACGCGCTGGATTCCCAGGGCCTGTGGGATGCGGCGGACGGGTTCTACTACGACCGGCTGGTGACCCCGTCCGGGGAGGCCGTGCCGATCAAGGTCCGGTCCATGGTGGGCGTGATCCCGCTGCTGGCCGCGGCGGTGGTGGGCGAGGACGACCTGCGGCAGGCCCTCATCCTGGGCAAGCAGTTCGCGGACCTGCTGGGCCGCGACAACCTGGCCGACATCGGCACGCTGCGGTCGCACGGGATGCTGCGCGGCCCGGCCGGGGACGAGCGGCTGCTGCTGTCCCTGGCCGATCCGGAGCGGCTCGCGCGGTTGCTGGGCACGCTGTTCGACGAGAACGAGTTCCTGTCCCCGCATGGGCTGCGGGCGCTGTCGGCCTACCACCGGGACCACCCCTACGTGCTCGAGGTCGAGGGGGTCACGGCCAGCATCGACTACGAGCCGGCCGAATCGACCACGCCGATGTTCGGCGGGAACTCCAACTGGCGCGGGCCGGTCTGGTTCCCGCTGAACTACCTGGTCATCAACGCGCTGATGCGCTATCACATGTTCTTCGGCGACGACTTCACCATCGAGTACCCGACCGGGTCCGGGACCCGGCTGACCCTGGACAAGGTGGCCGCCGACCTGCAGGAGCGGCTGATCTCGATCTTCACCCGCGGACCAGATGGCCGGCGGCCGTGCTTCGGCGGCACCGAGCTGATGCAGGACGAGCTGGCCTGGCGGGACAACGTGGTCTTCGGCGAGTACTTCCACGGCGACAACGCCGCGGCCATCGGCGCCTCGCACCAGACCGGCTGGACCGGACTGGTCGCGGACCTGATCCGGCGGCGGTACGGCGTGGTGCGCTCGGTGGCCGAGATCGTGGAGCTGACCGGCCGGGAAAACCGGCCCTGACCCCGGGCCGGGAAAACCGGCCAGGTCCAGGCCCTGTCCGCTCCTGTTACGCGTAACATAAGGAACGGGGAGGGCCATGGCCGACACCAGGAAGTGCGAGCAGTGCGGCGATGAGTTCACGCCGCGGCGTGAGCACGCCCGGTTCTGCTCGGCCCGCTGCCGGGTGGCGTGGAACCGGCAGCACGTCGGCGACTCCCCCGCCGCCGGGGGCGCGCTGGGCTGGACGATCACCGCCATGCAGGACACCACCGACCGGCTGCTGCGGGCCCGGGCGCTGGACCCGGCGCACGGTTTCGCGGCCATCAGCGAGGCGGTGTGGTGGGTCACTTTGGTCGACGCCACCCTGGTCCGCTACCACCAGGACGTCTACGACACGGTCCTGGCCGGGCGCCAGGCGGCGGACCGGCGGGTCATCGAGAGCACGTTCGGCGGGCTGCGGTTCGTCCGGAACTGGATGGGCTACCACGTGGACCACTCCGAGTTCATCCAGCCGGAGAGCAGCCCCGGGGCGACCGGGGTCAGGCCGCTGGCCGCCTGGACCTGGCGGGCGCTGGCCGCCCCGGTGCTGGGCGAGCTCTCGGCCCGGGGCCAGGAATGGGAGATGACCCGGTACCGGGACTACCAGGCCCAGCTGGCCGTCCGGCCCATCGGCGAGGCGTTCGAGCGCTCGGTGCCGTTCCTGCTGCGGGCCGCCGAGGGCAGCCTGAGCATCGGTTAGCGGGCCCTTCGATTAGTCAACTCCCGGCCGGGTAGCCGCCACCCGGGAGGTAGAAATGAGACGGGTGCCTACATATGTCCTGGCCTCGGCAGCGGTGGCCCTGGCCGCCGGAGCGGCGAGCGCGACGCCAGCCCTGGCCGCCTCGACGGCGGCCGCTCCAGCCACGGCCGCCGCCCCCTACAGCTGCGCGCCGAACGGGCCGGCCGGGAGCCAGACGATCTACGGGACGTTCGGCGACGCCGGGGTGATCGGCTGGGCGGGCAACACGCAGGCGGTGGTGGCCTGCCTGGGCGGCAGCTTCTTCGTCGACACCAGCGGCCCGAACGGCGGCCCGGGCAGCGACAGCACGGCCGCGGTGAGCGGCACCACCTACGGGTACGGCGTCTACGACGACAGCCCGACCACCTGGACCAACGCCGACGGGTACCTGCCCGCGCTGGTCACCACGTTCCACCGGGACGGCGCGCAGATCTCGATCACCAACTTCGGCGACGAGGTCACCATCGGCGGCCACGCGTTCGTGATCATTTACAGCCGGGTCCAGGTGACCAACCCGACCGGCGCCACGATCAGCATCGACCCGGCGGCATCGGCCGGGCTGATCCCGCTCAACTCCGCGCCGGACGCGGTCCCGGCCCACCACACGGCCAGCCACGACTACGCGGTGGCCTCGGACACCCTGGGCGGCAGCTACGCGCTCCCCGCGGCGGGCGCCATCGCGGCCGCGGGCGGCTTCGATCAGCACTTCGCCCACATGCGCGCCTACTGGGACGGGCAGCTGGCCCAGATCGCGCAGATCACCGCGCTGCCCGACGCGAGCCTGGTCAACGCGTACAAGTCGGGCTTCATCTACACCCAGATCATCCGCAGCGGCGAGGAGCTGAAGACCGGCGCCAACGGCTACGACAAGGAGTTCAGCCACGACGTCATAGGCATCCTGGCCAACCTGTTCACCCAGGGGTACACGCAGGACGCGCACGGCCTGCTGACCCGGGCCCGGTACGTGATCGGCAGCCAGACGCAGTACGACGACGGGGTGTGGACCTACCCGTGGATCTGGGCCAGCTACCTGCTGAAGACCGGTGACCTGAGCTTCGTCAAGGCCAACTTCGACACCGAGGGGGCGAGCGGCTCGGCCGAGCCGAGCATCAAGGACACCGCGCACCTGATCGCCACCGACCGGACCGGGCCGGGCGGCATCATGGAGAAGACCAACGACATCGACGCCAACGGCTACTGGACGCTCGACAACTACGAGGCCCTGACCGGCCTGTGGACCTACCGCTGGCTGGCCCAGCAGGTGGGCGACACGAGCGAGGCGAACTGGGCCCAGGCGCAGTACACCAGCCTGCTGGCCGCGGTCAACAAGACACTGAACGCGACGATCTCGGCCAACCACCTGACCTACCTGCCGTGCTCGATGACCCAGCCGAACACCGACAACCGGTGCGCGAACGCCGAGGACGCCAACTGGGCGGCACCGTACCTGTTCGGCCGGTGGGCGTGGGACGGCTCGCTGTTCGGCGCGCCGCTGTCCGGGCCCGGGGTGAGCCTGATCGACGCCACCTACTCCTACGGCTTCGGCCGGCTGGCGGGCAAGCTGCCGGCCAACACGTTCGGCGGGTACCCGACGCAGTACTGGAGCACGGCGTACAACGCCGGTTACGGCGAATGGGGCCTGGCCAGCAACGATCACCGGGACCAGGGCATCCTGAGTTACGAGTTCATGATCATCGACGGGCAGAGCGGCCCGTACTCGTGGTGGGAGAGCCAGCAGTTCCCCAACCCCGGCTCACCGTGGACCGGCACTCACCCGGAGAGCGGCAACGGGGCATCCCCGCACGCCTGGGGCATCGCCAACGCCAACATGACGCTGCTGGACTCGCTGGCCGCGCAGCGCAGCGACGGCAGCCTGGTGGTGGGGCGCGGCGTCCCGGACAGCTGGGTTCACGGCGGCCAGACCATCAGCCTGGCCGACTTCCCGACCACCAACGGGCAGCACCTCGGGCTGAGCATCCGCGCCACCGGCAGCACGGTCACGCTGACGCTGAGCGGCGGCCAGCCGGCCGGGCCGGTGGTGTTCGACCTGCCCGCGTTCGTGCACAACATCGCGCACGCCAGCGCGGGCACGGTGGACAAGACGGCCGGGACGGTGACCTTGCCGGCCACGGCGCGTTCGGTCACGGTCCAGCTCACGCACGGCGAGTAGGGACGCGGGCGGAAGAGGCGGGCCGGGCCGGTGAGGACGGCCCGCTCCCCCGCCGCTATCGGTCCGGTGTCATCGGCCCGGCACATCGCTCGGTGCCCGGTTTCGGAAATCTTTTACAGGTATCGGAGTCGGCCGTACCATTAACCCGTTAAACGGCGTACCTGCCGTTTGGAGTGGGGTTTGGGTGGTATCTCCGATCGCGATTGAGGACGCCCGCACGCTCGGGCCGTACCGGCTGCTCAGGCCGCTAGGCGAACACGTCTGGGTGGCCGAGCGGCCCGGCGGCGAGCCGGTCGCGGTCCAAGCCGTCCCGGCTGGGGCGGCCGCCGATCCGCGGTTCCCGGGTCAGGTGGCGGCGGCGCGGACGCTCAGCGCGGCCCGGGTGGCGCCGGTGGTCGAGACGGACCTGGACACGACCAGCCTGGTCGGGGCCAGCCTGGTGGGGGCCAGCCCGGATGACGCGAGCCCGGCTGAGGGAACGGGCCTGGGCACGGCCCTGGAGGCCGACGGGCCGTGGCTGGCCTCGGCGTACATCGCCGGGCCGTCCCTGGCCGAGCTGGTCCGCGAGCAGGGGCCGCTGCCCGGCCCGGCCGCCCTGGAACTAGCCGCCCGGCTGGCCGAGGGCCTGCGCGAGATGCACGCGGCGGGCGTGGTGCACGGCAACCTCAAGCCCTCGAACGTGGTGCTGGCGCCGGACGGCCCCCGGCTGACCGGCTACGGGATCTGGAACGCGGCCGAGGTGCCGGGCCAGGACCCGGGTTTCCTGTCGCCGGAGCAGGTGCTGGGCCAGGACACCGGGGCACCGGCCGACATCTTCAGCCTGGGCGCGGTGCTGGCCTTCGCGGCCGGAGGCCACGGGCCGTTCGGCTCGGGATCGGCGGCGGCACTGATGTACCGGCTGGTCAACAGCCGGGCGGAGCTGGACCAGCTGGACCCTGACGTCCGGGCCGTGGCCGAGCGCGGCCTGGCCAAGGAGCCGGCCGACCGGCCGACCGCAGCCGAGCTAATGGCCGTGCTGGAGGACCTCCGGCCGTCGGGTGAGTGGCGGGAGCTAGGGCTTCCCGTCACCGTTCCAGCACCCAGGCAGCCCGCCGCTGAGGCTCAGGCAGGCGTGGCCGCCGGGCCGGCTGAGGCTGGGCCGCTGGCTGGGGCTGGGGCTGGGGCTGGGGCCGGAGCTCGGACAGGCACCGGGGCGCTGGCTGCGGCCGGGGCCTGGATGGGCCGGGCCTGGCAGGCGCTCACCAGCGGAAACAGGCGGAACGGGGGGTGGCGAGCGCTGGCCCCGGTCTGGATAACCGGCTCGGTGCTGGCCGTCCTGGCCGCAGTGGTGCTGCTGGCGACCGGCATCGTGTTCCCGGGCCGGAGCGGTCAGGCCGAGCCGCAGGCGGGTGCCGTGGTCGCGGCGACCGGCTCGCAGCAGGCGCCGGCCGCGAACTCCGCGGCGGGCGCAAGCTCAGGGCCGGCCTCGGCTCCGGGCCAGGCGAAGCTGACCCGGGTGGCCAGCTCGTCGCCGCTGATCGCCGGGGGCTCATCCGCGTCGGTGTTCGTGAGCCTGCCCGCGGTCCGGGCGGCGGCGCCCGCCGTCGTCGCGGCGGCGAAGGCCGCCCCGGCCGGGGCGAAGCCGGCCGGGTCAGCCACCTCGACAGGGCCGGGGAAGTCGACAGCGCCGGCCAAATCGGCCGCGCCGACGTCGAAGCCGTCCTCGTCGGCACCTTCCGCGTCGGCCACGGCTTCGGCGTCACCGACAGCGTCTTCGGGGCCCAGCGCGTCGCCGTCTGCGCCGGCCCCATCGGCCTCGGCCTCGGCACCGGACTCCTCGCCTCCGGCATCCTCGGCTCCGGCATCCTCGGCTCCGGCGTCCTCGCCGCCCGGCACGTCGTCGGCTGATCCTTCCTCGACCGCGAGCGGGCCGGCGGCCGCGGGTTAACCGCGGCAGGCTCAGCGCAGGATCGGGGCCAGCCGGGTCAGGATCAGCTCGGTGCCGACGATGAGCAGGGCCAGGACGGTCAGGGTCGGGCCGAGGACCCGGTAGCCGGCCGCGCCGATGAGCAGGCCGATAAGGGCCGAGACGCCGGCCCCGCCCGCCGCGGCCGCACCCACCTGCCACGCGATGACGTGCTGGGCCCGTCCCTCGCCGAGCCGGAGCGGGGTGAGGCTGACCAGGGCGGGGAAGACGCCGGCCAGCGCCCCGCCGAGCACCGCGAAGGCGAGCACGGTGCCGACGGTGCCGGGCTGCCACCAGATCACGGCGGCGGCGGCCACGGCCAGAGCGCTGCCGCCCCGGACCACGGTCCGGGGCGCGACCGGGCGGGGCAGCAGGGCCAGCGCGATCCGCACCGCGGTCAGCGTGCCCCAGTAGCCGAAGGTGGCCAGTCCGGTCGCGGTCGCGGACATGTTCAGCTGGCCGCGGAGGAAGCTCGCCTCCCACTGGCCGGCGCCGACCTCCAGCCCGGTGTAGAGGAAAAACAGGCTCATGCCGATGACCACGACCGAGCTGTAGCGGCGCCGGGACCACTGCGGGGCGGACGCTGCCGGCGCGGCGGGCGCGGCCCCGGCCTGGGCCGGCCCGGCACGCCGCCGGTGTCGCAGCCAGCAGCCCGCGATGACCAGGTCGAGGACGGCAAGGACCAGGTAGGCCGGCCGCCACGAGCCGGTCAGGATGGCGGCGGTGACGATGAGCGGGCCGAGGGCGGTGCCGATCCCGTAGGCGCCGTGCAGCAGGTTCAGCAGCCGGGCCCGGCCGGACAAGGCGACGGCGGTGTTGAGCCCGGCGTCCATCTGGCCGGCCGCCGCGCCGGTCAGCACGGACAGGCCCAGGACCAGGCAGAGGCCGGGAGCCACGGCGAAACCGGCGAAGCCCACCGCCGCGCACAGGCCGGCTACGGCCAGCAGGGCGGGCACCCCGAGGCGCCGGATCAGCGCGCCGACGAAGGCGGTGACCAGCACCGATCCGGCCGTGGCGAGCAGCAGGATCAGGCCGAGGGCGCTGACCGGAGCGCCGAACGTGGCGCGCATCGAGGGCCACGCGGTGCCGAGCATGCCGTCGGGCAGCCCGAGCACGATGAAGCTGGCCAGCGCGAGCACATCGGACCGGCGGGTCGCCGCCCGGGCGGCCGCGGAGGTGCGCAGGCCACGCTCTTCCATTGCTCCATGTATATGCACGCGTCCCCCACCCGGCGAATCGGCGCGGGCTACCGGACGACGAAGCCGGTGAGTCCCTCGGGCGGCTCGGCCTGCACGCTGACCTGGTCGACGGAGGCCTGACGGGGTCCGTGACGGGCCCATTCGACCAGCGTCTCGGCCTGGTCCGGCGGGCCTTCCAGGACCGCCTCGACCCGGCCGTCGGACAGATTGCGCACCCATCCGGCCATGCCCCGCTCGTCGGCCTGGCGACGGAAGGACTCCCGGAAGAACACGCCCTGGACCCGGCCGGAGATGAGCAGGCGGTAGCGGACGGTGCTCACTGGCTGCCCTCAATGAGGGCGGCGGTGTCGCGGGCGATCATCAGTTCCTCGTCGGTGGGCACGACCAGGGCCACGGACGGGCCGGGCGGGCTGATGCGGCCGCCGGTGTCCTGGCCGTGCCGGGCGTTGGCCTGCGGGTCCTCGGCCAGGCCGAGGAAGCCGAGCCGGGCCAGGACCAGGCGACGGACGGTCACGCTGCGCTCGCCGATCCCGCCGGTGAAGACCAGCGCGTCCAGCCGGTCCAGGCTGGTGACCAGCCCGGCCACGGCCTTGGCCAGGCGGTGCACGAAGACCTCCAGGGCGAGCGAGGCCCGCTCGTCTCCGCTGGCCGCGGCGGACTGCACGGCGCGCATGTCATTGCCCACCCCGGACAGGCCGGCCAGGCCGCTGCCGGTGTTCAGGATGCCGGTGAGCTGGGCCGCGGTCAGGCCCGCCACGTCAGCCAGGTAGCCGAACAAGCCGGGGTCGACGTCACCGGAACGGGTGCCCATGACCAGCCCCTCCAGGGTGGTCAGGCCCATGGTGGTGTCGACCGAGACGCCGTCCCGGATGGCGGCTGCGCTGCACCCGTTACCCAGGTGCGCGGTGACCAGCCGCAGCTCGCCCAGCGGCCGGCCGAGCAGGTCCGCGGCCCGGCCGCTGACGTAGCGGTGGCTGGTGCCGTGGAAGCCGTACCGGCGCACCCCGTACTCGGTGTACCACCGCTCAGGCACGGCATAGCGGTACGCGGCGGGCGGCATCGTCTGGTGGAAAGCGGTGTCGAACACGGCGACCTGGGGCAGGCCCGGCCGGGCCGCGCTGACCGCCTCGATGCCGGCCAAGTCGGCCGCGTTGTGCAGCGGGGCCAGCCGGCGGTAGGACCGGATGGCCGCGATGACCTGGTCATCGATCAGGGCCGACGCGGTGAACTGCGCGCCCCCGTGCACGACCCGGTGACCGGCGCCGATCAGCCCGGGACCCGAGCCGGGCCCGGGCAGCAAGCCGAGGATCCGATCGATGGCGGCCTGGTAGCTGCCGCCGGCCAGCGGCTCGGTCACCGGGTCCCCGGTCTCCCGCCGCAACTGCAGCACCGCGTCCGGGGTGCCGATCCGCTCGGCCTCGCCGCCCAGCACGCGCCGGCCGCTGACCGCTTCCAGCACGGCGAACTTCACCGAGGAGCTGCCCGCGTTCAGCACCAGCACCAGACCTGCGTCGCTGGTCTTCACCCTCGGGATGGTATGCCGGTCAGGTGACCTACAGGTGTCGCCGGGGCGGCGATACCAGAAGGCCTATCTGGCGCCGTAGCTCTGACCGGCAGGTTCGCCTTTGAATTATGGGGGCGGGCTACCACGGGGTATCTCAGGGTGGTGTCAGAAGGGGCCGGTGAGTTCGCCCAGGGTGCTGCTGAGCCGCAGGTTCTCGGAGTAGTCGACCGGGCAGGATGCCGAACACGACGGTGACACCTCGCACACCAGGCAGTCCACCAGCAGATCCGCTACACCAGGCTGCTCCTCGGCCACCCGCTAAAAAACCTACCGAACCACGAACCACAGCCAGGCGCAGGCCGCGACGCGGACCGGCATCCGCAGTAAATGCGGCCTCAAGACCTTCTTGATCAGCACCTACCGCGGCCCCGGGGCCGGTGTTTCACCCCGCCCATGCGCAGGATGCCAGGGCCGCTCGTGCGGTCGAGCACAACTGCCTTCATCTGCTTGCTCCACTCCCTGGTCAGGTAGCCGCCATTGTGGATTTGGCCTGCGACGGACTGGCCGCGTGACCTCGGCCCGCCCCGCCGCGAGACTGCGACTTGTGACCCAGCAGATCACCAGGCCTCGATGATTGCGGCGTGCGGCCGTTCTGCATAGTTGGCCCAGAAAAGCTCGCCCTGCCGAGCGATCCCCTCCTCGCTCACGTTATACGTGTGCCAGGTTATCTCGGCGAATCCCGCCTGCCGCAGAACACGTTCGTAGGTCTCCCTGGACCACCACACTGCATCCACCGCGATGGGCGGAGTCGAGAACACATTCAGGCGCACCTTGCTGCCCTCCGATACCGGCCACGACTGTGCCGCCACCGAGAACTGGTAGTCGGCGTACCAGCCCGGATGTTCGGCCTCATCGGCGTAGTCCGGATTCATCGTGGCGGCCACGAACCGGCCGCCTGGCCTCAGGCTCATCCTGGCTAGGCGGCACATCTGCGCCAGTTCATCTTTGGTTACGGCGTAGCACAACACATAAACTGCCAGCGCAAGATCAAGCTTTCCTAGCACGCTTTTCAGCGAAGGTTCGACTTGACGCGAGCTGGCCAGATCCTGAACGCCGTACACCACTCCTAGCGGGTTATGGGCCTCCAATTCCCGGGCGCGAGCGAGCATTCCCTCCGACACGTCCACGCCAAGTGTGTGAGACGCTCCCCACCTCGCCAGACGCCGCGTGTACACCCCGGTTCCACAACCCATGTCGACGACGCTCGCGCCCTTCAATTCTCCGCATACGGCGCGGATCGATGGTTCCTCCATCCACATCCACACCGGCATCCCGGCCGAGGCCTCGTAAGCGTCAGCGCTGGCGTCGAACTGGCTTCCCATCGATCCGCTCCTCTCCGGAGATGAGCGCCCAACGCGCAGGTGGCCGTTTAATTAGTCTTTATTTCTGATATGACATCAAGCCACACAATAACACCTCGCACGAGCATACGCATCCACGCCTTGCGGTACTCGTGTCTCGTTCGCGAGATAGAGGGCGATATCTTAAACTTAACTACATGAGTCCGCGAAGCTCGAATTTCCGGTACCCGCCGCGAGCCATGACAGCAAGTAAAGCAATTTCTGATAACAGTGAGACACTGGTGAGAGGCGTGCCAAATGGCAAAGCCCAGAACGCGGCTGAGCTGTCGGCGGATGAGCAGCTCCTGGGTTAGCCGGGCGACCGCGTCGGCGGCGTCCGAACCGCCGCACCGCGTGGCCGAAACCGTCCGCGCTCTTGCTGAGGCCGAGCCCAGCCCAGCCAGCGCAGCCACCAACAATGACATCAGCAGCAAGATCGCCGAATGCGACCGGTACGCACTCGCCGCACGCAGGCCCAGGCTTACGTATCACCCGGGCCAACGGCTGGTCAAAGCCCAGACCCAGGCGGGCTGTGCGTCCAGGTGATCGCCGTGGCGTTCGGCCTGGGGCGGTGGCGGAGCGATCAGCGCATGTGCTCACGGCGGTGAAGTTGGCCGGCGCCGCCTACCTGATCTACCTGGGGTGCAGGCCCTCTGGCACCGGCGGTCGATGGCCGAGGCGCTGGCCGCGAAGGTCGCGCCGGTCCGGCCGTGGCGGGCGGTCCGGGACGGGTTCGTGGTCGGCGCGGCCAACCCAAAGAGCATCGTCTTCTTCGTGGTCAGCCTGCCGGAGTTCGTCTCGGCCACGCCCGGCCACCTGCCGGTCCCGGCGCAGATGCTCATCCTTGACGCGATGTTCCCGGCCATCGCCCTGGTCCTGGAAAGCGGATGGGCGGCCGTGGCGGGCACGACCCGGGAATGGCTGATCGCCTCGCCGCGCCGCCTGGCGCTGATCGGCGGCTCCGGCGGCCTGGTCATGATCGGGCTCGGCGTCAGCGTGGCGGCCACCGGCCGCCGGGACTGAGCCAGCGCCGGATATGTCCGGCTCCGCCCTTGGTCCAGCGTGTCCGCTATGCGGATGAGACTGGAATCGTTATCAAAATTTTCCGCCGCAGAGCCATCCGCCAGGGCCATCCGCGGCGAACAAGGCCTGACGTATTCCACTCCCCTCAGCCGGGCGAATCGATGCCGATTGTCCGCGAAAGGACCGTCATGCTCAGTCGTAAGGCACAACAAGAACAGGATGGGCACCTGTCCCGGCGCTCCCTGCTGCACGGAGCCGCGGCGGCCGGCGCCGCTGGGCTCGCCGTCACCGCGCTGGGAGCGGGCGTGAGCCAGGCCGCATCGGCCAGCACTCGCTCGCCCGCCGCCGCGGGCTCGTCCGACGAGGCGGGAACCGCCGCCGCAGGCCCGATCGTGGTGCACGTGCGCGACGCGAAGTCCGGAGACATCGAGGTGTTCTCCGGGACGAGCCAGACCCAGCTCCGCGACAAGGACCTGGCCGCCCGGATCGCCCGGGCGATCGGCTGAGCCAGGCCGCCGCACGCTCTCCAGCATTTCGCCTACCGCATTTCGCAGTCAGCATCCCGCTAACGCTTGTGACTTTTTGAGTCCTGCGTCCGCCTGGGCCCAGGGCCGCCTTCGAGCCAATGAGGTAGCAAAGCCATGTCATCGCATCGCGAGGCACCGGAGATATCCAAAGACCCGGTCGCTGACAGTACTGACGTCTACGCGTTCGTCAGCCCGGACAAGCCGGACACCGTCACCCTGATCGCCAACTATGTGCCGTTGCAGCTGCCGGCCGGCGGCCCGAACTTCTATGAGTTCGGCGACGACGTGCTGTACGAGATCCATATCGACAACAACGGCGACGGCCGGGCCGACATCACGTATGAGTTCCGGTTCACCACCACGGTGGCCCACCCGGACACCTTCTTGTACAACACCGGCCCGATCGAGTCGATCGACAGCCCGAACTGGAACCGGCGCCAGTCCTACAGCGTCACCGCGGTGACCGGCGGCCGGTCGCGGGTGCTGGGCCAGCACCTGGCCTGCCCGCCGTGCAACATCGGCCCGCTGTCCACGCCGCCGTCGTTCTACCCGGGCATCGCGGCCGCGGCCGTGCACGGCCTGGGCGGCGGCATGAGCGTGTTCGCCGGGCAGCGCGCCGAGGCCTTCTACGTCGACCTGGGCGCCATCTTCGACCTGGGTGACCTGCGGCCGTTCGCGAACCTGCACGCCACGTTCGGGCTGCCCGCGCTGGCCGCCTCGAAGGGCGTCAACGCGACCAACAACCTGAACGTGCACTCCATCGCCATCCAGGTGCCGATCTCCACGCTGACGGCCAAGGGTCACCCGACGATCGGGGTGTGGACCACGGCCAGCCGGCAGAAGGCACGGGTGTACGACGCCCACGCCGGGGAGTACGTCAACGCCGGGCCGTTCGTCCAGGTGTCGCGGCTGGGCAACCCGCTGGTCAACGAGGTGCTCATCCCGATGGGCAAGAAGGACCTGTGGAACTCGGAGCCGCCGTCGGGCGACAAGCAGTTCGCCAGCTACGTGGCCACACCCGGCCTGGCCGGGCTGCTGCCCACCCTGTACCCCGGGGTGTTCCCGAACCTCGACGCGCTGAACAAGTCGGGCAAGCCGCGGGTTGACCTGGAGGCGATCCTGCTCACTGGCATACCGGCCGGCCTGATCCCTGGGTTCACCAACAACACCGGGTCGACCCTGGCTGACATGCTGCGGCTGAACACGTCGATCGCGCCGAACAAGAACGGGAGCATCTACGGGCTGCTGGGCAACGACCCGGCGGGCTTCCCGAACGGCCGCCGGGTGACCGACGACGTGGTCGCGATCGAGCTGCGGGCCATCGCCGGCGTCACCTACCCGCTCATCGACCCCAGCTTCAAGCCGGACGCGGCGGCGGGCCAGCTGACCGACGGACTGACCCCGTCGGACGTCAGCGCTCCCCCGCTGAACCACTTCCCGTACCTGGGCCTGCCGTACAGCGGGTACAACGAGCCGGCCTGATGAGCGAGCACGCGATGGGGCCGTCCGGGCCCGGAACCGTGGTGCTGGACTTGGGCGCTGACGTCGGCGCCCTGATCCTGTACACCCCGGCCGAGCTGGACGACCGGGAGATCGAGATCAGCCGCGACGACGAACCGGCGGCCCGGCGCACGCACTCGCAGGTGCGGGCCCGGCACCTGCCCGGGTCGACCAGGTACGCGGCGGTGTACCCGGGTCTGGCCGCCGGGCGCTACACCATCTGGGCCGGGCCGGAAGAGCGGGCCGGAGCGGTGGAGATCACCGGCGGGGAGGTCACCACCTGGAGCTGGCCGGCCTGACCTGTCCCAGTGCTGGCCGCGGCCCGCCCGAGCCGATACGGCGGCCCGGGCGGACCGCACCATGTCCGGGTTACGGCGGGGCGGTCAGACGGGGACGGGCAGGGCCAGGATCGGGGTGGTGGTGGGCTGCTGGCTGCCGCCTGCGGGCTCGACGGTCAGGCCGAGCTTGTCCCCCTTGGTCAGGCCGGTGGCGATGACCGGTGAGGTCACGCCGTCCTGGGCGGCGGGCAGCAGGCCGGCCGAGACGATCTTCACCGGGCCGATCAGCCACAGCTGGTACACCTTGCCCGTGGGCAGCGCGGGCAGCCCGGAGGTGGCCATGACGAGCTGGCGCTGAGCCGAGTCCAGCACGACCACGGCCACGCCGCCCTTGCTGGTGGCCTGGGACAGCAGCGTGACGTGCGGCGCGCCGAGGATCTGGGCCAGGGCCTGGTCGTGCTGGCGGGCCTGGGTCAGCTCGGCTTCGACCCGGGCCTGGGCCGCCTGCAGCGACTGGGCCTGCGCGCGGGCCGCGTTGAGCTGCTGCTGAGTGTGCGAGTTCGACACGCCGAACAGCACCGCGGCCACGACCGCGGCCGCCGTGACCAGGCCGGACAGCCAGGGCAGCCAGGGGGCGCTACGCCGGGTCCGGGCCTGCCGGGGCCGGGCGTGGGTCCGGATCTCGGGGGGCAGCTGACGGGTCTGCGCGATCGCGGCCAGCACCTGGTCGCGCAGCTCGGGCGGGGGGTCGGCGGTGGCGGCGAAGGCCATGGAGGTGGCCACCTCGCGGAACCCGCGGACCTCGGCGGCACACGAGGGGCAACGGGCCAGATGGCGGGTGAAGCGGGTCAGCTCGCTGCCGGACTCGAGGGCGTCGAGGGCGTAGAGGGCGCTGAGCGAGTGCAGATCGCGGCGGAACAGCGGCATCAGCTCACCCCCAGGCAGTCGCGCAGCCGGATCAGGCCGTCGCGGATCCTGGTCTTGATCGCGCCGAGCGTCACGTTGAGCAGCTCGGACACCTGGCGGTAGCTGTGCCCGCCGTAGTAGGCCAGGGTGATCGACTCCCGCTGGATCTCGGTGAGCCCGTCCAGGCAGCGCCGGACCCGCTCGCGGTCCAGGCTAGCTTCCACTGCTTCGGCGACCTCATCGTGGGGCGTAGTGACATCGGCGTTCTTGGCTTCGCGGTTGGCGGCGGCGACCGCGGAACGAACACGGTCGATGGCGCGGCGGTGGGCGATGGTCGTCACCCACGTCGCCGCGCCACCCAAGGCCGGGTCGAACCGCGTCGCGGTCCGCCACACCTCGAGGAGTACTTCCTGGGCCACCTCCTCGGACTGCGACGGATCGCGAAGAACCCTGCGGATGACGCCGTACACCGGACCGACCATCCGGTCATACAGCGCCTCAAATGCATCCTGGTCGCCACGTGCCACGTGGACAAGCAGGTCGTCGAGATCCTGCTCTCCCCTCCTATCCGCAGTCGCCGGCAAGGACCGGGGTGCATCCGAATCGTTCGGGTCCATAAGCACCTTCGGGGCCAGCGCACGGATGGATGGGTCACGATCAAGAAAAGCTTAGGAAAATTCTGGCCCGCTGTAACCTGCCCGAACGGGACGTGATCGCGACCGCCGGCCTGGATGTGCCGTGCGGGCAGCAGGAAACGCGCCGCCCGGCCTGGTGCCTGGGGCGGGCGGCAAGGAAAGGATGAGTCAGGAAACGCGGCGGCGGGTCAGGGGACGGGCACGTCGTGGTGCTGGGCGGCGAACTCGCGCTCGCCGTCGGTCAGATCCTTCTCGCGCACCGGGACGACCAGGCTCCAGTGCTTGCCGACCGGGCAGTACTGGATCCGGGCCACGACCAGGTCGATTTCCTTGAGTTTCACGCCGGGGATCCACACGGTGGTGAACACGTGGCCCTGGCGGCACCGGACGACCACGTTGCCGCCGAGCTTGTAGCCCATGACGCGCGCGGCAACGACCCCGCCTGCGATGACGCCGCCGACGATGATGGCCGGAGTGACGATCCGTCGTGACATCCCGTCATTATGGCACTGTGCTGTCTTCTGGGCGGCAGGCCGGGCTGTCTTCTGGACGGCAGGCCGGGGCGGCCTGGTGGCAGGGACCGGGCCGGAGCGGACCTTTCGGGCGGCCCTGGGTAACGTGAGCCGGGTGGCGGACGCACTTCCCGGCCGGGCGGCACCCCTCGGGGCGACCCCGCGTGACGGGGGAACCAATTTCGCGCTGGCTTCCGGCATCGCCGAGGCGGTCGAGCTGTGCCTGTTCGACGAGGCCGGAGCCGAGACGCGGATCGAGCTACCCGAATACGACTACGGCGTCTGGCACGGGTTCGTCCCGGAGGCCGGGCCGGGCCAGGCCTACGGATACCGGGTGCACGGTCCCTGGGATCCGGCCAGCGGGCGGCGCTGCAACCCGGCCAAGCTGCTGCTCGACCCGTACGCCCGAGCCGTGCACGGCCAGGTCACGAACGGGCCCGAAGTGCTGGACTACGACCCGGCCGGCCCGTCAGGCACGGATTCGGCCAGCGCGCTGGATTCCGCGGGGCACGTGCCGCGCGGCTACGTCACCGATCCCGCATTCGACTGGGGCGGCGACACGCCTCCGCTGCGGAGCATGGCCGACACGATCATCTACGAGGCGCACGTCAAGGGCCTGACGATGCGTCATCCGGACGTCCCGGAGCAGCTGCGCGGCAGCTACGCCGGGCTGGCCCACGAGGCGGTCATCGAGCACCTGACCCGGCTGGGGGTCACCGCCGTGGAGCTGCTGCCGGTGCACCACTACGTACCCGAGGATTTCCTGGTCCAGCGCGGGCTGACCAACTACTGGGGCTACAACACGCTGGGCTACTTCGCTCCGCACGAGGGCTACTCGGCTTCGGCCCGGGGCGGCGCGGGCCCGGGCGGCGGGGCACCGGGCGGCCAGGTGGCCGAGTTCAAGGGCATGGTCCGGGCGCTGCACCAGGCGGGGCTAGAAGTCATCCTGGACGTGGTCTTCAACCACACCGCCGAAGGCGGGCAGGGCGGCCCTTCGCTGTGCTACCGCGGGCTGGACAACCCGGCGTACTACCGGCTGGTCGAGGGCAGCCCGCGGGAGTACTACGACACGACCGGCACGGGTAACTCGCTGAACGCCGGGAACCCGGTCACGCTACGGCTGATCATGGACTCGCTGCGGTACTGGCTGACCGAGATGCACGTCGACGGGTTCCGGTTCGACCTGGCCGCCACCCTGGCCCGCCAGGAAGGCGGGTTCAGCCCGATGTCCGCCTTCTTCGACATGGTGGCGCAGGACCCGGTGGTGTCGCAGGCCAAGCTCATCGCCGAGCCGTGGGACGTCGGCCAGCTGGACAGCTACGACCTGGGCCGGTTCCCGGTGCTCTGGCACGAGTGGAACGGCCGCTACCGGGACAGCATGCGGGACTTCTGGCGCAGCCAGCGGTCGGGCGGCATCGGCGAGTTCGCCACCCGGTTCGCCGGCTCCTCGGACCTGTACGGCGCGAACCGCCGCAGCCCGAGTGCCTCGGTCAACCTGATCACCGTGCACGACGGGTTCACGCTGCGGGACCTGGTGTCCTACGACACCAAGCACAACGAGGCGAACGGGGAAGGCAACAACGACGGCACGACCGACAACCGCTCGTGGAACTGCGGGGCCGAGGGCCCGACGCCGGACCCCGAGGTGACGGCCCTGCGAGGCAGGCAGGAACGGGCCGTGCTGACGACGCTGCTGCTGTCGTTCGGCGTCCCGATGCTGCTGGGGGGCGATGAGCTGGGCCGCACCCAGAACGGCAACAACAACGCCTACTGCCAGGACAACGAGATCTCGTGGTTTGACTGGTCGGCGGTGGACTCCGGGCTGCTGGACTTCACCCGGAGGCTGGTCGCGTTCCGGCGGTCGCATCCGGTCTTCCGCCGGCGGCGGTTCCTGACCGGTATCGAAGCCCAGGAGCTGGGCTGGTTCAACCCGGACGGGTCGCCGATGGCCGGCGACGACTGGGCCGACCCGAACGCCCTGGCCCTGGGCATCTACCTGGACGGTTCGGACGCTCCGGACCGGGCGGCCGACGGGAGCATGCTGACCGACGACGACTTCCTGGTCCTGGTGAACGCGTGGTGGGAGCCGCTGCCCTTCACCATCCCGCCCGCCCGGGACGGGCAGCAGTGGACGGCTGAGATCTCCAGCTACGATCTCGGGGATGCTGCTGATGCTTCTGGGGCTTCACTGGGGGCCGGGGCGCGGCATCAGGCGGGCGCGCAGGTTACGGTCGGGCCGCGTTCGATCTGCGTGCTGCGGGGCCCGCGTTCCGAGCGCCAGGGGTAACGACCCAGGCGGCCAGCTGGCTGCGGGTCACCGAGGCCGGCCGGGCCGTCGGCCCGGCGTGCGCCCGCGGGGCGGCACAGGCCATCATCACGATGGCGGCGGCCAGCAGCATCAGCCCAGCGAGGGCGGTCAGCCCTGTCGACCTGGTTCGCTTCATGCTCACGACCGCCACCGTTGTCCGCCCCTTGCTTTCCGTCCGGTTTTTCTGCTCGTTTTCCACCGTAGGGAGCACGGCGGCCGGTGCCGATGGTGCTGCCCACCGAGCTGGCCGGGGGGTAGCCCCACCGGCTCCCGCTGAGTCAGACGGGGGCGGCGCCTGGTTGTCATCGCTGTCGCGCATCGCCCGTCGCTGGATGCCATCGCCTCGATCCCGGTGGGCACCATCGGACTGGTACCGGCGTATTACGGTGGCCGGGAGATAACTGTGGATGAGTTGTGCATTTCCCGGTGGATAACTGCAGCTAGATGCGGATAACCAGGAGAGGTTCTGTGGATATCGTGTGGGCTGGGAAAAGGTGGAAAATTGGTCCGTTAATTCTCTTGCGGACGACGGCAATGGGGCGTAGAAATACCTTCACCGTTTGGAAACGGGCACCGCCCGGAGGCAACTCCGGGACGCGGCAGGGGCTGGGGAACTGTCTCCTGGAGCGGGTGCACGGCCCCGGCGGGCGGGCGCGCAGCGCCAGGTAGACCGGGCAACCGGGCGATCTGGCCCGCGCGACCAGTAAGGCCCCCTCCATCTCATACGTGGAGGGGGCCTTCTTCTATTCTGCCCGAGGTGGGTGATTTATCCGCGAGCGACACGCCAGAATTCGCCGATACGCCATCGTTACTTAACGCGGATGGCGGCAAAAGGGATTCATGGCGGCTGGCTAGCTGGTAATGCGGCGCCCGGCCGGCGGGTAATGGACAGCGCCGGCTCGGTGCGGCCGCTGGCGGACCAGGCGGGTCAGTCGGTGTGTCTAGTCAGGCGATGCGTCTGGTCAGCCGGCGAGGGAGACGATCAGGGAGACTACCGCCACGGCGACCACCGTACCGGTGAGCAGGATGAGGCGGTTCTGGCGCCGATAGGCCAGACGGCCCAGCTGCCAGATGGCCGGGCTGACGGCCAGCAGGATCAGGCCCGGGATGATGTCCCGCCTCAGGACCACACCACCCACCGCGGCGAACGAGATGGCGGTGCGGGTCCAGGCCAGTGAGGTCCGCTCCCGGGCCAGGCCGGGATCGGGGGGCGGATCGGCGGCGGGCGTGCGGTGCAAGGGGAAGCCGTGGTGTGGCCGGGGCGCGCGGGCGCGGGGATCACGGCCGGGGTCGGGTTCGCCGGGGTTGGGCTGGCCGGGGCCGGGCCGGCCGTCGGGGGTGCTCACCGCAGCGCCGAGGCCAGGACCACGATGGCGGCCAGGACGGCCATGGCCGCGATGACCACGGTCATGATGACCGGCATCACCGAGCGCGGCAGCGGGCGGCCGTGACGCATGGCCCGCTGGCTCTGGGCCCATTCGATGTAGGCGGTGACGGCCACGATGGCACCGAACACGATGAGCGGGATGCCGAGGGTATGACGTCCCCACGGCACGCCGGGGAACGGCGGCAGCAGCTGCACCACGCCCAGGCCCGCGACGACCAGGGCCAGCGCGGTGCGGCTCCAGGCCAGGAAGGTGCGCTCGTTGGCGAACGTGAACCGGGGATCAGGCTCGGTGCCGTCGTCGCCCGGCTCGTCGTGGCCGGCCTGATCGTGGCTGGGCTGGTCCTTGCTGGGCTGGTCCTTGCTGGGCTGCTTGCCCGGATCGGTCATTCGCGTTCCCGCTCCCTCTCCCCGGACCGCGGTCGGATGGTCTCCGGACCCGCTGGAGAAATCTTTTCAAAGATCGTTAGCGCAGGCCCCGCCGGACACTCCCACGACGGCCACGGATTGGTCCGCTCCTCGGGAGAGGACCGGGGTCAGGACGGGAAACCGGGTCCCGGCCCTCCCCCGGGCGGCGCCAGGTGGGCGGTCACGCGCACCTCGGCGAACGCGTCGGCCAGGGTCTGCAGTGGCCCGTGAGCGTTCAGGCCGCTCAGCAGGGGGGTCAGTACCCTTGTCGCCTCTTTCTGTTAATCCCTTCGCAGACCAGTGATGAGCTCTAAGACCGCTGGATTCGCACTTTAGTTCTTACGAGTCCTCGCCGAAAACAATGGAGCGGTAACGCTGCTTAAGCGACTCGTTAAGAGCCTCTACTTGCGCATAAGACCCAGCCAGTTCCGCAAGCTCTTCACCTTGAAAAGCGGGGCCCATAGTGTCGTATATTTCACCGCGTACTCGAGCTGCTTCTTCCCCAGTAGCTGGCCGGAGCAGAATGATGAACTTTCCCAGGGCGGAAAGAAAGTCCTGGGCCAGCACGACATCAGCCGCCTCAAGGGCTGGCGCTTGCTGGATCAGCAGGACGTTGAGCTGCCGATGGACGTCGGACAGTTCATCGACCCTGTCGAAATCATTCCTAAGCCCGATGTGAGCGTCCTGCACAAGCGTCCATAGCGCGGTGAATGCATCAGCGCGTTCGCTCCTCGCCCGCACTTCGCGTTCATCAGATGTGCCCTCCCAGCTTGCACCTCCGCCGATGAGGGGTGTGGAGAAATTTACGCCCGTAAGGCGGCGTTTTTTTTCTTCCAGAAAACCACTGTTCCACCTGCCTGCTTAGCCACACCTAAGCATCAGAGTAGCTTAAACCGGCTGGCTGTCACGGGCGGATGAAGCCGCATAGCTCTTGCTTATTAGGGGCTACCCCACCTGCACGGTCGAGCATTTCTCTCAGGCGAGGTTTTGCCACTGTCATCGGACTCCGAAGACTTTGTTACTCCTCCAGCGCCTCGAGCAGTTTCCGCAGGTCAGCAGCCAGCGAGGGTAGCGTTGCATGGGCGTTGAGACCGCTGGGATTGGGGACGACCCACAGCCGGGCGGGCCCGAGTGAGTCCGGCTGCGGCCCGGCGGCCGCCCCGGGCTGGCCGAACGCGGTGCGGTAGGCGGTGACGCCGGCGATGGCGATGATGCGCGGCCGGTGCCGGTCCGCCAGGTCGGCCAGGTGCTCGCGGCCGGCCTTGAGCTCGGCGCCGGACAGCTCAGCCGCCTGCGCGGTGGCCCGCTCGACCAGGTTGGTGATACCCAGGCCGAGCCCGGGGAGCAGGTCCTGCTCACTGGGAGCGAAACGCCGCGGGGTGAACCCGGACAGGTGCAGAGCAGGCCAGAAACGGTTGCCGGGCCGGGCGAAATGCCAGCCGGTCGCGGCCGAGTACAGCCCCGGGTTGATGCCGCAGAACAAGACCCGGAAGGGCGCCCCGGGCTCGGGAAGCACATCGGGGAGAATCCGGTCCCGGGCCGCCTCCAGGTCCCGGCGGGTCGGCCGGGCGCCCGTGCCAGCCGACCGGCCGGAACCTGGAGCAGAAGTGTCGGTCATGGTTGCCTACTGTGCCGCCTGCGGCGGCTCGCAGGCCAGCCATTTCCGGGTTACAGGTTCTGCTGGACGAAGCTGCGCAGGGCCTGCTGGAGCTGGGGTGAGAATGGCAGCGGCTTGGTCTCGTTGACCGTCGCGCCGGTCGGGTCTTGCTTCAGCACGTGATCGACCCCGGTCAGGGACACGAAGTCGGTCTTGGCCTCCGACTGAGCCAGGCCGCCGCGCAGGTGCTGGACCTCAGCGCAGCTGACCTGGGTGTCGGCGTTGCTGCAGCTGACCAGGACGGGTGTGCCGCCCGGGAGCTGGGCGGCCAGGCTGGCCGGGTCATAGCGGTCGGCCTGGGACAAGAACAGCGCGGTGGCCGGGCTGAGCACGCTGGACAGCGCGGCCGGCAGGCCGGACGGCACGGTGCCGTCGGCCCGGAGCTGCTTGATGGCCGCGGTCAGCGAACTGGTCAGGCTGGTGGCCTGGGCCGCGCTGAGCTGCCCGGCCCGCTGGGCCGCGGCGACCTGGCCGTCGATCTGGGTGGCGATGACGTCCAGGTAGCGGACGCTGAGCGGCTCGAGCAGGCCGAGCGCGTGGACCGGCGGAGCGCTGCCGGTCCCGCCGGTCATCCCGTCGGCCAGGAGCAGGGCGAACAAGGCGCCTTCACTGTGACCCATGACGCCCAGCTGGCCGGAGTTCACGCCGGGCTGCTGGGCCAGGAACCGCAGCGCGGCGGCGGCCTCCTGTTCGAAGGGCGTGATGCCGATGCTGTCCGGCTTGCTGGTGTAGGGCCCCAGGCCGGTCTGCCCGCTGCCGAGCTTGTCGTAGCGGAGGCTGGCCACCCCGTCCGAGGAGAGCCACCCGGCCAGGGTCTGCAAGGTGCCGATCGAACCCGCGAGGTCCTTGCTGTTGCCGTTCCGGTCGGTCGGCCCGCTGCCCGCGATGAGCAGGACCGCCGGCAACCGCTGGGCCGGGGTGGCGGCCGGGTGACGGTAGGTGGCGTAGACGGTCACCCCGCCAGCCTGGAAGGTGACCGGCTGGTCGACCCAGGCGGCCTGCGCAGCCGAGGATGATCCGGCGCTGCTCAGAGACGAACCAGGGCTCGGGGACGAACCAGCGGCCTGAGCCGAGCTGGCGGCCTGGGCGCACGCCGACAGCAGGCAGGCGCAACCCAGAGCGGCGCAGCTCAGGAACGTGACCTGGCGCGGAAGCATGACTAAACCCCGGTGGCCGCGTGGATGGCGGCCACCGCGATCTCGGTGTCGGGGACCGAGACGACCAGCCGGGCGTAGCTGGCCTGGCCGTCCAGATCGACCCGGACCGCGGGCCCGCGACCGTGCAGGGCGGCAAAGTCCCGGCCGCCTGGGTAGTGGCGGGGCCCCAAGGCGATGACCCCGGGGATGCCCGTGCCGGGCGAGCGGACACCGCGCAGAGCAGACCAGGGCTCCGGATCAGCCACGGCGCCGCGGACCGCGCTCAGCGGGACGCGCACGTTACCGCGGAAAGCACCCAGCTTCTCCAGCCACGACAAGCCAACGACGAGATCGGGACCGTCCACTATCAGCCTGGCCATGGCCAGCTCCTCTCACACGAAGTACAGGCCCGCGACCTGACCCGCCCGGTCGTAGCTGACCCGGCCGGTCAGCTCGGCCGCCTCGAACTGCAGCGGCACGTTCACGACGGTGAAGTCGCCGGCCTGATGGACCACCGGCTCGCCCATGCCCTGGTACTCGCCGGCCGTGCCGACGACGTGAGCCCAGGCCGCAGCCAGGCCGTCGGCGTCCAGCGCTTCGGCCATCTGCGGGTTGAAGCCGGCGCTGACCTGATCCCAGCGCCGTTCGGCGATGTCGGCCAGCAAGGCGCTGGCGCGCTCGGCCGCTCCGGGCAGACTCTGCTCGGCCATCGGAACTCCTGTCCTGGGATCGAGCGGGCGGCCGAACCGCTGAAAGGCCGCCTGCCTGGTCGTGCCGAGCAGTTCGCCCAGCTCGGCCCAGGTGTGGCCGGCCTGCCGGGCCTGCTGCACCGCCTCGCGCATCCCGTCCTCGACTACTCGAGCCAGGGACCGGATAACTCCGACGGTGGGCAGCGGCCCCAGCTGGGCCTCACCGGGCACGTCGTCCACGGCCACCCGGGCGGCATCGATGACCCGGGCCAGCGAGGGCGTCGTCCCAGTGGGGGCGAGCGGGTTGTTCGGCACGTTGTCAACGTTGCCTTCACGAACGGGCCTTGTCAAGTTAAGGTTAACGATCACACGGTCAGCCTCGCGGGTCCGGCGGGCTCTGCTACGGCATGCGGCATCGCAATAGAGACGAACTCTACCCCGAACTTGCTGGGACGGAAGCTCGCGTCCGCAGGCGGCGCAGTGGGTCGATGGGGCGGTGTTAGCCATGACCTGACTCCTGTCGGCTGAACCCTTTTTACGCACGTAATAATAGCACGAATTTAAAAACGTGCGGCACGGGAGGATTCAGCTGGCCCGGTCTGGGGCGGTGGCCGGCGGCTTGATGAAGCGGGCCGGGCGGTAGGGGGCGAGCTCGGCGCGAGGCTGAATGCCGGCGAGCTGGGGGCGAGGCTGGCCATCAGCGAGCTGGGGGCGAGGCTGATCGTCGGCTAGCTGGACGTCGGCTAGCTCGGCGGCGATGAGGCGGGACAGGTGCGCGGCCAGGGTGACGCCGCTGTGGGTGACGGCGACGTACAGCCATTCGGCGCCGGCCAGGCGACCTACGATCGACTGACCGTCTACCGGCAGGGGCCGGACGCAGACCTGATAGTCGGTCACGGTCGCCTGGTCGAGCCCGCTGACGGTGCGGCGGGCGCGGTGCAGGAGCTCGGCGGCCCAGCGGAGCAGCTCGGGGCCGGGAGTGTGCAGGTCGACGGCTACGTCAGGAGCTTCCAGATGCACTCGCCCGCCAGAGTGCGGGCGGAGAGCGAGCTGCGGCGTGTGGATGATGCGGGACGGACCGTCAGAGCCGACCGGGCCGACGAGGACGGCCAGGCCCGGCGGGGTGGCGCCGAGGGTATCCCAGGTGACCAGCGGGACCGGTTCGGCCGCACCGACCAGGGCGGCCAGCGCCGCGACCTGCGGAGTCCAGCGCCCAGCGCAGCACACGATCTCGTCGGCGGCCAGGACCTGGCCCGCGGCGGTGTGGACGCGGCCGGGGGCCAGGGCGGTGACGCGGCCTCGCTCGCCGGTCAGGATCGAGGCTCCGTGGGCTCGGGCGTCGTCGATGAGCCGCTCGATGAGTGGCTCGGTCAGAACGTAAGCCTCGTCGGGGAACCAGGCCGCGGTGGCCGCAGGCCAGGAGAGGCGGAGCGAGGGCTCGAGGGCGATGGCTTCGGCAGCGTCGATGAGGCGCCCCGGATAGCCCCACTCGGCCAGGCGCCGGACACGAGCGGCGAGCTGAGCGGCCTCGGCTTCGGAGGTGGCCAGCTCGACGTGTCCGGTCGGCCGATACCAGGACGATCCGTCCAGTTCCGGGGCCAGCTCGGCCCACGCCTGCATGCCGGCGTGGTTGAGGTCGTGGTAGGCCCGGGGGGCCTTGTCGTTGGAGTTGAGCCAGGCGAAACTCCACCGGCTGGTGGCGCGGCCGGGCTGGTCCTGCTCCAAGAGGGTCACGTCCAGTCCCGCGGCGGCCAGCCGGGCGGCAACCGCCGCGCCAAGCACGCCTGCGCCGATCACCACGCAGCTCCGGGGCATGCCCGACTGTACCTCGCGGGTCACCCGGGCTCTCGGCGAAAAAGCGCTCCTGGCCGAGGGGTCGGCGTTGCCGGGTGGTTACCCGGGTCTGGGTGGTGGGTGGTGGGTGGTGGCTGTGGATGGTGGTGCCGTCGGGGCTGCGGGCGGTGCTGGTGCCGTCGGGGTGGATGGTCAGGGTCCAGCCGAGCTGGTGGAGGAGGATGTGGTGGTGCCACCAGCAGTAGTACGTGAGGTTGGTCAGGCTGGTGGGTCCGCCGTCGGCGCGGTGCCGGATGTGGTGGGGTTCGCAGGCGGCGGGGGGCTGGTCGCAGCCGCCGGGGTAGGCGCAGCCCTGGTCCCGCAGGGCGGCCAGGCGGCGGAGGGGGACCGGGATATCGTCGGTCTGGCCGACGTCCAGCGGCAGCGAGGGGCCGCCGAGGCCCTGGCCGAGGAGGTTGCGGCGCAGGAAGGAGGCGATCCCGCCGGGGCCGGAGACGATCTGGATGACCCGGGCCAGGATCTGCTCCTCCAGCCCGGCCAGCGCCTCGGCGTGCGCCGCCCGCCCGGCCGGGTCGGCGGGGTGGGCGGGGCCGCCGGGCTGGTCGCGGTGGAGGAACCGGCCGGGCCGTCCTGAGGGCCGGACGGATCGGGCTGGCCAGCCGGGCCGGCGGGGCCCGGCGTGGGCGCGGGCGTGGTGGTACTGGACGCACAGGCTGATCAGGTCCTCGAGGGGAGCGGGGTCCAGGTCGCCGGTGACGACGGGGATGATCATCGCGTCGTGGGCGAAGGCCCGGGCCGCGTCGCCGGTCAGCCAGGCGCCGCCGTCACCCGGGCCGACCGCGGCGGCGGCCCGGTAGGCGGCCCACCGGGCCCGGTAGTCGGTGATCCACGCGGCTTGCAGGACCGAGTCCTTGTCCCGGGCGAGCAGCTCGGTGAAGTGGATGTGGGCCAGGGCCCGGGCGGGCTGCCCGGCCCGCTTCGGCAGCAGCCCGGAGGCCAGCAGCCGGCGCATCGCCTCGGCCAGCGCGTCGTGGTACCGCTCCGGCCGGGTCCGCAGGTCCCCGCCCCCGTCCGGGGCGGACAGGGCATCCAGGACCGCGGTGACCATGGCCGCGCATCCGGGGGTCAGGGCCCCGCGCAGCACCCCGGCCCCGTCCATCGTGGTCTCCAGCGACAGCCCCCGGTCCGGGTCGCCGGGGTTGTCGGGGTCGGGCGGGCAGGTACGGGCCTGGATCTCCGCGCAGATCGCGGCCAGCGCCCGCAGGTCCGCACCAGCCCGGGCCGCCGCGGCCAGGATCTCCTCGGCCTGGGACCGGAACTCCGCCGGGATGACCCGGGTCCACTGCGCTAGCTGGAGGGCTTCGGAGCGGGTCAGGGACTTGTCCCGCAGCCCGGACAGCAGCGGGCTGTCCCGCCGGCCCAGGGCCAGCAGGGCCTGATGCTGGGCGGCCTGCCCCTTGGTCACCCGCAGGCAGTGCACCAGGAAGGTCCGGGTGGTCCGCTGCCCGAAGGTGACCGACACGTCCTGGGCGTCGAACGCGGCCAGCAGCCGGGCCCGGGCCACCGCCTCGACGGAGTCGGCCCGCTCCAGCCCGGCCACGATCTCGGCCAGCAGCGCAGCGGGCATCTCCGCCGGGTCGGCATCGGCCAGGAACCCCAGCGCCGCCTCCAGCATCCCCAGCGCATCCGCCGCACTGCCCGGAACCAGCACCGTGCTCACTTGGTCACCTCCCCTCAGGTGCCTGGGCGCCTAAGACATCGGCCGGGTGGACTGGATAACTCCGCAGGCTCCTGCCTTTCGCCGGACCTCGGTTTCACTTTCTAATATCTGACTTTAGCGAGGGGTACTGACATTTCCGGCTGAGCGGAGGTGGGGACCGGGCACGCGTCTGCCTTCCAGGCCGAGGCCCGGAAGGCAGCGGCGGCGCTCAGGGCCGGCGGCCTAGCCAGGCGGCCAGCTGGGTGTAGGGGCCGGCGCCGGGCGGGGCGGAAACCACCGGGCCGAAGGGGATCTCCTGGGTGCCCCGGGGCTCGGGCGGGAGGATGCGCTGGGCGATGGCCAGCGTCCAGGTGGCCAGCTCGGGGTCGAGCTCGGTGGGCTGACCGGTGGCCTTGGCCAGATCCCAGCCGTGGGCCAGGATCTCCTGGATGTAGCCGGACAGGGCGATGCGGCCGGGGACCTTGCCCCAGGGGACTTCGATCAGCGCACCAAGCCGGGCGTCATCGGCCCAGGCGGCGTTGACCCGGGCGTGAGCCGAGCGGTAGGCGGCCAGCCAGCCGTCGTCGGGGACACCGCCGGTGACCGGCGGGACGGCCAGGGCGTCGGCCCCCTCCCCCATGAGGGCGATCCGGTTCAGGCCGCCGACCACGTGACTGAGCAGGGCGCGGACGTCATAGTCGTCGCACGGCGTAGCCAGGGTGAGCTGGGCCGGCTCGACGGCAGCGACAATCGTCTCGGTCTGGGACATGGCCCGCTGGTGCAGCGGGCGGGGATCGGTTTCCTGTGTCATGCGGCCACCCTGACAGTCAAACTTGACAAGTAACGTCATATTTTGGAGGCATGAAATCTGGTCGGCTGCTGGAGATGCTCCTGCTGCTGCAGGCGCGCGGTCAGGTGACGGCGGCGGAGCTGGCTGAGCGGCTGGAGGTCTCGCCGCGCACCGTGTACCGGGACGCTGAAGCGCTGTCGGGAGCCGGGGTTCCCATTTACGCCGAACGAGGCCGAGCCGGGGGCATCCGGCTGTTGCCTGGCTACCGGACGTGACCGGACTGACGCAGGACGAGGCCCGGGCCATGTTCGTGCTGACCACCGGGGGCGCGCAGGAGGACCTGGGGCTGGGAAGCGCGGCCCGTTCGGCCATTTTGAAGGTGATGCGGGCGGTACCGGAACCGTTCCGGCCCGCCGCTACGGCGACCAGCCAGCGCATCCTGGTCGACCCGGCCGGCTGGATGCGGCCGGCGGACGCGGTCGGAGCGCTGGGCGTGCTGCAGGCGGCGGTGTTCACCGACCGGCGGCTGCGGCTGCGCTACCGCAGCGGCGGGCACGGCGTGCCGGGACCGGGGCGGACGGCTGAACGCGAGGAGGGGAACGGGGCCGGGCGGGCGGGCGGACGCCGGGCGGGGCACGGGCCGGGCGAGCGGATCGTGGATCCGTACGGGCTGGTACGTAAGGCGGGAGTCTGGTACCTGGTGGCCGACTCGGGCGGGGAACCGCGGCTGTTCCGGGTGTCCCGGGTGGTGTCGGCGACGGTGGACGAGGAGCCGGTGCGGCGGCGGGAGGGGGTGGAGCTGGCCGAGCTGTGGGCCCTGCTGCGGCGGGGCGTGGAGGACAGGCCGACCCCGCTGGTGGTGATGGTCAGGGTGCGGCGGGACTGGCTGGATGTGTTCGGCCGGGTGTGCGCGGCGCATCTCGATGAGCCGCTGGAGCGGGCGGCGGCGGAGCAGAGCGAGTGGGTTGAGCTGCGGCTGCGGTTCGTGGCGGTGCCGGCGGCGCGGACGTTGCTGAGCTTCGGCGCGAACGTCGAGGTGCTCTCGCCGGCCGAGGTCCGGGACGACCTGGCGGCGGTCGCGGCGGACATCGTCGAGCAGTACTCGAACGAAGGTTCGACTATACGTTAGTATGTTCGGATGAGGGCAACGGTGCAGGAGTCACTGCTGGACGTGGCCGGGGAGCCGGTGCTCGGCAGGCTGGCTGGAGCGGTGCGGCGGGTTCCGCTGACCCGCGGGGCCTGGGTCGACGTGCGGCCGGGCTGGCTGGAGGGCTCGGCTGAGGTCTTCGCGGCGCTGACCGGGGGGGTGCCGTGGCGGGCGGAACAGCGGCCCATGTACGACCGGGTGGTAGACGTGCCCCGGCTGCTGTGCTTCTACGGCGAGGACGAGCCGATGCCCGATCCGATGCTGGCCGCGGCGCGGACGGCACTGAACGCGTACTACGAACCAGAGCTAGGCGAGCCGTTCCGGACGGCGGGGCTGTGCCTGTACCGGGACGGGCGGGACAGCGTGGCCTGGCACGGCGACACGATCGGGCGGGGCTCGCGGGAGGACACCATGGTCGCGATCTTGTCGCTGGGCGCGCCGCGGGCGCTGGCGCTGCGGCCGCGCGGCGGGGGCCGGTCCCTGCGCTTCGAGGTCGGGCACGGCGACCTGCTGGTCATGGGAGGCAGCTGCCAGCGCACCTGGGAGCACGCCGTGCCCAAGACGGCGCACGCGGTCGGGCCGCGGATCAGCGTGCAGTTCCGGCCGCGGGGCGTGCGCTGAGGCTCGAGCACCAAGGCGGAAGCTGATTCCGGCTGGCGGATAAAGGAGCCCGGCATGCCGATGCCCGGCCCCATGGTGACGAGGCCGGGCATCATGCCACGCAGCAACTTAGCTGTTGACGCTGCTGGTGTTCGTCTCGGTGGGCGGGTTGGTGCAGCTCTCGCTCTGCGTCGCGTTGGTGGTGTTGCCGTTGCTCAGGGCGGCGAGGGCAGCGAAGATGTCCTGCGCCGGAACCTGGGCGCCAATCAGCTGGACCGGAACCTGGTTGTTGCAGAGGTTGATCGGGAGCTGGTTACCGGAGACCTTCAGCACGCTGTCGTTGTTGAAGCCAGTGTTGCTCGGGCCGTTCGAAGCGGTGCTCGAGCCGCCACCAGCGGGGTTCGAGGTTGCGGTGTTGGTGGTAATGGTGTTGGTCTCCGTGGGCGTGCTGTCGCAGCTGGACGAGTTGCCAACGGTGGTGGTATTGCCGTTGCTGCCCAGGCCGAGCAGACCGGTGATGTTCTGCAGCGGCACCTGAGCACCGATGCCCTGGACCGGGACCTGGTTGTTGCAGGCGTTGATCGGCAGCTGGTTGCCGCTGAGGTTCAGCACGCTATCGCCGTTGAAGCCGGTGTTGCTGGGCCCGGCGATGGTGGCGGCACTGGCCATCGGCGCGGAGAAGCCCACAAGCGCCGCCGTCGCGATGGCGAGGGCGAATGCGCGGTTCTTTCCGGACATACTTTACTTCCCCCATTAATATGGTTGATTCTTCACGCGGGAGCCGCGTGATGGTCCGTGTACGAATCGAAACCATACATGAGTCGTTCCAGCTGAAGTGCAAGGTTTGCCGGCTCGCCGTAGTTTTTTTTAAGCGAATTCCGGGGGCATTAGGAGGCTTATTAACCTGGGCCACGGCAAACTATTTTCGACACCGTTAAAGCATGGTAATTCGGGCAGCAGGATTCGATGGGAAATGCCCATTTAGGCATTGCGCAAATCCGGGCGGAATTGAACGAAAGACTGCGGCGCCGGCCGGCCGGGGTGACCCGGGGCGGAGTCACGGACAGTAGCCGGACGGGGCGTAGGCGCGGGCGCGGGCCGGGGGTAGGGGCCGGCGCGCAGGGTGGACGGACGCCAGCGCGGCGTGATGCGGGGTAAGTGCGGCGAGGTCCGGCGGAGGTCAGCCGGTGGGCCGGGGCAGCGGCCTGCGCCGGGTGGGCCGGTGCGGCGGGTCAGCCGGCGGTGGGCAGGGTGAGGCTGGGGCCGGTGCCGGAGGCCTGGTGGGGCAGCCGCGGGAAGCTGCGGGAGCCGATGCGGGCCAGGGATTCGGCCTGGTGAGGGGCCATGGGCATGGCCAGGAGGTAGCCCTGGCCGTACTGGCAGCCCATGGAGGTCAGCAGGTCGCGCTGGACTTCGCTCTCGATGCCTTCGGCGATGACGTCGAGCTGGAGGGTACGAGCGAGCTGGACGATGCCTTCGGCGAGGGCGAGCCGCTGGCCGGAGACGGCGATGCCGTCCACGAAGGACTTGTCCATCTTCAGGACGTCGATGGGCAGCTCGCGCAGGTAGCTGAGCGAGGAGTAGCCGGTGCCGAAGTCGTCGATGGCCAGCCGCACGCCGACGTCCTTGAGCTCGATCAGCTCGGAGACCAGGCGCTCGTCCCGGCGCAGCAGGACGCTCTCGGTCAGCTCGAGCATGAGCGACCCGGGCTCCAGGCCGGAGACGTCGAGGATGCGGCGGACGGTATCGATGAAGCCGGGCGCGCCGAACTGGCGGGCCGACACGTTGACGCTGACGTAGAGCGCGCGGGGCGGGGCCGCGGGGGCGGGCACCGGGATCGGGCCCGGGCCACGCTGGGGCGGAGCCTGTGACGGGGCGGCGTCGCGGGCGGGCGGCTCCGGGCGGGCGTCCTGGTGAGCCGACTCCGGGCGGCCCTCCCGGCGCGCCCGGCTCCGGGCGGGTGTCCCGGCGCCAGGCGGCGGCGTCGGCGGCGGCGCGGGCCAGGACCCAGGATCCGAGGGGCACGATCTGGCCGGTTTCCTCGGCGATGGCGATGAACTGGTCGGGCTGCATCATGCCCCACTGCGGGTGGGGCCACCGGACCAGGGCCTCGAAGCCGGCCAGCTCGCCGGTGGTGAGCGCGACGATGGGCTGGTAGGCCAGGGTGAAGGTCGAGCTGGCCACCGCTTCCTCCAGCGCGGCCTGCAGCTCGCGCCGTCGGGCCAGCCCGGCGCTCAGCACCGGCTGGTAACGGCGCCATTGGCGCTTGCCCGCCGCCTTCGCGGCGTACAGGGCCAGGTCCGCGTGCCGGAGCAGCTCGTCGGTGTCGGCGCTGTCCTCGGTGGTGGCCACGCCGACGGTGACGGTGGCCAGCACGGCGTCCGAGGCGAGGGCGAAGGGCTCGTTGAAGACCCGGACCACGCGCTCGGCGGCCGCCTCGACCGCGGCGGAAGTCGCGACGTCGGAGATGAGCAGGGCGAACTCATCCCCGCCCAGCCGGGCGGCGGTGTCGCACTCGCGGATCAGGCCGGACAGCCGGGACGCCGCGGCCACCAGCAGCTCGTCGCCGACGCTGTGCCCCATCGTGTCGTTCACCACCTTGAAGTCGTCCAGGTCGACGAACAGCACGCCGGCCACCACTCCGTTGCGCCGGGCCGAGGCGAGCTGCTGCGAGATCCGGTCCTGGAACAGCAGCCGGTTGGGCAGCCCGGTCAGGGCGTCGTGGAAGGCGTGGTGCTTGAGCTCCTGCTCGAGCTGGCGCTGCTCGGTCACGTCCCGGATGGTCAGGACCAGGCCGGCCACGGTGGGGTCGTGCCGCAGGTCGCTGCAGCGCAGCTGGACCTGGACGGTCACGCCGTCGCGCCGGGTGATCTGCCGGTCGACGTACCGGGCATCCTGGCTCGCGTCGGCGCGCAGCCGCAGCAGGGTCCGGAACAGGTCGTCGTTCTCCCCGTCCGCGACCAGGTCCCAGAGGTACTCGCCCTCGATCTTCAGCTCGCCGAAGATCCGGGTGGCCGAGGGCGTGGCGTAGCTGACCTTCTCGTCGTCACCCACGATCAAGATGGCGTCCGAGGCGTCCTGGACCAGGGTCCGGAAGTACGCCTCGTTGCCCTGCCGGATCACCTCCTGGCGCAGCATGCTCCGCTCGACGGCCAGCGCCAGCTGGTGGGCGAGGATCTCCATGGTCGCGAACAGGTCGGCGAGAACCCGCTGCTCGCCGAACACGGCCAGGAACCCGATCAGCGGATCACCCGACGGCCGGTCGGTGAGGGTGAGCGGGCACAGCAGCATCCACTCACAGCCCGGCACGAGCGCCTGGGCCCGGTCGGGCAGGCTGGTCACCTGGACCAGGCGCGGCACGGATTCGGTCCCGGGCGGCAGCCAGCTTTCGGCCAGCGCGCCGAGGCGCCGCATCGGCACCGGGTCGGCCGAGACGGCGGCCACCGCGTGGAAGGCGCCGTCGATCCGGACCATGAACAGCACCTCGTGCGCGGACGTGCCGAGCAGGGTGTCGATCGCGGACCGGACCGCGACGGCGGCCTGGTTGACGCTGACCGCGGCGACCAGGGACCCGCCGGCCTGCCGCACCACCCGTTCTCGCTCTAGGGCCCGGCCGTGCGAGGTGGCCACGTCCCACAGCCGGGACAGCACGAGCAGGTAGAGGATGGCGGAGAACACCGCGAGGACACGCAGGTCGCCGTCGCCGACCCGGGACCCTTCGACGAACAGCACGACGGGAGCGATGAGCGAGGCGAGCATGAGGACGGTCAGTCGCAGCGGCGAGATCTCGGCCTGCTGCTTGGTAACGGGCTGGGTCAGATCCCGCATGCTCGGGTGCAGCGCGGCGGCCCCCCAGCCGACGTAGCAGGCGGCCCAGCCGAGGTCGACGATGGTGCCATTCTGGAACGTCCCGACGTGCAGGAGGATCAGGCCGTAGGACGCGTCGGAAGCCAGCAGTCCGACGGCACCGAGGGTCAGCAGCTCGACGCACCGGGACCGCCCGCCCCCCGGGGCCAGCAAGCGGGCCAGCATGGCCAGGACCAGCACATCGCCCAGTGGGTAGGCGATGGCAATGCTCTTCACCAGCCAAGACTCAGCTTCATGCACGTTGGGCAGGATGAGGAAGATCCAGGCCAGCAGGGCCAAGCCGGCGGTCAGGGTAAGCGCGTCGATCAGGCTGCGCCGGTCGCCATTCGGCGTCCGCCACCAGATGAAGATCATCAGCGCGATGGCGTAGAGCGGGTAGGTGGCCAGGTACAGCCCATCCACATAGGAGGGAACGGGGATCGTGGTGTGCTCGAGATCGGCCACCAGGAAGCTCATCTCGCCAGCCAGGAAGCTCGCCTGCCCGACGGCCAGCAACAGCCAGGGGAGGCGACGGGTGGGACGGTTGATGAAGACGCCGATGATGATGGCGGTCACGCCGGTCAGGCCGATGAGCCCCCACATCTCGACGCGCAACCCGGGCAGGGCGTAATAGAGCGCAAGGAGCAGCGCCACCCAAGCGGCATAGCCGCCGAGAACATACCGCCGCGCTTTCACAGCAAACCCTTGATGCTCATCTGTACTCCCCCAAAGCATCCGCCTCACAATGGACTGTATTCTGCCCAGGCAAGGGTCACTGCATGCGGGTGGCCTGCATCGCCGCTAGGGAGTACTTTGACCCAAATTCTCACTAATACCCCTAATGTGAGCATTGTGAATTTAGCGAAAGCCGTCCGGAGCGCTGTTTCCTGGCGGCGGGACTCGCCGGTCGTAACAGGATAGGTCCCGCGGGATCGCGGTAATTCCGAGTGGGCGCGCTATTGCGTTTCGGCCATGGCGGAGGCGCGGCGAACGCGGCCCGGGACGCGGCGGCGGGACCGCCGGAGGCGGGGCGGACCGGAGCCCGCAACAGGCCGGCTGGGCTGGCCGAAGCGGACCGGACGAACGGCGCAGCGGGGCGATAGCGGGGGCAAGCCGGGTTAGTTCGGGCGGCTCGTGGGCAGTAATGGATGGGCTAGACACCTCCGTCCCGGGACCGCCTCGGGCACTCAGTAGGAACTCTCCGTGACCGACACCAGCCATGAAGGTAACCTCACGGGGGACGAGTTTCTCGTTGTCGCTAATGACCAGGCTCAGCTCGCGCTGTGGCCTGCCTCCCTCACCCCACCCGACGGCTGGCGCCAGCAGGCGGCCGCCACCTCCCGGGACGCCAGCCTGGAGGCCATCGCGGCGGCCGGGCCGGACATCACCCCGGCCAGCGTCCGGGCCGCTCCGCCGGGACCCCCGCAGCCGGGGCCTGACGGTCACGGACAGTGGTTCGTGCACGAGATGTTCGGTGATCAGGCGGCACGTACGCCGTCCGCCACGGCGGTCGTGGCGGCGGACGGGATCCAGCTGACCTACGGCGAGCTGGAGGAATCAGCGAACCGGCTGGCCCACTTCCTGATCGGCCTGGGCGCGGGCCCGGAGACGATGATCGGGGTCTACCTGGAGCGCGGCGCCGACGCGATCCGCAGCCTGCTGGCCATCCTGAAGTCGGGCAGCGGGTACCTGCCCCTGGATCCGTCGCTCCCCCCGGCGCGGCTGGCCCGGATCTGCGAGGAAGCAGGCCCGGCGGTGGTGCTGACCGATCGTTCGGTCAAAAAGTTCTGGCCGGCCGGGACGCGGGTCCTGGTGCTGAGCGAGCTGGACGGCGACCTGGCGGCCCAGCCCGGCACCGCGCCCACCGTCAGCCTGGCGCCGGACAGCCTGTGCTACGCCATCCACACCTCGGGGTCGACCGGCGAGCCGAAGGCGGTCGCGGTCAGTCACGGCAGCCTGGCCTGCGTCATCAGCGCCCTGCTGGAGGAGTACCGGGTCTCGGCCGGGGACCGGGTGGTGCAGCTGGCCGCGCTGGCCTTCGACACCTCGGTGGAGCAGATCCTGGTCACGCTGACCGGCGGGGCGACGCTGCTGCTGCCGCCGACGGGCACCATCGGTCCCACGGACCTGCTCGGCTACCTGGAGCAGCAGCAGGCCTCGGTCATCGACCTGACCCCGGCGTACTGGCATCAGGTGCTGGCCATCGCCGAGCCGGGCGACGCGCGGCTGCGCAGCCTGCGGCTGATGATCACCGGCGGCGAGATGGCCGATCCGGCCGACGTCCAGGCGGCGCTGCGGGCGGTGCCCGGGGCACGGCTGCTCAACGCCTACGGGCTGACCGAGACGACCATCACCTCGGCGCTGTTCGAGGTCAGCCCGGGCGCACCGGAGGACCCGGTGCCGGTCGGGCGGGCCATCAGGCACGCCCGGATCATGATCCTGGACGAGGCGCTGCAGCCGGTGCCGGCCGGGACGGCGGGCGAAGTGTTCGTGGGCGGCTGCGGGGTGGCCCGGGGGTACCTCGGCCGCCCCGCGCTGACGGCCGAGATGTTCCTGCCGGACCCGGGCGGCCCGCCGGGCAGCCGGATGTACCGGACCGGCGACCTCGGCTACCTGCGGCCGGACGGCGTGCTGGAGGTCACCGGGCGGGCCGACCGGCAGCTCAAGGTGCGCGGCTTCCGGGTCGAGCCGGGCGAGATCGAGGCCGTGCTGGCCGGGCACCCGGAGATCGGGCAGGTGGCCGTGGTGGCCACCGAGCGGCCCGGGGACACCCGGCTGGCCGCCTACTACACGCGGCGTGATCCGAACGGGCCGAACGGGCCGACGACGGCGAGCCTGCGGCGCTTCCTGCGCTCGCGGCTGCCCGGGTACATGATCCCGGCCGTGTTCGTCGCGCTGGACCGGATGCCGCTGACGCCGGACGGAGAGCCGGCCCGAGGCCACCTGGAGCACCCCAGGATCGGCCCGGCCGCACGTGAGCAGGCCGGGCCCGCGCTGACGCCGGTGCAAGCCGGGATGTCCTACCTGTGGTCCGGGCTGCTGAACAAGGACCGGGTCGGGCTGGAGGATGACTTCTTCGCGCTGGGCGGCAACTCGCTGCTGGCCGCGGAGATGCTGGCCCACGCCCGGGTCATGTTCGGGATCAGCGCGGAGTACGTGCGCCCGCTCACCCGCCGGCTGCTGCGGGAGCCGACGCTGCGCGAATTCGCGCAGGCCACCATGGACGCCCGGGCCGGACGGCTGGCCACCGACGGCGACCAGGCCCCGGTGGACTTCGCCCGGGAGGCACAGCTCGGCGCCGCAGCCGGCCGGCTGCGGGCGGATCCGGTGTACGGCCGGCCGGACCGCCGGCGGCCGCGGGAGATCCTGCTGACCGGGGCGACCGGCTTCTTCGGGGCGCATCTGCTGCGCGAGCTGCTGGCCACCACCAGGGCGCGGGTCTGGTGCCTGGTCCGGGCCCATGACGCGGCGGACGCGATGACGCGCATCACGGCAGCAGGAGACCGCTACGACCTGGCCGGCCTGCCCGGCGGCCGGGTGGTGCCGCTGCCCGGCGACCTGGCCCAGCCCCGGCTCGGGCTGTCCCCGGGCGAGTTCCGCGAGCTGGCCCGCAGCAGCGACGTCATCTACCACCTGGGCGCGGCGGTCAACTTCATCTACCCGTACGAGGAACTGCGGGCGGCCAACGTGACCGGGACCCGCGAGGTGATCCGGCTGGCCACCGCCTACCGGGGCATCCCGGTGCACTACGTCTCCACCACCGCGGTGCTGGCCGGCCTGGGGGTGATGGGCGTCCGCGAGGTGACCGAGGACACCCCGCTGCAATACCCGGACCGGCTGCGGATGGGATACGTGGAGACCAAGTACGTGGCCGAGGAGCTGCTCCGGCAGGCCAGCCGGGCCGGGCTGCCGGTGGCCATCTACCGGCCGCTGGACATCGTCGGGCGGACCAGCACCGGCGCGTGGAACACGACCACCGAGATCGCCGCGCTGATGAGGTTCATGACCGACACCGGACTGGCCCCGGACATCGACCTGCCGCTGGACTTCGTGCCCGCCGACGTCGGCGCGGCGGCCATTCGGCACATCTCCGCCCTCGAGGAGGGCACCGGGCGGACCTATCACCTGGCCAGTCATCGCAAGGCCATGCTCAGCTCGCTGGTCGGCCGGCTGCGGGACCACGGCTTCGGCATCCGCGAGGTCCCGTACGAGGACTGGGTGAGCGAGCTGCTGCGGCACGCGGCGGCGAACCCGTCGCACCCGATGACGCCGTTCCTGCCGCTGTTCCTCGACCGGGATCCGGACACCGGGCTCACGGTCGCGGAAATGTACTTCGAGCACGTCTTCCCGCACTACAGCCGGGCCAACACCGAGCAGGCCCTGGCGGGCAGCGGCATCGCCTTCCCCGCGGTCGACGGGCCGCTGCTCGACACGGTCATCGAGCGCCTCATCGCGACGGGGTTCCTGGATACCGCGTGCCCGCTCAGCGGGCGACCGGTCAGCGGCCAGGCCGGCCTGCTCATGCCGGCTGAGCGCTACCCGGACTGGGAGTCGCTGGAGATCCGTGCGGCCGGCGACAGCCCGGTCGCGTTCGGCGCGGACCTGAGCCCGGGCAGCCTGCTGGGCGCGTACCGGCGAGGGCTGATCCCCTTCCCGGCCCCGGATGAGTACTACCGGACGCTGAACGAGATCCGGTACGAGGACGACGTGGCGGACGGCACCATCGGGCTGGTCGGCGACGACGACCCGTACTGGGTGGCGTGGTGGTCGCCGGACCCGCGGCCGGTGCTGAGCGTGGACGAGGTGCACGTGGGCCGCAACCTGCGCAAGCAGCTGCGGCGGGGTGAGCTGTGGACGACGGCCGACGCGAGGTTCGGCCTGGTCGCGGAGGAATGCCGGGCGGACCGCGAGCCGCGCTGGCTGACCGACGCGCTGCTGAAGAGCCTGCTCGAGCTGCACGAGCAGGGCTGGGCGCACAGCATCGAGGTGTGGCGGGGCGACGAGGTGGTCGGCGGCGCGATGGGGATCGGCATCGACGGCATCATCAGCGGGGACTCGCTGTACAGCCGGGAGCCGGGCGCGGCGGCGATCGCGGTGGCGGACATGGCCGCGCGGCTGGCCCAGGCGGGCGGCACGCTCATCGACGCGCAGTGGGACAGCCCGTTCCTGCGCTCGCTCGGGGCCGAGCTGCTGCCGCGGGAGCGCTACCTGCCGCTGCTGGCCCGCTCGGCCGCCGCGGCGGCGGAGCCGACGGAGCTCCCGGGTGAGCGGCTGGCGGCGCGGCGGCTGCTGGACGGGTCGTTAACGGAAGTCGCGGCTGGGGACGCGGACGCCGGTCACCGACCGCAGCCGGAGGGCCCGCAGCGCGGTGGCGACCAGGTTGACGGCGCCGCTGGTGTACTCCAGGCGGCCGAAGACGACCAGCGCGGGCGCGACGGCGGCCACCCGGCGGTGGCGGGCCCACACGTGCGGCGGGCAGATGACGTTCAGCATCCCGGTCTCGTCTTCCAGGCTGAGGAACACCACCCCGCGGGCGGTGGGTGGCTGCTGGCGGTGGGTGACCAGGCCGGCCACGGCCACGATCAGCTCCGGGTCCGCGGCGGCGCTCTGCTGAGCAGAGGCCCGGGCCGCGGCGGTGGTGAGAACCTGCCGGGCCGCGAGCTGGGCCCGGATGTGGGCGACCGGGTGGACGTCGTAGGTCCCGGTGGCCCAGATGTCGGCCAGCGTCTGCTCGGCGGGGGTCATGACGGGCAGCGGCGGCGCGGATCCGGGATCCAGGCCGGCGGTGCTCCCGGCCAGCTGCCCCTCGCGGACCGAGGCCGCGGCCCCGGCCGCCCACAGCGCGGCCCGGCGGGTCAGCCCGAAGCAGCCGAACGCCCCGGCGGTGGCCAGCGCCTCCAGCACGGCCGCGGGCAGCGCGGTCCGGGCCGCGAAGTCGGCCAGGCCCCGGTAGGGCCGGCCGGCCGCGACGCGTTCGGCGGCCTGGGCGCCCAGGTTGCGGACGCCGGACAAGCCGAGCCGGATGGCCGGCCGCCGCTCCGGCGTCAGCCAGGCCGCCGGCCCGGCGGGCCTGGCGGTCCGCCAGGGGGCTTTCGAGGTCCGGGTTCTCCAGGGTGGCGAGGGCGTCGCTGGCGTTCACGTCCACGCCGCGGATCTCCACCCCGTGCCGCCGGGCGTCGTTGATCAGGCTGTGCGGAGCGTAGAAGCCCATCGGCTGGTTGCGCAGCAGCGCGGCGGTGAACGCGGCCGGGTAGTACCGCTTCAGCCAGGCGCTGGCGTAGACCAGGTAGGCGAAGCTGATCGCGTGCGACTCGGGGAACCCGTAGTTGGAGAAGGCCAGGATCTTGGTGTAGATGTCCTCCGCGATCGCAGGGCCGATGCCGCGTTCGGCCATCCCGTCCAGCAGCCGGCTGCGCAGCTCGGTGATCCGCTCGGGAGCCCGCTTGGCGCTCATGGCCTGGCGCAGCCGGTCCGCCTCGGCGGGCGTGAAGCCCGCGCAGTCGATGGCCAGCTGCATCATCTGCTCCTGGAACAGCGGCACGCCCAGGGTCTTGCCGAGCGCCGGGCGCATCGACTCGTGCGGCATGGCCGCGTCCTCCAGCCCGTCGCGGCGGCGCAGGTAGGGGTGGACCGAACCGCCCTGGATGGGACCCGGGCCGGATCAGCGCGACCTCGATGACCAGGTCGTAGAACTGCTGCGGCCGCAGCCGGGGCAAGGTGGCCATCTGAGCCCGGGATTCGACCTGGAACACGCCGACCGTGTCCGCTTCGGTCAGCATCCGGTAGACGGCCGGGTCCTCCTGCGGGAGGGCGGACATGGTCCAGTACTCGCCGTGGTGCTTGGCCACCAGGTCGAAGCAGTCGTGCAGGGCGGCCAGCATGCCCAGGCCGAGCAGGTCGAACTTGACCAGGCCGGCGTAGGCGCAGTCGTCCTTGTCCCACTGCAGCACGGTGCGGCCGGGCATCCGGGCCCACTCCACCGGGCACACCTCCCCCACCGGCCGGTCGCAGATGACCATGCCGCCGGAGTGGATGCCGAGGTGACGCGGCAGGCGCTGCATCTGCCGGGCCAGCTCGGCCGCCGCGGGCGGGACGTCTTCGGTGGGCATCGGTTCCCCGGCCGCGGCCGGCCCGGGCCCGATCTGGCTGACCCAGGCGTCGGACTGCGCGGGTGAGTAGCCGAGCGCGCGGCCCGCATCCCGCAGCGCCAGCCGCGGCCGGTAGGTGATCACGTTGGCCACCTGCGCGGCCCGCTGGCGGCCGTAGGTGTCGTAGACGTGCTGGATGACCTCCTCCCGGCGGCGGTGCTCGATGTCCAGGTCGATGTCGGGCGGCCCGTCCCGGCCGTCGGACAGGAACCGCTCGAACAGCAGGTGGTGCGAGACCGGATCGACGTTGGTGATGCCGATCGCGTAGCAGACGGCCGAGTTGGCCGCCGAGCCCCGGCCCTGGCACAGGATGTTGTTGTCCTCGCAGAATTCGACGAGCTCGTGCACGATGAGGAAGTAGCCGGGGAAGTCCAGCCGCTCGATCACGTCCAGTTCCCGGGCGATCTGGGCGTACGCGCCCGGCACCCGCTCGTCGCCGGGCGGCCCGTAGCGGGCCGGGGCCTTGCGCGCGACCAGCTCACGCAGCCAGGAGGCTTCGGTGTGGCCGACCGGAACGGGGCAGTCGGGCAGCCGGGGGGCGACGACCCGGAAGTCGAACGCGCACTGGCGGCCCAGCGCCGCGGTCCGCTCCAGCACGCCCGGGTAGCGCCGCAGCAGCGCGGCCATCTCCGCCCCGGAGCGGAGGTAGGCCTGGCCCGCCGCGGCCAGCCAGCCGTCCATGTCGGTCAGCGATCGCCGGGCCCGGATCGCGGCCAGCGCCTGGGCCAGGCGGCCCTGGGCGGGCACGGCGAAGTGCGCGTTGCCGGACGCGACCACGTCCACGTCGGCCAGGTCGGCCAGCCGGACGAGCAGGTCGTTGCGCTCGTCGTCGCCGGGGTCGTGCTGGCAGGTCAGCTCCACCATCACGTTCTCGGGCCCGAACATGTCGGTCAGCCGGCCCAGCTCCCGCCAGGCCGCCCCGGGCCCGCCCGCGGCCAGCGCCGCGGGGACCGGCCCCTTGCGGCACCCGGTCAGGACGACCCAGTGGCCGCCGTGCGCGCCGGCCAGCGCATCCACGTCGTAGACCGGGCGCCCCTTGGCCGCCCCGGCCAGCTGAGCGGCGCTGATCACGCCGCACAGCCTCCGGTAGCCTTCCGCGTCGCGGGCCAGGACCAGCAGGTGGCGGCCTTCGGGATCGGGCACGCCGCTCTGCGCGGAGGGCAGGTCCAGGCTGAGCTCGGCGCCGAACACGGTGCCCAGCCGGAGACCCCGGGCGCGCCACCGGGCAGCGGCCTGCGCGAACTGCGGGACGCCGTACATCCCGTCGTGGTCGGTGAGGGCGAGCGTCTCGAGCCCGAGCCGGGCGGCCTCGGTCACGAGCTCGCCGGGGGTGGCCGCCCCGTCCAGGAAGCTGAACGAGGAATGGCAGTGCAGCTCGGCCCACGGGATGACGTCCTGCTGAGACAGCGCTTCCCGAGGCCGGGCCGGCCGTAGACGGCGCGGCGGGCCGGGGCCGGCGGCCGGATCGGATGAGGCCGGGCCGGACGGGTCCGGGCCATCCTCGTTCTCGTCCCGCCAGGCCATCCGCCGCCGCAGCTCACGCCAGGGGACAGCCGGGTTGTTCCAGCCCACTACCAGTACCCCGCCTCGATCAGCCAGCGGCCGTCCTGCACCACGGCCAGCCAGGCCCGCCCGTCACCGGTCAGCAGCTGGAACCGGGCCCGGCGGCGCGCGGCGGCCGGTTCCCACCAGCGCTCGGACAACGGCCACGGCCCGGCCCACCCGGTGATCGGCAGCGGTGCTTCACCGTCGGCGGCCAGCCAGGCGGGCGGGCCGGACAGGACACACCGCCCGGTGACGGTGATGGCCTCCCCCGCCTCGTCGGTCACGTCCGCGGTCCGGGCGAAGGGGTAGACCACGCCGGGCGCCGCACCCGCGATCCGCCCCGGCCACGGCGCGCCCGGGTCCAGCCGGGGCTGCATTTTCTCCCCGAACGGGATGTGGTTCACCCGCTCGGATACCTCCCGGCCGCCGCCCATGACCGGACGCAGCACGGCCTCGTGCCCGAGCAGGGCCTGCACCCGCAGGGCGGCTCGCGCCACCCGGTCGCTGACCATCGTCTCTCCCCACAGGGCGAGCTGGTACCCGGTGGCCCGGACCACCTGGTCCGGGACCAGCCGCAGCAGCACGACCCCCTCATCGGGGGCGACGGCCGCGCCGGGTCCCCGCCACCCGTCGAGCTGCCAGCGGACCCGGTCGGCGACGGCCGACCCGGACAGCAGCCCGTCGTGCCGCCAGAGCCGGGCGTTCTCCCGCCCGTCCGCGCAGACGACGCGGACCTGGATCCGGACGCAGGCCAGCCCGCGGGCGCCCAGGCCGTCGTGCAGCTGCTCGGCCAGCGTCTTGGCCGCGAACACCACCGGCTCGGCCAGCGATTCCGGCGGGTCGAACTCCTGGGCTACGGACAGATCCTCGGCGGGGGCGCGAGCGGCCAGCGGCCGGGAGCCCAGGCCGCCGGCCAGCCGGTGCAAGGTCTCTCCCGCGGCGCCGAACCGGCTGGCCACGTCGCTGGCCGGCAGGGCGGCCAGGTCCCCCAGCGTGCGCAGGCCGAGGCGGTTCAGCAGCGCGATCAGATCCGGATCGGCCAGGCCCTGGCCGGCCAGGGCCTGCACGGGCTGACCGGCCAGGAACTCCGGGGTCCGGCCGGGCGGGATGACCAGGACCGGCCCGGAGCTGTTGCCGTCCGGGGGGCCACCGGCTGGGGGGCTGTCGTCGGCCGGGGGGCCAGCGGCCAGGCAGGCGGCGAACAGGCCGTCGGCGACGCCGGCCCGGGCCGGGACACCTAGGTCGGCGAGCGCGGCGATGATCTGGGCGGCCAGTGCGGTCTCCCCGCCGAAGTAGCGAGACGGCCCGCGCGCCCCGAACGCGCACACGCCTGGCTCAACCGCCTCGACGCGCGGGCAGAAAGCGGTGACCGTCGCGATCACCTGCTCGAACAGGCGGGCCGCGGCGGGGCTCGGCGGCCCGGGCCGATCCGAGGCGGGCCGATCCGAGGCGGGCTGGCCCGAGGCGGGCTGGCCCGAGGCGGGCTGGTCCGGGGAAGGCCGGTCGGGGAGGCTGCGCAGTTCCGGGCAGGACACGGCCATGACCCGGGGGACGGGCGCGATCATCCGGTCCCGGCGGCCTGCAGGCGGCGCGGGGCCTGGGTCTGCGCGGCCGGGGCGTGCAGGGCTGGGGTGTACGAGGCGGCGGGGGCGGCCGGGACAGGGAGGGCGGTCGGGTCGGCGGCGGCGATGCGACCGTCCTCGGCGGGCAGCCAGAGCCAGCGGGTCCGGGTCAGGGCCGCTTCGCCGCGGCCGTCGGCCGCGACCTGGGCGCAGCAGGCCCGGAGCCGGCCGTGCCCGTCGCCCAGCCCGGTCCAGCCCTGGCTGAGGACCCGGAGGCGGACCTGGGCCCCGGGCCACTCGCCGACGACCAGCAGCACGCCCCGGGCGCGGCGCAGCGTGGCCTCCACCCGCGTCCGGACCTGGGCCTCATGCGGCGGGCGCCCGTCCCGGGCCTGTGCCGGACGCCGCAGCAGGACCAGCTCGCATCCGTCGAGCAGCGACGCCACGACCTGGGCCCAAGACGACCCCGGGTCGGGGACCAGCAGGGTGCGGTCCGCGTCCAGGCCCAGGCCGGCCGCGGCCAGGACACCCGCCTCGGGTACCCCAGCGATCCCGCACCAGGCTCCGGCGGCCGAAGCGCCCGCGGTCAGCGCCAGGGCGAGCAGGCCGAACTCCGGCACGGTCACCACCGAGCCCCGGGCCAGTCCGCCCCGGGGCAGCAGCTCGCGCAGCACCGGCAGCACCGGCAGCAAGCCGGCGTCCCCGGAGAAGCCGGCGCCGGAGGCCGGGCCGGGGGCAACGGCCGGGCCGGGGGCAACGGCCGGGTCGGCAGCAGCGGCCGGGCCGGTACCTGTGACCGGGCTGACGGCGGCTGAGCTGGCGGCAGCTGAGCTGGCGGCGGGGGGAAGCTCGGGGGCCTCAGCCGCGACGGACAGCCCAGCAGGCATGGACGGCTCCCTAGTTCGGCGGCCCGGTTCCGGACGATCCAGGGTTTCGGACGGTCCAGGCCAGGAGGAATATATCCGCTTCGTTTCCGCAGATACATTCCCCATCTCGTCGAGTATCGAACATAAGTTCGTGCACGTCAAGCGGGGATTGCGATCTTGCGCCGGGACGGCGGCCGCGAACTGAGCAGTTTCGGAGAAGCTTTGCTCCAGGCCGGCTGCCTAGATTGAGAACATCCCCAGTACCGAACAAGCCGGAAGGAACCAGCCATGATCGAGACGCAGAAGTCCGCTAAGAGCACCGCCAGGCGCGGCCAGAAGCACGAGGGCTTCACGGCCGAGGAACGGGCCGCGATGAAGGAGCGGGCCCGGGAGCTGAAGGCGGCCACGGGCCGGGCCGAGGGGGAACGCGACCTGCTGGCCAAGATCGAGGAGATGTCCGGGCCGGACCGCGCCATGGCCGAGCGGATCCACGCCATCGTCACCGCTTCCGCGCCCGATCTCGCCCCGCGCACCTGGTACGGAATGCCCGCCTACGCCAAGGACGGGGCCGTGGTCTGTTTCTTCCAGCCCGCGCAGAAGTTCAAGTCGCGGTACGCGACGCTCGGCTTCAGCGACGTGGCGAACCTCGACGAAGAGGCCATGTGGCCGGTCACCTACGCGCTGACCGAGCTGACCGACGCCCTCGAGACGAGGATCGCCGACCTGGTCAAGAGGGCCGTGAGCTGAGGCCGCTTTTGTCAGCAGGCAACTGTATCAATGGGCGGCCGGGTCCCTCCGGGTGAGAAGAGAGACCCGAGGCGCTGATGACAGAAGGCGGGAGACGAACGCGTGCCTGACGATGACGAGCTCCTGACGGCCCTGCGGGAGGCACTCCGGGCTCGGCAGGACGTGCCTGAGTGGTTCACCGAGATGGGCCGGAACGCGTTCACCGGGCCCGACACCGACGACGCCGGGCCGGAGCCGGAGCCGGGACGGACGTGTAGGTGACGGCGCCGATTATCGCGGTGAGCGACGACAGATGTCACGAGTTGAGCGCGTGCTGGACGGCCGCGGTGAGCTGGGCCGCGGACTGGGCGCCGTCGTGCGACCAGATGATCTTGCCGGACGCGGAGACCAGGGCGAACCAGGGCTGGTCCTGCACGTCGTAGCCGTCCGCCAGCCGCCCGGTGCTGTCCAGCGCGACCGGGTAGCTCAGCGTCGTGCCGAGCCCGCTCAGGTAGCTGCGGACGGCCTGGGCCGAGGGTTCGACGGTGGCCTCGTCCACGGCGGTGAGCGGGGGCAGTCCGTCCTTCTTGGCCTGGGCGGCGTAGGCGTTGGCCTGGACGAGCTGGCCCTTCAGGTCGGAGACCTCGGCCAGCCAGGTGGCGAAGAACATGACCAGGTGCGGGGTGCCCGGGCCGAGCCCGACCGTGCCGCCCGCAGCCGACGCGGACGGCAGCGTGACGTGATCAGTGGGGCCCTGGGTGGGGATGGTGGCGAGTGAGTCCTGGCTGGCCACGTGCGGGTGGCCGGGCAGCAGGGTGGCGATGTCGTCCGCCAGGACCTGCGCGGACTGGGTCACGCTGGAGTAGGCCATCTGGGTCAGGTAGAGCTTCTGCTCCCGGCCCTGCTGGTCGATGATGAACAGGGCGGGGGTGTGGTCGATCTCGTCCTGCTCGATCTGCACCGCGATGTCGTAGGACTTCCAGGTGGCCTTCAGCTGGGGCAGCGAGCCGGTCAGGAAGTTCCACTGGTTGACCAGGCCGTGCGAGCGGGTGTAGCCGAGCACGTCGCTGACGGTGATGGCGTCGGGGTTGGCGTCGATGCCGAGCAGCTGCACCTGGGATCCGGCCGAGCCGAGCAGCTGCTTGGCCTCCAGCATGCTCTGCGTGGTCAGCGGGCAGACGGTGGTGCACTCGGAGTCCTCGAAGGCCAGCATCACCACCTTGCCGCGGAACTGGCTGAGCGACATGGTCTGGCCGAACTGGTTGACCAGGGTGAAGTCCGGAGCCGGCTTGCCGCCGAGGGAGGTGCCGAGATCCAGGTTGGGGTTCATCTCGGCCGCGCTGGAGGTCGGGTTGGCCTGCGAGCCGGCGGAGGAGCCGCTGTTACCGCATCCGGCCAGGGCCAGGGTCCCGGCCACTGCGCTGGCCAGAACCGCGGCGGCCACCCTGCCGCGCGGGCGGAATGTCTTCATCGGGTAACAGCTTACTTCCAACAACTACACGCTGTCGTAGAAGGGGGTTATTTGGCGGCTCGGGCGGGAACCTGAGTGCGGGGATCGTCGCCGACGATCACCCCGCCGCCGTGCCCCCAGGCGAAGTAGCGGTAGGTCAGGTTGACCAGGGTGGAGGCCCGGTTACGGCCGCCGAGCAGGTAGAAAATGTGCAGGGCGAGCCAGGCCAGCCAGGCCAGGGTGCCGCGCAGCCGCAGCCCCTGGGCCAGCTCGACCACCGCGGAGCGGCGCCCGATGGTGGCCATGATGCCCTTGTCATGGTAGGTGAACCGCTCGGTGGCCTCGCCGCCCTGCAGCCGGACGATCTGGGTGGCCGCGTGCCGTCCCATCTGCATGGCGGGCTGGGCGAGCTGGGGGGCGGCGTCATCGGGATTGACGGCGATGTCGCCGACCGCGAAGATCCGGTCCTGGCCCTGGACCCGCAGGTCGGGCCCGATGACCAGGCGGCCGCCGCGGCCCTGGGGCAGCCCCCAGTCGGCCGTCGCCTCGGCCGCGCCGACGCCTGCCGCCCACACGGTCACGTCGCTGGGCAGGTGCTCGCCGTCGGCCAGGACGACCTGGTCCGCGGTGATCTCGGCGATCTGAGTGTCCAGCCGGATGTCCACGCCGCGCTCGACCAGCTGGACCCGGGTGTACTCGCGCAGCTTGGGGTGGAACGCGGTGAGCAGGGCGGAGGCCATCTCGATGAGCCGGACGTGAACCCGGGCCGGGTCGACGTCGGGGAAGGTGGCGTCCAGCACGGTCGCGGTGAGCTCGGCCAGCGTGCCGGCCAGCTCGACCCCGGTGGGGCCGCCGCCGGCCACGGTGACGTGCAGGTCGCCGCTGGTCACGCTGAGCTGCTCGAAGGCGGCCATCAGGCAATCACGCAGCACGATGGCATCGGACCTGGTGTACAGGCCGAAGGTGTTCTCGGCCGCGCCGGGGATGCCGTGGTAGGCCGAGGAGACCCCGGCCGCGATGATGAGGTAGTCGTAGTCGAGCTCGAGGCCGCTGGTCAGCGTGACCCGCCGGGCCGCGGTGTCGATCCGGGTCAGCTCACCGTGCCGGTAGACGGCCCCGTACCGCCGGGCGAAGCTGCCCGCCGGGAAGGCGACGTCGCCGGGATTCAGCCCGGCCGTGGCCACCTGGTACAGCAGCGGCTGGAAGGTGCTGTACAGATGGCCGTCGACCAGCGTGACCCGCAGGCCGGCGCGGGTCAGCCGGGAGATGGCGGACAGGCCGGCGAAGCCCGCGCCGCAGATGACCACGTGCGGTGCGCGCGGGTCAGCCCGATGTCTGCTGGGGATGGTCCTCACCTCCGAAGCCGCTTCCTTCCACCACGATGTCCAGCCCTTCGCCTCGCCTGGTCGCCTCCGCGTAGAGCTGGAAGGCTCGCCGGTCCTGCTCGGTGCACGGCGGCGGGGCCAGGCGGCGGGGCCAGAGCCGCAATGCCCTTACCACGTTAATCTCCACCGCAAACAAGGTGAGCTCGGCCTGCAGGTAAGGGGAACCGGGCCGGGCCACGATCGGGACCTCCCAGGCGGTGTTGAGCCCGTTCTGCATGGCGTCTGGCCGCGCCCCGGGCACCGATGAACGTGCCGGCCGGGCCGACGAGCAGGCCAGCCCGGTCTGATTCAGCGCCCCGAATGTCGTGGCCGAACTTCTTCCAGACCGCGAGCGGGAAGGCCAGCCAGGCGTGCGCCTGCTTCACCACGCTCATGGCGCAGGACGGTACCCGGCCCGGACCCGCCCGCCGCAGGCTGGTAGGAAGTGCGGAGAGCCTGTCCGCACCTCACTGAGGAGGTCCGCATGACCGACCGTCCGCCGCTGCCGTACGACTTCATGCCGCCGGTGCCGTCGTTCGAGCTGCGCAGCGACCACATCGCCCACAACCAGATGATGAGCGAGAGCCAGGTCTTCGACGGGTGGGGCATGACGGGCGGCAACGTCTCGCCGTCACTGTCCTGGTCGGGCTTCCCGGAGCAGACCAGGAGCTTCGCGGTGACCTGCTTCGACCCGGACGCGCCGACCGGCTCGGGCTTCTGGCACTGGATCGTGCTGGGCCTGCCCGCCACGGTCACCGCGCTGCCGGCCGGCGCGGCGGGCACCGGCGGATCCGGCCTGCCGGCCGGGGCGTTCCACGTCCGCAACGACTACAGCGTGAAGGACTTCGGCGGGGCCGCGCCGCCGCAGGGCGACGAGCCGCACCGGTACGTCTTCGCGGTGCACGCGCTCGACGTGGAATCGCTGGACGTCAACGACGAGGTGTCGCCCGCGGTGGCCGGGTTCAACCTGCGTTTCCACACCATCGCCCGGGCCGTGCTCGTCCCGGTGTACGGCTTCTAGGACCAGCGGCCGGCACCGTAGCCGGGCAGGCTGGCCAGCTGGGCGGCCAGCCAGGGCGAGGTGAGCACCTTGAGCAGGCCCTGGACCTCCCGGGAGGCGGCGTGCCTGGCCGGCAGGACCAGGTCGAAGCGCTCCTCGGCGAGCGGGACGCAGGTCAGCCCGTAGGCCAGCGCGGCCGGCGCACTGGAGACGCCGACGTCGGCCAGGCGGCCGGCCACGGCCGCCGCGACCTGCAGGTGCCCGGCAGCCCGGCTGTCGTAGCCGGGCAGGACGGCCGGGTCCAGGCCGAGCCGGGCGATCTCGCGGTCCAGGAGGGTGCGGGCCTGGGCCCCGGGCTCGCGGTTGACCAGCCGCAGGCCCTGCCGGACCGCGTCGTCCAGGCTGGTGATCCGGGTGTCCGGGCGCACGACCAGGCCCTCGCGCCAGGAGCTGAACCCGACCACCTGGGCGTCGTCCGGGAGCAGCGCCGAGCCGTCGGGGTTTCCTGGCTGGTGCACGCCCGCGGCGTGCACCAGCCCGGCGGCGGCCAGCCGGAGGGCCTCGGCGTTCCCGCACGGCCACCAGGCGAAGGCCACCGGCGGGTCGAGCAGGCTGAGCGGGGTCTCCAGCAGGGGCAGGGCCGGGTCGCAGCCCGCCACGACCAGGGTGGGCCGGGGCGGGGCGATGGGCCGGACGGCGATCAGCCCGGCGGGCCCGTCCAGGGCGGCCTGACCGGGATCGGCGAGGGCGCCGTCCACCAGGCCGCCGGCCTGCCGAAGCCGGCCCGGGCCAGCGTGTCGGTGGTCAGCGGCAGGGCCACGAACGTGTCGCCCACGGTGGCCAGCGCGACCCGCGAGCCCGCCGCGTCAACCGGGGCGACCGGCCGGGCCAGCACCGGGTCAGCCGGATCGCCGGGCCCGAACAGCTCCTCGACGGTCAGGCCGAGGGCGCGGGCCAGGGCCAGCGCTACCCGCAGCGACGGATCCGAATGGCCGGATTCGAGCGCGGAGACGGCCTGCCGGGTCACGGCGGCCATCCCGGCCAGCTGCTGCTGGGACAGGCCGCGGGCCTGCCGGGACATCCGCAGCCGGGTCCCCGCAGCCCAGGGAGCTTCGGTCACCCCCACACTTTATGATCTGGCCCTTTATGATCCGGTGATGCAGACCCAGATCATCGCCGTCCGAACCGGCGGCCGGGAGACGGTCACCGACATCACCGGCGAGTGCGCGCAGTTCGCGGCGGCGGCGTCCGGCGGCGGCGACGGGCTGCTGCACGTCTTCGTCCCGCACGCGACGGCCGGGCTGGCCGTGATCGAGCTGGGCGCGGGCAGCGACGCCGACCTGCTGGCCGCCCTGGCCGACCTGCTGCCCGCCGATGACCGCTGGCGGCACGCGCACGGCTCGGCCGGGCACGGCCGGTCGCACGTCATGCCGGCCCTGATCCCGCCGGACGCCACCATCCCGGTCATCGGCGGCCGGCTGGCCCTGGGCACCTGGCAGTCGGTGGCCCTGGTCGACCTGAACGTGGACAACCCGGACCGGCAGGTCCGGCTGTCGTTCCTGGCAGGCTGATCCGGTGCGCGTGCTGGTCGAGGGCTCCGGCGGCGCGGACGGCTGGCCCGGGCCCGGCTGCCGGTGCGCCTCCTGCCTGCGGCACGGGGCGGCGGGGAACGTCCGGGGGCGCTCGGCGCTGCTCATCGACGGGGTACTGCGGCTCGGGCCGGACGGCCTGGCAGGCGAGGAGCACGGGTACCTGGTGCGGCGGCTGGCGGACGCCCGGGAGCCGGGGCGGCTGGGCGGCTGGGACGTGACCGGGCCGGACGGGGGGCGGCTGCTGTACCCGGCGCGGCCCGGGGCGGTGCCGGTGCCGCCGGAGGGGGCGGGCCGGTACGACATCGCCTTCGCGGACCTGCTTTCAGATCCGGCCCAGCTCGGGCTGCTGCGGGCGCGGGGACTGGTGAGCACGGGCACGACGGCGGCGGTGGCGTTCGCCGATCACCGGGTGAGCTCGGAACGGGAACTGCAGCGCCGGTGCGGCTTCTGGCACGCCGAGCTGCCCGGGGACGGGGATGCGGTGAGCACGGCCCGTTCGGCGGAAAAAAATGCGGACGCCGGGCCGCCGGGACCGTGGCGGGTGCTGGTGCTGGGCGGGGCGCGGTCCGGGAAGTCGCAGGAGGCTGAGCTGCGGCTGGCCGGTGAGCCGGCCGTGACCTACGTGGCGGCGGGACCGGCCGTGACCGGGGATGCGGAGTGGGCGGCGCGGGTGGCCGCGCACCGGGCGCGGCGGCCGGCCTGGTGGCGGACGGCGGAGACCACCGACCTGGCCGGAGTGCTCGGCGAGACGCGCGGGGCGCTGCTGATCGACGGGATCGGCACCTGGCTGGCGGCGGTGATGGACGAGACCGGCGCGTGGGACGGGTCAGCGGCGGCGGCGGCGCGGCTGGCGGGCCGGACGGCCGGGCTGATCGGGGCGTGGCGGCAGGCCCGCGCCCGGGTGGTGGCGGTCAGCGACGAGACAGGGCTGGGCGTGGTGCCCGGCACGCCGGCCGGCCGACTGTTCCGCGACGAGCTCGGGCGGCTCAACCAGGTGCTGGCGGCCGAGTCGGAGGAGGCGGAACTGGTGGTGGCGGGCCGGGTCATCCCGCTCCCGGCCGGGTAGACCGCCGCGCCCGGGTAACGGTCTGGTGACAATCGCCGCCGCTACGGCGTGTTCAGCTCCGATCCGGCCCAGGATGTCTGCTCGCACGCTGGTCAGCGACGCCCGGGGGCCGATACCGAGGAAGTCCTGCGCGCCGAGCGGTTCGCGGGGAACGGGGTCCCGGGGCAGCACCGCAGGGGGGCCTGGGGAGTCCGGCCGGGCTCCCGAGGCGAGACAGCGAGGTGAGGACCAAGCATGGCGCGCGTGGTAGTCCTTGGCGACCTGATGACGGACACGGTCGCCCACGCCCGGCTCGCGCTGGCCCGCGGCAGCGACACACCCGCCAGCGTGACCATGCACGGCGGCGGTTCCGGGGCCAACATCGCGGCCTGGATGGCGGCCGACGGCGGGGACGTGGCCTTCGTCGGGCGGCGCGGCGCGGACATCGCCGGGCGCAACCGGGACATGGAGCTGATGGGCTACGGCGTGGACGCCCGGCTGGTCATGGACCCGGAGCGGCCCACCGGCACCTGCGTGGTCATGGTCACGCACAAGGGCGAGCGCACCATGCTGTCCGATCCCGGCGCCAACGCGGCGCTGTCCCCCGACGACCTGCCGCACGACCTGTTCATCCCCGGCGCCCACGTGCACGTGTCCGGGTACACGCTGCTGTCCGAGGGCTCCCGGGCGGCCGGGCTGGCGGCGATCGAGTACGCCCGCCGGGCGGGCATGACCGCCTCGGTCGACGGGGCCTCGGCCGCGCCGCTGGACCGGGCCGGCGCCGAGCCGTTCCTGGAGCTGTCGTCCGGGGCCGTGCTGCTGTTCGTGAACGCCGCCCAGGCCAAGGTGCTGACCGGCCGGGACGACCCGGAGCAGGCGGCCCGGGTGCTGACCGCCTGGTACCCGCACGTGGTGGTCAAGCTCGGCGCGGAAGGCGCGCTGTTCTACGCCAACGGCCGCCCGCCGGTGCGCTCGCCCGCGCCGCCGGTGGACCGGGTGGTGGACGGGACCGGGGCGGGCGACGCGTTCGTGGCCGGGTTCATCCCGCCCTGGCTGGACAAGAAGCCGCCGGGTGAGGCGCTGGCCAGCGGCTGCCGGCTGGCCGCGCACGCGCTCAACCTCATCGGCGCCCGGCCCGTGCTGTGAGCGCCATGCTGTGGGCGCCGTTTCTGTGAGCTCGGGGTACCTGGACGAGCTGTTCTCGCTGGCCGGGCGGGTGGCGGTGGTGACGGGCGGGAGCTCGGGCATCGGCGCGGCGATGGCGGCCGCGCTGGGCCGGGCCGGGGCCCGCGTGGTGCTGGTGGCCCGGGATGCGGGACGGCTGGCGGCGGCGGCGGACGGCCTGCGGGCGGCCGGGGTGCAGGCGGCCTGGGTCAGCGCCGAGCTGTCCGGCCGGGCCGAGGCCGAGCGGGCCGGACAGGACGCAGCCGCGGCGTTCGGCGAGCCGGACATCCTGGTCAACTGCGCGGGGGTGAACCTGCGGCCGCCGCTGGCCGAGCTGAGCCCGGCGGACTGGGACCTGAGCATGGCGGTCAACCTGACCGCGCCGTTCCTGCTCGGCCAGCGGTTCGGGCCGGGGATGGCCGCGCGGGGCTGGGGCCGGATCATCAACGTGACCTCGCAGCAGGCGGCCCGGGCGTTCGGGAACAGCGGCAGCTACGGGGTGTCGAAGGCGGGACTGGCCGCGCTGACCCGGTCGCAGTCCGAGGCGTGGGCGCCATCCGGGGTGTGCTGCAACTCGCTGTGCCCCGGGTTCGTGCCCACCCGGCTGAACGCGGAGGTGGCGGCCGACCCGGCCCGGCTGGCCGCGATGGCCGGGCGGACCATGTCCGGGCGCAACGGCGAGCCGGCCGACTTCGCCGGGGCGGCGGTGTTCCTGGCCTCGCGGGCCAGTGACTACGTGACCGGGCAGACGCTGTACGTGGACGGCGGGTTCGCCGCGACGTAGTCCACGGCCGGGGTGGCGCGGCGTGGTGCCGGGTGATGCGGCGCGGCCGGGGGTGGGTGCGGCGCGGCGGGGCGGAGGTCGTGCACGCGGGGCCGCGGGATACGGCAGAATGTTCGTATGGCCCCACGACGAGGCGGCGGTACGACCACGCCACCGGAAGATTTCGAAGAGAATATCGTCGACATCGACGTCGCCGAGGAGATGCGCGGCAGCTACCTCGAGTACGCCTACAGCGTCATCTACCAGCGCGCTCTGCCCGACGCCCGGGACGGCCTCAAGCCGGTGCAGCGCCGGATCCTCTACCAGATGAACGAGATGGGCCTGCGCCCCGACCGTCCGCACGTGAAGTGCGCGCGGGTGGTGGGCGAGGTCATGGGCCGGCTGCACCCGCACGGCGACTCGGCCATCTACGACGCGCTGGCCCGGATGGCCCAGCCGTGGGCGATGCGGCTGCCGCTGGTGGACGGGCACGGGAACTTCGGCTCGCTCGGGGGCGACGACCAGCCCGCGGCCATGCGGTACACCGAGGCCCGGCTGACCGCGGCGGCGATGGAGATGGTGGCCTCGATCGACGAGGATACGGTCGACTTCATCCCGAACTACGACGGCAGCGAGACCCAGCCCAGCGTGCTGCCCGGCGGGCTGCCCAACCTGCTGGTGAACGGCGCGTCCGGCATCGCGGTCGGGATGGCCACCAACATGGCCCCGCACAACCTGGGCGAGGTGATCGCGGCCGCCCGGCACCTGCTGCGCCATCCGGACGCGTCGCTGGACGCGCTGATGCGGTTCGTGCCCGGCCCGGACCTGCCCACCGGCGGGCAGATCGTAGGGCTGGACGGGGTCCGGGAGGCGTACGAGACGGGCCGGGGCATCTTCCGGACCCGGGCCACCGCCGCGGTTGAGCAGATCACCCCGCGGCGGTCCGGGATCGTGGTCACCGAGCTGCCGTACTCGGTCGGGCCGGAGAAGGTGATGGCCCGGATCAAGGACCTGGTGCAGGCCAAGAAGCTGAACGGCGTGGCCGACCTGAAGGACCTGACCGACCGGAACCGCGGGCTGCGGCTGGTCATCGAGGTGCGCAGCGGCTTCAACCCGGACGCAGTGCTGGCCGAGCTGTACCGGCTGACGCCGATGGAAGAGACGTTCGGCATCAACAACGTGGCCCTGGTCGACGGCCAGCCGCGGGTGCTGGGGCTGCGCGAGCTGCTGGAGATCTACGTCGCGCACCGGCTGGAGGTCATCCGGCGGCGCACCGAGTACCGGCGGCGCAAGCGGTCCGAGCGGCTGCACCTGGTCGACGGGCTGCTCATCGCCCTGCTCAACATCGACGAGGTCATCCAGGTCATCCGGGCCTCCGACGACGCGGCGGCGGCCCGGGAACGGCTGATGACCATCTTCGAGCTGTCGGAGATCCAGGCCCAGTACATCCTGGACACCCCGCTGCGCCGGCTGACCCGCTACGACCGGCTGGAGCTGGAGGAGGAGCAGGAGGCGGCCCGCGAGGAGATCGCCGCGCTGACCGCGATCCTGGAGTCGGACGAGCGGCTGCGCGAGGTGGTGGGCAACGAGCTGGCCGAGGTGGGCCGGAAGTTCGCCACCCCGCGGCGCACCGTGCTGCTGGAAGGCCCGGCCGCGCCGGCCAAGGCGGCGGCGGTCCCGCTCGAGGTGGCCGACGACCCGTGCGTGGTGCTGATGTCGGCCACCGGCCTGGTGGCCCGGGTGGCGGCCGGTGATCCCGGAGCGCTGGTTGCTCCTGCGGTCGCGGGGCCGCCGGTCCTGGTGCCGCCGGTCCTGGTGCCGCCGGCCGGGGAAGCGGCCCGCACCGCGCACGACGTGCTGACGTCGGCGGTCCGGGCCACGGTCCGGGGCACGGTCGGGCTGGTCACGTCAGCCGGGCGGCTGATCAAGGTGAACGTGCTGGAGCTGCCCGCGCTGGTCATGCCGGCGACGGGCGCGGCGTCGCTGTCCGGGGCGGCGGCGGTGAGCGAGTTCGCCGAGCTGGAACCGGGCGAGACGGCGGTGGGCCTGGCCGCGGTGGACGTGCCGGGGGCCGGGCTGGCCCTGGGCACGGCGACCGGCGTGGTCAAGCGGGTCCTGCCGGACTACCCGCAGAACCGGGAGGACTTCGAGCTCATCTCGCTGCGCGACGACGACCGCGTGGTGGGCGCGGCGCAGCTGTCCGCCGAGTCCGATGAGCTGGTGTTCATCACCTCCGACGCGCAGCTGCTGCGCTTCGGGGCGGCGGCGGTCCGGCCGCAGGGCCGGGCCGCGGGCGGCATGGCCGGGGTCCGGCTGGCCGCCGGGACGTCGGTGGTCTGGTTCGGCGCGGTGCAGGAGGCGGCGGCGTCCGGGACGCCCGCGGGCGAGCCGGGGACCTACTCCCCCGCCGTGGTGGTCACCGTGGCCGGCCAGGGCGGCACGCTGCCCGGCACGGCGGCGGGCAGCGTGAAGGTCACCCCGCTGCACGAGTACCCGGCCAAGGGCCGGGCCACCGGCGGGGTCCGCTGCCACCGGTTCCTCAAGGGCGAGGAGGCGCTGGTCATGGCCTGGGCCGGCCCGGCGCCCGCGGTGGGCACGACCGAGGACGGCAGCCCGGTCATCCTGCCCGACCCGGTGGGCAAGCGGGACGGGTCGGGCATCGCGCTGCGCCGCCCGCTGGCCTGGATCGGCGGCGCGGGCCGGGTGCCGTAAGGGGCTCGCGGCCGGGGATGCGGGCTCGCGGATGGGTGCGGGTTCGCGGCGGGTGCGGGTTCGCGGCGGGTGCGGACTCGCGGATGGGTGCGGGCTCCCGGATGGGTGCGGGTTCGCGGCGGGTGGCGTGAGGGCTGTTTCACGGTCGCGTTCATGATCGCGGGCAGTTGTGGAGCGTATGAGGCCGTTTCTGCCCGCGATCATGATCGAGGAGGGCCTAGGCTCGGCGGGATGAAGCGAGCGATCGACGTCGCGCCGTTCGGCGAGCTGGCCGATCCGCGGGTGCTGGGCGAGCTGGCCACAGCGGCGGAGGAGCACGGCTGGGACGGCTTCTTCGTGTGGGACCACGTCGCCTACCGGGCGCCGGTGCGGGCCGTGGCCGACCCGTGGGTGACGCTGGCCGCGGTGGCCGGCGCGACCAGCCGGGTGCGGATCGGGCCGATGATCACGCCGGTGTCGCGGCGGCGGGTGCACAAGCTGGCCCGGGAGACGGTCACGCTGGACCTGCTCAGCTCGGGCCGGCTGACCCTGGGTGTCGGGCTGGGCAGTGCCCGCAACGGCGAGCTGGAGCAGTTCGGTGAGGTGGCCGACCCGCGCGAGCGGGCCCAGCTGCTGGACCGCGGGCTGGCCGAGCTGGCCCGGTACTGGTCGGGCGAGTTCGAGCCGGTACCGGTGCAGCAGCCGCGGATCCCGGTCTGGGTGGCCGGCGAGTGGCCGAACCGCCGGCCGCTGCGGCGGGCGCTGAACTGGGACGGCTACTTCCCGATCGGGCTGCCCGGGCCGGACGCGCTGGCCGAGCTGACCGCGGAGATCGCGCCGCAGCGGCCGGACGGCGGGATGTTCGACGTAATCGTCGAGCTGGCCCCGGAGGCCGATCCCGGGCCGTGGGAGCGGGCGGGCGCGACCTGGTCGGCGACGGACTTCGGCATCCAGCCGACGCGGTCGGCGGTGCTGGCCGTGATCAAGGCCGGCCCCGCCTAGCTGGCGTCTGCCTAGCTGGCGTCTGCCTAGCTGGCGCCTGCCTAGCTGGCGCCTGCCTAGCTGGCGCCCGCCTAGAGCTTGCTGACTGGTTCAGCGGCCGGGCCGGGCTGGCGGGGGATGCTCAGGGCCGCGCAGGCCGGGAGCGGCCGGGACCAGGCCAGCTGGGCCAGGTGGGCGTCAGGGCCCTGGCGGCCGGCGGCGCGGGACAGCTGGTCCAGCAGATCCTCGGGACCTTCGGTGGCCTCATCGGCGAGCTGCCAGTCGCGGACGATCATCCAGCCTTCGGGGCCGGGATTGAACAGGCCGCCGGTGAAGCAGCCCGCGGCATCCAGCGCGGCCAGGACCGGGTCGTCATCGGGCAGGCCCTCGGCGTAGGCGGCCGCGTCCAGCAGGGACACGACGCTGCGCGCGACGCGCAGCGCGCTCGGTCCGGCGCTGTCCAGCCGCCACCAGCCGCGGGCCCGGAGGAACTGGGCCACCATGATCGCCTTGCTCACGGCAAGTGATGATAGCAGCGCCCAGGGTGACCAGAAGTGGTTTAGCTCAGGCGTCAATCCGGGAAGGATCGAGCTCGGCCGCGCCGCCGACAATGAAGTCGCGGCGTGGACCCACCTCGTTGCCCATGAGCAGGTTGAAGATGTCCGCAGCCGAGGCGGCGTCCTCGATCCTGATCCGGCGCAGGGTGCGGTGCCGGGGATCCATGGTCGTCTCGGCCAGCTGGGACGCGTCCATCTCGCCTAGGCCCTTGTACCGCTGGACCGGCTCCTTCCACCGCTGGCCGCGCCGCTCGAGCTCCAGCAGGGTGCGGTTCAGCTCGGCGTCGGAGTAGGTGTAGCGGTACTTGTCCGCGCCGCGGCGGACGTTGCTCAGCTCGATCCGGTGCAGCGGCGGCACCCCGGTGAAGACCCGGCCGGCTTCCAGCATGGGCCGCAGGTACCGGTAGAACAGCGTGAGCAGCAGGGTGCGGATGTGCGCCCCGTCCACATCGGCGTCGGCCAGGAAGATGACCCGCTGGTACCGGGCCGAGTCCAGGTCGAACGAGCTGCCCGAGCCGGCCCCGAGGACCTGGATGATGGAGGCGCACTCGGCGTTCTTGAGCATGTCGGCCAGCGAGGCCTTCTGCACGTTCAGGATCTTGCCCCGGATGGGCAGCAGGGCCTGGAACTCCGAGTCGCGGGCCAGCTTGGCCGTGCCGAGCGCGGAGTCGCCCTCGACGATGAACAGCTCGCTGCGGTCATCGGCCGACCGGCAGTCGACCAGCTTGGCGGGCAGCGACGAGCTGGCCAGGGCCGACTTGCGCCGCTGGTTGTCGCGGTGCTCACGGGCCGCGATGCGGGCCTTGGCCGCGGCGGCGACCTTCTCCAGGACCGAGCGGGCCTGCTGCTTGGCCCCGCGGGGCGGCGCCTCGAAGTAGGACTTGAGCTGGCTGCTGACCACCTGGGCCACGATGCGGGAGGCGGCCGGGGTGCCGAGCACCTCCTTGGTCTGGCCCTCGAACTGCGGCTCGGGCAGCCGGACCGAGACCACGGCGACCAGGCCCTCGAAGGCGTCTTCCCTGGTCACCGGCTCGTCGCCGTTCTTGAGCAGGCGGGCGGCGCGCAGCTGCTCGTTGACCGCCCGGACCATGGCCCGCTCGAAGCCGGTCACGTGGGTGCCGCCGTGCGGGGTGGCGATGACGTTCACGAACGAGCGCATCACCGTGTCATAGCCGCCCCCCCACTGCACCGCCACGTCGACGGCCAGGTCGCGCTCCACGTCGGTGGGGGTCATGTGGCCCCGGTCGTCCAGCACGGGGACGGTCTCGGTGAAGGTGCCGGACCCGGTCAGCCGGAGCACGTCGCTGACCGCCTCGCCGGAGCCCAGGTGGGCGCAGAACTCGCTGATGCCGCCGTCGAAGCGGAAGTACGCCTCGCGCGGCTCCAGGCCGTCCTGGGACGGCTGAGCGCGCTGGGGGGACTGCGCTGCGCCCGGGAGAGCGGCCTGGGCCTCGAGGTCGTCCTGGGCGGGCTCGGCGTCGAGGGCAGGCTGGTCGTCCAGGGCGAGCTGGTCGTCCAGGGCGAGCTGGTCGTCCAGGGCCGGCGGAGCGCCGGGGACCGGGCGGCCCTGCTGCGGCGACCGCGGGCCGGCGGCGTCCTCGCGCACGGTGATGGCCAGCCCGGGGACCAGGTAGGCGGTCTGGCGGGCCCGCTCGGCCAGTGTGTCGAAGCTGAAGTGGGCGTCCTTCAGGAACACCTGCCGGTCCGGCCAGAACCGGATCCGGGTCCCGGTGGACTTCTTGGCGCGGCTGGTGCCCGGAGCCCGGCCGGCGCCCTGGCTGAACGAGCGAAGGCCCGCCTTGCGGGCGAAGTCGGCCTCCGGGCCGGGGCCGGCGAACTCGCCGGTCACGCCGCGGCGGAAGCTGGCCGCCCAGGTGCGGCCGTCCCGGTCCACCTCGACGTCCAGCCGGGCGGACAGCGCGTTGACCACCGAGGCGCCCACGCCGTGCAGGCCGCCGGAGGCGGTGTAGGAGCCGCCGCCGAACTTGCCGCCCGCGTGCAGCCTGGTCATGACCAGCTCGACACCGGACAGCTTGGTCTTGCGCTCGACGTCGACCGGGATGCCCCGGCCGTCGTCGCGGACCTCGGCCGACCCGTCCGCGTGCAGGATGACCTCGATCCGCGAGCAGTGCCCGGCCAGCGCCTCGTCCACCGCGTTGTCGAAGATCTCCCACAGGCAGTGCTGCAGGCCGCGGCCGTCGGTAGAGCCCACGTACATGCCGGGGCGCTTGCGCACCGCGTCCAGGCCTTCCAGCACTGACAGGTGCCGGGCGGTGTAGCCGTCGGCGGAGCTGGCGGCCTGGTCAGAGGCCCGATCGGCGGCCCGGCTGGTGGCTCGGCCATTGGCCTGGGCGGCAGGCTCGGAAAGGGCGGCGGTCACGGTCCGGCGATCTCCTTCCATTAAGACACGTGTTCTAAAGATAGCGCACGTTCAGCTAACTCGTGAACAAGGACGGCGTGTCGCCGGTGACGTCGCCCGGCCCGTCGGGCCTGACCGAAGAGTAACCTTCCCGGCAGTTGCCGCTGACCAGCCACGCGGCGATCCGGCCGGAAATCCCCCTCGACTCACCGCGGGCGGATGCTTCGCCCGGCCGGTATGTGGGTACATCGTAAGCAAGACACACGGTGCCTGTGTGCCGCCGGTCCGAATACCGGTGGGACACAGGCACCGTGCGTCACGGCAGCAAAGGCACACGGAAGGTTTCGCTTGTGGCGTACACCACGTCGAGTAGGGAACGCGGGACCGCCAGTATGTGTTGCACTGAGCTGTAAGGGCAGGAACCGGAGCCATACGGACGTAGAAGCCGAAGGCGCGACGCGAAGGCAGGCAACGTTGACCGGAGCAATAGCCCCCACTAAGCCCCTGACTGCCCTGGACGTCTGCGATCGCTGCGGCGCCCAGGCGTATGTTCGAGTGCTGCTCGCCAACGGCGGAGAACTGCTGTTCTGCGCTCATCATGGCCGTAAGCACGCTGACGCACTGGCCAAGGTCGCGGTCGACATCCAGGACGAAACCAACCGGCTGTCCGAGCCGCAGCCCAACTAGCAGCTCGGGAGGCCAGGCCGGCAACGGCGCCGGCCGTCGGCGTGAGACGCCGACGCCAGTAGTGGACTGGCGTCGGCTTTTTCATGCCCTCTCCGATCGGACATGCGTGAGGCCGAGCCGGACACGGTCAGGACATGTGTGAGGCCCGGGTTCCCGCCGGCAAGCGGGGCCGGGGTCTCACGTCATCGAGGACTCAGTCCAGGTGTCGGGCACTGTTCATTGCTGAAACGGCATGCTGACCTGCGAAAATACACTTCACTGGTGAGCGGCATGCGATGTAATATCTTGGCTTGTGGTCCGTCTCACGCTGTCCTAAGCGACTGCGGCGCAGATCCCAGCCGGGAAGCCCGTCCAGGCGTGATCCAGTAATCGAGCTCCACAGGGTCGGGCGGCACGAGGGTTCGTTACCAGCCAGCGGACCGGCTATTCGAGCTTTACGACGTGAAGCCCCGACAGCGGGCCGCCGCCGACTTGCATGAGACGTCCGGCGTCATGCAGTCCGCCGAGGTCGACGGGCGCGAATCCCATCGAGTCGGCAAACGCTGAGACGGTGGCCTTGGCGCCCGCGTCGTCGCCGGCGAGGAAGGCGACGAGGCGGCCGTCGGTGCGGCGGGGGTTCTGCGCGGTGATCCGGCCGTAGAGCGCGTTGAACGCTTTGACGACGCGCGCGCCGGGCATGAGGGCGGCATTGCGCTCGCTGCCGGTCTGATCTCCCAGGTCGGCCGCGATCCCACGGCTGAAGTCCTGCCACTGGTTGGTTGCGTCGATCACGACCCGCCCGCTCCAGTCCGGTACGTCCTTGACCGCCGCAGGCACCTGCTCCCAGCCGACCGCGAGGATCACGATATCGGCCCGCGCGGCCTCAGCGACCGTGCCCGCGGACGCATTCGCGCCGAATCGGGCCGCAAGCGGCTCGAGTGGCTCCGGTCCGCGGCTGTTGCTGAAGATGACGTGGTGGCCCGCCGCGACGGCATGGCCGGCAATCGCCTGCGCGAGGGTGCCTGCGCCGATCGTGCCGACCGAGAAGTGCTGGCGTGAGGACATGGGTGCCTCCTTCCTGTCGAGCCACCGGGTGCGTGCCCATGGCTGGTCTGGACGCGTCGGGTTGCGCCGACGGCGCGGTGGTCGAACACGGCCGCTAGGTGCACGACGGCGACTCCGGTACCTGCGGTGGCCCGAGCGCGTAAGCGGTGCTAAAGCGGGCACACATGCTATTTGCGTCCGCGGGCGACGTGTTCGCGTACGGCGGGTATCGTTTCGGCGGCGAAGCGTTCGAGCACGTCCGGGTCGTCGCTGGCCAGGATGAAGATGCTGACGCCGTCTTCGAGGGTCATCTGGGCCAATGCCTCCGGTGTCTGCTGGTCCGGGAAGATGTTGAGCAGGCGTGTGATCTCGCGGGGGTCGCGGCCCGCGGCCCGTGCGGCGTCGTCGATGATCGCGTTTCCCTTGGGCAGGCCGCCAGGCTCCATGACCGGCAGCGACGGCAGCCAGCCGTCGGCCTTGCGTCCCACCAGGTCCTGCATCCTCGGCTTGTGGGCGCCGAGCCAGATCGGGATCTCGTGTGCGGGCGCGGGTCCGCGCTCGGCGCCGTGGACCTGGTAGAACTCGCCGTCGGCATTGAGGGTGCCGGGCCCGTCGGCGTCCCAGATCCCGCGGATCACGTCGATTGCCTCGCTAAGCGCCGCTACGCCCTGCAGCGGGGTAAGCCGCCGACCGCCGGCCGCCTGCACGGCATCCCAGTAGAAGCCGGCCCCGATCCCGAGGCTCGTCCGGCCACCGGAGAGCAGGTCGAGGCTGGCAGCCGCGCGGGCGAGCACGGCGGGGGGCTGGCGCAGCGGCAGGTTCAGCACGTTGCCGGACACGCCGATGCGATCGGTCCGCGCTGCCACCCAGCTCAGCAGGGTCCAGGTATCGAGGAAACTCGACTGGTAGGGGTGATCCTGGAAGGTGACGAAGTCGAAACCGAGCCGCTCACTGAGCTGCGCCAGCTCGACCGGACGGTGCGCCGGGGAGTTGGCGGGAGAGATGAACGTTGCGAAACGCAGAGGATGACCGTAGTCAGGCATGGGTGTCTCCTTAGTCATTCTTGTGTGGCCAGCCACGATGAGATGTTGTCGCCGACCTGCTTGATGACGTCCTCGCCGGTGCCGGGCGCAGGCAGTCCGTAGTGGTCAGAGTCGATTGCCTGCAGGTCGGATGGCGCGCGGCCTGCCCTGCATCCCGGGCAGGCGGAACCCTGCCTGCCCGGGATGGCGACCGGGTGCTAGTGCGGGGCGCTGGAACTGCAAGCGGGGGTGCTCTCAGCCCGAGACGTTAACGCCGAGGCTGATGTTGAACCCTGCGCCGTGGCGGGCCAGGCCCATCAGCAGCGGCCCCACCGCCTCCAGCCAGTGCGCCGTCGCCAGGTCTCCGGTGTCCAGCGGGCGCAGCCCGAGGCTCTCGATGAACGCCGACACGCTCGCCTTGGCGTCCGCGTCGTCGCCGGCGATGAGCACGTCCAGCGGGCCGCCCTGGGCCAGGACGTGGCCGAAGACGGTGTTGAACGCCTTCACGACGTGCGCGCTCGCCGGGACGGCCTTGGCGATCTCCTGCGCACCGGAAGTGCCGTCAGGAGTGACCAGCCCGGTGGCGTCGGCGTTGAAGGTGTTCGAGATGTCGATGACGACCTTGCCGGCCAGCGCGTCCCCGTACTGGGCGAGGACCTGAGCGGCGCTGGCGTACGGCACGGCGAGGATGACGATGTCGCCGGCCGGGGCGGCGCCCCACTCTCCTGTCGTGGCGCCGCCGCCGAGAGCGCCGGCCAGGTCCTCGGCCTTGGCCTGGTCGCGGCCGATGACCTCGACGGTGTTGCCGCCCGCGACCGCCAGCGCGCCGATGGCGCGGGCCATGTTCCCGGTGCCGATGATGCTGATACTGCTCATGAGGTGTCCCGTCTTGACTGGCGAGCAAAGGTTGACCAGTCAACCTTAAATGCGGTTTGTTGATGAATCAACCAACCCAGTAGCATGGAGGCGGATGGAACCGAACTGGCTGAGCCCTCGCGAAGACCGCGCCTGGCGGGCCTTCCAGCACGCGCATCATCAGCTCGGCGTGCACCTGAACCGGGGCCTGCAGCAATCGGGCCTGTCCGCGGCCGACTACCAGATCCTGGCGGTGCTCTCGGAACACGACCGGGACCGCATGCCCGCGCACGACCTGTGCACCACGCTGGGCTGGGAGAAGAGCCGTGTCTCCCACCAGGTACGGCGCATGCAGGAGGACGGGCTGATCTGCCGCGAACCCAACCCCGACGACGCCCGCAGCACCATGGTCCGCCTGCTGCCGGCCGGCCGCGCCGCCATCGAGAAGGCGGCACCCGGGCACGTGCAGGACGTCCGCCGGAACTTCATCGACCTGCTCACCCCCGCTGAGCTCGACATGCTCGCCGCCCTCAGCGAACGAGTCCTGCGCCACCTGGCCCCAGACCACGACTCCCCCGCCGAAGACAAGCCCGCATAGCCTTCGTCAGCCGTGAGCATTTCAGGCCCCGCATCCAGCCCGGCCGTCCCGGCGTCCAGCAGACCGACACATGACGCGTGGATGATCCGCAGCTGCGACCCCGGCCAGCTCATCACGAGGAATCTCGCCCCCGGATGCCAGCCATGCGGAGAAACGGCGGACGGCCAGCTGCCGGGACCGGGCCGTGGATGCCTCAGCCCCGGCGTCCAGCAGCCCGGCCGCGAACACGTTCAGGGTGGGCCGGTCGAGTTCCGGGGTGGTGCCCTCCTGGTCGGCCCGGCGGAGGAACGCAGATCCCGTCGCCGTACACCTTGATGGTCTGCGCCGATTTGCGTTCGGCCCGCAGGTGCAGCGTGAACGATCCGAGCAGGGTTCCCATGTCATCGCGGGTCATGTTGATATCTTGACTCACAGCGGCATGCGACCGCAAAAAGACGGCCCGATCCGGGTTTTCCCAGGCCAGGCCGTCTTTTTGGGGGGTGTCAGTCCAGGTAGTCGCGCAGCACCTGGGAGCGGGACGGGTGGCGCAGCTTGGACATGGTCTTGGACTCGATCTGGCGGATCCGCTCGCGGGTCACGCCGTAGACCTTGCCGATCTCGTCCAGGGTCTTGGGCTGGCCGTCGGTCAGGCCGAACCGCATCGAGACCACGCCCGCCTCGCGCTCGGACAGCGTGTCCAGGACGGAGTGCAGCTGCTCCTGCAGGAGCGTGAAGCTGACCGCCTCGCCGGGCTGGATGGCCTCGGAGTCCTCGATCAGGTCGCCGAACTCGCTGTCGCCGTCCTCGCCGAGCGGGGTGTGCAGAGAGATCGGCTCGCGGCCGTACTTCTGCACCTCGATGACCTTCTCCGGCGTCATGTCCAGCTCGACGGCCAGCTCTTCCGGAGTCGGCTCGCGGCCGAGGTCCTGCAGCATCTGCCGCTGGACCCGGGCCAGCTTGTTGATGACCTCGACCATGTGCACCGGGATGCGGATGGTGCGGGCCTGGTCAGCCATGGCGCGGGTGATGGCCTGCCGGATCCACCAGGTCGCGTACGTGGAGAATTTGTAGCCCTTGGTGTAGTCGAACTTCTCCACGGCCCGGATGAGGCCCAGGTTGCCTTCCTGGATCAGGTCCAGGAACAGCATGCCGCGGCCGGTGTAACGCTTGGCCAGCGACACGACCAGCCGCAGGTTGGCCTCGAGCAGGTGGTTCTTGGCCCGGGTGCCGTCGTCGGAGATCCACTCCAGGTCGATCCGCTGGTCGGTGGACAGGCTCCGGGCGCCCTCGGCGAGCTTCTCCTCGGCGAACAGGCCCGCCTCGATGCGCTTGGCCAGCTCGACCTCTTGCTCGGCGTTGAGCAGCGGCACCTTGCCGATCTGCTTCAGGTAGTCCTTGACCGGGTCGGCGGTCGCGCCGGCCACGGCGACCTGCGCGGCGGGCAGGTCCTCGTCGTCGTCGCCGAAGACCAGGATCTCCTCGTCCTCGCCGCCGCCGCTCTCCGGGGCGATCTTCACCACCTGGGCGCCGGCCGCGGCCGGGCTGCCTTCCGCGGCCGCCGCCGCGGGCTGCTGCGGCTCGGGCCCATCGGCGGCATCGCCTTCGTCGCCGTCGTCGGCGGGACTGTCCTCGCCCGCCAGGTCGTCGGCCGGCGACTCCGCGTCATCGGACAAGTCGGGCTCGTCCAGGTCTTCGCCGACGAGCGCAGCCTGGATGTCCGCGTCGCCGTCGAGCTCACCGAGCTCTTCGACGTCGGGGTCCGCGTTCTCTAGATCAGCAGTGTCCAGATCGCTGGCCTCGTCATCGCTGACAGGCACCGCGGTGAGTCTGGCGTCCGCGTTGGCGCGCTCCCCGGGACCGGAGGTCCGGGGCCCAGAGCCGTTGAGCCGGGCCGTGCCGTCAGCCGCCTGCTCCTCGGCGACCATGGGCTGGCCTGACGTCCTGGGGCGCTTCCGCGCTGCGGAATTAGCAGCGCTCACGACCACGGTCACCCCTTCCTTCGCTGGCTAGAAGCCACTCGGGACTGATTCAACCGCCTGTCTCCCACTCCATCACCATAGGCGGCGGCCGGCAGTGACTTGTACGCTCCAGTCACTGCGGGCCCCCGGGGGGCCGGTGGATGACGAGCACGGTGACGTCATCGTCCTGCTCGTAACCGGCAAGCATGTGATCAACCAGGTACCGCAGCAGCCGCTCGGGATCAGCGAGCAATTCGGCGTCCGCGCTGGCGCCGACCGCGGCCAGTTCCTCCAGCCCGGCGTCCAGCCCGCGGTTGCGGTTCTCGACCAGGCCGTCGGAGTAGAAGACCGCCGTGCTGCCGGGCTCCATGCTGAACGCGTGCTGCTTTCGGGGGCTGGCCCAGCCCAGCGGCGTGCCCGCCTCGACCTGGTCGAACCGCGGGGCACTGCCCGCTCTCAGCACCAGGGCGGGCAGGTGGCCGGCGTTGCCGAGCATGCCCTCGCCGGTGACCGGGTCGATGACCAGGTAGGCCACGGTGGTGACCTGCTCCTCGGCCTCGGTGGCGCTGAACAGCCGGTCCAGGCCGCCGAGGACGGCGGCCGGGCGGCCGTCGGTCAGGGCCAGGGCGCGCAGCGCGTTGCGGACCCGGCCCATGCCGGCCGCCGCGGTGAGGCCCTTGCCCATGACGTCGCCGAGGGCCACGGCCAGCTGCTGGTCAGCCAGCCGGAAGGCGTCGTACCAGTCGCCGCCGATCTCCATGTTCCGGGTCACCGGCCGGTAGCTGGCCGTCAGGACCAGCCCGGGCACGCTGGGCAGCTGGTCGGGCAGCAGGCTGCGCTGCAGGGTCTCGGCCGTGGTGTGCTCCCGCTCGTACAGCGCGGCCCGCTCCAGGGCGAGCGCGCACTGGCCGGCCAGCGCCTCCAGGAAGACCCGCTCCTCCTCGGTGATCTTGCGCGGGCGGCCGAAGGAGAACCGCAGCGCGCCCAGCGGCGCGCCCGCGGCGAACAGCGGCAGGCCGACCCAGGAGCGCTCGTCGGAGGTCTCGGCCAGCACGGCCGGGTCGATGTCCAGCTCGCCCTCGAACTGGCGGCGCAGGTCGTCCGGGTCCTCCACCAGGACCGGACGCCGGATGGCGATGGCCTTGGTCAGCACGCTCGGCGATTCCAGGGTCAGCGGCAGGGCGGCCGAGTCGGGCGCGGTAGGCATGCCCTCGGTGTTGATGACCCGCAGCCGCGCGCCGTCCGGCTCGAGCAGGGCGATGGCCGAGTGCAGCGCGCCGATGGCGGTCCGGCCAACCTCGGTGATGACCTCGACCACCTGCTCGACGGTGAGCGCCTCGGCCAGCATCGAGGTGGCCTGCTGCAGCCGGGCGGTGCGCAGCGCGGCCGCGGACAGCTGCTCGGTCAGCCGGCCGCGCATCTCCTCGGCCTCGCGCTGGCTGGTGACGTCGGTGCTGGCCCCGACCCACTCCAGGATCCTGCCGTCCCGCTCGATGGGCACGGCCCGGACGTCGTAGTGCCGGTAGGACCCGGCCTTGGTGCGGATGCGGTAGCGGTCGTCGAAGACCGTGCCGGTCCGGACGCACTCCCGCCAGTCCCGCTCGACGCGCTCCCGGTCCTCCGGGTGCAGCGTGTCCAGCCAGCCGTAGCCGGTGAACTCCTCGGCCGACTGGCCGGTGATCCACCGCCACTCGGGCGAGTCGTCGGTCATGGCCCCGTCCGGGCTGGCCACCCAGACCACCTGGGCGCCGCCCTGGACGAGCGAGCGGTAACGCTCTTCGCTGCGCCGGAGCTCATCGGCGGCGTCCGGGCCGGTGCTCTCGGACATGATGAGCCCGACCGCGGACACCGTGCCGTCCGGCTCGGACACGGCGAACCAGGTGGCCGCGTGGCCGCCCGGATAGCCGGACTCGGTCACCTGAGTGCGGTCGGCCAGGACCTTGGCCAGGGCGGCGTCGGCGCGGACGGCCAGCTCTTCGGGCCAGGCCTCGCCGGGAGTCTTCTCCGGGTGGTCGGCCTCAGCGACGCCGACGACCTGGGCCAGGGCAGCATTCACCCAGCGGAAGCGCAGGTCAGGACCAACGAGGGCCATCCCGACCGGCGCCTGGCGCATCAGCGTTTCCGCCAGGGCGGCGTCGGAGGCGTCTCGCTGCCTGGGCACAGAGGTCTCCGTGCTCACAGCTGACATCCGCATAGCGCGCCGGGGGCTGCCATGGGCGGCTCCTTCCCCGGGATCATTTCCCGATGCCGACCAGTTAAGCGTGCCACAGTCTGGCAATTGGTGCGGCCAGGAAAGCCGATTCGCGGACAGCGTGCGGTGCCTTACCATCCAACCTCAAGCGAGTCCGCGTGTCGTGTGCCGTTTATAAGGCGAAATTACAGCGGGCATGACAACGTAGCATAGCGTCCGCATGTCCAGATCTGAGAGGCTATCAGGGTGAGCCCGCAGCGTCGCAGCAGCCAGTCCCCTGGCGGCCCAGACCACGGCCGGTCCGGCCGCGGCGGGCGCGCCGGGTCTACGGGGGACGGCCGGGGAGGGGAGCCGCCGCCCAACGCGCTGTTCGCCGAGATGCTGCGCGCGGCCCGCGAGCTGCTGGCGGTGCGCAGCCCGCTGGACGCCGAGCTCATGGTGAGCGAGCTGCTCGGGACGTGGTGGGGGCAGCGTGACACGCGGGCCGGAGGCCGCCGCATGGCCACCGTGGAGCAGCTGGTGGGCGAGGGCCTGGTCGACTACGCGGCCGGCCAGAACAGCCCGGCGGCGCTGGCCCTGCTGTCCGGCATCGCCTGCCTGGGCACGCCCCGGCAGGCAGCCAAGGCCGAGCGCGCCGCCCTGGAGCTGATCTCCAGCGGGGTGCCGTGTCCCGGCTGGGCCGAGCACCTGGGCGCGGTGCGCTCAGCCGAGTGCTACATCAACCCGGACTTCCTGGGCGACCAGGACGAGGTCATCTGCGTGTTCAGCTACGACGGGGAGGAGCCGCACGCGCTGGTCTCCGTGGTGGACTACAACGCCGAGGGGATGCTGCGGGACGGCTGGGTGACGTCGCGGACGGACAAGCTGCTCGAGCACTGCCGTGAGGTCAGCGCCCAGCGCGGCGGCGAGGGCCGGCACGCCTTCCGGCAGGTCGAGCCGGATCAGGCCCGGCACCTGCTGGACACCGCCCTGGCCGTGACCGACGGCGCGGTCGACCCGGCGGTCAGCGAGTCGTTCCCGTCCTATCACGCGTTCATCCGGGCCCGGATCCGGGCGCTGCCGCCGTACCGGGGTCACACCATCTCCTCCACCGGGCCGCGCCGCCAGCTGTGGAGCCGGGACCGCCGGGCCATGCTGGCCGCCGAGTTCCTGGCCTCGGACGAGGCGGAGGACCTGTCCGACCTCAGCTCGGCATCGCACTGCGCCGACCGGATCATCGACTACGGGTGCGACCGGGACTACGGGCGGCCACTGCGGATGAGCCCGGCCAAGGTGCAGACCTTCCTGCTCAGCTGGCTGCCGCGCAAGGTCATGCTGACCTTTGCCGAGCAGGACGCGATGCCGCACGTGCTGGCCGCGTGGGTGCGCTGGGCGGGCCGCAAGCGCGAGCTGGACGACCGGGTGATCGCCGAGACCCTGGACGCGGTGTTCAACGCGATGGGCATGTTCGCCGAGGCGTACCGGGACCCGGCGGAGTTCGGCCTGGACTACGTGCTGGTGCGCCGGCTGCTCCCGGACGGGGACCTGGAGGCGCTGCCGCGGCGCGCGTTCGCGTTCCCGGTGCTGGACGGCTGGCACTCCGGCACCGACCTGGGCAGCCTGGATCCGGCCGATCCGGAGGACCGGCGGGCGCTGCTGGCCGCCGACCACGCCACCCCGGCGCCGGGCGGGGTCGGCCGGCACATCGACCGGCACCTGGTCCTGGCCGACCGGCTGTGGCGGGGCGACCCGCCCGAGCTGTGGGAGGCGGCCCAGCGGCTGCTGGACGCGGGCCAGGACCGGCACCTGGTCCTGCACGCGCTGATGGCCGTGCTGGACCACACCAGCGGGGACGACACCGCCCTGGTCGCCGTCCTGGATGAACTAGACGCCGACGAGGGTTAACCCGGCTCGCCGGGCGGCCCGTAGCCCCCGCCGCCCGGGGTTTCCATGACGAAGACGTCGCCGGGGCCGACCTGGACGCTGTCGCAGGCGTGCATCTCGGTCCGGGTGCCGTCGGGGTGCTCGACCCAGTGACGGCCCAGCGCGCCGGGCTGGCCGCCGGCCATGCCGAAGGCGGGGATCCGGCGGTGGCCGGCCAGGGTGGTGACGGTCATCGGCTCGTTGAAGCGCAGCCGCCGGACGCCGCCGTTGCCGCCCGGCCAGCGGCCCGGGCCGCCGCTGCCCGGCCTGATCCGGTAGGACTCCAGCAGCACCGGGTAGCGCCACTCCAGCACCTCGGGGTCGGTGAGGCGGGAGTTGGTCATCTTGGTCTGCACGACGTCGGTGCCGGCGAAGCCGTCGCCGGCTCCCGAGCCGGAGGCCACGGTCTCGTAGTACTGGTAGTGCTCGTTGCCGAACGTCACGTTGTTCATCGTGCCGGACCCCTCGGCCATGACCCCGAGGGCGGCGTACAGGGCGCCGGTGACGACCTGGGAGGTCTCCACGTTGCCCGCGGCGACCGCGGCCGGGTACTCCGGCGACAGCATGCTGCCGGGCGGGATGATCACGGTGATGGGCTGCAGGCAGCCCGAGTTCAGCGGGATGTCGTCGTCGACGAGGGTGCGGAAGACGTACAGCACGGCGGCCATGGCCACGCTGGACGGCGCGTTGAAGTTGTCGGCCAGCTGGGCCGAGGTGCCGGTGAAGTCCACCTCGGCGGTCCGGGCCCGGGCGTCGAGGCGGACCGCGACCTGGACCTGCGCGCCGTTATCCAGCTCGTAGGTGTACCCGCCGTCGTGCAGGGCGGTGATGACCCGGCGCACCGACTCGGCGGCGTTCTCCTGGACGTGGCCCATGTAGGCGTGCACGACGTCCAGGCCGAAGTGGTCCACCATGGCGCGCAGCTCGGCGATGCCCTGCTCGTTGGCGGCGATCTGGGCCCGCAGGTCGGACAGGTTGGTGACCGGGTCGCGGGACGGGTACATGGCGGTGGCCAGCAGGTTGACCGTCTCCGCCTCGCGGAACCGGGCGTCGCTGACCAGCAGCCAGTTGTCGATCAGCACCCCCTCCTCCTCGACGCGGGTGCTGGCCGCGGGCATCGAGCCGGGCGAGATACCGCCGATCTCGGCGTGGTGGCCGCGGCTGGCCACGTAGAACCAGATCTCGTCGCGGTCCGGCGCGAACACCGGCGTGACCACGGTGACGTCCGGCAGGTGGGTGCCGCCGTGATAGGGGTCGTTGAGGACGTAGACGTCCCCGCGCCGGATGCCGCGCTCGGTCCGGGCGTTGCGCTGGATGACCATCTTGATCGACTCGCCCATGGAGCCGAGGTGGACCGGCATGTGCGGCGCGTTGGCGATCAGGCCGCCCTCGGCGTCGAACAGCGCGCAGGAGAAGTCGAGCCGCTCCTTGATGTTGACCGAGTGCGCGGTGGCCTGCAGCCGCACGCCCATCTGCTCGGCGACCGACATGAACAGGTTGTTGAAGATCTCCAGCATGACCGGGTCGGCGGCCAGGCTGGCCCCGGCGCGCTCGTCCCGGGCGGTGACGCGTTCCAGCAGCAGGTCACCGCGCTCGGTGACGGCGGCCTGCCAGCCCGGCTCGATCACCGTGGTGGCCAGTTCCTCGGCCAGGATGGCCGGGCCGGTCACCGCCTGCCCGGGGCTCAGGCCAGCCCGCTGGTGAAGATCCACCTCGGCCCAGGATCCGCCGGTGAACATCCGGACCCGGGCGGGCCCGGCGCCGGGCCGTCCGGCCGAACGGATGGTGGTCTCCGCTCCGTCCTGAGTGCCGGTGACCTCGACCGAGACGGCCTCGGCGAGGATCGTCTTGCCGGGCATGAGGAAGGAGAAGCGCCGGGTGTAGGCGGCCTCGAAGGCGGCGGTCATCTGCTCCAGCGGGCCGGCCGGGACGACCAGCGCGGAGTCGGTGCCCTCGTAGCGCAGGTGCACGCGTCGCTCGGCGCTGATCCGGGCGTCCGGTACTCCCTCGTCCCGGACCTCGTCCCGGGCGTCCTGCTCCAGCGGGCCCAGGATGTCCGGCAGGGCGCTGATCAGCCCGGCGTCGAGCGGGGCTTCCACGGCCTGCTCGCGCATGGCCACGATGTCGGCCAGGCCGATCCCGTAGGCCGACAGCACCCCGGCCAGCGGGTGGATCAGCACCGTGGACATGCCGAGCGCGTCGGCCACCGCGCAGGCGTGCTGGCCGCCCGCGCCGCCGAACACGTTCAGCACGTACTCGGTGACGTCGTAGCCGCGCTGGACGGAGATCTTCTTGATCGCGTTGGCCATGTTGGCCACGGCGATCTCGACGAAGCCGGCCGCGACCTCCTCCGGCCCGCGGCGGCCGCCGGCGGCCGCGGCGATCTGCTCGCTCAGCTCGCTGAACTGGTCCCGGCTGGCCTGCTCGTCCAGGGGCTGGTCGCCGTGCGGGCCGAACACGTGCGGGAAGTGGGCGGCCTGGATGCGGCCGAGCAGCACGTTGGCGTCGGTCAGGGTGAGCGGGCCGCCGTTGCGGTAGCAGGCCGGGCCCGGATCGGCCCCGGCCGAGTCAGGCCCGACCCGGTACCGGCTGCCGTCGAAGTGCAGGATTGAGCCGCCGCCCGCGGCCACGGTGTGGATGGACAGCATGGGGGCCCGCATCCGGACGCCGGCCACCTGCGTCTCGTACTCGCGCTCGAAGCGTCCTGCGTAGTGGGACACGTCGGTTGAGGTGCCGCCCATGTCGAAGCCGATGACCTTGCTGAAGCCGGCCGCGCGGGCGGTGCGGGCCATGCCGACGATCCCGCCGGCCGGGCCGGAGAGGATGGAGTCCTTGCCGCGGAAGCTGGCCGCGTCGGTCAGGCCCCCGTTGGACTGCATGAACAGCAGCTTGACGTGCTCCAGCTCGGCGGCGACCTCGGTCACGTACCGGCGCAGGATGGGCGAGAGGTAGGCGTCGACCACGGTGGTGTCGCCCCGCGAGACCAGCTTCATCAGCGGGCTGGTCCGGAACGACTCCGACACCTGGGTGAAGCCCGCGGCCCGGGCCAGCTCCCCGATCCGCTCCTCGTGCCGGGGGTAGCGGTAGCCGTGCATGCAGACCACGGCGGCCGACCGGAAGCCGTCGGCGTAGGCCTGGGCCAGCTGGGCGGCCACGGCGGCCTCGTCCAGCGGGACGAGGACCTCGCCGTGCGCGGTGATCCGCTCATCGGCCTCGATGACCCGGTCGTACAGGGCCTCGGGCAGCACGATCCGGCGGTCGAAGATCCGCGGCCGGTTCTGGTAGGCGATGCGCAGGGCATCGGCGAAGCCCGCGGTGGTGACCAGGACGGTGGGCTCGCCCTTGCGCTCGAGCAGGGCGTTGGTGGCCACCGTGGTGCCCAGCCGGACCTGGCTGATCCGGTCCGCGGGGACCTTGTCCTGCGGGCCGAGACCGAGCAGGTGCCGGATGCCGGCCACCGCCGCGTCCCGGTACTTGCGGGGGTTGTCGGACAGCAGCTTGTGGGCGACCAGGGTCCCGTCGGGCCGCCGGGCCACGATGTCGGTGAAGGTGCCGCCCCGGTCGACCCAGAACTCCCAGCGCCCATCGCCCCCGTGTGAGTCTGCTGTGGGCTCGTTCACGCGGTGCTGCCGGCTGCTCAGCCCGCGCCGTACCCGGTGGCGGGATCGATCTCGCCGAAGGCGGCCCGCACGTCGGCGGCGGTCACCGTGGTCAGGTCGGCCGCGGTGGCCTCCTCGCCCAGGCGCACGACCCGGACGTCCCGGCAGGCGCAGGATCGCTCGAACAGGGACCGGGCGAACCGGCCGTTGCCCAGCTCGTCGATGCGGCCGGCCGCGCAGGCCCGGGCGAAGATGGCGGCCATCACCTCGGTGGCGTCCGGGTCGAGCGCGTCGCCGGTCCGGCCGGCCAGCAGCTCGACGATCCGGACCAGGTCCTCGGGCTGGTAGCTGGGGAAACTGACCCGGGTGCTGAAGCGCGAGGCCAGGCCCGGGTTGCTGCGCAGGAACCGGTCCATGTCGCCGGTGTAGCCGGCCAGCACGATGACCAGCCGGTCGCGGTCATCCTCGGCCCGCTTGAGCAGGGTCTGGACCGCCTCGGCCCCGAACGCGTCACCGCCGGAGTAGCCCTCGTTGTGCAGCGCGTAGGCCTCGTCGACGAACAGCACGCCGCCCAGGGCCGAGTCGATCAGCCGGTTGGTCTTGATCGCGGTCGAGCCGAGGTGCTCGCCGACCAGGTCGGCCCGGTGCGCCTCGACCACCTCGGGCCGCACCAGCAGCCCGAGGGCGGCGAAGATCCGGCCCAGGATGCGGGCGACCGTGGTCTTGCCGGTGCCGGGCGGCCCGGTGAAGACGAAGTGCCGGGCGGGCGGCTGGCTGATCAGCCCGTGCGTGTCCCGCAGCTTGGCCACGCGCAGCTGGGCGATGATGGCGCGGACCTGATCCTTGACCGGCTCCAGGCCGATCAGCTCGTCCAACTCGGCGGTCGCGCCCTCGACGGTGGGCGTGTCCTCGTAGCCGCGCAGCCTGCTGGTCAGCTCGGCGTAGGCCTGCTGCAGGTCAGCGGCGCGCAGGGTGATCAGGTCGTCCCGGGCCGGGTTGGGCGAGTCGTGCATGACCCGCACGTCCCGGGCCTGGCCCGCCTTCTCCAGCAGGCTGCGGACGAACCGGCCGTTGCCCAGCTCGTCCGTCATCCGGCGGCGGCCGACCTCCTCGAAGGTGCGCCACAGCACCGGCCGGGCGTCGGAGTCGAGCAGCTCGCCGCGGTGGTCCAGCCACGAGTAGGCCAGCGCCATCAGCTCGGACGGGGCATAGCTCGGGAACTTCAGCCGGGTGGCGAACCGCGAGGCCAGGCCGGGATTGGACGCCAGGAAGCCTTCCATCTGCTTCTCGTACCCGGCCAGGATGATGATCAGGTTCTCGCGGTCATCCTCGGCCCGCTTGAGCAGGGTCTGGACGGCCTCCATGCCGAACCGGTCAGCCTGGCCGTCGCCCTCGTTGACCAGGCTGTAGGCCTCATCGATGAACAGCACCTGGCCGCGGGCCGAGTCCACCAGCTCGTTGGTCTTAATGGCCGTCGCGCCGAGATACTCGCCGACCAGGTCGGCGCGCTGCGCCTCCAGCACCTCGGGCGTCTCGAGCAGGCCGAAGGCGTAGAAGATCTTGGCCAGCACCCGGGCCACGCTGGTCTTGCCCGTGCCGGGCGGGCCGAGGAAGACGAAATGCCGCATGGGCTTTTCCCAGTTGGCCCCGGCCTGGGCCCGCTGCCGGGCGGCCGCCGCCTGGAGGGACGCGGCGATGGACCGCACCTGCTCCTTGACCGGGACCAGCCCGATCATGCGGTCCAGCTCGGCCATGGCCTCGTCCACCGAGATGTCCGGATAGGACGGCAGCGAGGAGGTCGCCTGGTCCCGCGCGGCATGATCGGCGTAGGGCAGGGCAGCGGCCTGGGCCCGGGTTCCGTAACCGGGGCCGGGATGACCCTGGCCGGCGAAGCGCCCGCCGGGGTTCGCGGACCTGGGCGAGCCGCCCGGGCCCGCGGCGCCGCCGGGCCTGCGGCCCGGCCCGTTGTCCATGCCGTACTGGCGGTCGTCCTGCTGCACGCCCTTGGCCAGCCGCCAGATCAGCGCGACCACGGCCAGCAGCCAGGCCGCGACCACGCCGACGATGGCCGAGACGTGCTTGCCAGTCAGCTGGTTCAGGGCGATGGCGACGAGCACCGGCCAGACCAGGACCACGGCGACCGTGCGGCACGGCACGTACCACCGGCTCAGCCGGCCGAGGTGGGCGATCACGGCCACCAGCACGGGCAGCGCGATCAGCGCCCAGCGGACCTCCCAGTTCGGGCGGGCGCCGTAAAGATAGAAGATATAGATGAGCCAGATGGCGAGCATGGCCACGTAGGCCGAGGCCAGGCGCGTGCGGACCCTGTGGGCCACGGCGATCGGGGCGAGCACCGGGCAGCCGAGGAGCACGGCCAGGACGACGATGAGGATCCGGCGGGGCAGCGACGCCCGCTCCGCGGCCTGAGCAACCCGGCCGACGAGATCGGGTTTCTCCCGTACGGCGGGCTGGACCTGGTCGTGTGGCAGCATGTCGCTTCTTCAGTCCCTAGTCCCTGCCTCGCAGCCACGCCTTGTGCCCGGCGACAGGGGTCGCCTGGCTCGTAGCGCCCCGCACCCGGTTGCCGGACAGTCGTACGTCCTTGTATAGCGCATCGGCCAGGCTCGCGACAGCACGCGGCTCGATACTGTCGGTGAAAAATACTAGCCGGGCAGAAGTGACCTGGTGAGATCAATCTCGTCGTGCAGCGGGATGCCGTAGTCACCGACGGTGGGCATCTGGGGCTTGAGCTGGCGGGCCCGGTCCAGGGCGCCGGGCCGGAGCTCGGCCAGCCGGAAGCCGCGACGCTGGTAGAAACGCAGCGCGTCGACGTTGTCGTTGGTGGTGGTGAGCCGGATCTGCCGGCAGCCGAAGCGCCGGGCCTTGTCCGCGGCGGCCTCGATGAGCAAGGTGCCGATCCCGGCCCGCCGCTCGAGGGCATTGAGGGTGACGATTTCCATCTCATCCCCGGTCAGCTGGTAGGTGAGCAGGCCCACGATCCGGCGGGACCGTTCGGCGATGAAGCCGCCGAGCTCGGCGGGCCGCAGGCTGGAGCCGTGGACGGCAATGATCTCCGACCCCCACAGCTCGGCCACCAGCCAGGCGAGCATGGGCCGGTCGCCGTCCTCGATCGGCCTGATCAACAGGTCCGGGTCCGTCGCGGTACGCACCCCGTTCACCCCGCCATTATGGCCAGGACACCGCCCGGACGGGCGCGTTCCGCGGCCCGCGGGGCCAGCCGGTCAGGCGCGGCCGCGGAAGAACTCCCGGACGTCGGCGGTGAGCAGGTCGGGAGCCTCCAGGGCGGCGAAGTGGCCGCCACGACTGAACTCCGTCCAGCGCACCACGTTGTGGTCACGCTCGGCGAACGGCCGGACGGTCACGTCGGTAGTGAAGACGGCCACCGCGACGGGCACCTCGGATCGCGGCCGGGGAGCCCACATGGCCGGGTCGTTGAACCGCTCGTAGTAGGTGTGGGCCGCCGAGCCGGCCGTGGCGGTGAACCAGTAGATGCTGACGTCGGTCAGGATCGTGTCCCGGTCCACCGCGTCCTCGGGCTGCGCGGCCGCCGGGTCCGTCCACTCCTGGAACTTCTCCACGATCCAGGCCAGCTGCCCGGCGGGCGAGTCGGTCAGGGCGTGCGCCAGGGTCTGCGGCCGGGTCCCCTGCAGCTGCAGGTAGGCCCCGGAACTCTGCTGCCAGCGCTGCATGGCGGCCAGGCGGGCCTGGTCGGCCTCGGTCAGCTCGGCCGGGTCACCGGCCGGGAACGTGACCAGGGCGTTGAGGTGCAGGCCGATGAGGCGGTCCGGGGCGATCCGGCCCATGGCCGGGGCGATGAAGGCCCCGACGTCCCCGCCCTGGACGCCGTAGCGGCGGTAGCCGAGCCGGTCCATCAGCTCGGCCAGCGCGGCGGCGGTGCGCCCGTCCGTCCAGCCGGTCTCGGTCAGCGGGCCGGAGAACCCGTAGCCGGGCAGCGACGGGATGACCACGTCGAAGGCGTCGGCCGGGTCGCCGCCGTGGGCGGCCGGATCGGTGAGCGGGCCGATCAGGCGGGTGAACTCCACGATCGAGCCGGGCCAGCCGTGCAGGAGCAGCAGCGGCGTGGCCCCGGGCACCGCGGAACGGACGTGCAGGAAGTGCAGCTGGGTGCCGTCGATGATGGTGAGGAACTGGGGGTAGGCGTTGAGGGCCTGCTCGGCGGCCCGCCAGTCGAACCGGCCGGCCCAGTACCCGGCCAGGTCCCGCAGGTAGGAGACGGGAACGCCGCGCTCCCAGCCGGTGCCGGGCAGGTCATGGGTCCACCGGGTCCGGGCCAGGCGCTCGCGCAGGTCGTCGAGCTGGGCCTGCGGGACGCTGATCCGGTAGGGCCGGAGATCGCCGGCATCCTGGCCGGGAGCGGGCCGGGCCCGGGTGAGGTCACCGTTCCTCGTGTCGCCGTTCCTCGGGTCGCCGTTCCTCATGTCGCTGTTCGTCATGCCACCACGCTAGAGAGCATTGGTGCCAGTTTCGGTCACCAATACGGGGCAGGATGGAGGAATGCTCGAGCTCTCTTGGTCAAGTCGCTGTGGTGAGGAGTTGTTCGCGGCGGTGTCGTGAGGGGTCGTAGGTGGTGTTGGTGGTCCAGCAGGCCCAGATCACCCGGACCCAGCTGCGGGCGAGGATCCGGACCGCGTGGGGGTGCCGGGCGCCGCGTGCGCGTGCGCGCCGGTAGGCGTCGCTGGCCCAGGCGCAGGAGTGTCGTGAGTTGTCCGCAAAACCGGTGATAGCGACGCGTGCTGGCTTGTTGGCGGTGTAGCGGAACCCGACAGTGCGGGACTTGCCCGAGGCCCGCGTGACTGGGGCGGCACCGCACATGGCGGCCACTTGCTCGGGGTTCTCGCAGCGGTCAAGCAGGGGCCCGATCTCGGCTATCAGGGCTGCGAGGCTGACGGTGGCGACGCGTGGCAGCGTCTGAAGGAGCGGCGTCTTGGGGTGGGCAGCGAGCGCACCGGCGATGTCCCGTTCCAGGCGGCTGATCTCGGTGTTGAGGAGCCCGATCTGCGCGGTCGACGCACCCACGATCGCTTCGAGGATCGCTGGCGCGATGGGATTCGCGCTGGCCGGGGCCGCACGGAGCCTGCGGACGAGCTCGGCTGGGGACTTCCCGCCGCGGTAGCTGTGCCGACGGCAGAACTGTCCCATCCGGCCCTCCCCGAGCAGTGCCGCGGCCTGCGGGGTCGGGTAATCAGTCAAGAACGCCAGCGCGATCTGAGAGGTCAGCTTCTGGAACACGACAGCCGCGCCGGGCCAATGTTCAGCCAGGATCGCCCATAGCTGGTTGGACGCCGCGGTGCGCGCCTCGACCAGGGCGGTGCGTGCCCGCACCAGCGCGGCGAGTTCCCGGGTGGCGCGAGCCACCGGCTCGATACGGCGCAGCCGGTGGCCGTCGGTTCTGGCGTAGTCGGCCAGCATGAATGCGTCGCCGAGATCTGACTTGGCACCGGCTGAGCCCCACCGCGGGCGGGCTGCCTTGAAGGCGGCGGGCTCGACCATCCAGACGGGGTGGCCGGCTCCGGCGATCAGCCCGACAATCAAGCCTTCGCCGCGTTCGATCGCGATCGGCACCTGTCCCACGTCACCGCCCCCGGCAAGCTCGGCGAGCTCGGCGAAGACGTTCATGAGCTGGTCCTCGGTGTGCTGGACCATCCATCTCTTGACGACCGCACCGTGATCATCGATCAGGCACACCCCGTGCACGGCCGAGCCCCAGTCCCATCCGCAGAACACCTGCTGACCTCCCCGGCAGACATCGCCGCTGGAACCGGGCGGGCGTCGGTTCCTCATTGTCCGGCCCTCAGCGGGGCTGCTCTCTCGCGCCGATCACGCCACCCGGCAACGGCGAGGGCGACCAGCTCAAACAGGCCATCCAGTGGCGAGACATCGAGGCCGTCCCCCGCCGTTCCCGGCGAACAGGCCAACCTGGCCCGCCCAGCCATACTCGTCCAATGAGACATCGGCCCGGCTGCTGCGCCTGCTGTCGCTGCTGCAGTCCCGCCGGGACTGGACCGGCGCCGAGCTGGCCGCCGAGGCCGGGGTGGCGCTGCGGACGCTGCGCCGGGACATCGGCCGGCTGCGGGAGCTGGGCTACCCGGTGGAGGCCACGCCGGGCGTGGCCGGCGGATACCGGCTCGGGACCGGGGCGGCGCTGCCGCCGCTGCTGCTGGACGACGACGAGGCGGTGGCGGTGGCCATCAGCCTGCACACGGCCACGACCGGCAGCGTGGCCGGGCTGGAGGAGACCGCGCTGCGCGCGCTGACCAAGCTGCAGCAGATGCTGCCGTCCCGGATCCGGTACCGGATCAGCGCCTTCCACGCCACCACCGTGCCGCTGGCCGGGCCGGGCTCCGCGCCGGACCGGGCCGATCCTGATCTGCTGACCGCGGTCGCGGCGGCCTGCCGGGATCAGCGGCGGCTGCGGTTCGCCTACCCCGGCCGGGACGGCCTGGCCGGCCGGGACGGCCTGGCCGGCCGGGAGGTCGAGCCGCACCGGCTGGTGCATACCCCGCGGCGCTGGTACCTGCTGGCCTGGGACGTGGGCCGCGGTGACTGGCGGACCTTCCGGGTCGACCGCATCCAGGGCCCGCTGGGCCCGCCGGGGGCCCGGTTCACGTCCCGCCCGCTGCCCGCCGACGACGCGGCGGCCTACGTGTCGCAGTCCATCGCCTCGGCGCCGTACGCCTACCAGGCGCGGATCTTGTTCCGGGCCCCGCTGGCCGAGGTGGCCCGGTACTCCTCCCCCGCGGCCGGCCGCTGGAGGCCGCCGGGCCGGATGCGTGCGTCCTGCACGCGGGCTCCAACTCGCTGGCGGAGCTGGCCCTGTACGCCGGGCTCAAGGGATTCGAGTTCGAGGTCCTCGAGCCGCCTGAGCTCATCGGCGTGCTGCGCTCGCTGGCCGGGCGCCTGCACCGGGCGGCGGGTTAGGAGCCCCGGCAGGTTAGGAATACGGCTAGCTGGGCAGGACGCGCTCATGGTGGTTTTGAGAGCTATCGCGCGGCCGATGCTGGCCTCGATCTTCATCGTCCAGGGCCTTGACTCCTTCCTTCACCCCGAGCGGAAGGCGGGCCAGGCCGAGCCGGTGGTCCGGCCGCTGGCCGAGCGGGTCCCCTACGTCCCGGCCAAGCCCGAGGACGCGGTCCGGCTCAACGGCGTGGTCCAGATGGCGGCGGGCACCATGCTGGCCCTGGGCCGCTGGCCGCGGCTGTCCGCCGCGGCCCTGGCCGCCACGCTGGTGCCGACCACGCTGGCGGGTCACCGGTTCTGGGAAGAGGAAGACGGCAAGACCAAGGCGCAGCAGCGGATCCACTTCCTGAAGAACGCGTCCATGCTGGGCGGCCTGCTCATCGCGGCCGGGGACACCGCGGGTCAGCCGTCGCTGGCCTGGCGAACCCGGTACGCGGCCGAGGCGGCCCGCAAGGCAACCGCGCGGACAAAGGGGACGGCGCAGCGCGAGGCGACCCGCACCATCCACACGGCGCAGAAGGAAGCGGCCCGGACCGTGCAGTCGGCCCAGCGGGAAGCGGCCCGCACCGTCCAGTCGGCGCAGCGCGACGTCTCCCGGACGATCCGGCAGGGCAAGCGGGAGGCCGTCCGCGCGGCTCACACCGCCCGGGTGGCGGCCAAGGCGGGCCAGGCTTCGGCCAAGGCGGGCCGGAAGGTCGGCGTCACGCAAGGGAAGGTGTCCGCGCGGCTGGCGCGAGCGCGTAGCTGACGGACCCGGTAGCGCCGGATCCGGTGACCGCCGGATCCGGCCCGGTGCAGGGAGCCGGGTCAGACCCGGCGGAGGACGGCGACGACCTTGCCCATGATCTTGGCCTGGTCGCCCAGGATCGGCTCGTAGGCCGGGTTGAACGGGACCAGCCAGACGTGGCCGTCGCTGCGGCGGAACATCTTGACCGTCGCCTCGCCGTCGCCGGAGGTGTCGCTGACGAGCATGGCCGCCACGATGTCGCCGTTCTCGATGTCGGTCTCCCGGCGGACGACGACCCAGTCGCGGTCGGCGATGGCTGCGCCGATCATCGAGTCGCCGACCACCCGCAGCATGATGAGGTCACCCTCGCCGACGAGCTGCCGCGGCAGCGGGAGCACGTCCTCGACCGACTCGTCGGCGTAGATCGGGACGCCGGCGGCGATCCGGCCGACCAGCGGGACCTCGGTGACGTCGTGCCCGCGCGGTTCCCCGGCGGTCCGCGGGGAGGCCGGGTGGACCACCGCCGTGCGCGGCCGGCCCGCGCCCCGGCTCAGGTAGCCCTTCTCCTCCAGCCGGGACAGCTGATGGGAGACGCTCGAGACGCTGGCCAGCCCCACCGCGTCGCCGATCTCCCGCATCGTCGGCCCGTACCCGTGCCGCTGGACAGAATCCTCGATGACTTCCACGATCATGCGCTGGCGCTCGGTGAGGCCGTGACCGGACCCGGGACGTCGCATCTGCTGCCCTCCAGTCGTCGTCGTTGCTGTGTTTGCTAACGTACCAGCCGCCTCGCATTCATGGGAATACATGTTCGTTAAGAGATCGGATGATCATGGCCTGCGCCGGGCGGCCAGGGGCCAGAATGGGGCATGAGCTGGTAGAAGAACCTGCGCGCCGGAGCTTCGGTCATGAGGGAGCACCAGCAGGCCGCGCTGGGAACCGTGCCTCGGTGGGCGCGGGTCGGGCATGGGGGCCGGCCTACTGGGCGGTGTAGCCGCCGTCGACGAGGTGATAGCTGCCGGTGATGAAGGAGGCCGCGTCGGAGGCGAGGAAGGCCACCAGCGCGGCTACCTCCTCCGGCTGGCCGAGACGGCCCAGGACGTGCTTGCTGACCAGGAACGAATGGCGTCGCTCGTCGAGGTTCCCGCTGATCAGGGGCGTGTGGATGAACCCGGGACCGACGGCGTTGACCCGGACGCCGCGGGCCCCGTACTCCAGGGCGGCGTTCCGGGTCAGGCCCACGACGGCGTGCTTGGCCGTGACGTAGGCGGCCCCGTTCGGGAAGCCGACCGAGCCGAGGATAGAGGCGATATTGACGATCGCGCCGCCCTGGGCCGCGGCCATGACCGGGAGCTGGGCGCGCATGCCGTAGAACACGGCATTCTGGTTGACCTCGATGACGCGCTGCCAGGAGTCGAGGGGGTACTCCCCCACCGGCGCGGACGCGCCGGTGATGCCGGCGTTGTTGACCGCGATGCGCAGCGGCCCGAGCTCGGCGGCCGCGGCCACGGAGCGCTCGGCGAACTCCGGGTCGGTGACGTCACCGACCAGGCTGGCCGCCGTCCCGCCGGCCGAGCGGATCTCGTCGGCGACGGCCTTGACGGCGGCCTCGTTGATGTCGGCGACGACCACGCTGGCGCCGTTGGCGGCCAGCAGCCGCGCGACGGCCAGCCCGATTCCCAGCCGGCCCCGGTGACGATGGCGGAGCGTCCTGCTACGTCGTACGTGGCCATCGCCTGGGCCCCCAATCACCGGCGGCCCGGCTGGGGCCGATCGCTACCGACGATACGTCCGCCAGCGGGCGGGCACTAGCTGACGGGCCCTAGCCGGCTCAGCGCGGCGTGCCGCGGTACCTGATTTCGAGCATGGTGCAGCCGGCCGGCGTGCGGTAGGGGCCGTGCGGCATGCCGGGCGGGCGGCTCGCGTAGGACCCGGCCCGGAACGTCCGCCCGAGCGTGAGGTCGGTGAGCTCGCCGTCCAGGAGGTACACCTCCTCGACGTAGTCGTGGGTGATCACCCCGGCCGCACTGGTGTCCAGGCCCGGCTCCCACCGGACGAGCCGGGTCAGCACCGCCGGGTCATCGGCATCCTGGGACAGCACCTTCTCCTCGGTGCCCGGCGGCCCGGCCTCCCGCCACCCCATGGTGTCCGCGGCGAAGAACTCGAGTTGCCGTTTCATCTCACCCCCAGACAGCACTCAGGAGGGGTGCCCGGCCGGGCGTACCCCTCCTGAGTGGCAATCCCTGCTCAGATCAGCTGCAGCCGCTGGTCGAGCCGCATCCTTCGCAGACGTAGCAGCTGCCCGCCGGGCGCATCTTGGTGCCGCAGGTCAGGCAGAGCGGCGCGTCAGCGGTACGGCCCTGCTGGGCTTCGACCAGCTCGGTGGAGCTGTGCGGGCCCGCGATAGCCACCGGGATCGGTGCGGCCGCAGCGGCAGGCGGCTTGACCGGGACATGAGCCACGGGCCGTTCGGCCGGAATGGTCTGCTCTACGGCGGCCGACTGGGCCAGTTCCTCGGGATCCAGGTCGTCGCCCAGCGCGGCCGGGTCCTCGCCCGCCACCTCGGCGGCGCGCTCGGCGGCCGACAAGATGCCGAGCTCGGCCCGCTCGTCGTAGGGCAGGTGGTCCAGGGCCAGGCGGCGGAAGATGTAGTCCATCACCGAGCTGGCCAGCCGGATGTCCGGGTCGTCGGTCAGGCCGGCCGGCTCGAACCGCATGTTGGTGAACTTGGCCACGTAGGAATCCAGCGGGATGCCGTACTGCAGGCCGACCGAGATGGCCATGGAGAAGGCGTCCATCACGCCGGCCAGGGTGGAGCCCTGCTTGCCGAGCTTGAGGAACACCTCGCCGATGCCGTCGTCCGGGTAGCTGGAGGCCGTCATGTAGCCCTCTGCCCCGGCCACGGAGAACCTGGTCACGGTGGCCGGGCGCTGCCGGGGCAGCCGCCTGCGGACCGGGCGGTGCTCGTGCGGCGCGACGGCCGGGACAGGCGCGGTCTCGGCCTCGGCTTCCTTCTTCTTGGCCGACAGCGGCTGGCCGACCTTGCAGTTGTCGCGGTAGACGGCCAGCGCCTTGAGGCCCAGCTTCCAGCCCTCGTAGTAGATCCGCTCGATGTCCTCGACGGTGGCGCTCTCGGGCAGGTTCACGGTCTTGGAGATCGAGCCGCTGAGCATCGGCTGCACCGCGGCCATCATCCGGACGTGGCCCATCGCGCTGATGGCGCGCTCGCCCATGGCGCAGTCGAACACCTCATAGTGCTCCGGGCGCAGGCCGGGGGCGTCGACGACGTGGCCGTGCTCGGCGATGTACTCGGTGATGGCCTCGATCTGCTCGTTGGGGTAGCCGAGGTTCTTCAGCGCCCGGGGAACGGTCTGGTTGACGATCTGCATGGAGCCGCCGCCGACCAGCTTCTTGAACTTGACCAGGGCCAGGTCCGGCTCGATGCCGGTCGTGTCGCAGTCCATCATGAAGCCGATGGTCCCGGTGGGAGCGAGCAGGCTGGCCTGGGCGTTCCGGTAGCCGTTGGTCACGCCGAGCTCGACGCCCTCCCGCCAGGTCTGGTTGGCCAGCTCCAGGATGGGCCGATCGATGGTGCCGACCGGGCGGATGTCCTCGCTGGCCGCGGCGTGCTTGCGCATGACGCGCTGGTGCGCCTGGGCGTTCCGGGCGTAGCCCTCGTACGGGCCGACCACCCCGGCCAGCTCAGCCGACCGCTTGTAGGCGGTGCCGGTCATCAGCGAGGTGATGGCCGCGGCGATCACCCGGCCGCCTTCGGAGTCGTAGGCGTGGCCGGTGGCCATCAGCAGCGCGCCCAGGTTGGCGTAGCCGATGCCGAGCTGCCGGTAGGCGCGGGTGGTGACCCCGATCTTCTCGGTCGGGAAGTCGGCGAAGGTGATGGAGATGTCCATCGCGGTGATGATCAGCTCGGACATCCGGGCGAACCGCTCGGCGTCGAAGGTGTCGTCCTCGCGGAGGAACTTCAGCAGGTTGATGCTGGCCAGGTTGCAGGAGGAGTTGTCCAGGCTGAGGTACTCCGAGCACGGGTTGCTGGCCGTGATGCGGCCTGACTCGGGGTTGGTGTGCCAGTCGTTGATGGTGTCGTCGTACTGGACGCCGGGGTCGGCGCACTCCCAGGCGGCCTCGGCCATGCTGCGCAGCAGCTGCCGCGCGTCGACCCGCTCGACCACCTCGCCGCTGCGGCGGGCCAGCAGGTCGAACGGCTTGCCCTCCTCGACGGCGCGCATGAACTCGCCGTTGACCCGGACGGAGTTGTTCGCGTTCTGGTACTGGACGCTGATGATGTCCCGGCCGCCGAGGTCCATGTCGAACCCGGCGTCGCGCAGGGCGCGGATCTTGTCTTCCTCGCGGGCCTTGGTGGTGATGAAGTCGGCCACGTCCGGGTGGTCGACGTCGAGCACGACCATCTTGGCCGCCCGCCGGGTGGCCCCGCCGGACTTGATCGTCCCGGCCGAGGCGTCGGCGCCGCGCATGAACGAGACCGGGCCGCTGGCCGTGCCGCCGGAGGACAGCAGTTCCTTGCTGGAGCGGATCTTGGACAGGTTGACGCCGGCCCCGGAGCCGCCCTTGAAGATCAGGCCTTCCTCGCGGTACCACTCCAGGATCGAGTCCATGGTGTCGTCCACGGCGAGGATGAAGCACGCTGACACCTGCTGGGGGGAGGCGGTGCCGACGTTGAACCAGACCGGGGAGTTGAAGCTGAAGATCTGGTGGACGAGCGCGTACCGCAGCTCGTGCCCGAAGATCTCCGCGTCCTCGTTGGTGGCGAAGTAGCCGTTGTCCCGGCCGGTCTGCTCGTACTTGTCGACCACGCGGTCGACCAGCTGCTTGAGGCTCCACTCGCGCTGCGGCGAGCCGACCGCGCCGCGGAAGTACTTGCTGGTCACGATGTTGGTGGCGTTGACCGACCAGAAGTCGGGGAACTCCACGCCGCGCTGCTCGAAGTTGATCGTGCCGTCGCGCCAGTTGGTCATGACGACGTCGCGGCGCTCCCAGCTGACCTGGTCGTAGGGGTGCACGCCGGGCGTGGTGTAGATGCGCTTGATGGTGAGGCCCTGGCGCTTGGCCCGCCGGGCGGCCTGCCCCGGCCCGGCCTCGGGTGCCCGGGGAGTGTCAGCCGCCTTGCCCTTACGCGCCGATGCGCTGCTCGCCGTCTCGGTCATCATTGCCCCCTTCCGGGATCCTTCCGGATCCCCGCCAGGCCGTCTCCGGCCCCGCTGTACATGTGCCTGATTACCTCAATGCCTGGTGCTGGTGTGGTGCCTTGTACTTATGCCGTGCCGTGCCGTGGTGCTGATGCCTTGGCGCCGCGCTGCCTATGTCTGGCCCGCGTGCGCCTGGCGCAGCGTGGCGATCTCGTCCTCGAAGTCGGCCAGCGACTCGAAACTGCGGTAGACCGAGGCGAACCGGAGGTAGGCGACCTCGTCCAGGTCCCTCAGCGGGCCGAGAATGGCCAGGCCGACCTCGTGCGACGGGACCTCGGCCAGGCCTTTGGCCCTGATCGTCTCCTCCACCTGCTGGGCCAGGATGGCGAGCTTGTCCTCGGTGACCGGCCGTCCCTGGCAGGCACGCTGCACCCCGTGGATGATCTTGTCCCGGTTGAACGGCTCGGTCACCCCGCTGCGCTTAGCCACCATCAAGATGACCGTTTCCTGGGTGGTGAACCGCCGTCCGCACTCGGGGCACGACCGCCGGCGGCGGATCGCGGCACCGTCGTCAGCGGTACGGCTGTCGATGACCCTGCTGTCGGGATGCCGGCAGAACGGGCAATGCACGCGATCACCTCCTCGGGTGCCTTGTGCCTCTATTCTAGTCGTAACACAACTTGTGGAGAAACCACAGCGATGTAACTACTAGATGTTGTGGTAACGGTAGACCACGAGACTAGCCGTAGGCAAGAGGAAAGACAGCGTCGATACCGAATCTGCTGCCCGGGCGGGCGGATCTGGCTTATATGTCCGGCGTGTCGCGCCCCGCGGTTGCGGGGCGGCGGCGCGGTGGCAGAGGTCAGCCGCGCGGGACCCACAGCTGCTGGCCAGCGTAGACCGCGGAGCCGGACAAGGAGTTGAGCTGGACGATCCGCTGGACGACGGCGCGGGTGTCCGCGCCCGGGTCGGCCTTCTCCGCGACGGCCCACAGGCTCTGGCCGGGCAGGACGGTCACCTGGGCCAGGCCCTGGGTGCCGCTTGCCGGGCCGGGCTGGCTGGTGGCCTGGGCGGACAGGGTGATGGCGAGCGACAGTCCGGTCAGGACCAGAGCGGCCAGCACGGCGACCACGATGCGGCCGCGCCTGGTGAGCCGGAGCGGGGCAGCCGCGGTCCCCGGCGCGGCGGCAGCTCGCGGCTGAGCCTGAGCCCGGTCCCGGGCCTGGCCGGGCGGAGGGGCGGGCTGGGACCAGCGGGCCGCGGCCCGGCGGGCCGCGCTCCCCCGCGGGCGGCCGGTCGCCGGGAACTCCGGCTCCCCCCCGGCGAGCTCCGCAGGCAGTTCCACCGCAGGCAGTTCCAGTGCAGGCAGTTCCAGTGCGCGCATCGCGGTCATGACGACCTCCCCGTGTCAAACCTTCGTTCGAGATATACTGTGGCCTGAGCTCGTTCGATCAGACACGTGATCGATCGTACGCCTGTTCGATCGGAAGAGCTACTACATCTTGGTATCGCAGGGGTCTGACATTTTCGCGACACGTACGAACAGATGTTTGGGATACGGCACGGGAAACGTTAGTCTCTAGTCAGTTCGCAAGAATCCGGACACGGAAGGTCATCAGATGGAGGGAACCGCCATGGGAGACAGCACGGCCGGCGCCGCCGGCACCGAAGCGCCCAGACCCAAGGGGCGGCCGGGACGCAAGCCGAAGGGCAGCGTGCCCGTGGTGGTCCCAGAGACCCCGGACAAGCCCGACCCCGACCACGTGCTGACGTGGCGGCAGCGGAAGGTCCTCCAGGTGATCCGGGATTCCGTGCAGAAGCGCGGCTACCCGCCGTCGATGCGGGAGATCGGCGAGGCGGTCGGGCTGACCAGCACGTCGAGCGTCTCCTACCAGCTCAGCACGCTGCAGAAGAAGGGTTACCTGCACCGGGACGTGGGCCGTCCGCGGACGGTGGAGGTCCGGCTGCCCGGTCACCCGGCGGTGCGCCCCGAGCAGGGCAGCCGGGAGCGCGAGCCGGAGATCACCCCGGCCGAGCTGCCGGGGAATGACATCCCGTCGCAGGAGGCCGCGTTCGTCCCGCTGATCGGGCGGATCGCCGCTGGCGGCCCGATTCTGGCCGAGCAGCACGTGGAGGACATCTTCCCGCTGCCCCGGCAGCTGGTCGGCGAGGGCACGCTGTTCCTGCTCAAGGTGTCCGGCGACTCGATGATCAACGCGGCTATCGCCGACGGCGACTGGGTGGTCGTGCGTAAGCAGGAAGACGCCCAGAACGGGGAGATCGTGGCGGCCATGCTCGACGGCGCGACGCCTGAGGCCACGGTGAAGACGTTCAAGCGCAGCGACGGGCACGCGTGGCTGATCCCGCACAACCCGGCCTACACGCCGATCCTGGGTGACGACGCCAGCATCCTGGGCAAGGTCGTGGCGGTCCTGCGCCGCGTCTGACCCAAGGGCCGGCGCGCACGTACAGCCGCCCAGGGCCCAGCGACCCCGAGCGCTGGGCCCCTAGTGGCCGGGCCCCTAGTGGCCGGGCCCCTAGTGGCCGGGCCCCAGCGGCCGGGCCAGTGGTTAGGCCCGTGGTAGTTGGCCCTAGGCGACGACGATGCTGACCAGCTTCGGGGCCCGGACGATGACCCGGGTCGGCTGCTGGCCGTCCAGCGTCCGGATGACACCTGGGGCGGCCAGCGCGAGCTCACGCAGCTCGGCCTCGCCGATGCCAGGCGGGACCTCCAGCCGGTCGCGGACCTTGCCGTTGACCTGCAGCACGCACGTGACCATGTCCTCGGCCAGCAGCGCCGGGTCGGCCGCCGGCCAGTCCGCCCGTGCCACCGAGGGCTCGTGCCCGAGCATCTCCCAGCACTCTTCTGCGGTGTAGGGCGCGAACAGGGACAGCAGCACGACCAGGACCTCGGCCGCCTCGCGGACGGCCGGGTCGGACGCGCCCGCAGGCCCGGAGTCGATGGCCTTCCGGGTGGCGCTGACCAGCTCCATCAGGCGGGCCACGGCCACGTTCAGGTGGTAAGCCTCGACCTGGCGGGTGACCTCCTCGATGGTCCGGTGCGTCACCTTGCGCAGCGCGGTGCCGCCGGGCCCCTCGCCCGCGCCGGCCGCAGCGGGCGCGATGCCGGCGGCGGCCGTATCGACAACGATGCGCCAGACCCGGCCCAGGAACTTGACCATGGCCTCCGGGTGCACATCAGCCCAGTCGATGTCGTCCTCGGGCGGGCTGGCGAAGATCATCGACAGCCGGATGGTGTCCACGCCGAAGCGCTCGAGCTGCTGGCCCAGGTCGACACCGTTGCCCAGCGACTTGGACATCGCCTTGCCGTGGTTGATCACCTGGCCCTGGTTGATCAGCCGGGTGAAGGGCTCGGTGAAGTCCACCAGGCCCATGTCGTACAGGACCTTAGTGAAGAACCGGGCGTACATCAGGTGCAGGATAGCGTGCTCGACGCCGCCCACGTAGGTGTCGACCGGCGCCCAGCGGCGGACCTCGTCCGGGTCGAACGGGCCGCCCGTGTAGGTCGGCGAGCAGTACCGGAACATGTACCAGGACGAGTCCACGAACGTGTCCATGGTGTCGGTGTCCCGCTTGGCCGCGCCGCCGCAGCGGGGGCAGTCCACGTTCACCCAGTCCTCGGCGGCAGCCAGCGGGGAAACGCCCCGCGGCACCAGGTCCTGGCCGCGCAGGTCGGGCAGGACCACCGGCAGCTGGTCATCGGGGACCGGGACCTCGCCGCAGGACGGGCAGTGGATGATCGGGATGGGGGTGCCCCAGAAGCGCTGCCGTGACACCAGCCAGTCCCGCAGCCGGTAGTTGACCGCCGCGTGGCCCAGGCCCTTCTCAGCCAGGATGGCGATGATGGCCGCGATGGCCTCGGCCTTGGGCAGCCCGTCGATGGGACCCGAGTTGACCAGGGTGCCGTCGCCCGCGGTCGCGATCCCGGTCTGCGCCGGATCGGGCTGATCGGTGTCCACGACGATCCGGACGTCCAGCCCGTAGGCCCGGGCGAAGTCCAGGTCGCGCTGGTCGTGGGCCGGCACGGCCATGATGGCCCCGGTGCCGTAGTCGGGCAGCACGTAGTCGGCGGCCCACACCGGGATCCGCTCGCCGTTGACCGGGTTGACGGCGTACCGGCCCAGGAAGACGCCGGTCTTCTCCCGGTCGGTGGACTGGCGCTCGATGTCGGTCAGCTTCCGGACCTGATCGGTGTAGGCGCGCAGCTCGGCCAGCCGCTCGGGGGCGCACACCCGCTCGGCCAGCGGCGAGTCAGCCGCGACAACGAAGAACGTCGCGCCGTACAGCGTGTCCGGCCGGGTGGTGAAGACCGTGACCGGCTCGTCCAGGCCCTCGACCGCGAAGTCGACCTCGGCGCCCTGGGAGCGTCCGATCCAGTTGCGCTGCATCAGCAGGACCCGGTCGGGCCAGGCTTCCTCCAGCTCGCTGGCGTCAGCCAGCAGCCGGTCCGCGTACTCGGTGATCTTGAAGTACCACTGGTTCAGCATCCGGCGGACGACCTCGGCGCCGCAGCGCTCGCAGTGCCCGGCGATGACCTGCTCGTTGGCCAGCACGGTCTGGTCCACCGGGCACCAGTTCACGTAGCCGTCCCGGCGGTAGGCCAGGCCCCGCTCGAAGAAGCGCAGGAACAGCCACTGGTTCCAGTGGTAGTAGGCCGGGTCGCAGGTAGCCAGCCTGCGGCTCCAGTCGAAGGAGGTCGCGTACCGGCGGAAGGACGCCGCCTGGGTCTCGATGTTGGCGTAGGTCCAGTCGGCCGGGTGCGAGTTGTTCCTGATGGCGGCGTTCTCAGCGGGCAGGCCGAAGGCGTCCCAGCCGATCGGGTGCAGCACGTTGCGGCCGCGCAGGAAGTGGTAGCGGGCCAGCGCGTCGCCGATGGCGTAGGCCTCGGCGTGCCCCATGTGCAGGTCACCGGACGGGTAGGGGAACATGTCCACCAGGTAGAAGCGCTCCCGCGGGTCGGCGGGGTCCTCGCTGGCGCGGAAAGGCTCCAGTTCCTCCCAGCGCGCCTGCCACTTCTCCTGGACGTCACGGGGGTCGTACCGCTGCGCCAGATCGGCGCTCTCGGCCGCAGTCATTATTTCCTCGCATCGAATCGGTCCGGCCCTGCTCCGGCAATGAAAAGCCCCTCGACACGAGGGGCAGCCGCGCTGACGACGGTAGGTCGGCGCGGCTAGGTAAGAAGCAGCCGGGCGGCACGCATGCGCACAGGATAGCGCACTTGCCGCGTGCCAGCCGGGGCTGACGGAGGCCGCCCCGCGAGGGTGATCGGCGAGCCAGCCGACACCTTGTCCGCGCGGCCGGCCGGCACAGAGTCCGGGAAGCGGTCCGCGCAGAGTCCGGGAAGCGGTCCGCGCGGGCCCGGAGGACAGCCACGCACCGACCAACGAACGGACAGGAACCGGATCAAGGTCTCTAATCGGGGCGTCTCGTTAATCGCCTTGACTCACGGCGCGCCAGAACCTATCCATCGTTACGGAGAAAATATGCTCAACTACGGAGAGTGATTATGGAAGACCGGGCGGATCACGACACGAGCGTCGCGATCATCGGCCTGGCCTGCCGGTTTCCCGGGGGGGACGAGCCTGCAGGATTCCATGAGCTCACCGCGGTCGGCCGCCGGATGTTCCGTCCGGCGGCCAGGCGCCCCCGGCGAGTGGCTGCACGCGGCGCTGCTCAACGACTGGGGTGGCCACGCCGTCTACGGTGATCCGGCCGGGCCGGACACCGGGGCGGTGCAGAAGCTGGCCGCCGAGACCACCGCCCTGGCTCTGGCCGACACCGGGCTGAAAGCCGGAGACCTCGGGGCCGGGACCTACGGCCGGGCCGGGCTGTTCCTGGCCAGCTCGGTTCCGGGCATCGGTGACCTGGTACGCGACCAGTCCGGGTTTCCGGCGGGCCCGGTGCCTCCCGCCGCGGTCAGCACGTCCTCGCTGCATGCGGTGGCGGCGGCGGCCGAGGCGCTGAGCACCGGGTACCTCGACCTGGCCATCGCGGGCGGAGCCGAGCTCGGGCTCGACCCGGCCTGGCTCAGCGCCCAGGCGCAAGCCGGGACCCTGGGCCAGAACGCGATGCGCGTCTACGCCGCCGACCCCTGCGGGCTGCTGCCCGGCGAGGGCTGCGGGGTGCTGATCCTGGCGCGTTCGGCCGACGCCCGGGCCGCGGGAATGCCGATCTACGCCGAGATCGCGGGCTGGAGCACGGTCCCGGTCTCTCCGGCCGGGCTCGACGGCCAGGCCCTGCTGCAGGCCTACGTGCAGGCCGACGTCGATCCGTCGGACATCCAGCTCATCGAGGGCGAGGGCAGCGGAACCGCCGGGGGCGACCTGTCCGAGCTCATCGCGTTCGCCCAGTTGCGGCAGGGCAGCGCGAGCCGGCTGCGCTCGGCGCGGTGTCAGCCGGCATCGGCTACCTCCGGGCAGCCGCGGGCATCGCGAGCTTGATCAAGACCTCGCTGGCCATGACGGTCGGCACCATCCCGGCAGGCAGCAGGTGCCCGCGGCCGCACGAGCTGATCCAGTCCGGGGACGCGCTGCTCCGGATGCCGCAGGAGCCCGAACCGTGGCCGGACGCCAGCACCGGAGCACCGGGGCGGCGGCTGGCCGCGGTCAACTCCCTGGGCACCATGGACCCGTCGACCGGGGCCGGCCAGGAGGGCTTGTGGGCAGACGAGGGCGTACACCTGGTGCTGTCCCGGGAAGCCGAGGTGGAGCGGCGGCGCGGACGGCGGCGGCGCGCGGCGGCGGAGCCATCGATGCCCGAGTCGCCCGTGGTCACGGCGGTGGTGCCCATGCTGCCCGCGCCGCCGATGCCCGGCGGGGCGCCGGTGACGCTGACGATGCCCCGGCTGCCGATGGACGAGTCGCCCGGTCAGGTGACCCGGCCGCAACCCGCGATCACCGGTGCGGAGAGGCCCGCGATGAGCTGGCCGGCAGGCTGGGAAGCGCGGGCTGAGGGCAGGGACGTCCGGAGCGAAGGCGGAACGGCGCCGGCTGAGGCGGAAGCTGACCTGCCCGGGCCAGGACACGCGCTGGCCGAGCTCGGCCCGACGAACGCGGAGGCAGCCGAGGCGGAGGCCGCGCAGACGGACGCGGTAGCCGGGCCGGCGGAGCCCAACGCGGAGTTCGCGGTGCTCGCGGACAGGATCAGGATGTGGACGGCGAACGGGGGCCGAGGGGGCGGCCGACCCCGGCCCGCGAGCGAGATCCACGCGAGGGTCGCGCGGAAGGCCGCGGCCAGAGCCGCGGGTGAGGTCGGAGCGACGGCTCTCGGCGGGGCCGGGGTGACGGCAGCCGGTGAGGTCACGGCGACGGTCACGGCTGAGGCCGAGGCGCGGCCGGTCCATGAGGCTGAGCCACGGCGCGAGGGCCAGGCGGGACCGGGACGCGAGGGCCAGGCGGGATCCGCACGCGGGGATCATGCGGGACCTCGCGAGGACGAGGCGGGTCCTGCGGGCGAGGGCGACGTAACGGCGGCCAGGGCCGGTGCGGCGGACGGGGTGACGGGCCCGGGCGGGCACCGGGGTGCGGTCCAGGACAGGGCCACGACGGCTCAGGGCGGGGAGGCAGCGATGAACGAGACGTTGGCCAGCAGACGCGGGGTCGGGTTTTCCTCGGGGGCCGGGTGGCAGCCGAGCGTGTTCGCGCTGGGCGGCGCGGACCGGGACGAGCTGGCCGCCCGGCTCGAGGTCATCGCCGAGGGGGCAACCGGGTTCTCGATGGGCGAGCTGCGCGGGCTGGCGGGTCAGCTGGCGGCGGCCGCTCAGGCGGGCGGCTCGGCCGGCCCGGTGCGGGTGGCGCTGGCGGCGGCGACGCCGGATCAGCTGGCGGAACGGGCGCGGCTGGCGGCGGGGCTCCTCGCGTCGGGCGCAGTAGAGACAGAAAGCAGCACCGAGGCCGGGGGCGGCCCACGGACCGAGGACGACATGACGGCCGGGACGTCGGTCACGGCGGGGATGCCGGTCACGGCGGGACCGGATGTGTTCGTGTCGGCGGGGGGACGCGGACGGGTAGCGGTGCTGTTCGGGGGGTTGGCTCGGGCAGGTCTGGCGCCGGCCGCGGGGCTGGCTGCCTCGCTGGCTGGGTTGCGGACGCTGGACCTGCTCGGGGTCAGGCCGGTGGCCGGGGTCGGTTACGGCCTGGGCGAGCTGGCCGGGCTGGTGTGGGCGGGCTGCCTGCCGCCGGCCGAAGCGGCGCGGCTGGCGGCGCAGGTGGGCCAGGTGCTGCGGGGGTACGGCGACGGGCCGTCGGCGATGGCCCGGGTGGCGGCCTGCGAGCAGGCGGCAAGGGAGCTGAGCGCGGGCGACGGGCTGCACATCGCGGCCTACGAAGGGCCTCGCTCGCACCTGCTGGCCGGGTCCACGGCGGGAATCCGCAACCTGACCCGGCGAGCCGCCGCGGCAGGCGTGCCGGTGGAGGTGCTGGACAGCGCGCACGCGCTGCACTCCCCCGCCATGGCCGGGTGCGCCGCCCCGCTGCGGAGCATCCTGGCCGGGACGCGGTTCGGGCCGGCCGAGCGGCGGCTCATCTCGACCGTCACCGGACGCCAGGTCCTGCCGGGCGACAACGTGACCGAGCTGCTGGCGGGCCAGCTCAGCCGGCCGGTGCTGTTCGCGCAGGCGATGACGCTGGCCGCCGAGCACGCCGACCTGATGGTGGTGGCCGGGCCGGACGACGGGCTGGTCAGCCTGGCGGCAGGCTGCTGCGCCGTGCCGGTCGCGGTCATCTCGGACGGCCCCGGCCAGGACGGCCCGGCGGGCCGCAACCCGGCGGGCCAGGACCCGGCGGGCACGGCCCGGCTGGTGGCGGCGTTGTTCGCCGCCGGGGCGATCAGTGACGTGACGGCCCTGTCCCGCCCCGCCGCCGCGCCGACCTGGACCGTGCCGCGGATGCGCGACGCGGAGCCGGAAGGCGGGCAGGCGGCTGAGGCGGGACTCGGGGCAGCGACGGCGGCCGGGCGGGCGTAGGACCCGTCCGGCGTAGCGGCGGTCGTGGCCGGCACCGGCCACGTCGCTGACGATGTAGACCGCGACCGAGCCCGCCGGGGCAGGACTACTGAGCCAGGACGCGCGGCTGTTCCCAGTCGGGGCGCAGCGGCATGGCCGAGGTGCCGTCCGGGTGCAGCTTCACGCCCAGGACCTGGTGCAGTTCGATGTGGTTCCGGTCGAAGCCGAGCCGGGAACCCGCCATGTACAGGCGCCAGACGCGGGCCGTGCCCTGGCCGACCTCGGCCACGGCCTCGTCCCAGTGCGCGTCCAGGTTGGCGCCCCAGGCGGCCAGGGTCTTGGCGTAGTGCTCGCGCAGGTTCTCCTCGTGCCGGACCTCGAAGCCGGCGTCGTGCATGAGCGAGATCAGGTAGCCCGGTCCCTCCAGCTCGCCGTCCGGGAACACGTACCGGTTGATGAACCCGTTCTTGCGGATGGGCGGCTCGATGTCATTCGGCCGGGTGATGCAGTGGTTGAGCAGGCGGCCGCCGAGCTTCAGCTTGCCGAGCAGGAAGGAGAAATAGGAGGGCAGGTTCTGCTTGCCGATGTGCTCGGTGAGCCCGATGGAGCTGACCGCGTCGAACCCCGACTCGGCGACGTCCCGGTAGTCCATGTGCCGGACCTCGGCCAGCCCGGACAGGCCCTCCCGCTCGATGGCGGCCTGGCCCCAGGCGGCCTGCTGCGCGGACAGCGTGACGCCGAGGGCCTTCACCCCGTACTCCCGCGCGGCGTGCATGACCATGCCGCCCCAGCCGCAGCCGACGTCCAGCAGCCGCGTGGCCGCCGACAGGCCGAGCTTCCGCGCGACCAGGTCGAACTTGTTGGCCTGCGCTTCCTCCAGGGTGGCGTCCTCGCTCGGATAGCAGGCGCAGGTATAGGCCATGCTCGGGCCGAGGACCCACTGGTAGAACTGGTTGGAGACGTCGTAGTGATGGGAGATCGCCTGGGCGTCCCGGCTCTTGGAATGCAGCCGCCCGACCAGCCAGCGCTTGCGGAGCTGGACCTCCTGCGGCGGCGGCGGCACGCGATGCAGCAGGAGCTTCGGGCCGCCGAGGGCGTTCAGCAGGCGGAGCTTCTCGGCCACGCTGAGGCCGATGGCCTGGGCTTTGGTCATCCGGTTGAGGGCCTCGTACATGTCGCCCTCGACGTCCAGCTGGCCGGACACGTACGCCCGGGCCAGGCCGAGGCCGCCGGGAGCCTGGGCCAGGTAGGCCACGGCAGCCGGCGAGCGGACCGTGACCTTGACCGGGGAACCGGGCATTCCGGCGTGACTGCCGTCATAGGCCGTGAATTCCACCGGGGCGTCCGGCCCCGCGAATGCCTCGAAGACCTCGGCTAGTGCCATCGTGGCTGTTCCTTTCCTTCCGTCTCTGGTGTTGTCTGTGGCGGTCAGCGTCCCAGGACGCACTTCTCGTACAGGCTCAGCAGCCGTCCGCCGCCGTCGTAGGAATGCTTGAGGGCCTGGTAGGCCGCGCCGTCGTAGCGCTGGTAGAACTCTTCCTCCGGGTAGAAGGACGTCGAGTACAGCGACTTGTGCCCGTCCAGCTTGGCCACCTCGTCCTCGATCAGGCGGTTGTAGTAGCCGTCCTGCTCGCCGGCGGGCAGCGCCACCATCCCCCAGAAGCCGAAGTTCACGAAGATCTCGCCGGGCTGCTGCGGCCACAGCGGCCAGGGCTGTCCCTGCTGGCCGCGGACCCGCAGCGGGCACATCCAGACCGGGCTCATGCCCACGTTCTCGGCGAAGAAGCGGTGGAACTCGGCGCCGCGGCTGACCGGGATCTCCACGTCCTGGATGACGGACTCGCGGGCCGGGACCCGGCGGCGCTCGTTCATGGTGGCGGTCAGGCGGTGCCGGCGGTCCAGCGCGACCAGCTTGTGGTACACGTCCGAGCGCCGGTAGCGGCGCGGCCACAACGCCCTGATCAGCGGCTTCTGCACGCCAAAAGGCCGGGAGCACCAGAACCAGTCGGTGTCCCACCGCCACAGGTAGTCGCGGATGGGCAGGAAGTCCTCCTGGTACTGCCGGATCGACTGGTAGTAGATCTGCTGGCCGGTGTAGTCGCTGCGCCACGGGGCCACGTCGCTGAACGCGCCGACGGTCAGGTACAGCTCGTCGGTGGAGAACGCGGTGCCGTCCACGAAATCGGCCCGGTGGCCGGCGTAGCTCCCGTCGGCGGCGATCTGGGCGATCGCCTCCATGCAGGCCTCCGGCGCGGCGAACCGGAAGTGCCGCAGGTGCACGTAGGGCCGCACCGGCTCGAGCTCGATGGTGAGGGACAGGGCGTAGCCGAGGGTGCCGAGGGAGTTCGGGAAGCCGCGGAACAGGTCGGCGTGCTCGTTGTCCGGGGTGGCGCGGACGACGCGGCCGTCACCGGTGAGGATCTCCATCTCGGTGACCGACTCGTGCGGCATGCCGTTGCGCAGCGAGGTCGACTCGATGCCCAGCCCGGTGACCGCGCCGCCGAGAGTGATGGTCTTCAGCTGCGGCACCACCAGCGGCATGAGCTGATGGGCCAGGGTGGCGTCGCACAGGTCCTCGTAGGTGGTCATGCCGCCGACCCGGGCGGTCCGCCGGACCGGGTCGACTTCCAGCACATGATCGAAGGCCGAGACGTCCAGGCCGCCCGCGGCAGCGCTGGCACCCGCACTGCTACTGGCGCTGGCGCCGGACGTCTTCGGCACGTCGTCACGGAACCGGAACAGGTTGGAGGTGCGCTTGGCCAGCCGCACCGGCGTCCCGGGCGGCAGCGCCGCATAGGTCTCGCGTAGCCGGGCCACGGCGGCCTCGTGCGTAGCGACCGTCATGCAGCACCCTCCATGGTCTGGACCACTGTCAGCCAAGCGGACATTCCCGGCAGTTTATCCCGGCCCGGAACGCAGCCCCGGTCGAGGTCATCAGCCTTCATCATCCAGGCCGGGCGGGGGAACGTCCAGGTCGCGGTCCGGCCCGTCGGCGTGAGGCTCGGCACCCTCGTAGCTGGCCGCGACCTCCTCCGGCGTCATCGGCAGCCGGGCCAGCGAGGGCGGCGCCCCGGCCGCGATGACCTGGCGGAGCAGCAGCGCCATCGAGTAAGCGGGCGCGTCGTACAGCGCCCGGTCCAGGGCCACGTTGGCCAGCGCCCCGTCACCGGACTGCCAGGCCACGAAGGCCAGCAGAGCAGCCGGCCCGGCGACGTGACCAGGCCGGGCCCGGCGGACCACGTCGGTCCACAGGAGCAGGTGCGCCTCGGCGTGCGCAGGGTCCATCCGGGCCCAGGCGTCGTCCCGGATTCTCAGGTCGCGCAGCGCGACGGCGACCCGGGCGATCTCGTCGTCGGAGCTGAACCGGCCCCCGGCCCGGTAGCGGCTGATCATGGCGCCGACGGCGGCCAGGCCCTCGGCGGCGATCATCTGCCGGGCCGCGCCCAGGCGGGACGAGGTGCGCACCCGGCTCAGCAGCCGGGAGACGTGCTGCTCGGCCCGGCGGGTGGCCTGGCGCATGGATTCGGCGGTCAGGCCGCCGAGCGGCGCGACGCGGGCGGCCAGGTCGGCGCGGCTGGCCAGGACGGGCCCGATGGCGGCCAGGGCGGCGGCGGCTGGGTCAGTGGCGGCCAGGCCGATGCCGGCCGGGTCGGTGCTGCCCGGGCCGGTGGCCGCGTCGAAGGGGGTGCCCGGCCGCCGGGCAGCAGCCCTCGTCGCCGCAGGTGTAGGACCAGTAGCGGCCCTCATCAACGCGGAGGAACTCCAGCAGGCCGATCCCGGCTCGCTGGGCGGCGTCGCGCAGCGCGCGGGTAACCGGGGTGACCAGCGCCTCGGGACCGTAGCCGACGGCCACCAGGCCGGTCAGCTGCTCCCGGCCCGCCACGGCCACCGCATGCGCGGCCAGGTCGGCGAGCACGCCGGTCTCGGGCGGGTCGGGCAGGTCATAGCGGAGGGTGATCCGGATGCGGTCACGGGGAGGGGAGACGCCGATGACGACCAGGCTGGACGCGGGCGCGAAACCGAGGAGGCGGGGGATGACCCGCAGCAGGGCGGCGGGCGAGCCGGCCCGGATCACCGGGCCGACGGGCTGGCCGGAGTGGACGGGCTGGCCGGAGTGGACGGGCTGGCCGGAGTGGACAGGCTGGCTGGGATGGTCCGGCGGGAGATCATCGCCGGCGATGGGGGTGTACGTCATGGGCCCAGCGTGCGGCGGGAGGACCGGGCCCGGCCACGGCGGCTGGCTGTCCTGTGGATAACCGAGACGGTTATCCACAGGCAGACGGTACGGCTTGACGGGCGTCAGCCCGGGTGGCCAGCCTGGGCGTGACAGGCAGGCCGCCGGGCTACAGGCGGATGCCGAGGAGGGCGTCGGCGAGGTCCCGGACCAGGTGGGCGCCGGCCACGTCGGAGGGGGTGATGCGGGTCGGGGCGTCGGCCAGCAGGCGGTTGGCCCAGCGGTCGATGACGGCCAGCGCGCCGGGGGCGTCCAGGTCGTTGCGCATGCGGGCGCGGACGCCGGTGAGGGTCTCGGCCGCGGCGCTGGACGGGGCGGTCTCGGGGCTGGCCGAGGCGGCGGCCTCGGTGTGGGCGAGGGCGGCGCGCCAGCGGGTCAGCCGGGCGTTGGCGTCGGCCAGCGCGGCGCCGGTCCACTCCCAGTCGGACCGGTAGTGGTGGGCCAGCAAGGCCATCCGCAGGGCCATCGGGTCCACCCCGCCGGCCAGCAGGCCGTTGACGAAGACCAGGTTGCCCAGCGACTTGGACATCTTGGCGCCCTGGTAGCTGACCATCCCGGCGTGGGCGTAGACCCGGGCGAACCCGCCGTCGTGGCCGGGGTAGGCCACCCGGGCGTGCGCGGCGCTCATCTCATGGTGCGGGAAGACCAGGTCCGAACCGCCGGCCTGGACGTCGAAGACCGGGCCCAGGTACTCGGTGGCGATGGCGGCGCACTCCACGTGCCAGCCGGGCCGGCCGCGGCCCGACGGTGAATCCCAGGCGGGCTCGCCGGGACGTTCGGCCCGCCAGACCATGGCGTCGAGCGGGTCCTTCTTCCCGGGCCGGTCCGGGTCGCCGCCGCGCTCGGCGAACAGGCTGGCCATCTCGGCCGGGTCATAGCCGCTGGGAGTGCCGGGGCCGGACAGCGCGCCGAACCGCGGGTCGGCCGACTTGGCGAAGTACAGGTCCTCGTCGACGTTGTAGAGGGCGCCGCGGTCGGCCATCCGGGCGGTGAACCGCTCGATCAGGGGCAGCGCCTCGACCGCGCCGATCAGGTGGGCGGGCGGCAGGACGCGCAGCGCCTCCATGTCGCCGCGGAACCGCTGGATCTCCCGGCGGGCCAGCTCGCGCCAGTCCTCACCATCCCGGTCGGCCCGCTCGAGCAGCGGGTCGTCGACGTCGGTGACGTTCTGCACGTACAGCACGGTGTACCGGGCGGGCTGGTCGTCGGGCGACTGGTCGGCCTCGGGGATCTCCGGCCGGGCGTCCAGCCAGGCCCGGACGAGCAGGTCCCAGGCGGTGTAGGTGGCGGCGTGCCCGATGTGCGTCGCGTCGTACGGCGTGATGCCGCAGGCGTACATGCTGGCCACCGGCCCGGCCGCGGCCAGGACCAGCTCACCGGTGGCGGTGTCGTGGATCCGCGGGGCCGGACCGCTCCCGGGAAGAACCGGGACATACGCAGCACGCCAGGAATCCATGGAGGCCAGGTTATCCCTAAGACTCGGCGGCCGGGGAGGATGGGGAGCTGGCGGGCAGGGCGGGCAGCTGGCGGGCCCGGGTGGCCTGCTCGAAGGCGTAGGCCAGGGCGATCAGCCGCGGCTCGCTCCAGCGCGGGCCGAAGAAGGACAGGCCGACGGGCAGCCCGGACACCTGCCCGGCCGGGACGGTGATCGACGGGCAGCCGGCCACCGCGGCCGGCCCGGTGGTGTGGAACACGTCGTGGTCGCCGAGCACGTAGTCGATCGGCCCGGCCGGGTTGGCGGTGAGGGCGACGATGGCCTCCAGGCCGTGCTCGTCCAGTGGCGCGGCGATGGCGTCCCGGGCCCGCCGGGTCGCCTCCCGCCGGGCGGCCAGGTAACCGGGATCGGCCAGGTCGCCGACGGTGGCCTCGGACGCCTCGAAGATGTCCTGTCCGAAGCGGGACAGCACCAGGTCCGCGTTGCGCTTGTTGAAGTCGATCAGCTCGGCCAGGGTGGGCGGCACGGCGTCGAAGCCCAGCCCGGCCAGGTAGGCCAGGTAGGCGTTGAGCCCGTACTTGAACTCGTGCCGCAAGGCGGTGAACTCCGGCTCGGCGATCAGCCCGGCCCCGGGCAGGACGACCGGGTCGACGACCGTCGCGCCGAGCGCCCTGAGCTTGGCCACGGCCAGGTCGAGCACGGCGGTGGTGGCCGGGCCGGCCGAGGCGGACGGGGCCCGCCAGACCCCCAGCCGGGCGCTGTCCAGGGCCGCGGGATCCAGGGTGCGCTCGAGGGTGGCGGGATCAAGGAGAGCCACGGCCCGTTCGGCTGACTCGCGGTCGGCGGGGGCGACGGGATCGTGCGGGTCGGCGGCGGCCAGCACGGACAGCAGCGCGGCGGCGTCGGCGACCCCGCCCGCTATCGGGCCGGCCGTGTCCTGGACCGGGGAGATGGGCACGATGCCGCGGCGGCTGATCAGCCCGCCGGTCGGCTTGATGCCGACGACCCCGCAGGCGCTGGCCGGGCACAGGATCGAGCCGTCGGTCTCGGTGCCCACGGCCAGCGGGGCCAGCGCGGCCGCCACCCCGGCCGCCGAGCCCGAGCTGGAGCCGGACGGGTTGCGGTCCAGGGCGTGCGGGTTGGCGGTCTGCCCGCCCAGCGTCGACCAGCCGCTGGTGGAGTGGGCGGAGCGGAAGTTGGCCCACTCCGACAGGTTGGCCTTGCCGATGATGACCGCACCCGCCGCGCGCAGCCGATCGACCAGGAACCCGTCCGGCGGCTCGGCGCTGAGCAGCGCGGGCGAGCCCGCGGTGGTCGGCATCCCGGTGACCTGGATATTGTCCTTGACCAGCACGGGAATGCCCTCGAGCGGGCCGCGGGGTCCGCGGCAGGCGCGGGCCGCGTCACTGGCCGCGGCCTCGGTGCCGGCATTGATGTTGACCGTGATGACGGCGTGCAGGGCCGGGTTGAGCCGGTCGATGCGGTGCAGGTAGAAGCCGGTCAGCGCGCGGGAGGTGAGCTCGCCGGAGGCCATCGCGGCCTGCAGCTCGCCCAGGGTGACCAGGCCCGCGCTGGTGCGCGTGCCCGGGATCGCGTCGCGGTAGTCCGGCATGCGGGCAGGATAACGGCGGGGTGACCGGGAGCCAGCTCAGTGCGGCGAGCTGCTGACGGCCGCGGTGATGGCCCCGGCGGCCGCGCGGACCTGGCTCAGCAGCTTGTCCTGCAGCGGAGCGGGCGCGCGGACCAGCGGCGAGGGGACGGTGATCACCGCGACCAGGCGCTTGGCCTGGAAGACCGGCGCGGACACGGCCCAGACGCCCTTCTCCAGCTCCTCCTCGCTGACCGCGTAACCCTGCGCGGCGGCATGGGCGGCGCCGCGCTCCAGCTCGGCGGCGGCGTCCGGGTCACGCTCGGCCAGCGGGGCCAGGTAGGACCGGCGCTGCTCGGGCGCCAGGCCGGACAGCAGCAGCCGGGCGCTGGCGCCGCGCTCCAGCGGCATGGGCTGCCCCGGCTCGAACGCGATGCGCAGCCGCTGCCGGGACTCGATCCGGTGCACGCACACGGCCGAACGCCCGATGAGCCGGACCAGGATGACCGTCTCGCCGGTCTGGCCGCTCAGCTCGCGCATGACCGGGTCGGCCAGCTCGACGATGCTCTCCGCGGCCTCGGCGGCGCGGGCCAGGCCGATGAGGCGGCCGGACAGCCGGTAGCTGCCCCGCTCGTCGCCGGTCAGCAGGCCGGTCTCGCGCAGCAGGGTGATGTAGCGGTAGACGCTGGGCAGCGCGATGCCGGTGGCCGCGGCCAGCTCGCGGGCGGTCAGGGTGTTCCGGTCGGCCGAGAAGGCCAGCATCAGGGCGAGGACGCGGCGGGCTCCCTCGCAGCCGTGGACGGCACCCGCCTCGGCGGGCATCTTGACTGCGGTGGCCCTGGCCATGATGACCCTTCTCGCCCCATCAGAACCCAAGTATCAGACCACGATAATGAGGGCCGTGAATACCGTCAACGTGTGTACAAAATCTTCGCGCGCTAACGGCGAAACAGCCAGAGCGGGCGGCGGCCAGGGCCGGGGAAACGGCCCGGTCAGGGAATGAGGAGACGGGCGCCGAGGGCCAGGCAGGCGGCGCCGGCCAGGAGGAACACGGCGACCCAGGCGCCGCGCGGGACACGGGTCAGGCGGGCCAGCTGGTCGGCGTCGGACGCGCCGCCGCCGGCCAGGCGGCCGCGGCGGGCCAGCTCGAGGGCCGGGCGCAGGCCGCCGAGCAGGAGGAACCAGGCGACCAGGTAGGCGAAGCCGGCCTGGACCGCGGCCGAGGCGAAGTAGCTGACCGCGAAGACACCGCCCGCGGTGACCAGCACGGCCACCGCGCCGAAGGCGTTGCGGATGGCCAGGAACGTCGCGCCCAGCAGGACCAGGCCCAGCCACAGCAGCGCGGTCTGGTGCCGGACGGCCAGCAGCGCGGCCGCGCCGAGGCCGAGCAGCGAGGGAGCCAGGTAGCCCGCGGCGGCGGTGGCCACGACGCCCGGCCCGCGGCGCCGGCCGCGCGAATAGGTCACGCCGGAGCTGTCGGAGTGCAGCCGGATGCCCTCCAGGCGCCGTCCGGACAGCACCGAGACCAGCGCGTGACCGCCCTCGTGGGCGATGGTGATGACCTTGCCGGACCAGCGCCAGGAAACGGCGCTCAGCACCAGGAGCAGGGCGGCCAGCGCGGTCACGGCCACCACCCAGGCGGGCGGCAGCGGCTGGCTGCCGGAGATCCGCTCCCAGAGCCGGTGCAGCACGGTCACGGGGCCGGCAGCCAGGAGACGTGGCCGGCCAGCAGCGCGTAGCCGACGAAGGTGACGGCGTCGATCAGGGTGTGCGCGATGATCAGCGGGGCGACCCGGCCGTAGCGGCGGTAGAACAGGCCGAAGATGACGCCCATGGCGGCGTTGCCGAAGAACGCGCCGATGCCCTGGTACAGGTGGTACGAACCGCGGATGGTGGCGCTGATGGCGATGGCCCAGGCGGGCCGCACCCCGAGCTGGTCCAGCCGGGACAGCAGGTAGCCGACGACGATGACCTCTTCGAGGATGCCGTTCTGGGCCGCGGACAGGACCAGCACCGGGAAGCGCCACCAGACGGCGGGCAGGTTCTCGGCCACCACGTTGAGCTCGACGCCGAGGTGGTAGGCGATCAGATACAGGGCCAGGCCGGAGCCGCCGATGACCGCGGCCAGCAGGGCACCCCAGGTCAGGTCCTTACCCGGCTGGCGGGCGTCCAGGCCGATCGAGGACGGCCCCTCCCCCGACCGGGCCAGCAGGTAGAACACCAGCAGCACCGGGGCCAGGGCCAGGCTGATGCTGGTGAGCTGGAGGAACAGGTCGAGCAGCGGGCGGCCGGGGGCCTGGGTGCCGTGCACGATCACGGCCTGCTTGCTGAGGGCCTGCTGGGCGGTCAGCGAGCCGATGTACTGGACCAGGGCGTAGATGCCGCTGGCGCCGAGGGAGACGGCGAAGACGGTGACGATCTCCCAGCGCAGCAGCCGGGGACTGGGCAGGCCCGCGGGGGCCGGTACCGGCCCGTCCGCTGCGCCCGCCCTCGGGGCCGACTCCCTCGGGGCGGCCGAGGTCTCGTCCGTCACGCCTGCCAGTATGGCCCGGCCGGACCGGTGCCTGGCGCGCCGCGGCACTGAATGGCCGCTCTGGCGGCGGCCTATTAAGCTCAGGGGTCATCCCGCTCGCCCAGCCAGCAGAGGTCATCATGTTCCAGCGCTTCCCGTCTAGCGACAAGACTCTCGAGCCCGACCAGGCCGTCGCGCCCAAGCCGGTGCAGAACGCGGTCAAGCTCATGTACGTGGGCGCGGCCATCAGCACCGTCAGCCTGATCCTCTCCCTGGTGTTCATCAGCACCATCAAGCCGGCGCTGCGCAAGGAGTTCCCGAACTACACGCCGACCCAGATCGACTCGGCGTTCCGGGCGTTCCTCCTCGTGGCCGTCTTGTCGGCCGGCATCGGGATCGCGCTGTGGCTGTGGATGGCCCGGGCCAACGGCCAGGGCAAGAGCTGGGCCCGGATCACCTCGACGGTGCTGTTCGTCATCGAGACGCTGTCCGTGCTGCAGGCCTTCCGCGGCCCCAAGACCGTTATCGACCTGGTCTTCCCCATCCTGACCTGGATCGCGGGGGCGGCCGCGATCTGGTTCTTGTGGCGACCGGAGTCCTCCGCCTTCTTCAAGCGCCCGGTCTACAAGTGAGCTCGGCGGCGGCCGTCTTCGCCGCCGTGCCCACCCTGTTCGGCCGGGACGGCGAGCTGGACGCCGCCGCGAACCGGGCCCTGTACAAGCACGTGGCCGGACAGCTGGACGGCCTGTTCGTGGCCGGGACGACGGGCGAGTTCCCGGCGCTGGATGACGCCGAGCGGCTGACGCTGATCGAGCTGGCCCTGGCCGAGGCGGGCCCGGACCGGGTCATCGCGCACGTCGGGGCGCCGGACAGCCGCCGCAGCGCCCGGCTGGCCCGGGCCGCGGCCGCCCTCGGCGCGACGCGGATCGCGGCCATCACGCCGTACTACCTGCCCGCGCGGCCTGATGAGCTGACCGCCCACTACGCCTGCATCCGGGACGCCGCGCCCGGCCCGGAGCTGTACGCCTACATCTTTCCCGAACGGACCGGACTGCACGTGCCGGTCACCTTGTTCGGCCAGATCGCGGCCCGGACGGGCCTGACGGGCGTGAAGCTGAGCGGCTCGGCCGCCGGCGAGCTGGCCGGATACGCCGCGGCGGCGCCGGGAGCAGCCATGTTCTCCGGCGACGACAGCGATCCGGCCGCCACCATGCGGGCCGGCGGGGCGGGCGTGATCTCCGGGCGGGCGGGCGCCTACCCCGAGGTCTACGCGGCGCTCAGCGCGGCGCTGGCCGCCGGAGCGGCGGACGAGACGGATCGGTGGCAGCAGGCCCTAGACCGGATCGTGGCCCTCGGGGCGAGCATCGGCCGGGTCAAGTACGCCCTGGAGCGGCGCGGACTGGGCGGGACCACGGCCCGGATGCCGGTCGACCCGCCGGATGAGGCGACCCGGGCCGGCATCGCCGCGGCGGTCGCCGCGCTGTAAGGCCGAACGGCGGCCGGGAACGGTCAACCGGCGGGGCAGGACGCGCGTCTGTATGGGCAAGAGGTCCGGCGCGAGCGGGGCGCCGGACCTCGGCCCAGCTCGGCAGCAGCATGACGCCGGGCGACAGGCAGACCCGGCGAGAGCGGGCACCGGACAGCGGGCTGGTGCGAGCGGGGCCGCCGGGTCTGACCCGTGGGCGCAGTCAGGACCGCCGCACGTGCCTGTTGCCGCATGGTCCCGGCGCGCGAAAATTCTTCCTGTCCGGGTGGCGAATCCCCCACGATTTACCCGATTCCGGTCACAGTCGGACGGAACCCCCGAAAGTCCAGCATGCAAAATCCTAACGGCGCGCCTCTGGACTAATCACCCGTACTGACGTAAGCAGGTTAAAGGGAGCTAGAAGGTCTAGACCGTTAGATCCTCAGGAGGGACACCCTTGGTGGATGCGTGGATGCGGGGCGCCAAGTGCATTCGGGCAGAGACCGACGGGGGAAATCTGGGGGGAGGCGCGCCGCGGGTGGTCTGGCTGACCTTCGGCGCTGATCCGAAGGCTGTCTCGGCCTGGTCGGTCGCGCACCGGCTGATGGAGGAGAAACGGCCCTGCCACCTGGTGTGGGATCCGGTGGCCGGCGACATCGTGCAGATGCTGCCGATCGTCCGGGCCGGGTGCGCGCTAGGGACCCGGGAGAACATCGACTACGCGCCCGAGACGCCCGCCCGGCACGTGCCCGGCGTGAACCGCGAGGGCCGGCTGTGCGTGCAGATCGGAGTGGTCTCCTCGCCCAGAGTCCCGTTCACCAGCTACCAGATGATCGGGCTGGGCGAGATCATGTCCTGGCTGGACTCCTGGCAGGTGCCCCGGCGGTGGCCGGCGGGCGCGCCCGCCCCGTTCCGTCATCCGGGCAAGCCCCGGAGCCGGGCGCTGTGGTCCCTCGGCGGGCATTTCGGCGCGTCCCAGGTCCCGGCGTGCGACAGCATCGGGCCGGGAAGCATCGACATCGACCAGATCGTCAGCGCGACCACGCCCGGCGGCCGGATCGGAGAGCCGCTGGCCGACTGCGACCTGGACCGCCAGGCGCTGGCGCAGCGGATGCTGTCCGCGCCGGTGCCCGCGGACCGGGCCTCGGCGCTGAACCTGGGCGGCCAGCCGGCGTCGTACGACGCGGTGGTCCGGTCGTTCAGCATCGCGGGGGTGTAGCACCGGCCGCCGCTTATCTCGCCCGGCGCGCGGTCATCTGTGCATGACGGCCGAACATCCGGGCAGAGGCCATAGGCTATGAGGGTGAATGACCGGCTGGTATGGATCGACTGCGAGATGACGGGGCTCGACATCGAGCATGACGCCCTCATCGAGATCTCCTGCCTGGTGACCGACGCCGAACTGACCCTGCTCGACGAGGGCGTCGACGTGATCATCAAGCCCCCCGCGGAGGCACTGGCCACCATGCCAGACGTGGTCCGCGACATGCACACCACCTCGGGGCTGCTGGAAGAGCTGCCGAGCGGGGTGACGCTGGCCGAGGCGCAGGACATCGTGCTCAGCTACATCCGCGGGCACGTGGCCGAGCCCAAGCGGGTGCCGCTGTGCGGTAACTCCATCGCCACCGACCGGACGTTCATCGCCCGGGACATGCCCGAGCTCGACGGCTTCCTGCACTACCGGATGGTGGACGTGTCCAGCATCAAGGAGCTGGCCCGCCGCTGGTACCCGCGGGCCTACTTCGCCACCCCGGCCAAGCACGGCGGGCACCGGGCGCTGGCTGACATCCGGGAGAGCGTGCAGGAGCTCCGGTACTACCGGGAGGCGGTGTTCGTCCCGCAGCCCGGCCCGGACTCGGCCACGGCGCGGGAGATCGCGGCCCGGTTCACCGAGCCCAGCGCGGCCAACGGCGCGGCCGAGCCCGGCGCGGCAGCAGCCGGCCAGCCGAGCACGGCGGGCGGCGCGCAGACCTGACGCGAGGCCTGCGCCGGGCCGCTATACTTCTTCGAAGCCCGCGCGATGTCCCCCGGGACAGCGCGCGTTTGCTTGCCGCCGGCGATTACGCGGCGATGGTGGGCGTAGCTCAGTTGGTTAGAGCACCAGGTTGTGGTCCTGGGTGTCGGGGGTTCGAATCCCCTCGCTCACCCCATCAGAAGCACAGGTCAGAAGCCCCGAGCCACGAGTGTGGCCGGGGCTTCTGCCGTCATCAATCTTGCCTGGAGGCCGGGTGCCTTCCATATGGACGTCATGTGGAGGGCGACTGCCGTCATGACGCAGACAGGGGCCGGCAGGCGGGCCAGAAAGCTGGTCGAGGCAGAGCCGGGTCTGGCTATGGTTGCGGCTGCTTGACGACTGCCGATGGCCGGGAGGCCTGTGTCAAGGACGACCAGCGCCGCGGCACGAGCCGAGACCATTCCTCTTGACAGCCCCCCTGGCCGGTCAGTTGGCTGGAGATGACAGTCGCCGCACCGTCCTGCTTTGCCCTGCCCGGATTCCTGAACGCTGACATCAGGGGTCTGGCAGAGGCCTGCTGACTTAGCGGTGCCGATGGACTGCTGCCGGAAATGTGCGGTGATGGGCATGGGTAAGCGATCCGAGCTGACGTCAGCGCTGCTGGACCGCCAACGAGAGCGCGCGGCCCTTGATGGCCTGCTGGGGGATCTGCGGTCGGGACGCGGTCGGGCGCTGGTGGTGCGGGGCGAGGCGGGGGTGGGAAAGTCGGCGCTGCTGGAGTACCTGGCCGGGGCAGCGGCGGAGATGCGGGTGGCCCGGGCGGCAGGGGTGGAGTCGGAAATGGAGCTCGCGTTCGCCGGCTTGCACCTGCTATGCGCGCCGTTGCTGGGCCGGCTGGACGGCCTGCCTGGTCCACAGCGCGACGCGCTGGGAGTCGCGTTCGGGCTGCGGGAGGGGACCGCGCCGGACCAGTTCCTGGTCGGCCTGGCGGTGCTGACATTGCTAGCGGAGGCGGCAGAGGATCGGCCGCTGCTATGCGTGATCGATGACGCGCAGTGGCTGGACCTGGCATCGGCCCAGGTGCTGGCCTTCGTGGCGCGGCGGTTGCTGGCCGAGCCGGTAGCACTGATCTTCGGTGCGCGCGAGCCGGGCGAGCAGTTCGCGGGGCTGGCGGAGCTTGAGCTTCGGGGCTTGCCGGAGCAGGAGGCCCGTACGCTGCTGCGCTCGGTGGTCCGGTTCGGGCTCGATGACCGGGTCCGGGACCGGATTGTGGCTGAGACGGCGGGTAACCCGCTGGCCCTGTTGGAGCTGCCGCGCGGGTTGGACTCGGCGCAGCTGGCGGGCAGGTTTGGGCTGGCCGATGTCCTGCCGGTCCCGGCGCGGATTGAGCAGTCCTTCCGGCGGCGGCTGGGGGCACTGCCCGCTGACACGCGGTCGCTGCTGCTGGTCGCGGCGGCTGAACCGGCCGGGGACCCGGTGCTGGTGTGGCGGGGGGCCCAGCGACTAGGGATCGCCGCTTGGGCCGCGGAGCCCGCCCAGGCGGACGGGTTGATGGAGATCGGTGCGCGGGTGCGGTTCCGGCATCCGCTGGTGCGGTCGGCGGTGTACTCGGCGGCGTCAGCGCCGGAACGGCAGGCGGCGCACCGGGCGCTGGCCGAGGTGACCGACCGGGATAGGGACCCGGACCGGCGGGCGTGGCATCTGGCGGCGGCGGCGCCGTGGCCCGATGAGGAGGTGGCCGCGGAGCTGGAGCGGTCGGCGGGTCGGGCGCAGGCCCGCGGAGGGATGGCCGCGGCGGTGGCGTTCTTGCGGCGCGCGGTCGAGCTGACCCCCGAGCCCGCCCCGCGATCCGAGCGTGCCTTGGGAGCCGCGCAGGCGAGCCTGCAGGCTGGCGCTTTCGATGCGGCCCTTGAACTGCTTGCCACCGCGGCGGCAGGGCCGCTGGACGAACTCCAGCACGGCCGCGTTAACCTGCTGCGCGGGCAGATCGCGTTCGCTTCTGGCCCGGGCGGCGAAGCTCTGGCGCTGCTTATGAAGGCGGCCAGGCAGCTGGAGCCGCTGGATGCCGCGCTCGCGCGCGACACTTACCTGGACGCGTGGTATGCCGCGACGTTCGCCGGCAAGTTCGCGGGTCCCGACAGCCTGGACGAAGTCGCCCGGGCCGCCCGGTCAGCCCCGCCGCCTGCCGGCGCGCCCCGGTTCTCCGATCTGCTGCTAGACGGGCTAGCCGTGCTAGTCACCGAGGGACGCGCCCAGGCGGCGCCCCTGCTGAGACGATCAGCGCGGGTTTTTGCCGAAGAAGAGATCCCCGCGGCGGAGCGTCGGCGATGGAGCGCGGTGGCTGGAATCGCCGCGGTAACGGTGTGGGATGAGGAGAGCTACTACACGATTAACGACCGCGAGCTCCAGGCCTGCCGCGAGGCGGGCATGCTGACTCAGCTGGTGCTCTGGGTGAATTCGATGGCCTGGCTTACGGTCTTGCGCGGCGATTTCGCGGCGGCCGCTTCGCTGGTCGCGGAGGGGGAAGCGATCGCAGCGGCGACCGGGACCCGCCTTGCCCCGCTCGGCGCCGTGTTGCTGGCCGGATTCCGGGGGGCCGAAGCCGAGGCGGCCCCGCTGATCGAGGCCGTGAGCACGGCTGCGCGGGCTGCAGGCCAGGATGTCGGAGTCCAAACGTCGCAATGGGCAGCCGCCGTCCTTTATAACGGGCTCGGCCGCTACGAAACGGCCCTAGCCGAGGCACAGCAAGTCGCCGGGCAAGGGCCTGGCCAGACCATCTCCATGTGGACGCTCCCCGAGTTGATCGAGGCTGCCAGCAGGACCGGGCAGACCCGGCTGGCCGACGACGCGCTCGACCAGCTGGCCGAGGCGACGAGCGTCGGCCAGACCGACTGGGGGCAGGGCGTCTATGCGCGTTCTCGAGCGCTGCTCAGCGAGGGCGAGAGCGCCGAGCGCTGGTATCGCGAGGCGGCCGACCGTCTGAGCCGCACATTTCGTCGTACCGAGCTGGCGCGTACGCACCTGCTCTACGGCGAGTGGCTGCGTCGCGAGGGCCGACGAGCCGAGGCGCGGACACAGCTGGGCACCGCCCACGAGATGTTCTCCACGATCGGCATGCAGGCATTCGCCGAGCGGGCCCGTCGCGAGCTGCTGGCCACCGGCGAGACCGTCCGCAAGCGCACCACCGGCACACACGACCAGCTCACCCCGCAAGAGGCCCAGATCGCCCGCCTGGCCCGGGCGGGCCTATCGAATCCGGAGATCGCCGGCCAGCTGTTCCTCAGCCCGCGCACTGTTGAGTACCACCTGGCCAAGGTCTTCACCAAGCTCGATATCTCCTCCCGTCGCCAGCTCCGCCAGGCGCTGCACGACAGCGGCAACGACGGGCCGAGGGCCTAAACCGTCAAGAAGGTCACAACGCAGGGCGACTCGACACGCCCGGCTGGATGGCACAGGGCCTGGAAGCGGGCGGAGGAGGGTGAGCAGCGACCGGCTCGCCGGGTAGCCCGGTCGCTATGGCAGGACCACCAGAAAGGCCTCGTTTCCGGGACATCTACCGGCAGCAGTACCGCCAAGGGTCACAGAGCAAGACCACCCGGGTCTTCGCCGTCATCACGCCGCTGGTGCTGCTGGCCGTCGCAGCGACGTCAGCCGAGCGGCATCTACCGCCGCTGACCAGCCTGGGGGTCACGGACCTGACCAGAGCGCCGGGCACTGCAGTTCTATGCTGAGGCATGGCCAGCGGGGTGCCTGTGGCGACGGGCCACGGGAGCGACGGCAGGCTGCTGCGCGGGTTCGACCTGGCCGCGACGCTGGTGTTCGCGGTCGAGGGGGCGGCGGTCGGCACGGCGGCGCGGCTCGATCTCTTCGGCGTGGTGGTACTGGCCTGCGTCACCGCGGTGGGCGGCGGGGCCATCCGGGACGTGCTCATCGGGGCCACCCCGGTGGCGGCGCTGACCGATCCGCTCTACCTGCCGGTGGCCGTGCTGGCCGGCCTGGCCACGTTCGTGCTCCATCAGCCCGCTGGCCAGATCCCCAGCTGGCTGCTGACCGGCCTGGACGCCGCGGGACTCGGGCTGTTCTGCGCCGCGGGCGCGCTGAAGGCCCTGGACTTCGGGCTGCTGCCGGTCAGCTCGGTCTTCATGGGCACGCTGACCGCGGTGGGCGGCGGGGCGCTGCGCGACGTGCTGCTGGGCCGGATCCCGGCCGTGCTGAGGGTGGACATCTACGCGGTCGCCGCCTTGCTCGGGGCGACAGTGGTCGTCATCGGGATCAAGCGCGGCCTGCCCAAGACGGCGGTGATGCTGGCCGGCGGCACCGCGTGCTTCGTGCTGCGGGTGCTGGCTGCCTGGCAGCACTGGCAGCTGCCGAAGATCAGCTGAGCTCAGAAGCCGATGGCCTGGCGCAACAGCAGGACGGTGCCGCGGCCGGGAGTGAGCTCGGCGTTCAGGATGAGCAGGCGGGTGACGGCGCTCGGGGAGCCGTAGGCGGCCCGGGTGCGGGCGCTTTCCAGCGGCAGGCAGTGCTCCTCGACGCGGCGCAGCGCGGCGGGCAGATCGGGGACCAGCTTCTGGGCCCCGACGACCCAGATGGCGCGGGCGGCGCCGCCGGCGTAGGCGGGCAGCTGGCTGCCGGTACCGGAGGCGGTGACCAGGGAACCCGTCTGGGTGACGGCGTGGACGCTGCCCACGACGACGTCCGGGACGGCGCGGAGCTGTCGGATCTCGTCGGCGTCGGTGACCCGGTCCAGGGCCAGGGTCTGCCGCTTGACGGCCCGGTACCGGCCGCTGGCGTTGAGGTCGGCGTCGAGGCCGGACAGCCGGAGGGTCTCGCTGGCCGCGGTGAGCACGCTGGCGCCGACGGGGATCAGCTCCTGGACGCGGCGGCGGGCGGCGGCGGCGTCATCGAGGATCTCGGCGGTGAAGCCGCGGGACCGGAGCGCGGCGGCGGCCCGCTCCAGGGCCGCCGCGGGCGCGGGGTCGGCGAAGGTGGCGGCCGGAGCGGGGATCGGGGTGGTCATGGTGCCTCCTGGCGGCCCGGGCGGGCCGGATGATGAGCTGGTGCTACCGGTGCGACGGCGCAGCCCGGCGGAATGTGAGCGGCGCGGCTCGTCACGTTCCGGGCCGCTGTCTGGTCGGACGGGTGGGACTGACCGAGCGAGGGAGGCCGGGATGGGTGCGCCCGATGCGGGGCTGGAGACGCTGACCGGCGAACGGCGGCAGCTGATCAACGTGGCCTACCGGCTGCTGGGCTCGCTGGCCGAGGCGGAGGACGCCGTGCAGGAGGCCTACGCCCGCTGGTACGCGATGTCCCGGCCGCAGCAGGACGCCGTCGAGAACCCGGCCGCCTGGCTGACCACGGTGGCCAGCCGCATCTGCCTGAGCCTGCTCGGCTCGGCCCGGGTCCGGCGGGAGCGCTACGTGGGCGAGTGGATCCCCGAGCCGCTGCCCGGAGGCACCGACGGGATGACCGTCCGGCACGGCCGCGCGTCCGCCGACCCGGCCGACCGGGTCACGCTGGACGAGTCGGTCAGCATGGCCTTGCTGGTCGTGCTGGAGTCACTGACTCCGGCGCAGCGGGTCGCGTTCATCCTGCACGACGTGTACGGCTACCCCTTCGCCGAGGTGGCCCAGGCCACCGGCCGGTCGGCCGTGGCGTGCCGCCAGCTGGCCTCTGCCGCCCGCCGCCGGGTCCGGGCCGCGCACGCTCCGGCGGGCCCGGCGGCCGAGCAGGCCGCGGTGGTCAGGGCGTTCAAGCAGGCCTGGGAGGCCCAGGACATCGAGGCCCTGGTCGGCCTGCTCGACCCGGCCGCCACGGCCGTCGCCGATGGCGGCGGCCGGGCCGTGACCTTCCTGCACCCCATCGACGGGGCCGCCCCGATCGCGCAGGCCTGGGCGGAGATCGCCCGCCGCAAGCCCGCGGCGATGACGTTCACCGAACGCGCGGTCAACGGCCAGCCCGGGCTGGTGGCCGAGCAGGACGGGGTGACCGTGACGGTGTTCGCGTTCGAGGTGAGCGCCGGCCGGATCAGGCGCATCTGGGTGGTGCGCAACCCGGACAAGCTCCAGCGCTGGGCGGCGGGCTGACCCGCCCGGCTCAGCCGCTCGGCCCAGCTCAGCTCAGCTGGAGCTGACGAGCCTGCTCTGCAGGGCCTGGCACTGGCTGGCCGCGACGGTCTGCACGCCGGGGAACTGGACGACGACGTGCCAGCCGCGGTACTGGGGCAGGGCGCCGAAGATGCCGGCCAGCTGCTGCTCCATCTCGTTCTTGCCGCAGCCGTAGATCTCGGCCGGGTTGGCGTTCTTGCTGATCGCGGTCTCGGCCGCCTGGAGCTGCCCGGTCAGGTCCACGCTGACGATCGGTTTATTCAGCAAGGCGGCGAACGCCGCTTTCATGGCCGTGCCGATGGCGTTGAGCGGCCCTTCGGAGAACTGCACCCCGCCGACGGAATAGATATAGGTTTTGGCCGCCGGGGCCGGGAGCGACACGGTAATGGTGTGGCGGCCCTGATCGATGGTCGCGGCCGCCGAGCGCGCGGTGGCGAAATCGACGTAACCGTACTCCGCCACCTGGACATTCACGTTCTGATTCTCGTGCAGCAGGTACTTGCCGATCGAATTGACGAAATTGGCCGTCGGGGAGTTCCCGGGCAGCTGGTAATAGACGGTGGTGGTCACCGTGGCCGAATACACCTCGGCTTCGGTCCGCAGGCCCGCGTCGTTACTGGTCCGCCCCTGGTCGACGATGGCCCCGACGGTGGTCTTGGACACCCGGGTGGTGCCGACGAACCAGGCCGCGGTGCCGACCAGCAGAGCCCCGACGAGCAGGACGGCCGGCGCGCTGAGCAACAGCCGGGCCCGGCGGTAGCGACCGGAATACTGCCGGTCAACCGAGACCCGGTAGTTGTGGTAGACCCGGACGGCGAGCCACACCACGGCCAGGGCGCCCACGATCACGCAGCCGATCAGGACTGCGTGAGCCGCGTCGTACAAGACAAACATGCCGATACCTCTGCCCGAGGCAGTCACTTTCAGTCCTTCTGCGGACGCCTTTCGGTGGCGATGACGGTAACCGATGTTCAGGCGCTGGTCAGAGTGACGGAATTAACCGCGAGGGAAATATCCGGGGCCGGACCGGCGGCGTATCCGGGGCGAAAGTACGCGCAGCCTGAGGGTCAGGCGGCGGGCAGCCGCTCGCCGGCGTTGACCGGGGCGCTGATGGTGTTCCCGGGGGGCGCCAGCGGGCACTGCCAGGCGTCGTTGTACCGGCAGGACGGGTGGTACAGGAAGTTCAGGTCGATGACCAGGCGCCCGGCCGGGGCGCCCAGGTCAGCGCCCTTGGCCGTGTCCAGCGCGTACCGGCCGCCGCCGTAGCTCGAGCGGCCGGCCGAGCCGTCGCGCAGCGGCAGGAACAGGCCGCCCGCGTACTCCCGCAGCCACCACACGTCGATGACCGCGTCGAGCGGGGACGGCAGCCGCACCTGCCCGGCCCGCTCCAGCGGGATCGCGCCGCCGGTGCCCGGCATGGACAGCGAGGCGGGCTCGGCCGCGGGCACCAGCGGCAGCTCGAAGCGCAGCGCGGGATCATAGGGCCAGTACGGCAGGCCGGTGGCGCGCAGCGGGTCGCCGGGCAGCAGCGGGCTCTGCGGATGAGACCGGAAGAGCTCGTCACGGCCGCGCCGCCAGAGCGCATGCGCCTGCTCGGGATCCGGCTCGGCGCGCACCGCGGCGTACAGCTCGCTGATGAGACGCCGCCAGTCGGCCAGCTCAAGCTCGGTCGTCATTGTCCCCCCGCCGGATCAGGGCCCGCTCCGGGCCCGGATGGCTATTCCCATTATCGGGTGGAGTTAGGGTAAACGCCGTGTCTCAGAATGGACAATTTCCGTGATGATACGGACACAGATGCGGCAGGACTACCCCGCTAACGCACATGCCTGCGACTGTTACTAGAGTATAGAGACGCATCTGCGTTAAAGTCGCTGGATGCCGACTTTCCGGATCAAGGAAGCCGCCAGCCTTCTGGGCGTCAGTACCGATACCCTGCGGCGCTGGGCGGATAGCGGACGGATCGAGCTGATCACCGACGCATCCGGGCGGCTCGCCGTGAACGGAGCGGCGCTCGCGAGGTTCGCGCAAGAACTGGCCGAGTCAGCCGATCGCGGGGAGGGAAGGGCAGTAGTGGGTCATTCGGCACGGAACAGGTTTAGCGGCCTGGTCTGCCGGGTTGTCCGCGACACCGTGATGGCTCAAGTAGAAATCCAGGCTGGGCCGCACAAATTCGTGTCGCTGCTCAGTCGCGAGGCTGCGGACGAACTCGGACTGGAACCGGGAATGCTGGCGGTCGCCACCGTCAAGGCCACGAACGTTTCCGTCGAGATCCCCGTGCCCAGCTGATTTACGCCAGCCGAGATTAAAAACCCAGGAGTGAGCATGCGCCGTATTGCCATGACCGTAACCGCGCTGGCGGCCCTCGCCGCCGCCGCGGGCTGTTCGAGCAGCAGCAGTAGTTCATCGTCGGCCCCGGCCGCGTCGGCTTCGTCGTCCGCGGCGGCCACCAGCGCCGCGGCCCTGCCCGCCGGGACGATCACCGTGTTCGCGGCGGCCTCGCTGACGGGCACCTTCACCGAGCTGGGCAAGGAGTTCGAGGCGGCCCACCCGGGCGTCACGGTGAAGTTCAGCTTCGGGGCGAGCTCCACGCTCGCCACCCAGATCACCACCGGCGCGCCGGCGGATGTGTTCGCCTCGGCCGCGCCGGCCAACATGGACACGGTCGTCAAGGCGAACGACGCGTCGAGCCCGACGAACTTCGCCAAGAACACCGCGGAGATCGCGGTGCCGCCGAGCAACCCGGCCAGCGTGACCACGGTGAACGACCTGGCCAAGTCGTCGGTCAAGGTGGCGCTGTGCCAGCCGCAGGTACCGTGCGGCGTGGTGGCCTCCGAGGTGTTCAAGAACGCTGGCATCACGGTCAAGCCGGTCACCCTCGAGCCGGACGTCAAGTCGACGCTGACCCAGGTCGAGACCGGGAACGTGGACGCGGGCGTGGTGTACGTGACCGACGTGAAGGCGGCCGGGGCCAAGGTCAAGGGCGTCGTCATCCCGGCCAGCGAGAACGCGTCCACCGAGTACCCGATCGCGGCGCTGACCCACAGCACGCAGATGGCCTCGGCCCAGGCCTTCGTGGCCTTCGTGCTCTCCCCGGCGGGCCAGTCGGTGCTCACGGCCGCAGGGTTCCAGCAGCCCTGATCCGCCACATGTCGCAGCCCCGCCTGGCTCCGCCGTCGCGCCTGAGCGCGCAGCAGCGGGCCAGGCGGGCCGCGCGCGGGGTGTCTCGCGGTCAGTGCCGGCCCCGTTGCTGGTGCCGGCCCTGATCGCGATCGTCTTCCTGGTCCTGCCGCTGATCGCGCTGATCGTCCGCGCTCCGTGGGGGCATCTGGGACCGGCGCTGAGCGGGTCCGACGCGACCCAGGCACTGGTCCTTTCGCTGTGGACGGCCACCGTGGCCACCGGGATCTCCCTGCTCATCGGGGTCCCGCTGGCCTGGGTGCTGGCCCGGACCACGTTCCCGGGACAGCGGCTGCTGCGAGCCCTGGTCACCCTGCCGCTGGTCCTCCCGCCGGTGGTCGGCGGCGTGGCCCTGCTGCTGGCCTTCTCCAGGGTCGGAATCGTCGGCCGCTACCTGGATGAATGGTTCGGCCTGACCATTCCCTTCACGCCGCTGGCCGTGGTCATGGCCGAGACGTTCGTGGCCATGCCGTTCCTGATCATCTCGGTCGAGGGCGCGCTGCGCTCCGCCGACCAGGGCTTCGAGGAAGCCGCGGCGACCCTGGGGGCCCGGCGGATGACGGTGTTCCGGCGGGTCACGCTGCCGTTGATCGCTCCGTCGCTGGGCGCGGGTTCGGTGCTGTGCTGGGCCCGGGCCCTGGGTGAGTTCGGGGCCACCATCACCTTCGCCGGAAGCTTCCCGGGCCAGACTGAGACCATGCCCATCTCGGTGTACTACGCCCTGGAAACCGACCCGAACGCGGCCATCGCGCTCAGCCTGGTGCTGCTGGTGGTCTCCATCGTGGTCCTGGTCTCGCTGCGCGACCGGTGGCTGCGCGGCGGCACGATGGCATGATGACCGAACCCAGCGGCGAATCGGGCGCCGGATCCGGCGGCCTGACCGTGGACGCCGAGGTCAGGCGGGGCGGCTTCAGCCTGGCCGTGAGCCTGGAGGCGGCACCGGGCCAGGTGCTCGGGCTGCTCGGGCCGAACGGGGCCGGCAAGTCGACGCTGCTCAGCGCCGTAGCCGGGCTGACCCCGGTGTCCTCGGGGCGGATCACCCTGGCCGGCCTGGTGATGGACGACGCGGAGGCCGGGACGTTCGTGGAGGCGGCCGGCCTGCCGATCGGCTTCGTGTTCCAGAACTACCGGCTGTTCCCGCACCTCACCGTGGCCGACAACATCGCCTTCTCACCGCGGGCCCGGGGCCGGGGCCGGCAGGAGGCCCGGGCCGTCGCGAGCCAGTGGATGGCCCGGCTCGGGCTGGCCGAGCTGGCCGGCCGCGAGCCGGCCCAGCTGTCCGGCGGGCAGGCGCAGCGGGTCGCGCTGGCCCGCGCGCTGGCCGGGGAGCCGTCGCTGCTGCTGCTCGACGAGCCGCTGTCGGCGCTGGACGCCGGGACGCGGCTGGACGTCCAGGCCGAGCTCAAGGCCCACCTGGCCAGTTTCGCCGGGCCCTGCATGATGGTGACCCACGACCCCATCGAGGCCCTGGTGCTGGCCAACCGGCTCATCGTCCTGGAGGGTGGCCGCATCGTCCAGGAGGGCACCCCGGCGCAGATTGCCCGCCAGCCCGCGACCGACTACGTGGCCAAGCTGGTGGGCCTGAACCTGTACCGGGGCCGGGCCGACCGCGGCCAGGTGGCCCTGGACGGCGGCGGCAGCTTCGTCATCGCCGACCAGAGCCGGCACGGCGACGTCCTGGTGGCGGTGCGCCCGTCCGCCATCGGGGTCAGCACCCAGCGCCCGGAGTCGGCCAGCGCGCGGAACACCTGGCCGGCCACCATCACCGGGCTGACCATGCTGGCCGACCGGATCCGGCTCGATCTGGACGGGCCGCCGGTGGCGCTGGCCGACGTGACGCCCGCCGCGGTGGCCGAGCTGTCGCTGGACCCGGGCAGCCGGGTATGGCTCAGCGCCAAGGCCACCGACCTGGAGGTCTACTCCTCCGGCCGGTGATCCGGCGGCTCAGCGCTCCAGGCGGCGCAGTGATCCGGCGGGGGGGACGGCGACGTACCCGGGACATGGCGGGTTGCGGCAGGACAAGATGAACGCCGCTGGTGCCGCCAGCGCTGTCGCAAGAGGAAACGTGGCCGGGTATCCCTTCGTCAGCAGCTGGCAGATCCAGGCGCCGATCGAGCGGGTGTGGGCGGAGATCTCCCAGACCGAGGACTGGCCGAGCTGGCGGAAGTACGTGGCGGCCGTCCAGCAGCTGGAGCCGGGGGACGCCAACGGAGTCGGCAAGCGGCTGCGGCTGACGTTCCGGACCCGGCTGCCGTACACGCTCAGCTTCGACACGCGTGGTCAGCATCCGGCCGCCGTCGGGCCTGACGGCCGAGGCGTCCGGGGAGCTGGCGGGCACCGGGCGCTGGGAGCTCACCCCGGGCCGAGAGCGGCACGCTGGTCCGCTATTACCGGGCCAGGTGTGCTGCGCTGCCGTTGTGCGGTCAACGTGCGGGAGCTACCTGACCCGTCCGCTTCGGTGTCGGTCGGCGGCCTGACCTGCGGGGTACTAGCTGGTCGCGTTATGGTATCACTGGTGATACCATAATGCTTATGGCGATGACCCTCCGACTGGCCGACGATGAGACAGAAGCGCTGCGCCGCCGCGCCGAACTCGAGCACCGGTCCATGCAGGAAGTCGCCCGGCAGGCGATCCGCGAGTATGTGGAGAATCACAGCCGCGCCGAGCTGCTGGATCAGGTCCTGGACGAGGAACTGCCGCGCTACGCCGAGGCGCTGGAGCGGCTCGGCCAGTGATCTACCTGACGCTGCCCGAACTGCTGCACGTCGCAGAGCGGACACTCGGGCCCGGCTACGCCGTCCGCGACTACGGGCTGCTGGAAGCCGCGCTGGCCCGCCCGCAGGCGACCGCGTTCGGCAAGGATGCCTACCCGCATCTGGATGCCAAGGCTGCCGCGCTGCTGCACTCCATCGCCCGCAACAATGCGCTCATCGACGGGAACGAGCGGCTCGCGCTGGCCGCGGTCATCGCGTTCTACGGCCTCAACGGGCGCCGCCTGACCCTCACCAATGACCAGGCCTACGACTTGGTCATCAGCGTCGCCGCCGGGCACCTCGACAATGTCGATGACATAGCTGCCGTGCTTCAGCACGCCACGCAGCCCCGCCGGTAACCAGACCGCGCCAGCCCGCCGATCACAGGTTCCCTATGCCTTCGATGACCAGCCGCCGGGCAGGCCGGGCCGTGGCAGAGTTGGCATGTTCCGGTCTACTGGGACATCCGGACCACCCGGGCGCAGATGAACCTGGTCGCTCCGCTGGCCGGCCGGCGTTCAGCTGGAACCACGGCGAGCGGTTGCGGGAAGGCGGCCTGAGCCTGGGCCGCCGGCTGGGCGCGGACGTGACGTTCCCGGACGCTTCGTCCCGGGGAGACGGGCCGGCCGGGCGCACGGCCGTGGTGGCCGCGGTGGCGGCACTGGGCCTGGCGGGCGTGCTCGGCGTGCGGGGGCGGCGCCAGCGCACCGCGGCCCGCTAGCTCAGTCGTCGTCGCACTAGCTCAGGCGTCGCGGTGCGCGCGAGGTCAGGACCGGTGGCCGAGCATCCGGGCCACGGCGGCGCGGTGCTCCGGCGTGTCGAAGGAGGCGGCCTCCTCGGCCAGGGCGTACTCCAGCACCCCGCTGATGGCCCGCTTGAGGTGCATGTTGAGCGCGCGCTTGCTGCTCTGCACGGCCTGCGGTGGCTGGGCGGCCAGCCGGGCAGCCAGCGCCATGGCCTCGGCCATCAGTGACCCGGCCGGGACGACCCGGTTGGCCAGGCCGAAGGCCACGGCCTGCTCGGCACTGATCCGGTCCCCGGTGAGCAGGTACTCCTTGGCCCGGAGCATGCCCATGATGAGCGGCCAGACCGCGGTGCCGCCGTCGCCTGCGGTGAGCCCGACCGACACGTGCGGATCGGCCATGAAGGCCGTGTCGGCGATCAGGACGATGTCGGTGCAGGCGGCGATGGTGCAGCCCAGGCCGACCGCGGGGCCGTTGACGGCGGCGACGACCGGCAGCGGGCAGTCCATCATCTCGGTGACGATGCGCCGGGCCTGGTCCAGCCCGCTCCGGCGGGTGACCGGGTCTTCCTGCATGGCCACGATGTGGTCCAGGTCGCCGCCCGCGCTGAAGGCGCGCCCGGCGCCGGTCAGGACGATGGCCCGGGCCTGCGGGTCGGAGGCGACGTGCCGCCAGACGTGTTCCAGGGCCTCGTGCAGGCCGGCCGACACGGCGTTCAGCGTGTCCGGGCGGTTGAGGGTGACGACACGGACCGCATCGTCGGCCTCGATGAGCAGGTCGGGGGCAAACGTGTCGTCCATGAGCACTCCCATGTCAGGCCCAGCGGCGGAAGCCGCCCTCGGTGTTGATGACCTGGCCGGTGATCCAGGCCGCCTCGTCGGTGACCAGCCACGCGACCAGCCGGGCCGGATCGTCGGGCTCGCCCCAGCGCTGCTGCGGGAACCGGCGGCGGACGGCCTCGTACGCCTCGGGCGAGGCGTACCCAGTGCGGACCGGGCCGGGATTGACCGCGTTCACGGTGATGTGCTGCTCGGCCAGCTGGTCAGCCAGGGTCTTGGTGACCGACGCGAGCGCGCCCTTGCTGGCCGCGTAGGCCACCTCGCCGGCCATCGGGCCCAGGTCCTGCCCGGAGGTCATGAAGATGATCCGGCCGCCGTCCCGGTCGCCGTGCGGGCCGTCGTACTGGGCCGCGAAGGACTGGGCGAGCAGGATCGCGGAGCGGGTGTTGACGGCCCAGTGCCCGTCGAGCATGGCGGCGTCCAGGGCGCCGAGCGGGCCATCGCCGCCGCTGCGGGCGTGGTTGCAGACCAGGATGTCCAGCGGGCCGAGAGCCTCGGCGGCGGCCTGGATGAGCTGGCCGGGTGCGCCGGGCCGGGCCAGGTCGAGCTCGGCGTCCAGGACGTTCGCGCCGTCGGCGGCCAGGGCGCACCGCACCCCGTCGACCACGGCCCCGAGACCGCCGGGATCCTCGCCCCACGGCTGGGCCCGGTCGTGCGGCCGGTAGTGGTGCAGGTAGAGGCTGGCCCCCAGCGCGGCCAGCCGACGGGCCACGGCGTACCCGATGCCCGCGCGGCGGCTGACCCCGGTGACCACGGCGGTCCGCCCGCGCAGCGGCAGCGGGTCACGGCGCAGCTCCGCGGGACCGGGCTCGCCCGCGGTCATGGCCGGGTACCCGGCCGGAGCGGGGCAGGACGCATGGGTCCAGCCTACGCAGCGGCGGCGGGCCTGGCGGGGGCGAAAGCGCGGCATGGTGCCCGGAGCGCTGGGTATGAGTTCAAGACGAGGCACTCATGTCGGGTATGTAGGCATTTACGTTAGCCTTCATGGGAAATGCCGTGTTAACAGGCGCATTCGCGAGGTTCGCTGCGGTAGAGCTGTACCGCTGGCAACCGGAGGACAGATGGACGCTCCCAAGGATCCAGGGTCGATCGGGGATGAGGACATCGTGCTGAACGGGGCCAGAGCACGCAGCCAGGCGGCGCCACCGGGCGAGGCCCCGAGTCCCAACGGCGCCGGGGAACCGGCTGCGCTGTCGGCGCGGGAGGCGGAGGTGATGTCGCTCATCGCCGACGGGCAGACGAACGGCCAGATCGCCGCCCGGCTGTTCCTGGCCGAGAAAACGGTGAAGAACCACGTCAGGAGGATCTACTCCAAGCTCGGCGTGGGTTCCCGGCCGGCCGCGATCGCCTACTGGCGGGCCGCGCACTAGGCGTACGCGGCCTTCCGCTGGGCCGGAGATCATCTCCAGCAGGCATTCAGGTTATCCTCAGCGTGGCGGGTGAGAATAGTCAGCATGGACACGCTGACCGATGGGCGCCAGCGACCGGATGCCCGGCTCCTCGTCGTCGAAGACGAGCCGAACATTCTCGAGTTGCTGTCCGCCAGCCTGCGCTACGCGGGTTTCGACGTCGTCACGGCCGCCGCCGGAACCGAGGCGGTACAGGCCGCTCAGCGCCACCGTCCCGACCTCATCGTGCTGGACGTGATGCTGCCGGACATGGACGGGTTCGACGTCATCAGGCGGCTGCGCGGCGGCGGGGCGCGGATCCCGGTCGTGTTCCTGACCGCTCGGGACGCCACCGAGGACAAGATCCGCGGCCTCACCCTGGGCGGCGACGACTACGTCACCAAGCCGTTCAGCCTGGAGGAGGTCATCGCCCGGATCCGGGCCGTGCTGCGCCGGACCCGCGGGGACGGGGTGGAGCCGACCCCCCGGCTCACCTTCGCCGACCTGGAGCTGGACGAGGAGAGCCACGAGGTGTGGCGGAGCGGAGAGCAGATCCAGCTCTCCCCCACCGAGTTCAAGCTGCTGCGCTACTTCATGAGCAACGCGAACCGGGTGCTGTCGAAGATGCAGATCCTCGACCACGTCTGGGACTACGATTTCCGCGGCGACACCGGCATCGTCGAGTCCTACGTGTCGGTGCTGCGCCGCAAGGTGGACACCAGGGAACCGCGGCTGATCCACACCCTGCGCGGCGTCGGATACGTGCTGCGGCTGCCCGCTTCGTAAGCTGGCCTGCGCCATGACAGCACTAGGAGCGGACAGCGCAGCCGCGCGGCGGTGGCATTCCCTACGGGACCTGCCTAACCGCACCTCGCTGCGGACCAAGCTGATCGTCGGGCTGCTCGCCCTGGTCATCGCCGCGGTCGCGGCCATCAGCATCAGCAGCGTCTGGGTGCTGCGGTCCTACCTGACCTCGCAGAACGATAATCAGCTGCGCTCGGTCTACAACGGCGTGGTCAGCATGGGCGAGACGAGCAACATGGTCCCCGGGCAGCCATACACCGTCAGCCACATCACCAACATCTTTATCTGGGTGGATACGCCGAGTACCTCGCTTAGCCCACCGAGCGGACAGGGCGGTCTGGAGTACGGCGGCGCTCCGCAGGTGCAGTCGGTCCCGGTCGTGCCCACCAGTCAGCTGTGGGCAGTGACGAACAACGGAAAGTTCAGCACGGTCCCGGCTCAGTCCGGCTCCGATACATGGCGAGTCATCACCCAGCCTGTTACATATCAGCTCGCCAACGGCACTCAGGGCACCGGGACGCTGGTCGTTGGCACTGATCTCGGCAACATCAACTCCACGATCGGGCGGCTGGCCGCGGCGGTGCTGGTCATCGGCCTGATCGTAGTGAGCATCCTGGCCCTGGCCATCGTGATGGTGGTGCGGACGAGCCTGCGGCCGCTGGTGGAGATCGAGGAGACGGCCGGGGAAATCGCGGCCGGCCACCTGAACCGCCGGGTGCCGGAACGGGACCCGGGCACCGAGATCGGCAGCCTGGGCCGGTCGCTGAACACGATGCTGAGCCAGATCGAGGCGGCGTTCCACGCCCAGGAAGCGTCTGAGGCGGCCGCGCACCAGAGCGAGGAGCGGATGCGGCGGTTCGTGGCCGACGCCAGCCACGAGCTGCGCACGCCGGTCACCGCGATCCGCGGCTTCGCCGAGTACTTCCGCCAGCGCGGCGGCCTGGCCCGCCACCGGGACCACCAGGAGACGGACACGGTGCTGGTGCCGGCCGGGCTGTCGTCCGAGGACGTGGACCGGATCATGCTGCGGGTCGAGAAGGAAGCGGCCCGGATGGGCCTGCTGGTCGAGGACCTGCTGCTGCTGGCCCGGCTCGACCAGCAGCGGCCGATGGCCCGGCTGCCGGTCGACATGCTGTCGCTGGCCGCCGACGCGGTGCACGACGCACGGCTGCTGGCCCCGAACCGGTCCATCGACCTGTCGGTCCAGCCCGGGGCGGCTCCCCTGGTCATCGGCGACGAGCCGCGGCTGCGGCAGGTCGTCAGCAACCTGATGAGCAACGCGCTGAACCACACGCCGGACGGGGTGCCGATCGAGATCTCGCTGGGCACCGGAACCCTGGAGCAGCGGGACGGGACGTCGGTCCCGGCCGTGGTCCTGGACGTGACCGACCAGGGCCCGGGCATGACCCAGGAGCAGGCCCGCCGGGTATTCGAGCGGTTCTACCGCGCGGACGCGGCGCGAACCCGGGCCACCGGGGGGAGCGGGCTGGGCCTGGCCATCGTGGCCGCGCTGGTCGCCGCCCATGGCGGCACGGCTTCAGTCCGGACGGCCGAGGGCCAGGGCGCCACGTTCCGGATCACGCTGCCGCTGGCGCCGGAGGCGATGGGCAGCCACCCCGACGACGACTTCGACCAGGCCGAGCCGGCTGACGAGCTCGAGGTGGCCGACGAGACGAACGAGACCCCCGGGACGGCCGAGGCGGCCGGCACCAGCGAGGAGCCTCGAGCCGATGCGGCGGCCGAGGAGCCGAGCACAGAAGAGCGGGCGATCACGGAAGAGCAGTCGCACGGCGCCAGCAGGTAGCGGCGGCCGGTCTCCGGGCGCTCACAGGGCCAGGACGGCGCGGGCGGCGGCCCGGACTTCCTCCTGGTAGGAGGCGCCGAACAGGCACGCGTGCACGAGCAGCGGATACAGCTGGTGCAGCGGTATCCGGGCTCGCCAGCCCGCGGCCAGCGGCTTCGTGTCGTTGTAGCCGGCCAGGATCCGGTCGAGCCCGGGCGCGCCGAACAGGGCCAGCATGGCCAGGTCGGTCTCGCGGTGCCCGCCGTGGGCGGCCGGGTCGATGAGCCAGCCGCGGCCACCGGACCACAGCACGTTTCCGGCCCAGCAGTCGCCGTGGATCCGGCTCGGCGGCTCGGCGGGCCCGGCCACCGCGCCGATGCGGTCGATGACCGCCTCGACCAGGCGAGCGTCCTCAGCCTGCAACGCGCCGTAGTCCACGCCGAGGCGCAGGAAGGGCATCAGCCGGCGGGCGGCGTACCACTGCGGCCAGTCCGCGCCGGGCAGCGGCGTGTTGTCCAGCGGCAGGCGGGCAATGAAACCAGGCCACGGGGCGCCGAAGGCGGCGGCGCCGGCCGCATGCAGCCGGGCCAGGTCCTCGCCGAAGCCGAAGGCGGCATCCGGGCCGGGCTGGCCGGGCAGGATCATGGCGATGACCAGGGCCTGAGGGGTGACGGCCAGCACGTCGGGCACCGGCACGGCGGCCGCTTCGGCCAGCCAGCGCAGGCCGTTCGCCTCGGCCGCGAAGGCGGCAGCGGCGCTATCGGCCCCGGACCGGGGAACGTCTTCCCCGCCGGGCTCAGGCGCGACGGCCTTGGCGAAGGCGCGGCGGCCGTCAGCCAGCGTGAGCATGAGGTGCTGGTACCCGTGCTGGCCGCCGGCCACCCGGGCGTCGCGGACGGGAAGGCTGGTCAGGCTGGCGATCCAGCTGGCCGCCGAACGGCTCACGCGGGCTCGGCCAGGCCGAGCAGCTCGGCCAGCCGGGTGGCGACCACCGGCGCGGCCGTGCCCAGCAGGTCCAGCACGTGGCCGAAGTCATCGTCGCTTCCGCCGTAGGGATCGGGGATCTCGGCGCCGCCGGGCTCGCTGAGCCCGCCCACCTCGCCGAACAGCCGGATCCGGTCACGATCGGCCGGGCCGGCCATGGCCTGCAGGTCGGCGAGGTTGGCCGCGTCCATGGCCAGGACCAGGTCGCGGTCATCCAGCCAGGCGGGCCGTATCTGCCGGGCCCGGTGCGCGGAGCCGTCCAGGCCGCGGTGCCCGAGGGCCGCCCGGGCCTGGGAGTTCATGCCCTGGCCGATGTGCCAGTCACCGGTGCCTGCGCTGTCCACGGTGACCGCCCCGGCCAGCCCGGCCTCGGTCACCGCGGCGCGCAGCACCGCCTCGGCCATCGGCGAGCGGCAGATGTTCCCCAGGCAGACCAGGCACACCCGGTACGGGCCGTCCGGCTGGCGCGGCGGCGGCAGCGGCGCAGAGGCGGGCCGGGCAGAGGCGGGCCGGGCAGGACGGGCGGGCGTGACCATGACACCAAGGATGCCGCAGGGCAGCTAGTCCGCGGCCGGACGGCCGGCCCCGGCCAGGGCAGGCTCGGCCTGGCGCGCGGGCGCGGGCGGCCGGTCCGGGCCGTACCGCAGGTCCAGCTTGCGGCCCACCCGGCGGCCGAGCTCCTGCATGGGCCGCTCGATCAGCAGGTAGGTCAGCGAGCAGACCCCGATGAGCAGGGCGAAGAACAGGACGTCCAGGCCGATCTGCGGCCAGAACGCGTGGTGCTGCGTCCCGAAGTGGCGGTAGAGGTCCATCAGCGGCGGGTGCAGCAGGTACACCGAGTAGCTGATCAGGCCGAGCCAGGCCAGCGCGCGAGGCCAGCGGACACCCCGCAGGGCGAGCCCGGCGGCGAAGGTCAGCCCGGCCACGAACAGGGACATGAAGTAGGCGCGATCCCAGATGAAGTTGGCGTGCGCGTTCGACCCGGGAATGTGGTGCCAGATCCCGGCGGCCATGGACATTCCCAGCACGGCGACGGAGATGGGGATGGCCAGGCGCCACGGGTAGTGGCCCTGCTCGGCCCGGAACAGCATCGTCCCGGTGAACATGAGGGCCAGGATGGACAGCGCCTCCCACGGGAGCAGCCAGGTGCCGTTGAAGGCCAGCAGGGTCAGCCCGACCACCGCGGCCAGGGCCGCGCCCAGCATCCGCGGCATGCCGCGCAGGGCGACGGCCAGGGCCAGCCCGGTGAGGATGAGGACGTCGGCGAGAAGGGCGACGAAGCGCGCGTTCCATACGTGGCTGTTCAGGTAGGCCTGCGGGAGCAGGCCGCCGAGAGCCAGGGCGGCGACGCCGAAGCCCAGCGCGTACCGGCTGCTGCGCTTGTGGATCCGGGCGGCGAACAACGCGGTCAGCAGCAGGTAGAAGATCATCTCGTAGGAGAGCGACCACACCACGTTGGGCACGTTCTCCCCGCCCAGCACGTTCGACATCATGAGCAGCTGCGACAGGATCGACGTATAGGGATGCGCATCCTCGCCGCGCAGGCCGCCGATGTGCACCGCCGCCAGGACCAGGGCGAAGACGACGGCGAGCAGGTACAGCGGGTAGAGACGGAAGACCCGGCTGACCCAGAAGGTCCGCACGCTGCCCTTGCGCTCCAGCGACGCGGGCACGATGTAGCCGCTGATGATGAAGAAGACGAAGACCCCGTAATCGCCGGGGTTGATCCAGTTGTAGACCGGGTTGTTGACCGACTTCGGGATGAAGGCGCCGAAGTGGTTGAAGACCACGCACAGCGCCGCTATCCCGCGCAGCACGTCGAGCCAGGCCAGCCGGCTCCCGGAGCGCGCCGCGGCAGCTTCGCCGGGAGGCGGGGCCGCAGGCCGGTCGCTGACCGGAGCGGGGTCCGCCGCAGCGGGCGCGTTCTGCGCAGCGTTCGGAGTGGTCAGTCCTTCGGTCACCGGCACGAGCCCCAGATGTCATCGTCGACGCTTCACGGAATGTGCACGGCGCAGCGCACGCCGTATGCACGTGGCCCCGCTCAGCACGAGCTGACCCCTACAGGGGTACCACGGACCGTTCGGCATATTACTTTTTCTAAGATTATTCTGCCGGAGGTCTCACGCTCCGCTCAGCCGGGGCCGGGCGGCGGGCCGCGAGTGGTCATGCCGCCGGGATTGCTGCTACGATCACTTTCGTTCCAAGCGCCGCTAGCTCAACTGGCAGAGCAGCAGACTCTTAATCTGCGGGTTCGGGGTTCGAGTCCCTGGCGGCGCACTCGTTGAAATACCAGCTCAGAGCCACCCAGCGCGGTGGCTCTTCGCATGTCCGGGGGGCAACCGGGCCCGGACAGGGCTGATCCCGGGCCGGAGCCGGGGATCAGCCGATGCCGGGTTACGGCAGCGAGGCGCGCTCAGAGACGGTGACCGGCGGCCTGCCCGGCAAGGTGATACAGCCGACGCCCGGTGACACGCAGGCCTGGGACCCGCCGACGGGCCGGGAACGGAGACACTGATCGGAGCGCTGATGCTGACCAGGGCCTGATTACCTCTGGTCATGGATGGCTCGCAGGGGCGTTCGTTAAACCTGGGACTTCCCGAGCGGATTCAGCGGGGCTGGAGGACGGCCGGAGCCAGGCGTTCCAGCTGGGCGGTACCGGTGATGAGGCCGGTGCGGCTGGTGCCCGGCGGCAGCAGGATCACGTGGTCCGCGCCGGCGGCCAGGTGCGCGCGGACGGCCGCCGCGATGGCGTCCGGCTCGCCGTGGGCCACGATGGCGTCGACCAGGTCGTCGCTGACCGAGCTGATCTGCCGCTGGGTGTAGCCCAGCCGGGCGATGGTGGCGGCGAACCAGGACCGGCCCAGCGAGGTCGACGCGGCGTGCCGGGCCATGGCCTGGGCCGCGGCGAGGTCCGCGGTGTCGGTGATCACGGTCAGCCCGACGGCCAGCAGCCGCCCCGGGCCGAGCGCGGCCCGGGCCTGCTTGGTGAAGGCGGGCGGCAGCCCGGCGGGCAGCGCGCCGTGCGTCATCTCGGCGGCCAGGGCGAGCATCTTGGGGCCGTTGGCGGCCAGCAGCCGGGGATAGGAGGCCTCCGGGGCGGGCGGCACGGTCGGGGCGGTCATGTGCTCCAGGTAGTCGCGCATGGTGGCCAGCGGGCTGCCGAACTCGCGGCCGACGGCCGCGGCCTGGGGCGGGTAGCCGCCGCCCAGGCCGAGCACGAACCGGCCCGGATAGACCTGGGCCAGCAGGGCCGCGGCCCCGTGCGCGGTCTGCGGCGGGCGGGCCCAGATGTTGGCGATGCCGGCCCCGAACGTCATCCGGTCGGTCGCGGCCAGCAGCAGCGCGATCTGCACCAGGGCGTCCTTGCCGCCGACGCCCTCGTTGACCCAGGCGGTGCGGTAGCCGGCCGCTTCCAGCCGCCGGACGGCCTGCCGCTGGAGCTGGACGGACGGCCCGCTGGCGAACGGAATGGGCAGGTAGGCGCCGACCGGCCCCAGGGCCCGGCGGGCTGCGTCGACCACAGTGCTCGATGCCATGGCGGTAACCCCCGGGGGTCCTGGCGTAAGCTGCACGAAAGCGGAGGGTATTCCGCTCCACCATAGCGCAATCATCGACGGAGGGTCCTCCGTTTGCCATGACGGCACGACATGACGGCGCGGGCATGACGGCACTGGCCAGCACGCAGCGCGCCGACGCCCGCCGTAATCGCGAGCGGCTCATCGAGGCGGCCGGCCGCGCCTTCGCCTCGGGCGGGGAGAACGTGACCCTGGAGGCCATCGCCAAGGCCACCGGGGTCGGCATCGGCACGCTGTACCGGCACTTCCCCACCCGGGAAGCGCTGGTCGAGGCCGTCTACCACGATCAGGTGGCCGGGCTGCATCAAGGCGCGCAGGACCTGCTGGCCTCCTGCGGCGCGGCCCGGGCGGTGCGGCTGTGGATGGACCTGTTCGCTGACTGGGTGGCGACCAAGCACGGCATGATCGACACGCTGCGGGCGATGATCTCCTCCGGCGACATCGCCTTCGCCCAGACGCGCAGCGAGATCGTGGCCACCATCCGGGCCATGCTGGCGGCGGGCGCGGCCGCGGGCGAGCTCCGCGGTGACGTCGGGGCCGAGGACGTGCTGGCCAGCCTGGCCGGCATCATGGCCGTGGCGGGCACGGCGGGCCGGCGGGAGCAGGCGGGACGGCTGTTCGACCTGCTGATGGACGGCCTCCAGGCCGAGGGCCAGCGCGCCCGGCCGGCCGGGGCCGCGACGCGGCACGACGAGGAGGCCAGGTGACGGACGACCTGCAGGCCAGCAAGGACCGCTCGCGGCGGCTGTACGTGGAGATCTTCAGCCTGGGCCACTTCGGGGCGGCCGACGAGCTGCTGGCCGCGGACGTGGTGAACCACGGCCCGGGCGTGCCGCCCACCGTGGGCACCGAGGGGATCAAGCGGCAGGCAGCGCTGCTGCGGACCGCGTTCCCCGACCTGCAGGTGACGCTGAACGACCAGTTCGGCGAGGGCGACCGGGTGATCAGCCGGTGGACGGGCAGCGGGACGCACTCCGGGCCGCTGAACCTGCCCGGCAACACGCTGGCGCCGACCGGGACCAGCATCTCGTTCGAGGAGATGCGGATCGACCGGCACCGCGGCGGGCGCATCGTCGAGTCCTGGTTCCTGCCGGACCGGTTCACCCTGTGGCACCAGCTCGGGCTCATCTAGCGGCCCGCCCGCACGGCGACCAGGTAAGATCGTCGGCGTCCAGATGATGCCCTGGCGTGGAGGCGCACCAGCCTCCCAAACCGCCGCTCATGCGGCTGATGGCAACTAGCCCGGATCCTGCGTGCCCGAGGAGCTTCCGAGTGGCTGAGCCATCTCTCGCCATCACTGCCCCCCGCCGGGCCCGGCTGGCCTGGCCGCGAGCGGACCGGCGGACGATCGCCGCCATCTTCGCGGGCGGGGCGATCGGCACCCTGGCACGGGCGGCCCTGGCCGAGGCGTTCCCGCATCCGGCCACGGCGTGGCCGTGGCCGACGTTCGGCGTGAATATCGTCGCGGCCTTCCTGCTCGGGTATTTCGTGACCCGCCTGCAGGAGCGGCTGCCGCAGTCCTCCTACCGGCGGCCGCTGCTGGGCACCGGGCTGTGCGGCGGGCTGTCCACGTTCTCCACCATGGAGGTGGAGATCCTGAAGATGATCAGCGCGGGCGCCTGGGGGCTGGCCGCCGGGTACGCCGCGGCCAGCATCGCGGCGGGATACGCGGCGATCCACCTGGCCACCGCGATGGTCCGGCGGGTCCGGTGGCAGCGATGAGCGTGCTGCTGTGGACCGCGGTCACGCTGATCGGCGGGGCGGGCTCGGTGGCGAGGTTCATGGTCGACGGGCTGGTGTCCTCGGCGGCAGACCGCGACTTCCCGGTCGGCACGCTGGTGGTGAACATCTCCGGGGCGGTGATCCTGGGCCTGCTGACCGGCCTGGCCCTGAGCAGCGACCAGGCGCTGCTGGCCGGCACCGCGGCGGTCGGCTCCTACACCACGTTCTCGACCTGGATGCTGGAGACCCAGCGGATGGCCGAGGAGCGCAAGCTCGGCGCGGTGCTGGCCAACCTGGCCGTCAGCCTGGTGCTCGGAGTGGCCGCGGCGGCGCTGGGGCGGCTGATCGGGGCGCAGCTGTGAACCCGGACGGCATGAAGCTGACCAGCTACTTCGGGGAGCGCCAGCGGACCGAGGGCGGCTTCGCCGCGGACGCGCTGCTCGACCTGTACGAACGGCACCAGGTGGTGACCAGCATCCTGCTGCGCGGCTTCGAGGGCTTCGGGGCCGGGCGGCAGCCGCGGACCGACCGGTCGCTGACCCTGTCGGAGGACCTGCCGCTGATCGCCATCGCGGTGGACACCCGGGCCCGGATCGAGGCCCTGGCCGGGCCGACGGCCCAGATCACCGGGACCGGGCTGGTCACCCTGGAGCGGGCCCGGCTGCTGGCCGGCGACGGGACAGCCGACATGGAGCACGAGGCGGCCGGCGAACAGAGCAAGCTGACCGTCTACCTGGGCCGCCAGGAGCGGGCGGGCGGCGCCCCGGCCTTCGTGGCGGTCTGCGACCTGCTGCACCGCCGGGGCGTGGCCGGCGCGACGGTGCTGCTCGGCGTGGACGGGACCGCGCACGGCCAGCGCCAGCGGGCCGCGTTCTTCAGCCGCAACGCCGGGACGCCGATGATGGTCATCGCGGTCGGCTCCGGCGAGCGGATGGCAGAGGTCCTGCCCGAGCTGACCGGCCTGCTGCGCCGGCCGCTGCTCACGCTGGAGCGGGTGCGGATCTGCAAGCGCGACGGGCGGCTGCTCGGCACGCCGCCTGAGGTACCGGCGGGCGGGGACGGGCCAGCGCGGTGGCACAAGCTGATGGTCTACACCTCCGAGGCCGCCCGGCATGAGGGCCAGCCGGTCCACCGGGCCATCGTCCGGCGGCTGCGGGCGGCCGGGATCAGCGGGGCGACGACGCAGCGGGGCATCTGGGGGTTCCACGGCGACCACGCGCCGCACGGCGACCGGCTGCTGCAGTTCGGCCGGCGCGTCCCGGCCGTCACGGTGGTCATCGATGCCCCGGAGCGGATCGCGACCGCGTTCGGCATCGTCGACGAGCTCACCGCGGAGCAGGGGCTGGTCACCAGCGAGGTGGTGCCGGCGCTGCATCCGGGTATCGAGCCGTAGCTCCGGGCTTAGACAGGTCGGGGCGGTTAGAGGTAGTTCTCCAGGTCAGCCTTGATGTCGGCGGGCGGGACCGGCGGCTCGTAGCGCTTGATCACGGTGCCGTCGCGGCCGATCAGGAACTTGGTGAAGTTCCACTTGACCTCGTCGGTGCCGTCCGCCTCGGGCCGGATCTTGGAGATCGTCTCGTAGAAGCGGCCGTAGGAGGGACCGAAGTCGCCGGGGGCCTGCGCCCGCAGGAACGCATACAGCGGGTCCGCGTCGGGGCCGTTGACGTCGATCTTGCTCACCACGGGGAAGGTCACGTCGTAGGTGGACTTGCAGAATTCCTGGATCTCGGCGTCGGTGCCCGGCTCCTGCTCGCGGAACTGGTTGCAGGGGAAGCCGATGATCTCCAGCCCGCGGCCCTGGTCGTCGCGGTACAGCGACTCGAGGCCCTCGTACTGCGGCGTCAGCCCGCATTTGCTGGCCACGTTCACGATGAGCAGCATCTTGCCCTCGTACTGGCTGAGCGGTACCTGGCTGCCGTCGGGCGCGGTGGCGGTGAAGTCGTGCACGCTAGTCATGAGTGTGCTCCGTTGCAGTCGTGTGGTTAGTTGAATTATCTAAATATTTCTTCGCGAGGTGCAACTTGGCCGGTTCGGGCGGATAGGCCGGAATCGCGTTCGGCTGGCCGCAGCGGGTTCACCAGGAAAGGCGCATGCACCGTGACGCATCGCTACCATCGGAGCGTGTCCGACCCCGCCCCTGGGCCGCTGGCCCTCATTCAGTCATTTGTCAGCACGCTCGGCCCCGGCTCCGAGGCCGTTGAGGCTCCTGAGGCGGCTGAGCCCTCCGGTGCTGGCTCGTCCGGCTCCGCTGGCTCTGATCCGCTCGGCTCGCGGGTGGAGGCGGCCAGCTGGCTGCACGCCGCCGGGCTGCTGCCCGCCGAGGCCGGGCTGAGCAACTCCGAGCACTCCGCCCTGCTCCGGATGCGCGAGGCGCTCCGGGACGTCATCGTGGCGCACGCCGAGGGACACCCCGACGAAGCGGCCGCGGAACGGCTGACCAAGGCGCTGGCCGAAGGGCGCCTGGTCGTCATCGCGGAGCCGGCCGGCACGATCCATCTGGCCAGCGCGGCACGCACCAGCTATCCCGGGCTGGTGGCCTCCTTCGCGGTCGCGTTCGCCGACATGGTGACGGCGGGGACCTGGCCTCAGCTGGAGGCCTGAGGCCCGCGGCACTAGCGGGAGGCCTGAGGCCCGCGGCGTTCGCCGTAGTGGCGACGGCGGGTTTCCGCGGTGACCTCATCGAGCTCGGCGGGTGACAGCGTGACGGGATCGCCGTAGGACAGCGCCAGGCGGTAGGTGCGGGCGAGCCATTCGAGCAGGACGGCTCGTTCGTAGGCTTCGGCCAGGTCGCGGCCGTAGGTGACGGCGCCGTGGTTACGCAGGATGACGGCGGTGCGGCCAGCTAGCGCGGTGACGGCGGCCTGGGCGAGGCCGTCTGAGCCGAACCGCACGTAGGGCGCGACGCGGACCGGGCCGCCCAGGACGGTGATGGCATAGTGGATGGCGGGCAGCTCCGGGCGTGTCGCGGACAGGGCGATGACTTCGGGCGAGTGCGTGTGCACGACCGCGGCCGCGTCAGTGGCGGCGTAGATGGCCAGGTGCATGGGCGTCTCGGACGAGGGCGTCTCGGCGGGCTCGCCGTCGTCACCGGGTAGCTGGGCTCCGTCCGGAGTGACGAGGCAGATGTCAGCGGGCCGCATCTCGTCGTAGCGAAGGCCGGACGGGGTGATGGCGATGGCCGGGCCGAGGCGGACGCTGAGGTTGCCCGCGCTGCCGACGGCCAGCCCGTCGGCGAGCAGGCGGGCACCGTAGCTGACGAGCTGGGCCCGGAGCCCGGGCAGGTCGCTGTGATTCACCGATTCGGATCCTAGACGGGCGGCCCGGTTGCTAGGTTGCCGAGCGCGGCGGGCGCGTGCTATGCCCACGTATGCCAGGCTGATTCGCGCTGGCGCGAGTAGTCGTCCGGCGGGCGTCTGGTCCGCCGATACAGGGAGGAACGATGACAACGCCAGGAGCAGGTCACCCCACGGCGACGGTGAACGCGCACGCGGCGGTGCCGGGGCTGGGGAACGTCACGGCGACGTCGGTCACCGTCCCGCCGAGCAACACCCAGTCGTTGCTGGTGACGATCAAGGGGCTCAGCCTGACGACCGACACTCCGACCGTGGTGCAGGTCCAGCCGAGGCAGGCCGTGAACCAGAACGAGAACTGGTCGGATGAGTACGCGGTGCAGGTCGTGACGACGTCGAAGACGCAGCTCCAGGTCCTGGTGCGCCGGCTGGACCAGAACTCGGGCTGGGGACAGAGCCTGCGGCTGGACCTCTTCATCGTCGACTAGCCGGTCACGCGGAGAACCACGGCCCGTTCTGTATAAAGAGAGCCGGAGGTGAGCCGTGGCGGCGGAGCAGGGGACGGCGCAGGAAGAGCCGCGGCGGGCCGGGTACCGGCGCTCGGCGGGGTCGCCGCGGGGTGAGGCGCGGCGGCAGGACCTGCTGGAACGGGTCGTCGATGACCTGGCGGTCAACGGGCTGGTCGACTTCTCGCTGCGCCGGGCGGCCCGGGCGGCGGGCACGACGCACAAGGTGCTGCTCTATTACTTCGACGGGGGCGACGACCTGCTCGCGCAGGCCATGGTCAAGCTGCGGGACCGGCGGGTGACCAACTCGCTGTCGGCGGCCAGCCAGGCGGAGCCGCCCACCATGGCGGCCCGGGTCAAGGCCGTCTGGTCCGTGGTGACGGGCGATGAGTTCCGGGTGCTGGGGCAGTCGGTCGGGCTGACCATGTACGACCCGGAACGGTACGCGGGCCTGGGCCTGAGCGCCTCGGAGCAGTACATGTCGGCCCTGCTGTCGATCTGCCCGCCGGAGTGGTCCGAGCAGCGCAGGCAGGAGGTGGCCGAGATGATCATGGCCGTCATGCGCGGGTGCACCGTGGAGTACCTGACCAGCGGGAACAGCGCCGCGGTGGACGCGGCCCTGGCCGCCCTGGGCCGGGCCCTGGACCGGGAGGAAGCCGCCTCGGAGTAACCGCCGGAATTAGGCCTGGACAGATTTGCGAACCACATGGTTCACTTCTGGTAGATCAGAAGTGGAGGCCTGGCATGGACGGGGATCGGGACAAGGTCTGGTTCGACAGCGGCGGGACGCGGTGCGCGGCGTGGCACTACCCGGGCCGCAACGGGGGCTGCGTCATCATGACCGGCGGGTTCGCGGTGACCAAGGAGGCGGGTACCGACCTGTTCGCGCGGCGGTTCGCGGCGGGCGGGTTCTCGGTGCTGGCCTTCGACTACCGGCACCTGGGCGAGAGCGGCGGCCAGCCGCGCCAGGTGGTCCGGACCCGGGAGCAGCTGGCCGACTGGTCGGCGGCCATCGGGTTCGCGGCCACCTTGCCCGGGGTGGACCCGGACCGGATCGCGGCCTGGGCCTTCTCGGCCGCGGGCGGGTACATGTTCACCCTGGCCGCGGGTGACCCGCGGCTGGCCGCCGCCATCGCGCAGACGCCGAACGCCGACAACGTGGCCGCGGCGCGCAACGCCTCGCGCTACCAGAAGCCGGGCACGATGCTCCGGTTCCTCGGCCGGGGCCTGCTGGACGCGGCAGGCGCGCTGATCGGCCTGCCGCCGCGGCTGGTGCCGCTGTCGGCCAAGCCGGGCACGGTGGCGGTGGTGACGACGCCGGATTCGGGCGAGGGCGACACGGCACTGGGGCAGTCCGGGGACTGGCCGCGGGAAGTGGCGGCGCGTTCGGCGCTGCGGATGGCGCTGGGGCGGCCGGGCCGGGACGCGGTCCGGGCGCGCTGCCCGCTGCTGGTGGTGGCGTGCGAGCAGGACGCGACGGCGCTGGCCGGGCCGGCCGTCAAGGCGGCGCGGCGGGCGCCCGGGGCCGAGCTGATCCGGCTGCCGGGCGGGCACTACGCCCCGTTCCTGGACGCGCATGAGGCGGCCGTGACGGCCGAGATCTCGTTCCTGCGGCGCCACCTGCTGGGCGAGCGGGGCGCGGCCCGGCCCGCGGTGACCGCGGCGGCCGGGCCTCTGGATCAGAGGCAGGCATGAGCCAGGTGACGGGGCTGAGCAGGAACAAGATCGAGCTGTCGTGCGGGACGGTGGAGTACACCGACACCGGCGGCCAGGGGCCCGCTGGGCCCGTGCTGGTGCTGCTGCACGGGCTGCTGATGGACGCCTCGCTGTGGGAGGAGGTGGCGGCGGCCCTGTCCCCCGGCTGCCGGTGCGTGGCGCCGACGCTGCCGCTCGGCGCGCACCGGATACCGGTCCGGGACGGTGCCGACCTGTCGCTGCCGGGGATGGCCCGGCTGGTGACGGAGCTCTGCGACCGGCTGGGCCTGACCGAGGTGACCCTGGTCGGCAACGACACGGGCGGGGCCATCGTGCAGCTGATCATGGCCGATCCGGCGCTGTCCGGGCGGGCGGGCCGGGCGGTGCTCGCGTCGTGCGACGCGTTCGGCAACTTCCCGCCCGGGCTGACCGGCAAGGCGCTGGTGACGGCCGGGCGGCTGCCAGCTGGGGCGTTCGGCCTGTTCATGCAGCAGATGCGGTGGCGGCCGGCCCGGCGGATGCCGATCGCGTTCGGCTGGCTGACCAAGCGCGGGGACGCGGCGACGGCGCGCTGGCTGCGGCCGGTGCTGACCCAGGCCGCGATCCGCCAGGACACGGTGCGGATGCTGCGGTCCATGCGGGCGGCGGCGGGCGGCGGGCTGATGGCGGTCACGGCGGAACGGCTGCCGGGGTTCACCCGGCCCGCGCTGGTGGTGTGGGCCAGCGAGGACCGGGTGATGCCGCTGGAGCACGGGAAGCGGCTGGTCGGGCTGCTGCCGGACGGGCGGCTGGCCGAGGTGGCGGACAGCTACACCCTCATGCCGCTGGACCAGCCGGGCCGGTTCGCGAGCCTGCTGAGCGAGTTCGCTCGCCCGTTAGGTCCAGTTGTGGTCGAACGGGCCCGGGGCGGGCATCAGTAGCCGCCCGTCCCGGACGTGGCGGCGGCCGCGCTGGCGCTGGCCGCCGGGGTGGCGCCGGAGACCGTCATCTCGTACCACAGGCCGCCGTTGGCGTTCACGGCGTTGCCCTTGGCCTGCCCGGGACCGGTGTCGCCGGCGAAGGTGTACAGCGGGTGCCCGTCGTAGGTGGCCTGCTTGGTGCCGTCCGAACGGGTGATGGTGCCGAGCTGGCCGGTCACGCCGGAGCCGGCCGTCAGCGGGCCCTTGACCGGCGGCCAGAAGGTGGCGCAGGAACCGCTGCATTTGGAGGCGGTGGGGGTGTCCGGGGCGAACCAGTACAAGGTGAGCCCGGACGAGGCAGCCAGGACCTGGGTGCCGCCGATGGTGGTGGCGCTGACCGTGGCGCCGGAGGCGGCGGCGGCGCTGGACGCCGGGGCGCTGCTGGCCGGAGCGCTGCTGGCGGGCGCGCTGGCGGCGCTGGACGAACTGGATGAGCTGCTGCACGCCGCGACAGTCAGGACGGCGGCCGCGGACAGGCCGGCTGCGGTCAGTAGCTTGCGCATGGAATGTGTCTCCTCACACCGTGATTGGTCTCCAAAGGGATCACGTGTGTCCGGGCCGATCCGTTCACCGATTACGCGCCGTGACCGCCGATGGCGCTGCCGACCAGGTAGGTGACGCCCACGGCCAGGCCGCCCAGGGCCAGCTGGCGCAGGCCCGAGCGGATCAGCGGGCGCCCGGTCAGGCGGCCGACGACCATGCCGCCGATCAGCAGCGCGGCGGCGGTGATGATCAGCGCGGCGGCCAGCGAGCTGAAGCCGAGCAGGTAGGGCAGCAGCGGGATGAGGGCCCCGGTGGAGAAGGCCACGAGCGAGGACAGCCCGGCCACCAGGGCCGAGGGCAGCTCGAAGGGATCCACGCCGAGTTCCTCCCGGGTGTGCACCCGCAGTGCGGTATCCGGGTCCCGGGACACCGCGGCGGCCATCCGCGCCGCGGTCTGCGGGTCGGCCCCGTAACCGCGGAACGTCTCGGCCAGCTCGTCCTGCTCGGCGTCCGGGAACCGGGCGTGCATCCGGCGCTCGGTGGCCACCTCGGCGCCGACCAGCTCGTTCTGGTTGGTGACGGAGATGTACTCGCCGGTGCCCATCGAGAAGGCGCCGGCGACCAGGGCGGCCGCGCCGGTCAGGATCACGGCGTGCCGGGAGACCCCGCCCCCGCCCAGGCCTGCGATCAGCGAGGCGTTGGTGACCAGGCCGTCGACCGCGCCGAACACGGTGGGCCGCAGCCAGCCGCCGGACACGTCGCGGTGCCGGTGGGACCAGCCGGCGGCCAGCGCGGCCTGGCGGACGGCCTGGGCCTGCTCCGGCGGCTGGTCAGTCACCGGGATTATCCCCGGTCAGGAGGGTAGATAGGGACATGGGCCCTACGCTACGGCACCAGGAAACGGGGCCCGCTGGGCTAGGCTGCGGGTGATGAACACGGTCCCGGGATGGGTGTGGGCGGCAGCAGCGGCGGCGCTGATCACGGTCATCGGCGCGGAGATCGCGCTGACCGTCCGGCCGGGCCGCGCGCGGCCGCAGGGCATGAGCACGCGGCAGGCCGCGGCCTGGGTCGTGGTCTACGTGTCGCTGGCGGTGGCGTGCGGGCTGTGCATCGGGGTCACCGCGGGCTGGGTCACGGCGGGCCAGTTCTTCACCGGATACCTCACCGAGTACAGCCTGAGCCTGGACAACCTGACCATCTTCGCGGTGATCATGGCCATCTTCGCCGTCCCGGCCGCGCGGCAGGGCCGCGTGCTGCTCTTCGGCATCGTGGCGGCCCTGGTGCTGCGGTCGGTGCTGATCGTGGTCGGCGCGGCCGCGCTGAACCGGTACGACTGGCTCTTCTACCCGCTCGGCGGGCTGCTGATCTGGACGGCGATCGGCCTGCTGGCCAGCTCGCGGTCCCGGCCGGACGCCGAGGCGGAGGCGCACACCCGGCTGACCGGGTGGCTGCGGCGCTGGGTGCCGGCGGGCGGCCGGACGTCGGGACCGCCGATCCTGCTGCTGGCCGCGGTGATCGGGGTCGTTGACGTCCTGTTCGCGTTCGACTCGATCCCGGCTATCTTCGGCATCACCACCAGCGCCCCGCTGGTGGTGGCGTGCAACGTTTTCGCCCTGATGGGGCTGCGCCAGATCTACACGCTGGCCGCCGACGCGCTGGGCCGGATCACGTTCCTGAACGCCGGGCTGGCCGTTATCTGCGCCTTCATCGGGGTCAAGCTGGTGCTGCGGGCCGCCTTCGGCGAGGGCGTGCTCCCCTCCTGGTCGTCGATCGCCGTGGTGGCGGCGGTGCTGCCGGTCACCGTCGCGGCCGGGGCGATCGCCAGCCGGCGGTCGTCGTCGACCGCGGAGCAGGCCATGCTGGAACGCCGGTTCGCGGTCATCGACACCGACGGGAACGGGCTGTGGCAGCCCGAGGACGGCCAGCTGCTGACCCGGCGGCTGTGCGAGACGTTCGGCTACGCCGAGGACTCGGCGCCCGGGCACGCCGTGGCCGTGGCCCAGCAGGACCTGTTCGAGGCCATGCTGTCGCACATGGACGCCAACGGCGACCACATGATCAGCCGGGAGGAGTTCGTGGCCGCGGTCGGCCGCGAGATCGGCGACCGGCCCGGATTCGACGCGGCGGTGGGCGAGACGGCGCGGTCGCTGGTCGAGGTGGCGGACGCCGACGGCAACGGCGTGCTGGACACCGAGGAGTACGTCCGGCTCGCGTCGGTCTACGGGGCCAAGGCCGGGCAGGCACGGCGGGCGTTCGGCCGGCTGGACGAGGATCGCAACGGAGTGCTGGACGCGGCCGAGCTGACCGCGGCCATCAGCCAGTTCTTCGCCAGCCGGGACCCGCGGGCCCGCGGCAGCGTGGCCTTCGGGCGGGTCTAGGACCCTCGGGCGGGTCTAGGACCCTCGGGCGGGTCTAGGACCCCTCGGGCGTTCTGGGACCCTCGGGCGTTCTGGGACCACCGGCGTTCTGGGACCACTGGCGTTCTAGGTCCACTGGCGTTCTAGGTCCACTGGGCGAGCAGTTCGGCGGCCCGGGGGCGCAGCGCGGGCAGGCGCTCGGCGTACAGGGCGTACCAGACGGTCAGGTGCAGCCTGCGCAGCTGCTGGCAGACGGCGAGCTGGGCGGCGTCGACCGGGGCGCCGTAGCCGGCCAGGATCCGGGCCGGGTCCAGCCGCGGGCTGGCTGTGGAGGCGGCCAGGTCCCAGGCCACCGGGCCGGTGCAGGTGTCCTCGAAGTCGTGCCAGACCCAGCCGCCGTCCGCGGTGGCCAGCACGTTGCCGATCCCGGCGTCGCCGTGCAGGACCTGGGTGACGGCACGGAGGTCCAGCTCCGCGGTCAGCCGGGCGCAGGCCGCGGCCAGGGCGTCGCGCTGGCCTGGGCTGAGGCGGGACTGCGGCCGGGCCAGGAAGGCCGGGATGTCCTGCAGCGGGGCCAGCCACGGGGCGCCTGGAGCGGGACCTGGGCTTGAGCCGGGACCTGGGCGCAGGCCGGGGTCCGGGCGGGACCGCAGAACCTCATGCAGCTCACGCAGCATGGCGCCGAACCGGGCTTCGTCCGGGCGCTGGTGGCCGGCCGGGGGCAGGTAGCGCCAGAAGGTCATCAGCTGGCCGTCACCGTGGTGGACGACGGCCGGGAGCTCGGCGCTGGGCTCGGCCACCGGGACACCCGCGGCGTGCAGCCACGCGGCCAGGTCCAGCTCGCGCTGGAGCCACTGGTCCGGGTCGGGGCGGACGGCACGGGTGCTCGCCGCGACCTTGGCCACCACCGGCGCCGGGGCCAGCTGCACGATCACGTTGGCCCCGTCGGCCAGCACGGCGGGCTCGGCGCAGGCCAGGCCCAGCCGGGCGGCCACCCGCACGGCGGCGCGGGCCGCCGCGGCGGCGGTCTGGTCACCGGCGGTACTCGTCTGGGCCATGGCCGTCCGCAGGTTAGGGTCGTGGGTATCCGGTGCTTGTCCGGAGGTTACCTCCATGCGGATCATCGACATCATCATCGGCGTCTCGTGGATCGCGTTCTGGCTGTACTGGCTGGCGGCGTCGGCGGGAGTCAAGACCGGGCAGACCCGGTGGGGCCGGTTCGCGGGCGTGCGGCTGCTGGTCGTCGTGGCCGCGCTGGCCGTGGCGCGGCTGAGCGGGCTCCGGGGGCTCGGCCTCGTCCATGAGCCGTGGCTGGCCGGCCTCGGCCTGGCCGTCTTCGTGCTCGGGCTGGGCCTGGCCGTGTGGGCCCGGGTCTACCTGGGCCGCAACTGGGGCATGCCGATGACCAGGAAGGACGATCCGGAGCTGGTGACGACCGGGCCGTACCGCCTGATCCGGCACCCGATCTACACCGGCATCATCACGGCCATGGTCGGCACGACCCTGGCCGTGGGCGGGTACTGGCTGGTCGCGGCGGTGGTGCTGGGCGGGTACTTCGTCTACAGCGCGGTGCAGGAAGAGCGGTACCTGGCCGAGCGCTTCGGTGACAGCTTCCCGGCCTACCGGCGGTCGAGCAAGATGCTGATCCCGTTCGTCTTCTGAAGCGCCGGTCAGGCGGGCAGGGCCATGATCGCCACCGGGTCGGTGGTCGGCTGGGCCGAGCCGCCGGCGGGCTCCACCGTGATCCCGATCCGCTCGCCCGGCTTGAGCGCGGCGGCCAGCACGGGGCCGGATGGCCCGGACTGGGCCAGCAGGCCGGCCGAGCGGGCCTGCGTCGAGCCGACCGGGCCCATCACCCACAGCTGGTAGACCTGCTGCGACGGCAGCGACGCCATTCCGGCGGTGGTGACGACCGCCTCCTGCTTGGACCATGAGACGACCGCGGTCAAGGTGCCGCCCGCGGCGGTGTGCACGGTCATGGTGCGGGCGTCACCGGAGCCCAGCACGCTGCTGATGGCGGTGCTGGCCGGCGCCGGGTGGTGGCCGACCTGGGTGACAACGCCGAAGGCCAGGCCCGCGGCGGCGCAGGCGGCCACGGCCGCGGTGAGCAGCCGCATCCGGCGGCGCGGGACGCGGTGCAGCCCGACCACCACCGGCGGCAGCTGCCGGGTGCGGTAGGTGGCCGCCATGACCTGGTCTCGCATCGAGGCGGGCGGCTCGGCGGCGCGGGACAGGCCGAGCCGGGCCGCGGTCTCCCGAAAGCCCCGTACTTCCGCCTCGCACGCCGGGCAGTGCTGGAGATGACGTTCGAAGCTGTCCCGCTCGGGCCCGCTGAGAGCGTCCAGCGCGTAACTGCCCGCGAGCATGTGCACGTCGTCACGCTCGGTCTTCACCAGTCCACCTCCAGGCAGTCGCGCATCCGGATCATGCCGTCCCGGATCCGTGTCTTGACCGTACCCAGGGCGGCCCCGAGCAATTGCGCGACCTCCGGATAGGAATATCCGCCGTAGTAGGCGAGCTCGATCGACTCACGCTGCAGGCCGGTCAGCCCGTCCAGGCAGCGCCGGACGCGCTGGTTGTCCAGGTTCGCGGCCACCACGTCGGCCACGTCTTCGATCTCCGTGAGCATCACGGCCGCCTTCTGCTCACGGCGGGACCCGGCATTCTCCGAACGGACCCGGTCCACCGCCCGGCGGTGAGCCATGGTCATGATCCAGGCGGTGACGCTGCCCTTGGCCGGGTCGAACCGGGAGGCCGTGCGCCACACCTCGAGCAGGACCTCCTGGGCGATCTCCTCAGACTGAGCCGGATCGCGCAGCACCTGCCGGACCACCCCGTAGACCGGCCCGGCCAGGGCCTCGTAGATCAGCTCGAAGGCCCGGTGGTCGCCGCGCGCAACCAGGACCATCAGGCCGGCCAGATCCGGCGGCTGGTCCTGGCCGGGCTGGCCGTCGCCTGGGGCGGCGGTCAGCTGGCGTGCCTGGGGCCGTTTCATGGCCTCTATTCGAGGCCAGGGGGGTTTCGGATTGGTCCTAGCTCAGGTCGACGAGCGGGTCGGGGTAGCCGAGCTGGCGGCGGGCGGCACCGTCCAGCTTCCACGGGGTCTGCACGCGGTCCGCGGCCAGGCCGTCCAGCTCGGGCACGTACCGGCGGACGTAGCTGCCGTCCGGGTCGAACCGCTGGGCCTGGCGCAGCGGGTTCATGACCCGGTTGGGCCGGGTGTTGTGGCCGGTCCCGGCCACCCACTGCCAGTTGCCCGCGTTGCTGGCCACGTCACCGTCGGCGAGCAGCAGGCTGAAGTGCTGGTAGCCATGCTGCCAGCTGAGGCCGAGGTTGCGGGTCAGGAACGAGGCGGTGATCATCCGGGCCCGGTTGTGCATGTAGCCTTCGGCGGCCAGCTGGCGCATCCCGGCGTCCACGATCGGGATCCCGGTCTGCCCGGCCCGCCAGGCGTCCAGCGCGCGGGCGTCCTCGTGCCAGGCCGGCCCGGGCCGGTAGTCCTTGCGGGCCAGGTCCGGGAAGACGGCGGTGACCTGGTAGAAGAAGTCGCGCCAGGCCAGCTGGCGGCAGTACTCGTCGCCGCCCGGGCGGTCCTGGGCGCCGATGGCCACCTCCAGCGGCGAGACGCAGCCGAACCGCAGGTAGGCGGCCAGCCGCGAGGTCTTGTCCCCGGGCAGGTCGTCGTGGTGGTCCGGGTAGCCGGCCAGGTCCCGCTGGCGCCAGGAGACGAACCGGCGGCGGCCCGCCGTCTCGCCGCCAGTGGCCAGGTCCGGGGAGTCACCCTGGCCCGCGGCGGGAGCCGGCCGACGTCGCTGACGGCGGGCATGGCGATGGTGGCAGGCACCGGGCACGGCCGGCGCCACGGCACCGAGCGCCAGGCCCGCCAGTACGGGGTGAACACCCGGTAGCTGCCGCCGCTGGCCGGGGTCAGGTCGCCGGGCGGCACGACGGTCAGGCCCGGAGTGAGGGTCAGGTCCAGACGGTGCCGCTCGCATTCGCGCTCCAGGTCGCGACGCCGGCGGGCGGCGTAGTGCGAGACGTCGTCGGCCAGGTAGACGGCCTGGGCACCGGTCTCGGCCGCGACCTTGATGACCTCGGCCGCGGGATCGCCGGCCCGGATGACCAGGTCGGCCTGGCGCTCGCGGAGCTGCTGCCGGAGGTCGGCCAGCGACTCGGCCAGGAACCGGGCCCGGTTGGGCGGCGCCGGGATGGCGGGATCGACCACGAACAGGGGCACCACCTGCCGGGCCTCGGCGCAGGCCTGGTGCAGCGCCGGGTTGTCGTGCAGGCGCAGGTCCCGGGTGAACAGGACGATCGCGGTTTCCATGAGCTGTTTCCCCCCAGAGCGTCGATGCGCGCCGGCCAGACTGCTTGCTTGCTACACGGTGCTTGCTACACGGTGCCTGCTACCCCCAGGGGGAACGGTAGTCGCCGGCGCCGGTCAAATCTCGGCGGGCAGGATCTGCCGCGGGATCCGGGGCGGCGCGGCGCGGCGCCGCCACTCGCGCGGGTAGCCGAGCGAGACCTCCTCGAAGCGGACCCCGTCGTACCAGGTCACCCTCGGGATGTGCAGGTGGCCGTAGACGACCGCGGCGGCGTTGTAGCGCAGGTGCCAGTCGCTGGTCCGGGTGGTGCCGCACCACTGGGCGAACAGCGGGTAGCGCAGGATCCGGGTCGGTTCGCGGACCAGCGGGTAGTGGTTGACGAAGATGACCGGCAGGTCGGGGTCCCGCTCGGCCAGGCGGCGCTCGGTGGCCTCGATCCGGGCCGCGCACCAGTCCTCGATGGACGGGTAGGGATCGGGGTGCAGCACCGCCTCGTCCCGGCACACGATGCCCTTGTCGTAGGCCATGGCCAGGCCCTCGGCCTTGGTCGTCGCGCCGTCCGGCCGGAAGGTGTAGTCGAAGAGCAGGAACACCGGCGCCACGGTGGCCGGGCCGCCCGGCCCGTCCCACACCGGGTACGGATCCTCCGGGGTGAGGATGCCCAGGCCGCGGCACAGCTCGACCAGGGCCAGGTAGCGTTCCTCGCCGCGCAGCGCGACCGGGTCCTTGGGCCGGGTCCACAGCTCATGGTTGCCGGGCGTCCACACCACGGTGCCGAACTTGTCCTTGAACGTGCGCAGGGCCCACTCGATGTCGGGGTACAGCTCCCCCACGTCACCGGCCAGCAGCAGCCAGTCGCCGGGATGGCCGGGCGGGAGGTCCGCGACGATGTCCCGGTTGAGCGGGTGCGCCACGTGCAGGTCGCTGAGGGCCAGCAGCCGGGGGGTCGTCATCGGAGTCCTCACGTGCGTGTTGAATGTCATTATGGCCGGTGCGGGGACAGTACGACCGCGGGTGGGGGTGTCCAGCTGCCTGCTGGGCGCCGAAGTGCGGTTCAACGGCGGGCACAAGCGGTACCGCTTCCTGACCGATGAACTGGACGCGTTCGTGGACTGGGTGCCGTACTGCCCGGAGATCGAGATCGGGCTCGGTACCCCGCGGGAGCCGATCCGGCTGACCGCCGGCGGCCGGCTGGTCAACCGGAGCGGGACGGCGGATCACACCGCGGCGATGACCGCCCTGCCGCTGGCGGCGGGCCTGGACGGCTACATGTTCAAGGCCAAGTCGCCGAGCTGCGGGGTCTGGGGCGTGCCGCGGTACCGGCCGGACGGGGAGTCTTCGGCGGGCATCGGGCCTGGCCTGTACGCCGGGCGGGTGATGGCCGCGGATCCGCTGCTGGCCGTGGAGGACGAGGGCCGGATGAATGACGCCGGGCTGCGCGAGGCGTTCGTGGAGCGGCTGTTCGCCGCGGCCCGGCTGCGGGACCTGCTGTCGGGCGGGGTGCAGCCGGGTGACCTGGTGGCCTTCCACGCCCGGCACAAGCTTCAGCTGCTGGCGCACGACCCGGCCCGGTACCGGGCGGCCGGGCAGGTGGTGGCCCGCGCCGGGGCCCCGGCGGCCGGGGAGGCGGCAGGCGGGGAGGCGGCAGGCGGGGAGGCGGCAGGCGGGGACACCCCGCCGGGGAAGACAGCGGCGGCGTACCGCGAGCTGTTCCTGGCCGCGATGGCCAGCCCGGCCACGCCGGGCCGCAACGCCAACGCCCTGCAGCACGCCTACAGCCGGATCGGGCCGCGGCTGCCGCACGGGCGGCGCGAGGACCTGCTGGCCCGGATCGAGGCCTACCGCCGGGGCGAGGTGCCGCTCAGCGTCCCGGTGGCCCTGCTGGACCACTACGCCAGCACCGAGGAGCTGCCCTGGCTGGCCGAGCAGACCTACCTGGCGCCGTTCCCGGCCGCGCTGCGGCTGCGGAACGCCATCCCGGCCCGGCCGTGACCAGCGCCTGCCGGTGAGTAGCGTAGGAAACGGCGCGGCGGTGGTGTCCCTCCTATCCACCGCCGCGCTCAGCCGGCCGACGGCGGGGCGGAGCGGCGGCGAGGCGGCAGCGGGAAAAAACCGCTGGTCCGGGCCTCGTAGTCGGCGTATTGGGGCCGGGTGGCGGCCATCCGCCGGTCGGTCAGGCGCTGGCCGGTGCCACGGGTCAGGATGAAGGTCATCAGCAACGGCCCGATGATGGTGGGCAGCTCGGCCACCGAGCCCAGGGCGATCAGGAACAGGCCCCACCACATGCAGAAGTCGCCGAAGTAGTTCGGGTGCCGGGTGTAGCGCCACAGGCCCTGGTCCATGATCTGGCCCCGGTGGGCCGGGTCGGCCTTGAACCGGGCCAGCTGCCAGTCGCCGGCCGACTCGACGATGAAGCCGCCCAGCCACAGCAGGCCGCCGATCACGGTGACCGGGCCGGCCGGGGCGCGCTCGAGCATGCCGGCCTGGATGGGCAGGCAGGCCAGCCACAAGGTCACGGCCTGGAGCAGGTAGATGGACCGCAGCGCGTACAGGTCCGGGTTGCCCCGGGCCTTGGCCAGCAGGTCGCGGTAGCGCGGGTCCTCGCCCTTACCGTGGTTGCGCCAGGTGACGTAGCCGGACAGCCGCAGGCCCCACAGCACGGCCGCGGCCAGCAGCAGGTACCGGCGCCCGGGCTGACCGTGCCCGGCCGAGACGAGCAGGCTGACCACCGCGGCCAGCGCGATGCCAAGCCCCCAGGTGGTGTCGACCACGCTGTGCCTGGCCGACCACGAGGGCGACGCCGAACGTGACGGCCATGAGGCCCAGCAGCGAAGCCGCGGTGACCAGGAGGGTGAGGCCGAACGGGCCCAGCGGCAGGCCGGTCACCGCCTGACGGCCAGGATCTGGTCGACGCCCATCCGGCCCTCCTCGAAGGCCAGCGCGCCGCCGGCCAGGTACAGCCGCCACAGCCGGACCTGCTCGGCGGTGAGGATCCCGGTGACGGCGTCCAGGTTCTGCTCGAAGTTGTCCAGCCAGGCCCGGATGGTGCGGACGTAGTGCTCGCGCATGGCGTGGACGCCGATGACCTCGAACCCGGCCCCCTCGATCAGCGCCACCGTCTCCCCCACCGGGCGCATGTCCATGTCGGGGGTGATGTAGGACTCGATGAACGGGCCGCCGCCCGGCGCGCGGCCGGACCGGGACATCTGCTGGATCAGCAGCCGCCCGCCGGGCTTGAGGGCGCGGTGCAGCGTGGCGCAGAACCGGGGGTAGGCGGCCGCGCCGACGTGCTCGCCCATCTCCACCGCGGCGGCCGCGTCGAACGGGCCGTCCAGCGGGTCCCGGTAGTCCCCGATCCGGACTTCGGCCCGCTCGCCGAGGCCCAGGCCGCGGACGCGCTGCTGGACGTAGCCGCCCTGACTGCCCGACAGGGTCACGGCCGTCACCCGGGCCCGGTGGTCCCGGGCGGCGTGCACGGTGAGCGAGCCCCAGCCGCAGCCCATGTCGAGCAGCCGCTGGCCGGGCTGCAGGTCCAGCTTGCGGCAGATCAGCTCCAGCTTGGCCTGCTGGGCCTGGGCCAGGGTGGCGGCCCCGTCCCACCAGGCGCAGGAGTAGGCCATGCTGGGGTCCAGGATGAGCTGGTAGAACGAGACGGGCACGTCGTAGTGGCCGGCGATCACGGCCTGGTCGCGGCGGCGGCTGTGCCGCCGGCCGTGCACCCGCAGCTCGGCGGCCGGGGGCGACGGCGGGGGCCAGAGGGGGATCCGCAGCCGGATCAGCGCGGCGGCCGCAGCCCCCGCCGCCGCGGCCCAGCGGGCCGGGCTGAGCTGGACGGTGGCGGCCCGGAACCGGTGCAGCCCGGCGGTGAGGTCGCCGTCCACGTCCAGGTCGCCGCTGATGAAGGCGCGGGCCAGGCCGAGCTCCCCGGGCCGCCACACCAGCCAGCTCAGCGCGCGCGGAGACCGGGCGATGAGCACCGGGCCGTCGGCCGGGCCGGCCTCGCTGCCGTCCCAGGCGCGCAGCCGGACCGGCAGGTCCAGGCCGGCCTGCGTCTTCAGCAGCCCGGCGATGACCTCGGCGGCGGGAGCGGTCAGATCCGGGCCAGGGTCAGCTGGCTGACGTTGATGTAGCCGGACCGGAAGCCCGCCTCGGAGTAGCACAGGTAGAACCTCCACATGCGGTTGAACACGTCGTCGAAGCCGAGCCGGGCGACCTCGCTCGGCGCGGGCGCAGAACCGCTCCCGCCAGATCCGCAGCGTCTCGGCGTAGTGCGGGCCGATAGTCGGCACGGTCGGTGATGCGCAGCCGGGTCTGGCGTTCCAGGCTGCCCGCCACCGCGGTGACCGAGGGGATCTGGCCGCCGGGGAAGATGTACTTCTGGATCCAGGTGTAGGTGCGGCGGGTGGCCAGCATCCGGTCGTGCGGCATGGTGATCGTCTGCAGCCCGATGCGGCCGCCGGGGGCCAGCCGGGCGTCCAGCGCGGCGAAGTAGGCGTCCCAGTACCGCTCGCCGACCGCCTCGATCATCTCGCAGGAGCAGATGGCGTCGAAGGTGCCCTCGACGTCGCGGTAGTCACGCAGCTCGACCCGGACCCGGCCGGCCAGGCCGGCCTCGGCCACCCGCCGGGCGGCCAGCGCCTGCTGCTGGGCGGAGATGGTCACGGTGAGCACGGAGGCGCCGCGGCGGGCCGCGCGGATGGCCAGCTCGCCCCAGCCGGTGCCGATCTCGAGCAGCCGGCAGCCCGGCCCGGCCCCGGCCCGGTCGAGCAGGGCGTCGATCTTGCGGCGCTGGGCGTCGGCGAGCAGGTCCTCGGCGGCCCGCAGCGAGCCGTCGCCGGCCACGCCGAACAGGGCCGAGGAGTAGGTCATGGTCTCGTCGAGGAACAGCGCGAACAGGTCGTTGGACAGGTCGTAGTGGCGGCCGATGTTCCGCCGCGCGCCCGCCCGGGTCTGCCGGTCGGCGGCCGGCGGGCGGCGGACGGCCAGCGCGCGCAGCCGCTGCAGCCAGGGCGGCACCAGGTCGCCGACGTGGGCGGCGAACACGGTGAGCAGCCCGGTCAGGTCGGCGCAGTCCCAGTCGCCGGCCATGTAGGACTCGCCGAAGCCGATCAGGCCGGAGGCGCCGAAGCGGCGGAAGAACTCGCGAGGGCGGTGCAGGACCATGACCGGCGCGGACGGCGAGCCCCCGCCGATCAGCTGCCCGTCCGGGAACTGCACCCGGAACGGCAGGTCGGCGGCGGCCCGGGTGAACAGGACACGGGCCACCACGGCGCGGGCCGCCGAGCCGCTCGCGACGGCGACATCCGGCCAGCGGGCGGCATCCACGGTGCCGGACGGAGCATGTTGAGTGCTGGTGCTCACTGAACGCTTTCCTGTGGTTGGTGAGGAGGCCGCGGGACAACGGGTAGCCCGCGGAGGTACAGCCGGATGCCCTGCCAGCGGATCCGGCCGGAGACCACGACGGTGGACCACGGGTGCCGGACGGCCGCGGCGAGCAGCGCCCGGGTGGTGGCGGGCCGCCCGGTGCCGTGCACGCTGGCCACGAAGGAGTGGCCGTCGGGCCGGGTCAGCGTGACGCTCAGGGCCAGCGCAGATCGCCGCGGGGCGGTCGCGCTGACCGGGGCTGGCTCGGGCAAGGTCATCCGGTACCCGCCGTCGACCGGGTAAAACGGCGAGACGTAGAACGCCTTGGCCGCCTGGGCCCGGCCCCGCTCATCGGGCCGCAGCAGGTAGGCGTGCCGCTGCCGGTAGGTGTTGTGCACCTCGGCCACCACGCAGGCCAGGGTGCCGTCCGGCCGGTGGCACCAGTAGACGGTGAGCGGGTTGAAGACGTAGCCGAGCACGCGGGCCTGGGCCAGCATGGTGATCCGGCCGCCGTGCAGGTCGACGTCCTGGCTGTTCAGGAACCGTTCGAGGTTGTCCCGGATCGACCGGCCCGGGTCGCCCAGGTGGTCGCGGGAGGAGAAGCCGGCCAGCAGCCGCAGGACCCGCCCGGCCCGGGGCAGGTGGTCGAGGTCGACCAGCCACAGGTAGCTGCGGTAGGTGAACACGTTCCGCAGCGGGGCCAGCCGGGCGTGGGTGATCCGGCATTCGAACAGCGCGGCATCGGGGGCGAGCGGGCGGGCGCTCACCAGGTCCCGCCCAGGGCGCGGGCGGCCTGGACGCCGGACCGGCAGCCGTCCTCGTGGAAGCCCCAGCCGTGGTAGGCGCCCGCGAAGGCGGTGACCGGCGTGTTCAGCTCGGGCAGCCGCCGCTGCGCGGCGACCGAGGCAGGCGTGTAGGCCGGGTGCGCGTAGTCCATCCGGCTGATCACGCGATCCGGGTCCACCTCGGCCCGGGCGTTCAGCGTCACGATGTAATCCTGCCCAGCGGGGAGGCGCTGTAGCCGGTTCATGTCGTAGCTGATCTGCACCGCCCCGTCGTGGCCCTCCTGGCCCGCCTGGCAATGGCCCAGCTCGTAGTTCCAGGACGCGCGGACGGCGGCGCGCTGCGGCAGCAGGCTCGGGTCGGTGTGCAGGACGGCCGGGTTCGGCGTGTAGGTGAAAGCGCCCAGCACGGCCCGCTCGGCCTCGGTCGCCGGGGCGAGCAGGTCCAGGGCCTGGTCCGGGTGGGTGGCGATGACGACGGCGTCGAACTGGCGCACCTGCCCCGAGGCGTCACGAACCGCCACGCCGCCGGGGCGGCGCTGCACGGCGCGGACCGGGACCCCGAGCCGGACGCAGGCCAGCCGGGCCGCGGCCCGCTCCACGTAGCAGCGGGAGCCGCCGGTCACGGTCCGCCAGGGAGGCGCTCCGGAGACCGACAGCATGCCGTGGTTGGCCAGGAAGGCGAACAGGTAGCGGGCCGGGTAGCGCTGCGCGGTGCCCGCCGGGCAGGACCACACCGCGGCGACCAGGGGCAGCGCGAAGTGGGCCTGGAAGTAGCCGGAGTAGCCGCCGCCGTCGAGGAACTCGCCGAAGGTCGGGTCGCCGTGGGATTTCCCGGAGCGGCCGGCCTCCCGGCCAGGAGCTGGCGCCCGGCCCGGTGGAACCGCGGGATGTCGGCCAGCAGGCGCAGGAACCGGCCGCGGCCCTGGCTCACTCCGGCGGCCAGGCCGCCCAGGCCCCGCTTGCCCGCGTAGTGCAGGCCGCAGCCGGCGCAGCTGACCGACATGCTCATCTCGGTGGCCTGGGTGGCCACGCCCAGCTCGGCGAACAGGCGGGAGAGCAGCGGGTAGGTGCGCTCGTTGTAGACGATGAACCCGGTGTCGACCGGGACCGCCCCGACCTGGTGGGTGTCGGCGTGGCCGCCGAGCCTGCGGTCGGCCTCGAACAAGGTCACGTGGTCGGTACGGGACAGCACGTAGCCCGCGGTCAGCCCGCTGATCCCGCCGCCGATGACAGCGATCCTGCGACCGGTCACCCGTGTGCTCCTTTCGGCCTGGTCGCCCTTATTCGGCGCCGATGGCCGTCCGGATGGCCGGGGTGACGTCAGGCTCGCGGCCGAGCACGTGCCGCAGGGCCGGCTCCAGCTCGGGATAGCGGAAATGGTGCCCGGCGGCGATCAGCCGCTGCGGCTGGACCCGCTGGCTGGCCGCGGCGATCTCGCGGGCGCCCTCGGCGCCCAGCAGCAGCCGGGGCCCGAAGGCCGGGACGGGCAGCACCGCGGGCCGGTGCAGGACCCGGGCCAGGGTGGCGGTGTAGTCGGCGTTGCGCACCGGGGCGGGCCCGACCGCGTTGACCGGGCCGGACAGGTCGGGCGCGGCGACGGCCTGCAGGTAGACGTCCAGCAGGTCATCCAGGCCGATCCAGGCCAGCCACTGCTGGCCGGTGCCCAGGCGGCCGCCGAGACCGGAGCGCAGCAGCGGGTACATGCAGCCGGAGCATGCCGCCGCGCGGGGTCTGGACGATCCCGGTGCGGACCTGAACGGTGCGCAGGCCCGCCTCGGCGGCCGGGTCGGTGGCGGCTTCCCAGCCGGCCACCACGTCGGCCAGGAACCCGTCGCCGCGCGGGCTGGATTCGGTCAGCACCTCATCGCCCCGGTCGGCCCCGTAGATCCCGATGGCCGAGGCGGACACGAAGGCCCGCACGCCGCCGGACCCCCCGGGGCCGCGGCGGGCGCTGGCCGCGGCGAGCTCGGCCAGCCGGCGGGTGGGGATGATGCGGCTCTGGAGGACCTCCTGCTTGCGCTCCGGGGTGAACCGCCCGGCGATCGAGGCGCCGGCCAGGTGGATCACCGCGTCGACCCCGGCCAGCAATTCCTCGTTGGGGTCATCGGGCCGCCAGTAGCGCTCGCCGCCGTGCCGGGGCAGGCGGCGCACCAGGCGGATGACCCGGTGGCCGCCGGTGCTCAGCAGGGCGGTCAGCGCGGTGCCGACCAGGCCGCTGGACCCGGTGACGGCGATGGTGAGCGGCTCGGGGCAGGTGAGGCGGGAGCGGGCGTGCGCGGCCAGGTCCCCGGCCAGCTGGCGGTGCCGGTAGACGAGCATGGGCCGCAGCACCCGGCCGGGCAGCGGCGTGTCGATCACGTCGGTGACCTGGGTGGCCCGGGTCCCGGCCGGGGAGAACCGGTGGCTGTGCCGCCACGGCAGCGCGGTGGCCAGGGGCTGGGACGTCAGCACGTCGTCGAACTCGTGCGGCGGGTCGTAGTCGGCGGCCTGGTGGGCAGCGACCCAGCGCAGCCCGCCCGGCAGCCGGAGCTCCGCCTGGCCGTCGCGCAGCGATCCTGCCTCGTGCTCGACCCGCAGCGGGGCCCAGGGCGGCAGCAGCCGGGTGATGGCGCCGCGCCGCCCGTGCCAGGCGAAGACCTCGCCCAGGGGGGCGTCGATCACGCTGGAGTAGGTCAGGCCCATTATTGCGCTCTCCTCCCGTTTCCGGCCGACGTGTGCGCCTGCCGTGAAAACAAGACTAAGTTACACTAATAATCGCAGCTTAAACCATTGGGTCAGGGGCGCATATGCAGCTACGCGAGGCCGCGGAGGTCCTCGGGGTGCATTACCAGACCGCCTACGGCTGGGTCCGTAACGGCACCTTGCCCGCGCGCAAGGCCGGCCGCGGCTACGAGGTCCTGGACCGTGACGTCCGCGCGCTGGCCGAACGGCGGGCGGCGGGCGCTCCCCCGCCGCCGCAGCGGCAGGTGCGGGACTGGGCCGCGGCGGCCGGCCGGCTGCACGACGCCGTGGTCACCGGCCGCGAGACGCTGGCCCGGCAGGAGTTCGCCCGGCTGGCGGCCGGGGTGCCGATGATCGACCTGTGCGAGCAGGTCATCACGCCCGCGCTGCGCCGGATCGGCGAGGAGTGGGCCGCGGGCGAGGTGTCCATCGCGGTCGAGCACCGGGCCAGCGCGATCTGCGAGCAGCTCATCGCGGCCCACGCCGGGCCGCGGCCGGGCCGCCCGCGCGGGGTCGCGGTGACGGCCGCGGCGCCCGGGGAGCGGCACGCCCTGCCCGCGCTGATGGCGGCGGCCTGCCTGCGCGAGGACCGCTGGCTGGTGCACTACCTGGCGGCGAACCTCCCGGTCCCGGAGGTGACCGGGCTGGCCGCCGACGTCGGCGCGGACCTGCTCGTGCTGTCCTCGGTCACGCCCGCGGCGCTACGGGCGGCCCGCCGGGCGGCGCGGGCGGCCGCGAGCCGCGCGCCGCGGCTTCGGGTGCTGGTCGGCCGGCCGGGCGACACGCTGACCGAGCTGGTCAGGCAGGCCCGGGAAGGCTAGGCCCAGGCCGCCAGCTCAGGTTGCCAGCTCAGGTTGCCAGCTCGGGTTGCTAGCGGAGGCCGTGCCGGGCGGCGAAGGCGGCGAGCTCCGCGGCCGGGTCGGCGGGACCGGGCGCCACGACCAGGCGGGTGGTGCCGGCCGCGGTCTGGCGGGCGACGTCGTCCTCGGTCATGTCGATGGCGCCGAAGCGGGTGACCTGGAGGGCGTCCGGATCGCGGCCCGCCTCGCGGGCGGTGGCCCGCATGAGCTCGACCTGGCTGTCCCGCTCGGCGTCGGTGAGCCGGCCGCCGGGGAAGTAGCCGTCGCCGCGCAGGCCCGCCCGGCGGGCGGCGGCCGGGCTGGAGCCGCCGATGTGCACCGGGAGCGGGGCGAGCGGCTTGGGGTAGCTGGTGGCCGCGGTGAACCGGATCAGGTCGCCGTCGAAGCTGACCCCGTTCTCATCGCCGGCCCACAGCAGGCGCAGCGCGTCGATGGCCTCGTCGGCCCGGCGGCCGCGGGTGGCGTAGTCGACGCCGACGGCGGCCGCCTCGCCGGGCAGGGCGCCGACCCCGACGGTGAACAGCCGCATCCGGCCGCGGGACAGCAGGTCGATGGTGGCCAGCCGCTTGGCCAGCACCACCGGCTGGTGATAGGGCAGCAGCACCACGCCGGTGCCGAGCAGGATCCGCTCGGTCACGGCGGCCACGAAGCTCAGGCACTCCAGCGGGTCGGCGATGGGCAGGCCGGGCGGGAAGGACACCGCGCCGACGCTGGCCCCGGGGTACAGGGCCACGTGCTCGGGCAGGTAGAGGGACTCGAAGCCGCAGTCCTCGGCCTGCCGGGCGAAGGCGGCCAGCGGGCCCGGGTCGGTCCCGTAGACCGCGGTGTTGTACATGACGCCGAATTTCATCGAGTCCTCCCGTTGAGCGTGGCGGCGTACTGGTCGGCCCCGGCGCGGACGGCGGCGTGCACGGCGCGGGCGATCCGGGCGCCCCAGGTCGACCGGGGACCGGCGAAGTCCTCCCCCGCCGTCCCGGCCGGGGCGGCGACGCACACCGCGTCGGTGGCCGTCCCGGTGCCGGCGAACCCTGCCTCTAGCACGGCCTGGACCTTGGCCTCGGTGGCGGTGGCGACCGCGTTGACCAGCGCCGGGGCGGCCAGCGGCACGGGCACGAGGACCAGGATGTTGATGGTGCCGGGGCCCGCCGGCCCGGCCAGGTCCGGGTCGCGGCCGCCGGGCGGGGCGGCGGCCCAGGTCGGGACGCGCAGGCCGACGGTGGCGGCGGCGTGCACGCCCTGGTCGCAGCGCTGGACCAGGCCGGCGACGGACGCCGCGGTCAGCAGGCCGACGCCCGGCCCGGTCAGGCCCAGGCCGGCGGCCAGTTCCCGCAGGTGCACGGCCGGATCGGTGCGGCCGTAACCGGGCGCGACCTGCGCGTTGAGGACCCACTCCCGCGGGCCCAGGCCGCCGCCCAGCACGCCGGTGGAGATCATCTGGTAGCCCGGTCCGGGCCGCCACACGGCCATGGGCAGGTCCAGGCCGTCCTCGGCCCGCCAGCTCAGCTCCAGCAGCATGCACCGATGCTATTGGGCCGGGCGGGAACCACGGATCGTTCGGCGGTAATCCTCTGGGGTTCAGCGCCAGTGCCATTCGGGGGCGCGCTTCTCGACGAAGGCGGCCCGGGCCTCGGCGGAGTCCTCGAAGGCCAGCAGCCGGTGGGTGTAGTCCTGCTCGGTCCGGTACGCGTCCTTGAGCGGCAGCGCCTCGATGCGGTTGAGCGACTCCTTGGCCAGCCGCATGGCGATCGGGCTCTTGGCCGCGAGCTCGCGGGCCAGTTCCATGGCCTTGTCCAGGAGCTGGTCGTTCGGGACGACGGCCTCGACCACGCCCATCTCGAAGAACTCCTGCGCGGGCACCTGGCGGCCGAGCATGAACAGCCGGCGGGCCCGGTAGGGCCCGACCAGGCGCTGCAGGAACGCGCCGCCGCCGAGCAGGCCGACGTTGATCTCGGTCATCCCGAACCGGGCCTTCTCGGCGGCCACGATGAAATCCGACACCGCGACGAAGACCAGGCCGGCGCCGAGGGCCGGGCCGTTCACCGCGGCGATCACCGGGACGTCGCAGTCGTAGACGGCGAAGAACGCCTTGCGGGCGTCCCGGCCGGTGTCGGTGGCCTTGCTGGCGGGCGGCCCGGAGCCGTTCGCGGGTTGCGGCCCGCGCGCCGCCTTCAGGTCCGCGCCCGCCATGAAGGCCCGCTCGCCGGCCCCGGTCAGGATCACGACCCGGACGCTGCGGTCCTCGCTCAGCTGCCCGAAGACCTCGGCCATCTCGGCCATCATGGTCGGTGACACGGCGTTCACCGGCGGGTTGTCGTAGGTGACCACGGCGATGCCGTCTTCTGGACGTTCCACTTTGACCGTCATTGTCCGCCTCCCGGATCACCGGCAGTGTAACTCCGCAGCCGGGCCGGGCGAAGAGAGAGCCCGCGCCCGGCCCGCTGTACCGTGAGGACATGCACGTCATCGGGTTGCTGCTGCATCCGGAGCGAGACTGCGGCGGGGCGGTGGCCTCGGTGCTCGACTGGGCCGACCAGCGCGGGATCGAGGTGCTCGGCATCAGCAGCGAGCTGTCCCAGCTGGCCTGCAGCGCCGTGCCGGTGTCCGCGGAGGAGATGCGGGAGCGGGCCGACCTGCTGGTCAGCATGGGCGGCGACGGCACCATGCTGCGCGCCATGCGGCTGGCCGACCGGCAGCGGTTCCCGGTGCTCGGGGTCAACCTGGGCAAGCTGGGCTTCCTGGCCGAGGTGGACGTACCGGACCTGCCCGCCGCGCTGTCGGCCATCGACGCGCACGACTTCAGCACCGAGCCCCGGCTGGCGGTCGACGCGCTGATCGGGGATCAGGTCATCACCGCGTTCAACGACGTGGCGTTCGTCCGGTTCCCGGGGCAGAAGATCGCGGCCGTGGCGGTGCGGGCCGCGGGCCATCCGTTCGTCAGCTACTCGGCGGACGCGCTCGTGGTGGCCACCCCGACCGGCTCGACCGCCTACAGCTTCTCGGCCGGCGGCCCGATCGTCAGCCCCGGAATCGAGGCGCTGGTCGTCACGCCGGTCGCCCCGCACTCGGCCTACAACCGCGGGCTGGTCATCGCCAGTACCGACCAGCTGGCCCTGGAGATCCTGGCCGGGAGCGGCCAGCTGGTGGTCGAGGCGGACGGCATCGCGGCCGCGCAGGTGGAGCCGGGAGACCGGATCGAGCTGCGGCCGCGGCCCGCGGCAGCGTACGTCGTCCGGTTCGGCCGGACCACGTTCTACCAGCGGGCCCGGCGCAAGCTGCGGCTGACCGACTCGGCGGAGATCCCGGCCACCTGGGGAGATGACGACGGCGCCCCGCCGGCATCGCAGCGGGGCGCCGTGGTCAGCTGATGGTCAGGACGACTTGAGGCTGTACTGGCTCATGGTGAACTTCTGGGCCGAGCCGCCGGTGGAGCAGATCTCGAAGCCGAAATCGATCTGGTTCACGCCGGCGGTCGCCGACATGTAGTTGTTGCTCTTCAGCCAGTTGAGCGCGGCCAGGACGTCCACCGACCCGGAACTCTGGTTGGAGTTCAGGACCAGGGAGACCAGGCCCTTGCCCGCGGACCAGACGCTGTAGGAGGCGTTCCCGATGGTGGCCGTGGCGACCTTGGATCCGGCCGGGGTCTGGCCGTGGTTGTCGACCCAGATCATGGTCTCCACGGAGTACATGTCGGTCCAGATGTCGTACGCCGCCTCCCAGTCGCCGCCCTGCGGCCCGCTCTCGGTGTAGGAGCTGGTGATGGAGTGGAAGTCAGCCAGCGGCGTGGGGGTGTTGCTGACCGTGGTGTAGAGCTGCTGGATGTCCGGATAGGACACCACGGCCGTGTTCTTGGCGGGCATGCTGGCCGTGACGCTCCAGTTGCCCGGGTCGTAGGAGGTCAGCGTCTGGGAGATGCCGGAGATCGGGTTCCAGATGTCCTGGATCACCGAGGCGCCGCCCTGGTTGTTCGGGTTGTTCTGGATGACGATGCCGGCGAAGCCCGGGTAGGGGCCGCATGATCCGTTGTTGGAGGAGGTCACGCACGCCTTGCCGGAGGGGCTCGCCGTCGCCGACGCGGAGGAACTGGCCGAGCTGCTCGGGGACCCGGTCGCCGGAGCGGTCGTCGTGCTCGAGGAACCGGTGGCCGGAGCCGTGGTGGTGCTCGAGGAACCCGTCGCGGGAGCGGTCGAGGTGCTCGAGGAACCCGTCGCGGGGGCGGTGGTGGTGCTCGAGGAACCCGTGGCCGGAGCGGTCGTGGTGCTGGAGGAACCCGTGGCCGGAGCGGTGGTAGTGCTCGAGGAGCCCGTCGCGGGGGCCGTGGTGGTGGTGCTCGAGGAGCCCGTGGCCGGAGCGGTCGTGGTGGTGCTCGAGGACCCGGCCGGCGGAGCGGTCGTCGAGCCGGCGGGCGAGTGGCCGTGCCACGAGCCGGGCCAGGACGACGACGGGAATCGCGCGGGCCAGTGGGCCGACGCGGAGCTGGACGAGCAGTTGGCCGCGGCGGCCACCGTCACGTGGGTCAGCGTCCCCCACGCCCGGCAGGCGTAGACGGTGGTGGGCTGGCCGGACATGACGTTCTTGCCGAACGTCGCGGTCCACTTGGCCGGGGTCGTCCCGGACGAGCAGCCGGACGCGGACGCCACCGACAGCTGGGTCGGCGCACCGTACTTCAGGCAGCCGTAGACGGTCACGTCATGCCCGGCGAGGCCGACCGAGCGGGTCGGCACGTTCCAGTGCACGGTCGTCGAGTTAGCCGGGCACTGCGGGGCGGAGGATACTGAAACGTCAGTGACCTGGGCGGATGTCTTACACCCGAAGGCGGTCAGCTGCTGGCCGGACTCGCTGGCGAAGTTCAGGGTCCCGGACGAGCCGCCGTGAACCAGGGCGTAGCTGCCGAGGGCGGCGACGAGCAGCAGGCTCATCACCGCGGACAGAGGTCCGAGCTTGCCGCGTTTCGCGGGCCGTGCGGGCTTCCCGGATTTCCGGTGAGCGGACAACGTTGTTCTCCAATGGTTTCCGGTGAGCGGGCACCTTTTGTCCACAAAAGTCGTGTGGCGACTTACGGTACGCGCGCGGCTCGGACCAAGGAGATCAAATTGTTATATTCGACCTGATGGGCGGTTTGGGCGTGTTAAAGGCCTGCTCCGCGGGCTAGAGCGAAGATTTCCGGGCCCCGGCTAAGCAGTCGCAGGCGGGCCGCGCGGGTGGTTCGCCAGCACAGCAGGACGGCCCACGCCAGGCCGGCTGGTATAGCGAGCCACTGCAGCGGGGCGGCGTGCGCGGCCTGGCCGGTGATGAGCAGGGCCAGGGCCGGGAACAGCGCCAGCAGCGGCACGGCGATCAGGGCCAGGTGGGTCTTGAGGACCCGCATCGGGGCCGGGCCGCCGTCCGGCGCCGGGCCCTGCACCGAGGTGACCGAGATCCAGGCCAGCAGGCCGACCGAGCCCAGGACCAGGGCGGGCTCGGTGCCCAGCACCCAGGGCCAGGCCCAGGCCTGGCCGCTGACCGCGGTCAGGACCACGGTGAGCAGCAGCCCGGCCGGGCCGACGACGAGGAACCAGGCCCACTGGCGGCCGCGCAGGTCGGGGCGCTCGGCGCCGGGCACGACCAGGGTGAGCCACAGCGCGCTGCCGTCGTCGCCGTAGAAATTGGTGAAGCAGGAGGCGGCGATCACGGTGAACAGCAGGCCGCCCCAGGGCAGCGAGGAGGCCTTTCCGCCGAGGGCGGGGATCACCGCGACCAGCACGCCGACCAGGAACGAGATCATCAGCATCACGCTGCGCAGTACCGAACGGGAGTACAGGCGCAGTTCCTTGCCGATCACCGCGCCGAGCGGCGTCTGGGGCAGCACGGGCGGCCGGGCGGCGCCGCCGTGGTGCGCGGCGGCACGGCTGGGCGGGGCCATGGTCAGCCTGCGGGCCAGCAGCGGCGGCCAGGCCAGGACCAGGGCGCCGGTCAGCACGATCAGGCCGCCTAGGGCCAGGGCGGCCAGCGCCCACTGCGACCGGCTGGCGGCCTCGACCGCGACCGCGCCCCAGCCCGACGGCAGGATCCGGACGGTGTCGGCGAGCCCGGGCGAGCGGCCGTTGGTCAGCCGCCGGGCCAGGATCGGGACCAGCCCGGAGGCCACCGACAGCAGGGTGATGACCAGGGCGAGCACGATGGTGCCGAAGTCGCGGCCGCGCCGGGAGGAGACGGTCGGCCCGAACACGGCGATGGCGACGGTGGAGGCGACCACGGCCAGGGCCAGGTCCAGCAGCGCGGCGGCCGCGCCGACCAGCGCGGCGGGCGCGCCGGACTGGGCGCCCAGCGCGATGAGGGCCGCGAACGCGATCAGGCTGAAGATGAGGGAGACGTTGGCGAAGGCGGCGCCCAGCAGGGCGCGGGCCAGGGTGCGGGCCGGGATGGGGAGCAGCTTGAAGTAGTCCATCCGCAGGGCGGCGTCGTCGCCAGTCAGCAGCGGCCCGGAGATCCAGCCGATCAGCCAGCCCAGGCTGAGGGTGGCCACGACGTCGGCGCCCGCGCCGGGATACCGGTAGTGAGCCAGGCCGGTGAGCAGGGTGCCGACGGCCAGCGCCGTCACGAGCAGGGCCAGCAGCAGGCTGCCGATCAGGCGCTTCCCGCTCGTGCTGCGGCGCAGGATGGCCGTGCGCATCTCGATCAGGACGCCAACCACGACAGCCCTTCGGTGCCGCCGGCGTGCGCGCCGACGATGTGCACGAAGGCGTCGTCGAGCGACTGCCCGCCGCGGACCTCATCCAGCGTCCCGGCCGCGACGACCCGGCCGCTGGCGATGACCGCGACGTGGTCGCACAGCCGCTCGACCAGCGCCATGACGTGGCTGGAGAACACCACCGAGCCGCCGCCCGCCACGAACCGCTGCAGGATGGCCCGGATGGTCGCGGCCGACACCGGGTCGACCGCCTCGAAGGGCTCGTCCAGGACGAGCAGCCGCGGCTCGTGCAGCAGCGCGGTGGCCAGGGTGATCTTCTTGCGCATGCCGGTGGAGTAGTCGACCACGGCGGTGCCCTCGGCGGAGTCCAGCTCCAGCACCCGGAGCAGCTCGGCGGAGCGCTGCTGGATGACGTCCCGCGGCAGCCCGCGGAGCAGGCCCAGGTAGAGCAGGATCTCCCGGCCGGTGAGCCGGTCGGGCAGGGCCATGCCGTCGGGCAGGACGCCGATCACCGTCTTGGCCTCGACCGGGTCGGCCCAGACGTCGTGCCCGAAGATGACGGCGCGGCCCCCGTCGGGGCGCAGCAGCCCGACGGCCATGGACAGCGAGGTGGTCTTGCCCGCGCCGTTCGGCCCGACCAGGCCGAAGAACGATCCGGCCGGCACGCGCAGGTCGATGTGGTCGACGGCGACGTTGTCCCCGAAGTGCTTGTACAGCCCGCTGAACTCCAGCGCCGGGACGTCGTCAGGACCAGCCACGACGTCTCAGTATGGCACTGCGGGCCGGTCAGGCCGCGGCCGGGCGGGCGCGGGCCGCCTCAGCCAGGGCGTCCAGGACGACGCGGACGGCGGGCTTGCGGTCCCCGCCGCGGCGGGCGACGGTGAAGATCTGCCGGGTGACCGGCTCGGCCGGCTCGAGCAGCCGGATACCGGGCGGCTGGTGACGGGTGGCCAGCTCCGGGACCAGGGTCACGCCCGCGCCGGCCGCGACCAGGCTGAGCAGGACGGCGAAGTCGGTGGCGCGGGCCACCACGCGGGGCGCGAAGCCGGCCCGGGCGCAGGCCCGCTGGATCATCTCCGCGCAGCTGGTGTGGCCGCGCGGGGCCAGGAAGGGCTGCTCGGCCAGGCTGGCCAGCGGGACCGGCCCGGACAGCGGCGAGCTGGCCGGGACGGCGAGCAGGACCGGGTCGCGGGCCAGCTCGCGCCGTTCGAAGAGCGGGTCGAGCGGGCGGGGCAGCAGGTCGTACTCGTGGGCCACGGCCACGTCAGCCTGGCCGCGCAGCACGGCGGGCAGCGACTCATCCGGCTCCATCTCGGTCAGCCCGAGCGCCACGCCGGGCGCCGAACGGGCCAGCGCGGCCCAGGTCGCGGCCACGATCGTCGCGCCGGCCGACGGGAACGCGGCCAGCTCGACCCGGCCGCCGACCTGCTCGCGCAGCGCGGCCAGGTCGGCCTCGGCCGCCTCCAGCCGGGCCAGCAGCGCGTCGGTGTGGGCGACCAGGATGCCGGCCGCTGGCGTGAGCTCGATGCCCCGCCCGGCCCGCTCGGTCAGCTGCATGCCGACCTCCCGCTCCAGCGCGGCCAGCTGCTGGGACACGGCCGGGGCGGTGTAGCCGAGCGCGGCAGCGGCCGCGGTGACCGACCCGTGGGCGCTGACCGCGTGCAGGACCCGCAGCCGCCGGACGTCAAGCATGAAGCCGAGCTTAGCATTCAGGGCTCATTTATTAACTGGACCTTAATCTGCCGGTGCGGTTGGGTGGAGCCATGAAGGCGAGGCTGGCGGCCGCGACGACCGTCCTGCTGTGGGCCAGCGCGTTCCCGGCCATCTCGGTCGCGGTGCGGGGATTCGGCCCGGCCGGGCTGGTGGTGGCCCGGCTGGTGATCGCGTCCGCGGCGCTGGGGCTGGCCGCGCCGCTGCTGGGGGTCCGGCGGCCGCGGGCCCGGGACCTGCCGCTGATCGCGCTGTGCGGGCTGGCCGGCATGACCGGGTACCAGCTGCTGCTGAACGCCGGAGAGCGGGTGGTGCCGGCGGGCACGGCCAGCCTGCTGGTGGCGACCGCGCCGGTCTACGCGAGCCTGCTCGCGGTCATGTTCCTGGGCGAGCGGCCCGGCCGCCGGTGGTGGGCGGGCAGCGCGGTGGCGCTGGCCGGGGTCACGGTCATCGCCGCGGCGCACGGCCTGGGCTTCGGCGCCTCGGCGCTGGTGGTGCTGGCCGCGGCGGTGCTGCAGGGCATCTTCCACACCGCGACCAAGCCGCTGCTGGCGCGCTACACCGGGTTCGAGGTCACCGCCTACGCCATGTGGGCGGGCACGGTGTTCATCCTGCCGTGGTCCGGGACCCTGGTGGCGGCGCTGCCGCGGGCGGGCGCGGGCGCCATCGGGGCAGCGGTCTTCCTGGGCCTGGCACCGTCGGCGCTCGGCTTCGCGACCTGGGCGTACGCCATGGCGCGGATGGACGTCGGGCAGGCCACGACCAGCTTGTACCTGGTGCCCGCGGCCGCCATCGTCATCTCGCTGGTCTGGCTCGGCCAGGTGCCGGGACCGGCCGAGCTGGCCGGCGGCGCGATCGCGCTGGCCGGTGTGGCGCTGGCCGGCCGGCGTCGGCGGCCAGCCGGCCGCGAGCTCGCCGCGCCAGCGGCCGGGCGGGCCCGGTAACGGCCCCTCAGCAGCGGCGCGCTACCTTACGCATTGGGGAAATCACGATGAGTGGATAGACTTCGGCTCTCAGGTTACTGCAGAGCAGTGGGGGACAATGGGCGCTTCCCGGGAACCGAGGGCAAGCCAGGCGATGGCGGCCAACCTCGGGCACGAGCCGGCGGCCGCGGTCCTCGACTTCGCCGTCGCGCAGATCCTGCGGGATGAAGGCGCGCTGGACGCGCTGCCCGCGGTGCTGGAGCGCCTGGTGACAGGGTTCGGCCTGCGGGCGGCGGTGGCCCTCCAGCCGTCGCCGGGCCTGCCGGCCGCCCTGCTGGCCGCCCACCCGCAGGACGCGGCCGAGCCGGCCCTGCTGGCCAGGATCGGCGCGCTGTCCATGGGCCGGCGCGGGACCGACGCCAGCGCCCCGGTCCAGCTGGCCCTGGACGACCCGGCGGGCGGCAGCGCGCTGGTGGCCTACTCGGCCCGGTACGGCGGCCGGTGGCTGTGCGCCCTGGCCCTGATCGGCGACAAGCCGGAGTGGGATGAACAGGTCCGGGCCGCGGCGCGGATCCTGGCCTCGGTAGTGGCGGCCCAGCTGCGGCACGAGGGCAGCGTGGCCCAGCAGGCCAACCGGCAGCTGCCCGAGCGGCGCAAGTCCGACGAGGTGCGCAACCACTTCCTGGCCATCGTGTCGCACGAGCTGCGCACCCCGCTGACCTCGATCGTGTCCTTCGTGGAGCTGATCAGGGCCGAGGCAGACGGGCTGACCCCGGAGGGCCTGAGCTTCCTGGACATCATCGAGCGGAACGCCGACCGGATGCACCAGCTCATCGGCGACCTGCTCATGCTGGACCGGCTGGAGGCGGGCGCGCTGCCGCTGGAGCTGGAGGCGGTCTCGGTGGCCGGGCTGGCCGCCGAGGTGGTCCGGGCCACCGCGCCGGCCGCGGCCAAGCAGGGCGTGACCCTGGAGGTACAGGCCGCCCCGGGCCCGCCGGTGCAGGGCGACGCCCGGCGGCTGACGCAGGTGCTGGACAACCTGATCGCCAACGCGGTCAAGTTCTCGCACCGCAACGGGCTGGTCCGGGTCACGGCCACCTACCGGGGGCGGACCTGGCGGATCGACGTGGCGGACGCCGGCATCGGCATCCCGCCGGACGAGGTCGACCAGCTGTTCAGCCGCTTCGTCCGGGGCTCCAACGCCAAGACGGCCGGCCTGCCCGGGTCCGGGCTGGGCCTGTCCATCGTCAAGTTCCTGGTCGAGATGCACGGCGGGCACGTCCAGGTGCGCAGCACGCTGGGCCGGGGCAGCACGTTCAGCGTGTTCCTGCCGGCGGTCCGGTCGTGAACAGCGGCGGGCCGGCCAAGGGCCGGGTGCTGATCATCGAGGACGACCGTGACATCGCGCTGGGCATCCGGACCCTGCTGACCAGGAGCGGGTTCGAGGTGACCAGCTCGCGGGACGGCAAGGAGGGCCTGCGGGTCTTCCACGCCGCCCGGCCCGACCTGGTGGTGCTGGACATCGGGCTGCCGACGCTGGACGGGTGGGGGGTGCTGGAGCGCATCCGGGACCTGAGCGACGTCCCGGTCCTCATCTTGACCGCCCACGGCAACGAGGCGGAGAAGGTCCGCGGCCTGCAGGGCGGAGCCGACGACTACCTGACCAAGCCGTTCGGCACCCGGGAGCTGGCCGCGCGGGTCGAGGCGCTGCTGCGGCGGCCGCGGACCCGGCAGCCGGAGCCGGACATCTACGACGACGGCCAGCTGCTGGTCAAGCTGGACTCACGCGAGGTCAGCGTGAACGGGCAGCGGGTGGCGCTGACGCCGACCGAGTTCCGCCTGCTCGCCGCGCTGGTCCGGCATCCCGGCCGGACGCTCAGCGCCGACCAGCTGCTCGAGCTGGCCTGGAACGACCCGCTCGGCATCGGCCCGGAACGGGTCAAGTTCGGCATCATGCGGCTGCGGCGCAAGCTCGGCCAGCCGGGCGGGCCTGGCTCGGCCATCGAGGCGGTCCGCGGCTTCGGCTACCGGTACGTGGTGCCCGCTCCCCGGGCGGGCGAGCCGGGCTGATCCGGCGGTCAGATGCCGCCGGGCATCTCCAGCAGGGTGCCGGAGGGCTCGGCGGCCGCGCCGGAGAGCAGGGACGCGACCCGGTCGGCGACGGCCTCGGCGCTGGCGAACCGGCGGACGGCGATGGCCTCCGCCAGGGCGGGCCTGGGCCGCCTTGGGCCGGCATGTGCTGAGCCTTCTCAGCCGGCCCGGCCTGAGCCGGGCCGGCCTGGGTCGGGGGGCCAGATGGCGGTCAGCTCGGACCGGGCGACGGCCGGGGCCGGGACGATGCCGTGCACCCGGATGCCGAAGCGGCGGGTCTGGCTGGCCAGGACCCGGGTGTAGCCGGCGATGCCGGCCCGGGCCGGGACCGACCGCCGGGATGAGTCGTCGCCGTAGCTGGCGGAGACCGAGGAGACCGCGATGATCCGGCCTGATTCTCGCTGCATCATGGCGGGCAGCACGGCCTGGCACAGGTTAAAGACGCCATCCAGGCCGGTGTCGGTCAGGGCCCGCCAGTCCGCGTCATCGAGCCGGGTCAGCGGCAGCTCCCGGGCGACGGCGGCGCAGCTCACCGCGGCCTGCACCGGGCCCAGCTCGTCGGCGGCCCGGCGGACCCAGGAGATGACCTCAGCCGCCCGGGTCACGTCGGCCTGGACCGCGAGCGCCCTGACCCCCAGTTCCAGGGCGGCCTTCTCCACCTCGTTGGCCGCCTGATCGTCCCGGTCATGACAGAACGTGACATGCCAGCCGGCCGCGGCGAGGGTGCGGACGATGGCCGCGCCGACGCCGCGGGAGCCGCTGCTGACCAGCGCGACCCGGCCGTTGAACTGACTCAAGTCCCCCGCCTTTCGAGGTTAAGGGAACGTGAATAAGGAGTGAACGATTACCGGAGGTTATCGCGCGGTCGCAGCAGCCCGGCGGGCGGGGGTGGCTCAGCCAGGGGATGCGCGGGGCTGACCTGCGGCGCCAGTTTCGGGCCGAGATTTATAGCACATCTTGTCCGGCCGCTTTCGGCGGCTATTCAAAACGTATCCGATTCTTTATCTTAGGAGTTTCCGCAGCTCAAGGGGCATATTTTGGCGTTCGGCCGGGACATTCGCGCGATCCGGGTGATGCGGCACCTGATTCCCGTGACGTAAAAGAGGGCACAGGACAACTCGCAGGTGATGAGCAGGGGGTAGTCATGACTGTCACCGTCGAAGCGGGTGAAATCGAGCGAACTCCAGCGCCGTCCGGCGAGGCCCGGGCGGCCATCCGGCTGGGCGGGCGGTTCCGGCTGGACGAGCGGGTCACGGGGCGGCCCGGGCCGGGCGCCGCGGGCGGCGCCTCGCGGTGGAAGGCGACCGACGAGGTGCTCTGCCGGCCGGTCACCATTCACCTGCTTCCCCAGGTGATCCCGATCCCCGGGCCCGTGGTCTCGGCGGTAAAGGCGGCCGCGCGGGTGAACGACCCGCGGCTGGCGTCGGTGTACGACATCGACTACGGGACCGAGGCGCCGTACATCGTCTCGGAGTGGACCCCCGGCACGCACCTGGAGGACCTGGTGCTGTCCGGGCTGCCCAGCCCGGCGCTGGCCGCGGCGATGATGGCCGACGCGGCCGGGGCGATCGCCGTGGCGCACGCGGCCGGCCTCCCGCACCTGCAGCTGAGACCCCAGTCGCTGCGCTGGGACACCGGCAGCGGCCTGAAGATCACCGGGCTCGGCATCGACGCTGCCCTGGCCGGGGCACCCGCCGGCGAGGCGGACGCCGGGGCCGCCGCCGCCGACACCAAGGCCCTGGCCGGGATGCTCTACGCCCTGCTCACCGGCTTCTGGCCGGGCGAGGAGGGCACCGCGATCCCGGCCGCGCCGGTGAACAAGGGCCGGCCCTACTCGCCGCGGCAGGTCCGGGCCGGAGTGCCCGGCATCCTGGACGCGATCACCTGTCATGCGCTGGAGCTGGCGCCGGCGGGCGGGCCGCGGCCGGCGCTGACCCCGGCCTGGCTGGCCGCCGCGCTGGGCTCGGTGCAGCGGCCCTCCTACCTGGCCGATCCGCCCGGCACCGGGCCCGGGCGGCCCGCGAACGTGGCCGGCGTGATGACCGCCCGGCACCGGCTGGTCCCGCCGCCCCGGCGCGGCAGCCGGCACCGCACGTCGGCACCGGACCCGGTGGCGTAGCCCGGGCGCTCAGGCGGGGGCGAGCAGGGAGCGGACCCGGTCCTGGCCCAGGGCCATGAGCAGCGTGGGCAGCCGGGGGCCGGTGTCCCGGCCGACAAGCAGCTCGTACAGCACCGAGAACAAGGCCCGCTGCGCGTCCTTGAGGTCCCTGGTGGGCGGGGCGGTGAGCGGCAGCCCGCGCAGGAGCTTGGGGATCCCGTAGACCAGGGTGGTCAGGCCCTCGACCGACCAGTCGTCGGCCAGGTGCTTGAGCAGCAGCCGGACCGCGTCACGCTCATCCTCGGTGAGAGCGGCGATCCGGGCGTCGTCGGGCTCCTCGCGGACCTCGGTCCGGTCCTCGGGCCGGGCGTACCCGGTGACCCAGGCCTGCGCGCAGTCCAGGCGGGGCCGGACGTCGTCCAGGGACCCGACCGGGTCGCCGCCGGTCAGATCGCGCACGATCCGCAGGATCTGGGCCTGGTCCCCGGCCGTGATGTCGGCCACCGAGGACAGGGTCCGGAACGGCAGCGGGCGCGGCGTGGCCGGCAGGGGCCCCCGCGAGGTGCTGGCCGCGCGGTCGAAGACGGCCCGGCCCGCAGGAGGGACGGTGCCGTCGGCGACCTGCCGGGCCAGCTTGTCCCATTCGTCGTAGGTCCGGCCCACCTCGGCGTCGAAGGCCAGGGTGATGGACTGCTCCGGGCGCCGCCGCGCGTACAGCCAGCGCAGCAGCGGGACCTCGAAGATCTCCAGCGCGTCGCCCGGGGTCGGGGCGGCGCCGCGGGAACCGCTCATCTTGGCCGACCCGCTGGTGCGGACGAAGGAGTAGCCGAAGTGCAGCGGCATCTCCCCGCCGAAGATCTCCGAGACCAGCTGGCCGCCGACGGTGAAGCTGGATCCGGGCGAGGCGTGGTCTTCCCCGGCGGGCTCGAACGTCACGTGCTCGTAGGCCCACCGCATCGGCCAGTCGACCTTCCAGACCAGCTTGCCGGCCACCCCGGCGATCGGCGTGGGACCCTCCGCGGCGCCGCAGGCGCAGGTGTAGGTGATCTCGGTGGTCGCGTCGTCGAACGCGGTCACCGTGGTGTCATCGCGCCCGCAGGACGGGCAGTACGGCCGGAACGGGTAGTAGGTCCCGCGGACCGGGCCGCCCTCGTCGTCGGGCTCGGCGCGCCTGGTCTGGTACCGGGCCAGCACGGCGCCGATCTCGGCACGCCGCCGCATGGCCAGCACGATCTGGGCCGAGTAGGCCCCGGAGGTGTACATCTCGGTCTGGCTGACCTCGGCCACCTCGATGCCGAGCCGGTCCAGCGAGTCGCGCAGCGGCGCCTTGAAGTGCGCGGCGTAGTTCTCGTGCTCGCCGCACGGGTCGGGCACCCCGGTCAGCGGACGGCCGATGTGCTCGGCAAGCCAGTCCGGGTAGCCGGCCGGGACCCGGCGCAGCCGGTCGTAGTCATCCCAGGACAGGAGGTGACGGCACGGCGCGCCCTGGCGGCGCACCTCATCGGCGACCAGATGCGGGGTCATGAGCTCGCGCAGGTTCCCCAGGTGCACCGGCCCGGACGGGCTGATACCCGACGCGCAGGTCGGGACCTCGCCGGGATGCCAGCGCTCTGACGTTGCTCGCACCTGGCCCGCCGTGCGGGCCACCCAGTCCTCGGCCGCAGTCACGGCAGGCCTCCTCTTGCCTCGTTCGCAGCCCCCAACAGTACAAGCAGTCCATGGCCCGGCGGCCGCACCCGGTATCAGCGTGGCATTTTGGACAGCCCGTGATAAGTCAGCAAAATTTATCATCTAAACCACCAATTATTGCGGGGGCAGCTGTCATGTCATCCAAAGCCGGAGCCCGAGCGTCATATATCCGTGCGACCGATACGGCCCCGGGCCGTACCGGGCTAATTCGCTGGGGGGCGGGCCATGCGAGCAGTTCTGTGCGACGAAAATGGTGACCTGGGTACACTCCAGGCAATCCGGACCCATTATCCCGATACGGTAATTGGGGCGGCCGCGAGCCGCGCCATCGATCCGTTCTCGGAGCTGACGCCGCGCGAAACCGAGGTGCTGCGGCGCATTGCCGCGGGCCAGAACACCGCGACAATGGCCAGCGAGATGAGGGTCACGACCGCGACATTACGCACCTACGTCAAGAACGTCCTGGCCAAGCTGGGCGCGCACAGCCGCCTGGAGGCGGCCGCGCTGGCCAGCCGCTGGGTAGGGCCGGATCCGGGCGGGACCGGCCGGGCCGACCTGACGCTGGCCCGGCTCACCCCGCGGGAGCGCGAGGTCCTGTACCACTTCACCACGGGCACCAGCCTGCGCGAGGTGGCCCGGCATCTGCACATGGCGCAGAAGACGGTGAATACGCACTTGCAGAAGATCAGGAGCAAGCTCGGCGTGCACTCCACGCTGGAAGCCGTGGCCCTGGCGCGTTCCCAGCTCGCCCGGGCCCAGCTCGCCCACGCCGGGAGGGCCGCGGATGACTAGCACGTCGCAGGCGGCGGGCGCCTCCCGGCTCCGGCTCGTGCAGGTCTACCTGACTCCGGGGATCGACGAGTTCCTGCGCCAGGCGCGGTCCATGGCCATCAGCCAGGATCTCGATGTCTCGGCCAGCGCCGTGGTCCGGCACGCCATGGAACAGCTCATGGCCATGACGAGCCCGGCCGACCTGGTCGAATTGCTGGGCAGCCCGAAAGGGCAGAGCCAGCCCCGGCGGGGACGCCCGAGGCGATGAAATTCCCGCCGCTATTGTCGGGTGAACAGTCATTCATGATTTATGTATGCATATTTAAAGACGCCCTACTGTGAATTAGGGTTGCGGACAGAATCTAGGCCTTGATAGCTTTCTTACGCTGCGGACAAGATTCGCGGCTTTAGGGAGGCATGGCGCGGCCCGCCAATATCACAATCATTGCGATAACCGCAGCGAGGCCTTTCTCAATAACCAGACTAAAAGAAGGAGAAATGTCATGTCTGAACTCAGCATCCTGGAGCTGGAGAACGAGAGCGCCGAGCTGCTTCCCGAGCGGGAGACGCTCTTCCTCAACGGCGTGGTCGGCTTCGGCAACCACGTGACCGTGCACCAGACCGCTTTTGCGGCGGCCGGCTTTGGCTTCGTCAACTCGGCGCACGCGACCAACATCTCGGTCATTGGGTAGAAGGAGAAATCACGATGTCTGAACTCAGCATTCTCGAGCTGGAGACCGAGCACGCCGAGCTGCTCCCGGAGCGGGAGACGCTCTTCCTCAACGGCGTCGTCGGCGGTTTCAACCACGTGACCGTGCACCAGACCGCGGTGGCGGTGGCCGGGGCCGGCGTCTTCAACTCCGCGCACGCGACCAACGTGTCGATCATCGGCTGAGATACGCCAGGCACCCTCCGGGTGCACCTGCAGGAAACCTGACGGGGACCGCTCCTACGGGCGGTCCCCGTCAGGCGCTCAGGACGCCGGACAAGAACGGCCGGGCAAGATTGGGGAGAGCGGGTCATGCCGTACGCCGGACCAGATCATCCCGCCGGACAGGCCGGGCCGCAGGATGATGCGACGGTCGAGTTCCCCCGGCCGACCGACGCGATGATCGACGCCGTGATGGACGACGACCTGGCCACGCTGGAGTTCCCGCGGATCACCGCGGACGGCCCGGCGGACGCACCGGCGCCTGCCGGCGCCGGTGCCGCCGCGGTGCCCGTGCTCGGTGCCGGCGTCGAACTGGTCGGTGAATACCAGGGGTCGGGCCTGACCCAGGTGACCTTCCTGGCCCGGAACACGGCCGGGCAGGTCGTGCAGCTGTCCCGGCTGCTGTGGCTGGTGCTGTCGGGGGTGGACGGGACCCGGACGGCCGGCGAGATCGCCACGCGGGCCAGCGTGGAGTTCGGCAAGACGGTCAGCGCAGGCAACGTCGAGTACCTGCTGGAGAACAAGCTCATCCCGCTCGGGCTGGTCGCGGGCGGAGGCGACGCACCAGACGCCGCGACGCCGGCCGCTGCCCCAGACGCTGCCCTGCTGACGTTGCGGCTGCGCGGGACACTGATCGGCGAGAACGGCGTGCAGGTGATGGCACGGCTGTTCGGCCCGCTGTTCCTGCCGCCGGTGGTGGCCGTGATGCTGGCCGCGCTGGCCGGGGCGGACGTGTGGCTGCTGCGCTCCGGCGTGCTGCTGGCCTCCTTCCACGAGGTCCTGGCCCGCCCGTTGCTGCTGCTGGTCGTGCTCGGGCTGTCGGTGGTGTCAATGGTCTTCCACGAGTGCGGGCACGCGGCCGCGTGCCGGTACGGCGGAGCGCGCCCGGGGCGGATCGGGATGGGCCTGTACGTGCTCTGGCCCGCCCTGTTCACCAACGTCACCGACTCCTACCGGCTGGGTCGGGCGGGCCGGATCCGCACGGACCTGGGCGGGGTCTATTTCAACGCGGTCTTCGCGGTCGCCCTGGCCGGGGCCTACCGGGGAACCGGCTACCTGCCGCTGGCCGCGACGGTGCTGCTGGTCCAGGTGGAGCTGGCGCAGCAGCTGCTGCCCTCGCTGCGGCTCGACGGGTACTTCATCCTGACCGACCTGGTCGGGGTGCCGGACCTGTTCCGGCAGATCGGCCCGGTGCTGCGCAGCCTGATCCCCGGACAGCCCGCCGATCCGCGGGTGGGCGCGCTGCGGCGGGGATCGCGGATCGCCCTCACCGCATGGGTGCTGGTGATCGTCCCGCTGCTGGGCGGCGAGCTGGTGCTGCTCCTGCTGGGCATCCCCCGGCTGTACGCGGTGTTCGCGCAGACGGTGCAGGCGCAGGCCACCGCGATCACCGCGCAGTTCGGCCGGGGCCAGGTGGCGGCCGGGCTGGTCAGCGTCATCTCGCTGGTGCTGGCCGTCTTCCCGGCCGTCGGGCTGTGTTACGTCCTGCTGCAGAGCGGGCGGACCGCGTTCCGCGCGGGGAGGGCGGCCGCCCGCAGTCACCCGCTGCTGCGGGCTCCGCTGGCCGCGGCGGCGCTGGCGGCCGCGGCCGGGCTGGCCGCTGCGTGGGGGGTGCTGCCCATGCCGAGCCAGCACCCGGCCGTCGCGGCGGCCGCACCGGAGCTGTCCGCCGCGCCGTCCGTCTCACCCGTGCCGATCGCGCTGGCGGCGGCCGACAGCGACAGCTCGCCGTGGCCGACCCAGTTGCTCGGCCGGGACGTGTCGCCGCCCGCGGCGCCCGGCACGCGGCAGGCGGCCCGCCGCCGGCATCGCGCCCGCCATCAGGCTGAGGCCGGCGAGCGGTCGGCGGGCCCGGTGCGGATGCTGGCCTCGCCGTCGCCCTCCGCGTCGGCCCGGCCCCGGACATCGGCCAAGGCGACCGCGTCGGCCAAGCCGACAGCCCGGCCGTCCGCGTCGGCCAAGCCGACGGTGTCGGCCAGCCCGTCCGGCACGGCCTCGTCCAGTCCGTCAGCCACGCCGTCGTCCGGGACGCCGGGGCCACCGCCGGTTCAGTCCCCGCCCTCGGAGGCCAGCTCGGGCCTGGATTAAACGCTTCATAAGAAGAATTGGGATAAGCAAAATTAGGAGGGCCTTTATCGGCCAAGAATGCATTCGGCACAGTTACCTAATGTCCCGCCAACCGGTTCTTTGCCTGTGGTACGTTGTCCGCGATCCAGAAGGGGAGATTAAATTATGCCTACTAAAAATAGGGGTGGAGCACGGCGGCTTCGCTGGGGGGTTGCGGCATTGGCGGCCATCGTGCCGCTCGCCTTCCCTGCTGCTGCGTCAGCGGCCCCGGCACCCACCGCGACCGGCGAGTCCATCCAGTACGTCAACGTCACGGTCAACCCGCCCACGGGCACCCAGACGGCCGAATACGACAATTCAATTAAGGTCACCGACACGAAGAGCGGGAAAACCCCGTTTACGCTCAAGTACAAGTTGTGGAATAGCAAGGCCCCGCTGGTCACGGCCAATAATTACGCCGAGGCCGATGTCAGCGCGTGCAGCCATTGCGGAGCCGTCGGGATTGCGTTCCAGGTCGTGCTGGTGTCCAAGAAGACGCTGGCCCAGCTGACCGCGAATGACTCGGCGCTGGGTAACACGGCCGCCTGCACAACCTGCAACAGCCTGGCCGAGGCCTTCCAGATCGTGTACGCCACGAGCAACCCGTCGTTCGTGAGCGCGCTCGTCACGCTGGAGGCCAACGAGACGGCCCGGGAGATCGGGAAACTGCAGAACTCGGGCCTGACCACGGCCCAGATCCAGACCAAGTCGACGGCACTGGTCAACAAGCTGATCCACTTCCTGCAGAGCACGTCCGGAGGACCGGGCGGATCCGGTCCGGGCTGGAGCCCGGCGGTCAACGGCGCGGGCCAGAACGCCGCGCTGACCGGCACGTCGGCGCCGATCATCGACCTGCTGAGCCAGATCCACCACTGACCAGATCCAGCACTGATCTGATCCAGCACTGATCTGATCCAGCATTGATCTCGCGCATCGTGCCGTAGCCCGGCTGGGTCACGGTATCCGCGCTGCCCGGTCCCTCCCCTGGGGGCCGGGCAGCGTCATGTCCGGGCTCATCCGGAGGCCTCAGACCGGACGTCACGGGACGGAATGCGGGCCTCCAGGGCGCGGGCGATCTCAGCCGTCTTGAAATCCTGGCCCCGGGGGACGATATCGCCAGGCGCCATGGCCGGGGCGGCCCGGCCGGCGGCGGCCAGCCCTTCGGCGTCGTCGAGGTCCATGCCCTCGGGCCGCTCCAGGAACATGAAGTGCCGCAGCGCGGTCTCGCCGAAGGGCAGCAGGGCCAGGTCGACGCCGGCCCGGGTAGTGGGCCGCGGGCTGCGGGAAGTTCGGCCGGGACAGGTGCGGGGCGCCGCCGATGGCGGACAGCAGGTTCTGCACAGGGCCAACACCGGCTCCGAACGCCGAACGGGGCGCCGCAGTCTGCGGCGCCCCGTTCAGGACGGGTGCTACTGGTTGGCGTTCGGGTCGACGCCGAGGAAGCCCTCGGCCTTCTCCTCGCCCTGCTTGATCTGGTCGTTGTATTTGTTGCCGGTTCTTTCCTCAGCCTCTTGCTCGGCCCGGTCCAGGCCCTTGTCCACGAGGTCCTCGTGCTCGCCGGCGAGCTTCTTGGCTTGGTCCATGAAGTCTGGCATCGGATGTACCCCCTTCGATTGCCCAACTCGTTCTCGTTTCACCGTAGCGCGGCGGGGCCGCGAGCGGCAGAGCCGGGGTGGCAGGGCGGCCGGGCCCGTACCATTGAGGCCATGAAGATCGACAACAGCCCGGCCCGGGGAATGCGGGATCTGCTGCCCGCTGACGTCGCGGTCCGCGACCATGTGCTGGAGTCGATCGCGGCGGTGTACCGGCAGTTCGGCTACCAGCGGATCGAAACCCCGGCGCTGGAAGACATCGGCCGGCTGAGCAGCGGCGAGGGCGCGGACAACGAGAAGCTCGTGTACCAGGTGCTGCGCCGCGGGCTGCCGCCGGAGGTGGCGGCGGGCACGCCGCTGCGCGAGCTGGTCGACCTCGGGCTGCGCTATGACCTCACGGTCCCGCTTGACCAGGTTCTACGGGCACAATCACGCGGCGCTCCCGACCCCGTTCCGTTCGTTCCAGGTCGGTCCGGTGTGGCGGGCCGAACGGCCGCAGAAGGGCCGCTACCGGCAGTTCTACCAGTGCGACATCGACATGATCGGCGAGGCGTCGGTGCTGGCCGAGGCGGAGCTGATCGAGGCCACCAGCGAGGCGCTGGCCGCCATCGGGCTGACCGGCACCACGATCCGGCTGTCCGACCGGCGGTTCTGGCTGGCGCTGGCCGCCGATACCGGCGTCCCGGGAAGCCAGCAGGCCGCCTTCTTCATCACGCTGGACAAGCTGGACAAGATCGGCTGGGACGGGGTGCGCGCCGAGCTGGCCACCCTGGGCCTGTCCGCGGACCAGGTGGCCGGGGTGGAGGAGAAGATCCGCGGGCTGGAGGGCCGGACGGCCGACAAGCTGGCCGGGGCGCTGGCCGAGGCGGTGCCCGGCATGCCCGAGGCGGCCATCGAGGACCTGGTGGCCACCGCGGCCAGCCTCGACCAGCTGGCCGCGGCGCGGGAGCTGAGCTGGCAGTTCGACCCGACCCTGGTGCGCGGCATGGGCTACTACACCGGGCAGGTGTTCGAGATCAGCCACCCGGACATGAGCGGCTCGGTGGCCGGCGGCGGACGCTACGACAAGCTGATCGGGCGCTCGCTCGGCCGGGACGTGCCGGCCTGCGGGTTCTCCATCGGGTTCGAGCGGATCGTGGACCTGCTGGCCCGGCGCCCGGCGCGGGACGCGGTGGCGGTGCTGGTCGAGCCGGGCGTCCCGGTGGCGGCCGCGCTGGCCGCGGCCCGGGAGCTGCGAGCCGAATTCGGTCCCGGGCGCGTGGTCGAGACGGTGCGCCGGAGCGGGAAGTTCGGGGCGCAGCTCGGCCGGCTGGAGGCCGCCGGGTTCAGCGCGTTCGTGGTGGTGTCGCTGACCGACGGCGCGGTGGTGCGCGGCGAGCTGCGGGCGCTGGGTTCCTAGCGGCCGGTTATCAGCGGCTGGGCGCTTACAGGTCCAGCGTGGTGCCGGGCTCGAGCCGGGCCACGGTGGCGCCGCTGGGGGCGGCGGCCAGGGTCAGCATCCGGCCGTACAGGCCCAGTCCGTTGTCGTTCAGGATCCCGTCGTGGATGGCGTAGCCGCGGGCGGGCCCGACGGCGCGGAAGTACTCGATCATCTCCGCGGCCTTCTCCCACGGGGCGCCGAGCGGCACCAGCAGGGTGGAGACCGGGTCCTCGGGGATGGTGAACGAGTCACCGGGGTGGAACAGGTCGCCGTCGATGCTGAATCCGGTGTTGACGACCAGCGGGATGTCCGGGTGGATGAGCGCGTGATCGACGCCGTAGACGTGCACGTCGAAACCGGCCACCTCCAGCGCGTCGCCGTGCCCGACCTCGTGCACCCGGTCGCCGAACTCGGCGAACTGGGCGCAGATCGACTGGTTGGCCCACAGCGTCACGCCCGGGTCGCTGGACAAGGCGGCGCGCACGGCGTCGGCGTCCAGGTGGTCCGGGTGCTCGTGGGTGACCAGGACGGCGGCCGCGCCGGCCAGGGCCTCGGGCGCGTCACTCCACGTTCCCGGGTCGATGACCAGGACCGCGCCGTCCTTTTCCAGCCGGACGCACGAGTGCCCGAGCTTGGTGAATCGCATGGCGAGCCTCCTGCGGAATGAGTGAGCAGGTGAGAAAGGGGTAGCCGGCCGGCGTGACGCGCCTAACGATACATGCGGCACTGGTTAGGCTGGTCGAGTGGAGGTCTCCGCGATGGCGAGGAAGCGGATCCTGGGCCTGGTGCTGGCGGGCGGGTCGGGGGCCCGTCTCGGCCCGCTGACCGCGGACCGGGCGACGTCGGCCGTCCCGTTCGGCGGGCTGTACCGGGTGGTGGACTTCACGCTCTCCAACCTGGTCAACGGCGGGCTGCAGCGCATCTGCGTGCTGACGCAGTACAAGAGCCACAGCCTGAACCGGCACATCACGACCACATGGCGGCTGAGCAGCCTGCTGGACAACTACGTGACGCCGGTCCCGGCCCAGCAGCGGCTCGGCCCGCGCTGGCAGTCCGGGTCGGCCGACGCGATCTACCAGTCGCTGAACCTGATCTACTCCGACCGGCCGGACCTGGTCGTGGTGACGGGCGCCGACCACGTGTACCGGATGGACCCGCGGCAGATGATCGAGCAGCACCTGGCCTGGGGGGCGGGGGCCACGGTGGCCGCGCTCCCGGTGCCCCGGGCGCGGGCGGCGGACTTCGGCGTGCTGCAGGCGGCCCCGGACGGGCACCGGATCGAGGCGTTCCTGGAGAAGCCGGCCGACCCGCCGGGGCACCAGGGCTCGCCGGACGAGGCGCTGGTCTCGATGGGCAACTACGTGTTCGACACCGCCGTGCTGGTCGACGCGCTGGTCAAGGACGCGGCCGACGAGAGCAGCAGGCACAGCATCGGGGCCGGGATCATCCCGATGCTGGTGCAGCAGCGGGCCGTGCACGTCTACGACTTCCGGGAGAACACGGTGCCCGGGGCCGCGCCGGCCGAGCGGGGCTACTGGCGGGAAGTGGGCACCATCGACTCCTACTTCGCCGCGCACATGGACCTGTGCGCGGCGCGGCCCGCGTTCAACCTGTACAACCGGCGGTGGCCGCTGCTGACCCAGGTGCCGCCCTATCCCCCGGCCAAGTTCGTGCACGAGGACGGGACCGAGGGCCGGGCGTTCAACAGCCTGGTCAGCAGCGGGGCGGTGGTCTCCGGCGGGCTGGTCCGCGACTCGGTGCTGGCCCCGGGCGCGCTGGTCGACGCCCAGGCCCAGGTGAGCCGGGCGGTCATCCTGCACGACGCGCATGTCCGGCGCCGGGCCCTGGTCCAGAACGCCATCCTGGACAAGAACGTGGTCATCGCCGAGGGCGCGGTGGTCGGAGTGGACAAGGAGCACGACCGGGCGCGCGGGCTGACGGTGTCCCCGGGCGGCATCACCGTGGTGGGCAAGGGCCAGTTCGTGCCGGCCTGACACGCCTGGCCTGAGCCTTACCGGAGCCGGACAGCCGAAAGGCCGGGACGTCAGTCCCGGCCTTTCCGGTCGCCAGTCGATCCAGATCGGTCCCGTCAGCCGGCCATCTGGTTGTTGCCGTGGGCCAGGAAGTTGGCCAGCGCGGCCTGGGTGGCGGAGTTCATCACGCCGGTCTGCGGCAGGTGGGCGTCCCGCTGGAGGTCCTTGATGGCGGCGACCGTCTGCGGCCCCATGTACCCGTCAACCGGGCCTTCGTAGTAGTTCAGCTGGCCCAGTTCCCGCTGCAGCTTCTGCACCGAAGCCGACGGCGCGACCGTGTGGCCGCCGCTCGGGGTGCCGCCGCTGGTGCCGCCGCCCGGGGTCGACGGGACGGCCGGGTTAGCGGAGGACGTGGCGGCCGGAGCGGGGTTGGCGGCCGGGGTGCTGCTGCCGGAGTGCGACAGGCTCACGCCCAGGGCGATCAGGGCGCCGGCCAGCGCGGTGCCCAGGACGACCAGCCAGATGCGGGTCCAGGACGGGCCGTCGTGCTGCGGGCCATTGTCATGGGCGCCGCTGTGCTGGGGGCTGTAGTGCTGCGGGTCGTCCTGCTGCTGGGGGGTGTAGTACTGAGTGCTCATCGGGGGTCTCCTTGTCTCGACTCAGTCGCGCTGTGCTGATAGATCCACTGTCGCTCGAGCCGAGAACAAACTCCCTGGAGAAACTCCCTAGTCCGGATTTCCTGGGGAGACGGCAGCCGGCCGGGCCGGGTAGACGCGGTCGGCGGTGACCGGGCCGCCGCAGTGCGCGCAGGTCCGGTCGACGGCCAGCCGGTGGCCGCAGTCGTGCCGGTACTCCAGCGAGGGGGCGGTCACGGCCCACCGGTCGCCCCATTCGCGCAGGGCGAGCAGGACCGGGAACAGCTCACGGCCGGCCTGGGTCAGGTGGTACTCATACCGGGGCGGATGCGCTGAGTACAGCCGCCGCTCGATGATGCCCGCGGCCTCCAGCTTGCGCAGCCGGTCGGCCAGCATGTCCCGGGAGGCGCCGGTGTAGGCGGCGATCCGGGCGAAGGTGTGCACGCCGGAGTCCAGCTCGCGGACGGCGAGCAGGGCCCACCGCTCCCCCAGGATCTCCAGCGCGGACGCGATCGAGCACGGCCGGGCGCCGAGCGGCTGCTCGGTCAGGTCGATCGGCTGGCCAGGCTCGCTCATCGGAGGCCTCCGCTGGTGTGCGCCGGGTTTCAGTGTGTTGTGTTTTCCAACAGACTAGCGCTAACCTCGAGTCAGTTGGAAATTCAAACTCACTATTTCGGGAGCGGATCATGACGCAGCTGGCTGGCTCGGTCGTCCTGGTGACCGGAGCGAACGGAGGACTCGGCACCGAGTTCGTCAGGCAGGCGCTGGACCGGGGCGCACGGCGGGTGTACGCCACGGCGCGCACGCCGCAGGCCTGGGCGGATGACCGGGTGGTGACGCTGGCCCTGGACGTGACCGACGCCGCCTCGGTGGCCGCGGCCGCGACGGCCGCCGCCGACACCACGGTGGTGATCAACAACGCGGGAGTGTCGTCCGGGCCGAGCCTGCTGACCGCCCCGCTGGAGGAGATCCGCGCGGCCTACGAAGCCAACGTGTTCGGCCCGATCGCGGTGGCGCAGGCCTTCGCGCCGGTCCTGGCGGCCAACGGCGGCGGGGCGCTGGTCGACATCCACTCCGCGCTGAGCTGGCTGGCCCGGCCCGGGGCTTACCCGTCGACCAAGGCGGCCCTGTGGTCGGTGACCAACAGCCTGCGGCTGGAGCTGGCCGGCCAGGGCACCCAGGTGGTGGGCGCGCACCTGGGCTACACCGACACCCCGATGACCGCGAGGCTGAACGTGGCCAAGGCCGACCCCCGCGACATCGTGTCCGCCATCTACGACGGCCTGGAAGCGGGCGAGAGCGAGGTGCTGGCCGACGAGGTCAGCCGCCAGGTCAAGCAGGGCCTGTCGCAGCCGCTGTCGGTGCTGTACCCGGAGCTGACGGCCGCGCGTTAACCCAGCGGCCATCCTGCCTTTCACCGCGTGCAAGGTGTCCGCGACAATCTGGAGTATGACCGATGCACCCACCCCGCCCCCGGTACATGACCCCGACTCGCTGACGGCCGAGGAACGGCGATTGCGGGAGGCCCGGGAGGGCGTCCCGTGGCGGGCGTGGGGACCGTACCTGAGCGAGCGGCAGTGGGGCACGGTCCGGGAGGACTACAGCGACAACGAGGACGCCTGGTCCTACTTCAGCCATGACCAGGCCCGGTCGCGGGCCTACCGGTGGGGCGAGGACGGCATCGCCGGGATCAGCGACGACAAGCAGCGGCTGTGCCTGGCCATCGCGCTGTGGAACGAGCGGGACCCGATCATCAAGGAGCGGCTGTTCGGCCTGACCAACGCGGAGGGCAACCACGGCGAGGATGTCAAGGAGTACTACTTCTACGTCGACAACCTGCCCACCCACACCTACGAGCGGTACCTGTACAAGTACCCGCAGGCCGAGTACCCCTACAACGACCTGGTCGCGACCAACCGGGAGCGGTCCCGGCACGAGATGGAGTACGAGCTCCTGGACACCGGCGTGTTCGCCGACGGCCGCTACTTCGACGTCGAGATCGAGCACGCCAAGGCCGGCCCGGAGGACATCGTGTGCCGGGTCACGGCGCACAACCGGTCGGCGGAGGACGCGGCGCTGCACGTGCTGCCGACGATGTGGTTCCGCAACGTGTGGTCCTGGGAAGACGGCCAGCCCAAGCCGCGGATGGCCCGGGTCGAGGCGGCCACCCCGGCGGTGCGGGCCGAGCACGAGAAGACCGGGGTCTTCTACCTGTACGCCCAGGCCGGCGCCGAGCTGCTGTTCTGCGAGAACGAGACGAACATGGCCCGGGTCTTCGGGGCCGAGCCGGTCACGGCCTTCCCCAAGGACGGCATCAACGATCACCTGCTGCACGGCGCGGACACGGTGAACCCGGCGGGCGAGGGCACCAAGGTGGCCGCGCACACCCGGCTGGTGGTGCCGGCCGGCGGGCAGGCTTCCATGCTGGTGCGCCTCACCCGGGAGGGCCCGGCTGAGGCCACCGACCCGTTCGGCCAGGCGGAGGAGCTGATCGGCCAGCGGCGCGCCGAGGCCGACGAGTTCTACGACGCCGTCACGCCGCCGTCGGTGAGCGAGGACGCCAAGTCGGTCATGCGGCAGGCCCTGGCGGGCATGCTGTGGTCCAAGCAGTGCTACTACTACGACGTCGACAAGTGGCTGCGCGAGCGGCACCTGCACCCGCTGCGCGCGCCGGTCCGGCGGGGCACCCGCAACGAGTCCTGGTTCCACATGTTCAACCACGACGTGGTGTCCATGCCGGACAAGTGGGAGTACCCCTGGTACGCCGCGTGGGACCTGGCCTTCCACTGCCTGCCGCTGGCCATGATCGACCCGGACTTCGCCAAGAGCCAGATCGACCTGATGCTGTCCCGGGAGTACCTGCACCCGGGCGGGCAGATCCCGGCGTACGAGTGGAACTTCGGCGACGTGAACCCGCCGGTGCACGCCTTCGCGGCGCTGTTCCTGCAGAACCTGGAGGCCGACCTGGGCGAGGTGGACGTCCCGTTCCTGCAGGAGAGCTTCTCCCGGCTGCTGCTGAACTTCACCTGGTGGGTGAACCGCAAGGACCCGTCCGGGCACAACGTGTTCGAGGGCGGCTTCCTCGGCCTGGACAACATCGGGGTGTTCGACCGCAGCGCGGCGCTGCCCACCGGCGGGCGGCTGGAGCAGGCGGACGGCACGGCCTGGATGGCAATGTTCAGCCAGAACATGCTGGAGCTGGCCATCGCCCTGGCCGAGAAGGACCCCTCGTATGAGGAGTTCGTGACCAAGTTCGTCGAGCGGTTCTTCTGGATCGCCGCCGCCGTCGACCCGCTCGGCGACAACCCGGACGAGATGTGGGACGAGGAGGACGGCTTCTTCTACGACGTGCTGCGGCTGCCGGACGGCAGCGGCACGCGGCTCAAGGTGCGGTCCCTGGTCGGGCTGCTGCCGCTGTGCGCCGCCACGGTGATCGAGCCTGACCTGCTGGACCGGTACCCGAAGATCACCGGGCAGGTCAGCGAGTTCCTGGCCCGCAACCAGGACCTGCTGGCCAACATCGCCGACCCGCTGGTCCCCGGGGTGAACGGCCGCCGGCTGCTGTCCCTGGTCAACGAGGACAAGCTGCGCCGGATCCTGACCCGGATGCTGGACGAGGAGCGCTTCCTGGGCCCGCACGGGATCCGGTCCATCTCCCGCTGGCACCTGGACCACCCGTACACCTTCGACGTGCACGGTGCCCAGTACCGGGTGCAGTACGAGCCGGCCGAGTCGACGACCGGGATGTTCGGCGGGAACTCCAACTGGCGCGGCCCGGTGTGGTTCCCGATCAACATGCTGCTGATCCGGGCGCTGATGACGCACTACCGGTACTACGGCGACAGCTTCAAGATCGAGTGCCCGACCGGCTCAGGCACGATGATGACGCTGTTCGAGGTGTCCCAGGACCTGTCCCGGCGGCTGGCCGGGACGTTCCTGCGGGACGAAGACGGGCGCCGTCCGGTCTACGGCGGGACCACCATGTTCCAGGAGGACCCGCACTGGCGGGACCTGGTCCTGTTCTATGAGTACTTCCACGGCGACAACGGCGCCGGGCTGGGCGCCTCGCACCAGACCGGGTGGACCGGCCTGGTGGCCCGGCTCATCCAGAGCCTGGGCCAGTTCGACGCGGAGACCGTCCTCGGCGACCGGCACTGGCCGCTGGCCCGCCCGTACCGGCGGCTGGCCGCGAGCGGGATCCCCGACGTGGCCACGGCCCGGGAGGCCCGCGGGGCGTCCGGGACCGAGGGCGACTGACGACCCGCTGACCCGCTGCTTTCGCTGACCCGCTAGCGGGTCGCGGTCAGCGGGCGGGTGTCGCGGGCCCGCAGCGGCTCGCCGCAGGCCTGGCAGGTGACCTGCGCGGTCAGCTCGTGCCCGCAGTGGTGCTCCAGGACCAGCGGCGGGCCGTCCTCGCCCGCCAGGTACTGATCGCCCCAGTGCATCAGGGTGACGATGACCGGGTACAGGTCGCGGCCCGCGTCGGTCAGGTGGTACTCGAACCGGGCCGGGTGCTCGGAGTACTGCCGCCGCTCCAGGATCCCGGCGCCGGTCAGGGTGCGGAGCCGGGCGGCGAGCGTGTCGCGCGGCGCGCCGGTGCGGTGCACCATCTCGTCGAACCGGCGGTTGCCGAGGAACACCTCGCGGACGGCCAGCAGGGCCCACTTCTCGCCGACCACGTCCAGGGTGCGGGCGATCGAGCAGACCCGCGGCTCCGCATTGCTCATGACAACCATGTTACCTCGTGAGTTGGTTTTCTGGACTAAGTAGCCGGTCCTGAGTTAAAGTGAGTCCAGATTTCAGACTTACCTGGTTTCGGACTTACCCTGTGCCGGATTTACTACGTGGGAGAGGCCCCCCGTGAGCGTGACTGAGGCGACAACGGACAGCCGGGCGCAGGCCCGCCGGGTGACGGCGGTGGTCGGCATCTTGTCGCTGGCCGTCTTCATGTCCAGCCTGGACCTGTTCATCGTGAACCTGGCCTTCCCGTACATCGCCAGGCAGTACCCGGGGACCAGCCTGAGCTCGCTGTCCTGGGTGCTCAACGCGTACACCATCGTGTTCGCCGCGGTGCTGGTGCCCGCCGGGCGGTGGGCGGACCGGATCGGGCGGCGCCGGATGTTCATCGCCGGGCTGGCCGGGTTCACGTTCGGCTCGGTGCTGTGCGGGCTGGCCCCCGGCGTGGCCGCGCTGATCGCGGCCCGGGTCATCCAGGCCGTCGGGGCCGGGATGATGGTGCCCGCGTCGCTGTCGCTGCTGCTGGCCGCCGTCCCGGCCGCCGCGCGGCCCAAGGCGCTGGGCACCTGGTCGGCGCTGGGCGCGCTGGGCGCGGCGCTCGGCCCGGTCATCGGGGGCGGCCTGGTCCAGGTCAACTGGCGCCTGGTCTTCTGGATCAACGTGCCGGTCGGGGTGGCCGCGGTGATCCTGGCGTCCCGGACGGTGCCGGAGAGCAAGGACCCGTCGCTGTCCGGGCGGCCCGACCTGCTCGGCGCCGGCCTGCTGGCCGCGGCGGTGGGCCTGGTGGCTTTCGCGCTGGTCGAGGCGCCCAGCTGGGGCTGGGGCTCGGCCGGGTTCGTCGGCCTGCTGGTGGCCGCGGTGGCCAGCGGCACGCTGATGGTGCTGCGCTCGCAGCGGCACCACTCCCCCGTGCTCGAGCTGGAGCTGCTGCGCTCACGGACGTTCAGCGGGTCGTTCGCGGCCTCGATCCTCTACTACGCCGGGTTCGGCGCGTTCGTGCTCAGCACGGTGGAGTTCCTGACCGAGGTGTGGCACTACTCCGCGGTCGAGGCCGGGCTGGCCATCGCGCCCGGGCCCCTCATGGTGCTGCCGTTCGCCCGGATCGTCGCGCCGCGGCTGGCCGCCCGGCTGGGCGGCCCCGGCCGGGTCGCGGTCCTCGGCTGCCTGGTCAACGCGGCCGCGCAGCTGATCTGGCTGTGGCGCATCCAGGCCGAGCCGTCGTACGTGACGCACCTGCTGCCTGCCCAGCTGCTGGGCGGGGCCGGGGTCGGGCTGACCATCCCGTCGCTGCTGGGAGCGGGGAGCGTGTCGCTGACGCCGGCCCGGTTCGGCACCGGGAGCGGGATCTTGAACATGGGCCGGCAGATCGGCACCGTGCTCGGGGTGGCCGGGCTGGTGGCCATCTTGTCGAAGGTGTCGCACGCCGACCCGGTGGCGGCGTACCGCCACGGGCTGGTGCTGGTCATCGCGTTCTTCGCGGCGGCGGGCGTGATCAGCGCGGCGGTGCTGACGAGGCGGCCGGTCCCGGCGGCTGCTCCTGATGCGGTGCCTGGTTCTGGTGCGGTTTCTGGTGATGCGGTGCCTGCTCCCGCTGTTGCTCCGGCGGCGGTTCCGGTGGTGGCTCCGGCGGAAATGGGAGTGGACAGCTGACGGGGACCCGCCGGGCGCGCGGGCGGGGCTGGTGTGGCACGCTGGCGCGGTGACCGATCCCACCGCCTCTCTCATCCCCGCCACGCACCGGGAGCTGCTCGAGCAGCCCGGTGTCGCGGCGTTCACCACCATCGGCGCCGACGGCTACCCGCAGACGACGGCCATCTGGTTTCTCCTGGACGGCGACGTCATACGGACCTCGCTGCACCGGTCGCGGCAGAAGCTGCGCAACGCGCTGGCGAACCCGCACGTCACCTTGTTCCTCATCGATCCGGCCAATCCGTACCACACGGTGGAGATACGCGGCGACGCCACGGTGGAGGACGCCCCGGACACGTCGTTCCTGGACCGGCTGGTCAGGCACTACGGCCAGACGCTGGAGACGTTCGCGGCGCCGCAGGACAACCGGGTGGTGCTGACGCTGACCCCGTGCCACGTGGTGACCAACGGCTAGCTGCTCTGCGTCTTAAGTGGTCTTGGCCCGGCCGGCCAGTCCGGCCTGGACGCGGCGCACGCCGGGGGTCAGCTCTCCCTCGGCGCGCGCCTTCTCCAGGGCGGTGGACCACCAGGCCAGGTCGTCCAGCATGACCTGCAGGCGGATGTCCGTCTCGGGGCTGACCGGCTGCCCGTCGTCGCCAAACGCGGCTCGCACGAACGGGATGACCACGGCGTTGCGCAGCGGGACGGCCTCGGTCTCGACGAAGACCTGGACCAGGTGCTCGATGGCGCGGATGGCCCCGGAGATGCTGCTGCTGTAGCCGACGGTGGCGACCGGCTTGTTGCGGAACCCGAACGACAGCCACACGGTGTCGATGGCGTTCTTCAGCCCCGGCGGGACGCTGTGGTTGTACTCCGGCGTGATGACGATGTAGGCGTCGGCTTCCTTGACCTTCCGGTTCCAGGCCAGGATGGCCGGGTCAGAGTAGGTCGGATCATTGACGTCGCCGACCGTGCCCAGGTGCTCGGCGAAGATCGGCAGGGCCAGGTCCCTCAGGTCGGCGACCTCCACGTCGAAGCTCTCGTGCGCCATCGCGTTCCTGGCGACCCAGGGCACGACGAGGTCGGCGGCCCGCTCGGGCCGCGTGCTGCCGACAATGACCAGGACTTTCGACATCGCTGCGCTCCAGGCTTAGGGGATCGCTGGCAGCAACGTCCCGTTCGGCGGGTCTATGCCGTAGTTTTTGGCGCGGTCTCGCTATGCGGACGCGGCTGCTGCGGCCCGCGGTCCGGCGGCTAACCGGGACAGGAGGGTCCCGGTTTCCTCGGCTTTAGCCTGCAGGTTTTCCTTCTGCCGGTCAGTCCACGGGCCCGGCTTGCGGCGGTACGCGGAGATGACGATGAGGCTGCCGTTGTCGCCTGCTACTTGCACCGGCACCGAGCCAACCGAACGGGACCCAGCGCTGAGCAGCACGTCCCGGCTCGGTGTCCCGGCCAGAATGGCCGACTGGGCGACATCAGGCACCCAGACCGGACGACCGGTGACCTTGGCCATCCCGGCGGGCGACTCCTCGTCGTGGACGATCTCGAAGAAGTCCAGGAAGCGGCCCCGGAAGCCCTCCTGGGCGATGATGTGCAGGGCGGCGTCCGGCGAGGGTGCGAGCTGGACGGTGGCCATGTCCGCGTCACCGTCCTCGATGAGCCTGGTCACGGCCCGGTTCGAGGCCCACGCCACGCCCGGGGCAAGCTGAGCATCCGGGGCCTGGCCGACCACAGCGACGGCCGGGCCCTGGCTGCTGAGCAGTCCGAGGACGCGGCGGACGGGACGACTGGCGTGGGATACGACGAGGTCGCCGCCGGCGGCCTGAGCGCGCTGCTGTTCCTCAGCGAGGAAGCGGGCGCTGGCGGCGTCGAGGAAGGTGACATGGCTCATGTCCACGGTGATGTTCTCCGCGGCGGACACGAGGTGGTTGATGACGCTGCGAGCGACGGCGGCTTGGATGATGTCGAAGTCGCCTGCGAGGCGGACCGTCGTCCGGCCGTTCGTTGCTGGTTGGACGTCAACTAGCAGGCCGGGACCTTCGGACCAAGGCAATGCCGATCACCTCTCACCAGCCACAGTAGCTCAGTGACGGCTCAGGGCGTAACCGAACATATTTTGCATTTGGCTAGTGCATGTGCGACTCAGGACACGACTCGGACGCCATGGTGTGCGGTCAGAGCAGGGACCGCTGGAAGCTCGCTTCGGCGATCTCTAGCCACCATTTGCGCCGGCCTGCTCGGCCCGAATCCGAGCCTCAATGTCTGCCGCTTCGCCTTCCGTGATCTCGATGAACTCGTTATCAAGGTCGCCTCGTTCGGCGGAGACCAGCAAGGAAGTTCGCTCCCAGATGAGGTTTCGAGTGAAGGCCTCATCCCTTCGACCGCCTGAGTCAAAGTAGATGCGCCTCAGGACACCAGCCGGGCTCTCGCGGCTACTTAGATCGTCGATGATCGCGTAATAAGTCGTCCTATCTGCCACCTGCACCACTCTCCGGATAGCAAGGAATATCACGGGCCCCAGGCGGAACGGGGATGTCAGAAGTCACCTTCTCCTGGAACGCTTCCAGCACAAGCTCCTCGAATCTGTCAGCTTGGCCACTGCGAAGGCGTTCATATGCCCTGTGCGTGAGCTGCTTAGCCTCGAAACTTGTTCGAGTATGAAACTGCAGCTCGAATCGCTGACCAGTATCAGGATCGGCCCATTGGCTGTTGACACCTTTATATTGGTCGCCATCCCATGAATTCCTGATCTTATGCAGCACAAATCCCCGCTCTTTAAGGCGCCCGATATCGGCCCAGACTCCCGACGTATAACGATTTTCACTGTATTGAAAAGTATACCGAATAACATCCGATAGATGCGAGACAGCCTCCTCTGGAGACTGCATCAACACCTTAACTCGGTCAGATACTTTTTCTGCTATGCGTTCACGATCCTTCAGGCGATGCTCGAACCCAACAAGTTTACGGTTAGGGTCCAGCGCTTCAACGGAGCGTAGGACTGGCGAGATTTTGTCTCGCTCCAATCCGGCGATGCGATCACACTCGGCTTCTAGGCGAGCACTATTGTTAGAGTCAAGGAATCGGCCCATCCCTGATGAATCGCGCTCTCCGGCCACATGCGAATGCCTCTCGCGAGACGGCCACCTTCTTTGATACTCGTCCCATATGCCGCGTGACTCTGTCAGCTTCTCGTGCCACTTTTCTGCAGAGGCCTGCTCGGCCACGGAGGACTCTTCGGTTGCGGCCGATTTCTCGGCGGAGACGGCTAGGCGTAGGTCGACGTAGTACTCGGAATGACTGCGCGTCTCGGCGCGGAGCGGCCCCGCGGCGACGGCTGGATCCTCGGCGCTGCCGCGGTTCTGGCGATCGGAAGGCTCGTCTGGTTCGTCGGGGCGATCGGTCTTCACAGGCGCCCTTGTGGCGGGGCTCGGGTATGGGTTCCGGTAGGCGGATGAACGCCAACCCGTAGAACGGCATCAGCTGCGGACCGGTTCAGCGATGGCTGCGGGGGCCCGTTTGGTCGTGATGTGATCTGCGGCAGGAGAGGGACTTGAGGCGGGTGTGAAATCTGACGGGACGCGCCGTGGTGATCGGATGAAGGTTTATCTAGCTGGGGTGATTGCGTAACGTCACCGGCCAAAAGGATGTATCAGGACGCAAGCCTGAACTGTCAGTGAAGTATCGGTTAAAATGGATACGCGCTTACGGCGCCGCCCATTGGGGGGTTTGCCGCCGGAGGCACTGAGATTGGTGGGGACCAGTCCGAGATCTAGCCTGTCATGGCCCGCTTAGACGATGAGGCAGTGCAAATGACGACCTTGCGGCCAGCCTTCTGGCATGCGCCGATACCGGAGCGGTTGCTGCCGGGACGGCTACGCATGCTGGCCGTCGTTCTGCTTCTAGCCGGGATAACGATCCCGGTCATTCTCGTCGTGCATTTCGTCGGGCGCGGGCAGCCGGGCTCTCTCGATTCGACCATCGATCCATTCATCATGAGGTCCTGGCACCACTCGGTGCTGAGTCACGGACTGGTCGACCTTGGTTCGCTGGGGCCAGTAGCGCTGATGACCTCGGCCCTGGTCATAGCTTGTGCCGTCACCCAGAGGTGGTCCGGAGCGATCCTTGCTGCGGTGGCGGCACCCGCGGCGGCCGCGGTCACGGACTTCGTAATCAGGCCCTATGTGGGAGGACCGCTCGGCACCAACTTTTCCAGTAAGCACGCAGCCACCAGCTTCGCGCTGGCCGCGGTCTGCGGCGTCCTGCTGGCCAATCCGCCACGGCAGCGGCTATCGGAGAAGTCACGGTTTCTCCTAGGCGTTCTGGCGGTAGCGCTGGCGACGGCCGCCGCCATCTCCGTCGTCGCCGACGGGGCGCACACCTTCACCGATGCGCTGTCAGGAGTGGCGGTTGGAACCGTCGTCGTGCTGCTGTGCTGCCTGCTACTTGACTTCGTGGCGGCTCGCTGGTCACGGTTCACCGAGCGTCAGCCCACCGAGCTGACGGGTGGCGCCCACGAGGCCCGGGTATGGAGTTACTTCCACGACTACGTCGATTCCGGTAAGCCCGGGTACAGCTACGTCCTTCGGCATCCCGTAAAGAGCCTCGGCGCGGGCCTCGCGATGTTCCGGCTGCCTTGCCTCCACCTCACTCCTTCAGCCGGGCATAGGGAAGCCGAGACCATCCGGCGGACTTTCTCGTCGCCAACCGCTAAGCGGTTCTCTGCGCGCACCATCGTGTCGGGAATCAGCGGGTTCGCGGCGGCCGCGCTCGTCCTGCCGCACGAGCGGGGCCAGTACTCACTCGGCGCCTCGAAGCAGACGCTGCGGCGCAAGATAAGGCGCGCCCAGAAGCAGGGCGTGTACTGGGCCGAGGTGAATGACCAGCAAGAGCGGCAGAGATTGATCAAGCTCGCGGAAGAATACGAGAAGATTCATCCGGACGAGACCTACCGTAACGCCGATTCTGACCTCAGCTGGCTGCTCGATCAGCGACTGTGGCTCGTGGCCTATTCAACGAATGGCGATCCGATCTTGCTGTCCGTCACCCCGATCGACGGCGAATTCGCCCTGCTCGGCCATTTTCGCACCATCGGGTCCGGCGACGAGCAGAGCGATGCGCGTTACCTGATGACCGACGTACTGGTAGAGCATCTCGTTGCCCGCGGGGTGCGCTTTCTCGCCGACGGGGGAAGCCTGGCCATCCCCAATGGGATCCGGCATTTCCAGCGGATGCTCGGCTTCCATATCGTCCGGATACGGATCTCGCGCTCCTAGCGAGGTTAAGCGACGGGGCGCAGGCGGGTGAGGATGTCGCGGCGGCCGGTGGCGGTCAGGCCGAGGTTGCTGGCAAGGTCAAGGTCGATGACGCCGGTGAGCAGGCCGAGGATGGCGCGGGGCGGGCCTTCGAGGGTCAGGTCGGGGTCGGCGACGCGGCCGGCTCGGGTGCGGACCTGGCCGTCGCCGAGCTCGATGACGGCTTGCTCGCCTGCTGCGTCGAGCTGGATGCTGGCGGGCGGGGCGCTGGGGTCGGCGTCAGTGGTGAACCAGGCGGGCGCGTAGGCGAGCCAGCGGGCCTGGAACTTGTCTTCGGGGCGCTCGGTGGTCATGTAGCGCAGGCCCCACAGGCCGAGGGCCTTCAGCACCGGCTCCAGGGCGAGGCCGTTCTCGGTCAGGGCGTAGAGGGCGGTGGCGACCGGCGGCGGGGCGTCCTCGCGGCTGATCAGGCCGGCGTCCTCGAGCTCCTTGAGGCGGGTGGACAGCAGGTTGGCCGCGATGCCGGGCAGGCCGTTCTTCAGGTCGGTGAAGCGGCACGGCCCCTGGAGCAGCAGTTCGCGGACGATCAGCAGCGTCCAGCGGTCCCCGACGACGTCGAGGCCGCGGGCGATCGAGCAGTACTGGTCATAGCTCCGCATGCGCTCAGCTTAGATCATCATCAGTTTACTTTCAAAATTATATGGTTGAAAAAACTAACCAATTAGTCCTAGTCTTCAACCATGACTCGTACAGCTTCGAAACCGCTCATCCTCATCGCGTTGCTCACGGCCTCGTTCGTGATCAACCTCGACACCACCCTGGTCAACGTGGCGCTGCCCACGCTGACCAGGGAACTCGGCGCGACCACGGCCCAGCTGCAATGGGTGGTGGACGCCTACAACCTGGTCTTCGCGGCGCTGCTGCTGACCGCCGGGAGCCTGTCCGACCGGTTCGGCCGCAAGGGCATGCTCATGGCCGGGCTGCTGGTCTTTGGGCTGGCCAGCTTCGCGGGCGGCTACGCCACCTCAGCCGGCGAGCTGATCGCCGCCCGGGCGGTCATGGGCCTCGGGGCGGCCATGACGTTCCCGGCCACGCTGTCCCTGCTGACCGGGGTGTTCACCGAACGCAAGGAACGGGCGCTGTCCATCGGCCTGTGGGGAGCGACAGCCGGGATGGCGATCGCCCTCGGGCCGATCGTGGGCGGCTTCCTGCTCGAGCACTACAGCTGGTCCAGCATCTTCTTCACCCTCGGGCCGGTGTCGCTGGCCGTCATCGCGCTGACCGCGGGGTTCGTGCCCCGCTCGGCGAGCGCCACGCCGCACCGCCTGGACGTCCCGGGGCTGGTGCTGTCCGGCGGTTTCATGGGGCTGCTTGTCTACACCGTCATCGAGGCTCCGGGCCGGGGCTGGACCTCAGCCGCGACGCTGGCCGGGTTCGCCGGCGCGCTGATGCTGCTGGCCGCTTTTATCGTCGCTGAGCGGCGGACCAGTCAGCCGATGCTCGACGTGCGGCTGTTCGGGAACATGCGGTTCAGCGCGGCCAGCGCAGCGGTGACCATCGCGTTCTTCACGCTGTCCGGGTTCATCTTCCTGATGACGCAGTTCTTCCAGTTCGTGCGCGCGTACAGCCCGCTGTCCACCGGGGTGCACCTGCTGCCGGTGGCGGTCTCGGTGGCCATCGGATCGACGGTGGGCACCCGGCTGGCGGTCCGATTCGGGACCAAGGCCATCGTGGCCTTGGGGCTGGCGCTGCAGGCGTTCTTCTACTTCTGGGTGGCGGGCAGTATCTCGCCGACGTTCGGCTACGGGGTGATCGCGATCCAGATGGTCGTCTACGGTCTGGGCATGGGCCTGACGTCCGCGCCTGCGACCGAGTCGATCATGGGGGCGGTCTCGGCTGACCAGGCCGGGGTGGGCTCGGCGGTGAACGACTCGACCCGGCTGCTGGGCGGCACGCTGGGGGTGGCGGTCATCGGCAGTGTGTATGCCTCGCTGTACAGCTCGCGGCTGTTCGGCTCGCTGCCTGCGGCATTGCCGCACGGGCTGGGTGCGGCGGCCCGGGAGTCGGTGGGGGCGGCGTTTGGTGTGTCTTCGCAGCTGGCTGCAGGTGGTCAGAGTGCTTTGGCTGATGGAGTCCGCCAGGTGGCGACCAGCGCCTTCGATCACGGGCTGAGTGTCGGGTGCGTGGTGGCCGGGATCGTGGCGGTGGCCGGGGCGCTGCTGGCGATTGCCTTCCTGCCCGCTCAGCCGCCTGGACCTTCGGCTGATCTGACGACGGATGCTATTCGGGGAAAGGACCTGGTGCGATGACGTACGGAGAAACGACGGTCAGCCAGACGATCGAGCGGGTGCTCAGCGAGCATCCCGGCGTGGACGCGTCGGCAGAGGGCGCGCTGGACGGGCTCGACCAGTTCCATATCGGCGGGGCGGCCGCGACCGACAAGCTCATCGGCAGCCTCGGGTTGGCTGAGGGTGACCGGGTGCTCGATATCGGATCGGGGTTCGGCGGCCCCGCGCGGCAGATCGCGCGGCGGTCTGGGCACCACGTCACTGGGCTCGACATCACCCCGGCGTATGTCGAGGCGGCTCGTGAGCTGAGTGCCAAGGCGGGGCTGGAGGGGCTCACTGAATTCGTAGCGGGAGATATCGCCGCCTTTGAGCCGTCGCCGTTGTTCCAGGCGGCGATCACGATGCATGTCCAGATGAATGTGCAGGACAAGGCTTCGTGGTTCGGTCACATCGCGCGTTGCCTCTCCCCCGGCGGCCGGCTGGCCGTATGGGAGGTGTGTCAGCCGGGAGAAGGCGAGCTAGCCTGGCCGATGCCGTGGTCGTTGGATGGGACGGACAGTTTCGTGGTGGCGCCCGGTTCGCTGCGGGCCTCGATCGAGGAGGCTGGCTTTACCGCTGCGGTATGGACGAACGAGACGGCCTGGGTGCGCGGCTGGATGGAGAAGGCCTTCGCACCGGGGCGGCCGGCCGGGCCGGCGCTGCCGATGCTGCTCGACGACGGGTACACCCGGGTCATCAACTACGCTGACGCGCTCGGCAACGGATCCCTGGAGGTCTGGCGGGGGGCCTTCGTCAGGGATGCCGCCTGATCCGGTCCCGAATCAGGCGTCGCGGGTCATCATGCGCCAGGCACCGAGGCCGGACCAGACGACGATCCAGCCGACGATGACCGAGATCATGGCCCAGGTCGGCATGGGCGGGATGCCCAGGGCGCCGCGGCCGCCGAGCAGGATGTGGCCGGGACCGGGACCTCCGTCACCCGGTGTAGCGGGGGCCAGGCCCGCGGGGCGGAGCTGATCCATGGCCACGCCGATGACCAGGCGCTGGCCGTCGATGAAGTAGGGGATCACGTGGGCGGCCAGGATCGGGGTGACGATGATCTCCAGCGCGATGAGCAGGATGGTCGATGTGGTCCGCTGGCCGGTGAGCGAGCCGAGGCCAAGGCCGACCAGGAACCCGATACCCGCCTCGAGCTCGAGCCAGAGGCCGATCTTGGCCATCTCGTTGATGGCCGGGTTCTGGTTGGCGACTTCCGAGGTGGTGTAGTCCCCGTAGTACGAGGCGATGCCCTGGTGGATCGCCTGGCTGACCTGCGCGGGGGTGGCTGACGGGGGGAGGGGAAGGCTGCTGGCGGCCTGCTGGGGATGCTGCAGAAGCCAGGTCTGCAGGCCGCTCTGGTTGAGATGGGCCGGGACGGTGAGGCCGGACAGGTTGACCGTGGCCGGGTCCGGCGTGCCCGCGTAGGCGGTGACCAGGCAGGTCATGGTGAAGGCCAGGGCGACGAGCGGGACGATGATGGCCAGCCCGGCCGGGATGCGGGCCAGGTAGAGGGCGAGCCGGGAGCGGCCGGTGATGACCAGGTGGCGGAAGACGCCATCGGATAGGTCGGTCGTCCCGGCTGCCGCGCCGAGCACGGCGGCGGCGAGAAAGCCGAACTCGGCGATCAGGTTGGCCAGCTGCTGGAAGATGTCCGGGGTGCCGGCCGGGCCGTTGGTGGCCGGGGCGACGGCGTGGAACAGCAGCCGCAGGCCGAGGGCCAGGACGACGGGCACGATGACCAGCACGACCAGGGTGATCGTGACGCCGCGGCGCTTGCGGAGCTCCAGGTTCTTGGTGGCGATCAGGGCCCAGGTTGGTAGCCAGGAGCTGGTGCTGGGCCGGGCGGGCCGGGATGGCCCGGGTGCTGAGGCGGGCTCGGACAGCGCAGGTTCGATGGCGGTCACGCGGGTTCCCCCAGTCGGCTCGTGACGGACAAGAACCAGTCCTCCAGGGACGTCTGGACCTCGCGGAGGCTATACACGTCGATCCCGGCCGCGACCAGCCGACGGTTGAGGTCGGCGATGGTCTCGCGCCCGCTCCCCCGGTCAGGTTGACAGTCAGGCCGTTCCCGCTGAGCTCTATGCCCGCAGCCAGCCCGGTGTCGCTGATCAGCTGAACGGCGCGGTCAGGCTCGGAGCAATCGATCTGGACGACGGTGGTGCCCGCGCCGTGGATCAGTTCGTCGATGGGACCCTGGCGGATGACCCGGCCGTGGTCCACGATGGCCACCGCGTCGCAGGTGCGCTCGATCTCGTCGAGCAGATGCGACGAGAGGACGACGGTCCGGCCCTCGTCGACCAGGCTGGCGATCATGGCGCGCATCTCGTGCATTCCGGCCGGATCCAGGCCGTTCATGGGCTCGTCCAGGATGAGCAGCTGGGGATCGCCGAGCAGGCACGCGGCAACGCCGAGCCGCTGGCGCATGCCCATGGAGTACGAGGCGACCTTGTCGCCGGCGCGCTCCGTCAGTCCGACCCGGGCCAGCGACGGCGCGATCCGCTGGTCGGCTCCGCTGCCCCGGGCCGCGGCCAGCAGGCGGAGGTTCTCCTGGCCGGTCAGGTGGGCGTGGAAGCGGGGCTCGTCGACGATGGCGCCGACCCGGGCCAGGGCCGTGCTGCGCTCGGCCGGGACGGGTTTTCCGAGGAGCGACATCGTGCCGTCGTTGGCTTTGGTCAGGCCGAGCAGAGTGCGGATCAGGGTGGTCTTGCCTGCGCCGTTCGGCCCGAGGTAGCCGAAGGCGGAGCCGCGGGGCACGAGCAGTTCCACGCCGTCGACGGCGGTGGTGGCGCCGAAGCGCTTGGTCAGGCCGTGGGTCTCGACAGCCCAGCCGCCGTCGGGTTTCGCTGGGCCTGGACCGGGCGCTGGGGCGGAGCCGGCGGCTCGGGATCGGTTACCTGGGGCGGCGTGCGGTTGCGCCGGAGGTGGCGGGTCAGGCGGAACCCGCCGTAGCCCAGCGCGACCAGGACCAGGATCAGCAGGAGGGCCCGCGCCGGCGAAGGGGCGGTGACCGGATGTGCTGGCCGCGGCGGCCAGCAGCTCGTTGCTCTTCATCTCGGGTGCTCATCGTGGCCGGGCGGCCACGGCGCCGTCGTCGGGCGCGCGGCTCATCTTCTGCGTCATCCGCCCGGATGACGCGCCGTCGGTCAGGTCGAGGTGACCAGGCCGGACTCGTAGGCCAGGACGACGAGCTGGGTGCGGTCGCGGGCGCCGAGCTTGGTCAGGATCCGGCTCACGTGGGTCTTGGCGGTGGGCAGGCTGACGTGCAGCGTCTCGGCGAGCTCGGCGTTGGACAGGCCCCGGGCGACCAGGGCCAGGACCTGGCGTTCCCGCTCGGTGAGCTCATCGAGGCCGCGGGGCGTGCGGCGCGGGATCCGTTCGGCCTGTGTGAAGTGCGCGATGAGGCGGCGGGTCACGCTGGGCGCGAGGAGCGCCTCCCCGGTCGCGACGGTGCGGATGGCGGTCAGCAGTTCCTCCAGCGGGCGGCTCTTCAGCGCGAAACCGCTGGCCCCGGCGCGGAGGGCCTCGAAGACGTACTCGTCCAGGTCAAACGTGGTGAGGATCAGGACGCGGATAGCTGGGCTCCGTTCGGCCGTGATGAGGCGGGTGGCGTCGATGCCGTCCATGCCGGGCATCCGGACGTCCATGACGACGACGTCCGGCGCGCAGGCTGCTGGCCAGTTCGACGGCCTGGCGGCCGTCGGCCGCGCTGCCGATGACCGCCAGGTCGTCCTCGGCGTTGATCAGCGACGCGAAGGCGGTCCGGAGCAGCGCCTGATCGTCGACGACCAGGACCTTGATGGTCACACCGCGCCGTCGATCGGGACCTGGGCGATGACGAAGAAGCCCCGGCCGTCCAGCGGGGCCGCCTCGAGATGGCCGCCGAACGCCGCGATGCGCTCGCGCATCCCGACGATCCCGTGACCTGGGCCGAGCTGCTGCTCGGCGGCCGCTCGCCCAGCGGGGCCGCCGTCGTCGGTGATGGCCAGGCGGATCTCGTGGTCGGAGACGACGAGGTCCACCGTGGCGCGGGCGTCCGGCGCGTGCTTGACCACGTTGGTCAGCGCCTCCTGGACGACGCGGTAGACGGTCAGCTCGAGGGCCAGGGACAGCGGGCGGTCGGTCCCGGACATGGTCAGCTCGACCGGGGTGCCCGACGCCCGAACGGTCTCGACCAGGTCCTTCACGTCGAGGAGCCTGGGGGCGGGGGCCAGGCTGGCCGTCCGGTTGTCTTCCTCGCGCAGCAGGGCCAGGACGACCCGCAGTTCTTCCTGGGCCGACCGGCCGATGGTCTCGATGGATTCGAGGGCGGTGCTCGCCTCCTGCGGGTCCCGGGCCATCAGGCGGCGGCCGACGCCGGCCTGGACGGTGATCACCGCCAGGGTGTGGGCCACCACGTCGTGCAGCTCGCGGGCGATGCGGACGCGTTCCTCGCGGACTTGAAGGTGGGCGCGTTCGGCTTCGGCGGCTCGCTCGTTCTCGGCCTGCTCGGCCAGTCCGGCCAGGTAGCGGCCGCGGGCGGCGACGCTGTCGCCGGTGAACCAGCCCGCGATCAGCGGGAGGAAGCCTTCCACGGCCTCGCTGGCGACCACCGCGTTCGAGTTGGTCAGCGCTCCGTACAGGACGGCGGCGCCGAGGATGGTGGCGGTGATGAGGATGGTGGCGATCGAGGTCCGCCGGGGCAGCCGGGAGGCAACCAGGTAGGACGCCAGCCCGAGCATGATGCCGAACGGCAGGGTGGAGTTGCCTGAGCCCATGACCAGGGCGTTGACGGTGACCACGGCGGCGAGCAGGCGCAGCGGCCAGCGACGCAGGAGCAGGACCGGGGCGCACAGCGCGAGCAGGGCGAGGACGCGCCGGCCCGGGTCATGCAGGTGCGGCCCGGCTGAGAGGACGAGCATGAGGACCGCGACGCAGGCGGAGAGCAGGGCCACGGCCATCCACTCGCGGCGGGTGACGGCGGCGGGCAGAGGCGCGGGCGGCGGGGCCTTGGCGGCTATGGGAATCGGAGCCTTGGCCATGGAGAATCTAGCCACAGGAATGACGGTATTTCGGGTAGGCGCTGAGCGCATCATTCTGGAGGATGACGGGTGGCTACGCTTCGGGCGTCCGCTTTGGCTTTCGGTCTTCAGGCTAGGCTCAGGCGGTCGGGCGGGTGAAGTCCTTGGCGACGATCCGCTGGTCGGTGACGCCGTCGGAGGCGCTGGAGGCGAGCCAGCAGATCGGCGGGCCCATGATGGCCGGGTCGAGCCAGGTGGCCTGGGCTGCCTCGGGCGCGGTGTCGGGGGTCATGCCAGTGCGGGTGGCGCCGCCGGGGAGGAGCAGGTTGACGTCGATACCGGTTCCGGCCAGATCGGCGGCCATGACGTGCGACAGCGCGTCGGTGGCGGCCCGCGACGGGCCGTAGGGGGTGAAGCCCTTGCGGCGCATGGTGGCCTCGTTGACCGAGATGTTGACGATCTTGCCGTGGCCGGCTTCGAGCATGTGCGGGACGATGGCGCGGGCGACCAGGAAGTAGCCAAGGACGTTGGTGGCCAGGAGGTCGCGGAAGCCGTCGGGAGTGACCTGCCAGAAGCCATTCGGGTCGGTCATGAAGTCCGGATTGACGGTGCGCATGCCGATGCCGGCGTTGTTCACGAGCAGGTCGATGCCGTCGAGGATGGTGAGGGCGTGGTGGATGCCTGCGGAGACGGACTGCTCGTCGCGAACGTCCATAACCATGCCGGTCACGTGGGTGTCCAGGGCGATCTGGGCGGCGGCGGCGCGGATGCGCTGCTGGGTGCGTCCGGTCAGGATGACGTGGGCGCCGGCCGCGGCCAGGGCCTGGCTCATGGCGAAGCCCAAGCCGCTGGTGCCGCCGGTGACGAGGGCGCGGACGCCTTCGAGGTCGGGCGTGGCTTGCGCGCCGGGCTGGTCAGTCACCTCGCCGAGGTTACCGTGCCTGCTTCTCTATTCGTTTTCCGGCTGGGGGTTGGGCGGGGAGGGTCTGTACGCTGGCCTTATCGACTACAACGCTGAATTGCGACGGCACAACGAGGTCCTGCGTGGCGCGCTGGGCATCCAGGCTCATGAGCATGTCCTGGACATCGGGTGCGGGAGCGGGCTGACGTCTCGTGAGGCTGCTCTTGTGGCCACGGCGGGGCGGGTGCTCGGGGTGGACATCTCAGCGGCGGCTGTGGAGCAGGCCCGTTCGGCGGCTCAGGGGCTGGGGTTGGGAAACGTCGCTTTTGAGCAGGGCGACGCTCAGGTTCACCGGTTTCCGCGGAGTGGCTTTGACCTGGCCATGAGTCGGTTCGGGACGATGTTCTTCGAGGACCCGGTGGCGGCGTTCGCGAACGTCGGAGGGGCACTGGTTCCGGGCGGTCGGCTGGTGATGATGGTGTGGCAGGCTCAGAATCGTAACGAGTGGGATGTCGCCGTGCGCGAGGCCTTGGCCGGGTCCGTTGTTTTGGCGGGGCCGGACCCGTTCTCGCTGGCCGATCCGCAGGTGGTGACGGAAATCCTCGAGGCGGCTGGTTTCGGCGAAGTGGCGTTTACTGAGGTCCGGGAGCCGATGTACTTCGGGCCTGATGTGGATGCTGCGGTCGACTGGGTGGGCGGGTTCGCTTTGAGTCGTGACGTGCTCAGCCAGCTGGATCCTGCCGCTGCGGCTCTTGCGCGGGGGCGACTGCGGGAGACGCTCGCTGGGCATTTGCGTGGCGACGGCATCTGGTTCGGGTCCTACGCATGGATCGTGACTGCTCGGCCGCTCAACTCGGACATGGAATGAGCGTGGCTCTCTGGCCGTGCTGGCTAAGTGATGCGCAGCACGACCCGGCCGACAGTGTGGCCGGCGGCGACGTGCTCCATGGCTTCGCGTGCACGCCCGAGGGGGAACTCAGCCTCGATCGGCATCCGCAGCTTTCCGTCGGCGGAGAGTTGGGCGATGGCTTGGAGACGTTCGGCGGTGGTGGTGGCGCCGAAGTACTGGAGGTCGACTCCGTCACGGGGCGGAGGGTCACCGCCGACGATGAGGATGCCGTGGCCGCCTCTGCGGATCAGAGGGATCGTCTGGTCGCGGACTTCGTTGCCGGTGCCGTCGAAGAGGACGTCGAATCCATCAGGGGCGGCGGTTCGGAGCTGGTCGACGTAGTTGGGGTCGTGGTAGTCGACAGCTGCTTCGGCGCCTAGATCACGGACGTAGCTGTGGTTGCGGCTGCTGGCTACGGCGATGACTCGAGCGCCGATGTTCTTGGCGATCTGGATCGCGGCGGTGCCGACGCCACCGCCGGCGGCGGTTATGAGAACGGTCTCGCCGGGTTGGAGATGGGCGCGGTCGACGAGGCCTTCGTAGGCGGTGACGCCAGGGATGACCAGGCCCGCGGCTTCGGGGAAGTCGATGCTAGCGGGGATGACGGCGGCCTTGTCGACGCGGGCGACGGCGAGTTCGGCGAAGCCGCCGCCTCCGGCCGAGAAAAGGGAGGCGAAGATGCGGTCGCCGACGCGGAAGCCGCCGGCGGCCACCTCGACGGTGCCAGCGATTTCGGAGCCTGGAATACGTGGCGGTGACGCCCGGCCGGCGTCGCGAGCCATGATCTTCACGTCCCAGATGCCGACGCCGGCGGCGTGAGACCGAACCAGCATCTGGCCGACGTCGAGGACCAGGTTTGGGCGCACGCCGACCTTCAGCTCTTCCGGTCCGCCTGAAGCCTCGTAGTACACGGCTTTCAAATCGACCACCACCTGCCTCGCAGCGCACATTCGAGGTCACGCTACCAATCCTCATAGGAGTTGCCGAAGATTCGGTCTTTCCAACAGATGGGAGCTCGGCTAGCCGAGCAGAGAGCCCGTCGGCCTAGGATGCCCAGCTGGGCCGGCATGGCATCCAAGGGACCAGTGGCTTCCATCTCGATCCGAAGCAAATCGTTGGCGGGTCGACCGACATCATCAGCGGCGCCCGCTCAGCCTGGCTGGTCCTACAGCCCACCGAGGGGTAACAGCTGAGATTGTCTGCCACGTACTCGACGCGGACCCCACGAGCGTCAGTACAGTGTTTTGCAGTGAGTGAGGTTCATGCGAGGAGCGGCACGGAGACTCATGAGTCTTGTCTTCTTCGGATTAATTATAAGTAATGTCCTTTGGGGCAGCTCTTGGCGCGTGAAAGCCGAGGGCGGGCACGTTACAGCCCATCGCGTTGTGTCAGCGGGGCTCCGCCGGGCGCCCTTGGGCAACCTCGGACAAGTGCACTGCTCCGGACTCCATCACCAGAGCCGATGCGAAAACGGCTTCGATGGGAGCGCACCGACTCGTCCCGGTTGCGGCCGCAGTTACAGCAGTAGTATCAAGATAAAGTCGATTCAATACCTACCAAGTGCAGCAAAGGGGCGCGCGTGTTTGAGAGCGGCTTGGGGAGTGAGGCACCAGAGTGGCGTTTCGTCGAGCGCACGCCCATGTCAAAGCAACGAGATCCCATTCAAGGCGAGTTTTTTAACACAGACTCCATTACCACCACTGCCGACGAAGTGGTCCGGGAAGCTGTGCAGAACACTCTCGATGCCAAATCCGAAGAGTCCGACGCCGTCCGAGTGCGATTCTTCGTATCCGGAGAGCTCGGCGCCCTGTCTCCGGCAGAGGCCGGAGACTATTTCACCGAGTTTTGGCCTCACGCAGAAGCGTCCGCATCCGATGAGGAGTTCAGAGAGCTTCAAGGCCTGAAAGACCGATCGTGCAAGTATATAGTTGTCGAAGATTTCGGAACGACTGGCCTGATTGGTGATGAGGACAGCTACGAAGAACCGGGAAGAAATCAGCGAAATGACTTTTTCTACTTTTTCCGAGCCGAGGGGAAGTCAGGCAAGTCTGAATCCAACCGGGGACGCTGGGGCGTAGGAAAATATGTATTTCCAAAGGCTAGCCAGGTGAGTTCGTTTCTCGCCATGACTGTACGTGAGAAGGGGCCCGGCGAGGCCGGGCCCCTAGTCATGGGGCAAGCGGTTATGCGAAACCACAAAATGGATGGGAAAAATTGGGAGCCGGACGGCTGGTGGGCGACCCTAGGAGGCGCACGCCATAACGTTCCCGTTCCAGCCAACGATTCGCATTTTGTCTCTGAGTTCTGTCGTACCTGGCATCTGGCTCGCACTAACCAGCCCGGCCTCTCCGTTGTAATTCCCTACGTGGAAGATAGCCTGACTGTCGACGATCTTCGGCGCTCGGTGGTCCGAGATTACTTCGTCGCAATCATCGAGGGAAAGCTGATCGTAGATATCGAAGCGCACGACGGCCAAGGCTGCCATATAGACCACGACACACTTAGCGCGGTTATTGATGATTTGCCCGAGAAAGATCGAGACCGGGTTCGTAAAGATTCGGAGATAATTCGCTGGTCGCTCAATATGCCTTCCTCGGCGATCATTTTCGCTGATGCGCCGGAAGGCTCTCCTATATGGCATCCGGAACTCATCGATGAGTCATCACGCCAGAAAGCCGCATCAGCGCTTGATTCTAGCCAGGGAATTATTATTCGAGTTCCAGTCAATATCTCCGAGAGACGGAGCGAAATAGTTAGAGAGTCCTTCTTCGACGTACTGCTAGTTCCGGATCTCAACAGTCGAGCCAGGCCACTTTATGTTCGCGAAGGAATCATAGTCTCGGAGGTCTGGTCTAACACCCTGCAAGGTATCCGCGCAATAGTCCTCATAAGGAGTGGCACCTTGGCTGGCCTTCTCGGTGACGCCGAAGGACCAGCACATACAAACTGGAGCGAAAAAACCGATCGGTTCAAGGGAAAATATCTATATGGTCCCCGATGGCTCACCTTCGTCAAGCAGTCTCCATGGCAAATTCTGAGGATTATCCGCAAAGCTGACGAAGAAGAAGACCGCACACTTGCTCAGCAGTTCTTCTCAGTCGCTGCCGATGAAGGCGACACACTAGGCGAGGGCAAGCCAGCAGCTCGTCCAATCGGTAGTACTAGGCGTCCGCAGCCGGCCCGGAGCGGCGGTCGCCCCAAAAGATTCGGACAATCCGCCGACAACACGGTGGATTCACGATCCGCCTGACCAGCGACGGTGCGGATCTTGACCGAATCGATGTCGATGCAGCGTATGACCGCGAACGCGGAAATCCCTTCGCAAAGTGGTCTCCTGAAGACTTTGATTTCAAGGATCTTGATCTCGAGATCACTGGAGGAACAATCCTCGCGCATGAAGGTAATCACCTTGCCGCCAGCGTAGATGATCCACAGCAATTTGCTCTGAAGGTCGGAGGATTCGACATAAATCGGGATCTCCGAGTGCGCTCTCGCGGAAAGGCCGGGTAAATGACCAGGCTGAATTACACGGGAAGGCTCCGACTGACCCGGGACCGCATCCGTCTCCGGCTCCACGAATCTGAGGGGCATCTGCTACTCAACATTGAGCGGCTGAACCTCAGCGGGTTTTCACTGCCGGCAGATTCATCAGTAATCATCGAGGCCTACCGGCAGACCACACGATCGAGGATCTACTGCGGAACTGTCAGTTCGCCGCTACTGAAGAAAAACGTGACCCTGCCGCAGTTCAGCGTAGACGGTGGTGCATTGTTTCGAGTCAAGGTTGTCGGCGTAGGCGAATCCGACGGGAAGCTCTTGGCAGTGGCCGATCGCGTACCGGCTACTGACGAACAGAACGAAGCGCCCAATGCTCCTCTACTACCACTTCGTTCTTCGAGTGACCTCGGGCAACGCTTGTGGCGGCTCGAAATTGACGAAGGGCCGGCGGTCTTCATAAATTCGAATATAGGCGATTGGAAAGAGTTCGCGCTCGACCCGAAATTTCAGGCTCTAGTGTATCCGGAAATCTTGCGACAGGTCGCTCTTTGGGCGGTGCGAGAGAACGACAACAACGAAGAAGACGGCGATGAGGCGGCAGCATGGCGCCGTTTCCTAACCGATCTTGGATTTGATCCCGCTGAGGTTTCGCTAGACGAGCCGGAGATCGCTGAACAATGGGCCGACGAAGCAGCGAGCGCATTCGCAAGGAAGCATAAGTTCCTGCAGAAGTTGACTGTGCAGCTGGATACGGAGGCAGCCACCCTATGATGCAGCTGCGAAGCTTCAATCAGAGAGGCGTGGAGAAATTTGAAGGCATGCTCGATCTTATCGGATCCGGAGAAGAGCCTGATCTGCCCAGATTGCTTAAAGATCCAGACCTCACCAACGTCCCATCGAAGGAACTGACTGTCGACGTTCGAGCCTTCCATAATCGGTTCAGCGCGGCCCAGTACTTCTACGACCTACTTGAGCCAAGTCAGAACATTATGGGTGATGTCGAGCGCGATCGAGGACTGTGGGCCTGGCTGGCTGCCGCATGGCTTGACGTTCTGGCTCCTCGAGACGACACGGGAAAGAGAAAGCTTGGGGAACGTGCCCGGTGGATTCCAGTCGTTGACGAGTACAAGCGGTACTACAGACATCTCCTTGCTGGACCATACCGGATCTATCGCGCCCATCAAGATGATCCTCAACGTGCGATGGGGGTGCTCGCGACGCCGGTCGGACAGCCAGGTGACGTAGTCGAGCAGCTTGTCTCTCGCCAAGAGATAGTTACGAGCCCATCGCTGATGGAGGCAGTCACCAAGCTTTACTACCTACCGGCCGAGGGAAGGTTGAAGCGGGGCTCGGGCGGAAAGACCGGAGGGTCGGCGCGCAGACTGGTCGACGTCATTCAGCAATTCGACCTGACTTGGGACGTCTACGGAATGGATTCGACTGAATTTATCGATCTCCTCCCGCGGGAATTCGACCGGTTCAAGGCATAACTTTCGATACTATCGGCTAGTCGGAACGCCGACGAGGCTCTTGGCCACTGAGAGGGTACAGGCGCGACTGGTATGAGCGAGAACTTTGAGTCCGAGGTGGAGTTTGAAGTCGATGATGAAGGCCGGACTACTGGTGTTGAGCGCGAGGAGCTCGACGATCTGATCCATGAGCCGTTCGATCCGGCTGAGATCGACGTGCAGACCCGGATCATGACTGTCGACCTGCTCCTGTCCAGACTGCGGCGTGGTGTCCTGGACCTCTCTCCCGACTTCCAACGGCTGGCTGGCATCTGGAGTGAGACCAACCAGAGCCGATTGATCGAGTCACTGTTGCTTCGGATACCGCTGCCGCATTTCTACGCAGCAGAAAGCGGTGAGGACAGCTGGGCAGTGGTGGACGGTATTCAACGACTCAGTACGATCGCACGCTTCGTCGACCCTGGCGCCATTGAAGCAACTCCACTCAAACTTCAGAAGCTCGAGTACCTAGACCGGTACAACGGACTACAGTACGACGAGCTTCCAGGTAGCTTGCAAACGCGGATCAACGAAACCGAGCTAATTGTTCACCTTATTCGCGCGGGAACGCCCGAGCCGGTCATGTTCAATATTTTCGCCCGCATCAATACTGGCGGTCGCCCGCTTACCCTGCAAGAATTGCGGCATGCACTTATTCCCGGGCTCGCGAGGGATCTTCTCAGGGAACTCTCGGAGGGCGAGCCATTCCTAGACGCAACTCAGCACAGTGTATCGCGTAGCCGAATGGCGGATCGCGAGATGGTACTGCGCTTCCTGGCCTTTCGTTTGAGCGAACCGGACACGTATCCTGGTGGTGACCTTGACAAATTTTTGCGCGACACCATGAAGCGACTAAATGATCTGCCCCAAGAAGAGATTGACAGGCTTCGTGAAGAGTTCGCGGATGCAATGCGGGCTGCCGAGCAGATTTTCGGCGAGTACGCGTTCCGCAAGGTATTTCGCGGTCAGAATCGCCGACTTCCGGTGAATAAGGCGCTTTTTGAAGCCGAGGCGGTCAATCTGGCCAAAATGACTCCCGGTGAGATATCATCCCTCCGCAGCCGCCAAGATCAGGTTTTGAAGCGCTTGATAGCACTGATGGAGGACAGCCAGTTCCAGCAAGCAATCTCGTTTGCAACGGGTGATGCTGTAAAGGTTCGACGACGTTTTGGGGCAGTGGAGCAGATGCTAAAGGATGTGGCCAAATGATTGACAAACTGACGATCACAAATTTCAAAGCTTTCTCCTCGGCTGAAATCGGGCTGGCCCCATATACTCTGCTTTCAGGCCTAAACTCTTCAGGAAAGAGCACTGTCCTTCAAGCTCTAGCGCTCCTGCGCCAATCCTTCGACCAAAGTCTTCTGCTGAGTTTGGACGACGGCGGATTTCCGTTGAATGGGGAACTCGTTCAACTCGGCACCGGACAGGACGTGCTGCATGAAGATCATGTGACGCCTGCAGGCGAGCAGCCGCAAATCGGATTTCAGTTGTCAGTCTCAGCTACTGACCAGGAATGGAAGGGAGCATACGGGCGTGAAGACGACCTGCTGCCGCTGACAGTATGCTCGCCGACAGCCGAAGATCGTACCCTTGATATGGCGGGTGGAGTGGCTCCGGAGGTTGCTGAGTCAGATTTTTCGCTCTTCAACGATGGATTTCAGTATCTCCGCGCGGATCGCATAAATCCCGCAGTGACCTACCCCCGCTCCCATGAGATGTCTGTCCGTCGGCGTTTTTTGGGTGCACACGGCGAGTACGCCATTGACTTCCTGCGCACGTACCAGGATGAAGCCATAACCTTCGAGCCGCTTCTGCACAGTGGACCTTCTCCTCGCCTGCTCGACCAGGCTGAGGCCTGGATGAGTGAGATCTGCCCAGGAGTTCGAATGCAAGCACAGTCGATCGTGCGGACGGACCTAGTTCAGCTCGGCTTTCAGTTCAGCCGTAAGGGACAAGTCACATCCGGCCTGTATCGACCCACGAACGTTGGCTTCGGGCTGACTTACGCGCTACCCATCGTGCTCGCGTGCCTTACAGCTCGTCCCGGCAGCATGATCCTGCTCGAGAACCCGGAGGCTCATGTCCACCCTCAAGGACAGAGTGCCATGGGGCGACTGACGTGCGCGGCCGCGGCAATCGGTGCTCAGCTCGTTGTAGAGACCCACAGCGATCACATCCTGAACGGAGTTCGGCTGGAAGTGAAGCGTGGCGCACTGCGCCCCGAAGACGTGGCTCTGCACTATTTCCGACGTGAAGACGACGGCGTTCACATTATGAGCCCTGAGATCGGCAGAGATGGCATGCTCTCAGAGTGGCCCGAGGGTTTCTTCGATGAATGGGACCGGTCCCTTGATCAGCTTCTGGACTAGCCGGTCGGCCTCCCCTGCATCGAAAGGCGAGCGATGAGCCTGCTACTGTTTCTCAACGAGTTGTCCTATGCAAACCCCCAGCCCAAGGATCACGTTGATCAGTCGATGGAACAGTTCGTCCGGCTGCTAAATCGTGTCGCACAGTGGCGTGGCGATGCGTCGCTGATATCCGCGAACACGATGAGAGATCTGGAGCTGGCGCCCGGATATTATTTCCGAGAGTGGGCTGGCCAGCCTCGCCATCGCGACCAACTGCGCGGCATACAGCGTATGCGAAATCGCGCTCCTTTCAGCGACGTGCTTCCATTAGGAGTCGCTGAGGATGTTGATTATTTCTGGCAAGGCACCCCAACCCAGGCTATAGGTGCAGCCCATCTGCTCGACGGGTTGGTCGTTAGCTTTCTTTCTGACGAATGCTGGGATGTTGAATGGCTTCAAGCCCAGCAACAGATCCTTCAAGAAGAACTCAATGGTGATCCGCTGATCCGTGAAAGCACTGTCGAGCTCAGGCATGCGGCGAGAGTCGAACATGCGATAGCTCACGAGAATTGGATAAAGACAGCAGCGTTTTCGGACCTGGCTTCCGGATCCGATATTTGGATAGCACGAGCTGATCTTTTCCCAAGCCTCGAATTTCTCCCGAGAGTGGAGGGTCAGCTAGATAAGCTGGAGCGCGCCTGGGTCCGCCCTGTTTCCTATGAATTGCGACGACTAAATGATGCTATCGGCGATTGGAACCCACTGGTAAGTCCGGAACCTTCTTGGCGTTCTAAAGTGACGCCCGAAAGTGATAACCGAAGGCAGCTGTGCGTGTTCCCTGACTTGGATGGCGCCAGCAGAGTTTTTGATCTGCACGGGCGCTTTACGCCCGGCCCGGGGCGTATATATTTCCGGCTAATAGCGGCAGAACGCCGCGCCAGGATTGCCCACATTGGCCGCAAAATAGGCGCCTGATAGGTCGCATCTAGCTAAGGAGAGACGAGTTGATCCTTCTGGGAACCCACTGGCTCATCGCAGAGAGTTACGGACGGCAACAATCGAATACATAGAGTGGCTCAATCGGCGGCTCTGCCAGCTCACGGGGACATCCCGCCGAGCTCGGGATTGTCCACTAACGCCACGTGCTGCCTCACCGAGGAGTGCCGCTTCCAGGGGCGGTACAGCGCGTCCAACGATCTCAATGCAGCCAAGTCTCGAGCACTGCGGGAGCGACCGGCTTACGGTCGTGCCAGAACCTACTATCGCTACGCCAACAGCCTGGCCGGACGGGACACGTATGGGACGACGTGGGAAGTGGTGGCTGACCGTCGTTTGTCCGTGGCGGACGCTAGCCGGTCGCTCATGAGGGGACTGGAGGGCTGCATGGGGGAGACCGAACCTGAGGGTGTCAGGAGCGGAAAGTACGGCGTCAAGCTGGTCAGAGGACCGTTTGTCCAGCTCGCCCCGAACCCTGAGGAGTGCGATGAAAGCGGTTTCCTCGAGTACACGGCAGGTCTGCGCGAGGACGGCTGCCGCCTCGCCGCGGACCTGTTCAGCGGGGCCGGAGGGCTCAGCTTCGGACTGGAGACAGCAGGTTATCGGGTCGTCCTCGGCATCGACAGTGACCGGGAAGCAACGGAAACTCACCGGCACCACTTCGGGGGTCTCACTCTCGACTGGGACCTCGGAGATCCACTGCTAATCACCCGCGTCGGCAACCTGATAAAGGACGCTGGCATAGACCTACTCGCCGGCGGACCGCCGTGCCAGCCTTTCTCGAGGGCCGGGCGCAATAAGATCCGTCATCGGATCCTGAACGGCTTCACCGACCCATCGGAGGAACGCAGGCATCTGTGGCGGTCTTTCCTTGAGATCGTGATGATCGCCCAGCCATCTGCGGTTCTCATGGAAAATGTCCCAGACATGGTGCTGGACAAGGACATGTTCATCTTGCGCACCATGGTTCATGAGCTGGAGAGCCTCGGCTACGCCGTCGAGGAACGCGTGGTGGACACCTCCCAGTACTGGGTTCCTCAGTTCCGGCAACGGCTGATTCTTGTCGCTCTCCGTAACAGGAGGGCGTTCACGTGGCCGGCTCCGGAGACAGACCAGGTGACGGTGTGGAATGCCATCGGCGACCTCCCTTCGGTGGAAGGCGGATGGCGTCCCGAGGGTGGCGCTGCGGGTTGGGCGCCGTATGAGGCTGCTCCGACGAACGCCTTTCAGCGCCGGATGCGCGAGGGGATGGGGGGCGATGACTCCAACCGGGTGTACGACCAGATCACTCGCCCGGTACGTGAGGACGACAAGATCGCCTTCCAACACATGGACGCCAACACCTTGTACTCCGACCTGCCTGAGCACCTACGCCGATATCGGGCTGACATCTTCGACGACAAGTACAAGCGCCTCGAAGAAAACGGCCTCTCCCGGACCATCACGGCCCACATCGCAAAGGATGGTTACTGGTACATCCACCCACGGGACAACCGCACCCTTACTGTTCGCGAAGCAGCTCGGCTTCAGACGTTTCCAGACCGGTACCGCTTTGCCGGGCCACCATCAGCGGCCTTTCGTCAGATAGGGAACGCTGTACCGCCGTTTCTCGGCGAACGGCTTGGCATGGCCATTCGTGGCAGCCTCGACGCCCCGCGCCCCGCGGGCCCTTCGAGTCTCGACACGGGAGGCACGCTCGCAACGTGGTTTCGTGCTCGACCTGACCTCACAGTGCCGTGGTTGCGGGCATCAACGCGCTGGCAGCTCGTATCGGCTGACATCCTGTTGGATCGTCTCGGCGGCCAGCAACTGCAGTGGATCTGGCCGCTGGTCCAGCGCTGGAACACCCCGGCCGACACCCTTACGGCTCCTGGCGAGCTAGAGGAGATCGCCCGCTGGGTCGATCGTGGCAACCGCGCGAAGCGCCTACTGGAGATGGCCCGCCGGCTCGCCGAGACACCAGAACTTCTAGAGAACGATCGCACCATCCACGACGCCTTGAAAGGCGCCGAAGCGGTCGCCGACCTAGCGGTTCTCGCCGTGCCGTGCGGCGTGGACGACGACGATTCTGAGGAACCCGTCCTGGCTGGGCGGGGTGTCCTGCGTGTGGCCTCACGGTTCACGGGCGAGGAAGCACTGGAGCGAAAGAACAGGATGAGCGACGGGCGGCTCGCTGTCGCACGGATCATCGGCTACGGAGACACCGCCAGGGACGCACACTTGGGGCTCATCGAGTTGGCTGCGGCCATCTGCCGTCCCGAGGCACGGGTTTGTGAGCTGTGCCCACTGGCCGGGACATGCGCCAGTTCGTCCACTCACCGCGATCCGGTTTTGTTCTCGGGTTTCGCAGGCCCAGAGGATGGGTCAGCCGTCTAGAGCAAGGGAGCTGGCGACCTCGGGGGCCAGCTGCGCAAGAACGGCCACGATGCGGCCGAAGGCCTCATACTCCCCGGCCTGCATTGCCGCCGCACGCAGGGCAAGCCCGAGGTCGCTGCGAGCGGGAACTGGAGACTCCGGCAGGGGGCGACGAGAGTTAGGCTCGCTGCTTCCCGTCTCTGGTTGATCGTTTTCCGCGCGCCGAGGGGCCTTACGATAGCGGTCATCGGCATGTGCACAGAGCTCGTTAATTGGGCGTTCCAGCATCTGGCGGATCTGCGGCGGGAGGGTCACGCGCATCTTGGCCACGTTGATGTTGAACACCGAGTCAAGGTCGGTGTTAAAATCTAGCGCCGCCCGAGCCAGCTTCGTGTGCTCGTCAATGCCGCGGATCCCGTTCCAGCCGCCCCATTGCACCAACCGACCAGCACGGTATATGTAAATTCCCTGCTGACGATTCCAGTTCAGCGGGCCTGAATGCCGCTCAAATTCCTCCAGCGAACTGAACTGGTCACGCGCGGGCAGGACAAAACGCCGTAGCGTCACGTTTCCTGAAACGTCGCCGACCGACACTTCGAAGCGCTGCTGAGGAAGTTCGGTCGTAGCATTCTCGGTCGGGGCAAATGGGTTCCACGGCTGGACCTTCTGCCCGTTCACCGTGATCACGATCCCACGATCACCGGCGTCCTCGAGGTATCGGTGAAACACGATACCCAGATGTTCAGCGGTCTTGGCCGCCATGGAGTCAAGGCGGCGGCGCGCCCATCCTCCGTCCGGGCGCTTCTCGGGAAGAACACGGTCCAGCTTCCGCCATATCACGACCGTGCCCGGCTCACTGGCCAGCCGCTCGGACGATCGCTGAAGAATCGGCGCAGGCATTGGCTCGACGACAAGCCACTCATCCCACTCAGCGATCAGGTCGAGATCCAGCATGCGGGTATGGACACTGCCGGGAGCTGAACGCCGGGCAGTGACGACGGTAACCGACCGACACTGAGAGAGCGATGCAGTCTTCAGGCCGAGGCCATAGCGACCGAGATCGCTGCGACTGTAGGTGCGGCGCGAACCATATCGAAGTGCCTCGACCAGTCCATTGCCGGTCATCCCTTCGCCGTCATCGGAGATGACGACATATGAATCCTCGCCGTCGAACTCGATCGACACGTCAATATGCGAGGCGTCAGCCATGACGCTGTTGTCCACGATGTCTGCCACAGCAGAGGGAAAGTCATAGCCGATATCACGCAGCGATTCCGTCAGCCGTGTGGCGGATGGCGTGATCGCCGCTGACTTTCGTGGCGGCATCCGGCAGCCTCCTCGTGTCGGTCGGGGTCTCGGACCAGGATCTCACACGGCGCCCGCCTCGTCCCTGGAACCAACGCGGCGCGCCGGGAACTCGCCGTGCGGGCTCAGACCCTTAAAGTGGCCAGTGCTGGTCGGATCAGGTCTTAGCCTGCGGAGCATTTGATCGCCGTCTCGATCGCCACAGCTGCTCGATCATCTCCGAAGCAGCGACAGGATCCTCGTGCTCCCAGATGTGCACGACCTTCCAGCCGAGCTCCTCGAGCTGTGCGTCCTTCGCCGTATCCCTGGCCACGTTGCGATCCAGCTTTTCTCGCCACCAATCACGGTTGTTCTTTGGCAGGTTTCCGTGATCGGGACAGGCGTGCCAGAAGCATCCGTCTACAAAGACGGCTACACGAGCCGAAGTGAAGGCGAGATCCGGGCGCCCAGGGAGCGCGGGATAATTTACGCGAAATCTGAGGCCGCGACGGTGCAACTCACGCCGTATGAGCATTTCCGGCGCGGTGGAGGTCCGGCGCATTTTCTTCATCTGCGCGGAGACGTTCTCATTTAGCGAGACAGGCTTGGTCCTTCGGGCCTGGCCAGTCAACTTAGCGCCTCCTCCGCGGGGCGGCCCGATCGTCAGTCGCTGGTTGTGCAGGTGGCCCCGCCGATGGTGACGATGATCTTGGAGCCGCGGGGTGGGCCGTTGAGGTAGATCACGGCGGTGCCGCTGCTGTTGGTCTTGTAAGTGGCGGTGTGGCCGGCGGCGGAGGCGGTGGCTTCGGTGTCGGGCTGGCTGGAGTGGACCGTCACGTCGTTTTCGTTCTTGGCGGCGTTGTAGACGGTGGCGGTGGCGGTGCACTGGGCGGCGGAGGACTTGGCAATGCTGCTAGCGGTGGAGGCGTAGGGCTTGGCGCCGGAGTAGTCGGCGGCGATGGTGCTGCTGACGGAGGTGATCAGGGTCTTGTCGGTCGTGAGGATGCCTAGTTCGCGGTTGTGCAGGAGGCTGGCGGCGGAGAAGTTCTGGGAGCCGACCAGGAGCTGCTGGTCGGACTGGCCGGCGTCGGCGACGATGGCTTTGGCGTGGATGTAGAGGGCGCCATCGGTATCGGGGTAGGTGCGGACGTGGGCGCCGGCCTGGGTGAGCTGGGTGAAGGCCGAGTGCCATTGCGCATCGTCGGTCATGGTGATGGTGACGTTGACGCCGCGCTTGGCTGCTGCGGCCAGAGCTGAGGTGACTGTGGGGTCGTCCATCTCCTCTTCTTCGACGGCCAGGGTGCGGGTGGCGGCCTTGATGATCGAGACAGGACGGCGTTCTGGGCGGTGGTCGGGGACCAGACCAGGTCCGTGCCGGTAGGCGGGGCGATGCTCTGGCCGGCGAAGTCGGCGTTGAAGGTCTTGACGATGGCGGCGACGTCGGCGTGTCGTTGTCGATGACGGCGAAGTCGCGGGTGTCGGGGTAGTCCTCGGTCACCAGGTTCAGGGTCATGACGGCTGAGGTGGCGTTGTCGACGGTGAGGGTCTTCTGGTGGTAGGTGGTCTCGGCCGGGGCCCAGTGGACCTGGACCTTGTGGGCGGTCAGGTAGTCGTAGGCGTCCTGGTTGCGGGACTGCTCGAGGTGCTGGTCCAGGAGGACCCGGACGGTGACGCCGCGGGAGGCGGCGGCGGCCAGGTCGGCTTCGGCGGTGGTGTCGGCCAGCTCGTACATGGTGAGGTCGATCGAGGAGTGCGCGCCGGTGATGAGCTGGTAGATCGGGGCGGTCCCGGCGGCGGGCTCGGTGAGCAGGCTCAGGGATGAGCCGGAGCTAGTCGCCGCGGCGGAGGCTGACTGGGCCAGGCTGGCGGAGGCGCCAGGCGGCAGGGACGGGGACAGGCCCGCGACGGGGGCGGTCTGGCTCACGGTGTTGCAGGCCGTGACGCCGAGGCCCAGGGCAGCGGCGGCGAGCACGGTCAGGGTCCTCCGGTACGACGGCACCGCTCTGGCTCCTCAGTGTCTTCAGATATCGGACCAATCCTGGCCGAGCGGCAGGTCCCCCGCTCCGGGCTTGGACGAACCTTAACCGTCACGTCTGACCGGGCTGTCACGTCATGAAGGGTGACCGAGCAACGGAGCGAAGGAGATCAAGCATGGACGCGCGAGTCGACTTCTTTGGCAGCCCGACGGGGATGAAGGTCGTGAAGTACATCAACACGGCCAACAAGGTCCTGCACGACTCGGGGCTCCCGGCCTCAACGCAGGAACTGGTCAAGCTGCGGGCCAGCCAGATCAACGGGTGCTCGTTCTGCACCGACATGCACACCAAAGACGCGCTCGCAGCCGGGGAAGACCAGCAGCGGCTGCACCTGGTGGCGGCGTGGCGGGAGGCCACCGTCTTCACCGACGCCGAGCGGGCCGCGCTGGAGCTGACCGAGCAGGCCACCCGCATCGCGGATGCGGCGGGCGGGGTCAGCGACGAGGCCTGGCAGAACGCGGCCAAGTACTACGACGAGGAGCAGCTGATCGCGCTGACCGCGGTGATCGCGCTCATCAACGCCTACAACCGGATGAACGTGCTGGTCCAGATGCCGGCTGGGGACTATCAGCCTGGTCAGTTCGGATGATCATCAGACGGCCTCGGCGCGGTTTCGGGGGCTCGCGCCGGGGCCGTCCGGCACGAACTTCGGGGACCGGGAATTAATTGCTGAGGATCCTCATTATGACAGGTGTCAACGTGAGGCCTGTCAATGTGAGGCAGGTCAGCGTCGGTCAATGTCAGAGGTGTCAGTGATGATTACGCCTGAGCAGATGGGTGAACGCTACATCGCGTTCCATCACCGGATGTTCCGGGCGGTTAACGATGAGATGAACGCCTGCGGAATGTCGATGGCTCGCACCAAGGTGCTGTCACGACTGCACGAGCAGGGGCCGACCAGGCAGAACGTGCTGGCGACTGAGCTCGGGCTGTCTCCGCACTCCATCACCGACATCGTCGACACGCTGGAGCGGCTCGGCCATGCCGAGCGGCGACCGGACCCGACCGACCGGCGGGCCAAGCTCGTGGCCATCACCGAAGCGGGCGAAGCCGGGCTGGAAGTGGCGAAGGCGACGAAGCAGCGCCTCCTCCAGCACATCTTCGGCGCGATGAGCGAGGAGGACCGGGTGACGTTCATCCGGCTGCTCGACGGGCTGGACGAGGCCGCCCAGCAGCTCATCACGACTGACGCAAATCAGACTTCTCCACTGGGGGTATAACCCGTAATGTCATCCGACGCATCTGCCGCTGAGATCCAGCGGCCTGCGCAAAATGACCACCGCTGGCTGATCCTGGTCACGGTGGCCATCGCCCAGCTGATGGTGGTGCTGGACTCGACCGTGGTTAATATCGCGCTGCCATCGGCGCAGCGCGCGCTGGGCTTCGCCAACGGCGACCGGCAATGGGTGGTCACCGCGTACGCCCTGGCGTTCGGCAGCCTGCTGCTGCTCGGGGGCCGGCTGGGCGACATGTTCAGCCGCAAGCGCGTCTTCATCACCGGCCTCATCGGATTCGCCTTGTCTTCCGCGCTCGGGGGCGCCGCCACCTCTTTCGGCATGCTGGTGGCGGCCCGGACGCTGCAGGGCGCGTTCGGCGCCATTCTCGCTCCGGCCGCCCTGGGCACGCTGGTCAGCACGTTCCGTGACCCGCGGGAGCGGGGCCGGGCGTTCGGCGTGTTCGGGTCCGTCGCGGGTGGCGGCGGGGCCGTGGGCCTCATCCTGGGCGGCGTCCTGACGCAGTACTTCTCCTGGCGCTGGACGCTGTACGTCAACCTGATCCCGGCTGTGATCGCCGTGGCAGGGGCGCTCGCCTACATGCAGACCAACAAGCCGGACACCCGTCCGCGGATGGACTGGGCCGGAGTCGTGCTCGCCTCCTCTGGCCTGTTCGCGCTCGTCTTCGGGTTCTCGCACGCTGAGGTGGCCGGGTGGACCGCCGCCCTGACCATCGGCTCGCTGGTCGCCGGAGTCATCCTGCTGGCCGCGTTCGTGTTCGCGGAGAGCCGGGTCAGCCAGCCGCTGCTGCCGCTGCGGGTGGTCCTGGACCGGGCCCGGGGCGGCTCCTACATCTCGGTCGGCCTGACCGGGATCGCGGTCTTCGGCATCTTCCTGTTCCTGACCTACTATCTGCAGTCCATCAAGGGCTACAGCCCGCTGACCAGCGGACTGGCCTTCTTGCCGATGATCGCCTGCATCCTGCTGTCCTCGAACCTGTCCAGCATCGTGCTGCTGCAGCGGGTCGGGCCGCGGAATCTCATCGTGACGGGCATGGTGCTGGGCGGCGGAGCGATGGTCTACCTGACCCAGCTCACCCCGTCCTCCAGCTACCTGACGAGCGTGGTGCCGGCGCTGGTGGCCATGGGCCTGGGCTTCGGCATGATCTTCGCGCCGGCCATCAACACGGCCACGGCCGGAGTGGCACGGCGTGACTCGGGTGTCGCCTCGGCCCTGGTCAACACCATGCAGCAGGTGGGCGGCTCGATCGGGACCGCGGCGCTGAGCACGGTGGCGCTCACGGCGACCACCTCCTACCTGGTCGCGCACCACGCCGGCCCGGGGGCAGCAGGCAGCAGCCGCAGTCCATGGCTACAGTGCGGCGTTCACGGTGTCCGCCATCCTGTTCGGCATCGGCGCGGTGGTGGCGGCCCTGCTGCTGCCGTCCAAGCGCAAGCTGGACGAGCTGCGGAACGCCTCGGAGCCGGTCCTCAGCGTCGGGCAGGAGACGAGCCCCGCGCTCAGCCCGCAGTCTTAAGCGGTAGCTCATCCAGGAGATCCAGGGACAGCCAGCGGGCCAGTCCCTGGATCTCCTGCGTTACGGCCCGGGTCATGGGCTTGGTGAAGGGGACGTCCTGGTGCAGGGCGTTGACGCGCAGGACGCCCGCCTTGCGGTCGGCCTGGGCGTCGAGCTTTCCGACCAGGCGGTCGCCGTACAAGACGGGCAGGGCGTAGTAGCCCCAGCGGCGTCTGGCGGCCGGCTTGTACATCTCCAGCTGATAGTCGAAGCCGAACAGGTCCTGGGTGCGCTTGCGGTCGTGGATGAGCCGGTCGAACGGGGACAGCAGGGCGGCGCGGCCGTCGAAGGGCTGGGCCAGCTGAGTCAGCTGTCCGGGGTCGACCTGCCAGGTGCCCTTGGTGCCCTCGACGGTGGCGGTCTCCCCCGCCTCGCCGACGGTGCCGGGCTCGACGGGGTACGCGGGGCCGCTGGCCCGGGCGATGCCGAGGGCGCGCAGCCGGCGCTCATCGCGGATCTGCCTGGCCTGATCGGCGGGGACGACCGGATCGTCGGGGTAGACGCGCTCGGCCAGGTCCCAGAGGCGGTCGTTGCCGCGGCGGCCGGCCACGGCGACCTCGCCGCGGCCGGTCATGAAGTCCAGCAGGCGGGTGACGTTGCGGTTGTGCGTCCAGCCGGTGGACTGCCACGGGACGGCACAGGTGTCGGGGAGCTCGCGGGAGGACAGCGGGCCGGAGTCGGCCAGGCGAGCCAGGATGTCGCGGCGGCAGCCGTCGTTGGCGCGGACCCAGTCGCGGTAGGCGGCGCGCCAGCCGGTGCGGTCCCGTTGCCGCCAGATCGCGGCCGCGCTGCTCCCAGGTGGCCATGTCGGCGCGGTACAGGGCGAGGTCCTCGGCGGGACGGATCAGGGCCAGCAGCTCGATCAGTCCGGCGGGCCAGGGCGGCGTCCAGGTCGGCGGGCTGGTAGGCGGAGCCGAGGCGGCTCCAGGCGACCAGGTCGGCGCTGGGCGCGACGGCGTTGACCGGGTCGAGCTGGAGCAGGGTCAGGCGGCGGACCACGTCGAGCAGGCCGGCCGGGCGGGCGCGGTCCAGGAGCTGGGCGCGGACGGCGATGCGGCGGGCGTCGGCGCGGGACAGCTGGTGGATCGTGGCCATAGGCCAGGATGGCACGGCGCGGCGGGAACTCGTCCTCGCCGTCGGGTCTCGGGCCTTATTACTGTCGGGCCTCGGCGGCGTTGCGGGCCAGGCCGTCGACGAAGATGTCGATGAGGAGCTCGAAGCGCTCGTCCGGGTCGGCCAGGGCGAACTCGTCGGCCAGGTCGGTCATGGTCGGGAACAGGGCCGACGGCAGCGAGGCGATGTAGTCGCGGGCCATGTTCGCGGTCTGCTGCAGGGTCTCGGGGTCGCGGTTGGCGGGCCCGTCGTCGGCGTGGGCGCTGTCGTCGACGCCGGTCTCGTCGATGGTGAAGCCGTTGATGGTGGCGATGAGCAGCAGGTAGCCCTGGACGGCGAGCTGCGGGGGCAGCCCGGCCGCGCGGAGGATGGCCAGGATCCGCTCGGTGTAGCGAAGGGCGTTCGGCCCCATGGGGATGCGGCCGATCGAGATGCGGACCAGCCACGGGTGGCGCAGGCTGGCGGCCCGCTGGTCGCGGGCGACCTGCTTGATCTGCTCCTGCCAGTGCTCGGGATCGGGATCGGGGACCTTCCCCTCGGCCAGCACCTCGTCCATGACCAGGTCGAGCAGGCCGTCCTTGTTGCTGACGTGCCAGTACAGCGAGGCGGCGCCGGTGCCGAGCTGCTCGGCCAGGCGGCGCATGCTCAGCGCGCCCAGCCCGCGGGCGTCGAGCAGCTGGATGGCGGCGGTGACGATGGCCTCGCGGCTGATCGGCTCGCGGCGGCGGCGGGATACCGGACGGTCGGGGAAGCGCTGGAAGGGCGACGGGGGCAGCCGGAAGTCGTCGCCGAAGATGCTGTAGTCATCATCGAACGGCATGGCGCCCCGCCTACTCACTAGACACGTGTTTGAGCAGCGTACCAGACTCGAACGTTGTTTGACTCGATCACTGTCCCATGCTAGAACGTTGTTCCGTATAGAACAACGTTCGATCAACGGGGAGCTGGGATCGTGACAACGAATCAACTGACGGCGGGCGGCCGGATGGCCGGGCCCGCCGAGCATCCGGGGCGCTGGCTGGCGGCGGTGGTGATGATCACCGGGGCGCTGATGGACATGATCGACGTGACGATCGTGAACGTGGCGCTGCCGACCATCCGGCGGGACCTGCACGCGAGCGCCACCCAGCTGGAGTGGGTGGTCTCCGGATACATGCTGGCCTTCGCGGCGGCGCTGATCATCGCGGGCAACCTGGGCGACCGGTTCGGCCGCAAGCGGGTGTTCCTGGCCGGGGTGGCGGGGTTCGGGCTGGCCAGCCTGGCCGCGGGAGCGTCGGCGAATGGCGCGGAGCTGATCGCGGCCCGGATCGTCCAGGGCACGGCGGCAGCAGCGATGGCGCCGCAGGTCCTGGCCACGTTCCGTTCGGTATTCTCCGGGGCCGAGCGTGGGCCGGGCGTTCAGCCTGTACGGGGCCATGCTGGGGTTCGCCTCGGCGGTCGGGCTGCTGCTGGGCGGGGTGCTGACCGACGCGGACCTGTTCGGGTGGAGCTGGCGGTCGGTGTTCTTCGTCAACGTCCCGGTGGCGTTGGGCGTGCTGGTGGCGGGGCTGCGGTTCGTCCCGGAGACGCGGGATCCGGGCGCGCGGCGGCCGGACGTGCTGGGCGCGGTGCTGCTGGCCGGGTCGCTGGTGGCGGTGGTGTACCCGCTGCTGGAGGGGTGGCAGGCGGGCTGGCCGTGGTGGACGTGGCTGGTGCTGGCCGCCGGGGTGGCCGGGCTCGCTGGGCTGGGCGTGGCTGAGGCCCGGCGGCGGGCGGACGGCCCCGCTCCGCTGCTGCAGGCCGCGTTGTTCCGGGTGCCGTCGTTCGCGGCCGGGCTCGGGGTGCAACTCGCGTTCTCAGTGGGGCTGCAGGGGTTCTTCCTGGCCTTCGCGCTGTGGCTGCAGGCCGGCGAGCAGTTCTCGCCGCTCAAGGCCGGGCTGACGGCGATGGCGTTCAGCGCGGGCAGCTTCCTCGGGGCGCCGGCCGCGGTGCCGCTGGCGCAGCGGTACGGGCGCTGGGTGCTGGCCGCGGGCGGGGTGCTGATGGCGGCCGGGGTCGCGGGAGTGGCGGTGGCCGCACCGCACGTGGGGGTGAACGGCAGCCCGTGGCCGCTCGTGCCGGGCCTGGTGGCGGCGGGCGCGGGCCTGGCCCTGCTGATCATCCCGCTGGTCAACGTGGTCCTGGCCGCGGTGCCGGCCGAGGTGGCGGGCGGCGCGTCCGGGCTGTTCGGCACGGCGCAGCAGCTGGGCGGGGCGCTCGGGGTGGCGCTGGCCGGGACGGTTTTCTTCGGGTACCTGGACGGGCACTCGTACGAGGCGGCGATGATCCGGACCGTGCCGTACGCGATGGGCGCGTTCGGGGTGTGCGCGGTGCTGTCCCTGCTGCTGCCGCGGACGGCGGTGGCCGGAGGAGGCGCTGAACGAGGAGTGACGGCAAGAACCAGGACCCGCGCGGGGCTGCTGATGGTACGAGTAGTCGGGCGAAAAAGAGCCCCCGGCCTGGGCCGGGGGCAGGTGGGATCTGGGCTGGGTGGTTAGGCCTTGGTCGCGACGTGGCGGGCCAGGCCCGCGACGAAGGTGTCGATCAGGAGCTCGAAGCGCTCGTCGGTGTCGGCCAGGGCGAACTCGTCGGCCAGCGAGGTCATGTTCGGGAACTGGCTCGGCGGGAGCGCGGCCAAGTAGTCGCGGGCCATCTCGGCGCTGTGCTGGCGGGATTCGCCGTCGCGAGGCAGGTCGATGACGTTCGGGCTGTCCTCGACGCCGGTCTCGTCGATGGTGAAGCCGTTGACGGCCGAGACGAGCAGCAGGTAACCCTGCACGGCCACGTGCGAGGGGATGCCGGCGGCGCGCAGGATGGCCAGGACGTGCTCGGAGTGGCGCAGCGAGTTGGGCCCGATCGGGATGCGGCCGAGGGTGACGCGGACGAACCAGGGATGGCGCAGGCTCATGGCGCGCTGGGCGCGGGCGACGTCCTTGAGCTGGTCCTGCCAGCGTTCCGGGTCGGGCTCGGGGATCTTGGTCTCGCCGACGACCTGGTCCAGGACGAGGTCGAGCAGGCCGTCCTTGCTGCCGACGTGCCAGTAGAGGGACGCAGCCCCGATGCCGAGCTCCTCGGCGAGGTGCCGCATGCTCAGGGCGTCCAGGCCCTCGCGGTCGAGCACATCGATGGCGCCGTTGACGATGGCGGTGTGGCTGATCGACTCGCGGCGGCGCGAAGGCTTGGCCGAACGAGCGGATGAGCGACCCCAGGACGTCTCGGAAAGTTCGGCGTTTTGCCCGGAAGTGCCGGACATGTCGGGCTCAAGACGCCTTGCGGTGCTCTCCGCCATTACGACCTCGCTTTACGGTGCGTTCTTTAACATCGTTTTAACACTGTATAGACTCGAACACCGTTTGACTAGATCTGATTGGCAGGCTCGAACGATGTTCGGGCGGCGGTTGGCCGATCGGGAGAGCCGCGTGTGACCAGCGAGGCGCACGCGCACCGGGAGGGCCGGGGTCGCGGACCGGGCCGCTAAAGACTAGGGCTGGCGGCGGCGCTCAGGGCTTGCGCGCGATGGACGGGGCCGCGGGAGTCAGGGCTTGCGGGCGATACCGCAGTAGCCGATCAGGCCGCCGACGGAGCTGTCGATCTGGCTGGCCAGGCCCCACTTGTCGATCGGGATCAGGCCGGGCGGGATCAGGTCCAGGCCGTCGAAGAAGCGGAGGACCTGCTCGCGGCTGCGCATGGTGATCGGGGCCGAGGACATCTGGTTGTAGGTGCGGGCCATCTCGGCGGCCGCCTCGGGGGTGATGTCACTGGCCGCGTGGGCCATGACCAGGTAGCTGCCGGACGGCACGGCGTCCATCAGCCGGGTCACGATCGAGTACGGGTCGTCCTCGTCCGGGATGAAGTGCAGGATCGCGATCAGCATGACGGCGACCGGGCGGGAGAAGTCGAGCGTCTCGGCCGCGCCGGACAAGATGACATCGACGTCGCGCAGGTCGGCCTGGATGTAGTCGGTCTTGCCTTCGGGGCTGCTGGTCAGCAGGGCCTGGGCGTGGCTCAGGACGATCGGGTCGAAGTCGGCGTAGACGATCCGGGACTCCGGCGCGTCGCGCTGGGCCACATGATGCGTGTTGTCCGCGGTGGGCAGGCCGGTGCCGATGTCGAGGAACTGGCGGATCCCGTGCTCGGTGGTCAGCTGGTGCACGGCGTCGATCAGGAAGAGCCGGACGGCCCGGGCGATCATCGGCATGGAGGGCATGACTTCCAGCACCCGCTCGGCCAGCTCGCGGTCGGCCGCGAAATTGTCCTTGCCGCCCAGCCAGTAGTTCCACATCCGGGCGGGGTTCGGGACGCCCGGATCGAACGGCGGGAGCTTCGGCGTGCCCTGGGTCACGTTCCTCCTTCTGGGCGGTTCCGCCCGGTTACGGGTAGGAGCTTAGCCTGCTCCGGCGCCACCCGCGGCCACGCCCCGTAGTGCCGGGCTGACCGGCGCAAACGCCGGGCGAAGTCAGTTAGCTGCGGAGCGCCACACCGCGGCGGCCTGCTCCGGATCGACGGGGTCGAAGAAGACGCCGGCGCCGAGCTCGGCGCTGGCCAGGTGCCGGGTCACGCCGGGGGCCCGGAGGGCGGGGGCCAGGTGCAGATGGAGGTGGGCGGCCGGGTAGATCGCCCCGGCCTGGGGGCGCTGGTGAATCCACAGCATGTACGGGGTGCCGGGACCGAGGAAACGCTCCAGCCGGGTCAGGGCGTCGACCAGGAGGGCGGCCAGGCCGGCGCGCAGCCGCGGCCCGGCCTCGGGCAGGTCACCGACGTGGGCCTCCGGGGAGATGAGCAGCTCATACGGCCACGAGGGCGCGTGGGGCACAGCCGCGCGCCAGCCTGCCTGGCGGGTGACGAGCAGGCCGGCGGCCGGGGCGGGGCACAGCGGGCAGGTTTCGGCGGTGAGCTCGGCGGCGGGGACGGGCGGGATCTCGGTGAAGGCCATGACCTGGCTATGCGGGTGGTCGATGGTGGCGCCGATGGCGCGGCCGCGGTTCTCGAAGACGAAGACGTAGGCCACGTCGGGACGGGAGCCGAGGGCGGCGGTGCGGGCCGACCACAGGTCCACGACGCGGGCGGCGCGCGGCGGGCCCAGGGCCGGGAACGAGGAGACGTGCTCCGGGGCGTGCAGGACGACCTCGTGCCGGCCGCCGGGCAGGGCGGGCCAGCGGTTGGCGATGAACCGGACGTCGTAGGGGCCGGGTGCTTCCAGGCCGCCGGGGCAGAACGGGCACGGGCAGGCCGGGAGGCTGGGGCGGTGCTGGCGCCACGGGGTGAGCACCACCCGGGCCCCGGTCAGCGGGTCGACGCGCAGCTCAGCGTGGTCCATCTGGTGCCGACCTTTCCCGCCGGCCAGCGGGTCAGAAGACCCGGACGCGGGTCGGGGTGACGCGCAGCGCGGCCGAGTACTCGGCCGCCATCTTCTCCGGCGTACTGCCGGTGGAGGTGATCCCGGAGCGGTACTTGGCCAGGTAGGAGGCGGCCTGGTGGACGGGCGGCTGCTCGGCGGCGATGCGCGCCGTGCCCTCGAAGGTGGCCACCCGGCCGCCCTGGGTGTTGCTGTTCAGGTTGAGGGCGACCCGCGGGCGGGCGCGGATGTTCCGGACCTTCCACGACCCCGGCTCGGCGTAGATCAGGAACTCGCCCTCGTCCCACAGGAACCAGACCGGCGAGGACTGCGGCTGGCCGTCGGCGTCCACCGTGGTGAGCCAGATGACGGACTCGGCCTGCAGGCGCTCGTCCAGGGCAGCGGCGGCAGCCGCGTTCAGGTCCAGCACGCCCGCGAGTCTACCGGCCGGGCCCGGGGTGAGATTTGACGCAACCAATTGGTTGCCATAGTGTGGCAACCAGGTCATTGCTATTTATCGAAGGCCAGCACGAGGGAGGTCAGCATGGGTTTCCCGGACCGCATCGAGCGGACGGTCGAGCTGGCGCACCCGCCCGCCAGGGTGTGGGCGGCGCTGACGACGGCCGAGGGGCTGGGGACCTGGTTCGGCAACGAGGCGGCCATCGACCTGCGGCCGGGCGGGGCGGGCTGGCTGCGCTGGACCGACGGGCCAACCGCGCAGCTGCGGGTGGAACGGGTGGAGGAGCCCAGGGTGTTCGGCTTCACCTGGCAGCTGAACGAGATCCCGGCGGATGACCCGCGCCGGACCTACGTCGAGTTCACCCTCGAGCCGGCCGGGGCGGGCACCCGGCTCACCGTGGTCGAGACGGGCTTCGCCCAGCTGCCCGAGGAGTACTACGACAAGGCGTACGACGGGCACACCGAGGGCTGGCCGCGGGAGCTGGGCGAGCTGGCGGAGTACCTGGATGCCGCCTGACGCCGAGGCGATCGCGGAGCAGGTGTTCGCGGCCCTGGCCGACCCGACCCGGCGGTCCATCCTGGCCGCGCTGGCGGCGGGCGGCCCGGCCACCGCGACGGACCTGGCCGCGGGCCTGCCGGTCACCCGGCAGGCCATCGCCAAGCACCTGGGGCTGCTGGCCGAGGCCGGGCTAGTGACGGCCGAGCCGGGCGAGCGGCGCCGGGTGCGCTACCGGCTGCGGTCGGCGCCCATGCAGGTGGCGCAGCAGTTCCTGGCCGCGATGGCCCGGGACTGGGACAGCCAGCTGGGGGCGCTGGCTGACCACCTCGACCGTTCGGCCTGATTTCAGACACCGGCCCGGCCGGCCGGACCCCCAGGACATGAGTACGGATCGCAGCACGAAACGAGAGGCAGAGGTCATGATGCAGACACCACCGGTCGTCACCGCGCAGGAGTGGGAGACGGCACGCGAGCAGCTGCTGGTCAAGGAGAAGGAGCTGACCCGGGCCCGGGACGCGCTGGCCGCGGAGCGGCGGCGGATGCCGTGGCTCGCGGTGGAGAAGGAGTACACCTTCGACGGGCCGGACGGCCCGGTGAGCCTGGCCGAGATGTTCGCGGGCCGCCGCCAGCTGATCATCTACCGGGCGTTCTTCGAGCCCGGCGTGACCGGCTGGCCGGAGCACGCCTGCCACGGCTGCTCGATGATGGCCGACCAGGTCGCGCACGTCGCCCACCTGAACGCCCGGGACATCACGTTCGCCTACGCCTCGCGCGCGCCGCAGCCGGACATCGCCCGGCTGAAGGAGCGGATGGGCTGGGCCATGCCCTGGTACACGGTGACCGACTCGTGGGACGTGGACTTCGGCGTGGACGAGTACCACGGGACCAACGCGTTCTTCCGGGACGGGGACCGGGTGTTCCGCACCTACTTCCTGAACAACCGCGGCGACGAGGCACTGGGCAGCACGTGGAGCTACCTGGACATGAGCGCGCTGGGCCGGCAGGAGACCTGGGAGGACTCCCCCGCGGGCTACCCGCAGGCCGAGCCGTACGGCTGGTGGAACTGGCACGACGAGTACGACCACCCGGAGATGGCCCAGGGGCCGATGAAGTGGGACGCGCCGCTGGCCAGCCTGCGGCCGGGAGGCTGAGGTGGCGGCGCAGCCCCCGGTCACGGACCGGGCCGCCTTCCAGGCCGAGGTGGACGCGCTCCGGGTCCGGGAGAAGGCGCACACCCACGAGGGCGACGCGATCGCGGCGGCCCGGCGGCGGCTGCCGATGGTCGAGGTGGACCCGGCCATCCCGCTGGAGGGCGCGGGCGGGCCGGTGCGGCTGGCCGACGCGTTCCAGGGGCGCCGGCAGCTGATCGCGTACTACTTCATGTGGCGCGAGGGGCAGTCCGCCGCGGACCAGTGCGAGGGCTGCACCCACTACACCGCGCAGGTCCGGGAGCTGTCCTACCTGCACTCCCGGGACGTGACGTTCGCGGTGTTCGCCCAGGGCCCGTACGCCGAAAGCGCCCGGTACCGCGACTTCATGGGCTGGGACATGCCGTGGTACGCGGTGCAGTCCTCCGCCGGGGTCCTGCTGGCGGGCCGCCCGGAGCACCGGATGTACCTGATCTGCTACCTGCGAGACGGGGACCGGGTGTTCGAGACCTACTGGACCACGGTGCGCGGCGTGGAGGCGATGGACAACAGCTACGCGCTGCTGGACCTGACCGTCTACGGGCGGCAGGAGACCTGGGAGGACTCCCCCGGCGGCTGGCCGCAGCGGTGGCCGGTGGACCCCGAGGCGCTGCGGACCGACGGCCGGCCGACGGCCCAGTGGCCCCGGCTGCGCGCCAGGCACTCGGACAACCTCGCGCCAGGCGACCTCACCCCGGGCGGGCGGTGAGCCCGCTGCCGCGCGGCTACAATCTCAAGTCGCCGCGCGGCAGCGGGCCGGCGAGTTATCATCGCTGCTCAACCAGGTCATAACCGGCCGCATCGCTGGATCGCGGCACAGGAGCTCTCTTCCCGGCCCTAGGACAGGAGGCAGCTTTCCGTTGGCCACTTGGAGAGGGCCCGATACGCCGGGCGACAGCCGGCCGCCTCGCGGGCGGTTCCGCTGGCCGTCCGCCCGCCGGTCCGCTGCTCCTCAGCTCCCGGGCCGTCAGCCCGCTGCCCCTCAGACCACAGGCCGCAGGCCCCGCTGGGTGAGGCTGGTCCGCGGCGTGGCGCTGGTGCTGGCCCCGCTGCTGATCGTGGCCGTGATCCTGCCGGTGAGCGACGCCCGCACGGCCAACGCGTCCTCCTGCGGCAAGGCGGCCGGGCCGTTCACCGTGCACGGCACCAAGGTGCTGGCCGGGGACGGCTCGGACTTCGTTACCTACGGGATGTCGGTGTCCGGGCTGCAGCGCGACGACTGGACCCAGCTCATCACCCAGGACCTGGCCGACATCAAGGCGACGGCCGAGAGCTGGTGCTCCAACACGGTCCGGATCCAGGCCAACCAGTACCTCCTGCTCGGGCCGAACGGGACGGGCTTCAACGCCGAGTACATGGCGGCCATCCAGTCCGAGGTGTCGCTGGCCGAGAGCTACAAGCTGGTCGTGGTGCTCAACGACGAGACGAACTTCTCGCCGATCGCGGTGCGGCACTACCAGGCCGGGCCGGGGCCGGGCACGCTGACCTTCTGGAAGGACATGGCCCAGGTCTGGGGCAGCGACCCGCAGGTCATCTTCGACCTGTACAACGAGCCCCGGACGTCGGTGCCGACCATGCCGGACTCCACCTTGTGGAAGCTGTGGCTGGACGGCGGCACGTTCAAGGGCGTGCACTACTCCTTCGGCATGGCCCACCTGGCCGACTACGTGCGGAACACGGTGGGCGCGCGCAACCTGTTCTGGATCGAGGGCCCGCGGTACTCGCTGTCCTTCGAGGGGATGATCAAGTACCACGCCCTGATCCACGTGAGCGGGGTGGTGTACGCCATCCACCACGCGCAGGGAGATCACGACGCGCAGGCGTGGAACGCGGCGTTCGGCTACCTGGTGACCGACGGGATCGCGCCGGTGGTGGAGGGCGAATTCACCAACTACGAGCCGCCGCCGGACCCGAAGAGCGACCTGGCCCCGGGCTACTGCTGGGCCAACGCGCCGACCACGGTCCCGCAGTTCTTCGGCTACCTGGAGCAGCTCGGCATCGGGATGAACGCCTACCAGCTCGACGACGGCTGGCTGCTCAAGTCCAACGACCACCCGGACCAGCCCACGTCGATGAACCCGGCCACCTGGAGCTGCATCCCGTCCCGGGAGCCGGAACCCCACCAGAGCGCCGGGGCGCTGATCAAGGCCTGGTTCGAGCAGCGCAACGGCTGACCGCCGGGTGGCGGCCAGCCGTTGCCGTGGTGCGCTGTGCGCCCCCGCGTCACAGCGTCACAGGGTCACAGCGCCTTGAGGCGGTACTTGCGGACGGCCAGCGGGGCGAACACGGCCAGCATGCCGACCGACCAGAGGATCACGGCCAGCTCGGGATGCTGCATGGGCCAGGCCTGCACCGACGCGGCCGGGTTGGGGTTGCCGAACAGCTCCCGGGACGCCGCGGCCAGGGCCGACATCGGATTCCAGTTCGCGATCGGCTGCAGCCAGCCGGGCATGCTCTGGGTCGGGACGAAGGCGCTGGAGACGAACGTCAGCGGCAGGAACAAGATGAACCCGAGCTGCTGCGCGGACTCCGCGCTGCGCAGCACCATGCCCAGCCAGACTCCGACCCAGGTGAAGGCGTAGCCGAACAGCAGGGCCAGGGCGAAGGCCGCGGCCGCGTCGGCGGCGCCGTTGTGGATCCGCCAGCCGATGGCCAGGCCGACGGCGACGACGATGGTCGCGCTGATGACCTGGGTGAGCAGCTCGGCGATGGACTGGGCCACCAGCACCGCCCAGCGGGACATGGGCAGCGACCGGAACCGGTCCATCAGGCCGGTCTCCATGTCGGTGACCAGGGCCACGGCCACGCCCGGCGCGGTCTGGGCCAGGCCCATGCCGAGCATGCCGCCGATCAGGTACTCGTGGTAGCTGCCGCTGTTGGGCAGCCCGATCGCGCCGCCGAACACGTAGGCGAACATCAAGATGAAGATGACCGGCATGAACGTGACGTCGGCCAGGGTCTCGGGCTCCCGCCTGATCCGGGCGATACGCCGCTTGGTCAGCACGGCCACGTCGGAGACGAACAGCCGGGCCGGGCTCTGCCGGTAGGTGGAATCCTGGTCGTCCTGGTCGTAGGCCAGGTCAGCGGTGACGGCGGTCATGCCGCGCTCCTTTCTTCGTCTGCCGCGTCCTGCGCGGCGTGGCCGGTCAGCGAGAAGAAGACGTCGTCCAGGGACGCGCGCTGCAGCGTCACGTCGGTGGTCCGGACCCCGGCCGCGTCCAGCGAGCGGACCACGTCGGTGGTCAGCCCGTCGGCCAGGCGGACCGGGACGGTGAGGCGAAGCTGGTCGTGCTCGGCGGTGACGTTCCCGGCGGCGTACGGCTTGACCGCCGTCAGGGCCGCCTCGACGTCCGCCCCGGCGGCGAGCTCGATCTCCAGGCGCTCGCCCCCGACCGAGGACTTGAGCTGGCGGGGCGTGCCCTCGGCGATGACCACGCCGCGGTCGATGACCGCGACGCGGCTGGCCAGCTGGTCAGCCTCCTCCAGGTACTGCGTGGTGAGCAGCAGCGTGGTCCCGTCGGCGGCCAGGCCGCGGACGATGTCCCAGGTCATGGCCCGGGCGTTCGGGTCCAGGCCGGTGGTCGGCTCGTCCAGGAACAGCACCGCCGGCCGGCCGATGAGGCTGGCGGCCAGGTCCAGCCGCCGCCGCATGCCGCCGGAGTAGGTCTTGACGGCGCGGGTGGCGGCGTCGGTGAGGTCGAAGCGCTCCAGCAGGTCGTCGGCCCGGCGCTTGGCCGCGCTGGCGGTCAGCCGGCTGAGCTGGCCGACCATGATGAGGTTGGCGCGGCCGGTGAGGAACTCATCCAGGGCCGCGTACTGGCCGGTCAGCCCGATGCTCCGGCGGACCGCCGGGGCGCGGGTGACCACGTCCTGGCCCAGCACCTGCGCCTGACCCCCGTCGGGGCGCAGCAGCGTGGCGAAGACGCGGACGGCGGTGGTCTTGCCCGCGCCGTTCGGCCCGAGCAGGCCGTAGATCGTGCCGGCCGGCACGGTCAGGTCGAGCCCGGCCAGCGCCCGGGTCGTCCCGAAGTTCTTGGTCAGTCCTTCCGCCCAGATGGCGGGAGTGTCGTTCATGTCGTGATTCCCTCCGTGACCCTCGTGTCTTGCCCCGTACGCCGTACGGTTCTCGTACGACGTACCATCAAGTACGATGTACGATAACAGTACGCCGTACGAGAAGGCAAGCCGGTTTCTCGCGGCTCGTGACGCAGGACCGCGCGGTGGGGCATGCTGAAGCAGCCGCACGGCGGGTACACGTCGCGAGCCGGGCGGGTAAGAAGCGCGCTCGGGCGAGCGGGAAGGAGCGGTCGTGGCCGAAGGCGACAAGGAACCATGGCCGCAGTTGGGGCCGCCGCCCGCGCGGGCGATGACCGGAGCCTGGCCGGCGCCGGACGAGACCCGCCGGATCAGGCGCGAGCAGCGCATCAGCGACCACATCGAGCGGCACCGGGCGCGGGGCGCCCAGACACGGCCGCGGGACCGGGGCCTGTCCCGGGAGGAGATCGTCGCGGCGGCGATCGCCGTGGCGGACGCCGAAGGTCCCGACGCGATCAGCATGCGGCGGATCGCCCGCGAGCTGCGGGCCGGGGCCATGTCGCTGTACTGGCACGTGGCCTCGAAGGAAGAACTGATCCAGCTCATGCTCGACTCGCTGGAGGCCGAGGTCGGGGTGCCCGAGCCGACCGGTGACTGGCGGGCCGACCTGCGGGAGCTGGCCCACCGGCACCGCGCCGGGCTGCTGCGGCACCCGTGGATCATGCAGTACGCGGCGAGCAGGCCGCCGACCGGGCCGAACGACGCGCGGAACCTGGAGCTGATGCTCGGCATGCTGGCCGAGCTCGGGATGGACCCGCGGACGATGGTGGACGTCCTGATGACGGTGATGACCTACGTGCTGGGCGCGGTGCTGCGCGAGGTCCAGGAGATCGGCTGGGAACGCACCCGCGCCGAGCTGGAGGCGACCATGACGGCCGAGGAGCTGCAGGCCCAGCGGGAACGCTTCCATTCCTGGCTGACCAGCGAGGACGAGTACGTCAACATCCGGCGGATGGTCGAGGCCAACGTCGACCCGGACGCGCCCGACACCCGGGACGACCGGTTCGACTTCGGGCTGGACTGCGTGCTGGACGGGATCGCCGCCCGGCTGCCCGCGGCGGGATCGCCGGCCCTTGGTGACGAGACCTGAGTAGGGTGGTCACCGGCGAACAGGAGCAGCAGCGTGATACTGGTGACCGGAGCAACCGGGCGGGTCGGCTACCGCCTGCTGGAAAAGCTGGCCGACGCGCGGGCCGAGGTCGCGGCCATGGTGCGGGTGGAGGCGAAAGCGGCTGACCTGCCGGGCACGCCGCGGCCGGTGGTGGCCGCCTTCGACGAGCCGCCGCCCCCGGACGTGCTGCGGGACTTCGACCGGGTCTTCCTGCTCAGCCCGGCCATCGAGGAGCAGGCCGAGCTCGAGACGGTGTTCATCGACGCGCTGGTGGCCGCGGGACACGGCCCGCACGTGGTCAAGCTGGCCGCGGACGGCTTCGCCGACCCGGGCTGCGAGGTGCGGTTCATGCGCAGCCACCGGCAGGTGGCGGCGCACCTGGACGCGACCGGGCTGCCCGCCACCTACCTGGCGCCCGCGCTGTACATGGAGGACCTGACGGCCACGGCCGAGACCGTCCGCCGCGAAGCGGTGCTGGCCCTGCCCACCGGGCACGGCCAGGTCGGGTTCGTGGCGGCCAGCGACGTGGCCGCAGCCGCGGCCGCGGTGCTGACCGGCCCGGGTCACGAGGGCGCGACCTACACGCTGACCGGGCCGGAGGCGCTGAGCGCGCGGGACGTCGCGCAGCGGATCTCGGCCGTCTTCGCGCGGAAGGTCGACTACGCGGACCGGCCGGCGGCCCAGGTCCGGGAGGACATGGTGGCCAGCGGGGCGAGCGGATGGCAGGCGGACGGGAACCTGGAGCTGTTCGACTGGATCCGGGCGGGCGGGGCGGCCACGGTCACCACCTCGGTGCGCGAGCTGACCGGGGCGGAGCCGGGGTCGGTCGAATACTGGCTGGACGATGCGCGGGCCAGCTTCCTGGTGCCGGTGCCGGGCCAGACGACGGCCCTGTTCTGACGGCCCTGTTCTGACGGCCCTGTTCTGACGGCCCTGTTCTGACGGGCCTGTTCTGACGGCCCTGTTCTGACGGGCCTGTTCTAGCGGCGGCCGGTGCTGCGGAGGCCGGGCTCGGTCAGGACCGGACCAGGCGGGCGATGGCCTCGGAGGCTTCCTTGACCTTCTCCTCGGCCTCGGGACCGCCGGCCTCGATGGCCTGGGCCACGCAGTGGCCGAGGTGGTCTTCGACCAGGCCGAGGGCCACGGCCTGCAGCGCCCGGGTCACGGCCGAGACCTGGGTCAGGATGTCGATGCAGTAGGTGTCGGATTCCACCATCCGCTGGAGTCCGCGGACCTGCCCTTCGATGCGGCGCAGCCGCTTGAGATAAGCCTCTTTGTCCTGCGTATACCCGCGCATGATCCAACTGTAGGTGATGCTTCTGGATAACCTCACGGTATGCGCGACGAGACGATCACTGCCTTCCTCGACCAGCTCGCGGCCCGGGTGCCTGCCCCGGGAGGCGGCGCCACCGCCGCCTTGCACGCCGCGCAGTCGGCCGCACTGCTGGCCATGGTGGCCCGGTACAGCAACGGCGCCAAATACGACGCTGAGCTGATGAATCACGTCGTCACCGAGGCCGACGGGCTCCGGGACGACGCCCTGTCCCTGGCCGAGGCGGACGCTGCCGCGTTCGGCGCGGTGGGCGAGGCCTACCAGCTGCCGCGGGAGACGCCCGAGGAGAAGGAGGCCCGCTCGGCCGCCATCGCCAAGGCCACGGTCGGGGCGGCCCGGCCGCCCGCCGACGTAGTACGCCTGACCCTGCTGCTGGTCAGCCTGGCCGAAGCGCTGCTGCCGGCCGGGAACCGCAACGTGATCACCGACGTGGCCGCGGCCGCCGAAGCGGCCCGGGCCGCCGCGGTCACGGCGCAGGTCAACATCGAGGTCAACCTGCGCGGGCTGACGGACCCGGAGGCCCAGGCCGAGCTGGCGGCCATCAGCGAGGTCACCGACGACGTGACGGCCCGCGCCGACCGGGTGGTCGCGGCGGTGCGCGAGGAGATCAGCCGGTGAGCGCGCCATCGGAACGGGAGCGGGCCGAACGGGAGGCTCCCGGACGGCAGCTGTCCGGGCGGGAGCTGGCGGCGGAGATCCGCGCCGGGACGGCGGCCGCGGCGGCCGAGCTGGCCGCGGCGGGCCGCCCGCCGCGGCTCAGCGTGGTCACCGCCACCGACGACGAGTCCAGCGCCTGGTACGTGCGGTCGATCGTGTCGGCGGCGGGCAAGGCCGGGATCGCCTGCGAGGTGGAGGACCTCAGCGCGCAGGCCACCGCGGCGGGAATCGCCGCCCAGCTGGCAGCGCTGTCCGCGGACCCCACCGTGCACGGCATCATCCTGACCACCCCGCTGCCCGGCGGCGCGCAGCTGGCCGAGCTGGCCGCCGAGATCGACCCGGCCAAGGACGTAGACGGGGCCAACCCGGTGTCGCTGGGCCGGCTCATGACCGGGCTGCCCGCCTTCGCGCCGGCCACCGCGGAGGCGGTGATGCGGCTGCTGGATCACCACCAGGTCGAGCTGGCCGGCCGGCACGCGGTGGTGGTGGGCCGGTCCGCGGTGGTGGGCAAGCCGGTGGCGCACCTGCTGCTGGACCGCAACGCCACGGTCACCATCTGCCACTCCCGCACCCGGGACCTGGCCGCCATCACCCGGCAGGCGGACGTCCTGGTGGTGGCGGTGGGCCGGACCGGGCTGATCGGTCCCGAGCACGTGGGCCCGGGCGCCACGGTGGTCGACGTGGGCACCAACGCCACCGCCGGCGGGGGCCTGGCCGGGGACGTCGACCCGAAGGCGGCCGAGGTGGCAGGCGCGCTCAGCCCGGTGCCGGGCGGGGTCGGCCCGGTGACCACGGCGCTGCTGCTGCGGCACGTGACCGACGCCGCGGCGGGCCTGCAGTTACGGCCGCGAGTGCGGCGGAGGCCCGGGTAGACGGGGCCCGAGGAGCCAGGGTTCCCGTTCGGTCAGGAAGCGGGATGGGTCCCGGGCGGAGGGTCGGGCGGGACGGCCGTGAGATCCAGCGCGGGAGCCGTGCGGCCCGGCGCGGGACTGGACTCGGCGAGCAGGTCGAGGAGCGGGCCGACGCGCAGGCCTTCCTGGGCCGAGTGCCGGAAGAGGCTGTCGTGGTTCACGGTGTACCGGGTGCGGCGGCCGGCCCGGGTGCGGGTGAGGTAGCCGGCCGCCTCGAGGTCAGCCACGATGGCCTGGACGGTGCGGTCGGTCAGCCCCGCGGCCGCGCTGATGTCGCGGATCCGGGCGTCCGGGTCCCGGGCGATCTCCACCAGGACACGGCCGTGCCCGGTGAGCAAGGTCCAGCTCCCGGTGTCGTCGCCGCGCCCGTTCATAGAACCTGATCTTAGAAACATGAGAGAAGTTGCGCCACAAAAATTGCATGAATTTTATATCGTTCTTCCATTGACACCTGTCCGCCCGGTGCCGATCCTGGATCCGGAAGCGATTCCCGGCGCGGCCCGCACGGCTCGCGCCGGCGGCCATGAGAGGTGACGGAGATGTCGCAGTCCGGGTTCCCCGTCGAAATGGTCAGCGGCGTGCCGGTCGTGTCGGCCCCCGCGGAGATCGACATCACCAACGCTGATGGCCTGCGCGCGGCGCTGCTCGAGGCGGCCGGGCGGGACGGGGCCTACGTGGTCGACATGAGCGAGACCCGGTTCTGCGACTCGGCGGGGCTGCACGCGCTGGTGGACGCGCACCGGCGGGCCAGGGGCCAGGGCGGGCAGGTGGCGCTGGCCGTGTCCGGGACGGCCGTGCTGCGGGTGCTCGAGCTCACCGGCGCAGACCAGGTGCTGCGGGTCTTCCCGGGCGTGACGGAGGCACTCGGCTTCCTGGCGGCGGCCGGCGCCGTCGAGCCCCGGGCCTAGCCGGACTCAGCCAGCAGCGGCGAGCGGGCCAGCGCGATCACGGCCGCGGCGACCAGGGCCAGGCTGGCCACCTCGGGCATGATGAGGATCCCGCCGCGGACCCGCTCGCGGAAGACCAGCGCCCCCCACAGGATGGACAGGACCGGGTCGGCCAGGGTCAGGCCGGGCTGGGCGGCGAGCAGGCCGCCCGCGTTCATGGCCGACTGGACCAGGAACATGCCGAGGCCGCCCGCGGCGATCATGGCGTAGAGCGGCCAGCTGGCCAGCAGGTGGCTCCGAGGCCGCCGCCGAAGGTCGTGGTCATCCCCTTCATCAGCGCCGCGGTCAGCCCGAAGGCGGCCCCGCCGGCCGCGCCCAGCAGCGCGGCCCGGCAGGCCCCGCCGGAGCCCCCCGGGGCGGCCCGCAGGGCCAGCGCGACCAGGCCGCCGACCAGGATGAGGCTGGCGCCGACGCCGCCCGCCCAGGCGTACCAGTGCACGTGGCCCGAACGGCCCGCCGACGGCTGCAGCAGGAACAGCAGCGCGCCGAGCCCGATGGTCATCGCGGCCGCGCAGGCCCATTCGCGGCCGCGCATGGGCTGGCCGAAGGCCCGGGAGGCGATGATCAGGGTCAGCGGCAGCTCCAGGATCAGGATCGGCTCCACGGTGGACAGCTCGCCCTCGCCCAGCGCGGTGGCCTGGAGCAGGAAGCCGGCCGTGATGGCCGCGATGCCGCCGAACCACACCGGCTGGTGCAGCAGGCTGCGGATGAGCCGCCAGCTCATGTTCTGCCGCTGGGGCACCCGGCGGTTGGCCTGCCGCTGCAGGACCGAGGACGCGGCGTTGGCGCAGGCGGCCAGCAGGGCCAGGATGTAGCTCAGCATCGGGCCTCCCTGGCCGGGCCGTCCCGCGACGGCGTGACCGGCGTCTGCTACCCGGCACGACGCGGGTGACACCCCAGCCGCCACGGGGGACGGCGTGACACAGCTGGGACCAGATCGAGATGTGCCGGTCGTAGGGGTTCGTGGTACCCCGGCCTAATCTTGGGGTATCTAGCGACTAACGGGGCGCCACCATGTGCCTCCTTCGGGCGGTTATCGCCTGATCAGACAGTGGTGCGGAGGTTCATCATGCGACGCCTGTGGATGTCAGTCCTGCTCGCCGTGGTGCTGGCCCTGATCGTGCCGGTGGCGGCGGACGCCGCGACCTCGGCCAAAGGGTCCCCGGCCGCGCAGGGGGCGCCCGCGGCGGCGAAAACGCTGAAGTACGGGCAGAGCAGCGCGGCGATCAAGACCCTGCAGCGCCGGCTGGAGGCCCTGCACTACTACCCGGGCGCGATCGACGGTCACTTCAGCACCAACACGCTGGAGGCGGTGTGGGCCTTCCAGCGGTCGCAGGGCCTGCCGGGCGAGAGCTACGTGAACGCCGCGATGCAGCGGGCACTGGCCCACCCGAAGGCGCCGCGGGTGCTGAACCGCAAGGCCGGGGCGAACCGGATCGAGGTCAACCTCAGCACCGAGGTCCTGGTCCTGTACAAGAACAACAAGATCCAGCTGGTCAGCCACGTCTCGACCGGCGGCGGGTACTACTACTGCTCCCCCGGCGGCGGCTGCGGCGTGGCCCGCACGCCGACCGGCGTGTTCCACACCCGGTCCTTCTACCCGGGCTGGATCCAGGTCCCGCTGGGCGAGATGTACAACTCGGTGTTCTTCATCGGCACCGCGTACGCGATCCACGGCGACACGTACGTGCCGCTCAAGGCCGCCTCGCACGGCTGCGTGCGGCTGCCGATGGACGTGGCCAGCTTCTTCCACAAGCTGGTGAAGGTGCCCGGCGAGGCGGTCGTGATCAGCCGGTAACGGCGTTCTCGGCCCCGGCTCCGTTGCCGGCCGCTCCGGCGGTGGGCTGGGCCCCGTGGACCATGGCCAGCGAGCGGGACAGCTGGACGCAGCCGATGCCGACCGCGATCGCGGCCGCGCACGCGATGGTGAGCGCCCAGGGGCCGGTCTGCACCTCCTCGCCGTACACGGTCACTCCGTAGCAGGCGCTGATCAGCGCGTCGCCCAGGGTCAGCGGCGGCTGCACGGCGACCAGGGTGCCGGCCTGGAGCGCGTTCTGCAGCAGGAACAGCGCGCCGACGCCGGCCAGGGCGGTCCCGTACAGCTGCCAGGCGCCGAAGAAGGCCCCGGCCCCGTGGTTCAGCTCGGTGACCGCGCTCTTCATCAGCGTGGCGGTCAGGGCGTACCCGCAGGCCGCGGCCAGGCCGAAGGCGGCGCCCCGGACGTTGCCCCGGGCCCGTACGCCCACGGTGATGACCACGGTCTCGAACGCGGCGGTCACGACCAGCGCGGTGATCCACACCCGCGTGCTGGCCTGGTCCGTGCCGCCGGACGGCGCGGCGGCGGCCAGGCCGGCCCCAGGCTGACCGTGACCAGGCCGACCGCCCACCAGGTGGCGGCGGGCAGCCGCCGGTGGTTCAGCCAGCTGGCCACGAGCAGGGTGAAGGGCAGCTCGATGATGAAGATGGGCTGGACGAGCGCGACCGGGCCGGTATCCAGCGCGACGGCCTGGCAGACCGAGGCGACGATGACCAGCCCGATGCCGGCCAGCCAGATCTTGCGCCTGATCAGGTAGCCGAACAGGGACAGGTGCAGGGCGCGCTCGGGCGGCGCGGTCACCGCCGCCTGCCGCTGGAAGACCGACGCCAGCCCGTTGGCCAGGGCCGTGAGCAGCGCGAACAAAACCGAGACCACCGCGGCATCCTAGCCGCAGAAGCAGCGGACAGAAAGTTGAGAGGTCAGGGCGCGCCGCAGGGCCGGGTCAGGCCGGGTGGCCGACGTAGCTGCCGCGCTTGGCCACGGTGAAGATCAGGCCCGCGTCGCGGAGCAGCTGCAGGGCGTGCAGGACGGTGTCGCGGCCGACCCCGTACTGCGACTGGAGGGCCTTGACCGACGGCAGCGGCCCGGTCCGCCAGTGCCCGGCCTGGATCTGCTGGGTCAAGATCGCCGCTAGCTGGCGGTATGCCGGCTCGGGCAAATCATGCCGAACCCCCTCAAGTGCGGTCATCAGGCAAATTTAGCAGACCACAAGTGACCAGGGCATATATCTAGACTGGTCTGATCTGGTCTGATAATGTGATGATGAAATCCCAGAGGGGGGAATGACGGCCCCGGTACCAGCTCCCACTCCCAGGTACCGGGGCTGTCCCCTGGTCGCGGCCGCGGTTCGCGACCGGGCTCAGGTGACGGGGCCCGGGTCGGCGGTGACGCGGAAGATGCGCAGCTGCAGGGCCAGGGTGGCGTAGTAGCCGACCAGGGCGGACAGCTCGACCAGGGCCTGCTCGCCCAGGACGGCGACGGCCTGGGCGTACTGCTCGTCGTCCAGGTCGCCCGCGCCGATCAGGGACCTGACGACCTGGCAGGCGACCCGTTCCTGCTCGTCGGTGAAGCCGGGGTCGGCCCCGGTGCGCAGCGCCTCGATCTCCGCGTCGGCCAGGCCGGCGTCGCGGCCGATCAGCTCGTGCGCGGCCCGCTCGTAGGCGGCGTCCCAGGCGTGCGCGACGAGCAGGATGGCCGTCTCGCGGACCCGGGGCGCCAGCTGGGTGCGGAACCTGATGGCTGCGCCGAGGTCCTGCAGCGCGTGCCCCACCTCGGGGGCGTACAGCATGGCGTTGAACGGCCCGGCCAGGCCGCCCTCCCCGCTGGCCAGCAGGACCGTGCGCGGCCCCTGGCCGCGCGGGCCGCCGAGGATCTGCCGGTACAGGTCGACCTGCTCGGGGGTCATGTGCTCGGAGGACAAGGTGGCAAGGCGCATCGGGATCTCCTACGCAGCAGGCGAGCGGGGGTCTAGGGGTTGCTCGGCTCGAGAACGCAGCTGACCGCGGCCACCAGGCTGGTGACCGCGGTCAGGGTGCTGAGGAGCGGCGGCGCCAGGCCGTCGTCACCGTCCGGGGTGGCGCTGTTCACAACACCCGATCATGCACCACCGGTCGTTCGGAATAAGCGATTGAACCCCTCCCGGGCTACGCGCGGGTCTGGCTCCGGCGGGCCAGGGTGTCGATGGTGACCGCGGCGAGCAGGACCACGGCCGTCCAGATGTTCTGCGACGCGGCGCCCAGGCCGAGCAGCTGCAGGCCGTTGTAGATGACGGCCACGATCACGCCGCCGAGGACCGCGCCGAGCATCTTGCCGCGGCCGCCGAACAGGCTGGTGCCGCCGATGACGCCGGCCGCCACCGCGTACAGGACGTTCTGGCCGCCCTGGACGTTGGTGGAGACCGAGCCGAGGAACGAGGCGTAGATGATGCCGCCGATGCCGGCCGTCAGGCCGGCCAGGACGAACGCCCCGACCCGGATCCGGCTCAGGTTGATGCCGGCCCGCCGGGCCGCCTCGGCGTTGCCGCCGATGGCGTAGATGTACCGGCCGTAGCGGGTGCGGCCCAGCAGGAAGCTCCAGGCCACGACCACGACCAGCACGACCAGCACCACCCAGGGCACGCCCTGCACGGCGATGGCGACGCCGCGGTTGGTGTTGCTGATGAGCACCACGACCACGCCCGCGACGGCCATCAGGGCCACCTTGAGCCAGGTCACGCTGGCCGGCGGCGCGGCCAGGCCGCCGGCCCGGCGCCGGGTGTCCCGGATGATGAACAGGGCGCCGGCCAGGACGACCAGGACGATCATGACGATCCAGCTGGCCGCCGGGCTCATCGCGCCGCCCTCGATGTCGGACAGCACGTTGCTGTACAGCCGGATCGTGCCGCCGCCGTTTGGCGCGGCCGCGTCCATGACGAACAGCAGGATGCCCAGGCCGGCGAGCTGGCCGGCCAGGGTGACGACGAAGGACGGCAGCCGGAGCCGGGTGATGAGCAGGCCCTGGGCGAAGCCGTAGAAGGCCGGGAAGGCCAGGCCGACCAGGACGGCCAGCGGCCACGGGGCCGGGTTGGGCGGCGCCAGCAGCCAGCAGGTTATGGTGGCGCCGATGGCCGAGGAGTACCCGATGGACAGGTCGATCTCGCCCAGCAGCAGCACGAACACCTCGGCCATGCCCAGCATGACGATCCACGCCGCCTGCGTCATCAGGTTGACCAGGTTGCCCGCGGACAGGAACAGCGAGCTGCGGACCTGGAAGTAGATGACGATGGCGACCAGGCCGAGCAGGACGGGCAGGAACCCGCTCTCCCCGCCGCGGACCCGCACCCACCAGATCTTGATGTACTCGCCGAGCGAGTTGGCCATGATGTCGGGGGAAGCGAGGGCGACCTCGGGCGTGATCTCCTCGGTCCCGGGGGCGGCCTCGGGCGTGGGCTCTACGTCAGTGCTCACTGGGGCTCCCTGGGGAAGGCTCGGCCGATGCCGATGCCGATGCCGATGCCGATGCCGATGCCGCGGCCAGGCGCCTGGAGGTGCCGGTGGTCATCAGGTCGACGATGGACTCGTTGTCGAACTGATCCAGCGGCCCCGCGGCGGCGATCCGGCCCAGGCGCATCACGGCCACCCGGTCGGCCACCGCCTGGACGTCGTTCAGGTTGTGCGAGATGACGATGACGGCGATGTGCTGGCTCTTCAGCCGGTGGATCAGGTCCAGCACGACCCGGGTCTGGGTCACGCCCAGCGCGGCGGTCGGCTCGTCCATGATGACCAGCTTGGCCTGGCGCAGCACGGCCCGGGCCACCGCGACCGCCTGGCGCTGGCCGCCGGACAGCGATCCGACCGCCTGGCGGACGGAACGCACCGTGACCACGGACAGGTCGGCCAGCGTCTGCTTGGCCTGGGTCTCCATCGCGACCTCGTCCAGCACCCCGTGCTTGACCGGCTCGCGGCCGAGGAACATGTTCTGCACGATGTCGAGGTTGTCGGCCAGGGCCAGGTCCTGGTAGACGGTGGCGATGCCGAGCTCGGTGGCGGCTTTCGGGGAGTGCAGGCGGACCGGGCGGCCCGCCCAGAGGATCTCGCCGCCGTCCTGCGTCCAGATGCCCGAGATCGTCTTGATCAGCGTGCTCTTCCCCGCGCCGTTGTCCCCGACGAGCGCGGTGACCTGGCCGTCCGGGATGTCCAGGTCGATGCCCTGGAGGGCGCGCACGGCGCCGAAGTGCTTCTCGACGCCGATCAGGCGCAGCAGCGGCTGTTCGCCGTCGCTGGCCGGGGTGGCGGCGGAGGATCGGGCAAGTGAGGCGTCAGCCTGGTCAGCTGCGACCTCGGCCTCCACCGCGAGCGCCTCGGCGCGGGCCGCAGTGGCCTCGGCCTCGACGGCGTTGGTTTCGGCGTTGTTCTCGGGGCCGGACGCCCGGCCCGCGTCAGCGGGCCGGGCGTCGTCCGCGCTCGGATTGGTCACCGGGCGCGCCTCCTTAGGTTCAGCGAGTTGGTCAACTGCTAATACCCGCGGCCGTGCAGTCAGACGCGAAGCTGCCCACGCACAGCTGCTTGACCGTGACGAACTGGTCCGCGATGACGGTCGCCTTCATGTTGGCCGGGGTGACCCAGGTCGGGGTCAGGTAGACCGACTTGACGGCGGTGTTGGACTTGGTGTCCATGGTCGAGGCGTTCACCAGGGCGCTCGGCGGGGTCTGGCCGGCCCGCAGGAACATGGCCAGCGCGACGGCGGCCTGCGCCTCCAGGTAGATCGGCTTGTAGACGGTGCCGCACTGGTAACCGGACAGGATGTTCTGCAGGCCGACGGTGGTCGCGTCCTGGCCGGTGACCGGGAAGGTCTTGGCCTTGACGCCCTGGGTCTGCAGGTAGTGGATGATCGGCGCCGCGTTCTCATCGTTCGGCGTGAGGACCGAGTTGATGTTCTTGTGCGCGGTGAACTGCTGCTGGAACTCGCTCAGCGCGGTGGGCGGGTCCCAGGTCCCGGCGGCGCTGCCGACCTTGACGAAGGAGCCGGCGCTGAACTTCGGGTCCAGCACGCCGTTGTAGCCCTGGGCGAACAGGGTGGCGTTGTTGTCGGTCGGGGCGCCGGTCATGACCAGCACGTTCGGCTTGGCCACGTTCCAGCTGGTGGCGCACGTCGTGAACCCGGTGCCGATCAGCGTGCCGACCTTGACGTTGTCGAAGCTGACGTAGTAGGCGCGGCTGCCGCCGAGGGTCAGCCGGTCGTAGTTGATGACCGCGACGCCGTGGGACTTGGCGTAGGTCTCGATCTGCGCCCCGACGCCGGAGTCCAGCGGGTCCAGGATCAGGACGCTGGCGCCCTTGGTGATGGCCGTCTGGGCGTCGGACAGCTGGGTCGCGTCGCTGCCCTGCGCGTTCTGCACGGAGAACTGCGAGGACGAAAGGCCCGCCTTGGTCAGCGCCTCAGTCAGGTACGGCGCGTCGAACTGCGTGTACCGGGCCGAGGAAACGGTGTCCGGGAGGATGACGGCGACGTTGCCCTTGCCCGAGGCGGCGAGCGGCTTGAGGGCCGACATGGCGGCCATGGTCCGGTCGAACTGCGTCACGGAGATGGACACCGTGGTGCCGCCTGAGCTGGACGCGCTTGAGGCCGCCGAGCTCGAGGAGGAACTGGAGGAACTGCAGGCCGCGGCGCCGAGGCATACAGCCAGCGGAAGCGCCAGCACCGCCCCTTTTCTCGCCAGTTGAATCATTTAGTACCACCTTGCGTCATAAAGGAACGGCCACATCCAGGCATCCGGCACTTTCCCTCTCGCCCGGTCAACTGCGCGGCCTTGGGTCTCAGCTAAGACACTAGAACGAGGGAAATTAACGAACCCTTAACATCGACCTCACCTCGTGAAGATTTCGTGAACAGATATCTTCCCGTGTTCATCTCGATTCGTGTTCGTCACACGAGCGTTATATTCGGCGTGTTTTTCCCGCCGCCCGGGGCCGATTCTGTTATCGGGGGGCTATCCGGCTATCCGGCTATTCGGCGGCCAGCCGGTACGCCGGCCCGCGGCTGGGTGAGGATGAGCGGCACGCTCTCCTCGGCCTCGAGCTTGGCCCGCAGCCGGCGCACGTACACCCGCAGGTACTCGGTCTCGGTCTCGTAGCCGTGTCCCCAGACCCGGCGGAGCAGGTGGGCGTGGGTGAGCAGCTTGCCCCGGTTGACGGCCAGCTCGCGCAGCAGGGCGAATTCCGTCGGGGTCAGGTGCACCGGCTGCCCGGCCCGCCGGACCTGCTGCAGGGCGAGGTCGATGACCACGTCGCCGACCACGATGACTGGCGGGGCCTGCGGCTCGGCGGGCGCGGCCGGCCGGGTCCGGCGCAGGGTCGCGGTGATCCGGGCCAGCAGCTCCTCGATGCTGAACGGCTTGGTCAGGTAGTCATCGGCGCCCATGTGCAGGGCGGTCACCTTGTCCCGCTCGCCGCCGCGGGCGGACACCACGATGATGGCGACCGGCGAGCGCTCGCGGATCTGCCGGCACAGCTCGAAGCCGTCCGCCTCGGGCAGCATGAGGTCCAGCAGCACGATGTCCGGGTCCTCGGTCTCGAGCAGCTGCAGGGCCCGCATGCCGTCGACCGAGACGATGGTGTCGAAGCCGCGCACGGCCAGGTTGGACCGGATGAGGTCCACGATGTTGGGGTCGTCCTCGACCACCAGGGCGCAGGTCTTGCGCGCCCCGTCAGTCATCGTCACCGTCACGCTCCCTTCCTCGGGCGGCTGGCCGGGCCGCGTCGACGTCGCCCTCGACGGGCAGGCTCACCCGGAAGCAGGTGCCCACGGGCTGCGGGACCAGCTCGATCCGCCCGCCGTGCGCCTGCACGATGCCCCGGGCGATGGACAGCCCGAGGCCGGCGCCGGGGCGCTGGCGGGCGCCGGGGCTGCCGTGGCCGCCGGCGTAGACGGGCCGGGGGCGCGACCGGGTGGCGGCCTCGAACGGCGCGGCGGCCATCTCGGCCGGCACGCCCAGGCCGTCGTCCAGGACGCTGATCACCACCTCGGACTGCTGGTGGACGGCGGTGACCTGGACCCGGGTTCCCGGCGGGTTGTGGCCGAACGCGTTGTTGAGCAGGTTCACGAAGACCTGCTCCAGCCGGTCGTGGTCGGCCCACGCCACGGGCAGGGCCGGGTCGCAGGCCAGGTGGACCGCCGCGGCGCTGTCCGGCGGCAGGCAGGCGACGGCGGCCTCGAGCACCAGCCGGATGTCGCACCAGTCGGCCTGCAGGCGCATGATGCCCGACTCGATGGCGGAGAAGTCGAGCAGGTCGTCGACCAGGCGGCCGAGCCGGGCCGACTCGGCCGCGATGCGGTCCAGGAAGCGCTGCTGGGACTCGCGGTCCCAGGTCACGTCGGGCTGCATGAGGCTGGACGCGTAGCCCCGGATGGCGGTCAGCGGGGTGCGCAGCTCGTGGCTCAGCCGGGACAGGAAGCCCCGCTGCAGTTCCCGGGAGCGGCGCAGCGCGGCCGTCTCCTGGTGGGCGTGGCCGGCCTCCTCGCGCTCCAGGGCCAGCCGCAGGGAGTGCGCGGCGTCCTCCAGCAGCGAGGTCTCCTCCTTGGTCGGCGGCACCTGCTGCCAGCTGGCCAGCAGCACGGTGGGACCGCCCGCGGCCATGAACGCCACCGCCCGCACGCGGTGCTGCCGGCTGCTGGCCAGCTGCCGGGCCATCCCGTCGGGCAGGCTGCTGGCCAGGGCCGACTCGGCGATGTCGCGCATGGCCGGGGTGACCGAGGACGGATCGGCGCCGAACGGCCCGGCGAAGGCCCGCCAGCGGGGCGGCTGGCCGTCGGGCTGGGTGATGAGGGCGACCTCGTGGGCCTGCAGGCCGCGGCGCAGCGACTGGGCCGCGATGGACAGGCCATCGGCCACCGGGACCGGCCCGGCCAGCGTCTCGAGCATCTCCCGGATGGTCTCCAGGACCCGGTTCCTGGTCGTCACCTGGTCCAGCAGCCGGTCGCGCTCGATGGCGCTGGCCGCGTAGCCCGCGTACACGGTGACCAGGGCGAGCTCGTCCCGCTCGGGCGCGCCGTGCTGGGCGCGGAACACGGTGATGACGCCGGACAGGCCGCCGGGTCCCAGGACCGGGACCGACCAGGTGCCGGCCAGGCTGGCCGCCCTGGTCAGCGACCGGAAGCCGGGCCAGGCCGCGCCGTCGCGCAGGCGGTCGGCGATGACGGCCCGCTCGTCGGCCGCGGCCACGCCGACCGGGCCGCCGGCGGGCCCGAACGGCAGCCGGGCCCACGGGTCGAGCTGCCCGGGAGCGAAGCCGAGCGAGGCGGCGCAGTACAGCCCGTCGTCGCTGGCCAGGTGGATGCACAGCTGCTCGCTGTCGAGGGCGGCGCCGAGGGCGGACAAGATCAGGGACAGGCTGGAGGACGGGTCGGCCGAGACCAGCCGGTCGGTGAGCCCGTGCAGCCGGGTGAGCTGCTGGCGGGCGGAGGAGTCGGGCTGCTGCCCGGAGATGAGCGCGACGACCTCATCGGGATGGGTGTCGGCGGGCCGCAGGTCGCCGACGACGCGGCCCTGCCGCAGCACCACGATCCGGTCGGCCAGCCGGAACATCTGCTCGATGTCGTGGCAGGCCAGCAAGATGGTGGTGCCCTGCTGGCGCAGCTCGGTGATGAGCTCCTCGACCTGGGCGGCTTCCTTCACGCCCAGCGAGGAGGTGGGCTCGTCCAGGACCAGGAGGCGGGGCTTGCGGCCCATGGCCCGGGCCACGGCCACCAGCTGGCGCTGGCCGCCGGACAGCGCGCGGACGTTGCGGGTGGTGTCGGTGAGCGGGATGCGCAGCGAGGCGAGCTGGGCGGCGGCCTCGGCGTGGAAACGGGTCTCCGACATCAGCATCCGGGGCCGCTCGCGGCCCAGCATGATGTTGGCCGCCACGTCCAGGTTGTCGCACAGGGCCAGGTCCTGCCAGACCACGGCGATGCCGTACCTGGTGGCCACGGCCTGGTCGGCGGGCACGCGCCGCCCGGCCAGGAACACCTCGCCGGCGGCCGGCATCACGTCGCCGGCGATGCAGCGCACCAGGGTGGTCTTGCCCGCGCCGTTCTCTCCGGCCAGGGCGACGAGCTCGCCGGCCCGCATGCTGAGGCTGACGTCCTCCAGGGCCCGCACCGGGCCGAAGCTGACGTGGAGGCCGGAGGCGGCCAGCAGCGGCGCGTCACCAGTTCCTGCGCCGGCGGTACCCGGGTCGGCGGGAGCGACGGCGGCCAGGGCGGCCAGGACCGGATCCGGTGAACCGGGCTGGACCGTCGCCACCGAACCGGTCATGCCGTCAGTGTGCGCTCTCAGACGTCCGGGTGACCACACAGCCGCGCCGCCACGTCGATCTGACCTGCTGATTTCACAGAACTCATTGTGCAGCAATCGGACGAAGGACCCAACTCGGCGCGGAAACGCCTCCGCCGGGTCCGGCGGGGTAAGAGGCTAGTGAGTCACGGGACGAAGGGAGACGGCTGTGCTGGTCGCATTTTCGGTGACGCCGCTGGGCGTCGGGGAGGCCGTCGGCGAGGCGGTAGCGGAGGCGGTCCGGGTGGTGCGGGACAGCGGGCTGCCCAACCAGACCGACTCCATGTTCACCACCATCGAGGGCGAGTGGGACGAGACCATGGACGTGGTCAAGCGGGCGGTCGAGGCGGTCGCGGCGCGGGCGCCGCGGGTCAGCCTGGTGCTCAAGGCCGATCTGCGGCCCGGGGTGACCGGGGCGCTGACCTCGAAGGTCGAGACGGTGGAGCGCTACCTGGCCGGATGAGCCAGCCGGACGGGCCAGGGCCGGGCCGTACGGATGAGACGGCCGGACGGGCCAGGGCCGGCCTAGGCGACGCCGAGCAGCCGCAGCCCGGCCGTGACGGCGGCGGCGGTCAGCACGATGGCCAGGAACGGGGCCTTGCGCCAGGCCAGCAGGCCGCCCGCGACGACCCCGGCCGGGCGGGCCCAGCCGGCGAAGCCGTGCCCCTTGGTCAGCGCGGTGGTGGCGACCAGGGCGGCCAGCATGACGACCGCGCCGGCGGCCAGCAGCTGCTCGGCGCGGGGCGGGAAGGTGACCCGCTGGCGGAGCAGGCGGCCGGACAGCCGGCACGCGTACGTCCCGGCCGACAGCGTGACCACGCCGGTCACCAGCAGGGCGGTGCTGCTCACGGGGCCTCCCAGGCGAGACTGGTCATGAGGTTTCCGGTCCGGGCGTGGCCGCGGGGAGCTCCGGGCCGGACGTGGTCGCGGGGAGCTCTGGTCTTGACGTGGCCGCGGGGAGCTCCGGGCCGGACGCGGTTTCCTGGCCCTGCGGCCCGGGCGGGCCGGGGGTCCGGTTGCGGCCGAGCAGGATCAGGGGCGCGGCGGCCAGGGCCAGCAGGACGGGCACGCCGGGGGGCAGGAAGGGCGCGGCGGCCAGGGCGATGACGGCGCCGGCCAGGGCGGCCGGCCGGGTTCCCCGGTCGCGGAGCGCGGGGAAGATGAGGGCCAGGATCACGGCCGGGAACATGGCGTCCAGGCCGAACGCATCGGTGTCGCTGATGACGCTGCCGGCCAGCGCGCCCAGGACGGCGCCGGTGGGCCAGCAGATCAGCACGCCCAGGCCGCAGGACCAGTAGGCGGCGCGCTGCTGGTCGATGCCGTCCTGGCCCAGGGCGAAGACGACGCTCTCGTCGTTCATGATGTGCGTGCCGAGCAGACCGCGCCAGCCGTGCCCGGTGACGTCGGGCAGGGCCAGGCTGTAGGGCACGTGCCGGGCGTTGACCAGCAGGCCGGCCAGGGCGGCGGCGATCGGGTTGCCGCCCGCCGCGACGATCCCGGCGAACAGGATCTCGGACGCTCCGGCCAGCACCAGTACGCTCTGCGCGGCGGGAACCCACACCGGCAGCCCGGACGCGACGGCGACCGCTCCGTAGGACAGGCCGATGAACCAGACGGCCAGGCAGGTCAGGGCGATGTCGCGGCGCAGGGCGCCGGATAGAGTTCTATATATCGAACTCACGGAGTTTATTATGAACAGCGATCCCGATGTTCGTCAAAGCGAATTTACGGATGATATGCCGAACAATCGGCCCGGCCAGACCGGGGCCGGGACCGGAGCGGCAGGCCGGGCTGGCGCTCGCGCTGACGTGTCAGGCGGGGCCGGAACGGGCGGGGTTCAGGCTGGCGCTGACGGACCGGGCGTGACGGGCGGAGCGCCGCTGGAGCTCATCGCGGCCTCGCTGCGGCGGGAGCGGCGGCGGACCGGCCTGACCCTGACCGAGGTGGCGCGGCGGGCCGGCATCGCCAAGTCGACGCTGTCCCAGCTGGAGTCGGGCACCGGGAACCCGAGCCTGGAGACGCTGTGGGCCATCTGTGTCGCGCTGGATACGCCGTTCGCCCGGCTGCTGGACCCGCCGCGGCCGCAGGTGCAGGTGATCAGGGCCGACGAGGGGCCCACAGTGGCGGCGGCACACGCCGACTACCAGGCCACGCTGCTGTCGGCATGCCCGCCGGGGGCCCGGCGGGACGTGTACCGGATCGACGCCGAGCCGGGGCACGCCCGCGCGTCCGACCCGCATATGCCCGGCGTGCTGGAGCACGTGACGCTCAGCGCGGGCCGGGCGCTGGTCGGGGTGGCCGGCGAGCCGGTCGAGCTCGGGCCGGGTGACTACATCTGCTACCCGGGCGACCTGCCGCACGTCTTCGAGGCGCTGGTCCCCCGCACCCTGGCCGTGCTCGTCTCCGAGCACAGCTGAGCAGCGCGGCCCTGCGGCCGACCATGATCGCGGGCAGTCCTGGCTCGTATACGGCCCTTTCTGCCCGCGATCATGACGCGGGCCCGGCCGGGCCGGGCGGGGACTCGACGGGGACCTGGTCGATGAGGGCGGTCAGGCCGGCCTCGTCGAGGAGGTCGGCCGGACGGACGGTCACGCCGAACGCCACGTAGTGGAACGCGGCCCGGACCGCCGCGACGGGCACCTCGGCCAGCGCCGCCCAGGCCAGGCGGTAGGCGGCAAGCTGGACGGAAACCGCGTGCCGTTCGGCATCGGAGGAGGGCGGGCGGCCGGTCTTCCAGTCGACGACGTCGAAGCCGCCGTCGCGGGCGTCGGCGAACACGGCGTCGATCCGGCCTCGGACCAGCCGGTCGCCGACCAGGGTCTCGAACGGGACCTCGACGGCCTGCGGCCAGCGGTCGGCCCACTCGCTGTGCTCGAACTGGGCGCGGAGCTCGCTGAGGTCCTCCCCGGGCGGGCCGGCCGCGTCATCGGGATCGGCCAGGTCGAACAGGTCGGCGTCGTCGATGAGGCGCTGCTGGCCGTAGCGCTGCTCGAGCCACTGGTGGAACGCGGTGCCCTTGCGGGCCTGCCGGGCCGGCGGGCGGGGCATCGGGCGGCGGACCTGGCGGGCCAGCTCGGCCGGGTCGCGGGCCAGCGAGACCAGCGCGGAGACCGACAGGCGGGCCGGGAGCTGGACCGGGATGGCTCCGCCGTCGGCCCGGCGCTGGGCGCGCTCGGCCATCAGCAGCCCGGCGTCCCGGCGCCACGCGTCGACCAGGGCGCGGTCCTCGGCGGTCAGGGTGTCCAGGTCCGGATCGGCAGCGGAGGCGGCCGATTCGACCAGGGCCGCGGCCTGGCGGACCGCTTCGTAGTGCCGGCCGGCCGGGGTGGCGGGCCAGTCGGCCTCGGCCACGGTGGCCAGCAGCGGGTTCTCCGCGTCCGCGGCGGGCGGCCCGGCCCAGTGCCGGACCTGGGCCACCCCGGACGAGCGGACCTCTTCCAGGAACGGCGAGGGGCCCAGCGGGCTGGTGCCGCCCTCGCCCCACCAGAAGCCCGAGCAGCCCAGCCAGAACGCCGCCCGGGTGGCGGCCACGTACATCAGCCGGCGTTCCTCGGCCAGGTTGCGGGCGTCGCAGCCGTCGGTGAAGTCCTGCAGGGAGGCGGCGTCCAGCCCGCGCAGCACGGGCAGGTCGCCCGCGTCGCCGCGCAGGCTGAACGGGATGAGCCGGGAGTTGTCCGTCCACCGGGTGGAGACCCGGGGCTTGGCCGGGAAGACCTGCGACCGCTCCCCCACGGCCAGGCCGGGGACGAACACGGCAGGCCACTGCAGGCCCTTGGCCGCGTGCACGGTGAGCAGCTTGACCGAGTCCGATTCGCCGACCCGCCCGGTCTCCAGGCCGAACTCCTCCTGCTGGGCGGCGGTCAGGTAGGCCAGGAACGCGCCCAGGGTGGGCTCGGCGCCCTCGCCGGCGAAGGCGTCGGCCACGTCGATGAACGCGTCCAGGTCGGCCCGGGCCGCGACCGGGTCGGCGCCCGGCCGGGCGGCGACCTCGATGTCCAGGCCGAGCACCCGCTCGGCCTCGGCGGCCAGGTCGGCCAGGGGGCGGCCGACGTGCCCGCGCAGCCGCCGCAGCTCACCGGCCAGGGCGCTCATCCGGGCGTAGCCGTCCGGTGAGTAGGCGTGCCGGTCGCCCAGGTCGTCGAGGGCCTCGACCAGGCTGCCCGTCTCGGCGGTCAGGTCGGTGACGGCCTCGGCCAGCGGGTCATGGTCGTCGGGATCCGCGGCGGCGCCGTTCCGGGACGGGCGGCCGTCGGCCTCGCCGCGGACCAGGATCCGGGCCCGGCGGCCGAGGGCGACCAGGTCACGCGGCCCGATCCGCCAGCGCGGCCCGACCAGCAGGCGGGCCAGCGCGTCCGAGGCGCCCGCATCGTGCAGCACCCGCAGGGTGGCGACCACGTCGGCCACCTCGGGAACGGCCAGCAGGCCGCCGAGCCCGACGACCTCGACCGGGACGCCGCGGGCCTCGATGGCCTGGCGCAGCAGCACGAACTGGGAGCGCTTGCGGCACAGCACGGCGATGTCCGACGGCCTTACGCCGGCCGCCCGGCCGTCCGGCCAGGGCGCCCCGTCCGGCGCGGAGCCCGGGTCCAGGGCCAGCAGCGCGGCGATCTGCCCGGCCACCCAGCCGGCCTCGTCGGTGACGGTGTCCAGCAGGGCGCAGGCCACCGCGCCGCGCTGGCCGCGGTCGGGCGCGGACACCAGCCGGGGCACGTCGGGCGCCTCGTAGCGCAGCTCCTCCTGGACCACGGCGGCGGCGTCCAGGACCCGGGCCGCGTTCCGGAAGCTGGTCGACAGCAGCAGCACCGGCGCCGGCCCGGTCGGCGCCGAGGCCCCGAACGGCCGCATCCGGGCCACCACCGGGAAGTCCGCGGTGAAGCGGCGCAGGTTGCCCGCGCTCGCGCCGCGCCAGCCGTAGATCGACTGGCACGGGTCACCGACCGCGGTGACCGGGTGCCCGCCGCCGAACAAGGACCGCAGCAGGACCAGCTGCGCGTGGCTGGTGTCCTGGTACTCATCCAGCAGGACCACGTGGTAGCGGGCCCGCTCGGCCGCGCCGACCTCGGGGTGCGCGCTGGCGATCCGCGCGGCCAGCGCGACCTGGTCGCCGTGGTCGATGACCTCGCGGGCGTGCTTGGCCTGCGCGTACCGCTCGACCAGCGGGAGCAGCTGCTCGCGGGCGCGCTGGGTGGCCACGATCTTCCGGACGGAGGCGGGGATCCGGCCTGGCAGCGCGTCCTGCTCGGCGGTGAGCCAGCGGCCGACGGCGGTGACGTCGGCCGGCCCGCGCAGGTGCTCGGCCAGGTCGCCGGCCAGCTCGAGGACGGCCGCGGTGACGGTCTGCGGGGTCCAGATGATCTCGTCCATCGGGCCGTCGTAGGCCGCGACGATCTGCGCCGCGAGCTGCCAGGACAGCGCGGGCGTGATGAGCCGCATGGACGGCTCGAGACCTTCGCGCAGCGCGTTGTCCCCGACCAGCCGGCCGGCGTAGGCGTGATAGGTCCCGATGACCGGGTCGCCGCCGAACGGGTCCTCGGGATCCGGGCCGCCGCCCGGCCGGGACAGGCGGGCCGGGCCGTCAGCCGGGTCAGCCAGGCCCGCGTGGCGCAGCCGTTCCAGCCGGGACCGCACCCGGTCGGCGAACTCGGCGGCCGCCTTGCGGGTGAAGGTCAGCCCGAGGACCCGGTCCGGGCGGACCATCCCGTTGGCGACCAGCCAGACCAGCCGGGCCGCCATCGTCTCGCTCTTGCCCGAGCCCGCGCCGGCCACCACGGCGAGCGGGCCGAGCGGGGCGGCGATGACCGCGGCCTGCTCCGGGGTGGGCTCGGGCAGCCGCAGCAGCCGGGCCAGCTGGGCCGGGCTGTAGCGGGGCGGGCTCACAAGAGCATTCCAGCAGAGACCACCGACATTTGGCAGCGCGTCGGGCCGGCTGGCGCGGCGGAGCTAATCACCCTGGCCGGATGAGGCGGATGAGCCTGCCGAGGCGTGAAGATCCGGCCGTAGACGTTTTCGTTTTCGCGGTCAGAAAATAAAGGGGAAGCAATGCCACTGGCTAGCACGTATTCCTATCCGCTGCTCGGCGTGTTCTGGACCATCATCGAGATCTTCCTGTGGGTGATGTGGTTCTGGGTCCTGATTTACGTCTTCGTCGACATCTTCCGCAGCCGGGACCTGTCTGGCGTGGCCAAGGCGCTGTGGTTCCTGCTGGTGCTGTTCATCCCGCTCATCGGGGTGCTGATCTACCTGATCGCCCGGGGCGACAAGATGCACCTGCACGCCCAGCAGGAGGCACAGGAGCAGAACGACGCGTTCCGTAACTACGTCCGGGACGCCGCGGGCAGCGGCAACACCGCCGACCAGCTGACCAAGCTGGCTGACCTGCGCGAGCGCGGGGTCATCACGCCGGAGGAGTTCGAGCAGCAGAAGGCCAAGATCCTGGCCGCCTGAGAGCGGGCGGCACGGCCCTGGGCCGGCCGCGGGAGTTCATCCCCGGCTGGCATCACCCGCCGGGGATGAACTGTGCCCGCGCACCGGCCCCGGCCCGAGACGGCCGCTGAGCAGCCGGAGACCGGCGCGCGGAGCAGTCGCTGACGGGCGCGCTCAGCGCGGCGGCACGGCGTGAGCGACGTCAGGGCATGAGCGACGTCAGGGCGTGACCTGCTCGCCGTCCGGGCTGACCGGGCAGCAGGAGGCGACCGGGCAGGTGCGGCAGCCGGGGTTGACCTTGGCCCGGAAGACCGGCCCGGCCATGCCGGCCGCGACGGTCTCCACCAGGTCCTTGGCCCAGGCCGGCTCCGGGTCGTCGGCCAGCGCGCCCTGCCGCTGGACCTTGGCCCGGGCGGTCAGGCCCGCCTTGCCGACCTGGACGAGCTCGGCGCCGCCCGGCTCGGACAGGCCGAGCTGCTCGAAGGCGCCGAGCAGGACAGCCAGCTGGTAGACGCCCAGCTGCGGGTGGCGGTCGAGCTCGTCCTCGCGTGGGGCGCTGGCTCCGGTCTTCAGGTCGACGACCACGGCGCGGCCCTGGTCGTCGGACTCCAGCCGGTCGACCCGGCCGGTGATCTCCACCTGGCCGATCCGGACCTTGAGCGACTGCTCGACGGCCATCAGCTCGCGCGGGTTGGCCGCGTGCCAGTCCAGGAACTTGCGGACCATGCGCTCGGCCAGGGACCGCTGCTTGGCGTTGTACCAGGCGCTGCCGAAGTCCAGGTGGTGCCAGACCTCGTCGATCCGGTCGGCGACCTGCTGCTCGGTGGCGCCGTCCGCGGCGAGCACGGCCGCGGCGTGGATGACCGTGCCGAGGTGGCGGAGCACATCCGAGCGCCCGGCGCCGACGGCCGCCTCGAGCAGCCAGCGCAGGCCGCAGCGGGTGAACGACTCGACCTGGGACGGCGACAGCCGGACCGCCTCGCCGGGGGCCACGATGGTGCTGGCGTCGGACAGCTCGGTCAGCGCGTACCACTCCCGCGGGTGGGCGGCCCGGACCCCGGCCTCGGCCAGCGTAGCCAGCTCGGCCGCGGCAGCCTGGCGGACGGCCAGCGGGCGCTCGACGTCGGCGGCGGCCCGGCGCAGGTCGGCGACCAGAGCCGGCATCGACAGCCAGCGGTGCGCCCCGCGGCCGCCGCCGATCCGCTCGACGGGGATGTCGTCGCCGGCCAGCTCGGTCAGGAACCGGGACGGGCGCAGGTCGGTGTCCTCACCGCCGGCGGCGGTGACGACCAGCTGGCGGCGGGCCCGGGTGACGGCCACGTAGAACAGGCGGCGTTCCTCGGCGAGCAGCTTGGCGGCCAGCATGGCGGCGTCCACGTCGGCGGCCTGGCCGGCCGCGGCGGAGCGGGCCCGGCCCGGGTCGCCCCGGCCGCCCTGCAGGGCCTCGGCCACCTCCCCCGCGCCGAGCAGCGAGCCGCGCAGCCTCAGGTCGGGCCAGGTCTCCTCGTTGACGCCGGCCACCACCACGACGTCCCACTCCAGGCCCTTGGACCGGTGGGCGGTCAGGACGCGGACGCAGTCGTCGCGGACGGCCCGCTCGGCGAGCGTGTCGCCGACGATCTCCTGCCCGGCCAGGCTGTCGGCGAACAGGCCGGGCGCGCCCGGCGGCATGGTGTCGGCGAAGTGCGCGGCCTTGTCGAACAGGGCCAGGACGGCGTCCAGGTCCCGGTCGGCGGCCGCGCCGGCTGCGCCGCCCGCCGCGGCGGCCTGCTGCCACCGCGGGGCGAGCCCGGAGGCGTCCCAGACGGCCCACAGCACGTCCTCGGCGCTGCCGCCCGCCTTGATGGCCGCCTGGGCCACGGCGAGCAGCCGGGCCAGGTGCCGGGCCGGGCCGGCCACGCTGTCCGGCAGCACGGCCAGGTCCCGGGGGTCCAGCAGGGCGCCGGCCAGCAGGTCGCCGCGCGGCCGGTCGCCGCTGCGCGGGCGGTCACCCACCGCGGCCATAGCGTCGTCCCGCGGGCGGTCACCCGCCGCGGCCAGGTCACCGGCCTGCCTGCCGCCTCCGGTCGAGGCGGGATCCTGCGGGCGTTCTGCGCCGGCCTGATCAGCGGCATGGTGGTCAGCGGGATGACGGCGATCGGCCCCGGCCTCGGCCAGCAGGCCGAGCGAGCGGCGCAGGCGGCGCAGGCCGAGGGCGTCGGTGCCGCCGAGCGGGCCGCAGAGCAGCTCGGCGGCGGCCTGGTCGTCGAGCAGGGCGGGGTTCAGGGCGCAGCGGAGCAGCAGGAGCAGCGGCCGGGTGCCCGGCTCGTCGGCCAGCGGCAGCTCGTCGCCGGCCACGGTGGCCGGGACGCCGGCGGCGGTCAGCGCGCGGCGCAGCAGCGGCACCTGCCGGGCGGCCGACCGGACCAGCACGGCCATCGAGGACCAGGGCACGCCGTCGGCCAGGTGCGCCCGGCGCAGCGTGTCGGCGACCAGGGCCGCCTCCTGGGTGGAGCTGTCCGCGATCAGGATGCGGACCTCCCCCGGGGCGGGGTTGCCGGCGATCAGCTCCCGGTGCCCGACCGGCCCGCGGGGCAGCCGCCGGGCCAGCCGCCGGGAGGCGGCCAGCAGGACCTCGCCGCTGCGGCGGCAGGTGCCCAGCGGGATGACCGGGGCGGGCCGCCCGTCCGCGGTCCGGAACCGCTCGGGGAACTCACCGATGGCGCGCACGTCGGCGCCGCGGAACTCGTAGATGGACTGGTCGGGGTCGCCGACGGCGATCAGCTCGCGGCCGTCGCCGGCCAGGGCGAGCAGGAGCGACTCCTGGGCCGGGTCGCTGTCCTGGTACTCGTCGACGAAGACGACATCGTAGGCGGCGCGCTCACGCTGCCGGATCTCCTCCCGGCCCAGCAGCGCGGCGGCGATGCGGACGATCTCGGCGTAGTCGTAGGCCGGGACGGGGGCGAGGTCGAAGCGGGCGGCGTACCGGTCCAGGAACGCCCCGGCGGCCACCCAGTCCTCCCGGCCGCGCTGCTGGCCCAGCCGGCTCAGCCTGCGGCCGTCCAGGCCGCGCTCGGCCGCGCGCAGCAGCAGGTCCCGGACCTCCTCGGCGAAGCCGCGGGTGGCCAGGGCGGGACGCAGCGCCTCGGGCCAGCGGCCCGCGCCGTCCTGGGCCTCGCCGCGCAGCATGCGGCGTACCTCGAGCAGCTGCTCGGGGGCGGACAGCAGCCGGGGCGGCTCGTCGCCGGCCAGGACGAACTCCCGGCGGGCCAGCGCGTAGGCGTAGCTGTGGAAGGTCATGGCCAGCGGCTCGCGGGTGGTGCGCCGCAGCCGGGCGGTGATGCGCTCGCGGAGCTCGGCGGCGGCCTTGCGGCTGAAGGTCAGGACGAGCACCCGCTCGGGGTCCAGGCCACGGCGCTCGATCCGGTCCGCGACAGCGGACACGATGGTGGTGGTCTTGCCCGTCCCCGGGCCGGCCAGGACCAGCAGCGGGCCGCCGGCATGGTCCACCACGGCCTGCTGCGCCTGGTCCAGGCGCGCGGCCGGGGCCGCCGGCGCGGCCGGCGGACCAGGCGGTACGCGGGTGCGTGAGCTTGCTCCATCACCCTCGATTCCAGCAGACGGCACCGACATTTCCGGCCTGATTCTGCGCCTGTTCCGGACGTGTCGCCAGCCTGTTCGCGGACGGTCCAGCCACAGGCGGCCCGGTTAAGGACCGCCCGGTCCAGCCGGGCCCGGCGGATGTCCACCCGGACCGGCGGGCGGGCCGAGCGCAGCGGCGTGTCCTCGGCCAGGTAGTGCTCCAGGGCCCGGCTGTCGTGACCGGGGGCGGGCGTGCCGTCGGCGTGGATCACCCGCCACCAGGCCACGCCGCCGCCGTAGGCGGACATGACCCGGCCGACCTGGCGCGGGCCCAGGCCCGCCCCGAGGTACTCGGCGATGTCGCCGTAGGACATGACCCGGCCGGCCGGGATCGAGTCGACCACATCCAGCACCCGGCTGGCGAACTCATCCAGCGGCGCCGCGGCACCGGGAGCCCCGGCACCGGGGGCCCCGCTCACCGGCCGCTCCGGCGCAGGGTGGCCAGCCGGCTGACCGCGGCCGCGGCCAGGACCAGCGAGGTGACCGCGAGCAGGGCGAACAGGATCAGCGGGCCGGATCCGCGCGGGCGGACCGGCGACGCGGCGACGGCACCCGGGCCGCCGCCGAACTGGGTCGTGACGGCCACGCTGGCCGGCGCGGGCTGGTGGCCGGTCAGCTGACCCGCTCTGGCCAGGGCGGCGGCCGCGTTGACGATGCCGAACCCGACCTGGTTGTCGTAGCCCCCGGAGGGGGGATCAGTGGTGTGGTAGGCGAGGGCGCTGGCCACCTGCCGGGGAGCCAGGGTCGGGTACTTCGACTTGATCAGGGCGGCGACACCGGCCACCAGCGCGCAGGCCGGGCTGGTGCCGCTGACCCACCAGTACTGCCCGTCCCGGCCCTGGGCGGGAACCGAGACGCCGGGCGCAGCGACCTGGACCGACAGGTTGTCGCTGGAGAAGGCGGCCACCGTCCCGGCCGAGTCGACGGCCCCGACGCTGATCACGCCCGGGTAGTCGGCGGGGAAGGATTCCGGGGCGGCCTGGGCGGCGTCGTCTGTCCCGGACGGGGCGCCGGAGTTCCCGGCGGAGGCGACCACGACCACGCCATGATCGTAGGCGTCCTGCAGGGCCTGGCGGACCCCGGCGTTGGGCGCGCTGTAGCCGATCGACATGCTGATGACCTGGGCCCCGTGCTGCACCGCGTACTGGATGCCGCTGGCCAGCGACTGCTGGATGGCGGGCTCCTGCTCGCGGCCGTACCGCGGGTAGTTCGGGTCGGTGCGGTCGGGGATGACGCGGATGGACATGATCGCGGCCTGCGGCGCGATCCCCAGCACGCCGCTGTCGTCGCCCGGGCCGTGGCCATGGCCGGCGATCAGGGAGGCCATCCAGGTCCCGTGCACCCCCCAGCTGGCGTTGCTGGACTTGGTGCCCACCCCGCTGTAGTCCACGCCGGGAGACTCGACCGAGCCGGCCAGGTCACTGGAGCCGGGGTACACGCCGCTGTCGATGACCGCGACCGTGACGTTGCCGCCTCTGGTCTGCTGCCAGGCGTCGGGCACGTGCATCATGCTGAGCACCCACTGCTGGTCGGCCCGGATGGCGTCGGCCGAGGCCGCCGACGGGAGCAGGGCCAGGGCCACGGCGCAGCCGAGCGCGGCCAGCGCGGCCGCCGCCCGGCGGCCCGGGTGACAGCGGGCCCGGCGGCCGGTGCGGCGGCCGGGGCGGGAGCCGGGGCGGGAGCCCGTATGCGAGCCGGGGCGGCGGCGGGTCAGCATCCGGGGGTCCCCGGGCAGTGCGGGGCGGGCGGCATGGCGCCCAGCGTGTCGGCCACCGACCGGGCCACGCCCTGGGCCAGGTTGCTCATCTCGGCGTAGGAGTACTTGTCGTCGGTCACCGCGACGCGGGGGCGGCTGTCGGCGTAGCCGGCGGCGTACATGATGACGTAGGGGCCGTCGTTGAAGGCGTCGGACAGCTGCCGGCTGTAGTCGTACATCGCGGCCGCGCTGCCGCGGCTGTACCTGACGATCAGGATGCCGTCGGCCAGCCCGGCCGAGCTGCCGCCGCGGGCCGAGGTCAGGCTCAGCTTGGACAGGCTCTTATACGCGTCGGTCGCGGCGGCCTCGCTGGGCAGCACGGCCACGCCGACGGTGGTGACATAGGTCTTGGTGGCGTCGGCGTAGGTGGCGCGCAGGATGGCCACGCACTTGTCGCGGGTCAGCACGGCGGCGGCGGCCGGGCTGGCGGCGGCGGTGTTGCAGCCGGACTGCGCCGCGATGCCGACGCGGACGGCCTGCAGGTTCAGCGAGATGGAATCCTGCAGCACGGTGGCGGGCAGGCGATAGCTGACCGTGGCCGGGAAGATCTGCCCGGCGGGCAGCTGCTGCCACCGGCTGGCGATCTGCCAGGACTGGATCTGGGCCTGCTGGCTGGCGGTGAACGTGCGGGGCAGCAGCTGGACGGCCAGGCCCACGGCGGAGACGGCGAAGCCGATCAGGCCCAGGACCAGGGCGATCAGCGCGGCGGCCCGGCGGCCCCGGCCGCGGCGGCGCGGCGGCGCGCCGCTTGCCTGGGGGTCCGCCGTCACAAGGAGAATGGTAGGGCCATATCAGCGCGCGGGCGGAGGGAGAAGCCCGGCCTAGTCGCTGATGACGACCCGGTTGGTCAGCGTCCCGATGCTCTCGATGGTCACCGAGACCTCGTCCCCGTCGATCAGCGGGCCGACGCCGGCCGGGGTCCCGGTGAGCAGCACGTCCCCGGGCAGCAGGGTCATGACCTGGCTGACGTGGGCGACCAGGGCCGGGACATCCCACAGCATGTCGGAGGTGCGGGCCTGCTGGCGGACCTCGCCGTTCACGGTGGTGACGAGCTCGAGGTCGGCCGGGTTCGTCCCGGTCTCCATCCACGGGCCGAGCGGGCAGAACGTGTCGAAGCCCTTGGCCCGGGTCCACTGCAGGTCGCGGGCCTGCAGGTCGCGCGCGGTGACGTCGTTGGCGCAGGTGTAGCCGAAGATGACCTCGTCGGCCCGTTCCCGGGGCACGTCCCGGCACAGGCGGCCGATGATGACGGCGAGCTCACCCTCGAAATCGACGCGCTCGGTGATCTTGACCGGGTACTTGATGGCGTCGCCCGGCCCGGTCACCGAGGTGGACGGCTTGAGGAACAGGGCCGGCTCGGCCGGCGGCTCGCCGCCGTTCATCTCGCGGGCGTGGGCCGCGTAGTTGCGCCCGGCGGCCACCACCTTGCTGGGCAGCACCGGGGCCAGCAGCCGCACCTCGGCCAGCGGATACCGGTTGCCGGTCACCCGGACGCCGCCCGGGTCCACCCCGAACGGGTGCCCGTGCAGCTCGGAGATGGTCACCCCCGGCTCGGTGCCCTCCACCACGCCGTACGCGACCCCGTCGCCCTTGGCGAATCTCGCGATACGCACGCCACTCCTCCGCTCGACCAGCCGGCTCGCCGGCCTACTGCATGTACCCTTCGACCTCGCTGGCGGGCCGGGAGTCCGTCTCGTCCGGGTTCTCGCCGAACTCGCGGCGGGCCCGCCGCTGCCGCAGCAGGTCCCAGCACTGGTCCAGGGCTTCCTCGGCGGCCTTCAGCTCGGCACGCTCCTGCGTGCTGGTGAGCTGGCCCGCAGCGAGCTGCGAGCGGAGCTTGTGCTCGGTCTCGATGAGGTCGTCGATGTGCGCCAGGATCTGCTTGTCGTCCATGTCCCTACCGTAAGTCCCTGACCGCCCAGCTGGCGCCTGGGGTCTCAATTATGAGGCCGAACGCGCCATGATGACAGCTCTGGTCCGGTTAGCCCGATTCCGGGGCCAGGACGCGGACGTCGCGGGACGCGGCCGGGTCGGCAGCGAAGTCGAGCAGGCGGCGGCCTTCGGCGGCCACGGCGTCCCGGTGCGCCGCGGCCAGCCGGGCGAACGGGCGGACCTCCAGGACGGCCTGGTCCCGGTTCCGGGTCAGGGTCCAGCCGCCGCCCCAGAACCCGTCGACCAGCACGGTGCCGCCCGCGGCGCCGTGGCCGGGTGGCAGCGGGACCGGCCGGCCACCGGGGTTGACCCGGTCGCGCCGGGCGAAGGACAGCAGCAGGTTGTCGTACTCGGGCAGGAACCGGGGCGGGGCCGGGACGTCCGGGCCGGGCCGGGGCGCGCCGGGCAGGTCGAGCAGCGCTTCGCCGTCGGGGCCGGCCGCGGGGCGCAGCGCCGAGCCGAGGCGCTCGGTCACCTCGCGCAGCCGGGACAGCCCGGACCAGGCCTGGATGTCGGCCACGGTGGCCGGCCCGAAGGCGCCCAGGTAACGCAGCACGAGCTGCCCGGCGGCCGCGCCCGGGCCGGGCGGCGCAGTGGCGCCGGGCGGCGGGCCGGATCTGGCGGGCGTCGATGGCGCGGTGGACTGCGGCAGCGCGGCGGCGTCGGCGGGTTTCGGCGGGGCTGCTCCCGGAAGCGCATCCCGGCCGCTCAGCCAGGTTTCGGCCAGGGTCCAGGTGGCCGGGGCGCCGCGGCTGCTCCACAGGCCGCGGGGCGGGACCTGGACCAGGGGCAGCAGGTGGGTGGCCGCGTAGGCCAGCGCGGACGGGTCGTGGTCAGGCCAGCGCGGCGAGAGGCGCTCGGCGAGCTGGGTCCTGGTCAGCGCGGCGGCGGCCAGCAACGGCCGGGCCGCGTCCCGGATCTCGGCCAGGTCGGCCCCGGCCAGGCGGCGGCCGAAGGCACCGTTCAGGGCGCGGGTCATGACCGGCTGGAACAGCGGCCGGAAGGCGAGATAGTCCTCGGCGGTGACCAGGTGGACCGTGTTGCGCATGACGTGAGCGCGCACCACGGCCCGTTCGGTCAAAAGGTCTTCCAGCACCGGCGGGCGGAAGCCGGCCAGCCTCGTCCACAGGCCGACGTAGGGCGCGAGCGGGGCCTGGGCCTGCAGGCCGCCCAGGTGCCGCACGGCCGCGGCGGCCGGGCACCCGGACCGGTCCAGCAGCAGCTGGCGGTCCAGCGTGGCGCGGTTCAGCTCCCGCAGGGTGAGGCGGCCGCCGGGCACGGTCAGCCGGGTACGCGGCCGGAGCGCAGCAGGCAGTAGCTGACCGCTTCCTCCAGCGCGTGCCACGAGGCGGCGATGATGTTCTCGTCCACCCCGACCGTGCTCCAGGACTCGCCGGTGCCGGCGTCGGACTCGATCAGCACCCGGGTGATCGCGCCGGTGCCGTGCGTGCCGGCCAGGATGCGCACCTTGTAGTCGGTGAGCTCGAGTGCGGCCAGCTCGGGGTAGATCTGCTCCAGGGCCGCGCGCAGGGCCCGGTCCAGCGCGTTCACCGGGCCGTTGCCCTCGCCCACCGCGACCAGCCGCTCGCCCTTGGCCATCAGCCGGACGGTGGCCTCGCTGGTCATCCGCTGGTCCGGATGGCGTTCGACGATGACCCGCCAGGACTCGACGGCGAAGTACTCCTGCCGCTGGCCGAGCTCGTCCCGCAGCAGCAGCTCGAAGCTGGCGTCGGCCGCCTCGAAGGTGTAGCCGCGGGCCTCCATGTCCTTGACCCGCTCGGTGACCCGGCCGATGACGGCCTTGTCGCCGGACAGGTCGTAGCCGAGCTCGCGGCCCTTCAGCTCGACCGAGGCGCGGCCGGCCATGTCCGAGACCAGCATCCGCATGTCGTTGCCGACCAGGCTGGGGTCGATGTGCTGGTAGAGCATCGGGTCGACCTTGATGGCCGAGGCGTGCAGCCCGGCCTTGTGCGCGAACGCGCTCAGCCCGACGTAGGGCTGGTGGGTGTCCGGCGTGACGTTGGTGACCTCGCTGATGGCGTGCGCGATCCGGGTCATGTCCTGGAAGCCTGTCTCGGGCAGCACCGGGCGGCCCTGCTTGAGCTGCAGGCCGGCCACCACGCTGAACAGGTTGGCGTTGCCGGCCCGCTCCCCGTAGCCGTTGGCCGTGCCCTGCACGTGGCTGACCCCGGCGTCCACCGCGATCAGGGTGTTGGCCACGCCGCAGGCGGTGTCGTCGTGGCAGTGGATGCCCAGCCGGGCCTGGGTGCCCTCAAGGACCTGGTTCACCACGTCGCCGAGCTCGGCGGGCAGCATGCCGCCGTTGGTGTCGCACAGCGCGATGACGTCGGCGCCGGCCTCGGCGGCGGTCCGGACCACCTCGAGGGCGTAGGCCGGGTCGGACTTGTAGCCGTCGAAGAAGTGCTCGGCGTCCAGGAAGACCCGCTGGCCGTTGCTGCGCAGGTGGGTGACGGTGTCACGGATCATCTCGAGGTTCTCCTCGAGCGTGGTCCGCAGGGCGAGGAGGACGTGCCGGTCGTGACTCTTGGCGACCAGAGTCACGACCGGCGCGCCCGATTCGCGCAGGGCGGCGACCTGGGGGTCGTTGGCCGCCTGCAGGCCGGCCCGGCGGGTCGCGCCGAACGCGGCGAGCTGCGCGTGCTTGAGGTCCAGTTCGGTGGCGGCGCGGCGGAAGAACTCGGTGTCCTTGGGGATCGCGCCCGGCCAGCCGCCCTCGATGAACCCGACACCCAGGTCGTCGAGCTGGCGCGCGATGACCAGCTTGTCGGCGACGGTGAGGTTGAGCCCCTCCTGCTGCGCGCCGTCGCGCAGGGTGGTGTCGTAGACGTGGAAGCTGTCGTCTCGCATGTCCGGGTTCTCCAGGGTCTGGTGTTTGCGCAGCGCCGCCGCGCGGCGCACGGCCACAAAAAAGACCCCCCGCGAGTACGCGAGAGGTCTGCGCGCCGACGTGCCCGGGGCTGTTCGTGAGCCCGGGCGCTTAGGGCTTTCGCCCTAGCTGCCGACGCGCCTGCCGATAATGATGCGGCCAGTCACGCTCGTCAGTCTGCCACACGGTTCCGCCTGGTGGCGGGTTCGTCTCACATTCCGAGACGGCAGAGGAAGGGCTTCATGATCGCGGGCAGTTGTGGCCTGCATGAGGCCGTTTCTGCCCGCGATCATGAACGAGCTCAGGGCGGGCGGGCTGTTTCATGATCATGGGTCAAAGCGGGTGGTACCGGGCCGGAATGACCCATGATCATGGAGGGCCGTGGTCAGCAGACCTTGCGGAGCCAGCCGTAGGGGTCGGGCAGGCGGCCGTTCTGGATGCCGATCAGCTCGTCGCGCAGCCGCATGGTGACCGGGCCGGGAGCGCCGTCGCCGACCAGGAACTCGCCGGTGGCGCTCTTGACCCGGCCGACCGGGGTGACAACCGCGGCGGTGCCGCAGGCGAACACCTCGGTCAGCTCGCCCGAGGCGCACTGCTCACGCCAGGCCTCGACGGAGATCCGGTCCTCGGTGGCCTTGACGCCGAGCTCGGGCGCGAGCCGCAGCAGCGAGTCGCGGGTGATGCCGGGCAGCAGCGTCCCGGTCAGCGCCGGGGTCATGATCTGCGGCCCCTGGCCGGTCGCGCCGCCGAAGACGAAGAACAGGTTCATCCCGCCCATCTCCTCGACCCAGCGGTGCTCCGCCGCGTCGAGCCAGACGACCTGGTCACAGCCCTGGTCGACGGCCTGCTGCTGGGCCACGAAGGCGGCCGCGTAGTTGCCGCCCGCCTTGACCGCGCCGGTGCCGCCGGGGGCGGCCCGGGTGTAGTCCTCCGACAGCCACACCGTGACCGGCTTGACCCCGCCGCTGAAGTAGGAGCCGGCCGGCGAGGCGATGACGCAGAACAGGTACTCGTTCGACGGGTGGTTGACGCCCAGGCCGCGCTGGGTCGCGATCATGAAGGGCCGCAGGTACAGGCTGAACCCCTCGCCGGACGGGACCCAGTCGCGGTCCTGGGCCACGAGCAGCTCCAGGGCCCGGACGAACGTCTCCTCGGGCAGCTCCGGCATGGCCATCCGCACCGCGGACCGGTTGAACCGGGCCGCGTTGGCGTCCGGCCGGAACATGGTGACCGAGCCGTCGTCCTGCCGGTAGGCCTTCAGGCCCTCGAAGAACTCCTGGGAGTAGTGCAGCACCGCGGTCGCCGGATCCAGGCTGAACGGCCCGTACGGCTCGAGCCGGCCGTCGTGCCAGCCGCGGTCGGCCGACCAGCGCAGCGTGATCATGTGATCGGTGAACAGCTGGCCGAAGGCGGGCGCGCGGAGCATCTCCGCGCGCTCGGCCGCGGGCACGGGGTGGGCCGAAGGGCGGATCTCGAAATCAATCATGGTCAGTACTTCCTCATCGCCGTCACGACAACATTAGCTGGAGGCCTGACCCGCGCCGCGGGGGCGAGAACGCGGGTCAGCCAGCTACTCGCTCGGCGATGTCGTCGCCCACCTCGACGGTGGTGCGGGCGGCCCAGGCCCCCTGGCGCTCCAGCAGGTCGTCGCTCACGGCCTGCTCGATCCGGGCCGCCTCAGCGGACAGGCCCAGGTGATCGCACAGCATGGCGGCGGACAAGATGGCCGCGGTCGGGTCGGCCTTGCTCTGGCCGGCGATGTCGGGCGCGCTGCCGTGCACCGGCTCGAACATGCTGGGCGCGGTCCCGTCGGGGTTGATGTTGCCGCTGGCGGCCAGGCCGATGCCGCCGGCCACGGCGGCCCCGAGGTCGGTCAGGATGTCGCCGAACAGGTTGTCGGTGACGATGACGTCGAACCGCTCGGGCTGGGAGACGAAGAACATGGACGCGGCGTCCACGTGGCTGTAGTCGACGGAGACCTCGGCGAACTCCTTGGCCAGGCTGTCGACGACGCGCTGCCACAGGTCGCCCGCGTAGGTCAGCACGTTCGTCTTGTGGACCAGGGTCAGCTTGCGCCGCGGCCGGGCCATGGCCTTGGTGAACGCGTAGCGGGCCACCCGCTCGACGCCGAACGCGGTGTTCAGGCTCTCCTGGGTGGCGATCTCGGCCGGGGTGCCGCGGCGCATCACGCCGCCCGCGCCGGTGTACGGGCCCTCGGTGCCCTCCCGGACCACGACCATGTCGATCGTCTCGGGGCGCCCCGCGGTCAGCGGGGAGGCGACACCCGGGTAGAGGCGGACCGGCCGCAGGTTGACGTAGTGGTCGAGCTCGAAGCGCAGCCGCAGCAGCAGGTTGCGCTCCAGCACGCCGCTGGGCACGCTCGGGTCGCCGACCGCGCCGAGCAGGATGGCGTCGTGCCCCCGGATCTCCTCGAGGACGGCGTCGGGCAGCGTCTCCCCGGTGCGGTGCCAGCGGCGGGCACCGAGGTCGTAGCTGGTCTCGTCGATGCTGACCTGGGGCGCCGCGGCGCGCAGTACCTTGAGGGCTTCGGCGACCACCTCGGGGCCGATGCCGTCGCCGCCGATGACGGCGAGCCTTATCGTTCGTGAACCCATAGCAGAACCTTACTGGCGAGCCGGGATCAACGTAGGCGTACCGGGTGCGGCCGCCGTCTCGCCGCCGTTGTCCCGCCGGTCCAGCGCGACCTGCACGGCGCTGACCGCGGGAGCGGGCCCGGGCGTCGCGGGCGGGGCCGCATCGGACGGGACGGCATCGGACGGGACGGCTGAGGCGGAACCTTCGTCCCAGGGATACATGTCGTACACGGGCGGAACTCCTGATCACGCGGCAGGGCTTACGGCCAGCGCCAAACCTCCGCAGCGGGTCCGCCGGCCTGCCCTGAGTCAGGTTCTTACAGGTTCCCGCTGCGGCCAGCTACCACTACGAGGCGCCGCATAGTGCCTGCTACGGTACCTGGCCGCCGGCGAGAGGCGACAGCCCTCAAGACGCCCGTCTCAGCATGCGAGATAATATTTTTAGTTCCTACTTCATCCACCGGCGGTACTTGCGGCGGGACGCGTGGTGCCAGTCTTCGCGGGCGCGGGCATCGAGCCGTTCGGCCTGGTGCTGCGCGCGCTCGTGCAGCAGGCCGTAGCTGAAGGCGTTCTCGCCGGCCAGGTGCGCGCCGATGCCGAGCTCGCGCGCTTCGGCGCGGACGGTGACCAGGTCGTGGTGGTCGCCGATGACGGACTGGATGCGCTTCATCTGGCGGGCGAACCGGCGGGCGGGTGTTCCGCTGGCCGGGGCGGAGGCCTCGGCGGCGTAGCGGGCCCGGCGGGCCGACTTGCGGGCCTGGTGCAGGGCGGTGTCCCGGGCCGGGCCGGCCTGGGTGTGCCGGGCCCGGCGCATCCGGCGGTCAGCCTGCCGGTAGGCGCGGCGGACGGCAGCCGGGAGGACCTCGCGGGCCGGGGCGTCGGCCTGCGGGCCGCGGGGCGGCTCGTGGATGAGCTGGTTCAGCTCGGCCAGCAGGTCGGCGTACCGGGGCGTGTCGAGGGCTTCGAGCAGGGCGGTGAGGGAGGCGGCCCGGCGCGGCGCGAAGTGGCCCTGCACCCGGGCCTCGACCGGGCCGACGAGCAGCTCGGTCGGCAGCGTGTGCAGGAGGTCCCGCAGGTGCGCGGTGAGGACCTCGTCGTCACGGGCCTGGCCCAGGGCGTGGCCGAGCCAGCGCAGCTCGGCGTACAGGTGATCGCTGTCCGCGGCCGGGATGACGGTGCGGAAGGACCGCAGCGCGGCGCGCAGCCGGCGGGTGGCGACCCGCATCTGGTGCACCGAGTCGGGTTCGCCGGCCCGCACCTGGAGCTCCCAAGCAGCCAGGGCCTGGGCCTGCGCGCGCAGGTAGGCGAGCACCACGCCGGCCGCGGAGGACGAGGCGCGCGGGCGGGTACCCGCGATCGCGGTCTGCTGCTCCGGGCGGGGGGCTGAGGTCCCGTTCGTGGCGGGGCGGGTCAGGGTCTGCGTCGTGTTCGCGGTCATCACGACGCCCTACCCCGCCCGGGGCAGTCAAACGTGGTCTGGCCGGCGACGGCCGTTGTTGTCCGGTCTGCAGCCAGGCTGACCGGGCCTTACCGGGGCTTAGTCCTCGTTGTCGAGCCAGGACATCAGCGGGCGGAGCTTGGCCCCGACCTGCTCGATCTGCTCGTTGTGCTCGGCCTCGCGGCGCTTGAGGAAATTGGGGCTGCCCGCGTCGAACTCCTCGACCAGCTCACGGGCGAACGTGCCGTCCTGGATCTCGCCCAGGATGCGGCGCATCTCCTCGCGGGTCTGCTCGTTGATCAGCCGCGGCCCGCGGGTGTAGCCGCCGTACTCGGCGGTGTCGGACACCGACCAGTACATCTTGGAGATGCCGCCCTCGTACATCAGGTCGACGATCAGCTTCATCTCGTGCAGGCACTCGAAGTAGGCCGACTCGGGCTGGTACCCGGCCTCGACCAGGGTGGCGAAGCCGGCCTTGATGAGCTCGGCGACGCCGCCGCACAGCACGGTCTGCTCGCCGAACAGGTCGGTCTCGGTCTCCTCGGTGAAGGTGCTCTTCAGCGCGCCGGCCTTGGTGCCGCCGATGGCCTTGGCGTAGGCCAGGGTGAGCGGCCAGGCGTTGCCGGTGGCGTCCCGCTCCACGCAGACCAGCACGGGCACGCCGCGGCCCTGCGCGAACTGGCGGCGGACCAGGTGGCCGGGGGCCTTGGGGGCGACCATGCACACGTCCACGCCCTCGGGCGGGGTGATCAGGCCGTACCGGATGTTCAGGCCGTGGGCGAAGAACAGCGCGTCGCCCGGGACCAGGGCGGGCGCGATGGCCTCGGTGTAGAGCTGGCGCTGCAGGTGGTCCGGGATGAGGACCATGATCAGGTCGGCTTCCTCGCACGCCTCGGCCGGGGTGAGCACGCGCAGGCCATCGCCTTCGGCCTTCTCCCGGCTCTTGGAACCCTCGGGCAGCCCGACCCGCACGTCCACCCCGGAGTCCCGGAGGGACAGGGCGTGCGCGTGCCCCTGGCTGCCGTAGCCGAGGACGGCGACGTGCCGGCGCTGGATGACGGACAGGTCGGCGCTGTCGTCGTAGAAGATCTCTGCCACTGGAAACGGGCCTCTCTATGTCTTGTGTGTCGTGTTCGTTCTTGCGGACCGGGACCGAATCTACGCGCTGCGCTCCACCGGGCGCAGCGCGCGATCGGTGATGGAGCGGCCGCCGCGGCCGATGGCGACCATGCCGGACTGGACGAGTTCCTTGATCCCGAACGGCTCGAGCACCTTGATCAGGGCATCGAGCTTCTCCCGGTTGCCGGTCGCCTCGACGGTGACCACGTCCACGGCCACGTCGACGATGTGGGCGCGGAACAGGTTCACCGTCTCCAGCACCCGCGACCGGCTGTCCGCGTCCGCCCTGACCTTGATCAGGATGAGCTCGCGCTGCACCGTGGCGCCCGGCTCGAGCTCGACGATCTTCAGCACGTTGATCAGCTTGTTCAGCTGCTTGGTGACCTGCTCGAGCGGGTGCTCCTCGCAGTTGACCACGATGGTGATGCGGGAGATCTCCTCGTGCTCGGTCGGGCCGACGGCCAGTGAGTCGATGTTGAAGTTACGCCGCGCGAACAGCCCGGCGATCCGGACCAGGACGCCCGGCTTGTTCTCCACCAGCACCGACAGCGTGTGCGTGGTCATTCTTCAGAGCCTCCCCAGTCGGGCGCAATGCCGCGCGCGAACTTGATGTCGTTGTTGCTGGTGCCGGCCGCGACCATGGGCCAGACCATGGCGTCCTTGTGCACCACGAAGTCCACCACGACCGGGCGGTCGTTGATGGCCATGGCCTGCTCGATGACCCTGTCGACCTGGCCGGGCTCCTCGCAGCGGATGCCCTCGCAGCCGTAGGCCTCGGCCAGCTTGACGAAGTCCGGGATGCGGGTGCCGTTGGTCTTCCTGGGCTCGGCGGTCCGGTTCCGGTGCAGGTCGGTGTTGGAGTACCGCTCGCTGTAGAAGAGCGTCTGCCACTGCCGGACCATGCCCAGGCTGCCGTTGTTGATGATGGCGACCTTGACCGGGATGCCCTCGATGGCGCAGGTGGCCAGCTCCTGGTTGGTCATCTGGAAGCAGCCGTCGCCGTCGATGGCCCACACGGTGGCGTCCGGCTGGCCGACCTTGGCCCCCATGGCCGCGGGCACCGCGAAGCCCATGGTGCCCAGGCCGCCGGAGTTGATCCAGGTCCCCGGGTTCTCGTAATCGATGAACTGGGCGGCCCACATCTGGTGCTGGCCGACGCCGGCCACGTACAGCGCCTCCGGCCCGGCGATCTTCCCGATCCGCTCGATCACGTGCTGCGGGGCCAGCGTGCCGTCGTCCGGCTCGGCGTAGCCCAGCGGGTAGGTGCTGCGGTAGGAGTTCAGCTGGGACAGCCAGCCCTCCAGGTCGGGGCGCCGGCCCTGCTCGTGCTCGGCGCGCACCGCGCCGACCAGGTCGGAGATGACCTCGCGGCAGTCGCCCACGATCGGCACGTCGGCCCGGCGGTTCTTGGAGATCTCGGCCGGGTCGATGTCGGCGTGCACGATCAGCGCGCCGGGCGCGAAGGTGTCGAGCCTGCCGGTGACCCGGTCGTCGAACCGGGTGCCGAGCGCGATGATCAGGTCGGCCTTCTGCAGCGCGCCGACCGCGGCCACGGTGCCGTGCATGCCGGGCATGCCCATGTGCTGCGGGTGCCGGTCGGGGAAGGCGCCCCGGGCCATCAGGGTGGTGACGACCGGGATGCCGGTCAGCTCGGCCAGCTCGCGGAGCTGGGCCGAGGCGTGCGCCTTGATCACGCCGCCGCCGACGTACAGCACCGGGCGCTTGGACTCGCTGATGAGCCGGGCCGCCTCGCGCACCTGCCGGGCGTGCGGCCGGGTCACCGGATGGTAGCCGGGCAGGTCGAAGGGCACCGGCCAGCTGAACTCGGTCATGGACTGCATCGCGTCCTTGGCGATGTCGACCAGGACCGGCCCGGGCCGACCGGTCAGGGCCACGTGGAACGCCTCGCCGATGGTCCGGGCGATGTCCTCGGGCTTGGTGACCAGGAAGTTGTGCTTGGTGATCGGGATGGTGATCCCGGAGATGTCCGCCTCCTGGAAGGCGTCGGTCCCGATCATGGTCGTGGCCACCTGGCCGGTGATGGCCACCAGCGGCACCGAGTCCATGTAGGCGTCGGCGATGGGCGTGACCAGGTTGGTGGCGCCCGGGCCGCTGGTCGCCATGCACACGCCGACGCGGCCGGTGGCCTGGGCGTAACCGGTGGCGGCGTGCCCCGCGCCCTGCTCGTGCCGGACCAGGATGTGCCGGATGATCTGGGAGTCGAGCAGCGGGTCGTAGGCGGGCAGCACGGCGCCGCCCGGGATGCCGAACACGGTGTCCGCGCCGACCTGCTCGAGCGCGTAGACCAGGGCCTGCGCCCCGGTGGCCCGGACCCGGGACGGGCCGCTGACGTGCGCCCGGGGATCGCCCGGGGCCGGCTCGGCCGTTCCGTTCTGGGCCGTCCCGCCCTGGGCCGCGCCCGGGGCGGCCCCGCTGGCCGCGGTCCCGTTCGGGGCGGTCCCGGCGGGGGCCTCGGGATAGCTGTCGGCGGCGCGCCCGGCGTCACGGTGCGGCGAGCGAGCGGCCAGGTCACGCGGGCTGGGCACGGCGGAGGCGGCCGCCCCCGGCTGGTCCTGGCTGCCCGCGGGCCCGTCCGGATCGCCGGCGCCCTTGCGGCCCGTGATCTGCTCGGTCATCGGTTCAATCTCCCTGGCTAGGAAAGCAGCGGCATAAAAAATCCCCTCGTGCCAGTCGGCAGTCGAGGGGAGCACGCAGCAAGCTGCTTGGTCAGCTGGCTGCGTGCCGACCAAGTACGAGGATGTGCGTGAGTTTCACGTGTATCACCATACTGCGCCCGGCGAACAACACGTCAACCGATGGCGCCGGTTGTCTCACATGCCGAGACGAGCAGGCTCCCCCGGCTCGCCCGCCTCCTCGGTTGACGTCCTGATCAGCGCCTCGACGCCGGGGGCGGCCATCGGCCGGGCGACCAGGAAGCCCTGGCCGTAGCCGCAGCCCATCTCGCGCAGCGCGGTGAGCTGGCGGGGCTGCTCGATGCCCTCGGCGATGACCCGCAGGCCGAGCTCGCGGCCGAGCTGCACCACGGTCCTGGTCAGCAGGGTCAGCGTGTCGTCGTGGCCCAGCCCGGCCACGAACGACGGGTCGATCTTGATGACGTCCAGCGGGAGCTGGCGCAGGTGGGCCAGCGAGGCGTAGCCGGTGCCGAAGTCGTCGATGGCCATCCGGACGCCGAGGCGGTGCAGCTCGGCGAGCTCCCCGACGGCCGGGCCGTCGTCGGCCACCAGCACGTGCTCGTTCACCTCGACGGTGAGGGCGGCGGCGGGCAGGCCGGTCTCGGCCAGGATGCTCGCCACCCGGGCGGTGAAGCCGGGCGCGGTGAGCTGCCGGGCGGACAGGTTGACCGAGACCCCGATGTCCCAGGACGCCTCCCGCCAGGCCGCGCCCTGCGCGCAGGCCTCCCGGAGGACCCATTCACCGAGCGGGATGATCAGGCCCGACTCCTCGGCCGCGCCGAGGAACTCGTGCGGCGGGACGACCTCGCCGTCGCGCCACCAGCGGACCAGGGCCTCAGCCCCGATGACGCGGGAGGTGGCCAGCTCCACGACCGGCTGGTACTGCAGGGCCAGGTCACCGTGGCTGATGGCCTGCTGCAGGCCGGTGACCAGTTCCAGCCGCCGGACCACGTCGGCGTGCATGTAGGCGGCGTAGGTCTCGGCCCGGTCCCCGCCCGACTCCCGGGCCCGCGACATGGCCACGTCCGCGTTGCGCAGGACCAGGCCGGCCAGCCCGTCGGGGTGGTCGGGCTGCTCGGCGTCGCGGGCGGTCACGGCCACCCCGGCGCTGGCGGTCAGGGCGACCTGCTGGCCCGCGACCCGGAACGGCTCGGCGGCGATCGCGCCGACCAGCCGCCGGGCGATGTCGGCGACCTCGGTCGCGCCGCCGGCGTTCTCGACCAGGACGGCGAACTCGTCACTGCCCCAGCGGGCCACCGTGTCACGCACCGGGGCCGCGGCGCGCAGCCGCCGCGCGGCCTGGGCCAGCACCAGGTCGCCGGCGCCGTGCCCGACCGAGTCGTTCACCGCGGTGAAGCGGTCCAGGTCGAGGAAGATGACACCGATCAGGCGGGCGGAGGAACCCTGGCGCAGCAGGTCCCGGGCCCGCTCCTCGAGATAGGCCCGGTTGGGCAGGCCGGTGAGGCCGTCGTGGAAGGTCAGGTGGGCGACCTGCTGGCGCAGCGCCATCTGGTCGCTGACGTCGCGCGCGGTGACCAGGACCTGGCTGGGCTGCCCGGGGGCCTGGTAGCGCAGCACGGCCGACTCGACGTGCCGCCAGGTGCCGTCGGCGGCGCGCACCCGGGCCGGGAACCGCCCGGCGGCCGGGCCGGCGGCGGCTGATCCGGCGGGGCCTGGTCCGGCGGGGCCTGGTCCGGCGGGGCCTGGTCCGGCGGGGCCTGGTCCGGCGGCGGGGGCCGGGGCGGCCGGATCGGGCGCCGGGCCGGAGGCCAGGGCCAGCCGGCACGCGGCGAGCACGGCGCCGCGGTCGTCGGGGTGGACATAATCGAGCAGCCGCCGCCCGGACAGGCCCGCGGGGGTGTAGCCGTAATCCCCGACCGCCGGGCTGGCGTAGCTGATGGCGCCGTCGAGGTCACAGACCAGCACCACGTCATTGGTCCGGCTGGCCAGCTCGCGCAGGCTGCGGCTGGACTCCTGCCAGATGCCCAGGATCATCCCGTTCTGCCGGGCCAGCATGAACGCCCGCACGGCCAGCACCACCACGCCGGCGCCGCCCGCCACCAGCAGGGCGGCTCCGGTGGCCGAGCCCGTGACCAGGCCGTTGATCATGACCACGGCGGCCGCGGCGACGGCGGCGAGCGCGGCCACGACGGTGGCCGCGGCCGACACCGGCCCGGCCCGGCCAGCCCAGCTCGGGGCCATCCGGGGGGACGGGCGCGAGACCCGCCACGGGGCCGCGCCGAGGACCAGCGCCGCAGCCACGGCCAGCAGCTGGGCCAGGACGCCGGGTTCACCGCCCAGGGCCCGCTGGCCCACGGCCACGGCGTCGCCGGCCAGGACGATGATCAGGGCCAGGTAAGGCAGCATGACCCGCTGCCACGAACGGACGGCCAGGGGCAGCAGCGCGCCCAGCACGGCCAGGTCGGCCAGCACGTGGATGAGGGCCAGCACGAAGGTTCCGGGCCGCTCGCCGGAGCGGTGGAACTCTCCGCCGAACAAGGTGATCCAGCCGATCACGAGCACGGAGATGGCCAGCACAGAACCGTCGGCCAGGCCGGGCAGGCCTGGTGCCGCCGGGTCGGGCAGCCCGGTGCCGCCGGTCTCGCCCGCCGCGTCGCGGCTCGCGGGCGGGCCGGCCTGGCCGCTGGGCGGCCGGGCCCCGTGGCCGGCCTGGGCGGTTTCCGGGTCCGCGGCGGCCCGGATGCCGCCCGCGGGCCCGGCGGCCAGGGCCCAGATGCCGATCGCGGCGAGGGCCACGGCCAGCAGGGCCGGCAGGTCGGCGAAGGACAGGCCGGAGTCGGGATTCAGGGCCGGGCCCACCGCCTGGGCGATGACGAGCGCGACGCAGTACAGCCCGGCCGCCCCGGCCAGCCACCGGTAGCCGCGGGCGAGGGCGGCGTCGGACCGGCGGGCGCCGAGCCACAGGCTCACCGCAGCCGCCAGCCACGCCAGCATGCCAAGCACGCTCATCCTCGGTGTCCCGAGACGATCAGGCGCACCCGGGCTCCCTTCCGCTCCGCCCCGTCATGTGCATTCAAAAGCTCAACGTCAGGCCATACAGGACAGATAGCCGCACCCCGCTTTCGTTATCCCCTCGTAACGAAATGTCGCGGCCGTCGTGCACCCTGGCGCCGGCTCGCCGTACGCTGCCCCGAAGCAGCGCCGGAACCGATGTAATGCTCACTGTACGTACCCGAGGTCACACTTCGGTTGAGGAAGGGCGTATAGCAGGAGACAACTCTTTCTGGACGTGACCGGCCCTGGTTCCCGGAGGACAGGACCGGCCGTTACGCGCGCGGAGCTGTCCCGGCCGGAGGCGACTAGAATGAGCCAGCGTGAGCAGGCTTCCGGGTGACCCCAGCGCGGGCCGGAAACTGCTGTTCGCGATCGGGTTCCGGCTGCCCGACCGGTACCGGGAGTGGGTCAGGCACGAGCTGACCGACGCGGGCTGGCGAGGTCGCCTGACCTGGCGGCACCTGCTGGTCACGCTGCCCATCGCGGCCGTGCTGGCCGCCTTCCCGGGCCCGCTGTTCATCCACATCATGGTCCCGGCGCTGTTCCTGATCTGCAGCGTGGGCGTGGTGGCCATGTACGCCGACGACATCCGGGTCAACCGGCTGCGCCGGCACGGCCTGCAGCCGCCCAACGACCCCGACACCGGCCGGCCGTCGCACTAGGCCCGCCGGGCCTGGCGCGGCCCGCTCGGGTCAGGGGCCGACCGGCAGCCCGAGCGTGCCGGGAGTGACCTCCATCAGCTCCCGGGCCGCCTCGGTCAGGCTGCCGGACAGGGACGGGTAGACGGCAAAGGTGTGCGCCAGCTGCTCGACGGTGAGGCGCTGCTCGACGGCGACGGACACGGCCAGGATCAGCTCGCTGGCCCGCGGGGCGACCACCACGCCGCCCAGGACCCGGCCGCTGCCCGGGCTGGACATCAGCTTCACGAAGCCGTCGGCGTACCCGGCCATCTTGGCCCGCGGGTTGGTGCCGAGGGGCAGCTTCAGGACCCGGGCGGAAACCTCACCCGAGGTGACCGCGCGCTGGGTCACCCCGACGGTGGCGATCTCCGGCTGGGTGAAGATGGTCGCGGCCACCTGGTTCAGCCGGAGCGGGACCAGGGCCTGCCCCAGGGCGTGCCACATGGCGATCCGGCCCTGCATGGCCGCGACCGAGGCCAGCATCTGCACGCCGGTGCAGTCGCCGGCCGCGTAGACCCCGGGGACCGAGGTCCGGGACACGCGGTCGACCTGGATGAAGCCGCTCTTGTCTCTCCTGATGCCCGCCTGGTCGATGCCGCAGCCCTCGGTGCGCGGGATCATGCCCACGGTCAGCAGGCAATGGCTGCCGGACAGGGTGCGCCCGTCCACCAGGGTCACCGTGACGCCGTCGTGGTCGCGGGTCACCGACCGGGCCCGCGAGCGGCTCAGCACGGTCATGCCCCGGCGCCGGAAGACGTCCTCGATGAGGTTGGCCGCGTCCTCATCCTCGTTCGGCAGGACCCGGTCCCGCGAGGAGACCAGGGTGACCCGGGAGCCCAGGGCCTGGTAGGCCCCGGCGAACTCGGCTCCGGTGACGCCGGAGCCGATGACGATCAGGTCGCGCGGGATCTCGGTCAGGTCATACAGCTGCCGCCAGGTCAAGATGCGCTCGCCGTCAGGCTCCGCGCCGGGCATCTCCCGGGGCAGGGCGCCGGTGGCGACCAGGATCGTCTCGGCCTTGACCTCCGTCCCGCCGGCGGCGACCACCCCCGGGCCGGCCAGCCGGCCGTGGGCCTTGATCACCTTGACCCCGGCCCCCTCCAGCAGCGAGCCGACGTCAGCCGACTGGGCCCGGGCCAGGTCGGTGATCCGCTCGTACAGCCGGGCCGCGTTCACCGTGTTCAGGCCGCCGGAGGCGACGCCGAGCCGGGTGGCGCGCTGGAGCATGGTCATCACGTTGGACGTCTCGATGAGGGTCTTGGACGGGACGCAGTCGGTGAGGACGCACGCCCCGCCGATGCCGTCGGAGTCGACGACGGTGACGTCGGCGCCGAGCTGAGCGGCGACCAGGGCGGCCTCGTAACCGCCTGGCCCGCCGCCCAGGATCGCGATGGAATGCGGTGGCATGGTCACGTCTGGTCATTCTCCTATATATGCGTCCCAGCGTCCGGGAGCAGCCCTGGCCGGCCTCGGCCGGCCTGAGCCGGGCTCGCCGGCGGCGGCGGGCGCCACGGGAAAAACACTGCTGGCAGGTCAGGCAAAACCGGCGGGCCGCAGCGGGGACGCCGTACGCTTTCCCCCGTGGCACTGTACGCGGCCTACGGCAGCAACATGGACCCGGAGCAGATGCAGCTGCGCTGCCCCCATTCACCGCACCGCGGCACCGGCTGGCTGGAAGGCTGGCGGCTGACCTTCGGCGGTGAGGACATCGGCTGGGACGGGCCGCTGGCCACGGTGGTGGAGGAAGCCGGGTCCCGGGTGTTCGTCGTGCTGTACGACATGTTCGAGGTCGACGAGAAGGAACTCGACAACTGGGACGGCGCCACCCTCGGCTACTACCGCAAGGCCAAGGTCCGGGTGCAGACCCTGGACGGGGACGTACTGAGCTGGCTCTACGTACTCAACTTCTACGAGGGCGGGCTGCCCTCGGCGCGAGCCGTCGGCATCCTGGCTGACTCCGCCGAGAAGGCGGGCGCGCCGGAAGACTACGTCACGGCCATACGCGCGCTGCCCTGCGCCAAGATGGGCGAGGCCAACGCCGGCCCGTACGCCTCCGAGCCGCCCGGTACGTAACAGCCGCGGCGGTGAGGGCCGCGGCGGCGGCTGAGGTGGTGAGGGCCGCGGCGGTAACGGCCGGGATGGTGACGGCCGGGGTGGCGGCCGGGCTGGCCGTCAGACCAGGCTGACGATGAGCAGGATCACGGCCGGGACGACTACGGCCAGGATGGCGCGCACGTTCCAGCTGCTGCGCAGCGGCTCGCGCCAGCCGGCCAGCCGAGGATCAGCCGGGACGTGGGCCCCGGCCGCATCGCTGGCAGCTGCATCGCCGGAGACGGCCGCATCGGCGGAGGCGGCCTGGGCGGCGGCCTGCCCGGGCTGGCCGTCGTTCGCGGGGCCGGAGGCCGTGCCGTCGGCCCAGACGGCCTCGGCCCGGGCCACGTTGACGTACTCCTGGAGGACCGAGACGACCTGCTCGGCTTCGGCCTCGGCCGTCGCCCCGGAGCCGGCCGAGGGGTTCCCGTACCGGGGCGACCGGCCGCCGCCCAGGCCGGGCAGGTCCGGGGAACGCCCGGGAGTCATCCGGCTGGACTGGCGGCTGGCCTTGAGCTGGGCGGCGACCTTGCGGCGCCGGGAGTAGTGCACGGCCCAGGCGTTGATCACCACGGGCTTGGCCTGGCCCTGGTCGCAGTGCACCCGGAGCAGGTCGTACAGGTCGATTTTGGTCACGTTGGCCCAGCCGACGTGATGATCGCGCAGCGGGTTCAGCACGGTGAGCCCGGCCTGCTCGACGATGATCCGGGGGCGCTGACCGCCGATGTAGGCCAGGCCGGTGACCAGCAGCAGGATGGCCGCGGCCACCACCGCGCCGTGATCTCGCCCCTGCACGGCCAGGTCGATGAAGTTGGCCAGCGCGAACACGACCCAGACCCACCAGAGGATGACGGCCGTCGGCGAGCGGAAGGTCTGCGGGCCGCCGGACACGGCGGACCGCTTCCGGCGCCTGACCGGCACGCTTCCCATCCGTTAAGCCTATCCCCCGGCCGCCCCAGGGCCCGGCGACGCGACGGCGGCCGGCCCCGGGCGGGAGCTACGAGCTGGTGACGCCGGGGAGGGGCTGGGCCACGATCGAGCCGTCGTCCCAGAGGGCGTTGATGGCCGTGGCCGCCATGACCTTGACCCCGATGCCGATGGCCCGCTCGTCCACGTCGAAGGTCGGCTGGTGGATGTCCAGCGAGGTGGTCGAGCCGGGCACGCGCACGCCCAGGCGGGCCAGCGCGCCGGGAATGGACTCCAGGTACCAGGCGAAGTCCTCCCCGCCGAGGCTCTGCGGGGTCTGCACGACCGAGCCCGCGCCCAGCACGCCCAGCGCGGCGGATGCCATCATGGCCGCGCTGGCCTGGTCGTTCACCGTGGGCGGCACGTAGCGCTGGTAGCTGACCTCGGCGTTGACCCCGTACGCGGCGGCGATCGAGTCGATGAGGTCCTTGAGCAGGTCAGGCGCGCGGTGCCAGGCCTCGTCGTCCAGGCAGCGGATGGTCCCCTCGGCCACGCCGGCATCCGGGATGGCGTTGGCCACCGTCCCGGCGTTCACCCGGCCCCAGACCAGGCTCAGGCTGGACCGCGGGTCGACGCGTCGGGACAGCGCGGCCGGGACCTCGGTGATGATCTTGCCGAGCGCGTACACCAGGTCGGCGGTCAGGTGCGGCCGGGCGGTGTGCCCGCCGGGCCCGGTCACCCGCACCTCCACCTTGTCGCAGGCGGCGGTGATCGCGCCGGAGCGCACGCCGAGCTGGCCGGCGTCCAGGCGCGGGTCGCAGTGCAGGGCGAAGATCCGGCCGACGGAGTTGACGGCGTCCGCCGCGATCACGTCCAGCGCGCCGTTGGCGGCTTCCTCGGCGGGCTGGAAGACGAGCCGGACCTTGCCCGGCAGGAGCCCGGCGGCAGCCTGGGCGGCCAGGTAGAGGCCGGTGCCGACCAGCACGGTGGTGTGCACGTCGTGCCCGCACGCGTGGCAGGCGTCCGGCACGGTCGAGCGGTAGGGCACGTCCTTCTCATCGGCCATGGGCAGGGCGTCGATGTCGGCCCGCAGGCCGACCACCGGCCGGTCGCCGCTGTCGTCGTCGTCATCCAGCGAGCCGATGTCGACGGTCAGGCCGGTGCCCTTGGGCAGGATCACCGGGCGCAGCCCGGCAGCGGCCAGGCGCAGCGCGACCCGGCGCGTGGTCCGGTGCTCGGCGTTGGCCAGCTCCGGATGGGCGTGCAGGTCGCGGCGGAACTCGATCAGCTCGGCCGAGTGCTTGCTCCAGAATGCGTCCAGGTCCGCACCCAGGTCATTGCCTTCCATGCCCCGCACCCCCTTGCGTGGCGAACGTATCGTCGGCGAACTCCGTGATCAGGGAGTCGACGACGCTGACCAGGTCGCCGGTGCGCGAGTAGACCGCGCGCTGCCGCTCGTAGGAGGCGCCTTGCTCCAGGACCTCGAAGGCCACGGAGAGCTCGTCGAGGCAGCCGAGCCGCGAGGCGACCGGCTCCAGCTCCAGGAGCAGCTCGTAGAGTTCATCGCGTAGCGGCGCCGTGGCGCCGGCCTCATCAGTAATCACGATCGCGTCCAGTCCGTACCGCGTGGCGCGCCACTTGTTGTCCCTGACCACCCAGGAGGACGGGGACGGCAGCGTGTAGCCGCGGTCCAGCTGCAGGTCGAAGAGCTGGACCAGGCACTGCGAGAGAGCGGTGACCATGCCGACCTCGCGGAGCGTCGGCAGGCCGTCGAACATCCGGATCTCGATCGTGCCGAAGTCCGGGTGTGGCCGGATGTCCCACCAGACCTCCTTGATGCTGCGGATAGTCCCGGCGCGCAGCAGCGTGTCCATGTAGTCCTCGAACTGCTTCCAGTCCGCGAGGCGGCTAGGCGGACCCGCCGTCGGCAGCGCGCCGAAGGTCACCGACCTGCTGGAGGCAAGCCCGGTGTCATACCCGCACCAGAATGGGCTTGATGCAGTTATCGCGAGAAAATGCGGGAGGTAAGCAGCGAGAGCATTGACGATCGGGATCGCCTTGTTCCCGTCCTTGACTCCCACATGGACATGCACGCCGAACGTCTGAATCCGGCGGGCCAGCCATTGCATTTGCTCGACGAGCTCCGCATAGCGCTGGATTGGCGCCATTGCCGCGTCACGCCAGTCGCTCACCGGGTGGGTCCCGGCGCATGCCAGCAGAATACCGTGCTCAGCCGCTGCTCGCTGGAGTTCCGTAATGGTCCTGGCCAGGTCTTCCTTTGCTTCGGACACGGTGTGGCAGATTCCGGTGACCAACTCGAGCGTCGACTGCATCAGCTCATGGCGAATATGCGGGTGCTCTCCCGTATCGCTGCCGGCGGGCAGGTCGCTCAGCAGCTTGCCGGCCTCCTGGCGCAGCATCTTGGTCTCGGAGTCGATGAGCTGCACCTCCCATTCGACGCCGAGCGTCGCACCGCGAGAGGGATTCCACTCGATACCCATGACAGACCTCCAGGCCCGGAATTACAGCAGGTTCAACGTTCGCCGGGCTGGTACTCGCCCCGTGCGTCACGCAATGCGCCGCCAGCCTTTCCAAGGCCCGCGGCCGACCGCATCGCATAGCGGAGCGGTAAAAACATGGTTTCGGTCTCGATCGCCCGGTGCCGCCGGGCGAGGGGAGGCCAAGGCCGGGACCGGCAGGCCGCCGTGCTTGACCCGGACGGCAGAGGCACACCGTTAGCAACTCTGCGTTATCAACTGGATACTCTCCGGGCTGAGCGGCCTTCGCGGCGGGCCCGGAATCCGTAAGCTTGCTGTCGGCACGGGCACGGGTGAACCAGACTCCGGGCTCAGCCGTGCATTGCATGACGACCAGGTTACTTCGGGACAGACCGGTAACCGCAGGACAAGGGCGGAAGGCTCATGCTGGACCGGATCAAGCCGGCGGCCGCGGGCGCGGCCGTGCTGTGCGCCGCCGTGCTCGGCGGCGCGCCCGGTCCGGCCGCAGCCGCCACGCTGGGCGGCCCGGATCCGCAGCCGTCGCTCGGCCCGGTCACCGTGTCGCCGGGTACGCCGACGCCGACCGCGGGCCCGGCCCGGCCGGCGGTCGGCGGCCAGCAGCTGGCGTCCCGCGGGATGGCCGTCAACTACCCGTCGGGCCAGACGCCCCGGCTGCCGGGCATCCAGGCCTCGGCGTTCGTCGTGGCGGACGCGGGTACCGGCCAGGTGCTGGCGGCCAAGGACGCGCACGGCTGGTACCGGCCGGCCAGCACGCTCAAGATGCTCACCGCGGTCGCCTTGATCCCGGTCCTCAACCCGAACGCGGGGGTGGTGGCGAGCAAGCGGGCCACCTCAGTGGAGCCGAACGTGGTGGGCCTGGTCACCGGGCGGGGCTACAAGGTCTCCGACCTGTTCACCGCGCTGCTGACGATCTCGGCCAACGACGCCGCGGTCGCGCTGACCGAGGCGACCGGCTCCTACGCCAAGGGCATGGCCCTGATCAACGCCGAGGCGAAGCAGCTGCAGGCCGACGACACCGTCGCGGCCGACCCGAACGGGCTGGACGCGCCGGGTCAGCACGTGTCCGCCTACGACCTGGCCCTGGTCGCCCGGCAGGCGCTGAAGGAGCCGGCCTTCCTGACGTACGACCAGACCAGGAGCGCGCGGTTCGTGGTGGCCCGGCAGAAGGCCGTCACCTTGTACAACCAGAATTCGCTGCTGACCGACTATCCGGGCGCCGTGGGCGGGAAGATCGGCTGGACCAGCGCGGCGGGCGCCACCTACGTCGGGATGGCGGCCCGGAACGGCCGGACGCTGATCGTCACCCTGCTGCACTGCCCGGCGCTGAGCGAGATCAAGTCGGCCGAGGCCCTGCTCAACTGGGGCTTCTCGGTGGACAGCAAGGTCAGCCCGGTCGGCGCCCTGGTCAGCCCGCTGCCCGCCGGGGCGTCTCCGTCGGCCCGCGCGACGGCCAGCACGCCGCAGGTGCAGGCGCTGGCGCACTCCCGGCCGCCGGGCTCGGGCCCGTCCGTGCTGGCCGCCGCGGCGTTCAGCTTCGCCGCGGTGGGCGCGGCGGCGGCGGGCGTCGCCTACAGCCGCCGGCGGTTCCGCGCGGGCCGGCCCAGCCGGTACCGGAGCTAGCGGGCCGGCCGAGGGCTCAGCCGGCTGAGCCCAGGAAGCCCATCCGGTCGCGGACCGCGGTCATGCTCTGGCCGGCCACCTCGCGGGCCCGGGCGGCCCCGTGGGCCAGCACCCGGTCCAGCCCGGCTTCGTCGGCCAGGATCTGCTGGGTCTTCTCCCGGATGGGGGCGAAGGCGCCCACGACCACCTCGGCCAGGTCCTTCTTGAACGCGCCGTACCCGGCGCCCGCGTACTTGGCCTCCAGGGTGTCCACCGGCTCGCCGGACAGGGCCGAGTAGATCCGCAGCAGGTTGGTCACGCCGGGCTTGGCCTCGGGGTCGGCCCGGACATCCGAGCCGGGGTCGGTGACGGCCCGGGCGATCTTCCGCCGGATCACGGCCGGCTCGTCCAGGACGTCGACGATGCCCTGCACCGAGGAGCCCGACTTGCTCATCTTGGCCGTCGGGTCCTGCAGGTCGAAGATCTTGGCCACCTCGGCCAGGATGTAGGGCTGCGGCGGGACGAAGGTCTCGCCGTACCGGTGGTTGAACCGCTGGGCCAGCGTCCGGCTCAGCTCCAGGTGCTGCCGCTGGTCCTCGCCGACCGGCACCTGCTCGGCCTGGTAGAGCAGGATGTCCGCGGCCTGCAGGATGGGGTAGGTGAACAGGCCCACCGAGGCCTGCTCCTGGCCCTCCCGGGACGACTTGTCCTTGAACTGGGTCATCCGGCTGGCCTCGCCGAACCCGGTCATGCAGCCCAGCACCCAGGCCAGCTCGGTGTGCTCGGGCACGTGGCTCTGCACGAACAGCGTGCACCGGTCCGGGTCGAGGCCGGCGCCGAGCAGCTGGGCGGCCGCGACCCTGGTCCGGCGGGACAGCAGGGCGGGATCCTGCGGCACGGTGATCGCGTGCAGGTCCACCACGCAGTAGAACGCGTCGTAGCTGTCCTGCAGCGTCACCCACTGCCGGAGCGCGCCGAGGTAGTTGCCGAGGTGGAACGAATCGGCGGTGGGCTGGATGCCGGAGAGGACGCGGAGCCGAGGCATGGCAGGGAGTCTAGCGGCGGCCCGACGGCAGGCCGGAATCGGCGACGACGACCTCGACCCGCTGGAACTCCTTCAGGTCGGAGTAGCCGGCCGTGGCCATGGTGCGGCGCAGCGCGCCCATCAGGTTCATCGAGCCGTCGGGGACGGTGGACGGTCCGTGCAGGATCTGCTGGAGGGTGCCGATCGTGCCGACCTGCAGCCGGGTGCCGCGGGGCAGCTCGGTGTGGTTGGCCTCGCTCCCCCAGTGGTAACCGCGGCCGGGCGCCTCGGCCGCGCGGGCCAGCGGCGAGCCCACCATCACCGCGTCGGCCCCGATGGCCAGCGCCTTGGCGATGTCGCCGCTGCTGGTCATCGAGCCGTCCGCGACCACGTGCACGTAGCGGCCGCCGGACTCGTCCAGGTAGTCCCGGCGGGCCGCGGCCACGTCGGCGATGGCGGTGGCCATCGGCACGGCGACGCCGAGCACGGTGCCCGTGGTGTGCCCTGAGCCGCCGCCGAAGCCGACCAGCACGCCGGCCGCGCCGGTGCGCATCAGGTGCAGCGCGGCCGCGTAGGTGGCGCAGCCGCCCACCACGACCGGGACGTCGAGCTCGTAGATGAACTGCTTCAGGTTCAGCGGCTCGGCCCGGCCGGACACGTGCTCGGCCGAGACGGTGGTACCGCGGATGACGAAGATGTCCACGCCCGCGTCCACCACGGCCTTGTAGTACCGGGCCGTGCGCTGCGGCGACAGGCTGGCCGCGGTGGTCACGCCGGCCCGGGCCACCTCCTCGATCCGGCGCCCGATGAGGTCCTCGGAGATGGGCGCGGCGTACATGGCCTGCAGGCGGCGGGTGGCGGCCTGCTCGTCGAGCTCGGTCACCTCGGCCAGCAGCGGCTCGGGGTCCTCGTACCGGGTCCACAGGCCTTCGACGTCGAGGACGGCCAGCCCGCCGAGCTGGCCGATGGCGATGGCCGTGGCGGGCGACACGACGCTGTCCATGGGCGAGGCCATCAGCGGCAGGTCGAACCGGTAGGCGTCGATCTGCCAGGCGATCGACACCTCTTCCGGGTCCCGGGTCCGCCGCGCGGGCACGATCCCGATCTCGTTGAGCGAATAGGCCCGGCGGCCGGACTTGCCCCGGCCGATCTCCACGTCCGTCACCGGCGGTCTCCCCCGTCCCGGCCCGCGCGACCGTAGTAGTTCGGCGCCTCGACGGTCATGTGCACGTCGTGCGGGTGGCTCTCGGTCAGCCCGGCCGCGGTGATCTGGATGAAGCGCGCTTCCTTCAGGTCCGCGATGGTCCGGGCCCCGCAGTACCCCATGGCCGCGCGCAGGCCGCCGACCAGCTGGCCGGCCACGGCGGCCAGCGGGCCGCGGTACGGGACCTGGCCCTCGATGCCCTCGGGCACCAGCTTGTCCTCGCGCAGCACGTCATCCTGGAAGTAGCGGTCCTTGGAGTAGGAGCGGCCGCGCTCCCGGTTGCGCATGGCGCCCAGCGAGCCCATGCCCCGGTACAGCTTGTACTGCTTGCCGTTGATGAAGACCACCTCGCCGGGGCTTTCCTCGCAGCCCGCGAGCAGGCTGCCCAGCATGACCGTGTCGGCGCCCGCGGCGATGGCCTTGGCGATGTCACCGGAGTACTGCAGGCCGCCGTCGCCGATCACCGGCACGCCGGCCGGGCGGGCGGCCTGCGCCGCCTCGTAGATGGCGGTCACCTGCGGCACGCCCACCCCGGCTACGACCCGGGTGGTGCAGATGGAGCCCGGGCCGACACCGACCTTGACCCCGTCGGCACCCGCGTCGATCAGGGCCTGCGCCCCGGCCCGGGTGGCCACGTTGCCCCCGACGACCTCGGTGTCAGCGTTGGCCTTGATCTGCCCGATCATCTCCAGCACGGCCTGGGCGTGACCGTGCGCGGTGTCCACGACCAGGAAGTCGGCGCCGGCCTCGGTGAGGGCCTGGGCCCGGCGCTTGGCGTCCTCGCCGACGCCGATGGCCGCCCCGACGACCAGCCGGCCCTGGCGTCCTTGGTGGCGGCGGGGAACTCCTCGCTCTTGGTGAAGTCCTTCACCGTGATCAGCCCGCGCAGCCGGCCGGCCGGGTCGACCAGGGGCAGCTTCTCCACCTTGTGCACGCGCAGCAGCCGCAGGGCTTCGGCCGAGGGCACGCCGACCGGCGCGGTGACCAGCGGCATCGGCGTCATGACCTCGGCCACCCGGCGGCTGTGGTCGGTCTCGAAGCGGATGTCCCGGTTGGTGACGATGCCGAGCAGCACCCCCTCGCCGCCGGTGACCGGGACGCCGGAGATCCGGTACTGGCTGCACAGCCGGTCCACGTCGGCGATGGTCGCGTCCGGCCCGCAGGTCACCGGGTCGGTGATCATGCCCGCCTCGGACCGCTTGACCATGTCCACCTGCTGCGCCTGGTCCTCGACGGACAGGTTGCGGTGCAGCACGCCGACGCCGCCCTGGCGGGCCATGGCCACCGCCATCCGGGCCTCGGTGACGGTGTCCATGGACGCCGACACCAGCGGGATGCGCACCCGGAGGCGGCGGGTGATCCGGGTCGTGGTCTCCGCCTCGCTGGGCAGGATCTCGGAATGGGCCGGGAGCAGGAGCACGTCGTCGAACGTCAGCCCGACGGGCGCGAATTTGTCCGCCTGGTCCGCATATACGTGGTCAGTCATGGCACCTTCACCGGAAGTGGCAGCGGGGATGACTCCATCCTAGTAAGGCGCGCGCGGGGACGGGCCTGGTTGGCGGCCCGGCCGGGGCCGGGTCAGTGGCCGGCCAGCTGGGCCAGCTCCGGGACGAACTGGGCCGCGTTCACCGTGCCCACCCCGGACGCCAGGTCATAGCCGGGGCCCGCGGCATTGCCCGGGACGGTGACGGGCTGGCCGCCCGCCTCGACGGTCACGGTGGTGTCGCCGCTGGTCACGTCGATCAGCCCGGGGAGGTGGCGGGCGGACATCTGGTAGAGGGCGGGGTTGATGAGGCCGAGCCGGTGATGGGCGACCTGGTCGGCGAGGGCCACGATGCCCGCGAACAGCGGGACGGCCTCGCTGGTGCCGCAGGTCTGACGCCAGCCGGGGGCCTGGCCGGCGAACGTGTGGTAGACGTCGACGGCCCCGTCGCAGGCCGCGCTCATCGAGATGTCGGGCACGCCCCGGCGGTCGCCGACCACGGCGCGGACCGGGTCCTGGTAGGACGGCCGGGAGAACAGCGCCGACAGCCCGCTCCCGGTGGCGAGCGGATGAGGGCCGTCGTCGCCGAAGACGAACTGGCTGGCCGGGATGCTGTCGGTGTCGTTCCACACCGTGTCGGGCGAGGTGCGCTGACCGCTGGCGTCCAGGTGCAGCTGGGTACCGCCGACCGCGGTGACCAGGGGGTCGCTGGGCGGCCAGGTCGTGGTGGGGGCGGTGAGGTAGGTCTGGCCGTCCCGGCCGACGTTGGCCGCCCCGCTGTCACCGGTGCTGGACAGCACGGTGACCTGATGGGCGTCGGCGTCGGTGTACGCGCCGCGCAGCGCCTCGACGGCGTCCCGGGCGGCGAAGGTCTGCTCGGCGGCGCTGAAGCTCTGGCTGATCACGTCGCCGAGCTGGTGATCGATCACGTACTCCTCGGCCTGGACGATCTGGGGGAACCCGGTCACCCCCTCGCTCTCCGAGACCGGCGTCTCGACGAGCAGGATGCTGGCGCCGGGCGCGATGGCGTGCGCGTACTCCACGTCCAGGGTGGTCTCGCCGGCCCAGCCCACCATGTCGGCGTCGGCCGGGTCGTAGGGCGGGACGGCTCCGGCGGGCTGGATGACGGTGAAGGACGGCGGGGCGGGCAGGCCGAGGGCCTGATCGAAGGCGGCCAGGTCGGCCTGGATGGTGGGGGAACCGAAGGAGTCCACGATGGCGATCGTGACGCCCCGGCCGGTCACGCCCTGGGCGTACAGCGGGCCGAGATCGTACGCGCGCTGGAGCTGCAGCGGCTGGTAGCACGCCACGCCGAAGTCCGCCTCGCACTGCGCGGTGGCGGGCACCTGGCGGAGTGAGCCCGGGGAGTGCAGGGCCGCGGGCGCTGCGGTCACCGCAGCCGGCGGGACGGTCGCGACGGCCAGGGCGGCGACCAGGGTCCCGGCGCCGGCCGCGGCGGCGGCCCTACGTCCCAGGCGCACGGCGTCTCCCTGCTCGTGTCTCCCACTCACCGGCGGGGCGGCGGGAAATCCGCCCACTATGGCAGTAACGCACCGGAACAAACGCAAGTAAAGACATCAGAAACACCAAACCCGGATCCCAGCACCCCGGCAGGGGGGCTGGAACCCGGGTCTGGCCAGATCCGGAACGCGGACCTTAGTGGGTGTGCCCGTGGCCGTGCGCGTCGGCCGTCTCCTCGGACTCCTCCGGCTTGTCGACCACCAGGGTCTCGGTCGTCAGCAGCATGCCGGCGATCGAGGCGGCGTTCTGCACCGCGGACCGGGTCACCTTGACCGGGTCGATGATGCCCTGAGCCATCAGGTCGCCGTACTCACCGGTGGCGGCGTTGAAGCCGTGCCCGGCGGGCAGCTCGGCGACCTTGGCCACCACGACGGAGCCCTCCGCGCCGGCGTTCAGCGCGATCCAGCGGGCAGGCTCGGACAGCGCGCGCTCGACGACCCGCACGCCGGTCCGCTCGTCACCGGTGAGGCCCAGGTCGCCGAGGTCGGTGGCCACGTGCACCAGGGCGCTGCCGCCGCCGGCGATGATGCCTTCCTCGATGGCGGCCCGGGTGGCGGAGATGGCGTCCTCGAGGCGGTGCTTCTTCTCCTTGAGCTCCACCTCGGTCGCCGCGCCGGCCCGCAGCACGCAGACGCCGCCGGACAGCTTGGCCAGCCGCTCCTGCAGCTTCTCGCGGTCCCAGTCGGAGTCGGTGCTCTCGATCTCGGTCCGGATCTGGCGGATCCGGTCCTCGATGGCGTTCTTGTCGCCGGCGCCGTCCACGATGGTGGTGTCGTCCTTGGTGACGACGATCCGCCGGGCCTGGCCCAGGTCCTCCAGGCCGATCGAGTCCAGCTTGATGCCGAGCTCCTCGGCGACCACGGTGCCGCCGGTCAGGGCGGCTATGTCCTCCAGCATCGCCTTGCGGCGGTCACCGAAGCCGGGCGCCTTGACCGCGACCACGGACAGCAGGCCGCGGATCTTGTTGACCACCAGGGTGGCCAGGGCCTCGCCCTCGATGTCCTCGGCCACCACGAGCAGCGGCTTCTTCACCTGGGCGATCTTCTCCAGCAGCGGCAGGAAGTCGGCCATGGAGGAGATCTTGGACTGGTGGATCAGGACGTAGGCGTCCTCGAGGATGGCCTCCAGGCGCTCCTGGTCGGTGACCAGGTAGGGCGAGACGTAGCCCTTGTCGAACTGGAGGCCCTCGGTGAACTCGAGCTCCAGGCCCATGGTCGGCGACTCCTCGACGGTGATGACACCGTCCTTGCCGACCTTGCTGAACGCCTCGGCGATCAGCTCGCCGATCTTGGCGTCCTGCGCGGAGATCGTCGCCACGTGGGCGATCTCGGTCTGCTCCTCGACCTCACGCGCGGAGGCGAGCAGCCGCTCGGAGACGACGGCCGCGGCCTTGTCGATACCGCGCTTGAGGTCCATCGGGTTCGCGCCGGCGGCGACGGAGCGCAGTCCGTGCTGCACCATCGCCTGGGCCAGGACGGTCGCCGTGGTGGTGCCGTCGCCGGCCACGTCATTGGTCTTGGTGGCGACTTCCTTGGCCAGCTGGGCCCCGAGGTTCTCGTACGGGTCCTCCAGATCCACCTCCTTGGCGACGGTCACGCCGTCGTTGGTGATGGTGGGGGCGCCCCATTTCTTGTCGATGACGACGTTGCGGCCGCGCGGGCCCAGCGTCACCTTCACGGTGTCGGCGAGCTTGTTGACGCCGCGCTCCAGTGAGCGCCGCGCGTCCTCGTCGAACTCCAGGATCTTGGGCATTGAAAATTCCTCAACCTACGGTTGGACCGAATTCATGGAGCAGACGACGGGGCAGGACCAGTGGGCCTGCCCCGTCGTACCGCGAGCTCTACTTGTCGATGACAGCGAGCACGTCACGCGCGGACAGGACGAGGTACTCCTCGCCCGAGTACTTCACCTCGGTGCCGCCGTACTTGCTGTACAGCACCACGTCGCCGACCTTGACGTCGATCGGCACGCGCTTGGTCCCGGCGTCGTCAAAGCGACCCGGGCCCACCGCCACGACTTCGCCCTCCTGGGGCTTCTCCTTGGCGGTGTCCGGGATGACCAACCCGGATGCGGTGGTCTGCTCGGCCTCGAGGGGACGGACCACGATGCGGTCCTCGAGCGGCTTGATTACTACCTTGGTGGCGGTCGTCACGATCTGACCTCCCCCTTCGGAAAGGCTAATGGTGGAGTTGCTGAAGAGGATGAACGCGGCCGCCTGCCGTCGCGGGTGCCAGACTGCCTCGTCGCGTTAGCACTCTACATCAGTGAGTGCTAATCCTGAACATTAGGACGGGCGCGTCCGGCCGTCAAGCCGGCTCGCACCGGAGGTGAGCAGCCAGTTTCGCTCTGCGTGCACAATCGATTACATGTAGCTACTAGAGTAATCGGGTCCTGGTGCCGACCCTGGCGGTCGATGGCGGCAGCCAGACGTGACCACCCCTCGCTAAGGAGCATCATGGATCAGCCTGGCAACCACATCCTGATTCGCGGGAACCAGACGGGTGCCGCCGACCGCATGCGCGAGCTGCTGGCCCGGACCGTCCAGGATCATGTTGCGGACCAGCGCTCGAACGCGGGCGCGCTGGAGGACATCCGGCAGCGCCTGGAGGGCCTGGAGTGGCTGTCGAAGGATATGCGGGAGCGGGAGATCAACGGCCTGGCCGCCCGGCTCGACCAGCTGGCCGGGTCTTTGGACCAGGCCATGGCCAAGCCGCCGGCCTGGGCCGAGTCGCTGGCCGAGCACATCGAGCTGCTCCGCGCCCAGGTCATGCCGCTGGCCGAGCTGCCGTCGCTGTGGGCGGACCTCGGCACGGTGGCCGAGAACGTCGAGCAGGCGCTGCCCCGGCTGCAGTCGGTGTGCGACACCATGGGCCAGACCCTGGACGCGCTGAAGGCCCAGGACGAGCGGCTGACCCGGCTGCAGCAGGGGGTGGGCAAGCTGCAGCAGAGCATGGAGTCGGCGGCCGGGCGGTTCAACCGGCTGGACAAGTCCGTCGCCGAGCTGGTCCAGCGCACGACCCAGCTGGACAAGGAGGTGGCCGCGGTCAAGGGGCGCACCGAGGTCGGCTTCACCACGCTGGCCGCCAGGCTGGACCACAGCGCCGAGGCCACCGCGGCCGCAGTCACCGAGGCGGCGGAGACGATCACCACGGTGACCCGCGGGCTGACCGAGACGGTGACCGGCCTGGGCACCCAGGTCGACACGATCGGCAGCCAGGTCCAGCTGGTGCACGGCCGGATCGAGCGGCTGGACGAGCGGCTGGACGACACCGACGACAAGCTCGGATCACTCGACGCCAAGCTGACCGCGACCGACGCCAAGGTGGGGACGGCCGACGCCCGGGTCGCGGCGCTGGACACCAAGCTGGAGCGCCTCGACGAGCGGCTCGACGACCAGTACGACCGGGTCAGCCTCATCGACAAGGAGATGTCGTCGGTGGACGGCAAGCTCGGCTCGCTGCAGAGCAAGCTCGGCCCGGTGGACAGCAAGCTGGGCGCGGTGGACAGCCGGCTCAGCGCGGTGGACGGCAAGGTCGGCACGCTCGGCGGGCGGCTGGACGGCCTGGACGGCTGGATGGACGGCATGTCCGCCCGGGTCGAGGCGCTGGGCGGCCGGTTCGACGGCCTCGGCGAGCGGTTCGACGGGCTGGGCGAGCGGTTCGACGGGCTGGGCGAGCGGTTCGGCGCGGTCGGCGACCAGCTGGGCACGGCCGACGGCCGGTTCGCCGAGCTCGGGGCCAAGCTGGACGAGCTGCGGTCACGGCCGGGTTCGGCCGAGATCGACGAGATCGGCGAGAGCATGTCCAAGGTCGTGGATGCGGCCCAGGAGCAGATCGACGGGCGGCTCGGCTCGCTGGAGGAGACGGTGCTGACGCTGGCCGAGGCGCTGCTGCGGCCGACCGAGCGCCAGGTCCCCGCCCAGCGCGACGGCGGCCGGTAGCGGGGCGCGCGAGCGGCCACGCGGGCGGGACATGCACCCGCCGGGTGATCGGCGGGCGGGACTCGTGCCCGGCGGATCACCCGGCGGGCGACGCGGGCTGCGGGATGAGCCCGGAGCGGCCTGGCGAGGGGGACGGATCAGCCGGGCCGGCGGGCCCGGCTGCGGAGCCGGGCTGGTCAGCCGGGGCGGGGGCCTCGGCTGGCGAGCCGGCGGCCGGGGCGTCGGCGGCGGGCTCGGCCAGCTCGACGCGGTTACGGCCGCGCCGCTTGGCCACGTAGAGGGCGGCGTCGGCCAGCCGCTCGGGGCGGTCCGGGGTGGCGGCGTGGTCGGGATAGCCGGCCACGCCGACCGAGGCGGTGACCGTCACGTCGGTGCCCGGCACCGAGATCTCGGAGATGGCCGAGCGGACGCGCTCGGCGATCTCCAGCGCGGTGGCGATCTCGGTGCCGGGCAGCAGGACGGCGAATTCCTCGCCGCCCTTGCGCCTGGCGAAGTCCCGGCTGCGGAGCACGCTGCTCAGCGTGGCGCCCACGTTGGCCAGCACCTGGTCCCCGACGGGGTGCCCGCGCTGGTCGTTGATCTGCTTGAAGTGGTCCAGGTCGAGCAGCAGCAGGGCGAGCGGCGTCCGGGTGGTCAGGGCCTGGGCGAAGGTCCGCTTCAGGGCGTCGGTGACGGCCCGCTGGTTGGGCAGCCCGGTGAGCCCGTCGGTCGCGGCCCGGAACTCGGCCACGGCCAGGTTGCGCAGGTTGGCCAGGACGGGAGCGGCCTGGCCGACCGAGTCGCGGATCCGCTGCTCCTCCGCTTCGCCGTAGGGCGCCGAGCGGCTGAGCAGGACCGAGCCGATGACCTCGCCGCCGACGGTGAGCGGGACGCACGCCGATGCCCCGGGCCCGGGACCGCACACCGCGCAGCACAGCAGGGCGGCCCGCCCTTCGCCTTCGCGGTGCAGGCGGCCGGACCGGACGGCCAGGCACGAGCGCGGCTCGGCCCCGCGCAGGGTCATGGCCAGCGGCGAGCCGGCCGGCAGCGGCGTGACGGCCTCCAGCCGGTCGGCGCTGTTGTTCCGGTTCAGCACGATCGCGGTGGTGGCGGGCAGGGTCCGCTCGAGGTGACGCTGCAGGAGCTGATGGGCCTCGTCCTCGTCGCTGGCGATCTGCAGGGTGTCGGCGAACTCGGCCTGATCCTGGCTCGGCTCCAGGTTGCGGCGGATGCGGCGCACGCCCAGGACGAGGGAGCCCGCGCCGGCGATGAGGCCGAGGACGCCGACGCCGACGAGCCAGCCGGTGGTGCGGGCCGCGTTCGCCGAGGCCTGGGCGTGATCGGCCTGGGCGTCGTCCAGCGCCTGGGTGAACAGCCGGTCCAGGTGGGCGCTGACGGGCTGGTAAGCCGAGGTCAGCCGGGCCGCCGTGGCGGCGGGCGGCCCGGCGGTCAGGCTGGCCGGGCTGAGCAGGTCACGGAGGGCGGTCCACTGCTGGCCGAGCAGCCTGATGTCGGCCTGGCCGCCCGGCGAGTCGCCGGCGTGCAGCTGCTGCAGCGAGAACAGCTGGGCGTCGGCCGTGGGCAGCAGGCTGGTGTACAGGGTGCCGAGCAGCCGGGTCCGCTCGGCGGACGGCCCAGCCTGCACGGCGGCCTGCGCGGAGGCGTACGCGGCGTCGATACTGCGGGCCAGCTGACCGGTCACGGTCGAGCTGGTCAGCTCCTCGTCCGCGATGGTGTTGCCGAGACCCGCCGCCGACTGGGTGCTCACGATCCCGATCGCGGCCACCGCGGCCACGGCGAGCCCGAGCACGACGGCGAGCGCTATGAGCGAGGTGGTCGCGGCCCGGGCCAGCGTCCGCATGTCATGTCTACCTATCTGACTTCAAGCCATCAAGGAATTAGCAAGAAAGCCAGCATAACCAAAAGAGCTGAGCAATTATAGAATGCGCACCGGCAATTACTGGCGGCATATATCCCATTAAAAAATGACTTGGAAAAAAGATTCATGCCGCAGCATCATGCAGGTCAGCCCCGTGAAAGCGCGTTGACGCGCGCGACGCTCTATTCCCACTCGATGGTGCCGGGCGGCTTGCTGGTCACGTCGAGGACCACTCGGTTGATCTCCGGGACCTCGTTGGTGATCCGGCCCGAGATCCGGGCCAGGACCTCGGCGGGCAGCCGGGCCCAGTCCGCGGTCATGGCGTCCTCGCTGGTGACCGGGCGCAGCACGATGGGATGGCCGTAGCTGCGCCCGTCCCCCTGCACGCCGACCGACCGCACGTCGGCCAGCAGCACCACCGGGCACTGCCAGACCTGGTCATCCAGCCCGGCGGCGGACATCTCCTCGCGGGCGATGGCGTCGGCCGCGCGCAGGATCCGCAGCCGTTCGGGGGTGACCTCGCCGACGATCCTGATGGCCAGCCCGGGTCCGGGGAAGGGCTGGCGCCGGACGATGGCCTGGGGCAGCCCGAGTTCCTCGCCGACCCGGCGCACCTCGTCCTTGAACAGCCAGCGCAGCGGCTCGACCAGGCGGAACTTCAGGTCATCGGGCAGGCCGCCGACGTTGTGGTGCGACTTGATGTTGGCCGTGCCGGTGCCGCCGCCGGACTCCACCACGTCCGGGTACAGCGTGCCCTGGACCAGGAACTCGCACTCGCCGGCCTCGCCCTTGATCTGCCGCGCGGCGCGCTCGAAGGCGCGGATGAACTCGCGGCCGATGATCTTCCGCTTCTGCTCCGGGTCGGCCACCCCGGCCAGCGCCGCGGTGAACACCGCCGCCTCGTCCGCGACCACCAGGCGGACCCCGGTGGCGGCCACGAAGTCCTCTTCGACCTGCTCCGCCTCGCCCTGGCGCAGCAGGCCGTGATCGACGAACACGCAGGTCAGGCGGTCACCGATGGCCCGCTGCACGAGCGCGGCGGCCACCGCGGAGTCGACCCCGCCGGACAGCCCGCAGATGGCCCGGCCGTCGCCGATCTGGTCCCTTATGGCGGCCACCTGGTCCTCGACGATGTTGAGCATGGTCCAGGACGGCCGGCAGCCGGCCAGCTCGAGGAAGCGGGCCAGCACGCGGGTGCCGTACTCGGTGTGCATGACCTCGGGGTGGAACTGGACGCCGTACAGGCCGCGGGCCGGGTCCTCGATGGCCGCCACCGGGGTGGCGGCGGTCTGCGCGGTGACGGCGAAGCCGGGCGGGGCCGCGGTGGCGGTGTCCCCGTGCGACATCCAGACCTGCTGCCGGGCCGGGGTGCCGTCCAGCAGGCGGCCCGGTCCGGCCTCCAGGGCGGTGGCGCCGTACTCGGCCACGCCGGTCCGCGCGACCGTGCCGCCCAGCCCGGTCACCATGAGCTGGAAGCCGTAGCAGATGCCCAGCACGGGCAGGCCGGCCTCGAGCAGGCCGGACGGGGCAGGCGGGGCGCCGTCGGCGTACACCGAGGCCGGGCCGCCGGACAGGATGATGGCCTTGGGCTGGCGGGCCAGCATCTCCTCGGCGGGCATGGTCGAGGGGACGATCTCGGAGTAGACGTGGCACTCGCGTACCCGCCGGGCGATCAGCTGGGCGTATTGAGCGCCGAAGTCGACCACCAGGACCTTATCGAAGCCGCCGGGCACGCTAGCCGCCTTCCACCTGGGATTTCTCGGAGTCTAGCCGAGTGGCGAGCGGCTCGCCCGGGGTCTGGGCGGCCGCGGCCGGGGCACCGTCAGCGCTCTCGGGGTTCTCGGCGCCGTCCGCAGGGGCGACGCGCAGCCGGGCGATGCGGCGGCCGTCCAGCTCGGTCACGGTGATGCGGTGCCCGTCGATCCGGACACTGGTCCCGGCGGCGGGCAGGTCGCCGTGCACGGCCAGCACGTAGCCCGCGGCCGTCTCGTACGGGCCCTCGGGCAGCCTGATCCCGGTCTGCTCGGCGAACTCGTCCAGGTTCAGCAGGCCGTCGACCTCGACCGCGCCGCCGCGCAGCCTGGTCGACTGGCCCTGCTCGGTGTCGTACTCGTCCCTGATGTCGCCGATCAGCTCCTCGACCAGGTCCTCCAGGGTGACGATGCCGGCCGTGCCGCCGTAGTCGTCGACCACGATGGCCAGGTGGGCGCGCTCGCGGCGCATCTCCGACAGCGCGGACAGCACGGTCTTGCTGATGGGCAGGAACTTCACCGCCCGGGCGATCCGCCCGACGGGCAGCTCGCGGTCGGCGACCGCGGGCCCGAGCAGGTCCCGGACGTGCACGAAGCCGATCACGTTGTCATAGCTGTCGGTGAAGACGGGCAGCCGGGAGTACGGGACATCGGCGGCAATCGAGGCGGCCGCGGCCACCGGCGTCTCGGCGTCGAGGAAGATGACCTCGGTCCGCGGCACGATCACCTCGCGGATCTGCCGCTTCCCGGCGTCGAACACCTCCGCCACGATGCGCCGCTCGTCGGCGGCCAGCGTCTGCGCGCCGGCGACCAGGTCGCGCAGCTCCTCCTCGGTCATGGCCTGGCGGCCGACGCGCGGATCGCCGCCCAGGATGGCCACGATCAGGTTGGTCGACCGGGTCAGCAGCCAGACGACGGGGCGGGCCAGGGTGGCGATCCGGTCCAGCAGCGGCGCGGCGAACAGGGCCAGCCGCGGGGCCCGCTGCAGCCCGATCCGCTTGGGGGCCAGCTCGCCGAGGACCAGGCTGACGAAGGTGATGGCCACGGTCACGATGAGGAACGCCAGCGGGCCGGCCCAGCCGGAGCTGACGCCCTGCCTGATCATCCACGACTTGAGATAGCCGGCCAGGGTCTCGGCGCCGAACGCGCCGGAGACCAGGGTGGCCAGGGTCACGCCGATCTGCACGGCGGAGAAGAACCGGTTGGGGTCGCTGGCCAGCCGCGCGGTGCGCTGGCCGCGCTTGCCCCGCCGGGACAGCGCCCGGACCTGGCCCTCGCGCAGCGACACGAGAGCCATCTCGGACGCCGAGAAGAATCCCCCGATGCACACGATGACCAGGACGATGATGATGTCCAGGATTACTATGCTCATTTTTTTCTGCCTGGTACGAGATGTGTCTGGCCAGTGTAGACCGGATAGCGTGGGACTCCGGTGAGCACGCGGTCAGTGTGAAGGCCAGCGCCCGGCTGGCGGACGGGCGGGAGATCGTCTACTACGACGAGACGCCCGGCACGGGCCGCGCCCAGGCGCCGGACACCCGGCCGCTGCCGCCCCGCCCGCCGGTGCCGCCGGAGCCGTCCGGGACCCCGGAGCAGGGCCTGCGCTGGGACCCGCTGGCCGGGGAATGGGTGGGTGGTGATCGCGGCCGCCCGCCAGGACCGGACGTTCCTGCCGCCGGACGGCGAATGCCCGCTGGACCCGTCCCGGCCGGGCCGGCCGACCGAGATCCCGGCCGCGGACTACGACGTGGTGGTGTTCGAGAACCGGTTCCCGGCGCTGCGCGGGCCCGCGGGCCGCTGCGAGGTGGTCTGCTTCAGCTCCGCGCATGGCGCGTCGTTCGCCCAGCTCAGCCCGGCCCGGGTGCGGACCGTGCTGGAGGCCTGGGCGGACCGCACGCGGTCTCTGGCCGCGCGGCCGGAAATCCGGCAGGTGTACTGCTTCGAGAACCGGGGCGAGGAGACCGGGGTCACCCTGCACCACTCGCACGGCCAGATCTACGCCTTCCCGTTCGTGGCCCCGCGGCTGGAGCGGATGGTGGCGCAGGCCCGCCGTTACCCCGGCGGCAACCTGTTCGACGATGTGGTCGCGGCCGAGGTCGCCGCCGGGACCAGGGTGGTAGCCCGCAACGAGCACTGGATCGCGTTCGTGCCGGAGGCGGCCCGCTGGCCGTACGAGGTGCGGATCTTCCCGGCGGTCCGGGTGCCGGACCTGCCCGCGCTGGGCGAGGCGGCCCGGGACGCGTTCGGGCCGCTGTACCTGGACGTGCTGCGCCGGTTCGACGCCGTCGCGAGCGGCGCGGCCCCGTACATCGCCGCCTGGCATCAGGCACCGGCCAAGGACGAGCCGGCACGGCACCTGTTCGCCGCCCACCTTCAGGTACTGTCGATCCGTCGTGCGCCCGGCAAGCTGCAGTACCTGGCCGGGACCGAGTCGGGGATGGGCGTATGGATCAGCGACATCGCGCCTGAAGAGGCGGCGCGGAGACTACGGAGGGATTCATGAGGGTGCTCGTCACCGGCGGCGCCGGGTACATCGGCAGCGTCGTCGCCGCGCAGCTGGTCGCGGCCGGGCACGACGTGGTCGTGCTGGACGACCTGTCGACCGGGTTCGCCGACGCGGTGCCCGCCGGGGCGGCCTTCATCAAGGGCACCGTCCGGGACTGCGCGGCGGAGGTGCTGGCCGACGGCGTCGAGGCGGTGCTGCACTTCGCGGCCAAGTCGCAGGTCGGCGAGTCGGTGGCGGAGCCGGCCAAGTACTGGTCGGCCAACCTGGGCAGCTCGGTGGCCCTGCTCGAGGCGATGCGCGAGATCGGCGTGCGCACCATCGTGTTCTCCTCCACGGCGGCGGTCTACGGCGAGCCGGAGCGCGACCACATCCTGGAGACCGACCCGACCCGGCCGACCAGCCCGTACGGCGCGACCAAGCTGGCCGTCGACACCACCCTGGGCGAATTCGCCCGGCTGTACGGGTTCGGCGCGGTCAGCCTGCGCTACTTCAACGTGGCCGGAGCCCACCGGGCCGAAGGCGGCTGGCTGGGCGAGCGGCACAACCCGGAGACCCACCTGATCCCCAACGTGCTGGCCAGCGTGGCCGAAGGCCGCCCGACGCGGATCTTCGGCAGCGACTACCCGACCCCGGACGGGACCTGCGTCCGGGACTACATCCACGTCACCGACCTGGCCGACGCGCACCTGCGGGCGCTGCAGTCCTGCCGGCCGGGCCAGCACCGCGTCTACAACCTGGGGCACGGGACCGGCTTCTCGGTCCGCCAGGTGATCGACGTGTGCGCCGAGGTCACCGGCACGCCCATCCAGGTCGAGGTGAACGAGCGGCGGCCCGGGGACCCGGCCGTGCTGGTCGCCTCCTGCGAGCGGATCACGGCCGAGCTGGGCTGGCAGGCCGAGCGGGACGTCCGGGTCATGGCCGCCGACGCGTGGGAGTTCTTCAGGTCACGCGGCGACCGGTGAGCTCGCCGCCCGCCGCGGCGGGCCAGCTGCTGCGGGCCCGCTTCGGGCGGCGGGCCGGCGGGGTCTGGTTCGCGCCCGGCCGGGCCAACCTGATGGGCGAGCACACCGACCACAACGCGTGGCGTGGGCCCTGGGCGAGGCGGGCTACGAGGTTCCCGGCGCCTGGCTAGCCTTCGAGTCGGACCTGCCCGCGGGGCGGGGCTGTCGTCCTCGGCCGCGCTGGAGTGTGCCACCGCGCTGGCGCTGACCGAGCTGGCCCAGGCCGGGGTGGCCGGCGGCGGGCCGAAGGCGAGCAGGCCGCCCGGCGGCTCGGCGTCCGGTTCCTGAGTGACCTAACGGACCTGGGTGCGACCAGCCGGCTGACCGATCCCGTGCTGCGGGGGCGGGCGCGGCACGTGGTCAGTGACAATCAGCGGGTCCTGAGGGCGGCCGGGCTGCTGCGCTCGGTCGCGGAACCGGGGCCGGGGACGAGGCCGGAGGCGGCGGCCGGGGACGCCTTCGCCGGGATCGGGCGGCTGCTGAGCCAGGCCCACGAGTCACTGCGGGACGACTTCGAGGTGTCCTGGCCGGAAGCGGACGTGGCGGTGGCGGCGGCCCGGCCCGCGGGCGCGCTCGGGGCCCGGATGATCGGCGGCGGCTTCGGCGGGCCGGTGCTGGCCCTGCTGCCTGACATTGCGGTCCCGGCGGTGGAATCGGCCATCCGCGGGGCAGTTAAGGAACGGTCCTGGGCGCAGCCGGGGTTCCGCCCGGCGGCGGCGTCGGAAGGCGCCCGGCGGCTGGGATGACGCGGCTGGGATTACAGTGAGGTTCCTCGCGAGGAGGTCCAGGTGCAGGTACGTGACGAGGCGGCGGCCATGGCGGGCGACATCGCGGAGCTGCGGCACGCGATCCACCGCGAGCCCGAGATCGGGCTGGACCTGCCGCAGACGCAGCGCAAGGTGCTGGCCGCGCTGGACGGGCTGCCGCTGGAGATCCGCACCGGCCGCGGGCTGAGCTCGGTGACGGCGGTGCTGCGCGGCGGGGCCTCCGGCGGGGGCCCTGGAGGTTCTGCGGCTCCTGGGGGCCCGGTCGTGCTGCTGCGCGGCGACATGGACGCGCTGCCGGTCACCGAGGAGACCGGCCTGCCGTACGCGTCGCAGATCCGCGGGGTGATGCACGCCTGCGGCCACGACCTGCACACCGCCATGCTGGCCGGGGCGGCGCGGCTGCTGTCGGCCCGGCAGGCCGAGCTGCCCGGCACGGTGATCTTCATGTTCCAGCCCGGCGAGGAAGGCTACGCAGGCGCGCGGCACATGATCGAGGAAGGGGTGCTGGACGCGGCGGGCCAGCGGCCGGTGGCGGCCTACGGCCTGCACGTGCGGGGAGACCGGCTGCCCTTCGGCACGTTCTCCACCCGGCCGGGCGCCATGCTGGCCGCAGCCGACCAGTTCACCGTCACGGTGCACGGACGCGGCGGGCACGCCTCCACGCCGCACCTGGCCGCGGACCCCATCCCGGTCGCCTGCGAGATGGTGACCGCGCTGCAGACGCTCGTGACCAGGAAGTTCAACGTGTTCGACCCGGTGGTGATCACGGTGGGCAGCTTCCACGCCGGGACCATCGACAACGTCATCCCGGACGAGGCCACGTTCCTGGCCACGGCCCGCTCGTTCAGCCCGGACTCGCGCCGGCAGCTGGCCGAGGTGGTGCCGCAGCTGATCGGGGACATCGCCCGCGGGCACGGCCTGACGGCCGAGACGCGCTACGCCGCCGAGTACCCGGTGACGGTCAACGACGCGGCCGAGGCGGCGTTCGCGGGCGAGGTGATCGCCGGGACGTTCGGGCCGGAACGCGCCGAGCTGGCCGAGTTCCCCATCACCGGGGCGGAGGATTTCTCGTTCGTGCTGGAGCAGGTGCCAGGAGCGTTCGTCTTCCTGGGCGCCTGCCCGCCCGGCCGCGAGCCGCTGACCGCGCCGAGCAACCACTCCGCGCGCGCCGTCTTCGACGACGCGGCGCTGGCCGAGGGCATCACCCTCTACGCCGAGCTGGCCCTGCAGCGGCTGGCCCGGGGCTAGCCCGAGATCAGCCCCAGTTCCGGCCCCAGCTCAGTCGCGGACGGCGCGGACCAGGGTGGCGACGGTGGTCACCGGGCCGTCGTCGCGCTGGACGCGGTAGCGGAGGCTTTCGGCCCGGATGACGCGCAGGCCGGACAGCTCCGCGCTGACGGCCTCGGGAGTGTACAGCACGTCCGGGTTGCTGGGACGGCCGGTGCCTTCGGTGAGGTTGGCCAGGTCGAAGCCCAGCGCGAACGCGGTGCCGCCCGATCGGAGTGCGGCCGGGATCCGGGACAGGATGGCGGCCCGCACGGCCGAGCTGGGCTGGACGTAGGAGATCATGGCCAGGTCGTAGGCCTCGCGCTCGGGTTCGTACTCGCCCAGGTCGGACACGACCCAGTCGACCCGGTCCTGGTCCACGCCGCGGACGACGCTCAGCCGGCGGGCCAGGTCCAGCCCGGCCCGGGAAAAGTCGACCGCGGTCACCCGCCAGCCGCGCTGGGCCAGCCAGACGGTATGCCGGCCCGACCCCGCGCCCAGGTCGAGGGCACGGCCGGGCGGCAGGCCGCCCAGCTCGGCCACGACGAACTCGCTCGGCGGCCGGTCCGGATCGAACTCGGCGGCCGAATAGCGTTCATCCCACGCCTGCCGCCACGGCTTGCCGTCCCGCCGCTGGCTGTCCTGCGGCCTGTGGTGCCGGGGCCTGTCGTGCGGAGGCCTGTCGTGCGGAGGCTGGCTGTCCTGGGGCGTGCCGTGCTGGGACGTGCTCTGCTGGGGACCGCTGTCCTGAGGCTGGCTGTCCACGCGCCTCCTGTCGCCGGGCCACCGGGCCGCCGGCCAGCTCAGCTGGCGGGCCGGCGGTCCGGGCAGCGGGGTCAGAGAGAGGCGACGTCGTCCTGCTTGGCGCGGACCGCCTCGGCCGCGGTGCGCAGGGCGGCGAGCTCGTCAGCGGACAGGTCGCGCTCGACCACCCGGCGGACGCCGGTGGCGCCGATCTCGGCCTCGACGCCGAGGTAGACGCCGTTGATGCCGTACTCGCCGTCGACCCAGGCGCAGACCGGGAGGGTCTGGCCGGAGTCCTCGGCCACGGCGCGGGCCATCCGGGCCGCGGCGGCCGACGGGGCGTAGTACGCCGAGCCGGTCTTGAGCAGCGCGACGATCTCGCCGCCGCCGTTGCGGGTCCGGGCCACCAGCGGCTCGATCTCATCGGCGGGCAGCAGGTCGGACAGCGGGCGGCCGTCGACCGTGCAGGCCGACGGGACCGGCACCATGGTGTCGCCGTGCGAGCCGAGGGTCAGCGTCCGGACCGAGCCGACCGGGACGTTCAGCTTCTCGGCCACGAAGTAGCTGAACCGGGCGGTGTCGAGCATGCCCGCCTGGCCCATCACCCGGCTGTGCGGGAACCCGGACACCTTGGCCGCCAGGGCGGTCATCTCGTCCAGCGGGTTGGACACCACGATGAGCACCGCGTCCGGCGCGTACTTGGCCACGTTCTCGACCACGTTCCGGACGATCTTGGCGTTGACCTCGATCAGGTCCATCCGGCTCATGCCCGGCTTGCGCGGCAGGCCCGCGGTCACGACCACGATGCCCGACCCGGCGATGGCCTCGTAGCCCTCGCCGCCCTGGCCGGTGCTCTGGCCGGTGACCTTGGTCTCGAAGCCCTCCACAGGGCGGGACTGGTTCATGTCCAGGGCCAGGCCCTCGGGCTTGCCCTCGACGATGTCGGTGAGCACGACCTCGTCGAAGATGTCGTACTCGGCCAGCCGCTGCGCGGTAGTCGAGCCGTAAAAGCCCGCTCCGATGACCGTTACCTTGCCCTTGCGTGCCATTCACAACTCCTAGCGTTGGTGTCCAACCGCGTTGTCCTGCCTGGGTGCGCGGACAGCCTCGGCGGAGGCACGCACCACGGACCGTTCGAGAAAATTAAATTAACCCATGGCCTTGCGCAGGTTCTCGTCCAGGGCGCCCAAGAAGTCCTCGGTGTTCAGGAACGGGGTGTCCCGGCCGACGAGCAGGGCGAGGTCCTTGGTCATCTTGCCCTCCTCGATGGTGTGCACGCAGACGTCCTCCAGGGTGCGGGCGAACAGGGCCACGGCCGGGGTCTGGTCGAGCTTGCCGCGGTGCTCCAGCCCGCGGGTCCAGGCGAAGATGGACGCGACCGGGTTGGTCGAGGTGGCCTGCCCCTGCTGGTGCTGGCGGTAGTGCCGGGTGACGGTGCCGTGCGCGGCCTCGGCCTCGACGGTCCGGCCGTCCGGGGTCATCAGCACGCTGGTCATCAGGCCGAGCGAGCCGAAGCCCTGGGCCACCACGTCGGACTGCACGTCGCCGTCGTAGTTCTTGCAGGCCCAGACGATGCCGCCCTCCCACTTGAGGACCTGGGCGACCATGTCGTCGATCAGCCGGTGCTCGTAGGTGATCCCGGCCGCCTCGAACTCCGCCTTGAACTCCGACTCGAAGATCTCCGCGAAGATGTCCTTGAACCGGCCGTCGTAGGCCTTCAGGATCGTGTTCTTGGTCGACAGGTAGAGCGGGAACCGTCGGTCCAGCGCGTAGCGCATGGTGGCGCGGGCGAAGTCCCGGATCGAGTCGTCGTAGTTGAACATGCCCATGGCGATCCCGCCGCCGGGGAACTTGGCCACCTCGAGCTCGATGGGCTGGCCCTCGTCCTCCGGCACGTAGGAGATCGTCACCGTGCCCGGGCCGGGGACCACGAAGTCGGTGGCCTTGTACTGGTCGCCGTGCGCGTGCCGCCCGATGATGATCGGCTTGGTCCAGGTCGGGATCAGGCGCGGGATGTTGGAGATGACGATCGGCTCGCGGAAGATGACTCCGCCGAGGATGTTGCGGATGGTGCCGTTCGGCGATTTCCACATCTGCTTGAGGTTGAACTCGGTGACCCGGGCCTCGTCCGGGGTGATGGTGGCGCACTTCACGCCGACGCCGTACTTCTGGATGGCGTGCGCGGCATCGATCGTGACCTGGTCGCTGGTGGCGTCGCGGTTCTCCACGCCCAGGTCGTAGTACTCAAGGTTGATGTCCAGGTAGGGCAGGATCAGCTGGTCCTTGATGAACTGCCAGATAATCCGCGTCATCTCATCCCCGTCGAGTTCGACGACGGGGTTCTCTACCTTGATCTTGGCCATTGTGTGCCTCGTTTTCCCTTTTCCCTAATGGCAGCTGCTCATGGCAGCGATGCCGCGACGATCAGCACCGCGGTACCGAACACCGCGAACGCCGCCGCGTCGGCGGCCTTGCCCCGCGACGCCAGCAGCCCGGCGTACCGCGACGGCAGGGCCAGCCGGGCCGCAGCCGCGGCCAGCAGCGCGCCTCCCACCAGCCCGGCGCCCTGGGCCGCGTGCCGCGAACCCTGCCAGGCCACGAACAGCCCAGCTGCCACGCCCGCGAGCACGATCAGGTACGGCAGAGCGGCCAGGCCGGGAAGCGCGGATGCCTCAGGTCCGTCGCGCCGGCCAGCGCTGTGCGCACCGGCCCGGGCCGGCCTGTTCGCCATGTACGTGCCTTCCGCTTGTCCGCAGGAAGTTTACCGGTGCCAGCTGGGGTCAACGCCGTGGCATGGCAGGTATCGGCATGACATCTCGCGGTGAGCCTCGTGACACGAGGGGTGACTAGATGGTGAGATATACCTATCGGCTCCGTTAGAGGGGATAGTCGCGGTGGACACACCATTTCTCCGCGTTGAGGACAGCGGCGAGACCATCCTGCTCAGCGGGGAGGTGACGACCGTCGGCCGGGGTCAGGGCGCGGACATCCGGCTGGCCGACCCCAGCGTCTCCCGGCTGCACGCTGAGCTGGTCCGGCGCGGGCCCTACGTCTACGTGGTCGACCTCGGTTTATCACGCAACGGGACCCGGGTTAACGGGCGTCCGGTCGCGCGGCGGGTGCTCGAGGAAGGCGACGTGCTGAGCTTCGGCGCGGCCCGGTGCCGGGTGGGCGGCCTGCCCGCCGAGGAGCTGGCCGAGGACGCCGACGTGCGCCGCGGGTCCGCCCCCGAGCTGACCCGGCGCGAGCTGGACGTGCTCAGCTCGCTGTGCCGGCCCGCGCTGTCGGACGAGGCGTTCGCCATGCCCGCCACCGCGCGCGAGATCGCCACCGACCTGGTCGTGACCGAGGCCGCGGTCAAGCAGCACCTGCTGCGGCTCTACCAGAAGTTCCGGGTGCCCGAGGGGACGAACCGGCGGACCCGGCTGGCCAACGAGGTGGTGGCGCTCGGGCTGGTCCGGCCGATGCCGCTGGCCGAGACGAACAAGCCGGCGGACAGCGGCGGGACGTAGGCCGGCCGGTCCGCTTTCGGCGGCCGGATCGGTCAGCGGGCCGGGTCGTTCGGCGGCCCGGGTCGTTCGGCGAGCCGTTATTTAGCTGGCGATCTGGCGGAGCCAGTCCAGGCCCGAGGCGAGCAGGCCGGACAGGCCGGACGGGAGGCCGAGGGCCCCGCCCAGCCCGGGCAGGTGCGTGCTGATCAGCGGCCAGCCGTGCAGGTCGGGCAGGTGCGGGGCGGTGGCCGGCCAGTAGTACGGGGCCAGGGACACGGCCAGGGCGACCGCGGCGACGGCCAGGGCCCACAGGGCCAGCATGGTCATGGCCGCGGTCAGCGGGGTGCGGGCCAGCGCGCCGCCCATCCGGTCCAGCTGGCGGCGCGGCCGGGCCGAGCCGGGACCCAGGCCGTACCAGGCCACGATGGCCGCGGCGGCGTAGGCCCCGGCCCGCGGCAGGTCCGAGGTCCCGTGCGCGGCCAGGGTGACGAAGTAGACCACCACGGCGACAGCGACGGCGAGCGGCGCCATGAGCGCCTCGACGAACAGGGCCCGCAGCACGTCCAGCGGCGCGGTGACGGCCACGACCAGCAGGTCGCTGGCCCGCGGCCCGCGGTCGGAGCGGCGCGCGGCCAGCGCGCGCCCGGCCCGGTCGGCGGCCCGGGCGGCGGTGATCACGGCCAGCGAGACGATCAGCCCGGCCACCGGGAGGAGCAGGGTCAGGGCCACGGCGGCGATCACGATGGCCGGGCCGGCCAGGGTGGTCCGGGTCGCCTGGGACGAGCCGGGCTGGGCCGGGGCGGACCTGGGCTGGTACGGGCCCTGCGGGCCGTAGGGGGCCGACGGCTGGCGGGTCCCGGGCGGGCCGTAGGAGCCGGGCGGGGCGTAGCCGGCGGGCGGCGGGGGGCCCTGAGCCGGGGCGGGTGACGGGGCGCGGGGCGGCAGGGCGGCCGGGGACGGCGGCGGGGGGAAGGGGCGGGAGGCGACCGGGGGCAGCAGGTCGGCGACGGCGGCGGCGGCCTGCCGGGGGGCAGGCTGGGCGGCAGCCTGCCGGGCCGCCTTCCGGGCCTTGCGGCCGGGCCGGGCCGGCGCGCCGGGGCCGGGGCCGGTCATGATGGCGGTCGGGCGGGGATCGGCGCTGGTGGCGGCCGGGGCGGCGGCGGACAGGTTCAGGGCGGTGGCCTGGGCGCTCAGCCAGCTGGCGGGCGGGCGCCGGGCCGGGTCGGTGGCCAGGGCAGCGGACAGCAGCTCGGCCAGCGCGGCGGGAACGCCGGACAGGTCGGCCTGGCCGGAGACGATCCGGTAGAAGATGGCCTGGTAGGACTCGTCGCCGCCGCCGAAGGGCGGGCGGCCGGTGGCCGCGTAGGCCAGCGTGGCGCCCCAGGAGTGGATGTCGGCGGCGGGACTGCTCGGCCGGCCCTCGATGACCTCCGGCGCCAGGTAGCCGGGCGTGCCCATGACCAGGCCGGTCTGGGTCAGCCGGGTGGCGTCCGGGGACTGCGCGATGCCGAAGTCGATCACCACCGGGCGGTCATCGGTGAGCAGCACGTTGCCCGGCTTCAGGTCGCGGTGCACGATGCCGGCGGCGTGAATCGCGGTCAGCGCCTCGGCCGTGCCGTAGGCGAGCAGCCGCAGGCCCGAGCCGGACAGCGGCCCGCGAGCGCGGATCATCGACTCCAGGGTGGGCCCCGGCACGTACCGGGTGACGATGTAGGGGAACTCGCCGGTCACGTCGGCGTCCAGGACCTCGGCCACGAACGGGCTGCGGACCCGGCGCATGGTCTCGACCTCGCGGGCCAGCCGCAGGCGGGCGTTGACGTCCTCGGTGGCGTCGGCGCGCAGCACCTTGACCGCCACCAGGCTGCCCTGCGGGTCGCGGGCGAGGTGAACCACCCCCATGCCGCCTTCCCCGAGGCGGTCCAGAAGGCGGTACGGGCCGAGAGTTCCCGGCAGTCGATCCGTCGCAGGCATCGCGGAATCCAGAGTACGAAACGAAAACGCCGTTGGGGAGGAAGGCGGAGGTTGCCGGTCGATAACAGATCACGGCCCGGCCGGGACGGCGCCGCGAGCGGTGCTGGTTACAATCAGGAGCAATGAGCGAGCAGGACGACACGCCGTCGCTGGACATGGTCACCGCTGCGCTGCGCGCCGACAGCACCGACGTGGCCATCTACGCGCGCGTCCTGACCCAGTCGCTGGGCGAGGCGCTGCCGCCCGAGTTCGTCACGGTGGACCGGGACCGCTCGGTGTCGGACCGGATGCGCGGCCGCCCGGGCGAGATCTCCCGGATCGCGGTACAGCTCGGCGACCAGCAGATGACGTTGTCGGTCCAGGGCGGCAAGACGCAGGCCGAGATCTGCCGCGCGGTGCGCGGCGTGGTGCTGTCCCGGCAGTCGGTACCGGTCCACGAGTGGGCTGCGGCGCTGGCTTCCGCGCTGGTCAGCTACGCCGAGCAGAACGCGCAGGCGGCTCAGGCGCTGCGCCGCCTGGTGGCCGGCGGCAGCTGAGCCGGGGCGACTAGCGGCCGGTGAAGGTGGCCTGGCCGGGGCCGTTCTCCAGGAAGCTGCGCATGCCTTCACGCTGGTCCTGGGTGCCGAACAGGGCGGCGAACTGGATGCGCTCGATCTCCAGGCCGGTGGCCAGGTCGACGCCGAGGCCGGCGTCGACGGCCTGCTTGGCCGCGCGCAGGGCCAGCGCGGGGCCGGCCGCGTAGCGCTGGAGGAGTTCCAGCGCGGCGGCGTAGACCTCCTCGTCCGGCGTGACGAGGTCGACCAGGCCGAGGGCGTGCGCCTCGGCGGCCGGGACCATCCGGCCGGTGAAGATCAGGTCCTTGGCCCGGGCCGGGCCGATCAGCCGGGGCAGCCGCTGGGTGCCGCCCGCCCCGGGCATGACGCCGAGCTGGATCTCGGGCAGGCCGAGCCGGGCCCGCGGCCCGGCCACCCGGAAGTCGGCGGCCAGGGCCAGCTCGAGCCCGCCGCCCAGGGCGTAGCCGGTGATGGCGGCCACCACCGGCTTGCCCAGGCCGGCGATGAGCGAGAAGGCGGCCTGCAGCCGCCCGGACCGCTCGGCCATCTCGGCGTAGCCGGCGTCAGCCATCTCGGTGATGTCCGCGCCGGCGGCGAAGGTCCGCTCGCCGCCGTACAGGATGACCGCGCGGATCCCGGCGTCGGTCCCGGCCGCGGCGGCCGCCGCGGTGAGCTCGGCGGTCAGCTGGTCGTTGAGGGCGTTGACCGGCGGCCGGTCCAGCCGGATGGTGCCGATGCCCTCGGTGACGTCCAGCCGGACGAACTCGGCCATGCCGGTGCCCCTTCGCTCAGCGCAGGTCGCCGTTGGTCATGCCGGCCGGCGCCTGCGGGTAGGTGATCAGGCCCAGCTCGGCCCGGCTGTCCAGCAGGGGGTGGTTGGGCAGCACGCGGACGGTGTAGCCGAACGGGCCCGGGCGGTCCAGCGGCACCTCACCGGAGTAGCGCACCACGCCGGGCGTGTCCGCGGCGGCCGGGGGCTCGGCGGTCAGGGTGGCGTAGGCGGGCGCGGCGAGCTGGTCGTCCTCGTCGGGGCGGCCGTAGACCACCTCCACGGCCACGTCGTCGCGGGTCAGCTCGCCCAGGGCGGCCGAGACCCGGACGGCCAGGGCCGAGCCGAGGTGCTGGCCCATGGACCCGGTGGCCTCCGATTCGACGTGCTCGATCCGGACCTGCGGCCAGGCGGTGATCACCCGCTTCTTCCAGGCGGCCAGCTCCCGGGCCGGGCCGAAGCCGTCGGTGCCGGCCAGCGTCCGCGAGGAGGCCGCGGCCGGCACGTACAGCTCGGTCACGTACTCGCGGACCATGCGCTCGGCCTCGACCTTCGGCCCGAGCGAGCGCAGCGCGTGCCGGATCCGGTCGACCCAGCCCTGCGGGACCCCGTCCGCGTCGCGCTCGTAGAACAGCGGCGCCACCGACTTGCCGATCAGCTCGTACAGGGCCTGGGCCTCGAGGTCGTCGCGCCGGGACACGTCGGCCACGCCGTCGGCGGACGGGATCTCCCACCCGTTCCCGCCGTCGTACCACTCGTCCCACCAGCCGTCCCGGACGGACAGGTTCAGCCCGCCGTTCATGGCGGCCTTCATGCCCGAGGTGCCGCACGCCTCCAGCGGGCGCAGCGGGTTGTTCAGCCACACGTCGCAGCCCTGCACCAGGGTGTGCGACATGGCCATGTCGTAGTCGGGCAGGAAGACGATCCGGCGTCGCACCTCGGGGTTGTCGGTGTACTGGACCATCTGCTGGATCAGGCTCTTGCCGCCGTCGTCGGCCGGGTGGGCCTTGCCCGCCACGATGATCTGGATGGGCCGCTCCGGGTCGTTCAGCAGCCGGGCAAGCTGGACCGGGTCGGTCAGCATGAGGGTGAGGCGCTTGTAGGACGGCACCCGGCGGGCGAACCCGATGGTGAGCACGTTCTCGTCCAGGACGTCGTCGGTCCAGGTCAGCTCGGCCTCGGACGCGCCGCGCTGCTGCCAGGAGGCCCGCAGCCGGCGCCGGGTCTCGGCCACCAGCCGGGCCCGCAGCACGTGCCGGGCGGACCAGATCGCCTCGGCCGGGGCGGCCGCGGCGTGGTCCCAGTCGCCGTCCGCGGCCGGGGCCGACGGCCCCGGCTCGGCGACGCGCAGGCCGTCGACCTCCGGGGACAGCCAGGTCGGCGTGTGCACGCCGTTGGTGATCGAGCCGATCGGCACCTCGCTGGTGTCGAAGCCCGGCCACAGGCCCGCGAACATGGCCCGGCTGACCTGGCCGTGCAGGAGCGAGACGCCGTTGACCCGCTGGGCCAGCCGCATGCCCATGACGGCCATGTTGAACACGCCGGGGTCGCCGCCCGGGTAGGTCTCCGCGCCGAGGGCGAGGACCCGGTCGATGGGCAGCAGCGGGTCGTCGTCGAAATGCGCCCGGACCTGCTCGCGGTCGAACCGGTCGATGCCGGCCGGGACCGGGGTGTGGGTGGTGAACACGGTGCCCGCCCGGCAGACCTCGACGGCCTCCTCGAAGCTGAGGCCGCGCTCGGCGTACTCGCGGATGCGCTCCAGGCCGAGGAACCCGGCGTGTCCCTCATTGGTGTGGAACACCTCTGGCGACGGGTGGCCGGTCAGCGCGCAGAAGGCCCGCACGGCCCGCATGCCGCCGATGCCCAGCAGCAGCTCCTGCCGCAGCCGGTGGTCGCTGCCCCCGCCGTACAGCCGGTCGGTGACCTCGTGCAGGTCGGCCTCGTTCTCCTCGACGTAGGAGTCGAGCAGCAGCAGCGGGATCCGGCCCACCTGCGCCACCCAGACCTGGGCGGTCAGCTGGCGGCCCTCGGGCAGCCGGACGGCGACCCGCACCGCGGCGCCGGCCGGGTCCCGGAGCAGCTCGAGCGGCTGGCCGTTCGGGTCATCGCTGGGGTAGCGCTCGGCCTGCCAGCCGTCGGCCGACAGCGACTGGGTGAAGTACCCGTGCCGGTACAGCAGCCCGACCCCGATGAGCGGCACGCCCAGGTCGCTGGCCGACTTCAGGTGGTCGCCGGCCAGGATGCCCAGGCCGCCGGAGTACTGCGGCAGCGCGGCGGTGATGCCGTACTCGGGCGAGAAGTAGGCCACCGCGGCCGGCCCCCGGCCGGTCAGCCCGGCGTCGGCGTACCACTGCGGGCTGGACAGGTACTGGCGCAGGTCCTGCTCGGCCGCGGCCAGCCGGCCGAGGAAGTCGGAGTCCGCGGCCAGCGCCGCGATCCGGGCCGGGGGCAGCGCGCTGAGCATCGCGATCGGATCGCCGCCGGCGGCCTGCCAGGCGGCGGGATCGATCGAGGCGAACAGGTCAGCGGTCGGCGCATGCCAGGACCAGCGGAGGTTCAGCATCAGTCCCTGCAGCGGGGCCAGCGGCTCGGGCAGGGTGATCCGGACGGTGAACCGGCGTATCGCTCTCACGGGCAGACCTTAGTAGGTCAGCAGGCGACACGCCGAACCGGCCGCCGATCTCACTCCGTGAGGAAGCACACAGCGTCCGCGGAGCAGCGGAAAATCAATTCAAAATAGACCGAACAAACGCCCGTTTGCGCGGCGGGCGGCCGGGCGCGGAAACGCCGGCGCAGCCGCGGTTTCAATAGCAGGCCCCGCGCTGGCATGAACTGCCCCGCGCTCGGTAGCGTAACCAGCGTGATTGGACGAATCCCGATCCTTGATCTCGAGCCCGCGGTCGAGTGCGGCAACCGAGCCGTCAAGGCCGTGGCGGGCGAGACCCTCGCGGTGAGCGCGACCGTGTTTCGCGAGGGCCACGGCATCATCGGGGTCGGCGCGGTGCTGAGAGACCCGGACCGCGGCCGCGGCCCGCTGGTGCGGATGCGCGAGCTCGCCCCCGGCACCGACCGGTACGGCACCGACCTGACCGTCACGTCCGAGGGGCTGTGGCGGTTTCACGTGGAAGCCTGGGCCGACCCGATCGCGACCTGGCACCGCGACGCGGCCATCAAGATCCCGGCCGGCCAGGACGTGGAGCTGATGCTGACCGAGGGCGCGCTGCTGTTCGCCAAGCTCGCCCGGCGGATCCCCCAGCCGCCCGGGGCCAGCCGCCCGGCGGCGGCCCGGACCGCGCTGCGCGTGCTGGCCGCGCGGCTGCGCGACCAGGAGCTGCCGCCTGAGGACCGGTTCGCCGCGGCCGGCGCTCCGGTCATCGCGGGCATCCTGGCCAAGTGGCCGCTGCGCGAGCTGGTGACCCGGTCCCGGGCGCTGCCCGTGCAGGCCGACCGGGAACGGGCCCTGTACGGCTCCTGGTATGAGTTCTTCCCCCGGTCCGAGGGTGCCCTGGTCGACCCGGAAGGCCAGCACCCGCCGGTCTCCGGGACGTTCCGCACCGCGGCCAAGCGGCTGAGCGACGTGGCGGGCATGGGCTTCGACGTGGTGTACCTGCCGCCGGTGCACCCGATCGGCACCACGTTCCGGAAGGGCCGGAACAACACGCTGGTGGCCACCGACTTCGACCCCGGCTCGCCGTGGGCGATCGGCTCCCCGGACGGCGGCCACGACTCGATCCACCCGGACCTGGGCACGTTCGAGGACTTCGACGCGTTCGTGGGCCGGACCCGCGAGCTCGGCATGGAGGTCGCGCTGGACCTGGCCCTGCAGGCCTCGCCCGATCACCCGTGGGTGAAAGAGCACCCGGAGTGGTTCACCACCCGGGCCGACGGGACCATCGCCTACGCCGAGAACCCGCCGAAGAAGTACCAGGACATCTACCCGGTCAACTTCGACAACGACCCGGAGGGCATCTACGCCGAGGTGCTGCGGGTGGTCCGGCTGTGGATCGAGCACGGGGTCACGATCTTCCGGGTGGACAATCCGCACACCAAGCCGCTGCGGTTCTGGGAGCGGCTGCTGACCGAGATCCGGGTCAGCCGTCCGGACATCCTGTTCCTGGCCGAGGCGTTCACCCGGCCGGCCATGATGGCCGCCCTGGGCAAGATCGGCTTCCACCAGTCCTACACGTACTTCACCTGGCGCAACGCCGTGGAGGACCTGACCGAGTACGCCCAGGAGCTGTCCGGCCCGACGGCGGCCTACATGCGGCCGAACTTCTTCACCAACACCCCGGACATCCTGAACGAGTACCTGCAGTACGGCGGGATGCCCGCGTTCAAGATCAGGGCCGTGCTGGCCTCGATGCTGTCCCCCACGTGGGGCATCTACTCCGGCTACGAGCTGGGCGAGAACCTCCCGGTCCGGCCGGGCAGCGAGGAGTACCTGGACTCGGAGAAGTACCAGTACCGCCCGCGCGACTGGGAGGGCGCCGCCCGCGACGGAACCGGCATCGCGGACTTCGTGACCCAACTCAACCAGATCAGACGAGCGCATCCTGCGCTGCACAGACTGCGCAACCTTCGCTTTCACGTCGCTGACCAGCCAGGATTGATGTGTTTCTCCAAGCGCGCCGGTAGTAGGATCCCGGCAAGCCCGGTGACGGGCGGGGGCCCCGCGACGCTCGGGGCCCCGGGCGAGGACACCATCCTGGTCATCGTCAACGTGAACCCGTTCCAGCCCAGAGAAGCCACGGTGTGGCTGGACCTGGACGCGCTGGGCGTGGGGAGCGAGTTCACCGTGACCGACGAGCTGACCGGTGAGTCCTACACGTGGGGTCAGGCCAACTACATCCGCCTCGACCCGGCGACGCGGCCCGCGCACATCTTTACCGTCACCCCCGGTGTAGGACCTTGACAACAGACGGATCTGACCGGAACCAGGAGATTCGGCCGTGACCCAGGAGATTTGGCCGGCGGAGCATCACGAGGCGATAGCCGAGGCCTTCGCCCCCGAGCAGCCGCGCGACCCGGAGTGGTACAAGCGCGCGGTCTTCTACGAGGTGCTGGTCCGCGGTTTCCAGGATTCCACCGGCAACGGCAACGGTGACCTGGCCGGCCTGATCTCCCGGCTGGACTACCTGGAGTGGCTGGGCATCGACTGCATCTGGCTGCTGCCCATCTACGCCTCGCCGCTGCGCGACGGCGGCTACGACATCTCCGACTTCATGGCCATCCTGCCCGAGTACGGCAACATCGGCGACTTCGTGACCCTGGTCGAAGAGGCGCACAAGCGCGGCATGCGGGTCATCGCCGACCTGGTCATGAACCACACCAGCGACCAGCACCCGTGGTTCCAGGCCTCGCGGGCCGATCCGGACGGCCCGTACGGGGACTTCTACGTCTGGTCCGACACCGACGACAAGTACTCCGGCGCCCGGGTCATCTTCGTCGACACCGAGGCCTCCAACTGGACCTTCGACCCGGTCCGCGGCCAGTACTTCTGGCACCGCTTCTTCTCCCACCAGCCCGACCTGAACTTCGAGAACCCCGCCGTCCAGGACGCGATGATCGAGGTGCTGCGGTTCTGGCTGGACCTCGGCATCGACGGCTTCCGGCTCGACGCGGTGCCCTACCTGTACGAGCGTGAAGGCACCAACGGAGAGAACCTGAAGGAGACGCACGAGTACCTGAAGCGGATCCGGGCCGAGATCGACAAGCTCTACCCGGACAAGGTGCTGCTGGCCGAGGCCAACCAGTGGCCGGCCGACGTCATCGAGTACTTCGGTGACGCGGAAGCCGGCGGTGACGAATGCCACATGGCGTTCCACTTCCCGCTCATGCCGCGCATCTTCATGGCCGTCCGGCGGGAGCAGCGCTACCCGATCTCGGAGATCCTGGCCCAGACCCCGGCCATCCCGGCGGGCTGCCAGTGGGGCATCTTCCTGCGCAACCACGACGAGCTGACGCTCGAGATGGTCACCGACGACGAGCGCGACTACATGTACGCCGAGTACGCCAAGGATCCCCGGATGAAGGCGAACATCGGCATCCGGCGGCGGCTGGCCCCGCTGCTGGAAGGGGACCGCAACCAGCTCGAGCTGTTCACCGCGCTGCTGCTGTCGCTGCCCGGCTCGCCGGTGCTGTACTACGGCGACGAGATCGGCATGGGCGACAACATCTGGCTGGGCGACCGGGACGGGGTGCGGACCCCGATGCAGTGGACGCCGGACCGCAACGGCGGGTTCTCCCAGACCGACCCGCAGCGGCTGTACCTGCCGCCGATCATGGACGCCATCTACGGCTACCAGGCCCTCAACGTCGAGGCGCAGCAGCGCAACCCGGCCTCGCTGCTGCAGTGGACCCGGCGGATGATCGAGATCCGCAAGCGGCACCATGTGTTCGGCACCGGGGTGTACGAGGAGCTGACCTCCTCCAACCCCAGCGTGCTGGCCTTCGTCCGGCTGCCGTCGCTGGAGGATCCGGACAGCGACGGCTCGGACCGGATCCTGTGCGTCAACAACCTGTCCCGGTTCCCGCAGCCGGTCGAGCTCGACCTGCGCCGTTTCATGGGCGTCACGCCGGTGGAATGCATGGGCGGCGTGGTCTTCCCGCGGATCGGCGAGCTCAGCTACCTGCTGACGCTGCCCGGTCACGGGTTCTACTGGTTCCAGCTGCCCGCGGCCCGCGAGGAGCGGAAGCAGGAATCAGCGGGACCGCAGCTGTACCACGGCTGAGCCATGCCCGGTTTAGCGTGTCCTGTCGCATGCCGTAAGGAAGACGGGGTAAGGGCGCTGTTATGAGTTTCGAAGACGGGCTGGCTTCGTGGCTGGTCAAGCAGCGGTGGTTCGCCGGCAAGGGGCGGACCGTCCATGACCTCGCGGTCGTGGCCGACACCGAGCTGATCCCCGGCGACCCGGGCCTTCGGCACCTGCTGGTCACCGTCTCGCACGGCGCGACCTCGGACTGCTACCAGCTGTTCGTCGGCACCCGGGCCCGGCTGCCCGCCCGGCTCCGGCACGCCCGGATCGGCAGCTACAACGGCCTGCAGTTCTACGACGGCCTGCACGACAGCGACCTGACCCGGACCCTGCTGAACGCGATCGCGGCCGAGGCGAGCATCGGCCCGATGCGGTTCAGCCGGATCCCGGAGGCCGACCTGTCCTGGGCGCACGGGCCGGCGGACAGCCTGGACAGCCTGGTGCTGACCGGGGAGCAGAGCAACACCAGCCTGGTCTTCGGCGAGTCGGCCATCTTCAAGGTGTTCCGCCGGGTCGCCCCCGGCCCGAACCCGGACCTGGAGGTGGCGGCGGCGCTGGCCGATCTCGGCTCGACGCACATTGCCGAACCGTTCGGCTGGGTCGAGACCCGGATCGAGGGGGCCACGACCATCCTGGCCATCTTGTCCCGTTACCTGCGGGCCGCCTCGGACGGCTGGGCGCTGGCCGCGACCAGCGTCCGCGACCTGTACGCGCTGTGCGGCGACGGGTCGGTGACGGTCGGCACGGCCGGCGAGGCGGGCGGTGACTTCACCGGCGAGGCCGAGCGGCTAGGCGTCGCGACGGCCCAGGTCCACGCCGACCTGGCCGAGGCGTTCGGGACCTCGGTGCTGGAGCCGGACGCACTGCGCGAGATGGCCGAGCAGATGTTCCGGCGGCTCGACATGGCCATCGCGGCCGTGCCCGAGCTGGCCGCCTGCGCGGACAAGGTCGGCGACGCCTACTCCAGCCTGGCCAAGCTGACCGACCCGGTGCCCGCCCAGCGGGTACACGGTGACTACCACCTGGGCCAGGTCATGCGGACCCAGACCGGCTGGGTGGTGCTCGACTTCGAGGGCGAGCCGGCCAGCCCGCTGGCCCAGCGCCGGGCCCGGTCCTCACCGCTGCGGGACGTGGCCGGCATGCTCCGCTCGTTCGACTACGCGGCGCGGCACCAGCTGGTGGCCCATCCGGAGCGGGCCAGCCTGGCCCCGGTGGCGGGCGACTGGGTCCGCCGCAACGCCGACGCCTACTGTGCGGGCTACGCCGAGGCGGGCGGCCTCGACCCGGACCGCAACGGGGTCCTGCTGCGGGCCCTGCTGCTGGACAAGGCGGTCTACGAGGTCATCTACGAGGCCCGGAACCGCCCGAACTGGCTCAGCATCCCGCTCCAGTCCATCGCCGAACTTTAAGCCGGAAGGCATCATGACAGACACCCAAGTGGCCCGGGCCGAGATCGACCGGCTCCTGACCGGCGAGCTTCACGACCCGCACTCGATCCTGGGCGCCCACCCAGGGCCGGACGGCGTCGTGGTCCGGGCGCTGCGCCCGATGGCCACCTCGGTGACCCTGGTCCTGGACGACGGCCGCCGGGCGCCGATGAGCCACCTGTACCGGGGCGTGTTCAGCGTCACCCTGCCGGAGGAGAAGGTCTTCGACTACCGGATCGCCACCGTCTACGACGACGGCGAGGAGACGGTCACCGATGACCCGTACCGGTTCCTGCCCATGATCGGCGAGTTCGACCTGTACCTCATCGGGGAAGGGCGGCACGAGGAGCTGTGGCGGGTGCTGGGCGCGCACGTCCGCGAGGCGGGCCCGGTGACCGGGACCTCGTTCGCCGTGTGGGCGCCGAGCGCGCGCGGCGTGCGGGTCACCGCTGACTTCAACTTCTGGGACGGCGTGGCCTTCCCGATGCGCTCGCTGGGCAGCTCCGGCGTGTGGGAGCTGTTCGTGCCCGGCGTGGCCGAGGGCACCCGGTACAAGTTCTCGGTGCACGGCAGCGACGGGGTGTGGCGGGAGAAGGCCGACCCGATGGCCAGCTACGCCGAGCAGCCGCCCGCCACCGCCTCGGTGGTGTTCACCTCCCAGTACCGGTGGGGCGACGCGGAATGGATGCGGATCCGGCCCGCGCGCGAGCCGGTACGCGAGCCGATGAGCACCTACGAGGTGCACCTGGGCTCGTGGCGGCCCGGGCTGTCCTACCGCGAGCTGGCCGACCAGCTGACCGAGTACGTGACCGACATGGGCTTCACGCACGTGGAGTTCCTGCCGGTGGCCGAGCACCCGTTCGGCGGGTCGTGGGGCTACCAGGTCACCTCCTACTACGCGCCGACGTCGCGGTTCGGCGATCCGGACGACTTCCGGTACCTGATCGACACGCTGCACCAGGCCGGCATCGGCGTGCTGGTCGACTGGGTGCCCGCGCACTTCCCGCGGGACGCGTGGGCCATGGCCCAGTTCGACGGCACCGCGCTGTACGAGCACCCCGACCCGCGGCGCGGCTCGCACCCGGACTGGGGCACGCTGATCTTCAACTACGGCCGGACCGAGGTGCGCAACTTCCTGGTGGCCAACGCGGTGTACTGGCTGGAGGAGTTCCACGTCGACGGGCTGCGGGTGGACGCGGTGGCGTCCATGCTGTACCTGGACTACTCGCGCAAGGCCGGGGAGTGGGAGCCGAACCAGTACGGCGGCCGGGAGAACCTGGAGGCCATCGCGTTCCTGCAGGAGGCCAACGCCACCTGCTACAAGCGGATGCCGGGCACCATCATGGTGGCCGAGGAGTCGACCGCCTGGCCCGGGGTGTCCCGGCCGGTGTACCTGGGCGGGCTCGGCTTCGGCTTCAAGTGGAACATGGGCTGGATGCACGACACGCTCAACTACCTGAGCCTGGACCCGGTCTACCGCCAGTACCACCACAACGAGATGACGTTCTCGATGATGTACGCCTACTCGGAGAACTTCATCCTGCCGCTGTCGCACGACGAGGTGGTGCACGGGAAGGGCTCGCTGCTGGGCAAGATGCCCGGCGACGAGTGGCGCCGGTTCGCCGGGGTTCGGTCCCTGCTGGCCTACATGTGGGCCCATCCGGGCAAGCAGCTGCTGTTCATGGGCGGGGAATTCGCCCAGGGCAGCGAGTGGTCGGCCGACAACGGGCTGGACTGGTGGGTGCTGGACTTCGACGGCCACCAGGGGGTGCAGCGGCTGTCCCGGGACCTGAACGCGGCCTACCGGCAGTACCCGGCGCTGTGGGAGCAGGACTCCTCGCCGGCCGGGTTCAGCTGGATCGACGCCAACGACGCCCAGGGCAACGTGCTGTCGTTCACCCGGTTCGGCTCCGGCGCGTCGGCGCGGCCGGTGGTGTGCATCGCCAACTTCTCCGCCGTCCCGCACCTGGAGTACCGGGTGGGGCTGCCGGAGGCCGGCCCCTGGCGCGAGCTGCTCAACACCGACGCGGCCAGCTACGGCGGCTCCGGGACGGGCAACCTGGGCGGCATCGAGGCGGCGGCCGAGCCGTGGCACGGCCAGCCGGCCTCGGCCACCCTGGTCCTCCCGCCGATGGGCGTGCTGTGGCTCAGCCCGGCCGAGCCGGGCGGCGACGCCTCCGGGGAGTAACGCTCACGGCCGTGAGCGGGCCCGGCCCGGGCCCGCTCACGTGCGGCTATTCCGAGCGGATGTCGTCGTCGTCTTCCTCGACGACGTGAACGGCGGCTTCCTCGGCGGTGGCAGCGCCGCCGGAGAAGCCGGCGTCGGTGGCGACCAGGTCCGCTTCTTCGTCGGGATGGGCGCCTTCGTCCTCGGCGACCAGCCGTCCGGCCCGCGGGTCCGGGCCGTCGTCCAGGAGCAGCCCGTCCAGGTCCTCGTCGGCGGCGTCCGGGTCATCGTCGAGGTCATCGGCGTCTTCGTCGTCGTCCTCGGTGAGCTCGTCCTCGGTCTCGTCCAGCACGTCGTCCGGCTCCTCCTCGGCCAGCTGCTGGTCCAGGGACTCGCCGTCGGACTGCTCCTCGGCGGTGGTGCCGTAGCGCATCCCGGCCGACCACCGCTCGGGCGGGGCGACGCCGCGGTCCAGCGGGTCGTAGCCGGGGTCGCCGCTGAGGGAATCGGACGGCTCCTGTACCTCGTAGTCGTCCAGGTCAGACGACTCATGGCGCCTCTCGTCAGGCATTTGTCGGTTCCTCCCAGGTTGTCGGTAGCGTCATCGTAGGGCCGACCAGGGCGGCCGGGTTGACCCGGCGGGCGATCTCGGTCAGCACGATGCGGACGTAGGGCTCGCCCACCCACAGATGCTTGGCGCCGGGGACGCCGATGACCTCGGCCGCCGGGTCGCGGGCGAACCGCCGCCGGGCCTCCTCGGGCTGCAGGTAGTCGTCGAGCTCGGGGACCAGCGCGACCAGGTGCTTGCCCGAGGCGGCCCACCGGTCCAGGTCGGCCTCCCCGGCCCGGTGCAGCGGCGGCGACAGCAGGATCGCGCCCTCGAGGCCAGGGCTGGAGGCGGCGGGCACGGCCTGGCCGGCCTGCAGGCCCCACTTCAGGGCCAGCTCGGTGCCGAACGACCAGCCGACCAGCCACCGGGCGGGCAGCCCGGCGGCGGCGGCCCAGGTCACCGCGGCGGTGACGTCGTGCCGTTCGGCTTCCCCGCCGTCGAACTCCCCCTCGCTGGTCCCGTGCCAGGACGACGTGCCCCGGGTGTTGAACCGGAGCACGGCCAGCTGGGCCAGGGCGGGCAGCCGGAAGGCGGCCTTCTTGAGCAGGTGGCTGTCCATCATGCCGCCCTGGGTGGGCAGCGGGTGCAGCCAGATCAACGTGCCGACCGGGGCGCCGCTGACCGGGACGGACAGCTCGCCGACCAGCCGCAGGCCATCCTCGGTCTGGAAGCTGACCGGGGTGCGGGTAGCCGGCAGGACGGTGGCCGGCCTGATCTCGGTCTCTCGGCTCAACTGCCTGTCCTCCTGATTCCCCGCGGGCCGCGGCGCAGCCGGTTCTGCCAGCAGGTCCGGTGCCAGTGCCGGCGCTCGTCCACCCCGGTGTTGATCCCGTCGGCGGGCCAGGCCACCACGTGCGGCGTGCCGGGCGGGATCTCCTGATCGCAGCCCGGGCAGCGGTAGGCCTTGGTCGCGCCCGCGCCGGGCTGCTGGCGTACGACCCAGTCGCCGTCCGGCCAGCTCTCCACCCGCTCCGGCCCGGGCACCGGCTCCGGCGGGCCGGAGCGCTCACGGCGGATCTTGCGCGGGCTCACGACCGCTCAGCCTATTCGAGCGGCAGCGCTACCCCGGCGTGCGGCTTGTCATCGCCCGGCGCAGCGTTGACCACGTCCCGGGGTGAGCCACGCCGCTGAGCCGTGGTCACGGGCACCGTTCGGCCGGGCTGACCTGGGCGATGTCCTGGGCGGGCACAGTGACGATGCCGTTGGCCGTCTGGACGCTGACGGCACCGGCCGGGCCGCTGACGAGCGGGCCGCACCAGGCTTGACCTGAGGCACCGGTGACGGCGACCGTGCCCGCGGCGCTGCTGCTCCCGCCCGCGGCGCTGCTGGCCGTGCTCGACGCGCTGCTGGCCGCGGACGGCCACCAGCCGGAGAGGGCCGCGATGACGGCCAGGATCAAAGCCACGATGGTCAGCCGGATTCCGGTCCGGAGCCGGGCGCTGGCCCCCGCTGCCCCGTGCCCGTCATCAGGGGTCTCAGCTACCGGGTAGGCGACCCGGCCGACGCTGAAGATGGCTGCGCAGGCCACCGCCAGGGCGGCGACGGCCAGCGCCGCGGCGAGCCATTGGACCGCGCGCGGAGCGGGGCTGCTGGCCGTGCGCAGGACGCCGCAGATACCGATGAAACCCAGGACAGCCATCTGGATGGTGTGCCAGCCGCGGGCGGAAGCCGACAGCGCGGCCAGCCGGTCCGCGGGCGCGGGAGCGGACTGGGGACCGCCAGCTTCATCCGGGCTCATATGTCCTCTCTACTCGCTGGCGAGGACCGCGTACAGCAGGCAGCTAGCGTGGAGACTGAGCGGCAGCAGGGCCGACTGGGCTATTGCGGCCTTTCGCACGGTACCGAAGGCGCTGCCGCGCCATGTCGCAGACGCCGCTGCGCTCGTTGTCCGCGGCGGCTTTTACCGCCTCATCAACATCGGCCGGGGTCAGCAGGCCGCTGGCGAGCAGGAAGTCGGCGAGATCACGGGCGTGGCCGCGTTCCTTCCAGATGAGGCCCTGAAGCAGTTTCTTGTAATCGGACACCGCGCCTTCTCCGCTCAGGTTCAGGGCGATGACGACATTCGTCATCGGTACCGTCTGCGGGGCCGCCCATCCGAGGATGAACTCCTGATAGTAGAAAGCCATGGCCAGACGGACAATGGCGTTTCGCTCGAAGTAACCGCGCACCTGAGCCACCGCGTCGTCGGCGGGCATGCTGCCCCGCCGTACGGTTTTCCCGGCCCGGGTAGCCGGTTGCAGGTCGACGTCCGGCACGGCTCGGTCGGCGTGCTGGCGAACAGCCCCGTCGAGCCGGAGCCGCAGCACCCAGGGACCCACGCTGATCAGCCATGAGCCTTGCGGGAGGACCACCGGGAGCGCCTCATAGCGTGCTGGGGCAATAGGCAGGACATGAGACGCGGCCAGCCGGACGGCCTCGGCGCTGAGGAGTGTCCCGGCGGTGTCCGGCGCCAGGTGGACCCGGTAGCTGGTGTCACGGCTGAACAACTCCCAGCGGTGGTGGACGTAGCGGAGTCCGGCGCAGCGCGGGGCGCGATGCAGCGTGAGGTCCTCGTTGCCGCTGAGCAGGGACCGGTCAAGCCAGGTGACCTCGTCAGGCGGGCAGCCCCGCCACTCGCCGCGGGCCCCTGTGCACAGGAAAAGCTGATCGTTCGTCACTGCGCCGCCACTCTCGAGTGACGTCGCGCCACCGCCCCGGCTGCCCAGTTCGCTGGATCTGGAATGACGATTTCCGCCCTCCTGGACTTCAGCTTATCTCCACGCGAGACAGCAACGCGTCCGGCCTCGTCCCCCAGCGGATCGCATCACCATCGCCGAGCGGCTGCTTACCCGCCACCGGGGTTCCGTTCAGGGTAAGCCCGTTTCGGCCCTGGTTCGCGATCCACCAGCGGCCGCCGGAAAAGGTGAAGACGGCGTGCTCCCTCGACACTGTGGGCTCGTCGGGGAGGACCAGCTCGACAGGTCCCCGTCCGGCCCGGGCGCCGGACATCACCGTCTCCGCCGTCGATGAGCCGGTGATCAGCCGTAGCACCGGGACAAGGGGGCTGGGTTCCATGACGGTGACCATGTTCCTGGCCACCGTTGTGCCTGAGCCAGGCTCTTGCCCGGAACGGCCGCCGGGCGGCACCAGGGCGGGTTGCGGAACGGCATACGCCGAGTCAGGCGCGACATCCGAATAACAGGCCGCAGGCAGGTCCGACCGGTCCTGCGCGCTCACCGGGTCCTCCTGCCGGAGGACGTAGCGGCCCGGCGGGACAGCCCCGGACGCGGTGACGTGCACCTCGGGCCAGGCCTGACCCGGCGAAGCGTGCCCCGTACGCGACGGCCTGCTCCTGGTAGACCTCGGCAAGGCTGGCGCGGATCACCCCGAGGTCCATCCGCTGGCACAGCATGCTGAGATCATCGGGGTTCAGCTGAAGTTCGACGACCTCCGGCGCGAGCAGCGACCCGCTGGGCGTGACCACGAACACCTCCGACAGGTGCAGCATGGCGATCCTCAGCACATCCTGCCCGTCGCGCCACGGCCGGGAGGCCAGCGGGCGTATCCAGGGATGATCCCTCGTGATGCCCAGGGCCCGGAGGCCAGCCAGGCCCGCGGCGCCGAGGCAGGCGAGAACGACCAGCAGCACGGTCGCTGAGGTGGCGGAACCGGCGAGGACCTCCAGGACCACCCAGCTCGCCACGACAGCGGCCAGGATCCACCAGCGCCTGCGGCGGCGCAGCTCGCGCGGGGTCCGCGGCCGCCGGCCGAAAGCTTCCCTGTCCTCGATCATCGAGACCATCCTCGGTCTTCCCGGTGACTCCACGCAGCACGCATCCCATGGCCTGAATAGTCCTGATCCGCCAGCTCTGACACCCGAGGATGCAGGCCGCGCCGCCTGTCAGTCAACGAATCATGGACAGGTTCCAGACATCTGGAAATTGAGCAGCCATCCCGGCCTGGCCCGCAGGTACGCTCCCTTCCCGATCACCGGCGGGCAGATCCGATTTCCAGGTTTCCGGAAAAGTCATTTAACTTCGTGCGGCGAATTTAAAGCCACAGCGACGAGGTACGATCTGCGGAGACGCCATTCCTGAGTGCGGCCGCCAGTCGCGAAGACCGTCTCACGGTATTCGAGCAGCCCATCCTGCGGAGGTCCAGATGCGCATCGGGCCGGTGATTCTGGCCGTCTGGCTATTCATAGGAGGTGTCGCCGCCGCACAGCGAGGCGATTACAGGGATTCCGTTAGCTGCAGTACAGCAGGTACGGTCGCGATGACCATTATCGTCGGCCCCTTTAACTATGCGGGCGTGGATCCGGTTATCAACTGCACCGTGCGGGCATGATCCGGGAGCAGCCCGGCTCGGGCGGCCTAATCGGAGAGGTACTCGCGGCTGCCGTACAGGCACAGGCCCCACAGCGCAACGACGTCCACGGCGATGATCATCAGGGACCAGAACGGGTAGGCGGGGATGGAGAGCATCTGGGCGATGGTGTTGAGCGCGACCACGGCTACAGCGAACCAGCGCGCGAGCTGGTTGCCTGCCATCACGCCGATCGCCGCCAGCAGCTGCAGGACGCCGATGATGAGGGCGACCCAGCCCCACGCTCGCAGGTCACTGAACACGAAGTGCGCATTGGCGACGAACACGTGGGAGCGGGCAATCGCCGCAATGCCGTAGATCACGTTGAAGACGCCGAGAACGATCAGCAGCGCCATCGCGAAGATGATCAGGCCGGGGACCTCGCGGGCGGCCCCGCGGGTGACCCGAGCTGGTCTGGTTCTTTCCGATGCCATGCCGCCCCTTCCGGGTAGACCACTGGACTTCTCCAGTCTTGCTGGAGCGATCCGGAGGCGTCGTCACCCTTCCCCGGGTGATCCCGCCCGGAGATCCAGGCAGGCGGTCACACGTGCATGCCGCGACGGCTACCGGGCGGGTGAGCAGTAATCTGGTTGTTACGATGATGCGATGACTGCTGATCCCGTTAATGTGACGGCCGCGCTGGCATCATTCGACGAGATCTACAGTCCGCGGATTGTCGCCCGCATGAACGATTACGACGTTCGGGTGGCTCACGCCCAGGGCGAGCACGTGTGGCACGTGCACGAGGACACCGACGAATTCTTCCTGGTCATCGACGGACGGTTCGATGTGGCCATCCGCGAGCCTGACGGGACGCAGACCACCGTCATCCTGCGGAAGGGCGACACGTTCGTCGTGCCGAAAGGCACCGAGCACAAGCCCTCATCACCCGGCGGCTCAATCCTCATGTTCGAGCCATCGGGCACCTCCACCACCGGTGACCGGCATGAAGGACCGATCCCGGATCACGTCGACAGCACCACCGGCCATGCGCTCAACCAGCCGTCCTCATAGGAACCAAGAGCCAGGCGCCAGGGCAAAGAACGCAAGGCTGGTACGCATGGCTGACCGCCGACGGCAGGTATCAGCCGGGCCGGCGCGCCGCGCTATCGGCGGCCGAAGCGGACGGGAAGCGTTTCCGCGGAAACGTCGGTGACGTTACCGCAGCACTGGAGGCGTGCGGCGGGGCGGGTGGGAGGATGGCTGTCATGGAGGCCGGTGTTCATCTGCCGCTGATCGACTTCGGCGGCGAGGGGCTCTCCTACCGGCGGCTCACCGAGACGGTGGATGCTGCGCGAGCGTGCGGGTTCGGGGCGGTCTCGGCCAATGATCATTTCCTGTTCTCCAGGCCCTGGCTCGACGGGCTGACGGCGCTGGCCGCGGTGGCCGGGCGGTCCGGCGGGATGAAGCTGGTGACCACCGTGGCGCTGGCCGCGCTGCGCGGGCCGGTGCCGTTGGCCAAGGCGCTGTCGGCCCTGGACGTGCTGTCCGATGGCCGGGTGATCGCCGGCGTCGGCCCGGGTTCGTCCCAGGCCGACTACGACCTGATGAGCGTGCCGTTCGAGCAGCGGTGGCAGCGCTTCGACGACACGCTCCAGCTGATCAGGGCCATGCTCCAGCCGGCGACTGCGGCCAGCGGCGGCAGCGACGGCGGGCCGGCGCAGAGCCTGCTCCCGCCGCCGCGGCAAAGCCGCGGGATCCCGGTCTGGATCGGGAGCTGGGGCTCCCGGGCAGGCCTGCGCCGGGTGGCCCGGGCCGGCGATGGCTGGCTTGCCTCGGCCTACAACACCACCCCGGAGGCCTTCACGACGGCCATGGAGGTCCTGGGCGGTGAGCTCGACAGCCAGCACAGGCCGGCCGGTGATTTCCCGAATGCGCTGGTCACGATGTGGGCCTGGATTACCGGCAGCCGGTCAGAGGCCGACCGGGTCCTGTCCGAGATCATCGCTCCGCTGACCGGGCGAGACCCGGCCGAGCTCCACGGCCGGGTTTGCGTCGGCTCGGCGGGCGAGTGCGCCGAGCTGCTGTCCCGTTATGCCCGCGCGGGGTGCCAGCGCGTCCACTTCTGGCCGCTGGGTGACGAGCAGCGCCAGATAGAGCTGATCGCGGGCGAGGTCATGCCGCAAGTCTCGAGCTGAGCGGCGACAGCAGCGCCCGGTGAGCACCGCGGCGAACTGAGCCTGGTGGCAGGCGCTGGCGCGAGCGGAGCACCATGGTTGGCCCTGTGCGGCTCGTCATCGCCCGGTGCAGCGTCGACTACGTCGGCCGGCTCACCGCCCATCTGCCCGAGGCCCTGCGGCTGCTCATCGTCAAGGCCGACGGGTCGGTGCTGGTGCACAGCGACGGCAGCTCATACCACTCAGATTGCTGAACGCACCGAGTTTAAGCGGTGCTGGTAGTCGGGCGAGCGTGCCCAATCGGCTATGGCGACGATCTCCCTTCCGTCACGCCTTGTCGCCGGCACGGTTACCGAAACAGTGGTGTTTGCCCGATATACCGCCGGGTACACGCAGCTGAACGCCCGCGACGGCGTCCTGAATAGGAGAGTCCGAGCAACACGGAAAGGACACAGCTATGCGAATTTACGAGCGTCCAACGCTGACCAAGGCTGGTTCGTTCATCAAGGTCACTGGCCTCGGTGGGTCCGGGCCGCGGGACTTTGCGTTCCGGCACCAATCGCTCTAGGCGTGCAGTCCGCGGGTCGGCGGACCAGTGCCTGCTTGGCAGGACAACTATCAGATGCGGTGAGCTGAGCTGGGCTGGGCTGGCCGACCCGCGGGGCCTCGTCCGCCGTATCCGCGTCCATGACCTCGGAATGGAATGGCAGCGACGGAAGGCTATCAAGCGGCCCGCGCAGTCAGGTGGCCCAGCCGAGAATGATCGATGACATGAGAAGCCAATTGTCGTATCTTCTTGTATCCAAGAGGCCGGTCAGGTGGTGAGACCCCCGGATCCCAGTCTCCTGCCCTACTGGTTCGTGGTGCTCGCCGACCGCGACTCATCCGGCTCGCTCGCTGATGCGCTACGGCACCATGCGGCCAGGGAGGTGAGCCATCCGTCCGGCCGCCCGTGGTTGATCGGGCGCTGGCCGAAGAGCATGCTGAGCAGCGGGCAGGCCGGTACCACCAAGATCGCTGTTATCGGCCAGCATGCGCTCATGTCCGACCAGCTCGCTGATGCGGCCGGCCGCATCAGGACGGTCGCTGATCTGAATCAGTTCGCCGGGTCTCTGGTCGGTAGTGCCCACCTGCTTGGCTCGGTGAGCGGACAGGTGCGGGTGCAGGGAACCGTCACCGGCATCCGGCGGGTCTTCCATGCCCGGGTCGCGGGCGCGACGGTCGCGGCCGACCGGGCCGACGTGCTTGCCTATCTGCTGAATAGCGATCTGGATGAGCAGCGGCTGGCGCTCCATCTTCTCGAGCCCCCTATCCTGTATCCGCTCGCCGGACAGCCGGTGTGGCGCGGTGTGGCGCTGCTACCCACCGACCACTATCTGGTGATCGATCGCGGCGGAGAGCACCGGCCGGTCCGCTGGTGGACTCCGCCTGCGCCGGTGATTCCGATGGCCGCGGGCGCAACCGCCCTGCAGCAGGCCCTCTCGGCGGCAGTCGCCGCGCGGACCCGCGGGCGGCAGTTGATCAGCTGTGACCTCGGCGGGGTTGATTCGACCGCGATCTGCTCACTGGCCGCACGCGGGGAGGCCGAGGTTGTCGCATATACCGGGGCCAGCCCTGATCCGCTGGCCGATGACGTCGCCTGGGCCGTCCGCACGGTCGCCGGACTCGGTAATGTCGAGCACCACGTCGTCCCGGCGGACGAGATGCCGCTTGTGTACCACGGGCTCCTACGCCTGGACGACCAGCTCGACGAGCCGTGCGCTGTGACGGTGGACCGTGACCGGTGGCTGATCATCGCCCGGCGTGCCGCAGCGCGCGGTTCCAGCATCCATCTCACCGGCTTCGGCGGAGACGAGCTGCTGTACGGCTCGATCGCGCATCTGCACGACTTGCTGCGGACCCACCCCGGAGTCGCCCTACGGCACCTGCGCGGCTTCGCCGCTAAGTACCGCTGGCCGCGCGGTCAGGTCCTGCGCCAGCTCTCGGACAACCGCCCGTACCCCTCATGGCTGGCCGGCGTCGCCGACACCCTCACCGTCCCCCGGCCGCCGATAGACGAACCGTTCCTCGACTGGGGATTCCGACCGCGGCTACCACCGTGGACGACACCCGAGACCGTCGCGGCGGTGCGAGGAGTAATTCGCGCCGAGGCGCGCAGCAGCCACCCGCTGGCCGAGAGCCGCGGCCAGCACCGGGAGCTGGAAACCATGCGCTTCCTCTCCCGCATCACCCGTCAGGTCGACCAGATGGCTGCGCGGATCGGGGTCATGCTTGCCGCGCCCTACTACGACGACCGGGTCATAGAGGCGGGCCTAGCGGTCCGGCCGCAGGAGCGGATCACCCCATGGCGCTATAAGCCACTGATCGTAGAAGCGATGCGCGGAATCGTGCCCGATGAAAGCCTGACCCGCCAGACCAAGGCCAACGGGACCGGGGACGAGGAGCCTGGGCTGCGGCGACACCGCGGCGAGGTCCTAGCGCTCTGGGAGGATTCCCGGCTCGCCCAGCTGGGCCTGATCGACGCTACAGCGCTGCGTGAGCTGTGCACCGGGCCGATTTCGCCTCAGCTTCAGCCCGGCGTGCTGTACCAGAGCGTGGCCTGCGAGGTGTGGCTTCGGACGCTGGAACGTTCAACGGTAGCGACGTAGGGAGGAAGACATGACGTTGAAGCTGCGTGATGGTGTCTCGGCTGCGGATACCGACTACGGGATCGCGCTCCTGGACGAGGACAGCGGCGAGTACTGGAACCTCAATCCCACGGGTGCCCTGGTGTTGCGGACCCTGCTGGAGGGCGGCACTTCGGCGGACGCGGTGCAGATGCTCGTCGAGCGTTACGACGTGGACGTCGATTCGGCGAGCCGGGACGTCCAGGACCTGCTCGGTGGGCTCGACTCGGCTGGCCTGGTCGCTCAATAATGCTCACCGGGACGATGCCGCGCCGAGAGCAACCTCCGGAAGGGATGCCGTGAGCACCCCGGAGGCCACCTTCTATCAGCCCAGGTCGGTGCCCCTGCGAGGTAGGGTCGTGGCCCGTCTTGCGGTCGCCACCGCGCGGCTGCTTGCCACTCAGTCCCCGCGGCGTATCCGGACCGTGCTCGGTTGGCTCCGCCGGGGAGTCAGGCCGGCCAGCTTTGAGCAGGCGAAGGCCGCACGGGACACGGTCGTGGCTGTGAGTCTGGCCTGCGCGTCACGGGAAGGCTGCGTGCCACGGTCGCTGGCAACCGTCCTGCTCTGCCGACTGCGGGGCCAATGGCCCACCTGGTGCGTAGGAGTGCGGCGACTCCCGCCCTTCGCCGCGCACGCTTGGGTCGAAGCCGACGGAAGCATGGTTGGCGAGGACTACCCGGCGGACTACTTCCGCCCGCTGTTCAAGGTGCCCTGAGCGGCCACATGGCTGATGCCGTCGAATCGGGTGCCCTGACCGATGACGCGCCGGACAGGCGCGTTCGCGAGCGATCCGCGTGGCGCCTGCTGCTCGAGCACATGAAGCCCTACCGCTGGATGATCCTCGGCGGTGGGCTCCTGGGATTCCTCGGGGGACTGGCGTCACTGGCCCAGCCGATGCTCGCCAAGCTGGCCGTCGACACCCTCGGCCAGCGCCGATCCATAGCCGGGCCGGTTACGCTCCTCGCCGCAGTGACCATCGGCGGCGCCCTGCTCAGCATGGCCGGGATCTACCTGCTGGGCCGGACCGGGGAGAGCGTCGTGCTGACCGCCCGGGAACGGCTGACCTCCCGGCTGCTGCGGCTGCGGGTGAGCGCGCTGGACCGGCTCAAACCGGGCGAGCTGCTATCGCGGGTGACCTCCGACACGACGCTGCTGCGGAGCGTCAGCACCTACGGGCTGGTTCACACGGTCAACGCGACGTTCCTCCTGGCCGGCTCGATCGCACTCATGGCCAGGCTGGACCCGGTGCTCCTGCTGGTGACCGTGGCCGTCCTGGCGGTCAACGCGGTGGCGGTTCTGGTGGTCGTGCCGCGGATCCGGCGCGCCACCGAGCAGTCGCAGGCGGCCGTCGGCCGGATGGGCGCGGTCCTGGAACGGGCGCTCGGCGGGTTCCGGACGATCAAGGCCCACGGAGCCGAGGAGGAGGAGATCGCAGCCGTCAGCGGAGCGGCCCGCCAGGCCTGGCGGCGCGGGGTGGAAGTGGCGGGCTGGACGGCACTCATGGACGCGTCGGCCGGGCTCGCCGTCCAGGTCTCGTTCCTGGCCGTGCTGGGGGTCGGCGGGGCACGGGTGGCCAGCGGAGCGCTGCCAGTGTCGTCCCTGGTCGCGTTCTTGCTCTACCTGTTCCTCCTGACCGACCCGGTCACCTCGCTGATCAACGGAGCGGCCCAGCTCCAGGCCGGCCTAGCCGCCGTGGCCCGGCTGCGGGAACTGGAACGTCTGCCCGTCGAGCCGGCGGCCACGCGGCGGAGCACGCGCCCGGCGTGGTCCCCGGGACCAGCCTCGGTGGCGTTTTCCGAGGTGTGGTTCAGGTACCCATATTCCTCAGATGGCCCGTGGGCGCACCGCGGCGTCACCTTCGAGCTCCCCCCGGGCGGGACGACCGCGATCGTGGGCCCGTCGGGCGGCGGCAAGTCTACGATTTTCGCCCTGCTCGAGCGTTACTACGAGCCCTTCAGCGGCAGCATCGCCCTCGACGGCCGGGACATCCGCAGCTGGCCTCTGCCCAGGTTGCGGGCCGCGATCGGCTACGTGGAGCAGGACGCACCCATCCTGGCCGGAACGCTGCGGGACAACCTGCGGTTGGCCAGCTCCGACGCGACCGACGACGACCTCCTTGCCGCCCTTACCCTCACCCGCCTGCAGGAACTGCTCGACCGCCTTCCGCGCGGGCTGGACACCCCGATCGGCCACCGTGGCACCACCCTGTCTGGCGGGGAGCGGCAGCGGATCGCCATCGCCCGGGCCGTACTGCGGCGTCCCCGCGTGCTGCTGCTGGACGAGGCCACCTCGCAGCTCGACGCAGTCAACGAGCTCGCTGTCCGCGCCCTGGTCGAGGTGGTGGCGCCGACCACGACGGTGCTGGTCATCGCCCACCGGCTGTCCACCGTCACCAGCGCCGACCGGATCCTGGTCATGGAGGCCGGCCGGGTGCGTGCCATCGGCAGCCACGCCGAGCTGGCCGGCACCGACGACCTGTACCGCCGACTCGCCGCCACCCAGCTGCTGGCGGCGGAGACCTGAGCCGCTCGATATGAGCGCTCGACGCCCCTGCCGCCAACTGGTCCAGCTTGCCCTGCTCACCACATCAAGGGGAGAAGCAGATAGCGCATCCATGAGCCGATTTGCTGATCCGGCAGACCTTTGGTGGGCATTTGTGTATTTTTGTGTCACGTTCCGCATGGCATCTTTGCGGTCGTCATAGTTCATACCGGGACGAGCGGCACTGCCCTCGCCCTGCAGCCGGTCACACGCCCCCGCCCAAATGCGCAGTAGAGCGAATTACGAGGCTCAAGCCTACGCGCGCGATCGTGGCCATCGAGCATCCGGAGCACTGCGAAAGGCTAAAGCGCGTGAAGCACAAGCTGGCAGCGACCCTGGTCGTCGTCGTGGCCCTGATAGCGGCGGCCGCCGCCGTGACGGGCACCGCCCCCGCGGCGCAGGCCGCGAACGGCCCCTCCTGGTCCATCGACACCTACGGGACCCCGCGGGCAACCGACAACCTCGTCCTGAAGTGGAACGAGCAGCTGCTCAACACCATCCGGGCCAACCCGAAGACAACCGGCCCCACGGTGGCGGCGAGGGCCATCGGCATCCTCAACACCGCCATCTACGACGCTTGGGCGCCCTACGACCCGGTCGCGGAGGGCACCCGCCTGCTCGGGCTGCGCGCGAACGCTGCGCAGCGTACTCTGAACAACAAGAACGAGGCGATCAGCTACGCCGCTTACCGGGTGCTGAAGGACCTGTTCAGCTACGCCCCGACGAGCGTTGCCGCCTACGACCAGCAAATGACCGGCATGGGGTACGACCCCGCCGATGCCTCTACGGACACCGCCACTCCTCAGGGCATCGGCAATGTGACCGCCCAGGCGGAAATAGACTTCCGGCACACCGACGGATCCAACCAGCTTGGCAGCTACGCCGACACCACCGGGTACCAGCCGGTCAACACCTGGGATACGGTGAACGACCCGTGGAAGTGGCAGCCGCTGTGCGTGCCGATTGTGACGTCCGGGACGCCGTGCCCCAGCACGAGCGCGGTGCAGAAGCCGTACACCCCGCAGTGGGGACACGTCACCTCGTTCGGCCTCGACCCGAAGAGCAACATGCCGTATGAGCTGGAGACGATGCCCGGCCTGCGGAAGAACGCCGACGGCAGCTACAGCACCGCCGACATCGACCAGGCCCTGCGGGACACCTCCAACCTGACCGACGCCCAGAAGGTCACCGCCGAGTACTGGGCGGACGGGCCGGGCACGGCGTTCCCGCCCGGCCATATGGTGAGCTTCGGCGAGGCGTTGTCGCGCATGCGCAGCGACACGCTGGATCAAGACGTCAAGCTGTTCTTCGCGCTCGGCAACAGCGTGATGGACGCCGGCATCGCGGCCTGGAACCAGAAGTACCTGCCGTCGAACAACACCGAGCGGCCGATCACCGCCATCCGGGAACGGTACAAGAACCAGCTGGTCAATTCGTGGCTCGGGCCCGGCAAGGGCTACGGGCAGGTACTCGGGCAGAACTGGATACCGTACCAGGCCGCTAACGTGGTCACCCCGGCGTTCCCCGAGTACGTGTCCGGGCACAGCACCTTCACCGCCGCCGGCCGCACGGTCCTGGCCCTGTTCTACGGGACCGACAACTTCAACGCCAAGGTCACCGTCCCGGCCGGCAGCTCCAGCTTCGAGTCCGGTACCCCGGGCAAGTCGGTAGTGCTGTCATGGAAGACGCTGACCGATGCCGCCGACCAGGCGGGCATGTCACGCCGCTATGGCGGCATCCACTTCCAGACCGGCGATATGGACGGCCGCGCGCTCGGCAAGGTCGTCGGCTACGACGACTGGAACAAGGCGCAGGCCTTCATCAACGGGACCGCCACCGCCCCGGCATAGCAATCACCCGACCCAGCAGCCCTGAGAGCCGGAGCCGCCTGGGCCCCGCAAGCCCCGGCGGCTTGCTGCTGGTCATCAAACGACCGTTCCTGACCGGTTTCACCCAGTCGCCGCTGGGCTGAGGCGGTGCGGTTGCCCGGCCGCATGCCGACCGGCGTTGCGCCTACCGGCAGGTGACCGATTTGGACGTGCGGAATTAGGCCTCTGCGTGAATTCAGCGCCTTGACGGTGCAAATGGGCCTGTTGTTACCGCGTACGGTCCGCACTGGGAGCCCTAGCGAGCCGTTGCGGTTACGTGCGGCTCGCAGCAGGCCACGGTGCCGAACGAGCATCAGTCGGGTTTATCAGTAAATAGTGCTATTCCGGTTGAATCGTCGATTAGCGTCTGCTTCGCTAAGTCACTGGGATTAAGGTCCGCAACAAACGCGTCACCCAAGGCCTGATGGGAGTTTCACGCTTGCGACCAATTAGCCGGCGGCTGGAACAACCGGCGCCTGAACCAGGGAATGCTGGCGTGCCCGCCCGTCCGGGGCCTGGCGGGGCGAGCGGCCCGGCAACGCCGGACAGCACTGGTGCACGCTCACCAGCAACCACGGCGGACGGCTTGCCGCGGCGGGTCCGCCCGGAGTCCAGCGACATCGCCGCGCGCGACCGGGTGATCTTGTCCGACCACGACCTGGCTGTCATCCGGAAGGCGGTCGCCTCGGACCGCCAGGATGGCAAGGACGACCGGCAGGACGCCGCGGCAGGGGACGGGTCAGGTCCCGGCCCGGGCCGGCCCGCTGCAGAGCCCCGGGAGACCCGGCCGCCCGAGCCCCGGGGTCCGGCGCCACCGGCTGCGATGAGCCAGGCGCTACCTGCAGACAGCCCGGCACCCCCGTGGCGTACGGTGCTAGCGAACACCATCCGGTTGCGGGCCCGGCAGTGGTTCTGGCCGACCACTACGCGCTGGCGGATGATAATTGCGCTCATCCTGGCGGCCGTGCTGTTCTGCGGAGGAGCCGTCACCGTCGCGCTGACCCGCGGTAATCCAGCCGGCCAAGAGGCGGCGGGCGCGGCCCGCACGGCAGCCGCTTCGTGGATTGCGCGGCAGATCGCCCCGGGCGCCGTCGTCGCCTGCGACCCGCAGATGTGCGGGGTGCTGCAGAGCAACGGGATTACCGCCGACCGCCTGCTCGTGCTCGGGGCCGGGAAGGCCGTACCCCACGGCAGCGACGTGATCGTGTCCACGGCAGCCGTGCGGGATGAATTCGGCAACCGCCTGGCCGGCACGTATGCCCCAGTGGCCCTGGCCTCATTCGGGTCGGGGAACGCGCAGGTGGAGATCCGGGTCATTGCCGCCGATGGGTCCGCCGCCTACCTCCGCCGCTTGCACGCGGATGCCGACGCCCGGCAGGCGGCCGGTGCGCTGTTGCTCCGCAACCCGGACGTGCGGGTGTCGCCTGGTGCCCGTGGCGAATTGGCCGCCGGTCAGGTCGATGCGCGCCTGATCAGCATTATCGGGGCGCTGGCCACGCCGTACCACGTCGACATCACCGGCTTCAGTGGGCCTGCGGCGGGCGCGAGTCCCGGCGTACCACTGCGCTCGGCCGATATATCGCCGGCCCCGGCAGGCAGCGGGAACGACGCGGTGACGCTCAACTCCATGAAAACGTTCCTGCTGGCCCAGCACGCTCCGTTCCGGCCCGCAGATGTCGCCGTCGTGCGGCTGGCCAGCGGCCAGGCCGTATTGCATCTCGAATTCACCGCACCGAGCCCGCTCGGACTGCTCGGGGCCTCCAACTGAAATTAGGAGATCATCATGACACTGCGGCCGAACATGCCGCGCTGGTGGCGGCTGCGTCGTCACGGCCCCGGCGGCAAAGGGGTCAGCAAACTTGGCGCCGGGCTGGCGATGCTGCTGGGCGCGGCCACGCTGTCGCTAAGCCTGCTCGCCGGGACCGCCGATGCGGCTTCTGCATCTTCGATGTCGCCGAACATGGGTTGGATGCGGTGTGCCCACCTGTCGCCCAACAGCGCCCCGGTGGACATCTACCTCTACTCCCTTGGCGACCCGAAGGCGATGGATGTGCTCAGGCATGTGCCCTACGGCGACGTGGGAATGTACATGAAAATGCCGGCCGGCGAGTACACAGCCGCCGTACGAGCAGCCGGAGCGCCGGCCAGCGCTCCGCCGGTGATATCCGGCAACTTCACGGTGCAGGCCGGCAAGGCCTACACCGTGGCCGCGATGGGCCCGGCCAACGGCCTGCGGCTCGAGGCGCTGGACGACTCGCTGACCACCCCACCAGGAAAGCCACTGGTCCGGATCATCCAGGCGTCGCTGAGGGAGAATCGCGTCACGGTGCGGACCGACAGCGCGATGCTGGCCAGCAACCTAGCCTTCGCCAGCGTCACCCCCTACACGACGGACACGCCAGGCCAGCAGACGATACACGCCGCAGGCGGCAGCGAAACCTGGTCCGGTAACGTCAAGCTGACTGCAGGTTCGATTCACACTTTCGTTGTGCTGGACTCCTCCAGCGGCCTGAAAGTCGCTGATCTGACCGACGCCGCGGGCAGTGACATGATGCCCCGCGGCGGCGTATCCACCGGCCTCGGCGGCACGGCCCCGCGCCCGGCGCCCTCGCCGCTACCCTGGCTGGCCGGGCTGGCCAGCGGGCTGCTGCTGGCGGCCGCCGCGACGATCCGGCTACGCCGGAACAGGGCAGTGGCGCGGCACGCGCGCTGATGGGTGCGGTTCCGCCTGCCCCGGCCGGCAACGCTGAGCCAGGCAGGCACGCACGACACCACCCGATCTGGCGCCAGGTGACACGGCGGCCGCTCGCCGCCGCCGTGCTGCTTGGCGGCATCCTAGTGATGGCCATCGCCCTCGCCGGACTGCTAGTGCTGGTCGGCCGTCCCGGGCACCCGCCCGGGACGGCCACCGCCGCACCGGGCGCCCTGAGGCCGCTAGACACACCGGCCCCGCTGCCTAGCTCTACTACCCTGACCGCGCCGCTCCCGGTCGCGCTGCAGATCCCGGCCATCGGAGTGCGCACCAGTCTGTCCCATCTGGGCCTCACCCGGCAGGGCACACTGCAGGTGCCAAGCAGCTTCTCCGAGGCCGGCTGGTATACCGGCAGTCCGCGGCCGGGCGAGATCGGCTCCTCGATCATCGCCGGACACATCGATTCCTACCTTGGCCCGGCGGTCTTCTACCGCCTGCATGACCTGCACCCGGGCGACCGGATCTACGTGCGCGGGGCAGACGGCAGGCTCGCCATCTTCAGTGTCACTGCGGTACACCAATACCCTAAGACGCACTTCCCCACCACCGCGGTATACGGCCCGGTCCCCGCGCCGAACTGCACCTGATCACCTGCGGTGGCACCTTCGACTACGCCACGCGCAACTACCTCAGCAACGTCATCGTCGACAGCACGCTAGTCCACTGAATTTCGGCGCGCAGAGCCGTCCATCCCCGCGGCCTACGGGCCGCCCCGTGACCCGGTACCGCAGCGGCCAGTCGAGGGGATGGCGACAGGGCCAATGACGGGGCAGCGGCCCTGCGGCCGCTCACCGTCTAGGAGATGCCGGCCGGTGATGATGGCGGCGAGGCTGAGCAGGGCCGACGCGCACCACACCGGTGGCGGGACCAGGACATGGGCGAGATCAGCAGGGGGTGAAGGCGTTCAGTGACAGCGCGAGACAGTCCTGTGAGTGAACGGACCAGACCGGGCTCGGGACGCTTGCCTCTGTGGCGCTGGCGGCGTCCGTCGACAGCGGCGGGGAGGCTCGCGTCTCCCTCCCGCAGCTCGACCTCCCGCGTGGGCAAACCGAGGAATTCCGGACGGCGAGGGCGTACGAGAGGTTCAGCGGGCCTGACTCCATCCCGCACCGTGACCCGTGGCGGTGCATCGAGCTAGACGGCACGGCGCAGACGGTCATCGTGGAGCCGGGACTAGGCGTGTCCCAGCACGAGGTACGGGTGCGGGTCGGCATACTGGTGGCGGTGCCAGCCCTCGGCGGAATGCTAGCCGTGCTGGTCGCCCACCCGGACGGCCCGATGTCGCTGTTCTCCTTGCTGGTCGCAGCCCTGCGCCTGATCCGCACCATCTCGCCGCCATCTGCCCGCACGCCGGGCTGGCCGTCGCCTGGCGCCGCCTGCGCGAGCAACAGCTCTACGCTCAGTGGCCGGGCGTGCTCGTGCAGGCCGCTCCGGCGCTGCTCCTGCTGCTGAGTGCTGACGGGCTGCGCCGCGGGCGCCGCCTGGCCTGGTGGCTCGCAGTGATCATCAACCTGACGGTGCTCGGCGCGGGCGTCTGGGTTATCCCGGGAGCCGATGCTCCTGCCGGTCATGACGCTGATAGTGCTGCTGGTCACCCGCTCACGCGGCGGCAGGCCCTGCGCTTGCTCACCAAGTTCCGCCGACCGGGCGCCAGCTACGGCCCGGTGCAGCGGCGCAAAAAGGCGCATCCGATGCCCGGTGACACGGTGGTCAGCGCCAGGGTGACCCGCTCAGAAACGGCTGCCAGCAGGCAAACGCGGCCGGGTGGACCGTTCCGGGTACACCGAGCTGAAGACGACCCTCGGCTCGGGTAGTTCCGGTGATGTGGCGCGGGCCTGGCATCATGCGTCGGGTCCCTTCGGGGCGGCGATCAGGTACTTGCGCCGAGAGTTGCTGGCTGATGCGCGCTTGGCGGAGATGCTCCCTGGTGACCCTATATGGGGACCGTCAGCCGGGCAGCGTCTCGGTGGAGGCCAAGCGTCAAGGGCAATATGATCTTCATGTCCCGGAATTGGCGGACGTAATAGTCCTTCCCGGAAAGCGATCCCAGGCCGCGACGATATCGGTGGCACTCTGGATTCGCGCTTCCCCGCGATCACCCTCTCGAGAACCATGCGGCCTGCCCGATCGCTACAGTGGTAACCCATGCGGCTCGTCATCGCCCGGTGCAGCGTCGACTACGTCGGCCGGCTTACCGCCCATCTGCCCGAGGCCCTGCGGCTGCTCATCGTCAAGGCCGACGGGTCGGTGCTGGTGCACAGCGACGGCGGCTCGTACAAGCCGCTGAACTGGATGTCGCCGCCGTGCCGGCTGGCTGAGGAGCCGGGCAGGTGGTCGGTGACCAACAAGGCGGGCGAGACCCTGGTCATCATCCTGGCCGAGGTGCTGAGCGACACCTCGGTCGACCTGGGCGTGGACCCGGGCCTGGTCAAGGACGGCGTGGAAGCCCACCTGCAGGAGCTGCTGGCTGCGCAGGTCGGGCTGCTCGGGGACGGCTGGCGGCTGGTGCGCCGCGAGTTCCCCACCCCGATCGGCCCGGTGGACCTGATGTGCCGGGACGAGTCCGGGCACAGCGTGGCGGTGGAGATCAAGCGCCGGGGCGAGATCGACGGGGTGGAGCAGCTGACCAGGTACCTGGAGCTGCTGAACCGGGATCCGCTGCTGGCCCCGGTGCAGGGCGTGTTCGCGGCCCAGGAGATCAGGCCGCAGGCCCGGGTGCTGGCGGGCGACCGCGGCATCCGGTGCGTGACGCTGGACTACGAGCGGATGCGCGGCGTGCTGTCCGAGGACACGCTCTTCTAGGCGGGTTCCGGGCCAGGTCGCGGCCAGGTCGCGGGCCCTGGGCCGCGGCACGGGCTAGACCAGGACGGCGCCGCCCGCTACGTCGAGGATGACGCCGGTGAGCCAGGCGGCCTGGTCGCAGGCCAGGAACGCGGCGGCGGCGGCCACGTCGGCCGGGGTGCCGAGCCGCTTGAGCGGGTGCTCGTCGGCCAGGGCGGCCTGCACCTCGGCCGGGATCCGGCCCAGGTTGGCCTCGGTGAGGATGGTCTCGGGGGCCAGGCAGTTGACCCGGATGCCGAACGGCCCGGCCTGGGCGGCGACATCCTGGGTGAGCAGCGCGATGCCCGCCTTGGCCGCCGCGTAGGGAATCGGCGAGCGCGGGTTGGCGCGGCGGCCCGCGGCCGACCCGATGGTGATGATGGTGCCGCGGCGGCGCGCCTTCATGCCCGGCAGGAAGCTCTTCAGGGTCAGGAACGTGCCGAGCAGGTTGCCGTCGACCGTGGCCCGCCAGCCGTCCTCGGGGATGTCCTCCAGCGCCGCGGGCGGGGTGAAGCTGCCGCCTGCGTTGGCGACCAGCAGGGTGACCGGCCCCCAGGCGGCCTCGATCTGGCCGCGGACCGCCTCGACCTGGCCGAAGTCGGTGATGTCACCGGTGACGGCCAGCGCCTGGCCGCCGTTGTCGATGATCGCGGCGGTCACCCGGTCCGCGGCGGCCTGGTCGCGGCCGTGTACGGCCACCGCGGCGCCGCGCCGGGCGAATTCGGCGGCGATGGCCGCCCCGATGCCCCGGGTGCTGCCGGTGACCAGGGCGATCTGCCCGTCGAGCTCACGATGGCCGGGGCTTGACCCGGCGGGGGCGACGGCGGGAGTTGGTTCGGCGGGCATGTCGCGCTCCTCTCACGAGACGGTACAAAAAGGTTAGATAACTAACTCTTAGATGTCAAAACCTTAGATGTCGATGCTATGCTGCGAGGCATGCCAGAGCCGTTTCCGGTGCCGATCGGGCTGCGGCTGAACCAGACAGCCCGGATCGTGGAACGCGCCTTCGACGAGGCACTCGCCGCCCACGGCGGCACCCTTCCCGTCTGGCTGATCCTGCTCAACCTGAAGCTCCGGCGGCCCGCTAACCAGCGGGAACTAGCCGAGGCGGTGGGCGTGCGCGAGGCCACCCTGACGCACCACCTGAACAGTCTCGATGCACGCGGCCTGATCAGCCGGACCCGGGACGCGGCCAACCGGCGCGTCCAGGTCGTGACGCTGACCGAGGCGGGCGAGGCAGTGTTCGCCCGGCTGCGGGACGCCGCCGTCGGGTTCGACGCCCGGCTGCGCGCGGGCCTGTCCGACGCAGAGCTGGCCGCGCTCAGCGGGCTGCTGGGCCGGCTGGCGGCTAACGCCGGGACAACCACGGGCGCCGGCGCCGCGGCCGACCGGAGCGCGAGCGCAGAGACGACCAGCGCAGAGACGACCAGCGCAGAGACGAGCTGAGCAGTCGCGCCGACCTGCGGCTGGCTGACGGCAGGGGTTTCATGATCATGGGTCAAACCGGGCGCTATTCGCCCGAAAAGACCCATGATCATGAAGCTGACCGGGGGCCGCCGGCTGGGATTGGATGGCGGGCGGAGACGGGCCGGTTGGCGGGCCTGGATAGCGGGCCTGGGCGGGCGGGCTCGGCGATGGCCAGTGACGCGGCGGGGCTCGGACGCCGCGGTTACCAGCTCGTGACCTGGCCGGCTAGCCTCGGGGGCTTCTGCCGGACGAGAAAGCAAAGGAGGACCACCATGCTGGTCCTGACCGAGGCGGCCGCCGAAGTCGTCAAGTCCGTCACGTCTACCGGGCAGGCGCCCATCGCGGCGGGCCTGCGCATCGCGTCCAACACGCCGGAGCCGGAGAGCCCGACCGAGCTCGAGGTCACGGCCACGACCGGACCCAAGGCGGACGACCAGGTCATCGAGACCGCCGGGGGCGCGCGAGTGTTCCTCGAACCGCAGGCCGCGGCCTACCTCGACGACAAGGTGCTCGACGCGCGGGTCGACGAGGAGGGCAACGCCCACTTCTCGCTGATCATGCAGGCCTCCGACGGGGCCTGACGCCCGGGCTTAACACTGGGGCTTAACACAGGGGCTCTTAACACTGGGGCTCAGCGCAGGGGCTAGCGCACGGCCAGGTGCGCGTTGACGGCCCGGGCCCGGTCGGCCAGGTCCGGGACCTCGGTGACGGCGACGCCGGCCGCGCGAAGCTGGTCGGCGCCGTCGCCCGCGGCGAAGATGGGCGGCTCGCGCCAGGCGAACACGACCCGGGGCAGGCCCGCGGCCAGGATGTGCTGGACGCAGGTCATCGGGCGGGACGCGCGGGCTCCGCACGGCACCAGCGAGCTGTAGATGGTGGCCGTGCGCAGCCGCGGATCACCGGGGTCCAGCTTGCGCAGGGCCACCTCCTCGGCGTGATCGTGTTCCTCCTGCTCGCGGGAGTAGCCGGTGGCCAGCACCTCGCCGTCGGCGGCCACCACGACCGCGCCGACCGAGAACGCGGCCGGCGACGGCGGGCACAGCCGGGACAGCTCGACGGCCCAGCGCAGGAACCGGTGCTCCGCGCCGCCGGGGCCGAGCAGGTAGCGCAGCACGACGACGTCGTCCAGCCGCTCGACGCCGGCCAGGGTCATCCGCTCCCCCGCGGCGGGCGGCCGGAACCGGGGCGCGGCCGGGTCGCCGACGAAGAACGGGGCGACGGCCAGGTCCAGTTCGTCGGCCAGGTCGTGGGCCAGGAACTCAGCCAGCACGCGCGAGCCGCCTTCGACCAGGAGCCGGGCCACGTCCCGTTCGGCCAGATCGTCCAGGAGGAAGCCGAGGGAGGGCGGGTCGCCGGCGTCGATGAGGACGGCGCGGTCCCCCAGCCGGGCGCGGGCCCGGGCCAGGGCCGGGGTGGCGCAGTAGACCAGCCGGGGCGCGCCCGGGGCGAAGAAGCGGGCCCCGGGGTCCAGGTCGCCGGAGGCGGTGAGGGTGACCCGGGCCGGATGGCTCGGCCCGGCCGCGGGCGGCCCGCAGCGCCCGGCGGCGCGGGTCGCGGACGAGCAGCCGGGGGTCATCGGCGCGGACCGTGCCCGCGCCGACCAGGATCGCGTCGCAGCCGGCCCGGACCTCGTCGACCCGGTCCAGGTCGGCCGGGCCGGACAGGATCAGGCGGCGCGGGCTGGCGTCGTCCAGGTAGCCGTCGGCCGAGATGGCGCAAGACAACAGCACATACGGGCGTGGCGGCAAGCGGGCCCCCTCTCACGCTAAGCGTAGCTTCGGTGCTTTACTGGTCACCGATGCTCGAGACAGTCAATCCCGCCACCGGCGAGGTCCTGGCCACGTTCGGCGTGGACGGGCATCGCGAGGTCGAGGCGGCGGTCGCCGCCGCCCGGGACGCGGCCAGCTGGTGGGCCGGGCTCGGCTGGCCCGGGCGGCGCATCCGGCTGCTGGCCTGGAAGTCGTACCTGGTCCGGTACATGGAACGGCTGGCCCAGCTGATGCACGAGGAGACCGGCAAGCCGCTGGATGACGCCCGGCTGGAGATCATCCTGGCCGTGCTGCACCTCGACTGGGCGGCCCGGCACGCCCGCGGGGTGCTGCGCCGCCGCCGGGTGCCGAGCGGCCTGATCGCGCTGAACCTGGCCTCCTCGGTGGAGTACCTGCCGCTCGGCGTGATCGGCGTGATCGGCCCGTGGAACTACCCGGTGTTCACCCCGATGGGCTCGATCGCCTACGCGCTGGCCGCGGGCAACGCGGTGGTGTTCAAGCCGTCGGAGCTGACGCCTGCCACCGGAGCGTGGCTGGTCCGGTCGTTCGGCGAGGCGCTGGCGGTGTTCGGCGAGCCGCGGCCGGTGCTGCAGCTGGTCACCGGGTCGGGCTCGACCGGCGAGGCGCTGACCCGCAGCGGGGTGGACAAGCTGGCCTTCACCGGGTCGGCGGCCACGGCCCGCAAAGTGCTGGCGGCGGCGGCCGACACGCTGACCCCGGTGCTGGCCGAGTGCGGCGGCAAGGACGCGCTGCTGGTCAGCGCGGACGCCGACCTGGACGCGGCGGCGGAGGCGGCGGCCTGGGGGGCGATGGCCAACGCCGGGCAGACCTGCGTGGGGATCGAGCGGGTCTACGTGGCCGACGCGGTTTACCACAGCTTCCTGGAGCGGCTGACCGAGCGGGTCTCGGCGCTGCGGCCAGGCTCGGACCCGGCGGCGTCCTACGGGCCGATGACCCGGCCGGCGCAGGCCGAGGTGGTGGCCAGGCACGTGGCCGACGCGGTGGCCCGCGGCGGTAAGCCGGTGGTCGGCGGACCCGGATCGGTCGACCCGCCGTTCGTCCGGCCGGTGGTGCTGACCGACGTGCCGGAGGGCGCGGCGGCGGTCACCGAGGAGACGTTCGGCCCGACCGTGACGGTGCGGCCGGTGGCCAACCTGGCCGAGGCGGTGTCGTACGCGAACGCCGGCCGGTACGGGCTCGGGTCGGCGGTGTTCGCCGGGGACCGGCGGGCGGCCATGTCGGCGGCCCGCTCGCTGAAGACCGGGATGACGTCGGTCAACTCGGTGATCGGGTTCGCGACGGTGCCGGCCTTGCCGTTCGGCGGGGTGGGCGAGTCCGGTTTCGGCCGGATCCACGGGCCGGACGGGCTGCGGGAGTTCACCCGGGCCAAGGCCATCACCCGGCAGCGGATGCGGCCGGCGCTCAACCTGCTGACGTTCAGCCGCACCGACCGGGACATGCGGCGGTTCGTCGCGCTGATCACGCTGCTGCACGGGCGGCTGTACAAGCCCCGGCGCCGGTTAGCCGCGGCTGGTCAGCCGGCTGGGCGGTCAGGACAGCAGGCGGGCGGCGTCCGCGGCGGCGTCGGCCAGGGTGAACTGGCCGGCCAGGCCCGCGCTGGCCAGGTGGCGGCGAAGGTGGCCGGGCAGCCCGGCCAGGACCATCCGGGCAGGCGGCCGGGCGGTGACCCGCTGCTGGGCGGTGATCAGCGCGGCCAGGCCGGTGGAGTCCCAGCCGGCCAGGCCGGGCAGGTCGAGGACCAGCCGGAGGTCGGGGGCCGCGGCCAGCAGGACGTCGACCGCCTCGGTGAACTGGCCGGCCGAGCCGAGGCCGAGCAGCCCGGTGACGGCCAGCACCGTGCAGCCGTCCAGGGTCCGGCGGGCCAGGCCGAACGGCGGGCCGGACGTGCCCAGGGCGAAGCTGACCGTGGCCACCGTGCCGCCCGGGCCCGAGGTCAGGCTGGCCTGGTCGGCGACCTGGCGGACCAGGGACAGGCCGTGACCGGCCTCGGTGCGCCAGTGGGCCGCGGCATTCTGGCCTGAGCCGGGGACGTCGCCGGGCGGAGCGGCGACCGGCGGGGCGTCAGCTGGCCCGGCGTCAGTCGGCTGGGCGACAGTCGGCTGGGTGTCCTGCCGGGCGGCGGCCGGCTGGGCGCCGGCCGGGGGGTCGTCGGCGGGCGGGACCCCGTCGTCGGTGATCTCGCAGAGCAGGGTGTGATCGACCCGCCAGACCCGCAGGCGGCCGTGGCCGGGGCCGTGCCGGACGGCGTTGGCGGCCAGCTCGTGCACGGCGATGACCAGGTCGTCGGACCGGCCCGGCGACAGCCCGGCCTCGGCCGCGTGAGCGGCGGCGGCGGCGCGCAGCGCGTACAGCGAGTCGGCGTCGAAGAGCTGGTCCAGGATCGGGGAGCCGGCCGCCGGGTCGCCGGGCGGGCCGGCGGGGCTGTGCGGGCCGGAGCTGGCAGGCGGGCCGGAGCTGGCTTGCGGGCTGGGGCTGGCTTGCGGGCTGGGGCTGGCCTGCGGGCTGGGGCTGCTCAGGGGCGAGACGGGGTCGCCCGGCGGGCGGGCGGCGGGGTCACTGGTCATCGACGGTCACCAGGCTCATACCCGGGATGCCGGCCGCACCGAGCAGGACGAGCCGGCCGGCCACGCCGGGGCGGCACCGCAGGATCATCCGCCGGGGGGCGGGCAGGCTGCGCGCGGCGTCCAGGATCATCCGGCTGGAGGTCACGTCGATGAACGACAGCGGGACCATGTTCACCGTCACGTCGCCCTCGAGCCGGATGGCCTCGGTGAGCGCCAGGGCCAGGGCGTCGGCGGCCTGGTAGTCCAGCTCCCCGGCCAGCCGGATCCCGGGCGGCGCGTACTGGCGGCAGATCCGGAGCATCACGCTGGCGTGATAGGTGGCGGCGGCCACCGACCGGGTGTGGGAGGTGCCCACCGAGGCCAGCGTGACCGGGTCGAACCGCTCCCGGTCGTACTGGCACAAGACCGAGACCGAGGAGCCGGCCAGCGCGGCGGCGACCTTCTCCTCGAACTCCGGCAGCTGCTCGACCCCGCTGACCGGCCGCAGCGCCCAGCTCATGTCCAGGGCCAGGCGCAGGCCCGGGAAGCCCTGGTCGCGGCAGCTGTCCATCTCCTGGGTCAGCCAGCTCATGGCCTGCCCGGCACTGAACACCTGCCCGGCCAGCAGCCGGCCCTCGCAGCTGGCCGCGGCCATCTGCCCCGAGGCCAGCGCCGCCTCCACGGCGAGGCCGCGGCGGGCCAGCTCGGCCGCCGCGTGATCCGGGGAGGACTCGCTCAGCCACAGGACCTTCAGTCCGTCGTCCAGGCCGTCCCGGATGAACGCGGCGGTCAGGTCGAGCAGCTCCTCCGGCTCGCCGAAGGTCAGGCAGGCATGGTCGCTTCGGGTCAGATCGGTGATCTGCGTGTCAGCGCCGGCGCTCACCTGGCTCCCCTCTCCCGCTAGGCCGCACGGTCCGGGGCCGCGACGGCGGCTCCGGCCGGATCGGCGGGCTCGGCCGGGTCGACCTGGGCCAGCGGGGCGCGGCCGGCGATGAGGTCGGCGGCCCGCTCGGCGATGGCGATGACCGGCGCGTTGGTGTTGCCCCGCGGGACGACGGGCATGACCGAGGCGTCGACGACGCGCAGCCCGTCGACCCCGCGGACCTTCAGCTCGGCGTCCAGCACGGTCCCCCGCCGGGCCGGGCTGCCCATGGCACAGGTGCCGACCGGGTGGTAGAGGGTGGCCACGCTGGACCGCACGTAGTCCAGCAGCTCGGCGTCGGAGCGGACGTGCGCGCCGGGCGCCATCTCGCTGCGGCAGATGTCGGCCATCGGCCGGGCGGTGACGAACTCCCGGGCCATCTTGAGCCCGGCCACCAGGGCCCGGGAATCCCTGTCGTCGGACAAGTAGCCGGGGTCGATGGCCGGGCGGTGCCGGGGGTCGGCGCTGCGGAGCCTGATCCGGCCCCGGCTCTGCACGTCGATCAGGCCGACCAGCACGGTCATGGCCCGCTGCACCGGGTCGGCCAGGCCCTGGCTGGCGTAGGGCGCGGCCAGTACGTGCAGCTGCAGGTCCGGCGCGGACAGGCCGGGCTCGGAGCGGGCGAAGCCGCCCGACTCGGCCACGTTGCTGGCCACCGGGCCGCGCCGGGTCAGCCGCCAGCGCAGGGCGCCCGCGGTGCCGCTCTTCTCCCACAGGCCGCGAAGCCGGGGGGTGGACCAGACGACCGGGAGCACCGGGTGGTCGGACAGGTTCGCGCCGACGCCGGGGAGGTCGGCGACCACGTCGATGCCGGTCTCGATCAGGTGATCGGCCGGCCCGAGGCCGGACAGCATGAGCAGCTGCGGGCTGCCGACCGCCCCCGCGGACACGATGATCTCGCCCGCGGTGCGCGCGGTCTCCGCCTGGCCGTGCCGCTGGTAGGTCACGCCGGCGGCCCGGCCGTCCTCGACCAGGATCCTGGTGACCAGGGCCTCGGTGTGCACGGTGAGGTTCGGCCGGGACATGGCCGGGTGCAGGTAGGCGGCGGCCGCCGAGCAGCGGCGGCCCTTGCGCTGGGTGACCTGGTACCAGCCCACGCCGTCCTGGCGCGGGCCGTTGAAGTCGGCGTTGGCGGTCGCGCCCTGCTCGGTGGCAGCGGCGACGAAGGCCTCGCAGGCCGGCGACTTGTAGCGCGGGTCGGACACGGCCAGCGGGCCGCCGGTGGCGTGATAGGCCGACGCCCCGCGGGAGTTGTCCTCGGCCCGCAGGAAGTACGGCATGAGGTCTTCGTAGCCCCAGCCCGGGCAGCCGTGCTCGTCGCGCCAGGCGGTGAAGTCCTGCCGGTGGCCGCGGACGTAGATCATCGCGTTGAGGCTGCTGGAGCCGCCCAGGACCCGGCCACGCGGCCAGTAGACCGACCGGCCGCCCGCGCCGTGCTGGGGGACGGTGCTGTAGTTCCAGTCGTAGCTGGTCTGGAACAGCCAGCTGAGCGCGGCGGGAGCGTGGATCTCGTCGGCATCATCGGACGGCCCGGCTTCCAGCAGCAGGACGCTCACGCCGGGATCGGCGGACAGCCGGGCGGCCAGGACGCAGCCCGCGCTCCCGGCGCCGACGATGATGTAGTCATGCACGGCGGTCTCCTTCTCGGGGACAAAGGGAACAATAACGCGCCGTGGCCAGTGATGGGGGCATTAGGCCGTCCCGGACCCCGCACCGCGGGCGCTGTGCTTGCGCACGCGCCGCGCGGGTGCGGGCGGAGTCGGGGTCCGGCGAGCCCCGGTGATCCGCCGGACCTCCGACACGTACGATGCTCACCCGTCGCGAAGACGCATCAGCGGCACCGGACACGCACGGTGACAGCGGCAGACATCCTTGCGGGTCGCAGCCGCTAGTGACCATCGCATCAGTTACCGATAGTAGTCGTCCGGCGGCCCGTCGTGGCGCAACCCGGGACAGCCGGCCATCACTTTTTGATTACGTTCCGTAATCTACGCGCGGAGGGCGGCGGCGCTACCAGCGCATTTCGGGACAGCCCGTCCCGTAGGGTGGGGGGATGTCGCGTGACCGAAGCGAGAACCCGATCGTGCTGTCCCGGATCTACACCCGGACCGGTGACGATGGCACCACCGCCCTGGGCGACGGCAGCCGGGCGGCCAAGACCGACTCGCGGCTGGCCGCCTACGCCGACGTGGACGAGGCCAATTGCGCCCTCGGCATGGTCATGACCTTCGGCGAGCTCCCGGCCGGGATGACCGGGGTGCTGGCCCGGGTGCAGAACGAACTGTTCGACGTGGGCGCCGACCTGGCCACGCCGGTGACCGAGGCACCCCCGTTCCCGCCGCTGCGGATCGACGAGGCCTACATCACCCGGCTGGAAGGCGAGTGCGACGCCTACAACGAGGGCCTGCCGGTGCTGCGCAGCTTCGTGCTGCCCGGCGGGAGCCGCGGCGCCACCCTGCTGCACGTGGCCCGGACGGCGACCCGGCGGGCCGAGCGCAGCGCCTGGGCCGCGGCGGCCGACCACGGGGAGTCGGTCAGCCCGCTGCCGGCCCGGTACCTGAACCGGCTGTCGGACCTGCTGTTCATCCTGGGCCGGGTGGCCAACGAGGGGCACGGCGACGTGCTGTGGAAGCCAGGCGGCGAGCGCGGCTAGCAGGCCAGTCCGGCCGGGGATCCGGATGCCCGGGCGGACTAGATGACCGGGTCGAGGTGGGAGCCGGGCGGGGCCGCCTCCAGCCAGGCGAGCAGGCCGGTGAGGGCCGGCTCGGCCAGGGCCAGGTCGACCGGGCCGCTCCCGGCCACCTGGCATTCGGCCACGACGCGGCCCGGGCCCAGGATGCTCACCTCCGCGTCGGTGACCGGCCGTTGCGAGACGACGGCCAGGTCACGGCGGGAGAAGGAACGCTGCGCGCGCATCGACAGGCCGAAGACCCGGTACCAGCAGAACTCGTCCCCCTGGTAGGAGGCCACGCCCAGGCGCCACGAGCCGTCGCGCATCCGCAGGCCGCACTCGACGGTGGCCCCGCGGCGCTCCAGCACGAAGCGGCGCGCGGCGATGCCCGCGGCCGCGGCGACGAGCACGATCAGCAGGGCGGCGAAGAGCCAGGCCGCATCCAGCGCCAGCGCTTCGCCCAACCCCGCCCGTTCCCGTCAGGCCTGGCCGGCGGCCCGTAGCCGTGCTCGGGCGTACTTGGCGTCGGCGGGTTCCTCTGGACCGCTGGCCGCGGCGAGCGAGGCATCGAGATCCTGCCGCGCCGCCTCGGTGTCGACCTCGTCGCTGAGCAGCGCCTGGGCGGCCAGCACCGAGACCCGGTTGTCGGCCACGGACAGGAACCCGCCGCTGACCGCGGCGCGCACCGAGGTGGCCTCCGGGCCCTCACCGGAGCGGATCTCGACCAGGCTGCCCTCGGCCAGCACGCCGAACACCGGCGAGTGCCCGGTCAGCACGCCGATATCGCCTTCGGTGGTCTTAGCGATCACGATGGTGGCCTCGCCGGACCACAGCTCGCGATCCGGCACGACCAGCGATACCTGCAGGGTCACTGCTCCAACTCCCTGGCCTTCTTCTCCGCGTCCTCGATCCCGCCGACCATGTAGAAGGCCTGCTCGGGCAGGTGGTCGTACTGGCCCTCGGTGACCGCCTTGAACGAGGAGATCGTCTCCTCCAGCGGCGTGAAGACGCCGGGCTGGCCGGTGAACTGCTCGGCGACGAACATGGGCTGGGACAGGAACCGCTCGATCCGGCGGGCCCGCTGCACCACGATCTTGTCCTCCTCGCCGAGCTCGTCGACGCCGAGGATGGCGATGATGTCCTGGAGCTCGCGGTAACGCTGCAGGATCCGCTGTACTTCGCGGGCCACGTCGTAGTGCTCCTGGCCAATGTACCGGGCGTCCAGGATCCGCGAGGTCGAGTCCAGCGGGTCCACGGCCGGGTAGATGCCGCGCTCGGTGATGGGCCGGGACAGCGTGGTGGTGGCGTCCAGGTGGGCGAACACGGTGTGCGGCGCCGGGTCGGTGATGTCGTCCGCGGGGACGTAGATGGCCTGCATCGAGGTGATCGAGTGGCCCCGGGTGCTGGTGATGCGCTCCTGGAGCTCGCCCATCTCGTCGGCCAGGGTGGGCTGGTACCCCACCGCGGACGGCATCCGGCCCAGCAGCGTGGACACCTCGGAGCCCGCCTGGGTGAACCGGAAGATGTTGTCGATGAACAGCAGCACGTCCTGGTTCTGCACGTCACGGAAGTACTCGGCCATGGTCAGCGCGGACAGGCCGATCCGCATCCGGACGCCCGGCGGCTCGTCCATCTGGCCGAAGACCAGGGCCGTGTCGGCGATGACGCCGGACTCGGTCATCTCCAGGAACAGGTCGTTGCCCTCACGGGTCCGCTCGCCCACGCCGGCGAACACCGAGACACCGCCGAAGTTGCGGGCCACGCGGCGGATCATCTCCTGGATGAGCACCGTCTTGCCCACGCCGGCGCCGCCGAACAGGCCGATCTTCCCGCCCAGCACGTACGGGGTGAGCAGGTCGATGACCTTGATGCCGGTGGTGAACATCTGGGTTTCCTGCTCGAGCTGGTCCAGCGCGGGCGGGTCACGGTGGATCGGCCACCGCTCGGTGATCTGCAGCGACGAGACCGGGACGTCCAGCGGCTCGCCGAGGACGTTGAACACGTGGCCCTTGGTCACGTCGCCCACCGGCACCTCGATCGGCGCGCCGGTGTTGATCACCTCGGCCCCGCGGACCAGGCCGTCGGTGGGCTGCATGGCGATGGCGCGCACGATGTCGTCACCGATGTGCTGCTCGACCTCGAGGGTCAGCGTCCGCGTCTCGCCGCCGTAGGTCACGTCGACCTTGAGCGCGAAGTAGATCTCCGGCATCGCCTCGGCCGGGAACTCCACGTCGACGACGGGCCCGATGATCCGCGCGACCCGTCCGGTGGCCGCGGCGGCCTCGCCGCTCGCGGCGGTGTTTTCAGCGGTCGTGGTCATCCCTAGTTCCCTCACTCACTCGTAGCGCCCGCCGAGGCCAGCGCGTTGGCGCCGCCGACGATCTCGCTGATTTCCTGGGTGATCTCGGCCTGCCGCGCGTTGTTCGCCTCACGGGTCAGGTTCTCGATCAGGTCGTTCGCATTGTCGGTCGCGGCCTTCATGGCCCGGCGGCGCGAGGCCAGCTCGGAGGCGGCCGCCTCGAGCATGGCGTAGTAGATCCGGGCCGCCACGAACTGAGGCAGCAGCGCGTCGAGCACTTCCTCGGGCGACGGCTCCCACTCGTACTGCGGCAGCGGGCCGGACGGGGACGGCTCGTCGGTTTCCTCGATCTCCAGCGGGAGCAGCCTGCGCACCGCGGGCCGCTGGGTCAGCATGGAGACGAAGTCGGTGGTGACCAGGTGGATCTCATCGACCCGGTTGTCGTCCGCGGTGAACCGGTCGAGCAGGACGCGGGTGATGGCCTGGGCGTCGGCGTAACTCGGCGTGGCCGAGAACCCGTTCCAGGACTCGGTCACCTCCAGCTGGCGGAACCGGTGCCAGCTGATGCCCTTGCGGCCGGCCACGTACAGCTCGGGCGTGATGCCCCGCTCGCGGAGCGACTCCCGCAGCCGGGCCGACTCGCGCAGCGCGTTGGCGTTGAACGGACCGGCGAAGCCCTGGTCGCTGGTCAGGATCAGCACCGCGGCGCGGCGCGGGTTCTCCGGCTCGGTGGTAAACGGGTGGTCGACCTGGTTCGACCGGCTGACCAGCGCCTCCACCGCACGGGTGAGCTCCCGCGCGTACGGCCCGGCCGCGCGCGTCTGCTGCTGCGCGCGGACGATCCGCGAGGAGGCGATGAGTTCCTGGGCGCGGGTGATCTTGGCGATGGACTGGACCGCGGTGATCCGTGCCCGGACCACCCGGAGCTGGGCCGCCATGTGCTACTGCCCCGAGGCAGGAGGCTGCGGGCGCCGCCGGGCGACCGTCTCCTGCCCTTCGCCCTCGAGCGGCTCGACCTGCTCCTCGTCGCCGACCAGGAGGCCGCCGGAGCTGGTCTCGAACACCTTGCGGAACTCGTCGATGGCGTCCTTGAGGGCCGTGATGGTCTCCTCGGGCAGGCTGAGCGTCTCCCGGATGCCGGTCAGGATGCCGGCGTGGGCGCGCTTGAGGTAGTCCAGGAACTCCGACTCGAACCGCCGGACATCCTCGATGGGCACGTCGTCCATGTACCCGCCGGTGCCGGCCCACAGCGACACGACCTGGTCTTCGACCGGGAACGGCGCGTACTGGCCCTGCTTGAGCAGCTCGACCAGCACGGCGCCGCGGTCGAGCTGGGCCCGCGAGGCCGCATCGAGGTCGGAGGCGAAGGCGGCGAACGCCTCCAGGTCGCGGTACTGGGAGAGCGAGAGCCGCAGCGTGCCGGCGACGCTCTTCATGGCCCGGACCTGGGCGCTGCTGCCGACTCGCGACACCGAGCGGCCGACGTTGATGGCAGGCCGGACACCGGCGTTGAACAGGTCGGCCTCGAGGTAGATCTGGCCGTCGGTGATGGAGATGACGTTGGTCGGGATGAAGGCCGAGATGTCGTTGGCCTTGGTCTCGACGATGGGCAGCCCGGTCATCGACCCGGCGCCGAGCTCGTCGGACAGCTTGGCGCAGCGCTCCAGGAGCCGGGAGTGCAGGTAGAAGACGTCGCCCGGGTACGCCTCGCGGCCCGGCGGCCGGCGCAGCAGCAGCGAGATGGCCCGGTAGGCGTCAGCCTGCTTGGACAGGTCGTCGAAGATGATCAGCGCATGCTTGCCCTGGTACATCCAGTACTGGCCGATGGCCGAGCCGGTGTAGGGCGCGATGTACTTGTACCCCGAGGGGTCGGAGGCGGGCGCGGCCACGATCGTGGTGTATTCCATGGCGCCGGCTTCTTCCAGCGCCGCGCGCACCTGGGCGATCGTGGAGCCCTTCTGGCCCACCGCGACGTAGATGCAGCGCACCTGGAGGGACGGATCGCCCGACTCCCAGTTGGCGCGCTGGTTGATGATGGTATCGATGCAGATCGCGGTCTTGCCGGTCTGCCGGTCGCCGATGATCAGCTGGCGCTGGCCCCGGCCGATCGCGGTCATCGCGTCGATGGCCTTGATGCCGGTCTGCATCGGCTCCTTCACCGGCTGGCGCTGGACCACCGACGGGGCCTGGGTCTCCAGGGCGCGCCGCTCGGTGGTCTCGACCGGGCCCTTGCCGTCCAGCGGCTCGCCGAGGGCGCCGACCACGCGGCCCATGAAGGCGTCGCCGACCGGCACGGACAGGACCTCGCCGGTCCGCTTGACCTGCTGGCCTTCCTCGATCTCGTTGAACTCGCCGAGGACGACGACGCCGATCTCGCGCGCCTCCAGGTTGAGGGCCAGGCCGCGGACGCCGTTCTCGAACTCGAGCAGCTCGTTGGCCATGACCGAGGGGAGGCCCTCGACTCGCGCGATGCCGTCACCACACTCGATGACGGTGCCTATCTCTTCCCGCGAGGCGCCTTCTGGCTCATATTCCTGGACGAAACGCGATAGCGCGTCCCGGATCTCCTCGGGCCGGATGGTCAGCTCAGCCATTGTCCTGCCTGTCTCTCGGATTCCTGTAGCGCATGTCAGCCGGCCAGCTCGCGCCTGACCGTAGCCAGCCTGCTGACCACGGTCCCGTCAATAAGCTCATCCCCGATCTGGACGGAAATCCCACCCAGAACCTCGGGGTCAATCACGACATTCAGGTGAACTCGGTGCCCGTAGGCCTGAGCCAGTGCCTCGGCGAGCCTGCTGCGCTGGCTGGCCGACAGCTCCACGGCCGAGCGCACCACCGCGATCAGCTGCTGCCGCCGCTGGGCCGCGATCTCGGCGCAGGCGGCCAGGCCGTCGGCGAGCGAGCGCCCGCGAGGATGGGCCACCATCTGGCCGATCAGGTTGAGCGTCACCGGAGTCACCTTGCCGGTCAGCAAGGTGTTCAGCAGCTCCCGCTTGGACTCGGCGGATGCGGCCGGCTCGGCCAGTGCGGCCCGCAGGTCCGGCGTGCCCGCGACCACCCGGTCGAACCTGAACAGCTGGTCCTCCAGGTCGTCCAGGCTGTTGTCCGCGTCGGCCGCCATGACCTCGGCCTCGATGGCGAGCTGCTCCAGGGCGTCCGGCAGGTCGCCGGAGCCGGCCCAGTGGGCCTGGGCGGCCGCCACCGTCAGGTCCTCGGCGGGCTGGCTCACCTTGCCGTGCAGCAGGGCCGCGGCGATCGCGCCCTTCTCCTGCGCGGGCTTGCCCGGGTCAGACAGCGCGCGCCGCAGCGCGTGCTCGGTGTCGAGCAGCCCGACGACGGAGAACAGCTCATTGGCCAGGCCGGTGGCGGCGGCCGCGCCGGTGACGTTCTGCGCCGACAGCCGCTCGGACAGCTCGGCGAAGGACGCCCTACTCACACCGCGCATGCTCATCGCCTCCCGAGCGTACTTCGTGCTTCACTGGCCGGACACCTCGAGCTCGTCGAGGAACCGGTCCACCATCCGGCTCTGCCGGGCCTCGTCGGTGAGCGACTCGCCCACGATCCGGCTGGCCAGCTCGGTGGCGAGCGTGCCGACCTCGGCGCGCAGCGAGGTGAGGGCCTGCTGACGCTCGGCCTGGATCTGGGCCTGGGCGGACTCGGTGATCCGGCGGGCTTCGGTCTGGGCCTGCTCGCGCATCTCGGCGATGATCTGCGCGCCCTGCTCCCGGGCCTCTTCGCGGAGCCGGGCCGACTCGTGCCGGGCCTCGTCCAGCTGCGCCCGGTACTGGTCGAGCAGGTCCTTGGCCTCGGCCTGCGCTTCCTCCGACCGGGCCAGGCCGCCCTCGATCAGGTCGGTCCGCTCGGCCAGCGTCTTCTGGATCCGGGGCAGGAGCATCTTGCCCAGGAAGCCGAACACCAGCAGGAACAGGATCGTGCCGATGATGAACTCCGGCCACGAGGGAAGCAGCGGGTTCGTCGACGCCGTGTCTGCAGCGAGGTGGATCATCACGCACTCACTTCCTGAACCGCGGGCTTCAGTACTTGAAGATGAACGGGGCCACGAGGCCGATCAGCGCGAGCGCCTCGGTCAGGGAGAAGCCGATCCACATGTACAGCGAGATGCGGCCGGTGGCCTCGGGCTGCCGGGCCATGGCCTCGATCGCGTGGCCGAAGACCAGGCCGATGCCGATGCCCGGGCCGATGGCGGCCAGACCGTAGCCGACGGCGCCGATGTTGATGTTCAGCGTCGACCCGGTGGCGGCGAGGTTAGCGGCAAGTGACATTGATCCATTCCTTTTCGTTGCGGCCCAGCCGGGCGCGGTACGGGAAACTCATGGTCGTGAAACCGGATTAGTGCGCCGGCTCCACGGAGCTGGCTATGTACGTGGCGGTCAGGGTGGTGAAGATGAACGCCTGCAGCAAGGTGACCAGGGTCTCGAGCAGGAAGACGAAGATGGCCAGCGCGAACGAGCCGGCCGCGTAGATGATGCCGACCGAGGCGCTGAGCAGGTACCACGAGGCGAGGGTGAAGATCGTCAGCAGCAGGTGGCCGGCGAACATGTTCCCGAAGAGCCGCACGCCGAGGGTGAAGGGCTGGAAGACGAAGAACCGGAGCAGCTCGACCGGGACCAGGATGATGTAGATCGGCCACGGGACGCCCGGCGGGATCATGTTCCTGAGGTAACCCCAGGCCCCCTGGTGCTTGAAGCCGAGGAACAGGTACAGGAAGTAGACGATGAACACCATCGGCCAGACGAAGCCGATCCTGGACGTCACCGGGAACTGGAAGACCGGGATCAGTTCCATCAGGTTCATGATGTAGATGAAGAAGAACAGCGAGACCAGGAAGGGCAGGTAGGAATCGCCCTTGCGGCCCAGCGACGGGCGCAGGATCTGGTCGCGGACCAGCAGGATGGCCATCTCGCCCACGTTCTGCACGCCGCGCGGGACCAGCTTGGGCCGGGCGAACGCGGCCCAGAAGAACGCGATCACGATGATCGCGCTCAAGATGGCCAGGAGCATCGGCTTGGTGAAGTGGAAGGAGCCGATGGAGAAGAACGGCTTCCACTCAAAATCCTGCAGGCCCGGGGCGGGAAAACCGCACCCGCTGTAGAGATGGCACCCGCCGGCCAGGACTCCGACCTCACCGGTCACCGGTTATCTCCTTCCGTGGCCGCTCCACGCTGTGCTGCCTGCCGAAGCGGTAGATGATGTAGCCGATCGAGATGCCCAGGCCAAGCAGCATGCCGAGCGGGAAGAGCAGGGAGACGTGCACGGCCCGGCCGACCAGCCAGCCGATGATGCCGTAGGCGGCCATGCCGGCCAGCAGGTAGCTGAACACGGTCCAGCCGGTTTCCAGGCCCAGGGCCCGGCCCTGGGCCGCGGCCTGATCCTGGGCGCGGGTGACGGCCTCGTCGCCGCGATCGCTCATGTCACCGGCCTCGCCGCGCCGCGGGCTGCTGCGGCTGCTGGGGTTCCGGCTCGACGTAGAGCATCTTGATCTTGATCGCCGTGATGACCTGGGTGGCACTCCAGACCAGGATGCAGGCCAGGGCGGTGAAGCCGACGGCCCGGGAGCTGAAGGCGGTGACGTCCTTGATCGAGGAGACCACGACGGCCAGGGCGATGAACTTGACCACGTAGGTGATCATCGCGGCCACCATCATGGCCTGCGGGCTGACCCGCGCGGCCCGGCCCACGACCAGCACGCTGATGCCGAAGAACACGGCAACGAACCCGACCCCGATCAGCGCCCCGTACAGGCCCTTGACGCCGACCAGCGCGGCGGACAGCGCCACGCAAATGGCGGCCGCTAGGGCGGTGACGGCTCCGGCGCGCCGGATGATGATGGCATACTTCGCCAGCATTATTTGGCTCCTGAAAAGTCATCGACCGTCGCGCAGATGCGAGGGGTTGCATCGCATTCCGCACTGAGGCCGGTCTCCGCGCCTTTTGGTCGCTGGTGCGGGTGTCCGGTCGGGTTAGGGAAACGTATCACGGGCCTCTGCTTTGCCAAAGAGGGGCTGCTCGTGAAAGATATCACAAACTACTTGACCCTGTCTTTACCTGAGCGGGCACAATTTATGACCCGGCTAACGCCTCAGGCGGCGCCCCGGACGGAGCCTGAAAGGGCCGGTCAGAGCGGGTTCGGGGCAACAGTACTGGACACCGGACCGGGCGGCACCGGCCGGGTGAGCGTGCCAGTGCGATGGTGAGTTTCGAAGCGGGGCGGCCTCGGCAACGATCCGCAAAGTAAAGGTAAAGACGCCATCACCGCGCGTGGCGGGGGCGGCGGGAGCGGCCGGTTACCATGCCCCGGCGTCGGGCTGCGGAGGGAACGGGGGCTCACCGGAACGGGGGCGTTCGGCCGGGAGCGGATGCTCGCCAGGCAGGGATCGTTCGGCTGAGAATGAAGCCGGGCCGGGGAACGGGCGGTCACCGGGGAACGCGGCGTCCGCGGCCGGGGCGGGCGGGTAGGCGAACGGGTCCGGGTGGACCGGGGCCCCGTGCGGGGCGGCGCCGTTGGCGGCGGGGGCCGGGTTGGGGACCGGGGGTACGCCGGGGAACGGAGCGGGCGGGAACGGGGCGCCGGCCGGAGCGGGCGAGCCGGGACGGGAGGCCTCGGGGACCGGGGCCGGGACCGGGGCCGAGGCGGGGGCAGCGGCCGTGCCCGGGGTGGCGGGCGCGGCGGGAGTGACGGGCGCGGCGGGGGTGGCAGCGGCCGACGCGGGGGTGGCGGCGCGGCGGGCGGCGGCCAGGGCGGCGCCGCGGGGGACGGCACCGCCGGCGGCGGCCCGGCGCTGGGCCAGCAGCCGCCACGGGCGCAGGCCGGGCATGGTCACGGGGAGCAGGGTGAGGACGGCGATCAGGGTCGCGCCGACGAACACGATGAGCTGCGTGCGGACCACCGACAAGGAGACGACCGTGACCGAGAACAGCGCCGCCCACAGGTACATGATCAGCACGCTCTGCCGGTAGGAGTGGCCGATGTTGAGCACCCGGTGGTGCAGGTGCTGCCGGTCCGCGGTCATCAGCGGCTTGCCCGCCTTGGCCCGGCGGATGATGGCGAACATCAGGTCGGCGTACGGGATGATGAAGATGGCCGCGGGCACCAGCAGCGGGAGGAAGGTCGGGAACCGGTCCAGGGTGGTGTCGGAGTAGTTGGTCAGCAGGGCCGGGTCCAGCGACGCGGTGCTGGAGATGGGCCCGTAGGCCAGCATCAGGCCGAGCAGCATCGATCCGATGTCGCCCATGAAGATGCGCGCCGGGTAGAAGTTGTGCGGCAGGAAGCCCAGGCACATGCCGGCCAGCAGCGCGGAGGACACCGCGGGCAGCGACTGCGAGGTGTTCCCGATGGTCTGGATGAGCGTGTAGGAGTACACCATGAACGACAGGGCGGCCACGGCGGTGATGCCCGCGGCCAGGCCGTCCAGGCCGTCGATGAAGTTGATGGCGTTGATGGTGACCACCACGAGCAGGATGGTCAGGGTCACGCTCAGGTCAGGTTCGAGGGAGAAGACCCCGCCGTTCGGCGTGGGCAGCCAGGGCAGCGACTGACCGCTCCAGACCAGCACGCCGGCCGCGGCGACCTGGCCGGCCAGCTTGCTGATCGCGCTCAGGCCCCAGCGGTCATCGATGAAGCCGATGACGACCAGCAGCGCGCCGGCCAGCAGCAGGCCCGCGGCGGTCTTGGAGCCGGCGGCCTGGAAGGGGTCCTGCAGGAAGTCCAGCCTGCTCGCGATGACCAGGCCCGCCACCAGCCCGCCGTACATGGCCAGGCCGCCGAGCAGCGGCGTGGGGCTGGTGTGGGTGTCCCGGGACCGGGGGGCGTGGACGGCGTGGGTCGCGATGGCCACGCGCCGGGCCAGGGGCGTGAGCAGGTAGGTCACCGCGGCGGTGATCAGGAGGACGAGGACGTACGCGCGCATGCCGCCTCAGCGGATCGGGGTGTGGTCGGCTTTCATCAGGACCGCAGCGCGACCTCGCCTGCCGGCGAGGAGGAAACGCCGCCCCCTCCTTCCGAGAACGTCAGTCTGGCGCTACGTGCACTTTATGCCACTGGTCAGCTGGACGGCGGACGGTCGTCTGCGGGCGCGTCGGCCACCGGGCCGCCCGCCATCGGGTGCGGGGCGGCCAGCTTGAAGTCGGGCCCGTGGCCGGCCGCCGCGACCTCCTCGTCATCGTCGGTGATGACCGAAGCCACCGTGCGCAGCCGGTCGACCGGGATGGCCCCGGCCCGCACCAGGGTGGGGATGGTCCCGGTCAGGTCCAGGATGGTGGACGGGACGTTGTCGGCGCAGGGGCCGCCATCCAGGTAGACCGAGACGGCCTCGCCGAGCTGCTGCTCCGCCTCGGCGGCGGTGGTGGCCGGGGACTGGCCGGTGCGGTTGGCGCTGGAGACCGCCATCGGCCCGGCCTGCTTGAGCACGTCCAGCGCGACCGGGTGCAGCGGCATCCGCAGGGCCACGGTGCCCTTGGTGTCGCCGAGGTCCCACAGCAGCGTCGGGCTGGCCCGGAAGATGAGCGTCAGCGCGCCGGGCCAGAACTCGTCGATCAGGTCCTGGCCGAACGCGCCGAGGTCGTCGACCAGGGCCGCCGCGGCCCGCGCCGTGCCGACCAGCACGGGCGAGGGCATGTGCCGGCCGCGCCCCTTGGCGGCCAGCATGGTGGCCACGGCCGCCGGGGTGAACGCGTCGGCGCCGACGCCGTAGACGGTGTCGGTGGGCAGCACGATCAGATCGCCGGCCCGGGCGGCCGCGACCGCGGCGTCGATCCCGGCCGCGCGCTCGGCCGGGTTCTGACAGTCATACCGCGCGCTCATCGGTCGTTCACGCTCCCTCGCCGACGGCCCAGGCGGCCGTGACGAAACGGTCCCGCCGGGCCAGGTCCTTGTTGTTGCGGGTGTCCCGCCACCCCGACTCTTCCGGGAACACCCAGTACACCGAGGCGCCCTGCTGGAAGCCGTGCTCCACGGCGACCAGGCCGCCGGGGCGGAGCAGCCGCCGCGCGGTCTGCTCTACCGCGCGGATGGCGGTCAGGCCGTCCGCGCCGCTCCACAGCGCGGCCGGGGGGTCGTACTCCCCCGCCTCGGGCTCGACAGACGCTCCCACCGGGATATACGGCGGGTTGCTGATCACGAGATCAACCGTACCGTCCAGCTCATGCAGCGCGTCGGCGAAGTCGCCGGCGTGCAGCATGACCCGCCCGGCGGTGTAGGGCGCGCTCTCCACGTAGTGGGTGATGTTCCGCTCGGCCCAGGCGCGGGCCAGCGGGTCGGCCTCGACCGCGTGTACCCGGGCCCGCGGCACCTCCTGGGCGATGGCCAGCGCGATGGCGCCCGAGCCGGTGCCGAGATCGGTGACCACCGGCTCGGCCACGTCCATCTCGCCGAGCCGGGCGATGGCCCAGCCGGTCATCACCTCGGTCTCGGGCCGGGGCACGAACACGCCCGGTCCCACCTCGAGCTCGAGGTAGCGGAAATGGGCCTGCCCGGTGATGTGCTGCAGCGGCTCGCGGGCCGCGCGGCGGGCGATATCAGACCAGAACCGGGCGTCGAAGGCCGAGTCGGGCACGGTGTGCAGCTCGCCGCGGCGGACGTGGTGGACGCTGGCCGCGATCAGCTCGGCGTCGGTGCGCGGCGACTCCACCCCGGCCTCAGCCAGCCGGGCGGCGGCCAGCGCCACCTCGTCAAGCAGCAGGCTCATCATGGCCGGGCGCCCCGGGCGTTCCCGGGTCCAGCTTCGCGGCCAGGTCCGCGGCGGCCAGCGCGTCGATCACCGCGTCCAGGTCGCCGTCGATGACCTGATCCAGGTTGTAGGCCTTGAAGCCGACCCGGTGATCGGAGATGCGGTTCTCCGGGAAGTTGTAGGTGCGGACCCGCTCGGAGCGGTCCACGGTGCGGACCTGGCTGCGCCGTTCGGCGCTGGCCTTGGCGTCCGCCTCGGCCTCGGCCTGAGCCAGCAGGCGGGCGCGCAGCACGCGCATGGCCGCCTCCTTGTTCTGCAGCTGGCTCTTCTCGTTCTGGCACGAGACGACGATGCCGGTGGGCAGGTGGGTGATCCGGACGGCCGAGTCGGTGGTGTTGACGCTCTGCCCGCCGGGACCCGACGACCGGAACACGTCGATCTTGAGGTCGTTGTCGTTGACCTGCACCTCGACCGGCTCGGCCTCGGGCGCGACCAGCACCCCGGCCGCGGAGGTGTGGATGCGGCCCTGCGACTCGGTGACCGGCACCCGCTGGACGCGGTGCACGCCGCCCTCGTACTTCAGCCGCGACCAGGCGCCGTCGGCGCCCCGGCCCTTCACCGCCACGGTGGCGTCCTTGACGCCGCCCAGGCCGGTGATGGTGGAGTCGAGGATCTCGGTCTTCCAGCCGCGCCGTTCGGCGTAACGCTGGTACATGCGCAGCAGGTCGCCGGCGAACAGCGCCGACTCCTCGCCGCCCTCCCCCGCCTTGACCTCCAGGATGAGGTCCCGGCTGTCGTTAGGGTCCCTGGGCACCAGCAGCCGGCGCAGCTCGGCCTCGAGCTCCTCCCGGCGGGCGGCCAGCTGGGTCGCCTCCTCGGCGAAGGAGGAGTCTTCGGCGGACAGCTCGCGAGCGGCCTGCTCGTCCTCGGAGGTCTGCTGCCAGGCCTGGTAAGCGTGCACGATCGGGGTCAGCTCGGCGTAACGGCGGCCCAGCGTACGCGCCTTGTCCTGGTCTGCGTGCACGGCCGGATCGGCGAGCGCGTGCTCCAGTTCCGCGTGCTCGCTGACCAGGTCCGCTACCCGGTCGAACACTTCTGTGCCTCTTTTACCTCGATGCCATGACACGGCAGAGCCGAGGCCCGCAGGACGGGCCTCGGCTCAGGGACGTTACTTCTTGCCGGAAGCGGCGGTCTTGCCGAAGCGCTTCTCGAACCGGGCGACACGGCCACCGGTGTCCAGGATCTTCTGCTTGCCCGTGTAGAACGGGTGGCAGGCCGAGCAGACGTCGGCGTGGATGGTCCCGCCGGCCGCGGTGCTCCGGGTGGTGAACGTGTTCCCGCAGCTACAGGTCACCGTGGTGGTGTCGTACTGGGGGTGGATTTCAGCCTTCATGACAACTCCTGCCTCGAGCGGTCGCCGGGTCGCCCTCGGGCGTGAACCGGTACCGCATGGTTTGGGCTCCTAGTGTGCCAGACCGTGCAACGTAATTCGCTGACCTGGCATTCCCCGGTCTCCTGGGTCAGGAGCCGAGGGTGGTCTTCTGCACCTGCATGAGGAATTCGGCGTTGCTCTTGGTCTTGCGCATCTGCTCCATGAGCAGCTCCAGAGCCTGCTGCGGCTCCAGGGCGTGCAGGACCCGGCGCAGCTGCCAGATGACCTTGAGCTCGTCGGGGGCGAGCAGGATCTCTTCCTTACGGGTGCTGGACGCGTCCACGTCCACCGCGGGGAACAGGCGCTTCTCGGCCAGCTCGCGGCGCAGCCGCAGCTCCATGTTGCCGGTGCCCTTGAACTCCTCGAAGATGACCTCGTCCATCCGGGACCCGGTCTCGATCAGGGCCGCGGCCAGGATGGTCAGCGAGCCGCCGTTCTCGATGTTGCGGGCCGCGCCGAAGAACCGCTTCGGCGGGTACAGCGCGGTGGAGTCCACGCCGCCGGACAGGATCCGGCCGCTGGCGGGCGCCGAGTTGTTGTAGGCGCGGCCCAGCCGGGTGATGTTGTCCAGCAGGATGACCACGTCGTGGCCCATCTCGACCAGCCGCTTGGCCCGCTCGATGGCCAGCTCGGCCACGGTGGTGTGGTCGTCGGCCGGGTGGTCGAAGGTCGAGTGGATGACCTCGCCCTTGACCGTGCGCTGCATGTCGGTGACCTCTTCAGGCCGCTCGTCGACCAGCACGACCATGAGGTGGCACTCGGGGTTGTTCTTGGTGATCGCGTTGGCGATGGACTGCAGGATGGTCGTCTTGCCCGCCTTGGGCGGGGAGACGATCAGGCCGCGCTGCCCCTTGCCGATGGGGCAGATCAGGTCGATGATCCGGGTGATCATGTTGCCCGGCTCGGTCTCCAGGCGGAGCCGCTCCTGCGGGTACAGCGGCACCAGCTTGGAGAACTCCGGCCGGGACGCGGAACGCTCGGGATCGAGGCCGTTCACCTTGTCCAGCCGGACCAGCGCGTTGAACTTCTCCCTGCGCTCGCCGTCGCGGGGCTGGCGCACCGCGCCCTCGATGACGTCGCCCTTGCGCAGGCCGTGCTTGCGGACCTGGGACAGCGAGACGTAGACATCGTTCGGCCCGGGCAGGTAGCCGGTGGTGCGGACGAAGGCGTAGCCCTGGGAGTCCAGCACGTCCAGGATGCCCGCGATCGGGATGAGGACATCGTCCTCGCCGATGATCGGCTCCGGGTCGCCCTGCCGGTCGCGGCGGCGGTTCCGGTTGCGGAACCGGTCGCGGCTGCGGCGGCGGCCGTCGCCGTCGTCGTACTGGTCGTTGCCCGGGCCGCCGCGGGCGGCGACGGGCTCACGGCGGTCGCCGGCGTCGCGGCTGTCGCGGCCTTCACGGCCGCCCAGGTCGCGGTTGTCCCGGCCCTCGCGGCCCTGGTCACGGTCGCGGTTGTCCCGGCCTTCGCGGCTGTGGTCGCGGCCGTTCTGCTCGCGGCCGTTCTGCTCGCGGCCGTTCTGCTCGCGGCTGTCGCGGCCGTTGCTCTCGCGGCCGTTGCTCTCCCGGCCGGCGTTGTCGCGGTCGCGGCCGGTGGTCTCACGGGCGCCGTCGCGGGTGCTGCTGTCCCGGGAGGCGGCGTCGCGGCCGCTGCTGTCGCGGCCACTGGTCTCGCGGGCGCCGTCACGGCTCCGGGACGACGGGCCGTTGCGGCGGCGGCGCTCGCGCTGGGTGTCGCCCTGCGGGGCGTCGGCCACGGCGGTCCCGTCCTGGGCCGCGGCCTCGCGGGGCGCGTCGTCCTGCGCGGCGGCCGGGCGGCTGTCCTGGGTGGCGCTGCGGCGGCTGGCCGAGTCGCCTTCCTCGTAGAAGCTGAGCTGCTGCTGCGCGGCGGCGTCGGTGCCGAGGCCGCTGCGGGCCTCCGCGCCGAGGCCGGCCGGCGCCGTGTCGCCGAGCCCGGTCCGGGAAGTGGTGTCTGTCTCCATGGCGTCCTGCTTGAGCGGGCGCGCGGCGTCGGCTCCCGCAGACGCGGCACGCGGGTCCGAACCCTGGCGAGCGGCGCTCGTCTCCTGGCGCGGGCTGCCGCCCTGGCGGGCCTCGATCGCCTCGATGAGCTGGCTCTTCCGCATCCGGCCTGCGCCGGGGATGGCCAGGGTCTGCGCGATGCGCTGTAGCTCGGGCATGAGCAGCGAGGAAAGCCCGTTACCGCTGCGACTGCGCGACTTGGAGGTCGTTGACGTCGCGCCTGCGGCCGCGGGGGCATCCTCAGGCGCGGGCGCGCCATTGAGGATTTCGGTGGTCTCGCTCACTAATGGTCCTTCCGTGAATTCTCGGCCGCCTGGGTGAACCCGCTAGGCCCGTCGACCCTGTACAGCGGCTGCTCGAGCCGCTGGTGATGTGCGCTGCTGAGATAGCTGCAGCAAGATTTTCGCGATTGGCGCAACGCTTGTGCGTTCCTCCGTGCGTGGCGTGTACCGCAAGCCAGGGGGGATGAGCCGGAAAGTACCCGGACGGCCGTACTGCCCGCGCCCTTCGTACTGGGGAGGGAGCGGAGCATCCTGCGCCAATGACCTCGGGTACGGCAACGATACCGTGCCGCGGAGGTTCCGGATAGCACCCGGTTTGCCGACGAGTACCCAAACCTGAGGGGGGCACTCGGTGCGCTACTTAGCCTAACACCATGGGGGCTCAAGGCATTCCTTCGCAGCCGTCCGTGTCGTGCGGGAAGAGAAGGCAACGGTCCCTGACATTCGCCAGCACACCCGGCTTCCGGCATGCGCGGCCCTCAGCCGTGAGGTGACCTCTGGGGGCTGGCGCCATACGCCCGGTCGGGCGGGTTGGCGCCTGTTCCGCTTCAGCAGCCCGGCGGGGACACTGGGTGCAGGACACGCGCGCCTAGCCGCTCGACGTCTAGCGAGCTGACGTGCCAGGAAATACCCGTTTCTTTCGCGATTGAACCCACCTGAGCCAGGTCGTGACGATGGTCACCCTCGGCGCTGGCGTCGAGGAAGGCGAGCACCGACGGGCCGGCCCCGGAGACGACGGCCGGCAGCCCGGCCTCGCGCAGTCCGCGGACCAGCTCGTGGGTGGCCGGCATGGCGCTGGCCCGGTAGTCCTGGTGCAGCCAGTCCCTGGTCGCCTCGAGCAGGACCTCGCGCCCGAGTCCGGGCTGGGTCAAGGCGGCGATCAGCAGGGCGCTGCGCCCGGCGTTGGCCGCGGCGTCCCGGTGCGGGACCTGGCCGGGGAGCAGCCCCCGGACCAGGTCGGTGCGCACCGGGTCAGGCGCGACGCAGAGCACCGGGGCCAGGGACGGCAGCGGCTCGAGGGCGATCATCCGCGGGCCGTCCGGGGTGAGCCAGGCGATGGTCAGGCCCCCGCCCAGGCAGGCCGCGACGTTGTCCGGATGCCCTTCGATCCTGCTGGCCAGGGCGAGCAGCTCGGGACCGGACAGCGCTTTGTCCGGGCCGGCCAGGGCGTGCGCGGCCAGCACGCCGGCCACGATGGCGGCGGCCGAGGAGCCGAGGCCGCGGCCGTGCGGGATGCGGTTCAGGCAGCGCAGCCCGATGCCGGCCGGCTGGCCGCCGGTGAGGGCGAACGTCTCGCGCATGGCCCGCAGGACCAGGTGCTCCTCGCCCGCGCCGGCCAGGTCGGCGCCTTCCCCGGTGATCTCGATGGTCACCCCGGCCGGGAGGATGCGGGCCTCGACCTCGTCGTGCAGGCTCAGGGCCAGGCCGAGCGCGTCGAAGCCGGGCCCGAGGTTGGCGCTGGTCGCGGGCACCTGCACGCGGACCGGCTCAGCTGCCCAGCTCATGGTTCTCCTTGCCTCGGGCCTGGCGCTCTGCGGCCTGGACGGTACAGCCCCGATGGAACATCGGTGCTGCTATGGCGGCACCGATGTTCCATCGGTGCCGCTGGTCACGGGGCTGCTGGTGGGCATGTGTCGGTTGTGGCTGGCGCTGGGCGCCCGGGACGGCCAGCCGGTCGCGAGGCACGGGCCGGGGACTAAGCCAGGCCGAGGGCGGCGGCGGCGGCACCGGTGTCGGCGCTGATGGTGGCCGGGGCGGGGGCACCGGACAGGGCCCAGTCGGGGTCCTTGAGGCCGTTCCCGGTGATGGTGCAGACGACCCGGGAGCCGGGCGGGATCTGCCCAGCGGCGCTCGCCTTGAGCAGCCCAGCCACGCTGGCCGAGGACGCGAGCTCGCCGAACACCGCCTCGCGGGTGGCCAGCAGCCGGTAGGCGGCCAGGATCTCCCGGTCGGTGACCGAGTCGATCAGGCCGCCGGAGTCGTCCCGGGCCGCCTCGGCCAGCCGCCAGGAGGCCGGGTTGCCGATCCGGATGGCGGTCGCGATGGTCTGCGGCTGCAGTACCGGCCGGCCGAGGACGATGGGCGCCGCGCCGCTGGCCTGGAAGCCGAACATCCGGGGCGAGCGGGTGGAGCGCCCGGCCTGCCGGTACTCGGTGTAGCCCATCCAGTAGGCGGTGATGTTGCCCGCGTTGCCGACCGGCAGGCAGTGTATGTCCGGCGCGTCACCGAGGTCGTCGACGATCTCGAAGGCGGCGGTCTTCTGGCCCTGCAGCCGGTCCGGGTTGACCGAGTTGACCAGGGCCACCGGGTACTGGGCGGACAGCTTCCTGGCCAGTTCCAGGCAGTCGTCGAACGAGCCGTCCACCTGCAGCAGCTTGGCCCCGTGGACCAGGGCCTGGGCCAGCTTGCCGATGGCGATCTTGCCCCGCGGGACCAGGACGGCGCAGGTCAGCCCGGCCCGGGCCGCGTAGGCGGCCGCGCTCGCGCTGGTATTGCCGGTCGAGGCGCAGATCACCGCCTTCGCGCCGCTCCCGGCGGCCATGCTGATGGCCACGGTCATGCCGCGGTCCTTGAACGACCCGGTCGGGTTGCCGCCCTCCACCTTGAGGAACACGTCGCAGCCGGTCCGGGCGGACAGCTCCGGGGCGGGCAGCAGCGGCGTCCCGCCCTCGCGCAAGGTCACCACCGGCGTGGTCTCGGTGACCGGCAGCCGGTCCCGGTACTCGGCGATCACGCCCCGCCAGGGCTGGGCGACGCGCTCGGTCTGCGACCTCATTCAACTTCCCCCTCCACGCGCATGACGCTGGCCACGGCGCGCACCACCGACAGCGCCTCTAGTTCGCGGATGGTCGCGGCCAGGGCGGCGTCCCGGGCCGTGTGCGTGACGATGACGAGCTGGGCTTCCCGGCCCCGGCTGGCCTGCCGGACGGCCTCGATCGACACGTCGTGCCGGGCGAAGGCGTCCGCCACCGGGGCCAGCACGCCGGGACGGTCGTCCACGTCGAGCGAGACGTGGTAGCGGGTGAGCGTCTCCCCCATCGGCTTGACCGGCAGCCCGGCGTAGGTGGAGGCGTCCGGGCCGCGGGTGCCGGCCAGCTGGTTCCGGGCCACGGCGACGATGTCGCCGAGCACGGCGCTGGCCGTCGGGGTGCCGCCCGCTCCCGCGCCGTAGAGCATCAGCCGGGCCGAGGAGGCCTCGACGAACACCGCGTTGTAGGCCTCGGCCACGGCGGCCAGCGGGTGCGAGCGCGGGATCATGGCCGGGTGCACGCGGACCGCGATGCCGCCGTCGAGGCGCTCGCAGATGGCGAGCAGCTTGACCACCCGGCCCAGGGCCCGGGCGCTGTTGATGTCGGCCGCGGTGACCTCGGTGATGCCCTCGCGATGCACGTCGGCCGCGCTGACCGGGGTGTGGAAGGCCAGGCCGGCCAGGATGGCGGCCTTGGCCGCGGCGTCGAAGCCCTCGACGTCGGCGGTCGGGTCGGCCTCGGCGAAGCCGAGGGCCTGGGCTTCCTCCAGCGACTCGGCGAAGCCGGCCCCGGAGGAGTCCATCCGGTCCAGGATGAAGTTGGTCGTGCCGTTGACGATGCCGAGCACCCGGTGGATCGTGTCGCCGGCCAGCGACTCGCGCAGCGGCCGCAGCAGCGGGATGGCGCCGGCCACCGAGGCCTCGTAGTACAGGTCGGCGCCGAACTCGCGGGCTGCGCTGTACAGCTCGGCGCCGTTCTCGGCCAGCAGGGCTTTATTGGCCGTGACGACCGGCTTGCCGTTTTTCAGGGCGGTCAGCAGCAGTGACCGGGCGGGCTCGATGCCGCCGATGACCTCGACCACGATGTCCACGTCGGGCCGGCTGACCAGGGCGTCCGCGTCGGCGGTGAGCAGCTCCCGGTCGATGCCCGCGGCCCGGGGATGCCCGACGCGCCGCACCGCGATGCCGGCCAGCTCCAGCCGCGCGCCGATGCGCAGGGCCAGGTCGTCGGCGCCCTCGATGAGCAGCCGGGCCACCTCGGACCCGACCACGCCGCAGCCGAGCAGGGCCACCTTGAGCACGGGCAGGTCGGCCACCGACGGCCGGTCGGCGCTCATCCGACGTCCAATCCGAGCAGGTCGTCCATGGTCTCGCGCCGGACGATCACGGCCGGGTCGGCGCCGTCGCCGACCGCGACCACCGCCGGGCGGGGCACGTGGTTGTAGTTGCTGGCCAGCGACCGGCAGTAGGCGCCGGTGGCGGCCACCGCGAGCAGGTCGCCGGAGGCCAGGTCGGACGGCAGCCAGGCGTGCCGGACGACGATGTCGCCGCTCTCGCAGTGCCGGCCCACGACCCGGGTCAGCATGGGCGGGGCGGCCGAGTCACGCGAGGCCAGCGCAGCGGTGTAGGTGGCGTCGTACAGCGCGGTCCTGATGTTGTCGCTCATCCCGCCGTCCACGCTGACGTAGGTGCGCAGCCCGTCCACGTCCTTGATCGTGCCCACCGTGTACAGCGTGATCATGGACGGCCCGACGATGGCCCGGCCCGGCTCGACGGTCAACCGCGGGCCCGCCAGGCCGGCCGCCTCGCACTGCCGGTCCACGATCTGCCGCAGGCTCTGGGCCAGGTCCTTGACCTCCGGCGGGTCGTCTTCGTCGGTGTAGGCGATGCCGAAGCCGCCGCCCAGGTCGAGCTCGGCGATCTCGATGCCGTGCTCGTCCCGGATCCGGACGGCCAGGTCGATGACCCGGTGCGCGGCCACCTCGAAGCTGGCCGCGTCGAAGATCTGCGAGCCGATGTGGGAATGCAGCCCGGCGAAGTCCAGGCCGGGGCTGGCGATGACCCGCCGCACCGCCTCGTCGGCGGCACCGGAGGCGAGCGAGAAGCCGAACTTCTGGTCGTCGTGCGCGGTGGCCATGAACTCGTGGGTGTGGGCCTCGACCCCGGTGGTGACCCGGACCAGCACCTTGGGGCGGGGACCGGCCGGCTCGGCGGCCGGATCCGCGGCGGGGTCGCCGGCGCCGGTCAGGTAGGCCAGCCGGGCGATCTCCTCGAAGGAGTCGGCCACGATGTGCCCCACCCCGGCCGAGATGGCCTGGGACAGCTCGTCCAGCGTCTTGTTGTTGCCGTGCATGGTGATCTGCTCGGGCGGCACCCCGGCGGACAGGGCGACGGCCAGCTCGCCGCCGGTGCAGACGTCGACGCCGAGGCCCTCGGAGCTCACCCAGCGCAGCACCGCGCGGGAGCAGAAGGCCTTGGCCGCGTAGAAGACCCGGGCGTTCGGCCCGAAGGCTTCGGTGTACTCGCGGCACCGGGACCGGACGTCGGCCTCGTCGCAGACATACAGCGGCGTGCCGAACTCGGCGGCCAGGTCTCGCACGTCCGCGCCCCGCAGCGTCAGCACGCCGTCGTCGCGGCGCGCGCCACGCGGCCATATCCCCTGGTGCAGGGCGTTCAGGTCGTCCGGCGGGACGGGCGGGTGGTCGGCCGGCAGCACGTCCCCATGACGTGGCCCGGCCGGGTGGGCGACGCGGCTCATCTATATCCTTTCTGGCGCGCCGACGCCGATCAGCCCGAGGCCGGCGGCCAGCCCGGTCCGCGCCGCGTCCGCCAGCCACAGCTGCTCGCTGCTGATGTTCGGCATCGTGGTGAAGCCAGTAGTGCTTATCGTCTCAATCGTCCGCGCGGCCAGCTCCTCCAGGTACCCGGCGAACTCGTCGGGGCGACCGCGGCGGGCGGCCATGGCCACCCGTTCGGGGAGCCAGGACAGCGAATCCAGCAGCGCCAGCTCCTCTGGTTCGGTGAGCAGGCGCGGCTGGAAGCCGGCTGGTCTGGATCCCAGTGAGGCGGCCCAGCGCAGCACGGCTGCAGCTGCGGCATGCGCGTACCGAACAGCATAGGCGGGATTGGTCAGCACATGCCGGGCGACGGCGGCCGGCCGGGGCGGGACGCCGCCCGGGGGCATGCGGGCCAGGGCGAACTGGATCGCGTCGTGGCCGGCGTAGGCGATCGCGGCGGCGAGCGGGGATTCGGGAGCCGGCGAGGGTGCGGGAGCCGGCGGGGATGCGGGGACGGGCGGGAATGCGGAGCCGGCCGGATCTGGGGCGGGCGGAGCTGGGTCTGGCTCTGAGCCTCGGTGAGCTGGGGCGGGAGGACCGGGGGGAGGCAGCAAGGGCCGTTCGGCAGGAAAGGTGACGGTGGCGCCCGCGGCGGCGGCGAGACGGGCGGTCAGGTCGGCGGCCAGGGCGGCCCGGGCGGACGGCCAGTCGGTCGCGGCGGTCGCCGGCGGGGCGGTGATGGTGCGGCCGGACAGGGCGTCGCTGGTGGCGCAGGCCGGGCCGGCCTGGGCGACGCGGACGGCGAGGCGGGCCAGGGCGTTATGGCTGACGGTGACGGTGAGGTAGCCGGGGGCGGTGAGCTCGGCCTGCTCTATCCACGGCAGGCGGGCCAGGCGGCCGGGGAGGGCCTCGGCGGCCGGCCGGGTCAGGCGGAACGGGAGGCTGGAGACATAGCGGCCGGGCGACGGGCCCGGCCGGAGCAGGGGGTCCATGTCCGGCTGGCCTGCCGCGCGGGCGAGGGCGCGGCGCAGCTCGGCGGCGATCACCCCGCGACGTGGCCCGCCAGTTCGCGGACGACGCGGATCATCTCGTTCGGGTCGAAGGGCTTGGTCAGGTACGCGTCGGCGCCGACCAGGGCGCCGTGGGCCTTGTCGTCCTCCTGGGCGCGGGCACTGATCAGCACGACCTTGATGTGCTCGGTGTCGGGCGATTTGCGCAGCTGGCGAGCAGTTTCCCAGCCGTCGAGCCGCGGCATCATGACGTCCAGGGTGATGACATCGGGGGCTACGTCGGCCACCTTGTCCAGGCAGTCCTGGCCGTCGACGGCCGTCTCCACCTCGAAGCCCTCGAGCTGGAGGTTGACCGCGATCAGCCGCCTGATCACCTCATCGTCGTCGACGACGAGGACCCGTCCCAATCCGCTCATCACCTGGCGAGGGTAGCGTCTTCGGGCCGGTGATCGCACTCTGCGGCGCGACGTGTCCGCCCGCGGCTTGTGACTGGTACCCTTTGGTGTCGCGCCAGCCCCCATAGCTCAGGGGATAGAGCAACGGCCTCCGGAGCCGTGTGCGCAGGTTCGAATCCTGCTGGGGGCGCGTATCGTTACCATCGCTAACCACCCGCCTGGCCTGCGGGAACGCGCGATGCGTGGTTGACAGCCTCGGACAGCGGATGCCACCGGATGCCGTCCTGGGACGGGTTCTGTCCCCAATACGTCCCCGAGTTCACTGGTCCTCCTCCTGGGCGGAGTGTCCTGTCCATGCGGGTGATCCACACGTCTTCCATCCCGGTCACGCACCGGGCGTAGATCCGCATCAGCATCTCGACCGAGTGCCCGGCCCACGCGGCGATCTCGGCCGGCGGGACGCCGGAGTTGAGCCGCCAGGTGACCCCGGAGTGGCGGAGGTCGTAGGGGCGCTTCAGCAGCGGCGAGGCGAGCTGCTCGGGGGTGAGGGAGGCGGCCCGGACTTTCTGCCAGAGCCGCCACCAGGTGGACGGCTGGACCGGGTTCCCGCTCTCCGAGCGGAACAGCCGGCCGTCGGGGGCCGCACCGAATTGCTGGATGTGGGCCCGGAGGAGCTCGACGAGCTCGGGCGGAATCGGGACCTTCCGCACTGGCCTGCGGGCTCGGGTGGTGGGCCTGCCCTTGGTGCGGCCTTTGAGGCCGCGGTGCTCGTGGACCTGGCCGTCGTCGGTGTAGGCCTTCCCGGCGGCGGGGCTGGCGTCGGCGAAGATGAGGTAGCCCCATCCGTCCTCGGGCAGGTGACAGGCGTCCCGGGTGAGCGCGGCGACCTCGGACGGACGCATCAGCGCGTAGAACATGCAGCCGTAGAACGCAGTGAACCGCGGGCCCTGGCGGCGGCCGACGTCGCTGCAGCAGGCCAGCATGCCGGCGATCAGCGCCGGGCTTCCCACCGCGCGCGGGTCCACGGTGTCGTCCGGGGCTTCCGGCGGGTGTCCAGTCTTCGGGCAGGTTGCCTTTGCTCAGCGGGTTCTTGTCGAGCCGCTTCTTGCGGACCGCGTAGCCGAGGGTGCGGTGCAGCACGCGGCGGCGCCGGGAGAAGTACATGGGGGCGGAGGGCTTGCCGTCCAGGTTGACCGCCAGGGCGTCGAGCACGTCGCAGACCACGGACGCGTCGTCGAAGGCGCTGACCGGCCGGGACGCCCTGGTGATCCACCCGATGGCCTTCGCTTCGTCTCGTCCAGCTCGCCCGCGTGGCCGCCTTGGTTGAGCTGCTTCCGCAGAGCCCGCCGCAGCACGTCGGGGTCTGGGAGCTCCAGGCAGGTCCCGGACCACGACGGGGACCACCCGGGTGAGGGCTTCGATGATCGACACGCGGGTCTTGGCCGCGACCGCGGGCCACGCCGACGCGGTGTAGTCCAGGGCGTGCTGGTAGAAGGAGACGTCCCGGCGCTCGCGTTCCATGGACACGGGCAGGCCGGTCTCGGTGTTGAATCCTTCGCCGTTCCGGGCCGCGGTGATGAGCATGGCCCGGTAGGCCTCGGCCAGTTGCTTGGTGCGGAACGGCTCGCCGAACCGGTTCCCGGCGACGGCCCACCGGACCCGGTAGGTGGTCTTCTTCTGCCCTTTGCGGTCCTCGATCGCGTAGATCGTGACCTTGAAGGAGATCAAGCGATGTCCTGATCGGGGGCATTCAGCCATTCATCCAGCCAGCTACGCCGGACGCGGACGGGCCCGTTGCCGCCGAGGCGTTTGGCTCTTGGGGCCGGTGCCGAGGGCCCGCCACCGGTCGAAGGTGCGCCGGGAGATCTTCAGCTCGGTGCAGACCTCATCGACGGTCAGCCATTCGTCTTGTTCGGCGCGTGCGTGGCGTGGTGCGGCGGCCATGGGTAACCCGATCCTTCCCGGCTCGGCGGCGTATCGCCGGGTCGCTGCCTCGTGCAGCTGGGTCGCACGGCCGGTGCACGCCGTGCTGACCTGCCGTGCGCTCATGGACCGGCTTTCGTTGCGGTGAGTTCGCTCGAGCGGCTGAGTCATGTCAGTGCCTCTTTGTCCAGGTGTCGTAGAGGGGTTGCCTGTCGCGGGAGCATCCGGCGGGGCCGCAGTTCTTCATGACGTCGCGGCAGCGGCGGAGCATGCCGGGGAGCCACCGGTCGTAGAGGAGCATGGCGTCGGCGAGCGGCGGGTGGGTCATCCGGTAGACGCGGGTGAATTCGGTCATGACGTTGTGGAGCTCGATGACGACTTCGGGGTGGGATGCCCAGCAGTCCGCCACCGGCTCGAAGTAGGAGGGGTGCCATTCGCGCATGACGGCCACCCATTCGGCCAGCAGCGCCATGGCGGTTTCCTTGCCGTCGGCGTCCAGGTCGGGCCAGCAGGTGGCGGGGGTCCTTTCCCCGGGTCGCGTTCGGCCAGGGCGGTGAGGTCGCTGGCTACCTGGCCGATCCTGGCGGCCAGGTCGCGGTGGGCGGCCTCGAGCTCGTCGCGGGTGGAGCTGAGGTTGTTCTTCAGCGCGGCGAGCTGGACGGCCAGGGCGGCGACGGCAGGGTCGGGGGTTTCAGTCATGCGGCTTCGCTTTCGGTGTTGCGGGTGATCTCGGGCAGCAGGACGGGTTCGGGTAGCGGCATGTAGGCGGCGGGGTTCATCCGGAGCCGGAACGAGACGCGGCGCCAGACCGGGCGGACCTTGACCGCGATCGGGGACCGGTTCATGGCCAGGACGAGGGCCCGGGATTCGGGCAGCTGCCGGATGAAGGCGACCGGGACGACGGGCAGGGCCATCTCTCCCCCGTACATCCCGGCGAGCTTGGAGATTTCCTCGGCCATCTCGGCGTCGGTGTTGCCGCCGAGGACGATCTTGGTTCCGGCCAGGGCCCAGATGGCCTTGGCGGCGTCGGGCGCCGTACCGGACCCGGAGCTGGGCGGGGGTGTGGACGACGAAGCACACCTGGATGCCGGATCCGGCCGAGGTGGCCAGCCAGTCCGCCAGCGGCACGGCGGCGGTCTGGGTCACCTCGTCCAGGGCGAACAGGACCGGGCTGGGGATACGCCCGAACGGGGTCAGGGATCCGGCGAAGACGCAGTCGCGGTGGACCTTCTCGATCACGGCGCGGAACAGCGGCGCGGCGGCGCAGAGTTCACCGGAGTTGATGACGTACAGGGTCGCGTTGCTGCTGATCCACTCGGCAGCGCCGAACGGGCGGATTCCTTTCCCGGACACGGTCCGGCGCAGGGCCGGGACGCCGACCCAGGCCAGGGACCGGGCCATGGTCATGCGGATGGAGTCTGCTGCCCTGCCTTCCCGCTGGATCTCGGCAGCGGCGGTCAGCAGCTCAGGGGACGCGCCGGGGCAGTTCAGCGCCTCTTTGAGCGGGTCTCCGAGCCGCTGGGACCAGCGCCACACGGCGCTCATGTCCTCATCGAGCAGGGCGGCGGCGTGCATCAGCGCGGCCATCGCGAAGACGGCCTTTCTCGAGCCAGAACTGCATGTCGCCGGACCCTTCGGTCGGCCCGGCCAGCGCGGCCGCGGTCCGGATCGCCACTTCGGGGTCCAGGCAGTCGGCCACGATGTCGACCTGGAAGGTGGAGGCGATGCCGCCGATGCCTTCGGGGTTGAAGACCTGGACGGGGCCGAGCTGGGCTCGCCTGCCGGAGGTGAGCATGTACATGTCGGCGCGGGTGGTCGCGGTGACGCAGGCGCCGGGGTGCCCGTAGACCCGGTCGGCCAGGATCCCGGTCTTGTTGGTCCGCTGCGGCGCGATGATGGCCACCTGGTCCTCGCCGCGGGCGTAGATCTTGCGGCCGGCCTGGGCCCGGCCCAGCCGTACCGCGTAGGCCCTGGCCGGGCTGATCAGCCGGTCGGTGAACCGCATGTCGGGGCGGCAGCGGCGCCCGTGATGCAGGGCGGCGAGCCGGGAGAACCGGACGGTGATCTCCCAGTGGGAGGCGAACCCGTCCCCAGGGCGGATCCGGAGCCTGGTCCGCCACTTCATGCGCCGGACCTGCTGCTTAGAGAACAGGGTGCACCGGGCGAACAGCACCAGGAATGCGAGGGCGACGGCTAGGGCCAGGAACTCGTCGAACCGGTTCATCGCTGTTCCCCCTGCGGTGCGGCGAGCTCGAGGTGTCCGCGGGCGGCGCACTCGGCGAGGGCCGCGTCGATGCGCCTGAGCTCTTCGGCGATGTAGGTCCGTCCGGTGCCCGCCTGGAGTCCGGCCAGGGGGGCGAGCTCGGCGGCGACCCGGCCCGCTGCCTCCCGGAGCCCGTATTGCGGGTGGCCTCGGTAGCGGGAGAGAAACGCCTGCTTCTTGGTGGCGAATTCGATCGCGGGTTCGCTGTCGTCGTGGTTGTCGTCTTGGCCCGCACCGGGCTCGTCCGGCACGCCGGTGCCCAGGGCAGCGGCGACCTCGGTGACGGCGGGAACCGGGGCGGCGTCGAGCACCATCCGGCGGAGTCCCCTGGCGGTTTCCTTCGGCGCGAGGACGGTCCGCAGCAGCGTACAGGGTCACCAGGCCGGCGAGCCTGGCGGCCCGGATGGTGGCGCGGCCCAGCCAGGCCCACGCGGATTCGGTGTCGCCGGGCAGGACGTGCCGCCGGATGACGGAGATGACCCGGTCGGTGATGATGGCCAGGAACACCGGGGCGGCGGTGTAGGCGACCACCGACCGCCACGAGCCGGGGTTGGCGGCGGCGAAGTTCATCCCGGCCGAGGCGGCCGAGCAGATCATGATCAGGAACCGTTCGGCCTTGGAGGCCTTGCCGCGCATGGCGAGCCCGATCCCCAGCGCGGACAAGATGATCATGCCCGCGTCGAGCATCGCGGCCTCGATCATGGCGGGAATCTTCGCGTCCTTGACGGCGAAGATGTACCGGTACTGGGCGTCGAAGCTCACATACAGCAAGCCGGCGTCGAGGAGGCCGAGCAGCCAGGTGGCGGCGGCGATGAGCACGCTGCCGGGGAGCCGTTCACGGCCTGCAAGCCTGCGGACGTTGGTGATGAAGCGTGCGGGCCTGCTGCCCGTCGCTGTGTTCGATGGCGAACAGGCCGGGGCCCCGGGGGATGCTGGCCTCGCCCACCGGCGGGTTCATTCCAGGTTCGTGCTGGCGGGAAGGGCTCTGGCTCGCGGCTGTGTCCTGGTATGCCGGGCTGTGAGCTAGAGGTCCGGTCTGTGTACTCGGTCATGCGACGTCCTCTTGGTGATGCTCGGGGTTGAGATCGGTCCCGCCCCCAGATGCCGTAGGTCTCGCGCCGCTGGGTGGCGCCTGCCAGGCATTGCGCCTGGTCCAGGCAGCGGCGGCAGATCGATTTGGCCTGTGCGATGTCCTGCGGGGAGTCGGAGAACCACAGTCCGGGATCGTGGGCGGCGCACGCGGCGGCCTCGGTGGCCGGGATCTGGCCGCGGGAGAAGTGGAGGCTGACCGGGCGGGCGGGCCGGACCGGCCGCGCATGTGTCTGGCTCCGGGTGCCGGCCTGGATGGGCGGCCGGGGCCTGGAGTCGCCCTCGCAGTCGGCGGCGTGCGGGGAGCCTTGGGCCGGGTTCATGTGCCCGCCTCCGGTTCGGGTTCGCGGGCGTCTGGTTCGGGTGGCGGCGGGTAGGCGGCCGCGCCGGGCCCGGTCAGGTGGGCGGGGTAGCGGTAATCCCAGGAGCCGGGAGGGCCGGAGACTTGCATGTGGTTCTCGTGCTGGGTGCGCAGCCGGGCGACGTAGCCGTCATCCGGCTCGGCGTAGCGGGCTTCAGCGCGGGCTGAGGACTGGTCGGCCATCGGTCCCATGGAGGCGGCCAGGTCCCGCAGGGTTTGCGATGCGCCGGGCTGGGCGTTGATCTTGCCGGCCCAGGCGCGGACGGCTGCCGCCCGGTCGATCTCAGCGTGGTAGGTGGCGGCGCGCCGCCGGTCGCGTTCGGCCTTGGCGTCGGGGTGGTCGGACAGCAGCCACTCGTAGAACGCGGGGTCGGTTGCGTCGCGCTCGTGCAGCCCGCCGCCGCTCATTGTCCGGCCTCGGGTTCAAGTTCGGGTTCCTTCATGCGGGCGTGAAGTGAGTGGATCCCGTCGTCGAAGGGCGGCGCGGAGATCTCGGTGATGTAGGCGTCCGCCGGGCCGGAGACGCCGGGCCGGGCTTGCGGAGGGCCGGTTCGCATACCACAAGCATGCTCGTTTTGCAAGAGGAGCGTCCGGGAGCGGTTGTCTCCCAGCAGGGTCTCGGCCTGGGCCGTCAGGGTGTACGGGACCGGAGAATCCGCAGGGTAGGAGGCATCTGCCGTCCACGTGTCGGCCGCCATAGGCGGCCCGGAACTTGCGTCCGGCTGACGCTGGTCCATGACCGCAGATTCGCTGGGTCCGGCTTCCTGTCGCCTCTCGGCTGGCCCGGTCACTGTCCGGCCTCCGGCTCATGGTCCGGCAGCAGCCAGCCCAAGCCGCCGACGGCCTGGCCGACGCCGGTTTCGCGGCCGCCGGACATCTTCCATGCTGTCAGCTCCGGGTCCGGCTGGGGCGACGGGGCGCCTGTCATGTCCTGGCCGGTCAGCGCGGACATGATGGCGCCCTCGTAGTTGACTCCGGCGGGGATGGTCGTGGTCTCCACCCGCAGATCAGGCTGTTCGTTCATGCTTCTGCCTCCGTCTCTGGTTCTGGTTGGGGTTGTGGTTGCGGCTGGGCGGCCCGGCCGGGGAAGTCGCCGGGCCGCGGCTCTGAGAAATGAGCTCGGCCGCCGGGTCCCCACCGGCGTTCCTCGAGCTCGGCGTAGCTGATTCCGTGGACGACAGGCCGGACGATCTCGGCCCACCGCGCGGCCCGGTCGGTCTCCGCCTGGCGGTAGCCGGCCTCGAAACCAGCACGCTGCCCGGCCTGGTACATCTCACGGGCCAGCTGGTGGCGGTAGGCGGCCTCGGCCTCGGCCAGCTCCGCCGCCTCGACCGCTTCCTGCGGGTTCATGCGCTCGCCTCCAGTCCGCTTTCGGCGGCAGGCTCGGCTTTCGCGGAGGTCCAGCTCTCGATGAGGGCATCGACCAGGGCGTCGACCTCGGGTCCGTGATTCACCGGCTCACGGGATGGAGCGGGAGTTAGTTCCCGTAGGGGGACGGGAGCGGGCTTGGCCGCCTCGGGCTCCATTCCGAAGATCTCGCGGAGCAAGGAGCGCTCGTAGTCGGTCGCGCCCTCCCATTGGGCGAGGGCTTGTTCCTTCGTCAGCCGTCCGGACTCGATGTCCCGCGAGGCCTTGCAGACGGTGCACCTGCGAGCCGCGCCGCGCTCCTTCAACTGCTGTTCGCGGTCTCTGGTGCCGGGTTGAACGTCGGCTACGATCCAGGCGCCGCCCGCCTGGCGCTGGACCTGGGTCAGCCTGGCGCCCCGCCCGAGCGAGTGGTCGGCCAGGCGCCGCGCGAGACGGCCTTCCGCCGCCCACCCGGTGTAGTGCTTGGCCTGCTGGACTCCCGGATCGCCGTAGGGCGGCCAGAAGTGCAGTGTGTAGACCTGGCCCTGCGTCGTCGCCAGCCAGCTCGGCGCACTGCGGCTCATCGTTGCGTTCGAGCGCCTCGTGGCCGGTCAGCTGCTCCCGTATCTGATCCGAGGAACTCGTTCAGCGGCCGACGTGTGTCCGCCTGGGCCCTTATCGGGCACTTCAGGAAACGAGGTGTGGCGGGGTCAGAGCAGCCCTATCTAGCTGGGCATACAGCGTGCTAGCTTGCATGGAGGGGTCCTGTCGCAGGGCCTTGCCCCCTGGGTGATCTTGGCGGATGGTCCAGGGGGCCTTACTATGCCCTTATTTGCTTGGGCATATTTTCATCGTGATAGTAGCCGCAGCTGGTGTCAATATGCTTGGGCAAATAACCTGCGACGAGACTTGGAGCCAAGGTTGCCGCCAGGAACTTCGCGATACCTAGACATCGCCGCTGATCTGCGGACCCGCATCCTTAGCGGTGAGTGGGAGCCTGGCGCGAACCTGCCTCGCATGACGGACCTGGCGCAGCACTACGGGGTAAACCGCGACACGATGGCCCGGGCGATCGCGATCCTTGAGGCCGAGGGTCTTCTGTGGGCTGTTCCTCGTAGGGGCACGGTGGTACGGCACGGCATGTCTAGGCCTCGGCGGCCCCGCGGGAACCTGGTCAAGCGCAACGCGGCGACGGACGAACCCGGGTACAGCTTCCCGAGCGCCAGTGCTCAGGAGGTGTGGGTCCACCACGTGCCGCGTACCGCGAAGCTAGAGAAGCTGACGGACACGCGGCTGGCCAGGATGCTCGGCGTACCTGAGGGAACCGAGGTGATGCGGCGGCACCGGGTCACGGGTCCGGCTGGCGAGCCGCCGTTCCAGACGAATGACTCCTACATTCACCCGCGCGGCCTAGTGGACGCCCCCGAGGTGGCCGCAGCGGCCGCAGCACCTGGGGACTGGCTGTACCGGCTCGAAGCAGCGGGCCACTGGCCCATCTTCTGGAGGGAGACACACCGAGCGCGGATGCCGACCAAGGAAGAGGCAGACGAGCTGCAGATCCCGATTACGATGCCCGTGCTCGAGATCGTACGTGTCGGTACATCGGGGAAGGACGAGCGCCCCCTTGAGGTCACCGTCTATGTGATTCCGAGCGACCGCGTTGAACAGGTCGTGGTACTTGAACGTGCCGAGGGGGTGGCTGAGCCTTGGCCTGAGCCAACCGACACGAGCCAAGCGCTAGCGGGTGACCGCTGCCGCTGCCGCGCCGAGCGTCACTGGCTCATTAGGGTGCGGCTGCCGTCCGGAGCTCGGACGTCGATGATGATTGCGGTGATGTTGTCTGGTGCTCCAGCCCCGTCAGCCAGGGCGAAAAGCTCGCGTGCAGCTTCAGCCGGATCGGCCGTGGCCGTTAGTACGGCCCTGATCTCCTCCGAGCCCACGACCGGGCTAAGGCCATCAGAACAGATTAGGTAGCGATCTCCGATCTGCGGGTCGCGGACACCGAGATCGGGGGACCGGTCCGGGCGGCCATCGAGATACCGCGAGAGCACCGGTGCTAGTGAGCCCGCATTCGAGACGAGATTGCCGAGCACGTGATCCTCGGTGATCTGCAGCAGCTGGCCGTCCCGCAACCGGAATGCCCGGGAATCGCCGATGTGAGCCAAGGCGGCTCTGTTACCCGACCAGAGCATCGCTGTAAGGGTGGTGCCCATGCCGAACCGGGCCGTGTCCTCGGCGGCCCGCCGGGCTACCTCCGCATTTGCCTCCATCACGGCGCGGCCCAGGGTTTCCAGCAGGGCATCGGCACCGACGTCCTCGTCCTGGCAGCGCAGCGACTCGATCACTGCGGCGCTGGCTATCTCACCTGCGGCGTGACCGCCCATACCGTCCGCGACCGCAAACAACCAGCAGCCCGAATAAGCTGCGTCCTCGTTGTTCTTCCGGACTAGACCAGTCTCGGAGGCAGCTGCGGCGACCAGGGCGAATGCTGCAGTCATCTCAACGCACGCCTCCAAGCCGCGATCTGCCGTGGTAGAGCAGACCTCCACACTAGCCCAGTCGGGTCAGCAGCTCTAGGGCACGGCTCTAGGGCAGCCGCAGCTCGGTATTTACTGGACTTGGCGACAGCCCGTCACGGGATCTCTACCGGACGCTGGTGGCCTTGACCGCGGCGATCGGCGAGCATGCCGGGTTCCATGCCGAGTTCGTCGACGGCTTCCCGGCTTGATGTGCGACACGAACCGGTGCGGTCCGTGGCCTGGATCTCGGCCTGGGCCATCACCGTGTCCCGGATCTACGTTGGTGACCAGGCCCATCTGCTGTCAGATCCGGCAGTTGACGGCCCGCGCCGCGTCCCCGCTGGGCGGCTTCGACGCAAGTCCGCACCCGCTATCCAGCGGGCGGGTGCGGCGCCTCCACCAGCTGCCATGCAGACATCATGGAGATCGGAGAGCCCGCCTGACTGTCGCGATGCTTCGGCCGGACTCCGGCTTGCTCCGTTGCCGTTCCCGGGCCTTGGCAGTAAGCTGCCCGCCATGGCTGAGGACAGTGGAGTCCAGGTGCAAGCGATCGCGGCCAGCGCCAAGGCTGAAGTCCCTACGCCTGGCGTGGCCGTGTGGAACTGGTTTTCTCTCGACCAGGCGGCTTCCGCCGCGCTGTTCTCCAGGAAGTGCGGCGAACTTGAAGATCATCCGCCGGCCCCAGGCGCTGAGGACCTCGCGAGGGGCATGAGTTGGTCCGAGGCCACCTACCGGGAACATCGGTCGCTCGGGACTGCACTTTCATGTCGCTGCGCCGCGCCTCAGCTCATCCGTGTCGACGACCGACTGACACTGGCCTCTTCGTCCCGAAGCCAACGCGTGACGTGGCTTACCACGAGTTTTACTCAGCTGACCCGCTTCGGATCGTCCGTGCACATCTGCTGACGTCCTCTGCTGTCCAGAGCCGTTGTTAGCACTTGCGTTAGCAAGAGCGGAGTAAGCCCACTGGTTGCAAAACACTGGCAAGGGCCCGCTCGCTGGGGGCAGTCCCGAACGCGATAACGTCGCCTGTATCACGCTGAACCGGCCGGAGGTCCACAGCGCGTTCAACGAGCAGATTGCGCGTATAGTCAGCGGACTATCCTGGATCTGCGTGGTCCCCTTGCTCCTGGGCAGACGAACGAGAGACTTGACCGGATGTCTGGCTGGCCCGTTAGGAAGCTTTGGGTCCTCGGCGTGGCCGTTTCCGCCATCGTGGCCGTCGCCGATGCCGCCCTCGGACACCGCGCCGTTCTCATCGGCTTGCTGATGGTCGGCCCGTGCTGCGTAGTGCTGACCGGCCGCTGGGTGCCGACAGCGCTAACCGGGTTGTGGGTGACGGGCCTGGCGGTGGCGCTGGGCCTGCCCGATGGCATCTGGGGTACCGCCACGTTCTTTATCTGGCTCGGTGCTGTGGCCATGGTGGCCCTGGCCAGCACCGCCGCTGCTGCTGTCCTGCAGGCACTTAGTCGTGCGCCCCTGCGCTGATCGGGCCTCTGGTCGCGTCTGCAATCCCAAGGCGTGATGCGTCATCTGAGTAGCCCGGCGGCGAATGCCGCCCAGGCCTGCGATTCCCTGGGCCTGCCGGTGTGATCAACCGTGAGAGACCGTTCCTCCTCGGGGCTAATGGCCCGCGGGGTGGTCTAACTTTGGTGCGGGTTTGTCAAAGATCTCCGTCAGTTTTTCGTCCTGGTCGGGGGGTGCTAGGACCACGACGTCATCTGCTGCTTTCAGGCTTGTGGCGGTTGTAATGGGGAGGAGCTGCCCCTCGCGGACGATGGAGCTGATCCAGGCGTCGGCTGGCAGGCCGGGTAGGTCGTCGATGGTGCGGCCCTCGGCGGCTGAGCCGGGCTTGACGGTGAGCCGGTGGGTGCCGGTGGGCTCATCACGCAGCTGGACTCCGAGCGTCCAAGGTTCGGGCTTGATCACGTGCATGGGGACCCGAAGCAGCCGGGCGGCGGCGGGTACCAGGCTGCCTTGCGCGACCACGGAGAACATCACGACCACCGCGACGATGCCGTACAGCCGCTCGGCGCCGGGCACGTGAGCGGTGAGCAGGAAACTGCCCAGCAGGATCGGCACGGCGCCTTTCAGCCCGGCGAACAAGATGAAGGCGCTCTCGTTGCTTTTCAGCCGGGCCGGGATCAGACACAGTCCGACCAGGACCGGCCGGATGACCAGTGCGAGCACCACCCCGAGGATGAGCCCGGGGATCCACACGTCGGCCCGGGCAATCACGCTCAGGTTGATGGTGAGGCCGAGCACGATGAACGCGACGATCTCGGCCAGGCTAGCCAGCGACGCGTGGAAGGTCTGGATCTCCTGCTTGAACGGGATCCGCTCATCGCCCATCACTATCCCGGCCGCGAACACCGCCAGGAAACCTGAGCCGCGCGCAAGAGTAGCGGCACCGAACAGCAGCAGCACGCACGCCAGGGTCCGCAGCGGATACAGCCCGGCGCTGGGCAGGGCTACCCGCCGCGTGAACCACACCAGCACATAGCCGCCTGCCACGCCGACCGCGAGCCCGGCGGCCATCTGCACCAGGAATTCGCTGCCGACCTGGATGAACGCACCCGCGCTGACCCCGCCCGCGGCGATCAGGCTGGCCATCAGCGCGATTCCCACCGGGTCGTTCGCGCCGGATTCTCCCTTCAAGATGGTCCCGGCCCGGCCGGAGACCTCCCGCTGGCCCAGGACGGAGAACACCACGGCCGGGTCGGTCGGCGCGACCGCCGTGGCCACCAGCAACGCGATATACCAGGCCAGGCCGAACGCGAAGTGCACGAGCAGCGCCACGGCGATCACGGTCAAGAACGTGCCCAGCACGCCGGTCACGGCGATCGGCATAGCCGCCGCCCGGACCCGCGCCAGGCCGATCTCCATGCCGCCATCGAACAGGATGATCGCCAAGGCCACGGTCACGAGCCGCGTCACGGTCTCCTGCGAAGGCCCGTGAAAGGCTGGGATGACCTTAGCGGCAATGGCCGCGCCCGCCAGGAACAACGCCGGAGCAGGGACCCTGACCCGGTATGCCAGCCGATTGGATAGCACCGCCATCAGCCCCACGACGGCTAGCAGCTCTAGCAGCCGGGCAAAGGTCTCGGTGTCGGTCACGGTGCTCCTGCGGGTCGGCCACAGCCAAAAGGACTGCCGACCAGGCTTCCCGGCGCACCTCGCCCAAGTCTAGCTGGTACCTAGCGCCGATCCCATTCGTAAATCCCGTCCCTAACGCGCCTTCCAGGACAGGCCGTGCCAACTCCTATCCGAACAGGCAGGAAGCTTCTTAATGCGAGACGGCCCAGTCATCTAGAGGATGGCCGCGCGCCAATCGGGCCTGGCCTCTGGCCTGGCCCTTGCCGTCAGGCCCGCTGGGTTGGCAGAGACTCCGGGGTCAACGGCGCGCCCCAGGCGCGTCCCGCGCAGCGGGATGCGAAGCACCGTTGAGGCCGGAGGGGCCGACCCGGACAATGCGCGGCGTTCCGGCCCGGTGAGGTGACTCTTTCTGCGGCAATCGGCGGACTCGCGCGATGCCTGACAGCTCGACCAGCTAGCAGGGCGCAGCATCGGGCCGTTGCGGCGGGGGCTGGTCGTGGCCGTGGGCGGGGTCGCCGTGCCGGGCAGCCGCTGCGGCCGTAGGGCCCCCGTCCGAAGGCCGCGGCGAAGCTGCCGCCCCGCAACGGCGAGACCCCGGCAGCTCCGGCCACGACCAGCTCATCCCAGTCGCACCGCGCCACATTGCTCGCGACCTTGCGTCCGCTGGTCCTGGCCGTCAGGCCCGGCGCGCCGGAGGTTCGCCCTTGAAGTCCTTCGTGAAGAAAGTTGTAACAACGTCGGCCCGGACCAAACGGCCCGGATGCTCATCTCAAGATCAGCCAGAGGCTGGCGACCGCCGCGCTCCCTGACGAACTAGAGCATGCGGTGACCGCATTTCCGGTCGGCCAGCCGGGCCGCGGCGCCCCCAGCCGTCTCTGCATGAGGCAAGGTGCTGACGAACTTGTCGACGTATCACGATCTGGACCATCCGAGCGTTGCGCTAAAGGGCCCGGTCGCGTGACCCAGCCGGACAGCGGACGATCATGGCCGACCGGATGCGGCGGTTCGTAGAACGTGGTCCTCCGGTGATCGCTGGCGCTGCAAACGCCGCACCACAATGCCCCATGTCCCGGCCTTGCTGCGCGGCCTCGCGCGCGAGCTCACACACGCACGGCATCCACGAGACCTCCTGCGGATTACCCAGAGTGATCGTGACCGTACGGGCAGCGGCCCCCGGTTTGTGCTGAAACAATGTACACACATCCGATAATAACGCTCTGAAGTAGTAGTTTTGTCAAACTAAATGCTCCGCGAATTGGGAGCCTGGCACTGGCTTGCGTAACTCTAGGTAATCGATGATACGCCGAGGAGACCACGGTCGGCCGCCCTGAGAGCCTCAACACATGTCATGAGGCGCAATATTTTGCGATGATCGTAATCTATTGTTATCTTCGTAATCATGGCGCTACAAGATATGTGCGTGGACATTGCCACGCTGCTGAACCCCATGCCTGTTCCCGTCGAGGACGGCACAGAGTCCGATGACGAGTCCTACTCTCACGCCGCCGCGGCCGCCTGGCAGGAGCGGGAGGAGATGGCCGAGGAGCTGAGGACCGCCTGGTCCGAAGGAGACGTCGACCCCTTGCTGTCGACCCTCACCTCACTGCGGAACCGCAGATTGCAGCTGGAGGCGGACATGCGGCTGCTGATCGCCTACGGACGCCGCTTCACCCATCCTCGTCCCTACAAGCTCATCGACCTGGCGGAGGCCGCTGGCATGTCCATCTCCGGTATCCGCACCGCCTTCGACACCGACGAGATCGACCAGGCCGCAGAGATCCTTCGGCGGCCGCCGGCCGGTACACCGCAGTCAGGTGGCGACCGGTAACGACCCGGACGGCGCGGCACTGGCAACAGCCGACGCCGAGCCGTCCGGGTCATAGGAGCAGCGCCGTCCTGCCGATGCGGCAGGCGGGCGGCCCGCTTCCAGCAAACGCGAAGGAGGAGTCCGCATGAGCGCCCAGAAGCACCCGCAGAAAGAATGGTCACTGGCTGCAGCAGCCAGGGCTGCACGGGAGGCGCGGATCGCAGCCGTCCGGTACATGAGGGAAACGACCCTCGAACGCGACTGGCAGGCGGCCTTGCTCGCCTATGGCTACGGGGCTCGCAGAAGCTACACCAGCAATCCTGGCGAGGGACGCGCCCTCATGGCTGCCATCATGGGCTACCCTTCGCCGTTTGACAGCTGGGACCAGGCCAGCGCGGTGATGCTGGCCGATGAGGCCCGGTACCTGGCCAGCGCAGACTTGTACGTGCTCACCCCGCAGATGCTCGATGTTGTCATCGCCGCGGCTCAGTCCCTGACCCTCGCGGACCTGGCCTTGCTCCGCGAGGATGACCTGCCTAGCCGGTCCGGTGCCGTGGTCCTGCCCCGCCCGATGATCACCCGGCAACCCTCCGGCAGCGTGACCCGGCAGATCGCCTTCACCTGGCGGTCGCCGGCGTCGCAGCCGCTGCCGGGCGGGATGGGTTTCCGCCTGGCCGGCCTGCCCGCGGTGCGGATGTCGGCCTACACCACCGCCGCCCGGCCCAACCCCGGGTTCATGCACGAAGCCCGCACACAGCACGTGGCACTGCCCCCCATGCTGCTGCAAGGCGTCTGGTCGTGCCCGCTGCACCCGGAGACCCCCGGCCAGGCCGACGACTATGACCATCTCACGGCCATCCTGCACAGGCTTAACGCCGCGTACTGGGAAGACGAAAAGCGTGACCGCAAACCCTCGGAGACGGGCCAGGTGACCGGCGAGTACGCCTCTGGTGCCATTCTGGATCAGGATGTGGACGGCACGCTGGACGCCCGGTTCCTGTACGCATTCTGGCGGCTATGCGAACAGCAGATCGGCACTGTCCAGGCCGCCCCGTCGGGCCACAGCGCCCGGGTGACCGCGGCCCGCTCCGGCGTAGACCCGGACGTGCGGGTGGTCGCGCTGCGCCGCACCGGATCCTCCAGCCGTCCACCGGGCCAGGCGGGCCCGCACGAATGGCACCACCACTGGGTGGTGCGCATGCACAAGGTCAGGCAGTGGTACCCGAGCCTTCAACAGCACAAAGTCATCTACCGCGGGCCGCTCATCAAAGGAGACATGGCTAAGCCGCTCCTCGGCGGGGACGTCGTGCGAGGGCTGGTCAAGTAGCCCAAGCCCTCGGCTCGAGCGGCGGCGGCCAGCGGCTGGCCGCGATTAAGCCACGCACGACGGTCAATATCGGTCAGCTGACCGATGTATCCCGCGTGCAACTTCCAGAAAAATTTGTCATGCAACTAACACTTGAGTCCCCGGCCTTCCCAGCATCCCTGGCCAGATAGCAGTGGTCCCGGCCGCTAGTTCTCTCGCTGGCTGCCACGCGACGAAAAGGATGCTGCGCGTACGGGGTTGGAGGGACCAGAGGTGGAAGGAGGGCTATTCGTTGGCTCGTCTTGAACTGGATATGCCGCCGACTGCTGAGGGCATGCCGGACATGGCTCTTGAGTTGATCCGTGCGATCCTCGCCGCAGCCGACCGCGACCAGGATGAGACAACCGTGCTGTGCATTCGTGGCGAACCGGCCGCCGTGATCGCGCCGTACGGGCACGCGCCGAGCCCCGGAGCCGCCGCTGAAATCCGCTTCGACCAGACAGCGCCGCCGGAGGCACGCCTGGTGCTCGTCGACACCTGGGGCGGAAGCATCCGCATGAGCACCCGGGAGTTCCGCCGGCTCGCCGCGGAAGGCACGTCCCGCCGGTTCGAGGCGATGGCGGAGATCGCGGACTCCTGGCCCTGACGGCACCACCGCGGCCCGCCAGACCCGGCCGCGTTTCCCGGAGTGATTATCGCGACCGCCCGGACCTGGGCCAGGGAGGTGAGGGATGAGTTTTCCTGTCCTGCGGCTTCGTCATCGCGGAGCCGTCACCGGGCTACGCGGCGACGTCCTGGTGTGCGCGTCAGTCGGGCCTGCTGGCGAGCTGGTCGCGGTGTGGACGGCGCCAGAAGACCGGCAGGCGGTGACGGCGACGACGACGGTGTCGGCGGGCAGGGTGTCGTTCCCGGAGCCGTACCGCGGCCCGGCCGGTCGCCGCGCGGATCACCGTGCACACACCCGGTCTGGCGTCGGTCACCCCGATCGCGGACCTGGCGCTGGCGCACATCACGGTGCAGCCCATGCCGGGAGAGAGGTTCCTGGTGGTCGGGGCCAGGTGCCGGTGGCGGCGCGACGACCCGGACCGCAACGCTGTCCTGTACGACGCCGACGGTCAGGTCACCGCGGAGCACGTGCTCGGCGACGGCATCGCGCACGTCCAGGCCACCGCCGCCGGCGAGGTGTGGGTCGGCTACTTCGACGAGGGCATCTACGGCAGCTACGGCTGGGGTCAGGCCGACAGCGCCAACCCGGTCGGCGCGCCCGGGATCATCCGGTTCTCCCCCGCCCTGAAACCCGCCTGGCACTACCCCCACTACAAGCGAGACCGGCCAGGAGGCCATCAGCGACTGCAGCGCTCTCAACGTCGACAGCACCTCCGCCTGGGCGTGCTACGACCCCGGCTACCCGATCGTGCAGATCCGCGACGACACGGTGACCAGCTGGCCCAACCCCAACGGCGGCGCCTGGGCGCTCGCCGTTGCAGGCTCACGCGTCGCGCTGGCACCAGGGCCCGACCCGCAGCGTGACCGGATCACCGTCACCCAGCTCGCAACCAGCGCCCAGTCGGTCACTGATTACCGGCTTGTCCTGCCCGGCGGGCAGCGACTGCCGTCCGACATCCAGGTCATCGGCCGCGGGCCCCGGCTGCACTACCTCACCAGCACCGACTGGTATCACTTCGACCTCGACGACGTCCCGCAGTGACCAGCCAGCCGGACTTCAGGACACAAGGCCAGATGGACTGCACCTTGGTCACCGGACGATGCGTCTACCGGGTCCGCCAGGCTCCCGGCCCCGCGATGGCGCAGACGACAGTCACGATTACCCGCGACGACCGGTCCGAGTGGACCTATCTGATGGCCTCCTGGCGGCCGCTGTCGGCTGGCTGCGGTTCGGGCCTGGCGTATCTGTGGTCGGCTCGGGACGTCGTGGCGCTGCCGGATGACTCGGACGCCGAACCGGCGGTACTGACTACCGACGAAGACATCCTGCTCGTCTTCCGGACCGCGGCGGGCTGGCTGCTGGTCTGCGAGACATCGGTCCGGCTGATCACCGGCCACAACCAGGTATCCCGTGTCGAACTAGGCGACAGCATCGAGCAAGCCCGGTGGGCAGGCGGCAGGTTGCGGATCCACGACGCCCGCGGAACGGAGACCGCCATCACCATGGCTGGCGGCCGGCTGGCCGTATCGCCCAGGCCGCGAACACGGAGCAGAACGATCATGACCGATCAGGCAGGGAATTCGCTCGACCTCGATCAGGTCGCCGCGGCACTGGCACGGCTGCGCGGCAGCTGGGAACGCCGGGGAGTGACAGCCGGGCCGCTCACCTGGCGAGACGCCCGCACGCCCTGGCCCCGGCCTCTCCGCACCGACCGGAGCATGGTGAGCGAGCCGGAATCAGTCGGCCTGACGTTGACCGCGGGTGGCCGCGAAGGACGCCTGATCATCTGGCGCGGCGGATGGGCCGATATCGATCTGCTCGCCGAGGGCACGGTCACCACCCGCAATCCCGCCCTTCTGGACCTGGCCGACTGCGTCGCCGCAGCGGTATCCCTGGCCAGCCAGGTCGCTGCCGCAGCGGCACCGGACCAGGAAGGATCCGAGCTCGACGGGGTCTCTGTGCTGTGGGTTACCGACTGGTGGGACGGCCCGGTTGAGGGAATGGCTTCCTATCAGGGCAGTGACTGCTGGTTCGAGGCGATCTTCGATGAGGAGGCGGACGAGTGGACGTCCCCGCGGCGGTGTCGCCTGTATGAGCTCAACCCCGCCGAACGTGAGCGCCTGTGGGCCAGGCATCGCCGCTGGGAACAGCATGCCGGCGGCAACTCGTGCTATCACCCGGACGCGCCTCCCCCTGACCTCAAGCCCGGCTGGCGCGACTTCTACGATCACGATGACCCGCCCGCCCGGGTAGGCCGCCAGCTCGGCGAATTCACCGCTCCTCCGCTCGCCCTTCCCGAGGGACGCCAGTCAGAGGACGACTTTTGACTGGCGAGTTTGCCCCGGATGCCCGGTGGAGCCTGGAGCTGCCGCCGTGTGACTTCATCGTCTTGTATGACTGGCTGATGACGGTCGATCTCGGCCGCATCCCGGTCAATGACAAAGCCCAGAAACAAGCTCTCACCGACCTGCTCGTCGCCGTGGAGACGCAAGTTCCGGTCGCGGGCCTCACCCAAGCCCAGATCAATCACGCCCAGGAACAGATAGCGAAAGCCATGGGCTTCGAGTAGAGCACGTCCGCGACCACCTGGCGTCGCTTGCTCGTCCCGCCCTCGCACACAATGCCAGGAGGCAACACGCAGTAATAGGTGCTCGATGACAGCCTGCGCCTGGGTTCCTGATGGAGACCAGCGCGCTGGTCGCCTCTGCTTCGGCTCGCCGTAGAATTCACCTGGCAGCCTAGGTTGCCCGGTGGTGGATCCCGCCGTCTGCGCTCGCACCGTGCCGCAGAGTCCCGCCGCAAGGCCAATGGGTCCTACGTTCCGAACTTCGGGAAGTAGGTTCTATGGCCGTTCCAGTTCTGCCGGTCGCGCAAACCCCGGTACATCCTGGCCATTCCCCCGTGTTCGCGTACGGTCGCCGCGGCTGCATGCTTGGGATGGAGGGGCCATCTCGCGCGACGTTCGGCCAGGAGTCCTTCTTCGGGATCGGCGCCTGGCCTAAAGGCAGAGCGCCGCTGGACGGCAACGCTGATGCCCGGCACCGGCCTGCCCCCGAGAGGGGCTCCAGGTAGATGCTGGCCGAGTACGGGATCCGCACCAGGCTGTCCGCTGCAGATATTTCGGTTATATTCCGGGAGCACATCAAGGCCCGGCCGTCGGGATGGGTCGGGTTCGTGTGGTCACGGAAGATGACATGGACATTCGCGCCCTCGCCGGGCGAATTTGAGGCGTCTGGAAATATCCGCGACACTGCCGCAGCAACTCTTCGTGTCGTTGCTCATCACAGGCCGATAAGCAGGATCATGGCCGCTAACGACGCTCGGGCGGAGCAAATGAGCGGCGTCGTCTGGTTGGACGTCTGGGATGCTGAACCGTACAGGGTGGCCCGGATACGGTGTTATCCGGGCCTCGGCCCGAAGGCCCATGTCGAGCTTGTCCTGAATCAGCTGAAGAATAGCGATCAGTCCGCCCAGGTTAAGCGAGGAAGTTTTGCCTTCTGAATGGCGGACACGCTTTCGCTGGTGACGAGACCATGTTCACTGGTGAGCTCGTCAATGATGTCGAAGGCAGTGAAGATACGATCCTCGGTTTCGACGACTGTCGTGACAGTCGGGACGTGCCGCACGGTCTGCAGGAAGCGGTCGCCGTGCGGGGGGCGTTCACCGAAGCCCCACACGCCGCGGTGGGTGGTGGCACCGGCGATACCGGCTGACCGCAGCCGCCTGATGATGGCCCTGTGGATCGGCTGTCCCTTGTGGCGGGCCGCTTCCGATGTGTAGATGGTGAGCTTGTGCCAGAAGGGTGATCCCCTGTCATCTGTTTCCGCGGATAGTTCCGGGACGCTGATGAACTGGCCGCTGCGCTTGCAGATCCGAATTCGCTCCAGCGTCACCACCGGCCGACGCAGGGGACTGGACAGTTCCGGAAGCAGAGGACCGATACGGTCGCCGGGGCCGACGGCGACGATCATGACCGGCAGGTCCAGGTCGTAGCTGAAGGTGCCGCCTTGCGGGCGGTGTCCGTGGGATATGCCGTCGACGCCGAGGAAGACGGTGGCACCGGGGACGCCGCGGCGGTACAGCAACTCGCACATCGCCTCGTATGCGGGGAGTGCATTGATCTTGTCGTGAAGGCCGAGGAAGACTGACAGCCTGGTTGCGTCCTCGGGCCGTTCTGCCATGCGAGGCGGAGCCGTGCCCTCGCTGAGCATGCGCGCGCGTTCCAGCGTGACCAGGCCGCCAAGATTGAGCTCCAGGGTCTGGTCCAGGAGGCTTCGATGGTTGCCCAGGTGCCAACGGCGACCGTAGTGAGGGGCAGGTCGTCGGACAGGCTTAGTGAAATGTCACTGCGGAGGTGATGGCTCTGCCCGAAACCCTGAATTCCGCGAAGCGCGATGCTGGCCGCGACGCCATGATGCGCGTACAGGTCCAGCAGGTTGTCGATGAGGAACGTGCCGTTGACGCGCTCTCGTTCGCCGAAGAAGCTGGTCAGCTTGATGCAATTTGTGTCCACTGCTGCGCTCCGTTAAGCGGCCGGGACGCGGCGGAGAAGGCCAGGCGCCCTGGCCCGTTCTGCCGCATCGGTGCGTAACAGAGGCCATCAGCCGCAGAGTGCGGCGGTTCGGGAGGCAATGGTCTCCCGTCAGGGCATCATCTGACTGCGGCAAGGTTAACCCACGGCGCGCTAGATCGCGTCAGGGCCTCGGCGGCTCACGGCCGTCCGCCTCGAGGTCGGCTGCGCGGTGCCGGACAGCACTGGATCCACGGGGCCGTGAGCAGGAAGATATGGGCCACCCCGGGAATCTTGGAGGCCATGAAACCTGGGAGGATGCAGGGTCATGGCGGCACAGCGGAAATACCCGGATGAGCTGCGCGAACGCGCGGTGAAGATGCTGTTCGAGGTGCGGGAGCGGGAGGGTAAGGGTCGTGGGGAGCTGGCCCGGGTCGCAGGTCGGCTGGGTGTTCACCCTGAGGCGCTGCGGTGCTGGGCAAAGCAGGCGGAAATCGACGGCGGAGTACGGTCCGGTACCACGACTGATGACAAGCAGCGGATCGCGGAGCTGGAGAAGGAAAATCGTGAGCTCCGCCGTGCTAATGAGATCCTGAAAGCCGCTAGCGCCTATTTCGCGAGGGAACTCGACCCGAGGCTGCCGCGCTAGTCGAGTTCATTGATGCGCACCGGGACCGGTTCGGTGTCGAGCCGGTCTGCGCGGTCCTTGAGTTCCCGGTTTCATCGTATTACCACGCGAAGAAACGCGAGGCCGAACCCCGGGCGCGGGAAATCCGCGACACTCTCCTGAAGGAGAAGATCATGGAGGTGTGGGATGGAGAGAAAGGACGGAGGGTTTACGGCGCGCGGAAGATCTGGCTGGAGCTGAACAGCCGGGGAATTGCGGTGGCGCGGTGCACGGTCGAGCGGCTGATGCGCGAGCTGGGGATCCGCGGCGCCAGCCCGGGCCGGAAGAGGCCGCCGACGACGCTGCCCGGTGACCCTGCGGGCCGGCCGTCTGACCTGCTGGACCGGTGCTTCGACGCGGCGGCGCCGAACCACCGCTGGGTCGCGGACATCACCTATGTCCCGACCTTTGCCGGCTGGGTATATACCGCTTTCGTGATGGATTTGTTCGCCCGCCGTGTTCTCGGCTGGCAGGTTGCGGATCACTTGCGTTCCGATCTTGCCCTCGATGCGCTTGAGATGGCGATATGGGGACGGCGGGATGAGGATCTCGGCGGCCTGGTGCATCATTCCGACCGCGGAGTCCAGTACACGTCTATCCGTTATGCGGAGCGGCTTGCCGAGGAAAAGGCAGTCCGGTCGGTGGGCAGCAAAGGCGATTCATATGACAATGCTGCTGCGGAGGCGCTGAACAGCCTTTACAAGCGTGAGCTCATCGACCCGAGGACGGACTGGCAGGGAGTCGATGACGTGATGCTTGCAACAATGGACTGGGTGCAGTGGTATAACGAGGAGCGGATCCACTCATATAGCGGCGATATGCCGCCGAAAAAGTACGAGGAAATCTATTATCAGGCATTGGAAACTGGTAAACTAACGAGCAGTTCGCAGACATAGCGGCCTTCAGACTCGCCGGGGCGGACCAATATCCTGATGCCTGGTACGGCGGAGGGGCTCGCGGTACCAGCGCTCGCTGTGCGAGCGACACGAACGCGGCCATGCCGCCAACGGTCCCTACCCCGGCGTTTTTTCCTAGCGCAGGTAGGAGGATGGCGGCGATGGTAACCGGCGAGGGCGACCTGGCCAGGGTGCTGAATGAGTTGGCCGCAGTGGGCACAGCGGACGACCGGGACCGGCTGCTTGCGATTCTGGACCGGCTTGGCGCCTCCCGGTTGCGGGTGCTGGTAGCCGGAGAGGCCAAGCGGGGAAAGAGCACGCTGATCAATGCGCTGCTTGACCGTGATGTTCTGCCGTCCGGAGTGACCCCGCTGACCGCGGTCGCGACCACAGTCAGTTACGGCAATGACGAGATCGTGGAAGCGCGGTACCTGGACGGGCATGACGAGAAGCACTCGCTCGCTGCCCTGGCTGGCCTGGTGACCGAGCGCGGGAATCCGGCCAATCGCCGCGGCATCGTGGCCGTCACGGTGTATCTGTCGGCGCCGCTGCTGGCGGACGGGGTGGAGCTGGTCGACACGCCCGGCACGGGGTCGGTGTTCGAATGGGATACCGAGGCGGCCCATAAGGCGCTCGGGTCGATGGATGCGGCGGTGTTCGTGTTGACCGCTGACCCGCCTGTGTCGGCGAGTGAGCGCGATCTGCTGGAGGTCGTGGCTGACCTCGCGGTTACGACGTTCGCGGTGCTGAATAAGGCTGATCGCCTGGATGAGCCAGAGCTAGCTGAAGCGCTGGCCTTCACCCAGCAGGTCCTGGCCGAGGCGGGCCACCCAGGACAGGTGTATCCGATGTCAGCACGTTCGGCTCTGGCCGAGGGTGACACCGGCTTCGCCGCGTTCAAGACCGCCTTTGCCGCGTACCTGGCCGCAAGGGGACGGTCGGACCTGCACGTATCGGCGGTCGCGCAGGCCCGGCGAATCGCCGGGTCGCTGCTGGATGAGGTGGCCGTCACTCGCCGGGCAGCCGAGATGCAAGCCGGAGACGCAGCGGACCGGGTCCGGCGCTTCGAGGAACGGCTGAGCGAGGTAGCGGTTCGCGGTCGCGACGCCGCCATCGTGGTTAATGGCCGGTCTAGCCAGCTGCTTTTCGTGCTCAATGACGCGGCAGAACAAGACCAGGCCGGGATTACCAGCGAGGTGCTCCGTCAGCTTGACGCTCTTTTCGCAGGTGAGCTGCGTGATGCTGCCGCCGGGGAGATTGAGCGGCTTGGCCGTAAGCGGCTGGCCGGATTCGCGGTGGCCGCTGCCGAGGCCTGGCGGGAGCGGCAGCGGAAGGCGACCGAGCATGGGCTGGCTTCGGTGGACGCGCAGCTGGCGGACGAGCTGCGCGTCGAGCTAAGCGTCTTGCGCGAGTCCGCCACTGAGCTGCTCGGGCTGGACCTGGAGATACCTGAGCCGGAGAGCAGGCTGGCACAGAGTAACCGCTTCTTCTACACCGCGGCCGAGGATATCGGCCAGACGGAGCTGCTGGCCGGCGCGTTCCGGCGCCGGCTGCCGGGAGAGTTCGGCAAGCGAACGGCGCGGGATCACGTGGGTGAGCAAGCCCGGGATCTGGTGGACCGGCAGGTCGGCCGGGCCCGGGGAGACCTGCAGTACCGGCTGGCGGAGGCTACGCGCGCGCTGGGCCTGGCGGTGGAGCAGCGCTACGCCGACGCGACCAGCCGGATCCGTTCGGCGCTGGCCGCCGCGGCCGGGCTTCGTGATGCGTCTGCCGCCGAGGCGGCGAAGACGGAACGGGAACTAAGCGAACGGGAAGCCGTGCTGCGGCGCTTGGCAAGCGTGCTGGACCGTGACGCAGCGGCCACCTAGATCCTGGCCGGCCAGGCCTCTGGAATTCAGGTCATCCCGTAACGGAGGGAAGGCTCCGAGGCGGCGATCTCCAGTAGCCGGTTGTACTTCGCGATACGTTCGCCGCGGGCGGGGGCACCGGACTTAAGGTGCCCGCAGCCGGTGCCGACGGCCAGGTCGGCGATGAAGTGATCGCCGGTTTCCCCGGAACGGTGCGAGACGAACTGCCGGTACCCGGCCTGGCGGCAGACGGCCATGGCCTCGAGCGTCTCACTGACCGTGCCGATCTGGTTGAGCTTGATCAGCGCGGCATTACCGATGCCGTGCGCGGTGGCGCGGCTGATGATCGCCGGGTTGGTACAGAATATGTCGTCGCCTACCAGCTCGATAGTGCTGCCCAGCCGGGCTGTCAGCGTGACCCAGCCGTTATCGTCATCCTCGCCAAGCCCGTCCTCGATCAGGTGCACAGGAAACTGGGCTGTGATCGCGGCCAGCCGCTCGATCATCGCAGCGCTGTCCAGCAGTTCCCCCGCCACACGGTAACGCCCGTCGGGCTGGCGGAACTCCGAGGCGGCCGGATCCAGCGCAATTGAAACCCCGTCAGCTCCGGGCTTGTATCCGGCATCGGAGATGGCTCCCACCAGCAAGGCCAGGACCTTTTCAGGCTCGGCGATCTCGGGTGCGAAACCACCCTCATCACCGAGCCCGGTCGACAGCTTCCGGGCCGAGAGCTCACGCCGCAGCGCGCCATAGACTTCGGCCCCGGACCGGACCGCCTCGGCCATCGACGGGGCGCCCAGCGGGGCGATCATGAACTCCTGGAAGTCCAGCTCGTTCGGCGCATGCACGCCACCATTGAGCACATTGAAATGGGGCACCGGCAGCGACGCGGTAACCCCCTCAGGTGCCAGCCACCGCCACAACGGCATGCCGGCCGAGGCGGCCAGCGCCCGAGCCAGCGCCATCGACGTGCCCACTGTGGCGTTTGCGCCGAGCCTGCTCTTGTTCGCTGTTCCGTCCAGGTCGATCATCGCCTGGTCCACTTCGGCCAGCGAACCCCATCGCCGGCCGCGCAGCAGATCAGCCATCTCGCCGCCGACCGAGGCGGCCGCTCCCAGCACGCCTCTGCCCTCATACCGGTCCGGGTCACCATCCCGGCGTTCCGCTGCTTCTCTTGATCCGGTCGACGCCCCGGACGGAACCCCCGCATGTGCCGCCGTCCCGTCGCCGAGCCGCACCGTGACCGCCAGCGTCGGCCGCCCCCGCGAGTCCAGAATCTCCAACGCCGACAGATCTGCTATCTCGAAGGCCATCCCGTGCTCCTAACTCAACCGCCTGCGCGAATACCCTGGCGTGCCCGCTTGCCCTGATCCGGGTCGTTTCCCAGTCCGGCGTCGCGGCAGGCTTGGAGGGCAGCCAGGCCCAGTGCCTGCTACGGAGGGATTAACGTCCCGCGATGACCCAGCGGGTGGTTCTCGCGCGCCCACGCAACCTCCCAGAATCCTGTAATCCTGAGAGGCCATCAGCCATGTCGGCGGTTTAGGAGCGAGCTCCTGCCGGAGCCTCATCCGGCAGGGCCAGTCTAGCGTGGCCGGTCAGCCTGGGCCGGGCAGCGGTCGGCCACAAGATGACATGGGCATCTTCGCCCGGCGTAGCCGGGGCTGGATCGAACGGGAGAATCCATCCTGATGTGGATGGCGGCAGGACGGAGCAGCCTTCCGGCGGCGAGGGTCTGCCTCGTGCCCGGCTCCAGTGGCGGGATCCGGCCACTAAACATGGGCATAAGCGGAGGAGTAAAATATATACAGGTGATGAGGCTCGCCTGAACCGCCGATACGGCTGATGGCTTCTACGGCATACGTGCTAGTGGAGGCGGCCTTGGCCACGATGGCGGTCCTGTTCAGGAGAATCTCCTGCGGCGCTGGTGCAGGCGCGGTTCGGTCGGCGGACACCGGTTTTCTCCGCTCATCAGGTCGCCACCGCGATCATCCCCAGATCAGATGCGTACGCCCGCTGCGCATCTGCTCCCGCACCCCTATCGCAGGTGGCCTGCTGCAGCGCGCTATCTGCCATCTAGGCGTCATAGGCCATTCGCCGGCGTGAGGAGGATCTATGGAAATCCAGGTCATCGTGGAGGTCCCGCAGGGCTCGCGGAACAAATACGAGATGGATCATGCGCGTGGGGTAATCAGGCTGGACCGGATGTTGTTTACCTCTACCCGCTACCCGCTGGACTACGGGTTCGTTCCGGGCACGCTGGCCGAGGACGGCGATCCGCTTGATGTACTGGTCATTCTGGATGAGCCGACCTTCCCGGGCTGCGAGGTGCTGGCCCGGCCCGTGGGGGTGTTCTGGATGCTGGATGAGCACGGCCCGGACGCCAAGATCCTCACCGTGCCGACGCGGGACCCGCGGTTCGAAACGGTCTGTGAGCTCGCCGATGTGCCGGATCACGTGAAAGCGGAAATCGGCCATTTCTTCGATATCTATAAAGATCTCGAGCCTGGTAAGAGCACTGATGTCCGTGGCTGGCAGGATCGCGCCGCCGCTGAGCTTGCAATCATGGACGCGTTTGAACGGGCTCGTCCGGTCGAAGACGCTCCCGGCGATATCTCATGGCCTGCCGCCCCGTATATGGGCCATGAGAACCGCTAGGTCCCGGCTAGGACACAGACATCGCATCAGCCCAGTCCTCCGGCGGAGCAGCCTTGAACCGTGCTGGCAGGAGGTGCAGCCATGACTAGCGGTTATGACGTTCGGTGTTCGGTTATCGTGCTTCACAACCATGAAGTCCTGCTTGTCCATCACACTCATGATGGCTTGGACGATTGGGTGTTGCCCGGCGGGAATCCGCTGGAGGGCGAGAGCCTGACGGCCTGCGCGCGCCGTGAGCTTTATGAGGAAAGCGGCGTCTCGGGGGACGTTGCCGGTATTGCGCTCCTAGTTGAGTCCGCGCCTCCGGGGTCTGACCACCGGTTGCTGGATATCGTCTTTTCGGTTAATCAGCCTGCGCTAGGTAAGGAGAGCAGCAAAGAGCAGGGTCTCGAACCGCAATTTGTCTCACTGGATCAGCTGGCGAATTTGAATTTGCACCCCGCGGTCGCAGGGCATCTGAGCCGCCTTCTCGATTCTGGCGCTCCCGAGCACGCGGCTTACGTTGGCAACATCTGGCGATAGCAGGTCGTCACGCGCTGGCTTCCCGGCCGTTGCCAGACAGTGAGCCTTTTTCATCCTGGTTGTAGCGGCTGGGTCACGGTTTGAGCGTGGAGCGGCGTGTTCCCGCCGGAGACGGCGAAGCCCCTGGTAGTTGAGGCGGTTACCACACCAGCTTCGTCCCTCCAGGGGCTTCTTCATGCTGTTTTACCGTGCCGCGCTGCCGTTGTCGCGCCAGGCCCTTTCCTTCGTCGCCGGGATCATCCGCCGGCACCGGTCATCGATCGGGTCGTTCTGGAGGAAGCTGAACCCGGGGCAGCAGGCCCTGCTGGTGCTCGTTCCACCTGCGCAAGGGAGAGCCGTTCGCGCAGGTTGCGGCCGGGTTCGGAGTCGGGACGGCGACCGCCTGGCGGTATGTGACCGAGACCGTCGCGCTGCTGGCCGCCCGTGCGCCGAAGCTCCGCCAGGCGGTGCGGGCCGCGGTGAGGTCCGGGTACCCTCACGCGGTCCTGGACGGGACGCTGATCCGGACGGACCGGGTGGCCGCGGACCGGCCGTTCTTCTCCGGCAAGCACCACTGCCACGGGATGAACCTGCAGGTCATCGCCGGCCCGGACGGGCAGCTGCTGTGGGTCTCCGGGGCGCTGCCCCAATGCCAGGAACTTAAGGGGCTTGGTTAGAGGCTGGCTGGGGCTGTTTGTGCTGGCGGGGGCTGGTCCGGGCGGCTGGGGCTGTCGTGGTGACTGTGAGGGTGTGGGCGGCGTGCTGTGATACGGGGGTCTTGGCTCCGGCGCGGGAGGGGTAGGGGCTGCGGACGTGCTTGACGGCGCGGGGGTAGACGCGGCCGAGGCGCTGGGGGGCGACGTTGGCGAGGATCTCGGCTTCGGCCTGGCCGAGGGCGGCTGCGAGGTGGTGGCGGGGGGCTGCCATGGTGCGGCGTGCGGAGAGCAGGGCGAGGGTGAAGGAGAGTCGGCCAGGGTCGGTTCCGGCGCCGGCGGCGGCGCGGGCGATGAGGGCGCGGACGGCCTGGTAGACGGACAGCAGGGCCCACAGTTCCTGGCGGGCGAGGTCCGGGGTGCCCGACCGCAGGGGCCGGCCGGAGCACCGGAGGTAGGCCTTGCATTCCTGGAAGGCGGTCTCGGCCTGCCAGCGAAGGGCGTAGGCGGCGGCGAGCTCGCGGGCGGGGCAGGCGGCGTGGTCGAGCAGGTTGGTGACGTGCCGGTATCGCTCGGTGCGGACGGTGCCGTCGTCTGCGGTTACGGTGAGGTGGTACTCGATGACGCGGACGGTGATGCCCGGTAGCGGGCCCGTGTCGGGAGGCAGGCGGCTGCCGCGGCTGCGGCGCATGCCGTTCCTGCGGACGCGGACGCGGACGGCGGCGGGGTCGTCGACGTGGGCGAGCCAGGACCCGTCGGGAAGCTCGGCCAGCGGGTGAAGCCGCAGGGAGGAGGTGACCCTCCACAGCAGGGCGGCGCCGGTTACGGCGGCGGCGTTCCACAGCTTCCAGGAGTAGAAGTTGCGGTCCGCGAGGACCAGCATGCCCGGGCGCAGGCTGGCCAGCAGTTCCTCCGTCATGGCCTTCTCCCCGCTGCCGGGGCCGAACGCCGGGCCCGGCGACGGCGTCGACCAGCGCGCGGGTGCCGCACGCGAGCAGGGCGACCACCCGCAGCAGCGGGTGGTCGCCCTGTTCCGCCCCGGGCGGCGGCCCGAGCGCGGCCCGGTTCGCGGGGGTGTCCCGCACGGCGAGGGTGGTGCCGTCGACGGCGACCGCGAGCAGGCCGCAGACGTGCGACCACTGGCTCGTCCCCGGCGACAGCGGGGAGCGCAGGCGGCGGAACAGCGACCGCAGCGGTGCCTCGCCGAGCCGGGTCCGGGCGGCCGTCAGCGCCGTCGTGGCCGGCGCCGCCCACCGGCCGCGGCCAGCCGGCCGCCCAGCCCGGCGGTGACCTGCCGCATCACTTCCTGGTACGGGCTGGCCCCGAACAGGCACAGCCCGAGGGTGAAGTAAAGCGTGAGCCGGGCCGGCAGCGACCGCACGCGCATCTCCCACGCCAGCCCGTCGCCGACGGCCTCCTCGGCCAGTTCAGGCGGCACCACGTACGTCAGCGCCCCGAGCCAGCCCTCCGACAAGACCCGGCCCCGGGCAGACGACCAGCCCCGCGGCATGCCACCATGAACAGGCAACGAAGCTCCTCGCGCAAACGAACTGGTGTGGTAACCGTCGTTCTAGCGGGAGCTTCGTCGCATTTCCGGCAGCCGCGCCGATCCAACGCCTAACGTGGCCAACCCGTCACGCCCCTTAAGTTCCCGGCATTGGGCGCTGCCCGGCTCCGTCCACGACATGAAGGCCGCCTGGATCTGGGGCATCGAGCCCGAGCTGGCCACCGCCACCGGCCCTGGCCGACAAGGGATACCAGGGCGCCGCGCACGCGAAAGTCCCTACCGGGGCAGGGGAAGCCGGAATCCCAGAAAAACCAACCGGGCTCACGCGAAACTCCCGCCGGAGAAAGAGCAAACGCCCAGCTCAAAGCCTGGAAGATCTTGACCCGGCTACGCTGCTGCCCCTGGCGCGCAGGCCAGATCGCCAAAGCCATCCTCGTCTTGCAAGCTCACGAGATCAAAACAGGATGAAAAAGCCTCAGTAGTGCACGCGAAATTCGCGTGCACACGGCTCAGCTCATCTCAATATGGAGCCGGGTCACCCGGAGGATTCTGTTAAGAATCAGCCGGACATGTCCAGCTAGGCGACATTGAGATAGGTGCCTGCTGCTGCCACCACTGCCCCCATGATGATCATGATGATGATCCAGCGGGGACGCCTTCCGCCGACTGCTGTCGCGAGAGCTCCGCCCAAGGCTCCGAGGGCCCCGATCGCCACTATGAGCGCCGCCCAGCTATAGGGGGCAAGAGCGGCACCCATGACCAGGGGAACGAACGCGCCGATGAAGCTCGCGCCGCTAGCGATAGCGGATGCCTGGGCGGCTTCCCGGGCGACCTGACGGCCGAGCTGGCCAGCGGCCAGGCGCCCGGAATGGGTGAAGCTGAGTTCTCGTTCGGCCCGGGCCAGTTCGGCGCGCAGCTGGCCGTATTCGGCCACGAATACGGTAAAGACCGAGGAGATCAACGCGACGGCCGCTACCCGCAGGCCAGGCTGAGAGTCAGGCCGGTGCCGTGGATGACCGTCGCCGAGGCCAGCGTAAGCGCGTTGATGATGCCGTCGGCGACGCCCAGGGACACGGGCAGCAGGAAACGCCGCAGCCAGGACCGTACGGCAGAGATCACGCCCGGGAGTCAGCGGGCCCGCGGCACCCGGTTGATGATTCTTTCCCCGACCACAATCTCATCAATGCTGTGCAAGGCGGCCCCGGACTTCTCGATGGCTGCGATGAGCGCCGGGATGTCGATGTTGTCCCCCTCGATGGTGACCTCAGTCCCGACTGTCTCGATGTCGATGTCGGTAACCGTGATATTGACGGCCTCGACACCAGGCACGCCGTCGATGGCCTCGGCCAGCTCCAGGAGGTCCGGGCGCTGGAGCGCCTTGTCTACATCGAGTTGCAGTCGGCGTACGTTCACCGGGCCACCAGCCTTCCTGACGCCAGCCAGATGAAGGCTCACTATAGCGACCAGGCCAGCTTGGCCAGGTCACCGGCCAGCTCGCACCGCCCTGCTCGTCTACAAGCCGGCCTAGTGTTCTCCGCCTGAAATCCGTTGCAGATATCGGGCGAGGGAGTCGAGGATCTCCTCGGCGGTCTTTTTCCATACGAACGGTCTCGGGTTGTTGTTCCACTGCCCGATCCAGTCGCGGACGTCTGCTTCGAGGGCCTGGACGGATTTGTGGGCGCTGCGCTGGAGCTTCTGGGTGGTGAGGCAGGCGAACCAGCGTTCCACCTGGTTGATCCAGGAGGATCCGGTCGGGGTGAAGTGGACGTGGAAGCGGGGACGGCGGGCGATCCACTCGTTCACGGCGGGCGTCTTGCGGGCCGAGAGGTTGTCGCAGACGATGTGCACGTCCAGTTCCGGCGGCACGGCCTTGTCGATGGCGCGCAGGAACTTCAGGTACTCCGCGGCCCGGTGGCGGCGGTGCAGCTCGCTGATGACGGTGCCGTCGGCGATGTTGAAGGCGGCGAACAGGCTGGTGGTGCCGTGCCGGGCGTAGTCGTGGGTGCGCCGCTCGGGCATGCCGGGCATCATCGGGAGCACCGGCTGGGACCGGTCCAGGGCCTGGACCTGCGTTTTCTCGTCCACGCAGAGGACCACGGCCCGCTCCGGCGGGTTGTGGTAGAGCCCGGCGACGTCGACGACCTTCTCGATGAACAGCGGGTCGGTGCTCAGCTTGAACCCGTCGGCGAGGTGCGGCTTCAGCTCGAACTTGCGCCAGATCCGGCCGATCGTGGATTCCGACAGGCCGCTGCGCCGGGCCATCGAGGCCCGCGACCAGTGCGTCGCGTCCGCCGGGGTGTCCTCCAGGGTCGCGGCCAGGACCTCGCCGACCTTGTCCAGCAAGATGGACGGCGGGCGGCCCGGCCGGTCCTCATCAGCCAGCCCGGGCAGCCCGCGGTCGATGAACCGGCCCCGCCACTTCATCACCGTCGGCACCGAGACTCCCAGGCCAGCCGCGACCTGAGTGTTGAACGCACCCGGGCTCCGCACACGCCAGCACGATCCGGCAGCGCAGCGCATACGCCTGCGTCGACGTCGCCGCCCGCGCACCCCGCTCCAGCACCGCCCGCTGCTCACCCGTGACCGTCAGCGGCGCCTTCGGCCTGCCCGTCTTCGCCACCCGCTAATCGTAGACTTATAGCGCGAACTTAAGGCGGAGAACACTAGGCCCCGGCCCGCTGACGGGATTAGGCTTTTCTTGACGATGGCGCCCGTCTGGACTCCTGTCCGAAACGCACCGTGCTGATGGCACCTGTGATTGAAGGAGCGTTCGGTGGCCGAGTCCAGAGTCGTTGTCGGGCTTGATGGCTGCGATGCGTGTTGTGCTGCTCTGCGGTACGCGATCGAGGATGCAGGCCGTCGCGGCTGCGACCTAGTCGTAGTGGCCGCCTATGAGCGCCTTGTTCCTGGCGAACCTCTGAGCGGGTACCTGGCTGCGGACGATGCGGATCCTGTAGCGGAGGCTCAGGTCATGGTCCGGCGCTGCTTGCAAGAAGCAGGCGCAGCGAACTCCGGCTGCGAAGTTGTCACAACCGACATGCCGCCGGTGGACGCTTTGGCCACAGCCGCCCGCGGCTCGTCTGTCATCGTGATAGGCCGTCATCATGGGCAGGTTGGAGGAGGACAGCCCGCTGGTTCGACAACCATGGCGCTGCTGAACCATAGCCCGGTACCTGTCATCAGCGTTCCCCCGGGCTACTGTCAACTCCGGCCGAATCGTGATCCGGCTGTTCCGGGTGAATGCTGATCCACCCGGTTGTTCTAGTCACTGGTTTTGGTGGCCGCGGGGACGCGGCCGAGGTCGCGGTCCTTGAGCCGGTAGGAGTCTCCCTTCAGGCTGATGACTTCGGCGTGGTGGACGAGCCGGTCGATCATGGCCGCGGCGACTACGTCGTCGCCGAAGACCTCGCCCCACCGGCCGAAAGGCTTGTTCGAGGTGACAATCAGCGAGGCTCGTTCGTAGCGGGCCGAGACGAGCTGGAAGAACAGGTTCGCGGCCTCGGCCTCGAACGGGATATAGCCGATCTCATCGACGATGAGCAGCGGGATGCGGCCGAGCTTGGTCAGCTCGTCCTGAAGCCGGCCGGCGTGGTGGGCCTCGACCAGGCGGGCGACCCACCCCGAGGCGGTAGCGAACGCGACCCGGTGCCCGGCCTGGCAGGCCCGGATGGCCAGCCCGGTGGCCAGGTGGGTCTTGCCGGTGCCGGGCGGGCCGAGGAAGACCACGTTCTCCTTGGCGGTGATGAAGTCCAGGGTGCCCAGGTGAGTGATGGTCTCCCGTTTCAGGGACCGCTGGTGGTCGAAGCCGGACTCTTCCAGGGCCTTGCGGGCCGGGAACCGGGCGGCGCGGATGCGGCCTTCGCCGCCGTGGGCTTCGCGGGCGGCGACCTCGCGCTGCAGGCAGGCGGCCAGGAACTCCTCATGGGACCAGCCCTCGGCCCGGGCCCGCTCAGCGAGCCGGGTCACCGCCCCGGCCAGCGACGGCGCTTTAAGCGCGCGGGTGAGATAGGCGATCTCGCTGGCCGTATCCCGGCCAGTGCCAGTCCTGGCGGCGGCCATCACCCGGTCTCCTCGCCGGTCAGGCCGAACAGCCGGTCATAATCAGCCAGGCTGCGCTGCTGGACCGCCGTGCTGGTCACCGGGACCGCGGCCCGGCGGCGCTCCCGGCGCATCTGCGCGGCCGCGGCGGCGTGAGCGGGATCGGTGATGCTCTGGTGAGCTGCCCAGCAGCGGTCATGACGCGCGACCTGCCTGCTGCCGCAGGTGACCCTCACCTCCTCCAGGTCCGCGCAGATCTCGACCTGGCGGCCGACCGCGACGGGGTGGACGGAGTAGTCATTGCCGTCCAGCCGGACGTAGTGATCGCGGGGCAGCCGGGCCGTCAGCCGCCACCCAGTCACCGGGGACACCGGCGGCAGCGCCAGCATGGCTGCCCGGTCGGCGTCCCACCGGTCCGCCGGACGGCCGCCCAGCCGGCGGTGCTGCCGCTGATTCGCCCGGGTCAGCCACCCGGCAAGCTGGGCGTTGAAGTCCGCTGGGCTGGTGAACGACCGGCCGGGCAAAAACGAGGTCTCCAGATACCCGTTCGCCCGTTCCACCAGGCCCTTAGCCTCAGGATCACCCGGCCGGCACTGGATGATGCGGATGCCGAGCATGCCGCGGAAGCCGTTCATCGCCTCGGTCAGGACGGGCCTGCCGCCTCGCCAGGACCCCACCGCACCTTCGTTGTCCCAGACCAGCGCCTTGGGCACCTGCCCCCAGCTGCTGATCAGCCGCCAGTGCCCGGCCAGCAGATCCGGCGCTGCCCGGGACGGGATCATCACCGCGGTGATCACCCGCGAATACCCCGACACCATCACCAGCACCGGCGGCCGCCCCTTCTGACCCCAGCCCAGCGGCACATCCGCGGGCGGGAACCACAGATCACACTGCGCCAGCTCACCCGGCTGGTACTCCGTCCGCGACGCCGGATCAGCCGGCCGGAACAACGGCCGCAGCTGCGCCACCCGCTCGAAGAACACCGTCTTCCCGCGATCCCACCCGACCCGCTCCATGATCACCGAGGTCGGCATCTCCGGGAACTCCGCCAGCAGCACCCGGATCCTCGGCTCGAACCCATCCACCGCCGACCCCGCCGCCGCCCGCACATACTTCGGCGGCTGATGGCTGGCCAGCGCCTTCTTCACCGTGTTCCGCGAAATCCCCAGCCTGCGGCCAATCGCCCGGACCGCCATCCCCTCAGCCCGGTGCAACCTGCGGATCTCCGCCCAGTCCTCCACTTTCAGCACCCCTCAATCGTTCAGGGGCGGGTCAAGATTCACCCGGAACCACAGGACTAGTTTTCAACCGGAACCGACAGGCTACGACACGAGCCCTTCTTAGCTCCTGGATTTGAGCCGGTTAGAGCCAGCGCACCACGCCAGCGGGAAATCCGGGATGCTCATCAGCCGAATTGCCTGGCGTCAGCGTATGGCGGTGAGCCGCACGGCAACTCCGGCTAAGAGCGAGCCAGTTAGTAAAGCGCGCAGCGTGCGATCCGCGGGCTCCCGGTCGTGACTATCGACATCGAGCGCACGACAGGGACCGTCTTTGACGGGCCCTCGGCTAGTGCGTGACCAATGCCCTGCGCAGGACCTGGATGTTCTCGAGGGTGATGAGTTCTTGGTCGGAGGTGAGCCGGTCGATGATGGTGAAGGCGAGCGCGATGTTCTCCGCGGTGTCGGTCACCGTAGTGATAACCGGCGCATAATGCCTTAGTCGCGTTTGCCTGTGGCCGCACGACGACTGGCCGCCATAAAAGCCCCAGACGCCTAGGTGGACTGTAACGCCTTGGAGGCCTGCGGATCGGAGCTCCCGCGCGATGGCGCGGTGAACAGGGTGTCCGTTCTCGGGTGAGTGAACAGTGAGCTTCTGCCACGCGTCCGGACTGTGCGTCTCTTGTTCAGTTTGTCCGCCGGGGCCACTGATCAGCTGGCCGTCGCGCTTGCATATGCGAACGTGTTCCAAGGTTATGACGGGGTGCCGGAGCATGTCGCCGAGATCGGGCAACACCGAGCTGATCAGGTCGGCTCGCCCGACGGCGGTGACCATCATCGGAAAATCGCTATCGCGGCCGAGGTCAGGTCGCTGACGACGACCGCGCGCGGCGCCATCAAGGCCGAGCAGCGCGGTGGCGCCGTCGAGTTCACGGCGGGATAGCAGCCGGCACATTTCCTCGAACGCGGGGACCGCGAACACGGTGTCATGTCGGTTGAGGTAGACAGCCAGCTCAATGGCTTCGCCCGGTCTGGAGGTCAGGGTGGCGGGCCCGACGTGGTCGTGCAGGAGGAGGACTGGCTCGGTCGTGACGAGACCTTGTTGGGTGAGGTCGAGGGTCTGATCAAGTACTCCGTCGAGGTTGTCCTGCGTGTCAATGGCTGTCACAGTGACCGGAAGCTGCTCGGTGGGCTCACGTGCCTTGTCATCAAGCAGATGGGGACGTAGGCCGGCGCCTTCCGCACTGCGCAGGAGAATGCTCGCCTCAATCTGCCGGCGGGCGTAGAGGTCGAGGAGGGCCGCACCGACGAATGAAACGTCCAAGTAGTGCCGCTCGCTGAGGTAGCTGGTCAGCTTGACGGTTTTTGCACCCACGGTTGTGCTCCGATCCTTTGGATCCGCTTAGGCCGGTGCGGTAACGACCGCGATCACGGCGATGACGACGATCTGCACGACGAGCAGGGAGGCGTCTAGGCACCCCGGCTGAAAATGCTTGGCGGCGCCCAGGACAGCCGAGGACCGTAGCGCGGGCCGGTAGATGTGGCCTCCGCGACTTCGATCACGCCGCAGGCATCCTGCAGGCGCGCTGGGGCTTCCTGGCTGTCGCGGTCGGGTGATCCGGCGCCCGTTGCCGCCGATTCCCGCGAACATAACCTGGCGCCAGCTAACGCTCTTTATAACCGGGGCTTCCTGACGGAACAGCTTGGTCCCGTCAAAGGAGAGCCGGCGGGCCCTCGGGCTTCGGCGGCCCAGCAGCCGGACCTCAACTCTGGCAACGCATCCTGTCGCATCGGGGGCCGCCAGCGCGACGGTCAGCAGCTGAATGAAGGGAATCGGGAGCGCCGCAACTGCCACGCACGTTCCGCGCCAATTACCCAGAGAGTCTGCTACCTCTCCCATCCGATGCCTCCTACCCAGTTGTCAGTGACACGGGGTAGAGGCCATCAGCGGACCTGAGCCGCGGTTAATGGCGAGCCTCATCGCCAGATCTCCAGTATCTCACGCACCACGTGCCTCACGAACTTCAGCACCTTTTGCTTGCCTCACCATCAGCGAAGGCGGCCGCCAGTTCCCGCGGATTCTTTAGATGGTGATTTCGTGGGTCAGAAGCAACGCGACCAGAAGCATCGCGGCTGTCGCGAGAAGCCAGGCAAGGGGCGCTGCGTATTTTCGGCACACGCGGCCGAGCTTTGAGCGGACTGGCTGATCATCGCCTGAATGGCAGCGCAGCCTCCGGCGTGAGAAAAGAGCCTGGAGCCACGGTTGGCGCTGGACCTTCTCGCGGGCAGGAATCTCTTGGGCTGAAGGCGGCGGGGTGAACGCCGTGAGCAGCAGTGCTAGCTGGGGGTCGGACCGGGCGATCTCGTCCCTGATCGACTTAAGGGCATGCCGTTCCCGTGCGCTGAGGCTCATTGCCGATCCCTCCATACGTGACTGGTTGAAGACCAAGCCAGACGGCGTTTACGGCGCAGCAAGATCCGCCGGTCCCCGGCAGAGGCGGAGACGGTTCGGAGATGTGCGGCACGATCGGGCCCTCCACCTGCGTGCGGCCAAAATGACGCCCGGCATAGTAGAGGCCATCAGCCTGAGTGGCGACACACAGGCGTTACGCGAGCCTCATCGCGTGGCAACAACGATACTCCGCCGGAAGCTCGGTCGCCGAGGTGCGGCCAGAGCTAGTGCCGCGTCAAGCTACGTTTGCCCGGTTGACGATGCGGCGGAGCCGTTCGTCGTAGGCGTGGTTGTTCCGCCAGATGATGTACCGGCGGATCATGCTGGCCTGCTCCTTGTGGCTGGCGTGGTCGGTGCCGTCGAGCGCGAAGTAGCGCAAGGCCGTGAACTGGGCCTCGATGCGGTTTAACCAGGACGCGTTCGTCGGCGTGTAGGCGATCTCCACGTTGTTCGCGGCGGCCCAGTCGCCGACGCCGGCTGTCGCGGGCGGTGGTCAGGTGCGGGCTGAAGTTGTCGCAGACGATCGCGATCCGGACCGCGGGCGGGTAGAGAGAGCGCAGGTAGCGGCAGAACTCCAGGAACCGGGTCCGGGTCTTGCTCGGCTTGACGTGCCCGAACAGCTTGTCCTCGCCCAGCTCGTAAGCGGCGAGCAGGTGCCGGACGCCCTCGGTGCGGTGGTAGGTGGCGCGCATCCGCGCGCCGCGGCGTCCCGGCCGGGCTCTTTGCCCTTGCCGCTGACCGCGGCCCACTGCCTGCCCGGCGCGGGGCTGCAGGTTCAGCGGCCCGAACTCGTCCACGCAGAAGATCACCTCCGGGTCCCCGTGCCTGCGGGATGCACCTCGCGGTCGGCGATCGCGTACAGATGCTCGACGCGGGCCTTCTTGGCTGCGTAGTCGCGGGTCCTTTCGACGCCTTCCAGGTCTTTCAGCCGCTGAAAGGTGACGCCTTCCTCGCGGAGCAGGACCCGCAGGCCCTCGTGGCTGATGTCGTCGACCACCCCCTCAGCCACCAGGAACTCGGCCAGCTTGGACAGGCTCCAGGTGGAAAACGGCAGGCCGTGGTCGCCGGGCTGGCTCCTGGCGATCTTCTTGATCTCCCGCCGCTGCGGCAGCGTGAACTTCGGCGGCGCCCGCCCTTGTACTTCGGGTATAGCGAGCCGAACCCGTCGGCGTTGAAGTTGCGGATCACGTCCCGCACCCGGTCCTCGCTGGTGAACGCCACCTTCGCGATAGCGGCGCGTCCATGCCCTGCGCCGACAGCAGCACCATCTGCGCCCGCCGCCACGTCACCACCGACCCGCTGCCCGCGGCGGATGATCCGCCGGCAGTGTTAATGGCCTGCTCTGCGCCGTATGATGATCTTGGTGGTCTAACGCCGCCCGGTGGTGGATCCCGCCGCATGCGAGGCGCATCTGCCCTCGCAGAAACTGCTGCGAGGCCAATGGGTCCTACGTTCCGAATTCTGGGAGGTAGGACTGTGCCTTGGACGGCTGAGGCGATTCTGCAGCAGATTGACAGCTGCGAACAGGCCGATGGATCCTGGGGCGCCCAAGGCTGCACGGGTCTCGCCCGGTCAGGACCAACCGGACGTAGACCTCCTGGTTCGCGCTCACTCGAGGGCTGGCTTCCTGACGGCTCTGGCTCCCACCGTCGGGTAGTGAGGATTTCGGCGACGGCGGCTTGCCGTTGCCGAAGGGCAGCGTGCCGCTTGGACGGCGGATGGCTGTGACGCCTGACCGGATGACTGCTGGCACGTGGCCCGGTGCCGCTGGCCCCGGCGCTCATGGGGAACTACCGGTCGAGTTGCACCGCTGCGAGGCGTGTGGCATCGCTTTTGAGCCGCGCCGCGAACATGCCCGGTTCTGCTCGGCTGCCTGCCGGATCATCTGGAACCACGAAAACACCCGGGGTCAGCTGACCGGGAATACCGCGCTCAGCTGGTCGGTCACGGCGATGAATGACACCGTCCAGCGGCTAGGCAAGGCCACCGGCATCGACGTTCCTGAAGCTCTGGCGCTGGTCAGCGAGTCAGTCTGGTGGATCACCCTGGTCGATGCCACCGTAGTCCGGTACCACGAGGCTGCCTACGATCATGCGCTGATCAGCCTCAGCAAGGTCGCCCGAGCGGACACTGACGGGACCTTCTCCGGGCTGCGGTTCGTCCGGAACTGGATGGGTTACCACGCCGACCCGGCCGACTTTATCGAACCCCAGTACAACGCCGACGGCGGTGAGGCCCCTCTGGCCGCCTGGACCTGGAGCCCGCTGCCCGCCCCGGAACTCGGTACTGTCGCGCCTCGGGGCCGTAAGTGGGAATTGGCCCGCTACCGGGACTACCGCACATTCCTCACCCGCAAGCCACTCGGTGACACCGTTGGTGCCGCGGCCGGTTTCCTCAATGGCATCTCTGCGGGCCCTTAGCTGCGCGCGACTTCTTTCTTTGCGTCAATGCCAGGATCGTGACTGCCTGGCGGGGTTCGCTCGTTTTTTTGCTGCCCTGGCCTTCGGCTGGTGGCCTGTCCTGATGTGCGGCCCCGCCGGGCACTGGCCGGGCCGGGGATGTGGCTTGATAGGAGCACGCTCCTGCCTGATTGACGCGTGCCCGCCCCTGCCCGGCCTGATCACCAGTTAACCGGCGTGGGAAGGAACGGGCATGGGCGAGGTTGTCATCGGGGTGGATGCGCACAAGCGCAGCCACACCCTGATCGCCGTCGACGAGGTGGGCCGCACGATAGGCGAGCGGGTGGTCGCGGCGACCAGCGAGGGGCACCTGCAGGCGCTGGAATGGGCGGCGCGGTGGCCCGCGGTCCGGTTCGCGCTGGAGGACTGCCGGCATGTCACCCGCCGTCTGGAACAGGATCTGCTGGCCGCCGGGTGCACGGTGGTCCGGGTGCCCACCCAGCTGATGGCCGCGTCCCGGCGGGCGGGCCGCCAGCCGGGCAACTCCGACCCGATCGACGCGCTGGCCGTTGCGCACGCCGCGCTCCGCGAGCCGGACCTGCCGGCCGCGCGGCTGGACGGCCCGGCCCGCGAGATCAAGCTCCTGTCTGATCACCGCCGCAACCTGGTGACTGAGCGGACGATCTTGTGCAACCGGCTGCGCTGGCACCTGCACGAGCTCGACCCCGGGCTCCAGGTGCCCTCCCGCGGCCTGCGCCGCTACTGCGTCCTGGACGACCTGACCGTCCGGCTCGCTGCCTTCGATGGCGTGGTCGCCCGGATCGCCGGCGAGCTGGTCGCCCGCTGCCGGGAACTCACCGTCCAGGTCAACGCGCTCGAGCGTGAGCTCCGCGGCCTGGTAAGCGCCCTGGCACCCGCCCTGCTGGCCGTCCCGGGCTGCGGCGTGCTCGGTGCCGCTGTCATCGTCGGCGAGACCGCCGGCGCCCGCCGGTTCCGGTCCAAGGACGCCTTCGCCCGGTTCACCGGCACCGCCCCGATCCCGGTCTGGTCCGGGAGCACCGCCGGGAGGGTCCGCCTGAACCGCGGCGGGAACCGGCGGCTCAACTGCGCCCTGCACATGATCGCCGTTACCCAGGCCCGCGGCATCGGCCCCGGCAAGGGCTACCTCGATAAGACCCTGGCCCGCGGCAAGACCCGCACCGAAGCTCTCCGGCTGCTCCGCCGCCAGCTCTCCAACACCGTCTTCGCCGCCCTGCTCGCCGACGAGACACCCGCTGGAATCCCTGCCTGCGGCACCGGCCAGGGGCCGCTGCCGCAGGCGGCTTGACATAGGAGCATTCGGGGTGCGGGCTGCGGGCTGCGCGTGTGGACGAGAAGGAGGCGCTGTGGCCGACTACCGGCGTGAGTATGACCGCCGCGCTTGGAAGCCATCGACGTCAAGGTCATCGAGCTGTTCGCCGTGATCTGCGAGGACCTGCCCGCAGTTACTCAGGCACTGCTGCAGGGCACCGATGTGGCCGGGAAGCTGGCTGAGCGGGACCGGGCCATCGACGCCCTCTACCAGGAAATCGAGCGGCTAGTCAGCCGCGAGATCCTGCTCCAGGCCCCGGTCGCCTCGGACCTGCGGTTCCTTCTCACCGTGCTGCGGGTCACTCCGGAGCTGGAACGCACCCACGACCTGGAATGCCAGATTGCCTCTCGGGCTTGCCATCCCCGCCGAGACCAGCTAACACCAAGATTCCGCAGCCTGATCGAGCGGATGGGTGAGCTCACCGTCGGCATGTGGCGCCAGGCCACAGACAGCTGGCACGAGCGGGACGGTTCAGCAGTTTCAGCCTTGGCCAAGCTCAACGACGAAATGCACTACCTGTACGCCAGTCTGATCGCCGAGCTCGCCTCCGCCAGGATGCCGTCCAGTGTGACGATCGAGATGGCGCTGGCAAGGTTTTACGAACGACTCGGTGACCACGCCGTTAACATCGCCCGCAGGGTGGGCTATCTCGCTGGATCAGCAGCAGGCTGACTCAAGACAAGCCGCGACGGCAGCAGTCCGGTCCTGGCGGCTGATAAAGCGGAGCACCAGCGCGGTCGAATCTGCTGACTGGGAGCGCAGTCAGGTCGTCTGGCGTGAGCCAGACGACCTCACTGAGCTTGCCGTCCCCGGCGTCGGAGAACCTGATCATCCGCGGTTCTTGCTAGGGAACGGCTGACGGCCTGCGCATGACGAGGACGTCTTCAATGGTGACGAGTTCCTGGTCGGCGGTGAGCCGGTCGATGATGCCGAAGGCGAGCGCGATGTTCTCGGCGGTGTCGACGACGGTGGTAATGACGGGCACGTGGTGTCTGAGCTGCAGGTGCCGGTCACCGTGCGGCGGCTGCTCGCCGTGAAACCCCCAGAGTCCCCGGTGGACCGAGGCGCCCTGAATACCGGCGGCCCGGAGTTCGCGCATGATGGTGCGGTGGACGGGGTGGCCGTGGTGGCTGGTTTCGGGTGAATGGACGGTGAGTTTCTGCCACGCGGCTGAGCTGAGTTTTTCCTGATGACTGAGCAGCTGGCCTTGATGCTTGCAGATGCGGACGGGTTCTAGGGTGATGACCGGATGGCGGAGCATTCCGCCGAGCTCGGGCAGGAGCGGGCCGATCAGGCTGGCGGGTCCGACGGCGATGACCATCATCGGGGCGTCGTCGCCGTGGCCCACGTGGTGCCGTTGACGGTGGCCGCGGGCGGCGCCGTCCAGGCCGAGGAGGACGGTGGCGCCTTCGATTTCGCGGCGCCACAGCAGCCAGCACATTTCTTCGTAGGCGGCTGCGGCGAAGACGCGGTTTTGGCGGCTGAGGTGGACGGTCAGCTCAAGGGTCTCGTCCCCGCTGCCAGTGAGGGTGTCGGGGCTGATGTCCTCTTGGAGCAGGAGGACCGGTTCGAGGGTGACGAGGCCTCGCTGGTTGAGCGCGAGCGTCTGGTCCACGATGGCCTCGACGTTGTCCCGGATGTCGACGGCTGTCACGGTGACGGGGAAGTCTTCGCCGTGGCCGGATGAGCTGTCAGGGTGCAGGTGCGGCCCCAGGGAGGTGCTGCCTTCATTGCTGCGGAGCAGGATGCTGGCGGCGATCTCCCGGCGAGTGTAGAGGTCGAGGAGCGCGTCGCCGGCGGACGAGTCGTTCATCCGGTGCCGCTCGCTGAGGTAGCTGGTCAGCTTGACGGTGTTGGCTTCCACGATGGTGCTCCGATCCTCGGGTCGGCTTAGGCCAGTGCGGTGACAACCGCGATGACGGCGATGAGGGCGATCAGCATGTAGAGCAGATAGGCGTCCAGGCGCCCAGATTGGAGGCGCTTGGCGGTCGCGACGAGGGCGGTAAAGGCCCGGAACGCGGGCCGGTAGAAATAGGTCTCGACGACTTCGATCACGTCGGAGGCGTATTGCAAGTGGGCTGAGGCGTCGGTGCCTGCATGGTCGGCGCGGTCGGGTGGCCCAGTGCCGTTGTCGCCGTTGCCTTCGAACATGACCTGGCGGACTTCGGCTTGGGTGTGCAGGACGCCGCCGAGCACGCGCCGGGTCGGGTTGGCGTAGCCGAACGCAGAGTAGGAGTCGGGGCCGTCGACCCCGACCGTGGCGGACCGCCAGGCCGGGACGCGGCGGACCTTGAGGAGCCGCCGCCCGGATACGGCCCAGGCGAACGCGATGACCAGCAGCAGCATGGCGGGCATCTCAAGCCACAGCCAGGACGGCGACAGGATAGAGAACCCGCTGAACACGGGTTGCAGGACCCAGGGTGATTTCAGCGCGCCCATGGTCTGCGAGGCGGGGACGACGGGGGAGATCCCGGCGGCGATGACCCGGATTTCCAGCGGGGTCACGACGGCGATGGCCATGCTGGCCGCGGCCAGCACGAGGATAGCGGCCCGTCCGGCCCACCCGTATTCGGTGCCGGGCCGGGCGGGACTGCCGGAGGTGGCGCGTGCTGGTCCGCGGCCGAGGACGATCAGGCCGACGAGGCGGACGAAGGTGACTCCGGCGAACCCGGCGGTGAGCGCGACGGCCGCTCCGGCAAGGGCGAGGGCCAGCCGGTAGCCGAGCCCGGGGACGCGGAATTGCTGCATCAGGGATTCGAGGAGGAACCATTCTGACGCGAAGCCGATGGTGGGCGGGAGACCGGCCAGGGTCACCGATCCGATAGCGAGGCCGAACCCGCTCCACGGAGATCGCCGGGCCCGGCCGCGGAGCTGCTCGAGGTCATCGCCGTCCAGCCCGGCCGCGGAGGTGAACAGCAGAGTCTTGCCCGCGGTGTGGGCGATGATCTGCAAGGTGGCGGCGAGCAGCCCGGCCGCGGTCAGGAGCTGGCTGCCGACGGCGACGCCGGTGAGCGCGACGCCGAAGCCGGTGACGATCAGCCCGCTGTTCTCCACGCTGGAGTAGGCGATGACCCGGGAGAGCCGGTTCTGCACCGCGGCGTGCGCGATGCCGAGCAGCGCGGTCACCGCGCCGACGACCAGGACTCCGCCGGTCAGCCAGCCGGGGGCCCGGCCGAGCAGGGCCAGCGTCCGCCACATTCCGTAGAAGGCGACGTTGACGCAGACGCCGGCCATGATGGCGCGGGCCGGGCCGGGCGCGGCCGGGTAGCCGCGTGGCAGCCAGATCTGGAACGGGACCAGCCCGGCCTTGATCGCGAAGCCGGTGAGCAGCAGCAGCTGGGCGGCGGTGCGGGCGGCGCCGCCGGGGACATGCACGAAGGAGGCCAGCATGATGGAGCGGGATCCGGCGGCTAGGAGCAGGAGGCCGAGCAGCAGCGCGGCGCCGCTGATCTTGCCGAACGCGAACGTGATCTGGGCGGCGGCGGTCTGGCCGGGCCGGGACCGGTCGATCCCGGCCAGCAGATAGAAGGCGAGGGTGAGGCCTTCCCAGGCAAACAGCACGGTGAACGCATCCAGGCCGGTGATGATGACGGCGACCGAGCCGAGGGCCAGGGCGTAGCTGGCACCCAGGCCGCGCCGCGCCGTGGTCCTGGCCGCCCAGCTGGCGAACGCGACGGACACCGGGACGGCCGCGCCGAACGACAGGGCCAGGAACAGGCCGGATAGCCGGTCGGCGGCGAGCCCGGCGGCCTGCTGGCCGGGCAGCGGGTCGCCGAGCCAGCCGGCGATGGGCAGGTCGATGTTCTGGCCGGCCAGAGCGAGACCCCCGGCCGTGGCGAGGCATGCGCAGCCGACGGCGCCGAGCAGGTACAGCGGCCCGCGGCGGAAGGCTCGGATGTTGGCCAGGTCGGTAAGGGCGGCTAGAGCCAGCGCGATGAGACCTGCGGCCATCAGCCCGCTCATCGTGTTTCCCCCGGCTGGCCGGTGAGCTGGCCGACGGCGAGGAGCAAGGCGTTGAGGATGCCGAACGGGCTGGGCGGGGAGCCAGGAAGCCAGATGTCGATCGGGACGGTGCCGTCGACGCCGCCGGTGACGGCGTCGCTGGCGGCCAGCAGGCCGCCGCTGATCGCGTCGGTTCCGGCGGCGATGACGACTTTCGGGTCGGGCATCGCGTCGTAGCTGGTGCGCAGCGGGCCGGTCATGCCACGGGCTCCGGCGCCGGTGACCAGGAGCACGTCGGCGTGCCGGGGACTGGCGGTGAAGAACACGCCGAGCCGGTGGATGTCGTAGACCGGGCCGAGCAGGGCCTGGATTTCCCATTCCTCGCTGCCGTCTGATCCGGCGTCGACGTGCCGGATGTGGACGCTGCGGCGCAGCGCGGCGGTCCGCTGCTGCAGTTTCCCGCGGGCTTCCTCGACGGCGGCGTCGGTCTCAGGGGGTACGGGCATGATGAGGGCTTGCCGGGTCAGCGCGGCCGCATCCGGTCCGGTGGCGCCGCGGGACCAAGAGAAGAGGTCGGGCCGTTCGGCGACGCAGTGGCCGCACAGGATGCATTTGCCCTGGTCGATCCCGACGGGCGTGATGGCGCCGGTGGGGCAGAGCTCCGCGTCGGCGGGGCTGATCGGGGCGGTGGCGGTGACCGGGCCTCGCCAGGTGTCGGCGTAGGGGTCGGGCCGGGCCGGCCACCGGGTGGTGACGACGCCGTCGCGGAGGCCGCGCAGTACCCACAGGCTCATAGGGTCACCCCCGCGACGGACAGCCCGAAGCTGGCTTCGATGAAGGGGAAGTCCGTCAGGATGTCCCCGGCGAACACTTCATGCATCAGCACGAGGTTGTGGAACGACGCGGACCGGGGATGACAGCGGGTGATCTGCCCGTCTTCGATGGTGACGTCGTACAGCACTTCGCCTTGCGGCGCCTCGGCCCATCCGGCTGCCCGGCCTGAGCCAGGCTGGCAAGAGACGCAGACAGAGCCGTCAGAGTCCACGGCGCGGAGCTGGCCGGCGGCGTCCTTGATGAGCTGGAAGGACTGGGCGACTTCCTCCCACCGGACCCGGAGCCGGGCCATCGCGTCTCCGGTCTCGTGGTCGCGGAGGGCAGGTACGGCGAGCATCTGGTAGGCGTCGTAGGGCCGGGCGGGGCGGGCGTCGTCGGCGTAACCTGCGGCCTTCCCGATGGGGCCGAGGGCGCCATGCTCACGGGCGCGGGCCGGGGTCAGCGGGCCGGTATTCCGCAGCCGGTCCAGGAAGGAGGAGGTGGACATGAGCGCGGCGGCGTCGGCGGTGACGGCTCGGGCGAGCTTGCCCGTCTCGGCGGCGATCTGCTCCGGCGGAAGTCCCGGCAGGGCGGAGATGCCGCCGGGAATGACGACGCCGCGGCCAAAGCGGTTCCCGCACATCCGGCTAATCAGCCGCATGACCTGTTCCTTATGCAGGGCGAGCCGAGAGGTGGCGACGGCGAGCCCGGCCGCGTCGGCCAGCCGCATCGCGACGTCGAGATGGTTGGCGATCCGTTCCAGCTCAGCGTGCAGGACGCGGACCAGGGCCGCGTTCAGGGGGACCTGGACGCCGGCGACCTGCTCGACGGCGTGGCTGAAGGCCAGGGCGTGGGCCACCGAGGCGATGCCCTCAGCCCGCTCGGCGAGCAGCACGCCGTCGGCCGGACGCAGGCCCTCGAACCGGTCCTCGATGCCGCGGTGCTTGTAGAACACCCGCATGTTCAGGTGCGGGATCGCCTCGCCGGGTGTCTCGACGAGGTACTCGATGGACTCGGTCACTCCGGAGCGGACCGGCCCGTGCGGGATGGTGAAGATCCCGTAGCCGGCGACGTGCCGGGGCAGCGGTGACCCGGGCCGGATCAGCGGCGCCAGCCGGGGGTGACCGTCGGGGGCGACGCCGAACTGGTCGTGGATGACCCGCTCGTACCAGAACGCGGCGCCGAGCTGCGCGGTCAGGCTCGGGTAGCTGGTGGTGCCGGGCGGCAGCGGCGCTTCCAGCGTGTCGAGCCCGCCGGATGTGGCGACATGCGCGGACAGGACCAGGGCGCCGTTAGGGGCACGGGTGGCGAACAGCCCGGCGAACCGCTCCCCGGCCCCTGTCCGGGTCTTGAGCTCTTTCCACACGGCCGCGGCATCCGGCCTGGTCATGGTCATTGGGTCACCCCCAGCTGGGTCACGGCACGGGAGATCAGCCCGGTGAGCTCGGCCGGGGGGTGCAAGCCAAGCAGAAACAGGACGGCGACGCCGGCGACGACGGGTACCACCATCCAGGCGCTGGGCTCACTGCGGGCCATCCCCCGCGGGGCGGGGGTGAACAAGATCGCCGTGGTGGATGTGGTCAGGCCGAAGAACGCCAGGGTGACCAGTACGACCAGGGCGGCGGCGGCCGCGTAGCTGCCGGAGCCGAGGCCGCCAGCGACGATCTGGAATTCGCTGCGGAAGATCCCGGACGGCGGCATGGCGGACAGGGCGAATATGGCCAGCAGGAACAGCGGGCCGCTCCAGGGCAGCACGTCCAGGCCGCCGCGCAGGGCCGCGATCCGTTTCCCGCCGTACTTGACGGTGAGCACGCCTGCGCCCATGAACGCGTTGCCTTTGGCGGCGGCGTGGGCCAGCACATGCAGCATCACCCCGGCCAGGGCGACCGGCGCGCCGAAGCTCACCCCGATGGCCAGGATGCCCATGTGCTCAACGCTGGAGTAAGCCAGCAGCCGTTTGATGTCCCGCTGGCCGAACAAGTACAGCGCGGCGAGCAGCAGCGAGGCGATCCCGAACGCGAGCAGCGCTTCCCGCGGGAAGGCGGTGCCGACGTTGATGGCGGTGACCTGGTAGAAGCGCAGGATGGCGTAGAAGCTGACGGCCAGCAGCGACCCGGACAGCATGGCCGAGACCGGGGTGGGGGCCTCGGAGTGCGCGTCGGGCAGCCAGGTGTGCACCGGGAACAGGCCGACCTTGGTGCCGTAGCCGAGCAGGGCCAGCAGGAACGCGAGCCGGACCGGGGTGTGCGGCATCCCGCCGGCTGCGTTGAGGAGCGGGTCGATGGCCAGGTCGTAGTGCTCGCCGAGGACCTGGGTCCCGGCGAAGTAGACGAACATGGTCGCGAGCAGGGCCAGGCCGAGGCCCGCGCTGGCGATCAGCACGTATTTCCAGGCCGCCTCGGCGGCGCCTTCGGTGTCCTCGATCGCGACCAGGAGAGCGGAGATGATGGTGGTGACCTCGACGGCAATCCAGACCAGGGCCAGGCTGCTCATCAGCGGCGCGGCCAGCATGCTCCAGGCGAACAGGTTCAGCCCCGCGTAGAACCGCCGGGTGTACCGGTTATCGGCGTGGTGATGCCCGAGGTAGCCGACGGCGTAGACGGCCACGGCGCCGTACAGGAACCCGGTGGCGAGCAGGAAGATAACGCTGACCGCGTCGGCGCGCAAGAACCCCAGGTAGTTCACGTCGCGGTGGCCGACGCCGGGGACCAGCGCGAGAACCAGCCCGAAGCAGGCCAGCCCGGAGATGACCGTGGCGGCCGGGGCCAGGGTGGTGACGGCCCGGCCGGGCAGGACGGCGCTGATGAGCCCGGCGGCGAACGGGACGATGATCAGGGCGAGCATCACGGCGTCCACGCCGTCACCCCCGCAGCCGGTTCAGGTCGGCGGTGGACAGCGACTCCGACCTGGCCCGGTGGCCGCGGATCAGCACGCCGAAGACCACCACGGCGACCAGCAGGTCGAACAGGAACGCGGTTTCCAGGATCAGCGGCAGCCCGGCCGCCACCACCAGAGCGGCGAGGGAGATCGCGTTCTCCAGCGAGAAGAACCCGATGGCCTGGGAGGCCACATCCCGGCGGACGATCATCAGGCCGAAGGAAACCAGCACCATCGCGCCGGCGATGGCTAGCGTCGTGGCCGGGGCGGCGGCGCTGTTGATGCCGAGGCTGCCGAAGCAGAAGAACCCGACCGCGGCCAGCACGATGCCGATCAAGACAGCGCTGGCCGGGCTGACCGTGTTGCTGCCCGCCACGCCAAGCTGTTCGGATTCCTCGTCGGCGCGGCCCAGCAGGCGGCGCATGACCAGCGGGACCGCGACCACTTTGAGCCCGGCGGACAGCGCGGCCAGGGCGTACAGGTCGGGCAGGTTCCGGTCGGCAGCGATGACGACGGCCAGGACCGAGATCAGCGCGGACTGGACCGCGTACAACCGGACCTGGTCCCGGGCGAGGGCCTGGCGGAGCATCCCGAATTCCAGCAGCAGCATCACGGCCGCGATGACGTTCGCGGTGCCTTCGTACACGCCGGGCGCTTGAACTGTCCCGCCCATCAGCCACCCCCTACATAGAGCGTGAACACGCCAAGCACGGCCAGCAGGAACGCGCCGGACACGAACTCGGTGATCTTGAACAGGCGGAGCTTGGCGAAGGAGTTGTCGATGACGGCGACCACGCAGCCGACCACGCCCGCCTTGGCCAGCAGCGCGAGGATCGCGACGGCGACGGCGCCGACCTGCTGGCTGGAGGCCAGGGCCCAGGGCGCCAGGAACACGTTGGCCAGAATCGTGTAGAGAATCAGCTGCTTGAGCTCGCTGCCCCACTTCAGGAGCGCGAAGTACGGGCCGGAATGCTCGAAGGACCGGGCTTCCTCGATCATCCCGAACTCGTTGGTGCCAGTGTGGGTCTCGACCGGGATCCGCCCGGTCTCGTGCAGGATCACCATGAACAAGGCGGCCACGGCGAGCAGGTGGGCGGGCCGGATGATCTGGCTGGCGCTGGACCGGACTGTGGCGGCCAGCGCATAGGGCAGGTCGGTGCCGGTCAGCAGAGCCACGGTGAACACCACGAACAGCACGACAGGCTCGGTGATAGCCGAGAAGGTCTTGGCCCGGCTCGAGCCCAGCTGCGCGTACGGGCTGCCGGTTTCCAGCGCCGCGGTCGCCACGACGAAGCTGGCCAGCGCCAGCAAGAACCCGCCACCGAGGATGTCGCCCATGTACCCCAGCGGCAGCCCGTAGCTGGTCAGCACGGGAATCAGCAACGGGATGGTCAGGTAGGCAGTGACCGCGATGAACGGCGCGGCGAGGAAGAACCAGCTCGCGCCCTCGGGAGCCAGGGATTCCTTACGGAACAGCTTGGCCAGGTCGTAATAGGGCTGGAGGATCCGCGGGCCGCGGCGGCCCTGCAGCCGGGCCTCGACTTTAGCGATGAATCCCGTCAGGCCCGGGGCAGCCAGCGCGACGGTCAGCACCTGGAGCAGCTGAATGACGGGGATCGGGAGGGCCGCGCTCATCACGCCGCCCCGCGATAGTTGCCCGGGGGCCCCGGAACCTCTCCCATCTGATGCCTCCTACCCAGCGTTCAGTGACACGGGGTAGAGGCCATCAGCGGACCTGAGCCGCGGTTATATGGCGAGCCTCATCGCCAGGGCTTTAGTATCTCACGCCTCCCCCGGCCCGTGGAACCCCACGGCGGCGGCAGTGTCCTAACCAGCAAAGGCCAGCCTGAACCACATGAGCAGTGGGCGAGGGCCTGGAATTTCCCGACGGCCGGCAACCCTGACCTCATCACGGTGAAGGGCACGCCGGGTTACTGCGCGCCGAGCGGGCGTGCGGCTGGTCACAAGCATGTCTGGTGTGGCAGGCGGGACCGTGGCGTCGATGGCACGCTGACGCACCGTAGAATGAATCCTGGCGGTCCAGACCGCCCGGTGGTGGATCCCGCCGTCTGTAAGGCACCGCGCCGAGCAGAGCCCGCCGCAAGGCCAATGGGTCCTACGTTCCGAACTCCGGGAGGTAGGACGCATGCCCATGTCAGACCAGTCGGCCGGGCCGCCCGCAGCCTATCCTGACCAGTCCCCGTCGTCCTCCGGCCGCAGTGCCGTGGTCGAGGACGGCCACGGCGTGGCTTCAGCACTGTCTCGTACCGCCCGCCACACAGCACACCGCCCGCGCACTCGGGACGACCAGCTCGCCCGAAAGCTCACGGGCGCGGTAGCGGCGTTCACTGCGGTGGCCTTTCTCGCGCGCTCTGATCACTACCGCCTGCTGGCCGGTGCTGACCGGGCCCTGTCTGAGGCGGTCAAAGCGCGCCGCAGCCCGGCCAGGACGGCAGTGGCCAGGTTCGTCAGCGGACTCGCGGAGCCCACGGTGGTCTACCCGGCCATTGCGGCTGGAGTAGCTGCGCGTGGGGCTGGCTGGCGGCGTGCTGCTGCGGCGTGCGCCGTGGCCCTGACGGGGGCTGAGGTCAGGAGGCGGCTGTCGCAGGTGATCGCCAGGCCACGCCCGCCAGCCGAAGGGTGGCTGGCGACCCCGGATGGTTTCAGCCTGCCGTCCAAACACACCACCCTGGCTGCGCTGGCCGCCGGGGCGGCCATGCAGGCGTCTGGGCCTCCCACCGCTGCCGCGACGGCCGCTCCCCTTCTCGCGGCGGCCACGGTGGGCGCCAGCCGCATCTACCTGGGCGTTCACTGGCCCGCCGACGTGGCCGCGGGCTGGCTCTTCGCTGAGGGATGGCTGCGGCTGACTAACCCCCTGATGAGGAGCTTTGATCACGATGAATGACGAACAGGCCGCAGGCCCTGATGTCCGCTGCTCGGCGGTCGTCTTCCGCGGACAGGAGGTCCTGCTGGTCCACCGGGTCCGTGGGGGCAGTGATGACTGGGTGCTGCCGGGAGGCACACCGCGTCCCGGTGAGGCCATGGGCGCATGCGCCCGCCGGGAGATCCTTGAGGAGACCGGTATCGCGGCTGAGCCGGGCCGCATCGCGTTCGTGCTGGAGAGCCACGGCCCCGAATCAGGCGTCCATACCTTGGACCTGGTTTTCCTCGCGGCCCTGTCATCCCCCGGCCAGGAGCCACGCTCGATTGAGCCGGATCTCGCGCCGACTTTCGTACCGCTCAGCTCGCTGCACCAGCTTGACCTGCGGCCCCCGCTGGCCGGATACCTGCGCGGACTGAACACCCGGCAGCCAGGACAGACAGCCGCTTATCTCGGCAATCTCTGGCGTCCGCGCCGTCACGATGAGCCGGAAAACGCGCTGTTCGAATTCGCTGAACCGCCCCACGGCGATACTCCCTGAGCCCAGCGGACCGGATTGCCGAGACTCCGCCGCTGATGAAAGGAATGCCATGAGGCTGCACCCAGCTCGACACTCAGAACCGGACCCAGGATCTGCTAACGGACCGCTCAAGTGACGGCCAGCCCGCAGCAGGATCAGCTGGGCGCCCCGCCGCTAGCATCCTCCCCGAGCCTGCTGTCCGCAGACCCAGCCGGACAGCAGGCTGACGGGATCGGTGCTGAGGAACAGGGCTACGCCACCGATCTCAACCTGGACCAGATCATCACGTCGGTCGCCGGAGAGCGTGACGAGCATGAGCTCATCACCGCGCTCCTGTACCGGCGGCTGCACGACGCCGACACGGCGCGCTACCGACAGGAGGTCTTCCGGGACCTGGAGGACCCCAGGCTACTTGAGGCGTTCAAGCGCTTCTCCGACCAGCTCACCGAGGTCCGCCGCCACCAGAGCCAGCTAGAACAGATGCAATACGAATACCAGAAAGAGGGCTGGCTGCTGGACGCGGCGTCGATTTACTGCGAGGCGCTGCAGTCCCTCACCGCCTACCTGGCGTCGGTGCTGGTGAGATCCCGGGCCCTGCAGGCGTTCCGGGATTACCTGGCCGGCTATGTCGCCTCGGACGCCTTCATCACGCTGGCCGGTGACACCCGGGACCGCAAGGATGCCCTGGCCCGGATCCGGTACCTGACCCGGATCCATGGCGGCCGCGTCGAGGTGAGCCGCTACGACGGCGAAGCCGATTACAGCGCCGAAGTCCTGGACGCGTTTGAACGGTTCAAGCAGGGCGCGGTCAAGGACTACACGATCCGCTACCGGACACGGCCGGGAATGAACCACGTCGCCGCCCAGATCACCGAGCTGGCCGCCAAGCTGTTCCCCGAAGAGTTCACGGCGCTGCATGAGTATTGCCGCATACATGCGGGCTTCCTCGACGAAGGCGTCCGGCGGGCCCATCGCGAACTCCAGTTCTTCCTCGCCTACCTGGCCTACCTCAAGCCGCTGAAAGACGCCGGGCTGAAGTTCTGCTACCCGGATGTCTCCGTCACGTCGAAGAACATCCACGCCGAAGATACCTTCGACCTGGCCCTGGCCAGGAAGCTTGTCTTTAAGGGCACCCCGGTCGTCACCAACGAGTTCCGCCTCGACGGCACCGAACGCATCATCGTCGTGACCGGCCCCAACCAGGGCGGCAAGACCACGTTCGCCCGGACCTTCGGGCAGCTTCACCATCTAGCCGCAGTCGGCTGCCCGGTCCCCGGCAGAACGGCCCGGCTGTTCCTGGCCGATCACCTGTTCACCCACTTCGAGCGGGAGGAAAACCTCGCCGCGATGAGCGGGAAACTGGAAGACGACCTGACCCGCATCGGTGCCATCCTGCAGTCGGCCACGTCCGACAGCATCGTGATCCTGAACGAGATCTTCACCTCCACCACCGTCCAGGATGCCCGGTTCCTGGGCACCAAATTGCTGACCAGGGTCATGCAACTGGACGCGCTCGCCGTCTACGTCACCTTCGTCGACGAGCTCGCCTCGCTCGGAGAGCAAGTCGTGAGCATGATGAGCACCATCGTTCCCGGCGACCCCGCCGACCGCACCTACAAGGTGGTCAGGAAACCAGCCGACGGCCTGGCCTACGCGCTGGCCATCGCCGACAAATACGGCCTGACCTACCAGCAGCTGCACGACAGGCTGATGCCGTGAAAGCTCACCTCCTGTTCGCCGGCCGGGACTTCGACTTCGGCGCGGCGCTGCCAGCAGGGCACGAAGACCTAGTCCAGGACCTGGAGCTGGGCGTGCTGCTGAACGCCATGGCCGGCGGGGACAAGTTCCTGTACGACGTAGCCACCAAGATCCTGCTGTCGAGCCTCGATGATCCCGGCGAGATCCGCTACCGCCAGCAGATCCTCGCCGACTGCCTCACTTGCCCTGAAGTCATCCGCCAGATGTACGAGGTGGCTGCCACTGCCCTAGACGACACGCGGCGGCTGTGGGGCGGATACGGGGGCAGCTACCAGAACGCGTCATCGAACCTGACCGGCGCGGTGAACCACCTCGAGGCCTACGTGGCCCGGCTGCGGGAACTACGGCAGATCGCCGACGATCACGCCGATGTGTTCCGGTCCGATGGCCTCGTGGAGCTCTTCGCGACCTTGCAGAGCGAGCTGGACGACAAGTACCTCGAGGAGATCAGCGGTCACCTCCGGAACCTTCGGTTCCGCTCCGGCGTGCTGATCAGCGCCCAGCTCGACCGCGACAACAGCGGGACCGGTTTCGTGCTGCGGTCCCCGGAACAGCAGCACCGGCCGTGGATCGAACGGCTCGGCATCGGCCCGCGATCGGCCCTGTCCTTCGCCATCTCCCCCCGCGACGAGGCCGGAGCCCAGATCCTGGCCGAATTCACCTCCCGCGGCATCAACCAGGTCGCTAACGCGACCGCGCAGTCCGCAGACCATCTGGCCAGCTACTTCACGATGCTGCGCGCAGAGCTCGGCTTCTACGTCGCCTGCCTCAACCTGGCGGATGCCCTCGCCGCCAAAGGCGTGCCGGTCAGCGTCCCCGACCCGACCGCGGCGTCACCGCTGATGTTCTCCTGCACCGATCTGCGGGATGTGAGCCTGGAACTCCAGTCGCCAGACCAGTCATCGGCAACGACGTGGACGGCGACGGCAAGTCGCTGGTCATCATCACCGGCGCGAACTCCGGCGGCAAGTCCACGTTCCTGCGCAGCGTCGGCGCGGCCCAGCTCATGATGCAATGCGGCCTGTTCGTCACCGCGCGGTCCTACCGGGCCAATGCCGCCCGGCGGGTCTTCACCCATTTCATCCGGGAGGAAGACGCTGGGATGACCAGCGGCCGCCTAGACGACGAACTGCGCCGCATGAGCGTGATCGCCGGCCAGGTCACGCCGGGCTGCCTCGTGCTGTTCAACGAGTCTTTCGCCGGGACCAACGAGCAGGAAGGCTCGGAGATCGCCACGCAGATCACCTCCGCCCTGATCGACGGGCAGATCAAGGTGTTCTTCGTGACCCACCGGTTCGGTTTCGCCGACCGGTTCCGCCGCCAGCAGCCAGCGGCCACGCTGTTCCTCCGCGCCGACCGCCAGCCAGACGGCAGCCGCAGCTACAAGCTCTCGGCCAAAGACCCACTCCCCACCAGCTTCGGCGAGGACCTCTACTACCGGCTCGGCGGCTGGCTCGGCGAAGAGCCCTCAGACAGCGAGCGACGGTGCCCGGCGGCGAACTGCTCCTGATGAGCGAGAAGGGCAACCGTGAGCTACGGGGGTGCTGTCGGCGCAGCTCCCTCTGAAGAGTCGCGGGCCGGCTGGTCGGCCCCGACGCGGCGTCTCTCGCCGTTCGTGACGTTGTGTGGTGTGGGATTCCTGGGCCGGCTCAGCTACGAGATGGTCCGCAGCCCGACCACGAGCTTGTACGCCAAGCATCTCGGGGCTCCGGTTGAGCTCATCGGACTCATAGTCTCCGCGGTCACCATTACCGGGATCTTCGGCAAACTCCCCTCGGGCGCGCTGTCAGACCTTTTCGGGTTCCGCAGGCTGATGATGGCTGGGGCCTGGGTCAAGGCCACCGCCCCGTTCGTGTACCTCGTCGCCTTTACCTGGCCAGTCCTGCTTGCCGTCCGCTTCTACCACGGCCTGGCGACGGCCCTGTACGCCCCGCCAGCCTCAGCGCTGGTCGCGAAGGTCTATCCCGGCGAGCGCGGCCGGCGCCTCGGGCTGTACAACTCAGCTGAGAACGCCGGCGTTGTGCTTGGCCCAGTCCTCGGCGGCGCCGTGCTCGGCCTGACCATGACGAACTTCCACATCGCCTTCATCGTGGCCGGGGGGATCGGTACCCTCTCACTGCTTGCCATGCTCCGCATCCCCCGCGACAGCGTGACGAGCGCTCCCCAGCCAGGATCCGAAGGACCGCGCCGCCTTGGGCCAGCCCTGCGAGATTTGCGATCTGGAGTGAAAGAGATCGCCTCCGATCCAGGCATCCGCCTGGTGAGCCTGGTCGAGGCGGTGCTGTGGATGGGCATCGGCTCCGTGCAGGCATACCTGCCGCTCTACGCGCTGACGATTCACCTCTCGATCTTCAAGATCGGGCTGATCGTGGGCGGCCAGGGCATCGCTTCGGTCCTGATCCGCCCGATCATGGGCCGACGATCGGACCGGGTCAAGTCGCGCACCCCGCTTATCGTGCTCGGCTCGCTGCTGTGCATCGGCACGCTGATCGCCATCCCGTATGCGACGAGCTTCATCGTCTTGTTCGCGCTGGCGGCCGTCTTCGGGCTCGGCACCGGCATCGTCACGCCATCCACCATGGCCGCCATCGGGGACCTCGTCACCAAAGGCAACTACGGCTCAGCGATGGGCGTGTTCGGGAGCTTGTGGGACACCGGGCACGCCACAGGCCCGCTCGTGTTCGGGTTTCTGCTCGCCGCTCTTGGCTACCGCACATCATGGTTGATCATGGCGCTAATAATGGGCGCCGCCGTCACGGTCTTCCTCCTCCGCGCCGCGAACCGGATCCTGGCACCGGCCGGACCGGAGCCCGGTACCTAACACCATCTCACGTCACCTGGTCCTGCCGTTTTCTCAGCGGCGACGGTGCGCGGCCGCGAACTGCTCCTGATAAGCGAGAAGGGTAATCGTGAACAACGAGGATGCTGCCGCGGCCGACGATGCGGTCCGCCGCGCGCTGCTGCGTCGCGGCTTCGCCCTGGAGTACGCGACCCTGGCCTGGAACGTGATCGGGATTGTCGTCCTGGCCATCGCGGCCGCGTCGGCCCGATCGGTGGCCCTAGCCGGATTCGGGCTGGATTCGCTGATCGAGATCGGCGCGTCCATGGTGGTGATCTGGGAGCTGTCAGGCACCGGGGCGGAGCGCCAGCGGCGCGGCCTGCGGATGATCGGCTATGCGTTCGCCGCCCTGGCTGTGTACCTGATGGCGCAGTCCACCATCGTGCTGGCCGTCGGGTACCACGCGCATCATTCAGTGCTCGGCATCATCTGGACGACGGTGACAGCCGTGGCGATGTTCGCCTTGGCCGCCGGTAAGGCCCGCACCGGCCGGGCGCTGGGCAACCCGGTCCTGCAGACCGAGGGCCGGGTCACGATGATCGACGGCATCCTCGCCTGCGCCGTGCTCCTCAGCCTGGCCGCCAACGCCGCGCTCGGCTGGTGGTGGGCGGACCCGCTCGTCGGCTATGTGCTGATCCTCTACGCGGTCCGTGAGGTCCGCGAGATCTTTACCGGCTCCTGACGCCTACTCACACTGCCTGCTCATGCAAGGCATCGCCGGGTCAATGGCCGACGCAGCATGCTGGACAGTCTTCTGGCGGATCCCCTTGGGCACAGGCACGGACAGGTCCTGCCATCACCACTGTGTGTCCGGCCTGCTATGTCAGGTCCAGGTGTCGCGCATGGCATGCTCCTCTCGGATGCGACGGGAGTGTTTCGCGGCAGGGGATCAGGTCCATGCCATGAGATCGCTTGCCTCCCTCCGGGACGGCGGTCGCTGCCTTAATCACACGTCCGTCTTGTCCCAGCCTGGAAGCCCGTTTCCCCTGAATAGACACGGAATGGCATAGCCCTGCTGCGCAGGAACAGCTCGGTCTGTCTATGCCAGAACTACGCGAATGGCGGGCCTCCCATCTCACCGGCCCGGCGCTATCTGTAACCGTAACATCACGTTCCGGCGTCGGCCAGGGGCACCCGGCCGACCTGTCGGCGGCCAGCCTGGCCTGCCCGGACCCAAAGACGCTTCAAGCGTCGATCAGCAGTCCTTGACGTCGCTGGCCCAGTCCTGCGCTGCCTGGCGGCGTTAAAATCCGGCTAACGGACCTGGTCGGGTGAACCAGCCGGATAGCGGCCGGTCATAGCCGGCCTGGTGTGGCGGTTCGTAGAACATCGTCGTCCGGTGGTTACCGTCGCTGCACCTGCCGCACCACAAGGTCATATGGCCCATGCCCTACTTCGACTGAGCGACTTGCCGCCTGATGCTTAACTCCTGTCGGTCAACATCGGCAGAAGAAACGTTCCGGCACCCAGTAATCGGCCCGCCTTTCTCGCTGGGCGGTCTCAGCTTCCGAAAGTCCGCCTCTTAGTCAATGGCATCATCTATTAGGCCGTAAGGGGGAACAGATCGATCGCGAGTAAATCGAACAATGATGTTGTCAGAAACGATTTCCGGAGGACTATTGTCAACTACTACGAGTTGCGCTCCGACACCGTCACTGGCTAGCCAGCGCTGCACATGACCATAAAAATTCTCTACTAGGCGCGCATCGGCGAAATCAGGATCGTCTGACCGAGCGGCGTGACCCAAGTTCTTCTGAGGACTGTCGATCATGAGCAAGCCTGGCGCTCGAGCCGCCGATTCGTGTGCGACTTCCCAGATCGCAAGATACCAGGCCAAGCTAATCAGGACCAGACCGCCGCTACTAGCCGCGCTGTAGGGCAGGCCGCGCACATGGGGTATAAGCCCTTGATCAAGATAGGGTTCACTTAGCTTCGGGTAACCAATTTCTGAGAGAATCTCACCAAAGCGAGCGGATAGTTTCGCGATAACAACTCCGCGCTCTAGACGGTTAGATATCTCCCTCCGCTCCGCCCGTAGTTGCGCCGCTTGTCCAGCGAGCCGTTCAGCATTCTGTTCAGCCGTCTCGAGACGCGTCCACAACCTTATGCCAGCGTCCGTAACTTGTTCGCGAACAAGCGCATCGGCCAACTGGCGGTTAAGATTATCTCGTGCAGCCAGGTACGGAGCGGGCACATTGGCGGCTTGGTCCAACGCGCGTGCAACTTCCTCAACGGTCCTGTCGGCACCATCTTGAACGGCCCGCAAAACTTTGAGGTCTTCGTCCAATCGATTCCAGTAGTCGGTGAGCTCATCGAGGCGTCTAGATGTGGCCCTATGCTCTGCTTCAAGCACTGCCATCGTTTGGGCTAGATTCTGCTGCTCGTCCGTCGAGTGGATTCGATCTCTTTCGGATTCGATACCATCAGCGGCCATTCCCAGGCTAAGCGAGCCGTCCTCGAATGGAAGCTCATGTCCGCACAGAGAACATGCCCCGCTAATTACCGCTGGCTGAGAGTCGAGACTCGAAAGACATGCCGGGCACACCCTAACCTGGAGAGGATTGAAAAGACGCTCAGCCTCTTTGAGGAAAGTCAACTTTTTCTTATCATCAGCATACTGCCCGCGGAGAGCTGCCAGCCTATCCATAAGACTTTCTCGGTTTCGGACTCGCACCGCCGCTGCCCGGGCGATATTTTGAGCATCTTCAAGCGCTCGTCGCATCCCGGTCAACGTGTTTTCTGAAGATATTGCATCCCTATCAATCCTAGCCAGCTGCTCTCGCAGTAGCTGGACATCTCGTCTCGCTTGACCTCGATCAGTCTCCATAATTAGCGGGCCAGCCGGATATTCGGCTTGTACAATCGTTCGCAATGAACTAGCGACCCGAGCCGCTTCGCGTGCAGCTTCACTCGCACGCCGCGCCCGAGCTGCAAGCTCTGTTCCCGTTGCATCATAAATGTCGAACATCACGTCGATGGTTTGCATCAATTTTTGCTGGACCATGTAGTTCGAATGTTCGAACACCAGATTCTTGCTGTCTAGCCGCTCATTTGGGAGCCACATCACCCGGAATAGATCGCGGATGCTCAGGACTTGCATCTCTGAATCCGCTTGCTTTGGTGATACTGGAAGCGCGATATTATCGAGATCGCAAGCGGCTAGCACGAATTGCGAAAGACCCTCTGGATCCGACGTCGGCTCCGAAGGCAGCCGGAGTTCTCTGGCGTTCCGTAGACCGTCAAGCGGAGCACTCCACACTGAAGCAAATTTTGACGATGAACCGATAGCGTCTCGCTCGATGGTAGTAATCTCACCTGCAAGCTCAGTCTCTAGGAGTGCAGCTCGTACGTATTGCAATATTTCTGGATGTTGAGGATGGCCAGACTCCCCAAGGCAATATCGGATGAAATCGATCGCGCTAGTCTTGCCGGTCTGACTTGGTCCAGCGATCACTGACAGAGGACGCCATGACTCTCGATCTCCATCCAAGAAAGAAATACCGTAAGAGCGGCCGCTCCCCGTAGCGCCAGCAAGCCGGAGCTGGGACAACCGTATTCCGCGCGCACGGTTACCGTTGGACACGCCGCCTCCTTGGACGGTTGGATGCCGCACTTGGAGTCGTCTCCGCGATGTCGTCGAGCAAGTCAACAAGCAGCCAAGATTGGCCCAACCACCTTCCTGCGCTCTCTGCGAGCTGTCTGTCCGAAAGCCGTCCGAGCCGCCGAAGTACCACTCGCGCCGCCTCTCGGTAAGCATCGGCGTATACCGAAGTTAGGCCGACAGCGATTTCTCTGGCCCTCTGGCGTCAAGACATAGCCACCAGGCCCGACTTCCATCAAGCCATACGCCAACAGCAAGGACAGATCGTGTTGAAGCCGCCGTCGCCTACTCGCAAAGCGTTGCCCTGTAGAGGCGTAAGAAAGTTGACGGTCAGTGAATCCAGCGAGACGTAGGGCAAGCCTATCTGCAGCGTCACGATTTTCTTCGCCGGACGTCACTACGAATGGGTTTGCAGCAAAGAAGTCGTAGAAGCCAAGCCTGTCGACAGTGCGAATAGCGACTCCGTTTACCCCAGCTGCTTCTACTAGCAAAATGAGTTGCGCCAGCCTAAACACCTGTCGGTCTTCTGGCATCCCTGGCACTGCGTCAGAGAGATCGTGCACGGCTCCCGAATTATTGGATTCAATGTAAGATGTCATGACGACTCGCCCGCCTTGACGGTGGACAATTGATTAGATACTACATCTTTTGCTGCGACGCCTTCGTGATTCTCCGCAATCATGCGCCAATGGCGCACCCATCCCGCGTGCGCATTCTCAACGAGTCGATGAACAATTCCTCGCCGATGAGCAGGTCTTAGGCGAAGGCCTTCGGGATCAGGGCAGTCGGCTGCGTCCTTAAGCACGTTGTCAATCAGCCCGGCCATTTTCCCTTCAACATCTGCAATAGGCAGGGCTGCGTTGAACCGGGATTCCCATAGGGCCTGAACTTCCAAATGCAACTCTTGAAGAGATGCCAAGCCTTCCGGGTTGCCACGCGCAGCCAGATCGCGAGCTAGGGCCTCTGCGGCGAAGAAAAGGCCGCGAGCAGCATCGGTCTCCATATAACCAGCTTCTTCAAGCTGGCGGACGAACAGCGCAGTCTCCATCTCGCGCACGTCCACAGCCACCGCAATCGGCTCTGTCGGCTGTGGGCTTGACGCTTCAGGGAAGTACGAATGCTTTACAGCCACAGCATCATCCTGCATGAGCTGGCGTCGCAGCTCAACACCATTCCACAGTTCGATGCTGGTAATCCCGTACTTGCTTTTCATTCTTGCCGCCCAGCCATCGAACCACTGCTGTTCCTTCGGCGGAAGTATGCATGGCACGCATAGCGTCCATGCAGCAACTTGAAAATTTTCTTCTCCCGCCTTCTTTAATAGCTCATTAAATGATTTCCGGACTTGCCCGCGCTGGTCATCGCCCTTCCAGTCCAGAAAAAATTTTGACTGCCAGACGGCCACAGACTCGTCCAGCTGGCCAACGTAGGTGTCAATTCCCCAGTCACTCCCCCCTGGCCCTGCGACCTCGTTAGCCATCGGGTATCGCACGGCGACGAGTTCCGTTACAAGTGTCTGGAAGGCTGTGCGCGCCCCGGCCTCACTGCCCTGGTCGTAGAGGAGGCGCCCGAAGAGAGCGCTGGGCACGGGCAGCAAGGCAAGCTCCAGGACAGAAGTCGATGCGAGAGGGTCTCAATGAGAGACTTTAACGAATTGTTGAGCCCTTTGGCCAGGCTGTTGGGATGGCAAGCCATGGCACCCCGCGTTGCAAGCGTCTCGGTGAACACACCTGGACAGGACAACCTGCCTGACGCCGAGTAGTGCCAGAGCGTCGAATTCGAATCGCCGACGGACGCCAACAGCAAGGATCTCGGACGTTCTGGCAAGGCTGGTGTCTCGGGCGGGGGAGGCAGGTGCTCGGTTTGGATCCGGCTGTCTAGATCTCGGCGGTTGCCTCAGGCACCGCAGGTTCTGGCTCGTACCTTGCCTCTTCGAGAAGCTCCATGTTCGAGCCCAGCCTGCTGCTCTGCTCAACGTCGTGTTTGGTTTCAGTCTCGGCCGGGGGCTGCGGAGGCCATGGCTGGCTCTCGGTGTCGGCTTGCTTCCCAAGGTGTACAAGGTGCCTTTCAAAGGTTTGACAGTCGCGTTCGAAACGCCGCCACCAGTCGAGCATGCTCTCGCCAGGTTCGGGTTCGGAGGCCTGGCCGCGGCGGGTGAGCTCGGCGCGGGCTTTATTCCCTTCATTACGGACCTCGGCGGTTTCGGCGGACCAGTTCTCGTGCTTAGCGTGGTCGGCTCCCAGGGCGGACTTCCGCGCTTCCAGGAGGCCGGCGAGGGAGTGCAGGGCACTTGCGGTCGTGTCGTCGCCCTGGGCCTCGGCTTCGGCGGCGGCCTGTCGCTGGTCTGCCTCGGCCAGGGCGGTGTCCTTCAGTTCGGCGGAGACATCCCTGGGGCCCGCAGCGTAGGCCCGCTGGGCCTGGCGTTCCTTGGCCTCGAGCTCGCCTCGGGACATGGCCCGGTAGATTTCCTCCTCATTTCTGGATCTCCAGGTGCGTGATCGCGTCTTTGCGCATCTGTTCACGGACTGGGTCTCCCTTGTGCGGGGTCGAGGGATACCGCCTGGTGCGGGTCATCGATGCCGACGGCTTCTCGGTAGGCGGCCGCGGATCCGGCTCGGTGGAGGTAGTCCTGCTGCTCCAGTGCAGACCCGCTTGCCGGGAACGCGCCGAGCTGGCTGGTGAGCCACGGCTCGGGCCTCTCCGCATAGCGTATGCCGAGTGCATTGATCCGGTTGTCTATCGCTGTGGCGGCTTCGCGGGCGAGCTGCGGGGCGTTTTCCGGGGTCCGCTGCGTCCAGGTGGTGGGACTGCCCCGGGTTTTTCGACCTGCGCCAGGCGGGCGTGCAGGACGGCGGAGATGCTCCTGGCGCCGCCAAGGTCGGCGGCCGTGATCCGCTCGATAAGGGAGATGACGTTTTCTCCGCTGAGCTGGCGTTCGCTGAGCGCGTGCTGCAATGGCTGCCTTTGCGGCTCCTGGAGGTAACGGTGGTAATCATTGGCGGCCAGGCGTTCTTTCAGCTTGCTGTCGATGGTTCGCGTTGCTGTGTCCCGCATTGAGGCGGCCCAGATGCCGGCTAGGTGGCCGGTGCTGGCTGGCCATTCCTGGGCTTGCCTGCTTGCTTCGGTGGCGGTGAGCTCGGTCCCGTCGTTGTCGATGATTTCGGCGAGGATGACCTCGGGATTGATGAGTTCCGGTTCGTAGCCGGGCGCCGGTTCGCCGGTGGCGACGTAGGCGGTGTTGGCGTGGCGTCCTCTGGTCATTCCGACGTACAGCGAGGGCCGGTTCAGGGATCCGGTGACGAGCAGGTGGGCGGTATTGGTGGTCCGTCCCTGAGCGACGTGCGTGTTTCCGGCGTAGCCCAGCTCGCTGTGCTCGGCAAGGTATCGCTCAGGTATGAGGAACGGCGTGGACCAACCGCCTTGAATCTGGCGGCGCACTCGTACCTGACTGGAGGTCCGGCCTTCGATGCGGAGGACGTCGCGGTTGGCCAAGGCTTGTCCGCCAGCGTCGATGCTCGTTGGTGTTCTCCCTCGCGCGTACCAGGTCCCCGATGCCTGCCCGGTTGCCGTCGGCGAGCTCGAATTGGGGTGGCTGCACGCGTCCTGCATCGATGAGTTTGTCTTGGACGCGTCGTGCGAGGTCGGCCGCTTCGGCGTTGGAGCCTGCGAGCAAGATAGCGTCCTTGCCGTCGAGGAAGTCGGCCAGAAACGCCATCGCGGCCTTATCGTGCATAGCTTCGGAGTCTCCGGCACGGATCCTGCCGTGCGCGTCGTACGCGGCCAGGACGGCCTTGTTGCCGCGACGGAGCTGCAAGGAGGCGTTGGCCTCCCATGGGCTGGCGAAGCGGCGTACCTCCTGCAGCTCAGCGGCGCCGAGCTCGTCGGCGAACCAGCTGAACCAGCCTCCGGCTTCTACCGGGCCGAGCTGGGCCGGGTCACCGACACCCACCATCCCGGCCGAGCTAGCTGTCTGCTGGATGAGGGCGAGGTCTCGGGTGGCGACCTGGCCGGCTTCGTCGATGACGAGTTTGTCGGCCGAGCCGACGTGGACGGGACTGAACTGGTCGGAGTCAGCGCTCTTGCCGAGGAACCGGGCGATGTTGTAGGCGTCGGACAGGCCTTCGGTCACCATGACGCGGGCCGCGTTCTCGCTCAGGGTCAAGCCGATCAGCCGACCACCGGTAAGCGTGTGCCACACTTCGGCGGCCGCGGCGATGGTCCTGGTCTTGCCGGCGCCTGCAGGAGCGGTCAGCAGGGCCAAGGCCCGGTCCGCCGTAAGCAGAGTGATGACCGCCTGGCACTGTTCGTCGTCTAGGTCCTGGTGGTGCCTGTCTAGCTCGTCCCGGACTTGCTGGACGGTGACCAGTGGCCTCATCGGGCGCTTCGCTTGGCTGAGCACTTGCTCTTCGAGATTGAGGTGGTCAATCGAGGACCAGCGGTGGCTGTTCGGCTTGCGGAAGATGGACTGCCCGTCAGAGTCGCGGATCCCGAGGGACCTGACGTCGATCAGGTCAGGTGCCGGGCTGACCCGGACGACTTCAGCGCCGACCGTGCCGGAGATGGCCAGCATCGCGGCCTCGGTGATGTCGGCCGGGGTAGCGCCGACGGGCAGTGCCCGGTGGATCTCCAGGCAGAGGTCGGAGATTCCCCAGACGCTGCGCTGCCGCTGCGCCTCGGCGACCGCGATCCGAGCAGCCTTGGCTTTATCCGCAGCGGTCAGGTCACGGCGGATGATCGAGCGCGCAGCGTAGGCCCTGGCTTCGGCGTAGACGGCGCTCAGGACCTGAAGCTCATCGCTGGTGGTCTGTTCTTCCCAGGCCCTCAGCCGTTCCTCGTCAGTAACCTCGCCGCCCGTGTCTTTCCCGCCTGCCATCCGTTTGGCCTCGGCTTTGGGCCGCCGGGTGTCCTTGGCGATCTGCTGGCCCATCAGGTAGATCGTGCGCTTGCTCGGCGGCGCGTGGTACTTGGCCGTGTACTGGTCAACCCATTCAGAGAGCTTGCCGCCGATGGCCTGGGCCCGGGAAGAGAACCGGTCCATGACCTGCTGGGAGATACCGCCGACTTCGGCGCCGTTCCCGTCGGCGCGTTCGGTCATGGCGTAGCCCATGTCCAGCAGCCGCTGTTCGAAAGCCCGGTCAACAGTGACCCCGTAGAGGTGCCTCAGCTGGTAGAAATGCTGCCCGTCCACTGCGCGCCACTTGTTGTCAGCTCCGTCGCCGCGCTGAACGGCGTTGAGGACGGCGAGGTGGACGTGGAGCTGCGGATCCCCGTCGCGACTTATCGTGTGCAGCCAGGAGGTGGCGACGAGGCCTCTCCCGTCTCGCCACTCCCCTGTACTGGCTGAGTGGTGCCCGGTGCGGACGTAGCAGGCCATAGCCTCGAGCAACTCGAGCCCTTCGCGGACAGACTCAAGAAGGGCTTCCTCGATGGCCTGCGCCTCCGCGTCCAGGGCCACGGCGTTGATCTCGTCACCGGTCTCGCGAGCCTGGGCAGCAGCGACGCGGAGGCTGGCGTGCAGGACCGATATCGACTTGGAAGCGCTGCTGGTGATGTCGTAATAGGGCCGGGAGATTCCCGGGCTGGTGGCCCGGATCCGGGTCCGTTCGATGTTGATCTCGCTCACGGATGCGAACGGATGCTCGTCCCTATATCGCGCAATTGCGGCGGCTTCGGCCGTGGCCCGGTCCTCGTCGCTCTTCGGGGCGGCGTGCCGGATGATCCGTTCGCCACCCAGACCGATCCCCTGCTGGTAGAGCCGTTCGGCGACTTCGGCCTGCACTGTCCCGGAGACGCCGAGAGCGGCGCAGCCGCTGCCCTCCCAGGTTCCTGGCGGATCGCCAGCCTTGGTGTAGTAGGCCATGGCTCCCGCGCATCCGGAGGCGTGGCCGCGGGTGACGTAGGCGATGTCGTGGCCGACCCTCACGTCAGATTTAACGGCCACGGCGGGCCGCCCTGGCGTTACGGTGCGCGCTGGAGCCGCCACGGTCATCATGTGATGCATCGGTACAAACGCTCTTGGGTTTTGGTGATGATCTTGGCTTGAACACCAGCCCCCGCGCGGCCGCTCCTCCCCCACCACGCCCCGAAAATCCTGGGTTGGACTCATCGGCTGAGGCTCTGGAGCTAAATGATCTTGCCCTCCGGAGCCGTGTGCGCAGGTTCGAATCCTGCTGGGGGCGCGTATCGTCAGCTCGAGTTTCCCCTGCTGGACCTGCAATTTCGCTAAATGTCCAGTGTCACGGTCGGACACGACATGCCACCGTGCGCCACCTGAGACGGTTTCCGCCCCCCGGACGCCCCCCAGGTCATGGCTGGTCCTGGGGCAGGGCCTGGTCCATCCGCGCGGTCCATACGCCCCCGAGTCCTTTAGTACGGCCTTTCAGGCCGCGGTGCTCGTGGACGGCGCCGTCGTCGGTGCAGGCCTTCCCAGCGGCGGGGCTGGAGTCGGCGAATATCAGGTAGCCCCAGCCCTCCTCGGGCAGATAACAGCTGGTTTTCGTGAGTGCGGCCACTTCGGAGGGCCGGATCAGCGCATAGAACATGCACCCGTAGAAGGCGACGAACCCGGGTCCTTGCCGGCGGCCGATGGTGCGGCAAGAGGTGAGCACTGACGAGACTAGTTCCGGGCTGCCGACCGCCCGGGGGTCCAAGGCGTCGTCGGGTCTGGCGGGGGCGGTCCATCCTTCGGGCAGGTTGGCTTTGCTCAACGGGCCGGAGGCGAGCCGTTTCTCGCGGACGGCGTAGGCGAGGCACTTGTGCCAGACCCGGCGGCGACGGGAGAAGTACTCGGGGCTGGCGGCCTTGCCGTCGAGCCGGATGGCTAGGGCGTCGAGAACGTCGCAGACTACAGACGGGTCTTCCAGCACGCTGATCGGACGTGAGGCCCGCTGTACCCAGGCGATGGCCTTGGCCTGGTCTTGGTCCAGCTGTGCCGCGAAGGGGCCTTGGTTGAGCTTGCTGCGCAGCGCCGAGCGGATCAGCTCAGGGTCGGGAGCACCGGGCAGATCCCGGACCACAACTGTTATCACCCAGATCAGGCTTTCGACGATGGACACGCGTGTCTTGGCGGCCGCGGTGGGCCACGCCGAGGCCGTGTACTCAAGGGCGTGCTCGTAGAGGGTGATACCGCGGAGCTTGCGTTCCATGGACTCAGACCGGCAGGTACCTGGCCGTGCTGCTCATCGCCGGGACAGTGCCCGGGGTCATCGCCGGATCAGTCATCCGCGTCGAGCTGCTGTCCGGCCCGCGTGTCTTCGATCTAGTCATCGCGGCGGTCCTGATCCCCCTCGGGAGCTGGCTGGCCCTGACCCGGCCCCCTCACGCGGATCCGGGTGAGTCTGCCCGCCAGCTCCTGGCCCCCGTACTGCTCATCCTCGCAGTCATCGTCGGCTGCATCGGAGGCATCTACGGAATCGGCGGAGCTACCTATGGTCCGGTCTCAGCTGAGCCCGGGATCAGGAAATGGCCGCATCTGGCGGTCTCTAAGAACATCAGACCGGTGATCCGGCCAGAGCCGTGTATCAGTAGCGGCGAACCGGCCTCCGTCTGACTGAACGGCGCGGCCGGCACGGGTTAACGCCACGAGTAGAGCGCAGGAGGAGCGATGGCTTGGACCGTTAACGTCCGGATCCCCGGCCAGCAGAGCAAGGCTTCACCTGCTCTCGCCTATGGCGGCCCGGACGGGCTGCAGCTGCATATGGTGCACCTCGGTGACAGCTCCAACGACATCTGGCACTCCAGGTCCGACGGCACCAGCTGGACGCCCAACCTCCGGATCCCCGGCCAGCAGAGCTGGGCTCCGCCAGCCCTGGCTTATTACGGCGGGCTGCACATGGTGCACCTGGGCGACAGCTCCCGCGACATCTGGCACTCCACGTTCGACGGGAGCACCTGGACGCCCAACGTCCGGATCCCCGGCCAGCAGAGCAAAGCTGCACCAGCCCTGGCCACGAACAACGGGCTGCTGCACATGGTGCACCTGGGCGACAGCTCCAACGACATCTGGCACTCCACGTTCGACAAGACGAACTGGTCGCCTAACGTCCGGGTCCCGGGCCAGCAGAGCAAGGCCTCGCCCGCACTTGCCGAATACGGCGGGCTGCTGCACATGGTGCACCTCGGTGACAGTTCCAACGACATCTGGCACTCCACGTTCGACGGGAACACCTGGACGCCCAACGTCCGGATCCCCGGCCAGCAAAGCAAGGCTGCACCGGCCATATTCCAGTTCGGCGTGCTGCTGCACATGGTGCACCTGGGCGACAGCTCCGACGACATCTGGCACTCCACGTTCGACGGGAACACCTGGACGCCCAACGTCCGGATCCCCGGCCAGCAAAGCTGGGCCTCGCCAGCCCTGACCCATTACGGAACGCAGCTGCACATGGTGCACCTGGGCGACAGCTCCGACGACATGTGGCACTCCACGTCCGACGGAAGCTAGCTCATCCGGGTAAACGGTGGACGCTGCCGGTCATCAGGCAGTGGTGCTAGCTCAGGTAGATGGCGGTGTGCAGGTCCCGCCAGAGCACGGTGTCACCTACCGTCTCGCAGTACAGGGCGGCTGATATTCAGTGAATACCCGCCAGGTCAATGCCTGCACATTCTTAACGATCGGCGTAGCGTCGGAGCTGGAAGGGACAAACAATGCCATACCTTCATACCGTCCCGCCCGAGGAGGCGGTCGGCGAGGTCAAAGCAATTTATGACCAGGACGTAGCTAATCAGGGACATGTGGCCAACTTCACGCGTGCGTTCAGTGACCGGCCCGAGGTACTGCAGGGCTGGCTGGCGCTGAAGGACGCGATCACGTCCAGAACGGATCCGCGGCTGTATGAGCTGGCCACCGTCGCGGCTGCCACGGCCATCAGATCGAGCTACTGCAGCTTGGTGCACGGGCAAGTCCTGGCGGCCAGCCACTACTCAGCCGAGCAGGTCATCAGCATCGCGGAAGATGATGCGGGCACCACGCTGGATGCCGCGGACGCCGCCGTCGTCCGGTTCGCCCGCAAGGTAGCGCTCCAAGCGGAGAAGATCAGCCAGGAAGACGTAGACCAGCTGCACGACCTGGGGTTCTCCGACACGGACGTGTTCAGCATCATCGTCACCGCGGCGGCGCGATGCTTCTTCAGCAAGGTGCTCGATGCCACCGGCACCCTGCCCGACGCTGCCCTGCGTGACATGCCGGACCAACTCCGGGCTGCTCTCACGGTGGGCCGGGAGATCGCACCACAAGGATGACCTGACCCAACGCGGCCGCGCTCTGCGGTAGCCACCGATCATCTGGTCCGTAGTGATCTACGGCTAGCTCTGTTACCTGCCCGTCTCCTGGCTGACCTGCTGGAATGCTGGTCAACGTGGGGCGGCAAACAGCGCGATTGAGTCGGCCCGGTATCCGGAGGGCTCGGTTGGTCCGATGATTCGGTGGCCGTCCCTGGTCGGCATACCAGAAGCTGTGAGCGCGGTCCGGGTCAGGGCAGGCTGTCATCGATGAGCGGTGCGGCCTCTGGTTCGCGCCCGGCGCTGCCTGCCGTCAGCCATCGGAGACATCGCCTTTGCGGCCTCTGCGGCCCCTGCGGCCCCAGACCAGGTCCCTGGCACGGGCACTGCGTGCCTCAGCATGGTCCAGTTCCATGGCCGCCACCAGGCGGAATCTGGAGCGGCCGTCAAACGTCGACAAGTCGAAGTCCTCGCCGTGCACGCTGTGAATGGGTACCCAGGACTCGGCCAGCCGCTCCATCGTTACCGGCGTCCGGACGAATCGGGCCAGGCCGTAGTTAAAAATGACCGCGGCGAGAGCGCCAGCGTCCAGGTCCACCATGAGCCGGTCGGCCTCCGACCACCGGCCATCGGCACAGCGCTCGGCGTCCTCGTAGAACTCGACCGGGATGCCGCCGTACTGCGCGGCTGCGACGTGCTCGCATTCGGCGCGCTGCCACCGACGGTTTGCCGAGCTGCCACGCAGATAGATCGCGACGAACCGCCGGCCAGCTCCCGGTCGAACGTCGTTCATGATCATGCCTCCTGGGCAGGCATGGTCAGGCGAGTCCCGGGGTCATCCGGGGCAGCCCGCTGTGCTGCTGCCGCAGCCCTATAAGCCAAATATACGACTCGGCACACTCATGCAGTTAGCAGGGATACTTAGCCTCATGTGATCCTGTCACGGCAGCCTGAATTTTCACCCATCCACGTCAGGTATGCCGACGCTGACCTGCGAAGACAAGCTGACGCCGAGGCCCGGGTCGGGATCCTCTCAGCTACCGGCTAGCCCTGGGCCGCTCCCCTGTTGAGATTCCGCCACAAGTCGGCCAATAGCTCGACCAGAAGGTCCGCTTGCTCCTCTCTATGCAGAGGGAGAGTGATCTCTGCCTCCAGGGCACCGTTACCGACATCGTAAATTTTGACTTGGCCGGGAATGCCATCGTTCCCCAGCAACTCCCGGGTCTCTATCAGCTTCCACGCCATCGCCGTTGCCTCCTTGTACGGCTTGCCGCCCATCGGCAATTTACGACCAAGTCTGACTCCTGGCCAGCCGGCTTAGCCAGCGCGCCGACGCCGAGCAGCGCATGCTCGCTCTGGTCGGGCAAAGCCAGCCGCCGTCGCGCTGCGCGCCGTGCTGGCCGCCGGGGGAGCGCAGCGGCAGGTCGGGGCCGCCGGCGACGCAGATCCAGGCGCCAGCCCCAGGCCATGCGCCGACTAGGGTGCCGGCCAGGGACCCGGCAAAGTCGTGAATTGAGGCTGTGACCTGCTATGTCGTAACAGCAGGTGATGGGCCCGGCGTGTCCTGGGGCGGCGGGCGGGGCCCGGACGGAACGATGGAAGTTCTGACGCTCACCATCTTCTGCCACAAGGGACACCCGCCCGCCGATGACATCTTCGTCTATGACGGCTGCCCGCAGCCAGTACCTGCTCGATCTCCTCGCCCAGGTCCCGGACCCGCGGAAGAGGCGCGGGCGGCGGCATCGGCTGGCCGGGCTGCTCGCCGTCGGGATCGCGGCGGTCATTGCGGGGTCGAGGTCGTTCGCCGCGATCGGGCAGTGGGCCGCCGACGCGGGCCCGGAGGTGCTGGCCGGGCTGGGCGCGGCCCGCGGCCCGGCGGAGGAGTCGACGTTCCGGCGCGCTTTCGCCCTGGTCAGCCCGGATGTGCTCGACCGGGTCCTCGGCGTGTGGCTGCACACCAGGGCGGTGCGGGCCGGCGGCCGGCTGGTGATCGCCATCGACGGCAAGACCGTCCGCGGCGCGAAGGACAAGGACGGGAAGGCCCCGCACCTGGTCGCCGCCCTGGCCCACGGCATCGGCGCGGTCCTCGGCCAGGTCGCCGTAGCGGAGAAGTCCAACGAGATACCCGCCATGCTGGAGCTGCTGAAAGCCTTCGCCAGCCTCGCCGCCGCGGTCATCACGATCGACGCGATGCACACGCAGAGCGATACCGCGCAGGTCATTCTCGGCCGGGACGCCGATTACGTGATGACCGTCAAGGGCAACATGCCGACGCTGTACCGGCAGCTGAAGAAGCTTCCCTGGGCGCGGATCCCTGCCATCTCGGCCGTGAGCACCGGCCACGGCCGCCGCGCCCGCCGCACGATTAAGGCCGTGCTGGCGCCGGCCTGGATCGGGTTCGACGGCGCCGCCCAGGTCGCGCAACTGCGCCGCACGGTCACGACGAAGGGCAAGAAGACCGTCGAGGTCGTCTACCTGATCACCAGCGACCGCGACGCCGATCCCGCCGCCCTGGCCGCCTGGGTCCGCAGCCACTGGGAGATCGAAAACCGCCTTCACTGGGTCAGGGACGTGACCTACCAGGAGGACAAATCGCTGGTCAGGACGGGAAACGCGCCCCGCGTGATGGCATCGCTGCGCAGCCTGGCCATCAGCTTGCTGCGCCTGGACGGCCAGACCAACATCGCCGCCGCCAACCGGCACCACGCCCGCGACCCGCAGCGGACGCTACAGCTGCTTCAGACCGCATGAGCGACTTTGCCGGGTCCCTGGGGTGCCGGCGGAGCGACTGGAGTCCATTGACCACAGCGCTGGTACGAAATTAGGCTTGCTAAAGACGTCGGGAAAGCAGCGGCGGAAGGCGGTCGGCACATGGCGGAGCCTGATAACCGACGGCTGATACTCATAGCGACGCTGGCCGGCCAGTTTGCGACTACGTTCCCGATTACGCTCTTCAGCGTCGTCCTCGCTCCTATCGCTCGCAGTTACGGCGTCTCTGCCAGCGTCTTGACCTGGGCTATCACTGGCCCGTTTCTGGTCATGGCGGTATGCACGCCGGTGTGCGGCAAACTTGGCGACACCTACGGGCACCGCAGGGTGTTCCTGATCGGCCTGGCTGGCTCAACTGCCGCCGCCCTGGCTACGGTCGTGGCGCCGACCGCAGCGGTATTCATCGCCGTCCGTATCATCGGTCAGGCGTTTGGAGCCGCGGCCATGCCCACCGCGCTGGCGCTGATCATGCGGGTTTACCCGGCCGATCAGCGGGCGAAGGTCACGGGCTGGTGGTCGATGGTCGGGGCTGGCGCTCCGGTGATCGGCTTGGCGCTAGGAGGCCCGCTGGCCCAGGCATTTGGCTGGCGTTCACTCTTCGTGGTTCAGGCGGGAATCACGGCGGCAGCCCTGCTGCTGGCCGTGCGTATTCTTCCCCGGGATCACCAGACCCAGCGGACGCGGGTTGATTACATCGGCGCCGGCCTGCTGGTGGCCGGGATCCTAGCCGTCTTGTTCCCGGTCAATCAGCTGCCTTCCAGCGGGCCGTCGGTACTGCTCGGCGCGGTCTTCGCGGCGGGCCTAGCCGTCCTGGCGCTATTCGTCCGCCGCCAGCTGCGGATAACGTATCCCCTCATCCGGATATCGTTCTTCCGGAATCGGACGTTCTGCCTGACAAACGCCATTATGGCCTGCATCATGTTTGGCCATTTCGGCGGCTTTCTCCTGACGCCCATATACCTTGAAACGGCGCTGGGAATTACATTGTCAGCGACATCGCTGATTATGACCGCCAGGACGATCTCGATGAGCCTGTCCTCCCCCGTCTGGGTCCGCCTGCCCGGGAGCTTGCCCCGGCGCGGTCCCGTGGTCGGCGGCGTGCTGGCCGTCATGGCCATGTGCGTGTTCGCCCTCGGCGCCTGGGAACACTGGCTCGGCGCATTCATCGCGGGGAATGTCCTGGGCGGGCTAGCCCTGGGCATCGCCCAGCCGGGGCTCACGGTGAGGCTCATCAACTCAGTGAGCGCGGAGGATTATGGGTCAGCCGCCGGGCTCCAGGCCATGTTCACTCAGATCGGCTCGGTGCTGGGCCTCAGTGTGCTGGGCGGCATGGCAGCTGGACGGGGAACATCAGGTCATGCGCCCTACTACGTCCTGGCCTACCTTATCGGCGGCGCCGTCGCGATCGTCGCCGTCTTGCTGGCCACGCTGCTGAATACCCGAATTCCGGACCGCAGCCCGCAACCGCGGCAAGAACTCGCCAAACAGGACACCTGAGCAAGTGACGGCGGTACCCGCAACTGGCGCGCCTGCTCATCGAGGGCGCACGTGAGGGCCTGGGAAAATACCCTTGTGAAGGGGAGCAGGTGAGCGGGTTCGAACGCTGGCCTGCCGTTTACAAGATGGCTGTGGCTTGCAGGTTGGCACGTCGGCATGCTGGAAGCGGCGGCTGTGGCTGCATGCCCTGGTTCGTTGTCGTCCGGGTTCTTGGCTGCATTCCTGGCTGCACGGCTATCCGTGCGAGCTGGTGCCGGATCAGCAGCAGTCCGCGCCCTGCCAGGCGCGCCAGCCTTCCCTGCCCGACCAGCCCGCGATGACCTGCGACCTCGGTCCCGGGCGTTCAGCTGGGACGAGGCAACGCGCCCTCGGCGAGGAGAGCCTCATGCGCGGCCCGGAACGCCTGGCGCCCGGCTGGCGTGCCGCAGTACACCGTGGCGTGAATCAGTATCTCCTTGATCTCGTCGGCCGATACCCCCGTAGCGAGCGCACCCTTCACATAGATGCCCAGCTCCTCAGGCCGCCCGAGCGCCGTCAAGATCGCAAGATTCAGCATGCTCCGTGTCCTGCGATCCAGCCCCGGCCTGCTCCAGGCATACCCCCACGCCCACTCAGTCAGGACGCGCTGAAAGGCCATCATGAACTCATCGGCGCCAGCGAGGTTCGCATCGACGTACTCAGCACCCAGGACATCCCGCCGCGCCTGAAGGCCCCTCTCGAACAGTTCGCTCTCGGTCATGATGGGTGACTCCTTTCCGACTGCCGGCCGGCACCGATGCGAGGCTACGGCTAGGGCACACGGCCGGGCTGATCACCGTTGATATCGAGGCCACTATCGAGCATCGCTCCTGGTGCTGTCCATCTTCCTGACAGCTGCCATGCCCTTGCGAGCGGTTGCCGGGTCCAGGGTCGGCAGAACGCCGATCGCGTAGCGACGGTCCCTCAGGGGCCTCTTGACCCCACGTCTGCGACTGGGGAAATCGTGCGCGAGGAAGACAGCTGCCACTTCGCCAGTCTGCGCGCGGATGACTCCGCTGATTCTCGGCAACTGCCGGGCCGGGACGGCGCGGGAAGTGCCGGACCTGGCGCCGACCGATTGTCGTCGGCGGGTGAATCCTGTACCAGTGCCGGCGGATGAAAATGGACCCTCCTCCCTGATAGTGGGGAGTGATCAACGTGGAGGACTGGGCGGAGATCCGTCGGTTGCATCGGGCGGAGGGTATGCCGGTGCGGGCGATTGCGCGTCGGCTGGGGATGGGCCGGAACACGGTGCGGCGGGCGCTGGCGGCGGAGGGGCCGCCGAGGTATCAGCGGCCGGCGAAGGGGTCGGTTGTGGATGCGGCCGAGCCGCGGATCCGGGAGCTGCTGGCGCAGTGGCCGGATATGCCGGCGACGGTGATCGCGGAGCGGATCGGCTGGGAGCGGTCGCTGACGGTGCTGAAGGTCCGGGTGCGGGAGCTGCGGCCGTTGTTCGTCCCGCCGGATCCGGCGTCGCGGACGGAGTATCTGCCCGGTGAGCTGGCCCAGTGTGATTTGTGGTTCCCGCCGGCGGATGTGCCGGTGGGGGCGGGTCAGGCGGGGCGGCCGCCGGTGCTGGTGATGGTGGCCGGGTATTCGCGGGTGATGACGGCCCGGATGATCCCGTCGCGTCAGGGCCCGGACCTGCTGGCCGGGCACTGGGCCCTGATCAGCGGCCTGGGTGCCGTGCCGCGGGCTCTGGTCTGGGACAACGAGTCGGCGGTCGGGCAGTGGCGGGCCGGGAAGCCGGTGCTGACCGAGGCCATGAACGGGTTCCGGGGGACGCTGGGGATCACGGTGATCCAGTGCCGGCCGCGGGACCCGGAGGCCAAGGGCCTGGTTGAGCGGGCCAACGGCTATCTGGAGACATCGTTTCTGCCTGGCCGCCGGTTCGCCAGCCCAGCGGACTTCAACGCCCAGCTGGCGGACTGGCTAATGCGGGCGAACACCCGTCAGCACCGGACGCTGGGATGCCGGCTGGCTGACCGGTGGGAGGCCGATAAGGCCGCGATGCTCCAGCTGCCGCCGGTGGCCCCGGTGACCGGGTGGCGGCTGGCCACCCGGCTGCCCCGCGACCATTACGTCCGGGTGGATTCCAACGATTACTCGGTGCACCCCTCGGTCATCGGCCGCACGGTCGAGATCGCGGCTGGGCTGGAGGAGGTCACGGTCACCTGCGCCGGCCTGCAGGTCGCCTGGCACCCGCGGTGCTGGGCCGCCCACCAGAGCATCACCGACCCGGCCCATGCCGCCGCGGCGGCGCAGCTGCGCCAGGCCCGCCGCCTGATCACGACCCGCCCGGCTGACACCGACGTGCAGCAGCGGGCCCTGGGCGACTACGACCGGATCCTGGGCACCGGCGATCAGGGAGCGGCGTGATGCCCGGCCGGGCTGGCGCCACGGCACCGGGCCGGGACGTGTCCTCAGAGATCGCCTACCTGGCCCGGGCGCTGAAGGCCCCGTCGCTGGGCGGGGCGGTGGAACGGCTCGCCGAACGGGCCCGGGCCGAATCCTGGACCCATGAGGAGTTCCTGGCCGCCTGCCTGCAACGCGAGGTCGCCGCCCGGGAGTCCCACGGCGGCGAGGGCCGTATCCGCGCCGCCCGGTTCCCAGCCCGCAAGTCGCTGGAAGACTTCGACTTCGATCACCAGCGGTCGCTGAAACGCGAGACCATCACCCACCTCGGCACCCTGGACTTCGTCACCGCGAAAGACAACGTGGTGTTCCTCGGGCCGCCCGGCACCGGCAAAACCCACCTGTCCACCGGGCTGGGCATCCGGGCCTGCCAGGCCGGGCACCGGGTCGCATTCGCCACCGCCTCACAGTGGGTCGCCCGGCTCACCGACGCCCACCACGCCGGCCGCCTCCAGGACGAACTCACCCGCCTGGGCCGCGTCCCGCTGCTGATCATCGACGAGGTCGGCTACATCCCCTTCGAAGCCGAGGCTGCCAACCTGTTCTTCCAGCTCGTCAGCTCCCGCTACGAGCGGGCCAGCCTCATCGTCACCTCCAACAAGCCGTTCGGCCGCTGGGGCGAAGTCTTCGGCGACGACACCGTCGCCGCCGCCATGATCGACCGCCTCGTCCACCACGCCGAAGTCATCGCCCTCAAAGGAGACAGCTACCGCCTCAAAGACCGAGACCTCGGCCGCGTCCCCGCGGCCACCACCAGCAACTAAAACACAACAATCACAGGGCAGGCGGGTCCATTTTCAGCCGCCGCAGCCGGGTCCACATTGGGCCGCCGTTGACACCGATACACCTACGGCCGGATTCGGCAGTACAGATGGCCTCTTCGTCCCGAAGCCAAGTACGGACGCGAATGTTCAGCGTCGCAAAGACGCCGGACCTGGAAGGGACTGTCCGTGGTTGTTTTGCTCGCGTTCGCCGCTGGCGGCAGTGATTTGTTGGTCGCCGGGAGCATGCCCTCTCGGCCCGTTTCCTCGGCCGCTGCGGTGTGCTCCGCGGGCGTAGGCTGAGCGCATTTGGGAGGATCTATGAGGCAAGGGAGAGCGTTTGGTGCGCGATCGGCCGCCCTTGGAACCGCGATTGCCGTCGCCGCTCTCCTGAGGAGGCGGTATTTGCGGTGGGGTGCCACCGACGCCGAGGTGAGCGCGGCCCTTCCCGGTGATGAGCTGGTGCCCCGCCCGGACATGACGGCGACCCGAGGGGTCACGATCCGGGCCACAGCCGCCAGTGTCTGGCCGTGGATTGCCCAGCTCGGCCAGGGACGCGGCGGCTTCTACAGCTACGACTTCCTGGAGAATCTCCTAGGCTGCGACATCCACAGCGCGGACCGTATTGTCCCGGAATATCAGCAAGTGGAAATCGGCACCCAGGTCAAACTCGCTCCCGAGGTCGCGCTAACGGTGGCGCTCGTTGATCCGGAGTGCTCGCTGGTCTTGCGCGGCGGGATCCCGATGGGCCCGATGCCAGCTCCCTACGATTTCACCTGGGCTTTCGTCCTGCGCACTGGGCCGGGTGGATCAACCCGGCTCATGGTCCGGGAGCGCTACAGGTATTTGCGCCGGTGGACGCCGTTGGTCGTGGAGCCAGCCGAACTCATCAGCTTTGTGATGAGCCAGCGCATGCTGCGCAGCATTAGGAGCCGAGCAGAGAGGGCAGATTCAGTAGCGGTTGAGTCACAGAACGCGAGCGCCAGGCCTGCACTCCTGGCGATTAAGGCCGCGCACACTCTGGTCTGGTTCTCCATCGAGTCCTGCATGGTCTATGTGCTGTATGCGGGGCTGGCGAACCGGACCGACAGGCGGGCGGCAATCGCAGCCGCCGTGATCGCCGCAGAGAGCCTGGTCTTCGCGGCTAATGGATTCCGCTGTCCGCTCACCGATGTTGCTGAGTCTCTCGGCGCTGAGCACGGTTCGGTCACCGACATCTACCTGCCAGCACGGTTCGCCCGCAACCTCCCGGCAATCCATGTTCCGCTCCTCGCCCTAGCACTGTTCCTCCACGGCCGAAATCTCCGGAGGCAAAGAGCTGTTCGGCGTGCTTCAGGTCGGTGCGCCTCGCGGTAGAAGCACCCGCGATCAAGCCGCGGAATATCACCAGGTCGTTTGATGCCCGCTTCGACACGGAGGCTAATGACGTCACGGGCCCGGCCGAATCCTAGTCCCGGCCGTCTCCCCGATAGGCGCCGAATCCCTGGGGAGCGAGCGCCGGGTCAATGGGCGGCGGAGCCGATCGCGCAGCGACGCCGCAGGCGCCATTGAGGCGGTGTTTACGACCTGGATACTGGAGTGCCGAGGAAGATGGCTACCTCAACCACCGGTTATCGAAGGTCCGGAGTGTCCCCGGGCCTGGTGTCGGCGCCGCGCTGACGGCGTGCGCGCAGCACGGATTGATAACCACTAGGGACGCCCGAGTCCCTTGGACCCGGGCGTCAGGGGCTGCCGCCCCGGCCTTTGTCTCGCTGCGCCATCTGGGCCTGAGACACTGTGAGGGTGAAGCTGTCTTCACCCCGGCCTGAATTGACGTTCGCCTGCGAGTTGGATCCTGCCCGGCTGACGGCTTTGTTTGCCGACTCTTCGGTGATCGAGGATCTGCTCGCGCTCGGCGCCCGGGTGACGCTCATGCTCTCAGACTTCAGTGCCGAACGAGCCGGGGTGGTTCAGCGCCTGAATGCGGCGGGGATACCGGTGGTGGGCATCCCCGTGCTGCCTTTGGCTCAGGGCTATTACTTCACCGCTGACAACGCTGCCGAGGCCGCCGGGCGTTACCAGGAGTGGCGGGCGTGGACGCGCAGGCACGGCCTGACCTAGCAGGGGGTGGGGCTGGATATCGAGCCTGATGCACGTATCTACCAGCAGATCATGGATAATCCGTGGGGTTTGGTGCCGATGCTGGTACCCCGGCTATTCGACCGGGCGCGTCCGGAACGGTCGCGGGCCGCGTACGCGGAGCTGGTCGACCAGATCCACGCCGACGGGTGGACGGTAGAGAATTACCAATTCCCGCTGATCGCCGATGAGCGGAAAGCGGGCTCGACGCTCTTGCAGCGGCTCGCCCTGGTCGATGTGAGGACCGACCGCGAAGTCTGGATGCTTTATTCATCGTTTATGCGCACGCTGGGCCCGGGGCTGATCTGGAGCTACGGACCCGAGGCGCCGGCCATCGGCGTCGGCACCACCGGGGGCGGTCCGGATATACCAGGCTCGCCGCAAATGCCATCGCTGAGCTGGGAGGAACTGGCCCGGGATCTACGGCTGGCCAGGCACTGGTCCGATCAGATCCTGATCCACAGCCTGGAAGGGTGCGTCTGGCAAGGCTTCCTGGGCCGGTTCCGCTCTTTCGACTGGGCAGACACGGCCGCTCCCCCGCAAGGGGCCTGGGCCGCCTCGGGGCTTCGCAGGTCCCTTCGGGTCGTGCTGTGGACGAGCGCTCATCCGCGGGCCACGCTCGGCAGCGCGCTGGCCTTCTGCCTGATCAAGGTTCTGCGGGACCGTGCGCATCGCTCGACGACACCATGAGCGCGGCACTGACGGCACACGGAAGCTGAACCCGTACGGGGTTTGGCGCGCCGGGCTAGCTTGAGGTCCGTGCTGCCGTCTCCTGGATCTGCCTGATCTGTTCTTCGCGGGTGCCGACTTCGACCAGCCGCAAGGAAGACAGCGGCGTGCGACACTGAAGCCGAATGCCTGGTGATCCGAGCCGATCAGCGGCGACCGATCTGTGTGGCCCGGTGTGCGCCCGGGCCACCCCAAGGCTGAGGCCGGGCGCTGGCGCCGCCTTGATCCAGTACGGCTCACCTCAGGCAAAGCTCCGCGGCAGGGACCGTACATCTGATCCGTAGCAAGATCAGGACCGTCCGGATCGGTCCGTAGATGCCGGATGGACCTGTTCGCGGGGGCTATCGGACGGCAACTCGGTCCGGCTTCATCTTGGGTTGTCCAGATCCGTTGTTAGCAAATCCGTTAGCACGATGGGCTAATACCGGGCGCTGGGATTCCTGACCGCCGCCCCGTGACAGCCCCTGCCTGGCGGCACGTCTCAGGCCGTAGGCGATCAGCCAAACCGAGACTATCGATACCTGCAGCAAGACGGCTACGATGACCGCGCCCATCGATCGGCCAGCAGGCCCGTTGTCCCCCAGCCAGAACGAAATTGCGACTAGCGTGCCCCACCACACTGCGATCGAGCCTAGAACCGCCGCGGGCGGCTTCTTACTGGCCCCTTTCTGGGCGAGCCGCGGCGGCTGGGCTTCTGCCAGACCGGCGGGGATGTCGGCGGTGAGGGCGGCCAGCTCCGTGCGGGTCCGCGACGTGAGCGCCCAGCCGACCCGCAGGTCGAACTCGTCCTTGGCCAGCCGTCCTTGCACGAACGCGGCTTTGAGCAGGCCGATCGCCTGCTCGCGTTCTGCATGCGAAGCCCGCAGCTGGCTACGGCCCGCGCCTGCTGCTATCTCGCCGCCTGGCTCCGCCACCCCGGCACCTCTCCCACGAGCACAATCTACGGATAGCGTAGCGCGACTGTCCTCTCGTGGCCCATCTGGGAGCTTCTGGCCCCAAGATACCTGTATGGGCGTCCGGAGCCGTTCGGACAATCCGCCACCTCGGACGCGTCCCTGCCCGCGTTCATCCGCCTTTATAAAGCCAGGACTTCCTTGGTGGTGGCCTTCGGTCCGGCATCGCTGCACTGTACGGCCCGGAATGCGCGCTGAATTAGGCGGTCGAGTCGGGTTTCTACTGTGGCAACGCGGCCAGGTAGCGGTGCACGAGCTGGACGGCGATTGCGGCTTCGCCGACGGCGGAGGCAACGCGCTTGACCGACCCGTGCCGGGCGTCGCCGGCTATGAAGACTCCGGGCTGGCTGGCCTCGAGCAGGTAGGGGTCGCGTTCGAGTGGCCACCAGCGATCCCTGTCACCGGCGGCCAGGACGTCGGGACCGGTGACCATGAAGCCGTCTTCATCGCGGCGGAGCCATCCTTCGACCCGTTCTGACACGGGGATGCCGCCGATCATGATGAACAGTGCATCGGCGGGCAGCTCGACTTCCTCATTCGACGTTTCATCGAAGATGCTGAGGCGTTCGAGCTTCCCGTGACCAGCTGCCCGCGTGATCTGCGATCTCGTGCGCACCGTAACGGACGGGTGCGCGTCCAGGCGGTCAACGAGGTACCGCGACATGCGCTGGTCGAGCGATGCGCCCCGGATCACCATGGTCACCGAGGCGGCGTACTTGGCGAAGTGCAGTGCCGCCTGGCCTGCCGAGTTCGCCCCTCCGACCACGAACACGTTCCCACCGCGGTGAAAAGCCGCCTGGGCAAGGGCCGACCCGTAGTAAACGCCGCTTCCGATGAGTTCCTCGACCCCGGGTGCCTCCAGCCTCCGGTAGTGAACACCGGGCGCCCCGATCGCCGCCCGGGCGCGCACATGGGACCCGTTCACCAGCGTGATCCCGATCGTCCCGTCGGGCTCTCTGCGGGCGCTGACCATGTCAGCACCAACCACAATCTCAGCACCGAACCGAAGCGCCTGAGCGTAGATGGCCTCGGCCAGCTCCTTGCCGCTTATCCCTTCCGGGAACCCGGGAAAATTCTCGATCCGCGAGCTCGTCCCGGCCTGCCCGCCGGGCGCATGCCGCTCCACGACGACCGTGTCGAGTCCCTCCGAGGCGCCGTAGACAGCAGCAGTCAACCCGGCCGGACCGGCCCCGACGACAAGCAGGTCATACAGTTCCCTGACCGGACGAGCATGCAGGCCGACCCGCTCGGCCAGCTCGGCCCGCACCTCGGTGTACGACTTCGCACCGCCCGCCGCGGAGGACTCCAGGGAGCTGCCATCCGGAAACAGGAACAGCGGCAGGCTCCTTCCCTCAAGCTGCCCCGTGCCGAGAAGGTGGGCGAGCGGATCCCGCTCAATGTCCACCCATCGCGAGTGAACCAGGTTGCGGGCAAGAAAATCCCGGTACCGGGACACGTGAGGCGATGACCTGCGGCCGATCAGATAGACACGGCACTCATCGTCGCCGTCGCCGTCCGCCGGTAGATCGCTGAGCGATGTCACACGAGGAGTATCAAGCTGCTCCCATGCAGCAGGCAACACCACAGCGGAATGAGCTGACGGACGAGTTCCAACCTTCTGATCCGCAGCAAGATCAGGGTCGAATCCTGCTGGGGCGCGTATCGTTACCAACGCTAATCACTGTCCCGGACGGGTAGTGCCCTCTGGACAGCCGCGCCCCCGCCAGCGATAGTTACTGTGGTAGATGTCCTCAGTTGGCGTTGTCCAGACCCCGCGCATCGCTTGAGGTGGGACACAAGCTGATTGAGGCACGGTGGTCATACGAGCGCTCTGACGATTAAGGCCATTCGCGACGGCCATATCTGCGTACTTACCGCGACCGGCGACCTGGACTGTCTCTCCGTTAGCGGGTTTTTGACGTCCGCGGCCCTGGTGGTCAATGAGAGGACCGAGCGGTTTGTCCTTGAGCTGGGCGAGCTGGCGTTCCTCGACGCCGCCGGAGCGAGAGCCCTGGCGATGGCGACGCAGTTTCCGCCCAGCGGCTGCCCGGTCATCATCCGGTCACTCAGTACCCGGGCTCGCCGCGTCCTTGACCTGATGGGCCTTTGGGATGGTGGCAGGATCCCGGCACCGGCCACGACCCTCACGGCACGCCAGCGCGGGCAGCGGGAAGTACTCCCGTCTCACAGCAGTGTCTGGCTGGCCGCGAGCAGCCGCCCTGAGCTCGGCTAGCTGTTCCAAGATGCGGTAACGGCGTGAGATCAGGTGGAGGCGTTGTGCAGGTCCGCCCTCGTTTGTATGAGATCACGTTCACGGGCCAGGCAGGTCCGACGCTATGCGCCGCATTTGACGACTGCACGGTAGCCGTAGGCCAGGACACGACAACCCTGCGCGCCCTCCTCCCCGATCAGGCCGCGCTCTGGGGATTCCTCCAGCGGATCATCGGCCTCGGGCTTGACGTGGTCGACCTGCACATGGCCAGGTCCGAACCGCCTGACCACGCCGGATCGGGCGGGGCGCCCGAGCGGAGTGGTCGCGCCCGTAGCTAGCCTCTACACCTTCCGGCTAGTCCCTCAGGCCGGATGCCCGGTCCCAGCGAATCCGGCAGGCTAAGGGGAAATCGGTCATAGAGGGTTCAGGCAGCCGCCCCTGGCCAGGCGCAACGGTCATCGCATCGTGGCATCAAGGTGCCGCGGCCGCCTCACCCAGCGGGAGTGACCGCACGTCTTTCATAGCGGCCGGTCCCCGGCGCCCGGCTGATGGCAGCTGACCTCGTCACCGAAGCGCGACGGGCACCGGCAGGCGCCATCGGTGCCGATAGCCGGCGTGCCTCGCGCACCGAGGAATAGCCCGGCCGCCAAGGGTAGGTACCGGCAACAACTACTGCGGAGGGAATCACGATGGCGGACAACGTCTATTCGGTCAGCGAGATCGTCGGCTCTTCCACCGAAGGCATCGACGATGCCATCAAAGGCGCCCTCAGCCGCGCGGCACAGACGCTGCGCAACCTGGACTGGTTCGAGGTCACGGAAATCCGGGGACACGTCGAGGGCGACGGCGTCCATTATTTCCAGGTCACCCTGAAGGTCGGGTTCCGCATCGAGGAGCCATCCGCCTGACCGGCACCCCAACCGGTGCTCTATCAGGGGGGCTGTTCGGGACCACGGCGTACCCGTCTGAAGAAAACCCAGCGAGGTTGTTTCGTCACGACCAGGCAGGTTAGACGTCAAGGAAACCGGAAGGAGCGTGCCAAACATGGCAACTGAGGATAAGGCCGCCCACAAGGCCACGGAAGTCAAGGGCAAGATCAAGGAAGCCGTAGGCCAGGCTACCGACGACGACAAGCTGAAGACCGAAGGCCAGGCCGACCAGGCCGAGGGGAACCTCAAGCAGGCCGGCGACAAGGTCAAGGACGTCTTCAAGAAGTAAGGCTCATCAGCGCACGCCCGCTCCGTGAGATTCGCGGCGCGGGCGTCGTTCGTGTTGGCCTGAATCTGGCTAAGCACCGGCCCAGCTTGTTCTGGGCGGCCTGCCCGCCGAGCTTTCTGCTTCTCTCTCTATAGCTCGCTGAACTCACTCACCATGAGACTTCTGTCCTGTTGCGGCCGTCGCCGAGGCGTTGACACGGCACCGGTCCGGCCGATAGGCGCGGCATCGCGCTGTGCCGCCTGGCCGGGGTGACGGCCACCCGATGGTTCATCCCGAGGCCGCGACGGCGAGCTTGGAGCGGACTCGGACAAGGGGAGGATGCGGGTCGTGCGGCTGCGGGATCGCCGCGAGGGCGACGTCAGCGATCGCGCCAGGCCGGAAGATGAGGCAGTGGGTCGAGCCGCCGAACTGGAAGTATCCGAGTTCCTCGCCTTTGGCGACGTGGTAGCCGGGCTGGATTTTCGGGTCGATCATGCAGGACGATACTTCGCTCATGCCGACCGGGACGAAGGCCGTCAGGCCGATGACGGGGTTGTCGGCCTCGATGAGGATGACCGCCCGCGTCGCGACATGGGCCAGGTAGGACTGCGAATACTGCGGCTCGGTGGCATCGGCGCCTTCGGAGTCGGCCTCGGAGTAGTAGGTGCCTTCCTGGACGAAGGCTCGCACGATGGTCCCGGCCACCGGGCTGTGCCACCGGTGGTAATCGGTGGCGCTCAGGAATGCCTGGTAGACGGTCCCCCCGGCGAACTGGCCCGCTGATTCGTCGCTGGCCAGCATGTCCTGCAGCGAGTAAGGCTGGCTCTTGATCCAGAACTGGTCCTGGAGCTGCACGCCGGTGGTCAGGCCGTACGGGGTGGACTCGCACGCGCTGACGATGACGCTGTCGTCATCCGGCGCGCCGACCGGGCGGGCGCCGTCAGCCAGGCGCCGGGTGAAGAAGTCGTTCCACGACGAGAAGCCCCAGTACTCGTCCTGCGGGTCGTGCCGGAATTGCTCGATGCCGATCGCCCGCCGGGCGTCCTCGCCCTTCCAGCCGGATGGCGAGTCATTGAGGACGTAGCGGGAGCTGCCGCTGTCGAGGAACTCACACCACGCATTCAGGATCTTCTTGATCATCGCGTTGATCCGCCTGTCGCGGAAGGCCGCGAAGCCGGCCGGCGTGCCCATGGTCCAGTCGAGGATCGCGCCGAGCGGCAGGACCACCATGGCGTCCTGGCTGTATTCGGGGGCCATCGTCAGCACTTCGTTGATCAGGCGCAGCAGCTGCGGCACGCTCTCCAGGTGCCGCTGGCGGTAGGGCCTGTTCCGCGGTACCTGAGCGATCATCTCGCTGAGGTACATGCGCACCACCGGGTCGGTGTCTATCAGAGCCTGGAACTCGGCGATCACCGGGTGCAGCCTGACCTGCTCGCCCTTGGCCGCCACATGCTCCCGGTGACCGGCCAGCCATGCCTCAAGCTCATCCTGGCTGCCAGGCAGCCAGCCACCCTGACGCCGCACATCCCCCGCCACGGAGTGCCCGGCCGCAGAACCAACCGCAAAGGAATCCGTCATGGCGGCCACCTACCAGCGCTGGCGTCATCTAACCCGCGCTGCGACAACAAGCTATCGAGCTCACATCCGGTCGGCCGGCCCCGGATGGCCGAAACCTTCAAGACGGCGGCAGCCTGTCTCCACCACCATGGACGTACCGTCGCCGACCCGTAAGGAGTGTGTCCATGCCAGCCGCCCGGACTGATGATGCTGCACTGACCTCTCTCATGAACGTCGGCCCCGCGGTCGGCGCCCGCTTCGAGGCCCTCGGCCTGCACACCGTCGGCCAGCTCGCCGGCGCAGATCCGCTCGACCTGTTCGAGCGCATGGAGGAGCAGGCCGGCCATCGCGAGGATCCGTGCCTGCTCGACACCCTGCTGTCCGCGGTCGACCAGGCCGACGGCCATCCGGGCCGGCCATGGTGGCACTTCACATCACAGCGACGGGCTCTGCTCGCCAGGCGGCCACGCTCCGAGACCGCGCCCTGACCGCAGGGCGGCGCAGCAGTGGATTCATCCGCAGCCGCCGCCCGGGGCCCGGCCTAGTAGCCTTGCTGGGCCTGCTGGTCTCGCTCCTCGTCGTACAAGTCCCTGGCCTGGTCATGGTCCTGGTCCTGCTGAACGTGGCCCTGCTGGGGCCTGGCGGTGCTGATCCTGATCCTGCTGACCCGCGGTTACCTTCTTTTCGGCGTCCTGCTCGCCGGGCTTCCCTGCTTCTTCCTCTTGCTTGCTGAACTCGCTCATCATGGCCTCCATCTCTTGGCGGCCTGCGCTGAGGCCGGTACACGGCGCCAGCCAGGGCGGCAGGCACGCCTCCTTACCCGGCGGCCGCCACCTACTCTTGAAAGCCCGGCTCAATCTCCCCGTTCTTGATGCGGTCCATCTAGCCCGGAGGCATGACGGCGGCCGCCGCTAGCCCTGGCACCGATGTGACGGTGACGGCTTACTTGACCAAGCCGGCGCCGGTCCGTCAATGACTGTCTGGAGCGGACGCCCCATGGCCGGCCTCGCCCATGCCCAGCAGAACAGGAATGCGCATGAGTCCCTGTAAGGGCCGGCCATGGGAGGCAAGAAGTGCGGTCGGCCCTTCTTTTCGTCACAATGAGAAACCCGGCCTGCCGCGTCAGTTACGACAGGCCGGGTTTCTCATTTTCGCGGTTATGACAGGTACTTCTTGTACTGGCTGTAGGGGACCTGGCCAGTGGGGCTGGCCAGGATGGCGTTGGCGACCGGGGCGGGAATCGGCGCCCAGTAAGCCGGCATGGAAGCCGCCAGCGTCGGATTCAGGATGTAGATCAGGATGAAGTTGACCATCCAGAGGGCGGGGGCCATCGACATGCCGACCTTGACGCTGACCCGGCCCTTGGTGTTGGTCACCAGCTGGGCGGCGCCGGAGATCTGCTGCGAGACGAAGCCGTAGGCGGCTTCGACCACGTAGGGCGACTGATACAGCTGGTACAGGGAGCGGGCCGCGCCGTTGGTGAGCAGCCACTTGTTCAGGTACCCGCGCGGAGCGAGCAGCGCGTTTATCTGCCGGGTGGGAGCCGAGGCGTTCGCCGGGCTCTGCAACTGGCCCTTCGTGTTCACGTACAGCCCGTAGCTGGCCAGCACGGACGGGGTGATGACTCCGTTGACGTTGGAGAACAGCGGGCGGCCATTCGTGTTGGTGAGAATCGCGACGCTCTCATCCACCAGCTTCGCCGACGCCAAGTCACCGTTATTGCCCTTACCGGCGATAAATTCCAGATATTGCTGGCGGGTGAGGGAATTGGACTTCCGCAGGCCCAGGCTGCGCGCGATATAGTCCGCCTTCTGCTGCCCGAGCGGCTGGTTGAGCTGACTCGGCCTGGTGAGTTCGGTGGGGGCGAGATACTCGAACTGGAGCGGCCCGGAGAACGGGGCCTTGAAGCCGGTGCCCGTGGGGCGGAAAGTGGCCGCCGAGGCTGCCCCGGCGCCGAGAGCCTGGGTTCCGGCCACGGCGAGCAGGGACGTTCCGACTACTGCGGCCGCGGTAAAGGTCCGGAACCGGCGTCGGGCTGATCCGGCAGAAGGCCGCTGTCTCTTAGGAGAACGGCCGATCGCGAACGGCGCGAGCAGCGAATTCGCCGCTCGGCGGGACGGTGAAGACTTCATGGACGGACTCCCTCAGGAAACAGGCACTCAGCTGGGACCAGACCCAGGGCGCAGGCCGCTCGACTACGGCCGGGCCACCGTGGTGGCGCGGCCGCACAGGCCGGTAGTGGGTCAGGTTGGCCATGTCAGGACCTGTTCCGGGGATTCCTCGGCCGGCAGTCACGCGACTCGTAGAGCGTGATTGACCGCTTCCGTTCCCCATGCCCCCCCAATACCAGGCATCACTCTGCTTAATATTCACCGGCCTTGACACACTTATGTCAAGGCGTGACCGGGGCCGATGATGGCGGGCCCGGGCGGGCTTAGCGGAATGAAAGATGATTTATCCGGCCGGCGCCTAGCTCTGATTTTCCGCCCCCGCGGGGCATGCGTCTCGGCGGACAGGGTACCCGGACGCGGATCGGGCGGCCGGGCTCGGGCCTGGGACAGGCTCTGTTACAGCACTTCGGTCGAGGTGGGCAGGCCGTTCATTCCGTACCAGACGGTCTCGGTCAGGATCTCCAGGCCCCAGCGGTTGGCTCGCTCGATGTCCGAGCCGTCTCCCGGGCACGTGGACGGGTGGTCTTCCTTGACGTCGGCGAAAACGCCGCGGGAGTGTCGGGCGGCGTCCATGTGGCTGGCCCGTGACCACGCCTCCCCTTCGGGAGACTCGAGCCAGGCGGCGAGCTCACGGCCCTCGAGACCGAGGTCAAGGTCGAGGACGTTCGTCTTCATGATTTCCCCTCTGCGGTTCGCGGGCCACCCGGGTACATGCCGCGGGCGGTCCAACTCTTCGAACCGTATGAGGGCCACGGGCCAGAAACCGTTACGCGGAATTGACGTTTAAGTTTCCGGCGGTTACGACAACCACGAAGCGGGCCACACGAGCCTCAGCTGACGACTGGGCTGTCCCGCGGGGCCTACGCCACCGCGGGACAGCCCGGTCTGGCCAGCGAGCCGGGTCAGGCCCGGACCAGGGCCTTCCCGGCCAGGCCGGCCCGCTCGAAGGCCGCCTGGATCTGCGACTTGGCGGCGTCGGGGAGGATGCCCTGCGGCGGCCGCGACTCGGCATAGTCACTCATCGGGAGGCCGATGACCGCGGCGGCGTGCCGGAACGCCGACCCCCAGTGGGTGAAGTAGCCGGGACGGCCGGGGTACTCGGTGTACCAGGAGCCGACCTCGGCGCCGAGCCGGTCCAGCCCGCACTCGGCCGAGAACTTGATGGCCTCGTTGATCTCGCCGTCCCACAGCAGCTGCCAGTACTTCGTGTACATCATGTTGCCGGGGACCTCGTACAGGTAGCCCGCAGTGCCCAGCTGGGCCGGCCCGACGATGCCGGCCTGGAGCCACCCGGCCCGGTAGACGATCAGGTCGCACTCCCAGATGACCAGCTCGGGAGCCAGGGCGTGCATAGCGGCGGAGCGCGCGGTGGAGTCCATCACGCCCTCCTTGACCGAGACCACGGCGGGAATCCGGTGGTGGATCTCGGCCATCTCGGCAGCGGTCATCACGTAGCCCGAGGACGGGGAGTTGAACATGCCCAGCGCGATGTCGGTCCGGTCCGCGACGTACTGGAAGAACCGCAGCACCCCTTCGCCGGCGTGCACCTCCATGGGCGGGGTCTGCAGGTAGCAGATGTCCGCGCCGTGGTCCTGGGCGTGCTGGGTGAGCTCGACGGCGTCCTTGGCCGACGCGGCGGACGTGCAGGCCTGGATGACCACGCCGGGGTTGGCCGCGCGGCCCTCCTCGACGGCGACCTCGACGAGCTTCTTGCGCTCGTCCATGGTCAGCGACCACCACTCGCCGATGCCGCTGGTCACCCACAGCATGGCGTGACCGAGGTCGCCGGCGCAGTACCGGACCAGCGCCCGGTAGGCGTCCCAGTCGATTCCGTCGCCCTCGGGACCGCTGAACGGCGTGTAGAGCGAATCCCCGATGCCCTTCAGGCCGCCGCTGGCGGCCCAGTCCCGGGCTTCCCGTGCTCTCGGCACCTTTGCCTCCTTAACCCTTATCATTATAATGATAAGGAAATTGATATCTACGCTACGCCGGCGCTTCTGGGCCGTCAATAAGGCAGCAGGCGGCGGACCAAGAGGAGCTCTAACCCGGACTTGTAGTGTGAACAGCGCGCCACCTGGCCGGTTCGCAGGAGCGCGCCTTCGGAGAGGACAGGTGCATGGCCCAGCTGCGGCAGCCACGGCTGGCGGACATCATTGCCGCGCGGCTGCGCAGCGACATCCTGTCCGGGCGGTACCAGGAGGGCGAGGTCCTCGACGTCACCGGCGGCGTCTTCGAGGACTTCAGCGTGAGCCTGCCCGCGATGCGCGAGGCAGTCCGGGTGCTGGAGAACGAGGGGCTGCTGCGGACCCGGCGCGGCAGCGGCGGCGGGGTGGTCGTGCAGCTGCCCACGCCGCGGCGGATCGGCGAGGTCATCGCCATGGTGCTCCAGGCGCGCCGCACCGAGCCGGCCGACGTCGGGCGGGCCCTGGCGCACTTCGAGCCCATCTGCGCCGCGATGTGCGCGGAACGGCCGGACCGGCACGTGTCGGCGGTGCCCGAGCTGCGCCGGATCATCAAGGCGCAGCGAGACCAGCTGGATGACCGTTCGGCTTATATGCCGAACGCCCGGGCCTTCCACGACGCCGTTGTCGAGCAGTGCGGCAGCGAGACGATGGTGGTGGCGGCGGGTGCGCTCGAGGTCATCTGGTCGGCGCACGCATCGACGCTGTACACCGGCGACGTGCCCGGCGCGGCCGATGAGGACCTGCAGCCGCGGCTGGCGGCGGCGGTAGACCAGCACGAACGGGTGGTGGACGCCATCGACGACGGGGACGGGGACCTGGCCGCCCGGCTGCTCCGCGAGCACATCGCGTTCACCCAGCGGCACGAGCCGAACAATGTCGTGCTCGATGTCGTGGACGCCAGCCTGATCGCCGGCGACCCGGGCCAGGACGGCCAGCACCGGGCGGAGCCGAGGACGCGCCGGGAGCTGGATTGACCGGCGGGGCGACCGCGCCGGCCGACGGCGAGCGGGTGCCGCCGCGGCTGCGGCAGCCCCGGCTGGCCGACATGATCGCCGAGCGGTTCCGCGGGCAGATCATGGCCGGGGCGCTGGCTCCGGGGGAACGGCTCCCCCGGCAGGAAGCGCTGGCCCAGGAGCTGGGCGTCAGCCTGGTGGTGGTGCGCGAGGCGCTCCGGATGCTCGAGGCCCAGGGCCTGATCACCGTGCACCGGGGGAAGACCGGCGGCGCGACGGTGCGCGGGCCGGACCGGACGGCCCTCTCGGCGGCCATCGCGACGGCGGCCGGGCTGGCCCGGCTGCCGTCCGATGACATCCGGTTCACGCTGATCGCGCTGGACGGGTGGTGCGCGGAGACGGCGGCGGCGCAGGCCGGCCGTGAGGCGCTGGTGACGCGGCTGAACGTCTCGGTGGACGCCCAGCTGAGCAGCGCCGCGGCGGAGAGCGAGTTCCTCCGGGAGTGCGGCCGGTTTCATGCGGAAGTCAGCCGGGGCTGCGGCCTGGAGACGCTGCGGCTGCTCTGCGACGCCCTCGACGCCGCGGCCCGCGGCCTCGGCCCGGCGGGAACCCGGCGATGCGAGGAGCCCGGGCTAGCGGTGGAGCAGGTCGTGCGCGAGCACCGCCAGGCCGTTCGGGCGATTTCCGAGGCCGACGGGCCCGCGGCCTCGGCGGCGGCCAGGCACCAGCCCGCTCGGCGGAGGTGACGGGCACCACCCGCCCAGGCGGCGGGTGGCCGGCTTAAGCGCTGCTGACCGGCAGCGCCGCTCAAGCGCAGCGACGGGCAGCACCACTCACGTGGTGCTGCCCGTCGCTGGCTCAGGCGGCGTTCCGGGTGTTCCTGGACCGGCGGGAGACGGTGCCGCGCGGGCGCCGGTCCGGGCCGCCTGCGCGCGGGCTGGGGCGCGGGCCGCGGCCGGGCCGGCGGCCGCCGGACGGCTGGTCCTCCGGGACGGGCGCGTCGTGGTGCGTGACCCGCGGCGCCGGCGTGGCCGGAGTGCCGGAGGTGGCGATCTCCCGGACCACGTGGTGGCCGGTCGCGACCTCATGGCTGGCCGCGGTCACGCCGGCCGCGTCGTGCAGCTTCTGGAGGTCGCGGACCTGGGCCTGGTCCACCAGCGCGACGACCAGGCCGGTGGCGCCGGCCCGGGCGGTGCGGCCGGACCGGTGCAGGTAGTCCTTGTGGTCCTTGGGCGGGTCGAACTGGACCACCAGGTCCACGTCGTCGACGTGGATGCCGCGGGCGGCGACGTCGGTGGCGACCAGGACCCGCGGGCTGCCGGCCGCGAAGGCGTCCAGGGCCCGCTGCCGCTGGTTCTGGGTGCGGTCGCCGTGGATCGCGACGGCCTCGATGCCGGACCGGGTCAGCTGCTTGGCCAGCCGGTCCGCGCCGTGCTTGGTCCGAACGAAGAACATCGTGCGGCCCGGGCGGGCGGCGATCTCGACCGCGACCGGCACTTTGTCCTGCGAGGCCAGGACCAGTACCCGGTGCTCGGCCGGAGTGGTGTCAGTGGAGTCCGCGACGGCGTGCAGGGCCGGGTTGCTGATGTAGGCCGTGACCAGCTTGCCGACGCCGCGGTCCAGGGTGGCGGAGAAGAACATCCGCTGGCCGCCGGGCGGGGTCTGGTCGAGGATGCGGGTGACCGCGGGCATGAAGCCCAGGTCGGCCATGTGATCCGCCTCGTCGAGCACGGCGACCTCGACGCCGGCCAGGCTACAGGCGTTCCGCTCGATCAGGTCGAGGAGCCGGCCCGGGGTGGCGACCACGATGTCGGCGTGCCGGACCCGGGTGATCTGGGGGGTGATGGCCACTCCCCCGTAGACGGTGGCGATGGTGACCCCCACGCTGCGGCCCAGCGGCGCCAGCACGTCAGCGACCTGCTGGGCCAGCTCACGGGTGGGGACCAGGATCAGGCCGCGGGGCGCCTTGGGCTGCCGCCGGTCCGTGCTGGCCATCAGCCGGGTCAGCAGCGGGAGGCCGAAGGCCAGCGTCTTGCCGGATCCGGTCTGGGCCCGGCCGAGAACGTCACGCCCGGCCAGCGCGTCGGGCAGGGCCCGGGTCTGGATGGCGAACGGGGCGTGGATGTCGTGCGCGGCGAGGGCGCTCACCAGGCGAGGGTCCAGGCCGAGCTCGGCGAAGGTGGCCGCCTCGGGCGCCGGAGCGGAGGCCGCCTGGTCAAGGGCCAGGTCAAGCTCGGCGTAGGGCTCAGCGGGCTTCGGCTGGGCCGCCGGACGCGAGGCGGGCGGACGTTTGGCTGAGGCCGGGCGGCGTGAGCGGGCCGGGCGCTGGCCGCGGGCCGGGGAGTCCTCGCGGCGCGCGGCGGGACGGTCATCGCGAGCGGGCCGCTCCGCGCGGGGCGCGGACCGCTGGTCCCGGGAGCCGGGACGGTCGTTGTGCCCCGGGGAGCGCTCGCTACGGGGCCGGTCGTCGTGCGCCGGGGAGCGCTCGCCTCGCGGCGCGGGACGCTCACCACGGGCGGCAGGACGATCGCCGGGCGTGGCGGGACGCTCGCCTCGCCGCCCCTGGGGGGCTGAGGACGCGTGCGGGCGCCTGGAACTGTGCGGCATGCAGGAAACTCCATCTTGGTCAGGTGGGCCGCATGTTCGACAGACGTTGATGACAACGGAGAACGGCTAGGTTGAGCCGGACTGTGCGTTCAGCGACCAGCGGGCTTCCGCCCGCGGAGACAGCAGCGAAAACTCGCCGCCTATGAGAGAAGGTTATCAGCCGGGTGTCCTATTCCCGGTTGGACTGGCACCGGCGGGCCCGGATGCTCGCGCCGCGGGCGCCGGCCGGCCAGCAGCGAGAAGGCGATGAGGGGCAGGAAGGACAGGATCAGGGTGAGGGGCTTATCGCTCAAACGCTAGAAATCCGCGGGCGGCGAGACATCAGCCGGATGGCGGATACCGGGGCGGTGAGCCCGGCTAGTCCGGCGGCAGGGCCAGGTCGGCGGGGGTCAGGCCGTCGGTCAGCTCGATCTGGTCGAACCAGCCGCACCGGGGCTCGCCGGGCGGGCGGTCGAACCGCGTGACGTAGGGCTTGAGGTCGATGACCGCGGTGCCGTCCAGGACGTCGACCCCGGCGAACCGGACGACGGGGCTGGTCACGTCCAGGAGCTGGATGAGGCTGAGCCCGATGGGGTTGACCCGCCGGGGCCCGCGGGCGGCGAACAGGCCCATCTGGCGCTGCTGGCGCTGGAGGAGGAACGGGACGTGCCGTAGCGGCGCCGGAGCGGGGGAGTCGCCCGGCGCGTGCAGCCAGGTCAGCATCCAGGCGTAGTCGAAGCCGGCCAGCCCGGACAGGCCATCGGCGTAGCGGCCGTCGATCTCGATGGACGCGTGCTCGGCCCGGTTCAGGCTCGACTGGATGGGAGTGCTGGCCAGGCTGGAGTGCGTGCTGTGCACCACGCCGATGACGTGCAGGGAAACGTCGAAGTCCATGACGCCAGGCTGTCACACCGGGCCAGCCGGGCCGGGCAAGCATCAGGGCCCCGGGTTGCCCCGGGGCCCTGATGATGGTTGAGCCGGCGTCCGGTACCGCGTCAGCTACCGGCGCGGCGTTGTTACCGGTACCTGGCCGGGGCCTCGTCCAGGATGACCGTCTTGGTCTCCAGGAACGGCAGCAGGCCCTCGGTGCCGCCCTCGCGGCCGATGCCGGACTGCTTGAACCCGCCGAACGCGATGCCGAAGTCGGTCCGGAACGCGTTGTGGCCGACGGTGCCGGCGCGCAGCTGGCGGGCCACGTCGCGGGCCTTGTCCACGTCGTTGGTGAACACCGAGGAGTTCAGGCCGTAGATCGTGTCGTTGGCGATCTTGATGGCGTCCTGCTCGTTGTCGGCCGGGATGACGCTGAGGACCGGGCCGAAGATCTCCTCCTGCGCGATGGCGTAGTTGTTCTGCACGTTGCCGAACACGGTGGGCTCGACGTAGAAGCCCTTGTGGTCCGGGCGGCCGCCGCCGGCGGCGAGGGTCGCGCCTTCGGCTTTGCCCTTCTCGATGTACCCGGTGACCCGGTCCACCTGGCGGGCGGCCACCAGCGGGCCGAGGTCGCTGGAGGCGTCGAACGGGTCGCCCGCGTTCTTGGAGCCGAAGGCGGCGGCCAGGGCCTCGAGCAGCTGGTCGTGCCGGCTGCGGGAGACGACGATCCGGGTCAGCGAGGAGCAGACCTGGCCGGAGAGCATGCACTCGGCCCCGGCCAGGGTGGCCGCGGTCTCGGCGATGTCGATGTCGTCCAGGATGACGGCGGCGGACTTGCCCCCGAGCTCCAGGGTGCAGCGGGCGATCCGCTCGCCGCAGATGGAGGCGATCTTGCGGCCGGCGGCGGTGGAGCCGGTGAAGGTGATCTTGTCCACCCGCGGGTCGCGGACGAGCAGCTCGGAGACCTCACGGTCGGCGGTGAGCACGTTCAGCACGCCCGGGGGCAGGCCGATGGACTCGGCGATCTCGGAGATGACGTAACCCTCGGCCGGAGCCTCCGGCGAGGACTTCAGGACCACGGTGCAGCCGGCCAGCAGGGCCGGAGCCAGCTTGTAGCTGATCAGGCCGAGCGGGCCGTTCCACGGGATGATGGCGCCGACGACGCCGACCGGCTCGCGGACCATGAGGCCGAAGTTGCCCATGGTCGGGGTGGCGCGCTCTTCCCACGCGTAGGTGTCGGCCAGGCCGGCGTAGTACTCGAAGGTGTGGGCGGCGCCCTCGGCCGCGCCGGTGGCGATGGAGAACAGCGCGCCGGCCTCGCGGGGCCAGACCTGGGCCAGGTCGCTGGCCCGCTCGCGCAGCCCGTTGGCGATGGCCCGCATGTACCCGGCCCGCTCCTGGTGCGACAGGGCGGCCCACGGGCTGTTGTCGAAGGCGTCGCGGGCGGCGCCGACGGCGCGGGAGATGTCGTCGGCCTGGGCCTCGGCGACGGTGAGGAAGACCTCCTCGTTGGTGGAGTCAATGACGTTGATCGTGCTGTCGGACGACGGCTGTACCCACTCGCCGCCGATAAAGAAGCGGTCAGCATGGCGCAGGGACGCGGCAGCTGGGCTCGCTATGGTCATCCTCGGTCCTCTCAACTCACGCGGTCAGCGATCCTCGCTGGTAGTCACATTGAGACTACCTGACTTACCGGAGCATGGAAAGACCGGGACCCCTCGTGACCGGTCGCTCAGACGGGCCGGGCCCGCCAGACCATTACCGGTAAGGCCGGTGGTACCAGAGGGGAAAGTTCGGAGCTAAAGGTGCCAGTCGTGACCAGGGCGCGAGCGGAGCGGCGATCAGGCGGCTACGCTCAGCACATGACGTCGACGCCGGAGCTGTCGCTGCCGGAATGGACGGTGCTGACCGTGCTGAGCCAGCAGCCCGCCCACGGCTTCGCCGTCGCCCAGCTCACCGCCGAGCAGGCCGAGCTCGGCCGGATCTGGCACGTCCCGCGGCCGATCGTATACCGGGCTATCGGGCGGCTGGCCGATGCCGGGCTGATCACCCCGCAGTGGACCGAGCCGGGCCAGGGCCCGCAGCGCACCATCTACGCCGCCACCGAGCGCGGCCGCCTCGCGGCCGACCAGTGGCTCGCCACCCCGGTCAAGCACATCCGCGAGATCCGCTCCCACCTGCTGCTCAAGCTGGCCCTGCTGCACCGGGCCGGGGGCGATCCCACGGACCTGCTGCAGCGCCAGCGGGCCATCCTCAAGCCCATCGCGGGCGCCATCGACACCCGGCCGCCGGAGGACCAGGGCTTCGACGCCACCCTGCTGGCCTGGCGGCGGGCCACCGCGGCCGCGGCGCTGGACTTCCTGGACACGATCATGGCGGGCGAGCTCCAGCCGGTGCCGCCCCGCTGACCGGCCGCCCGGCCGCCGGCATCAGGCCGGCGGGGACTGAGCCGGCGAGGACTGGATGAGCCGCTCGGTCGCCTCGGCCAGCTGGCGCATGAACCCGACCAGCAGCTCGAGCTGCGCGGTGTCGTAGCCGGACAGCACGTCCCGGGTGGTGTGCTGCAGCGGCTCGAAGGCCCGGGCCAGTTCCTGCTCGTGCTTGCCGGTCGAGACAACCGCGACCCGGCGCCGGTCGGCGCCGTCGCGGCGCCGCTCGATGAAGCCCTGGCGCTCCAGCCGGTCCAGCAGCGCGGTGACGGCCGAGTTGCTCAGCCCGGTGGCGTCGGCGATCTGGCCCGCGGTCAGCGCCGGTCCGCCCCGCGAGGCCAGGTCGACGGCCTTCAGGTCCGACGGGCCCAGGTCGAAGCGATCGGCGATGGCCTGGTGCACCACCAGCACACGCGACGCCTGGTCGCGCAGCAGCTGATCCATGGCTGCGAGCAGGTCCGCTCTTGACACGTCCGGCTCCCGAGGGTAATTATTTCGATAGATCGAAATTTACGGTCTATGGAAACACTCTTGCCCACCATATCTCACTCGGGCTGATCATGGACGCACACGACTACGACGAGACCGGCCCGGTGCTGGTCATCGGCGGCGGCCTGGCCGGGCTGTCGGCCGCGGTCTTCCTGGGGCTGCGCGGGATCCGCGCGGTGGTGGCCGAACGGCACCCGGCGACCTCCGTTCACCCGCGGGCCCGGGGACAGGTCCCGACGACCATGGAGGCGCTGCGGCTGGCCGGCCTCGACCAGCGCATGCGAGCGGCGTCGCCGGACGACAAGCTGAGCGTGGTGATCGCCGAGAGCCTGGCCGGGCGGGAGCTGTTCGCCCACGTCGCCGACGAGTATCCCGACTTCAGCCGGTTCTCCGACGCGGGCTGGGCGATGGCCAGCCAGGAACGGGCGGAACGGATCCTGGCTGAACGGGCCGCGGAACTCGGCGCCGAGCTGCGGTTCGGTACCGAGGCGGACCTGCTCCAGCACGATCCGGACGGCGTCACCGTCCGGCTGCGGGACCAGGCCGGCGGCCCGGCGCGGATCATGCGGGCGGACTACGTGATCGCGGCCGACGGGCACCGGGGGCGGACCCGGGCGGCGCTGGGCATCGGCACGCACGGCCGGGGGGTGCTGAGCACCGCGATGAGCATCGTGTTCGAGGCCGACCTGGCCCAGGTGCTGAACGGCCGTGGTGTCGTGCTCTACCACATGCGCGGCCCGCTGCCCGGGGCGACATTCGCCACCACCGATGATCCCGGGCGGCACAACGTGCACGTCGGCGTGGGGGACGGCGAGTGGGACGAGGCGCGCTGCGTGGCGGCGGTGCGCGTGGTGACCGGCGTGCCCGACCTGGAGGTGCGGGTGCTGAGCTACGCGCCGTGGGACACCGCGGCGTGGGCGGCCGACACCTTCACGGCCGGCCGGGTGTTCCTGATCGGGGACGCGGCCCGGGTCATGCCGCCGACCGGCGGCATGGGCGGCAACTCGGCCATCGCGGACGCCTGCTCGCTGGCCTGGAAGCTGGCCATGGTCGTCTCGGGCCAGGCCGGTCCCGGGCTGCTGGCCAGTCACGACCCGGAGCGGCGGGCGTTCGCCGAGGAACTGGTCGAGCAGCAGTACGCGGCCATGGTCGACCGCATCGCGCCGGACCGCCGCGACGGGAGCGTCGCGGCCCAGGTCGACCCGGCCACGTTCCTGTTCGGGTTCCGGTATCCCGGCGGCGCGTTCACCCCGGCGGGCGAGGGCGGCCGGTATGAGGACCCGGACGCGCCGAGCGGCTCCCCCGGGGCCCGGCTGCCGCTGCTGCCCACGGCGGCCGAGCCCAGGACCTATGACCTGACGCTGCTCACCGCCGAGCCGGACTGGGCCGGCCAGGCGGAGCGGGTGGCGGCGGCGGCCGGCACCAGCCTGGCCGTCCGGCTGCTGCCGGACGGCGGCTGGACGCAGCGGGCCGGGATCGGCCACGGGAGCGGTGCTGGTCCGGCCGGACCGGGTGGTGGCGTGGCGGTCGCAGCAGCGGCCGGGCGCGGCGGAGTTCGAGCGCGGCCTGCGGGCCGTCATCGGCCGGTAGGCGCGGGCGGGATGGCCGGCCGGCCGCCGGGCGCGGGCGGGACGGCCAGCCGGCCGTGAAGCCCGGGTGGTCAGCCGGCCGCCAGGGCCTGCAGGAGAAGCGCCTCGGCCAGGCAGGCCCGCTCGAAGGTGAGCAGGTGCAGGCTCTCGTTCGTGCCGTGCGCCCGGGCGTCAGGCTCCTCCACGCCGGTGACCAGGATCTCCGCCTGCGGGTACCGCGCGGCGTAGGCGGTGACGAAGGGAATGGAGCCGCCTGCGCCCATGTCGACGGCGGGCCGTCCCCAGGCCTGGGCCAGGGCGGCCCGGGCCGCGCGGGCGGCGGCTCCGCCGGGCGGGGCCGCGAAGGGCTCGGCGGTGGCGACCGGACCCACGGTGACCTGCGCTCCCCACGGCGCGTGGGCGTGCAGGTGCGCGGTCAGCGCGTCGCGGGCCCCGGTCGCGTCGTCGCCGGGTGCCACGCGCAGGCTGACCTTGGCCCGGGCGGCGGGCACCAGGGTGTTGGAGGCATCAGCCACCGTGGGCGCGTCGATGCCGATGACGGTGATGGACGGGGCGGCCCACAGCCGGTCGGTCAGGCCGCCGGTACCGGTCAGCCGGACCCCGTCGAGCAGGCTGGCGTCGGCGCGCAGCTGCGCCTCGGTCAGGTCGAGCGGATCGGCGGTGCCCCGGGTCAGGCCGGTCACGGCCACGTCGCCGTGCTCGTCGTGCAGGGTGGCCAGCAGCCGGCACAAGGCCGTCAGCGCGTCCGGGACCGGACCGCCGTACTGGCCGCTGTGCACGGCGTGGCCGAGGGTGCGGACCTCGACGGTGAGGCTGGCCATGCCGCGCAGCGTGGTGGTCAGCGACGGGACCTCGGCCGTCCAGTTGGCCGCGTCGGCGAACACCACCACGTCAGCGGCCAGCCGGGCGCCGTAGGCGGCCAGGAACGGCTCCAGGGTGGGCGAGCCGATCTCCTCCTCGCCCTCGACCAGCACGGTGACGCCGACCGGGAGATCGTCGCCGAAGGCGCGCAGCACGGCCAGGTGCACGGCGATGCCGGCCTTGTCGTCGGCCGCGCCGCGGCCGAACAGGCGGCCGTCCCGCTCGACGGGCTGGAACGGGTCACCGCTGTCCCAGGCGGCCGGGTCGCCGGGCGGCTGGACGTCGTGGTGGGCGTAGAGCAGCACGGTCGGCGCGCCCGGCGGGGCGGGACGGCGCCCGAGCACGGCGGGCTGGCCGCCCGGGATGGCGAGCATCTCGACTTCGGGCAGCCCGGCCGCGGCCAGCAGCGAGGCCACCGCGCGGGCGCTGCGGTCCAGGTGAGGGGCGGCGGCCGGGTCGGCGGACACCGACGGGATCCGGACCAGTTGCTCCAGGTCGGCGCGGACCGACGGGAGAACCCGGCGGACCGCTTCGGTCAGCGGCTCGGACGCGGTCGTGGGCATGGCAAGGACGGTACCGCAGCCGGGGCCGGTCAGGACTGGCCCGTTCCCCGCACCTGCGGGCCGGAGGGCTCATCGGGCGGCCGGGAGCCGGGCAGCGGATCCCGGACCGCACGGGGCCGCGGCGGGTCCCAGGCTCGTACGGTCTGCTGGTCCTTGGTCGGCGGCTCGGCCGCGTCGCCTGGCTCAGCCGGGTCGCCCGGCCCGGGTTCGGACGGGTCCGTCGCCGGGGCGGCCGCAGCCTGGCCGGCGGCCGCTCCGGACGGGTCCCGCGGCTGGCCGTGATCCGACGGCGCGACGGGCTCGGCCCGGGTCCGCGGCAGGACCTGCGGCGAGGGGGACAGCGCGGCTGAGTCGTCGTGGGCGTGCGCCGCGGACCTGCCGGGCAGGCTGGCCGGATCGACGCCATCGAGCGACGTGCCCTGCGGGAGACGGCCGGGGAGAGGGACCGGGGCGGTCTGGGCGGGGAGAGCGGCGGGCTCCTGGGCGGGGAGAGCGGCGGGCTCGGGGCGGCCGGGCCGGGGACGGTCGGGCAGGGGGGTCAGCTGCGGGGTGGCGAACACGGTGCGGGCGGCCTTGCTGAGGCCGCGGGCCAGGCCCTGGTGGAACTCGTCGCGGGCCAGCATCCTGGCCGCGGCCAGGGCCAGCGGGTGGAAGCCGGAGACCGAGCCGGCCGCGACGCCGACGATCTCGCAGAGCCGGTCGCCGTCGTCGGGCCGGGTCACCGGCTGCAGGATCAGATCAGCGCCGGCTCCGCTCAGCGAGGACGGCAGCCGCAGCTCGCCGACGGCGCCGGGCGGCTCGGCGAGCAGGACCTTCAGGCTGGTGCCCAGCCGCTGGCAGAGGCCGGCCGCGGCGGCCTCGGGGACCGGGTCCCGGGTGATCCACCGGCCGGCCACGGCGGCGAAGGCGGGATCGGCCCAGCGGTCGGCGGCGTAGTCCGATGCGGCCCAGCCCAGCCGGTCGCGGAAGGCCGGGTCGGCTTCGGCGCGGGCGATGACGGTCAGCGCGTCACCCAGGTCGCCGAGCGGCTCGGCGGGCAGCTCGGCCACCCGGCGCTCGACCGCGATGGCGACGGTGCTGGCGGGCCGGGACGACGCGGGGCCGCGGACGACGGAGAACTCGAGCCGCTCGACGTAGAGCCGCCCGGGCACGGCCGTCCGGGCCTGGTCGAGCTCCAGGCCGGCGTGGGCGGCGAGCTGCTGCAGGTTCGCGGTCAGCTGGTCCTGCTGGGCGCCGAGCTGCTCGCCGCGGCGCTTGATCTTGTCCAGCTCGGCCATGAACTGGCTGGTCATGGCCGAGATGCGGCTGTCGGCGTGATCGAGGCGGCCCTGGATCTTCCGCCCCTCCAGCCGCTGCTCGTCGCGGTCGCGGCGCAGGTCGTCGGAGATGGAGCGGAGCTGGCGGCGCAGCTCGTCAGCGGTCGTCCTGAGCTGCTCGCGGATATCGCCGACGGCGGCCTCGATGAGCGGGGCGGTGGTCTGCCGGGTGCGCCGGTTGAAGGTGAGAGCGACGAGCAGGGCGGACGCGGCGACGACGATGAGGGCCGCTATCAGCACGATCTCCATCAGACTCCTCTAGCGCTGCCGGGCGGGCAGGATGCCGCGCGCGGTGACGAGCGCGGCCAGGGCGGCCAGGGCGATGGCCGCCGCGGCGGCGGCCACGATGATCCAGTATCGGGCCCCGTGCCCCGGGGGCGGGACCGGCGTGCTCCACAGGTGGACCGAGCCGTTGGCGTCCGCCGCGGCCAGGGTGCCGCCGCTGCTGAAGGCCACCGCGTTGACCTCGCTCCCGGCGGTCAGGGGTAGGCCAGGCTGGCCGGTGGCTGCCCGCCAGAGCCGGACCGTGCCGCTGACGCCCGCGCCGGCCACGAGCGTCCCGTCGGGGCTGAAGGCCACCGCGTTGACCGCGCTGCCAGGCCGGCCACGGCGCGCCGTCCGGCTGCCCGGTGCCGGCGTGCCAGAGCCGGACCGTGCCGTTGGCGTAGCCACTGACCAGCAGCGTCCCGTCGGGGCTGAAGGCCAGCCCGGTGGCCGCGCCGCCACCCGGCATCGGCGTGCCGACCGCCGTCCCGGTGGCCACGGCCCACAGCCGCACGCTGCCGTCCGCGCCAGCGCCGGCCAGCAGCGTGCCGCCGGGGCTGAAGGCCACCGCGTTCACGGCGCTGCCCGAGGGCAGCGGGGCGCCCTTGGCCTGCCCGGCGGCCACGTCCCAGAGCCGGACGTCGCCGCCGGCTTCGGCGCTGGCCAGCACGGTGCCGTCCGGGCTGAAGGCGACCGCGTTGACCGCGCTGCCGGACGGCCACGGCGTGCCGTCCGGCTGGCCGGTCGGGACGTGCCACAGCCGGACGGTGCCGTCCGCGTAGCCCGCGGCCAGCAGGGTGCCGTCCGGGCTGAAGGCAACGGCGTTCACGGCGCTGCTGGCCGGCCAGGACGAGCCGTCCGGCTGGCCGGTGCCCACGTGCCACAGCCGGATGGTGCCGTCCGCGTAGCCTCCGGCCAGCAGCGTGCCGTCCGGGCTGAAGGCGACGGCGGCCGCTCCGGACGAGCCGGACAGCGGGGCGTCGGCGCGGGCCGCCGCGGGCCCGGCCAGCCCGGCCAGGGCCAGTCCGGCCAGGGCCAGGACAGCCAGCACGGCGGCACAGAGCGCAGCGGCGGACGCGGGCCGCCCGGGGCGGGCACGACACTGAGCGCGTTCGGCCATACCTACGATCAGACCACTAACGACGCGCTGTGGCGAGCCGCTGACTGACAGGGTTGAGCAGAAGCGGGACGCTCCGACCGTTCGGCTCAGGTTTCCCCTCGTCAGGGCGGGTAGCGAGGCCGGGTCCCGGTTCGGGCCGGCTCCGCTGGGCATACCGGCCAGCGGGGCTTTTAGGGTGGAGGGAATGTCAGTGATGCGCGAGGCGGCAGACTCACACGGCCGGCCGCAGGAGCGAGAGTCCGGGCTCAGGCGGCATCGTTTCGTCGTGGTGGCCAGCAGGCTGCCGGTGGACCGGGCCGAGGGCCCGGACGGCGAGCCGGAGTGGCGGCCCAGCCCGGGCGGGCTGGTCAGCGCGCTGGAGCCGGTCATGCGCAAGGCCCGGGGGGTGTGGATCGGCTGGTCCGGTGACGCGGGGCCGGCGCCCGGGCCGTTCGAGGCGCACGGACTGGCCCTGGTCGGCATGGGGCTGTCGGCCGAGCAGGTGCGGGACTACTACGAGGGCTTCTGCAACGCCACGCTGTGGCCGCTGTACCACGACGTCATCGCCCAGCCGGAGTTCCACCGCCGGTGGTGGGACGCCTACGTGAAAGTGAACCAGTCCTTCGCGCAGGCCGCGGTGGAGCAGGCGGCGCCGGGCGCGACGATCTGGGTGCACGACTACCAGCTCCAGCTCGTCCCGCAGATGGTGCGCGACCAGCGGGACGACGTGCGGATCGGCTTCTTCAACCACATCCCGTTCCCGGGGTATGAGATCTTCGCCCAGCTGCCGTGGCGGCGCCAGGTGATCAGCGGCCTGGCCGGCGCGGACCTGCTCGGCTTCCAGCGCCGGGCCGACGCGGCCAACTTCCTGCGGGCCTGCCGCCGGGCGGCCGGGCTGCCGACCAGGGGGTCGACCGTCCGGGTCGGCGGGCGCGAGGCCCGGGCGGTGGCCTTCCCGATCTCCATCGACTCGGCGGGCCTGGAGCAGATCGCCCGGCAGGAAGCGGTGCGCAAGCGGGCGGCCGAGATCAGGCAGGCCCTGGGCAACCCGGACACGGTCCTGCTGGGCGTCGACCGGCTGGACTACACCAAGGGCATCCTGCACCGGCTGCGGGCCTACGGCGAGCTGCTGCGCGACGGGCGCCTCGGCCCCCGGACGGTCCTGGTCCAGGTGGCCAGCCCGAGCCGGGAACGGGTCGGGGCCTACCGCGCCCTGCGGGACGACGTGGAGCTGGTGGTGAGCCGGATCAACGGCGAGTACGCCGAGGTGGGCAGCACGCCCGTGCAGTACCTGCACCAGTCCTACCCGCGGGAGGAGATGGCGGCCCTGTACCTGGCCTCCGACGTCATGCTGGTGACCTCGCTGCGGGACGGCATGAACCTGGTGGCCAAGGAGTACGTGGCCTGCCGCTACGACGAGAGCGGCGCGCTGGTGCTGAGCGAGTTCACCGGCGCGGCGGACGAGCTCAGCGGCGCCTTCCTGATCAACCCGCACGACATCGAGGGCCTGAAGGACGCCATCGTGCGGGCGGCCACGGTCAGCCCGGCCGAGGCGCGGCGCCGGATGCGGATGATGCGCCGTCCGGTGCGCGAGCACGACGTGGGGCACTGGGCCGAGAGCTTCCTGGCCACGCTGGGTGAAATGCCAGGGAATACCCCGTTATCCTGTCGGGATGCCAGCGCCGTTCCAGCCGCCGCCGGATGCGGAGGAAAGGCTCCGGGACATCCGGGCGGTCACCGACGTGGCCCTGTCCCGGCTGGAGGCCGATGACTTCCTGGTCGCGTTGCTGGGCCGGGTCAAGGCGGTGCTGGACGCCGACACGGCCGCGGTGCTGCTGCTCGACCCGTCCGGCCGTCAGCTGATCGCGGTGGCGGCCAGCGGCCTGGAAGAGGAGGTCGCCCAGGGCGTCCGGATTCCGCTCGGCCGGGGGTTCGCCGGGCGGATCGCGGCCGAGCGGCGGCCGGTCGTGCTGGACCACGTGGACCACGGCAACGTGCTCAACCCGATCCTGCTGGACCGGGGCATCCGGTCCCTGGTCGGGGTGCCGCTGCTGGTCAGCGGCACGGTGATCGGGGTGCTGCACGCCGGGACGGTGCATGACCGCGTCTTCACCGCGGACGATGCCGCGCTGCTCCAGCTGGCCGCGGACCGCGCGGCGCTGGCCGTACAGGCGCTGCGGGCCCGTGAGGACCGCAGCGCGGTGGCGGCGCTGCAGCGCAGCCTGCTCCCCTCGGCCCTGCCGGACTGGCCGGGAGTGGAGATCTCGGCCCGGTACGTGCCCGGCGACGGGCGGTTCGGCGGCGACTGGTACGACGTGTTCCCGCTGCCCTGGGGAGAACTGGGCCTGGTGGTCGGCGACGTGGCGGGATCGGGGCTCAGCGCGGCGGTGGTGATGGGCCGGATGCGCAGCTCACTGCGGGCGTACGCGCTGGAGTCGCCGGATCCGGGCGAGGTGCTGTACAAGCTCGACCGGAAGATGCAGTACTTCGAGGGCGAGGTCATGGCCACCGTGTGCTACGGCATGCTGGACCCGCGCGAGGGACAGCTGCGGATCACCTCCGCGGGTCACTTCCCGCCGGTCGTGGCGGTGCCCGGCCGGCCCGCCGGGCTGGCCGCCATCGCGGTCGGGCCGCCGATCGGCGTGACCGACCCGGCGGCGCGGCAGGTCACCTCGGTACCGCTGAAGTCCGGCACGGTGCTGTGCCTGTTCACCGACGGCCTGGTGGAACGCCGCGGCCAGTCGCTGGATGACCGGCTGGACATGCTGTGCGCCGCCGTCGCGCCGGTGCCGCCGGAGAGCGTGTGCACCGCGGTGATGGGCAAGCTGGTCGGCAGCGAGCACTCCCGGGATGACACCGCGCTGCTGGCCCTGCGCTGGCTCGGCGATGCGCCGGGGGATCAGGTCAGCTGATCGGCGTACAGGCTGCGCAGCGCGGCCCAGTGCCGGTCGGCCAGGGCGGGATCGTAGGGGGCGTTGTCGGCCACCGCGAAGCCGTGGTGCCCGGGGTAGAACTCGATGGTGTGCGCGACCCCGGCCGAGCTCAGCGCGCTGTCGAGCAGCTCGGCGTGCTCGTCGGTGAACCCGGCGTCCTCGATGGAGCCGGCCACGTAGACCGCGGCACGGATCTGGCCGGCGGCCAGGTGCGGGCTGCTCGGGTCATCCGGGATGGCGATCCCGGCGGCGTGGAACGAGGCGGCGGCGGCGACCTTGTCGCCGATGCCGCCCGCGGCGACCATCGACATCCGGCCGCCCATGCAGTACCCGGTGGTGCCGACGGCCTGGCCGCGGACCTCGGGCCGGGCCAGCAGGAAGTCGGCGTAGGCCGCGGAGTCGGTGACGATGCGGTCGTTGTCCAGGCTGCGGACCAGGCCGAACAGCCGGTCCCGCTCGCCCGCGTCGGTGAACGCGGTGACCGGGTCGAACGGCGCCCAGGCACCTTCCCGGTAGAAGACGTCCGGGACGAGCACGACGTAGCCCAGCCCGGCCAGGTGGTCGCCCATCTCGCGCATGGTCTCGCGCAGGCCGAAGGCGTCCGGGAACATGACCACGCCGGGCCACGGGCCCTGTCCCTCGGGCACGTGCAGCGAGCCGCTGCTCACGCCGTCGCGGGTGGGGATCTGTACGTCGGTGCGCGGCATCGGTTCCTCCGTTTGGACGATCAGGCCCGGCGGCTCGATCGTAGTAACCGGCGGCCCGGCTGTGAAGGCCCGGGCCGCCAGGGCCAGCGGCCCAGGGCTGAGTGCCCAGGGTCAGGTGCCCAGGGTCAGGTGCCCAGGGTCAGGTGCCCAGGGTCAGGTGCCCAGCGCGCGGGCCAGCAGGGCGGGCCGGGTGCGGGCCGACGTCTTGGCGAAGATCGACTTGAGATGCTCCTGGACGGTGTGCTGCGAGAGGACCATGAGCCGGGCGATGTCCCGGGTGCTGGCGCCGGCCGCGACGTGGGCCAGCAGCTCGGCCTCGCGGGCGCTCAGCCCGCAGGCCCGGCGAACAGCGAGATCCGGCCCTCGGGGCCGGTGGCCTCGAGGCTGACGGCGATGTCCCGCTCGCCACCGGCTGCGCCGAGTCCATCCGGTCGGCGCGCAGCGTCAGCCACCGCCCGCCGCCCAGGTGAACCCGGGCCTGCGGCGGGTTGGCGTCCACGCCTGCCTCGCGGGCCAGCAGCTGAGCCGCCGACGTTGTAGGCGCCGGCCGGGACGGGCGGCTGCCCGGCGGCGTCCGGGGGAACGAGCAGGCGCAGGTAGCGCTGGGTCGGCGGCGTCTGGGCCCGCACCTCCAGGGCGGGCGAGAGCAGCATCACGACGGGCCCGGCCGGGCCGCCGGGCTGGGCCGTCACCGGGCCGCCACCCGGGCCGGGCGTGAAGGCGGGCGGCCTGGCTGCGGCGCAGCGCCGCGGTGAGCGGCCCGGCCAGGCCGCGCCAGGAAGTCCAGCTCCGCGGGGGTGAACGGCGGCGAGCCCTGCGCCCGCCACAGGTCCAGGAAGGCCCAGCAGCCGAACCGGTCCCGGTGCACCGAGGTGGCCACGTCGGTGATCTGGTAGCGGCCCAGCAGCTCGCGCCAGACCAGGCTGCGGGCCAGGTCACCGCCGGTGGCCTGGTGCAGCGAGGCGGCCGGCGCCGTCATCGCGGTCCACCGGTTGACCGTGGTCAGGTACTTGAGCCGGATCAGCTGCGGCAGCTCGGGCAGGCAGGGCACGTCGGCCAGCGGCGCGGCGCCGACCGAGGTCTCCGGGTCGGTGAGCAGCCAGACGTAGGCGTCGAACCCGATGACCCGGCGGAGCACGGCCAGGACCTCCAGCCGCAGGGTGCGGGCGTCGTCGAGGTCCCGGCAGAGCCGGCCGATCGCCGCCCCGGCGGCCGCCCAGGTCGTCGGGCTGCCCATCACCGCGGGCAGGCGGTCAGCCGACCTTGGTCCCGTTCAGCAGGTTGGCCGGGACGGCTGTGCCGTTCTTCAGCGCGCTGAACAGGGCCCGCGCCTCGGTGCTGTTCCACTTGACCGCGTCGCCGGCCGCCGTCTGGTAGTTGGCGTCGGCGATCGGGACCGTGCCGGAGAGCGGATTGCGCAGGGCCAGGCCGGCCTGGACCAGGTCGATCAGGTGGGTGCCCTGGTCGACGGAGACCGCGCTGGCCGCGCTGGAGCCGAACGGCAGGGCGGTGAACGGGTTGAGGTACACGCCCGGGCTGGTGGCCTTGCTCAGCAGGGCCTTCAGGAAGGCCCGCTGGTCCTGCACCCGCTGCAGGTCACCCTCGGCGAAGGAGTGCCGGTCCCGGACGAAGGCCAGGGCCTCGGTCCCGTTCAGGGTCTGGCAGCCGGCCTTGAGGTGGACGCCGGAGTCCGTGTCGTTCAGCGCCGACGGCAGGCAGATGTGCACGCCGCCGACCTGGTTGACCACGGAGACCAGGCCGCCGAAGCCGATCCCCATGTAGTGGTCGATGTGCAGGCCGGTGACGCTCTCCACGGTCTGGACGAGCAGCGCCGGGCCGCCGAAGCCGAGCGCGGCGTTGATCTTGTTCGACCCGTGGCCGGGGATGGGCACGTAGGAGTCCCGCGGGATGCTGATCAGCACCGGCTGGCCGGTGCCCATGTGCAGCAGCATGAGCGAGTCGGAGTTGGTCGTGCCGTAGTCGGTGCCGACGTGGAGCTGGTCGGCCTGGGTGCGGCTCAGGCCCTGGCGGGTGTCCGAGCCGACGATGAGCCAGTTCGTGCCCGCCGAGGTGGCGGAGGACGCGGGCAGCACCACCGAGCGGTTGAGCTTGCCGTCCAGCCAGAAGTAGGAGCCGATCACGCCGGCCAGCAGCACGACGACGACCAGGCCGATGATCAGCGCGATCCGGCGGCCGCGGCGGCCGGGCCGGCCCAGAACCGCCAGCGGCGGCCGCCCGGCGGCCGGCCACCGGGCACCGGCCGGTAACCCGGCGGCGGCTGCCCGGGACCGCGGCCCGGCGCGGTGAGCGGCGGCGGCTGCGACGGCCAGGCCGAACGGGACGGGGCGGGCACGGTCGGCGACTCCGAGCCGCCCGTGGGCTGGAACGACGGACGCGGCCGGGGCTCGTCCTCCCGGTACCACCCCTGTGGCCAATCATTCATGACGCGGGCACCCCGTCCTCGGCGATGTCTTGCCCCACACGATAGGCAGCGCGCGGTACCGCTCGCGCCAAGTCAGGCGAGCCGGGTCACTTCCACGGTCACGTGATGGGCGCCGCCCGGCGGCCCGTGATAGAGGCCCTTCAGCGGCGGGACGTCCGCGTAGTCGCGGCCGCGGGCCACGACCACGTGCCGTTCGGCGACCGGGACGTTGGTGGTCGGGTCGACCGGGCGCCAGGAGCCGGTCCAGTACTCCACCCAGGCGTGGCTCTCGCCGACGGCAGACTGGCCGGGCTGGGCCGAGGGGTCGGCGTGCAGGTAGCCGGACACGTACCGGGCGGGCAGCCCGGCCGCGCGCAGCAGGGCCACCGTGACGTGGGCCAGGTCCTGGCAGACGCCCTGGCCCTGATCCCAGGCTTCCTGGGCGTCGGTCCGCACCCCGGTGGACCCGGCCATGTAACTGACCTGAGAGCGGACCTGGGCCACGATGTGCCCGGCCGCCTCAACCGGGTCGGTGTCGTGGACGGCCTCGATGACGGTGGCGGCCACGGCCGGGGTCAGGGTGGTCAGCGGGGTGGTGAGCAGGAACTCCAGCAGGCGGCCCTCGCTGGCCTGCGCGCGAAGATCGGCCCAGGGCAGCGGCCGGGGAGGCGGCGCAGCGGCCTGATCGGTCTCGACGGTGGCCTGGGCCCGGATGACCAGGTTCTCGTGCGGCTCGGCGATGTCGAAGACGCTGACGAAGGTGCCCCAGTAGTCGCTGTAGGTCCACACCGGCGCGCCGCCGGAGACCGTGACCCGGGCCTCCAGGGCGGTCTGGGCGGGCAGGGTGAGCGGGGTCATCCGCACCTCGTTGAACGAGGTCTGGACCGGGGCGGTGTAGCTGACCTCGGTGGTGTGCAGCACGCGCAGGCGCCAGCCCATGCTCAGCCTCCCCGTTCCCAGGCGACCGGGGTCTCGTACTGGAAGTAGCGCTTGGTGATGGCGTCGCAGGCCTGCACGCAGGCTTCCTGCAGGGCGGCGAGCAGCTCGGGCAGCTCGTCGGTCAGCTGGGCCGGGTCGGCGTACTCCAGCCGGGTGCGCAGCACGCCGACCGGGCGCCGGGCCGGGTCGTCCATGCCCATCCGGACCGGCTCGGGGTTCAGCGCCTCCAGGCACTCCTCAGCGGTGACCAGGGAGTGCAGGACCGAACGCGGGAACAGCCGGTCCAGCAGCAGGAACTCGGCCACCCGGGCCGGCTCGGCGGCCCAGCCGTGGGTCCGGATGAACGACTCGTACGCGCCGCAGGCGTGCAGCAGCAGCGGCCAGCCCATGTCGTTCTGCTCGGGGACGCGGGCCAGCAGCAGCCGGGCGGTCATGTCGGCCCGCTCCAGCGACCGGCCCAGGATCAGGAAGCGCCAGGCGTCGTCGTGGCTCATGGTGGAGTCGGCCAGGCCGAAGAACAGCGCGGCCCGCTCCCGGACGAAGCGCAGGAACACGTGCGGCCCCAGCCGCTCGGCGCCCCGGCGCTGGCCGGCCAGCCCGTGCGCGGTGACGTTGAGGCACTCCCACATCTCACTCGAGATGACCTCGCGGATGCCGCCCGCGCCGGCCCGGGCGGCGGCGATCGCGCCCGCACTGGCGCTGGGGTTCTGCGGATCGTAGGCCAGCCGGAACAGGGCCGCGCCGACGTCGCGCGGGACCTCGGGGCCGGGCTCGATGCCGAGGATGCCGAACAGCGGGCCGCTGTCGGCGGTGACGCCGCCGCCCTGGCTGACCGGGTCGCTGAGCATCCGGTGCACGTACACGTCGACCAGCCGGGCGGTGTCGTCGGCCCGCTCGACGTAGCGGCCGGTCCAGAACAGGTTCTCGGCCAGCCTGCTGAGCAGCTCGTCGTTCACTGGTCCGGCCCGCTCTGCCGGCTGACCGTACCGCGGGCCGGGCGGGCGGGCGGCTTGCGCAGCTGCGGGCTGGCCAGCAGCGGGAGCGCGGCCGGGCGGGCGGCCGTCTCGGCTGACTGCGGCCCGGCCAGTACCCAGGTGTCCTTGGAGCCGCCGCCCTGGCTGGAGTTGACGACCAGCTCGCCCTCGGGCAGCGCGACCCGGGTCAGGCCGCCGGGCAGCAGCCACACGTCCTCGCCGTCGTTCACGGCGAAGGGCCGCAGGTCGATGTGCCGCGGGGACAGGCCCTCGCCGATGAGCACGGGCGAGGTGGACAGGGCCACCGGCCGCTGCGCCATCCAGCCGCGCGGATCGGCCGCGACCCGCTCGCGGAGCACGGCCAGCTCGGCCGGGCTGGCCTTGGGCCCGATGACGATGCCGACGCCGCCGGCCCCGTCGACCGGCTTGATGACCAGCTCGGACAGGGAGCTCAGCACCCAGTCCAGGCTGTCCGGGTCGTCCAGCCGGTATGACTCGACGTTGTCGAGCAGCGGCTCCTCGCTCAGGTAGTAGCGGATGAGGTCGGGGATGTAGGTGTAGATGAGCTTGTCGTCGGCCACCCCGTTGCCGACCGCGTTGGCCAGGGTGACGTTGCCGGCCCGCGCGGCGTTGATCAGGCCGGGGCAGCCGATCACCGAGTCGGGCCGGAAGTGCAGCGGGTCGAGGAAGTCGTCGTCGACCCGCCGGTAGATGACGTCGACCGGGCGGCGGCCGCGGGTGGTGTGCACGTAGACCCGGTTGCGGGAGCAGAACAGGTCCCGGCCCTCGACCAGCTCCACGCCCATGAGCCGGGCCAGCAGGGTGTGCTCGAAGTAGGCGGCGTTGTGCACGCCGGGGGTGAGCACGACCACTACCGGGTCGTCCCGGCGGGCCGCCGGCGCGGCCGCTCGCAGGGCGGCCAGCAGCCGGGAGGGGTACTCCTCCACCTCGTGCACGCTCTGCTCGGCGAACAGGGCGGGGAACGTCCTGGTCATGGCCAGCCGGTTCTCGATGACGTAGCTGACGCCGGACGGCACCCGCACGTTGTCCTCCAGCACCCGGAACCGGCCGTTTTCGTCGCGGACCAGGTCGATGCCGGCCACCTGCACCCGGACCCCGTTCGGCGGGCTGAAGTCAGCGACCTCCCGGCGGAAGCGCGGCGAGGTGTAGACCAGCCGCCAGGGCACCACGCCGTCCTCGAACGCCCGGCCCGGCCCGTACACGTCGGCCAGGAAGGCCTCCAGGGCCAGCACCCGCTGCCGCACGCCGCGGGCCACCAGGTCCCACTCGACCGCGTCGATGACCCGCGGGATGAGGTCCAGCGGGAAGGGCCGCTCCTCGCCGGCGAAGTCGTAGGTGACGCCCCGGTCGGTGAACACCCGGGCCAGCTGGTCGGCGCGGAAGCGCAGCTCGGCCGGGTCCATCGGCTGCAGCACGGTGATCAGCCCGGCGTAGGGCGCACGGGGTTTCCCGGGCGCCTCGAACATCTCGTCCCAGGCTTCGGCCAGCCGGTACCCATCGAAGATGTCCGCCATAACCGCAGGTTAAACTGGGGATGTTTAGCATGCATCACGCCTATGTTTCCGTTTGTTTCCCAGGCGTGTACGGCCGGGCCCCGCCCAGGGCGCGGCACCCGGCCACCGAGCGTGCGGCGGGACCCTACTTGAACCCGTCGCGGATGTTCTTGCCCGCGTCCTTGACATGCTCGCCGACCTGGCGGGTGGCGCCCTGGGCCCGCTCGCCGCGGCCCTTGGCCTCCAGGTACGGGTCGTCGGCGGCCTGGCCCGCCTTCTGCTTGGCCTTGCCGCTGCCCATCGTGAACCGGTTGCGCAGCTTGTCCATGAAGCCCATGTCAGCCTCCTGTCGGAGATGCAAAGGGCTCAACTGCCCCGGAGACGGCGGGTTAAGCGCGCCGGACCGGGCCGGCTGGCTGGGTCAGCGGGCCGGGCCGGGCGGCTCCCGGACCGGAGTCACGACAGGGCGATCACCGGGGCCGGCCGTGATCTGGACCCGGGCGGCGTAGACCCGGGCGATCAGGTCCTCGGTCAGCACCGCAGCGGGCGGGCCGGCCGCGGCCACCCGGCCGCCGTCCAGCAGCACCAGGTGCCCCGCGTACTGGGCGGCCTGGGTCAGGTCGTGCAGGGTGGCGACCACGGTGACGCCGCGGCTGCGGCGCAGGTCGTCGACCAGCTCCAGGACCTGCTGCTGGTGCCCGAGGTCGAGCAGGGTGGTCGGCTCGTCCAGCAGCAGCACGTCCGGGCTCTGGGTCAGGGCGCGGGCCAGCACGACCCGCTGGCGCTCGCCGCCGGACAAGGTGGCCAGCCGCCGGCCGGCGAACCGGGTCACGTCGAGGCGGTCGGAGGCCTCGGCGGCCCGGGCCCGGTCACCGGCGCCGGGCGCGCCGAGGTAGCCGATGTAGGGCGTGCGGCCCAGCAGCACGTAGTCCCCGGCCGTCATGTGCGGCGGCAGCACGGGCAGCTGCGGGACGTAAGCGATGAGGCGGGCCCGGCCGCGGCCGCGCAGCGCGCCGAGATCGGCCTGATCCACCTCGATCCGGCCCTGGTAGGGCACCAGGCCGGCCACCGCGCGCAGCAGCGTGGTCTTGCCCGCGCCGTTCGGCCCGATCAGGGCCAGCCAGCCGCCGTCCGGCACGGCACAGGACACCCCGTGCAGGACCGGGACGCGGTCCAGGGCCACGGTCAGGTCGTGCACGCTCAGGCTGCTCACGTGCGGACCGCGGCGGTGGAGCGCAGGATCCACACGAAGACCGGCGAGCCGACCAGCGCGGTGACCACCCCGATGGGCAGCTCGGCCGGGGAGACCACGGTCCGGGCCAGGGTGTCGGCCAGGACCAGGAAGCCCGCGCCGATCAGCAGCGACAGCGGCAGCACCCGGCGGTAGCTGGACCCGGCCAGGCGGCGCACCACGTGCGGGACCACGATCCCGACGAAGCCGATCAGGCCGCTGACGGCCACCGCGCTGGCCGCGGCCAGCGCGCACGCGGCCACCACCAGCAGCCGCACCCGGCCCGGGTGCAGGCCGAGGGCGGTGGCTTCCTCGTCCCCGACCGACAGCACGTCCAGGTGCCGGCCGTGCAGCAGCACGATCACCACGCTGACCGCCGCGTACGGGGCGATCTCGGCCGCCTGCGACCAGCTGGCGCCGGACAGCGAGCCGAGCAGCCAGGAGTACACCTGCTGCAGATCCTGGGCCGAACGCTGGAGGAAATAGGTCTGCAGGGCGGCCAGGAACAGGCTCACGGCCACGCCGGCCAGCAGCAGGGTGGCGGTGCCGATGCCGCTGGCCGCGCCGGCCAGGTAGGCGACGGCCACCCCGGCCAGCGACCCGATGAAGGCGGCCACCGGGACGGCGTCCGGCCCGATCCGGCCGAGGTAGACGATGGCCAGGGTGGCGCCCAGCCCGGCCCCCGCGGAGGCGCCGAGCGTGCCGGAGTCGACCAGCGGGTTGCGGAATACGCCCTGGTAGCCCGCGCCGGCCACGGACAGCAGCGCGCCGACCATCAGGCCGACCACGATGCGCGGCAGCCGGATGTCGAAGAGCACGGCCCGGTCCAGCGGGCTCAGGCTGGACGGCAGGTGCACGAACGGGAGCTGATCGGCCAGCGCGGTGACGGTGGCCAGGGGGTTGAGGTCAGCCGCCCCGACCAGGGCGCTGACCAGCGTCGCGGCGACCACGAAGGCCGCCGCGACGCCGTACGCGCGCGCGGCGGGCAGCCGCCTGCCGCGCGCGGATTTCACTTGCCGGCCTGCTCGACCGCCTGCGCGATCTCGGTGACCAGCTGCGGCAGCCGCGGTCCCCAGCGCGAGGCGATATCGTCGTCCAGCCCGATGACCTCCTTGTTCTTGACCGCCGGGATGGCCGACCAGCCGGGCCGGGCCGACACCACGGCCGGGGCCTGCCCGCCGTCCGCGGCCTGGTTGTCGGCCAGGAAGATGATGGCCGGCCCGGCCTTGATGATGAACTCCTCGGTCAGCTGGGGGTAGCCGCCGTCCGAGGCCTTGTCCGCGGCGTCAGCGACGTTCTTCAGCCCGAACAGGCCCACGACCTGCCCGATGAAGGTCGACGAGGCGGCCGAGTAGTACGGCTTCGCGCTCAGCTCCCAGTAGTAGCTCAGGTTCTGGTGCGCGGCGCCGGCCTGGCTGACCGTGGCCGCGATCTGGGACTTCATCGAGGAGATGGCCTGCTGGGCCTGGGCCAGGTGACCGGTGGCCTGGCCGAGCTGGCCGATCTGCGCATACGCGCCGTTCAGGTTGGCCGCGGCCGGCTCGATCAGCACCGGGATGCCGAGCTTGCCCAGGCCGGAGACCAGGCCGCCGCTGTCCTGCGAGGCGACGACCAGCGCCGGGGTGTACTTGGCGATGGCCTCGACGTTCGGCGTCAGGCCGCTCAGCGCGGTGACCGGCACGCCCTTGGGATAGTCCGAGGCCGAGTCGACCGCGACCACCTGCGAGCCGGCTCCGACCGCGTACAGGTCCTCGGTGGCGGTCGGCGACAGGGAGACGATCCGGGCCGGCTTGGCCTTGATCGTCACCGAGCCGCCGGAGGTGGTCACGGTGACCGGGAACTGCGGGCCGGCCGATGCGGAGCTGGCCGCCGCCGAGCCGGCCGCGGCGGCGGATGAGGAACTGGACGAGCTGCAGCCGGCCAGGACGGCGGCGGCCGCGAGGGCGGCGGACAGGGCCGCGGCGAGAGCGGATCTCCGCAACGCCGATTTCCGCGGAGCGGATCTTTGCGGTGCGGATCTTTGCGGTGCGGATCTTTGCGGGGCCGATGGTTTCATCAGGCGGCTTCCTCCCGGATGAGCGGGCAGGAAGGCGAGGCCGCCAGCGGCCGCCAGGCGGTCCGCCGGGACGGATCGCCCTTCCCACGAGGGTCGATTTCGTCGAGCGCGCAGGAGGCGACCTGGCTTGGGCCCGGGGCGGGCCGTCACAGTTGCGGGACAGCGCCGGAATGGTCTCGCGCGGGGGCGGGACTTCACCGGCTTCGCTAGCTGCGCGCTGTCAGGCAATCTAGCACGGGGCTGATCGGGGCCGGAATGTTCGTTCCGGCCCCGATCAGCCCCGGCCCGGGAACGGGTCTAGAGGGGCTGACCCGCGATGAGCTTGAGGCTGCTGGTGGAGCGCTTGCCGGACGGGCTGACCCAGGTGACCGAGATGGTCTGGCCCGGACGGTACTTCGACACCACGGCGGTCAGGCTCTTCGGGGCGCCGACGACCTGACCGTTCACCCCGGTGATCACCGACCCGGCGGTCATACCGACGGCCGCGGCGGGACCGCCGCAGATGGTGCCGAGGACCAGCGTGCCGCTGCTGACGTTGGCGATGGTGTCCGGGGTGGTCAGGTTGCGGTCGCTGTTGTAGCAGCCCTGGCTACCGGTGCCGCCGCTGCCACTGCCGCTGCTCCCGCCGAAGCCGCCGAACCCGTTTCCGCCCTGGCCGCTGCCGCCGAACCCGGAGGAGCCCTGCTGGCTCTGATCCTGCGGGCTGGCGTCCGAGCCCTGGCCGATGTAGACGCCCAGGAACGGCGGGTAGCCGATGGAGATGGTCGAGCTGGCCTGGCCCGCCTTGATCTTGCCGGCCACCGACAGCGCGGTGTCGATCGGGACGGCGTACCCGGTGGCACTCGACTGGCGGATCGAGAAGCCGCCGTTGTTGCCCGCGGTGTCCATGCCGATCACGTCGCCGGAGGCGTTGGCCAGCGGGCCGCCGGAGTCGCCGGAGACGATGTCGGCGTTGACCTGGATCATCCCGTGCAGGGTCTCGGAGGTGACCGCGCCGCCCTGGTCATCGGCGGTGATGGACTGGTTCAGCGCCACGACCTGGCCGGCCGCGGGCACGATGGCGTTCTGGCCCTCGGCGTTGCCCATGGCCACGATCTGGTCGCCGACCTTGACCGTGGCGGACTTGCCGGTGGGGATGGTCTTCAGGCCCGACGCGTTCTGCAGCTTGATCAGGGCGATGTCGCCGGTCACGTCGTAGCCGAGGACGGTGGCCTTGTACTGCTTGCCGTTGGCCGTCGTCGCGCTGATCGTGGTGGAGCCCTCGATGACGTGGTTGTTGGTCAGCACCAGGCCGTCGGGGCTGATCACCATGCCGGTGGCCGCGGCCTGCTCGCTCTGGTACTGCAGCGTGGTGTTGATGATGACCAGGCCCGGGGTGACCTTATTGACGATGGACTGCACGTTCGCGCTGCCGGTACTGCCGCTGCTCGGCTGCGGGACGGCGGAACTGGGCAGCGGGGCCGGCGCGCTGGCCGACGCCTGCGGCGAGGCCGAGGCGTTGCTGCTGGCCGGGTGGTACAGCGCCACGACCGAGCCCGCGCCCAGGGCGCCCGCGGCCAGCGCCACCAGCACGTAGCTCAGCATCCCGACGCGGCGCCGGGGCGGCCGCGGCGGCATGGGCGGCATCGGCGCGGTCGAGTCGTACGGCGGCTGACCGTAACCGCTGTAATCCTGCATTCGCCATCACGCCTTTGGTCGGGGCCCCAGACTCCTTGCTCCAGTGTCCCCACGAACCTGACAGAAAGCTGAAGACTCTCTGCAGATTCCCGGTCCCTCGGCAAGTACTCATTCAGCCTAACGAACCGTGCTGCGTGCTCTCTTCCCTGCGTGTGGCCGGGGGCTGCCGCTGCTTGGGCGGCGCCGGCTCGGCGCCGGACGGCCCGGAGCTGTTGTCCACCGGGACGTCGGCGGGCTGCAGGGCGGCCTGGTCCGCGGGTCCGGGGCCCGCCGCCGGAGGTGCCGGGACCGGCGCCGGCCCCGGGCGGGAGGGCTGCTCGGCGGGCGCCGTCTCCCCGGATGCTGTGTCATCGAGCACGGGCGTCTCAGCCTGCTGCTGGGCCTGCTGCTCGGCCCGGGCCATGGCGTCCTCGAGCATGGCGAGCGACAGCTGTTTCTCCAGCCGCGTGCGCCGCTTGCTAGGTTTCCCCCACCACATCCCGACCCCTCCCGTCGGTCTGCCACACACCGTCCCCTGCCCGTCTCACCGGTGATCATTCCCCTAACCAGGGGATGAATCACATCGTAAGTAACAGGTGACGATCCGTCATCAGACTACAGGCGCGGGAGGGCGAGCCACCGATCGTTCGGCAAAAGAGTCTGTTAGTGCTGGCTGGCGTGCGCGAGCTCGGGGACGAAGTACTGCGCGTTGACCGTGCCCACGCCGGTGGCGAGGTTGTAGCCGGCCTTCGCGGCGTAGCCGGTCACGGTCTGCTTGTGGCCGCCCTGGACGAACGACACCGTGTTGCTGCCCGAGGTGACCGGCACGATGCCCGCGGCCTTCTGTGCGGCCAGCTGGTACAGGGCCGGGTTGATGAGCCCGAGTGAGTGCCCGGCCACCTGGTCGGCCAGGGCGACGACGCCCGCGAACAGCGGCGTGGCCTCGCTGGTGCCGCAGGTCAGGGTCCAGCCGGACGGCGCGCCGCCGAAGGTCCCGTACGTGGTCACCGAGCCGCTGCAGGAGGCGCTCATCGAGACGTCGGGCAGGCCTCGCTTGCCGCCGGTCACCGCGGCCACGCCGTTCTGGAAGCCGGGCCGGGCGAAGAACATGGACAGCCCGCCGCCGCTGGCCAGCGGGTTGGGGCCTGAGTCGCCAGCCGTCAGCTGGTTGGCCGCCTTGTCGTAGGTGTCGTTCCACGCGGTCTGCGGCTGCGGCGTGCCCTTCGCGCTGACGTGCAGCTCGGTCCCGCCCACCCCGGTGACCAGCGGGTCGCTGGCCGGCCAGGAGGCCACCGGGAAGGAGTAGTAGGTGGTCTGGTCCTGGCCGAGGTTGGCCACGCCCGAGTCGCCCGAGGCGGCCAGCACGGTCACGTGGTCGGTGCTGGCCAGCTGGTAGGCGCTGCGCAGGGCCTGCACGGCCTTGGCGCTGGCGAACGTCGCCTCGGTGGCGCCGAAGCTCTGGCTGATCACGTTGCCGAGGTGATGGTTGAGCACGTACTGCTCGGCCGCGACGATCTGCGGGAAGCCGTGCGTGCCCTCGGTCTCGGCCACCGGCGTCTCGACCAGCAGGATGCTGGCCCCCGGGGCCACCGCGTGCGCCCACTCCACGTCGAGCGTGGTCTCGGCGGCCCAGCCGACCATGTCGGAGTTGGCCGGGTCGTAGGCGGGCACCTGGCCGGCCGGCTGGATGATCTGGAACTTCGGCGGGGCGGGCAGCTTGTAGGCGCGGTCGAAGACGCCCAGGTCGTTCTTGATCGTCGGGGAGCCGTAGGAATCGACGATGACGATGGTGGTGCCCTTCCCCGTCACCTTCTGGGCGTACAGCGGGGCCAGGTGGTAGGCCTGCTGGACCTGGGCGGGCCCGTAGCACGCGACCTTGTACTCCTTCTGGCACTGCGCGGTGCTCGGCGGCCCGGCCTGGGCGGTACGCGCCTGGCCGAGCTGGATGGCCCCCGGGCGGACCACGACGCCGGCCAGCGCGGCCGCCGCGCCGGAGTCCGTGCCCGCCGTGCCCTGGGCGGCCGGGCCTGCGGCGGCCGGGCCAGGCGCGCCGGCGTCAGGTGCGGCCGCGGCGGCCAGGGCAAGACCGAGAGCGCCGACCGCAGTCGCCGCGAGCCCCGTCAGCCGCATGAAGCGCTCCCCTCCGGCCGCTCAGCGGCGCAGACCCGTCATAATCTGTTAACAAGGCACGACAATCCAACGGGGGAAACCGCCGGCTCGCCTGTACGGCATGCATACCCGCTGTACGCTAGTCCACCGTCACGTGACGGTTACAGTCCTGGCCGGCTTCAGCGGATTGGCGAGCGTCACGTGGGACAGAATGGAGCACCATGCGCTTCCGGAGCAGCGTGGCCATTGACCTTGGCACGGTCAATACGCTCGTCTGGGTGGCGGGCCGCGGCATCGTGGTCGAGGAGCCGACCGCGATCGCCATCGACACGGCGGTGGGCAAGGTCGCCGCGGTAGGCGAGGAAGCCGACGCGCTGGCCGACAAGGAGCCCCAGGACATCGAGGTGCTCCACCCGCTGCGGGACGGCGTCATCGCCGACCTGGACGCCACCGCGGCCATGCTGCACGCGTTCTTGCGCAAGACCCGGAAGTTCGGCGTGGTGCGGGCCAGCGCCCTGGTCACGGTGCCCGGCGGGGCTACCCCGGTCGAGCGCCGGTCCATCGTGGCCGCGCTGGGCGTGCGGCGGCCCCGGTACCACGTGCGGCTGATCGACGAGCCGGTGGCCGCGGCGGCCGGCGCCGGGTTCGACCTGACCGGCGGGGCGGGCGGGTTCGTGGTCGACATCGGCGGGGGGACCACGGAGGTCGCCGCCGTGGCGGGCTGGCGGGTGGTCCGGGCCAAGTCGCTGCGCAAGGCGGGCAACGCCATGGACGAGGCCGTCGTGCAGGCCGCGCGGACCGAGCTCGGCCTGATCATCAGCCAGCGGGCGGCCCGGCACCTCAAGATGACGCTCGGCGTGACCGGCGGCCCGGAAGGCTGGGCCGAGGTGGTCGGCCTGGACGTCGCGCACCGCAGCCCGAGGTCGGAGAACGTGCCCGGGTGGATCATCGCCAGCGCGCTGGACCCCATCGTCTCGGCCATCGCCACCACGGTGGCCGACATGCTGTCCGACATCCCGGCGGGCCTGGCCGAGGATGTCGTCCGGGGCAAGATCCGGCTCGCGGGCGGCGGGGCGCTGCTGCCCGGCCTGGCCGCCCGGGTCGAGACCGTAGCCGGGGTCGGGACCGTCCTGGTCGACGACCCGCTGCGGTGCGTGATCCGCGGCGCGGCCGAGATCCTGGAGAACGGGCCCCGGGCCAAGCACGCGGCCAGCCCCGGAATCCGTCAGTTAACGCCGGACCTCGACGCTCCCGTGCCTCGCCGCCCGCTGTTCCGCTCGCCGCAGTCCGGCTCGTGACCCCGCCGCCGCCGCCATCGCCCGGGCCCGCGCCCGGCGGCCCGGCCGGGTACTCCGGCCGGCCGCAGGCGGCCAAGCTGGGCCTGAAGCCGGGGCAGCGGGTCCACCTGCACCAGCCGCCGCCGGGCTGGCGGCTGACCGATCCGCCGGACGGCCTGCTGGAGGCCGGCCCGGACGCCCCGGCCGACGTGATCGTCGCGTTCTTCGCCGCCGAGGTCGAGCTGGCCGCCGCCGTACCGGGACTGGGCCAGCGGATCTTCCCGGCCGGAGCGCTGTGGATCGCGTGGCCGCGGCGGGCGGCCGGGCACCGCAGCGACATCACCGACAACGTCATCCGCCAGCACGTGCTGCCGCTCGGCCTGGTCGACGTCAAGGTGGCCGCCATCGACGAGGACTGGTCGGGGCTGCGGGTGGTCTGGCGTGTCGAACGGCGCGGGACGTAGCATGACCGGCATGGGTTTCACTTGACGCTGAAAGCCTGCACTCTCCGCCTTGGCGGTCGCGCTCGCGGTCGAACTGGCCGACGAGCTGGTCGACGGGGCCAAGGGCGCTGCGCTGCCGCTGATCCAGCGTGATCTCGGGCTGAGCTACGGGCAGATCGGCCTGCTCGCTGCGGTCCCGATCCTGGCCGGCAACCTGCTCGAGCTGCCGATGGGGCTCCTGGCCGGGGACAGCGACCGCCGGCGGCGGTTCATCCTGGCCGGCGGCGTGGTTTTCATCGCCAGCCTGCTCGCGGTGGCCGGGGCGTCGTCGTTCGCCGTCCTGCTGGTGGCGCTCACCGCCTTCTATCCCGCGTCGGGCGCGTTCGTCTCGCTGACCCAGGCCGAGCTCATGGACGCCGAGCCGGGCCGGCAGGCCCAGATCATGGCCCGCTGGGACCTGGCCGGATCGGCCGGGGCGGTGGCCGGCCCGCTGCTGCTGGCCGCGGTGCTGGCCGCCGGTGGCGGATGGCGGACGGCCTACCTGGTGCTGGCCGCGCTGGCCGGCGTGGCCTGGATCGGGACCTGCCTGCGTAATCCGCGGCGAGACCGGCGGACGGCACCCGGGCCGGCGGCGGCCGAGCCGGGCTCCGGGGCGGACCGCACGGGCGACGCCGGCGAGGACGAGCCGGCCGCGGGCGGGTCGTGGACGGCGCGGGTCGGCGAGGTACTGGCCGCGCTGCGGGACTGGTCGGTGGTGCGCTGGCTGGTGCTGCTGGAGGTGGCCGACCTGCTGGTCGACGTGCTGACCGGGTTCCTGGCGCTGTACCTGGTCGACGTGGCGCACCTGAGGCCGGAGACCGCGGTGCTGGCCGTGGCCGTCCGGCTCGGCGCGGGCCTGGCCGGGGACGCCGGCCTGGTCTTTGTCCTGGAGCGGGTGCCGGACATGACCGTGCTGCGGTCCAGCGCAGCGGTGGCCGCGGTGGCCTACCCGGGCTTCCTGCTCGTGCCGGGAGCGCCGGCCAAGCTGGCCGTGCTGGCCGTGCTGAGCGCGGCCACCGCGCCGTGGTACCCGCTGCTGCAGGCCCGGCTGTACGGCAGCCTGCCCGGGCGCAGTCCGGTGGCGGTCACGCTCAGCAGCGCGGCGGGCCTGGCCGGAGGGCTCGGGCCGCTGGCGGTGGGGCTGATGGCGGGGACGTTCGGCCTGTCCTGGGCGCTGGCCGTCCTGGCCGGGGTGCCGGTCGTGGTCCTGGCCGGGTCAGTGCGGCCAGCCAGGCGGACCGCCGGGACCGGGGAGCGGGCCGCGGGTGACGAGCCAGCGTCCGGGGAGGAGCTGGGCGGCGAGTAGTGCAGCGGGGAATAGCTCGGCCGGGGATGCGTTGGCCAGAGAGGAGATTTTGCTCTTGCCGAGAGCATCTCTGTGAATCCCGCCGCCCGCTCTACCTGATCACGTGCTGATGAATCGTTCTGCTTTCCGTTCCCCGGTCCGTTCCGCGTTGCGCTCGGCGCCCAGCGAGGGCGTCGGCGAGGCCGCCCGTGCCGTCGCCCGGCGCCAGGCTGAGCAGCTCACCCTGGTCCGCCGCCGGGCGCAGCCGTCCGCGGTGTACATCGCCCGGATGACGCTGACCGCGGTCTTCGCCTACCTGCTCGCGCTGCCGCTGCCCGGCGGGTCGCCCCGGTCGGTGCTCGCGCCGCTGACCGCGCTGCTGGTGGTGCAGGCGACGCTGTTCCACACCATCCGCAGCGCCGTCCAGCGGGTCATCGGGGTCACCGTCGGCGTCCTGGCCGCGGTGGCGGTGGCCGCCTACGTGCCGTTCAGCTGGTGGGTGCTGGGCCTGCTGATCGCGGGCACGCTCGCGCTCGGCCTCATGCTCCGGCTGCGCGAGGACACCCTGGAGGTGCCGGTCAGCGCGATGCTGATCTTCTCGGTCGACTCGCACGCCGCGGCGACCAGCCGGATCACCGAGACGCTGATCGGGGCCGCGGCCGGGCTGGCCGCGGGCCTGCTCTTCGCGCCGCTGCGGGTGCAGCCGGCCAAGGACGCGATCGGCGACCTGACCCGGCAGATGGCCGGGCTGCTGCGCGACATGGCGGCCGGCCTGGCCTCCTCGCCGGACCCGCGCCGGGCCCAGGGCTGGCTGGAGCGCACCCGCGCGCTGCGCGGCGAGATCGACCGGCTGGACGAGGCCCTGGAGGCGGCCGAGGAGAGCGTGCGGCTGAACCCCCGGCGGCTCCGCGACCCGGACCCGGCCGCGGGCCTGCGGGACGGCGTCGACACCCTCGAACGGGCGGCCACCGACCTGCGCGTGCTGGCCCGGGCGGTAGCCGACAGCGCGCGCCTGGACAGCGCCGACAGCCCGGTCAAGGACCCGGAGACCCGGACCCGGCTCGCCGCCGTCATCACCGAGCTCGCGGCCGGGGTCACCGCCTACGGCCAGCTCATCGAGGCCGACCCGGAGCCCGCCGGCGACCTCCAGCCGGAAGGCGGGCCGATCGCGGACAGCCTGGAGGACCACCTCGAGGAGGCCCAGCGCCAGCAGGACAAGCTGGCCGACCTGCTGGCCACCGACCCGGCCGAGCAGCCGGACGGCTGGCCGCTGCGCGGGGAGATCCTGGCCCACCTGGACCGGCTGCGCAACGAGCTGGAACCCCCGCGCCCGGCGCCCCCAGGCCCGGCCCCGCATCCGCGGCGCAGGCTGCGCCGCGGAAAGCGCACGCCTCCGGTGAGCCGGGCCGGCCGGGGCCGGACCGGCCGGGGCCGGGTGGCACGGGACCGGATTGCGCAGGGCCGGATTGCGCAGGGCCGGATCACGCGCAGCGGGATCGGGAGAGGCCGGATCAGGCGAGCAGGCCGGACCGGGCGGCGGGCCTGAGGCCGCCTGCGCGAAGGCTTTGACCCGGCGTCCGCTACGGGCCTACGGCGCCGGCTTACCGGTCAGCCGTGGTGGACGGCCTCCACGTTGTGGCCGTCGGGATCGCGCAGGAACACCGCGTAGTAGCCGGGGTGATACTCCGGCCACTCGCGCGGGGCGTGCAGGACCTCCACCCCGGCGGCCACGGCGGCTACGTGCACGGCGTCGATCGCGGCCCGGTCGGGCGCGCGGAACGCGACGTGCGCCTCCCGGGTCTCCTCGCCGGTGGGCGGGCTGAGCCAGAACGACGGCACGCCGTCCGGGCCGGCCAGGCCGACAACCAGGCCGTCGCCGACCGGGAACCGGACGGCCTCGTGCATCCCGATCGCGGCGAAAGTCCGGACGTAGAAGACGAGCGACGCCTCGACGTCGCGGGCCTGAAGGCCGACGTGATCCAGCATGCCCGGGAGCCTAGCAACCGGTTCTGACATCGCCGCCGGTCAGCTGGACGCCGGAAGCAGAGCGTGCCTGACGCGGAACAGGTTGGCCAGATCCCAGCCGTGCTTGATCTCGAGCAGCCGGGCCCGGGACTCCGCGGGCCAGGCCGCCTGGACCTCGGCCGGGCGGTAGCTGCGGCCCAGGAAGTTCGGGAACGTGACCGGTGAACGCCACGGCTGCACCGCGTCCAGCAGCGAGGTGACGGCCCGGCTCCCGGCCTCGGCCGACGGCGGGACAGCCAGCGCGATAGCGAACAGGACGAACGGCGCCGCGCGGCCCGGAACGCAGTTCGGGACGGCAGGCGGCCGGGCTATCGCGCCGCCGAGCTGGCGGATTTCCACCATCATCAGCGCGGTGCCGGGCGCGGACACCGCCCGCACGACGGCCTCGATGACATCCGGCGCGAGCTCCTCGAGCAGGCAGCCCAGCTCATGCGCCGGCGTCGGCACGGGCGGGTCCTGATGGACCATGTCGAGCGCCGTGACCGGCATCTCCCCGAGCCCGTCGAGCAGGACAGGCGCCACGGCCCGCATGCTGCGGGCGAGGCGTGCTCCCTCCGCCTGGTCACCGGCGTGCGCCATCCGCAGGTGAGCCACGAACCGGCCGCGGATCGGCCCGGGCACAGCGGGGTCGGGCGGCAGGTTCAGCAGCCCCACCGACGATGAGGTCCGCTCGGTCAGGCCGCCCACCCAGCTGCGGTAGGCGTGCAGGACCTCGCGGGCATGCTCGCCGTCGAAGAACAGGCCGCCGCCGTAGAAGGAGGACAGCCGCTCCAGGGCGGTGCGGTACGAGACGACGACGCCGAAGTTGCCGGCGCCGCCGCGCAGCGCCCAGAACAGCTCGGGGTGGTGATCAGCGTCGACCGTGCGCAGGCAGCCGTCTGAGGTGACGACGTCGATGCTCAGGACGCGGTCCGCAGCCAGGCCGAACGTCCGGCTCATGACCCCCAGGCCGCCGCCCAGGGTGAACCCGGCGGCTCCCACTGAGCCGGACGAGCCCTGCACCGGGGCCAGGCCGTACGGAGCGGCCGCCGCGGTCAGGTCGCCGATCCGGGCGCCGGCCGCGACCGTGGCGGTCGCCCCGGCCGGGTCGATGGTGATCTGCGCCAGGTGCCGGGTGCTGATCAGCACGGCGCCGTCGGCGTTGTCGGCGGGGCCGTGGCCGGTGGCGTTCACGCCGACCGCCAGGCCGAGGCGGGCGGCCCACCGCACGGTGTTCACGACGTCGTCGGCCGTGCGGGCGCCCACGGTTACGGCCGGGCGCAGGCGGACGGCGAGGTTCCAGGTCGCGACCTCCTCGTCGTATCCGTCCTGGCCGGGGACGGTCACCGCCCCGCTGACGGCGGAGCGCAGGCCGGCCAGCTGGCCGGATGTGAAGGGATGGCCGGTGTCGATGGTCATGACGGTGCTCCGTACTCGGCATTCGGATAAGACAAGCCAGAATGTAGGAGCGGCGCGGCGCGCCCGGTATACCACTTATGTGGGATAGGCAGGCAGCAGCGGTTCTCCTACGCTGACGGCATGGTGAGCGCGGACCTGCTGCAGCGGTCGGCCGACAAGATCGCCCGGCTGAGCGGCGAGCCGAGGGATCTCGTCGCGTACTGGCGGGAATGCACCGACGTCGTGGCGTCGGTCATCCCGCACTACTGGACACCGTGCTGGTACACCCTGGACCCGGCGTCGCTGCTGGCGACCAGCCATTTCCACGAAGGAATGGTGGAGTTCCCCGCCGAATGGCTGGCGAACGAGTACTACGGCGACGACGTGAACCAGATGGCCGATGTCGCGACATCGGAATCCGGAATCTCCACCCTCCATGAGGCCACCAACGGCGACCCGTCGCGGAGCCGCCGGTGGGACTTCAACCGCTCCATGGGTAGCGAGCAGGAGATGATCGCCCGGCTGCAGGCGCCCTCCGGCGAGGTCTGGGGCATGCTCGGCCTCTACCGTGAGCCCGGGCGGCCCGTGTTCGACGCCACCGAGAAGCGGTTCCTGAGCCTCGTTTCCGGGCACCTCGCCGAGGGGGCTCGCCGAGCGCTGCTGGTCGGCGAGGCCACCGACCCGGTCACCCCGTACCCGGATGGCCCGGGACTGATCATCGTCTCGGAGCAGTGGGAACTGCAGTCCGCCACCCCGGGCGTCAGCCGCTGGCTGGCCGATCTTCCCGGCGGCGACAGCACCACCGGCCAGCTTCCGCCCGCGGTGGTGGCGGTGGCCGCCCGCGCCCGGCGCAACGCCGAGCAGCCAGGCCAGCCCGCGGGGATCACCGTCTCGCGGATCAGGTCCCGGACCGGCACCTGGGTGGTCCTGCACGGCGCCTGCCTCAGCGAGGGTGACGCCCACCGCATCGCGGTGATCGTGGAGCCGGCTCATCCCGCCCGCCTGCACCCGCTGCTCGAAGCCGCTTACCAGCTCACCGCCCGCGAACGGGAGGTGACCCGGCTCGTCCTCCAAGGCGCGGCGACGACCCAGATCGCCGGGCAGCTCGCCCTGTCACGGCACACCGTGCAGCAGCACATGACGAACATCTTCGACAAGACCGGCGTGCGCAGCCGGCGAGACCTGGTGGGCAAGATCTTCTTCGCGCACTACGAACCCGGCTTCCGGGACAACGAACGGCGGATGCAGGCCGGGGAGCCGCTGCACGGCGGCCCGGTGGATTCCTGACGCCTCTTGATCCCCCAGCTCGTGGCACACTACGCAGGTGGTAGCGCTGAAATTGCCTAGTCTGCCGTTCCCGCTTGAGCCCGCGGGCAGCCCGCCGCCGGGCTGCCACGTCCGGCAGGGCACGCTGATCCTCAGCGCCGCCGCCGGGACCGACCTGTTCGCCGACCCGGCCGGATCCGACGCCGGTCAGGTCCCGGACGCGGGCCGGTTCGTGGGACTGCCGCCAGCCGGGGACTTCACGCTGGCCGCGCAGGTCACGGTGGAGTTCGGCAGCATGTACGACGCCGGGGCGCTGCTGCTGCATGCCCGGGAACGGCACTGGGCCAAGGTGTGCCTGGAGTACTCACCGCAGCTGCGGCCGGCCGCGGTCACGGTGGTGACCAAGGGCGTGTCCGACGACAGCAACTCCCTCGACGTGGACAGCGACACGCTGTGGCTGCGGATCACCCGGTCCGGGCCGGCCTGGGCCTTCCACGCCTCGGCGGACGGGTCGTGGTGGCAGCTGCTGCGCTACTTCGCGCTCGGCGGTGACCCCGCCGAGCTGGTCCGGGTCGGCTTCCTGGCCCAGTCGCCGGCCGGCGAGGGCTGCACGGCCAGCTTCGACCACATCACGTTCCGCCCGGGAGCCCCGGCCAACCTGCGCGACGGCAGCTGAGCTCCTCCGGCTCACCGCACCGAGGGACCATCGGTGCGGCTATAGCGACAGCGATGTCCCATCGGTGCGGCTGGGCCTGGTGCGGGTGGGGCCGAAGAGACGCGGCGGCTAGACGGCCAGGTAGCGGGCGGTGAAGGCGTTGCTGAACTTGCCTTCGGGGTCGAGGCGGCGGGCGAGGCGGACGAAGTCGGGGAGGCGCTCGTAGCGGGCGCTGAGGTCGGCGGGCGGGATGGTGAAGACCTTGCCCCAGTGCGGGCGCGGGGCAAACGGGGCGAGCTGCCGCTCGGCCAGGGTGACCGCGGGCCGCACCGCGGCCGGGTCGGCGATCCAGGTGAAGTGGAGGGCCACGCTGTCCTGGCGGTAGGCCGGGCTGAGCCACAGGTCGTCGGCGGCGACGACGCGGATCTCGCTGACCTGCAGCACCGGGGCGAGCTGATCGCGGATCTGGCTCAGGGCGTGCAGGGCGGGGACGGCGCGGGCCACCGGGAGCAGGTACTCAGACTGCAGTTCCTGGCCTGCGCTCGGCGTGAACCCGGGCCGGAAGTGCGGGAGCCGCTCGAACCAGGGGCCGGGACGGCCGAGCTGCCCGGTGCAGGCGTCCGGCGAGGCGCCCCGCACCGGGTGCCGGGGAGACAGGGCCGGCTGGGCGGTGAACCAGGGTTCGCGGGTGACCGGCGACGGCAGCAGGGACCCGGGCGACGCGGGCGGGGGTGTGGATGCGGCCTGGCCGGGCGGGCGGGGGCCGAGGCGCTGCTTGATCCAGAGCTGGGTCAGGCGCGGGGCGCGCCAGTCGGTGAACAGGCTGACGCTGTAGCCGGCCGCCATCAGGGCGGTGAAGTGATCGTCGAGGGCGTCCAGCGGGAGGTCCTCGTAGACGCGCTGGGCGACGTCGAAGGCGGGGACGACGTCCAGGGTCAGGCTGGTGACCACGCCGAGGGCGCCCAGGTGGACGACGGCGCCGGCGAAGCCAGGGTCTGGGCGGGTCAGCTCGAGCAGGTCGCCGCCGGCGGTGACCAGGGTCAGGCCGGCCACGGCGGCGGCCAGGCACGGCTGGGCCATGCCCGAGCCGTGGGTGGCGGTGGCGCAGGCGCCGGCCACCGAGATGTGCGGCAGCGAGGCCAGGCTGGCCAGAGCGAGGCCGTGGCGGGCCAGCGGGCGGGCCAGCTCGGCGTAGGTCAGGCCCGCCGAGACCCGGACGCGGGACGCGGCCGAGTCGACGGACACCTCGGGCGGCAGGCCGGCCACGGTGACCTGGGCTCCAGGTGAGTCGGCCAGGTCGGTGAAGGAGTGGCCGGTGCCCAGGGCGCGGATCCGGCCGGACCGGGCCACGACCGCCTGGAGCTCGCGGATGGAAGCCGGGCGGTGGAAGTCCGGGGCGCGGAAGGCGACGTTGCCCGCCCAGTTGGCGCGCGGCCGTCCGGGCGCTGGCCCACTGGGCACCGCCCCGCCGGGCACGGGCTCAGAACGGGTTGGTGGCGGGCAGCGGGCCGCCGTACCAGGCCTCGAGGATGTGCCGGGCGATCGACACGGTGCCCGGCAGGCCCAGCTGATGCTCGGTGATGGCGGTGAGCAAGTCGGCGCGGCTGTACCAGTGCGCCTCGGTGACCTCCTCCTCGTCGACGGCGATGACCTGGCCGGCCGGGGCCTCGGCCAGGAAGCCGAGCATCAGGCTGCGCGGCATGGGCCAGGGCTGGCTGGCCACATACCGGACGTTGGTCACGACGATGCCGGTCTCCTCGGCCACCTCGCGGATCACGGCCTGCTCGAGTGACTCCCCCGGCTCGACGAACCCGGCCAGGATGGACACCCGGCGGCCCGGCCAGCGGGCGTTGCGGGCCAGCAGGACCCGGTCCTCGGGGTCGGTGACCAGCATGATCACGGCCGGGTCGGTGCGCGGGAAGTGCTCGGTGCCGTCGACCGGGCAGGTGGTGGAGTGCCCGGACGGGGCGGGCACCGTGACGGCCCCGCAGATCGGGCAGTGGGTGTGCGTGTCGTGCCAGTTGGCCAGGGCCACGGCGTGGGTGAGCAGGCCGGCGTCGCGGTCGGACAGCAGGGCGCCGACGTCACGCAGGCCGGCCGAGCGGACGCCGTCGGCCGCATGCCGCTCGGCGCGGGCCTGCTCGTCCGCGGGAAAGTCCAGCGGGCCGTTCACGCCGAAGTAGACGACGCCGTCAGAATCCTGGCCGAGCAGCATCCGGATCCCGTCGGGGGCCTGCTCCGGCGCGATCAGGACCAGGTCCACCTGGTCGCCGGTGTCGCGGACCAGGGCCTGGCCGTCGTGCACGACCAGGACCCGGCTGGCCGGGTCCTTCCAGGCGGCATCCAGCCAGTCGGCGTCGTGGCGGCGTTCGGTGACCCGGTCGACGGTGCCGCGGGACAGGGCCAGCTCGACCGGGCGGCCGGCACCCGGCTGCGCGGCTGCGGGCTGGCCGGCACCCGGCTGCGCGGGGGCGGTCACCGGATCTCCGGGGCCGCGGCGGCGAGTTCTTCCCACAGGTAGGCCGACACCTCGGCGCCGGTCAGCAGGCGGGACACGTCGATGGCTTCGTTCGGTGCGTGGATCTGGTCCGCGTCCAAGCCGACGGCCACGAAGACCAGCGGCGCGCCCAGCACGTCGGCCAGGTCGGCCTCGGGGCCGCTGCCGCCCTCCCCGGTGAACAGCACCTCGCGGCCGAAGGCCCGCTGCATGGCCTGGCGCCCGGCCAGCACGGCCGGGGAGGTGATGGGCGAGTGGCTGGGCCGGACCGCGGGCTGGACGGTCACCGTGGCGGTCAGCCCGTCCGGCGTGGCGTCCCGCACGTACTCGCCGAACGCGGCCAGCACGTCGGCCGGATCCTGGTCGGCGACCAGGCGGAACGAGATCTTGGCGTGCGCGGCCCGGGGAATGATGGTCTTGCCGCCGGGGCCGGTGTGGCCGCCCCACATGCCGTTGATCTCGGCGGTGGGCCGGGCCCAGATGCGCTCCAGCGTGCTGAAGCCCGCCTCGCCGTAGGCGGCGCCGCTGTTCCCGGCTTCGGCCAGCCAGCGCTTCTCGTCGAACGGCAGCCGGGCGTACAGCTCGTGCTCGGCCGGGGTCAGGGCCAGCACCCGGTCGTAGAAGCGCGGCAGGGTGACCCGGCCGTCCTCGTCGTGCAGGCCGGCCAGCAGAGCGGACATGGCGTGCAGCGGGTTGGGCACGCCGCCGCCGAACGACCCGGAGTGCAGGTCGCGGACCGGGCCGGTCAGCGTCACCTCGGCCGAGGCCAGCCCGCGCATGCCCAGGCACATGGACGGCACGTCGGCCGCCCACATGGTGGTGTCGCTGACCACGATCACGTCGCAGGCCAGGCGGCCGCTCTCCCGCCGGAGCAGGTCGGCGAAGTGCTCGGAGCCGGACTCCTCCTCGCCCTCGATGAGCAGCTTGATGGTGACCGGCGGCGCCTGCGCGCCGGCCGCGGCCAGCGCGGCCCGGACGCCGAGGGAATGGAACAGCACCTGGCCCTTGTCGTCGGAGGAGCCCCGGCCGAGCAGCAGCCCGTCACGCTCGGCGGGCTCGAACGGCGGGCTCTCCCACTCCTCCAGCGGCTCGGCCGGCTGGACGTCGTGGTGCCCGTAGACCAGCACCCGCAGCGCCGACGGGTCGGCGGCGGGCCACTCGGCGAACACGGCGGGCAGCCCGTCCGGTGCGCTGTCCCAGACCTCGGCCACCGGGAACCCCGCGGTGCGCAGGTGCGCGGCCAGCCAGTCGGCGCTGCGCCGCACGTCGCCGTGCCGGGCGGGGTCGGCGGACACCGACGGGATGGCCAGCCACTGCTTCAGGTCATCGACCAACTCGCGGGCGTGGGATTCGACGTAGCCACGGGCATCCATGCCTAGACGGTATCGCGGCCCCGGCCGAGCGGGCTTGGGCGGCTATGCACCGATCAGGCCGCCGGCGGCGACACGGGAAACGCAGACCGCCGGGTCCGCGGAATTATCCGTACTTGACGAGAAAATGGTGTGGTGGACCCGCGGGTGAAGCCGTACCCCCCGGGCCGCGCCGGCGCGCCGGGCGGCTCCGGGTGGTCGGAGGACCGCAAGATCCGGTTCCGCCGGACCGTCGCGGGCGTCGCAGCGGTCTCGATCGTGGCCCTGACGGCCAGCTGCCTGGGGCACGGCGGCCGGGCCGCGGTCCCGCTGACGGTGGGCTGGACGGTGTCGCCCGCCGCTAACACGGTGACGATCAAGGTGACCTCCTCGGCCGGGACGGCCGGCCAGCAGGTCCTGGCCAAGAGCCGGGTGGCCGTGTCGGAGGCCGGCGCCGGGCCGGGCCAGAGCTGGTCCGCAGCAGGCGGGACGGTGCAGGTGCCGGTGCCCGCGGGCGAGCGGACCAGCCTGCAGGTCCAGCTGACCGGCCCGCAGCCGCTGACCCGGACGGTCACGGTGACCACCCCGGCCCGGCCGGCGATCGTCTCGTCCGGGGCGAGCTCGGGCCGGTGGCTGATGTACAGCTCGACCCCGCTGCGCTCCGGCCAGGCCCTGACGCTGTGCGGGCAGCGAGTGACCATGGTGGCTTCGACGGAGCTGGCCGTGACCGAGGCCGCCACCGCCTGCACCGGGAGCCTGCAGCTGACCGCGCAGAACGGCGAGCAGGCCGACGTCGCGGTCACCGTCCCGGCCCGGTCCGCCGCCGCGCCGAAGGTGGTGACCACGGCCCAGCTGTACTGCTTCGGGCAGTCGGCCAACCGGGCCGTCTACATCACCATCGACGACGGCTGGACGCCCAGCCAAGAGGTGCTGACCCTGATGCACCGGGACTACCTGCCCATCACGGCCTTCCTCATCTCCGACGCGGCCAGGCAGAACCTGGCGTACTGGAAGGAGTTCACCGCCGCGGGCGGGATCATCGGGGACCACACGGTGTCCCACCCCGACCTGGCCAAGACCACGCTGGCCAAGGCGACCGCCCAGTGGAAGCAGGCCCGGAGCAGCCTGGGCGGCTGGCTGGGCCAGACCCCGGTCATGGGCCGCCCGCCGTACGGGGACTTCACCCGCAACACCGAGGTGGCCGCGGCCAAGGGCGGGCTGACCGCGCTGGCCGGGTGGAGCGCGGTCATGACCGACAACGGCGTCCAGACCTGGAACGGCAAGGCGCTGGCCCCGGGCGAGATCGTGCTGCTGCACTGGGACGCCGGGCTCGGCCAGCAGCTCACCGCGCTGCTGGCCACCATCCGGGCCCAGCACCTGAACCCGGCGCCGCTGACCCTGGCCAGCTTCGCCGGGATCACCCCGCAGAAGAAGTCGCTGGACGGCGACTGACGGCTCAGGCCTGGTTCGGGTCGAAGCTGTCGCCGCGGCCGCGCAGGCCGGCCGACGGGATCGACACGGCCCGGCCGGGACGGCCGGTGACCCAGCCCACCCGGGCCGGGTCCTCCCCCACGCTCTTCAGCGCGGCCATGGCGGCCTGCTGCCGGGCGGCCGGGACCACGATGACGAACCCGGTGCCCATGTTGAACGTCTCGTACATGGTCGCGGCCGGTACGTTCCCGGCCTCCGCGATCAGGCTGAACACCGGCGGCGGAGCCGGCAGGGCGTCCAGCTCATACGACACGTCGGCGGCCAGCCGGCCGAGGTTGAGCAGGCCGCCGCCGGAGATGTTGACCAGGCCGCGCGGCTCGACGCCCGCCTCCCACAGGGCCTGGACCGCGGCCACGTAGACTCTGGTCGGCTGGAGCAGGGCGTCGTCCAGGTTCCGGGCCGTGCCCGGCACCCGGTCGGACAGGGCCATCCCGGCCACGTCGAACAGCACGTGCCGGGCCAGCGAGTACCCGTTGCTGTGCAGGCCGGAGCTGGGCAGGCCGATGATCACGTCGCCGGCCCGGACGCCGGAGCCGTCGATCGGGTCGCGGCCCGGGGGCAGCACCCCGATGGCCGTGCCGACCAGGTCCAGCATCGGGCGGCCGCCGGACGCGTCGGCCAGCATCGACCCGATCTGCGCGATCTCGCCGCCGGGGATGGCGATGCCGGCCAGGTCGGCGCCCAGGTACAGGCCGCGGGCGACCTCCTCCAGCACGCCCTCGTCGATCCGGTCGGTGGCCACGTAGTCCAGCAGCGCCAGCGGTACCGCGCCCACGCAGATCAGGTCGTTGACGTTGTTGGCCACGCAGTCGATGCCGATCGGCTCCCACCGGTTGGCCTCGCGGGCCAGCAGGATCTTGGTGCCCACGCCGTCGGTGCTCATGGCGATGGGCGGGGCGCCGGCCAGCTGCAGAATGGTGGCAAAGTAGCCGCTGGCCAGGCCGGTGATGCTGGTCACCAGCGGTGACCGGGTCGCCGTGCGGGCCAGCCAGGGGCGCATGGCCCGGGCGAACACGTCCTGCTCGCGCTGCTCGTCGACGCCCGCCGCGGCGTAACTGGGGGCAGGCGGCGTCTGGTCGCTGTCCATTCTCGCAGCCTACGGTAACCGCGGGGCGCCGCCAGCCGAAGACGCGAGGCGGGCCCGGGGCGGAGAGCACAGACCGTTCGGAATAATTGAAGTTTCAAGCGTAGTTATGCTGGCACTTATTGCCGAGAGGGGAAGCCATGCCAGCGATCACCGTCGATAACATCCTGGTCCTGCCGCGGGTCGCCGAGCCGGATGTGACCCAGGCCGAGCGGGCCGTGAGTTCGGTCACTACCGCGCCGTCCGGGCTGGAGGGCGAGGGCTTCCCGGTCCGGCGCGCGTTCGCCGGGGTGGACCTGGACCGGCTGGACCCGTTCGTGCACATGGACCAGATGGGCGAGGTCGACTACGGCCCCGGTGAGCCCAAGGGCACGCCGTGGCACCCGCACCGCGGGTTCGAGACCGTCACCTACATCCTCGACGGGACGTTCCAGCACCGGGACTCCAACGGCGGCGGCGGGCTGATCACCAACGGCGACACGCAGTGGATGACGGCCGGCTCGGGCCTGCTGCACATCGAGGCGCCGCCGGAGGAGCTGGTGGTCAGCGGCGGGCTGTTCCACGGCGTGCAGCTGTGGGTCAACCTGCCGTCCCGGCTGAAGATGAGCCCGCCCCGGTACCAGGACATCCGGGCCGGCCAGGTGGCGCTGCTCTCGTCCGCGGACGGCGGGGCGCTGCTGCGGGTGATCGCCGGGACGTTCGGCGGGCATGCCGGGCCGGGGATCACGCACACGCCCATCTCGCTGGTGCACGCCACCGTCTCGGCGGGCGCGCAGGTCCGGCTGCCGTGGCCGGCCGAGTTCAACGCGCTCGGCTACGTGCTGGCCGGGAGCGGCACGGCCGGGGCGGAGAAGCGGCCGGTGCAGATGGGCCAGCTGGCCGTGTTCGGCTCCGGGGACGCGCTGAGGATGGCCGCCGGCCCGGGCGGCGACCTGGACATCCTGCTGCTGGGCGGCGAGCCGATCCGGGAGCCGGTGGCGGCGTACGGGCCGTTCGTCATGAACACCCGCGCCGAGCTGGTCCAGGCCTTCGAGGACTTCCAGGCCGGGCGGCTCGGGACGGTGCCCGCCGAGCCGCACCCCGGGCACGACGTCATCTGACCGCGGCCGCGGCGGCTCCGGCCGGAGCCCGACCTGGGCCGTTACCTGGCCCGAACGGGCGATGGTGCCTGCTCCGGGGCCCGCATCAGCTTCAGGGCGAGCGCGGGGCAGGCGGCCACGGCGCGGCGGGCCCCGGCGGCCAGCGCGGGCGGCACCGGGCCCGGGCCGATGAGCGGGTAGCCCCACTCGTCCAGGTCGATGAGCTCGGGCAGCAGCTCAGCGCAGGCACCGTGCCCGGAGCAGTTGACGGGATTGACCCGCAGCGTGTCGGCCATCTCTCAGGTCCAGTCGTCGTCGGTCACGGGCGTGCCCGCGGGCACGGGCAGGAACGGGGCCCGGCTGCCGGCCGGGCACCGGCCGCGGGCGTGCCAGCCGATCTCGGCGTCGAAAGCGGCCAGCGTGCTGCGCACGAACCGCACCGTGCCGTCCGGGTGGTGGCAGGCGCCGCGGCCGGCGACCAGGTTGCGCGGCCCGGTCCAGCGCTCCAGGTCGGCCAGGGCCGCCTGGGCGCCTCGGGCCCCGGGGCCGGCCAGGACGGCCAGCGCGGCGGCCATCCGGGGCAGCCCGTTCAGGCACGGGCCGCACTGGCCGGCCGACTCGGCGGCCAGGTAGCGGGCCACCCGGGCCGCCTCGGCCAGCCCGCAGCGGCCGGCCGGCAGGGCGGCGATCAGGCCGGCGCCGAGCGCGGCGCCGTGCGGCCGCAGCGCCTGGTTGTCCAGGGTCAGGGTGTCCAGCAGCGCGGCCGGCAGCCAGCTGCCGTGGAAGCCGCCGATGAGCACGGCCTGCACGCTGGCCTCGGCGGGCAGCAAGGTGCGCAGCGGGGCGCCGATCTCGGCCTCGATGACCCGGGTTCCGGCTTCGGTGTGCACGGTGGCCAGCATGCTGCCCGGCTCCGCGGCGGTGCCCAGGGCGCGGAACCAGCGCGGGCCGTACCGGGCGATGAGGGCCAGGTGAGCCAGCGTCTCGACGTTCTGGACCAGGGTGGGCGCTCCGCCCAGGCCGCGCTCGGAGACCATCGGCGGCGCGAAGGCGGGCACGGCGGGCCCGCCGCCCAGCCGGCTGACCAGCGCCGACTCCTGGCCGGCCAGGAACCGGGGCGGGGCCTGGGTGACCCGGACGGCGACCCGGTCCAGGCCCGCGGCGGCCCGGTCGGCCAGGGCCCGGTCCAGGACCGGGGCCGTCCCGGCGTGCAGGTACAGGTGCGCCTCGGCGGCGCCGACCGCCTCGGCGGCCAGCTGCAGCCCGTCCAGGACCAGGTGCGGGGCGGCCCGCAGCAGCAGGGCGTCCTTGTGGCTGGCGGGCTCGCTTTCCGCGCCGTTGGCCACCACCACCGTCCGGCCGCGGGCCCGGGCGACGGCGCTCAGCTTGCGGTGCACCGGGAACGCGGCGCCGCCGCGGCCGGTCAGGCCGGCCTGCTCCACGGCCTCGATCAGCAGCCCGGGCCGGCCGCGGTAGGGCAGGCGGCCGTACCGGGCCAGGTGGCCGCGCAGGTCCTCGGGCACGCCGGGTACCGGCGGCAGCAGGCGGGGCAGCCCGGCGGCGGCCGGGCGGGGCGCTTCGGCGGGCCTCGGCGCTGGCATCTCGCCGGGCGCCTGGGCCGTGGTCTGGCGGGCTGCGGTCTGGTGGGCTGCGGTCTGGTGGGCTGCGGTCTGGTGGGCTGTGGGCATCGCTGTTCCGCTCATCGGGAGGGTTCCGGTCGTCGGGGGCGTGGTCATCGGAAGGGCCGGTGCGGGCCGGCGCCTGTCAGCGGGCGGGGACCGGCGCGGCCGGCACTGGCGTCGGCGTCGACGGTGGCATCGGCGTGGCCGTTGGCCGGGCGGGGCAGCAGGGCGGCGACCCGGGCGGCGCGGGGCAGCTGGCGGGCCGCGCCGGCCAGCCGCCAGCTGACGGCGGCCGCGACGAGCACGGCGCAGGCCACGCTCAGGACGAGCAGCCAGCCGTGCTGCAGGTCGCTGCTCGAGCCGATGCTGTGCGCGAACGCGACCGGCCAGGACAGGTAGGCGGCCAGGTGGATGACGCGCCACAGGACCCGGTTGAGCCGGCCGCGGAGCAGGCTGGTGACGATCATGGCCAGCATGAGGTCGAAGGAGATCGCCCCGAGGCCGAGCCAGAACCGTTCGTAGCCCGAGGCGAAGGGCACGACGCTGGACAGCAGCGGGATGCTGACGTAGGAGTCGAGCACCGCGGTCACGATGTGCACGGCGATGAACGCGACGGCCAGCAGCGAGAGGTTGCGGTGCAGGCTGGTCACGCCGAACCGGGGCAGGCCGGGCAGGCGGCCCTGCCGGCTGACCAGGATGCCGAGCACCAGCACCGCGGTAAGCAGGAGCAGCGCGACGACGCCGGTAGCCCGGCTGGCGTACCAGAACACGGTGTCTTGGCTCATCGGTCTGCTCCTGGTTCCTGCGTGGTGTTCATGGCATCCATCCTGGGCGGCGGCACTCGGCCGGGCCTGGACGTTAGTTCTGAGCCGACTCTGAGACTTCGAGGCCCGGGTCGGCGGGCCAGCCGGCCACGGTGAAGACGGCGCCGGTCGCGTCGACCAGCCGGGCCGGAAGGCCCAGGCGGGTCAGCCAGCCGGGCGCCGCGCGGCCGCGGATGACCGCGGCCGTGCTGGCCGCGTTGGCGTCGGCGCAGGTACCCGCGGCGACCGACACCGTGCGCCAGACCGGCTCGGCCGGGCGGGCGGTGCGCGGGTCCAGGATGTGGTGCAGCACGTCGCCGCCGTGCCGCCAGCGGCGCGCGGCCGTGCTGGAGGTGGCCAGGCCGCCGTCGCGGATGGCCACCAGCGCGCAGGGGCCGCCGGGCGGGTCGCCGGGTTCCCCGGTCACATCCTGGACCCGGACCCGCCAGCCGCCGGGCGGCACGGGCCCGGCCACGGCGATATCGCCGCCCAGGCTGACCAGGACGCCGCAGCTGGCCAGGCGGGCGATCCGGGCTGCGGCCCGGTCAGCGGCCCAGGCTTTGGCGGTGGCCCCGAGGTCGAGCTGGACGCCTTCGGGCATGGTCAGCGTGGTGCCGGTCAGCCGGATCTCCCGCCAGCCCGGCACGGATCTGACCGTCACGGGCCCTGTTGGTCCGGGTCCGGGTCCGGTCGTCACGGGTCCTGTTGTTGCGGGTCCGGGCTTGGTCGTGGCGGGTTCGGCTGTCGCGGGGCCGGCCGCGGGCGGGAGCTGGTCGAAGTCGCGGTCGTAGCCCAGGGCGGGCAGGGCCGCGCCCACGGTCGGGTCGACGTCGCCGCCGGTGAGCGCGGCGGCCCGCAGGGCGACGGCGATGGCCTCGGCCAGCAGCGGGCTGACCTGCTGGGCGGGGCCGCCGCGCAGGGCGCGCAGCTCGGAGTCGGGGCGGAACCGGCTGCAGGCCAGGTCCACGTCGGCCAGGTCGGCTTCGAGCAGGGCGCGGCCTTCGGGCAGGCGGCCGGGATCGGTGACGACGAGCCGGACCAGGGTGCCGAGGGCCCGCCAGCTGGCCGCCGTTTCCGGCGTCCTGGGCGCGCTCGTGGGGCTGGTCTCGGTGCGGGTGGTCTCGGTGCGGGTGGTCTCGGTGCGGGTGGCCTTCGTGCGGGACAGGCCGGCCGGGGCGGTCGGCATCACGAGCCGCCGGAGGTGGCCTGGCTGCTGCCCGAGCTCGACGACGGGGCGGAACCGGAGCTCAAGCCGGAGCCGGTGTTCGAGCTCGACGAGCCGGAATCCGAGGAGCCCGAGCTGGTCGAGCCCGAGCTGGTCGAGCCCGAGCTGGTCGAGCCCGAGCCGGTGGAGGTCGAGCCGGAGCTGGTGGAGCCGGAGCTGCCGGTACTAGAACTCGAGCCGGAGTTGGAGCTGGAGCTGGAGGACGAGCCCGAGGTGCCGCTCGTGGTGGAGGACGAAGCGGTCGTGTGCGCGCCGGGCAGGGTCAGCGCCACGACGCCCGCCGCGGCCACGCTGGCCAGGGTGACGGTCGTGGTCGCGGTACGGACCCGGGAGCGGCCGCGCTCGCGTTCGGCGACGGCCCGGCGAAGGCGGTCTCGGTGCTCGCTGTTCATGCCACCATCCTGCGGTCGGCTGTTCGAGGCCTTCTGCAGGAATGTTCTTGGTTGGCTATGAGTCGGGCGTCCTGCCGGCCACGCGGGCAGGGAGGCTAGCCAGGCACCATGACGATCTCGTGACAGCCGCCGCTAACGGCCGCCGAACTGGGCGACGCGCTTCTCGACGAAGGCGGCCCGGCCCTCGGCGGCATCGGCGGTGACCCGCAGCTCGGCCACGACCTGGGTCTCGACCTCCAGGGCTTCCTCCAGGGTGGGCAGCAGGCAGGTGTTGAGCTCCCGCTTGATCCCGGCGTACGACCTGGTCGGGCCGGCGGCCATCCGCAGCGCCAGGTCCTCGGCGCGGTCGGCCAGCTCGGCATCCGGCCAGACCTGGTTGATCAGGCCCCAGTCCAGGGCCCGCGCGGCGCTGATCCGCTCGCCCAGCATGGCCATCTCCGCGGCCCGGGCGAAGCCCACCCGCGCCGCCACGACCGGGAAGGTTCCCCCGTCCGGGGCCACGCCGATGTTGACGTGGGCGAGCAGGAAGTACGCGGACTCCGCGGCCAGGACCAGGTCAGCGGCCAGGGCCAGGGCGTTGCCGGCCCCGCGACCGGCCCGTTGGCCGCGCTGATGACCGGCTTGGGCATGCCGCGGATGAGCCGGAGCACCGGGTGGTACCGGTCCCGGAGCAGGTCTCGTACCTGCGTGCCGTCGTGAGCGGGCTGGCGCATGTCGTTGCCGCTGCTGAACGCGCGGCCCGCGCCGGTGATCAGCACCGCGCGCACCGATTCGTCGGCCGCGGCGTCCTGGAGGATCACGAGCAGCTCATCCATGAGCTGGTTACTCAGCGCGTTCAGCCGGTCAGGGCGATTGAACTCGAGTTTGGCCGCCGCGCCGCTGCGGTACAGGTTGATCGTCTCGTACCGACGGACCAGCTCGAAGCTGCTCATACCGCCCACCGCCGTTCCGCGTCCGTAAACGCCGTTGGTAACTTATATCACATTCTTATGTAAACCGGCAGCTAGCCGCAGACGGCGCAAAGTTGTAGAACTATCTCTTAGGACAAGACCGGACGGAAGCGGCGAGGCTGACATCCATGACCGCAGGCATGACGGCCCGGCCGCGAGCCGTCCGTGCGACCGCCACCCGCGGTCCGGCCGGTACAGACCCGCTGACCAGCGCCGCATGCGACCCAGGCAGGAACGGATCGGTTGAGGTCAGGCTCTTGACATCGAGATACCTCATACTTAGATTCCTTTCTATCCGGCTGCCGGCGGGCCGCCGTTACTCAGGGCCGCCCACCCCGCGGGAAAGCGGCTCGGTAAGGGAAATGAACAACCGAGCTATGCGGAGCGAAGGCAGATGATCCCGACCGGCCACTTTGAGTTGCGGCCGGTGAAGCTCGGGTCCCGTGGACCACGGGCCATGCAGGAAGCGATACCGCAGGACGGCGGTCAGGCCGGTGGCCTGGCCGCTATTGGCGTGACCTCGAGAAGCGAAAGAAGGAGTATTCCGACATGACCCATTCCGGCCAGTCCGAGCTGGCAATCGCCAACCACAAGGCGGTACGCGAGCTCGTAACGCTAGAGCGGCTTCGTGAGTTCTTCACCCCGCAGAGCATCGCGATGATCGGGGCATCGGAGAACTCCGGCTGGGCCACGGCGCTGGTGGGCGCGGCTGCCACGATGGGCTTCACCGGCCGGATCGTCCCGGTGCACCCGAGGGCTGAGACCGCTTTCGGCCGTCCGGTCATCCGCAGCCTGCGGGACCTGGACGAACCGGTCGACACCACGTTCATCCTGGTGGGCGGCGGGGCCGTCGAGTCGGTCCTGGACGACATGGCCGCGGCGGGCATCCGCAACGGCGTCCTGGTCACCGCCGGTTACCGCGAGATGGGCCCCGAGGGCCGCGCCGCCGAAGAGCGGATGGTGGCCAAGGCGGCCGCGCACGGGATCCTGCTGCTGGGCCCGAACTGCCTCGGCTTCTTCAACGTGCACTCCAAGTCGCCGGCCTACGGCGTGCCGATCGTGGCGCCGCTCATCCCCGGCCCGGTGGGTGTCGCCCTGCAGAGCGGCGCGCTGGCGCTGATCGCCCAGACGATCGCCAAGGCTCAGGGCGTCGGCCTCAGCCTGGTCGCCACCATGGGCAACGAGCCGATGATCGACATCACCGACGCCATCGACTACATGATCGAGGACGAGAACACCAAGGTCATCTGCCTGTTCCTGGAAGAAGTCACGGACCGCGAGACGTTCGTAAGGGCCGCCCAGCGGGCCGACGCGGCAGGAAAGCCGATCGTCGCGCTGAAGGTGGGTGCGACCGAGCTCGGGCAGGCCTCGGCCATGGCGCACACCGGGTCGGCGACCGGCAACGACGCGGTGGTGGACGCGGCGTTCCGCCAGCTGAACATCATCCGGGTCAAGGGCATGGAAGAGATGTTCGCCACGGCGGGCGTGCTGGCCTACAACACGTTCCCGAAGGGCAAGGTCGGCCGCCGGCTCGGCGTGGTGACCGGCTCGGGCGGCGGTTGTGACATCATCTCCGACTCGGCCGATCCCGAGGGCCTGGAGATCCCTGAGTTCACCCAGAAGTCCGTCGACGCGATCACCCCGCTGCTGCCGGACTTCGCCAACGTGCGCAACCCGCTGGACGTCACCGGCTTCGCCATGGCCAGCCGCAGCGGCGAGACGCTGAACGCGATGGACAAGACGCTCGACATCGTGATCGAGGACCCCAACATCGACCTGGTGCTGTACGCCGGCATCACCGCGCCGCCCACCGCCCCGACCCCGGACAACCCCCTGGCCCAGGGCTTCGAGCCCCGGCTGGAGTGGGTGGCCAACCGGATGAAGACCGCGCGCGTCCCGGTCGTCCCGATTTCCATGATGGCGGTCGACCAGGGCCCGTGGGGGATGGAGAAGCTGCTCGAGCACGGCATCTATGTCGCGCCCGGCCTCAATGGCAGCGTGGCGGCGGTCGGCAAGGCGCTTCGCTGGCTGGACAACCGAGGCACCCTCAGCCTGGATCCCGAAGTGCCCGCTGGCACCCGCCAGGTAACCGAAAAGGGCGCCTGGTCAGAGATGCGGGCCCGGACGCTGGTGGAAGAGGCGGGCGTGCCGATCGTGCCGGGTGAGCTGGTCAACTCGGCCGACGATGCGGCCGCGGCCGCGACGCGGCTCGGCTTCCCGGTCGTGCTCAAGATCCAGTCCGAGCAGATCACCCACAAGTCCGACATCGGCGGCGTGGCGCTGCGGCTGAACAACGAGGCCGACGTGCGGACGGCGTTCGAGAAGGTCTACGCGGCGGGCAAGGCCGTGTCGGGTGCGGTGATCGACGGCGTGCTCGTGGCGCCGATGCGGTCTGGCGGCCTGGAGCTGCTGGTCGGCATCACCAAGGACCCGACCTTCGGGCCGGTCATGGCGGTCGGCATGGGCGGTGTCTGGGTGGAGATCATGCAGGACACCAGCCTGCGGGTACTCCCGGTCAGCGCGGATGAGATCAAGGCCGCGTTCAGCGAGCTCAAGGCGGCCCCGTTGCTGCAGGGGGCCCGCGGCAGTCAGCCAGTCGACCTCGACGCGCTGGCCGCGGCGGTGGCAAAGATCGGTGACGTCGCCGTCTCGCTGGGCGACTCGCTGGGCGCGCTGGAGGTCAACCCGCTGTACGTCAACGGCAGCCAGATCGAGGCCCTGGACGTGCTGATCATCACCGAGTAACAACCATCGCGAAGACCCCCGGGCCGGCTGTTCGGCCCGGGGGTCTTCGCGTGTCCGGGCTTCCGGCTCCGCGGCCGCGGCCAGGGGGCGGCCGTCAGGGGTGGCGGCGGTTCTTGCGGCGGCCCAGGGCCAGGACGGCGGCCGTGATCACCGCGAGCGCAATGGTGGCCAGCGCGGAGGCGAGCATGGTGCCGCGGGCGCCGAGGGCAGCCACGATGGGCCCGCCCAGCGCGGTGCCCAGCGGCGAGGCGAGGATGAGCAGCGAGCTTCGCGCCGCGATGACCTGGGCCAGCGCGGCCGGCGGGCTGACGTCCTGGATCACGCCCATGGACAGCGACATCCACGGGCCCCAGATGACCGCGGCGGCGAAGAATCCGGTCAGGGCGACCCACAGCGGCGTGATCAGGCCGAGCGGGATGAGGGCCAGGCCCCAGCCGAGCACGATCCCGTTCATGGTCGGCCACACCGGCCAGCGCCGCAGGTACGGTGCGGACAGCTCGCCGATCACCGCGCCGACGCCGAACACCGCCCAGAACAGGCCGAGCAGCGCGGCCGAGCCGTGCAGGTCGGACGCCACGTGCACCGGCAGCGCCACCTCGACCGGGCCGTAGAGCAGGTAGAACACGAACGACAGGGCCAGCAGGCCGGGCAGGACCGGGCTGGAGCGGATCACGGCCCAGGCGCCGGGCGGGGCAGGCGGCCGGGCGGGCCGGGCGCCCGGGCCCGGGACCGGCGGCGACGGGTCAGGGCCCGGGGATGGCGCAGAAGTGGCCGCCGCGGGCAGCCCGGGCGGGGACGGCTCGTCCGCCGGCCGGGCGGTGGGCGCGGCGGGGCCGGGGCGGGCGGAGTGCGGGATGACGCGCAGATAGCTGACGGCGAGCACAGCCCAGCTCACGGCGTCCAGGGCGATGACCACAGCGGGCCCGGTCGCTGCGGTCAGCAGGCCGGCCAGGGCCGGTCCGATCATCAGGCTGAGCTGGTCGGCCAGGCCGAACACGGTGTTCCCGGCGACGCGATGCTCGGCCGGGAGCAGGTCGGCGATCAGCGTGTACTTTCCGGCGATGCCCCACGCGCTGAGCAGAGACGAGACGCCGAGCAGCGCGACGTACCCGGTCGGGCCGAGCAGGCCGGCTAGGGCCAGGCAGGCGATCAGGCCGAGCACCGCGGCCCGCAGCGCGGAGTCGACGAAGGCCAGCCGGGCCCCGCCGCGCCCGGCCAGCCAGCGCCCCAGGGTCACCGCGCCGATCGCACCGGGCAGCGAGTAGGCCGCGACGGCGGCTCCGACCCACAGGCCCTGGCTCTGCGGCGGGGCGAGCTTGAGGGCCAGCCAGGCGACGGCCACCGCGCTCATCCCGTCGCCCAGGGCGGATGCCGTCGCTCCCGGCAGCACCCGGCGCAGCACCGGATGACTCAGCGCCGGGTGATAGGGCGATGACCGGACGCGCCCGGCGACCCGCGACCGCCAGCCAGCGGGCAGCGCGGGCCCGTCGCGCGGGCTGGGGCGGCCAGTGTCCACTCTGGCGATCATGCAACCTGACCCATACCTGCGGTCAAGCGGGCGAGCCGGGCGCTGGATTCGCGGCACCGATGGACCATCGGTGCGGCTACAGCGACACCTATGGTCCATCGGGTGCGGTAGAGCGCAGGCCGACTGGGCCGCCAGAGGCCTGCGTGAGCTCTGGGGCCGCCGGGACGATGTCGCGGAGCGGGGTCCCTGCAGCCACGCCGCGCAGCCGGGGCCGCGCTGGCGGGCGGGTAGGGTCGGGCAACATGGCGGACTCGCGAGACGGCCCAGCTGAGCAGGCACAGGAGGCGCCAGCGGACAGGGCGGCGCAGGGGGTGCCGGCGGACGGGGAGGCACGGGAGGCGCTGGCCGGGGAGCGAGAGCTCGCCGTGCGGCGTGCGGGGGCGCTGGAGCGGGAGTTCGCGGAGCTCGCCGCGGCGGCGGCCGCGGGCGGGACGGACGACGAGCATGACCCGGAGGGTGCGACGCTGGCCTTCGAGCGGCAGCACACGGCCGCCCTGCTCGACCAGGCGCGGGACCAGGTCGCGGCGATCGACACGGCGCTGGAGCGGCTAGCCGCGGGGCGGTACGGAGTGTGCGAGCGGTGCGGGCAGCCGATCGGGGCGGCCCGGCTGGCGGCCCGCCCGGCCGCGGTGACCTGCGTCCGCTGCGCGGCCGCCGGCTAGGCCCGCTATCCAGCGGATGGGCTGCCGCCGCTCGGCGTGATTCCGCCCAGCCGGCTGGGCGGGGCGGCTGAAGGCTGTCCGCGGTCAGTCGGTGAGGGCCTGGTAGACGAGCTGGCGCAGCTGGGGGCGGATGGGGTAGGCGCTGGACGGGAGCAGCTGGGTGAAGAAGGTGACGGTCAGGCCCGCTTCCTGGTCGACCCAGAACGCGGTGCTGGCCGCGCCGCCCCAGGAGATCTCGCCCCGCGAGCCGACCACCTGGCCCGGTACCGGGTCGATGAGGACGGCGAAGCCGAGGCCGAAGCCGACGCCGCGGTACGGGCTCTCCGCGTTCTGGGCGCGGCCGAACGTGTCCAGGTCCTGGCCGCCCGGCAGGTGGTTACGGGCCATGTAGGCGACGGTGCGCGGGCTCAGCAGGCGGGCGCCGTCCAGTTCGCCGGCCGGGCTGCCGGGCAGGCCGAGCAGCATCTGCAGGAACCGGCCGTAGTCGGCGGCGGTGGAGACCAGGCCGCCGCCCCCGCTGAGCAGCCGCGGCCGGTGCCGGGCGGCCTCGCCCATGGCGTCGGCCCGGACCGCGCGGCCGTCCGGGCCCGGGGTGTACAGGGCGGCCAGCCGGGGCAGGGCCTCCGGGCCGGCCGAGAACGCGGTGCCGGTCATGCCGAGCGGGCCGAAGATCCGGTCGGCGAAGAACTCGTCCAGGCGCTGGCCGGAGGCCACCTCCACGACCCGGCCCAGGACGTCGGTGGCCACTGAGTAGTTCCACTCGCGGCCGGGCTGGAACAGCAGCGGGAAGCCGGCCCACAGCTCGCAGGCCCGGGCCAGGTCGGTGCCGCGCGGCCAGCCCCACTCGAACCCGCCCGCGCGGTACAGCGCGTCGACCGGGTGCATCCGGTGGAAGCCGTAGGTGAGCCCGGCGGTGTGGGTGAGCAGGTGCCAGACCCGGACCGGCTCGGCGGCAGGCACGGTGGCCGGGCTGAGGTCCGAGCCGCCCGCGTAGACGCGGACGTCGGCGAAGGCCGGGATGAACGCGCTGACCGGGTCGGTGAGGGCCAGCTTGCCCTCCTCGTACAGCATCATCGCGGCCACCGAGGTGACCGGCTTGGACATCGAGTAGATCCGCCACACGGTGTCCTCGGTGACCGGGAGCCCCGCCTCGAGATCCCGCGACCCGCAGCTGGCCACGTGGGCCAGGCGGCCGTGGCGGCTGACGGTCAGCAGCCACCCGGGCAGCCGGCCGTCGGCCACGTAGCCGGCGAAATGCGCGTCGATCCGCTCGAGGCGCTCGGCGTCCAGGCCGAGGGCGGCCGGGTCAGCGTCGACCCTGAGCTCGCTCACTGGGAACCACCTGCCGTCCGGTAGGAAAATGGTCCATACAGGCCGATCTTCCCGCAGCCGGCCGGGAACTGCCACGATGGGCGGATGACTTCTTCCACCGACGCGTTCCGCGCTGCGCGGGACCTGCTGCTGGCCCACCGGGCCGACTACGCGGCGGCCCGGCGCGAGTTCGCCTGGCCCGAGCTGGACGAGTTCAACTGAGCGCTGGACTGGTTCGACGTGATCGCCGGCGAGCATCCGGACCGGGTCGCGCTGCGGATCGTGGCCGACGACGGGAGCGACGTCAGCCTGAGCTACGCGGAGATGGCGGCGCGGTCGGGGCAGGCGGCGAACTGGCTGCGCGGTCTGGGAGTCAGCCGTGGCGACCGGGTGCTGCTGATGCTGGGCAACGTGGCGCCGCTGTGGGAGGTCATCCTGGCCGCGATGAAGCTGGGCGCGGTGATCATCCCGGCCTCCACGCTGCTGCAGCCGGCCGGCCTGGCCGACCGGCTGGGGCGCGGCCAGGTCCGGCACGTGGTCACGGACGCGGCCCAGACGGCGAAGTTCGCCAGGATCGGCGGGGACTGGACGAAGATCGCCATCGGCCCGGGCACGGCGGACGGGTGGCACCCGTACGACGAGGCGGGGCCGGCGCCGAGCGCGTTCACCGCGGACGGGATCACCCGGGCCGGCGACCCGCTGCTGCTGTACTTCACCTCGGGCACCACGGCTCAGCCGAAGCTGGTCGGGCACACGCACGCCAGCTACCCGGCCGGGCACCTGTCCACCATGTACTGGGTCGGCATCCAGCCGGGCGACGTGCACCTGAACCTGTCCTCCCCCGGCTGGGCCAAGCACGCCTGGAGCAACGTGTACGCCCCGTGGAACGCGGGCGCCACCACCCTGGTCCTGAACCAGGAGCGGTTCTCGGCGCCGGGCCTGCTGCGGGCCCTCGGGGACTGCGGGGTGACCAGCTTCTGCGCCCCGCCGACGGTGTGGCGGATGCTGCTGCAGGCCGACCTGGCCACCGCGGATGTCAGCACGCTGCGGGAGTGCGTGGCGGCCGGGGAGCCGCTCAACCCGGAGGTGATCGAGCAGGTCCGCAAGGCCTGGGGGATCACCGTCCGGGACGGCTTCGGCCAGACCGAGACCACGGCGCAGGTCGGGAACACGCCCGGGCAGGAGGTCCGGGCCGGGTCGATGGGCCGCCCGCTGCCGGGGTATGAGGTGACGCTGGTCGACCCGGTGACCGGCGAGCCGGGCCGCGACGGGGAGATCTGCCTGGACCTGTCGCGCCGGCCGCTGGGGCTGATGACCGGGTACCTGGATGACGAGGCGCTGGACGCCGAGGCGATGCGGGGCGGCTACTACCACACCGGCGACGTCGGGACCCGGGACGACGACGGCTACATCACCTACATCGGGCGGACGGACGACGTGTTCAAGGCGTCGGACTACCGGATCTCGCCGTTCGAGCTGGAGAGCGTGCTGATCGAGCACGAGGCGGTAGCCGAGGCGGCCGTGGTCCCCTCCCCCGACCCGCTGCGGCTGTCCGTACCCAAGGCCTACGTGCTGCTGGCCGCGGGCCGGGAACCGTCCGGCGAGCTGGCCCAGGCCATCATGGCCTTCTGCCGGGAGCGGGTGGCGCCCTACAAGCGGATCCGCCGGATCGAGTTCGCCGACCTGCCCAAGACCATCTCGGGCAAGATCCGCCGGGTCGAGCTGCGGGACCAGGAGACGGCGGCCCGCGAGCAGGCCCGGGGAGTGAGCGAGTTCTGGGAAGAGGACTTCACCTGACCGCCGGCCTCTGGTATGACGATTGCGGCGGATTCCTCCCGCCGTGAACCATGGCCTGGAGGGGGCGGTGGGGGTGGCGACTGAGCCGTTGGATCCGCGCGGCGAAGCGATGGGCGCGCTGCGAGCCATCGCAGCCGACCCGCAGTACGGCCCGGCCGCGCTGTCGAGCGCGCCGATGATGACGAGCCTGCTGAAGGACCTCCTGCCGGACGCTCCGCTGGAGGCCAACGTGCTGATCGCGGCGGCGGGCGCGGGCATCCCGGGCACGCTGCAGGGGTACCTGGCGCAGGGCATGGACTCGCGGATGGCGTCGCAGCTGGCGGCCCGGACGCTGGCGGAGCGGACCGCGCTGACCGACGACGCGTGCGCGTGGGCCACCGGCTCGCTGGCCGCGGTGCTGGCCCCGCGGCCGACCACGCCGGACACCAGGCCGATGGCCGCGCGGGGGTCCGGGGTCACGGGCGCCGAGCGGACCGCTCCGGTGGCGGCCATGACGCCGGCCCGGCCCAGCCCGCGGCGGGTGACGGCGGCGGCCCTGGCCGCGGCGGCCATCACCTGGGCCGGGGCACTGGGCACTGTCCTGGCCTGCTCGTTCTCGTTCATCCACGTGTACAACGACGACGGCACGTACGAGTACTCGGCGTCGCTGTTCAACTTCTCCAGCGACTACGGCGGCGCCTGGCACTGGATCGGGCTGGTCGTCGCCGCCGTCCTGGCTGCGGTGGCCGGGGTGATGCTGATCCTGCCGCGCGCCGCGTGGCTGCGCTCGGCCGCGGCGGGCCTGATCGCCGCCCTGGGGATCGGGATCGGCTTCGTCTTCGCCGGCTACCAGTTCACCATCGGCCCGGTCTCCGACGGGTCCGGCCCGGCCGGGGCGGAGAAGCTCGGCGTCGTGGCCGGCCTGCTGCTGGTGGTGGCGGGCGTGCTCGGCGTGGCGGCCGCGGCCCGGGACAGCCGGGGCACGGCGGGCGGTACCGCGGCGGCTGGGCCGGCGACGGACGGTATCGCGGCCGGCGGGGCGTCAGCGGGCGGGCCGGCGGCGGGCGGGCCGGTCAGCTCGTGACGTCGGCCGTGGTGAACCGGGCCCAGGCGAAGGATGCGGCCAGCACGGTGTAGACACCGAACGACAGCAGGCCCTTGAGCAGCGTGGACGTGTCGACCGGGGCGCGCAGGATGGAATCGAACGAGGTCCACCAGTGGGTGGGCAGGTAGGGCCCGATCGCGGCCAGCTGCGGCACCTGGTCCACCACCTCGCTGGTCACGACCAGGATCAAGATGCCGGCGATGGCGCCGATGGCGTGCTCGGTCAGGGTCGAGACGGCCAGGCCGATGGCCCCGAGGGCGGCCATGGCCGCGGCCACGTACAGGGTGACGAACAGGACCCGGAGCAGCCCCTCGGCCAGCGGCACGGTGCTGCCCGACAGCAGGGTGACCGGCCCGACCGGGAAGAGTACGGCCCCGAGGACCAGCGAGGTCGCGGCCACGATGAGGGTCGCGCACAGCCCGTACACGGTGATGGCGGCCAGCTTGACGGCCAGCAGCCGGGTCCGCCCGGCCGGCACCGCGAGCAGGTAGCGCAGCGTCCCGTAGCCGGCCTCGCCCGCCACCGAGTCCCCGGCCACCACCGACACCACGACGGGGAGGACCAGGATGAGCAGGGTGCTGAGGGCGATGAAGGTGAGGAACACGCCGTTGCCGGTCAGCTGGTTGAAGAAGGCCAGGCCCGGGCGCTCGCCGCCGCCTTGCGGCTGGGGCGACGAGACCCGCAGCGCGATGCCGATGACGACCGGGAACACCACGGTGACCAGGAGCAGCAGCTGGTTGCGCCGGCGGCCGAAGACGAGCCGGAGCTCGGCGCCGAAGAACCTGAGCCAGGTGCGGGCCGGGGCGCAGGCGGCCAGCACCGGCGGTCCGGTGCGGGCCGATTCAGTGGCGGCCGATTCAGTAGCGGCCGGTGAAGTGGCGGCCAGCTCCGCGGCAGCTGATTCCGGGGCCGGTGGCCCCGGGTCGGTCAGCGGGAGGCGGTCAGCCGGCGACATCGAAGCCCTCCCCGGTCAGCCCGACGAACAGGTCCTCCAGGCTGGGCGCGGCGACCGAGAAGCCGCGGACGCCCACGCCGGCCTGCACCAGCTCGGCGCAGACCCGCTCCGGCTCGGCGTCGCCGAGGAGGGCCGAGGCGTGGCCGGACTCGGCCTGCGGATCGGCCAGGCCCAGGCCGGCGAACACCTTGGCCGCGTCGTCGGCGTCGGCGGTCTGCACCACGACCCGGGCGGAGCCGGTGCGGCGCAGCTCGGCCAGCGGCCCCTGGAAGACCAGCCGGGCCCGCATGACCCCGACGTGGGTGCAGACCTGCTCGACCTCGGCCAGCAGGTGGGAGGAGACGAACACGGTGGTGCCGTCGGCGGCGATCTGCCGGACCAGCGAACGGACCTCTCTGGTGCCCTGCGGGTCCAGCCCGTTGGTCGGCTCGTCCAGGATGATGAGCTCGCGCGGCCGCATCAGGCTGGCCGCGATGGCCAGCCGCTGCTTCATGCCGAGGGAGTAGGTGCGGTACCGCTTCCGGGCCGCAGGCCGCAGGCCGACCCGGTCCAGGGCCCCGCCGATCCGCTGCGCCGCGGTGCGGGGATCGGTGGTCCGGTCGGCCGCGTCGTACCGGGCCAGGTTGTCCTGGCCGGACAGGAAGGGATAGAAGGCCGGGCCTTCCACCAGGGCGCCGACCCGGGGCAGGACCTGGCCCGCCCCGCCGGGCATGGGCACGCCGAGCAGCTCAGCCTGGCCGCTGGTGGCGAAGGCCAGGCCGAGCAGCATCCGGATGGTGGTGGTCTTGCCTGAGCCGTTCGGGCCGAGGAAACCGTAGACCGAGCCTGCGGGCACGTCCAGGTCGACATGGTCGACCGCCACCTGGCCGCCGTGGAAGCGCTTGGTCAGCCCGGCGGACGAGATGGCGGTCACGACGTGGCCGATGCAGCCGCCGAATAGAGCACGCTGGGCTGGACGGCGCCGGCGTAGACCCGGCCGCTGTCGGTGATCAGCACCGAGACCAGGCTGGTCTGCAGCAGCCGGCCGCTGCCCCAGCTGCCGCTGACCTTGGTGCCCGACTTGAGCAGCGCGTTCAGCACGGCGTCGTTCTCCCCGGACCCGGAGGAGGCGCCGCCGGCCGTGGTCAGGCCGCCGGCCGGCCCGGTCAGCACGGTCAGCCAGCCCGACCCGACGGTGGTCAGGTCCGAGGGCCGGTGCGCCGAGCCGGACGGGTGCGGGCTGGTCAGGTTCTCCTGGGTGACCTTGGCCCCGGGCGGCGGGGTGAAGGTCAGCTCGGACGCCGCGGGCGTGACGAACTGGATGGAGGTGTAGCCCACCTCAAAGGCCGGGCTGCTCGCGCCGCGGGCGTAGACCCGCAGCCGCAACGGCACGTTGTTGCGGCCGTCGATGGCGATCTGCACCTGCCCGACCAGCGACCGGGAGTCCTTGGGCGCCAGGACGAGCTGGTAGGCGGGCTGGCCGGCCACCGTGACGTTGCTGGCCACGCTCACCGTGGTGGTCGGGCCCACGGCGGCCAGCACCTGCTGGGCGGCCTGCTGCGGGGTCAGGGCCGAGGTGGGCTGCGCCTTGGGCATCGACTGGCCCGCAGGCAGCGAGTACCTGGTCACGGCGTTGGACGAGCTGTCCCACAGCCAGGCGGTGTTGCCGTCCGCGATGACATCGGTCTCGCTCAGCTTCCCGGGCACGGCCAGCCGGAAGTGCCGCGGCCCGGAGTACCAGACGTTGACCGTGTGCGAGCCGGTCAGCAGCGACGCGACCGAGGTGGGGTCGGAGGTGCCGGGCAGGCTGGGCAGGCCCAGGGACGCGGTCTCCACCACGGTCCCGGTGAGCGGCGGGGTGGCCGCCTCGGCGGTGCCGGCCAGCAGCTCGGCGGCGGTTTTCGGGGCCGGGCCGGGCGCGGCCTGGGCCACGGAGATCAGCGAGCCGGCCAGCACCCCGCCCACCACGACCAGCGCGCCGGCCGGGACCGCCCACCGGGCCCGTCGGGACAACTTCGGCTTCGCCACCATAAGACCTCACCTGCTTCGGAGCGTACCGGATGTCATCCAGCCTGCCGCCCGGTCGCTGTGAGCACCCTGAGACGCCGGCCAGCCGGATTGCGCAGTTGGTCCACACTGGGAACATGCGGGTGCTGGTGGTGGAAGACGAACGGCGGCTGGCCTCGGCCGTGCGCCGCGGTCTGACCGCCGAGGGGTTCGTCGTCGACGTGGCCTACGACGGGGTCGACGGGCTGCATCAGGCCCGGGAGGGCGGCTACGACGCGGTGGTCCTGGACCTGATGCTGCCCGGGCTGTCCGGCTACAAGGTGTGCGAGCGGCTGCGGGCCGAGCGCAACTGGGTGCCGGTGCTGATCCTGTCGGCCAAGGACGGGGAGTACGACCAGGCCGACGGGCTCGACCTGGGCGCCGACGACTACATGACCAAGCCGTTCTCCTACGTGGTGCTGGCCGCCCGGCTACGGGCCCTGCTGCGCCGCGGCGCCCGGCCGCGGCCCGCGGTGCTGACCGCCGGCGACCTGCGGCTGGACCCGGCGGCGCACACGGTACGGCGCGGTGAGGCGGGCATCGACCTGACGGCCAAGGAGTTCGCCCTGCTGGAGTACCTGATGCGCCGGGCGGGGCAGGTGCTGGCCAAGGCCGAGCTGCTGGAGCACGTCTGGGACGCCGATTCGGTCGGCGACCTCAACGTGGTCGAGGTCTACGCCGGGTACCTGCGGCGCAAGATCGACGTCCCGTTTGGCCGTCATGCCCTGCAGACGGTGCGGGGGGCGGGCTACCGGCTCGCGGCCGACGGCGGCTGACGGTGGGCCAGTGGTGGCTCCCGCGCTGGTGGCGGCGGCGCAGCCTGCGGGCCCGGCTGACCATGATCACCTCGGCCGGGCTGGCCGTGGCCCTGGCCGTGGCAGCGGTGCTGCTGGTCAACGCGCTGCGGCTGTCGCTCATCCGCGGGCTGGACGACTCGGCCCGGCAGGGCGCGGCGGAAGTGGCGGCGCTGATCGACCAGAACCGGCTGCCGGATCCGGTGCCGGTCGGATCGGGCACCATCACCATCCAGGTCCTGGACGCGCAAGGCCGGATAGCCGACGTGTCGCCGGGCGCCGACCGGCTGGTCCCGCTGCTCACCCCGGCGCAGGCGCTGGAGGCGGCCCGGACGGGCCAGGGCCGGATGCTGGCCGGGCCGCCGCGGGGCCTGCCGTCGCTGCTGCGGGTGGTGGCCGTCCGGGCCGACGGCGGCGAGGTGGTGGTGGCCGCGGTGTCCTTCACCGAGACGAGCGACAGCATCGCGACGCTGGCCCGGGCGCTGGCGGTCGGCACGCCGCTGCTGCTCGGCCTGCTGGCCCTGGTCACCTGGCTGGTCACCGGGTACACGCTGCGGCCGATCGCTGAGCTGCGCCGCGGCGCGGCCGAGGTGACCCAGACCGGGATCCCGCACGACCTGCCGGTGCCGCCCGCCCGCGACGAGGTGCGGTCGCTGGCCGTCACGCTGAACGACATGCTGTCCCGGCTGGCCGAGGCGCAGCAGCGCCAGCGGGACCTGGTCTCCGACACCGCGCACGAGCTGCGCAGCCCGATCGCCAGCATCCGGGCTCAGCTCGAGGTGGCGCTGGATCACCCGGACGGGCTGGACTGGGCGCAGACGGCGCAGGACGTGCACGCCGACACGCTGCGGCTGGCCCGGCTGGCCGAGGACCTGCTGCTGCTGGCCCGGCTGGACGACCAGCGCATCCGCCGCCACCCGGTCGACCTGGCCGCGCTGAGCACGGCGGTGGCGGCCCGCTACGAGGCGAGCCGGGTGCCGGTCGCGGCCGACGCCCCGGTCCCGGTGCTGGTGACCGGCGACCAGGACGCGCTGCGCCGCCTGGTGGTGAACCTGCTGGACAACGCCGTCCGGCACGCGTCCGGAAAGGTCGCTATCGCGGTCCGGGCCGAGGACGGGGCCTCGCCCGCGGCCGGCCGCGACGCGGTGCTCGAGGTCACCGACGACGGGCCCGGGATCCCGGCGCGGGACCGGGAACGGGCCTTCGGCCGGTTCTCCCGGCTGGATGACGCCCGGGACCGGGAGGGCGAGGACGGGGCGGGCCTGGGGCTGGCCATCGTGCGGGCCATGGCCGAGGCGCACGGCGGGTCGGTGACGCTGGGCGACGCCGGTCCCGGCCTGCGAGCCACCGTCCGGCTGCCGCAGCCGGGCTGAGGGGCGCGCGGGCGGGCAGGCCAGGCGAGCTGGACGTACGGGCTTGCGGCCAGCAGACTCGGTAGCGCCAGATCAGGCAGCCTTGTTCATGATCATGGACAGAAATGGCGTCATAGGGTCCGCAACTGTCCACGATCATGGAAAAACGGCCGGCGAAGGGAGCGTCCCATGCGGCTGACGACGGTGACGACCTCGGACGGGATCAGCGAGCAGGACTTCAGCCTGGGCGACATCCCGGGCGTGCTGTGGTCGCCGGCCGGGGCGGCGGGTCCGCGGCCGCTGATCCTGCTGGGCCACGGCGGCGGCCAGCACAAGCGGGGACCCGGGCTGGTGCACCGGGCCCGGCGGCTGGTGACGCGCTGCGGCTTCGCGGCGGCGTCGATCGACATGCCGGGCTCCGGCGACCGGCCCAGGCCGCCAGCCGAAGACCGGTTCTGGGAGGAGGTCAGGACGCGCCGAGCCCAGGGCGAGGCGGTGGCCGAGCAGGTGGCGCAGCACTTCGGCGAGCTGGCGGCCCGGGCCGTGCCGGACTGGCAGGCCGTCCTGGACGAGCTGACCGGGCTGGAGGCAGCCGGCCCGGACGGCCCGGTGGGCTACTGGGGCGTCTCGCTGGGCACCATGATCGGGGTCCCGCTGGCCGCGGCCGAGCCGAGGATCGAAGCGGCCGTATTCGGCCTGGCCGGGACCGGGTACCGCGGCGCGCTGGCCGATGCGGCGGCGCAGCTGCGTATCCCGGTCGAGTTCCTGCTGCAGTGGGACGACGAGCTGATCCCGCGGGACGACGCGCTGGCCCTGTTCGCCGCGTTCGGGTCGCCGGACAAGACGCTGCACGCCAACCCGGGCCGGCACCACGACGTGCCGGAGTTCGAGCTGGACAACTCCGAGCGGTTCCTCACCCGCCACCTGGCCGGGTAGCGCCCGGCTGAACCGGAGCGGAGCCGGACCCGGGACGCGGGGTGACCTCCGACGCGGACAGCCGCGGGGCCGGGCGGGCCAGGGGGCCGGTGCGGCTGAGAGTGCCGCCAGGACACGCTCATCAGCGCGCCGCCCAGCGGGGAGTCCGCGACCTGCCACTTCCCGCCGGTGGAGCGGACGACAGAATCCCCGATGGCCAGCCCGAGGCCGGCCCCGGGGCCGGCGGCCGCGGCGCGGTGGAAACGGTCGAACAGCCGGGGCCGCTCGGCCGCCGGGATCCCCGGCCCGCTGTCCTCCACGGTGAGGCTGACCCGGCTGCCCTGGACCTGGACGCTGATCCTGACCTGGCCGCGCCCGGGTCCTGCGGGGCCATTGGATCCTATGGGGCTCATGGGGCTATGAAGGACTGTAGGGCCCTTGGGGCTCGCGGGTCCCTCAGGGCTGTTGGGGTCCAGGCTGGCGTACCGGCAGGCGTTGTCCATCAGCACGCCGACCAGCCGGTCGATCCACTCCGGCGGCGCGCTGATCAGGGCGGGCCCGTCGCCCACGTCCGCGGTGACCTCGGGCCCGACGGCGCGGAACCGGTCGGCGCTGGCCTGGGCCAGGATGGCCAGGTCGACCGGCTCGTCGCCGGGCGGCGGCGGCCGGGAGTCGAACCGGGCCAGCCACAGCATGTCGCCGACCAGCTCCCGCAGCCGGCCGCTCTCGGCCTGGATCCGGCGCAGCGCGTCGCGGTACTCCGCGGCCTCCCGGGGGCTGGACAGGGCCACGTCGGCTTCGGCCCGGATCACGCTGAGCGGCGTGCGCAGCTCGTGCGAGGCGTCGGCGGTGAACTCCAGCTGGCGGCGGCGGGACTGCTCGACCGGGGCCAGCGCGCGCAGCCCCACCACCAGTGAGCCGAAGAACATGGCCAGCAGCAGCACCGGCCCGGCGATGAGCTCGGCGTACAGCAGCAGCCGCGCGGTGTGCGCGTCGCCGGCCCGGCTCTGGCCCGCGACCAGCCAGTCCGGCCCGTCGCGGGTCAGCTTGAGCAGGAACGTGCCGGTGCCGACCCTGGCCGTGAAGGCCAGGCCCTCGCGCGGCGGGTGCGCGGCCAGCAGCCCGGCGGGCAGCCCGGGCGCGCCCGGGCTGTGGGCCAGGACCGGGCCGGCCGGGCTGATCCGCCACAGGAAGACCGGCGCGGAGTCGGCGTCCACGTCGTCGGCGGCCGCAGCCGATCCCGCCGCGGCCGGGCTCTGGCTGAGGATGGCCGGGTCGCTGGCCGCGGCGGCCAGCCGGGTGCCCAGGTAGTACCCGCTCTGGGTGGTCTGGTGCGCGGCGAACAGCACGTTGAAGACGACCACCCCGATGACGTAGAGCACGGCGATGACGGCGGTCGCGGTGGCCGCGACCTTGGCCGCGGGGCTGAGCCTCATGACGGGATCATCCGGTAGCCGATGCCGCGCACCGTCTCGATCCGCACGCCCGCGCCGGCCAGCTTGGCCCGCAGCCGGGCCAGGTGCACGTCGATGGTGTTGGAGCCGAACGCGTCCGCCTCGTTGTCCCAGACGTGCTGGGCGATCGAGCGCCGGTCGGCCACGCCGGGCGAGCGGCGCATGAGAATCTCCAGGATGCCCAGCTCGGTGACGGTGAAGGCGGGCCGCTCGCCGCGCACCGTCACGGCGCGGGCGGCCGGGTCGAGCTCGACCGCCCCGATGACCAGCCGGGTCGACTGGCTGGCCCGCGGCCTGCGCTGCAGGGCCCGCAGCCGGGCCAGCAGCTCGCCGAAGTCGAACGGCTTGACCAGGTAGTCATCGGCGCCCGCATCCAGCCCGGCGATCCGGTCGGCCGGGGTGTCCCGGGCGGTCAGCATCAGCACCGGCGTGGGCGCGCCGGACCGGCGCAGCCGCTGGACCAGCTCCAGGCCGGACAGCCGGGGTATCCGCCAGTCCAGCACGGCCACCTCGTAGGAGTAGAACCGCAGGTAGGAAGCGGCGGTCTCGCCATCGGGGACCAGGTCCACGACGTACCCCTGCTCGCGCAGCCCGCGGGCCAGGACCTGCCCGAGGCCCTCGTCATCCTCTGCGACCAGCACCCTCACAGCATCAGAATGTACCCAGGGTGGCGGCTCAAGGGCTGCTCCGGCCGGGGCGGGAGGCGATGGACGCGGGCAGGAAGCCCGAATCGTTCGGGAAAATGACGGTCTTCCGGCGGCCGGGAGCCGGGGCTACCAGCGGCCCCAGGGCAGGACGGCGGTGACGGCGACCGCGACGAACAGCAGGGTCAGGTACGCGATGGACAGGTGGAACAGGCGCATGGGCGCGCCGACCGGGTTGGCGGCGGGCTCAGCGGACGCGGCGGCCGCGGCGCGGACCCGGGCGTCCAGGCCGTGCGCCTCGACCAGGAACCAGCCGCCCAGCGCGACGGCGAAGCCGCCGTAGATCCAGCCCGCGTACGGGATCAGGGCCAGGGTGGCCGCGACCATGGCGTAGGAGTACCAGAGGATCTTGCGGGCCACCGCGGCGGGCGAGGCCACCACGGGCAGCATGGGCACGTTGGCGGCGGCGTAGTCCTTGCGGAACTTCATGGCCAGGGCCCAGAAGTGCGGCGGGGTCCACAGGAAGATGACCGCGAACAGGACCACGGCGGGCAGCGCCACGGTGCCGGTGACCGCGGCCCAGCCGACCAGGACCGGAAAGCAGCCCGCCGCGCCGCCGATGACGATGTTGGCCGGGCTGCGCCGCTTGAGCAGCAGGGTGTAGACGAAGACGTAGAACAGGATGGCGCCGTCGGCCAGCGCCGCGGCCAGCCAGTTGGCCATCAGGCCGAGCAGCAGCGTGGCCCCGGCGCCCAGGACGATCCCCCAGGCCAGCGCCTCCCACGGCTTGATCGTGCCGCGGCCGTTGACGACCAGGGGCCGGCGCGAGGTGCGCTTCATCACCGCGTCGATGTCGCGGTCGATGTAGCAGTTGATGGTGTTGGCGCTGCCCGCGGCGAGCGTCCCGCCGATGACCGTGACCAGGATGAGCTGGATGGAGGGCAGGCCGCGCTGGGCCAGCAGCATGGTCGGGACGGTGGTGACCAGGAGCAGCTCGATGATGCGCGGCTTGGTCAGCGCGACCAGCCCGCGCAGGACCGTGCCCGCTGCCCGGCGGCCCGGCGGCGGCCCGCCCGGCCCGGGACCGAGAGCGGAGGGGCCGCCTGCCGGAAACGCCGTGGTGGATGTGGTCACTCGGCGCCCTCGGGCTCCTGCTGCGCCGGGGGAACGGCCCCCGGGACCCGGACGGGAACCCGCGCGATGACACCGTGCACTCGGGGTCCCCTTTCCGCTTTCGCCTTACCGTCTCGATAGTGCTACTACAGAGCGTAGAACACTACCCAGGACAGCATCACCATCAGGGCCAGATAAGTCCAGACAGCTGAGGGGCGCTCAGCGAGGCCTGGAACCGCGGCGCGGCGCGCGTCTCAGCGTACAGGGACCGCCCGCCGGGCCGGCGGCGGGGCCGGGGAACCGGGAGGACAGATCCGTAAGCAGGGCGATTCGCGCGAAATGCCGGGAGATAGCATGTGGGCCCTGGCCCTAACCTGGCGGGAGAATTCCCGGACCACTGACTGGCTCGCCGGCCCGGCCGGGCTGGCGAGCCGACGACTGATTCGTTGGACCATTGACTGATACCGGACAGCAGACGTGGACAGGCGCGGCCCGCGACGTGTGGCGGACGGCGGCCCGGCACAAGATCATCTCCGGCCTGGCGGCCCTGCTGGTGGCGGCGTCGCTGGTCACCATCGGCGTGGCCGGGCTCGGGCTCGGGCACGCCCGGGAAGGCGGCCAGCCCGAAAGCACCGGCGTTCAGCCTGGCCGCGCTGGGCCAGTCCGGGCAGCGCGTGACGCTGGACCAGTACGCGGGCAAGCCGCTCATCGTGAACTTCTTCGCGTCCTGGTGCCAGCCGTGCAAGGAAGAGACCCCGCTGCTGGCCAAGTTCTACGCCTCCGAGCACGGCTCGGTGGCCCTGGTCGGGCTGGACGAGAACGACGGCCAGGCCAACGCGGCGGCCTTCACCAAGGCGCAGGGCGTGGCCTACCCGGTGGGCTTCGATCCCTCGGTGACGGCGGGATCGGCCTACGGAGTCGCCGCGCTGCCGCAGACGTTCTTCCTGGACGCGCAGCACCACATCGTGGACCGGGTGTTCGGCGCGGTCACCCAGGCGTCGCTGGACAAGGGCATCGCGCTGGCCACCGGCGCGCGCGCCGGCAGCGGCTAACGGCCGCCGCGCGCGTCGGTACCTTCGCGCGGATAGCGCCCGCGCGCCCGCATCGTCGCGCGGGCGGTAGTGCGGGGACGGTCAGGACGCGGTCTTCCGCGACCGGCTGGCCAGGCCCGCGGCCCCGGTCAGGCCGTAGACCACGCCGCCGTGCCACAGGCCGCTCAGCACCGGGTGGATGATGCCGCCCCCGGTGACCAGCGAGAGCACGAACACCACGGCGGCGGCGGCGAGCGCGGGCATGACGGCGAAGCGCCACGGATTGCTCCGGGCCCAGCGGATGGCGCGGCCCGAGCCGCCCCGCCACAGCGCCCCCGCCGCGGCCACCACGAAGAAGGCCACGGCGCCCATGGCCAGCGACCCGCTGAGGCCGCTGAGGTGGAAGCCGGACAGGCCGGAACTGACGACGTGCAGCGCGAAGTCGCCGGCCGCGACCGCCCCGCCGGTCACCACGGCCGCGCCCCACGGCGCGCCGGACATGGCCGCGCCGGACACCGACATCTCCTCGCGGCGGGAAAGATCCTGCTGACTCTGGGTCGGAACGGACATCCGAATCCCCTGCCCCTCGTGCACCCCGGGCGATATTCACGTCATATCGCGTCTTGCCGCAGACTACCACGGGCTCGCGAACGGCCCCGTGCGGCGCGCGACGAATACGGATGTCTGGCAATAATTCTTCAGGTTTCGGGGAGTTCCTGATTCCGGCAAAGCCGATATAACGGCCGGCGGGCCGGGCTGATCGAGGCATACCCTGGGTCTGGTCGAGGGCGAGGATGATGCGAGAGAACGGTAGCGATGACGGCGATGAGTGGCCGCGGCCGTATGACAGCGCGCTCGATCGCGACCGCCCGCGCGACGAGCGGGACGCTGCCCTCGAGCCCTGGTACGGCGGCGGCCCGGCGGCCCCGGCGCTGACTCCGTCAGGCCCGGCCGCACCGGCCCGGCCTGCGGCGACGCTCCCCGTGCTGGCTCAGCCAGCCCCGGACCAGGCCGAGCGGGGCGCGCCGGACGCGGTCCCGGCCCGGCACCGCGGCCGGCTCGGCGTCTACCTGGCCGCCGCCGTCCTGGCCGCCGGGGCGGGCGCCGGCCTGACCTTCCTGATCGCGGGCCACGGGACGAAGGCCCCGGCCAGCATCGCCGCCCGGGACCTGCCGGCGCCGCGGCAGGCCGCCTGCCGCGCCGCGGCGGACGGGACCACGCTCGACGCGGCCGCGGTGGAGCGGAAGGTCGAGCCGGCCCTGGTCGACATCACCTCCTCGCTGAAATACCAGAACGAGACGGCCGAAGGCACCGGGATGATCCTGTCCGCGAACGGGCTGGTGCTGACCAACAACCACGTGATCGACGGCGCGACCGCGGTCCAGGCCACGCTGATCGGCACGCCGGGGCACCCGGGACGGAGCTACCCGGCCACGGTGCTCGGCTACGACAGCAGCGCGGACGTGGCGCTGCTGCAGCTCACCGGGGCGGCGGACCTGCCCGTGGTCAGCCTCGGCGACCCCGGTCAGGTGAACGTGGGCACGGCGGTGCTGGCCCTGGGTGACGCCGAGGGCAAGGGCGGCATCACGCCCGCCCCGGGCACGATCAGCGCACTGGACCGCGCCATCAAGGCCAGCGACGCAGGCTCCGGGACGACCGAGAACCTGGACCACATGCTGGAGACCAACGCCAAGATCCAGCAGGGCGACTCGGGCGGGGCGCTGGCCAACAGCGCAGGCGAGGTGATCGGGATGGTCACCGCCGCGAACACCGCGACCCGCGGGGAGCCGGGCGGCGTGGCGGGCTTCGCCATCCCGATCGACACCGCGATGATTGTCGCCCGCCAGATCGCCAGCGGGCAGGCCACGGCCAGCATCTCCATCGGCCTGCCGGGCTACCTGGGCGTCGACGTGGCGCAGAGCACCAGCCCCAGCCCGAAGCAGCAGGCGGCGGACACGCAGCAGCCCGCAGGCAGGCGCCCCAAGGCGGCGTGCGTGACGGCGGGCCAGCAGCCCGGCGTGCCGGCCAAGATCGCCCCGGCCGGCACCGGCGCGCTCGTGGTCGGCGTGGTGTGCGGCAGCCCGGCGCAGGCCAGGGGCATCGCGGCCGGCGCGGTGATCACGGCAGTCAACGGCCAGCGCATCACCACGGCCCAGTCCCTGACCGCCATCACGGCCAGGTTCCACCCGGGGACGGTGGTGTCGGTCAGCTGGCGGGCGGCCAACGGGTCGGCGCACACGGCCAGGATCGCGCTGGGCCAGGGCCCGGCGCGGTAGCCGCTGGCGCTGCTGTCGCTCGCGCTGCTGTCGCCGGGCCGGGTCAGCCGCTCAGCCAGGACCGCAGCCGGTTCTCGCTGTCGGTGATGGCTGCGGTCTCGACGTACTCCCCCGCGGTGTGGGCCAGCTCGGGCAGGCCCGGGCCGTAGTTGACGGCCGGGATGCCCAGCGCGGCGAACCGGGCCACGTCGGTCCAGCCGAGCTTGGCCCGCGGCGGCCCGAGGTCGGAGCCGACCGCGGCCACGAAGGCGGCGGCGGCCGGGTGGCCCAGGCCGGGCCGCGCGCCTTCGGCCAGGTCGACCAGCTTGACCGGCCAGCCGGGGAACAGCGAGCGGACGAAATCGGCGGCCTGCGCCCCGCTGCGGTCCGGGGCGAACCGGTGGTTGACGGTCACCACACACTCGTCGGGGATGACGTTCCCGGCCACGCCGCCGGTGATGGCGACGGCGTTGAGGCCCTCGCGGTAGCGCAGGCCGTCGACCTCCGGCTCGCGGGGTGTGTAGGCGCGCAGCACAGCCAGGACGTCGGCCGCCTGGTGGATGGCGTTGACGCCCATCCACGAGCGGGCGGTGTGAGCCCGCTTCCCGGCCACGGTCACCTCGACCCGGAGCGTGCCCTGGCAGCCGCCTTCGATGACCCCCGAGCTCGGCTCCATCAGGACCGCGAAGTCACCGGCCAGCAGTTCCGGGCGGGTACGGCTGAGGCGCAGCAGGCCGTTGCGCTCGGCCTCGACCTCCTCGCTCTCGTAGAACACGTAGGTCACGTCCCGGCTCGGCTCGGCCAGCTGCGCGGCCAGCCGGAGCTGGACGGCGACCCCGGACTTCATGTCGGAGGTCCCGCAGCCGTAGAGCCGGGATCCTTCGGCCCGGGCCGGGAGGTTGCCGGCGGTCGGCACGGTGTCGATGTGCCCGGCCAGGATGACCCGTTCCGGGCGGCCGAGCCGGGTCCGGGCCACGACGGCGTCGCCGTCCCGGATGACCTCCAGGTGGGCGAAGGACGCCAGGGCGCGCTCGATGGCGCCGGCCAGCGGAGCCTCGGCGCCGCTGACCGAGGGCACGTCCACCAGGCGGGCGGTCAGCGCCGGGCCGTCCAGGCTGAGGTCCAGATCCAGGTCCATCCGGCCAGCATAGGGATCCGGCCGGCGTCACGGGATAAGGCGCCGGGCGGGCCCGGTTCCACCGGGAGGAGATCGGGGCGCTTGGCGTCCGTCCGGTCGGCTGCGGCCGAGACGACCCGCCGGCGTACCCAGGGCAGGGCGTACTGGCGGGCCCAGCGGGCGTCCTGGCGGCGGGCCGCGAGCCAGGCGGCGCGGCCGGCGGCCCCGGAGACGGGGCTGGCGGGGCTGGAGGCGGGAGCAGCGAGGCCGGAGACGGGAGCGGCGAGGCTCGGGGCGACGGGGCCGGGGGCGGGAGCGGGAGCGGCGGGGCCCGGGGCGGGGGCGGCCGGGTGCAGGCCCAGGACCTCGCAGGTGCGCTCGGCGACCCGGCGATGCCCCTCGGAGCTGAGATGGAGCCGGTCCGGGTGCCAGGCCCGGACGTCCTGCAGGTCGCGCATGGACCACAGGTCGACCAGATCACAGCCCTGGCGGTCGGCGATGGCGCGCAGGTGCATGTCGTAGGCGGCGATCCGGCCGCGCAGCAGCCTGATGACCGGGAACATCCGCGGGTCGAAGCCGGTGAAGATGACGACCTGGCTGCCGGCCGCCTGCAGGGTGGCGACGGCGTCGCTGAACCGGGCCGCGAGCGCGTCCACGTCGGCCCCGCGCAGGATGTCGTTACCGCCCGCGGCCAGGCCCACCAGGTCCGGCGCCATGGCCACGGCGCGGGACACCTGCTCGTCGACGACCTGGCCCAGGAGCTTCCCCGAGATGGCCAGGTTGGCGTACCCGAACCCGGGCTGGCGCACGGCCAGCACGTCAGCCACCCGGTCGGCCCAGCCCCGGTACCCGCCGGCCGGGTACAGGTCGTTCATTCCCTCGGTGAAACTGTCCCCTAGAGCGACAAAGGAGCCGATCGGGGCACCAGGGGCACGTCTGGTCATCACGTCCCATGATGCCATCCGGGCTCCGGTCGCCGGCCAGCCGGGCAGACTGGGGGAATGAGCGTGCACTACGTCTCCTCGCCCGCGCCGTCGTTCCTGTTCGACCTGGACGGGACGCTGATCGACAGCGTGTACCAGCACGTCATCGCGTGGCGCTCGGCGCTCACGGACATCGGGATCGACCTGTCGGTGTGGCGGATCCACCGGCGGATCGGGATGAGCGGCGGGCTGTTCGTGTCGGCCCTGCTGCGGGAGACCGGGCGGTCGCTGTCCCAGGAGGAGATCGACCGGCTGCAGGAGGCGCACGCCGGGCACTACCGGGCGCACGCGCATGAGGTCACGCCGCTGCCCGGGGCGCGCGAGCTGCTCAGCTTCCTGACCGGGGCGGGCGTCCGGTGGGCCATCGCGACCAGCGGGTACGCGGCCACGGCGCGGCCCGCGCTGGACCTGCTCGGGCTGCCCGACGACACCCCGATGGTGACCCGCGACCTGGTCCGGCACGCCAAGCCCGACCCGGACCTGTTCCTGGCCGCGGCGGCCATGCTCGGCGTCGAGCCGCAGCACGCGATGGTGGTCGGGGACAGCGTCTGGGACCTGCTCGCGGCCCGGCGGGCCGGCTCGCTGGGGGTCGGGCTGATGTCCGGCGGCTACGGGCGCGAGGAGCTGGAGCGGGCCGGGGCCTACCGGGTCTATGCCGACCCGGCCGAGATGCTGGACCGGATCGACGAGCTCGGCGTCCGCTCCGAGCCGGCGTAGCGCCCGCCCGCCTTCCCCGGGCTGATTTCCGCCGGGCCGCATGGGTTCCGTTAGGAACCGGGCCGCGGCTGCATGGGTCCCGTATGTCCGCTGTTCCGGCGTGCTCCCGCGCCGTTGACTAGGGATGCCTGCGCACGACGGCAGGCACACTGACCAGCGGTTCGCCACTAGGAGTCACCCGTGTGGGACCTGTTCTACGTCGGCCTGACGATCGTCGTCTTCGCCGTGTTGCTCCTCATCTTGAAGGGGATCGAGACCTTTGAGCGCTGAGAACTGGATCGGGCTGATCGGCGGCGTGCTGCTGACGATCTACCTGTTCGTGGCCCTCGTACTGCCAGAGAGGTTCTGATGAACAGCACCGCTGCAGGCTGGCTGCAGGTCCTCCTGCTCGTCGCCGCCCTGGCCGCGTGCTACGTGCCGCTGGGCAACTACATCGCCCGCGTGTACACGGCCAAGAACCACTCCCGAGCCGAACGCGGCGTCTACCGGCTGTGCGGGATCGACCCGGACGCGGACATGAGATGGACCGTCTACGTACGGTCCGTGCTGGCCTTCTCGGTGGTCAGCATCCTGGTCGTCTACCTCCTCGAGCGAGTCCAGCACTGGCTTTTCTGGTCGCTCGGGATGACCAACGTCACGCCGGACACGGCGTGGAACACGGCGGTCTCGTTCACCACCAACACCAACTGGCAGAACTACGCCGGCGAAGCCACCATGGGTTACCTGACCCAGATTGCCGGGCTGATGGTGCAGCAGTTCATGTCGGCGGCGGTCGGGCTGGCCATCGCGATCGCGCTGATCCGCGGCTTCATCCGGTCCCGGACCGACCGGCTGGGCAACTTCTGGGTGGACCTGACCCGCGGCACGCTGCGGCTGCTGCTGCCGATCGCCGTCATCGGCACCGTCATCCTGGTGGCGGGCGGGGTCATCGAGAACTTCGCCGCGTACCACACGATCGGCACGCTGGCCGGCGGCCAGCAGACCATCATCGGCGGGCCGGTGGCCTCTCAGGAGGTCATCAAGGAGCTGGGCAACAACGGCGGCGGCTTCCTCAACACCAATTCCGCCCACCCCTTCGAGAACCCGAACCCGTTCACGAACCTGTTCGAGATCTTCCTGCTGCTGCTCATCCCGTTCAGCACGCCCCGGGCGTTCGGCCGGATGGTCCGCGACAACAAGCAGGGCTACGCGCTGGTCTCCGCGATGGTAATCATCTGGGCCCTGGCCGTCGCGGGGATCAGCTTCTTCGAGCTGCATCTGGGTACCGCGGAAGCCTGCCGCAGCTGGCGCACGGCGCGTACGAGGGGGTGGAAACCAGGTTCGGGCCGCCGGGCTGCTCGCTGTGGGCGGCGTCGACCACGGTGACCTCGACCGGCGCGGTGAACTGCTTCCACGACTCGCTGACCCCGTTCGGCGGCGGCATCGCCCTGCTGGACATGGCCCTGGGCGAGATCGCGCCGGGCGGGATCGGAGCCGGCATGTACGGCATCTTGATCCTGGCCATGGTCACGGTGTTCGTGGCCGGGCTGATGGTCGGCCGGACGCCGGAATACATCGGCAAGAAGATCCGGCCCGCCGAGATGAAGTACGCGTCGCTGTACTTCCTGACCCTGCCGGTGGTCGTCCTGACCATGTCGGCCATCGCGATCGGCACCAAGTGGGGCCAGACGCCGATCTTCAACTCCGGACCGCACGGGCTGACCGAGGTCGTGTACGCATACACCTCGATGGCCAACAACAACGGCTCCGCCTTCGCGGGCCTGGGCACGGCGGCGACGTTCTACCAGATCACCGGGGGCATCACGATGCTGCTCGGGAGGTTCCTCCCGGAGATCTTCGCGCTGGGCCTGGCCGGGTCGCTGGCTAGACAGGCACCGGTGCCGGCCAGCACCGGGACGCTGGACACCAGGACGCCGCTGTTCGTCGGCATGCTCGTCGGCGTGATCCTCATCCTCGTCGGGCTGACCTACTTCCCGGCCCTCGCGCTGGGCCCGTTCGCAGAAGGACTCCACTGAGATGTCTGTGACAACTGAAAGCCCGGGTACCGCACCGGCGTCCCGCCCGCAGGCGGCCACCGAGCCGCGGCGGGTCGGCGGCGGCCTGCTGGACCCCAAGATGCTCTGGAAGTCGGCCCCGAGCGCGCTGGCGAAGCTGGACCCCCGCGTCCAGCTGCGTAATCCGGTGATGTTCGTGGTCGAGGTCGGCGCCGTGCTGTGCATGTATACCGCCATCCGGTCGCCGTCCGTGTTCAACTGGACCATCGTGGTCTGGCTCTGGCTGACCGTGGTGTTCGCCAACCTGGCCGAGGCGGTGGCCGAGGGCCGCGGTAAGGCCCAGGCCGACACGCTGCGCCGGGCCAAGCGCGAGACGATGGCGCGGCGGCTGACCGGGTGGCAGCCCGGGGCTCCGGCCGCGGGCCTGCGGGAGGAGCCGGTGCCCGGCACGGCGCTGGCCGTCGGCGACCACGTGCTGGTCGAGGCGGGCCAGGTCATCCCCGGCGACGGGGACGTGGTCGAGGGCGTGGCCTCGGTGGACGAGTCGGCCATCACCGGCGAGTCGGCCCCGGTCATCCGCGAATCCGGCGGCGACCGGTCGGCGGTCACCGGCGGGACCACGGTGCTGTCGGACCGGATCGTGGTGCGGATCACCTCCAAGCCGGGCGAGACGTTCATCGACCGGATGATCGCCCTGGTCGAGGGGGCCAAGCGGCAGAAGACGCCGAACGAGATCGCGCTGAACATCCTGCTCGCCTCGCTGACCATCATCTTCATGCTGGCCGTGATCTCGCTCCAGCCGATGGCGTTCTACTCCGGCGCGCCGCAGACGCTGGTCATCCTGGTCGCCCTGCTGGTGGCGCTCATCCCGACCACGATCGGCGCGCTGCTGTCCGCCATCGGCATCGCCGGCATGGACCGGCTGGTCCAGCGCAACGTGCTGGCCATGTCCGGCCGCGCGGTCGAGGCGGCGGGCGACGTCAACACCCTGCTTCTGGACAAGACCGGCACCATCACCATCGGCAACCGGCAGGCCAGTGAGTTCCTGCCTGCCGGCGGGGCGAGCGCGGCCGACCTGGCGGACGCCGCCCAGCTCTCGTCGATGGCGGACTACACGCCGGAAGGCCGTTCGGTCACGGTCCTGGCCCAGGACGAGTACGGGCTGCGCGAGCGGGACGCGAGCGAGCTGCCGGGCGCCGAGTTCGTCGAGTTCAGCGCGCAGACCAGGATGAGCGGCGTCAACCTGGCCGACGGGCGGCAGGTCCGCAAGGGCGCCGCGGCCTCGGTCAGCCAGTGGATCCGGGCCAACGGCGGCACCGTGCCGGACGACCTCGAGCCGCTGGTCGACCGGATCTCGGCCTCCGGCGGCACGCCGCTGGTGGTGGCGGACAAGCCGGCCAGCGGGCCTGCCCGGGCCCTCGGGGTGATCCACCTCAAGGACATCGTCAAGCCGGGCATGGCCGAGCGGTTCGCCGAGATGCGCACGATGGGCATCCGCACCGTCATGATCACCGGCGACAACCCGCTGACGGCCAAGGCCATCGCCGGGGAGGCCGGGGTGGACGACTTCCTGGCCGAGGCCACCCCGGAAGACAAGATGGCGCTGATCAGGAAGGAGCAGGAGGGCGGCAAGCTCGTCGCGATGACCGGTGACGGCACCAACGACGCGCCCGCGCTGGCCCAGGCGGACGTCGGCGTAGCCATGAACACCGGCACCTCGGCGGCCAAGGAGGCCGGGAACATGGTGGACCTGGACTCCAACCCGACCAAGCTCATCGAGATCGTGGAGATCGGCAAGCAGCTGCTCATCACGCGCGGGGCGCTGACCACCTTCTCCATCACCAACGACGTGGCCAAATACTTCGCCATCATCCCGGCCATGTTCTCGGCGGTGATCCCCGGACTGGCCAAGCTCAACATCCTGCATCTGTACAGCCCGAAGTCGGCCATCACCTCGGCGATCATCTTCAACGCGCTGATCATCGTGGCGCTGATCCCGCTGGCGCTGCGCGGCGTGCGGTACCGGCCATCCTCCTCGCAATCGCTGCTACGCAAGAACCTGCTCATCTACGGCCTCGGCGGGCTGATCATCCCGTTCATCGGCATCTGGGCCATCGACCTGGTCGTGCAGCTCATCCCCGGATTTGGGAAGTGACTCACATGAACCGCCTTCCCGTCATCGTCAGGCAGCACCTCGCGGCGTTCCGCGCGCTGCTGGTGTTCACCGTGCTCCTCGGGCTCATCTACCCGCTGGTCATGACCGGCGTCTCCCAGGTCCTGTTCCACGACAAGGCCAACGGCTCACTGGTGAGCTACAACGGCCACGTGGTCGGGTCGGGCCTGCTGTGCCAGGAGTTCGTGGACGCCAAGGGCAACCCGCTACCGCAGTACTTCCAGCCGCGGCCGTCCGACGCGGTGGTCAGCGGGGACAAGACCGACTACGGCTGTGACCCGCTGTACTCGGCGGCCAGCAACCTCGGCCCGAACAACCCGGACGAGATCACGGCGATCAAGGACCGGCAGCAGCAGATCTCCGAATTCGACCACGTGCCCGTCGCGCAGATCCCGCCGGACGCGGTGACCGCATCCGGATCCGGGCTGGACCCGGACATCAGTCCCGCGAACGCCTACCTGCAGGTCGAGCGGGTCGCCGCGGCGAGGAAACTGCCCGCTGATGAGGTCCGGAACCTGGTCACGGCGAACATCACCGGCCGGACGCTCGGCTTCCTGGGCGAGCCGACGGTCAACGTGCTCAGCCTGAACATCAAGCTCGACGAGCTGTCGGCCAGGTCCGGCTGAGCAAATGGCGCCCTCCCCGCCGGAACCCGCGGACGCGGTCCCCGCCCCGGGTTCCGGCCGGAGCCACTCGCACGCGGTGCTGATCGTCGAGGACCAGGACGAGCTGCTGCGGGCCCTCCGGATCAACCTGCTGGCCCGGCAGTACGACGTGCTCACCGCCCGGACCGGACGCGACGCGCTGGCCCTGGCGGCCGACCAGGCACCGGACGCGATCATCCTGGACCTCGGGCTGCCCGACATCGACGGCACCGAGGTGATCGTCGAGCTGCGCCGGTGGTCCAAGGCGCCGGTCATCGTGCTGTCCGGGCGGACCAGCCCCGGGGACAAGATCGGCGCGCTCGACGTCGGCGCCGACGACTACGTGACCAAGCCGTTCGCCATGGGCGAGCTGCTGGCCCGGCTGCGGGCTGCGCTACGGCGGGACGAGGCCGAATCCGGCGCCAGCCGTCCCCAGCAGGCCACTATCGGGCGGTGGGCGGTGGACCTGGCCGGCCACCAGGTCAGCCGGCTCCCGCCCACGCAGGCCGGCGATGGCCTAGAGGACGGGCCAGCGGACGGGCCGGGTCCGAGATTGCACCTGACACCCACCGAGTGGCGCATCCTGGAGTTCCTGCTGCAGCGCCCGGGCCAGCTGGTCAGCTCGACGCAGATCCTGGCCGCGGTCTGGGGCCCGGGCTTCGTCCAGCGCAGCAACCTTCTCCGATTCCACATGGCGCGGCTGCGCCGCAAGCTGGAACCCGATCCGACCCGGCCGCGCTGGCTGATCACCGAGCCCGGCATGGGCTACCGCTATCAGCCATGAACTCGCCCCGGCGGGTCACGAGCCCGGAAATTATGCCGCAAAATGTGTAGCGCAGGATTTCGTGCGAACGGGCTCACAGGGAGCGGAGATGAAGGCACTGGCGCCGGAGGACCCGCGCGTGATCGGCGAATTCCGGTTGCGGGCCCGGCTCGGCTCGGGGGGCATGGGCCGGGTCTACCTGGGCCTGTCCCCGGCCGGGCGGGCCGTCGCGATCAAGGTGGTCAACCCCGACCTGGCCAGCGACGACGAATTCCTGCACCGGTTCGCCCAGGAGGTGGCTGCGGCCCGGGCGGTGAGCGGGATCTACACCGCGCCGGTGGTGGCCAGCGGGCTGAACGAGAACCCGCCCTGGCTGGCCACCGCGTTCGTCCCGGGACCGTCGCTGGATCAGCTGGTCAGCGCGCACGGCCCGCTGCCCGAGGCGGCGCTGTGGCCGCTGCTGTCCGGGCTGAGCGAGGCGCTGGCCGCGATCCACGCGAGCCGGGTCGTGCACCGCGACCTCAAGCCGGCCAATGTGCTGCTGGCCACGGACGGGCCGCGGGTGATCGACTTCGGGATCTCCCGGGCCACCGACGGGACGGTGCTGACCGCGGCCGGGGTGGTCTTCGGCACGCCCGGCTACATGTCGCCCGAGCAGGCCGAGGGACGGCCGTCCGGCCCGGCCAGCGATGTGTTCGCGCTGGGCTGCGTGATCGCGTACGCGGCGGCGGGAGTAGGGCCGTTCGGGACCGGGACGGCCGCCGCGGTGCTGTACCGGGTGGTGCATGGCCAGGCCGTGCTGGACCGGGTGTCGGCCGGGCTGCGGGACATCGTGTCCCGGTGCCTGGCCAAGGACCCGGCCGCCCGGCCGACGCCCGCGGCCCTGACCACCGCGCTGGCCCGCCCGGACCGCGGCACCGAGCCATCGGCGGTGACGTTCTGGCCGCGGCCGGTCGCGGACGTGATCGGCGCCTACCAGGGCCAGCTGGAGCAGGAGACCCGGGAGCTCGGGCAGCCGGCCGGGGTCGGCTCGCGGCTCAGCGCGGCGTACCCGGCGACCGCGTCGGCGTGGGCCCAGCCTTCGCAGCAGCCGCCCGGGCCGAGCCCGGCGGAAGCCAGCGCCCAGCCGGAACCGGCCGGCTACGCGAGCCCGGGGTATCCGCGCCCGCAGGGGTACTCCGCAGCCCAGGACCAGGCGCCGACGGGCTATCCGGTGCCCCAGGGGTACAGCCGGCCGGGACCGGCGGCCGCTCCGCCGGGCCGCACCCCGCCCTACCGGGCCGGGCAGGGGCCGCTGGCCGCGCCGCCGTCCAGCGTGCGCCACGCCATCGGGCTGATGTATGCGGGTGCGGCCTACACGCTCCTGTATGCCGCCGGCGTGGCCATCGCGGCGAGCACCGTCATCACCAGCCATCCGGCGGCGACCCGGGCCGGTGCGGGCCGGGTCAGCGTGGGCGGGGTGGTGACGCTGGTCTTCGTCGGAGCACTGATCGAGATCATGCTGTGGCTGGGCATCGCCCGGGGGTGCCGGAACGGCCGCGGCTGGGCCCGGGTGGCCGGCACGGTCCTGTTCGGCGTGCACACCGTCGGCCTGCTGGGCGTCCTGCTCAACACCCATCCCGGCCTCGGCCTGGCCAAGGTGCTGACCTTGCTCAGCTGGCTGATCGGCGGCGGCGCGGTGCTGCTGCTGTGGCAGCGCGCGTCCGGAGCGTTCTTCGCGGGGCGGATTCGCTCGTCCTGAGTGGCGGAATTCCCCGCCTGGCCAGCGTGCCCCACAATGGAAATACGCAGCTGCGATCAGCGCGCTGGCGGGACAGACACGGAAGCACACATGTCCGAAATCCCTGACGACGACCGAGTGGACGCTGACGAGACGGCCGCGAGCAACAGCAGGCCGGGACGCGGGCACCTGCGGATCTATCTCGGGTCCGCGGCGGGCGTGGGCAAGACCTACGCCATGCTCGGCGAGGGGCACCGCCGGGCCGAACGGGGCGCCGACGTGGTGGTGGCGTTCGCCGAGACGCACGGCCGGCCGTTGACCGCCGCCCTGCTCGACGGCCTGGACAGCACCCCGCGCCGCCCGGTGACCTACCGGGGGGCCGCATTCGAGGAGATGGACCTGGACGCGGTGCTGGCTCGTCATCCGGAGATCGCCCTGGTCGACGAGTTCGCGCACAGCAACGTGCCCGGCTCACGCAACGAGAAGCGATGGCAGGACGTGGAAGAGCTCCTGGACGCCGGCATCGACGTGATCTCCACGGTCAACATCCAGCACCTGGAGTCGCTCAACGACGTGGTCGAGAAGATCACCGGCGTGCCGCAACGGGAGACGGTACCGGACGCGATCGTGCGGGCCGCCGACCAGGTGGAGCTGGTCGACATGACGGCCGAGGCGCTGCGGCGCCGGATGGCGCACGGGAACATCTACCCGCCGGAGAAGATCGACGCCGCGCTGACTAACTACTTCCGGACCGGGAACCTCACCGCGCTGCGCGAGCTGGCCCTGCTGTGGCTGGCGGACAAGGTCGACGAGGGGCTGCAGCGGTACCGGACCGAGCACAAGATCACCGGCGCGTGGGAGGCCCGGGAGCGGGTCGTGGTCGCGCTCACCGGCGGCCCCGAGGGCAACACGCTGATCCGGCGGGCGGCCCGGATCGCGGCCCGCTCGGCGGGCGGAGACCTGCTGGCCGTGCACGTGACCAAGTCCGACGGCCTGACCGGTGCCGATCCGGCCGCGCTGGCCAGCCAGCGGCGGCTGGCCGAATCCGTCGGGGCCAGCTACCACCAAGTGGTCGGGGACGACATCTCCGAGGCGCTGCTGACGTTCGCCCGGGCGGAGAACGCAACGCAGCTCGTGCTGGGCGCGAGCCGCCGGTCGTGGCTGGCCACCATGGCGACCGGGCCGGGCATCGGCATCCGGACCATCCGCGGCTCGGGCGACATCGACGTGCACATCGTGACCCACGCGGAGATGGGCCGCGGCCGCGGCCTGCCGAAGCCGCACGGCGCCATTACGCCGCGGCGGCAGATCGCCGGCTACGTGCTGGCTGCGGCGCTGCCGCCGGTGCTCACCGTGGCCCTGACCGGCGTGCGGGGCGACCTCAACCTGACCAGCGATGTGCTGCTGTTCCTGACCGCGGTGATCATCGTCGCCCTGACCGGCGGCTTCGTCCCGGCCGTGCTGGCGGCGGTGATCGGCTCGCTGCTGCTGAACTACTACTTCATCCCGCCGATCCACCAGCTGACCATCGCGCAGGTCAACAACGCGCTCGCGCTGATCGTCTTTATCATTGTCGGGCTGCTGGTCAGCTGGGTGGTCGATATCGCGGCCCGGCGCACCAAGCAGGCGGCCCGGGCCAACGCGGAATCAGAGCTGCTCACCACCACGGCTGGGAGCGTGCTACGCGGACAGCAGGGGCTCAGCGCGCTACTGGAGCGGATCCGCGAGGCGTTCGGGATGGACTCCGTGACACTGCTGGAGGGCCCGGCCGGCGACGGCCAGCCGGGCGGCGCCTTGGCCGGGCGACTGCGGGGGACGCCGGGCACCTGGCACGTGGTAGCCAGCCAGGGCGCGCCCGCCGTCACCCGGCCGGACGAGGCTGATGTGGAGGCACCGGTGTCCGACCGGCTGTCGCTGGCCCTCAAGGGCCGGCCGCTGCCGGCGACGGACCGCCGGGTGCTGGGCGCCTTCGCGTCCTACGCCGCGGTGGCGTTGGACCAGCAGGAGCTGGCCGCGGCGGCCGAGGCGGCCAAGCCGATCGCGGCCGCCGACAAGATGCGCACCGCACTGCTGACCGCCGTGAGCCACGACCTGCGTACTCCCCTGGCCTCGGCCAAGGCGGCGGTGACCAGCCTCCGGTCCCCGGAGGTGAGGTGGACGGCCGAGGACCGGGAGGAGCTGCTGGCCACCGCGGACGAGTCACTGGACCGGCTCACCCACCTGGTGGACAACCTGCTGGACATGAGCCGGCTGCAGGCGGGCGCGCTGTCGCTGTTCCCGCGGCCAGCCGGGCTGGACGAGATCGTGTCCCGTGCCCTGGACAATCTCGATCCGGCCGCCCGCGGGATCACCGTCGACATACCGGAGTCCCTCCCGGAGATCACCGCCGACCCGGCCATCCTGGAACGCGTCATCGTGAACCTGACCGAGAACGCCCTGCGCTACTCGCCGCCGGACCGGCCCCCGCTGCTCACGGCCAGCGCCCTCGGTGACCGGGTCGAGCTGCGGGTGGTCGACCGCGGGCCCGGCATCCCGGAGAAGGAACGAGACCGGATGTTCGTGCCGTTCCAGCGGCTGGGTGACACCGACAACACGACCGGGGTGGGACTCGGCCTGGCCCTGTCGCGCGGCCTGACCGAGGCGATGGGCGGATCGCTGACGGCCGATGACACGCCGGGCGGCGGGCTGACCATGACGGTGTCCATGCCGGCGGTCACGCGGCCTGGCCGACGCCCTGGAGCCGGGCCAGCGCGAGCGCGAGGCGGCCGCCGGGCCGGAGGCGCCATGAGCAGGGTGCTGGTCGTCGACGACGAGCCGCAGATCCTCCGCGCGCTGCGGATCAACCTGCGCGCGCGCGACTACCAGGTGGACGTGGCGGAGACGGGAGCCGAGGCGCTGGCCATGGCGGCCCGCCACCCGCCCGACCTGGTCATCCTGGACCTCGGCCTGCCGGACCTGGACGGGGTGGAGGTCATCGGCGGCCTGCGGGGCTGGACCCAGGCGCCGATCATCGTGCTGTCCGGGCGGGCCGACAGCACGGACAAGGTCGAGGCGCTGGACGCGGGCGCCGATGACTACATCACCAAGCCGTTCGGCGTCGAAGAGCTGCTGGCCCGGATGCGGGCGGCGGCCCGGCGAACCGGCGGCGGGGCGGACCTGCCCCAGGTCAGGCTGGGCGACCTCACCGTGGACCTGGCGGCCAAGCGGGTCATCCGGGGCGCCGCCGCCCCGGCCGGGCCGGGCGGCGCTGACCCGGCGGCCGGGACGGACGACATCCGGCTCACCCCCACCGAATGGCATCTGCTCGAGGTACTGCTGCGCCACCCGGGCACGCTGCTCAGCCGCAGCCAGCTGCTGACCGAGGTGTGGGGGCCCGGGTACGCGGACGCCACCGGGAACCTGCGGCTCTACATGGCCCAGCTGCGCCGCAAGCTCGAGCCCGATCCGGCCCGGCCCCGCTGGCTGATCACCGAGCCGGGGATGGGCTACCGCTACCAGCCGGGCCCGGACGAGGCGCCGTGAGCGGCGGCCCGCTCTTCACCAGGGGTAGGGCTGGCCGTCGCGGGTGAAGGTGCCGGTCGGGCCGCCGTTGGGGATGGTCACGGCCCAGATGACGCTGCCCGCGGCCTGGGACAGGGACCGGCCGCCGGGCTGGGACTCGCTGGCCGGCGCAGCCCGGGCAGACCGCGTTGACCAGGATGCCGTCGCGGGCCAGCTCGCCGGCCAGCAGCCGGGTCAGCGCGTTGAGGCTGGCCTTGGAGACCCCGTAGGCGGGCGAGCCGCCGGACATGGCGGCGATCGAGCCGCCTTCGCTGCTGACGTTCACGATGCGCGGGCGCGGGCTGTCGCGGAGCAGCGGCAGCAGGGCCTGGATGGTCCGCCACGGCCCGAACATGTTGACGTCCAGGGCCTCCGCGACCGCGCCCAGGTCGGCACCGGTCGCGGTGGCCCACCGGTCGTACATGGTGGAGGCGTTGTTGACCAGCACGTCAGTGCGGCCGAACCGTTCGGCCATCCACTCGCTCATGGCGGCAACGCTGAGTGAGTTGTCCACCTCGAGCTGGCAGGCGGTGATCCGGCTGCCCTCCGGATCGAGCTCCTTCGCGGCAAGCTCGCCTTTGCGCAGATCGCGAGAGCCGAGCACCACGGCGAAGCCGAGCAGCGCGAGCTGACGGCACACCTCACGACCGACCCCGCGGTTACCGCCAGTGACCACGGCCACTGGGATGTCAGCGACCACGGAAACAGCCCGCGCCCGCGGCGACCGTGACGTTCATCATGGCAGTTATCTTGCCATCAGCCGCGTCCGGCCCCGGCTCAATTGGTCATCTAATGATCACGTGACGGTGACGATCAGCGGCGCTGGTGATGCTAAGCGAGCGCGACGACCAGGACGATGATCACGACCACGGCCACGCCCACGGCGATGAGCACGCCGGGGGAAACCGGGAGACGGCGGGAGGTAGGGACTTCCTCATCGCCGCGCTCGACAAAGGCCTGGAACCGCCCGGTGTTCGCGCTCGGATCCTCAAACTCCGACATGCGGATGACTTTAGCTGGTCAGCAGGGCCCGGCGGGATCGAACGGGCATGATCAAGGCCGGCGCGGCCGCCCGGCGGCGGCCTTCTCAGTCCCGCGGGACCAGCGCATCGGCCCGGTCGAGCAGCCGGGAGAGCACGATCACGCTCCGCGTCCTGACCACGAACGGCTCGGCCCGGATGCGCTCCATCACGGCCTCGAAGTGCCGGACGTCAGCGGCCAGGATGTGGACCAGCGCATCAGCGTCGCCGGTCACGGTGCAGGCGTCGGCCACCTCGGGGTAACGCCGTACGGTGACGGCGATCTCGGCGGGCGACGTGCGCCCGACGCAGAACAGCTCGACGTACGCCTCGGTGGTCCAGCCCATGGCCGCGGGGTCCACCCGGGCCGTGAAGCCGGTGATCGCGCCGTCTGACCGCAGCCGGTCCACCCGGCGCTTGACCGCGGGCGCGGACAGCCCGACCTCCTGGCCGATCACGGCGTAGCTGGCCCGCGCGTCCTTGATCAGCGCGGCGATGATGCGCGCATCGATGTCGTCCACGGTGGCCGTCACAGCGGCCAACCTATCCGGCTGCGGGCATAAAACGAGGCTCGACGTCCCGCTGTCGCCGAGCCTCACCCATAAAGACGCGGCGGCAGGCGTACTGGTTGACGCGATCGGAAGAAACGCGGCAAATCGTTCCGCCCGCGCCCGGCTGCTGGCTTTCGCTGTAGGCGATCTCCAGGCCGGGGAGCGCGTAGGCGTAGGCCCGGCACCGGGCCCGGACATCGGCCTCATCGAGGATGTAGGCCGGAGTCCCGTACTGCCCGGCAGCATGGTGAGGCTGACGCCGCCGATCGCTATGTCACCATCCGCCTCGATGCGCGTCGTGCTGGGCCACAGGTCGGTGGCCGCCAGGTCGTTCGGGCTGATCTGCGGTGGCGCATGCATGGAGGTGTCCCCCGATGGTGGCGGCGGACTGGGCCCGGTCGTTCTCCTGGGCTGCGCCAGGCAGGTCTTGTCCGCGGTGGATCCGGCCGGGCCGTTACCGGCTGGAGTTTCGGCGTGGTCATCGCAGCGCCTGCAGCACGATGGTCAGGGCCAGGACGGCTATGGTCAGGTGCAGGACGGCTGAGAGGCCAGGGTCGGCGCGGAACATCTCGCGCCACCGGCCGGCTCGCCGCGCGACAGTAGGCCCGTCATCGCGGGCGTTGTCATGATCATCTTCGACCACGACACCAATCTAGATATCCCGCGGGTCACCGCAAGGGCACTAACAGGACCATAACAAGCGTTCGTCAGATCCTTGCGGAATCCAGTCTCCCGGCGAGACACGGCGCATAGGTAGGCTCGAAAATACCTCAGGACGGCCATGAAGGCCGAGGTTACGAAGTGGCAAGACACCATGGCCGGAAGAAGCCTGAGCCTTTGCCGGGCGGGTCTCCGGAAGCCCGGCGAGAGGGGTTGAGGGCCGGTGACGACGTCTGACCGGCGCGGGCTGCGGGCGGCGACTCAGCGCCTGAGCGGGATGCGGCAGCCGTTGTCGCTGCGTTCACTGCTCCGGTGGCGGTCGTTGCGAATTGTTACAGAAACGGACCAACTGGGCGGGCACTAACGTCGCGCTTCTGTGCGCATACTCCGGCAGGGCCGCAGCAACGGCCTTCTCGGTGATAAGGGCCGCAAGCGCAGCAAAGACGGCTAATGGCCGACTCCTGCGATCCGTAACGAGAATCCGCCTTTTGTTCCATCGCCCCTTAGTTCGCTTCATTAGTCTCCGAGCTCGATCTGGTGCAGGCTAGTGTCCGCAAAGCTGCACCGGGACCGGGAGCATAGACGTACAGCCAGGTCTGAGGATGAGATGACCCTTATCGATAACGCGGTCTACGTGGACGGGAAGCGCACCGCTGATCCGCGCAGCCTGGATGAGACTTACGAGGTGCTGCGCGGCCGGCACGGCATGGCCTGGATCGGCCTGTACCGTCCCGACGTCGCGGAGATCCGCTCGGTGGCCAAGGAGTTCGACCTTCACCCGCTAGCGGTCGAGGATGCCATCGCCGCCCATCAGCGGGCCAAGCTGGAGCGCTACGGCACGACGTTGTTCACCGTGCTGCGCCCGGCCCGCTACCTCGACGAGGTCGAACGGGTCGAGTTCGGCGAGCTGCATGTGTTCACCGGCCAGGACTTCGTGGTCACCATCCGCCACGCCGAGGCGCCGGACATCGCCCGGGTCCGCGACCGGCTGGAACATGCCCCCGATCTGCTGCGGCTCGGGCCCGAAGCGGTGCTGTACGCGATCATGGATGAGGTCGTCGATGAGTACGCCCCGGTCGCCGCGGGCCTGGAGAACGACATCGACGAGATCGAGGACCAGCTCTTCCAGGGCGATCCGGCCGTCGCCCGGCGGATCTACGAGCTGTCCCGCGAGGTGATCGAATTCCAGCGGGCGACGCACCCGCTGCTGGACATGCTCGGCGCGCTGGAGGCCGGCTTCGAGAAGTACAAGGTCGACCTGGAACTGCAGCGCAACCTCCGCGACGTGCACGACCATGCCATCCGCATCGTCGAGCGCGCCGACTCCTTCCGGGTCCTCCTGCAGAACGCCCTGACGGTCCACACTACGCTGGTCGGCCAGCGGCAGAACGACGAGATGCGCAGCCTCACCGAGGCCAGCCTGGCCCAGAACGAAGAAGTCAAGCGGATCTCCGCCTGGGCCGCCATCCTGTTCGCCCCGACGCTGGTCGGGACGATCTACGGGATGAACTTCGAGCACATGCCCGAGCTGCACTGGACAGTCGGCTACCCCCTCGCCCTGGCGCTGATGGTCATCACCTCCGCGACGCTGTGGATGGTCTTCAAACGGCGCCGCTGGCTATAACACCTTTCCCGCCAGGCGGTCTCATCCAGCCTCCCGTCTGCACCTAGGCCGCGACCGGGCCCAGGGCCGGAGATTGGCGCTGCGACCTGGCCGTATATGCCGGAAAACGTCCGGAATAGACGCAGAGCGACACTCTGGGAGAACCGATCAGCAGGATCTATAGTCGGTGCATGCTGGACGTGACGAGGCTGCGCGTGCTGGTGGCGGTGGCGCGCTACGGCTCGGTCACGGCGGCGGCCAAGGCGCTGAACTACGCCCAGCCGTCGGTGAGCCATCACCTGGCCCGGCTGGAGGCGGAGACCGGGAGCAAGCTGATCCAGCGGGCCGGCCGGGGCATCCGGCTGACCGACGCCGGGCGGCTGCTGGCCGAGCGGGCGGCCGAGGTGATCGGCCGGCTGGACGCGGCGGAGAACGAGCTGGCCGCCTTCACCGGGCTGCGGGCCGGGCGGCTGAGACTGGCCGCGTTCCCGTCCGCGCTGGGCACGATCGTGCCGGCCGCGGCGGCCCGGCTGCAGGCCCAGCAGTCCACCATCGACCTGCGGCTGACCGAGGCCGAGCCGCCCGAAGCGCTGCGGATGCTGCGGGCGGGCTACGTCGACGTGGCGCTGGTGTTCCGGTACGTCCCGGACCCGGCCGGCCCGGTCCGGCCCGCTGCCGACGGCGCGGTACCGGAGGGCGAGGGGCAGCGCGCCGGGCCCGCCGCGGGACGGCCGGGAACCGCGGCCCTCGTGGCGAACGAAGAGGGCGGCATCGACCTCAGCGAGGGCCTGCGCGAGCAGCTGATCCTGGACGAGCCGGTCCACCTGGTGACCGCGGCGCACGCCGCCGGGCACGGCCCGGCGGACCTGTCCCGGTACGCACGCCACCGCTGGATCGCGGGCTGCGACCGCTGCCGGGAGAACCTGCTCCGGCAGTGCGCCCAGGCCGGCTTCGTGCCGAAGATCGCGTTCACCACCGACGACTACGTCGCGGTCCAGGCCCTGGTCGCCGCCGACCTGGGCGTGTCCACCCTGCCGGCGCTGTGCCTGCGGGCCGCGCGGCACCCGGGAGTGACGACGATGCCGCTGGCCGGGGCGCGCCGTCAGGTCTTCGCGATGCGCTACGGTGACCCGCCCGACCCGCCCGCCGTCGCCCTGCTGACCGAGGTGCTGCGCGCCGCGGCCGAACCCGCCGGCCAGCCCGGATGAACGTCGCCGGGACCAGCGGGGACCCCGAGCCGCTGCCCGGCCAGCTCGCCCTGCCCGGCATGCCGGAAGCCGGCCCGAGCCGGCCGACGGGCAGCAGCCGCTGCCGGGCCTGGACCGGCGGCCCGGGCCGCCGGAGCCGGGCGGGCCGGAGGGGGCCGAGGCCGATCCGGAGCTGGCGGCCGTGGCCGCCGAGCTGACCAAGCTGGACGGCGACGGCACCCGGATGGCCGAGGCGATCCGGGGCGCGCTGGACATGCTGCTGGACGGCCAGCACACCGGCCGGTACCGGTGGGAGCAGCTGCACAAGACGGAGAAGACGCACGCCGGGACCCTGGTCGAGATCGCGCTGGCCCGGGCGTTGCGGCTGGCCGACGGCACGGCGCTGGACTACACGATCGCGGGCGCCGACGTGGACTGCAAGTTCTCCCACCGGATGGGCGGCTGGATGATCCCGCCCGAAGCCGACGGGCAGCTGATGCTGCTGGTCCAGGCCAGTGACGAGGACGGCACCTGGTCGGCCGGCCTGCTGCGCACCACGGCCGGCACGCTGCGCCCGGCCGGCAACCGGGACCTAAAGCGCGCCCTCAACGACCGCGGCCGCGCCGCGGTGCACTGGCTCGTCCACCGGGCGCCGCTGCGGGAGAACGCCCTGATCAAGATGGCCGAACGGGACGTGGCGGCCGTCTTCGCGCACACCTCGGGGCAGCAGCGGGTCAACGAGCTGTTCCGGCGGGCGCAGCGGATGCGGGTGAGCCGCACCGTGGTGGCCACGGTGGCGATGCAGGACGACTACATGAAACGAGTCAGGGACGGCGGCGGGGCCCGGGACCAGCTGCGCGGCGAGGGCATCGTGATCTTCGGTGACTATGCCGGCGACCAGCTGCTGGCCGGGGCGCTGGGCCTGCCCCGGCCCGGGCCCGGGGAGTTCGTCAGCGCCCGGCTGGCCCGCCGGCCCGGCGGCCCGGCCGGAGCGGACGGGTACGCCCGGTACGTGCGCCTGGACGGTACCGACTGGCTGCTGGCCGGGCCGGCCGACCCGGTCGTCACCGCGCCCGCGCTGCCCCGCGCGCCGCGGAGCTAGCCGAGCACAGGCAGCACGAGGCAGGACGCGCGGCCCTCGGCGTGGTGCACGGTATTGGTCGCGATGCGGATGTCATCGTCGCCGTCGTCGGCCAGGACCGGATGCCCGCTGTTGGTGTTGCGGGCCCGGCGCGGGAAGTTGCTCGAGGTGACGACGACCTGGAGCCGGTGCCCAGCGGGGAACGTGTGGTGGATCTGGCCCAGGCTGACGCGAAGCTCGACGGGCGAGGAGGGCGTGAGCGGGCGGGGCTCGGTCGCCTCATCCCGGTACATGGCCCGGAGCACGCCGTCCATCATGAGCAGCTCGCTCCCGTCCGGGTGCACATCGATCAGCTTGACCACGAAGTCGGTGTCGGGGCAGTCCGACTCGGCCCGCAGCACCGCCTCGACCGGCCCGGCCACGGTGAGGTCCGCCGGGAGCGGCTCGCCGGTGTACGCCAGCCCGTAGCCAGGCTGGGAGCGCAGCGGCCGCTGGTCCAGGGCCCCGGCGGTGATGAGCATGTTCCGGCCGCCGAGCGTGGGCACGGGCTGCCGCGGGTCGTAGACGAACGACCGGCTGGCCCCGTCCGGACCGGGGCCGAGAGAGCCGTCGCCGCGCAGGTACCAGCGCTGCGGCTGGGTCCCCGGCGGCGGCCACTGCTCGGCGTGGCGCCAGTCGTCGGCCACGTACCCGTCGGCGTCGGGCACCCAGGCCCGAGGCGAGTAGAACACCGCGGGCTCGCTCATGACCGCGGCCTGGCACGTCCTTGAGCCAGTGGTCGAACCACTCGAAGTACGGGTCGCGCGGCCAGAACTGGCTCTCGTACACGAAGTGGTGCGAATTCGGCCCCACCCACAGCCGCTGGTGGCCGACCCGTTCCTGCAACTCGGTGAAGGCGGCCAGCACGCTGGTCAGGAAGATGTCGAACCAGGTCGTCACGTGGAAGCCCGGCACGCCGATGGTGGCCCGGAAGTCGTGGCGGGCCCGGAACTCGTCCGGGGCCGGGTGGGCGAGCAGCTCATTGAGGTACGGCTGCCCCACCGAGAAGTCCGGATAGCCCCGCAGCGGCAGCCGCATCCAGTCCGGGGAACCGACGAACGGCGGCCACTGCTGGCCGGCCTCGGCCAGGGCGGCCTGCCGGTCGAGCGCCGACTTGGCCACCTCGTCGAGCTCCCCGGCGCTGAGGCCGCTGCGCCGCAGGACCGCCTGGCGGTGGGACTCCGACAGGCCCGGCATGTTGCCCGCGAACCACAGCCACAGGCGCTCCAGCTCGATCGACTGGCCCTCGTAGACCACATCGTCATAGATGCTCGAGCCGCCGACCTGGGCGAAGAAGGCCTTGACGCTCGGGTGGCCCTGCGACGCGGCGGCCATGGCCGTGGTGGAGCAGGCCGAGGAGCCGGACAGGCCGACGTGGTGGTCCGACCAGGGCTGGCTGTCGATCCAGTCCAGCGTGTCGAAGCCGTCGCGGGCGTCGTCGCCGTAGGCGTGGTCCTCGCCTTCGGACCCGTACCGCCCGCGGCAGTCCTGGTAGACGGCGGCGTAGCCGTGCCGGACGATCTCCCGCCAGCCGCGCAGGATCGCGCCGAGCATCGGCGTGGCCGGATCCGGCAGCCAGCCCCGGGCCGGATCGGTGATGGCCTGGCCGGCCGGGTTGGTGACGCCGTACGGCGTCCGCTGCACGATGACCGGGTAGCGCGGGCTACCGGTATCGGGCAGGTAGACGAACGTATTCAGCCGGGTGCCGTCGCGCATGGGCACCATGGCCTGGAAGCTTCGGACTCCGTCGGTGACCTGCACGGTCATGCCTCCCGTGTCCTGGCCGCCGGGTGCCGGGAGCCGGCCCGGCGATCCGTTACGGCCGGTGTGCCGCCGTTTGCATCTTAAGCCCGGATCGGCCGCCGGCCATAGGCGCCGGCGAGCCGGTCAGCGGCCGGTCAGCAGGTCCAGGCGGGCGCGCAGCAGGGCCCGGTGGGCGACGACGTCGTCGACCTGGTCGGGCTGCCCGGGGCATTCGCCGGCCTCGACGGCCTGGGCCAGCCGGCGCCCGGCGCCGGCCGCGCTGAGCGGCTCGAAGACGACCAGCGGATCCTGCCGCGCCGCCTGCTCGGTGTCCGCGCGCAGCCCGGGATCCCGGGCCACCCAAGTGTCCCTGATCTGGCCGCCGCGGCTGTGGTCGATCAGCACGCAGAGGGCGTGCGGGCGGTCGCCGTAGGCAAAGGTCATGGTCAGCGATTCCTGACGGCCGCCCACGTCGGCGTAGTGCCAGCAGTCGCCCGGCTGCGGGGAGCCGAGGCCCGCCGCCCACGGCGGGTCGGCGACGCCGCGGGCTCGTACCCGCGCCGCGGCCTGCCCGGCGGCGTCGCGCAGGCCGGCCCGATCGCGGCCAGGATGCGGAGCAGGGCCAGGGACCCGGGGGCCGAGGCGGCCTCCGCGGCGGGGACCAGGGCGCCGGCCAGGGAGTCCGTCAGCGAGCGGGGGCCGGGAGCCGACGAGGCCAGCGCGCCGATCAGGTCCGAGCCCCACAGTTCCGCGTCCACCGGGTCATCGAGCTGGACCAGGACGCTGTCCGCCTCGGCCAGCACGCCGGCGACGGTGTCCGGCACCGAGACCGGGGCGAACAAGGCGGCGATGTCGGGTTCGGAAGCCATGCCGTGCAGGATAAGGCCTCGTCCCAAGGGGCGGCCCGGGACGAGGCCCTCGGGACTAGCCCTGGGAGCCGCCGGTGACGCCGGACAGGGCCCCGGTGACGGTGCTGACGTTGGGCAGCCCGTTGGTCAGCGAGCCGCCGGTGACGCCGCCCAGCACGCCCTGGCTGGTGCTGCTCGCGGCCGGCTGGGACGCCGTCGAGGTGGTCGTGTGCGTGGTGGCGGTGTGGGTGGCCGTGCTGGTGCTGGGGGCGGCCGAGGCGGCCGGGATCAGGCCCGAGGTGAGGCTGGTGGCCTGGGTGCCGGCCTTGGCCAGGCCGGGCAGGTCACTGCTGACCGAGCTCAGACCGGGGATCTCGCCGGTGAGCATGCCGAGGCCGGGCATGGCGCTGGTCAGGCTGGCCGGGGCGTTAGAGGGCTGGGCCGACGGAGCGGTGCGGGGCGCGACGCTGGGCGACTGCGTGGTCTTGGCGGTGGTGCTGGTGAACACGGCGCAGCCCTGGCCGCTCACCGCGGACAGCGCCGAGTCGAGCTCACCCGCCATCGGGAGGCCGCTCACCGTGCAGATGTCGCCGGTCACCGAGGTCCCGTTGAGGTTCGGGACGAGGCTGCTGAGCGGAGACCCGGCTGCGGTCTGGGCCAAGGCCGGCGTGGCCGCGCCGGCCAGCACGATGGTTGCCGAGGCGATACCCGTGAGCAAAGCATGGCACTTGTGCACGAAACGCTCCAGTTCGAGATTTGGATCGGAATGGCCTGATACCGGCGGGCCAGGGTCATGGCCCCGGCCTGCGCCCCCGATTTGGTAAGCCAGATCCAGACCCTAGCACACGCTAAGTAATCAATCAGTTACTTAGGAGAGTCGCCTGGCGAGGGTGTCCCGAGGTGCACCGGCAGCCGGTCCAGGCCGCGCAGAGTGGACCCGGGCGACCGGTAAACCGGCAGGTCGGGGGCCTCGGCCAGGCGCAGCTCAGGAAACGTGCGGAGCAGCCGGGGGAACAGGACCTCGCCCTGCATGCCCGCCAGGTACGCGCCCAGGCAGTAGTGCGCCCCGGCACCGAGGGTGAGCGACGGGACGTTCTCGCGGGTCACGTCGAACGTCTCCGGCTCCTTGACCCGGGCCGGGTCCCGGTTGGCCGCGCCGATCAGGCCGAAGACCATGCTGCCCGGCGGGATCTGCTGGCCGGCCAGCTCGGCGGCCGCCCGGGCGGTCCGGGCCACCAGCTGGACCGGGGGCTCGTAGCGGAGGATCTCGGCGGTGGCCCGGGCGGCCGCCACGGGCTCCTCGGCCACCAGCCGCGCCTGCCGCGGATGCTCGAGCAGCAGCTTGGTGCCCAGCCCGACCAGGCTGGCGGGTGAGTCGAAGCCGGCGCCGAACAGCAGCACCGCGGCTCCGACCTGCTCCGCCTCGCCATCCCCGGCGTGGCCCGCGGCCAGCTCGGCCAGCAGGTTCGCGTCGGCACCGTGCCCGTGCACCAGGCCGGTCAGCCGCTCGACGAGGTCCTCGCCGGCCCGGGCCACGGTGGCATGCTGGTCAGCGGACGCGAACTGCTCGAACGACGGCCCCCACCTGGCGAGCCAGGCGGCCCAGCTCAATGGCCTCGTCGTCGTCGATGCCCAGCAGGCGGCCCAGGGACAAGGCGGCGAACGGAAGCGCGAGATGCTCGACCAGGTCCACCGGGCCGGCCCCGGCGCGGGCGCGGGCGGCCAGCCGGCCGACCAGCAGGGCGGCGATGCGGTCCAGCTCGGCGCGGTGCCGGGCGGCCTGAGCCGGCGCGAAGTGCCGGGAGGCGGGCTGACGGCGCTGCCGGTGCGGGGCGCCGGCCATGAAGACCATCGAGCGGTACAGGTAGCGGGTGAACGGATTGTCCCGCCAGCCCGGCTTCAGCACGTCCAGCTGGTCGTTGGTCGGCGGCCCGAACACCGGGTCGCGCAGCAGCCGGGAACAGCCGGCGAACGTGCTGACCAGGAAGCCGGCCGGCACGCCGGGGAAGCGGACGGGCAGCAGCGGAGCCAGGTCGCGGAGCCGGGCGTAGAGCGGGTAAGGGTCGGCCAGCGGCCGGGGCCGGATCAGCCGCAGGAAGATCCGCAGCGCCTCGGACTCCTCGGCCGACCGGGCGGCGGTCAGCTCGCTCATCCGGCCACCGCCGCCGTCCGGCGCGGCGCCGCGCCGCCGTCGGACCAGAAGGCCCGCAGCGCGGCCGCGGTCGGCCCGGGCTGTTCCATGTTGGGGCTGTGCGAGGCGCGGTCGATGACCACGCATTCGGCCCGCAGGCGGCCGGCGAACTCGGCGTACGCGGCGTGCGACCACAGCCGCCGGTCACGCTTGCCGTGCACGACCAGGGCGGGCAGCCCGGCCGCCGCGATCTCGGCCGTGCGGTCCGGCTCCTCGGCCATCGACTCGGCCACGCCGGTCACCCAGCTCGGGTTCATCGAGCCGAGCTTGGCCTGCCAGAACTCGCGCATGACGACGTCGTCGTCGGCCAGCAGCCTGCGGACCAGCGGCCACAGCGCGATGGTGCCGCCGTTGGTGTGGATCCGGGCCAGCCCGTTGAGCATGGCCTGGTGCTTGCTGTCGAGCATGCTCGGCCCGCAGGCGAGCAGGCTCAGGCTGAGGGCCAGCCCAGGCTCGGCCAGGACAGCGGCGCGGGCCACGAACCCGCCCAGGCAGTGCCCGATGACGTGCACCGGGCGGCCGCCGCCCACCGCGTGCATCACGTCGCGCATGTCCAGGGCCAGCGCGTCGATGGAGAAGTCCTGCTCCGCGGCGTCCGGGTCGAGCTGGCCGCGGTAGTCGTAGGCCCAGCCGCGCAGGCCGGCGACGGCCAGCAGCGCGAGCAGCTCGCGGAAGTCCTCCTTGGTGCCGAAGAAGCCGCTGGCCATCACGACGTCGGGGATGTCCTCCCCGTCCTCCGGCTCGCCGCAGAGGACCTGCACCGGCCCGCGCGAGGTGGCCACCAGGCGCCGGGTCACCCCGGCGGGCAGCGGAAGCTCCATCATGCCGGCACCGCCTGTTCATCAGCGCCGAGGCGGCCCGCGCCCGGCTGGGAAAAGTCCGGCTGAGCAGCGCCCAGCCGGGTGACGCCCGACTGGGAAAGGTCTGGCTGGGAAAGGTCCGGCTGGGAAAGGGCCGGCCGGGCGACGACACGCTCGATGCAGGCCACGGCCGCGGCCAGGCCGTCCTCGGCCCGGACCAGGCGGCCGAGCGCGGCCGCCTGCGTCGGCGAGGCGCTGGTCGCCCAGCGCGCGGTCGAGGGCCGCGCCGAGGGTGGCGGCGGTCAGTTCCCGCACGGGCCGGGCGGGCGGCGCCACGCCGAGGCCGGTCATCCGCGCGGCCCAGAAGTGCTGATCGATGCCGAACGGCCAGATGACCTGCGGCCGGCCCGCGGTCAGCGGCCGCTCCGGTGGTCCCGCCCCCGCCGTGGTGCACGATGGCCTGGACCCGCGGGAACAGCCAGCCGTGCGGCGCCTCGCGGATGACCAGGAACCGGCCGGACGGCAGCAGGCGGCGCAGGACCGGGCTCGGCGAGGCCACCACGGCGCGGGCCCCGGTGCGGTCCACCGCGGCGATCAGGGCCGCGGCCAGGCGCTCGGGATCGGGCCCGGGCATGCTGCCGAAGCCCAGGTAGACGACGGGCTCGTCACCGTCGACAAACGCCTCGAGGCGGCGCGGCGGAGACCAGGCCGGCGCGCTGGGCAGCAGCCAGTAGCCGGTGACGGCGGCGCTCTGCGGCCAGTCGGCGGGCCGGGGCACGACGTGCGCGCTGAAGCCGTGCAGCACCGGGACGGGCTGGCCGCCGGGCGCCCGCAGCGGGTCGTGGCGGCCCGGCCGCGGCGGCAGCGCGAGCTCGTCCCGCCGCCAGCGGTCGATGGCCGGCCGGCCCCACGCGCCGGCCAGCCACCGGGTGGCCCGGTAGGAACTGCGGTTCAGCGCGGCCGGCAAGCGGACCGGCCAGGCGGCGGACGGGAACTCGCGGGTCGGGACCAGCGCGGGCTGGGGCGAGGCGACCACGGCAGGCACGCCGAGGAACTCGGCCAGGTGCTGGCCCAGCGGCAGCACCGGGTGATGGACCACCACGTCGGCGCCCAGCCGGGCGGCCGCGGCGGCGCCGGGCAGCAGGGCCGGCGCGCAGCGGCCGACGGAGCGGCAGAAGGCCAGCAGGTGCGCCAGCCCGTGCCGGCCGGCCAGCGTCTCCCCCAGCCGTGCCAGGTCCAGGTCGAGCGGCACGAACGGCAGGTCGTGGGCGGCGGCCAGCGGGCCGAACAGGGCCGGCCCGGCCAGCACGGGCTCGTGCCCGTCGGCTCGCAGGCGGGAGGCGAGGGCCACGAAAGGCTGCACGTCACCCTGGGATCCCACCGTCAACAGCAGTGCTTTCATACTCCGCCTCGTCGTACGCTGCCCGCATGACCTGTCACTTTCCGAAGTCAAAATATTACGGGTAGTGATGACCCGGGAGTGAGCGGAACCCCGGAAGTGGCCACCGCCGGGCAGGTGACGGCCCGGAAAGAGGAACCGGGAGGGCGCTCGCGGCCGAGCGGTCCAGACGGCTCGGAGGCTTCAGGCCCCCTTGGGACCCTCGGGGTCCAGGGGGTCCACGGGGCCCAGGCGGTCCAAGGGGCCCCGGGCGATGCAGGCGGCCAGGTGGTCGTTGACGATGCCGCAGGCCTGCATGGTCGCATAGGCGGTGACCGGGCCGGTGAAGGTGAAGCCGTGCCGCTTCAGCTCGGCGGCCAGCGCCTTGGAGGCCGGGGTGACGGGCGGGACGTCAGCCAGCGTCTGCGGGGCGGCGCCGGGCTCGCCCGCGTACTTCCAGACCAGGTCGGACAGGCCGCCGTCGAGGGCGACGGCGGCCCGCGCGTTGGCGATCACCGCGGCGATCTTGGCCCGGTTCCGGACGATGCCCGCGTCGGCCAGCAGCCGGGCGACGTCCTGATCACCGAAACGGGCCACCGTGGCCGCGTCGAACCCGCGGAACGCGGCGCGGAAGTTTTCCCGCTTGCGCAAGATGGTCAGCCAGGAGAGCCCGGACTGGAAGCCCTCCAGGGACAGCCGCTCGAAGATGGCGGTGTCACCGCGGACCGGGCGGCCCCACTCGTGGTCGTGATAGGCGAGGTAATCCGGCGCGCTCAGCGCCCACGGGCAGCGCAGCCCGCCGTCCGGCCCGGCTACCGGACCCTGGTCACTCACCGGGCGCCGCCGGCGGGGCGCGGAACTCGGGCTGAGCGGACTCGGGCTGGACCGACTCGGGCTGGACCGACTCGGGCTGAGCGGACTCGGGCTCGGCGGATTCCGGCCGCCGGTACTCCGGCTGGGAGTACTCCGGCTGGGAGTACTCGGAATGGCGGTACTCGGGCTCGGCCAGCCCCGGCTCGCCGGCCAGCGGCTCCCCGAGGGGCTCGGCGGGACCAGCCACCGGATAACCCGTCCGGAGCTGCGGGCCGGTGGCCTCCGGCGAGGAGCCCGCCAGGCGCTGCGGGAGGCCCGCGGCCGGGAAGTCGGCGCGCGGCGCGAACCCGCCGGCGAACCGGCCAGGCGCTGCTGGAGGTAGGAGATGGTGACGTCGCGGTCGCGCAGGGCCTGGGCGATCCGATCCAGCGCCTCGTCGGTCACCTGGACGTTGTAGCCCCACAAGGCGGTGGGCGGCCGCAGCGCAGCCACCTCGGAGGGGGACAGCGGCCCCAGGTCCAGCGGCGCGTGGTCGGGCGGCGCGCTGGCCAGCTCACCGCCGCGCCCGGTGGCGGCGACGAACACGCCGACCAGGATGGCGGCGGCCACGAGGATCATGACAACGGGCACATAGGAATGGTGCCACGCCCGGTGCGTGATGTCGCATCGAGCGGCGGCCGGGCGTCAGGGCCGGCGCCCAGCCGGCGTGCGCGGCGCGGATGATCTCGACCACCTCGTCGGGCTCGTCGGCCACGCTGAGGAGCCCGAGTTCCGCGGGCCCGATGTTGCCCGCCGCCTGCATGGTCTCCTGCAGCCAGCCGAGCATCCCGGACCAGTAGGACCGGCCGACCAGGACGATGGGGAACTTGGTGATCTTCCCGGTGGCGACCAGGGTCACCGCCTCGAACAGCTCGTCCATGGTGCCGAAGCCGCCGGGCAGGACCACGAAGGCCTGGGAGTACTTGATGAAGCACGTCTTGCGGACGAAGAAGTACCGGAACTCCAGGCCGACCTCGACGAACTCGTTCAGGCCCATCTCCAGCGGCAGCTCGATGCCGAGGCCGACCGACACGCCGCCCGCCTGCACCGCGCCCTTGTTGGCCGCCTCCATGATGCCCGGGCCGCCGCCGGTGATCACCGCGTAGCCCGCCCGGACCAGGCCGGAGGCGACGGCCTCGGCGGTCAGGTAGGCCTCGGCCTCCCGCGGGGTCCGGGCCGAGCCGAAGATCGACACCGCGGGGCCGAGCTCGGCCAGCAGGCCGAAACCCTCGACGAACTCGGCCTGGATACGCAGCACCCGCCACGGGTCGGTGTGCACCCAGTCGGTGGGCCCGCGGCGGTCCAGCAGCCGCTGGTCAGTGGTGGTCGCCGGAATCTGCTTGCCACGCAGGGTGACGGGTCCCTGTCGGCGGACCCGCCGGTGCGGCTCGGAGTTCACGCTCATCGTGCACTAAGAGTAGTGGCCTCCGGCCGGTGGCTCAGGCGTCCACGCCGTGGTCACGCAGGATCTGGTTGAGGGACGACTTGTCCAGCCGGTCCCCCTCCGGCAGCCGCTTGAGCACCAGCAGGCACGGCATGCCGAACGTGCCGCCGGGGAACTCGCGCAGCCGGGTGCCGCCCACGCAGACCGACCAGGACGGCGCCTCGCCGCGGGGCAGCTCCTCGCCGGTCTCCACGTCGATGACGTGGGTGGTCGGGGTGAGGATGGAGCCCGCGCCCAGCGTGGCGCCCTCGCGAACCCGGGCCCCGCCGACGACCATGCAGCGGGACCCGACCATGGCCTCGTCCTCCACCACGACCGGCACCGCCTCCGGCGGTTCCAGCACGCCGCCGATCCCGACCCCGCCGGACAGGTGGACGTTCCGGCCGATCTGGGCGCCGGAGCCGACGGTGGCCCAGGTGTCCACCATGGTCCCGGTGTCCACGTACGCGCCGATGTTGACGAACGACGGCATCAGCACCGCGCCCGGGGCGACGAAGGCGCCCCAGCGCACGATCGAGCCGGGCAGGGCCCGGACGCCGTCCAGCCGCGTGGTCAGCGGCACCCGGTCGTCGTAGCGGAAGTCGCCCACCTGGGACCGGGCCATGGGCAGCACGCGGAAGGACAGCAGGATGGCCCGCTTGGCCCGCTCGTCCACCACGACCTGATCGGTGGCCGGGTCGACGGAGGCCACCCGGGCCTGGCCGGCGTCGATCGCGTCGACCGCCGCGACCACCGTCGCGCGAGCCTGCTCATCGGCCGGGGACAGCTCGGCCCGCCGTTCCCACAGCTCGTCGATGACGGCCGGGAGCGGCGAGGAAAGGACAGCTTCGTTCATGGTTGGCGAGCTTAGCGGTACCTTCTGTTGGTGTGCCGTCCCCATCCCGCCGGCTGCGGACCGTCGCCTTCCTGGCCGCCGGCCTCGTGCTGGCGGTCGCGGCGATCGGCTACTTCACCGGCGGCCACCGGGCTGCCGCCCCGGCACCGCCGCCGCCCGGCTGCCAGGCGGGCAGCGGCGTAGCGGCCCTCCCGCTGGACACCTCGCAGGCGGCCATCGCCGCCACCATCGCGGGCGTGGCGGCCCGGCACGGGCTGGGCAAGCAGGCGGTGACCATCGCCTACGCGACCGCGCTGCAGGAATCGAAGCTGCAGAACCTGGACTACGGCGACCGCGATTCGATCGGCGTGTTCCAGCAGCGCCCGTCGCAGGGCTGGGGCACCGCCACCGAGCTCCAGGATCCGGTGTACGCCACCACGAAGTTCTTCGCCGCGCTGGTCAAGGTGCACGGCTACGCCGCCATGCCGGTGAGCCAGGCGGCCCAGGACGTGCAGCACAGCGCGGGCGGGGACGCCTACGAGCAGTGGGCCGAGACGGCCTCGCTGCTGGCCGGCTACTTCACCGGCGCGTCGGCGGCCGGGGTGTCGTGCTGGTACACGCCCGGTGCCCAGGCCGACCTGACCGCGGCCCTCAGGCAGCTGACCTCGACGTTCGGCCCGGCCGGCTCGCACGCCGTGCTGACCAAGGTCGGCACCATGCGGACGGCCAGCACGGGAACGGCCAGCCCGGGAACGGCCAGCGCCGGGACCGCGGCCGGCCACCAGCAGGGCCAGGTTACGACGGAGGCCGTGGTGCACGTGCAGGGCAAGGCGGGCTGGACCGTGGCCAGCTGGCTGGTGGCCAACGCCCAGCAGTACGGCCTGCGCCAGGTACGGTATGCCGGTTACGTATGGAACGCCGCGAGCGGCAGCGGGGGCTGGCACCGGGCCCCGTCCGGGCAGCCGACCAGCCAGAGTATTGTCGCAGGCTGACTCGGCACGAGCCGCAACCCGCCATACTGTGTATGCAGCAGGACCTGAACGACGAAGGAGCCCACCCGTGACTTACATCATCGCGCAGCCTTGCGTTGATGTGCTTGACCGAGCGTGCATCGAGGAATGCCCCGTCGACTGCATCTACGAGGGCGACCGCATGCTGTACATCCACCCCGACGAGTGCGTGGACTGCGGCGCCTGCGAGCCGGTCTGCCCGGTCGAGGCCATCTACTACGAGGACGACGTCCCTGACCAGTGGAAGGAGTACTACAAGGTCAACGTCGACTTCTTCGAAGAGCTCGGCTCCCCCGGCGGCGCGTCCAAGACGGGCAAGACCGGCAAGGACCACCCGGTAGTGGCGGCGCTGCCCCCGCAGGCCGCGGAGGAATGACGCCCGTCACCCTCGCGTCCCGGCTGCCCGAGTTCACCTGGGACCGGATCGCGCCGCTGGGCGCGAAGGCGAGGGAGCACCCGGACGGCGCGGTGGACCTGTCGATGGGCACGCCCGTCGATCCGGTGCCGGACGTGATCCGGGACGCACTGGCCGCGGCGTCGGACTCGCCCGGCTACCCGCTGACCCGCGGGACGGCCCGGCTGCGCGCCGCCGCGGCGGGCTGGCTGGACCGGACGCTGGCCGTGCCGGTCTCGCCGGATGACGTGCTCCCGGTCATCGGGACCAAGGAGTTCATCGCCTGGCTGCCCGTCATGCTCGGGCTCGGGCCGGGCGACGTGGTGGTGTACCCGGAGCTGGCCTACCCCACCTATGACACCGGCGCGCGGCTGGCCGGGGCCACCTCGGTGGCCTCGGACGACCTGCTGTCCCTGGGCCCGGCCCGGGTGCGGCTGGTGTGGGTCAACTCGCCGTCGAACCCGACCGGGCGGGTGCTGCCGCCCGCGCACCTGCGCAAGGTGGTGTCGTGGGCCCGCGAGCGCGGGGCAGTGGTGGCCTCGGACGAGTGCTACGCGACCCTCGGCTGGGAGGCCGAGCCGGTCTCGGTGCTGCATCCGTCGGTGTGCGGGGGCTCGCACGAGGGCGTGCTGGCCGTCCACTCGCTGTCCAAGCGGTCGAACCTGGCCGGGTACCGGGCCGGGTTCGTGACCGGCGACCCGGCCCTGGTCGCCGACCTGCTGGCCATCAGGAAGCAGGCCGGCATGATCGTGCCGGACCCGGTCCAGGCGGCCATGACCGCGGCCCTGGGCGACGAGGAGCACGCCCGGGTCCAGCGGTCCCGGTACGAGGCCCGGCGCGCGGTCCTGCGGGAGGCGTTCAGCCGGGCCGGCTGGACGGTCGAGCACTCCGAGGCCGGGCTGTACCTGTGGCTGACCCGCCCGGACCGCGACGGCTGGTCGGCGGCGGAGCTGCTGGCCGCCGAGTGCGGAATCCTCGTCACCCCCGGCCAGGTGTACGGCCGGTCCGGCGAGCGGCACATCCGGGTGGCGCTGACCGTGACCGACGAGCGGGCCGCAGCCGCGGCCAAGCGGCTCGGCGGGCTGAGCTGAGCTGACGCCGGACCGGCGCCCTGGCTCGCGCCGCCGACTGTTGCTTGATTAATCCTGCGCAACAGATCTCCGGATAGGCCGGAATTTACGCAACGATGCTGCGCCGACACGCATGATCAGCGCAGCCATTCGACGGTATCCGCGCCCTTACGCTTAGCTCATGAGCGACCGGGGGCGCCCTGTCCGCAGGGCGACGAAGCGGCGGTACCTGATGTGCCCGCCGGAGCATTTTGCCGTCACCTACGCGATCAACCCGTGGATGCGGCCCGAGCAGCCGGCGGACGTCGCGACCGCCCTGCGGCAGTGGGCCGTGCTGCGGCAGACCTTCCTCGAGCTGGGGCACGAGGTGCGGACGATCGAGCCGCAGCCGGGCCTGCCGGACATGGTGTTCGCGGCCAACGGGGCCACCGTGGTGGACGGGACGGTACTGGGCGCGCGGTTCCGGTACCCGCAGCGGGCCGAGGAGGCCTGCGCGTACCTGCGGTGGTTCCACGACGCGGGCTACCCCGGGGCCCGGCTGGCCCGGTACGTCAACGAGGGCGAAGGCGACATCCTGTTCACCGGCCGGGTGCTGCTGGCCGGGCACGGCTTCCGGTCCGATCAGGCCGCCGCGGCGGAGCTGGCCGAGGTGTTCGGGCGGCCGGTGGTGAGCCTGCGCCTGGTCGACCCGCGCTTCTACCACCTGGACACCGCGCTGTGCGTGCTCGGCCCGGACGTCGCCATGTACTACCCGGCCGCGTTCGACGAGGCGGCCAAGGCGGCGATCGGCGCCCAGTTCGCCGAGCTGATCGAGGCCAAGGACGAGGACGCCGAGGTACTCGGCCTGAACGCGGTCAGCGACGGCCGGCACGTGGTGCTGCCGGCCCGGGCCCGGAGCCTGGCCCGGCAGCTCCGCGAGCACGGGTTCGAGCCGGTCGGGGTGGACATGTCCGAGCTGCTCAAGGGCGGCGGCGGGCCCAAGTGCTGCACGCTGGAACTTCGGGACTGAGGGAGGCACACCGTGACCGACATGATGACCGGGCGTGCGGCGGGGCTGCTGCGGCTGTCCGGCGAGCACGCCGCGCACAACTACCACCCGCTGCCCGTGGTGGCCGGCGAGGCCGAGGGCGCCTGGGTGACCGACGTGGACGGCCGCCGCTACCTGGACATGCTGGCCGCCTACTCGGCGCTGAACTTCGGGCACCGCCACCCGCGGCTGGTCGCCGCGGCGATGCGCCAGCTCGAACGGCTCACGCTGGTCAGCCGGGCCTTCGAGCACGACCAGTTCGGCTTGTTCTGCGCCGAGCTGGCCGAGCTGGCCGGCATGGACGTGGTGCTGCCCATGAACACCGGCGCCGAGGCGGTCGAGACCGCGATCAAGGTGGCGCGCAAGTGGGGCTACCGGGTCAAGGGAGTACCCGACGGCGAGGCGGTGATCATCGCCTTCAGCGGGAATTTCCACGGCCGCACCACCACCATCATCAGCTTCTCCACCGATCCGGACGCGCGGGATGATTTCGGCCCCTACACGCCCGGCTTCCGGGTCGTGCCGTACGGCGACCTGGAGGCGGTCAAGGCCCTGGTCAGCGAGCTGGGCGACCGCGTGGTGGCGGTGCTGGCCGAGCCGATCCAGGGCGAGGCCGGGGTGATCGTGCCGCCGCCCGGGTTCCTGGCCGGGATCCGGGAGCTGTGCACCGCGCACGGAATCTTGATGATCGCGGATGAGATCCAGTCCGGGCTGGGCCGCACCGGCCGCACGTTCGCGTGCGAGGCCGAGGGCGTGGTGCCCGACGCCTACCTGCTGGGCAAGGCGCTCGGCGGCGGCATCGTGCCGGTGTCCGCGATGGTGTCCAGCTGGCCGGTGCTGGGTGTCCTGCAGCCGGGCCAGCACGGATCGACGTTCGGCGGGAATCCGCTGGCCTGCGCGGTCGGCCGCGAGGTGGTGGCCATGCTGCGGACCGGGGAGTACCAGGCCCGTGCGGCGGCGCTTGGCGAGCACCTGCATGCGCGGCTGTCCGCGCTGCCGTCCGGCGTCGTGCGGGAGGTCCGCGGCCGCGGGCTGTGGGCCGGGGTGGACCTGGCCGCCATGGCGGGCCGGGAGGCCTGCGAGCGGCTGGCCGCCCGCGGGGTGCTGGCCAAGGAGACGCACGGCAACACGATCCGGCTCGCGCCGCCGCTGGTGATCAGCGAGCGCGACCTGGACTGGGGCCTGGACCGGATCGAGGAGACCCTGATCCCGGCGTGACCGGCCGGGCCGCGGGCCCGTCGGGGCCAGGGGGCCGGGGGCCATGGGGGCCCAGGCCGGGGGTAACGAGCCGGGCTGGTCCGGGTGAGCGCCGGGCTGGCCGGCCGGGCGGAGCCGGCGGTAGGCGCCGGCGTGGTGGATGAGCGGCCCGCGCTCGGCCGGGCCGTCCGGGCCCGCTGCGGCCGGGGCCTCGACGCCCAGGACCTCGCCCACGACGATGCTGTGGTCGCCGGCGTCGTGCACGGCGACGGTCCGGCACTCCAGCACGGCCAGCGCGGTGTCCAGGACGGGCGCTCCGGTCACCGGGCCGGGGTGATGGGCCACGCCGTCCAGCTGGCCGTCCATCGGGCGCCCCCGGGTGGCCAGCCAGCGCGCGGTCTTCTCGTCGTCCTCGGCCAGGATCGACACCGCCCAGGACCCCTCGGCCAGGACCGCGTCGTGGAAGCGGGCGATCTTCTCCGCGCAGAACAGGACCAGGGGCGGATCCAGGGAGACCGAGGCGAAGGCGCTCACCGTCATGGCGTGGCCGACCCCGGTGGTGACCACGACGATCCCGCTCGGGAACTGGCCCGCGGCCAGGCGGTAGGAGGTGGCGTCGACGCTCATCGGCGCGGCGCCCCGGCGCGGCGGAGAGATCCCAGGAAGATGACGAGCACGCCGAGGACCGCGGCGATCGTGCCGCCGTAGAGATACCACTTGCCGGCCGAGGTGTTGGCGATGATGACGCTGCCGCCGGAGACCGGCGCGGACAAGATGAACGAGGCGGCGAGCCAGCCCGCGGCCGGGATGACCGCCCCGGTGACCGACCGCATGGCCCAGCCGCCCAGCACGCAGCTGGCGAAGAGCAGCACGGCGAAGCCGAGGGCGGCGGCCGGTGCCGCCCGGCTGTACTGGAAGCTGCCGAACAGCCCCTCGACCGCGCCGGCCAGGAACAGGGCGGCGTAGGCGCCCGCGGTCAGCAGCAACCCGTTCCCCTTCCTGCCCGTCCCGTCCGCAGCGACGTTCCTCAACAGCAGGTTACTGGTCAAAGAGGTCGGTCTCCCGTCCAGCGCGGCCGCCGGCCGGGCAGGCCAGCAAGGTATAGCACTCGGTGCCGGTCAGCGGTCTGGGTACCCCGTCCGACAACGCGAAGAACGGGGGCTTCACGGTGATCTGCGTCTCGTGCGCGCGCATGGCGTCCTGCTTGCGGCCCAGGTAGGCGTGCCCGTCGATGTCCGTGGTGGCCTCGGGGCGGTCCGGCGCGGCCGTCACGTAGAACCGGTCCGGCCCGCCTGGGCCGGACCGCTCGAAGGCCCGGCGCGCCACCCGGTGGGCCTGGATGTGGTCGGGGTGCCCGTAGGCGCCGTCGGCGTCGTAGCTGACCAGCACCTGCGGCCGGACCTCGGCGATGACGTCGAGCAGGGCGCGGGCGGCGACGTCCACGTCGGCCCGCCAGAAGCAGCGCGGGTCGTCGTTGCCGGGGGTGCCCATCATGCCCGAGTCACGCCAGCGGCCCGCGCCGCCGAGGAACCGGTGGTCGGCCACGCCGAGGGCGGCGCACGCCGCGGCCAGCTCGCCGGCCCGGTAGGGGCCCAGCCGGTCCTCCTGCTCCGCGGCCAGGTGAGCCAGCGCCGGCGGGATGATCTCGCCCAGTTCGCCGAGGGTGCAGGTGACCAGCGTGACCTGCGCGCCCTGGGCGGCGTACCTGGCCATGGTGGCCCCGGTGTAGATCGACTCGTCGTCCGGATGCGCATGCACCAGCAGCAGCCGCCGCGTCAGGTCGCTCACGTACCGAGCCTAACTGGCTAGATTTCATCCATGACCGAGAGCTTTCCCCGCCAGGAGGCCAGGACCCGGCGCTTCAGCCTGGGAGTGCCCCGCGCGTTCCGCGTCTCGCCCGACGGCGCCCGGGTCGTCTACCTGCGCACCCAGGGCGGCGCCGATCCGGTGACGTGCCTGTGGGTCCTGGACGTGGCCACCGGGCAGGAGCGGCTGGCCGCCGATCCGCGGGCGCTGGGCCCGGACGGGGGCGGCGAGGAAGACCTGCCGCCGGAGGAGCGGGCCCGCCGCGAGCGGGTCCGGGAGCAGGCCGGCGGCATCGTGGCCTACGCCACCGACGACGCCGTCACGCTGGCCGTCTTCGCGCTGTCCGGCCGGGTGTACACGGCCTCGCTGAGGACGGACGGGCCGGACGGCACCGCTGCGGTGCGCGCGGTGGCCACCCGCACGCCCGCGCTGGACCCGCGCCCCGACCCGGCCGGACGGCGGCTGGCCTACGTGTGCGGGGGAGCGCTGCGGGTGGCCCGGCTGGCCGAGGCCGGGCCGGACGACGCCGGGCCAGCTGACGCCGGGCCAGCTGACGACCGCGCCGTCGCGGACCCGGCCGGCGCGCCGGGCGTGACCTTCGGCCTGGCGGAGTTCATCGCGGCCGAGGAGATGAACCGCGTGCGCGGCTACTGGTGGGCCCCGGACGGCTCGGCCCTGCTGGTCGCGCGGGTGGACGACACGCCGGTGAACCGGTGGCACATCGCCGACCCCGCGCATCCCGAGCGCGCGGCGGCCGAGGTGGCCTACCCGGCGGCCGGCACGGCCAACGCCGACGTGACCCTGCACCTGGCCCGCCTGGGCACCGGGCCTGGTACCGGCACCGGCACCGGGCCTGATACCGGCCGGGCAGGCCTGGTCCCGGTGCAGACCGGCGGGCCGCCTTCCCGTACCTGGTCACCGTGGAATGGGCGGCCGGGCACGATCCGCTGGTGGTGGTGCAGAGCCGGGATCAGCGCGCGATGCGGATCCTGCGGGTGGACCCCGGCTGGGGCACGACCGCGGTCGTGCACGAGGACACCGACCCGCAGTGGGTGGAGATCGTCCCCGGCGTGCCCGGCTGGACCGCGGACGGCCGCATCGTGTGGGCCCAGGACGAGCAGGACACCCGCCGCCTGGTGCTGCTGACGCCGGGCGGCGGCCGGACCGCGGTCACCCCGCCCGGCCTGCAGGTGCGCGGCGTGCTCGACGTGGACGGCGACACGGTGCTGTTCCAGGCGGCGCAGGACCCGGCCGAGGCCGGGGTGTGGCGGTACGGCCCGGACGGCCTGAGCCAGGTCGTCCCGGGCGGCGGCGTGGCCGGCGCGGCCAGCCGGGGCGGTACCACGGTCAGCTGGCGCCGGTCGCTGGACGAGGACGGCGTCCGGGTCGAGGTGAACCGCGCCGGCGCGCCGCCCGCGGTGATCAGGACGCTGGCCGAGGTCCCGGCGCTGCCCGCGCCGCAGCCGGCGCTGCTGCGGGCCGGGCCGCGCGAGATCCAGACCGCGGTGCTGTTCCCGTCCTGGCACGAGCCCGGGCAGGGCCCGCTGCCGGTGCTGCTGGACCCGTACGGCGGACCGCACGCGCAGCGGGTGGTCCGGTCCCGGCAGGCCTACCTGGTGCCGCAGTGGTTCGCCGAGCAGGGCTTCGCGGTGCTGATCGCGGACGGCCGGGGCACGCCTGGCCGCGGGACGGCCTGGGAGCGGGCGGTCGCGGGCGACCTGGCCGGGCCGGTGCTGGAGGACCAGATCGAGGCCCTGCACGCGGCGGCGGAGCGGTTCGGCGACCTGGACACCAGCCGGGTGGCGATCCGCGGCTGGTCCTTCGGCGGGTTCCTGGCCGCGCTGGCCGTGCTGCGCCGCCCGGACGTGTTCCACGCGGCCATCGCGGGCGCGCCGGTCACCGACTGGCAGCTGTACGACACCCACTACACCGAGCGGTACCTGGGCCGGCCGGGCGAGAACGCCGAGGCCTACGCCCGGTCCTCGCTGCTCGAGCCGGCCGAGCAGGTGGCGGCGCCCACCGGCGAGGGCACGGCCCGGCGGCCGCTCATGCTGATCCACGGGCTGGCCGACGACAACGTGGTGGTCGCGCACACCTTGCGGCTGTCCGCCGCGCTGCTGGGCGCCGGGTACCCGCACTCGGTCCTGCCGCTGTCCGGGATCACGCACATGGCGTCGCAGGAGACCGTCGCGGAAAACCTGCTGCTCCTGCAGCTCGATTTCCTGCGCACTTCGCTGGCTGGTTGACAACAAATCAGGAATGTTGCGAGCGTCACAGTCAACGATGAGGTCTCGGTCACTGCGGAGAGCAGAGTAAGGGAATAAATTTCTCAACGTATTGTCCACGCGCCAGCGTCCGCTGCCGGGTTTCGCAGCGGGTGACGTTGGAGTTACGCTCGAAGCAGCGAGGACGCTGAAGAATGACACAGGCACCAGAAGCGCCATCCAGAACGCGGGCGCAGATCTCCGCACGTACCTTCCGCAAGGACCAGTGGTGGAAGACGCCGGCCATCCAGGCGGCGGGGCTGTCCATCTGGGTCATCTACGCCACCGTCCGGGTGTTCATGGGCCACTGGTACTTCGTGCCCCAGTACCACTACCTGACGCCGTTCTACTCGCCGTGCGTCAGCGGTGAGTGCGTGCCCGGGTCGAGCACCCTGGGCCAGTGGATCCCGGCCGTCCCGCCGATCATTCCCTACGCGTTCGTGGCCCTGGTGTTCGTCCTCGGCTTCCGGCTGACCTGCTACTACTACCGGAAGGCGTACTACCGGGCCTTCTGGCGCTCGCCGGCCGCGTGCGCGGTGCGCGAGCCGCACGCGTCCTACTCCGGCGAGACCAGGTTCCCGCTGCTCGGGCAGAACCTGCACCGCTACTTCTGGTACGCGGCCCTGCTCATCGCCATCCTGCTCAGCTACGACGTGACGCAGGCCTTCCGCGGGCCGGACGGGAACTTCGGCGTCGGCATCGGCTCGCTGATCCTGCTGGCCAACGCGATCCTGCTGTGGGGCTACACGCTGGGCTGCCACTCCTGCCGGCACATCACGGCCGGCCGGCTGAACAACTTCTCCAAGCACCCGGTCAGGTACTGGGCCTGGACCAAGGTGTCGTGGCTGAACAACCGGCACATGCAGTTCGCCTGGATCACCCTCGGCACGTTGATGCTCAGCGACCTGTACATCATGCTGGTGGCCAGCGGAGCCTTCTCAGATCCGAGAATCTTCAATTAACCGAACGGGCAGTGGTAATGAGCGAGTCTGAAGTTCACAGCAGCGACGTGGCGGCGCCCCAGGACATGGTGCGTTACTCCTACGACGTAGTGGTGCTGGGGGCGGGCGGTTCGGGGCTGCGCGCGGCGGTCGAGGCACGGCTGCAGGGCAAGAAGACCGCGATCATCTCGAAGTCCTTGTTCGGCAAGGCGCACACGGTCATGGCCGAGGGCGGCTGCGCGGCCGCCATGGGCAACGTGAACCCGAACGACAACTGGCAGGTCCATTTCCGGGACACGATGCGGGGCGGCAAGTTCCTCAACAACTGGAAGATGGCCGAGCTGCACGCCAACGAGGCGCCCGAGCGGGTCTGGGAGCTCGAGGCCTGGGGCGCGATCTTCGACCGGACCAAGGACGGCAAGATCAGCCAGCGGAACTTCGGCGGCCACGAGTACCCGCGGCTGGCGCACGTCGGCGACCGCACCGGCCTGGAGATGATCCGGACCATGCAGCAGAAGGTCGTGGCCATGCAGCAGGCCGACGCGATCGAGCTGGGTGACCCGGAGGCGATGATCAAGGTCTTCGCCGAGACCACCATCACCGACCTGATCAAGGACGGCGACGCGATCGCCGGGGCGTTCGGCTACTTCCGGGACACCGGCCAGTTCGTGCTGTTCGAGGCGCCCGCCGTCGTGCTGGCCACCGGCGGCATCGGCAAGACCTACAAGGTGACCTCGAACTCCTGGGAGTACACCGGGGACGGGCACGCGCTGGCCCTGCGGGCCGGGGCCAAGCTGCTGAACATGGAGTTCGTCCAGCTGCACCCGACCGGGATGGTCTGGCCGCCCTCGGTGCGCGGCATCCTGGTCACCGAGGGCGTGCGCGGTGACGGCGGCGTGCTGCGCAACTCGGAGAACAAGCGGTTCATGTTCAACTACGTGCCGGACGTGTTCCGGGCGCAGTACGCGGAGACCGAAGAGGAAGCCGACCGCTGGTACGCCGACCCGAACAACAACCGGCGGCCGCCCGAGCTGCTGCCCCGCGACGAGGTGGCCCGCTCGATCAACTCCGAGGTCAAGGCGGGCCGCGGCTCGCCGCACGGCGGGGTGTTCCTGGACGTCTCGACCCGGCTGCCCGCCGAGGAGATCCTGCGCCGGCTGCCGTCGATGTACCACCAGTTCAAGGAGCTGGCCGACGTCGACATCACCAAGGAGCCGATGGAGGTCGGGCCGACCTGCCACTACGTGATGGGCGGCGTGGAGGTGGACCCGGCCACCGGGGCCGCCTCGGTACCCGGGCTGTTCGCGGCGGGCGAGGTCTCGGGCGGCATGCACGGGTCCAACCGGCTGGGCGGCAACTCCCTGTCCGACCTGCTGGTCTTCGGCCGGAGGGCGGGGCTGGGCGCGGCCGAGTACGTGTCGTCGCTGACGGCCCGGCCGGCCGTGTCCGAGGCGGCGCTGGCCACCGCGGCGGCGACCGACCTGGCCCCGCTGGAGCGGCCCGACGGCGAGGGCCCGTACGCCATCCACGCCGAGCTCCAGACGATCATGACCGACCTGGTCGGGCTCATCCGGCGCGAGTCGGAGCTGAAGACCGCGCTGGTCGAGCTGGACAAGCTGCGGACCCGGGTGGCCCGGGTGTCGGCACCGGGCGAGCGGGCCTACAACCCCGGCTGGCACCTGGCCATGGACCTGCGCAACATGATGCAGGTGGCCGAGTGCGTGGCCGAGGCGGCCCTGGAACGGCAGGAGTCACGCGGCGGTCACACCCGGGAGGACTACCCGGAGATGTCGCCGGAATGGCGCAAGGTCAACCTGATCTGCTCGCTGGAGGCCGACGGCAACGTGGCCCTGACCCGGCAGCCGATGGTGCCGATGCGCGAGGACCTGCTCCAGCTGTTCGACGTGGGTGAGCTGAAAAAGTACATGACCGACGAGGAGCTCACCGGGCTTACCGCGTCGTCGTCCGTCGCGAAGGAGACGCACTGATGGCATACCAGGCGGCGCTGAAGGTGTGGCGCGGGGACGCGGGCACCGGAGACCTCGCGGACTACCAGGTCGAGGTCAACGACGGCGAGGTGGTCCTCGACGTCCTGCACCGGCTGCAGGCCACCCAGGCCAACGACCTGGCCATCCGGTGGAACTGCAAGGCGGGCAAGTGCGGGTCCTGCTCGATGGAGATCAACGGGCGGCCCCGGCTGGCCTGCATGACCCGGATGTCGATCTTCGAGCCGGACGAGACACTGACCATCACCCCGATGCGCACCTTCCCGGTGATCAGGGACCTGGTCACCGACGTGTCGTTCAACTACACCAAGGCCCGCGAGATCCCGTCCTTCACCCCGGACGCGTCGGTCGGCCTGGGCGAGTTCCGGATGCAGCAGATCGACGTGAACCGGTCGCAGGAGTTCCGGAAGTGCATCGAGTGCTTCCTGTGCCAGAACACCTGCCACGCCATCCGGGACCACGCCGACAACGAGCAGGCGTTCGCGGGCCCGCGGTTCCTGATGCGGATCTCCGAGCTGGAGATGCACCCGGCCGACACCGCCGACCGGCGGGAGATCGCCCAGGACGACTTCGGCCTCGGGCTGTGCAACATCACCAAGTGCTGCACCGAGGTGTGCCCGGAGGGCATCCACATCACCGACAACGCGATCATCCCGCTCAAGGAGCGCGTGGTCGGCCGCAAGTACGACCCGCTGGTCTGGCTGGGCGACAAGATCTCCCGCCGGTCGCACAAGGACACCCCCAAGGTGCCCGGCAAGGCGACCTGACCCCTGGATCAGGCCACCAGGCCCACCTGACGCGGCCGGCGGATGTCCGCCGGCCGCGTCGTCATGTGCGGCCGAGTTGGCCGCGGTCGTATTTTTCTCCGGGCCCCGGCTCTCATGAGAATGAAGACAGGATGAAACCCGGGGTGTGCCCGGTGGCGGCCCGGCTACCATGACTGGCGGGCGGGACCCGCCTGGCCTGCTCCGGTCCGCCTGGGCCGGTTCGCCTGTGCCGCTGTGAACGTGTTCGTGGAGCTCGCACCACTGCCCGTTCGGATCAATGGTTGTCACCGCCGTGGGGAGCGAAGGGCTGCATGTCGACACTGACGTTCGCCGAAGCCGGGGTGGTCGGGCTTCTGCAAGGCATCACCGAGCTGTTCCCGATCTCCAGCCTGGGCCACGCCGTGCTCGTCCCGGCGGTGGTCGGCGGGTCGTGGGCACAGGACCTGAACGTGTCCAAGGCCGAGTCGCCCTACCTGGCCTACATCGTCGGGCTGCACGTGGCCACGGCCGCGGCCATGATCCTGTTCTTCTGGCGGGACTGGCTGCGGATCATCCGGGCCTTCTTCGCGTCCGTGCGGCACGTGCTGGCGCCCGCGCCCGGCACCAGGCGGTTCGCCCCGCAGGACACCGACCAGACGCTGGCCTGGATGATCATCCTGGCCACCATCCCGGTCGGGCTGGCCGGGGTGGCGCTGGAGCACCTGTTCCGCGAGTACTTCAGCAAGCCGATCCTGGTCTCGGTCTTCCTGTTCATCAACGGGCTCATCCTGCTGGCCGGCGAGCGGGCCCGGCGGCGGAGCGCGGACATGGAGGCCGCGGAGATCGCGGCCGACCTGCAGGCCGTCAGCGAGCGGGAGAAGGCCACGGTCGCGGCGGGCGGCGGGGGCGGCGGCACAGCCGGGCGGCACTCCGCCGGGCAGCGGTCGCTGCGGCAGCAGCACGCCAGCCTGGCGGTGGAATCCGACCGGCGCATCGTCCGCCGCACCGGCTGGCTCGGCGCCCTGGCCCTCGGCGCGTCGCAGATCCTGGCCCTGCTGCCCGGCATCAGCCGGGACGGCACGGTCATGGTCACCGGCATGTTCCGCGGGCTGTCCCGGCAGGACGCGGCCCGGTTCTCGTTCCTGCTCTCCGCGCCGGTCATCCTGGCCGCGGGCGTGCTGAAGCTGCCCGACCTGACCGGCCCGCTGGGGGCCGGGATCGGCGGCCAGGTGCTGTTCGGCAGCGTGCTGTCCGGGATCGGCGCCTACCTCTCGCTGCACTTCCTGACCCGCTACTTCAGCGACCCCAAGCGCACGCTGACGCCGTTCGCGATCTACTGCCTGGCCGCCGGGCTGGGCTGCCTGATCTACCTGTCGGTGCGGTAAGCCCGCTCACCCGGCGGTCGCGCTGGCGGTCGTGCCCGTTCCCGGGCGGGTGAAGCCGACCGGATCCCGGTCGGTGTAGCTGGCCACCCGGATCGGGACGCCGGTCGCGTAGGCCTCGATCATCTTCCCCTTGGCGATGACGATGCCGACGTGGCCGGGCGCGGCCCGGGTGCCGTCCGCGCCGGCGAAGAAGACCAGGTCGCCCGGCTGGACCTGGCTGGCCGGGATCCGGGTCTCGGTGGCCCACTGCTGCTGGGAGGTGCGGGCCAGGCTGACCCCGGCCGACCGGTAGGCCATCATGACCAGGCCGGAGCAGTCGAAGGCGTCCGGGCCGGTCCCGCCCCACAGGTAGGGCTTGCCCAGTTGCTGCTCGGCGTAGCCGGTGGCGGCCGCCACGACCTGGTTCGGCGCGCTGATGGCGGGCACGCCCGCGGCGCTGCTGCTGCACCCGGCGGCCACGCTGCCCGACGGCAGCTGCGCCGAGACCACCGAGAAGTTGCCGCCCGCGTACGCGCCGGCGTAGTACAGCACGCTCTGCACGTAGGACTGCAGGTGGTTGTAGGAGAAGATGGCGGCCGACGGGTTGGTCTGGACCTGGGCGGCGAGCAGGTACCTGGCCGCCCCCGCGATGGCGTCGGCGGGATCGTAGACGCTGGCCGTGCCGTTGCCGTCCTCGTCGGTGGCCACGCCGCTGACGGCCTGGCGGGCCGGGTGGACGGGCGTGCCGCCCCATACGTTGCCCGCCGCGCCGCCGATGCCGATCTGCATCGGGCCGGCCGCGCCGAAGCCGTTGGAGCCGCTGTGCACGCCGGGCAGGGTGGTGCGGCCGTTGTCGCTCTCCACCGTCCCGATCCCGGCCAGGATGGTCCACGGCACGCCGTACTGCTGGCCGACCTTCTTGTACCAGTACAGGTAGTCCGACGGGATGGACTTGGCCTTGGCGCTGACGGCCGGCTGCCCGGCCGTCCCGGTCTGCTGGCCGGAGCAGCCGGCCCCGGCGGCGAAGAACAGGCTGGTCCCGACCATCATCGGCACGGCTAGCAGGCCGAGCATGAGGACGGCGGCCACCCCGATGACGACCGGGATGAGGATGCGCGAGCGGCCGGGCGGCTCGGGCGGAGCCGGTCTCGTGTCAGGCGGAAGCAGGAGCCTGCTCGTCATGTATTGCCCGCGGATTGCAACTCGATGTCGCTGACCTGCCAGGACGAGCCGGAGCCGGTGACGGTGACGGCGTAGTTCGCGCTGCCGTTGCTGGTGCCGTCGCTGGTGACCAGCTGCTGGCCCGCCGCGACGGTGAACGTCATGCTGGAGGCGCCGAACGCGCGCAGCGAGGTGATCTGCGCGGTCCCGGTGGAGACCTGCTTCTGGCTGGAGCGCAGCTGGGCCACGCCGGGGGTCTGGTAGGCGTCCCGCAGCGTGGTGGCGAGCTGGCTGGTGATCAGGCCGTGCATGGCCGCGACGTAGGCGGCCGCGTTCTCGTTATAGGTGAAGGTGTTGTAGGCCACGCTGAACCGCATCGTCACCGAGGCGGCGGCGGACAGGTCCTGCTGGGTGAAGGGCAGCCAGGAGTAGATGTTCACGTCACCGGCGGGCGGCGCCGACGCGCTGGCCGCCGGCCCGGTCCCGGCCGCCGCGGGCGCGGCGGACGACACGCTCGGCGAGGCCGGGGCGGCGGCCTGCGGGCGGGCGCTGGAGTGCCGCACGGCCGGGACGATCAGGTAGTAGCCGAGGGCAGCGAGCACGATGACGACCACGGCGAAGGCCGTGCGGCGCTGACCGGGACTGAGCTCCATGCTGACCCCCTGTCACTTGCGCCTGGGCCGCAGCCAGAACGGCATGGCCCGGGGCTCGCCCGACGTGTCGCCGCGGCCGGCCGCGGCCGGCGGGGCTGCTGCCGGCCGGGCGGCTCGGTGCGGGCTGACTCGGTGCGGGCTGACTCGGGGCGGGCCGGCGTTCGGCGGCGGGGCGCTGCCGGGGGCCAGCGGCTGAGCTGCCGCCCGAGCCAGACAGCGGCCAGGACGGGGCGGGCGGGCGGGAACCCGATCCGCCGCCGGAACCCGGGCCGCCGCCCGAGCCCGGCCGGGCGGCCGGGCCTGCCGCGGAGCTCCGGCTGGCCGGCGGGGCCGACCGGACCGGAGCGGAGCCCGCCGGGCCGCTGGCGGTGCCGGTGCCGGTGGCACGTGAGCGTGACGGCGCGGGCCCGCGGGCGGCCGGGCCCTGACCCGGCCGGCCCAGGTCGAGGCGGCGCGGGACGGGGCGCTGCCGCCGTTCCTGGGCGGCAGGTCCAGCGGCGGCGGGGTGCGGCTGGGACCGCCGCCGGCCTCGGGCACGTCCCGGCTGCGGCCCAGCCCGGGCGCCGCGGCCCGGCTCGGCTCGGTCTCCCCGTCGGCCGCGGCCGGCGCCTCACCGCGGAACCGTGAGGCGTAGGCGTCGCCGCCCGCGGTCCCGGCCGCGGTCTCGCCCGACACGGCGGCGGCCGCGGCCGCGCCCGCGGCACCGGTCACCCCGGCGGCCACCGCGGCGGCCTGGCCCGGGTTGCGCCGGGCCCAGCGGGCGGCCCGGGCGCCGGCCACCCCGGGGACGGCCACCGACGCGGCGGTCATCGTGTTCCGCCGGAACGTGACGCCGGCCTCGCGCAGGCTGACGTCGGCCCGCTCGGCCGAGCCGAGCGTACCGTAGCCGACGGCGGAGAACAGATGGGTGAACGGCCTGCGGTAGATGAAGACGGCCACCGTGACCAGCGCGATCATGATGATCTTCAGCGCCCAGGGCAGGACGGTGTCCGCGGTGCCCATGATGAGCGAGTAGCAGTACAGCAGCACGCTCAGCACGATCGCGATCGCGGCCTGCTTCATCAAGACGCCGACCAGCATCTCGAACCAGCGGATGGCGATGATCCGGCCGAAGCCGGGATGGGTGCCGATGATCAGGAAGAACGGCCCGGCCACCAGCAGCAGCAGGAAGCCGAGCTTGAGCACGATCAAGGTCAGCGCGATGAGCAGGATGAGCATCCCGGCCACCAGCGCGGCGAACATGGCGGCGAAGGCGATCTCCAGCCGTGTCGTCCACTGGTTGCCCTGGAACAGGGCGTAGACGCCCGGGTCGTTCTGCTGGATGGAGTTGGCGATCCCGGTGTAGGTGGCCTGCTTGGCCTGGATGAGCGTCGTGGTCGGGGTCTCGTTGGCCGCGATGGCCTGCGACCACAGCAGCTGGCGGCCGTAGGTGTCCACCACGGTCTGGTTGCCGCTGCCCAGCGGCGAGTAGGCGCTGGTGCCGAGCTCGCCGGACAGCCACGGCTTGCAGACCAGCACCGACCACAGCTCGTTGGCGTTCTGGTCGACCAGGCCGTTGCCGCTGGTGAAGGCGTAGCTGCCGACGACGCTCTGCGGGTCGCCCTGGGCCACCGGCAGGCAGTTGCTGTTGGCCGGGGCGGGCAGCTTGGCGAACGCGGTGTTGAGGACCTGGGTGACGCCGTTGGACACGTCGGTGCCGACGCCGGTGAAGGCGGCCGGGCGGCCGATCAGGGCGATGGCGGCGGTGGCGGCCACCACCATCCACAGCGTGCCCTCGATGGTCCGGGTGGCGCGCTTGCGGATCAGTCCCTGCCAGGCCAGCCACACCGCGCCCAGGATGACGACGGGGGCCAGGTAGGGGAAGTAGATGGCGTTGCCCAGCGCGGTGATCAGCGAGTCAACCGCGTTCTGCAGCCAGGTCAGGATGTTGTTGCCGGCCGCGGACTGGTAGACGGTGATGGTCACCCGGTCGATGGATTTCGCCGCGTCGAAGACCATCCCGGCCACGTTGTTGCCGATCAGCGACGTCATGTCCGAGCACTGCAGGCCGTGCGCGGCCCAGTACTGCCCGGCCACGCCGTAGTTGTCGTACAGCGTCTTGCCGCCCGCGGTGGCCGCGGCGGGCGGCTCGACCATGGCGTTGATGCCCCCGGTGGCCTGCTCGGGCTGCGGTACCGACGGCTCGCAGATGTTGTTCAGGTCGCCGACGATCCCGGCCGAGCCGGAGGAGCACAGGCCGACCAGGCCGCCGATGTCGCCGATGCCGGGCACCTGGCAGACGCCGCCGGGCGCGGAGGGAGCCGAGGGGGCGAGCTTCGCGGTGAGCTGCGCGTGCTGGGTGGCCTGGGTCTGCTGCGCGGCCTGGGTCTGCTGGGTGCTCTGGGTCTGGGTCTGCTGGGCGGCCGGCGAGGTGCTCGAGGCCCAGGCCGGGCTCCCGAACACGAGCAGCGCCCCGGCGAGGAGGAGCACCTGGATCGCCCAGCGCGCGGCGCGGCGGCCGCGGGTCCGGGAGGCGGCGCGGTCAGCCGCGCGGCGCCGGGACGGGGCGAACGGGACAAGCATCGGGGAACTCCTGGTTCGTGCGGTTACGACGACGCCTCGGCAGCCGCGGTGCGCTGCGCGTCGTCACGGCCGGGGCTGGTGTCCCCGGGGACCGGCTCCGGGCTCCGGGGCCGGGTCGGGTTGGTGTCGATCCAGTCCCGCAGCTCTTCGGAGACCAGATCGATCCCGATACGGCCGGCCCGGTCATCCAGGTCACGGAAAATGCACTCGCCGTTGCCGAGCGCACGGAGCACGGCCTTGTGCTCATCGGACGGCGCGACCCCCAGCAGCGACATGACGTTCGCCACCTCGCCGCGCTCGGTCGAGCGGAACGCGAAAACACTGGACAGGCAGTTGGTGACCTGCTCGTGCAGCAGGTCACCGGCGTTCTGCGAGACCAGGATCAGCGCGGTGTTGCGGGAGCGCCCCATCCGGGACACCTCGGGCACCAGCTTGGCGCCCTCGGGGGTGGAGGTGATGGCCCAGGCCTCGTCCAGGAAGATGGCCTTGGGCTTGGTGCGGTCGATGCCGTTGAGCAGCTTCCGGGCGAACTGCGAGACCAGGTAGAGCAGGGCCACCGAGAGCCGCTGCTCGTAGGAGTAGTCGTCCCGGTTGGTGGTGGTGTCGGGCAGGGTCAGCCCGGCCAGGGTGAAGACCGTGGTCCAGCCCTCGGCGTCGATCTGCTGCCCCACCGAGGGGGCGAAGCACAGCCGGGCCAGCCGCATCTCCGAGATCGACCGCATGACCGCCCCGGTGTTCTTCCAGGCCGGGTCGTCGGACTCCTCCAGGTGCCGGATCACCTTGCCCAGGCTCGGGCGTTCCGTCCCGGCCACCGCGCCCACGGCCTGGATCATGGCGCTCTCGCGTTCCTCGCTCATCCGGGGCAGCAGCAGCCGGAGCGTCTCGGTGGCCATGGTCCGCTTCTCGGCCAGGTCGACGCCGAACGAGAACGGGTCGAGCAAGCCGGGGGCCGCGGCGCCCAGCGGCAGCACCCGGGCCTTGCGGCCCTGCCGCTGCAGGTACTCGACCAGCGACTCGGCGTCACCCTTCGGGTCGATCACGGCCACGGTGGTCCCGCGCAGCGCCAGCTGGTAGATGAGCAGCAGGGCCAGGGTGGTCTTCCCGCCGCCCGGCTCGCCGGTGATGGCGATGGCGGTCGGCCGGTTCCGGGCCGCGGCCAGCAGCGGGTCGAAGTGCACGATCGAGCGGGCCCGGCCCAGCGTCTCGCCGATGTACGGGCCGACCCAGCCGGTCCCCGCGTCGGGCCGGTCCCCGAGCTCCACGGTGGCGGTGGGCATGCCGCCCGCGATGGTGTACAGCGGCTGGCGCTGGACGTAGGAGGTCAGCCGGACCCGCTCGCCGGGCATTGACTCGCTCAGCAGCGAGAACTGGTCGCCGGTGGAGTTCACCGCGTCGATCCCGATGTCCCGGTAGTGCTCGATGACAGCTTCGACCCGGCGGTCGCACAGCTCTCTGGTCGGGGCGGTCACGATCAGCCGGTGCCAGCCGTAGACGAACGGCAGCCGTTCCTTGGTGATGCCGTGCTCGAGCATCCGGGCGGCGGCGATCTGCTCGGCCAGCGCGATCGGCGCCTCCGCGCCGGCCTCCCGGATGTGCGCGTCCATGTCGCGGGCGTGGGCCAGCCGCCGGCTGACGTCCTTGCTCGCCTTGGCCGGCGGGATCAGCTTCATCCGCGAGCTGATCTCGACCGGGAACGGCAGCGAGTCGGCGAAGTGCAGCCACGGTTCGCCGTCGGGGAAGGACATCACGTCGGGGAACCGGGCGAAGGAAACGAAGGCCACGTAGGACTTCCCGCTGACGTGCTCCAGGCCCAGGACGCTCCGCCCGTTGTGGATCTGGCCCTCGAAGAGGGTGTCGATCTCGCCCGAGCCCCACCGCCGCCGCCTGGTGGCCGACGGCGGCGGGTCCCCCGCCGTGCCCATCAGCGTGTGCTGGATGAGCCAGGCGATCTCGCCCGAGGTCGCGTGCCGGGCGGCCAGCGCGCTGGCGTTCAGCGCCCGGCCGAGGCGTTCGGCTGATTCGCTCCAGCGGGCGATCTCGGCCCCGTTGACGGCTTCGTCGATCAGCCCCAGGCCGCGCTCGCCGCGGCCGTACGCGGCGGTGAACTGGGACAGCACTCCGCCGGACAACTGGGCCCGCACCCCGCGCTGGCCGAGCCGCACGCCGAGGTAGATCTCCTTGGTCCAGAAGTCCTTGGCCCAGACGTGCTGGTAGGACTGCTCCAGGTAGTCCCGCCAGCCGGGGCCGCCGTCCGAGGTGGCGTCCAGCCCGGTCGCCCAGGCCTGGGCCGGGAAGGACCGGTGCGCGATCCGCAGGTGCACCTCGGCGTCCTGCATCCGGATCGCGGCCAGGGCGACGGTGATGTTGGTGGCCAGGGCCTCTCGTTCTTCCCCGGTGGTGAACTCATACGAGACCGAGGGGATGCGGTAGTACGCCCAGGCGTAGCTGTCGGTGAGCAGGATGCGGTCGTCGAAGTACCTGATGCCCAGCCGGGTCTTGGATCCCCTTGACGCCTTGCTCCGGGTGCTCACCAGGCCTCCTTTCCGCGAACGTGGGTGGGTGCGCCGGAGGCCGGGGCACCGGGACCGGCGGCCGGGCCGGTGCCGGCTAGGCCAGAGACCAGGACGCCGGCCAGCGCCGCGCAGGCCAGCCTGGTCTGCGGCTGCAGGGCGGCGGGTGAGGCGGCCGCGGCCAGCTGGCTGTCCCACGGCACCCGGACGATGGCCCGGCAGCGCCCCCGGGCCACCGACTCGGCCGCGAGGACATCGGCCATGCTGTCGCTGCTCACCCCGTTGACCACGGTGACCGCCTGGGCCGCCAGCTCGTCGAAGCCGTGCGCGCCGAGCCACTGCTGGGTGTTGGCCAGCGCGCTGGCCGCCTCCGGGCTGGCCGGGGTGACCAGGACGAGCTGGTCGGCTAGCGAGAGCACCCGGGTCAGCCCGACCGGAGCCGGGTCGATCATGGTCAGCGGGTACCGCCCGGCCAGCAGCTGGGCGAGCCGGTCGTAGTCGTGCTCGGTCAGCGGGAGGGGGCCGCCCGGCCCGGACGGCCCGGCGATGACGTCGACCCGGCGCGCGCTGCTGCGCGACGACCGGACCCGGGCGTCACGGCCGTAGGAGTCCGTCTCGGTGCCGGCCAGCAGGGCGGAGACCGAGGTGACCGGGACGACGCTGGCCGCGAGCGAGGCGTCCCCCGGGTTGAGGTCGAGCGCGGCCACCGGAGTCTCCCGGAGCGCGGCCAGGGTGCGGCCGGTCATCATGGTGATCGCGGACTGGCCCGCGCCGCTGGTGCAGCCGAGGATGGCGATCCGGCGCGGCCCCGGCAGCGGCAGCCGGGCCCGGTCCCGGTCCAGCGCGGCCCGGTCCCGCTTGCTGGCGCCCTGCGGGCCGGCGGCCACCTTCACCTTGCGCCGCCAGCTGGGGTCCTCCGGCCGGCCGGGACCGTTGAGGGCCTGCCCGACGGACGGAGGCCGGCGGCCCGCGTCCTGCGCCGGGGAGGCCTGGCGGCCGGAGGCCTCAACCGGGGTGGTGACGCGGTGGTCGGAGGCTTCAGCCGGGGCCGTCCGGCGGCTGGCCGCTGCGGCCAGGTTGGCGCGGCGCTCGGAGGCTTCGTCCTGGGCGGCGCGGTGGCCCGCGTCTTCGGTCTGGGCGGCGCGGCGGGCGGCGTCTTCGGTCTGGGCGGCGCGGCGGGCGGCGTCTTCGGCCGGGGACGTGCGGCGGCCCGCGTCGAGGTCGACGAACAGGTTCATGACCCGGGCCGCTATCGACCGCGCGGGCGTCGGCTGGGCTTCAGCCTGGGCCTGGGAGCTGGCGGCAGGCTCGGGCTCGCGGGCCGGGACGGGCGGCGGGCTGAGGGCGGGATCGGCGGCCGGGAGAGGTTCCAGGGCGAGCGCTTCGCCGGGCTCGGCGCTGCGGCCCGGGTCAGTGCTGCGGCCCGGATCGGCGGTCGGCTCGGGGCCGGGGAAGGCGTCGGGATCCGGGAAGGCGTCGGGATCCGGGAAGGCACCGACCTCCGGGAAGGGGCCAGCCACAGGGAACAGGCGGCCCTGGGCGAGGGCCGCCGCGTCGGCCGCCAGGCTGCCCGGAACGGGGGTGCCGGCCTCGGGGACCGATTCGGCCGCGGGGGACGGGCCGGGCTCCGGGGAGACGACCTCGGCTTCCGGGGACGGGGCCGCCTCTGCGGGCCGGACGTCCTCGGGATCTGGAGCGGACTCGGGGTACGGCCCGGCCTCGGGGAACGGGCTGGCCTCCGGGAAGGCGCCGGCTTGGGGAAACGCGCCGACCTCCGGGAAGGGGCCTGTCTCCGGGAAAGGACCGGCCTCGGGCACAGGACCGGGCTCCGGAAAGGGACCAGGCTCGGGGAATGGCGGGCCGGCGGAGATGGAGCCCGCGGCGGCCTGCGGCCGGGAGGCGGGAGCGGCGGCAGGAGAGTCTGGCTGGCCGTGGTCGCGGGCGGCAGGTTCCGTCCGAGGCGAGGGCCCAGGGACAACCCGGTCCGGCGTGGGCCGCTCCGCGGGCGGAGCGGCCCACGCCGGGCGCGGGGCCAGGCCCGGCCGGGGGGTCACGCTCGGCCGGGGCCCATGGCTGACGGAGGGCCGCTGACCGGGCGCGGGCCGACGCGGCCGCTTGAGCACGGAACGGACGCGCTGCACCGCTGGCTGTGCGCTCGCCCGCATAGGCCAGGACGTCCCTCGCTCGGGCTGAGGGCCAGGCTGAGGAGTGCCGGGCTCGGGCTGATGAGCGGCGCGATCCGGAGCCGAAGGCGGCGAGGACACGGCCGGCGCTGACGCGGAGACCTCGGGGAGCATCGCCACCTCGGGATACGCCGTGACCTCGGGGAGCACGGCGTTCTCGCGAAGGGACGCAGGCGCGGCGGTTTGCGGCACGGCAGCCGAGCGAGCCGACGGCGCTGTCCTCGGCCGGGCCGCGGACAGCCTGGATCGGGCGCCCGGGGCGGCGGGCCTGAGAGCCCGTTCAGCCAGGCGAGCCCGGCCAGCCGACCTCCGGGCCTTCGGCGGCCTGGCGCCAGCCGGAGCCCGGCGCCGCACGCGGGCCGTCAGGATGATCTCGTCCTTCTCCGCGAAGGGAGCCATCCGGCACCAGGTCCGGGGTTCGCTCAGGTAACGCAGCTGCGAGCTGACCAGCTCCGGCAGCTTCTTGCTCTCGATAACCGGCCGGGTGGTGAGCCAGGTGAGCACGCCCGGCGGAAGCACATACAACCAGACCAAAGTGTGATTAAAAGGCAAGCCAATGATGACCAGGAAAAAAATGTATGGAACGGTAATTCCGACGAAAACGGCCATCCAAGTTATCGGCAGCGGAGCGGGCAGCCGGAAATCGTAGAGCTTATAGAGCTTTTTCTCTATTCGCCAGATATTCGTGTAGGTGGGTAGGTCCACTGGGGGTTTCGCTCCTTCAGCCAGGACGGGTTCAGTGGACTCCGAGCGCGTTCGCTATACCGGTGGCCAGCGTCTGAACGATGCTGGGCGTGTAGAACACGACCGCGATGGCGACGGCTAGCACCAGGAACTGGACGAACCGGGTGATCTCTCGGGTGAACAGGAAGAAGATCGCCACGATCCCGACGATGCCGAGGAACAACGGCCCGAAGAGTCCCTGCAGGTACGTGACCAGGCCCTGCGTGCTCAGGGCCAGCGGAGCGGTCGCGGCGGTGAGATGAGTAGTCATCAGATGTCCCTTCCGGGATCAGCAGGCCATCCAGCGAGAATTACGGCATTTCCTGCGGGCGGGCGCCGGTGAACCAGGCGCTCCCGCGCGGATCCAGGTGAGCATGGCGGCCGGTGGCGACGGCGCGCGAACGGGGAACAGGGCTGGCCCGGAAGGTCTGGCCAGCCCGCGGATCCGGAAAAGGCGACCGCAGGTCCGCTAGCCGGGTGGGCGGCAGCGGAGTGACGGCATGCGGCAGCGGCATGAGAGCATGCGGGCAGGACGGCGCTAACCGCCGCTGTCCTGGTCATTTGGCTCCCACCGCCTCAGTCGCCGCGCTGATTTCATTTACATACCATTTGCCGCTTTGCAGGTCGACGACCGACATGCGGTACGCCTTGAAGAGTTCGGAAAATCCAGTCGAGCCCTGTCCGGGCACCCGCCATATGGCCGTCGCCGTCGTCGGCCGGCTGTTGCCGCGCCGCGGAACCGGCCAGCCGGAGATCGAACCGAAGTCCATTACTCCGCGCCGCCCGGCCGCAGATACGTCCCGGAGTTCGAAATGGCTCGCTGTGGTGTCACTGCCCGTCGCATTAGCCCGGGAACGGGCCGGAATCTCATTCATCAGGCAGCCGCACGCAGCCGGATCGACCAGCCACATCACTCTTGGGTAATCAGATAGCTGCTCTACGTAATCGATATCGGGCCCGCGAGACATCACACCTCCGCACGTTTCCGCGCCTGCTCGGGCAGGGGCGGCCGTCCCTTCGCGCCGGTCCGCCGTCTATTGTGGGCCATCGCCCCGGCCCGAGCGGCCGGTTAGGGCCGAGCGCCGGGACAGCCGCACAGACAAACGGGCCAGCACCCTGTAAAACGGTTCGAATACGCACAGAGTTCAATCGGATTCGGAACGTATTCAGCTGGACGCACCCAGATCATCCCGGTCACGCCGCTGGCCGGCCAGGAAAGGGCACGCCTAGACCGCCTCCGGCCAGGCGTCGGCGTCGCCGGCCTGAGGGACGGCGGGCGGAAACTGCCGGGCCGCCGCCGCACGCGAGCTGCCCACCCGGATCCACGGCGGGATCAGTTCAGGCCCGGCTCCGGCGGCCAGGCAGAGATACGCGGCGGCTCGCGCCCGGTTCTCGTCGGCGGTCTGCCGGTAGTACCCGATGAGCAGGCCGGCCACCTGAGCCAGCAGGTCATCCCGGCCCCCCGCCATCTCCCGCAGTTCCCGGGCGGCGGCGCCGGTCGCCCGGCCGGAATCCCAGCCTGGTGCGCCGCCTCGCCATGCGGCGCCGGCCAGCCGAGCCACGGTCAGCGCATCTCGCTCACGCGCGGAGGTCTCGCTCATGGCCAGCCTCCCGTCACCTTCTGGCGCCGGCCAGGCGAGTGCACCCTTTCGTATACCGATACGGTTCGATACGCGTTCATTGACTGAGTATCGAACATAAATCCTAAATTAGCAACCGGTCAGGCGAGCGAACGAACGATGTTTGACCTCAGCAGCCCCGGGAGCAGCAGGCGCCAACCCTGAGCGCGACTAGAGCCGCCGGTCAGGGACCGGCCGGCGGGGCCAGGACACCGAGCTGGACGAGCAGGCCCGCTACGTCCATGATGATGCGGCTCTGGGTCATCTTCCCGTCGCGGAACCGGTCGAGCGTCCACGCCTCGACGCTCACCTGGCAGCCCGTCGGCGGGATGCCCAGGAACGGACCACGATGAGTTCCGGTCCAGACCGAGTAGCTCATGACGCGGTCGTCCTCGGCGATCATCTGCTGCGGCGTCCAGCGCAGGTCGGGGAACGCCGCGAACATCCCGGCCAGGACGTCGGCCAGGCCGGACCGTCCCGGCCCCTGGCCGGGGAGCGGGTTCTCCTCGACGAAATCCTCGGCCACCAGCTCGGCGAGGGCCGGGCCGAGGTCGTGGGCGTTGATGACCTCGTCGGCGAAGCGCCGGGCGAGGCCCTTGAGGTCACCCTGGGAGCCGGGAGAGCTCACGGGTGGTGTGGTGGGCTGCATGTCGGGCCTTCCTTTCGCGGTGATGGTTGATGCGCGGTCTCAGAGCGGGAGCTTGTGGCGCAGGACGCCCGGACCTGCGGCGCGGCCGGAGAGAATCCGGACGAACTCGGCCGCGTCGACGGTCTGCGGCTCGCCACCCCCCGGGCCGGCGCGAACTCGCCGCCTGCCGGCCCGGTGAGGGTGAGCGTGCACGCAGCACCATGCCGCGCGGCCCACTCGGCGAAGATGCCGGCGACGATCCGCCCGTCGTGCCCGGCCGACAGCTCCGGCTCGATGCCTGCGGCTCGCGCGATGTCGATCCGGTGCAGCCACACATCCCGGGTGAAGCCCATGTCGAACAGGTAGCCCAGCGGCTGCCAGCCGACCGTGACGTCCAGGGCGGTGCCGAGGGGCAGCAGGGGCAGCGCCCGGATCGGCGCAGGCATCCGGCGCCGGACCGTCAGCGCGGTCGCGGAATGGCGCTGCCAGCGATCCGGCAGGGTGGCCGGCGACCAGTGCCGGCGGGCGCGCAGCTGCGCCTCGTTCAGCCCGTCCACCCAGTGCTGGCCGCCGATCTGCGCGGTGAGCCTGCGCCCGGCCAGGAGCTGGCGAGCGAGCTCGACCGGGCTGGTCTGCGCCTGGGCCGCGGCGATGAGGTGGACGGCGATGTCGCGGACGGTCCACCGCGAGCAGTCGGTCGGCGCGGCCCACTGCCCGGCGGCCAAGCCGCGTAGCACGCTGAGCAGGCGCGCGTTCTCCGCCTCGGCCAGCTGCATGGCCTCGTGGTGGCCGATGCCCGGAATCTGGTCCGCGAGCTGGGCCGCCCGGGTCATGACGGCTCCGGCCGGGCGACGAAGTGGTCGAGGAACAGGTCGAGCAGGGCCTCGAGGTGACGCGAGAAGCGGTCACCACCCGGGTCGTTGGCGATCTGCTGCGCGCCGAGCCCGGCGATGAGCGAGGTGTAGACGTCGACGTAAGCCGGATCCCCCGCGCCCAGGGCCGACAGCAGGCTCATGGCCCGGTCGATCAGGCGCTTCGCGAGCGCGTACGACTCCGGCGAGGGCTCGAACCCGGGAATGGTGCGCTGGAACAGCAGCTGCTGCCGGGGCGGATCGGATACGGCGAAGTCGAGGACCTTTCTGGAGAGCTGCAGCAGCTGCTCGCGCGCGGTCCCGTGCGGGGCGGCCGCGTCCAGCTCGGCCAGCAGTTGCTCATACGCCTGGCCGAACATCGCGTCATACAGGTCGAGTTTCGAGCTGACGTAGCTGTACAGAGACGGCTGCTTGATCCCGACCCGGCGCGCCACCTCGTGCAGCGACACCGCGGTCAGGCCGGACTCGGCGGCGATGGCCCAGGCCGCGTCCAGGACCTGCGCGAGCCGCTGCGAGCGGCGGTCAGCGACGGACGTCCCGGGCGGCATCACGATTCCTATCGTTGATAGTTTCCATACCTATCATTGATAGGAGCCCTCTGGATGTCAAGCACGCTCCCCGGGCCGATGAATCCGGGCCGCCCGCCTCGTCTGACCGGACATGCCCACTGCGACTGACGCCCGCCGCATGTTCGAGCTCCTCGAGCCGATCTGCCTGGTCACCTTCATGGCCGACGAGTGCAACCAGGAGATGGCCGCGCTCGGCCACCGCACCTACTGGGACGGCTACTTCGCCAGCCGGGCCGCGCCGCTGGGGCGAGTGCCGGCCCACGTCGTGCACGCGGCGTTCTACAGCTTCGCCGAGGGCGAGGCGGCCCGGCACATCCCGAGCGCATGGGAGACGATCCCGCCCGAAGCCTCGGTCGCCGCGCGCGAGCGGGGCAGCGCGGCCTCGCTGCGGCGGATCCTCGGCGACGAGCTGGCCGGCTTCCCCGGGCCTGGCGCGCGCCGCCGACCTGACCACCAAAGCGGCCACGAGCGCGCCGATGGAAGGCCGGGCGATGTACGCGGGGATGCGCACCCTCGCGGTGCCCGGCGACCAGGTCGCCCGGCTGTGGCACTCCGCGACCATGCTGCGCGAGCACCGCGGCGACGGGCACATCGCCGCTCTCGTCGGAGCGCAGATCGGCGGCACCGAGGCGCACGTGCTCTCCGCACTGGACATGGGCATCTACCCGCCGGAGTCCTTCGGGCGCATCCACCATCTGCCGAAGAAGCGGCTCGCTGAGGTCATGGACGGGCTGCGCGAGCGCGGGCTGGTCGACGGCGAGGGCCGGTTCACGGACGCCGGGCGCAAGACCAAGCGGCACATCGAGGCCCTCACCGACGAGCTCGCCGTCCCGCCGTATGAGGCGCTCTCCCCCGCCGAGCTCGACGAGCTGATGGCCGAGCTCGAGCCCATCACCGCAATCCTGGTGGCCACCGGGTCGCAGTGACGGACAGCGCTAGATGTACTGTCCGGGCACGTTGGTTGAGGTCGTGTGATGACACGGTCTGAATGAGCTTGGAGGGCGAAGACCTCCGGGCGTGGAGTGGAGCTGTCTAGGAACCGGCTCCAGCGCCCAGGAGGTCTTCGTGTCCCACGCTAATGCAGCCCTGACCCCGCGTGCCCGTCTCAAGCTGGCGTGCCTGGTGGTGGACCAGGGATGGCCGGTCGCCCGGGCAGCCGAGCGTTACGACGTGTCCTGGCCGACCGCCAAGCGGTGGGCTGACCGGTACCGGCAGCTCGGCCCGGACGGCATGGCCGACAGGTCTTCCCGGCCGCGCCGCTCGCCGGGCCGCACGCCCCGGCCCGTGGTCCGCACGATCGTGCACCTGCGGTGGAAGCACCGGCTCGGGCCGGTGCAGATCGCGGCCCGGACCGGGCTGGCCCCGTCCACCGTCTACCAGGTGCTGGTCCGCTGCCGCCTGAACCGGCTCGCGGCCATCGACCGGGTCACCGGGGAGCCCGTCCGCCGCTACGAGCACCCCTACCCGGGCTCCCTGGTCCACGTCGATGTCAAGAAGCTCGGCAACGTCCCCGACGGCGGCGGATGGCGTTACCTCGGCAAGGCCCAGGGCCTGCAGAACCGCATCGCCACCGCCCGCCGCACCGGCCAGCGCAGCCACGGCACGGGCCGCCACCCGCTGGTCGGGACAGCGTTCATCCACACCGTCCTGGATGATCACTCCCGCCTGGCCTACTCCGAGATCCGCGACGACGAAACCCGCCAGACCGCGGTCTCGGTCCTCCGCAACGCCGCCGCCTGGTTCGCCGCCCGCGGAGTACGCATCGAGCGCGTCTTGTCAGATAACGGAGCCTGCTACCGCTCTAAACTATGGGCCGCCGCCTGCGCCGACCTCGGCATCACCCACAAGCGCACCCGCCCCTACCGGCCCCAGACCAACGGCAAAATCGAGCGATTCCACCGCACCCTGGCCAGCGAATGGGCCTACAAAAAGTTCTACCGCAGCGACTCAGCCCGACGCTCCGCATACCCGGCATGGCTCCACGAATACAATCACCACCGGCCCCACACCGCGATCGGGAACTCAGCACCCATCACCAGGTTGACCAACGTCCCCGGACAGTACAGCTAGACGTTGAAGCGGAACTCCACGACGTCGCCGTCCCGCATGACGTAGTCCTTGCCCTCAATGCGGACCTTGCCCGCGGAGCGGGCCGCGACCAGCGAGCCCGCCGCCATCAGGTCGTCGAAGGAGACGACCTCGGCCTTGATGAAGCCGCGCTGGAAGTCGGTGTGGATGACGCCGGCCGCCTCCGGGGCGGTCGCGCCGGCCTTGATCTCCCAGGCGCGGGTCTCCTTGGGGCCGGCGGTGAGGAACGTCTGCAGGCCGAGCGACTGGAACCCGGCCCGGGCCAGCTGGGCCAGGCCCGGCTCTCCCATGCCCGCCTCGGCCAGCAGCTCCGCGGCCTCGTCTTCGGGCAGCTCGGCCAGGTCGGCCTCGGTCTTGGCGTCCAGGAAGATGGCCTCGGCCGGCGCGACCAGGGCGGCCAGGCGCTTGCGCAGGTCCTCGTCGTCCAGCTCGGAGACGTCCATGTTGAAGACGTAGAGGAACGGCTTGGCCGTCAGCAGCTGGAGCTCCCGCAGCGCGGCCGGGTCGATGCCGGCGGCCGACGCGCCGGCCCACAGCGTGGTGCCGGAGTCCAGCAGCCGCTGGGCCTGGGTCGCGGCCTCGGCGGCCTGGGCCCGGGCGGGATCCTTGGCGAACTTGGCCTCCTTGGCCAGCCGGGGCTCGGCCTTCTCGAGCGTCTGCAGGTCGGCCAGGATCAGCTCGGTGACGACCGTCTCGATGTCGCGTTCCGGTGACACGTCACCGTCCACGTGCGTGACGTCCGGATCGTCGAACACGCGGACCACCTGGCAGATGGCGTCGGTCTCGCGGATGTGCGCCAGGAACTGGTTGCCCAGCCCCTGGCCCTGCGAGGCGCCGCGGACCAGGCCGGCGATGTCGGTGAAGCGCACCGAGGCGGGCACCACGCGCGCGGAGTCATACAGCCGGGCCAGCTCGCCCAGGCGAGCATCGGGCAGGCCGACGATGCCGACATTCGGCTCGATGGTGGCGAACGGGTAGTTGGACGCCAGCGCGCCCGCCCGGGTCAGCGCGTTGAAGAGGGTGGACTTGCCGACGTTGGGCAGGCCGACGATGCCGATTGACAGGCTCACCCGCGCGAGTTTAATGCCGCCCGGCGGCGGCCTGGGTCAGGCCGGGACGGTGACGAGCCCGGAAAGGGCAGCGGGGCAGGGCGTGTCGGCCGGGGTATTCGCTCACGGAATGAGAGCATCGCTGTGTATGAGTGCGATCTCGCTGCTTGTCGGTCTGCTGCTGGGGATCGTCATCGGGGCAGCGATCGGCTATCTCTACGTGCGCGGGCGGCTGGCCGAGGCCAGCGGCCGGACCCGGGCTGCCGAGCAGCGGGCCGCGCTGATCGACGGCCAGCTCGCCGAGCGGTTCGCGGCGCTGTCCGCCCAGGCGCTGGACGCCAGCACGGCCCGGTTCCTCGAAGTGGCCGAGGGACGGCTGCAGGCCGCCAACGCCAACGCGGCAGGCGAGCTGGAAACCCGCCAGGCCGCGGTCGAGCACCTGATCGCCCCGCTGAAGGAGACCCTGGCGCGGGTGGAGGAGTCCGTCCGTGAGTCCGACAAGGCCCGGACGCGATCCCACGCCGCGCTCGCCGAGCAGGTGGCCGGCGCGCGGCAGAGCTCCGAGCAGCTGCGTTCCCAGACCCAGGCCCTGGTCACCGCGCTGCGGCGGCCGGAGGCCCGCGGCCGCTGGGGCGAGCTGCAGCTGCGCCGCGTGGTCGAGCTGGCCGGGATGAGCGCCCGCTGCGACTTCGACGAGCAGGTGACCTCCGCCGACGGCACCCAGCGCCCGGACCTGGTGGTCCGGCTGGCGGGCGGCAAGAACATCGTGGTCGACTCCAAGGTCTCGCTGGCCGCCTACCTGGAGGCGGTCGAGAGCGACGATGAGGATGTGCGGTCGGCGCGGCTGGACGCGCACGCACGGCACCTGCGCGAGCACGTCGACCGGCTGGCCGGGAAGGCCTACTGGGCGGCTCTCAGCCCGTCGCCGGAGTTCGTCATCCTGTTCATCCCGGGCGAGGCGTTCCTGGCCCCGGCGCTGGAACGCGACCCTGGGCTGCTGGAGCACGCCATGGCCCGCAAGGTCCACATCGCCACGCCCACCACCCTGGTCACCATGCTTCGCACGGCGCAGTACGCCTGGCAGCAGGCGGCGCTGGCCGACAACGCCCGCGCCGTGTTCGACCTCGGCCGCGAGCTCTACGACCGGATCGGCAGCCTCGGCCGCCACGTGGACCAGATGGGCCGGTCACTGACCAAGACCGTCTCGGCCTACAACCAGGCGGTGGGCTCGCTGGAGAGCCGGGTCCTGGTCACCGCGCGCAAGCTGAACGACCTGGGCGTGGTCGACGCCGAGCTCGACCCGCTCACGCCGGTCGCGGAGACGACCCGGCCGCTGTCGGCCGCGGAGCTGGTCACCGACGCCCCGGCCGAGATCACCCCGGCCCAGGACGGGCCGGGCGAGGCGGGCCGGCCGGTCGGCCTGGTGCGCGCGGCCCGATGACGCAGATCCGGGCCCGGACGCCGGCCCCGAACCGCCCGGCGCCCCGGAGCACCCCGCGCCTGGAGCCGCGCGCCTCCGTCCGGCTGACCGGGCGCGGCGCGATCGCGGCCATGTTCATCCTCTGCTTCTTCACCCAGCTGGTGGCGGACTGGGCGAACTGGATGACGCTGGCCGACGCCGCGTTCGTCTGCATCTGCGGGATGGTGACCTACTACACCAAGACCAGCGGGCTGCGCGCGCTGGTGGTGGCCCCGCCGCTGGTCTTCCTGGCCGGATGCGCGGTCGCGCAGCTGGTGACGGCCGACGGGACGTTCGTGGCCGCGGAGCAGACCGTGGTCACGCTGGGCCAGTCGGCCCCGTGGCTGTTCACCGCGACGGCGCTGGGGGTGGTGGTCGCGATCGGCCGCGGCTACCGGCCGGCCTGGTCCCGCCGGTCAGCCAGCGGCTTCGGGGGACCGGGCCGCCGCTGAGGACCGCAGCTCGCGGGGCAGGGCGAACGTCATCTTCTCCTCGACCGCCTCGACTTCCTCGACGGCGCCGAAACCGCAGCTGGCCAGCCGGTCCAGCACCGCGGTCACGAGTTCCTCAGGCACGGAGGCGCCGCTGGTCACGCCGACGGTGGTGGCTCCGTCCAGCCAGCGCTCATCGACCTCGCCGGCGTTATCGACCAGGTACGCGGCTGCGCCGTGGCTGGCGGCCACCTCGACCAGGCGGACGGAGTTGGAGGAGTTGGCCGAGCCGACCACGATGACGACGTCGGCCCGGGCGGCGATGACCTTGACCGCGGCCTGGCGGTTCTGGGTGGCGTAGCAGATGTCATCACTGGGCGGATCGAGCAGGGCCGGGAAGCGTTCCCGGAGCGCATTGACGGTCTCCACCGTCTCATCCACCGACAGGGTCGTCTGGGACAGCCAGACCACCCGGGACGGATCGGCGACCTCGACGCTGGCCGCCCCGTCGACGCCGTCGACCAGCCGGACCCGGTCCGGGGCCTCCCCCGCGGTACCGACGACCTCTTCATGCCCCTCGTGGCCGACCAGGAGGATGTCGTAGTCCTTGGCCGCGAAGCGGCGCGCTTCGTTGTGCACCTTGGTGACCAGCGGACAGGTGGCGTCGATGGCCTGCAAGCCGCGGCGCTCGGCGTCCGCCCGCACGTCCGGCGCGATGCCGTGCGCGGAGAAGACCACGACGGCGCCCTCGGGCACCTCATCGACCTCGGTGACGAAGATGGCCCCGCGCTTTTCCAGCGTGGCCACCACGTGGGTGTTGTGCACGATCTGCCTGCGCACGTAGACCGGCGGCCCGAACCGGTCCAGCGCCAGCTCCACGGCCTGCACGGCCCGGTCGACACCGGCGCAGTAGCCGCGCGGCCGCGCGAGCAGCACCCGCCGGCCTGGCCGGGGCCGGTCACCTCTGTACCCGTCACCGTTCCAGGGTACGTTCCGCGTCAACGTCATCCGGGCCGGTACCCCGGTGCGGCCTGCGCGCAGGTATTGCGGCCAGGCGGCAGTAGGGTGAAAAATTGCCCGGCAGGGACAGCCGCGATATAGCTGCGACACGCGCTGGTATCCGCGGCGCAGGCGACCCCGGCTTCCCATAAGGAGTACGAGATGCGGTTCCCGCAGGTCAATGACCGCGTAAAGGAGGCTCCAGCGCAGGCGCTGCGCGGCGTTTTCGCCGCCATCGGCCAGCTCCTCCTGGTCACGGACAAGCTCAAGAACAAGGACAAGAGCAAGGCCGCGCCGGCTCAGCAGGTGCTGCCGCCGCGCGTGCGGGCCGTGCCTGCGCCGGCCTCGCCGGCCGCGGTTCCGGTGGCGGACCCGGTCCCGGCCGCCCCAGGGCCGTCCGCGGCGGAGGCCCCCCCGACGGTCTCCGGTTCCCGTCCGCTGGGTGAGGACGCCGAGGCCGTCCTCGGCGAGGTCGCGGCGGACGGGGAGCCCGCGCCGCCCGTGCCGGAGGCAGGCCTGCCGCTGGCCAACTATGACGAGCTGAGCCTCGCGTCGCTGCGCGCGCGGCTGCGCACCCTGGACTCGGCCCAGCTCCGGCAGCTGGTCAGCTACGAGCGTGAGCACGCCGCCCGGGCCGACGTGCTGGCCATGTTCGAGCGGCGGATCACCAAGCTGGAGACCGGGGCGTAGTGGCGCTCGAGACGTCCGCCGAGTCTCCGGTCCCGGTCCGCACCGTCCTGCAGCTGGTCGGCGGGTGGATCAGCAAGCTGGGCCGGGTCTGGGTGGAGGGCCAGATCGCGGAGTGCACGGTCCGCGGCGGCGCGGTGTTCCTGACCCTGCGCGACCCGGTGGCGGCCGTCTCGGCCCGGGTCATCTGTACCCGGCAGGTCTTCGACGCGGCGCAGCCGCCGCCCGCCGAAGGCGCCCGGGTGGTGGTCTGGGCGCGGCCCGACTTCAACGCCAACCGCGGCTCCTTTGCCCTGACCGCGCTGGAGATCCGGGCCGTGGGCGTGGGCGAGCTGCTGGCCCGGCTGGAACGGCTGCGGCGCGAGCTCGGCGCCGAGGGCCTTTTCTCCGCCGAACGGAAGCGGGCTCTCCCTTTCCTGCCCAAGGTCATCGGCCTCATCTGCGGGCGCAACTCGGCGGCCGAGCGCGACGTGCTCCGCAACGCCTCCCGGCGGTGGCCCGCGGTCCGGTTCCGGGTCGAGCAGACCGCGGTGCAGGGATCGTTCGCGGCCGAGGAGGTGACCGACGCGCTGCGGCGGCTGGACGGGGACGCCGAGGTGGAGGTGATCGTGATCGCCCGCGGCGGCGGCTCCTTGGAAGACCTGCTGCCGTTCTCGGACGAGACGCTGATCCGGGCGGTCGCGGCCTGCCGGACGCCGGTGGTGAGCGCGATCGGCCACGAGCAGGACACCCCGCTGCTGGACTTCGTGGCCGACCTGCGGGCCTCCACGCCGACCGACGCGGCCAAGCGGATCGTGCCCGACGTCAGCGAGCAGCTGGCCCTCATCGGCCAGCTGCGGGACCGGGCGCGCCGGTGCGTGACCGGCTGGCTGGACCGGGAGACGGCCTGGCTGCAGGGCATCCGGTCCCGGCCGGTGCTGGCCGACCCGGTCCGCGAGGTGGAACGCCAGGCCGAACGGGTCGACGCGCTGCGGCAGCGGGCCCGGATGTCACTGTCGGCCAGCCTGGCCCGCGGCGGCGACGACCTGGCCCACACCCGGGCCCGGCTGGTCGCCCTGTCCCCCGCCTCCACGCTGAGCCGCGGCTACGCCATCGTGCAGCACGCGGACGACGGCGTGGTCCGGTCGGCGGCGGACGTGGACCCGGGCGAGGAGCTGACCGTCCGGTTCGCGGCGGACCAGCTGACCGTCCGGGCCGGCGGATAGGGTTGGGGCCGTGAGCGAGCCCGACGTCCCGGCCCCCCGGGAAGCCCTGACCTACGAGCAGGCCAGAGACAAGCTGGCCGCCGTGGTCAAGCGCCTGGAGGCGGGCGGCCTGACCCTGGAGCAGTCGCTCGAGCTGTGGGAACGCGGCGAGCGGCTGGCTGCGGTGTGCGAGGAGTGGCTGGACGGCGCCCGGGCCCGGCTGGCCACCGCCATGGCCCAGGGGGCCCCGGGCGACGAACCGGCGACCGGCGAGCGCGCCGCGGAAACGGCGGCGCGCCGAGGACGACGCCCCGTTCTGAGGCCCTAGTTTGCCCGACTTGACCGCCGGGCACACGCATACCAGGCGACAGCAGGGCAGGCGCGATGAATCCCGTCGAGCGGGCGATGCGTGCGGTGGACCGCACTCAGCAGCGCTTCACGGCCGGCCTCGTTCGTCTTCGGGGTGATCAAGAAGTACGGAGATGACAACGGCGGCGTGCTGGCCTCCAACCTGGCCTACTCCGCCTTCATCGCCATCTTCCCGCTGCTCCTGGTCCTGGTCACCATCCTCGGCCTGGTGGTGGCCGGGCACCCGGACATCCGCCAGGACGTGCTGGACGCGGTGGCCAACCAGGTGCCGCTGCTCGGCCGCACCCTCACCGGCAACGTGCACACGCTGCAGCAGTCCAGCAAGATCGGGCTGATCGTCGGCCTGGTGGCCCTGGTCTACGGGGCCAGCGGGCTGGCCCAGGCCGGGCTGTTCACCATGGAGCAGGTGTGGAACCTGCCCGGGCCGGCCCGGCCCGGCTACTTCCAGCGGCTCGGGCGGGCCATGCTGTTCCTCGGGCTGCTCGGCGCGGGGGTGGTGGTCACCACCGGGCTGTCCAGCCTGACCACCTTCCTGCATCACCGAGGCCTGGAGTTCGACGTCCTGGTCGAGGTGATAACGGCGGCCTTCAACGTGGGCATGTACCTGGGCGCGTTCCGGGTGCTGACCCCCAAGGGGGTGCCGACCGGCAAGCTGCTGCCCGGCGCGATCACCGGCGGGCTCCTGTGGACGGCGCTGCAGCTCCTCGGCACCTGGCTGATCCACCACTTCCTGCACACCGACTCGGTCTACGGCGTGTTCGCCACCGTGCTCGGCCTGATGGCCTGGATCTACCTGGCCGTGGAGATCACCGTGTACAGCGCCGAGATCAACGTGGTGCTGGCCCGGCGGCTGTGGCCGCGGTCGATCGTGCAGCCGCCGCTGACCGAGGCGGACCGGGCCAGCATGGCGCTGCAGGCCCTGCAGAACCAGCGGCGGCCGGAGCAGCGGGTCGAGGTCACCTTCGACGACCGCCCGGAGGGTACCGCCGACCCGGGCAGCACGCCGCAGACGCCGGAGGAGGTGGCACCGCCCGCGGCCCGGGCGACCGGGGACAGGGAGGAGCCGGCCGCAGCGGCCGACCGTGAGGAGCCGGAGGCGACCTCAGCGGCCGACCGGGCGTAACCCGGGCCGCCCGGCACGTGGGACGGCGGTGACGTGCCCATAGGATCGTTCTTACCCGGCGAGCGGAAGGAACCACAATGACCGCCGAGCAGCACGCGCACGAGCCACCCAGCCAGGCGCCGGACCGGAACCTGGCCCTCGAGCTGGCCCGGGTGACCGAGGCCGCGTCCATGGCCGCCGCGCGCTGGGTCGGCCGGGGTGACAAGAACGGGGCCGACGGCGCGGCCGTGAACGCCATGCGGATGCTGATCAACTCGGTGTCGATGCAGGGCGTGGTGGTCATCGGCGAAGGCGAGAAGGACCACGCGCCGATGCTGTTCAACGGCGAGGAAGTGGGCGACGGGACCGGCCCGGCGTGCGACGTCGCGGTCGACCCGATCGACGGCACCACGCTGTGCGCCAACGGCATGCCCAACGCGGTGTCCGTCCTGGCCGTGGCGGGCCGCGGCTCGATGTACGACCCGTCGGCCGTCTTCTACATGTCCAAGCTGGTCACCGGGCCCGAGGCGGCGGGCATGGTGGACCTCGACGCGCCGGCCGCGGCCAACATCCGGGCCGTGGCCAAGGGCAAAGGCTGCGCACCGCAGGACGTCACGGTCGTCATCCTGGACCGGCCGCGGCACGCCGACCTCATCTCCGAGGTCCGCGCGACCGGGGCGCGGATCCACCTGATCACCGACGGCGACGTGGCCGGCGCGATCATGGCCGCCCGGGACGGCACCGGGATCGACCTGATGCTGGGCATCGGCGGCACCCCGGAGGGCATCATCGCCGCGTGCGCGCTGAAGTGCCTGGGCGGGGTCATCCTGGGCAAGCTGGCGCCGCGGGACGACGCCGAACGACGCCGCGCGCTGGATGCGGGACATGACCTGGACCGCGTGCTGACCACCGACGACCTGGTCACCTCCGATGACGTGTTCTTCGCGGCCACCGGGGTCACCGACGGGGAGCTGGTCGACGGCGTGCGGTACCTGCGCGGCCACGCCACCACCCACTCGCTGGTCATGCGCGCGCGCTCGGGCACCATCCGCAGCATCAAGAGCGAGCACCAGCTGTGGAAGCTCCGGGCCTACTCCTCGATCAACTTCGACTGATCGGAGGCCGTCGGCTGCGGCGCAGCCGGAAACGGCGCGGAGCCGGCGGCGTCCGGATCACGATCTCGCCGCCGAGGACGACGCCCTTGACCTCGATCACCGGGGTGTCGGCGCTGGCCGGAGGCGGCGTGCTGCCCCGGATACGACCAACCGCGTGGCGGGCGGTCACGGCGACCGAGACGCCGTCCGGCACGACCAGGCGGAGCCGGCCGCCGATGACCGTCGCGTACAGCTGCACGCGGCGGGCCTGCAGGATCGCCTCGGTCAGGTCGACCTCGACCTCGCTGAAGGCGGCGTTCACGCTCAGGGTTTCCGGCACCACCCAGCGGCCGTCCCGCCGGGCCGGGCCGAAGACCCCGCTGATGACCCGGCCGCCGTCCAGGCGGAGCGGCTGAGCGGACGGCGCGGCCAGGTCCCGGGTCAGCCCGGCCAGCTCGCCGAGCGTCCGCGCCGCGCAGGCCTGCTGGACCCGCTCGCCGTGCTCGGCCATGGTCAGGCGGCCGTCGCTGGCCGCCTCGGCGAGCAGGGTCAGCACGCGATCCCGGTCAGCATCGGACGCCCGCAAGTCACGCGGGGCCTGCCGTGGGCTCATGACCTGACTGTACGCTGCGGCCGGGAACGTGCTACCCACGTGCCACGGCGGACGGAGCGACCGGCACGGTCATGACGGACACGCTGGGCCCGCTGGGCAGCACGGCCTACCTGGCCGTCAAGCGCTCCGATGCGGCGTGCTTCCAGCACTCGGCCGGCCCGGTTACGAGTGCTTCCGGCACTTCGCGGCGATCTGACCCCGGCCGCGCTCAGATAGGCCGGGGCGAGCTGGCGCCGGTACCGAAGCGGCCGGCGGGGCCGGGCTGGGGCCGCAAGTTCCGGCTCAGCGCGTCCCGCATCCGTGAACAGCTCTTCAGAGCCGGGCCCAGCACGAGCGCCATCCCTACGGCAACCGCGAACCAGGCGGCCAGGCCGACCAGAATCCACGACCACGTTTCCATATCCACCTCGCTGAACAGGCATCTATTCATCTGGAGGGACAGTTCTCACTTCCTGCCCGGGAAACGGGCCGCCATGCCGATGAGGGCAGCCTTATTCGCGGCACTGGCGATGAGAGACCTGGCCGCGCAGACGCGAGAGGCCCGCAGACCAGGCTTCAGTCATCGTGGGCCGGCGACGACAGGCGCCGGGAGCGATCGCTATACAGTTAGCTCTGTGAAAGATATGACTGAGCAGGGAGCGCAGCAGCTGGCGGGCGAGGTGCTGGCGGCGATCAGCGCGCTGCGGCGGGTGGCCCGGCGGGCGGCGCGGTCAGCGTGGCCGGCCCAGCCGCTGCCGTCCGCCCAGTCGGAACTGCTCCGGCTGGCGGCGTCCCGCCCGGGCATCAGCGTCACCGAGGCCGCGGCCGACCTGCGGCTGGCCCCGAACACGGTCAGCACGCTGGTCGGGAGGCTGGCCGCCGCGGGGCTCCTCGAGCGGGCCCGCGCACTATCCGACGGGCGTTCGATCCGGCTGACGGTGACCGCCAGCGGGGCGCAGCGCATCGCCGAATGGCGCGACCTGCGCGCCGGCCTGGCTGGCCAGGCGCTGAGCCTGGCTGGCCGGCGCCGACCGGCAGGTCCTGGCCGCCGCCGTCCCCGCCCTGCTCCGCTTCGCCGCCGAGCTGGAGGAAGATTCATGACCTCCACCCCGCCTTCCCCAAGCGAGGGTGCCTCGACCGCCGTCGGATCACCGGGGCGCCGATGCTGCTGCCGCGTCTCGCGCGGTGACCCGCGCGAGGCGCGTGAGCAAACAGGAAATGAACGAGGTTGAGGCGGCGGCACCGCGGCAAAGCCGGACGCGGACGGGGGCACCGCGTGCTTAGCACACATCGCGCGGACGGGGGCACCGCGCGGCGCGGTGCCGCCGCATAGAGTCACATTACAAGCTTGTCGAAATATGTACAAGTCGTGAACACCGTGACACCCCGCCTGTTCAGGCCAAACAAGGGACAATCGAGGTCACGAAGGCCCAGCTCGCGAACCCCGCCCCCGACGTCCCAAGGGTGATCAATCCCCACCCTCCGGGCATTTCGGGCCGCCGCCGCGCCGGCTAAGCTAGATGGAATGATCCCTCCCGTCCGCGCTCCCGAAGCGCCTACTACCCGGGCTCCTCTCGAGCCAAAGGGCGCCGGCGCCGACTGGACTGAGGAGCGACGAGGGAAGGAGGCGCCTTCAAGAGGCGCCCGGAGGCGAGAGAGACAAAATTGTTCACCTACAGCGATCTGCTGCCGACCGGCGCCGACGGCACCACCTACCGGCGGCTGACCAGTGACGGAGTGCAGAGCCACGGTTCGTTCGGCCGGAATTTCCTGGAGGTGGAGCCGGAGCTGCTCACGTTGCTGACCAGCACGGCCATGCACGACATCGCCCACTTCCTGCGGCCTGCGCACCTGCGCCAGCTGGCCTCCATCCTGGACGACCCGGAGGCCAGCCCGAACGACCGGTACGTGGCCCGCGACCTGCTGAAGAACGCGTGCATCGCGGCGGGCGGGGTGCTGCCCATGTGCCAGGACACCGGGACCGCGATCGTGATGGGCAAGCGGGGGCAGCACGTGCTCACCGACGGGAACGACGAGGAGCACATCGCGCGCGGCGTCTATGACGCGTACACCACGCTGAACCTCAGGTACTCCCAGCTCGCGCCGCTGACCATGTGGGAGGAGAAGAACACCGGCAGCAACCTGCCGGCCCAGATCGAGATCTACGCCACCGGCGGCGGGGAGTACAAGTTCCTGTTCATGGCCAAGGGCGGCGGCTCGGCCAACAAGTCGTTCCTGTTCCAGGAGACCAAGGCGGTCCTCAACCCGGCCCGGATGCGGTCGTTCCTGGAGGAGAAGATCCGGTCGCTGGGCACCTCGGCGTGCCCGCCGTACCACCTGGCCATCGTGGTGGGCGGGACGTCGGCCGAGTTCGCCCTGAAGACCGCGAAGTACGCGTCGGCCAAGTACCTGGACGCCCTGCCGGTGGCCGGCTCGGCGGCCGGGCACGGGTTCCGGGATCTGGAACTGGAGGCCGAGGTGCTGGACATCACCCGGCGGATCGGGATCGGCGCGCAGTTCGGCGGCAAGTACTTCTGCCACGACGTGCGGGTGATCCGGCTCCCCCGGCACGGCGCGTCCTGCCCGGTGGCCATCGCCGTGTCGTGCTCGGCGGACCGGCAGGCGCTGGGCAAGATCACCGCGGACGGGGTGTTCCTCGAGCAGCTCGAGACCGACCCGGCGCAGTACCTCCCCGACCCGGCCGGCCTGGAGGACGACGGCGAGGTGGTCGCCATCGACCTGAACCGGCCGATGGCCGAGATCCGGGCCGAGCTGACCAAGTACCCGGTGCGGACCCGGGTGTCGCTGACCGGCCCGCTGGTGGTGGCCCGCGACATCGCGCACGCCAAGATCGCCGAGCTGCTGGACGCGGGGCAGCCCATGCCGGCCTACCTGCGCGACCACCCGGTGTACTACGCGGGCCCGGCCAAGACGCCGGAAGGCTACGCGTCCGGCTCCTTCGGCCCGACCACGGCCGGGCGGATGGACTCCTACGTCGACCGGTTCCAGGCGGCGGGCGGCTCGCTGGTCATGCTGGCCAAGGGCAACCGGTCGGCGGGGGTGACCGAGGCGTGCAAGAAGTACGGCGGGTTCTACCTCGGCTCGATCGGCGGCGCGGCGGCCCGGCTGGCCCAGGACTGCATCACCCGGGTCGAGGTGCTGGAGTACCCCGAGCTCGGCATGGAAGCGGTGTGGCGGATCGAGGTCAAGGACTTCCCCGCGTTCGTCATCGTGGACGACAAGGGCAATGACTTCTTCACTGACCCCTCCGGCCCCGTCCTGTCCATCGGCGCCCACCCCTGACTCGCGGACCCGCGCGCCCGGCGCCAGCCAATAGACATCACCCAGAGACCTGCGAGCGAACAGCGTGTATGGTCCGGCTATGCACCCTTGGGCGGATGCCGGGCGCGTGATTGTCGGACGCTACCGGCTCGAGGCCCCCATCGGGCGCGGAGCCATGGGGGTGGTGTGGCGCGCCCGCGATCTGCTCCTGGACCGTGACGTGGCGGTCAAGGAAGTCCAGATGGCGGACACGCTGACCGACGACGAGCGGGCCAACGCCTACCAGCGGACGCTGCGCGAGGCCAAGACCGCGGCCCGGCTCAACCACCCGGGCGTGGTCACGGTGTACGACGTCGCCGAGGACGGCGGCCGCCCGTGGATCGTCATGCAGCTGGTCCAGGCGCAGTCGCTGGACCAGGTGCTGGCCAGCACGGGACCGCTGGCCCCGCGGCGGGCCGCCGAGGTGGGCCGCCAGCTGCTGGGCGCGCTGGAAGTAGCGCACGCCGCCGGGGTCATGCACCGCGACGTCAAGCCGAGCAACGTGCTGCTGGGCCGGGACGACCGGGCCGTGCTGACCGACTTCGGCATCGCCACCTTCCAGGGTGATCCCCGGCTCACCCAGACCGGCATGGTGATGGGCTCACCGGGCTTCACCGCACCGGAGCGGATCCGGGGCGAGGACGCCTCGCCCGCCTCCGACCTGTGGTCGCTCGGGGCCACCTTGTACGCCGCGGTCGAAGGACACGGGCCGTTCGAGCGCCGCGGGAGCGCGATCACCACCATGTCGGCCATCATCCACGAGGACGCGCCGCTGGCCCCCACGGCCGGCCCGCTCAGCCCGGTGATCGCCGCCCTGCTGCGCCGCGAGCCGGCCGACCGGCCGGACGCCCGGACGGCCACCCGGATGATCACCGAGGCGCTGCCCCGGATGGCGGCGGATCCCGCGAGCGGCGGGTACGAGCCCACGGCGCTGTCCGCTTCCGCCCCGCCGTCGTCCGCCGCACCATCGTCCGCCCCGCCATTGCCGGGCGCGGCTGCCACGCCTGCCTCGGCGCCGTCCGCGACGCCCGGGCAGGCCGACGGGGCCGCGGCGGGGACCTCAGCGACCACCCCGCAGCCGGTCACGGGCAGCACCGCCTCGCAGGACCAGAGTGACCAGGTGATGCCCACGGTATACCGCAGGCCGGCCGAGGACGCCCACCAGCGGACCGCGTACGACCCGCAGGGACAGTGGGGCCAGACCGCGGCCGCCGGGGCGGCGGCCGGCGGGGCGGCCGCGCCGCCGGACTTCTCGTCGTGGTACGACCCGTCGCCCCGGTCCGGGCCAGCGCCCTCGGCCCAGCCGGCCCGGCCTACCAGAGCGGACCCGGGTATCCGGGCGGTGGCGCACCGGCTGGCCAGGCGTCCTGGGCGGGTTCGCCGCCCGCGGGGGCCCCGCCGCTCGGGGCCCAGGGGACCCGGGCCGGGTCCGGGCCGGCCAGGCCGCCGCGCCGCCGCAACGGCCTGTGGATCGCCCTGGTGCTGCTGGTCATCGTGGGCGCGGGCGCGGGAGTCGCCGCCGTCCTGCTGCTGCGGCACAGCCCGGCCGGTACCCCGGTGGCGCACGGCTCGGGCACGACCACGCCGAGCAGCAGCGCGACGGGGACCGCGACCGCGCTGCCGCCCGACTCGCTGCAGATCGTCGACGCCATCAACACCAAGCCGGGACCGCTGCCGTCCGGCTGGGCCACCGTGACGCACCCGGCGTCCAGCGGAGAGAAGGCCGGCTTCAGCATCGCCGCGCCCGCCACCTGGACCCAGACGACCAGCGGGTTCCAGACCTACCTGCGGGACCCGTCAGCGAACGTCAACATCCTCGTCGACCTCACGCCGCACACCTACCCGAGCGACATGCTGAAGGAAGCGCAGTACATCAAGAGCCAGTCGCTGGCCCGCAACCGCTTCCCCGGCTACAGCGAGCTGGGGCTGGCCACCACGACCATCCGCGGGACGAGGGGGTCGTACTGGAAGTTCACCTGGACTGACAACGGCGTGCAGCAAGAAGCCATCGACCTGCTGTTCGTGCTGCAGACCCCGGCCGGAGCGCAGTCCTACGCGCTGTACATGACCGCGCCGGCCAGCAGCTGGACGCAGACGCGGCCGATCTTCGACGAGGCGGCCGAGACGTTCGCCACGCAGACCTGATCGCGGCCGTAGGGCTCAGTGCCAGCCGGCCTCGGTACCAGCCGGTCCTCAGTACCGGCCGGGCCCTCAGTACCAGACGGTCCTCAGTACCAGCCGGCCGACTGCCAGTGCTTCCAGGCCCCGCACGGCGAGCCGTAGGTGCCCTTGATGTACTGCAGGCCCCACTTGATCTGAGTCTTCGCGCTGGTCTTCCAGTCCGCCCCGGCACTGGCCATCTTGCTGCCCGGCATGGCCTGGGGAATGCCGTACGCGCCGGTGCCGGCGTTGAGGGCGGTCACCTGCCAGCTGCTCTCGTGCCTCCACAGCGGGTCCAGGCAGGTGAACTGCGAGGCCGGCCACTTGTAGGTGGCGAGCATCGACTGGGCGATCTGCCGGGGCGTGCCCGGCGACAGGCTGGCGGTCGGCGACGGCGAGGCGGTCGCGCTGGCTGACGCTGACGAGGAGGGTGCCGGGCTGCTGGCGGACTGAGCTCTGGCGGCCAGCTGAACGGAAGCCAGCTGCGCGGTGACGGGAACGGCCGATGAGGCCCACGGGGTCCCCGGGCCCGAGGTCCCGGTGGCCGCGACGGCGGCGGCGGCGAGCGCGCCGGCCGCGATGAGGCTGGCCGTGACGGTCCGGCGGTGCTGAATCCGGTTACGGAGCAAGGGAAGCTTCCGGTCGTTCGGGTGTCACCCGGGCCGCCGGGACCGCGGCAGCGGCACGGCAGCTGCTCCCGGGGCTGACGCGGGTCAGGGCGCCACGGCCGCCGGAGCGGCCATTCCGAGAACGGGGTGCTAACGGCCAACACCTTGCCGGAATTCAATTAAGAATGGTAACCCTAAACGATGTGATGTAGATCACCACCGTTTGGAGTACGATATTTGCCGCACGGAATTAGCGCTTTAGGATTTCGTTTCCTATTAAATACCCGCCAACCAGGCGATAACGGGAGCGGGATGCCGCTGTCAGTAGTAGTGGTTGGAGAGCTCGAAGGACCACGCCGCGCACGGGCTGCCGTAGATCGACTTGATGTAGCCCAGGCCCCACTTGATCTGGGTGGCCGGGTTGGTCCGCCAGTCGGCCCCGGCGCTGGCCATCTTGCTGCCCGGCAGGGCCTGCGGGATGCCATAGGCGCCGCTGGCGTTCTCCGCGTCATAACTCCAGCTGCTCTCCTGGTTCCACAGTTTCTGCAGGCAGCCGAATTGCGATGACGGGCTGAAGCCGAAGCTGCCCATCATGTTGTAGGCGATGGACTGGGCCGAATTCGGGTTCGGCGGCGTTGACGTCACGTAGACGACGCCCCCGCCCGCTGTCCCGTCCCCGACCCCCGAGGTCGCGCCCGGCGCGGAGGCCGCGTCGACGGCCGCGATCTCGGCCGGCGAGGCGGTGGCGGCCTTGGCCACCACGGTCACCGTCCGCGCCGCCGTCGTCATGGCGATGACCTGCGCGCGCTCGGCCTCCAGCAGGGCCATGGTGTGGCTGCCCGGGACCGCCTCCATGGCCTGGGCCACGTTGTAGGCGCTCGTCCCCGGGCTGAACACGGCCGCCCCCACGGCGACCCCGATGACGGCCAGGACGGCGAAAACAGCCACCGGAAAGACAATGCCGACGCGGCGGATCAGGCCTTTCTTGCGCCTATCGGCGCGAGTCCCAGTCCGGTGGCGCGACAAGGCAGTCCTTCCTCCAGCCATGCCTGGCCGGAGGCGTACCGGCCGGCTTGGCAAGGGGCGGTTTAATGACGCGGGCTCGCACGGTAAGCGCGGCCGCATCGGTCACCCGCCGTACCTGACCTGGTACGCCGTCTGGCCTGCAGCAGCGACTACCGCTGGCGCACCACCATGCCAGAAAGCCCGGCTGAATGCGCAGCACTTCGAAGAGAAATCACGCGGCCGTTTCCCGAGGTGAGAGCGGGCGCAATCACGAGACAATAACACTGTTCGTAACCAACGCGGACCAGGCAGTCATCACGGGCCGGTGACGGGACCGGAGGAAATCAGGGTCTACAACACGGCCGGTCCGCGGTGTCACAATCTGAGCATGGAAACACCGTTGTCTCCGCTGGAGTTCGCCCGCCGGACCCGCCGCCTGCACGCCGACCGCGAGGCCGTGGTCGACGGCGACCTGCGCCTGACCTACGGGCAGTTCTTCGACCGCTGCGACCGCTGGTCGGCGGCGCTGCAGGCGCTGGGCGTGGCGCCGTCCGACCGGGTGGCCACGATCGCGCCGAACACGCACGCGCAGCTGGAGTCGTTCTACGCAGTGCCGCAGATCGGCGCCGTGCTGGTCCCGATCAACTACCGGCTGACGGCCGACGACTTCGTCTACATCGTGAACCACTCCGGTGCCTCGGTGGTCTGCGTGCACAGCGACTACCTGAAGGCCGTGGACAGCGTCCGCGACCAGATGCCCGGCGTCCGGCACTTCGTGGCCTTCGAAGGGGCGGAGGGCGGGGCCGACGGATGGCTCGACTACGAGTCGGCGGTCGCGGCGGCCCGGCCCGACTTCGACCGCCCGGAGATCGGCGAGCGGGACCTGCTCTCGATCAACTACACGAGCGGCACGACGGCCCGGCCCAAGGGCGTGATGATCACCCACCGGAACGCCGCGTTCAACACGATCGGCACCCTGCTGCACCTGCCGATGGCGGTGGGCGAGCGGTACCTGTGGACGCTGCCGATGTTCCACGCCAACGGCTGGACCTACACCTGGACGGTGACGGCGGCCGCCGCTACGCACATCTGCCTGCGCAAGGTCGACCCGGGCGTCATCTTCGGGCTGATCCGGGACGAGAAGGTGAACTGGCTGTCGGCCGCGCCGACCGTGCTCGATCTCGCTGGCCAACGCGCCCGAGGCGGTGCGGGGCGAGGTGCGGCCGGGAGTCCGGGTGGTGACGGCCGGAGCGGCGCCGGCCGCGGCCACCATCGAGCGGCTGGAAGGGGACTTCGGCTGGGAGGTCACGCAGGTCTACGGGCTGACCGAGACCGCGCCCTTCATCACGGTCTGCGCCCCGGTGCCCGAGCACGAGGGGCTGTCGCTGGCCGAGCGGTCCGTCATCAAGGCCAGGACCGGGGTCGAGCTGCTGACCTCAGGCGAGCTGCGGGTGGTGGACACCGACGGCCAGGAGGTACCCGCGGACGGTGAGACGGTGGGCGAGATCGTGGTCCGGGGCAACGTGGTCATGGAGGGCTACTACCACGACCCGGAGGCGACGCAGCGGGCCATGGGCGACGGCTGGTTCCACACCGGGGACGCGGCCGTGGTCCACCCCGACGGCTACGCTGAGATCCGCGACCGGCTGAAGGACGTGATCATCAGCGGCGGGGAGAACATCTCCTCCCTCGAGGTGGAGGGGGTCCTGCTGCGCCACCCGGCGGTGCAGGAAGCCGCGATCGTCGGCCTGCCGGATGAGAAGTGGGGCGAGACGCCGCACGCGTTCGTCGTGCTCCGGGACGGCGGCAGCGCCAGCGAGGCCGACATCATCGCGTTCGCGCGGGACAGCCTGGCCCACTTCAAGGCCCCGCGCGGTGTCACCTTCGTCACCGAGCTGCCGAAGACCGCGACCGGCAAGATCCAGAAATTCGTGCTCCGCAACGGCGCCCCCAACCTGTCCCGGCAGTAGGCCGGGACAGGCCCGTAGAGACCGGCCTCGACGGCACGGTGCCCGGCGGCCGGGCAGCTGCCGCCCGCTCCGGGCGGCAGGTCAGAAGTCCGCGGACTCGGCCGTGGTGCGGTAATCGAACAGCTCGGTCTTGCCGAACCACAGGTCGACCTCGTAGGCCGCTTCCTCGCGGTTGCCCGAGGCGTGGACCAGGTTGGCCACCACCCGGCCGGTCGCTATGGCGATCGCCTTGGACTGATGCGCGAAGTCACCGCGGATGGAGCCGGGCGGCGCCTCGTTCGGGTAGGTGGGCCCGACGATCTTCCGGACGGTGGCGACGGCGTCCTCGCCCTCGATGACGAAGGCGATGACCGGGCCGCGCTGCATGAACGTGGCCGTGGCGTTGTAGATGGTCGGCCCCAGGCGCTCTTCCAGGTCGAAGTAGTGCTTGCGGGCGAAGTCGGCGTCAAGCTCGCGCATCTTCATGCCGACGATCTTCAGCGAGGCGTCTTCGAACCGCTGAAGGATGCGTCCGGCCAGGCCGCGGGCGACGGCATCGGGCTTCAGCACGACCAGCGTGCGCTCCCGCAATGGCTGTGAGTCGGCCACAGTAGTCCTTCCCCATGAGTGATGGTCACAGGGTAGCGGCCCGGCCCGCAATGAGTGACACCCAGACCGAGCCTGCGCCCTATTTTGGTTCAAAAGGGGCGTTGCCCGCCAAGTCGCCGCCCGCTCACCCCGCCCGGAGGCAGCTCATGGCGTCGTCCGTTCCGATCATCGACCTGGCGCCCTGGTTCGGCGGCGACGAGGCGGCCCGGGCGGCGGTGGCCGCGCAGGTCGACGCGGCGCTGCAGAGCGCCGGCTTCTTCCTGGCCAGCGGGCACGGCGTGCCGGACGACCTGCGAGCCCGCGTCCGCGCCGAGGCCCGGGAGTTCTTCGCCCAGCCGCGCGAGGCCAAGCAGCGCTACGCGGTGACGGTCGGCGGCCGCGGCTGGCTGCCGCCGGGCGTGGAGGCCAACGGGTACGCCGAGGGCACGCAGACCCCGCCGGACATGAAGGAGTCCTACGCGGTCGGCGCCGACCAGCCGACCGGCGACCCGGACGTCGACGGGTACTGGTACCAGCGCAACGTCTACCCGGCCGAGGTGCCCGGCCTCGAGCCGGCCGTGGTCGGCTACCTGGCCCGGATGCGCGCCCTGGCCGATGAGCTGCTGGTCATCTGCGCCACGGCGCTGGGCCTGGAGCAGGACTTCTTCACCCGGCACACCGGGCACGCGACCCACACGATGAACATCAACCGGTACCCGCCGATGGACGAGGCCGGCCTGCCCGAGCCCGGGCAGTACCGGATCGGGCCGCACACCGACTTCGGCACGGTGACCGTCCTGGACCGGGAGGCGGGCCGGGGCGGGCTACAGGTCTGGACCGAGGAAGCAGGCTGGGAGGACGCGCCCTTCGTGCCCGGGACCTTCACCATCAACACCGGTGACCTGCTGGCCCGGTGGAGCGGCGCACGGTGGAAGTCCAACCGGCACCGGGTACTGCCTCCGCAGGCCGAGGCGCCGGATGAGGACCTGGTGTCGCTGGTCTACTTCTACGAGGCCGATCACGACGCGGTGATCGACGCGCTGCAGCCGCCGATCGGACGGCCGAACGACTATCAGCCGGTGGTGGCGGCGCAGTTCCTGAAGGAGCTGCTGGACGCGATCACCGTCGGTTAGTAATCAGAATCCGGTTGTCAACCATCGGCCCGCGCGGCGCGTCATACGCCTCGTGAATGAGACAGGTTCCTACTCCGGGTCCCCCCGCCCTGAGGCTCGCCTCCTCGCACTGCGATGCCTGGGCATCCCGCAAGTCCGCCTGCACGCGCCGGCGGGCCGCCTCTCCGCGTTGCGCTACCGGCTGGCCGCCTGCTGCGCCCGGCTCCGGCCGGGCACCACGGCCGAGCTCGCCTCGCTGGTCCTGCAGATGAGCGACGAGATCGACACCCGCGAGCGGATGCTCGACGCCGCGCTGCGCCCGGCCCCGGACCTGTCCGGCCTGGAGCGCGCGCGTAACCGCCGAGGCGACGGCAGGCGGGCCACGGCCGCCTGATAATCGTCCCGTCGGTCAGGAGGGCGGCGTATCGTCCTCAGGCTGCTGGGCCGATGGCTCGGTGCGGGCCGGCGGCAGGTCGGCGTCGACCAGAGCGGTCGACCCGGCCGGGCGGGTGACGGTCTCCTCAGTCCGCTCGCGTAGCCGCGCCAGCGACTCGGAGTCGCCGAGCGGGACGGTCGCCTCCAGCCGCGAGCTCTCCTGTACCTCGGGCGATTCCATGACCGCATCCACCAGGCTGGCCCGGCTACCCGCGGGTGCGGGGCCAGACGGCGGGAGCAGCGATGTCCGCGCGGTCCCCTCGGCGTGTTCGAGCTTCGTTACCTCTGCTGCAGCGACCGTCTGGTCTTCAGCGTCCTTGATCTCGACGCGACGCGGCTCGTTAGAACTGGTCATGGTCCCCTCACCTCGATTCTGGTGTGATCGGTTCGTTATCTGGCCCATGCCCTCGATGCCGGGGGCCAAACGGCGAGGCACCAGCAGCCGTTCAGAAGACGAGGTGCGCCCAGCTCGGCGCACCAGGTCATTCGCGGATCACAGATCCATCGGGCTCGCCGTTCCCCCGGGCCCGCGGCGGCTCTGGGCCTGCACGGCGGATTCTTGCTCCTCCATGGTCGGCGGCTGGCCCCCGCCCTCGGGCACCGGCGCATCGCGAGTCGGCGCGACGCTGCGGCCGCCGCCGACGTGCTGGCCACCCTGGACCAAGCCATGCTGCTGGTCGTGCTGGGGATGCTCTTGCGCGGGATGATCGGCGGCGCGTCGCACCAGCAGGAGCCAGGCGGCTAGACCCGCTACGACGACGACGCAGATCGCGATGATTCCGATGGTGCTTCCTGTCATGGCAGACCTCTTTTCTCAGCTGCCGTGGCCCTCTACCCACGGCAGGGGCGAGCCACATCATCCGGCCTGCCATTCCTGGCCGAATTTCGAAGCCATACAGCGCGGCAATTCTGCGCACGATGCAGAGATAAATATTCAATCCATGCCTAACGTTGCCGGGCCCGGGCAGGCCGGAGAGGCCATCGACCGGTTCATCGTCCGCTACGGACAAGTGAGCCCAGAACATCCCGCGTGACGGCCGACGGCAGGACCGCGGCGCCCTATTCGCCCCGGAAGCACGCCAGGCCAGCCGCCAGCCCGCGACGCCGCTATACCGCCTGGCGGATTCACTAAATTGCTTGAACGCAATTGCCGAGGCGCAATTGCCTGGCAACAATTGCCTAGAGACAATCCCTTTCAGCTCTTTTCACGACGATAAGGGTTGACATTCTCTTGGCAACCTCGAACAATCCCATTAACGCGACTTTAGCTTCTCGATCATGACCTCTGCCAGGGGTCATGCACCCGGGGGGCGGTTGCAGTTTCGTCGTGACAAACCTGGCCAGGCTCCCTCGATAACAGCGGCAATTCAATTTCCGTCGCCGGTGCCGGCCCATGCGCCGACCTCCTCCGATAAACCCGCGCCCGAAGGCCGGGCGGCAGCAAGGAGAGCTGTAAATGGCACAAGATACTTCGGGAACCGCCGCCGGCGGCACCCTGGTCATTCCGGGCGAGATGGCGGCCCGGGTTGACCGCCTGCCCATGAGCTTCATGGCCTGGGAGATCTGCCTCATCGTGCAGGTCGGCTGGGCCTGCGCGGCGGCGACGGACGGGATCGCGGCCCGGCTGTACCCGTTCGTCTGGCTGCCCGCTCACGTGATCACGCACTCGCAATACAACGTCCTGTACGCCCTGCAGGCCGGGATCAGCATCCTGATCGGCGGCTACGCCCTGGGCTGGCTGGCCGACAAGATCGGCCGGCGCCCCGCGCTGATCCTGTCCGCCCTGCTGGCCGGGGTGTTCATCTGGCCGTTCGCCTACGTGACGAACTATGCGGCGCTGTTCGTCCTGTCGATCGCCGACACGCTCGGGTTCGCCGGGTTCCTGGCCATCAACGTCGTGTACATGAGCGAGATCATGGGCCCGAAGGTCCGGCCCCGGGTCATGATGGTCAGCCAGGCCGTCTGCATCTTCCTGCTGCTGGTCGTGCTGACCGGCATCATCCCGCACTACATGTTCCCGGGTCAGTACAAGCAGTACCTGTGGATCCTGGCCGGGCTGAACATCCTGATCGCGGTGCTGATGTACTTCCGGATGCCGGAATCGCCGCGCTGGCTGGAAGCCCGGGAGCGCCGCGACAAGGCACGCCAGCTCGTGGAGAACATGGAGGCGCGGGCCACGAGACGCGGCCAGGTGCTGGACGAGCCCGATCTGTCGCCATACGAGGTGGTGGCCGAGGAGAAGACCAACATGTTCGCCGTCTTCGGCAAGAACTACGTGGTCCCCACCACCTTCCTGCTCGTGGTCATGGTGCTGGGCTACGCCGGCATCGTCTATGGCGGCGCCAGCCAGGCCTTCCTGTTCCTGGAGGAGAACCGCGGCTACAGCGCCGGCTTCATCTTCGCCCTGACCGCCTGGGCCGGGGTGGCCGCTACCGTCGTCTACCTGCTCAACGCCTTCTTCGGCGAGCGGTTCGAACGCAAATACACCCAGCTGTTCGGAGCCATCCTGTTCGCCGGCGGCTGGTGGGGCGTCTACTCGGTGCACAGCACCCCGGCCTTGTACGTCCTGTACCTGCTCCTGACCGTCGGCACCATCTTGTGGCTGTGGAGCATGTACGTGTACATCCCCATCAACTACCCGACCCGGATGCGCGCGCTGGGCACCGGCTGGACCGACGGCGTCGGCCACCTGGGCGCCTGGGGCGGCGTCCTGATCGCCGGCCAGATCTTCAGCGCGACCGCGCCACTGGGCTGGGTCGTGTTCATCACGATTCCGTGCGCGCTCCTGCCCGCCTTCATGGTCGCGGCCTTCGGCAAGCGCCAGCGCAGCCGAGCCCTCGAAGAGATGGCCCGCTAGCTGCTGGGCCGCCGGCCGGATAAGGCGGCCGGCTCTTCCCGAGGTGTCCCCGGCGGCTCCGGGTGCCACCGGCGGCCCAGCCAGCACCACAGCCGGCTCTCCCGCTCAGGATTCCTGGGCGGGAGGCCGGCTGGGGTGAAACGGGCGGCTCCGCGACAACGACGAAGGAAGGCCGATGAGTGACAGCCAGGCCGTCACCATCCGGGGCGCGGAAGCAGCAGAACCCCGGCCCGTGCGGCTGCTCAGAGCACTAGCGGAGAACCCGGAACCGCTCTCAGCTCCTGCGCTGGCCAGTCTCCTGGCCGAACCCGCCCGGCGCCGAGGACTCCTGCCGTCCTACGACCACATTCTCCGCCGGCACGAGAAAGCCGGCCTGATAGAACGAGCAGGCCGCCTGCCGCAACGACGCGGGCGGCCCGCCACCACCTGGCGCATCACCCCGGCCGGCCGCAACTGGCTCGAGGTACTCGACCAGGCGCCGGCCCTCGCCGCGGCCGCCGCATCAGAAGCACGACGCAGAGCCGGCCAGGCCGAGCGCGCAGCCACCGAACAGGCCCAGGCCCTGGACGAGGCGCGCGCGACCTTCAACCGCGAGACGCCCCGGATCAGCCGCAAACGCGCCGCCCAGCAGCTGCGAGATCTCGGCTGCACCCTCGACGAGATCGGCGCCGTCTTCCACGTCAGCAAAGAACGGATCCGACAGGACCTGCTCTGGGACCCGGCCGCCCAGCCGGAACGGCGTAAGCCGCCGCGACGGGCGAAGCCGCGGCAGCAGCTCACCCCCAGGCAAACCCAGGTCCTCCTCGACCTGGACCAGGGCCACCCTACGAAGAACTACCCGCGGTACGCCCACACGCTCTGGACACTGAAGAACCGCGGCCTCATCGCCTACACCGCAGCCTCCGGCCCCGGGTCCATCCACGGATACACCCTCACCGCCGAAGGACGCGTTGTCGCCGGCGAACTCGGCCAGTACACGTAGGCGGTTCCGGTTACCTTGTCTGATGTATCTGGGCCCAGACATACCTGCCTGGGGTGAGTCGTGTGAGCAGCGGGGGCGATACCGTCACGGTGGCCGGTGTCCGACTTGCTCCCCTTCCGGCCACTGCGCCTGAGGCCGTTATGGCGGGCCCGTCCGCGGGCCTGCCCGGCCCGGCCAGCACGGCGGTCCCAGGCCGCCGGCGGGCCTGCACGGTCGGCGGCCATCGCGGGGCTGTTCCGACGGATGTCACCGTATCTTTCCTGGCCGCGGGATCATCCAGGCCGGCCGGAGCCCGGCTGCGCATCGCGAGTATTCCAGGCGTTCCTGCCCCGCCGGGCTAGGGCTGCTGATCCTTGTTAGGGCACGGTGGGCATGGGTGACAGCGATCTGCGTGAGTACGGGGCTCAGTCCCATCCGGTGCGTGGCCCGGTGTTTGATCTGGTCGCTTCGAAGCTCCGGCGTCCGCTGGTGCGACAGGGGACGGTGCATCGTTCGGCGCTGATTGAACGGCTGGCGGGAGATCACAAGCGTCCGGTCGTGTCGGTGGTGGCGCCGCCGGGCTACGGCAAGACGACGGTCTTGGCGCAGTGGGCCGAGCGTAACGGCCAGGCGTTCGCCTGGGTGTCGGTCGACGAACGGGACAACGATCCGAAGGTCCTGCTCACCTACGTCGCCGAAGCGCTCAATGCGGTCGAGCCGATCGACGGCCGGGTCTTCGATGCGCTCGCCTCTCCGGCCAGTTCGGTGCCGGGCTCGATCATGCCCCGGCTGGGGGCCGCGTTCTCCTCGATGACGGCGCTGGTCGCGCTGGTCCTGGACGACGTGCACGCGCTGCACAACCAGGAATGCCAGGCGGCGTTGTCGGTGCTGGCCGATCATGTCCCGGCCGGCTCGCGGCTGGCGATGGCCGGGCGGTCCCAGCCTCCGCTGCGGGTGGCCCAGTGCATGTCGGCGAGTTGTGCTTCGAACTCTCGGCCGAAGTAGTTCTTGTCGCCGATCAGCGTCTGTCCGGGCCGGCTGGAGACGAGTTCGGGCTCGGTGGCGAAGATGTCGAGCAGGGTCTCGCGTTCGTCTGCCTTCGCCCCGGTCAGGGCGAAGGTGATCGGCAGCCCGCCCAACGTGCACACCAGGTGCAGCCGCAGCCCCCAGAAGTAGCGCGAGTGACTGGCGCAGTAGCCGTACTGAGCCCATCCGGCCAGGTCGGAACGCTTGACCGTCTCCCTGGAACGGCCGCATTCGACCGGTGTGGAGTCCACCACCCATACATCATCGGTCCACAGTGCCGTGTCCGTGGCCAGCTCGCGTGTGACCTGACGGACGAGTCCGGCGGCCTTGCGCAATCGCTTGTTGTCACCGGGCTGCTTGGGCAGGTACGGGAACAGGTGCCGCAGATGCGCATGGGCGTGGCGGAGCCACCGCGCCTCGGACGTGAATCCGAGGATCGCCTGCATCATCGCCAGCGTCACCAGCTCGGCGTCGCTGAGCTGCGGCGTTATGCCCACCGTCGGGCGCCACGGCGAACTCTTCAGCAGGTCGTCGGTCTTCACGAACAGCGCGGTTGCCAGGGTATCCAGATCGGTATCCACCGTGCCTCCAGGTCTGACGTCGGATGGAGGGACGCCAGGGCATGGATCACGCTGATGGGCCCCGGCGCTCTGGGCAGGCAAGGGCTCACGCCGCGCGGATCGCGGCAAGAAGGTGCTGGGCTACGGGTCAGGCCTGGTCGCCGCTGGATCTTGCTCAGTCCTGCGCGGGCGACATCGGCTCGGCGCCCGCGTCCCACTCGGGCATCCCCGGGTGAGAGCATCCCGCCGCCAGGCTGTGCGAGCGGTCGCCCGAGTGTGGTCAATGCGTCAGCAGGTGCATGACCAGGGCGAGAACGCCGAGGCCCAGGGTGAGCTTGAGTGCGAGGATCGCGCCGCTGGCAGCGATGGTTATCAGCCAGCCTCGCCGGGTCCTGGGCCGGCGGATGTGCTTGAGGCCGGGCCAGCGCCTGGTGGTCCGCTCGGTCACAACGTGCCTCCACGTACGGTGCGGGATGATGGAGCGGCGCGCTCTTGGCGCACGCCCGTGTCCTGGCTTGCGGCCGGGACGGCAGGTGGCCCGCCTCCCCGGCCGCTCAGTCACTGGCCCGCAGGCGCGTTCCAGTCGAGCAGCTGGACGATGACGCCATTGGGGTCGGTGACCTGGAACGCGCGCTCGCCCCAGGGCTCCTCGCGCAGCGGCATGGTGATGTTCACGCCCTCCTCGCGCAGGCGGGCCAGCTCACCGTCGAGGTCTTCGACGACGAACGCAAGGATCAGGCCGGCGGCGTGAGTGTCGCGCTGGTTCTCGGGCAGCAAGGGCAGGCCGCGGCGCAGGAAGACGACGTTCATCCCGGCGTCCTCGCGTGCCAGGGAGGCGAAGCCGTCTGCGGCCATCTCCTGCCGGAAGCCGAAGTGGCTGATCAGGAAGGCGGCGGAGGCGGGCACGTCGGCGACGTTGAGGGACACGGCGGAAGCGGTGATCTTCACGGAGGGCTCCTCGGGCTGGGCGATCGGGACAGCAATCAACACTGTATCTAGTACAGTGTACTGCGTATAACATAACTATGCGGGAGAATGTTCCGATGCCCACCGAACACAGCAGCGCCGGCGACCCGGCACGCACTCTGCAGCTGCTCTGGCGTGAGCCCGGCCCCGCGGACTCCCGGCGCGGACCGCGCCAGGGCCTAAGCGTCGAACGGGTCGCCGCGGCCGCGATCGCTCTGGCGGACAGCGACGGCCTGGGCTCAGTCACCATGCGCGCGGTCGCTCACGCCCTCGGCGTGGTGCCGATGTCGCTATATACCTACGTACCGGGCAAGGCCGAGCTGCTCGACCTGATGCTCGACACGGTCTACCTGCAGATGCCTCGCGGCGACCTGTCCGGCATGCCGTGGCGCGAGCGCCTGGCCGCCGTCGCCCACGAGAACCGGGACCTGTTCACCCGGCACCCCTGGATCACCGAGGTCTCCACCAGCCGGCCCCCGCTCGGCCCCGGGCTTATGGACAAATACGAGCACGAACTTCAGGCGCTCGAGGGCCTCGGGCTCGACGACGTCGAGATGGACGCCGCCCTCACCTTCCTGCTCGGCTTCGTCGAGGCCGCCGCGCGCTCGGCCGCCGAGGCGGCCGCCGCCCGGCAGGACAGCGCGATGAGCGAGGAACAATGGTGGGCCGCCAACGCCCCCCTGCTCGCCCGGGTCTTCGACGAGGCGAAGTACCCCACAGCCTCCCGCGTTGGCGCCGCCGCAGGCGCTGCTCACGGCGCGGCCTATGATCCCGACCACGCCTACACCTTCGGCCTGCAGCGCGTCCTCGACGGCCTCGGCGCCCTAATCGACACCAGCGGCGCCTGATCCGCAACCGTTGGCCCCGCCACGTCTCCGACCGCACCGCCTGCAAGCTTCGCTGGACACACCAAATGGACTACGCCGCCTGATCGTCTGAGATACCCCCGCACCTGGCTGCCACGGGCCATGACCACAGCCCTCGATCCCTTGGAATCAATCGTCTAGTCGGCACGCTGGCGTTTTCCGCCTACCAGCAAGGCCGGGTAGCGACCAGCGAGCGGTGGTTCGGCTGGCTGGAAGACCACGGTGCTACGGCGGATAAGCCCGCGGCCGCGGTCCTGGCGGCGATGATCTCCGCCTTGACCGGGAAGCCGGGCCAGGCCGAACGCTGGGCCGAGGCCGCCGAGCGGGCTGCGGCCCCGGCCAGCCTGCCGGACGGGAGCACCTCGGCCGAACCGTGGCTGGCGCTGATGCGAGCGCTGATGTGCCGCGGCGGGCTGGAACAGATGCGCGCCGACGCGGAACTCGCCACCAGGACGCTGGCCCCCCACAGTTTCTGGCGCCCCTCGGCGACCCTGTACCTGGCGGTGGCGCACGTGATGGCCGGTGATCCGGGCCAGGCCGACGCCCTCCTCCAAGATGCAGCCGCCGCAGGGACGGCAGGCCGGGCGAACCTCGGCGCCTGCGTCACGCAAGCTGAACGGGCCCTCCTGGCGATCGCCGACGGCCGGTGGCAGACAGCCGGGCAGTATCTGTCGGAAGCCCAGACGCTGGTCCACGAGGCAAATCTGGAGGATTATCCCGCGGTCATGATCCTGCACGCCGCGGCCGCACGGATCGCGTTGCACGAAGCCGACCAGCCGCGCGACCGCCGAGCTGACCCGAGCGCAGCGCCTGCGCCCGGGCCTGACCTACGCAGTACCGCATCTGGCCGTCCAGGCCCGGCTCGAGCTCGCCCGGTGCCACCTGGCGCTGTCGGACGTCGCCGCGGCGCAGATCCTGCTCCAGGAAGTGACCGAAATCCTCACTCGCCGTCCCGGCCTGGGCGTCTTCGCCGCGCAAGCGGAGGAACTCCGGGCGCAAGTAGCCCGGACCCGCCGGTCGCCCACCCCTGGAGCCTCGGCCCTGACCGGCGCCGAGCTCCGGCTGCTGCCGATGCTCTCGACACACTTGTCGTTCCCCCAGATCGCTGGGGAGATGTTCCTGTCTCCTAACACCGTCAAGTCCCAGGCGATGTCCATCTACCGCAAGCTGGGCACCTCGTCACGCAACCAGGCGGTCACACGTGCCCGCGAGCTGGGCATGCTGGACGGCTGACGGCCCGCTACGGTCGCCATCTGGCCGTCCCTCCAGTTACCCGGTTCGGCTAAAACCTTTAGACGCACTAGCTGCCCCCAGGAGAACCGTCAGGCGTCATCCGCATCGGGTGATGTGCCCGGCCTGCCGGTTTGTGAGCATGGCCGGGTGGGTCGCCAACACGGGTGGGCGGGAACCCGGAGGCCTTCTTCAGCCGGAACGATCGCGTCCCCACGAAGCCGGCGAACGCAATCGGGGCAGAAGGAGCACTGTGGTGAGTAAGCCGTTCAAGGGCACGATCAATGTCGATATCCGGGATTCGGTGCCGGACTGGGAGCCGTTCGAGCCGCCGAAGGCTCCCGATGGCGCCCCGAGCGTCGTGTACATCGTGCTTGACGATGTGGGCTTCTCGGCGATGCAGAGCTATGGCGGCCCGATCGAGACGCCGAACATCGACCGGATCGCGAACGACGGCATCCGCTACACCCAGTGGCATACCACGGCGCTGTGCTCGCCGACCCGCTCGTGCCTGCTGACCGGCCGGAATCACACCCGCAACTCGATGGCGTGCATCACCGAGGCCGCGGTCGGGTTCCCGAACGCCAGCGGGACGATCCCGCCGGAGAACGGGATGATCTCCGAGATCCTGGGCGAGCAGGGCTGGAACACCTACATCGTCGGCAAGTGGCACCTGTGCCCGACGGTGGAGATGAACCTCGCCTCGACCCGGCGGAACTGGCCGACCGGCCGCGGGTTCGAGCGGTTCTACGGCTTCCTGGGCGCGGAGACCAGCCAGTGGTACCCGGACCTGGTGTACGACAACCACCCGGTGGACCAGCCCAAGCTTCCCGAGCAGGGGTACCACCTGACCGAAGACCTGACCGACAAGGCGATCGAGTTCATCAAGGACGCCAAGTCGGTCGCGCCGAACAAGCCGTTCTTCCTGTACTACGCGCCCGGCGCCGCCCACGCGCCGCATCACGTCTCGAAGGAATGGGCCGACAGGTTCAAGGGCCGGTTCGACATGGGTTATGAGGCGATCCGGGAGCAGACGCTGGCCCGGCAGAAGCAAATGGGCATCGTCCCGGCTGATACCGAGCTGCCGCCGGTCAACCCGATCGGCACTCCGGAGACCCGGACGGGGCCGGACGGCAAGCCGTTCCCGCCGCTGGACTTCACCCGGCCGTGGGACTCGCTGACCGCGGAGGAGAAGGCGCTGTTCGCCCGGATGGCCGAGGTGTACGCAGGCTTCCTGGCCCACGCCGATCATCACATCGGACGGCTGCTGGACTACCTGGAGGAATCCGGGCAGCGGGAGAACACCCTGGTCATTGTGGTGTCCGACAACGGCGCCAGTGGCGAGGGCGGGCCGAACGGGTCGGTGAACGAGATGCTGTTCGCCAACGGCATCCCCGATGACATGCAGACCAACCTGGCCATGCTCGACGAGCTGGGCGGGACCAAGACCTACAACCACTACCCCAACGGCTGGGCGATGGCGTTCAACACGCCGTTCAAGATGTGGAAGCGGTATGAGTTCAACGGGGGCACCGCTGACCCGTGCATCATCTCCTGGCCCTCGGCCAGCGGCGACAGCAGCGGCCGCGGCGAGCTGCGGCACCAGTACCACCACGCGATCGACCTGGTGCCGACCATCCTGGACGTCCTGGGCGTGCAGGCCCCGGAAACGATCAAGGGCCACGTGCAGAGCCCCTTCGACGGGGTGAGCATGCGCTACACCGCAGAGATGGAGTCGGCGCCGTCGGCCCGCAAGACGCAGTTCTACTCGATGCTCGGCTCGCGGGGCATCTGGCATGACGGCTGGAAAGCCATCACCACCCACCCCACCCTCAGCGGCTGGAGTCACTTCAACGACGACACCTGGGAGCTGTACCACACCGACACCGACCGGGCCGAGCTGCACAACCTGGCCGCCGAGCAGCCGGGCAAGCTCCGCGAGCTGGTCAACCTGTGGTACGCCGAGGCCGGGGAGAACGGGACCTTCCCGCTCGATGACCGCTCCGCGCTGGAGATCATCATCACGCCGCGGCCGCAGCTGACCCCGCCCCAGAACCGGTACGCCTACTTCCCCGATACCGCCGAGGTGCCCGAGGCGCAGGCGGTCAACGTCCGGAACCGGTCCTACACGATCGGCGCGCTGGTGGACATCCCGGCGCCCGGTGCCCAGGGCGTGCTGTTCGCCCACGGGTCGCGGTTCGGCGGCCATGCCCTGTACGTGAAGGACAACCGGCTGCACTACGTGTACAACTTCGTCGGCCTGCAGGAGCAGAAGATCGACGGCACCGAAGACCTGCCCACCGGCGAGAATCTCATCCTGTCGGCCTCCTTCGACAAGGACGGCGAGGATCCCCCCGGCGTCTCCACCGGGATCCTGTCGCTCTACCACGGCGACACCAAGGTCGCCGAGGGCCGGATCAAGACCCAGCCCGGACAGTTCACCCTCGCGGGCGAGGGCCTGTGCGTCGGGCGGGACAGCGGCGAGCAAGTCACCGATGACTACCCCGGCGAGCACCCCTACGTGTTCACCGGCGGCACCATCAAACGAGTCGCCGTCGACGTCAGCGGCGACCCCTACATCGACCTGGAACGCGAGGCCCAGGCCATGCTCGCCCGGGAGTAGCCGCCCATCCGGACCGCGGGAAAGGCGTCCTGGCCAGCTATGGCCAGGACGCCACCCAGGCGCGAGGTGAACCGTGACGCAGATCCCGACAACACGGCAGGCGATGCGACCGAGGCCTCAGAGGGCCGGCCGACGCCGTAACCGACCTCGGCTGTTCTAGGAGCCCGGCGGGTGGACGGTGGCCCAGTCGGCGGCCATGTCGATCACGGTCCACTCGTGCTCGGCGGCGGCAGCCAGGATCTGGCCGGTGCCGCTGCCCAGGATCGGATCGCGGTCGTAGGCGTACTCGCGGTCGCCGTCAGTATGGTGAACGACCAGCTGGAGAGTCCGGAACGGGCTGGCCGAGGTCCACTGGAGCATGGCCAGATCACCGTCAGTGTTCCCGGCGGCCAAGACCGGCCGCTGCCCGATGTGCCGGTGAATGGAGCTGGGCTTTTGCGGGCCGTCGTCAATGACCCCGACTTTGGCGGTCTTGAGGAGCTCGGGGCCGCCGTCGCCGACGCGGAACTCGGTTTCCCCGACGCTGCCGATCACCCGGTGCGGCGGCAGCCCGTAGGCATCAGCGGTCCACGTCCGCATGAAGTCGGCGCCGCCGCCGGAGAAGATCCAGCAGGAGAAGCCGCTGCGGTCCAGCAGCCCGAGCAGCTCCAGCATCGGCTGGTACACCGTGGCCGGATAGGGCCGCCCGAAGCGCGGATGCTGGGCCGAGGCCAGCCAGCCCTTGACCACAGTGTCGAATTCCTCAGTGGTGATGCCCGCGTGGGTGAGCGCCATCAGCTTGAGCAAGGCCGCCATTCCGCCCGCCTGCAGCTCCTCCAGGCTGGTGGGCTGGCCCAGCTCGGCCGCGCGGTCCAGCGCAAACATCAGCTGGGCGTACACGGGTTGCTCGGTCCACAGGGTGCCGTCGTTGTCGAACACCGCAATGCGGTCCCGTTCGGGGATGAAGTCCGGCGAACCGGGATCGGTCACCGCGGCGACGAACTCCTCGATCGACTGCCTGGCGGTTGTCTCACGCCAGCTCGGCAGCTCATCGGCGCTCATTGTGTGCCTACTGAACCTGGTGTCGGCCGCGACCCTGATCTAGTCATGAAACACAAGGTAGACGGGCTGCTCTGCGGACAAATCATACTGACCGGATGATCGGGGCCATGTGCTCAGGCGCCGCCACTAGCCTTGCCCCATGTCTGCTAGCACCAGTCCAGGGCTTGACGCCAGGCCACCACATCGCAGGATCGTGCGGTCTTTCCTGCGGGCAGCGGGCTCCACCGTCGCGCTGGTGACCATCTACTACCTGCTGCCCCTTGACCACTCCTCGACCTGGGCCGCCGTCACGATGCTGGTGATCGGGCTGGTGCTGCTCATCGGGCTGGTCGCCTTCCAGGTCCGCTCCATCGTCCGGTCACGGTACCCCGCCCTGCGGGCCATCGAATCCCTCGCCACCAGCGTTCCGCTGTTCTTGCTGCTGTTCTCCGGTGCCTATGTCGTCCTGTCCGTGATTTCCGCCAGTAACTTCGGCCAGCGGCTGACGCACACCGACGCGCTGTACTTCACCACGACCGTGTTCTCAACGGTCGGCTTCGGGGACATCACGGCCAAGACCGAAGCGGCGCGGCTCGTGGTCACCTCGCAAATGATCGCCGATCTCCTGATCATCGGACTCGGGATCAGAGTCATTCTCGGCGCGGTGACACGCAGCCGCCAGCAGCGGCCAGAAGACGCCGGCACCGGACGGCCCAGCGAGTAGCGCCCGGCCACGCCAGGCACAGAATCCGTGTACCGGCAGAGCAGAGCACTGCCCGATGGGATCCGCCAGCATCCAGCGAAGACCGCGGTTATTGTAACTCGGCTTGTCCCGGATCATCCAAGCTGGGCGATGCCCGAGTTGGCCCCAGATCGTACGTTCTGAGGGCAGGGTCCCGCTCGTGTTGGGCGAGGCAGCCGTCGAAGAGAGCAGGCACGCATGGCAGATGACCACGCCCTCGCAGACGCCCCATCCGGCCTGGGCGGCTGACCGGAATGAGCCAGCCATCTTCCCCCGCGGCACCCTCGGTTCTGGTGGTCTACTACTCATACACTCAGCAGACCCGGAAGGTGGCCGAAGAGATGGCCGCCGTCCTGCGGGGCCGCGGCTGCACGGTCAATCTGGCCGCGATCGAGTTCACCGACCCTCGCTATGAGAAACGGTTCAGGCAGTTCCCCATGCCCAGGCCGTTCCGCGAGGTCGTGGGCATGATCCCGGCGGAACTTCGCCGCCGGCCTGCCCAGATCCAGATCCCCGGTATCGTGACCGGGCAAGACTATGACCTGGTATGCATCGGGTCTCCCACCTGGTGGCTGTCCACCGACGTCCCGGTCCGGTCTTTCCTGGAGTCCGACACCGCCCGCCGGGTGCTGAACGGCAAGCCGTTCGCCGCCGCGGTCTGCTGCCGCCGGTACTGGCGGCACAACCTCAAGACCGTCCGCAGGCTCGGGACCAAGAACGGCGGTGTTTTCACCGACGGCATCCACTTCCGCTACCAGGGCGGCCAGGTCCGCTCCCTGCTGTCCCTGCTCAGCTACCTCGGATCGGGTGAGTACCGCGACCGCTACCTCGGCATCAAGATCCCGCCGACCAACCTGCAGGACTATCACCTGGAGGCGGCGCGGAAATTCGCGGACGGGCTAGCAGACCGGCTGCTGGCCGGCAGCACAGGCGCCAAGGCGCAAGGACAAGCGGTTTGAGCCCCGCCACCGACCTCAACAGGCCCGACCGGGACGGATGACAAACAGCTTCGACGGCACGGCTTCTACGCCCGCCTGACGGCGCGCACTATGTTCCGTGCCCCGCCGGCCCGGCCGGTTTCATCCGCTCGGGGTGAGGTGGCCGGGGCGGCGGTGCGCCTACGTTAGGGAGGGCCTGCAAGAGTTCCGCGTCGCGGTGGCTCAGCTCGGGCCAGCGAACGGACAGATGATGACCGAGGTATCCCTGGATGAGCTAGGCCCCGTTGACTACCTGGTCGTCGAGTTCCCGGCGGGGGCGAGCAGCTTCACCGGCGAGATGGCGGCACAGCTGCGGGCGCTGGCCGACGCTGGGACTATCCGCGTGATCGACGTGCTGATCCTGACCAAGGACGCGGACGGGACCGTCGAGGCGGCCGAACTCTCCGACATCGCTGAGCTCGGAGAACTGGAGACCATCGAGGCCGAGCTGGCCGAACTCCTGGCCGCCGACGACGTCGACCACCTCGCCGCGGCGATGGAGCCGGGAAGCACGGCCGGGGTGCTCATCTGGGAGAACACGTGGGCCGCGCCCTTCGCCTCAGCGGTACGGCGTTCAGGCGGCCAGCTGATCGCCAACGGCCGGATCCCCATCCAGGCGATCATCGCCTCGATCGAGGCCGACCAAGTGAATGCGACGACAGGAGACTGACATGCCACTTCGAGCAGCACGCGTTGGCCGGGTCGGCGTCATCCACGCGCCGGTCGCCAAGACCGCCGTCGTGGCCGCCGCCGTCACACCCGGACGCGCGCCGGTCGCCAAGACTGCGGTGGTGGCGGCGGCCGTCACACCTCGGGTGGGCCGTCGCCGCCGGATTTAACTGGAGCTGATGGGCGAAGGACGGAATGGTCAGCTCTCCAGCAGCCCGAGTTCGCGGGCGCGCGTACCGGCCGCCATCGGGCCTCGTGCTCCCGCAGGTCGCTGTTCCCATGCCCCGCCCTGCCCTCAGAAGGATCCGCCGCCCGGGCTGGCCCGCCAGGCAAACCGAAACGCTCGTGATACGCAGCAGGTCCCCTTCGGGGCGGTACGAGCCGGGCAGTCGCTGAAGCCACCGCGCCATCTCGGGCTCATCCAGGTCAGGGCGATCGCCGGAGCTGTGGCGAGTGAGGTTGAACGCAGCTATCCGGGACTCGAAGCGGCTGTCGACGATACCGGGCCCGACGGCAGCGCCGGACCCGCCTGCTGTCACTGCCAGGGTCTAGAGCAGCAATACCGCCAAACCGTAACATGCGTGACCTCTGCGGGCCATATGTGGTCAAAGGGGCGCACGCGAGGCTCGCATCACCTATCGCTGCTACCAGGACACCGGGCCTGGGCATGGGCCCGCCCAGCTCCTTCATGACCACGGAACAGGGGCCGGAACTGGCTACTTCAGCAGCTGCCGGGCCATGACCATGCGCTGGATCTGGTTGGTGCCCTCGTATATCTGGGTGATCTTGGCGTCGCGCATCATCCGCTCGACCGGGAAGTCGTTGACGTAGCCGTAGCCGCCGAGCAGCTGCACGGCGTCGGTGGTCACCGCCATGGCCACGTCGGAGGCCAGGCACTTGCAGGCCGAGGAGAAGAAGGTGAGGTCGTCGACCTGCTCGCCGGCCATGGCCCGGTCGGACCGGGCCGCGGCGGCGTAGGTGAGCTGCCGGGCCGCCTCGAGCTTCATGGCCATGTCGGCCAGCATGAACTGCAGGCCCTGGAACTCCGCCACCGCCCGGCCGAACTGCCGGCGCTCCTTGACGTAGCCGAGCGCGTAGTCCAGGGCGCCCTGGGCGATACCGAGGGCCTGGGCGGCGATCGTGATGCGGGTGTGGTCCAGGGTGCGCAGGGCGATCTTGAAGCCCTGGCCTTCGGCGCCGATGAGCCGGGCGGCCGGGACCGGGGTGTCGTCGAAGTACAGCTCCCGGGTCGGGGAGCCCTTGATGCCGAGCTTGTGCTCCGGGGCCCCGAAAGAGAAACCGGGATCACCGTCTTCCAGCACGAAGGCCGAGATGCCGTTGGGCCCGGCGTCCGGGTCGGTGACCGCCATCACCGTGTAGTACTTCGACACCCCCGCGTTGGTGATCCAGCGCTTGACGCCGTTCAGGACGTAGCCGTCGGCCGAGCGCACCGCCCGGGTCTTCATCGACGCGGCGTCGGAGCCGGCCTCCGGCTCGGACAGGGCGTAGGAGAACATGGCCTCGCCGCGGGCCACGGCGGGCAGGTAGGCCGCCTTGACGTCCTCGGAGGCGGCCAGCAGCAGCGGGACCGTGCCCAGCTTGTTCACCGCGGGGATGAGCGAGGACGTGGCGCAGGCCCGGGCCACCTCCTCGATGACGATGACGGTGGCGATGGCGTCGGCGCCCGCTCCGCCGTAGGCGGCCGGCACGTGCACGGCCTGCAGGTCGGCCTTGACCAGGGCCTCGTACACGTCCCAGGGGAACTCCCCGGTCCGGTCCACCTCGGCCGCTCGCGGGGCGATCTTGTCCTCGGCCAGGGCCCGGACCGCCTCTCGCAGCGCCTGGTGCTCATCGGACAGGGCGAACGCGGGAAAGGCAGGGCTCATGGCTCGATCGTAAGCCGGCTCAGCGCGACCCGCGGACCACGATCTGGTAGATGCTGCCCTGGTAGTGGCCCGCGCCGTCGGGCGGGAGCCGGGTGAACCAGACGAGCAGGTACCGGGCCGCCGGGGGCGAGCTGAGGGTCAGCTGCACGGTGCCGCCCGCCCCGGCCGACGTAGCCACCGTCCGCAGGCTGGCCGCGTCCGGACGGTCACCGGCCCGCAGCTGGAACGAGGCACCCGGGATGCCGAGCGAGACCCGGACCGAGCTGACCGTGACCGTCCGGCCCATGTCGATCAGCAGGCCGGTGCCGGAGTACAGCAGGCCGAAGTCGGGCGTGGCGTACCACTTGGTGTGCCACGGGGTGGCCGGGTTGCCGCTGAGGGCCAGGGCCGCCTGCTCCGGGTGGTCGCCGCCGCCCGGGCCGAACGCCGACACCTGGGCCACGGCGAGGTTCGACACGGGGACCGGGCTGGCCGACGGGCTCGGCGCGGCCTGCGATGCGCTCAGTGAGGTGCTGGCCGACGCGCTCGGCGACGGCGTGGCCGAGCTGACCGGCGCCGTGCTGCCCTGGACTCCGGCTGACGCCGACCCGGCCGGGCCGCCGGCGGCCGGGGACTGGCCGGCGGCGGCCGGCTTCGGGGCCGGGCCGGTCCCGGAGACGGCCTTGTAGACAGCGAAGCCGAGCACGGCCAGCACCAGAACGCCCAGGGCCGCCGTCCAGCGCACCCGGCGGCGCTCGCGGGTCCGGGGCGGCATCTCGATCTCGGGCGGCAGCGCCTCGGCCGCGGTGACCTCCGGGACGCTGCCCCAGGTCTCGTCGAACTCCTCGATCAGCGGGCCCGGGTCGGTGCCCACTGCGCCGGCGATGGCGCGGATCTGGTCCCGGGCGTGCGGGCCGTCGGCGTAGTCGTCGTGCTCGATGCCCTGGACGACGTCGCCGGGAACGCTGGCGCGCTGGCTGACCTCGACGACGGACAGGCCGGCCCGGCGGCGGGCGGCGGCCAGCGTGGCGCCGATGCTCACTGCGGCCTCCCTGCTCGCGGGCGCCGTCGGCCTGACGGCTGCGAGGAACATGCCCGCTGCGGCGGCGGCTAAGCAGCCGCGGCCGGGCCGGTTCAGCGGGCCGGTTCAGTCCGCGGCACGCTGATCGCCCCGCTGATCGCGGAGCTGATCACCAGCTGATCACGGAGCCGATCACGGAGCGCCGCGCCCTTGGCCCGGGCCTGGTCGGCGAGCTGGTCGGCGAAGGCGGTGAGCCTGGCCGCGCAGGGCTGCGGCGGCGGGGCCCTCGCCCGCGGCCAGGATGCGGACGGCGAGCAGGCCGGCGTTCCGGGCCCCGCCGACCGAGACGGTCGCGACCGGGATCCCGGCCGGCATCTGCACGATCGACAGCAGCGAGTCCAGCCCGTCCAGGTGAGCCAGCGGGACCGGGACGCCGATGACGGGCAGCGGGGTGACCGAGGCGAGCATGCCCGGCAGGTGCGCCGCGCCGCCGGCGCCGGCGATGATCACCCGCAGGCCCCGGCTCTGCGCCGACGCGCCGTACTCGATCATGTCCCGGGGCATCCGGTGCGCGGACACCACGTCCGCCTCGTAGGGAACGTCGAACTCCGCCAGCGCGGCCGCGGCGGCGCGCATGACCGGCCAGTCCGAGTCGCTGCCCATCACGACCCCGGCCAGCGGGGCCCCGGTCACAGCGGCTCCGGTCACAGGGCCTCCGGGCGCGGTCACTCGCCGTCCTCCTTGCCCCAGCGCAGGAAGCTGGCCGCGCGGCGAGCGCGGTCGGCCAGCTCGGCCGGGTCGCTGCGGGCGCCGTCGCCGGGCACGGTGACGTGGCCGATCTTGCGGCCCGGGCGCACCGTCTTGCCGTAGATGTGAATCTTCACCGCCGGGTCGGCGGCCATCACGTGGATGTAGCGGTCGTAGATGTCGAACCGGCTGGCGCCGTCGTCGCCGCCCAGCACGTTGGCCATGGCCGTGTACGGCGCGGCCAGCGCCGGAGAGCCCAGCGGCAGGTCCAGGACGGCCCGCAGGTGCTGCTCGAACTGCGAGGTCCGCGCGCCCTCGATGGTCCAGTGCCCGGTGTTGTGCGGGCGCATGGCCAGCTCGTTGACCAGCAGGCCGCCCGGCGTCTCGAACAGCTCGACGGCCAGCAGGCCGGTCACGCCGAGCTCGGCCGCGAGCCGCAGCGCGAGCTCGCTGGCCTCGACGGCCCGGTCCGGGTCCAGGCCCGGCGCGGGCGCGATCACCTCGCGGCAGATGCCGTCCCGCTGCACGGTCTGGACCACCGGGTAGACGGCGCCCTGCCGGTGCGGGGAGCAGGCGGCGAGCACGGCCAGCTCACGCTCGAAGGCGACGTACTCCTCGGCCATGAAGGCCAGGCCCGGGCCGCCCCGGGCCAGCACCTCGGCGGCCTGGCCGGCCGACTCGCAGACCCACACGCCCCGGCCGTCGTAGCCGCCGCTGACCGCCTTGAGCACGACCGGCCAGCGGCCGCCGGCGAAGCAGGCCACCGCGGCCGCGTCGGCCACCGCCGCGAAGCGCGGGCCGGGCACGCCGAGCGCGGCGAGCCGCTGGCGCATGAGCAGCTTGTCCTGGGTCAGGGCCAGCGCGGCGCCGCCCGGCCGGACGGTCACGCCGGCCTCGGCCAGGGCGGCCAGGTGCGGGCCGGGCACGTGCTCGTGATCGAAGGTGACCACGTCGCAGCCGGCCGCGAAGGCCAGCAGGTCATCCAGCGAGCGGTAGTCCCCGAGCTGGACCCCGGCGGTGACCTGGGCGGCGCTGTCGTCCGCGGTGTCGGCCAGGACGCGGAAGCCGACGCCGAGGGCGGCGGCGGCCGGGGCCGTCATCCGGGCCAGCTGGCCCGCGCCCACCATGCCGACCACCGGGGGAAGCCCGGGAATGCGAGGCCGGGCTGGCTGGTCGGCGGATCCGCTCACGCACCGTACCTTATGGTCTTTCCGGTGTGACGCGAAAGTTAACGCCGGGGATACACCGGAGCGGGTCATCTGGATTTAGGATCACCGCAATCTAGCAGACCAGCCCCTGGAGGACGGCGATGGCGACACGCGAGATGCCGGCAGGCGCAGAACCAGGCGTCGTCGTCCGGGAAGGCACGTACGGGACGCAGGTCATCGCGGTCGAGCCGGGCGGCGCGGAGTTCATCCCGCTGAACGAGCGGCACGGCAAGCCGATCCAGCTGCTGTGGACCTGGGCGTCGCCGAACATGGAGTTCGCCACCATCTTCGTCGGCGTGCTGGCCGTCGCCGCGTTCGGCCTGAGCTTCTGGGGGGCCGCGCTGGCCCTGGCGCTGGGCAGCGCGATCGGCGGGATCACCCAGGGCATCTTGTCGCTACGCGGGCCGAAGTACGGCGTGCCGCAGATGGTGCTGAGCCGGCTGGGCTTCGGCTACTGGGGCAACGCGCTGCCGGCCGGGCTGAACTCGGTCACGGCGGGCGTCGGCTGGTTCGCGGTCAACAGCGTCAGCGGCGCCCTGGCGCTGAACGTGCTGACCCACATGCCCGAGGTGCTGTGCCTGCTCATCATCGTGGCCCTGCAGGTGGTGGTGGCGTTCTTCGGCTACAACCTGGTGCACGTCTTCGAGCGGTACGCGTTCCCGGTGCTGACCATCATCTTCCTGATCGCCGCCGGGGTGGTCCTGAGCAAGGCCCACCCGGGCGCCTCGCACCACACCATCCCCGGCGCGTTCCTGCTCACCTTCGGCGCATCGTTCGGCTACGCGGTCGGCTGGAACCCGTACGCGTCGGACTACACCCGCTACTTCAAGCCGGACACCAGCCGCCGGGCCATCGCCTGGTGGTCCGGGACCGGCCTGTTCCTGTCCTGCGCCCTGCTCGAGATCGTCGGCGCGGCCGTCGGCACCGCGGTCAGCGCGGACAACGCGCTCGCCGGTCCCGGCGGCATGACCGGGCTGCTGGCCACCCCGCTGGCCGACCTGACGCTGCTGGCCATCGCGCTCGGCGCCGTCTCGGCCAACGTGCTCAACATCTACTCCGGCGCGCTGTCGTTCACCGCGATCGGCATCAAGCTGCCGCTGGCGCTGCGCCGGGCGATCGTGGCCCTCGGGTTCGGCATCATCGGCTTCTTCCTGGCCTGGAGCGGGCTGCACAACGCGGGCGCCAAGTACGAGAACTTCCTGCTCATCATCGCCTACTGGATCGCGCCCTGGCTGGCCGTGTACTTCTGCGACCATGCTGCTGCGGCGCGACCCGGACGAGACGCTGCTGTTCGACGACCAGGCACGCCAACTGGGCCGGGCCGGTCGCCATGCTGGTCGGGATGGGCATCTCGATCTGGCTGTTCTCCAACCAGACCGAGTACATCGGGCTGGTGCCCACGCACGTCGGGTCGGTCGGCGACCTGACCTTCGAGGTCGGCTTCGTGATCACGGCCGTGGTCTACCTGGCCTGGCACGCCATCGCCGGGACGGGGCGGGAGAAGTCACTGGCCCGCTGATCCTGACCGGGCGGCTCGTACCGGTCCGGCGGGGTTACTGGCGATTCCAGCGGGTTTTTCGGTGACACCTGAGTGAACGGGCCGCCGCACCCGGACCGGGCCGGTAGCATGTGCGGGTCTTTCCTCGGAGCCTGCTCAGGGGTTTAATGCAGGCCGCGCGTGGGCAATCAGCGCTGGCGATCACGGGCTGGCGGTGAACGAGCCCAGTGAACGAGCCCGGTACATAAAGCAGAGGGCCGAAAGGACATCTCTCCATGCCGTTGCTGGCAAGCCTGCGCAAGCGCCTCGCCGACCTGATCCCGGAGCTGGCCAAGTTCGGCGTGGTCGGGCTGATCGGAGCGGTCATCGACCTGGGCGGCGCGGACTACCTGCACGGCCATATGGGTCTCGGGCCCATGGTGGCCAAGGGGCTGTCCATCATGGCGGCCACCGTCGTCACCTACCTGGGCAGCAGGTTCTGGACCTTCCGGCACCGGGTCAACCAGCCGCTGCTGCGCGAGGGCGTCCTGTTCGTCCTGCTGAACATCATCGGCCTGGGCATCGCCGAGGCCGTCATCGCGGGCGTGACCTACGGCCTGGACATGAAGTCGGAGCTGGCCTACAACGTGGCCAGCGTGGCCGGGACCGGGTTCGGCACCGTCTTCCGGTACTTCTCCTACAAGAAGTGGGTCTTCCTGGCCGACGCGCCGGGCACCGTGGTCGCGGCCGGAGAAGCGGCCGTGTCCGGGCTGGTCGAGCCGTTGCTGGTCGATCCGGCCCGGTCGGAGCAGGCCGCCGGGCTGGCGCCGCCGTGGGGAGAGCTCGAGCCGCCGGCGGAGCGGGCCTTCGGGCTGGCCTGGGAGCACCTCGAGGCGGCCGAGTCCGAGGCGCCGGGCCAGTAGGGGCGGTCAGGCCGGGCCGCGGACCGGCTGGGTGCCAGGCCGCGGCGGGTGCCGGGGCAGGAACACCGCGAACGTGGCCGGCTTGGGCTTGACCAGGACGACCCGGCCGCCGTCGGCGGCGGCCATGGTCCGGGCCAGGGCCAGCCCCAGCCCGGTGCCCTCGGGGCGGCCGCTGACGCTCCGCTCGAAGATCCGGGACACCAGCTCGGGCGCGACGCCCTTGCCCTCGTCCCGGACCTCGATCACCACCGACCGGGCGTTCTCCCAGGTCTGGATCGTCACCGTCCCGCCGCCGTGCATGAGCGCGTTGTCCAGCAGCGTGGCCAGGACCTGGGCCAGCCCGCCCGGCGTGACGTGCGCCTCCAGGCCGCGCACGCCGATCACGGACAGCTTGCGCAGCGCGCGCCGGAAGGCGGGGTCCCACTCGATGACCTGCTGCTGGACGATCTCGTCGATGTCGGTCAGCTCGGCCGTGGTGGCCCGGCGCGCCGGGCTGAGCAGCTGGCTCACCACGTCGGCGAGCCGCTCGGCCTGGGCCAGCGCGGCGCTGCCCTCTTCCCGCACCACGTCCGGATCATCGGCGGCGGCCATCATCTCCTCCAGCCGCATGGACAGCGCGGTGAGCGGCGTGCGGAGCTGATGCGAGGCGTCCACGGCCAGCTCGCGGTCGGCGGCCAGCAGGCTGGACAGCCGCCGGGCCGAGCTGTCCAGCCCGTCGGCCAGCTGATCCAGGTCGGCCACGCCGTACCGGCGGCCGAGCGGCCGCGGGTCCCCGGCGGCCAGCCGCCGGCCGCCTCGGCCAGCTCCTCGACGGGCCGGGCGACCCGGACGGCCAGCACGGCGGCCAGCCACGCGGCCAGGGCCGCGGCCGCCACCATCAGCCCGGCCACGGTGGCCACCGCGGCGGCCCCGCGGCCGGCCGCGATGACCAGCGCCGGGACGCCGATGACCAGGACCACGGCCGCCGCGGCGGCGAAGACGGAGAACCACAGCCTCCTGCGCATCGCTCAGCCCGTGATCGGGGGCTCAGTCGCCGCGTTCAAAGCGGAACCCGACCCCGCGGACGGTGGTGATGTACCGGGGGCTGTGCGCGTCGTCGCCGAGCTTGCGGCGCAGCCAGGAGATGTGCATGTCCAGCGTCTTGGTCGAGGTCCACCACTTGGCGTCCCACACCTCGCGCATGATCTGCTCCCGGGTCACCACCTTGCCCGCGTCCCGCAGCAGGATCCACAGCAGGTCGAATTCCTTGGTGGTCAGGTCGAGCTCGGCGTCCCCGTGCCAGGCCCGGCGGGCGTCCGGGTCGATCCGCACGTCCAGGACGGCTGACCCCTCGGCCGTGCCGCGGCGGAGCAGGGCGCGGACCCGGGCCAGCAGCTCGGCCAGCCGGAACGGCTTGGTCACGTAGTCGTCGGCGCCGGCGTCCAGGCCGACCACCGTGTCGACCTCGTCGGCCCGGGCGGTGAGGATCAGCACCGGTACCGCGTACCCGTCGGCGCGGACGCGGCGGCACACCTCCAGCCCGTCCAGCTCAGGCAGGCCGATGTCGAGCAGGATCAGGTCGACGCCCTCGCCCAGGGCCCGGTCCAGGGTGGTCGGGCCGTCCGCGGTGATGTCGACCTCATAGCCCTCCCGGCGCAGGGCGCGGGACAGGGGCTCGGAGATGGAGGCGTCGTCCTCGGCGAGCAGCACGCGGGTCATAGCTAAATCGTAAAGTAAAGGTAAAAGCAGCGGGGCCGCGGCCGGATCAGGGCTGGTGACGCGGGTCGTACTGCGGCCACTGCTGCTCGTCCTGGAGCAGCTGGTACAGCGTGGCCTGCACCTGCTCGACGTGCGGGATGTCGCGCAGGACGATCTGGCCGTGCTCGCCCGCCGACTCCACCACCAGCCGCCCGGAGCCGAGCAGCCGGTCGAGCAGGCCCTGCTCGAACGACACGTCGCTGATCCTGGTCATCGGGATGTCCCGGCCCCGCCGGGTGAGGATGCCGAACCGGGTCCGCAGCCGCCGGGTGGTCAGCTCATACGTCGTGGTCCGCCAGCGCAGCACCGGCGCGATCAGCCACAGCATCAGGGCCAGGAGCGCGATCACGGCCACGATCAGCCGCCCCGCCCCGGCGGCCCGGCCGGACGGGATGGCCGCCTCGATGACCAGCGCGACGGCCAGCACCAGCACCGCGACCAGCACCGGGCGGATCAGCGTCTTCCAGTGCGGGTGCAGGAACAGCACGGGCTGCTCGTCGTCGGTCAGGGAGTCCTCATCGGCCATACCGCACATAGTGCCCTATCTGGCGAGCGGTTCACCTCAGGTGCACGATGTCCCCGGCCGCCACCGGCAGCTCGGCCTCGGACGGCATGGCGACCAGCAGCCTGCCGTCCTCGTCGACCCCGCTGGCCACCCCGTCGACGAGCCGGTCGCCGGGCAGTTCCACCCGGACGTGACGGCCCAGGGTGGCGCACAACGCGGTGTACTCAGCACGCAGCCCGGACCGTTCGGTATCTCCGTGAGACTGGGTCCACGACCGGTACCGGCGCTCCAGCGCGGCCAGGATGGCGGCCAGCAGCGCGGCCCGGTCCAGGCTGGCCGCCAGGGCCAGGCGCAGCGAGCTGGCGGGCAGCGCGCCGGGCCCGGGCGGCGGCAGCTCGTCCGCCGCGGTGGACACGTTCAGGCCGATGCCGACCACCACGGCATCACCCGAGGCCTCGGCCAGGATCCCGCCCAGCTTGCCCGGGTGCCCGGCCGCGGCCGGGGCGAGCAGGTCGTTGGGCCACTTCAGCTCGGCCGCCACGCCGGCCGCCTCCCGCACCGCGGCGGCCACGGACACCCCGGCCAGCAGCGGGAGCCAGCCTAGCCGGGCCCGCGGCACCGCAGCCGGCCGGAGCAGCACGGAGAAGGTCAGCGCGGCCCGCGGCGGGGAGACCCAGGTGCGGCCCAGCCTGCCGCGGCCCGCGACCTGCTCCTCGGCCGCCAGCACCAGGCCCTCCGGTTCCCCGGCGGCCGCGCGGGCCAGCAGGTCGGAGTTGGTCGAGCCGGTGCTCGGGGTCACCTCGACGGCCCGCCACAGGCGGCCGGGCCCGGCCACGACGGCGGTCAGCGCGGCCGCGTCCAGGGGGGCCCGGCTCACTCGCCGATCCGGATGCGCAGGCGGCGGAAGCCCTTGCCCTTGCTCTCGACCTTGGCCACCTCGATCCGGCCCACGGCCGCGGTCGAGGCGACGTGGGTGCCGCCGTCGGCCTGCTGGTCCAGGCCGACGATGTCGACGATCCGGACCTCCTTGACCTCGGGCGGGACCAGGTTGGTGGCGGTGCGGATGATGTCGGGCAGCGCGAACGCCTCGTCCCGGGGCAGCGTCCGCACGTCGATGCGCCGGTCGGCGCTGAGCTCCGCGTTGCAGGCCGCCTCCACCGCGTCCCGGAACCCCTCCGGCAGCTCGGGCAGGTTGAAGTCCATCCGGGCGCTGAGCGGCTCCATGTTGCCCCCGGTGACCAGCGCGCCGAAGTCGCGGAAGACCACGCCGCACAGCACGTGCAGGCCGGAGTGGGTGCGCATCAGGGCGGTCCGGCGGTCGTCCTCGACCGCGCCGCGGACAGCGGTGCCCGCCGGCGGCAGCGGGTCGCCCTCGGCCGGGATCAGGTACAGGTCATCGCCCTTGCGCGCGCCGGCGATCCGGGTCTGCACGCCGCCCCACAGCAGCACGCCGTCATCCGGCGGCTGGCCGCCGCCGCCCGGATAGAAGGCCGACCGGTCGAGGACGATGCCCTCGGCGTCGGCCGCGAGCACCGCGGCGTCCCATTCCCGCAGGGTCTGGTCCTCCAGCTCGAGCCGGTGCGTGCGCCACTGCGTCTCGCTCATGTCAGGCAGCCTAGCCGCTGGGCCGGGCCCGGCGCGCGGCCGTCAGCCGGTGTTCTGCAGGCCCGCGGCGACGCCGTTGACGGTGAGCAGGAGCAGCCGCTCCAGCGGCTCGCGGTCGGTGTCGTCGGCCGCGCCGCGCAGCGCGCCCAGGGCCCGCAGCTGCAGGTAGGACAGGGCGTCCACGTACGGGTCGCGCAGCGCCACGGCCCGGGACAGCACCTGGCGGTCGGCCAGCAGCCGGTCGTGCCCGGTGACGGCCAGGACCAGCCGCTTGGTCAGGTCGTACTCGGCCAGCACCAGGGCGGTCAGGTCGTCCCGGCCGCCCAGGGCCAGGTAGCGGGCGGCGATGAGCCGGTCGGTCTTGGCCAGGCTCATCTCGGCGTTGTCCAGCAGCGAGCCGAACAGCGGCCACTCGGCGTAGGCGCGGTGCAGCACGGCCAGCCCGTCCGGGTCGGCCTCGACGGCGGCCAGCCCGCTGCCCAGCCCGAACCAGCCGGGCAGGTTCATCCGGGTCTGGGACCAGGCGAAGACCCACGGGATGGCGCGCAGGTCCTCCAGGTCCATGGCCTTCGGGGCGCTGCCGCTCAGCCCGCGCTTGGCGGGCCGGGAGCCGATCCGCAGGCCGCCGATCTCGCCCAGCGGGCTGATCCGGGCGAACCAGTCCGCGAAGCGCTCGGTCTCGACCAGCCCGCGGAAGGCGGCGCAGGCGGCCTTGTCGATCCGTTCGGCCACGGCCCGGTAGCTGGCCGCCGCGACCGCGGTCCGCTCGCCGCGGCGCGCCGAGGAGGCGAGCAGCACCGCGGAGCTGACCTGCTCCAGGTGCCGCCGGGCGATGGCCTGCTGGCCGTACCGGGCGAAGATGACCTCGCCCTGCTCGGTGACCTTGAACGAGCCGTTGACCGAGCCGGGCGCCTGGGCCAGCACAGCCCGGCCGGCCGGGCCGCCGCCCCGGCCCAGCGCGCCGCCGCGGCCGTGGAACAAGGTCAGCCGGACGCCGTAGGCGGCGGCCCACTCGGCCAGCCGGGCCTGGGTGTCGTACAGCCGCAGGGTGGCGCTGGCCGGGCCGAGTTCCTTGGCCGAGTCGGAGTAGCCCAGCATGGCCTCGAGCTCCCCGCCGGTGGCGGCCAGCCGCTCGGCCACCTCGGGCAGGGCCATCATGCCGGTGAGCACGCCCGGCGCGTTGGCCAGGTCCACCGAGCTCTCGAACAGCGGCACCACGTCCAGCACCGGGACCCGCCCGGCCCCGGCGGCGTAGCGGGCCAGCTCGAGGACCGCGGCCATGTCATCGGCCGTGCGGGTGAAGCTGACCACGTACCGGTGGCAGGCCTCGACGCCGAACCGGTCCTGGATCCAGCTGATGGCCCGGAAGGTGGCCAGCACCTCCTGGGTCTCCGCCGACAGGTCCGCGGCGGGCTCGGCGCCGGGCGGCCCGGCGGCCCGCAGCTCGGCCAGGGCCCGCTCGTGCACCTGGCTGTGCTGCCTGACCTCCAGGCCGGCCAGGTGGAAGCCGAACGTCTCGGCCTGCCAGATCAGGTTCTGCACCTCGCCGGTGGCCTGAGCCGCGGCACCCGCGGCGAGCAGCGACTCCTGGACCACCCGCAGGTCGGCCAGGAACTCATCGGGGCCCTTGTAGGCCAGGTCGGCGTCGCGCAGCCGGGTGGCGCTGATCCGGGCCGCGGCGTACAGCAGGTAGGTCCGGTACGGCTCCTGCGGCGACCGGGCGCTGAGCGCGGCCAGCAGCTCGGGGTGGGCGGCCGCGGCCGCGGCCAGCGCGCGGCGCAGCTCCGCGGACGGCGGGGTGGTCACCTCGTGCAGGGTCAGCGACCGGCCGATCCTGGTCGAGGCGTTCTCCAGCGCGCGCAGCACGTGGTCGGCCTGGATGGTGGCCGTCTCCCGGGTGACCTGGGCGGTCACGAACGGGTTGCCGTCCCGGTCGGCGCCCACCCAGCTGCCGTAGCGCAGGAAGGCGGGAGCCAGGTAGCTCTGGTCCCCGGTGGCGGCCAGGGCCCGGTCCAGCTCGCGGTACACGGTGGGCACGACCCGGAAGAGGGTCTCGTCGAAGGCGGCCATGACCGTCCGGACCTCGTCGATCGGGTCCATGGCCTTGACCCGCAGCTGCGACGTCCGCCACAGCAGGTCGATGTTCTCCCGCAGGGCGCGGCGGGCCTCGGCGTGATCGGCCGACCCGGCGCGGTCGTCATCGACGAGCCGCAGCAGCTCGCTGATCCGGCGCAGGCCCTCGACCACGGCGCGGCGGCGGGCCTCGGTGGGATGCGCGGTCAGCACCAGGTGCACCCGCAGCGTCTCGAGCAGCTCGCGGAGCTGCTCGTGCCCGGCGTCGTGCTCGACCTCGGCCACGGCGGCGGCGAGCGACTCGCGGACCGGCTCGTCCCCGGTGTCCCGCTCGCGCAGCTGGCGGAGGCGCTGATGCTCCTCGGCCAGGTTGGCCAGGTGGAAGTAGACGGTGAAGGCCCGGGCCACCTGATCGGCCCGGTCCAGGTCCCAGGCGGCGACCAGGGCCGCGATCTGGTCCCCGGCCGGGTCGGACGGGTTATCGCGGGATTCCCGGCGCGCCTCGATCACGGCGTGCCGCAGCTTCTCCACGTCAGCGAGCAGTTCCGGCCCGGCCGAGTCGCGGATGACCTCGCCGAGGATGTCGCCGAGCAGGCGGACGTCTCGCCGCATCTGCTCGGGCAGCCCGGCCCGGTCGCGGTCCCGGTCCGGATCGCCGGGCGTATGGCCTGGATTCTCGATGACGCTCACGAGCCGAGCGTAATCCCCTCCTGTGACACGCCCGTTAACCTGGTGCCATGACGGACCCTCGCCGCCCGCCGGCCGGGCTGGCCCGGCCAGGTCAGCGCGGCCCGGACCCGGGCTTGGTGACGTTATGTGTCCGAACGGTTCCGTAGTGTCGATAAATGTGGCTCATGTGGCACGCGCATGGCTCGGGCTGGCCTACAGTCAGACATGATGAGCGAATTCGCCGCCCCGCTTCCCACCCTGGCTCGGTACGCGGTCATGGTGGACGTGGGCTATATCTATGCCGCGGCGGGCGAATTGCTGTTCGCGACGAGCTCCCGGCGGGACTTCCGGGTGGACGCTCCCCCGCTCATCCAGGTCGTCACCAAGCACGCCGACGAGATCATCCGCGGCGAGCTGCTGCGGGTCTACTGGTACGACGCGGCGCGTGACCGGGTGCCCACCATCGACCAGCGGGTCATCGCCCAGATGCCGTGGGTCAAGCTGCGGCTGGGCAACCTGAACGCCCGCGGCCAGCAGAAGGGCGTGGACGCGCAGATCCGGGCGGACATGGAAGCGCTGGCCCGGCACCGCGCCATCACCGACGCGGTGCTGATCGCGGGCGACGAGGACATGGTGCCCGCGGTGGAAGCGGCCCAGGCCTACGGGGTGCGCGTGCACCTGTGGGGCATCGAGCCGCCGTACGGCACCAACCAGGCCGAGCGGCTGGTGTGGGAGTCGGACACGGTCGACGTGCTGGACGCCTCGTTCCTGCGCCCCTACTTCACCAAGAACCCGGTGCCGTCCGACCAGGGGCGGCCGCCGGAGCAGGGGTCCTACGGGCCGGCCGGGCCGCCGACCGTGCCCTCGCCGTCCCAGCTGTTCGGCGAGCGGCCGCAGCAGCACACCTCACCCCGGATGCCGGTGCCGCCGCCGCTGACCCGGACCGGCTCGCATCCGGTCCTGCCCAGCGGGTGGACCCCGTCCAGCACCGGCCCGATGCCGCGGCTCGGGCCGGACCGGGGCCGGGTCGAGGAAGCGGGCGAGCACGTCGCGCAGAAGTGGATCCTGACCCGCGGCCGGGACAACATCCGCGACCTGCTGCCCGGCCCCATCCTCCCGCCGGTCATCGACAAGGAACTGCTGGTCGACGCGGAGAAGGAACTGGGCCAGTCGCTGCGCTCCTACCAGGAGGCCCGCGAGTGGCTGCGGGACGCCTTCTGGGAGCGGGTGCACCGGGAATTCGGCATCTCGGCCGGGAAGTCCCGCTAGTTCTTCGCTTCTTTGCTTCTTTGCGCCGAACGGGCCGTGGTGGCGGCGGCCGGTCAGGTGCGTGCGCCGCGGGGGCGGCCCAACCGCGTGGTTGTCACAACCACGCGGTCAGGACGACATGGTTGTGACAACCATGTCGTCCTGGCTTCCACGCCCGGGGACCGCTGCCTCAGCTGAGCTGGTCCAGGATGAGCTGGCGGACGCGGGCGGCGTCGGCCTGGCCGCCGGTGGCCTTCATGACCGCGCCGACCAGGGGCCCGGCCGCGGCGACCTTGCCGTCGCGGACCTTGGCCGCCACGTCCGGGTTTCCGGCGATGGCGGCGTCGACGGCGGCGGCCAGCGCGCCCTCGTCGCTGACCACGGCCAGGCCGCGGTCGGCGACGACCTGGTCGGGGTCGCCCGCCCCGGACAGCACCGCGTCGATCACGTCGCGGGCCAGCCGGTCGTTCAGCGTGCCCGCCGAGACCAGGTCCGCGACCCGGGCCACCTGGGCCGGGGTGATGGCCAGGCCGGCCAGCTCGGTGCCGGTGTCGTTGGCCCGGCGGGCCAGCTCGCCGAGCCACCACTTGCGGGCGTCAGCCGGCGACGCGCCCGCCGCGACCGTCTCCGCCACCAGGTCGAGCGCGCCCGCGTTGGACAGCGCGGTCATCTCCAGCTCGGACAGGTCCCACTCGGCCTGCAGCCGGGCCCGGCGGGCGGCGGGCGCCTCGGGCAGGGCGGCGCGGATCTGCTCGACCCACTCGGCCGGCGGGGCCAGCGGCACCAGGTCGGGCTCGGGGAAGTAGCGGTAGTCCTGGGCCTCTTCCTTCGACCGGCCCGGCGTGGTGGTGCCGGAGTCCTCCTGGAAGTGCCGGGTCTCCTGGACGACCCGCTGGCCGGCGTCGAGCACGCCGGCCTGCCGCTCGATCTCAGACCGGACGGAGCGTTCCACCGAGCGCAGCGAGTTGACGTTCTTGGTCTCGCTGCGGGTACCCCACCGGCCCGAGCCGCGCGGCGACAGCGACACGTTCACGTCGCAGCGCATCGAGCCCTCTTCCATCCGCACGTCAGAGACGCCCAGCGCGCGGACCAGGTCGCGCAGCTCGGTGACGTAGGCGCGGGCGATCTCGGGGGCCAGCACGTCGGTGCCCTCGACCGGCTTGGTCACGATCTCGACCAGCGGGATGCCCGCCCGGTTGTAGTCGACCAGCGAGTACTCGGCGCCGTGGATGCGCCCGGTGACGCCGCCGACGTGCAGCGACTTGCCGGTGTCCTCTTCCAGGTGGACCCGCTCGATGCCGACCCGGACGGTCCGGTCGCCGACGGCCACGTCCAGGAAGCCGTCGGTGCACAGCGGCTCGTCGTACTGGGAGATCTGGAAGTCCTTGGGCATGTCCGGGTAGAAATAGTTCTTCCGCGCGAACCGGCACCAGCTGGCGATGCCGCAGTTCAGGGCCAGGCCGATGCGGATCGTGTACTCGATCGCGGTCCGGTTGGTCACCGGCAGCGAGCCGGGCAGGCCCAGGCAGACCGGGCACACCTGGCTGTTGGGCTCGGCGCCGAACGTGGTCGGGCAGCCGCAGAACATCTTGGTCCTGGTGCCCAGCTCGACGTGCGTCTCCAGGCCGATGACCGGCTCGTAGCGCTCCAGCGCCTCGGCGTACGGGACGACGGTCGGGGTGGTCATGGTCACAGTCCCTTCGCCTGGGCCAGCAGCGGGCCGCCCCAGCGGCCGGTGAAGGCCGCCTCGGCGGCCGCGCCGACCCGGTAGAGCCGGTCGTCGGCCAGGGCCGGCGCCATCACCTGCAGCCCGACCGGCAGCCCGTCCTCGCCGGCCAGCCCGCACGGGACGGAGATGGCCGCGTTGCCGGCCAGGTCGGACGGGATGGTGCACAGGTCGGCCAGGTACATGGCCATCGGGTCATCGGCCCGCTCCCCGATTCCGAACGCGGTGGTCGGCGTGGCCGGGGAGATCAGCACGTCGACCTGGCTGAAGGCCGCGTCGAAGTCCCGGATGATCAGCGTGCGGACCTGCTGGGCCTTGCCGTAGTAGGCGTCGTAGTAGCCGCTGGACAGCGCGTAGGTGCCCAGGATGATGCGCCGCTTCACCTCGTCGCCGAAGCCCGCCTCGCGGGTCAGCGCCATCACCTCTTCGGCGTCCCGGGTCCCGTCGTCGCCGGTCCGCAGGCCGTACCGCATCGCGTCGAAGCGGGCCAGGTTGGACGAGCACTCGCTCGGCGCGATCAGGTAGTAGGCGGGCAGCGCGTAGCGGAAGTGCGGGCAGGACACCTCGGTGACCTTGGCCCCGAGGGACTCGAGGACCTCGACCGCCTCGGCGAACCGGGCCAGCACCCCGGGCTGGTAGCCGTCCCCGCTCAGCTCGGTGACCACGCCGATGCGCAGGCCGCTCACGTCGGCCTCACGCGCCGCCGCCACCACCGGCGGCACGGCCGCGTCGATCGAGGTGGAGTCGCACGGATCGTGCCCGGACATCGCCTCGTGCAGCAGCGCGGTGTCCAGCACGGTCCGGCCGAACGGCCCGGGGGTGTCCAGGCTGGAGGCGAAGGCCACCACCCCGTACCGGGACGAGCCGCCGTAGGTGGGCTTGGTGCCGACGATCCCGCAGACCGCCGCGGGCTGGCGGATGGACCCGCCGGTGTCGGTGCCGATGGCCAGCGGGGCCTCGTAGGCGGCCACCGCGGCGGCCGAGCCACCTGACGAACCGCCCGGGATCTTGCCCAGGTCCCACGGGTTGTGCGTAGGCCCGAAGGCCGAGTTCTCGGTGGAGGAGCCCATGGCGAACTCGTCCATGTTGGTCTTGCCCAGGATGATCGCCCCGGCGTCGCGCAGCCGCCGGGTGATGGTCGACTCGTACGGCGGGTGCCAGCCTTCCAGGATGCGCGAACCGCAGGTGGTGGGCATGCCGACGGTAGTGAACACGTCCTTGACCGCGACCGGGACGCCGGCCAGCGGGCCGAGCGTCTCGCCCCGGCCGCGCCGGTCATCGACCTCGGCCGCCTGGGCCAGGGCCGCCTCCCGGGCGACGTGCAGGAAGGCGTGCACGCCCTCGTCGACCGCGGCGATCCGGTCCAGGTGCGCCCGCGCCACCTCGGCCGCGGACACCTCGCGCGCGGCCAGCGCCGCCGAGAGCCCGGCGGCCGTCATGCGGGTCAGGTCCTCCATCAGTCCTCCCCCAGGATGCGCGGGACCTTGAACCGCTGCTGCTCCACCGCAGGCGCCGCGGCCAGGGCCTCGGCCGGGGTCAGGCACGGCACCGGCACGTCGTCGCGGAACACGTTGGTCAGGCCGGTCGCGTGGGAGGTGGGCGGGATGCCCTCCGCGGCCACCTCCTGGACCTGCGCGACCGCGGTGATGATCTGATCCAGCTGCGGCGCGAGATGGCCGAGCTCGGCGTCGGACAGCTCGATCCTCGCCAGCCGGGCCAGGTGCGCGACCTCGTCAGGGGTGATGGGCATGCCCGCCATACTAGGGGCGCTGCGCAGGCAGCCAGTAACGGATAACGCAGGACGGGTTAGGATCGGGTCATCCCGTCGTGACAGCGTCGTCCGCAGCGCCAGCATGAGCGCCAACGTGAGCGCCAGCACGAGCGGACCAGGAGCCGGATGTGAGCGGTACCGGAGCAGGCCGCCGGGACGCCCCCGGCATGATCCGGCTCGCCTCGGTCCACATCTATCCGATGAAGGCCGGGCACGCGGTGGACCTGGCCGAGGGCCTGGTCGAGCCCTGGGGCCTGGCTGGTGACCGGCGCTGGCTGCTGGTCGACGAGGACTTCCGGTTCGTGAGCCAGCGGGAGGAACCCTCGCTGGCCCGGGTGAGGACCGGCTACGCGGGACCGGGCGGGTCCATCGCCGTGTCGGCCCCGGAGCGGCCCGGCCTGCAGGTGGCCGAGCCCGGCCCGGGCGCCGAGCTGCTCAAGGTGGCGGTCTGGAGCTCGGTGGTGCTGGCCGCGGCGGCGGGCCAGGCCGCGGACGCGTGGTTCACGGCCTACCTCGGCCGCCCGGTGCGCCTGGTCTACCTGGATGACCCGACCCGGCGCGCGGTGGACCCCGAGTTCGGCCAGGACGGGGACGTGGTGAGCTTCGCGGACGGCTATCCGCTGCTGCTGACCAGTACCGCCTCGCTGGCCGAGCTGGGCCGCTGGCTGGCCGCCGACGGCGATCAGCCGGTCCCGATGACCCGGTTCCGGCCCAACGTGGTGGTGACCGGCGGCCAGCCCTGGGATGAGGACCGCTGGCGCCGGATCCGGATCGGCGCGGTCAGCTTCCGGGTGGCCAAGCCGTGCGGGCGGTGCGTGGTCACCACCACCGACCAGGTGACCGGCGAGCGCGGCTCGCAGCCGCTGAAGATGCTCGGCCGGCGCCGCCGGTTCGGCCAGCAGCTCGTCTTCGGCCAGAACCTGATCCCGGACCGGCGGCCGGCCCGGGGCGCGCTGATCCGGGCCGGGGACCCGGTGGAGATCCTGGCCGCGGACTAGCCGTCGGCGGGCTCGCTCCCGGCCGCGGGCTCGGTGCCTGGCTCGGGCTCGGTGCCTGGCTCGGGCTGGGTGCCTGGCTCGGGCTGGGTGCCTGGCTCGGGCTCGGTGCCTGCCTCAGCCGCGGTATCTGCCTCAGCCGCGGGCGGGCGGACGGCGTCCGGTCCCTGCTCCAGCAGGAGCCGCAGGCCCGGCTCGTCCAGGATCGGGATCTTGAGCTCGACGGCCTTGTCGTACTTGGACCCGGCGTTCTCCCCCGCCACCACGAAGTCGGTCTTCTTGGACACCGAGGAGGTCACCTTGCCGCCCGCGGCGCGGACCGCCTCGCCGGCCTCCTCCCGGCTGAAGCCGGGCAGCGTGCCGGTGATGACCACCGACACCCCGGCCAGCAGCCGGGCCGCGGCCCGGTCGGGGTCGAAGTCCGGGTCGGCCAGCCGGACCCCGGCCGCGCGCCACTTGGCCACGATGGCCTGGTGCCAGTCGACGGCGAACCACTCGCGCAGCGAAGCGGCGATGATGGGACCGACCCCTTCCACCGCGGCCAGGGCGTCCACGTTGCCCGCCTCGATCGCGTCCAGCGAGCCGAACTCCGCGGCCAGGGCCCGGGCCGCGGTCGGCCCGACGTGCCGGATGGACAGCGCGACCAGGATCCGCCACAGCGGCCGGGTCCGGGCCTGATCCAGGTTGGCCAGCAGCCGGGCGGCGTTGGCGCTCAGCGTGCCCTGCTTGACGACGAAGAACGGGCAGGTCAGGAGCTGCTCCTCGGTCAGGGCGAACAGGTCGCCCTCGTCGGTGACCAGACCGCAGTCCAGCAGCGCACCCACGGCCTCGTAGCCGAGCACCTCGATGTCGAAGGCGCCGCGGCCCGCCACGTGGAACAACCGCTCCCGGAGCTGAGCCGGGCAGGACCGCGTGTTCGGGCAGCGCCAGTCGACCTCGCCCTCGTCCCGGCCCAGCTCGGTGCCGCAGGACGGGCAGTGGGTCGGGTAGACGTACTCGCGCTCGTCCCCGGTGCGCAGATCGGCGACCGGGCCGAGGACCTCGGGAATCACGTCGCCCGCCTTGCGCAGGATGACCATGTCGCCGATCAGGACGCCCTTGCGCTTGACCTCGTCGGCGTTGTGCAAGGTGGCCTGCTCGACCGTGGAGCCGCTGACCTTGACCGGTTCCATCACCGCGTACGGGGTGACCCGCCCGGTGCGCCCGACATTCACCCTGATGTCGAGGAGCCGGGTGGTGACCTCCTCGGGCGGGTACTTGTAGGCGATGGCCCAGCGCGGCGCCCGGCTGGTCGAGCCGAGCTGGCGCTGCAGGGCGAGCTGGTCGATCTTCACCACCACGCCGTCGATCTCGTACGGCGGGTCGTGCCGGTGCTCGCCGTAGTGGGCGATGTAGGCCCGGACCCCGGCCATGTCGGGCACGACGGCGACCAGGCCGCTGACCGGCAGGCCCCACCCGGCCAGCCGCTGGTACCAGCCGGACTGGGTGTCGGGCGCGCCCTCGAGGTGGCCTTCGGACCCTGGCCCGGCGGCGGCGCCGCTGATGGCGGTGTCCCCGCCGCCGCCCTCGACCCGCCCGATGCCGTGCACGATGGCGCTCAGCGAGCGGGACGCGGTGACCCGGGGATCCTTCTGGCGCAGTGAGCCGGCCGCGGAGTTCCGCGGGTTGGCGAAGGCGGCCTTGCCCGCGTCAAGCAGTGACTCGTTCAGCTTCTCGAACGCCTCGACCGGCATGAACACCTCGCCGCGGACCTCCAGCACGGCGGGATGGCCGGAGCCGGCCAGCCGGGCCGGGATGGCGGCGATGGTGCGGATGTTGGGCGTGACGTCCTCGCCGGTGCGGCCGTCACCGCGGGTGGCGGCGCCGGTCAGCACGCCGTCCCGGTAGACCAGGTCGATGGCGAGCCCGTCGATCTTCAGCTCGCACAGGTAGGGCCCCTCGCCGCCGAGCCGCGCGGCCCGGTCGGCCCAGCCGCCCAGGTCCTCGTCGGTGAAGACGTTGTCCAGGCTGAGCAGCCGCTCCAGGTGCTCCACCGGGGTGAACTGGGTGGACACGTTGCCGTGCACGGTCTGGGTGGGCGAGTCCGGAGTGCGCAGCTCCGGGTACTCCTCCTCCAGGGCGCGCAGCTCGCGCATCCTGGTGTCGTAGTCGATGTCGGAGATGGTCGGCGAGTCCAGCACGTAGTACCGGTGGTCAGCCTCGGTGATCTCCAGGCTGAGGTCGGCATGACGGCGGCGTGCCCCGGGTGACGGCTCGCTGGCCGCAGCGCCGTTCGGCTTGATGTCTGTGGTGTCGGTGTTGTCGCTCACCCGACCTCGCCCCCCGTCTCCTCGATCAGCTCCGGCAGGATGGCCGCCGCCTCCCGGCACACGGCCAGCGCCGCGCGGGCCCCGGCCGGGGAGGCACCGGCCAGGCCGCAGGCCGGCGTGATGACCGCCTGTGCGCTCGCGGTATCCATCGGCAGGCCGGTGCGGTGCCACAGCCGGATGACCCGCTCGGCCACGTCGCGCGGGCGGGCGGGCTCATCAGCCACGGTAGCGACGGCCCCGGTCAGCAGGCCGAGACCCGCCTCCGCCGCCTCGGCGACAGCGTCCTGCTCGCCCCGCCGGAGCTGGCTGAGGTCGAAGGCGATCCCGTCCGCCCCGGACTGCCGGATCAGGCCGAACGGGACCAGGGCGGCACAGCAGTGCACCAGCGTGTAACCGGGTACGCCGGCCAGGACCTGGCCCAGCCGCTCGATCGCGATGTGGTCCTCCACCCCGGCCAGCCGGGACAGGCCGCTCTGGGTCGGTACCAGGCCCCCGAGCACGGACGGCAGGGCCGGCTCATCGAACTGGACGATCAGCTGAGCGCCGGGCACCCGCCTGGCCACGTCGGCCGCGTAGGCGGCCGCGCCCTCGGCCAGCGAGGCGGTCAGGTCGGCCACCGCGCCGGGATCGGCCAGCGCCATGTTCATGGTGCGCGGCAGCTCCAGCGTGGCCGCGAGCGTCCACGGGCCGCAGAGCTGGATCTTGACCGGGCCGGTGAAGCCCTGCAGCACCTCCTCGAGGACATCGAGGTCGGCGGAGAGCATCGACCGGGCCCGGGTCACGTCCCGGCCGGGCCGTTCGGCCAGTCGCCAGCCGCGGGGGGTCACCTCGGCTGGCACGTCGACGAGCAGAGCGGCGGTGCGGCCGGTCAGGTCCGCGCCCGGGCCGCGGGCCGGCAGCTCCGGCAGGTACGGGAAGTCGGGCAGCTCGCCCGCGATGACCCGCATGGCCTCGGCCGGGTCCGTCCCGGGCATGGATCCGATGCCGGCGGCGCTGCCCGGCGACCACGGAAAAGGCTGGTTACCCACGCTGCCGAGCTTAGGGCCTGGCGGCCCGGGCCACGAGGACCGCCGCTGCCCGGTCCGCGGTCAGCTCCGGCTGAAGACCTTCACGACGGCGAAGGCGATGACGGCCACGACGATCAGGACCGGAAGGATGTTGTGCCCGACGTCGTAGCCGAGCCGGGCGGCCAGGGTGGCCGGCTGGTGCCAGCCGTAGTTCCAGCAGGTCGTCCACTGAGACGGGCTGAGCGGCGCGCCGACGTGCAGCTGGCAGTAGGACGGCGCGGGGCTGGGGGAAGTGGTCATGGCTCTGTCCTCTCCGGCCGTTGCAGGCCGGCCGCGGGGAGAATCAGCTGTCGTGGTCGGAGCGGCGGGCGGACAGGCCGTACACGACGGCAATCCCGACCCCGACGCCGATGACGAAGAACACGGCGATGATGAGGATCACCTCGGTGACGGCGCTCATCGCCGGAGGTCCTCGGTCTCGCGCGGCATGACGGCGCGCGGTGTGACGTCCCGGAGGCCGACGCCGTACAGGCGGCGGGCTCCGCGGGCGAGCAGATCAGGGGGCTGGCTGGTCAGCGTGCCCAGCCGGTCTTCCCGGTTGGAGGCCATCGAGATCATCACGATGACTCCGAGGACGACCCCGACGGCAAACGTCAGCGCCAGTCCGATGGCCACGGCTAGCATGATGCGGTCCATATGGGCCTCCGCACCTCGGCCGGCGGTGCCGAGCACCGCCGGGTCCCGCTCCCTCCGGCCCGGGAAGCAGCTCCCGGGCTTCGCTAGCTGGTGCGTCGTTGGACCCTCTAGCTGGTCATACCATCCCGGCTGCTGGCCTGAGATGTTCCATACACCCGATCTGGCTGGTATGACATGTTCAGTTGTGACCAAGCAGGTGGACCATCCCAACCTCTTAGTGTGATCTGAACGATACCCGGGCGCGATCCTCTGAAACAGAACTTGAGGGTCTAATTCAGACAGCCGGGCCTATTCCACTTGCAGGAGCCAGCCCAAAGGTTGGTATGACTCGACATACGGGAGACCGTCTCGGCTCGCGCGGCCCAAGGGAAGCACTCGCGGGCGACTAAGGCTTGCGACCAACGGGACTCACCCTTTGACCTGGGACAATCCGTGAAGCCTGGAGCCCTGCCGCGCGATCCGGGGGGAGGCGGGCGACGAGCCCGGGCCTCGATCGAGCGGTAAGACCTGCACGACCGCCGCCGGTCACTCTTGGTACCGTATGTCCGGTTAAGGCTTACCGTTCAACTGTCTGGATCTAGTCGGCAGATCCTAGTGCATCCAAGCAGCCGGACTGCTAGGATAAAACCCACGTGCCCAGCCTTTGGAATCATCCCGACCTCTGGTACTCTCCCTGGGGTGTACCGCAGCTGGAGCCGGGCTAAACCGAAGAGCAGCAAAACATTCCGGCGAGTCGAGCGGCAAGGATGGTCCGGACAGGTGGGATCACTCCTATGATCGGGTACAACAAGGCCGAGGAGGTCTGATGGCGAATCCGTTGTACCGGCAGATCGCCGAGGACCTGCGGGGCAAGATCGAGGCCGGGGATCTCGATCCGGGCCAGCAGCTCCAGACGGAAACCGAGCTGCGGGAACTCTACGGCGCCTCGCGTAACACGGTCCGCGATGCGATCAAGTGGCTCACGACTCTCGGGCTGGTGGAGACGCGCCCGGGTCAGGGCACCTTCGTCGTCCCCAAGATCGACCCCTTCATCACCACCTTGACTAATGATCCGTCCCACGCGGGAGCCACGGAGAACACCAGCTACCGGTCGGACGTGAACCGGGACAAGGTGGCCTCGACCAGCGGGATGCAGGTGGAGATACAGGCGGCCTCCGAGGACGTGGCGACCTCGCTTCAGATCGAGATAGGCACCACGGTCATCAGCCGGCACGAGCGCTGCTTCATCGATGGCATCCCGTGGACGATGCGGACGTCGTACTACCCGGACGAGTTCGCCAGCCGCGGCGCCACTCGCCTCCGGAGCCCCCAGGACATCGAAGAGGGCACCGTCCGGTATCTGGCCGACGTTCTTCACCTGCAGCAAATGGGATACCGCGACTGGATCACCGTGCGGGCGCCGAACCCGGTTGAGGCAGACTTCTTCAAACTGTCCCCCGACGGCCGGGTCGTGGTGTACGAAATCTTCCGGACGGCTTTTGACGGCAACAAGAATCCGATGCGGCTGACCGTCACCGTCTATCCGGCGGACCGGAACCAGTTCGTCACCAACGTCGGGCAGGTCCCGGAGCCCATCATGGGCTCACCCGGGCCAGAAGATGTCGGCGAGACCCGCCCAGGATAAAACCTGAGGGCAGAACAACACATAAGCTCCAATCGCGACCATGACCAATTGAGGTTGGCGAGCGGACAGGGTTAACTAGCCCTGGATACGCGGCGGAACCCGTGTATCTGATAGTGCCATAAATCGCAGATTACGCCGCTTGGAGCATTCCGTGCGGTGCCGATACAGGAAGGAGGAGAAGGTAATGGCCAAGCTCCACGCACGTCCCTCGCTCCAGTACCGCTATGAGCACTACGACCCCTTCTTCTCCTAAAGGGACGGCCTGAAGTCTTGAGCCGTCGGCGTTGGCTCTTATACGCAGCGCCGGCGGTCCGTCCTGGCCCGGCTTGGCCCTCAGCCCGGGACCGGATTATTCTCCGGGCTCACCCAGCGGGGCCAGTCGGCGTTTGGCCAGGCCAACGGGTTTCCGGGAACGGGTCACGAGGATGGGCCCGGGCCGCTCCCCCGCCATCGCCGGCCCCGAAGCTACCGCGCGAACAGGATACGGGTAACTATGTACGGGTGGGAGGGTACCCGTTTGTCCTGTATGTTGCCGGACCGGAAGATTTCGAGGAGGTAGCCGGGCTCGTCCGGGAAGCCGCTGGCTGGCTGGGGGATCGAGACATCGACCAGTGGCAGCGACCCTGGCCCGACCTGGCCGGACACGAGCAACGCATCCTGAGCGACCTGCGCGAAGGCAAGACACGACTGCTCAGGGACGGCCAGGCGGTGGTCGGCACGATCACTGTCGACCGGGAAGAAACCATGGCCACGCGAGATCAGCCGGTCTGGCCATCGGACAAGAATCCACGGCCGGCGGTGTATGTACGGCGGATCGTGGTCAGCAGAAGCTACGGCGGACTCGAGCTCGGCGCCGCCCTGCTCGACTGGGCCGCCGAGCAAGCCGAGAAAACGCACGACGCCGAACTGATGCGGATAGATGTGCGGACCACCAACCAGGCACTGCACAACTATTACGAAGGACAGCATTTTAGCCGCTGCAAAGATCCGGAGGGGCTGGGCGACTACCCGTCACAGGCTCTCTTCGAACGCCCGGTTCGTGCGCCTCGATCTGATTTTTCCCGCTTGTTCGTGGAAGATGATGACCGGGACGAGCGGGACCCGGCGTATTAGATTCCGCAAGATCCTTGGATAACTGGCCAGTATCCCGCAGGTTAATGGCGCATCAGATCTTAGCTTTGCGTACCATTCCCTTTATTATGTCAATTTAGGACGGCTCGCCATGGCGGAACGTTTCCGGTGGACGGCGTTCGACGTCACCAGTCTGCTTCCTCTGGACTGGACGGACAATATTAAGAGTGTTGCGGCCGAGGCCGATTTTCACGATTTCCCGCGTACGCCCGTGCTGTCCCGCGAGGCCGAGGACGTGACGTTCATTACGCGCGGCCGCGTGCACGCCGATACGGTCCGGCAGCAGCTGCCCTGGCTGTACCAGCTCTACCGCGGCGCCTTCCTGGAGCTGGCGAATCAGGCGTGGGGCCAGCCCATCAAGGCCGCGGCCGACGATCGCTACGGCGTCGTCCTGAACGTGCAGCTGGGCGAGACGATGCGGTTCGAGTGCCACGTCGACTCCAACCCCGTCACCGGGCTGCTCTTCTTCACCGATCACCCCGAAGGCGGCGGTGAGCTGGTCGTCGGCCACGACCCCGCCGCGGTAGGCGTCGAGGAGCTGGAGAAGAACTGCTCAGCCATCCGCCCGCAGGCGGGCCAGCTGATCTTCTTCGACGGGAAGACCTACCCGCACTTCGCGCGGACCCTGCGAGCCGAGCACGACATGCGGGTCATCGCGGTCATGAACTTCTACACCGATTCGTGCCCGGAGTCAGACCCGCCCGCCGGAGCTGAACCGGCACCTGTTCGGGGACAGCTGAGCAAGCTAGCGCGTCTCCGCGGAGACGCGGGCCGGGGCACTGGTTCGTGCTGATCGTGGCGCTGCCGAGGACCGCGTCGCCGTCGTAGAGAACGGCGGCCTGGCCCCTGGCTACGCCGCGGGCCGGGTGGAGCAGGCGGACGCGCAGGTCATCGCCGTCCAGCCAGGCCGTGCAGGCGTGGATCTCGCCGTGGGCGCGCAGTTGCACCAGGCACTCTCGCGGCTCGGTCAGCGGGGCGCAGCCGGTCCAGACCGGGCGGCTGGCGGTGATCTCGGTGACGTCCAGGCCCTCGGCGGGGCCGACGGTCACCGTGTTGGTGACGGGCTCGATGTCCAGGACGTAGCGGGGACGGCCGTCGTCGGCCGGGCGGCCGACGCGCAGGCCGCGGCGCTGCCCGACGGTGAAGCCGAAGGCTCCGTCGTGCTCGCCCAGGACGGCCCCGGACTGGTCGACGATGGGGCCAGGTGCCGCGCCCAGCTGCCCGGTCAGGAAGGCCCGGGTGTCGCCGTCGGCGATGAAGCAGACGTCGTGACTGTCCGGCTTGTCGGCCACGGCCAGGCCGCGGCGGCCCGCCTCGGCCCGGACCTCGGCCTTGGGCGTGTCCCCCAGCGGGAACATGGCGTGGCTGAGCTGATCGGAGGTCAGCACGGCCAGCACGTAGGACTGGTCCTTGCCGGGGTCCGCAGCCCGGTGCAGGACGCCGCCGGAGATCCGGGCGTAGTGCCCGGTGCAGACCGCGTCGAAGCCCAGGGCCAGCGCCTTGTCCAGGACCGCGGCGAACTTGATCTTCTCGTTGCAGCGCAGGCACGGGTTGGGGGTGCGGCCCGCGGCGTACTCGGCGACGAAGTCCTCGACCACGTCGCGGTGGAACCGCTCGGCCATGTCCCAGACGTAGAACGGGATGCCGATGACGTCGGCAGCCCGGCGTGCGTCCCGGGCGTCCTCCAGCGTGCAGCAGCCGCGGGCGCCGGTCCGGTAGGACTTCGGGTTGGCGGACAGCGCCAGGTGGACGCCGGTCACCTCGTGACCCGCGTCCGCCGCCCGCGCCGCGGCGGTCGCGGAGTCCACTCCGCCCGACATAGCCGCCAGCACCTTCAGTCCGCTCATCGCCCTCCAGGTTACCGCCCCGGGCCGGTACCGTTCCCGCCGATAAGGCGCATCGGTGCGGCTATGGCGACACCGATGTTCCATCGTTGCGGCTCGCCCTGGGACGGCAGGGGCGGGGCTGGCGGATGGCAGCGGTGTGGCTAGCGGGTGCCGGCGCGGCGGGCGCGGTCGGTGACTTCGGCGATGACGACGGCTACGGCGTCGACGTCCTGCTGCGTCGAGGTGTGGCCGAAGGAGAAGCGCAGCGAGCCGCGGGCGCGGGAGTCGTCGGCGCCCATGGCCAGCAGGACGTGACTGGGTTCGGCCACCCCGGCGGTGCAGGCCGAGCCGGTTGAGCAGGCGATGCCGTTGGCGTCCAGCAGCATGAGCAGGGCGTCGCCCTCGCAGCCGGGGAAGGAGAAGTGGACATTGCCGGGGAGGCGGGCCGGGCCGGGGACCAGGCCGGTGAGCACGGCACCGGGGGCGGGGCCGTTGAGGACGGCGTCCGGGACGGCCGCCTGGACCTGGCGGACCAGGTCGTCGCGCAGGACGGCCAGCTGCCTGGTCTCCTCGGCGCGGTGGCGGGCGGCGGCTTCGGCGGCGACGGCGAAGGCGCGGATGGCGGGGGTGTCGAGAGTACCCGAGCGGATGTCGCGCTCCTGGCCGCCACCGTGCAGGACGGGCACCGGCTCGATGCCGCGGCCCAGGATCAGCGCGCCGACGCCGACCGGGCCGCCCAGCTTGTGCGCGGACAGCGAGAGCGCGTCCGCGCCGCTGGCCGCGAAGTCGACCGGCAGCTGGGCGGCGGCCTGGACGGCGTCGGTGTGGAAGGGAACGCCGTACTCGCGGGCCACGGCGGCCAGCTCGGCGATGGGCTGGACGGTACCGACTTCGTTGTTGGCCCACATCACGCTGACCAGGGCCACCTGCTCCGCCGAGCGGGCCAGAGCGGCGCGGAACGCGTCGGCGGGGATGGCGCCCTCGGCGTCGACGCCGAGCCAGACCGCCTCCGCGCCCTGGGCCTCCTCCAGCCACCGGACCGAGTCAAGCACGGCGTGATGCTCCACCGAGGTGGTCAGCACCTGCCGCCGGGAGCCGTCCTGGCGGGCCCAGTACAGGCCCTTCACGGCCAGGTTGTCCGCCTCGGTCCCGCCGCTGGTGAAGACGACCTCGCTCGGCCGGGCGCCGAACACCTCGGCCAGCTGCTCGCGGGATTCCTCCACCACCCGCCGGGCCCGCCGGCCGGCGGCGTGCAGCGAAGACGGGTTGCCGAGCCGGGCGAGTTCCTCGGTCATGGCGGCGATCGCCTCGGGCCGCATGGGCGTGGTGGCCGCGTGATCCAGGTAGGCGGATCGGCTGGTCTGAGCACTCATAACGGCCCCCAGCCTAGCCGGGGTGCCGATACAGATGTAACTGGCCAACCCGGGCGCAGCCGCCCGGAAACGGGCGCGGGAGCCCGGCACAGCGGCGCACGCGGTTGTTCGCCGAACGGCCAGCCGTCCGCCACCTGGATGTCGGTGCCGGGAGAGGCAGGGCTGCTTGGGTGAAGAAAACGCGCCTCGGGGAGGACTGGTCCGTTGTCTCGGATCACCATCATCGGAACGGGTTACCTGGGCCTGACGCACGCGGTCTGCCTGGCCGATCTCGGCCACGACGTGCTGGCCATCGACATCGACGCGGAGAAGATCGCGACCGCGGCCAGCGGCGACGGCCCCGTTCTTCGAACCGGACCTGGAACCGCTGCTGCGGAAGAACCTCGACGCCGGGCGGCTGCGCTTCACCACCTCGTTCGCGGAGATCGGGGCGTTCGGCGAGGTCCATTTCCTGTGCGTGGGGACGCCCGAGGGCGAGGCCGGCCAGGCCGACCTGAGCTTCCTGCACGCGGCGGCCGACGCGCTGGCCCCGCAGCTGGCGGCCGGCTGCCTGATCGCGGGCAAGTCCACGGTCCCGGTCGGCACGGCCCGGGCCCTGCGGGACCGGATCCGGGCGGCGGCCCCGGCCGGCGACCGGGTCGAGCTGGCCTGGAACCCGGAGTTCCTGCGCGAGGGCTTCGCCGTGCAGGACAGCCTGCTCCCGGACCGGATCGTGGCCGGCGTCGAGCCCGGGCCCGCCGAGGCCCTGCTGCGCGAGGTCTACGCCGCGCCGCTGGCCGCCGGGCGCCCCGATGCTGGTCATGGACCTGGAAACGGCCGAGCTGGTCAAGGTGGCGGCCAACGCGTTCCTGGCCACCAAGATCTCGTTCATCAACGCCATGGCCGAGGTCTGCGAGCAGGCAGGCGCCGACGTGCTGCAGCTGGCCGAGGCGCTCGGCCATGACGCCCGGATCGGCCGCCGGTTCCTGTCCCCCGGCCTGGGCTTCGGCGGCGGCTGCCTGCCCAAGGACGTCCGCGCCTTCCGCGCCACCGCGGCCGGCCTGGGAGTCAGCTCGGTGGTCAGCATGCTGAGCACGGTGGACGCCGTCAACACCGGCCGCCGGGACCGGGTCGTGACGCTGGCCCGTGAGGTGGCCGGCGGCACCCTGGCCGGCCAGCGGGTGGCGGTGCTGGGCGTGGCGTTCAAGCCGGACAGCGACGACGTCCGTGACTCGCCGAGCCTGGCCGTCTGCGACCGGCTGACGGCCGAAGGGGCCCGGGTGCGGGTGCACGACCCGGTGGCCATGCCCAGCGCGGCCAAGCGGCGGCCCGCCCTGGAGTACGCGTCCTCGGTCTCGGGCGGCCGCGCAGGACGCCGACCTGGTGCTGCACCTCACCGAGTGGTCCGACTACCGGGCCATCGACCCGGCCGCGCTGGCCCGTGTGGTGGCCCGCCCGGTGCTGATCGACGCCCGGTGCTGCCTGGACGCCGGGCTGTGGCGGGCATCAGGCTGGACGGTCCACGTGCTGGGCGTGCCTAGTGGAAGAAGTGCCGCACCCCGGTGAAGTAGAGGCGTGACGCCCGCGGCCTCGGCCGCGGTCACGGTCAGCTGGTCGCGGATCGAGCCGCCCGGCTCGGCCACCGCGCGGACCCCGGCCTCGGCCAGGATCTCGAAGCCGTCAGCGAACGGGAAAGTACGCGTCGCTGGCGGCCACCGAGCCCGCGGCCCGGTCGCCGGCCCGCAGCACGGCCAGCCGGGCCGAGTCCACCCGGTTGACCTGACCCATGCCGATGCCGACCGAGGCGCCGCCGGAGGCGAGCAGGATGGCGTTGGACTTGACCGAACGGCACGCCTTCCACGCGAAGGCCAGATCGGCCAGCGTCGCCGGGCTCGGCCGCCGGGCCCGCCTTGAGCTCCCAGTGCGCCGGATCGTCGCCCGGCTCGTCGACCCGGTCCGCGGACTGCAGCAGCATTCCCCCGCTGACCGGGCGGAACTCCGGGCCGGCCGAGGCGGCCGGCGGCGCGCAGCGCAGCAGCCGGACGTTCTTGCTGGCGGACAGGATGGCCAGCGCGTCGGCATCGAACGCGGGGGCGATGACCACCTCGGTGAAGACGTCGGCGATCTGCCGGGCCAGGTCCGCGGTGACCGGGCCGTTGGCCGCGATGACCCCGCCGAAGGCCGAGACCGGGTCGCAGGCGTGCGCCCGGGCGTGGGCCTCGGCCAGGTCCGCGCCGACGGCGATGCCGCACGGGTTGGAGTGCTTGATGATGGCCACGCACGGCCCGGCGAAGTCGAAGGCGGCCCGGCGGGCCGCGTCGGCGTCGACGTAGTTGTTGTAGGACATGGCCTTGCCGTGCAGCAGCTCGGCGCTCGCGATGCCCTCCGCGGGCCCGGACCGGGTGTACAGGGCGGCGCGCTGGTGCGGGTTCTCGCCGTACCTCAGCACGTCGGACCGCTGCCACAGGGCGCCCGCGACCCGGGGCCAGCCGCTGTCGCGGGCGACCTCGTCGGGCGCGTAGGCCGAGGCGAACCACGAGGCCACGGCGATGTCGTAGGCGGCGGTGCGGGCGAACGCCTCGGCGGCCAGGGCCCGGCGCTGCTCGACGGTGAAACCGCCCTCCGCCACCGCGGCGAGCACGTCGGCGTACCGGGACGGGTCGGTGATGACCGCGACCGAGCCGTGGTTCTTGGCCGCCGCGCGGATCATGGCCGGGCCGCCGATGTCGATCTGCTCGACGCACTCGCCGGCTGAGGCCCCGGAGGCGACGGTGGCCTCGAACGGGTACAGGTTGGACACCAGGAGCTGGAACGGCTCGATGCCCAGCCCGGCCAGCTCGGCCTCGTGCCGGGGCTCGTTGGTGTCCGCGAGCAGGCCCGCGTGGACCCGGGGGTGGAGGGTCTTGACCCGGCCGTCCAGGCACTCCGGGAAGCCGGTGAGCTGCTCGACCGGGGTGACCGGCACGCCGGCGGCGGCGATCCGGGCCGCGGTGCTGCCGGTGGAGACGATCTCGGCGCCGGCCGCGTGCAGCCCGGAGGCGAGGTCCTCCAGGCCGGCCTTGTCGTACACGCTGATCAGCGCCCGGCTGATCGGTACCCTGCTCAACTGCCGATCCTCACCTTCCTGCCGTGGACGGACCAGCCCTCGCGGACCATCCGGCCGACCGTGCTGACCAGGAGCGCTCGCTCGGTCACCTTGATGCGCTCGTGCAGCACGGTCTCATCGTCGTCGTCCGCGACGGGAACCGGGGCCTGAGCCACGATCGGGCCGGAGTCCACCCCCTCGTCCACGACGAGGACGGTGCAGCCGGTGACTTTCACGCCGAGGGCCAGCGCGTCGCGGACGGCGTGGGCTCCGGGAAATGACGGTAGCAGCGCGGGATGGGTATTCACACAGCGGCCGCCGAAGGAACTCAGGAACGACTTGCCGACGAGCTTCATGAACCCGGCCAGGACGACCAGGTCCGGTTCGTAGGCGGCGCAGGCGCGAGTCAGGGCGGCGTCCCAGTCCTCGCGGGCCGGGTAGTCGGCCAGCCGGACGGTGAAGGCCGGGATCCCGGCCCGCTCGGCCCGGGCCAGGCCGTTGATCCGGCCCCGGTCGGCACCGACCGCGACCACCCGGGCCCCGTAGACGTCGTCCCGGCAGGCATCGATCAAGGCCTGCAGGTTGGTTCCCTCGCCGGAAACGAGCACCACCAGCCGCGAGGTCATGCCTCACCCTACGGCACCGGTCCGCAGGCCCGGCCGACAGGGCACAATAGACGCGATGGCCAGATATCAGCCGCAAGGCGGGCCCGGCGACCAGCCCCGGGGAACACAGCCGGGCCGCCCGCTGCCGCCAGCCGATCCGGCCCAGCGGCAACGCGCCGTCGTGGCCCTCGCGCTGGGGGTGCTCAGCCTGATCGGCCTGGCACTCGGGCTCGGCAACCTGCGCCGCGGCGTCTTCGTGGCCGTGGTGGCCCTGGTCTTCGCCGTGCTGGCCATCTGGCTCGGGGCGGGCGCGATCCGGCGGGCCCGGCGCAGCGGCACGCTGCGGCCGAGAGGGACCATCACCGGGATCGTGCTGGGCGGCTTCGGCCTGGCCTTCAGCGCGCTGTGGCTGATGGTCCTGGCCGTGTTCTGGACGCAGCTCAGCACGTACTACAACTGCATGAGCGGGGCGAACACGGTGACGGCCCGGCAGGCGTGCCACACCCAGCTGACCAATTCGGTCGGCGGCGAGATCAGCGTGCTGCAGAACGGCCAGTAACTAGGCGCCGGGCCGGCTGTCATCCGGATCAGCCTCGTCGTCGCCGGCCTCGCCAACGTCGTCTTCGTCGTGATCGTCTTCGTCGTGATCGTCTTCGTCGTGATCGTCTTCGTCGTGATCGTCTTCGTCGTGATCGTCTTCGTCGTCGGCATAGTCGTCGTACTCGTCGCCGAACTCGAACGGCTCGTCGTCGTCCGGATCGTCGTCGCCCGGCCCGCGGTCCTGGCCCGGCCCGGCCGCCCACGGGTTGACGTAGATCCGGTGGCCGCTGGCGTCATCGCGCTCGTCGACCACTCCGGCCAGGACGGCCGGCCCGGCGGCGGCCGGTGCCGGCAGCGGCGCTGCGAACGGCCTGGAGAACGACTCCGGGGCCAGGCCGTCCCCGGCCAGGGCCTGATCGGCGCCGGGCTGATCCTCGTCCGGCTGGACCCGGCCGGGGCTGCTGCGCAGGATCCGGCGCAGCAGCAGCCAGTTCGCGGCCGCAGCGGTCAGCGCGGCGGTCACGCCGATCTCGAGCACGCAGACCAGGCCGACCTGCCAGCCGGAGGGACCGACCGCGGCCAGGCGGCCGTCGCCCAGCGGGCCGCCGGAGAAGGCCGCGGCCAGGCCGGTCACCGCGCCCGCGGCGGCCCCCGCGACCAGGCCCCACAGGGCCGCCACCTCGATCACGGGGGTGGGCACGACCCGGACGGTCACGATCCCGGCGAAGATCCCGGCCAGGAAGGGCACGGCCATGACGATGATCAGGAGGGAGCCGGCCGACCTGGCTCCGGTGGGCAGCGCGGCCAGCATCGGGAAGGCCGGGAGAGGACCGAGCGCGGACCCGGTGGGGGCCACCACGGTGCCGGCCCCGACGGCGAAGCCCGGGCCGGCCATGTAGGCCACGGCCCAGATGATGGCGTTAGGCAGGTAGGCGGCCTGAGCCAGCAGGAGCAGAGCCGCCCCGGTCGGGCCGGGGGCCAGCGCACTGGTCGCCGCCTTGAACTGGCCCAGGTGCCCGGCCAGGGACCCGCCGGCCAGCACCGCGCCCGCCGCGGCCAGCAGGGCCAGGGCGGCCAGCATGCCCAGCACGATCGACCGCGGCCTGGGCGCGAGCAGCCCGGCCAGCCGCGACCAGGGCGCCAGCCCGCGGGCGGCCCCGAGTCCCCCGCCACCAGGGCGAGCAAGAAGGAGGCCACGATGGCCTCCCACAGCGACGGCGCCGCCTGCGCGCTGCCGCAGGCCAGGGCGAGCGCCGCGGCCAGCAAGGTATAGGGCAGGGCCAGGGCGAGCGCGGCGTAGCCGACGTGCCGGAGCCGGGTGACCTGGCCCGCGCGCACCACCCACCGGCCGGCCGCGGCCAGCAGGGCGCCGGGCAGCAGGACCAGGCCGAGCGGGAGCATGCCGATCCGGCCCGCACCGTGCACGGTGAAGCCGACGTGGTGCGCGACCAGCCACAGGACGGCGGTGGTGCGCAGCACCCCGGCCAGGCCGGTGCCGATGCCGACGTGCGGGGCGGTGATCCAGCCGATCGCGGTGAGGGTCGTCAGCACGGCGAGCCCGCTGGCCGCGGCCGCGCAGGCGGCGATGCCGCCGGTGACGACCAGCGGCCGGGCAGGCCCGGACCCGGCGCGCTGCGGGGCGGCCGGGGACTTCGGGTCGTCAGGATCGCGAGCCGGCGGTGCTTCGGCGCGAACACTCACCAACCGATGGTCGCAACCATCGGCCCCGGTCCCAAGCAGGCGCGCCGCCCGCCCGCCGGGTAAACAGCGCGGCAGCCAGGGACCCGGGTCCCTGGCTGCCGCGGACGTGCGGGGCCTGGCGCTAGCTCTTGCGCATGATGTCGCGGACCAGCGCGGCGGTCTCGCTGGGGGTCTTGCCCACCCGGACGCCGGCCTTCTCCAGGGCCTCCTTCTTGGCCTGGGCGGTGCCGGAGGAACCGGAGATGATCGCGCCGGCGTGGCCCATCGTCTTGCCCTCCGGCGCGGTGAAGCCGGCCACGTAGCCGACCACGGGCTTGGTCACGTGCTGCTCGATGAAGGCCCCGGCCCGCTCCTCGGCGTCACCGCCGATCTCGCCGATCATCACGATGGCGTCGGTCTCCGGGTCTTCCTGGAAGGCCTGCAGGCAGTCGATGTGCGTGGTCCCGATGACCGGGTCGCCGCCGATGCCGACGGCGGTAGAGAAGCCGATGTCGCGCAGCTCGTACATCATCTGGTAGGTCAGCGTGCCCGACTTGGAGACCAGGCCGATCCGGCCCTCGGTGGTGATGTCGGCCGGGATGATGCCGGCGTTGGACTTGCCGGGCGACGCGACGCCGGGGCAGTTCGGCCCGATGATGCGGGTCCGGTTCCCGGCGGCACTGGCGTAGGCCCAGAATTCGGCGCTGTCGTGCACCGGGATACCCTCGGTGATCACGATGCACAGCGGGACCTGGGCGTCGATGGCCTCGATGACCGCGGCCTTGGTGAAGGCCGCGGGCACGAAGATGACCGAGACGTCGGCCCCGGTGGCGGCCACGGTGTCGGCCACGGTGCCGAAGACCGGGACATCCTGGCCGCCCAGGTCGATGGTCTGGCCCGCCTTGCGGGGGTTGGTGCCGCCGACGACCGCGGCCCCGGCGGCCAGCATCCGGGCGCCGTGCCTGCTGCCTTCGGAGCCGGTGATGCCCTGGACCATGATCCGGCTCTGGGCGGTCAGGAAGATAGCCACCTCATGCTCCCTTCGCGGCCAAGCCGGTGCTGGCCAGCTCCGCGGCCCGGCGGGCCGCGTCATCCATTGTCGCAACTTGCTCGACGACCGGGATGGCCGCCTCGGACAGGATGCGGCGCCCCTCGGCCGCGGCGTTGCCGTCCAGCCGCACCACGATCGGGCGGTCCACCCGCTCCCCGCCGGATTCCAGCAGGCCGATGGCCGAGACGATCCCGTTGGCCACCGCGTCGCAGGCGGTGATGCCGCCGAACACGTTGACCAGCACGGACCGGACGCTCGGGTCGGACAAGACGATCTCCAGGCCGTTGGCCATGACCTCGGCCGACGCCCCGCCGCCGATGTCGAGGAAGTTCGCCGGCCGGATCCCGCCGAAGTTCTCCCCGGCGTAGGCCACCACGTCCAGGGTGGACATGACCAGCCCCGCGCCGTTGCCGATGATGCCGACCTCGCCGTCGAGCTTGACGTAGTTGAGGTGCTTCTCCTTGGCCCGGGCCTCGATCGGGTCGGCGTTGCCGACGTCCTCGAACCGGGCGTGCTCCTGGCGGAAGTCGGCGTTGTCGTCGAGGGTGACCTTGCCGTCCACGGCCAGCACCACGCCGTCGTCGGTGAGAGCCAGCGGATTGACCTCCACCAGGGTGGCGTCCTCGTCGGTGAACATGGCCCACAGCCGCTCGGCCAGCAGCGCGGCACCCTCGGCGGCCGCGGCCGGGATCCGGCCCGCGGCGATGATCTCGGCCGCCTTGGCCCGGTCCACGCCGGTCACCGCGGAGACCGGAATCCGGGCCACGGAGTCGGGCGAGGTGTGCGCGACTTCCTCGATCTCCATGCCGCCCTGGACCGAGCAGATGGCCAGGAAGGTGCGGTTGGCCCGGTCCAGCAGGAAGGACAGGTAGTACTCCTCGGCGATATCGACCGCCTGGGCGATGAGCACGGTGCGCACGGTGTGGCCGTTGATGTCCATGCCCAGGATCCGTTCGGCCGTGGCGTGGGCCTCGTCGGGACCGTGGGCCAGCTTGACGCCGCCCGCCTTGCCTCGGCCGCCGGTCTTGACCTGCGCCTTCACCACGACGAGCGGATGGCCGCCCGCGGCGAACTCGGCCGCTATGGCGCGCGCCTCGTCGGCCGTCGCCGCGACCTTGCCGGGCTGCACGGGCACGCCGTAGGCGGCGAACAGCTCCTTCGCCTGATACTCAAACAGGTCCACTCTTAATCTCCACTAGTTCCGCTGGTCATGAGCCCGATCATGGTCTTGGTCGCCTTCCGGCTTACCGGCTTCCGCTCTCCGCGCCGCGAGGTCAGTCACCATCGCGTCCAGATGGCCTGGATCAGGACCATCCGGGCCAGCCTAACGCCCGGGGTGCCGATCCGCTCAGCCAGCTCATGCTCTGGCGGGCGACCGGTGTGACTCAACACACAGCGCGGGACGGAAAGAAACGAAGTAAGAGCCTGCGTTTACATCGGCAGTAAGCGCAGATGCCTCCTTCGTTTACCTGGTTTTAACCTCACGAGGGGAATTTCATGTCAACTCCGGACTCGGCTGTCCAGGCAGTCGGCGCAACGGGTGCCGCCGAGGACCCGCACTACGCCAAGCGCTGGTGGATCCTGGCCGTCCTCGGCATGGCGCAGCTGATGGTCGTGCTCGACGCCACGATCGTGAACATCGCCCTGCCGCAGGCCCAGGCGGCGCTGGGTTTCTCCAACGACGACCGGCAGTGGATCGTGACCGGCTACTCGCTGGCCTTCGGCAGCCTGCTGCTGCTCGGCGGCCGGATCGCCGACCTGTTCGGCCGCAAGCGGATCTTCGTCATCGGGATCATCGGGTTCGCCGCGGCCTCGGCGTTCGGCGGCGCCGCGCAGAACTTCGGCATGCTGCTGACCGCCCGGGTGGTGCAGGGCGCGTTCGGCGCGCTGCTGGCGCCGCCACGCTGTCCCTGCTCACCACCACCTTCACCGACCCCGCCGAGCGGGGCAAGGCGACCGGCATCTACGGCGCCGATCGCCGGCGGCGGGGCATCGGTCGGGCTGCTGCTCGGCGGCATCCTGACCGAGTACCTGGACTGGCGCTGGGTCATGTACGTGAACGTGCTGATCGCGGCGATCGCGCTGGCCGGCGGCCTGCCACTGCTCAAGAAATCGCCGGCCAACGACCGCCCGAAGCTGGACCTGGTCGGCACCGTGCTGGCCGCGGTCGGCCTGTTCGGCCTGGTCTTCGGATTCTCCAACGCGTCCATGTCACCCGGCAGCACCGGCTGGACCAAGCCCGCCACCCTGATCGCCCTGATCGGCGGCACCGTCCTGCTGGCCATCTTCGTCATGGTGGAACGGCGGATCGCCCATCCCCTGCTCCCGCTGCGGATCATCCTGGACCGCAACCGCGGCGGCTCCTACGTGGCCATGTTCCTGGCCGCGATCGGCATGTTCGGCGTGTTCCTGTTCCTCACCTACTACCTCGAGGTGACGCTGCGGTACAGCGCGGTCAAGACCGGGCTGGCCTTCCTGCCGCTGACCCTGGTCCTGGTCGTGGTGGCCGGCGTCGGTAACACGATCCTGCTGACCCGGGTCAGCGCCGCGGCTGCTGATCCCGGCCGGCCTGCTGCTGTCCGCGGTGGGCATGGCCCTGCTGACCCGGATCGGGCTGCCGGGCAACTACATGGCCGACGTGCTGCCCACGCTGCTGCTGGTCGGCTTCGGCCTCGGCCTGGTCTTCGCGCCCGCGTTCACCATCGGCACCCTGGGCGTCGACCCGGACGACGCAGGGCGTGGCCTCGGCGACGATCAACGTCGCGCAGCAGATCGGCGGCTCGATCGGCACCTCGCTGCTGAACACGATCGCGGCCACCAGCGCCGCCAGCTACATCACGGCCCACGCCGCGGCCATCACCTCGGCCTCGGCCAAGCAGGCCGTGGTGACGGACTCGCTGATCAACAGCTATCACGTGGTCTTCTGGGTGGCGGCGGGGATCTACCTGGGCGCCACGGTGATCACCGGGCTGCTGCTGCGGCCGGCGGGTCGCGCTGCCGCAGGGCGCCAGCCCGATGGCGGTCGGAGCCTGATGGCCTCCGCCGCGGCGGACGTCGGCGGCCCGCGGCGGCTCCGGGCGGACGCGGCCCGGAACCGGCAGCGGCTGATCGACGCCGCCGCGGAGGTGTTCGCGGCCCGGGGGCTGGACGCGACACTGGATGACATCGCCCGGCACGCCGGGGTCAACGTGGCCACCGCCTACCGGCACTTCGCCAACAAGCACGAGCTGGCCCGCGAGTACCTGCAGCAGTGCGTCGACCGGGCCGCGGCCATCGCCGCGGAGGCGGCGGCGCAGCCCGATCCCTGGGCCGGGCTGACGCTGTTCCTGCAGCAGTCGCTGGAGCTGATCGCCTCGAACCGGGCCCTGGGGGACGTGCTGACGCACGCCTACGGCGCGGAGTATTTCGACGAGCTGCTGACCCGGACCTTCGGCCCGCTGGAGCAGCTGCTGGCCCGCGGGCGGGAGGCCGGGGCGGTGCGCGCGGATGTCACGGCGACCGACTTCGCGGCCGTCATGTCCATGCTGAGCGCCATCACCGGGCCCGACGCTCCGGAGCTGCCGCACCGCTACATCGGCCTCATCCTGGCCGGGCTGCGGCCCGGCCCGGAGCCGCTGCCGGGCGAGCCGCCCACCGAGGAGCGGCTGCGGCAGGCGGCCGCGGCCAAGGGCCTGACGCACCCGCACGCCTGACGGCCGGCCCGCGGCGGCCCAGCGGGGCTAGCGCCGGGGCGGCAGGGGCCAGTCGGGATGATGAGGCCCGCTGGCCAGCGGGGCCGGGGCGGCGGGCCCGGCCTCCCGGCCGGGCCGGTAACCCGCGGGCAGCTGGAGGCTCGGGCAGGTCAGGTAGTGAGTGGCGACGGCACCGCAGTGCGGGCACAGCTGGGCGCGCGGCGGGCTGGCCGGGACGGCAGTGCCCGGGCCGGCGTCCCTGGCGTCGTCCGGGGCGTCGTCCGGGGGCGGGGCCGGACGGGGAATCCGGTACGTGCCGGGCCGGGCGGTCACGGCTGGCCGTCCGGCCCGCGGCCCGCCCCGACCGGGGCAATGACCGGGTAGCCGGCCATCTGGGCGGCCCGACGGGATACGCTGTCCAGCAGTTTCTCGACGTCAGCGCGGCGGTATCGGGGCAGGCCGGTCTCGTTGCGGACCTCGGGCAGGCGCCCGCGGCGGGCCCAGGTCGCGACCGCGGCCGAGGTCACCCCGAACAGGCGGGCGACCTCGCGGCGGGTCAGGATGTCGTCATCAGGGTGGAGCCCGGCGGGATGGGCGGGGGCGGTCACGGTCATCTGTCCCCTTCGATCCGGAAGTGTGCTCGCTGCCGATTGCAGGACAAACTGTGCTGCAAGTTGCATTCAGAGACATCGGTCAGCTGACGGATCTTTACGGCTGGCCCGGGCCCGGGCGCCCCGGGGACGGCCCGGCGGTGCGGCACCGGGCGGAACTTGATACCGGTATTGCTGTCCTCAGTACCATCAATAGCGGCACATGGCATCCGCCAGGCGAAATCAGGTGAGGATGAGCCGTCATGACTAAGCCGTCGGCGCGTGAGCGGCTCGCGCAGGCGGCGCTCGACCTGTTCGACGAGCGGGGCTACGAGCAGACCACGATCGATGACATCACCGAACGGGCCGGACTGGGACGGACCACGTTCTTCCGGCACTACCGCTCGAAGGAGGACGTCATCTTCCCGGACCACGACCTGATGCTGACCCAGGTCCGGGAGCGGCTGGCCTCCTCCAGCCAGCGCACCGCCGTGGCGGCGGTCTCGGACGCGGTCCGGCTGGTGCTGCTGCACTACGTCGCCGAAGGCGACCTGGCCCGGCGGCGGTACGCGCTGACCAGCACCGTCCCGGCCCTGCGGGACCGGGAGATCACCAGCGTGGCGGCCTACCAGCGGCTGTTCCGCGAGTTCATCGACGACCTGATGGGCGACCCCGGCGAGGAGGCCTCGCTGCGGGCCGAGCTGATGGCCGCGGCCGTGGTGGCCGCCCACAACCACGTGCTGCGCCGCTGGCTGCGCGGAGAATCCGACGACCCGGTCCGCGAGGTCGATGACGCGCTGAGCCACGTGGTCGGGCTGTTCGCGGGCCCGGCGGCCGGGCTCGACGGCCACGGCACCACCGTCGTGGCCTTCCGGACCGGCCAGGACATCGAGGCGGTGCTGCCCGCGCTGCGCAGCATCATCGAAGGCCAGATCATCGAAGGTCAGCTAGGAGGCTGACGCCCCCCTAGCTGACCTTCGGGCTGCGTCGCTGTTCAGGACAGGTGACGCTCGTCCACGCCGGTGTAGGCGGCCAGCGGGCGGATGAGGCTGTTGGCGCCGAGCTGCTCGATGATGTGCGCGGTCCAGCCCGGGACGCGGGCGGCCGCGAAGATCGGGGTGAAGGTGGGAGTGTCGAACCCGATCAGGTGATAGGCCGGGCCGGCCGGGTAGTCGAGGTTCGGGTGCAGGTGCTTGGCCTCGTACATGTCCTTGGCCAGGACCTCGTAGATGTCCAGCAGGTCCTGGCCGCCGCGGACGGCCGAGATCTGCTCCAGGGCCTGGCGCATGGTGGGCACCCGGGAGTCGCCGCTCTTGTAGACCCGGTGGCCGAAGCCCATGATGGTCCGCTTCTGGGCCAGGGCGTCCTGCAGCCAGGCCGACGCCTTGTCCGCGGTGCCGATCTCTTCCATCACGTACATCACGGCCTCGTTGGCCCCGCCGTGCAGCGGTCCCTTGAGCGCGCCGATGGCCCCGGTGACCGCGCTGTACAGGTCGGACAGCGTAGAGGCGATGACCCGGGCGGTGAAGGTGGAGGCGTTGAAGCTGTGCTCGGCGTACAGGATGAGCGAGGCCTCCCAGGCGGTCAGGATCTCCTGCTCGGGTACCTCGCCGAACGTCATGTACAGGAAGTTGGCCGCGTAGCCCAGGTCGTCGCGGGGGGCGATGGGCTCCTGCCCGTGCCGGCGCCGCTGGTCCAGCGCGACGACCGTGGGCAGCGCGGCGAACAGGTTGAGCGACTTGGCCAGCAGCGAGTCCCGGGAGTTGTCGTTCTCGGACTGGTCGTACGCGCCGAGCAGGCTGGCCGCGGTGCGCAGGGTGTCCATCGGGTGGGCGGTGGTGGGCAGGCCGAGCAGGATGTCGCGGGTCTTGGCGTCCAGGGCCCGCTGGGCGCGCTCGGTCTGGTTCTGGGCGGCGATCTGCTCCGGGGTGGGCAGCTCGCCGTGCCACAGCAGGTAGGCCACCTCCTCGAAGGTGCACCGGGCGGCCAGCTCCTGGACCGGGTAGCCGCGGTAGGTCAGCGAGTTGGTGGCCGGGTTGACCATGGAAACCGCAGTGGTGTCGGCGTAGACGCCGTCCAGGCCCTTATGGACCTCTGCGTCGGTGGCGGGCATCGGTGCCTCCTAGAGGTTGAAGTTGAACACGGATGTGTCGAACGTGTTGTAGGCCTCGTAATCGAGCAGGTCGTACAGGTCCTTGCGGTGCTGCATCTGGCCGAGCAGGCCCTCCTGGGTACCGCGCTCGGCGATCTCGGCCAGGCCCGCGCCGGCTGCGTGCATGGCCAGCCGGAGCAGGGTGACGGGGTAGATGACGACGTTGACGCCGAGGTCCTGGAGCGTCCCGGCGTCCAGCAGCTTGCTCTTGCCGAACTCGGTCATGTTGGCCAGGATCGGCACGTCGACGGCGGCCCGGAACCGCTCGAAGTCGGCCTCGCCGGCCATCGCCTCGGGGAAGATGAGGTCGGCGCCGGCGTCGGCGTAGGCCTTGGCCCGGTCGATGGCGTCGGCTATCCCGTTCACCGCGGCGGCGTCGGTCCGGGCGGCGATGACGAAGCCCGGGTCCCGCCGGGCGGCGACGGCGGCCTTGATCCGCCGGACCGCGACCTGGGTGTCCACCACGTCCTTGCCGTCCAGGTGCCCGCAGCGCTTGGGGTTGACCTGGTCCTCGATGTGCAGCCCGGCCACGCCGGCGTCCTCGAGCAGCTGCACGGTGCGGGCGGCGTTCATCGGCTCGCCGAAGCCGGTGTCCGCGTCGACCAGGGCGGGCAGGGCGGTGACCCGGGCGATCTGCTGGGCCCGGCCCGCCACCTCGGTCACCGAGGTCAGCCCGATGTCCGGCAGGCCCAGGTCGGCGGAGATCACCGCGCCGGAGACGTAGACGCCCTCGAACCCGTGCCGCGCGATGAGGATCGCGGACAGCGGGTTGAAGGCGCCGGGGAAGCGCTGCAGCCGCCCGGAGGCCAGCCCGGCCCGGAACGCGGCCCGCTTGTCCGCCGCGGTGGTGGTGTCGTGCAGCATCAGAAGATCCCCTTCGTGGCCGGCTGCTCGGCCGCCTCGGCCAGGCCCGGGAGGGCCAGGCCGGCCAGCTCGCGCGCGTCCAGCTCGGGCAGCCGGGAGGCCGCGTCGAGGAACCGGTCCTGGACGGCCGGGTCGATGATTCCCTCGGCCAGGGTGCGGAACTTGGCCACGTACTGCTCGCGGGCGAACGGCCGCGCCCCCGCGGGGTGGGCGTCGGCCACCGCGATCTCGTCGATGCTCGTGCTGCCGTCGGCCAGGGTGATCTCGACCCGGCCGCCGAAGGACCGCTTGGCCGGGTCGGGATCGTGGTAGCGCCGGGTCCACTCGGGGTCTTCGGCGGTGCTGATCTTCTGCCACAGCTCGACGGTGTCCGGCCTGCTGGCCCGCTCGGGCGCGTAGGAGCGGACGTGATGCCAGCCGCCGTCCTGGAGGGCGACGGCGAAGATATAGGGCAGCGAGTGGTCCAGGGTCTCGCGGCTGGCCCGGGGGTCGTATTTCTGCGGGTCGCCGGATCCGGAGCCGATGACGTAGTGCGTGTGGTGGCTGGTGTGGATCACGATCTTGGCGATCCGGGAGGTGTCCGGGTACCGGGGCTGGAGCCGCCGGGCCAGGTCGATCAGGGCCTGCGCCTGGTATTCGGCCGAGTGTTCCTTGGTGTAGGTCTCCAGGATGGCCCGCTTGGGCTCACCGGGAGCGGGCAGCGGCACGGTGTAGACCGCCTCCGGCCCGGACAGCAGCCAGGCGATGACCCCGTCCTCGCCCTCGTAGATCGGGCTCGGCGAGCCCTGGCCGCGCATGGCCCGGTCGACGGCCTCGATGGCGGTCTTGCCCGCGAAGGCGGGCGCGTAGGCCTTCCAGCTGGAAATCTCGCCCTTGCGGGACTGCCGGGTCTGGGTGGTGCAGTGCAGGGCCTGCCCGATGGCCTGGTAGACCACGTCGGTGTCCAGGCCGAGCAGGGTGCCGAGGCCGGCCGCGGCGGACGGCCCCAGGTGCGCGATGTGATCGATCCGGTGCTCGTGCAGGCAGATCCCCTTGACCAGGTCCACCTGGACCTCGTACCCGGTGGCGATCGCGCGCACCAGGTCGTCGCCGGTGCGGCCGGCGTGCTGGGCGACGGCCAGCAGCGGCAGGATGTTGTCCCCGGGATGGGAGTAGTCGGCGGCCAGGAAGGTGTCGTGGAAGTCCAGCTCGCGGACGGCGACGCCGTTGGCCCAGGCGGCCCACTCCGGGGAGATCCGCACCTCGGCGGGGGCGCCCCAGACGGCCGCGCCGGGAGCGGACGGATGGCGCAGGGCCTGCTCCCGCGCGGCCCGGACGGGGGCGCGGGCCAGCGACGCGGCGGCCACCGCCGCGTCGTCGATCAGCCGGTTGATCACCATGTCGGTGACCTCCGGGTCGAGCCCGACCGGGTCGGTGGCCACCGCGGCCAGCTTCCAGGCCAGCTGATCCGGCCGGGCCAGCCCGGCAGCGGACGGGTAGGTGTGGACCTCGTGCTCGATCATGTCCGCTTGCCGCCAGCCACCATCGACACCGGCACGATGCTCATCGGGAAGCCAACCTCTCTGTAGGCGAACAGGTCACGAACGGCCGTCAGCGCGGGAAGCCCGCGGGCACGCGCGATACGGGCCGGACGGGGCGGGCGGACCGCCGGTCCGGCCGGGCCGCCGGGCGGCGAGCGGTGCGGGGAGGGATGGTGGTCCCGGTGGCGGCGCAGGGCGCCGGGGATGGCCGTTCCCCGCACGGCGGCGTCATCGACCGCCTGCGTCAGCGAGACCGGCTCGCCGCGAACCGCGTCACCCACGGAGCCACCTAATCGGTATTCGATACCGTGATAAAGGTACTGAGTCCTGCGGGCGGCTGCAAGTGCCGGCCGCAGGCCGGCGACGGGCCAGCGGCGGGCCGGTCAGGCCTGGGGCTCGGCTGCTTCGCGGCCCAGCTCGGCGCGGACCCAGGCCACGATGTCAGCGGTGGAGGCGCCCGGGGTGAAGATCCGGGCCACGCCCATCCGGGTCAGCTCGGCGATGTCCTCATCAGGGACGATCCCGCCGCCGAACACGACGATGTCCGCGGCCCCGCGCTCGGCCAGCAGGTCGATGACGCGGCGGAAGAGCGTCATGTGCGCGCCGGACAGGATGGACAGGCCGACCGCGTCCACGTCCTCCTGGACGGCGGCGGCCACGATCTGCTCCGGCGTCTGGTGCAGGCCGGTGTAGATGACCTCCACCCCGGCGTCACGCAGCGCCCGGGCCACCACCTTGGCCCCCCGGTCGTGGCCATCGAGCCCGACCTTCGCGACGATCACGCGGATCTTGCCCATGAGGCAAGCGTAACCGGGCGGGCGGGACGCTCAGTTCACGCAGGGAATGCCGTTCGTGGCGTTGATCACGCCGCCCGCCGGGCCGGTGGACGCGCCGGAGGAAGCCGAGCTCGACGCCGACGGCGTGCTCGCGGTGCTGCTGCCGGTACTCGTGCTCGCACCGGCCGGCAGGGTGGCGCCGACCCCCAGCAGGACCTCGACGTGGCCGGCCGCGACCGATGAGCTCGCGGTGGCGGTCACGTTGAACAGCGAGGCGATCTTGCTGGCGCTGGAGGCAGTGCCCGTCCCGTAGAGGACCTCAGTCGCGGACAGCGCGCTGGTGTTGCCGACCTGCCCGGCCTTGAAGCCGTCGCCGGCCAGGGCGGTCGAGACCTTTCCGGCCAGGCCGGGGGTGCCGCCGCCGTTGAACACGTCGGTGGTGACATTGCTGTCGCCCGTCACGGACTTGGCCGGTGCGCTGGAGGAGGCCGCGGCACTGGGCGCCGCGTCGAACGTGTCGTGCACGATCTGCTGGATCTGCGCGGGGTTGACGGCGTTGGCGGCCTGGCCTTCGATGGTCTCGTAGCCGGTGATCGGCAGCGTCCGGAAGGACAGGTCCCCGCTGGTCAGGCCGCGCATCTGGGCCACGAAGTTGAGCAGGTCCCAGCCGGAGTCGGTGATCACGTACTGCTTGGCCACCGACAGCAGCGCCTCGACCTTGGTCAGGTCGTTGAGCACGCCGTCGGTGTGCAGCTGCTGAATGACCGAGTCGAGGAAGGCCTGCTGCCGGTGCGTGCGGTCCAGGTCGCCGTTGGTCAGGCCGTCGCGCTGGCGGACGAAGGCCAGCGCCTGCTTGGCGTTCAGGTGCTGGTAACCGGCTTTGGCCGCGGAGAAGCCGGAGTTGGGGTCGTACGGGACCGGCTTGTTGAGGCAGACCTCGACACCGCCCAGGACGTTGGCCAGCTCGTAGAAGCCGTCCAGGTTGACCTCGGCGAAATGGTCGATGTGCACGCCGGTCAGCTGCTCCACGGTGGCCACGGTGGCGGCCCGGCCGGCCTCGTTGCCCTGGAACGCGATCTGGTTCTGGGTCAGCCCGCTGTCCTGCTGGCGCAGCTGCGTCTCCTTGGCCGCCATCGAGACGCCGTAGGCCTGGTCGATCTTGCCGACCTGCTGGGAGCCCAGGGTGTTGGCGAAGTCGACCCAGTCGTCACGCGGGATCGAGAAGCCGGTCGCCTTCTTGCCGCCCGCCGGGATGTGGATGAGGATCAGCGTGTTGGTGGCGTTGCCGCCGCAGCCGGCCGCGACTTCCGCCGCATTACACGCGTGCAGGTTCTTCAGCACGCTCTCGGGCAGGATGTTGCCGTTCCAGTCGGTCCGGCTCTCCAGGCCCATCAGCAGGATGTTCTGCGCCCCGATGGACGGGCCGCTCACGATGGCGTGCGAGCCGCCGATGCTGCTGACGTCCTTGACGACGAAGTAGGAGAAGCCGCTGATGGCCAGGACGAGCGCGGCGGCGACGCAAGACAGGGCATACCCGGCCTTACCGGCTGCCCCCCACAGGGGGGCCGGCGAGCCTGTCCTGTTCATCGCGTTCTACCTCAGCTGTCCCAGGGCGGATGGTCGACCGTCGCTGGGAAGCCTACCTTCGCGGCCCCGTTACCTTCGCGCAACGGCTAACATCCAATGCAAGCTATGAGCTATCCACCAGGGCGTGAAACGGGTCCGAGCAGGCCATATAGCGGCCAGCCGGGAGCCGGGCAGCGCGGCCGCGACACGCGGGCGCCGGCCGGCGACCCCCGCGCGTCCGGGCATGATCCCCGCAACGGGCCGGGACCGGGCCCAGGGTGGGACGAGCGGAACCGGCCCGCCGCCCGGCCTCGCGGCGAGGATGCCACGCGCCAGCTGCCGGCCGCGCCCGCGTCGGGGCGTGATCCGGGCGACGTGGGGCGGCGGGGACTGCTGAGCGTCATGGGGCACGGCGTGCTGCGGGGCGGGCTGGGCGTCTGCGTCATCATGGCCAGCGCGGCGCTGGGCGCCGTGGCCACCATCGTAGGCCGGGTCCAGCCCGGCCTGGCGCTCGGCTTGTTCGTGCTGGCCGGGACCGTCGCCGCGGCGCTGACCGTCGAGCCGCGGGCCGGGCGGCTCATCTTCCCGGTGCCGGCGTTGTCCTACCTGATCGCCGCGCTGGTCTCGGGGGTGGCCTACAACCGGTCGTCCGACAGCGCGGAGCTCGCGGTGGGCGCCACCCAGTGGATCGCCAACGGGTTCTTCGTCATGGTGCTGGCCACCCTGCTGGCCATCGCGCTGACCACGGTGCGCTGGTTCCTGTGGCGGCGCCACGGCCGGCTGCCGCTGGCCACCGACTGGACCGGCCCCTTGACCCCGGCTTCGGGGGCGCGGCCGCCGCAGGCCGGCTCCGCTGGCCCGGGCGGCTGGGGCGAGCCCAGGTCACCGGGCGGACCGCAGGGCCCCGGCGGCCCGCAGGCGTTCAGCGTGCCGCGGGACTTCGAGCGCCGCGGTCCCGGCTGGCCGGCCGATCCCGGGCGCCACCCGTACCAGCGGCCCGGGCCGGGGTCCTACAACTTCTCCAGCGGGGCGTAACGCAGCACCAGGTGCTTGACGCCGTAGTCGGCGCCGAAATCGATCTTGGCCTCGGCCTGGTCGCCGTAGCCGTCCGTCGAGACCACGGTGCCGAGCCCGAACTTGTCGTGGGTGACCATGTCCCCGGCGGACAGCGCCGGCACGGCCCGGTTGCCCGGCGACCGGGTCCCCGGCATCCGGGCCATCCGCTCCTGGGCCGGGGCGGCGGCTGACATCGCGGCCGCCTGGTCACGGCGCCACTCGATCAGGCCGGCCGGGATCTCGGCCAGGAACCTGGACTGCTTGTGGAAGGACGGCCGTCCCCACCAGTTCCTGGCCACCGCCCGGGTCAGGTAGAGCCGCTGCATGGCCCGGGTGATGCCGACGTAGGCCAGCCGCCGCTCCTCTTCGAGTTCCCGCGCGTTGGTCAGCGACCGCTGGTGCGGGAAGACCTCTTCTTCCAGCCCGGTGAGGAACACCACGGGGAACTCCAGGCCCTTCGCCGTGTGCAGGGTCATCATCGTGACCAGGCCGCCGTGCTCCTCGCCGTCCGGGATCTGGTCGGCGTCGGCGACCAGGGACACCTGCTCGAGGAAGTCGGCCAGCGTCCCGTCGGGACGCGAGCCGTCGAATTCGCGGGCCACCGACACCAGTTCCTCCAGGTTCTCCACCCGGCTGGCGTCCTGCAGGTCGGAGGAGTTCTCCAGGGCTTCGACGTACCCGGTCCGGTCGAGGATGGCCTCGGCCAGCTCGGCCACCGGAGCGGTCTGCGACATCTCCCGCAGCCCGTCGATCAGCGCGTTGAAGCCCCCGACCGCGGTGGCCGAGCGGGCCGCGAGGCCCGGCACGTCACCGGGCCGGCTCAGCGCCTGGGCAAAGGTGATCCGCTCCCGCTGGGCGTAGGCCGCCACATACTCCTCGGCCCGGTCGCCGATGCCCCGCTTCGGCGTGTTCAGCACCCGGCGCAGCGAGACCTCGTCGGCCGGGTTGGCGATGAGCCGCAGGTAGGCCAGCAGGTCACGGACCTCCTTGCGCTCGTAGAACCGGACCCCGCCGACCACCCGGTACGGCAGCCCGACCCGGATGAAGACCTCCTCGAACACGCGGGACTGCGCGTTGGTCCGGTAGAACACCGCCACCTGGCCCGGGGTGGCCTGGCCCGCGTCGGCGAGCCGGTCCACCTCCTCGGCCACGAATGCGGCCTCGTCGTGCTCGTTGTCGGCCACGTAGCCGACGATCGGCGGCCCGGCGCCCGAGTCCGACCACAGGTTCTTGGGCAGGCGGCCGGGATTCTGCGAGACCACGGCGTTGGCGGCGGCCAGGATGTTCTGGGTCGAGCGGTAGTTCTGCTCCAGCAGGATGACCGTCGCGTCCGGGTAGTCCTGCTCGAACTCCACGATGTTGCGGATGGTGGCGCCCCGGAAGGCGTAGATGGACTGGTCGGCGTCACCGACCACGCACAGCTCAGCGCGCTCGGCCTCGCTGACGCTGCCGTCGGTGCCCGAGACGAGCTCCCGGACCAGGATGTACTGCGCGTGATTGGTGTCCTGGTACTCGTCCACGAGCACGTGCCGGAAGCGGCGGCGGTACTCCGCCGCCACCTCGGGCAGGGCCTGGAAGAGGTTGACCGTGACCATGATCAGGTCATCGAAATCCATCGCCCCGGCGTCGAACAGCCGGCGCTGGTACTCCGCGTAGGCCTCGGCCAGCGCCTTGTCCCGCGCGGTGCGGGCCTGGGCGGCGAAGGTCTCGTGGTCGACCAGCTCGTTTTTCAGGTTCGAGACCTGGGCCGCCATCTGCTTGGGCGGGAACTGCTTGGGGTCGAGCTCGAGCTCGCGGCAGGTCAGGGCCATCAGGCGCTGCGAGTCGGCCTGGTCGTAGATGGAGAACGAGGACGGGTAGCCGAATCTCTTCGCCTCGCGCCGCAGGATCCGCACGCAGGCGGAGTGGAAGGTCATGACCCACATCGAGCGGGCCCGGGGGCCGACCAGGGCCGCGACGCGAGCCGCCATCTCCCCCGCCGCCTTATTAGTGAAGGTGATGGCCAGGATCTCGTGCGGCGCCACGTCCCGCGCGGCCAGCAGGTAGGCGATCCGGTGGGTCAGGACCCGGGTCTTGCCCGACCCCGCGCCGGCCACGATGAGCAGCGGGCTGCCCTCGTGCACGACGGCAGCACGCTGCTGCGGATTCAGTCCGTCGAGGAGGGCGTCTATCGCGAGGGCGGCCACGTCCCTAAGGGTAGGCGTTCGCACCGACACGCGCCGGGCGCACGCGAGCCGGGCATCCCTTTGCGCGCAACGGTTCTGCGCCCCCCGGGCGGGCCGCCACGCGACACGAACCGCCTGGTCACAGACCGGAGCGGCGGTCACGGAAATCGATCTTCACCCCCCGGCCGATGCCCCTTATGGGCTAATCTGGCCGCCTTGACCGTTAAGTGACCGCTGGTTGGAGTGCGACGGGGGTCAGCACATTCCGACGCCTGGTGACGTGGGGAGTGGCATGGGATCGCGCGGCCGGTCTATTCGGCTCCGAATCTATTTCCTGGTGGCGATCCCCCTGATCGCCCTGGTCGGGCTGCTGGCATACGTGGCCGGGACCCTGGTCAACAACGCCGTGACCCTGGACCGGGCGCCCAGCCTGATCAACGCGACGGGCATCCCGGCCGCGCAGTTCGGCACCTACGTCCAGGCCGAACGGGCGGCGGCGGTGGCCTACCTGTTCCAGCCCACGCCGTCCAACCTGCAGGCCTACCAGGCCGCGGTGGCCAGCACCGGAGCCCACGAGCCGACCTTCAAGGCGGCGATGACGTCCGACGCCACCCGCACCAGCGAGACGCCCGCGGAGGCGGACGCGATCAGCGCCGTCAACGCCGCCCTGGGCAAGCTGCCGCTGCTGCGAACCGGGGTCCAGGCCCGGGCCCTGACCGCGCTGGACGCGCTCACCGACTACAGCCAGGGCATCGCCGCCCAGGAGAACCTGTTCCTGGTCGAGGCCAACAGCGTGGCCAGCAGCCAGCTCGGCCAGTCGGTCGGGCTGATCGCCACCATCCAGGCCCGGGAACAGCTGTCGCAGGAGGATGCGCTGCTGTCTGGGATGCTGGCGGCGGACCGGATCACGACCAGGAACCGGGTCGCGTTCACCCAGATGGCCGCGGCCCGGCAGGCCGACGCGGGCAACGCGGACTACCTGCTCAGCCCGGCCAACCGGGACGCCTACAACACCGCCCTGGCCGGCACGCAGGCCCTCCAGCAGGACCTGGCCAGCACCGAGCAGGCCGTCGCGGGCGGCATGGCCGCGGCCAGCCTGCCGGTGAGCCAGGCCGAGTGGGAGCAGCTGACCGGGACACTGCTGCGAGACCAGTTCAACGGCGGCGTCGCGATCGCGAACGGCATCCTGGCGGCCGATCATCAGGCCAGCCACTCGGCGTGGGTCAAGGTCGGCGTGACCGGCGGCATCGTCCTGCTCGGGCTGCTCATCACCATCCTGGTCAGCACGCTGATCGGGCGCGGGATCATCCGCGGCCTGCGCGGCCTGGAGCGTTCGGCCCGGACGCTGGCCGAGGACCAGCTGCCGGACGTGGTGGCCCGGCTGCGGCGCGGTGAGGACGTGGACGTGGCCACCGAGGCGCCGCCGCTGCGCACCGGGTCCAGCGGAGACGGTCCCGGCCAATTGGGCCGGGACGAGATCGGCCGGGTGGGCCACGCCTTCGACCAGGTGCGGCAGACGGCCATCCGGGCCGCGGTGGACGAGGCCAGCCTGCGGCGCGGCCTGAATGACGTCTTCCGCAGCCTGGCCCGGCGCAGCCAGTCGCTGCTGCACCGCCAGCTGGCCCTGCTCGACCAGATGGAGCGCCGGGCCAGCGACCCCGAGGCCCTCGATGACCTGTTCCGCCTCGACCATCTCACCACCCGGATGCGCCGCCACGCGGAGGGCCTGGTCATCCTGGCCGGCGCGGCACCGGGCCGGGCCTGGAGCAGCCCGGTCCGGATGGTGGACGTGATGCGCGGCGCCATCGCCGAGGTCGAGGACTACGCCCGGGTCTCGGTGGCCACCCGGAGCCAGGCCGCGCTGGCCGGCTCGGCCGTGGCCGACGTCATCCACCTGCTGGCTGAGCTCGTCGAGAACGCCACCACGCTGTCGCCGCCGTACACCTCGGTCCGGGTGTCCGGGGACGCAGTGGCCAACGGTTTCGCCATCGAGGTCGAGGACCGCGGGCTGGGCATGAGCCCGCAGCGGATGGCCGAGCTCAACGACCGGCTGGCCAGCCCGCCCGAGTTCAACCCGTCCGACAGCGAGCAGCTCGGCCTGTTCGTGGTCAGCCAGCTGGCCGACCGGCACGGCATCCGGGTCACGCTCAGGGCCTCTCCGTACGGCGGGACGTCGGCCATCGTGTTCATCCCGGCTCACCTGGTGGTGACCGAGGAGGCGTTCCGGGCTGGCCTGCCCGGCGAGCCCGCGGCGATCGGCTCCGGCCCCGAACCCGTGCCGGGCACCAGCGGCCAGCAGGTCCGGGCGGTGCCGGGCGGCTCAGGACAGGATGATTTCGGGGCCGCTGACCTGGGACGGGTCGTTCCGGTCCAGGTCAGCCGGGTACGCGAAGCCGCCGGCCAGCTGGGCCCAGGCCAGGCCGCCCCGGCGGAGGCGCGTTCGGACCAGGAAGCCTCCGCGCAGGCCGGCCCGATATCGGCCCGCCCGGACCCGGCAGGCCCGGCACCGGCAGGCCCGGGCGGCCCGGACCCGGCAGGCCCGGCACTGGTCAACCCTGAGCATGCCGCGCCGGCCCAGGCGGGTGGCCTAGTGGCGAACCCAGGCCAGGCCAGGCCGGCACAGGCAGCTGCGGGACAGGCCGGATCCGGGCAGGCGGGATCCGGGCAGGCGGGATCCGGGCAGGCGGGATCCGGGCAGGCGGGATCCGGGCAGGCGGGATCCGGGCAACCGGGGCAAGCGGAGCCGGAGCAGGGGGGCCTGGGCGCACGGCACGTCCGTCCCGAGCTCGGCACGTCGCGACCGGACGTTCCCGGCGTGCGCACCTCGGGGGCCAAGCGACGCGCGCAGGACGATGGGCTGGCGGGCGCGGGCGCGGCGGGAGGGCGCGAGGACCGCGGCCACGACGATGCCCAAGCTGGCCCGGCGAACGTGACGGCACCCTCCTTCGACGTGTTCACCCCGCTGCGGCGTGGCCCGGCGGCCGGGAGCGCCCCGGCGGCTGAGGTCGCCGGGACGGAGCCGCGTCTTCCGGAGTCTGGTGCCCGCAAACCGGGCCCTTCGGAGCCGGGCCTCTCGGACCTGCGTGCTTCGGAGCCGGGCAGGTCAGAGCCAGGCACATCGGAGTCAGGCACGTCGGAGGACGCGCTGCGGCCGGGGGCCCAGCCCGCGGCGTACATCAGCGCCCCGACGTACCCGGTTGCTCCAGACGCTCCTTCTTACCCGGCCGGACCCGCCAGGACGCCGTACCCGGCCGCGCCGGGCGGTCCGGGCGCGGGCACCGCGCCGTACCCGGGCAGGGGCGCCGCCCCGTACGCGGAGCAGCCGACGTTCCCGGATCAGCCTGCGCCGTTTTCCGGGTGGGGAAGCCTGCCCGGACCGCCGGCCGGGCCCCAGTCCGCCCCGGCCGGCGCCGCTGCGGACGCGAGCGGCCTGCCGCGCCGGGTCAAGCAGGCCAGCCTGGCCCCGCAGCTGCGCGACAACCCGCCGCGGCGGCGGGCCTCGGCCGGCCCGGCGGCGGCCGGGGCGGACGGGCCGACCCCGGAAGAACTGCGCAAGACCATGGCCGCGCTCCAGCGCGGCCTGCAGGCGGGGCGGTGGGAGCCGGACAGCGGACCTGGTGAGCGGGCGGCCGGAACCGCCGGCCCTGCTAATGGCCCGGCCCGTGGCGCGGCCGGCGAGGGCGGGCCTGCGGCGGAGCCAGCCCTGGGAGGACCGGATGAATCCTGACATGGGCGCGACGACGCAGCCCGGCCAGCTGGACTGGCTGCTCGATGACCTGGTACGGAGGGTGGCACCCATCAGCAAGGCGGTCATCTTGTCCCAGGACGGGATGGCGCTCGGCGCCGCTGGCACGCTGGCCCGCGACGACGCTGAGCACCTGGCCGCGCTGGCCGCCGGGTTCCAGTCGCTGGCCCGCGGAGCGGGGCAGCACTTCGGCGGCGGCGCGGCCCGTCAGGTCATCATCGAGATGGAGTCGGGTTTCCTGCTGGTCAGCGCGGCCGGGAGCGGGACGTGCCTGGCCGTCATCACCGGGCCGGGGGCCGACCTGGGCCTGGTCGCGTACGAGATGGCCGTCCTGGTCAGGCGGGCCGGGGAGCACATCCGGGTCAGCACCCGGACCGCGACGCCGCCAGGCTGGGCTTAGGCCGTCATGCCGTCTGACGATGAGGTGTGGCTGGACGCCGAAGCGGGCCCGGTGGTCCGCCCGTACGCCCTGACCCAGGGCCGGACCCGGCACAGCGGCGAGTCCTTCGACCTGGTCGCAATCGTGCTGGCCACCGCCCGGGCGCCGGCCGACCTGGCCGCGCTGGCACCGGAGCATCTCAGCGTGCTCGAGCTGGCCCAGCGGCCGACCACGGCGGCGGACATTGCCTCGGACCTGGACCTCCCGCTCGGGGTGGTCCGGATCATCCTGGCGGACCTGAGGGACTACGGCCTGGTCGTGATCGGCACCCCGGTGGTGCTGGCCGAGCGAGTGGACAGGCACACGCTGAGGGAGGTGCTCAATGGACTACGAGGGCTATGACCCGGCCGGCGGGACCCGTCAGTACCGCGCCATCAAGATCCTCCTGGCCGGAGGCTTCGGCGTGGGCAAGACCACCCTGGTCGGCGCGGTGAGCGAGATCAGGCCGCTGCGCACCGAGGAGCCGCTGACCGAGGGCAGCCTGCGCACGGACAGCACGGCCGGGGTGGAGGGCAAGACCACGACCACGGTGGCGATGGACTTCGGCCGGATCAGCCTGCGCCGCGACCTGGTGCTGTACCTGTTCGGCACGCCGGGACAGCAGCGGTTCTGGTTCATGTGGGACGAGCTGGCCATCGGCGCCCTGGGCGCGGTGGTCCTGGCCGACACGCGGCGGCTGGCCGACAGCTACCCGGCCATCGACTACTTCGAGCGCCGGCAGATCCCGTTCATCGTGGCGGTGAACTGCTTTGACGGCGCGCGCGTGTACGACCCGGAGGACGTCAGGACGGCGCTGGATCTCGACCCTGGCCAGCCGGTCATCCACTGCGACGCGCGCAGCCGGGAGTCAGCTAAGGAGGTCCTGATCACGCTGGTCGAGCACGTGCTGATGAGCACGGCCGAGGAACCCCTGTCAGGGATCGCGTAGCACGGCCCAGACCGCCTTGCCGTGCCCGGCGATGGGGCTCCAGCCCCAGACGTGGCTGAGCGCGCCGACGATCTGCAGGCCGCGGCCGCTCTCGCCGCCCCAGTCCGGCTGGCGGGGAATCGGCGTCTCGTTGCCCGGGTCGACGACCGCCAGCATGACCTCGCCCGCTCGCCTGAGCATGCACAGCCGCAGCACGGAGCCGCCGGTCGCGCCGTACTGCAGCCCGGCCCGGGTGCCGTGCAGGACGGCGTTGACGACCAGCTCGTCGACGATCACCTCGGCGTCGTCGGCCAGCGCTTCCAGGCCCCAGCAGGTCAGCAGTTCCCGGACGAAGTGCCGGGCCGTCCTGGCTTCCTCCGGCCGGGCGCTCAGCGCCCGCGTCGTGACCGCGGGGGTCTCCCACCACGCAGACGGCACCGGCAGCAGATGCGGCATCCCGTCCGAAGGCGGCGGCCAGGAGATGCCGATCTGCTCGTCGTCGTCCCCGTCACCGGTCGCGACACTGAGATGCGTCAAAGCAACATCTTCCTGCTTGTCATCGGGCAGAACGCCTTGCCCATCACCCGTGTTAACTGCGTGCCTGGGAAACATGCTGCCTGATATATTGTGCAAATGCAAGGCCAGATGCACGTTCATTTGCTTTGTGCACAGGTCTCCTTACAGCCGCGCGGGGGTTCATCAGACAGCCGAATCATGTCCGGCAGGCGCCCGATTCACTCGCCAACTGTAGATCACGACGAGTGAGCCCGGCCAGGTACCGGTCAGTGAAGCTGCCAGAAGGGGATTAGTAATGGTCACGACGTACAACGGCATGCCCGCTGGCGATCTGGTCGACGCCCGCTGGTGCAAGAGCCAGCACAGCAATCCCAACGGCGCCTGCGTGGAGCTGGCCCCGCTGCCGGGCGGCGAGATCGCCATGCGGAACTCGCGTTTTCCGGCCGGCCCGGTGCTCGTCTACACCCAGGCGGAGATCACCGCGTTCCTGGCCGGGGCCAAGGACGGTGAATTCGACCACATCCTGGGCGAGGCTGACCCGCTGACCCGCCAGTAACCACCTGCCCGTCCCGGCTGCGGCGGCATCCCGCCGGCCTGGCTCGCGGCAATCGTCACGACCTGCGGTAGCACGGAGGGGTAACGGGGCTTCTGCCGAATTGTCGCAGAAGCCCCTTCCGCAGGCACAAGTTCACGTGGGAGACTGGTTCCTTCTCCGCCAGGCCACATGCACATCAATGCGAGGAATGCCGATGGTCTCATCCGAAGACTCGGCCTGGGACGTAGCTCCCACCGTCTTCGGCACGCGGGCAGGGGGGCCCACCGTTAAGCGCCTTGTGCTTGGCGGCCATCTGCACCGGTTGCGGGAAGCGAGCGGGATCAGCGCCGAGCAGGCCGCCGAGGCGATCCGCGGGTCGCACTCCAAGATCAGCCGGATGGAGCACGGCCGGGTCGGCTTCAAGCAGCGTGACGTGAGCGACCTGCTGACCCTTTACGGCGTGACCGACGCGGAAGAGCGGGCCGCCCTGCTCAGCCTGACCCGGGAAGCCAATACGCCCGGCTGGTGGCACGCCTACTCCGACGTCCTGCCCAGCTGGGTGGAGGCGTACGTGGGCCTGGAGGCCGCGGCCACGGTGCTGCGGACCTATGAGGTCCAGTTCGTCCCCGGCCTGCTGCAGACCAAGGAGTACGCCCGGGCCCTGATCCGGCTGGGCTCAGCGGTCAGCGACAGCGAGGTGGACCGCCGGACCGAGCTGAGGATCAGCCGCCAGGAGATCCTCCGTAGCGCCAACCCGCCCCAGCTGTGGGCCGTGGTCGACGAGGGGGCGCTGCGCCGCCCGGTCGGCAGCCGCGACGTGGTGCGGCGCCAGCTCGAGCACCTGATCACGATGGCCGAGCACCCGGCCATCACGCTGCAGATCCTGCCCTTCACGGCCGGCCCGCACTCGGCCATGGGCGGACCGTTCACCATCTTGCGGTTCGCCGAGCCGGACCTGCACGACGTGGTGTACATCGAGCAGCTGACCAGCGCGCTGTACCTGGACAAGCCGTCCGAGGTGGACAGCTACCTCGAGGTCATGGAGCAGCTGTGCCTGCAGGCCGAGCCGGCCAGCAACACGGCCAAGCTGCTCAGCCAGATCCTGGCCGAGCACTGACCGCCCCGGGCGGCGGCCTGGCCTCAGCGGCCCGGCTTCAGCGACGCTGTTTCAGCGTCCGGGGACCCGGGGCACCTCGGCCTGCCCGTAACCTCCGATGGGATGCAGGCTGACCGTCTCGCGCGCCCGGTACCAGTCCAGCAGCCAGCGTCCCTCGGCATCCTCGGGCCGGGGCCAGTCCGGGCCCTCGCCCGAGTCGGCGAAGTAGTCACGCAGGAACGCGGCGATCTGCGCCGCCGGAACGGAGTCCGGTCCCGCGGACAGCACGCTCAGGAACATGTCGTAGACGCGGGCCTTGCCGTCTCCGTCGAGCCGGGCTGGAAATACGGGCCGGCGATCAGCCTGGTCCCGTGCCGGTCGTAGAAGGCAATGCGCCGGGCCGGATCGATGCCGCCGGCCACCGGGTGATAGCGCGGGTCGTCGATCTCGGCCAGCATCAGGGGCAGGCCGTCCGGCCCGGACCACCGCCGCCGGGCCTCGGCCAGGAGCCTGCCGCCGACCCCGCGGCTGCGCAGCCCGGGCCGGACGGCGAGGTAGCCGATCAGCAGCACCCGGGCGGCCGGGTAGGGGTAGCTGAGGATGCAGCAGGCCGGGACGCCGTCGTCCAGCGCGGCCAGGCCCCAGCACTCGTCGCCGCCGTCCGCGGCCAGCCTGTCGAGGATGACGTCCAGGTCGTCGAGCTCATCGCCGTCGAAGGACGGCACCAGGATGTCCCGGTAAACGGCCTCGATCAGGCCCGGGCCGGCCTCAGCGCGCAGATCGCGGATCTGGATCTCGGTGCTCATCAGGGTCTGGCCCCGTTCCAGGCCCGGCTCACGGGCGCGCCGGCAGCGGTCCCGGGGCCCGTCCGCGAGGGGCGGCGCCCGGCCGGGTGCGGTTAGGATAGCGGGCGTGCTGGAAGAGGGCGAGGTCAGCCGGGTACTCGCCATCACCGCCCATCCCGACGACGTGGACTTCGCCGCCGCGGGCACCGTGGCGGGATGGACAGACGCCGGCCTGGAGGTCACGTACTGCATCGTGACCAGCGGCGATGCCGGGGGCTTCGACGAGGCGTTCCCGCGCGCGGAGATGCCCGCCCTGCGTCAGGCCGAGCAGCGCGCCGCGGCCAAGTGCGTGGGCGTGCACGACGTCCGGTTCCTCGGCTACCCCGACGGGCGGGTGGAGGCCACCCTGGACCTGCGCCGCGACCTGACCCGGGTGATCAGGCAGGTCCGGCCGGACCGGGTCGTCTGCCAGAGCCCGGAGCGGAACTACGCCCGGACCGGCGCCAGCCACCCGGACCACCGCGCGGCCGGCTCCGCGGCCCTCGACGCCGTCTACCCGGACGCCCGCAACCCGTTCGCGTTTCCCGAGCTCCGCGAGAACGAGGGGCTGGCCGCGTGGACGGTCCGCGAGGTGTGGGTCGCGGGCGCGCCCGAGCCCGATCGCTTCGTGGACGTCACAGCCACGTTCGGCCGCAAGGTGGCGGCGCTGCGCGCGCACGAGAGCCAGGTCGGGCACCGCGACGACCTGGAGGAACGGATCCGCGCCATGCTGGCGGCCACCGCCCAGCGGGGCGGCCTGCCGGACGGCCGGCTGGCCGAGGCGTTCCGGGTCCTGGACACCGGCTGAACCGGTCCCGGGCGCCGTTCATCAGGGGCGCAGAGATTTAATGGCGTTTACCGGGTAGGGCGAGCAACAGCGACGGCGCGTATTCACACTGCTCCGCCCCAGGTCGGCGGCGCGTGCGCCAACCTGGGAAGCCTTCGTGAACGGCGCCGCATGCGACTCGCTGACCAGGGGTTTTGCTGCTCCGGGCCGAAACCAGGCATAATTCTGTGATCCGACTTAGAAAGAAGTGAACTTATCGATGGCTATCGAGTTCGACAACTCCTTCACTGTTCCCGTACCGCCGGAGCAGGCCTGGGACGTGCTCCTTGACGTGGAGCGGATCGCGCCCTGCATGCCCGGCGCGACCGTCGACGACGTCGATGGCGATGTGGTCAACGGGCGGATGAAGATCAAGGTCGGTCCGGTTTCGCTGCAGTACCGCGGCACCGCGAAGTTCACCGAGCGTAACTGGGATGCCCGCCGGGTGGCGCTGGAGGCCTCCGGCAAGGAGACCCGCGGCGCGGGCACGGCCTCGGCCGACGTCACGGCCACGCTGGCGCCCGACCCGACCGGGACCAAGGTGGACATCCACACGGCCATGAACGTGACCGGGCGGCCGGCCCAGTTCGGCCGCGGGGTCATGGTCGAAGTGGGCGGCAAGCTGGTGGGCCAGTTCGCCGCGAACCTGGCCCAGCTGCTGTCCGGCGAATCCGGCAGCGCGGCTGCCGCCGCGGCCGAGAGCTCGCCGGCCGCGGTGTCGCAGGCCGCCGCGACCGGGACCGTCCCGACCGCGACCGCCGCGCCGGTGGCCGCGGCCGAGCCCGCGCAGGAGGACTCGCTCAACCTGCTCAAGCTGGTCGGCCCGTCCATCCTCAAGCGCGCCCTGCCGGTCATCGCCGCGGCGGGCCTTGCCCTGGCCGGCGGCCTGCTGTGGCGCCGCCGGGGCAAAAAGTCCGAAGAGGCCTAGCCTCCGGCGAATCCACCGAGGTCATCCGCTGTCGGCGCATGGCGAGCCGGTTCACCGGCGAACCAGCGCCGGCGGCGAGCCTCGGCCGGGTCCTGCGCCGTCTCCGGGCAGGATCAGTAAGCCTGGCGCCGCCGTGCGGCCCGGGCCCTTCGGCATGGCATGGCCGCGGGCGGCCGGGCGGCCCGTGCAGGACCCAGCAGCGGCCCGCGGGGCTATGGTGGCCGCAGGGTTAAGGACGGCCCGCGGGGTTAAGGACGGCCGCGGGAATTAGGGGCGGCGCGGGGGTTAGGGGTGGCCCGCGCGGCTAGCGGACGACGACGTCGGTCACCGGCAGGGACGAGTCAGCGGGCAGGTCCGGCGGTGACGGCGGCACGCCGCGCGCGGCCAGTTCCGCGCCCAGGGCGGCGACCATGGCGCCGTTGTCGGTGCACAGCCCGGGCCGGGGCACCCGCAGCGTGATGCCGGCCTGCTCGCAGCGCTCGGCCGCGAGCGAGCGCAGCCGGGAGTTGGCCGCGACGCCGCCCCCGATGATCAGGTCCCGGACGCCATGCTGCTGGCAGGCCTCGATCGCCTTGCGGGTGAGCACGTCGGCCACCGCCTCCTGGAAGGAGGCGGCCACGTCGGCGACGGGCACCGGCTCGCCGGCCGCCTCCCGCGCCTCCACCCAGCGGGCCACGGCCGTCTTCAGGCCCGCGAACGAGAAGTCGAGCGTGCCGTCCGCGGTACTTGGCGCGAGGGAAGGCGATCGCGGCGGCGTCGCCCTCCCGGGCCGCCTTGTCGATCGGCGGGCCGCCCGGGAACGGCAGGCCCAGCACCCGGGCCACCTTGTCGTACGCCTCGCCCGCCGCGTCGTCGATGGTCGCGCCGAGCGGGATCACCTCGCGGGACACGTCGGTGACCAGCAGCAGCGAGGAATGCCCGCCGGAGACCAGCAGGGCCATGGCCGGGACGGGCAGCGTGCCGTGCTCCAGCTGGTCGACGGCGATGTGCGCGGCCAGGTGGTTGACCCCGTACAGCGGCTTGCCCAGCGCGAAGGCGTAGGCCTTGGCCGCGGCCACCCCGACCATCAGCGCGCCGGCCAGCCCCGGGCCCGCCGTCACGGCCAGCGCGTCGATCTGGCCGGGCCGGACGCCGGCGGTGGCCAGGGCCCGGTCGAAGGTGGGGATCATCGCCTCGAGGTGCGCGCGGCTGGCCACCTCGGGCACCACGCCGCCGAACCGGGCGTGCTCGGCCACGCTGGAGGCGACCGAGTCGGCCAGCAGCTCGTGGCCGCGCACCAGGCCGATGCCCGTCTCGTCGCAGGACGTCTCGATGCCCAGCACCAGGGGAAGCGTCATCAGGGCAGCACCTTCCGCATGACCACCGCGTCAACGCCGGACGGCTGGTAGTAGCCGCGGCGGATCCCGATCTCGGCGAAGCCGTGCCGCAGGTACAGCTGCCGCGCCCGGGGGTTGTCCTCCCGCACCTCGAGCAGGACCTCCGCGCAGCCGCGCCGGGCCGCCTCGGCGACCAGGGCGGTCAGCAGCGCCGTCCCGGTCCCCCGGCCCCAGCAGGCCGGGTCCACGCCCAGCGTCACCACGTCGGCCTGCGACCCGCCGGTGAACATCATCCCGGCGTACCCGGTCACCGTGTCCTCCTGCTCGGCGACCAGGTAGAGCCGCCAGCCGGCCGGCTGGGCCAGCTCGGCGGCGAACATCTCCGGCGACCACGCGTCCTCGGGGAAGAGCTCGTGTTCCAGCGTCATGATGCGAGGCATGTCGGCTTCGGTCATCTCCCGCAGCGGCACGCCTTGGGCCCCGGCGGTCATGCCGGGGTGACCCGCTTGGGCGGCCCGGGCACCTGGGCGTCGGGCCGGCGCAGGTACAGCGGCTCGGCCGGCAGCAGTTCCGGCCCGGCGCCGGTCCGGAACCCGCCGGCCTGCGACCGGCTGACGAGCTGGCTGAGCACGCTCGCCTCGGGGTACGCGGGCCCGGCCAGCTCGCCGAACGCCTCCGGGTACAGCTGGCCGCCGGCGCCGGCCACGGGCAGGCCGGCCGCGTCCGGGATGGAGCTGGCCGGCCCGACGCTGGGGCCGCTGACCCGGCTCCCGGCCGCGTCGTAGCGGGCCCAGTAGACCTCCTTGCGGCGGGCGTCGGTGGCGACCAGGAACTCCCGGCCGGCCAGCGCGCCGTCCGGGGCGGCCGAGGCCGAGGCGGCCAGGATGTCCAGGGAGCACACGCCGTATACCGGCAGGTCCAGGGCATCGCCGAGGACCAGGGCGGTGACCACGCCGACCCGCAGCCCGGTGTAGGGACCGGGGCCGACCCCGACCGCCACCGCGGTCAGGTCCTCGCGCGGGACGCCCGCGTCGGCCAGGACCCCGGCGATCATCGGCATGAGCAGCTCGGAGTGCCGCCGCGCGTCAAGCACCTGCGCCTGCGCGACGACCCGGTCCCCGTCATGCAGGGCCGCGCTCACCGCGGGCGTCGCCGTATCGAATCCCAGCACCAGCACGCCGACCAGCCTAGTGGCTCGGGCCTAGTGCAACGTGGCTTCGGCCGACTGGGCGAAGGCCTGGGCGGCCGAGGTGAGGCCGGCGGCGGACACCGGGCCGTAGCTGCCCCGGTTGGAGTGATCCAGGCCGTTCAGGGTGACCGTGACGATCACGTTGTGGTAGCGCACGACCACGGTGGCCACGTCGGTGACCGCCCCGCCGCGCTGGAACACCTGGGCGGCGCTGAACGCCTCGTTGCCCAGCCCGGTCAGCGTGCTGACCGTCGCGCGGGGCTGGGCCGAGTTCTTGGGCGGGTCGCTCAGGTCCTGCTTGGCGGTGCTGTAGGCGTCGATGGCGGCCCGGGTGGCGCTGCCGTCGCCGCTGGCCAGGCCGTTCGGCGCGTAGGCGTGCAGGTCGAGCTGGAGCAGCCGGTAGACCGGGGCCTGGTCGATGGTCCAGTTGCAGGCCGACTCGGCCGCGCCGCCGACCTGGAGCGGCGAGGCCATCTTGGCCTGGCCCGGCAGGTAGTGCTGGACCGTCGCGGCCGGAAGGGCCTGGCAGGCGCCGGGCACGGTCTGCAGCTCGCCCGGCTGGAAGGTGGTGATCAGCCCGTCCGGGGTGACCGAGGCCGGCTTGCTGCTGCCGGGCAGCACCACCGCGGCGGTGATCCCGCCCGCCACCACGACCAGCACGGCGATGAGGACAACCAGCCGCCGCCGCTTGCGGGCCGCGGCCCGCAGCGCGCGGCCGCCCGGCGGGGTGCGCGGCCCCGTGCCCGGCTCAGGGCCCGGATCGGGCGGAAGCTCGCTGGCGTCGACGGAGGCCCGGCCCGCCCGGACCGGTCGGACCGGGGGCAGGTCTGCCCACGGCGGCAGGGAGTCCTGCTCGGGCACGGCACGCCTCCGGAAGGTATCGGCGCGGTCGGCGACCGGGGTGTCGAAGTACAGCGGAACTATAGACGATCGGCGCTGCTCATGAGCGCCTCATTCCAACGCTGGCCGTGGCCGGCCAGCCGGACCGTGCGGGTCGCGGACTCCCGGGTGGGCTCGATCGAGATCTCCAGGCGGTCCTCAGCCAGGCCTTCGGCCAGCCCTTCGCCCCACTCCACCACGGTGACGGCGCGGCTCATGTCGGCGTCGAGATCCAGGTCGTCCAGTTCGCTGAAGCTGCCCAGCCGGTACGCGTCGGCGTGCACCAGCAGCGGCCCGGTGCCGTCCAGCGACGGGTGGACGCGGGCGATGACGAAGGTCGGCGAGGTCACCGGGCCGCGCACCCCCAGCCCGGCGCCGATGCCCTGGACCAGGGTGGTCTTGCCCGCGCCCAGCGGGCCAGACAAGATGACCAGGTCCCCGGCCCGCAGCACCCCGGCCAGCGCGCGGCCCAGGTCGCGCATGGCGGTGTCGGTGGCAACCTGCAGTTCCCCGGGCACGCGCCACGGGCCGTTCGGCGGATTCACTCTGTATCACCCCGGTAGGTGCGCGGGACCCGGCCGCCGATACCGGTGACGACCTCATAGGAGATGGTGCCGAGGGTCTCGCCCCATTCCTGGGCGGTCGGCTCGCCGCCGTCCCCCGGGCCGAACAGCACCACGTCCTGGCCGGCCGTCACCGGCTCGTCGCCGAAGTCCACGACGAACTGATCCATGCAGACGGTACCCGCGATCGGCCAGCGGCGGCCGCGCGCGAAGACCAGCGGCAGGCCCCGGGCCGCGCGCGGCACGCCGTCCGCGTAACCGAGCGGCACCAGCCCCAGCGTCGTCTCCCGGTCGGTCACGTACCGGTGCCCGTAGGACACGCCCGACCCGGCCGGCACCCGCTTGACCAGGGCCAGCCGGGCGGTCAGGGTCATGGCCGGCCGCAGCCAGGACGGCGCGCCGCCGGGCAGCGTGGATACGCCGTAGACGGCGCCGCCGAACCGGACCAGGTCCAGCCGGGAGGCGGGCACGGTCAGCGCGGCCGCGGTGTTGGCCATGTGCCGGACCTCGGGCGTGAGGCCCGCCTTCTCGGCCTGGGCCGAGGCGTCGGCGAACGCGGCGAGCTGGGCGGCGACCGACGGATGCCCGGGCAGGTCAGCGCAGGCGAAGTGGGACCACAGGCCGGCCACCCGGAGCGCCCCGGTGGCCTGCGCGGCCAGCGCGGCGTCCACCAGGGCGGGCCAGTCGGCGCTGGTCGCGCCGCCCCGGCTCAGCCCGGTGTCGGCCTCCAGGTGGACCCGGGCCGGGACACCCGCCCGGGCCGCCGCGGCCGCCACCCGGCCCAGGTAGGCGGCCGAGCCGGCCGTCACGTCCACGCCCGCTCCGATGGCCTCGGCCGGATCGCCCACGCCCATCAGGCACAGCACCGGCGCGGTGATCTTCGCGGCCCGCAGGGCCAGCGCCTCGGCCAGGTCGGCGGTGCCGAGCCAGCTCGCGCCGCCGGCCAGCGCGGCGCGCGCGGCCGGGACCAGGCCGTGCCCGTAGCCGTCGGCCTTCACCACGGCCATGACCTGGCTGGCGCCCACGTGCCCGCGCAGCGCCGCGACGTTACCGCGGATCGCGGCCAGGTCGACCACGGCGTGCCGGTCCGGGGACGCGGTCATGCCGCCGCCACGCTGCGGATGGCGCCGGGCAGGGCGGTGATGACGTCGTGGGCGCCGATCGGGGCATCGCCCGGCTCGCCCACTCCGGCGATCTCGGCGGTCCCTGCACCGGCCCCGGCGCCGAGGCCGGCGGCGGCCAGGCGGGCGGCCAGGCCGTGCAGGTAGGCGGCGGCCAGGCCGGCCTGCGCCGGGGCCAGGCCCTGCGCGAGCAGCGCCCCGGCCAGCCCGGACAGCACGTCCCCGGTCCCGGCCGTGGCCAGCCACGAGCTCCCGGTGGGGTTGACGAGCACCGGGCCGCCATCCGGGGAGGCCAGCACGGTGGTCGATCCCTTGAGCAGCACGGTCACGCCGAGCTCGCGGGCGGCGCGCTGGGCGTGCTCGAGCCGGCGAGCCTCGATGGCGGCCGGGTCCGCGCCGAGCAGCCGGCCCAGTTCCCCGGCGTGCGGGGTGATCAGGGTGGGCGCGTCCCGCCGCAGCAGGCCCGGATGCTGGCTCACGATGGTCAGCCCGTCCGCGTCGACCAGGACCGGGACGCCGGACCGCAGCACCGATTCGAGCCGCGCGACCGCGCCGGGACCGGTCCCCATGCCCGGCCCGGCCACCCAGGCCTGCACCCGGCCGGCCGATCCGGTCAGGTCCCAGCCCGGGTCGTCGGGGTAGACGGTGAGCACCGTCTCGGGCCACGCCTGGCGCACGGCCACGGCCGGGACCGGGCCGGTCACCACCCGCACCATCCCGGCGCCGCCGCGCACGGCGCCGCCGGCGGCGAGCACGGCCGCCCCGGCGAACCGGTCGCTGCCGGCCAGCACGCCGACCACCCCGCGGCGGTACTTGTCCGATTCCGGCCCGGGGCGGGGCAGCAGCCGGGCCAGGTCCTCGTGCTGAGGGGCCAGGGCGGCGGGATCGCCGGGCAGGTAGGGGCCGAGCCCGATGTCGATGAGCTCGACGGTTCCGGCGTGACCGGCACCGGGATCGACCAGCAGGCCCGGCTTGACCGCGCCGAACGTCACCGTGACGTCCGCTCGCACGGCCGCGCCGTCGACGGCGCCGGTGTCAGCGTCGATGCCGCTGGGCAGGTCGACGGCCACGATGCTGGCCCCGGCCTCGTCCGCGGCCCGCTGCGCGTCGCGGACCAGCCCGGCGGCAGGCTCGCGCAGGCCGCCCCGGCCGCCGATGCCGAGCAGCCCGTCGATGATCAGGTCGGCGCGGGCCAGGGCCGCCCCGGCCGCGGCCAGGTCGGCGGTCACCCGGCCGCCGGACGCGCGCAGCCCGGCCAGCCCGCCGGGATGAGCCCTCGGCCCGGCCAGCACGGCGGTCACGGCCACCCCGCGGCGGGCCAGCAGCGCGCCCGCGTACAGCGCGTCGCCGCCGTTGTCGCCGGTGCCGGCCAGCACCACCACCCGGGCGCCGTACCGGCGGCCCGGGTGGGTGGCGAGCAGGGACCCGCAGACGGAGGCCAGCCCGGCCGCCGCACGGCGCATCAGCGTCCCGTCCGGCAGCTGGGCCATGAGCGCCTGCTCAGCAGCCCGTACCGCGGCGACCTGGTATGCCTGTCGCATACCTGCCCTATCCCCCGGCGCGGGCCAGCCGGGGGCCGCCCGCGGCCATCACTAACGCTTGGAGTACTGAGGTGCCTTGCGGGCCTTCTTGAGGCCGTACTTCTTGCGCTCCTTGACCCGGGCGTCCCGGGTCAGGAAGCCGGCCTTCTTCAGCGCCGGGCGGTTCTCCGGGTCGACCAGGGTCAGCGCGCGGGTGACGCCGAGGCGCAGCGCGCCGGCCTGGCCGGTCACCCCGCCGCCGGAGATGCGCGCCACCACGTCGAACATCTCTTCCGCGCCCAGGGTCACGAACGGCTCGTTGACGAGCTGCTGGTGCACCTTGTTCGGGAAGTAGGCCTCGAGCGGCCGGCCGTTGATCAGCCACTGGCCGGTCCCGGGGGCGATCCGGACGCGGGCGATCGCCTCCTTGCGGCGGCCGGTGCCCGCCGCGTTGCCGGTGACCACCGGGCGCCGGGCCACGGCTCGCGCCGGGGCGTCCTGGGCGCTCTCTGTGGTGTACTCCGACGGCGCCTGCTCGCCGGACTCGTCGTCGCCGGGCTCGGTGATTGCTGCGTCGTCCTCGACGTCGGTACCGGTTGCGCCAGTGGGCTCAGACACGGTGTTCCTCGTGCTTCCTGTTCTCGCTACTGCTCAATCTGCGTGATCTCGTACGGCTGCGGGTCCTGCGCCTGGTGCGGGTGATCCGGGCCTGCGTACACCTTGAGCTTGCGCAGGGTCTTGCGGCCGAGGGAGTTCTTCGGCAGCATCCCGCGGACGGCCTTTTCCACCGCGCGCTCGGGGTTGTTCTCCATCAGGCTCGCGTAGGACACCGCGCGCAGGCCACCCGGGTAGCCGGAGTGCCGGTAAGCGTGCTTCTGCTCGAGCTTGTTGCCGGACAGCGCGACCTTCGACGCGTTGACCACGATCACGAAGTCGCCCGTGTCCACGTGCGGCGCGAAGATCGGCTTGTGCTTGCCCCGCAGCAGGACCGCCACATGGCTGGCCAGGCGGCCGAGTACGACGTCGGAAGCGTCGATGACGTGCCATCGGCGCGTAATGTCACTGTCCTTGGGGCTGAATGTGCGCACAGTCCTGAGCCTTTGCGTTTATATCGTGGTCGAGTCAGCCCGCACCTGCTGGCTAACATCTGGGGGTGCTCCGCCGGAACGCCGCGCTGGGCGCGCGCAGTCGGCACGCAGCGTGCATGGCCGTAGCGCATGACGCCAATGCAGCATACTCCGGTTCCGACGGTGATGCCAAAGCGTCGCCCTTCCCGCTGGCCAGGACGCTAGGCTCGGCGGCATGGACTACCAAGGGGACAGGCACACCCAGCCTATCCCCGCCGTCGGTGACGACGAGCCGCCGCGCCGCCCGGCGCCGGGCGGCCCCCGCGGCCGGGGTCCGGCACCCGCTGCCACCGGCGGTTTTCCGGTGGCCGCCCCGGGCGGCACCGGGAGCTTCCCGCCGGTCAGCACCGGGAGTTTCCCGGCGACGGGCACGGGCAGCTTCCCGGTGACAGGTACCGGAGGCTTCCCGGCGCCCGGTCCAGGTACCGGAGGTTTCCCGGCGGCCGGTCCACCGACCGGAGGCTTTCCGGCGCCCGGTAGCGGCAGTTTCCGGGCCACGGGCACGGGGAGCTTCTCCGCCGCGGGCACGGGCAGCATCCCGGCCGCGGGCACAGGCAGTTTTCCGGCGGCCGGCGCCGCGACCGGGGCGCAGCGGGCCGCCGATCCGGGCCGGACCCCCACGCAGGGCTTCCCGGCCGTCTCGTCCGCGCCGTCAGCCGACGCCCGGGCGACGGGAGCCAGGCCGGCCGGGACCGCTCCGGCCGGGGCCTGGCCGGCCAGCGTGACGGCCGGCGACGAGGGCGGGACCGGGGCGCAGGAACCGGTGACCGGGTCCGGGGACGGGGACGGCCCGCGCCGGCGGCGCGACGGCAGGCGGACCGGGAGCCGGTCCCGGCTGGCCTGGATGGCGGCCGTGGTCGTGGTGCTCCTGGCGGTCGGCGGCCTGGTGGTCTACAAGTTCCTGTACGAGCCGCGGGTGAACGCCCCGGTGTCCGCGTCGCTGCGGCTGCCGGCCAACGTCTCGGCCTCGCCCGGGTTCGACGCGGCGCTGGGCAAGTGGCAGCACATCGGCAGCCGGTCCCAGGACCCTACGGCGCTGACCCTGGACGAGCTGTACCCGGCCCAGTTCGAGCTGAACGGCGGCTCGTTCACCCGGGTCGCCGCGTCGATCAGCAAGGACTGCACGCTGGCGGTGTACGGCTCGGACCTGCAGAAGGCGCTGGAAGCCGGCAAGTGCACCCAGTTGCTGCGGGCCAGCTACGTCTCGGGTGACGGCACCATGATGGGCACCATCGGGGTGGCCAACCTGAACAGCTCGACCGACGCGCAGAAGGCGGGCCAGGCCACCGGGAAGAGCGAGATCATCGCGCCGCTCGCCGCGCAGAAGGGGCCGACCAAGAAGATCGGCACCGGGACAGGCGTGGTGCAGGCCGAGATCAAGGGTCACTACCTGATCCTGATGTGGGCCCAGCTGACCAGCCTCAAGCAGCCGTCCGCCACGGCTCAGCGCCAGCTCGAGCAGTTCGCGGCCAACCTGGTCACCGGCAGCGCCAACATCGATCTCAGCAGCCGGATGCTGACGGCCAAGCCGGCCAGCTAGCGGCTACGGCGAGCCCGGGGCCAGCGGCGCGCGCAGCCGGCGGGTCTGGGCGGCCCGGGCGGCCAGCTCGCCGGGTCCCGGATAGCCGACCTCCTCCAGGCACAGGCCGTGCGGCGCCACCACCCGCACGGCGGGATCGCGCACGGCGGCAGTGAGGACCTGGGCGGGCCAGCCCGGCGGACGGCGTCCCTCGCCCACGGCCAGCATGGCCCCGACCAGGGCGCGCACCATGTTGTGGCAGAACGCGTCGGCGGTCACCGTGGCCACCGCGGTGCCATCATCGGCCCGGCGCCAGCTCAGGGCCCGCAGCGTCCGGATGGTGGTCGCGCCGGGCCGGCGGCGGCAGAAGGCGGCGAAGTCGTGCTCGCCCGGGAAGGCCCGCGAGGCCTCGTTCATGGCGGCCAGGTCCAGCGGCCGGGACGACCAGAGCGTGTCGTGCCGGCGCAGCGGATCGGCCCGGGCCGGGTCGTCGCAGACCCGGTAGGAGTAGCGCCGCCACAGCGCGGAGAACCGGGCGTCGAATCCGTCCGGGGCCGGGCCGGCCGCGTGGACGCGGACGTCGGCGGGCAGGACCGAGGCCAGCCGGGCGGCGGGGGTGGCCCGCGACCCGGCGAACCGGGCCCAGGCGTCCGCGGGAACGTCAGCGTGGGCGACCTGCCCGCGCGCGTGCACTCCGGCGTCGGTGCGGCCGGCGACGGTCAGCAGCGGGGGGACGGGCAGCCGCAGCACCCGGCCGAGAGCGCCGGCCAGGGTGTCCTGGACCGTGCGCCGGCCCGGCTGGGCCGCCCAGCCGGAAAAACCTGATCCGTCGTAACCGAGATCCAGGCGGAGCCGAACGGTCCGTGGTTCGGTGTCCATGCCCACCTCGACGCGCCCTGGCCGCCCGGTGCGTGCGCACCGGACGGCCAGGATGAGCGCGTCAGCGGCCTTCGGGCTCCTCGGCCTCGTCCTCGCTGTCGCCGGCCTCGTCGTCAGCCTCCGCGGCGTCCTGCTCGGCCGCCTCGTCCTCGACGGCGTCCGTGGCCTCGGCCGCGGTGTCGGTCGCCTCGGCCGTAGCGTCGGCCTCGGCCGTGACCGGCGCCTCCTCCTCGGCTTCGGGCTCCGCGACCGCGGTGGCGGTCGCGGCCGGGGCGGCCGCGGTGGCCTCGGCCCGGCGGGTCCGCCGGCGGGGCCGGGCGGAGACGGGCTCGCCGCGGACCAGCTCGATGACGGCCATGGCGGCGTTGTCACCCTTGCGGGGGCCGATCTTGGTGATCCGGGTGTACCCGCCGTCGCGCTCGGAGAACTCCGGCGCGATCTCGGTGAACAGCTGGTGCACCACGCCCTTGTCCGTGACCACGGTCAGCACCCGGCGCCGGGCGTGCAGGTCACCGCGCTTGGCGAAGGTGATCAGCCGCTCGGCGACCGGGCGGAGCCGACGGGCCTTGGCCTCGGTGGTGGTGATCCGGCCGTGCTCGAACAGCGCAGTGGCCAGGTTAGCCAGGATGTGCCGCTCGTGAGCGGCACTGCCGCCCAGGCGGTGCCCCTTGGTGGGCGTGGGCATACGGACCTCTCTTGCTATTCACGCGGGTGGCGGCTGCCACCCGATGTCAGTACTGCTCGGTCTCGACGTAGCTGTCGTCGTCGTCGCCGTAGGCCCCCACCGCGGTGCTGGGGTCGAAGCCGGGCGGCGAGTCCTTCAGCGACAGGCCCATGTCGATCAGCTTCTGCTTGACTTCCTCGATCGACTTGGCGCCGAAGTTCCGGATGTCCAGCAGGTCCTGCTCGCTGCGGCCGACGAGCTCGCCGACCGTGTGGATGCCCTCGCGCTTGAGGCAGTTGTAGGACCGGACGGTCAGGTTCAGGTCCTCGATGGGCAGGGCCAGGTCCGCGGCCAGCGCGGCGTCCGTCGGGGACGGCCCGATGTCGATGCCCTCGGCGTCGACGTTCAGCTCGCGGGCCAGCCCGAACAGCTCGACCAGCGTCTTGCCCGCGCTCGCCACCGCGTCCCGCGGCCGCATGCACGGCTTGGTCTCGACGTCGAGGATGAGCCGGTCGAAGTCGGTGCGCTGCTCGACCCGGGTGGCTTCCACCTTGTAGGTCACCCGCAGCACCGGCGAGTAGATGGAGTCGATCGGCACCCGGCCGATCTCCTGGCCCGGCTGCTTGTTCTGGGTGGCGGAGACGTAGCCGCGACCGCGCTCGACGGTCAGCTCCATCTCCAGGCGGCCCTTGGCGTTCAGGGTGGCCACGTGCAGCTCGGGGTTGTGCACCTCGACCCCGGCCGGCGGCGCGATGTCCGCCGCGGTGACCTCGCCCGGGCCCTGCTTGCGCAGGTACATCACGACGGGCTCGTCGTGCTCGGAGGACACCACCAGCTCCTTCAGGTTCAGGATGATGTCGGTGACATCCTCCTTCACCCCCGGGACGGTGGAGAACTCGTGCAGGACGCCCTCGATCCGGATGCTGGTCACGGCGGCACCCGGGATGGACGACAGGAGCGTCCGCCGGAGCGAGTTGCCGATGGTGTAGCCGAAGCCCGGCTCCAGCGGCTCGATGACGAACCGGGACCGGAACTCGTCTACCTGCTCCTCGGCGAGCGAGGGGCGCTGAGCGATGAGCATTGATGATCCTTTCCACGACGCCCGCTATATGACGTGCGTGTTCAATTTCCGGGGGGCGATTCCCCCGGAACCCCCTTTACCGGGGGGATGCCATCCCCCGATACTCCCCCCCTGGCCGGGGCGTTGCCCCGGTTGAGGGAGGTTGGGGTCGAAGTAATTCTCCGGGGCCGTTGGCCCCGAGAATTACTTCGAGTAGTACTCGACGATGAGCTGCTCTTGGACCTGGGTGTCGATCTGGGCGCGGACGGGGAGCGAGTGGACCAGGATCCGCATCTCGTCCGGGACGATCTCCAGCCACGCCGGGACGGTGCGCTCGCCGACCTCGGCCTGGGCCACGATGAACGGGGTCATCTCGCGGGCCTTGGCGGTCACCTCGACGATATCGTTCTCGCTGACCCGGTAGGACGGGATGTCGACCTTCTTGCCGTTCACGGTGAAGTGGCCGTGGCGCACCAGCTGGCGGGCCATGTCGCGGCTCTTGGCGTAGCCGGCCCGGTACACCACGTTGTCCAGCCGCCGCTCGAGCAGCTGGAGCATGGTCTCGCCGGTACGGCCGTGCTTGCGGGCCGCCTCCTCGTAGTAGCCCTGGAACTGGCGCTCGAGGATGCCGTAGATCCGGCGGGCCTTCTGCTTCTCCCGGATCTGCTGCAGGTAGTCGCCTTCCTTGGGCCGGTTGCGGCCGTGCTCACCCGGCGGGTAAGGCCGGATCTCGATGGCGCACTTGGGCGAGTCGCACTTGGCGCCCTTGAGGTAGAGCTTGGTCTTCTCCCGGCGGCACAGCTTGCAGTCCGGGCCTGTGTATCGAGCCATTGTCTGTCTCCTCAGACCCGGCGCCGCTTGGGCGGCCGGCAGCCATTGTGCGGAACGGGAGTCATGTCCTGGATCGAGCCGACCTCCAGTCCGGTCGCCTGCAGGGACCGGATGGCGGTCTCCCGGCCCGAGCCGGGGCCCTTGACGAAGACGTCGACCTTCCGCATCCCGTGCTCCATGGCCCGGCGGGCGGCGGCCTCAGCCGCCATCTGCGCGGCGTAGGGGGTCGACTTGCGTGATCCCTTGAATCCCACCTGGCCCGCGGACGCCCATGAGATGACGTTGCCGGTCGGGTCAGTGATGGAGATGATCGTGTTGTTGAACGTGCTCCGGATGTGAGCGTGCCCGTGGGCGACGTTCTTCCGCTCCTTGCGGCGCACCTTCTTGGCGGCCTGGCGTGTCCTAGGCGGCATCTGCGTCCTTTGAGGTCATCGGTCCGTACGGACTACTGATTACTTCTTCCCGGCCTTCTTCTTGCCGGCCACTGTCTTCTTCTTGCCCTTGCGGGTGCGCGCGTTGGTCTGCGTCCGCTGCCCGTGCACGGGCAGCCCGCGGCGGTGCCGGATGCCCTGGTAGCAGCCGATCTCGACCTTGCGCCGGATGTCAGCCTGAACCTCGCGGCGCAGGTCGCCTTCGACCTGGTAGGTGGCGTCGATCCAGTCACGCAGCCGGATCAGGTCGTCTTCACTCAGGCTGCTGACCCGGGTGTCGCCGCTGATCCCGGTGGCGTCGAGCGTCTGCAGCGCCCGGGTGCGGCCGATGCCGTAGATGTAGGTGAGCGCGACCTCGAGCCGCTTATCGCGGGGTAGGTCAACGCCAGAAAGCCTGGCCATGTGCGGGCAGTTCTCCTTCGTATCGCGGAGGTCCTGCGCACCGCTCCATGCCCTGCCCGGACATGGCCCCGGCCTCCGTCCGGGGGTGGGCAGCCATCAGGCTGCCTGCGGTGCGCGTCGGTATGGGTGCGTCAGCCCTGGCGCTGCTTGTGCCTCGGGTCGGTGCAGATGACCATGACCCGGCCGTGCCGGCGAATGATCCGGCACTTGCTGCAGATCTTCTTGACGCTCGGCTTGACCTTCACGGTGAGCTCTCCAGTAAGTCTGACTGACAGGTGTTGTCACTTGTATCGGTACACGATCCGCCCGCGACTGAGGTCGTAGGGACTGAGCTCTACGACGACCCGGTCGTCAGGCAGGATGCGGATGTAGTGCATCCGCATCTTCCCGCTGATGTGAGCGAGAACCTTGTGCCCGTTGTCCAGCTCCACTCGGAAGAAGGCATTCGGCAGTGACTCCACGACCGTGCCTTCGATCTCGATGGCGCCGTCTTTTTTGGGCATGTCCTCCGCGCTTCGCTGTAAAAGGGTGGTGAACCGCGCCGGAGCGCGGCTGGCCGGCCGTACGGTGAAGCCGGGCCATTAGGCTGGGCGGCTGGCTTGCCCCGCCCGGCTCACGCCCGCGCTGACCAGCAGCGGGACGAAGAGAACCGGGAAAAGGCTCCGCCGGATCCGTACCGCTCGCCGAAGCGAGCCCCCGGGTGCCAACCACGGGAAACCCAACGGATGGGCCGGAGACGAGTGTACTCGGCGTGCGGCCTAAACGCGAACCGTCCGGCTACTAAGACACCGGGCGGCCCACGGCTATTCCCGGCCCCGCCGCGCCCGCCGGATCATGACCCAGATCCACGGGATCACCACCAGCAGCCACCACGGGAACCAGGTCCCGACGCCGACCACGGCCGCGACGGCCCAGACGGCGACGATGGCGCCGGCCACCACGGCCCACGCGCCCATGGCCACGGTACCGGGCGGGACGGCGGGCGGGCGGGACCGCTCGGTCCGCTGCAGCGACTGGTGCGGCAGCCCGGCCGCCCGGCGCAGCCCCTCGTCCGGCAGCCGGTACAGGTCGATGACCGGCAGGTCGGCCAGCACGTCATCGATCTCGCCCAGGGTCTTGGCGTCCAGCGCGGCGTCCAGGCGCTCGCCGAACTCCTCGGCCGTCAGCCGGCCGGCGGCGTGATGCTCCCGCAGCAGCGCGGCGGCCCGGTCGCGGTCAGCATCCGAGGCACGGATCCGCGGATCACCAGGCACCGGACGCTCCTTCTTCCCCGGGCGATCGCCCGGCTCAGGCCGGCGGGACGATCGCGGGGTTCCTGTCTCTAGTATCGCCCAGCCGGGAGCGCCCGCCGTCCGGCGCGGTGAGGACCCACGGGCCGTCCGGCGTGATGGCTACCGTGTGCTCGAAGTGCGCGGCCCAGCTGCCGTCCGCGGTGATGACCGTCCACCCGTCACTGAGCAGGACCGTCTCCGGGTCGCCGAGCGTCACCATGGGCTCGATGGCCAGCGCCATGCCGGCCCGCAGCCGGGGTCCGCGCCCGGCCCGCCCGTAGTTCGGCACCGGCGGGTCCATGTGCATCTCGGTGCCGATGCCGTGCCCGGTGTACTCCTCGACCACCCCGTAGCGGCCGGAGCGGGCCACGCTGGCCTCCACGGCGTGCCCGATGTCACCCAGCCGCTGGCCGGGCCGGGCCTGCGTGATCCCCTGCCACATCGCCTCCTCGCAGGCCTGCAGCAGCGCGGCGTGCTCGGCGGCGACCGCGCCCACGCCCACCGTGACGGCCGCGTCTCCGTGCCAGCCGTCCAGGATGGCGCCGCAGTCGATGGAGATGATGTCGCCTTCGGCCAGGGTCCGGTCCGCCCGGGGGATGCCGTGCACGATCTCGTTGTTCACCGAGGTGCACAGCGTGGCGGGATAGCCGTGGTAGCCGGTGAACGACGGGACGGCCCCGGCCCCGCGGATCTCCGCTTCGGCCAGCGCGTCGAGCTCGGCGGTGCTGACGCCGGGCCGGACCGCGGCGGCGGCGACCTCCAGGGCGCGCGCCACGACCAGCCCGGCCTCCCGCATCAGGCCGAACTGCTCAGGCGTCTTGATCTCGATCTGCAGGCTTCGACCCGGCCACATGGCCAGCCCCTCTCAGCGCACGAACGGGCGCAGCGCGGCCAGCGCCCGGCTGGTGATCTCCTCGACCGGGCCGGTCGCGTCGAGGCCGATCAGGATGTTCTCGTCGGCGTAGAACGCGACGAGCGGGGAGGTCTGCTCCGCGTAGACCTCGAGGCGGTGCCTGATCGTCTGCTCCGAGTCGTCGTCCCGCTGGAACAGCTCGCCGCCGCAGTCGTCGCAGATGCCGTCGCGGCCCGGGGGGTCGTACAGGACGTGCCAGACCCGCTCGCACCGCCGGCAGGTGCGGCGCCCGGACAGGCGGCGCACCACCTCGTCCTCGTCCACGACCAGCTCGAGGACCACGCTCAGCCGCGCGTCCCACTCGGTGAGCATCTTCTTCAGGGTCTCGGCCTGCGGCACGTTCCGCGGGAACCCGTCGAGCAGGAAGCCTTCCCGGGCGTCGTCTTCGCCCAGCCGGTCCCGGACCATGGCCACCGTGACCTCGTCGGGGACCAGGTCACCGCGCTCCATGTACTCGCGGGCCTTGAGGCCCAGCTCGGTATGGCTCGTCACGTTGTACCGGAAGATGTCACCGGTCGAGATACGCGGTATGGCGAGTTGCGATGCGATGAACTGGGCCTGCGTTCCCTTGCCCGCACCGGGAGGCCCGACGAGGACGATGCGCACTATCGCAGGAAACCCTCATAGTTACGCTGCTGCAACTGGCTCTCGATCTGTTTCACGGTGTCCAGGCCGACGCCGACCATGATCAGCAGGCTGACCCCGCTGAACGGGAACTCGTTGGCCACCCCGATGGAGGAGAGCGCGACCAGCGGGATCAGCGCGATCACCCCCAGGTAGATCGCACCAGGTGCAGTGAGCCTGCTCAGCACGTAGCCGAGGTAATCGGCGGTGGGCCGGCCGGGTCTGATGCCGGGGATGAACCCGCCGTACTTCTTCATGTTGTCGGCCACCTCAGTCGGGTTGAAGGTGATCGACACGTAGAAGTAGGTGAACCCGACGATCAGCGCGAAGAACACGAGCATGTAGATCTTCGACGAGCTCTGCTCGAGATTCGTGCTGACCCAGCGGACCCAGCCCGAGGAGGTGTTCGACTTACCGAACAGCTGCGCGGCCAGGGTCGGGATATACAGCAGCGACGAGGCGAAAATGACCGGGATGACGCCTGCCTGGTTGACCTTCATCGGGATGTAGGTCGAAGTGCCGCCGTACATCCGGCGGCCCACCATGCGCTTGGCGTACTGGACCGGGATGCGGCGCTGGGCGTTCTCCATGAAGACGATGAAGGCCACGATGGCGATCACCACCACGACGGCGATGGCGGCGTAGAAGGCCGACTTGTCGCGGTAGATGGCCAGCAGCTCGCCGGGGATGACCGAGATGACAGTGGTGAAGATCAGCACCGACATGCCGTTCCCGACGCCCCGGTCGGTGATCAGCTCGCCCATCCACATGATGACGGTGGTCCCCGCGACCATGGTGATGACCATGGTCGCGATGTTGAAGACCGAACCGTTCGGGATGAGGGGGTTGTTGTCGGCCGTGCCGCAGCCGTTGAACAAGGTGCCAGAGCGGGCCAGCTCGATGTAGCCGGTGGACTGCAGGACGGCCAGGCCGACGGTGAGGTACCGGGTGTACTGGGTGATCTTCGCCTGCCCGGCCTGCCCCTCCTGCTTCAGCGTCTCCAGCCGCGGGATCACGACCGTGAGCAGCTGCAGGATGATGCTCGCGGTGATGTACGGCATGATGCCGAGCGCGAACACCGACAGGCGCAGCAGCGCCTGCCCGCTGAGCAGGTTGACGATGCCGAGCACGCCCGCCGTCGGGCTGCCGGCACTGGTCGCCAGGTTGGAGCAGTACGCGACGTTCTTCTCGTTGATACCCGGCGTCGGCAGTGAGGCGCCGAAGCGGAACAGCGCGATGAGGCCCAGAGTGATCAGCATCTTCTTGCGAAGATCTGGCGTCTGGAACGCCCGCACGAAGGCCGTCAGCATGCGCAGTCCTCGGATCGGTTGGTCGGGCAGTCCACGTATCCTACCCGGCTGGATGGTTTAGCTCGGCTCGCTCGCTCTGCTAGCCGGCTCGCTCGCCTCCCGGGCCGCCGAAAGGCCCTGCCTTCCCTCGTCGCGCTGGCGCGCTCCTCAGTCCAGGCAGGGCCGCGGCCCTCCGGCTCGCTCGCGGGGTTAGGAAAGCTCCGTGACCGTTCCGCCGGCGTTCTTGATCTTGGTGGCGGCGGAGGCGGAGAAGGCGTGCGCGGTGACCCGGAGGGCGACCGACACGTCGCCGGTGCCGAGCACCTTGATCAGCTCACCGGAGCGGACCGCGCCGTTGGCGACCAGGTTCTCCGGCGTCACGTCGCCGCCGTCGGGGTACAGGTCGGCCAGCCGGGAGAGGTTCACCACCTGGTAGGTGGTGCGGAAGCCGGAGTTCGAGAACCCCTTGAGCTTCGGCACCCGGCGCTGCAGCGGCATCTGGCCGCCCTCGAAGCCGACGTTGACCGTGTTGCGCGCCTTGGTGCCCTTGGTGCCGCGGCCCGAGGTCTTGCCCTTGGACGCCTCGCCGCGGCCCACCCGGACCTTGGCCCGGTGCGCGCCCGGCGCCGGCCGCAGGTGGTGCAGCTTGAGCCCGCGGCCTGCCGCGGTCTCGCCCTGCGCCGTGTCAGTGTCAGTCATTTCCGGCCACTTCCTCCACCGTCACCAGATGGCGGACGGTCTTGATCATGCCGCGGAACTCGGGCCGGTCGGGCTTGACCACGACCTGGCCGATCCGCCGCAGCCCGAGCGAGCGCAGCGAATCGCGCTGCTGCGCTGTTCCCGCCGATCTTGCTCTTGATCTGGGTCACCTTGAGCTGTGCCATGTGTCTGCCTCCCGTCAGGTCCCGGCCGCGGCGGCCGCGCGCGCCCGCAGCATGGCGGCAGGCGCCACGTCCTCGATCGGCAGGCCGCGCTTGGCCGCGATCTCCTCGGGCCGGTTCAGGCTCTTCAGCGCGGCCACCGTCGCGTGCACGACGTTGATCGGGTTGGACGAGCCCAGCGAACGCGAGAGCACGTCGTGGATCCCGGCGCACTCCAGCACGGCCCGGACCGGGCCGCCGGCGATGACGCCGGTCCCCGGGCTGGCCGGCTTGAGCAGCACCACGCCCGCCGCCGCCTCACCCTGCACCGTGTGCGGGATCGTGCTGGCGATCCGCGGCACCCGGAAGAAGTGCTTCTTGGCCTCTTCGACGCCCTTGGCGATGGCGGCCGGGACTTCCTTGGCCTTGCCGTACCCGACGCCGACCATCCCGTTGCCGTCGCCCACCACGACCAGCGCGGTGAAGCTGAAGCGCCGGCCGCCCTTGACCACCTTGGCCACGCGGTTGATGGTCACCACGTGCTCCAGGTAGGTGGCCTGCTTTTCGGCGGCGTTGCCTCGGCGGTCCTCACGGCGATCACGCCGCTCGCCGCCACCGCCACCGCGCCGCGGAGCTCCTGGCATCAGACCTTCCTCTTTCCTGTATCACCGAACATCGTCGACGCGCTCACAGTTGCAGGCCGCCTTCCCGGGCGCCGTCCGCGAGCGCGGCGACGCGGCCGTGATAGCGGTAGCCACCACGGTCGAACACCACGGTCGTCGACGCCGGCCTCGGCGGCCCGCTGCGCGAGCAGCTCGCCGACCTGGCGGGCCTTGGCCGTCTTGTCACCGTCGGCGCCGCGAATCGACTCATCGAGGGTGGACGCCGCAGCCAGTGTACGGCCCACGGTGTCGTCGACGATCTGCGCGAACATGTGCCGGGACGACCGGTTGACGACCAGCCGCGGCATGCTCGTGCTGCCGCTGACCTTCTTGCGCACCCGCAGGTGACGCCGGACGCGGCTCGCTTGCCGACCGCTGCGTGCGAGATCGCACCCGCCCGGAGGCGCGAGCGTGCGACCTGGTCCTGGTGCCAGCCATGACTTACTTACCAGCCTTCCCGACCTTGCGGCGGACCTGCTCACCCTGGTACCGCACGCCCTTGCCCTTGTACGGGTCGGGCTTGCGGAGCTTACGGATTTGCGCGGCTATCTCGCCCACCTGCTGCTTGTCGATGCCCTCCACCACGAACCGGGTGGGCGCCTCGACCCGGAAGGTGATGCCCTCCGGCGGCTTGACGTGCACAGGGTGGCTGAACCCGAGCGAGAACTCCAGGTCCCGGCCCCGGGCCTGGACGCGGTAGCCGACGCCGACGATCTCGAGCGTCTTGCTGTAGCCGTCGGTGACGCCGGTGACCATGTTCGCGATCAGCGTGCGGGACAGGCCGTGCAGCGCGCGCACCGAGCCCTCGTCGCTGGGCCGGGTGACCTTGATCGACCCCGTCCTCGCGGACGACGTCGATGGGCTCGGCGACGGTGTGCTGCAGCTGTGCCCTTCGGGCCCTGCACGGTGACCTGGCGCCCGTCGATCGTCGACCTGGACCCCGCTGGGAATGCTCACTGGGAGCCGCCCGATCCTTGACATCGCAGCTCCTCCTTACCAGACGTAGGCGAGGACTTCCCCGCCCACGCCGCTCTTCTTGGCCTGCTTGTCGGTCATCAGCCCGCCCGAGGTGGAGATGATCGCCACGCCGAGGCCGCCGAGCACCCGGGGCAGGTTGTCCTTCTTCGCGTAGACGCGCAGTCCAGGCTTGGACACCCGCTTGATGCCGGCGATGGAGCGCTCGCGCGCGTTGCCGAACTTGAGGGTGACCACGAGGTTCTTGCCGACCTCGGCGTCCTCGACGCGCCAGGAGGCGATGTACCCCTCCTGCTGGAGGATCTCCGCGATGTGGGACTTGATCTTGGAGTACGGCATGCCCACGGTGTCGTGGTACGCCGAGTTCGCGTTCCGCAGACGGGTCAGCATGTCTGCGATCGGGTCGGTCATTGTCATGGCCGGTCGGCCTTCCTCACCGTGGTTTCCCGACTCGGGGACCTGCGGTGTTCGTCGCGTGTTGTTACCAGCTGGACTTGGTGATGCCGGGCAGTTCGCCGCGGTGCGCCATGGTCCGGAAGCAGATCCGGCACAGGCTGAACCTGCGGTAGACCGCGCGCGGCCGCCCGCAGCGGGTGCACCGCGAGTAGCGCGCACGCCGAACTTCGGCGTCCGCTTCTGCTTGACGACCAGTGCCTTCTTGGCCATTCCTCACCCCTCCCTGAAGGGGAAGCCGAGCTGCCGCAGCAACGAGCGGCCTTCGGCGTCGTTGGTTGCCGAGGTGACCACGGTGATGTCCATACCGCGCTGCCGGTCCACCTTGTCCGGGTCAATCTCGTGGAACATGACCTGCTCGGTCAGCCCGAACGTGTAGTTCCCGTGCCCGTCGAACTGCCGGGGAGACAGGCCGCGGAAGTCGCGGATCCGGGGCAGCGCGATGGACAGCAGGCGGTCCAGGAACTCCCACATGCGGTCCCCGCGCAGCGTGACGTGCGCGCCGATGGGCATGCCCTCGCGCAGCTTGAACTGGGCCACGGACTTCTTGGCCCGGGCCACGGCCGGCTTCTGCCCGGTGATGGTGGACAGGTCACGGACCGCGCCCTCGATCAGCTTGGCGTCCCGGGCCGCCTCGCCGACGCCCATGTTCACCACGATCTTGGTCAGCCCGGGGATCTGCATCACGTTGCCGTAGCTGAACTCTTCCTTGAGCGCGGGCGCGATCTCGGCCCGGTAGCGCTCCTTGAGCCGCGGCACGGCCGGAGCTTCGGTCGCCATCAGATGTCCTTCCCGCTCGGCCGGGCGACGCGGATCTTCCGGCCGTCCTCGTCGAACCGGTAGCCGACCCGGACCGGGCCGCTTGCCGTCCGGATCGGTCAGCTGGACGTTGCTCACGTCGATCGGCGCTTCCTCGTGCGTGATGCCGCCTTCCTTGGCCCCGCGCTGGCCCTGGTAGGTGACCTTCTTGTTCTTCTTGACCACGTTGACGCCCTGGACCAGCACCTTGCCCCGGTCCGGGTAGGCCGCGATGACCAGGCCGGTGCGGCCCCGGTCGCGGCCCGCCATGACGAGCACGTGGTCGCCCTTCTTGATCTTCATCACAGCACCTCCGGCGCCAGCGAGATGATCCGCATGAACCGCTTCTCCCGAAGCTCACGGCCGACCGGGCCGAAGATGCGGGTCCCGCGCGGGTCACCGCCGTCCCGGATCAGCACCGCGGCGTTCTCGTCGAACCGGATATAGGAGCCGTCGCCGCGGCGGCGCTCCTTGCGGGTGCGCACGACGACCGCCTTGACGACATCGCCCTTCTTCACGCCGGCGCCGGGAAGGGCATCCTTCACGGTCGCCACGATGACGTCACCGATGCCCGCGTATCGCCGGCCGCTGCCGCCGAGCACGCGGATGCACAAGATCTCCTTCGCACCCGTGTTGTCGGCGACCTTGAGCCGCGACTCCTGCTGGATCACGTCAACTCCTGCTATCTTTCGCCGGGCATCGGAGCCAGGCGGTCTGCTGTTACTTGGCCTTCTCGAGGATCTCGGCTACCCGCCAGCGCTTGGTCGCCGACAGCGGCCGGGTCTCCATCAGCAGCACGCGGTCGCCCACGCCGCAGGCGTTGGCGGCGTCGTGCGCCTGGTACTTCTTGGTACGGCGCAGGACCTTGCCGTACTTCGGGTGCTTGACGTGGTCCTCGACCTCGACGACGACGGTCTTGTCCATCTTGTCGCTGACCACGAGGCCTTCCCGGCCCTTGCGGTAGCCGCGGGTCTCCGCGGCCTGCGTGGTGTCCTGGCTCATTCGCTCGCCTCCTCTGGCTGCGTCATCGGCGGCGGCATCGCCGTCCTCGACCAGGGTGATGATCCCGAGCTCGCGCTCGCGCATCACCGTGTAGATCCGGGCGATTTCCTTGCGGACCGCACGCAGCCTGCCGTGGCTCTCCAGCTGCCCGGTGGCGCCCTGGAAGCGCAGGTTGAACAGCTCTTCCTTGGCCTCGGCCAGCTTGGCGTGCAGTTCCTCTTCGGTGGACACGCGCAGCTGCGCGGTCAGGCCGCTAGCCATCAGCCCTCACTCGACCTCTCGCTTGACCACTCTGCACTTCATCGGCAGCTTGTGGATCGCGCGGCGCAGCGCCTCCCTGGCCACTGGCTCGGCGACCCCGGACAGCTCGAACATGACCCGGCCCGGCTTGACGTTCGCGATCCACCATTCCGGCGATCCCTTGCCGGATCCCATCCGGGTCTCGGCCGGCTTCTTGGTCAGCGGCCGGTCCGGGTAGATGTTGATCCAGACCTTCCCGCCACGGCGGATGTGCCTGGTCATGGCGATACGGGCGGCCTCGATCTGCCGGTTGGTCACGTAGGAGTGCTCGAGGGCCTGGATCCCGAACTCGCCGAACGACACGCGGGTTCCGCCGGTCGCCTTGCCCGTCCGGTGCGGACGGTGCTGCTTGCGGTGCTTGACCCTGCGCGGAATGAGCATGTCCTCAGCCCTCCTCGCTGGTGGCCGGAGCCGGGGCCGCAGCCTCGGCGGGGGCCGGACGGCGACGGCGCTGCGGCCATCGCCGCCACCGCCACCGCCACCGCCGCCGCGCGGGCGCTGGGGACGCTGCTGGGCCGCGGCCCGCAGAGCGGCAGCCTGCGCCTCCCGGCCAGCCCGGCTGGTCGGCGCCTCACCCTTGTAGATCCACACCTTCACGCCGATCCGGCCGAAGGTGGTGCGGGCCTCGTAGAAGCCGTAGTCGATGTCCGCGCGCAGCGTGTGCAGCGGCACCCGGCCCTCGCGGTAGAACTCCGAGCGCGACATCTCCGCGCCGCCCAGGCGGCCCGAGCACTGCACCCGGATCCCCTTGGCGCCGCCCTTCATCGCGCTCTGGATCGCCTTGCGCATGGCCCGCCGGAAGGAGACCCGGCTGGACAGCTGCTCGGCGACGCCCTGGGCGACGAGCTGGGCGTCGATCTCGGGGTTCTTCACCTCGAGGATGTTCAGCTGGATCTGCTTGGCGGTCAGCTTCTCCAGGTCGCCGCGGATGCGGTCGGCCTCGGCGCCGCGGCGGCCGATGACGATGCCCGGCCGGGCGGTGTGGATGTCCACCCGCACCCGGTCCCTGGTCCGCTCGATCTCGACCTTGGAGATGCCCGCCCGCTCCATGCCGCGCTGCAGCATGCGCCGGATGGCCACGTCCTCGGCCACGTATTCCTTGTACAGCTTGTCGGCGTACCAGCGGCTCTTGAAGTCGGTGGTGATGCCGAGCCGGAACCCGTGCGGGTTCACCTTCTGCCCCACTAGCGGGTCCCTCCCTCGGAGTCGTCGGAGACGATGACCGTGATGTGGCTGGTGCGCTTCAGGACCCGGTAGCCACGGCCCTGGGCGCGCGGCCGGAAGCGCTTGAGCGTCGGGCCCTCGTCGACCCAGGCGCGGCGCACCCACAGCAGGCCGCGGTCCCCGCGCCCGCCCCGGGCGTCCGCGTTGGCGATCGCGCTGGCGAGCACCTTGCCAACCGGGTCGCTGGCCGACTGCGGCGCGAAGGCCAGCACGGCCTGCGCCTGGTCAGCGGGCAGCCCGCGGATCAGGTCCACCACCCGGCGGGCCTTCCGCGGCGTGACGCGGACGTGCCGCGCCATGGCCCTCGCTTCCATTTCGTTCTCCTATCGGCGACTGCGCCGGTCGTCCCTGACGTGACTGCGGAAGGTCCGCGTGGGCGCGAACTCGCCCAGCTTGTGGCCCACCATCGACTCGGTGATGAACACCGGGATGTGCTTCCGGCCGTCATGAACGGCGATCGTGTGCCCGAGCATGGCCGGAACGATCATGGAACGCCGGGACCATGTCCTGATGACGGTCTTGGTTCCCCGCTCGTTCTGCACGTCCACCTTCTTCATCAGGTGGTCGTCCACGAACGGGCCCTTCTTAAGACTACGAGGCATCGCGCGCTGTTCCTTACCGCTTGTTCTTGCCGCGGCGGCGGCTGATCAGCCGGTCGCTGGGCTTGTGCGCCTGGCGGGTCCGGCCCTCCGGCTTGCCCCACGGGCTGACCGGGTGGCGTCCGCCGGAGCTCTTGCCCTCGCCGCCGCCCAGCGGGTGGTCGACCGGGTTCATGGCCACGCCGCGGACCGACGGGCGCTTGCCCTTCCACCGGTTGCGGCCGGCCTTGCCGAGCTTGATGTTGCCCTGCTCGGCGTTGCCCACCTCGCCGACCGTGGCCCGGCAGGCCGCGTCCACCCGGCGGATCTCACCGGACGGCATGCGCAGCTGGGCGTAGCCGCCTTCCTTGGCCAGCAGCTGGACCCCGGCCCCCGCGGACCGGGCGATCTTCGCGCCGCCGCCGGGCCGGAGCTCGATGGCGTGCACCACGGTGCCGGTCGGGATGCTGCGCAGCGGCAGCGAGTTGCCCGGCTTGATGTCCGCCCCGGCGCCGCTCTCCACCGGTGTCGCCCTGCGGACAGGCCCTGCGGGCAGATGATGTAGCGCTTCTCGCCGTCGGCGTAGTGCAGCAGCGCGATCCGCGAGGTGCGGTTCGGGTCGTACTCGATGTGCGCGACCTTGGCCGGCACGCCGTCCTTGTCCGCCCGCCGGAAGTCGATCAGCCGGTAGGCCCGCTTGTGGCCGCCGCCCTGGTGCCGGGCGGTGACGCGGCCGTGCACGTTCCGGCCGCCGCGGGAGTGCAGCGGGCGCACGAGCGACTTCTCCGGCTCACTCCTGGTGACCTCGGAGAAGTCCGAGCCGCTCGCGCCACGCCGTCCCGGGGTGGTCGGCTTGTACTTACGGATAGCCATGTCTGGTCGCGTCTCCCTTAGGCGCCGAAGATGTCGATGCGGTCCCCTGCGGCGAGGGTCACGATCGCCCGCTTGGTGTCCGGCCGCTTGCCCCAGCCGAAGCGGGTCCGCCTGCGCTTGCCCGCCCGGTTGATGGTGTTGACCCCGGTCACCTTGACCCCGAACACGGCCTCGACGGCCTGCCTGATCTGGGTCTTGTTGGCGTCCGGGGCGACGACGAAGGTGTACTTGCCCTCGTCGAGCAGCCCGTAGCTCTTCTCCGAGACAACCGGCCGCAGCAGGATGTCCCTCGGGTTGCTGTCGCGGCTCACTGGCCCGCTCCCTTCGCCGTCGCCCGGCCACGAACGCCGTCAGGGCCTGCTCGGTGAAGACCACGTGGTCGCTGGCCAGCACGTCGTAGGTGTTGAGCTGGTCCTCGGTGAGCACGTGCACGCTGGGCACGTTCCGCAGCGACTTCAAGGTCAGCTCGTCATCGCGGTGCAAGACCACGAGGACCGGGCGGCCCAGCTCGCCGACGGCGCTGACCAGCACGGCCAGCGCGTCCTTGGTCCTGGGTACGTCGCCGGTGACGAAGCTGCTGACGACCAGGACCCGGCCGTGGCTGAGCCGGTCGGACAGCGCGCCGCGCAGCGCGGCCACCTTCATCTTCTTCGGCGTCCGCTGCGCGTACGAGCGCGGCACCGGGCCGTGGACGACGCCGCCGCCGGTGTACTGGGGCGCGCGCAGCGAGCCCTGGCGGGCCCGGCCGGTGCCCTTCTGCCGGTACGGCTTCTTGCCGCCGCCGCGGACCTCGCCGCGGGTCTTGACCGAGTGCGTGCCCTGCCGGGCGGCCGCCTGCTGGGCCACCACGACCTGGTGGATCAGCGGCACGTTGACCTTGGCGCGCGAAGATCTCCTCCGGCAGCTCAACGGTCTTGTCCTGCGCGCCGATGACGCTGAGCGCGGTCATCAGGCTTCACCCCCAGACTGTGGAAGGCCCCGGGCCGCGCTGCGGACCATGACGACACGGCCGCTCGGGCCGGGTACCGCGCCCTTGATCAGGAGCAGCCCGCGGTCGGCGTCGACGGCGTGCACGGTGAGCGACTGCGCGGTGGTCTGCATGCCGCCCATCCGGCCCGCCATCCGCACGCCCTTGAACACCCGGCCGGGCGTCGCGCACGCGCCGATGGACCCGGGCGAGCGGTGCTTGCGCTGGGTGCCGTGCGAGGAGCTGAGGCCCTTGAAGCCATGCCGCTTCATGACGCCCGCGAAGCCCTTGCCCTTGCTCTTGCCGGTCACGTCGACCTTCTGCCCGCTGGCGAACACCTCGGCGGTGAGCTCCTGCCCGAGCGTGTACTCCGACGCGTCGTCGGTGCGCAGCTCGGCCAGGTAGCGGCGCGGGGTCAGCCCGGCCTTGGCGAAGACGCCGGTGACCGGCTTGTTCACCTTGCGCGGGTCGATCTCGCCGTAGCCGAACTGCACGGCCGAGTACCCGTCGCTGTCCGGGGTCCGCACGGCGGTGACCACGCACGGCCCGGCCGCCACGACCGTGACCGGCACGATCTGCCCGGCTTCGTTGAAGACCTGGGTCATGCCGAGCTTGGTGCCCAGGATCCCTTTGATTGCTTGCTCATGTCGGTGCGTTCCTCAGAGCTTGATCTCGATGTCGACGCCAGCCGGCAGGTCGAGGCGCATCAGCGAGTCCACCGTCTTCGGCGTCGGGTCGAGGATGTCGATCAGCCGCTTGTGCGTCCGCATCTCGAAGTGCTCGCGCGAGTCCTTGTACTTGTGCGGAGAGCGGATGACGCAGTACACGTTCTTCTCGGTCGGCAGCGGCACCGGGCCGGCCACCCGCGCGCCAGTCCGCGTCACGGTGTCGACGATCTTCCGCGCCGAGCTGTCGATGACCTCGTGGTCATATGCCTTGAGCCGGATGCGGATCTTCTGTCCCGCCATGTTTGGCCTCGGTGTCCTTCGCTTAGTCAGTCCGCTACGTTCTGAGGTCCTCGCGGCTGCGGCGGCCGGGCCGGGCCCGGCCGCCGCGCTGACGACCGTTACTTGATGATCTTCGTGACCCGGCCGGCGCCGACGGTGCGGCCGCCCTCCCGGATCGCGAACCGCAGGCCTTCCTCCATGGCGATCGGCTGGATCAGCGTCGACCGTCATGTCGGTCCGGTCGCCCGGCATGACCATCTCGGTGCCCTCAGGGAGGTTCACCACGCCGGTCACGTCGGTGGTCCGGAAGTAGAACTGCGGACGGTAGTTGTTGAAGAACGGCGTGTGCCGGCCGCCCTCGTCCTTGGACAGGATGTAGACCTGGCCCTCGAACTCGGTGTGCGGGGTGTTGGTGCCCGGCTTGATGACGACCTGGCCGCGCTCCACGTCCTCGCGCTTGATGCCGCGCAGCAGCAGGCCCACGTTGTCGCCGGCCTGGCCGTCGTCCAGGATCTTGCGGAACATCTCCACCCCGGTGACCGTGGTGGTCTGCGCCTTCTCCTTGATCCCGATGATGTCGACCGTCTCGCCGGTGTGGATGGTGCCGCGCTCGATCCGGCCGGTCACCACGGTGCCGCGGCCGGTGATCGAGAACACGTCCTCGACCGGCATCAGGAACGGCTTGTCGACCTCGCGCTCCGGCTCGGGGATCGAGTCGTCGCAGGCGGTCATGAGCTCCATGACCTTCTCGCCCCACTCGGCGTCGCCCTCCAGCGCCTTCAGCGCCGAGACCCGGATGACCGGCACGTCGTCACCGGGGAACTCGTACTCGGTGAGCAGCTCGCGGACCTCGAGCTCGACGAGCTCGAGGATCTCCTCGTCGTCCACCATGTCCGCCTTGTTCAGCGCCACCACGATGTAGGGCACGCCGACCTGGCGGGCGAGCAGCACGTGCTCACGGGTCTGCGGCATCGGGCCGTCGGTCGCGGCCACCACCAGGATGGCGCCGTCCATCTGCGCCGCACCGGTGATCATGTTCTTGATGTAGTCCGCGTGACCCGGGCAGTCCACGTGCGCGTAGTGCCGCTTCTCGGTCTGGTACTCGACGTGCGAGATCGAGATGGTGATGCCGCGCTCCTTCTCCTCCTTCGCGTTGTCGATCTGGTCGAAGGGGGTGAAGGGGTTAACCTCGGGCATCTTGTCGTGGAGCACCTTGGTGATCGCCGCGGTCAGCGTGGTCTTGCCGTGGTCGATATGCCCGATGGTGCCGATGTTGACGTGCGGCTTAGTCCGCTGGAACTTGGCCTTCGCCACTGTTTCTCCTCGTTGGTTGCGATCCACCCGGTTGGGGCTTCACGGTTTGAGCCGTACTGACTGCTGACTACTCGCCACGTGCTTTGGCGACGATCTCCTTGGCGATGCTGGGCGGGACCTCCGCGTAGGAGTCGAACTGCATGCTGTAGTCCGCCCGGCCCTGCGTCCGGCTGCGCAGGTCCCCCACGTAGCCGAACATCTCCGACAGCGGGACGATCGACTTGACCACCCTGACCCCGGAGCGTTCTTCCATTTCCCGGATCTGGCCCCGGCGGCTGTTCAGGTCGCCGATGACGTCACCCATGTACTCGTCCGGCGTCCTGACCTCAACGGCCATCATCGGCTCGAGCAGCACGGGGCCGGCCAGCGCGGCCGCCTTCTTGAACGCCATCGAACCAGCGATCTTGAAGGCCAGCTCCGAGGAGTCGACCTCGTGGTAGGCACCGTCGGTCAGCGTCACCTTGACGTCGACCATCGGGTAGCCGGCCAGCACGCCGAACTCCGCGGCTTCCTGGCAGCCCGCGTCCACCGAGGGGATGTACTCCCGGGGGATCCGGCCGCCGGTCACCTTGTTCTCGAACTCGTACCCGCCGCCGTCGCCGCCGGTCGGCTCGAGGTTGATGAGCACGCGAGCGTACTGGCCGGAGCCGCCGGTCTGCTTCTTGTGCGTGTACTCGACCTTCTCGACCTTGCGGGTGACGGTCTCCCGGTAGGCGACCTGCGGCCGGCCGATGTTGGCCTCGACCCGGAACTCCCGGCGCATCCGGTCGACCAGCACCTCGAGGTGCAGCTCGCCCATGCCGGAGATGATGGTCTGGCCGGTTTCCTCGTCGGTCCTGACCTGGAAGGTCGGGTCCTCCTCGGCCAGCCGCTGGATAGCGGTGCCCAGCCTCTCCTGGTCGCTCTTGGTCTTCGGCTCGATGGCCACGTTGATCACCGGGGCCGGGAACGTCATCGACTCCAGGATGACCGGCTTGTCCTGCGCGGACAGCGTGTCGCCGGTGGTGGTGTCCTTCAGCCCCATGACCGCCACGATCTGGCCCGGCCGTCGCGAACGGGCGCTCCTCGCGCTTGTTCGCGTGCATCTGGTAGATCTTGCCGATCCGCTCCTTGCGGCCCTTGATGGAGTTCAGCACGGTACTGCCCGACTCCACCGTGCCGGAGTAGACGCGGATGTAGGTGAGCTTGCCCAGGTGCTGGTCGGACATGATCTTGAAGGCCAGCGCCGCGAACGGCGCGTCCGGGTCGGCCTGCCGCTCCACGGCGCGTGGCCTCGTCGCCCACCGCGTGGCCCGTGACCGACGGGATGTCGAGCGGGCTGGGCAGGTAGTCCACGATCGCGTCGAGCATGGGCTGGACGCCCTTGTTCTTGAACGCGGTCCCGCACAGCACCGGGGTCAGGGCGCCGGAGACGGTGGCCCGGCGGATGGCCGCGACGAGCTGCTCCTCGGACGGCTCGGTGCCCTCCAGGTACAGCTCCATCATCTCGTCGTCGTTCTCGGCGATCGTCTCGAGCAGCCGGTCGCGGTACTCGCGCGCGGTCTCGGCGTGGTCGTCGGGGATCGCGACGACGTCGTACTTGTCGCCCTTGCCCTCGGTCTGCCACAGCAGCGCGCGCATCCGGACCAGGTCGATGACGCCGCGGAAGTCGGCCTCCACGCCCCAGGGAACCTGGACGACCAGCGGCGTCGCGCCGAGCCGGTCGACGATCATTTCCACGCAGCGGTGGAACTCCGCGCCGACCCGGTCCATCTTGTTGACGAAGCAGATCCGCGGGACGCCGTACCGGTCGGCCTGACGCCAGACCGTCTCGGACTGCGGCTCCACGCCGGCCACGGCGTCGAAGACCGCGACCGCGCCGTCGAGCACGCGCAGCGAGCGCTCGACCTCGACGGTGAAGTCGACGTGGCCGGGCGTGTCGATGATGTTAATGGTGTGGCCGAGCCAGCTCGTGGTGGTCGCGGCAGACGTGATCGTGATGCCGCGCTCCTGCTCCTGCTCCATCCAGTCCATGGTGGCTGCGCCCTCATGGACTTCACCGATCTTGTAGTTGATGCCGGTGTAGAACAGGATCCGCTCGGTTGTCGTCGTTTTGCCCGCGTCGATATGCGCCATGATCCCGATGTTGCGGACCTTGGCGAGGTCTACTGCGGTCTGGGTGGCCACTATTCCTCGTTCTCGTAAGTCGTTGTTTGCGCCTGGGGTGTTCCGGCTGGCTGCGGTGCCCGCGATTACCAGCGGTAGTGGGCGAACGCCTTGTTGGACTCCGCCATCTTGTGGGTGTCCTCGCGCCGCTTCACGCTGGCGCCCAGGCCGTTGCTGGCGTCGAGCAGCTCGTTCATGAGCCGCTCGGTCATCGTCTTCTCCCGGCGGCTCCGGGCGTAGGCCACGATCCAGCGCAGCGCCAGGGTGGTGCTGCGGGACGCGCGGACCTCGACCGGCACCTGGTAGGTGGCGCCGCCGACGCGGCGGCTCTTGACCTCCAGGGTCGGCTTGACGTTGTCCAGGGCGCGCTTGAGGGTGATCACCGGGTCGTTGCCGCTCTTCTCCCGGCAGCCCTCGAGCGCCCCGTACACGATGTGCTCGGCGACGGAGCGCTTGCCGTCCTTGAGCACCTTGTTGGCGAGCGCAGTGACAAGCGGCGAGCCGTAGACCGGATCGGTGACAAGCTGCCGCTTCGCAGCGGGACCCTTGCGAGGCATGTCAGCTCTTCTCCTTCTTCGCTCCGTAGCGGCTGCGAGCCTGCTTGCGGTTGCGGACGCCCTGGGTGTCCAGGGAGCCGCGGATGATCTTGTAGCGGACGCCGGGCAGGTCACGCACCCGGCCGCCCCGCACCAGCACGATCGAGTGCTCCTGCAGGTTGTGCCCGACACCCGGGATGTACGCGGTGACCTCGATCTGGCTGGTCAGCCGGACGCGAGCAACCTTCCGCAGGGCCGAGTTCGGCTTCTTCGGCGTCGTCGTGTAGACGCGCGTGCACACGCCGCGGCGCTGCGGGCTCTCCTTGAGCGCCGGCGTCTTGTTCTTCGCTACCTTGTCCTGGCGGCCCTTGCGGACCAGCTGCTGGATCGTGGGCAACCGCGTCTCCGTCTTTCCGTCGTTGCGGCCCGCGCTCACACGCGAGCCCCGTTACGTTCTGTGCTAATGAACCTTCGAGGTCGGTCAGCGGCCATGAGCCTCAAAAGTGAGACTTGACAGGCCGCCTACCTGGGTTTTTCTGTCCTCCGCCGACCCCCGAGGTCGGGCGTGTCGCCGTGACCGGGCGTCATCGGCTCGTCGTGAGCCGATTACCGAGAGGGAGAAAACCCCTGCTGCCAGCCGGTCGGCCACCCGGAACCGGACTGCAAACCGTCAGGCCCTGAGCAGGCCATCAGCTGGCATGCATAGGTGCCCATGCGAACACGGACACGGTTGGAAAACTTACCATGACACTACTCTCAAGCAAAATCGAGCCTCCACTCAGCCCGGTTCCCCGGGAAGCGTGGATGCCCGTGGCACATTGCTCGTACCGGTGTAAACACCGGCGCTCGCCTAGTTTAGTCCCACTCGGCGGGCCCGCTGGACCCGGGAGCGCTGAATCTGCCCGGATCGTTCCGTAGCTACAGAGCACGGGCTGGCGGCCGGCTTGTGACAGCGGCCGCCAGCCCGTGACTGGCCTGAGCAGCCCTGGTGGATCCCAGGGCTTTCAGTTACCTGTTGTAGGAGCCGAAGTCGTACTCCTCCAGCGGGACGGCTTCGCCGGAGCCCTGGCCGAAGGCGTAGTTCTCGGCCTCGGTGTAGGAGCCGGGCGGGAAGGCGGACGAACGGGCCTCGTCGGTCGGCTCGACCCGGATGTTCCGGTACACCGGCATGCCGGTACCGGCCGGGATGAGCTTGCCGATGATGACGTTCTCCTTCAGGCCGAGCAGCGAGTCCGACTTGGCGTTGATGGCCGCATCGGTGAGCACCCGGGTGGTCTCCTGGAAGGAGGCCGCCGACAGCCACGACTCGGTGGCCAGCGACGCCTTGGTGATGCCCATCAGCACGGCCCGGCCCGAAGCCGACGTGCCGCCTTCGTCCACCACGGCCCGGTTGACCCGCTCGAAGCGGGGCCGCTCGACCAGTTCGCCGGGCAGCAGATCGGTGTCGCCGGACTCCAGCACGTTCACCCGCTTGAGCATCTGCCGGATGATGATCTCGATGTGCTTGTCGTGGATCGAGACACCCTGCGACCGGTACACCTCCTGCACCTCAGCCACGAGGTGCAGCTGCACCGCCCGCCCGCCGAGGATGCGCAGCACCTCGTGCGGGTTCACCGCACCCGCGATGAGCTGCTGGCCGACGTCCACGTGCTGGCCGTCGGCGACGAGCAGCCGGGACCGCATCGGCACCTGGTAAGCGACCTCTTCCGAGCCGTCGTCCGGGATGACGATGATCTTGCGGGTCTTCTCGGTCTCCTCGATCTTGACCCGGCCCGAGTACTCGCTGATCGGCGCCATGCCCTTCGGGATACGAGCCTCGAAGAGTTCCTGGATACGGGGCAGGCCGTGGGTGATGTCGGAGCCCGCCACACCGCCGGTGTGGAAGGTCCGCATGGTCAGCTGGGTACCGGGCTCGCCGATCGACTGGGCGGCGACAATGCCGACCGCCTCGCCGACGTCAACCCGCTTGCCGGTGGCCAGCGAGCGCCCGTAGCACTTGGCGCAGACGCCGATCTTGGCCTCGCACACCATGCGCGCTGGACACCCGGATGGATCCACCCCGGCGTCGATCAGCCGGTCCAGCATCAGCTCCGTGGTGTCGTCGCCGACCTTGGCCAGGATGACCCCGTCCGCCTCGATGTCCTCGGCGACGGTCCGGCCGGTGCCGGTGTTCTCCAGGTTGGCCAGCTTGATGCACCCGGCCATCGGCGTCCTTGTCGCCGATCTTCATGCTGATCGAGCGGTCGGTGCCGCAGTCCTCCTCGCGGACGATCACGTCCTGCGCCACGTCCACCAGACGGCGGGTGAGATACCCGGAGTCCGCCGTGCGGAGCGCGGTGTCGGCCAGGCCCTTGCGGGCGCCGTGGGTGGAGATGAAGTACTCCAGCACCGACAGCCCCTCACGGAAGCTGGACGTGATCGGGCGGGGAATGGTCTCGCCCTTGGGGTTGGAGACCAGGCCGCGCATGCCGGCGATCTGCCGGACCTGCATGACGTTGCCGCGGGCGCCGGAGTTGACCATCATCCACACCGAGTTGGTGCTGGGGAAGGCCGCCTCCATGTCCTCGGCCACGTCGGCCGTCGCGTGCGTCCAGATCTCGATGAGCTCCTGACGGCGCTCATCGTCGGTGATCAGGCCGCGGTCGTACTCCCGCTGCACCTTGTCCGCGCGGGCCTGGTACTTCTCCAGGATCTGCGGCCTTGTTCGGCGGCGCGATCACATCGCCGATGCCGATCGTCACGCCCGCCCGGGTGGCCCAGTGGAAGCCCGCGTCCTTGAGGTTGTCAAGGGCCGCCGCCACCTCGACCTTGGGGTAGGTCTCGGCGAGCGAGTTGACGATCACGGTCAGCTGCTTCTTGCCCACTTCGTAGTTCACGAACGGGAAGTCGGCCGGCAGCGTCTCGTTGAAGATGCACCGGCCCAGCGTGGTGCTGAGCCGGCCCAGCTCGCCGTCCTCGGGCAGCACGGTGCCCTCCGGCGGGACGATGCCCGGCAGCCGGATCTCGATCCGGGCCTGCAGGTCGAGCTCGTTCGCGTCGTAGGCCATCAGCGCCTCGGACAGGGTGCCGAAGGCCCGGCCCTCGCCGGTCGCGCCCTCGGTCTCCCGGGTCAGGGCGTACAGCCCGATGATCATGTCCTGGGTCGGCATGGTCACCGGCTTGCCGTCGGCCGGCTTGAGGATGTTGTTGGTGGACAGCATCAAGATCCGCGCCTCGGCCTGCGCCTCGGCGGACAGCGGCAGGTGCACCGCCATCTGGTCGCCGTCGAAGTCCGCGTTGAACGCGGTGCAGACCAGCGGGTGGATCTGGATGGCCTTGCCCTCGACCAGCTGCGGCTCGAAGGCCTGGATGCCGAGGCGGTGCAGGGTCGGCGCCCGGTTCAGCAGCACCGGGTGCTCGGTGATGACCTCCTCGAGCACGTCCCAGACCACCGGCCGGGCCCGCTCCACCATCCGCTTGGCCGACTTGATGTTCTGCGCGTGGTTGAGGTCAACCAGGCGCTTCATCACGAACGGCTTGAACAGCTCCAGGGCCATCTGCTTGGGCAGGCCGCACTGGTGCAGCTTGAGCTGCGGGCCGACCACGATGACCGAACGGCCGGAGTAGTCGACGCGCTTGCCCAGCAGGTTCTGGCGGAACCGGCCCTGCTTGCCCTTCAGCATGTCGGACAGCGACTTCAGCGGCCGGTTGCCCGGCCCGGTGACCGGGCGGCCGCGGCGGCCGTTGTCGAACAGGCTGTCCACGGCCTCCTGCAGCATCCGCTTCTCGTTGTTCACGATGATCTCGGGCGCGCCCAGGTCGAGCAGCCGCTTGAGCCGGTTGTTCCGGTTGATGACCCGGCGGTACAGGTCGTTGAGGTCGCTGGTGGCGAACCGGCCGCCGTCCAGCTGGACCATCGGCCGCAGGTCCGGCGGGATCACCGGGATGCAGTCCAGGACCATGCCCATCGGGCTGTTCCGGGTGTTCAGGAACGCGCTGACACGACCTTGAGCCGCTTGAGCGCGCGGGCCTTCTTCTGGCCCTTGCCGAGCGGATCGTCTCGCGCAGGCTCAGCGCCTCGGCGTCCAGGTCGAAGCTGGCCAGCCGGTCCTGGATGGCCTGGGCGCCCATGCCGCCGCGGAAGTACCGGCCGAACCGGTCCCGCATCTCGCGGTACAGCAGCTCGTCGCCCTCGAGGTCCTGGACCTTCAGGTTCTTGAACCTGCTCCAGACCTCCTCCAGGCGGTCGATCTCCTTGCCCGCGCGGTCCCTGATCTGCTTGCACTCGCGGTCGGAGGACTCGCGCAGCTTGCGCTTGGCGTCGCTCTTGGCGCCCTGCGCCTCGAGCTCGGCCAGGTCGGCCTCCAGCTTGGCCTGGCGCGCCTCGACGTCGGCGTCGCGGCGCTGCTCGAGCTGCTGCCGCTCGACCGAGATCCGGGCCTCCAGGCTCGGCAGGTCGCGGCTGCGGGCCTCGTCGTCCACGAAGGTGATCATGTAGGCGGCGAAGTAGATGACCTTCTCCAGGTCCTTCGGCGCCAGGTCGAGCAGGTAGCCCAGCCGGCTCGGCACACCCTTGAAGTACCAGATGTGCGTGACCGGCGCGGCCAGCTCGATGTGGCCCATCCGCTCCCGCCGCACCTTGGCGCGGGTGACTTCCACGCCGCAGCGCTCGCAGATGATGCCCTTGAACCTGACCCGCTTGTACTTGCCGCAGTAGCACTCCCAGTCCCGGGTCGGACCGAAGATCTTCTCGCAGAAGAGCCCGTCCTTTTCCGGCTTGAGCGTGCGGTAGTTGATGGTCTCCGGCTTCTTGACCTCACCGTGCGACCACTGCCTGATGTCCTCGGCCGTAGCCAGGCCGATGCGCAGGTCGTCGAAGAAGTTGACGTCTAGCATGGTGGAATTCCCCTCTTCCTCGATCAGACCTCTTCGACGCTGCTCGGCTCGCGCCGGGACAGGTCGATGCCGAGTTCCTCGGCCGCGCGGAAGACATCCTCGTCGGTGTCGCGCATCTCGATCGCGCCGCCGTCGCTGGACAGCACCTCGACGTTGAGGCAGAGCGACTGCATTTCCTTGATCAGCACCTTGAAACTCTCCGGGATGCCCGGTTCGGGCACGTTCTCTCCCTTGACGATCGCCTCGTACACCTTGACCCGGCCGAGCACGTCGTCGGACTTGATGGTGAGCAGCTCCTGCAGCGCGTAGGCGGCGCCGTAGGCCTCCAGGGCCCACACCTCCATCTCGCCGAAGCGCTGGCCGCCGAACTGCGCCTTGCCGCCCAGCGGCTGCTGGGTGATCATCGAGTACGGGCCGGTGCTGCGCGCGTGGATCTTGTCGTCCACCAGGTGCAGCAGCTTCAGGATGTAGACGTAGCCGACCGCGATCGGGTCCTTGAACGGCTCGCCGGTCCGGCCGTCGAACAGCCGGGCCTTGCCGCTCTCGCCGACCAGCCGCTGGCCGTCCCGGTTCGGCAGGGTGCTGCCGAGCAGGCCGGTGATCTCCTCTTCCCGGGCCCCGTCGAACACCGGGGTGGCGACCTTGGTCCCAGGCGGAGCCGAGTCGATGCCGGCCACGCGCAGCCGTTCCTTCCAGGGCTCGTCGCCGTCGTCGACCTGCCAGCCCGTCCGCGCCACCCAGCCCAGGTGAGTCTCCAGGACCTGGCCGACGTTCATCCGGCTGGGCACGCCGAGCGGGTTGAGCACGATGTCCACCGGGGTGCCGTCCTCGAGGAACGGCATGTCCTCCACCGGGAGGATCTTCGCGATCACGCCCTTGTTCCCGTGCCGGCCGGCCAGCTTGTCGCCGTCGGTGATCTTGCGCTTCTGGGCCACGTACACCCGGACCAGCTCGTTCACGCCCGGCGGCAGCTCGTCGCCGTCCTCGCGAGTGAACACGCGGACGCCGATGACCTTGCCTTCCTCGCCGTGCGGGACCTTGAGGCTGGTGTCGCGGACCTCACGGGCCTTCTCACCGAAGATCGCGCGCAGCAGCCGCTCCTCCGGGGTCAGCTCGGTCTCGCCCTTGGGCGTGACCTTGCCGACCAGGATGTCGCCGTTGACGACCTCGGCGCCGATCCGGATGATGCCGCGCTCGTCGAGGTCGGCCAGCACCTCGTCGGAGACGTTCGGGATGTCCCGGGTGATCTCCTCCGGGCCGAGCTTGGTGTCCCGGGCGTCGACCTCGTGCTCCTCGATGTGGATGGAGGAGAGGATGTCGTCCTGCACCAGTCGCTGGGACAGGATGATCGCGTCCTCGTAGTTGTGCCCCTCCCACGACATGAACGCCGCGAGCAGGTTCTTGCCCAGCGCCATCTCGCCCTGGTCGGTGCACGGGCCGTCGGCCAGCACCTGGCCGCGCTCGACCCGGTCGCCTTCCTCGACGACCGGCTTCTGGTTGAAGCAGGTGCCCTGGTTGGACCGCTCGAACTTGGCCACCCGGTAGGTGGTGCGGGTGCCGTCGTCGTTCATCACGGTGACGAGGTCGGCGCTGGACTCCTCGACCACGCCCGCCTTCTCGGCCAGGATGACGTCGCCCGCGTCGGTCGCGGCACGGTACTCCATGCCGGTGCCGACGATCGGCGCCTGGCTGCGCAGCAGCGGCACGCTCTGCCGCTGCATGTTGGAGCCCATCAGCGCGCGGTTGGCGTCGTCGTGCTCGAGGAACGGGATCATGGCCGTGGCCACGGACACCATCTGCCGCGCGGACACGTCCATGTAGTCCACCTCGTCCGGCGGGATGAAGTCGACCTCGCCGCCCTTGCGGCGGACCAGCACGCGGCTCTCGGCGATGGTCCCGTCGCTCTCCAGCGGCGTGTTGGCCTGCGCGATGACGTGCCTGTCCTCCTCATCGGCGGTCAGGTAGTCGATCTGGTCGGTCACGATGCCGTCGTTGACCTTGCGGTACGGGGTCTCCACGAAGCCGAACGCGTTCACCCGGGCGTAGCTGGACAGGCTCCCGATCAGGCCGATGTTCGGGCCTTCCGGCGTCTCGATCGGGCACATCCGGCCGTAGTGGCTGGGGTGCACGTCGCGGACCTCGAAGCCCGCCCGCTCCCGGCTCAGGCCACCCGGGCCCAGCGCGCTCAGCCGGCGCTTGTGGGTCAGCCCGGCCAGCGGGTTGGTCTGGTCCATGAACTGGGACAGCTGGCTGGTGCCGAAGAACTCCTTGATCGAGGCCACCACGGGCCGGATGTTGATCAGGGTCTGCGGCGTGATCGCCTCGACGTCCTGGGTCGTCATCCGCTCGCGCACGACCCGCTCCATGCGGGCCAGGCCGAGCCGGACCTGGTTCTGGATCAGCTCGCCCACGGTGCGCAGCCGCCGGTTGCCGAAGTGGTCGATGTCGTCGGTCTCCAGCGGCAGGACGACCTGCTCCCCGGAGGTCATCTCATCCTCGCCGGCGTGCAGCCGGACGAGGTACTCGATGGTGTTGACGATGTCCTGCTCGGACAGCGTGCCCTGCCGGATCGGCAGGTCCAGGCCGAGCTTCCGGTTGACCTTGTAGCGGCCCACCTTGGCCAGGTCGTACCGCTTCGGGTTGAAGTACAGGTTCTCCAGCAGCGCCTGAGCGGACTCGCGGGTCGGCGGCTCACCCGGGCGCAGCTTGCGGTAGATGTCCAGCAGCGCCTCGTCCTGGCCGGCCGTGTGGTCCTTCTCCAGGGTGGCGCGCATCGACTCGAACTGGCCGAACCGGTCCAGGATCTTGGCGTCGTCCCAGCCCAGCGCCTTCAGCAGCACGGTGACGCTCTGCTTGCGCTTGCGGTCGATGCGGACGCCCACGCTGTCCCGCTTGTCGATCTCGAACTCCAGCCAGGCCCCCCGGGAGGGGATGACCTTGCAGCTGTAGATGTCCTTGTCGGACGTCTTGTCGACCTGGCGGTCGAAGTAGACGCCGGGCGAGCGGACCAGCTGGCTGACCACCACGCGCTCGGTGCCGTTGATGATGAAGGTGCCCTTGTTCGACATGAGCGGGAAGTCGCCCATGAAGACCGTCTGGCTCTTGATCTCACCGGTCGTGTTGTTGATGAACTCCGCCGTGACGAACATCGGGGCGGAGAACGTCATGTCCTTGTCCTTGCACTCCTCGGCGGAGTACTTCGGCGGCTCGAACCGGTGATCACGGAACGAGAGCGACATGGTCCCGGAGAAGTCTTCGATCGGGCTGATCTCCTCGAAGATCTCCTCGAGGCCGGACTGCTCGGGCACGTCCTTGCGCCCGTCCGCCCTGGCCTCGCTGATCCGGGCCTGCCACTTCTCGTTGCCCAGCAGCCAGTCGAACGACTCGGTCTGCAGAGCGAGCAGATCTGGTACCTTAAGCGGCTCCTGGATTCGCGCGAACGACACGCGGTATGGCCCAGAATTCGCTGCGGAGGTAGTGGAAGCGGAGGCGCTGCGCGATGCTGCCAACAGGGGTCCTTCCGAACTTGTCGCGGAAATATCACCGCACGCACGCCAAACGCCCCGCGGCGAAAACCCCGTAGCGCGAGGTGAGAACCGAGGACGTCAGAGTGCAGCGCAAACTAGCAGTGTAGCCGGAGGGCGCACTGCTCGTCAAGTGTACGACACTATGAGGTTCACGGTTGCTCCGCAGCATCGCTCTTCTGCGACCAAACGTCAAGTCCTAAACCGGACACTCGGGGCAGATTACTTGCGTGACGGACGCCACATGCGGTGGTAGGTGTACGTGATAACACCCCCGGGTAACACTTTATTTCACCTGTGGCCCCACCGTCGGCTTTCGCCAGTTTTCTTCGGTCGCGTGCCCGGCCTGCGCGGTCCGCCCGGAAGGCACGGATCCTCCCGGACGCACCAGAACCGGGCCTCCAGCGCGCGAGAACCCGGGCCTTCGGCCACGCGGAGGTGGCCTCCAGCCCGGGTTCTGGGCGCTCGGGTTTCGGGCGCTCGGTTCTGGGCGCTCGCGGGGAGCTGTGCTACTTGACGGTGACGGCGGCGCCGGCGCCCTCCAGGGCCGCCCTCGCCTTGTCCGCGCTCTCCTTGTTGACCTTCTCCAGGACCACCTTGGGCGCGCCGTCGACCAGGTCCTTGGCCTCCTTGAGGCCCAGGCTGGTCAGGCTGCGCACCTCCTTGATGACCTGGATCTTCTTGTCACCCGCGGCATCGAGGATGACGTCGAACTCATCCTGCTCCTCGGCCTGCTCGGCCTCGCCGCCGCCGCTGGCGGCGCCGCCGGCCGCGGGCGCGGCCGCCGCCACCGGCGCGGCCGCCTTGACATCGAACGTGTCCTCGAACTGCTTGACGAACTCGGACAGCTCCAGGAGGGTCATCTCCTTGAACGCCTCGAGCAGGTCCGTAGTGCTCATCTTCGCCATGGTGGTTTCCTTATCCTTCGGTACTTTCAGCGTCTGTTACGGTGCCTGCTGAGCTTTCGTCGGCCGCAGCTGGCGCGTCGGTTTCGTCGGCCGCAGCTGGCGCGTCGGTTTCGTCGGCCGCAGCTGGCGCGTCGGTTTCGTCGGCCGCAGCTGGCGCGTCGGCGGGGCCGGCCGCTCCGGCGGCTTCGACCTTGGCGCGCAGCGCGTCGGCGAGCTGCGCCATCTGGGCCGGCAGGGCATTGAACGACCCGGCCGCCCGGGCCTGCGTCGCCTTCAGCGCGCCGGCCAGCTTGGCCAGCAGAACCTCGCGGGGCTCCACGTCAGCCAGCCGGATCACCTCGGCCGGCGTGATCGCCTTGCCGTCGAGCACGCCGCCCTTGATGACCAGCAGCGGGTTCGCCCGCGAAAAGTCGCGCAGTCCCTTGGCCGCCTCGACCACGTCGCCGTCGACGAACGCGACCGCGGACGGCCCGGCCAGCAGCGACGACAGCTGGTCAGACAGCCCGGCCTCGGTGACGGCGAGCTTGGTCAGCGTGTTCTTGACCACGGTGAACGTGGCGTTATCCCCGAGCGTGCGGCGCAGCTCGGCGAGCTGGGCCACGGTGAGCCCGCGGTACTCGGTCAGCACCGCGCCCGACGAGCCGTTGAACCGCTCGGTGAGCTCGGCGACCGCGGCAACCTTCTCGGCGTTAGCCATGTGCCTCCTCTCGGTTAACTCGATCTTCCTAGCAGCCTTCAGACACGGAAAACGCCCCGGCGCGAGGCGCACGGGGCGGCAACGAGCCAGCCCGGGAGGGCCAGCCGGTACAGCTCAGTTCACCTGCGCGGGATGTCCCGGGCCGCGATCTGCTGATCGGGCCCGGAGCCTTCGGCCGCCGCGCGTGCGCGGCGGCATCCAGCGGTCTTCGGCGTTGCTAGCTTACGTGGCCAAGCGCCCCGCGGCCAAACCGCGGGGGCTCCGGGCCGGGTCAGGCCGAGGTTTCGGCCAGGTCGGCGGTGAGGTTACGGGTCTGGTTCGGGTCGACCGGGATGCCGGGGCCCATCGAGGTGGTGAAGGTGATCTTCCTCAGGTAGCGGCCGCGGGCCGCGGCGGGCTTGAGCCTGATCACCTCGTCCAGCGCGGCGGCGTAGTTCTCCAGCAGCGCGTTCGGCGCGAAGGACGCCTTGCCGATGATGAAGTGCAGGTTCCCGTTCTTGTCCACCCGGAACTCGATCTTGCCGCCCTTGATCTCGGTGACGGCCTTGGCCACGTCCGGGGTGACGGTGCCGGTCTTCGGGTTCGGCATCAGGCCGCGCGGGCCGAGGACCCGGCCGAGCCGGCCGACCTTGCCCATCAGGTCGGGTGTGGCCACCACCGCGTCGAAGTCCAGGAAGCCGCCCTGGACGCGCTCGATCAAGTCGTCGGAGCCGACGAAGTCCGCCCCGGCCGCACGGGCCTCCTCGGCCCGGTCACCGGTGGCGAAGACGAGTACGCGGGCCGTCTTGCCCGTGCCGTTCGGCAGATTGACCGTGCCGCGGACCATCTGGTCCTGCTTGCGCGGGTCGACGCCGAGCCGCAGGGCCACTTCCACGGTGGGATCGAACTTGGTGACCTGGTTCGCCTTGGCGATGGTGACCGCCTCGCCGGGGCTGTAGAGCCGCTCGCGGTCGATCTGCTCGCTGGCCTGGCGGTAGGCCTTGCTGCGCTTCATCTGCTTGTCTCCCAAGATTTCCGGAGGTTGTGGTCATCGGGCCGCGCGAGGCCCTGCCACAGATCCTGATTCGTCCTTGATAACTGCTGACGCCGGCCCGTTGTTCCGGCGCAGGCTGCGGTCCGCGCGCTCAGCCCTCGACCCGGATGCCCATGGAGCGGGCGGTGCCGGCGATGATCTTCTCCGCCGCCTCGATCGTGGTGGCGTTCAGGTCCGGCATCTTGGTCTGCGCGATGTCACGGACCTGGGCCGGGGTGATGCTGCCCACCTTGGTCTTGTGCGGCTCGGCGCTGCCCTTGTCCACGCCCGCGGCCTTCTTGATCAGCTCGGGAGCGGGCGGGGTCTTGGTGATGAAGGTGAAGCTCCGGTCCTCGTAGATGGAGATCTCGACCGGGATGATGTTGCCCCGCTGGCTTTCGGTCGCCGCGTTGTACTGGCGGACGAAGTCCATGATGTTCACGCCGTGCGGGCCCAGCGCGGTACCGACCGGGGGGGCCGGGGTGGCCTGGCCGGCGGGCAGCTGCACCTTGACGACGGCGGCGAGCCTCTTCCTTCTTGGCGGCATGGGACTATTTCCTCACTTAGATCTTGGTCACCTGGTCGAACGACAACTCGACCGGCGTCTCCCGGCCGAAAATCGACACCAGCACCTTGAGCTTCTGGGACTCGGGGTTGATCTCGTTCACGGTGGCGGGCAGGGTCGCGAACGGCCCGTCCATCACGGTAACCGACTCACCGACCTCGAAGTCCGGCGTGGCGGCGGCGCGAGCGGCCTCGGCCTGCTTCGCGCTGGGCTCGGGCTCGGGCGCCAGCAGCGAGGCCACCTCGCCGAGCATCAGCGGCGAGGGGCGGCTGGACAGGCCCACGAAGCCGGTCACGCCCGGCGTGTTGCGCACCACGGCCCACGATTCGTCCGTGAGCTCCATCCGCACCAGGATGTAGCCGGGCAGGACCTTCTCCGAGACCTGCTGCCGCTTGCCGCTCTTGATCTCGGTCACCATGTGGACGGGAACCTCGATCTGGAAGATGTAATCCTCCATGTTCAGCGACTGGATCCGGCTCTCCAGGTTGGTCTTCACCCGGTTCTCGTAGCCGGCGTAGGAGTGCACCACGTACCAGTCCCCGGGCAGCATGCGCAGCTCGCGCATGAACTCTTCCGCCGCGCTGTCGGCCTCGCTGTCAGCATCCTCCGCCAGGGCTTCATCCTCCGCCAGGGCTTCGGGCTCGTCGGCGAGGGCGTCAGGCTCCTCGGCGAGGGCGTCGGGCTCATGGGCGAGGGTTTCGGGCTCGTCGGCGAGGGCTTCCGCCTCGTCGGCGGGGCCGGCCGCCGCGCCGTCAGCCAGGGCGCCCGCGCCGTCAGCCGGGGCGGCGTCGTCAGGGCGATCAGCGCCGTCGATCCCCTCGGCTCCTGCGCTGTATTCGCTCACCTCATCCGCCTTCCCCGGTTTCCGCGTCCGGTTGTCCTGGTCGTCGTCGCCGCGGAATCCAACTGGGTCCCGGACACGTTAGGTCTGCCTTTCCGCAATCACGATCATCTGGCGCAGCCATGGCACGGCGCCCGGCGGGCGCTGCTGCTGGCTCCCGGCCCGCTTCCCCGCGGGGCAAGCCGGCGCCGTCTAGCCGTACAGCTCGAACACGAGCTTGGTGAACCCGAGGTCGAGCAGCGTCACGATGGTGGCCATGACAACCACGAAGACCACGACCACCACCGTGTAGGTGACAAGCACGTTGCGGGTCGGCCAGATCACCTTTCGGAGCTCGCCGACCATCTGCCGGAAGAACAGGGCGGGGGTGGTACGGCTCGCACGCTTAGCCGAGCGCCCGCCTCCGCTCCGTTTCTCCGCGGCCTCGCCGCGTGTCTGAGTCGCCATATCCTCACCTAATACATAGCTGACAACGCGGTTTGGCCAGACCGCACTCGCAGGGCAGGAGGGACTCGAACCCCCAACCACCGGTTTTGGAGACCGGGACTCTGACCAATTGAGCTACTGCCCTCTGTCTTCACGACACTGTCTTCGTCTTCGCGACACTGCCTTCACGACACTGTCTTCGCAACGCTGTTGTGCCGCACTGGATATTCAACACGGCCCGGCGGTGCCGCCTTCCGGCCGCGCCACCCTACAGCACATACTGCTATACAACACGTCTGGCCGCACCCGCTTGGGCATGCTGCCGCAACGACAGCCCGGCTGCCGGTCCAAGAAGTGTACGTCCATTGGCACCCCGCGTCGAACCGTCCGGAGCGATCGCAGCATTATCGTTCGTGGCCTCCCGGGCGGCACGGCACAATGGATGCCATGCCAACCAGACTCTCCGCACGCGTGTCCGCTATCTCCGAATCCGCCACGCTGGCGGTAGACGCCAAGGCCAAGGCGCTCAAGGCGGCGGGCCGGCCGGTCATCGGCTTCGGCGCCGGGGAGCCGGACTTCCCGACGCCCGACTACATCGTCCAGGCCGCCCAGCGCGCCTGCGAGCAGCCGCGTTTCCACAAGTACACCCCCGCCGCCGGGCTGCCCGAACTCCGCGAGGCGATCGCGGCCAAGACCGCCAGGGATTCGGGTTACCAGGTGGAACCCAGCCAGGTCCTGGTCACCAACGGCGGCAAGCAGGCGGTCTACGAAACGTTCGCGACCCTGCTCGACCCCGGCGACGAGGTCATCGTGCCCGCGCCGTACTGGACCACCTACCCCGAGGTCATCGCGCTGGCCGGCGGCGTGATGCGCCCGGTCCTGACCGACGAGCGCTCCGGCTACCTGGCGTCGGTGCAGGACCTGGAGGCGGCCCGCACGGACAGGAGCAAGATCGTGCTGTTCGTGTCGCCGTCCAACCCGACCGGGGCCGTCTACCCGCCGGATCAGGTCGCCGCCATCGGCGAATGGGCCGCAGACCACGGCCTGTGGGTGGTCACCGACGAGATCTACGAGCACCTGGTCTACGGCGACGCGGTGTTCTCCTCGATCCCGGTCCAGGCCCCGCGGACCGCCGACACCTGCGTGGTGCTCAACGGCGTGGCCAAGACCTACGCGATGACCGGCTGGCGGGTGGGCTGGATGATCGGGCCCAAGGACGTGATCAGCGCCGCGGCGAACATGCAGAGCCACGCGACCTCCAACGTGTGCAACGTGGCCCAGGCGGCGGCACTGGCCGCCGTATCGGGCGACCTGTCGGCGGTCGCGGTCATGCGCGAGGCGTTCGACCGGCGCCGGCTGACGATGACCCGGATGCTGAACGAGATCCCCGGCGTGATCTGCCCGGAACCGCAGGGCGCGTTCTACTGCTACCCCAGCGTCAAGGGCCTGCTGGGGAAGGAGATCGCGGGCCGCCGGCCGCAGACGTCGGCGGAGCTGGCCGGCCTCGTGCTGGACGAGGCGGAGGTGGCCGTGGTCCCCGGCGAGGCGTTCGGGACACCCGGCTATTTCCGGCTCTCCTGCGCGCTGGGCGACGCCGAGCTGGAAGAGGGCGTCGCCCGGATGGCGAAGCTGCTCGCGGACGCCAGGTAGGAACGGCACACTAGCCGGATGGCACGGTCGCTTTCCGCGCTGCCGAAGGCGCACCTGCACCTGCACTTGACCGGGTCGATGCGGCACGCGACGATGGTCGGCCTGGCCCGGCGGCACGGCATCCGGCTGCCGCCCGCGCTGGACCAGGACTGGCCGCCGCAGCTCAGCGGGACCGACGAGCGCGGCTGGTTCCGGTTCCAGCGGCTGTACGACACGGCGCGGTCGGTGCTGCGCACGCCCGCCGACATCCGGCAGCTGCTGGCCGAGACGGCGCACGACGAGCGGGCCGAGGGCTCGCGGTGGCTGGAGATCCAGGTTGACCCGGACGGGTACGCCGCGCGGTTCGGCGGGATCACGGCCATGCTCGAGCTCGTGCTCGACGCGGCCGGGGCCGCGTCGCAGGCGACCGGGGTCGGGATCGGCGTCATCGTCGCGGCCAACCGGACCAAGCACCCGCTGGAGGCCAGGACCCTGGCCCGGCTGGCCGCCCAGTACGCGGGCCGCGGCGTGACCGGCTTCGGGCTGTCCAACGACGAACGGCGCGGTCCCCCGCGCGACTTCGCCCCGGCGTTCCGGATCGCCGAGCGGGCCGGGCTGCTGCTCGTCCCGCACGGCGGCGAGCTGTGCGGCCCGGCCAGCGTCACGGCCTGCCTGGATGACCTGCATGCGGACCGGATCGGGCACGGCGTCCGGGCCGCGGAGGACCCGGCGGTGCTCAAGCGGCTGGCCGCCGAGGGCGTCACCTGCGAGGTGTGCCCCTCCTCCAACGTCGCGCTCGGCATCGCGCGCGGGCCGTCCCAGGTTCCGCTTCGCCCGCTGTTCGAGGCGGGCGTGCCGGTAGCGCTGAGTGCCGATGATCCGCTGCTGTTCGGCCCGCGCCTGGTCGCCCAGTACGAGACCGCCCGGCAGGTACACGGCTTCAGCGATGCGGAGCTGGCCGACCTGGCCCGTTCGTCCGTGCTGGCCTCGGCGGCGCCCGATCCGCTCCGGGCCGCCGCGCTGGCCGACATCGACGGCTGGCTCGCCACGCCCTGAGATTCCTTCGGCCGAACGGACCGTGGTGCGCGCTCGCGCTCGGTTCGGCGGGCCCTCGTCCTGGCCCGCGCCGTCCGGCCGGCTCGGGGCAACCACGTCGTTAGAGCCAGGCCGCGCGGCACGATCGCGCCGTCTCCCGTATGCCAGCCGACGCCGGATCGGGGTCGGGGGCGGAACCTCCCGGCCCCGCCTCATGTCTCGCCCCAGGATCACCAGCACCATGATCGTGGTGGATCCGGGCTCCGTGGAAAATCTGGTGCACTCCGATGCCCCGGATATTCCATTGAGCCCGGATCTACCACGGTCATGGTGCAGTGGGGGCGGGTGAGGCGGCAGGGGCACGCAGGCACCATTCGCGGGGTAGGACGGCCGCGGCTTATCCGACGGATGGGCCCCAGACCGGGCGTCGCGGCCACGACGGACGGTGACGAATACGGCAACTTGCCCGACGGACGGGCTGCGGCGATTTACCCGACGGACGGGCGCGGCGATTTATCCGACGGACGGGCGGCGGCGATTCCGCATCGGGCCGCCGGTGCGGGCCGATGTGACAACCATGCTGTTAGCGAGACGGAACCTGCAGTAACGAATCCGGGTCGCGGGAATGCGGCGGCAGCGGCTAGCCTTGTAGGCACGTGGCGACGATCCGGCTATCACCGGGGAGCTCCCGGAAGAAAGGGCCGGCCGGCCTGAGTAGAACCGGGCGGGTCTGGCCCGTCACAGCCGGCTAACGAGCGGCCGCTCCGGACGCTGCTATACCAGCGGCCGGGCGGCAAGCGAGGTGGTACCGCGGTGGGCCCGCGCGGGAGCGGGCGCATCGTCCTCGTGGCCTGAAGGAAGCAGCAGCACACCGCGAGGACCGAACCGATGGCCGTTTACCCACGCTCCGGGGGCACCGAGGTACCCGCCCAGCCGAGCTTCCCCGCGCTGGAGCGGGAGGTGCTGGAGTACTGGCGGGAACGCGACACCTTCCTCGCCTCGGTCCGGCAGCGCCCCGCCGACCAGCGAGTTCGTGTTCTATGACGGGCCGCCGTTCGCCAACGGGCTGCCGCACTACGGCCACCTGCTCACCGGCTACGTCAAGGACCTGGTGCCGCGCTTCCGGACCATGCAGGGCCGCCGGGTCGAGCGCAGATTCGGCTGGGACTGCCACGGGCTGCCCGCCGAGGTCGAGGCCGAACGGCTGCTCGGCATCTCCGGCAAGACCGACATCCTGGCCATGGGCATCGAGAAGTTCAACCAGGCCTGCCGGGAGTCGGTGCTGCGCTACACCCGCGACTGGCAGGACTACGTCACCCGCCAGGCGCGCTGGGTCGACTTCGACCACGACTACAAGACGCTGGACCTCTCCTACATGGAGAGCGTCATGTGGGCGTTCCGGCAGCTGTGGGACAAGGGCCTGATCTACCAGGGCTTCAAGGTGCTGCCGTACTGCTGGCGGTGCGAGACCCCGCTGTCCAACCACGAGCTGCGGATGGACGACGACACCTACGCCGAGCGGCAGGACCCCTCGGTCACGGTCCGGTTCAAGCTGGAGACCGGGGAGTGGCTGCTGGCCTGGACCACCACGCCGTGGACCCTGCCGTCCAACCTGGCCTGCGCGGTCGGCGCGGACATCGGTTACGTGGTGCTGGAGAAGGACGGCGAGCGGTACATCCTGGCCCGGGACCGGCAGGCGGCCTACGAGCGGGAGCTGGAAGGCGCCGCCGAGGTCGGCGCGCTGACCGGCGCCGAGCTGGCCGGGCGGCGATACGAGCCGCTGCTGCCCTATCTGACCGACGCCGGGGCGTTCGGCACCCAGGACGCGTTCCGGGTCATCCTGTCTGACGACGTCACCACCGAGGACGGCACCGGGGTGGTGCACATGGCGCCCGCCTACGGCGAGGCCGACGCGCTGGCCTGCCAGGCGGCCGGGATCCCGACCGTGCTCACCGTGGACGACCAGGCCCGGTTCACCTCCGTGGTGCCCGATTTCGAGGGCCAGCACGTCTTCGACGCGAACGACCCGATCACCGCGAAGCTGCGCGCCCAGGGCGCCCTGGTGCGCAAGGAAACCTACACGCACTCCTACCCGCACTGCTGGCGCTGCCGTAACCCGCTGATCTACAAGGCGGTATCGAGCTGGTTCGTCGAGGTGACCAGGTTCTCCGGCCGGATGGTCGAGCTGAACCAGGACATCACCTGGGTGCCCGGCCACGTCAAGGACGGCCAGTTCGGCAAGTGGCTGGCGGGCGCCCGGGACTGGTCGATCAGCCGGAACCGGTTCTGGGGCTCGCCGATCCCGGTCTGGCAGAGCGACGACCCGGCGTACCCGCGGACCGACGTGTACGGGTCACTGGACGAGCTGGAGCGGGACTTCGGCGTACGCCCGTCCGACCTGCACCGCCCGGCCATCGACGAGCTGGTCCGGCCGAACCCGGACGACCCGACCGGCCGGTCCATGATGCGCCGGGTGCCGGAGGTGCTGGACTGCTGGTTCGAGTCCGGGTCGATGCCGTTCGCTCAGGTGCACTACCCGTTCGAGAACCGCGAGTGGTTCGACTCCCACTACCCGGGCGACTTCATCGTGGAGTACATCGGCCAGACCCGGGGCTGGTTCTACACCCTGCACGTGCTGGCCACCGCGCTGTTCGACCGGCCGGCCTTCCGCACCTGCGTCAGCCACGGCATCGTGCTCGGCAACGACGGGCAGAAGATGTCCAAGAGCCTGCGCAACTACCCGGACGTGAACGAGGTGTTCGACCGCGACGGCTCGGACGCGATGCGCTGGTTCCTGATGGCCAGCCCGATCCTGCGCGGCGGGAACCTGATCGTGACCGAGCAGGGGATCAGGGACGCGGTCCGGCAGGCCATCCTGCCGCTGTGGAACAGCTGGTACTTCTTCGCGCTGTACGCGAACGCCGAGTCCTACACCGCCCGGCGCTCGGTCAGCAGCGAGCACGTGCTGGACCGCTACATCCTGGCCAAGACCGGGGCCATGGTGACCGAGCTGGAGCAGCTGCTCGACACCTACCAGGTCGCCGCGGCCTGCCAGCTGCTCCGCGAGCACCTCGAGGTCCTGACCAACTGGTACATCCGCCGTTCGCGGAGCCGGTTCTGGGCCGGGGAGCCGGCCGCGCTGGACACCCTGTGGACCGTGCTGGAGACGGTCTGCCGGGCCGCCGCCCCGCTCCTGCCGCTGACCGCCGAGGCGATCTGGCGCGGGCTGACCGGCGAGGACAGCGTGCACCTGGCCGAGTGGCCCGACGTGTCCGGCTGGCCCGACGACGCCGGCCTGACCAGCGCGATGGACCTGGTCCGGGCGGTATGCAGCACCGCGCTGGGCGTCCGCAAGGCACGCCAGCTGCGGGTCCGGCTGCCGCTGGCCTCGCTGGTCATCGCCCACCCCGAAGCCAAGTCGCTGGCCCCGTTCACGGACCTGATCGCCGACGAGGTCAACGTCAAGGCCGTCGAGCTGTCCGACGACGTGGCCAGCCTGGGCACATTCGAGCTGGCCGTGAACCCGCGGCTGCTCGGGCCGCGGCTCGGCGCCCGCGTCCAGCAGGTCATCCGGGCGGTCAAGGCGGGCGACTGGGAGCAAGCCGGGGAGCGCGTCACCGCCGCCGGAATCGAGCTCGAACCCGGCGAGTACGAGCTGCGGATGACCGCGGAGGGCGGCTCGGCCTCCGCGCTGCCCGGCAACACCGGCCTGGTGGCGCTGGACACCGAGGTGACCCCGGAGCTGGCCGCCGAGGGGACCGCCCGGGACGTGGTGCGGGTAGCGCAGCAGGCACGCCGGGACGCGGGCCTGTCGGTGTCTGACCGGATCCGCCTGGTCGTCGGCGCCGACGGCGCGGTGGCCGACGCGATCCGCGCGCACGCCGGGTTCGTGGCGGCGGAAACTCTCGCCGTCGGCCTGGACGTGCGCCCGGCCGCCGAGGTCGGCGCCGATCCCCAGCCGGCCGGCGACGGCCTGGTCAGGGTCACCGTCACCAGGGAAACGGCGGCCGGATGAGCGTCACGAGGGAAAGGGCGGCCGGATGATCCGGTCGCCGGGAGCGTGATGCGGCTGAAGGCGCCGATCGTCGCGCTGACCGTGGCCACCGTCCTGGCCTGCGGGGCCGGGGCGTGGGCGCTGACGGCTGCGGGCCAGGCCCCGCGGGGCGCGGCCGGGCACCCCATAGCGATGGCCACCCGGGCCCGCGCGCGGCCCCGGCCGTCCCCGTCCCAGCCGGCCGGACCGGTGATCGAGACGGCGGGCGCGCCCGCCGGGGTACGGGCCAAGGGCGCGGTGCTGGCCGACGCGGGCACGGGCCAGGTGCTCTGGGCCCGCGACCCGGACACGCAGCGGCCCATGGCGAGCGTCACCAAGGTGATGACCGCCCTGCTCGTGCTCGAAAGCGGCGACCTGAGCCGGCCGATCCGGGTGCCGCAGGCGGCGGAAACCTACGCCTGGAAGTACGGAGGCGAAACCGCGGCGCTGCACCCCGGGGACGTGCTGACCGCGCAGCAGCTGCTGGAGGGGCTGCTCCTGGCCTCGGGAGCGGACGCGGCGTACACCCTGGCGAGCGCCTACGGTCCCGGCCTGAACGCCTTCGTGGCCAAGATGAACGCCGCCGCGGCCAGCATGGGCATGACCAGCACCCACTTCACCTCACCGGACGGGCTGCCCTACCCCACCGAGACGTCCACCTATTCCACGCCGTCCGACCTGCTCACGCTCGGCTTGGCCGCGATGCGGTACCCGGCCTTCCGGTCGATCGTCGACCTGTCCTTCTATCACCTGCCCAAGGGACCCGGGCATCACCAGTACTGGTGGGACAACACCAACGAGCTGATCGGCTCCTATTCCGGCGCCGCCGGCATCAAGACCGGGTACACCGACGACGCCGGGCACTGCCTGCTCTTCGAGGCGGTCAGGAACGGCCGGCCGCTGATCGGGGTCGTGCTGGACAGCCCGCCCACCGGACCGGCGGCCGCGGTAGCGGACGCTGAGCGGATGCTCAACTGGGGCTTCGGCCTCGGCCAGCAGTCAGCCCCTGGTCCAGCCGCAGATCATCGGCTGCTGGCCCTCGCGGCCCAGCGATGAGAGTGGCCGCCGATGAGAGTGGCGGCGGCGGCCCGGCAAGAGGGGTCTTTGATAAATTCCACATCGGTCAGGCCAGCTCAGCGCGTCGTCTCGTAATCGAGGCCACCTACTCGATCTGACGTCTCGGGCCTGGCCATCGAAGCAACTATCCGGCTCTGACCCTGCTCTCGGGGTCACGGTCGCCCGGCCCGGGGCCTCGCGGTGCGGACCGCCCGGTCGCCCGGCGCGGGGCCTCGCGGTGCGGCGGACCGCCCGGTCGCGCGGCCTGGGGCCTCGCGGTGCGGAACGCACGGCAGCGGGCCGCAAGCTCGCCGTTGAGGTTAGCGTGGACTTCTGAGCCCGGTCCGCAGATGTCATGGAGGTCGCATGCGTATCAGCCTCGGCGATGTGTCTTTGTGGTTCGACGTATCCGGGCCGTCGGTCATCCCGCAGGGAGACACGACCGCAGAGCGCCCGGTCGTGGTGGCCGTCCACGGCGGCCCTGGGCTGGATCACATGACGGTGAAGTCCGCCCTGGGACCGCTGGCCGAGGATTTCCAGGTGGTGTACTTCGACCTGCGCGGCCACGGCCGCAGCGATCGCAGCAGCGCCGAGTTCTGGAATCTGCGGACCTGGGCTGATGACCTGCGGCGGCTGTGCGACGCGCTCGGGCTGGATAGACCGGTGGTGCTCGGCAGCAGCTTCGGCGGGGACGTCGCGCTCACCTACGCGGGACTGTTCCCCGGCCACCCCGGCGGGGTCATCCTGGCCAATACCACTGGGGGCCGCAGCGACCCCCAGCGCGTCATCGAGGCGTTCGGCCGCCTGGGCGGCCCCGAGGCGGCCGAGGTCGCGCGGCGCACCTACGCTGATAAGACCGGGGATTACCAGGCTGAGTTCAGCCGGGTCTGCTACCCGCTGTACAGCGCGACGCCCGGCTGGGCCGGGGAGTCCCGTCAGTTCCTGGCCCGGATGATCAAGAACATAGACGTCAACCTGCACTACGCGAGTCAGCTGGCCAGCGGCTTCGACCCCTGGAGCGTGACCGGCGCCGTCCGGTGTCCCGTGCTGGTCCTCGCTGGTGAAGACGACCCGGTCTGCCCGCTGCCCGTAGTCGAGGAGCTAGTCAGCCGGCTGCCTGCGGAGACCACCCGCCTGGTGCGTCTACCCGGTGCCCGCCACACCATCTTCCGCGACCGCCCAGACCTCGCCTTCCCGGCCGTAAGAGACTTCGCCTTCCAGATCACGGCAAGCCGGCCCGCCAGCTAATGGCCGCCCGCGAAAAGGCGTGCCGCCGACCGCCCATTCACACTGGGCATCGGGCGCAGGAGCCCCGCGCAGTGCCGGTACCGCATTGCGACCGCTAGAGGGGAGCACACCAGGTGTGCAACCATCCGCCCGGCCCGGCGGCTCACCATCAAAGCGACCGTCCAGCTCTGACCCCGGTGCCGTATGACCCGACCATCTACCTCGGCTCGGCGGCCCACTATCGCCACGGTCGCCCAGCGTATTCACCCGAGCTTGAAGCGGTCCTGACGCACGAGGCGGGTCTCGACGGGACCGGCCGGCTGCTGGATGCCGGCTGCGGTCCTGGCGTGCTGACCATCCGTCTCGCTCATCTATTTGAGCAGGCGGTCGGCCTGGACCCTGACGCCGACATGCTGGCCGAGGGCTGCCGCGCCGCCGGGGAAAAGGGAGTCCTGCACATCCGGTGGGTCCAGGGCCTGGCCGAGGACCTGCCCGCGGTCGCGCCCGGGCCGTACAAGCTGGTGACGTTCGGCCAGTCCTTCCACTGGACCGACGAGCAGCAAGTGGCCGAGACCGTCTACGACATGCTGGAGCCCGGCGGCGCGCTGGCCCTGATCGTCCACACAGTGATGGGCCGGCCCCGGCCGCCCGACCCGGGGGTGCCGCCGATCCCCCACGATGAGATCAAGGCGCTGGTAGCGAAATATCTCGGCTCGACGCGTCGCGCCGGGCAGGGCACGGCCCGGGAACGAACTCACCGCTTCGAGGATGTGCTGGCGCGTACCCGCTTTGGTGTCCCTCAGCAGCTGTTCGTCCCCGGCCTCCCCGATCTGCTGCGAGATAGCGAGAGCGTCCTGTCCGGTTACTTGTCCCTCTCATCCTCGGCGCCGCACCTGTTTGGTGATCGTGTTGACGGCTTTGCCGGCGAGGTGCGCGCGCTGCTCGCCAGCCGTTCCGCTGAAGGCATTTTCTGGGACTGGCCGGGCGACACCGAAGTGCTAATGGCCCGCAAACCCGGCTGAACAGGAGACGGTGACGCCTCCCGCGACGGGCAGGCAGCCAGCACCCTGGTTACCGGGGGAACGGCGAGACTCGAACGTCTACTTCGTGCCGTCGGGCCGAACCTGGGTTCTGGACACCGCATGGCGGGGCCGGGCCGAGTTGATCAGGAGCGCAGCGGAGACCCTGTTCGCCACGCTGAACGTGTGATTCCCGTAACTGGCGTTGCTGCCGGTACCAGCCCAGCCGGGCCGCGGGCCGCGATCAGCAGGGGACGCGCCTGGTAGGGCAGGATTGTGGATCGCTACTGCCCGCCCGCGGGCAGTAGCGATCCACGATAACGAGAGCCGTCCGGGCATCCAGGCACCCTGGTTCTGGGGGCGGGGCTTGGGGCCGCTGCTTTTGTGGCAGGCCCGGAGGTTCGGGGGTTGTGGCACACATGCCCCGGTGGAGCGGTCTTCGATAAATCCCGCGACCGTCCGGCCAGCGCTGCACGGCGTCTCGTGATCGAGAACGCTTACCGGCTGTGACGGCTGGCAACGCTGGCAACGCTCTGTCCCGACAGCAACGCCCGTCGTCGACGAGGTCTGGCGGGCGTGGTCGCGGGCCTGTCTGCTGCCCATAACAAGGTGGGTAGGTTCGGCCGCGCGGTAACGTTCCCGGAACGGTAGCTGGGTAGCGTCTGTTTACCGGTTTGGGGCCGGGACGCAACCAGGCCCAGCAATCGAGGTGAAGCGATGACCGTGTGCGTGAGCGGTGATCGGGACAAGGTGAAGCCGCGCCTGGCCGTGCTGGCCTGGGCGGTCGCCGTGGTTAGCCTGGCCGGTTTCGCCGCGGTGTGGGTCCTGGCCGCCACCAACCGGGACCTGCTGGATATCTCTGCCGATTCCAGCCCCGACCGGTTCCTGATCGCGTACGCGATCGTCGGCGCCGTGCTGGCCTCCCGCAGGCCCTAATCCCATCGGCTGGCTGCTGCTCGGCCTCGGCCTGGTATCGGCAGCTCGCGGGCTGGCGGGGGAATATGCGCTGCACGCGCTGGCCGGGCACGCCCGTCCCGCCGCTGGGATCTGGGCTGTCTGGTTCGTCCACTGGGCGCTGACCCTGCTGTTCCCCAGCGGGGTCCTGATGTTCCTGCTGCTGCTGTTCCCGGACGGACGGCCGCTCACCGCCCGGTGGCGGAGGGTCGGCTGGCTCGGTGCCGCGCTGGCGGCCTGTTACATCCTGGGCACCTGGCTCACGCCCGGCACCCCCACGGTCGGTCCCAAACTGCCCAGCGTGCCCAACCCGACCGGCGTCGCGGGCTGGACATTCGCCGGCGCTCTCGGCAACGGCGCATTTGTCCTGGAATGGGGGTGCCTGCTGGCTGCGGCGGCGAGCTTGTTCGTCCGGTACCGGCGATCGGCCAGCGAGGAGCGGCTCCAGCTCAAGTGGTTCGCCTTCGCCGCGGTGACAGCCTTGGTCCTGCTCACCGCGCTGCTGCCGGCCTCCATCGCGAGCCATGCCGGGCAGTCGGCTTTCAACGCCGGAGTGATAGCCGGTATCGGGCTGGCCCTGCCGGTCGCCGTCGGCATTGCCGTCATGAAGTACCGGCTGTACGCGATCGACCGGATCATCTCCCGGACCCTGGCCTACGCGATTATCACCGGCCTGCTGGCCGGGGTGTACGCCGGGCTGGTGCTGCTGGCCACCCGCGTCCTGTCAGTCCACACCCCGGTGGCGGTGGCCGTCGCCACCCTCGCCGCCGCGGCGCTGTTCAGCCCGCTGCGGCAGCGGGTGCAACGCGCCGTGGACCGCCGGTTCAACCGAGCCAGGTACGACGCGGACCAGGCCATGGCCGCGTTCGCAGCCCAGCTGAAAGACGCGGTCGACCTGGACTCGGTCCGCGATGACCTGGCCGGCGCCGTCCAGCGAGCCCTCGAACCGGCCCACATCTCGATATGGGTCAGCGCACACACCCAGGACAGATCGCTATCTGGCCCGGCAGGCGGGCCAGCTGATGACCGGCCCTACCTGGGTTCGAAGAATCTGGACATCATGCCCGGAAAAGCCGAATCCGCTCAACCATAGGCTTGGCAAAATACGCCTCCGGGACCGTCCAGAACCAGGCGGCTACGGGACGGTAGCCGGTAGAACCAGTACGCTGCCACAACCATTGGTGGTCGAGGCTGGCCAGGCGAGTCGTGGCCCCGGGGCCCCGGGGCCCGCAACCAATGGATGTGGCTCTCTACCTGCTAGATCCGGTACGTTGCCACGCTCATCGGGGTAGCGGCAGGCGGGAGAGTTATTACCGGCCGATTACGCGTGCGGCGGCGATTGAGCCGGGGCGGGCGGGGCGGCCGTGGATAAGGGTGGCGGCCAGTGCCCGCGGCTGTCGCCGAAAGATCACCGGATCGGTCAATCATGAACATTGACGATCGCGTCCGGTGAGCCGTGTCCTTCCCCCGGCAGCCGCGGCACTGGCTCGCGCAAAACGGCAGAAACCGGCAGGTCAGTCCCATGTCCTGGCGGTATTTTGGCCTGCCCCGAACCATTGCGCTCCCGGGCACGTGCCCATGGGTGGAGACATTCTCCACCGGAAGGGAGCGGCAGAGAAATGAAACCAACGAGACGGTACGCGGCCGGATTGGCCGCGATCGCCGTCACTGCGGCCGGCCTGCTGGCCGGCTCGGCCGGGAGCGCCAGCGCGAGCGGCTCCCCGGCCTTCGTCGGCCCCTTGCACAAGACCTCGGTGATCGCGTCGACGGTGCCGGGCAACGGTGACGTCAACCCGTACGGCGTCTTCGTCGTCCCGCGCACCACCGGCGACCTGTTCCGGGGCAACGTCCTGGTCAGCAACTTCAACGACCAGGCCAACGTGCAGGGCACCGGCACCACCATCACCGAGATCACCCCGTCCGGCCGTCATTGGCTGTTCGCGCAGATCAGCCCCAGCCTGCGCGGCTGCCCCGGCGGCGTGGGCCTGACCACCGCCCTGACCGTGCTGCGCAGCGGCTGGGTCATCGTCGGCTCGCTGCCCACCCAGGGCGGCGCCGTCTCCGGCCCGGGCTGCCTCATCGTGCTCAACCAGTGGGGCCAGGTGCGGGAGACGTTCACCGGCCGGGGGATCAACGGCCCGTGGGACATGGCCAGCCTGGACCTGGGCAACCAGGCCGTGCTGTTCGTGACCAACGTGCTGAACGGAACCGTCGCGGCGAACGGCAACACCGTCAACCGGGGCACGGTGGTGCGGCTCGTCATCAAGATCCCGGCCGCGGGACGGCCCTACATCCGGTCCGCCACGACGATCGGCTCCGGCTTCCCGGAGCGCACCGATCCGGCCGCGCTCGTGCTCGGCCCCACCGGGGCCGGCCTGGGCCAGGGCGGCGTGCTGTACGTCGCTGACACGCTGGACAACCGGATCGCCGCCATCCCCAACGCGCTCTTCCGCGGCTCCAGCGCCGGGACCGGCTTCACCGTCTCCCGGGGCCACCACCTGAACGGCGAGCTCGGCCTGGTCATCGCCCCCGGCGGTGACATCCTGACCGTCAACGGCGGAGACGGGAACCTGGTCGAGGTCACGCCGTCCGGGGCCCAGATCGCGGTCCGGCAGCTGGACAGCTCCGGATCGCCGCCGGGAGCGGGCGCCCTGTTCGGGCTGGCCGTCAAGCCGGGCCAGGACGCGGTGTACTACGTGGACGACGCCACTAACACCTTGAACCTGCTGCACCACTAGCAGGACGTGTCACGCTCTGGCCCCGCGCGGCGGGGCTAGAGCGTGACACCCACCAGGACCGGTTCGGGGGTGAGCGACACGCCGAAGGTGTCGCGCACCCCGTCCCGGATCCGGCGGGCCAGCGCCATCAGCCCGGCCGTGGTGGCCGACCCGGGGTTGACCAGCGCGAGGGTGTGCTTGGCGGAGATCCGGGCCCCGTCACCGAGGCTGAACCCCTTGCCGAAGCCGGCCCGCTCGATCAGCCAGGCGGCGGGCACCTTGACCAGCCCGTCCCCGGCGTCGAAGCGCGGCACCCGGGTGCCCTCCCCGCACCGGGCCCGGGCCGCCGCCTCGACCGCGGCCAGCGCGGCGGCGTCCAGGACCGGGTTGACGAAGAACGAGCCGGCGCTGCGGGTATCGGGATCGGCGGCGTCGAGCACCATTCCCTTGCCCCGCCGCAGGGCCAGGACGGCCGAACGGGCCCGGGCCGGCGGCACCTGGTCACCGAGCTGCACCCCCAGGGCGGCGGCCAGCTCGGCGTAGCGGACCGGCGCGGCGGCCGGCGGCACGGCCAGCTGGAAGGTGACACTCAGCACCACGTGCCGCCGGGCGTCATCCCGCTTGAACACGCTGGTCCGGTAGCCGAATCCGCAGAGTTCGTTCGGGAAAATACAGATCTGGCCGGTGACCCGGTCATACGCCCGCACCTGGGTGATGACCTGGGCCACCTCCTGGCCGTAGGCGCCGACGTTCTGGATGGGGGTGGCGCCCGCCAGCCCGGGAATGCCGGACAGGCACTCCAGGCCGGCCAGGCCCTCGGCGATCGTCCAGGCCACGACGGCGTCCCAGTCCTCGCCGGCCGCCACGGTCACCGAGCCGGCCTCACCGCCCCGCCCGATGCCTTTCGTCGCCACCTGCACGACGGTGCCGCCAAACCCCTCATCGGCCACCACCAGGTTGCTGCCCCCGCCCAGGATCAGCAGCGGCTCGTGGCGGTCGTCGGCGGACCGGACCGCTTCGATCAGGCACTCTTCCGTGCTGGCCCGGACGAAGGCCCGGGCCGGGCCGCCCAGGCGGACGGTGGTGCAGTCGGCGAGCCTCATGGCATACGCACGACGGCCCGGGCGCGGGTCAGCACCTTCGCCCCGGCCGACCTCGCCGTGACCTCGACCGCGACGCGGCTGCCGTCGAGCCGTTCGGTCACCGTGCCGGCCATCTCGACCGTGGCGCCCTGGTCGTCGTCGGGCACCACGACCGGGGCGGAGAACCGGACCGCGAATTCGGTGACGGCGCCCGGATCGCCGGCCCACTCGGTGAGGAACCGGCCCGCCAGGGCCATGGTGAGCATGCCGTGCGCGATCACGTCGGGCAGGCCCACCGACTTGGCCACGCGCTCGTTCCAGTGGATGACGTTGAAGTCACCCGAAGCGCCGGCGTACCGGACGAGGTCGGCCCTGGTCACCTGGTACTGGCGGGGCGGGAGGTCAGTGCCGGGCTCGGCCCGGGGTTCGGTGCGGCCGGCCATCGGTGCCTAGGCGCCGGGCTCGACAGTGCCGCGCTCGACCAGGGCGGACCGGGCGGTGCAGACCTGCTCGCCGTCCACGGTGCGGATCTCGGTGACGGTGGTCATGGTGGTCATCCGGCCGAGCGGCTTGACCGACTCGATCGTGGACTGGGACACCACGACGTCACCCGCGTGCAGCGGGCGGGCATGGGTGAAGCTCTGCAGCCCGTGCACGACCATGGCGTAGTTCAGGCCGAGATCGGGCTCGTGGGCCAGGTCCGCGACGGCGGCCATGCTGATCACGATGGCGAACGTCGGCGGGGCGATCACGTCCGGGTAGCCGGCCGCCTGCGCGGCGGCCCGGTCCCGGCACAGCGGGCTGGTCTCGCCGATAGCGTCGGCGAACTCGGCGATCTTGACCCGGCTCACCTCGTACGGGCCGGACGGCTGGAAGGTCCGCCCGGCGTAGCCGGGGTTGATCGCCACCCGGCTGCTTACCGGGTCTCCCGGTGCGGCTGGTGGCAGCGGCACCAGGGGCAGTACTTCTTCAGCTCGAGCCGGTCCGGGTCATTGCGCCGGTTCTTCTTGGTGATGTAGTTCCGGCGCCTGCACTCCTGGCAAGCCAGCGTGATCTTCGGCCGGACATCGGTGGCAGCCACGGTGGAGCGCCTCTCCTACTTCGTCTGGGAACTGGTCAAGTGTAGCGGAGGCCGGACTTGAACCGGCGACACAGCGATTATGAGCCGCTTGCTCTGCCTGACTGAGCTACTCCGCCTCGCTAACGCAGAAAGGGTACCCGATCTTCCGCCCCGGGTTCGCCGCCGCCCGGGACAGGCCCGGTCCGCTTTGCCGGGTCCGCGTTGACCGATGACGGCGGGGACGGGCATGATCGTGCACGTGAGCATCCTCGGCACCAGGGTCCTGCGGACTGAAGACCCCCGCTTCCTGACCACCGGCGGCGTCTACACCGCCGACCTCGACGACGAGCGGCTGACCGGCGCCTGTCAGGTGCACTTCGTCCGGGCCACGGTCGCCCACGCGCGGATCGTCTCGGTGGACGTCAGCGCCGCGCTGGCGGCGCCCGGCGTGATCGCCGTGTTCACCGGCGCCGACGTCGACCTCGCCGGTCGATGGCCGCGTTCAACCCGAAGATGGGCCAGCCGGCGCTGGCCCGGGACGTGGTCCGCTTCGTCGGCGAGCCGGTCGTGGCGGTGTGTGACCGAGGGCCGCTACCAGGGCGAGGACGCCGCCGAGCTGGTGGACATCGACTACGAGCCGCTGCCGGTGGTGGTCGACATGACCAAGGCGGCCGACCCGGACGCGGCCCTGCTGTTCCCCGAGGCGGGCAGCAACGTGGCCATGACCTTCGGCGACGCGGCCGCGATGAAGCCTGACCTGTTCGACGGCTGCGAGGCGGTCGTCACCCAGACGATCCTCAACCAGCGGGTCGCTCCCGCGCCCATGGAGACGCGGGCCGCGGCCGCGGTGTGGGGTGCGGACGGCCGGGTGACGGCGTGGATCCCGAACCAGGGCGCGCAGGGCACCCGCGGGGCGCTGGCGGGCATGCTCGGCCTCGACCAGGAGCACGTGCACATCATCACCCCGGACGTGGGCGGCGCGTTCGGGGCCAAGTTCGGCGCCGACCCGGAGCACGCGGTGGTGTGCTGGGTGGCCAAGCAGCTCGGCCGGCCCGCGCGGTGGGCCGAGAGCCGGAACGAGAACCTGCTCGGGATGACGCACGGCCGGGCGCAGGTCCAGACGGTCACGATCGGCGGCCGCCGGGACGGGACGGTGACCGCGTACCGGCTGGAGATCATCCAGGACTCCGGCGCTTACACGCATTTCGGCGTGTTCCTGCCGTCGCTGACCATCCTCATGGCGCCGGGCCCGTACAACATCCCGAACGCCGAGGCGGTGGCGACCTCGGTGGTGACCAACACCACGCCGGTCGGCGCCTACCGCGGCGCGGGACGGCCCGAGGCCACCGCGGCCATCGAGCGGGCCATGGACCTGTTCGCGGCCGAGATCGGGGCGGACCCGGCCGAGGTGCGCGCCAAGAACCTGCTGCCGCCGTTCACTGAGCCGCACACCACCGCGTTCGGCGCCACGTACGACACCGGCGACTACCCGGCCGCGCTGGCCAAGGTGCTGGCGGCGGCGGACTACCCCGGCCTGCGGGCCGAGCAGGCCAAGCGGCGGGCCTCCGGGGACGTGGTCCAGATGGGCATCGGCCTGTCCTCCTACGTGGAGATCACCGGGCCGGGCGCAGAAGAGGGCGGCCCGCGGGAGAACGCCACGGTCGAGGTGCATCCCGACGGCAGCGCCACCATCTTGACCGGGACGTCCCCGCACGGTCAGGGGCACGAGACGGTGTGGGCCATGCTGGCCAGCGACGAGCTCGGCATCCCGATGGACAAGATCACGCGTGAAGTGGGGCGACACCGACCTGATCCCCGAGGGCGGCGGCACCGGCGGCTCGCGCAGCCTGCAGCAGGGCGGCGCGGCGGTGCGGCAGGCCTCCCTCGAGCTCATCGACGTGGCCCGGGACCGCGCCGCCGAGGAGCTGGAAGCCAACCCGGCCGACCTGGTCTTCGACGCCGGCCAGCAGCGCGTTCGCGGTGGCCGGGGACCCGGATGCCACGGTCGCGCTGGCCAAGCTGGCCGAGCGGGAACGGCTGTTCGTCCGTACCGTGTTCCGGACTCCCGGTCCCACCTTCCCGTTCGGCGCGCACGTGGCCGTGGTGGACGTGGACACCGAGACGGGCAAGGTGGTGCTGCGGCGGATGGTGACCGTCGACGACGCGGGCATCATCGCCAATCCGCTGCTGGCCGAGGGGCAGCGGCACGGCGGCATCGCCCAGGGCGCGGCGCAGGCGTTCTTGGAGGAGGTCGTCTACGACGCCGACGGCAACCCGCTGACCTCGACCTTCGCCGACTACCCGTTCGTGACGGCCACGGAGCTGCCGAGCTTCGAGCTGGCCGACATGGCCACCCCGACCAGCTACAACCCGCTCGGGGCCAAGGGCCTCGGGGAAGCCGGCACGATCGGCTCGACCCCGGCCGTGCAGAACGCGGTGGTCGACGCGCTGGCCCACCTCGGGATCCGGCACATCGACATGCCCACGTCCCCGCAGCGGGTCTGGCTGGCGCTGCAGGCGGCGACGGGCACGTCCGCCTGACCGGCTGAGCCGGCCAGCACGCGCCTCAGGCTGAGCCGGACGGCACGCGCCTCAGGCTGAGCCGGACGGCTCGTATCCGGCCAGGCTCAGCATCCGGCGCAGGTCGAGCACCATCTGGGCGTCGATGTCCTTGCCGGTCGGCGGCTCCAGGAACACGTGCTGCGATCCGATCCTGACCTCGACCTTGCCGTCGTGGTGCACGTCGGCCGTGCCGATCGCGTCCAGCAGCGAGGTCACCGCGCGCCACTCGATGTTGTGGCTGGTCGGATGCTCGAAGATCTGGTGCAGCGTGTTGCGGTGACGGTTGTCGAGGTGCGGGGATTCCGGCGAGGATGACATTCGTGCTCCCTTCTGCGCTGACCCTACGCCACGGCGTGGTCGTCGGGGCGGACGGAGTCCGTTTCGACCCGGGCGGCCCGCCGCCAATCACGCGGCAGGCTCAGGTCGCTTCGCTGGTCCTCGGCGCACTCGGCTGGCCGCCAGGTCCAGGATGAGCGCGCTGGCCAGGACCACGCCGGTGCCGACCGCGACGCCAGCAATGACATCCGTGAGGGTATGCGCGTTGTTGGCGATCATCACGGCGGCCACAGCCGCCGAGAACAGCAGGGCCACGACCAGCAGCAGCAGGCGGAGCGGCCCGGGCAATCGGTAGCGCGTCGGATCGACGAGGAAGATCGCCCAGACAGCGCTCAGCGCGAACATGACGGTGGCATGTCCGCTGGGGAAGGACTGGCCCAGCATCCCGCCCACGTGCGGCTTGAGCACGTACTCGGTGAGGCCGGAGGCGACGGGCACGGCCACGACGGCCAGGACGGCGCCGGACCAGCGGCGGGTGGCCACGAACGCCAGGGCCAGCAGCACCGTGGCCAGGGCGGCAGGTTTCAGCGTGCCGAACTTAGGCAGCCAGTTGAGCAGCACCGGAAAATGGCTGAGCGCCGCCTGGATCCGCGGATCAACCGCCGAGTCGAGCCATCCCGGCCCTCCCCGTCCGGCGAGGCAGCCCGCTAGGACCGCTGCCGCTGCGCACCCGCCCAGCACGGCGATTCCGGCCGCGTGGAGGGCCCCGGGCAGGAGCATCCGCGGCTCGGACGTGCGCTCCGGGGCCTGCCGCACGGTACTCAGGTGCATCCGCTCATCGTATGCGGGCCCAGGACAGCCCTGGCTGGGTCACGGCAGGGTCAGGACCTGGGGGCCGCCGGCGGTGACGGCGACGGTGTGCTCCGCGTGGGCCGCGCGGCTGCCGTCGCCGCTGCGGATGGTCCACCCGTCTTCGTCGATGTAGTAGCTATCCTCGCCGCCGGCCAGGAACCAGGGCTCGATCGCGATGACCAGGCCCGGGGTGAGACGTGGGCCCCGGCCGGCTCGCCCCTCGTTGGGGATGTGCGGGTCCTCGTGCATGGCCCGGCCGACGCCGTGGCCGCCGAAATCGGTGCAGATGCCGTAGCCGCCCGCGCGCCCGGCGGCGCCGATCACGGCCGAGATGTCCCCGATCCGGGCGCCGGGAACCGCGGCGGCGATCCCGGCCCGCAGGGCGGCCTCGGTGGTCGCGATCAGCCGCGCGTCGGCCGGGGCGGCCGGCCCGATGGTGAAGGAGATCGCGGCGTCGGCGGCCCACCCGTCCAGCACGGCACCGCAGTCCACGCTGAGCAGGTCGCCGTCGGTCAGCCGGTGGCGGCCGGGGATGCCGTGCAGTGCGGCGTCGTTGACCGACGCGCAGATGACGGCCGGGAACGGGACCGGGGCGAAGGCCGGCCGGTAGCCCAGGAACGGCGAGGTGGCGCCCGCTCCGGCCAGCACCGAACGGGCGGCCTCGTCCAGCTCAGCCAGCCGGGTGCCCGGCTGGGCCTGCTCGCGGACCGCGGCCAGGATCCGCGCGACCACTTGCCCCGACGCGCGCATGGCCTGGATCTCGCCCGGCGTCTTGATCTCGACCACGGCGCACCCCCTCCTGGACGGTATAACTATACCGGTATTATTATCACGGCATGGTCCGGCCCCCGCTCACCCATGTCGAGCATGCTCGCGGGGAACGGCTCGGCACCCTGCTCCGCGAGGCGCGCGGGACCCGCAGCATGGCCGAGATCGCCGCCGCGTCCGGGGTTCCCGCGGAGACGTTGCGGAAGATCGAGACCGGGCGCATCGCCACGCCCGCGTTCTTCACCGTAGCCGCCCTGGCCGCCGCCCTCGGCCTGTCCCTGGAGGACATCGCGCGGCAGTGCCGTGCCGCTGGCCGAGATTCAGCCCGGGCCGGTACCTGCCGGAGCCCGCCGCTGAACTCACGCGGGCCGGGGCCGGTGTTGCGCGGGGTGAGGCTGAGGTTCGTGCCTTCACGCCCTCCCGTTTCGCCCGTATACTGCAATGGCCAGCAGGACTGGGACAACGGCGTGCTTGTCCTGGCGACGTCATCGGGCCGCTGCGAGGCAGGCGGCCGGCAAGCGACGAGGATTGCGAGCCGGGCATCAACATTTTCGACCGGGCGGATGGCCAGCCGGTGAGGCTCCTGCACACCGCCGATTGCCATCTCGGCAACTTCATGCTGGACGGCGACAAGGAAAAGGAAGCCTTCGCGGCCCTGATCGAGGCGGCCATCGCCATCGGTCCTGATGTGCTGGTCGTCGCCGGGGACCTGTTCGACCATGGCCGGGTGTCCGACGACGTGATCGCGTGGACGCTCGAGCAGATGAGCAGGCTCGACTGCCCGGTGATCGTGCTGCCCGGCAACCACGACTACGACGTGCTGATGCGCATCGCCACCGGAGCCCACCTCACCGCGCACCCGGGCATCACCATCATTACCGCACCGGACGGCGAGCTGATCCACCTGCCGGAGGCCGGCCTCACCCTGTGGGGCCGGGCGCTGGAAGATCACACCCCCGATCACCGGCCCCTGCTCGGCATCCCGGACCGGCCGGACAACGGGTGGTGCGTGGCCCTGGGGCACGGCCTCATCGTCGACGCCTTGAACTCCGGCGGCCGGGGATCCCCGATCTTCCCGACCGATGTCGAGGCGGTCGGGTGGGACTACGTCGCGCTCGGCCACGTGCACACCCACCGGATCATCAGGGACCTGCCGGCGCCGCCGGTGGTGTACTCCGGGGCGACCACCATGGCGCACGGCGGCCGGCCCGGGGCCGTGCTGGTGGAGTTCCACCCGGCCACGGGCGTGTCCTTCGAGCCGGTCCACCTGGCCGGCGACCGGGAAAACGCGGTGAGCTGACCGCGGCTCAGCCCAGCGGAAGCACCGCCCGCGGCGAGCGGCAATCCTCGGTCACTTTCCCGGCATGATGACGTCTGACCAGGCTTCCCGGGCCGCCCGGAGCGGGTCGTCCTGTTCCGCGGAGACGTCCGAGAACACCATGACCCGCCGCTCGCTGGCGGTATAGCGGCGCCAGCCCGGATCGCCGTCGGTGACGAACCGGACCCAGGCTCCGTGCACCTGCCGGGCCAGGGCTTCCGGCGGCGCATCCCCGGCGACCTCCCTGACGCCCGGCTCGCTGAGCGTGCCGAACGCGAACGGGACGTCGAGGCAGTGGACGGCCTGGCCGCGGTACGGACCGGCCGGTGGCCCCCACCGGAAGTCGTAGACGTAGGCCGGGCCGCCTGCCGCCGCCTTGGCCGCGGCCAGTTCCTGCGCCGGGACCCGGAACGTACGGTCGGTGATGGCCTGGCCGGCCATCTCGGCCGGCCGCAGGCTGGCGTTCTGGGCCAGGTAGGAGTCCAGCTGCGGCTGGGGCACGCCCGCGCGGGCCAGCCCGGCGCGGACCAGGTCGAGCGTGATCCAGTCCTCGCCCAGCCAGCGGGCGTTCATCTCATGGGCGGTGGCCCCGGCGAGCAGGGGCACGGCGCTGGCGGGCCAGGACCGGGCCGCCTGCCACGGGTCGTCGGTGACGACCTGGCCGTCGACCCATGGCGCCCACCGGAGCCGGGCCGCGCCCAGGCCGCTGATGACCGCGGCCGGGCCGGGGGCGTCATCCGGGCTCCGCATGACGGCCGCCTGCGCGGCCAGGACCGCCGCCGGGCTCAGCTCCTCCAGCGCGGCCCGGCGCAGCGGCACGCCCAGGTGCTCGCGCATCCGCCCGGCCGCCGCGCGGACGCCGTCGGGCGTCTGCAGCAGCCCGGCCCCGCCGCTCATGCAGATGACGCCGCGGAACAGGCCGGCGGCCGCGGGCACGCCGGTCAGCGCGGCGCAGGCCCCGCCGCCCGCCGACTGGCCGGCGATGGTGACCTTCGCCGGGTCACCGCCGAACGCCGCGATGTTCTCGGCCACCCACTCCAGGGCCCGGACCCAGTCCCGCACGGCCCGGTTGGCCGGGGCGTCCGGCACCTCCAGGAAGCCCGGCGCGCCGAGCCGGTAGTTGATGCTGACCAGCACCACCCCGTCCCGGGCGAAGGCCCCGCCCCGGTACCACGGGGAGGCGTTGCAGCCGCCGAAGTAGCCGCCGCCGTGAATCCACACCAGCACCGGAAGGCCGGCCGCGCCCAGCTCCGGGGTGAAGACGTTGAGGTTCAGCTCGTTGTCGCCCGGGATGACCGGCTCAGGGATGATGGTGATCCCGCGGTCGGGCTGCGCGGACGACGCGCCGTGCTGCAGCGCGTCCCGGACGCCGTCCCAGCCGGGCTGGGGCACCGGCGCGGCGAAGCGTCCGGTCACCGTGGGCGATTGCGCGTAGGGGATGCCCAGGAACCGCAGCGCAGGCCCGTCCCGGACGCCCCGCAGGCGGCCCGCCGGCGGCGCGGCGATGACGTCGTCAGCCAAGGGACGGCGCCGAGCCGATGACCGGGATCTCGGCGTAGCTGGCGTATCCGGGCCCGGTGCGGATGATCACGGTGTACGGATGCTCGCCGAGTCCGGGGCCGTGCCAGGAGACGTCGATGGCCGGGTCGATGGCCGCGCCCTGGACGGCGAACCGCAGCCGGTGCCCGGCCGGGACCACGTACGAGGTGGGCTGCAGCTCGATCTCGTAGCGGCAGACGTCGCCGGGAGCGAGCTCGGTGGGACCGCTGCGGGAGAACTGGGCGCGGGCGCGCAGGTAGCCGCGGGTGATCTGGGTGCTCGACCAGGTGCCGTCGCCGCGGGGCGCCACGTCGGTCAGCTCGGCGATGAAGTCGGCGTCGGGCCGCGATACCGAGGCCCACATCACGAGCCGGGGGAAGCCGGTGATCTCGGTGGGCTGGGCCAGCACCGAGCTGGTCCAGGTCACGGCCTGAGCCTGGTAGCCGGACGTGTCCATGATCAGCCGCCCGTGCTCCCGGCGGGCGCCGGCGGGCAGGATGGTCTCCTTGAGGGTGGGCAGCCCGTCAGCCACCATGGTGAGCGTCGGCATCGAGACCGCGACCGGGTAGCGCGAGCTGGCCGGGTCGAAGCTGTAGCTGGCCTCGGCCTCGCCTTCCGGCGGCTCAGCGGTCAGCGTTCCGTCGTTGCGGCTGGCCACGGTCCGGCTGGGCGCGCCGGACAGGTAGAGGCGGATCCGCCGTTCGTCGGGCAGCGGCCAGTCGTGCTCGTAGCGCCACTGATCCGGGCCCTGGACGAAGATCAGCACGGGCGGCTCGCCGTCGATGCCGTTCTCCTGTTCGCGCAGCCACCGGTCCAGCCAGCGCAGCTGCAGTTCGAAGCCGGTGTACGGGCGGATCATGCTGCCCGGCGCGACGTCGTAGGTCACGCCCTCACCCGCGGCGAGCATGGCGGCGTGCCGCCACGGCCCGATGACCAGCCGGGCCCTGGGCCCGGCGCCCGCACCGCGCAGCCAGGTGAAGGCGCGGGACCCGGCTTCGATCATGTAGCTGTCCCAGCCGGTGGACGTCAGCGCGGGCAGGCCCGACCGGGCCAGCGCCTCGAAATCCTCGCGCAGCATGGCCCGCTGGCGCCAGAAGTCGTCGAACCACGGGTGGCTGACCGCGATCCCGTACTCCGATTCGACTCCGGGCACTTCCGCGCGCTGCCTGCGCCCGGGACCTGGCTCCATGCCGCCCAGGTACCACAGGTACCGGTAGGTGTCGCCGGGCGAATCGTCCGGGACCACCACGACCAGGTGCGGGGGCCGTTCCCTGGCGGCCAGCCACTGGCTGATGCCCAGCAGCGAGGCCCCGACCATGCCGACCCGGCCGTTGCAGAACGGCTGGGCCGCCGCCCACTCGATGACGTCGTGACCGTCCTGCCCGTACCGCTCGTACAGGCCGGCCTTCCCTTCTGACGGCGGGACGCCGCGCAGCCGGGCCAGCACCACCGGATAGCCGTGGGCGGCGAGCAGGCGCAGGTCCGGTCGCAGCGAGAAATCCAGCCCGCTGTACCCGTTGGTCACCACCACGCACGGCTGCGGGGGCGATCCGTCCGGCAGCACGGGCTCGATGATCACCCCGGCCAGGCCGGTGCCGTCCCTGACCTCGATGCGCTCCTCGCGCTCGGTCGTGTCATACGGGCCGGGCGGCAGCGGCGCGTGGCGCGTCCCGTCCACCCACAGCCGGCCGTCTGTCCCGGCCCCGCGAACCGCACCCGGATCGTCCGGCACCGCTTACTGTCCCTGCGTGATCACGTCGGACCAGACCTCCCGCTCCAGCCGGAGCGGATCGGCTTGCACCCCGGAAGCCTCGGAGAACACCATGACCTGCCGGGTGCTGGCCGCATACCGGGGCCAGCCCGGATCGCCCTCGGTGACGAACCGGACCCAGGCCCCGTGCATGTCGCGGGCCAGCCCTTCCGGCGGGGCCTGGCCGGCCACGTCGGTGACCCCGGGCTCGCCGAGCGTGTCAAAGACGAACGGGATCTCCAGGGAGTGGATGGACCGGCCGCGGATCGCCTCGGCCCGCGACCCCCAGGCGAAGTCGTAGACGTAGGCCGGCCCGCCCGCCGCGGCCTTGACCGCGGCCAGTTCCTGCGCCTCCACCCGGAACGTCCGGTCGCCGACGGCCTGGCCGACGATCTCGCCCGGCCGCAGCCGCGCGTACTTGTCCAGGTAGCGGTCCAGCTGAGGCTGGGCCACGCCGGCCTTCGCCAGGCCGGCCCGGACCATGTCGAGGGTGACCCAGTCCTCGGCCATCCAGGACGGGTTGACCTCGCTCGCGGTGCCGCCGGTCAGCAGCGGGATGCCGTTGTGCGCGGCGGACCGCATGGTCTGCCACGGGCCGGCCGCGAGCACCTCGCCGTCCACCCACGGCGCCCACTGCAGCGTGATGCCTTCGCCCAGGACACGGCCGACCGAGTCCGGGCTCTGCGCGTTCCCCGGGCCGCTCGTGACGGCGCCCTGCGCGGCCAGGATCGTCTCGGGGCTGAGTTCCTCCAGCGCGGCCCGGCTCAGCGGCACGCCCAGGTGCTCGCGCATCCGCCCGGCCACGGCGCGGACACCGTCGGGCGTCTGCAGCATGGCGGGCCCGCCGCTCATGCAGATGAGCCCGCGGAACAACCCGGCGGCCGCGGGCACGCCGGGCAGCGCGGCGCAGGCCCCGCCGCCCGCCGACTGGCCGGCCACGGTGACCTTGGCCGGGTCACCGCCGAACGCGGCGATGTTCTCGTGCACCCACTCCAGGGCGCGGATCCAGTCCAGCACGCCGCGGTTGACCGGGGCGTCCGGCACTTCCAGGAAGCCCGGCGCGCCCAGCCGGTAGTTGATGGTGACCAGCACCACCCCGTCCCGGGCGAAGGCCCCGCCCCGGTACCACGGGGAGGAGTTGGCCCCGGCGGCGAAGCCGCCGCCGTGAATCCACACCAGCACCGGGAGACCGGCCGCGCCCAGCTCGGGGGTGAAGACGTTGAGGTTCAGCTCGTTGTCGCCCGGGATGAGCGGCTCCGGGATGACGGTGACCCCGCGCTCCGGCTGGGCCGAGGACGCACCGTAGGACAGCGCGTCGCGGATGCCGTCCCAGCCAGGGTGCGGCACCGGCGCGGCGAACCGCCCGCTGACCGCGGGCGATTGCGCGTAGGGGACGCCCAGGAAGCGCAGGGCATGACCGTCCCGGCCGCCCCGCAGACGGCCCGCTGGCGCCTGCGCGACAACATCCTCAGCCACACGCGTCTCCTCTCAGCCCGGCACGCCCGCGTCCGCGGCCTGGCCGGCGGCGATCAGCCGGCCAGAGGCCACACTCAGCATCCCATCAGGCTTGCGCTCCCGGCGCTAGGGCCAGGACGCAGACGGCTTCCCGGCCGGCGTGGTGAACGTGGCCCACACCACCTTCCCGGTGCCGCTCGTGGTGTAGCCCCACCGGTCGGCGAGCGCGCCGACGATGTGCAGCCCGCGGCCGGTCTCGCCGAACGCCTCCGCCCGCTGCGGCACCGGAGCGGCCGTGCTCGGGTCGGCGACCGCGCAGAGCAGGCCGGGTGTGAGCTGAAGCAAGCCGAGCCGGATCGGCCGCCGCGGCCGGGCCAGGCCGGATCCCGGCCGGGTGTACCGCAGGGCGTTGGTCAGCAGCTCGGAGACCACGATCGCGATGTCGTAGCTGCGCTCGGCCGCGCCCCACCGGCGCACGGTGGCGACGGCGAAGTCCCGCGCGGCGCGGACCGATGCAGCCCCGCCGCCGGGGGTGCACGTCGCGATCCGCGGCAGGCAGGCCCAGCCCGCGAGGGCGGGATCGGGCGACTGCGGCACGGTGCCGGCCGCCAGGCCGGCCATCTCCGCGGCCAGCATCAGCCACCGGCGGCCGATGCCGTCCGCAACCTGCGACGTATGCGCTACCATCGCCGTCCGGTCACCCCCGCTGGGACAAGCCGGCGGCCCGGGCGGCCCGGACCATGGCCACGTACCGATCCCACGGCGTGACCGGGCAGGCCGTCCAGAAACAGGGGTCGGTCTGCTGGCAGGTGGGGCAGGCCAGCCGGCCCAGGGCGTCGATGCGCCAGCCGGCGGCGATGGCCCGGGCTCGGGTGTCGGCCTCGCCCAGCGCGGCGGGATCGGTGTACCAGGTGATACACGAACCCATTTCGCACCACATGATCGGGATCCGGAGCTCATCTCCGATCACCGCCCGGCCGGTGCCGGCGCCGTGGGCCTGCGCCTCGGCGTGGGCCTCGGCCAGGACGCTGGCCTCCGCGAGGGCCCGGACCTCGGCTCGGGCCGAGGCTTCGGCCAGGACGCGGACCCCGGCTGGGGTGGGGGCTTCAGCCGGGACGCGGACCTCTGATGGGGCGGTCGCTTCGGCCGGGACGCGGACCCCGGCTGGGGCAGTGGCTTCGGCTGGGACGCGGACCTCGGCTGGGGCGGGGGCCAGCGCGAGGGCGCCTGAGCGGGGCAGGCCGGTGTCCTCCGCGGTGACGTCATCGTCACCGGTCGGCTCGTCGCGGTGGTCCTCGCGCAGTTCGGCGAGCCACTCATCCATGCCAGGCCAGTCATCTGTGTGAGCGCTGGCGTTCTCCGTGCGGATCTTGATCTTCATCGATCCCTCCCGTCGAGCAAGGAGCAAGCGCTGCTCGGTTGCCAATGACCTGCGGTGAGACAGGCTAAGCAGCGGATTACGGACCGGGATGCCGCTGCGCGTCCAGGGCTGACCGCGCTGCAGCGGAACCTCCCGCCCGGCGTTGGGCTGGCCGGGCCACGGTGGTCCGAAGCGTCGGTCTGCCGTCAGCGAGCGGCCGGTGTATCCCGGCAGGGGGCCTGGCTTCGCGCTTGCGCTCCCGTCTCAAGGCGTCCAGGCCAACCGGCTCTCGGCTTTCAGTTTTTTCACGATCCCGACACCAAATTACAAAGCGATAAACGAATGATAAACGTTCGGCTCATTTATGAGTCGTTACGGCGCGTCCTGTGGACAATCTCAGTTTTTCTATATGCACAGGGTGTGGCTGGAGCTTTTCCCAGGTAACGGCGCCATCGCAAGCACGGGCCACGAGCAATGTCCCCAGCATTTCCACCGCGGACGCACAGGCTCAGGGCGGTTGCGCACAAGTCATCCACACCCTTGCGCACAAGTGGCAGGTTGGCGGCCCGAGCCTGGTCAGCCGGTTGCGCCGCCCCGTACCGACGCCGTGGCGCCGCCACCCGGGCGAGGGACGGGCCCGCGCGGACGCGGCGCAAAGACCTGAAGTCAGGTATTTAGAGTTTTCTGCCACCTATGCGGCATCACCTGCAGAACGCAGTTATCTGCATCCGCAGGGTAGTTATTCGCAGGCCATTGGGATTGCGGCCATAAACGGCCGACGTAACTGAGCGTGCCGAGTCCGGTCGCCGCCGATATAAATGGCGGAGCGGCCCGATGTCTTTCAAGTAATGGCCTAGTGCCATAGCCCCTTGCCGTCAGGCGTGGGCGGTCTCGAGGTAGACGGTGCCGATGACCTGGTCGTCGACCAGCTTCTGGTACTGCTCGTCGGACAGGCCGATGATCTCCTTGTACACGTACTCGTTGTGCTGGCCCAGCGTCGGCGCAGACCGGAACGGCGGGCTATCCGCGGTGTGCTGCAGCTTGCCCAGCGGGCCCGGATACAGGTGGGTGCCAGCCGCCGGATGCGTGATCGGGTTGAAAAAGCTCCGCGCCGCCAGGTGCTCGTCGGTGTGCATCTCCTGCTGGTGGGCCAGCGCGGCGGCGGCCACGCCGCTGGCCTGCAGCTGGCGGGCCAGGTCGGCCGCGGAGTAGTGGGGGGTCCGTTCGGCGACCAGGTCGTCGACCGCGGCGCGGTGCCGCAGCCGGGCGGTGGTGGTGGCGAACCGCTCGTCCTCGGCGAACTCGGCCGCGCCCAGGTGGCCCAGCAGCGCGGCGAACGCGGCGTCGGAGGTGCAGGCGATGGCGATCCACCGGTCCTCGCCGGCGCAGGGGAACACCCCGTAGGGCGCGAACGCCGGGTGGTCGTTGCCGCGCCGGCCCAGATCACGGCCGTTGAACTCGTAATCCAGCACGTCGTAGACAATGTGGTGCAGCACCGCCTCGGACTGCGACAGCTCGATCAGCTGCCCCTGACCGGTCCGCTCGCGGGCCAGCAGCGCGGCCTGCACCGCCCACGCCACGTGCGTCCCGGCGTTCGGGTCGCCATGCAGCGACATCGGCGTCGTCGACGGGTCGCTGTCGGGGTAGCCGCGGACCATCGTGTGCCCGGCGACGCCCTCCATCTGCAAGCCGTAGCCCTTGAAGTGCGCGTAGGGCCCGGTGATGCCGAAGCCGGGGAAGCGGACCATGATCAGCCGGGGGTTGGCCGCGTGCAGCGCGTCCCAGCCGATGCCCAGGTTTTGCACCACGTTCGCGGCGTTGTTCTCCAGGAACACGTCGGCCTGCTTGACCAGCTCCAGGAACAGCTCGTGACCGCGCTCGCCCTGCAGGTCGAACGTGGCCGACAGGCAGCCGCGCTTGCCGTAGTTGAACGCCACCACGCGGTCCCAGAAGCCCTCGGAGCCGTCGCGGTCGACGTAGGTGGCGCCCAGGGGGCTCTGCAGGACGACGTCGGGAAGGTGCCGCATCTGGGTCCGGGTCGGGTTGAGGTGCTGGATCGACTCGATCTCGATGACCTCAGCGCCCAGATCGGCCAGGATGACCGTGGCGAACGGCCCGGCCCACACCAGGCCCTGGGCCAGGACCCGGACACCCGCGAGCGGTGGTTTGCGGTCATTCATCCTGGTTGCTCCTTCGATGCCTAGATCACATTCTGGGTGCGCAGCGCGGCTACTTCCGGCGGCGTGTAACCGAGCTCGCCGAAGATCTCGGCGTTGTGCTCCCCCAGCAGCGGCGGGCGGCGCAGCTCACCCGGCGTGGAGTAGAACCGCAGCGCCAGACCGGGCAGCTCGAGCGAGCCCGCCTCGGGATGATCCACGGTGACGAAGAACCCGCGCTCGCGCATGTGCGGATCCCGCAGCACGTCAGCCGGGGTGTTCAGCGCCGATAGCGGCCAGCCCTGCGCCTGCGCCTGCTCCATCGCCTCCTGCTTGGTCAGCGGCCGCAGCCAGGCCAGGAACGCCGCCTCGACCTCGCCGCCGATCACCTCAGGGTTATTCAGGTTGCTGGTGATCCGCTCGTCGGTGATCCACTCCGGTTTGCCGATGACCCGGAACACCCGCCTGAACCAGGTCACCTGCGTCGAGGTCTGGATGTAGCCGTCGGCACACTCGAACACGCCGTTCGGCAGCGCGCTGTTCAGGCTGAGCGCGCGGCGCTCGAACATCAGGCTGCCGGTGTACTGGTAACTGACCAGGTTCGGGCCGCCGCGGTCCATCGAGCCGGCCAGCGCCTCCTGGATCGAGAAGTCGACCACTTCCTGCTTCCTGTCCCGGTGCGCGGCCCGCATCGCGCCCAGCGCCAGCGGCGCGCAGATCGCCCCGGCCAGGAACAACGGGGTGAACAGGCCCAGCGCCACCGGCTCACGGTCGGGCTCACCCGTGATCTGCAAGATCCCGGCGGCCGCGTACTCGATCAGGTCGTCGGCCGCGAAGTCGCGCCGCGGCCCGGTCTGGCCGAAATTGGAGATCCGCACCAGCGCCGCCGGGCCGGCCTGCGCGAGGCGCTCCGGGCCCAGCCCGAACCGCTCCAGCGTCCCGGGCCGGTAACTCTCCACGATCAGATCAGCCCGGCCGGCCAGCTGCAGCAGCAGCTCCCGGCCGGTCCGGGTGCTCAGGTCCAGCGTGACGCCGCGCTTGCCGGTGTTGAGCGTGAGGAACATCCCGCTCTTCTCGGCATGCGGATCATCACGGGGGAACGGGCCGATCCGCCGGGACACGTCGCCGAGGCCCGGCCGCTCGACCTTGATGACATCCGCGCCGTAATCCGAGCACAGCTTGGTCACATACGGCCCGGCTACGCCCTGGCTGAGATCAAGGACCCGCCAGCCCTCGAGGGGACCGCTCATGACGCCGACCTTTCGCTGCGATGCGGATCAGCCGACGCACCACCGCACGCGGCGGACAGCCCACGTGCGGACGAACATAGTTGCGGACTGGCGGCCGCTGCAGACCGCAGTTGGGCGCGTTCACGCCATTGGTTGCAGGGCCTGTATAACATCGCGACGCGCCTGCTGCCAAGCCTGGCTGAGCCGGACGCGGCCACGGCGACGGCGCCGATACCGCTGCCGTGGCCGCTGCTCGGGCGCGGGATCACGTCAATAGCCAGGGCGACTGAAATAGGGGAGACTGATGTGAACTGTCCAAGTTGAGGCGGCTGTCGTTGAGTCTTCTCCCCTCGGTCCCCCGCCGGTCTCCCCGCCCGTCGCACGTGCTGTCGGCTGCGCTCGGCGGACTGGTCGTCACGACCTTTCCGATCAGCGTATTCAGCCTCGCCCTGCCGCAGCTCGAGCACGAGTTCGGAGCTTCCCTGGACGCAGTGACCTGGGTTATCACCGCCCCGCTGCTGGGGTTCGCGATCGCCCTTCCCGCGCTCGGGCGCATCAGTGACCTGTTCGGGCACCGTCGCGTCTTCCTGGCGGGCACGGTCGGCGCCGGCGTGTTCGCCTTCCTCAGTGCGCTGGCCCCCACGCTTTCCTCGCTGATCGTCTTCCGGACGCTGGGACAGGTCGCCGGCGCGGCGGCGACTCCGGCCTCGCTGGCCATGATCGCCGCGGTCTACCGGCCTGATCGCCGGCTTCGGATCATGGGCCTGTGGAGCCTGGCGGCGGCGGGATCGCCCGTGGTGGGCATCGTGGCCGGCGGCCCCCTCATCCAGGCGTTCGGCTGGCCGTCGATCTTCCTCATCCAGGGTTTCCTGTCCGTCCCCGCGATCTGCTACGCCTGGCTGGTGCTCCCCAAAGGCACCGCCCGCGACCGGGCTCCCATCGACGTCCGGGGGCTCGCGGTCCTGGCGGTGTCACTCACCGCGGGCATGATCGCCCTGGAGCTGCTGCCGCAGCGGGATGCGCGGCCCTGGGTGGCGCTCGCGGCCGTGGTGTGCGCCGCCGGGTTCGCCGCCTTCTTCAGGGTGGAGAAACGAGCGGTGTCCCCCGTCCTGCCGCCTGAGATGCTGCGGATCAGGAATTTCCGCGCTCCGACCATCACCCAGGCGCTTACCACCTTCGCGTACATGGGCGGCTACATCCTGACCCCGCTCCTGCTCGAGACGCAGTTCGGCATGTCGGTATCCCGCGCGTCGCTGTTCCTCCTGGCCAGGCCGATCGCCTTCTGCATAGGCGCGCCGGTCACGTCCCGGATCAGCGTGCTGACGCCTCGCCGGGCGGCCATCGGCGGCACGGCTCTGATGGCCATCGCACTGCCCGTTTTCGCCCTGGGCGCCGGGCTGCTGCTGCTGAGCCTCGTCGTGGCGGGAAACGTACTGGCGGGGTTCGGCAACGGGATGTCTCAGCCCGCGATCACCACGTCCGTCGTCAACGCGGTCAGCGCGGACCGCCACGCCACCGCGTCCGGGATCTTGCAGATGATGGGACAGGTGGGTGCGGTAGCCGGGATCACCGTGGCCGGGGCCATTGTCGCCGCCGGCAGCGGTCCGGGCCGCTTCACCACCGCCTTCCTCATCGCCGCCATTCCGGCGTTCCTGGGTTTCGTGGCGGCGTGGTTCATCGTGTCCGCCCCCGGGCGGCAGGAAGAACCTGCGGAGCAGCCGTCCGCGCTGGAGACGGCGACCGAGCAGGCCTGACCGGCCGGACTCCTGCGCTGGGCGAATCTGCGAAACCCCTGATAGCATCGGCGCGATCTGCACGCGGACAGGATGGATGATGGTGAGCGACACGGAGGCCTGGAAGCCGGGTCAGGACACGCAGGCGGTCGCGACCGCGCGGCTCGAGGGACAGGATCCAGCTAAGGTCCACTGCCCCGCCTGGGGAGTCATCGGCAATCTCGGCGACAGCATCTGCTACGCGGGGGTGCCCGCGAAGGTTGACGCGGTCCAGGCCGAGCTGCGGCGCCGGGTCGTCGACGCCGACCTCCCGGTGCGGGTCATCGCACCCGGCTTCGCGGGCGGGATCTCCGACGGCCAGCGCAACGGCACGCCGCAGATGCGTTACTCGCTGATCGGCCGGGAGACCACCAACGACGGCGTGTGCCTGCACCTGGAGGGCAGCGACCTGCACGGCGTGATCGCGGTGGTCGCCTGCGACAAGCCGCCGGTGGGGACGCTGGCCGCGCTGCTGGAGCACAACGTGCCCGCGGTGATCATGTCCGACGGATCGATCCGCCCGGGCATCGACTCCCTGACCGGCGAGCCGATCGACATCATCTCCTGCTTCCAGGCGGCCGCGGATTCGCCGGAGGAACGACGGCGGATGGCGCTGGAGGCCTCGCCGGGCCACGGCAGCTGCGGCGGCATGTTCACCTACAACACCATGCAGTCGTTCATCGCGACCTGCGGCATGGAACCGCTGCACATGGTCAGCCCGGCCTCGGAGGATCCCCGCCGCATCGAGGAATTCCCGGCCCAGCTGCTCGACACGCTGGAGGTGCTCTCCGGGCGCGACATCCGGCCGCGCGATATCGTCACCGCGGCGTCGCTGCGCAACGCCACCCTGGTGGCCATCGCCATGGGCGGCTCCACCAACGTGGTGCTGCACGCGCCGGAGCTGGCCCGCGCCGCGGGCCTCGACTACTGGCGCGAGGTGATCACCCAGGAGGAGTTCAACCGGGTGTCACGCACGTTGCCAGTGCTGGTGAACGCACGCCCGTTCGGCCGGTATTCAATGGTCGACATCGACGCCAAGGGCGGCCTGCCGGTGATCGTGGCCGAGCTGCTCGCCGCCGGGCTGCTGGACGGCAGCTGCCTGACCTGCACCGGTGAGACGCTGGCCGAACAGGTGGCCAGGATCAACCCGCCCGCTCCCGACGGCGACGTCATCCATCCGCTCTCAGCGCCGTTCAAGCCGACGGGCGGCCTGCGGCTGCTGCGCGGCAACCTCGCGCCCGGCGGCGGCGCGGTGATCAAGCTGGCCGGCGTCGAGGGCGGCATGACCGGCGGCCGGTTCCTCGGCCGGGCCCGGGTCTTCGACGGCGAGCAGGACCTGATCGAGGCCCTGGCCACGGCACCGGAGCGGTTTGCCGACCGCGACATGGTGGTGATCCGCTACGAGGGGCCGCGCGGCGCGCCGGGGATGCCCGAGATGCTCGACCCCACCTCGCGGATCACCGCGCTGTGCCGGCAGCGCGGCATCACCATCGCGCTCATGACCGACGCCCGCTTCTCGGGCGGATCGGTGGGGCTGGTCATCGGCCACGTGTCGCCCGAGGCGGCGCTGGGCGGCCCGATCGCCCTGGTCGAGGACGGCGACACGATCGTGGTGGACGTGAACTCCGACACTCTGGACTGCACCGAGCTCCAGGACCCGGCGACGGCCGCCGCGCGCCGCGCGCGGTGGCAGGACGAGGCGAAGGGCAACAACGGGATCCACCCGCTGGTCCGGCCGGTCGACACCCGGCTGCTCAGGCGGATGCGCGCCTGGGCGCTGCCCCCGCTCCAGGGCGCGGGGCTGTCGGACGTCACGGCCGCCGGGGACCGGGACCAGCAGCCCTGATCGCCCGGTCGGCCGGGCCCCGGCGGCGGCCTGCTAGTAGCCCCGGGCCCGGTCGACCTGGTTCAGCAGGGGCTGGCCATCGAGATAGCGGCGGAGGTTTTGGGCGAACAGCCACTTGGCTGGCTCACGGCCGAGCGGGTCGCCACCGCCGGAGATGTGCGGAGTGAGGACGACCTGCGGTAGCTCGACCAGCTCGCGAGGCGGCGGCTTACCGTCTAGCTCGCCCTCGTAGACGTCCAGGAGCGCCCCGCGGAGGCGGCCTTCCCGGAGTGCGGCGATGAGCGCGTCCTCGTCGATGATCTCGCCGCGGGCCACGTTGATCAGCACGGTGTCCGGCTTCATCGCCGCGAACACCTCGGCGTCGAGCAGGTGCCTGGTCTGCGCCGTCAGCTGCGCGCACACCGCGACGTAATCGCTCGCCCCGGCCAGCTTGACCAGATCCGCGGCGGGCAGCAGCAGGTCCACTCCGCCGGTATCGGGCTGCGGCGTCGCCACCGACCGCCGGGTGGCCAGGACCTTCATCCCCGCCGCCCGCGCGAGCCGGGCGACCTCGCCGCCGATCCCGCCGAGCCCGACGACGCCGATGGTCGCCCCCGTCACGGCCCGCAGGCCGTACCCGCGACGGCCGAACTCGCCCGCCGCCTGCTGCCGCGTGGCCTCCTCCAGGCCGCGGGCGAAGTAGTAGACGCCGGCCATGACGAATTCGGCGATCCCCGTCACCGACACGGAACCGCGGGTCGAGGTGAGTATGACGTCGGACGCCCACAGATCCTTGCCGTGCAGGTTCGACACGCCCGCCTGAGTCTGCTGAGCCCACCGCAGGTGCGGCGCACGCGCGGCGATTCCGTCCGGGACCGGGTAGCCGGTCAGGACGACGTCCGCGTCCCGGAGCAGGCGCTCGCCGCCCTCGACACCGCGCGCCAGGGCGTTGCCGTTGATGACGTCGATTCTCGGGTCAACGTCCGATATCCACTGCAGGTCGTCGCCGAGGGCGGGCGCGATCACCACCACCGTGATCCTGGACGGCGCGTTTTCCACGCCGGGAGTCTATCGCGGGCCGGCCCGGCTCCCCTGGCCCGTCCTGCGGGGTTAGCCCGGGTCCGCAGTCCTATGCGTCAGGCCTGAGGTACGAGCCCGTCGCAGAACACGCCCAGGCCCTCGCTGTTGTCCAGCCGGTGGTGGATGGCCGCCTGGTACTCGGGGCTTTCGTACCAGCCGCGCGCCGCTTCCTTCGACTCGAAGCGGATGACCACCGTGACGGGCGCAGGGCTGCCCTCGACCGGCTCCGATGCGCGATCCACGACCAGCACCTCGCCACCATGCTGGGCCAGCGTGCTGCCCGCCGCCTGAAGGTACTTCTGGTAGCCCTCGTCGTTGGTGACCCGGTAGTTGACGATGAAGTACGCGCTCATGGACGGGCGCCTCCTTGGCGGTGTCGCTGCGCTCTGCTCGGACAACCTCATCGTGGACCTACCGGCAGCCGTTGCCAAGGCGGGCTACGCACTGCTCAAGCGCCTACGACACGGCGTGACGGCGGGGCTGATCAGGGCTCAGCGGGGCGGCTCAGCCGGGGCGACGAGGGCGGCGTCCTGGCCCGAGCGCCGCAGCGCGTCGGCGATGAAGCCGCTGGCCTTCAGGTCCTCGATGACCGCGGCGAGGAACCCGAGGGTGTCCGGGCTGCGGGTGCGCAGGGTCCCCACCGCCTGCCGGATCTGCATGAAGGCCGCATCGATCATCCGGAACCCGGGGTTGCTGGCCACGAAGCCGCTGATCACCTGGCGGATCCCGGCGCCCGCGTCGAGGCCCTGCCCGCGCAGCAACCCGAGCCCGTCCGGACCCCGCACCAGGCTGGCCTGCTGCAGGGTCCGGGACAGGAACAGGTCGTACGCCGACCCTTCGTTCACGCCGACGCGCACGCCGGCCCGATCCAGGTCGGCCTGCGAGGTGATGCGGGAGTCCCCGGGGACGACGAAGACCCCCTCGATGACCAGGTACGGCGCGGTGAAGGCGACCTCGGCCGCCCGGGCCGGCTCGATGGCCAGGAAGCAGATATCGGCGCTGCCGCGCAGCATCGCCGCCGAAGCTCTCCCGGGCCGCATCGACGCAGACCAGCTCCACCGGGACCCCGAGGCGGCGGCCGAGCTCCGCCGCGATGTCCACCGTCACCCCGGCCGGCGCCGCCGCCGGGCCTTGGGCCAGGACCGGGTTACCCAGGTTGATCGCGGCGCGCAGCACGCCAGCCGGGGCCAGTTCGCTGACCGCTGTGTCCCGGACGTCACCCACGATGGCCACCGTACCAACCGCCCCGGGAACACCGCGCACCAGCGCGAACGGGGCCTAAATATCGAACAGGGCCTAAATATCGCCTTCCAGCACCTCGGGCAGGTCAGTGATCGTCGTGATGAGCTCCGCGACGAGATCATCCATGACCTCGCGCACCGAGCGGACGGCGTTCATCCGTCCGACGATCTGTCCGACTATGGGTTTGGCTAGGCCCGCGGCGGCGCGTCGATCAACGACGTCATCCGCGAGCGCGTCTTCGACGAGCATCATCTGGAGCGGGATCTCCAGCGCAGCGGGAGCATCGGGCCTGGACCAGGCGTCCGTCCACGTGCTGCGCAGCTGACGGACCGGCTTGCCGGTCATCGATTTCGAGCGGACCGTGTCCGAAGCAGTGCCCGCGATCAGCTGAGCTCGCTCCTCCGCCGTGGTGGCCGCCTCGACCACTGTCAGCCAGATCGAGCCCGTCCATACGCCCTTGGCCCCGAGGGCCAGGCAGGCCGCGATCTGCCGGCCGGTCCCGATGCCGCCGGCCGAGAGCACCGGCGCCGGAGCCACCGCATCGACGACGTCGGGGGTGAGGACCAGGGTCGAGATCTCGCCGGTGTGGCCGCCTGCTTCGGTGCCCTGCGCGACCACGATGTCGACGCCGCCCTGGACGTGACGCACCGCGTGCTGCACGTTTCCGGCCAGGGCGCCGACCTTGACATCCGCGTCGTGGAATCGCCTGATCACGTCCGGGCGCGGCGTCCCGAGCGCGCTGACGAAGAACCGGCACAACCGGTGCCCGAGGATAATATCGATCATCGGCAAGGTGCCCGCGTTCGTGATGATCAGGTTACCGGTGTATTTGAACGGGGCATCGATCGGCCGGGTCGGAATTCCGTTTTCCTCTAGAATCCGGCGCACGAACTTCCGGTGCTCCTCCGGAATGAGAGCGGCCAGTTCGTCCCGAAGCCGCCGCGGATCCAGCGTCCCCGTGTCGGCGGTCCTAGCAGGCAAGAGCACGTCGACGCCGTACGGGTTCCCGCCGCTGTGGCTGTCAATCCAGTCGAGCTCGGTGTCGAGTTCCTCGACCGTGTGGCTCGCCGCGCCGAACACGCCGAATCCGCCGCGCCGGCTTACTTCGGCCACCACATCCCGGCAGTGGCTGAACGCGAATATCGGATACCCGACGCCGAATTCCGAGGCAAGAGTGGCTGGCATCAATGGACTCCTTTCGCCGACGATAAGACTTACGCATCAGTCTAGATACGCGGGATGGGCAGGTAAACGGCTCGTTTCGCGTATTTTCGCGTTTCCGCGGGCGGCGGGCGCGGCCGGCGTCGCGGTCAGGGGCCGGTCGGCCCCCAGGACTTTGGCGGGCGGCTGACTTGGCGGGCGGCTCTAGCCGCGGCCTGCCATCTTGAGGTACCACTGTGGCATGCAGGATGTAGAGGGCTTGACCTTCGATCTGACCGACGGTGTCGCGACGATTACGCTGAACCGGCCGGAGAAGCTCAACGCGATCCGGTGGGCGATGGTGTTCGGGATCATCGACTGGGTGACCGCGCTGGGCGAGGATCCCGCGGTGCGGGTCATCGTCATCACCGGCGCCGGGCGGGCGTTCTCCTCCGGCGACGACATCGTGGGCGGGATGGGCGACGAGATCTCCGCCGAGCCGGCCGACCGCATTGCGCGTACCGTGACCCGCGGCCCGCACTACCGGATGATCAAGACGCTGCTGTCGGCGCCCAAGCCGATCGTCGCCGCGCTCAACGGGCGCACGCACGGGGCCGGCTGGGTGATCGCCCTGGCGTGCGACTTCCGCGTGGCGCGTGACGACGCGCTGATCGGCGACATCCGCTCCGGCAAGGCGATCTACGCCAACCAGGGCGTCGGCCTCATGCTGCCTCATCTCATCGGGGCGTCGCGGGCCATGGATCTCCTGATGACCGGCCGGGTCATCGAGGCGGCCGAGGCGGAGCGGTTCGGCATCGTCCAGCGCCTCTGGCCGGCCGCGGACTGGGATCGCGAGCTGCAGGCCTTCGTGCACGAGCTGGCGGTCGGCCCGACGAGGGTCTACGCGGCCTGGAAGGCCAGCGTCAACCGGGCGGTGCTGACGGAGCTCGACGCGTACACCGATCACGAGAACCTGCTCAACGTGGCGCTGATCGGGTCGCCCGATCAGCAAGAAGGCGTCGCGTCGTTCCGGGAGAGGCGCGACCCGGTATTCACCGGCCGCTGAGTCCGGGGCGAGCCTGGGCGGCCTGCGGCAAAGCGCTCGAGGAGCGCGGCGCGGCGCTCGTAGTTAAACTGTGCATATAGATTTAACTATGCATATTGCAGAGATATGGCGGCCGACCGGAGCAGCCGGGAAGCAGCACATGAATTCAGTCCCGGGCCTCCGGCCGCAGGCTGCCGCGCACCTGGACACGCTGCAGCAGCGTCTCGGGGAAGCGCTTTTCGCCCGCGTCGCCGGCCCCGAAGGCCCCGCCCGCAGGCAGCAGTTCCATGCCGCGCCGGGCCCGCGGTGGTTCGCGGACGACCGTCCCATCCGGCGCGTACACGGCGATGCGGCGATGTTCGTCGGCGGGCTCCGCGCCCTGCTGCTGCAATCACTGCACCCGGTGGCCATGATCGCGGTCGCGCAGCATTCCGATTACCGCAACGACCCGTGGGGGCGCCTGCAGCGCACCAGTACCTTCCTGGCCGCCACCACATACGGTCCCGCCGAAGATGCGGACCACGCCGTCGAACGTGTCCGCCGTGTCCACCGTCATGTCACGGGCACCGGCCCGGACGGCCAGCCGTACCGGGCCGACGACCCGCATCTGCTCCGCTGGGTGCACGTCGCGGAGACCGACAGCTTCCTGCGCTGCCATCAGCGCTATGGCGCACAGCCGCTTGATGAGGCCGGATGCGACGCATACGTCGCGGACACCGCACGCACCGCGGTGGCCCTCGGAGTGCCCGACCCGCCGCGGACGCGAGCCGAACTCGAGGCCGTGCTCCGCGAATACCGCCCTGAGCTGCGGGCGACACCGGAAGCATTGGCGGCGGCCCGGTTCCTGGTCCGCCATCCGCCGCTGCCGCTGGTGGCCCGTGGGCCCTACGCGGTCCTCGCGGCGGCTGCCATCGCCGAGCTCCCGGCCTGGGCGCGGCGGGAACTGCGGCTGCCGCGCCTGCCGGTCGCCGAACGGCTGATCGTGCCACCGACCGGCCATGCGATCGTGAGCGCCATCCGGTGGGCATTGCGGCCTGGTGGGCAGGGACGTGACGTTCCGGCGGAGGCCGGGCCTTCCCCGGCCGGCCCGGTCGCGAATCAATCCGATCGGGGACGGGGCGGCATGCTGCGCCCGCGATCATTGGCTAACGTCCGGAAACCGGAGGACAGGCAGGAGATGATCGCTGCCACGTCCCCCAGATCCAACCGGAGGAGCCTACGCGCCCGAGTCCGCGCCGCCGTCGTCGTCCCGGGCCACGGCGTCCGGCTGCGCCGCCGCGACGGCGGCCAGCTTGCCGTTGCCGACCTGCGCGGGCAGCTGCGGGATCGGCGGGACCTCGGGGATCTCCAGCGGCGCTGCGGCCGTGATCCCGGCCTCGGCCGCATCCATCTCGCCGAAGTCCCCGAGTGACGCCGATTCCTCGGCCGACCTCGTGTCGACGCCAGGCGCGGCCGGCGCCATCCGCTCGAAGAACCGGAGCAGCTCGACCGGCACCGGCATGACCAGCGTGCTGTTCTTTTCCGCGGCGACCTCGACCACGGTCTGCAGCAGGCGCAGCTGCAGCGCGGCGGGGTCCCGGGACATGACGTTGGCGGCCGCGGCGAGGCGCTTGGAGGCCTGGTACTCGCCGTCCGCGGTGATGATCCTGGCGCGGCGTTCCCGTTCCGCCTCGGCCTGCCGGGACATCGATCGCTTCATGGAATCGGGCAGCGAGACGTCCTTGAGCTCCACCCGCTCGACCCTGACCCCCCACGGTCCCTCGGTCGGCTCGTCGAGGATCCGGCGCAGCTCGCGGTTGACCGAGGCCCGGTCGGTGAGCAGCTGGTCCATCTCGGACTGGCCGATGATCGACCGCAGCGAGGTCTGCGCCTGCTGGGAGATGGCGAACATGTAGTCCTGCACGTTGATCGTCGCCTTGATCGGGTCGACGACCCGGAAGTAGACCACGGCATCGACCCGGACGGTCACGTTGTCTTTAGTGATGCCTTCCTGAGCCGGGATGGTCGCGGCGACGATCTGCATGTTGATCTTCTGCATGCGGTCGCCGACCGGCCGGATCAGGTGCAGCCCGGCGCTGCGCGTCCCCGGCAGCACCCGCCCGAACCTGAAAATGATGCCCTGCTCGTACTGCTGCACGACCTTGACCGAGCGGCCGACCGCGATGAGCCCGGCCACGACGAGTACTACTAGGACGACAACCAGGGCAACCATCGCCCGCACCTCTTCTCCGGTGGCGCCGCGGTAGCCGACCGCTCTCGGCGGGCTGGTCCCCGGTGCCTTCGATCAGCGTATCTCCGGGACCAGAAACTAGCAAAACGTTTCTAGAAACCCCGAACCCGTTATTGACGGGTGAGCACACCCACCACCCAAAGCTAGGCCTTTAGGCTGGCCAGGCGGCCGTCGGCCAGCGCGCTGAGGTCGACGTCGTCAAGCGTGGGGACCACGATGTCGGCGTGTGCCGCGGTCAGGAGCCCGGCGTCATGGGCGCGCGCGATTCCGATCGCGGCCATGCCGCCGGCCTTGGCGGCCTGGATGCCCGCCGCAGCGTCCTCCAGCACGACTGAGTCCTCGGGGGCCACGCCGAGCTCGTGCGCAGCGGTGAGGAACATCTCCGGATGCGGCTTTCCGTGCGCGAAATCCCGGCCCGAGACATCGGCGTCGAAACACTCGAGCAGCGTCAGCCCGGGGCGCAGCCACGCTGCGGAGATCGCGTGCTCGCGGGCGAATCGGTCGAGCCTTATCTGCCGCAGGAACAGCCCGGCGTTCTTGGACGAGGAGGCGGCCGCCACCTTGATCCCGGCGTCTTTGACGGCGATGATGAAGCGCAGCGCGTCGGGGTATGCGGTGAAGTCGCCGGCCTGGATAAGCCGGGTCACCATCGCCTGCTTCCGGTCGGTGTACTCGGCCAGCCGCTTGCCCTCGTCATCGGGGACCTGGAAATACGCCAGGGCCGCCCGCGCGCCGCTGGCACGGGGCTTGCCGGACATCTGCTCTTCATACACGCGGGACGTGAACGCCTCCGGCGACCAGCTCGTCCGGTCGCGGATGTCGCGCCAGTCCGACTCCATCAGCTGCCGCAGCGACTCCCGCCATGCTTTCTCGTGCGGGGAGTCGACGAGCACTCCGTCGACGTCGAAAATCGCTCCCCGGAACGCCGTCACGCGTCCTCCCCCTCAGCCACTGGCCCCGCGCTGTGCGACCGGCGGAGCCGGGGACAGCCGGAACATGTGCCGGTCGCCCGGGCAGAGCTCGCGGATTTCGCCTCCGGCCCCGACCATGACCGGCCCGCTCGCGCCCTCCGGATGGAGCACCAGCGTCAGCCAGTCCTTGCTGAGCGTCACCAGCAGCGGCGTCCGCCGGAACTGCATCGCGAACGACAGCTCCTGGATCGGGCCGGGAAGCCGCGGGTTGAAGACGAGAACCTCGTCGCGGATCTCCATGCCGAGGTAAGCGCGCTGCATGAGGTCGAGCGTCCCGGCCATGACGCCCATGTGAATGCCCTCTCTGGTCGTCCCGCCCTGGACGTCCTCCACATCGCTGTTCAGCGCGACCAGGAAGCGCTCCCAGGAACTGTCCGGGTCGAGCACGGCCAGCACACCCGCGTGCGTGATCAAACTGAGCGTGGAGCCGTGCGAGGTGCGCTCGTCGTAGTAGGCAATGTTCCGGGCCGCGGTGTCCGGCCGGTACTCATAGCCCAAGCGCTCGAACAGCCGCTGCAGCGTGGCGGGGGAAAACAGGAAGAACAGCATCACCGTGTCGGCCTGCTTGGCGACCTTGTAGCGGTTCGGGTCGTCGCCCTCGGCGCGCAGGATCCGGTCGAGCCGCTGGATGTTCCCGTACTTCTCGCGGTAGCCGTCCCAGTCGAGTTCCTCGAGCGCCTCATAGCCCTCGAACTGGCTGATGATGCCGTCGCCGTGGAAGGGAACGAACATGCGGCGGCTCATGTCCTGCCACAGCCGCAGCTCCTGCTCGGAAATCTCGAGCCGGGCCCGGAGCGCATCGGCCCGGGTCGCCGGCAGCCGCGACAGCACCTCGCCCGCGAGCTCGCACAGCCACGCCACCATCACGTTGGTGTAGGCGTTATTGCGCAGGCCGCCCTCCTCCTGACCCGGGTACTTCTCATGGAACTCGTCCGGGCCCATCACCCCGTGGATCTCATAGCGCTGGCGGTCCGGGTTGAACCAGGCGATGGACGCCCAGAAGCGGGCGATCTCCACCATCATCTCCGCGCCGTAATCCCGCAGGAAAGCCAGATCCCGCGTGGCCTGGAAGTAGTGCCAGATGTTGTAGAAGATGGCCGCGTTCACATGGCGCTGGTTGCGGCTGAGGTCCGGCTCCCACCGCCCGGACAGCGGGTTGAGGTGGACCCGCTGGGTCTCCTCCTTGCCCTCACTGCCGCTCTGCCACGGGAACATCGCCCCGCCGAAGCCCGCCTCACGGGCCGCCGCCCGCGCCTCGTCGAGGCGCCGGTAACGGTACATCAGCAGCTCGCGCGTGACCTCGGGGATACGGAAGCTCAGGAACGGAAACACATACAGCTCGTCCCAGAAAACGTGGCCGCGGTAGGCCTCACCGTTGAGACCCCGCGCGGGCACCCCGGCGTCCAGATCGGCCGTGTGCCGGGAGCACACCTGCAGGACGTGGCAGACGTGAAACCGCAGCAGCGTCTGAACCCGCTCGTCGCCGCGCACCCGCACGTCGCAGACGCGCCACAGCTCCTGCCAGGCCGCGACATGAGCCTTGAGCGCCGCACCGAAGTCAGGCCGCCCGAGCGCCGAGGTCCCGGCCTTGGCCAGCGTGTCGCTGGTCGCCGCGTCGCGGGAGGTCGAGAACGTCAGCATCTTCTCGACCCTGGCTGGCACTCCCTGCCGGACGTCGAAGGCCAGCACCTGCTGGACGTAGTCCTCCATCTGGTGCAGGCTGCGTTTGACGGCCAGCAGCTTGCCTCTCTGGAAGACACGTGTGCGCGCCGCCTGGCTGACGTAAATGTTGGACTGCCGCGTCTGGACCTTCAGCGCGATGACCTCCGCGCCAAAGGTCCGCGGCGAGACGGGATTGAGGTGCCGCCCCTCGAGCTCCAGATAGCGGGCGACGCCCTGGTTGGTCACGCGCCCGTCGATGGCCGAGATGACCTCCACCCGGCCCGACCAGTTCTGCGGCGTCAGGGTCCACTCGATACCGGCCCGGTGCGGATCGGCCATGCTCACGAACCGCCGGCTGCGCAGCGCCGTCTCGCGCCCGGCGGCGTCCCGGAAGAGAACCTCGCGGGTCACCACAGCCCGCTCGATGTCCAGCTCGTGACGGTATTCGAGCAGCTCGACATCGGCCAGCCGGATCGCTTCGCCGCCCTCGATCCGCAGCTTCAGGACCAGCCAGTTGGGCAGATTGACCAGATCCTCATTGAATACCGGCAGCCCGCCGAGGATCGTCGTCTCGCGATTGTAGACTCCGTGCACGTAAGTGCCGGGGTAGTGCACGCCATCGGCGTCTTCCCACTCCGCGGTGCCGCGGCTGCACAGGTAGCCGTTGCCGGTGGAGGTCAGCGTCTCCCGGAGCCCCTCCCCGCCCGGATCGAAGCTGTCGTAGGTGAGCGTGAAACCGCTCATCGCCGCAACCAAGTCAGCCTGACCCGGGTCTGAGCCGCTGGGCCCGCGCTCGCTCACGGATCTAGGCCAGCTGAATCAGCGGGCTCGGCCTGCGGTCCGGCCCGGCGTAGGTGCCTCGGCGGCGCAGCGTGGCCGGCCCAGGCGGTGTTGACGGGATCAGAGCTTGGTCAGCTTGGCGCACGGGGTTACGATCCGCACACGGCGCGAACCGAAATCCACGACCAGGGCGGTGTCAACCTCGACGCCGATGACCCGGCCGAGGCCGTACGCATCATGAGTAACTTGGTCCCGCACGGCGTACTGCTCAGCCGGCGGAGCGGCCGCCGGCGGGCCGAAGGGACTCGTGGGCAAGAAGCGCCGGGACGCGGCGCGGGCTGTCTTCATCACTACTAGTATGCGCCCCTCCTCGTAGTATCCGCCCCGCCTTGCACGCGTCTCCTCGGGATAAACATGCTCGGCGGCGGCCGTCGGACATGACGTGGGCCCGGCACCTGACGGCACCGGGCCCACCTCTGGCGGTCAATCCTGAGCAGGCCTGGCCTGCCCGCGATCAGGCGACGCGAACGTGGGTGGCCTGCGGGCCCTTCGGGCCCTGGGTCACCTCGAACTCCACCTGCTGGTTCTCCTCGAGGCTGCGGAAGCCCTGGCCGTCAATCTCGGAGTAGTGCACGAAGACGTCCGGTCCGTCGGTGCAGGAGATAAAGCCGTAGCCCTTCTCAGCGTTGAACCACTTGACGGTTCCTTGAGTCATGTCGCTCCTTACAGGGGCTGGATGGGTCCGCACGGTACGGTACCCCGGCCGGTTCTCGACGCGATTTTCCCAGCTTCCCTGAAGCGGCGCGCCCGCAACGTCGTTCTCCGCGAGCGTGCAGGTGACACGGACACACGAAACAACTACGGCCACCGCCCACAACCGCTCCGGGGCCTGGTTCATTCCCACCCGCCCGTGGTGGCGAAGCTGGGCCGGTGGCGAAGCTGAGCCGGTGGCGAAGCTGAGCCGGTGGCCCCGCAGCAGGCCGGCGGGGCCGTCCGCGAGCGGCCCGGGTCACTCGCGAGCGGCCCGGGTCACCCGCAGAGCGGGGAATACAACGCGCTGCTGATAGCCTTGCACCCCATGGCGGCGATTTCGCTGCCGATCCCGCGGGCGGGCAGCCCGCTGGTCGCCGTGTGAGCAGTCCGGCTGAGTCAGCCGTTCGCCGTTTTCGTTTACGTCTGTCGAGCATGCGACCCCCGAATTACCGATGGAGTTTCCGCATGCCCCATAGTTCCAGGCGTCCTCGCGCGTCTTCGGATGGCTACGGCCGCGGCGGTGAGCGCGCCACCAGGCGCCGCGCGCCGGTGACGGCCAAGCAGCACCCGCAGGCCCCACGGCCACGGCGCGCAGAATCGTATTCCGAGCTTGACCTGGCCCTGGACGCCGCCGCCGCGGCGCCGCAGCCCACGGCGGCCACGTTCGCCGAACTCGGCCTGGACGCCCGGCTGGTGCGCGCGCTCGCGGCGCGTGACATCCGCGAGCCGTTCGCGATCCAGGCCCGGGCGCTGCCCGACGCGCTGGCCGGCCGCGACGTGCTCGGCCGCGCTCAGACCGGGTCGGGCAAGACGCTGGCCTTCGGCCTCCCGCTGCTGACCCGGCTCGCGGACGACACGGGCCGACGGCGCGAGAAGGCCCCCCGCGGCCTGGTCCTGGTCCCGACCCGGGAGCTCGCCCAGCAGGTCGCCGACGCGCTCGCGCCGCTGGGCCGCAGCGTGGGCGTCAGCATCACCACGGTCTACGGGGGCGTGTCGATCAGCGCGCAGATCGCCCGGGTCCGGGACGCCGACGTCGTGGTGGCGACACCAGGCCGGCTCATCGACCTGCTCGAGCGGCGGGCCTGCACGCTCGCCGACATCCAGGTCACCGTCCTGGACGAGGCAGACCACATGGCTGACCTGGGCTTCTTGCCCGCGGTCACCCGCATCCTCGACCTGACGCCCGCGGCCCGCCAGCGGATGTTCTTCTCCGCGACCCTGGACCGCGGCGTCGGCCAGCTGGTCACGCGCTACATGCAGGACCCCGCGCTGCACGCGGTCAGCTCCTCGACGGATTCCGGGCCCGCCGAGCACCGGGTCCTGGTCCTGGCCGCCCAGGACAAGGTGCCCGTCGCGGCGGAGATCGCCAGCCGGCCGGGACGGACGCTGTTCTTCGTCCGCACCAAGCACGGCGCGGACCGGCTCGCCAAGCAGCTGTCCAGGGCCGGAGTCGACGCCGCGGCAATCCACGGCGACCGCAACCAGAACCAGCGGCAACGGGCCCTGGACGCGTTCGCCGCCGGGCACCCGCGGGTCCTGGTCGCCACCGACGTCGCAGCCCGCGGCATTCATGTGGACGACGTCGACCTGGTCGTTCAGTTCGACCCGCCGAACGATCACAAGGACTACCTGCACCGCTCGGGCCGCACCGCCCGAGCCGGGGCCACCGGCCTGGTCATCGCGCTGGTCGAACGCGGGCAGGTCCGTGAACTTCAGCGGCTGCACGATGCCGCGGGCGTCACCGCGGCCAGCGACGAAGTAGCGGCCGGGCATCACGTGGTCCGGCAGATCGCCGCGTCGGGCACACCCATCGCCCCAGCGCCGCCTGCTCCGCACCCCGGCGGGCCGACCTCGGACAGCAGGTCGGCCACGGCCCGTCATCCCGGCAGGTCCCGGCGGCCGGGCCGCCGCGCGGACGGCCAGGACCGGTTCGCGCGCGGCACCGCCAACCCTCCCCGCCGGCCGAGGAACACTAAGAACGCCGCCTGAGGAACCCGCCTCGCAGCGGGCCGCCCTGCGGTTCGGGGTCAGGCCCCGCCCGGCGGCCCGGCGGTGCGCGCCTGCAGCTCAGCGGCCGGGCGGGGATCAACCCTGATGTGCTCGACGCCGGGAGTTGCGGCTGTTGCCGCTGCCCGCCAGCCGTGATCGCCGCTCAGTTGGTTACTCGGTCGCCGTGTGGGCAGGTGGGTCTTCTACCGACATGCTTCGGCGGAAGGGAGTAGCCGTGAGTGCTACCGACAAGGCAAAGGACAAGGTCCAAGCGGCCAAGGGCGAGATCAAGAAGGAGGCCGGCAAGGCTCTGGACGACCCGTACCTGGAGAGCGAAGGCGAAGCTGACCAGGCGAAAGGCAACCTGAAGCAGGCAGGCGAGAAGGTCAAGGACGCCTTTAAGAAGTAAACCTGGCACCCAGGTACCGTCCCGCCGTGAGCTGGCCCTCAGCCTGCCCGGCTCCCGGCACGGGGGTTGGCCGCGGACTCCCGCTTCTCGGGAATCCCGGCCGCCCAGCGGCGGGCGGCATCCGTTACCAGCCGTCGCGGGGCGGCCATGGGCCGCAGCGTGTATTACGAGGACGCCCAGATCGGCAGGAAGACCAGTAGGATCTGGCCCCCGGCTATTCCAGGCGGAACGTTTCGAGGGCGTTCTCGCGCATGTAGCGGCGAAGGATGCCCGGCCGCAACGGAAGCTTCAGGGCTTCATCGACGCAGCGCTGGAAGTCTTGAATCGCATAGTCCGAAGCGAACATTACCTTGTGCTGGGCCCGCGTATTGAGCGTGTAGATGATCTCTTCGGGGACGTACTTCGGCACGAACCCGGACGTCATGAGGCGGAAGTTGGCATGCTTCTGGAGCAGCGCCACCGTCTCGAGGTGCCACGGGTGGCCGATGTGCGTCGCGACCACCATCAATTCCGGGTAGGTCACGCAGACGTCGTCGAGATCGATCGGACGCTGGAACTTGGCGTAGCGCAGCGGCCCCGGGAACCCGATATTGACAACGACCGGAATGTTCAGCTCTATGCACTTGGTGTAAATGGGGAAACACAGCGCATCATTCGGCCGCAGGTTGGTGAGCGCTCCCATCATCCGGACCGCGCGGAAGTCGTACTCCTTGACCGCGATCTCGACCATGCGGACGGCGTCCATGCGGAGGTTCGGATCAATGTTGCAGCTGCCGAAGATCCGGCCCGGGTAGGCCCGGCAGATCGTCGCGACCTCTTCGCACCTCGCCCGGAATTCGTCCAGGGTGATTTCTGCGGTGGCGGGCACAGTCGGCTGGCCGCCGCGGCCACCGTGAGGAGAGAAATTCAGCAGACCCCGTTCGATACCGGCGGCGGTCATCTTGTGCACCCAGTGCTCGGTGGTGACGCCACCGAGGAGGTCGGGTGCCGACTTGAGGAACCATTGCCGGATGTTGGGATCTATGCTTTCTTCGGATTGCCGCTGCGTACTCGGCAGGTTGATATAGGTATCGACATACTCACCGGGCTCGATCTCAGCCATAGCCCCCCCTCGCTCGCCGTGACCGGCTTTCGGGTGACCCAGGCGCGGAGCCGGCTGTCCGCAGCCCCTGTAGTTCCAGCATCGATGAGCGGGCCAGCTTGTCAAGCTGCGGAAGCAGACTCCACAGACCGTTCAGCAGTAATGGCCGCAACCAGGCGGATCCGGTGCCGCGGCCTCAGCGTCTCCCACCAGCAGCGGGGACCTCGGTAACCTCGCTGGCCTCTGTTTAGCCCCTCCGGCCGGGCAGCCATCGGCGGGTGGGCGGGCGGCGGCCGGGCCCCGGGGAAATCGGAGGGAACGCATCATGGCCATCAGTGAATCGCTCGCCGGGCGGCAGGCACTGGTCACCGGGGCACGAAGGGGCAGGGCGCGGCCATCGTCGCGCGGCTGCGCGAAGCCGGCGCCCAGGTGATGACGACCGCCCGCTCAATGCCGGACGGGTATCCCGAGCCGAAGCTGTTCGTGGCCGCCGACGCGGCCACGGCCGCAGGCGCCAGCCAGATCGTGGCCGCCGTGCAGGAAAAGCTCGGCCGCCTCGACATCCTCGTCGACGTGCTGGGCGGCTCGAGCGCGCCGCCGGGCGGGTTCAGCGTGCTCGACGACGATCAGTGGCAACGTGAGCTGGCCATGAACCTGCTGGCGGCGGTGCGGATCGACCGGGGACTGATTCCCGCGATGGTCGAGGCGGGCAGCGGGGTGGTTATCCACGTTTCCTCTATTCAGCACCGGATGCCGCTGTACGAAGCGACGCTCGCCTACGCGGCGGCGAAGGCCGCGCTCAGCACCTACAGCAAGGGCCTGGCCAACGAGCTGGGCCCGAAGGGACTGCGGGTGAACGCCATCTCACCCGGATTCGTCCAGACGAGCGCGGCCGACGGGCTGGTCGAGCGGATCTCCGAAGGCCAGGGCATCGACCGCGAAGCCGCGCTGCAGCAGCTCATGGACTCCCTGGGCGGGATACCGATCGGCCGCCCGGCCCAGCCGGACGAGGTCGCCGAACTGGTCGCGTTCCTGGTCTGCGACCGGGCGAAGTCGATCAACGGCGCTGACTACATCATCGACGGTGGCACCATCCCGACCGTGTAGCCGCGGCGACGGGGGCGACTGGATCCGAGCCGATGACCCTCCACAGACCGCCGGTGTTGCTCATGGGCCGGGCGGCGGGGCGAAGATAGCATGGGTTCCGATACGCCGCCAGATGACGTGGGGCTCGCCGGGCACGCGTTCGGATCCGTAGCTGAAGGTCGCCCGGCCGTCATTGTCCCAGGTCATCTCGAACACGCCAGGGTGGGCGGCCACGCCTTTGACCCGCAAGCCGGGCCGGAACGGCCGATCCGGGGCCATCAGGTCGGGCACGAAGCCTTCCATGATCACCTTGCGGAACAGGGCCTGCTGCTGCGACGTGAGGTTCTTCCAGTCCCTTTCAAAGCGCGGAAGGGTCTGGAACGTCGGCATCAGGCATCCGCCGCGCCGAGCGCGTCAAGGTGAGCAAACAGGTCATCGGCAGACTCGTGCAACCTTCCCCGGCCTGCCGCGATCTCCTCCTCGGCCTCTCGTTCCCCGTCCAACCACTCCGGGGTGAAGAACCACGCCTGATCGGTAGGGATGGACACATAGCCGCGGACCGTGATCGTCCCGTCGTGGTGGACAGAGAACTCCACCTCGTCGCCCTCGCTGATGTGCAGCGCGCGCCTGATCTCCTCCGGCAGCGTCAGCTGCGCCTTGGCGCGGACCTTTACCCGGGCGCTGAGGCGCGGGTGTGGCTCGACCTTGGCGGCAGGCACACTCACGACAGCCGTTCCTTCCGGGTGAGACTTTCTTACTCTCCTACTTTATCATCATGCCGGCGGCCGGCCCGATGACGCCTTTCGGTAGCAGCCACGGGCCCCGGGGAACCGCGGCGCGATGCCGCGGTTCCCCCTTTTCCTTAGCTCCGCAGGAACGCCAGCAGGTCGGCGTTGAACCTGTCCGCGTGGGTGTCCATCAGGCCGTGCGGCGCGCCGGGATAGTAGATCTCCTGCGCGCCCTTGATGAGCCGTGCCGACTTGACCGCTGCGTCCTTGACCGGGACGATCTGGTCGTCCTCGCCGTGCAGGACCAGGGTCGGCACGTCGAACTTCTTCAGGTCCTCGGTGAAGTCCGTCTCCGAGAAGGCCTTGATGCTCGCGTAGGCGTTCCGCAGGCCGGACTGCATGCTCCAGAGCCAGAACTGGTCCAGCACTCCCTGCGATACCTGGGAGCCGGGCCGGTTGGCCCCATAGAACGGCGTGGCCAGGTCCTGGTAGAACTGCGAGCGGTCCTTGACCAGGCCCGCACGCAGGCCGTCGAAGACCTCCATCGGCAGCCCTTCGGGGTTGGCCGCTGATTTCAGCATGATCGGCGGTACCGCCGAGACCAGGGCGGCCTTGGCCACCCGCCCCGTCCCGTGCCGGCCGATATAGCGGGCGACCTCCCCGCCGCCGGTGGAATGGCCCACCAGTGTGGCATCCGTCAGGTCCAGCGCCTCGATCACCGCCGCGAGGTCGTCGGCATAGCCGTCCATGTCGTTTCCGGTTGAGGTCTGGCTGGAGCGGCCGTGGCCGCGCCGGTCGTGCCCGACCACGCGGAAGCCGTTCTGGGCGAGGAAGTGCATCTGGCCGTCCCACGCGTCGGCGCTCAGCGGCCAGCCGTGCGAGAACGTCACGACCGGCCCGCTGCCCCAGTCCTTGTAGTAGATCTCGGTGCCGTCGCTGGTGATGATCGTGCTCATTTCCTGGTTCCTTTCGGCTGGCGCTGGGCCAGCGGTCATGGCCGAGCCTGCGGATGTCACAGGGGAGCGGGTCGGGTCACGGGGCGGCTGGGCCGTCGACGAACTCCGCCAGTGGCTGCCCCACTTCGACGATGTAGGTGGAGAGCATCTGCCCGGTTCCCGGTCCGACGTCCAGGGCGTTGTGCGGGGTGCGGGGCGGTATCAGGAAGGGGTCGCCAGCCGGCAGGATGAGGGTGGGCTGGTCCTGGATCATCATGTGGACCGTCCCGGCGAGGATGTACCCGACTTCCTCACCGGGGTGGATGTGCCAGCCTGACTCCACCCCGCATGGGATCTCGGTGAGCACCTGGACGATCTCCCGCCCGGGTATCGAGGATGGCTTGTGCTGGAGTTCGGTGCGCTTGAGCTTGCTGGTGAGTGCGTCGCCCGGCTGCTGCGGTCCGCCCGTAGGTGTCGGCGCCATGAGTCAGGCCGATGCGCTGGCCGGAGCGACGCGGCCGAGGAACGCCAGGAGCTCGCGGTTGACTTCCTTGGCGTGGCTGACGCACATGACGTGCGGGCCACCCTCGATCTCGACGTAGTGCGCGGCCGGCAGGGCCGCGTGCATCCGGCGCCCCTGTCCCTCGAGGGACAGGATCCGGTCGGCCGTCCCGTGCAGAATCAGCGCCGGGATGTCGATCCGCTTGATGTCCTCATGGAAGTCGTCCAGCCACGTGAGCACGCAGGCCCACGTCGCCCACGGCGACGCCCCGGCCCCGGCGTTCCAGCTGTTGCGCACCGTCTCCTCGCTGACCCGCTTTCCGAGATAGTCGTCGAGGTTGAGGAAGTCCCCGAGCAGCCCGGTCAGCCACGCGGGGCGGTCGTCGATGATGGCCTGCCGGATGGTGTCGATCGTCGCCCGGTCGACGCCGTTGGGGTTCTCGTCAGACTTGCCGAACGACGGCGCGAGACTCTCGATGAAGACGCAGCTCTTCAGGCGGCCGGTCCCGTATTTCCCGATGTAGCGGGCCACTTCCCCGGTGCCGAGCGAGAAGCCGACCAGGGTGGCGTCCTGCAGGTCGAGTTCGGTGAGCAGCATGCTGAGATCGGCGGCGAGGGTGTCGAAGTCGTAGCCGGCGGTGGGCCGGCTGGACTGCCCGAAGCCGCGGCGGTCGTAGGTGACGACCCGGTAGCCGCCCGCCAGCAGTGCGTGCGCCTGCGGTTCCCAGGAGCGGCTGTCGAGTGGCCAGCCACTCAGCAGCACGACCGGCGGTCCGCTGCCGAGGTCCTCGTAGTAGAGGTTGATGTCGGCGCTGTTCTCCCGGCCGACGGTGATGAACGCCATGCGAGTGCCCTTTCCGCGGTGAGGCCTGACGCGTACAGCCGATCACGGCGCGGCCCGTCACCGAATCAGGGAAAGACCCCAGTCATCGTGGGCCCGCCGGGGCTTGTGTGCCTGCGTCAGCCCTTGAGGGCGGTGGCGAGCTGCCGGCGGGAGGTGATGCTGAGTTTCCGGAACACCTTGCCGAGGTGGTACTCGACGGTGGACGTGGTCACGAACAGGCGGGTGGCGATCTCCGCGTTGGTCACGCCGGCCGCGGCCAGGCGGGCGATCTGCGTCTCCTGCGGAGTCAGGTCCGGGCCCGCCAGCTCCGCGGGCTCAGGGAGGTGGCCGCCCACCGCCAGGAGCTCCGCACGGCTGCGGCGCGCAAACGCCGCGGCCCCCATGGCGTCGAACATGCGGTAGGCCGTGCGCAGCTGCGCGCCGGCGTGGCGGCGGCGCTTCTGGCGGCGCAGCCACTCGCCGTAGAGCAGATGGGCGCGGGCGAGTTCCGTGCGGACCGAGGTTCGGTCCAGGTGCGCTATGGCCTCGCCGTAAAAAGCCTCGGCCGCGGAGTCGGGGGCCAGCAGCGCACGTGACCGGGCCAGCATGCCCAGCGCCCACGGTGTGCCGCTGGCCGTGGCCCGGTCAGCAAGGCGGCCGAGCGCGGCGCGGGCGGCGTGGTGATCGCCGGCGCGCGCGCCGGCTTCGACGATCTCGGGCAGGACGCGACTGCCGAATCCCGGCGGGTCGCTGTCGTAGATGCGCAGGCCCCAGCTCAGCGCTTCGGCGTAGCGGCCCAGGCTCAGCTCCAGCACGGTCAGCCCGATCAGGGCGAAGAACCCCAGGACAGGAGCCCCGCGTTCCTCGCCCCATTTCTCCGTCGTCGCCGCCAGGGCCCGGCTCTCCGCCTCCCGCCCCTGCCAAGCCCGCAGATCCAGCAGCACTCCGGTTGAGGCCGGCGGCGGTATGCCGATCAGCGCGGAGATCTCGGCCGCCTCGAAGTACCGCGCTTCGGCCTCGGCCAGCCGCCCCGCCCACAGTTCGCTGGTGCACAGGCCCGCCAGGATGACGCGCAGCGCGCCCAGTGCCCCGTGCCGGCGGTGGACTGCCTCGGCGCGCAGGAACATCGCCCGGCGTCCCTGGTCGTCCCACAGGTCATCCGCTGCGAACTGCGCGAGGATGATGCCTGGTATCCCGGCGGGCGTGGCCTGGTCGCTGGTGCTGAACGCCCCGACCGCGGAGCGGAGCAGCGGCACCGCCTCCGGGTATCCGACGGCGATACGGGTGGCGAAGCCGTCCAGCAGCAGGTCGGTAGCCGTCGGGTCCAGGCCCGGATCCCGGGGCGCCCGCAGCGCGGCGCGGGCCACTTCCAGGGGCGTCGTGCCGACCGTGTGCTGGCGGGCTACCAGTGCCGCCTGCAGGGCCTCGAAGAGCATCGCGCGGATCAGGGGCGCGTCGGGAGGATCAACGGCGGCGACGGTGTCCAGCAGGAGGCGGGGAGCGTCCTTGTGCCGCGAGAAGAAGACGGCGATCGAGGCCCGCAGGCGCTGCGCCGCCACGTGCAGTCCCGCTTCCGCCAGCCGGGGCGCCGCCAGGTCCAGCATGGCCTCGGCCAGGGCACCGTCCCCCGCGACGAGATAGGCCTGGGCCGCGGCGAGGAGCCGCACGGCACGGCCCCGCGGGTCCGGGGTCAGGTCAGCCGCCCGGGCCAGGAACGTGGCCTGCGCGACATAGCCGCCGCGCCGTTCCGCGCGCGCGGCCGAGCGCTCGAGGTCAGCCGCGACATCCTCATCGGGCACCACGCTGGCCGCGGCGCGGTGCCACGCTGCCTCGTCCGGGTTGCCGCCCTGCCCGGCGATGCTCGCCAAGGCCTCGTGCACCCGGCGACGGTCGCCCGACCGTGCCCCCTCGTAGACCGCGGAACGGATGAGCGGGTGCCGGAACGCCACTCGCGGGTCAACCGACACGATGTCCTGAGCCACGGCAGGATCGGCGGCGTCAGGCTCCAGGCCCAGCAGCGCGGCCGCCCGCCAGAGCGCGGCGGGGTCATCGCCCGATGCTGCTGAGGCGAGCAGCAGCCAGGTGCCGGTGGCGGGCGGGAGCATCTTCGCCTGGCCCAGGAAGTGCCCTTGCAGGCGGCGGCCGACCGGCAGCCGCTCCGGCAGCGGCGAGCGGCCTGCCAGCTGGTCGGGCGTGAGGTGCGCGGCCAGTTCCCGCAACGCGAGCGGGTTACCGCCGGTCTCGTTGATGATCCGTGCGGCCACCCGGGCGTTGAGAGGCCCCGAGACAGTCGCCGCGAGCAAGGCCCGGGCCGCCGCAGGCTCCAGGCCACTGAGATGGCGGATGGGTAGCCCATCGAGCGCGGCCAGCCCCGGCGAGGCCTCGCGCGCGCAGAAGAGCAGGCCCGTGCTGTCCGCGTGCAGGCGCCGCGCGACGAAGCCAAGCACCTCCACTGACTCGCGGTCCAGCCAGTGCGCATCATCGACCAGCCAGATCAGCGGCTGCTCGGCGGCAATCTCGGCGAGCAGCGTCAGCACGCTCATGCTGACCAGGAAACGGTCCGCCGGGCGGCCCGGCCGCCAGGCCGAACGCCGAATCCAGCGCCTCCCGCTGCGGGGCAGGCAGCAGGCCGACCCGGTCCAGGAACGGCACCAGCATTCGGTGCAGCGCGGCGAAGCCCAGCCGCAGCTCCGACTCCAGCCCGGCAATTCTGACCGTCCGCACGCCGTCGGCAGCCTGCGCCGCGTACTCCAGCAGACGGGTCTTGCCGATGCCCGGCTCACCGAGGATCACCAGCGACCGGCTCAGGCCCTGGCGGATCGCCTCCACCAGCTCATCCAGCGCCCCGCAATCACCGCTGCGGCCCACCAGAACGTCCGGGACGGCCTGTGCCTCGACCGGCTCCCGGCGCGGAAAAGCCCCGGACCACTCATTGCTGTCGCCGTGCCACCGGGTCATGACTCAGCACGAGCGGCACAAAAGGGATGACGCACGCACAGGATTTTGCCTCCATAGCCACAATCCGGCCACCTCACAGTAAAGCGACAATTTTACCCTGACGGCGACGATATCCGCCAGATCAGGCAGCGTTCGGCAACCGGAGGCCCGACTTGGTTCGAGGTCGCCGAGGACGAGCTTCCCGGGCCGCGTCTTCGTGCCCTTGGTGAACCGGAACGGCAGGGACAACCGGGGTCCCGGACCCGGCGATTGGCAGCAGTGTCATCTCGCCTGCGTTGCATTCCAGGGTCACTGGGCACTCGTAGGCAACTTGCCGCTTAAGGCGTATCCGTCGGCCTGCGTCAAGACAAGCATCGATGAGTTCCCCCGAACGTACGTGCGGGTGGGGCGGATAATCGTCAGCCGAACGTCGTTGCGCACAACCGCGAATCCCTCGCCCACCTGCGGGACGATGCCAAGACCCGTCACCGGGAAACGCGCATTGGCCCTGGCCCGCCGAGGAAAGCGAAACATTTCGTACATGTCCCAGAAATAGGCGCGTCACGCGCTCTTCCTAGCGTTGCCACCGCAATCCACAGCAGCCGAGGCTCGACCTGCGGGGACGAAGTTGGTGGACAACGGGGTCGCAGAGGCCCAGGAGGAGTTCCCATGAGCGGAAGCAAGGCCCGACTCCAGGCGATCGAAGCGGTCAAGGATTACACGCCCCCGGCGGGGATCGTCCGGAGTCGGGGGCGCCGGGGGACGTGTTCGGCGAGAACGTCTTCAGCAAGTCGGTCATGCAGAAGCGGCTGCCCAAGCTGGTGTTCAAGTCGCTGATGGCCACGATCGAGCACTCCAAGCCGCTGGACCCGACCGTCGCCGATGTCGTCGCCGCGGCGATGAAAGACTGGGCCATGGAGAAGGGCGCCACCCATTACGCGCACGTCTTCTATCCGCTGACCCACCTGACCGCGGAGAAGCACGACAGCTTCCTCGAGCCGGGCGGGGACGGCTCGTCGATCGCCGAGTTCGCGGGCAAGACGCTGACCCAGGGCGAGCCGGATGCCTCGAGCTTCCCCAACGGCGGCCTCCGCAACACCTTCGAGGCGAGGGGCTACACCGGCTGGGACGCCACCAGCCCCGCTTACATCCTCGACAACCCGAACGGCAAGACCCTGTGCATCCCCACCGTGTTCATCTCGATGACGGGTGAGGCCCTCGACCACAAGACGCCGCTCCTGCGTTCCCAGCAGGCGATGGCCAAGCAGGCCGAACGGGTGCTGAAGCTGTTCGGTCACGAGCACCCGGACGCCGTGGTGTCGTTCGCCGGTCCCGAGCAGGAGTACTTCCTGATCGACCGGAGCTTCTTCCTCAGCCGTCCCGACCTGCTCAACGCCGGCCGCACGCTGTTCGGAGCCAAGGCCCCCAAGGGGCAGGAGTTCGATGACCACTACTTCGGCGCCATCCCCGACCGGGTCCTCGGCTACATGCTCGACTGCGAGCGGGAGCTCTTCAAGCTCGGGATCCCGGCCAAGACCCGTCACCAGGAAGTGGCCCCCGGCCAGTTCGAGCTGGCCCCGATGTTCGAGCGCTCTAACGTGGCGGCCGACCACCAGCAGCTGCTGATGTCGACCCTGAAGCGCATCGCCCGGAAGCACGGCATGGAGTGCCTGTTCCACGAGAAGCCGTTCGAGGGCATCAACGGCTCGGGCAAGCACGTCAACTTCTCGCTGGGCAACTCGACCGAGGGCAACCTCCTGCTGCCGGGAGACACCCCGCACGCCAACGCCCAGTTCCTCGTCTTCTGCGCCGCGGTCATCCGCGCCGTCCACAAGTACGGCGGCCTGCTGCGGGCCTCGGTCGCCTCGGCGAGCAACGACCACCGGCTGGGAGCCAACGAAGCCCCGCCGGCCATCATCTCGATCTTCCTGGGCGACCAGCTGACCGACGTCTTCGAGCAGATCGCCAAGGGCGGCGCCAAGAGCTCCAAGCAGAAGGGCACCCTGGAGATCGGGGTGGACACGCTGCCGGTGCTGCCGACCGACCCGGGTGACCGCAACCGCACCAGCCCCTTCGCCTTCACCGGGAACCGCTTCGAGTTCCGGGCCCCGGGGTCGTTGCAGTCGATCGCCGGCCCGATGGTGATGATCAACACCATCCTGGCCGAGGCGCTGGACTACATCGCCACCGAGCTCGAGGGGCTGACGGCCGAGGGGACCGAGTTCAACGCCGCCGTCCAGAAGGTCCTCGAGGAGATCATCACCGTCCATGGCAAGGTCGTGTTCAACGGCGACGGCTACACCGACGCGTGGCCGGTCGAGGCCGAAGCGAGGGGCCTGCCGAACCTCCGCACCACCGTGGACGCCCTGCCCCAGCTGGTCACCGAGGACGCGCTCGAGCTGTTCAGCCACTACGGGGTCTTCAGCCACCACGAGATGCACAGCCGCTACGAGATCGGTCTCGAGCAGTACGTCCTGAGCGTGGGCGTCGAGGCCCGCCTGACGCTGGAGATGGCCAACACCGTCATCCTGCCCGCGGCGCTGCGTTACCAGACGGAGCTGGCGACCAACCTGGCCAGCCTCCAGGCGATCGGCGCCGAACTCGACACCACCACCCTCGACGAGGTGTCCGCGGCGATCAAGGCCCTGCGTGAGGGCATCGCCACGCTCCGCGCCGAGATCGAGCACGACCACGAGGGCAGCGCCGAGGAGCAGGCGGCGCACATCCGGGACGAGGACCTGCCGGCCATGAACGCGGTGCGGGCGGCCGCCGACGAGCTGGAGACCCTGGTGGCCGACGATCTCTGGCCCCTCGCCACCTACCAGGAGATGCTCTTCATCTCTGATCGCTGACGCGGAGAGCGCCGTTCGGGCCTCCCCCGGAATGGGGAGGCCCGAACGGCGCAGAGCCAGCGGCCATGCAAAGAAGTAGTTCAGAAAAAGTAATGGCCCACTGGGCGCTCCGTCCACGTTTCCCGGGCAGGTTCGCCAGGCGGCTTCGCCCCTGACGAGCATCTCGGTACTCCCGAACGGGCGCCAGGCCTACGTCTGCGACGAGAACGACAACACCGTCGACATCCTGAACGTCGCGAATTACTCTGCAGCCACTTTGTGCTCTACCGGCGCGCCTTGGCGGGCACTGCCGAGACAGGCGCCTGCCTCCCCCGCCCCCGGGACGAACAACGTGGGCGATCGTTCTACCCCGCCCGCGGGGTAGAACGATCCACCATCATGCGAAACCGCGCCGACGGCCGCGGCGGAGCACGCCACCGTGCCGGAGACGGCGCAGTCCGCTAGGCCAGGGCCAGGGCGGCCGGCGAGTGCCTGGACGGGCGGGGCTGGCGCACCAGCCGGCGTGGTCCCGGCCCGCCACCGTCGCCGGGCAGGAGGCGGGCAGGCTCAGCCGCACCGGACCGGAATCGCGCGGAGCCGGGCCGGGGAGAACCGCCGGACGGCCATCGGGGTCGTCGGGCCGACGACGCGCACCAGGGACTTCTTCCGGCCAGCCGGGCCGGACCAGCCGGTCGACGCGGACCACGGTCTGCCGCTCCGCCCGCCACAGCATCCCGGCGCCGGCCCATCGAAAGCCAGTACCGGCCGGACAGCGCCACGGTCAGCGCCGAGCAGCCGTCCCGGGCTCGCAGCCCGGCAGCCGGGCGTCCGAGAGGGCATGGAAACCGCAGGTGCACCCGGGATCGGGGGCCCGGTGAGCGCCGCGGGACCCCGGCGCGGCACTCGGCCCTGGCATCGGCCGGATAGCCCGTCATCGCCCCTCAGCGGAATGAACAGGCCGCCGCGTCGCCGGGCCAGCTTGTAGGCCCACACCACCCACAGGCCGTCAACCGTCACGGTCAGGTGCTCAAGGAGTTCCGCGGGGACATCGGGCGTGGTGCTCGTGCCCGCCTCGAAGTCCGCTATCAGGCGTCCTCCCCTGCACATGGCGAGCTCCTCTCCGGTGGCTCATCTGAGCGTAACTCCTGAGCGGAAACTTCAGAACCCGAAATCGGGTCCTGGCGGCGGCGAGATCACCGCCCGGTGAATTTCGGGGTCCGGCGGGCTGACGAACGCGTCATAGGCCTCGGCCGAGTCGGCCGTCGCGGACAGGATGCCGAAGTGGGACGAGACCAGGTCAAGCGCGGCGAGCAGGTCCTGCTGGGCGCCCTGGCGCACCGCCCGCTTGATCATCCGCACCGCCAGCGGCGGCTGCGCCGCGACCTGGGCCGCGAATTCCCGGGCCCGGGCCAGGCTGTCGTCGGCGACCTCGTCCAGGATGCCCAGCGACAGCGCCTCCGCCGCGTCGACGAACTCCCCGGTCCACAGCATCCGCAGCGCCCGCGACGGCCGACGATGCGCGGCAGCAGCCAGGCGCCGCCGTCGCCCGGCACCAGCCCGATGCGGATGTAGGCCTCGGCCAGCCGGGCCGTCCGCGACCCGACCCGGTAGTCGCACATCAGCGCCATGTCCATGCCCGCGCCGACCGCGGCGCCGTCGACGGCCGCGATGAGCGGCTTGTCGAGTGCCTCCACGGCACGCGCGACCCGGTGCACATGGTCGGTGAGGAAACGCTTCTCCTCGGCCGGAGCGCGGACGGCGCCCTTGAACTCCGCCAGGTCGACCCCGGAGCAGAAGGCGCCGTCGGCCCCGGTGACCACGACCGCGCGGACCTGCTCGTCGCCGCTGGCGGCGACGAGCGCGTCGGCCCAGGCGTCGACCATCGCGGTCGTGAAGGCGTTCTTGCGCTCGGGGCGGTTCAGCGTGATCGTCGCGACGTACTCCTCGACCGCGTACTCGATGTCGGCCATGGCGCTAAGCCTCCACGAAAACAGGCACGACCGCACCCGCGCGCACCGACGGCGGGGGCCGCGGGCTCGCCGCGAGGGGAACCGCCCGTTCGTCGGGCTGATCGTATTGTCAGCCGAGCTGACGGTGCAGCTGGCCGGCGGCCGTGCGGAGCGCGGACACGGCGGTCGCGATGAGGTCGTCGGTCATCCTGGCCGCCGGGCCCGAGACCGGACACGGCCATCGGGGCCGGGCCGCCGATGCCGACGGCGACGCAGCGGACGCCGACCTCCATCTCGCCTTCGTCCAGGGCGTACCCGCGGGCGCGGATCAGCGCGATCTCCGCGTGCAGGACGGCCGGGTCGGTGATGGTGCCGGCCGTCCGCGCGGCCAGCGGCACGGTGGCGATCAGCCGGCTGGCCGGGCCGGGGGAAGGGCGGCCAGCAGCGCCTTGCCGACGCCGGTGCAGTGCAGCGCGACCCGGTTGCCACCTCGGTGAAAGTCCGCATGGTGTGCCTGCCGGGGCCTGGGCCACGTACTCGGCGCGCCCCTGCGTCAGCACCGCCAGGTTGGCCGATTCGCCGGACAACTCGGCCAGCGCGCGCAGGATCGGCAGCGCCCGCTCGCCGAGCAGCGCGTGCGCGTCGGCCCCGAGCGGGACGAGGCGGGAGCCGAGCTGCACCGGCGGTTGGGCAGCTGCCGGAGGTAGCCGCGGTCGGCCAGCGTGCCTGCGCAGCCGGTGCACGGTCGGGCGCGGGCAGCCCGCAGGCCGGCGGCGAGATCGCCGAGGCCGGCGGTTCCGCCCGCCCGCGGCCAGGGCCTCGAGCACGTCGAGGGCCCGGCGTACCCACCGCACGCCGCCGTCGGGGTCCTGGTCTGGTCAACGCGGGCTCTCCCCGATCGTACGTCACCGGGCGTGCC
>CAVURU010000003.1:0-3570223 GCA_963744005.1 uncultured Actinomycetes bacterium | reverse complement strand
ACGCATTGCTTGGGACCAGGTCTTTGTCGACTGGGAGGCCGGCAGCGCAGCGGCGCTGATTGCTCCAGGACCTCCAGCGACCTCTACTCGCAACCGGGATCGTCCTCCAGGACCTCGTCGTCAGCGCCGGGATCCTCGGCCGCCGCGGCGACGTGCTCTCGGTACCCCTGGACGATCCTGGCCACCAGATCTGCGGTCTCGTCCGGATCAGGGTCAGCGGCCTTGCCGGCCATGGGCTAAGCGTCCTGCTTGGGCGGCAGCTTGACCCCGGCTGCAGCGAAGCGGACTATCCCATGGTGCAAAGCATCGCGCGACACCAGCACGCCATGCTCACGGCCGAGCTGACGCAGTTCGTTCCTGGAGTAGCCGAGGGACTCCAGCTCCTCTTTGGTGAGGCGGCGTATGCCGGTCATGGGGGCTTCTCCGCCTGTGGTTCTTGGTCAATTCAACCAGGACCTTCTTCATACTCGAAGGTCATGCCGATGCCGCGTTCCCTGGCAGTGATCGTCCTGCCATCCTCGAGTTTCACGAAGGCGGTCATGTCCTGCTGCCTGACCCCGTGTTCGGCGCAGGCCCGAGCGACCTCAGCCGTGGGCGCATACCAGCTTCCCTCAGATCCTTGTTCCAGCCGGTGAGACGGCGAGCTTGACCACGGCGCAGGATTAGGGAAGACCAAGACCCTGCCATCGGGGAACCGCAGTCCCCATCCCTTCACGGTCACGGGTGATCTTCCGGTGTTGCGGGCGGTCACGTTCAGGAACTGCTCAGCCGGGCCTCCACTGGCCAGAAAGGCCTGATTTGCGGTCACCTTGACCACGGCTCCGCTCTTCGTCCACGTGATCACCTGCCAGGCCAGGGCGGCCACGCCTGTGACGGCCCCAACGATCCCGAGGACCAAGGCTGCTACTTCCATGATCACCTGCCTCGAATGGATAGGAGGTTGCCAAGCACCGGGTGAGGCTAGCAGCACATCCGGGTGGCTCACCTTAGCTGGCAGGAATCATTCCCTTGGCGTCGGACAGCTGCGCTGCAACCCAGCCTGGCCCGCCGCTGAATGTCGGACATCCGATTTTCCCTCCCGGCGTGCCCACAAGAGTTCACACCCTTGCATCAGGAGAGATGATCTTGGTTGCGACCGCTTCGCGGCGCGCGAAAAACCCGGCCCGCTGACCGCCGAGGGTGGTGTTTCCCCCGTGCTGAGCCTGCACACCGGCTATGACACGGCGTACCTGACCGACGCCGTGGGCGGCGCCGACTACTACACCGGCGCGGCGGGGAGCCGCCCGGCCTACTGGCAGGGCGCCGGCGCCGCGGCGCTTGGCCTGGCCGGGCAGGTCGACGCCGACGTGATGCGGGCGCTGTACCACGAGGACGTCGGCCCGGACGGCCAGGTGCTGGCCCGACGGCAGCGGCCGGGGAACTACCCGGCCGCCGTCCGGATCGCTGCACCAGCGGATCGAGGCCGAGGTGGCCAGCAGGTGGCCGCCGCGGGCCGGATCATCACACCGGAGGAGACCCGGGAGATCCGGCTCCGGCTGCGGGCCCAGTGGCGGACCCGCGTGCCGTTCTACGACTACACGTTCAGCGTGCCCAAGAGCGTCTCGGTGCTGTGGGCCTCGCTCCTGCAGGCCGCGGCCGAAGCGGAGGCCGAGCACCGCGAAGCGGACGCGGAGCGGCTGACCGAGCGGGCCGAGCAGATCCGCGGCGCGGTGAAGCGGGCCAATGACCGGATGATCGCCGTGGCCGAGCAGCGGCCCGCGTACGTACGCACCGGGCACCACTCCGCGACGCGGGGAATGGCGGGACGCGCACGGGTTCATCGTGGCCAGCTTCCCGCAGCACGCCTACCGCGAGGGCGACCGCAGCTCCACGTGCATAACGCGATCGCCAACCGGGCGCAGCGGGCGGACGGCCAGGACGCTCTGTGGCGGGCGCTCCATGGCCACCCGCTGTTCCGGAACAAGCTGCGGATGGGGACGCTCGCGGACCGGTTCCTCGCCCAGGAGCTGGAGCGGATCGGCTACCTGAGCGTGCTCCGCGCGGACGGCAAGGCACTAGAGGTCGGCGGGATCAGCGACGAGGCGGCCAGCGAGTTCAGCACCCGGAGCAAAGAGCTGCGGGACAAGGCTCGGGAGCTCGAGGCACGGAGTACGAGGCGCGAGCACGGTCACGCTCCGGGGAAGCGGGCCCAGTGGGCGATCCGGCAGTGGGCTGCGACGGACACGCGGGACACGAAGGATCACAACCCGCCTCCCGCTGGCCAGCAAGTGGCGCGTGGGCCCAGCGAGCGGAACGGAGCGGGATCGGCGCTTTGTCCGCGCTCCACGAAGCAGCCGCGGTGCACTCGGCGGAGCACGGGCCGCGCGGCCTGCCGGGGGAAGAGGAGCGGGCCCGGATCATCCGCAAGGCGGTCGCCGCGGTCCAGCTGGTCAATTCCACGTGGGATCTGTCACAGCTGACTTTCGAGCTCGGCCAGGCGGTCCCCCGCTGCCCGCGGACACCAACCCGGAGGAGTACCTGAACGGGCTGGCGGCTGAGGCCGTGTCCGGCCGGGCCGAGGGGGTCAGCGTGCTGCAGGTCGCCCCGGCGCCGGAGCTGATCGACGTGACCCGGCTGGGTCTGCGGAAGGACGGGACGAGCATCTACCGGGCGCCCTACCAGGAGCGATTCTGCACAGCCGAGCACCGGGATCATCGAGCAGCACCTGGTCGACGCGGCCCTCGTGCCCGTGCCGCAGCGGGTCACCCGGGAGGCTGCCGCGGCGGCCCTGGCCGGCAGTGACCTGGACCACTCCCAGCGGGAGGCGTGCCTCGGCTTGCTGACCTCCGGGCGGCTCATCAACTGCCTGGTCGCGCCGGCGGGCACTGGCAAGACCCACGTGATGGCCGCGTTCGCGAAGGCGTGGGCCGCGCAGGGGGCTGGGCGGGTCATCGGGCTGACGGCCAGCACGAACGCCGCCCGGGTCATGGCCGAGGAGGCGGACCGGGCCGGGGCGCCGATGGAGACGTACAACCTGGCCCAGTTCCTCGGCAAGATCAAGGATTCCGCCGAACGCCGACCGCACGTCCCGGTCTACCCGGGCGACGTCCTGGTCGTCGACGAGGCGACGCAAGTGTCCACCGAGGACGCGGTGCGGATCGTCCAGGTGGCCCGGCGGAACGGGGCCATGGTCGTGGGCACGTTCGACCCGGAGCAGCTCGGGTCGGTGGACGCCGGCGGGATCTTCCGCCTGATCGCCGCCCGCCACGGATCATGGCAGCTCACCGAGGTCCGCCGGTTCCAGAACGCGTGGGAGCGGGACGCCTCATTGCGGCTGCGGGATGGCGACGTGAGCGTGCTGGCCGAGTACCAGGCCCGCGGCCGGGTCTACCACGGCCCGCAGGACCGGGTGTTCGATGACGCGGTCTCGCTGTACCTGAACGGCTTCCTGGCCGGGCAGGAGGCCCTGCTGATGGCCACGTCGAACGAGACGGCGGCCCGGCTGTCCGGCCTGGTGCGGGAACGGCTGGCCGAGCTCGGCAAGGTCGGCGACGCGGAGATCACCCTGGCCGACGGCAACCGGGCCGGCCGCGGGGACCTGGTCCGGGCCCGGCTGAACACGAGGATCGACGCGGACGGGCAGAGCCTGGCCAACCGGGACGTAGTCCGCCTGGAGACCAGCGTGGGCGCCCCGTTCGCCCGGCTGGCCGTGGTGAGCCGCCAGACCGGCCCTGACCAGTGGTCGAAGCCGTTCTTCGTCCCCGTGGACTACCTCGAGCAGAGCGCCGAGCTGGCCTATGCCGGGTCGGTGGCGGTCGCCCAAGGCCGCACCGTGGACCGCGCGCACCTGGTCGTCGACAGCGGGGCGAACCGGAGCCTGGTCTACACCGGGGCGACGCGCGGCCGGGAGAAGAACACGCTCCACGTGGTGACCGGGACGCCTGATCCGGCGCAGCCGGGCAGGCCCGAGCGGGACGCCTACACCGCGGCGCAGATTAGCAAGCGGGCCGAGCTGCGGCAGGCGGGACGCCCTGACCTGGCCCGGGAAGTCCCGATCCTGATGCCGGACCGGCCCAGCGACCGGCAGATGGCCCCGTGGGAGGCCGTGCTCGCCCAGGCTCTGCAGCAGGACGAGCCGGAGCGGACCGCGCTGGAGGAGATCCAGGCCGCCCAGGACAGCACCACGAACACGGCGTACCTGCTGCAGCTGGTCGAGGGATTCTGGCGGCTGGACGTCGTGCCGAAGATCGACGAGATGGTCCGGCAGCGGATCTCCGAAGCTGACTATGAGCGGTACCGGCGCGACCCGGCGCGACCCGCGTTCCTGGAGGCGCTGCGGGCCCATGAGATCGGCGGCCGGGCGATCGAGGACGTCCTGGACGCGGTCACCGCTGACCCGCTGGACGGGGCCCGGAGCATCGCCGCGGTGCTTCATGGCAGGGCGGGAAAAGAACCAGCCCCGGAACGGGGCACGACGACCGGATGGGCTGAGCGCGCGCCCCGGCACGCCACGGCGGACATCGACGCCGGCGTGGAAATGCTGCAAGCCCGGCAGGCCGAGCTGGGCCGCCAGGCCGCCGAGCGGCCCCCTCAGTGGGCGCTGAACGCCTGGGGCGTCCCGCCCGCCCAGACGGAGTCGGCGGCCCGCAGGGCTGACTGGGAGAAGCAGGCAGGCATCGTGGCCAGCTACCGGGAACAGTCGGCGTCACCGATCCTCAGGTAGCGATCGGCCCGGTTCCGGCCGGGTAGGCGCACCTGGCCGAGGCCTTCCACGCCAGCGTGCGGGCCCTGCAGCTGCCAGACGAGGCGGCCCTGCTGAAGGCGATGGGCCGCGGCGAGCTCGAGGCGGCGGTGACGAGCACGACCGCGCCGCAGCCCTGGCGCCGCCCGATGTCCAGGCACAGGTCGGGGAACGGGAAGCCGAGCTCGAAGCCGCACACGTCCGCGCGCACATCGCGGGCACGGCACGGGACGTCGACGCAGTTACCCAGGCCGACGCTGACGCGAGGGACGCCGCAGCCGACCTGGCCCGGCTCGCAGTAGCCGATGCCGCCCGCCGGGAGTGGGCCGAGGCGCACGCCGGCACAGCGGCCAAGGCCGAGGCAGCTGAACGGGAACTCAGGTCCCGGGGCCTGGCCGAGCGTGTCCCGGTCACCGGCAGCGAGATACCCGAGGCCCAGCCCAGGAGCGCGAGACGCCGGCGATCGGCCCGGCGGAGTGGTCCCGGTGGAAGGCCGAGCAGACCGCGCGGATCGAAGCCTGGCAGGCGGGCCCGGGCTGAAGAGATGGCCCGGCGGATTCCGGTGACCGATGCCGAGATCGCCAAGTACGGCGCTGAGCGGCAGGCGACCGATCCTGGCGGGCGCCGCCCGCCGTCCGCTGAGCCGGAACCGCGAGCCTTACGCCGGGGTCCTGGAAGACCTGCAAGCCGTCAGCGCCAAGGTGGACCGGCAAGCCGAGCAGGAAGCCGAACGGGCCGGGCGACGCACTCAGATGACCCAGGCGGCCATCGACGAGCCTTTGGTACGCGGGCCTCAGGCTGAGCCGTCTCTGGAGTCCTCATGGCATCGTGGCGATGCGCAGGCTGAGCGGAGACGCCGAGCCGGAGCTGGAGATCTGAGCCAGCCGGCGGATCGTGCGGCGGCTCGTAGATCATCGTCTCGCGGCCTTCCTGGTGGCAGGCACCGCACCAGATCCAGAGGTGGCCCATTCCGCGGCCCCGCTCTGCCCGCCTCGAGGGCCGAAGCGCACACGCACGGCTTCCAGCCGACGCGCTGAGGCTGCCCGAGCGCCAGGGAATGCCCGTATGGGCATTGTTCGGGACGGTTCTCGAACAAAGGTACGGGCATCCAGTGATCATGCCCTGACTCGGCGGCCCTCACACGAGAAGATCCCCGGGCGCCGGGGAAGCGCGTCCGGGGATCTGGCTGGTTAGTAGCGGAGCGGCGATCGCTCCGAGCGGGCAGCGTTCTCGATCCGGCAGCCCATCGCGTCGCATGTGATCGCCACCTCCAGGCGGGTGAGCGCGCCGGGCAGCCACGCGTTCCAGAACCAGAGGGCGTCCTGCAAGGGCCTGTTGTCCGGCTCGCCGTAAATGCGGACCCATTCGGTCATCAGCGTTGGAGAGTTCGATCACCGCCTCGCGGTGGTTCGGCCAGCACGCCGTGAGCCGGCTCAAGTAGCCGGGCCACTGGACGAGGGCCACCTGGTCGACCCAGGCGCTGCAGCTGGCTGAGCCGGGCGGCGTGCTCTTCCTCGGACAGGCCGAGCCAGTACGGCGCCTGCGGGTCGTCAGCCTTGTCGCTTGGCCGGTCGCCTCGTCGACCTTCTCGCCGAGCTTCTTGATCTCCAGGCGGATGCATCGCCTCCTGGCCAGCGTCCGTCGTCGAGCCGGGCCCGCAGCTGAGCCGGTCTCGCCCGTGTAGCGGGCCAGCTCGGCACGCAGCTGCTCGAGCTGCCCCGCCAGGGCAGAGACCGGGTCCGGTTCGGTCACGCGATCTCCAGCTCAGCCTCAGGCTCCGGCTGTCGTACGTCGCGGCCGGGGAAGTCGCCCGGGCGCGGAGCGGCGAAGTGCGCCCGGCCGCCGGTGCCCCACCGCGGGTTTCCAATTGAGCGTCCCGGACGACGGCGCTGCTGAGCTTCCTTCACGTCGGGGATCGCCCGCGCGTAGCCTTCGCCGCCCGCCCGCTCGTAAGCCTCAGGCGGCGTGCTCGGACATCTCCCGGGCCAGCTGGTGGCGGTATCGCGGTCTCGGCCTCGACCAGTTCGGCCGCGTCGATCGCCTCCGCTTCGTGTCACGGCCCGGCCTCAAGTTCCACGTCCAGTTCAGCCAGTTCCACTCGGGTTCCGGCATGGGGGAGTGGAGGCGCTGGATTTCACCGGTGTCGCCTGAGCCGGGACGGAGATCTCGGTGACGTACTCGGGGGCCGATCACTGGCCGACCTTCGCCAGCGGGCCGGGCTTGCCGCCGTGACCGTTCGCCGAGGCCGCGGCCGGGGCAGGCGCCGGACTCGGGCAGGCGCATCTCAGGCAGCGAGGCGGAACGTCGGGCACGGCGGTGATGGCCGGGACCGGCAGCGGGTGACGGCCGAGGCGGTAGGCAGCCGCCGCCAGGCCGGGCGGATCTTCACCACGACCGGGCTGAGGTTCATCCGGATGACCAGGGCCCGCCAGTCGGGCAGCATGCGGAGCAGCTCGGGCGGGACGACCGGCTCCCTGCCGTCGCCGTGCTTGACGGTGCCGCACAGCTTCGAGGCGTGCTCCAGCGTGTCCGGGTCGGAGATCGACGCCGAGCAGCACCTTGGTCCCGCACGTCGACCAGATCGTGTCGGCGCCGTGCTTGCCCCAGCGGCTCTCCAGCTGGCTCACCGAGTGGCAGACCGGCATGAGCAGGACGCCCTTGCCGGCCGAGTCCGACAGCATGACCGGCAGGTCGACCGGGCAGATCTGGGTCACCTCGTCCAGGGCCATCAGCAGCGGCGGGTCCAGGCGCCGGTACCGCCGCTTGCTGCCGGCCAGCCCGGCCTCGTAGTGCACCCAGCTGCGCCAGGGCCCGGAACAGCGGGGTCACCGGCGAGTCGTCGTCGCCGCTGGCGATCAGGTAGAGCGTGCCGCAGCGCGGGGTGAAGTCTTCCGCGCTGAACCCCTGGCCCGGGGCCGGGGTGACCGCGGCGGCGAGGCCGGGCAGGATCGCCCACGCGAGCAGCAGGTCGATGGTGTCCCGGATCGACTCCTGATGTGCGGTTCTCCTCGAACATCCGCTTGGCAGACCGCGTACATCTGCGCGGGTGCTGCCGGGATGGTTGGCCAGGATCTGCAGGCACGTCGCGTGGCCGTGGAGCTGCACCCACTCGTAGACGTCCAGGATGGTGCGGCCGGTCACCGCGGCGGCCCACAGCAGGCCATCAGCGCGACCTCGCCCTTCTGCTGGAACCACTGCAGGTCACCGCCGATGCCGGGGAGCTTCAGCCACGAGGCCATCCGCCGGGCCATCACCAGGTCCTTGCACGGGCCGAGCAGATCCCACTGCAGCGAGGACGGCACGCCGCCGACGCCCTGCGGGTTGAACACGTAGACCGGGCCGCGGAGCGCCCTGAGCGCCGGCCGTGGACTCGTACAGGTCCGCGCGGGTGCTGGCGGCCAGCACCGGGCCGGGGTGGTCAAGGATCCGGTCAGCGACCATGCCGGACTTCCCGGTGCGCGGCGCGGCCATGATGAGCACCTGGTCCTCGAACCGGCCGTAGCAGCGGCGGAACCACTGGCCGCGGCCGAGCCGGACCGCGTAGTCGGTCGTGCGCGCCACGCAGCCGGTGACCGGAGCCGCAGCCCGGGCCGGGCCCGGCGGCCGTGGTGCAGGGCCGCAGGCGTCCCCAGCGGATGACCGAGCTCGGCGATCGACGCGAAGCCGGTACCCGGGTGCAGGTAGCAGCCGGATCCGCCAGCGCATGCGCGCGGATCCGGTCCCCGGAGAACACCGTGAAGCGGACGAACAGGGCGACGGCCAGGAGCCAGGGCGATGAGGGCGAGGATCAGATCGGTCATCACGACGCCTGCCCTCCAGCTCGGCGTACAGGTAGGCCCGGGCAGTCCCGGCCTGGAGCCCGGCCTGCGGGGCCAGCTCGGCCGCCACCTTGGCCGCCACGTCCCGGTTGCCGTAGTCGGCGTGCTCCCGGTACAGCGCCAGCAGGGCCGCCTTCTTGGTCGGCGGCGGGTCGATCGCCTGGGCTTCGCTGGCCGGCTGCCTGGCAGCGACTCGGGCAGCGGCGCCGCGTCGAGCACCATCCGCCGCAGCCCCGCAGACGTCTCACGGGGCGCGAGGACGAGTCCGCAGCGAGTAGAGCAGGACCAGGCCCGCGAGGCGCGCAGCGGCGGCCAGGGCGCGGCCGAGGGCCGTCCAGGCTGAGGCCTCGTCGTCGGCCAGGACGTGACGGCGGATGACGGCCACGACCCGGTCGACCACCACGGCCAGGGCGACCGGGGCGACCGCGTAGGCGACGACGCTGCGCGGCGAGGCCGTGTCGGCGGCGGAGACGTTCATGTAGGCCGACGCCGCGGCGCACGCCAGGATCAGCACCCGCTCGGTCCGCGTGGACTTCCCGGCCCGGGACAGGCCGAGGGCCAGCAGCGTGAACACGATCATCAGCAGGTCCAGCAGCAGCGCCTCGATGATGCTGGCCGCGTCCTGATGCCGGGCGGCGAAGACGTACTTGCTGCTGCGCGGTGAAGGACACGTACAGCGCCCCGGCGCCGATCAGGGCCAGCAGCCAGGCCGCCACGGCGATCAGCGCCGAGCCGGGCGGCGGTCGGCGCCGGCGAGGCGGCGGACGTTGGTGACCTCAGCCGCTCCCGTTGGCGCGGCGTGACCTCGAAGAGGCCGGGCCGCGTGGGGGATGGGAGTGCCTCATCGGTAGGGCCCTCCGGGCCGCTGGGGAGACGAGAAGGCCCCGGCCCGCAGCTGCGCCCTGGAAAGCTCGCTGCGGGCCGGGGTTAGATGTCCTGATGGTCAGCGGCCGGGCTGTCATTCGCGGCTTGTGACGCGAGGCGCTCGGCTCTCCGATAGGCGTGCGCAGCGTTCTCCGCCTGCAGGCAGGCCGCGCAGGGCGTCCGGCCTTTCCGGCGTTCCCTGCGGGCCCTTGCCTCCGAGCCGTGCGGCCTGATGTCGAACCGCTCCCGGGGCTTTCTCTAAGATTCGGCACAGGCCGGGCGCCTCGGTGGGGGCGCTCACTCGGTCTCACCGGACCGGCTACCTCTGCGCCGGTCGGCCCGCTCCGTCAGCTCGTAGCTGATCGCGGTGACACGCCGGTCGGCGAAGTCGCGGCCGGGCACGCCCCTGATGCTGGCCCTGATCGCCCGTCGCAGCCTGCGGGCCAGGAAGACCCGGCGCGGCCAGCCCGCGCAGACGAGCTCCTCCAGGGCCATGATCCTGTCTTCGAGCATCTCGAGCGTGTAGCCGACCTGCTCCTCGCTCTTGACCGTGTCCCTCATGAACGCGTCGATTTCCTCGGGCGTCGGCGCACCATCGGCATTCACGACACACCGCCGTCCGGAACGAGCCGCAGATGCCGGCGCCGTGGCAGCGGCGGGCTGGTGCGAGGGTTGAGGACGCTATCCCGGCCCGCATCAAAGGCGACCCGCGCTGCGAACAGGATGGCGTCCATCCGGCCGGCCTGGACGTCGGCCAGCTCCCGCTCGAGTTCGGCCACCCGCTCGGCCGTCGCTGTCAGCGCCGTGAACTGGCCCGTGTCGACGTCCATCACAGGCCTGCCTCAAGCTCGGCCTCGAGCTGCAGCTCGGCGTCAGCCTCGGGCCGCTTGAGGTACTCGGCGTGGACCTTCTCCTCGATCGCGGCCATCCGCTCGACATCAGCCGGGCTCATGGCCGGGTCCTTGATCGCGGCCGCGGTACGTGCGGTAGCCGCGTCCAGGTCCGCGCGGGCCGGCGGCCAGGTCGTGGTCATGACTCGCTCCTGACTGCCTGGAGGTGCCGCGGGCGCCGGGCCGGAGCGATAGGCGTGCCGCACAGGATCGCCCGCGCGATCTCGGCGGCGCTCTTGCGGCTCTGGGCGACCACCGCCTCTAGCCGTGCGGATATCTCCGCTAGGGCGTCCAAGACCTGGTCCCGATCCGGGACGGACCGGTCGCGCTCGATCAGATCCAGCAGAATCGTCACACCGATCCAGGACGGCGGCGATCTCTTGGCTGGGGTTCGACATGTCGCGCGCCACTGTTTCGGTGACCCGGACGGGTAGCTGGTCGGTGATGATGGTTGTCATCGGTCCTCTCCTGTTCGAAGCGGGAGTGGTTCCGGGGCCCGCCGCGGTGTTAGGCCATCGCGGCGGGCCGATTTGGTTACGGGAGTGAGGCCGCCCGGACGCCGGGCATGGCTGAGGCGCGCACGGTGGCGCGGGCCAGGAAAGAGATAGAAAGATGGCGGAATTGCATTGATGGACACGCAGTGGCCACACACGGGGCCTGGAATGCAAAGAGCAGCAGTCCCGCCGAAATTGAGCTTCGTGACGGATCTGCTGCTCAGATGGCGGAGGATCGGGGATTTGAACCCCGGAGGGCCGTTAGACCCAACCGCATTAGCAGTGCGGCGCCATAGACCGGACTAGGCGAATCCTCCACCCGCACCAGCAGGTGCAGTGGGCCATAGCGTACCGGGAGTGACGTCACCCCGGCAAAGCAATCCCGGCACGGGGTCAGCGAAGTTCGATGACCTCGTACTGCCCGCTGGCGTAGGCATCGCGCATGGTGCGCTTGGAGAACTTGCCCACGCTGGTCTTGGGGACCTCGTCGACGAAGCACCACCGCTCGGGCAGCTGCCAGCGCGGGACCTGCTCGGCCATGAAGGCCCGGAGCTTGTCGGCGCTGCATTCCGCGCCGGACCGCAGCACGACGGCCGCGAGCGGCCGCTCTCCCCACTTCTCGTCCTCGATCCCGATGACCGCGGCCTCGGCCACGTCGGGGTGGGCCATCAGCAGGTTCTCCAGGGCCATGGAGGAGATCCACTCGCCGCCGGACTTGATGACGTCCTTGGCCCGGTCGGTCAGCCGGATGAAGCCGTGCTGGTCGAGGGTGCCGACATCGCCGGTCCGCAGCCAGCCGTCGTGGAACTTAGCCGGGTCGTCGTCCTTGTGGTACGAGCCGGTGATCCAGGGGCCGCGTACCTCGATCTCGCCGACCGCCTCGCCGTCGGACGGCAGGACGACCCCTTCGTCGCCGACCAGGCGGGCTTCTACCGCGCACATCATCCGGCCCTGGCTGTCCCGGTACTGCCACTCCTGATCCGCGCTCAGCCCGGCAGGCGGGTGCGCCACGCTGCCCAGCGGGGAGGTCTCGGTCATCCCCCAGGCCTGGAGCATCCGGACGCCGAGCTCGGACTCGAACCTGGCCTGCATGGCCCGCGGCACGGCGGAGCCGCCCGCCACGGCCAGCCGCAGCGAGGACAGGTCCCCGCCGTCCGCCTGCACCTGGGTCAGGATCCCAGCCCAGATAGTGGGGACCCCGCCCGCGATGGTGACCTGCTCGTCGCCGATGAGCCGCACCAGGGCGGCCGGCTGCATGTACTGGTCCGGCAGGATCAGCGCCGCACCGGACATCAGGCTGGCGTAGGCCAGTCCCCACGCGTTGGCGTGGAACATGGGCACGACGGGCATGACCCGGTCCCGCTCGGACAGGCCGAACGTATTACCCAGGCACGCGCCCATCGAGTGCAGGTAGCTGGATCGGTGGCTGTAGACCACGCCCTTGGGGTAACCGGTGGTGCCGCTGGTGTAGCACATGGCCGCGGCCGAGGTCTCGTCCAGCTCGGGCCAGTCGAACGAGCCCGGCTCGGCGGCCAGGAGCTCCTCGTAGTCGTGCACGCTGACGCCGGCCAGCCCGGCGGCATCCGGCATCTGGCCGGGCGCGCCCGGAGACGATCACGTGCTTCACCGTCGGCGCCTGCGGGAGGATCCCGGCCAGCCGGGACAGCAGCGAGGCGTCGACGATGACCGCGTCATCCTCGGCGTGGGTGACGATATAGGCCACCTCGGCGGGCGCGAGCCGGATGTTGAGGGTGTGCAGGACCGCGCCCATGGACGGCACGGCCAGGTAGGCCTCGAGGTGCTCGGCGTTGTTCCACATGAAGGTGCCGACGCGCTGGCCGGGACCGACGCCCAGCCGGCGCAGCGCGTGGGCCAGCTGGGCGGACCGCCGGCCGGCCTCGGCGTAGGTCCGGCGCCTGCTGCCGTCCCCGGTACAGGTGACGACCTCGCGATCACCGAACGCCGACGTGCCGTAGCGCATGATCGAGGTGATCGTCAGCGGGACATCCATCATCGTGCTGCGCATCGAGCCACCTCCCGAGGGTGCCTGAGCTGCCTATCTGGATAGTGCCACGCGCTGCGCCGCGGCAGTAGACCCAGCAGCGAATTCGCCCCGGCCAACCGGAAAACAGGGATAAGTCGTCATTCGTCAGCATTTCCTGGTTACGGACCGGAATCCTCGCCGAGTTCGGCGTCAATGCGCAGCCGTGCCACCGCCCGGGAAACGGTGCTCTTCACCGTGCCCAGGCTGACGCCCAGCAAAGCGGCGATTTCCGGCTCGGTCATATCCTCGAAATACCGGAGCATGACGGCGGCCCGCATCCGGCGCGGCAGCCGGTCCAGGGCGCGGCGGACCACCTCGGCGGTGTCGCTGTCCCGGGCCGGGTCGGCAACCTCCTGGTCCGGCAGCTCGTCGGTGGGGAATTCCTCCAGCTTGCGGCGCCGCCACCAGGAGATGTGCGTGTTGACCATCGCCCGCCGGACGTAGGCGTCGAGGGCGGCGTGATCGTGGATCTTCCCCCAGGCCTGGTACGTGCTGGCCAGGGTGGCCTGGAGGAGGTCTTCGGCGTCGGCCCGGTTGCCGGTGAGCATGACGGCTATCCTCAGCAGGGCGGTTCCGCGGGCCTGCAGGTAGTCGCCGAACGCGGCGTCGGCATCGGTGTCACTGTGGTGCGAGTCCTCGTGATCGCCGGCCGGGCTCATGACGGCTACCTTACTTAAAGTAGCCATCGTCATTACGGAATGTGCGCGCGGTGTGGCCGCAGATGCCGCCGGGCCGTTATCCGCCATAGGTGTCTCGCCGCCCGCACGGACAATTAAGCCGGAATGACTTGACGTGACTGCCGGCACCAACCATGGTCTTAGTCGAGACTCGTGCAATCCCACGGAGGGCAAGTGCGGCATTTGGCTGACATTCCCCTTTGGTGTGATGATGTCATGGATTTTGCCGATCCGGCCCGGTACGCCCGGCGGTCGGTACTCAAGGCGGCCGTTCTGGGCCGGCGAGAAGAACCGGGACATCAGCATGCGCTGACCGCGCCGGACGCGGCCGCGGGCACCCTGAGGTATGCCGTCAGTGGCACGATCCTGGACATCAGCCCGCACATCCTGGTCCTGTGGACCAGGGACGGCGAGCAGCGGTTCCCGCTGGCGCCGGACGGGAAGGCCTGGCGGGGCACGGCGGTCTCGCCGGCCGCCCTGCGGCGGGGGGACCACGCCATCATCCGGCGCCAGCACGCCGGCGGCCCCGTGGTGGACCGCATCTGGGCCCAGGCCGGCCGCGCGACCGGCACCATCGTGCAGCGGGACGGCCCGGACCGGCTGCTGGTCGACCAGGGCCCGGCCAGCGGGCGCCGGGTCGTGCGCATCGCGCCTGAGGCGGCCGGCCGGATCCAGGTCCGCTTCCCCAAGCTTGAGCCCGGCTACCTCATCGACGTGATCGGCGTGCGCCAGGATGGCTACCTGCGCGCGATGGTTCCCGCGACCTCCCAGCCGCCCTACCGGGCCGGGCATCCGCCCGCGCCGCCCATGGTGAGCGGCCACGTGCCCGATCCGGTCACCGGCTCGGCTGTCTGGCACGAGCCCGGCGAGGAGCCCGAGGACCTCCTCGGGCTGGCTTATCCGGCGCTGGACCCCGAGACGAGCTGCGAGCGGGCCGGGCCGGCCCGGCCGGACTGCTCCGGGGATGAGCACGCGGTGGACCCGCACGCCGCCGGGCCGGGCTGCGTCCGGCTGCCCTACCTGTCCCTGGGCAGCATGCTGCGGCTGCGGAACGACTGCGCTGACCGCAGCCGGATGGTGCCCGTCACCAGCTGCGGCGCCACGGCTCGTCAGTTCTGCGACCGCTGCGTCACCTGCGCGACGTCGAGCAAGGGCCGGATCGCCGACCTCACCATGGCGGCCTTCGTCGAGCTCGGCGGCGCGCTCGAGGACGGCTGCTTCAACGCGTCGGCGTCGATCGGCGGCTAGATGATGCTGACCGCCGTCCGGGAGGTGCAGGTCCCGCTGCTCGCTGTCCTGCTGCTGGGCGGATGCGCGGCCAAGGCGTGGCGCGTCCTGAGGGCGCGTTCGGTAGCCGCGGTCACGGACCCGGCCGGCCTGTTCCCGCTGCGGTTGCGGCGGCCCATGATGCTGGCCATGTTCGCGGTCGAGCTCGGCCTGGGCCTCGGGCTGATCGCGACGGCCCGCCAGCTCGGCCCGGTCGATCCGCGCCTGCCGGCCACCGTCGTGCGGACCGGCACGGCGCTGTTCTTCCTGGTCGCCGTGGCGGCAGTGAACGAGACGCGGCAGCGGCGGCCGGAGGCCGGCTGCGGCTGCTTCGGCGAGTTCAGCGAGACCCCGGTCGGCTGGCGGACGATCGCCCGGGCCGGGGTGCTCTGCGTGGCCGCCGGGGCGACCATCGGGCTGCCGCCGCTGCGCATGCCGTCGTCACCGGCCGCGGCCGAGCTCTGGCTGGCGGTGCTGGCCTTCGAGCTGTCCCTGCTGGCTTTCCTGTCCCCCGAGATCGGCGAGGTCCTGGTCCGGCTGGGTTACTCCGAGCCGTGCGAGGTCCGCCGGATCCCGGCCAGCCGCAGCCTGACGGCGCTGCACTCCAGCTCGCAGTGGCGCCGGTACGCCGGCCAGGTGTCGGCGGCCGCCCCGGCCGATATGTGGCGCGAGGGGTGCTGGCGGTTCGTGGTGTATCCCGGAACGGCCCGCGGCCGCCGGGTGGACATCATCTTCGCCGTCTATCTCCAGGCCCGTAAGCCGCCTATCCGGGTGGCGGTCCTCGACGCCGGCACCGACGAGGTCCTCGGCCGCCCGGAGCTGGCCCGTCTTTCGTTATCTAGGGAAATCTAAGCCGCACGCTAGAGGCGTCTATAAAAAGCTAGCGGCGGCGGCCACGCGTCCTAGACGGGCTGTGAGCGCAGGAACTGGCCGAAGTGCGGGACGGTGAACGCGATCAGGCCGCGCTCGGAGCTGTAGATCAGGCCCTTCTTGATCAGCGCGTCGCGGGCCGGCGACAAGCTGGACGGCTTGCGCCCGAGCTCCTCGGCCACCACTGACGTCGGCACCGGATCATCGCCCGTAGCGGCCATGGCCCGCATGTACTCCCGCTCGGCCAGCGTGGCGCGTTCGTATCTGCTGCCGAAGAAGCCGACGGCCAGCTCGCTGTCGGCTTCTGGCGCCGCCACCTTGACATCCGCCGCCGTCACCGGGCTCGAGGCGGCCACGTCCCAGGTCACCTTGCCGTAGGCTTGGACGAAATAGGGGTAGCCGTCGGCCGCGGCGTACAGCGCGTCGAGGGCGTCGTCGGTGTAGGTGACGCCCTCGCGCTGAGCCGGGGCGATCAGGGCCTGGTCGGCCGCCGGCCGGTCCAGCCGGTCGATCCGGGCGTAGCTGAACAGCCGCTCCGAGTAGCTCTTGCTCGCCGACAGCACCGAGGGCAGGTGCGGCAGTCCCGCGCCCACCACGATGAGCGGGCCGCCGCTCTGCGACAGCTCGTGGCACGCGGCGCAGAGCGCTGACACGTCGTCGGCTGGCACATCCTGCATCTCGTCCACGAACAGCCCGATGCCCACGCCCAGGTCGGCGGCGACCGAGGCCGCCTCGGCGAACAGCTCGGTGAGGTCGACCTCCAGATCGCCGGAGTCGGCCCGGCCGCGCTGGGCGGGCACGTCGATGCCGAGCCCCACCGTGACCGTGCTTCCCTTGGGCGCCTTGGGGTCGTGTAGCGCGAAGGCCTTGAGGACGCCGAGGAAATACTCGACCCGGTCCGGGGCGCGGTGCCGGGGCGCGAGCTCCCGCACCGCCATGTGCAGCGCCGCGGCGACCGGGCGCCGGATCGACTGGGCCGGCCGGGCTTCGATCTTCCCGGTGCCCCAGAGCCGCTGCATGGCCATGGACCGGAACGTGTTCAGCAGCACCGTCTTGCCCACGCCGCGCAGCCCGGTCAGCACCATGCTGCGTTCCGGGCGGCCGCGCGCGACCCGTTCGAGCACCACCTCGAACTGGCCGATCTCGCGGTCCCGCCCGGTGAGCTCGGGCGGCCGCTGGCCCGCGCCGGGCGCGTACGGATTGCGTACCGGGTCCATACCATCGGACTGTATGGCGGGATCTAGCCCAGACCTTAGATTTGCTTAGAAAGCGCTACCGGCGTGTCGCGGGGTCAGCGTTCGTGTTCCTGGTTGAGCCGGGCCAGGTAGTCGTTGTAGGCCGCCAGGTGCTCATCGTCGTCGACGCTCTCGGGGTTCCTGGCTGCGGCGGCCCGGGCCGGCCCGGGCCGCCGCAGCGGGGCGTCCTGCTGCGTGCCGACCACGGCGGCGAAGTTGGTGCGGCGGGCGGTCTCCAGCCAGCCGAGGCCGCCGTCCCCGTGGGTCACCCGGGTCCAGGCGAAGAAGACCGTCATCATGATGGCGAACATGAGCCCGGCGCCGCCCACCCACATCACCGCGCCGCCGATGTGCACGTCGGTCAGCGGGGCCGGCGCCCAGGACGGGCGATCCTGGGCCAGCCCGGGAAACGGGTTGGTCCCCTCGGAGCCCAGCACCAGGCCGGTGAAGGCGTCCACCGGCATGGCCAGGAACAGCAGGAAGATCCGGGTCGGGTAGGACACGCGCCACCGGATGGGCTCCCGCCCGACCAGGGGCAGGAAGTACAGGTCGCCGGCCACCAGGTAGAGGATGTGCTCCAGGTCGTGCACCGTCTCGTTGGACAGGACGAGGTTCATGAAGCCGGTGAGGTGGGTGCCCACGATGACCCCGACGTACAGGGCCGTACCGAACGGAGGCCAGGTGATCGCCGTCACCAGCCGGGAACGCAGCACCCTCTTGGTCCACGTGTGCAACGGGTTGCGGCTGGCGTGCAGCAGGAGCGTGGCCGGCTGGCCCAGCACGAGCAGCGGCGGCGCGCCCATCAGGAGCAGCAGGTGCTGCACCATGTGGTCCCAGAACAGCACGTCGTCGTAGGCGCCGATGCCGCTCTCGGTCGCGATGACCACGACGGCCAGGCCGCCGAGGAAGAAGGCCGTGCGCGGTACCGGCCACGGGCGAGCCGGGTGACGGCGGCGTACCCGCAGCACGCCCCACAGGTAGAGCCCGGCCGCGATGACGGCAAAGGCGGTCACGGCCGGCGCGAACTGCCAGCGGGTGATCAGCTCGACCACGCTGACCTGAGGCAGCTCGCTTTCCATGCCGCCGAGACTACTCGGCCACGGCCCTGCCAAGCCGGCGCGGGTCGGGGCCGCGGGCTTACCTACAATTCAGTGACCGGTACCGCGACGGGGAGGATGCGGAGTTGCTGAAGGATCGCCTGATCGGGGCCTGGGCCCTGGTCTCCCTGGAGACCCGCCGCTCGGACGGCACGCCGACGGCAACTTCGCCGCGCAGAGCATGGACCCCGGACGGCAGGAGGGCCAGCCTGACGGCTACACCGGGCTGTGGGGGATGTACGAGGTCGATGAGGACGAGCAGACCTTCACCCTGACCTTCGCGGGCACCAACCTGCCCGGCGCGGCCGGTCAGCGGACCGTGCGCCACGTCACCTTCACCGGCGGGGTGGCGGTGTTCAACACCGACCCGCAGGCGGTGGACGGGCTGACCGAGCAGACGTTCATCACCTGGCAGAAGATCTCCCCCGCGAGCAGCTGAAGCTGGCTGCACTGAAGCTGGCCTGCACTGAACCTGCCCGGCCCGGGCCGGGCTTGCCCCGGACCGTTTCGCCGGGCACCGCCCGGGCAGGTGCCCAGGCAGGAGGGTGGCGATGACCGGGTACCGGCGTGATTTCGACCGCCAGCTGGACGCGATCGACCTCAAGGTCGTCGAGCTGTTCGCCGTGGTCTGCGAGGATCTGCCCCGGGTGACCGAGGCCCTGCTGAGCGGCAGCAGCGACGTGGCCGGGCAGGTGGCCGAGCGGGACCGGGCCATCGATGCCCTGTACCTCGAGATCGAGCAGCTGGTCAGCCGGGAGATCCTGCTTCAGGCCCCGGTCGCCGCCGATCTGCGGTTCCTGCTCACCGTGCTGCGGGTCGCCCCGGAGCTGGAGCGCACCCACGACCTGGAGTGCCAGATCGCCTCCCGGGCCGGGCACCTGCTCGCCGCCGAGCTGTCACCGCGCTGCCGCGGCCTGGTCGAGCGGATGGGCGAGCTGGGCCGCGGCATGTGGGGCCAGGCGGCGGACAGCTGGTACCAGCGGGACGGCTCGGCGGCCTCCGATCTGGCCAAGGTCAACGACGAGATGCACGAGCTGCACACCAGCCTGGTGGCCGAGCTCGCCTCGGGCCGGGTGCCGTCTCCGGTGACGATCGAGATGGCCCTGGTGGCGCGGTTCTATGAGCGCCTGGGCGACCACGCGGTCAATATCGTCCGCCGGGTGGGCGATCTCGGCGGCCTGGCCCGGCGCGGATCAGCCTGAGGACCGGGCGTCGGTCCCGAAACGGTCGGCGGCCGCCCGGACGATGATTTCGACGCAGGCCGCCACGGACAAGACGGTGCTGTCGAGGATCAGCTGGTACAGCCGATGGTCGTCCTGACGGGCGTTGAAGAACACCCGGGCGTAGGTCTGCCGGGCGTTGTCCACGTCCCGCTGGCCCTGCCGGGCCGCCGCCTCGTCAATCCCCAGGGCCACCACCTGGGCGATCCGCGCCTCGACCGGCCCGTCCAGCCGCACGCACAGCACATCCGGCCGGCCGCCGAGGGCGGCCATCCCGGCCCGGCCCAGGATTACCGCTCCGGTGCTGTCGGCCACCTGCTGCAGCTCGGTCACGGATTCGGCCCGGAAGGCCTCGGGCGAGAACGTCAGCGGCACGTCCGCGGCCAGCACGTCCGGCCCGGCGGGCGTGGCCACGCCGGCCAGCCGCATCGCCATCCGCTCCCACCGGCTCGGGGCCTGCTGGTCGAGGCTCTCGCCCACGTCCTCGGGCAGGCCCAGCTGACGGGCCGCCGCCGACGTGGGAATGGCCCGGTCGACGAACGGGAGCTGCAGTCGCTCCGCCACCGTCCGGCCGACCTTGTCGCCGCGCGCGCCATAGGACGCCGACAGCGTCACGACCCCTCGCATACGGCCATTCCAGCACACCGGCCACTGCAGCCGGCGGCCGGCTGGCCGGCCGGCGTGGCGGATCTACGCCAAGCCCAGGCCAGCCGTCAGCCCCCGGGTCAGGACGGGTCGTCCGGCCACAGGATCGTGGCCCGCTCGGCGGCCTCGAGGATGACCGCGCTGTCCAGCTCGGCGCGGGTCTCGGCCACCCCGTACAGCAGCCAGGAGACCACGAAGGTCACGGGTCCGTCTGGCGGCAGCGGGTGGATCCACAGCCGGGCGTCCCACTGGCGGTCGGTCCCCCCGGTGCCGACTTCGCGGAGGACCAGGTGGTCGCCATCCGCCTCGCTGACCGGTATCGGGCGGTGGCTGCTGGTCCTGGCCGCGCGGCCGTCGGCGTACCGGACGCCGAGCCGGAGGGCCAGGCCGGGTTCCGGTCCGGTGCGGGCGTCGGCGAGCGGGTCGAGGGGGCTCTTGCCCCAGACGAACTGCTCGTGGCGCAGCCGCGCGTTGACCGTGAACTCGAAGCCGTTCGGGTAGCCGAGCACATTGCCGACGGCCAGGGCCACCTCGTCGGTGCGCGCCAGCAGCAGGCCGACCGGGGCCAGGCCGGGCATCACGCCGTTCGGCCGGCGCCAGGCCGGGTGCCCGGGCTGGTCCGACTGGGGCGGCAGCAGCTCCGGAGTCTCATCGAAGAAGCTCACGGCAACAGGCTATTCGCCGGGCGGCCAGGTGTTCGGCATTGACCGGTGCGACCCGGCAATCCGGGTCATCCGCGTCCGCGGCCTGGCCGGCCTGCAGGCTGGCCCTGTTAGCCTCATCCAGGTGACCATTGCCTGCGTGCTGATCGTCGGGCTGGATCCCAGGACGGTGCCTGGCCTGGACGCGGCGGCGGTCGAACGCGGGCTGGCCCATGGCCTGGACCGGGTCCGGGCGGCCGGGTATCAGGCTGATCAGCTTCTGGTCCCGCTGGACGACTCAGCCCTCGGCCGGATCAAGGCAGGCCTGGCCGCCCGGACCTGGGACGTGGTCGTCATCGGGGGCGGCATCCGCAAGCCCGAGCCGCTGCTGGAGTTCTTCGAGGCCGTCGTCAATCTGGTCCACGCCGGGGCGCCAGCGGCCAGGATCGCGTTCAGCACCGACGGCGGCACCAGTCTCGAGGCCGTCCTGCGCGTCACGGTCTAAGGAAATAGGGATGACTCGAGGAGCACGATCACCCTGCCGGAAGGAAAGATAGGGCTATGGCTGACGAATGGACTATGGACGTGCGAGGCGACAAGGTCGTCAAGATGCCCGCGGACGTGCCCGTCGGGCAGATCCTCAAGGTCAGGCGCGGGGACCAGACGACCGTCTACGAGCGCGTGATCGAGCCGGTCGAGCCCGGTTCGGACAAGACTCACCACGTGTGGCGCGAGGTCGCACCGGGCTCGGCTGCCGAGAGCGACTAGGCCGGGCCGCAGACGGGCTGGACCGCTCGTCCTGATGGTGCTGGCGCACGCTGATCGGTGGCCGCCGGATGTATCACGGCGGGCCCGCCGCAGGTCGTCTGGTGAGGTGATGTCTCGTAGCCGGACGTGCCAGCGTCGGCACAATCATGGGTGTTTGCCTGCGCTGCGGCCGGCATCCGAGGGATGAGGTTCCAGTGGTTTTTCCCCGCAAGGCCGGCCGACGCACTCGAAAAGCCGACATGACGCCGCGGGTTGGCCTGGCCGGCCTCCTGGGCGCGGGAAATCTTGGTAACGACGGCTCGATGGAAGCCATTCTGGCCTATCTCGGGAAAGAATTTCCCGACGCAGATCTGGACTTCTTCAGCACGGGCGCTGACCAGCTGACGGCGCGGTACGGACGGCCGGCCGTGCGGATGCGCTGGTATGTCCCGGACGAGTCGGATGACTCGGGCCGGACCGCGGTAGCCCTGCGGATCCCGAAGGTTCTGCTCGGGGCGGTCGTCGACGCGTTCCGTACCGCCGGGTGGGTCCGGGGCCACGACGTCGTCATCATTCCTGGCATGGGGGTACTGGAGGCGACTCTTCCGCTGCGCGCATGGCATACGCCCTACTCCATGTTCCTCCTCTGCCTATCCGGACGGCTGTTCGGCGCAAAAGTAGCGTTCGTGAGCGTCGGAGCAAGTGAAATTCACGATGCGCTGGCCCGGCGGCTGGTCACCGCGGCCGCCCGGCTCGCCTCTTACCGTTCTTTCCGGGATGTGCTTTCCCGGGAGGCCATGACCCGCATGGGTTACGACTCATCCGCCGACCCGGTGTATCCCGATCTGGCCTTTGCCCTTCCGGTACCTCAGGACGGAGCACCCGGTACCGGCGCTGTCGGCGTCGGGATCATGGACTTTCACGGGAGCAATGACGAGCGTCAGCAGGCGGACCGGATTCATGCTTCCTACACCGCGACGATGAAAGAGTTCGTCCTGTGGCTGGTGGACCAGGGCCGCCCGGTGCGCCTTTTTACCACAGACGTCCATGACGAGCCCGTCATGGAAGGAATCGTCAGCGACGTACGCGCGCTGCGGCCCGGAGCCGGTCCGTCACAGCTCGTCGCCGAGCCGGTATCCTCGCTCGACGAGCTGATGCGGAAGATCGCGCTGGTCGATACCGTCGTCGCTTCCCGCTTTCACAACGTGCTGTCGGCGCTGAAGATGCGGAAACCCACCCTGGCCGTGGGCTATTCAAAGAAATTTGATGCCCTCATGACGTCCATGGGTGTTCCCGAATTCTGCCAGCCCGCTCGGTCCGTGGAGCTCGGCCGCCTCATCGAGCAGTTCACCGAGCTTGAACGCCGTGCCCCAGAGCTGACCCAGACGATAAGCGAGCGCGCCGCCGCGGCTGAGCGGCTCGTGGACGGGCAATTCCGCGAGATGTCCGTCGTACTGTTCGGCGCGGCCGGCCCCTGGGCGGACCAGGAAGAGCCGGTCCGGCCGAGCGCGGACGTCCTGCCGGAATAAGGCGCCGAGCTGCAGGGACCCGGCAAAGTCGTGAATTGAGGCTGTGACCTGCTATGTCGTAACAGCAGGTGATGGGCCCGGCGTGTCCTGGGGCGGCGGGCGGGGCCCGGACGGAACGATGGAAGTTCTGACGCTCACCATCTTCTGCCACAAGGGACACCCGCCCGCCGATGACATCTTCGTCTATGACGGCTGCCCGCAGCCAGTACCTGCTCGATCTCCTCGCCCAGGTCCCGGACCCGCGGAAGAGGCGCGGGCGGCGGCATCGGCTGGCCGGGCTGCTCGCCGTCGGGATCGCGGCGGTCATTGCGGGGTCGAGGTCGTTCGCCGCGATCGGGCAGTGGGCCGCCGACGCGGGCCCGGAGGTGCTGGCCGGGCTGGGCGCGGCCCGCGGCCCGGCGGAGGAGTCGACGTTCCGGCGCGCTTTCGCCCTGGTCAGCCCGGATGTGCTCGACCGGGTCCTCGGCGTGTGGCTGCACACCAGGGCGGTGCGGGCCGGCGGCCGGCTGGTGATCGCCATCGACGGCAAGACCGTCCGCGGCGCGAAGGACAAGGACGGGAAGGCCCCGCACCTGGTCGCCGCCCTGGCCCACGGCATCGGCGCGGTCCTCGGCCAGGTCGCCGTAGCGGAGAAGTCCAACGAGATACCCGCCGTGCTGGAGCTGCTGAAAGCCTTCGCCAGCCTCGCCGCCGCGGTCATCACGATCGACGCGATGCACACGCAGAGCGATACCGCGCAGGTCATTCTCGGCCGGGACGCCGATTACGTGATGACCGTCAAGGGCAACATGCCGACGCTGTACCGGCAGCTGAAGAAGCTTCCCTGGGCGCGGATCCCTGCCATCTCGGCCGTGAGCACCGGCCACGGCCGCCGCGCCCGCCGCACGATTAAGGCCGTGCTGGCGCCGGCCTGGATCGGGTTCGACGGCGCCGCCCAGGTCGCGCAACTGCGCCGCACGGTCACGACGAAGGGCAAGAAGACCGTCGAGGTCGTCTACCTGATCACCAGCGACCGCGACGCCGATCCCGCCGCCCTGGCCGCCTGGGTCCGCAGCCACTGGGAGATCGAAAACCGCCTTCACTGGGTCAGGGACGTGACCTACCAGGAGGACAAATCGCTGGTCAGGACGGGAAACGCGCCCCGCGTGATGGCATCGCTGCGCAGCCTGGCCATCAGCTTGCTGCGCCTGGACGGCCAGACCAACATCGCCGCCGCCAACCGGCACCACGCCCGCGACCCGCAGCGGACGCTACAGCTGCTTCAGACCGCATGAGCGACTTTGCCGGGTCCCTGCGCCGAGCTGCGTCAGCTCCTTTCCGCCGTCACCGGCCGGGCCTGCAGGCGCCTTCGGCAACCTGAGGGCCCGGCCGAAGGCCGGTAACGGCTGTGCGACTTGCGGCAGTGATGCCCCGACCGAGCCGGGCCCGGGTTCACCGGCCCGTCTGGCCCGTCCCGGCAGCCCCCGGTTGGACGACCAGCCGGCCAGGTACAGGTAGCACTGCTGCCGATCCGAGGATGACAGCGGAGCGTCCTGGATCGCTCGGAGATATCCCCTGAGATATTCGGCATACAGGCGGACGGCCGGATGCCTCAGCCGATCGGACCGGCGCGGGTCCATATTGGCGCACCGAGACCGCACGGTGGGACGGGCGCGCTCGGCCCGGGCCGGATGATCACGCCTGAAGTACAGCCAGTCCGGGACCTGATAAAAGGGACCTTGCAGGGCCAGCTCGGCCGTGATCGTGTGATCTGAGTGATGGTAACTGTCGAGTGGCGTCACCCGCCGGATGACGTCCGTCCGGATTACTCCGTAGATGTCATCTCCGGATTTGCCGTAGAGCAGGCTCCGGAAACGCTCTGGTGCGTGCGATGATGCGGTATCCAGCGAGTACTCGACGTTCTGCGCTACCTTTCCTGCGCTGTCGATAAGCGCTGTCCAGGCATGGGCCAGTACGATGTCCGGGTATTTACCGAGTGCGTCAACGCAGTATTCCAGCAGTTCCTTGGCATAAGTATCGTCAGCGGCAGCCCACTTGAAGTACTCGCCCCTCGCTTGCGCGATCACGAAGTTGTGATTAGGGGCAGCACCCACATTGCGCGGCTGGCGGATATAACGAATCCGCGAGTCCTGCTCCATGTACCGGTAGCAGATGTCGGCGGTATTGTCGGTTGACGCGTTGTCGGAGATGATCAGCTCGAAGTCTTCGTAGCTCTGAGTAAGCAGCGATTCAAGCGACTCCGCCAGATACTCTTCTCCGTTATAGACGGGAAGTCCGATGCTAAGCCGGGGCACAAAACTCATGTGAGCCTCCTAGCCCACCTTGCGCTCTCTGGAATAAGTCATCAGGACATGCGCCGGGTTCCGCGGGGCTCAGGCCCGGCGGATTAGCGCCTGTCCGCCAGAGGCAAGACACGCTCGCGTAATTTCACTTTTGTGATTCGCGTGCCTGCGGGCCGGGACGCGGACAGGGGATCTGATTGTTGGGGGCGGACATTTCAGGTTGATTTGCTATACAGCAAGCAATTCATGCCGGTTATCAGCCGACCTGGGGTCATCTTCGCATCAGGGAGTTCAGCCGGTGACCTAAATGGTGCATCTTGCCCGTATTTTTCTGATGTTGGCGGAATTTTTGCCTCGAGGCCGGCGGTGTGTTCACCGCCGCTCACTTAGTGATTCCCGGGCAAACCAGGCCGGGCCTGTTGACGGGCCAGTCGCTGGGGCGTCAGGTGATCTGGCCCGCCGGGCCGCGGCCTCGAAGCGGTCGGGAACCGACGGCAGTCGCGGCCGCAGGGCGCCATCCTGCCGATCATATGGGACCTCAACACTGACGGCAGCCCGCAGGCGAGCTGCGCATGCATCGCTCTGGAAAGCGATGAAGCCAGGCCGGCTCATGACTGTAGTGTTGGTGAAAGGCTCTTGATTGGCGGCAGCGCCATGAGCGAGGCGATTACCGGCGGATTGGGAATGACGGTGTGGAATCCGGGCACAGATCCGTACCTTTCCCCGCCGCTGCAGGCTGAGCATCTGGCGCTGCTGCGCCGCTGTGGGCAGGAACGGCCGACAACTGCCGGGCAGGTGCTGTTTCGCGAGGGGGACCGGGCTTACGAGTTCATCGTAGTGCTGTCTGGGGCTGTCACTATGGTCGACCACGAGGCCGGGGTGGTGCGGGAACTGGCCACCTTCGGCCCGAGTGGGTTCCTGTCCGAGCTCAACATCTTGACCGGAGAGCGGTTGTTCGCTACCGCTATGGTCAGGGAGGCCGGGTCGGTGCTAGCGGTCCCGGTCGAGCGATTGCATGAGGTGATCGCGAAGGACCAGGAGCTGTCTGATCTGATCGTGCAGACCGTCCTGCGGCGCAGGCAATGGCTGCTGCAGCACCGGATCGGTATGCAGATCGTTGGCTCCCGGTCGTCACCCGATGCCCGGCGGCTGCGTGACTTTGCGGCCCGCAACAGCCTGCCGCATGTCTGGGTCGATCTGGACACCGACCCCGCTGCGGAGACGATGCTCACGCACCAGGGACTGAGCCCCAGTGACACTCCGGTTGTGCTCATGCGCGGCGGCGAGGTCCTGTGCAATCCGTCGAATGGCCAGCTGGCACGCGCAGCGGGGTTCGGCATGGGGGTGCTGCCGCAGAAGACCTTCGACGTGGCCGTGGTCGGCGCCTGCCGGCCGGCCTGGCCGCCTCGGTGTACGGGGCGTCCGAAGGCCTGGCCACCGCCGTCATCGACGGCATGGGGGTTGGCGGGCAGATCGGCACCACCTCCAAAATCGAGAACTACCTTGGCTTTCCCGCTGGGGTTAGCGGTAGGGAGTTCGCCGAACGGGCCCTGGTCCAGGTGCTGCGGTTCGGAGCGACGCTGCTCGTACCCAGTACCGCAGTCGGGCTGGCCCGACGCGGCGATGACTATCTCATCCGGCTCGACGCCGGAGGTGAGCTCGCCGCCCGGACCGTGATCATCGCCACCGGCGTGACCTACCGTCAGCTCGACGCGGCTGGCCTGGACCAGTTCGAGGGCACCGGCGTGTTCTACACCCCGCTAGCCGCTCAGGACCGGGTCATGCCTGGCGATCCGGTTGTCATCGTGGGCGGCGGCAACTCGGCCGGCCAGGCGGCGATATGGCTGGCCGATCATGGGCACCCGGTGACGGTCGTCATCCGCGGCGGGGGTCTGGCCGCGAGCATGTCGCAGTACCTGATTGACCGGATCGCCAGGCACCCCGCCATCATGGTCATGTCCCGCTCGGGGGTACGGGAGGTGGACGGCACCGAGCGGCTGGAGCGGGTCACCGTCGAGGACCTCACCACCTCGGCCCGGCGCACGGTTCCGGCTGCGGCCCTGTTCGTCTTGATCGGTGCCGAGCCCCACACGCAGTGGCTCGCTGAATCGGTCGTGCTGGACAGCAACGGCTTCATCGTCACCGGTCCCGACCTCAGCGGGCAAGCGCGCAACGCGCCCGCCAGGGAAGGGCTGGGCCGGGATCCGTACTTGCTTGAAACTAGCCTGCCGGGCGTTTTCGCGGTCGGCGATGTGCGGAGCGGCTCGGTCAAGAGAGTGGCCTCGGCGGTCGGCGAGGGCTCGATCGCCATCCGTTTCGTCAGCGAGCACCTAGGCCGCCGTGCAGGTGTAGCTGCCACCGGCGCTGCGGCCCGGCCTTGATGGCCCGTCACCTGATCCTGCCGACCTGGGAATATCCGCTCGGGAATCTGCGCCGTCCGGGCTTCCGCTTGGCCTGACCTGCAACCTCGGTCCCGGGCGTTCAGCTGGGACGAGGCAACGCGCCCTCGGCGAGGAGAGCCTCATGCGCGGCCCGGAACGCCTGGCGCCCGGCTGGCGTGCCGCAGTACACCGTGGCGTGAATCAGTATCTCCTTGATCTCGTCGGCCGATACCCCCGTAGCGAGCGCACCCTTCACATAGATGCCCAGCTCCTCGGGCCGCCCGAGCGCCGTCAAGATCGCAAGATTCAGCATGCTCCGTGTCCTGCGATCCAGCCCCGGCCTGCTCCAGGCATACCCCCACGCCCACTCAGTCAGGACGCGCTGAAAGGCCATCATGAACTCGTCGGCGTCAGCGAGGTTCGCATCGACGTACTCAGCACCCAGGACATCCCGCCGCGCCTGAAGACCCCTCTCGAACAGTTCGCTCTCGGTCATGGCGGGTGACTCCTTTCCGACTGCCTGCCGGCACCGATGCGAGGCTACGGCTAGGGCACACGGCCGGGCTGATCACCGTTGATATCGAGGCCACTATCCAGCATCGCTCCTGGTGCTGTCCATCTTGGTGCCGTCGTCTCGGGCCCTGCCGTGACCGGCTGAGGGCACTGCTGCGCTCGGCTGGCTCGAACGAGCCTCGCTGCCGCTGACGGAGCTGGAGAAGCCTCGTAACGTCCGCCTGGCGCTGGCGGCGCTGACGCTTCGCCTGGATGGGACCTCGGCGGCGGCCACGACGATTCATCGCAAGCGGTCGGTCTTCTACAACGTGCTGCAGTACGCGGCCGCTGGAGGAGCTTTCGGCAAATTCGCTCGGCCGGGTGAACTGGAACCCGCCGAAGGTGGCCGAACTGCTGGACCGGCGCTCGGTGCCGATCCCGCCCGAGCTGGTCGTGATCTTGCGGGAGCACATTGAGGAGTTCGGGACCGCTGCCGATGGTCGGCTGTTACGGACGGCATCGGGCGGCATGATGTACGACGTTACGCACACGGGCCGTCACCCGGACGCTGGCTCTGCCCCCGAGCAGGCTGCCTCGCCGCTGGCGGCCCGGCCTTACGAGTGCATCGACGGCGGCGAGGCGGCGGCTAACAGGAAGATCGATGAGGCGCTGGCTCCCTGACCGGCCTACCACGCAAGGGTCTCGTGCTCGGCGAGGCCCTTCTCTTTTCTGCGGGTTGACCTGGGGGAATGACCCGCAATCCATCCCGCGTATATCCCGCGACCAGCGACAAATGACGGCAGTCGGCTGCATCTTCCTGCAGTCTGCAGCGAGCCGATGATGCGATCCTGCCGATCATATGGCCAGGTCAGAAGAAATTTTCCGAACGCACAGCGGAGGGCGTGGGATTCGAACCCACGAGGAGTGTCACCACCCCTAATGGTTTTCAAGACCATCGCCATCGGCCACTAGGCGAGCCCTCCAACGGGACCAGCCTACGGTAACGCCGAACGGTACGTCAGCCGCCGCGGCCAGGCCAGGCCATCGCCCACGAGCGCGGCCAGGGCCAGGTAGGCGTCGGCGGTCTGGACGCTCAGCAGCTCCAGCTCGACCTCGGTGCCCTCTTCCAGGTGCGGGTCGTAGGGAATCTGGGTCACGGCCCGGCAGCGCGCCGCGAAGTGGTGCTCGAGCCGGTCCGGGTCGATGGTGGCCCTGCTCCTGGGCCGGATGGCCGACAGCACCACGATACCGTTGCTGACCAGGTGACCCCAGCCGTGCGCGTCCAGCCAGTCGAGGGTGGCGCTGGCGCTGCGCGCGCCGTCCACCGTCGGGGAGCTGACCACGACGATCTGATCGGCCATCCGGAGCACGCCGGTCATGGCCGAATGCAGCAGGCCGGTGCCGCAGTCGGTGACGCAGATCGAGTAGAAGGGCTCGAGCACGCGCGCCACGTCGCAGTAGTCCTCCGCGCCGAACGGCACCGACACGGCCGGATCCCGGCCCGAGGCCAGCACCTCCAGCCGGCGGGGGCCCGGGTGGTGAAGGCCCGGACGTCGGCGTACCGGCGGATCTGGTCCTGCTCACTGACCAGGTCCCGCACCGTGGCGGCGGTCTCCAGCCGCACCTTGTCCGACAGCGTGCCGCGGTCCGGGCTGGCGTCCACGGCCACCACCCGGTCCTCGCGCAGGGTAGCGAGGGTGGCTCCGAGCCCGACCGCGGTCACGGTCTTGCCCACGCCGCCCTTGAGGCTCAGCACGGCCACCCGGTGGTGACCGCAGGCCACCGGGGTCCTGACCCGGCTGATCAGGTCGCGGCGGCGCAGGTCGGACGCGGACTCGCCGAGCCGCAGCAGGCCGCCGCTGGCCTGGAAGAGCCGGTGCCGCCAGCCTCCCGGTACGTCCGGGCGCAGGCCGGCCGCCGCGGCTCGGCGCCCGGGCGATGCGCCGCCGGGGCGCGACCCGGCGGGCCGAGGGCGGCAGGCGGCACCCAGCCCGGTGACGGGCGGGAATCGGGCGGCGTGGGTGACGGGCCGGGCAGCGGCGCCAGCGGCGGGATGCGCACGGCGTCCGGCCCGTAGCCCGGCTGCGGGTAGGCCAGGTCCTGTGCGGGCCTGGGCTCCGGCACGAACCAGCCGTCGTATCCGTCGTCCGGCTGGTAGCCGGGGTCCGGGCCCGGCCCGGGCCCGGCGGGATAGTCCGGCAGATCGGCGGGCAGCGGGGCGTACCCCGGTCCGCTCGGGTATCCGTACGGCTCGCTCCCCGGGGCATCGCGGAAGGCCTGCGGCGCATCGTTGTTCGCGGTCACGCGGCGTCCCCTTCGACGGCTCGGGGGCGGTTCATCCGTCCATCTGAGCGTAAATCAAACTTCGTCGTATTTCGACACCCTCTGCACAGGTTTGATAGCAATAAGTCGCCGCACCGGACCCGGGTCCGGCCGGGCCGGGGCCGGATCGGCACAATGAGGGGCAGCCCCGGGATCGCGGGAGCCAGACAAGGAGACGCCCATGCGTGCCGTCGTCATCACCGAGCCCGGCGTACCCGGAGTCATGGAGTGGCGCGAGGTTCCGGATCCGGTCCCGGCCCCGGATGAGGTGGTCATCGACGTCGCGGCGGCGGGCGTGAACCGGGCCGACCTGGCCCAGCGTGAAGGACACTACCCGCCGCCGCCGGGCTCCCCGCCGTACCCGGGGCTGGAGGTGTCGGGCCGGATCCGGGCCGTGGGTGACCAGGTCACCGGCTGGCGGCCGGGTGAGGAGGTGTGCGCGCTGCTGGGCGGGGGCGGCTACGCGGAGCAGGTCGCCGTCCCCCACGGGCAGGTCCTGCCGGTGCCGGACGCGGTCCCGGTCGAGGCGGCCGCCGCCCTGCCCGAGGTGGCCTGCACGGTGTGGGTCAACATCTTCGACCTGGCCCGGCTGACCGCCGGCGAGACGCTGCTGGTGCACGGGGGCGCCAGCGGGATCGGCACGCACGCCATCCAGCTGGCCAAGGCGCTGGGCGTCCGGGTCATCTGCACCGCCGGCTCGGTGGCCAAGCTGGACCGCTGCCGTGAGCTCGGCGCGGACGTCGCGATCAACTACCACACCGAGGATTTCGTCGCGGCGGTCATGGACGCCACCTCGGGCGCGGGCGCCGACGTCATCCTGGACATCATGGGGGCCAGCTACCTGGCCCGTAACGTGGCCGCCCTGGCCGTCAACGGCCGGCTGTCCATCGTCGGGATCCAGAGCGGTACCCGGGCCGAGATCGACATCGGCGCGCTGCTGGCCAAGCGGGGCAGCATCCACGCCACCGGCCTGCGGGTGCGTCCGCCGCACGAGAAGGCCGCCATCGTGGCCGGCGTCCGGGAGCACATCTGGCCGCTGGTCAGCGCCGGGAAGGTCGTCCCGGTGGTGGACCGGGTGCTGCCCATGACCCAGGCCGCTGAGGCGCACCGGGTGATGGACGCCAGCGAGCACGTGGGCAAGATCCTGCTGCAGCCAAACTGACCCTGCGGTCCCGGGCATGGTGCCCGGGGGGACAGACTAGAACTATGAGCAACCCGGAAGCGCAGGATCACCCGCAGGTTCTCGTCGTCGGCCCGGACGGGATGGCCATGTCGGGAAACCCGCCGGAGGACGACGGCGAGCACGAGCGCTCAGTCGCCGAGATGGTCGAGCAGCCGGCCAAGGTCATGCGGATCGGCAGCATGATCAGGCAGCTGCTGGAGGAGGTCAGGGCGGCGCCGCTGGATGAGAAGAGCCGGGCCCGGCTGAAGGAGATCCACGAGAGCTCGATCAAGGAGCTCGAGGACGGGCTGGCTCCGGAGCTGGTCAAGGAGCTGGAGCGGCTATCGCTGCCGTTCACCGACGAGCTGCCGAGCGAGGCGGAGCTGCGGGTCGCGCAGGCCCAGCTGGTCGGCTGGCTGGAGGGACTGTTCCACGGCATCCAGACCACCTTGTTCGCCCAGCAGATGGCGGCCCGGGCGCAGCTGGAACAGATGCGCCGCGCGCTTCCGCCGGGCATGGCCCCGCAAGGCCAGGAGCCGCCGCAGCGCCCCGGCTCGGGCCCCTACCTGTAGGACCTTCCGCCCGGACGGTTCAGGCCGCGTGCTCAGCCGCACCGCTCGAGCCGTCCCGGGCCACGCCTGGGGGCTGGCCGGCTAGGGGCGACCAAACCGCAGCCGCCCCAGCCAGGCCGCGGCCTCGGCGAACTCCGTGTCGGAGGTGCCGGGCCGCACCTGGGTGGCGCCGCCGTCGCACCGGGCGTAGCTGCCCAGGAAGCGGACGTCCCGGCAGACCCGGCGCAGCCCCATCAGGGCCTCGCCGACCCGGGCGTCGTCCACGTGCCCTTCGCAGTCGATGAAGAAGTAGTACTGGCCCAGCCGGTCTCCGGTCGGCCGCGACTGGATCGTGGTCAGGTTGATGCCGCGGACCGCGAACTCGGTCAGGAATTCCAGCAGCGCGCCCGGGTGGTCATCGGCCAGGAACGCGGCCACCGAGGTCCGGTCGGTCCCGGTCCGGGCGGGCAGCGGACCGTGCGCGGCCACCACCACGAACCGGGTCACCGCGTTGGCCCGGTCGTGCACGTCCGGCACGAGGACCTGAAGGCCGTATCGCTCAGCGGCGAAGGCGCCGGCCAGCGCCCCGTCCAGCTGGCCGTCCGAGGCCTGCCGGGCCGCCTCGGCGTTGGACGTGACCGGGACCAGCTCGGCGTCGGGCAGGTTGGCCGCCAGCCAGCTGCGGCACTGCGGCATGGCGTGCGGATGGCCGCCGACGGTCTTGACGTCGGCCACGGCGGTGCCGGGCCGGGTGAGCAGCGCGAACTCCACCGGGACCTGCACCTCGGCCACCACGACCAGGTCGTTTCCCGCGGCGAGGTCGTCCAGGGTGGCGGTGACGACCCCTTCGACCGAGCTCTCGATCGGCACCACCGCTCGCTCCGCCGCGCCCGAGCGCACCGCGGCGAGCGCCGCCGGGATGGTCGGGCAGGACAGGGGCTCGGCGTCCGGGAGGGCAGCTCGCATCGCGGCTTCGCAGAACGTGCCCTCGGGTCCCAGGTAGGCAACTGGCATAGCCCACATCATGCCAGCATCGCCGGGGTGGGCCCGCCCGGTCAGCCGAAGGCCGGCCGCCGGTTCGCGCCGCCCGCCGGCCCAGCCGGGACGGGCGGCGGCGTCAGCGCCTGCGGATGAGGACGCGGACCACGTCCGCGAGCTGCCGGGCGCGGTGCATCTGGGCGGTCAGCCCGGTGCCGGTGGCCCGGTGGGCCAGGTCGACCTCGACCTCGCGGACCCGCAGGCCCCGGCGGAGCAGGTCGATGGTCAGCGCGGTCTCGACGCCCCAGCCGGGCGCGAGCGGGCGGGCCGCCTCGAACGCCGCGCGGGTCAGGCAGCGCTGGCCGTTCAGCGGCTGCGCGGGACGCCAGCCGGTGGCCCGCTGGATGCCGGCCCCGGCCAGCCCGGTGACCAGCCCGTGACCGCCGAGCTTGACCGTGGTGGTGAAGACGGCGATGGTCATGTCGGCCAGGCCGGCGCGGACCGGCTCGGCCAGCGGGCCGGCCTTGGCCGCCGTCTGCGCCAGGTCGGCGTCCAGGAACAGCAGATGGCGGGGCCACTCACGGTCTTCTCGCTGGTCCAGGAGGCGGACCGCCTCGGCGCCGGTTTCCAGCGCCGCGCCCTTGCCGCGGTTCCGGGCATGCCGCATCACGATGGCCCCGGCGTGTCGCGCCGCGGCGGCGGTGCCGTCCCTCGAGCCGTCGTCGACCACGAGGACCACGCTCACCCCGGGCAGCCCGGCGGCAGCCGCGACGGTGGCCTGGATGCGGTCCGCCTCGTTCCGCGCCGGGATGACCACCGCGACGTCATCGGAGCGCGCGCCGCCTGACATGGGACCGAGCCGGGATTCGCTGCCGTGGCCAGGCCGGCCGTTACTGCGCGGCGCCCCGGGTGTCCGCGTTTTCCACCAGGGTGAACACCGCATCCAGCCCGGTGACCTGGAGGATCTTGCGCACGGCCGGCTTGGGGGCGGCGATCTCCAGGTCGCCGCCGCGCTCTCGGGCGCGACGCAGGCAGGAGAGCAGGACGTTCATGCCGGTCGAGTCACAGAACTCCACGCCGGACATGTCGATGACGATCCGGGCGGGCATGTCGTCCGCCTGCAGGCTGGCCAGCTCGCTGTGCAGCCGCGGAGCGGTGTAGAGATCGATCTCCCCACCAATGGTCACGATGGTGTGATCATCCTGAAATCGGCTCGAGACAGTAAGCTCCACGTGCCGACCCTACCGTGCCCGGAGCCCGGAAGCCAGGCAACCACGGTGAGCGCACGCTGAGAGTTCCCTGACCGTCCGGCGGGCCGGCCGGGGCTTAAGCCGCTCTCTGCCGCCGAGGCGGGCACCGCGATGGCCAGCGCCGGCCCGAGCTGGACTTCGGCCCACACCAGGGTGCCCTCGGGCCCGTTGGAGGTTCCCCATCGCTGGGCCAGCCGGACCACGATCCGCAGCCCGCGGCCGCCGATGGCGGTGGCCGTCGGCTGGCCGAGCTCAGGCAGGGTGGGGCCGCCGCCGTCGCTGACCGAAACCCGGACGCAGCCGGCGTCCAGTTCCCAGGCCACCCGGATCGCCTCGCCCGGCAGCGGCTTGCCGTGCTGCAGGGCGTTGCTGGCCAGTTCGCTGATGACCAGGGCGGCGTCGGTGACCACCAGCCCGCGGACTCCGGCGCCGAGCAGATCGGACACCAGGTGCCGGCGCGCCTCGCCGACGCTCGACGCGGTGAACGGGAGCAGTAGGGCGCTCGACTCAGTCACCTCCACATCAGCGTGGCTCATCAAACCGACCCCTCATTAAGCTGGTACGAGCGATGAAATGCCCCGTCAGAGCCGTGCGGAAACACGCGGGCCGCGCTGATCTCGCCGGGTCGCCGGGAACGCCGCCGATCTGGGCGGGCGGCAAGCGCGGCCCCAGCACGGTAACGTCTTCGGTATGCCTACCGGTAGCGGCCCGGAGCCGACCGTTATTGTCGATGACCTGCACGTCGTGTACCGGGTGTACGGCGCGGGCGGCGACAAGGGCACCGCGGCCACGGCGCTGATGCGGGTGGTCAAGCGCCAGCGCCGGCCGTCGGTCCGGGAGGTGCACGCCGTGCGCGGCGTCTCGTTCGTGGCCCGGCACGGCGACGCCATCGGGATCATCGGCCGGAACGGGTCGGGCAAGTCAACCTTGCTGCAGGCCATCGCCGGCCTGCTCCCGCCCGAGCGCGGCTGCGTCTACACCAGCGGGCAGGCCGCCCTGCTCGGCGTGAACGCCGCGCTGCTGGATGACCTGACCGGCGAGCGGAACGTCGTGCTCGGCTGCCTGGCCATGGGCATGAGCCCGCAGGAGGTCAAGGAGCGCTACCAGTCCATCGTGGACTTCTCCGGGGTCGGCAACTTCATCGACTACCCGATGCGCACCTACTCCTCCGGGATGGCCCAGCGGCTGCGTTTCTCCATCGCGTCGGCCAAGAGCCACGAGATCTTGATGATCGACGAGGCGCTGGCCACCGGCGACGCCAACTTCCGGGCCAAGAGCCACGAGAAGATCATGGAACTGCGCCGCGAAGCCGGGACGGTGTTCCTGGTCACGCACAACCTGGCTGAGATCGAGGCCAGCTGCAACCGGGTCGTCTGGCTGGAGAAGGGCCAGGTCATCCGGCAGGGTGACGACGTGACGGCCATCGTCGACGCCTACATCGAGGCCACTGGCGGGGAACCGCGCCGCCGGGACGCGCCGCAGCCCGCCGACCACACCGCCGAGGTCTGACGCCGGTCAGGGGCCCGGCCTCATCAGGCCGGGCGCGAGCAGCCCGGGCTCGTCAGGGCTCGGCGCGGCGCAGCCGCAGCTGCATGGACGTGCCGCCTTCCGGCCGCGACCGGGCCAGCACCTGCCCGTGCTGGGCCTCGGCCAGCCGGCGGACGATGAACAGCCCGATGCCGACGCCGCCGAACCGGCGGCGGTCGCCCGCCTCGCCCTGGTAGAAGCGGTCGAAGATCCGCTCGTGGTCCCCGTCGGCGATCCCGATGCCCTCGTCCTCCACGGTCATCTCGAGCCACGGCCCGGCCGGGCGGGCCCGGACGGTGACGGTGCCGCCCGCGGGCGAGTACTTGAAGGCGTTCTCCAGCAGCTGGCCCACGATGATGTCGGTGGCCATCGTGTCGCCGGTGGCGGCGGGCAGGTCGTCCGGGATGTCCGCGACCACGGCGTGCTTGTCCGACAGGGCCCGGAAGGCCGCGGCCGCGGCCCGCAGCACCGCCCCGAGGTCGAAGGGCCCGTTGCTGACCGGCAGCTGGTCGGCGCCCGCCCGCGAACCGAGCAGCAGCTGCTCGACCAGGCGGCCCAGCGAGCCGGCCCGCTCGGCGATGGTCTGCACCGCCTCCCGCCGTTCCGCGTCGCCGAGCTGGTCCCACCGGCTGGCCAGGGTGCTGGCGAAGCCCTGCACCACGGTGATGGGGGTGCGCAGCTCGTGGCTCGTGGTGGCCAGGAACAGGTCCTTGGCCTCCTCGAGTTCCTTGGTCGCGGTGACGTCGCGGAAGTCGATGACCAGTTCCCCGCCGTCCGCGAGGGCGGTGCACAGCACGTCGAGCCACCGGCCGTTCGGCAGCTTGTGGGTCAGCATCGCGTCCGGGTCAGGCAGCGGGAACGGCGGGGACTTGCCGATGGCCTGCCCGGCCGGGATGCCGGTGATGCGGTGCGCGGCCGGGTTCCACTGGCGCACCAGCCCGGCGGTGTCCAGCACGGCGATGCCGTCCGCGCTGCCGTCGATGACGGCCCGCTCGTGGGCCCGCTGCCGGACCACCTCCTCGAAGGCCATGGCGTTGGTCAGCGCCACGCCGGCGTGCCCGGCGAGCAGCTCGAGCAGCTCGAGCTCGACGTGGCTGAGCCGGCGCCGGCTGTACAGCGCGTACAGCGCGCCGTAGGGCAGGCCGGCCACGTGCGACAGGCTCAGCGCGATGGTGTGCAGGCCCGGCAGGGCCGACCAGATCAGGTCGTCGAACCCGCCGGACTCTCCGGTGGCCATCATGACCGTCTTGCCCGAGGCCATCAGCTCGCCGACCAGGCTGTCGGGCAGCGCGGCGGTCCGCCCGCGCAGCCGGGCGGGCAGCCCGGCCGTGCTGACCAGGCGCAGCGTGTCCTCCTCGATGAGCACGAAGCCGCCCGCGTCGGCGCTGGTCAGCTCGCGCAGGCTGGCCGCGATGCGGTCGAGCACCGATTCCAGGTCGCGCTGCGCGTTCATGTCCGCGACCACGTCGCCGAGCCGGCGTACCACCCGGGCCCGTTCGGCCATGTAGTGCCGGGCCACGTCGTCTTCCCCGGCCTGGTGGCAGACGTTGACCCAGCCGGTCACCTCGCCGTCGTCGCCGGTCAGCGCGCTGGTGTCGATCCGCACGTCGATCACGGTGCGGTCCTTGCGCACCCGGCGGGTGGCGAAGGAGATCTGCCCGCCGCCGCGGACCCGCTCCAGGACGGCGTTGTGCTCGGCCTTCAGTTCCTCGGGGATGATCTGCGGCTCCAGGCCGACCACTTCGGCCTCGGCCCAGCCGAACATCCGCTCGGCGGCCGGGTTCCACAGCAGCACGGTGCGGTCGGTGCCGAACGCGACGATCGCGTCGGCCGCGCACTCGATCACGGCGCGTGCCGTGGCGTCGGGCCCTCGCATCATCCCGCCTGCTCTGCGGTCACCTGGCCATCGTGCCACGCCGGGCCACCCGGGGTGGAAATTCTCTAGCACAGTGCAGCCGCCTGGGTACTAACCAGATAGGGCTGTGCTGATCTATAGTGCTCTTCAAATACGAGTAAGGCCGGGAATCCGGGGCATCCCTCTGGTATGGCTGCCGGAAAGACGGTCTTCCGCTAGGACGCGGACGATGGATCAGGCAGAGTCACGCCCGTCACCGGGCCAGCCGGAACCCGGCCAGCCGGCCAGCCGGCCGCGGCAGCGCGCCGGCCTGCCCGCGCTGCGGTTCGAGCATCCGGTCGTCGCCGGCTACGACGGCTCCGGGCCCAGCCGTAACGCCCTGGCCTACGCCTCCGGGCTGGCCATCCGGCTGGGGCGGCCGCTGCTCATCGTGTACGTGTGCTCCTCGGGGGTGTACTGCGAGCCGCTGACCGGCCAGGTGGTGGGCGTGCCACGGGACGCGGAGGCGCTGGAACGCTGGCTGCTGGCCGAGCTGGACCAGGTGACCGGGTGCGCCGACATCGACGTGCACGTCCGGACCCGGCGCGGCAGCCCGGCCCGGGAGCTGGCCGCGGCGGCCGAGGAATTCAGCGCCGACGCGCTGGTCATCGGGGCGCCCACGCACGTCTGGCACCGTATTGCGGGTTCCGTCTCGGGCTGGCTGGCCCGGCACGCCCGCTGCCCGGTGATCGTCGTTCCCTGACGCCGGGCTCGCCGCGGCCCCAGCGAGCAGCGCCCAGCAAGACGCCCCGGACCCGCAAGGGTCCGGGGCGTCTGCATATATCTCGCACAGTGGGCGAGGAGGGATTTGAACCCTCACGTCCTTTCGGACACACGGACCTGAACCGTGCGCGTCTGCCGTTCCGCCACCCGCCCTGGGCAACGAGTAGGTTAGCACGACCCCGAACGCTCCCGCGCCCCGGATACGATCGGGTGAACGAGACGGGAAGGGAGGTGGCACGTTGGGAGTTCTGCAGCGCTTTGAGCGACGGCTCGAAGGAATGGTGGAGGGAGCCTTTGCCCGCGCCTTCAGGTCAGAACTGCAGCCCGTCGAGATCGCCAGCGCGGTACAGCGGGAGATGGACGACCGCGCCGCCATCGTGGCGAAGGGCCGCACCCTGGTGCCGAACGATTTCGTGGTCGAGCTGGCCGAGAGCGACCACAACCGTCTCGATGTGTACGCGGAGAGCCTGGGCGTCGAGCTCGCCAACCTGGCCCGCGACTACGCCAAGGAGCAGGGTTATTCGTTCGTGGGCCCGGTGCGGATGCGGTTCGAGGGCGTGCCCGACATGACGATCGGCACGTTCCGGATCCGGTCCGGCGTGATCCGCGGCTCGACCATCGAGGGCGGCGAGATCAGGCTGCCGGCCAGCGACCTGCCCCGGCCCGGCGGAGGCGGCTTTCCCGGCCATCCGCGGCTGCTCGTCTCCTCGCCCGGCGCGCCCGGGGCCGGCGACAACCAGCACACCTACGAACTGCAGACCCCGGTCACGCTGCTCGGCCGGGGCACCGACTGCGACCTGCGCCTGGTGGATCCCGGCGTGTCCCGGCACCACGCCGAGCTGCGCGTGGAGAACGACCAGGTCGTCCTCGTCGACCTGGGGTCGACCAACGGCACCTTCGTCAACAGCCAGCCGGTGCGCCGGGTCTCGCTCGCCGACGGCACGCAGGTGTCGCTGGGCCGCACTACGCTGGTCTTCCGCCAGGACCCCCGCCAGGATGGCCAGGGCAATGGATACCCAGGCAGTTACTGACGCCCAGGGACGTAGCCTCAGATGAGCGAGCTTTCTCTCACCATCATCAGGGTGGCCTTCCTCGCCGTGCTGTGGCTGTTCGTCATCGCGGCCATCGGGGTGGTGCGCACCGACCTGCTCGGCGGGTCCGCCCTGCCGCGGCGCATGCGGGGCCGGCAGGCCCAGTCCGCCCGGCCGCCGCGCCAGCCCCGCCCGGCCCGGCCGCCGCGTCCCGGCCGGGGCTCGCCGCGGGTGCTGGTGGTGACGGCCGGCGCGCTGAAGGGCACCAGCCTGGACCTGGCCGACCAGCAGATCACGCTGGGGCGGGCGAATGACGCCACGCTGGTGCTCAACGACGACTACGCTTCAAGCCGACATGCCCGTATCTTCCCGCAGGACGGCCAGTGGATCGTCGAGGATCTCGGCTCGACCAACGGCACCTACCTGGACCGTCAGAAAGTGACGCGGCCGACCCCGGTTCCCGTGGGCGTGCCGGTCCGGATCGGTAAGACCGTCCTGGAACTGCGCCGATGACACTCGAACTCCGCTACGCGGTGCGGTCCGACGTGGGCCTCCTCCGGGAGGGGAACGAGGACTCGGCCTACGCGGGCCCGCGGCTGCTCGCCGTAGCCGACGGCATGGGCGGGCACGCGGCCGGCGAGGTGGCCAGCTCGCTGACCATCTCGGCCATCTCGGAGCTCGAGACGGTCTCCTTCGGCACCGACATGCTCGAGGCGCTGGCCGCCGCGGTCGGCGCGGCTAACGCCCGGCTGCACGAGAAGATCCTGGCCAACCCGGCGGTCGAGGGCATGGGCACCACGCTGACGGCGCTGCTGTGGTCCGACGGGCACGCGGCCGTCTGCCACATCGGCGACTCCCGCGGGTACCTGCTGCGCGAGGGCGAGCTCTACCAGATCACCCACGACCACACGCTGGTGCAGTCCCTCGTCGACGAGGGCCGGATCAGCGTCGACGACGTGGCCACTCACCCGCAGCGGTCCCTGCTGCTGCGCGCGCTGGACGGCCGGTCGTCGGCCGAGCCTGACCTGTCCGTGCACGACAGCCTGGTCGGCGACCGGTACCTGCTGTGCTCGGACGGCCTGTCCGGAGTGGTCAGCGACGAGATGCTGCGGGACACGCTGGCCTCCGTCGAGGATCCCGACGCCGCGACCCGCCAGCTCATCGACCTGGCCATCAACGGCGGCGGGCCGGACAACATCACCTGCATCGTGGCGGACGTGGTCGACACCGCGACGACCCAGCTGCCGCTGACCACCATCCCGGTGCTGGCCGGAGCCGCAGCCAGCATGGCCGAGGCCGAGACCCCGGACGGCACCGGGCCGATTCACGGCCTGGAAGACCATCACGACGGGTACGGGCCGCCGCTGGCCCAGTCGGCCGCCGGTGACCTGGACCCGATGATGACGTCCGCGGGCATGCCGCTGACCATGGACGACGACGGCCTCGACTACGACGAGCCGCTGGGCCGGCGTGGCCACCGGGCCCGCTCGCGGCGGCCCTCCCGGCGCCGCTGGCCCATCGTGACCACGGCGCTGGTGGTCCTGGCCGCCGTGGTCATCGGCGGCGGCTACGTCTTCTGGCGGGTCAGCCAGAACCAGTACTACGTCGGCACCGACAGCAACAACCAGGTCGTCATCTACCGCGGCATCAGCCAGCGCATCGTGGGGCTCAGCTGGTCCAGCCCGTATCAGCAGACCGGCATCCTGCTGTCCCAGGTCCCGTCCAACTACCAGCAGACGGTGAAGACTGACTACAGCACGGGCAGCCTGACCCAGGTCCGCCAGACGGTGACGACCATCCAGAGCGCCGTCGACAGCTGCCGTAACGCCTACGTGGCCCTGGCTCAGTGGAAGACCGACGAGGACGCCTACACCGCGGCGGTGAACGCGGCCAGGAAGCAGAAGAAGCCGGTCAACGGCATCGCCAAGCCCGGCCCGCAGCCCGATCCCGCTCCGGCCCTGTGCCCGGCACCCGCCGTGTTCGGGATCGAGGCCACAGCCCTGCCGTCAAGCACTCCGGGGTCGGCTTGACCGGGGCGACGACCGCCCGGGACGGGGTGCGGTCCCGGTGAGCAGCATCACGGCCCCGTCGCCGGTGCTCGAGCCGGACGGCTCGCAGCTGCCGCAGGCCCGGCGGCGGCGCACCGAGCTGATCATGCTCCTGTTCGTGTTCGCGCTGGTCGCCTTCGCGTTCGCGAACGTGGGCTACAGCCTGACCGGCAAGCTGCCCTCGTCGATGGCCGAGTACCTGGGCGCCTTCGTGATCATCACCCTGGCCGGGCACCTGGCCGTGCGGCGGCTGGCTCCGTGGGCGGACCCGCTGCTGCTCCCGCTCGCGGCGCTGCTCAACGGCCTGGGCATCATGATGACCTACCGGCTGGCCGCCCAGGGCAAGCTGTTGTCCGCTCCGCTGAGCCCGTCGGCGACCGGGATCCAGATCCTCTACACCGCCATCGGCATGGCCTGCTTCGTCGGCATCCTGGCCGTCATCCGCGAGGCCCGCCGGCTGCAGCGCTACACCTACACCCTCGGCGCCCTCGGGCTGGTCCTGCTGGCTCTGCCCGCGCTGCTGCCCTCGTCGATCAGCGAGGTGTACGGGGCGAAGATCCAGGTCAAGGTGGGCGGGTTCACCCTGCAGCCGGAGGAGTTCGCCAAGCTGGCCCTGGCCGTGTCGTTCGCCGGGTACCTGGTCGTCAAGCGGGACGCGCTGGCCCTGGCCGGACGGCGGGTGCTGGGCATCGACCTGCCCCGGGCGCGTGATCTGGGCCCCATCCTGGCCATCTGGGCGGCCAGCCTGCTGCTGCTGGTCTTCGAGAGCGACATCGGCACCAGCGCCCTGTTCATGGGCCTGTTCGTGGCCATGCTGTACATCGCCACCTCGCGGACCTCCTGGCTGCTGCTGGGCTTCATCATGTTCGTCGTCGGCGCCTTCACGGCCAGCAAGCTGTTCGGCCACGTGGGCGAGCGCTTCACCATCTGGCTGCACCCGTTCAGCGGGCAGAATCCCAGCCACGACGCCTACCAGCTCGTCCAGGGCCTGTACGGGATGGGCAGCGGCGGGCTGCTCGGCAAGGGCCTGGGCGGCGGCCAGCCGTACATCACGCCGCTGGTCCAGAGCGACCTGGTCTTCACCGCCTTCGGGGAGGAGCTGGGGCTGGCCGGGGTGATGGCCATCCTGCTCATCTACGGGCTGATCGTGCAGCGCGGGCTGCGCACCGCGATGCTGGTCAAGGATCCGTTCTCCAAGCTGCTGGCGGGCGGCCTGTCGTTCATGCTCGCGCTGCAGGTCTTCGTGATCGTCGGCGGCGTGACGCGGCTCATCCCGCTGACCGGCATCACCACGCCGTTCCTGTCCCAGGGCGGGTCCTCGCTGGTGGCGAGCTGGATGCTCATCGCGCTGCTGGTCCGGATCAGCGACTCGGCCCGGCGGCCGCCGCCGCGGCCGATTCAGGAGGAGGGGCTGACGCAGGTCGTGTCGCTCAAGTGAACCGCGCGCTGCGGCGGATCTCGATCGCCGTCCTGGTCATGTTCGTGCTGCTGCTGATCAACGTGAACTACGTGCAGGGCTTCCAGACGGCCAGCCTGGCCAGCAAGCCGAATAACGCGCGGGCGTTCGAAGCGCAGTTTCAGTATCAGCGCGGCAGCATCGTGACGTCCGACGGGGTGACGGTGGCCCAGTCCACCCCGAGCAGCGACGTCTACAAGTACCAGCGCAAGTACGCCCACGGACCGGAGTACGCGCCGGTGACCGGGTACGACACGCTCTACAGCGAGAGCGGGATCGAAAAGTACGAGAACTCGGTGCTGAACGGCAGCGACTCCTCGCTGACCGTCCGGAACCTCATCGACCTGCTCACCGGCAAGCCGCGCAAGGGCGCCAACGTCACCCTCACCGTCAACGCCAAGGCCCAGGACGCGGCCTGGAAGGCCCTGGAGGGGGACACGGCGGGCAAGCCGGGCGCGGTGGTGGCGCTGGACCCGCAGACCGGCGCGATCCTGGCCATGGCCTCGTTCCCGAGCTACGACCCCAACGTGCTGGCCACCCACGACGGCGGCAAGCTGAACGCGGCCGACGAGGCGCTGCTCAAGCAGGCCGGCAACCCGCTGCTGAACCGGGCCATCAACTACACCTGGCCGCCCGGCTCCACCTTCAAGATCGTGACCAGCGGCGGATACCTGACCAAGAATGCCGGGAGCAGCCCGCAGACCAGCGTGTACTCGCCCACCGAGCTGAAGCTGCCGCAGACCACGCACGTGCTGACCAACAACGACGGTGAAGTTTGCGGGGACGGCAGCGGGCAGGTGCCGCTGATCACGGCCTTCGCCCAGTCCTGCGACACCACCTTCGGCAGCATGGGCATGACCCTGGGCGGCCAGGAGCTGAACAACTCCGCCGAGCTGTTCGGCATGAACGACACGACCCTGAAGATCCCGATGCCGGTCACCCCGAGCCACTACGTGATCCCGCCGAGCCAGGCCCTCACCGCGTTCTCGGCCATCGGCCAGTACAGCGACACCGTGACCCCGCTCCAGGTGGCCATGTTCGCCTCCGCCGTCGCCGACGGCGGCAAGCTGATGACGCCGCACCTGGTCAAGCAGGTCACCGCGAGCGACCTGAGCACAGTCGACACGACCAGTCCCACGCAGCTCAGCCAGGCGCTGTCGCCCACGGTCGCCTCCGGCGTGGGCCAGATGATGCTGGCCGCGGTCCAGGATTCCGACGGGACGGCCAACGCCTACAACTCCGGGGCGGTGGGCTTCACCATGGCCGGCAAGACCGGCACGGCGCAGAACGGCACCAACAACACCGGCCTGGATGACGCGGTCTTCACTGCTTATGCGCCCTACGACAACCCGCAGATCGCCGTGGGCGTCATAATTCAAGGCGGTGGCTACGGCGCGACCGCGGCTGCACCTATCGCTGTCCAGGTCATCAAGGCCTACCTGGCCACCCTGGGGAAGTAAGTGACCGATTACCTGCTGGCGAGCCGTTACCGGCTGACCGACCGGATCGCGGCCGGCGGCATGGGTGAGGTATGGCGCGGCGAGGACTCACTGCTCAACCGCGCGGTCGCGGTGAAGCTGCTGCCGACCGGCCGGGCCGGCGACGAGGCGTTCCTGGCCCGCTTCCGGGCCGAGGCCCGGTACGCGGCCAGCCTGTCCCACCCCGGTATCGCCCGGGTCTACGACTACGGCGAGTCCGCCGAGTTCGGCGGCGCGTTCCTGATCATGGAGCTGGTGCCGGGCGAGCCGCTGGCCGCGATCTTGGCCCGGGCCGGGCGGCTGTCCGCCGACGCCACCCTGGACCTGGTACGCCAGGCGGCGCGCGCGCTGGACGCCGCGCACCAGGCCGGCATCGTGCACCGCGACATCAAGCCGGGCAACCTGCTCGTGGCCACCGGCGGCATCACCAAGATCACCGACTTCGGCATCGCCACCGCGGTGCGAGCCACCGCGGCCGCGCACCTGACCGAGACCGGCATGGTCATGGGCACGGCTATGTACGTGTCGCCCGAGCAGGCCACCGGCGAGCCGCTGGACGCCTCCTCCGACATCTACTCCCTCGGCGTGGTCGCCTACGAATGCCTGGCCGGGCAGGTGCCGTTCACCGCCCGCGAGCCGCTGGCCATCGCTTACGCGCACAAGCACGAGCCGGTCCCGGAGCTGCCGCCGGACGTGCCCGCGCCGGTGGCCGAGCTGGTCTACGACATGCTGGCCAAGACTCCCGCGGAACGCCCGGCCAGCGCCCGGGTGGTCGCCGACCGCGCGGACATGCTGCGCGAGACGCTCTCGCTGGGCGGTTCCGCCGCGGGCGGCGAGTTCCCCGGCTCCGCCGCGGCGGCGGTGACCAGGGGGGACCTGCCCGCCGGGCCGACCGGACCGCTGCCCGAGGGCTACGACGCACCAGGCCCGCTGGCCCCGCGCCGCGGCGGGCGCCGCTGGGCGATGGCCGGCCTGACCGCCGTGCTGTGCGCCCTCGCGGCCGTAGCCGGGCTGTACCTCAGCGGGCACCTCCAGGGCCAGACCAGCGGAGACACCGGCGGCAACACGGTGCAGCACATCAGCTCCTCGGCCGGGACCCCGCTGCCCAGTCCTCCGGTCGCGGCCAGCCTGAGTCCGAGTACCGTGGAACGGTCGTCCACCGCACCCGGCCCGACGGCGAGCCCGAAGCCTACGAAGTCCTCCAGCCCGACCTCGTCACCGAGGGCATCATCGTCGGCGAGCCCCAGCTCGTCGGCGAGCAGTTCGGCATCAGCAAGTGCCTCTTCATCGTCGTCGGCATCGGCATCGTCGAGTTCCTCCTCGTCGTCGCCGTCGTCGTCGTCCTAGATACTGGCGATACGCAGGGTGGTTTGGCAGAGTGCGAGACATGACACAGCCCCGTCTACTCGGCGGCCGCTATGAGCTCGACGGCGTGGTTGGCCGCGGCGGCATGGCGGAGGTGTACCGTGCCCGCGACATCCGGCTGGACCGGATCGTCGCGATCAAGACACTGCGCGCCGACCTGGCCCGGGACCAGATTTTCCAGGCCAGGTTCCGCCGGGAGGCCCAGTCCGCCGCGTCGCTGAACCACCCGAACATCGTCGCCGTCTACGACACCGGCGAGGACATGGCCACCGGTGTCCCGGTGCCTTACATCGTGATGGAGTACGTCGACGGCCGCACGGTCCGGGACCTGCTGCAGGACGGCCACCGGCTGCTGCCGGAGCGGTCGCTGGAGATCATCGACGGCGTCCTGCGGGCCCTGGAGTACAGCCACCAGGCCGGCATCGTGCACCGGGACATCAAGCCGGGCAACGTCATGGTGACCCGCAACGGCGACATCAAGGTCATGGACTTCGGCATCGCCCGGGCCATGAGCGACGCCCAGGCCACGATGACCCAGACGGCCCAGGTGATCGGGACCGCCCAGTACCTGTCGCCCGAGCAGGCGCGGGGCGAGCGGGTCGATTCGCGCAGTGACCTGTACTCCACCGGCTGCCTGCTGTACGAGCTGCTCACCGGCCGGCCGCCGTTCACCGGCGACTCACCGGTCGCGATCGCCTACCAGCACGTCCGGGAGGACCCGGTCCCGCCGTCCCGCGTCGACCCGGAGGTCCCGCCGTGGGCCGACGCGATCGTGCTCAAGGCCATGGCCAAGTCCCCGGCCGACCGGTACCAGACCGCGGCCGACATGCGAGCCGACCTGCAGCGCGCTGCCTCCGGCCTGCCGGTGACGGCCGCGCCGCCGACCCGGGCCGAGATGTACCAGGGCACCCAGCGGATGGGCGCGGACTCGATGGCCACCGGCCGGACCTCGGCCATCCCGGCGGTCGGCGACTACGACGGCGGAGGCTACGACGACGGCCGACGGCGCAGCCGTCAGTGGATTCCGTGGGTCCTGGGGCTGGTCCTGGTCCTCGGCGTCGTCATCGGCGTGGCCTACTACCTGCTGGCCGGGGGCAAGTCCACCTCGGTGCCGCTGGTGGACAACCTGCCGGTGGCCACCGCGCAGAAAGACATCAGCGCCGCGAACCTGCGCTCGGCGGTGGTCGAGGAGTCCAGCAACAGCGTGCAGAAGGGGCTGGTCATCAGCTCCAACCCGGCGCAGGGTAACAACGTGGCCCCGAACACCCTGGTCACGCTGTACGTCTCCACCGGGGTCGCGCCGGTCGCGGTGCCGAACGTGGTCGGCCAGCAGGAGGCGCAGGCTCAGGCCACGCTCCAGTCCAAGGGCTTCAACTACTCGGTCAAGTCCGATCCGACGTCCACTCAGCCGTCCGGCACGGTGGTCAGCCAGAACCCGAGCGGCGGTACCGCCACGCCGGGCACGACGGTGACGATCACGGTCTCCGGCGGGGCCGTCCCGGTGCCGTCGGTGGTCGGCGACTCCCAGCAGACGGCCAATCAGGTGCTGTCCACGGCAGGCTTCGCCGTCAGCGTCCAGCAGGGGTCGGGCCCCGCTCAGTACGCCAACGGCACCGTGTTCTCCCAGCAGCCCGCCTCCAGCGGCACGGCGGCCAAGGGATCGACGGTCACCATCTTCGTCCAGAACGGCGCCTCGCCGTCGCCGACGCCTACGCCGTCCGTCACGACCACTCCGCCGTCCAGCCCGAGCCCGAGCGACAGCGGAACCGGTCTCGGGTTCTGACCCGTGCGGACGCCGGCTGGCTGGCGGCGGCTGAGGCCGGGCTAGCCGCCGAAGCTGGACGCGTCGATGGGCAGGTGGAGCGAGGCCCAGGGGAAGACGAAGAACCACAGGGCCGCCGCCGCGGCCAGCGCGATGGCCGCCATCGTGGCCGACCGGACCGCGGTGCCGCCGGGGAGCTGGTGCCATAGCCAGCCGTACATGGGCTGTCTCCTTTGTGCCGGGCCTAGCGCGACTTGGCTGAGATCAGGACGCCGGTGACCACGATCCGGTGCGTGCCGGTCCAGGCCGGGTCGCAGGTGATGAGCGTGATCATCCGCTGGGTGGGTCGTTCCCCCGGGTGGCCGGGAACCGCGTCCAGCACGCTCAGGTTCGTGGGCAGGACGGTCTGCTCGCCGGTGATCCGGTAGGTGTAGTCGTCGTCCTGGGTCTGGATATCCACCAGGTCGCCGGCCCGCAGCGAGGGCAGCGACCAGAACGGGTTGCCCGCCGTCACCCGGTGGCCCGCGACGGCGAAGTTGCCCGCCTGTCCCGGCCATTGCGTACCTGGGACGTGCCCGGGGCTCACGTTGAGCTGGGCCAGGGCGGTGCCCTGGATCAGCGGGAATTTCCACTGCGGGCCGAAGGCCGGGATGGTGATGAAGGCGAAAGGCTGGCCGGTGGCCACGTTGAACTGCTCCGGGCTGGCCCCGTGCGCGCCGCCCGGGCTCTGCGACCACTGCTGGTTCAGCTGATTGCTGAGCTGGCGCTGCGCGGAATGCGCCTGCAGGGCCGTACCCCAGATCAGGTAGCTGATGAAGAGCAGGCCGATCACGCCGACGGTCAGGAAGATCTCCCCAGCGGTCCGGGTGACGTGTCGCACGGCCCATCCATTCATAGCGGTCTCAGCGGCTGATGGTGACTAAGAGAATCTGAATGATATCGATCAGTAACCATCCGCGTCCGCGGAACCGGGATGGAGGCAGCGCCTGCCGGGAGCGGATACGCTAAGACCCGCATCGCCCGGATCAGCCCGGGCGAGCTCGCCGATCCCTCGCGTGGTCAGGTAAGCAGGAGGCCGCCGTGCCCAAGTCGCGCGTCCGTAAGCGGACCGTCTACACGCCGCCGCCGCGGAAGTCGGCGCGGCGGAAGGTCAGCCCGCCGTGGATGGGCCCGGCCATCGTCATCTCCCTGGTTCTAGGCCTGGCCTGGATCGCCCTGTACTACATCACCGAGGGATCATTCCCTGGCATGTCCGCGCTGGGCGCATGGAACCTGGTGCTGGGGTTCGCCTTCATCATCGTGGGCGTCGGCCTGGCCACCCAGTGGCGCTGAGAACGGCGGCTACCCGCCGGTGAGCTGGCCGTTCCTGACCACGACGGCGAGCACGATCGCGGCCACCACCAGGACGGTGGCGAGGACCTGCCAGGCGGTCCGGTTCCGTCGCGGCGCGTACACGTAGGCGGCGGTGATCAGCGCGCCGGTGAGCAGCCCGCCGACGTGATCCTGCCAGGCGATGGAACCTCGGAAGAAGAAGCCCAGCGCCAGGTTGATGGCGATCAGCATGGCGATCCCGCGGGTGTCCAGGCTCAGCTTCCTGGCCGCCACGAACCACGCGCCGAACAGGCCGAAGATGGCACCCGAGGCCCCCACCGCCGCCGCGTTGGGCGGCGCGAGGAAGTAGTACATCACCCCGCCGCCGACCGCGCTGAGCAGGTAGACGCTCAGGAACCGCAGCCGGCCGAGCATGCCCTCCAGGGCGGGCCCGACGAAGACCAGCGCCCACATGTTGAAGGCGATATCCAGGATCCCCAGGCTGCCCAGCCCGGTCGCCGGGGCCAGGAAGGCCGAGGTGACGAGCCGGTACCACTCGCCCGCGGCCACGCCGTGCGGCGGGCCGCCGAATCCGTACGAGGCGTACCCGAGCATCTCCAGGCTGGTGACGACGCTCGGCCGGACCCAGGTCAGCAGGAAGATCGCGACGTTGATCCCGACCAGCGTCCAGGTCACGACGGCACCCGCCGCGGCCCGGCCGCCGAAGGCCAGCCGGGGCTGGCGGGTGTCCCGGGCCGCCTGGCCGATGCACTCGACGCACTGCTGGCCGACCGACGCCGAGCGCATGCAATCGGGGCAGGCGGGCCGGCCGCAGCGCACGCAGGAGACATAGGTCTCCCGGCCAGGATGCCGGTAGCAGGTGGGGACCTCGCCCTCGTCCTGGCCGGGCTGACCTGCCGGGTCCTGCTGACCCGGGCTGCCGGGCGTGCTCACCAGCTCTGTCCGATCAGCCTTCGGAGCGGTCCACGGTGACCGACTCGATGACGACGTCCTCGGCCGGCCGGTCCTGGCTGCCGGTCTTCAGCATGCTGATCCGGTCCACCACGTCCGCGCCGTCGATGACCTCGCCGAAGATCGTGTGGCGGCCGTTCAGCCAGGGGGTCGGACCAACGGTGATGAAGAACTGCGAGCCGTTGGTGCCGGGCCCGGCGTTGGCCATGGCCAGCAGGTGAGCCCGGTCGAAACGCAGGTCAGGGTGGATCTCGTCGGCGAACTGGTAGCCAGGCCCGCCGCGGCCGCTGCCCAGCGGGTCGCCGCCCTGGATCATGAAGTCGGGGATGACCCGGTGAAAGATGGTCCCGTCGTACAGCTTGGCCGTGGTCGGCCTGCCCGTGCCCGGGTCGGTCCATTCCCGGCCGCCCTCGGCCAGCTCGACGAAGTTGCGTACGGTCTTCGGCGCATGATCAGGGAAAAGGCGCAGGACGATCCGTCCCTGATTCGTCTGCAACGTCGCCGTCAGCGTTTCTGCCATGCGTTCGACTCCTCATGCGGCCAACCCGATGGCCATCATTTCGTAGGCGTTAAACCTCTCTGGTCATCACCGTACCGGCCGCGCGGGATGGTTGAACCCAGCCGAGGCGGGAAGCCTGTGATAACGAGAAAACGCTCGGGGAGGTTTACTGTGGCCATTATGAAGAGCAACGGCACGGCCGATCAGATGGCCGCGATGGGCGGGCGGGCCAAGGACGCCGCCACTGAGGTGATCCCGCTGAGCAAGCAGGCCGGGACGGCTGCGGTCCAGGGCGTTCAGAACGCCGTCGGGTGGGCCGCGCCGCGGGTCTCGGACGCCGTCATCACCACCCGGGACTGGGCTGCGCCGCGCCTTTCCGATGCGGTCCAGAACACCCGGGGCTGGGCTGCGCCGCGCCTTTCCGATGCGGTCCAGAACAGCAGGGAATGGGCTGCGCCGCGCTTGGAGGACGCCGCCGACGCCGTGGACGGGACGGTGGCCCCTAAGGTGTCCTCCGCCTTGCGCTCCACCGCTCGCCAGGTCCGGCCGGAAGCCAAGAAGCGTGGCCTGATCAGCTGGCGCCTGCTGCTGGGCATCGGCGCGGTGGCCGCCGCGGCCGGCGCCGCCGCCGCGGTGGCCATGCGCCGCCGGTACGCGACCGCCACCGCCGAAGCAGACGACGCCACCGCGCCGGACGCCGATCCCGGGACGGCCGAAGGTTCCGCGGTTGTTTCCGAGGTCAACGGCCGGGTGGCGGCACCGGGAAGCTGACCACCTGGCCCCACCGCGATCCGGTACCGTCTAATGACGGGCCTGGCAGGCTGAGCAGCCCAGCTGAGCAGCCGCGCCGGGCCGCGGCATCGTGATGACCGGGCGGGCGGATTGGTGAGCGACAACAACGGGGCTGCTGTTCTCCCCGTGGCCGCTGCTGCTCGCCCGGATCGTTCGGCGCGTCTTCTGGGGTGGACCGCCGCAGTGGCGATCACCGGCGCCGCCCTGATCATCATCGTCGTCTCCGCGGCGGGCCCGAGCGCGGCGGTCCCGGCCCTGAGCCACCCGGCTGCCGGGCCGCCCTGGTGGCACGCCTGGCCCCTGACCGCCACCGCCGTCACGGTATCGCTGTGGGCGGCGATGATCGCGGGCGGTGCCGGGGTGGCGGTCGGCCTCGCGGCCGTGAGCCGGGGCGCGCGACCACCGGTCCGCGCCGTCATCGCTTTTGCGCTGCTGGCCGTGGCCCTGGTGACCGTGCTGCCCGCGGCTGGTTCCACCGACGCCATCTCCTATGCGGCTAACGGGCGGATGGCCGTGATCGGGCACAGCCCGTACGTCATGACGCCCGTGCAGCTGGCCCGCATCGGCGATCCGGTCGGCCGGCAGATTCCCTTTGCCGAGATCCCGTCCACCTGGACGACCACGGTGTCGGTGTACGGCCCGGTGGCCACCGCCGCCGAATGGGTGGCGGCCGAGCTGGGCTGGTCGTCGCTGGCGCGGATCACCTTCTGGCTGAAGCTGGAGGAGGCGCTGGCCTTCTGCGCGGTGATCGTGATCCTGGACCGCATGCTCCGCTCGGATCCGGCTCAGCGGCTCCGGGCTCACCTGCTCTGGTCAGTCAACCCGCTGCTGCTGTTCCAGATCGTGGCCAGCGGTCACATCGACGGGCTGGCCGCGGCGGCCGGGCTGGCGGGCATCGTCGCGCTCCGCGCGCGGGACGGCCGGATCCGCGCCGCGGACGCCGCCGTCTCCGGCGTGGCCATCGGCCTGGCCGCCGGGATCAAGGCGGAGTATGCGCTGCTCGGGCTGGCCGTGGCCTGGGCCTGCCGCCGGTCGGCCCGGTCACTGGCCGCCGCCGCGGCCGGCTTCGCACTGGTCGCGGCCCCGGCCTACTGGGCGGCCGGCCCGGCGGCGATCAAGGTCCTGGTCACCCGGAGCCCCGGGATCACCTGGGACACCATGTACCAGCTGTTCTGGCGGCCGGTGCTCGGCTACACCCAGTTCAGCGTGACCAGTGTCCCGCCGCATCTCTCGCTGATCGCCTACCTGCTGTTCGCGGCCGTCGCGGTGCTGGCCGTCGCGCGCTTCCCCGACCGGGTGCCCGGGCTGCCGGCCCTCGCCCCGGCGCTGGCGCTGAGCCTGGCCTGGCTGTTCTTCACCGCCTTCCAGCGGCCGTGGTATGACGTCATGGCCGTGAGCCTCCTCGCGCTGTACTCCGCCTCGAGGCTGGACTGGGTGGTGCTGGCCCGCCTGACGGCCGGCGCGACCGTCTACGTCCAGGCCGTGCAGAGCCCGGCCGAGCCGCACTGGCTGGCCGACATCGCTCAGTTCGACGGCGCCTGGCTGACGCCGGGTGTCCGGTTGCTGGCCGCCGCCGCGCTGCTGTGGCTGTGTATTTCCGGGCGCTGGGGCTGGCGCTCCGGGACGGCGGTAACCGCCGGTCAGCGTCCTGAGCTTGCTCCGGTGACCTGACCGGGCTTCTCCACAAGGCCGGGCTGTGGAAAACTCTGGCGGTAACGTCCCAGGGTGGCGACGGCTACGGAGCGCTGAATGCACATGTCTGTGGACAGCGCTGTGGATAACAGCGGGTCACCGGTAGGGCTGGTCCGGAGGATCGGCCAGTGGGTCGGCCGTCAGGTACAGCCGCGGCCAGCGGCAGTCGACGAACTGCTCGAGGTAGGAGGCCAGCCGGTCCTCGAAGTCGTCGTCTTCGGCGGCCGCCCCGACGGCCTGCTCGGCCGCTGACGGGGCGTCGACGCCGAACGCCACCGCCCGGACCTCCCACGGGTCGCGCTGCGCGCCGTCGTACCAGCGCTGGACCGTGCCGACCTGCCGGGCGCACGTGTCGCCGCTGATGGCCCGCCCGTAGGTCCGCTCCCATTCCGCGCTGCGCGGATGCGGCCCGGCTCCCGGGTTCTTGCGGTCCGCCGACTTCAGCGCGTCCAGGACGAGCGTCCACTCATACGCCGGGGCGAGCCACCGGGGCTCTTCGCGCTGGCACAGCCAGGAACCGCGAGACAGCCTGGCCCGGATCGCGGTGGCGACGTGCGAGGCGAGCCCGGCCGGGCTGACCCGTCCGGTGATGACCGGCACCCGGACGCTGACTGCCGCGTCGACGCCGTGCGAGATCGCGCAGTCGCGCAGCCGGGCCGGCATCATCTGCAGCAGCGACAGCAGCGCGGTTCTCGGCACCGGCATCGGCCAGCCCGTCACGTGCGCGAGAACGGACAGCTCGGCCCAGAGCCTGATCGCGGGATATTCGGCCAGCCCGCGCTGGGCCACCCGGATGTCCCGCAGCGTGCACGGTCGCGCGGCGCAGTCCGGGCCGCAGGTGGTGCTGCGCGGCCGGACGACCCCGGCCGGGGTCGCGGTGACCGCCGGGACGGCGCCTTCGCGGTCCGTGCCGTCCGGCATCCGGGCCAGCACCGGGAAGTCCATCCCGTCGGCGAAGACCGCCGCCTCGCCGGGCCGCAAGGTGACCAGGAAGCGGCTCTGGGCCGCGGTCATGTTCATCGTGGCGCCCACGGCGTCGCGGTCGTCGGCGGCCGGGAGCCGGTGGGTTATCTTGACCGCGGTGTTTTTTATGACGTCGGGGACGAGGCGGCCGGGGATCTGCTCGGCGATGATCAGGCCCTCCCCGTAGGCGCGGATCTCGGCCAGCAGCCCGGCGAACATCTCGACCGCGTGGGCCGCGGCGCCGCCGGCCGCCCCGGCCGGCCCGTGTCCGGGCGGCGGAGCAGGCGGTGCGCCTCCTCGATGACGGTCAGGTGCCGCAGCGCACCGGTCCCGGCCGGCCCAGCGGCTCCCGGGGGTCCAGGGGGCCGGGACCGGTGTTCCATCCGCAGGTGCTCGGCCAGCCTGATCAGCACCGTTCCCATCAGGAAGGCCTTGTCGCTGTCGTCCCCCACGTCCTCGATCTCCAGCACGGCGTTGGCCTGCAGCAGGCGGCCGAAATCCAGCTGGTGGCCGCCCTCGAGGAAGCGGCCGGTGGTGCCCAGCCGCAGGCTGGACAGCCGCACCTTGATGAAGCCGAGCACGTCGTCGGTGACCCGCTGGCTGTAGCCGATCTCCTGGACGATCCTGATCGCGGCCCGTTGCAGGTCGGACAGCGCCGGGTACCCCGGCTGCGGATCGGCGGCGTTCGTCTCGCCCAGCGCCATGTCCCAGCCGGCATCCTCGTAGACCCTGGTCAGGGCGGCGCTGAGGACCTGGGGGAACGGTTCCTCGGACTGGAACGTCGCGATGAACAGGGCCTTGACCAGGTCGGCATGGGTCTGCAGGGGAAACCGGCGCCCGTCCGGACCCGAGGCCGGCTCGAGCGGGTTCAGGCCGGCCGCGATGGCGTCGGATTCACCCGGCCTGATCCGCACCACCTCGGCCGGCGGATCCAGCCGGGCCGCCATCAGCCGGTACTCGGCCTTGGCCGGCTCCACCGCCAGCCACGGGATCCCGGCCCGGGACGCCGCCTCGAGCAGGGCCCGCACGGTCTGCGACTTGCCCGCCCCGGTGGCCCCGCACACGAAGACGTGGCGGTTGAGCGACTCGGCCGGCAGCACCAGCGGGCCGGCCGGCTGCCGGTTCCGGTCGAGGACCTGCCCGATCCGGATCGTCCCGGGTCCCGGGACGGGTTCCGGGGTCACGTCGAAGTCGGGCCGCAGCGCCAGGCGTACCCCCGGGACCTCCCGCCCGGGCGGCCGGGTGAGCGCCGCGACCAGCTCGCTGCCGGCGTAGCCCGGGTAACCCGGCGCGGCGTCGCCGCCGTCCGCCGCCGGGCGCGGATCCTCCATCAGCTCGCGCAGCCCGGCCGCGCTGTGGCGCGCCGGAGCCAGCGCGTAGGGAAGCGCGGCCAGGTCGGCCGAGGCGCACACCAGCCCGGCCACCCGGGCCGCCGCGTCCGGGTCGGTGCCGCCGGCCGCCAGCCGGACCCGCCACAGCCCGGTCGACCGGCTCTGCTGCAGCTCGGCGTGACGCAGCCGCAGCCGGCGAGCTTCGGCGGCCCGCTCCGGGAACCGGTCGGCCTGGCCGGCGGCCTGCTCCTCGCGCCGGGCCACCTGCTCGGCGACCCGGAGGATCTCGGCCTCGGCGGCCGGCTCGGCCACCAGCAGCCAGCCGAACGGCTCCGGCCAAACGGCCAGCAGGCCGTCCTCCAGCGACGGCGCCAACCGGTCCGCCGCGTCCCGCGCGGCCTCGGCCCCGAGCCCGTCACTGATCACGCCGATGGGCCGCCAGGACGGCAGCTCGGCCAGGCGGCGGGCCAGCTCGCCCGGGGGCAGCGGCTCGGCCCGGGCTCCGCCGGGCAGGGTGAGCAGGGCCTCGCGGGTGTCCTCGCGGCCGACCAGCCCGGCGCCCGCCACGAGCAGCTGGACCGGTCCTCCGGCGTGCGGCCGGAACCAGCCCACGGCCAGCGCCCCGGCCGCGGCGCTGGCGGTCACCAGGCCGGCGTGGTAGGCGGCCACCAGGGCCGCCTGGCGCTGCGCCCGGCCCGGGTCGCCCGGGCGGGCACCGGCGACGGCCGGATCGCCGTCGTCGGGCCGTGGTATGTCCGTGATGCGGTACGCGCTGAGCTCATTCAGCGCAGGCCAGGCTAACGTCACGGCTTCACCCTGGCCGAAGGCATGCTGCGTTTCCACCAATTTGCTACATCCCGACACGGGTACCTTAACCCGCGGCCGAGGCGTCGCGGCCCGCTGGCCGGGCCCGCCAGTCGCGGGCACCCGCCCGGCGGCGGGCCGCCCGGGTCAGGCCGGGCAGGACAGCGAACGCGGCCAGGGCGATCAGGGCGATGGCGATCAGGGCGATGCGGGCCGCCGGGCCGGTCCAGGCCCCGGGCGCCGCGGCGGCGTTCGCCGCAGGCTGCGCCCGGGCCGGGCGGCCGGACAGGCTCGCGATGTCCAGGACCGTGATCAGGGCCACCGCGAGCGCGGCGGCCATCCGCCTGCGCGCCGCGGCCAGCACCGTCTCCGCGTGCCGGATGCAGCAGGGGCAGGCGGCCTGCCCGTTCGGTGCCATCTCATCACCCGCCTTTCCGGAGAGGGCCTGGACCAGCGCCGCGGCCGATGCGAAAGAAGGCGGTGATGACGCAGCGGCCGCGGCACGGGCCACTACCCCGAAAGACGGGCCTGCCGGCCGCGGGGTTCAGCCCCGGGACGCCCCGTCACCAGTCGGTAATGCCGTCGCGCTCGCACCGGCGGCTCCCGGGCGATTCACGTGGAACGGCTAGGCGGAGGCCGCGGGGGCGATCCGGGTGGCGATGTCCCCCATGGCCCGGGCCAGGTCGGCGGGCGACGGGGCCCGGTCCGGATCGAGCAGCCACTGCACCAGGACCCCGCTGACCAGCGCCTGGTGCACCGATCCCACCGCCCGGGCGCGGCGGGAGTCGGCGGGGTCCACGCCGTACAGCATCTGCGCCCACAGCGCCCGGGCGTCTTCAATACCGTCGGCCACCGCGGCGCGCAGCTCGTGGTCCCGCTGGGCCACGGCGAAGATGTCGAACGTAGCCAGCCACACCTCGCGGCTGGTCGCGAACGAGTCGATGACCTCGGCCCAGAAGCGCTCGAAGCGCTCCAGCGGGGTGGCGGCGGCGTCGGCGGCGCTCATGGCCTGGGCCATCTGCTCGCCGAAGTCATCCAGGGCCTTGAGCACCGCCGCGTTGAGCAGGGCCTTCAGCGAACCGTAGTGGTAGCCGATGGAGGCCAGGTTGGTCCCGGAGGCCGCCACGATGTCCCGGGCTGTGGTCTGGGCGTAGCCCTTCTCCCGCAGGCAGGTGACGGCGCCGTCCAGCAGGTCCTCGCGGTGGCTCATGACCGGAGCCTAGCAACTATCTATACAAGCGTTCTATACGTATGTATTAGACATTTGTATGATGCCGGCATGGACAACCAGAACATCCTGATCTCCGGGGCGAGCGTGGCCGGCCCGGCCCTGGCCTACTGGCTTCGCCGTTACGGGTTCCGCCCGACGGTCATCGAGCGTGCGCCCCGGTCCCGCGGCGGCGGTTACGCGGTGGACTTCCGCGGCACAGCCCACCTGTCCGTGCTGGCCCGGATGGGCCTGCTGGACCAGATCAGGGCACAGCAGACGCACCTCACCACGACCACCTACGTCCGGGCCGACGGCACCGCGGCGGCGTCGATGCCAGCCGAGATCTTCGCCGGTGACGTGGAGATCCTCCGCGGTGATCTGGGCCGGATCCTCTACGAGGCGACCCGGGACGGCACCGAGTACCTGTTCGGCGACTCGATCACCGGGCTGCAGCAGCAGCCCGGCGGCGTCCGGGTGACCTTCTGCCATGCGGCGCCGCGCGTCTTCGACCTGGTCATCGGGGCCGACGGCCTGCACTCGGCCGTCCGCCGCCTCGCCTTCACCGATCAGCCCGCGCCCGTGCATGACCTGGGCCTGTACGTGTCGATCTTCAGCGTGTCCGGGTCCTTCGGGCTCGATCATTCCGGGCTACTGCACAGCGCGCCCGGCCGCACGGCCGCCGTGTTCAGCTCCGGCCAGGCCGGGCGGGCGGTGGCCCAGTTCTTCTTCGCGGCGGACGGCGAGCTCGAGGCCGGTGCCGCTGACCGGGACACGGCGGCCCAGCAGGCCCTCCTGGCCCGGGCCTTCGACGGGATGGGCTGGCACGTGCCCGAGCTGCTCGGCCAGATGAAGACGGCGGACGACTTCTACTTCGACTCGGTCAGCCAGGTGCATCTCGACCGCTGGTCGGCGGGGCGGACGGCCCTCATCGGCGACGCCGGCTACGCCGCCGGGCCCGGCGGGAACGGCACCGGCACGGCCGTGGTCGCCGCCTACGTCCTGGCCGGCGAGCTGGCCGCGGCGGACGGTGACTACCAGGCCGCGTTCGGCCGGTACGAACGGCTGCTGCGGCCCTACGTGGCCCGCGGGCAGAAGCAGGCCCGCGGCGGGCGGGATTTCCTGGCCCCGCGGACCGAGCGGGACATCCGCCGCCGGGACCGTTTCTTCCACGTGCTGCGTCACCTGCCCACCCGGAAGCTGATCCGCTACGTGTCGACCCGGACCGCGGCGGCCATCACCCTGCCGGACTACCCGGCCGCGTCAGCTTGAGGCATGTTCCGGTCCGGGCCCCGGCCGCGTCTCGACGACGGCGAAGGCGGCCGCCGGGACGGTGACCGTGTCCTGCTCGATGGTGACGTCCGGGCCGGACGCCGCGAGTACCGCGGTGGCCGGCCCGCCCGAGCGCGAGCCGGACCGGCCCGGGACCGAGATTGGCCGCCACCCGCAGCGCTCCGCGGCGGACCAGCAGCCAGCGGGCCTCCTCGTCGAAGTCGGCCCGCAGGCAGGCGAGCCGGGGATCGGTCAGCTCCGGGCGAGCCCGCCGCAGCGCGATCAGCTCCCGGTACCAGGCCAGGATCCCGGCGTGCGGCTCCCGGCCGGGCTGGCTCCAGTCCAGCCGGGAGCGCTCGAAGGTCGCCTCATCCTGCGGGTCCGGGATCTCGGCGGCGGCCCAGCCGTGCTCGGCGAACTCCGCCTTGCGGCCCTCGGCCACCGCCTTGGCCAGCCAGGGCTCGATGTGGTCCGTGAAGTACTGCCACGGGGTGTCGGCTCCCCACTCCTCGCCCATGAACAGCATCGGAGTGAACGGGCTGGTCAGCACCAGGCCGGCCGCCACCTTGACCAGGGCGCCGGGCAGGGCGGCGGCGATCCGGTCGCCGGTGGCCCGGTTGCCGACCTGGTCGTGATCCTGGATGTAGCCCAGGAACCGGTAGGCCGGCACCCGGAACACGTCCACCGGCCGCCCGTGGCCCCGGCCGCGGAAGCTGGACCAGGTCCCGTCGTGGAAGAACACCTTGGTGTAGGTCTTGGCCAGCGCGGCCATCGACCCGAAGTCGCCGTAGTAACCCTGCCGCTCGCCGGTGACCGCCGAGTGCACGGCGTGGTGGAAGTCATCGCTCCACTGGCCGGTCAGCCCGTAGCCGCCCGCCTCGCGGGAGGTGACGAGGCGGGGATCGTTCAGGTCGGACTCGGCCACCAGGACCAGCTCCCGGTTCAGCTGGGCCGCGAGTGCCTCGACCCGGGCCGCGAGCTCCTCCAGGAAATGCCGCGCACGGTGGTCTTCCAGGGCGTGCACCGCATCCAGCCGCAGGCCGTCCAGGTGGTAGTCGCGCAGCCACATCAGCGCGTTGCTGATGAGGTAGGCGCGGACCTCATCAGACCCGGGCTGGTCCAGGTTCACCGCCGGTCCCCACGGGGTCACGTGCGCCTCGGTGAAGTAGGGCCCGAAGTCGGCCAGCCGGTTCCCGATGCCCACGTGGTTGTAGACCACGTCGAGCAGGACGGCCAGCCCGCGCGCGTGGCAGGCGTCCACGAACCGCTTCAGCCCGTCCGGGCCGCCGTACGGCTCGTGCACGGCCCACAGCAGGATCCCGTCGTAGCCCCAGCCGTGCCGGCCGGGAAACGCCGCGACCGGCATCAGCTCCACCGCGCGCACGCCCAGCTGGATCAGGTGGTCCAGCCGCCCGATGGCCGCGTCGAAAGTGCCGTCGGCGGTGAACGTGCCGACGTGCAGCTCGTAGATGACCATCCCGGCCAGCGGGCCGCCGCGCCAGCGGTGGTCGGTCCAGCCGAACGCGGAATGATCGTAGCTCCGGCTCAGGCCGGTGATCCCGTCCGGCTGCCGCGGTGACCGCGGATCGGGCAGCAGCTCACCGTCGTCCAGCCGGAAACCGTAGTCAACCCCGGTGGCCGGGCCGGGCACCTCCGCGCTCCACCAGCCCGCTGGCCCGGCGTCGTCGCGGGCCATCGGATGGCGCTGGCCGGCCACCTCCACCTCGGCCCGGGCCGCGGCCGGGGCCCAGACACAGAACGCGGTCATCGGGCGGACTCGCCCGCGAGCCGCTCCTGGTCCCGCTCCGCCAGGTAGACCTCTTCCGGGACCAGCAGCGCGACCGGGAGCCACCGGGTCAGGTCCGACAGCAGCGGCCGCAGCCCGGCGTGCCGGGCCCCGGTCAGCACGTCCCGCCAGTGCAGCCGGGGCAGCGGCAGGGTCGTGTCGGCCCAGCCGCCGCGCCGGCGCAAGCCCGCGGGGAGCCGGGTGACGACGGTGACCGCCTGATCGCCGCGCTGGAAGGCCACGGCGTGCTCGGCCGCCGGGCCCTCCGCCGCCAGCGGCCCGTAACGGCCGGAAAACCATTCGGGGTGGTCCCGGCGCAGGTGCAGCGCACGGGTGGTGACCAGCAGCTTTTCCGCGTCCAGGCCGACGACCTCCTGGCCGTCCCGGATGGCGGCCAGCAGCCTCCGGCGACGATGGTAGTCGACCGGACGACGGTTGTCCGGATCCACCAGCGACAGCCCGGTCAGCTCGCAGCCCTGGTAGACGTCCGGGACCCCGGGCATGGTGAGCTGGACCAGCTTGGCGCCGAGGGAGTTCACCCGGGCGTCCGGCGCGATCCGGGCCACGAACTCGGCGATGCCCGCGACCCGCTCCGGATCAGCCAGGATGGCGTCGGCCAGGCCCAGCACGGCCTGCTCGTAGCCCGGGTCACGCACCGTCCACGAGGTCCGCGTCTTGGCTTCGTGCATCGCCTTGTCGAGGTAGGAGCGCAGCCGGTCCTCGCCCAGCAGCCACCCGCCGGTCACGGTCTGCCACAGCAGGTACTCCAGGTCGGGCTCGGGCGCCCGCTCGGTGGCCTGGGCGGCCGCGCCGTCCGTGAGCCAGACGGCCAGGCCATGCCATTCGGCCACCTTGTGAGCCCAGTCCTCCGGCCACTCGGCCAGCACGGCCAGCCGGGCCCGCACGTCCTCCTGGCGCTTGGTGTCGTGGGTCGACAAGGTGGTCATGGTGGCCGGCCAGCGGTCGGCCAGCCGGGCCGCAGCCGCGTGGAACTCCGCCGGGCTGGCCCCGAACAGGTCCGGGTCACCGCCCACCTCGTTGAGCGCCGTCAGGCGCGGCCAGCGGTAGAACGCGGTGTCCTCGACCCCCTTGGCCACCACCGGGCCGGTGGTCTGGCCGAACCGCACGACCAGCTCGTCGCGGGCCGCCTGCTGGTCCGCGTCCCCGGACGTCCCGCCGACGCCTAGCACGGCCGCGCACACCGCGTCCAGCGCGGCGTGCAGCCGGGAGTCCAGCTCGTCGCGGGCCGCAGCGGCCGCGGCGGCGAACACCGCCGAGGCGGCCTCGGGTGGCGGCTCGCCCGGGGTCACGTAGGCCCGGTACACGCCGAACGCGGCCAGCAGCTCGACCAGCACGTCATGCAGGTCGCCCTCGCCGGTCCCGGCCAGGGCCGGGAAGCCGGCCCGGGCGAACAGCCGGGTCAGCCGGGACAGCTCGGCGGTGAACGTGGCGTCGGCGATACCGCGCTTGGCGTCCCGGGCCACCTCGGCGAAGTCCGGCTTCCCGCCGGTGAAGCGGACGTAAGCCGCAGTCAGCGGCCGCTCGCCCGCCGGGTCGAGGAACAGCCCGTCGATCAGCGCGAGCATGTCGTAACCCGTGGTGCCCGCGCAGTCCCAGGCGGGCAGTTCCTCGCCCCGGGCCAGGATCTTCTCCACCACCACCCAGCGGCCGCCGCTCGCCGCCGCCAGCCGGGTCAGGTAGCCAGCCGGATCGGCCAGGCCGTCGGGATGATCCACCCGCAGCCCGTCGATCAGTCCCTCCCGGGCCAGCCGCAGCGGCACCTGGTGAGTGGCCTCGAACACGTCGGGATCCTCGACCCGGATGGCGATCAGGGTGTCGATGTCGAAGAACCGGCGCCAGTTGAGCTGGGTGGCCGCGTCGTGCCAGTCGGCCAGCTGGTAGTGCTGCTGGGCCAGCAGGACGCCGAGCGGCAGGTCGGCCACGCCGCCGCGCAGCGGCAGCACATGGTCGAAGTAGCGCAGCACCGGGCCCCGGTGCTCGGCGTGGCCGGGATTCTTCGGCGCCGTGTCGATGATCAGGTCGTCCAGGCACTTCTCCAGCGGGCCGGCCAGGATCGGCAACAGCATCTTGCCGTCTTGCGCGTCCCAGTCGATGTCGAACCAGTGGGCGTACGCCGAGGCGCGGCCCTCGAACAGTACCGACCACAGCTGCTTGTTGAGGGACTCCGGGGTGGGCCGGGCCATGTGGTTCGGGACGATGTCGAGCACGATGCCCAGCCCGTGCTGGTGGAACTGCTCGGCCATCGCGCGGAAGGCGTCTTCCCCGCCCAGGTCGGTGGAGACACGCGAGTGGTCCACCACGTCGTAGCCGTGCGCGGAGCCCGGGCTGGCCTGCAGGATCGGCGACAGGTAGACGTGCGTCACGCCGAGGTCGGCCAGATAGCCGGCGAGATCTCCCGCCTCGGCGAACCCGAAACCCGAGCGCAGCTGGAGCCGGTAGGTGGACTGCGGGCGCCGTCGGCCTTCCTGACCCTCGGAGGCCAGGTCAGACACGGTGGAGCACCTGCACGGAGTGGTTCATCACCGTGATCACGTCTCCCGGCTTGAGGGCGGTGTCGTGGCCGAAGTCCGTCGCGGGCGTGGCCGTGTCCAGTGCCCTGGTCCAGCGCTGGCCGTAACGGCGGGCCGGGATGGTGAAGGTCAGGTCGTCCTCGCTGACGTTGAACAGCAGCAGGAAGGAGCTGTCGGCGACGCGCCCGCCGCGCCGGTCCGGCTCGGTGATGGCCCGGCCGTTGAGGAACACCGTCAGCGACTTGGCGAAGCCGGCGTCCCAGTCGTGGCCGGTCATCTCCTCCCCGGTCAGGGTGAGCCAGGCGATGTCGCCGAGCCGCGGCCGCCCGCTGCGGCCGGCCTGGCCGCGGAAGAACCGCCGCCGCCGGAACACCGGGTGCTCGGCCCGCAGCCGGATGAGCGCGCGGACGTAGTCCAGCAGCTCGGTGTCCTCCTCGGCCCGGACCGCCCAGTCGACCCAGGAGATCTCGTTGTCCTGGCAGTAAGCGTTGTTGTTGCCCTGCTGGGTGCGTCCCATCTCGTCGCCCGCCAGCAGCATCGGCACGCCCTGGGACAGCAGCAGCGTGGTCAGGAAGTTGCGCTTCTGCCGGGCCCGCAGGGCCAGCACCGCCTTGTCGTCGGTGGGACCTTCGGCGCCGCAGTTCCAGGACCGGTTGTCGTCACTGCCGTCCCGGTTGTCCTCGCCGTTGGCCTGGTTGTGCTTGTGGTTGTAGGAGACGAGGTCCTGCAGGGTGAAGCCGTCGTGCGCGGTGACGAAGTTGACCGAGGCGACCGGGCGCCGGCTGTCCTGCTGGTACAGGTCGCTGGAGCCGGTGAGCCGGGACGCGAACTCCGGCAGGGTGGCGGGCTGGCCGCGCCAGAAGTCCCGGATGGTGTCCCGGTACTTGCCGTTCCACTCGCTCCACAGCGGCGGGAAGTTGCCGACGTGGTATCCGCCGTCACCGACGTCCCAGGGCTCGGCGATCAGCTTGACCTGGGATACCACTGGGTCCTGCTGGACCAGGTCGAAGAACGCGGACAGCCGGTCCACCTCGTGGAACTGCCGGGCCAGCGCGGCGGCCAGGTCGAACCGGAACCCGTCCACGTGCATGTCGATGACCCAGTAGCGCAGCGAGTCCATGATCATCTGCAGCACGTGCGGGTGCCGCATGAGCAGGCTGTTCCCGGTGCCCGTGGTGTCCATGTAGTAGCGCCGGTCGTCGTCGACCAGCCGGTAGTAGGCGGCGTTGTCGATGCCGCGGAACGACAGCGTCGGGCCCAGGTGGTTCCCTTCGGCGGTGTGGTTGTACACCACGTCGAGAATGACCTCGATGCCCGCCTCGTGCAGGGCCCGGACCATGGTCTTGAACTCCTGCACCTGCTGCCCGCGGGTGCCGCTGGCCGCGTAGCCGTTGTGCGGGGCGAAGAAGCCGATGGTGTTGTAGCCCCAGTAGTTGTGCAGGCCCTGGTCATTGAGATGGTTGTCGGTGACGAACTGGTGCACCGGCATGAGCTCGATGGCGGTGACCCCGAGCCGCTGCAGGTGCGAGATGATCGCCGGGTGGGCCAGGCCGAGGTAGGTCCCGCGCTGGTCATCGGGGACCACCGGATGCTCCATGGTCAGCCCGCGCACATGCGCCTCGTAGATGACGGTCTCGTGGTACGCGGTCCGCGGCGGGCGGTCCAGGCCCCAGTCGAAGTACGGGTTGATCACGACCGAGCGCGGCACGTGCGGCGCGGAGTCGGCGTTGTTGCGCCGGTCCGGGTTTCCGAAATGGTAGGAGAACACGGGCTGGCCCCATTTGATCTCGCCGTCGATCGCCTTCGCGTACGGGTCGAGGAGGAGCTTCGCCGGGTTGCACCGCTGCCCGGCCGAGGGGTTGTAGGGTCCGTGCACGCGGTAGCCGTACCGCTGGCCGGGGTTGATCCCGGGCAGGTAGCCGTGCCAGACGAAGCCGTCGACTTCTCGCAGGTCAACCCGGCTCTCCTGGCCGGCGTCGTCGAACAGGCACAGCTCGACTCGCTCGGCGACCTCCGAGAACAGCGCGAAATTCGTCCCGGCGCCGTCATAGGTCGACCCGAGTGGATAACTGTCGCCCGGCCAGGTGGCGATCGGCGCCAAGAAGTTCCCCATTCCTCGTGATGAACGTGCGTTCCGTCCTTAACACTTTCCCATCCCGCGGCGATCACACGGGATGATCCTTAACGGTCCAGGAACTCCCGGCAGGCGCGCGAGCCGCCGGTCAGGTCGGCCTGGTGCGGGCCCGGCCGGGCGCCGGGCGTCCGGCCTGGACGGCCGCCGCACGCCACGCGAAGCTGACGAACATCTCGCCCGGCAGGAAGCGGCCGCGGTCGTCCCGGCGGACCAGCCCGTTGCGCTCGAGGGCCAGCAGGAGCCGGGACGTGGTCGACTTGGCCAGCCCGGTGGCCGCGGTCAGCCCGGTGAAGGTCATCGGGTCCGGTGAATGCACCACCTCGGCCAGCAGCCGGGCCGCCCGGTCGACAGCCTGAGTGCCGTTCGGATTGCTCATCCGGCGATCTCATTCCTGGGTCGGACGGTGCCCTCCTGGGGAGCGGGGGTCTCAGGGAATGCTGTATCCCACTTTATCGAAGGTAATTTTACTATGTGTTCGTAAGCCGCGGCCTGGCTCCGCGAGGTTCCCGCTCCCGGCGCGCGCCCGGCCTGACGACCCGGACCAGCCCGATCCCGGCCGCCGATTTATCCGGGCCGGGCCAGGCTGGTTGCCGATGACGCCGCAGATCAGACAGAGTTGGCCGGTGGACAGTCAGTCGGCCGGCTGGGCCCGGATCTGGTTCGCGGTCACGGCCCTGTGCGTGGCGGCGGGGGTGGCCCTGAGCGTCTACACCGCGGTCCAGACTCCCGGGCACTTCCCCAGCGGGGTCGAGCGCGGCTTCAACACGTTCGCGTTCTTCACCGTCCAGTCCAACCTGATCGCGGGCGGTACCGCACTGCTGCTGGCCATCCGGCTGGACCGGCCGTCGCTGGTGTTCCGGACCTTCCGGCTGATCGGCCTGGTCGCGATCACGGTCACCGGCGTGGTCTTCCACGTCGCGCTGGCCCGCCTCCTCGACCTCGACGGCCTGGACCAGCTGGGCAACCAGCTCGTGCACACCGTCGTGCCGGTGCTGACCGTGGTCGGATGGCTGATCTTCGGGCCGCGGGGCGCGACCTCGCGCCGGGTGGCCTGGCTGTCGCTGATCTTCCCGGCCTGCTGGCTGGCCTTCACCCTGATCCGCGGCGCGGTCATCGACTGGTACCCGTACCCGTTCATCGACGTCTCGGTCATCGGTTACGGCCAGGCCGTCCTGAACGCGTTCTGGGTGTCGCTCCTGCTGCTGGGCCTGGCCGCCGGCGCGACCGCCCTTGACTCCCGCCTCGGCCCGCGGCCCCCGGCCGGCGATCTCACCCCGGCCGGAGCCAGGCCGGGCGACGACCTCGCCGACTGACGCGGCACCCGTCCCGGCCGCCAGGTGCCGTTCCCGGTCCACGCGGCCCGGACGCGGGCCTGCCCGCCCCGGCCGCGCGGGCGGCCGGGACGGGCAGGCGGGATCCGCTTGATGACGCCCTGGGTCAGCCCCGCCTGCCGCACACCGGCCAGGCGCCGATGCCCTGGCCCGCCAGGACGCGGTCGGCCACGGCGATCTGCTCCGACTCGCTGGCCAGGTTGGCGGTACGCGCGTACGAGCCGCCGCCGTAAGCCAGCCAGGTCGACGCGGAGAACTGCAGGCCGCCGTAGAAGCCGTTGCCCGTGTTGGCCTGCCAGTTGCCGCCGGACTCGCAGGCGGCGACGGCCTCCCAGTTCACTCCGCCGGAGGACCGGGCCGGGACCGACGTCGCCGACGTGCGCGTGGCCGAGGACTTCGAGCTGCTCGACGTCGACCGGGAGCTGGCCGACGTGGAGCTGGCCGACTGGAGCTGGCCGACGTGGAGCTGGCCGACGTGGAGCTGGCCGACGTGGAGCTGGAGGGCACCGTCGCCGAGGAGACGGAGCTGCCCGCCGCGGCTTCCGCGGCCCGGGTGGCGGAGGCCGAGGCCTTGCCGCTGGCCGGGAGCTGGAGCTTCTCGCCGACGTCGATGATGTTCGGGTTGGCCACGGTACGGCGGTTGGCGTACCAGATGGCGGGCCAGTCGGCACTGTTGCCGTAGGTCCGCCCGGCGATCACCGACAAGGTGTCGCCGGCCTTGACCGTGTAGGTGACCGGGCCCTGGTGGGCCGCGGGATGAACCATAATCGTGGCCGCCGTCAGGGTCTTAGCGAGCCAGATCAGAGGGATACTAGACATGTCGGGGTTCCTCCTAAGGTTTAGTCCGACGCAAAAGGTCCCGGCCGCGTGCTGCAACACCTGGCCGGGACCGCTTGGCTAGTAGGCGAAATCCGCGAAGGCCGCCTCTTGCCAACGCTGATCGAGAATGCGTTTAAGTCTCGTGAAAGTCTCTTCTCGTGCTCTAAGACTGGAAGTCATCGCAGCGAGCTTAGACACACCTATGTGCGGTTCTCAACGATAAGGTCCGGAAAGCTCTGAATCGGAGCGGTTGCGAAGGTCCGGGACGATGGAGCCCGCCTCCCGGTCACGACCCGAAACCAGCAGGTCAGACCGTTAACCCGTGGTTCGCCCCGGCTGTCGCTGAAAACACTTAAGGTGGGCTTGGTCACATTGGGCTTTCGTGACCTCGCAACCCCGGTACGCCTAGCCCCGAGCTTGCTGGCCGGCTTCGCCGAGCGCGGCGACGACCTCGCTCCACGACGGCAGCCTGCGCCCCTCGGGCGCGTCCGGATCGAACAGCACCCGCACCCCCATGCCGCGGATCGTCGTCAGGCTGGCCGCGAAGGCCGGGTGGCTCGCGAGCTCCGGCCTGCAGTGCGGGACCGCCACCACCGGGACGCCGTAGCCGGCCATCTCGCACAGCAGGGCCACGGCGAAGTTGTCCGCGTGACCGTGCGCGAACTTATTGACGGTGTTGAACGTCAGCGGGCAGGCCAGGACGGCATCCGCGGGCGGCACCGGGGTCCCGGTGCCCGGCTTGCGGTACTCCCAGCGCACCGGATGCCCGGTCAGCTGTTCCAGCTCAGCCGGATCCACGAAGGTGGCGCCGGTGGGCGTGGCGAACACGTGCACGCCCCACCCGGCCGCCTGACAGGCGGCCACCAGGGCCGGGACGCTCTCCGACGTTGCCGCGCCGCTGATGATCAGGTAAAGCGAGCGGCCGGCCTCTCGGCGGCACGCCACCGGTCACGGCTGGGCGGCCAGCGTGACCGTCGCCTTGGCCGCCTGGCCGTTCCGCGAATAGCCGACCGAGACCGTATCGCCCGGCTTCTTGGTCAGGGTCACTTCCTGAAGCTGGATGTTGCTGGCGGCCGCCGTGCCGTCGATCGAGGTGATGACGTCATTGGCCTGCAGTCCGGCGCTGGCCGCCGGGCCGCCTGCGGCCACCCGCTCGATGAGCAGGCCCTCAGGTACTCCGGCCTGCGCGGCGGCGGCCGGCGGGATCTGGACCGTCTGCACGCCGAGGTAGGCGTGGGTCACCTTGCCGGTGGCGATGATCTCGTCCGCGATGGACTTGGCCAGGTCGACCGGGATGGCGAACCCGAGCCCGATGCTGCCCCCGCTCGACTCGCCGGATGTAGTGGGCACCGTCGCGCCGGCCGACGGGACCCCGACGAGCTGGCCGGCGCAGTTGACCATGGCGCCGCCGCTGTTGCCGGGGTTGATGGCGGCATCGGTCTGCACCGCGGCCACCAGCAAGGCCGAGCTGTCGTTCTCCCCGGGGACCTGCACGGTCCGGTTGAGGGCACTGACGATCCCGGAGGTCACCGTGCCGGACAGCCCGAGCGGGGCGCCGATCACCACCACCGGCTGGCCCACCTGCAGTGCGGAGGATGAGCCCAGCGCGATCACCTTGAGTTTCTGGCTGGACGGCACCTTGAGCACGGCCACGTCGGTCTGCGGATCCCGGCCCACGATGGTGGCCGACTCGGCCTGCCCGTCGGAAAACTGCACCTGGACCGAGCCGCCGCTGGCCGCGGCCGCGATGACGTGGTTGTTGGTCAGGATGTAGCCGTCCGACCGGATCACCTCACCGGACCCGGTACCGCTTCCGTTCGGCCCGCTGACCGCGATGGTCACCACGGACGGGATGACCATGTTGGCCACTGAGGTGACCGCGCACGCGCTGACCGCGGGACTGCCGGAACTCGCGGCCGCATTCGTCGAGCTCGATGCGCTGCTGGTGCAGCCAGCGACGGCCAGGGCGCCCCCGAGCGCCACGCCCAGCAGCCTTCGGCGTGGTGTGTGCGGGTGCTCCGACATGGGCACGGCATCCCCCTGATGGTGAAACAGCGGCCGGTACGGTGCACAGCCTAATCGGCCGTATTTCTAGCGCCCGTGGCCGGGCGCGCTGCCCCTGATCGGTGCCGGGGAAACAGCCGGGAGCGCGAGTCTGGCTCGGCCAATCGTCTTGTCAAAGGACAGAGCGTCTGTGAACGTGTTTAAAGGCGCCTGGCGGCGCGTGCATCATGTGAGGTTGCCTGGATGGAAACTGATCTGGCCGTGGCCCGCGTTACTGCTAGCCGTGACAGGCACAGCCCGAGCGCGCTGATCCGTGATTAGCCTCGAGCCCGTCAGGTCCAGCCTGACCAAGCGGAACCTCATCGCGGCCCTGCTCATCATCGCCGTCCTGGCCGTCTCGGTGCTTGTCTGGCCCTACGTCCCGATGGCCGCGTCGCCTATCATCCCGCTGTTCGCTTTCGCCGGCATCGCCCTGGTCATTAGCCGCTTGCATATCCCTTCTGCCCTGGCGCGGAGCGCGGCCGGCCGCCCTTCCGCCGCGCCTCGCCCGACCCTTCGCCTAGCCGGGGCCGCGGCAGCAGCCGGCCCCGGCGCGGCCAGCCCCGGCCCCGGCCCGAGCCGTCGTCCGCTGGCCCGCGACACGTCCCCGCGCCCAGCCTCGCGTGCTAACGGCCGCCGCAACGCGCAGGCCCTGCTCCCCCCGGATGCGGTCGTGGCCTTGACCGAGGAACGCCAGGACGCCGGCGTCGACGACGTCATGGCCGCCCTGGACCGCCAGCTCATCGGCCTGACCCCGGTCAAATCCCAGTTCGAGCAGATCGCCTCCCTCCTCGTCGTCGACCGCGCCCGCCGCCGCTTCGGCCTCAACGCCGCCCGCCCCAACCTCCACATGTGCTTCACCGGCGAACCCGGCACCGGCAAGACCACCGTCGCCCTCCAGATGGCCGAGCTCCTCTACCGCCTCGGCTACCTCGACACCCCCAAGATCATCCACGCCATGCGCGACGACCTCGTCGGCGAGTACATCGGCCAGACCGCCCCCCGCACCAAATACGTCCTGGAACGCGCCATGGGCGGCGTCCTGTTCATCGACGAGGCCTACTCCCTGTACCGGCCCGATGACCCCAAGGACTACGGCCAGGAATGCATCGACATCCTCCTGCAGGTCATGGAAAACGACCGCGACAAACTCGTCGTCGTCCTCGCCGGATACAAAGACCGCATGGACATCTTCTTCGAATCCAACCCCGGCATGAGCTCCCGCATCGCCCACCACCTCGACTTCGCCCCCTACACCCTCGACGAGCTCATCGCCATCGGCCGCAAGATGCTCGCCGAGGCGTCCTACTACCTGACCGGCCCGGCCGAGGCCACCTTCCGGGAGCAGATGGCCACCCGGATGACCCAGCCCCGCTTCGCCAACGCCCGCAGCGTCCGCAACGACCTCGAACGCGCCCGCATCCGCCACGCCCACCGCCTCGCCTCCGACCCCGCCCAGACCCGCACCAAAGACGAACTCATGCGCCTGGAACCCCCCGACATCCAGCTCAGCTGACGCAGGCAGGTGACGAGCCAGCCGCGTTTTCTTGATGCAGGCATCGTGGTTTTCGTGCTACCACGTGTTTTCCTCGGGTGGCTGGCTTCCTTATCCCGATCGGCCTCGACGTGGAACTATCCGAGAAGACCCGGATTCTGCACTGGCCATCGGGTGGCCTTTGGCCGACGGAGTGCTGAAAGGGTCGCTGTCTCCGGTTGCGGAGCGGAGGATTCATGACGCACTGGACCGATTTCGGGCTGGGCCAGATGCCCTCCTTGCCGGCTCGGCGGCCTGCCCGGTTTCCGGCGGCTATGCAGGCGCTTGTCGATGAACGCGCTGAACCGCTGCGCGAGCCGCTGCGGGGGATTACGACGGAGGGCGTTGTCCGGCCGGGCTTGTTCCCGCTCCGGGTGACGGGAGTGAGCACCGCGCCGATCACGCAGGCGGCGGAGGCCTTCGCCGGCGCTCTCAGCCCCGAGCAGCGTCAGCGGGTCCTGCTCCCGCTCGAGTCCGGCGAGCGCCGGAAATGGCTGAACGCTCACCCTTTCGTGTTCCGTCACGGCGTGATGCTCGAGGAACTGACGCCGGAGACGCGCCGCTTCGGCCTCGACCTGCTACGGGCTAGCTTGTCGTCCCGGGGCTTCGCTCAGGCTCGCGACATCATGCGGCTGAACGGGCTGCTCGCGGAGGTCACGGGCATGCGTGACGACTACGGGGAGTGGCTGTACTTCCTGTCCCTATTCGGGGAACCCGGTCCGGACCGGCCCTGGGCCTGGCAGCTCGACGGCCACCACCTGTGTATCAACTGCACCATCATCGGCGACCAGATCGTCCTCACCCCGGCCTTCATGGGTTCAGAACCATGTCATGTCTTCAGCGGGCCGCTCACGGGCACGGTGGTCTTCGCCGCCGAAGAGCGTGCGGGCCTTGGCCTCATCCGCTCGCTCAGCGGCGAGCAGGCCGGCCGGGCGATCGTGCATCCGTCGATTGACCCCGGCGATCTTCCGGCTGACCTGCAGGATCCTCTGGACGGGCGGATCGCGGCCGGCGCCTGGCGCGACAACGCCGTGGTCCCGTACGCCGGCGTGTGCGCGGCCGACCTGTCCGGGGACCAGCGGCACCGGCTCCGGGCCCTCATGGCCATCTATGCCGGCTGGGCAGGCCCGGGTCACAGCGGGGTGACGATGTCCGAGATGGACCGCCATCTCGACGAGACATACTTCGCCTGGATGGGGGCCGTGAGTGACGACGGACCCTTTTACTACCGAGTCCACAGCCCGGTGATCCTCATCGAGTTCGACCATCAGCCCGGCGTCGCCTTTGACAATCCCGTCCCCTCGGCTAATCACATCCACACCATCGTGCGCACGCCCAACGGAGGCGATTACGGAGCCGATCTCTTGCGCCAGCATTACCAGCGCTTCGATCACGTCGATGGCACCCACACCCTCCGGGCGGACCCTCCTGGTGGGGAGGCTTGACGCCCGGCATCGCCGGTATCAGCCGGGCCTGTGGCCGGTCCAGACGCGTGGCTCTGCCTTGATATGGGCCGGGGACGGTCATACGCTCCTGGTAGAGGCAGCGCCGCCTGCGTATTCGGGTCCGTGATCGTCATTGCGCCGCCATCGCCTGAATAGCCGATGTCCATCGGCGGAATGGGGCCATGAATGAAATACGAGACCATTATCTTCGAGCAGAAGGATCGGGCCGCGTGCGTCACGCTGAATCGCCCCGAGCGGCTGAACGCGATCAGCGTTCAGATGATCACGGAATTGAACGACGCCTACCGCCGGATCGAGGAAGACCCGGATATCTGGTGTTACATCGTCACTGGCGCGGGTGACCGCGCGCTGTGCGCCGGCGCGGACGTCGGCAAGATGCCAACGGGGAAGAACGGAACCGCCCCGCCGCCGCTGGCCACCATGTCGCAGTGGGATGCCCCGCAGGAAGCGACTCCTCCGTACCTGCAGATGACCAAGCCGATGATCTGCGCGGTCAACGGAATCGCGGCCGGCGCCGGGCTGGACCTCATCACCACCTCCGACATCGCGATCGCGGCCACCGAGGCCACGTTCTTCGACCCTCATGTGAGCATCGGCATCGTCTCGGGACGCGAGATGGTGCGGCTGGCCCGGGTACTGCCGCTCAACGTGGCGATGCGGGTGGCGCTCATGGGCAAGCACGAGCGCATGACCGCACAGCGCGCGTACGACCTCGGCCTGGTCAGCGAGCTGGTTCCCCGGCCGTCGCTCACCGAACGTGCCTGGGAGATCGCCGCCACCATCAACCGCAACGCCCCGCTGGCCGTGCGCGGTACGCGGCTGGCCATCCGCAAGGGCCTGGCCCTTCCAGTCTACGAGGCCGAGGTGCTCGCGGAAAGCCACCGCCTGCGGGTGGCCGCGACCGAGGACGCGAAGGAAGGGCCGCTCGCGTTCATGGAGAAGCGAGACCCTGAATGGAAAGCCGAGTAGCCGCAAGCTGCTAAACCCGCACCGTGCTTTCAGGCGGGGAGGCGCTGGTCGAGCCAGTCGAAGATGCGCTCGCCGCGGATGCCGTTGCCGGCGGGCTCGCAGTGTGAGTCGGCCCCTTCTTCCTCGGTGAACCGGATCAGCGTCTTGTCGCCGGGCAGCCGGTCGTACAGCTGCTGGGACTGCCCGGGCCAGAACTGCTCGTGGTCGGGATCGGTGACCAGCATCGGGCAGGTGATCTGCCCGATCACCTCATCGGTCAGGGTGTAGGCGCGGGCCGCGGTGAAGAACTCATAGGGCGACGTGGTGCCGTACGGGCGCATCCGGAACGCCATCATCGACCTGGTCGCGGCGGAGAACCTCAAGGCCAGCTCCATGTCCTTGTCGAACTTCTCCTGCTCACCCTCGTCAGCCAGCTTGGCCAGGAAGTGCGGAATCTGCCCGAACATGGTGGTGGACACGTCGGTGACGCCCGGGTCGGCCACGACGGCCGCGATGCGGTGCTCGAAGGCCACCGCCCGCGTCACCCAGTACCCGCCCTGGCTCGCCCCGAGCAGCGCGAGCTTGGCCGCGTCGGCGTCCGGGCGGGTCACCAGGTAGTCCACGACCGGGGTGATGACCTTCTCCCAGTCTGGCCGGAAGGTCAGCTGCTGCCGGACCAGCGCGGCGTTCTGCCCCGGGCCGTCAAAGATCACCGCGTTCCAGCCGCGGTCCAGGGCGTCGGCGACGCCCTGGATCCAGGCGGCCGTCACGGGCGCGTCGCTGCCGTTGTTGTAGATGAGCGTGCGGCGAGGCTGATCCGCCGGGCCGGACCGCAAAAAGTATCCAGGCAGCGTGGAGCCCTCATACAGGATCTCGATCCGGTCGATGTGCAGCCCGGACAGGTCGACGAACCGGTCCCACGCGGCCCGGTGCTGTTCCCACCGCCGGGCGAACAGCGAGCTGTCACCGGTTCCGTCCGCTGCCTGCCAGGTCATCGCGTAGTAGAACGACACCCGCAGGAACTGCCAGGCGGCCGACCGCAGCCGTCCCGCCGCGGCGTTGGCCGTGGCCTCGGCGGCCAGCCGGTCCGCGGTCGCGGTCCACTCATCGACCCAGGACTGCGCGTGGCCGTTGCGGATCCGCTCCACCGTGGACAGGACCTCCCCGATATCGGCCGCCCGGTGGTAGGCGGCCCCCAACGCGACTTCGGTCTGGAAGTTGAAGCCCTCATTCTTGAAAAACGGGCGCATGACCCCTCCTCGAGGTAACTGCCACTACTGATTCTGAACGGGCCAGGCGTGGGTCGCCTGGCGTAACGGCCAGGTCTGGCTGCCGGTTGCGCACCCCGTTCCCGGGCGCTCAGCGTGCGATCTGCCGATACGACAACCTTCGCTCCGGGCGAGAGCAAAATCCCTGGGGGAACTCCCTAGTCCTGCTACCCCCAGGATTGCCGGCGCCCTGGCCGCTGCCGTGGTCTGCACCCGGCTCTCCCCCGGGAACGACTAGGCGGGCGAGGATGGCTGTGATCAGGTTCTGTCTCATCCAGTCGTGGAATTCGCCGAGCTGGTAGCCGAGGCGGCGGACGAGGAGGTCACAGCTTTCGGGGCTCGCGATGGTCCACGCGGTGTCGGCGGCGGTCTTCGTGGTGTGGCCTTCGGCCAGGGCGCTGTCGGGAACGCCATCGAGTATCCGGGTGAAGAGCCGGTGGTGCAGCAGCTGGGGTTCGTTCCAGTCGGCGGCGATCTCGGGGTCGACGGCGGATGCGTCCCGGTAGAGGCCCATCCGGTTGCGGCGCGTTCGGCGATCTCGGTGACCAGGGCCGCTAGCCCGGCAAGCCGCTCGCGGGGAGGCAAACCCGCAAATCGTCGGCGTCCTCCGGGGAGCCTGTGCCCCCGGAAAGTGCGTTCTCCATGTAGCCGCGCAGCAGGGCCCGCTTGCTGCCCCAGGCCAGGTACAGCGTCTGGACGGAGACCCCGGCTGCGGCGGCAAGGCGGGTGACGGTCGTCCCCGCGCAGCCGTGAACTGGGAATTCTTCCTCAGCGGCCTGCAAAGACGGTACCGGGTGTCCTGCCGCAGCGCGTCGCCGACTCTCTTCTGGCGGCTCGGCCGGGCGGATTCCGCCGATTCAGAAGTGCCCATGGACAGGATCCTACCCATGATTTAGAGTGTTGTTCAACTTCATTAGAACGCTGTTCAAAACCATGGAAGGACAGCGATCATGAACACCGTCACCCTCGACCGTCCCTGGCACCGCCCCGGAGGCTTCGCCTACGCCAGGACCCGGATTCCCGCGGCGCTGCGCCCGCCGGTCACCGTCTACCCCATGCCCGCCGACGTCACGAAGGATCAAGACGTGCCGGTGCAGATGCGCGACGGAGTCACGTTGCGCCTGAACCTCTTCCGCCCGGCGGGCGACGGGCCGTTCCCGGTCATCATGTCGGCGCACCCCTACGGCAAAGACCAGGTGCCTACGAAGAAACGGGGACGCTGGTCGCTGAACCCGCAGTTCCGGATCATGAACCAGCCCGAGCCGGTGCGGATCTCGGACCAGACCAGCTGGGAAGCCCCCGACCCCGTCTGGTGGGCCCAGCACGGATACGCGGTGATCAACCTGGACACCCGCGGCGGCGGGCACTCCGAGGGACGCGGGGACCTGCTGTCCGACCAGGAAGCCGACGACATCGCCCAGGTGATCGAGTGGGCCGCGGAACAGCCGTGGTCCGCCTGCCGCGTCGGCATGCTCGGCGTGTCGTATCTCGCGCTTTCGCAGTACAAGGTGGCCGCCCTGGACCCGCCCGCACTGAAGGCGATCTGCCCCTGGGAAGGGTTCACCGACGCCTACCGCGACTTCTTCACCCCCGGCGGGATCACGGAGAACGGCTTCGCCCGCGTCTGGCTGTTCCTGACCAGCCGCGTCGCCCGGCTCAAGACCAATTTCGCCGCCGAACGCCGCAAGCACCCTCTCCGCGACGCGTGGTGGGAGGCCGTCACCCCCGACCTGACGAAGATTAAGGTCCCGATCCTGGAGTGCACCAGCTTCTCCGACGACAACCTGCACAGCCCCGGATCCATGCGAGCCTTCCAGCACGCCGGGTCCGAAGACCGCCACGCCTACGCGCACCGCGGGCCGAAATGGTCCACCTTCTACGGCGAGGAAGCACGCCGGACCCAGCTCGCGTTCTTCGACCGGCACCTGCGCGGCCGGGACACGCCCCCGCTGCCCCGGATGCGGCTGGAGGTCCGCGACCGGCGTGACCACATCGTCGAGATACGTGACGAGCAGGAATGGCCCTTGGAGCGCACCGACTGGCGCCACCTTCACCTCGCCGCTGGCGGCATCCTGAGCGAGCACCCGGCCGAGGCCGGCCGCATCACCTTCAGCCTGCGACGCAACGCCGCCGCTTTCAGTTACCGTTTCGACGAGGACACCGAACTCAGCGGCCCTATGACCCTCCGGCTGAACGTGGCCACCACCGGCGCGAAGGACCCGAGACTGTTCATCGGCGTCGAGAAATGGTCACACGGCACCCCGGTCCCCTTCAACGGCTCCTACGGATACGGACGCGACCGCGTCGCCCAGGGCCGGCTCCGCCTCGCCCTGCGCGAGCTCGATCCCGAGCTCAGCGCACCCCACCAGCCCGAACACACCTTCCGTACGCTCCAGCCGGTCCGCGACAACGAGAACGTCGAGCTCCTGATCCCGCTCAGCTCCTCCGCGACCCTCTTCCGCGCCGGTGACAGCCTCCGCCTGCTGATAGCAGGCCGGTACCTGCAACCCCGCAACCCCTTCTTCGGCCACTTTCCCACCCGCTACGAGCCCAGCGGCCGGGGGAAGGCCACCATCACCTGGACATCACGCCACCTGTCCAGCCTCGAGATCCCTGTCATCCCCAAGAGGTGACCGGTCCTGATCACGACGGCGCACGTGCGGAGAGCCCTAGCGTGGCCGTGGTGCTGTTGGTGCTCGCCGGGACAGATCAATCAACCGCCGCGATGCTGACATGTCACGATGACCAGACGGGTCGCAGCTCAGTCTTGAGCGCTGGTTGTCCGGGCCTTAGGCCGTCGTCTGGTCCCTGTCGCCGGCTAGCGCGGTGCGGGCGGCGGCGATGAATTCGTCGCTGATGGGGTCGCCTTCGGTGGCACCGGGAGAGGGCGAGCGCGCCCATGAGCATCGACAGGCGGGCGAGCGAGCGGCCCCGGTGTTCGGGTGTCCCGTCCTCGTCGAGGGCCTGGACGCCGGCGGCGAAGGCGCGGACGCCGGCGATGAACGAGGCGCGCGCGGGGCTGTCGGGGTCGGTACGGGCGATGTCGCCGCTGAGGGAGGCCAGCGGGCAGCCGTTGGCGACATCGGAGCGGTGCGGATCGGAGAGGTAGAACTCGATGAAGGCGCCTTCGGGGTCCGCCGCGGTCCGGGCGAACTCGCGAAGGCCCTCGACCTGATCCTCGAAGGCGTGGGCGCAGGCGATCGAGGCGAGCTCCTCCTTGGAGGAGAAGTGGCGGTAGAAGCCGCCGTGGGTCATGCCGGTGGTCGCCATCAGCTCCGGGACGCTCACGCCGTCGACGCCGCGCTCACGGAAGAGCTGCGAGGCAGCCTCGATGAGCTGCTTGCGGTGTTGCTGGGCCTGTTCCTTCGAGGCTCGTCCCATCTCGCGCTCCTCATAAATAGATGATGGCTTTCATCTTACCGCTTGCGCGTTGCCCCCGATAGATTAGTTCATCATCTATCGGGGCGCGAGAGCCTCCGCCTGACATCGGGAAGGCAAGACATGACCAAGATCCTGCTCGCCGTCTCTGGCTCTAGCGTCTGGACGCTGAAGGACGGCACCAAGCACCCCACTGGGTTCTGGGCCGGAGAGTTCATCCACCCGCACCAGGTGTTCAGCCGGGCCGGCGACGACATCACGATCGCCACGCCGGGTGGCGTGACCCCCACCATGGACGAGGTGAGCCTGCGGCTAGACCTCAACAGCAATGACCAGGCCGCGGTTGACGCTCAGCGGCAGTACATGGCCGGCCTGGGCGAGACACTGACCAAGCCGGCCCGGCTCGAGGACATCAACCCGGACGACTACGACGCCGTGTATGTGTCCGGCGGCCACGGCCCGATGGAGGACCTGGCCGACAACCCGGTCATCGGCACCATCGTCGTGGCCCTCTACCAGGACAAGAACAAGGCGGTTGCGGCGGACTGCCACGGCGTCGGCGCACTCTTGCCGGCCGCAGCGCCTGGCGGATCGTGGCCCTTCGCGGGCAAGAAGATGACCGGTTTCACCGACGAGGAAGAGACCTTGTTCGGCTTCGGCGACAAGGCTCCCTGGCTGCTCGAGTCCCGCTTGCGCGAGAACGGCGCCGACTTCGACGGCGGCCCGGCGTTCGCCCCGCAGGTCGTGATCGACGGCAACCTCATCACCGGCCAGAACCCGGCCTCGGCCCAGCCGTCGGCCGAAGCGGTCGTCGAGTACCTCAACGCCCGCGCCGCTTGAGCCGCGCCACGACCACCGCGTACGCCACATCGAGTTCATGGCGGCGCGGTGGTCACGTAGCCCTGACCGTCGAAGCCCTCGAAAGGACACGCCATGCCTTCCGCCCCCGCGCAGGCTTACCGAGCCATCCACGTTGCCGCCTCCGGTGAACTCGAACTCACCGAACGCCCGCTACTCGACCCGCCCGCCGGGAACGTGCGCCTGCGGGTCGAAGCCTGCGGCATCTGCAGCACGGACGCCCGTCCCGTCCGCGCACACCCCGAGACCGAACCTGGCGTCGTGCCCGGCCACGAGGTGGCCGGGGTCATCGACGCCATCGGGGCAGAGGTCACCGGCTGGCAGGCCGGCGATCGCGTTGGGGTCGGGTTCCTGGCCGGCCATTGCGGTCACTGCCCCTCCTGCCGGCATGGCGACTTCGTGCATTGCCAGAACCAGGTCCAGACCGGTATCGGCGTCGACGGCGGTTATGCGGAGTACATGACCGCACGTCAGAACGCGCTCGTCGCCATCCCGGACGAACTCACCTCCGTCGAGGCGGCACCGTTGCTCTGCGCCGGCCTGACCACCTACAACGCAATCCTCCGCGGCAACGTGCGGCCCGGGTCGACCGTCGCCATCCAAGGCATCGGCGGCCTGGGGCATCTGGGCCTCCAGTACGCAGCCAAGATGGGCATGAACACCATCGCTATCGCGCGCGGCACCGCCAAAGAACAAGCCGCCCGCGAGCTCGGCGCCGACCACTACATCGATGCCACCGACCCCGGCGCCGCGGCCGCGGCGTTGCGAGCGCTCGGCGGCGCCGACCTCATCGTCGCCACCGCCGCCTCGGGCGCCGCGCCGACAGCGCTCATCGCCGCGCTGGCCACCAACGGCAAACTCGTCGTGGTCGGCGCTTCCGCTGACCCGATCACCGTATCGACCGGAGATCTCACCGGCCGCGGTATCCAGGTCCTCGGCTCCCTCACCGGACGACCTGTCGAGAACGAAGAGAACCTCGCCTTCTCCCTCCGAGAAGGCGTGCGCCCCGTCATCGAGCAAGCGCCCCTGACCGAAGCGCCCGCCGCGTTCGCCCGCATGCAGTCCGGCCAGGCCCGTTTCCGGATGGTCCTCGTTCCTTGATCGAGTCGCGCACCTGGCCTGCGAAGCCTGACTGTTCCGCGGCAACGCAGGCGCGACGCAAGGAATCCAGGGGTGGGTCGCACATCAAGCCCGCCACGGCGTCGCGCTTCAAGTGAGCCTGGGCACCGGCCCCGGGTGACCGTTGCTAAGCGACGAGTCGCTCGGCCAGGCCTCTTCGATGCTGGGGAAGCAGACCAGGACACCATCCACGCCGGTCAGGGTGAAGATACGGGTGACCGGACTCCCCGGGGGCATGGCCAGGCGCAGCTCACGACCTGCAGAGGTAGCCCGCCGGTGCGCTCCGAGCAGGGCATGGAGCCCGGAGGAATCGCAGAAGGTGGCGTTCATCATGTTGACCACGACCACCTGGCGGTCACCGCTGGCTGCGTCGTGCAGGACGGCGCGGAACTCATCCGCGGTGGTGATGTCGATTTCCGCGGGGGTGGTCACGACGGGCACGCCGTTGACGAACGTGCAGGTGTACTGAGTGCTGGGCAACAGCCCGCCTTCGCGCTTGGCTTAGTGTTCGGGGACCAGGAAGGTCTGCCTGACGGAGGCAGCCGGGCCCAGAGCTCCAGGTGGCTGCTGATCAGCCATAACGCCATCGTACTCGCGAGTATGTATACAAGGGGCATCGACGCGGCGAACGTCGTCCCGGATCACCCCCTCCCCTCGAGGTTCCGGGAGCGAGCGTCAGATGCCGAGTAGCTGCACGTGGCTGTATTTTGCCGCTGTACGAGGGGATCTATGTCCGGAAAGCTACTTAGCTGCTGTACTCGGCGATACCGATCATCTGATCCGTAGATTCCCGTGCGGCATACGGTCCCGTTCAGACCAGTCCGTGACCTCGGGCTCGTCTCCGCCGGTTGTCCAGGTAGGTCCGGCTCATCCGAAGGTCGTTCATCCGTGTGGCTCCCAGCCTGGCTCCCAACATCGTGGCCGGGGCTGGTCCTGATGGTTTCAAGGCCATGGGCGGCTCGTTGCCCGGCAGCATCGCTAGTTGGGCTGTTGGCAGTTTCACCCGCGGCAAGTAGCAAGATCATCCCGCATATGTCCCGTGCCCCGTCTGCGTTGCCTTCACGATTCGGCTCCTGTTCGAGCCTTGTCCCAACCGCATTAGCACCTCGGAGTACGACTGTTCGCAGCAGTTCCAGCTGGACCGACGCAGCTGGGCCATATAGCCAGCCGACATTGCATGCCCGGCGGCTCGGCCCTCGGGATGCTGGATGAGGAGTCCCAGGAGGCGCTCGAGCGTCTGCGCAGTGGCCTCGTTGTGTGCTTTATCGCCTTCGGTGAGCGACAAGATGGTGGCGCCGACCACTGCCGCGTGGAACAGCCGCCCGTCGGCGGTGCGCGCCGCGATCTGCTCCGGGTTCTCGGACTAGAGAGGCTCCCTAGGGATTTCGCTTGCAGCAGGGTTGAAGCTGGGTGTGTACCGGGCCGGGGGCGGCCTGGCCCGCGTTGGCCCCATAGTTCGGCAAGTGCGCGGAGATAAGGAGCTTGTCATGAGTGAGGTTTTGTCGAGGGTGTCGGGGACGGCCCGTGGTGAGCGGCAGCTGAACGGGCCTCAGACATCCGGCCGTGAGTACCGGAATCTGTCGGAACCTGTTCATGCCTTCGTGCGTGATGACGACGTCGAAGTGCCGATGCGTGACGGGATCACCCTGCTGGCCGACGTTTACCGGCCACAGGGGCGAAGGCCGCTATCCGGTGCTGATCGCGGCTTCGCCATATCCGCGGCAGATTCAGGATCTTGGTGCGCCGATGGGTTTCATCGAGGCCGGCGCCAGCGATTTCTTCGTCCCTCGCGGTTATGTTCACGTGATCGCGAACATTCGCGGGACCGGGGGGTCCGGAGGGACCTTCAACTTCATGGACGGCCAGGAGCGCAGCGACATGCACGACCTCGTGGAGTGGGCCGCCGCCCAGCCGTGGTCGGACGGCAACGTCGGGATGATCGGCATCAGCTACTTCGCCATGGCCCAGATGGAGGCAGCCGTCGAGCAGCCGCCGCACCTGCGGGCCATCTTCCCGGTGGCCACGACGAGTGACCTGTATGAGGCGGCGGTCCACCACGGCCTGCTGAACTCGACCTTTGTCACCCCGTTCCTGTCGATGGTCGGGATGACCTCCGGCCACGGCGACAAGCTGTGGCGCGGCACGATCGTCAACGCCGCCCGCCACGTGCTCAACACGCCCCGGCTGCACGAGAAGTTCGCCACGATGAACGGCGAGGCCTCTATCGGGGTAATGAAGGCCGCGCTGAAGCTGCACCACGACCCGCATCCCTGGGACGACCTGTGGCGGTCCGCCGCGGTCGAGCACCCAGTGCATGATGACTGGTGGGACGAACGCAACCTGATTCCGCGGCTGGACAAGGTCACCGTCCCGGTCTACCTGGGCTGCGACTGGCAGAACGTTCCCCTGCACCTGCCCAGCACGTTCCAAACCCTCGCCGCCCTGACCAGGTCCCCGGCCGTCCGGGTCACCATGCTGGGAGACTTCGGCCTGACCTGGCCCTGGGAAAGCCTTCACGTCGAGGCCCTCGCCTGGTTCGACCACTGGCTCAAGGGCGCCGACACCGGCATCCTGGACGGCCCAGCCATCCGGTACTGGCTCCCCGTCGCCGATGAATGGCGGACCTGTGAGACCTGGCCGCCGTCATCGGCCACCCACCGGGCGTTCGCCCTGAACGCCGACGGCTCGCTGGATCCGGCCGAAGGCCAGCCGGGCGCGATGGACTACCTGACCCTGGGCGCTGGACTGAACCGGGCCCAGCCCAGTCCCACCGACCCCCCAGCTACCTGACCTGGACCAGCGATCCGCTGGACGAAGACCTGGACATGGCCGGGGACATCGAGCTGCGCCTCGTGGCCCGGAGCACGGCAGCGGACACGGCGTGGATCGCCACGCTCCAGGACATCGAGCCCGACGGGACCTCAGCCGACGTCACCGCCGGGTACCTCCGGGCCAGCCTCCGGAAGGTCGACGAGGACGCCAGCCGTCCCGGCGCCCCCGTCCTGCCCTGCCGCGAAGCGGTCGCGGTTCCGATCGGCCAGGACGTCCACTACCGCATCCCCCTGGTGCCCAACGCCCGCCGGTTCCACGCCGGACATCGCATCAGACTGCACCTAACCAGCGACGACCAGAACCCCGACATGCCAGCCATCATGGGCTTCCGGCACGCAACAGTCGGCACAAGCACCATCAACACGATCCGATCCCGATCCCGGCTTCTCCTGCCAGTGCTCCCCAGCTAGTCCCCAGCGCAAGTCAGCGTCCCGGACACCGTCGGGCCCAACCGAACTTTGATCCAAGTCGACAGGCTGCTGATCATGACCAGCCGAGGTCAGACCACCTGGACGCCGATCCCTACCCCCTGGTTGCTGCTCCCCTGCCAGCCTGCTGATTGCTGCCGGGTCCTGTAAGCGGTCGCCGGGTCTAGCGTCGGCACAGCCGATCGCATGCGACGGCCGCAGGCCGCCCTAGACGCGGTGGCCGGGAGCTGGACAATCAGGCGATGAGGAAGCTCCCGGCCACCCGAGCCCAGTCTGCATGCCATTGAGCCCAATGATCTGCCCTGCCTCCGAACGTGGCCCGGCGTGCGCCGACCCGGGGCCGTCAAGGTCAGAGGGAGAGCGCTGACGCCGGGCCAGCGGCGCCGTGAGGCGCCGCCTTGATCAAAGAACGGCTCAATTCGGCAACGCTCTGCGGTACTAGCCGACTATCTGATCCGTAGGAGTGGGCACATCGTCTAGAGCTGTCGTTGGCCGGTTGCGTGCTTGGCCGACGTTCCAGGGCCGTCAGCTCGTGTCGGGCGTTGTCTGCCGCTTTGGCACCAGGTTTGGCAGTACCTCCGGCGGGCCCGGCTGCAGCTACGGTTACGAGGTCTCGGCGATGTCGTTGAGGAAGGCCGCGGCGCGGCTGAGGGTCTCGCCGAGCGGGCGGCGGGCTAGGTAGGTGCCGTACTGCTTGTACCGGGCTGATTCCCACTTGCGGCCCTTGGGCGCGACCACTCCGAGCTCAACCGCAGGCAGCGAACTCCATGTCCATGAAGCTACCGGGGCTTCGAGGCCGTCGGGGCCGTTCTCGGGCTGGATGAAGTCGGCGGGGTCGGCGTGATACCCCATCCAGTTCCGGACGAACCGCAGCCCAGTGAAGGTTCCCTCGATGACGCGGCGTTCAACCGGGACGAGAGCGGCCAGAGCGGTGTCGTAGGCCGCCTCGTGGTATCGGACCATGGTGGCGTCGACCAGGGTGACCCACCAGACACACTCGCTGACCAGCGCGACGGCCTCGGGCAGGTCGATTCCGGTGGCTTTGCCCAGCCGCTGGATCGTGTCGTCCATCGCCCCGGCGGACCAGCTGAGCGCGGTGTCGCCGGTGAGCTGGCCGCTGGTGTGCTCACGGTTCCAGACGATCCGGCAGGCGGCAGAGCAGAACCGGGCGTGCTCGCGGCGCGGCTCGAACGTGGCACCGCATTTCTCGCAGGTGCGCAGCTCCCCCATCATGGGAGCGTACATCTCAAGACGCCGAGCATGCAGGCCTGGCGGGCCACCACCACCATGCTCAGCTGAAACATTGCCATCTGCTACCCACCCGAAACCGGACTAACCGGTCGCCGATCCGGCCAGGGAGCTGATCCGCCGGGCGATGTTGAGCGCGTGATCGCCGAGCCGTTCATAGAAGCGCCCTACAAGCGTGAGCTCCACCGTGACCGCGCCCGGCATCTGGGCGGAAGCCAGCTCGGCCGCCAGGCTGGCGTGAAGCTCGCGAATCTCATCGTCGGCTTTGGCCAGGGCTGAGACGGCCGAGCCGTCCCGCTGGTACCAGCAGTCGGCGGCCTGGTGCCACATGCCGTCGGCCAGGTCACCCATCCGCTCGATCAGGGCCCGGCATCGCGGCGACAGTTCCGCCGCCAGGAAGTGACTCGCCCGGGCGGCGATCTGGCATTCCAGGTCGTGGGTTCGTTCCAGTTCCGGGGCGATCTGCAGGACGGTCAGCAGGAACCGCAGGTCCGAGGCGACCGGCGCTTGCAGCAGGATCTCCCGGCTGACCAGCTGCTCAATCTCGCGGTAGAGGGTGTCGATGGCCCGGTCCCGCTCGGCCAGCTGCCCGGCCGCTTGATCGGCGCCGGCCAGGAGCGTCTCATTCACTCTCGGAAGGTCCTCACAGACCATCGCGAACAACTCGACGACCTTCACGTCGAGGACGTCCATGCGGCGGTCGAAATCACGCCGGTGATCGGATCCGGGCACTGACATCAGGCAGCCCCCGGGGCCTAGCTGGCCCTGCCAGGCTCGGCGAGCGGCCAGCCACCAGCAACCAGCCGGGCCCGGACCCGGTTGATGTCGGCATCGGTGGGCCGGTCATGGCTGGTAGCCGCCGTGATGGCCCGGCCGATGGCCTGGGCTGAATCCGGATCGCTCTCGCAGGCCAGCTCGTCAGCGACCGCGGTCACCTCATCGTCAGTCAGCTGGCTGCCGAGGAGAGCGAACAACGGCACGTAGTCGGCGTCCGGGACCCCGTCGGGATAGCCCGCCCGGAGCCATCCGATCACGCGGGCCAGAACGCCGGAGAGCGCCATCTGCTTATCTTGCCCCGGCAAGACTTTCACTGGGCAGCCAGCAGGTGTCTGCGGGAAGAACAGGTGGTTACGGTCACGAAAGGAAAGTTTACCGCCCGGCAATTGATTTCGTTCGGATGCCGTTTGATCTTGGTTCATCTCCTGTTCATCTCTGGTTCGGGTGCGCGTTGCCCGTCAGGCATACGGTGCTCGTGGTATCGGACTGATCACAGCCAGGTCAGCGACCTGGCGGGGTCATAGCGGGGCTAGGTGACCATGACCGAGATGCAGTCCGGGGACTTGATCGCTGCACTGGATGAGGCCTCCATCGGCCGCGTCCACCTGCGAGCCGTCGTGGCATCAGGCATCGGGTTCTTCACCGACGCCTACGACCTGTTCGTCATCGGGATCGCCTCCGCGCTGATCACCAAGGACTGGCACCTCAACGCGGGCCAGCTGTCCCTGCTGAACAGCACCATGCTCGGCGCGGCCTTCCTCGGCGCGCTGGTCTTCGGCCGGTACGCCGACGTCGTCGGCCGAAAACGCGTGTACTGGATCGTCGCCGCCATCATGATCGCCGGGGCGCTCGGCTCGGCCCTGTCCGGATCGTTGTGGGTCCTGCTCGGCTTCCGGTTCCTGCTCGGCTTCGGCGTCGGCGGCGACTACCCCGTCAGCGCCGTCATGGTCAGTGAGTACGCCAACCGCAAGGACCGCGGCAAGCTCGTCGGGATGGTCTTCGGCACCCAGGCCCTCGGCCTGATCATCGGCCCGCTTGTCGCCCTGGCCCTGCTCGGCTCCGGCGTCAGCACCGACATGGCCTGGCGGGTCCTGCTCGGCCTCGGTGCCGTCCCCGCCGCTGCCGTGATCTACCTGCGCTGCCGGATGCCCGAATCACCCCGCTACCAGGCCCAGGTCCGGCAACGCGCCGAGCGAGCCGCCACCGAGACCTCCGCCCTGTCCAGCGCCGAGGCGGGCAGCCACCAGCCAATGGGCCTGCGGGCGTTCCTGACCAACCGCCGCTGGCTGATCATGCTGGCCGGGACGGCAGGCTGCTGGTTCCTGCTCGACTACGCCTACTACGGCAACACCATCTCCACCCCGCAGATCCTCAGCCTGATCGACCCGCACGCCTCCACCATGACCAAGATCGCCCTGCAGCTGGCCATCTTCACGGTCGCGGCCGTACCCGGCTACATCCTGGCCATCATCCGGCTGGACAAGATCGGCCACCGTCGCCTGCAGCTCACCGGCTTCGCCGTCATGGCGGCGTGCTTCCTGATCCTCGGCGCCATCCCCGGCATGACCACCGCCGTCGCACCGTTCCTGCTGGTCTACGGGGTGAGCTACTTCTTCACCGAGTTCGGCCCGAACATGACCACGTTCGTGCTGCCCAGCGAGCTGTACCCGGTCGACATGCGCGCCACCGGCCACGGCATCTCGGCGGGCATCGGCAAGCTCGGCGCCTTCATCGGGGTGTTCCTGTTCCCGCTGCTGCAATCCTCTCTCGGCCTGCGCGGCACCCTGCTTCTCACCGCCGGGGTTTCCGTCCTCGGCTTCGCGCTCACCCTCGTGCTGCCCGAACCCGCCGGACGCAGCCTCGAAGACATCCCCGACCGCCGCCCCGCCCGCCAGCCGGTCGCTGTCACCACCAGCGCAACACCGCTCTGAACTCCAGCCGCGGGCGGCCGCCGCTGGCCGCCCGGAAGAAGGACGCCGGATAACCTGGTCAGATGACTCCGGCCAGTTATCTGGCTTTCACCCAGGCCGTTAACCCCGCCGTATCCGGCGGCGAGGGCTGGACCCAGGCCGGGGAACTGGGCCTGGCCCTGATGCTGTCCGCCGCCATCGGACTGGAACGGGAGATCCGGCAGAAGAACGCCGGACTGCGCACCTACACCCTCGTGGGAGTCGGCGCGGCCCTGTTCATGCTGGTTAGCAAGTACGGATTCGCCGACGTCCTGCAAACCGGCCGCGTCATCCTGGTCCCCTCCCGGGTCGCCGCCCAGATCGTCAGCGGCATCGGCTTCATCGGCGCGGGCGTCATCTTCGTCCGCCGCGACTCCGTCCGCGGCCTGACCACCGCCGCCGGAGTCTGGGTCACCGCCGCCATCGGCTCCGCGGCCGGAGCCGGGCTGCCCATCCTCGCCGTGTTCGGCACCCTCGTGTACCTGCTGGTAGCCCTGGCTTTCCCCCTCCTCACCCGGCGGCTGCCCCGGTCAGCCACCGCCATCTCCGCACTCCGGTCCGCTACCCCGACGGCCTGCGCAAGGGCGAGGCGCAGGGCTCATCTGGTCCTCTATTGACCTGGATGATGCCGAGGTCTCGCTTGAGTGGCACCTTCAGCGCGTCGGCCGCGAGCTCATCCACCAGCAGCAATTGAAAACTGACGGCAGCACGGACATTCTCCCGCTTCCTGATATCTGCCTCGCTGCACTGAGGCTCCAGCGCGAGGCCCAATACCGCATACGCACCCGGGCTGGAAGAAAACGGCGGCTCCTGGCCCGTTGACGGTCTTGTCTTCACCACGCGCTCCGGCCGCGCGATTGAGCCGCGGGCGGTCAGCCGCCGCTTTGACCTGCGCTGCGCCAAGGCTGGCGGGCGCCGGATCCGGGTACATGACAGCCGCCGTACCTGCGGATCGCTCCTGGCGGCGCTCGACGTGCATCCCCGGGTGGCCATGCGGATCCTGCGGCACAGCAAGATCGCCATCACGATGGAGATCTACACGATGGTGCCGGACAAGACGACCCTTGACGCGTTCCGGCGACTCAGTGACGCTCTCGCGATGTCGCCTGCCGAGCCGCCCGAGGAAGCCGAGTAGCTGCACGTTGCTGTACTTCGCAGCTGTACACGGGGGATATTTGTTCGAAAAGCTTGTGGAGCTAAGGGGGCTCGAACCCCTGACCTTCTGGTTGCAAACCAGCCTCGGAGAGGTCGTTAGAGGTCGTTTGGGCAAGTCAGAACTTGGAAGAGGTCGCCCAAAGTCAGCTGCAGGTCGGATTGGTTGCTGCACTTTGGTGCTGCACTGCTTCGCTTGGCCTGGGCGGAGCTGGTCATGGTTCCTCGGGCCACACGATCACGGCGCGGCTGGCAGCCTCATGGATCACCGAGCCGTCCAGGTCGGTGCGGGTCTCAGGTACGTCGCGCAGCAGCCAGGACACGACGAAGGTCACTGGGCCGTCTGGTGGCAGCGGGTGAACCCAGAACTCCCCGCGCCACATACGGCCGGTCCCGCCGGTGCTGGTTTCCTGCAGGATCAGGTTTTCATCCCAGCCGGATTCGGCAGGCACTGGCTGGTAGGTGCTGGTCCGGGCTCGGCGGCCATCGGCGTACAGGACTCCCAGCCGCAGGGCCTGGTCAGGATCCTGCTCCGAACGTGGATCGGAGGCCGGGTCCAGGGGGCTTATGCCCCAGGTGAGGTCCTGGTGATGCAGCTGCGCCTCGACGGTGAACTCGAAGCCGTTCGGGTAGGCCGCCACGCTGGTCACGGCCACGGCCACCTCATCGGTACGGATCAGCATCAAGCCGATGTGGGCCACTCCGGGGTTCACGCCGTCTGGTCGCTCCCAGGCCGGGCGCTCGGATCCGCCCCACGGCGGCGACACAGAGGGCCGGGTAATGTCAAAGAAACTCATGCCATCAGGCTATGGGCCACGAGAGTCCACCCCGCCTGAGGCAGCCCAGACCGAGCGCTGGCTATCTGCGGCGGCTCCCGTTCCCGGGCGGAGCTCACGAACTGGAGTAGATACCAGTGGTGCCGGTCACCCGCCAGTGGGCACCGGTCCCGTCCACGATGAAGGTGCAGCTCATCCGGCCAAGGGGCCCGGCATAAGACCGCGCTCCGACTTCGACCGGGCGACCGGCGGCCGGTACTGGCGCCAGCGTGATCAGCCGACATAGGTCCCGGACCCGGCCGTCGGGCAGGATCACCGACCGCGGGTCGTCCACGAACCGCACCTGCGTGCGGGCGGCCAGGGCCCGGGCTACCCGGTGCTGGACCGCGACGGGGATGGGACTGGTCACCACCTCAGAAACCGCGACCGGTCCGGCGGAAGAGCGCGCGGTGGCGTCGACGTAGGTCACTGGCGACCATGGGTCATAGTTCGCGCGATCTTCTCCGACCAAAGCCACGATGACCGCCGTGTAGATAGCACCCGGGCGGTCATAATCGCTTTCGCTGGGTTGTCCCATGGGACAAGGCTACGGCGCGAAGGCTCTCGACCATGAGGCCGCGGCGGCCGCCTTGATATGCCTGCATAGCCGAATTCGGCAGTGCGGGTGGCCTCTTCGTCCCGAACTACTGGCATGGTCCTGCTCCCGGTCGAACCGCGCAGCATAGTGCGTCTGTGGGGGTTTGCTCAGGACGGCCGTAGTGCGTATGGGTTGCTGTACCTAGCTGCTGTACGGGACGACTCGTGCCAGCAGGAACACTGTTAACCCCGTCTTGACGGCGGACTACTTGCCTCAGCCGGTTAATGCTCAGCTACCAGAGCATTGCCCCTGTGCCTTGGCAGCAGCAATGTCCTTCTTGACGCTGCCGTGCTCATACATGCCGGGATCGCTGAGCACCAGCCACCATTGACCCTGCGAGTAAGTGAATGCCTGAGTGGCGGTGCCCAGCGCAGAGGCGGCCCCGGCCAATGTGTAGGTCACCACGGCCGTGTTCCCGGTAACCGTCACGTCGGTGATCTTGAAGGCCAGTCCAGCTGAGGCACTCGGGCATGCCTGGTGGACTGCGGTCCACGTCTCCTGCGATATCGAGCGCCGCGTGGATGGCGGAAGGAGCGTCCATGCTTCGGCGTACTGGCTGGCGGTGTAGAGACCGAAGAACCGGCTCGCAGCGACCCGGGCACCAGCAGCGGTCTCCGGCGCCGCACTCGCCCTCGCCGACGGCGACGACGCTGACGCAGCGGTAACTGGCACGGCGGATGCCGACGAAGCAGAACTCCCCGGTGTCGCCTGGCTCCCGCTCGAGCACGCCGCGATACTTAGGACCGCAGATGCCGCCACGGCGATTCGTGCACAAGTCTTCATCAAGATGACCCCTCCCTGACTAGGTAGACGTCACGGGAAGGAGAGCGGTTTGCCGGGGTGCTCTAATCGTGATCCGTTTGCCGCAGAGGCCTGGATCCTCAACGCCTTTCCCCTCCCGGCGTGGGTGAGATGCCCGCTCAGGAGTTGAAGCGAAAGGCAATGGAGCAGCATCCGGGTGAGAGCACCAGGCTTCGCCGACAGCGCCAGTTGCCTACATAGCCGTTGTTAGCAAATCCGTTAGCAAGACGAGCTTCGACCCGCTGGGTCTACAGTCGACCCTAATGGTTTTCAAGACCATTGGCGGCTCGATGCTCGGCGGCATTGCTAGCTGGCCTGATAGCAGTCTTAGCCGGTGCAAGTACCAAGATCATCCCGCATATATCCCGTATGCCGCTATGCACTGTCAGCATCGCCTGCAAGATGACTCCTGGCGAGTTGCAGGTCAACCGTCGTTCCTAACGACTCCCACGTGGCCGCTCCCATCGGGCAAGCGACAGGCACGCAGCGCCGAGAGGTCAAACGGGCGCAAGTGCACTGCGTGGTCCCTGGACGGGAGAGGAGCACACCATAACTCCCGCTACCATTAGTACACACGAAATTATGGGGCTAATGCGATCAATCCTCGATGCTGTCATACGCACCACCTTTCTGAGGCGTTCCACCACCTCTTCTCGCAGCGCCTTGTTGCAAAGAGTGACGAGCATTCCCCCGACCTCTGGCAGGACCGGATTCGAACCCGTTCCTCCCGCGACCGGGGACCACGCAGCGATCAAGCGACCACGTCAACACACAAGACAAGGAGCGCATTCCCGCGATCGGTATTTCATCAAGATACGGCGAATTTTAGACCGTTCTTTGCCATCTAGGGGCGGACGGGTCACTGAAGGTCGTTTAGGCAGTTCAACCGCCCAATGCCAGGCCGGCTAGAGCCGCCGTAAATCTAGGTGATTGCTGCACTTTCGTACTGCATCACGTCTCAGCTCGTGGCACGCTAGGCCTCTGACTGTGCCGAGTAGGCCCGACTAGATCGAGGCGGCGCGCTACGCCGCCGCCGGCCTAGCGTCAGCGCCCTTAAATAGATCCAAGAGCGCACCGCGCTCGCTCGCGCTTCTAGGAGATAGATCGCATGCAGATCGGTAGCCTAGCGGAGTGGGTCTCCGGACTCGCTACGGCCGGGTCGCTATTTCTAGGCTTTTCGATCCTTCGGCGCGACCGACAGAAGGATGACCAAGCTGAGGCGGCTCAAGTTGTCACATGGTTCATCAACGAGCCGGATGGAACTGTTCAGCTTAACGTTACCAACGGTGGAAGTCGACCGATCGTACATGCTACGTTCTGCCTTGCGAGTGTTGACGAAGAGAATAAGAGAGCGGCCCTGTGGCGCATCATCAACGTCGCACCCGTCCTTGCTTCAGGAGAAGGCAGAACACTCCCGTTTTCCTTTGCCGAATTTCACGCTAGTACTTTGCATTCAAGCTATATACAATTCCGTGACGCTAATGGCATTAGCTGGCGCAGAGATGTGCGCTCCGGAAAACTTCGAAGGGCCAAGGTCGGGCCAAATCGGAGACAGCGTCTGAGACTTGTAAGGTCGAGACTTCCCTGGCCGCTTTCCCCGCGACGCTGATTACGGTGTCGAGGCCGGGCTCCCTTCCGATCGCGAGCCGAACCGAGGTGCGGCTGCTGGACTCGCCGCCCTAGGTTCGTCGAAATTTCACTTGCGCGAACGTGCCACCTTTCCCACGAGCTCACCTTTTGGGCGTAAGGTGCCCTGAGAAACCGCCGGCGGCTGCAGCTTTCCAGCTACCCTGGCAACTTGGCGGCACGGATGCCTAGCGGTCCGGGAGTCTGTATGTTGCTCGGATGAACTGTTCTAGCATTCTGGTATCGAGACCGTTTACAGCCTCGGCGAAGCTAGCCAGCACCCTGCGATCGAGACCGTAAGCAGCCTCGGCAAAGTTTGACAGCACTCTGCGATCGAGACCATCAGCAGCCTCGGCAAAGTTAGCTAGTACCCTGCGATCGAGGTTGTTAGCGTTGCGTAGCACTCGCAGTTCATCTAGGGCGCTGTACAGCAACTGAGCTGCTTCGGTGTTAACTTGTTGGAGTTGTTCGATCGCATCATTTATCCTCTCGTCGCGTTCTTGCAGAGCTTCGACGATCATGGTTTGCAGTGTATCGGGAGTTACTTCTCTGAGACGGCTCAATGCTTCCTGGTTTGCAGCTTCGCGGACAGCTTTCCATTTCTGCAATGTGGAAATAGGAAATTCATGTGGGCGCAGTTTGTCGACGATAGCGTGATGTGGGTGGCAGAGAAGTATGAGATTTGTGAATGCCTTGCGTTCTTCTTCAGTCATGCTCGGTACATAGCGAGGACCGTTGGGGAGGGCGCCGGCTATATGTGCTATTTGCAGGTTGGAGACAGGATCGTCATCGACGAAGCGGACCACTGGTTCCCCGCATTCGGGCCAGTAACAGGCACCTCCGCAAAGTGCAGCTAGGGCGACTCGCACACCTTGCGAGTAATTCCGAAGATCTGCAGCCATTCTCACTCCTTGCTCGTAGACCCCAGCCACTTGCTTGCTTCGAGCATCTGTCGAAAGTCCGGCACTGTCCATACTGATGGTTCGTTAACGCTAAGCATCCGGATGCAACTACCGGCGCGACCCTGCGCCCGGTCAAGCGGTGCAGCCCAGCCCGTCTGCTGACGGCCGCCCAGGCTGGCTGTGGTGTGCATAGGTTGCTGTACGTCGCTGTAGTACTCGACTACAGCCACCATCTGATCCGTAGCAAGATCAGGGCCGTCTCTAGTAGTGCATAACAGTCTGCTGGCCCAAGTCAGACGCCTTCAGATTCCGCCGATGTCCGCTGTCGTCTAAAGCTGTCGTTAGCACCGGCGTTAGCAAGAGCCGGGGTGACTGACCCTCCATAGGTATAGCTACTTGCCGTCTATAACCCGCGACTTGGCTGCCCGGAACTCCTCGTCGTCGAGTACACCTGCAGAGTGCAGGGCAGCCAGGCGTTCTAGCTCGGCAGCAACTCCGCTGCCATCATTCGGTGAGTCCTCGCCGGAAGCCGAGGCCGCGTCACCAGCCACAGCCGCAGCGGCTAGAGCGTTAAATCGCACTGCCTGAGCCTGCGCTCTGGCCAATGACGACTTATCAGTGAACAGCTTCTCCCGGACTGTTCCATCGGAGAATGCCACCACTGCGAGGCCGGTCCCGGCTCGGCTCGCCCCCGCCAGCAAAGCTAGCGGGCCCGCTACAGCCGCCAGGGCGATGACATCACCAACTCGGTCACCGCCAGTACGGCGCTTCCCCACCTTGCCGGCGACAACCTCCGCACGTGCGTCCGGCAGGGCACCCAGCTGCCCCATCTGCGTCGGCCGCTTGCGCTCCCTTACCGCCTGGTGGTCGTACCCGTCCGCCCGGTCAGCCCCGTGCTTGTATACGGTCCCGTCATAGATGGCCACGCCCAGATCCGGAAGCCAGACCACGTCCTGTAGCTCCCATTTAGGGCTGGCAGCCTGCTCAAGCGAACTAAGGATCATCGGGAGCATCTGCTTTGCTTTCGCTACCTCGGCGCGATCGGTTCCCGCTGCCAGCGCGGCCTCATACCGTGCCTTCGTTTCCTGCAGCCAGGCGACATGCTCCGCATCCAACCCTGACATCAGCATTCTCCGTTCCCCAGCGCCACTAAAACCGAGGTGTGCATAGCGGGACCAAGGTGTGGAAAGCCCATCCGAGGCTGACCCGGTTGCCGCAACGGCCGCTCATAATTCGTCCGGCTCTGATCCTGCCCGGCGAATCACCAACCTGCCGCCCGAATTGGGACACTTCCTAACGGCGGCCACCCGGCGCGAGCCCAGGGCGAACGTCAGATCCGTAGTGATCTACATCTACGCCACTACCTGCCTGTCCGCCAACTGAACTGCCAAGATTCTGGTCAACGATCAGCAGTGGGTGGCGTCATTGAGCGTTGTCGTGAGGCCGAGATGAGGCCAGCCGGACCAGCTATCTGCCGCGGCTAGGCGCCGACGCAACGTCAAGCAGGGATTGACCTCGACTTCTTCCCTCGGTATGGCCTTGAGTATCCGGCCTCTGGGCAACTCAACCTTCGGGGCGCAGCCAGCTGACCTCTCGAGGGCTCCCGGCATGCAACGCAGTGGCGCTTGGCCACCTACCAACGGCATCTCGGTTCTAACGGCAAGCCAAACTTTGGCGGCTCTGCATTTAGATATAATCGCTACTCATCGGTAACTAGACGTTGCTGTCCCGTCGATGTATGACGCCAGGTAGCGTTCTTCGACCGTGCCTGACCAACCAAGGTAACCAGCTTCTTCTCTCGAAGCGCTCGCAACGTATGAACTACTTGCGTACCTTCTAGCCCAGTACGTTCCTCGATCTCCCTCCGCGAAGCTGGGCCACTACTAAGTGCGTCGTATACCTGTTGCTGAAGGCGACTCAAAATCTTACTACTAGCTTCGCCTTCATTCTCGCTGTCGTCATATTCACCTTCCTCATTGAAATATTCGCTTTCGACGACATCGGCAGACAACTCATAGTACGTGGATCCTCGCGTACCGAATTGATCAACGAGGCCGCGATCGACAAGTTCTTTAAGTTCTTTATAGGCAGTCCTGCTGTCTTGGACGCCAGTCGCCAATCTAAAAGAGTTGTTTGTTAGTTTATTTCCATCTCGCATTAGCACAAGAGCAGTCATTTGCGAGCGAGATAGAGGGTGGCCATCAAGAGTTCCTAGCCATTCAACAGCATCTTGATCAAGTAGCGTATGGTTCGGGAATTCTGTCTCGAAAATACCGATCTCATCAGTAAAGCGCGGCGCTTCCATACCTGCTTCGGTCAAGACCACCCGCATTCGCGTGATACCTGTACCTCGATTCTCACAGACCATATGTCCGTCTCCAAGCGGGGTGTCTTCGAGGATCTTAAGCAGAGCACCGTTTCGCGATGATGAGATGGTCCCCGTGCCTAGGGAGGTAATCTCCACCGGCCCGTAGAGCCCCCCCGGATTCCTGATAACCAGGCGATCCGGATAGAGCTCGACCTGCACCTGCATCCCTCGAGCGAACTCAGAGTAGTCTCTGTGCACGAGCGCATTAACGATAGCCTCGCGTAGGACTTCTTCCGGATACTCCCACTCATCAGTCCTGAAAAGGCCGCTAACGATGCTCCGCCTGCGCATGTTTCGCTTTAGTATCCGGATTGTCTCAGCGACGATGACCGGTATAGAGCCATCTACAGCTCTATTCTCGCTAAATCGTTCACCTCTTGGCCCAGACTCGCCCGCCTGAGCCATAGGGTACGCAACAATGGTCAAGTTTAGTTGAGGTTCATACTGTTGCGGAAATATCCCGAACGCCAACAGCCCAGCCAGAGTAGGTACCAAATTCTCGTGGTGCCTGGTTAGAACATTTAGCATCACTAGAACATGCTCGTCGTCCATGCTGCTGAAAATTGAGCTTCGAGTATCTCTAATTCTGCGCAAGAAGCGATCGATGGCCTGACGATCTAGATCCTCTATGCTTGCTTGCGGCAAAGCAGATACGTCGTATCGCTGCTCAGCACGGTTGGCGAGCAGAACCGAGATTTCATAGTTAGTGAGCTTGCGGTCACCATCTGATACTCGAAGACGGGAGCCAGCCCACTCACCCAAGGATCGTCTATAGCAAGGACGCTGATTACGTGCGACTGGAGGTATCTCAGCAATAACTACGGCTTTTTCGTCAATAAAGACAGTGTGTATGTCGGCTCGAACTACGGGTTCGAGTTCGGAGCACACACTTCCGAGTGCACTTTCGATTGCACCGGCATCACGAACTCCTACTACTGAAAAATCGTGCTTCTCATCCACTCCAAGGATAATCGTTCCACCTTGGGCGTTGGCAAAGGCACTGATGGTCTCCCACATCGACACAGGCAGTCCTCCTTGTGACTTTTTCACTTCACAAGTGGAGTGATCTGCTCCCAGTCGCCGTAGTACCCTGAGGTGTTCTTCAAGCTCCGCTCGGTCCATCCCAGCCTCGCGTTCCCTCGCCCATCTGTTGCCTCCTGCAGTGCATCAGTTAAGTGAGCACCGATCTGTTGACACAACAGATGTTAGACCACCTGGCGAAGTTCCCGTGATACTGTGCCGCACTGTTACTAGCCGCGCGCTTCTCGGGCCGGGCCTTCTGGCCTGGCCCTTGCCGTCAGGCCCGCTGGGTTGGCAGAGACACCCCTGGAGTTTGGGCTGTCAAGTGTCGGGTGGGTCGGGGTGCAGGGATTTGATAAGGGGCGAGGACCCGTAGGCTTGCCGCCGACTGGGCAGGCTTGTCACCTGCCCGCATGGCCCGGTGAGGGTCCTCGCGAGGGTTCCCTTGTCAAATCCCGGAGCGGCCGGTCACCCCGGCTCGGGGGTATGGGGTCAGGCGGCTTGGGGGGCTTTGGCCCGGTGTGACCAGGCGGTGGCTTCGTCGTAGCAGGTGCCGGTCTTCAGGCAGCCGTGCAGGATCCCGACCAGCCGGTTGGACAGGGTCCGCAGCGCTGCGTCGTGGTCCAGGCCGCGGTCGCGTTGCTCGTCGTAGTAGGCGCGAGCGCCGGGTGAGGTCCTGAGGGCACTTTGCGCCTGCCGGTGCAGGGCATCAGCGAGCCGGTCGTTGCGGACGAACCGGGCCAGCACGATCTTCTTCTTGCCGGACTGCCGGGTGACCGGGCTGGTGGCCGCGTAGTTCTTGCGGGCCTTGGCGGTGGCGTAGCGGTGCGGGTCATCTCCGAACTCACCCATGGCGCGGGCGCCGAGGATCTCGCCGAGGCCCGGCTGGCTCAGGTAGATGGCGGCGTCCGGATGGCCGCGAAAACATCCCGTCACCTGCTCTTCCAGAGTGCCGATCTCGCCGTTCAGGGCCGCGATGATCACGGTCAGAGACCGGACCATGGCGGCGTAAACGTCCTGGACCGGCGGCGGCTGGCGCAGCTGCTCGCCGTGCAGGGCCGCGGCGATGGCGGCCGCCCTGGCCGGGATGCCCCGGCGGCGGGCCCGGGTCAGCGCGGCGGTGATCTGGCCGGTGGTCAGCCGGGCGGCCGACGCCGGGTCCGGCGCGGTGGCCAGCAGCTCGAGCGTGTCCGGCGCGGCCAGGTCCTCGAAGGCGTCCAGCGCGGCGGGGAAGTACTCCCGCAGCGCGGCGCGCAGCCGCTGAACCTGCCGGGTCCGCTCCCAGATCAGCGTCTGATGGGCCCGGGCGGCCACCTTCATGGCCTCCGCCTCAGCACTGTCCCCGGCCACCGCCCGCAGCTGATGCGCATCGGTGCGCACCATGTCAGCCAGGGTATGAGCGTCAGCCCTGTCGCTCTTCGCACCCGAGGTGCCGTGCCGCTCCCGGTACCGGGCCGCCTGCCGCGGGTTGATCGCGTAGACCGTGTAACCAGCCGCGTGCAGCGCCGTCACCCACAAGCCCCGGTCGGTCTCGATGCCGACCGCTACCTCACCGGGCCCGGCATCCAGATCAGCGAACTGGCCGATCAGCGCGTGCAACCGGGTGATCCCGGCGATCCCCTCCGGCAGCCGCGCCCGCGCCAGCGCCCGGCCCGCCTCGTCCTGCAGCTCGACATCGTGATGATCTTCTGCCCAGTCATCCCCGGCGAACAGCACACCAGCTCCCCTCGACCCGTAACTACCAGCCACTTCGCGGCAGCGGGAGGAGAACACCAACGGCCTAATGGACAGTGCTCACGCCAGCGGCGGGCACGACACCCCTTCAGTGGTACTGCTCTCCTCACGGCCAGGCCAGGGCACGGTCTCTGCCAAGGGCTGGACCATCCGCCCAGGCTCCGGGAGTGCTCACTCGCCGGCCGCTACCAGACCCGAGTCTGCCGACCCCCGAGTCGGTAACCCCCATTAGGCTCCGGGGTCAACGGCGTGCCGCAGGCGCGTCCCGCGCAGCAGGATGCGAAGCACCGTTGACGCTGGAGGGGCCGACCCGGACAATGCGCGGCCGACCTTGTGAGCCAACTCTTTCTGCGCCAATCGGCGGACTCCCGCGATGCCTGACAGCTTGACTAGCTCGCCGGGCGCAGCATCGGGCCGTTGCGGCGGGGGCCCGGTGGTGGCCGTTTGCGGGGTCGCCGGGCTAGGCAGCCGCTGCGGCCGTAGGGCCCCCGTCCGAAGGCCGCGGCGAAGCTGCCGCCCCGCCACGGCGAGACCCCGGCAACGTCGGCCAACCAACCGGCGCATCCCGGCCGCACTCAGCCCGATGCTCGCGCCACCTTGCGCAGCTGGTCCTGGCCGTCAGGCGCGGCGCGCCGGAGGTGCGCCCTTGAAGCCCTTCGTAGAGAAAGTCGTAACAGCTCGGCACTAAGCACGCGGGACACGACACGACACAGGCAAATGCTGGAGTGTCAGGCTCCGCTTGATGTGCGGCGCCGTGGCTTCACTTGATACCCGGCATTTTGCCGCTGCTGGATTGCTGTGCATGCCAGGCTCTGGTCTGGCTCGGTGGGTAGTGTCTGGGGCCATGGAGACCGTTGTCGTCGGTGCTCGGGGTAGCCGGCTGGCGCAGGCCATGGTCCGGGAGCTGATAAAGCACTTGAGTGGGTGCCCGGTGGTCTCGTTCAAGTCCCGTGTGGTGGTGACTGACGGGGACAGGGACCGGAAGGCCTCGATACGGGAGTTGTCGCCTGCCGGGGGCGGAGGTGGGCTATTCACGACTCAGGTGGAACAGGAACTGCTTGCTGGGCGGATCGATATTGCCGTGCACTCGCTGAAGGACCTGCCTACGAGGGGGCCTGACGGGCTGGTCCTCGCGGTCACGCAGCTTCGGGCCGACTCGCGGGACGCGCTGTGCGGGTCCACTCTTGCTGCACTCCGCCCTGGTGCCCGTGTCGGTACCGGGTCAGCCCGGCGGGTGGCCCAGCTGAAGGCGCTGCGGCCTGATGTGGAGGTCGTGCCCATCCGGGGGAATGTCCCGCCTCGGCTGGCGAAGATCAAGAGCGGCCTCGATGCGGTGATCCTGGCCGCTGCGGGCCTGCGGCGGCTGGGGCTGGATGACGCGATTACCGAGCTGCTCGACCCGGCCGTGTTCCCCCCGTCGCCGGGGCAGGGGGCCTTGGCGGTGCAGGTACGCGAGCGCGACACCGAGTTGCTTGGGATGCTGAACGCCTTCGGTGACCTTCACGCTGACGAGACGGTTAGGGCTGAGCGGGTGCTGCTCGGGGAACTGCACGGCGGGTGCTCGGTTCCGGTGGGCGCCTACGCGACTCACGCTGGCGGCATGCTGATGCTGCGGGGACAGGTCACTTCAGTTGACGGGCGCCAGGCGGTCACCGGGACAGTAACCGGCGCAGACCCGGAATCCATCGGCAGGGAGCTAGCTGGGGTGCTCCGCGCCCAGGGAGCCGACGCCATTCTTGACGAGATCCGTAAGCCTGCCGAACGCTAGCCGATCGACCTTCACGGATTCAGCCGTGTCGCGCATCAAGCGAGGTCAATGTGTCACACATCAAGCGAGCCTAGGCACGGCAAATGCTGGACCCGCCGTGCTACTGCTCGTTCATGTAGTAGCAGGTCGTCTGGATTCATAGCCGCCGGACGCGTAGCACGCCGGTCAGCATCGGAAGGGTGAACTCGCCGTCGCCGGTCTCTGGCTCGCTGGCGAGGAAGGTGTTGATTCGGGCGAGCGCAGCCTCCCGTTCTTCTTCTGGCATTACTAGCATTCCCGCTCTGGTAGCCAGTGCCGCGACAAGGGACTCGGCGGTACGGCGCTGTCCGTGAGCGAATTCGGCCTGCTCCGGCAACCCGAATCTGGCGGCCACGCCCGGACCCGGAAGGTAGACGCCTGCTGTCTCGGCGCGCCAGCTGCTGAGCACGTCACGGGCGCCGATGGCGGCGCTGCCGCCGACCTGGCGGAGTCCGGCCACCCAGCCGACCCGGTCGTCCATGACGTTCCACAGCCCGGCCAAGACACCGCCCGGCACCAAGACCCGGGCCAGCTCGGGTCCCGCGAGGTCCATATCGAACCAGTGCATGGAATGCCCGGCTAGCACCGCATCGACAGACGCATCAGGCAACGGCACGGCCTCGGCGCTGCCCGGCAGAGCACGGACATCGGACAGCCCGCGACGGAGCTCGGCCAGCATCGCTGGATCGGGTTCGACCGCGATCACGTCTGCGCCCAGTGCGACCAGCGCCGCGGTCAGTTTGCCGGTTCCGGCGCCGAGGTCGAGCACACGCGGGCCTTCGGCGGGCTGGAGGGCCCAGCGCACCGCGGCCTGTGCATAGTCAGGACGATGCTCGGCGTACGCGATTGCCGCGGCACCGAACGACGACCGGAGCTGTTCGTCCTGTTCCACGCGGCAACCCTAACTCGGCCATGAGCGGTACGTCTTCGCCGGACCGCGTCACCGAGCCCATGGCGACGGCCTGACCACCGAAATGTGCACGCTGACGGTCCTACTTCGGCGCTGTCTCTAGTGCGATCCATTCCAGGTAGGCCGGGTTGCCGTCAGTGATGGCCCGGGTGGAGATACCTGGCACTTCGTAAGGGTGTTCTTGCTTGGCCAAGGTGACGATCTCTGCAATCCGGTCACGGCGGGTGTGCAGAGACACTCGCCCCTCGGTGCGCTCCTGGATTTCGCCGCGCCACCGGTAGATCGACCGGATAGGCGCGAAGTTGTGCGCGCTGGCGCACAGGCCCTGCTCGACAAGCTTCCGGCTGAGGTTATGGAGCCAGTCAGGGTCAGGAGCCGTGATGACGACTTCGCACAGCTCAGTCATTAACGTAGGCCACCCCTTCGCTACTGATCAGGCTGGCCATGGTCTTCTCGGACTCTTCTTGAGTCTGGCCCATGGTGGCCCATCCGCTCATGATCCGCCCGTCGAAGCCCAGGCCGACCCAGCGGCCGGACATGTTGAGCCCGTGCGGGTGCAGGACGAAGTACATCGTGCCCTTGGAGCGGATCGAGCCGTCGTTGGCGGCGTACCAGCCCATCAGGACCTCGTTGTCCCACAGGCGCAGCTCGCCGCTCCAGTGGTAGCCGCCCTCGTCCTGACTCAGGCCCCGGGTGATGGTGGCGACCTGGAGCAGGTCGCCTTCCTGCTTGACCTCGATCTGCTGCGAGGCGATCTTCTCCTCGCCGCTGCGCGAGGTCTGCCAGGACGACCACCAGGTGCCGGACAGCCTGACCTGGTGAGATGGCTTGCCCGCCAGCTCGGCCACGGAGATGCCCAGGGCATCGGCGATGGCCACGGCGACGGAGAGAAGGGGCTGCTGCTCGCCCGCTTCGTAGCGGCGGATCTGGCGGACGTCGACGCCCGCGGCGATGGCTAGGTCCCGCTGAGAGAGGCCGCGTTCAGTGCGGCGCTGGCGGATGACTTCTGGCATTTCCACAGGTCAATCATACGGACTATTTCGTCCTTGACAACGGACTAGAACGTCCCCATCATGGGACTTACAGGTCCTCTGAGAGGACGAACTAGTCGTAGCAGAGCCAACCTGCTACGGACAGCCACGAGAAGGGCACCGTCATGCTTCTGAAGATCGAGACGACAGGCATCCAGTTCCGGGTGGCCGGGCTGCCCAAACCGCGGCCGGACTTCAAGGACAAGGAACGGCAGGCCACGACGCGAGACGGCGAGCCGATCTGGACCGTCCGCCTGGACGCGATCGAGCCGGACCGCGAGGCACGGGAAACCATCTGGGTCGAGGTGGCTGGCGAACAGCCCAGGCTGACCTTCGATGGCTACGCCGTGGTCCGCGGCCTGGTCTTCGCACCGTGGGTCGGGCGCGACGGCAAGATCAAGCGCGCCTTCCGCGCCGAGGCCGTCGAGCCGGACGTCCCGGCTAAGTCCGTCCACGCGGCGTGAGCGTGCCCAGCCAGGCCGCAACCATCCCTGCCCGTGATCGCAACCAAGGAGCCACCATGACCATCCACCTCTACGATCCGGCCAAGGCCGGAGCGCCGCTGCCCGAGCTGCCGCCGCTGCCCATCGGCGCGCTCACCGTCGGCGCCCTCAACCTGCTCAGCGAAGCAGCCGACCTCCCCCAGCCCGTTTACCTGTCCATCTGCGACACCCAGGCCATCAGCCTCCAGTTCCCGCCGGAACACGCCAGCCTGCGGGCCATCACCCGATGGGCGCTGCGGTTCGGCGGCGTCGTGACCAGCCAGCCCCGCCAGGGGCAGTCCGGCACCGAAACCTGGTGCCGCACCGAGTTCGGCTACTACGGCGTCGAGGTCGACGCCTACGCCCACATCCCGGCCAGCCCGGCCCATCCCTGACCTCAGCAAGGAGGAACTCATGTCAGCACGCACCGCTGACCGGCGACGCCGCGAACCCCCCAGCGTCTGGTCCGTCACCCAGCACGTCCTGCAGGGCACCCTCGACACCCAGGTCCAGGCCGACATCGCCTACGTCAGCCGCAGCCACATCAGGTTCCACCTAGGACCGGTCTTCTTCGTCCTGAAAGGCCGGGACGCCGCCCTGTCGATGCGGGACCTCATCGACAAGCTCACCCCCCTCATCGACGACCTCTACCCCGACCTGGACGCCGAACTGCAACGGCAGCACCGAGAAGTCATGCGCCAAGCACTCCTGGACAGCCGCAGCCGGGCCCGCGTCAACGGCACCGAACCAGCCGCGGTCATCGCCGCGCGCCGGGAACCCGGCGTCACCACCTAGACAGCAGAGCGCCGGGCCTGGGGGACTGCCATCCCCCGGCCCGGCCAGCCAGAACGCATCCCTACCCGTGAAAGCAAAGGAGCCTTGGCATGCCCAACGCTACCAGCGGCAACCCCGCACGCCCAGTAGCCCTGGACTGGCGGCACAGCCGCATCGGCCCCCGCGAGCCCTGCGTGCTGTGCGGCCACCCCACAGTGTGCCGGTCCCCGGCCAGAGACGTGCCCTGCCACAAGGCCTGCGCCGAAACCTGGATCATCGCCCACGCGCACGACGACGCCCATCTCGCCCGGCTGATCCGCGCGCGCACACCCCGAGGCAGGGGTGAGCCACGGTGAACGACTTCCGGGTCATCTCCCACGAACCGATCTGCCCTGACTGCGGCTCCTTTGACATCGCCAGCGCCGAGGTCGACACCGGCGACGGGATCACCGAGACCGCGCACATCTGCCAAGCCTGCGGCACCGCCTGGCCCCTGGCCTGCATCACCGACTGGACCACCCCAGCCCCCGCAGCCGACCCCGCATCCCCTGCTCGACCCGCGACAAGGCGGTAACTCCTCATGGCCAAGACCAATAGCTCCCGCAACCAGCGGAACAACCCCTACCAGCTCGACGACCTGCTCGTCCGCTTCCACCGCACCCCGGCAGGCATCGCCTGGCGCTGCCGCACCGAACTCGCCACCCTAGCCATCCTCACCGCCGCCCTATGGCGGCTATCCATCCTGATCACGATCACCTGGGCCGCCGTCGTCCTGGCCGCGTTCGTCGGCCTGGTCCTGGCCGTGCCGGACTCCCGCCGGTTCATCACCCGGCGGTTCTGGTGCGTGCTCGCACGGCACCGCCTCCAGCGCCTGTGCTACGAGGCTAGGCTGCACACCCGCTCCGGCCGACTCCCGCTGGTGCTGTGGATCCGGCCGACCCAGGTCGGGGAACGGGCCTGGGTGCTGTGCCGGGCAGGCATCTGCGCCGAGGACTTCGACGCCCACATCGGCGAACTCCGCGCGGCCTGCTACGCCCGCGACGCCCGGGTCACTCGTAACCGCCGATGGTCCCAGCTGGTGACCATCGACATCATCCGCCGCGACACCTCGCGGCCAGCCACACCATCACCTCACCCCTGGCGCGGCTGAACGCGTCCACCTCCCACCGCTCTGTCCTGGTCCTCGTCCCGCCCCCGGACGAGCACGGCCCGGCAGCCTGACCGGCGCGGCGGTCCCCCGCACGGCAGGGGACCGCCCGCCACCGCTCCCGATCCGCTTCGAAAGAAGGCCCTTTAATGACCGCCATTTCCGACACTCGGCCGCTCCCTACTGTCCCGACGTTCCCGTTCTCGATGTTCGACCCAGTGCACCTGGGCCAGGACGAATACGGCGAGCCGGTCTACGTGAACCTGGCCGAACGCAACATGCTGCTCGGCGGGGAACCCGGCGCGGGCAAGTCCTCCGGGCTGAACCTGATCGTCGCCCATGGCGCCCTGTCCCATGACTGCAAGCTCATCCTGGTCGACGGCAAGCAGGTCGAGCTTGGCCTGTGGCAGGCCTGCGCTGATGAGTTCATCGGCCCCTCCCTGACCGACGCCATCGCCGCGTTCGAACAGTTCCAGGCCACCATGAACGCCCGCTACCAGACCCTGCTGGCCACCGGCCGCCGGAAGATCACCCGCGAGGACGGAGAGCCCATCTATCTCATTCCGATCGATGAGTACGCCTACTTCTCCGCCACCGTCGGATCCAAAGCCGACCGGGAGAAATTCGCCGGGCTCACCCGCGACCTGGTCGCCCGCGGACGGGCGGCCGGGGTCATCATCGTGCTGGCCACCCAGCGGCCCTCCCACCAGGTCATCGACCCCTCCATGCGGGACCTGTTCTCCTACCGGTGGGCATTCCGCTGCACCACCGACGCCTCCTCCGACACCGTCCTGGGCCAAGGCTGGGCGTCGGAGGGATACACCGCCGCCGACATCGAACCGCTCGCCCGCGGGGTCGGGTGGCTGCTGTCCGAGACCGGCATCCCCCGCCGGATCAAAGCCGCCTACCTCACCGACGCCGACATCAAATACCTCGCCGCCTACGCCGCCCGCCTCCGCGGCACCCACCTCGCATGAACCACCCGACGGCCGCCGCGACCGCCACTCTCGAGCCCGGACCCCACGCGGGCCCGGGACCGGGAGCGGACGCCGACGACACCACCGTCATCACCTGGGCCGACCTCCACGCCTGGGAACGGCAGCTCGCCACCTCCGGCAGCTGCACCCGCCCCATCCTGCTCCGCGGCCGCACCGACGCCATCGACCTGGCCACCGGAGAAACCGCCCCCCTCTACACCACCGCCACCGAACCCGGCGGGGTCCTGGCCGTCCCCTGCGGGAACCGCCGCGAAGCCGTCTGCCCGCCCTGCTCCCAGGTGTACAAGCGGGACGCCCGCCAGCTGGTCCGGGCGGGACTGGCCGGAGGCAAAGGTATCCCCGACTCGATCACCGCGCACCCGTGCGTGTTCGCCACCCTCACCGCTCCCTCGTTCGGTCCCGTGCACTCCCGGCGGATGCGCGGCCATACCACCCTGCCCTGCCGCCCCCGCCGCGACGCCAAGGCGAGGCGCTGCCCGCACGGCCGGGACATCTCCTGCCCCATCCGGCACCGGGAGGACGATCCGCGGCTGGGCCGGCCGATGTGCCTGGACTGCTACGACTACACCGCCGCGGTCCTGTTCAATGCCTACGCCGGAGATCTGTGGCGGCGGTTCATCACCTACCTGCCCCGCCAGCTCGCCCGCGCTATCGGCGTTACTCAGAAGCAGCTCCGGACCCTGGTCCGGGTCCGGTACGTCAAGGTCGCCGAATACCAGGCCCGCGGAGTCGTGCACTTCCACGCCGTCATCCGCCTGGACGCCCTTGGCGAGGACTACCAGCCCCCGCCGCCCCGCATCGACGTCAACGTGCTCTGCGATGCCATCCGCCAGGCCGCCGCTGCCGTCAGCCTCACGGTCCTGGCCGGGACCGGCCCGACGGTCCGGTTGACCTTCGGCACACAGCAAGGCACCGACGTGCGGCCCATCCGGGGCCAGGACATCGCCGGATCCGGACAGCCGCTGAACCATCATTCCGTGGCTAACTACATCGCCAAGTACGCCACCAAGACCCTTACCGTGCCCGGCCTGCCCGCTCAGCGGCTCCGCCACCAGATTGACATCGATGCGCTGCGCTGTACGGCGCACTACCGGCGGATGATCATCACCTCCTGGCAGCTCGGCAGCCGACGCGCAGGCGGCCAGTCACGGTTCCGGACCTGGGCCCACATGCTCGGCTACGGCGGCCACTTCCTGACCAAATCCCGCCGCTACTCCGTCACCTTCACCCAGCTCCGCCAAGCCCGCACCGACCACCGCCGCGCCGAACGCCACCCAGACGGCGAACGCGATCCGTGGGGACGACCGATAGACGAGACCGTCGTCCTGGTCATCAAGAACTGGGCCTACGCCGGAACCGGCTACACCGCGGGTGCCAACGACGTGCTCGCGCTCACCTCAGCCGCCCGTGCGCGGGAGCACGGTAGCCAGGCTGCTGCCTAACACGTGACTAGACGAAGGAGAAGCGATGTGAGCATGAGCATGAATCGCCGGTGGTATTCGACCGCTGAGGTCGCGGAGTTGCTCGGCTACGGCTTGACCAAGACGAAGCATCTTGTCTTGTCGGGGCAGATCCGCTCAATCAAGGACGGAGGCCATCGCAAGATCCTCCCGGAATGGGTCGATGACTACATCCGCCGCCGGGTAGCGGAGGACAGAGCCGCATGACCAGGCACCGGAACGGCGAGGGATCTATCTACCCGGTCAAGGACAGCCACGGCCGGGTGACTGGCTACCGGGGATACGTCTGGTGCTTCCGACCGGGCGGGGACCGCTACCGCAAGTACGTCAAGGCCAAGACCTACGAGGCCGCTCAGCGGGCATGGTTCAAGCTCAGGGACGAGGCAGCTCGCGGACCGGTCAGTTCTGACGTGCCGAAGCTGGCCGACTTTCTCTCGTATTGGCTGGAAGAGATCGTTCAGCCCAACCTGGCCCCCAAGACGTACCAGACCTACGAGCTGTTCGTCCGTCTGCACATCGTTCCGCACCTGGGCCAGAAGCGGCTCGACAAGCTCCAGGTGAGAGACATCAGGCAATGGCTCAACAAGCTCGCGAGCATCTGCCAGTGCTGCGCCCAGGGTACGGACGCTGGCCGACCGGAATCCAAGCGGCGTTGCTGCGCGATCGGCGAGTGTTGTCAGGAGATCCTGGCTCCGCGAAGCCGCAAGGATGCCCGCGATACCCTTCGTGCTGCCCTCACCTGCGCTGTTGAAGAAGAGATCATCGCCCGTAATCCGGTGAGCGTGATCCGCCTGCCCGCGCCGAGGAAACACAAGCGGCCGGTCTGGACTGTGGACGAGGCACGCCGGTTCCTGGAGTCAGCTCGCCTGGACGATGATGCTCTATATACGGCCTACATCCTTCTCCTCGTTCTGGGCCTGCGCAAAGGCGAAGTTCTCGGGCTCGCCTGGGATCGCGTCGACCTCGATGCCGCCGAGTTGTACGTGGGCGAGCAACTCCAGCGGGTAAAGGGTCAGCTCCTCCTCCGCCAGGTGAAAACTGAATCCTCCGAGGCCCCTTTGCCTCTGCCAGAGCTGTGCGTCACCGCGCTGAGGCTTCGTCGAGAACAGCAATCAGCTGATCGCGATCGTGCAGGGACTGCATGGATCGAGACCGGTCTGGTGTTCACCAGCCGACATGGCACACCGATCGAACCCGGTAACTTCGATCGCAGCTTCGACCGCCGTATCGCCAAGGCCGATGTACCGAAGATCACCAGGCATAGCACCCGGAAGACGTGCGGCTCGCTGCTGGCCGCCCTGGACGTACATCCTCGTGTCGCTATGCAGATCCTGCGGCACAGCAAGATCGCCATCACGATGGAGATCTACACCGAGGTGCCCTCGGCGGCTACCCGTGATGCTCTGCGCAGGCTCGGGCAATGGCTGGACGAGAGAGACACCTGACCTATTGCTGCACTTTGCTGCTGCACCAAGGTCATCAAAGGTCTGTGCTTGGGACCCGGAATAGGTCCTGACCTGGGTGGAGCTAAGGGGGCTCGAACCCCTGACCTTCTGGTTGCAAACCAGATGCTCTTCCAGCTGAGCTATAGCCCCGGGCAGTCCTTGTCAGGGTACCCGCTCTCACTGCTCAGCGCGGTTGACGAGCATGGTGCCGGACGCCGGGCACCGCTACTTCAGCAGCCGGGACAGCCGCCGGTCGGCCAGCGGCTTGCCGCCGGTCTGGCAGGTCGGGCAGTACTGCAGCGCCGAGTCAGCGAATGACACTTCCCGGATGGTGTCCCCGCAGACCTGGCATTCTTCTCCGGCCCGGCCGTGCACCCGCAGCCCGCTCTTCTTCTCGCCCTTGAGGTCGGCGGCGGCCAGGCCGGCCGAACGCTCGACCGCCTCGCCCAGGGTGGTCTTGATCGCCGCGTAGAGGGTGGCCATCTCCTCTGGCGTCATGGTGGCCGCGATCTTGAACGGCGACATCCGGGCCGCGTGCAGCACCTCGTCCGAGTAGGCGTTCCCGATGCCGGCGATGACGCGCTGGTCCCGCAGGACGCCCTTGACCTGGGTCCGCTTCCCGGCCAGCAGGCCGGTGAGCGTCTCGATGGTGAAGTCGGCCGCCAGCGGGTCCGGCCCGAGGGTGGCCACCCCGGGAACCTCGTCGGGGTCCCGGACCAGGTAGACGGCCAGCCGCTTGCGGGTGCCCGCCTCGGTGAGGTCGAACCCGGAGCCGTCGTCCAGCCTCAGCCGGAAGGCCAGCGGGCTCTTGCCCGGCTTGGGCACGGCGGTGGGCAGCTCGTCCCGCCAGCGCAGCCAGCCGGCCCGGGCCAGGTGCATGATCAGGTGCAGCCCCCGGTCGGTGGCCAGGTCCAGGAACTTGCCGTGCCTGGCCGACCTCGGTGATGACCTGCCCGGTCAGCGCCTCCAGCGGCGGGTCGAAGGTCTTCAGCACGGAGAATGACGCGGCGTCGGCCCGGGCCACCGCGTGACCAGCCGCGTGCTCCCGCAGGAAGGCGGCGAGCGACTCCACTTCCGGCAGTTCCGGCATGTCTCCAGTTTGCCATGTGCCGGCCAGCGCTCAACCCGGTGAGCAGGGGAGATCTAATCCGGCGCGGCCACCAGGTCGGGCAGGTCGCTCAGGTCGGTCAGCAGGTGCGTGGCGCCGGCCCGGCGCAGCCGGTTGCCGTCGTGCACGCCGGACAGGACGCCGACCACCATCCGGGCCCCGGCCCGGCGCGCGCCCGCCACTCCGGCCTCGCTGGCCGTCACCACCGCGACGTCCCGCACATCGCAGACCCCCAGCCGCAGGATCGCGGTCAGCACCAGATCCGGCCCGGGAAAGCACCGGGCCACGTCGTCGGCGCACAGCACCAGGTCGGCGCGCTGCCACCAGGCGAGCCGTTCCATGATCAGGCTGAGCGCGGGCCGGGACAGCCCCGAGACCAGGCACAGCTTGGTGCCGGCCGCGGTGAGCTTGGACAGCGCATCGTTGGCGCCGGGCAGCGGGAGGGCGCCGAACCGGTCGACGGCGGCCTGGAAGGACCGCTCGAAGGCCAGGATCGTGGCCTGGGCCCGGATCTCGTCCTCAGGAAAAAGCGTGTGAATGACCGCGGCCGGAGACCACCCGCGGGTCCGGTCGAACTGCACCATCGACCGGACGTAAGCCGCCGTGCCGGTCACCACGCCCTGGGTGGCGATCGCCTCCGCGAAGGCCCTCTCGAGCACGCTGCCGTCGGCAGCCGCGGCTCCGACCACGTCGCAGCAGACCAGCGATATGGCCGACGCCTCACTCACCGGCCGGCCTTCTCGGCCGGCGGCCTGGCCGCACCGGCCGGCTAGCCTTCGTCGGCCGATGTGGCCTCGGTCCACAGGTCGAGCTCCGCCCGGTCGGACTGCACCTTCCGCCAGACTGCGAACCCGCCCAGCCCCAGCAGGATGATCAGCAGCACCTTGATCTTCACGACGAGCCTCCGCCCCGTGGACGCCTGAGTCGAGGCCGCTCATCCGCAGCCCGGTGTAGGGCAGCCTACCAACCCGGGCGGCCGCCGAGCCGGATCCGCAGCCGCGGGCTCCGGTACGCCGCGGAGGCGCGGCTAGACTTTCGCGATGGATCCCGCCGACCAGCTGGCCGTGGCCGAGACGCTGTACCGGTACGCGATGGCCGTGGACAGGCGCGACTGGGCGCTGTACCGCTCGCTGTTCGCCGACACGGTGACCATAGACTTCTCCAGCTTCGGCCCCGGCCTGGCGCCGCGGGTCATGAGCGCGGACGATTACGTGGCCGGCGTCGTGCCGCAGTTCATCGGCTTCGCCGCGACCCAGCACGTGATGACGAACCCGCTGGCCACCGTGACCGGGGACGAGGCCGCGATCACGATGTACATGCAGGCCCGGCACGTCTACGACCCCGAGGATCCGGCGTCGGTGTACACCGTCGGCGGGTACTACGCCGACACCCTGGTCCGGTCCGGCCGCGGCTGGCTGCTAACCGGCGTGCGGCTGACGGTCACCTGGCGAGCGGGGGACCCGGCCGTCATGGAGCTCGCCCGGGCCGCCGGGAACCGCCTGCTGGGCCGCTGAGCAGGCCCCGCCGGGTGGACCCGGACCTATGAGCCGAGCGCGAGCTGGCCCCGTCATGGCGCGGCCGAGCGCTCTCGCCTCTTGACGAACCCGGCTTGCTGGGCAAACTTGACTTACCAGCGGATCGGACCTGGCGGGAAGCGAGGCGGAGCGAGTGGATGCCGAGAGCGTGATCCGCTTGCGGCGCGTCGTCCTCGGGCTGGCCCGGCAGCTCAACGCCGCGTCGGTCGGGGAGGGTCTGACCCCGGCCCAGGCTTCGGTCCTGGCCGTGATCGTCAATCGCGGCCCGCTGCGCCTGGCCGAACTGGCTGAGATCGAGGGGATCAACCCGACCATGCTGTCCCGGCTGATCCGGACCCTGAGCGCCGGCGGCCTGATCCGCCGGCGGCGCGATCCGAACGATTTCCGTGCCGCCCAGGTCGAGGTCACCGAGCAGGGGGATGCCGCCTGGCAGCGCATCTCGGCCGAGCGGGCCAAGGTCATCTCCGAATACGTGACGTACCTGCCGGTCGAGCAGGAGGCCGCGCTGTCGGCCGCGCTGCCCGCGCTGGAGAATCTCGCCGAACGGCTCCGGTCCTCAGCTCAGGCCTTAGCCCGAGCGCGGGAGTCCAGGCCGTCTGGTCACCCATCGCCCGGCGGGACCTCGACCGACACGCTGGTGGCCTTGACGGCGGCGATGGCGAGCATGCCCGGTTCCAGGCCGAGCTCGTCGACGGCTTCGCGGCTGACGAGCGACACGAACCGGTGCGGTCCCGCCTGGATCTCGACCTGGGCCATCACGGTGTCCCGAACGATTCGGGTGACCAGCCCCGGGAACCTGTTCCGCAGCGAATGCGCGCCCGTGGTCTGCGGATCGTAGCGGGTCTCATCGGCCAGGTCCTGGGCCAGCTTGGCCAGCGCCGCGCCATCGACGGCCTGGCGGCCGGAGCTGTCGGCGAAGATCTGGATCCGGCCCTTGTCGGCCCAGCGGCGCACCGTGTCGTCGCTGACCCCCAGCAGGCCGGCCGCTTCCCTGATCCGGAATATCGGCACGTCCGTGAACCTACCGGAACACCGGCGTCCGCGATGTCCTTCCTGATCGTCCCCGGTCACGGCTGATAGGGCGGCGCGACCCCCCAGCCCCAGTGCGGCACCGGCGCCTGTTCCACCACGTCCGCGCCGGGCTGTGAGTTGTGCATGGCCAGCCGGGTACCCCATTCCAGGTAGCCGACCAGCGCGGCCCGGAACTCAGGGTCAGATGGCAGGCCGGCGTCATCAGCCGCCAGGCTCATCAGCGAGGCGAACCGGAACCGCTGCTCGGCGGTGATGGCCAGGTTGCGATGGTGCGCGAGCATGGCTGGGTACCCGCCGAGCTGCTCGGTGTATCCGGCGGGGCCGCCGAAGACCTCGCACCACCAGGTGGTGACGTGCTCGCGGTGCGACGCGCTGACTCCGCCCGGGAACAGCGGGCTGAGCAGGTCATCGCGTTCGACGCGATCGTAGAAGCAGTTGATCATCCGCTCGAGGGCCGGGCGGCCGCCGGCCCACTCATGCAACGTCGGGACATCGCTCATGAGCTGCATTGTAACGATGTAATCATCACCGCCGGCGGCCCGCTCGCTCCCGGCCTGGCGGGCCTGCTCCTGGGCGCGGGCCCGGACGTCCTGATCCGAGCAGAATCCCGCCCGGCTGCCCTTGAGGCACAGCAGGCCGAGCAGGGTCCCGTCCGCGCCGATGACCGCGGCCCGCCGCTGTCCCGTGGCGTTCATGCTGCGCAGGACGGCCGCCAGGCTGGCCCCGGCCGGAACCGTGCGGCCCGCCAGCTGTCCCAGTGGCGCGGCGGCGGAGCCGGGCCCTGCGCCGGAGGTTATGTCCGCGCGCTCCACCACCGCCGCCAGGTGCCCGGCCGGGCCGACGATGAGCGCGGTGTGCACGTGTTCGTCCTGGAAGTACTCCCGTATCTCCCGCACGGTCACCCCCAGCGGGTGCCTGTCCGGCCGGGTCAGCATCGCGTCGGCCGCGGTGCGGACGGCCCCGGCCGGAACGGCCCGGGTCACGTGACCGGCCCGTCCGCGCTGAGCCGCTGATGCGGACGGCGGCGCAGGCCCGCGGAAAGCTGATCCAGCGCGGGCATAGCCGCGGCCAGCGTCCGCTGGTCCGGAGTGCTCAGGCCGGCCAGCAGCTCCGCGATCAGCTCGCCTTGCTCGGCGCCGATCAGTTGCCAGGTCGCTGCCCCGGCCGGTGTCCCCTCGACCCGGACGGTGTGGTCGTCCCCTGGACCGGGCTCGCAGCGCACCAGGCCGAAGGTCTCGAGCATGCCGACGACCCGGGACAGCGGGGCCGGATCGATTCCCTCGATGTCGCTCAGCTCACCAAGACCGAGCGGCCCGCGAGTGACGGTCGCGGCCAGCACCGACGCCTGGGCCGGGCTCAGCCCCTCCTGGACCGATGGGGTGTCGAGCCGCCGGGCGAGACCGACGATGACACGCCGGAGCCGGATCACCCCGTCCGTATCCATTCCTGTTTCCGCTCCTGGTTTCAAGGGCGGCCGACCCGGGTCAGGCCCGGGCCGGAGCCAGTGCTTCCTGCTGTGCGATCAGGGCCTCCAGGAACCGCACGGTGGCCGTGATCGCCTCATACCGCCACAGCGCGAGCGTACGGTCGAACCCCGTCGCGGCCTGGAGGTGGTCACTGAGCGCGGCGGCCACCGGGAGCAGCTGGGCCAGCTGCACCTGGAGCAGGCCCCGGGTGTCGACTCCGCTCCGGTCCAGCAGGGCGAGCTTGACCATCAGCTCGGACCTGACGTCCCGGGGGTGCTCGACCGGCCTGCTGAGCCACGCCGTAGCCCGCTCCCGGCCCGCCGGGCTTACCTGGTAGAGCCAGCGGACCGGCCCGACCCGGCTGCGCTGCTCGCCCAGCTCCTGGATCAGGCCCAGATCCGTGAGCCGCCGCAGCGCCCGGTAGACAATGGCTCTGGGCACGGTCCAGACCCGGCCCAGGCTGCCGCCGCGGTCCAGCAGGCCGACCAGGACCAGGCCGTAGGTGGGCTCCTCCTCCTCGTGCAGCAGGCACAGGACCGCCCACTCGGCCAGCGACAGCCTCTGGCTGGGGACCTTATTCATCGTCCAGGGTCAGGCTCCCGCCGCGGCGACCAGGGCGCGGCCGGTCAGCACCCGGGCCAGGTGCCGCCGGTAGTCGGGTGCGCCGTGCAGGTCAGCGGGCGGCCTGGTGCCGTCGTCGGCGTTCGCGGCGGCGGCGGTCAGCGCCGCCCGGGTGGTCTCGGCCCCGGCCACGGCGCGTTCCGCCGCGGCGGCCCGCAGCGGCGTGGTGCCCATGTTGGTGAGCCCGATCCGGGCCTCGGCGACCGCTCCGCCGGATCGGCGCACCAGCGCCGCCACGCCGACCGTGGCCCAGGCCTGCGCGGTCCGGTGGAACTTCTCGTACCGGTAACCCCAGTCGGGACCGAGCTTGGGAATCCGGATCGCGGTCAGGATCTCCTCCGGCGCCAGGGTGGAGGTCAGGTAGTCCACGAAGAAGTCCCCGGCGGCGATCTCGCGGTCCCCGCCGGGTCCGGTGGCCATCAGCGTCGCGTCCAGGGCGAGTATCACCGCGGGCAGGTCTCCGGCCGGATCGGCGTGCGCCAGGGCGCCGCCCAGGGTGCCGCGATGCCGCACGGCCGGGTCGGCGACCGTGCCGACGGCCTCGGCCAGCAGCCCGCAGTGCTCGGCGATCAGCGGATCATGGACCAGCTGGTAGTGCGTCGTTCCCGCGCCGATCACCAGGGCGTCCCCGGCGTCGGTCACGCCGCGCAGCTCAGCCAGGCCGCCCACGTCGACCAGCAGGTCCGGGTAGGCCAGCCGCAGCCGCAGCAGCGGCATGAGGCTCTGGCCGCCCGCGATGACCTTCGCGTCATCACCCCGGCCGGCCAGCACGGAAACCGCCTCGCCGAGCGAGCCGGGACGGACGTAGTCGAACTTGGCCGGGATCATGCCGCGCCTCCGCTCTGGTCCGGGGTTCCGATGCCTTGCGGGCTGTGACCCTGGGTCTGGTCGCTCTGCCGGGCGGCGTGCTGCTCGGCCGCGCTGGCCTGCTCGCCGCCGCGGGCCTCCTGGATGGCCCGCCAGACCCGCTCGGGAGTGCACGGCATGGTGATGTCGTCGATGCCCAGCGGGCGCAGCGCGTCGACGATGGCGTTGACCACGGCGGGGGTGGAGGCGATCGTGCCTGCCTCGCCGACGCCCTTGACCCCCAGCGGATTGTCGGCCCGGCTCTCGGTCCGGTCGGTGGTGTAGGACGGCAGGTCGGCCGCCGACGGGATCAGGTAGTCGGCCAAGGTGGAGGTGACCAGGTTGCCGTCGTCGTCGTAGACCGCCTCCTCGTACAGGGCCTGAGCGATGCCCTGGGCCAGGCCGCCGTGCACCTGGCCTTCCACGATCAGCGGGTTGACCACCGTGCCGACGTCGTCAACCGCCACGTAGGAGCGGATCGTGACGAAGCCGGTCTCGGTGTCGATCTCGGCCGCGCACAGGTGGGTGCCGTGCGGGAAGGAGAAGTTGTCCGGGTCATAGGTGGCCTCGGCGTCGATGCTCGGCTCGGTTCCGTCGGGCAGGTTGTGCGCCGCGAACGCCGCGAAGGCGATCTCGCTGATCGTGGCGCCCTTGTCCGGGTCACCGCGGACCGCGAACCGGCCCGGGGTCCATTCCAGGTCGTCGGCCGAGACCTCGAGCAGGCCGGCCGCGATGGCCTTCGCCCTCTCGATCACCTTGCCGCACGCCGAGACCAGCGCCATCCCTCCGACGGCCAGGCTCCGGGATCCGTAGGTGTCCATGCCCTTGGGCGAGATCTGGGTGTCTCCATGCAGCACCCGGATGTCCTCGAAGGCCACGCCGAGCTGGTCGGCGACGATCTGGCTCCACGCCGTCTCGTGGCCCTGGCCGTGCGCGCTGGAGCCGGTGATGACCTCGACCTTGCCGGTCGGCAGCATCCTGATCGAGGCGTGCTCCCAGCCGCCTGCCGCGTAGGCCAGCGAGCCCAGCACCCGGGACGGGGCCAGCCCGCACATCTCGGTGAAGGTCGAGATCCCGATGCCGAGCTGGACGGGGTCGTTGCTGGCCCGGCGCTGCTGCTGTTCCTGGCGCAGCGCGTCGTAGCCGAACAGCTCCTTGGCCCGGGCCGTGGCCGCCTCGTAGTTACCGGAGTCGTAGGTCAGCCCGGCCACCGAGGTGAACGGGAACTCCTCGTGCTTGATCCAGTTCCGCTCCCGTAGCTCGAGGGGATCGACGCCGAGGTGCGCGGCCAGCTCGTCCATCATCCGCTCGATGGCGAACGTGGCCTCGGGCCGCCCCGCGCCACGGTAGGCGTCGGTCGGCATCTTGGTCGTGAAGACCCCCACGCAGCGGAACTTGTAGGCGTCCATCTTGTAGATGGCCGGGTACATGAACGCCCCGAGGATCGGGATGCCCGGCGTGACGAGCATGAGGTAGGCGCCCATGTCGGCCAGCAGGTCGACGTCGAACCCGCGGACCCGGCCGTCGCTGTCGGCGGCGAGCCGCAGCCGCTGCCACTGGTCCCGGCCGTGGTGCACGGTCATGTTGCCTTCGCTGCGCGACTCGGTCCACTTGACCGGCCGCCCCAGCTTGCGCGCGATGAGCATGGCCAGCACTTCTTCGGCCGTGACCTGCAGCTTGGATCCGAATCCGCCGCCGACGTCCGGCGCGATCACCCGGATGGCCTGCTCGGGGATGCCGGTCACCAGGGCCAGCATGACCCGCAGGATGTGCGGGATCTGGGTCGCCGACCAGATGGTGAACTCACCGGCGACGGCGGAGCAGACCACGGCCCGCGGTTCCATCGCCGCCGGGATCAGCCGCTGCTGCCGGTAGGTGCGCTCGATCACGATGGGCGCGTCCTGGAAGGCGGCGTCGAGGTCGCCCTGGGCGAAGACGAAGTCGAAGCTCTTGTTTCCTGCCTCGTGCACCTTCGGTGAGGCCTCGTCCAGGGCTGTCCTCATGTCCAGGACCGGCGGTAGCTGCTCGTATTCGATCTCGATGGCGGCCAGCGCATCGGCCGCGGTGTAGCGGTCACGGGCCACGACGCAGGCCACCGCCTCGCCGACATAGCGGACCTCATCCACCGCCATGGGCGGATGGGCCGGGATCACGATGTCGGGGGTGACCGGCCAGGCGCACGGCAGGCTGCCCTGCTCGGCGGCGAAGTCCGCGCCCGAGTAGGCGGCGATCACTCCCGGCTCGTCCCGGGCCGCGCTCACGTCGACCGAGGTGATCCGGGCGTGCGCGAACGGGCTGCGCAGGAACGCGATGTGCAGCATCCCGGGCAGCTGGATGTTGTCGGTCCAGTTGGTCTGGCCGGTGATCAGCCGCGCGTCTTCCTTGCGCAGCCGCGCCCGGCCGAATTCGGTTTCCCTGACCTCGGCCTCAGTCTGCGTCATTGGCCTGCTCCAGCCGCCGCCGCGCGCCGGACGGCGCGGACGATGTTCTCGTAGCCGGTACACCGGCACAGGTTGCCCTCGAGCCCCGCGCGGATCTCCTCGTCGCTGGGATTCGGGTTCTCCGTCAGCAGGTCCGCCGCCGCCATGATCATTCCTGGCGTGCAGTACCCGCACTGCAGCGCGTGCTCTTCGTGGAAGGCCTGTTGAAGCGGGTGGAGTTCACCGTTGGCCAGCCCCTGGATCGTGGTGATTTCCGCGCCGTCGGCCTGGACGGCCAGCACCGAGCAGCTCTTGACTGACTGGCCATTCATCAGCACGGTGCAGGTGCCGCAATTCGACGTGTCACATCCGACCGGGGTCCCCGTTTTACCGACGACTTCGCGCAGATAATGCACCAGAAGCATCCGGGGTTCGACGTAATCGGCATTCTTCACGCCGTCGACGGTGACGGTGATCTCTGCCATGCGATCTCCTCCCCTGCCGAGCAGGACGTATTCCTGATGCAAACCTAGGGCCACGAGGCCCTGCCGCACCAGTCGTGCACCGGGCCCGAAGGCCAGCGACGCAATATTTGCGGCCGACCAGGCGAATCTAAAGCGAGGAACTCGGCATAAATCGCCTCGCCCGGCAATCATCAGTTGCGACGGTAAAGTATTAATTGCCATTCCCGTCGGAAGTCACATTTGGACTAGTGACGTCCCGCCATGAATTGCTCGTTAGTCGCATTGTGACAAGTCGCAGGCCGGCCATTACCCATCTCCGGGGAGGCATCAGCGCTTGACGATCAGCGGGCGGCTCAGCGGCCGCGGCGGTCCACCCGCGGCCAGGGCCAGTCGGTGGCGAGCCAGCGTGCGACGGCGACGGCGAGCGGTACGTCAAGGTCCGATCGGTCGGCCCGCACCCAGGACTGCACCGTGATGTCCCACTCCTCGGCGGCCGAGGGATACAGGTAGACGCAACCTATGACGTCGTCGTCGCCGGGGTCGAGGACGGTGAAGGTGAAGCCGGCCCCTCGCGTGAAGTCGTCGGCGTGGCGGCGAAGGTCACGGAGATTCTCCTCCAGCGTCAGGCCGTCGCGCGGTGGCCAGTTGCCGTCGGGAAAGCCGGGCGTGGAGCGTATGTGCTCGATGCTCGACATCCAGGCGGCATGATCGGCCTGGTTGTGCTGCGGCCCCAGCGGCTCGAGGCGGAACTGGCCGGTGATCAGCGAGGTCGGCGGATCAAAGCCGGCCTGGCACGAACTCCTGCGAGGTCATGACCCGGACCGTAGCGGGTGGAGCAGGCCTCCTGCACCTGGGTTTCCTTTGGCGGCAGGCCTTGCGTCACTTCCTGACCGGAAACCAGGCCGCGACGGTCCGCCCGCGGAGATCACCAGGATCGCCACGGTGAGGAATCCGCTGGCCCAGCGGATTCGCAACACCCTCATGCACGCCGGCATCCATGCCGCACCGCTGACCGACCGGATGGCCGACACCATCGAACAGCAGCGCGTGCACTACCGGGACAGTCCGATCGTCAGCGGTACCGGGCACTCGCTCCGCCCGGCGACTTCCTCTACCTCCCGGGAGCCCACGTCGCCGCCGGGCTCGCGCCCGCCGACGGCCACCTCGGCATAGTCCTGCCCGGCGACCGCCCGGCGGCAGCACCCGCGGGATCCCGGCTCTCGCGGCCCCCGCCGCCGACATCGCCCCGCTCAAGCACGCCACCGGGCTCTCGCATGGCGGCATCGTGATCGTCCGCCCGGACAGCTACATCGGCTACCTCGGCACCGACCCGCGACACGGCGCTGACCTGTACCGAAGGTCCCTGGCCGGCGCACCGGAGCCGGCCGCTGAAGACTCGTTACTCAGTTGGTTTCCTCGACGAGCCGCGGGCCGATCGCCGGCAGCGATCCGCCACTGAGCCACGGTCGTGGCGCACCAGCACCTGTCGGGTTAGAGCGCCAGCATCGCGGCGGCGATCTCGTCAGCGGCCGTGTCCGGGATCGCCGTCGCGGCGCGTTCGAGCACGAGCAGCCGCGCACCGGGGATCTCGCGCGCGAGCGCTTCTCCGTTGCCGACCGGGAAGAACGGGTCGCGGCCACCGTGCACCACCAGCGCCGGGATGGTCAGCTCGGACAGGCGCTCGCGCCAGCGTGGCGTACAGTCCAGCGCGGCGAACACCGTGCCCAGCTGGTTGACCATCTGCACCGCAGGCTCCGTACCCGGCGTGCGGTCCCACTTGCGCTCGGCGATCGCGCGCGCGGCGGCGGGGTCGTCGCCGAGGATCTGCGCGCCCAGGGCGGCGAACTCCGCCACCGCAGCGCGGTCGGACCAGTCGGGTACCGAGCGCGAGAACAGCCGGCCCATCGTCGCCGTGTCATGGTCCGGCAGGTCATCGTCGACCGGGCCCGGGGCCACCGGCCGCGTTCCGGCCAGGGTGAGCGCCGAGAACGCGCCCGGGTGGTCGAGCGTGGCGACCTGGGCGACCATCCCGCCGACGCCGATGCCCGCCAGGTGGGCCTGCTCGTCCGTCCAGGTCCCGGGCGAGGGCCGCGGCGTCGGCGGCCAGATCGCGCAGCGTGTACGCCGGAGCCTGGGGATCGGCGGTGGTCGACGCGCCAGAATCGCGCAGGTCGTATCGCACGACGTGACGCCCGCCGTGCGCCAGTGCCGCGCAGAGCGGATCGGGCCACGACAGCATGGTCGGGGCGCCCGCGAGCAGAACGAGCGGAGCCGCTGGGTCGCCGAAATGCTCGACTCCGAGCATGACGCCGCCTGCCTCCACCGTCGTCATCACGCTTCCCGCGGGGTGACAACGCCGCCGAACGGCCGGGACGAATGGAACATCGGACACATCATGACCTCCAGGGCACCGCCGGCGGCGGCTCTCGTTGGGTGGACAACGACCGGAGCCGAAACTCATCGGGTCACTGTGGTGACTTGGGCCCTTGACCTGGGGGATGATCATGACTCGCCAACCCAGGGTCGTCCGTCTCAGCGGGAGCGGCGAGTCCGGCGGTGACAAGCCTGCCGGGAAATGATGCCTCTTCTTCTCCTAGGCGGTCATGACCGGGCGGTGTCGTTGGACCCGGCGGGCTGCTCGGAGCTGTGACGCTTGCTGAATGTCATCGCATCCTCGGCTGGGTCCGCAGCTACCGGGCTGTGCCGGTCCGCAGGTGAGCAGCGAGCTTAGCGAACGCCATAGCCCATCCGCCTGCCCCGGGCGAGTCAGGGGAGATTCCTGTATGGGTCATTACCATCTTCGTGCGGCCGCCGAGGTCCGACAGGTCGCCTGGGTAACCGGCCGATCGTCATGCGGCAGGCGCGAGTGCGTCAGCGGCAGGCGGTGACCCCGCCCACGATCCAGTGGCCAGCCTGATTCTGCACCACATCGACGCTGTCGTTACCGGAGGTGAAGCTGGCTGCGTGCGTGCCGCGTTCGGTCATCTTCGACCCTGCCGTTGACAGCCATGGCACGTGCTGGGCCAGCACCTACTGCAGAGCCTGCTGCGGTGCCTGGTAACCACTCGTGTCTCCGCCGCCGTAATCTGCGACGTTGCACGCCTGAGACTGCTGCCCGCAGCCGCTCACGCCGAGGCCAGTCACCAGGCACGCCGCCGTAGCGACCGTGATGATGGATGCACGCATGCATTCATAGTGCGATGCACGGGACGGCATCAGGGTCTCCGGCAGGTTGCGGAACCAGAACTTCTCGACAACTCCGATGACGCACCTGATGAGCGCGAAAGCGCGGCAGGACACCCGTCCGTCAGCTCGGGAAGTGCCTCATTTCGGGCTCTGACTAGTGGCCCGCAGCTAACACGGCTTCCTGGTGTTTGCTTCACGCGTCGGGACTGAGCTGTACGCAGGAAACGTCTACCGAGACCGTCTACCGCAAGCAGATCCGGCCGGCGGTCACGGGCGGCGCGGCTGTCCTGGGCAGCCGTGTTGCTCAGTTAGTTACTCATAAAGCGAAAGGCCATGTCACCTGCGAGGGTGACATGGCCTTTGACCTGGTGGGGTTACCAGGACTTGAACCTGGGACCTCTTCCTTATCAGGGAAGCGCTCTAACCGACTGAGCTATAACCCCATTGACCTGCGAAAATTCGAGCAGGCATTATCCTACCGCACCGGCGAGGCGGGTTGCGCCGTGTCCGTCAGACCCCGGCGCCGTCTCGCCGCAGCAAGGCCGCCGTGACGTCATTCGGTCTCGCGGAGGGTCACTTCCACGCCGCCGATGAGCCGTGAGGTCAGGTTGTAGATTACCGCCGCGATGGTGGACATGGCCGTGATGAGCACGATGTTGAGGGATCCGAGCAGGGCCGTGTAGCCGAGCACCCGGGAGGCGGTGAACCAGTTGCCTGCGTTGACCCCGGAGGAGTCGGTGCTCGAGGTCAGGTTCTCCACCGTGTGCTGGATCGAGTCGAAGACGCCGAGCGCAGCCAGGGTCCCGTACAGGATGCTGACCGCGACGAACAGGATCACGAACGCGACGAGCGACACCACGAAGCTGAACTTCATCACCGACCACGGCTCAATCCGGGCCACGGTCAGGTGGGCTTGCCGGGCCGAGCGCTTGGCCGGCCCGGGCGGCTGGGGACCCGCGGGCCCCGACTGGCTGGATGGCCCGGGATCGACGGCCTCCACCGCCCTCTTGGAGGCCGCCGAGGCCTTGGCCACGCTGGAGCGAAGAAAGTTCCGGGCCGGAGATGAGGGTGACGCCGACGAGGATTCGTCTGAGTCCCAGACGAAGGAGGCCGCGGAGACAGCGGTCGCCTCCGGATCGGACGCGGCCGGAGAGCTCTCGGCCGGGGCCGTGGGGCCGGCCGACGGCGACGTGGCCGCGGCAGGCGCAGGAGCGGTGGCGTCGGATGGCCGTCCGGTCCCGCGCGCGGCAGAGGCGCTCCCGTTGGCAGCGGGCCCGGCTCCCGCAGTGACCGGCCTGGCGTCAGCCGGCATCGAGCTGCCGCCTTGGGCCGCGGCAGCCGGGCCGGGAGAAGACGCGGCCGCCGGGGTGGCCGGAGCTGCGGTCGATGTCGTGCTCGCTGAGCCGGCCGCGGAGTCGCGGGCCTGGCCCACGCTGTCGGCTGGCAGGCCGGGTACGCCGTTCGCCGTCGCCCCGTCCGGCCGATCCTGGCCGTTAGCCTTCGCCGTGGCGGTCTCGGCCGGCTGGTCGCCCGCGGCCGCCGGATCCTTGGCCGCTTCGTCTCGGCGTGAGGTCATGACCGAGGGCGAGGCACCACCCGGGCCGTCCGACGTTTTCGCGCGCCTATCCAAGCCGTCCTCCTATGATCTGACCTTCACGAGGTTATCTCTGGACATGACGCCCATATGACAAACCCTCGTGAAGAAGACGGCCTTAGCCGAGACTCCACGGTACCGTGCGAATGACGGAACACGCATGTCACGGCAGCCCCTGCCGTCAACTCTGGTCAGCTTCACCCTCGTCAGAAGCCGGGCCGCCCTCCTCTTCAGGCGCTTCGGGCGCTTCGGGATCCCCTTCGGCCAGCGACTCGGCGTTGCGGGCCAGTCCCACCACGCTATCGCCCGCGGCCAGGTTCATCAGGCGCACCCCCATGGTCTGCCGCCCCGACTGCTTGACCTCGGCGGCGCGGGTCCGGATCACGCCGCCCCCCGAGGTGATGGCGAAGACCTCGTCGGTCGGGTCGACCATCAGCGCGCCGACCAGCTCACCGCGTGCCTCGACGATCTTCGCCGTGACCACGCCGCGGCCGCCGCGGCCCTGCACCGGGTAGGCCTCGACCGAGGTGCGCTTGGCGTAGCCGCCGTCCGTCGCCACCAGCAGGTCACCGCCGTGCCGGACCACGTACATGCCCAGCAGCTGGTCGCCGTTGCTGAACCGCATCCCGATGACGCCAGAGGTGGCCCGGCCCATGGGCCGCATCGAGTCGTCGTCGGCGTGGAACCGGATGGCCTGCGCGCTCTTGCTGACCAGCAGCAGGTCCTCCTCGGGCGAGACCAGGCTGGCCCCGATGACCTCGTCGTCCTCGCGCAGGTTGATGGCGATGATGCCGCCGGACCGGGGCGAGTCGAAGTCGGTCAGCCGGGACTTCTTCACCAGGCCGCTGCGGGTGGCCAGCACCAGGTAGGGCGCCACCTGGTAGTCGCGGATGGCCAGCACCTCGGCGATCCGCTCGTCCGGCTGGAAGGCGAGCAGGTTGGCCACGTGCTGGCCGCGGGCGTCCCGGCCAGCGTCCGGCAGCTGGTAGCCCTTGGCCCGGTAGACCCGGCCCTTGTTGGTGAAGAACAAGATCCAGTGATGAGTCGTGGTGATGAAGAAGTGGTCCACGATGTCATCAGTGCGCAGCTGCGCGCCGCGCACGCCCTTGCCGCCGCGCCGCTGGGCCCGGTACAGGTCGGTCCGGGTCCGCTTGGCGTAGCCGCCGTAGGTGATGGTGACCGCGACATCTTCTTCGGCGATGAGGTCCTCGTCGGCCACCTCGCCGTCGTAGGCGACGATCTCGGTCCGGCGGGCGTCGCCGAACTTGGTCACGATCTCAGCCAGCTCGGTGCTGACGATCTCGCGCTGCCGTTCCGGTGAGGCCAGGATCGACTCGTAGTCGGCGATCTTGGTTTCCAGCTCGTCGCGCTCGTCGACGAGCTCCTGCCGCTCCAGGGCGGCCAGCTTGCGCAGCTGCATGTCGAGGATGGCGCGGGCCTGGATCTCGTCGATGTCCAGCAGGCCCATCAGGCCCTGCTGGGCCTCGGCCGCCGAGGCGCTGCCCCGGATCAGCGCGATGACCTCGTCGATCCGGTCGATCGCCTTGACCAGCGCGGCCACGATGTGCAGCCGCTCAGCCGCCTTGCGCAGCCGGAACTGGGTCCGGCGGACGATGACCTCGATCTGGTGCGCCACCCAGTAGCGGATCATCTGGTCCAGCCGCAGGGTGCGCGGCACCCCGTCCACCAGGGCCAGCATGTTGGCGCCGAACGTGTCCTGCAGCTGGGTGTGCTTGTACAGGTTGTTGAGCACGACCTTGGCGATGGCATCCCGCTTGAGCACGATGACCAGCCGCTGGCCGGTGCGCCCGCTGCTCTCGTCCCGGACGTCGGCGATGCCGCTGACCCGGCCGTCCTTGACCAGCTCGGCGATCTTCTCGGCCAGGTTGTCCCGGTTGACCTGGAACGGCAGTTCCTTGGCCACCAGGCAGGTCCGGCCCCGGGAGTCTTCCTCGACGTCGACCACGGCGCGCATGATGATCGAGCCACGCCCGGTGCGGTAGGCGTCCCTGATGCCGCGGCGGCCCACGATCAGGCCGTGGGTCGGGAAGTCCGGTCCCAGGATGCGCTCGGTCAGCGCGTCCAGCAGCTCCTCGTCCGAGGCCTCGAAGTTCTCCAGGTACCACTGCACTCCGGACGCGACCTCGCGCAGGTTGTGCGGCGGGATCTTGGTCGCCATGCCGACCGCGATGCCCTCGGAGCCATTGATGAGCAGGTTGGGGAACCGGCTCGGCAGCACCACCGGCTCGGACGAGCGGCCGTCGTAGTTGTCGCGGAAATCGACGGTCTCCTCGTTGATGTCCCGCAGCATCTCCATGGCCAGCGGGGCCAGCCGGCACTCGGTGTACCGCATGGCCGCGGGCGGGTCGTTGCCCGGCGAGCCGAAGTTGCCCTGGCTGTCGATCAGCGGCATCCGCATCGACCAGGGCTGCGCCATCCGGACCAGGGCGTCGTAGATCGCGCTGTCGCCGTGCGGGTGGTAGTTGCCCATCACGTCGCCGACGACCCGGGAGCACTTGAAGAACCCGCGGTCGGGCCGGTAGCCGCCGTCGAACATGGCGTACAGGATCCGCACGTGGACCGGCTTGAGCCCGTCACGCACATCGGGCAGCGCGCGGCCGATGATGACCGACATGGCGTAGTCGATGTAGCTGCGCTGCATCTCGTACTGGATGTCGACCGGCTCGGTGCGGCCGCCCTCGGGCACCTCGGTAACTTCCGTCACTTCGTAATCCTTAACTAAGCCGCGGACCCCGGCGGGCACTCGCGGATCAGATGTCGAGGAACCTGACGTCCTTGGCGTTGCGGGTGATGAACGAGCGGCGCGCCTCGACGTCCTCGCCCATCAGCACGCTGAACAGCTCGTCAGCCTGGGCCGCGTCATCGAGCGTGACCTGGCTGAGCACCCGCTGCGCCGGGTTCATCGTGGTGTCCCACAGCTCCTCGGCGTTCATCTCGCCCAGGCCCTTGAAGCGCTGGACGGCATCCCGCGGCCGCGGGTCCCGCCGGCCCTCGGCGATCCCGGCCTCGATCAGCCGGTCACGCTCGGCGTCGCTGTACGCGTAGCCGGGCTGCGCCCCGCGGCCCTCCCATTTGATCTTGTACAGCGGGGGGTTGGCGAGATACACGTACCCCGCCTCGACCAGCGGCTTCATGAACCGGAAGAGCAGGGTCAGCAGCAGCGTCCGGATGTGCTGCCCGTCCACGTCGGCGTCCGCCATCAGGATGATCTTGTGATAGCGCACCTTGGCGAGGTCGAACTCGTCGTGGATGCCGGTGCCCAGCGCGGTGATCAGTGACTGGACCTCGTTGTTCTTCAGCACCCGGTCGATCCGGGACTTCTCCACGTTGATGATCTTGCCGCGGATCGGGAGGATGGCCTGGAACTGCGGGTCGCGGCCGCCCTTGGCCGAGCCGCCGGCCGAGTCGCCCTCGACCACGTAGACCTCGGACTTGGCCGGGTCAGTGGACTGGCAGTCGGCCAGCTTGCCCGGCAGGGAGGTCCCGCCCAGCAGCGACTTGCGGGTCAGGTCACGAGCCTGGCGGGCGGCGATCCGCGCCCGGGCCGCCTGGCTGGCCTTGTTGATGATCTCCTTGGCCTCGCCCGGGTTGCGGTCGAACCAGTCCCGCAGGTGGTCGTTGGACGCCTTCTGCACGAACGACTTGGCCTCGGTGTTGCCGAGCTTGGTCTTGGTCTGGCCTTCGAACTGCGGCTCGGCCAGCTTGACCGAGACGATGGCGGTCAGGCCTTCGCGCACGTCGTCGCCGGTGAGGTTGTCGTCCTTCTCCCGCAGCAGCTTCTGATCGCGCGCGTACCGGTTGACGATCGTGGTCAGCGCGGCCCGGAAGCCCTCTTCGTGGGTCCCGCCCTCGGTGGTGTTGATGGTGTTCGCGAACGTGTGCACCGATTCGGTGTACGCGCCGGTCCACTGCATCGCGACCTCGACGGAGATCCCGTCGGCGTCCTCACCGAAGTCGATGATCGACCCGTGCACCGGGTCCTTGGAATTGTTGATGTACCGGACGAAGTCGGCGATCCCGCCTTCGTACTGGTATCGCTCGGCCCGTGGCTCGACCCCCTCGCCGGCGGCCCGCTCGTCGGTCAGGGAGATGGCCAGGTTCTTGTTGAGGAACGCCATCTCCTGCATGCGCCGGGACAGCGTCTCGAAGGACCACTCGGTGGTCTCGAAGATCGTGCCGTCCGGCCAGAACGTGATCGTGGTCCCGGTGTCCCCGGTCTGGGCACCCCGCACGATCGGGCCCGTCTGGTCGCCGCGTTCGTAGGCCTGGGTCCAGACGTAGCCGTCCCGGCGCACCTCGACCTCGAGCCGCACCGACAGGGCGTTCACCACCGAGACGCCGACGCCGTGCAGCCCGCCGGAGACGGCGTAGGACTTCCCGTCGAACTTGCCCCCCGCGTGCAGCGTGGTCATCACGAGCTCGAGCGCGGGCCGGTGCTCGATCGGGTGCTCGTCGACCGGGATACCGCGGCCGTCGTCCTTGACCCGGACGCCGCCGTCGGCCAGCAGCGTCACCTCGATGCTGTCGCAGTAGCCGGCCAGCGCTTCGTCGACGGAGTTGTCCACGACCTCATAGACGAGGTGATGCAAGCCGCGCTCGCCCGTCGAGCCGATGTACATTCCGGGCCGCTTGCGGACAGCCTCGAGTCCCTCGAGGACCGTGATCGAACCTGCATCGTAGGACAAACCGGACTCCATCCTGCTTCTGACGCGCGCAGCCCGCTCCGCACCGATGCGGCCATCCTTGCGCTACGTACATTTTACCTGCGAGCACCGGCAGTCAGGGTCTCTTGGCCCCTAGCCGTACGTGTCGCGCGGGCCCCGCCCGCCGGGGACCCGCCACCCGCCGCGCTGCCGCGGCGGAGCCGGGCCGCGGACCCGGACCCGGACGACCGTCCCGTCCCCGAGCTCGGCGTTCAGCCGCTGCACCAGTTGCGGGCTCAGCAGCCGGACCTGCGTCGCCCAGGCCGTCGAGTCGGCCGTCACGGTCAGCTCGCCGTCCGCGAAGCTGTCGGGCTTGGTGTGCGCGGCCAGGTCCGGCCCGACGATCTCCGGCCACCGGCCGAAGACCGATCCGATCGCGGCCCGCTGCTGCCAGCCCTGATCATCCAGCAGGCCGCCGATAGCGTGCTCGAGCCGCTGCGGATCCTCCCGGCGCGACCGGGCCCGGTCGGGGCTGGCCGCCTGGCCCGGCTTCGGCGGCTGCGCCCGCAGGCCGGCCGGCAGGTCGCCCCGGGCCCGCGCGTCCGCCTTGGCTTCGGCCAGCGCCTCGACCGCCTGCCGGACCCGGTCACCCGGCCGTTCACCGGGCTGGTCAGCCGGCACGGGCGATCTCTCCGGCCCGTACGTCGAATCGCGTGCCGGCCAGCACGGCCGGGACGTCCGCGGCCACCGCGGCGGTGATCAGCACCTGCTCGGCGTCCGCGATCAGCCCGGCCAGCCGGTCCCGGCGGCCCGCGTCCAGTTCCGCGAACACGTCGTCCAGGATCAGCACCGGGTCCTCGTGGCCCTGCCGCAGCAAGGTGAAGCTGGCCAGCCGCAGCGCCAGCGCCAGCGACCAGGACTCGCCATGGCTGGCGTAACCCCGGGCGGGCAGCGCGCCGATGGTCAGCTCCAGCTCGTCGCGGTGCGGACCGACCAGGCAGACGCCCCGGTCGAGCTCGTTGGCCCGCACGGCGCCGAGCGCCGTCAGCAGCGCCTTCTCGAGCAGGGCCGTCTCCGGCGCGGACGGCAGGACCGGACCTGAATCGTCGAAACCATCGTCAGTATTCAACGCTGAGCAGCGGTAATTAATTCCGGTCACGTCGCCGGCCTGACCGCCGGAAACGGCTTCGTAGGCCGCGGAGATATGCGGCCGCAGCGCCTCCACCAGGCGCATCCGGCCCGCCAGCAGCGGCGCGCCCGCTCGGGCCAGCTGCGCGTCCCAGGTGTCCAGCGTGGCCGTCATCGACTCGCGGGCCGGGCCGCGCAGGTGGCCGCGGCCGCCCGCCGACTTGAGCAGGGCCGTGCGCTGGCGCACCACCCGCTCATAGTCGGCGCGCACCGCTGCGTACCGCGGCGCGGTCGCCACCAGGAGTTCATCGAGGAACCGGCGGCGCTCACCCGGGTCTCCCTTGACCAGCGCCAGGTCCTCCGGGGCGAACAGCACCGTGCGCAGGGTGCCGAGGATGTCCCGCGGCCGGGGCAGCGCGCCCCGGTTGAGCCGGACCCGGTTGGCGCGGCCCGGGTTGAGCTCGAGCTCGATCAGCGAGCTGCCGTCGGCCGCGGCCACCGCGGCCCGGAGCACGGCGCGCCCGGCTCCCTGCCGGATCATCGGGGCGTCGGTGGCCACCCGGTGGCTGCCCAGCGTGGCCAGGTAGCCGATCGCCTCGACCAGGTTGGTCTTGCCCTGCCCGTTCGGCCCGCAGAACGTGGTCACCCCGGGGGCCAGCTCAAGGCTGACGTCCGGATAGGACCGGAAGTCCGTCAGCGCCAGCCGGGTCAGGTGCACAAGACGCAGACTACGGCCTCCCCGTCCCCTACACCCCGCTGCGGATCGGCATGAGCACGTACCGGTAGTCCGGGTCGCTGGTCGTCTTGCCGGTGATGACGGCCGGCTTGGTCGGCGAGGTGAACGAGATCCGCGCGGTGTCGGACCCGATCGCCCCGATCCCGTCCAGCAGGTACTGCGGGTTGAAGGCGATCTGCAGGTCCTCGCCGTCGAAGCTGGCCTCCAGCACCTCGGTCGCCTGCGCCTCCTCCGACGCGCCCGCCTCCAGGACGAGCTGGCCCGCGCTGAAGGCCAGCCGCACCGGGGTGTTCCGCTCGGCGACCAGCGCGACCCGCTTGACCGCCTCGGCGAACGTGTCGGCGGCCAGTTCCGCCGTCGCGCTGAACTCACTCGGCAGCAGTGAGGAGTACTTCGGGTACTCGCCGGACAGCAGCCGGGCGGTGGTCTGGCGGCCGGCCCCGGTGAAGCCGATCAGGCTCTCCCCGCCCAGGGAGATGGACACCTCAGCGCCGCCGGTGAGCGACCGCGCGGTGTCGCCCAGGACGCGCGCCGGGACCAGCACCGCCGTGGACAGGTCCGACCGGGCCGGAGACCAGCGCAGCTCGCGGACGGCCAGCCGGTACCGGTCGGTGGCCACCAGGGTCAGCGTGTCGCCGTCGATCTCGATCCTGATCCCGGTCAGCGCGGGCAGGGTGTCGTCCCGGCCCGCCGCGGTGGCCACCTGGCCGATGGCGGTGGCCAGGGCGTCGCTGCCCACCGAGCCGGCCAGCGGCGGCATCTCCGGCAGGGTGGGGTACTCCTCTTCGGGCAGCAGGACCAGGGTGAAGGTCGCGCTGCCGCACTTGAGGGTGGCCCGGTTCCCGTCGGTGACCAGCTCGACCGGCCGGGCCGGCAGGGACCTGACGATCTCGGCCAGCAGCCGCCCGGAGACCAGCACCGTGCCTTCCTCGTCGGTGATGACCGGGACGGTGGCCTGCGCCGAGACCTCGTAGTCGAAGGTCGACAGGGTGAGCTCGGATCCTGCGTGCAGCCGCATCCCAGCCAGCACCGGGGCAGTAGGCCGGGTCGGCAGCGCCCGCGCGGTCCAGGCTACGGCTTCCGCCAGCTGATCGCGCTCAACTTGGAGCTTCACGGAAACGGCCTCCTACTTACTGTTGTTCTTCTTTTCATGGAAAGAGATTCGTCGTAGTCATAGGTGCGGTGGACTCTGGGGAGAACCGGCTTTCCCGCAGCCCAGCGGGCTTGCCGGAACGCACAGGGGGTGTTCGGCGGCGGGGGACGCCAGCAGCTTCGCTGTGCGGCCCGGCCGGCGGTCCACGCGCTGGCCACTGGTTGTCCCCTGGTTATCCGAAACTCTTCCACAATGTTGTCCACAAACTGTGTCTTCCACGTCGGCGGGCCTTTATTGCCTTATTAACCGGCCCGCGCCTGCTGCTTGATGCGGTTGGTGAGCTCGGTGACCTGGGTGTAGATGGACCGCCGCTCGGCCATCAGCGAGCGGATCTTCCGGTCCGCGTTGATGACGGTGGTGTGGTCGCGGCCGCCGAACTGCTGGCCGATCTTCGGCAGCGACAGGTCGGTGAGCTCACGGCACAGGTACATCGCGATGTGCCGGGCGGTGACCAGGACCCGGGACCGGGACGTCCCGCACAGGTCCTCGATCGACAGGCCGAAGTAGGAGGCCGTCTGGCCCATGATCGTGGCCGCCGTGATCTGCGGGCCGGCCGCCTCGGGGATGAGGTCCTTGAGCACGATCTCGGCCAGCTGCAGATCGACCGACTGGCGGTTCAGGCTGGCGAACGCCGTGACCCGGATCAGCGCGCCTTCCAGCTCCCGGATGTTGGTCGAGATCCGGGAGGCGATGTACTCCAGTACCTCGGGCGGCGCGTTGAGGCCCTCCTGGATCGCCTTGCGGCGCAGGATGGCGATGCGCGTCTCCAGCTCGGGCGGCTGCACGTCGGTGAGCAGCCCCCACTCGAACCGGCTGCGGAGCCGGTCTTCCAGCGTGACCAGCCGCTTGGGCGGCCGGTCACTGGAGATGACGATCTGCTTGCTGGCGTTGTGCAGGGTGTTGAAGGTGTGGAAGAACTCCTCCTGGGTGCCTTCCTTGTTCTCCAGGAACTGGATGTCATCGACCAGGAGCACGTCCACGTCGCGGTACCGGCGCCGGAAGCCGTCCTGCTTCCCGTCCCGGATCATGTTGATGAAGTCGTTGGTGAACTCCTCGGAGCTGACGTACCGCACCTTGAGCCCGGAGTACAAGGTCTGCGCGTAGTGCCCGATCGCGTGCAGCAGGTGCGTCTTGCCCAGCCCGGAGTCTCCGTAGACGAACAGCGGGTTATAGGCCTTGGCCTGCGCTTCGGCCACGGCCACCGCGGCCGCGTGCGCGAACCGGTTGCTCGACCCGATGACGAAGGTCTCGAAGGTGTACTTGGAGTTCAGCCGGGCGCCGCCCAGCCGGGTGGGCCCGGCCGGCCCGGTCTCAGCCGGGGGCCCCGGATCAGCGTGCGCCGCCGCGTCGCGGCCAGTCGGCTCCGGGGCCGGCCGCTCGGGCGGTTCGGGGCCTACGGGGCCTACGGGGCCCCGGGGGCCGTTGTCGTCGGCCAGCCCGGCCGGGCCCTGCGGCCTCGTCGCGGCCGCCTCGTCGCCCCGCTCGCTGACCGGCGCGGCCGGCGGCGTCCCGAGCGGCGGCGCCGGGTCCACCGTGACGGCCAGCTGGATGTCACGGCCGAGTTCCTGGGACAGCGCCTGGGTGACCAGCGGGCGGAGCCGGGTCTCCAGCTGCTCCTTGACGAACTCGTTCGGCGTGGCGATCAGCGCGGTGTTCTCCACCAGCCCGAGCGGCCGGGTAAGTTTCAGCCAGGCCCGCTGATGAGGCTGGATCTGCAGGTCGGCGAGTCCGTCAAGGGATCGTGCCCATACTTCCGCCAGGTCTGAATCAGCCACCTGCGCGCTCCCCTCGCATCCCCGCTGCCGCGAGCGCGGCACTCACGATCCACAGAACTATCCACATGTTGTGCACGTGGCTTCTCAGCAGCACACCGTGACCGGGGCCGCCGAGCTTTTCCACAGCCTAAGCCGCAGCGGCTTGGCCTGCGGGGCAAACGCCGGGGTTCTAGATGGTAGCCTGGGTCGAATCCCTGGGCGGTACGCGTGTAGGTCGAGCACGCCCATCATCGATGAATCCATTCTGGAGCTCCAGTGAGTAAGCGCACGTTCCAGCCGAATAATCGGCGCCGGGCGAAGACGCATGGTTTCCGGCTGCGCATGCGCACCCGGGCGGGCCGGGCCGTGCTGGCCGCGCGCCGGCAAAAGGGCCGCGCCCGGCTGAGCGCCTGATTCTCCCGCCGCAGGCGCGGATGCGCCACAGCGCGGAGTTCGCGCTGGTCGTGCGCACCGGATCTCGCGCAGGCCGTCCCTGCCTGGTCGGCCACCTGCTCGTCCAGCCCAGCCAGGAGGCCGAGCCGGCCCGGGTAGGATTCGTGGTAAGCCGGGCCGTCGGCTCGGCAGTGACCAGGAACCGCGTCAAGCGGCGGCTCCGCGCGCTTATGCGCGGGTACCTTCAGTCGCTGCCGGACGGTAGCCTTCTTGTGGTGCGCGCGAACGCCGCGGCCGCGCACGCAAGCCAGCCGGATCTCATCGCAGATCTGGACTCGGTGATCAGCAGGTTGCTGCGGCGGCAGGTTGGGGCGCACGTCGGTAATGCCACAGACAAGCACACAGGACGGCAACACCCGCACCGTGACGGTGCCGGCCCGGCTGCTCATGATGCCCATCGCGGGTTACCGTCGGTTCATCAGCCCGCTGCTGGGACCGCGGTGCCGGTTCGCCCCTTCGTGCAGTGAGTACGCCTTCGACGCCCTGGCCGAGCACGGCGCGGTACGCGGGCTGTGGCTCGCCGCCCGGCGGATCGCCCGGTGCCATCCGTTTCATCCCGGCGGTTACGACCCGGTGCCGCCCGCCAAGCCCGCGAGGAGCTGACTGGTGAGCATTCTCAACCCGCTGGCCGACCTGGTGGCATGGGTGATCATGCGTCTCCATGCCGTCCTGGGCGCCCTGTTCGGGCCGAGCAGCGGGTGGGCCTGGGGCCTGTCCATCGTCATCCTCGTCGTCCTGATCAGGGTCTGCCTCATCCCGCTGTTCGTGAAGCAGGTGCACGCGCAGCGGAAGATGGCCCAGCACGCGCCGCACCTGGCTGAGCTGCGCAAGAAGTACAAGAACGACAAGCAGCGCCTCAACGAAGAGACGATGAAGTTCTACAAGGAGAACGGCGTCAACCCGCTCGCGGGCTGCCTGCCGATGATCCCGCAGATGATCATCTTCTTCGCCCTGTTCTACGTGCTGCGGGAGATCGCCGAGTGGAAGCCCGGCGAGGCGCCCAAGTACGGCTTCACGGTGCCGGTGCTGGAGAGTGCCCAGAAGGCCACCATCTTCGGCGTCCATCTGTACGACAAGCTGCTGTTCCCGCACACCCCGGGCATGGGCGTGACCGCCTCCATCATCGCCGCCCTGACGGTGACGATCAGCGCGGCCACCACGTTCATGACCGTCCGGCAGACCTCCAAGCGCGGCCTCACCCAGACCGGCACCATCGACCCGGACAACCCGATGGCCGCGTCGCAGAAGTACATGATGTACATCGTCCCGTTCTTCTCGCTGACCGGCCTGTACTGGCAGTACGGGCTGGTGCTGTACTGGGTGACGACCAACCTGTGGACGCTGGGCCAGCAGCACATCATGTTCCGGAACTGGGACACCGACACGACTCCCGTAGCCGCCGTGGCCTCCCCGGCCCGGACCGGTCAGGGCTCCGCGCGGCCCGCGGCCGGCGTGGCCCGGGCCGGGACCGGCCCCGGGCGCCCGGCGAACGGGGCCAAGGCCGCGGGAACCCGGACCGCTCCGGCTAAGGCGGGCGCGGCCAAGCCGGGCCAGGCCAGCGGCGCGGCCAAGCCCAGCTCGGCCAACGGCACGCCCAAGCCGCGCCAGGCCAACGGGGCCGCTAAGGCGGCTCCGGTCAAGGCCGCTTCAGCCAAGGCCGGCGCGTCCAACGGCGCGGCGAAGGCCGACCCGGCCGATGTCCCGGCGAAGGCCGCTGCGGCCCAGCCGAGTACGGAAGAATCCACCTCCGGTACCAGCCCGCAGGACCGCCCCCGGACCGGTTCGGCCCGCGGCGACGCTGCCGCTGCATCCGCCACGCCCAGCGGGCAGAATGGTGCCGCCCGGCGCGGACTGCTGCGACTGGGCCGGAAGCAGGAGCCGGTTCCTGAACCGGAAGTGGCCGCCCCCAAGGTGGTGCGGCAGCAGCCTGTACGCCAGGCCAAGAGCAAGCGGTCCGGCAAGCGGTGACCAGTACGCAGAGCACGGCGGGAGATCAGAACACAGTGAGCCAGGACGTAGAGGTCACGGCCGGTGACGAAGCCCTCGATGCAGCCCCCGATGCAGCTCTCGAGGATGCGGCCGCCGAGGATGCGGCCGCCGAGGATGCGGCCCCCGAGGATGCGGCCGCCGAGGATGCGGCCGCCGAGGATGCGGCCCCCGAGGATGCGGCCCCCGAGGATGCGGCGGAGAGCAAGCCGCAGATGAACGATCTCGAGCTCGAGGGCGACATCGCCGCCGACTACGTGGAAGGCCTGCTCGACATCGCCGATCTCGACGGTGACATCGACATGGACGTCGAGGGCGACCGGGCCGTCGTCTCGGTGGTCGGCGCCACGCTGCAGGAACTGATCGGCCGCGACGGCGAGGTCCTCGAGGCGCTTCAGGAGCTGACCCGGCTGGCCGTCCACCAGCAGACCGGCGTGCGGGCCCGGCTGATGCTCGACATCGGCGGCTACCGGGCCCGGCGGCGCGCCGAGCTGGCCGACTACGGCCGCACGGTCGCCGAGGAGGTCGCCCGGACCGGCGAGCCGAAGGCCCTGGCCGCCATGTCGCCGTTCGAGCGGAAGATCGTTCACGACGCGGTGGCCGCGGCCGGACTGCGCAGCGAGTCCGAAGGCGAGGAGCCCAACCGGCGGGTCGTGGTCCACCCCGCCGGGTGAGGCACGGCACATGGTTGACCGGGACTGACCCCAGGTGAGCGCGGTCCCGCAGGAAGACCAGGCCGGAACCGGTGCTGGCCCGGCGCCGATGCAGGTGCCGGCCAGCGCGGCCAGCGTGTTCGGCCCGGGCCTGCCCACAGCGCTGGCGTACGCGTCCATCCTGGCCGGCCGCGGCGTCGAGCAGGGCCTGCTCGGTCCGCGGGAGGTGCCCCGGCTGTGGGAGCGGCACCTGCTCAACTGCGCCGTGGTGGCTGAGCTGATCGACCCGGGCTGCGGCACGCTGATTGATGTCGGCTCCGGCGCCGGGCTGCCCGGGCTGATCCTGGCGCTGCTGCGCCCGGGCACGGCCGTCACGCTGCTCGAGCCGATGGAACGGCGCTGCCGCTTCCTGTCCGGATGCGTGGACGAGCTGGGCCTGACTAACGCGACGGTGCTACGTGGCCGGGCCGAGGATGTTACTGTTCGGGCTGATGTAGTCACAGCGCGTGCGGTGGCGCCGTTGCCCCGGCTGGCCGAGCTGGCCGTCCGCCTGGTCCGGCCGGGGGGCATGGTCCTGGCCATCAAGGGGCGGACGGCCGCCGATGAGCTGGCGGCGGCCCGGCCGGTCCTGCGCCGAATTGGTGCCCGTGACGCCGCGGTTGTACAGGCCGGGCACGGTAAGGTCGATCCTGCGACTACCGTCGTTCGGTTCTTCGCTAGATGAGGCAGGGCATAGGTGCGGCCTAGCTACTACCAGCAACCCGCAGCAGGACTGGGCTGGCCGGGCATGCCGCTGGCGCCCGAGGCGGACAGCTTCGCCGCGGCCGGCCCGGCCGCCGGCGTCCGCGGCCTGGGCTGGCCGGCCGCTGCTCCAGCCGCGGCGGGCCCGGCGGCGGCCCGTGCATCCGACCGGGAATCGAGAGGCGCTCAGGTGAACGGTGACAGCCCGGCTATCGGGACCGTCGAGGCCCGGGACGGCCGGCCCGAACAGCCGCCCGGCCCGCCGGTCGTCGTGCCCGAGGTACCGGCTGACCAGGCGGACACTCCTATCGGGCGCGCCGCGCAGGCCGCGGTGGGCGTGCGCGGCCTGACTGACCAGTCCTGGCCGCGGCCGCCCCGCTGCCGCATCGTGACGATCGCGAATCAGAAGGGCGGCGTCGGCAAGACGACCACCGCGGTCAACCTGGCCGCCAGCCTGGCTCAGCATGGCCTGCGCGTCCTGGTCATCGACCTGGACCCGCAGGGCAATGCGTCAACCGCCCTGGACGTGGATCACCGCATAGGCGTGCCGTCGGTCTACAACGTGCTGGTCGAGGACCGTCCGCTGGCTGAGGTGGTCCGCCCGGCCGGCGATATGCCCGGCCTGTACTGCGCTCCGGCCACGATCGACCTGGCGGGCGCGGAGATCGAGCTCGTCCCGGTGGTAGCCCGGGAGCTTCGGCTGTCCCGGGCCTTGCGGGCCTACGACACGTCTCATCTGGACTACGTGTTCGTGGACTGCCCGCCGTCCCTCGGGCTGCTGACCCTCAACGCCCTGGTGGCGGCGGAGGAAGTCCTGCTGCCCATCCAGTGCGAGTACTACGCCCTGGAAGGCGTCCAGCAACTGCTGAACACGGCCGAGCTGGTCCGGGTGAACTTCAACCCGGGACTGCACGTCTCCACGGTCCTGCTGACCATGTACGACGGGCGTACCCGGCTGGCCTCCGACGTGGCCGACGATGTGCGCGCCCACTTCGGCGCCTCGGTGCTGCGCACCATCATCCCGCGGAGCGTGCGGGTGTCCGAGGCCCCGAGCCGGGGCCAGTCGGTCATCAGTTACGACCCCGGGTCCAGCGGTGCCGTCGCCTACACCGAGGCCGCGAAGGAGCTGGCCATGCAGTCAGCCGGCTCCCTGGGCCAGCCTCAGCACGGTTAGATCGGGAGGGTCAGTGGCGCAGCAGAGACGGGGTCTCGGCCGGGGGCTCGGGGCGTTGATCCCCGACCCTTCCCGGGTGGCCGACGCTGACCCGGGCCGTGGCCAGGCCGCCGGCCCCGCCGCCGGCGAGATCCCGGCCGGCGATGCGGCCCAGCTCGGCGAGATCGCGGGCGCGCGGTATGAGGAGATCCCGGTCACCGCCATCACCGCCAACCCCCGGCAGCCGCGCCGTACCTTCGATGAAGAGGCCCTGGACGAGCTGGCCGACTCGATCCGGGAAGTGGGCCTGCTGCAGCCGGTGGTGGTCCGGGCCGCGGGACCCGGCCGGTATGAGCTCATCATGGGCGAGCGCCGGTGGCGAGCCTCTCAGCGAGCCGGGCTGACCGACATCGGCGCCATCGTCAAGCAGACCCATGATGACGACCTGCTCCGCGACGCGCTGATCGAGAACCTGCACCGGCAGCAGCTGGATCCGCTGGAGGAGGCCGCGGCCTACCAGCAGCTGCTGGACGACTTCGGCGCCACCCACGAAGAGCTGGCCAACAAGATCGGCCGCTCCCGCCCGCACATCAGCAATACCCTCCGGCTGCTCAACCTGCCGCCGGCCGTGCAGAAGCGGGTCGCGGCGGGGGTGCTCAGCGCGGGTCATGCCCGGGCCCTGCTCAGCCTGGACGACCCGGAGGCCCAGGACCGGCTGGCCAGCCGGATCGTGGCCGAGGGCCTGTCCGTCCGGGCCGTGGAGGAGATCGTCGCGGTCGGCTCCGACGATGCGCCGCGCCCGCGTGCGTCCCGGCTGACCAGGCGGCCCACCGCTCCCGGCCTGCGGCACCTGGCCGACCGACTGTCCGATCTGTTCGAGACGCGGGTCAAGGTGGAGATGGGTCAGCGCAAGGGCAAGATCGTCGTTGAGTTCGCCACCGTGGACGACCTGGAGCGCATCGTCAAGGCGATGGCCCCCGCCGAGCAGGCCGTGCCGGCTGCTCCCGACGCCGCCCAGGGCTAGCCCGGCCGCGTGGATTCACGTGAAACATTGCCGCGCTAGGCGACGGCGGTGTCTTGCACGCTGGCGATGAACGCGTCGACGTCGGCCTCTGCGGTGTCGAAGGCCGTCATCCAGCGGACGACGGACTCATCCTCGTCCCACACGTGGAAGGCCCACTCCTGCTGGAGGGTGGCGATGCGCGCGGGCGCCAGCCGGGCGAAGACGGCGTTGGCCTGGACCGGGTAGACGACGTCCACCCCGCCTGCGGCGCGCCACGCCATCGGCCAGCCGCCGGGCCATGGCGTTGGCGTGGGCCGCATTGGCCCGCCACAGGTCGTCCTGCATCAGCGCGCCGAACTGGGCCGCCACGAACCGCATCTTGGACATCAGCTGGGTCTGCTGCTTGCGCAGGTACGGGATGTCAGCGGCGTGACCGCTCATCACCACGAGCGCCTCGGCGCCCATGGCGCCGTTCTTGGTGCCGCCGAAGGTGAGCACGTCCGCGCAGCTCGCTAGCTCGGCCAGCGAGCAGTCGAGGTAGGCGGCCGCGTTGGCCAGCCGGGCTCCGTCCAGGAACACCCGCAGGTCGCTGGCCCGGCAGAAGTCGGCCAGGGCCTGCAGCTCGGCCAGCGAGTAGCAGGTGCCGAATTCGGTCGACTGGGTGAGGGCCACCACGCCCGGCTGGGCGAAGTGGTCGTCGCCACGGCCGCGCAGCTGCGGGGCGATCAGCTCCGGGGTGAGCTTCCCGCCGGGCGCGGGCACGGCCAGCAGCTTGGTGCCGATCAGGCGCTCCGGGCCGCCGCCCTCGTCGGTGAAGATGTGGGCCGAGTCCGCGCAGATGACCGCCTCGTGCCGGCGCAGCAGGACGCTGAGGCCGAGGACGTTGGCTCCGCTGCCGTTCAGCACGAAGTAGGCGCCCTGCGCCCCGAACGCCGCCCGCAGCGCGGCGGCTGCCTCCTCCGTCCACCGGTCGGCGCCGTACGCGACCGCGTCACCCGCGTTGGCGGCCACGATGGCCTGGAGCACGGCCGGGTGCGTACCGGCGTGATTGTCGCTGCCGAAGCTCTTTCGTCCTGTCATGGACACGAGCCTAGGGGACGGCTGACCAGGGGCTGCGGGCTCGGTTGCCGCTAGGCCGCGAGCCCCCTGCCGTTAGCCGGTCCGGGCGGCGGCCAGCTCGAGCAGCCGGACGCAGGCCGGCCGAACGCGTGACCGGAGGCTTCCAGCGCCATCGGCAGCGTGCTGGTCTCCGTCATGCCGGGCGAGACGTTGACCTCGAGGAAGTACGGCGTGCCGGCCTCGTCCACGATCAGGTCCGTGCGCGACAGGTCCCGCAGCCCGAGCACGGCATGCGCGGTGATGGCGATCTGGGCCACCTGAGCCAGGACCTCGTCGGGTAGCCGGGCCGGGACGTAGAACTCCGTCTTGCCGGCCGTGTACCGGGCCGTGTAGTCGTAGCTCCCGTCACCCGGGACGATTTCCACCGGCGGCAGGGCCAGCGGGCCTTCCCCGAGGTCGATCACCCCGACCGTCACTTCGGTCCCGGTGATCAGCCGCTCGATCAGCGCGATGTCACCGTAGGCGAAGCAGCCCAGCAGCGCGGCGGGCAGTTCCGCCGCGGAGCGCACCGGTGCCGCGCCGAGCGCGGAACCGCCCCGGGACGGCTTGACGTACAACGGAAGGCCCAGCCGGGCGATGATGAGGTCGATCACCGCCGCCGCGCCGAGGTCGTGGAAAGTCTCCCGGGGCAGGGTCACTGACGGGGGGGTGACCAGCCCGGCCGCTGCGACCAGCGCCTTGGCCGTCGGCTTGTCGAACGCCATCTGGCAGGCCCGGGCCACCGAGCCCACGTAGGGCATGCCGAGCAGGCCGAGAACCTCGCGGATCGCTCCGTCCTCGCCGGTGGCGCCGTGAATGACGGGGAAGACCGCGCTGGGCGGGTCGGCGCGCAGCCGGGTCAGCAGCTCGGCGTCAGCGTCGGTCACGACGGCGTCGATGCCCGCTTCGGCCAGCGCGTCCCGGACCCGCTCGCCCGAGCGCAGCGAGACCTCACGCTCGGCCGACAGGCCGCCAGCCAGCACCACGACTCGATCAAGTGCGTTCATGTCCCCGGCCTACCGGGCGCTCGGGACCGGACCGAAGTCGTCCCGCAGCTGGATCTCGGTCTCGATCACCGAGGCCAGCCGCCGGACCCCCTCGCGGATCCGTTCCGGGTTGGGCAGCGAGTAGCACAGCCGCGCGTACTGGCCGCCCGAGCCGTCGGCATAGAAGCCGGTCCCGGGCACGTAGGCGACCCGCGAGGAGATGGCCCGCGGCAGCATGGCCTTGGAATTGATGCCGTCGGGCAGCCGGAGCCAGACGTAGAACCCGCCGCCAGGGCGGGTCCAGTGGCAGCCAGCTGGCATCATCGTGTCCAGGGCGCTCAGCGTGGCGTCCCGCCGGTCCTGGTAGAGCTCGCGGAAGGTCTTGATCTGCTCCTGCCACGGCTGGGTGGCCAGGTATTCGCGCACGGTCAGCTGCGAGAAGCTCGAGTGGCACAGCACCGCGGATTCCGCGGCCAGGATCAGCTTGTCCCGGATGGCGGGGGGCGCCACCGCCCAGCCGACCCGGACGCCGGCCGCGAAGGTCTTGGAGAACGTGCCGAGATACACGACGCCCTCGTCGTCATCGGCCCGCAGGGCCCGCATCGGCTCGCCGTCGAAGCCGAGCAGGCCGTAGGGGTTGTCCTCGACCACGAGCAGGCCCGCACGCTGGCAGATCTCCAGGATGCGCCGCCGTCGCGCTGCGGCCAGCGTCACCCCCGCCGGATTGTGGAAGTTGGGCACCGTGTACAGGAACTTGGCCCGCCGCCCGGCTGCGGCCGTCCGGCTGATGGCCTCCTCGAGCGCCTCGGGGATCAGCCCGTCCTCGTCCATGGCCACGTGCAGTACCGAGGCCTGGTAGCTGGCGAAGGCGCCCAGGGCCCCCACGTATGACGGCGCCTCGGCCAGGATGATGTCACCGGGATTGATGAAGATCCTGGTCAGCAGGTCGAGAGCCTGCTGGGAGCCGACCGTGACCACGATCTCGTCCGGGTGGGCCCGGATCTCCTCCAGCGCCATGACCTCGCAGATCCGCTCGCGCAGCCCGGCGTCGCCCTGCGCGGTACAGTATTGCAGCGCGGTGTCTCCGTGCCCGGCGACCAGCTCGCCGATCATCTCGCCGACGGTGTCGAGCGGGAGCGCGGATACATTGGGCGAGCCGCCCGCCAGTGAGACGATCTCGGGCCGGGCGGCGACGGCGAAAAGAGCTCGGATCTCGGAAGCGACCATGCCGACGGCACGTTCGGCGTACTGACCGACATAGGGGTCAATGCGCTGTGGCTGTGAGGGGGGCTGGTGCTCGCCGGTCACGATTCTCCTGAAGTCGGCTCCTGAAATGGTCCAGTATCATGCCAGGATAAGCGGTATCTGCTAAACACGCTTGTGGATTTGGCCGTGGGCCAGGCCTACCCGGGGAACAGGGATGTCGCGCCGAATCGTCAACATCACGCTGGACAATCTCGGCGACATGCCGCCCAAGTGCCGTCGGTGCGTGTTCTGGGAACTCGGTCCGGCCAGCCGCGCGCGAGCCGAGGAGAGCGGCGACCCCGAACTCGAGAAGGAGTCGTGGGTGTCCTCCGTGCTGCTCGAATGGGGCAGCTGCGGGAAGATCGCGTACGTCGACGGCGTCCCGGCGGGTTACATGCTCTTCGCCCCGCCGCAGTACGTCCCGCGGTCGATGGCCTTCCCCACCAGCCCGGTGAGCGCCGACGCGGTGCTGTTCATGACCGCGCACCTGATGAGCGAGTTCGCCGGCGGCGGTATCGGCCGGATGCTGGTGCAGGCCATGGCCAAGGACCTGACCCGCCGCGGCGTCAAGGCCATCGAGGCCTTCGGCGACCGCCGCTGGGAGACGCCGTCCTGCCTGCTGCCGGTGGACTACCTGCTCGCCGTGGGGTTCAAGACCATCCGGCCGCATCACCACTACCCGCGGCTGCGGATGGAGCTGCGGACCATCCTGACCTGGCGGGAGGACGTCGAGGTCGCCCTGGAGCGGCTGCTCGGCTCGATGACGCCGTCGGTACCGCAAGGTGCGCTGCGGCCGGTGTAGCGCCATCTGCGCATTACCGTCCGGCCCTCCAAGGCGCTGATTTCCGAAAAAGAATTGCCCTCGCCCGGGGATGACAAAGCGGTGGGCGCCGACCGCGTAGCGCCAGCGCCCACTGGAAAAGCTCCCGGAGAATCCCGGTCAGATGAAGTCAGCGAGCTCGCGGAGCAGAGCCGACTTCGGCTTGGCTCCCACGATCTGCTTGACGACCTCGCCGCCGGAGAACACGTTCATGGTCGGGATGGCCATGATCCCGTAGCGCTGCGAGACGCCCGGGTTCTCGTCGATGTTGAGCTTCACGACGTTGATCTTGTCCGCGTACTCGGCCGCGATCTCCTCCAGGACCGGAGCCACCATGCGGCACGGGCCGCACCACTCCGCCCAGTAGTCAACGATGACCGGCTTCTCGCTCTTGAGAACCTCGGTCTCGAAGGTCTCGTCCGTCACGACCTTGGTCGCGCCCACTTGCGATCACATCCCTTAACTTGCGGTGACTGTCTCGTGCTGCTGCTGCGAGCTTTCCTGGCTGGCCAGCCAGCGCTCGGCGTCGATGGCGGCCGCGCAGCCTGTGCCCGCGGCGGTCACGGCCTGCCGGTAGGTGCGGTCCACCACGTCGCCGCAGGCGAACACGCCGTCGATGGCCGTGTAGGTCGAGGGCTGGTTCACCAGCAGGTAGCCCTCGTCGTCGGTGGCCAGCTGGCGGGTGAACAGCTCGGACCGGGGATCGTGGCCGATGGCGACGAAGACGCCGGTCACCGGCAGCACGTGCTCGCTGCCGTCCTTGGTGTTCTTGATCCGCAGGCCCGTCACCTTGTCCGGGCCGAGGATCTCGGCCACCTCGCTGTCCCACAGGAAGTTGATCTTCGGGTTGGCCAGCGCGCGGTCCTGCATGATCTTCGACGCCCGGAGCTTGTCCCGGCGGTGGACCACGGTGACCGACTTGCCGAACCTGGTCAGGAACATGGCCTCTTCCATGGCCGAGTCGCCGCCGCCGATCACCGCGATGTCGTGCCCGCGGAAGAAGAACCCGTCACAGGTGGCGCACCAGGAGACTCCGTGGCCGCCGAGGTCCTTCTCGCCCGGCACGCCCAGCTCCTTGTACCTCGAGCCGGTGGCGATGATGACCGCCCGGGCCAGGTAGGTCTCGCTGTCGGTCCGGATCACCTTGGGCGTCGCGGACAGGTCGACCTCGACCACGTCGTCGGACAGCAGTTCGGCGCCGAACCGCTCGGCCTGCTTGCGCATCGAGTCCATCAGCTCGGGGCCCATGATCGCGTCCGGGAAACCGGGGAAGTTCTCCACGTCCGTGGTCTGCATCAGCGCGCCGCCGGCCGTGACCGATCCTTCGAAGACCAGGGGCTTCAGCTCCGCGCGGGCGGCGTACAGTGCCGCGGTGTAACCGGACGGCCCGGATCCGATGATGATGACGTTCCGGACTTCGGGCGCTTCTGCCGACACCTGACGAACCCCCTCGCTTCTGAGTAGCACTCCAGTGAACCGATCCTAGGGCGCAGATGTTCCCGGCCGGGCCGTCTCGGCTCGCCCGTCTCGGCCGGCCCGCCGCGGTTTCCGGCCGGCCGTGCGGGGCGTCACCCTGGCCGCCTCGTGCGCCCCGCGGCTATCAGCCCGAGCGGCTCACGGCGGAGCCGCGCACCAGGATGTTGTAGATCTGCGCCTGGTACTGGTTGCTCGTCCCGGCTAGCGGGGCGAGCCGGGTCATCCAGATCAGCACGTAGCGGCCGGTGGCGCTGCTGGACACGTTGAACGTGGTGACGCCGTGCGCGGTGCTGCTGCTGGCCACCGAGGTGAAGCTGTTCAGCGCCGACGCGACCAGGCTCTTGTCGTTCCCGATCTGGATCTGGGCGGTCGTGCAGCAGCTGTCGCCGAACTGCACGACGACCTGGCTCAGCCGCACCTGCTTGCCCATGTCCAGCAGCAGGCCGGTGCCCTTCTTCAGGTTGCCCAGGGCCGGATAGGTCAGGTAGTAGTCGGTGTGCCAGAAGGTGCCGGGATTGCTGTCGATCGCGTTCTTGGCCTGGCTGCCGTCCTCGTCCCCGCCGTCGTTGCCCAGCACGTCGAAGCTGCTGGCGCTGACCGGGGTGAGCAGCACCGACGACGCCGCGGCCGGGGCGGACGAGCTGGCCTGGCCGCCGGGCGAGGCGGACGTGCCGTTACTGCGATGGCTGATGGCCCACCCGGCTACGCCCGCCGCCACCAGGACGAGCACGACGACCACGCCGAGGACGACGGTGGCCGGCCTGCGGCGGCTGCGTCCCGGGCCCGGGGCGCCCCCCGGCCGGGAGTGCGCGGCGGTCGCCCGCGAGCTCCCGCTGACCGCACGGGTCCCGTCGCCCGTCTGAGCCCCGGGCGTCTGGAAAGAGGTGGTCGCTGCGGCTGGGACCGGCAGCGGCGTGGGCGGGGTGACATCGGCCAGGGCCGCGGCCAGCATGGCCGGGGTGCTCAGCGCCGGGCCCGGCCGGCTGGGCCGCTGGAACAGGGCCTGGCAGGTCAGCGCGTCGATGTCAGCTGGCACCGCCGCGGACACCTGCCGCGGCGTCCGGAGCACGCCGTCGGCCTCGGGGGCGGGCGGGAGTCCGGCGGGTCCCGCCTTTTCCGGGCCGCTGCCCGCCCGGGCCTCGTCCGGCCCGGTCAGCCCCGGCGAAGGCTGCGGCCCGGGCCAGTAGCCGGTCAGCGCGGCGTACAGCAGCCGGGCCAGGTCACGGGTGTCCCTGACCTCCGGGCTGTCGTCTCCCGGGCCCGGGTCCCCGCTCGTGACCCCGGGGAGGTCGGCGAGCTCGGGCAGTTCGTCGGTCACCGCAGGCAGCTCGCCGCTGACCTCGGTCAGCTCGCCCGCGACCTTGTCCAGTTCCCCGGTGATCTCCGGGAGCTCGCCGGTGACCTCGGGGAGTTCGTCGGTGTGCGCCAGGCCGCCGGCCGGGTCAGCCCGGCCCGGCCCGGTGACCGCCGGCCCTGCGGCTGGCAGGCCGGCCAGCACCGCGTCGATGCCCAGCCCGGTGATCTTCACCCCGCCGCCACGGGTCCAGTGCAGGCAGCGCGGGTTCAGCTGCAGGTGAGCCAGGCCGATGGCGTGCGCGGCCGCCACGGCCCGGGCCGCCGCCGCCATCAGGGACACCGCCTGCGCGCCGTCCAGCGGGCCGTCGGCCAGCATGTCCAGCAGCGACTCGCTGGCCACCCACTCCATCACTACGTAGGCGCCCTCGTCCGCCTCCTCGACGTCGAACACCTGGGAGAACCGCGGGTCGTTGAGCCGGCTCGCGGCCCGCGCCGCGGCCGTGGCCTCGGCGATCCTCGGGAAGTCCGCCGCGAAGCTGAGCACGGTCACCGAGCGGGCCAGCGGCTCGTCGACCGCCTTCCAGAACGTCCAGCCCGGGCCCGCGCTCGTCTGATCGACGAGGCGATACCGCCCCGCGAGCCGGGTTCCTGGTTCGGACGTGTATGTGCTCATAGGTCGACACCCATGCTAATGCCGCCTGCTCTGCCCGCCGAACTTTGCGGTGACTGTGCTGGTCAGGTACCCGAACTCAGCCACCCGCAGCAGCCGGCAGCACAGTCCGTACAGCACCGTCGCGCCGCCGCCGCCGACGATGGTGACGAGCAGCCCGTAGGCCGCGCCGGGATTGTGCAGCACGTGCCCGGCCCCGATCATGACGGCCACCGCGAACACCAGGCCGGGCACGGTGGCCAGGTGCATCCGGGTCAGGCTCCGGGCGATGGCCCAGCCGTCGAGGCTGCCCACCCGGCGCAGCAGCAGGGCCCAGCCGACGGCCGACCCGACCAGGTTGGCCACGCCGTAGGCGACGGCCAGCCCGGCGACGACCTGGGTGCCCGGCAGCATCGCCTTGGCGATCAGCGCGGTCGCGATGCTGGCGCACATCGTGATCAGTCCCACGAAGGCGGCCGTCCGGCTGTCCTGGAACGAGTAGAACACCCGCAGCTGCAGCTGGGTCAGCATGTAGGGCACCAGCCCCAGGGTGAACAGGCCGAAGACCTGGCCGATGTACCGGGCGTCGGCCGGCGTGTTGCTGCCGTAGGAGATCAGGAACTCGGCCAGCGGCCCGCCCAGCACGAACAGGTACACCGAGGCCGGCACCACGAGCACCGACGCCAGCCGGACGCCGATCGAGAAGTCGTCCCGGACCAGCGAGTAGCGGCGGGCGCTGGCGTGCTCGCTCATCCGGGGTAGCAGCGCGGTGATCACCGAGATGCCGACGATGGCGTACGGGAGCTGGAAGAACTGCCAGGCGATGGAGTACGCCGAGTACCCGTTGGCGCCCGCCGAGGCCGCGTTGGCCAGGATCTGGACCACCAGGTTGGCCACCGACTGGGTGATCACGTACACCGTCATCCAGCCGGCCATCCGGCCCATCTCGGCCACTTCGCCGGGCCGGAAGGCCAGGGTGGGCTTCCACCGGAAGCCGGCCGCGCGCAGCGACGGGAACAGGGCCACGGTCTGCGCTACGACGCCGAGCGTGGTGCCGATGCCCAGCAGCTGGACGGCGCCGGCCGGGATGTTCCACGGCTGCCGGCCCAGGTGGTAGATGGCCACGTACAGCCCGCCGATGATGATCACGACCAGGTTGTTGACCACCGGGGCCCACATCGGCGCGGCGAACCGGCCGCGGGTGTTGAGGATCGCCCCGATGAGCGAGCTCATCCCGTAGAAGAAGATCTGCGGGATGAAGAAGTAGGCCCACAGCACCATCAGGTTGTGCTCGGCGGCCAGGTGGCTGCCCGCCGGGCCGTGGATGGTGGGCGCGTACAGCGTGACCAGCGGCGCGGCCAGGGCCGTGGCCACCACGGTGACGCCGAGCAGGGCCACCGCGCCCAGGGTGAACATCCGCTGGGTGTAGGCCTCGCCGCGGTCCGGGTCGCGCCGGGCCGCCCGGACCAGCAGCGGGACCACCACGCTGGTGAAGATGCCGCCCAGCATCAGGTAGTAGACCGTGTTCGGCAGCGTGTTGGGGTTGTTGTACGCGTTGCCGAGCGCGGCGGTGCCGATCGCGTAGGTCAGCACCAGGGTGCGCAGGAAGCCGGTGCCCCGGGAGGCCAGGGTGCCGACGGCCATGCCGACGCCGGAGCGGATCAGGCTGGAGCGCTGGGTGGCGCGCGGGCTGGCTGGACGCGGCGGCCGCGGGCCACCGGGCCCGCCCGGGCCTCCCCGGGGGCCCGGGGCGGCCGGATTGGGACGGGTGGGTTGCTGCGGGTACCGGGGCCGCAGGTCCTCGGGCGAGCGGCCGTCCGACCGCGGCACGCGACGCCAGCCGGGCGGCGCGTCCACCGAGCCGTCCGGCCCGGCCGGGATGAACCGCGGCGTCCGGGGCGGGGGTGGCCACTCCAGCGCCAGCGGCAGCGTGGTCTCGGCCGGGCTCGGGCCGCCGCCCGGCATCGGGCCGTCCAGCGGCGGCAGCGGGTCGGGCGCCGCCGCGTGCCGGCCGCGCCCGGCCGGCGGCGGATCCGCCCGTCCTGGTTCGTCGGCTCCCGGCTCAGCCGGCCCGGTTTCGGCCTGTCTCAGCTCGGCCTGTCTCAGCTCGGCCTGGGCCCGGTCGTCTGACCCCGGTTCAGGTGTCGTCGACCCAGCGTCGTGCATCGGCCAGGTCATCCGGTGCCTCCGTCGGGTATCGAGCGCTGCTGGTGCCAGTCACGACGCTACCTGTTAGATCCTCATCTTCGGGGACAGAGCGGGTGCGAGCGCGCAGGCGCCGCCGGACGCCGCGGAAGACCGAGGTGAGGATCAGGACGCCGATCGCGGCCCCGATGAGGAACAAGATGGCCCGCCCGTATCTGGTCGACTCCACCGTCAGGGTCCTCGGCGACAGGGCCAGCGGCTTTCCGTCCACCGTGGACAGGCTGAGCCGGATGGTGGTCGACCCGATCGGCGCCGAGCTGACCGGCAGCTTGACCGTCACTTCTTGCTGGGGCTGGACCGTGATCACGTCCTGGAAGGCGCCGATGGCCAGCTCGGAGGTCCGGTTCGGTACGTTGACCACGGTCGCCTTCAACCGGACCGTGACGGCGTGATGCGATCCGTTCTGGACGGACACCGGGACCGGTCCGGACGAGCCGCCCATCGGCACCTGCTGGGCGGCGATGATCCTGATCTGGCCCTCCTCGCCGGTCATGAACGCCGTCAGCTTGGCCGACAGGGCCAGGCCCTGGGCGGCACCGCTGCCGCGCCACGCCGACGACTCGGTGGCCACCTGGGCCTGATTCAGGCCCTGCAGGTACGCGCCCGAGGGCTGGTCGAGCAGGTTCCGGTAGGCGTCGAGCCTGGTGCCCGCCTTGCGCACCGTGCTGAGGTAGCTGGCGCTGAGCTCGCCTGGGCTGTTCTTGCTGGCCGCGAGCGGGTGCCGGCTGATGTCCCGGTCGCTGTTCTGGGCGCTGGCCACGCCGCTCAGCGTCTGCGGGGCCAGCCACGGCGTGTTCGCCGTCTCGCTGAGCAGCGCGCTGGCCAGCCCGGCCGACGGGCTCCAGTCCTGCGGAGGCGCCACCACGACCGAGCGGTCGGTGTCCGGCGCCTCGGCGGCGATCATCGCCGTCTCGGCCAGGAACCGCTGGCTGACGCTGAACTGGGTGCTGGCCGCCAGGGTGGCGGTGCTGGTGTCGCCCTGGGCCAGCACCCCGGTCAGCACGTGGTCGGCCAGCAGGACGGTCACCGTCTGCCCGTTACTGGTCTTGACCGAAGTGACTGCGTCGTCCGGCTCGAAGCCGCTCGACGTCGGCGCCATCTCGCTGCTGTCCAGGACCACCGTGCCGATGTGCTGGTCTGCCGCGAGGCTGGACAGCACGCTCAGGTCGGCGGTCCCGCCCGCGGGCAGCGCGATCGAGGCTCCGGAGACCCCGCTCAGCACGCTGGCCGCCACCGTGCTGCCCATGGTGTACGCGGCGGTGACGTTCCCGCTCATCCCGTTGTGCACCAGCGCGGAGACGTCGGAGTTGGCGTACGGCGTGAGCACCGTCTGCTGGCTTGAGGTGGCGCCCTTGAGGGCGGACAGCCAGTTCTCGGCCGCGCCGCTGGCGGGCTCGTCGACCGCGTTGCTGCAGGCCGCGCCGGACGCGACCTGATAGGCCTTGGTCATCGTGGTGGCGTCGCTGAGCAGGGCCGGGTCGACGACCCAGGTGACGTCCGCGCCCGGGTGATCCTGCGCCGCGGTGAGCAGGTTCGACAGCCTGCCGCCCGGGGCCAGGCTGGTGGCCAGGTTGTTGTTCGTCAGGGCCGAGCACACCTGGTGATGGGGCTGGTCGATGAGCGGCCAGCTCCACCCGATGTCCAGCGCGTGGCGCAGGCCCGCCGCCTGCTGCCCGGGCCAGAACGGCAGCAGGATCTGGGCCGAGGCCACCGGATCACCGGCGGCGCCGGCCAGCTGGGCGGTCACCGGATACACGCCGAACTGCGTCATGCCCACGGTGCTGACCCGGAACGACGCGTGCCAGGCGGCGGTCGCGCCCGGTTTCAGGCTGGCCGCGATGACGAACGGGCTCCCGGCCTGCTCCAGGCTCGGGCTGGTGCCCCGGCTGGCGTAGGCGTCCATCTCGTCCCGGGTCTGGAAACGCTCCGGGGAGGTCATCAGCCGGATCTCGAGCCCGGCCTTGGTCTGGCTGGTCTGGTTGCTGACGGTCCCGGTCACGGTGACCGTGGCACCGGGCTTGGCCGTCTGCGGGCTCATCGAGTCGATGACGACCGACACCTGGCCCGCGCGCGCCGCCTGAGCCGGTCCGGCCTGGACCGTGCCGGACAGGGCGGCACCAGACTGGGCGGTACTGGCCTGGGCCGGGCCGGCCAGCGCCACTGCGGCCGTGACCATGGCCGGCACGCCGACGGCAGCGGTCAGGGATAGGACCCGCCGCGTGATGTCTGCCGGTGCCAAGCCGTGCACACTTGGAATGTTATTGCCGATCGGAACCGGACTCGTGCTTTGCCGATACCCTCGATGCCCGTGCCCCTGACCAACCAGCAGCGGCAGGCCGCTGCTGCCCTGCTGCGCGACCGTGTCCCCGAGGTGGTGGGGATCGGCCGCCGGTTCGCGCGGGCCGGCCACCAGCTCGCCCTGGTCGGGGGGCCGGTCCGCGACGTGTTCCGCGGCGAGCAGCCCACCGATTTCGACCTGACCACCGACGCCACTCCGGAGCAGATCCTGGCCGTGGCCGAGGGCTGGGCCGACGCCACCTGGACGGTCGGGATCGCCTTCGGCACCGTGGGCCTGCGCAAGGGCAGCTCAGTGTTCGAGATCACCACCTACCGCAGCGAGCAGTACCAGGCCGATTCCCGTAAGCCGGACGTGCGGTACGGCCGGTCGCTGGAGGAGGACCTGGGCCGCCGGGACTTCACTATCAACGCGATGGCGGCCCGGTTGCCCGGCTACGAGCTGGTCGACCCGTTCGGCGGCCTGGACGCGCTGCGGGAGGGGGTGCTGCGGACTCCGGGCCGGCCCGAGGACTCCTTCCGCGACGATCCGCTGCGGATCCTGCGTGCCGCCCGGTTCTCGGCCAAGCTGGGCTTCGTCATCGCGCCCGAGGTCCTGGTGGCCATGTCCGAGCAGGCCGGCCGGCTGGAGATCGTGTCCGCCGAGCGGATCGCCGGCGAGCTGACCAAGCTGATGCTCACCCCGGATCCGGCCCGCGGCGTCGACGTGCTGGTCCAGACCGGGGTGGCCGACCAGGTCCTGCCCGAGGTGTCCAGGCTCCGGATGGAAGCCGATGAGCACCATCGGCACAAGGACGTCTACGAGCACAGCCTCACCGTGCTGGCGCAGGCCATCGACCTGGAACCGCACTACGGGCTGGCGGGCGACCTCACCGTGCGGCTGGCCGCGCTGCTGCACGACATCGGCAAGCCCAAGACCCGGTCGCTGCTGCCCGACGGGCGGGTCGAGTTCCACCTGCACGAGGTGGTCGGGGCCAAGCAGGCCCGGCGCCGGCTGTCCGCGCTGCGGTTTCCCAAGCAGGTGGTGGACGATGTCTCCAAGCTGGTCGAGCTCCACCTGCGCTTCCACGGCTACGGCGAGGGCGGCTGGACCGATTCCGCCGTGCGGCGCTACGTCCGGGACGCCGGCCCTCTGCTCACCCGGCTGCACGTGCTGACCCGGGCCGACTGCACCACCCGCAACCAGGCCCGGGCCCAGCGCCTGGCCCGGGCCTACGACAGCCTCGAGCAGCGCATCGCCGAGCTCAGCGCCCAGGAGGAGCTGGCTCAGCTGCGGCCCGAGCTGGACGGTAACGAGATCATGAGCATCCTCGGCCTCGCCCCCGGCCCGCTGGTCGGGAAGGCCTACAACTACCTGCTGGAGCAGCGGATCGCCCTCGGGCCGATCGGGCGAGCGCGGGCCACTCAGGAGCTGCTGCGGTGGGCCGCTTCTGAAGGCATACCGGTGCCGGAGCCCGCCGCAGACGCGGAACCAGCCGCCGGACCAGCAGAACCAGCCGCGGACTCACCCGCCGTGCCTCGCGACGACAGCCAGTAGGCCGCCGCGGCCACCGCGTACCCGGCGGCCAGCACGCCGATGATGACCGGCGAGTGGCCGTCGGACGGCATGAAGACGGCGAAGATCACCGCCCCGACGGCGTACGTGACGTTGAACGTCATGTCGTAGAAGGCGAAGGCCCGGCCCCGGTAGGCGTCGTCCACGTCCTCCTGCAGGATCGTGGTCGCGGCGATCGCCACCCCCTGCCGGGTGAGGTAGAGGATGAAGCCGATGGCCAGGTAGGCGAGCTGGGCGAAGGTCTCGCCCAGCACGGCCACGGTGACCGCGCTGGCGGCCAGCAGGATGGTGATCCAGGCCGGCTTGGCCAGCCGCCGGGTCACCAGCGGGGTCAGCAGCGCGGCGCAGAAGTAGCCGAGGCCGGCGATCACCACCAGCGTCCCGAAGTGGCCCTCGGCCGCGCTGACGTCCGAGGGGTAGAAGTAGTTCCGGTACAGCAGGATGGCCATCAGGAACAGCGGGCCGAGCAGCAGGCTGAAGGCGGCGGTGGCGCCCAGCGCGGCGGCCGGGCCGCGGCGCCCGGCCACGTAACGTGCGCCGTCGGCCAGCTCGGCCGCGACCCGGCCCAGCTCGCGGCGCAGCCGCCCGGGCGGCGGGGCTCCGGCCGCGTGCCGCGGCCCGAGCAGGTCGCGGGGCATGGTGGCCGCGATCGCGCTGGCCGCCACGTAACAGCAGCCGCCGACGGCCACCGTGACCGCGGCACCGCGCTCGCTGTTGCCGGTCACCACGTTCAGCCCGAGCGCGACCACGCCGCCGATGATGGCCATGACCCCGCCCGCGGTCGGTGACACCGCGTTGGCCATCACCAGTACGTCCTCGTCGACCACGTGCGGCAGCGCGGCGGACAGCGTGGAGAGCAGGAACCGGTTGACCCCGAGAACCAGCAGCAACGCCACGTACAGCGGCACCGAGCGGTTGCCCGCCGCCATCAGGGCCGCGGTGGCCGCCACGAACGTGGCCCGCAGCAGCGCCGACCAGACCAGAATCTGTCGCCGCGACCAGCGGTCGATCAGCACCCCGGCGAACGGGCCGACTAGCGAGTACGGCAGGTACAGCACGGTGAACGACGCGGCCCCGGCCGCCGGGCTGGGGAACGTCGAGGCGTTGAAGAACACGTAGGTGCCGACGCCGGCCGTGATGATGCCGTCGCCGGCCTGCGAGACCAGCCGGGTGGCGAACAGCCGCCGGAAGTCCCGCTGGGCCAGGACCGTGCGCAGATCAGCGATGAACGTCGATCTGCGCCGGTCCACTGGTCCAGCTTAGGGGCCTGGCCTCAGCGGTCGATCTCGCCGCGGATGAACTTCTCCACCAGGTCGCGGCACACGTCGTCGCCGAACTGCTCGGGCGGCGACTTCATGAAGTACGAGCTCGCCGACGTCACCGGCCCGCCGACGCCGCGGTCGGAGGCGATCTTGGCCGCCCGGACCGCGTCGATGATCACGCCGGCCGAGTTGGGCGAGTCCCAGACCTCGAGCTTGTACTCCAGGTTCAGCGGCACGTCGCCGAACGCCCGTCCTTCCAGCCGGACGTAGGCCATCTTGCGGTCATCCAGCCATGGCACGTAGTCCGACGGGCCGATGTGCACCGACGCGCGCTCCATCTCGTGCGGCACCTGGGAGGTGACGGCGCGGGTCTTGGAGATCTTCTTGGACTGGAGCCGGGTGCGCTCCAGCATGTTCATGAAGTCCATGTTGCCGCCGAAGTTGAGCTGGTAGGTGCGCAGCAGCTCGACCCCGCGGTCCTCGAACAGCTTGGCCAGGACGCGGTGGGTGATGGTCGCGCCGACCTGGGACTTGATGTCGTCGCCGACGATCGGCACGCCCGCCTCGGTGAACTTCGCCGCCCACTGCGGGTCCGAGGCGATGAAGACCGGCAGCGCGTTGACGAAGGCGACCCGCGCGTCGATGGCGGCCTGGGCGTAGAACCGGTCGGCCTCTTCGGACCCGACCGGCAGGTAGCACACCAGGACGTCGGCGCCCGATTCGCGCAGCACGCTGGCCACGTCCACCGACGGCTGGTCCGACTCGGCGATGATCTCGCGGTAGTACTCGCCCAGCCCGTCCAGGGTCGGCCCGCGCTGGACGATGACGCCCGTCGGGGGGACCTCGGCGAACTTGATCGTGTTGTTCTCGCTGGCGCTGATGGCCTCGGCCAGGTCACAGCCGACCTTCTTCGCGTCCACGTCGAACGCCGCGACCACCTCGACGTCGCTGACGTGATATGGCCCGAACCGGACGTGCATCAGGCCCGGTACCCGGGTGTCGTCCGCGGCGTCCTTGTAGTACTCCAGTCCCTGCACCAGGGAGCTGGCGCAGTTGCCCACCCCCGCGATGGCGATGCGCACCTTGCCCATCAAGATGACTCCTTCTCGGAAGTGTTTTCTGGTCCGCCCGACTGTCGCTCCGATGCGATCAGCTCGTTCAGCCACCGGACTTCTCGTTCGACTGATTCCAGGCCATGCCGGTGCAGCTCCAGGGTGTAGCTGTCGACGCGCTCCCTGGTTCGCGTGAGGGCGGCCCGGATGCCCTCCAACCGCTCTTCGAGCCGGCTGCGGCGGCCCTCGAGGATCCGGAGCCGGACGTCCGCCCGGGTCTGTCCGAAAAAGGCGAAGTGGACGCCGAACCCGTCGTCTTCCCAGGCCGCCGGGCCGCCCTCGCCGAGCAGGCCCTGCAGTCGCTCCTTGCCTTCGGCGGTCAGCCGGTACACCTTCAGCGACCGGCGGCCGGGCCGCGGCCGGGCCGCGCTGCCTGCCCGTGCCGGGTCGGCCGGGCCGGCCTCGTCGTGTTCCTCGGCGATCAGGCCCGCGGCCAGGAGCTCGTGCAGGCACGGGTAGAGCGAGCCGTAGGACAGCGCGCGGAACAGCCCGAGCACACTGGTGATCTGCTTGCGCAGTTCGTACCCGTGCATGGGTGTCCCCTGGAGCAGCCCGAGCACGGCCAGCTCGAGCACTTCGGATCGGTTGCGCGCCATGCTGCCCTCCCGTCCGCTCGGGCCCCTGGCCGGGGTGTCATCCGCTGCTGGTTGCCCCGGCCCGATGCGTCATGGCGATATGTCCGTACGCTAGATCGCCACGATGTATCGGACCGATATATCTGGATAATATACGTCCCGGGCCGGGACCGCAATCCTGGCCCGGCCGCCCGGCTGTGAGCTGGGCGGAAAGCCGGCCCGGCCAGAACTATTGCGATCAGGTCTCGGCTCCGGGCCGGTTCCGACGTAATCTGGCCTACGTGACGTCAAGGCGTTCTGTCGTGGACTACGGGCTCGCCCGCCGGGCGACGCTCGCCTCCGTGTTTTCCGGCCACACGCCGGTCACCGACGTCTGCGACGCCCATCCGTACCTGCTGCGGGCGGCCAAGTTCCACGGTGAGCCCACCGAGGATCGCTGCCCCGTCTGCCGCAAGGCCATGCTGACCCACGTCACCTACGTCTACGGCGACGAGCTCGGCCAGTACGAGGGACGGGTGAAGAAGACCCGCGAGCTCGCGGAGATGGCCGCCGAGTACGGCGAATTCCGCGTCTACGTGGTCGAGGTCTGCCAGAGCTGCGGCTGGAACCACCTGGCGTCCTCCTACGTTCTCGGCACGGGTGAGCCCGCGGTGCGTCGCCGGCGACGTGCGCGGACTAGCCAGTGAACCTTCCAGACAGCAGGTAACGTTTGGAGCTTGGCGGGCTCCCGGCGGACCGGGATCACCCGTACGTAGAGGCCGCGTCCCCCCAAGCTGCGGCCTCCGGCCACCAGCGAGGACGCGTGAGCAGCAGAGCTGATGACTTTGACGTTCGGAGCCGCGAGCCGCGGGCCAGTGCGGCCAGGGGAGGCGTGGCCAGCGACGGCTACGACGGGGCACTCGGCGGCGGCATCGACTATGACCTGGGCTACGACGCCAACGGCTGGGACACGGCCGGCTTCCGCAGCCCCACCGCCGGTTACGCGGACGAGCCGGGCGGCTACCCGGACGAGCCGGACCGCGCGCGCGGCGACTCGGCCACCGGGCCGCGAGACGGCCGGGGCAGTCACGCCCGGATGGCCAGCGCGGCGCCCGCCGCGACCGCGGAGCCGCTGACCCGCGACGCGGGCCTGCCCGAGGCGACCGAGGACTGGCTGCCCGGCCAGCCCGGGAGCCAGCCGGGTCCCGGGGGACCGCGCCGCGGCCGACGGGGCCGGGGATCCGGCGGCGAGCCGCCGCGCCGGGGCCTGCCCCCGGTCAAGGTCAAGGGCAGCTGGTGGCGGCACTGGACCTTCCGCAAGGCCCTGGGACTGGTCCTGGCCATCATGGGCGGGTTCATCGTGCTGGCCGCGCTGGCCGTCGTGATCGCATACGAGAACACGCCCGTCCCGACCCAGGCCATGGCGGCCGCCTCCTACGCGCAGACGGTCGTCTACTCCAGCAACGGGACGCTGATCGGCCGGTTCGGCACCACCAACCGCCAGCAGCTGTCGTACAACCAGATCCCGAAGTCACTGATCGACGCGGTGGTCTCGGCCGAGGACCGCAACTTCTGGAACGAGGGCGGCATCTCGCCCACCGGCATCGTGCGCGCCGCGTACGAGGACTTCCGCGGCAGCGACGGCTCGCTGCAGGGCGGCTCGACCATCACCCAGCAGTTCGTCCGGAACTACTACTCCGGGATCGGCACCCAGCAGACCCTCAACCGCAAGATCAAAGAGATCTTCGTGGCCATGAAGATCTCCAAAGAGAAGTCCAAGGAATGGATCCTGCAGAACTACCTCAACACCATCTACCTGGGTGAGGGTTCCTACGGGGTCCAGGCCGCGGCCGAGACCTACTTCGGCAAGCCGGTCGGCCAGCTCACCGTGGCCCAGGACGCGGTCATCGCCGCGCTGATCCAGCAGCCCAGCACCTACCCGCTGCCGCAGTACCGGGCCCAGCTCCAGGCGCGCTGGCACTACGTCCTGGACGGCATGGTGTCCCAGGGCGACCTGTCGGCCAAGGACGCCGCGGCCATGAAGTTCCCGGCGCTCGGGGACAACGTGGCGCAGAGCTTCGGCAAGGACGTCTGGGACCCGTACGTCATGCAAATGGTCAAGAAGGAGCTGGAGCAGACCTACCACCTCAGCCAGACGCAGATCTACAACGGCGGCTACGTCATCAAGACCAGCCTGGACGACACCAAGACGGCCGCGCTGTACAAGGCGGTCAGCGACAACGAGGCGCAGATCAACGACAGCTCCGTTCCGTTCGCCAGCTACATGCACGCCGGGGCGGCGCTGGAGAATCCGGCCAACGGCGAGATCCAGGCCCTGTACCCTGGTCCGGGCCAGCCCGGCGCCAAGTACAACGGCACCGGCAAGGTCATCACCCAGAAGATGTGCTCGCAGATCGGGTGCTACAACAATCAGGCTGACCAGAGCTGGGTGCAGGTCGGCTCGTCGTTCAAGCCTTACATCCTGGCCGCCGCGGTCAAGCAGGGGATGAACGTCAAGACCAGCACGCTGAACGGCTACAACGACCTGTACATCCAGTCGGACCAGCATCCGGACGCCTACTCGACCGGCGAGAAGCCGGCGGGCTCGGATGAGAAGCCCGTCAGCAACGACTCGACGAGCGAGAACGGCCCGTACACGCCCACCGTGGCCATGGCCGCGTCGATCAACACCGCCTATGCCGACTTGTGGCACAAGGTGGCCGGCCAGGGCAGCACGACGAAGGCCAACAACATAGGCCAGATAGCCGCGGCGTTCGGCGTGGACACCAACCGGGCTGGCATCACCGGCAAGCACGACTTCCAGGACGGGTATTCCGTCGCCCTCGGCCAGGCCTCGCTGAGCGTCATGGAGCAGACCTCCATGCTGGCCACCCTGGCCGGCAACGGCGTCTACCACGACCAGCACCTGGTCACGTCGATCACCCGGAACAACGTCCCGACGCCGATCAAGATCACCAGCCGCCTGGTCTTCAGCCCCGACCCGACGCAGAACGCGGCCATGGACTCACAGGTCCAGTACGCCATGTCCGAGGACACCGCGTCCTACGGCACCGCCCCCGGAGCCGCGCTGAGCAACGGCCAGCCGCTGATCGCCAAGACCGGCACCACCGAGCAGGCCCAGTCGGCCTTCTTCATCGGCGCCATCCCCAGCCAGGCGCTGACCGTGGCCCTGTTCACCGACAGCCAGGACAGCTGCGACCCGACCACCACCGCCCACTGCGAGAGCCTGAACGGCCTGGGCGGCCAGGATCAGGGCGGGTACGGCGGTACCTGGCCCGCTTCGATCTGGCACACCTACGGCGAGGACATGTTCGTCCCGCTCGGGGTCCAGCAGTTCCAGCCCGCCGTCTTCACCGGGACCGCCTGGAACCAGGTCCCGCCGGGCCTGCGCCAGTCCAGCCAGCCGGCCAAGAAGAAGGCCAGGAGCACCCCGAGTCAGGGCCAGAACCAGAACCAGAACAACGGCAACCAGAACCAGAACCCCAGCGGCGGGAACCCGAACCCGTTCCCGACCTACAGCTGTGACCCGGCCGTGGTGACCTGTAACCCGAACGAGCCCGCCACCTCCGGCCAGGCCCAGCAGGGCCAGGGTCAGGGCCTGTCGGCCGGGGCGACCCAGATCGCCACCCCGCAGGCCGGCGCGACCAGAGCCGGCGCGGCGGCGGGCATGCTCGCCCTGCTCCCCGCGGCCGCGTGGCGACGGCGGCGCCGGGTACGCAGGCGGCGCGCGGGGACGGTTAGATGACAGGGTGGACAACGCCCGGCCGGGCACCCTGCCGCCTGATGATCACGACGAGGTGAGCCAGGGGCCGCGAGCGCGCCCGCCTCTCGCGGCCACCCTGGGCGGCACCGCCGTGCTGCTCGCCGCGTCCGTGCTGGCCATGGTGCTGGCCTTCGCCGAGAAGGTGCCGTGCCGGTCCGGGGCCTGGAACAGCGGCCTGCAGCAGTACCAGGACGCCTGCTACACCGACATCTACCCGCTGTACTACACCGAGGGCCTGTCCGCCGGGAAGGTGCCCTACACCGGGCACCCGGTGGAGTACCCGGTCCTCATCGGCGGCGCCATGCAGGCCGCGGCCTGGCTGGTCCGCAACGTCAGCGAGCTGGTCCGGGGCCGGGAGTTCTTCGACGTCACCGTCGTCCTGCTCGCCCTCTGCGCGGTGGCCGGGGTGCTGGCCACCGCCCGCGCGGCCGGCCCGGACGGCCGGTGGCAGGCCCTGCTGGTCGCCCTGTCCCCGGCCTTCATCTTGTCCGCGTTCATCAACTGGGACCTGATCGCGTTCGCGCTGACCGCGCTGGGCCTGGCCGCCTGGGCGGCGCGGCGCGGCGTCTGGGCCGGCGTGCTCATCGGGCTGGCCGTGGCGACCAAGTTCTATCCGCTGGTCGTGCTGGGCGCGCTGCTCCTGCTGTGCCTGCGGGCCGGCCGGCTGAAGGACTTCGCCGTCACCCTGGCCGCGGCCGCGGCCGCCTGGCTGGCCGTCAACCTGCCGGTCATGATCGCCGCGCCGTCCGGCTGGGCCACCTTCTACGTCTTCAGCCAGCACCGGGGCGCCGACTGGGGCTCGATCTGGTACCTGTTCGAGTACTACGCCGTGCCCGGGGCCGGTAACGACGACCTCGGCGCGCTGAACAAGATGTCCGCCGCGGCCCTGGTCGTCGCCTTCGCCGGCATCGTGCTGCTCGCGCTGGCCGCGCCGCGGCGGCCCCGGGTCCCGCAGCTGTGCTTCCTGATGCTGGCCGCCTTCCTGATCACCAACAAGGTCTGGTCACCGCAGTACGTCATCTGGCTGGTGCCGCTGGCTGTCCTGGCCCGGCCGCGCTGGTGGCCCTATGTCTTGTGGCAGCTGGCCGAGGTGACCTACTTCCTGGCCATCTGGGGCTACCTGATCACGGTCTCCGTCGCCTCGGACCCGGCCAGCCAGCCCGCGGGCGGTTACCAGGGCCTGAGCGCGGGCTGGTATTTCGCCGCGGTGGTCGCCCGGCTGGCTACCGTGGCCCTGCTCGCCGCCTGCGTGGTCTGGGACATCCTCCGGCCCGAACGGGATGTGGTGCGGGCCCGGGGTAACGACGACCCGGCCGGCGGTGTCCTGGATCAGGCCCCGGACCGGTTCAGGCTCCGGCTCGCTCCGCTGTCCCGGCACCCAGGCTCGCCTGCAGCCAGCTGACGTCGGCGGCCAGGCCGCCGTCCTCGGCGGGCGTCTCGCAGATGGCGGTCGCCCCGGCCGCCTGCACCACGGCGAGCAGGACGGCCGGATCGATCGTCCCGCTGGCCAGGTTGGCGTGCCGGTCCCGGCCCGAGCCGAACTCGTCCCGGGAGTTGTTGCAGTGCACCAGGTCGATCCGGCCGGTGATGGCCCTGATCCGGTCGGCGACGTCGGCCAGGTCGAGGCCGGCCGAGTTGGCGTGGCAGGTGTCCAGGCAGAACCCGATGCTGTCCCGGTCCTCGCCCGCCGCGTCGGTCACCGCGTCCCACAGCCGGCCGATGGCCTCCAGTGACCGGGCCATGGCCCCGTCACCACCCGCCGTGTTCTCGATCAGCATGGGCAGCGGCCGCTCGATGCGCTCGGCCGCCTTGCGCCAGTTCTCCACGCCCTCGGCCACGTCGGTCCCGGCGGTGACGTGCCCGCCGTGCACGATCAGGCCCTTGGCCCCGACCGAGGCGGCCGCGGCCAGCTGCTGGGTGAGCAGCTTGCGGCTGGGGATCCGGATCCGGTTGTTGCTCGTGGCCACGTTGATGACGTACGGCGCGTGGATGTAGATGTCGATGCCGGCCTGGGCGTAGGCCGAGCTGACCGCGGCCGGGTCGCCGCCCGGGATCACCGGCCCCTTCCAGCCCTGCGGGTCACCGAGGAAGAACTGGACCGCGTCGGCACCGACCGCGGTCGCCTCGGCTAGCGGGTCATCGACGTGGAAATGGGCTCCGATGCGCGGCATGCCCCGAGCCTATCCGGGCCCGCGGGCCCGGTTCCCGCTATCAGTGCGGGACGAAGCCGCCCCGGGACAGCCCGAGGGCCAGCCCGACGAAGCCGGCGATCATGCCGGTCACGATGAGGATCCGCTGGTTCCGGGTGGCCGAGACCATCTGCACGTACAACCCGACCAGGATGGAGACCAGGCCGGTGGCGGTGGCGGTGACGACCACGAACGAGCCGGTCCCCGACACGTTGCGGACGATCATGCCCAGCACGAACGAGATGAGCCCGAGCACCAGGGTGATCAGGGTCAGGACGTTCTCCACCGGATGGGGCTGCCCGTCCGTGTTCAGGATGCTCTGACGCGTGTCGTTCGGGACCGTGCCGGCCACGAAGACCACCTCCTGCCTTTCGCCGTCACTTGAGCCGCGTGCGATACCGGGAGCCTTCCCCGCGCGGGCGTCCGGGAATCCCGGCCGGGCTGGCTGGCGCCATTCCGGCTCGCCGTCTGGTCCTCGCAGGTGGGCTGATAGCGGTAGACTATCGCCGCTGCGGGCGGTCCGGCTGACCAGTGTCAGCTCGCCCGCGACACCTCCTGCCACGGAAAGACCGTGGCCGCATCAGTCCAGAGGAGGCTGCGACGCATATGCGCCATTACGAATTGATGATCATCCTCGACCCTAACCTCGAGGAGCGGACCGTCCAGCCGTCGCTCGACCAGTTCCTGACGGTCGTGACCGGCGGCGGCGGCAACGTCGACAAGGTCGACATCTGGGGCAAGCGCCGTCTTGCCTACCAGATCGAGAAGAAGTCCGAAGGCATCTACGCCGTCGTGGACCTGACCGCCGAGCCTGACACCGTGCAGGAACTCGACCGTCAGCTCTACCTGAACGAAGCCGTGCTGCGGACCAAGGTCACGCGGCCCGAGCACCACCACTGAGTTACCAGCACTGAGCACGGCGCTCGCTCGCCGTTCCCCCAGCAGGCATTGGCCAGATCCGGAGTACCCCATGGCAGCAGGCGACACCCAGATCACGATCGCGGGGAACCTCGTGGAGGACCCGGAATTGCGGTTCACTCCGGCCGGGCAGCCGGTGGCGCGGTTCCGGGTGGCGTCCACGCCGCGGTTCCGGGATAACGCGACGGGTGAGTGGAAGGACGGTGATTCGCTGTTCCTGACGTGCAATGTGTGGCGGCAGGCGGCGGAGAACGTGGCCGAGTCGCTGACCCGGGGGATGCGGGTCATCGTGTCGGGGCGGCTGCGGCAGCGGTCGTATGAGACCCGGGAAGGCGAGAAGCGCACGGTGTATGAGGTCGAGGTCGATGACGTCGGCCCGTCGCTGCGCAACGCCTCGGCCAAGGTCAACCGGGTGGCCCGCTCGGGCGGGGACGGCGGCTTCGGCGGCGGTCAGCGCGGCCCGGGCGGTCAGGGCGGCGGTCAGGGCGGCAGCCGGTCCGGCGGCGGTCAGGGCGGCGGCTTCAGCGGCGGGGGCGGCGCGGAGGCCGACCCGTGGGCGAGCGACACCTCCGGCGGCTTCTCCGACGAGCCGCCCTTCTAGGACGGCGCGATCCGCCGTCCGCATCAGATCTACCCATCCCCGCCGCAGGCGGGGCTCTGCAAAGGAGCACCATGATGGCCAAGCCACCACTCCGTAAGCCGAAGAAAAAGGTCTGCACGTTCTGCCAGGAGAAGCTGGCGTACGTCGACTACAAGGACACCGGGCTTCTCCGGAAGTACATCTCCGACCGCGGCAAGATCCGCGCCCGGCGGGTGACCGGCAACTGCACGCGTCACCAGCGGGACGTCGCCACCGCGATCAAGAATGCCCGCGAGATGGCGCTGCTGCCGTACACCAGCACGGCGCGCTGAGAGGGGTCAGGCAGATGAGCAGATCCATGAAGCTGATCCTCACCCAGGAAGTGGGCGGCCTCGGCGAGCCCGGCGACGTCGTGGACGTGGCCGGCGGTTACGGCCGCAACTACCTGATTCCGCGCGGCTTCGCCATGCCCTGGACCCGGGGTGCGGAGAAGCAGATCGACCTGATCAAGCGGGCCCGGTCGGCCCGGGAGATCCGCAGCCTGGAGGACGCGCAGGCCGTCGCGGCGCAGCTCGGCGGACTGCGGGTGCAGATGCGCCGCCGCGCGGGCGCCAGTGGCCGGCTGTTCGGCTCGGTCGGCGCGGCGGACATCGCCGCCGCTGTCCGCGAGGCGGGCGGCCCCGAGCTCGACCGGCGCCGGATCGAGGTCCGCGACCCGATCAAGACCGTCGGCCAGCACCAGGCCCAGGTCCGGCTGCACGCCGAGGTCAGCGCCCCGGTCGACGTCGAGATCGTGGCCGGCTAGTCACGACCGCTGGCACCCCCGGCTCGTCCGCTCCGGCTCGTCACCGGGGCTGGTCGTAGCCGGAGGCCAGCCGGGCGAGGTCCGGATCGATCTCGCTCACCATCAGCCAGAGCGCGGCCACGCGGGCCTCGAGTTCAGTCTCGTCCGCGTGGCTGCGGTCTGATTCCAGCCGCTCGATGGCGGCCGCTACCCGCTGTAGCCAGATGGTCTCTATCGAACACACCATCGAAGGCTAGCAGCCCGCTGTCACAGCTCGCAGCCCCTTGGCTGAACTCTTATCCACAGCTTTGCGGCGCTCGCCTGTGGATAACGACTGTGGATCGCGGGCCGGAAAATTCCGCGCCGGGTTTTTCTTCCGCACAGCCGGTGGACCGCATTCCTGCAGCTAGCGGAGGCGGTCAGGTTTTCATGATCACCGTCTCCACAACTATGTCCCCAGCCTGCGCACAACGTGTACGGCGTGTCTGCACACCTTGTCCACACTGTCGTCCACCGGCCGGCTGGCCCTCGGCGCGCCGGCTCGCAAGAATGTCACAGCGATCGGTTACAACGGATCTAGGCGGACGCGGCGGCCTGTTCGCCCTGCGTTTACCCGTACGGGGGAGGAGGGCCCGGTGAGCGTCGCCGAGATCGTGCCCAGGAACGATGACTTCGAGCGCACTCCGCCGCACGATGTCGCCGCCGAGCAGTGCGTCCTGGGCGGGATGCTGCTGTCGAAGGACGCCATCTCGGACGTGATCGAGGTGATCCGCCCGGCCGACCACTACCGGCCTGCGCACCAGCTCATCCACGAGGCCATCCTCGACCTGTACGGCCGCGGCGAGCCGGCCGACGCCATCACCGTGGCCAACGAGCTCACCCGCCGGGGCGAGATAGCCCGGGTCGGCGGCGGCCCGTACCTGCACACGCTGATCTCCTCGGTCCCGACCGCGGCCAACGCCGGCTTCTACGCGCGCATCGTCCGCGAGCGGGCCGTGCTGCGCCGGCTGGTCGAGGCGGGTACCAGGATCGTGCAGTTCGGCTACGCCGGGGACGCCGACGCCGACGAGCTGGTCGACCGGGCCGAGGCCGAGGTCTACGCCGTCACCGACCGCCGCACCAGCGAGGACTACGCCTCGCTGTCGGAGATCATGCCGGGGGCGCTGGACGAGATCGAGGCCATCGGCAGCCGGGGCGGGATGCTCACCGGCGTCCCGACCGGCTTTTCCGACCTGGACGCCCTCACCAACGGCCTGCACCCCAGCCAGATGGTCATCATCGCCGCCCGCCCGGCCATGGGTAAGTCGACCCTGGCCCTGGACTTCGCCCGGGCCGCCGCGATCAAGAACAGCATGACCACGGCACTGTTCAGCCTGGAGATGGGCCGCAACGAGATCACCATGCGGCTGCTGTCGGCCGAGGCCCGGGTGTCGCTGCAGTCCATGCGGACCGGCCAGATGAATGACGACGACTGGGCCCGGCTGGCCCGGCGGATGAGCGAGGTGGCCGACGCCCCGCTGTTCATCGACGACTCGCCCAATATGTCGATGATGGAGATCCGGGCCAAGTGCCGGCGCCTGAAGCAGCGGCACGACCTGAGGTTCGTGATCATCGACTACCTGCAGCTGATGTCCTCCCCGCGCCGGGTCGAGAACCGCCAGCAGGAGGTCTCCGAGCTGTCCCGCTCGCTCAAGCTGCTGGCCAAGGAGCTCCAGGTCCCGGTGGTGGCCCTGTCGCAGCTCAACCGCGGCCCCGAGCAGCGCACCGACAAGAAGCCCCTGCTGTCCGACCTGCGTGAATCGGGCAGCATCGAGCAGGACGCGGACATGGTCATCCTGCTGCACCGGGAAGACCACTACGAGGCCGAATCGGCCCGGGCCGGGGAAGCCGACCTGATCGTGGCCAAGCACCGCAATGGCCCGACCGCGACCGTCACCGTGGCCTTCCAGGGCCACTACAGCCGCTTCGTGGACATGGCCCCCTCCTGACCCCGTCCTGACCCGCGGCCCCGCGCTCGAGCTGGTGCCTATCGGCCTCACCGCCCTGCGGCCTCTTTGGGCCCGGTCGCCTAGCTGCAGGCGGCGGGACGCGGCGCCTCGGCCTGGACAGCGGCCTGGATCACCTGCCCGTACAGCGTGCCGCCCGACGGCTGCGGGTGGATGCCGTCCGGCCACAGGTCCCTGGTGTGCCGGCCGATGGCCGCATGCCAGTCGGCTATGCCCACCATGGCCTGGCCCTTGGCCGCGGCCTCCATCACCTTGTTGTTGGCTGACTCCCAGCTCATCGGCCCGTAGGTGGTGACCAGGATGAGGTACCGGTCCGGCCCGATGATCGTCCGCAGCTGCCGGATCTGCGCCGCGGTGATCGGCCCGTTAGTGCCCAGCCCGACCACCACGTACGGACGCAGCTTGCCGCTGGAGGCCAGGCCCTGGAGGATCGAGATCCCGTTGACCAGGGCCCGGCTGACCTTGGCGTCGATGTAGATGCCCGACATGGTCTTGTTCAGGCCCGCCGCCGAGGCCAGCATGACCGAGTCGCCTACCGCCGTGACCTGCCGGCCGGACACTTTCGGCGCCGTGCAGACCTTGGCCGGCGCGTGCGACACCGTCGCCCGGGCCGACGGCGAGACGCTGCGGGTCGGGGCCGCGGAAGCCGCCACGGTCGCCGCCGGGGACGCTTCTGAGGCGTTGCTGATCTGCTGGCCCTCGGAGACCTGCTGCAGCAGCCCGGCCGGCGCCGCCGAGGCGGGCCGGGCGATGCCGTAGCCGGCCACCGCCACCGCGGTCAGCGCGGTTGCGGCCATGACCAGCGGGGCCACCGGTCGGCGGGCGCCGACCGGGCGCAGGCCCTCCTCGATCTGGACCTGCCACCGGCGGCAGGTGGCCAGGAACCCGTCCCGCAGGATCGGCGCCTCGATGAACCGCCAGGACGCCGTGGCCAGCGCCAGGGTGACCAGGACCTCGATGAGCCACAGCCAGGGCGAGATGGCTCCGCCGGTGATCTTGCCGGCCAGCGCGATCACCGGCCAGTGCCACAGGTAGATGCCGTAGGAGCGGATCCCGATCCAGCGCAGCGGCGGCAGGCCGGTCATGGCCGCGATGACCCCGGTCCCCGCAGCCGCCGCGACCAGCCCCGCCGCGCCCGCCGCGGCCAGCAGCAGCCCGGCCGGGTAGACGGCCCGGTCGTTGCCGGTGAAGTGGCCGGCCGCCCAGGCCAGCACGACCAGCCCGACCACGCCCGCGGCGTCGAGCCGCCTGACCCGGGCCGCCGGGATGGCGGCCAGCGAGGCCAGCGGGTAGGCCAGGGCCAGCGCCGCGCCGATGAGCAGCGCGGAGGCGTGGGTGTCGGTGCCGTAGTAGACCAGCGACGGGTCGCCGGGGGAGTACTCCAGCGCCATGATCAGCGCCGAGACCGCGGCCAGGGCCAGCGTGGCCGTGACCCGGGCCCGCCGGCCGTTGAGCCGGAAGATGAACAGCACCAGCACCAGCGGCCAGACCAGGTAGAACTGCTCCTCGATGGCCAGCGACCACAGGTGATCCAGCGGCGGCGGCGCCTTGAACAAGTTGAGCGAGGCGAAGTAGGAGACGTGATGCAGGATCTGGTACCAGTTGCTGGTGTAGGTCACCGCCGCGAGCAGGGCCAGCCGCAGTGAGTCGCCCTGATCCGGCTCGATGACGGTGGCGGCCGCCGCCACCACGACCAGCATGATGGCCAGCGCCGGGAGCAGCCGCCGGGCCCGCTTGATCCAGAAGGTCTTCAGGTCAACCTGGCCGGTCTGCCCGAATCTGGTGGCCAGCAGGTCGGTGATGAGGAACCCGCTGAGCACGAAGAACACGTCCACGCCGAGGAAGCCGCCGGTCAGCTCCGAGGCTCCCTCGTGGAAGCCGATGACGGCCAGCACGGCGAGCGCCCGCACTCCATCCAGCCCGGGCGCACGCTTGGGCGTATTGGTATCCGTGTTCCGTCCCGCCTGGTTGCTGTCCATCGGGCTCCTACCGGCGTCATGCTAACGACCGGGGCCCCGTGCCAGCGAGGAGAAACGCCGCGTAACGGCGCCGGACGTTTCGGACATCGCTGCCCGGGGCCAGATGTCGCTACCATCGAGGGGCCCGACGTCGCCGGCCCGAGGACCTGCCATGCTCCCTTCGAGTGACCTGGTCGCCTTCGTGGCCGCCGTCGACCTGCGCCGGGCCCGGGCGTTCTACGAGGGAACGCTCGGCCTGCCGGTCGTCCACCAGGATGACTTCGCCTGCGTGCTGGACGCCCACGGCGTCCAGGTCCGGGTCACCGCCGTGCCGGTGGTCGCCCGCGGCGGCTACACGGTGCTCGGCTGGCGGGTGGCCGACATCGAGGCCGAGATCCGGGACCTTACCGCCCGCGGCGTCACCTTTCTTCGCTACGACGACATGGGCCAGGACGCCCAGGGCGTCTGGACCACTCCGACCGGGGAGAAGGTGGCCTGGTTCGCCGATCCGGACGGGAACACCCTGTCGCTGACCCAGGACGCCTGAGCGTCCGGCCGCGCGTCAGCGGCCCCAGCGGCCCGGGGTCTGGCTGGGGTTCCTAGCTCCCGCTGCGGGCCGCGTCCAGGGTCGCCGTCAGCAGCCCCAGCGGGCTCGGCGCGGCGAACCCGATGCTCAGCGCGGCCGGGCTGGCCGCCGGGTGCGCGATACCCGCGTTCGCGGGCAGGTACGGCTGGACCTGAGCCCTGACCAGCTGGAGGTCCGCGGTCAGCTCGGCCTCCTGGCTGGCCGCGCTGCCGCTGGTGATGGTCACCTCGCGGTACAGTACGTCGGCGCCGGGCCCAGCGTCGCCGAACGCGGTGACGGTGAAGGATCGCTGGGATGACAGCGCGGCCAGCGTGACCAGCACCCGCGAGTCCACCTGGCCCGCCTGCAGCTGCGCGGCGTCCTGGGCCGTGAACGTGATCCGGGGGTTCCCCAGCAGCTGCGAGCCCGCGCTGACCCGGGCGGCCAGATCGGATGTCAGCGCCGCCTGATAAGCGGCCGGGCCGCCCGGCTCGACCGCGCGGACCTCGATCCGGGATCCGCCGGAGCCGAAGCTGGCGATCACGGCCGGCGCATACTGGCTGGCCGCCGCCGACGAGGTCACCACCACCGAGGCGCCCTGCGGGCAGGCCGATCCCGCCGCCAGGGTCATGAGCCGGCCTGCCGCCACGCCACGGGCTTCCAGCGCCGCGCACACGGCCGGATCGCACCCGATGATCGCGGTGTTGGTGACCTGGCTCGCCACCCAGGCCGCAGCCTGGTCCTGCGGCGTCGCGGCCGCCTGGGCGGCTCCGCCCGCCGATCCGGCCTTGGCCGTCGGCTGCGATCCGGAGACCGGGCTGTTGTCACTGCTGAAGACACCGCTGAAGGCCAGCGCCGCCACGGCCACGGCCGCCGCGGTGATCACCGCGGCCAGCACCCGCCAGTGCCGCGCCACCCACAGCCTGATCGTGGTGGCCAGCACCTGGCCCCAGGACGGCTCGGCCGGGGCCGGCCGGGCCGTCCCCGGCCCGGTGGCATCCGGTTCAGCGGCATCCGGCGCGATGGAGTCCGGCACGGCCCTGACGTTATCGCGGTCCGGCTGGCCGGTGCCGTCCGGATGGCCGACCTTCACGAGCATGCTGCCGGACGACCCCTGCTGGTCATCGTCAGTCACAGTCGCCACCGCCCTTCGGCCGCACGCATCTCAGACTCAGCTGCCTCAGCAGACCACACCAGCCCGCCGAGATTAACCTAAAACGCCTATTGGTAATGAATGCATAGCACAATGCGGTGATGCCCGTGCCCAGTTTGCGGGCTTAAGCGGCATTTCGGTCATTGATAACGCGAGCGCCTGAACTCCGTTTCCGGTCGCCGCCGGGCCCGCCCGCTCTGGTCATGACGCCGTCCACCTGGCCACGAACTCGGTCCGGTTCGCGCACTGGGTCTTGGCCAGGATGCTGCGCACGTGCGACTCCACCGTCCGCTCCGAGAGCACCAGCCGGGCCGCGATCTGGCGGTTGGACAGCGCCTCGGCGACCAGGGCGGCCACCTCGCGTTCCCGGCTCGTCAGCGGGCCGGCTTCGTCCCGGTCGGCCGCGATCCGCGCGGACAGGCCGCCGGCCGCGGCCACCGTCCCGGGCATGTCCAGCCGGATGGCCAGCTCCAGAGCCTCCCTGACCAGGGCTGCGGCCTCGGCCCGTTCGGCCCGCTGGCCCGCCCGCAGCAGCCGGGCCAGGTCCAGCGAGGCCAGGGCCAGATCGGGCCAGGCGCCGAGGGCCCGGTTGCGCGGCAGCGCCTCGCGCAGCAGCTCGATGGCGGTCGCGCGGTCCCCATGGACCTCGGCCAGCTCGCCGAGGCTGCGGCTGATCGTGCCCATGAAGTAGACGGTCGAGGACCCCAGCGCGCCCGGGTAGGGCCGGAACGGAAGGAGCTGCCGGTAGACGATCTCGGCGGTGGCGGCGTCGTCGAACCGCTGGATGAGCGTCACCAGCTGCGTCAGCACCGCCATCCAGGCCGGGTGCTCGGCCGGGAGCGGAAGCAGGTCGCACAGCATGCCGTAGCGGGCTTGTGCCTCCCGCAGCGAGCCGGTCAGCGCCAGCGCGTTCGCGTGCTGAACCTCGACCAGGGGGATCGGCGGGGCGGCGGCCACCGCCTCCCGGTACCCGCCGGGTAGCCGGGCCGGATCGCCGGTCACGACGGCCAGCTGGATGCCGTGCGCGTAGTACATGGCCATCGCGACCTGGTCACCGGAGTCGCGGGCGATGCCGAACGCCCGGCGGCTGTGGCCGGCCGACTCGCCGAACTTCCCGGCCAGGAACGTCCGGGCCGCGCGCAACCGGTACAGGTGCCATTGCGCCAGCGGCAGGGCGGACCGGCGGGCCAGCCGCTCGATGGCGGTCGCCGCGGAGTCGACCACGTCCAGCCGCGCCGACAGGTAGCCGGCGTGGATTCGCCACTCATGGCCCAGCACGGCCGTTAGCGGCCGCCCCATCGCCTCGGCCCGGTCCGCCACCAGGTCACCCAGCCGCATCCGTTCGGCCGTGTCCCCCGGGTGGACGAGGGTCATCTCGCGCGCGTGCGCGGCCTCGATCTCGGCCAGCGGGTCGCCGCTTCGCGCGGCCAGCTCCATCGATTCGAGGGCCAGCGGCTCAGCCTCCGCGACCTGCCCGGAATCGGCCGTCGCCGTCGCCAGCTGGGCGAGAATCCGGGCGCGCAGATCCGGCTCTAGGTCCGGATCGGCCAGCGCCTGCCGGCACAGCCGCGAGAGGATCTCGGCGGCCTGGGGGAATGTCACGTTCTGCACGACCAGGGCGCTGCGCGCCACGAGGTCACCGCGGCCTGAGGCGGCGGCCGAATCCGCCGCCTCAGCACAGCGCTCCAGGGCATCGCCGTACCGTCCGGCCAGGTATTCCGCGTAGGCCAGCTCGAGCAGCACCTCGATCCGGTCCACGCTGCCCCCCGGGGAGCCGTCCGCCGGGGAGCTGTCCCCCGGGACGGGGCGGACTGACGCGATGTCGGCCAGTGCGTCCCCCAGCAGCCGGGCAGCGTCCTCGTAGGCTCGCGCCGCCTGTGCCTCCGCCGCCGCTCGCCGGGCCCAGACGGCGGCGGCCCGCCGGGCCTCCGGATCGGTGCCTGCCTGCCGCCAGTGCCAGGCCAGCCGCCCCGCCCGGTCGGCGTCGGCCGACGCCTCGAGGGCCCGGGCCGCCGCGCGGTGCAGAGCCCGGGCGGTCCCCGGGTCCAGGGCGTCCAGGACGCCGTCCCGGATGAGGGCGTGCGCGAACCGGTACCGCCGGGTATCGGCGTCGACCGCCAGCAGGCCGCCGCGCCAGGCCGCCGCCAGCGCGTCGGCGACGTCCTGGTCGTGCCATCCGGCCTGCCGGGCTGACCGGCCGCCACGGCCGGCGGCCACCGCGGCCAGCAACTGCTCGTCGATGTTCTCGCCGAGGACCGCGGCCGCTTCGATGATCGGGCGCTGCGCTGGGCTGAGCGCGGCCAGCAGGGCGCTGACGACCACGGCCACCCTGGCCGGCTCGTCGCCGGCTCGCACCGCGGCCACCAGGAGCGGCAGCCCGCCGGTGCGCTGGTGCACCTCGGACGCCCGCGCCGGGTCGACCAGCTCCGCCACCTCGCCGGGGGTGAACGGCGACAGGGTGAGCGTCGCCGCGCCGTACCGTCCCAGCTCGGCCAGGCGGATGGCGATGTCCTGCTTCGCCGGTGACCGGAACGTCCCGATGATGACCAGGCCGGTGCCGTTCGCGGCCGCGGCGGCCTGGGTCAGCAGGTCCAGTGAGGCGGCGTCGGCCCAGTGCAGGTCCTCGAGCACGACGGCCAGCGGCCCGGCGGCGACCAGGGCCTCACTCATCCGGGCCAGCGCCGCGAGCCGGCCGGATTCCGCCCCGGCCGGCTCGATGTCCGGTTCGCGGGTCATCTCGGCCCCGGCCCGTCTCAACGCGGCCCGCCACGGCCACAACGGCGGCGCGTTCTCGGCCGGGCAGTACCCGCGGACGACCACCCGGCCGGCGGTGCGCCGGACGGCCTCCTCGACGAGCCTGGTCTTGCCGATTCCAGCTGGCCCGCTGACCAGCAGGACACCGCCGGCGGACTGATCATGGCCGGCCAGCCGGGTGCGCAGCATCTCCAGTTCCCGGCTCCGGCCGACGAACGCGACATCCGGCGCGACGGCGGACATGCCCTCAGTATCGCGCAGACTGGCGCGCCGGGATCCAGTGCTGCATTTCAGTGGCGGCACTGATGTTCGCAGGCGTCCAGAACACGATGCTGACCTGCATGACTATCTCGATGCACGCACTGCCCGAGGCCCACCCGGTCAAGACCGGGTGGGTTGAGGAAGCGCTCGCGAGCGCTCACGCCGCCGGGACCTTTCTCGGCGCCCTGGTCGGACGGCCGCTGGCTCCCGGCAACGGGATCATGCTGGCCGCCTGGTCCGAGGGGGGACCGGGACGTTACTCGGTGATCGAGACCCGGCCCGGTCGCGGCACCGGCCCGGCTACTTACATGCAGGTCGTGGAGTTCTCCGGACCTCGCACCGAAGAATGGGTGGCCGCGGAACAGCGAGCCGCTGACGGCCGGCTGGGGCCCGCCACTGAAGGTATCGGCGGGATCGTCTCGGTGACCCGCCTGCGGGCCGAGGACAACGCCTACCTGGTCATCGTCCTCTCCGAGAACATGGAGGCCTTCGACGTCGCGGCCCAGGCGATCATGTCGACCGAGCTGCTGCCGGGCGAGGACCCGGAGCTGGTGGCTGGCCCGGACCGCATCACCTTCTACCGGCTGGTCCACGCCAGCCTGCCGCTCACTGAAGGCAGCCCGGCATGAGGACGATGACCTCGGTCGCGGCCGGCACCTGGGCGGTCGACGTTGCCCGTACGCGAGTCGCCTTCACCGCCCGCCATTTCTTCGGTCGCAGCGTGCCCGGCACGATCGCCGTGACGGCGGGCACCATCGAGGTCGGACCGGACGGCCGCCCCCGGCGGCTGCACGTGTCGCTCGACCCTGCCTCGATCGACACCGGGCACGCCCGGCGCGACGCCGATCTGTGCCGCCCGCGCTTCCTCGCCGTCGACGCGTATCCGCAGCTGGAGATCTTCGCCGACCGGATCGTGGCCACTGCGAGCGGCTGGTGTGCTGACGCCGTACTGCGAGGGCGCGGTCGCGAGGCGCCGCTCCGCATCGACGCCGCGCCAGCGGGCGACACGACGGCGCTGCGCCTGCTCGTGACCGGCACGGCGCAGCTGGATCTGCACGATCTCGGCCTCCGGGTGCCCGGGTTCCTGGTCCGCCGGATGGTCGAGGTGTCAGTCGCGGCTCAGGTCAGCCGGCAGCCGTAGAGGTCCCGGGCATTTTTGCCTGTCATCAGGCCGCGGGCGGAACGGGTCCGCCCGCGGCCCTTGCTCTAGGCCGGCCCGGTAGAGGCCAGGAGTGCAGTATGCTCCAATGACTGCGCTCGTAGCTCAACGGATAGAGCATCTGACTACGGATCAGAAGGTTGGGGGTTCGAGTCCCTCCGAGCGCGCGCAGCTCACGAGCCCTCTGCCCCGTCGGCAGGGGGCCTTTTTGCTGGGGGCTCCAGGGTGACGGCCGCGGTCATGACGCCTAGGCCCAGCGTTGCTGGCCGTCTGCCGGGTGATGCCGAGCCGGGCACCGATCTCCGCCCGCGAGTAGCCGTAGCCACGCGGGCCGGTCACGGCCTGGCCGATCGCGGCGTCGACATCCGACGCGAGGCAGGTAATGGATGTCCTCAGGCAGGGATCTGCCGAGATATGGATGTCGGAGACCTGCTGTTCCAGCCGCACTACGGGGCGCTGATCAGTTGAGTCGCTGGGCCAGGTTCACGATGAGGCCCTCGGGTCCGCGTACAGACGCCATGCGCCAGGCGTCCTCGTGCTGGCCGACGCCGCCGACCAGGTGGTAGCCGTCCGCGGCGAGCCGGCCGAGGATGGCCTGGAGGTCGTCCACCTCGAAGGTGACGTTGCGCATCCCCAGTTGGTTGTGCGTGGGGTCGGGGGAGCCCGGTTCATGGCCTGGGCGGATGAAGCTTGACAGTTCCAGCCCGGTGCCTCCGCCGGGCGGCCGCAGCATGACGATCTCGGTGCGGGCGCCGGGCATTCCGATGACGGTGTCCAGGAACTCGCCCTCCAGGAATGTCCGGCCCTCGGTCTCGAAGCCCAGCCCCGCGAAGAAGGCCGTCACCGTGTCGAGATCTCTCACGGTGATGCCGACGTGATCGAAGGACCGTATAGGCGCCATGGGATTCGTCCTCCTGCGTTAGCCCGTCTGGCCAGGCTCTCATTGCTGCCCTTTCCCACGGCGACTGCCCATCCGAAGCGGCGCACCGGACTCGCACCTGCATGGCCGGCGGGGGCTGACAACCATAGCCCGCTCCTCCCGCGGCGACGGCTGGCTTGTCAGACTCACGACACGACGCGGTGGAACAAACTGACCTACCCCCATCTGGCCAGGCCCCGGCGCGGCCAGACGCTCCGCGCCGGGGACCAGGAGCCACCGGGCCAATGTGCAGTGAGTTAGCTCCCGGATACCGCAAGGGCCGGGGGGAGTTCCTCTTCCGCGGTGTCTGCGGTGATGCCGGACAGGATGGGGGATGGCCTGAAGCCCTTGACCATGAGGTAGATGCCGAGCGACAGCTCCCAGATGAATTCCGGGATGGTTGAGATGAACTGCGCGGCGGACCCTGGCTGGATGACGTTGAACAGCACGGCCGTCCCGGACAGGATGATCAGCGGGCCGCCGATCAGGCCCAGCATCGCCATCCGCCGCGGCACGAGGCCGGACCGGTACATCAGGTAGCCCAGGATCAGGCCGTTGCCGACGCCGACGATCCAGCCTGGCCCGAGCAGGAACGTCCAGTCATGCACGGCGACCAGTGATCGGCCCACCGTGACCAGCGAGCCTGTGTCGCCTGCGCCCCCGACGTCGCGGCGCAACGTCACGACCGCCATGAGGCTGACGATGCCGATGGCGATGAAGGCGGATTCCATGATGCGGGCGGTGACGTAGCCGAGGGCCAGGCTTTCGTTCTGCCGTCTGAGGACCGGGAACAGCACGACGGCGCTGCCGATGTTGGCGATGATGAGGAGGACCTCGAGCAGCGCGCCGAAGGCCACCCGCGTGTCGGCCCCGGTACCGGCAACGTAGCTGGCGTGGTCCAGCACCGGGGTGTAGAAGAGGAGCGCCGCTGGGATTGACGTGATGAACGTGATCACGAAGAGCGCGCCTGCAATGAACGCGGTCTTTCTGGCTGGGTTCACTATTCTCTTTTCGTGGGCAGATCGGCAGGGCATGGCTGGTTAGCTGCCTCGCGGCTCGGGCCGCGTCCGGGTCATCTGACGGCGCGGCTGTCAGCCACCTGATGCTGCCGAATCCACCTCCGAACACACGGCCTGCAGAAGCGGTCTTCTGGCCGAGCGGCAATAACACAGCCTCGCTCCGCCCGTGTGAAGGCCGGGTCGTTATAGCGAGGAGACCATGTGAAGATGTGCACCAGGCCCGCGGGCCTGACGGGATGGGCCAGGGCGGGGGCCAGGCCCGGTGGGCGGGTGGTCGGCGTGTTCGTTTGCACGTTCAAGTAGGCTGCTGGAATCACGTGTACGCACTGCTCGGGACCCTGGCAGTCATGGACGTTACGACGCCAGGGGGCTATGTGAATCGCGCTGATCTGCAAGCGGTCAACGGTAGTCAGTCGGCGGACGTCCCGGGCCCGGTCTCCGTGCCGTACCCGGCCCGGCATGCCCGTGATCCCGGGCCTGCCCTGGAGGCCGTGGACGCGGAGATGATGCCGCCCGCCGGCCAGCCGGGCCACGGCACTGATACGAGCCTGCGCCGCCGCCCGGCCCGCCTGGTAGAGGGCCGGGTAGAAGGCGGGCACGCCGAGGTATTCGAGGTCATCTGCTGCGACTGCGGTGACCGCCGGGATCTGGACTACTCGCGGGTCCCGCCCCGGCTGCAGCAGATCCGTGGGCCCTACACGATGGAAGCGGGCCTGGCTGCCTTCGAGAGGCACCTCGGAATGCCCGGGCCGCCTCCCGGTGACCGCCTGAGCGGCACCCCCTAGCTGCCGTCGCCATCTGCGGGGGCTGGCGACGGCAAACCCATCGCTCGATAGGCCCGGAACGAGCAGCCCGCTCGGCTGCTCGGTCCGCTGCCTTGTGCCCGAGCGCAAGCAGAAGCCGCGTGCTGCTCCAGACCCGGCAGCCCGGAAGTCACGGCCACGAGGGGACAACGTGAGTCGCACTGATCTACCCGTGGTCAGCGGCGGTCAGCCCGCTGACGTCTCACGTCCGGTCGCCGCCCCCTACCGTGCCCGCCATGCCCGTGATCCCGCGGACCGCACCGGGGCTGGGAACGCCGCGGCGGTCCTTCCCGGTGGTCAGGCGCTGACCGGCGCTGAGCTGCGCCTGTTGCCGCTGTTGTGCACCCATCTGTCGGTGCCGGAGATCGCCGGAGAACTGTTCCTGTCCCGCAACACCATCAAGTCGCAGGCCGTCTCGATCTACCAGAAGCTGGGGGCCTCCTCCCGCAGCCAGGCCGTCGCCCGGTCCCGCGAGCTCGGACTCCTCGAGGGTTGACCTTCCAGGAACGGTCCCGAACGACGGCTCATGCGCCGGGAGCTGGGCGAGGATTCAGCGCAGGCGACTCTGGTCGACATGGCGGAGCTGGGCCGTAACCCGGCGCGGATCATCCCGGCGGTCCTGGCCTATGCCCGCCAGCATCGAGGACGGCACGTTTGCTGCACCGGCGAGCCGGTCTGGCCGGGCCGCACCCCCGCGATGCCGGCGGGCGCTGTCCCGGCCGCCCGCGCATGCCGAGGCGCTGGACTACCGTGACGACCTGCGCGAGGTCCGCGCCTTTGTCGCCAGCCGCGCGGAGCGTGCCGGGCTCGCGCCGTCGCGCGTCACCGACTTGGTCATCGCCGCCAGCGGCCTGGTCGGCAACACCGTCTATCACACCGACGGCGGCGGCACGGTGCATATCTGGCGCACTAGAGCAGAGGCCATCTGCCAGATAGCTGACACCGGCCAGATTACCGATCCCCTCGCCTGGCACCGGCCGCCTCCGATGAGCTGACGGGCGGTAACGGCCTCTGGCTGGTCAGTCAGCTCTGCGATCTCGTCCAGACCAGAACCAGCCAGGCAGGCACCAAAACCCGGATGCACATGCGCCTGAACCAGCCCGAAGGCGGGACGCGCTTTCGCTAGGACATCTCGCGCCAGCTGAAGATCACGCTGACCGTGCCACGACCGTCCGCGCCGGATCAGAAGGCAGGGGGTTCGGGTCCCTCCGCGGCGCTGCGCTCCGGCTCATCGGCCCTTCCCCGCTCCGGGCAGGGCCTTGAGCCGGTCATCCCGGGGAATGACCGGTCCGGGGTGCCGTGCCGGGCGGGCGTCTGCTAACACGGAGGTACGCGACGTTCGTGCTGTGCGGGAGGAAGGCGGGGTCCGGGCTGTGGCCGCGGTATCGGAACTGATCGTGGGAGCCTCCGCTGACGCCTGGCAGCGGGTCGGGCTCACCGTCGGCGGCCAGGCTGCGCAAGTCGGCGCGGTGACGCTGCGGTTCGCTCCGCAGGAGCAGGGCCTGGCCCGGTGGGGCCTGGCCGGCCTGCCGGCCGCCTCGCGCGGCGTCGCCGACATCGACGGCCTGCCGACCGCTGACGTGCCCGCCCCGGCCGGGGCGGCCCCGGCCCACGAGATGGGCGCTCTCAAGCTGGAACTGATCACGGTGGTCACGACCTCGCTGCTGCGGACCGCCGATGAGCTCGAGGCCGTCACCGGCGAGCCGCTCACCAGCGTGCGCCGGTCCGGCGCCGGCAGCGTCGGCTTCGTCCGCCTCGGCGAGGTGCAGGCCGAGCTCGCCCAGACCAGCCGCGCCTCGGGCGAGGTGGCCGCGTTCGCCGGCTTCGTCATCGTCGTGGCGGATCTGGAGCAGCTGACCGCCCGCCTCGGCCTGGACGTCATTTCCGAGCCCCGGATCGCCGTGCAGTATGGCCGGCACATCGCCACCTTCCGGCCGGGCGCGGGCCTCGGCACGCCGGTGGCGGCCATGACCTCGCCGCCGGCCCAGCCGCCGACGCCCGAACAGGAACGCGAGTGGACCGCCATGCGGATCGCCGCCCGCCGGGGGGCCTGAGCCTCAGGCCTCTTCGTCGCGCGCGTGCCGGGGCAGCAGGAACACGCAGCCGAACGCGGCGGCCAGCGGCACCAGGCAGACCCAGGACGTGATCCGCAGCGCGTCGGTCGCCGGGTGGTGCTGGAACAGCGCGAAGAAGATCGTGCCGAGCACCGCGACGCCCAGGGAGGTCGACAGCTGCTGCGAGGCTTCCATCACGCCGGAGGCCGACCCGACCTCGTTCATGCTCACCGCGGCCAGGATGAACTGGATGAGCTGGCCGAGCACGGTGCCGACGCCCGCGCCGACCAGCAGCAGGCCCGGAACGAGATCCCAGGTCGACGCGCTCGCCGTGCCCGTCAGCATCAGGGCCAGGGTGACCGTGCCGGCGGCGATGAGCCAGGATGCCGATGTGCAGCAGGTGCCGCCCGAGCCGCTTGACCAGCATGTCCGACACGACCATGCCGGCGATCATGCCGATGACCATCGGCGTCAGCGACAGGCCGGCGTGGATCGGCGACCACCCTTCGCCGAGCTGGCCGTACAGCGACACGCAGAGCAGCAGCCCGCCGAACGCGCCGAACAGGCACAGCATCACCGCGATGCCGCTCAGGTACATGCGGTTGGCGAGCAGCGACGCCTCGATGAGGGCGTTGTGGCGGCGCCGCCGCTCGTAGCGGACGAAGACGTAGAGCAGCACGGCACCCGCCGCCAGCAGCGCGAACGTCCAGGCCGGCCAGCCGTCGGCCTGGCCCTGGATGAGCGGGTAGATGATCGCGACCAGCGCCAGGCCGACGAGCCAGACCCCGCCGATGTCGAGCTTGAGGCCGGGGTGGCTGACGCCGCGCGGCAGCGAGCGGATCGCGAACGGCAGCGCGACCAGGCCGATCGGCACGTTGATGAGGAAGACCAGCCGCCAGCCGATGTCCCAGAGGTTGGCGTCGATGAGCGCGCCGGCCAGGATCGGCGCGCCCAGCATGGCCAGGCCCGTCGACGGACCGAACAGGCGGGTCGCCCGGCCGAGCTCCTCGTCGTCGAAGACCTCCTTCAGCAGGCCGAAGCCCTGCGGGATCATCAGGGCGCCGAAGCCGCCCTGCAGGGCCCGGAAGGCGATGAGCGTGCCCGATGTCCGGCGCCACGGCGCAAGCGGCCGAGAAGACGGTGAAGCCGAGCAGGCCGAGCAGGAACATCCGGCGGCGGCCGAAGATGTCGCCCGAGCCGGGCGCCGGCGATCAGCAGCACGGCGAAGGCCAGGGTGTAGGCGGCGCTCAGCCACTGGATCGTGCTGGCCCCGCCGCCGAGCTCGCGGTGGATGGACGGGCCGGCGACGTTCACGATCGTGGCGTCGAGCAGGTCCATGGTGTTGGCGGCCAGCACGACGGCCGCCACGATCCAGCGCAGGCCGTAGACCTGCGCCGGGACGGCGGGGCGATGGTCGGAGGAGCGGTTTCCATGGCGGCCTCCTTGGTCAGCGGTGGCCGCGAGCCGGTCCGGCCCGCGCCCGGCGAACAATGTTTGTTACGAACACTGTTCGTTACGTACACTGTACGTCAGCCCGCGGCGTCAAGGTCAAGCCAGCACCGCTCGGCGTGGCAGGACTTGGAGGTCCACGACATGAAGCGCACCGGGCCGCCCCCGCTCGACTCGCGACCGCCCGGCCAAGGCGCCGCTGAGCGAGCAGGCGATCGTCGACGCCGCCCTGGCCATCCTCACGGCCGAGGGCCTGGACGCGGTGTCCATGCGCCGGGTCGCGGCCGCCCTGGACACCGGGCCCGGCTCGCTCTACGTCTACGTCGACGGACGCGACGGCCTGCTCGAGGCGATGTTCGACCGCGTCGTCGCGGCCGTCCGAGCTGGAGCCGCCCGATCCATCCCGGTGGCGCGCCCAGGTGCACTCGCTGCTGGCCCGGCTGCGCGACGCACTCGTCCGCCATCCCGGCATCGCCGCCGCGACCATGGTCGACCCGCCGCAGACCGAAGCAGCGCTGCGGCTGCTGGAGAACCTGCTGGGCCTGCTGCTGGCCGGCGGCCTCGACGTCCAGGACGCCGCCTGGGCCGCCGACATCCTGTCCGCCCAGGTGACCTACGCGGCGATCGAGGCCGAGGTGCGGCGCACCGACCCCAGCGCCCTGGCCGCCGAGATCGCCGCCAACTTCGCCCGCCTGCCGGCCGATGAGTTCCCGCTGATCACCGCCCACTCGGCCGAGCTCGTCGGCCGGGGATTTCGACCAGCGGTTCCGGTTCGCCATCGACGTGGTGATCGACGGAGTGCTCAGCCTGCCAGCTTCCGGCTGACCGGTGGCCCGGCCGTCTCTACCGAACGGCGATCACGCTCTGGATGATGACCGCGTAGCACCGATGCCACTGCAGCTCGCGCAGGCCGCCGCCCTGATCAGCCGGGCCGCCCGGGCCCGGGTGCGGGCCTTGCCGCGGCGCCCGCCCAGCCACGTCGGCCACAACAGGGCCGGCCACAACAGGCCGGAGAACTGGTCGGTCAGCACCAGGATGCCGCCGGGGGCGAGGGCCCGGGCGCATTCGCGGATCCCGGCCGCCTGGTCGGCCCAGTGGTCGAAGGACGTGGTGCTGAGGACCAGGTCGTAGCCCCCGTCGGCCGCGGGCAGCCGCTCGGCGGTGCCCTGGACGAAGGCCAGCCAGTCATCATCCGCCGCGGCCCGCGCCACCTCGATCATCGCCGGGGCCGCGTCGATGCCGAGGAACTCGGCCGCGGCCTGCTCGCCGGGCGGCGAGCTCGCGCAGCACGTAACCCGTGCCGCAGCCTACGTCCAGCACCCGGCCCGGCGCCGGAACCTGGCTCAGGGCCAGCGCCACCACCCGGTCGGATATCTCCCGGTGCAGCTGCCCGTGCCGGCCGGACTCATACGACGCCGCCCGTTCGCCGAACGCCCGCACATCCCGGTCCCGTGGCATACCGCCCAGTCTCGTTCATCCGCCCGCCACTGGCTCGCCCGGACACGTTCTGTCTAAGGCGTGCCGGCAATGGGCATAAAACTGGTGTTTCCGGAATACGTTCGACAACGGGATCGGCGTCACGAGCGCCGGCCAATGCGGGGAGTACTGATGATCGGTGCAATTCTTCTCGGCCTGTTCTGCGGGATCGTCGCCCGGATGCTGGTTCCCGGCGATGCCTTCCGGCACATGAGCGGACCGGTTTCCTGGCTTGTGTCGCTCGGCCTCGGCCTGGTCGGGGCCCTGGTCGGCTACCTGATCTTCACCGTCGGCCTGAGCATCGGCGACAAGAACATCTTCGACTGGGGCGGCGTGCTGAGCGCCCTCATCGGGACCGTCATCGTCCTGGTCATCTTCACCTGGGTGATGCGCCGCCGGGCGCGGAGCTCGGCCGGGTCCAGCCCGGTGGCCCGCTGACCTGCTGACCCCGCCGTCCCGCCCTGGCGCCTCGGGGCGGGACGTGCCGGTTCAGCTCAGCAGCATTCGCCGTCGCAGCATGAGCCGTCGCACGAGCCGGTTCCGCAGCACTCGCACATCGCCATCACCTCCTTCCCGGTCATGGTGAATCCGGGCGGGCACCAGGTCCCGGGCACCGGATCCGGGCAGTCCTGGCCCGGCATGGCCGACAGCATGCCGCGCAGCTGGTCTCGCAGCGCCGACAGCCGCCGGATGTCCTCCTCGATCTGGGCCACGTGCCGCTGTAGCAGGCCCGCGGCGGGCTCGCACGGGCAGGCGCCGGTATCGCGGACCGCCAGCAGCTCCCCGATCTCGGCCAGCCGGAGCCCCAGCCGCTGCGCGCCGCGGATGAACAGCAGCCGGTCCACGTCCGCCGCGCCGTAGCGCCGGTGCTCGCCCCCGGTCCGCTGCGGGACGGGCAGCAGGCCCTCCCGCTCGTAGTACCGGATCGTGTCCGCACGAACCCCGGCCCGGGCCGCCAGCTGCCCCACCGTCAGCGGCCCGGTGACCTCGTCAACCCTCATGACCCGACGCTAAGCCCTGGACCGCACTCCAGGTTCAAGGCCCCGGCCTCCATCAGTCCGATACCGATCAGCCCGGCCCCGATCAGTCCAGCGACATCAGCCCGGCGTTCGTGGGCGTGAACCCGCAGGCGCCGAAGTAGAACTCACGCAGGTGGTCCTCGAAGTCCACGTGCAGGTAGTCGCATCCGGCCGCCTTGGCCCCGTCGCGGGCCCGCCGGACCAGCTCGGTGCCGACCCCCTGGCCGCGCGCCGCCGCCGCCACCATCACGTCCTGCAGCCAGGCGTGCACCAGGCCGTCCCACAGCACGTTGGCGAAGCCGGCGAGCTCCGGCCCCTGCCGGGCCACCACCCAGCCCAGGCTGTGCCGGCCGGTCAGCTCGGCCCAGTCCCATTCCGCGCCGGAGAACACCCTGGTCTCGAACGCCTCCGCGTGCAGGGCGTTGACTTCGGTGTTGGTGAACGCACCCCGCCACTCATAGACCATCGCCATCAGGTCACCGTAGCGCCGAGGAACTCCGCCAGCACCGGCACGATCGCCTCCGGTGCGGGCCGGTGGCCCTGGCCCGCGAGCGTGCCCCGGCGGGCCTGCGGCAGGGCCGTGGCGACGGCGTCGGCCGCTTCGCGCATACCCGGGAACGACTGGTCGCCGGAGCAGACGATGACGGGTACCGAGATCCCGGCCCAGCGGGCCTTCCAGTCCGGGTCGACGTTGATCTCGTGCGCCACGGTGAGGTCGTAGATCAGGGTCGGCGCGATGGCCGCCATCGGCGCCCAGCCCGGGCCCCGCGACATCCCCTCCACCACCCCGGGTGGCAGCCCGATGACCGAGGTCAGGTTGTACCGCATCGCCTCGTCGTTGCGGCCGGCCGCCAGCAGCGAGCGCAGCGTGTCCAGCTCCGCCGCGAGGTCGTGCCCGCCGAACAGCGGCGGCTCGTACAGGGCCAGCGCGGTGACGCCCGCTCCGGCCCCGGCCGCGGCCAGCGCGATCCCCGCCCCCGAGGAAGAGGAGTACAGCGCCGCGGTCCCGCCCGCCTCGCTGATCAGCGCGGCCACGTCCTCGGCCTCGCGCTGCACCGCCCACGGCTGGACGTCGCCGGACCGGCCGCGGCCGCGGCGGTCGTACTCGATGACCGTGAACCCGGCCCCGGCCAGCAGCACCGCGGCCCGGGTCGCATCCTCATCGATGGCCCGGTACGCCGAGGCCCCGGCGATGAACACCACGGCCGGGCCGTCGCCGTAGCGGGAGTAGTCGATGACCGTGCCATCAGCCGACGTGACAGTGCTCAACTGGACCTCAATCCGGGACGGAGACGGGCGCACGGTAGACGCCCGATCCGGCCGAGACTCATCGCTGTGTCGGTAAACACCGCCGGAAGGGGTTGCGCTGTCCGGAATGCGAGTGTCTGATTTCACCATGGGCAACACGATTCCGGGAGGTCACAGGTGACCAGGACGACGGCCAGCAGCGGCAGCACGGGAGCACGGCGGTGAGCACGCCGGCGGCGGGAGCCGCTCCCACCGGGAACTACTTCCGGGACACCCGGCCGGTCGAGCCGGACGAGCCGCGTGTCCTGTACAGCGCGGAGGACCACATCGCACACGTGGTCATCAACCGGCCGCTGCTCCTCAACGCCATCCACAACGGGGTGCACCACGGCCTCGTCGAGGGCTTCCAGCAGGCCGACGCGGACGACGAGGTGCGGGTCGTCATCCTGTCCGGCAAGGGCCGGGCCTTCTGCGCGGGCGGCGACCGCGGCCTGTCGCCGGAGGAGGCGGCGGCCCTGCCGCCGGCCAAGGCCATCGACACCGCCCTGGCCATCTGGAACTGCCGCAAGCCGGTGATCGCCGCCGTCCAGGGCTACGCTCTGGGCCAGGGCGCCGAGATCGCGGCCATCTGCGACCTGACCATCGCCGCCGACGACGCCCGGTTCGGCGAGGTGCAGATCAACATGGGCGCGGTGCCGCCCATCTTCTCCGCCCCGTCGGTCATGGGCATCAAGCAGGTCAAGGAGTACCTGCTGACCGGCGACCACTTCAGTGCCCAGCATGCCCTTGAGGTCGGCATGGTCAACAAGGTGGTCGCGCGGGACCGGCTGATGGAGGAGACCCTGGTCGTGGCCCGGCGGATCGCCTCGCTTCCGCCGCAAGGCGTGCAGAACGACAAGAAATTGATCAACCAGTCCTACGAGCGGGCCGGCATCCTCGACTCCCTCCAGGCCGCCTGGGATGCCCTGGGCAGGTAGAACCGTCCGCCCTCAAGCCGCCCTCGCCCCTCACCGGGCCAGGGCGGCTTCAAGGGTCCGGCGGTGCCGGATCATCCAGGCCGCGGACCGGGCCCGCCAGGCCATGCCCCACAGGGCGGCGGGATGCGCCGTCGTCTCGGGGCCGACAGCGGCCTCGTCGGCTTGCGCGGCGGCGTCGCAGACGGCCACCTCGATCATCAGCTCCACCAGTCCGGCCCGCTGAGCGGACGGCAGCCCGTAACCGTCGGCGATGGCGGCGAGCTGGCGGGCCCGGTCGGCGACCGGAGGCAGCTGCTCGAGCTCGGCCACGAGGTCGTCGTGCAGCTTGGCGTTCAGCCAGCACAGCTGGGCCAGCTCCACCGCCGGGTCCACCGGCCCGGCCGTTTCCCAGTCGATCAGCCCGGCGGGCAGGCCGGCCTGGGCCAGTATGTTCCACGGCCCCAGGTCGCAGTGCCCGATGACCCGCCCGGGTCCGCCCAGGTCCCGTCCGAACCACGGAAACCATCTCGCCTCCGCAGGCGGCCGGAAGCTCGCCGTGGCCCGGTGCAGGTCCCGGAGCATGGCCCCGAGCGCCGCCGCCGCGGCCGTGCTCCACGGGCCCGGCTGGGTGAACTCGCCCTCGATGTAGGTCAGCAGCTCCCGGCCCGCGCCGTCCAGGCCCGAGCCGACCAGCCGGGGCGCGGCGGCGAAGCCCGCCGCTTCGAGATGGCGCAGCAGGGCATGGACCGCGGGCGTCCACGGCCCGCTCTCCCGGATCACCACGCTGCCGCGCCGGTAGACCACGGACCGGCCGCCTTCCAGCCGGACCAGGTCATCGGATGAAGGCACGACTCATTGTCGGCTGGAACCGGGGGAAGCGGGAGTCAGGGAACCCTGCATTTTCAGGTTATCGCGCCCCCGGGGGCTTGCCGCAAGGCCCCGGGGATGCCGGACAATGGCTGGCCGGACCGGGGATGAGAGCCGGGGACCGGGCGAAAAGGGGGACGCGACATGGGTACAGCGGAGGCCGGCCACGCCGTGGTGATCGCCGGCGCCGGCCCTACCGGGCTGATGCTGGCCGCCGAGCTGGCCCTGGCCGGGGTCGACGTGGCCGTCGTCGAGCGCCGCGCCAGCCCGGAGGTCGAGGGCGTCCGCGCGGGCGGCCTGCACGCGCGGACCATCGAGGTCCTGGACCAGCGCGGCGTGGCCGGCCGGTTCCTGGCCGAGGGCCAGGCCATGCAGATCCAGCGGTTCGGCGGGACCCCGCTCGACATCAGCGACTTCCCGACTCCTTACCCCTACGGGCTCGCGCTGCGGCAGGGCGACGTCGAGCGCCTGCTGGCCGGCTGGGCCGGTGAGCTGGGCGTGCCGGTCACCCGGTCCTGCGAGGTGACCGGCTTCAGCCAAGATGATGCCGGCGTAGACGTCGCGCTGTCCGGCGGCCGGTCGCTGCGGGCCGCCTACCTCGTCGGGTGCGACGGCGGCCGCAGCCTCATCCGGAAGGCGGCCGGAATCGAGTTCCCCGGATCGGATCCGACCGCCAGCTGGCTGATCGCCGAGGTCGAGGTGGACCAGGAACCGGAAACCGGCCTGCGCCCGGAGGGCGGCGGCATCGGCCGGATCCGGGACGGCGGGCCGGTCCGGGTCGTGCTGAAGGAACAGCACCCGGACCGTTCCGGTGAGCCCGCCCTGGCCGAGGTCAGGCAGGCCCTCATCCGGGCCTACGGGACGGATTTCGGGGTGCGCGACCCGACCTGGATGTCCCGGTTCAGTGACATGACCCGGCAGGCGGCGTCCTACCGCGCGGGGCGCGTACTGATCGCGGGCGACGCCGCGCACGTGCACCCGCCGCAGGGCGGACAGGGTCTCAACCTGGGCGTCCAGGACGCGGTCAACCTCGGCTGGAAGCTGGCCCAGGTGGTCCGCGGGACCTCGCCGGACGGGCTGCTGGACACCTACCACGCCGAGCGGCACCCGGTCGGCGCCCGCGTGCTGCGCACCACCATGGCCCAGGTCGCGCTCAGCAGCCAGGATGACGGTCACGAGGCCCTGCGCGGCATCGTGGCCGGGCTGCTGGCCATGGACGAGCCGCGCCGGTACCTGGCGGGTCTGATGTCCGGCCTGGACATCCGCTACGACCTCGGCGACGGCCATCCGCTGCTCGGGCGCCGGATGCCCGATCTCGACCTGGTCGTGGCCGGGCGGCCGGCCCGGGTGTTCAGCCTGCTGCACGGCGCCCGGCCCGTCCTGCTCGACCTGTCCGGCCGCGGCGGCTTGGACCTCACGTCCTGGGCCGGCCGGGTGCTGCTGGTCCCGGCGTCCTATGACGGGGTCTGGGAGCTCCCCGTGCTGGGCCGGGTCACCGCGCCTGCGGCCGTGCTGATCCGGCCCGACGGGCATGTGGCCTGGACGGGAGACCTTACTGACCCGGAGCTCCCCGGCGCGCTGGACGCCTGGTTCGGCCCGCCCGGCCTGGCCTGACGCCGCCGGCCAGGTCAGGCCACCTGGATGGAGCGGATGGAGTTGCCGAACCGCTCCCCGCCGAGGGCGGTGACCGCCCGCGGGCTGGACGTCCCGGCGGCGCCCAGCGCGAGCAGCAGCGGGACGTAGTGATCGGCGGTGGGGTGGGCGACCGCCGCGCCGGGCGCCTTGGCCCGGTAGTCGGTCAGCGCATCGACGTCGCCGCGGGCCAGCGCGTCGGCCGCCCAGGCGTCGAAGGCCTGGGTGTGCCCGGCCAGGGCCGGGTTGCGCATGACCGCGAAGCTGTGGGTCATGAACCCGGACCCGATGACCAGGATGCCTTCCTCGCGCAGCGCGTGCAGCCGCTGGCCCAGGGCCAGCAGGGCGCCGGGGTCGAGGCTGGGCATGCTGACCTGGACCACCGGGACGTCGGCCGCCGGATACATGGCCATGAGCGGGATGAACGCGCCGTGGTCCAGGCCCCGGTCCCGGTGCTGGTGCACCTCGGTGGTGTCGCTCAGCGTGGCGGCCACCCGGCGGGCCAGCGCGGTGGCGTCCGGGGTCGCGTACTGCAGGGTGTAGTAGCGCGGGTGGAAGCCGCCGAAGTCGTAGTACAGCGGCGTGCCCGCCGCGGCGCCGGAGATGGCCAGCGGCGCGTTCTCCCAGTGCGCGGACACCACCACGATGGCCCGTGGCTTGGGCAGGCTCTGCGCCCAGCCGAACAGGCCGCTGAGCCAGTCCGGGTCATCCAGCGTGGGCGGCGCGCCGTGGCTGACGAACAGCGCGGGCAGCGGCCCGTCGCTGGCCTCCCAGTGGCGCTGCGCGTGGGCCTGCGGCAGGACCCGGGCCAGCAGCTCATCGTAGGCACCCGCAGGAACGCCCGGGCGCAGTATGTCACCGGTCATGGCCAGTCCTCCCGTATCACTTCAAGGATGAAGTAAATCTAGGTCTCATTCACTTCAAGTGTCAAGTGAAATAACTTCAGCCTTAAAGTGATGTGCGCTATGATCGCGAGCATGGCCAGCGCGAGCTCCGAATCCGGCGAGCCGCCGTGGCTCAGTGCCGAGGAGCGCCGCGCCTGGCTGGCCCTGAGCAGCGTGCTCATCCGGCTGGACGCTGCCCTGGACGCGCAGCTGCGTCGCGACGCCCGCCTCAGCCACTTCGACTACGCCGTGCTCGCCACCTTGTCCGAAGCACCCGGGCGGACCCTGCGGATGAGCGAGCTGGCCGCCCTGGCCGAGGGCTCGCTGTCCCGGCTGTCCCAGGTCGTCGCCCGCCTGGAGGGCAAGGGCTGGGTCCGCCGGACGCCCGATCCGGCCGACGGCCGCTACACCCTGGCCCTGCTCACCGAGGACGGGTTCGCCACCGTGGCCGCGGCCGCGCCGGGCCACGTGCGGGAGGTCCGGCGGCTGGTCTTCGACCCGCTGACCCGGGCGCAGGTCCAGCAGCTGGCCAGCATCGGGCAGCGGATCGCCCGTGCCATCGACCCGAACGACCGGTGCCTCGACGACCCGGCCCCGGGGCCGCCGTCCTGATCCCGGCCCCGGCCGGGCGGCGGCCGCGCTGCGGACCGGGACGCCCGGCTCAGCTGCGGTCGTGCAGGGTCACCTGGTAGCCGTCGGGGTCGGCGAACGTGAACGTCCGGCCGAACGGCCCGTCGGCCGGCGCCGAGATGATGGTCGTGCCGCCCGCGGCGAGGGCGTCGTGGATGTCCTGCGCGTCGGGGGCGTGCAGCCACAGCGCCATGCCCTGGCCCGGCTGCGCGATCGCGTCCAGGTCGGTGCCGGGGACGACGTCGCGGACGGCGAACGCGATCGGCTTGGTCTCGAACACGACGGCGTGCGGCGGTCCCGCGTCGGAGCGCTTCAGGCCCAGGTACCGCTCGTAGAAAGCGGCGGACCGCTCCAGGTCGCGCACCTGCAGGGAAACGAAGCCGGGTCCCGTGACGGCCATGATGCCTGCCTCTCAGCGTTGGTCGGTCTTGCATGTCAGTCTTCTGACATACAGCATCGTATGTCAGACTACTGACATGAGTCAAGGCGAGCCCGGAGTCGAGCTGGACACATCGCTGGGGTACCTGCTGAAGGCGGCCTCGAGCGCCCTGCACGATGCCCTGGAGGCCGTGCTGCGGCCGCTCGGCATGACCATCACCCACTACTCCTGCCTGGAGCTGCTCGCCCAGCGGCCGGGCCTGTCCAACTCCGAGCTGGCCCGCGGTGCCTTCGTCACCCGGCAGTCGATGAACGTGCTCCTGCAGTCCCTCGAACGCCAGGGGCTCGTGGTCCGGCCGGCCCAGGCGCCTGTCGGCCGGGCCCTGCCCGCCGAGCTGACCGCCCGCGGGCGCCGCCAGCTCACGGTGGCCAGCGCCGCGGTCCGCCGCGTCGAGCAGGACATGCTGGCCCATCTGGATGACGGCGACCAGGAAGAGATGCGGCGCCTGCTCACCGCGTGCATCGCCGCCCTGGCCAGGCATGAACCGCCGGGCGCCGGGTAGCAGACCGCCGGACGCTGACGACGAAAGCTGGGAAGGACGGATCATGGGGCTCTTCCGCAGGACCGAGCGGCCGGCCGGGCCGGCCACAAGCCGACCCGCGCCGAGCGCCGGGCCGCCGAGCGCACCGCGCAGGCCGAGGCCCGGCTGGAGCAGACCGAGCAGCAGATTCACCAGCTCGCCGACGAGGTGCGCGGCGAGCTGAAGTAGCCCGGCCGGCTCATCCGGCTGCGCCCGCGCCTGCGGGCCGGGCGCAGCCGCGCATTTGCCGCCAGCCCGGTGCCGCCGGGTCGGTACCCTGACGGTCATGGCACGTGATGAGCGCAGCGTCACCCCGCAGAGCGAGGACTTTTCGGCCTGGTACAACGACGTGGTCTTCCGCGCCGACCTGGTCGACCGGGGGCCGGTCCGGGGCAGCATGGTGATCCGGCCCTACGGGTACCGGATGTGGGAGCTGCTGCAGGCCGACCTGGACGCTCGGATCAAGGACACCGGGCACCAGAACGCCTACTTCCCGCTGCTCATCCCGCAGAGCTACATGCAGCGCGAGGCCGAGCACGTCGAGGGCTTCGCGCCCGAGCTGTTCACGGTCACCCACGCCGGCGGCAAGGAGCTGGAGGAGCCGCTGGTCATCCGGCCGACGTCGGAGACCATCATCGGCGAGATGATGGCCAAGTGGATCAGCTCGCACCGTGACCTGCCGCTGCTGCTGAACCAGTGGGCCAACGTGCTGCGCTGGGAGATGCGGCCCCGGATGTTCCTGCGCACCAGCGAGTTCCTCTGGCAGGAGGGCCACACCGCGCACGCCACCGGCGATGACGCCATCGCCGAGACCATGCTGGCCCTGGGCTTCTACCAGGACGTGGCCACCGGCCCGGCCGCGCTGGCCACCGTGCCCGGCGAGAAGACGCCGGGCGAGCGGTTCGCCGGCGCCGAGCGCACCTTCACCATCGAGGGCATGATGCGGGACGGGCGTGCCCTGCAGGCCGGCACCTCGCACTACATGGGCACCAACTTCGCCACCGCGTTCGGCATCTCCTACACCGGCGAGAGCGGCGCGGCCGAGCTGTGCCACACCACCTCCTGGGGCATGAGCACCCGGATGATCGGCGGCGTGATCATGACTCACGGCGACGACAAGGGGCTGGTGCTGCCGCCCGCCATGGCTCCCTACCAGGTGGTCATCGTCCCGATCGGGCGCGGCGAGCAGGCCGAGGCCACCGCGGCCGCCGCCGCCGGGCTGGCCGCTGCGCTGCGCCAGGCCGGGATCCGGACCCACGTGGACGACCGGCCGCAGGTCTCGCCCGGCTTCAAGTTCAACGACTGGGAGATGCGCGGCGTCCCGATCCGGCTGGAGCTGGGCCCGCGCGACCTGGCCGCCGGGACGGCCCTGATGTCCCGCCGCCTGAGCTACCCGGAGCCCGACGCGGCCAAGCAGGCCATCAGCCTGACGGCGGCACCCGAGCTGCTGGTGGCCGAGCTGGCCGCGTTCCAGGCCCTGCTGGCCCGGCGGGCCGTCGATTTCCGCGAGCAGCACACCGTGGTGGTGGACTCCTGGGACGGCTTCGTCGCCGCCGTGGCCACCGGCTGGGCCCTGGCCCTGCACTGCGGCGACCCGGCCTGCGAGGCCGAGATCAAGTCGGAGACCACGGCCACGCCGCGCTGCATCCCGCTGGACGGCGAGGCCGAGCGGGGCACCTGCGTGCGCTGCGGCGGCCCGTCCGCCTACGGCAAGCGGGTCATCTTCGCCCGGGCGTACTGAGGGCGCCCGGCGGCTACGGAACGATCAGGACGGGCACGTGCGGGTGGCGGCTCAGGCCGACGGCCACCGAGCCCGCCACCCGGTGGAGGGCCGAGGATGAGCTGCCCACCACGATGGCCACGAACCTGGCCGGGTCGGCCTCCTGGACGGCGGCCGCGAAAGCGGTGAGCTCCTCGGCGATCGCGCCGCCCACCCGGCGCTCCCACTCCCAGGAGACCCCGGAGTCGCGCAGCTGGCCGGCCGCCTGATCGCGGAGGTCCTGCTCGATCTGGTCAAAGCCCGGCTCGAGCTCGGCCGGGGCCACCGGCGCCTCGGCGACCATGCCGCTCAGGTGCACCACGAACAGCACGTCGATCCGGCCCGGCCGCCCGTGCAGCAGCAGGGCGGCGGCGTCCAGCGCGCGGCTGGCCGGCGGCGACCCGTCGTACCCGACGACCAGGTTCAGGAAGGCCGCTGACGACGGCGCGGTGGTCATGCCCCAAGGCTAGTCCCTGCGGCATTTGAGGCGCCACCAGCCGCCCTACGAGGCCTTTCGCTCCTGCCCCTCGGCGTGGCCGGTCCCGAGCGCACGGGCTGCCGCCGACGGCCGCGCCGCCGCGGGCCGCTCCGCCGCCCGGAGGACGGGCCGCTGCGGCTGACCGGTCATGGCGCTCTGGCAGCGGAACCGGCAGTGCACGCAGCCGCCGGCCACCGCCCGCCTGCGCCGGAGGGAGCTGATGGCCGCGAACCCCAGCGTGGCCGCCACCGTCACCGCGGCGGCCGCCACCGTGACGGCCGCGATCAGCCCGGCCGTGCCGAAGAAATGCCCGCTGAACAGGGGAACGCCCGCCCGGTCGAGGATCACCAGCAGCACCAGGACGATCGCTCCCATCCGGAGCGCCGGGCGGGCGTAGCAGACCATGGTCAGCCTCTCTTCGCGGGCCGTCGAGGGGGCCGGGCGCCATTGCCGTCCAGTTACTGAATCCCTCAGCGGGCGCGAAAAGTCAAGACCCTGCGTCAATCGGGCGTGAGCGCAGCGTTATCAGGCTGAGCAGGCCGGCCGCCAGGGCCAGCGCCGCGGACAGGTAGAGCGCGGCCCGCAGCCCGTCGTGGAAGGCCGTGTACGCGGCCCCGATGACCTCCTGGACCAGGGCGCCGAAGCTCGAGTACGCGCCGGTGTCCTTCGGGATCGCGCCGGTCTCGATGGCGTTGATGACCAGGCCCTGGAAACCGGCCGGGACTCCCAGGTGGTTCATCTGGCTGACCAGGCTGGCGTGCAGCTGGGAGTAGACCAGCGAGCCCAGGATGGCCACCCCGGTGACGGCCCCGATCTCCCGGCTGGTGTTGGTGGCCGAGGCGGCCATCCCGGACCGCTCGGCCGGCACCGCGTTCAGCACCGAGGAGGTCACCGGGACCACGGTGGTGCCGATGCCGATCCCGGCCAGCGCGAGCGCGGCGATCAGCGGGCCGTAGGACGGATCGGGCTTGAGGAAGCTGTCCGCCAGCACCAGGCCCGCGGCCAGCAGCACGCAGCCGGCGGTGATGGACCAGCGCGGCCCGGCCCAGGCCGTCCAGCGGCCCGCCAGCACCGACGAGGCGATCATCAGCACCGTCATCGGGGCGAACACCAGGGCCAGCTGGTAGCCGGACAGCGCCACCACCTCGACCAGGTACAGCGCGGTGAAGAAGAAGATGGCGAACGTGGCGAAGTACGTGCAGAACGCCGCGATGTTAGCCGTGCTGAATTGCGGCGTGCGCAGCAGCCGCAGGTCGAGCAGCGGGTGCGGGGCCCGCCGCTCCCGCCAGCCGAACAGCGCGGCCAGCAGCGCGCTCGCGGCCAGCAGCGCGATCACCGTGGCCGAGCCGAACCCGGCCGATTCCGAGTCGATGATGGCGTACACGAACGTGGCCAGGGCGCCGGCGCCCAGCAGCGTGCCCGCCGTGTCGACCCGCGCCGCCGTGGGGTCGGAGCTCTCCGGCAGGACGGCCGCCGCCACGATCAGGACGACCAGGCCGAGGGCCAGGTTGAACCAGAAGATGCCCCGCCAGCTCCACAACCCGGTCAGCACGCCGCCCACCACCGGGCCCATGGCCAGCGCCAGGCCCGAGGTGCCGGCCCACACTCCGACGGCCCGGCTCCGGGCCCGCGGGTCGGGATACAGCTGGCGCAGCATGGACAAGGTGCCGGGCTCGCTGGCCGCGGCGCCCAGGCCCATCACCGCCCGCCCGGCGATCAGCACCTGGACGTTCGGCGCCGCCGCGGACAGTACCGAGCCGGCGCAGAACACCCCCGCGCCGGCCAGCATGACCTTCTTGCGGCCCAGCTCGTCCCCGATCATCCCGCAGGCCAGCATGATGCTGGCGAAGGTCAGCGCGTACGCGCCCACTACCCACTGCAGGTCACTGACGCCCGCCTTCAGGCTGGTCTGCACGTCGCCGAGCGCCACGCTGACCACGGTGTTGTCCAGGAAGGTCAGGAACAGCAGCGTGCACAGCGTCGCGAGGGCCACCGACTGACCGCCGCGCGGCCCCCGGACGCGGCCGCCGGGAACGGCCCTGGGCTGGCCGGCCGAACCGTTCGGCCTTACCTCAGCTCGCCGAGCTGCACGCGGCCGGCACCGTGCCGCCCGGTATCAGCTTGAACAGGCCGCACAGGCTGGCGTCGCCGACCTTCCAGATCCCGTCCTGGTAGACCGCCGTGCCCTTCTGGCCGCCCAGCAGGGTGGTGCTCCCGGACACCAGGTCGTAGCTCACCGTGGCCGCCGTCGCGGATGTCACCGACACCCCGGTGACCTTGGCCCCGATCCCGCCCGCCAGCGGCAGCTGGCTGAACGCGGTGATGGCCGCGGCGAAGGCGGACCCGTTCTGCAGCAGCGTGACCCGCTCCGCGGTCGGCGTGCTGGCGTTGAAGAACTTCTCCCAGTTCGCGGTGATCTCCGCCGCGGCCGCCGAGCTGCTCGTGGCCGAGCCGGACGCCGCCACCGACGTCGGGGCGGCGGCCGTCGTCGAGGCCGCCGGCGCCGGGGCCGAGGAGGAAGCGGCCGAGCTGGACGAGCTGGAACTGCAGGCGGCGACGGCCGCGGTGAGCGTGATGGCCAGGGCCGGAGCCAGCATGATCCGGCGAGCCGCGAGTGGGAGTCGCATGACGCGTCCTTTGTCTCGGTCGGAGGGCGCACCTGGGCGGCGGCCGGGCCATCCTCGGTGCTGACTGAGAGTTTGCCCGCAATACCCGCTCAGCGGCCTGATAAGGGCGCGCCTGGCCGACGCGGACGTCAGGTTAGGCGGCCGTCAGCGACGTTTTTACCAGCGGAAATGCACGAACAGGCGGCCGAAGTTCTTCGAGTCCTTCTCGACCCGGTGGTACTTGGCCTTGATGTCCTTGCGCTCCAGGAAGCGCAGCACGTGCTTCTTGAGCTGTCCCGAGCCCTTGCCCGGGATGATCTCGATCACCGGCGCCTTCTTGGCCACCGCCTCGTCGATGATGGCCTGCAGCGCCCGGTCGATGTCCTGGCCCCGGTTGTAGATGTCGTGCAGGTCAAGCTTGAGCTTCATGATCACCGCCCAGGGCGGAGGCCGGGATCATCCCGACGATGGACGTGACCGTCTGCTCGAGGTTCCCGGCGGGTACCACCGTCACGCTCCGCTCGTCCGGTTGCGGCGGTTCGAGCAGGTCGAACTGGCTGCCCGCCAGCTCCTCGGGGAAAAAATGGTGCTCGCGCCGGCCCAGCCGCCGGTCGATCTCGCCCGGGCCCACGTTCAGGAACGCCATCCGCGCGTCGGGCCGGCCGTCGAGGAGCAGATCGCGATAAGAACGCTTGAGCCCGGAGCAGGTCAGCACCGCGGATTCGCCCCGCACGATGTAGTCGTCCATCCACTCCGCGATGACCAGCAGCCACGGCCAGCGGTCCTCATCGGTCAGCGGGATCCCCGCATGCATCTTGGCCACGTTCGCGGGCGAGTGGAACGAGTCGGCGTCGGCGAACGGCCAGAGCAGCCGGGCCGCCACCAGGGTGCCCACCGTCGTCTTGCCGCTGCCCGACACGCCGGCCACGATGAGGATCATTTCGTCCGCGATTCTACACGCGGCCTGCTGGCCTTCCCGGGCTACCAGCCTGCGAACTGGCCCTGGACGGCCCAGAAGGCAGCCAGCCCGGACGCCGCGGCCAGCCCGGCCGCGGCGGCCAGCCGGCGGCGGCCCGGCCGTCCGGCCGACCAGCGCAGCCCGGCCGCGGCGACCCGGCGGGCCAGGCCGGTGACCAGGTAGGCCGATCCGGTCACCGACAGCGCCACCATCAGCACCCCGGCCGCGTCCACGGCGGCCATCGCGAACCGGTGGCTGCCCAGCGCTGCGCTCATGAGCTGCGCTGACATGCTGGCCGAGTGCCACAGCGCCCGGTTGACGGCGGGCAGGAACAGCAGCAGGGACCCGATGCTGACCGACAGCAGCGGCAGCACGCAGGCCACCCACGCGGTGACCAGGATCCGGGCCCGGTGCCGCAGCCCGGTCACCCGGGGGTCCTGCCCGCCCCGGCCCAGCGCGCTGCGCAGCACCGGCGCGATCCGCGCGAACAGGTCGGGCACGCCGATCAGGTCGGACAGGATGAAGTAGCCGTCGAACCGGACGAACGGCAGCAGCTGCTCCAGCATCTCCAGGTGGCTGAACGCGATCACCAGGAGCAGGATCTCGGCCGAGGTCGCCCCGTAGATCCCGGCCAGGGCCAGCATGAAGACCGCGTTGAAGTACAGGCCGCCCAGGTCGGTGCGCAGCCGCCCGGCCCGGGACAGCCGGTAGGAGTCGGTGACGTTGGTGAAGAACGCGGGCCAGACCATGTAGATGCCGACCCCGATCACCCCGGGCCGGGCCCCGCCGTAGCGGCAGCCGGCCGCGTGCCCGCACTCGTGGAAGGCGGCCGAGACCAGGGACAGGCCGAGCACGATGAGCAGGTCCATCGGGTTGTGCAGGACCTGCTGGATGCCGCCGCCCAGCCCGTGCACGGCGAACAGCCACCAGTCCACGGCCAGCACGCTGGCCAGCACGGCCGCCACCACTGGTGGATGAAACAGCGGCCGCAGCAGGGTCCCGGCCGCGTTGGCCGCCCGCTCCGGCAGCAGCGTGCCCCGGGCTCGCAGGCCGAGCAGCGGGCTGGCCTTCGGAGCGTCGGCCGGGGCCGGGCCGTCGGCGATGACGCCCAGCGGCCGCAGCTTGGCCGTCAGGAGGTACTGCACCTGCTCGGCGGTCAGGGTGCGGCCCAGCTCGGCGCTGACCGCCCCGGCGATCGCGGCCGCGTCGCGGGAGCCGTCGATCTGGCTGGCCACCTGGTAGAGCAGCGGTGACATCTGGATGACCTGGCCGTCCGCCCGCCGCACCAGCGACGGGGGCTGGCGGTAGCCCGAGTCCTGATATTCACCCAGCAGCTCCACCCCCGCGGCCAGGCGGGGGCGCTCTGGCTCATCCGTCCCGGGCGTAGCGGGCTGCGGGCCGGCGGTCACGTGCTCGGCGAGTGCGGTCACGGGCTGCTCCTCCCACGCATGGCCGGGGATGGCGGGCCGCGGGCCCGCTGCGGGCAAGCGAAGGGCCTGCCCCGGGAAGAGGTCGGGGCGGCCCTTCCAGCCTGTCGCGCACTCCCCTATGTGATGCGCGTCAGGCCATCGTCACGGGTCGGCGGGCTGCTAGAAGCCCAGGATCCCGTAGTTATTGAAGCTGTTGTTGAAGTTGACCAGCCCGATCTGGACCACACTCGAGCCGCCGCCACCGCACGGGTGGGACTTGTAGCAGGACAGGGTTTCCCGGCTGGGGAGCAGCTCGGCGGTCTCGGACTCGAGCTCCTGCATCGTCACGTCAGTGGACATGATGCCTCCTTGGGGGGACGCTTCCCCCGGGTCAGGCGGCCCGGGGACCGCCCGGGCCGCCTGTGGCGCCGGGCGTCGACCTGATGTACGCTGTTTGGAAAACGTACTGTTTGGTCACCACCGTACAGTACTCATCCTCGGTAAGTCAATGCCGGCCAGGCCCGACCAATGTCGGGCCATCTCGATAGCGGTCCCAGGAAGGCGGTTAACGTTGGTGGCCATGAGTCCCCGCCCGGCGGAAGAAGAGCCGCTCGCTCCGGCCGACCCGCCGCCGCCCGCCTCGCTGGAGGCGGTCCTCAACCCGCTGCAGCGGCTCATCCAGCAGCGGCTGCGCGAGCGAGGCTGGTCCTACCGGGAGGTCGCCCGGCGCGGCGGCCTGTCGCACTCGACCATCTACACCCTGGCCACGACCAGGAACCTGGGCCGCCCGCCCCGCCCGGAAACCATCGATGCCCTGGCCTCCGGGCTGGACGTGCCGGTCTCGGCCGTCCGCGCCGCCGCCGCGGAGTCCACCGGGATGCACTACTACGACGAGGCCCCGGCCGTCCGCGGCGGCTCCCATGACCATGAGCGGGACCTGCTGATCGCCAGCATCGACGAGCTGACCGCCGAGGACCGGCGGCACGTAGCCGCGCTGGTCGAGTCGCTGCGCACCAGGGCCGCCCGGGATCACCCGGACGCCTGACGCCGCCGCGGGCCGCGCCGCCGCGCGGCCCGCGACGGCCCGCGCTCCCGGGCCGTCCCGTGCGCGCCCGGGCCAGAACCCCGTCTCGTCCGGGTCCTGGCCCGCCTGCCCGCGCACCCCTACTCCGCCGGCCAGCTGGCCCGCACTCCGGGCTCCTGCTCGATTGGCCAGGTGGCCGGCACCCCCAGCTGGTCGGCCAGTTCCCCGTAGGAGGACTCCGGCAGTACCAGCCGGGCCGCCTGCAGGATGGCCTTGGGATCCTCGCCCGGCGGCCGCAGCACGTAGACGGTGCCGTCCCGGGTGCTGCAGGTCACCACCACCCGGTCGTAGTCGGCCATCACGATGGGCCAGTCGGCGGACATCCCGAGCTGCTCGGCCAGCTGCCGGTACGGACCCTCCGACAGCACCAGCCGCGCCGCCTGCAGGATCGCCGTCGGCTCCGCGCCCGGCGGCCGCAGTACGTAGACCGTGCCGTCCTCGACGCTGTGCGTCACGACCACCTGGTCGTAGTCGGCCTCGATGATGCGCGTCATGACCTCCGTGTCGTCGTTCTCCGGCCGCCGGTCCGCCACGGCTACCGCCGGGACGGCCCCGGCGCCGCCGGCCTTCCGCGGCCTGGCCCGCCATCACCGCTCCACCGCCTTTCGCCGTTCGTGTCTCGCTGTTCGCCGCCGTCCGCGCCGCGCGGCGCCGCCGGTAGGCCAGCACCGGTTCGGCCAGGAAGGCGGCCCCGATGAGCAGGCCCGCCGCCACCAGCACCGTGGTCAGCCAGGCCGGCATCCCGGTCCCCGCGGACCGCGGGGGCCCCGGGCTGGGCCCGCTGCCCGGAGCCAGGGCGGGTGGCCGCGGACTGGCGGACTGACCCGGGCTGGCCGAGTGCTCAGGGCTGTTCTGCGTCGGCCGGCCCGCCTGCGCCCCGGATGAGGGCGCCGCCGACGGCTGGGTCGCTGGCTGCGGCACGGCCAGCACGGTCCCGGGCCGGAGCACGTCCGGATCTGCGCCGATCGCGCCGCGGTTGGCCGCATACAACGCCTGCCATCCGCCCTTCACGGCCAGCGCGGCCGCAACCTTGCTCAGGGTGTCCCCGGGTGCGATCACGTACCGGGTCGGGGCGTGCCCGCCGGGCAGCGCCAGCATGGTGCCCGGCCGGATGACGTCCGGATCCGAGCCGATGAGCGGCCGGTTGGCCGCATACAACGCCTGCCATCCGCCGGGCACGGCGAGCCGCGCGGCGATGCCAGACAACGTGTCGCCGGGCTGCACGGCATACCGTGCCGCCGGGCTTGGTGCCGACCCGGATTGCGCGGTTGCGCGCACCGAGGCGGCCAGGGTGATTCCAGTACTACTCGCGACGCGTACGTTCGCCTGGGCCGGCTGGGATCGGATCAGGCCCGCCGACATCATGATGATCAGCAGGGCACTCCAGGCGAGCACCGCGCACGCGGACTTCGTCCACACACGCACGGGTGCGCTCACTTTCCTTCCTCAGGGATCAGCGCCTGGCTCTCGAGGCTCGGACGCCGATACAGGACCGATCGGGAAGGAAAGGACTTAAGCGGGCGGCACCTCCGGCAGGGCGGCGCGCCAGATCGGGCTCGCGGCCGCGCGTCGCGCGAGGCGCAGCAGGACCAGCATGGACAGTGCGATCAGGGCCGCCGTCAGGCCGCCCTGCAGGCCGTTAGCGGTGGACCCGCCGATGCTGCTGGCCGGGCCGCTGCCCCCCGCCGGACCCGGCACGCCGCCCGGTCCGCCGGGCGTTCCCGGAAGCGCCGTCCGCGGCGTCAGCGGGGGGTTGCCGCCCGCCGTCCCGGTGGACTGCGCCGGGCCCCAGGACCCCGGGGACCCGCCCGCGCTCCCCGGTTGCCCCAGCACGGCCTGGCCGGTCTCCGCGCTCGTGGCCGGAGCCGCCGGGCTTACTCCCGACGTCAGGTCGGTGACCGGGCCCAGTGGGCTGGTCCCACCGGGCGCGACCGGCGGAAGCAGGTTCGCGGTGGCCCCGGTGACCGGAGCCAGCAGCCCCGTGGCCGCCGAGGTGACCGGGGTCAGCAGCTGGCCGGCCGTGGTCGTCACCGGGGCCAGGATGGTGATCGCGACCGTGGTGACCGGCGTCAGCAGGTTCCCCGCCACCGTCGTCACCGGCAGGAGCAGATCCGACGCCGCCGTGGTGACCGGAGCCAGCAGGCCGGTCGTGGCCGTGGTCAGGGGGGTCAGCAGGCCGCCCGCGGTCGTGGTCACCGGGCTCAGCAGGTTGGTCGTGGCCGTCGTCACCGGGAGGAGCAGATCCGACGCCGCCGTGGTGACCGGGGTCAGCAGGTTCCCGGCGGCCGTCGTGACCGGGGCCAGCACGCTACCGGCGCCCGTGGCGATCGGTCCCAGCACTTGACTCACGCCGCTCGTGACCGGGGCCAGCAGGTTCGTCGCCCCCGAGCTGACCGGGGCCAGCAGGTTCGCGGCGCCCGAGGTCACCGGCGTCAGCACGTCGGCGGTCGCGGTGGTCACCGGGGCGAGCACATCGGCGGTGGCCGTAGTCGCCGGGGTGAGCAGGTTGTCGGTCGCGGTGGTCACCGGGGCGAGCACGTTGGCGGCCGTCGTCGTCAGCGCTGTCGGGCCGGTCGTGGCCGTCGTCCCCGCGCTGGCGCCCGGGCCGGAACCGCTGCCCGAGGCCGAGCCGGTCGCCGCCGCGGCGACGGTGCTGGCGGCCGTGCTGACCGTCGGGGCGACCGCGTTCGTGACTGAGGTCGCCGGCGTCCCGGCGGCAGGCGCCGCACTAGCGGCGCCGCTCGAGCCGGACGGCCCGGGGCCGCCATCTGATCCCGAGCTCGACCCGGTGACCGAGGCCGTGGCTGAGCCGACGGTCGACGTCACGGCGGTGGTCGCCGAGGTGGCCGTCGTGCTTGCCGCGGCGGCCGGCGTGCTAGCCGACGGAGCCGGCGTGCTAGCCGGCCGGGCCGAGCTGGAGCTGCTGCCCGAGCCAGAGTTGCCGGCCGGGCTCGAGCTGACGGCCGCGCTCGGGCCGGAGCCGCTGCTGGCCGTGGCCGCCGCGCCGGAACCCGAGCCGGACCCGCCGCTCGTGCTCGGCCCGGTAACGGCCGCCGTGACCGTCTTGGTCGCCGAGCTGACCGTGGAGGTCACCGTGTTCGTAGCCGACGTGACCGTCGAGGTCAGCGAGCCGGTACCGCCGCCTGAGTCCGGGATGGTGGCCGCGTGCGCCTGGCGTGAGCAGATGAGCAGGATGACCATGACCCCGGCCGCGACGAGCGCAGCCTGCATTGCTCGACGAGCAATGAGACGCACCGTCAGCTGCATCGCAGCTCCCGCCTTCGCCGGGAACAGGGATCTGATCGAAGTTCTACAGGTGCCCAGGGACCACAGTCCGAAACACCCGGACCTACCCCATTTAGGAGTGATTTTGTCGCGGCCAATACCGAACGCATTGTCCGGCAACCACCGTACAACAACCGGAGAAGATCGGGCAAGAGGGGCAAATGCTCTCACCGCCCGGCTCGGGCCGCCCGTGCGCTCAGCCCGCGCCGGCCTGCCGGGCCCGCCAGCCATGGGCGATACTGGGCCCTAGCGAACCGGAGCCGGAGGTGAGTGCCATGGGATCGGCCGACCGTCCCGGCCGCTGGCCCCTCTACCGCCAGCTCACCGGAGCCGACCGGCGCGGCCTCGGGGCCGCCGCGCAGAGCGGCCGGTCCCGCCCGGCCCGGACCGAAACCGCCGACGCGGTGGTCAAGTCGGTCTGCCCGTACTGCGCAGTGGGCTGCGGCCAGCAGGTTTTCGTCAAGGACGGCCAGGTCATCCAGATCGAGGGTGACCCGGATTCGCCGGTCAGCCGCGGCCGGCTGTGCCCGAAGGGATCCGCCAGCCTGCAGCTGACCACCGGCGGCGCGCGCGAATACCGGGTCAAGTACCGCCGCCCGTTCGGGACCGAATGGGAAGAGCTGGACCTGGACACGGCGATGGACATGATCGCCGAACGGGTCCTGGCCGCCCGCCGGCACGGATGGCAGGAGGAGGTCGACGGGCAGCGCACCCGGCGCACCCTCGGGTTCGCCAGCCTGGGCGGCGCGACCCTGGACAACGAAGAGAACTACCTGATCAAGAAGCTGTTCACCGCGCTCGGGGCCATCCAGATCGAGAACCAGGCCCGCATTTGACACTCCTCCACCGTCCCCGGTCTGGGGACTAGCTTCGGCCGCGGCGGCGCGACCACCTTCCAGCAGGACCTGCAGAACTCGGACTGCATCCTGATCGAGGGCTCCAACATGGCCGAGTGCCACCCGGTCGGCTTCCAGTGGGTCATGGAGGCCAAGGCCCGCGGCGCCACGGTGATCCACGTCGACCCGCGGTTCACCCGGACCAGCGCGGTGGCCGACCTGCACGTGCCCATCCGGGCCGGGGCCGACATCGTGTTCCTCGGCGCGATCATCAACTACGTGCTGGCCAGCGAGAAGTACTTCCGCGACTACGTGCTGAACTACACCAACGCGGCCACGCTGGTCAGCGAGGACTTCGCTGACACCGAGGACCTGGACGGGGTGTTCTCCGGCCTGGACCGGGAGCACCGCGCCTACGACGTCAGCGCCTGGCGCTACCAGGCCGGGGACATGTCCGCCGCCGCCGGGGGGCGCGACCGCGTCACGTCCGAGGGTCCCGGTGAGTTGCACCGGTCCGCCCGGGGGGAGGCGCACGGGGCGGGCGGCGCCGACGCGCCCATGAACCCCGACCGGGACGAGACGTTGCAGCACCCGCGCACGGTGTTCCAGGTCCTGAAGCGGCACTTCGCCCGGTACACCCCGGAGATGGTCGAGCAGGTCTGCGGGGTGCGGCCGGACGCGTTCGCCCAGGTCTGCCGGCTGCTGACCGACAACTCAGGACCGGACCGGACCACCGCCTTCGTCTACAGCGTCGGCTGGACCCAGCACACGGTGGGCGTGCAGTACATCCGCACCGCCGCCATCCTGCAGCTGCTGCTGGGCAACATCGGCCGTCCCGGCGGCGGCATCCTGGCCCTGCGCGGGCACGCCTCCATCCAGGGCTCCACTGACATCCCGACCCTGTTCGACCTGCTCCCCGGCTACCTGCCCATGCCGCACGTGCACGGCAACGACGACCTGGCCACCTACATTCGCGCCGAGAGCATGGACAAGGGCTTCTGGGCCAACATGGGCGCCTACACCGTCAGCCTGCTCAAGGCCTGGTGGGGCGAGGCCGCCACGGCGGACAACGACTTCTGCTACGACTACCTGCCCCGGCTGACCGGCACGCACAGCACGTACGAGACCGTGGTGGCCCAGATCAACGGCGACTGCCAGGGCTACTTCCTGTTCGGCGAGAACCCGGCCGTCGGCTCGGCCAACGGGCGGATGCAGCGGCAGGGCCTGGCCAGCCTGGACTGGCTGGTGGTCCGGGACCTGGTCATGATCGAGAGTGCCACGTTCTGGCAGAACGGCCCGGAGATCGAGACCGGGGAGATGCGCACCGAGGACATCGGCACCGAGGTCTTCTTCCTGCCCGCCGCCGCGCACACCGAGAAGGACGGCAGCTTCACCAACACCCAGCGCATGCTGCAGTGGCACCACACCGCGGTCGCGCCGGCCGGGGACGCGCGCAGCGACCTGTGGTTCACCTATCACCTGGGCCGCCGGATCCGGGCCCGGCTGGCCGCCTCGGTGACCGGGATGGACCAGCCGGTGCAGGACCTGACCTGGGACTACCCCGTGCACGGGCCGCTGGACGAGCCCGCCGCGGACGCGATCCTGGCCGAGATCAACGGGCGGGACGAGAATGACCAGCCGCTGTCGTCCTACGTCCAGCTCAAGGACGACGGGTCCACCGCGTGCGGCTGCTGGATCTACTGCGGGGTCCGGGCCGACGGCGTGAACCAGGCCGCCCGCCGCAAGCCGGGATCGGAGCAGAGCTGGGTCGCCCCGGACTGGGGCTGGGCCTGGCCGCTGAACCGGCGGGTGCTGTACAACCGCGCCTCGGCCGACCCCGAGGGCCGGCCGTGGAGCGAGCGCAAGGCCCTGGTCTGGTGGGACGAGGAGAAGGGCCAGTGGACCGGGCACGACATCGCCGACTTCGTGGCCGACCGGCCGCCGTCCTACCGGCCGCCGCCCGGCGCCACCGGCGTGGCCGCCATCTCCGGGATCGACCCGTTCATCCTCCAGGCCGACGGCAAGGCCTGGCTGTTCGCCCCGGCCGGCCTGGCCGACGGCCCGCTGCCCGCCCACTACGAGCCGCAGGAGTCCCCGTTCCGCAACCCGCTGTACGCCCAGCAGCGCAACCCGGTCCGGGAGATCATCCGGCACCGGCAGAACCGGTACCAGCCGGTCGGCGACGAGCCGGGCGCCGACGTCTTCCCGTACGTGGCCACCACCTACCGGCTGACCGAGCACCACACCGCGGGCGGCATGTCCCGCACCCTGCCCTACCTGGCCGAGCTGCAGCCGGAGTTCTTCTGCGAGGTCTCACCCGGGCTGGCCGCCGAGCGCGGCCTGACCAACGGCGGCTGGGCCACCATCATCACCGCGCGCAGCGCGGTCGAGGCCCGGGTCCTGGTCACCGAGCGGATCCGGACCATCGAGGTGCAGGGCCGCCGGGTCCACCAGATCGGGCTGCCCTACCACTGGGGCGCCAACGGGATCAGCACCGGTGACTCGGCCAACGACCTGGCCCACCTGGCCCTCGACCCGAACGTGCACATCCAGGAGGTCAAGGCGCTGGCCTGCGACATCCAGCCGGGCCGCCGGCCCCGCGGGCCCGCGCTGCGCGAGCTGGTAGACCAGTACCGTCGGCGGGCCGGCATCACCGGCGACACCGGCACGGAGGTGTGACATGGACATCGACCCGGCCGCCCGGGCCGGCTACGCCGAGCACCCGCCCCGGATGGGCTTCTTCACCGACACGTCGGTGTGCATCGGCTGCAAGGCCTGCGAGGTGGCGTGCAAGGAGTGGAACGCCGTCCCCGAGGACGGCCTGGCCCTGACCGGCATGTCGTACGACAACACCGTTCGGCTGGGCGCCTCCACCTGGCGGCACGTCGCCTTCATCGAGCAGCCCGTGGCCGCCGCCCCGGATGGCGTCGAAGGGGTGCGCTGGCTGATGGCCAGCGACGTGTGCAAGCACTGCACCGAGTCCGCCTGCCTGGACGTGTGCCCGACCGGCGCGCTGTTCCGTACCGAGTTCGGCACCGTCGTGGTCCAGGACGACGTGTGCAACGGCTGCGGCTACTGCATCCCGGCCTGCCCGTTCGGCGTCATCGCCCGGCGCGAGCAGGACGGCCAGGCCCACAAGTGCACGCTGTGCTACGACCGGCTCGGCGCCGGCCTGGAGCCGGCCTGCGCCAAGGCCTGCCCGACCGACTCGATCCAGTTCGGCCCGCTGGACGAGCTGCGCGAGCGGGCCGCCCTGCGGGTCGCCGACCTCCAGGCCGCCGGGCAGGACCAGGCCCAGCTCTACCTGGCCGACCCGGACGACGGCATCGGCGGCGGCGGGGCGTTCTTCCTGCTCCTCGACGATCCCGAGGTGTACGGCCTGCCCCCGGACCCCGTCGTCACCACCCGCGACCTGCCCGGCATGTGGCGGCACGTGGGGATGGCCGCGGCCGGGCTGGCCGCCACCGGCATCGCGCTGGCCCTGCGCCGGCCCCGGTGAGGACCAGGTCATGCGCGGACTGACCCGGCCCGGCTGGTGGTCCGGGCTCGCGGCCGTCTCCGGGTCCGGGCCGGACCCCGCCGCTGCGCCCGCGTCCGGCCCGCCGGGGCCCGGTGCCCCGGCGGGCGACCGTCCCGGCCGCGGCGGCGGCCGGCGGCGGCGCCGCGGCGAGGAGATGATGGTCCCGGAGGCCACCTTCTCCTCCTACTACGGGCGCCCGGTCATCCGCGAGCCGGTATGGAAGAACCCCGACGTCCCGGCCTACCTGTTCTCCGGCGGCCTGGCCGGGGCGTCCTCCGTGCTGGCCGCCGCCGCCCAGCTGTCCGGCTACCCCGAGCTGGCCCGGGCGGCCAAGGTCAGCGCGCTCGCCGCCATCAGCGTGTCCGCGGCGGCCCTGATCAACGACCTCGGCCGGCCGTCCCGGTTCGCCAACATGCTGCGGGTGTTCAAGCCCAGCTCGCCGATGAGCGTCGGCTCCTGGCTGCTGGCCGCCTACGGCCCGGTGGCCGGGGCCGCGGCCGTCTCCGAGCTGACCGGCCTGCTGCCCGGCGGCGGCCGGGCCGCCACCCTGGGCGCGGGCGTGCTGGGCCCGGCCATCGCCACCTACACTGCCGCGCTCATCTGCGACACCGCGGTGCCCGCCTGGCATGAGGGCTACCGGGAGATGCCCTACCTGTTCGCCGGCTCCGCGGCCGGCGCCGCGGGCGGCCTCGGCCTGCTGGCCGTGGCCCCGGCCGCCGCCCGCCCGGCCCGCGACCTGGCCGTACTCGGCGCCGCCGCCGAGCTGGTGGCCCGGCGGCGGCTGCTGGCCCGGCTCGGCGATCTGGCCGAGCCGTACCGCACCGGGCGGACCGGCACGATCCTCGCCGCGGCCGAGCTGCTCACCGCGGGCGGGCTGGCCGGGGCGGCGCTCGGCCGCCGGAGCCGCGTCGTGTCCGCGGCGGCCGGCGCGGCCCTCCTCGGCGCCTCGGTGCTGACCCGGTTGGGGGTCTTCGAAGCGGGCCTGGCCTCGGCCCGCGACCCGAAGTACACCGTCGTCCCGCAGCGCCGCCGCCGTCACCAGGAATGAACCCGATGATGCCTTTGTTGACGCCGGTAGTTGCCGCGAGGCGACCTTCCTGAGCTCCGCCGATCCGGCGTCGAGCACCTTCTTAACGGCGGTTACCCGCACAGCCCAGCCGCGAACGCGCCCTGGAAGCTCCCGGTAATTCCGCCCGGCACCGCGCCCATCCTGGCTTTCGGCCTGCGCGGATTCGCCCTTCCCCGAAAGGAAATCCTGTTATGACAGCAACTCAAGAATCCGCGGCCCCGGCCCGCGCGGCCCAGCCGCCGGACACCGCCCGGATCTCCGGCCTGGTCGACCTGGAGGACGGGCACGGCTTCGTGCGCACCTCCGGCTACCGGCCCAGCCCGGCCGACGTCTACCTCTCGGCCAGCCAGATCCGCCAGTACGGACTGCGCCCCGGCGACCTGATCGACGGGACGGCCCGGGCTTCGGCCGGGGGCCGGGCCAAGTACCGTCCCCTGGTCAGCGCCGACACGGTCAACGGGCAGCCGCCCGCCGCGGCCCGGGCCCGCCCGCACTTCGACGAGCTGACCCCGCTGTACCCCGACCAGCGCCTCCGGCTGGAAGACGGCGACCCGTCCGACACGGCCCGGATCATCGACCTGGTCGCGCCGATCGGCAAGGGCCAGCGCGGCCTCATCGTGTCCCCGCCCAAGGCGGGCAAGACCATGGTCCTGCAGGCCATCGCGGCCGCCGTGGCCCGCAGCCACCCCGAGGTCGAGCTGATGATGGTCCTGGTCGGCGAGCGGCCCGAAGAGGTCACCGACCTGCGCCGCTCGGTCCGCGGCGAGGTCATCTTCTCCACCTTCGACCAGGCTCCCGAGGACCACATCAAGGTCGCCGAGCTGGCCATCGAGCGGGCCAAGCGCCTGGTCGAGATGGGCCGCGACGTGGTCGTCCTGCTCGACTCCATCACCCGGCTCGGCCGGGCCTACAACCTGGCCGCCCCGGCCAGCAGCCGCACCCTGGCGGGCGGCGTGGCCGCCTCCGCCCTGCTGCCGCCCCGCAAGTTCCTCGGCGCCGCCCGCAACATCGAGCACGGCGGCTCGCTGACCATCGTGTCCACCGCGCTGGTCGACACCGGCTCGCGCCTGGACGACGTGCTGTTCGAGGAGTTCAAGGGCACCGGCAACATGGAGCTGCGGCTGCGCCGCGAGCTGGCCGAGAAGCGCATCTTCCCGGCCATCGACCCGCTGCCGTCCGGCACCCGCCGCGACGAGCTGCTCATGCCCGCCGCCGAGCACCGGGCCGCGGGCCAGCTGCGCCGCGCCCTCGGCGCCCTGGACGCCCAGCAGGCCCTGGAGCTGCTGCTGGACAAGACCCACCAGACCGCGTCCAACGCCGAGTTCCTCGGCCAGGTCCAGCGCGCCGTCTGAGGCCCGAGATTCCGGGCCTCCCCGGTCAGGCCAGCTGGTCCAGGGCCGCCCGGGCCTCGGCGGGCAGTTCGAGGCGGCCCGCCGCGAGGTTCTCGGCCAGGTGGCCGGGATCGGCCGTGCCCGGGATCAGCAGCGTGTGGCCGTACCGGGCCAGCAGCCAGGCCAGCGCCACCTGGGCCGCCGTCGCGCCCAGCCCGGCCGCGACGGCCGTGACCACCGGGTCGTCGCCCGCCTTGGGCCGTCCCGGGAAGGCCGACCCGAGCGGGAAGAACGGCACCCACGCGATGTCGTGCTCCCGGCACGCCGCCAGCACTGGCTCCGCCGAACGGTCCAGCACGCTGTACCCGTTCTGGACGCACGCGATGCCGGCCGGGAGCGCCTGGCCGAGCTGGGCCGCCGACACGCCGGACAGCCCGATGCCGCCGATCTTCCCGGCGTCCCGCAGCGCCACCAGCTCGGCCAGCTGGTCGGCCAGGCCCACCTTCTGATCGCCCTCGGCCACGATCCCCGGCGGGACGTCGAGCCGCCGCAGGTTGACCACCGCGACCTGCTCGGCGCCCAGCGCGCTCAGGTTCTCCTCCACCTGCGCCCGCAGCTGCTCCGGCCGCTGGGCCGCCACCAGCTGCCCGCCCGCCGTCCGGACCGCGCCCACCTTGGTCGCCAGCACCAGGCCCTCCGGGTACGGCGCCAGCGCCGCCCGGATCACCTCGTTGACCGACCCGTAGAAGCCGGCCGTGTCGATGTGGTTGACCCCCGCCCCGGCCGCCTGCCGCAGCACCGCGAGCGCCGCCGGCCGCCCCGCCGCCCGCTCCAGCTGCATGGCCCCGAACCCGATCCGCGCCACCCTCCGCCCGGCCAGCACCGCCGTCCCCCCGGGCGCTGCCGTCTCGCTCGCCGCTGCCGTCTCGCTCGCCGCCGCTGCCGTTCCGTGTGCCGCCGCCGTCCCGTCCGCCGCCGCCGCGCCCAGATCGCCCAGACCTTCCGCCCCGCGCCCAGTACCCGTCATCATCGGTCCTCCCGTCGCGTACGCCCCGATCCGGAGCATCCTCCGCTATCCACCATAAGTTAACCGGATGCTCCTCCGATTCAGTGCTGCCCTGATCGTGTGTCGCCACCGTGCTCGGGCCGCGGTAACGACACACGATCATCCGAACGGGACCAAGCCCCCAGCTCCCGCCCACTCCGCGTGCGCCAGGCGGCGACGGCTGCTAGAACTTTGCTGTCCGCCGGTGACCCGCGAGCGGCGGACCAGGACGGCCGGCGGGCCCGGAGGGCGGTGGCAGCTGAGAACCTGGCGCGCGGAGGTCATCCGGCGGATGCCGCATCCCGGGCGGCCTTTTACCCAGGGCCTCATCGCGGACGGCGACGGCGTCTGGGAGTCTGCCGGCCGATACGGCGCCTCGGCCCTGTGCCGCTACCGGCTCGGCGCCAGCCAGGCTGAGCAGCGCGCCGAGCTGCCCGCGGAGCTGTTCGCCGAGGGCATCTGCCGGACCGGGGACGTCATCTGGCAGCTCACCTGGCAGGAGCGGACCGCGCTGAAGTGGGACGCCGCCACCCTGGCCCTGATCGAGCGGGTGCCGTTCAACCGGGAGGGCTGGGGGATGTGCGCCGCCGGCGACGTCGTGCTGACCAGCGACGGGAGCAGCGAGCTGGTCCGCCGCGACCCGCGCGACCTGCAGCCGCACGGCATCCTGCACGTCCGCTGCCAGGGTGCCCGCGTGTCCGGCCTGAACGACCTGGCCTGGTCGGCCGGCACCATCTGGGCCAACGTGGCCGGCACGCACTACCTGGCCGGGATCGACCCGGACGGCGGCGAGGTCACCGACATCGTCAACGCCCGGTCGGCCTGGGAACGGCACCTGGCCGACCCGCAGGCCATCCTGAACGGCATCGCCGAGCTGCCCGCCGAGCGCGAGTTCCTGCTCACCGGCAAGGGCTGGCGGTTCATCCGCCACGTCCGGCTCACCCCGGCCCGCGACAAGCACGCCGTCGAGCGCCTGATGTCCGGCCTGAGCCGCTAACCCCCGCCGCGGTCGTCCGCCGCCGGTCGGCCCTCCGCCGGCTGCCGCCCGCTCCCTCACGATCGCGGGCAGTATTGGTGCGTATAGCGCTCGAACTGCCCGCGATCATGAAAGCCGATGAGCCGGCGGCCCGGCGTTAACTCTCGCCCGCCGCCGGTCGGCTCGCGGCCGCCCGGCGCAGCGTCGGCCGCAGCGGCTTGTCCGTGTACCCGCCGTCGGCCAGCCCGGCCCCGCGCTCGAACACGTTGCGCGCGCCGAAGTCGCCGGTCAGCGCCCACGAGGCCGCCGTCGCGGCCAGGTACATGGGCAGCATGGCCAGCCCGCCGCACCAGGCGAACTGGGTCGCGTGCCGCGCTTCGTGCGCGAACACCCGCGAGCCCGGGTCCATCCCCTCGCCCCGGGTCATGATCACGTTGCCCAGGCAGAACGCCGGCGCGGGCGGCACCGGCAGCCGGTACCCGGTCCCCAGGTAGAGGCCGTCCGCGCTGCGCGCCACCGTGGCCCGGCCCACCGCGGCCACGCCCAGCCCGGCCAGCGTGGACCCGTTGACCAGGTTGACCGCCCGCCGGATCCGCAGCCCGCGGGACAGCCCGGCCCGGGAACCCGCCCAGATTCCCGGGCCGTCAGGCCTCAGGGTCGTGCCCGTTGAGGTTCGGCCGGTCCGGCTCGTACCCGTTGAGGCCGGGCCGGTCCGGCTCAGCCGCGCCCACCGTCACCGACCAGGGCTGCTCGGTGGTGTGCACCGGGATGTGCAGCTGCTCGCTGCTGTGCTCCCGGTGGGCCCGGGCCGCGGCGGTGTGGTACTCGGCCAGCGCGGCCATGAACGTCTCGTCGCCGTAGGGGGTGCCGTCCACCAGCGGGCCGCGGGTGTGCTCCAGCACGGCCACCACGTCCTCGCCGCTGAGCGTCTTGTGCGTCTCCAGCGCGTGCGCCAGGGCCAGCACGTGGCTGCGGTTCTCCCGCAGCAGTTCCTCGGTCCGGCCCAGCAGCGCGGACAGCGTGTCCTCGATCCGGTCCGCCAGCGCGCGCCGGACCTGGGCCTCGGTGTCCTGGCCCTTCTTCAGGGTGCCGCCGCGCGGGCCGCCGGGGGAGCCGACCTCGAGCCGCTTGGCCGTCGAGTACGACGACACCGTGGTGCCCATGCCCCAGAAGCCCTCCATGAACGAGGCCACCGTGGTCGCGGCCTCCAGGTCGCCGGAGACGCCCGAGGAGCTGTCCTGCTCGAAGAACATCCGCTCGCCGGCCAGCGAGGCCAGCGAGACCAGGATGTCGGTCTCGTACTCGCTGCGCCACCGGGTGAACTGGTCCTCGGGCGGGATGCTGGCCACCATCCCGAGGTAGTCACCGCCCTTCTCGATGGTGGCGATGTCGATCTCCATGTGCTGGCGGGTGCGGAACGCGATCAGCGCGTGGCAGGCCTCGTGCACCGCGACCGCGTGCCGCTCGCGCTCGATGTACTCCACGTCCTCGGGCGGCCCGAGCTCCTTGAGCTGCTTGGCCTTGATCACGTCCGGCCAGGTGATGACGTCGTGGCCGTTCCTGATCGCGGTGATCAGCGACTCGTTGACCAGGTCCTTGATGGTGGCCCCGGTGGCGTACGGGGTGATCGTGGCCAGCTTGTCGACCTGCTCCCCGGTCAGCTCGTGCTTGACCTTGGACAGGTAGCCCTCGTAGGTGCGGATGCGGCCCGCCTTGGACGGGTAGCCGACCTTGTAGATGCGGTCGATCCGGCCCGGCCGCAGCAGCGCCTCGTCCAGCGCGGACGGCATGTTGGTCGCCATCATGACCAGGATCCGGTAGTGCGGCGGCGGCTTGGGCCGCATGCCGAGGACCCGGCGCACGTGCCGGTTGATGAAGCCGCGCGGCTTCTTCAGGCCGGACAGCTCGGTGAGCAGCGCCTGCAGCGTGCCCATGCCGCCCCCGCCGCCGTTCATCATGCCGCCGATCATCTGCTTGCTGCGCCGGCTCGGCGGCGCGTCCTCGAGCTCGGCCTCCATGGCGTGCTTGGTCAGCGTCCACTGGGTGTCCCGCGCCAGGTAGGAGAACCCGTGGCAGCCCTGCGCGAACGGCGCCGGGACCGCCTGGCCCGGGCCGCCGCCCGCCCCGCCCGCGGCGAGCTGGCCGCGGTTGCCCAGCGAGTCGGCCTCGTCGAAGAAGACGATCACCCCGCCGTACCGCAGCGCAAGCTTGCGCAGCTTGCGGAACAGCGACTTGACCTTGAGGATGCCGACGCCCATGAACATGTTGGTGAACGCGCCCGGATCGACGAACACGTACGGCTTGCCCGTCTCGCCCGCCACGGCCTCGGCCATCAGCGTCTTGCCGGTGCCTGGCGGTCCCCACAGCAGCAGGCCGCCGGGGACGTAGCCGCCCTTGTCCTCGACCAGCTCGGGGTTCTCCAGGAAGATGATGTTCTCCTTGACCCGCTCGAGCACGTGGTCCTGGCCCCAGACGTCGGCGAACCGGGTCTTGATGTCGTCGGGGAAATAGACGTCCACCCCGCCCTTGGACAGGAAGTAGAAGATCGCGGCGAACTGGGCCACCGCCAGCAGCAGGATCGCGACGATCTGGAGCGCGAACGGCAGGGCCTGCCAGATGAGCTGGGGCAGCCGCAGCAGCGCCGACACCGGCGAGGTGTGGATGACCTTGCCGAGCACGATGGCCGCGATCACGATCCAGAACACCCAGGCCAGCAGGCGGGTGATCCGGAACCTGGTCCAGTCCGACATCCGCCGGTGCGTGGTCCGCTCGAAGCCGCCGAAGAAGGAGACCGTCCAGAACCGGTGGTAGGCCGCCGAGTGCTCGCTGATCAGGAAGTGGATCTGCCGGATCAGCTCCAGGCCGATCAGGACGAACACCCACCAGCCGGTCCGGACCTCAATCTTGGCCGCGTCCGAGAACCCCATCAGCGGGTTGTTGGACATCGCCGACCAGGTCAGGATGAACCAGATGACCACCAGCAGCAGCAGGAACTTGATCCGGTCCCAGATCGGCAGCGGTTTGCGGGTCAGCAGGTCATCGTCCTTCGGCCGCCCGCCCGGCGGCATTTCGCCCGGCGGCGCTCCGGTGGCGGTGTGCGCCTCGGTCATGACGAGCTCCTGACGGTGAATGACGACATCACTTGGCTGATCTGGGCTTGCTGGCTGCTGTAGCAGCTGTTCGTACAGTGCAGCACCATGAAGTACACGGCGGTCTGGGTGGCGTTCGTGAGCGCGATCTCATCGAAGGTGTCGGTGACCCCGGACATGGTGTAGGTGAAGGTCTCCCGCACCCCGTGCACGCCCTGGCCCGGGGTCAGGACCTGGTCCCGGATCTGGGTGAAGTTGGTCAGCGGGAACCCCTGCTGGACGCTCTGCCGGGCCGTCGAGCTGACCGGCAGGAAGAAGTCACGCAGCGCGTCATAGGACAGCGACTGGCTGGCCGACGAGGACAGCGTGCCGACCTCGGCCCAGACGAACGGGTGCGCGGCCCCGAACGACAGGAAGTCGCTGGCCGCGCCGCTGCTGCCGCCCTCGTAGGCGACCGACCAGGCGGCGCCCGATTCGCCGATGTCCTGCTTCAGCTCGTTGTTGAGCGCGGTCTGCCCGATGGGGTGCCAGCTGTAGGGCACCTTGAAGTAGGTGTTCTGGCTGGAATTCGCCACGTAGGTGTACTGGGGTGCCACGCAACCGGAAAGGCTGACCCCCAGGAGAAGCGCGCATCCCCCGACGAGGCCCTTGATGACGCGGTGGGGCATACTCGCCAAGAGGTGCGACCTCCCACGCTGGAACAACGTACTGTCGATTATGACGCCTTAGTCCGCAATGGTACAGGTCTCGAACGAGGTTCGGCTCACCGAGACCAGGGACGGCTGCGGGTATGAGGTTCAGTTCCCAGCGGCTCTCTCGCGCAAACCGTTCGCCGCCGGAGCGGGCCGCTGCGGGCCGCCGCCCGCCGCTAGGGTCGGCCCATGAACGTCATCCGCAGCGTCGGGCTGTTCGTGGCCGCGGGCCTGGCCGAGATCGGCGGCGGCTACCTGATCTGGCGCTGGCTGCGCGAGGGCGCGTGGTGGCCGGTGGGCCTGGCCGGAGCGGTCGTCCTGGTCGGTTACGGGATCATCCCGACCTTCCAGCGCACCGCCGACTTCGGCCGGGTCTACGCCGCCTACGGCGGCGTCTTCGTCATCATGAGCCTGCTCTGGGGCTGGGCCCTGGACGGCCGCCGGCCGGACACCTACGACTGGCTGGGCGCCGCCGTCGTCGCGGCCGGCGTCGCGCTGATCTTCTTCGCCCCGCGCCACGCCTGACCAGGCCAGTGCCTGACCAGGCCAGTGCCTGACCGGCCCGTGGCCGGCCAGGCGTTACGCCCGGGCCTGCGTCAGGGCCGGACCAGCTCTTCCGGCTGCGCGTCCTCCGGCACCATCACGCCGTGCTCGTCGTGCACGTACCGGCCGCCGCGCAGCAGCGACGCCAGCGCCGCGACCAGGCAGGCCGCGATGGCGAAGTCGAAGGCGATGTCCAGCCCGTGGTGGAACGAGGCCGAGATCAGCGACGGGAAGAACTGGTGCCCGGTCAGGTAGGCGACGTGGCTGGGCGGCAGCTGGTTCAGCGTGGTGCCGAGCAGTGTCTGGATCGGGTTGTAGCCGAGCAGCGCGGCGAACATGACCGACACTGGCGGCAGCGCGGCCAGCCGGTTCGCGTCGGCCGCCGGCACGCCCTGGGCGATGAGCCCGCTGGACAGGTCGTGCGGCAGCGTCGCGGACAGGCCCAGGATGATCAGCGTGAAGAAGATGCCGATGGACAGCACCATGGCCGAGTTCTGGAACGTGGCGCTCATGCCCGCGCCCACGCCGCGGTACTCCCGCGGCAGGCTGTTCATGATGCCGGCCCGGTTGGGCGAGGCGAACAGGCCCATGCCGATGCCGTTGAGCAGCAGGATGAAGGCGAACTGCCAGTACTCGAAGTTCACCGGCAGCATCTCCAGCAGCAGGAAGGACAGCGCGGCCACGAGCATGCCGCCGGTGGCGAACGGCCGGGCCCCGAACCGGTCCGACAGCCAGCCGGAGATCGGCCCGGCGATCAGGAAGCCGATGGTCAGCGGGAGCATGGCGATGCCCGCCCACAGCGGGGTCCGCTCGAAGCTGTAGCCGTGGATCGGCAGGTAGATGCCCTGCAGCCAGATGATCAGGATGAACATCAGGCCGCCCCGGCCCAGGCTGGACAGCAGGCTGGCCATGTTGCCCGCGGTGAACGGGCGGATCTTGAACAGCGAGAGCCGGAACATCGGCTCGGACACCTTGGTCTCGATGATGCAGAACACGATCAGCACGCCGATGCCGCCGAAGATCAGCGTGAGCACGGTCGGGCTGGTCCAGCCCATCGTGTGGTGGCCGTAGGGCTGGATGCCGTAGGTGATGCCGACCAGCACCGCGATCAGGCCCACCGCGAAGGTCACGTTGCCCCACCAGTCCAGCTTGGCCGGACGGCGCACGCCCAGCTCGCGCAGCTTGAGGTAGGACCAGACGGTGCCGAGTATGCCGAACGGCACCGAGACCAGGAAGACCAGCCGCCAGCTGATCGGGGCGAGCAGGCCGCCCAGCACCAGCCCGATGAACGAGCCGGCGATGGCGGAGACCTGGTTCAGGCCCAGGGCCAGCCCGCGCTCGTTGGCCGGGAACGCGTCGGTCAGGATCGCGCTGGAGTTGGCCATCAGCATGGCCCCGCCGATGGCCTGCAGGATCCGCATCGAGATCAGCCACCACGCGGCGGCCGTGCCCTGCAGCCAGGTGACTGACAGCGCCACCGAGAACAGGGCGAAGATGGCGAACCCGAGGTTGAACATCCGGACCCGGCCGAACATGTCGCCCAGCCGCCCGAAGCTCACCACCAGCACCGCGGTGACGACCAGGTAGCCCATGATCAGCCACAGCAGCAGGGTGGTGTTACCCGGCTTGAGCGGGTCGACCCCGATGCCGCGGAAGATGTCCGGGAGGGCGATCAGCATGATGGACGAGTTGACCGTCGCCATCAGCACGCCCAGCGTGGTGTTGGAAAGGGCGATCCACTTGTAGCGGGGCCCGGCCTGCGTTGCGGGTGAAGCGGTCACCACGTTCCCTCCCGGCGAGAAGCCCGTAGCGGCTCAGCTTCCGGCGGCTGACCCGGCCTCGCTCATGCGGAAAATTAGTTGCTTTATAGCAAACAATTAACTCGCCGAGCAAGATATTCCCCGCCGGGGACCGGGCCAACCGCCCCGCGCGCACCCGCTGAGCAGCGCTGTCACCGTTTGTCGTGGTGTTGTTCACACAGCGCCGCGGCGCGGCTCAGCGAGCCGCCGCCACCGGCTCCGCGCGGACCAGGTCCCGCAGCTCGCCCAGCTGCCGCGCGGCCCGGGCCGCGTCGTCGTCCAGCACGGTGATCAGCACGGTGTGCTCATCGACCCGCTGGGCCGCCGCCTGCGGGCCGGCCACCACCGTGCGGGCGGCCAGCTCCGGACCGCTGATCAGGGCGCAGGCCAGCACCCGCCGCCCGGCCGTCGCCGCGCTCGCCCGGGCTTCCCGGCCGGTCAGGTCGGTGAGCTGGCGCAGCACCGGCCGCCCGTCGCGGGTCACGTCCCACCGCACCGTGGCCTGCCCGGGCCGTTCCCCGGTCCGGCCCAGCACGACCAGCTCGTGCCACTCGACCTGCGCCCCGGCCGCCAGGACCAGCTCCAGCCGCACGTCCACCCGGCTGCCCGCGCAGACGACCAGCGGCCCGGGGTCGGCTGCCAGCCAGGCGCCCGCGGCCAGCTCGGCCCGGACCGACAGCGCCGCCGCGCCGCCGCCGTCCCGGCCCTGGGCCAGGCTGGCTCCGGCCGCGCCCAGCGTGGCCCGCGCCCCGGGCTCCAGCCGCAGCGACAGCGACAGGTCGTCCCCGGCCAGCGGGCCGGCCGCCGTCCCGACCAGGCGCAGCTGGCACACGTCCGCGGCCTCGCCGCGCACCTGGCGCAGGGTCAGCGGCGGGCTGCAGGCCAGCGCGCCCAGCACGCCGCCGGCCTGCACCACGGCCGTGGTCCGGGCGATCACGGCGCCGCGATCATGACACCGCGAGCGCGGTCCGCACCGAACGTACCCAGGCGGCCACGTCGGTGGCCCCCGGGTCGGTCCGCAGCGAGGTGAACAGCGTGGGCCGGGCCTCCCGGACCGCCCCGGCGTCCCGGGCCATCACGGCCAGGTCCGCGCCGACCAGCGGGGCCAGGTCGGTCTTGTTGATGACCAGCAGGTCGGACCGGGTGACGCCGGGACCGCCCTTGCGCGGCACCTTGTCCCCGCCGGCCACGTCGATGACGAAGATCTGCCGGTGCACCAGGCCGTAGGAGAACGTCGCGGTCAGGTTGTCTCCGCCGCTCTCGACCAGGACCAGGTCCAGCCCCGGGTAGTCGGCCTCGAGCTGCTCGACCGCGTCCAGGTTGGCGCTGATGTCGTCCCGGATGGCGGTGTGCGGGCAGGCGCCGGTCTGCACCGCGCGGATCCGCTCCTGCGGCAGCACCCCGGCCCGGCGCAGGAAGTCGGCGTCCTCGGTGGTGTAGATGTCGTTGGTCACCACGCCGATGGCCAGTTCCCCGGCCAGGGCCCGGCACAGCGCCGCGACCAGCGCGGTCTTGCCGCTGCCGACTGGCCCGCCAATGCCGATCCGCGGCACCCGGGCACCCGCCGGCCCGGGCTGCTCCGTACCTGGCCCGCCGGGCCCGTGGTCATGGTCATGGTCATGGTCATGAGGCAAAGAGACGCACCTCCGCGGTGAGATGGTAGTCGGCCAGCAGGTCCAGGGCCGGGGCCGCGTCGGCGGGCAGGCCGGCCGGGGGACCCGCCGCGGCCGCCGCGGCGGCGGCCGCGCACTCGTCCACCCCGGGCGCCAGCCGGGCCAGCAGGGCCTGCACGGCGAACGGGTCCAGGCCGAGCAGCCGCACCGCCGCGCTGGCCGGGCCGGCGCACGCGGCCAGCGCCGCGGCCCGCGCGGCCAGCTCCGGCGACCCGCCCGCCCGGGCCACGCCGGCCCCCAGCACGATCGGGTGGTGCGGCGCCGGGCCTGGCCCCGGGACTCCCGAGGCCCAGGGCGTCACCACCTCCGCCTCGGGAAGCACCGAACGGAGCAGTCGTACCAGCGCCCCGCCCAGCTGACGTGACGCGGTGCGCATCGCCTCCGACGGCGTCCGCGCCTCGAGTTCGGCCTCCAGCTCCTGCCACTGTTCTCGCGCCCGCCGCTCGAGGCCAGCCTGGGAAGCCGCGGGCCCCACGGCCCGTTCGGCCGCCTGGGCCTGGACCCGGGCCGAGGCGGCGGCAAAGGCCGCCGAGACCTGCGCCGAGGTGCGCAGCCGGGCCCGGCAGAAGTCCTCCAGGCTGGCCAGCCCGGTGACCAGCCCGGTGCCGATCGCCGCCTCCATCCCGGCCGAGTGGTGGTGCGCCCCGGCCGGGGCCCTGGAGTCGAGCAGGAGCAGCAGCAGCGCGTTCATCGTCCCCGGAAGCCTCAGAACAGGAAGTAGCGCTGGGTCATGGGCAGCTCGGCGGCGGGCCGCGGCTCGATCAGCTCGCCGTCGACCCGGACCGCGAACGTCTCGGGGTCCACCTCGATGGCGGGCAGCGCGCCGTTTTCCGGCAGGTCCGCCTTGGACAGCCCGGAGGTGTCCGCGACCGGCACCAGCGGCCGCTCGCTGGCCCACCGGCTGGCCAGCCCGGCCTCCAGGGCCATTGGCGACACGAAGGCCAGGCCGAGCCGGGCCGGCAGCGCGCCGAATGCGCCGAACATCGGGCGCGGCAGCTGCGGCTGCGGCGTCGGGATCGACGCGTTCGCGTCGCCCATGGCCGCCCAGGCGATCACCCCCGCCTTGAGCACCGCGTGCGGCCGGACCGCGAAGAAGGCCGGCTCCCACAGCACCAGGTCGGCCAGCTTGCCCGGCTCCACCGAGCCGACCTGGCCCGTCCAGCCCGTGGGTCACCGCCGGGCCGATGGTGTACTTGGCCACGTACCGGCGGGCCCGCAGGTTGTCCGCCCCGTTGTCCGCGCCGCCGTCCCCGGGCAGCGCCCCGCGCCGCTGCTTCATCACGTGCGCCGTCTGCCAGGTCCTGATGATCGTCTCGCCGATCCGCCCCATGGCCTGGGAGTCCGAGCCGATCATCGAGATCGCCCCCAGGTCGTGCAGGACGTCCTCGGCCGCCATGGTGGTTGGCCGGATCCGGGACTCGGCGAAGGCCAGGTCCTCCGGGATCGAGGCGTCCAGGTGGTGGCAGACCATCAGCATGTCGAGGTGCTCGTCCAGCGTGTTGCGGGTGTAGGGCCGGGTCGGGTTGGTCGAGGAGGGCAGCACGTTCGGGTGCGAGGCGACCCTGATGATGTCCGGCGCGTGCCCGCCGCCCGCCCCCTCGGTGTGGTACGTGTGGATCGGCCGGCCGCCGATGGCGGCCAGGGTGGACTCCAGGTAGCCGGCCTCGTTGAGGGTGTCGGTGTGGATCGCCACCTGGACCCCGGCCGCCTGGGCCACGGTCAGGCAGGCGTCGATGGCCGCGGGCGTCGTGCCCCAGTCCTCGTGCAGCTTGAACCCGGACGCGCCCGCCCGCAGCTGCTCGCGTCAGGCCCTCGGCGCTGACCGTGTTGCCCTTGCCCAGCAGCGCGACGTTGACCGGCCAGTGCGCGGTGGCGGCCAGCATGGCCTCCAGCCAGAAGGCGCCCGGCGTGACCGTGGTCGCCTTGGTCCCCTCGGCCGGGCCGGTGCCGCCGCCGATCAGCGTGGTCATCCCGGCCGCCAGCGCGACCGGGATCTGCTGCGGGGCGATCAGGTGCACGTGGCTGTCGATGCCGCCCGCGGTGAGGATCATCCCGTTAGCCGCCAGGATCTCCGTCGACGGCCCGATGACCAGGCCGGGCGTGACGCCGTCCATGGTGTCCGGGTTGCCCGCCTTGCCCAGGGCCACGATCCGGCCGTCCCGCACGCCGACGTCGGCCTTGATCACGCCCCAGTGGTCGAGCACCACCGCCCCGGTGATGACCAGGTCCGGGGTGCCCTCGGCCCGGGTGGCGATGGCCTGGCCCATCGACTCGCGGATGACCTTGCCGCCGCCGAAGATGGCCTCGTCCCCGGCCAGCGGGCCGGGGCCGCCGCAGCGGTCCTCGGTCACCTCGATGAGCAGGTCGGTGTCGGCCAGCCGGATCCGGTCCCCGGCCGTGGGCCCGTACAGAGCGGCGTACCGGGCCCGGGAGATCTCAGCCATCGAGGCGGCCCGCCCATTCCGGCCGCAGCCCGGGCACCACCCGCGCGCCGGCCAGCGCCACCAGGCTGACCTGCCGGGACACGCCCGGCTCGAACCGCACCGAGGTCCCGGCCGGGATGTCCAGCCGGTAGCCGCGGGCCGCGTCCCGGTCGAAGGCCAGCGCCGGGTTGGCCGCGGCGAAGTGGTAGTGCGAGCCGACCTGGACCGGCCGGTCGCCGGCGTTCTCCACGGCCAGCTCGATCCGGTCCCGGCCCGGGCTCAGCTCGATCGTCCCCTCGGCCGCGATGATCTCGCCCGGGATCACCGGCCGCCCGTCCTGCGCCGCGCCGCTCACCGGATCGGCCGGTGCAGGGTGACCAGCTTGGTGCCGTCCGGGAAGGTGGCCTCGACCTGGATCTCGCCGGTCATCTCCGGCACCCCGGCCATGACGTCGTCCCGGCCCAGCACCTCGCGTCCGGCCGACATCAGGTCGGCCACCGTCCGCCCGTCCCGGGCGCCCTCCATGACGAAGGAGGTCAGGATGGCGACCGCCTCGGGGTGGTTGAGCTTCAGCCCCCGGGCCCGGCGGCGCTCGGCCACGTCCGCGGCCAGCGTGATGAGCAGGCGTTCCTGCTCGCGTTCGGTCAAACGCATCCTCGCACCTTATGACAGTGCTGTTTCACCGATGTGAAGTGATCAAGGAATGGGCCTTTCTTAATCCCCGGGCCGCCTTTATTGTGTGATGTAATTCAAAATGTGAACACCAGACATAGAACCTGGAGTTCACCGGCACGCCAAGGTCCCTGTGCGCGAAGGCGCGCCTGGAGGTGATGCCCCGATGGCGACCGGAACCCTGCCCCCGACCGGTCTGGCCCGCCGGGAGCGCCGGCTGTCTGATTCCGAGACAGAGCGGCGCATGCTGAACGCCGCCCTGGCCATCGTCAGCCGTTCCGGCCTGACGGTGAGCCTGGACCACCTCAGCTTTGAGGACATCATCCGCGACGCGGATGTGTCCCGCAGCGCGGTGTACCGCCGCTGGCCTTACAAGGACCTGTTCTTCAGCGACCTGGTCAAGCAGCTCGCCCTGGACGCCGCGCCCGGCGTGGTGGGCGACGAGCTGGCCCTGATGCAGCAGATCGCGGCCTCTCATGAGGACTGGCTGCAGGCCGCCGATTCGCGCCAGCAGCTGCTGCTGGAGATTTTCCGCCAGGTGTCGCTGGTGAATTTCCAGGCCCTGCGGGATTCAGCCGGCTGGCGTACCTATATCGCGCTGCAGGCGACGTTCATGAGCCTGGCCGACGGCACGCTGCGCGATCAGGTGCGGGCCGCGCTGGAGGCCTCCGAGCTCAAGCGCAACGCCCGGCTGGCCCAGGCCTGGCGGCAGCTGACCGCGCTGTTCGGCTGCCGGCTGCGGCCCGGGTCGGGCCTCACCTTCGAGGTCATGGCCACGCTGCTCACCGCGGCCATGCGCGGCCTGGTCCTCACCGCCCTGTCCTCGCCGGAGGTCGGCGAGCGGCGGATCACGGCCAGCCCGTTCGGCGCGCCCGAGCCGGCCGAGTGGTCGGAGCCCGCGCTCGGCCTGGCCGGCCTGGCCTGGGCCTGCCTCGAGCCCGACCCCGACGTCAGCTGGGACGCCGAGCGGATCACCGCGGTCCGCGACGGACTCGCCGCGTGGGCCGCCCCGGCCGCGTAGCGGGACGCCGCGCGCCCCGGGCGGTCCGGCCGGCGTACTAGGGTGATCGTGATCAAGACCAGCTGAGCCTGGTCGCATCCGCCTGACCGGACGAAGGAGACCCGATGCCGACCCGCACCGCACGTACCGCCTGGACCGGGACCCTGCAGGAAGGCAAGGGCCAGGTCGAGCTGACCAGCTCCAAGCTCGGCACCTACGAGGTGTCCTTCCCGCGGCGCTCGGCCGAGGACGCGGGCGGCTACACCAGCCCCGAGGAGCTCATCGCGGCGGCCCACTCAGCCTGCTACTCGATGGCCCTGTCGGCCGAGATCGGCCGGGCGGGCGGCACCCCGCAGGCCCTCGACGTGCAGGCCGACGTGACCCTCGGGCCCGACCCGGCGGGCGGCTTCAAGCTGACCGGCATCACCCTTACCGTCCGCGGCGAGGTCGACGGCCTGGACGACGCCCAGTTCGCCGCCGCTGCCCAGGCGGCCAAGGTGGGCTGCCCGGTCAGCAAGGCCCTCACCGGCGTGGACATCACCCTGGACGCCGCGCTCGAGCACTGAGGCTCCGGCCGCGCGCCCCGGGCGCTCTCATTCACCGCTGCGGCCGGCGTCCCCGGCCCAGCGGCTGGCCCCGGCGGCTTCGCCGCGGCCGGAACGGGACGATGTAGTACAGCGCGATGCCCAGGAACCCGATCACGGCGATGACCGGGAGGAACAGCCCGGCGATGATCAGCACGACGTAGCCGCCCGCGCCCGGGGTCAGCCGCCTGGTCACCAGCTCGATCTCCTCATCGGCCAGGTCCGGCCGCACCAGGCGGTGACTCGCGGCGTACAGCCACAGGGCCAGCAGCAGGAGCGAGGTCAGCAGCAGGCTCAGGCCGTACACCGTGACCGCCACCCGCTCCGGGTTGTCCTTGCCGATGAACTCCGCGAACAGCCTGGTCGGGAAAGGCAGGAACGCGACGAACAGGAGCAGCAGCAGATTCAGCCGGACGAACCCGAGATCGGCGCGCTCCAGGTAGTCGGTGATCGCGGTGTGGCCCAGCCAGATCGCCCCGATGGTGGCCACGCTGACCACGTAGCCCAGGTAGGACGGCCACAGGTGGCCGATCGAGCCGAGCAGGTTGTCCTCCGCGCTGGCCGGCACGGCGATGTCCAGGACCAGCAGGGTGATGGCGATGGCGAACACGCCGTCGCTGAGCGCCTCCAGCCGCCCGGTCCGCAGCCCGCGCCGCAGCGGCCCGGACTCCGGCTCCTGGTCGTCTTCGGCGTCCGGCTGCTCGTCGTCCTCGGTGTCCGGCTCCCGGTCGTCCGCCGCGTCGTCGTCTGCGGTGTCCGGCTGCTCGTCGGTCATTGCCCGACCTTAGCCCAGGCCGGCGCCCATCAGGCGTTGAGCCGGGACTCGGCGTATCACCAGGGAGCTGGTGGTAAATAGAAGGCATGACGAGTCCCAGTACCGCGCCGGTGCCGCCGGAGGCCGCCCGCCCCCCGCGCCGCCGGGCCCCCGAGATCGACCTGGACGAGGCCAGGAAGGCCTTCTTCCTGATGGTCGGCTTCATCGCGGTGATCTGGATCCTCCAGGTCGTCAACTGGGCCACCCACTACCACCTCGACGCCAGCTACGGGATCCTGCCCCGCAACCTCGGGCACCTCGGCGACATCGTCACCGCGCCGTTCCTGCACTTCTCCTGGAGCCACATCGAGGGCAACTCCGGCCCGCTGTTCGTCTTCGGCCTGCTCGCCGCCTACCGGGGCATCTACAAGTTCCTCGGCGTGACCCTGGTCGTCACGGTGACCAGCGGGCTGGCCGTGTGGCTGTTCCAGGGCAACGAGCTCACCGTGGGTGCCAGCGGCCTGATCTTCGGCTACTTCGGCTACGTCGTGGCCCGCGGCATCATCGACCGGAACCTGATCGACGCCCTGGCCGCGGTGGTCATGGCCCTGTCCTATGCCTACATCCTGACCGTGGCCCTGCCCGGCACCCCCGGCGTGAGCTGGATCGGCCACCTGGGCGGCCTGATCGGCGGGGTGGCCAGCGGCTGGATCTTCCGCACCCGCCGTCCCGCCTCGGCCAAGGCGGCGGCCAAGTCCGCGCCGTCCCGCCGTTCCGGCCCGCCCCGGCCGGCCCCGGTGCGGGCTCCGGTTCCGGCCCGGCCACGGCCGTGACCCCGGTCGGTCCCGGCCACCCGCGGGCTGACCTGTACAAAGAGCTCGGCGACTTGGGCCTGTAGGCCGTCATGGCCGACGAACCGTGGCGGCGCTGGGTCGTCTACCAGGTCTACCCGAGGAGCTTCGCCGACTCCGACGGCGACGGCGTCGGCGACCTGCGCGGCGTGCTGGGCCGGCTGGACTACCTGCAGCAGCTGGGCGTGGACGTGCTGTGGCTGTCCCCGGTCTACCGCTCGCCGATGGACGACAACGGCTACGACATCAGCGACTACACCGACGTCGACCCGCTGTTCGGCACGCTCGCCGACCTGGATGAGCTGATCGCCGCCCTGCACGCCCGGGGCATGCGGCTGGTCATGGACCTGGTCGTCAACCACACCTCTGACGAGCACCCCTGGTTCACCCAGTCCCGGTCCAGCCGGGACAACCCGAAGCGGGACTGGTACTGGTGGCGGGACGCGCGGCCCGGGACCACGCCCGGCAGGCCCGGCGCCGAGCCCACCAACTGGGAGTCGTTCTTCTCCGGCTCGTGCTGGGCCTGGGACGAGGCCACCGGCCAGTACTACCTGCACCTGTTCTCCCGCAAGCAGCCCGACCTGAACTGGGAGAACCCCGAGGTCCGGCAGGCCGTCTACGCCATGATGCGGTGGTGGCTGGACCGCGGCGTGGACGGCTTCCGGATGGACGTCATCGACATGATCAGCAAGGACACGTCGCTGCCGGACACCGTGCCCCGCCCGGGCTCGCCCTACGGGTACGGCGGCCGGTCCTTCATCTGCGGCCCGCGCAACCACGAGTTCCTCCAGGAGATGTACCGGGAGGTCTTCGCGGACCGCGACGCGCACGTGCTCACCGTGGGCGAGATGCCGGGCGTCACCATCCCGCAGGCCCTGCTGTTCACCGAGCCGTCCCGGCGCGAGCTCGACATGGTCTTCCAGTTCGAGCACGTCGACCTGGACCACGGCGCGCACCGCTACGACCCGCGCCCGCTGCGCCTGCCCGAGCTGAAGGCCTCGCTGGCCTCCTGGCAGGCCGGGCTGGCCGGGCGCGGCTGGAACTCGCTGTACTGGGGCAACCACGACCAGCCCCGGTCGCTGTCCCGGTTCGGCGACGACGGCCCGCACCGGGTCGCCTCGGCCAAGACGCTGGCCACCGTGCTGCACCTGCACCAGGGCACGCCGTACGTCTACCAGGGCGACGAGCTGGGCATGGCCAACTCCCCGTTCACCCAGATCAGCGACCTGCGGGACATCGAGGCCCTCAACTACTACGCCGAGGCCGCCCGCGGCGGCGCCGACCCGGCCGGGATCCTGAAGATCCTCAGCGAGCGCGGCCGCGACCAGGCCCGGACCCCGGTCCAGTGGGACAGCTCACCCGGCGCCGGCTTCACCACCGGGACGCCCTGGCTGGCCATCAACCCCGACCACGCCGAGGTCAACGCGGCGGCCCAGGCCGGACGGCCCGGCTCGGTCTACGAGCACTACCGTGCCCTCATCGAGCTCCGGCACGCCGACCCGGTCGTCACTGACGGCGCCTTCGAGCTGCTGCTGCCCGGCCACCCCGCCGTGTGGGCCTTCCTGCGCCGCGGCGATGACGCCGAGCTGCTGGTCGCGGCCAACTTCTCCGGTGCCGACGTCCGCGCCGAGCTGCCCCTGCACGCCGGCTGGGCCGGCGCCGAGCTGGTCCTCACCAGCCACGCCGGCCTGCCCCCGCTGGCCGGGCTCCCCGCCGTCCAGCTCCGCCCCTGGGAATCCCTCGTCTGGCGCCGCCGCCGCTGACCCGGCCCGGCCGGTCAGTCGATGGCGGCCGCGATGATCTCCCGCGCCTGCTCCTGGATAGCGGCCAGGTGCTCCGGCCCGCGGAACGACTCGGCGTACAGCTTGTACACGTCCTCCGTGCCCGACGGCCGTGCCGCGAACCACCCGGAGGCAGTCTCCACCTTGAGCCCGCCGATCAGGGCCCCGTTCCCGGGTGCCTCAGTCAGCGCGGCGACGATCTTCTCTCCGGCCAGCTCATCCGCCGTGACCTGCTCCGGCGACAGCCGGGCCAGCGCCGCCTTCTGCTCCCGGGTGGCCGCGGTGTCGATCCGGGCGTAGGCCGGGTCCCCGTACCGGGCCGTCAGGTCCCGGTACAGCTCCGAGGGTGACTGCCCGGCCACCGCGGTGATCTCCGAGGCCAGCAGGGCCAGGATGATCCCGTCCTTGTCCGTGGTCCACACCGAGCCGTCCCGCTGCAGGAACGAGGCGCCCGCGCTCTCCTCGCCGCCGAAGGCCACCGAGCCGTCCAGCAGCCCTGGCACGAACCACTTGAACCCGACCGGCACCTCGACCAGCTCGCGGCCCAGGCCGTCGGCGACCCGGTCGATCATGGACGAGCTGACCAGCGTCTTGCCCACCGCCGCCCCGGCCGGCCAGCCGGCCCGGTGCCGGTACAGGTACTCGATGGCCACCGCGAGGTAGTGGTTGGGGTTCAGCAGCCCGCCGTCCGGGGTGACGATGCCGTGCCGGTCCGCGTCGGTGTCGTTCCCGGTGGCCACGGTGAACTCGTGCTGGCGCCGGATCAGGCTGGCCATGGCCGACGGTGACGAGCAGTCCATCCGGATCTTGCCGTCCCAGTCCAGGGTCATGAACCGGAACGTCTCGTCCACGATGGTGTTGACCACCACCAGGTCCAGCCCGTACCGCTCGCCGATCTCGCCCCAGTAGGCCACGCTCGCCCCGCCCAGCGGGTCGGCGCCGATGTGCACTCCGGCGGCCCGGATGGCGGGCAGGTCGATGACCTGGCCCAGCGCCGACACGTAGCCGTCCAGGAAGTCATAGGTCCCGGTCGTGTCGGCCGCCACGGCCCGGGCGTACGGGATCCGGCGCACTCCCGTCAGCCCGCCGGCCAGCAGCTCGTTGGCGCGGTCCTGGATCTCCCGGGTGATGTCGGTGCCGGCCGGCCCGCCGTCCGGCGGGTTGTACTTGAAGCCGCCGTCCGGCGGCGGGTTGTGCGACGGCGTGACCACGATCCCGTCCGCCCGCGGCCCGGAGCTGGTCGCGTTGTGAGCCAGGATGGCCCGCGACACCGCGGGCGTCGGCGTGTACCCGCCCCTCGCGTCGGTCAGCACCCGCACCCCGTTGGCCGCCAGCACCTCCAGCGCGCTGGCCTGGGCCGGCTCAGACAGCGCATGTGTGTCGGCCCCCAGGAACAGCGGCCCGCCGATCCCGTGCCTGTCCCGGTACTCGCAGATGGCCTGAGTCGTGGCCAGGATGTGGTCCTCGTTGAAGGTCGAGCTCAATGCCGACCCGCGGTGCCCCGACGTGCCGAACGACACCCGCTGCGCCGCCTCGCCGGGATCGGGATGCAGCGTGTAGTAGGCGGTGACCAGCTTGGCCACGTCGACGAGGTCTTCCGGGGCAGCGGGCTGCCCAGCGCGGGGATCGGCCATACCGCCATCCTGACACGGTACGGTCCGCCATCCGCGGATGCCCTGGGTCGGGCCAGCACCAGCCCGGTGGCCGCATCCTCATCGCGCTGGTCATCGCCGTCGGCGTCGGCGCGGTCATGCTCGTGCAGAGCATCCACCAGTAACTCACGGCCTGCTCGGGCAGGCGGCCTTCACCAGCCGCAGGCCTTTCTGGTGCCGCCGCCCCCAGCAATGACCGGCTAGATGCCGCGCCGCCGCCGGGCCGCCTCGGACAGCTGGCGCAGGTGCGCCCGGCGCTCCGGGTCGGCGTACGGGGAGCCGGGCGCGCTGACGTCGAACCGGCCGCTGTCCGGCACGTAGTCCCGGCCCCGGGCGATGACCCGGCGCAGCCGGCCCAGCGCGGTGATGTCGGCCTGCGGGTCGCCGTCCACCACGATGAGGTCCGCCTCGTAGCCCGGCGCCAGCCTGCCGGTGACCGAGCCGACCCCGAGGGCGGCGGCCGCCTCGGTCGTGGCCATGGTGATCACCTCGGCGGGCTTGAACCCGAGCAGCGTCACCATCGAGGTCAGGCCCCCGACGTACTGATGGTGCGGGGTGTTGTTGATGCCCGCGTCGGTGCCCGCGATGACCCGCGCGCCCATGTCGTACAGCTTCTTGACGTTCTCGCCCACCGCCCGGCCGGTCAGCTCGGCCACGTACGGCGCGTTCACGTTGATGGTCGGGGACACGAAGATGCCGCGCTCGGCGATCCGCGCCCCGAGCCGCTCGTCGAACTGCCGCTCGTTGGTCTCGGTGACGAAGGAGCAGTGCTCGATGGTGGTCACCCCGGCCTCGACGGCCCGCCGGATGCCCTCCACCCCGTGCGCGTGCGCCGCGACCGCCTTGTCCAGCCGCTTGGCCTCAGCTACCACCACGGCCAGCTGCTCGGCGCTGAACTGGGCGTACCACGGCGCCGAGCCGCCGGTCATGAACCCGCCGGTGGCCATGACCTTGATCAGGTTGGCGCCGTGCTTGTGGTGGGAGCGCACGATCCGGCGCAGGTCATCCTCGCTGTCGGCCTCGCCGCCCATGAACCAGCAGTGCCCGCCGGTCACCGTCACCGGGCTGTTGGCCACCACCATCCGCGGGCCCGGGGCCAGCCCGTCGGCAATGGCGTCCCGCACCACCACGTCCAGGTAGGCCCGCGCGCCCAGGTCGCGGGCCGTGGTCACGCCCACGCCCAGCAGCTCCCGGGCGCTGCGCAGCATGAGGACCAGCTGCTGCGAGTCGGTCTCGGCCCGCATCCGGCCCACCGGGTCCGGCCCGCCGTCGAAGCCGAGGTGGACATGGCTGTCGATCAGCCCGGGCAGGATCGTCCCGCCCGGGTAGTCGCTCCGGGGCAGGTCTGCGTACTCAGCCGGCAGCTCCGCGGCCGGGCCGCCCAGGAGACCGTGCGCTCGCCGATGACGACCGCGCCGTCGCTCACGGTCTGCTCGCCCGCGATGACCCGCGGCGCGGTGAGTACTTTGTCCGCCATGAACCAAGCTTGCCCCAGCTAACTCACCCTCACCAGTGGCAGGATTAGTTCTGTGGCAGAAACCTTGAAACAGGTCATAGACGGCACCACGGTAGAGATGCTCCGCGCCCGCGGCAGCGTCAAATGGACCAACCCGGGCCCGGACGGGTTCGGCGCGGCCGTGGCCGAGATGGACTTCGGGGCCGCGCCCGCCATCCTCGACGCGCTGGCGTCGCTGTCGGCCAGCGCCAACTTCGGCTACACCTCCCAGGTCCTGTCCGGCGAGCTGCTCGCCGCGTGCGCGGACTTCCAGCAGCGCCGGTACGGCTGGGCCGTGGACCCGGCCCGGATCCACGTCATCCCGGACGTGATCAAGGCGCTGGAGATCGCCATCACGTACTACTCCCGCCCGGGTTCGCCGGTCATCCTGCCCACCCCCGCCTACATGCCCTTCCTGTCCGTGCCGGGCCAGCTCGGCCGGGAGATCATCCAGGTGCGGATGCGCGAGGACGAGCCGGGCCTGTTCACCCTGGACCTGGACGCTATCGACGAGGCCTTCCGGGCCGGCGGGAATCTGCTCATCTTCTGCAACCCGTGCAACCCGCTCGGCCGCGTCTACTCCCGCGCCGAGATCACCGCGCTGACCGAGGTGGTCGACCGGCACGGCGGCCGGGTCTTCGCCGACGAGATCCACGCCCCGCTCGTCTATCCGGGCCAGCGGCACATCCCGTACGCCTCCTCCTCCGAGACCGCGGCCGGGCACACCGTGACCGGCGTGTCGGCCTCCAAGGGCTGGAACCTGCCCGGCCTCAAATGCGCCCAGGTCATCCTGACCAACGAGGCCGACGAGGAGCGCTGGGCCGAGCTCGGCCACCTGGCCTGGCGCGGTGCGAGCAGCCCGGGCGTGGTGGCCAACACCGCCGCCTACCGGGACGGCGAGGCGTGGCTGGATGAGGTCCTGGACTACCTGGACGAGAGCCGCCAGCTGCTGGCCGGCCTGCTCCAGCGCCACCTGCCGCAGGTGCGCTACCGGCCGCCGGAGGGCACGTACCTGGCCTGGCTGGACTGCCGGGCCATGGAGCTGCCCGGCTCGCCCGGGGCGCTGATCACCGAAGGCGCGCACATCACTGTGGTCGACGGGCCTGCCTTCGGCGAGGGCGGCCCCGGCTCGTTCCGGTTCAACTTCGCCACTTCGCACGCCATCCTGGCCGAGATCGTCGAACGCGCCGCCGCCGCCCTGACCGCCGCGCCGGCCGAGGGCTGAGGCCCGCCGCCCCGGCCGCCGAGGTCCGGGCGCGCCCGGCCGCGCCCGGCTGATAGCGCCCGGCTGGCCTGGACTTATCGCCGCATTGTCTCCGGATGGTCTCGTTCCCGCCGAACCCGATTCTCACTCGCATCCCGCCGCTGTACCCTCGTACCGCCACAGGCTGTGCCAAGTCATGACATCCCGGCCGCCGCCCAGGCGTCTGTATGAGGGCCGCGCGGGAGGGGATCTGCGCCGGCTTTGACCTGAGGGAGCAGGGCAACCGGTGCCTGGTCCAGCATGTGGTTCCGCGACCATGAGGAGGGGCATGGCTTCCGCGACCCGGGGTTCAGGCACGTCTGTGCCTTTTCCCGCTGAGCCGATGACGGCCGGGCAGGCCTGGCCGTCCCGGGGTGAGCCCGCACCCGCCGGGGCGCCGGGGGACCATGGGGCCCCCGGGGCCACTGGCCCGCCCGGCGCGAAGCCCGCCGGGCGCCGGCAGTGGGGCGGCGACCGGCGCACCAAGCCGCTGCCGATGATTCCCCAGCCGGCCAGCGACAGCCGGGTGGCCATGGCCCGGCTGGCCATCATCGTGACCGCGGCCGCCTGGCTCGCGTACATCATCTGGTGGTTCTTCGCCGACTTCTTCCAGCCCGGCCACGAGGGATCGCTGGACCGGGCGGAGTCGGTCCTCTACCTGCTCATCATGTCCATGCTCACCACGTCGGCCCTGGCCTACCTGATGAGCAGGCTGGGCTTCCTGTACCGGACCCGCACCCACCACCGGCCCGGCCGGGCCATCCTCGACCAGTTCTACGACATCAACGCGCCCACCCTGACCACGATCATCCCCTCCTACCAGGAGGACGCCAGCGTCATCCGCAACACCCTGCTGTCCGCGGCGCTGCAGGAATACCCGGTCAAGCGGGTCGTGCTGCTCATCGACGACCCGTTCGTGCCCAAGAACGACCGGGCCCGCGAGCAGCTCGAGGCGGCCCGGGACCTGCCGCGTCAGGTCGCCCGGATGCTGGCCGGGCCCGCGGACCGCTACACCCGGGCCTGGCACGGCTTCGAGCTCTCCGTCCGGCGCCGTGAGCCGCTGGGGCTCGGCTCGATGATCGCCCTGGCCGGATGCTACGACGACGCCATCTGCTGGCTGGAGCGGCTGGCCGCCGACGTCGAGGTGCTGGACCACACCGACGCCTTCTTCGTCAACGAGGTCGTGCTGAGCCTGGCCCGGTCGCTGCGCTCCATCAGCGCCGCCGTGCTCGACTCGGCCGACGAGGGCGTAGTCCTCACCGAGCAGATGTTCCGCCGCCTGTACCGGCGGCTGGCCTGGATCTTCCGGGCCGAGCTGACCAGCTTCGAGCGCAAGCGGTACGTGTCCTTGTCGCACGAGCCCAACAAGGCCATGAACCTCAACAGCTACATCGGCCTGATGGGCGGCTCCTACCGGCCGGTCGAGACGGTGACCGGGGAAGCGCTCGTCCGGACCCGGCCGGACGCCCGCACCCTCAACATCCCCGACCCCGACTACGTGGTCACGCTGGACGCGGACAGCGTGCTGCTGCCGGAGTACTGCCTGCGCCTGGTGCACCTGCTCGCGCAGCACGAGTACCGCGACATCGCCATCGCGCAGACGCCCTACAGCGCCTTCCCCGGGGCCCGGACCCGGCTGGAGCGCATCGCCGGGGCGACCACCGACATCCAGCACATCGTGCACCAGGGGCTGACCTACTACGACGCCACGTTCTGGGTCGGCGCCAACGCGGTGATCCGCAAGCGGGCCCTGAACGACATCGCCGAGAGCAGCTACATCGGCGACTGGGAGATCCGCCAGTACATCCGGGACCGGACCGTCATCGAGGACACCGAGTCCACCATCGACATGGGCGCGCACGGGTGGCGGCTGTTCAACTACCCCGAACGGATGAGCTACAGCGCCACGCCGCCCGACTTCGGCTCGCTGTGCATCCAGCGCCGCCGCTGGGCCAACGGCGGCCTGCTCATCATGCCCAAGCTGCGCCGCCAGTCCCGGGCCCGGCGCGCCCAGGGGCAGCGCACCCGGTTCAGCGAGCTGTTCCTGCGCGGCAACTACATGGCCTCGATCGCGTGGAGCTCGGCCAGCCTGCTCATCCTGCTCGCCTTCCCGTTCGCGGCCACCCTGATCAGCCCGCTGCTCGGCCTGGTCGCCCTGCCCTACTTCGTGGCCATGGCCAGTGACCTGCGCTACTGCGGCTACAAGCGGCTGGACGTACTGCGCGTCTACGGCTTCAACCTGGTCCTGCTGCCAGTCAACCTGGCCGGCACGCTGTCCTCGATCGTGCAGGGCATCACCGCCTCCAAGGCCCCGTTCGCCCGGACCCCGAAGGTGCGCAACCGCACCGTGGCCCCGCCCTTCTTCGTGGTCGCGCCCTACCTGCTCATCGCGCTGGCCGGGTTCACCTGCTACACCGCCTGGCGGCACCACGCGGTGGAGAACATGGCCTACGCCGCCCTCAACGTCGTGCTGGCCTGCTACGCCATCAAGGCCTTCATCGGCCTGCGCAACTCGGTCGTCGACGGGTGGATCCACGCGACGTCGCTGCTGTACAAGTCGCCGCGGCGGCGCCACAAGGTCCGCCGCAAGGCCCGCAGGCAGGTCCAGCCGGCCGCCTCGGACTGGCGGTCGGTGCTCGAGGTGGGCTACATCGAGCCCGCCCGGCGGACCCTGCCGCCCGGCCTGCCCAGCCCGGTACCGGTCAGCGCCGAGACTGAGCCGCGGCGGCGGCTGTCGCTGCTGCGGGTGCTGGTGGCCGTCACCCTGCTGGCCGGCCTCGGCTACGGCGGCTTCTTCGGGGTCAAGACCCGGCTGGCCAGCAGCGCCGTGATCCACCAGACCTGGTTCGCGCCCTACGTCGACGTCACGCTGACCCCCACCTACCAGTTCCAGAACACCTCGGCCAATACCGCCCGGCAGACCGTGCTCGGCTTCGTGGTCGCGGCCGGGGCCTCCCGCTGCGCGCCCAGCTGGGGCGGGGCCTACTCACTGGCCCAGGCCGACCAGTCGCTGACCCTGAGCTCACGGCTGACCCAGCTGGCGCAGGACGGCCAGCAGGCCGTCGTCTCCTTCGGCGGCCAGGCGCACACCAGCCTCGACGTGGCCTGCTCCAGCGCGGCCGGCCTGGCCGCCGCCTACCAGTCGGTGATCGACGCCTACCACCTGCGCACCATCGACCTGGACATCGAAGGCGCGTCCCTGGCCGGCTTCGGCGCCGAGCAGCGCCGCGCCCAGGCGGTGGCCCAGCTGGAGCAGCACGGCGCCGCCTCCGGGCACCCGCTGAGCGTGTGGCTGACCCTCCCGGTCGAGCCGTCGGGGCTGCAGGGAGCCGGGCTCTCGGTCGTCGAGTCCATGCTCCGGGCGCACGTCAGCATCGCCGGGATCAACGTCATGACCATGGACTTCACCCGGCCGCCGGACCCCGGCAGCACCATGCTGACCCCGGTGCGGGCCGCCCTGAACGCCACTCACGCCCAGCTGGCCGACCTGTTCCCGCGCTACGGCGTCCAGCTCAGTTCCAGCCAGCTGTGGCAGCGCATCGGCGCCACCGTGATGATCGGCCAGAACGACATGGCCGGGCAGAACTTCACCACCTCCGACGCCCGCGGCCTGATCAGCTTCGCCCGCGCGAACCATCTCGGCCGGATCTCGCTGTGGTCGCTGAACCGGGACAGCCAGTGCGGCTCCTCGTTCCCGGACACCGGGCTGCTGTCCAACACCTGCAGCGGCACGGCCCAGTCGGCCCTGCAGTTCTCGCAGATCTTCGGCCAGCTCCAGGGGGTCACCTCGGTCACCGCCTCGGCCGGGAACGTGCAGCCCGCGGTGGCCAATACCAACCCGGCCGACGCGCCCTACCCGCTGTGGTCGGCCAGCGGCCAGTACCAGTCCGGGTACAAGGTGGTCGAGAACGGTGAGATCTACCAGGCCAAGTGGTTCAACACCGGAGACGACCCGCAGGCCCAGGTGCAGTACTCCTGGCAGACGCCCTGGGAGCTGCTCGGCCCGGTGCTGCCCGGTAACCACGCCCCGTCGATTCCCGCCGTGCGGGCCGGCACCTACCCGGCCTGGGCGATCAGCGCGAACTACAAGACCGGCGACAAGGTCCTCTTCGAGGGCCTGCCCTACCAGGCCAAGTGGGCCAACCAGGGGGTGTCCCCGGCCAGCGCGGCGACCAGCGCCGCCAGCTCGCCGTGGAGGGCGCTGTACAAGGTACCGGGCGAGCCGGCCGGCGCGGCGGTCCAGCCCACGGCCACGCCCTAGCCGCGGCGACGGCCCGCGCCGTCCGCGGCCACCTCGTCCCGGCGCCCGGGCCTGCCGCGGCCGGGCTCAGAGCAGCCGCAGCTGACGGTCCGCGGGCCGCCGGGCCCGGGTCCGGGTGGCCGCGCTGAGCAGCGCGGGCTGGATGGCGGCCAGGAACTCCGACCGGCCCGCCGCCTGCGGTGAGCCGTGCCGGGTCCGGCGGGACGCGCAGGTCAGGGCCAGCGTGCCGCGGGCCCGGGTCATCCCGACGAACAGCAGCCGCCGCTCCTCCGCCGACGCCTCGACTGTGAGCAGCCCGCCGCCCGGCAGCCGCAGCGGCAGCAGGCCGCGCTCGCAGCCGGCCAGGAACACCACGTCGAACTCCAGGCCCTTGGCCCCGTGCAGGGTCAGCAGCGTGATCGCGTCGGCCCGCGGATCCAGCGCGTCAGCCTCCGCGCCGAGCAGCAGCTCGGTCCGGAACCGCTCGGCGTCGGTCCCGCACCGGCGGGCCAGCGGGGCCAGCACCTCGCCCGCGGCCCGGATGTCGAGCACCGACGGGTCGCGCTCGCCGCGGGCCGCGGCCAGCGACCGCACCGCCGCGGCCAGCTGCCCGGCCACGTCCTGCGCCTGCGCCTGATGGCTCATCTCGAGGAGGATGTCGCCCGCCGCCGGGCGCCGGGCCAGCAGGTCGTGGGACCGCTTCTGGTACGGCAGCCCGGCCCGGGTCAGCGCCTGCCCGAGCGCGCCGGCCTGCGCGTCCGTCCGGTACAGCACGGCGATGTCGGCCAGTCCCAGCTTGCCGTGCCCGTGCCCGTCGGCCCGGCCGCTGTCCAGGCTGTGGAAGGACGCCCCGCCCAGCAGCTGGTCGATCTCGGCCGCGATCCACGCCGCTTCCGCGGCTTCGTCCGCCGCCTCGTGGAAGCTGACCGTCCCGGCCTCCGGCGCTGCGCCGGCGGCGGCCCCGGCCGCCCGGGCCACCCGGCTGGGCACCAGCGTGGCGGGCGAGATGGCCTGCATGGCCGCGGCGACGATCGCCGGGCGGGAGCGGTAGCTGGTGGTCAGCTCGACCGTGCGGGCCGCCGGGAAGTCGGCGCCGAACCGGCCGAAGATGCCGACGTCCGCCCCGCGGAACCCGTAGATGGCCTGGTCCGGGTCGCCGATCGCGGTCAGCCCGGCGCCGGCCCCGCTGATGGCCCGGAGCAGCTCGTACTGCGTCGCGTCGATGTCCTGGTATTCGTCTACGCTGACGAACGGCCATCGCTCCCGCAGCCGTGCCGCCACCTCCGGCGTCCCGGCCAGCAGCGCCGCGGCCAGCTCGACGAGGCCGTCGAAGTCGACCAGGCCCCGCCGGAGCAGTTCCTGCCGCAGGACCAGCCGGCCGTCCGGGTCGCCGGCCAGCCGGCGGCCGTCGCGCTCGGATCCGGCCAGCTCGGCCGCCACCTGCAGCCGGGTGGCCTCGTCGGCCACCTCCAGCCGGGCGGGCAGCCCCGCCTCGGCGTGGAACTCCCGCAGGATGCGCAGGCCCAGGCCGTGGAACGTGGTCACCGTGACCTCGCCGTGGCCGCCGCCGCCCGCGCCCAGGGCGGCCAGCCGGTCCTGCATCTCCTGCGCCGCCCGCCGGGTGAACGTGATGGCCAGGAACTGCCCGGCGGGCCGTCCGCCCTCCAGGATCTGGCTGGCGATCCGGCTGGTCAGCGTCCGGGTCTTGCCGGTGCCCGGTCCGGCGATGATCAGCAGCGGCCCGGCCGCCGTGGCCGCGGCCCGCTGCTCCGCGTCGAGCCCGTCGAGTACCGATCCGGTCCCCGGGCCGTCTGCGAGCCAGGCCGCGGCGCCGGGCTCCGGCCCGCCGCCCGTGTCTCCGGCCACCGCCCCGGTATCCGTCTCGCCCGGGCTCCGCCCCGCCCGTGGCCGCCGCCTCCCGGACGGGGCCGCCGGGGCCGCTGGGGCTGCCGGGGCCGCCGCCCCGCCCGGCTCCCGCTGCTGCCCGCCGGCGCCCGGCCGGGACGGCACGGCGAACAGCGCCGCCCCGTCCAGCTCCTCCGGCCGGAACAGCCGGATGGTGCCGTACTCGCCGTCGTAGCCCGCGTCCGCGATGACCTCGCTGCGCCTTAGCCGGGCGATGGCCTCGCCGAGCAGCGTGCCGCCCGCCCGGCGCACGTCCTCCAGCGGCACCTCGCGCAGGATGCCCAGCTCCGGGCCGAGCGCGGCCACCAGCCGGGTCACTTCGCCGGTCACCTTCTTGCTCTTCGGCCCGGTGGCCAGCAGCTCGCCCACGATCTCCGGCAGCTGGACCAGGCTGGTGAAGCCCGCTGCCCCCGCGGGCCGGTAGCCCGCCGGGCGGTCGGCCAGCTCGGCCACCCGGTGCAGCACCCCGACCGTCAGCGGCTTGCCGCACTGCGGGCACCGGGCGTCCAGCGCGCGGGTCTGCTCCGGCTCGATCCGGACCCCGCACTTGCGGTGCCCGTCCAGGTGGTACTTGCCCTCCTCGGGGAAGAACTCGACCGTGCCGTCCAGGCCGCGCCCGGTCCGCAGCGCCTCGGCCATGGCGAAGTAGTCCAGCTCCGTGCCGAACACGGTGGCTTCCCGCCCCAGCATCGGCGGCGAATGCGCGTCGGAGTTGCTGACCAGCCGGTAGCCGTCCAGCGACGAGCAGGTCCAGTTCATGGCCGGATCGGACGACAGCCCGGTCTCCACCGCGAAGATGTGATCGGCCAGGTCGGCGTAGCAGTCCCGCACCGCGTCGAAGCCGGACTTGGAACCCAGCACGGCGAACCACGGCGTCCAGACGTGCGCCGGGACCAGGAAGCAGCCGGGCCCGCCGGACAGGGTGATCTCCAGCAGGTCGCGGGAATCCAGGCCCAGGATGGGCCGCCCGTCCGAGGCCAGGTTGCCGATCTTGGCCAGCGCCTCGGTGATGCGGCCGGCCGCCTCGAAGCTCGGCGCGTACAGCAGGTGGTGGACCTTCCTGGTCCGCTCGTCGCGCCGGTAGATGGTCGAGATCTCCACCGACAACAGGAACCGGACCGTCCCGGCGCAGCTGGCCGGGACGTCGCGCATCAGCCGCTGCTCCAGGTCCGGCCGGACCCGGAACAGGCCCGGCTCGGCCGGGACCAGGGTGTCCTTCAGCTCCGCGGCCCACGCGGGGTGGGTGAAGTCACCGGTCCCGAGGACCCGCAGGCCCTTGCGCAGCGCCCACCAGGACAGGTGCTCGATGTCGCAGTCCCTGCTGCACGCGCGGGAGAACTTGGAGTGGATGTGTAGATCGGCGTGGAACATGTCGGGTCCGATACTGTCACGCGCCACTGTCACCCGCCCGGCACTTTTCTGCGCCATGATGGCGGCATCGATTCGCGACGAATTGACACGCTTCGTGAACCGGAGCGGGCCGCCGCGCGTAGTGCCGGACAGCAGCCGTAACCGGCCGGGCGCGGGAGAGGGCGTGATGGCGGTGGGCAGGCACCGGCGCGACGAGATGATCAGCTGGGCGCAGCTGTGGCTGCCGCTGGCCGGAGCCGTGCTGCTCGCCGGGTCGGCCAGCATCCACCTCGCCCTCTACCTGACCGGCTACCGGTCCATCCCCGTCATCGGCTGGCTGTTCCTGGTCCAGTTCATCGCCGGCTTCGCGCTGGCCGGCGCCGCGCTGCTCACCCGGAGCAGGCTGGTCGCCGCGGCCAGTGCCGGGTTCGCGCTGTCGACCATCGCGGCCTACCTGCTGGCCGTCCGGATCGGGCTGTTCGGCTTCCGGGAGGTGCGCACCCGGGCCGGCATCGCGGCCGGCCTGCTGGAGGTGGCCGCGTTCGCCGTGCTGGCCATAGCCGCCCTCCTCGTCCCGGCCGCCGGGCGCCCCGGCCGCCGGGGCCGTCCCGGCCGGCGCCTGCTGGCCCGGGCCGAGGCCGCCCTTCCGCTGGTCATCACCGTGGTCGGCGGGGTCTCGGTGGCCGCCCTGGCCCTGCTCGGCGTGGCCGAAGCCGACGCGGATGTCGCGCCCCAGGCCTGCCCGGCCGGCGCTGCCGTCACCCTGCGGACCGTGACCATCGGCGGCCTGGCCGTGCTCACCGACACCCGCGGGCACACCCTGTACTGGTTCGCCCCGGACACCGCCACCGCCTCCCGGTGCACCGGGTCCTGCGCCGCCTACTGGCCGCCGGTGGCGGGCCGCCCGGCGGCCGGGGCCGGCGTCACCGGCCAGCTCGGCACCATCGCCCGGCCTGGTGGCGGCCTGCAGGCCACCTACGACGGCCACCCGCTGTACAGCTACATCGGCGACCGTGGCCCGGGCCAGGCCCGGGGCAATAACCTCGATCTCAACGGCGGCCTGTGGTACGTGGTCCGCGTGTCCGGCTGAGCCCAGGCCCGGCGGCTGCCGCACCGATTCTCCCGGGAGGCACTGATGACCGTGGCCGCCTACCAGGTGGCGCTGCCCGGCGGCCGCCGTCAGCTGGCCGTCGGGACGGCCGAGGACGGCCCCGCCGCGCTGGCCCGGGGCCTGAGCCTGGACGAGCTGCTGGCCGGGCCGGCCAGCGAGTTCTGGACCCGGCTCGCCGCGGCGCCCCGCCGTGAGCTGCCAGCCGCGGCGCGGGTCGTCGCCCCGGTGGGCGACCAGGACGTGTGGGCGGCCGGGGTGACCTACGCCCCGTCCCGGGACGCGCGCCAGGCCGAGTCCGCCTACTCCGCCATCTACCAGGCCGTCTACGGCGCGGACCGGCCCGAGCTGTTCTACAAGTCGCGTGGCCGCCGGGTCCGCGGTCCCGGCGAGCCGGTGCTGATCCGCTCCGACTCCAGCTGGGACGTGCCCGAGCCGGAGATCGCGCTGGTCCTGGACTCGGCCTGCGAGCTCGCCGCCCTCACCATCGGCAACGACATGTCCTCACGGAGCATCGAGGGCGCCAACCCGCTGTACCTGCCGCAGGCCAAGGTCTACGACGGGTCCTGCGCGCTGGGCCCGTGCCTGGTCCCGGTCCCGGACGGCCGGGACCTGCAGATCCAGCTCGTCATCGAGCGGGCCGGGGCGGTGGCCTTCCGCGGCACGGCCCCGTCGTCGTGGATGCTGCGCACCTTCGAGGACCTGGCCCGCTGGCTCGGCCGGGCCCTCAGCTTCCCGGCCGGCGCGGTCCTGCTCACCGGCACCCCGCTCATCCCGCCGCCCGATTTCACCCTGGCCGACGGCGACCAGGTCGCCATCACCGTCGAGGGCATCGGCACGCTGGCCAATCCGGTCGGGCGGCTGGACGCCGGACCGCCGCCCGCGGGCGAGGCCCCTGCACCCGGGGCGGCCGGCGCGGCCTGACCGCCCGGCGGCGCGGCGGCCGGGCGCCGGAGCAGCCTGCCCGGCCGGCCAGACTAGAGCTGACATGCCGACCGAAGCATTCAACCAGCGCGGTCCCGGAGCACCGTCCGGCACCGCGGACCGACCGGGGGACGGCCGATGGAACCTGGCCTGACCGCGCCCGCGCCGGTATCGGCGCTGCCGCATGAGCCGCCCGCCGAGCGGGCCCGCCGCCTGGCCGCCGCCCGGCGGCGCGCCACCGGACTGCTCGTCGCGGTGACCGCGCTGTTCATCGGGGTGACCGCGGCCGGGGCGCACGGCACCCTGCTCGGCTTCGTGCAGGCCGGCGCCGAAGCCTCCATGGTCGGCGGGGTCGCCGACTGGTTCGCCGTGACGGCGCTGTTCCGGCACCCGCTGGGGCTGCCCATCCCGCACACCGCGCTGCTCGTCGAGCGCAAGGACAGCTTTGCCGCCACTCTCGGCCAGTTCGTCCAGGAGAACTTCCTGAACGCCGACGTGCTGGCCGACCGGATCCGCTCGGCCGGCATCGTGCCGCGGCTGGCCGACTGGCTGGCCGCCCCGGCCAACGCGGCCCGGGTGGCCGGCTACGCCGCGAACGCGGTCGTCACCGCGGCCGAGGCGCTGCGGGACGAGGACGTCCAGCGGGTGCTGGCCGCCGAGCTGAACCGGGCCATCGACGCGGTCGAGGTCGCGCCGCTGGCCGGGCGGGCGCTGCGGGTCTTCATCGCGGGCGGCCACCACGCCGAGCTGTTCGATGCGGCCAGCGTCGCCGCCGACCGGTATCTCGCCGAGCACCACGATGAGCTGCGCGACCGGTTCGAGGTCGAGGCCCCGCGCTGGGTTCCCGATCTGGTCTACCGGCGGGTGTTCGAGAGCCTGTACACCCGGCTGCGCGAGCGGCTGACGGCCATGTCCGCTGACCCGCAGGACGAGACCCGGCAGCAGTTCGAGAAGTGGCTCGCCGGGCTGCCTGACCGGCTCGAGACCGACCCGGGCCTGCGTGCGCGCGGCGAGCGCCTCAAGCGCGACGTCCTGGGCAGCACCACGGTGCGGGACTGGTCCTCGACCCTGTGGGACAAGGCCAAGCAGACGCTGCGGGACCAGGCCGCCGACCCGGAATCCGAGCTGCGCCGCCAGCTGACCGAGGCGCTGGCCGCCACCGGCCGCCGCCTGTCATCCGACCAGCGCCTGGCCGACGGGCTGGAGCGCATGATCACCTCCGGCGCGCGGGCCCTAGCCGACCAGTACTCCGAAGAGCTGGCCGGGCTGGTCACCGGGACCATCGAGCGCTGGGACGCCACCGAGACCTCCAGCCAGCTGGAGCTGCTCCTCGGCCGCGACCTGCAGTTCATCCGCATCAACGGCACGGTGGTCGGGGCCGGCGTCGGGCTGGTCCTGCACGCCGTGGCCCTGGGCCTGAGCTGACCCCCAGGCCCCGGATATCCGGTTCCCCGGAGACAAAAACGACGGCCCGTTCGGAGATCTGGGTAGATCCCCGGACGGGCCGGATCGCCTTAATCAGACATCAGACATCAGACATCAGACATCAGACATCAGACATCAGACGCCAGACGTCAGACACGTCAGGTGGCGGGCGTCAGGACGTGACCTGGTCGCGGTGCGGCAGCTTCCAGCCGGGCCGCACGAAGTGGCAGGTGTACCCGTCGGGGTACTTCTGCAGGTAGTCCTGGTGCTCGGGCTCGGCCTCCCAGAACGGGCCGGCCGCCGTCACCTCGGTCACCACCTTGCCCGGCCACAGGCCGGAGGCGTCGACGTCGGCGATGGTGTCCTCCGCGACCTTCTTCTGCTCGTCGCTGACGTAGAAGATGGCCGAGCGGTAGCTGGACCCGATGTCGTTGCCCTGCCGGTTCTTCGTCGACGGGTCGTGGATCTGGAAGAAGAACTCCAGCAGGTCCCGGTAGCTGATCTTCTCCGGGTCGAAGATGATCTCCAGCGCCTCGGCGTGCCCGCGGTGGTTGCGGTAGGTCGCGTTCGGCACGTCGCCGCCGGTGTAGCCGGTCCGGGTGGAGATCACGCCGGGCAGCTTGCGGACGAGTTCCTGCACGCCCCAGAAACAGCCGCCGGCGAGGATGGCCTTCTCGGTCGTCATGATTCGCTCCTGGTGTCGTGGTCGGGCTCGAACAGCTTCAGGTACTGCCCGTAACCCTCGCGCTCGAGGTCATCCTGCGGGATGAAGCGCAGCGCGGCCGAATTGATGCAGTAGCGCAGGCCCCCGGCTGCCCGCGGGCCGTCCGGGAAGACATGGCCCAGGTGGCTGTCGCCGTGCGCGGAGCGGACTTCGGTCCTGGTCATCCAGAAGCTCCGGTCCTTCTTCTCGACCACGTTGTCCGGCTCGATCGGCACGGTGAAGCTCGGCCAGCCGGTGCCGCTGTCGTACTTGCTGACCGACGCGAACAGGGGCTCGCCGGACACGACGTCGACGTATATGCCTGGTTCCTTATTGTCCCAGAACTCGTTGTCAAAGGCCGGCTCGGTCCCGCACTGCTGGGTGACCTCGTACTGCTCCGGCGTCAGCTGGGCGATGGTCTCGGTGTCCTTGCGGTAGTTGTCTGACACCCTCACTCCTTTTGCTAGGTGCCGCCCGCTGGATGCGGGCGCATCGTGCACATCTATGTCAACCACCGGACCGCCCCTGCTATTTCAGCAGTTCAAAGGTACTTTTTCCCGCGCCTGACCGGTCCGCGCCGAGCCTCAGAAGAGCCCTGGCCGGGTCCCTGGCCGCCGCTCCTGTCCACCCCTGGTGAGAGACCCGGTTCCAGCCGCGGGCCGATCCGCGGGCTGTCCCGGCTGGCCAGGATGAAGACATGGCTGAGACCACGACCAGGGAGCCGGACATGCCGAACGATTCGCTGCAGCTACGGGCTTCGGACCACGACCGGGAGCAGGTGGTGGACCGGCTGCGCGCCGCCCTCGAGGACGGCCGCCTGAGCATGGCCGAGTACGTCGACCGGATGGGGCTGGCCTACCAGGGGCTCACCTACGGCGACCTCGCCCCGCTGCACGCCGACCTGCCCGCCGCCGACCTGCCCGCCGCCGCCCGGGCCGCCCGGCGGCCGGCCCCGGGACCGTCCCGGCGCCCGCGCGGGCCGCGTCCGGCGTCCGGCGCGGCCTGCCCGCGACGCTCCGCGTGCTGTGGACGATCTGGCTCGCCGCCGTGTCCGTCAACGTGGTCGTCTGGTTCCTGGTCAGCGTGACCCACGGCCACCTGGCCTACCCCTGGCCGCTGTGGGTGGCAGGCCCGTACGGGGCGCTGCTGGCCGCCGTGTCGGTCGCGGTCCGCCCGGTAGCGCGCCCTACCGGTCCCAGTGCGGCGGGCGGTCCCGGCGCAGCCGCTCGTCGTCGTCCGGCTCGGGATCCTCGTTCCAGCCGACGCCGGCCTCGTCCTCGCTCTGCTCGGGCAGCGCCTTCTTGTCGTCGGGATCAGCTCGCATCGACTCCATCATCGCCCGTCAGGAAAGCCCCAGTGACACCAGGAACGGGCCATAGTAGCGTTTCGGGAATGCGCTATGACGAAGTCAGGAAGCTCATCACGGGCAGCTCTCCGGCCGACTGGGAAGTCATCGAGGTCGAGGGCAACGTCTACCTCGACCGGTTCGAAGGGGTGAGCACTGGCGCCGGGCGCTCGCTGAAGGCCGAGAGCCATATCTACATGGCCATCTACAAGGCCGACATCGACCTGCGGCTGGCCTGGGGCATGACCGAGGCCACCGGGCTCTCCTTACGAGGGCTGGAACTTCCCGCACCGGTCCATCGAGCGGCAGCTGGTCGACGGCTTCTGGCGCGGCGCCTTCGTCACCCGGTGGCCGGTGCTGGAGGTCGACGACGGGCGCTGCTACCTGCCCTACCCGACCCCGGCCGTGGACACCGACGGGCCGACCCCGGGCCACTTCGTCACCGGGTGGCACGTGCGGGCCAGCGAGGTCGCCCTGGCCCGGCTGCTGCAGAGTCTCACCGACCGCGAGGATCGCGAGTTCGACGTCTATCTCCGGCAGACCAAAGCGGTCATCGTGCCTGATGAGGAGATCAGCTAGCCACCGGGGCGGTGCGGCGGGGGTTGGCAGGGCTGGCGCACGGTGTTATATACCGCCTAGGGCTGATTCGCGACGCGGCGAATGGTGGGCGTGATGGGCGGTCCCCTCGAGGGATGGCAGGTACTGGATCTCAGCCAGGGCGTGACCGGGCCGTATCTGACCAAGCTCTGCTCGGACTACGGCGCGGACGTGATCAAGGTCGAGCGGCCCGGGACCGGCGACGTGTCCCGGCGGATCGGCCCCTTCCCGGGCGACGATCCGCACCCGGAGAAGAGCGGGATGTTCCTCTCGCTCAACACCGGCAAGCGCGGCATCACGCTGAACCTCGCCACCCGCACCGGCCGCGAACTGCTGCTCGCCCTGGCCGCCCGGGCCGACCTGATCGTGGAGAGCTACCGGCCCGGCACCATGGAGCGGTTCGGCCTGTCTCCGGACCGCCTGGCCGAAGCGGGCCCGGCCGCCCTGGTGCGGATCTCCAACTTCGGGCAGAACGGGCCGTGGCGCGAGTTCACCGCGGATGACCTCGTTGAATACGCGGCCTCGGGCGTCTTCCAGGTCACCGGCCTGCCGGACCGCCATCCGGTCGCGCTCGGCCTGTACACGTCGCTGTTCCTGGCCGGGGCGATCTGCGCGCCGCACGCCCTGGGCGCCATGCGGGCCGCGCACCGGGACAAGCAGCAGGAGGTGCTGGACTTCTCCATCCAGGAGGGGCTGGCCGGCTCGATGGACCGCGGCGGCCCCAACCTGGTCAGCTACCAGTACACCGGCCACCTGTCGCACCCCCGCCAGGCCTCCCGCCGCCGCAACAACGCCCTGCCCAGCGGGGTCTACCGCTGCGCGGACGGCTACATCCAGGTCAACACCCTGCAGACCTGGTACCCCCGGGTGTTCCGGGTCATCGGCAAGCCGGAGTGGGTCGACGACGAGCGGATCACCGGCCACCTCAACGACGTTGACGGGGTCGGCGCCGAGATCGAGGCCGCGTTCCTGGCCTGGCTGCGGCCGCTGACCAAGCAGCACGCCATGGAGCTGGCCCAGGGTCAGGGCTGGCCGCTGTCCGCGCTGAACACCCCGGGTGACGCGCTGCGCGACCCGCACATGCGCGAGCGGGGCTTCTTCGTCACCGTCGACCACCCCGAGGCCGGCCCGGTCGAGCTGCCCGGCCTGGCCCTGCGCTTCACCGCCACGCCCGGCGAGCTGCGCCGGGCCCCGCTGCTCGGCGAGCACAACCTGGAGATCTTCGGCGAGCTCGGCTACACCCCGCCGGAGGTGGCCGCGCTGCGCACCCAGAACGTGATCTAGACACCCCGGACGGCAGGCACCCCGGACGGCCAGACACCTCGGAAGGCAGGCACGATGAACGACCGCAGACCATCACTCGAGGGCGTCCGCGTCCTGGCTCAGGGCCTGGCCTGGGCCTGCCCGACCACCACGGTGATCCTGTCCGACCTGGGCGCGGAGGTCATCGAGATCGAGTCGATCCAGCACCTGAACCTGACCCGGACCCGGGCCCGGCACATCCCCGACGACGTGATGCAGGGGCAGGGCGGCAACGCCTACGCCAACCGGGACAACTCCGAGGGCTTCTGGGACCGCCAGGTGTGGTTCAACTACGGCAAGCGGGGCTGCCTGTCGGCCACCTTCGACCTGACCAGCGAGCGCGGCCACGAGCTGTTCCTGGAGCTGGTCAAGAAGTCCGACGTCTTCCTGGAGAACAACGCGGCCTCCGTGGTCGACACCCTGGGCATCGGCTGGGAGGTGCTGCACGCGGCCAACCCGCGGCTGATCATGGTCCGGTTCCCCGGCTTCGGCATCACCGGGCCCTACGCCCATTACAAGGGCATCGGCCCCATCATGGAGGCCATGGCCGGGCACACCATGGTCCGCGGCTATCGCGGCGACGACCCGTCCACCACCCCGATGTCCCTGCACAGCGACCCGAACGCGGGGACGCACGCCGCCTGGGCCGTGCAGGCCGCGCTGCTGGCCCGGGAGAAGACCGGCCAGGGCCAGCTGGTCGAGCTGTCCCAGGCCGAGGCGATGCTGCACCACATCGCCTACGACGTGCTGGATTACGAGTTCAACCAGCGCGCCCGCGGCCCGCGCGGCAACGACCACCCGGCCTTCGCCCCCTACGGGGTGTTCCCGGCCGCGGGGGAGGACCGCTGGATCGCCATCGCCTGCACCTCCGACGCCGCCTTCGCCGCCCTGGCCCGCGAGCTGGACGCGGCCAAGTGGGCCGACGACGAGCGCTTCGCCACCACCACCGCCCGGCTGCGGAACCAGTCCGCGCTCGGTGACCTGGTCACCGGCCGGACCCGGCAGTACAACGCCGAGGAGCTGGCCCGCCGGCTGCAGTCCAGCGGCGTCACCGCGGCCGCGCTGGCCCACCAGCAGGAGATGCTCACCGACGAGCACCTGACCGCGCGCGCGTTCTTCAACTCGATCACCCACCCGGCCGCGGGCACGCACCTCTACCCGGGGCCTGGCCGGCTCGAGCGCACCGCCGGCGGCCCCCCCTTCCGGCCCGCGCCCACCCTGGGCCAGAGCAACCCCTACGTCTACAAGGAGCTCCTGGGCCTGTCCGAGCAGGAGTACCAGCAGCTGATCGACGACCACTCCATCGGCGACGCCTACCTGGAGACCGCGCACGCCTGACCCGCCGGATCAGGGGGTCAGCGAGGCCGTGGCGCCGGGCTTAGCTCATCGCCGCGACCGGGTCCCGCCGCTGATGCGGGTCTACCGGAGCCCGCGGACCGGCCTGCCGGTCAGCGCGGCCGGCCTGCCGTATCCGCCGCGTGGCTTCTCATCGTGGCCGCCCGCACCCTGTTTCCCGTCGGCGTTACCAGGTGGTTCCCGGCCCAGCTCGCCCAGTGGTGCGCCGCGCACCAGGTCACCGGAGCGGCCATCGCCGGCCCGCGCCTGACCCGGCGACGCCAGCCTGCCGACGCCAGCCTGCCGACGCCAGCCTGCCGACGCCAGCCTCCCGACGCCAGCCCCGCCGACGCCAGCCTGCTGACGGGGCATGCGCCGGCTCGCGCCGCTCAGCTGAGCCGCGTGACCCGGCGGATCAGCGTCTCCAGCAGCGCCGGGCGATCGAGCCGGCCCAGCCGCAGGTAGTCAGCCCGGGCCGGCCGTTCCAGCGTGGCCACGCCGTGCAGCGCGGCCCACAGCAGCCAGGTGTCGCTGCGCGGGTCCTCGCTCGCGCTGGCCCCGGCCTCGGCGCAGGCCGCGATCGCCTCCTGGACCAGCGCGAAGGTGGCCACCGCGTCCGGCGCGTACCCGCTGGCCGTGAACATCAGCCGGTACCGAGCCGGATGGCGCCAGCCGAAATCCACGTAGGCGTAGCCCGCGGCCACCAGGGCCAGCGCCGGGTCGGCCTGCCGCTCCAGCGCCGACCGCACGCCGTCGTGCAGCTCCTCGAAGCTGGCCGCCAGCAGGCCGGCGATCACCGCGTCCAGATCGGGAAAGTGCGCGTAGATGGCGGGCGCGGTGATGCCCGCCCGGCGGGCGATGCCTCGCAGGGTGAGCGCCGCCGGGTCGTCCGCCTCGTCGATCAGGCCGATGGCCGCGGCCACGATCTCATCCGCCAGCCGGCCTCCGCTGCCCCGCGGGTTCCGCGCGCGACCTGGGCTGCCCATCTTTTGACTTTACACCTGTTTAGCTGGCCATTACCCTGGTCAGGGCGATGAATAAACAGCTGTAAAGCCAGTCTGGGAGGTGTCCGGTGCCGACCGGATTGATGACCGATGAGCTGTTCGAGGCTCAGCTCCTGCGCACGGCGGGCTATGCGCCGTACGGCGGCGCCGACCTCGGCGAGTGCCTGGCCGCGGCCCGGCAGGTCCACGGGCGTGACCTGGCCGGCTGGCACGACGCCTGGGCCGCGACCGCCGCCCGGCTGTCCGCGCAGGGCGACGCGAGCGCGGCCGCGGGCCGTCGGGCCAGCGCCCGGAGCGCGTTCTTCCGGGCGTCCAACTACTTCCGCACCGCCGGGCTGGTCGCGATGGGCACCCCCCTCGACCCCCGGCTGGCCGGGGCTCACCGCCGCGAGGTGGAGAACTTCCGCCGCGCCGCGGCGCTGCTGGCCCGGCCGCCGGAGCTGGTCCGGATCCCGTATCAGGACTCGTTCCTGCCGGGCTACTTCTTCCGGGCCAGCGACAGCCCGGAGCCGGGCGCCACGGTCATCCTGACCAACGGCTACGACGGCACCGCCGAGGAGCTGTACTTCGCCAACGGCGCAGCGGCCCTGCAGCGCGGCTACCACGTGCTGGCCTTCGACGGCCCCGGCCAGGGCGCCATGATCATCGATCACGGGGTGCCGTTTCGCCCCGACTGGGAGAACGTCATCACTCCCGTGGTCGACTTCCTGCGCGGCCGCCCCGAGGTCGACCCCGGCCGGATCGCCCTGATCGGGCTCAGCTTCGGCGGCTACCTCGCTCCGCGTGCCGCCACCGCCGAGCACCGGCTGGCCGCCTGCATCTCCGACTGCGGGCCCTATGACCTGTCCGCTGCCCTGCTGCGCCGCCTGCCCGGCGTCCTGGCCCGGCAGCTGCCCGACGGCAACCCCGCCCTCCTGCACCTGCTGCGACGGCTGGTCAGCTCGGTGATGGCCAAGCCGACCGCGGGCTGGGCCATGCGGCGCAACCTGCTGGTGCACGGGCTCGACGACCCGCTGGAGTACTTCCGGATCGCCTCTCAGTACTCGCTGAAGGGCCTGGAGGACCGGATCTCCTGCCCCACCTTCGTCTGCTCCGCCGAGGGTGATGACCTCAGTGCCGGCGCCCCGGCGCTCTACGCCTCCTTGACCTGCCCCAAGCAGTACCTCCGGTTCCGGTCCGCCGATGGTGCCGGGCAGCATTGCGAGAGCGGCGCCCGCACCCTGTTCCACGCCCGCGCCTTCGACTGGCTCGACCAGGTGCTCAGCCGTGACCTCGGCCCCGCGGGCCCGCCCGCCTGAGCAGCGGCCCGCCGTAGCGCTATCGGGATTAGCGTGGACCCCGGAGCCCGTCCCGCAGCCGTCAGGGAGATCGCATGCGTGTCAGCCTCGGCGATGTGTCCTTGTGGTTCGACGTGTCCGGGCCGTCGGTCATCCCGCAGGGCGACACGACCGTGGAGCGCCCGGTCGTGGTGGCGGTCCACGGTGGTCCCGGCCTGGATCACCTGACGGTGAAATCCGTCCTCGGGCCGCTGGCCGAGGACGTCCAGGTGGTGTACTTCGACCTGCGCGGCCACGGCCGCAGTGATCGCAGCAGCGCCGAGTTCTGGAACGTGCCGACCTGGGCCGATGACCTGCGGCGGCTGTGTGACGCGCTCGGGCTGGACAAGCCGGTGGTGCTCGGCAGCAGCTTCGGCGGAGACGTCGCCCTCGCTTACGCGGGCCTGTTCCCCGATCACCCCGGCGGCGTCATCCTGACCAACACCACCGGGGGCCGCAGCGATCAGCCGCGGGTGATCGAGACGTTCGGCCGCCTCGGCGGCCCCGCGGCGGCCGACGTCATACGGCGTGCCTACGCCGATCAGACCGGGGAGAACCAGGATGAGTTCAACCGGGTCTGCTACCCGCTGTACAGCGCCACGCCCGGCTGGCCCGCGGAGTCCGGCCAGTTCCTGGCCCGGATGATCAAGAACATGGACGTCAACCGGCACTACGCCGGTGAGCTGGTCAACGGCTTCGACCCCTGGACCGTGACCGCCGCCGTCCGGTGCCCCGTGCTGGTCCTCGCCGGCGAAGACGACCCGATCTGCCCGCTGCCTGTCGTCGAGGAGATGGCCAGCCAGCTGCCGGCCGCGAGCACCCGGCTGGTGAAGCTTCCCGGTGCACGCCACACCATCTTCCGCGACCGCCCCGACCTGGCTTTCCCGGCCGTCAGAGCCTTCGTCGCCCAGATCAAGGAAAGCCAGCCCGCCAGCTAGGACCGCGTGGTTGCGGCGACCATGTCGTTGGCCGGGCACCCCAGCCAGTTCCGCCCGCGCTGAGCGAGGCGGCCCCGGCCAAGCCGAGCCCGCCGCGCCACCCCCGCCCCTGGTCGGGACTGACCGGCCGGCTGAGCGTTCTTGTCACGAACCGTCCGGAATGGTTCGGCCAGCCTTCACCGGGCTGACGGCGCCAGGTCGCCTCGCCCCGATAGAAACGGACTCCGTGCCTGGCTCAGGCCTGCTGCGCCGGGGCCCAGAACTGAAGGAGCACCGATGAAGCTCAGGCGACGGCCGCTGTTGTGCGGCTCCCTGGTCACGACGGCCGCCGCGGCCCTCGCGGCCACCCTCGTGCTCGCCCCGGCCGACAGCGCCCGGGCCAGCTCAGCCGCTCCCGCTGCTGCCCTCCCGGGGGTCTGCCCGCCTGCCGGGCTGGCCGTGAGCTTCAGCGACAGCCTCGACAAGCTGGTCTACCAGGGCACCGAGCTCGGCGGCCTGTCCTCGCTGGCCTACGACCCGCGCTCGGCGTCCTGGGTCTCGGCCGTCGACAACCACGGCACCGACCCGGCCCGGATCTGGTTCTTCCGGAACCTGGCCCACCCGGTCGTCACCCGCGCTCCGCTCGTGCTGCGCCAGCCGGACGGCACCCCGTACGACGGCACCAACTCCGACAACGAGGGCCTGGCCGTCCTGCCCGACGGGACTACCTGGTCAGCTCGGAAACCGAGCCCTCGATCCGGATCTACGGCCGCGACGGCGTCCAGCTGGCCTCGCTGCCCATCCCGGCCCGGTTCGCCGTGACCGGGACCACGCCCGCGGGCCAGGCCACCAGCAACGCCACCCTGGAGGGCCTGACCATCTCCCGGTCCGGCGGGGAGGTCGTCGCCGCCATGGAAGGCGCCCTCTCCGGTGACGTCTCGGCCAGCGGCGACGCGACCCTGCACCGGTTCCTGGTCTACGACGTGGACCGGCACGGGACCTGGCAGCTGACCAGGCAGATCGCCTACCGGACCCAGGCCGGCAACCGCATTCCCGAGGTCGCTGCGTACGGGACCGGCTCGCTGATGGTCGAGGAGGCCGCGTTCTCCGCCACGGCGGGCAACTCGGTCGAGCTGTACGCGGTCCAGCGTGTCGATGCCGCGCCCGACGTGAGCGGGGTGGCCAATCTGTCCCTCGCCCCGGCTGGTGACGTGCTGACCAAGAAGCTGGTCGCCAACCTGGTCGGCTGCCCGACGCTCGGCGCGCCCTCGCGGGAGACCCAGGCCAATCCGCTGCTGGACAACTACGAGGGGATGGCCATCACGCTCGGCGGACCGGGCGTGGCCGGCCTGAGCATGATCAGTGACGACAACTTCAGCGCCACCCAGTTCACCCGGGTCCTGAACCTCATCGTCAACCTCCCGTAGCGAGCCCGCAGGCGCCGCGCCCCGGGCCGCGCGCCCGGGGCGGGGAGTCTGCCAGACTGTGCCATCGGCGCGAGAGCGGGTGGTGGCAGATGGATCTTCAGCTCACCGGGCGGCGAGCCCTGGTCACCGGCGGGAGCCGGGGCATCGGCAAGGCCGCCGCGGCCGCCCTGCTGGCCGAGGGCGCCGAGGTGGCCATCGCCGCCCGGGATGCGGGACGGCTGGCCGAGGCGGCGGCGGACCTGCGCGCCGCCTCGGGCCGGCCGGTTGCCGCCTTCCCCGCCGACACCGGCGACGACGCGTCCGTGCGGGACCTGGTCGCCGCGGCCCAGGACCGGCTCGGCGGCGTCGACATCCTGGTCAACTGCGCCGCGCGCCCGGCCGGGCAGGCGCCGCCGCTGTCCCTGCCCGAGATCACCAGCGACGCGTTCTGGTCCGATGTCAACGTCAAGGTCATGGGCTACCTGCGCTGCGCCCAGGCGGTCGCGCCGGGGATGGCGGCGGCCGGCTGGGGCCGGATCATCAGCGTCAGCGGGCTGGCCGCGCTCAGCACCGGGTCGATCATCGGATCGGTCCGCAACGTGGCCGTGTCGGCCATGACCAAGAACCTGGCCGACGAGCTCGGTCCGAGCGGGATCAACGTCAACGCCGTGCATCCGGGCCTGACCCGCACCGAGGCCACCCCCGGCGTCATCGCGGCCCAGGCCGCCGCGGCCGGGGTGGAGCCCGCCGAGATCGAGCGGCGGCTGGCCGGCCTGTACCCTGACCCGCACCGTGATCGACGCCGCCGAGGTCGCGGCCGTCATCGCCTTCCTGGCCTCGCCCCTGGCCATCTCCGTCAACGGCGAGTCGATCGCCTGCGGCGGCGGCACCCCGGGCGTCATCCGCTACTGACCGCCCCGCCGGCCAGGCCCTTGTCGGCTGGCCTGCCGCGACCTCAGACTGCGGCCGGCTCGCGCCACTGCTCGACCAGCCGGCGGAGCTGCTGCCGGCTGTGGATGCCGTACTTGCCGTAGATGTTGCTCAGGTGGTACTCCACCGCCTTGCGGCTGATGAACAGCTCGGCGGCGATCTCCGGGTTGGACAGGCCCCGGCCGACCAGGTGCGCGATCTCGGTCTCCCGGCTGGTCAGCTCCAGGTAGGACTTCTTCTCCGCCTCCGGGTTGCGGGGCAGGTGGCAGGCGGCCAGCTCCTGGTCGGCCCGTTCGGTGAACGGCGCGGCCCGCAGCGCCGCGAACCGCGCCCGGGCCCGGCGCAGCTGCTCGATGGCCTCGGCCCGGCGGCTGGTCCGGCGCAGCAGGCGGCCGTGGGCCAGCAGCAGCCGCCCGGCGTACACCGGGCTCTGCCCCGCCAGGCTCTCATCGGCGGCGGCGTAGATCTGCAGCGCCTCGGCGGGCTGGTCCTGCTGCTCGGCCAGCCAGCCCCGCAGCCAGGCCAGCACCGGGCGCAGGTAGCCGTGCTCCTCGGCCCGGGTGGCCGCCCCGAGCTGGCCCAGCACCTCGGCCGCCGCGTCGTACTGGCCCGAGCCGATCAGGCCCTCGGCCAGCAGCGGCCGCCAGAGCCCGGCGTAGAACCGGCTGCGCTCATCGAGCGCCGCGTCCTGCTGCCAGGCGCCCAGCGCGTTGGCCATGCCCAGGTAGTCGCCCGTGCCCTGGCAGACGAACGCCCGGGCCATCCCCGCGTACACCAGTTCCTGCCCGTAGTCCACGCTGGCCGCGGCCTCTTCGGCCCGCCGTGCGTGCCGCTCGGCCTCCTCGGCCGCGCCCCGGCCGGCCGGCACGCACGCTGCAGCCAGGTGCAGCAGCGGCAGCTCGAACCGGCGGTTGCTGACCGACGCCGCCGACAGCCCCTGCTCGGCGGTCAGCAGTACGTCATCCCACTGCCCGGCCAGGTACTGGGCCAGCGCCAGCAGGAAGTAGCCGCGCAGGCCGAGGGTGGGCGGCACGCCCCGGTTGATCATGCCCACGCTGGCCCCGATGTCCGCCACGGCCCGGCCCAGGTCGCCGGTCACCAGGCCCAGCACCCCGCGGAAGGTCAGCGCGTCGACGTCGAGGGCGGTGACCCGGGCCGGGTCGGCGGCCAGGAAGCCCAGCTCGCCCTGGGCCTGGCGCGGGCCCTCGGCCAACGCGATGCCCGCCGCGACCAGGGTGCGGGTGCGGGCCGCCGCCGCGGCGGGCAGCCGGCCGCTCTCCAGGGCTTGCCGGCCCAGGGACATGGCCCGCTCCCCGTGGCCCAGCAGCGTGTAGGACACGGCCAGCCGTCCCGCGATCATGGCCGCCAGCGGCTGGCCGGCCGGATCGTCGCGGGCCTGGTCCAGGGCCTGGGTCAGCAGCGTCTGGGCTTCGGTCAGCTGGCCGGCCGACAGGGCCATGGTCCCGAGCACGCAGCCGCGCAGCGCGGACGGCGCCGTGGCCAGTACCGCCGGGCGCAGCGCAGCGCCGCGGGCCTCGTCGGCCAGGGTCAGGTGCAGCGCCGCGGTCAGCAGCCGCCGTTCCCGGTCGGCCCGGGCCGGGCTGACGTCGCTGGCCCACTGCAGGTGCCGGGCGGCCAGTTCCAGCCGTCCTCGGTCCGCCTCGCCCGCGGCCAGCCGTTCCAGCTCCGCGGCCAGGCCCTCGTCCGGCTGGTCCAGGGCGGCGACCCGGTGCTCCCAGGACTCGGGCTTGCTGACCAGGTCCGCCGCCCGGCCGTGCAGCCAGCGCCGCCGGGTGGGCGTGATCCCGGCGTAGATCGCGTCCCGGACCAGCAGGTGCCGCAGCTGCACCGGGGCGCTGGGCTCGTCCGGCCACCAGTCGACCAGCCCGGCCGCCACGGCGGGTTCGATGGCCTCGCTGGGCGAGCCGGCCTCGGCGGCCTGCCCGAGCTGGGCCAGCGGCACCCTCAGGTTCAGCACGGCCAGCATCTCCAGGATGTCCCGGGCCGCGGGCGGGAGCCCGCGCAGCTGCTCGCCGACCGCGTCGGCCAGTGACGGCGGCAGCGTCAGCCGCCGTGAGCGCGGATCGAAGCCGGATCCGTCGGCCAGCACGGTGTGCACGTAGAGCGGGTGCCCGCCGGTGCCCAGGTACAGCCGCTCCGTCGCCTGCTCATCCAGCGTGCCCGGCGCGAGGCGGGCCGCCAGCTCCGCGACCTCGTCTTCGCTCAGGCCGCCGAGCGCCAGGTGCAGCCGGTGCTCCACGCTGGTCAGCAGCCGCTGCCCGGCCGGATCGAGACTGCGCCCCGGGCCGCGGTAGGTCACCACGGTCACCACCGGATCCACTGACAGCCGCCGCAGGGTGAAGGTCAGGGCCTCGACCGACGGACGGTCCGCCCACTGCAGGTCGTCGATCAGCAGGGCCAGCGGCCCGGCCGCCTGCAGCCCGTCGACCACCTGCAGCAGCCGCGCCCCGGCCCGGAACGACGACTCGGCCGGGTCCACCGTCCCCCGGCCTGCCTCTCCTGCCGAACGGAGCAGTTGTTCCACCACCCCGTACTCCAGGTCAGCCTCGCCCTGCCCGGCCCGGGCCGTCAGCACCCGCCGCCCGTCCAGGGCGTGCCGGGCCAGGGTGGTCTTGCCCATCCCCGGGTCACCTTCGATGGCCACCAGCCAGGGCTCCCCGGCGGCTGCGCGGCGGAGCGCCTCCGCGATGCGTTCCCGCTCGGCCGCCCGGCCTACGAACAGGTCCAGCGGTGACTGCTGCCCGTCCCGCACCCGCCCCTCCTAGCTCCCGGCGTGACGCCTCTGAGCCTAACCGGCACCGGGCCCGGGCTCCATCCCGGCGGCGGCGGTCCCTAGGCCTGCCGGACTAGGGAGTTCTTCCAGGGCCGGAAAGCCGGGACTCGGCGACAGTAGAAGTATCACCAGCACGTGAGAGGCAGACCCCGACCATGACCGCCATCCAGTCCCTCACCCGGGACCACCAACTCGTCGCCACCAGCGACGGGAACCTCCATCAGCACGCCCGACGGCCGCGCTCCCCGCGCCGCCGCATGGTCCTGGCCGGCGCCGCGGCCATCGTGGCCGGCGCCGCCCTGGCTGTCGGCCTGGTCGCCACCTCGTCCTCCGGCGGCGCTCCCGCCGCCCCCGCTCCCGCGGTCAGCACGTCGGCGCCGGCCAGCGCGAACCCGGCCGTGCCTGGCCACCCCCGGTACCAGACGGTGAACCCGGCCGTCCCCGCCACCCCCGCCCAGGGCACGGGGACCTCGGCCGCCCGGGCCTAGCCGGTTACCGCTCGGCCGGTTACCGCTTGGCCGCCCGCCGGTCGGCCTTACGGTCGGCCCGCCGGGACACCGTGGTCAGCACCGAGTCGGCCTGGTGCAGCGTCTTCGCCGTCCGGGCCGACGGGTTCCGCCGGTCAGCGCCACGGGCCAGCCGCCGGACCAGGGCCCGGACCGTCGGCAGCGCGATGGCCAATAGCAGCCACATCCGCAGCCGCCGGGAGAAGAATGCCCACATTCGCGACCTCCTGTCGTCCCGTCCGGCGCTACCCTCCCGTCTCCGTCCAAACCCGCGGCCCGCCGGCAGCAGCACGCTGGGCCGCCGGAGACACCTCTGAGGCCGGCGGCCCAGCTGCTGTCGGCCCGGCCTAGCGGGCCAGCTCTTCCAGCGCGCGGCGGCGCTGGCGGATCCCGAAGAACCCGACCAGGAGGCCGGGTACGAGCGCGCCCGGGATGGTCACCAGCAGGATCCAGCCACCCGGCGCGGACGCGGTGAAGACCTGGCCGCAGAGCAGCACGCCGCCCCAGGCCCCGAGGTGCCCGACGCCGTCGGTCCAGCCGGTGCCCAGCCCGCGCATCCGGGTCGGGAAGTTCATTGGCACGTAGGCGTACATGTTCCACAGGAAGATGACTTCACCGGTGGCCAGCGTGATGTAGAGGACGACCAGGGCCGGGGTGTTGTGCACGTTGTACACGCCCAGCCAGCCGCCCGCGAACACGATCGCGCCGAACAGGACCATGTACCGGCGCTCGACCCGGTCGCCGAAGAACGCGTTCAGCGCGTAGAACGCCGCCGAGACCAGGCCGCCCCACGCGGTCAGGGCGAAGACGAAGCCCGCGCTGTAGCCGCGGGTCTCGGACAGGTACACGAAGGAGTAGGACGAGAAGCCGTACACGATGCCGCCGTACAGCAGCACGAAGACCACCAGCATGAACACGGTCCGGACCACGTACTGCGGGCTGAACACGGCGAACATGCTGGTCTTCTCCTCGGCCACCACCTCATAGGGCGCCAGGTCGGGCTCGGGCAGCACCGGATGACGTTTCATGACCCGTGCTTCCATCCGCTCGACCACGGCCCGGGCCTGGTCGATCCGGCTGCGGGCCTCCAGCCAGCGCGGTGATTCGAGCATCCGGAAAAACAGCAGCGGCAGGATGATGACCAGGTTCACGCCGGACAGCAGCCACTGGTAGGCCTGGTAGTGGGCCGGGATCATGAAGTGCGGGATCCAGCCGATCAGCACGGTCGAGAGCAGGATGATGGCCAGCACCTGGGCACCCATGACCACCCGGCCGCGGACTGCGGCCGAGGTCATCTCGGACATGTACACGACGTTGATGGCCAGCGCCCCGCCGACGCCCAGGCTGCTGAAGATGGACAGGACGAGCAGCGCGGGATAGTTGGTCACGTAGGCGAACGGCCAGGAGAAGGCCGCGGCCAGCACGGCGGAGATCATCAGCGCGTTGCGGCGGCCGATCTTGTCGGCCAGCCAGCCCATGCCGTAGCCGCCGATCAGGATCCCGATGCCCACCTCGAAGGCGTACAGCACCGAGTACTGCGACGAGGTGATGAGGTGCTTGGGTTCCCAGATGTAGGGATACAGCCGCAGCGCGGGCCCGTCGGTGGCCAGCATGCCCGCCCAGGCCGCCTGGACGACCAGCGCGAGCTCCCACTGCATCCAGCTGAGCGGCAGCCGGTCAACCCGGGCCGCCATTTCGCCGGGCACGACCAGAGTGCTACTGCCTCCGGCGCTGCCCGAGGTGTCCTGAGCCATGGAGTTCTCCTTTGCCGTCCGGTGTCAGGGGAGGCGGGTAAATCAGCAGCCAGCCTGTCCGCCGCGCCGGTAAAGGAAAGCGGTACCGATAATGAGCCGAGCCCGGCGGTCAGTTGGCAGGTGATGATCCGAGGCCCGGCCGCCTTTGCGGCCCAGGCCGCGACATTGGGCGGCGGCGCCGGCTTCGTGGCCCGTGCCGCAGCGCGCGTGACGTTAAGCCATGACGAAATCCCGTATCGCTGCCTTCTGGCGGAAGCCAGGTTTACCGGATTCAGCTTTGTTAATCGGATTGTTGGATGGCCTGGACAGGATGTCAACCCCTTGCCGGAAGGCAATTGCCTATTATCAATTGCCTGTCGGCAGCTAGCTCACACTCGCGAACTCCTGATACAGAAGTGCAGGAAATAGATCTGCGCCTCGGCGCCAGGCCTTACCGTTAAATAAAACTTGGGATTCCAGATTTGAAGACGGATAATTACTGAGACGCGAAGCCATTAAGCCGCCCGCCCCGTCGCCGACCAGGGCCTTTCGCCGCTGGCCCGCCGATCACGAACCAGCCTCAGAAAGGCCGGGCTTGTGCACCGCCTCGCCCGGCGGCGCGTCCTCTGCTTGGGACTGCGGTACGACCACCGCACCGGGGAGGGTCAGATGAGCTTTCAGCAACCGCCGTATCACCAGCCTGCCGGGCCACGTCCGGGCTGGTATCCGGACCCGGCTGGTACGCCCGCGCTGCGCTGGTGGGATGGTGCCCAGTGGACCGGGCACACCCAGCCCCGGCCGCCCGCGCCGCCGCCGCTGCTTCTCCCGCAGGCTCCCGCCGCCTCGAACGGTCACGGCTGGCCGCAGCAGAGCCCGGGTCCAGCCGCCCAGCCTGTCGCCTCGCCGGGCCTGACCGGTCTCGCCGCCTACCAGCCCGCGGCCGCACCGGCCTCGGCACCGCCGGCCGCCCAGCCCGGCCAGCCTGACCAGCCCCAGCAAGCCCAGCAGACGCAGTTCCCCCGGCAATCCCCGTTCCCGCCGTCCCGGCCTGCCGGCTGGCCGCCGCAGCCAGCACAGCAACAGCCAGCACATCAACAGCAGCCACCGCGGCGGGCGCAGCGGAAGAAGCGTCACTTGGTCCGCAACAGCCTCATCGGCCTGGCCGGCGTGGTGGTCCTGATCATCATCGTCTCGGTGGCCGCAAACCACGGCGGCACCGCCTCGCCCGCTGCCGCCGCAGGCACCGGCGGCCAGGCCCAGGCCAACACGGCCCAGCAGGCCAACACGGCTCAGAACGGCGCTGCGCACATCGGCACCGCCGTGCGGGACGGGAAGTTCCAGTTCACGGTCACGTCCGTCACCCGAGCCAAGTCGGCCGGCGATACCGCAGACGGCCTCGGCGACACCGCCCAGGGCGAATACACCATCCTGCACGTCACGGTGACCAACATCGGCGACCAGCCGCAGACGCTCGATGACTCCAGCCAGTACGCCTACGACGCCAGCGGCCGGAAGTACAGCGTGAGCACCAGCGCGGATCTCGACCTCAACAGCGTGACCGGCTCCGACAGCGTGTTCTTCAACAACATCAACCCGGGCAACACGGTGCACGGCGAGCTGGCCTTCGACATGCCCGCCGGGGCCAGAGCGGTCAGGGCGGAGCTGCACGACTCGGCCTTCTCCGGCGGCATCACCGTCAGCCTGACGACCTGAAGCCTCACACGTTGAGGGTGAACCACACGTCCTTGCCCTCCGGGGTGGCCCGGGCGCCCCAGCTGGCGGCCAGCATCTCCAGCAGGCTCAGCCCCCGGCCGGATTCGTCCGTGGGCCCGGCCAGCCGCGGCTGCGGCTGGTACCGCCCCCGGTCCGACACCACGACGGCCACCTCGGTCTGGGTGCGCCGCACCCGGAGCGTGACCGAGCCCAGGCCGTGCACCACGGCGTTGGTCAGGATCTCGGACGTGAGCAGGATGGCGGTGTCGGTCAGCTGCCCGCAGTCCCAGTCGTCCAGCAGCCCGGCCACGAACCGGCGCCCGGCCGGCACCGAGGCCGGGTCGCTGGGGAACTCGGCCACCCCGGTGGCCACCGGCGCGTCCGGCAGCCGGACCAGCAGCAGGGTCACGTCGTCGGCGAAGCCGTCGGCCTTGGTCTCGCCCAGCAGGGCGGCGATGACCCGGTCGGCGATCTTGTCCAGGTCGAACTCGTCGGTGCAGGCCGCCTGCAGCTCGGCGCAGGCCTTGTCGATCTGCTGGTCCAGGTCGCTGTCCCGGGTCTCGATCAGCCCGTCGGTGTACAGGGCCAGGATCGACCCCGGCGGGGCCGCGAACGTGGCCTGCTCGTGCGGGATCTGGCCCACGCCCAGCGGCACGCTGACCGGCGCGGCGATCCGGCTCACGGTCACCCCGTCCGGAGCCGGGGTGACCAGCAGGGCCGGCGGGTGGCCCGCCGAGCAGATCGTCACCGACAGCTCGGCGGTGGCGTCGGCTCCCGGGTCGACGACCAGGTAGCAGCAGGTGACCAGCTGGTGCGGGAGGTCGGCGGCGAACGTGTCCACCGCCTGGATGAGCTGCTGCGGCGGCAGCTGGGTCTTGGCCAGCGACCGGACGGCTGACCGGAGCTGGCCCATGACCGCGGCCGCCTCCAGGCCGCGGCCCATGACGTCGCCGACGAACACCCCGGCCCGCCCGGCGCCCAGCGCGATGAGGTCGAACCAGTCGCCGCCCACCCCGGCGCCGCTGGTGGCGGGCAGGTAGCGGTGCGCCGTCTCGATCTCGGGAATCCGCGGCGGCGTTCCCATCAGGGCCTTCTGCAGGGTGAGCGCGACGTGCCGCTGCTGCTCGTACAGCTGGGTCAGCTCCCGCTCGGCCCGCTTGAGCTCGGTGATGTCCCGGACGATGGCCGAGGCGCCGGTGATCGCGCCGGCCAGGTCGCGGGTCGGCCACATGGTCACGTCGACGTCCACCAGGCGGCCGTCCTTGACCCGCCGGATGGCCCGGACCCGCTCGGCCCGCTCGCCTCGCCTGAGCCGCTCCAGCAGGGCGGCCACCTCGTGTTCCTCGCCGGGCGGCACGAGCATGGTGAGGGGAGAGCCGATCGCTTCCACGGCCAGGTAGCCGTAGAGGTGCCGGGCCGCGGCGTTCCAGAACGTGATGTAGCCGGCCAGGGTCACCTGCATGATGGCGTCGTGCGACGACTGGACCACGTCGGCCAGGTCCCGGGTGCGCTGCTCGGCCACCAGGCGGCCGGAGACGTCCCGCACCGCCGCGCAGTACAGATGGCCGCCCGCCGCGTCCAGCGGGGACAGGCTGATCTCGACCGGGAACTCGCGGCCGTCCTTGCGCAGCCCGTACATGTCCAGGCCCGCGCCCATCGGCCGGATCCGGCGGGTGGCCGAGTACCGGGCCCGGTGGCCGGGATGCAGGTCCCGGAACCGTTCCGGGATCAGCATCTCGACCGGCCGCCCGATCAGTTCGCCGCGGTCATAGCCGAACAGCGATTCCACTTGGGCGTTGACGAGCTGGATTAAGCCGATCTCGTCCACGATCACCAAGGCGTCAGGCGCCGATTCCAGCAGCCCGCGGAACCACTGCTCGGCGGTATCGCCGGCCGCTATCCACTCCATCGTCTTTCCCACGCGTATCCCCCCACGCGGTCCTGGCCGTCTGGCGCGAAGCGCCGCACGTCGCCCGGTGGCCAGCGAAATCAGGTCACCGGCCGAGCCGCGTGCCAGCCGACGTCTGGTCCTGCAATATAAGCGCACACCGGGGAGGAACGGCGCCAAGCAGATAATACGCAGCGGCCGGACGCGAAAAGGGGCCGAACAAGAAAGTAACTATAAATGCGCATCGCCGAACCTGTCCAAACGCCACATTAGTGAGGAATATCCGTGCTTGGCCGGAAATTCCTCGCGGCCCGGGACTGGCGGCTGTCGACCGGCAGGTAGCCGGGCGGGTAGGGCACCGACAGCGCGATGGCCGCGCTGGCCGCCGCCGCGATCGTGCACAGGCCGAACAGCAGCCGGTAGGCCGTCAGCGACGGCAGCGCCGCGCCAGCCACCACCACGACCGAGGAGGCCAGGATGGTCCCGCCCACCGCGCTGGCCAGCGAGGCGCCGGAGGCGCGGCACAGCGTGTTCAGCCCGTTGGCCGCGGCGATCTCCGAATGCGGGGCGCCCAGCGCGACGAGGGCCGGCATGGCCGCGAAGGCGATGCCGATCCCCACTCCGGCAATGGTCGTGCCGGCCACGATCTCCCACAGCTGGCTGGTCAGCACCATGCGGATCCCGAACCCGGCCCCGACCACCAGCGCGCCGGTGCACAGCGTGATCTTCGGGCCGAACCTCCTCGACATCAGCGCCGAGACCGGTGACAGCGCCAGCATGGCCAGCCCGCTGGGCAGCAGGCACAGGCCGCCGACCACGACCGAGGCCCCGAAGCCGTAGCCCGACGCCTTCGGCGCCTGCACGTAGGCGGCCGTGCCGATGAAGCTGGCGAACAGCGCGAAGCCGATACACAGCGAGGCGGCGTTGGTCCGCAGCAGGGCCGGCTTGGCGCTGGCCACGACGTCCACCAGCGGCGACCGCACCCGGCGCTCGATCAGCACGAACACGGCCAGCAGCACGACCGCGATGACGATCAGCCCGATCGTCCGGGCCGACCCCCAGCCCCACACCGCGGCCTCGCTCAGCGGCAGCAGCAGGAAGAGCAGCGCCACGGCCAGCAGCGCCGCGCCGGGCAGGTCGAACCGCCCGCCCGGCCGGTCGGCCGGCTCGGTCAGGAACAGCCAGCTGCCCAGCAGCGAGATGACCCCGCCGCCCAGCAGGATCCAGAACAGCAGGTGGTAGTCGGCGTGCTCGGCCACCAGTCCGGCCAGCGGCAGGCCGAGCGCGTTTCCCGCCCCCAGCATGGCGCTGACCAGGGCCACGCCGGACAAGGCCCGGCGCGGCGGCAGCGTCACCGTGATCAGGCTGATGCCCAGCGGCACGGCCGCCACCGACAGCCCGGTCACCGCCCGCCCGACGATGAGCGGGGCCAGGCTGTGGCTCAGCCCGCAGATGAACGAGCCGATGATGAGGAACCCGGCGCACACCATGAGCATCAGCCGCTTGCCGTACAGGTCGCCCAGCCGCCCGGCGATCGGCACCGCGATGGCCGCCACCAGCAGCGTCGCGGTGAGCAGCCACTCGGTGCTGGTCGTCGAGCTGCCCAGGCTCTGCGCCATCTGGGGCAGCACCGGGATCAGCAGCGACCCGGTCAGCGAGACCATCAGGCCGGCCACCGAGATCACGGCCAGCGCGGCGATCTGGCTCGGCTGCCAGTGGTCCCCGGCGGCCTCGGCGGCCGGTCCGGCCCACGCCTCGTCGCCCACGGGTGTCCGGGTCGGCGGTTCCTCGGTCATGACGCCCCCCTGCGGCCGGGCGCATAAGTGCGAAATGGTGACATGACACGACGCGCCGTCATGGCATATCGTGCCATCGCCGACTCGCCCGCAGCAAGGCATGATCGTCCCGGCCTCAGGCCGGCCCGGGCCGGGGTCCGCCCGCCCGCTACCGCCCGGCCGGGCCGGCTGGATCGGCCGAACGGATCCCGGTCGTGGGCGCCGGGCTACTCTCGCCCGTGCCGCTCGGTGTCGGCGCAGGCGCGTTGCTCGCCGACGCGGAACTGCTCGCGCTGCTGCTCGCCGAGCTGCTCGGGCTGGGCCCGCTGACCGATCCCGACGCCGGGACCGACGGGCTGACCGACGTCGTGGGCGACGTCGAGGGCTTCGCCGCCGGGGCGACCGCGCCGCCGCCCAGCGTGGTGCCGTGGCCTGGCTGGCCCTGGACCACCGCGGACAGCGGCTTGCCCGCCGCGCCCTCGACCACCGTGACCACCGCCGCCGCGGCGGCGAACGCCACCAGGACGATCACGATCGGGCTCGACCAGCGCCACCGTCGCCGCGGCCGCCCGTGCTGGCCGCCGCCGGGTGGCGCCGCCTCGCCGGTGGTGACGTCGATGTTGGCCGCGGTGCTGGCCAGGGCGCTCGCCAGCGCGCTGGGCTCGGCCTCACCGCCGGGGCGGCCGGTCCCGGCCCCGGCCGTCGCACCGGACCGGGCGGCCACGCCGGCCGTCTCGCCGGCATGCGGCAGATGGCTCCAGCCCCGGAGGGCCTCGGCCTGGGCCGCGGCGAGCGCCGCCGACCGGCGGATGGCTCGTTCGGCCCACCAGGAGCAGGTCCCGGAGGCCAGGCTGCCGACCGCCATTCCGACGATCGTCCCGGCGGTGCCGATCATGCTGCCCAGGATGGCGGCCAGCACCGTGCCGGTGGCGGCGGCGGCGATGGCGGGCAGGTGCGAGCGGAAGGTTTCGGGCTTGGCGGACTGCTTGCTTGCTGGGGTGGCTGTGTCGCGAATCATGCTTTCCAGGCGGGTCATGGCGCGGCGGCCATACGGCTTCCAGACCGGCTCACGCTACCCGATACCTGGCTATCGGAGCCCGGTCATCACCAAAGCGGGCGAGTGTTCACGATCAGGTCGTTCCCGGGCCCCGTACCTCAGCTGGGCGTTCCCCGGACCAGCCGCCGCGCCATCGCGGCCGTCCGTGACCAGCCCCACATGTGCGTATCACCCAAACGTGCGCGACCAGGCCGCGACGCTCGAGGCTGCCGTCCGTTCCGCCGTGGTCCTGGCCGTCCGGGGTATCGACCCCAGTCCGGCGGCCCCCGCCCGGCCCGGTCCCCGGCCACGTAACCTGAGGCGATGCGCGGCTCGGTCACGGTTCACATGGCGGCGCCCGCCGGCCGGGTGTGGGACCTGGTCAGCGACGTCACCCGGATCGGCGAGTTCAGCCCCGAGACGTTCGAGGCGGAATGGCTGGACGGCGCCCGCGGGCCCGCCGCCGGGGCCCGGTTCCGCGGCCACGTCCGGCGCAACGGCCGCGGGCCGGTGTACTGGACGGTCTGCACCGTGACGGCCTGCGTCCCGGGCCGCGACTTCGCCTTCACCGTGGCCGCGCCCGGCGGCCGGACCGTCACCAGCTGGCGCTACCAGCTGGTACCCAGCGCCGGCGGTACCGACGTCACCGATCCTTCGAGCTGGCCGACCTGCCGCTGCTGCGGCTCTACTGGAAGGTCGCCGGGCGGGCCCGCGGCCGCACCAACCGGGACGGCATGCGCCGCACCCTGGAGCGGATCAAGGCCGTCACCGAGTCGGCCGGCCCGGCCCGGTAACACAGCTGGCCGGCCGTCGTCTGGCCCGCCCGGGAATCTATCCGCGCTCGCGGATGTCAGTTACCTGGTGGACGACGTCGTCCCGAGCACCCCGCCGCAGGACCTGGAAGGACGCCCCGACACCATGACCACCCCCGCCGTCCCGCCTCCGGCTTGCGGCGCTCGTTCATCCGCCCGGCGCGGCTTCTGGACCGTCGCCACGGTCCTCGGCCTGTTCCTCACCGCGGCCAGCGCCCCCTCGCCGCTGTATGACAGCTACGCCGCGCGCTGGCATTTCGGGCCCACCACCGTCACCGTCATCTTCGCCGTCTACGCCATCGCGCTGCTGGCCGTCCTGCTCACCGCGGGCACGCTGTCCGACAGCATCGGCCGCCGCCCGGTCATCGTGACCGCCTTGCTCATCGAGTCGGCCAGCATGCTGTGCTTCCTGCTGGCCAACGGGGTCATCTGGCTGTACGCGGCCCGCATCCTGCAGGGCGCGGCCACCGGCCTGGTCCTGGCCGCGGTGGCAGCCGCCCTGATCGACCTGGAGCCGCCCGGCCGGCCTGGCTTCGGCCCGCTGATCAACTCCATCATCCCCACCCTCGGGCTCGCCGTCGGGGCCGTGGCCGCAGGCGGCCTGGTCCAGTACGGCCCGGCCCCGCTGCACCTGATCTACTCCCTGCTGCTGGCGGGCTTCCTGCTGCTGGCCGTGGCCACCGCCGCCCTGCCCGCCTTCGGCGGCTCCGGCGCCCCGGTCAGCTTCCGGCCTCGCGTCTACCTCGAGCCCGCCATCCGGCCCGCGTTCTGGACCACGCTGCCCTGCCTGATCGCCACCTGGGCCCTGGGCGGCCTGTACCTGTCCCTCGGGCCGTCCCTGACCGCGGACCTCAGCGGCTCCGCCAACCTGCTCCTCGGCGGCAGCATCGTCACCGCCTTGTGCCTGGCCGGCGCGGTGGCCTGCTACTCCTTCCGGGCCTGGCCCGGGGCCCGGACGATGCGCGTCGGCTGCCTGCTCCTGCTGGCCGGGCTGGCCGTGACCATCGTCGCCATCGCCGTGGCCAGCAGCGGCCTGCTCTTCGCCGGCACGATCGTGGCCGGGGCCGGCTTCGGCTCGGCCTTCCTGGGCGCCTTCCGCTCGCTGGCCGCGCTGGCCAGCCCGGCGGGCCGGGCCGGCCTGATCGCCGCCATCTACATCGCGTCCTACCTGGCCTTCTCGCTGCCCGCCATCGTGGCCGGGATGCTCACCAGCCACCTCGGCCTGCGCCCCACCACCATCGGCTACGCCGCCGTGGCCGCTGCCCTCGCGCTGGTCTCGCTGACCGCCACCGCCCGCCGGACCGCCGCCACGGCCGGCCCCGCGACGGCCGGAACCGAGCCCGAGGCCAGCCCGGCCGCTGCCGCGCCGGCCGCCCCCGTCGCCCCCGTCCGCGCCTTCAGCCCCGGGGAGGCCGACGGCTAGTGGCACCAAGCCTCCTAAGGTGGACCAAGAGCAGTCATGCCCGCGGCGCAGTCGCCGCGGGCCCGCCCGGCCGCGCCGGGCAGGCTGCCGTTGAAGTGAGGTGCCGGTAATGCCCGTCCCGATGTCGATCCTCGACCTGGCCCCCATCACCCATGGCCAGACCGCAACTGACAGCTTCGCCCACAGCGTGGCCCTGGCCCAGCGGGCCGAAGCGCTCGGCTACCACCGCGTCTGGTACGCCGAGCACCACAACATGCACAACATCGCGTCCTCGGCCACCAGCGTGCTGATCGCGCACATCGGCGCGCAGACCCGGACCATCCGGCTCGGCGCCGGCGGGGTGATGCTGCCCAACCACGCGCCACTGCTCATCGCCGAGCAGTTCGGCACCCTGGCCGCCATGTACCCGGACCGGATCGACCTCGGCCTGGGCCGCGCCCCGGGCTCGGACCAGAACACTATGTACGCGCTGCGCCGCGACCCGACCTCCGCGGACAGCTTCCCGCAGGACGTCCTGGAGCTGCAGGGCTACCTGACCGGCCACACCCGGGTGCCCGGCGTCGACGCCGTCCCCGGCAACGGCTCCAACGTCCCGCTCTACATCCTCGGCTCGTCGCTGTTCGGGGCCAGCCTGGCCGCCGCCCTCGGCCTGCCCTACGCCTTCGCCTCGCACTTCGCGCCGGGCGCGCTGGAACAGGCCCTGGCCGTCTACCGGACCGAGTTCCGGCCGTCCGCGCAGCTGGACAAGCCGTACGCCATCGCGGGCGTCAACGTGATCGCGGCCGACACCGACAGCGAGGCCCGGGAGCAGCTGCAGAGCATCCGGCGCAAGCGGGCCATCAGCCTGTACAAGCGCGGCCGCCGCGGCGGCCCGGACGACGAGCGGCTGACCGACGAGCAGGCCGACCAGCTGCTGGCCGCCGGCCTCGGCGCGCACGTGGATGAGATGCTCACCTACTCCGCGGCCGGCGCCCCGGCCCAGGTCCGGGACTACCTCGACGCCTTCGTCAAGAAGACTGAGGCCGATGAGCTGATCACCGTCCACCAGGCCTCCGACATCGACACCCGGCTGCGGTCGGTCACCTTGCTGGCCGAGGCCATGAAGCCCGTCCCCGCCTGACCCCGGGCCCTGCGGCCGGCCGGCGGCGCCGTCGCGCGGGCCGGGCCGCGCTGCTCAGCCCGCACCGTCGCGCGTGCCTGACCAGCGGCTGTACCCGTCACGTCACCTGGCCGAAATATTCGGCGCCCCGGGCTGTCATCCAGGCCGGCCACCGTAGGCCGGATGGCGGAGGTGTATGCGGACTGGCGCGGGCACGTGATCGTCTGCGGCCTGCGCGGGGTGGGGCTGCGGATCGTGGAGCAGCTCAACCTGTCCGGCGTCCCGGCCGTGGTGCTGGAAGATGACCCGGACCCGAGGCTGGCCCGGATCCTGCTCGCCTGGGGCGTGCCGCGGGTGGCCGGCAGCTCGCGGGCCGCGGACTCGCTGACCGGGGCCGGGCTGGCCGGCGCGGCGGCGGTGGTCTGCGTCCAGGATGATGACCTGTACACGCTGGAGACGGCCCTGCTGATCCGCCAGCTCCGGCCGGACGTCCGGATCGTCGTCCAGTTCGGCAACCCGGCCGTGGGCCGCGCGCTGTCCCAGGCCGGCGTCATCGTGCTGGACGTCGCCGCGCTGTCCGCCCCGTCGATGGTGGAGGCCTGCCTGCGGTCGGGCAGCCAGGACTTCACCTTGTCCGGCCAGCCGTTCACCGCGGCCCGGACCGCCGCGCCGCGGGCGGCCAGCCTGCGGGAGCTGTACGGAGCGCTGGCCCCGGTCGCGGTGGTCCCGGCCGACGGCGCCGAGGTGGTCGTCTGCCCCGGCCGGGACTTCCTCGTCGCCGCAGCCGATGAGGTGACCCTGTTCGGGACGCCGCAGGAGCTGGCGGCGGCCGGGCTGCTGCCGGGGAACGATCCCGGGTCCGGCCGGCCCAGGTCAGCGGCGGCCACCCGGCGGGCGCGGTCGCTGCGCCGCCTGGTGCTGTCCGTGCTGCACGCCGGGGACCGGCGGCTCACCCTGGCCGTCACCGTGCTGCTGACCATGCTGGCCGCCTCCACCATCGGCCTGCGGCTGGCCTACCGCCCGGGCATGTCGGTCCTGGACGCCGCGTACTTCACCGTGGAGACGATCACCACCGTCGGCTACGGCGACTTCTCCTTCCGCGGCGAGCCCTGGTGGCTGATGACCAGCGGCATCGGCCTGATGCTGGCCGGCGCGGCCTTCATCGCCGTCTTCTTCGCCCTGCTGACCAACATCGTCGTCGACCGGCGGATCGCCGAATCACTCGGGCGAGAGCGGGTCACCGATCTGACCGGCCACGTCCTGGTCATCGGCCTGGGCGCGGTCGGCATGCAGGCCGTCCGCCGCCTGGCCGCCGCCGACCGGGACATCGTGGTGGTCGAGAAAGACGACCGGAACCGTCACCTCGGGCAGGCCCGCGCCCTCGGCGTGCCCGTGGTCGTGGCCGATGCCACCCAGCCGGAGGTCCTGGCCTCCGTCCGCCTGGCCCGCGCTTCGGCCGTGGCCATCCTGACCAGTGACGACCTGGCCAACGTGGAGACCGGCCTGGCGGTGCGCGACCAGCTCGGGCCGGAGCGGGCCAGCACGCCGGTGGTCGTGCGCATCTTCGACTCCCAGCTGGCCCGCTCGGTCCGGCATGGCTTCGGCTTCACCTCCGTCCGGTCGACCGAGGCCCTGGCCGCGCCCTGGTTCGTCGGCGCGGCCCTCGGCCTGGACGTGCTGAGCACCTTCTACGTCGGCGACGAGCCGCTGCTGCTGGCCCGGCTGGTGGTCAGCCCCGGTGGCGGGCTGAACGGCGTGGCCATGCGCGACCTGGGCGTCCGCACCCGGGTGCTGGCCCTCAGGCGCGCCGCCGACCGGGCCGTCCTGGAGCACCCGCCCCGGCGGCACACCCGGTTCCGGCCCGACGACGAGGCCTACCTGATCGGCCCGTATGAGGAACTGCTCACCGTGCTGCGCCGCGACCGGCCGTCCCCCGGGGCCCCTGGCCCAGCCGCCCCCGGCGAGGCCGTCCCGGAATTGGGCCGCGCCGCCGCCTGGCCCGAGCCCGGACCGGCCGTGTAGTCGCCCGGCCGGGTCGCGTCGTACCCGTCCTGCAGCCGGAACTTCCGGAAGACCGGGGTGAGCGCGGTGGCCACCGCGATGTTCAGGGCCAGCGCGGTGAGCGCGATGTAGGTGACGTGGCCGAACACCGGCGCGGCGGACGCCCCGAAGTACGCCTGCCCGCCGCCGGCCGTGCGGTAGGCCACCGTGGTGCCGTAGGCCATCCCGGCCGATGATCAGCGCCCGGCGGTGGAACCAGCGGGTGTACAAGCCGATCACGATGGCCGGCAGGGTCTGCAGGATCCAGATCCCGCCCAGCAGCTGCAGGTTGATCGAGAACGTCTTGTTCAGCTCCAGCGCGCCCACCTTCATCAGCAGCGAGGCCAGCTGGGCCACCCGGGTCTCCTGGGCCGGGGTGGCGTTCGGCTTGAGCAGCTCCTTGTAGATGGTGCGGGTGAACAGGTTGGCCGCGGCGATCGACATGACCGCCGCCGGGACCAGCGCGTCGATGACGATGGCCGAGTACGCGATACCGGCGAACCAGCTCGGGAACATGTTCGCGAACAGCAGCGGCACGGGTTCCCGGCCGGGCTGCCGATTCCCATCACCGTCAGCACCGACGGCAAATCAGGAAATTCCGAACGGGACCGGGCTTACCGTGGCGCGCCCTGCATTCCGCAAAGCGATGGCCGGCCCGCCGTCCGTATTAGCGCGCCATTATGAATACGACATCCAGCCGGCTACCCCGCCCGATCCTGCCTGCGGGCGCGCCGCCCCTCCTGTTCCGACGGGGTCCGGGCCCGGCCGCGGGCCAGCAGGACCAGGAAGGCCGCCAGCACGATACCGGTGAGGTTGATGACCAGCTGGAGCGCCGAGCCGGCCGCCTCGTGGTAGTTGCCGAAGACCAGGGCCAGCGCCGCGTTACCCGCGGCCGGGATGGTGGTGACCGAGATGAAGACCCCTACCAGCGCGGCCGACTTGGCTGAGGTCAGCGACAAGGTCCCGGCCGCCCCCGCCACCAGGGCCGTGATGATGGAGAACCAGCCCGGCTGGTAGATGAACTCCGTCCCGGTCGAGACGGCCAGGTCATGCGCGTCGACCAGGCCGGTCACCCGCCACAGGGCCGCTACCGCCGCGGTCACGGCGATCGCCCCGGCGAACCCGGCGGCCAGCGCGACGATGCCCCGGCGCACCGCGTCCCACTGGCGCAGCCGCAGCCCGACGGCGATCCCGGCCAGCGGGCCGAATTCCGGCCCTACCACCATCGCGCCCACGATGGTGATCGGCGAGTTCGTGGCCACGCCGATCGCGGCCAGGATGCACGCCAGCACCATGAACGACATGAAGGTCCAGTTCAGGGCGGATTCCTCGCCGGTGGCCGCGACGACCTCGTCCCAGATGATCGCGTCGGCCCCGTCGCCCGGCGCGGTCCGCTCGGCGCGCCGCATGCCGTCCCCGATGGCCGTCTCGACTGCCCGCCAGCTGATCGAGCCGTCCCGGTCGATTCCCAGCTCGCACAGGTCGTTGACCACGTCCTGCACGCACTCGCGGGCCACGTCCGCCTGGAACAGGTCCCCGCTGGGCTCCCGGGCGGCCCCCGGCAGTACGACGAGGTTGGTCGCCCCGGGCTGGCGGCTCAGTATCGCCTCGACCTCGTGGCTGAGGCGGGCCGGGGTGACGACGCGGACATGCAGCAGCGGCATGGTTACTGAGACTGCCCGGCCAGGGTCACCTGATGCGGCTCACCACTCCGCGGCTGGGGCCCCGCTCTTGCGCAGCGGCGTGTAGCCGGGCGGGTAGGGCACCAGCAGGGCGATGGCCGCGCCCAGGATGGCCGCGGCGGCGCACAGGATGAACAGCAGCCGGTAGGCCGTCAGCGACGGGAAGGCCGCGCCGCTCACCACGACGACCGAGGAGGCCAGGATGGTGGCCCCGACCGCGCTGGCCAGGGAGCTGCCTCCCGCGCGGCACAACGTGTTCAGGCCGTTGGCCGCGGCCAGCTCGGCGTGCGGGGCGCCGAGCGAGATGAGGGCCGGCATGGCCGCGTAGGCGATGCCGGTCCCCGCGCCGGCCACCGTCGGTGCCGGCGACGATCTCCCACAGCTGGCCGGTGAGCACGATGCGCAGGATGAACCCGGTCGCGACGACCAGGGCTCCGGTGGCCAGGGTGATCTTGGGGCCGAACCGGCGGGTCATCACGGCCGACACCGGTGACAGGGCCAGCTGCCCGAGCCCGCTGGGCAGCAGGCACAGGCCGCCGACCACGATGGACGCCCCGAACCCGTAGCCGGTGGCCGTCGGGGCCTGCACGTAGGCCGCGGTCCCGATGAAGCTGGCGAACAGCGCGAACCCGACGCAGACCGAGGCCACGTTGGTCCGCAGCAGGGCCGGCTTGGCGTTGGCCGCGATGTCGACCAGCGGCGAGGGCACCCGGCGCTCGATCAGCGCGAAGACCACCAGCAGGACGACCGCCACCACCAGCAGCCCGATCGTCTGGGGTGACCCCCACCCCCACACCGCGGCCTCGCTCAGCGGCAGCAGCAGGCAGAACAGCGCCACCGCCAGCAAGACCGCGCCAGGCAGGTCGAAGCCGCCGCTGGCGCGCCGGGCCGGCTCGGTCAGGAACAGCCAGCTGCCGACCAGCGATATCAGCCCGCCGCCCAGGCAGATCCAGAACAGCAGGTGGTAGTCGGCGTGCTCGCCGATCACTCCGGCCAGCGGCAGGGCCAGCGCCCCGCCCACGCCGAGCATCGCGCTGATCAGCGCCACGCCGAACAGCGCGCGCCGCGGCGGCAGGATCACCGTGATCAAGCTCACGCCAAGCGGGATGGCCGCGACCGACAGCCCCATGATGCTGCGCCCGATGACCAGCGGGACCAGGCTGCTGCTCAGCGCGCAGATGAGCGAGCCGACGACCAGGAAGGCGGCGCAGGCGATGAGCATCAGCCGCTTGCCGTACAGGTCGCCCAGCCGGCCTGCGATCGGCACCGACACCGCCGCGGCCAGCAGCGCCGAGGTCAGCAGCCACTCGGTACTGGTCGTCGAGGCGCCGATGTCCCCGGCGATCAGCGGCAGCACCGGGACCAGCATCGACAGCGTGATGGAAACCATCAGGCCGGCCGTGGCGATGATGGCCAGCGCGGCGATCTGGCTGGGCAGCCAGTGGTCCGCATCTGTTCCGGCGAGTCGTTCCGCCTGGACGTCCTGTTCGGGCGCCCTCGCGGGCGGTTCGTCGATCACGCAGTTCCTTTCGGCGCGTTGCTGCTGGCCTGTCGAGGGACGGCGCCCGGGCCTGACATACTGCGCCATCATGGCATATGGTGCCATCAGCCCGGCGCGACCGGCAAGCCTGCCGTCAGGCAATTGTCTGCAGGCAACTAATCCGCGCGGGCTCTCATCCGTAGCTGCTGACGCGCCGCCCCTGATGCGCCGCCTAATGCGCCGCTCGCTTATCCGCGGCGGGAGCCAGGCCCGGGCGCGTCCCGGGCCGCCAGCGCCTGCTGGGCTTCGGCCAGGGTCCGGGTCAGCGGTATCGCGCTGTCCAGGCCGGCCATCCGGAACAGCCGCCAGAAGTTCGGCTGAGTGCTGACGACCCGGAAGCTGCCGCCGTGCGCGGCGGCGCGCCTGACCGTCCCGACCAGCACTCCGAGCCCGGTCGAGTCGATGAAGCTGACCCGGTCCAGGTCGGCCACCACCGGCTCGCCGCTGGCCGCCAGCTCGAACAGCTGCTCCCGCAGCCGGGCCACCGAGACCATGTCGATCTCCCCCGAGACGGTCACCACCGTGTAGTCCGGCTCGCGCCTGGTGCTGAATGTCAGGGCTTCGGTCATGGCCAGCCTCCGGCTGTGGCCCGCGGGGGTCCCGCCCGGGCCGGGAACGGCCGGCCGTACCCTCGCGGTCGCCGGCGGAAGTCCAGCCACCATGCCCGCCGGGCCGCCCGCGAAACCTCGGGCGGCGCGATCCCGGGCCGGCTTACCGGTCCGGCTCCGCGGCCTGGAGCGGGAACCGGTTCCTCAGCTTGTCCAGGAACTCTGGTAGCGCCCGGCCGTAGACCCGCCAGTCCGGCCCGTCCGCGAACCAGACCCCCCGGCTGGTGGAGTGCACGCTGACGTCGGGGTGCTCGGCCCGGAACGCCGCCAGCCAGGCCAGGTCATCGGCCGCCTCGCCCGGCGCGTTCTCCTGGTCCGGGCCGCCGCCTGCTGCTGTCTCGTCATGAAACGGCATCGGTATCGGGCCCCCCGCGGCAGCATCCTGGTTACATGTGAATCACAGGTTGTGAATGGAGCAACGGAAGTACGCTACCTGCGAGTAGGCGGTCAGGCAACGACGCGGGGCCGGCCGCCGGCCGCTGCTGCCGCCCGGCCGGGTCCGCCTGGCCGGGTAACTCCTGGCCAGGCGGCGTTTCGCGGTTAACTACGTGCGGTGGTGTGATTCCTGCCTCACCGGGAGCGAATGACCGGCAGCACCAGCCGGGACGGCCGGGCTCCCGGTGTGATGCACGCGGTTGACCGCCTGCCGGAAGTCAGCTTCGGTCTCGGTGGCGATCACCCCGCCGGTGTTGGTGTTCCGGTCGAACCGGGGGAAGTTGCTGCTGGACACCTCCAGCCGGATCTGGTGCCCGGCCGGGATCACCGCCGCCGTGGCCACCAGGTCGACGGTGATCTCGTAGACGTGCTCCGGCTCGAGCGGCGACGGCTCCGACAGCGACTCCCGGTACCGGGCCCGGAGGATCCCGTCGGCCAGGTTCTCCGCCCGCCCGTCCGGGGCCACGTCGACCAGCTTGGCCGTGAAGTCGGTGTCCGGGGCCGAGGAGGAGACGTGCAGCACGGCCTGCACCGGGCCGATGACCTCCAGCGGCGCGCCCAGCGGCTCGGTCGTGTAGCACAGCACGTCGTGCCGGGCCTCGACCGCGCGCTGGTCCCGCGGCCCGGAATTGGCCCCGATGGACAGCCCGGGCAGGAACGTCCCGCCGCCCGTCGTGGGCACCGGGTCCCGCGGGTCGTACAGGTAGGCGTCCTCCGGCTCGTCTCCCGGTGCGTCGGCCGACAGGCTCCCGTCGCCGGTCGCCGTGTTGGCCCGGCCGCCGCTGTGCAGGAAGTAGCCGACGTAGTCGGTGCCGGGCAGCGGCCAGTCGTCCGCGTCACGCCACTCGTTGGCCCCCATGACGAACAGCCGGACAGGCTTGTCCGCGGCCAGGCCGGTGTCCTCGCCCTTCAGCAGCCAGTCGAACCAGCGCAGCTGCAGCCCGGTGATGTCGGCCGTCTCGGTGCCGGACAGCAGCCCGTAGGACCGCTCGGGGAACCAGCCGCCCGCCGGCCCGTGCGCCCACGGGCCGACGACCAGCCGCTGGTTCTGCCGGGCCGCGTCGCTGCCGCCGTGCGCCTTCATGCCCGTGTAGTTGGCCAGGGTGCCCTTGAGGAACAGGTCGTACCAGCCGCCCATGTTCAGCGCGGGCGCGGTGATCTGGCCGTAGGACTCCCGCGGCGCGGTGGCCCGCCAGAAGTCGTCGTAGGCCGGGTGGCTGAGCCAGTCGTCGTAGTACGGGGCCAGCTCCTTGAGCTCCGGGAGTCCCAGCAGCGGCAGCCGCCGGTACAGGTCGTCGTTCCCGTCCACCGCGGCCACCAGCGCCGCGAAGTCCTGGCCGGTGGCCGCGCCCGACCCCATCCGCCGCGACACCTCGCCCAGCGCCAGCGACGACAGCGTCCAGTGCAGGTTGAAGCCGAGCTGGAACGCGCCGCCCTGGTAGGCCCAGCTCTCGTAGTACTGGTCGGTGGTGACGAACGGCGCGATGGCCCGCAGCGCGGCCGGGGCCGCCGTCGCCGCCGTCCACTGGGTGGCGCCGAAGTAGGACCCGCCGATCATGCCCACCGCGCCGGACGACCACGGCTGGGCGGCCGCCCAGGTGATGGTGTCGGCCCCGTCGAGGGCCTCGTCGAAGAACGGGTTGAACTCCCCGGCCGACGCCCACCGGCCGCGGGTGTCCTGGATGATCACCGCGTACCCGGCCTGGACGCCGCGCAGGATGTTGAAGCTGAAGCCGGTCAGCCCGAACTCCTTGTTGTACGGCGTCCGCTGCACCAGCGTCGGGAACGGGCCCGGCCCGTCCGGCCGGTAGACGTCAGTGGCCAGCGTCACGCCGTCGCGCATCGGCACCGTCAGGTTCTTGTCGATAACGATTCGCATCGGGGTGCACTCCTCGTCAAGCGCCCAGCTGTCCCGGATCCCTCACCGATCACCCTGGCACCGGTTCCGTCTCCCGTCCAGAGCCCGGCCGCCATTGTCGTTAGGTAAGCTAACGACAATGGCGATCGAGCAACCAGTCGGCGTGGCCGCCCGGCCCCCCGGGGCGCCCGGGCCCTCGCGGCACCTGATCTTCGCCATCGTCGCGGTCGGGCTGTTCATGAGCTCGATCGACTCCACCATCGTGGCCACTGCGCTGCCCGCCATTCACACCAGCCTGCACGCCACCATTAACTGGGCCGGCTGGACCCTGACCGTGTACAGCCTCGGCATGGTCATCGTGCTGCCCATCGCCGGGAAGATCAGCGACGAGCTCGGCCGGCGCCGGGTCTTCTTCTACGCCGTGCTGCTGTTCACCGCCTCCTCCCTGCTGTGCGGCCTGGCTAACAGCATCTACCTGCTGGTCGCGTTCCGGGCCCTGCAGGCCTTCGGCGGCGGCGCCATCCAGCCCTCCGCGGCCGGCCTGGTCGCCGAGCACTTCGGCCGGGACCGGGACCGGGCCATCGGGCTGTTCGGCACGATCGCCTCCGGCGGCCAGGTCCTCGGCCCGGTCGTCGGCGGGATCCTGGTCGGCTACCTGTCCTGGCGGTGGATCTTCTTCGTCAACGTCCCGATCGGCCTCGTGCTGCTCGTCGCCCTGGTCAAGGTCGTGCCCGACTCCGCGCCGACCGGCCGGACCAGGACCGACATCCGCGGGCTGCTGCTCATGGGGCTGTTCATCCTGACCGCCAACTTCGGCATCACCAGCATCGGCAACCAGGGCACCACCCTGTACGACCCGGCCTTCCTCATCCCGGAGGCCGTCGCGCTGGTCGCCCTGGCCCTGTTCATCCGGCACACCAGGCGATCGCCCGCGCCGTTCATCCCGATGCGGCTGCTGCGGGCCCGCGGCTTCGCCGTGCTGAACAGCCTCAACTTCCTGTGGGGGGTGGCCGGGTTCGGCATCGCGTCGCTGGCCCCGCTCTACGCCGAGGACCGCTACCACCTGCCTCCGCTCAGCGCCGGCACGCTGCTGGCCGCCCGCGGCGTCGGGGCCATCGCCATCGGGGTCGCGGCGGCCATGACGCTGCGCCGCACCGGCTACCGGCTGCCGCTGGCCGCCGGCTTCAGCGTGGTCGCCATCGGCTCGGTCGCCATGGCCATCTCGCCCCGGTTCGGCCTGAGCCCCTACCTGTGGCTCGCCATCGCAGCCGGCATCACCGGCCTGGGCAACGGCATGGCCAACCCCGCCTCGCGGAACGCCAGCCTCCAGGTCGCGCCCGAGGAGGTGGCGGCCATCACCGGCCTGCGGCAGATGTTCGTCTTCATGGGCATCATCTTCTCTGTCTCCACCGTCACCGCCATCCTCAACCGCAGCTCCGATCCGGGCCTGGCCCAGGCCCGCCTCCTCTGGGTCGCCGCCGGGATCCTGCTCTTCGTCATGGTCCCGCTCGTCTTCCGCGTCCCCGAGCACAAGGGCAGCTGGTAACGACTGTTTCCCCGCGCTGACCGCCGCGCCGGCCCGCGACCCGGAGGGCCGCCTGGTACCGGTCGTGTGCCTCGATGAACTGTCCCGTCGTGCCGCCGCGATCCGGGTGTGCCTCGGCCATCGCGCGGCGCAGCTCCGCGATCGCCGGTGCTGCCTCCCGCCGGGCTTGCCTGGCTCGCGGCGGGAGGCCGCTGCGCAGGTGGTCCTCGGCGGCCTGGCGGCTGGCGAAGAACAGCCGGCCCGCCGATCCCGGCCGGCGGCCGGGGATCGGGATCACGCCGGGCGGGTAGCCGTGACGGCCCGCTTCGAACTCCTGGCGGCTGATGCAGCCCGGGCCGGCTACGGTCTCGCTCCGGTCCCAGGTGTCACTGGTGTAGAAGATCCAGTCCGGCGTCTTCTTCACGATGGGCACCTGCTGGACCCAGTGCCGCGTTTCCGCGGGACGGCCCGGGCCAGGCATCCGGGTGCACGGGACGTACAGGTATTCACCGCAGCGGTGGCCGTCGGCGCCGGGGCGTGGTCGCCGGTCCTTCCGTCCGGCCGCGCTGAAGGGCAGGGATACGCCCGTGAGCAGCGGCATCAGGATCACCGGCATGAGAGCCGCGATCAGGTTCGGACTGTCCATGGCGTCGTGTCTCCTCCCGCGATCGGGCGGCCGCCCGCCCCGGCGCCGGGCGGCGCCGCCGGGCGGGCTGGCTCGCGAATCTCGGCGTAGCCGCCACGCCGGTCCCGCACGATCCGCCCCGTTTCCCGGCCGCGCCGTTCCTCTTCCCGGCGCTGGCCGGCCAGCGCACGGCAGAAGGCCCGGGTGAGCAGGAAGGCCAGCGGCGGCCCGGCCAGCGCGAGTACGCGGAAGGCCCAGGTGACGGAGTAGAGATCCAGGTGCAGGTGGTAGGCGATCTGATCGTTGGCGGCGGCGGCCCACAGCACGCCGTAGAAGGTGATGGCGGCTACCCCCGCCGCCGTGCGGCCCCCGACGTCGGCCGCCGCGGGCGGCAGCAGCTCGTGCGGCGGGTGCCGGCCGGTGACCCAATGGTCGGCCGCCGGGTAGACCGCCAGCGCAGTGAAGAACAGCCCGGGCACCCCGATGCCGGCGATGAGCACGCCGAGGGCCAGCGGATGACCGCCGGCCGACAGCTCCCAGGCGGGCATGATCCGCAGCGCGCCATCGAGGAAGGCCATGTACCAGTCCGGCGCCGAACCCGCGCTGATGCTGCCCGGCTGGGCGGGCCCGGACAGCCACACCGGGTTGATCTGTGCCGCCGTGCCCAGCAGGACGAGCACGCCGCACGTGAACGGCAGCAGCGGATCCAGCCGCACCCGGCGCGGCCCGCGGGGCGACATCCGCCCGCTGGCCAGCAGCAGCAGGCCGGTCAGGACGGGCAGCACGAGGATATGAAACCAGTAGTCCCGGCCGATGATCTGGTGCCCGGGCGGCGCCCCGCCGAAGATCCACCACACCAGGTGCGTCCCGATGACCGGCACGGACAGCAGCACGCCGGTGATCACGCTGAGGCTGCCCGCGGAGACCATGTCGTCGGGCAGGATCGTGCCGGAGTAGGCCGCGAGCATGCCCGTCGGCAGCAGCGCGGCCCAGATCAGCCAGCGCGGCCGGGCCCGGTCGGAGAACCAGCCCGTGAAGAACGCCCGGCCCAGCCGCAGGCCGATGGCCGCCACGAACAGGTCCGCCGACCAGTGGTGCACCTGCCGGATCAGCAGGCCGCCGCGTACGTCGAAGCTGATGGCCAGCACGGACTGGTAGGCCTGGCTCACCCGGGCGCCGTCAAGCTTGGTGTAGGAGCCGTGATAAGCCACCGTGGCCATCGAGGTCCGGAAGAACGGCAGCAACAGGACTCCGGTGACGCTCGCCACCGCGAACGAGTACCCGGCCATCCGCCCGAACGCCGCCGCCCACCGGTCCTCCGGGTCTCGCCGCAGCACCCGCGGGACGAGCCGCCGCCTCTTGGCGCCCGCCCGGCCGCGGGCCAGGCGCTGTGCCGCCTGGCCGCGGCGGGCCTGGATGGTCATCGATCCTCCCTGGGTCACGGGCTTCCGCCGCGCAGGCTGATGAGCTGGTCTTTGCTGATGCCGTAGCCGGCCAGAAAACGCTCGGCGTGGTTGTACTCGACCGGGTCAGGCAGGACTCGGCGGGCCTCCTCGGCCAGCTCCCGCAGTCCCGCGATCTTCAGCAGGTCGACGACGTGCTGTCGCGTGACTTGCATCGGTCACCGGCTTTCCGGCCCCGGGCCCGAGTCGTCTTCCATCGCCTCGACGGCGCCGAGCAGGCCGCGCAGGCCAGCCTCGTAGCGCTGGTCATCCGCCGGATCGGACAGCCACTGGTCGATGGGGACGGCGATGGCCTGCTCATACGGCGTACCGTTCTCGGCCAGGGTCAGTTCCGTCCTGACCTCGATCTCCAGGCGGTGCAGGAATGCCTCGTCGCCGGGCGGGGTGCTCATCCTGGCCTCCGGGCATAGGCGTTTTCTCCGAACGGGACGTGGCTGGACTCGCCAGCGAACCGGGTCTCGCCCAGCACCGCGTCGGCGCGCGGCAGCAGCGTCCGCTCGCCGAGCTCGATGCCGAAGAAGCGGGCCTGCGGGTCGGTGATCACGGCGCGCGGGTCGCCGCGCGCCGCCAGGGCGGTCCGGATGAACTCGTCCATCCGGAAACGCTCCGGTCCGGCCACCTCGACCGTCCCGTTCAGCGGCGCGCCGCCCGCGATCCCGGCCACGACCTGGATGACGTCGTCCTCGGCCATGGGCTGGAAGAGCACGGGCGGCATCCAGACCGTGCCGCCGTCGGTGGCGGCATCGGCCAGGCTCGGCCAGAACTCGAAGAACTGCGTCGCGCGCACGATCGAATACGGGATCACCGAGTTCTCGATGAGCTCTTCCTGGAGGTTCTTCTCCCAGAAGTATTCGCTGCGCTGCAGCCGCTCCAGCCCCGCCGCCGACAGCAGCACGTGGTGCCGGACGCCTGCCGCCGCCTCCGCGGCCAGCAGGTTGCGGGTGGACGCCCCGAAGTAGTCCAGGGCCGCGTCGTCGCCGAAGGAAGGCGGGTCCGACACGTCGATCACCACAGCCGCCGTGCTCAGGGCGTCATCGAGCCCGGCGCCGGTGACCGTGTCGACTCCCGTGTCCGGTGACGCCGGTCCCGCGTCGTGGCCCTGCTCGCGGAGCGTGGTGACGAGCTTGGCCCCGAGGAACTCGCCGCCGATGACGACGATCCTCATGATGACTTCTGTCCGCGCTGGCTGAGCCAGTCACCGAATCGGGTCGCGCCGAGCCGGGCGCCGTGGCCCGGCAGCAGGGCCCGTTCGGTCAGCCGGGTCCCGTAGTACTGAGCCTGCGGATCGGTGACCACCGTGCGCTGATCCCCCGCCGCGCGCAGCCCCCGCCGCAGGAAATCCTCGAACCACAACGCCTCGGGACCGCCCGCCTCCGTGGTGCCGTTCAGCGGGGCGGCCGGCGTGACCAGCCACATCGCGACGGCGACGTCGTCGGAGGCCATCGGCTGGATCAGCGCCGCGGGCACTCGCACCGTCTGCCCGTCGGTCATCGAGTCGGCGATGCGCGGGCCGAATTCGAAGAACTGCGTCGCGTGCACGATCGTGTACGGGATCGAGGAGCTCTTGATCAGCTTCTCCTGGGTGACCTTGGCCCGGAGGTAGCCGCTCTCGGGCAGTCGTTCGGCGCCGACGACCGACAGCGCCACGTGATGTCCCACGCCCGCGGCGGCCTCGGCGTCGAGGATGTTACGGGTCGAGGTCTCGAAGAACTCCAGCACCGCTGCGTCCTCGAACGACGGCGAGTTCGACACGTCGACGACGACGTCCGCGCCGCTGACGGCGGCGGCCAGGCCCTCTCCGGTGATGATGTTGACGCCGGTGCCGAGCGCGGCCGGGAGGGCATCGTGACCATCCGCGGTCAGCCTGTCCACGAGCTTGGAACCGATCAGGCCGGTCCCGCCGATGACGACGATCTTCATGATGAGCATCCCTTCGTGTGCGCCGCCGCAGGTGGACGGCTGAGCACCACGCTCGTCTGGGTGCCCTCTCGCTCGCATCCGTGAGATACCCCAGTCACTTCAGCGCAGGGCCGCCTGAGCCGTCCGCCGCCCGCCGCTTATCCCTGGTCGTGGCGCGGGTTCACCCGATGACCCCGCCGGGCCGGCCAGGTCCCGGCCCGGGATCCGCGCTAGGGACTTTGACGGATGCGAGCCCCGCGGGACGGGAGGGACGCTGCGTGGTAATCCGCCTCAGCGAAGGAGAAGAACCATGTCCGAGCAACTCCCCGCCATCGTGCTCGTCCACGGCGCCTGGGCCGACGCCAGCGGCTGGAACGCCGTCATCGTGCGCTTGCAGGACGACGGCTTCACCGTCTACTCCCCGCCCAACCCGCTGCGCGGCCTGCCGCACGACGCTGCCTACCTGCACGACTTCCTCACCGGGAATCCGGCCCTGGCCGGCCAGCCGGTCGTCCTGGCCGGGCACTCCTACGGCGGGGCGGTCATCACCGGCGCGGCCGTCGGCGCCCCCCTGGTCCGGGCTCTGGTCTACGTGGACGCGTTCATCCCCGACCAGGACGAGACCATCGGGCAGCTGGCCGGCGCCCAGCCCGGATCGAGCCTGCTGGGCAACCCGCCCGACATCTTCAGCCTGGTCCCGTACCCGGGCGCGACGGCCGGTGACGTGGATCTCTACATCAAGCCGAGCCTGGTCCCCGGCTCCTTTGCCACTGGGCTACCGGCCCGCCAGGCCGCTGTCATCGCCGCGACCCAGCGGCCGCTGCCGGCCAGTGCCTTCACCGAGCCGGCCGGTGTCCCGGCCTGGAAGACGGTCCCGTCGTGGGCCGTGATCGGCACCATGGACCAGGTCATCCCGCCCGCCGAGCTGACCTACATGGCCAAGCGGGCCGGCGCCCACATCACCGAGCTGACTGCCGGGCATCTGTCCATGATCGCCGACCCGGAGGCCGTCGCCCAGGTCATCGAGCAGGCCGCCCGCCTCACCGCCTGACCCGCCACCCGCCGTCACGAAAGGAACCCTCATGTCACTCAGTCGCCTGACGCGGCGCGTCAGCCTGCCCGCGCTGCTGGCTGTCCTGCTGGCCGCGGCCCTCCTGGCCATCACTTCGGGCCGAGCTCCAGCCGGGGCCTCGGTCGGTACCGCGGCCGCAGGCCCCACGGGCTCGGTCAAGCCAGTGATCGTACTCGAGCACGGCGCCTGGGCGGACGCCTCGAGCTGGAGCAGCGTCATTCCCCTGCTGCAGCGCAGCGGGTTTACCGTGTACGCGCCGCCCAACCCGCTGCGCGGCCTGCCTCAGGACTCCGCCAGCCTGCGCCAGTTCCTGATCCAGAACGCGGCCCTGCGGGGGCGGCCGGTCGTCCTGGTCGGGCACTCCTACGGCGGCGCGGTCATCACCAATGCCGCGGTGGGCGACCCCGAGATACGGGCCCTGGTCTACGTGGACGCCTTCATTCCCGCTCAGGGCGACACCATCGGCGACCTGGCCCAAGCGCAGCCCGGCTCCTGCCTGGGCGGCGCCAGCGCCTTTAACCCCGTGCCCTACCCGGGCGCGGCAGCCGGTGACGCCGACCTCTACATCAAGCCGGGCCTGATCCCCGGCTGCTTCGCCACCGGCCTTCCCGCTAACCAGGCATCAATCATCGCCGCGACCCAGCGGCCGCTGGCGGCCAGTGCCTTTACCGAGCCGTCCGGCACCCCGGCCTGGGAGACCATCCCGTCCTGGGCCGTGATCGGGACCGCGGACCGGGTCATCCCGCCCGCGGAGCAGGCGTTCATGGCTCAGCGCGCGGGCGCCCATGTGACGGACGTCAACGCCGGGCACCTGTCCCTCATCTCCGCCCCGTCGCTCGTGACCCGCGTCATCCTGGAGGCCGTCCAGGCCACCGGGTGACCCGAGCCGCCCGTGTCCCGCGAACCGTTCACCCGGTTCGCGGGACACGGGCGTGGTGGGGCACCACCCTCTTGACAGGTCCTTCGCCCCTCAGCTGGCCGGGATTTACGGTCACCTGCCTCGGCGCGGGCCTCCGGAACTCCACCCCCCAGCTGACTCGATCACGCCGGCCTGCCGGAGGGCGAATCCTGGGCGGAGACAGGCATGCGGACCCCATCCGGGCCGGCGCCAGCGCATGGCCGGAGCAGCGGGCGAGGTGCAGCTGGCCCGGGCGGCTAGGCGGGTATGGCGGCGTCCTCCGCGGCCGGCAGCGCCCTGCGCAGCTCCCGGCGCGAGCTGATGCCGAGCTTCGGGAACACCTTGTGCAGGTGGTACTCCACCGTGCGCGGGCTGACGAACAGCATGGCCGCTATCTCCGGGTTCGTGCGACCCTGGGCGGCCAGCCGGGCGACCTGCGCCTCCTGTGCGGTGAGGTCGTCGGCCGTCTCGGCGATCCGTTTCCGCACCGTCTCACCGGTTGCGGACAGTTCACGTCCCGCCCGCTCGGCGAATCCGGCCGCGCCCATCCGGCTGAACATCTCATGCGCCGTGCGCAGCTGCTCGCGTGCGTCTCGGCGCCGGTTCTCCCGGCGCAGCCACTCGCCGTACAGCAGGTGGCTGCGCGCCTGCTCGACGACCGCCCGGCTGCGGGCCAGGCGCTCGACCGATTCGCGGTACAGCTCCTCGTCGTCGGCCAGCAGTCCCCGGCACCGAGCGTCGATCCCGAGCGCCCACTCGGTGCCACTCGCCTGTGTGCGCTCGCTCAGGCGGCCCATCGCCGCAGCGGCTTCGTCCGGCCGTCCGCTGCGAACGCCCGCCTCGACCAGCTCGACTAGGGCCCGTCCGCAATAGAGGACGTCGTCGTGCTCGCAAGCCCGGCGCGCGGCCGCCAGCGCCTCCTCGTAGTGGCCGTACCCGTTGTGCAGCATGCCGATAAGCCAGAAGGCGGCACCGACGGCCGAACCCTCACCCCGTTCGGTCACGTTCTGCAGACCCCGTTCGAGCATCGTCATGGTCTGGACCTGATTGCCGCGGGCCGCGTCCAGCATTGCTGCCGCGTACTTGAGCGGTGGGATTCCAGTGGCTTGCGTGATCGAATCGACCTCTTCGACCAGCGTGCCGGCGGTAGCGAACGCCCCCGTATGGACGTTGAGCGCAGCGAGATAGTTAAGCGCGTTCGGGAGCAGGTTGAGCTCGCCGGTCTCGCGTGCCAGCCGGACGCCGCGGGTCGCGAGCGCATGCCAGAGCTCGTCATCCCACAGATCCTGGCTGAGGCGGCACGCCAGCCAGAGCCACCGCCGGTCCGCCCCGCCTCCACCGGGCTCGTCGAACGCCCGCAGCGCCCGTGAGATCGGCGCGACAGCCGCCCCGTACCCTTCGGTGAACCGCGTCACCAGGGCCCCGAGGAGCTGCTCGGCCGCGCCGGGCGCGGGCGCCTGGGTCACCCCGCGCGCCGCCGCCGCCACCTCGCGCTCATCCGGGCCGGTGCCGAGGCGCCCGGCGAACATGGCCGAGGCGATCGCCTCGAGGTAGGTCTCCCGCGCCATTGCGGGGTCCATTGGCTCGAGCTGCCGGGCCGCCTCGAGTAGCAGCGGCGGGGCGTCCCGCCCGCGCTGGCTGGTGAACACGATCTGCGCCCCCAGCCGCTGCAGCTGGGCGCGCTGCAGGTCGCTGACCGGCCCGAGCTCGGCCGCGGCCATGAGCTCGGCCGCGGCGGCCGCGTCGGCGACGTCGAGCTTCGCTTGGGCCGCGGCCAGCGAGCGATCGGCCCGCCGGGCGGGGTCGGGCGTCAGTTCGGCGGCTCGCTGCAGGAACGCCGCGGCCGCCGACAACCCTCCGCGGGCCTGCGCTCGGCCCGCCGACCGCTCCAGCTCGCCGGCCACCGCTTCGTCCGGCCGGCCTGCCGCGCGGGCCCGGTGCCAGGCCCGGCGATCCGGGTCCGTCGCTGCGTCCGTCGCCTCGGCCAGCGCCCGGTGGACCTCCCGTCGCTCGGGTGCCGCCGCGGCCCGGTAGGCGGCGGAGCGCAGCAGCGGGTGGCGGAACCGCACCCGGGCGCCGATCTCGACCAGGCCTGCCGCCTCGGCCGGTGCGGCCGACTCGGGCTCGATGCCGAGCCGCTCGGCCGCGCGCCACAGCAGCGTCACGTCGCCGACCGGCTCGGCCGCGGCCAGCAGCATGAGCCGCCGGGTGTCGGCCGGGAGCGGCTCGAGCTGTCGCGCGAAGCCCTGCTCGATCCGGCTCGTCAGCGGGGTCTGCCGGGCCAGCCCGAACCCGCCCGGTATCGCCATCGCGGACCGCTCGCGAGGCAGCTCGAGCAGCGCGAGAGGGTTGCCGTCGGCCTCACCGAGGATCCGGTCCCGCACTCTCGCGTCGAGCGCTCCGGGCATCCTCGCGTCGAGCAGCCGGCGGGCGTCCTCGGCGCCCAGCCCTTCGATCACGAGTTCCGGCAGTCCGGCCAGTTCGTGCTCGCCGCCCGCCCCGCGCAGCGCGAACACCAGCCCGACCCGCTCGGCCAGCAGCCGTCGCGCCACGAACGCGAGGGTCTGCACCGACACCTGGTCGAGCCACTGCACATCGTCCACCAGGCACAGCAACGGCTGCTCATCGGCTGCGTCAGCCAGCAGGCTCAGCACGGCCAGGCCGACCAGGAAGCGATCCGGCGGCGGCCCGGCGCTCATCCCGAACGCGGTGTTCAGCGCGTCGCGCTGCGGCCCGGGCAGATGCTCCAGACGGCCGAGCATCGGGGCGCACAGGGCGTGCAGGCCGGCGAAGGCGAGCTCCATCTCGGACTCGATTCCCGCGACCCGCGTGACATGGCAGCCGTCCGCGGCCCCGGACAGGTATCCCAGCAGGGCGGTCTTGCCGATTCCCGCGTCGCCGCGCAGGACCAGCGCGCGGCTGCGCCCCGCGCGCGTATCAGCGACGAGCTCGTCTAGCGTCTTGCGCTCGCGGCCACGGTCGAGCATCCTCGCTGATGCAGGGTGGTCAGGCATGCGGGCCCCGGGTTGTCTCGGGCGGGAGGGGCTGAGGGCGCCAGCATCCGCATGTCGTACTGCGTGGGGGAGAGAGTGCTGGCCAGCCCACGTAAAAATCCTGTCAGAGCGGACCTGTCCGGCGCAACGGCCAATAGGGCCTGGCCGCTCCATGCCTTACCTTGGCCCCATGGACGTGTCGCCCGAAGTCATCTACATCATCCGGCACGCCGAGAAGCCCCTGAAGCCGCCGCTGACCGGGGTCGACTACCAGGGCAGCCACAACGAGCACTCGCTGCTGCCCCGCGGCTGGCAGCGCTCCGGCGCCCTCGCCGCCCTGTTCCACCCGGACTTCGGCCCGCTCCGGCCCGGCCTGCGCACCCCGACGCTGCTGGTCGCGCCGTCCTGGGGTCATCCCGGCAAGACGGCCGCGCACCGGTCGTATCAGACCATCCAGGGCCTGAGCGAGCGCCTGGAGCTGCCCATCACCGCCGACTTCGCCCAGGGCGAGGAACGGCAGCTAGCCGACCGCCTGGTCCGCGGCCAGCCCGGCGTGGTGCTCATCTGCTGGGAGCACAAGCACATCCCGGACATCGCCGCCGCGCTGCCCGTCACCGGCGGCATCCCGGTCCCGCGCAAGTGGCCGCGCGACCGGTACGACGTCATCTGGACGTTCACCCTGGCCGCCGGGCCCGGGCCGGCCCGCTACGCCTTCGGCCAGATCCCGCAGCAGCTGCTGGCCGGGGACGCGGACACCGTGATCCCGGCCGCCCCGCAGGAGGCCGGCGCCGAGCCTGACGACGACGATTGATCCGCCCGGGCCGGGCGGGAGGCGCGCGTAGACTGCCTTTCCGTGACCTCGCCCGCCCTTCAGCAGCCGCGGTGGCCCGACCGTGACCGCCTGGCCGAGGTGGTGCGCGGCCTGGAAGGCTTGCCGCCGCTGGTGCTGGCCGCCGAGTGCGACCAGCTGAAGGAGCGGCTGGCCGCGGTGGCGCGCGGTGAGGCCTTCCTGCTGCAGGGCGGCGACTGCGCCGAGACGTTCGCCGGGGCCACCGCCGGCAGCATCCGGGCCAAGTTCCAGACCCTGCTGCAGATGGCCGTCGTGCTGACCTACGCGGCCAGCGTGCCGGTGGTCAAGGTCGGCCGGATGGCGGGCCAGTTCGGCAAGCCGCGCTCGGCCGCCACCGAGGTGCAGGACGGCGTCGAGCTCCCGGTCTACCGGGGCGACGCGGTCAACGGCGTCGACTTCACCGCGGCCGCCCGGACGCCCGATCCCGGGCGGCTGCTCGAGGCCTACCACTGCGCCGCGTCCACCCTGAACCTGTGCCGCTCGCTGGCCAGCGGCGGGCACGCCGACCTGGGCCAGGTGCACGCCTGGAACCAGGACTTCGTGGCCGCCAGCCCGGCCGGGCGGCGTTACGAGCAGCTGGCCGACGAGATCGAGCGGGCCATCGCCTTCATGCACGCCTGCGGGGCCGACCCCCGGGAGTTCCGCTCGGTTGAGTTCTACGCCAGCCACGAAGCGCTGCTGCTGGACTACGAGCACGCTCTGACCCGGGCCGACCCGCGGACCGGGGGCACCTATGACCTGTCCGGTCACCTGCTGTGGATCGGCGAGCGCACCCGGGATCCGCGCGGCGCGCACGTCGAGTTCGCCCGCCAGATCCGCAACCCTCTCGCGGTCAAGATCGGCCCGGACGCCGCTGCCCACGACGTGCTCGAGCTGATCGATGTCCTCGACCCGGACCAGGAGCCTGGCCGGCTGCACCCTGACCACCCGGATGGGCGCCGGGCGGATCCGTCAGGCGCTGCCCCCGCTGGTCGAGAAGATCGCCGCCAGCCGGCCGGAGGTCATCTGGGTCTGTGACCCGATGCACGGCAACACGGTGGAAGCGGCCGGCGGGCGCAAGACCAGGAGCTTCGACGACGTGCTGGACGAGGTGGCCGGCTTCTTCGAGGTGCACCGCGCCCTCGGCACCTATCCCGGCGGCATCCACATCGAATTCACCGGTGATGACGTGACGGAATGCCTCGGCGGCGGCCATCGCCTGACCGAGAGCGACCTGAGCTACCGCTACGAGACGACCTGCGATCCGCGGCTGAACCGCAGCCAGTCCCTCGACCTGGCCTTCCGCGTGGCCGACCTGTACCGGCGCCGCCGCGACCCGGGCCCGCTGGCCGGCGGGACGAGCTGACCGCCCAGCCACCCGTTAGCCCGCCTGCTGGCCTGGGAAAGCGGCCCCCCGCTCTGCGCTGAGCGGAGGGCCGCTTGCCGTGAGGCTGGGCCGCCGGTGACACCAAGGGGGCCGCCGGAGACACCTCGAAAGAGCCGACGGCCTGACCTGCCCGGCGGCCCAGCGGCTATTGAGACAGCTCTTCGAGGGCCCGGCCGCGCTGGTTCTTGCCGAAGATCGCGATCAGCAGGCCAGGCAGCAGCGCGCACGGGATGGTGACGAAGATGAAGTAGGCGTTCGGCGCGGTCACGCTGTAGAGCGCTCCGGCGATCAGCACGCCGCCCCAGGCGCCCAGGTGGCCGATGCCGTCGGTCCAGCCGGTGCCCAGGGCCCGCATCCGGGTCGGGTAGTTCTGCGGAATGTAGACGTACATGCTCCACAGCCACAGGGCGACGCCGACGATCGTCAGCGAGTAGCCGAAGTACACGGCCACGCTGCTGTGCACCTGCTTGTACATCAGGAAGTAGCCGACGGCGAAGGCGATCGCGCCGATGAGCTGCGTCCATCTGCGCTCGAGCCGGTCCCCGATGAACGCGTTGAGCAGGTAGACCACGGTGCCGACCACGCCTGCCCAGGCCGTCATGGCGAAGATGAAGCCCGGGCTGTAGCCGCCCTTGACGACCAGCCACAAGGTGATCTGGCTCGCGCCGCCGTAGACGATGCCGGCGTAGCCGAGGGCCATGACCACCAGCAGGAAGAACGTGACGACGATGTACTGCTTGCCGAACGGCGCCAGCCAGCTGGTCTTCTCCTCGGCCATCACCTCATACGGCCGCAGGTCGGGCTCGGGCAGCGGGACGCGGCCGTTCTTGCTGACCCGCGCCTCCATCTTCTCGATCACCCGGCGGGCTTCGTCGCGGCGCTCGCGCGCCTCCAGCCAGCGCGGCGACTCCGTCATCCGGAAGTACAGGTAGATCGCGACCAGGATGTTCAGCCCGGCCAGCAGCCACAGGTAGGCCCGGTACGAGCCGGGGAACATGTAGTGCGGGATGATGCCGGTCAGGACGACGAAGAGCAGGAAGATGCACAGCGTCTGGCTGGGCAGCATGACGCGCCGCCGCCAGCTCGGGCCCATGATCTCGCTCATGTAGACCACGTTGATGGCCAGGTAGCCGGCGAAGCCGAGGGTGTCGAAGATCGACAGCACGATCAGCGCCGGGTAGTTGGTCACGTAGCCGAACGGCCAGATGAACGCCCCGGCCAGCACCGAGGAGATGATGAGCGCCTTGCGGCGGCCGATCTTGTCGGCCAGCCAGCCCAGGGCGTAGCCGCCGATGACGATGCTGATCCCGGCCTGGAAGGCGTACAGGACGTCGTACTGGGAGTGCGTGACGGCCTTGGCCGGCAGCCAGATGAACGGGTAGAGCCGGGCCGCGATCCCGTCCGTGGAGGCCGAGGTCGCCCAGCCGATCTGCACGATCAGGCAGATCTCCCAGGCCATCATGCTTATCGGCAGCCGGTCGACCCGGGCTGCCATCTCGCCGGGAATGACCAGGGTGCCGCTCGCGGTCCCTGTTCCCGAGGTCTCTTGTGCCATTCTTGTTCTCCTTGCTGCCACCCGGTATCAGGGGATGGCGGGGTAACGCTGAAAACGCGGCGCGCGGGCCGGTGTGCTGGACGACAACCTTCATTTCGTGGCTGACGGGGGAGAGCCGGTCGCGATCGGCGATGCGGGCGGTCGAGCGAGACTCTGCGCAGGGGTCGGACGCAGGCCGGCGCTCAGGGCGGCGTCGGCATCGTTGCCGCTGCCGTGGCGTGTGACGGCCGAAGCCGTCACGAAATCCCAGGCATATCTCCTGGTCGGGACACTTCCACAGCTGTTACATCGGCGTTAACGGCATTGTTTGATGCGCCCGGGTTAAATGTCAACCCTTTGCCCGTAGGCAATTGCCCCCGGACAATCGATGGCAAGCAATTGCCAGTAGGCAATTGCTTGCCGGCAATCGTTTCCCCGGGCGCGGGGCGGCGTAGCGCGCCCTATCGCCCGCGTATAAGACAATCAAGAACACACTTTGAAATTCCGTATTCCAAGTTTGATGACCGTGCCCGTGGCCCGGCGGCCCTCGCCGCGCGAACAGCAAGGCGGCCCCCCGCGCTGCGCTGAGCGGGGGGCCGCTTGCCTGGGCTGGGCCGCCGGTGACACCCTGGGGCGGCCGGAGACACCTCGAGAAGAGCCGGCGGCCCAACAAGCCGGCGGCCCAGCGGCTAGTGGGCCAGTTCTTCCAGCGTCCGGTCGCGCTGGTTCTTGCCGAAGATGGCGATCAGGATGCCCGGCAGCAGGGCGCACGGGAGGGTGACGAACAGGATGAACCCGCTCGGCGCGGCCAGGTTGAACACCGCGCCGGCGATCAGCACGCCGCCCCAGGCCCCCAGGTGCCCGACGCCGTCGGTCCAGCCGGTGCCCAGCGCCCGCATCCTGGTCGGGTAGTTCTGCGGGATGTACACGTACATGCTCCACAGCCACAGCACCACGCCGATGTTGCCCAGGGCGTAGCCGATGTACACGGCCACGCTGCTGTGCACGTCCTTCCACATCAGGAAGTAGCCGGCCGCGAAGCAGACCGCGCCGATGAGCTGCGTCCATCTGCGTTCGAGCCGGTCCCCGATGAACGCGTTGAGCACGTACAGCACGGTGGCGATCACGCCCGCCCACGCCGTCATGGCGAAGATGAAGCCGGCGCTGTAACCGCCCTGGCCGACCAGCAGCAGGATGATCTGGCTCGCCCCGCCGTAGACGATGCCGGCGTAACCGAGGGCCATGACCACCAGCAGGAACACCGTGACGAACACGTACTGCCTGCCGAACGGCGCCAGCCAGTTGGTCTTCTCCTCGGCCACCACCTCGTACGGCCGCAGGTCCGGCTCGGGCAGGGTGACGGCGCCGTTCTTGCTGACCCGCCGTTCCATCATCTCGGTGACCTTGCGGGCCTCGTCACGCTGCTCCCGGGCCTCCAGCCAGCGCGGCGACTCCGGCATCCGGAAGTACAGCGCGACCGCGATGACCAGGTTCGCGGCGGCCAGGAACCACAGGAACGTCCGGTAGTGGGCCGGGAACCAGTAGTGCGGCAGGATGCCGCCCACGACCACGAAGAGCAGGAAGATGCACAGGGTCTGGCTGGGCAGCATGACGCGCCGCCGCCAGCTCGGGCCCATGATCTCGCTCATGTAGACCACGTTGATGGCCAGGTACCCGGCGAAGCCGAGGGTGTCGAAGACCGACAGCACGATCAGCGCCGGGTAGTTGGTCACGTAGCCGAACGGCCAGATGAACACGGCGGCCAGCACCGAGGACAGGATGAGCGCCTTGCGGCGGCCGATCTTGTCGGCCAGCCAGCCCAGCGCGTAGCCGCCGACCAGGATGCTGATCCCGGCCTGCAGCGCGTACAGCACGTCGTACTGCGAGTGCGTGACGGCCTTGGCCGGCAGCCAGATGAACGGGTAGAGCCGGGCCGCGATCCCGTCCGTGGACGCCGACATGGCCCAGCCGACCTGGACGATCAGGCAGATCTCCCAGGCCATGAAGCTCATCGGCAGGCGGTCGACCCGGGCCGCCATCTCGCCGGGAATGACCAGGGTGCCGCTGGCGGCCCCTGTTCCCGAGGTCTCTTGTGCCATTGCTGTTCTCCTTGCTGCCATCCGGTATCAGGGGATGGTGGAAATGCGGCGTCTTGGCCGCTGTGCTGAACGACAACCTCAGATGCTCGGTCGGAATCGGCGATGCGGACGGTAAAGCGCAGGCGTGCGCAGGGGTCGGCGCAGGCCAGTGCTCAGGGCGGCGTCGGCATCGTTGCCGTTGCCGTGGGCGTGACGGCCACAAAGCCGTCACGAAATCCCAGGCTTATATCTCCTGGTCGGGACACTTCCACAGCTGTTACATCGGCGTTAACGGCATTGTTGGATGTACCGGGGTTGAATGTCAACCCTTTGCCCCAAGGCAATTGCGACTGGACAATTGCTGTTCGGCAATTGCTCTTAAGCAAATAATGCGCCGCCAGGAAATCCGGGCCGCTTCGTTAGTGAGCGGCCGGATTAACCCGGGCCACGGGCACGCGGCCAGAGTGCATTACTGAATACGTTTCCTGAGATTCCGTATTCCGGATTTAAAATAGCGTGCCCAGGCGAGCGCGGGCGCCGGCCTAGGCCAGGCGCGACCGGCCAGGCGGGCCGGTACCGGGCCCTGGGCCCGCACCTGGGGGCGTCAGGCCGCGTCGAGGATGCCCACCCGGCGGGCGGCCGTCAGCCTGCCCCGGCCCGTGCCCTGGTAGGAGCCGGACGTCGGGGCCACGTCGGCATAGTCCCGGCCGGTCGCGATGGTGACGTACCGGCCGTCGGCCCGGCGGCCGTTGCACGGGTCGAAGGCCACCGCCTCGGCGTGCCCGGCCCGCGGCACGATGACCTCCACCCAGGCGTGCGTGCCGCCCTGGCCGACCAGGTGTCCCGACACGTACCGGGCGGGCAGCCGGAGCAGATGGCACAGCGCCAGCATCACGTGCGCGAAGTCCTGGCACACGCCGTGCCCGGCGGCCAGCGCCTCGGCCGCCGTGGTGGCCACCGACGTGATTCCGTACTGATAGCTCAGCGCGCCGTGCACCGCCGAGCAGGCCAGCTCGGCGGTCTCCTCCGGGCCGGCGGCCGCCGTGGCAGGCGGGGACGGGAGGACGTCGGCCGCCATGGCCCGCAGCCGCTCATCGGCCGCCGTGAGCCTGGTCGGCCGCAGCATCCGCGGGTGCAGGAGCGTCTCTTCCGGCAGCACTACGGGCCCGTCGTCGCGGATCCGCTCCAGCACCGCGGCCAGCCGGAACTCGATGGCCTGCGGCACCCGGTCCGCCCGCAGCCGGGCCACCACGTTGCCGGCCGCGTCCCGGCGCAGACGGCGCTGCGCGGTCGCGCCGGTCACCTCGAGACGGTGCGCCCGCAGGTACTGGTTGCCGTGCCGGGGCGGCGGGACGATGACCAGCCGCTGCCGCAGCGACCGCACCGGCGCGTCGTACTCGTACCGGAAGCTCTGCTCCAGGACGTAGCGGACCCGCCGCGCCGCGGCTAGGTCCAGGGCCCGGTGGTCGAGCACCGGAGCCGCCAGCACCGACGGGTCGAGCATCATCAGGCTCCCTCCCCGGCCAGGTCTTCCTCCGCCCGGACGGTCATCGACTCCAGCACCGGCCCGCCGAAGGTCGTGGCCATGGCCACGTCGGAGGCGTCCCGCCCCCGGCCGATCACGATACGTCCCTTGCGCCGGGTGTTGTTGCGCGGATCGAACGTCCACCACCGGTCGCCCAGCCACACTTCCATCCAGGCCGCGAAGTCCATCGGCGCCGGGTCCGGCGGCACGTCGAGGTCGGGCAGGTAGCCGAACACGTACCGGGCCGGGACGTTCAGCGCCCGGCAGAACGTCACGGCCAGGTGGGTGAAGTCCCGGCAGACCCCCATCCGGGTCCGGTTGACGTCGGCCGCGCTGGCCAGCGCCGTCGTGCTGCCGTAGGAGAAGGTCAGGTGGCTGTGCACGTGGTCGCAGATGGCCTGCACCCGCCGGTAGCCGGGGGCCAGCCCGCCGAACCGGGACCAGGCCTCGTCGCCGAGCACGTCGGGCAGGCAGTACCGGCTGGGCAGGGTGTAGATCAGCGTGTCATCCGGCAGCGCGTCCGGGGCCAGCTCGGGTGCGTCCTCGTCCGCGTCTTCGGGCCGGTCCGGGACCACGGCCACCGCCTGGTAACCGAAGCTGGACCGGCCGCGGGCAGCACGGTGCGCAGGCACGGGTTGCCGTACAGGTCGGTGTAGCCGCGGATGCCCATGGCCGGCTCGGATGTCCGGCGCGCGCCTTCGACCGAGAGGTCCGCGGATTCAGCCGGCTGAACCTGGAAGATCACCGGCGTGCTGACCGCGGCGGCATAGCTGAAGTCGCACCCGATCAGGATCCGGCGCGTTTCCATGGTTCATCATCCCGGTGAGAGGTTTCGGCCAGGTTACGCCGGCTCGTGCTCTTCGTCGGGTGCGGCGTCCCCCGGGCCGGCCTCGGGGCCGGTCAGGAGGGCTTTGACCACGTGTCCCGCTTCAGCCAGGTCGGCGAAGATGGCGGGCGGGCTCTGCGCCGGCGCCGCCGGCCCGGCCTCGAGCGCGCCCGCGTCTGCGTCACCGGGCGCCACGGCGGGGGCCGGATCCTCGGCCGGCTTCCCGTTCGCGGCCGGGCCGGCGGCCCGGCCGGTATCGTCGATGTGGCCCGGTCGAAGAACCGGAGCAGCTCGACCGGGACCGGCATGACCAGCGTGCTGTTCTTCTCCGCGGCCACCTCGACCACCGTCTGCAGCAGCCGCAGCTGCAGCGCGGCCGGGTCCCGGGCCATGACGTTGGCCGCCGCGGCCAGCCGCTTGGAGGCCTGGAACTCGCCGTCGGCGGTGATGATCCGGGCCCGGCGCTCCCGCTCCGCCTCGGCCTGCCGGGACATCGACCGCTTCATGCTGTCGGGCAGCGACACGTCCTTGAGCTCCACCCGCTCGACCCGGACACCCCACGGGCCCTCGGTCGGCCCGTCCAGGACCCGGCGCAGCTCGCGGTTGACCGAGACCCGGTCGGTGAGCAGCTGGTCCATCTCGGACTGGCCGATGATCGACCGCAGCGAGGTCTGGGCCTGCTGGGAGACGGCGAACATGTAGTTCTGCACGTTGATCGTGGCCTTGATGGGGTCGACGACCCGGAAGTAGATCACGGCGTCGACCCGGACGGTCACGTTGTCTTTGGTGATGCCTTCCTGGGCCGGGATCTCCATGGCCACGATCTGCATGTTGATCTTCTGCATCCGGTCACCGACCGGCCGGATCACGTGCAGCCCGGCGCTGCGCGTGCCCGGCAGCACCCGCCCGAACCTGAAAATGATGCCCTGCTCGTACTGCTGCACGACCTTGACCGAACGGCCGGCCGCAATGAGCCCGGCCGCGACGAGTACCACCAGGATGATCACCAGGGCAGCCAATGCCAGCACCTTTTCTCGACCAGGCGCCGCGGCCGCGGGCCGCGGTCGGCGGCAGGTCCTGCGGTGCCTGCCCTCACAGTACGTGCGCCGCGACGTGCTGCCGACCGCCGGCGCGGCGGACCGGCCGCGGACAGCGGAAAGCCCGGCCCGTCCGGCTCTGGAGTATCTGGCCGAACGGACCGGGCCTCGTGCTCGCCGGCCGGCTGTCAGCCCGCCAGGGCGCGCAGGCTCTGCTTCAGCGACCCCATGGTGGCCAGCACCGCGGTCGGCTCGTAACCGCAGTGCGCCATGCAGTTGTCGCAGCGCGGGTCCTTGCCGCGGCCGAAGCTGTCCCAGTCCGTGGTCTCCAGCAGTTCCTGCCAGGTCTCGGCGTAGCCGTCGTCGAGCAGGTAGCACGGCTTCTGCCAGCCCTTGAGGCAGTACAGCGGGACGCCCCACGGGGTGCACTGGAAGTCGGCCTTGCCCTCCAGGAAGTCCAAGTACAGCTGGGAGTGGTTGAAGCGCCACTTCTTCCGGCGGCCCTCGGCGAACGCCTCGCTGAACAGCTCGCGGGTCTGCGTCACGCCCAGGAACCGGTCCTGGTCGGGCGCCTTGCCGTAGGCGAACCCGGGCGCGATCTCCAGCCGGTCCACCCCGAGCTCGTTGTTGATGTAGTCCAGGGTGGCGATCAGGTCCTGCGGGGTGTCGGTGTTGAACACCGTGGTGTTCGTGTAGACCTGGAAGCCCTTCTGCTTGGCCAGCTTGATCGCCGCCACGGCCTGGTCGAAGACGCCTTCCTTGGACACCGCCTCGTCGTGCTTCTCGCCGATGCCGTCCAGGTGCACCATCCAGGCGAAGTTCTTGTTCGGCTTGAACTTGTCGATGTGCTTGGGCAGCAGGATGGCGTTGGTGCACAGCACCACGAACTTCTTGCGCTTGAGCAGCTCCTCGGTGATCACGTGGATCTGCGGGTGCATGAGGGGCTCACCGCCGGCGATCGACACCATCGGCGCGCCGCACTCCTCGACCGCCGCGACCGCCCGCTCGACCGGCATGCGCTGCTTCAGGATCGACGCCGGGTGCTGGATCTTGCCGCAGCCCGCGCACTTGAGGTTGCAGGCGAACAGCGGCTCGAGCTCCATGATCAGCGGGTACTTCTCGACCCGCTTGATCTTCTGCTTCATCAGGTACGTTCCGAGCTTCACCGTCAGGTGAACTGGCATGGCCATGAGTTCCCGCCTCCGTTACTCCCCGCACGGGCGCGTGGCGCCCTGTCATGCACGCTGTCTGGAACATACAGCTTGTATGTCTCATGATGTATGCATGCCAGCGAGACCGCAACCACGCCGGGCCGAGCACGCCTCGGATACGCGGGCCGCGCTGGTTGCCTCGGCCCGGCGTCTTTTCGCAGTTCAGGGCTATGATGCCACCGGAACCGAGCAGATCGTAACTGACGCGCGGGTCACCCGCGGGGCGCTTTACCACCACTTTCACGACAAGGCGGACCTGTTCCGGGCCGTCATGGCCGAGGCCGCCGGGTCCGTGGCCCAGCGGCTGATCGACGAGCAGCTCGCCTCCGAGGCCCCCTCCCCGCTGGCCGAGATCGCGGGCGGCATCTCCGCCTTCCTCGACGTCTGCGTGGACGGGGACTTCCAGCGGATCGTCCTGGTCGACGGGCCGCGGGTGCTCGGCTCGGATGCCTGGGAGGAACTCGTCGAGCAGTACGGGCGGGGCATCCTGGAGGAATGGCTCAGCCGCTGCGTGCAGGCCGGGGATCTGCAGGATGTGCCGGTGCGGGCCCTGGCCCGGCTGCTCATCGCCATGCTGACCGAGGCCAGCCTGGCCATCGCGCGCTCGGCGGAGCCCGCCCAGACCCGGGCCGAGCTGGGCGTCGTCCTGGACCGCATGCTGGCCGGCCTTCGCCCTTGAGGGTGTCATTAGTTCGTTGCCGAAGTAATGGTGGCGAGCGCCGGGCGGACCGGGGCATTATGGCCAGGTGACGTCCGCTATGCCCGAGATGCTCGCTCTGCGCGACATGGATCCGCGCGAAGTGGGTGCCTACCGGCTGCTCGGCCGCCTGGGCGAGGGCGGGCAGGGCGTGGTGTTCCTGGCCGAGGATCCGGCCGGGGCCTCAGTGGCCGTCAAGCTCCTCCCGCCCACCACCGACCCGCAGGTCCGGAGCCGCTTCCTCAAGGAGGTCGCCGCCGCGCAGCGGGTCGCCCGGTTCTGTACCGCGCAGGTCCTGGACGCCGGGATCTTCGAGCGGCGGCCGTTCATCGTCAGCGAGTTCGTCAGCGGGCCCTCGCTGGTCGAGATCGTCGAGCAGGACGGCCCGCGCAGCGGCGCCGCGCTCGAGCGCCTGGCCGTGGCCACCCTGACCGCACTGGGCGCGGTGCACGCCGCCGGGATGGTCCACCGCGACTTCAAGCCGGCCAACGTCCTGCTCGGCCCGGACGGGCCGGTGGTCATCGACTTCGGCCTGGCCGCCGTGCCCGGCATGACCACCGTCATGTCCACCGAGACGACCATCGGCACGCCGGCCTTCATGGCCCCGGAGCAGCTGGCCGGGAGCCGGGTCACGGCCGCGGCCGACATGTGGTCCTGGGCCGTGACCATGGTCTTCGCCGGCACCGGCGAGCTGCCCTTCAACGGCGTGTCCCTGACCGCCGCGGCCTACGCCATCCTTCATTCCGAGCCGACCATCGGCCTGCTGCCCCGGCCGCTGCACTCGCTGGTGCACCGCTGCCTGAGCAAGGACCCGGCCGCCCGGCCCTCGGCCCGCGACGTGCTCGGCGAGCTGGTCGCCAGCGGTGCCCGGCTGGTCGCGCCGATACCGCCGCCGCAGACCTCCGTCCTGTCCGCCGACGAGGCGACCATCCCGAACCCGCCCCCCGCCGCCACCGGTCCGCTGGCCAGCGCTCCCGGCGGCCTGCTCAGCCCCGGGGAGCCGTCCGGGCCCCGGTCGGCGCGGCATCAGAACCGCCGGAGCCGGTGGCGCAAGCGAGCCCCCCTCCTGCTGGCCGCGGTCGTGCTGGCCGCCGCCGGGAGCACGCTCGGCTTCGCCCTGTCCCGGCACGGTCCCACCACCGATCAGCTGGCCGGCGGCAGCAGCAGCGGCAGCAGCGCCCAGGCCAGCCAGAAGCTCACCGCTGACCAGCTGGCCCGTTCGCAGGCCGTGACCTGGATCCTCGGGCAGGTCAGCCGGGCCGCCGTCGTCTCGTGCGACCGGGCCATGTGCTCGGCCCTGGTCAGCGGCGGCTTCCCGGCCGCGAACCTGCTCTTCCTCGATCCGTCCTCGAATGACCCGCTCGGCTCTTCACTGGTCGTGGCCACGGCCGCCGTCCGGGCCCAGTTCGGCACCCGGCTGGACACCGTCTATGCCCCGGCCACCATCGCCAGCTTCGGCTCGGGCAACACCCAGATCGATGTCCGGCTGGTCTATCCCGGCGGGTCCGCCAGCTACCGGGCCGCGGCGCAGAGCGCCCTGGCCGAGCGAAAGGCGTCCGGGGCCCAGCTCGTGGCGAACAGCCATGTGACTGTCTCGCCGTCGGCCCGGGCCCAGCTCCTCAGCGGCGCGGTCGATCCCCGGCTGCCGGCGCTCCTGGCCATCATGGCTGAGATCCATCCGGTCGCCATCGTGGACTTCGCCGGCCAGCCGGCCGGCGCCGGAACGGCCGACCTGCTCCGGTCCGTGGACCTGGCCACCGGGGTCAGCGCGGCGCACCTGAGCCCGGCTGCCTACCTGAGCTGGATGAAGGCCTTCATCTCCGCGCAGCGGGCCCAGTTCCTGCCCGCCTCCACCGTCGAGGTCACCGCGCCCGCTGGCCAGCCTGCGCTGCGAATCAGCTACAGCGCGCCCAGCCCGCTCAGCTAGTACCGGCCTCAGCCACTAGTACCGGCCTCAGCCACGACCGGCCTGGCCCAGCGTGGACCGGCCTGCCCAGCGTGGACCGGCCTGCCCAGCGTGGACCGGCCTGCGCTGGGCCGCCGGGGCCCTGCGCCCGGCCCGCCCCCCTCAGCGGGCCTGGCCCTGGCCCCAGCTGGGCCCGGGAGCTGCTGCGTGCCGGAGCGTCCTTGCGCCCCCCTCCTCCAAGCGCGAGGCCGCATCCGGTCTGCAGCACGCCGATCCAGGTACTGATCGGAAGAAACAGGAAAGTTTCTGCCGTGATCGGCAGCCTAGACTGGAACAGAGCGGAAGTAAAGATAATCAAAAAGATAGAAGATGAAGAGACAGGCAGCCCTCAGCCCCTGATCGCTCCGATCGCGGCTGGAATCTTCCTTCTTCTTCTGATAAAGATGATCATGCGGCGGTGGCGGCTCGGGCCATGGCCGTCGGGGGAGGGTGCTCAGATGGCGGGTGAGGACTGGCAGCGACTGGCCGACTACGTCGTCGCCCGCCGGGTCGAGCTCGGTATGCGGGACCGGCGGGCCTTCGCCCTGGCCACCGGGGTGACCGAGCGGACGCTCGGCAAGCTCGAGAACGGCCAGCACGTGTCGCCCAGCACCCTCGGCATGGTCGAGAACCGCCTCGGCTGGGCCCCGGGTTCGTGCCGGCGCATCCTGGCTGGCGGCGAGCCGAACGCCGGGCCGCCCGACCTGGCCCAGGAGGAGCGCGCGGATCCGACCCTGTTCCACCTGGCCAGCACGCCCGGCCTGCCGCCGGACGTGGTCCGCGGACTGGTCGCCCTCGCCCGCAACTGGCGCCAGGGCGACGACGGCGCCGACGACGAGCCGCCGCGGCCGTAATCCGCCCCCGGCCCGGGCTGCCCGCTTCAATTGCCAGCAGGCAATTGTCGTTAAGCATTTATTTCCCGGCAATTGCGGTCCGGCAATTGCTTAAGGGCAAAGGGTTGACATTCCGTCCGGGCCGTCCAACAATCCGATTAACACCGCTGAACAATTGCGAAAGTGGCGTTGACCAGGACTCTTGTCCCCTGCGCCAGGGCTCGCGCTTGACCCAGCGCAGCCTATGGCTCCGCGGCCAGCATGGCTGGCCGCGCCTCGGCACCCTCGACCTCGACGGCACGTCCCAGCCGGCTCTGGCCTTCGCGTCAGCATGCCCGTTTTCCCCGCCGTCCCTTGTCACCGGACGGCAGCAAGGAGTACCCCCATGGCCCAAGACATCTCGGGCGCCGCCGGCGGCGGCACCTTGGTCGTCCCCGGTGAGATGGCCGCCCGGGTCGACCGCCTGCCCCGGAGCTTCATGCTCTGGGAGATCGCCCTGCTGGTCCAGCTGGCCTGGGGCATCGCGGCGTCGACCGACGGGATCGCCCGGACGCTGTATCCGTTCTTGTGGCTGCCCGCCCACGACATCAGCTCGTTCGAGTACTCCGTCCTGTACGCCATGCAGACCGGGATCAGCATCCTGATCGGCGCCTATCTCATCGGCTGGCTAGCCGACAAGATCGGCCGCCGCAACGCCCTGATCCTGTCCGCGACCCTGGCCGGCGTCTTCATCTGGACGTTCGGTTACGTCACCAACTTCTGGGGCCTGTTCTTCTTGTCCATCGGCGACACCCTCGGGTTCGCCGGCTTCCTGGCCGTCAACATCGTGTACCTCAGCGAGATGGGCGGTCCCCAGGCTCGGGGCCGGGTCATCATGGTCGCCCAGGCCGTCTGCATCTTCACCTTCGAGGTCTTCCTGGTCGGCCTGATCCCGCACTACTGGATCCCGGTCCACTACCGCGAGTACCTGTGGCTGCTGGCCGGGCTGAACATCCTCATGGCCCTGCTGTTCGCCTGGCGGCTGCCCGAGTCGCCGCGCTGGCTGGAAGTCAGGGGACGCCACGAGCAGGCCCGCCGGGTCATGGAGAAGATGGAGGCGCGGGTCATGAAGCGTCACCCCGTGCTGCCGGAGCCCGACCTGGCGCCGTACCAGAACCTGGTGGCCGAGGACAAGACCAGCATGTTCGCCGTGTTCAGCAAGCAGTACCTCTGGACGACCATCCTGCTGCTGGTCGTCATGGTGCTCGGCTACGGCGGCATCGTCTACGGCAACGGCGGTTACGGCTTCTTGTTCCTGGCCGAGAGCCGTCACTACAGCGCGGGCTTCGTCTTCGCCCTGACCGCCTGGGCCGGCGTGATCGGCACCATCGCCTACCTGCTCAACGCCTACTTCGGCGACCGGTTCGAGCGCCGCTGGACCCAGCTCGTCGGCGCCGTGCTGTTCGCGGGCGGCTGGTACGGCGTGTACATGGTGCACAACACCCCGGCCCTGGTCGTCCTGTACCTGATCATGAACATCGGCGTCATCTTGTGGCTGTGGAGCATGTACGTCTACATCCCGGCCAACTTCGCCACCCGGCTGCGCGGCCTGGGCACGGGCTGGACCGACGGCGTCGGCCACCTCGGGGCCTGGGGCGGCGTCCTGCTGGCCGGGGCGGTCTTCGTCGCCGCCACGCCGCTGGGCTGGATCCTGCTCATCACCATTCCCGGCGCGCTCATCCCGGCCGGCCTGGTCGGAGCGTTCGGCAAGAGCCAGACCAAGCACACGCTCGAGGAGCTGGCCCAGTAGCCGCTGGCTCAGCAGACCCTGGCTCACCTAGACGCTGGGCCGCCGGCTTTTGGTCCGGTTCCGCCGGCTCTTTCCCGAGGTGTCTGCGGCGGAGCCCCGGAGGGTGTCACCGGCGGCTCAGCCTGACCCGGCCCGGTCTCCCGCTTAATCACTGGCGGGAGACCGGGCCGGGACCTACCGTCACGTCATGAGCTCTCCCCGCGACCAGGCCGCCCAGGCCGAACGGCGCGCCGCCCTGCCCCCCGGCCACGGCGAGCGCTTCGCCGGCTACGGGGTGATGGGACTGACCTTCGCCTCCGGCCACGTCCTGGGCCTGCGCCGGTTCACCGCCTCCTCCATCGGGCCCGCCTACACCTCGGTCTGGCACCGTGACCCGGACGGCCGCTGGGAGTTCTTCCAGGACCAGCCCGACGACCAGGCCTGCTCCCGCTACTTCGGTGCGGCCCTGGCCGGGACCCGCCGGGCCCGCATCGGGCTGGACTGGCCCGGCCCGGCCGCCCTCCGCGTCGCCATCGCCGAGGCCGGCTTCAGCTGGGACCTGACCCTGCAGGCCTCTGCGGCCAGCCGGGCCCTGAACGCCGTCGGCACGGCCGTCCCCGACCGGGCCTGGCGATGGCCCGCCCTGCTGGCCGTCATGGGGCCGGCCGCGGGCCAGGCCCTGCGGGCCGGCCGGGTCGCCCTGGCCGGCCAGGCGCCGAACGGCCAGGCCTTCGTGGTCAGCCCGCAGCGGATCTGGCTCATCGCGCGGTCCTCGGCCCGCCTGGGCGGGGCGGACTTCGGCCCGCCGGGCCCGCTCAGCGAGCAGGCCCGGCTGGGCGGCTTCTGGATCCCGCAACGCGGCTTGTTCGCCCTCGGCCGCGCCTACTTCACGGCTTGAGGTCCACCACCTGCGGGTCGTGGCCGCTGACCTGGTTGGCGAACTCGGAGTTGACGTGCACCACCTGGTAGGTGAGCGTGCCGACCCCCTTGCTGACCAGGATGTGGTCCAGCACCTCGGACACGCCGTCGAAGTCGTAGGTGTACCGCAGCCAGCAGGACGACCCCCTCCCAGGCCGCGATCAGCGCTACCGCCAGCTCCCGGGCATCGGCCCGGCCCAGGCCGCTGAACTGCACCTCGGCCCAGTCGACCACTGGCTCAGCTCGGTCATCATGTCGCCGAACAGGTCCGGGTGGCTGTCGATGACCGCCGACACCGTGCACGGCAACACCGTCGCCTTCGCGTTCCTGGCCGTCCTGGTTCGCCGCCGGCGGCGTCGTCACCGCGCTGCCGTATCCCCGCCGCCGGTAGAAACCGCAGCGGGCCGCGCCTCTCGCAGCGGCGCAGCCCGCTCGGTGCCGCCTGCCGGCCCGGCAGCGTCAGGAGGCCAGCGGCATGTCATTGTCGGGGAGCAGCGTCCTCAGCGGGACGCCGTAGAACGCGGCCAGCTCCGCGAACGTCTCGGCCTTGATCCTGCGCCGGCCCGATTCGTAGTCGCTCACGCTGTGCTTCGTCCAGCGGCCCCCGGACCGCTCCTCGACCTGGGCCAGTGTCAGGCCGCGGTTCAATCGCGCGGTCTGCAGCTTGGAGCCGAGCTGCCTGCTGAAGTCGTTGATGTTCATGGTGACCCTTCTTGTCCTGCCGGTCGTCTGTTCAAAGCCGCCCGTGGCGGAGCCGCCGTCGCTGCTCGTGCCGAAAGGGCGCGAGGCGTCGATCGCCTGACCGCGGGTTCGGTATGACCAGGGAGGGGAGCTCGGTCATACCGCGGTGCCATGGAGCCGTGATCACGTCCTCGTGACCCGCCGGACCGCCACGCTGGCGAGTCCGGTGCCTGGCGGTCGCTTAGTACTGCAGGCCCAGGCCCGCGCCGGGCAGTAGCGTCTTCGGGCGGACCCGGTAGAACGCAGCCAGCTCCAGGAACGTTTCGGCCTTGATGGGTCGCCTGCCGCACTCGTAGTGGCCCAGGCGTTCACTTGTCCAGCGACCGCCTGACCGCTCCTCGACCTGGGCCAGGGTCAGGCCGCGGTTCAAGCGCGCAACCCGCAGCCTGTCCCCGAGCTGCCTGCTGAAGTCGTCGTTCATCGTGTCAGTGCCCCCTATTGTCCCGTCCGGGATAATCGCCCGGACTGATCCTTTTCTGCCTTCCCCGTTCCTTCCCGTGAGCGCCAGCCCGCCATTCGAACTGCCGATGATCATAAGACGCATGGCAGCAAAGACCGGTTTACGGGACGGCGTCTTCAGCGCGTTTTTCCCGACGGACAAAACCCATTCCTTTGACCGCCCCGGGCATTATGGGCGCGTCCTCCAAGAGGCACGCAACGCCGTGAACACCGGACAATCCCAAGATCAGGATCCGGCGAACATGCAGCTAGATACGACTGTCGCCGTCAGAAGCGACAAACCACCGCGCATCTGCGTGCCGCATACACAATCGCCTGCCGTGGCCCGGGAGCCGGCCGGCCGAATCGTGCCATTCTTTCACGCTGGGCGCAGAAGAACGCTTATCCGCGAATTCTTGTGCAGGTCCGCTTATGGATAAATGTCAAGCTCCGGTGACGTCCCAATTCTCCCGCGGGCACTGGCCGGCACGGCCCGCCCAGCCTCCCGCCCGCGATCACCCGAACCCGCTCGTCCCCGCCCGGCCCCGAACCCGCCCGTCCCCGTCCGGGCCCCGCACGCTTGCCGCACCCCATCGGCCTGGAGCCCCGCACGCCTGCCGCGCCAGGTCCCGCCCCTCGGCTGGAGTTCCCTTCGGCCGGCCGCGCCTCCGGTCCGCGCTCGGGTCCCGGCCCTTCAACTCGAGCCCTCTCCCGCCAAGCCCGCATCCCGCTTGCCCCTCGGACTCAGGCCCTCGGACTCAGGCCCTCGGACTCAGGCCCTCGGACTCAGGCCCTCGGACTCAGCCCTCGGACTCAGGCCCTCGGACTCAGGCCCTCGGTCTCACGCCCTCGGACTCAGGCCCTCGGTCTCACGCCCTCGCTCCCGGCCCTTGGAACCATCGTCCGCGTCTGGAGTCTCCGGCCGCGCTTCCTCCGTCGATCACCATCGCGACACGCCGGTGCGAGCTCTGTTCTGCCAGACGTCTTGGCGCCCGCCCCCGATTCCCCGTCAAGGGCCCGGACCGTATTCCGGCTTCTCGCCCGCGCCGGTCATCAGGTCCGCGAATGGTGTCCGTTGATTACTCTGTGTACTCAACTGGATGGTCTCCTGCCGCGGCGTCACGTGAATTTATTTAATGTCAGTCCCGAATCGTTATTGAGAACAGGTTAATTTCCGTTCGCGGCTTGACCGGGAGCAGGAGATTAGCCGCACGCCGGATCAATCCGGGCACCCCGGCCAGCCGTCTGCCGCGGGTCCGCTGCGGCCCGGCCAGTACCCTCCGTGACAGCCGGCAATTCCTCTTTTCCTGTTTTCGGAAGACGACTTGGGCGTTGTGCCCACCCAGTAGCCGCCTCTTGCGACTGGAAGTCTGGATCGGGTACGGAAACTGTCGTCGCGTATCCCCTGGTCGTGGGGTGTACGGTCGTGCCCGCCGTGTCCGGTAGTGCGCTCCCGGTTGCGGCAGAAATATCCGTTATCCATCGCCAGAATGTCCGGCGGATAACGATCACGGCGCGGAAGTCGGCAATTGAGCAGTACATGCTAAAGAGTTCAAGCACTGCTGAAATTTTTAGTCAATTGCCACCCAAGAGGTAAACCGGTAGCGTCCGGCCCGCGTCACTGAAACGTTTTGCTAATTACCCCGGCAGGGTCTTAGCGCTCGCGCTAGGCGTTTCCTCATTCACCAAGGGACGGATGTGCCTCTTCATTCTCCAGCGCGCGAAAGGCTGGTCCCGCTTTCCGTAGCCGGGCCGCCCGGCCGCCACGCGGCCCGCCAAGGGTCGGCGCCGCGCGGTAGTCACCGGCACCCAGCGCACCGCGGGCGGGCCCGCCCGCTCACGGCCGTTGCCGGGCCGGCCCCGGCCAGCCTGCTCGTCGGCCTGCCGTCGCCGGCCGGCGTCCCGGTGCAGCGCCGTTCACGCCGGGGCGCCGCCGCCGAGCTGGCCCGGCCCCATCCGGCCCGGCCGGCTGACCCGCCCCGGCCCGCCAGCACGCGGCGGCGCGTCGCCGCCATCGCCGTGCTGGCCGTGATCGCGCTGACCCTGGTCGTCTTCCAGTTCACCTTCCGGGTGGCTGAAGCCAGCCTCGCGGCCGCCTTCTTCCGCTTCTTCACCCCGGACCTGGCCGCCTCCAGCGCGCCGATCATCTGGTTCGGGCTCGGCACGGTCCACGCCTTCGGCCTGGAGATCACGCCCGACTGCAGCTCGTCGCTGCTCATCGTGCCGCTGTGCGGGCTCGGCATGCTGCTCATGCTCCCGCGCCGGCTGCAGCGTGAGCCTGGTCATCAGGGCCCTGGTCGTCGCGGCCGGCGTGCTGGTCATCGTCAACACGCTTCGCATCGGGGTCATCGCCTTGTGCGTCCGCTTCTGGGGCCTCGGGATCGGCTACCAGGTCGGCCACCTGGTCCTCGGCTCCCTGGTCAGCATCGTCGGCATCGGCCTCAGCCTGGTCCTGCTCACCGCCATCGTCGCTTCCCGGCGCGGCCTGGAGTTCAGCGCCGCCCTGCTGCCCCGGCACCGCCGGAGGCGCTCATGAACGGCGCTGCTCCGGTCCTGGTCGCCCTGGCCCAGGCGGCGGGCCTGATGATGAGCGCCACGTTCATCGTCTACGTGCTGATCATCGCGGTGCCGTACGTCCGGCGCCGCCCGGCGCCGGCCTGCGAGGCCCGGACCCTCGGCTGGCACCTGTTCGTGCCCGCGCTGAACGAGGAGAAGGTCATCGGGACCACCATCGACTACCTGCGGCGGACGCTGCCCGAGGCCCACGTCTGGGTCATCGATGACGCCAGCGAGGACCAGACGGGCGCCATCGCGGCCAGCCGGGCGTGCCGGGATCCCCAGGTTCACCTGGTGTCCCGGCGTTTCCCCGACGCCCGCACCGGTAAGGGCCACGCCCTGAACGCGGCCTACGGCCAGCTGCGGGACTGGCTGCCCGCCGCCGAGCGCCGCGACGACCTGGTCATCGGGGTGATCGACGCCGACGGCCGCCCGGCCCCCGACTGCCTGGACGTGTGCGCGGGCCCCGGCCTGTTCGGCGACCCCGCCGTCGGGTCGGTCCAGATCGAGGTCCGGATGATCAACCGGGACGACCCCCGGCCGTTCCGGCAGCGCGGGCGGCTGGTGAACTTCCTGGCCCGGATGCTGATCCGGATGCAGGACCTGGAGTTCCGGGTGCCCATCGCGGCCATCCAGACCACCCGGCACTACACCGGGACCGTCGGGCTCGGCGGGAACGGGCAGTTCACCCGGATGTCTGCGCTGCAGACCCTGGTGGACGCGGACGGCGGCCCGTGGCGCGGCACCCTCCTGGAGGACTACGAGCTGAGCCTGCACCTGACCCTGACCGGCCACCGCACCGAGTTCACCCAGGACACCTACGTGGACCAGGAGGCCCTGCCGGACTTCCGCCGCTTCGTCCGGCAGCGGACCCGCTGGGGCCAGGGGACCATGCAGTGCGGCGTCTACCTGCGCCAGCTGTGGACATCGCCGCACGTGAGCGTGCTCGGCGCGCTGGAGGCCACCTACTACCTGCTGCAGCCCTGGATGCAGATCCTGGGCACCATCGTCTATCCGCTGCCGATCGCCGTCTTCGTCAGCCACTGGCTCACCCAGCCCGCCACCATGCAGGCCTGGGTCCGCGGCGGCGGCTGGATGATCATGCTCCTGTACCTGATCGGCGGCGCCGGCCCGTTCGTCCTGTGGGGGCCGCTGTACCGCCGGACCTGCGAGCGGCGCACCGGCCTGGCCGCCTCCGTCGGCCTGGGCTTCGCCTACTCGCTGTACGTCTTCATCTTCTACATCACCTCGTGGCGGGCCTTCGTCCGGATCCTGCGGCGCCGCAACGAGTGGTTCAAGACCCGCCGCAACGCCGAGTTCCAGCCCGCGGCGGCCCCGCCAGGCGGGGACGACCTGGCCGTTCCCGAGCCGCTCGCCGCGGCGGCCGGGACCACGATGGCGGCCCAGCCCGCCGCCTGACCACCTGACCCGAACGGCCGGGCCCGCCCTCATCCGCGCGGCCTGGCGAGACCGGGACGGCGCACCGCGCCGTTATGACACCACGAAATATGGGGGAGTTAAATGCAGAAGATCCGCAGCCTGGCCAAGGTCACGGCGTCAATGTCGCTGGCGTGCGGCATCGCCGTCGCGGCGGCCGGGCCCGCCCTGGCTGCCAGCCCGAACGAGGCCTACGCCGCCCAGGCCACCGGCGCGATCAGCGCCGGACCGCTCGCCGAGGCCACCTACCCGGGCACCTCGCCGGTCACCGCGCTCAGCGCCAACATCGCCGGCCTGCTCACCGCCGGCGTGATCACCGACACGGCCGGCCCGACCAGCGCCGCGGCCTCAGTGGCCAACGTCGGCCTCACCCTGGCCGCCGCCACCGCCCTGCTGTCCGCCGTCGGCCTCACCGCCGACGCGGTGACGTCGTCGTGCACCTTCAACCCCGACACGGGCCAGGTCACCGGCACTGCCGCCATCACCAACGGCGCGATCAACGGGGGCGGCCTGGCCGCTATCACGCTGAACGCCAACCCCACGGCGAACACCACGGTCTCGGTGCCCCTCATCGCGACCATCACCCTCAACCGGCAGACCGTCGCCGCGGACGGCACGCTGACCGTGGACGCCATCTACGTCAGCCTGCTCGGCGGCACCCAGACCCTCAGCATCGGGACGAGCGTCTGCAACACGGCCAGCCTGGCCGGCGCTCCGGCCCTGCCCGGGATGGCCACCCCGATCGGGGCCACCCTGGCCGGCCTGGTCGGCTTCTGCGGCATCGGCTACTTCCTGAACCGGCGCCGCCGCGTCGCCTCGCAGGGCTGATGCCCTGACCGGAAACGGGGCCCGGCGGACCGCCGGGCCCCGTTTTCCTGCGCTCTGTTTCCTGCTCTCGGACTTCCTGCGCTCAGCCCAGGTAGCCGCGCAGCAGCCCGGCGATCTGCGCGCTGGCCGTTCCGTCGCCGTACGGGCAGGGCTGCGCGGCCAGCCAGCTGGCCAGGCCCTCGTCGCTGATCAGCCGCCGGCCCAGCTCGCCGATCACCGGGCCCGGCTGGACCAGATGCGCGAACCCGGCCTCGATGGACTCGGGCCGCTCGGTGGAGTTCCGGACCACGATCAGCGGGCGCTTGAGCACTGTGCATTCTTCCTGCACCCCGCCGGAATCGGAGATGAGCAGCCCGGCGTGCCGGGCCAGGGCCAGGAAGGTCCGGTGGTCGGCGGGCGGGAGCACCCGCAGCCGGTCCAGCGCCGCGTCCAGCCCGTACCGCGCCGCCGCCAGCCGGGTGCGGGGGTGCAGCGGGAACAGCACCGGCCAGCCCAGCTTGCCCAGCTCGTCCAGGATGCAGCCGAGCCGCTGCGGGTCGTCGGTGTTCTCCGGCCGGTGGATGGTGGCCAGCACGTACCGGCCCGGCTCCGCCCCGGAGGCCGTCACGATCTCCCGGGCTTCCGCCTCGTCCGGCAGCATGGCCAGGGTCGCCTCGACAATGGTGTTCCCGGTCAGCGCGATGCGCTCGGCGGGCACGCCCTCGGCCGCCAGGCTGGCTGCCGCGCGCGGGGTCGGCGCGCAGTGCAGGCTGGCCAGCACGCCGATGACGCAGCGGTTGATCTCCTCGGGCATGTCCCGGTCGTAGGACCGCAGCCCGGCCTCCACGTGCACGACCGGCACGCCGCCGTAGTTGCCGGCCTGCGCGGCGGCCATCGCCGTGTTGGTGTCGCCCTGGACCACCACCGCGGCCGGCCGCTGCCGGGCGAACAGCTCACCCAGCTGCTCGGTGATCCGCCCGATCTGGGCGTACCGGGGCTCGCCGCGGATCCCGGTCAGCATGTGCGGGACGGGCAGGCGGGCCGCCGCCAGGAACACCCCGGACAGCTCGTCGTCGGTGTGCTGGCCGGAATGGATTAACCGGGCCTGCGACCCCATAAGGCGCACGATGTGTGCCATCTTGACAATTTCCGGACGCGTCCCTATGACCACCGAAATATGCGGCGACGTAAGCTCAGGCGTCATTGGATGCCCTTTCGCGGAAGCCGGAAAAGCCTGGTGAACAGGCTGCCGCGAGCAGCTTACTGCGTCCTGAGACGCCGCCGAAGAGCATCTCCGAACGCGGGAAATGGCCCGGTAGGTAATAACGGCGAAAATGCCGCAATAAACACGCCGCTCAGCCGGCCCCGTGTTCAGTCAGCCCCGTGTTCAGTCAGCCCGTGTTCAGTCAGCCCGTGTTCAGTCAGCACTGACCGGCGGCCCCGCCACCGACTCGGTGTGCCAGCGCTCGTCGGTCTCGGCCGCCCCGGCCTGGATGGTGATCTTGTGGCCGCCGACCCAGAACGCGTCGCCCTCGTCCGGGCCGACCACCAGCCGGTCCATGTCGCTGTGCTCCATCCGGGTCTGTGTGTCCCGGCTGGCCACCGCCAGACCCGCCGGCCAACCGGCTCCGGCCAACCCGCCGGCCAGCCCCCGCAGGTCCTACCCAGTGACCTCGCCGGCGTGCAGGGCCTGCTGGGTCAGGTGCAGGCGGCGCACCGTGTAGGCCAGCGCCGCCGCGGCCGCCGCGGCCACCAGCGGGATCGTGACCAGGCCGTTCCACTCCAGCGTCTCGACCAGCTCGATGGCCTGCTGCACGCCGATCAGGGCCGCGCCGGCCCCGACGATGAACCATCCGGCGGCCTTGTTGGAGTAGGTCAGGAACTGGGTCCGCTGCTCCGCCGTCAGGGAGGCCATCACCTGCTGGCGCCACGCGGTCTGTATCCGGGTGGTCTTGACGTACGCGGCCGGCGGCAGCAGCCACCACCACGGCGAGATGCGCTGCGGCTTGGCCGTCGAGCCGGCCTGCGACCTGATCGCCTCCCGGTCCACCTCGACCTCGCCCAGCTCGAGCGCCCCTTGGTACACCGGGCCGGCCACCAGCACCCAGGCGCCCGCGAACCCGCACCATGCCGTGATCAAGTGCATCCCCGAATTATGCCGGGGCCGAATGTCCGGGAGACCGAGCCGAGCCACCACGTCAGCAGCCTGAATGTGTGATCTTGTGCCTTTGCCTGTTCCGGGCCTTTACTGGGCCGGCCCGGGCTGCCAGCCTGAACGGGTGAGGCCCAGGATCAGGTACGTCAGCACGCCCGCGGGCCGCGTCGCCTATTCGACCGCGGGGACCGGCCCGCCGCTGCTCTGCGACACGGGCTGGATCACCGATCTGCGCGCGCAGCTGGAGCTGTTCTCGTTCGGCGATTTTGTCGGGGAGCTGGCCGGGCGGTTCACCGTGATCCGCTACGACAAGCCCGGCTGCGGCCTGTCCGACCGGGACCAGGCCGACCCGTCCCTCGACGGGCAGGTGGCCACCGCCCTGGCCGTCGCCGACGCGGTAGGCGCCGAACGCTTCCGCCTGTTCGGGGCCTCTCAAGGCGGTCAGCTCGCGGCGGCCATCGCGGCCCGGCACCCAGAGCGGGTGGCGGCCATGGCCGTGTACGGGATGTGCGCCCGCGGCCAGGACCTGGCCCCGGCCGCCGTCCGGGATTCGGTCGTCGCGCTGGTGCGGGCCCACTGGGGCCTGGGGCTGAAGGCGCTGGCCGGAGCGTTCGTCACCGATCCCACGGCCGAGGACCTGGCCGCCTTCACCACCTTCCAGCGGGCCAGCGCGTCCTCCGCCGTGGCCGCCGACCTCCTGCACGCCTATTACGAGACCGACATCGCCGGGCTGCTTCCCGCCGTCCAGGCGCCCACCGCCGTGCTGCACCGGGAGGGTGACACGGGCACCGGGTTCCCGCTCGGCCGCGAGGTCGCCGCGCTGATCCCCGGGGCGACGCTGATCCCGCTGCCCGGCTCGAGCCACGTCTTCTATCACGGCGACTGGCGCTCGGTGCTGGACGCGGTCCTGGACTTCCTGGGCGAACCGGACCGCCCGCAGCCGGGCAGCCCGGGTCCGGGAAGCCCGGCGCCGCAGCTGACCGCCCGCGAGCTGGAGGTCGCCGAGCTGATCGCCGAGGGGCTCACCAATCAGGCCATCGCCCGCCTGCTGTCCGTCGCGCCCCGGACCGCCGAGGCACACGTGGAGAACATCCGGCGCAAGCTGCAGGTGCGCTCCCGGGCCCAGATCGCGGTCTGGGTCACCGAGCACCGGCTGCGCCGCTGAGGCCCGTCTCGGTAGTTCACCCGGTATACCGCCAGCCACCGTCGCCGCCGACCCGGGAAACCGCCCGAAGACCAGGTAGTTCACCCGATGGCGGGCCGTCCCGGCCGCTCGTAGCGTCGATGACATGAACACTGACACCAAGCCCGCCGCGGGCCGCCGCGGCGCCGGGCTCACGCCCATGGAAACCAGGCGCGACGTCATCGTCCGCGCCGCCCTGCTGGCCGACGAGCTCGGCTACGAGTTCTTCGCCGTGCCTGAGGGCTGGGGCCTGGACCCCACCCCGCTGCTGACCGAGATCGCGCTGCGCACCAGCCGGATCCGGCTCGTATCGGCCGTCCTGTCCGTCTGGGGCCGGACCCCGGCCACCCTGGCCATGACCGCCGCCACCCTGCAGCAGGTCAGCGGCGGGCGTTACATCCTGGGCCTGGGGGCCAGCACCCGGGCCCTGGCCGAAGGGTTCCACGACGTCCCGTTCGAGCACCCGGCCGCCCGGCTGCGCGACGTCGCGGCCACGGTCCGGGCCCTGCTCGACGGCCAGCCCGCCCCGCTCAGCCGCGTCCCGGGCGCGCGCCCGCTGCGGCTGGGCCAGCCGCCCGCGCCCGAGCTGCCCCTCTGGATCGCCGCCCTGGGCCCGCACACCCTGCGGGTCGCCGCCGAGCTCGGCGACGGCTGGATCCCGGCCCTGGCCGCCCGGGACCGGCTCCCCGGCTGGGCTGCCGAGCTGCGCCGCCTGCGCGAGACCGCCGGACGAGCGGACCGGCCGCTCACCGTGGCCGCCGGGCCCATGGCCGTCGTCGCCGAAGACGGCCGAACGGCCTACGGCATAGCCGCCAGCACCATCGCCTGGTACCTGAGCGCGATGGGCGACGTCTACGCCCGTTCCGTGGCCGGGCAAGGTTATGCCGCCGAGGTCGGGGCCATCGTGGCCGCGAACCCGAAGCCCAGCCCGCAGCGCGGCGTCGTCCCGCCCGAGGCCCAGGGCCTGCTCGGCCAGCTCGCCGCCTACGGCACCGGCGAAGAGGTCCGCGAGCAGCTCCGGCTCTGGGAGGGTAACGCCGACATCGTCAGCATCATGCTGCCCCCAGGCCTGCCCTGGCCGGTCATCGAGGCGACCCTCCGCGCCGCCGCGCCCGGCGCCCCGGCGGGAGAAAGGCCGCGCGAGACCCGGCAGGCCGCCCTGCGCTAGCGGCCGGGGTGACCCTCGCCACCGGCCGGGCAGGCGTCTTAGGCTCAGTCATGGCCAAGACCTTCCGGACCGTCGGGCTGGACTTCATCGACTCCGCGCCGAACCGCACCGTCGTGCGGGTGCTCTTCGATCACCCGCCGGCGGCGGTGTTCGCCGCCCTGGCCGACGCGCCGGGCTGGGGGCGGTGGTTCCCCGGGTTCTCGGTCAAGAGCCGCTACCTGACAGCCGCGCCGTACGGCGCCGGCTCCGCCGGGAGATGGTCGTCTTCGGCCGCCCGGTCACCGAGACGATCCTGGCCTGGGACGAGCCGTCCCGGTTCGCCTTCGCCATCGAGGCGGCCACCATGCCCGGGATCAGCGCCCTGGCCGAGGACTACCGGGTCGCCGACGAGCCGGGCGGCAGCTCGCTGACCTGGACGATGGCCTACGACGCCTCGTCGGGGGCGGCCGGCCTGATCGTCGGGGCGAGCGCCAGCGCCGCCTTCCGGAGGGCGGGCCGGAAGCTGAACCAGCTCCTGGGCCGCCCGTGACGGGGATCCGTCCCGCTTCGCCCTCCTTGACAGCGCGGCCCCTACCGAACTAAATCTGGAATCTAGTTCCAGTATTAGTGCGCGTGAGCGGACCGAAGATTCCCTGCAGAGCTGCAAAGAGGAGACACCGCTGATGACTGCCCCCACCATTCACGACGCTGGCCAGCTCGGGCTGTTCCGGACGGCCGATCATCCCGGGGTATGGGACGGCCGGGGCAAGGTCACGGCCGTCGGCATCGGGCACTCGCCCACCCTGCGGCGCTGGGACGGCGACCCGCAGAAGAGCATCGGCGCCTGGATCATCCTGGCCATCCGCCGGGCCATCGAAGACGCGGGCGTCAACCCCGCCGAGGTCGACGGGCTGGTGCTGGACCCGACCACGACCACCGGCGCGTTCTGGCCGGAGGGCGAGCCGGTCCCGCAGGACTTCCTGGACGCCTTCGAGAACACCTCCAACCCGTTCGACGGCCTGACCGGGATAAGCGGCGAGTGGCTGGTCAAGAACATGCCCGAGCTGACCGGGCTGAAGTTCGTGATGACCGCCCCGACCTGCATGTCGATGTGCGTGGCCGCGGCCGTCGAGTCCATCTCCCGCGGGATGGGCGAGGTCGTCATCGCCATCAAGGGCTGGCACAACATCCCCGGCCGCTACGGCCAGCGCGGCGCGGCCGCCCAGGACACGGTGGCCGGCCCGGGTAAGTACGGCAACTCGCTGGCCGGGCCGCCGGTGTACGGCACTGCGATGATGTTCCAGCGGTACATGTACAAGTACGGCAAGACCCACGACATGATGGCCCCGTTCGTCACCAACTCCCGGGCCAACGGGCTGAAGTTCCCCGAGGGCTACTGGTACCAGCACCGCAACAACCCGCTGACCACCGAGGAGTACCTGCAGTCCCGGTGGGTGGCCGAGCCGGCCAACCTGTACGACAACGACATCCCGATCCACACCGCCGCCGCCTTCTTGTTCACCACCGCCGAGCGCGGCCGCGACCTGCGCCAGCCCCCGGTCTACGTGCTGGGTCACGCCAGCGGCGGGCGCTCCGGCGCCAACGGCCTGTACGCCGGCTCCAAGTCGCGCAGCACGACGGCCACCCTGGAGGAGTGGCAGGAATGGGCCAAGCTCACCGGCGCCCGGCTGTTTGAGTCCTCCGGCATCACCCCGGCCGACGTCCACTTCGAGAACGCCTACGACGGGTTCAGCCTGTTCCACGTGTGGTGGATCGAGGAGTTCGGCTTCTTCGGCATCAAGCGGGGCGAGGCCCTGGACTTCTTCGCCAGCCAGGACATCTCCATCAACGGCCCGACCCCGATCTCGCCCAGCGGCGGCAACATCGGCTCCGGCCGGACCCGGTTCTGGATGTGGTCCGACACCATCCAGCAGCTGCAGGGCCGGGCCGGCGAGCGCCAGGTCAAGATCGACGCGCGGGTCGGCGTGGCCGGCGGCTGGATGCCGGTCTGGAGCAACTTCGCCGCGTTCAGCAAGGACCCGGTGTAGCCCCTCGCCGTCTCAACCCCGCCTGTACGGGCCGCTCGCGCGGCCCGTACAGGCACCCCTCACCCGCGTTCGTCCACGTTGGCGCCCTCCGCCCGTGTGACCCGCAGGTTCCCGGTCAGCACTCGCCCTAGCGTGCCCGGGCGCAGCAGCAGGCCCGGCGGGTCGAGCAGACCGGTGACCCGCATGAACCGGTCGGCCAGCACCGGGTCGCGCTCGGCCGCCCCCTGCAGCGCCCCGACGTAGCCGTTGATGACGCGGGCCGGCCAGGGCCGCGGCGCGGCCACCGACGGGATGGCCAGGTCAGCGGCGGTCGCCAGCTGCCAGCTCAGGCCGACCGGCTTGGCCGCGGCCCGGAAGTACCGCCGGGCCAGGCCGTCCTCGCCGCCGGCCAGGCTGTCCTGCAGCGCCGCCGCCTCCAGCGCGGCCACCGCCATGCCCTGCCCGTAGACGGGATTGAACGAGCAGATCGCGTCCCCGGTGACCAGCAGGCCGGCCGGGAACCGGCGCAGCCGCTCGTACCGGCGCCGCAGGCTGGCCGGGAACCGGTGGGTGCGGATGTCGTCCAGCGGGCGGGCCGCGGCGATCGCCGCGAACACATGCGGCGGGGCCAGGCCGCGGGCGAAGGCCAGGAATCCCTCCGGGTCGGTTGGCGGGTGATGACCGCCGTACCCGGCCAGGGTCAGCACCCAGCGGTCGTGTTCCTGGGCCAGCAGGGCCAGCGCCGCCGGGCGGGCCGGCTCGGGGGCGATCAGGATCAGCTTCTGCCCGTCCAGCGGGCCGGGATCCAGCTCCAGGTGACGGCTGGCGTACCTGACGTCCACCCGGACCTGCTCCTCGGCCGGCGGGTCGTACCCCATCTCCCGCAGCCACGCCGTCGTCCGCCCGCTCCGCCCGGTCGCGTCCACCACCAGGTCGGCCGCGATCTCCTCGTCGTCGTCCCGGCCGGCCGGGCGGACCCGGACGCCGCTGACCCGGTCCCGGGCCGGCCCCGTGACCAGCCCGCTGATCACGCACCCGTCCCGGACCGTCAGCTGGCCCAGCGCCCGCACCCGCCGCCGGACCTGGCCTTCCAGGAACGGCCTGCTGGCCAGGTAGCCCTCCGCACCGCCCTCTCCGTCCCGGCACAGCAGGTGACCCCCGACCGACAGCCAGGCCTCCCGGGGACTGCTCAGCACCGGCACCCCCGTTGCGGCCAGGTCGGCCAGCAGGCCCGGGAACAGCCGCTCGAGAACCTGCGCTCCGCTGGCCAGCAGGGCGTGCGCGTGCTCGCCCTGCGGCACCCCCGGCCGGGCCGCCCCCTGCTCCGGCAGCAGGTCGCGCTCGACCACTGTCACCCGCCGGTAGGAATCCGCCAGCACCCGCGCCGCCAGCAGGCCGCCCATGCTGGCCCCGAGGACCACCGCGTGATCACCGATCGTCGCAGGCACGACCAACTCCTCAGGTCAACCCGGCGGGACTGCCCGCCGATTCAACCTAGGGCGTCTCGGTCTGGAAGGCACCCGGGATGCTCTGGATCGAGGTGACCTGGCCATCGCTCAGGGTGTACAGGAGCCTCATCGGGAACTGCAGTCCCCGGCCCGGCTCGGGGATGACCCAGGCCTGCAGGGTCACCCGCGACCCGGGCTCCTCGGTCAGGTCGACGATGGTGACCTGGTAGTTCCCCAGCGTGGCCCGCAGATCCTCCACTAGCCGGATCATCCCGGCGTAGCCGCGGTACAGGTCCGGCTCCGACCGATCCAGCGCTTGGTAGACGATCTCCGGGGCGACCAGGGCCAGCGCGTCCTCAACGCGACCGTCACGAATCGCCTCGAGCAGGGCCATGACCACCGGGATCAGAGACAGCCGGGAGTCCCGGGGACCTGCTTCGCGAGCGTCGTAGCTCATGGGTGTCAATGTAGTGCCTGGCGTGGCCGTCTCCCGTCTGGCCGCCGGTGCGCGCGCCCGGCGCTGCCCTACCGCTGGCCGCCGTGATCATGTATGGATGGGTAGTGGCCAGTCCGTCGATTCCGCGGGATACCGGGTATGCGACCGTCGCGGTGACCGAGTCCGCGCGGCTGCGGCTGGGCCTGGTCGCTGACACGCACATCCCCGAAGCCCGGGCCGAGCTGTGGCCGCAGGTGTTCGACGCGTTCGCCGGCTGTGACGCGATCCTGCACGCCGGCGACATCCACGAGCTGTGGCTGCTGGACCAGCTGGAGCAGGTCGCGCCGGTGTTCGCCGCCCGCGGCAACGGCGACGAGGGCTTCGGCGGCCGGCTGCGGGCCCGGCCCGACCCGCGCGTGCACGACACCTGGATCATCCAGCTGGGCCGGGGGCCGGTACGCCTGCGGGCCGGGATCATCCACGACCTGACCATCCCCGAGGTGCCGCCGCACCTGACCGTCGGCAACGTCAGCCGCCGCCGGTTCGGCGCCGAGCCGGGCACGCCGGATGCCCTCGACGTGGTCGTCTACGGCGACACGCACGTCCAGCGGATCGACGTGATCGGCCCGGTCCTGTGCGTCAATCCCGGATCGCCGACCTACCCGCGCAATCTCCAGACCCAGCTCGGCACCATCGGCTTCCTCGACCTGGACGGCCCGGCCGCCCGGGTGTCGATCTGCCAGCTGACGCAGGCCGGCTACGACACGGTCGAGACCGCGGATCTGCCCGCCGCCAAGCCCCAGCGAGCATAGCCCCCAGCGAGCAAAGGAGCGCGCCATGGAATTCGAGAACATCCTCGTGGACATCGACGGGCCGGTGGCCACCATCACCCTGAACCGCCCGGAGAAGCTGAACGCGTTGTCGGAGGGCCTGCGGGCCGACCTGCACGACGCGCTGGTCGCCCTGAACCCCGGTGACCGGGTCCGGGTCATCCGGCTCAAGGGGCCGGCCGGGCCTTCTGCCCGGGCTACGACCTCAGCCCCGGCCGGCCCAGCGACGGCCACGTGTACGGCTCGGACGACACCGGGAACGGCGCGGCGGCGCACGGCGACGCCCTGGCCGACTACGGCGAGTCCTCCATCTCCACCGACCGCGAGCGGATGCGGAGCATGGTGGACAGCTGGATGTGGATGTGGAACTACCGCAAGCCGATCATCGCCCAGACCCACAACTACTGCCTCTCCGGCGGGCTGGACCTGATCGGCACCTGCGACATCGTCTTCGCCGCCGAGGGCACCCGGTTCGGCCACCCGGCCGCCCGCGGGATGGGCATCCCGGTCCTCATGGGCATGCTGCCGATGAAGATCGGCCCCGCCGCGACCAAGGAGCTGTTCTTCACCGGCGACCTGGTCGACGCGCAGACGGCCAGGGAGCTCGGCATCATCCAGCACGTCGTGCCCGCCGCCGAGCTCGACGACCGGGTCATGGACTTCTGCCAGCGGGTGGCTCTGCAGCCGCTCGACATCCTGACCGTCCACAAGCAGGCCACCAACCGCTGGCTGGAGCTCCAGGGCGTGCGGACCGCGCTGTACGAGTGCGTCGACTACGACGCCATCGCCCACCTCAGCCCGACCTTCACCGAGTTCGGCCGCCGGGCTCGTGAGGAGGGCCTGCGCTCCGCGCTGACCTGGCGGGACGGTCCCTACGCCACCGGCCCCGCGGCGGAGCATGACGCGGCCAACCGGCCGTCGTGACCGACCCGGACCTGCGCCTCCTGCACGTCTCTGACCTGCACCTGGAAGAGCCGGCCGATGCCGATGAGGTCGCCACCCTGGCCGCCCTGGTCACCGGCCGGGCGGCCGGGGCGCTGCTCATCGCGGGCGACTTCTTCGACCATGGCCGGGTCAGCGCCGCCACCCTGACCGCCGTCGGCGCCGCGCTCAGCCAGGTCGCCGCCCCGGTGGTGATCCTGCCCGGCAATCACGACCCGTTCCTGCCGGGCTCGCCCTACGCCCGGGCCGACCTCGGGCCGAACGTCCACGTCCTCAGCGCCCCCGGCGGCGAGACCTATCACGTGCCCGACCTGGACCTGGACATCTGGGGCCGCCCGCACTGCGACTATGCGGACTTCCGCCCCCTGGCCGACGTGCCGCCCCGCGGCCCGGCCACCTGGCAGGTCGCCATGGCCCACGGCCACCTGACCCGCGGTCCCGCCGACGTCAAGCACGCCTACCCGATCTCCCCAGCCGAGATCGCCGGGAGCGACCGCGACTACGTCGCCCTCGGTCACTGGGACATGCCCTTCGACGCCAGCTCCGGCCCGGTCACCGCCGCCTACTCCGGCTCACCGAGCCGCATCCGGACCTGCGCGCTCGCCACCTTCCGGCTGGCCCCGGACGGCCGCCGCCAGGTCTGCGTCGAACAGCTCAAGCTCACCTGACCCGGCTCGCTGGCCCAGAAGGAGGGCGGCATGGAGCGCTTTGCTCAGGCGGAGCTCAGCTTTGAGGTCACCGACACCGTCGCGGGCGGCCCGGGCGAGCCGGCAGGCGTCGCTGTTTTCTTGCACGGTTTCCCGCAGGACCGGCACTGCTGGGACCGGGTCGCCGCCGCGCTGGCTGGCGGACCTTACCGGGTCCTGGCGCCGGACCTGCGCGGCTACTCCCCGGGGGGCAGGCCGGCCGCCCGGTCCGCGTACCGGAACTCCCGGCTGGCGGCGGACGTGCTCGCGCTGGCCGACGCGGCCGGCGCCGAACGGTTTCACCTGGTCGGCCACGACTGGGGTGCGGCTTTGGCCTGGTATCTGGCCGGCCGCTATCCAGAGCGGGTGATCTCGCTGGCTGCGCTCTCCGTCCCGCATCCGCAGGCCTTCACCCGGGCCCTGGTCACCGGCAGCCAGGCGCCCCGCTCGTGGTACATGGCCGTCTGCCAGCTGCCCTGGCTGCCCGAGCGCGTGCTCAGCCGGCGGGGCGGCCTGTTCTTCCGCGACATCCTGGTGCGGGCTGGCCTGGACCGGGCCAGCGCGGACCGTTACGCCGCCCGCGGCCAGGACCCGGCGGCGCTTCGCGGCCCGCTCAACTGGTACCGGGCGATGCCGTTCAACCTCCGCGACCCGGCTGGCCCGATCCAGGTGCCGACCCTGTTCGCCTGGGGTAACCGCGACCGGTTCATCTCACCGGCGGCGGTCCGGCGATGCGAGCAGCACGTCACCGGGCCTTATCGCTTCGCCGAGCTCCACGGCTCCTCGCACTGGCTGCCCGAGCAGGCCGCCGATCAGGTCGCCGGGCTGCTGACGGAGCACTTCGCCGCCACCTCCTGAACGCCGGGGGCCGCGAGCCGACCGTGATCTACCTGCGCGAACAGGATGAGCGAGCTGGCCGGGCCACGATAGCGGAGCCAGGCCTGCCGCCGCCGCGATGGTGCTGGCCGTGAGCAGGATCCTCACGACGCGTACTCGGTTGACGGTTCCGTGGCGTACTTGGTCCAGACCGGCGCGACCGAGTCGCGGGTCATCGGCTGCCCGGACTCCACCATGGCCTTGAGGTCGCGGAAGTACTGCACGTACAGGTCCGGAGTGAAGGTGTTGAGCATGACCGCCGGGCCGTCGCTCACGTTGGCGAAGGTGTGCGGTGCGCCGGGCGGGACCATGACCCAGGTGCCGGCTCCGGCGTCGTAGTCGTCCTGTCCGACGGTGAACCGCACGCTCCCGGACAGCACGTAGAAGCCCTCGTCATGCTGGCCGTGCCGGTGCTGCGGCGGGCCGGGCGTATGCGGCGGGATCTTGATTTCAGCGAGTCCCAGCCGGTGGCCGGTGCTGCTGCCGTCCTCGAGGATCCGGACCGATGTCGGCCCGTTGACGATGAGCTCGCCATCGCCGGGACCGGTGATCGACACCGCGGTCATCAGGCCTCCCTGACTGGTAGTTGCCAACGCCCCGACCCTATGGCCGTCGGCTCCCGCAATGCAAGTATGTTCTCAAAAAAATAGTCAACTCTCTCCGCGATAGCCTGGACGTAAGATCGTGCGTGGCAGGAGGGATGACCATGGCCGAGCAGCCTCACCCGCCCCGGCTCAGCAACCAGATGGAGCGCACCAGGTCCGCGATCGTCGCGGCCGCCCGTGATCTCGCCGACAGCGGAGCGGAGATCACCATGCCGTTGATCGCCGCCGAGGCGCGGGTCTCCGAAGCGACCGCCTACCGGTACTTTCCCGATCTCATCTCGCTGCTGCGGGCCGCGGTGATGGCCGAGGACCTGGTCCCCGCCCTGCGCGCGGTGGCCCGCGGCGATGACCCGGTCGAGCGGATCGGCCAGGCCGCGGAGATCCTCGGCCAGGCCGTCCTGCGGCGGCAGGGCGCCGTCCGGGTGGTCGTCGCCTCGAGCATCGCCAGGCCATCGACGGCCAAGGACCGCCCCGCCCACCGCTTCGGGCTCATCGAGCACGCTCTCGCCCCGTGGACCGACCGCCGTGACGGCGCGGGACGCGCGGACGTCGAGGAGCTGATGCGGGGCCTCGCCGTAGTGATCAGCGCCGAGTCGCTCTTCACCCTGATCGATCTCTGCGGCCTGGCTCCCGAGGCTGCGGTGGCCAGCCTGGTGACCACCGCCCGACGGATGACCGCGGCGGCCGTGGCCGCCACCCCCGCCGCATGATCCATCACGTGCAGCTGGCCTGCCCGGCCGGGCGTGAAGACACGCTGCGCCGCTTCTACGCCGGCGCGCTGGGCTTCCAGGAGCTGACCAAGCCGCCCGTCCTGGCTGCTCGCGGCGGCTGCTGGTTCCGCGGCTACGGCATCGAGCTGCACTACGGGGTGGAGCAGGACTTCCGCCCGGCCCTCAAGGCCCACCCGGGCCTGCTGGTCGACGACCTGGACGCCTGGGCCGCCCGGCTGCGCGCCGCTGGCGCCCCCGTCGTGTTCGACACGGACTTCCCCGGGATGCGGCGCTTCTACAGCGCCGACCCGCTCGGCAACCGGCTCGAATTCCTCCAGCCCGTGGCCGAGCGATAATGGTGAGGGAAGCACGATGCTGACAGCGGACAGGACGGTGTTCCCGTGGAGGAGGCCTTCTGGGAGTCGTTCCGCCTTGACCCGCGGCCGCCGCAGAACGGGTCGATGCGCGCGTCGGACGCCGACCGGGAGATCGTTCGCGTCGTGCTCGCCGATGCGTACGCGGACGGCCGCCTCGCCCGCGAGGAGTACGACGACCGGCTGAATACCCTCTACGCCAGCCGGACCCTCGGTGAGCTGCCGCCCCTGGTCGCTGATCTGGTGCCCGCCGACGGCCTGCGCAGCGAACCCGCGTCGTCCCCGTCCGCCGACCTCCGGACGCGTGCCGCCCGCAAGTGGCGCAAGGACGTGGAGGAGTCGGCCGCCGGCTTCCTCGGTTCCCGGCATCATCCTCACGGTGATCTGGCTGGCCACCAGCGGCGGCGGCTTCTTCTGGCCCCTGTTCCCCCTGCTCTTCCTCGGGATCAACCTCATCAGGACCGTCGTGCAGCGCGAGTCGGTCATCGAGCATGAGGTCCTCCGGCTGGAGGAGCAGGCCGCCCAGGATGCCGCGCCGCGCCTCGCCCCGGGCCGCGATGGCCCGGACGAGACCCGGGAAGGCTGACCGGGCGACGGTGCCGCCGGGCCGTCGGCGTTTCCGCGGAAACGCGCACCGGATCACGGCCGCCGCCACGCCCTGCTGAGAGCAGGGTGGCCAGCCGGCCGGGAATCGGGAAATGACGTCATGTATCAGGCCGTTGCGCCCGGCCTCCGCCACAGTGACGGAGAATCACGGAGGCGGACGATGACGAGACCCGGCGCGCTAGCGGACCCCTCGGTCCGGTTGGTGCGCGCTGACGTGATCGAGGTGTGGGCTCGGCGCATGTACGTGATGCAGAGCCTGCCCGGCTATGCCTCGAGCGTGCGGCGGGCCATCCTCGGCGAGTGCACCGATGGCCGGGCCGCCTATGTCGAATTCTGGCGCGTCGGCTGGCGGCTCTGGCGCACCACTGAGTGGATCGGGCCGGTCGCGGAGCTCGGCCTCCCCCGGCCGGTTCCCGGCGGCTTCGGGCTGGCCCGGGGTCTTCGGCCGTACCGTGTCGGCGAACGCAGCATGATGCTGCGCATCGACGGCGTGGACCGGATCGTCTCCTTCACCGGCGAGGACCTGCCCCAGGGCGGGCATGTGCTTCGCCAGGCCGGGAAGGCGGCCGTCCTGGCCATCCCTGACGTGGGTACCGTGATGGACTGGACGACGGCCGCGCGTCGGCTCAAGCCGGGGAATACCGGACCTCAAGCGGCCGCCGCCGCTGCCCACTGGCGCCAGCTCCTCGAAGGCGCGGCATCCGGCTCGCTGCCGGCACCTTGAGCGACTTATCCAGAGCGGTTAGCGTGCACCCGTCTCGCGAACGGAGTCGGCCTCGATCGTCACGATCATCCTCGGCTCCGGGCCTCCGCCGAAGTTCGGATACGGCCGGCCCAGGTACTTCTCGGAGAGCTCGTCGATGTTCTCCGCGCCGCCCTCGGTGGTGGTCGCGATCACCCGGCCGCGCACCGCGAAGTAGCGCCTGGTGTTGCCGGGATCGACGATGTTGACCGCCACGTGCGGCTCGCGGGCGACGTTCCGCGCCTTCTGTGAGTGCTCCGGGGTGTTGATCACGATATGCGTGCCGTCGGTGGTAACCCAGGTCTGGGTGAGCTGAGGCGAGCCGTCCGGCATGATCGTCGCGATGAAGCACAGGCTCGGGCGGCCGAGCAGGTCAAGGAGCTCATCAGGCAGTGGCACGGGCACAGGGACTCCTCGCGCTTTAGGACCGGGTCACCGCAGACGTTAGCCGATCGCGCCGCCGCCGGGACCTCCGGCGTTTCCGCGCAAGCGCCCTGCGGAAGCGGGCGCGATACTGGGCAGGTGGACATCAGCGAGCTGGACGCCGATCCGCTGCGCCAGCTGGCGGCCTGGCTGGCGGAAGCCCGGCATGCGGGAGAGCCGCTGCCCGAGGCCATGACCATCGCCACCGCCACCCCGGACGGCATGCCCTCCGCACGCCTGGTGATCCTCCGCGGTACCACCCCAGGACTGGTCTTCTTCACCGACCTCACCAGCGACAAGGGCGCCGAGCTGGCCGCTAACCCGCAGGCGGCGGCCGTGCTGCACTGGCTTCACCCGGTCCACCGGCAGGTGCGGGTCGCCGGACCCGTCGAGCCGGCCGGCGAGGAGGCCGCCCGCGGGTACTGGCGGACCCGCCCCCCGGTGACCCGCCGCAACGCGGTTGCCTCGCACCAGAGCAGCGTCATCGCCGACCTGGCCGCCCTCCGGGCCCAGGCCGGCGAACTGCCGGACGACGCCGGCCTTCCCCGTCCCGAGCGCTGGGGCGGCTTCCGCGTCCTGCCCGACCGCGTCGAATTCTGGCAGGAGTCCCCGGACGGCCTGCACGACCGGATCCGCTACCGCCGGGCCGGCGACACCTGGATCACCGAACGGCTGTCCCCCTAGCGCCTCCGGAACCGCCGATTCGCCGGAACTCCCCGGCGATCGACAAGCCTGAACCGGCCGGTCGTACCGCGACGTGCCAGACTCGTCGTCATGGAGGATGCCGCTCAACTGCAGGCCGCCGCCGACGACGCTCGCTCCCTGCTGGCCGCGGCCCAGGCCGGCTGGGACCGGCCGGTGCCGCAGTGCCCGGGGTGGGATGCGGCTGAGCTGGTCCGCCACATGGGCGGCATCCTGGTCTGGATGGCCGCCGTCGTCACGTCCGGAGAGCGGGTCAGCCGGCGCAGCCTCGACCCTGAACCGCAGGACCCGGCCGATCTGCCGCCCTGGTACCTGGACAGCCTGGACCGGGCCCTGGACGTCCTCGGCTCGGCCCGCCCTGACGCCGAGGTGTGGACCTTCTCCAGTACCGGGGATCACCGTGCGGCCTGGTGGAACCGGCGTCTCGCGGTCGAGGTGGCCATCCACCGCTGGGACGCCCAGGACGCGCTCGCCGCAGGCGGCGGGCCGTCACCCGATCCGCTGGACGGGGACGTGGCCGCCGCCGGGATCGAGGAATTCATGGTCGAGTTCCTCCCCGGGATGCTGGCTCGGGAGTCCTCCGGGGAACTGGCCGGCACCCTTCATCTGCACGCCACCGACGGGCCTGCGGAATGGTGGATCGATCTCCAGGCGGCCACCCCGGCCGTGCCCGGGCACCTCAAGGCGGACACGGCCCTGCGCGGGACCCGCTCGGATCTCCTCCTGTGGCTGACGAACCGGCGTTCCGCAGATGCCCTGGACGTCTTCGGCCGGACCGAGCTCGCCGCCTCCTGGACGCGGCTCCGTCGCTGAGGGGCCCGGCCATGCCGGGATTCCGGCCCGCTGACCCGGCCTCCGGCGTTTCCGCGGAGCCGCTCCGCGCCATTCCGTTAAGCGCCCACCGGCTGGCCCTAGAGAAGCATCCTCTGGTAGTAGTCCCCGATCCAGGCCTCGAACTCCGCCGGGCTGAAGCCCCGGCCGTGGGTGAGGCTGCGGTAGGTCGCCGGGTCGATGGCGATCCACAGGACGTCCTCGGCGTAGCTCAGGGTCACGTGCGCCGCCAGGCCCGGCTTGGCCAGCAGGCCGACCGCGGCCCAATGTGCGCCGGTACGGCGGTTGCCGGTCATCTCCGTCCAGAGCGCGGCCATGTCCGGGCTGTCTGAGGCGGCCTGCTCGACGACCCAGAAGATGGCCGCGGCGCGGCCGTTGATGTCGCGGGCGTGCCGGGCGTGCAGGCGGAGCATGGCCGCCGCGTCGGGTGCGGCCTGCATGGCGGCCACCGATTCGCGGCCGAGCACCGGGACCGGGCGCAGATCCCCGGCGATGGCGTAGTCGACGGTCGTCTTCAGCAGTTCGGCCTTGGTCCCGAAGAGCGCCTCGACCGTCTTGACCGAGACACCGGCCTGCGCGGCTACCGCGCGCATGGTGGTGCCGGACCAGCCCAGCCGCTCGAAGACCTCCTGGGCCGCGGCCACGATGCTCTCCCGGGTACGAGCAGCGGCGGCCGCGCGCTGCGGAGCGTGGTAGGCCCGGCGCCGGGAGTTGACGGGATCGGCCATATTCGTTAGGGTCACACCCTATCAAGGTTAGTTAGGGCACGACCCTATCAAATAGGCCGGGCCCGTCCGGAGGGAGCCGTTCATGGCCACCAGCACCGATCACGAGACGACCGCCGTGTGCGTCCGCAGCCTGCACCTGATGGCCGAGGGCAGCCGCGAGGACTTCGAGCAGATCTACCACGCCGAAGCCGTCAACCGGGAGGCGGCCAGCGAACCGCCGCCCGCGCGCCTGCCGGGACCGGCCGGGTTCTGGGCTACCGCCCAGTGGCTGCGGTCGGCCTTCTCCGGCCTGCGCTTCGAGGTTCACCAGGCCGTCAGCCAGGACGACCTGGTCGTCGTGCACGTCACCATGCATGCCCGGCATACCGGCCCCTTCGTCAACTACCGCCCGGGTACCGCCGACGTGGACACGGCCATGCCGCCCACCGGGCGAGAGTTCGCTGTCACCCAGACGCACTGGTTCCGCACCACCGGCGGCCTGGTCTGTGAGCACTGGGCCAACCGCGACGACCTGGCCATGGCCCGGCAAGCAGGCTGGGTGCCCCCGTCCGCGGCCTTCCTGCTGCGCGCCGCCGCCGCCAGACGCCGCGCCCGCCGGACGACCTGGCGCTGACCAGGGTCTAGGGCTGCGGCTTGCGGGCCCGCACGATGAGGAAGTACGGCGCGATCCGGGTGTCCGCCACTTCCGGGTGGGCCGTGGCGGTCTGCTCGTCGGCGCACGGCTCGGCGATGGCCTCGATGGCCAGCCCGGCGCTCAGCACCGCGGTCAGCCACCCGGCCAGGGTCCGCCGGGCGTAGGTGATGGTGAACGGCTGGAACCGGTCCTTCACCTCGTCGGGTGCCGCGCCGAAGATCCACGTCTCGGTGAGCGGGCCCTGAGCGAAGTAGTCACCGGCGGCCAGCGCCTCGCGGGTACCGGACTCGTCGTTGATCCACCGCCTGATCGGGGTCGAGCTCGCCGGGTGCAGGATCGAGAACTGCACGAATCCGCCCGGTCGCACCACCCGCGCCAGCTCGCCGAGCGTCCGCTCCGGGTCGCCGACATCCATCAGGCTCATGAACGCCGTCACGGCGTCGAAGGCCGAAGCCCGGAAGGGCAGCGCCGCCCCGTCGCCGACCAGATAACGGATCCCGCTGCGGTCCGCTCCGGCGGCGGCGGCGATGAACGAGTCGGCCACGTCCAGGCCGGCCACCCGGGCCCCCCGGCCCGCCAGCAGCCGGGTGTTGTGCCCCTCACCGCAGCCCAGGTCCAGGCAGGTCAGCCCGTCGACCGGCGGGAGCAGCTCGAAGAACGCCGGGGTGTTCACCAGGTCCCGGTAGACATCGAAGCCGGCCCGCGACAGTTCGGTCCACGCGACGGCGTTGGCGTTCCACTGCCTCCGGTTAGCTGACCGCGTCACCTTGTCATGCTCGCATTCCGGCCGGCCTAGATGACGCCCTGCGCCCGAAGCGCCGCCACCTCTGCCGCCGTGTACCCGAGCTCGCCCAGCACGCCGGCGTTGTGCTCGCCCAGCTCCGGCGCCCGGCGCAGCTCACCCGGCGTCCCGGAGAACCGCATGGCCAGCCCGGGCAGCTCCACCGCCCCCGCCTCAGGGTGCTCCAGCGTCACGAAGAACCGCCGCTCCCGCATGTGCGGGTCGCGCCACACGTCGGCCGGGGTGTTGAGCGCTGACATCGGCCACCCCGCCGCCTGCGCCTCGTCCATGGCCTGCCGCTTGGTCCGCACTCTCAGCCACGAGCCGAACGCGGCGTCCACCTCGTCCCCGATGACCTCGGGATTGTTCAGGTTGCTGGTCATCCTCGGGTCGGTGAGCCATTCCGGTCGCCCGATGACCCGGCAGAACCGGTCGAACCAGCCGACGTGGGTGGAGACGGAGATGTAGCCGTCGGCGCACCGGTACACCCCGGCCGGCAGCGCGGTCCGCCGCTGGTCCGGTGCCCGGCGCACGGTGGCCAGCGCCCCGTTGTACTGGTAGCTGACCAGGTTCGGCCCGCCCCGGTCCATCGACCCGGCCAGCGCTTCCTGGATGGAGAAGTCCAGGATCTCCTGCTGCTGGTCGCGGTGCGCGGCCCGCATCGCGCCCAGCGCCAGCGGCGCGCAGATCGCCCCGGCCAGGAACAGCGAGGTGAACAGGCCCAGCGCCACCGGCCCGCGGTCGGGCAGGCCGGAGATCTGCAAGACGCCCGAGGCGGCGTACTCGATCAGGTCGTCGGCCGCGAAGTCGCGCATGGGCCCGGTCTGCCCGAAGTTGGACATCCGCACCAGCGCCGACGCCGGGCTGGCCTCGGCGAACCGCTCCGGCGGCAGCCCGAGCCTTTCCAGCGTGCCGGGCCGGAAGCTCTCGATGACCAGGTCGCACTGGGCGGCCAGCCCGAGCAGCAGCTCCCGGCCGGTCCGGGTGGCCAGATTGAGGGTGACGCCGCGCTTGCCGGTGTTCAGCGTCAGGAACATCCCGCTCTTCTCCGGATGCGGGTCATCGCCGGGAAACGGGCCGATCCGCCGGGACACGTCGCCCGCGCCGGGCCGTTCGACCTTGATCACGTCCGCCCCGTAATCGGAGCACAGCTTGGTGACGTAGGGCCCGGCGATGCCCTGACTGAGATCCAGGACCCGCCAGCCCTCGAGCGGACCGCCCATAAAATCACCATACGCCCGAACGGGGCGCCCTTATAGCCCCTCTGAACTGCGCAAACACCCGTCAGGCCAAGCCCAGGGTCAGTCTCGCCCGCCGCCGTCGCGGGCCAGCGCGTCCGAGAGGCGCTGGATGCATGCCCGCCAGGCAGCGACGGTGGCGGACACCTCGCCGGCGCGCCGGACGGAGGTGCGGTGGCCGCGCGGCCCGCAGCCGGTGCCGCCGATGACGTCCGGCCTCCTGCACGAAGTCGTCGGGCATCAGCCCGCCGGCCATCAGGCCGGGATCCGTGAGTGCCCGCCACACGGCCGCTGCCGGGTACGGCAGAAGTTCGTCCACCCGCAGGACGTGCCGCATGGCGGTCTGCTCACCCGTCACCGGCTCGCCTGCCGTCATGGCCGTCTCGCATCCGGACCCTGCCTTCGACGATACTGCTGGCCGCGCCGCAACTTCCGCCGTGGCGCTCACCCGGCTTCTGAGCAGCTCTTTCAACCAAAAAGTTGACACATCGGCGAGCGGCCGCATAGCGTTCCTTTCAACCGGTAAGTTAAAACAACGGATCGAGGAGACGGCGGCGCGGTGGACGAGATATCCCAGATCTTCGCGGCCCTCGCGGATCCGACCAGGCGCGACATCGTGACCCGGCTGGCCGCCGGGGATGCGACCGTGAACCAGCTCGCCGAGCCGTACCAGATCTCGCTTCAGGCCGTGTACAAGCACCTGAAGGTGCTCGAGGACGCCGGGGTGGTGAGCCGGCCGCCGGGGCCCCAGCCTCGGCCGGTCCGGCTGGAAGCGAGGGTCTTCGACCTGATGGACAAGTGGATCGAGCGCTACCGGCGCCAGGCGGAGGAGCGCTACCGCCGCCTGGACGCGGTCCTCGCGCAACTGAACGAAACCGAGACCGGGAACGACGAGCAGCAGGGGAGCGTGGCATGACGACCATCACCGAAGCCAGCATCGAGGCCGACCCGGACCTGCCGATCATCCGCGTGACCCGCGATTTCGCGGCCACGCCCGGGCAGCTGTTCCGGGCCCACACCGATCCCGTGCTGTTCGCGCAGTGGGTCGGCCCCGGTTCCCTGGCCACCCGCATCGAGGAGTGGGACGCGTGCACCGGCGGCCGCTGGCGGTTCGTGTCCCGCCGCGACGGCGAGGAGTACGCGTTCCGCGGCTGCTTCCACGAGGTCCGGCCGGACCGCATCGTGCAGACGTTCACCTACGAAGCCGAACCCGACGGCGTGGCCCTGGAGACGCTGTGGTTCGAGGACCTCGGCCACGGCCGGACCCGGCTGCGCACCCAGTCTCTGGTGGACAGCTTCGAGAGCCGGGACGCCTGGCTCCGCAGCGGCATGGAGACCGGGGTCAACGAGGGCTACGCCAAGCTCGAGGAGATGCTCGCCGATGGCACTGTCTGACCGGCCCGCCGACCGGCACCGCGAGATCGGCCAGGCGTTCACGGCACGGGTCCGGGGCGTCCGGTCGTGGGACGTGCCCTCGCCCGTCCCGGAGTGGACCGCCCGGGACGTGGTGCGTCACCTGACCGGGTGGTTCCCGTCCTTCCTGGCCGCCGGCACCCGCATCCGGCTGCCCGCCGGGCCGGGCGTCGATGCTGACCCGGTCGCCGCGTGGCAGGTCCAGTACGACGCCGTGCAGGCGCTGCTCGACGACCCGGCGACCGCTGACCTGGTGCTGACCAACGAGCACATCGGCCAGCTGCCGCTGGACCGCGCGATCGACCAGTTCTACACGGCCGACGTGTTCATGCACACCTGGGACCTGGCCCGCGCCACCGGCCAGGACGACCGGCTCGACCCTGCCTTCTGCGCCGGGCTGCTGGCCGGCATGGAGCCGATCGAGCAGGTCATGCGGTCCTCCGGGCAGTACGGGCCCCGGGTCCCGGTCAAGGACGACGCCGGCCCGCAGGCCAGGATGCTCGGCTTCATCGGCCGGGACCCGGACTGGACGCCTGGCGACTCCGGAGCCTGAGCCGCGAGAGCGGCCGCAGGCGGCTACCCGGCCGCGCCTTCGATCAGCGCCAGGATCCGGTCCGGCGTGAGCGGCTGGGCCGTGATCGAGACCCCGAGCGGGGCCAGCGCGTCACGCACCGCGTTGACCAGCGCGGCCGGCGAGCCGATCGCGCCGCCCTCGCCCAGGCCCTTGTGCCCGCCCGGGGTCAGCCCGGGCGTCACGATGTGCCCGTACTCCAGGTCCGGCACCTCGGCCGCGGTGGGCAGCAGGTAGTCCATGAACGTGGTGGTGGTCGGGTTGCCCGCCTCGTCGTAGCGGAAGTGCTCGTAGAACACCCCGCCGATGCCCTGCACCACCCCGCCCGCGGTCTGTCCCTCCACCACGTTCGGGTTGATCATGACGCCGCAGTCCTCGGAGATGACGTAACGCAGGATGTCCACCATCCCGGTGTCCCGGTCGACCTCGACGGTCACCGCGTGGCAGGCGTTGGAGAACATGAACTGCGGCGCCTGGTAGCGCTTGGAGATCTCCAGGCCCAGCTCGCTGCCGGGTGGCAGCACGCCGGGGTTGATCGCGGCCGCGGCGATCTGGGCCAGCGTCACGCTCTGGCCTTCCGGGTCGCCCTTGATCCGGGCCACGCTGCCGGTCATCTCCAGGTCGGCCGGGTCGATCTCCAGCATCTGCCCGGCCACGGCCAGCACCCGCTCGCGCATGGCCGCCCCGGCCTGGTGCGCCGCCCCGCCCGCGATCCCGGCCGTCTTGCTGCCGCCCGTGTTCGGCCCGTACGGGGTAGCGGCCGTGTCGCCCTGGACGAAGGTCACGTCCTCGAAGCTGACCCCCATCTCGTCCGCCACGATCTGGGCCATGGTGGTGGCGATGCTCTGCCCGTGGCTGCCGGTGCCCATGTACACGCTGACCTTGCCGCTGGACTCGACCCGGATGGTGGCCGCGTAGGTGCCCAGGTCACCGCGCTGCGGTTCGATGTACAGCGACAGCCCGATGCCGGTCAGCCGGCCCTCGGCCCGGGCCTCGGCCTGGTCCTTGCGGAACTGGTCGTAGCCGATCATCTCGGCCGCTTCCTCCAGCGTCTCCTCCGGGCTGATGGCGTCATACGGTACCGACGCCGCGTTGACGAACGGCAGCTCGGCCCGGCTGATCACGTTCCGGCGGCGGAACTCCAGCGGGTCCATGTTCAGCTGCTGCGCGATGACGTCGACCATCTGCTCCCGGCCGGTGGTCTCCATCATCCACGGCCCCCGGTAGGCGCAGTGCCCGCCGGTGTTGGTGTAGACGGCCTGGCCGGAGTAGGCCACCGACCCGGGCCCGGACCACCGGTACGGCCCGGGGAACATCCGGGCCGACGACGCCGCCATCTGCCCGTTGCTGCCGGCCGGGTAGGCCCCCACGTTCTCCAGATGGTGGGCCCTGGCCCCCAGCAGGATGCCGTTCTCGTCGGTCGCCGCGGTGATGGCCAGCGACTCTTCCCGGGCGTGCCCGCCGCAGATCAGGTTCTCGGCCCGGTCCTCGATCCACTTGACCGGCCGGTTCGGCAGGATGACCGCGGCCACCACGACGGCCTGGTCCTCCCGCTGCGGGAACGCCTTCTGGCCGAACGAGCCGCCCACATCGCCCATGGTCACCCGGATCTTGTCCTCGGACAGGTCCAGCATCCGGGCGAAGAACGCCCGGGGCACGTGCACCCCCTGCCCGGCGATCAGCACCTCGAGCTGCCGGGTCGGCCGGTCCCACTCGGCCACCAGGCCGCGGGTCTCCATCGGCACGTCCACGTAGCGGTGTTGCTCGAAGGTCTCGGTGAACACGTGCGGCGCGGCCGCCAGGATCGCGTCCAGCTCCGGGTTGTCCGCGGCCGGCACCACGCCGGCCAGGTTGTCCGGCCGCTCCGGGTGCACCAGCACGCCGCCCTCGGCCAGCGCCTGGGCCATGGTCACCACCGGGGTGTCCGGCTCGATCTCCAGGCTGACCAGCTCCGCGGCGTCCTCGGCCAGGTACCGCGACTCGGCGATGATCATCACCACCGGCTCGCCGACGTACCGCACGTCCCCGTCGGCCAGCACCCGCCGCGGCGTCTGGTCCGGTCCCCGGCCGGGGGCCGCCCGCCCGAACGCGTGTACCCGCGGATTGACCTCTGCCGCGGTCAGCACGGCCACCACCCCGGCCGCCCGCCGCGCCGCGCTGACGTCCAGGCCGGTGATCCGCCCCCGGGCCACCGTGCTGCGCACGAACGTGGCGTGTACCATCCCCGGCTTCTGCAGGTCGTCGACGTACCGGCCGTGCCCGGTGATCATCCGCTCGTCCTCGACCCGCGGCACCCGCTCGCCCACCCAGCGCGCCGCCAGCGCCCCGCCCGCCACCTGCTGCAGGGCCGATCCGGAAACAGTTTCCGCGCTCACCGACGGCTCCCTTCGGCCCAGCGGACCTCAGTTCCGACGATAGACCCGCTTCCCCCTCCCGGCCATCGCCCTCCGTGCCAGGCCTGTGACCTGGGCTGATAAAGCGTCACGACAGTTATCCACAATTCCACAGCCCAGCACGTCCACAGCTAGCAAGGTCATGAGCAGCAAGTTTCCAGAATTATCCACAGATTTGTGCACAGGACGTTATTCTTGCTGGTCAAAGGCAGCAGGTACGCATGAGAAAAGGGAGAAGCCTAGTGATGTGGCGTCATCCCGCCCGCCGGGCAACCGTCGCGGGCCTGGCCTGCTAACCAGAAATGGCCCCGGCCAGGTGTTGCAGCACCGACCGGGACCGTATGTCGGATAAACCTTAGGAGGAACCCCGACATGTCAAGTATGGCAGCTGCCGACCTGGTGGCACCGCCGGAAACCGAACCCGCTCAACTTCCGGCCAGCCCCCGCCCGGCGCCCGCCGGGCCACCCGCCCCGGCCCCGCAGGACGGGCTCCGGCCGCTCGAGGTGAACCGCTGCTCGATGTGCGGCGTCGAGCTTCCGCTCGGCCTGCTGGTCCCCGATGGCGGTCCGGCCTGCGACGATGTCCGCTGGTACTGCAAGGACGCCCGGTCGTGCACCGAACGGTGGACCACCGCCCGCCCGCCGCAGCAGGCGCCGGTGATTTCTGGTCCCGCCGCCGGCGCCGTGCCCCCGGCCGCCAGTACCGCATCAGCCGAGCCGCCCGGCCGCCCGCCGGAGAACCCGCCTGACCGGGCCCGTACCAGGGTGCGCGCCGGGCAGTAGGTCCCGGCCCGGGACCATGCCGGGCCGGCCGGTCAGCCTAGCCCGGCCGGTCCCGGGCTGGACGTCCGCCGTTCCCGGGCCGTGACCACGCTCAGCGTGCCGCGGGCGGGCGTACCAGGCCGGCCTCGCGGCCCGGGCGTGCATCCAGCGGGGCATAACCGGGCGGGTAAGGCACGAGCAGCGCAATGAACGCGCCGGCCACGGCGGCGGCAGCGCAGATGCCGAACAGCAGCCGGTAGGCCGTCAGCGACGGCAAGATCACGCCGCCCGCCACGACGACCGAGGAGGCCAGGATGGTTCCCCCGATCGCGCTGGCGATCGAGCTGCCGACCAGGCGGGACAGGGAGTTCAGCCCGTTGCCGGCGGCGAGCTCAGCGGCCGGTGAGCCCAGCGCGATGAGGGCCGGCATGGCCGCGTAGGCGATGCCGGTGCCGGCCCCGGCGACGGTCGTGCCCAGCACGATCTGCCACAGGTGAGCGGTCAGCCCGATGCGGATCGCGAATCCGGCCGCGACCACGAGTGATCCGGTGCACAGCGTGACCTTGGGGCCGAACCGGCGGGTCATCAGGGCCGAGACCGGCGACAAGGCCAGCATGCCGAGCCCGCTGGGCAGCAGGCACAGCCCGCCGACCACGATGGACGCGCCGAAGCCGTAGCCCGACGCCGCCGGGGTTTCCACGTAGGCCGCGGTACCGATAAAGCTGGCGAACAGGGCGAACCCGACGCAGGCCGAGGCCGCATTGGTCAGCAGCAGGGCAGGCTTGGCGTTGGCGGCCAGGTCGACGAGCGGAGAGGCGGCCCGGCGCTCGATCAGGACGAAAACGGCGAGCAGGACGGCCGCGGCGGCCAGCAGCGCGATGGTCCGCGGCGCTCCCCACCCCCACGTGGCGGCCTCGCTCAGCGGCAGCAGCAGGCAGACCAGGGCGGCGGCGAGCAGGATCGCGCCGGGGAAGTCGAACCGGCCCGCCGCGTACCGGGCCGGCTCGGAGAGGAACAGCCAGCTGCCGAGCAGCGACACGATACCGCCGGCCACGCACATCCAGAACAGCAGGTGGTAGTCGGCATGCTCGCCGACAAATCCCGCGAGCGGCACGCCGAGCGCCCCGCCGACGCCGAGCATCGCGCTGACAAGCGCCACGCCAGATGATGCGCGGCGCGGGGGCAGCGTCACGTTGATGAGGCTGATGCCGAGCGAGACGGTGGCCAGCGACAGTCCCGTCACGCCGCGCCCGATCACCAGCGGGACCAGGCTGTGGCTCAGGGCGCAGATCAGCGAGCCGATCGTGAGGAAACCGGCGCTCACCACGAGCATCAGCCGTTTGCCGTACAGGTCACCCAGCCGCCCGGCGATCGGGACGGCTACGGCCGCGGTCAGCAACGTCGAGGTCAGCAGCCACTCAGTGCTGGTCGTCGAGCTATGCAGGTCATTGGCTACCTGGGGGAGCACCGGGATGAGAACTGACATGGTCAGCGACACCATCAGGCCGGCCAGCGCGACCACGGCGAGCGCGGCGACCTGGCTGGGTGGCCAGCCGCCCGCGTCCGCCTCGGCAGGCAGACCTGCCCTTACGTCCCCGCCGGGAGTCGTCGCCGGCGTTTCTTCGATCATGGCTGCCTTCCGGCCGGCGCCGCCGGCGCACGGGCATGACGCCGTGACACGCCGCGAAGCGGCATCAGGGCTCATCGTCGCATCGGCGGTGCGCCCGCGGCAAGGTTTGCCCGGGCTCCGCCGTGTGCGGGCTGTCCGGAATCTGAGACGATGCTGACGTGAGCAGCGGTCCCGGTAACGAGCTGAGCGTCCTGGAAAGTCAGGTCATGGCTGGCTACCAGGCCCTGGCCGCCGGGAACTGGCCCGGCGCGCGGGATGCTTTCTCCGCCGTTCTTGTCGTGGCCGAGCTGCCTGAGGCGCTTGTCGGCTTGGCCCAGGCCCTGTTCTGGCTGGGCGATCTCGCGGGCACGATCGCCCATTGCGAGCAGGCCTATGCCGCCTTCCGCCGCCGTCCCGATCCGATGTCCGCGGCCGGCGCGGCCTTGGCCCTGGTCGGCTTCAACAAGGGATATCTCGGAAATACCGCTGCCGCCCGCGGATGGCTGGCCCGTGCGGCGCGGATCATCGACAGTGATGTGCCGCAACTGCGCGGGGAGCTCCTGGGGGCGACCGCCTATGTCACCGATGACCCGGTCCAGAGCGAGGAGCTGGCCCGGCAGGCGATGGAGGCCGGGCGCGCGAACGGTAACTCCGGCCTGGAGCTGATGGCGATGCACGCCGTCGGGCAGGCGCTGGTGCAGCAGGGCCGGACCGAGGAGGGCATGTCGCTGCTGGATGAGGCGATGGCCGCGGTGATCGGCGGTGAGGGCGGCGATCCGCTGACGGTGGCCCAGATGAGCTGCATGACGATGGTGGTGTGCGGCAGCTGCTTCGATCTGGAGCGGGCCACGCAGTGGGTGCAGTCGCTGCAGCGCTTCATGGACCGGTACGGGTGCCCGTTCCTGTATGCGGAGTGCCGTACCTATTACGGTCGGCTCCTGTTCGAGGACGGGGACTGGGGTGCCGCCGAGGTGCACCTGGCCGAGGCGATCTCGATATCGGCCGGCGTGTTCGCGGCCCCGCACGCGTTCGCGTCCGGGACGCTGGCCGAGCTCAGGCTCGCGCAAGGACGGCTCGAAGAGGCGGTCAGGGTGCTGCACGGTGTCGAGGGCCGTGAGGAAGCCGCCGCGGCGGCCGGCTCGCTGTACCTGGCCCTGGGCCAGCCATCGGTGGCGGTGACCGTGCTGCGCCGGCGGCTCGCCGCGTCGAGCCCTGACCGGCTCGATGCTGCCTCGGTGATCGAGTTGCTCGGCGAGGCTGAGATCGCCCTGCTCGACAGCCCCGCGGCCATCGAGCGAGGGCGTTCGCTGGTCGCGCTCGGCGCGATCAACGATTGCCAGCTCATCATCGCGCGGGGTGAGCGTCTCCTCGGGCACGCGCTCGCCGGGACAGACCCGCTGGCCGCCCAGGCTCATCTGGAAAAGGCGCTCGCGGCGTTCGTTGACGCCGGGATGCCCTACCGCACCGCCCAGACGCGACTGCTCTTCGCCCAGGTGCTCCGGCCCTCCGACCGCGAAGTCGCTGCCGCTGAGGCGCGAGCGGCCTTGTCGGTCTTCGAGGACCTGGGAGCTGGCCGCGACGCGGACGCCGCGGCCGCGCTGCTGCGGGACCTCGGCGTGCGGGCTGCCCGGACCGGGCCGAAAAACGTCGGGCGGCTCACGAAGCGCGAGCAGGAGGTTCTCGGCCTCCTCGGCGAAGGTCTCTCCAACCCCGAGATCGCCGGGCGCCTGTTCTTGTCGCGCAAGACAGTCGAGCACCATGTGGCTCGCGTCTTGTCCAAGCTTGGCCTGCGTGGACGTGCCGAGGCCGCCGCGGTCGCCACCCGCGGTGATCGCTGATCATCAGCCAGAGATGGGTGAGTTCGCCGATGCCCCGGTGCCAGCCGGGCTGCCATCGTGTTCGTGATGACTCACGCGCGTCAGCGGCCGGCCGGGATGAAGGCGCCCGGCATGCGGCGGCGTTCGGCTGCTGACCAGGAAGGCAGTGATGACCATGCGAGCAGGCCGGTACGTACGTGCCAACGGGATCGACATCCACTACGCCGAGGCCGGGCGAGGCGAGCCCCTGCTCCTGCTCGACAACGCCATGGTCTCCGCCAATCCCGTCTGGGCCGCTCTCCCCGTGGCTTACGCCGCGTTCACCCAGACCCTCGCGGAGCACTTCCGGGTGATCGTGCCGGATACGCGAGGGTCGGGGAAGAGCGTCCACTCCGGCGGCCCGATCTCCTACCCGCTGCTGGCCGACGACGTCGCGGCCCTCATCGTCGATCTCAAGCTCGACCAGCCGCTGATCTGTGGCTTCAGCGATGGCGGGGAGACGGCGACGATCACCGGCCTCCGCCATCCCGGATCAGTGCGCGCGATCGTGAACCACGCGGGCTACGACCTGTTCAACCCTGACCGTGACGCGCCCGCCATCACCATCACACGGCAGATGCTCGGCGGTCGCACGGACGCCGCCCAGGCCGACCCCGGACAGGCCGCGAGCCGATCCGCAGAGCTACGGGCCATGTTCGAGCTGATGAAGGCCGATCACGATGGCGCGCAAGGAGCCGGCCACTGGGAAACCGTTATCGGCCAGACGTTCGCCCGGATCACCCAGCCACACGGCTACACCGTCGACGACCTGCGGATGATCACCGTGCCGGCCCTCATCCTCACTGGCGACAGGGACCCCTTCTGCACGGTCGAGGAGGGCGCCGCCGCCTGCCGTGCGCTGCCCGCAGGCCAATTCGCCGTGCTCCCGGGCACCGGACACCTGATCACCCCGGCCGCGGTGCAGACGATGACCGACTTCTTCAAGCGCCTCTGACCGAAGGCTGGACGTCCGCAACGTCTGGGGTGAAGCTGGGTGAGCGGCCATCAGGAAGGACGTCCCCTCATGACGACGACCACCCACCAGACCGAAGCCGCCACCGCGGTCACCGCCTGGCTGGCCGATTTCAGCGCCGCCCTGACCGCCGCCGACCCGGCCCGCGCCGCTGCCCTGTTCACTGAGGACTGCTTCTGGCGTGACCTCATCGCCTTCACCTGGAACATCACCACCGTCGAAGGCCGCTCCGGCGTGACCAGCCTGCTCCAGGCCACCCTGCCCCGCATCCAGCCGGACGCCTGGCGCCTCACCGACGGCGAAGAACCCTCTGCCGCCGACGGCCTCACCGAGGCCTGGATCGACTTCGAGACCGCCGCCGGCCGCGGCCGCGGTCACCTGCGGCTGCGCGACGGCCAGTGCTGGACCCTGCTCACCACCCTGTACGAGCTCAAAGGGCACGAGGAGCCGAAGGGCCCGCGCCGCCCGATGGGCACCGAGCACGGGATCAATCGCGACCGGACCAGCTGGCTCGAGGAGCGCGAGCACGAGGCCCAGGAGCTGGGCGTCACCGAGCAGCCCTACGTGCTGATCGTCGGCGGCGGCCAGGCCGGCATCGGGCTCGCCGCCCGGCTACGGCAGCTCAGCGTGCCCGCCATCGTCATCGACAAGCGCGCCCGGCCGGGCGACCAGTGGCGCAGCCGGTACAAGTCGCTGTGCCTGCACGACCCGGTCTGGTACGACCACCTGCCCTACCTGAAGTTCCCGGACAACTGGCCGGTCTTCTCGCCCAAGGACAAGATCGCCGACTGGCTCGAGTCCTACGCCACGGTCATGGAGCTCAACTACTGGCCGTCCACCGAGGCCACCGGGGCCAGCTACGACCCGGCCACCGAGAAGTGGACCGTCACCGCCGAACGCGACGGCCAGACCGTCACCCTGCACCCGGGCCAGCTCGTCCTGGCCACCGGCATGTCCGGCCAGCCCAGCCTGCCGTCCTTCCCCGGCATGGACATCTTCCGCGGCGAGCAGCACCACTCCTCCGCGCACCCGGGCCCGGACGCCTACCAGGGCCGGCGCTGCGTGGTCATCGGCTCCAACAACTCGGCCTTCGACATCTGCGGCGCGCTGTGGGAGAACGGCGCCGACGTGACCATGGTGCAGCGCTCCTCGACCCACATCGTCCGGTCGGCGACCCTGATGGACATCGGCCTGGGCGGCCTTTATTCCGAACAGGCGGTGGCCTCTGGCATCGGTACCGACAAAGCCGACCTCATCTTCGCCTCCATCCCGTATCGCCTCCTGCACCAGTTCCAGATCCCGCTGTACGAGCAGATGCGGGAGCGGGACCAGGACTTCTACGACCGGCTGGACAAGGCCGGCTTCGAGCTGGACTGGGGCGAGGACGGCTCCGGGCTGTTCATGAAGTACCTGCGCCGCGGCTCCGGCTACTACATCGACGTCGGCGCCGCCGACCTGGTCGCCAACGGGGACGTCGCGCTGGCCCGGGGCCAGGTCGACCACCTGACCCGGGACGCCGTGGTGCTGGCCGACGGCACCGAGCTGCCCGCCGACCTGGTCGTCTACGCCACCGGCTACACCTCGATGAACGGCTGGGCCGCCGACCTGATCTCCGCGGAGGTCGCTGACCGGGTCGGCAAGTGCTGGGGGCTGGGCTCGGACACGACCAAGGACCCCGGTCCGTGGGAGGGCGAGCTGCGCAACATGTGGAAGCCGACCCGGCAGGACGCCCTGTGGTTCACCGGCGGCAACCTGCACCAGTCCCGGCACTACTCGCTCTACCTCGCGCTCCAGCTCAAAGCCCGCCAGGCTGGCCTGCCCACCCCGGTCTACGGCCTGCCCGAGGTGCACCACCTCCGTTAGCCGGGGCCCGCTCGTTCAGGTCACCGCCGGATCAGCTGGCCGGGCGCTCCACCGTGGCCGGCGCGCCCGTGGCCGGGGTGACTGTGGCCGGGGTGACCGTGGTTGGGGTGACCGTGGCCGGCGCCTCGACGGCCGGCTCGATGCCCGCGGGCTCGTCGACGTGCACGTAGCGCTCGCCGCGGAACCAGGACGCGGCCGCGGCGACCAGGCACGCGCCGATGGCGAAGTCGAACGCGGTGTGCAGGCCGGCCGGAACGGGGCGGAGATCAGGTGCGGGAAGAATTCCCGGCCCTGGATGACCGCCGCGTGCCCGGCAGGCAGCTGGGCCAGCGCCTGCGCGCCGAGCAGGTGCTGCATCGGGTTGTACCCGAGGAACGCCGCGAACAGGGTCGACACCGGCGGCAGGTGGGCCACCTGGCTGGCCACCTGGGGCGAGACGCCCTGCTGGACCAGGCCGGTGTACATGCTGCTGGGCAGCACCGCGGACAGCCCGACGATCATCAGGGTGAAGAAGATCCCGATCGAGAAGCACCTGGGCCGAGTTCTGGAACGTCGGTCGTCATCCCCGAGCCCGCCCCGCGGTCCCCGGCGGGCAGGCTGCTCATCACCGCGGCCCGGTTGGGCGACATGAACAGGCCGTTGCTCAGGCCCATCATCAGCAGCAGCGGGGCGAAGGCCCAGTAGTTGAAGTCGACCGGGAGCAGGTCGAGCAGCACGAAGCTGAGCGCGGTGAGCAGCATGCCCGCCGGTCGCGAACGGCCGGGCCCCGTACCGGTCGGACAGGATCCCGGAGATCGGCCCGGCGATGAGGAACCCCAGGGTCAGCGGGAGCATGTAGATGCCCGGCCCACAGCGGGGTCTGGGCGAAGTCGTAGCCGTGCAGCGGCAGCCAGATCCCCTGCAGCCAGATGATCAGCATGAACATCAGGCCGCCCCGGCCGACCGCGGACAGGAAGCTGGCCAGCGTCCCGAAGGTGAAGGCCCGGATGCGGAACAGCCGCAGCCGGAACATCGGCTCGGCCGTCCGCCCCTCGATGACCGAGAAGACGATCAGCAGCGACCACCCCGAGGGTGAGCGCGCCGACCACCACCGGGTTGGTCCAGCCCATGTTGCTGTGCCGGTAGGGCTCGATGCCGAAGGTGATCCCCACCATGACCGCGATCAGCCCGATGGCGAAGGTGACGTTGCCCGCCCAGTCGATCGAGGTCCGGCGGGGCGGCACCACGTCGTGCAGCTTGGTGTAGGCCCACACCGTGCAGAACAGCCCGATGGGCACCGAGACCAGGAAGATGAGCCGCCAGTTGATCGGGGCCAGCAGGCCGCCTGCGACCAGCCCGATGAATGTCCCGCTGGTCGCGGCCACGCCGTTGATGCCCAGCGCCATGCCCCGCTGGTTGGGCGGGAAGACGTCGGTCAGGATGGCCGCCGGAGTTGGCGAACAGCATGGCTCCGCCCACGCCCTGGAAGATCCGCATGACGATGAGGAAGATGGCCGCGGCCGGCCCGGTCATCCAGGTGATCGTCAGGACCAGGGAAAAGAAGGTGAAGACGGCGAAGCCCAGGTTGTAGATCTTCACCCGGCCGTACATGTCACCCAGGCGCCCCAGGCTCACCACCAGCACGCTGGTCACCACGAGAAAGCCCAGGATCATCCACAGCAGGTAGAAGCTGTTGCCCGGGGTGAGCGGATCGAGCTGGATCCCGCGGAACACGTCGGGCAGCGCGATCAGCACGATCGATCCGTCGATCGTCACCATCAGCACGCCGGTGGTCGTGTTGACCAGCGCGATCCACTTGTACCGCGGGCTCAGTGTCGGGTTGGGCTGTGCCGGGCCGGCCTGTCCTGCTGCCGTACGGGCTCTCACCACCTGCTTCTCCCGTCCGTCGCCGACGTTGGCGCACCACGGGTTAGTTTAACCGCCTAATTACTTCCGCTAAAGAGCCTGCGGCCCGCGGTTCACGCCTCCCGGCTCGGGATGATGACGTACTTCGAGCCGGTCGCCTGCCGCCCGTAGTCGGCGATCGCCGTCAGCGACAGCGCTTCCGGCAGCGACACCTGCGCCGTGTAGCTGCTGGCGAACGTCGTGGTCAGCCCGGCTGCGACCTGCTCGCGCAGCTGCGCGGCGCGCTGGCCGCCGATCCGGGCCAGGAACGGCGGCAGCAGCCAGCCGCCGATGCCCCAGGCCATGCCGTAGCTGCGGGCCAGCTCGGTCGGGCCGCGGTCCAGCGACCCGTAGATGTAGACCTGCTTGTGCACCGTCGACCCGTACCGGCTGTAGCTGCCTCCGGCGCCGGTCGCCACGGCCTCCATGGCCGTCAGGATCTGGCTGGCCAGCGGGCCGCCCCCGATGGCGTCGAAGGCCAGCGTGGCCCCGGTGGCCGTCAGCGCGTCGATCAGCTCGGTCATGAAGTGCGGGGACGCCGAGTTGCAGACGTAGCCCGCCCCGGCCGCGCGGAGCAGCGCCTCCTGCTCCGGCTTCCGCACGATGTTCACCAGCGGGATCTTTTCCTCCAGGCAGAACCGGTTGAGCATCTGGCCCAGGTTGGACGCGGCCGCCGTGTGCACCAGCGCGGTGTGGTTCTCCATCCGCATGGTCTCCACCATGCCCACCACGGTCATCGGGTTGACGAACGAGGCCGCCCCGTCGATCGCCGTCGCCCCGGCCGGCAGCGGCAGGCACATCGCCGCCTTCGCCAGCCGGTACTGGGCGTACATCGAGCCGCCCGACGCCGCGACCACCCGGCCCAGCAGCGCCTGCGCGGCCGCGGCCTCACCCGCGGCCACCACCGTGCCCGCGCCCTCGTTGCCGGTCGTCATCGACGTCCCGATCCGGCCGGCCAGGCCGCGCATGGCCGCGTCGGGGATGGGCGCGGTGATGACCGGGCGCTCCGCCGGTCCGCTGGCCGTGGCCGCGGCCATGTCCGCCCCGCCGAACAGCAGGCCCATGTCGGACGGGTTGACCGGCGCGGCCTCCACCCTGATGACGACCTCGTCGGGTCCCGGCTCGGGCACCGGCGCCAGGTGCAGGGACAGCTCGAGGGTCTGATCGGCTCTGACCAGCGATCGCAGCTGCAGCGCTGCCGCCGGAATCTGTGCTGACATGGCACTGATCCTCTCAGTGCGCCGGGCCCGGCGGGAAGGTGCCTGGCCCGTCCGGGGTTGACACCGGAGACATCCGTGACCCCAGGGAGACTGAAATGAAGGCCACCATCGACGGCACCGTCGTCGCCGACGCCCCGGAATCCGACCTCATCACCATCGAGGGCAACTACTATTTCCCGCCGTCGGCGCTCAGCGCCGGGGCGCTCAGCGACAGCCCGACGCCGTACACCTGCCCGTGGAAGGGCGTGGCCCAGTACCACGACATCTCGGCAGGCGGCTCGGTCCACCACGACGCGGCGTGGAGCTACCCCGACCCGTACCCCGCCTCGTTCGGCCGGGTCGGCCAGGACTACAGCGGCTACGTCGCCTTCGACCCGCGCCAGGTCACCATCGCCGGCTGAGCCCGCGGGCCCGCGTCAGGCGCCGGCCCAGGCCGGCGTCACGCCGGGCGGCAGCGGCACCTCGAACGCGTTGAGCAGGAACGAGACCAGCGTGTAGTACCCGCACAACGAGACCAGCTCGACCATCCCGGTGTCGCCCAGCAGCCGCTGGGCGGCCCCGAATGTCGCCTCGTCCAGGTGACCCGACTGGCCGAGCTGGCGGGCCACCGCGTAGACGGCTCGTTCATCGTCCACCTCGAACGGCGGATCCTCGCCGCGCCCGATCGCGTCAACCACCGCGTCGGGGACGCCATTCTCCCGCGCCATCCGGGCGTGCGCGTGCCACTCGAACTCGGCCTGCCACCGCGCACCAATGGTGATGATGGCCACCTCGCTCAGCCGCCGCTCGATCGACGTCTCGAACCGGAGCGTCGCCCCGAGCGAGGACAGCCGCTGACCGGCGCCCGGCGCCGTCACGAACGCGTTGAACGGCCCGGCTAGGCCGCCGTCAGCGGCCAGGATCGAGCTGCCCCGGCTGCTCACGATGTCGTCCCACAGCTGCTGGCCCTCGGGCCCCAGCTCTTCGCGCCGCAGATACGGAATTCGGGTCATAGCCGGATCATGCGGCAATCTCTTGACTGACGGCAAGTGACCGATGTGTTCTTCGGTAATGGAGACCCTGAAGATCGGCAGACAGGACGGCGTCGCGCACGTCCGGCTGGACCGGCCGCCCGTCAACGCTGTCAACAAGAAGATGATCGCCGAGCTGCGCTCCACGTTCGACGAGCTGAGCGAGGACCGAACCATCGGCGCCGTCGTCCTGTCCGCCGAGGGCAGCAGGGCGTTCTGCGCCGGCGTCGACCTGAACGAGCGCCGGGCGCAGCGGGAGGCGTCCGGCCCGGACCCGGAGGCCACCGTGCAGGGCATCCTGGACTCCGGCAAGGAATGGCGGGACTGCCAGCACGCCATCCGGCACTGCACCGTCCCGGTCATCGTGGCCGTGGACGGCGCGGCCATCGGCGCCGGCTTCGGGCTGGTCGGCTCGTGCGACATCATCTTCGCCTCCCCGCGGGCCCGGTTCGGGCTGACCGAGATCAACGTCGGCCTGCTCGGCGGCTCCAGCAAGGCCCTGCGCATGGTCGGCCCCTACAAGGCCCGCACCATGTTCTTCTCCGGCGAGCTCGTCCCGGCCGCCGAGTTCTACCGGCTCGGCGCCGTCGAGGAGATCGTCGAGGACGAGCCGGTCGCCGACCGGGCCATCGCCTTCGCCCGCAAGCTGGCCAAAAAGAGCCCGATCGCGCTGCGGCTGGCCAAGGAGTCCATCCTGCGCATCGAGGGCGTGCCCGTCGAGGACGCCTACCGCACCGAGCAGGACTACACCCAGCGGCTGGCCTCCTACCAGGACTCCGGCGAGGCCATGGCCGCCTTCCTGGAGAAGCGCGAGCCGACCTGGTCCTGGTCGTGAGGCTGACAGCGACCCGGCCCCCGCAGCCTTGTATTTATGCGTCCGGGTGCACACGTTCCGCTTCTGCCTGACCGTGATCATCGACATCGACGTGGCCGCCCTCCTGGTCCGGGACGGCCGGCTCACCGGCCTGACGGGCGGCACGGGCCTGCCGCTGCTGCCCGGTCCCGGCTAACAGCCGGGAGGTCAGCTCGGCCACGATCTCCGCCGCGGGCTGGGCCTTCCGGGTCAGGCCCACGCTCTGCCCGGCCCACAGCGACAGCGCCTCGATGTCCCCGGTCGTCCCGGCCATCGGCGGCGCCGGCTCGTACCGGACGATGTCCTCGCCCGAGGCGAAGCGCGCGATCACGTCGCCTGCTCCCGGCCGCTGGCTGTCCGGCGGGCGCCCGGCCGCCTCCCAGGCCCGGGCCGTCGAGTTGCGCAGCGCCCGGTGCGGCGAGGCGGGCCACCCGACGTCGTACAGGTCCGGATACCACTGCGCGTCGGTCTCGGCCGCGGCTATCAGCCGCCGCCGGTACTCCTCGTGCACCGGCATCTCCTCGGCCAGCAGGAACCGGGTGCCCAGCCACGCCGCCTGGGCGCCCAGGGCGAGCACCGCGGCCACCCCGCGGGCGTCGCCGATCCCGCCCGCCGCGATGACCGGCACCGGGGCCACCGCGTCCACCACGGCCGGCACCAGGGGCAGGGTCGAGACCATGCTCCACACGTGCCCGCCTGCCTCCCAGCCCTGCGCGACGATCACGTCCACCCCGGCCGCGACGCCCCGCCGGGCCTCCTCGGCACTGCCCACCGTCAGCAGCACGAGCCCTCCGGCGTCGTGCACCGCCTCGACGTAGCTGCCCGGATCTCCCCACATGAACGAGACGATCCGCAGCCCCGCCGCCAGCGCCTGGTCCAGGTGACGATGATGATCCGAGGTCAGGACGAAGTTCCCGCCGAACGGCCGGCTGGTCTGCGCCGCCGTCTCCCGCACCACCGCCGCCGGGTCATCGGACCAGGTCAGCGTGACCATGCCGAGGCCGCCGGCGTTCGAGACCGCCGCGGCCAGGCCGGGCACCGCGGCCATCGGGGCCTGGACGACCGGCTGCTCGATGCCCAGCAGCTCACAGACCGGAGTGCGCACGGGTCCGCCTACGACTCATACGAGTTCGGCGTGGCCTGCGGCGCGCGCCGGTCCCAGCCGTGAAATCTCGAATAGTCCCGGGCCTGCCACGCCTCGCGCAGGCCCGGGGTGCTGAGGTCCCAGTCCGGCCGGCTCTCGGCTGTGGCCTCGCGCAGGTCATGCCACAGGTCGGCGAACGACGGGCGGCCCCAGAACCAGTAGCCGTTGTAGACCGTGTGGACGATCAGCCCCGGCTTGAGCACCAGCGTGTGCGGGATCATCGGGTTGTGCTCGGGGTCGGTGTACTCCTGGATGTCCAGGTCCTGCTGGACGGTCCGGCCGGGATCGGACAGGAACGTCCACTGGGCCCCGACCGAAGCGCGGAACTCCTGCAGGGTGTGATGGTCGTCGGTCGCGATGGTGGCGATCTGGGTGTAGGCCACGTTGAACTTGGGATAGTTGGCCGCCAGCTCGAGGTGCTGCTGGTGCTCTTTCGGGCAGTAGTTGCCGCGGGCCAGCGTGAGGACCAGCGGATCGCGGCCCTGGAGCTCGCTCAGCCTGCGGACGGTGCCGGTGTGGTCGGGCAGCGCGTAATCGGGGAAGGCGCCGCCGGGGACGATGTCGGAACGCATGGGGATTAACGCCTCTCCTCAGCCGCCGCTGGCGCGGCGCGGACGGTGCTGGTGTCGGCTCGCCCCGGAGGGGCTCATGCCCACCCTGTCACTCTCGCCCGGGAGCCTCAAGCGGCCGCCGTTCGTTAACCAGGCAGGGTTAGACTCCCGGGCAGGCCCCGGCGCGGCAGATCCGCCGTCAGCGGGGCGTGAGATCGACCAGAGCAGGTGCCAGATGGCAGAGTTGCCCCCGCCCCAAGACATTGTCCTGGCCCACTTCATCGTCTCGGCCGACGTCGAGCGCTCCACCCGCTTCTACACCGAGGTCCTCGGCGGCCGGCTGGCCTTCTCCGGTCCCGGCGGGCTGACCTACGTCGCGCTGTCCAACTGCTGGATCATCATCAATGTCGGCGGCGGCGGGACCGACGACAAGCCCGACGTCACCCTGGAGCCGCCCCGGGACCCCGACCGGGTCAGCAGCTTCCTCAACATCCGGGTCCGGGACATCCACGCCGTGTATGCGGAGTGGAGCGCCCGGGGCGCCCGGTTCCTGACGCCGCCCAAGCAGCACCAGTACGAGATCCGCTGCTACATCCGCGACCCGGACGGCTACCTGATCGAGGTCGGGCAGACCACCGACCCGGCCGGGGACTGGACTCCCGCGCACTGGCCCTCGGGCGCCCCCGGCCTGGGGTCCGGCTGACGGCCGGGATCGTGCCCTGAGGAGGCCTCGGCTATGACCGTCGCGGTCATCGGCACCGGAACGATCGGATCGGCCATCGCCCGTCAGCTCGCCGCGGGCGGTGAAACCGTGCGCCTGGCCAGCGCCGACCGTGACTCGGCGCGAACGCTGGCCGCCCAGATCGGCCCGGCTGCCGTCCTCGCCGCCGGTAACCGTGACGCCCTCCGGGACGCCGGGGCCGTCGTCCTCGCCCTGCGGTTCACCGTCCTGCAGGCCGTCATCGACGAGCTGTCCGGCCTGCTCGCCGGCCCGCTCGTGGTCGTCCCGAGCAACCCGGTCACCCTCGACGCGCAGGGCAACGTGGTCCCTCTCCTGCCGGACGGGCCCTCCTCCGGCCAGCTCGTCGCGGGCTGGCTCCCGGCCGGGGCGCGCCTGGCCCTGGCCTTCGGGACCCTCCCCGTCGATCTCTTCGAGTCCGCCCGCCACCGGACACCGGAGCCGGCCGTCCTGTTCTACGTCACTGACGACGACCAGGCGGCCCAGCAGGTCGCGCGGCTGATCCGGACCGCCGGCTTCGAACCGGTCCGGGCAGGCGGCCTCGGCCAGTCGGGCCGCCTCGAGGTGGGCGGTGACCTGCACGGCCTCGTCGTCGGGCTCGGCCAGGCGCGGTCCCTGGTCGGCCGGTGAACGACATCGGGGGCCGGGACCGGCGCCGGCTGGATAGGGTCGTGCCGATGTCTATCGAGCGCCGCGAATTCATCCTGCTGGCCGGGGCCGCCGTCACCGGAGCGGGGCTAGCCGCCTGCTCGAGCCCGGGCCCGTCCGCCGCGCCGCCCGGCAGCGCCGCCCCGAGCTCAGCCACGGCGTCGCCGGCCGGCACCCCGACCCCGGCCGCGAGTGCCCAGCCGGCGCCGTCCCTCGGCCCGCAGGTCGTGCACGGGTCCCGCACCCGGCCCCAGGTGGCCCTCACCTTCCACGGCCAGGGACCGCTGTCCATCGCCGACTCGCTGCTCACCGAGGCCGAACGGGCCGAGGCCAAGATCAGCGTCCTGGCCGTCGGCAGCTGGCTTCAGCAGTACCCCCAGGCCGCCGCCCGGATCCTGCGCGGCGGCCACGATCTCGGCAACCACACCATGCATCACCTGGACATCAAGGCCCTGGACGCCTCGGCCGCCTACGCCGAGATCGACGACTGCGCGCAGCGGCTGCGCGCCCTGACCGGCTCGCCCGGCCGCTGGTTCCGGCCCTCCCAGACCCAGTACTCGACGCCGCTGATCGAGCAGCAGGCCCGCAAGGCCGGCTACCAGACCTGCGTGTCCTACGACGTGGACTCGCTCGACTACACCGATCCCGGCCCGGACGCCGTCGTATCCACCGTGCTCGGAGCCGCGAAACCGGGGTCGATCGTGAGCATGCACTTCGGCCACGCCGGCACGGTGACCGCGCTGCCCGCCATCATCAAGGGCCTGGCCACCCGGGGCCTGCGCCCCGTCACCCTGACCGAGCTCCTCACCTCGTAAGCCCGGGCCCTGACGATGACCGCTCTACGGCGAGGCCAGCTGGCCGGGCCACCCCGGCTGGCCGGGCCCACCCGGCTGTCCCGGGCTACCCGGCTGGCCCGGGCCCTCGCCGTCGCCGCGCTGGCCGCCGGCTCGCTCGCCGTCACGGCGTGCGCCAGCAGTCCCGGCCGCCCGGGGCCCCCCGGCCCGCCGTCCGCCTATCTCGGCACGGTGCTGGACACGCCGGTGCCCGCCTCGGTGGCCGGCCTGCCGCTGACCACCGACACCGGCCAGGTGACCAGCCTGTCCGCCTGGCGCGGCCAGGTGGTGGTGCTCACCGATTTCCTCACCTTGTGCCAGGAGACCTGTCCGATGACGACCGGGAACCTGCTCATGATGGACCGCGCCGTCACGGCCGCCGGTCTCGGTTCCCGGGTGCGCTTCGCCGAGCTGACCGTGGACCCGGGCCGGGATACCCCGGCCCGGCTGCGCGCCTACCGGCAGCTGACCGGCGCCCCGGCCAACTTTGAGCTGCTCACCGCGACCCCGGCCGTCCTGGCCCAGCTCTGGCGGTACTTCGGCGTGAGCTACCAGCAGGTCGCCGAGGACCAGCCGGCCGGGACCGACTGGCTGACCGGCCGGCCGCTGACCTACGACGTCGATCATCAGGACGCCCTGATCTACCTCGACGCCCAGGGCCGCGAGCGGTTCGTCGTCCAGGGCAGCCCCGACGGCCAGGGGACCCCGCTGGCCCCGGCCCTGCGCCGCTTCCTCAATGCCCAGGGCCAGGCCAGCCTGAGCCACCCGGACGCCAGCACCTGGACGGCCGCCCAGGCCCTCACCCCGGTCGCCTGGCTGGCCGGCCAGCCCGTCCGGCTGCCGGCTAGACATCCCAGGGGTTAGCGTGTCAAGCGGCTTGGTGGTGGCGGTGGGCCCAGGCGGTGTCTTCGTTGTAGGGGGTGCGGGTTTTGAGGCAGCCGTGGAGGATGCCGACGAGGCGGTTGGCGAGGCGTCGCAGGGCGTCGTTGTGGCCGTGGCCGTTGGCGCGGTGCTGGTCGTAGTAGGCGCGGGCGCCGGGTGAGGCGCTCAGGGCGGAGAAGGCCTGGGCGTTGAGGGCGTCGACCAGCCGGTCGTTGTGCACGAACCGGGCCGCGACGATCCTCTTTTTGCCTGAGGCGCGGGTGATCGGGCTGGTGGCGGCGTAGTTGCGGCGGGCTTTGCCGTCGCGGTAGCGGGCGGGGTCGTCGCCGAACTCTGCGAGCACCCGGGCGCCTGGGATCAGGCCCATGCCGGGCTGGGAGGTGATGATCTCAGCGTCCGGGTGCCGGCGAAATGGTCCCTCACCTGGGTTTCCAGGATGCTGACCTGCTCATTCAGTGCCGTGATGACCGCGGTCAGCGACCGGACCGTGGCGGCGTAGGCGGCAGTCAGCGCGGGCGGCTGGGCGAGCTGCTCGCCTCGCAATGCGGTCAAGATGACCGCGGCCTTCGCGGGGATGTCCCGCCGCCCGGCCCGCTTAAGCACCGCGGAGACCTGGGCGCGGGTCAGCCTGCGGGCCTGCACCGGGTCCGGGGCCCTGGACAGCAGCTCCAGCGTGTCCGGGGCAGCCAGGTCACCGAACGCCTCCACCGCGGCCGGGAAGTAGTGCAGGAGCTGGTGCCGCATCCGCTGCACCTCCCGGGCCCGGTTCCAGATCATCGTCTTGTGCATCCGGGCCAGGACCTTGATCCCGGCCGCCTCCGGGGAGTCGCCGGCCGCCTCGCGCAGCTGGTGAGAATCAGTCCGGACCATGTCCGCCAGCACGTGCGCATCGCCGGCGTCGCTCTTGGCCCCTGACACCGCATAACGGGCCCGGAACCGCGCCGACTGCTGCGGGTTGACCGGGAACACCCGGTAACCCGCCGCCACCAGCGCCGTCACCCACGGGCCATGATCAGTCTCGATCCCGACCAGCACCTCCGGCTCGTCATCCGCCTCGCTCAGCAGACCGCCGGCCAGCTCATGCAGCCGGGCCATCCCCGCAGCACCCTCTGGCAGGCGGCGCCGGGCCAGCACCGTCCCGTCCTCGTCCATCACCTCGACATCGTGATGATCTTCAGCCCAGTCATCACCCACGAACAGCCGCATCAGCCCTCCGCCCGCAGCAACCAGAACAACGACGGCAGCCAGCGGGAGAACCATCAGCGAGCTAATAGCAGCAGTGCTCACACCCCAGGGCAGGCACGACATCCCAGCAGCGATACAGCTCTCCCGGTCACCGGCAGGGGCACGATCTAGCTTCAGGGCTCAACGGCCCAGCTGACCGGAGTGCTCACCCGCCGGCGGCCACCAGGCACCGAGTCTGCCGCATCACCGACCGACCCGATAACCCCTATTAGCTGACCGGCAGGTCCAGGACCATGGCGCCGGCCTGCGCGAAGTACAGGGTGACCGGCACCGTCCTGCCGGGCGGTCCGGTGGCCCCAGCCCGCACCGTCAGCGTCGCGCCCGCGGGCGGAGCCGGGGCGCCGGAGCGTCCCGGCACGAGCAGCGGGCCGTAGTGCAGCCACTGGCTCACCACTCCGGGCGGCGGCGGCTCGGTGCCGCACCCGGTCAGGTCCGCGATTTCCCCGACGCTGACCTGCTGGTGGTAGACCGCCACCGCGCCGCCGGCGGCGACCGCCGCGTCCAGCTGGTCCGACGCCTGCCCGGTCGTGCTGACCAGCAACGTCGCGGTCAGCGACCCGGCGGGGCCGGGCTGCAGCGCGGTCGCGCTGACCGTCAGCGGCCCCAGCCGGGCCGTCACGTCGGCGGCGCCGCGGGCCGGCGCTGCCCCGGCCAGCCCGGCCAGCAGCAGCCCGGCGCCGGCCAGCAGCAGCCCGGCCCGGCGGCCGCGCGGTCACCGGGTGATCCCGGTGTGCCCCAGCGAGTACCGGCCCGGGCTGGGGCCACACGCACAGCCCGTGCGGCTGCGAGCCCACCGGGATCTTGGCCAGCAGGTGGCCGTCGGCGGTGGAGATGGCGTAGACGACGTTGTCGTAGCGCCCCGACACCCAGAACACCTTCCCGTCGGGGGACAGGTTGCCCATGTCCGGGCTGCCGCCGCCGGGGATCCGCCAGACGGTGGCCAGCTTCTTGGTCGCGAAGTTGATCAGCGAGATCGTCCCGTTGCCCCGGTTGGTCACGTACAGGTAGCGGGCGTCGCGGCTCGGGTACAGGCCGTGCGCGTCCGGGCCGGTGGGGATGAACCCGGTCACCTTGAACGTGGCCGCGTCGATCAGCCACACGCCGCCGTGGTTCTTGTCGGCGACGTAGAAGATGTGTCCGGCCGGGTCCAGCTTGATGTCCTGCGGCGCCGAGCCGGGCAGGTTCAGGTAACCGGCCACGGCCAGCGTGTGCAGGTCGATGCGGACCAGCCGGCCGCCGAACTCGCAGGTGGCGATCATGTACGCGCCGTTGGCCGCGAAGTCGATGTGGTCCACGCCCGCGCAGTCGACGTGGATCCGGTGCTCCGAGGGCGAAGGTGTGCGGGTCGCGGAAGTCCAGGTTCTGCCGGGATTCGGCCACCACGATGGCGTAGCGCCCGTCGGGCGTGAAGTACATGTTGTACGGGTCGTCCACCGCGATGTTCGGCCCGGCCGGCCGTCCGGTCTGCGGGTTGATCGGGGTCAGGCTGTTGGCCAGGTCGTTGGTCACGTAGAGGGTGCGCATGTCGTAGCCGGGCACGACGTGCTGCGGGTTGCAGCCCGGTCTGGTAGCTGCCGATCACCCGGTAGGTGGCCGGGTCGATGACCGTGACGCGTGGACCCGCCGCTGTTCGGCACGTAGATGCGGTACGGCACCCCGCGCACCGCCGGGCCGAGCATGTTGGCCCCGGCGTCGGCGTAGATGTTCGCCGGGTCGCTGACCGGGGGCATCCCGGGCAGCGGTGTCGACAGGTCGGCGGGCGCCCCGGCGACCGGCCACGCCGCGGCCGGAGAGGACGTCGCAGGCGCGACCGAGGCCTGGGCCGTGGCCTGGTCGGACGTCCGCGCCGCCGCCGGCTGCCCCTGGTCTGACGGCGGCCAGAACACCACCGCCAGGGCGACGGCCAGGGCGATGACGACCGCTGCTGCCCCGCCGAGCCAGGCCAGCCTCCTGCCCCGCTCGCCCGCCGGCCAGCCCAGCTTGGTCATGCCGATCCTTCCGCGCAGCGAACAAGGTCACGACCATGGGTCGCCGCAAACCGGCACAAGGTTGCCATCATCAGGTCACGATCGCTGATCGCCTAGGAGAACTGAACCTTAACGTGCGCCCTGGTGCGGGCTCACGACAGGTGCTTCAGCGCCTCGCGCCGGGACAGCGGGCTCAGCACGTGGCTGGCGGCGAAGGACCGTACCCAGTCCGGGTCGGTCCGCGCGTAGTCCCGCAGCGCCCACCCGATCGCCTTGCGCAGGAAGAACTCGCTCTCGCCCAGGGCGGCCTCGATGGCCACCGTGAGCAGCTCGAGGTCGGTCTGCTCGCGCCGCCCGAGCTGCCCGATGATGGCCGCCCGCCGGAGCCACGTGTCGTCGCTCCCGGCCCAGGTCAGCAGCACCGGGCGGACCTCGGCCGGCCAGCCCGCCAGCAGGTCGCCGGCCCGGTGGGCCAGCTCGTCCACGTAGTCCCACCACGCGCCGGTGACGATCAGCTCGGCCACCGTGGCCAGCACGGCCGGCTCCCGCAGCCGCCGCGCCGCCGGCGTGTCCAGCAACGCGATGGCCGCGTACCGCTCCTCGCGGTGGTCCGCCTCCCGCCACAGCCGCCGCACCGTGTCGGTCACGTCCGCGGACGTGACGAACGGCCTTCGCCCGGCCTCCGCCCGGGTCAGCCGGCGCATCACCGGCACCCGGACGCCGAGGAACGGGGTGGCCGACTTCATGTACGCCTGCATCGGCCCGGCCTGGTCGGGCTGCGCCGCCCCGCGCAGCGCCGCCCGCACCGCGCCGATCAGCTCCCGGTCCGCCGCCACGCCGGAAAACTAGACCACCCAGCCGCGCCGCACAACTATCGGCCCGGGACCGGCGGCCGCGGCGTGTTACCGAGAGACCGTCACGAGCGGGGCGGGCGCGGGCCGCGCGGGTCGCCGCAGCGCCGAGACCGACGTCACGTGCAGCGCGAACAGCAGCGGCACGGCGGCCGTCGGGATCAGCGCCAGCGGGAGCTCGCTGATCGGCGCCCCGGACGGGGTGACGTTGACCAGCTGGAAGCCGGTCAGGGTCCCCAGGGTCAGGGCGACGATCAGGTCGGTCATGCCGAACGCGGTGAACCACAGGCCCGCCCGGCGGCTGCCGCCGCGAGCCAGGTACGCCGGCCGCCAGCGGCGCCGTGAGACCGGCCGCGACGTCGCCCACCCCCGCGGGCAGGGCGAACAGCGCAGGCAGGTGGCCCAGGGCCATCATGGCCAGGAAAGCCGATCCTTCGATGGCCCGGAAGGCGTGCGGCAGTTCCAGGCGGCTCACCATGCCCGCCGCGTTCAGCGCGCGGGAGACGACCGGGACCCGGCTCAGGGCCAGCAGCAAGCCGAGCCAGCCGATCACCGCGACCGGCATCCACGGCACCCCGTGGCCGAGCCTGGTGTGGTACCAGCCGTGGCCCGCGATCACCGCGCTGGCGGTGAACCAGCCGCCGAACAGCAGGGCCGCGCCGCCGGCCAGCAGCGCCGGGCGGGTCCGGCCCAGGCCGGCCCGGGTGGCCCCGTCGTACAGCACGAAGCAGGTCGCGAGCGGGATGGCGATGACCCCGGTGATGATGATCGCCCACAGATAGTCAGGCGGATCGTACATGACTTCCTCCTCTGGTTGTCTGATATCTTAAAGATACTATTTTTAAGATAGTTTCTGCCAACTATTATTATGAGGACCATGACGAGGAACGCCCGCAGCTACGGGCACTTCTGCCTGACCGCGCGGGCTCTGGAACAGGTCGGCGACCGGTGGAGCCTGCTCGTGATCCGAGATCTGCTCACCGGCCCCAAGCGGTTCACCGACCTGATGGACCGCCTCGGCGGGATCACCCCCAAGACGCTCAGCCAGCGCCTGCGCGAGCTCGAGGACGCCGGGGTGGTCACCGCCGACCGTGCCCCGGGGCGGCGGGAGGTCTGGTACGACCTGACGCCGGCCGGCGCCGACCTCCGGCCCGTCCTCGACGCGCTCGGCCGCTGGGGGCTGCAGCACGCCTGGCGCCGGCCCCAGCCCGGCGAGATCCTGCACGCCGAGCACCTGCTTCGCTCCGTCACCCAGGCCGTCAACCTCGCCGGCGGGGACCGCGAGCCGGCCCGCTGGCACTTCCGGCTCGACGGCGCGGACTACCTGATCAGCAGCGACGGCCGCCAGTGGCTGCTCACCACCGGCGCCCCGGCCGCGGCCGCCGACGTCACCGTCACCGGGACCAGCCAGGACCTGACCGGCCTCATCTTCTCCGGGACGGACCGCGACCTCGAGATCGCCGGCCCGGCCGGTCCGGTCCGGCGCTTCCGCCGCCTGATCGGCACCATGGCCGCCGTCGTGGCGCCCGCCGAAACCGCTGCCTCCTGATCACCGGCCTGGCCGCCCCGGGCTGCGGCCGCCCGCCACGCCGCGGGCGGCCATCCTGCTGGCTTGCTCAGGCGGGCCGGGTCACGTCGAGATCACCTCGAGGACCGCGCGCTTCTGCTTCATCCCGAGACCCAGCAGCAGGAAGCCCGGCAGCAGCGACCCGGCAATGGTGGACCACAGGAACCAGGCGATGTGGTTGCTGCCCGCCGTGACCGAGAACAGGGCCCAGCGATCAGCGGGCAGGCTACCGCCCCGCCGTGTCCGACACCGTCGGTCCATCCGGTGCCGACCGACCGGACCCGGGTCGGGTACGCCGAGGCGGTGTAGTGGTACAGGTTGGTGATGAACACGGCCGCCGCGATCGAGGTGATGGCCGTGGCCGTGGTCAGCCAGGCGAAAGAGTGCGGGAAGTAGTAGAAGACCAGCGCGCCGACGCACGTCAGGACGCCCGCGGCGGCGACCGAGGTCTTGCGCTCGACCCGTTGGCCGATGAAGGAGTTCAGCGCCAGGCCGCCGATCCCGAAGGCGCCGCCGATCAGGATCATGACGAACAGGCTGTGCGCGCTCCATCCGTTGTCGACCACGTAGACGCCCGAATACGAGTTGAATCCGTAGTCGATGCCCGCGTACAGCAGCAGCCAGACCGCGAGCAGAACGACCGTCCGCTCCAGGTACTGGCCCTTGAACACCTCGCCGACCGGCACCCTTTCCTGTTCCGGCACGGCGTACCGGTCGTAGTCGGGCTCGGCCAGGACGTGCCCGCAGCGGCGGGTGATCTCCTCCAGCCTCGACACGGTCGCCTCTGCTTTGGCCAGCCGTCCCCCTTGGCCTCGAGCCAGCGCGGTGACTCCGGCACGGCCAGCAGGATGACCGGGATGAGCAGCAGCGGGAAGACCGCGAAGGTCAGCACGAACGGCCCGGGGTACTGGGGCAGCAGGTACAGCGCCGGGACCGAGGCGACCAGGATCACGAAGCCGAAGCCCACTACCTGACCGCCGGGCATCAGCCGGCTGCGCGCGTGCGGCGGCGATATCTCGGCCATGTACACCGGCGCGGTGACCAGCGCGCCGCCGACGCCCATCCCGGCCAGCGCGACGATGACCATGAGCAGCGGCCAGCTCGAGGTGTAACCCACCGGAATGACCACCAGTCCGGCGATCGCGCAGGACGCGATCATCGAGAACTTGCGCCCGAGCCGGTCGCCGATGAACCCGAAGGTGTATTCCCGGATAAGCGGGCCGAGTCCGTTAGAGCCTGCTTGAGAACTTAGGTGACCTGGTCTTGGTCCTGCGGATTGAGTTTCCGGGCGAGGCGGCGGGTCATTACGATGATCATGGCCCAGTAGATGTAGGTCTCGTGGTGGGCGGGCTGGCGTTCGTAGTCGCGGACGGTGCGGCGGTGGCGGGTGATCCAGGACAGGGTGCGCTCGACGACCCACCGGCGCGGCAGCACTTTGAAGGCGTGCAGGTCATCGGGGCGCTTGACGATTTCCAGCGTCAGCTTCGGCTTGAGCTTGCTGCTGGCCCAGGTGACGAGCTGGCCGGCGTAGCCGCCATCAGCCCAGGCCAGCTTGATGGCGGGGAATGCTTTGCGCAGGTTCCACAGCAGCGGTTTTGCCGCGTCGCGGTCCTGCGCTGAGGCGGCGGTGACCAGGACTGTCAGGAGCAGCCCGAGCGTGTCCACGGCGATGTGCCGCTTGGTCCCGTTGATCTTCTTCCCGGCGTCATAGCCGCGGCGGGTTCGGGCGATCATCTCCGAGCCTTTCACCGACTGGGAATCGATGATCGCCGCGCTGGGCCGGGGACTGCGGCCGGCCGCGGCGCGCACCCGCTCCCGCAGGTCATCATGCATCTGCTGTGCCGATCCGTCTGCCTGCCATTTATCCAGCCACCAGTAGACGGTGCCCGCGGGCGGGAAGTCCGCGGGCAGCGCCCGCCACACCGGCCCGTTATGGGTCAGGTAGCGGATCGCGTCCACGATGTCGCGCATGCACCAGCTGGCCGGGCGGCCGCCGCGGCCGGCCAGCCACGCTGGGGCGGGCAGTAACGGCTCACAGACCGCCCATTCCGCCCCGGTCATGTCCGAGGGATAGCGGCGAGCACGGCGGCTACGGGAGATCCCCGCCGGGCAGCACCGGCACGCCACCATGCCGGGGGCAGCAGCGGGCTGGACATCACGATCTGCAGCAGAGTAGAACGGCACGCAAGGCTCCTGGCATCGCGCTGGCTTCGACACCCAAGCGATTACCAGGAGCCTCTTACGTCACTTCAACGACACACCGCACTACGCCCGGGAAGATCCAGATACGTCCTGACCGACGGCAGGCAGGTTCTCAAGCAGGCTCTTAGAGAAACCGGCCAGCAGGGAATAGTCCAGCGAGCTGAAGGAGTGGTTCGGCAGCGACACCGCCGGGTAGAGCCGTTCGGTCAGCGGTCGATCATCAGGCATGCGGCCCAGAAGAGCTGGGCCAGAATCACGAAGCGCCAGTGATAGGCCTGCATGGGCAGCTGGTCGAGACGGGCTGCTCTACCACCTGCCACGCCCGCGCTGGCCGTGGCCGCGGCACTGGCACCTCGCTCGGCCGGAGCCGGATCAGCGGCCATGATTCCTCCTTGACGGAAGGCGCAATTACTAACCCCCGCCTCCCTTGGCTAGGCCAGGAAAGAAAATCAGCCGTCGCGTCTTCGCTTTTCGATTTCCTATTTCGTCCCTTTATCGAGTGACGATACGTTGGCCATCAGCCTGCTCCGCCTGGACGGCCCGACCAACATCGCCGCCGCCCGCCGCCACCACGCCCGCGACCCGCGGCGAACGCTACGACTGCTTCAGACCGCATGAGCGACTTTGCCGGATCCCTGCCGTACCACCTGAGCCATGATCAGCTCTGGTAAGCGGCAGCGGCGCTCCTCCCATTCTCAGCCAAGACAAGTGTCCGGGGGCAATTGCCTTGGCGCAATTGCTCTGGCGCAATTGCCGGGAATCAATTGCCTATGGGTAATCGTTTTGCCTAGGTAATTTTCCGGAGACAAGGGTTGACATTCCACCCGCCGCATTCAACAATCCGATTAACACGGCTGTAACACCGTTAATCTGGCCTCTACCAGGGGCCATATGCCCGGAATTTCGTTACAGCTTCGCCGTTACACGCCGCGGCTAAGGCAACGACGCCGGCGCCGCCCTATGTGCTGACCGTGCCGAACCAGCATTGCTCACCGCGACCCAGGCCCTCGACATCAGCGGCAACGTCCAGATTGCCGCCTATGACACTGGCCAATGCGCCGCCCTTCCGCTTTACCCCGCCACTCCTGAGCCGGGTGGCAGCAAGGAGAACTGTAATGGCACAAGATACTTCGGGAGCCAGCGCCGCCGGCGGCGGCAGCACCACTCTGGTTATTCCCGGCGAGATGGCGGCCCGGGTTGACCGGCTGCCGATGAGCTTCATGGCCTGGGAGATCTGCCTGATCGTGCAGGTGGGCTGGGCGAGCTCGGCCGCGACGGACGGGATCGCCCAGCGGCTGTACCCGTTCGTCTGGCTGCCGGCCAAGGTCATCACCCACAGCCAGTACAACGTCCTGTACGCCTTGCAGGTCGGGATCAGCATCCTGCTCGGCGGCTACGCCCTCGGCTGGCTCGCCGACAAGATCGGCCGCCGCAAGGCCCTGATCCTGTCCTCGCTGCTGGCCGCGGTGTTCATCGTGCCATTCGGGTACGTGACGAGCTACCCGGCCCTGTTCATCCTGTCGATCTTCGACACGCTCGGGTTCGCCGGGTACCTGGCCATCAACGTGGTGTACATGAGCGAGATCATGGGCCCGAAGGTCCGGCCCCGGGTCATGATGGTCTCCCAGGTCGTCTGCATCTTCCTGCTCCTGGTCGTCCTGGCCGGCATCGTCCCGCACTACCTGTTCCCCGGCCAGTACCGCGAATACCTGTGGATCCTGAGCGGGCTGAACCTTGCCATCGTGCTGCTGCTGTTCTTCCGGATGCCCGAGTCGCCGCGCTGGCTGGAGGCCCGGGAACGCCGCGACGACGCGCGCAAGGTCGTGGAGAAGATGGAGGCGCGCGTCAGCAAGGGCGGTCGCGTGGCCCTGCCCGAGCCTGACCTGAACCCGTATGAGGTAGTGGCCGAGGAGAAGACCAGCTGGTTCGCGCCGTTCGGCAAGCAGTACGTCGTCGTCACCACCTTGCTGCTGGTGGTCATGGTGCTCGGCTATGGCGGCATCGTGTACGGCGGCGGAAGCCAGCTGTTCTTGTTCCTCGGCCCCGAAGGCCGCCACTACAGCGCCGGGTTCATCTTCGCCCTGACCGCCTGGGCCGGGGTGGCGGCCGCGGCCGTGTACCTGCTCAACGCGTTCTTCGGCGGACGGTTCGAGCGCAAGTACACCCAGCTCGTCGGGGCCATCTTGTTTGCCGGCGGCTGGTGGGGCATGTACGCGGTACACAACACCACGTCCGTGTACGTCTTCTACATCGTGGCGAACATCGGCACCATCTTGTGGCTGTGGAGCATGTACGTCTACATCCCCATCAATTACCCGACCCGGATGCGCGCGCTGGGCACCGGATGGACCGACGGCGTCGGCCACCTGGGCGCCTGGGGCGGCGTCCTGATCGCCGGGCAGCTCTTCGTCGTGGGCGCGCCGCGGAGCTTCGTGGTGTTCATCACGATCCCGTGCGCGCTGGTCCCCGGCATCCTGATCGCCATCTTCGGCAAGCGCCAGCGCGCCCGCGCGCTGGAAGAGATGGCCCGATAGACGCTGGGCCGCCGGCCGGGTAAGGCTGCCCGGCTCTTCCCGAGGTGTCTCCGGCGGCCCCAGGGTGTCACCGGCGGCCCAGCCCTCACCCGAGCCGGCCTCCCGCCATAGTCCTCTTTGGCGGGAGGCCGGCTCAGCCAACGGGCGGCGAGCGTGACCGGACAGGTCACCGCACCGGCCCGGCACCCACGGCGGCTCCGCGATAATCACGAAGGAAACCGATGAGTGACAGCCAGACGGTCACCATCTCTGCCGCAGACCCCGCGGCACCAGCAGAGACCCGGCCTGCGCGGCTCCTCAGGGCACTGGCGCAGAACCCGGAACCGCTCTCGGCCCCGGCCCTGGCCAGCCTCCTAGCCGAACCGGGGCGGCGCCGGAGACTCCTAGTCTCCTACGACCGGATTCTCTACCGGCACGAGCAAGCCGGACACGTAGAACGAGCAGGCCGCGTACCTAAGAGACGCGGCCGGCCCGCCACCCTCTGGCGCATCACCCCCGCAGGCCGCGCATGGCTCGACGAACACGACCAAGCGCCAGCCCGCGCCGCGGCCGCCGCCGCCGAAGCACAACGCAAGACCGAACAGGCACAGCGCGCGGCCACCGAACGAGACCACGCACTGGACGAGGCTCGCGCCACCTTCAACCGCCAGACCCCGCGCACTAGCCGCAAACGCGCCGCCCACCAGCTCCGCGACCTCGGCGCCACCCTCGACCAGATCGGCGCCGTCTTCCACATCAGCAAAGAGAGGATCCGCCAAGACCTTCTCTGGGACCCGGCGGACCCGCCGGCCGCACGCAAACCCCCCAGGAAACAGAAGCCACGCAAGCCCCACCCCGCTGAATAACACGCGCTCGCCAGCGAACTCCGCAAGCACGCCTATGCGACATCGCCCAGGCGTCCTTCCCGGGTGGTACTGCTCGGTGAGCGCGTCCATCTCAAGCTCGTGGGCTTCCCCTCGTAACGGTGACACATCGCTTTAAGGAGAGGGACGGCGACAATGTTTCGCGACTTTGCCGGGGCCCTGGCCGATGGGTCGTTACCGTCTGCACTCCGGAAAGGCCGCCGCTGCGTGGCCCGCAATGCCGTGCCGGGCCGTGGCCCTCCCGGCTCCTGGCCGCCTTTGCGGGCCGGCCGCGGCCGGCTCCGGACGCTGGCTCGGCGCCGCCGGCGCCGGGCTTGCCCTGGCCCGGCCTTAACTGTTTGATGAGTGCATAAATATCTCCTTTCAGGGTCGCGTCAGCCGGCGTCCAGCACGCGGCGACCGCGGCAGACGACGGCGTCCACCGCAACGGAGGTGCACTGGTGAAGGTGCTGGTCATGGGCGGGACCCGGTTCAACGGGCTCGCCCTCGTGCATGAGCTGGCCAAGTGGGGCCACCAGGTCACGGTGCTCAACCGCGGCCAGAGCAACGCCCAGCTGCCGCGGGCGGTACGCCGGGTCTACGCCGACCGGACCGACCACGGTCAGCTCCGCGAGGTGCTCGGCCCAGAGGAGTTCGACGTCGTGCAGGACGTGTCCGGCTACGCGCTGGCCGACGTGCAGCCGCTCGTCGAGCTCCTCCGCGGCCGGATCGGTCACTACATCTTCGCCAGCTCGACCGTGATCTACGCCAGGGCCCGGATCCTGCCCATCCGGGAGTCCGACCCGGTCGACCGCTCGGAGCGGCAGACCGAGTACGGGAACCAGAAGCTCAGGGTCGAGGCGTACCTGTTCGAGCAGTACCGCACGAACGGCTTCCCGGCCAGCGTGGTGCCGTTCTCCATGGTGCTCGGCCCGAACAACATCATCGCCGACCGCGAGCAGCGGATGTTCCAGCGGCTGCTCCTCGGCCGCCCGGTGCTCATCCCCGGGGACGGGACTACGCTGAGCCAGATCGGGCACGTCGATGACGCCGCGGTCGCGATGCGGATGATGATGCTGCAGCCGCAGACCTTCGGCAAGCGCTACAACCTCACCGGCCGCGACTACTGGAGCGACGAGGCCTACGTCGATGTCTGTGCCGAGCTGGCCGGCGTCACCCCGCGCAAGGTCTTCGTCCCGGCGCCGGTCATGGACGAGCTCTACGCGGGCCAGCAGGAGCAGAGCACGGCCCGGCAGGCCACCCCGCGGATGAGCCAGTCCGGCGACTCGGCGGCGGCCACCATCACCGCCCGCGGTCCGCAGAATGTGGACGTCCGCGGGCTCATCCAGCGGCTCGCGCCCAACATCCACCACTGGAACGACAGCACCTTCTTCTCCATCGAGCGGCTGCGGGACGACGTCGGGTTCTGGCCCGCGTACACCTTCCAGACCGCGATGGAGCAGACCTACGACTGGTTCCGGCGGGAGAAGCTCGACGAGTCGCTGCAGTTCGACTTCAGCTGGGAGGAAAACCTCATCAAGCGCCTGGGTGCGCAGTAGTCCCAGGGATAGGCAAATCCCTCGTCCGGAGATAACGTGTCGCGCATAGCGGCAATGGGAGTGCTGCCTTTAGCAAGCTAGGGCATTACGCGGGAGGAATGAGCAGTGACAACAGTAGATAGCACGAGCGGCGGCCCCCGGATCGTGGTCGGGGTTGATGGTTCTCCGTCGTCCCGGGCAGCCTTGCGCTGGGCCGTCAACCAGGCCGGCATCATCGGCGGCACGGTAGAGGCCGTCTCGGCCGGGCAGATCCCGGAGAACGAGCTCATCGGCGGCTTCGGCCAGACGCCCATCAACGTGGACGACGAGAAGGTTGTGGCGGACACCGCGCAGCGGGCCCTGGACGCGGTCATCAGCGAAGAGGTCAAGGCCGACGACCGGGGCCGGGTCCGGACCCGCATCTTCTCCGGTCATGCCGCCCAGGCCCTGCTGGAGGCCTCGGACGGCGCCGAGATGGTCGTGGTCGGCCAGCGCGGCCTCGGCACCTTCAGCCGGTCGCTGCTCGGCTCGGTCAGCGAGCACCTCGTCCAGCACGCGAACGCGCCGGTCCTGGTCATCCGCGGCGACGCCCGCCACCTGGGAGCCTGACGCTCACGGCAGCGGGCCGCCTGACAATGCCTCGTCCCTGAGGCGGCCCGCCGCCCCCTTTCTCGTCTGACTGCGAGGGTTCGAGGCCGCTGCATGAGCGAGCTCCCCACGGGGGCGGTCACGTTCCTGTTCAGCGACATCGAGGGTTCGACGCGCCTGGTCAAAGCGCTACGTGAGCGTTACCCGCAGGTCCTGGGCGAGCATCGGCGGCTGATCCGCGCCGCGATCGCCCACCAGGACGGCCACGAGCTGGACACCCAGGGGGATGCGTTTTTCGTCGCCTTCTCCGGCGCGAAGCAGGCGGCGCTGTGCGCCCTCGAGATCCGCCAGGCCCTGGCCGCCCACGAATGGCCGCCCGGCGCGGCGGTCCAGGTCAGGATCGGCATTCACACCGGCAACGCGGTACTGGCCGAGGGAACGTACAGCGGACTGGCCGTGCATCGCGCGGCCCGGATCTGCGCCGCCGCCCGCGGCGGGCAGGTGCTCGTCTCTCAGGCCACCCAGACGATCATCGACGATGAAGAGGAACGGCCCGGGTTCACGCTGACCGACCTGGGCGAGCACACGCTGAAGGATCTCGACCGGCCGGTTCACCTCTTCGAGCTCACCGCGGCCGGGCCCCCAGCGCAGACCGTGCCCGCCGCGGGTCCGCGCACCGCGGGCCTGGCCCTCGAGCTGCCCGCCGGGATGATCCCGGAGCCGGTCACGCCGCTACTGGGCCGGGAGCCGGAGGTCGCCGCGGTGCTGGACGTGGTCGTGCGGGAGGGCGCCCGGCTGGTCACGCTGACCGGCCCCGGCGGGGTCGGCAAGAGCCGGCTGGCGGTCGAGGCCGCGCACCGGCTGGGCCCGGACTTCGCGGACGGCGTCCGGTTCGTCGAGCTGGCCGCGGTCCCCGCCGCGGACCTGGTCGCGGCCGCGGTGGCCGCCGGGCTCGGGCTGACCACCTCAGCCGGGCGGCTGCTGGCCGACCTGCAGGCCTACCTCCGGGCCCGCCGCCTGCTGCTCGTGCTGGACAACGTCGAGCATGTCGCCGAGGCCGCGCCGCTGCTGGCCGAGCTGCTCGCGGCCGCTCCCGGCCTGGTGGTGCTGGCCACGAGCCGGGTGGTGCTGAGGCTGCGGGGCGAGCACGAATGGCCGGTGCCGCCGCTGCCGGTCCCGCCGGCCGGGGACGACGAGGGCCTGCCGGGCTACGCGTCGGTGGGCCTGTTCGCCGACCGGGCCCGCGCGGTGGCCCCGGACTTCACGCTGGACGGCGGGAACGCGGCGGCGGTGGCCGAGATCTGCCGCCGCCTGGACGGGCTGCCGCTCGCCCTCGAGCTGGCCGCCGCCCGGGTCCGGGTGCTGCCGCCGCAGGCCTTGCTGTCCCGGCTGGGGGAACGGCTGAGCCTGCTCACCGCCGGAGCCCGTGACCTGCCCCGGCGGCAGCGGACCCTGCGGGACACCCTGGACTGGAGCTTTGGCCTGCTGTCGGCCGGGGAGCAGGAGATGCTGGCCCGGCTGGGCGTCTTCGCCGGGAGCTTCGACCTGTCCGCGGCTGACGCGCTGTGCCGCCCGTCCCGCGATGCGGTCCCGGCTCCCGGGCGGGCCGGGCCGGTGCTGGACACGCTCGGCGCGCTGGTGGACAACAGCCTGGTCCGGCCGGAGTCCCGCGGCGGCCAGCTCCGCTTCGGGCTCCTGGAGACGGTACGGGAGTACGCGCTGGAACGCCTGGCCGACAGCGGCGGCTGGGCCGAGGCCCATGCCCGGCAGGCCGCGTACTTCCTGGCCCTGGCCGAGCCGGCCGAGTCCGAACTGCAGGGCCGCGGGCAGCTGGCCTGGCTGGACCGGCTGGAAGCCGAGCACGACAACGTGCGGGCCGCGATGTCCTGGCTGGTTGACCACGGCCCGCTCGAGGACGCGAACCGCCTGTTGTCGCTGACGTGGCGGTTCTGGTGGCTGCACGGCCATGCCGCGGAGTTTGCCCGGCTCGGCGGGCAGCTCGTGGCCGGCAGCCAGGACCTTCCGTCGTATCAGCGGGCGCTGGCCCTGACCGGATCCGGCTTCATGCTGTTCGCCAACGGCGACCAGGCCCGGGCACAGCAGCTGTTCGGGCAGAGCCTTCCGCTGTACCGCCCGGTGCGGGGCCAGCAGGGCGTCGTCCTGACCGCCGCCGTCCTGGGCATGCTCGGCCACCTGGCCGCCCTGCGCGGTGACCACGCCCGGGCCCGTGAGCTCCTGGACCAGGGCCAGATCCTGCTCGGCGAGCTACGCGACGACGACTTCACCGGATACCCGCGCGTCCAGTACCTGCTGTTCAGCGGCATGGTGGCCAATTTCCTCGGCCAGGTCCGGCTCAGCCAGCACGATCACGACGGCGCGGTCCGGCTGTTCACCGACGGCCTGGCCACGGCCCGTCGCGCCCAGGACCGGATCCTCCTGCTCGCCTCGCTGTATGACCTGGCCCTCGGCCGCCGCGCTCAGGGGGACCTGGCCGGCGCGGCGGGATACCTGAAGGAAGGGCTGGCCCAGGCGGCCGAAGCCGGCGACGAGACCAGCGCCGCCTACTACCTGGAGGGCCTGGCCGCGCTGGCCGGCCAGCGGGACGACCCGCGGCGCGCGCTGCGCCTGATGGCCGCCGCCCATTCCCTCCTGGAAGCCAGGGGCAGCGGCTGGCTGCACGCCTTCGTGCCGCGCGTCCCGCATGACGAAGCCGTGCTGGCCGCCTGGCGCTCCCGGCTGAGCGCTGCGGCGTCCGAACGGGCCCAGGCGTGGGGCGAGTCGGCCGGAATCGGGCGCGCCCTGGACTACGCCCGGGAGTGAGTACCGCCCGGCTGTCTCCACCGGATCTCCACACGTCCGCCACCGGGCCTGCACACGCCGCGGCGGATCCTGAACCACACGGCGCCTCCGGCGCCTGATGGCCCGCGTGAGAACCATGAGCACACTGATCCGCACCAGCCAGGTCACCGTCGCTGATCGCCTGGACTTCGTCCGGGACATCACGGCCGCCACCTGGGTGCCGATGGAGTGCCGTTTCGACTACCGCTCCGACTACCAGGGCGAGTTCCGGGCCAGCGGACTGGGCCCCATGCAGGTGGTCGTCATGGACATCATGCCCATCACGGTCAGCCGCACCCCGGCGCTGATTTCCCAGGCCGACCCCGACCTGCTCAAGCTCGTGCTGGTCTGCGGCGGCAACAGCTGCGTCGTCGCCCAGGACGGTCACCAAGCCGTCCTCGGCGCGGCCGAGTTCGCCCTGTACGACACCCGGCGGCCGTATCAGGTGGCCTGCGGGACGGCTGGTGAGCAGCCGACGCAGATGATGACGTTCATGTTCCCGCCCGCCCTGCTGCCGCTGCCCCGCCGCCAGGTCGGCCAGCTGGCCGCCCGTTCGTTCCCGGCCGGTGACGGGCTGGGCGACCTGACCGCCCAGTTTCTCCTCCAGCTGGCCCGCCAGGTCGACTGCTACAGCCCGGCCGAGGCGGCCCGGCTGTCCGCGGCCGCGCTCGAGGTGCTGGCCACCCGGCTGGCCCACGAGCTGGACCTGCCGCACTGGGGCGAGCCCGAGACCCGTCGGCATGCCCTGCTCACCACCGTCCAGGCCTTCATCCATCAGCACCTGGGCGACCCCGCGCTGACCCCGGCCCTGATCGCGGCCGCCCACGACATGTCCCTGCGCTCGCTGCATCAGCTCTTCCACGACGAGGGCCTGACCGTGGCCGGCTGGATCCGGCAGCGCCGGCTGGAGTGCTGCCGCCGCGACCTGGCCGATCCGGCGCTGGCCTCCCGGCCGGTCGCGGCCATCGCGGCCCGCTGGGGCTTTCCCGGCGCGGCTGAATTCAGCCGGGTCTTCCGGGCCGCGCACGGCATGCCCCCGGGGGAGTACCGGACCTCTGCGCGCAGGGCCAACAACCCTGCGCGCTAGCCCAATGACAGGCGGCCCGGTGCCGTCGATGCTGGCCTTAGGCACCGAACGGACGTGCTGTCAGCAGACAGGGGCATCGACGATGAGCACCACCGAGGCCGAATACGCGCTGGGCCGCACGCCCGGTGAATACGAGCGGCTGCGGCGGCAGGCCCGCGCCTGGGAGACCGCCACCGGGCGGCTGCTGGACCAGGTCGGCCTGCGCCCCGGCGCGTCCTGCCTCGACGCGGGCTGCGGGCCGGGCGAGACGATGCGCCTGATGGCCGAGCGGACCGGGCCCGCGGGCCGGGTGCTCGGCCTGGACGCGGACGCCTCCCTGGGCGGCCCGGTCCTGGCCATGCTGCACGGCGCGGGCTACCCGCAGTGCGCCTTCGCCGCCCACGACCTGACCGCCGACGAGCCGGTCCCGGGCGCCCCGTTCGACCTGGTCTACGCCCGGCTGCTGCTGTTCCACCTGCCCCAGCGGGCCGAGGTGCTGGCCCGGCTGTGGGCCGCGGTCGCCGACGGCGGGTACCTGCTCATCCAGGACTACGACCTGCGCAGCGTCAGTACGCTGCCCCAGCTCGATTCGGCCGCCGAGATGCTCCGGGTCTTCCTGGCCGCCTTCGGCGCGGCGGGCGCCGACCCCTCGGCCGGCACCCGGCTGCCCCAGCTCTTCGCCCAGGCCGGCCTGGGCGACCCGGACGGGACGGACGTGGCCGGCCGGGTTGAGCCGCTGGCCGCCGGCCGGGTCATCATGGAGCACACCTTCCGCAGCCTCGTGCCCGCCGCGCTGGCCCACGGCGTGACCACCGCCGAGCGCGCGGCCGCGACGCTGGCCGCCCTCGACCGCGACGTGACCCTGTTCCCCGGCCTGCCGCTGCTGTGGCCCCTGCTGGTCAGCGCCTGGAAGCGCAAGGATCCCGCCTGACGGCAGGTGACCCCGCCGCTGCGGGACCGGCCCGGGGCCCGTGGTCAGACTGATCGCCAGTGCCCGTGCGTCGCCTCTGCTTCCGCTCGTGGCTCGAAGACGTTGCCGTCGGTCGCTGCGGCCGAGTCGTGTTCCAGCGCGAAGGCACGGAACAGGCGCCCGACCAGGGCATCGAACACGGGCGGAAGCAGCCGGAAGCCGGCGATGATCACCGGATTCAGCAATCCTGACTGAGCCAGCCGGCGCGGATGCTGGACCCGGGCCACGATGGACCGGGCCACCCGCTCGGGTGAGTAGACGATGGGCGGAGGCCGGCCGGTACTGCCGATGACGGTGGCCGCCTGATAGTAGATGGGCGTGTTCACGCCGCCCGGGGACACCGCCGAAATGTGCACATCGGGCAGATCCCGGGTCTCCAGTTGCAGCGTGCGGACCAGGCCGAGCTGGCCCCACTTGGCCGTGGCGTACGCCCCCATGGTCGGGGCCGCGATCGAGGCCAGCAGCGAACTGACGATGATCAGCGAACCATGCCTCTGGCGGCGGAATACCGGCAGCACCTCACGAGCGAGATTAGCGGTCCCGTGGATGCTCGTGTCCACGACCTTCTCGAACACCTCGGGCGAGAGATCCTCGATCCGGCCGTAGGCCATGACCGTGGCCGAGTGCACGACGATGTCGATCCGGCCGAAGCGTTCCAGCGTGGCCTTGACCACCTGACGCAGGCTTTCCGCCTCGGTCACGTCGGCCGGCAGCGCCAGCACGTGCGCTGCGCCCGCGCTCCGGCACGACATGGCGGCCACCTCCAGGGCCAGCTGGCCGCGTGACACCAGGACGAGGGTCGCCCCCTGCCCGGCGAACTGGAGGGCCGCGGCCCGGCCGATGCCGCTCGAACCGCCTGTGACGAGGACGACTCCGGGGTCGTTCACGGCTGGAGGACGACCTTGACGCAACCATCCTCTTTCTTCTGGAACATGTCGTAGCCGCGGGCCGCGTCATCGAGGCCGAGGTGATGGGTGGCGAACTTCTCGCAGCCCAGCGGGTCGGCGTCATCGAGGACGACCGGGAGGATGTCGTCACTCCACCGGTGCACGTGGGCCTGGCCCATCCGCATCTGGATCCCGCGGTCGAACATCTCCATCAGGGGCATGGGGTCGATTTCTCCGCCGTAGACCCCGCTGACCGATACGGTCCCGCCTCGCCGTACTGACTTGATGGCCATCCGCAGGGCCGCGAGCCGGTCCAGGGCCACCTTGTCGGTCAGCTCCTGAGCCACCGGCTTCGGCAGCATCCCGACCGCTCGCTGAGCCAGGCCGATGGCCGCCTCGCCATGGGCTTCCATGCCCACCGCGTCGACCACGCTGTCCGGTCCGCGGCCTCCGGTCAGCGACAGCAGCGCCCCGGGGATGTCGTCGATGTCGTTGAGGTCGAGGCCATGGGCACCCGCTTGCCGGGCCAGAGCCAGGCGTTCGGGGACCAGGTCGATGGCGTAGACCGCCTCGATGCCGAGATGGCGGGCCACCCGCACCACGAACTGCCCGATCGGCCCCAGGCCGAAAACGGCCAGGCTTCCTCCGGCCGGGACGTCGGCGTACTGCACCGCCTGCCACGCCGTCGGCAAGACGTCGGACAGGTAGAGGAAGCGCTCGTCCGGTGGCCCGTCCGGAATGACGATGGGCCCGAACTGAGCCTCGGGGACCCGGAGATACTGGGCCTGCCCGCCGGGGACCGAGCCGTACAGCTCGGTGTAGCCGAATAGGGCGGCACCCTTTCCCGGCCCCCGGTTCTGGGTCGTCTCGCACTGGGCGAACAGCCCGCGGGAGCACATCCAGCACCAGCCGCATGAGATGTTGAACGGCACGACGACCCGGTCGCCGGCCTTCAGTGTCCCCGCTTCGGGACCGACCTCCTGGACCACGCCCATCGCCTCGTGACCGAGGACGTCGCCCTTATGGAGATAGGGCCCCAGGACTCCGTACAGGTGCAGATCGGAACCGCAGATGGCCGTCGAGGTGACCCGGATGATGGCGTCGTTGGGCTTCTCGATTCGCGGGTCGGGTACTGATTCGACGCGGACGTTCTCTCGTCCCTGCCAGGTCAAGGCCTTCATGGGCGCTGCACCAGCTCTCTGGAAATGACTGTCATCACTGAGTGCGCCCGGTCCGGGCGCTGGCGCGCTCTACCCCGCGGCGACCGGCATCAAACGACGACCGTGGCCGGTTTACGCCGCCGGCTGGCGGGCAGCTGGGCCTGGTGAAACTGCAGAAAACCGTCGTCACCGACCGGCCGGTCGGCCGGGTCTTCGACTATCTCAGCGACTTCACCACGACAGTCGACTGGGATCCCGGCACCGTGACCACCGTGCGGCGCAGCGGCGACGGCGGGATCGGCACGAGCTACCTCAACACCTCAAAGTTCCTGGGCCGCACCACCGAGCTGAGCTACGTCGTGCAGGAACTCGTGCCCGGCGAGCGGATCCGGCTCCGGGGCGAGAACAAGTCGCTCGTGTCGGTGGACACCATGACGTTCCGGGCGGCCGGGGCCGGGACCGAGGTGATGTATACCGCCGACTTCACCTTCAAGGGAGCGGCCCGGTACCTCGCTCCGCTCTTCCGGCCCGCCCTGACCCGGCTCGGTAACCAGGCCGAAGACGGCCTGCGCCGGGCCCTGAGCCGCCTCTGATCGCGGTGCGCCGGGAATGAACCGGCCGCTGGCGGGGCTCTACTATGGGATGACCGTTCGTGTCGGGCTGTTACCCGACTCATTCGCAGGCGCCGGGTCGTGCCGCGCCACGCGCGACGGTCGTTCATCGCGACGACGCGAGCCGTCTCCGGCGTCGTCGTTGTCCCTAACGAGACCCCGGCCGGGCAGCGCTGCCCTAACGTGGCCGGAGGCAGAAACCAGCGTGGAGTACGAGGCATCTGTGGAACAGGGTGGTTGTCAGTGATCGAGGATGACGGCGGGGACGCGAGCGGCTTCGCCGGCCTGACCCTGGCCCCGGACCTGTGCCGGGTGCTCTCCGGCCTCGGTTACTCCGAGCCCACGCCCATCCAGCAGGCCGCCATCCCGCCGCTGCTCGACGGCCGTGACCTGGTCGGCCAGGCCGCGACCGGGACCGGGAAGACGGCCGCCTTCGCCCTGCCCATCCTGCACCACCTCCTCGCGGCCGGCGATCGAGCCGAGCACGCCGAGCCGCTCGCCCTCGTCCTGGTCCCGACCCGTGAGCTGGCCATGCAGGTCAGCGCCGCGATGAGCGGTTTCGGGCGGGACATGGGCGCGCGCGTGCTGGCCGTCTACGGCGGTGAGCCCATCGGCCGGCAGATCGGGCCGCTCAAGCGCGGCGTCGACGTCGTGGTGGCCACCCCTGGCCGGGCCCTGGACCTCATCAACCGGGACCGGCTGGCGCTGGGCGGCCTGCAGGTCGTCGTCCTCGACGAAGCGGACGAGATGCTCGACATGGGGTTCGCCGAGGACATCGAGGCCATCCTGGCCCGTACCCCGGAGAGCCGGCAGACCGCGCTGTTCTCGGCCACCATCCCGCCGCGGATCGACGGCATGGTACGCCGCCACCTCCGTGAGCCGGTGCGGATCGAGCTCGGCCGCCAGTCCTCGGCCTCAGCCGACGGACTGCTGGTGCGGCAGACGGCCTACCTGGTGCCCCGCGGGTACCGGGCCGCCGCCCTCGGCCGCGTACTGGACCTGGAGCGGCCCACGGCCACCATCGTCTTCTGCCCTACCCGGGACGAGGTGGACCAGCTCACCGAGTCGCTGAACGGCCGTGGCTATCGCGCCGAGGCCCTGCACGGCGGCATGGACCAGAAGCAGCGCGACCGGGTCATGGCCCGGCTGCGCAGTCGGGCCATCGACCTGCTCGTGGCCACCGACGTGGCCGCCCGCGGCCTGGACATCGACCAGCTCACCCACGTGATCAACTACGACGTGCCCAGCTCGCCGGAGTCCTACGTGCACCGCATCGGCCGGGTCGGCCGGGCCGGCCGTGAGGGCATCGCCATCACCCTGGCCGAGCCGCGCGAGCACAAGCTGCTCAAGACCATCGAACGGGTCACCAAGCGGCCCATCGCCGTCGAGCAGCTGCCCAGCCTGGCCCAGCTGCGGGCCCAGCGCCTGGAGCTGATGCGCACCGAGCTGCGGGACACCCTGCTCAAGGACGACGGCGACCTCAACGCCTTCCGGTCCGTGATCGGGCCGCTCAGTACCGAGTTCGACCCGTACCAGGTGGCGCTGGCCGCGGCCCAGCTGGCTTACCAGGCGACCGGTACCCCCCGTGAGCCGGAGGAGATCCCGGCCGTCGAGCTGCCCGCGCCGGACGACCGCCGTTCCGCCCGCAAGCCGCGGCCCGGTGACCCGTGGCCGCCCGGCCGCCCCGAGCAGCGCCGCGGCCGCCGCGCGGCGGCCGGCACCACCCGTCTGTTCGTGGGCGCCGGCCGGGCCGCCGGCGTCCGGCCGCAGGATCTCGTCGGCGCCATCACCGGCCACTCCCACCTCACCGGCCGGGACATCGGCGGGATCGAGATCGCAGACCGGTTCTCCCTGGTCGAGGTGCCCGAGTCGGCCGCCGACGACGTCATCGCCGGGCTCCGCCAGACCAGCATCCGGGGCCGCAGCGCCACCGTCCGCCGGGAGCGCTTCTCGCCGCGCTAAGGCCATGCTTTACGGCGACGGGCGATAACCTGGCCCGCGTGCTCGAACGTGTCACGGTGACCCGGTACGTGACTCCGCTGCGCGAGGGCGGCTCGCTGCCCGCTGTCGTCGAGGCCGACAATCTGGGCACCTACGTGCTGAAGTTCCGCGGCGCCGGGCAGGGCCCGCTCGCCCTGGTCGCCGAGATCATCGCGGGCGAGCTGGCCCGCCGCCTCGGCCTGCGCACCCCCGAGCTGGTGCTGGCCGAGCTGGATCCCCGGATTCCCGGCAGCGAGCCCGATCCGGAGATCCAGGACCTGCTGCGGGCCAGCGAGGGGCTGAACCTCGGGGTCGACTTCCTGCCCGGCTCGGCCGGGTTCGACCCGCTGGGCTGGACCGCGGACCCCGGCTTCGCCAGCCAGCTGCTGTGGTTCGACGCCCTGGTGCAGAACGTCGATCGCACCTGGCGCAACCCGAACCTGCTCGTCTGGCACCGGGACATCTGGCTCATCGACCACGGCGCCGCGCTGTACTTCCACCACAACTGGCCCGCCGCCGACCCCGGGCGTCCCTTCGACGCCCGCCAGCACGTGCTGCGGGACCGCGCCAGCCGGCTGGCCGAGGCGCACGCCGCCCTGGCCCCGCAGGTCACGGCGGGCCTGCTGGCCGAGGTGACCGCCCTGGTCCCGCCGGAGTGGTTCGGCGAGCGCGGCGCGGACGCCTACGCCGAGCACCTGGCCCGGCGGGCCCCGATCGTGCCGGAGGTGATCCGGCCGTGACCGAGGTCTTCGAGTACGCGCTGATCCGCGTGGTCCCGCGGATCGAGCGCGGCGAGGCCGTCAACGCCGGGGTCATCGTCTACTCCCAGGCCTACCGGTACCTGCGCGCCCGGATCCAGCTCGACCAAGCCCGGCTGCTGGCCCTTGACCCGGTGGTGGACCTGGACGCGGTCCAGGCCGCCCTGTCGGCCTTCGACAAGGCCTGCACCGAGGGCCCGCTGGCGCAGCGCCCGCTCGGCGAGCGGTTCCGCTGGCTCACCGCGCCGCGCTCGACCATCGTCCAGCCCGGTCCGGTGCACAGCGGCCTGACCACCGACCCGGCCGCCGAGCTGGCCCGGCTGTTCGCCACCCTGGTCGCGGTGCCGACCTAGGCCCTCAGGGCGTCAGCACGAAGCCCTGGTAGCCCTGGCTGACCTGGTCGGTGCACCGCTTGGTGTACTGGTTGAAGCCGCCGATGTAGATCATGAAGTTCCGCGGCTTGCCCGGGATGTTCGCCCCGACGTACCAGGAGTCGGCGTACCGGTAGAGCGTCTTGTCCGCCATCTCGCCCATCTCGGCCGCCCAGCCGCTCTCCGCCTCGTCCGTCGTGTCGATCTGGCTGACGCCGCGCCGGTCCAGGTCCCGGATGATCCCGGTCACCCACTCGACCTGCCACTCGCCGCCGGTGATCATCTGGGCCAGCACGCCCGGGCTGCCCGGGCCGTGGATCATGAACAGGTTCGGGAAGCCGGCCACCATGAAGCCCAGGTAGTTGGTCGGGAACGCCGCCCACTTCTCCCGCAGGTCGATCCCGCCCCGGCCGGTGACGTTCATCCGGGTCAGCGACCCGGTCACCGCGTCGAAGCCGGTGGCCAGGATGAGCACGTCCAGGTCATAGTGCGCGGCCGTGGTCCGCAGCCCGCCCGGCGTGATCTCGGTGATCGGGTTCGTCCGCACGTCGACCAGCGTCACGTTCGGCCGGTTGAAAGTCTCGAAGTAGCCGGTGTCCATGCAGATCCGCTTGGTGCCCACCGGATAGGTCTTGGGGCACAGCAGCTCGGCCACGTCCGGGTCCTTGACCAGCTGGCGGATCTTCCCGCGGATGAACTCGGCCGTGACCTCGTTGGCCTCCCGCGTCTTCATCGTGTCGGTGAAGGTGCGCAGGAACAGCAGGCCGTTGCGCTGCGACCAGGCCTGCTCCAGGATTCGCTGCTGCTCGTCGGGGGAGTAGTCGAAGACCGACCCGTACTGCGGCACCGGCAGGTACCCGGCCGCGAAGTTCTGCCGCATCGCCTCGCGGCGCTCGGCGTAGTGGTCCTTCCAGTCCTGCTCGTAGCCGGGCGGCAGCGGCCGGTTGTTGGCCGGCAGGCTGTAGGCGGGCGTCCGCTGGAAGACGTACAGCTGCCCGGCCGTCTGGCCGATCGCGGTCGCGGCCTGCAGGCCGGTCGACCCGGTGCCGATCAGCCCGACCCGGCGGCCCGCGAACGGCACGTCCTGCTGGGGCCACTGGGAGGTGTGATGCCATTCTCCGCCGAACGATTCGAGGCCGGGGAAGCCGGGAATGTTCGTCGCGTCCAGGGCCCCGGACGCCGCGACCACGTATCGCGCGCTGACCTGGTCCCCGCGCTCGGTGGCCACCTGCCAGCGGCCCTTCTGCTCGTCGAACCGCATCCGGTTCACCCGGGCGCCGAACCGGATCATCTCCCGCAGCCCGAACCGGTCCGCGACGTGGTTGGCGTAGGCCTCCAGGTCGGCCTGCGGCGAGAAGTACTCCGGCCACCGCCAGTCCTGCTGCAGCTCATCGTCGAAGGAGTACGAGTACTGCATGCTCTCGATGTCGACCCGGGCACCCGGGTACCGGTTCCAGTACCAGGTGCCGCCGACGCCGTCCCCGGCCTCGAAGCCCAGCACGCTCAGGCCCAGCTCGCGTAGCCGGTAGAGCGCGTACAGGCCCGAGAAACCGGCCCCGACCACCACGACGTCGACCTGTTCCACGCCCGGCGAATCACTCTTCGCTGTCCCGGCGGTGGTCATCGTCATTGTCTGACCTCCTACCTGACTGAGTCTGTCTCGCGGAACAAACCCCGTCAACGGAACCGGCCTCCGCTCAATCCCGGGCCGAAATCATCGTTACCGTCTCGTTATTTACAACCAGATCTGCCGCTATAGCCTCCGAAATAGAGGTCTCCGGAGGTGCGCGATGACGCCACGCGGTGCGCAGGTCCCTACTGCGCAGGTCCCTACTGCGCAGGTCCCTGCTGCGGAAATCCTGGCCGCCAGCGACGCGGACATCGACGCCGCGATGCAGTACGCCGATCCGATGGCCCTGCGGGGCCTGCTCTACCAGCTGACCGGCGATGAGGAGCTGCGCGCGGTCCCGGTGGACATGCAGGTCGTCGGCGTGTACCGGGAACTGTGGCACGTGGCCCGCCCGGACGACGTGGCCCTGATCCGGGCCAAGGCCGCGGCCTTCCTCAAGTCCTACCGGGACGCCGGCGCCGGTCCGCTCCCGATCGGCCCCGCGGAGCGGCTGCGGGACAGCATCGGCCTGGCCGTCGGCCCGGAAATCCCGGCCGAAGAACTCGGCCTGTGGCTGGAGGAGCTGGCCATCGACCCGTGGGCCCGCGGGCTGGACTGGTCCCGCCCGGAGCAGGCCGCCGATTTCTCGGTGCTGGTCATCGGGGCCGGGATGGGCGGGCTGAACGCCGCCGTCCAGCTCAAGCACGCCGGCATCCCGTTCACCCTGCTGGAGAAGAACGCCACCGTCGGCGGCACCTGGTGGGAGAATCGCTACCCGGGTTGCCGGGTGGACACGCCGAGCCGGACCTACTCCCATCTGTTCGGCGTCGGCTTCGCCAAGCCCTATCCGTACTGCCCGCAGCCGGAGAACGAGAAGTACCTGAACTGGGTAGCCGACACGTTCGAGGTCCGCGGCGACATCCAGTTCGACACCGAGGTCACCTCGGTCGTCTGGCAGGAGGACGCGGCGGAGTGGGTGGTCAGCACCGAGCAGCCCGACGGTCCCCGCGTCTGGCGGGCCAACGCCGTGATCAGCTCGGTCGGCTTCCTGTCCCGGCCGAACATCCCGCACCTGCCGGGTATCGAGAACTTCCGCGGGCCATGGTTCCACACCGCCCGCTGGCCGTCCGGGGTCGACCTGGCCGGTAAGCGGGTGGCCGTCATCGGCACCGGCTGCACCGGGTACCAGATGATCCCGGAGATCGTGAAGGAAACCGGGCACCTGTTCGTCTTCCAGCGCACGCCGAACTGGGTGTACAACGTCCCGGGTTACCTCGCCCCCTACCCGGAGCAGGTCGTCTGGCTGGACGAGAACTTCCCCTACCTGGCCAACTTCATCCGGCTGCGCAACGCGTTCCTGGGCCGCTCGCAGGTCGCCCTGCGCGGCGTCCGGATGGACCCGGACTTCGTCGACGAGCACGCCGTCAGCCCGGTCAACAAGCAGCTCCGCGAGGACCGGATCGCGTTCCTGACCCGCAAGCTCGGGCACCGCCCGGACCTGCTGGCCAAGATGATCCCCGGCTCACCGCCCATGTCGGCCCGGCCCATCCTGATCGACTCCGATTACAGTGTGGTCGACGTGCTGCTGCGCGACGACGTGACCCTGGTCAGCGAGGGCATCGAGCGGGTCACCGAGAACGCCATCGAGCTGGCCGACGGGACGGTCTGCGAGGTCGACGTCATCATCCTGGCCACCGGCTTCCGCGCCAACGACTTCCTGTGGCCGATGGACGTGCGCGGCCGTGGCGGGCAGGGCCTCGGTGACCTGTGGGCCCGGGACGGCGCCCGGGCCTACCTGGGCGCCATGCTGCCCGGCTTCCCCAACTTCTTCATGATCTACGGTCCCAACACCAACCAGTACCAGGGCATGCAGATCATCACCATGGAGGAGCTCACCACCCGCTTCGCCCTGGAGAACATCGCCGCCCTGATCGAGACCGGCCAGCGGTCGGTCGAGCCGACCGAAGAGGCCTACTGGCGGTACAACGAGCACCTCGACCGGGCCCAGGAGTCCATGGTCTACATGGACCCGCGGGCCAGCAACTACTACCGCAACCAGCACGGCCGGTCGGCCACCAACGGCCCGCTGGACAGCCGGCTGGTCTGGAACTGGCTGCGCGATCCCGCGAGCCGGCGCCCGGCCGTCCAGCGGCCTGAGATCGACGCCAGCCTGCTGGCCGACTACCAGGCCGTGAACCCGCACGTCGGGGCGGACCTGACCGTGCGGTGAGCGGCCGCACCCCGCCACCCGCTTGCTTTCAGGCAATTGCCAGGAAGCAAGGGATTGACTTTGGGACGAGCGCCGTCCAATAATTCCCGTAATACGGCTGAAACGGCGCGCGAAACCCAGATCTAGCCAGGCAGATGGCCTTTCTAGCGCCGTTCAGAGCACTGCCGCCACACGTCGCGGCCAGGGTGACGACGCCCGGCGCCGCTCCGCGTGCCGGCCTGCGCTGAACCCAGCGCCGGCCGCGCATGACGATCAGTATTGCTATCTGCGGCCCGGGCATCCCTATGGGCATCGGCAGTAAAGACGCCTCTGTTCCTCGCTTTACTCCGCCATCCCATGACACCGGATGGCAGCAAGGAGAACTGACCATGGCACAAGACACCTCGGGAGCCCCGGCGGGCGGTACCGCCGCCCTCGTGATTCCAGGCGAGATGGCGGCCCGGATCGACCGGCTGCCGCTCAGCTGGATGCAGTGGGAGCTCGCCTTCATCGTCCAGGCCGCCTGGGCGGCCATGCTCGCCACCGACGGGCCCGCGCTGCGGCTCTATCCCTACATCTGGGAACCCAAGCACCTCATCACCTCCTCGCAGTACTCGGTCCTGTACGCCTTCCAGGTCGGCATCGGCATCCTGATCGGCGGCTACGGCATGGGCTGGCTGGCCGACAAGATCGGCCGCCGCAACGGCCTGATGATCTCCGCCGTGCTGGCCGCGGCCTTCTCCTGGCCCTTCGCCTACGTGACCAACTACCCGGCGCTGCTGGTCCTGTCCATCTTCAGCAGCCTGGGCGTCGGCGGCGTGCTGGCCATCAACGTGGTCTACATGTCCGAGATGACCTCCGTCGCGGTCCGCGGCCGGGTGGTCATGGGCGCGCAGGTGCTGGCCATCATCCTGCTGGAGACGGTGTTCCTCGGCATCATCCCGCACTACATGATCCCGGCCCACTACCAGGCCTTCCAGTGGCTGCTGTCCGGCGTCAACCTGCTCATCATCCTGCCCCTGCTGTACTTCCGGATGTACGAATCGCCGCGCTGGCTGGAGGCCCGGGAACGGCTCGATGAGGCCCGCAAGATCGTGGAGAAGATGGAAGCGCGGGTCATGAAGAAGCATCCCGTGCTGCCCGAGCCCGACCTGACCCCGCACGAGGTGGTGGCCGAAGAGAAGACCAGCATGTTCGCCGTGTTCGGCCCGCAGTACGTGGTCCGGACCGTGTTCATGCTGGTGGTGTTCGTGCTGCTGTACGGCGGCATCGTCTACGGCTTTTCCTCCTACTCCTACGTCTTCTTGTCTGTGACCCGCGGGTACAGTGCGGGCTTCGTCTTCGCCCTGACCGCGTGGGCGGGCCTGGTCGCAGCCGCGTTCTACGCCATCAACGCGTACTTCGGTGACCGGGTCGAGCGCCGGTACATGGTCCTGTTCGGCGCCATCTTGTTCGCCGGAGCCTGGGCCGGCCTGTACAACACGCACAACACCACGGGCGTGGTCATCCTGTACATCGCCGTGCTCACCGGCGAGGTCATCTTCCTCTGGAACATGTACGCCTACGTCCCGCTGAACTTCCCGACCCGGTTCCGCGGCCTGGGCACGGGCTGGACCGACGGCGTCGGCCACCTGGGCGCCTGGGGCGGCGTGCTGCTCTGCGGGCACGTCTTCGTCGCCGACGCCCCCAGGAACTGGGTCCTGCTCGTCACCATCCCGGGCGCGCTGCTGCCCGGCTTCCTGGTCGGGTTCTTCGGCGTCCGGCAGCGCCGCCGGGCCCTCGAGGAACTATCTCGCTAGACCGGCCCGCTAGACCGGCCCTGAACCGGCCCGCTAGACGGCCTGGGCCGCCGGCTCTCACGAGGTGTCTCCGGCGGCCCAGGCCCATAACCTCCTACGATGGTGAGCGTGGCCGGACTGACCGACTTCAGGCCCGCTCCCAATCAGGGCGACAACATCGAGCTCTACGAGCTGGAAAACCGGGCTACCGACCCGGACGGCCATGTCCTGGCCGCGATGCGCGCCCATGCTCCGTGGGCCGGCCGCACCCTGGTCGACCTCGGCTGCGGCAGCGGGTACTGGCTCGGCCGCTACGCCGATGAGGCGGCCACCGTCATCGGGATCGAGCCGGACCCGCGCCTGCTGCCGCTGGCCGCCGGCCGCGACTCCCGGGTCCGCGTGCTGGCCGGCTCGGCCGAGCACATCCCGCTGCCGGATCGCTCCGCCGACGTGGTGCACGCCCGGTTCGCCTACTTCTTCTCACCCGGCTGTGACGCGGGCCTGGCCGAGGTCATGCGGATCCTGGCCCCGGGCGGCACCCTCGTCGTGGTCGGGAACGACCTGACGGCCGGGGAGTTCGCCGGCCTGCTGCGGGCCGCGGCCGGGGCGGTGCTCCCGATCGGCGGGGCGGACAGCGACGCCTGGTGGGCGGCCCGCGGCGCCCGCCGCACCACGGTGCGCAGCTCGTGGCGCTTTCCCCGCCGGGCCGACTTCGAGGCCGTGCTCCGGATGGAGTTCCCGCTGCGGGTCGCCGGCCCCTGGCTGGCCGCCCATCCCCGTGCCCTTGGCCTCAGCTACAGCTACACGCTGTTCAGCGCGACCAGGCCCGCCGGGCTCCTGCTCGGCCGCTAAGTCCCGCCCGGACCGTCCTGGGTCCTCGCGGCCCGGCCGCCCGGCCGGGCCGCCGCCGTCCGGTCAGCCGGCGCCGCTGAGCTCGGCGAGCTGGCTCAGGTGCTTGTGACGGCGCAGCAGGTGCCTCCGGCGGGCCACGGATGCGTAGGTGCGGCCGAGCAGGAGCGCGGCCTCCTTGGTGCTGAGATCAGGTCGGGTGATGATGGCCAGCTCATCGTCAGCCCAGTGCCTGCCGGAATGGCCGGCTTCTTGCTTTGTCTGTGATTGTGCGCCCTGGTAGAACCGGCGGGTCATGACGTCCCACCTCTCGGCCGTCCGGCCGGGCCAGGTATCCCAGATCGACGGGCCGCGGCCTCCCGCCCGGTCTGCTGGGCGGGAGGCCGGCTGCCTGGCCTTTCCGGCTGCTATGGCTATTCGGATAGTTCTTCGAGCGCGCGGCTGCGCTGGTTCTTCCCGAAGACCGCGATCAAGATCGCGGGCAGCAGCGCGCACGGGATAGTGATCCAGATGATGAACGGCCGCGGGTCAGCCACGCTGAACAGGCCGCCGGCGATCAGCACGCCGCCCCAGGCGCCCAGGTGGCCGACGCCGTCGGTCCAGCCGGTGCCCAGCGCGCGCATCCGGGTCGGGTAATTGGCCGGGATGTACACGTACATGCTCCACAGCCACAGCGTGGTGCCGCTGGCCGCGATGATGTACAAGATCACCATGCCGGTGGTGTTGTGCACCTCATAGACGCCCCACCAGCCGCCGGCGTACATGCAGGCTCCGGCCAGCTGGGTCCACCGGCGCTCGAACCGCTGCCCGAAGAACGCGTTGAGCAGGTACAAGCCGGCTCCGACCACCCCCGCCCAGGCGGTCAGGGCGAAAATGAACCCGGCGCTGTAGCCGCGGTTGAGCTTGAAGAACAGCACCGACTGGCTTCCGCCGCCGTACACGATGCCGCCGTAGCCGAACACCATGACCACCAGCAGCAACGTGGTGACCAGCAGGTATCGCTTGTTGAACGGCGCCCACCACGGGGTCTTCTCCTCCGCCACCACGCGGTAGGGCGTCAGGTCCGGCTCGGGCAGGGCGATGCGGCCGCCCTTGCTGACCCGCGCCTCCATCTGCTCCACGACCTTGCGGGCCTCCTCGCGGCGCTCCCGGGCCTCCAGCCAGCGCGGCGATTCGGGCAGCCGGAAGTACAGGTAGATCGCTACCGCGAGGTTCAGCCCGGCCATCATCCACAGCTGCCACCGGTAGTGCGCGGGGATCCAGTAGTGCGGCACGATGCCGCCCAGGATGGTGGACAGGAGGAAGATGGCGACGACCTGGCAGACCATCATGACCCGCGGCCGGACCGCCGGGCCCATCATCTCGCTCATGAACACCACGTTGATGGCCAGGTACCCGGCGAACCCGAGCGTGTCGGCGATGGACAAGACGAACAGCGCCGAGAAGTTCGTCACGTACGCGAACGGCCAGATGAACAGGGCGGCCAGCAGCGAGGACAGGATCAGTCCCTTGCGCCGGCCGATCTTGTCGCCGAGCCAGCCCAGGACGTAGCCGCCGAGCAGGATGCTGATCCCGACCTGCAGGGCGTACAGCACGTCGTACTGAGTGTGCGTGATCTGCTTGGCCGGCCCCCAGATGAACGGGTACAAGATCCGGGCGATCCCGTCGGTGTTGGCCGAGACCGCCCAGCCCACCTGTACGACCAGGCAGATCTCCCAGGCCAGCAAGCTCCGCGGCAGCCGGTCGACCCGGGCCGCCATCTCGCCGGGAATGACCAGCGTGGTGCCACCAGCGCCGCCCCCGGAGGCCGGCGTATTTTGTGCCATCGCAGTTTCTCCTTGCTGCCACCCGGTGCATGAGGTGGCGAGGTAAAAATGGCCGTGCGGCGCCATTGCCTGTGCTGGATGAAAATCCGCATTTGCCGCTGATCCCGGTCATCATGCCTGGGCATGTTCCGGGTTTTTGGCGCAGGCCGGGGCACCTGGGCGGTACTGGTAATTGGGGCCCGGGCGCGGATAAGCCGGGTAACGATAGGCGCGCCGGGCCGGGAATAGGGCAGATCTGATCTGCCGGGATTCCGCTCGATCCGCGGGCCGGGGATGTTGAGCCTGGACGGGCTACCTTAACCGTCCAGGCTGGTAAGGGCACGGCTTCGTTTGGTGTCGGCCGCGCCGGGCGGATCCGGTACCAAGCGGAGTTAACGCCAGATGGCATTGTTCCCTCCACTGCTTCAGGGAACTTAGGACTCCGGGTTTCATTGGCCTTGATAGGCCGGTGCTGTAGTGTTACAGCTTGGTTTCGCGCTGTATACCCGGATTATTGGATGCTCTATACCGGGAAGTCAACCCTTTGTGCCGGGGCAATTGCGTTCGGGCAATTGCGCCGGAGCAACTGCCTGCAGACAAATAATTGAGGGTTATCCGGTATCCGTATCTCCATATGATCTACACACGATGCCCATGCCTTCTTCATCTCCGCGCCGGGAGCCTCCCGCCGAAGCGCATTCGGTGCAGGCCATCCTGGGCGCGAGCGCATGACGGCCCGCTACGAGGCCCGCGAGCAGTGCCCTTGTCCCAGCCGCCAGGCCCTCAAGGACGCCCTCCAGGCGGAACTGCGGCGGTCCGCTCCGGCCCGTGCTGGCGGCGGCCGCTCAGCTGCTGGCGAGCGCTTTGACGACGAGAGCAGCGAGCTCGGCGGGGTGTTCGTTCGGCAGGAAGAAGCTCCGTCCCGGGATGGTCACGACGGTGACGTTCGGGCAGTCCTCGAGCGACCGGCGCTCCTGGCTGGTGAGCTGTCCGTCGCCCTTGTCGGCGTGCACGACCCAGACCGGCGCGGTCAGGGCCCCCAGTCGCTCGCCGATCAACGGTTCGCGCCGTAGGTCCCGCAGGTAGGCCCGGATCAGCTTGCGCATCGTGCTCGGCCGGTTGCGCTTGAATTCGGCCAGCAGCTCGGCTCGGCGCTGCGCCGGGATGGTGCTCTGCTTGAGCATCGGGCCGAACATGGACCGCATGAACGCGTACGGGAGCGAGCCCGTCACGCGGCCGAGAGCATTCAGCACCTCGAGCATCGTCGATTCGGCTTTCGCCGAGAAGCTGGCGCCGGTCAGGATCAGCGGGCCGGCGAAGCGGGCCGTGGTGGCCATCTCGAGCGCGACCGTTGAACCCATGCTGAACCCGAGCACCAGCTCGCAGTGCTTGACCGCTGCGAGCTGGGCGGCCAGACGGCCGTAGTTCTGCGTGGACAGGTCTCGCGGCGCAGGCGTGCCCGCGTGGCCGGGAAGAGTCGCCGCGACGAGCCGGAGGCCGGCCAGTGCGGGTTCGGCCGTCAGCTCGTCGTAGAAGGCCGCTGAACAGCCGCCGCCGGGGAGCAGCAGCACGCCGTGCCGTGCCTCGGCCGGCCCGGTCTCCCGCAGTTCCCAGTCCACCTCAAGCATCGGTCTGCCGCTGCTCGGTCATCACCATGGGTCAGACGCTACGGCAGCCGGCGTCCCGTCACATGAGGCGTTTACCCCACTGACTCATACGTTCCCGTCAGGCCGTGCTGGGTCGCGAACAGCGTCGCCGCCGCGCGGCTGGAGACGTCGAGCTTCGCGTAGATGTGCTCGACGTGGCTGGAGACCGTCTTCGGGCTGACCGCGAGGCGCCGTGCGATCTGCTTGTCGGGATGACCGCGGGCGAGCCGCGGCTCGCCGGCCGCGGCGAGCAGATGATCAGGCGGGGCGAGGGCGGCGGCGGTGAGCCCGCGCGGATAGCCCGAGCCGTCCAGCCGCTCGTGGCGGCGGGCGGCGATCGCCCGGGCCCGGTCCAGCGCCGGAATCCGCGCCAGCATCCGGCCGGTGAGATATGGATGAAGGCGGACCCGCTCGAACTCGGTCTCGGTGAGCGGGCCGGGCTTGTTCAGCGGGCCCGAGGCCGCCCGGGGCCTTCCGGTCAGCGTTTCCTGTTCCGGCCCTGGCTTGACTTGCCCTGACCCGGATTACCCTGACCGGCCTTGACCGGACCCTTGCTGCCTTTCTGGCTGGCCGCGAGCTTCCGCCGCCGGTTGTACTCTTCCATCCGGCCGACCTCGTTCAGGGCGTCTTTCTTACCGCGTCCGTAGCCCAGCCACCAGCCGAGGAGCTGGCCGACGACCAGGCACACGGCACCGACGATGAAGACCACGGGCGTTCCCTTTCCTCGCTGACGGATTCAGCATCGCATCAGCGCTGAGCTTCCGGAAGCCCGGGAACCGGAATATCAGGCCAGCCCGGCCCCCTGCGCTCGCGGCCAGGCCGGGCTACGCTCGCTGGACCCGGTCTGGACAAAACGGAGACAGCCTGACATGACGAGCACCCTCCCCTGGCAGCGGATCGAACGCGAGAAGCTGCGCCAGCGAGACCGGCGCCGCCCGTACCGGCCCGGTGACCGGCCCGATCCCGGCCGCCCGGCCGGGGTCGACCTGCTGCCGCCGGTCAAGCACATCCTGGTCCTGATGATGGAGAACCATTCCTTCGACAACTACCTGGGCACCCTGGGCCGGGGGGAGGGCTTCCCGCTCGGTGACGACGGGCTGCCCGCGACCGAGAATCCGGACTCCGCAGGCCGCATGGTCCGGTCCTTTCCCGCGGCCTCGACCGTGCAGCGGGACGGCGTGCCCGTGCAGAGCTGGAACGCCAGCCACGCGCAGTGGGCGGACGGCAAGATGACCGGGTTCGTGACCTCGGCCGAGCAGGCCGCACCCGGCCTGGACAAGACGGCGGCCATGGGCTACTGGACGGACCGGGATCTGCCCTTCTACCACGGGCTGGCCCGGACCTTCCCGCTGGCCGACCACTGGTTCAGCTCGTGCCTGGGCCCGACCTTTCCCAACCGCCGGTTCCTGCTGGCCGGGACGGCCAACGGCCTGATGGACGACCTGCCCTTCAACCTGCTGGACCGGCCCCGGGCCGGCACCATCATGGACATGCTGACCCGGCACCGGATCTCCTGGGTCAACTACCGGCCGGCCAGCACCGACTCCGAGTTCCGCAGCTACCTGCGGTACCGGCACCGTCGCAACCGGCACCACCTGGGCTCCCTCGGCCGCCCGTTCCGCAAGACCAGCGAGGTGTTCAAGCGCGATCTTCAGTTCACGTCGGCCATCTACCCGCTCGGGATGGCCGGGTACATGGCCCACGTCCGCAGCATCGAGCAGTTCTTCGCCGATGCCGACTCCGGGCAGCTTCCGTCGTTCGCCATCATCGACCCGGACTTCCGCAGCTTCTCGGAGGAGAACCCGCAGGACGTCCGCCAGGGGGAGAGCTTCGCGGCCGAGGTCATCAACCGGGTCATGCACGGGCCGGCCTGGCCGGACACGCTGCTCATCTGGACCTACGATGAGCACGGCGGCTACTACGATCACGTCGCGCCGCCCGCCGCGGTTCCGCCCGACGACATCCCGGGCCGCAGCCTGGTCGCCCACCCCTCCGCGCTGCGCACCGTGCTGAAGGCCGCGTTCCCCGGCTATGTCCGGCACGCCGAGCAGCTCGTGGCCGGCCCGGGCGCCTACGACATCTACGGGTTCCGGGTGCCCGCCGTGATCGTGTCGCCTTACGCCCGGCCGGACTGCGTCCTGTCCGAGGTGTTCGATCACACCTCGGTCCTGAAGCTCGTCGAGGAGAAGTGGAACCTGCCCGCGCTGACCCGGCGGGATGCGGCGGCCACCTCGCCGCTGGGCGCCCTGGACCTGGCCGCTCCGCCGGCCTTCCTGACTCCGCCGCCGCTGCCCCCGCCCGCCCTGGCCTGGGGCAGCTGGTAAGCCGCCGCGTCTCGCCCGGAGTCCCGGCCACGCCGCGCATGGGTGACGCTACAGGGGCAGTTCCCGGCGCAGGCATATCCAGCGGTAGCCGTAGCCGCCGACCGTGACCTTGGCCAGGTCGACGTCGCCGTAGTCGCGATCGGCCAGCATCTCGGTGGGCGACTCGGCCATGCCGTCGAGGCTGCTGACATCGGCGGTGACGTCGTGGTCGCCGAGATTGTGCAGGAACAGCATGGTGCCGGTCGTGTCGTCGGCGCGGTGCACGAGCAGGCCGGGCGGCGTGGGCACGTCGACGTGACGGCAGGAGCCGGTGTTGATCTCCGGGCACTCGCGCAGCGTGCGCATCATTCCTTCGAACCAGGACAGCAGTGAACCGGGGTCGTTGCGCTGCTGCCGCACGTTGACCTTCTCGTAGCCGAATGTCCCGCCGGTGACCACCGGATGGACCAGCCTGGCCTGCGGCGGCGGAGAAGCCGGCGTTAGGCAGCGCTGACCACTGCATCGGCGTCCGGATCGACTCGCGGTCCGGCAGCGACAGGTCGTCGCCCATGCCGATCTCCTCGCCGTAGCGGATGACCGGCGTCCCGCGCAGGGTGAACTGCAGCGAGTAGGCCAGCCGGATACGGCGCTGGTCACCGCCCAGCATGGGCGCGAGCCGACGGCGGATCCCTCGCCCGTACAGGCGCATGTCCTCGTCCGGGCCGAAGGCGGCGAACACCTCCTGCCGCTGGCCGGCGGTGAGCCGGGACAGGTCGACCTCATCGTGGTTGCGCAGGAACGTGGCCCACTGGGACGAGTCGGGCCGCGCCGGGGTGTCGCGCAGCGCGTCGATGACCGGCTCCGGGTCCTGGCGGGCGAGCGCCAGCATGATCTGGGCGTTCAGCAGGAAGTCGAACAGCATGTGCAGCCGGTTGGCCGAGCCGCCGCTGTCGCCGAAGTACTTGATGAGCTGGTCAGGGTCCACGTTCGCCTCGGCCAGCAGCAGCGCGTCCGGGCGCTGCCACTGCACATGCTGGCGAAGGTCAGTGAGGAACTCGAAGTCCTTGTCCGCGGTTTTGCCGTCCGCGGTGGTCTCCTCGATGAGGAACGGCACCGCGTCCATCCGGAACCCGGCCACCCCCAGCCGCAGCCAGAAGGACGCGATCTTCTTGATCTCCTCGCGGACCCGGGGATTGCTGATGTTGAGATCCGGCTGGAAACGGTAGAACCGGTGGAAGTACCAGGCCCCGGCCGCCTCGTCATAGCTCCAGGTCTCATCCTGCTCGCCGGGGAAGACCATGCCCTGGTGCCGGTCGGGCGGCTCCTGCTCGGACCACACGTACCAGTCCCGGTACGGCGAGCCGGGCGATGAGCACGCTGACCGGAACCACGGATGCTCGTCGGAGGTGTGGTTGACCACCAGGTCGATGATGACCCGGATGCCGCGGCTGTCGGCCGCCTGCAGGAACTCCGCGAAGTCACCCAGCGTGCCCAGCCGGGGATGCACGTTGTAGTAGTCGCTGACTTCGTAGCCGCCGTCCCGGCCCGGGGAGGGGTGGATGGGGTTCAGCCACAGGCAGTCGACGCCGAGGCGGGCCAGGTAGTCCAGCCGGCGGGTGAGCCCGGTGAAGTCACCGACGCCGTCCCCGTCGGAGTCCTGGAACGTCTCGACGTCCAGGCAGTAAATGATGGATTTCTCATACCAGCGCTCAGTCATGTCGCTGCGCTCCCCGTGGCCGCCCGGGCAAAACGCGGCCCTGGCCACGGGCTGCGCCGGGGACATGACGAGACCCGGGGTTCACCCCGCTTGAGCGGGAGGAGCCCCGGGTGCCCGGCCTGGTGCGCTCGGCGCGGCCCGCGGGCACGACGCCTCCGGCCGCGTCAGGTCACGTCGCGGCGCAGGGTGGTCCGGCTCGCGGCCAGCAGGAGCGCGACGGCGTAGCCGGTCAGCACCAGCCCGGCGGTCAGCGGTGACAGGATGCGGCCGGGGTCCGGACCCGGCGCGTTCGTCAGGCCGATGGCGGCCGCGGTCGGCAGCCACTTCTCGATCGCCGGCGCGATGGCCGCCAGGATGACCTGCTCGATGAACAGCGCCCAGGTGATCGCCACCACGATGGCGCCGATCGTGTTCCTGGTCAGCGCGCCGAGAGCGACGCCGATCATCCCGAAGCAGGCCGACGAGATGACTGCGCCGGCGTAGAGGGTGCCCGTCCCGGCCGGCAGGTGGTGGATCCCGTGCGCCGACAGGGTCGCGATGATGGTGGCCAGTCCGAGCCCGAACACCACGGCGCTGAAGACCGCACTCAGCGCGGCGATCACCGCCACCTTGACCGCGAAGATCCGCATCCGGTGCGGGGTGGCGAGCAGGACCGGGATGATGGTCCGGTGCCGGAACTCGCTGCCCGCGGCGAGCACGCCGATGATGAGCATGACCACGCAGGTGATCGAGCCGAACTTGAGCATCTGGTCGACGTTCGCGTCGGTGCCGAGCCCCGGCGTTCCATGCTGGCCGGCGACCATCGCGTCGATGAGCACGCTGCCGACCGCGAGCACGATCGCCATCGTGAAGCTGGCCGGCAGTGCCTTAGTGGTGAAGAGCTTCCGGAGTTCGGCCCGGGCCAGCCGGCCAGTGTCGATCAGGGTGCCGTTCATGCTGCTATCTCCTGGTTCTGGTGGTCCTGCTGGACGAGGTCAAAGAACAGGCTCTCCAGGTTTTCGTCGTGCCGGGAGAGCTCCAGGATGGTCACGCCCGCGGCCGCTGCGGCCAGGCCGACCGCGTCGGCGGTGGCCGACCGTGCTTCCACGGTCGAGGCGTCGGCCAGCCGGACCCGCAGGCCGGCCGCCGCGAGCGCCTCGAGCAGCCGGGACGGGTCTGTCGTCCGGGCCCGGACCACCGAGGTCCGGGCGACCAGGTCGGCCAGCGTGGTCTGCGTGACCAGGCGGCCGCGGGCCAGCACGATCACGTCGTCCACCGTCTGTGCCACCTCGGTGAGCAGGTGGCTGGACAGGAACACGGTCCGGTTCTGCGCCGCGAGCGTCCGCAGCAGGCCGCGCAGCCAGCGGATGCCGTCCGGGTCGAGTCCGTTGAGCGGTTCGTCGAAGACCAGCACGCCCGGGTCGCCGAGCAGGGCCCCGGCCAGGCTGAGCCGCTGGCGCATACCGAGCGAGAACCCGCCGACGGCGCGTCCCGCGACATCGGACAGCCCGACCAGACCGAGGACCTCGTCGACCCGCCGGGCGGGCAAGCCGGCCACGGTGGTGAGAATCCGCAGGTGCTGGGCGGCGCTGCGGCCCGGGTGGAAGGTGTTGCTGTCCAGGGCCGCGCCCACCTGGCTCACCGGGCGCGGCAGCTGGCGATACGGCACTCCGCCGATCGTCGCCGTCCCGGAGGTGGGGGCAGCCAATCCGAGCAGCATGCGCAGCGTCGAGGTCTTGCCCGATCCGTTGGGGCCGAGGAACCCGGTCACCCGGCCCGGCTGCACGTCGAACGTCAGGTCGTCGACGGCCAGGACCGATCCGTAGCGCTTGGTGAGCTTGCTGAAGCTGATGGCGGACATAACGGCGATTCCTTACTCGCACCGTCTCGGATGTCAGGTGCGTCGTATTCGACTGTCGCGACTGCGGGCCGCGGCGTCATCGGCCAGCAAGCCGGTATCGGTCCTCGCCCCGCATGCCCACGGACGCGTATCGTGCGGACTGAAGGCGTACGCCTGCAGGGGTAACCGGCCGGTCATCCTCCAGCAGGACGCGCCTCGCGGTTGATCCTGGCTACGGTGACGAAATGCCGGCGATGCGGTGGATGAGACAGGCCTCAGGCCCGCTGCTGATTGACGGCCTCGCCGCGCTCGCCGTCTTCGCGCTGCTGGCCCAGCAGCTCCTCACCAGGCCCCCGCTGCCCGGGCAGCATCCGACGACGACACTGACCTGGCTGGTGGGCGCCGTCAGTATCGTGCCGATCCTCACTCACCGCAGGTTCCCGCGCACGTCGGTCGCGGTCTGCCTGTCCGCGGTCGCGATCTACGCCGTCGGCCGCTATGCGGCCTATCCCGGGTTCGCGGTCTTCGTGCTCAATTACAGCATCGCCTTGCACAGCGACGAGCGGGTGTCCGTCCCGACCTTGTTCGCCTCGGCGGTCGTGGTCGGCGTGGCTGTCGATCTCCAGCCGGCCAAGGTGGCCGTCCTGGCTACCTATATCGCGAGCGAGATCTTCGTCGGAGGGGCCTGGCTGCTCGGCTGGAACCAGCGCCGGCGCCGGTCACGCTGGGCTGAGCTCCAGGCCAGGACCGAACGGGCCGAACGCGAGCGCCAGGAAGAGGCTCGCCGCGCCGTCACCGAGGAGCGGCTGCGCATCGCCCGCGAACTGCACGACGTGATCGCCCATTCGATGAGCGTCATCGCCGTGCAGTCCGGCGTCGGCCACCACGTGATCGACAGCCAGCCGGCCGCGGCCCGGCAGGCCCTGGCCGCCATCGAGTCCACTAGCCGCGCGGCGCTGACCGAGATGCGGCGCCTGCTGGGCGTGCTGAGGCAGGAGGGCGAGCCTCTCGGCAGCCTCACCCCGGCGCCCGGGCTGACCGACCTCAGCTCGCTCGCGACCCAGGTGCAGGGCGGCGGGCTCCAGGTCTGGATCAACGTCGAAGGCCAGCGGGGACCGGTTCCCCCGGCCATTGACCTGTCCGCGTACCGGGTCATCCAGGAGGCGCTCACGAACGTGATCAAGCACGCGGCCTCCGTCGCCGCCACCGTGACCATCCGCTATCGGGACGACTCGGTGACCGTCGAGATTGCCAATCAGGCTCCGGCCGTCCCGGTCGCCGACGTTCCGGCGCCCAGGACAGGTTCCGGGCACGGAATCATCGGCATGCGAGAGCGGGTCGCGGTGTTCGGCGGCGAGTTCGCCGCCGGGCCCCGGCCCGGCGGGGGCTTTGAGGTCCGGGCCTGCTTCCCGATTACCGGGGTGAGCGGGTGATCCGCGTCGTCGTGGCCGACGACCAGGCGCTGGTCCGCGGTGGTTTCCGGGTGCTGGTCGACTCCGCACCGGACCTCGAGGTGGTCGGCGAGGCCAGCGACGGCGCTGAGGCGGTCGCGCTGGCCAGGAAGACGCAGCCTGACGTGGTCCTGATGGACATCCGGATGCCGCACCTGGATGGCCTGGAGGCGACCCGGGTGATCTGCCAGGCGGAGGAGACCCAGCATGTCAGGGTGCTCATCCTCACCACCTTCGACCTCGACGAGTACGTCTACGCCGCGCTGCGGGCCGGGGCCAGCGGCTTCCTGCTCAAGGACACCCCGCCCACGGACTTGCTGGCCGGGATCCGGATCGTGACCGCCGGCGACGCGCTGCTGGCACCGAGCATCACCCGCCAGCTCATCAGCGAATTCGTCCGCCGCCCGGACAGTGACCGCCCGCCGCCCGCCGCTCTCGGCATCCTGACCAGCCGCGAGCGCGAGGTCCTGGCGCTGGTGGCCCGGGGCTGGTCCAATGCGGAGATCGCCGAGCGGCTGTATCTCAGCCCCGCGACCGCGAAGACGCACGTCGGCCGGCTGCTCATGAAGCTCCAGGCGCGTGACCGGACCCAGCTCGTGGTCATCGCCTACGAGACGGGCCTGGTCACGCCCGCTGGCCCCTAGACCGGAGGGCCAGCCGTCCCTGACCGCACGCCGCCGAGAGGCACTCCGGGCCAAGCTCTTCGCTCCGGGCCAGCTCTTCGCTATCCGCCGGCTCCTGACCTGGCGCCGCCGCCGCCGAAGCGCGTAGCTCCGCCCCCGAAGCCGCCCGGCACCAGCCCGCCCGTGCCCCCGAACCTGGTGGTGGTCGAGGTACTGGTGGCGCTGCTCGGCAGGGCGGTCCCCGGGTTGGCCAGCTCCACGGCCTGGTCGGCCTTGAGGCCCGCCGTGACCTGGCTGACGTCCGTCCCGGCCAGGCCCAGGGTCACCGCGGTCACCGTGTTCTTGCCGCCGGCCACCACGGTGACGACGTGCCTCGTCCCGACCGTGGTGATCGCGGAGTTGGGCACGAGCAGCGCGTTCGCGGCGCTGCCGGTGGTGACCGTGACGTCGGCGCCGATGCCGTCATGCAGGGCCGGGCCGTCCTCGTCCAGCGCGATCACCACCGGGAAGGTGGTCAGCGAACCGGAGGTCGAGGACAGCAGCCCGATGTAGCTCACCGTGCCGTGCACCGTGGCGGTCACTCCGTCGGCCTGGATCGCGGCTGGCTGCCCGGTCTTGAGCTGGCTGACCTCGCTCAGCGGGACGTTGATGTTCACCACCTGCCCGCCGCTGCTGAGGATGGTGACGCTGCCCCCGCTCGAGCTGGAACCGGCCGTGTAGCCCATGCTGGCCACGGTGCCGCCGATGGGGCTCTTCAGCGTGGCCGCCGCGAGGCCCTGCTGCGCGACGGCGAGCTGGGCCTGGGCCGCGTCGATTTCGGCCTGGTCGGCGGCCAGCTGGCTGGCGCTCGCCACCGTGCCCGTCGCCTGCGAGGACGAACCCGTCCCGCCCGTGCCGCCCGCCTTCGAGGACGAGCCTGTCCCGCCGGTGCCGGTGCCGGTACCCGCGCCCGCCTTGCTGCTGGTGCCACTCGGCCGGCTGCCGCCCGTGCTCCCCGTGCCGGCGCTGCCACCGGTGGGCTTCGACCCCCCGGCCGGCGACGTCTTGGTCCCGGACGGGCTGGGCGACGCCGACGGGCTCGGCGACGCCGAACCGCCCGAACCGGTGCCGCCCGAACCCGAGCCGCCCGAACCCGTGCTGCCCGTACCCGTGGAGCCGGAGCCCGTGGCGCCGCTCCCGGTACTCACGGACAGCCCGGCGAGCAGGCTGTCCAGCCCGGAGATCGCCTGGTCCAGGGCCTTCACCGCGCCGTCCTGGGCCGTGATCGCCGCGTCGAGCTTGTTCCCGGCGGCCGTGAGCGTGTCGGCGTACGCCTCGTAGGCGGCCTGGGCCGTGACGCACTGCGCCGAGGCCCCGGCGGGCGTGCTGGCGCTGGCCGATGAGCTGGGATCCAGCGCGGAACTGGTCGAGGACCCGGTGCCGCACGCCTTGACCTGCGCGTCGCGCAGGGTGACGTTCCGGCTGATGCCGGCATCGACCGTCGACTGCGCCTGATCGACCGCCGTCTGTCCCTGGTCGACCTTCTGCTGTGCGCCGATGAGCGTCTGCTGCGCGGCCTTGATCTGGCTGACCAGCGCGCTGCCGCTCGAGTCCGCTGAGCCGCTCGCCGCGGCGGCTGGTCCGGTCCTGGCGATGACGGCGGTCAGGATCACGGCAGTGCCGGGCGCTCCGCGCACGGCGGCGTCAGCGGACGCCCCGGTCGACGTCCCGCCCGAGCCGCCGCTGCCCGCCGTGGCCGCGCTGGTCTCGCCGTTCTCGTCGTCCTGGAGTTTCTGCTCGGCGCTGGCCACGGTCGCGTTGGCCGAGTCCACCTCGCTCTGCAGCCCGGCCGTCTGCAGCGTGGCCAGCGTCTGCCCGGCCGCCACGGCCTGCCCGGTCTTGACGTCGGTCGCGGCCACGGTCCCGCTGCTGGCGAACGAGATGGTGGCCTCGCCGTGCGGCGCCACGGTGCCGGATGCCTCGACCGTCTGGGTCACCGATCCGGTGGTGACCAGCCCGGTGACCAGCCCGGTACCCGGACTGCCCACCGCCATGGCCGCCGATGCGCCCGCCACCACGACGACCACGACCCCGGCGCCGATAACGGCGAGCCGGCGCCGGCGGGCGCGCTGCCGAGCGGGCCGGCCCGAGGCCGCGGCGCTATGCACTGGTAGCTCCGGTGGTGCCGCCCTGGCCGCGGCGTCCGCCCGGCCCGAACCCGCCGAACCCGCTCGTGCACTGGCCGTTGACGGCGTTGGTGACGGCGATGCTGGTCGCGGCGACGGCACCGGTCGAGTCGGTCTTGCCCTGGGCCGTCAGGCATCGTCCCACCGTGGCCGCGGCCGAGGTGGCCGACTGCGTGGTGGTGATCCTGGTGGCCGAGGTCAGGGTCACGGTCTTGTTCGTCGTCGTGCCCGGGCTCGCCGCCGGGCTCGCCCCGGCTCCGGCCCCGAAGCTGCGGGAAGCGACCACGATGGTGGGGCCGGAGACGGACACCACCGAGCCGGTCGCGAAGGCTCCCGTCCGCGTGAAGCCGCGCGACGGGGCGCCCGAGGGCCGGGCGAAGCTCCCGGACGGGCGGGGGCGGGCCTGGAAGCTGGATCCGGCGGACGGGGTGGCGCCGCCGAAGCCGCCCCCGAACCCGCCGGTGCAGCTGCCGTTGCGCGGCTGGCTGACGGTCACGGCGGTGGCGGTGAACGAGGTGGCTGTGGCCGAGCCTGAGGTCGTGGTCGCGGTGATGCAGTCGCCGGCCTTGACCGCGCTGGCGGCCAGGGTCACCTGCTGGGTGAACTTCGTCGTCGCGGTCCAGGTCACCGCGACCTGGCCGGTCTGCGCGTTCTGCACCTGCAGGGTCGAACCGGAAACGGCGGCGATCAGCCCCGACGCGGCCGGACCGCGGGCGGCGGCGCGGGCCGGTGAGCTGCCGCCCGCCGAGGCGGACGGACTCGCCGTCGCGCCGGACGGGCTGGCCGCGGATGACCCCGATGTCCCGCACGCGCTGAGCGCAACCGCGGCGGCCGCCCCGAGCAGGAGCGGGGCCCCCAGCCGGTACCGCCACGTCCGGCCGGGCGAGGACGGAGCCGCTGAGGACGGGACAGCTGAGGACGGGAGGGACCGATTACTGTCCGGCATGGCGAGCCTTTCCAGGCGAGAGGAACACGGGGCGGCTGTCATCGCTACTCGCTGCGCAGCGCGTCGATGGGGGACAGGTGGGCGGCCCGGGACGCCGGGTACACCCCGAAGCCGAGGCCGATGGCGACGGCCACCGCGATGGCGATGAGGATCCACGGGATCGAGATCGCCACCGGGTTGCCGATGAAGTGCGGCAGGATCAGGGCCGCGCCGACGCCCGCCGCCACCCCGAGCAGGCCGCCGGTGAGGCCGAGGATCGATGCCTCGGACAGGAACTGGCGCCGTATCAGGGCGGGCGTGCCGCCGAGGGCCTTGCGCAGCCCGATCTCCCGGGTCCGCTCTCGCACCGAGACGAGCATGATGTTCATGACCCCGATACCGCCGACGATGAGCGACAGCGCCGCCACGCCGATGAGCAGGTCAGCCAGGGTGCCGTTGACCGAGGAGGTGGTGCTGACCACCGACTGCTGAGCGGTGATGGTGAAGTCGGAGGTCGAGCCGGAGGTGATCGAGTGCCGGTAGGCCAGGACCTGGCTGACTTCCTGGTAGGCGGCCGACAGCCGGTCGTCGCTGGTCGCCTTGACGTAGATGTCGGCCACCGAGGTCCGGCTGGTGCCGCCGATGATCCGCTGCTGCGCCGTGCTGATCGGCACGATGGCCTGGTCGTCCAGGTTGGTCGTCGAATCCGACCCGGCCGAGGTGAGCACGCCGATCACCTGGTAGGGGACGCTGTTGATAGTGACGTCCTGCCCGACCGGGTCGAAGAACCCGAACAGCTCGCTGGCCGTGTCGGAGCCGAGGACGACCACCGCCGCGGCCGACGACTGGTCGGCGGCGTCCAGGAAACGCCCCTCGGACACCGACCGGCCCCGCACCGGCAGCCAGGACGGCATGGTGCCGGTGACGGTGGTCGTCCAGTTCGCCGACCCGTTCACCAGCTCCTGCGAGCTGCTCTGTGACACGGGCGCGACGCCCGCGACGTCGGGCGCCGCCTCCTTGGAGTTCAGCGCGTCCGCGTCCGCCGTGGTCAGCGTCGTGGCTGACCCGAAGCCGGCGCGTACCCCGGAGGTGGTGGAACTGCCCGGCGAGACGATGAGCAGGTTTCCGCCTAGCGCGGCCAGCTGCTTGCTGACCTGCTGCTGCGCGCCTTCGCCGAGGCCGACGGTCAGCACGACCGCCGCGATGCCGATCAGGATCCCCAGCGAGGTGAGGATCGAGCGCAGCCGGTGGCCGCGGATCGCCTCCCAGGCGTTGTTCAGCGTGTCGGACCAGCTCACCGGGTCATCTCCGCCGTGCCGAGGGCGCCGCGCGGTTCGTCCGCTTCGATCTGCCCGTCCCGGAGATGGATCACCCGCATGGCCCGGCTGGCTACCTCGTCCTCATGGGTGATCACCACCAGGGTGCGGCCCATCGCGTGCAGCTCGTCGAGCAGCCCGAGCAGGTCATGGGTCGCGGTGGAGTCGAGGTTCCCGGTCGGCTCATCGGCCAGCACCAGCGCCGGGTCGGTGACCAGGGCCCGGGCGAACGCGACCCGCTGTTGCTGGCCGCCGGACAGCTCGCCGGGCCGGTGGCCCCGGCGGTCGCCCAGGCCGACCCGCTCCAGTGCCTCCCGGGACAGCTCGGCCCGGACGTCCCGCGGCACCCCGGCGTAGGCCAGCGGGAGCTCTACGTTGCGCTGGGCCGTCAGCGAGGGCAGCAGGTTGAACTGCTGGAAGACGAAGCCGATGCGGCGGTTGCGCACCTCGGCCAGCTCCTCCTCGTCGAACTCCGAGACGTCCTCGCCGGCCAGCTCGTAACGTCCCGAGGTGGCCACGTCCAGGCAGCCCAGGATGTGCATCAGCGTGGACTTGCCCGACCCGGACGGGCCCATGATGGCCACGTGCTCGCCCTGGCCGGATGGAAAGGCTGACCCCGCGCAGGGCCTCGACCTCGATCTCCCCGGTCCGGTACACCTTCTGCAACTGCTCCAGGACGATGACCGGCGGCGCCAGCACGGGCGACCCGGCCCTGATGGCTAGCCACCGAGACCACCGCGCCCTTCGGCCCCGCCCGTGCCGCCGGCCCCGGCGCCGCCGAAGCCCGCCGCCCGCCGAAGCGGCCCGTTCCGCCGCCGAAGTTGCCGGTCCGCGTGCCGGAGCCGCCGCCCGTGCCCGCGCCGGGCCGGATCACCTGGACCTGGATGATGTCGCCCGCCGACAGGCCGGAGGTGATCTGGGTCTGGGCGCCGGAGCTCGCCCCGACCTGGACCGTGGCCTGCTGCACCGAGCCGTTGACCACCTTGTTCACGTACTCGCCGCCGTCTGAGTTGCGATGCAGGGCGGTCGTGGGCACGGTGAGCACGTCGGTGAGCTGCTTGTAGATGAGCGAGGCGGTCACCGCCTCGCCGTCGCGCAGCCCGGGCGGCGAGCCCGTCACCGCGATCACCACCGGGTAACTGGCGGTCTCGCCGGAGGAGGACGGCAGCACGGCGATGGTGGAGATCGTGCCGTAGCTCGTGCCGGTCGCCCCGGTGATGGCCAGCTGCGCCTCTTCGCCGGTCTTGATCAGCCCCACCGAGGTCGCATCGACGGTCGCGTTGACGATCCACGCGTTGGTGCTGATGACCTGGATGCCTGACGACGAGGAGGAAGAAGAACTGGCCGTCGACCCGGTTCCCGTGCTGCCCGATCCGGTGCTGCCCGAGCCGGTGCCGCCCGAGCCGGTGCCGCCCGAGCCGCCCGACCCGGTGCCGGATGACCCCGAGCTGCCGGAGCCGGTGCCGCCCGAGCCGGATCCGGACACCTGCTGGCCGACGGTCAGGCCCACGCTGGCCACCACGCCGTTGATCGGCGACGTCAGCGTCGCGCCGGTGAGCGCCGTCTTGGCGGAGCTCAGCGCGTTCTGGGCGGCCGTGAGGGCGGCCTGGTCGGCGGCCAGCTGCGCGGCGGTGGCAGCAGTGTCGTCGTCCACCTTGGCCTGGTCCTCGGCCGCGGCCGCATTGTCCTGCGCGACCGTCGCGGCCAGCGACGCCGAGTCGATCGTGGCCAGCTGCTGGCCCTGCGAGACCGTCTGCCCGACCGTGACGCTCACCGAGGTGACGACGCCCGACGACGAGAAATCCAGGGTGTCATCGACCGCCGGGGCCAGCGTCCCGCTGGCCGAGACGGTCTGCCGGATGGTGCCGGTGCTCACCGTCTGGGTGGTGGTCGTGGCCCCCGCGGCCGCGGGCGAGCTTCCGCCGCCAAAGGCCAGGTAACTGCCCACCCCGGCCAGCACCAGCACGATGACCGCCCCGAGGGCGATCCAGCGGGCCCGCCGGTTCACCCAGACGGGGGTCAGCGTCCGGCCGAGCGTGCTCATGGCCGCCCTCGCCTGGTCCGCGGCCTACCCGGCCGGCGGCCCACCGCGAGGTGGCTCGGCAGCTTTGGCATCTGCCCTCTCTTTCTGGCGCTGCGTCGTGCGGCCCCGAGCCGTGACTGCATGGGTTTAACGGCTGAGACCCGACGGAGGTGGCATACCAGGAGAGCCGGTCTGGGACGGTCGCACGGCAGCCTGGTCGTGGCACTGACCGCGTTATTTGTCCCAAGCCGATCTGAGGGGGACCTGCCGGGAAGCTGAGGGAATGCTCTGACTCGTGGTCACGCGAGGCCGGTTCCTGGCCGGCCGCGTCGTTGACCAGGCACGACGGGAGCCTTAGCCGGCCCGCCGTCTGGCTATGACGGCACGCGTACCCAGGTGCAGGGCCCCGAGATCTGGATGCCGTAGACACCGGACAGGCTGACCGTCCAGGGGCCATCGAAGTAGATCGGCCCGGGCGGGCTGTTGGCCGCCTTGGCGTTGCTGATCGTGACGAACCGGCACAGCCCCCCGCTGACCTTGCCGTCGCCGGCCGTGTGCCAGCTGCCCGACTGGATGTCGTGGCCGACCACGTACAGGCCGTCAGCCTTGATCGTGTTGGCCTTGATCTCGCCGATCTGGGTGGCGATGACCTGGCTCTGCTGGTTCAGCGTCGCCGCCCGCTGATCCAGCGCTGCGTCGCGGGCCGCGTAATCCCGCTGCGCCGCGGCCTGCGCCGCCTTCTCGGCGTTCGCCGCTCTGTCGTTCGCCGCGGCCAGCTGGGAGCTCAGGGTGGAGTTGCGCAGCAACGCGATCGTCGCGACGCTGGCCAGCCCGCCGACCACGACAACGGCGGCCACCACGGCGACGATAATGCGCACCCGGCGGTTTTTCGTGGGCGGCGCGAGGAGCTGCTCGTCGTTCATCGTTCTTTCCCCCTTGCTCCGGCGCGGATGAATCCGATGCGCATAACGACCATACGTAATGCCGCCGGAGAAATGGCGTAGAGAAACACCCTTCCAGGCAGCTCGGTGAGTGTCAGGTTTCCCGCGCCGGCGGCTCGTCTCTTACATGCCGGCCCGGACGGGTTCCCTGGGGCCGGCGATCTTGACCATCGCGGCGGCGCGTCCCATCGAGGCTGCACCGCCGCTCCGAGGAGAGTCGGTGAAAGACCAATGGTTGCGCTGCTGCTGCTCGCCCTGGCCGTCTCGTGCGTGGTCTTCTGGGCCGTGGTGTGGAGAATCCTGGTCGTCGTGATCCTCTTCCTGGCGGCCTGGGAGGTCTTCCTGATCATCCAGGATCTGCATCACGCCATCCGCTGAGCACCCGCCGGTCTTTCCCGCCGGGGACTCGTGCCGCATGTGTACCGGACTCAGGCGGAAGGCCGATGATCATGAATACCGGATGATGGCGTGCCTGCGCTCGGGCCGCTGCGCGGGCTCGCCGGGACGCCCGTCAGCTGTTGCGGACCTCGCGGTAGGGCCGTCCCTTGAGCGGATCCGGTTCTCGCGGCAGGCCGAGAACCCGCTCGGCCAGGATGTTGTGCTGGATCTCGTCCGTGCCGCCGGCGATCGACTGCGCCGGGACGGAGAGGATGATCTCCGCGAGCAGCCCGTCGAGCGGGGCGAGCGGGTCGTCGCCCGCCAGGATTCCGTACGTGCCGCTGATCATCGAGTGCACCTTGGCGGCCTGCCGGGCGACGTTGCTCAGCGCCAGTTTCCCGATCGACCCCTCCGGGCCAGGCGGCCGGCCCGTTTCCCGGGCCAGCTTGGCCCGGTCGGCCGTCCACTGGCTGGCCCGGTGCATGGTGATCAGCCGGGCGATCTCCTGGCGGATGAGCGGATCATCCACCACCCCCATGGACCGGGCGTGCTCGAGGATGAGGTCGACCCGCCCGGCGCGCTGCGGATACCAGGAATAGACCCGCGCCGCCTCCGCCGCCTCGGCCCGAGCCTGGTCAAGGGCCGGCCCTGGATCAACCTCGTCCAGTTTCGGGCCGCCCAGCGCGCCGAACCGGCGCTCGTGAGCCAGCGTGGCCAGGGCGCTGGCCCAGCCCCGGTTGACCTCGCCCACGACCCAGTCTCTGGGGACCCGGGCATCGGTCATGAAGACCTGGTTGAACGAGGCGTGGTGGTTCATCTGCCGGAGCGGCCGGACCTCCACGCCCGGCTGCTTCATGGGGATGACGAAGTACGTGATGCCGTTGTGCTTCGGCACGTCCCAGTCGGTGCGGGCCAGAAGCATGCCCAGGTCAGCATGGTGCGCGCTGGTGTTCCAGACTTTCTGGCCGTTGATGACCCACTCATCGCCGTCCAGCACGGCGGTGGTGGTCAGGCCGGCCACGTCGGACCCGGCGGACGGCTCGCTGAACAGCTGGCACCAGAGTTCTTCGCCGGTCAGCAGCGGTCGCAGGAAGCGCTCCCGGACCAGATCCGGTCCCTGTTCCAGGATCGTCGGGCCGGCCAGGCCGATCGGGATGTGCGACACCGCATGGCCGCGGGTGATCTCGTCGTAGACGACGTCGTCCGCCCAGGCCGGCAGGCCCTTCCCGTACCAACGGACGGGCCAGGACGGCACCGCCCATCCCGCGGCGACCAGCCGTTCGCGCCATTCTCGCAAGCTCAGCGAGGGATCCCAGTTCTGGCTGACCCACGTGCGGACTTCCTCGCGGAGGTCCTGCTCGGTAACCGCCATGAAAGGAGTCCTATCGCTCGTGAATAGCAGCAATTTTCATGATTACCATTAATCGAAATGAATGTCGAGCGGCCTGCGCCATTGCCTACGGCGAGGATTGTGAATTCAGCGGGCCGTCCGGGACGTCAGTCGTTCGGCGCCCCGGCGATGCCGTCCGCCATCAGGGTGCTGATTTCCTCCGCGGTGTAGCCCACCTCGGCCAGCACCTCCGCGGTGTGCTCGGCCAGCCGGGGCGCCGGGCGCCGTACCCTGATCGGCGTCTCATCGAAGATCATGCCCGGGCCGAGCACCCGGTAGTCCCCGATCACCGGATGCTCGCTGACCCTGATCATGCCGCGGTGCAGCGCCTCATCGGCGAGGATCTCATCCAGGCTCGGGACCGGATTCGCCGGAATGCCCTCACGCTCGCACAGCTCGAGCCACTCGCCGGTGGTGCGTTCGGCCACGATCGCGGCCAGTTCCGCGTAGACGCGCTGGGCGTGGATGAGCCGCGTGGCACGATCGCCGAACCACGGCTCGTCCAGCAGTTCTTCGCGCCCGACCGCCGCGAACAGCCGGCGCCAGTGGGCGTCGGTGTACGGCATCATCGCGATGTACCCGTCACTCGTCCGGTGCGGCCCGCGCGTCGTCGTCATGATCCGGCTGTAGCCCGCCGGCTCGCCCGGGATCGCCGCCCGGGACAAGTGCTCGACCAGGGCAAAGGCAAAGACCGCGTCGAACATCGGGACCTCGATGCGCTGGCCTCGCCCCGTCCGCTCGCGAAACAGGAGGGCGGCCAGCACGGCCTGGGCGATCGTCTGGCCGGCCACCTTGTCGGCGATCAGCGAGGGCAGGAAGGCGGTCGTGCCCGTGGTGATCTCGGTCAGCCGCGGCAGCCCGGTCGCGGCCTGGATGATGTCGTCGTAGGCGGGCCGGTTCTCCTCGGCCGTGCCTGACCGGAACCCTTGTGCCTGGCAGAAGACCAGGCCCGGGCGGCCCGGGCTCACGTCCTCATAGGTGAGTCCCAGCCGGGCCAGCGGACCTGGCCGGATGTTGGTCACGAGCACATCGCAGGTGTCGAGGATCCGCAGGAACGCGGCCCGGCCCGCGGCCGCCTTGAGGTCCAGGGACACGGCCCGCTTGTTGCGGTTGATGTTGAGGGCGATCCCGCCCAGCTCCTTGTGCGGCCCGCCGCCCATATCGCGGTTCGAGTCGCCTTCGTCGGTCTCCACCTTGATCACGTCGGCGCCGAGATCGCCGAGGAGCTGCGCCCCGTAGGGGCCCATGATCACCGTGCTGAGCTCCAGGACGCGGAATCCCTGCAGCGCCCCGGGCGATGCCGAATAGTCAGCAGCGGGGTTGCTTTCCATTCGCATCCGCCCGTCAGCAACCGGCAGATGCGGCCGGACGAGCCTCGTTACTCATGTCTGCAGATGCTATCTTCGATCGGCATTTGTGTCGATGGGCGTCTTGTCCCGGCATTATTGCCGGTGACATACTGAGCCACGGCAGCGACTGGCCCGCCACCCCGCCGTGCGCGCCGCGGCCGCGCCCCGTCCGGCAGCTCGTGAGGAGCATGCACTGTGTCCATTGCGTTCACGCAAGAGCACGATGACCTGCGAGAAAGCGTCCGGAGATTCCTCGAGCAGAGGTCCTCGACCCAGGACATCCGCCGCCTGATGGAAAGCCAGGACGGCTACGATCACGCCGTCTGGCGGCAACTGGCCCAGCAGCTGGGGCTCCCGGGAATCGCCATTCCCGAGGAGTATGGCGGCAGCGGGTACGGCATTATCGAGCAAGTCATCATTCTTGAAGAAATGGGCCGCGCCCTTTTGCCCGCCCCCTATTTTTCGTCGGCGATTCTGGCCGCGACGGCGCTGCTGGAGTCAGGCGATGAAGCAGCGTGCCGCGAGCTGCTGCCGCCGATCGCCGACGGCTCCGCGGTCGCCACGCTCGCCTGGGTCGAGAAGCTCGGCGCGTGGGACGCGACCGCCCGGATTGACGCCAGCGCCACCCCGACGGCGGATGGCTGGTCGATTGCCGGCCACAAGACCCTCGTGCTGGACGGGACCACCGCATCGCTGGTGCTGGTCGTGGCGGCCACCCCCGCCGGGCCGTCGCTGTTCGCCGTGGCCTCCGGCGCGGCCGGGATGACATCCCGGCCGCTGAAGACCCTGGACTCCACCAGGGCGTTCGCCAGCATCGAGTTCGACGGCACGCCCGCGCGGCTCATCGGCGCCGACGGCGCGGCCGGCCCGGTACTGGCCCGCACGCTCCAGATCGCCGCCGTGGCGCTGGCCGCGGAACAGCTCGGCACCGCCGAACGATGCCTCCAGATCAGCATCGACTACTCCAAGCTGCGGATCCAGTACGGCCGCCCGATCGGGTCCTTCCAGGCGCTCAAGCACCGGTTCGTCGATCTTCTCCTGGAGATCGAGACGGCGAAATCGGCCACCTATCACGCCGCGGCTGCGGTCGCGGCCGCCGACCCGGAGCTGCCGCTCGTCTCGTCGATGGCCAAGGCCAGTGCCTCCGATGCGCTGGTTCATGCCGCGAGCGAGATGATCCAGTTTCACGGCGGCATCGGGTTCACCTGGGAGCACGACGCCCACCTCTACTTCCGCCGCGCCAAGACCACTGAGCAGTTTCTGGGCACCCCGCAGATGCATCGTGAAGTCGTGGCCGGCCTCCTCCTTGACGGTAGCTGACCAGGCAGTACGGGCCGAACACAAGGGAACCGGCGCGCGCCGCCGCCTCCGGGCCGTCAGCCTGGCGGGCTTCTCACGGTCAGCGACTTGTGCCAGATTTGTGCGGGCCCGAGCGGAAGGCGGATGATCATGAATGCCGAGGACTGGCGTACCTACGCGGCTGCCCTGGACGATGCGTCCATGACCCTGGAGACGTTTTCGCGGCGCCTGCAACAGCAGGCCGGCGAAGACCAGCAGGCCACTCAGCCGTTCGGCGTGCTCGGGTCCCGCGCTGTGTACGACGCGCACCGCAAGCTTCTCCGCGATCTGGAGGAGCAGGCCCATCAGGCCGGCCTGAAGCACGAAAAGTCCTGAGCGGGGTTCTGCCGCCGGTTAATGGTCCCGGGCGGCCGAGGGTGAGAGGCGGCGCCGGGTCGGGCGGTGCGGGCCTGGGCAGCCAGAGCGATGCGTGGGCGGGCTGGAACGCCTCATGGACGGCACCGACCAGATCGTCGCGGACCGTGTCCAGGTCGACGGTCCGCTGCATGCGGCGGTGAAAGCGGCGACGACGGCCTCGGCGTCGTAGCGCTCCCGGTTGAACCGGCGGTCGACGGCATGCTGCACCCGCTTGCGCAGCGGGTTGAACAAGGCCGCGACGACCAGCGTCGCCGCGGCCACCGCCACCGAGCCCCGCACCGGCAGGACCCGGGTGGCCAGCAGGATCAGTCCGGCGAACACGCCGCCGAGCAGGGCCGTGATCAGCGTGTAGGACACCACCCGGCTGATGACCCGGTCCAGTTCGTACAGCCGGTACTTCAGGACCGCCACCCCCAGGCAGACGGGCAGCGCGCCCGTGCCGAGGAGGGCCAGCGCATTGACGACCGACTGGCTGCCCGACCCGGGGATCGTTCCGATGGCGAAGCTGATGAACACGCCGGCGTAGGCGGCACGAAGATGACCGCGCCGCTGTAGAGCCACTTCAGCTGCTGGCGGTGCACGCCGCTGGAGTGCCGGTAGGTCGGTACCTGGACGGCCACCCAGGCCACCCAGGCGGCCAGGTTCCCGGCGGTCATCACCCCGCTGAGGACGCGGAACGCAGCGGGCGACGGATTGGCCAGGGCACCGTTCGCCTGAATGCGGACCTCGCCGCCGGCCGCGACCAGAACGCCCCGGCCGGCCGTGACCAGGGCGAGCAGTATCCAGCAAAACGTGACGATGACCGCGGTCCGGTGCCACCGGCCGGCCGGCAGCGTCCCGTCCGGGAACAGCCACAGCAGCAGCGTGACCGACACCAGGAAGATCGGCCAGCACTCCACGAGCACCACCGCCAGCCACCCCAAGGGCAGCGTGCCGTCCTGCATCCGGTAGTCCAGGATGAGGTACTGGCTGGCCGGTGCGCTCTCCACGATGTGATGACCAGTTGCAGCCATCCGGTCGGATGCGCGGGCGCCGGGCGGCGAGCAGCATCCCGACCGCGGTCGCGGGTACCACCCCGGCCGCGGTAATGAACGCATCGGCCGCTGGTCCGCCGGTCGGGGACTAATGGATGAGGCTGTCCAGCACGACCGAAAGCGCGCCGAGCCCGAGCGCGGTCACGCCGAGCACCACGGCCGCCGGTGCGATCCGCGCTCGCCATGTCGTGCTCACCGGAGTATCCGCCTTCGCTGATGGCCCGTTATGAGCAGACCTTAGGCGCGGCGCGTCCCGGGATCGTTACGGGCCGCCCGCCGCGGGCACCCAGATCCGGGTGTGTTCCGCTGAATCCCGGTCAGCCCGATCGTCATCCGGCCGCCCGTTTGAACTGATCGCGCGGGAAGGCCTGGGCGTCGATGCAGGCGCGGCCCCAGGTTTCGAGCTCGGCGAGCACCCGGGGCAGGTCGTCGCCGATGGCCGCGATGACCGGCGCGTCCATGTGGTCGGTGTCGCTTTCAATGGCCCGTCGGGCGTCCTGGCCTGCCGTGGTCAGGCCGCGGCCCGAAAGCCAGCCGCGTCCGCGCAGGGTCTGGGCGGCTTCGTCGATCGCCTCCGGACTCCAGCCCCGGGTGGCGGTGTAGCGGCCCAGCGGTCCGCCGAGGGCGAGCTCGGTGAGGATGTTCATCTGTATCGCTCCGACGCCCGCGACGGCGGCCGCGGCGATGTGGGAGTCGCCGCGGTGGTCGCGGAGTGTCTCGCCGGCCCACCAGAGTCTTTCGAATGGGTCCGAGGGCGGTATCTGGGCGCGCCGCGCACTGAACAGGCCACGGCCGGGCGACCCGCCGGCCGCGGTCGCGGCGGTGAGCCGGTCGGCCAGCCAGCTGGCGTCGGCGTCGGGGCGGACGGCACGCAGGCTGGCGCCCGTCGCGGCGGAACGCGTCCGGCTGATGTCTGCCGGAGTGAGGTCTGCGGGGCCGGCCTGATAGGCCGACTCGATCAGTCCGGGCTCGAACCAGGCGAACGCCGAGATCACCACCGGCGCGGCGGGAGCGCCTAGTGCTGCGGCCCGCCCGCGGACGTAGCCGGAGGTCCCGCTCAGCCCTAGCTGAGCCATCGCCTGGCGTGTGGCGGCACTCCAGAACGCGTGGGCGGCGACGGGCTCCAGCGCGTCGCGAAGCGATCGAGCCGGAGAACCGGCGGGGTAGCGAGAAGCAGGCATGCGCCGTCTCCCAGGGTGAGGCCCCCATCGGGGCGGTCGCTTGCGCGGTTACGCACTCTGCCCGGGATCATGCTCCGTGACCTGCCCGGCCGGCAACAGGCCCGCCTGAGCGGTGACTCCTGGCCTGGCGACGTGTTCGCAGGTTCCCCGCTGGCCCTGATGGTGCTTAAGTAGGTTTGTTTAGCGAGGCGAAATGCTTGCTGATTCGCAGCGCCGACGGGAGCTGGCTGGACCGGCTCGTAGGAGGGCTATGTGAGCCGGAGGCGGCCGAGCCAGGAGCTGGTCGTCCTGGTGGTGTACACGACCGCCTTGTACATGACCGTCGTCGACAGCACGATTATCTATACGGCCTTGCCCTCGCTGGCCCGGGATTTCCACTCCTCGCTGGATGCCGCCCAGTGGGTGACACTGAGCTATTTGCTGAGCTTGGCCGTGGTGGTCCCGTCGTCCGGCTGGATCGGGGACCGGTTCGGCACCCGGCGCACGTTCCTGATCGCCCTGGTGCTGTTCACCGGGGCCTCGGCGCTGTGCGGTGTGTCCGGCTCGCTGACCCAGCTGGTCATCTTCCGGGTGCTGCAGGGCATCGGCGGCGGCCTGATCATCCCGGTCGGGCAGGCCATGCTGTTCCGTACCTTCCCGCCGGCCCGCCGGGCCCGTGCCGCGGGCATGGTCGCGCTGGGCACGTCGCTGGGACCGGCCACCGGGCCGCTGCTGGGCGGCGTCCTGACCACCTACCTGTCGTGGCGGTGGTGCTTTTTCGTCAACATCCCGTTCGGCGCGGCCGCCCTGGTCATCGGGCTGCTGTTCCTGGCCGAGCACCGCGAGCCGGCCGCCGGGCGGCTGGACCTGGCCGGGTTCGTGCTGGCCGGCGGCGGCCTGGCGCTCTTCCTGTACGCGCTCAGCGAGGCTCCGGTGCGGGGCTGGGGCAGCCCGGTCGTCATCGGCACGGGCCTGGCCGGCCTGGCCTCGCTGGCTGCGCTGGTGCTGGTCGAGCTGCGATCCAAGGCGCCCATGCTCAACCTGCGCCTGCTGGGCAACCGGATTTTCCGCACCACGAACCTGGTCTCCGTGTGCAACCTCGGCGTCTACAGCGCCTACCTGTTCCTGATGCCTGAGTTCCTGCAGCTGGCCCGGGGCGCGTCGGCGCTGAGCTCCGGGCTGACCACGATGCCCGGCGCGATCGGCATCTGGACCAGCTCCCAGATCGCCGCGCGCATCTACCCCCGCATCGGCCCGCGGCGCATGGCGGTAGGCGGCCTGTGCGGCGTGATCAGCGTCTTCTGCCTGCTCGGGCTGGCCGTCGGCTTCGGCACCAGCATCTGGGTGGTCCGGCTGCTGACCCTCGGCAACGGGTTCGCGAACGGCTTTTGCGTCATCGCGATCCAGACCTCGTCGTTCGCCACCATCTCCTCGGCCGACACCGGCCGCGCGTCCGCGCTGTTCCAGACCCAGACCCGGGTCGCGGGCAGCGTCGGCGTGGCCATGCTGGTCACGATCGTCTCGGCCGCGGCCCCGGCCGGGGCCACCGGCGCCGCGCTCATCCCCGCGTTTCACTACGCGTTCCTGGCCTGCGCCGCGATCACCGTCTTCGCCGTCGGGTTCGCGCTGACCATCCGGGACGCCGACGCCGCGGCCACCATGCGCCGCCGGGATCCGGTCCCGGCTACCGCCCCGTCTCCGGCCGCCGGGGAGAGCACCATAGAGCCCGGGTAACCGGGCGAAAACTAGAGGTCGATGACGACCTTGCCGTGCACGTGCCGGCCGGCCTGGAGCGCGACCGCGGCGCGGATCTGCCCGACCGGGAAGCTGGCCGCGATGGGCACCCGGAGCTGGCCCGCCGCGACCAGGCGGGCAATCTCCTCGATGGCGCCGGGGGCGGCGTTGGCGCCGTTGGCCGGCGTGATTCCGTCGACCTGCGCCGCGATGGTGGTGATGCGCTCGTCCTGGACGCCGAGTTCTCGTGCCGCCTGCGCCGTCTCCGTCCCGTACAGGTCGATGGCCGCCGTGACGCCGGCCGGAGCCAGTGCGCGGACCCGGCCGGCCAGGCTGTCGCCGTAAGCGACCGGCTCGGCCCCGAGGGCCCGCAGGGCATCGGCCGACGCCGCCGATCCCGTCCCGATCACCCGCGCGCCGGCCAGGCGGGCGAGCTGCACGGCGAACACGCCGACCCCGCCTCCCGCGCCGCCGATGAGCAGCGTGTCGCCCGGGCCGGGATGGACGACGGCTAGCGCGGCGGCGGCCGTACCGCCCGCTATAGCCAGGGTGGCGGCGGTGCGGTCGTCGACGCCGTCGGGGGTATGGTGCGCGTCGCCGCCCGCCGCGATGGTCCCGGCCGCGTCGATCACCACGTAGTCGGCGACCGCGCGGGACAGGGCGCCGCCGAACACCCGGTCGCCGGCCGTGAACCCGGTCACGCCGGCACCGGCCTGGTCCACCACCCCGGCGTAGTCGGTTCCGAGCTGCTCGCCCAGCTTCCCCCGGCCGCGGCCCTGCGACGCTGGATGGACCTGTTCGGGACCTGGATCGCGACCAAGAACGGCATGCTCGGCACGCTGCTCGCCATGATTGAATCAGGCGAAATCACCCATGCCCAGACCCAGGCCGAGCTGCTCGCGGCCATCGGCCAGATCCTTGACGCCGGCCGTGTGACGGGCGAACTCCGTGCCGACGTCACCGCCGAAGACATCGCGGCCAGCCTCATCGGCATCTTCACCGTGGCCCGCCCGCCCGGACACGACGCCCGGGCGAACCGCCTGCTGAACATCCTGATGGACGGCCTCCGGCGGCCCCCCTGAACCGCCCCGCCCCCTGAACCGCCCCGCGCTCTGGCTGCGCTCGACCGGGCTGACTCAGCCGGCCAGCGTCGGCGGGTCGATGACATCGGCGGCCTGCCGCAGCGCGCGGGCTAGCCGCTCGCGCGGCCGCACCTTCCGCAGCTCCTCCACCAGTTCGGGGAGCAGCTCGCGCAACGGCGTGACGTCCAGCACTCCCGGTTCGCCGTCGGCGTTCGCTACCCGTCCGGCCCTTGCCGCCTTGGCCGTGCTGCGTGCCTGGTCAGCGAGGTGGCCGACGACGATGTTGCTGAGCCGTTTCCCGTCGGCCAGGTTCACGTCCTGGCCCGCCGGCATATCGGGGATAGCGCTTGACAGAGGATCCTCAGACATCCGGATCACCTCGCTTCCGCTGGCTGGTGGATCTCCCGCATCAGATGATTATCGTTCCGCGGCCCGGATTAGTGACTATCGAACCACGTTTGCCGCGCAGTGGAAAACGGCCCGTCACACGGTCTCATCCGCCCGGCGTCTCCGGAGCCGGCTGCGGAGCCGGCTGCGGCCTGGCCCGCCGGCCAGCAGCAGCCTGCTGACGACGGCGGCAATCGGCATGACCAGGATCAACGTGATCATCGGCGTCGCGTCGTGCGTGCCGCCTATACCGGCCAGCGGCGCGATGACCGCGGCCATGCCGAACTGGAAGGAGCCGAGCACGGCGGCCGCCGTGCCGGCCGCGTGCGGGTAGTGCTGCATGGCCAGGGCTGCGGCGTTGGGACCGACGAACCCGAAGCCGAACATGAACACCCAGAGCGAGGGGATGACCCCCGCCAGGCCCACGATGCGGCTCGACACCACGACGAACAGCAGGGCGCCGCCGGCGATCATCGTCACGAGGCCCGCCGTCAGCAGGCGTGACGCGTCGAAGCGCGCGACCAGCCGTCCGCTCACCTGCGCGCCGATGATGAGGCCGCACGCGTTCAGGGCGAAGATCAGCCCGTAGGCCGTCGGGGACAGCCCGTAGATGTTCTGCAGCACGAATGACGACCCGGCGATGTAGGCGAACGTGCCGCTCGCGGCGAGGCCGCAGGCCAGCACGTAGCCGACGAACACCCGGTCGCGTATCAGGCTGAGCATCGTCCCGAGCGTGGACCCGATGCTGCCGGTCAGCCGGTTGTCCGGCAGCAGGGTCTCAGGGACCCGCCACCACGCCGAGGACACCAGGAGCACGCCGAACACCGCCAGCACGACGAACACGCCGCGCCAGTTCGTGAAGTCCAGGATCCAGCTGCCGATCTGCGGCGCCAGGATCGGGCCGACGCCGATGGCCAGCATGAGGGTGGCGAAGAACCGGGCCAGCGCCGCTCCGGAATACAGGTCGCGGACGATGGACCGCGCGATCACGATGCCCGCCGCCCCGCCCAGGCCCTGAATCAGGCGGAAGGCAATCAGGATGTAGATGTTCGGGGCGACCGCGCAGGCCAGCGACGAGACGGTGAAGGCCGTCAACCCGGCCAGCAGCGGCGGGCGGCGGCCCAGCCGGTCGCTCACCGGGCCGAACAGGAGCTGGCCGGTCGCGATGCCGATCAGGCACGCGGTGAGGCTGAGCTGCACCGCCGACGCGCTGGCGTGCAGGTCACGGGTGATCTGCGGTAGCGCCGGCAGGTACATGTCGATGCACAGCGGGCCGACGATCGTGATTGAGCCGATCAGGGCGACCTGGCGCCAGCCGATAGGCATGACCCGGATGCGGCCCGGGCCGCCGGCGGCGGGCGCCTCCACCTCGACCGCGTCGTCATCCAGCGCGCTCAACGGTCAAGCCCGGGGCAGCAGACGACCGCCAGCGGGGCACTTCCCGCCGGGGAAACCCTCAGGAAATTGGCCACCACGACCATGGAAGCTCCTCTGTTGCGCCTAATGGAAGCTCCTTTTGTCTGAACCTACAGGACAACCGCCTGATCGCGCATTAGGCGGTGCGGGCGGGCGGCCGGAACCCGGGCCCGCACCCGAGTGACAGAAGTGAAAGAAGCAGCCCGCTCAGGTGAGACGATTCGCCGTGCACGCGTCCGGAGCCCGCCACCCTGCCGCGCTAGCTAACCTGCAGGAAATTCTTTTATAGTCGTAGACATATGGATACCTTCTATGTCGGTGACCGCGCGATTCATTACCGCCGGACGGGAAGTGGCACGCCCGTTGTCCTGACCCCGGGCGGGCGCCTGGGGTCCTCGGCGCTGGCCGCGCTCGCTCGCGCCCTCGAAGGGCACCTGCAGCTCATCGAATGGGATCGCAGTAATACCGGGTCATCCGACCTGTACCTCGACGCGCCACCGGAACAGTACCGATGGGCTGACGATGCCGCACTGCTGGTCGAGCACCTGGGCCTGGGCCGGGCCATCTTCATCGGCGGCTCGGCCGGCTCCCGCCTGGCCTACCTGACCGCGATCCGGCACCCTCAGGTCGTCAGCGGGCTCATCCTGTGGTCCGTATCCGGGGGCGGCTACAGTTCCCAGCTGCTGGGCTACCAGTATCACACGCCCTACATCGAAGCCGCCGTGCGCGGAGGAATGGCCGAAGTCGCCGAAACGCCGCATTTCCGCGAGCTGATCCGGGCGAATCCAGGTAACGCGGCGCGTCTGCTCGATATGGACGCCGATACCTTCATGGCCAATATCAAATCGTGGAATGAGGTCTTCTACCCCACGATGGGCGCACCCGTGATCGCCGCTTCAGCGGCCGAGCTCCGGACCGTGACCGCACCCACGCTTGTTTTCAACGGCAACGACGACTTCCATCCGGCCTTCGCCGCGGAGGCACTGCATGAGGCCATCCCTGACTCGCGTCTCGTGCCGTGCGCCTGGAGCCGCGACGACTGGATGTTCCGTTACGTCGGCCGGATCCCCGAGAGCGTTGTGGAACTCTACCCGCGCATGTCCGAGGTGATCATCGACTACATCCGCGAGCTTGGCCCGTCGACCGGATGAATGAGAGCGGGCTACTGGGACATCAGCGCTGTCCGGGACCTCAGTCGTTCGGCACGCCTGCGACGCCGTCCGCCATCAGGGTGCTGATTCTCTCCGGGGCGTAGCCGACCTCGGCGAGGACCTCTGCGGTGTGCTTGTCGATCGACCTCTGGTCCCGGCATTATTGCCGGTGACATTGGCGGAGGGAAGCAACATGGGCATCAGTATGTACGGCATCAGCTTCGACGCCGCCGACGCGGCGGCTATCGCGGCGTTCTGGGGCGAGGTGCTCGGCCGGGAGGTGAACCCAGGAGCGACCCGCGAGTCCGCCTCTCTCGCCGCACGTGCGGGTACTGACGACCTCCCGATCCTGGTGCACGGCGTGCCCGAGCCCAAGACGGTTAAGAACCGCCTGCACCTGGACCTGATCACCACTGACTTCGACGCCGAGCTGGCCCGGCTGCGCCAGCTCGGCGCGACCGAGCTGGCCTCCTTCGACCGCTGGACCACGCTGGCCGATCCCGAAGGCAATGAGTTCGACCTGATCCGCGGCTGACGTCGATGACCGGCCGCTGGCGGTGGACCCGGCGGGCCCGTTCCGCCTGGGCGCCGGGATGGTGGGGGCGTCAGTCGTGGAACGACGTGACGTGGGGTCGCGGCCTGCGCAGCAGCCACTGCCAGAACGTCCGCCGCGGCGGCCGGGCGGTGACGCGGCCGCCCCGGTTCTCGCCCGAGACCTCGACGGTGAGGCGCACCGGTTCTTTCCAGCCGTTTCGCGGCCGGATCGTGACCCTTCCGCCGCGTACGGCCATCCCGTCGGTGTCCACTTCGATGCCGGGCCTGGTCACCAGGACGAGCGCGCCGCCCCGCACATAGGCCTGGATCTGCAGCCTGGAATGGGTGATCACCGCGTCGGTGAGGTCGAGCTTCACCGTCCCGCCGACGGCCCGGATCTCCATCCGCGCCGGGACCGTCCACCGGCCGCGGCGGGCGGCGTTCCCGCCGTGGTAGTCGAGCCGGACAACGTCCTTGGCCTGCGGCGTGACCGGCTCAGCCGGGCCGGGCCCGGCCGGCAGGTCGGCGGTGAGCTCGGCCAGCTCGCCGGTGGTCCGGGCCGTCAGCGCGGCCTCTATCCGCTCGTCGAGCTCGGCTGCGGTCAGCCGGCCGTCACCGGCCGCGACGCGCAGGATCTCCACCGCCCGGTCGCGGTCTTCATGCGAGGCTCGCAGTTCAGGCCGGGAGCCCGGGTCCGCGCCGGTGCCCGGGGAGACCATGCCTGCCATGCCACAATTTTGTAGCCCGCCGGGCCAGCCCGCAACGGCCGGCCCGGGGGTCCGGTGGGCGGCGGCCCCGCTGCGGCTGGCAGGGTGATCCACATGACGAGCCTGCCCCGGCCTGAGCGATGAAGATCGCCATGCTCGCGCCGATCGCCTGGCGTACGCCACCGGAGCACTACGGGCCGTGGGAATCGGTCGCCAGCCTGCTCACCGAGGGGCTGGTCGCGCGCGGAGTCGAGGTCACGCTCTTCGCCACGCTCGACTCGGTGACGGCGGCCGTTCTCGACGGCGTCTGCCCGCACGGTTATGCGGAGGATGCTCAGCTGGACGGCCGGGTCTGGGAGGCGCTGCACGTCTCGCATGCGCTGGCCCGGTCCGGCGAGTTCGACCTGGTGCACAACCACCTCGACTGGCTGCCGCTCGCCTTCGGCGAGCACGCGCGGGCGCCGATGCTGACGACCATCCACGGCTTCTCCGGTGCGGGCATCCTGCCCGCCTACACGCGGTCGGGTTCCGCGTTCGTCGCGATCTCAGATTCCGACCGCTACGCCGGGCTGGAGTACGCCGCGACCATTTATCACGGCATCGACCTCGGGATGTTCCCGTACCGTGCCGCCCAGGGGGAGTACCTCGTATCGTTCGGCCGCATCCATCCCGATAAGGGCACGGCCGACGCCATCGAGATCGCCCGCCGCGCGGGGCGGCGGCTGGTGATCTGCGGCATCGTGCAGGACGAGCGGTATTTTGCCGACGCCGTGCAGCCGTATGTCGACGGGGACCAGGTCATCTTCCTCGGCTCCGTCGGCCCGGGACGCCGGGCCGAGGTCCTCGGCGGTGCGGCCGCGCTGCTGCACCCGATCTATTTCGACGAGCCGTTCGGCCTGTCCGTGGTGGAGGCCATGGCGTGCGGCACTCCGGTGGTCGCCTACCGGCGCGGCTCGATGGCCGAGGTCGTCGACGAGGGCGTGACCGGGTACCTGGCCCGGGACATCGAGTCGTCGGTCGACGCGGTCCGCGCGGCGGTGCGGCTGGACCGTTCGGCCGTCCGGGCCCGCGCCGTGGCCCGGTTCGGCGCCGACCGCATGGTCGAGGACTACCTGCGCAGCTACGAAGCGCTGCTCAGCTCGGCCAGCACCTCAGCCAGCGGCGCGTAAGCCACCCCGATACGGCCGTCATCGATGCCGTAGGGAATCCATACCAGGCCGTCGTGCAGGAAGGCTCCGCACGAGTACACGACGTTGGGGACGTAGCCGTCCTGCTCATCCTGGCCGGGGGACAGCAGCGGAGTCCCCGACGAGCCCACGACGCGCGTCGGGTCATCGAGATCGAGCAGCATGGCCCCGATGACGTAGACCCGCATCGGCCCGACGCCATGGGTGAGCACCAGCCAGCCCTGGTCCGTCTCGATGGGCGGCCCGCAGTTGCCGACCTGCAGCATCTCCCACGGCGCGGACGGTCCCTGCAGGATCACCGGCCGGTCCCACACGTAGCCGTCGGCTGAGCTGGCCAGGCTCGTGTTCTCGCCGTCGGTGCGGCACAGGGCCAGGTGCCGTCCGTGCACCTTCCGGGGGAACAGCGCCATGCCCTTGTTCCGGGCGGCCGGACCGGCCAGCCGATGAGCGCGGAACGCCCGCAGGTCCGGGCTGATCAGCAGGCGCGGGGCGATCTGGCGGCCGTCGTAGGCGGTGTAGGTGGCGCGGTACTCAGCCGTGCCGTCCTCGTCGGTGAACCGGGTGAACCGCGCGTCTTCCATGCCGTGGCTCTCCTCGTCTGCCGACGGCGACAAGATCCGCTGCCCGAGGTCGACCTCACGGGCAAAGGAGGCGTTGTAGGCCGACGAGACCACCGTGCGCAGCAGGTCGGCCGTGGCCGCTGAACCGCCCCGGGCTAGCAGATCGCGGTGCACATTGGCCAGCGCCCGCTCCAGGTCACCGTCCTGGATCTCAGCGGGCAGGGCGTGCAGGACGGCCTCAGCAAGTTCATCGAGGTGGCCCTGATCAGCCAGGACGGCATAAAGATGCGCCTTGTCCCAGGTGGCCGGCGTGATGTCGGCGGTGGTGGCGGGCAAGCGCCGCGGCTCGAAGGACCACTGCGCCCCCGGGCTGGCCACGGCTGAGCAGAAGCCGATCGAGGAAATGTGCCCTTCGCCGATGCCCCGGACGCTGAGCGCCACCCGAGCCTGGCCCGCGCGCAGGCCGCCCTGGTCGGGGCTCAGCACCGCGCTGGGGTTGCACAGGCCCGCGGCCTCCGTCGCGTACTCCGCGGTGAAGGTCGCCCCCAGGACCAGGGTGCGCGCCGAGCTCAGCTCATGCGCTTCCTCGATGTGCGCGGAGACGTTCGACGCGTTGCGCCGCAGCAGCCCCTGGTAATCGTGATGGCGGCCGCTGAAGTCGCGGAGCAGGCCCGCAGCCAGCCGCTCGACCTCCTCTTCGGCCAGGCTCATGACCCGGCCGACCACCTGGCTGGCCCGGGAACGAGCCCGGTGCAGCTCCTCACCCGGCAGGTACAGGCGCGCGACCACCCGGGCCGGATCGGGGCGCAGCCCCGCCGGCACGCGGCGCGCGATCACTCCGGCTCGCCCAGCCTGCGGACCTGCTGCGCGGTCGACAGCATGGCCAGGGTCGACTCGGCGCCCTGGTTGTGATTGCGGCCCTGACGTTCCAGGCCGTCATATCCGCCGCCGGTACGAGGGTCGAACATCAGGATCATGCTGTCGTTGTCACCGCCGAACCAGTCCCAGGCCAGCTCGATGCCCGTCAGCCAGGAGGGCTGGCCGGTGATCCGGAACGCGCTGCCGCAGGCCTCAGCGAGCGCGGACACCTCGATGGGCTGCTGATCGTAGCCCGGGCCCGCGTCGCCGGGACCGCGGCCGCCCACCGGGGTCACCGACAGATGGCCATCGTGAGTCTCCGTGCGCAGCAGGAACTCCAGGAGGTCCAGGCCGCGGCTGAGGGCGGCCTCATCAGGCAGGGCAGCACCTGCGACGATCAGCGCCTCGGCAATCGAGGCGTTGGCGTAGCTCAGGCGCTCCTCCGGCCAGGGCCACTGGGAGCCGCCGTCCTTAACCGCGCCGATCACGGCCAGGGTGTCCGTGAGCAGCCCTCGGGCGGCTATCTCGTCCGGCCGCTCTGTCAGCAGCTCAGCCGCGCCCAGGGCGGCGAACGCCATCGACCGCAGGTGCGGGGAACGAGCCTGCGCCGCGACGCGGAACCCGCCGAGCGCCCGGGCCCGCATGCCCCGCGTCTGCGCATGCACGGCGGCCGCGCCCAGGCCCCACAGCGCCCGGCCCCACCAGTCACCCGTCGCTGGCTCGTCGCGCCACTGCCCGCCGACGGCCATCCTGTTGTGACAGGTACCCGCGGCATCGAGCGCGTCGAGGACGAACGCGAGGTAGCAGCGGGCCAGCCGGAGGACGGCCGGCGTGGGCTCCGGCTCATGGCATACCACGACCAGCCCGCGGGCGACGTCGTCGACGCAGTACCCGTGCTCGCGCCGGGGGACCGCGTGCCGGGCATGCTCGAAGAGACCGCGGCCGTCAGAGAGCCGCTCGAGATGATCGAAGACCGGCTGGTGAGCGCCGCTCGCGGGCGTCACCCGGCCAGCGGTCACGCGGCGACGCTCGCCGTGATGAGCCGGCCGGCCAGCTCACGGTACTGATCCGCGATGACCGGCCACCGCAGCGGTGCTGTCTCGGTGGCGGCGGAGGCCATCCTGGTCATCACGTCCGTGCGCGTGCTCAGCGAGCGGAGCGCCGCCGCGATCGCCGCCGGATCGCGGTGCGGCACGAGGATGCCCGCTCCCCCCGCGAGCACCTCCCGGGCGTGCGGGAACTCCGTCGCCACGACCGGCTTGCCGGCCGCTATCGCCTCGATGAGCACCCCGGACGTGACCTGCTCGGTCGAGTCGTAGGGCAGCAGGACCACGTCGGCGGCGCGGACGAGCGAGGCCAGCGCGCTGGTGGTGCGGTAGTAGCCCTCGAAGCTGATCCACGATTCCAGGCCGGCCTGCCGAACCTGCTCGCGGAGCCGGTCACGGTAGGCCTCGCCTTCGTCGAGCAGCACCTTCGGGTGCGTCTGACCTGCGACCACGTAGCGCGGCATGGGAGCCAGATCGCGCAGCATGGCCATCGCCTCGATGCCCCACTCGATGCCCTTGCCCGGCCCGAGCAGGCCCCACGTCAAGGTGGTGAACTGCCCCGTCCGGAAGGCCGGCTCCGCCATCGTCGTCGGCAGGGCGGGCGCGCCGTGCGCGATGATGCAGACCTTGGTCATGTCGACGGCGTATCCGGCCGCGAGCCGGTCGCGCGCCGTCATTGTCATCGTGACGACGGCATCGGCCTTGGCGACCACCGACTCGAGGACCTGACGCTGGTGTGGCGTCGGGTCGGTCAGCACGGTGTGCAGGACGATGACGCACGGCACCGAGACCTGGTCCAGCAGGTGCAGGATCTGGCTTCCGTCGGCTCCCCCGTAGATGCCGTACTCGTGCTGCATGATGGCCACATCGCACCGGTTCAGCTGCGCGGCCGCGTGCCGGACGGAGGCGGAATCGTCGCTGATGAGCTGCGCGACCACCTCATCGCCCGTTCGTGGTGCGGCCGCGTCGACCAGCCGGACGACCCAGCCCTCGTCAGTGCCGGAGCCCAGCAGGGCGTCGCGCAGGGCGGCGGTGAACGTGGCCAGCCCGCACTGGGTCGGCGGGAACGTACTGACGAAGCCAAATCGCATGCTCATAGTTCAGGTGCCTTCCGATCGGACAGCCCCGAAACAATTGAGACGAAGCCTCACGCCATGAAATGCTCAGGCTCACGGGCCGGGTATATTCCAGGCCAATATCTGCGAGGCGCCTAAGTTCCTGTCTCCGGCCAAGAGGATTTAAATATCCGCTGCAGTAGCTGCCGGCCTAGCCAGGCGCACCATAAGTGCGGCACGTTCAGCCTATCCGACGGGGGGAGGGCCGGCGACCGCAGCTTACGCGTCGTCGCCGGCCGGACCTCCCGGAGCCGGGCCGGTCATCTCGAAGAGTCGCTGGCTGCCGCGGGGCCGTCCGGTACCGGCGGGCAGGCCGGCTCCAGGTGTGTCTCAACGCGGGCGGCCGGGATGCGTTCCTGCTCGCGGGCCAGCAGGGCCAGCGCCCGGGCATCGGCCGCCGTCGGGCAGCTCGGGTCCAGGGCGCGCGGCCACAGCCGGTCATAGCGGACGGCCGCCACCTCGGCCGCGTAGACCAGGGCCTGGCCGACCAGGTAGAGCAGGGCGAACATGCCTGCCACCGTGGCGAAGCTGCCGTAGATGGGTCCGGCCTTGGTCACCAGCCGGGCCAGGAACGGTGCCCCGGCGTTGAGCACGACGGTCACCGCCACCGTGCCGATGATTGCTCCCGGCCACAGCGCCCTGATCGGAGCGGGCCGCGCCAGCAGGAGCTTGGCGCCGAACAGCAGCACCGCGAAGACGACCAGCGCCGACCCGAGCACCGCGGCCGCCCGCTGCACGCCGGGCTGGCTGGGCAGCGCGGTGGCCACCACCGTCAGCGCACCGGTGGCCACTGCCCCCGCCAGCAGCATGGCCAGCACCACGAACACCCGGACGTACCGCGAGACAAATCCGGCGCGGAGGCGATACCGGACCCCCGCGACATGGTTCAGCGTCTGGTAGGCCGAGAACACCACCCCCGTTCCGGACAGCAGCAGGCCGGCCAGGCCGACCACGAACGGGATGGCCGACGTCGGCAAGGTGGCCAGCGAACTGTCGACCGTGGACTGCAGCGCCTCCGGCACGATCGCGGTGATCAGCCGCTGCCGCAGGTCGGGATGATCGGCCAGCACCCGGGACAGGACCGCCACCCCGAGCAGCAGCAGCGGGAAGATGCTGAGGAACCCGTAGTAGGTGATGAGCGCCGCCTGCCGGCCGCCTTCATCATCGCCGTACTTCTTCACCACCGCGTAGGGGAACCCCAGCACGGCATGCTTGCGCTGCAGGCGGTCCGCCCACGCGACGATCCGGTCCACCAGGCCGCTCAGGCCTTCCAGGCTCATGGGAACCAGCCTGGCCGGCACTACCCTGGTCCGTCACCATCGCGGTGGCCGCATCAGCCCTGCGGTCCAGGCGCAGATCGCCGCCGCGCAGCGCCCGCGGGTTGCTGCGGTGGCAGCACCCGGTGGACGAGCTGGATGCTGACCGACTTCGGCGGCTGCCAGACGGCCCAGTCCGCGACCGGCCAGGCATAGGTCGGGGCTCCGTCGTGTATGCAGTCGAGCAGGCCGGGCGCTCCGAGCTCATGCGCTGACCATTCGTAAAGCTGCTGCAGCCTCGGGCCGATCATCCCGTAATCCAGCAGGCGGCCGAACCCGAGCTCGTCACCGAGGTAAGACCGCACGCTGTCTCGTAGCGGGTATTCGTCCGGGAGCACGCGAGACAGCTGCAGGAAGATCCCGGTCATCCCCAGTCTCGGGTCGCCGAGCACCGGGGCGAGCGGGCGAAGCCAGCCGAGCGAGATGCGCGGAGCGGCGACCAGGGCATGGGCGTAGAGCACCCGGCAGAGAACGACGTTGAGAAAGAAGCGTTCGGGCTCGTTCTCCGCCTCGGCCAGGTTCCGGTGCTCCAGGTAGGCCGCCACCACGCTCCCGTTGTGCGCCCGGTACCAGGCGCGGGCCGTGGGGTAGTCGGCGAAGGACATCCAGTGGCCGACCGTGAATGATGAAGCCGGACCGGGCAGTTCGCCGCTCAGCCCCACTGCCTCACAGCCATCGCGGAGGATGCGCTCGTTCACCGCCCGCCACCACGGGCTGCCGGGACGGTCGCTGAAGGGCGGCTGCAGCACGCCGCGCCGGAGCTGCCAGCGCATGAACGACATCGCCGCCCGCCGGTACGGCAGGTGACGAGGCGCCCGGCCGAACGGGCCGTAGTAGCAGCGCTCCATCAGGGACATGCGGCCGGGCGGATCGTCGCGAACCGAGGCGACATGCGGCCGGCCCAGCTAGCGGCGGTCTCCCCGGATGTCATGCCAGCATGATCGCACGTTGCCCCGGGGCCGCCCCGCCGTCCGCCTGCCTGGCCGCACCCCAAAGTGACCTCCTGCGCCTGGCCGGGGTCAGGACGGGGCGGTGAAGCGGTAGCCGGTGCCGCGTACCGTCTGCAGGCCTCCGGCGCTGTCACCGAGTTTGCGGCGCAGGGCGCTGATCACGACCTCGACGACGTTGCTGCCGCCGCTCCAGTCATAGCCCCAGACGTCGCGCAGCAGCGCCGCCCGGCCGACGACCCGGCCTTCGCGTTCGTGCAGGTACTGAAGGACGTCGAATTCCAGCTTGGTGAGATCCGTGCGAGTGCCGTCCAGGATGAGCTGGCGGCGGTCGGGATCGAGCAGGGCATCGTCGTCAATCAGCATTTCCCGCGCGGCCAGATCGGTCAGCCAGCCGTCGATGGAGGATGGCCCGAAGTCGTTGTAGAGGGCATGGTAGGTGGTCCCCCCGATCTCGGCCGCGCCGTCCGGGAGACGGGCAAAGCCGAGCGGCGCGAACTGGGCCAGCGCCGCTTCGGGATCTGCGGCCAGCGAGTAGATACGCCGGAGCCGGGGCCGCATTTCCAGGTAGCGCCGCTTGAGGTCCAGGACCAGGGCCGCGTGGGCCGGCGTCGTGGCCTCACCGCCGTCGGCGGCCAGCATGTGGCGCAGGAAGAGCACCTGCTGGCCGCGCGGCACCGGGTGGGCGCGCAGGTGCTCGCGCCAGGTGGCGGCCACCGGGTCCGCGGCCAGGAGCCGGGCCGGCACGGCGGTCGCCTCGCACAGGCAGCCGAACGCGGCGGGGGTCTCGTCGAAGTCCCGGGCCACGCGGAACGCCGACGGCATCGCCTCCCACCAGGATCGCATCACCGCGACGGCGCTGGCGCTCTGATGGGCGCGGGCGATGGCGGTGATCCGGGCTTCATCAGCGGGCCGGGCCGGCTCGACCGCGTACCGGTGGCCGGCGGTGGGGAAGAACGCCTCCCGCACGGCCGGGTTCTCGATCAGGTAGAGCAGGTCGGCGGTGTAGCGCCACAGGTCCGCTGGCGGGGCGGTGCGCAGTTCGCGGCGCAGTTGCCGCCAGGCTGCGATCCGGTAGCCGCGGTAGGCCGGCGGATCGCTGACCCGCAGCAACTCGGCGACCACCTCGCGCACGGTGTCGTGCAGGACCAGGCCGTCCGGGCCGATCTCAACGAAGGGCAGCGGGCGCAGCATGTCGTAGGCGTCGTGCGGGGGCACGTCCGGCAGCAGGGCGCCCAGCAGCGACATGGTCGGCCGGCGCAGCGTGCAGGCGGCGTCGAGCACGGCCCGGGTCGGCTGGCCGAGGCCGGACAGGTAGACCCGGGCGAGTTCGGTCACGACGGTGGCCACCGCTACGTCGGGGACCGTGAGGTCCGGGCGGGTGCCCCGCGCGGAGGCGGCGAGCCGCAGGGCCAGCGGGTGGCCGTGGGTGAAGCGGGTGATCCGGGCGGCGTCGGTGCCGCTGAGTCCCTCGCGGCGCAGGAGCGCGCTGGCGTCGGCGGCGGCCAGGTTCGCGAGCGGCACCGTGGCCAGCAGGTTCCCGAAGTCACTGATCCAGGCGGTCACGGGCGGCTCGCGGCCGGCCAGCGCCAGCCTGGTGTTGTCGCGCAGGCCCGGCACGAGTTCCTGCCGCAGCCAGGTGTCCAGCAACCGGAGCTGTTCGTAGGTGTCCAGGACCAGCACCACCCGGTCGCCCAGGCTGCTGAGCGCGGCGGCGGCCTCGGCCACCGTCGCCGTCGGCCGGGTCTCGCCGGGCGGCTGCGCCCGCTGCGCCTTGATCGCGCGGTCGAGCGCGGCGAAGAAGCCCCGCTCGGTAGGCTCGATGCTGCCGCAGTCCAGGCTGACGACGGCGGCGCCGCGGGCTCGCGCGTCCTCGGCGAACGCGGCCAGCAGCGCGGATTTCCCGATCCCCGCGATGCCGTGCACGGCCACGACCAGCGGGCGGTCACGCTCGGCCAGTTCGAGCAGCACCGCCCGTTCCGCCTGCCGCCCGACCACCGCGGCCGCCCGGGCCCCCAGCAACGTTCGCAGGGTCCCGCCCGGTCGCGTTTCAGTCATCGGTCAGTACCCATCTCGGGTCACCACGTCGATCACCACCGTAAATGCTGGCCTCCAGGTTGGCTAGCCAGATCTTCGCGCGCAGGCCCGGCCGCCGGGCCGCTCAGCTTCGCCTCATCTTCGGCTCAGCCGGGCCGGGCGCCCCCGGCCTAGCGTCGGCGGCGGGCGTTATCCATCCACGTTGCGGAGGTTTCCGATGAACACTGAACTGATCGAGCTGAACGTGCACCGGCTGCTCGGCGCGATGACCGGCGCGGCCACCACGGCCATGGTCGCGGTCGGCGACCAGCTCGGGCTGTACCGGGCCCTGGCCGACGGCGGGCCGGCCACCGAGGACGAGCTGGCCGCCCGTACCGGCACGGCGGCCCGCTACCTGAGGGAGTGGCTGTCCCAGCAGGCCGCGGCCGGATTCCTCGCCTACCGGGAGGACGACGGCCGGTACGTGCTGCCGGCCGAGGCCGCCGCGGTGCTTGCCGACGAGGCATCGTCGGCCTTCCTGGCCGGCGGCGCCACCATGACCCGCGGCTGGTTCGCGGGCATCGACCGTCTCACCGGGGCGTTCCGCACCGGCGCCGGCATTCCCTGGGACGAGCAGGACCCGGCGGTCTTCGAGGGCACCGAGCGGTTCTTCCGCCCCGGCTACACCGCCAGCTTCACCACCGAGTGGATCCCGGCTCTGCCGGGGGTGGCCGACCGGCTCGCCGCCGGCGGCCGGGTCGCCGACGTCGGCTGCGGACACGGGGTGGCCGCCATCCTGCTGGCCCGCGCCTACCCGCAGGCCAGCGTGCACGGCTATGACTCCCACGACCGCTCCATCCAGGTCGCCCGGCGGCAGGCCGCCCAGGCCGGCCTCGGCGGCCGCATCAGGTTCGAGACGCTCGACGCCACCAGCTACCCGGCCGGCGGCTTCGACCTGATCTGCCTGCTGGACACCCTCCACGACCTCGGCGACCCGGGCGCCGCGCTGGCCCACGCCCGCCGGGCCCTGGCCCCCGGCGGTGTCGTCCTGGTCGTGGAACCGAACGCCGTCGACGACTACGCAGCGAACCTGGCCAGCCCGCTGGCCGCGCTCAGCTACGCGGCGTCCACGTTCCAGTGCACGCCCGCCGCCCTGGCCCAGCCCGGCGGGGTCGCACTCGGCGCCCAGGCCGGCCCGGCCGCGGTGCGGAAACTGGCCGGCGAGGCCCGGCTTCGGCCGGTTCCGGCAGGTCACCCAGACCCCCGTCAACGTCGTCCTCGAGCTCCGGCCCTAGCCCGGCGAGCGGGTCAGCGCGCCGGCCGCCACCTCGTGACGGCCGGCGGCGGCCCGCCTTCAGGGATCTGCGGCAATGGGAGCCGAGGCAAAGAGGTTCAGCCCCAGAGCTTCTGAGAGGTACCTGGTGACTCGTTGTCCCCGTACGCTGTTGCCCGCTGCGTCCAGCGGCGGGGAGAACGTGCCCAGGCCGCCCTTGCCCGGCGACACCGTCACGATGCCTCCGGCGACCCCGCTCTTGCCGGGCAGGCCGACGTCGTAGAGCCACTGGCCAGACTGCTCGTAGAGCCCGGCCGTGGCCAGCACGGCCAGGACGCGCTTGCAGTGGCTGGTGTGGATGGCTCGCTCACCGGTGACCGGGTTCACTCCGCCGTTCGCCAGCGTGGCTCCCATCACGGCCAGGTCTCGTGCGCTCACGCGTATGGCGCACTGGCGGGTGTAGACATCGGTCGCGAGATCAGGGTCGCAGTACATCCGGCCATAGCCGTCGAGCAGGTGGGCGATACCCCGGTTGCGGTCATTGGTCGTCGCTTCGGACTCATATACCTCGTCGTCCATGACCAGCCGCCGCCCGGCGAATCGTGACATCGAGGCCAGGATGCTCTGGAATTTCTCCTCAGCAGTGCTGCCCGACGCCAGGCTGGTGGTGGCCATGGCACCCGCGTTGACCAGCGGGTTCATCGTGCGATCGGTGTTGAGCTCGATGGCCATCACTGAGTTGAAGGGCAATCCTGTGCTGTTGACGCCCAGTTTCCGGCGCGCTTCCTCATGACCGAGGGTGTCGCAGACCAGAGCGAAGACAAAGAGCTTGGAAATGCTCTGGATGGTGAATTCCTGGTCCGCGTCTCCGACCGAGAACAGGCGCCCCCGCACCCCGGCGACACACACGCCGAACGCGTCCGGCGAGGCTGCGGCCAGCGCAGGAATGTAGTCGGCGACGGCCCCCTCGCCGAGATGGCGGTAGCGCTCATAGCCGGCCGAGATCAACGCCTGTACCTCGGCGTCGGAGGGGAGCGCCCCGGTCGATACCCGTTCGGTCGCCGGGTGGTCGCCAGGATCGGAATCGGGGTCCATGTTCATCCTCCGGCTGGCCACGCTGGCCGATCTCTCGCCATGACCGAATCTGGCCGGACCGATGGTATCGGCCCGGCTGGACGGCAGCGCCGGGCGGGTCGTACCTGGCTCCGCGGACAGGGCAGCAGCAAATCCCGCCGGATGTCGCCGCTTTCACCTGCCCAGGGTGAGCCGTGGCGCAGGATGCTCCAGTTCCATGGACCGCATGGTGCTGATTTTCGGCTTCGGCCCGGGTAGCCCTGAGGATCAGGGCGAGGTCGCGCCGTGTGTCTGCCCGAATTGTCATAATCAGGTGTTCCTCCACCATGTCCGGTCGAAGAAGTCGGTACGCCTGTACTTCGTGCCCGTCGTGCCTTACGGGACAGAGGACTATCTGGTCTGCCCGGTGTGCAGCCGCGGCCTTCAGCTCAGCAGCGCTCGGGTGCGCCAGGTTCGTTCGATGGGCAGCACCACTGCTTCGTTCCGCGCAGGACGGGTTCCGGAGGATCGGTACCGGGCCCAGGTCGAACGGTTCTGGCGTCAGCTCGGCATGAACCCGGGAGGCCAGCAGCCCCTGGCTCCGGCCCGCCCGGATCCTTCCCCGCCCGTCCAGGCCGCCCCCGCCGCTGATGACCGCCCAGCGTGGATCGCGCAGTTGCGCGAACTCGCCCAGCTGCACGGCCAGGGCCTGCTCTCCGACGCTGCGTATGCGGACGCCAAGCGGCGCGTCCTGGAACAGGACAAGCACCCTGGGCCGCTCGGGCCGGCCTCACCAGCCCCGCCGTCGGCCAGCTGACGCAGCCGCCGTTTGCGCGAGGTCAGCCGGTGGCCGCGCCGTAGCGCCGCCGCCGCCGGGCGTACTCGGTGACGGCGGCCCACAGGTCGCGACGGTCGATGTCGGGCCAGAGGCTGCTGGTGAAGAACAGTTCGGCGTACGTCGAGTGCCATGGCAGGAAGTTGGACGTGCGCTGCTCCGCTCCGGTCCGCCACAGCAGGTCCACGTCGGGCAAGTCGGGCAGCGGGAGGTGCCGCGCGAACTCGCCCTCGGTGATCTGTTCGGGGTCGAGCTCTCCGGCCAGGACGCTGCGGGCGACTGCCGCGGCTCCGTGCAGGATCTCGGCGCGCCCGCCGTAGTTCACGCAGAGCGTGAGGGTCAGGGTGCGCTGGTCTCGGCTGGCCGTCTCGTTACGTTGCAGGGTCCGCACCAGCTCCGCCGGCAGCCGGTCAGGGTAGCCGAGCCAGCGAAGCCGGACGCCGTGGTCAAGGTAGGGAGTCGAGCGCAGTTCCTCGTCGAGCAGCGCGAACAGCTGGGTGACTTCGCCGGGGTCCCGCTTCCAGTTCTCGGTCGAGAAGGCGTACAGGGTGAGGTGGGATAGCCCGATCTCCAGGGCGCCGTGGACGACGTCGTGCACGGCCTCGATGCCGGCCCGGTGTCCCTCGGGACGGGGCAGGCCGCGCTGCTCGGCCCAGCGGCCGTTGCCGTCCATGATGATCGCGACGTGCTGCGGTGTCCGGTCGGCGGCCAGCTGGGGAGCCCGGATGCCGTCCGCCCGCAGCCGCGGGGGCAGCACCTGACCGGGCGGCGGGCCGGCCGGGGGAAGCGGGGCGGGCCGGACCCGGGCCGCGGGTGGCCCGCTGAGGTTCGTCAGCTTCCAGGCCAGGGCGGCCCTGGCCCGGGCGGGCGCGAGGATCCGCCACCAGGTGATCCGTCCCGGCTCAGGTGCGGCGTGCAGCAGGCGGGGGCCGGCCGCGGCGATCGCGTCGAGCCGGGCCAGGAACACGCGACGCGTGGTCGCGAGCAGGATGGCCGGCCCCGGGTGCCATCCGGCGCCGAGGCTGGGCTGGTCCACCCAGTGCCGGGCCATGCTGGCCAAGTGCGCCAGCACGCCTTGCACCGGCGTCGTCCACCGTCGCTGGGGCAGGTCCTCGGCGGCGCCGGGAAACCGGTCAAGGACGTCAGCGGGGATCGTGAGTGGCCGCTGGCCGAGATCCTCGGCCAGGTCGGCCAGATCGTCAATCAGCTGGACGCCATCGAGGAACCGGGAGATCGCCTCGCCGTGCCGCACCGCGAACGACATGTCCACGCCGGCCTGGTCCAGCAGGATCATGATCTGCCTGGCCCACGCACTGTCCGTCCCGCGCGCCCTCGCCCGCCAGTCGTCCCAGGTCACGAGGGGGGCGGGATGTATGTCACCGGCCAGAACCTGGAACGAGGCCCGGAGGTCAGCCACGTCGAGCCCCCATCGCACGATGGTGTCGACCAGGGCCCGGCGAACCATGTCGGTGCTGGTCTCGGTGGCCAGCTCGGTGTCAAGGGCACTCATCCAGGCCTGCAGCTCGACGGCGCGCTCCGCCGGCTGCCTCGTGCGGGAGTCGGCGATGTCGTCCACCGTCGCCAGCGCCGCCCAGAGCGCCCAGCAGCCAGGCCACAGGGGCCGTGGCATCAGGGACGTCAGCGCATAGATCGCCGGATCACGTTCACGGACCATGCGCCGGCACCAGCGGTACGCGTCCTCCAGTCCCGGTCGGGCCGTGCCGTCTCCTCGGCCATCGCTCCCGCTGGGGGGCGGCGCTGTCCTGGCCGGCAACGGACGTCGAGCGGTCATCATGCCTCGTATCCTGGCAGTAAGACGAAATTTGCGAAGTTCGCCGCGCCCGTCGGATCAATATCGCTATCGGCCCCGGGGCCCGGTGTAACGGGCGAGCACTGCGATACATCCGGTGACTTGCGGGGCATTGTGGCGAAATACAGAATGACACCGTGAGCGATCTGCCCCGGCATCCGGTGACCCGCGCGGTCAGGCTGGCCCGGTTGCCGGTCGGGTTCGCGGGCCGGACCGCCCTGGGGACCGGCAAGCGCCTGGGCGGCCGGCCAGCTGAGCTGGTGACCCAGGAAATCCAGCAGCGGACGGCAGATCAGGTCTTCAGGGTCTTGGGTGAGCTCAAGGGCGGCGCGATGAAGCTCGGGCAAGCGCTGTCGGTGTTCGAGGCCGCACTGCCCCCAGAGATCGCCGAGCCGTACCGGGCCACCCTGACCAGGCTGCAGGACTCGGCACCGCCGTTGCCCGCCCGGAGTATTCACAAGGTGCTCGCGGGCGATATGGGCGAGCAGTGGCGGGCCAGCTTCGCCGAGTTCGACGACGAGCCGGCTGCCGCTGCCTCCATCGGCCAGGTGCACCGGGCCGTCTGGCATGACGGACGCCAGGTGGCCGTCAAGGTCCAGTACCCGGGTGCGGGTAAGGCGCTGAGCAGCGATTTCACCCAGTTGATCCGCTGTGCCCGGCTTTTCAGCGCGCTCATGCCCGGCCTGGACGCCAAGCCGCTGCTCGCCGAGCTGCGGGACAGGGTGGTCGAGGAACTGGACTACCGGCAGGAAGCTGCCGCCCAGGAGGCCTTCGCCGCCGCCTACTCCGGCGACCCGGATGTTGTCGTCCCGGGTGTGGTCGCTGTCAGCGACCACGTGCTCGTCAGCGAATGGCTTGACGGTATTCCGATCGCCAAGATCATCGACGGCGGCACGACCGCTCAGCGGAACCGGGCGGGCACCCTGGTCACCCGTTTCCTGTTCTCGGGTCCTGCGCGAGCCGGGCTCCTGCACGCCGATCCGCATCCGGGCAACTTCCGCCTGCTGGCCGGCGGCCGCCTTGGCGTGCTCGACTTTGGCGCTGTCGACCGGCTGCCAGACGGCTTCCCGGCCGTCTTCGGCCGAGTGCTGCGGCTCATGCACGACGGCGGCGACCTGGCCAGGCTTGAGGACGAATTCCGGTCCCACGGCTACCTCCGCGACGGTGTCGACCTTGACCTGGAAGCGCTGCGTGCCTTCCTGGCCCCGCTGGCGGAGCCGTCCCGGGCCGAGTCGTTCAGGTTCAGCCGCGAATGGCTGCGGACCGAGACGATGCAGGCCTCAGCCTTGCGTTCATCCAGCGTTCTGCGACGGCTCAACCTGCCGCCGTCCTACGTGCTCATCCACCGGGTGCTGGCCGCTGGCCTGGGTGTGCTGTGCCAGCTCGAGTGCGAGATGCCTTTCCGCGCTGAGGTGCTCAGCTGGATGCCCGGATATCAGGACCCGGCTGAACTCGCGCCGCGGCCCCAGCCAGCGTGTGCCCAGCCAGCTCCGCCAGCCGGGCCGGGCAGCCGGCCAGGCCGATACAGCCAGCCAGCGCGGAGCCTCGGGAAAGGGCTGCGCGGCAGGCTCAGTCCGCGCGGCCGGCTGGGCCAGAACAGATAACGTGGTCATACAAACCGTGGAGGGACAACATGGTCAAGCTGCCGCGCCCGCAGGCGCCTGCGAGGTTTCGCGCCGTGTTCCCGGACCTGGCCGACTGGCTGGAGTCTCCGTGGACCGGATCGCCGCCGTTCCTGTCCGGCCCGGTCTTTCCTCTTGAGGAGACGATCCGGGACGACCGCTATGTGGTCCGGGCCGAGCTGCCTGGCCTGAACCCGGAGATCGACATCGAGGTCACCGTCGACGGCCGGATCCTCACCATCCGCGCCGAGCGCCGCCAGCTGGCCGACGAGCCGAGTCATTCGGAGTTCCGCTACGGGTCACTTTCCCGTCAGGTCAAGCTTCCGGCCAGGGTCGACCCGGCAGGCGTCACGGCCACGTACGGCAAGGGCGTCCTCGAGATCAGCATCCCGGTCTGCGAGGTCAACCCAGAAGGCACCCGGATCCCCGTCGTCAACGCCGACGCGATGCCTGGCCCGCTGCCTGACCAGGCCGGGTAAAGGACCAGCACGGGCCGGGCGCGGTTGCGTGATCAGGCCGAGGCAGCAGCCCTCTGCGTCTGTCGCCGCGACCGTGAGCGGGCCAGGGTGGCCGGCTTGCCGGGTGTCGCGGCCGGACCGCGGGCGACGGCCGATGCGCACGGGTGAGGCCAGGACGGGCGAGACGCTGCTGGCCGGGCTTCTTGGAGAATGGCTGGCCGCCGGCCTCGGCCTGAGGCGACCCACGGAGGTGAAGCGATGCTGGCGGCGCAGTGGGACCCGGTGAGCGGGGTCGTTTTGACCTTTACGGTGCTGGTCACCAGTATCGCGCTGGTCGCCGGGCTGGCGTGGGCATCGGCCCGGCTGCTCGGGTTGCCGGTTGGCGCGGTGCGAGCCGTGCTGGCCGGGTTGCTCGGCTTCGCCGCCGCCGTTGGTGTCACCCAGGTACTGCGTCCCGTCCAGACCGCCGGGCAGGTGGCCGCGTTCATCATTGCGGCGCTGGGTGTTCCGCTGATCGTCGCGATGCTCTTCATCGTGGTGGCGGAGGCGCTGGTCCCCACCGGGACGGGGCCGCAGCCGGTGCAGGTGATTCGCGGCGCGCGGCGCGCGTTCGCGCGCTCGCGACGTTATTCGCAGATCAGCCGGATCGCGGTGCGGCACGGCCTGGGCCCTTACCTGCGCGGGCGCCAGCCGCTCAGCATGGATGCACCCGGTAGCCGGGCGGCGCTGGCCTTGTCCCTGCGGCGTGCCCTCGAAGACGGCGGGGTTACCTTCACCAAGCTGGGCCAGCTGCTGTCCACTCGCCGTGACCTGCTCCCTGAGGAGTTCATCTCCGAGCTTGCCCGGCTTCAAGACCGGGCCGGGTCGGCGCCATGGGAGCAGGTAGAGACAGTGATAACCCAGTCGCTCGGGGTTCCGGCGGGGCAGGTTTTCGCGGACCTGGGTCCCGAGCCCGCCGCAGCCGCATCGATCGCCCAGGTCTACCAGGCCCAGCTGCGCCGCGATTCAGCCTCGGCGGTCGAGGTGGCCGTGAAGGTGCAGCGCCCCGGGATCCGTGCCACCGTCGAGCAGGACCTGGACATCGTGCTGCGCCTGGCGGCCAAGCTCGAGAGTCGCACCCGCTGGGCGCGGACGTACGGCTTGATGCCCCTGGCTCAGGCGTTCGCCGCCGCCATCCGGGAAGAGCTCGACTTCCGGATCGAGGCACGCAACATGGCCGTTATGGCGGCCAGCTGGCCGGGCCAGCAGCGTGCCGTCGGCGGCAGCGTCTCTGTCGTGCTGCCCGGCGTGCACCAGCGGCTGAGCAGCGAGCGCGTGCTGGTCATCGACTGGCTGGACGGTGTCAGCCTGCGAAAGGCAGGACCGCTGATCGACGCCCGCGGGCTTGACCGGGCCGAGCTGGCCCGCGGGCTGCTCCGCAGCATGGTGTACCAGCTGACCGAGAGCGGCGTGTTTCACGCCGACCCGCATCCGGGCAACATCATGCTGCTCACCGACGGTCGTCTTGCCCTGCTCGACTTCGGCTCGGTCGGCCGCCTTGACGCCCAGCTGCGATCGGGACTGCAGAACCTGCTGCTCGCCCTGGGGCGCGGCGACTCCACGGCGCTCCGTGATGCGCTGCTGGACCTGGTCATCTACCCCGACGAGCTCGACGAGCAGCAGCTGCAGCGGGCACTCGGCCAGTTCATGGCGGTTCACCTGGTGGGCGGCGCCGCACCGTCGGCCGAGATGTTTACCGACCTGTTCCGCCTTGGTTCGCGTTTCGAGCTCGCCATCCCGGCCGAGATCGGCACCGTCCTGCGCGCCTTGGCCACTCTGGAAGGTACCCTCACCGAGCTGGATCCCGGGTTTGACATAGCGGCCGAAGCGCGCCGGTACGCCGCCGCCCACGTGACCGGGCAGCTATCGCCGGCCGCCGTGCAGAAGACGGCCACTGACGAGCTTCTGGCCCTGCTTCCCGTGCTGCGCCGGCTGCCACGCCGGGTCGACCGCATCACCGGCGCTCTGGAACAAGGCAGGCTCAGCGTGAACGTGCGGCTGTTCGCCGATGAACGCGACCGGCGGGTGATCACCGGCCTGACCCACCTGTTCCTCCTGACCCTTCTCGGCGCGGCGACCGGCATCGGCGCCGTCCTGCTGATCGGCGCGCCCGGGGGCCCGAAGATCTCCCCCGGCGTCAGCCTTTTCCAGCTGACCGGCTATCTGTTGCTCTTCGCCGCCGGAGTCCTGGTGCTGCGGGTGCTTTTCGCCATTTTCAGTAAGCGGTAAATACCCGCCGAGCCGTAGCCAGGACCTTGTTGCCTGGACTGAAATGCTGTCGTCATGAGCCAGGGATTGCACCGGGTGGTTGTCGTCGGTGGCGGGTTCGGCGGGATCAGGGCGACGCGGGCCCTGGCCGGAGCGGATGCCGACATCACGATCGTGGACCGGACCAATCACCACCTGTTTCAGCCGCTGCTCTATCAGGTCGCTACGGGGATCTTGCCCGAGGGCCTCATCGCGCCGGCGCTGCGCAGCGTGCTCAGGAAGCAGGCCAACGTGCGGGTCATGCTGGCCGACGTCCAGGGCCTGGACCTGGATGGCCGGGTCGTGCATGCCCTGGCCCCGGACGGCCGGAAGCTGATGCTGCGGTACGACAGCCTGGTGGTCGCCGCCGGGTGCACGGACGCCTACTTCGGGCATGACGAATGGCCGCTGTTCGCGCCCGGCCTGAAAACGCTGGCGGACGCCGGTCGTCTTCGGGACCGTATCCTTGGCGCCTTCGAGATGGCCGAGCTGGCTGCCACCCCGGCTGAACGAGCCGCGTACCTGACGTTCGCGGTGATAGGAGCCGGACCCACCGGAGTGGAGGTGGCGGGCCAGATCGCCGAGCTCGCCCACGAGACGCTGCCGCGGGAGCACAAGTCTGTGGCGACGAGCGAAGCCAGGATCCTGCTGATCGAGGCGGGGCCGCAGGTGCTCGCTGCGTTCGCAGCCAGGCTGCAGCGCTACACGCAGCGGCGGCTGGAGAAGATGAACGTCGAGGTATGGCTGAATACGGTGGCACGGGACATGGACGCCGGCAGTATCACGGTCACCGGCCCGGAAACAGACCTGCGCATCCCGGCCCGGACGAAAATCTGGGCGGCCGGAGTGCAGGCTTCCCCGCTGGCGGCCATCCTGGCCGCGGCCACCGGCGCCGGCACGGACCGGGCGGGCCGGGTGGCGGTGCGGCCGGATTGCAGCTTGCCTGGTCATCCGGAGGTCTTCGCCATCGGCGACATGGTCCGGCTGAACGACCTGCCCTCAGTGGCCCAGCCGGCCATCCAGGAGGGCACCTATGTGGGCAGGCTGATTCGCGCCCGGCTGGCGGGAAGGCCGGGAACGGCACCCTTCGCGTACCGGGACAAGGGCAGCATGGCCACCATCGGCCACCTCTCCGCGGTGACCGACGCATTCGGGATGAAGTTCACCGGGATCATCGGCTACACGATGTGGGGACTAGTTCACGTTCTTTACCTGATCGGCTGGGGCAACCGGGTAGCCGCCATGTTCAACTGGGCCCGCGCGCTGACCTTCAGCAAGAATCGCCCCTTCCGGACCATCACCTACGAGCACGCGCAGGACGGGGTCGCCCAGCGTCCTTCCGCGGAATAGCCGAAGGCTGGCCAGGGGAGCCCGCGGTTACGGGCGGATCAGGACCAGGGTGCTGCGGGCCTCGATGTGCACGCTGTCTTGCGCGCGCAGCTCGGGCCGGGTCGCCTCGCCCGCGAACGTGTCCACGATGACCTGCCACTTCTCGCCGAACGCCGCTCCGGGCAGCCGGAACTCAATGGCCTCGTGATGGCCGTTGAACAAGATCAGGAAGGAGTCATCGGTGACGGGGTCGCCGTCGCGGTCCGGTTCGGTGATGGCCTGGCCGTTGAGGAACACCCCCACCGTGTGGGCGTCGTCCCAGTGCCAGTCGCTGTCCTGCATCCGGTTCCCGTCCGGCAGCAGCCAGGCCAGGTCCCCGAGGCCGCCGTCCGGGGCGTCGCCGCGGAAGAAGCGGCGGCGGCGCAGCACGGGATGGTCGCGGCGCAGCTGAACCAGCTGCCGGGTGAAGGCGAGCAGATCCTGCCGGGGCTGATCGAGGTCCCAGTCGATCCAGGACAGTTCGTTGTCCTGGCAGTAGGCGTTGTTGTTGCCCTGCTGGGTGCGGCCGAGCTCGTCGCCGTGCGCGATCATCGGCACGCCCTGGGAGAGCAGCAGCGTGGCCAGCAGGTTGCGCTGCTGGCGGGCGCGCAGGGCGAGGATCTGCGGGTCCTGGCTCTCACCTTCGGCACCGCAGTTCCAGGACTGGTTGTCATCCGACCCGTCCTGGCCGTCTTCGCCGTTGGCGTCGTTGTGCTTGTCGTTGTAGGAGACGAGATCGCGCAGGGTGAAGCCGTCGTGGGCGGTGACGAAGTTGATGCTGGCCAGCGGGCGGCGCCGGTCGCTCTGGTAGAGGTCGGCGGAGCCGGTGAGCCGGGAGGCGAACTCGGGCAGGGTGGCCTCGGCGCCGCGCCAGAAGTTACGGACCGTGTCCCGGTAGCGGCCGTTCCACTCGGTCCACAGCGGCGGGAAGTTGCCGACCTGATAGCCGCCATCGCCGATGTCCCAGGGCTCGGCGATGAGCTTGACCTGGCTGATCACCGGATCCTGCTGAACCAGGTCGAAGAAGGCCGAGAGCTTGTCGACCTCGGCGAACTGGCGCGCCAGGGTGGCGGCCAGGTCGAACCGGAACCCGTCGACGTGCATGTCCAGGACCCAGTAACGCAGCGAGTCCATGATCAGCTGCAGGACGTGCGGATGGCGCATCAGCAGGCTGTTGCCGGTTCCGGTGGTGTCGAAGTAGTGCCCCGGGTCATCGTCGGCCAGCCGGTAGTAGGAGGCGTTGTCGATGCCCCTGAAGGACAGCGTCGGGCCCAGCTCATTGCCCTCGGCGGTGTGGTTGTAGACGACGTCCAGGATGACCTCGATGCCCGCCGCGTGCAGGGCCTTGACCATCTCCTTGAACTCGGTCACCTGCTGCCCGCGGCCGCCGGCCGAGGAGTAGGCGTTGTGCGGCGCGAAGAAGCCGATGGTGTTGTAACCCCAGTAGTTCGACAGGCCGCGTTCCTTCAGGTGCGGGTCCTGGACGAACTGGTGGACCGGCATGAGCTCGAGCGCGGTGACCCCGAGGGAGGTGAGGTGCTCGATGATGGCCGGGTGGCCCGCTCCCGCGTAGGTCCCGCGGATCTCCTCCGGCAGGCCCGGGTGCGTCTTGGTCAGGCCCTTGACGTGTGCCTCGTAGATGACGGTGTGGTGGTAGGCCAGGTCCGGAGCCCGGTCGTCCCCCCAGTCGAACGCCGTGTCGGTCACCACCGACAGCATGGTGTGACCCAGGCTGTCCATGTCATTCTTGGCGTCGCGCTGGTCAAAGCGGTAGCCGAAGAGGGCCTCGTCACCGTCGATCTGGCCGTCGATGGCCTTGGCGTACGGGTCCAGCAGCAGCTTGGCCGGATTGCACCGCTGCCCCTGATCGGGCTCGTAAGGCCCGTGCACCCGGAACCCGTAGCGCTGGCCGGGGCCGACCCCCGGCAGGTAGCCGTGCCACACGAATCCGTCCAGCTCGGTCAGGGCGACGCTCTGCTGCGATCCGTCCTCCGCGATCAGCACCAGCTCGACCCGCCCCGCTGCCTCCGAGAACAGCGAGAAGTTGGTGCCGGAGCCGTCGTGCGTAGCTCCCAGCGGATACGAACGCCCGGGCTTGATCCTCACTGCGCGTTTCCTTGCCGCACGCCGGCGGCGCACCCGGGGCCGCCCGGCAGGAGTGCGGACGGAAGGACCAGCGGAGCAATGGGCATGAACGTATCCTCTCGGGGCCGGGGCCGGACTGCGCACTGGTACCCCGGAATCCGGTCCCCATGCGGGCCGGTTTCGCGTCCGCCCTCCAGCGGCCACCCAGAGCTCAGGGTCCGCGGTCGGGGCCGGTGCTGGCCATGCGTACAGTCAGATGGTGAATGACCGCCGAGGGCCGGGGTGAGCTGTGGATTATGCCGGAGGCGTGCGGGAAGACGGGCTGCCCGCGGCGCTGTCCGACCCCGCCCGGCTGGCCGCCCTGGCCGCTACCGGCCAGGTGGGCAGTGCCCCGGAGCCTGTTTTCGACGACCTGGCCCGGCTGGCCTCGTCGGTGACCGGCTGCGTCCTCGCCGCCATCACCTTCGTGGGCGAATACCGCACCTACTGGAAGTCCGTGCCGTCGCTGGCCTACGGCGGCCCGGACGCCTGGCAGAACCCGGTCGGCGATGACTTCTGTTACTTTCCCGTCGGGATGAACGGGCCGTTCATCCCGAAGACGCCGTGCACGACCCGCGCACCGCCGGGCATCCGGCCATCGGTCCCTGGGGCGTGGGAGCCTGGGCCGGCTACCCGATCGTGACGACCGACAATCAGCCGGTCGGCAGCATGTGCGTCATCGACCCCCGCCCGCGCAAGTGGACACCCGGCGAGCTGGAGACGCTGGCCACCCTGGCCCGGGCCGTATCGAACGAGGTCAACCTGCGCGTCGCCCTGAACGCGACCAGCACCGCCCTGGACACCGCCCGCACCGCGCTGGAAACCTCGGAGGATTCCCTGGCCCGGGCCCGGAACCTGGCCCGGAGCCTGCAGGACAGCCTGCTGCCGCCGCTGCTGCGGCCCGTCCCCGGGCTGGACACGGCCGCCCGCTACCTGCCCGCCACCCGGGGCGGCGAGATGGTCACCGGAGACTTCTACGACCTGTTCCAGGCCCGCGGCCCGTACTGGACGGCCGTGATGGGCGACGTGTGCGGCAAGGGAACCGAGGCGGCCAAGGTCACCGCGCTGGCCCGCTACACTCTGCGGGCCGACGCGGGCGACCACCTGTCCCCGGCCGAGGCGCTGACCCGGCTGAATGCGGCGATGCTTTCCCAGCGTGCCCCGCTCTTCCTCACCGCCGTCCAGGCCACGTTCCGCCGCACGTCAGCCGGGCTGGCCGGGCGGCTGTGCCTGGCCGGGCACCCGCCCGCGCTGATCCGCCGGGCCGACGGCCGGGTCCAGCAGGCGGGTATCACCGGCTCCCTGCTCGGCTACACCGACGCGGTGGAGCTGACTGACGCCCGCTTCCGCCTGGTCCCCGGAGACCTGCTCCTGCTCTACACCGACGGCGCCATCGAGGGCCGGCCCGGCCCGGACAGCGCGGAGCCGCAGCGGCCGATGTTCGATGATCAGGCCCTCGCCCGCACGCTGGCCGAGACCCGGGGCCTGGACGCCGCCGCCACCACCGCGTACATCGCCGACGCGCTGGCCCGCCATCAGGGCGGCTGGGCCAGCGACGACACTGCCCTGCTGGCCCTGCGGATCTCCTAGGGGCTGGCCTACGTCAGGTGGGGCCGGCCGTTCGTCGTTCCGGCGACCTCGGCCCACGGCCTGGTCTCGGCCCCGGTGCGTTCCAGTGCGGTGGCTGCGGTCAGGGCCAGGGTGGCGTGCACGTGGGCCGCGGCCAGGGCCACCTCGGACGCGCGGTGCATCTCGCCGCCGCCGGGGTTGCTGGAGACCAGCTCGGCGAGGAGCCGTTCGGCTTCGCGGTAATGCTCGGGTCCTGTCATCAATCCTCCAGATGCCATGCACTAGGTACGCGCCGCGACCGCCGCCCTCACCTTAGTTCTCAGCGCAGGACGGGTTAGCTCGGGGCTTCACCCGGCCACGGGCCGCCACGAGAGCCAGCGCCGTCAGTTACCCCGGCCGACCCAGATGGATACGTGCGCGGGTTCCAGCGCTTGCTGGACGACGCCGGCCAGGTCGTCCCGGACCGAGTCCAGGTCGACGGCGTCCTTCAGCCGGGCCGCGAACACGGCCACGGTCTGGTCGGCGTCATACCGGGCCCGGTTGAACCGGCGGTCCACGACCCGCTGGACGCGACGGCGCAGCGGGTTGAACAGCGCCGCCGCGGCCAGTGTGGAGGCCGCTACCGCCACCGTGCTGTGGAACCGGAAGACCTGGGTGGCCAGCAGCACCAGGCCTGCGTACAGGCCGATGAGCAGCCCGGTGACGATGGCGTAGGCCAGCGTCCGGGAGATGATCTTGTCGATGTCATACAGCCGGTATTTGAGGACCGCGACGGCGATGGCCGTCCAGAGCCACAAGAACGCCAGGCTCTGCAGCACGTTCACGCCCGCTGAGTTCACCCAGATCGAGGTGACGAACAGGACGACCAGGACCAGGGCCGCGGTCGCGCACCACTTCAGCTGCAACCGCTCCTCGCCTGAGGACTTGGCGAACCTGACCACGAGCGCCACTCCGCTGAGCAGCACCGCGGCCGAGACCGCCAGGCTGGTCACCCAGAACAGCCACGCGCCCGGACCGCTCAGCGGGGTGGATATGCCGAACGGGTCGGCCCACGTCCGGCTGGCCGCGATCATCAGCGTCACGATGGCGAGCGCGAGCGCCCCGCCGGTGAACCATGCGGCCGGACGCCACCGGCGGGAGCGGACCTGACCGGTCGGGAAGAGCAGGAGCAGGAACGCGAGCATGAAAACCGGGATGACCCAGACCCAGTTGGACAGCCAGCCCACGGCCCGGCCCGCGGGCCAGGATCCCGGCGCCGCGACCAGCGCGTGCAGCGCGTACTGCTGCGCGAAGCCGCCGATGCCCAGCCCGAGGCTCGCCACCAGGAACAGCCAGCCGATCCGGTTCGCCGGGCGCCGGGACGCGACGACGAAGCCGGCCGCCGGGACGGCCAGGTTCACCAGCTGCGTGGCGACATTGGAGACGGTCCAGCCGGTCAGGCCGGCCGGCACCAGGTCCCGGTCCGCGAAGGCCAGCAGCAGGCCGCCGATGATCAGCGCCACGGATCCCGTCGCGGCGGACCCGGCTACCCGCGACGCTGTCCGGGCCCTCATCCGGCGTCCCTGCCGGGTCGGCGATAGCTCACCACGAGCAGTACGCTACGCCCGCACCGTTCCGGGAACGTTACCGCTGGAGTGCTGGTATCACCACGCCCGCGGTGGTCAGCATCATTGCCCGCCGGACCCGTCATCCGTTCTGATGTCAGAATGCACGCGGTCTGGATCAGGTGGCGCGGCGAGGCCCGGGGCCGCTGGCGGGCGTGGCTGAGCGTAGCCCTCCTGGTCGGCCTGCTGGGCGGGATCGTGACCGCCACGGCCGCCGGTGCCCGCCGCACCGAAAGCGCGTGCTCCCGCTTTGTCGCGGCCAACCACGGTGCCGAGTACCTGGTCACGGACTTCTCCCCGAACCCCGAGGGTGCCGTCATCGACCCGGCGCAGGTCGCCGCCCTGCCCTCGGTCGCCGAAGCAGACTCCTTCCGCGTGTTACACCGAGATCTGGAACAACAACGGCCCCGGGGCGGTCACGGCGGCCGTGCCCGTTATCCGCGCCGGCCCGGACGTGGCGTCGGCCGCGTTCATCCAGACCGGAATCGACTTCCAGTTCCGGGGCCGCGCGGTGTCCGGGTTCGCTTTCAGTCCCGTCCAGGGGACGTTCGCGGCGTCCATGCTCACCGGCCGGGCGCCCGCTGGCGCCGGTGAGGTCGCGCTCGGCGCGCGCACCGCCACCGAACTCGGCGCCGCCCCCGGCACCCGGCTGTCCGGCCGGGCCGAGAACGACAGCGCGCCCCAGGTGCCGGTCCTGGTCACCGGCACCGTCGTGCTGCCGCCTGGCGACGCCAACGCCCATCTCGGCGACGGCGTGCTCGTCAGCCGCCCGGCCCTGCTCCGGCTGGCGGGCGGCCAGGCCCGCTCGCCGTACGTCATCGCGGTCACCTTCCGGCCCGGCCTCGACGTCACCCAGGCCGGCGCCCGCCTCGACCGCCGGCTGTCGGCCGCCGACCCGGATTTCTTCACCCTGCCGCCGGCCACGCCTGCCGGCCTGGTGAACTTCGGCCAGATCCAGAACCTTCCCGTCATTCTCGGCTCGCTGCTGGCCGTGGTGGCCCTGCTGACGGTGGCCCACCTGCTGGCCAGCACCGTCCGCCAGCGCCGGCGCGACCTGGCCATCCTGAAGATGATCGGGTTCACCCGGGCCGAGCTGGCCCGGATCGTCGCCTGGCAGGCCGCCACGGTAGCGGTCGTGGCGCTGGTCTTCGCCGTCCCGTTCGGGATCATCGCCGGCCGGCTCAGCTGGCGCCTTTTCGCCGAACGGCTCGGCGGGATCCCCGTCCCGGAAACGTCCGCGGCCCCGCTGATCCTGGTCGCGGCCGCCGCCCTCGTGCTCGCGATCCTGGCCGCGGCCGGCCCGGCGGTGACGGCCCTGCGGACCCGGCCCGCCTCGGTCCTGCGCGAGGAGTGACCGCTGCGCCGGCCGCGTTCCGGCGCGGTATCCATCAGTCCCCATTCCCGCCCGGTTCCGCGCCTTGGTGTTACGCCGCGTTCCGGCCGCCGTCGACGTCGAGAACAGCGCCGTGGACGAAGCTGGCCTCCTGTCCGGCCAGGTAGCCGATGGCGGCTGCGATCTCCTCCGGTGCGGCCGGGCGCCCGGCCGGGGCCACGGCGGCGAGCGCGTCGAGCTGGCTGCCCATCGCCTCGGTGCCCTCGGTACGGGTCGGCCCCGGGCTGACCGCGTTGACCCGGACGCCGCTGGGACCGAACTCGGCCGCCCAGGCCTTGGTGAGCAGGCTGAGCGCGGCCTTGCTCGACCCGTACAGGCCCATGCCGGAGATGCCGAACTGGGCCACCATGGTCAGCACGTTGACGACGGCGCCCCGGCCGCGGGCGGCCATGGCCGGCGCGAGCTCGGCGACCAGGATGAAGGGGGCCTTGACGTTGACGGCGTAGACGTTGTCGATGTCGGCGTCGCTGGCGTCCGGGGTGGGCCCGAAGGGGAAGACCCCGGCGTTGTTGACGAGGACGTCGACGTGGCCGCCGCCCAGCTCGACGGCCCGGCGGGCCAGCGCGCGCACCGAGCCGGCGTCGGCCAGGTCCGCGGCGATGAAGTCGGCTTTCCCGCCCGCGGCGCGGATCGCGCCGGCCGTCGCCTCGCCGCGCCCGGGATCACGTCCGCTGACCAGGACGTGCGCGCCGCGCCGCGCCAGCAGGACGGCCGTGGCGCGTCCGATTCCGCTGGTCGCGCCGGTGATCAGGGCCGTGCTGCCGGCCAGGTCGGTGGAGGTCATGTGAGTCCCCTTCGCAGGAATCTGGGTTGTGCGATCCACTATGCCCGGGCAAAACTGGGTTGTCCAATCCAGTTTCTGATATGCTCCCGGGTATGGGCGAGCACGAGACCGGAGCACCCGCCGGCCGCCCGCTGACCCGGCGCGGGCGCGAGACCCGGCTGCGGATCGTCGCGGCCGCGGCGGAGCTGATGTTCGACCACGGGGTGGCGGAGACCACGCTGGAGGACATCCGGGCGGCCGCCGGGGTGAGCGGGTCGCAGGTGTATCACTACTTCGAGGACAAGCAGGCTCTGGTCCGCGCCGTCATCGACTACCAGACGGACGCGGTGCTCGACGCCCAGGGGGCGCACCTGGACCGCCTGGACTCGATGGCGGGCCTGCGGGCCTGGCGCGATTTCCTGGTCGAGCACCAGCGCCGGCTCGGCTGTCGGGGCGGCTGCCCGATCGGCGCCCTCGGTGCCGAGGTGGCCGAGACCGATGCCGTGGCCCGGCTGGCCGCGGCCCGGGGGCTGCGCCGCTGGGAAGGGCGGATCCGCGAGGGATTCCAGGCCATGCACGCGCGCGGTGACCTGGCCCCGGCCACGGACCCCGACGACCTCGCCCTCGCCACGCTGGCCGCCCTGCAGGGCGGCTTGCTGCTCACCCAGCTCCAGCGCGACACCAGGCCGCTCGAAGTCACCCTGGACGCCATGCTCGACCGCGTCGAGACCCTGACCGCCACGAGGTCGTGATCGGGCGGCGGTTCGGGGTAGGACCAGCCGTGCCCGAGTACCTCTGACGAAAGGCTCCCCATGGTCAACCATGACCCCGATAACGCGACCCACCTGAACGTGTCGCGCCAGGGCGCTGACTGGGCCCGGCAGGACGCCAGCGCCGACGAGCTTGAGTACCTGGCCACCTACGACGGGGATCCCGGTGAGTTCCGGACCCCGGCGAGCCTGATGAACTTCGCCCGCCAGGTGGCCGTCAGCGACGAGCCGCTCGGCGGCGCCACCGCGGACATCTCCCCGGAGGAGGTCCCGGTCAGGCCCGCAGACCCGTACTGGCCGTCGTTCCAGGCCGGCGCCCGCGGAGTCTGGGAGTCGTCCGGCCGCTCCTGAGTGATCAGGAGGTACGGCCCGGCCCTAGCCGACCTGGAGCACGACCTTCCCGACGGCGGTGCGGTTCTCGATTGACTGCTGGGCGGCGCCGGCCTGTGTCCAGGGAAAGACCGTGGTCGAGACGGGCTTGAACACTCCCTGCTCGAACAGCTCGAGGACCCGGTCGAACTCGGCGCGGGGTAGTTCGGAGAATCCTGCCGCGCCGGCCATGATGACGCTGCCCCGGCCCAGGTCGAAGCCGTGGAAACTGAGCGTGGAGTCGCCGCCGCTGAAGCCGAGCGTCAGGATGCGGCCGTTGGGCCCCAGGCTGTGCACGCCTTTGGTGAAGGTCTCGCCCCCGACACCGTCCAGGACGACGTCGACGCCCTGGCCGTCGGTCAGGCGGGCCACCTCGGCCTCGAAGTCGGTCTCGAGGTAGTTGATCAGGTCGTCCGCTCCGGATTGCCTGGCCGCCTCGAGCTTGGCCGCGTTGCTGGCGGTGCCGATCACCCGGGCGCCGATGTGGCGTCCGATCTGGACGGCCGCGATGCCAGCGCCGTTGCCGGCCGACTGCACGAGGATCGATTCGCCCGGCTGGAGCTTCGCCCGGTGCACGAGCGCGTTCCACGACGTCATGAAGATCTGCGCGATACCCGCCGCCTCCTCCAGCGTGACGTTGGCCGGGACGGCGGCGACCTTCTCGGCGTCCGCCACGAAATACTCGGCGTAGCTGCCCGTGATGGCCCGCCAGCCCAGCACCTGCGTGCCCGGCTCGAGGCCAGCCACCTCTGCCCCGGCCGCCTCGACCGTGCCCGACCCCTCCAGGCCAGCCACGAACGGCAGCGCCGGCGCTCCGTACAGGCCGGTGCGCCGGCCGATGTCGGCGAAGTTGATGCCTGCGTAAGCGGTCTTGATCAGCACCTGCCGCGGTCCCGGGACCGGTGTCTCCACCTCGCCGATGTGCAGGACGTCGGGGCCGCCCGTGCGGTCGAACACAACTGCCTTCATCTGCTCGCTCCACTTCCTGGTGCGGCGGGCCCGGTCGTGGCCTGCCGTTGCCGTACTGGACCGGGGCGCCGGAACCGCCGGCGGGGTCGCAGACCACCGTACAATCCGGACCGGGATCCGGACGGGCGAGCAGGGGGCGCAGTGAGCGGTACCAGGGTGCTGGTGGCGGGGGGAGTATCGCGGGGCCGGCGCTGGCCCACTGGCTGCGCCGGCGGGGGGCCGAGGTGACCGTGCTGGAGCGGGGCCCGGAGCTGCGTCCCGGCGGGCAGGCGGTGGACGCGCGCGGCGCTGGTTGGGTCTCACCACCTGCTGATCACCGGACGGCGTCGTATTGAGTTTTTCTCCCGGCTCCTTGGCGCCACGCCCGTAGCGGCGTCAGATATTCCCGGGGCCGGTGCCGGGCTGACAGACTCTCGTCCTATGAGAGCACTGCCCGTGCACCCGGAGCCGCTGTGGCGCATTGATTTCCGGCAGCGGATCGCGGTGTCGCTGTGGTTCGTGCCGGTTATCTTTGCGGCGGCCGCGATCGCCGCGGCCAATCTCACCATATGGCTGGACACCCGGGTCGATGCCCCGGTCGGCGTACGGCCGGACCTGGTCAGCGATCCAGGCACCGCCGCCACCTTTGCTGGCGCTATCGCGGCCGCCACCCTGGCCTTCGTGGCCGTGGTGTTCGCCACCACGCTGGTGGCCATCCAGCTCGCGGCGAGCCAGTACTCGCCCAGGGCGGTGCGGATCTTCATCCGCTCCCGCCTCACCCGGGTGACGCTCGGCCTGTTCCTCTGCACCTTCGTTTTCTCCGTGATCATCCTGGTCAGCAACCGGGCGTCGGTCACGTCGGCGAAGCAGTTCGCACCGGTGGTGTCGGTGACGACGTTGCTGGCCCTGACCGTGGCCACGGTCTTCGGCTTCGTCGCCTACCTGCATGGCGTGGTGCGGCTGATGCGCGTCCAGTACCTGCTGGAAACGATCGCTACCGAGAGCCGGCTGGCCATCGAGGAGAACTTCCCGCTCGCGTCCGCCTACCGTGACGCCGAGCCTCCCGCACCGGACCCGTCACCGCAGCGCCTCCGCTACGCCGGGACGGCCGGGGTCCTTACCGCCACCGACGTGCACGGTCTGGTCGGATTGTGCCGGCCGCCGGGGTGCTGGCTCGAGCTGACCGTCGGAATAGGGGAGTACCTGGCTCACGGCACCGTGATTGCGCTGGTGCACGGCGGGAATCTCCGCGACCGCGATGTGACCAGGTTCTTCCTCATCCGCGGCGAGCGCACCTTCGTGCAGGATCCGGCGTTCGGCTTCCGGCAGCTCGTGGATGTCGCGATCCGCGCGCTGTCTCCGGCCGTCAACGATCCCACCACCGCGGTCCAGGCCATCGACCGCATCAGCGACCTTCTAGCCGTCACGGGCAGCCGGCTCGACCCGACCGGCCTGAGAGTGGATTCCAGCGGCACGGTCAGGCTCAAGCGGAAGCTGCGCGACTTTGACGCTCTGCTCATGCTTTCCCTGACCGAGGTCATCCGTTACGGCGCCGACGCGCCTCAGGTGGCCCGGCGCCTGCACGGGATGCTCGATGAGCTCGAAGCCACGCTCCCCGCGGAGCGGCAGGCCGCTCTCGCCGGTCAGCGAAGGCTGCTGGAAGCTGCGGTGAGTGCCGCGCTGCCTGCCCCGTTCGCGTCCGTGGCCTCGGTGGCCGACCGGGAGGGTCTGGGCTGACGCAGGTTCGCGCGTCCGGACGCAGCCGGATCCATCGCCGCCCGGGTCTGGTGACCTAGGCCGCCGGCTGGACCATGCGCACGGTGGCTGGCGCGCCGGGCGGCCCGGCCGGCGCTGGCCGGTACGGCGGCACGCCGACGCAGGTGAACAGCAGGGCATTGAGGGGTTCAGCCAGGACGGCGGGGACCTCGCTGTCCATGAAGGTCATCCCGGAGGCGCTGGCGCCCAGCGCGTAGGCGGCCAGGTGCAGCCGGCCTTCGGCCAGCCCGGCGGCCAGGTGCGCCGCCCGGTACTCCTGGTCGCTGAGCCCGTCCAGGTCGGCCGCGGCGATGGCGACGAAGGCGGCGTCGCGGGCCAGCGTCTGGCCCAGGCAGACCCGGTGCAGCTCGTGGCGCAGCTCTCCTGCGCGCACCGGCGCGTCCAGGGCAGGCCAGCGGTACACGCCGGGCGGCAGGCCCGCCACGTCGTGGACCACGGCCCAGTGGGCCAGGCGCAGTCCGCGCACGGCCACGCCCATGCAGCTGCGCAGCAGGTCCTGGTGCAGGCCGCGGCGGGGATCCATCCGCCGCTGCGACCCCCGCGCGGCGATGACGCGGTCCACCGGTGCCGAGGCGAGGACCGGCACCCGCACCGGATCGCCCCGTTCCCACGGCCGGCCGAGCCGGTCGCCTTCCCCGGCCCGCTGGGCCGCGGTCACCAGCGGGAACTCCACAGGCGCGGCGTCCACGTCGCCCGCCGCAGCGGGGCCGCCCGGATCGACGGCGGGAGCGGCCTCGCCCAGGCCGACCACGGCCACCGGCAGCTCGTGCACCCGGTCCGCTCCGACCAGGGCGGCCACCCGTGCATCGGGGAAACCGGTGTACAGCGCGGCCGCCAGGCCGGCCGAGTCGGCCAGCGCCAGCAGCTGGGCGAGCAGGGTACCGGCGTCCCAGTACACGTGCCGGTAGCCACGTTCCCGGTAGCGCCAGCCGGTCCGCCACGGGACGCCCGTGACGACCACGGCCGGCCCGCCCGTGCGCGGCGGGGGCCCGACCCGTACCAGCGCATGACCGCACGGGTCATACCAGTGCACCCCGGCGGGCAGCAGCGCACCCGGCGGCACCGCGACGTAGACCTCCAGCGGGAAACGGCCGCCCGCCGACCCCGCCGCGCGGAACGGGTGAATCCCGTAGGGCCGTTCCATGGTGCGCACCGCCCCGGCCGACAGGTACAGCAACCGGGACAGCTGAGCCAGGTCCAGCGCGGCCCGGCTGACCTCGGCCGTGCCCGCCAGCACCGCCACGGCCGGCGCTGCCGTCTGCGGCAGCTCCCGGGGCAGCAGCACGCGAGGCAGGACCTCCGGGTACCGCTTCACGAACCACGGCAGCCGGCCGAGATCATCGACCTGCAGATCCTGCAGCACCAGTGGATCGTCCGCCGGCTCATCCCAGGGCTGGCCGGGCTCATAGGACGTCAGCCGGTGCAGCCTCTGCGTGGCCGTCTCCATGCCCCTCATCATGTCGCAGCGGTCATCCTGATGACGATAAGCCCCGCTGGCCGGACCGGCCGCGGCGTGGGCCCACGCCGTACCGTCGCCCGTTGTTACAAAATGGCCGGCCAGAAATTCACATAACGGCCTTGCCGTGTCCCTCTGCCTGGCTTGCTATTCCGTGAGTGAGATGCGAGAGTGGGTCTTATTCAGTGAAATTCTGCTCCGGACCCAGGCAGTCTTATGTTGTATGTCTGGAGGGTCTGTCGAGCCGTATTGAGGCCAGCTGACGTGCGCTGACGCAGTGTCTTTGCTTTTGGCGGATACGCCGACCAGGGAAATTATTCCCTCGCGGTCCAGCCTGCGACAACGGCGACGGCGTTTTTATTCTTTCCTGGAATAAGGAATTTCTATTCGGTCTTACCGTTGTTTCTGCTTGCGCGTCAGGGCAAGCAGATTACGCGCTGGCCAGCTCATCAGATCCGACGACGTGGCGGCTGCGCCCAGCCGGCTGGGCAGTAGTCGCTCGCCCGTTCATCCCCTCGAGAGGCACATCATGACCGCAGGTTCAGTACCGGCCGTCGTCCTGGTTCACGGGGCCTTCGCTGACGCCTCCGGATGGTCCGGCGTCATCCGCGAGCTGCAGTCCGCCGGAATCACGGTCCAGGCCCCGCCGAACCCGCTGCGCAGTGTCGCGGGCGACGCCGCGACGGTCGGCGCGGCGGTCGCCGCCATCGACGGCCCGGTCCTGCTCGTCGGGCACTCCTACGGCGGTGCCGTGATCACCCAGGCGGCCGCCACCTTGGACAACGTGGTCGGCCTGGTCTACCTGGCGGCGTTCGGCCTTGACGTGGACGAGAGCGTCGGCAGCGTGCAGGAGCCCTTCGCGCCGCCGCTGCTGGCCAAGAACGCACGTCCCACTCCGTATGACGCCGTCGGCGCCGCCGGCGGACCGGACCTGTACATCGACACCGCCACCTTCCGCGAGACGTTCTGCGCGGACCTGCCTGCCGATCTCGCCGCCGTCATGGCTGCGACGCAGCGGCCGGTCGCCGCCGCGACGCTCGGCGAGAAGTGCACCGCGGCCGGCTGGAAGACCAAGCCGTCCTCCTATCTGGTCTCCGCGCAGGACCAGGCCATCAACCCGGATGCCGAACGGTTCATGGCCGAGCGCATGGGCGGAACCGTGGAGACCATCGATGCCTCCCATGTCGCCTTCATCAGCCGGCCGGTCGAGGTGGCCTCCTTCATCATGTCCGCCTTGCCGTAAAGCCCCGCTCGACCGCCGTCACCGCCGTCGCCTCCGCTGCGCTGCTGGTCCCGTCCGGGCCGGCTGCCTCGGCCCGGACCATCGGCCCGGCCGTCACGGCGGGCGACCACGGGACGAAGCCCACCATCGTGCTGATCCACGGGGCCTGGGCGAACACGTCGAGCTGGAACGGGGTCATCTCCCGGCTGCAGGCCCTCGGGTACACCGTCTACGCCCCGCCGGACACGCTGATGGGACTGACCTTCGACGACGCGTACCTGGCCGGCTTCCTGCATAGCATCTCCGGCCCGATCGTCCTGGTCGGCCACTCCTACGGCGGCGCGGTCATCACCAACGCGGCCACCGGCGACCAGCAGGTCAAGGCGCTCGTCTACGTCGACGCCTTCATGCCCAGCCAGGGCGAGTCGGTCGGCCAGATGGTCGCGGCCCGGCCGGGATCATGCGTCGTGGCCAAGGACCCGGCCACCATCTTCAACCTCGTGCCCTACCCCGGCGCGCCGGCCGGAGCGGTCGACGCCTACCTGAAGCAGAGCTACTTCCCGGACTGCATCGCCAACGGCCTGCCGGCCGCCGAGCAGCAGCAGCTGGCCGTGACCCAGCTGCCGCTCACCACGCTCGCGCTGTCCCAGACCTTGGGCGTCCCGGCCTGGAAGACCATCCCGTCCTGGGCCGTGGTCGGCACCAAAGATCACACCATCCCGCCCGCGGAACTGATGTTCATGGCCGAGCGTGCGCATGCCCGCATCACCACCGTGGCCGCGCCGCACGTCTCCATGATCAGTAATCCCGGCCTGGTGACCAGCGTCATTCTCCAGGCTGCGCATGCCACCAGCTAGCCGTTGAGGCCGTCTCTGCCCGGCCCGGTCAGCCGCCGGGCCGGGCGGAGGCCATCGCGGGCCGCAGCGCGTCCATCGAGCCGTGCGGTCACGCCGCGATGTCGGACTGCATGGTCTCGGGGGCTTTCCTGGTCAGGTAGACGACGCCCACGCACATGGCGGCGAAGCCGGCGGCGGCCGCGGCCAGCACCCCGGCGTCCGGGATGAAGTGCTCGTCGAACAGCCATACGCTCAGCGCGATGCTGGCCACCGGGTCCAGGATGACCATGACGGGCTGGGAGATCCGCAGCGGCCCGACGTGCAGCGCCTCCTGCTCGAGCAGCACGCCGGCCGCGCCGCCCACGGCCGTGGCGTAGACCGGCCAGTGGGCGAACATCCCGCCCACGCCGAATTCAGTGATGGTGTCCGTGGTGGCCTTGATGAAGGTCGCCTCGAGGGCCCAGGTGAGGCCGGCCGCGATGGCCCACAGGGCAGCTTTGCGGCTCGCCGAGCCGTGCCGGGCGGCCAGCGCCAGCGCGGCCGTCACCACCACGGTGACCGCGATCGCGGTGATCCAGTGCTGGCTGGCCGCGGCCGGCTGGCCGCCCTGCGGCTCGCCCGCGACGACGAAAATGGCCAGGCCGACGCAGGTCACGATGGCGCCGTTCCAGGCGGCCAGCGCAATTGACTGCCGCAGCCAGATCCGGCGCAGCACCAGGACCAGGACGAGCTCGGTGATCAGCAGCGGCTGGACGACCGAGACCTCGCCGTTGTGCAAGGCGAAGGCCTGGAACACGAACGCGCCGATCTGGGCCGCCGCGCCGATCAGCCACAGCGGGCTGCGGACCAGGTAGAGGATCAGCCGCCAGCCTGCCGGCTGCAGCTCGTCGGCGGTGCTCGCCAGGTGCTGCGCCACGACGGCGATCGCGTTGGACAGCGCAGCCAGCAGAGCGAAGACGACGACCACGGGTCAAGGCTAACGGGACGCGGATCAGGTGCCGCAATGGCGGACCACCGGGGCCCGGCGTGAGTTCATCCGGGGGCACGGCCGCCGTTATGTGCTCACGGCCGCTCGGCTTGTCCGCCCCAGGCGCAGCCGGCCGTCACCGTCGGCTGTCGCCCTGGCGGAGCATCGCGTCGAGTTCGGGGTCGGACGCGATCGCCCGGACCTCCTGCGCGCAGCGGCAGGCGACGGCGATCTTGGCCGCCCATTGCAGCGCGTCCTCGCGTGAGGGCACGTCGACGATCGTCAGCCCGCCGATGGCCTGCGGGTACGGTCCGTCGGTGACCGCCCCGTCGGTGGCCACGATGCTCGCCGGCTGGTTTTCCAGCCCGCCAGCGGATACGTACACGCCGGCGTCGATGGCCTCCTGGACCGCTGCGCGCGCGGCGCTGGCCACGGCGGGCAGGTCCTGGTCGGGGATGTGGTCCATCGCGTGGGCGCCGAACGAGATCAGGTACTGCGTCATCGGCCACTCCGTTGTCCCGGCGGCCTGGTCCGGCCGTGTCCTGAGCAGAGACGAACGACTAGCCCCGGATCCATCGCTCGGCCAGCAGAAAGTTCTCCCGGGTTCCCGCCGTCCGGCCCCGCCAGGGCCATGTGAGCCGTGTTCGCGGGCATCACCGCCGCTGCGCCCACGACGGGCAGCGCAACCGCGCTGCGCACAGGTGCCGTGCCAGGCTCATCACAGTGAGCGAAGCAGATCAGCTGGGTATGCGCCGGTCCGCCGTGAATTCATCCGCGTGGCACGGCCGCTGGTGTGTGCTCATGACCGCTGGTCGGCCTGGTGCGCCTCGGCCACGGCTATGGCGATGGCCTCGCCGGGCGTGACGCCCATGTCGGTCAGCTGGTCTACGCGGCTACTGATCTGGGTTTTGCTCATAGCCTGTCGCTTGGTCTTGGGTCTTGGGTCTGATTCGTTGTCGTTCGATGGCGCACGCGTATCTTAGCGCCTGTTCCGCGCCGCTCGTCCGCCTGCGGCTCCCGCCGGTTCCGCCGACGAAGATCCCGGAGATCAAAGCGGCCTGCGCTCGTGGGCCAGGGACTCGGTCAGGCCATCAGGGAAGCGTGGCCTGGCTCGAGGAACAGCTGGAGGGCGAGGACTAGCAGGCCTACGATCAGGCCGCCCATCACCGTCCGGGCCAGCGGCCACCGGGAAAGCCCGGCCCGGCGACCTGCCACGAAGCCCCAGAACCCGAGTGAGGCGCCTTCCAGGAAGATGATGACCTGGATCGAGGTTCCGAGCGAGACTCCGGCCACGGTCAGGATGGTCAGCAGGATGAGGGCCGGAGCGGCCAGGAGAGGGAAGCGCAGCTCGGTCCAGACGATTCTCATCTGCTCGCTACGGCCGGGACGCTTGTGCAGTTCGGCTTGCCGGGCGAGGGATGCTGAGAAGACGTGTGAGACGAACATGGCGAGCACCGGGCCGAGGATTACCCCGGCGGCGGCCCAGAAGTTCAGGTCTTGCCAGCCGTCGTAGGCGACGAGCACGCTCATCACGGTGATCGTGGTGTAGACGGCACGGTCGAGATAGACCGGCCGTGCACCGAACCCGAACCCGTTGGCCGTCATGGCTGCCGGGCTGACCTGCTGGCCGCTTACGGTCGCCCGCTCGGCGAGGGAGGTACTCGCGGCGCGGCGTTCGATGGGTCGTTCCGGCGCCATGGTGCCGGCTATCCGCTGATGCCGTGGGCGACGTGCCCGATCAGGCCCCGGTCCGGCCGCGTCCCCTCCAGGGTCCGGTTCGCCGCATCCGCGAACCCCGGGTCCGCGATCGGTATCCGGGAACGGTCGATCAGGTCAGCCGCCATGCGTGCCTGCTCTCCCATGTCGCTTCGCCCCAGCACACGCGCGGGACCCAACCTCGGAAATCTACCGGTCAGGGCTGACGTGCGACCATTACTCCCAGGAATCACGGACGGTGCCGCAGGGCCGCCATCGTGGCCGTTCTGAGTTACTCGTCGGTATTCCGCTCTACCGGGGGGGCTGGACGGGCCGGAGGGGCACCGAGGGGAGGTCGTCATCGCTGGCGGAGAAGGCATCGGCGAGATGAAGCGATCGGACTGGGGGAGGCAACGGGGGCGGGGCCCCTTCGACGAGGGGAGATGCCGCACCGCCGCGGACCAGGCGTCCGATTGGCCCAGGGTCCTCGGCGAGCACCGGTCCCGCGCAAGCGCCGACGATGATGCAGATGGCGGCGCCGGAAAACCAGGCGACGAGGGCGAGCGCCACCCCGAAGACGCCGTACTGGTGATCGTTGCTCGTCACATTGTTCGGCATCCACAGCGTCGCCGACAGCGCATAGGCAGAAAGGCCGATCCCCGTGATCAGGCCAGTGGGGAAGAGAACCCGGAACCGTACCTGCCCCTTGAGCATCAGCCAGGCGGTGAACCACCAGATGGCAGTGGACAGGGCCAGCGCCACGACGATAAATGCGGCTACCCCCACGCCGCCCCCCAGGACGCTGCGCGCGCCGCCCAGCAGCGCCATATAGGCGAGGAATGCCGCCACCCAGACGACCCCCCGGACGTAGTTACCGACCGCCTTCGCCGGGGGCCGGCGCCAGGTACGAAGGTAGGCGCGGCGGAGCGCGGTCGTGAATGAGCTGGCGTAGAAGACCGCCAGGACCAGGCCCAGCAGGCCGGTGGCCCGGCGGATGTCCTGTGCGGAGGCGAACGCCTGCCTGACCGTGCTCAGCGAAGCGCCAGTGATGCCGAGACGGTTAGTCACCGTCGTGAAGATGGACATGCGGAGGTGCGCGGGCATGAAGGCGGCGATCACGATGATGAGCGGGAAGAACGAAATGAACGCCTTGCCCGCCAGGGCGATACTCCGGTCGATGAACTCCGTTTCGAGCATCCGGTCCCATACTTTCCACAGCAGCGTCTGCTCAGCCCAGCCGCGGATAACCTGGGTACGCCTCCGGACCTTCTCAAACGCGTGCCGCCTGGTCCTGTCGGTGCTCGACTCGGCCATGATCCCGTCCCTGATTTCGGCAGACCGCACGCGCTTGCAGCGTACGCCGGTATCCGTCCTTAGCTGGACGATCGTCCCCCGGGCGTGACCGCGGCAGCCTGGTGGAGACATCGAGCTCACGGTAAATGGCCGGGAGATAGCCCTTTGATCCTGTTCGGTGACAGGCCGAGTTTCCCGGGCTGTGTCGATTTCCATGCGAAAGGGGTGATGACAGCTCACCCATTTCGGGTTTACCTGGCCTTATGCGGTGCCGAAACGAAACCGCTGGCGGCTTTGTGATCATCATTCGCCGCGCAGCTGGACCGGCGCTGCGCGGTCGTCAAGGCCATGGAACTTGTCGTGGCCGGCGACACGACGGTACTGCCCCGTCCGCGCGGCGGCCATGGAGCCCTGCGGCTCGTGGTGAAGCCTCGGCGGGAACCAGTCAACGGGCTGCTCGTCCTCGTTGGCGGCGGCCTCATGCCGTACCAAGGCCCGGGGATCGTGCGGTTCTCGCATCGCCCGGACTCCTCAGCTGAATGGAGCACCTGTTATGAGCACATTTCCGCCGATCGCGGACTACGGGTTCTTGTCGGACTGCGAGAACAACTGCCTGGTGGCACCGGATGGTTCTATCGAGTGGCTGAGCCTGCCCCGCCCGGACTCGCCGAGTGTGTTCGGCGCGCTGCTGGACCGCAACGCCGGGAGCTTCCGGTTCGGCCCGGTCAACACCATGGTGCCCGATCACCGCCGCTACGTACCGGGGACGATGGTCCTGGAGACGACATGGCATACCCCGACGGGCTGGCTGGTGGTCAACGACCTGTTCGTCGTCCGCCCGGTGAGCGACGAGGGGCGGCGGCCTGGCTACCAGCGAGTCCCCAGAGTCGGCGCCGGGGCCGGGACGATCTTGCGCACGGCCACCTGCATCTCGGGGAAGGTCGACGTCACGGCGAATTGCCTGCCCATGTTCGACTACGGGTCCGCGCCGGGCACCTGGAGCTACGACACTGACGGCTACCACTCGCTGGTGGTGACCCAGCCTGACGGTGACGTATCCCTCAGGCTGCACTCCAGCTTCCAGCTCGGCCAAGTCGGTGCCCGCGCCTACGTCCGCGCCGCCCTCCATGAGGGCGAGTCGGGTTTCATCGCCCTCACCTGGTCCGGGCCAGCGCCGGCCACCCAGCAGGAAGCGGACGGCGACCTGGAGTCCACCGTCAGCTTCTGGCGGGACTGGCTCAGCACCGGGACCTTCCCCGACCATCCGTGGCGCCCGTATCTCGAGCGCAGTGCGCTGACCCTCAAAGGGCTGAGTTACGCCCCGACCGGGGCGATCATGGCCGCATCGACGACCGGATTGCCCGAAACCCCTGGTGGGGCACGCAACTGGGACTACCGCTACACCTGGATCAGGGACACTGGGTTCACCCTGCGTGCCCTGTACCGGCTCGGCTACGACTGGGAGGCGATGGAGTACTTCGCCTTCATCCTGGAGGCCGTCCGGGGCCAGGACATTAAAAAGCCCTTCGCCGAACTCCAGATCATGTACGGGATCGGCGGTGAACGAGATCTCACCGAGAAAACGATCGACCACCTCTCGGGCTGGCGCGACTCCAAGCCGGTACGGGTCGGCAACGGAGCCTGGAACCAGCACCAGAACGATGTGTGGGGCATGCTGGTCGACGCGGTGGACTCCCACCTGCACCGGGGCGCCGAACAGATCATCAGGCCGGTCTGGGAAGGCCTCGCCGGTTTCGTCGACGACGCCATCAAGCATGCCGGGGACGTCGACCAGGGCATCTGGGAGATCCGCGGCAAGCCGCAGCATTTCACCCAGTCAGCGGTGATGTGCTGGCTCGCTGCCGACCGCGGCGCCGACCTGGCCAAAGAACGTGGCGATTCCGGCCGCGCCGCCCGCTGGCAGAAAGCCGCCGACGCGATCAAGGCCGACATCCTTGAAAAAGGCGTTGACGAGCGGGGCCGGTTCCGGCAGGCCTACGAGAACGACGAGCTGGACGCCTCGTTGCTTCTGCTCCCCATCATGGGGTTCCTGCCGCCCGACGACGCACGCATTAAGGCCACGGTGCTGGCCATCGCCGACGAGCTGACCGAGGACGGCCTCGTCCTGCGCTACAAGGTGGACAGCACCGATACCGGATTTGCCGGCAAGGAGGGGACCTTCACGATCTGCTCGTGGTGGCTCGTAAGCGCCCTGGCCATGATCGGTGAGACCGACCGTGCCCGTGCCCTGTGCAAGAAACTCCTGTCCTACGCAGGCCCGCTGAGCCTGTACGCCGAAGAAATCGACACCACCACCGGTGAGCATCTCGGAAACTTCCCCCAGGCCTTCACCCACCTCGCCCTGATCGAGGCGGTATCCCAGCTCATCGAAGACGAGGAGAGGCAGCAGTTGTTGTCATCCTGACGAAGGCAGGCGAGCCTTGGAATCGCGGGCCAGATGTGAACCGAGCGCTGTCTGGATGATCTGGGTGTGGCTATCCCAGTCAGCTCCGCGCTAGGGTCGTGCCGTGGCAGACAGCGATGACTGGCGCGTCACCATCTCCGTGAGCTCTTCGCCGGCCGGACAGGCGCAGCAGTCCTTTTCCTCCCTGCATCAGGTGGAAGACGATATCCGCCGCCAGGTCGGCCCGGGCATTGGTGTCGGCGCCGGGGACGCGCAGATCTTCCTGTACGCGGGCACCGAGAGCGCCGCCAGGGATGCTGACCGGATCGCCCGCGATGTGCTGGCCGGGCAGGGCATCGACGGGGAGTCCGCCTTGCACCGCTGGCATCCCATCGAGGAGGGGTGGGAAAACCCGGACGTCCCTATGCCGCAGACTGAAGACGAGCGCCAGGCCGAGCATCAGCGGCTTGTGGCGGCCGATACCGCCCAGTCGCGGGTCGCCGGGGTCGCCCAGTGGGAGGTCCGGGTGGAGCTCGGCTCGCACCGCCAGGCGGTCGCACTGGCGCGCACCCTGGAAAGCGAGAGCCTGGCGGTGGTGCGGCGCTGGAAGTTCGTCCTCGTCGGCGCCAGCAATGAGGACGAAGCCAGGGAACTTGCCGGGCAGATCAGGCACGAAGTACCGCCCGACGCCGCGGTCACGGTCGAGCAGGCCGGTGTGCGCTGGTCATTCCCGCCCTCCTGACCGCAGGTGCAGCCCAGGGCAGGACCAGATCCAGGGTGAGTCGCATGCCTCCTTCCCCGCCGTAAGCGCAGCGCCTGCTCGCCCTCGGCGGCGTCCTTACTCGCGCAACCGGCAGTTGTGCGAGGTCATGCCTTGGCTTCGGTCTTGGCCGGGTCGAACTCGAATCCGCCCGGCCGGTCGTTGCGCTCGGCCACCAGTCCGGCCAGCACCGAGAGGGCGATCTCGGCCGGGGTCTTGGAGCCGATGTTGAGCCCGATCGGCCGGTGCACGCGAGCGATCTCCTCCGGCGGGACGCCGAGGCTGGTGAGCATCTCGATGTGCGGCCCCACGTGCCACCGGTTGCCCAGCACCCCGATCCACCGGGCCTTGGTGGCCAGCATGTCCCGCAGCACGAGCCCGAGCTCGTCCCGGTGATGATCGGTCACGATCACGTCGGCCGAGTCGCCCAGGTCCTCCGGCGGGACGCTGATGAGCGGGAACCCGAGCGCGGCCGCCCCCGCGGCCCGGCCCTCGTCCGGCTCGGCCAGGTAGCCCCGGTAGCCCAGGTCGGCGGCGTACTTCAGCAGGAAACCGGACACCGGCGAGGCGAAGACCGCCACCAGGATGCGTTCCGTCGCTTCGGTCATGGCTGGTCTCCTTGCTGCACGTTATGCGGTGGCGGACGGTGCGTGCTCGCGCCGGTAGCGGACCAGGCCGGTGACGTCGTCGGGGACGAGACGGCCGATGGCGCCGCTTGAGTACACGCTGACGATCACGTTCCCCGCAGGGTCGAGCACGAAGCCGGTGGACTGCAGGTAGACCGGGTCGGGGTTGACGAACGCGCCGGTGAGCGCGGCGACGGCGGGCGCGTCGGCGCCGTAGCCAACCGGGAAGCTCAGCTTGTGCTTGGCGACGAGCGCGGCGGTGCTCTCCTTGCCGTCGACCGAGAGGGCGGCGACGCGGATCCCGTTGCCGGCCTGCGCCTGGCTGGCCCGCTCGAAGGCGCGCAGCTGCGCGTTGCAGTACGGGCACCAGGCGCCCCGGTAGAGCAGCACGACGGTGAAGTCGCCGGCGAACGCGCCAGGGATGGTGAGCGTCTGGTCATCGGTGGTGGTGATCGTCAGCTCCGGGAACGGGTCACCCGGGTTGAGCAGTGGCATCGCGGTTCTCCTTCGCGGTTGCTCGGGACGACCCGGCCATGGGCTGTCTATCTGGTACGCGTCAATCCGGCCGCCGGTCTTACCTTCTGGAGTTCAGGGGCCCGGCCCCGGCGGGTAAGACAGCGCCGCAGGCTGCCGCTAACAGGGAAGAAAAGCCGGGCGAACGAGTGCGGTTGTCTCCGTACCGGCCCGCCGGCACCTTGGACCGTTGAGGAGACCACCGTGGGAACCGATTTCACCGGCCGGACCGCGCTGGTCACCGGGGCCGGGCGCGGCATCGGCCGGGCCGTCGCGCTCGGGCTGGCCGGTGCCGGCGCCCGCGTCGTGCTGCTCGCCCGCACCGCTGGGCAGCTGGAGGAGACCCGCGACCTGCTACGCGAGCAAGGCGTGCCCGACGGGAGGATCAGCATTGCCCCAGCCGACCTGGCCGATGAGCAGGACCGCGGGCGCGCCGCCGAAGCCGTGCTCGCGGCGGGCCGGGTCGACATCCTGGTCAACAACGCCGCCACGGTCGAGCCGCTCGGCCCCGCTATCGGCATCGCAGCTGCGGACCTGCGGCTGGCGTTCGAGGTCAACGTGATCGCGCCGGCCGCGCTCACCGCCGCTGTCCTGCCCGGCATGCTGGACGCCGGCTGGGGCCGCGTGGTCAACGTCTCCAGCGGCATCGTCGCCAGCCCGGCCGGCATGGTCCGCGGCAACGCCTACGCCGCCACGAAGGCCGCGCTTGAGGCTCACACGGTGAACCTCGCCGCCGAGCTGACCGGTACCGGCGTGACCGTCAACGTCTACCGGCCGGGCGGGGTCGACACTGCCATGCAGGCCTGGATCCGCAACCAGGACCCTGAGCGCATCGGCGCCCTGCACGAGCGGTTCAACCGGAACTACGCCGCAGGCACCCTGATCACCCCCGGCCAGTCCGCGGCGGCGCTGCTCGACCGCCTGGCCGGCGACGACACCGGGGCCATCTGGGACGTGCGCACCGCCCCCGCACCAGCCTGAGACCCGCCCGGCGCCCGCGGCCCAGCTAGCTGAGGTCAGCCAGGGCCGCGGGCAGCTGGTCCAGGGAAGGCACGGTGAGATCAGGCTGAGCGCCGATCGTGTCGAACGGGGCGGCGGCCCGGTTGACCCAGGCCGTCCGCAGTCCGGCCGCGCTCGCGCCGACGCTGTCGAATGCGTTACTGGTGATGAGCCGGATCCGCCCGGCGGGCCGGCCCAGGCGCTCGGCTGCGTGCCGGTACACCAGGGGCGACGGCTTGAACACCCCGACCTCGTCGGCGCTGACCCGCTGGCCGAAGAATTCTCCCAGGCCGCTGTGGGCGAGGCAGTCCCTGATCATCGCGGGTGTCCCGTTAGACAGGACCACCAGGTCATATCCGCTGTCCGTGAGCGCACGCAGCGCCGGAACGGCGTCCGGGAACGGCCGCAGCTGGTCATACAGGCTGATGAGCCGCCGGGACTGCCCCGCGGGCAGGCTGACGCCGAGGGAGGCCAGCGCGAAGCCGAGCGCGCGCTCGGTCACCCATCGGAAGTCCTCGTAGTGCCCCATCGCGGTCAGCCGGAACGTGTACTCCAGCTGCTTGAGCCGCCACAGCCGCGCCGCCTCCAGCCCGTCGGCATCGCCGAGGACCTGGCTGAGCTCGCCGGAGACGGCGACCGGGTCCACCAGCGTGCCGTACAGGTCGAAGGCCAGCACCTCACGGTCACGAGGATGATTCCCGCTACTCACGGGCGGCGGCCGCGAGCAGTCCGGTGAAGTCCTCCGCGCACGGCCCGCAGGCCAGCAGGTGAGCGGCGACGCCCGGGTAGCGTTCCGCCGCGTCCCCGCCCGTCACCGTCAGGTCGACGTAGATGTGCAGGACGGCCATCGCCTCGTCGCAGCCGGCATCGCGCGGATCGGTCCGCAGGAACCGCTCTAGTCTCTCCAGGTCGCTCATCTCTGCTCCATGCCCGGCTCTTCCAGGTATCCGTTCGCGGCCAGCGCCCGGCGGATCTTACGCCGCGCATCGAAAATCACCTTGTACACGGCGTTACGCTGCAGGCCCAGCTCAGCGGCCAGCGCGTCCAGAGGTATCTGGTCCACCACGATCGCGATGAAGACCCGCCGCTGGTGCGCGGTCAGCTCCTCCTCGACGACGCGGCGTACCTCGGCCAGGATTCCTGCCGCCTCCGCGTGCCGCTCCGGGTCCAGGCCGAGCCGGTCGGGGAGGCGCTCCCACTGGGCGGCGTCGAGGACGGCCGGCGGGTTGCGCCAGTAGTGGCGGCCGAGCTTGCTGGAGACCTCCAGGATGACGAACCGGTAAGCCCACGTCGTGAACCGGCTCTCGCCGCGGAAGCCGCCGAGCTTAGCCAAGATCGCGAGCATCGCGTCGGCGGCGGCCTGGTGCGCGATGTCGTCGAGTTCCGGGCCGGTCACCGGGGTGCCGGACGGCCGGCGCCGGACCTCGGCCCACGCGATGCGGACCAGCCTCGCGTGCAGCTCACGCTGGGCTGCCCAGCGCTCCGTGCCCTCGGCGCCCAGGCGGCGCAGCCAGCCCGCGGACTCCGCGTCCAGCTCCGTATCCGGCCGCCTGGCAGGTTCCACGCCTGACACGCTACCGCCCGGCTCGGCCGGCTCTCCTTTCGCCAGCAGCGTTCCGGTTCGTGCCGAAGCGGTTTCGCCGCCGAACCTGCCGAGCTTGCCGGACTCGGTATCGCATCGTCGGCCGCGCCGCTCGTGCAGGTCACGGCCGTCGTATCTAGTTCGGCCGGGCGCCCGTGCGGGTGACTCCGCCTGAGCCTTCGGGACCCGTCAGCAGGTTTAGTCCTGCCTCGACCAGAGTGAAGCCGATCCGGCGACGCAACCGCGGCCAGCTGTGCCGGCTTGTCAGCGGCGATGGCTTCGGCCCGGTACCGGCTGCCCGGTACCGAGTGGCTTGCCGCCGGAGGTCGCGGATATGGCCGGCCGCCAGGTCTTCGGCGGTACCGGGGTTCATGATGCGGATCCCGCCGTGCTGGTGCCCGGGTCCGCGGCGGCAGGCTGGGTGCTGTCGCTGTCGTCTGGTGGCGGCACCGCCATCGGGTAGGACATCACCAGCATCTCTACTGGCACCGACCCGGGCGGGCGCTGCGACGGGTCGGTGAGCCGCTCCCGGAAGCGGGGCAGCAGCGAGGCCGTGAGCTCCTGGTTAAGCTGCTCCAGCTCCTCGACGGTCAGGTAGAACACGTGCTGGTTATCGGTAGCTGCCTCCTGCCACCGCCGCGGGTAGGCGGCCTTGGTCTCCAGCCACGTCCGGTACCTGCCGAGCTGGCGTTCACGGAAGAGTCGGACCACCGCGCCCGCCGCGATCTCAGCTTCCGGGTCGCGGGCGGCGACGATGGACATGCCGACCGACGTCATCCGCCATGGCCTGGCCCGGCCCCGGCCGCCACCGGCCTCCTCCACGAACCCGTACTTCGCGAGCTGGCGGAGGTGAAATGAGCAGGTGGTGGGTGACTCTCCGATCCGCTCGCCGACCTCTGTCGCTGTCATCGCGCCGCCCAGGCTCAGCTCCTCGATCAGCGCGATCCGGACGGGGTGAGCCAGCGCTCGCAACGTCCGCGTGTCAGTGACTTTTCGCAGCTCCGGTACTGCCGGGGCAGTGGCGGGCGGCTGAACCATCCCGGCATCGTCGTTAGACATATCTCGAGAGTACTCTCTCGATACTTTCATTTCAATAGCTATCTCTCGAAGCAGGCCGCCTGCCCCCCAGGCCGCCCGCTGGCCAAAGCCCGGATCGAGGCTCCCGGCATCGGCAGATAGCGAGTGCCCGAGGGGCGACGGCACCGGAAGGCCTCTGTGACGCAGCCGCCCTGACCGGCGAGTTCACCACCTGAACAACGGGGGCGGCCCGCCCAGGGGGGTATCCCAGGGTGTTGTCAGAAGGGGCCGGTGAGTTCGCCCAGGGTGCTGCTGAGCCGGAGGTTCTCGGAGTAGTCGACCGGGCAGGTGATGACCGAGACGGTGTCGGCGGCGAGGGCTTCGGTGAGGGTGGGCAGCAGCTCGCTGGCCGAGGTGATCCGGTAGCCGCGGGCGCCGAAGCTCTCGGCGTAGGCGGCGAAGTCCGGGTTGGCGAAGCTGGTGGCGGCGTGATGGCCGAGCTCGAGATCCATCTTCCACTTGATCAGGCCGTAGGCATCGTCTTGCCAGATCAGCACGGTCAGCGGAATGCGTTCGCGCAGCGCGGTCTCGATCTCCTGGGAGTTCATCAGGAATGCGCCGTCACCCACCGCGGCCAGCACCCGCCGGCCGGGCTCGGCCAGCTTGGCGCCGATGGCGCCGGGCAGCGCAAAAGACATGGCGGACAGGCCGTTGGAGGTCAGGCAGGTGTTGGGCTCGTAGGTGGGATACAGCCGGGCCATCCACATCTTCACCGCGCCGGTGTCGGCCAGGACGATGTCGGAGCGCCCCAGGGCGGCCCGGGTATCGGAGACGATCCGCTGCGGCTTGAGGGGGAAGCTGTCATCTGCGGCGCCCCGCGCCAGCTCGCCGGCCAGCAGCGCCCGGATCTTCTCATGGCTGGCCCACGGCTGCCAGCGCCGGCTGGTGGCGGCCGCCAGCGCGTCCAGGGTGGCACTGAGGTCGGCCTGGACCCCGACTTCGACGTCGTAGCTCGCATCGACCTCGGCCGGGAACCGGCTCAGGTGCACGATCCGTTTGTCCCGGCCCGGGTTGATCCGGACCGGGTCGAATTCCTGCAGCTCATAGCCGACGCTGATGATGACGTCCGCTTCGTCGAAGCCGAAGTTGACGTAGTCATGCTGCATGAAACCCACCGCGCCGAGGGCGTTGGGGTGGTCATCGGGGAACACCCCCTTGCCGTGGAAGGTGGTCGCCACCGGCAGGCCCAGCTGCTCGGCGAAGCGCCGCAGGGCCTCCGCCGCTCCGGCCCGCGCCGCCCCGTGGCCGGCCAGCACGACGGGCCGCCGGGCACGATCAAGCACCGCTGAGGCCCGGCCGATCTGCATGGCCGACGGCACGTCGGCCCGGGGGACGTTGATATTGAGCGGGGCCAGCCCCGGCGCGCTGGCCGCCTCGACGTCCTCGGGCACGGCCAGGTAGACCGCGCCGGGCCGTTCGGTCTGCGCCAGCTTGAACGCCTTGCGGATCATCTCCGGCACCGCACCCGGAGTCAGGACCGCGTCCGCCCACTTGGTCACCGGCGCGAACATCGACACCAGGTCGACGCTCTGATGGGACTCCTTGTAGATCCGGTTCAGGCCGACCTGTGCCGACAACGCCACCACCGGAGAACTGTTCGTCGTGGCATCGGCCGTGCCCAGCAGCAGGTTGATCGCGCCCGGCCCCAGCGTCGCCGAGCACACCCCGGCCCGGCCGGTCACCCGGCCGTAGATCTCGGCCATGAACGACGCCGCCTGCTCGTGGCGCACCAGCACGTAACGGATCGGCGAACGGCCCAGGGCGTCAGTGAACCGGATGTTCTCCTCGCCCGGGATGCCGAACACGACGGTGACACCCTCGCGCACCAGGCAGCTCACCAGCAGATCCGCTACACCAGGCTGCTCTATGGCCACCCACCAGAACCTACCGGACCGCAACCAGGTACGGCCAGGCGCAGGCCGCGACGTGGGCCGGTGTCCGCAGTAAATTGGGCCTATGCCGTATGGCCCACCCCCCAGCGAAGGCCCCCGCAGGTCTTTCCGCGAGGCCCACGCCAAACGCGTCCGGTTCCTGGTCGAGCTGACCCCGGCCGATTACGAGGTCCTGAAGCGCTGGCTAGCCAGGGCTGGCGAGGAACTCGATGAGCCGGTCAGCGACACGACCCGGACCCGGGCGATCAGGGCCATGATCCGGGCTGCTGCGACTGACCAGATCGTCAACGAAACCGTCCTCGGCCTCATGCGCGACGAGCAATCGCGTTGACCATGGAGTTCTCGCTTGGTGCGGGATGAGCGGCGTGGATCGGTCAGCAAGTGGTCAACCGCGCTTGCCGTGTCCGGCGTTGCAGGGAAGCTGGGCTCCGCGACGTTGCGGCTACGGTAGCCGCAGTCGGCTGCCTGTCCGCTTCGCTGATGTCAGTCCGTCGCTGCCGTTGGCGTCACCGCGTCGTAGCGGAGCCCCCTGAGCAGCAGCGCGACCATACGGTGCGCGCGCGTGGTGTCGTTGGTTCCGGGCGGTGGAATGCAGAGGTTCGCGATCGCGCCGAGCAGGTCAAGCGCGTTCGTCCCGGCGCCGATCAGCCCCGCGTGCTCAGCGCGGTCAAGTAGGTCCTGCAGCGCGGGCCCGACGTGTTCCTCGAAGTGCTCGCGCAGCCCGCTGAAGGCCGGGTCTCCGGAGTGGAGCGCGGCGGCCAGCCCGTGCTTCGTGGCGACGAATTCGATGTAGCGATCCACCCAGCGATCCAGTGCCTCGCCGGGATCGCAGGACTCGGCCAGGGACGTGCCGGCGGCCAGCAGGTCGTCTATCTCGCGGCGGAAGACCGCCGAGATGAGGTCGGCCCTGGTGGGGAAGTGGCGGTAGAGCGTGGCGGTCCCGACGCCGGCCCGGGCGGCGATGACGCGCACGCCGACATCGACACCGCTGCCGGCGAACTCCTCCTTGGCCGCGGCCAGCAGCGCGTCGACGTTGCGCTGCGCGTCGGCACGGGGCATCGCTCGTCTCCTTGCTAAGTGGGACAATGTCCCATATAGTCGGGCCTGGTAATGGGACGTCGTTCCGTTTATCTCAGTCTACGGCGTGCAGGGCGACACCGGCCAGGAGGCACCGTGCAGTATCGCACCTTCGGCAAGACCGGCATCAAGGTCAGTCCCTACGCGCTCGGCGCGATGATGTTCGGCGCTGTCGGCAACCCGGACCATGAGGACTCGGTACGCATCATCCACAAGGCGCTCGCGGCGGGGATCAACTTCATCGACACTGCCGATGCCTACTCCCGCGGCGAGTCCGAGGAGATCGTCGGCAAGGCGATCGCCGGCCGGCGGGATAGCGTCGTGCTGGCCACCAAGTTCGGGCTCCCGATGGACCCCGGCGACCCGAATCAACGGGGGGCATCCCGGCGCTGGATCAGGCGGGCCGTGGAGGACTCGCTGCGGCGACTCGGCACCGACTACATCGACCTGTACCAGATGCACGTCCTCGATCCGGGCACGGACCTCGAGGAGACGGTCTCGGCGCTCACCGACCTGGTCCGGGCCGGCAAGATCCGCGCTTTCGGCGACTCCAGGCTGCCGGCGTCCGGCATCGTCGAGGCGCAGTGGATCGCCGAGCGCCGCGGGCTTGAGCCGCTGCGCTCCGAGCAGCCGCCGTACTCGATCCTCGACCGCGGCATCGAGCGGGAGATCCTGCCGGTCGCCGAGCGCTACGGCATGGGCGTCCTCGTCTGGAGCCCGCTCGCCCAGGGCCTGCTCACCGGCCGCGTCCGCCAGGGGCAGCAGACCGACCTGCGTCGCACCCGGATGTTCCAGCACATGCGCGACGAACGCCGCCTTGACGTCGTCGAGCGGATCATCCCGGTGGCAGAGCAGGCCGGCCTCAAGCTGACCCACCTGGCGGTCGCCTTCGCGATCAGCCACCCCGGGGTGACCTCGGCCATCATCGGCCCGCGCACCATGGAGCACCTCGACGACCTGCTCGCGGGCACAGGTGTCGTGCTCTCCGACGACGTGCTTGACCAGCTTGACGCGATCGTGCCCCCGGGAACGGACGTGGGTCACCTCGACATGGCCTACACCCCGCCCGCCATCCTCGACCCCGCGCTCCGGCGCCGCGCCGCCACCAGCCGTTCCGCGATATTGATATCCGACACCAGCGGGCCATTTCGGTGACTAATCAACCATTTTCCGGGAGCATGGCGCCCCTGTTGGTTGACGGCTTGGACCGGCGGGGCGGGTGCGGCTCAGCTGGGAGATTCCGTGACGCCGAGGGCGAAGTCCCAGTTCCCCACCCCGTGGCGGGCGAGGCCCATCGTGATCAAGCCTGCTCCTTCCAGCCAGTACGCCATTTTCAGGCCGCCGATGTCCAGCGGTCGCAGCCCGAGGCTCTCGATGAACGTCTTCACGTCCGCCTTGGCCTGCGCGCTGTCGCCCGCGATGAAGACGTCGGGACGGCCCTTCTCCAGGACATGACGGAAGATGGTGTTGAAGGCCTTCACCACGTCGGCGCTGGCTGGGGCCGTCTTGGCGACTTCCTGCGCGATCGAGGTGTCCTCGCCGTGGGCCAGCCCGTCGGCCGCGGAATTGAAGGGGTTGCTGATGTCGACGATGACCTTGCCTGCGAGGGCGTCTCCGTACTGGGCGACGACCGGAACGACATTGGCGTACAACAGGGCCACGATGACGATGTCCCCGGCCGGGACGGCGCCCCACTCTCCTGTCGTGGCGCTGCCGCCGAGAGCCCTGGCCAGGTCAGCGGCCTTGGACTGATCGCGGCCCAGGATCTCGACGGTGTTGCCGCCGGCTACCGCCAGCGCGCCGATGGCACGGGCCATGTTCCCGGTGCCGATGATGCTGATACTGCTCATGAGGTGTCCAGTCCTAACTGAGTAAAGGTTGACCGGTCCACCTTAAATGCGGTTTGTTGATGAATCAACCAACCCAGTAGCATGGAGGCGGATGGAACCGAACTGGCTGAGCCCTCGCGAAGACCGCGCCTGGCGGGCCTTCCAGCACGCGCATCATCAGCTCGGCGTGCACCTGAACCGGGGCCTGCAGCAATCGGGCCTGTCCGCGGCCGACTACCAGATCCTGGCGGTGCTCTCGGAACACGACCGGGACCGCATGCCCGCGCACGACCTGTGCACCACGCTGGGCTGGGAGAAGAGCCGTGTCTCCCACCAGGTACGGCGCATGCAGGAGGACGGGCTGATCTGCCGCGAACCCAACCCCGGACGACGCCCGCAGCACCATGGTCTGCCTGCTGCCGGCCGGCCGCGCCGCCATCGAGAAGGCGGCACCCGGGCACGTGCAGGACGTCCGCCGGAACTTCATCGACCTGCTCACCCCCGCTGAGCTCGACATGCTCGCCGCCCTCAGCGAACGAGTCCTGCGCCACCTGGCCCCAGACCACGACTCCCCCGCCGAAGACAAGCCCGCATAGCCTTCGTCAGCCGTGAGCATTTCAGGCCCTGCAGCCCAGGTTCTGCGGCAGGGATCGCCCTGAAGGGGCCAGGCCGATGCCACCTCGGCCGGGCTGCTAGGTGATCTTCACGACTGAGGCTTACTGCTGCAGGGTCCACAAGCCCGGTAAGCAGGAACCGAACCTCGCCGGGACCAGCCGCCCCGGGTACGCCTGCTCGGCCAGGTCACGTCGTTCGCCTCCCGTAGTGAGGCCGAGTTGCCGCTGGAGCACCACGATGTCGCCGCGGCCGCCACCAGCACGTGCATGTCGAGCCGCCAATGCTGGAATGCCTACTCAGAGACGACGCGATGATTACTGCCAACTACAGCTGCGGTAATTGAACTAAATCGCCAGTCACCCCAGCGTTATTCTTGTCGTAACCGAGAGGAATGCAGCAGGATGAGTAACGATGGCAACCGTAAGATCGCAAGGGAACTGCTAATAAGGATCGCCAGCCAGGACGAGATTTGGGAGCCGGGTGACGAGCGGCTGGTCACCGTAGAGCCCACCGATAATCCCAGCCTCTTTACCTTTGCGATAGCCCGTTTTGTCAGCGAATACGGCTGTGTCACCTTTCGCAGCGGCCAGCCTGAGGTCTGGTTCCATCGTGCTGAGATAGAGCGTTGCGTGGTATGCGGCTGGATGCCTGACACCTGGCGATTAAACGCGAGAACAGAGGAGCGCGAGCCTCTCAGCCTGGTCTGCTAGGCGCGCCCCATGGAAGCCGGCTGGTCACGCCCCGCCGAACGGGCTCATCTGCGCGTCACTGACGATCCTCTGGCGTAGCAGACGCAGGACCCTATTCGCCGATCTCATGTCACCGCGGGGAAGGCCAACGGGTCCTGCGCCCACTGCCGGGAGCGGGCTCGCCGAGTCGACGGGTGGCCGCAGTCGGCCGGTGCGAGGCCGGAGTCGAGCCAACTGCACAACCAACGTTATGTATCTGCACAGCTAGCCCGTACCGGGATGAACGAGGCCGCTCTCGTACGCGAACACCACTGCTTGGACCCGCTCACGCAGGTTCAGCTTGGCCAGCAGGCTCGCGACGTGTGACTTGACGGTCGATGGCTCGACGACGAGTTCCGCGGCGATCTCGGTATTGATCAGGCCACGGGCGAGCAGCCGCGCACCCGGGGGCTAAGCAGCCAGTTCTCCACGCGCCGCCTCATGTCAACGACGGTACAGCGGTCCGGCCCCGGTGCACATCCGCCGCCCGGGGGAGCCGGATTTCCCCCGTGTGGCGGAGCGAACTTCGCCACCGCGGCCGAAGACACGCCCGGCCAGCTGCTCCTAGCGTCAGAGCCCACGCAACCCATTCGCATGGAGGCACAAGAAATGAACCAGCGCACTCTCTCCCGGCTCGGCGCGGCTTGCGGCGCCGTTTTCGCCATCGTCCTCACCGTCGCCGCGGGCAACGGCGACCAGTCTTTCTCCGGCCCGCGGGCCGCCGCCGGCATCGCGGCTATCACCCTCGCCGTGCCGTTCATCGACTACCTGTGCAGCGTGCTGCGCGAGGCCGAAGGAGCGAACGGCTGGCTGGTCTCCACGGCATTCGCCGCGGGCATCACCGGCATCGTGCTCAAACTCGGCAGCGGCGCCCCAGAGCTCGCGATGCACAAGGCCCAGCTCGTCGCGGGCACCCAGCTCAACTCTGCGATCAGCGCGATCGGCGACGGCGTCACCGTGGTCTGCCTTTATCCGCTCGCCGTGTTCTGCTCGGCCACCGCCATCGTCGCCTTCCGCAGCCGTGCCCTGCCGCGCTGGCTGGCCATCGGCGCCACGGTCACCGCCGCTGCGCTCGCGGTCAATGGCGTCTTCCTCGGTACCGACGCGGTCCCCGCCCTGCTCCTCTTCCTGCTCTGGACCTTGCTCGCCAGCCTGCACCTGCTCCGCCGTACCTGGCGCAGGCCCGCAGCTGCCCCCCAGGCCGAAGGGGTGGCGCGCGCCTGAGCGTCCGGCAGACCGCAGGCCCGCGCACCGGAGCCGGCCCACCGCGCGGGCCTGCCGCTGCGGCCCGGCCAGCCCGGCCGCCACAGCCCCAAGAAACAATCCGGCGGTCACCGCGCTGCCCGGTTAGTCGGCCGGTGTGGACGATGTCGCACATCATGGAACGGGATGTCTGCAGAATCGGCTGGGTGGCGGCGCTCACGGGAAATCGTCCGCTCGAGATGCCGGACCCGATACGAGGCCGCCGTCCGGTCACGCGGGGTGGCTACCCGATCGTGCCACGCGTTTCCTGCTTGGGTGCACGCTGTCGACGAACGGGCTGGCCGCAGCTTGATGTCAGACTCTGATTGGTGCCGTTACTGGGATCACTGGTTGCGTAGCGAGATCTCGTCAGACTCGGCGATGCTGTCGGCGTTGATGGCATGCAGTCCCTGGCCGAGGCGCTCGCGGGCCTGGCGCAGGAGCGCAAGGGAGTTGGTGGAGGGGCTCTGCGGGGCGGCGCGCTCCGGATCAGCCCCGTGTTCCTCGATGAGGTGTGTCTGGAGGGCTGCGCAGACTTCGTCAGCCGCCTTCAGTGCGTGGTAGATGGCCCGGTCGCGTGCGATGTCGTCAACCATGCAACCAGTATCCCGCGCGCTTCGCCGGTACGGCCCTCGCTCGTGCTGGCCTAGCATCACCTGCCGTGCTCGTCGGCGGCCTCCTCAAAGGGATCGTCGCCCTCGCCGGCATCGATACCGCCGTCGCGCTGTACCCAGTCCTCAAGCGGCGGAACGAAGGCGCCGCGCTTGGCTTCGTCGCTGCACGCGTGTGGAAGGCAACATGATCTTCGCCGGGGTCGCCAAGCCTGCTCTCGCTGGTGACCTTGCGTCAGTTCCTAGGCAGAGCAGCCGGACGCTGCCCTGCAGCCGCGAGTTTTACGCGGGTGCGGCTTCCGGGGCCCAGGACAGTACCTAACCCCGGATTCACGAATCCTGCCGCGGCTAATTCTTCGCCCTATAGCGGGTTGCCGGCCAGCGGGGCGAGTACTAGGGCGGCCTGGCGGGTCAGCGGCGGGTGGTCCACCGGGGCCCGGTCAGGGACCACGCGGACTCCCACGCCGCCAGCCGCCGCCGGTCGAGCACGAGCCGGCACAGCCCGTAGCAGACGAGCAAGGTCATCCCGGCTCCCCCGGCCACCGCGGTACTCGGGGCCAGCGCGTTAACGATCATGGCGCCCTGGCCACTTGGAGGTGCGGCCGGCTGACCCGAGCGATCCAGCCAGACCGGTATCCGGGCTCCCGCCGCCGCACTAAGGAGCCCGGGCGCGGTCGAGATGGTCAGCATGCCAGATAGCTCGCTGCCTCCCGGATCGCGCCAGCGCGCCTCAGCCTGCCCGCGTTGGGCCAGGCTCTCGTTGAACAACGGCGCGGCCTGGCTCAGCACGGCCACAACCGGGCGCAGGCCAGCCGAGGCCGCGCGCTGCGACTGATACGTGTGCACGCCAACTACGGACGCCACCGCCATGGCCGCGAGGAAGGCGGTGGTCAACGCCACCAGGACCGTGCCTTCGATCCGGTCAACCGGCCGCCTGAGCGTGTTCCGCCTGGCCAGCCATCGGAGTAGCCGGAACATCCGGCGGGGGCGGCACATCCGGAGCCTGGCCCGGACTGGTTCTGATGGGGAGGATCGCACTGCGGGACTCCTGAAGGGCACATCGCGGCCGGGCTAGTCGAGTGCCGCCGGGGTCCCGAGAGGCCGTTGCCAGGCAGAAGCCGTGTCATGAAACGCGCCAGGAGCCAAGACTGTTCACTACCAAGGTAACCTCTCGAGCCGCTGCTAGCGGCCTGCGCCCGGCCCGGGCTAGACGTCGGCCGTGGACAGTGCCGCAGATACCCGATGGCGTGACCTCCGGGCTCAGCGGCGGCGAGCATGCGACCACGCACAGGCGAGGCGGCGACGCCATCGAGAAGTGCCGGGTGAGCCGATGTCCAGAGGGTCGCGGTGAGGAGACCGCGGATGCCGCTGGCCGTCCTCGCCGTTTGAGGAGGGCGACCTGCTCTTCCCCGCCGATGAAGCAGATTCGCTCAAAAAGCCGTCCTCGACGCCCCCCGCAGACTACCGATGGAATGTCAGGTGCTCCGCCGGTGCCGCAAATAAGGAGTAGTATAAAAGTATTGCTCCGGACCCTGGCAGCTGCAGCCGCTCAATTTCTGCGGACGTAGCGGCAGGATCCGGATTTTTTTACCCGTACACGGCACTATGCCGGCCAGACGCCACAACCAAAGGATGGTGAGAACTCCCGGGAGACCCTTCTCCCCATCGCGATCTCCCCAGCATGACCGACCACCGCGTACATCTTCTGGTCACTGACTTAAGGAGTCGGTCATGGGAATCATCGCATGGATTATTCTCGGCCTGGTCGCAGGCCTGCTCGCCAATATGCTGATCCCCGGCAGGCGATCACAGGGCCTCATCGTGACCTGCCTGATCGGCATCGCCGGGGCGCTGGCGGGCGGCTGGGTCGCCACCCGCCTGTTCCACGTCCACACCCTGCACGGGTTCTTCAACCTGTCCACCTGGCTCACGGCCATCGCCGGGGCAGCCGTCCTGCTGCTCATCTTCCACCTGATCAGCTCCCGGTCCAGCGGTCCCACCCGGTCCCGCCGCTCCGGCCCGTTCGCGCGCCGCTGACTAACGCCCGCGAGATGCGCCGCAACGGCACAGCGTCCGTCACCAACCCAGCTCACCGGAGTACGTGATGATCATAATTATCGGGCTCGTCATCCTGGTCGCGGCGGTGATCGCCGGAGTGACCGGCGTCCTGTCCAATAGCGGCAGCGGGCATCCGCTCACCCACTTCGCGGCCCTTGGCTACCACGTGACCGGCTCCACTGGCACGCTCTTCCTGTACGGCATCGTCGTCGGGGCGCTGGGCATGCTCGGGCTGAGCCTGCTGCTGGCCGGCGCGCGCCGCACCGCCCGCCGCGGCCGCGAGGCCCGCCGCGGACTCACCCAGTCCCGCCGCGAGACCGCCGCCGTCAGCCAGGACCGCGACGATATCCGCGACCAGCGCGACACCGCCCGCGCTTACACCGCCAGCACGCTGGGTAACAGCCGCGCCGCCAGCAGCCTCAGCCCCGGCGCAGATGCCGGCCGCGGCTGGAGCAGCAGATGGCACCTGTTCGAGCCGCGGTCCGCCCCGCCGCAGGCTGCCGCCTCGCCCGTGTCAGTAGTGAACGGGCGGGCCCCCGATGTCCCGGCTGGCGATGTCCCCGCCGACGCGGACTAGCCGCCGGCGGCCAGGCCGCCGCGCGCATCCCGAAGATGAATACCCGAATAATCCCCGCCTCCGTCCCGGACGGCGGCCGCTAAATGCTAGGAGCCCCCTGTGATCATTCTCGGCGTCATTTTCTCATTATCGGTTTCGTCTCCGGGATTGCCATTATCTGGACGATCGATATCATTGCCGTCATTATCGGCGTGATTCTGGCCATTCTCGGGATGGCCGGTCACGCGGTCGGCGGACGCAGGAACTAGCTTCTAGCCACCGGGCGGGGACGTGTCCGCCGGATTACCAGCCTTGGGAGCTCGTCACGAAAATCCTCATCGTGGGCGCGGGCGTGATCGGAACGGTGTACGGCGCCCATCTCGCGGCCGCGGGACACCAGGTGCTGGTGCTGAGCCACGGGCCGAGAACCGGTGAGGTGGCCGCGGGAGGCCTGTGTGCCCGCGATGTCCTCGGCGGCGGCCGCGTCGACGCCGCCGCCGGCGTGGTGCCGGACGCCGGCGGGGACTACGACGTCGTCCTGGTCGCGGTCCGGTGTGATCAGCTGGCCTCGGCCTGCGCTGGGCTCGCGGTCCTGGCCGGGAAGCCGGCCGTGATCTTCTTCGGCAACAACCCGGCGGGCCGGCTGGCCATCCCCGCGGACGTGCCGGGCCATGTCTACCTCGGGTTCCCCGGCATCGGCGGCGTGATGGCCGGCCGCACCGCCGATTACGTCCGCATCCGGCAGCAGCCCACGGCCTTGCCCGCGTCATCTGACCCCCGGCTGGCCGCGCTGGAAACTAGCCTGTCCGGCCGCGGGTTCGCTCTCCAGCGGGTCACCGGCATGGACGGGTGGCTCGCCTACCATGCCGCATTCGTCGCGTGCGTCGCAGCAGCCCTGTACCGCTGCGGAACCGACCCCGGGCGCCTCGCCGCCGACCGCGTGACGCTCACCCTCATGTGCCGGGCCATCACCGGCGCCTTCGCCGGCCTGCGCGCTGACGGCGTGGCCGGGCTCCCGCGCAACCTCGCTGTCCTGCACACCCCGCTGCTCAGGCCGGTTGCCGTCCGGTACTGGGCCCGGACCATGCGCTCGCCGTTGGGCGAGTTGTGCTTCGCCGCGCACTCACGGCACGCCCACGCCGAGATGCAGGCCCTGGGCGCCGGCATGGCCGCCCGGATCACGGACTCACCTGCCCTGACCGAGCTGCTTCGCCAGCCAGCATTTACTGTCCCTGGTCCCGCCCCGGCCGGGCGTTGAGAGGACGACGCCCGCCGTCGCGATGCCGGCCGACACGAGCAGCGCCACCTTCATGCCGTCCACGAAGGCCGTCCGCACTGACGTGAAGCTTCGAAGCGACCGCTACGCCGCCGAGGACGCTCTGCCGGATGGTAGCGGCCGCGTGCGCTGGCTAGGCGCCCCGTGGGTGACCTCGCGCGGCCCCCGGCTCGCTCGCTCGCAGAAACGCGGCCGCCGCGCTACGACCCCAGCGGGCGAGGCATTGTCCCTGACCACGATCCTGCCCGCTGGTGTAGACCAGCGTCGCGGCCGGATTCCACTGCGAATTCTGAGTCCTAACCGGTTGTCCCCGTCCGTCAGCCAATTGATGCTCAGCATTACCAGCGCAATTTCCCATGCGGGCGAAAGACGCGTACTGTCAAAGGAGTTGCTCCGGACCCTGGCAGGGTGCCCCGCGTATTCGCGGAGGCACGGCAGGGCCCGGATTTTTTTTACCTAAAACGGCAATGGAACGCCGAGTATGACGGCCACAGGACGGCGTGAACCCTGAGAGGAATACTTCTCCCACCGCGAGCTCCCCAGCATGACCGACCAAGGCGCATCAGCGGTGCGCGTCAAGTCACCCACATCCCGGAATTAAGGCTCGTGATGGAAGTCCTGATCATTGTGCTCGTGATCGTGGTGGTGCTGCTGACCGGCGCCGCGACGTCGGTCCGGGTGGTGAAGCAATATGAGCAGGGCGTGCTGTTCCGGCCCGGGAAAGTGCTCGGCGCGCGCCCGCCGGGGCTGCGAATCACCCTCCCGTTCATCGACGTGCTGCACAAGGTGTCGCTGCGGGTCGTCACGATGCCGGCCTCGCTGATGACCACCATCGCCGAACTCGGCTCCTTCCTCGCGGGGGGAAAGGCCGCCGTCGGCCTGCCCGCCGCACTGCCTGCGGCCAGCCCGCCTGTCCTGGTCCCAGCGGTCAACAGAACTCCCGCCAACGGGTCGGTCCTGGCCGGGCCGGTGGCCGAGCCCAGCTAGCACCAGGCGCAGGGTCGGGCCGGCCAGGGCCGCGGCGCCAGCCACAGAACGCGACAACAGACGATCGAGGAGACGCACATGACAGCCCAGGAAAGCCCCGCCACCCCGCGGATAGTCGCCGGAGTCGACGGCTCGGAGTCATCGCTCAGCGCCCTGCGCTGGGCGATCCGGCAGACCGGGCTCACCGGCGCCGCCGTGGACGCCGTGACCGCCTGGCACTACCCGGAACTGGCCGCCTCCGGCGGCTACGGCATGGCGGTCGGGGCCACCGAGTCACCCTACGACTTCCGGGAGATCGCCGAGAAGATTGCCGCTGAGGCGATCAGCAGCACCATCGACCCCGCCAGTGACGTGCCGGTGCGCACTCGCGTCGCCGAGGGCCATGCCGCCCAGGTGCTCCTGGATGCATCGGCCGGCGCCGACATGCTGGTGGTGGGCAGCCGCGGGCACGGCGGGTTCGTCGAGGCGCTGCTCGGCTCAGTGAGCCAGCACTGCGTGCAGCACGCGCTATGCCCCGTGGTCGTGGTTCGCGGCCCGGATTCTGCCTGACCGGCGCCGGACGGCGGCCGGACCCGGAACCAATGACACGTGAGGGAACGACATGACCACGCAAGCACCGCGCCATGCACTGACCGTGGACGTAAACGCGGCCGGGACGCCGCCGGCCGGGCGGCGGAACCTGCGTGCCGCTGACTGGCTCTTCCGCTCGAAGGCCGCCAGCGTGCTGTGGCTCGTCGCCCGGCTCTGGCTTGGCTACGGGTGGCTCAACGCCGGCTACCAGAAGGTATGGGGCAGCGAGCAAGGCGCCTTCTGGAACGGCGGCGGCGCTGGGGTGAAGGGATTCGCCACCGCCGGTGTCGCCGGGTCGAAGGCCGGGAAGGGCGGGGCGTCCTACGGCTGGTTTGCGGGGTTTCTGCACGGCTTCGTCATACCGAACGCATCCTGGATCGCGAAAGCCGTGACGCTGAGCGAGCTGATCATCGGCGCGCTGCTGATCCTGGGCCTGTTCACCGGAGCCGCGGCCGCCGTCGGCCTGGTCCTGAACGTGATCTACATGTTCTCCGGATCATCCGGGGTGAACCCGGCCTACGCGATCGTCGCGGTATTCCTGATTCTGGCCTGGCGCAACTCCGGCTACCTCGGTCTGGACCGTCTCGTCCTCCCGGCGATGCGCAACCGGTTCCGCCCCGGTCCCCGCCCGGATACCCCTGTGGCGTCTCCGCCGCCAGCGCCGGCACCCGCGAGCTGACGTGCTCTCCGTCTCGGCTGCCCGGGCACCGCGGCCCGCTGCTGGCCCGATCCGCCTCCAGCTCGGCTGATGCCATATCCGGTCCGGAAGGAACGATAAGGATGAAGACAAGCGTGCAGGACGCCATGACCACTGCGGTCGTGGCGGTCAAGCTTGGCGCGTCATTCGAGGAGATGGCGGCCCGGCTCCGTCAGTCCCGGGTGAGTGCGTTTCCCGTCATCGACGACGACGGGAAAGTGATCGGGGTGGTCTCCGAGGCCGACATGCTGGCCAGGAAGGTCCTGATCGCCGCCCACGCTGGACCGGGCACCGGCATGCTGCACCACGGGGAGCAAGAGAAAGCCGAGGGCCTCACCGCGGGCGACCTGATGAGTCACCCGGCGGTAACCGTCTCACCAGAAGATTCGGTCGAAGTGGCCGCCCGGCTGATGTATGACCTGCAGGTCAAGCGTCTCCCCGTTATCGACTCCAGCGGCCGGCTCGCCGGGATCATCAGCCGGGCCGACGTGCTGGCGGTCTTCGACCGCTCAGATGAGGAGATCCGCAAGGAGGTCACCGACGATGTGATCTGGCAGGAGTTCGGGGCGACCCCGCGTCAGTTCGCGGTGACCGTCCGAGCGGGCGTCGTGACCCTGGAGGGAAATGCGGAAACCGCCGCACTGGGCCACGTCATCGTACGCAAGGTGCGGCACGTCCAGGGCGTCGTCGCCGTCCGCGATCGCCTTAGCTACGCCGACGCCGACGCCAGCATCGCCCGGCCGGGCTTCTGACCCCGGCGATAGGGAGACCGCGATGAGCACGGCGTAGGCAGGGCCCGGGTCCCGCCCGGTGTATGCCCTTCTGGCCGACGGGACGACGGTCGAGATCCGCCCGGCCGGGCCAGGCGATTTCGGCGCGGTCAAGACCCTGCATGAGGCGTCGTCCCCCGACAACACCTACCTGCGTTTCTTCAACCTCAGCCGGCTGAGCGGCCGGCACCGAAGCGCGGCGGATCTGCCGGGACCCGGCACCGGATCAGGTGGCACTGCTCGCGCTGTCGGACGCCGAAGTGGTCGGCTGCGCCAGCTACGTCACCGTCGGCGAGCGAGCACCGGGCCGGCAGAGCGAGGTGGCCGAGATCGCGTTCGTGGTAGCCGACCACATGCACCACCGCGGCATCGCCACCTTGCTGCTCGAACACCTGGTCTCCCACGCCAGGAGCCACCAGATAACCACGTTCACCGCGCAGACCCTGACCGAGAACCGGGCGATGCTGAACGTCTTCGCCGACATCAGCCTGCCCGTGGACCGTCAGCTCGACGACGGGGTCTTCCAGACCACCATTCCGCTGCCCGCTGCGGCCCCGGTCACCTCGGCCGACAGCTACCTGAATGCCGTGGCCGGACGGGAGCGCAGCGCGGAAACCGCCAGCCTGCGGCATGTGCTCGCGCCCGAGTCAGTCGCGGTGATCGGCGCGTGCGGGCAGCAGCGGACGGCAGGCCGGGCGATCCTGGAGAACATCCGGGCCGGGGAGGGTACGCCGGCCGCCTCTACGCGGTCAGCCCGCACGCCCGGCAGATCGGCGGCGAGCGGTGCCTGACCTCGGTGCTCAATCTGCCTGAGGGGGTCGACCTGGCGGTGCCTGCTAAGAGCCTGCTTGAGAACTTAGGTGACCTGGTCTTGGTCCTGCGGATTGAGTTTCCGGGCGAGGCGGCGGGTCATTACGATGATCATGGCCCAGTAGATGTAGGTCTCGTGGTGGGCGGGCTGGCGTTCGTAGTCGCGGACGGTGCGGCGGTGGCGGGTGATCCAGGACAGGGTGCGCTCGACGACCCACCGGCGCGGCAGCACTTTGAAGGCGTGCAGGTCATCGGGGCGCTTGACGATTTCCAGCGTCAGCTTCGGCTTGAGCTTGCTGCTGGCCCAGGTGACGAGCTGGCCGGCGTAGCCGCCATCAGCCCAGGCCAGCTTGATGGCGGGGAATGCTTTGCGCAGGTTCCACAGCAGCGGTTTTGCCGCGTCGCGGTCCTGCGCTGAGGCGGCGGTGACCAGGACTGTCAGGAGCAGCCCGAGCGTGTCCACGGCGATGTGCCGCTTGGTCCCGTTGATCTTCTTCCCGGCGTCATAGCCGCGGCGGGTTCGGGCGATCATCTCCGAGCCTTTCACCGACTGGGAATCGATGATCGCCGCGCTGGGCCGGGGACTGCGGCCGGCCGCGGCGCGCACCCGCTCCCGCAGGTCATCATGCATCTGCTGTGCCGATCCGTCTGCCTGCCATTTATCCAGCCACCAGTAGACGGTGCCCGCGGGCGGGAAGTCCGCGGGCAGCGCCCGCCACACCGGCCCGTTATGGGTCAGGTAGCGGATCGCGTCCACGATGTCGCGCATGCACCAGCTGGCCGGGCGGCCGCCGCGGCCGGCCAGCCACGCTGGGGCGGGCAGTAACGGCTCACAGACCGCCCATTCCGCCCCGGTCATGTCCGAGGGATAGCGGCGAGCACGGCGGCTACGGGAGATCCCCGCCGGGCAGCACCGGCACGCCACCATGCCGGGGGCAGCAGCGGGCTGGACATCACGATCTGCAGCAGAGTAGAACGGCACGCAAGGCTCCTGGCATCGCGCTGGCTTCGACACCCAAGCGATTACCAGGAGCCTCTTACGTCACTTCAACGACACACCGCACTACGCCCGGGAAGATCCAGATACGTCCTGACCGACGGCAGGCAGGTTCTCAAGCAGGCTCTAAGAAACCTTCCTCGCGAGCCCTCGCGAGCCCTCGCGATAAGGAAGCTGGTCCGACAATTCACGACGAAGCTTCCCGGCAAGCGAAGCCTCATTTTTCGGCTGTGTAATCATCTGTAATATTCACGTTAGAAATTGGAATTGGCGCTGCCGGGATCCACCTGGGCAAGTGATCTGAGTTGTGTCGCCGATTAGTTCAGTGCCTTTTCCGTACCACGCTACTGCATCACGATTTAGCGTAGCGCGGTTCGTTTCATACGCTTCCCGCTCCGACTAGAAACGTAGCTACGACGCCTTCCGCTTAATCGTTATCAACCACTTAGCTGGACCGAAAGCTATTACAATCGACGAGACAATCGAAGCCGCTCGTGTAATGGACGCCACGGTATGATCATAGCCTAAGTCGGTAGCGCCATAGCTATGACTGACTCTATGATGGCACCGGATTAGAGGTCAGTAGTGGCTAACTGCCAGCCATAAGTGGCGGATTCACTCCTGCGTAGTTCGCGGGCGGGTCTTGAATGGCCTTCCCCAATGCTCAGATCAGTGATGCCCAGATCGCGACTGCATACGCTGAGGAATTTTCATGGAAAACACCTGAGGGACTCGGTTTCGCGTGGGCCATCTTGAGCGTCGCGGACCGGTCCTGCTGAACAGTCGGGGCTCCCGGATGGACCGGTACGCGGTCACTCGCCGGCGTTCATCACCACCATGCTCGAGGACCATGTCGACCTGCACGATGTCCAGATCGCCGCCCGGCGCTTAACATACAAACTCCAGCTGTGAATATCCCTGGACCGATGTCCCTGCTAGGCCCGACCTCTGGAGCTTCCGCCTTCTGCTGAGCGGGCAGGGAACCATACGTCGAGGCGTCGTGTTGGCGGCGTGATCCCGGCGGGCCTGCTGAGCTGTCACCATGTCGAGGGGGGCATGAAGGGCCTGGCGAGGGCCGGTGCGTTTCGGAAGGCTGGGCTGAACCGTTCATGGTGGCTGGTCGGGCCCATGGGTGCGACGGTGGCGGATTCTCCGGGGTTGGAGCCGCCCGGATCTGCTGGATAACACGGAGCGATTCATAGGATCTGGGCGTGAGCCTTGTGATCGCGATTGCCGCTGTGAGTGTCTCCGCGCTGACGATGATCGTCGTCGTGCTGCAGGTGGCCGAGGCCCGGAAGGCCAATGCCCTCCCGGCGACGATTGATCTGTTCCGCGAGTATCGCAGCGCCGAGATGGAAAAAGCTCGGCGGCTGCTCACTGAGCGGCTACCTGACATCGACCCCGCCAGGGGAATGCGCGGGTTGCCCGACGACGTCGCTGGTGCCGCATTTCAGGTTAGTCAGTACCTGGACAATCTCGGAGTCTTGGTCGCACGCGGGCTCCTCGCCCCTGAGGTGGCCGCCGGCTTCCTCGGAGACAGCGCCCTGCGGATGTGGCGCGTCCTGTCGCCGTTCATCGTGCGCGAGCGCGAACTGCGGACGCCGCCGCACTACCAACACTACTTCGAGCACCTGGCAGCCACAGTGCAAGAGATCGACCCGACCCGCGCCCGCGCCAAGCTCCGCACCTTTCCCGACACCGCGGCGACGGTAGAGCGTGCGGATCAGCCGTGAATGCCTCGGTAGTAGTCGGGCACGCCGCCAACCTATCCTGAGCAGAGGCCAGACCACCCGTACGCTTGGGTGCGATGACTCCGACAAGACGCCGTTAGCCACGTCGGCAGCCGGCTGAGATGACGACCGGCCCGCCTGCATGCGAAACGTACTCATCTGCCGCGCACCGGCGGATCGCGTTAGGCACAGGCTGTACTAGGGCTTGGCATCTGGGGGGCGGTCCCTGAACCGGGATGGCCAGGATAATCGCCGTTTGGGTTCGGTACGGCTTCCGGATGGAAGACTCCCTTTGCGGGGAAGTCAGTTGATCATGAGTTTCTGGCTGCCGACATCTATCCAAGGTGGAAGCAGCGCGTCGCTGCGGCTATCGAGTCGGTTCGGGTCTACTCCCCGTACCTCGACCGCCTGGCCGTAGACCTGTTGGGAAACGCGACCCTAGGGGCGGAGGATGTCGCGGTTGTCACAGACCTGTCGCCTGAGAGCGGCGCCTTCGACTGCCGCGGCCAACTCCTGGCCATCCGCCGCCTTATTTCGAGAGGGATCGAGGTGAGATCCCTTCCGCGGTTGCACGCCAAGGTCCTCTTGATAGATGGGCGACAGGTCACTCCGGGATCGCAGAACTTCACTGGTTTCGGGCGCGAGAGCAAAGAGACCTCACTGGCCGCCGATGCCGACCTCAGGGCATCACGGCTTGTGATCAGTTGTCGTCGAACTCGCCTTCGTTGATTACGTCGATATCGAGGCTGAGCGTCTTGGCGATCTCGTCAAGGAACCTGGTGTGAGTAAGAGCCTGCTTGAGAACCTGCCTGCCGTCGGTCAGGACGTATCTGGATCTTCCCGGGCGTAGTGCGGTGTGTCGTTGAAGTGACGTAAGAGGCTCCTGGTAATCGCTTGGGTGTCGAAGCCAGCGCGATGCCAGGAGCCTTGCGTGCCGTTCTACTCTGCTGCAGATCGTGATGTCCAGCCCGCTGCTGCCCCCGGCATGGTGGCGTGCCGGTGCTGCCCGGCGGGGATCTCCCGTAGCCGCCGTGCTCGCCGCTATCCCTCGGACATGACCGGGGCGGAATGGGCGGTCTGTGAGCCGTTACTGCCCGCCCCAGCGTGGCTGGCCGGCCGCGGCGGCCGCCCGGCCAGCTGGTGCATGCGCGACATCGTGGACGCGATCCGCTACCTGACCCATAACGGGCCGGTGTGGCGGGCGCTGCCCGCGGACTTCCCGCCCGCGGGCACCGTCTACTGGTGGCTGGATAAATGGCAGGCAGACGGATCGGCACAGCAGATGCATGATGACCTGCGGGAGCGGGTGCGCGCCGCGGCCGGCCGCAGTCCCCGGCCCAGCGCGGCGATCATCGATTCCCAGTCGGTGAAAGGCTCGGAGATGATCGCCCGAACCCGCCGCGGCTATGACGCCGGGAAGAAGATCAACGGGACCAAGCGGCACATCGCCGTGGACACGCTCGGGCTGCTCCTGACAGTCCTGGTCACCGCCGCCTCAGCGCAGGACCGCGACGCGGCAAAACCGCTGCTGTGGAACCTGCGCAAAGCATTCCCCGCCATCAAGCTGGCCTGGGCTGATGGCGGCTACGCCGGCCAGCTCGTCACCTGGGCCAGCAGCAAGCTCAAGCCGAAGCTGACGCTGGAAATCGTCAAGCGCCCCGATGACCTGCACGCCTTCAAAGTGCTGCCGCGCCGGTGGGTCGTCGAGCGCACCCTGTCCTGGATCACCCGCCACCGCCGCACCGTCCGCGACTACGAACGCCAGCCCGCCCACCACGAGACCTACATCTACTGGGCCATGATCATCGTAATGACCCGCCGCCTCGCCCGGAAACTCAATCCGCAGGACCAAGACCAGGTCACCTAAGTTCTCAAGCAGGCTCTAAGAAACCACTCTCGCCCGACGCTTTTACCGGCGCTGCGGCTGTGGTCGGCGGCGTCAAGTAGGCGATGGAAGGTTGACTCGGCGCGGGCCGCCGAATCACCGCCAGTCCGGTAGATCCGCAGCAGGATAGGTTCTTCGGGTAGCGCGGTCGTCCGGGTCTGGCTGCGGAACCGCACGATGACATCACTGTTGCTGTGGCCGACCTTGAGCAGAGTCCGGCCGGAGGCCTGGTCGTACGGGTGCCTGATGTAGTGCGGCAGAGCGTAGACATAGACGCCGACCTCGTTGCGGGCTTCCGCCTGCTGGGTCTGCTTGCTGGCCTGCTGCGCTTCTTCATCCAGGCGGGCGGGGTCACTCGCGCGCCGCTCAAGCTCGTCCAGGTTCACCCGGAGGTATGAAAGGGTGGCAGCTGACAGTCCTGGCGTCTTGAGAAGCGTACGGTACCGACGGGCTGCAGCCAGGGCAACGGTGGGAGCAGTGGGCAGGTTCCCGTCGAGCACGGCCCGGACCATGCGCCGGTACTGCCACGCGCCGGCTGCGCCTCCTTCGAGTCGCTCGGCGATGGCGTCTCCGGCGAGTCCTTCCTCAAGCAGCCGGTACACCTCCCCGACCCTGGACGAATCGGCTGCCAGGTACGCCTGCAGCTCCTGCCTTACGACATCGCTCGGCTGGACAGGGCCGGCCTCCAAGTTCCCGTCCGGCAGAGATGACGCATCCGCCGCTCCAACCTCATAAACCATGCCCGCAGTCTGCCCGTTCTCGAAGTCACGTGCTCTGCTTCTGCGCATGGGAAATTTCCGAGCTACAACGGAAGCGGACCTGCTGCGGAGACCATCGAACGGCCGTGGACGCCGTTAAATACAGTCCCCGTAATGATCCTGTATCGCGATGGATATAAGGAATTGGCGATAAGTGCTGTTATGTATAGCCGCTGCACTGTAGAACGTGCTCACATGCCGCTGTCAGGGCCATGTCGCGCCTCGGGTTACGTTGTGGTCAGGCGTTCTACCGACTGGCCGGTGATCTGGGCGATGAGGTCGAAGTCCTTATCGAGATGCAGCACGGTGAGCCCGGCCAGCTCGGCGGTCGCGGCGATGATCAGATCCGGTATTGAAGGGGCGCGGTGCTGGCCTTGGTCGGCGAGCAGGGCCTGGATCTCCAAGGCCCGGTCCTCGATGGCCGGGGTCAGGTATTCAACCGGCATTGACGACAGCGGCGGCTGCCGGAACGCGGTTCGCAGCTCAGGCCCTGACCTGGCCGAGAATCCGGTTTCCAGGCGTGTGACGGTGGCGATCCGGACCAGGCCGCGTTCGATCCGCTGGGCCCATTCGGCGGCATCTGGGCTGGCTGCCAGGCGGACGAGTGCGGATTTGTCGATGAGCCAGGTCGTCACTTCCAGGCCGGGGACATCACGTCAGGGTTGGCCAGATCGGAGAAGGTGTCGGTGAACCGGGCTAGGTCTTCTACTCGGACGGGGGACCCTGGGGCGGCGGCGTCTTGAGCGAGGCGGCGGCGGACATACTCGCTCCGGGAGAGGCCGAGGCGCGCAGCATGGGCATCTAGCGCCGCAACAACTTGCTCTGGTACATCACGGATCAGTACATCAGCCATGTCTACCTCCAGGTGATATCTAATGATAGCGCACTAGGCCCCAACCCGATAAGACGCACTCATCTGCCGCGAAGCGTAAGCGGCTCCGCAGCAGGACCGGCCACTTGAGGACGCATCAGCGCTGGTTCCAGAAGTCGCGTTCCTCCACGACAAGCCCGTCGGCCTCGAAACGGAGCAACGACACCCCGGCCAGATCCTCGATACCGCCGTCGGCCAGCCTAGTCTGCGCACTCCAGGGCACGGCCGCTTGATCACCGTCGACAATAGGAACGCCAAACCGGCACTCCGCTGATTCTTCCTCCGCGAACACGCGGGCTAGATAGCCTGGTTCCGGATCGCGGAACGGATGCTGTTGCCAGAAGGCGCCTTCGGAGTAAAGCGCGCTGATAGCGGCTACGTCATGCTCGGGCCAGCCGCGCTCCCACACCTCTGCCCACCGCTGGGCTGCTTGTCGCGAATCCACACGCTAACCATAGACAGGGGCACCGACAAACTGCCCGGCCAACAGGATGACGAGCAACTCTCATGCCGCGAGTCGCGGCATCTGTCAGTGTGGTCGGCTCATGCCTGGTGGAACGCCTTCGGCGCGGGATATGACAGGACCCCAGTTCTTGACGAACATTCGGTCAGAGGAGAATAACGCTTTCCAATGTCTGAGGCAGACTGGAGACATGACTGACGAGGACCTGAGCGGAGGCGTCGTAATCGCGATTGCGCCGCAGACGCTGCGGTGGGCAGTGGGAAAGCGACATTGACCGAGACCAGACGAGCGGGATCGATGCGATAGGTCGCAGCTTGCAAACCCCGCTCATCGATCAGGTGCCGGGTACCGCCGCCCTGAATTAGGCTATGGCCGCCGCCTCTGGGATGCGAGCACAACTTATGGATGCCAGTCAGGCCACCTCCGTCGCAGGACACTCCAGTACCCGGCCCAGGTGCCCGCTGTGATCCTCGATCCGGGTGCTGTGCTCACCCGGAGGCTTTCCGCATCGCGGGCATTCCTCGGGTATCGGCTGATCCCAGCGGTACCACGGCACCTAACTAGTGTGCCCCGCCTACGCGGGCATCAATAGGTCGATCTGCATGACAGGCAGCGAGAGGCCTGGCCTTTGCTGGTGGCCACCGTCGGTGCGCGGCTTTGGCCTGCACCGGCGTAGAGGTGCCCTCTTCTGCCGCATATCGCGTGATGATCATCAGCGGCTTCAGGACTGGCCGCGGTAGCAATTCGCTCAGCCAAGGCCCGCTGCACGGCTGCGCAGCGCGCTCATAGCGGTCAGTGCCGGAGCTAATCGATAGGTAGAACCTCGAACGCTGGGTGTCTGGGCGCGATGGCGCGGATCTGATCGTCGCTGGAGTCAGGCCCGGTACCTTCGAAGAAGATACCGACCTCTGCCTTCCACCTCTTTAGATAGGCGCGCAGCACCGGGACCTTCTCCTCGTCCGTCAACTCTCGGCCCCGGAAGCTCTCGGCGCGCCTGCCCACCCGCAGTTCACCAGTGCCGCTGGCGCGCAAGTTGCGCGCCCACTGGGTTTCGCCGCGGGCTGCGACGAGGTAACGGCGGCTGTCGTGGGTGAGCAGGTTCACTGGCGTAGTGCGCCACTGCCCGCTCGTCCGGCCTTTCAGCGCGAGGACCCGTGAGCCGAGAACGCTGATGCCATGCCGGGTAAGGAATGCCACCAGCCGGTTGAAAACGTTGCGCGTGAACCAGCCGGGGGCACGGTAGTAGTCGGGCACGCCGCCAATCTATCCACAGCAGAGGCCGGACCACCCACACGCATGGACGCGATGACACGACGCCACCAGCCTCGTCGGTAGGCGGCTGAGATGACGACCGGCCCGTCTACCTGGGAAACGCACCCATCTGCCGCAGACAAGGTCGAGCGCAGGGCGTGAGCCGGGTTGAATTTGCGCACCGGAATGCCGGTGGATGTGGTCACGAGCCTGGTGCAGGCCGGGTGGGGTCTGTAGCGGTGAGGTATTAACGTAAAGCGTGCGGGCCTGTTGTCCGGGTGCCGGGGCTGGCCGCAGCCCAGAGCTTGCTTCAGCTGTCGTGCTTAGCGAGTTCTTGGCGTAGTTGTGTACTGGTGTCGGGTATGCGGGCCTTCAGCAGCACGGCCAGGAAGACGGCAGCGATCGCGATGATGCCGCCGATCAGGTAAGCGAGGACGTAGTAGGACGCGTGACCTGATGTTTCGCGCCCGGCTGCTATGCCGCCCAGTACGCTGATGCCGAGTACCGCGGCGATCTGGGTGAACATGGCCTGAAGTCCGGCGACGGCACCGTATTCCTCCGCGCCTACTGAACTGATGAGCCTCGTCGTGAGTCCCGGCTGGGCGATGCCCAGCCCAAGGCCGCCCAGGACGTTCCCGGCGATGAATGCCCCGAGCCAGTGTTCCCAAGCCCCGAGGGCAAACACACACATAGCCGTGACGGACAGCACGCCAGCGACGACCGGGCCGTGCCGGGACCACCTCTGCGGCAAGCGGACCCAGGCGGGGGAGGCCAGGCTGGTGGAGATCGGCCTGAATATCATGATCAGTGAGGTCACCGACAATGTGATTCCTAGCGCCGTTTCAAGGTAGATGGGCGTTAGGATATAGCCACCGAAATAGCCAAATACGATACAGGCGAGAATGGCATTTGCGAAACAGAACATGGGATTCCGGAAGAAAGACAACCGGATGAGCGGGAACGTGATCCGCGACTCGCGCCAGCCGAACAGCGCGAGAACGGCCAGGCCCGCTGCGAAGACCGTGCCGAGCGGTACCGACAGCCCACTCGAAGGCGCCTGATTGATCGCGAACAAGACGGCCAGGATCCCGGCTATGAGCAGACCGGCGCCGAGGTAATCCACGCGTGCCTGCTGGGTCTCGTGATCTCGGGGAAGGAAGCGGAGGGCCAGCACCAGGGCCGCTGCCGTGATCGCGGCTTGGACGACGAACAGCGCGCGCCAGCCAAGGGCCTGGGCCAGCGGGCCTCCTATCACCAAGCCGATCACCAAAGAGCCCGATCCGACCATCGACCACCAGCCCGTCGCCTTGGCTCGCTGGTCGGCCGGGTAGACCCGCATGATCAGGGCCAGCGCGGTTGGCTGAGCTGCGGCTCCGAAGCCCTGGGCGATGATCCGGAAGGCGATGAGCGTGCCGGCTGTCGGCGCCAGGGCGGTAGCCACCGCGCCTGCGGTCGAGCCAGCCAGGCCGATAAGGAACACCCTGCGGTGCCCGTACGTGTCGCCGAGCTTGCCGACCACCGGGGTGCAGACTGCCATCACCAAAAACGGGCCAGTGATCGCCCACGTCACGACGCTGGCAGCGACCCCGAAGCTGCGCGCGATAGGAGCAAGGACAACACTGAGGATCGTGACCGGGAAATTGGTCACCAACACGCCGGTCAGCGTCGCTATGAGTACCAGCCTTCGGGTCCCAGGCTCCGCCACGCGCCGACCGCCCTTTTGCCGTCGCTGCCTTCACGTCTGCCGCGAGCCTAATTTCGCGTGAATGCCGTGGTCAATAGACCACAGTCGCCTGGCCGCCACCCGCAGTCGAGAGAAACGGCGGCAGGCACCCTGCTACTGCCGCGGCGAGGTGGCGCCCTGGCCGGGCCTGCCGCTGATGGATCCGCAACCGGCACGGTGCAGCATCAAATAGGCGGCCTCGGGGTGCTGCCCGTGTTGATAACGAAGCCGTCAGCATGATGATCAAGCCCCTCGAGGTATCCGCGGTCATCATTGGCTAAACGCTGCATGCCGCTGATCACCCGGACACAGCATTGGCCGCCTGCCAGTCCACTGCGAGCAAGCCGGGTGTAGACGGTAGACGCTGGGTGCCGACATCGGGCTGCCCGGGAAAGCGTTCACCTCTGCCGGCAACCAGCGAGACGCTGCGAATACTTTCGCGCGGCTGGTGAGGGAGGCTCGCGGAGCATGACTAGTGTCAGTGAAATGTCACGAGCTGCCGTAGCGGCCGGTAACTGGCTTCTGATCTGCGGGTTTTCTGTGTCCGAGGGGCGACTGCACTAAAAGACCACTATGGCGCACCGCTCCTGACCCGTGGGTTTGTGATCGCCGCTCGGCAGCTACGGGAGGGAGTCGCGTGGAAGACCGCGCCGATCTGGCCGAGGGTGAAGCCGGGATCTCTGAGCCGGAGAGCGGCGTGTTTGCGGCTGGTCCGCGTCACTCATCGGCTTTCCTGGCCCTGGGTCGTGGTCTGCTGGGTGTTTCCTTGTCCCGAAGCCGCCGGGCGGCGTTACCCGGTGCGCCGGCCTCCCGCCATGGTCTGTTCGGCGGGAGGCCGGCTGGGTCGGGCTGGGCCGCCGGTGACACCTGAGGCCACCGGAGACACCTCGGGAAGGCCGGCGGCCTTACCCAGCCGGCGGCCCAGCGGCTATCGGGACAGCTCTTCGAGTGCGCGGCGGCGCTGGTTCGTGCCGAAGATCGCGAGCAGGACGCCGGGGACGAGCGCGCACGGGACCGTGATGAACAGGATGAAGTTCCGTGGCGCGAGCACGACGAACAGCTGTCCGGCGATCAGGACACCGCCCCAGGCGCCCATGTGGGCGATTCCGTCCGTCCAGCCGGTGCCCAGCGAGCGCATCCTGGTCGGGTAGTTGGCGGGGATGTATACGTACATACTCCACAGCCACAAGATGGTGCCGGCGCCCACCACGAGGTACATGGTGACCATGCCCGGGGTGTTGTGCACCTCGTAGACGCCCCACCAGCCGCCGGCGAACAGGATGGCGCCGGCCAGCTGAACCCATCTGCGCTCAAACCGGTCGCCGACGAACGCGTTGAGCAGGTAGACGATGGAGGAGACCACTGAGCTCCAGGCCGTGAGGGCGAAGACGAAGCCGGCGCTGTAGCCGCGGGTGAGGGACAGGAACAAGAAGGCCTGGCTCGCGCCGCCGTACACGATGCCGGCGTAGCCGAGTGCCATGACCACCAGCAGCAAGATGGTGACGGCCGCGTACTGCTTGCCGAACGGGGCCAGCCAGCTGGTCTTCTCCTCGGCCACCACTTGGTACGGCGACACGTCGGGTTCGGGCAGCACGGGGTGCTTCTTCATGACCCGTGCCTCCATCCGCTCCACGACCTGACGGGCCTCGTCGCGACGTTCCCGGGCCTCCAGCCAGCGCGGCGATTCGGGCATCCGGAAGAACAGCAGCACCGCGATCGCGATGTTCAGCCCGGCGAGTAGCCAGAGGTACTGCCTGTACTGGGCGGGGAACCAGTAGTGCGGGATGATGCCAGTCAGGATCGCCCCGAGCACGAAGATGGCGGAGACCTGGGAGACCATCATGACCCGTGGCCGGACCGACGGGCCCATGATCTCGCTCATGTACACGACGTTGATGGCTAGGAACCCGGCGAACCCGAGCGTGTCGGCGATCGACAAGACGATCAGCGCCGGATAGCTCGTCACGTACGCGAACGGCCAGATGAACACTCCTGCCAGCGCCGCGGAGATGATCAATGCCTTGCGTCGGCCGATCTTGTCGGCGAGCCAGCCGATGGCGTAGCCGCCGATGACGATGCTGATCCCGGCCTGGAAGGCGTAGAGGACGTCGTACTGGGAGTGAGTGACGGTCTTGGCGGGCAGCCAGACGTACGGGTACAGCCGGGCGGCGATCCCGTCGGTGGAGGCCGCGATGGCCCAGCCCACCTGCACGATCAGGCATATCTCCCAGGCCATCCAGCTCCTGGGCAGGCGGTCAACCCGGGCTGCCATCTCGCCGGGAATGACCAGGGTGGTGCCGGCCGCGGCGGTCCCTGCTCCCGAAGCGTCTTGTGTCATTGCTGCTCTCCTTGCTGCCATGCGGTCTCAGGGCATGGCGAGGTAAACCGGGGAACGCGGCACCCTGGCCGATGTCGTGACGAAACCCGGAATTGGCCGCTGACGTCGAAAGCGCCGGGATCGCAGCCGACAATGCTGGCTATCAAGCGGGGCCTTCGCCGGATGCGCGCAGGCCAGGACATAGGGGTGGCGTCGTTGCCATTGCCGCGTCGGTGACGACATGGTCGTCACCAGATTCCTGCTACGTGACTCCTGGTAGGGGCCACATTCGCAGAGTTACAGCTGTGTTAATCGGATTGTTGGACGCGTCAGGCGGAAAGTCAATCCCTTGCCGCCTGGCAATTGCTCACGAACAATTACCCGATAATTGCTCATAGGCAATTGCTCTTAGGCAACTGATTGGGCACGGGATGGCCAGGAGCCAATGCTGGTCAACTTCGATCTTTCGTGATCATGGCTGGGTGGTCTGAGGGGCTGGCCGGCTGCTTGTTTTGGCTTCGGTTGTGTCTGGTGGCCCGGCTGTCGCGCCGGGTGGGAGGGGCTCCAGGGGCCCTGGTGGTTTCCTCCTGGTTGTGGGGGCGTTCTAGCGGGTCAGTTACGTGTCGGGCGTCGAGGCGGGTGATAGCTGCGGTGATCTGGATGGCCCAGGACAGCGGGCCGCCCGGCGCCGGCCGCCGCGGACGATGCGGTCGGCCGCGAGGGAGCCAGTCTGTGCCCGGTGGGAGCGATGAGTTTACGTGGCGTCGATGGTCTACTGGTTATGACGCCAGGCGCCCTCGACACAGGAGTGATCATGCCCGCCGACCTCTCTGGCCACAACGAAGACCACAGACCGGACGGGAAGCTCTCAGCGCAGGCCGGCGCCGGATTCACGCTGCCCGAAGCCATGACCGGAAGGGCGAGCCCCGCGAAAGCCGCCGTCGGCGACAAGCCGGTCTTCGCCTATATTGACAGCCTCCCGCAACCCCAGCGCGGCATCGCCGAAGCGATCGACGCCCTGGCGGCCAAGACCCTCCCCGGCCTTCAGCGGTCCGTGAAGTGGGGAATGGCCTACTACGGCGTCGGTGACGGGTGGTGCTTCAGCTGCGGCGGCTTCGCGGGCCATGTCAAGGTCATGTTCATCAATGGCGTGGACCTCAAGCCGGTACCACCGGTGACACCCGTGGGGATGGGCAAGGCGACACGAGGAGTCGAGCTGGAGTCCATCGAGGACGTCGATGTCCGCCAGCTCGCCGACTGGATGAAGCAGGTCGCCTCGGTGCCTGGTGTCGGCGGACGGAAACGCTGAACTCCGAGCCCGCGGGTGAGCGCCGGGGTCCGGCTTTCCTGCACGCCCGGGACGACGAGCAGAAGCAGCCAGGCGCGCTCTCGTCAGGGCCGCCACCAACTCCCTGATCGACCTCCGGCCCCTCGTTTCAGCCGAGATCCACCGCTACGCACAACGTCCGCAATTACCGCGTAGTGGGTAATGCTGCGTTACGGCTGTGGCCCGGCCGTGCCGGCCCTCCGGCCGCTGGGGCTGGCAGGCAGACTGGACAGGTGGAGATCCTGGAAACCCTCGACCTGGGTTCAGATCAGGTCACGCTACGGCACGCCGTTGCCGCTGATGTTCCCGAGATTGTGGAGCTGCTGGCCGCTGACCAGCTTGGTTCTAGCCGGGACGGCATAAGGTGCCCGGAGGATCTGGCCGCCTACCGGGCGGCCTTCGTGATCATCGACCGCGACCCGGCGCACCTGCTGCTCGTCGCCCAAGCCGCCCCCGGTGTCATCGCCACGATGCAGCTGTCCTTCCTTCCTGGGCTGGCCCGCCGCGGTGCCCTGCGGGCTCAGGTCGAGGCCGTCCGGGTTCATGAGGCCTACCGTGACCGTGGCCTGGGCGCGGCGCTGCTGACCTGGGCTATCAACGAATCCCGGCGGCGACAATGCGCGCTTGTACAGTTGACGACGGACAAGTCCCGTATCTCCGCCCACCGCTTCTATCAACGGCTCGGCTTTGCCGCGACACATGAAGGAATGAAGCTCATCCTGTGATCAGCAGGACGCACTCTCATGCCGCGGCCAGAGCGTTGACCTAGATCACTAGGCCTCCATCATCACCTCAGCCACGTTCCCGCGGAAACGCTCTCCGCCCGTTCATGCCGGTAAGCGCCTTGGAGCTCCCGGCTGGATCCGGCCTCAGCACTCGGCAAAGCTCACGAGGATTAACAGACGGTGCATGAGATGGTGCCGGGCTAGCAGAGCCCGGTGCGCAAAAGCTCCTCTGGCCCCGCAGGAGGCAGGCGGTGGCCGATAGTAAGGGTGGCCGTCGTTCTGCGATGATCATGGCATGGGTGGGATTCGGCGCATGCTCGGCGAATTGCCCATCCCGCTGCGCTACGCCGTCATCGGGGCAGTTGCGCTGGGCCTGCTCGGCGGGACGGCTGGGTTGCTCGTCGGCCTGCGAACGTATGTACCGACTGCCTGGGCAGCCACCGTCGAGGTGGGGCTGCCTGCGACAGTCATAGGCTTCGCCGCCGGCGCAGCTGCTGGCTCCCTGGCATACGTCATTCACTGGGCTCAGGACCGCTGACCCGTACCCTTATGGCGGCCAGGCCGGTTAATCCTGCCGGAACGCTCTGGTCACATTCGTGCCTCGGCTTCGTACTCACGTGCCTCTCTCGCACTGCCCGGTCTACGTTCGTGGCGGAGGCGAAATTATGACAAATAACTGGATACGGACGGCGGCGTTGGCTGCCGCTCCCGTCGCTGTCGTCCTGGCGGTCACCGGGTGCTCGTCTGCCAGCTCGTCCTCGTCGTCCTCGTCGGCCTCGTCACCGCCGTCTGCGGCGGCCGCGGCCGCGTCATCCGCCCCGGCCCCGCAGCCATCCTCGGCGCTCACCCAGTCCCCGATGGCCGCATGGTGCGACAGCCCGGCGTACCGGGACAACCTGTCTGCAGTGGTGGACGCGAACCAGGTCGTCCAGGACGAGAAAGACGACAACCTCGGTTCCGAGCCTGGCGACGGCACGACTCTCGAAGGCGCCGCATCCAAGGTTGGCTCCGATGAGCTGCCCCCCATCAGCAAGGTCCATAAGGTCGACTACGGCCTGTATTTCGTTTGGCTGACTATGGTCGGCCAGGATGTGGCAGCCGGAGACATCAAGGACGCGAACACGGCAGCAGCGAAAGCGGACCAATTCTGGTCAGGAGTGCAGTACGTGGACGGCCGTTGCACGGCGCTGGGCGACTAAGCCGTCAGCGCGGGCGGCCCTGTACCGTGGTGTGGCGGCTTATGTTCGAGCAGCTCCGCCACGAGCTTCTCATATGTGTCCGAGGGGCGACTGCACCGAAAGGCCTATCCAGCGCACTCGCCCTGACCAGCGGTTTTGCGTTTTGAATCTGGCCAATGGAAGCATCCGCTGTCCATCGCCGCAGCTCCTCGGGTGAGCTACTCGTTAAGGGGACTGGGCTCTGGGCCCGGCGCGCCAGACTCAAAGAGTCACCGTCGCGGTCGGCGATCATGATCGCGGGCGGTTGCCTTAATGGTGACGCGAGACCGGATACGCCTGGCCTGGTTCGCGCGGCGTCGCCTTTCTCGGCCATCGGCCTGCGGGTCATCCGCGTCGGCCTCCAGGAACAGCTTCACGAACATCGGATGCATCGTGTCCTCCTCATGTCAACTGGCAGGCCACCCATTGCTGGCTCTGCCGGTCAGCCTGAGGGCGTCTATTACTGCAGAGGCCGGTCACGCTGAAGAAATACGCGCTAAATGCTGAGACGGCTGATCGGCCCGGCCCTCATCGGCTCCGCTCAACGGAGACGTCCCAGGTCACGTGCCCGGCCGCATCGGCCAGCGCCTGCAGCGCGGCGACCAGCAACTGCCAGCCGTCTCGCTGCCAGCGGCGGAACAGCGCATAGACCGACGGCCAGGGCCCGTAAGCGGGCGGGACGCCCCGCCAGGGCGAGCCGGTCCTGGTCCGCCAGCGGATCCCGTCGATCAGCTGCCGCCGGCTGTGCTTCGGCGGCAGGCCTGGCTTCTTCCCCCTGAGCAGCAGGGCTCCAGGACAGCCCGCTCCTCATCAGCCAGGTCATGCCGCCCGGCCGCGGATACGGTCGGCACGAGGCCTCCGGTATTCAGATGTCTGCTTGGTCGCTGACCGGGAAGGAGCATGCCGTGGCTGGCACGGTAGTCCTCACGCGGTTGCTGGTAGCGATCGCAAACCTTGACCATATGACTGCGGCCGGCCTTCTCGACGCGGCACCGTCGCTGGCGACAGCTGGGCTGGCGCGACAAGACGAGTTCTTCCTCGCCGAACGTATGGCCCAGGTCTACGAAGGCGATACTGCCCTTCACGCTGCGGGGTTCAGTTACGACTCTGAGATGGCACAAGACTTGATCAAGCGCGGCGCCGGCATCCGGGCCAGAAACCGGCGGGGCGCCGAGCCGTTGCACGCGGCAATGATCGGCCTGCCCGGATCGGTCAGCTGGAACCCGGCACGCCAGCGGGATGTCATTATCTTTCTCATTGAGGCGGGCGCTGATCCCAATGCGGCCGCTGCCGGCGGCGTGACACCACTTCATCGAGCGGTCAGGAACCGATGCTCGGCTGCGGTCGAAGCCCTCCTGCGCGCCGGTGCCGATCCTCGCCTCGAAAACGACCGCGGATCGACCGCAATGGATCTCGCTCACTGGACAACTGGACGCGGTGGCACGGGCTCCGAAGCCGCCAAGGACGAACAACGGATCATCATCGAACTACTCGGGAGCACCCCCGCGTGAGCACTAGCTTTACCTCGCACACGTTCCGGCGAATCGATACGGTGCCAGCTCACTAGCGACGTCTGGTGAATTCCGTCGATGTTTGCGGCGCCTCGTCGCGGTCGAAGGCCTAAGATTGAGCGCCCCCGCGGGCTAGGCCACTTACGCGCCGACCCCTGGGAATTGGGTTGATCCTCCGCGTCACCGGTAGATGGCTCAGTGCCGGTCCCTCGTGGCAGCAAAGTCACCTCCGGAGGCGGACTGCTGTTGTTGGCCCGCACGGCGATCGCCGTCCCTTTTGCTCTGGTATGGCCGCGCGGTGTATCCCTGATATGTGACGACTGACGAACGTCAGGCCGGGCGGGCTGTCGTCGAGGAGCGCGGAGTCAGCGTCCCTATGCGAGATGGCGTCCGGCTGTCGGCCGACGTGTGGCGGCCGGCCGTCAGCCAGCCCGTGCCCGTCCTGATCTGTCGGACCCCCTACGGCAAGCAGACCGCCGCACTGATGGCAGCGCCGACCGAGCTGGCCGCGGCCGGCTTCGCGGTGGTCCTGCAGGACTGCCGGGGCAGGTTCGGGTCTGAGGGGGAGTGGACCTATGTCCAGTCCGAGGTGAACGACGGGTACGACACGGTGGAGTGGGCCGCGGGCCAGCCTTGGTCGAACGGCCAGGTTGGTGTTTTCGGTGCCTCCTACATGGGCTATACGCAGTGGCTGGCCGCCGTGGCCCGGCCGCCGCATCTGAAGGCGATGCTGCCGGAGTGCTGCCCGTCCGATTACTGGTCAGCGTCGTTCGGCCCGGGCGGTGCGCTCCGGCTCGCACTGCGGATCGGCTGGACCGCGTCGGTCGTGGCCTCGATGGCCCCCCAGTGGGGGATCGAGGATCCGGTGCTTGACCAGGTCAGGGAGGCCGGGCTGGCAGTCAGCGCGGCGCTTGCCTCCGGCGATGTCGCAGCTGTGCGACCGGCTAGGATGCGTGCTAAGCAGGTACTCGACGACGTGTACCGGATCCGGCCGATGCTGGGCAATCCTCTGTGGCACGAGCGGGCCACCTGGCTGGCCGAGATCTTCGAGCACGAGCGGCACGACGACGCGAATTGGCGCCGGGTCAATCCGGCTACCTATTATGACGTCCTCGACCTGCCCGCCATCCATGTCGGCGGGTGGTATGACATTCACCTTGACGGCATCCTGGCGAACTTCACCGGGATGCGGCGACAGGCGCCGACCGTTCGGGCCAGGCAGGCGCAGCGGCTGATTGTCGGCCCCTGGGCGCACTGGCTGCCGACGTCGTCGGTGGTGGGGAGCATTGACTTCGGGCCGGCCGCCGTGCTGGACACAACCACGCTGCGCCGGGACTGGTTCAGCGCCTGGCTGCAGGACGGTCCCGATCCTGGCCTGGCCCCGGTTCGGCTGTTCGTAATGGGCGAGAACGCCTGGCGGGACGAGCAGGAATGGCCCCTGGCCAGGACCAGGTACACGCCGTGGTATCTGCAGCAGGACGGAGGCCTGTCTCCGGATGGTCCGGAAGGGACCGCGCCAGATGAGTTCCGGCACGATCCGGCCGACCCGGTTCCGACCGTCGGCGGGCGGCTGCTCGGCATCGGTGAGTTCGCCGGGCCGTTCGACCAGCGTGCTGTCGGCGAGCGAGCGGACATTCTCCGTTATACCTCGGCACCGCTGACCGAGCCGCTGGAGATAACCGGGCCGGTACGGGCGCTGGTGTGGGCGTCCACGGACGCGGCGGACACAGACTTCGCTGCGGTGCTCATCGACGTTCACCCCGGCGGCACAGCCATCAACCTGTGCGAGGGCATCGTCCGCGCCCGGCACGCCGGGTTGCCGCAGCCGCTTGCGGCCGGCGCCGTCTACCAGTTCGTCATTGACCTGGTCGCGACGAGCGTCGTGCTGCCGGCCGGCCACCGGCTGGGGGTGCACATCAGCTCAAGCAGCTTCCCGGAGTGGGAGCCCAACCCGGGCACCGGGCGCCCGCTCGGCACCGACCGGGACGCCGACTTGCGCCCGGCCCGGCAGGCGGTGTACCACGATCCGCTGCATCCCAGCCACATCATTCTGCCGGTCATTCCGCGCTAAGCCGTAGCCGCGGCCCCCCGGGGGCTCAGCCGCCGTTCTACGCCGCTAGCCGTCAGCAGGTACAGCTGAGAAACTCGTCCAGATCCCCATTCGTCGGGGGAAGCCTGAGTGGGTGTGGCGAGGGTCTTCGTGGCCCGTGGGCTGCCCGTGGCGAGACCTGCCCGGAGGGCTCTCGTGGGGCAGGATGTGATGAGCCTACCGGTGTCGCGCCCGCCATGGGTTCCGTCGTGCGCGTTTCGGCTAGCTAGCCCATCAGCGGTCCTGCTGCTTGCCGTTGAGGATGGCCACCACGTCCGCCAGGGTGTCGTCATCGCCGACGTTGCCAGCGAAGACCACGTAAGGCACGCCGATCACACCGGGCGGCGCATCCAGCGGTCGCAGCAAAGAGATGACGCCGGGGAACAGCTGGCCGGCCACCTCGGCGCGCCTGATGCCCAGCCCGTAGCGTGCCACGTCGTGGGAGGTGATCCCGCCCTTGGCGAGGACCCAGGCGGGCCGGGCGGCCAGTGCTTCGCGAACGGTCCGGGCCGCGGCGGCGGACACCGCGCGGGCGATCGCCAGATTCTCGGCTCCGTCGTGGCCCGTAGTCACGGCGCGGCTGGTGTACACCAGCACATCTGAGAGGCGCAGTGCGGCCTCCGCCTGCCGTGCCGTCCAGGTCGCCACCTCCGCCCCGCTGACGATGGCCGGGACATCCAGCTCGATGGCCGTGATTCCGCCCCGGGCGCGAAGCGCCGCCAGCTGGCGGCTGGTCTGGCCGACGTGCGATCCCACCACGATCAGGCCGTGCCGGCCGTGCGGGGGCCGTCCGGCAGGCCAGATGTCCGTGCCGCGCAGCGGTGCCTGCGGGCCCATCCCGGTCAGCGCGCGCACGAACGAGGGACCGCTACGGAACAGGAACGATGCGCCCGCATGCTCGGCCATCAGCACCCCGGCTGCGACTATCTCCAGGTCAGAGTACTCGGAGGCGTTGACCAGGGTCCAGCTACCATCCCGCGCCCCGGCCAGCAGGTCGCGGACTCGCTCCGGGCCGCCCAGCCTTATGTCAGCCAGTCCGATGCTGCCGACCTCGTCCCGCCGGATCCTGCCGCCGCTCTTCTCAGCCACGAAGTCTCGCAGGTCCGATGCGCGATAACCGAACGCGGCATCCCGCGCAAATTCAGTCTCACCCACCGGGACCAGGTGGCCACCCACCTGGGCCCAGTGGATGTCCCCGGCGGTAAGTCGCCCCGCTTCCAGAAACGCCGGGACGAGCAGCACGCCGTCATAGCCGCGGCCGGCGCTCTCCCGGCGCACCGAGTCCAGGGCGGTCACCTCCGCCATCACATGCCCGCGCAGGGTGGAATCGCTGCGGCTGACCAGTTGCAAGCGCGCACCGCGCCGTTCGGCCACCGAGCGCAAGCCCAGTGCCGCCGTCACGTTGACCTGCATGGCGGTCGGCTCGTCCATGCTGCGGGTATTGGTCAGGACAAAACAGGTGGCGGCTGGACCAGCCAGTGCCGCACTGTATGCCTCTTCTTCCAAGACGGTCACCACCTGGACGTCGTGCACCGCCTGTGACCCGGTCGGGTCATCATCGAGCACGCCCAGCAGCAGGCCGTCCGCGGCTCGCATCTCGCGGATGAAGCCGCGCAGGCCGTCGTCATCGGGCCAAGGTTCCGGAAGCCCATTCAGCACCTGAGCCGAGGTGGGCAGGCTGTCGCCCAACACGTCCTCTCCTTCCTGCGGCCGCCAGACCACCGTAATCCCACGGCCGTGGCAGGCGAGTGACCAGCGCTTCAGGACATAATTCAGGGATGGCGGTGCGTGTGGACGGATCCCTGGGCGTCTGGACGTCGCATGATGATTGCCAGTTCATCATCAGCCAATGCTGGCCGGAACGGCCGACTTCTGTGTGCTTCTCGCCTTCCCGGGTCTCATACGACCGCTGCCGCAGCCGCCCCGACACGCTGACCCGCATCCCCCGGGTCAGCGACTCGACAACGCTCTCTGCCGCTCGGCACGCCGACGACGAGCGATCAGGCGGCGGCGCGAGGCCTTACGCTCCAGGCGTGCCGCCTCCCCCTTCTCCCAGGCCGCCATGCGCCCCATCCAGCCGGTCCCGCGCTCCTGGCCGAGCACGCTCAGCGAGACCAGCACGATCGCGGTCACGGCCAGCCCTTCATAGAAGCGGCGGCTTCGCAGCACATGCCACCCCATTGCCAGCACGACCAGCCTCCATGCCGTCTTACGGTCTCGGTCCGAGACCTCTGGCCGTGAAACAGGCCCGCTGCCGCGCCGCCCCGTGACAACCACTGGCCGTTCATCGGCGCCCGGCCCTGATCGTGCCATTTCGCCTCTCGCCTCGGACCCGCTCACAATGTCAGCGTGCCCCACGATCGGGTTTCCGGCATCACCCTCATGGGGGTGGCCGCAGGGGCGGCCGCTCGATCAAGTGGCCGAAGGCCACAATGCGCGTGGCTGTGCTGCAGGATCGGCCATCTGCGCCTACGCCGCTGGCTGCAGCGCCCCTCGGGCACTCGGCAGCTGGGTTACCCGGACAGGCCGGGCTACCCTCCAGGTTGAGCTTGGGCACGCGACGCCCCCGCGAGACGGCGGCTGCCCGGCGTCGACCTCCTGCCGCGCTGCAGCCTGCGACTTACCTCCGGCGGGTGTGACGTGAGGGGGATGGCTCCGCAGGACTCGCTGACGGCCCCGGTTAGCTGCTCATGCCGGGGTGATCCCCGCCGCTTTGCCGGGAGGCCGACGGGGGCGGACCGGCCCGCTCGTGCAGTGATGCGTCGGTTCATCAGACCGTCCTCAGGTTGCTGGCCGGTGTCAGCGCGGTCAAGCGGGGAATCGCATTGATACCTGCCGGTATGACACCAGCGCAGCAGCCGGTCAGCGTTAACGCCCCCTACCGCTCACGCATGGTTATCCGGCATCCGGAACGCCGCTACACGGGGGGTAACGCCTGGCCTTCTGGCTGTGGAGTCATTCCGTCAAGATCATCTGCTGCGGCAGGTGAGTCGTCATCCTGCACGGGTGATGCGCTGGCCTACATCCCGGCGGGAGATTTGCGGCTACGGTTTATGCCCAGGGCCCGGGGGTGTCTATGTTCGATGCGGTGCCCGGGCTTCAGGTGATTTCGTCCTACCGTCGTCGGTGGCTGCTCAAGGACGTCATCGCGGGGGTTGTGCTCACGACCCTGCTGGTCCCGCAGGGCATGGCCTATGCCGAACTGGCGGGCCTGCCGCCGATCACCGGCCTGTACACGTCCATCTTGTGCCTGCTCGGTTATGCGGTGTTCGGCCCGTCGCGGATCCTGGTGCTGGGCCCGGATTCCTCGCTCGGGCCGATGATCGCGGCGACGATCCTGCCGCTCATGGCCGCCGACGGCGACGCCAAGCGCGCGGTCGCGCTGGCCTCGATCCTGGCCATCATGGTCGCGGCCGTCATGCTCCTGGCCGCCGTGGCCAAGCTCGGCTTCATCGCCGACCTGATCTCCAAGCCGACGATGATCGGCTACATGAACGGCCTGGCCCTGACCATCTTGATCGGGCAGCTGCCCAAGCTTCTCGGGTTCAAGGTCAAGGCCGATAACCTCATTGGTGAGATCACCGGGCTGGTCAGGGGCCTGGCCCACGGCGATGCGGTGCCGGCCGCGGCCGCGGTCGGGATCGCCGCGGTCGTGCTCATCCTGGTCCTGCAGCGCTGGCTGCCAAAGGTCCCGGCCGTGCTGATCGCGGTCGTGCTGGCCATTGCGGCCACGACGGTCTTCAGCCTGGCCGACCACGGTGTCAGCCTGGTCGGGGTGCTCCCCAAGGGCTTCCCGCCGCTCACCATCCCGTCCGTCCGGCTGGCCGATCTCGGGCCCCTGTTCGCCGGGGCCCTGGGCATCGCGCTGGTCTCCCTGGCCGACACGATCTCCACCGCCTCGGCGTTCGCGGCGCGCACCGGGCAGGAGGTCCGCGGCAACGGCGAGATGGTCGGCATCGGTGCGGCGAACCTGGCCGCCGGCTTGTTCCAGGGTTTCCCGGTGAGCACCAGCGGATCGCGGACCGCGGTGGCGGAGCGGTCAGGGGCCAAGACCCAGCTGACCGGGGTCACCGGCGCCGCCCTGATCATCTTGATGATTGTGCTGGTCCCGGGCCTGTTCCGTAACCTGCCCCAGCCTGCCCTGGCCGCGGTGGTGATCACCGCGTCGCTGTCCCTGGCCGACATTCCCGCTACCGTGCGGCTGTGGCGGCAGCGTAAAGCCGAGTTCCTGCTGTCCATTGCGGCTTTCCTCGGCGTCGCCCTGCTGGGCGTGCTGCCCGGGATCGGGATCGCGGTCGTGCTGTCCATCCTCAACGTCTTCCGGCGTTCCTGGTGGCCCTACGGCACGGTACTCGGCCGCGTGGACGGCCTGGAGGGCTACCACGACATCCGCTCCCATCCCGAGGCCGGGCAGCTGCCTGGCCTGGTCATCTACCGGTTCGACGCGCCGCTGTTCTTCGCCAACGCCAAGACCTTCCGCGACACGGTCCGGCGGCTGGCCAAGACAGAACCGAGACCCACGTGGATCCTCATCGCAGCCGAGCCAGTGACCGACGTGGACACCACCGCTTCCGACGTGCTTGAGGACCTCGACGAGACACTGAACGCCCAGGGCATCAGCCTGGTCTTCGCCGAACTCAAGGACCCGGTACAGCGCAAGATCGAACGCTACGGGCTCACCCGCACGATCAACCCGCAGCACTTCTTCCCGACGATCGGGTCCGCTATCGCCGCATTCCGCGCCGAAACCGGCGCCCAATGGGCTGCCGGCAGCCAGGCCACCTCCGACAGCAGCCCGACGCCCGGCATTTCCGCATCGCCACCCGTCGGCTAGGCCATCCAAGCCGGCTCCGAGCATCCTGGCCGCCGGCGGACGCCGCGGGCATGTCCATCGGGGCTGTCTGATCCCGATGACTGCGGCTGAGGAGGGGCAGGCGCGGTCGAAGATGCCGGTGACGCAGCTGCCGACAGGGCGTACACATGTTTTGGCTGGTTTGCTGCTGACCCACCGGCCGCTGGCCGGGTCCCTAGCAGGAGCGCGGACGCGTAGGGCGGCAGGCGCGCCGCCGACGGCATCGCCGATGGCCGAACGGGATCTCATCGCGGCCACGGTCCAGGCGCTCGCTCACCTCACGGTGATCCGGTCCCTGCAGGGCGTTGCTGCTGGCTCGCGAGCCGGTCCACGTGGTGAGCCAGCGCCTCGGCCACGCCTCGCCGACGGTCACCATGACCGTCTGCGCCCGCGTCTGCCCGGCAACCAGCGAGACGCTGCGAATACTTTCGCGCGGCTGGTGAGGGAGGCTCGCGGAGCATGACTAGTGTCAGTGAAATGTCACGAGCTCCCGTAGCGGCCGGTAACTGGCTTCTGATCTGCGGGTTTTCTGTGTCCGAGGGGTGACACGCAACTTACCTACATGACCAACATCGCCCTGACCACGGAGTTTTCACTAATTGCTAGCGGCGTGCGATGAGCGGCGGAGGCCAGGCCATAGGTCCGTGGGTTTACCAGATAGATTCCTGCCCCGGCCGGTGTGGGGTGACTGAGTGCGGACGGCTTCCCCTGGATTGCGGGTGCCTGGCGACTTCGCTGTTCTGGCTGGGCGGCGACGGATCGTAATGACGTTGCGCAACAGCGCGCACGTAGCCGGCGTTAGGCGCGGTGATCAGGTGCGTGAACTGCAGCGCCTCTGGCTGTCGCCGCGTCCCGGCCCGAGCTCGGGCGGACATCCGCATGGACGCAGGCGGAGGATGACTTGCCAGCCGGGCTGCGGGAAGCGTCGGCAGGCCTCTCCGGCGGCGTCCGGTATGACGCAGGCTGCGCATGGGGGCGGCAAGGGTCATGTTGTCCTATGAGACCGCCGACCTGCCCGTTCACAGTCCGCTGGTGCTCTCCGCCTGGTACGGGGACAATGGCGGCAAGCCGCAACGAACGTCGCTCGATGCCTTGGCCCGTGAGCAGCTCAAGCTGGCCGCCGTTGCCGGTGGTGGTCACACTGCGCACACCGTCTACGGCGGCCATGAGAAGGTGCTGCGCCAGACGGTCATCGCCATGGTCCGCGGCTCCGAGCTGTCCGAACACGAGAACCCGGGGGAGGCGACGGTGCTGGTCCTGCACGGCCGGGTGCGGATGTCGGCGGGGGAGCTGGCCTGGGAGGGCAGCCGCGGGACCTGATCACCATGCCCGGCACCCGCCACCGTCTAGAAACGCTGGAAGACTCCGCCGTGCTGCTGACGGTCGCCAAAGTGCGGTGAGCGCGGCAGGCAGCCCGCTGACGCTCACCGCGGGACCGGAGACTTGGCCCATCGGGACAGGCGCCGCACGGTCCGGCGCTACCACCCGCCTGCACGGGTGATTCCACGCTGGCTGCGCTTTCGGCCGTCGTCGGGGCCGCTGGTTACTGCAGCAGCCCGGCGAGGACGGTGGCCTCACTGATATCAGCGGCCTTGCTCGCCGTGAGCAGCGTCAGCGTCCCGGTCCTCGCCAGTCCGCGCAGATGCTCAAGGGCCTCGGCCCGCTCCGGCTCGGTCAGCTCCTTGCGGTACCGGCGGGTGAACTCCTCGAACCGTTCCGGGTCGTGGCCATACCACTTGCGCAGCACCGTGGAGGGAGCGATCTGCTTGCACCACTCGTCCAGGCTGGCCTTCTCCCTGGTCATGCCCCGCGGCCAGATCCTGTCCACCAGCACCCGGATGCCGTCCCCGGGAGCGGGATCGTCGTAAACCCGGCGCACTTGAACCGTGTGCAGGTTATCCATCGGTTCGCCGCCTCCTGCCGTTGCCAATCTAGTCGCAGCTCAGCGTCCTGCTCACAGCGGGCCCGACTACGGGAAAGTGCGAAACCAAGCTTCATCGCGAGAATTCTCTCCGAGCAGGCCATCGTCCGCCGATATTGATATCTGACACTAGATGTACTGACCTGACAGCTTGGTGACGCGGTAGGCGGGTGGGTGGCCTGCGAGTGCGGTGTGTCCGCGGTGATTGTTGTAGGTATGGAGCCAGCCTGGCAAGGCGGCGCGGCGTTCGGATTCGGTGGTGTAGGGCTGGGCGTAGGCCCATTCGTCGGCGAGGGTGCGGTGGTAGCGCTCTACTTTGCCGTTGGTCTGGGGGCGGTAGGGGCGGGTCCGTTTGTGGGTGATGCTGAGCTGGGCGCAGGCTGCGGCCCAGTCCCTGGAGCGGTAGCAGCCGCCGTTGTCGCTGATGACTCGTTCGATGGTGATGCCGAGTCCGGCGTACCAGGCGTGGGCCCGGTGCAGGAACGCGGCGGCGGTCTCTTTCCGCTCGTCGGGCAGGATCTCGGTGAAGGCCAGGCGGGAGTGGTCATCCAGGGCGGTGTGCAGGTAGCCGTAGCCCAGTGAGGGGTTGCGGATCGGCGAGGTGCTCCGGCGGTTGCGCTGGCCGCCAGCGCGGCCGTGAACACGCCAGCCGCCGCCGTCGGGGATGTTGCCGAGCTTCTTGACATCGACGTGGACCAGCTCGCCGGGATAGTCCCGCTCGTAGCGGCGGACCGGGACTTTGGTGGCGCGGTCCAGGTGCGCCAGTTTCGGGCAGCCGTAGCGGGTCAGGACCTTGTGCACGGTGGAAGGGTTCAGGCCCAGCCGGAACGCGATCCGGGCCGGCCCCAGCCGCCGGCTGACCCGCAGCCCGATGATCCGTTTCTCGGTCCGCTGCCTGGTCCGGTTCGGGCTGCGGTGCGGGCGGCAGGACCGGTCGGTCATCCCCGCCGGGCCATGTTCCCGGTAGCGGGCGGCCCACCGGGCCGCGGTGGTGTGCGAGACCTGGAACCTCTCAGCAGCACGGCGCAGCGGCCAGCCGTCATCAACGACGCACCGGGCCAGGCGCAGGCGCCCGGTCTCGGACAGCGGGGCATTACGGTGGACCACGAGGACCTCCCGGGTGACGGTGCCGATTGTGGTGATCCACACCGAACCCGGAGGTCCTCTCTACTTCAAGATCATCCAGCCCGTGTCGCCGTCACCGTCACCAACGTCCGTGGTCAGTACAACTAGCTAGCCATTTCGGTGATGAATCAACCATTGCCAGGGAGCATGGCGCCCCTGTTGGTTGACGGCTTGGATCGGCAGGGCGGGTGCGGCTCAGCTGGGAAATTCCGTGACGCCGAGGGCGAAGTCCCAGTTCCCCGCCCCGCGGCCGACTAGCAGATCCTGGCGGTGCTCTCGGAACACGACCGGGACCGCATGCCCGCGCACGACCTGTGCACCACGCTGGGCTGGGAGAAGAGCCGTGTCTCCCACCAGGTACGGCGCATGCAGGAGGACGGGCTGATCTGCCGCGAACCCAACCCCGGACGACGCCCGCAGCACCATGGTCTGCCTGCTGCCGGCCGGCCGCGCCGCCATCGAGAAGGCGGCACCCGGGCACGTGCAGGACGTCCGCCGGAACTTCATCGACCTGCTCACCCCCGCTGAGCTCGACATGCTCGCCGCCCTCAGCGAACGAGTCCTGCGCCACCTGGCCCCAGACCACGACTCCCCCGCCGAAGACAAGCCCGCATAGCCTTCGTCAGCCGTGAGCATTTCAGGCCCTGCAGCCCAGGTTCTGCGGCAGGGATCGCCCTGAAGGGGCCAGGCCGATGCCACCTCGGCCGGGCTGCTAGGTGATCTTCACGACTGAGGCTTACTGCTGCAGGGTCCACAAGCCCGGTAAGCAGGAACCGAACCTCGCCGGGACCAGCCGCCCCGGGTACGCCTGCTCGCCCAGGTCACGTCCACGGCTGCGTGCTCGAGGAATGCCTCGGTGATCGGGGGCACGTCAGGAACAGCGACTCGCCGTCCTTCTACTCACCGGCCGTCTTGTCATAGAAGCGGGGGTGCTGGCCAGCCGGAGGCGGGCCACCACATGGCCGCCAGGGGTGAAGCGCAGCTCCGGGTCCTCTACGGTGCGGGCGGTGTAAGCAGGCGACTGCAGGCTGAGCCCGGTTGCAAGCCAGTCGTTTCGTGACCCGGCCACCGCGGCCTTGAGCGGCCTGGCGGGCGGCCTCATTGTGGGTCGAACCTCCGATTGTGTGAGGAATCGACTGTGGGGAAGGGGTGGCGGCCCGCAGAGAGGAGCAGACGAATGACGGAAGACCCCGGTGCTTCGCTGGTGCCCTACTACCAGGCAGCTCCTCAAACTCAGGCTGCCTATCAAGCCGGTCTCCAGCGACTGCGCGACCTGAACGCACTCCCCGATACCTGGACCTGCTCGATCTGTGGAGCGACGACTCAGGGAAAGGACATCCTCATCAGCTACATCGGTGACACGGCGATTCCGTACTGCCCAACTAAAGGCTGCCCCGCCCACGGATCGGACCTCCACCCGGGCGGGGATGCCCCCTTACCTGGAGGGCGCCGCCTCAGGTCTGAGCTGTGAAATCAAGGCTCCAGTGAGCACCGGCACCGTCCGAGCCAAGCGCTAGGAACACGCTGGGAACTCCACATCGACGGCATGAGCGTCACCCAGTCCTGCACCCTCGACACCGCTGAGGGCATGGTCCGCGACTACCTCGAGGGGTGTGCTGCAGGAGACAGAGGCCAGGGCGGACGTCCCCGCCCTTGATCGGCCGCGTCGCCAGACGTACCCGCGCGAACGCCTCGAGATCGTGGTGGCCGACGACGGCTCCGACCGGGCCCCGGACACCGCGGCCGCGGGCCGGGTGCCGGTCCGCGCCGTCCGGCAGCTGGACCGTGGGTTCCGCGCCGCCGCGGCCCGCAACCTGGGCGCGGCCCGCGCCCGGGGAGACGTGTTGCTGTTCCTGGACGGCGACACCGTGGGCCGGGCGGCCGGGTGGCCCGGAGGCGAAGAACAACGAGACCGCTGCCTGGCCCGGCTGCTGCCCGACCCCCCAGCCCGCGGTCGCGGCCAGTGGTTCCCCTACCCGTCCATCCTGGTCTTCGCCCCGCGCCTCAGCCCTTCTGAGGTGCTGGCCCTCGCTCGCTCCGCCTTCGAGGCGGGCGCCGACTGCGGCGTGTGGGCGGATGACAATGGTGCCCAGGAGATGGCCGACCCGCGGGTGCACGGCGGCGCCCCAGACCCCGGCCAGTGGGCCCGGGCTGGCTTCACCGCCCGCCTGACCGCGGCGGCCGACCTGGCCGACCTGCCCCGATGGTGCGAGCTGGCCGATCAGCATGGCACCGTGCAGGCCGGGCCGGGCCGGTCACGGTCGAGTCGTCGCGCGCCCGCAACCGATCCCGCCGGCACGCCGCCGGCGTCGGCACCGATGAGGTTCGTTGTCTGCCTGCCTGGTCGGATGGCGTGATCATCCGGAGCCGAGGATCCTGGACACCTCCAGCCTCGAACGGCTGCTGCCGAGCCTGTAGCCGCTAGCCGGCGCGGCGCTCGTAGACCCCGACTTCTGGCCTGTCCAGGACGCCCCGCACACCTGGCAGGCACATCCCGTTACGGTACGCCAGCGCCCATAACCTGCGCGACATCAGCCTCGATGTTCCTCGTGGTGTGCTGACCGTGCTGACCGGTGTCGCCAAATCAGGGAAGAGCAGCCTGGCCGGCGTGCTGCTCACCCAGTATCCAGGCAGCGTCGTCGTCGACCAGCGTCCGGAGGCAGCTAACCGCCGTTCGAACACGACCACCTGCACCGGTATCGCCGGACCACCGGCTGACCTGCCGGCCTGCAAGAAGTCTGTTACCGGCAGCCCGCAGGCTGTCCACCACGACCTGGCCGGGCACCACGTCACCGTAGGTTGCTCGGTAGCTGGCCGCTGCTAGGGCTGGCTGTGCTCTTTCAGCTCCTGCAGTGCTGTCTGCCGGATCTGCTGGTGCTCTTGATGGGCCGCGCGCAGCTCCTCGTCGGAGGCGTGCTCGAGCGCGAGCATTGAGTTGTCCGCCCCCGGGAGGACCCGCAAGATCTCGTCCAGCTTGCGCTGGGTAGCGGCCTGCTGACGCGCCTGCGTGTGCTGGATGACGAACACCATGACCAGCGTTGTCGCCGCGACCAGCGTCTGGAAGATCGCGTCCCACTGACTCGGGAAGCCGAAGGCCGCCGTTACGGCCACCCACGCGATCCCGGCGGCCAGCACGCTCACCGCCGTCAGCGGAGCCGCTGTGCACCGGTCGACGCCCCACAGCAGCCTGCTGCCCCGGGACCGCTTCTCCTCGGCCGAGGGCAGCTCGGAGGCAACTTCTTCCTCGTTAGTGCGCTCTTCATTTGTCCGCACTCAGTGGCACTCCCCACGCAATCGTCACGAATAATCAGCCGGCACTCGGCTGCCCTCCCGCGTTCCGGCCCCTCGTCGCAGGTGGAGGAACAAGCGGCCGCGCAGTGATCTTCCCGCCGCGGTCGGTGCTGTTGTGTAGGCACCCGGTCTACGGGCAGGGAGCGGCGCGACGACGACACGAGGAGGCAACATGGCGAACGAACACCGCACGTTGCTGGAGACCTACCAGCAGGCGGACCCCGAAACGCAGGCCGCATACCGTGCTGAATTGCAGCGGACGCGCAACCTGGACGCGACTCCGGAAGCCTGGACGTGCACCCGCTGCGGCGTGACCACACTGGGCGAGGACATCCTCATCAACTACGACCTCAGCGACCCGCCCATCCCGTACTGCCCGACCGAGGGCTGCCCTGGCCGCGGGGAAGACATCAAGCCGGCCGAGGCGTAGCTGTCTCGTATCACCTAAGGACTACCGCACGCCCTCGCCGTAAGGATGCCGTGTCCACCGCATCGACAGATGGCTGGCCCGTGAGTTCACTCCGCACAGCATGGCCGGGACCCTCCAGGTGCTCGCCGGAACCCGCCCCATCCCAGCCAAGGCCACCATCGACGACGACATCAGCAGCAAGATCGCTGAATGCGACCGAAGCTAGCCAGGAGATCTTCCGCAAGCTCGGCCTCAAGCTCACCTACCACCCAGGCCCGCGGCTGGTCAAAGCCCAGATCGAGGCTTCCCAGCATTGGCAAAAGGAGAGTGGCGGAGGGCCAAGGCCTACCAATTGGGCATGGTAGTGAACTCTCCCTGACCACGACGTTCGTGCTTAGTGGTGTCCGGTGATGCCGACCTGGCAGTCCATCAGGTGATGATCGCTCACAAGTAACCGCCGATCTGGCGTCAAGCCCGGCCGATGACGTGGCCGTCCTTTTCCGGACGCGAACGGGCGATCTGTGCGGCTGTAGCGCCAGCGCGGCATGGCCGTCCGGTGGCAGGACTTTGGTGCCGAGGTGTCAGTCGCGGAATGACCTGGCGTATGGTCCTGGCCCATGCAGTAGCCACTGCCGGAACCTCCGCCGCGGTGGGCGGCCAATGACGGCCGCCGTGGGTCTCGCCCGAGAGCTCTACTGTGAGAGGCACCGGCTCTTTCGAGCCATTCCGCGGGCGGATCTTGACCGTTCCGCCACGCACCGGATGGGTGATCACGGCGTCCGTGAAGTCGAGCTTCACCGTCCCTTCGACTGCCCGGACCTCCATCCGCGCAGGGACCACGCACTGCCGCGGCGCGCGTTCCCGCCTTGTAGTCGAGCCAGACAATGTCCTTGGCCTGCGCCGTGACCAGGTCAGCCTGGCCCCGGCACGGCCGGCACATCGGCGGTGAGCGTGGCTGCTTCCAGTCGGCCGTCACCGGCCGCCACGCGCAGGATCTCCACGGCGCGGTCGGCCACGGCGCCGCCGCAGAGATCTTCTGGGCGGTCGGGTGGGGCGCCTTCATCGTGGTCTTCGGAACACTGACTGTGCGCCTCTACAACCGCAAATGACTCTCGAGGCAGCACCTGACACCATGATGGGCGCCATCCCCGCGATCGCGGGTGTCGAAGACGCGATCGATTGAGCCTTCCGGCCCGGTGAAGGAGTTGATTCCACGGGAGGATACGGCGACAGTCAGCGATATCCGATGAGTTTCGGCCGCGCCGCCGTCGTAACTAGGCAACGCAGCGGCATGTTGTCCTTTGCGAACGGGGATCATCATGAACAGCGGAACGACGATCCTTCCGGCGGCCGGTGATGGGGGCGGCCAGGCAGGGGTCCGGAAGACGAGATATGTCTTGACTTTGTACCCGGGTCTGTCCGATAGTGCTATCAATGGCAGCCGGCGGGCCGACCAATCTGGGGGACCATCATGAGCCGAGCCCGCGCGATCATAGCCCTCCCTAGCGGACGCAGGACCAAGTGGGCCGTCCTGGTCTTCTGGCTGATTGTCGTGGCCCTGCTTGGCTCGCTGGCAGGCAAGCTCACCGGCGCGGAGAAGAACGACGCGTCGGCCTGGCTGCCCGCCTCGGCCGAGTCGACCAAGGTGCTGGACGTGCAGTCGCGGTTCCAGTCGCCCAACATCTTCGCCGCGGTCCTGGTGTATGACCGCCTGTCGGGGGTGACCAGCGCGGACAAGGCGAAGGCGGCCGCCGACGCCGTCCGGTTCCGCGGCGTGCCCAGCGTGGTGGACAACCAGGTGTCCGGCCCGTTCGTCTCCAGCGACGGCAAGGCCATCGAGACCATCGTGCCGGTCAACCTCGGCTCGAAGGGCTGGAATGGCGCCTCGGACGCCGCAACCACGCTTCGTGCCATAGCTCAGAGCAACGCAAACGGCCTGGCCGTCCATGTCACCGGCCCGCTAGGCAACGCCGCCGACTCGGCCAACGCGTTCAAGGGCATCGACGGTATCCTGCTGGTCGCTACCCTGGCCGTCGTCATCGGCTTGCTGCTGATCACCTACCGCAGCCCGGTGCTATGGCTGATGCCGGTAGCCTCGGCCGGCGTTGCGCTGGCTACCGCCCAGGGCCTGATCTACCTGCTGGCCAAGCAGGGCCTGACCGTCAACGCGCAGAGCGCCGGCATCCTGCTGGTGCTGGTCTTCGGCGCGGGGACCGACTACGCGCTGTTGCTGACCGCCAGGTACCGCGAGGAACTGCGCCGCCACGAGGACAGGCACGAGGCGATGGCCGTCGCGCTGCGGCGGGCCGGGCCGGCCATCATCGCCAGCGCCGCCACGGTGATCATCAGCCTGCTGACGCTGACCATCGCGGAGCTGAACTCCACTAAGAGCCTGGGACCCGTGCTGGCGATCGGCGTCGTCGTCTCGCTGCTGGCCATGATGACCCTGCTGCCTGCCCTGCTAGTGATATTCGGCCGCTGGCTGTTCTGGCCGGTAAAGCCCGCGTACGGCACCGCAGAGCCAACGACCAGGGGATTCTGGGCCCGAGTCGGCCGCCGCATCGCGGTAAGGCCCCGGCTGGTCTGGGTGGTCACGGCCCTGATCCTCGGCGCGATGGCGACCGGCCTGCTCGGCCTGAAGGCAGGCGGCCTGACCACCGCGCAGGGATTCCGTCACACCCCGGACTCGGTCGTCGGGCAGACAGTCGTGGACCAGCACTTCCCGGCCGGCGCCGGACAGCCGGTGATCGTGATCGGCAACCAGCCGCAGGGAGCGCAGCTGGCCTCGGCATTCAGGTCCACGCCGGGCATCACCAACGTCACCGGGCCGGTCAGCGAGGCCGGCCACGCCTACCTGCAGGGCACGCTTACCAGCGCGCCGGATAGCCAGGCGGCGTTCGATACCATCGACCGGGTCCGCGCCGCCGTGCACGCGGTGCCCGGCGCGAGCGCGCTGGTCGGCGGCAACACGGCGGTCACTCTGGACATCAACCGCGCGTCCGCGCGTGACCGCGCAGTGATCATCCCTGTCATCATAGCCGTGGTGTTCCTCATCCTGGGATTGCTGCTGCGGGCGCTGATCGCGCCGATCATGCTGATCGCCACCGTGGTGCTGTCGTTCGCAGCCGCACTGGGCGTGAGCGCGCTGATGTTCGACCACGTGTTCAACTTCGGTGGCGCGGACACGTCGTTCCCGCTGTTCGTCTTCGTCTTCCTCGTCGCCCTGGGGATCGACTACAACATCTTCCTGATGACCCGGGTACGCGAGGAGGCGGGCAAGCACGGCCCGCGACGCGGCGCGCTCACCGGGCTGTCGGCGACCGGCGGGGTCATCACCTCGGCCGGTTGCGTGCTGGCGGGCACCTTCGCCGCGCTCGCCACGCTGCCGGTCACCTTCCTGGCCGAGCTTGGCTTCGCGGTGGCGTTCGGTGTCTTGCTGGACACTATCGTTGTGAGATCCGTGCTGGTCACCGCCCTCAACCTGGACCTCGGCCACTGGGTCTGGTGGCCCAGCAAGCTCGGCCGCCAGTCCACCCCCGAGCCCGACCTGCTCGAGGAGCAGCCTTCGTCCGTGTCCTAGGCACCCAGCCGGGGGCAGCCAGGCGTTCTCTCGCCTGGCTGCCCCCGCTCCCCGTTGGCCGCCGGACTGGCGTGCCCGGAGCGTAACAAGGCGTTCACAGCCACGCTCGTGCTCCAGCTCGCGGATCAGAAGAGAATCGGTCTGGATGATCCCCGTGGGCAGCTACCTGCCCGGCGTACACCGATTACCCTCGTGGATGGACCAGGCTGGGTAATCGCCGTTTATCAGGCAGCTCGACGCGCTGCGTTTAGCGGCCTCCTAGCCTCTGCTCCTCGCGCCAGGAAGGCAGTGGGGCCTATTCCAGCGCCAATACCTTGTCCCTCCGGTAGCTCGCGCGGCGTGTGGGCAGCAAGGCGAAGTACGTTCCGACCGCCTGACTGAAACGGCCTGGCTCTTGGCCGGGCTCGCATTCCGTTTTGCATGGCCCTGCTCATCAGCTGCGGGATGCAGAAATAGGAGCGGGCGCACGAGAATGATCAATCTGCACACTCGACCGCAGCAGTCTAGCGAGTTCGCTTTGCGCTCGGAATCGGCGTTCTGCGCGGGAGCGCCGTCGACCGCCATGCGAGCGTCACTACTTGGCGTGCCTTCAACGACCGGCCACCAGGAGCACCGGGCAGGTTCGGGCCAGTGCATGGACCGCAAGCTTGTACGTAAGGGCGTGTCCGTGAGGGACTTGAACCCCCATGGCCGTGACCTGCGGCGATGCCCGCCTGCCCCACCTGGCCAACAGATAACCGCAGGTCAGGGCGTTGCATGTGTGTCCGAGGGACGAGTCGCAACTTACCTACATGATCGACATCGTGCTGCTTAAGGAGTTTTCGCTTGCTGGCGGTACGCGATGAGTGGAGTTCCCCATCGGTGGGCGATCTGCGGTGAGCTCAGTCAGCGTGGGGGGTGGCATGAGATGCCATGGGGGCGGCTCGCATGGTGGCGAGGTCGTTTTGGCCGGTGGCGCCAATTGCGCCGCCTGCGAGCACGAGGGTGCGTGCCCGCTGATAGGGGTAGCTGGCCTGGGTGAAGGCGGCGGCGGCGGCGAGCAGAGCGTCGCGATCGCTGTGCAGGAGCGCCTCGGCCCGCTGGGTGAGGGCGGCGGCGATGGGGTTGCGGCCGGCGGATTCCTTTGCCTTGGCGATGCGGCGGGCGGCGTCCGGGCTGCGTGCCAGGACGGCCGCTTCGGCGCGCAGTGCGGCGGCCCATTGGTGCCACAGCTGCTGGCGCCACGAACTCGGGGTCGCGGCGACGGTGAGCAGGTCCATAGCTGCATGCGGCTGCCCGCGGTGTAGCAGCACGATGGCCTCGAACACTTCCCCGCAGCCGGAGCCGTGCACTGCGTCCTGTTCGTCGACGCCGCGGATGGCGGCCAGGATGGCCAGCCAGCTGGCTCTAGCGGTGTCATCGCCGCGCAGCCCGTGCACCATCGCGGCGGCGGCCGGGGCCATGCTGCGGCCGGGCGCTGCGGGCATTCCGGCCTGTTCCCAGCCGCGGCGCCACTGGTAGCTGAGGGTGATGACCCGGTCCCACTGGCCGGCTAGCGCGGAGGCTGCGAGCAGGTCCTCACCGCCTAGGGCGCGTTCCTCGCGGAGGAACGGCAGGTGATAGTGGTGCTCGGCGTACTGAAGGCTGCGTGCGGTCTGCCCGGCGGCGACACCGGCGAATATCGCGGTGTGCAGGGCATCTTTGAGTTCCAGGGCGGCGCGCGGGTCGGGAGCTAGCGGCGGCAACACGGCCAGCCGCCCGGCGGCGGTGTCTGCGGCCTGGACGATGTCGCCTCGCAGGAGCTGGGCGAACATTGCGCCGTCGAGAGCGGCGCTGATCAGCAGCGGGTCGCCGGCCTGGCGCGCCAGGCGGACAGAGCGGCTGGCCAGCGCGGCTCCCTGGGCGCCGCGCAGGCCGCTGTGCTGGGCTTCGGCGGAGCTGATCGCGGCTGCCGCGCGCGGGTCGTCTCCCGCGTGGGTCCGTGCCTCGGCCAGTAGCTGGCCGGCGGTGCCGGGAGCGGGCGGCTCGCTGTACATGCCGGCGAAGCGGCTGATGTGCTCGGCACAGCGGGCGAATGCGACCGCGGCCTTCGCGCGGTCGCCGGCGCGCGCATATGCGGCGGCGGCTGAGCGATCCAGTTGCAGCGCCTCACCGCCCACGGTCCGGATCTTGGCGATCGCCGCGGCGCATTCGAATGCGCCGGCCGCATCGGCCGCGTCGCTGGCCAGGGTTGCGGCCTGCTCGTAACGTCGCTGCGCCTCACGGAGCCAGCCACGGGCGAACAGCAGGTGCGACAGCGCGACGGCTAGCTGGTAGGCGTCAGCTCGCAGGCCGGGCTGCCTGGCCGACCAGCCTAGCGCCGCGCGGAACTCATCGGCTGCAGCGTCGAAGCTCTCACCCCATCCGTCCTCGGCCATATCACCTTGGCTGAGCTCGGCCGCCGTGGCCAAACACCAGGCCAGATGCCGGGGACGGGCGTGTTGGTCACTCTCAGCGTCCAGCCGGGTCGCACCGAACTGGCGCACCGGCTCCAGGATGTGGTAACGCGTACCCCGCGCACCGAGAACGGGCGCCAGCAAGCTGTGCTCGGCGAGCCTGCCCAGCGCGTCGGCCACCTGCGCGGCCCCAACCGGCCGGTACCCGGCGACCGCCCCCGCTGCCGCGAGCCCGAACGGTGAAGCGAACACCGACACCCGCCGCAGCACCGCCTGTTCACGCAGGTCCAGCAGCCGGTAACTCCAGTCCAGCGTGTCCTGCAGGGAGCGGTGCCGCTGCTGCTGACGGGACCCGCCCGCCAGCAGGCTGAGCTGGTCGGCCAGCCCGGCCTCCAGCCCGTCCAGGCCCAGCGACGGAAGCCTGGCGGCAGCCAGCTCGATCGCCAAGGGCATGCCGCCGAGCGCCCGGCAGACCCCAGCGGCCCGCCGCCGGGACGGCCCGGCCGGCAACGGTGCGCCCGCGGAGGCCGCCCGCTCGGCGAACAGCGCTGCCGCGTCCCCGCCGTCCCCGTCAGGTGACGGTAGCGACAGCCCCGGTACCAAGAACACTGTCTCATGCGGCACCACGAGGCGGACCCGGCTGGTCACCAGCACGACCAGGTTCGGACACGCCGACAGCAGCAATTCGGCCAGCACCGCAACCGCGTTCACCAGATGTTCACAGTTGTCCAGCACCAACAGGGCCCGCAGGTCCCCGATACCAGCGGCCAGCACGTCCTCGGCTGGCCGGGCCGAAGACCCGGCCAGCCCGGTCCCGGCCAGCACCGCCGCGGGCAGCAGCGCTGGGTCGGTAACCGGCACCAGGTCCACATACCAGATCCCGCCCGGAAACCGGTCGGCCACATCGCCGACGACAGCTTGGGCCAGCCGGGTCTTGCCAACCCCGCCCGGGCCGGCCGCCGACACCAGCCGGGATTCATCCAGCGCCGCCGCCAGCGCCGCCCGCTCGCTGTCCCGCCCGATGAACGAGGACAGCGGCGACGGCAACCGCAGCGGGGCAGCAGCCACGCGTTCCGCCGCAGCTTCCCGGTAGCCGGCCGCCACCCGGACCAGCTCCCGGTGGCCGGTGACGCCCAGCTTGCGCCGCAACGACGCGACATGACTTTCCACAGTGCGCACCGAGATGAACAAGCGGGCGGCGATCTCGGCATGGCTGAGATGCTCGCCCAGCAGGGCCAGCACCTCGGACTCCCGGCCGGACACCCCCGCGCCAGCCGGACCCCCTGCGCTGCTCACGCCCCAAGTCTGCCGCAAATCCGTAGCAACTCCCAGCAGATCCGGGGCTGCTACGGATGCCCCCGCCTGTCGGCCGCTCGCACGCTGGCAGCAGGTCAGATCACTGGCCACAACAACCAGGAGGCCGTCATGGGATCAGCGGAAGTTCAAGGTGAGCTGTGGGGTAGAGACCCGCAGACATGGGCGGATTACCAGGAGCCGCAAATGCGCCCGATCTACGACGCGGCGCTCGACGCACTGGAGCCACTGGCCGGGAAGGCGCTGCTGGATGCCGGATGCGGCGCAGGCCTGGTGGTGCGGCTGGCCGCCGACCGCGGCGCGGCCGTGTCCGGCCTGGACGCTTCCATGCCGCTGCTGGAGGTGGCACGCGGCCGCACCCCGGCCGCCGACCTCCGGACCGGCGACATCCAGGCGATGCCCTACCGCGACGCCAGCTTCGACATTGTTACCGCGTTCAACTCGATCCAGTACGCCGCCGACCCTGCCGCGGCGGTGCAGCAGCTGGCCAGGGTCTGCCGGCCCGGCGGACACGTCACCATCGGCGTGTGGGGCGACCCGGACCGCTGCCAGACCGAGGCACTGTTCGCCCGGCTGCGCTCACTCGCCCCGCCGCCACCTGGCACTCCCGCCCCGCTGGCCGTCAGCGACCCCGGAATGGTCGAAAGCTTGCTTGAGAAAGCTGGCCTAACCCTCGCCGGAAGCGGCGAAGCACCGGTCGGCTTCACCTACGCCGACCACGAACAAGCCTGGACCGCGCACACCTCGGCCGGGCCGCTGCGAAGCGTAATCGACATCGCTGGCCCCGACGCCGTCCGCCAGGTCCTGCACGACGTCCTCGAAGCCGACCGCAAACCCGACGGCCAGCTACGCCAGGACAACATCTTCCGCTACATCCTCGCCACCAAACCCTGACCACCCGGATCCGGCCGGGCGGGCGCACCACCACCCGGCCGGCCGGATCAGCTATACGGCACGCTTCGCGACCAGCCGAGCATCGGTAAATCGCGCCAATGACCACCAGGCTCATGGCTGATCGACGCCAGACTCGAGAGTGCCCGAGAAGAAACCATCTGGGCGGCACTGGTGACCCGGGCGCAAGCACACCAGCAGAGTCGGCAGGGCAAGGGCGCCGGGCGGGCTATAGGTCAATCCGCCGCGATTACGTGGACTGAAAGAATGCCAAGTCAGACCATTGCCGCTTCGGGTGCCGGGGATGGGCCCGATCGAGGGGTGCTGGGCCAGGAGCCAGGCCAGGGCGACTTGGCCTGGTGTCGCACTCCGCGAGCTGGCGAGGGCCCGGACGTCGTGGAGGAGGGCCTGGTTGGTGTCGCGGTTGCGTTCGCTGAATCGCGGAATGGTGGCACGGATGTCGCCGTCAGCGAAACGGTTGTCCCGGCCGATGGGGCCGCTCGGGACAGGAGCCTCAGCGGGCGCGGCCGGGCACGGGACGATCAGGCGTGCGGGAGTAGCAGCATGCGGCCAGCGCGGCCCGTCGTGCGGCAGCTGGGGGACGAGGTAGCGGCCGGCCGGATCCGCGCCGATGGCAGCAGCGTGAAACCGGGTACACGCTGCTTCAGTACATTGACCAGGCCGCTTTAAGGGCGGCGGCTCAGCCGGATTGCCCATAGCCGGATCTGATCTCGACGGGTACGCTCCGGTAAAGGCGCCATGGTGCATCGATCCATCCAGGATTAACCTCCCGCACAGGGGATCGGGGAGCCGTCGACGCGACAGATGGGCCAGCACATGATGGCTCTGGCCGTGGCGGTACCCGGATCACTCAGCACCTGGGGTTCGGTGTGCCGATAGCGCTGCGGTGCAGGAACGGCAGGAGCCGATCATGGGGTCATTCGATTCGGAAGTCGCCGAGACCGCACGATGGTGTGCCAGCGCTCGGTTCGAGGGCGTCACGCGGTTGTATTCGGCGCGTCAGGTGGTGGAGCAACGGGGCACCATTCCCGCTGACTACACCGTGGCCAGAGTGGCGGCCGAGCAGTTTTACGATCGGCTCCGGGACCTGTTCGCCGAACGCAGGCAGATCACCACCTTCGGCCCCTATTCGCCTGGCCAGGCGGTGGCCATGAAGCGGATGGGCATCGAGGGTATCTACCTGGGCGGCTGGGCCACGTCGGCCAAGGGGTCGGTGACGGAAGATCCGGGGCCCGACCTGGCTAGCTATCCGCTCTCTCAGGTGCCGGATGAGGCGGCGACGGTGGTGCGCGGGCTGCTCACGGCGGACCGGAACCAGCGCTTCGCCCGCTCGCAGCTGAGCGAGGCGCAACGTGCCGCCTCCCCCGAGATCGACTACCGGCCCTTTATCATCGCCGATGCCGACACCGGACACGGTGGCGACGCGCACGTCCGGAACCTGATCCGCCGGTTCGTGGAGGCCGGGGTCCCGGGTTACCACATCGAGGACCAGAAGCCGGGGGCCAAGAAGTGCGGGCACCAGGCCGGGAAGGTGCTCGTCGGAGTGGACGAGCAGATCAAGCGGCTGAACGCCGCCCGCCTGCAGCTCGACATCATGAAGGTGCCCGGCCTGATCGTGGCCCGGACCGACTCTGAAGCGGCTACCTTCCTGGACGGACGCGGGGATGAGCGTGATCATCCGTTCATCCTGGGCGCCACCAACAACGATCTGCCGACCTACAAGGTCGGCTATCTCGCCATGCTGAAGAAGCTCAATGAGCTGGGCATCGACGAGGCGCGCGGTTATCTGCTCTACAAGATCTCCGCCGCAGAGTACGACGAGGCCGCCGACTGGCTGGACCGGTCGGGCGTCACGCGGGTGCTGGAAAACGCCGCGGCAGCGTTTGCTCAGGCCGGCGGGTTTGCGGTCGAGGGGCTGCTGGACAGCGCCGAGGCTGCCTATCTGGAGGCATGGCAGTCCGAGGCCAACCTGACCAGCTACCCCCAGGCGGTCGCGGACGAAATCGAGGCTCGCGCCAGCGACGGCGAGCGTTTCGACGAAACCGCCGAGGAGTGGCTAGCTTTCGCGAACCGTGCCTCGTTCCACGCCGCCCGGGCCAGGGCCAGATCAATGGGCATTGATATCACCTGGGATTGCGAGACCTCGAAGACTCCCGAGGGCTTCTACCAGATTCAAGCCGGGATCGAATACGCGATCGCCAGGTCGCTGGCCGTCGCTCCGTTCGCTGACCTGTTGTGGATGGAGACCAAGACCGCGGACCTGGCTGACGCCCGGCGCTTCGCTGAGGCCATCCACGCCGAGTTCCCCACCAAGATGCTCGCATACAACTTGTCCCCCTCATTCAACTGGGACACGACCGGGATGAGCGAGGAGGAAATGAGACGATTCCCCGAGGAGATCGGCAAACTCGGGTTCGTCTTTAACTTCATCACTTACGGCGGACATCAAATCGACGGCTTGGCGGCGGAAGAATTCGCCACCGCGCTCAAGCAGGACGGCATGCTCTCCCTGGCCCGGCTGCAACGCAAGTTCCGCCTTGTCGAATCCCCTTACCGGACGCCCCAGACACTGGTGGGCGGGCCACGGCTAGATGCGGCGCTCATCGCCTCGTCGGGCGGCACTGCGGCCACCCAGGCCATGGGCGAGGGCTCAACGCAGCACCAGCACCTGGTCCAGACCGAGGTGCCCAGCAAGCTGCTGGAAGGCTGGCTCGGGATGTGGACCGAGTACCACCAGATCCCCGGTCCGCTGCACGTTGTGCTCCGGCCGCACACGGCGGGCTCAGAGCTGCTGGAGCTTACCTTGTCCAACGCGAGCGGTGAAAAGGTAGCCAACGTCATCTTCTCTGTTTTCGCGGACCGCCGAGGACGTAACATTCTCTCGATCCGCGACCAGAACACCTTCGATCCCGCCCTGCGCCAAAAGCGCCTGATGACGCTGAACCACCTGTTCCTGATCCACCGCTACAAGATCTGGTCGGTCAACTACGTCAGCCCGACCGACGATAATCGCTACCAGGCCCAGAAGATGCGGACGCATGGCCTGTTCAGTAACGTCCACGACGAGGTCGGCCACATCATCGTCGCGGACGTGAGCGCAGATGGCGTCAAAGCCCTGCTCGCCCCGGACCGGGACCAGCTGAACGCCTTGATCCAGCGGAAGCACCCGTATGAGCCGGTCGACATCGGCGCGCAGACCTCGGGAATGGCCAGCTAATACGACTTAGCGGGTCAGCTGTTGCGGCAGACTTGGAGTGCGGTGGCCGCCAGCAGGTGAGCATTCTGGCGCGCTGGGCCTTGGAGCCTGGTCCTAGGTTGTGCTCTTGCCGGTGATTGGGAGAGTTGATCGCCGAGACCGAAGCTCATAAGGCCAGCTACGCCCTGCCGTCCGCAGGGGGACTGTACCCAAAAGCCTATCCAGCGCATCACTGCTGACCAGCGAGTTTGCGATCGCTGTCCGGGCCGGCGTGAGGTGAGCGGGGCCGGCGGCCGCTGGTGTGGTTGGGATGGTCAGGGACGGCTGTCCAGCGTGCCGTGCTCGTTCATGAACCGGCACTGGCGGCGGCGGAAGAGCCATCGGTCACCGACGCGCACCAGATCGTCGTCGTAGATGACCAGCCGGTGGGCACTGCGGTCGGCGGGGAAGAAGACGAGTTGCTGGCGTACGGTCGCACCAGGGGGACTGGATGCGATGAGGCTGCGGCCGGCCAGGTGCATGCCCCGGGGAGCGTCCTGGAACATGCGCCGCAGGCGGTCCCGGCCGGTCAGGGCCCGGCCGTTGAGGTGGAACTCGCCCTCCTCGACGAACAGGTTCACAGCGGCATCGATGTCGTCGACGTCCAGGGACAGGACGTAGCTGGCCAGGAGGTCATCGATCGCGGCCCGGTCGACGGCGGTCAGCGGCGGGACGGAAGCGGCAGCCGAGCTGGGCTCGGGCACGCTATCGCTCCCGCAGCCGGGCGAGGCCTGCCTGGAAGGCCGGCTCGTCGAAGGAGCCGGTTTCGGCGCCCAGAATGTCGTCCAGGGCCTCGTCGATCCGTGCCACCAGGGGCTGGTTGAGGACGCGGCGCGTTTCCCGCAGCGCCTGCGGGGGGAGGTTGGCCAGCCGCCGGGCGAGCTTGCCGGCCTCAGGGACGACCTCACCGTCCGGCACCACCCGGTTGGCCAGACCGAACTGCAGGGCCTGCTCAGCGCTGATCCGGCCGCCGAGCAGGAGCCACTCCTTCGCCCGCTGCAGGCCCATGTTGAAGGGCCAGGTGATCGCGCCCCCGTCACCGGCAGCCAGGCCAAGCGCGACATGCGGGTCGGACAGATAGGCGCTCTGCGCCATGACCACCAGGTCGGAAAGCCCGGCCAGGCTGCAGCCCAGGCCAACCGCGGGCCCGTTGACGGCGGCGACGATCGGACACGGGAATGACGTCATGGCGTGGACGATGTCGGCTGCCTCGGCCATGACCCGGCGGCGCAGGGTCAGATCGCCGGTCATACGGTCCAGCAGGGACAGGTCCCCGCCCGCGGAGAAGGCCGAGCCCGCCCCGGTGATGACCACAGCGCGGCAGTCCGGCAGTTCGGCCAGCTGGGACCACACGGACGCGATGGCCCCGTGCAGCTCCTCGTCGGCCGCGTTCAGCGATTCAGGCCGGTTGAGCGTGACGACAGCGACACCGTCCTCGCCCTGGTCAATCATGATGGGTCCGGACGGCATCATGGGCAGCTCCTCTGCTGAGGCTCTCAGCGTGCCGCAGATTATTTTCGACGTCAATATCAAAGTCCAGTTACACTCAACACGGCAGGCAGAAGCTTCTCCAGAAACCTATGGAGCCGAGCGGTGAACGGCCCGCGGTACCCCCGCAGGCTAGCTCGCTTCAATGAGCAGGCCCGGATCAGCTGGGTCTTTGAGGAACTGACGTGAAAACGGAAACCCGCTCAGCCAAAGGGCGCCGGACCCGGGCCCGGCTGCTGGAGGCGGGTAAGGCTGTTTTCGAGCGGGACGGATTCCTCCGGGCCCGGATCACCGACATAGCGACCGAAGCGCAGGTCTCGCACGGCTCCTTTTACCATTACTTCGACTCAAAGGAATCCCTGTTCCAGGAGATCGCCGGAGAGGTCGAGGTCCGCCTGGTCGCCATGGACGACGTCCCGCACAGTACCGACGGCGAGTCCGGGCCGATTGACCGGATCCGGGCCGCGAACAGGTCCTACCTCACGGCGTACCGGAAAGAGGCCCGGATCATGCGGGTCATCGAAGAGGTGAGCCGCTACGACGACGCCGTCCGCAACATCCGCACGAAGCGCGATGACTATCTGGCCGCGCGGCTGGAGTCGGCGATTGTGCGGCTGCAGAGCGAAGGTAACGCAGACTGCCGGATCGACACCAGGTACGCGGCCATTGCCCTGGGCGGGATGGTCGCGAGATTCGCGGAGATGATGTTCCTCGGCGGAATGTCATTTGACCTCGACGAGGCCGTGGAACAGCTGACCCTGCTATGGGCGAACTCCCTCGGCATTAAGCACAACGCGGGATCCAGCACGCGCTCCCGGAGTGACGTCGCCTGACAGCATCCGCAGTCCTGCGGCCCGTTCAGCCTGACGGGTATTTCTATTGACATTGATATCGAAAATGATACCGTTTGGGCGTTCGCCGATCCGCAAGTGGGTATCGTTGTGTCCCTGGATTCCGGGCTTCCGCCTGACCACGCATCGTTCGACTACTACGGGCTGCTGTACCGGGCCGCCGCACAGCACGCATCGCGTCCGGCGCTGCTCGTCGACGACGAGCTGATCTCGTATGCGACGGTCAAGGCGGAGGCCGATGCCGTCGCGTCCGGCCTGGTCAGGCTGGGGGTCAAGCAAGGAGACCGAGTTGCTCTTTGTCTGGGCAACGAGCCCGAATGGATCTACACCTTCTTCGCGCTGAGCCGGCTGCGGGCGGTTGCGGTGATGGCGTCGACGGCGTGGATGTCGCACGAGCTGCAGCACGCGATCGAAATAACCGCCCCGGCCGGCATCGTGGCCGACAGTGACAAGTGCGAGCTGGTCGACGGAATCCGCCGTCCAGATCTGGCCATCGTGGTGCACGGGGACGGTCCGCGACCCGGCTGGTTGCCGTTCGAAGAGCTGCACGCAGGACCCGATGTGCTGGCCCCCTGGACCGGGCAGGACTCTGGCCAGGATGGCGCCGTGACCGATCTTGAGCTCGCTCTGCCGTTCAGTTCGGGCACGACCGGGCTCCCCAAGGCGGTGCGCCATACGCATCGCAGCCTGACGTTCGCCACCAGCCAATGGCGCGACGGCCTCGGGCTCAGCTACCGCGACAAGTTGCAGGCGCTGACGCCGCTGAGCCACATTCTCGGCATAGTCAACGTGGGCGCCACCATCTCAGCGGGGGCGACGATCCGGCTGTTCCGCAAGTTCAGCGCCCGGTCCATGGTGGAGAGCTACCAGGCCGACCAGATCACCGTTGGCATCACGGTCGCCCCCATCGCCGCGGCGATGTCGCAGATGCCTGACCTGACTGACTTCAAGCTCGATTCGCTGCGCTACCTCAACTGGTCGGCGACCCCCGTCAATGAGGAGATAGCCAAGCGGATAACCGACCGGATCGGGGTGGGCTGGAAGCCCGCGTACGGGACGACCGAGGTCCCGATCCTGGCCGTCACCCCGCTTGACGCGCCGGAGAACGCCCGGCTCGACTCGGTCGGCAGGCCCGCCGCCGGCGTCGAGCTGGAGGCGGCGGATTCGGTAACGGGTGCGCTGCTCGAGCGGGGCGAAACCGGCGAACTGGTGGCGCGCAGCCCGGCGGCGATGAGCGGCTACCTGCCCGAGCCGCAGGAATCACCATTCCTGCCCGGCGGGTGGTACCGCACCGGAGACGTCGGCTATGTGGAGCAGGCGGGCTGGGTCATCATCGCCGGCCGCATCAAGGAACTGATCAAGGTGTCCGGCTACCAGGTCTCGCCGGTCGAGCTGGAGAACGTGCTGGCCGCCTCGCCGCTGGTGCACGACTGTGCGGTGTTCGGGGTGCCGGACGAACGCCGCGGCGAGATACCGGTGGCCGCGGTCGTGCCGAGCGACCCGGCGACCGCCGACGCGCAGCAGCTCATCGCCTGGCTCACGCCCCAGCTCGCGCACTACAAGCAGCTGCGCGACATTTACTTCGTCGCCGAGATACCTCGGACCCCATCCGGAAAGATCCAGCGGCATAAGGTGCAAGCACTGGTACAGGAACTTGCCGCCCCGGACAGAACGAAATGAGATGGCACCGGCGTGCGGGTAACCAGCAGCGTGCGCAGGGGCGCAGCGGCAGCATCGCGCTGTTCCACCGAGTCGGTGCGATCTGCACTGTATTTGTACAGCTCTATCCTTGGCCCGTTGGTGCGCTCCCCTTCTTCGGGGTCACGGCGCCACCGGCCTGGGGCTGCGACGGGGCACGACGTCAGTTGCCGACGACCGGCAGAATCAGCCGGGACGGATTGTCGCCGCCAAAGAAGAGATCGGTCTGTGACTTGACCGGGTTCGGGGCATAGAACGGGAAGTCGCTGCCCGACATGTCCACCCGGATCCGGTGGCCCCGGCGGAAGACATTGGTGACGGTGAGGATCTCAATGCCGAACTGGTAGGCCTGGCCGGGCTCGAGGTCGGCGGGATGCTCGTGCGAGTGCACGTGCCGGCCCTTGAGCGCGCCGACGTTCAGCAGGTGGGCTGACCCATCAGGGAACACATCACTCAGCCGGACGCAGAAGTCAACGTCGGCTGCGCCCGGGACCGCGGACAGTTCCAGCCGGGGTAGGCCTGCGACGGTGAGGTCGCGCTCCAGCGGAGGCGTCGTAAACGTGAGAGCGCCGGGCCCGAACGACCGCTGATCGCCGGCGTCGCCTGGTGTCCGGCTGGGAGCGGCGGGGTCGTGCGAGAGCAGCAGCGAGCTCTCCCGGGGCGCCGGTTCCCAATCCAGGCCGCCGTCGCCGCGCGAGCTGGCGGCCCTGCCGGGCGTGGTGAGGAACAGCGGCGTTGGCTCGGCGGCTGTCGGCCATTCCGGCTGGTCCGTCCACTGCCGTGCGCCGGTCAGGTAATACCGCACGGCTGGCTCGTCGAGCACGCCGTTCTCGATGCCGCGCAGGAAGTAGTCGAACCACCGGACCTGCAGGGCGGCCAGGCCGCCGTCTCCGGCGCTTGCGTCCAGGTCCAGCGCCCCCGGGACCAGCAGCAGCCGGCGCGGGACGGTAAGCCCCTGGTGGAACCGCATCGTGCCGCGGATGAAGTGGTCGTGCAGCACGCCGACATTGAGGACAGCGGCGGTGACCCCGGCGAGCTGGCGGTCGAAGCTGCGCGCCTGCCAGAACTCGTCGTAGCTATCGTGGGACACGCATTCGGTGGCCCAGTCCAGGGGCACCGGGCTCAGGCCGCTGGTCATTCGCTCGTAGTGCCGGTAGTAGCGCTGCTCGAATACCCGGCGCTTGCGCTCATAGGCCGGGCCGTCGGCCGAGCCGGGGTCCAGCGGGGCGGTGCAGTCCTGCATGAGCATCGGCCACCGCAGCCGGTCCTCATAGCGGAACATCCCGCCGGGGAACCACTGGTCGAGGTAGAAGTCAGCCGGGCACATGTACGCCGCGACAGCCTTCAGGTGCGGCGGCGACGTCAGTGCCGCGGCGTAGGCGAGGACCGCGCTGCCCGACAGCCCCCACATGCCGACGTTCCCGTCGCACCAGGGCTGCTCGGCGATCCATTCCACAGTGTCAAAGCCGTCGAGCGGGCCACCCTCTAGGTTGTAGTAGTCATATGTCCCCTCGGCGTAGCCTGTGCCGCGGCTGTCGCTCAGGACTACGACGTAACCGGCCTCAACCAGGGCGGTGACCGACCGCTCCATCAGCTGCTCGGTCGCGGCGCGCATGCCCGTCATGACCGATGGCGGACGGCCGTCCGCGCCGAGCGTAATCCAGCTGCTGGTGCTCGTCGGGCTGGCCGTGAGGTTCTTGACATAGGGGGTCCGGATCAGGACTACGGGACCGCGCCTGATCGAGTCTGGCCGGTAGACGTCCGCGGAGATATGAGTCCCATCCCGCATCGGAATGTAAATGTCATCCTCAGCTGCCATCGCCCGTCATCCCTTCTCGCCGGACCGGCATGTCCGGCGACACGGCGTACACCGGAACTCCGGGTCATCACAGGTTCAATGCGACCACAAGTTCACCGTGGCTTCAATGGTCAACGCCTGGGCGCGTTTATCCCGTTCCTCGACTACGACATCGAGATCCGCAAGGTCTTGTGCTCGACGGATGAAATCGTCAACCGGTCGGCCTCTTACCACGTCGCCCGCCAGAGCAGCCGTCAGCCGATGAATGGCTTGATGACGAAATTTGACACAGAGCTGCGGGAGGCCCGCGGCTAAGCGCGGCCGATGCCCTGAGTGTCGAAAGCCATGGCGCGCTGCAGTGCCGCTTCCCGTAGAGAGGGCGGGATCTCGACCGGGCCACCTAGGGCCGCGGCGCCCGGCTGGTCAGGGAGGCGAAGGGCGCATGACAAGTGTTAATGGACTGTTACGACCGCCATGAACGCGAATTTCAAGGCGTTGACCTGCAGGTTTTCTGTGTCCAAGGGGCGAGTCGCACCTTACGTACATGATCGATATCGCCCTGACCATGGAGTTTCACTTATTGCTAGCGGTGCGCGATGAGCGGCGGAGACTGGGCCATGGGGCCTCCGCCGATTGGCAGCCGGCCCGCGACTACGCCCGGCACCTGGCCGGGCCGCTCACCGACCGCGAGGCCCAGGTGCTGGCCTGCTTCGGTGAGGCCTGTCCAGCGCGCAGATCGCGGCCCGGCTGTACCTGTCCGCAGCCGGGGTCAAGGGCTACCTGTCGCGGGTGCTGGACAAGCTGGGCTGCGTCAGCCGCCCGCAGGTGGGCAAAGCCGCAGGCTGGAATTCGGGCTGGGTGCCCGGCAGGCCGGGCTGCGTCCTTCGCCCGGACCTTCGTGCCCGCCGGGCGCGGCGGGCCTCACAGGCTCGCCGCGAGTCGGCAGCTGTTGTGATCATGTCGTTGACGCGGTCGGTGACGAGTTGTTGCAGGATCAGTGGATGCATGGGTCCTCCTGGGTTGGGCGGCCGGCCGCGGGCTGCCGGGCAGGCCGTTCCGGCTGCCGCGGCACGATCCGGCGCTCGGATCGTCCGGGCGGTCGGTGATGCATACACCGCGGCGCCGGGAGACTGGGCGCCCGCGAGCCGCCCAGTTCGCGCCGCGGGCGGTGTATATACCGGGTGGAAGTGCCATGTGGTGCGGGAGGAAGGCGCGCAGGATGGTGACAGCCGATCTGCTCTCACGGGCGCGGGCCGGGGACGGCGAGGCGTTCCGGGAGCTGACCGGGCCGCACCGGCGGGAGCTGCAGGTGCACTGCTACCGGATGCTCGGATCCTTCGCCGACGCCGAGGACGCCGTCCAGGAGACGATGCTGGCCGCCTGGCAGGGCATGGGCGGGTTCGCCGAGGAACGCGCCTCGCTGCGTACCTGGCTGTACAAGATCGCCACCAACCGGTGCCTCAACGCGCGCCGCGCGGCGAGCCGACGCTCGGCCAGGGAGTGGGACGTGTCTCGGTTCGAACCGCTCGTGCCGACGCCGCGCGACGAGCCCGTCTGGCTGCAGCCGTTTCCTGACGCCCTCCTCGAGGGCTCCGTCGCCGGGCCGGAGGCCCGCTACGAGCAGAGCGAAGCCATCTCGCTGGCCTTCGTGGCCGCCCTGCAGCTGCTGCCGCCGCGCCAGGTCGCGGTCCTCATCTTGCGCGACGTCCTGGGATTCCACGCCAGCGAGGTGGCCGGCATGCTGGAGGTGACCCTCGAATCGGCCAACAGTACCCTCAAACGAGCCCGCGCCAGCCTGCAGCGCCGGCAGCAGCCGGCCGTCGGCCACCAATCGCCGCCGGCCGCTGGCTCACCCGTCGAAGACGCGATCGTGGCCAAGTTCGCCCGCGCGTGGGAGTCGGCCGATCTCGACGCGCTGGTGGCCCTGCTGACCGACGACGTCTTCATCGCGATGCCGCCGATACCCTTCGGATACGAGGGCCGGGACGCCGTGACCCGCTACTGTGCCAGCCTGTTCGCCGCGGGCCGCAGATTCGACCTCGTCCCGGTGCGGGCCAATGGCCAGCCGGCGTTCGGAACCTACCTGCGCGGCCCGGCCGGAATCCGCCACGCGACCGCCTTCGACGTGCTCACCCTGGCCGGCGGCCGGATCTGCGCCATGACTCGCTTCGAGGCCAGCGTGCTGCCGTGGTTCGGGCTGCCGCGCTCACTCCCGCGCCGGTAGCTATTGTGATTCGGCTATATCTAGCAACGGTGACGGGTTCGCGGTGTCGATGGGGTGGCCGCAATTGGCCGGTGCCCAGCACGCCGCCGCCAGGCTGAACGGCGAGGCTGGCCAGGGTGGTCCTGGCCCATTGGCCATCACGTCGTTGTGGGCTAGGCAGGTGAGTCGACCGGCAAGCCTGCCGCGCTGGCCGCATCTAGCAGGCGCTTGTCGTATGTGACGAAGAAGATCAGTCAGGGATGTGCGTACAGGGCTGAGCCGAGGTGGATCGCGTCCAGGCTGCGGACCGTGGCGGGCCGCGGTCTGAGCCAGGATGCGGATACGCGCGTCGAGGTCGATCAGGTCGATCTGGTCCAGCACGGCAGGCAGGTGGGCAACGGCGTCTGGCGCATATCGGGCCAGCGCGCGGAATGACTCGATCTCTACCAGGACGGAGCTGATCCACCCGGTCTCGGCTCGCTCACCCAGCCAGCCAGCCGCGCAGCGCCGCAGATTCCGGCTCGGCATGGACGAGCTTGACGACAGCGGCTGAGTCGAGGTAGATCGTCAGCGTTCCCCGGCGCGATCCCGGGCCGCTTCCTGCGCCACATTGACGCCGTAGCTCTCGCCTAGATCCATCCGCAGCACTTCCCGGCGCATCTGGGCTGCGCGCCCCGCCAGTGACGTGCCGGTGCCGCCCGCGTCGCTCAGGGCCATGCCGCCCAGGTGCTCCTGGATGCATCGGGCAGGCGCCGACCTGCTGGTGGTCGGCAGCTGCGGGACGGCACCGATTCGACCGTGGTCCGGGCGCACCAGTACGCCGCCGGGCGACCCGGCAAAAAGGAAGCGGCCCTAGCCGTTTCCGGCTAGGGCCGCGCTTCGGCTGTTTAACCGCTGAAGGTGAAACCGGTTCGGCTAACGTTCGTCAGCCGGTACGGGGAGCTGATGGCGACAGAGGTCAGGTGGCTGCCAGTGCTCGTATGGTAATTGCTGACGCGCCCGTTCATGGTCGGGATCGAAGACCCGCCTGGCGTGTTGTCGAAGACCTCGCCGTAAGTCTGCGTCTCGGTGACGGCGCCGAAGCCGCCTGCCCAGTAGGACTCGGGGATGTAGCCGAAAGTCTTCCCACCGTACGTCAGCCAGATCTTGCCACCGGTGATCGAGTAGCCGAACTCGGGACTGGTGCCTACCGGCGGCTTGAACGAGCCGGGCCTAACCGAAGTTGTTGATACGAAGCCGGCTTCGTAGCCGCTGAAGCTCTCGGCCGTCCAGGTACTTGTGAAGAGGGTCGGCCGGGTCGTCGCGCCCTGCGCGTCGGAGGTGACGCCGAATTCGAAGGCGTTACCAGCTGCGTCTCGGACATAGGTCTCGGTCAGAGAGTGATTATCTTCGATGGAACCGGTACTGTCCTTCAGGCTCTGGGTCTCGATAAGAAAGTTTTCCTGCAGCCAGGTCGGTGCGGCAGAACCGCTATCGAAGCCGGTGGCATAAGAGTACGGCGAGGCGGTGGCGGCGCTGGCGGCGGCTGGGAGGAGGCCAGTGAGCGCGATACCCGCGCCGGCCGTGATCACGACTATGGTCCTGTTAATGATAGCTTTCTCTCTGAACGTCGGCGGCAGTAAAGCCGCGCCGGAAAGCATTCCCTGTCGCTGCAATGACCACATGAGCACGGCAACAAATCGGGACCTGAAGCGCAGTAACGTTTCATTGCCCCCGGTACTTTATAAGGCCAGTTTGCCTAGCCGGAGTAGCAGTGTGGTTTGCTGGACGGTTGCACTCTGGTGGTATACGGCCAGGCAAACGAGACATTGACGTGATCGGGTGATGCGACGGTCCGGTGAGCTCTAAGGGCAGACCGAAAAAGCGACCTGACTTTTATCGCCGGGCTGGATTTCTCAGGTGCAGCGCTGTGGTCGGCAGGCTTGCCGACGTCGCGCTCGGCCACGCCGCCCGGATGCGGTGGAACCACGACGGATAAGTGGCTGCTCTCGGAGCGCATCGCGCATCCGCCGATCATCGATCGGCACGAGTTCGAGCAGGTCCAGGTGATCCTGACCGGCCGCGGCAGCCGTACCCGCCCGCAAGCCGCACCGCCTTGGCCCTGCGTCTACGCGCTGCGCGGCGTCCTGCTCTGCGGCCTGTGTGACCGGCGCAGGGCCGGCAACTGTAACAACGACCAGGCCTGCTACCGGTGCCGCGTTCCCTTCCGAATACGCGCTGGCAACCGCGCCGACGAAGACTGCCTACCTGTGCGGGGCCGACATCACCTCCGCGCCCGGCTACACGGTCGACGACTTCAATAAGGTCAACGCCAAGACCAGGCCGCCCCAGGATCTCGACGGCCTGATCAACTGGGCGGCCGGCGCGGACGCCAGCGGCCTGCAGGCGGTGGCCGTGTGCGAGTCGAAGGCACAGGCGGAGCGGTACGCGGCCGAGCAGATGTTCCCGGCATTCCAGGAATTCGGCCTGGAAGGCCGGCATGATGCGGATGACCGACTACGACGCGGGCGAGTTCTAACTCCGGTCACATGATGCGCCGAGTTCACGGGCCGGGGCGGACGCGGACCGCCCCGGCTGTCGGCAGCCCGAGCGCAGAGCTGGTCTTCTGCGCCAAGCTTGATTCGGGATCCGCAACTCGGATTTGCGCCAGATTCGATCTGTGCGCCTTCGCGGGGAAGCCGACATGTCTGCGCTCACTGCGGAGACGGGTTTGCAGTGTCGACGGGGTGTCCGCAGTCGGCCGGTGCGCGCGGCACGTGCGGCTCCCGGAAAAGTAGCATCCAGCCGCGGCGCGGTCCGCCTAGTGTCTTCTACAGGCCATGGCTTCCCGTTTGGCGCGTCACGCAAAATCCGCAAGTAGGTCTGGCTGACGATGGCTGTTATCGTTCCGCAACCTGGACCCGACTTGAACCCCCATGATCCCGACCTGCGAGAACAGCCTTGTGCCTGATTCTGGCGGATGCAAGCCCATGACGTATCCGCAGGTCAGGCGCTCATCGTGATGTGTCCGAGGGGGGACTTGAACCCCCATGCCCTTTACGGGCACTAGCACCTCAAGCTAGCGCGTCTGCCTATTCCGCCACCCGGACCTGCGACACGTGTCACGCATCAGCTGGCTCAGGGTAGCAAACCCCGGCCCCACAAGCGAAGGGGAAGCCCCAGCCGCCCGGCGGCCGAACGCGGCCAGCAACCCCAGCCCAGGGTACGGCCGAACGTTCCCACGCCAGGTGCGACGATAGACCCGTGACAGCCAACCAGGTGACCGCGCAGGACGAGGTCGCAGACATCTGCCGCGACCTGCTCAGGATCGACACCTCCAACCCCGGCGACAACTCCGGCCCCGGCGAGCGCCAGGCCGCCGAGTACGTCGCGGCCAGCCTCGCCGACGTCGGCCTGGAGGCCGCCCTGCTGGAGTCACACCCGAAACGCACCAGCGTCGTGGCCCGCGTGGCCGGCCAGGACCAGTCCCGGCCGGCCCTGGTCGTCCACGGTCACCTCGACGTCGTCCCGGCCAACGCCGCCGACTGGCGCTACGACCCGTTCTCCGGCGAGATCGCCGACGGCTGCCTGTGGGGCCGCGGCGCGATCGACATGAAGGACATGGACGCCATGATGCTGGCCGTCATGCGGCAGCGGCTGCGCGAGGGCCGCCCGCCCGCGCGCGACGTGATCCTGGTCTTCCCGGCCGACGAGGAGGCGGGCGGCAAGTTCGGCGCCCACTGGCTGGTCGACCACCACCGGGACCTGTTCGAGGGCGCGACCGAGGCGGTCGGCGAGGTCGGCGGGTTCAGCGTGAGCCTGGGCGGCCGGCGCCTCTATCTCCTGCAGACCGCGGAGAAGGGGCTGGCCTGGATGCGGCTGACCGCGCGCGGCACCGCCGGGCACGGCTCGATGCTGCACTCGGACAACGCGGTCACCGAGCTGGCCGAGGCCATCGGCCGGCTGGGCCGTCACGAGTGGCCGGTCCAGATGATCCCGTCCGTCCGGGCTTTCCTGGAAGGTGCCGCCGCGGCCCTCGGTGTCGAATTTTCCCCGAACGATCCAGAGCTATCCCTCGGGAAAATTGGTGCCGTTTCGCGTGTCATTGGCGCAACCCTGCGGAATACGGTGAATCCGACCGTGCTGAAAGCCGGTTACAAGGTCAACGTGGTGCCGCAGGAAGCTACCGCCGAAGTGGACGGCCGTTTTCTCCCGGGTTATGAGGAAGAGTTTTTCGCCGAGCTGGACCGGGTGCTGGGCCCGGGCGTGACCCGGGAGTTCATCCATCACGACATCGCGGTGGAAACCACCCCGGACGGGGCCCTGTATGAGGCCATGACCAGCGCTCTTACCGACGAGGATCCCGGGGCGCAGATCCTTCCGTACTGCCTGTCGGCCGGCACAGACGCCAAGTCGCTCAGCCTGCTCGGCCTGCGCTGCTTCGGTTTCACGCCGCTGCAGCTGCCGCCGGATTTGGACTTTTCCGGAATGTTCCACGGTATCGACGAAAGGGTCCCGGTCGACAGCCTGCGTTTCGGTGCGCGTGTCCTGGACCGTTTTCTCGACTACTGTTAGCGCCTTATCCGAGGTCAGCGCGGGACCGCCAAAGCGGGCATTGACGCCCGGCCTTAGAAATCCGTGACTTGCGTGCGATGAACACACGCAGTGATGCTATCGTTACTCCCTGTACCGCCCCGCTCGCAGTGAGCCGGATAGGGCCACATGCCCCGCAGGTCCGGAAGCTGCGAACCGTCCGGCCCCTTATGCGGATCCCGCCTCGGCGGAGGGGCTGCACCTCTGACAGCCGTCGCGTCCGCGACCGAGTTTCCGGAATGGAGTAACGATATGAAGAGGGCTCGCTGGTTTTCTGCCGCTGCCGCTACCGCTGTGCTCACCGCCGGGTTTGCGCTTCCGGCCAGCGCGGCGTTCGCCGATAGCGGGAACGGCAACGCTGGCATCCTGTCCGCCCTGTCGGGCAACGTGGTGAACGCGCCGGTCAGCGCGCCGATCGACCTGTGCGGCGTGGCCGCGGGCGTGCTCGGCTTTGCCAACGCCGGCTGCGTCGGCGGCGCCGACTCGACCACCATCGTCGGCAACGGCGGCGGCCTGGGCGGCGGCAACAACGGCAACGGCAACGCCGGGATCGCCTCGGTCGGCTCGGGCAACACGGTGAACGCTCCGATCAGCGCGCCGGTCAACGTCTGCGGCGTGGCCGCGGCTGTGGGCGGCGGCGCCAACGCGGGTTGCCACGGCGGCTCGGGCAGCACCACCATCGTCGGCAACGGCGGCGGCAACAACGGCAACGGCAACGCCGGCATTGCCTCGATCGGCTCCGGCAACACGGTGAACGCCCCGGTCAGCGCGCCGGTCAACGTCTGCGGCGTGGCCGCGGGCGTGCTCGGCTTCGCCAACGCCGGCTGCCACGGCGGCGCGGGCAGCCTGACCTTCATCAACTAGCCGCCGCTGCGGTAGCTGGACGGCACGGCCGGTCCTGGGCGACGCGCGTCGCCTCCTCGCCCAGGACCGGAGCAGTTCCTCGTTGTATCTCTCTCGCTCCGGCGGACGGCAGCGCCTGGACCGTTCATCCAGGCGCTGCCCGGCTGCGGCCGGCAACACGGACAATTTCGCGTGTTGCCGGCGTAACGCGGCCCAACGCGGCGTACCGCGGTCATTAACGGCGGTTCCAGACCGCTTGCGACGAATACGCACTCGTGGCATTGGGCCTGCTCAGGGTCTGTTCTAAGGCTTTCCATGCGCTTAATCCAAGGTCAGCGCGAGTGCGCCAGAGCAGGTTTCGCAGGCTCGGCTTTTAATTCCCCGACTTTCCTGCTGAGTACTCCCTGTGATGCTAAGGTAACGCTCTGTACTCACGGGGACGCTGACTGTTCCCTGAATCTCCCATCAAGATCAACAAGGAGTTCCCATGCGTCCGTGGGCGCGCTGGACAGCGAGGACGGCCCTGGTGGCGGCCGGCGTCGCAGCCGCCGGAGGCGGCCTGTCCGGCCTGGCCCAGGCCAGCACCGGGACCTCGGGCACGATCACCGTGCTCGGCGGTACCGGGCTCCTGGCGCCGATCGGCCTCCCGGCCGGTGTCTGCGCCGACCTTGGTCTCGGCCTCGCGGCCGTCAGCTGCGGGGGAGCCCCTTCCCCCGCCGCGGCCCCGGAACCGAACGCCACCGCCGGAAGCAGCCACTACGCGCCCGCTTCCGGCACCGTGAGCTCGACCGCCGCCAACGTCAGTGGCGGGCACGCCGGCGGCCCCGGGGCCAGTGCGGCCAGCACTGCGCTCACCGCGGGCGCCGGGCCGGGGGCGGCCTCCGCCGCGCTCCGGCCGGCTTTTGGTGACACGCTCGACGCGCCCGGCCCGGGCGCGGACACCCCTGGAAGTACCGCTGTTTCTCAGCTGGCCGGCCCGGGTTCCCTCCCGGGGCTGGCCGATCTGCCGTCGCTGGCCGGTCCGGCACCCCGGACCGGCCGCGCCGGCGGAGGCGGAGGCAGCACGCTCACGGCCGACGGCTCGCTCAGCGGGTCGGATGCATCGGGCATGAGCAGTGATTCCTTCGCGGCCCTCGCCATTGGAGCTTTGCTCGCCGGGGCGGCCGCACTGAAGATAGCCAGCCGTCGCGCACGCGACCGCAAGGCGGGAATTGGAGCAACGATATGAAAATGGCACGTTGGGTTTCAGCTGCGGCTGGCGCCGCGCTGCTCACCGCCGGGTTCGCGATGCCGGCCAGCGCCGCGGTCGCAGACGGCAACGGCAACGGCGGTGTCTTGTCGGTCCTGTCCGGCAACACCGTGAACGCACCGGTCAGCGCACCGGTCGACCTCTGCGGCGTCGCCCTCGGCCTGCTCGGCGGGGCGAACGCCGGCTGCCAGGGCGGATCCAGCTCGACCACCGTGGTCGGCAACGGATCCGGCGGCAGCGGCAACGGCAACGGGAACGCCGGGGTGGCCTCCATCGGGTCCGGCAACACCGTGAACGCGCCCATCAGCGCGCCGGTGAACCTGTGCGGCGTCAGCGCCGCGGTGGCCGGCGGCGCGAACTCGGGCTGCCAGGGCGGCTCGCACAGCACCACCGTGGTCGGCAACGGCTCCGGCGGCAGCGGCAACGGGAACGCGGGCGTCATCTCGGCCCTGTCCGGTAACACCGTGAACGCGCCGATCAGCGCGCCGGTCAACGTCTGCGGCATCTCGCTCGCGCTGCTCGGCTTCTCCAACGCGGGCTGCCTCGGCGGCGCCAGCAGCACCACGGTCGTGGGCAACGGCGGCAACGGCAATAACGGCAACGGCAACGCGGGCGTGCTCTCGGCCCTGTCCGGCAACACCGTGAACGCGCCGATCAGCGTGCCGGTGAACGTCTGCGGCATCTCGCTGGCCGTGCTCGGCTTCGCCAACTCCGGCTGCCAGGGCGGCTCCACCTCGGTGGTCATCCCGCCGTGCGAGCACGACTGCCACACGCCGCCGCCGTGCGAGCACGACTGCGTCACGCCGCCGCCGTGCCAGCACAACTGCGTCACGCCGCCGCCGTGCCAGCACAACTGCGCCAGCACCCCGCCCGGCGGGCCCACCCCGCCGCCTGGCGGCAACACCCCGCCCTCGGGTGGCAACATGCCGTCGGGTAACACCCCGGCGACCACCACCACGGGCGCTACCACCACCAGCACCACGGGCACCCTGCCCATCACCGGTGCGAACCTGCTCGGCATGGTGGCCGCCGCGCTGGCCAGCGTGGGCATCGGCACCGCCCTGGTCATCGCCCGGCGGCGCCGCAACGGCTAACCGCGCCTGATAAGTACTGTGCGCGGCTCCCCTCACGAGGGGGAGCCGCGCACAGTCATGTCGGGACGCGGAACGGTTCAGAAAGTACGGACTGGGCGTATGATTCGCCTGCGGAGGGTAGCCTTCCTGCTGCCGTCGGCGCTGATGCGGAGCCGGGCCAGTTCCCAGCCCTCGTACTCGGCGTAGTCGGCCAGGATCCGCCGGGCGGTGTCGCGAGCATCTCGGGATCTTCCGCGCGGCAGGTACACGATGAGGTAGGCGTACTCGGCCATCGGTCCTATTGTGCTTCAGTTCACCGTAGATTCAACCGGTGGTGACAGAATCTCCGCCTTAGGCCAGGAGGCCCAGGGAACACACCGAGCCGGGCCGACGGTTACAGCTGAAGGGCGCAACAACCGCCGATACGGAAGACGGTTGGCGCGAAGGCGAGGACAGGAACAGCGTGCCACCAAGGACAGGAACGGCTAAGCCGAAGACGGGTACCGGCCGGACGGCCGCCAAGGCCAAGACCGGCGGCCGCGCCGCTGCGGCCGCGACCGCGCCGGCCAACGGCGGCGGCGGCGGCACCAAGCTGGTCATCGTCGAGTCGCCGTCCAAGGCCCGGACCATCGCCGGCTACCTGGGTAACGGCTACGTGGTCGAGTCCAGCGTCGGCCACATCCGCGACATGCCCGACCGGGCGGCCGAGATCCCGGCCAAGTACCGCGGTGAGCCGTGGGCCCGCCTCGGCGTCAACGTGGACGAGAACTTCGAGCCGCTGTACGTCGTGGCCGCGGACAAGCGGCAGCAGGTGGCCAAGCTCAAGAGCCTGCTGAAGGACGCCGACGAGCTCCTGCTGGCCACTGATGAAGACCGCGAGGGCGAGGCCATCGCCTGGCACCTGCTCGAGGAGCTCAAGCCCAAGGTCCCGCACAGCCGGATGGTCTTCCACGAGATCACCCCGGAGGCCATCGCCCGGGCCATCGCCAACCCGCGCCAGGTCGACGAGGGCCTGGTCGACGCCTACCAGGCCCGCCGCGTGCTGGACCGGCTGTACGGCTACGAGGTCTCGCCCGTGCTGTGGAAGAAGGTCATGCCCCGGCTGTCGGCCGGCCGCGTGCAGTCGGTCGCCACCCGGCTGGTCGTGGACCGGGAGCGGGAGCGGATCGCCTTCCGCGCCGCCTCCTACGCCGACCTGGAGGCCGAGTTCGCCACCGCCGCAGCACGGCACAGCCCGACGTCGATGACCCGACCAGCTTCACCGCCAGCCTGGTCAGCGTGGACGGCCGCCGGGTCGCCCAGGGCCGCGACTTCACCGCCGCCGGCGAGCTGCGCGGCGCCGACGTCCTGCACCTGGACGCCGCGGCCGCCGCCGCCCTGGCCGGGCGGCTGGAGGGCGCGACCTTCGCCGTCTCCAGCGTCGAGCGCAAGCCGTACCGGCGCTCGCCGTACGCCCCGTTCCGGACCACCACGCTGCAGCAGGAAGCCTCGCGCAAGCTCGGCTTCTCGGCCAAGCACACCATGTCGGTGGCCCAGCGGCTGTACGAGAACGGCTACATCACCTATATGCGGACCGACTCGGTGACGCTCTCGCAGACCGCCATCAACGCGGCCCGCAAGCAGGCCGCCGAGCTGTACGGCGACTCCTACGTCCCGGACGCGCCGCGGACCTACGCCAGCAAGGTCAAGAACGCCCAGGAGGCGCACGAGGCCATCCGCCCGGCCGGGGACAGCTTCCGCACCCCGGCCCAGGTCGCCCGCGAGGCGCTGTCGTCCGACGAGCGCCGCCTGTACGAGCTGATCTGGCAGCGCACCGTCGCCTCCCAGATGAAGGACGCCACCGGCGAGTCGGTATCGGTCCGGGTCGCGGGCGCCTCCAGCGCCGGCGAGCAGAGCCGAGTTCGCCGCCACCGGCAAGGTCATCAACTTCTACGGCTTCCTCAAGGCCTACGTCGAGGGCGCCGACGACCCGAACGCCGACCGCGACGACCGCGAGCGCCGGCTGCCGCCGCTGGCCGAGCGCGACCCGCTGGACGTGCTGCGGCTGGCCCCGGCCGAGCACGCCACCCGGCCGCCGGCCCGCTACACCGAGGCCTCGCTGGTCAAGGAGCTGGAGGACCGGGAGATCGGCCGGCCGTCCACCTACGCCTCGATCATCGGCACCATCCTGGACCGCGGCTACGTGTTCAAGAAGGGCACCGCGCTGGTGCCCTCCTACCTGGCCTTCGCCGTCGTCACCCTGCTCGAGCGGCACTTCGGCCAGCTCGTCGACTACGAGTTCACCGCCCGGATGGAAGACGTCCTGGACGCCATCGCCCGCGGCGAGAGCGAGCGGGTGCCCTGGCTGCGCCGCTTCTACTTCGGCGGCAACGGCGACGGATCCCAGGCCGCCAGCCCCGACGGGGCGCCCCAGGACGCCGACTCCGGTCCCGGCCTGAAGTCGCTGGTCGGCAACATCGGTGACATCGACGCCCGGGACGTCAGCTCCTTCCCGCTGGCTGGCTCCGACATCGTCGTCCGGGTCGGCCGCTACGGCCCCTACCTGGAGCGCGACGGGCAGCGGGTCAACGTCCCCGAGGACATGGCCCCCGACGAGCTGACCATCGAGAAGGCCGAGGAGCTGTTCAGCCAGCCCTCCGGCGAGCGCGCAGCTGGGCACCGACCCGGTCAGCGGCCACCAGCTGGTGGCCAAGGGCGGCCGGTTCGGCCCGTACGTGACCGAGCAGCTGCCCGAGGGCGCGCCCGCCTCGGCCAAGCCGCGGACCGCGTCCCTGCTCAAGTCCATGGACCTGGACACCGTCACCCTGGACGACGCGCTGAAGCTGCTCAGCCTGCCCCGCGAGCTGGGCGAGCTGGACGACGAGGCCGATCACCGTGCAGAACGGCCGGTACGGCCCCTACGTCAAGAAGGGCTCCGACAGCCGGTCGCTGGAGTCCGAGGAGCAGCTCTTCACCCTGACCCTGGCCGAGGCCAAGGACCTGTTCGCCCAGCCCAAGGCCCGCGGCCGCGGCGCCCGCCAGGCCACCCCGCCGCTGCGCGAGCTCGGCGACGACCCGGCCACCGGCAAGCCCATGGTCATCAAGGACGGCCGGTTCGGCCCCTACGTCACCGACGGCGAGACCAACGCCTCGCTGCGCAAGGGCGACGAGGTCGAGTCGATCACCGTCCAGCGGGCCGCCGAGCTGCTCGCCGACCGGCGGGACGCCGCCCCCGCCACCCGCCGCCGGGCCCCGGCCAGCCGCGCCTCGACGCCCAAGAAGGCGGCCACGGCCAAGAAGACCACCACGACCCGGAAGAAGACCGGCACCACCAGCCGTTCAGCTTCAAAAGGGTCTTGATTGACCGATCCACCGCAGTAAGGGCACCGATGGCCGAGGCGCAAATCACGATCAGGGACTAATCAGCTATGCGGCCACCAGTGCCGATACGCTTACGCCGTGAACTTCCGCGCCGGGGAGAATGCAGCGCGGAGCCGACCGGGGGCATCCCGGGCGCGGCGCCGCGCGGCGGCACCATGCCCGCGAGCCGGGCGTGCTGGCCATCAAGCCGTTCCGGCGGCTGTGGATCTCGCTGTCCCTGTCCAGCCTGGGTGACTGGCTCAGCATCGTCGCGCTGACCTGCGCCGGCCCCGTCGCTCGGCCTCCGGCGGCGACGGTGGCCAAGACCTCCGCCGTCGGCGGGGTCTGGCTGGCCACGCTGCTGCCCGCCCTGCTCTTCGGCCCGCTGGCCGGGGCGCTGGCCGACCGGCTGGACCGCCGCATCACCATGATCGTCGGCGACGTCATCCGCGGTCTGCTCTTCCTGTCCATCCCCCTGTTCCCCAGCCTGACCTGGATCTACGCGGCCAAGTTCCTGGCCGGCGTGGTCACCCAGTTCTGGATCCCGGCCACCTCCGCGTCGGTGCCCAACCTGGTCCCCAAGGACAAGCTGGAACGGGCCAACCAGCTCAGCCTGGTCGGCACCTACGCCACCGCGCCGCTGGCCGCCGGCCTGTTCAGCGTGCTCGCCCTGGTCAGCGAGGGGCTGAGCCGGGTCACCCCGCTCTTCCACGCCAGCAACGTCGACCTGGCCCTGTACTTCAACGCCGCCTCCTACTTCGTCTCCGCGGCCACCGTCTACTTCATCCGCGAGATCCCCAAGCGGAACGCCAGCGAGAAGATCTCGGTCCCGTCCACGGCCAAGTCGATCTGGGAGGGCTGGAAGTTCATCGGCCGCAACGCGGTCGTCCGCGGCCTGATGATCGGCATGATCGGCGGCTTCGTCGCGGCCGGCGTGGTCATCGGCCTGGGCTACACCTATGTGGTCGACACCCTGCACGGCGGCAGCGCGGGCTGGGGCCTGGTCTTCGCGGCCATCTTCATCGGCATGGCCCTGGGCATGGCCGTCGGCCCGCGGCTGCTGCACGGCTTCAGCCTCAAGCGGCTGTTCGGCCTGTCCATCATCGGCGGCGCCGTGCCGCTCGCCCTGCTCGCCCTGGTCCCCAACCTGGCCCTGGTCACCCTGTTCGTCGTGCTCATCGGCGCGCTGTCCGGCATCGGCTACGCCACCGGCTTCACCATCGTCGGGCTGGAGGTGGACGACGACACCCGCGGCCGGGTCTTCGCCTTCTTCCAGTCCTCCATCCAGGTCATCCTGTTCCTGGTCATCGCCGTGGTGCCGTTCCTGTCCGTGGCCTTCACCAAGCTCATCTCCGAGGCCAGCGGCTCGGGCAGCGTGAAGATCGGCAACGTCGTCTACGCCTCGGCCGGGCAGAACGTCGTCATCCTGATCGCCGCCGTGCTCGCCGTCGTCCTCGGCGTCGCCTCCTACCGGATGATGGACGACCGCAAGGGCGTGCCGCTGCGCGAGGACCTGATCTCCGCCCTCCGGCACGAGCCGTTCGCCCCGGTGCCCGGCCAGGACCACCCGGACCGGGGCGCGTCGCCGCCCGCGCCGTCCGGCCTGCTCATCGCCTTCGAGGGCGGCGAGGGCTCGGGCAAGACGACCCAGGCCCGGCTGACCTCGATCTGGCTGCGCGAGCTCGGCTACGACGTGGAGACCACCCGGGAGCCCGGCGCGACCAAGGTCGGCATGCGGCTGCGGGCCCTGCTGCTGGACACCGCGCACGCCGGCATGACGGCCCGGGCCGAGACCCTGATGTACGCCGCGGACCGCGCCGAGCACGTCGCCACCGTCATCGGCCCGGCCCTGGAGCGCGGGGCCATCGTCATCACCGACCGGTACGTCGACTCCTCGCTCGCCTACCAGGGCGCGGGCCGCGACCTGCCCGTCGAGGAGATCGCCCGGATCAACTCCTGGGCCACCGGCGGCCGCGTCCCGGACCTGACCATCCTGCTCGACATGGACCCGCTGGACGGCTTGCGCCGCCGGGCCCGTTCGGCTGACCGGCTGGAAGCCGAGCCCGCCGAGTTCCACCTCCGGGTCCGGGCCGGCTTCCTGGCCCTGGCCCACGGCGACCCGGACCACTACCTGATCCTGAACGCCGACCGGCCCGCCGAGGAGATCACCCGGGACATCCAGGACCGGATCCGCGGCCTGCTCCCCGACCCCGTCCCGTCCGTCGCCGAAGCCGCCACCGGCGACTTCCCCGCCATCCGCGAAGAAGTCTCATGACCGCCGCCGCGGCGCGTGCCGACAGCCAGGCCAGCGTGCCCGAGCACGCCGGCGACCGGGTCAGCCACCCCGGAGCCACCCCCGCCGAAGCCCCCGGCGTATTCGCCGACCTGACCGGCCAGGACGCCGTCGTCACCCAGCTGTCCCGGGCCGCGGCCGCCGCCGAGGCCGTGCTGGCCGGCCGGCGCCCCGATCCCGGCGCCATGACCCACGCCTGGCTGTTCACCGGCCCGCCGGGCTCCGGCCGCTCGGTCGCGGCCCGCGCCTTCGCCGCCGCCCTCCTCTGCCCGTCCGGCGGCTGCGGCCACTGCAACTCCTGCCGCCAGGTCCAGGCCGGGACGCACGCCGACATGATGCTGGTCAAGCCGGAGGGCCTGTCCTACGGCGTCAAGCAGACCCGCGAGCTGGTCCTGCGCGCGGCTGGCGCCCCAGCCGGCGGGCGCTGGCAGGTCGTCGTCTTCGAGGATGCCGACCGGTGCACCGAGCAGGCCGCCAACGCGCTGCTCAAGGCCATCGAGGAGCCGGTTCCCCGGACCGTCTGGCTGCTCTGCGCGCCGTCGTCGGAGGACCTGGTCCCGACGATCAGATCACGCTGCCGGGTTGTCTCGCTTGTCGTGCCCGCCTCGGCCGCGGTGGCTAAGGTACTCATCACGCGGGACGGTATCGATCCCGCCGCCGCGCTGGCCGCGGCCCGCGCGGCGCAGGGACACGTGGGCCGCGCCCGGCGTCTGGCCCTGGACCCCTCGGCCGCCGGGCGGCGCGCCGACGTGCTCCGCGTCCCGCTCCAGGTCACCTCGCTCGGCCCGGCCCTGTCGGCCGCCGCCGCCCTGGTCAAGACGGCTGAGGAAGAGGCCAAGGCCGTCACCGAGGAACTCGATGATCCCGAGCGGCAGGCGCTGCGCCGCGCGTACGGCGAGGGCTCCACCGGCAAGGGCGTGGCCAAGGCCCTGCGCGGCATGGCCGGCGCCATGAAGGACCTCGAGGACCGGCAGAAGTCCCGGACTACCAGGGTCAAGCGGGACACCCTGGACCAGGCCCTGCTCGACCTGGCCATGTTCTACCGCGACGTGCTCATGGTGCAGCTCGGCGCCGACGTCGAGCTGGCCAACGGCGACCGCGAGAACGACCTGCGCCAGCTCGCCCGCGCCGCCACCCCGGAAGCCACCCTGCGCCGCCTGCAGGCCATCATGCACTGCCGCGAGCGGCTCCCCCTGAATGTCGCCCCCTTGCTCGCCGTCGAGGAAATGACCCTCGCCCTGGTCGAAGGCTGATCCCCCGCCCCCCTTGTCCCGGGCCGTCAGACCGTTAGTCTGGCTAAATGGGCATGATGATGGCGGTGAGCTTCGAGCGCTACGGGCGGCTGTACTACCTCGATCCGGGCGCGCACGAACCGGCCATCGGGGACAAGGTCCTCGTCCCCACCGACTCCGGCCCCGAGGTCGCCGAGTGCGTCTGGGCCCCGCAGTGGGTCTCGGACGACATCGACGGGCTGCCCGTCTGCGAGGGCCTGGCCACCGATGCTGACCTGGCCCGGGACGAGGACAACCGCCGCCGCCGGGCCGAAGGCCGGCTTGCCGCCCGCCGTCTCATCCGCGAGCACCAGCTGCCCATGAAGGTCACCGCGGTGGACTGGCTCAGCGAGGACAACGTCTTCATCGTCTACTTCAGCGCCCCGCACCGGGTCGACTTCCGGGCCCTGGTCCGCGACCTGGGCGGCCGCCTGAAGGCCCGGGTGGAACTGCGCCAGATCGGCCCCCGCGACGAGGCCCGCCTGCAGGGCGGCATCGGCCCGTGCGGCCGCGACCTGTGCTGCTCCACCTTCCTCAAGGACTTCGAGCCCGTCTCGGTCCGGATGGCCAAGGACCAGGACCTCCCGGTCAACCCGCTGCGCATCGCCGGGGCGTGCGGCCGCCTGATGTGCTGCCTGAAGTACGAGCACCCGCTGTATCAGGAGTTCCGCAAGGACGCCCCGCCCGTCGGCGCCTCCGTCACCACCCCCGAGGGCCCCGGCACGGTGCTGAGCCACAGCGTCCCCGCCGACAAGATCGTGGTCAAGCTGGCCGCCGACGGCAAGGCTTGCGCCTGCCCCAAGGCCAGCGTCTGCGGCTCCCGCCAGGCCTACGAGCAGATGTACCACCCCAAGCCAGAAGACCATTAGGCCGAACGGTTCCCGCCCTCACCGCCGCACAATCGCTCTCAGCCCGCCGATGCCGCCCACCCCGACCACCGCTGCACCGTGACCGCCAGCACCGGTCCCGTCGGCGGCGCCTCCTGGTACTGCGCGTACCGGGCCACCAGCAGCCCCAGCGCCCCGGCCATCTCCCCAGGGTCGGTCAGCACCACCGCCCGCCCGTCGGCCCGCGCCCACCACAGCGCGTCCCAGTCCTCGCCGTACTCATCGGCCAGCAGCGCCACCTGCGGATTCGCCTCGACGTTCCGCAGCCGCCTGAGTTTCCTTCCCGACTTCGGCTTCTGATCCACCGCCGAGAAGATCATGTCCCCCTGCACCGCGAACGTCATCACCACCAGGTGCGGCCGCCCCTGCCCGTCGGCGGTGGCCAGCCGCGCCACCGGCACCGTCCCGAACCGCCTCCGGGCCTCGTCCTCCGTTAGCCTCACGCCCAGGATGGTACGTCCGGGTTTTGGGCCCGGAGGGTCTTGGCTGGCTGGTCCTGCGCCGGCCCCGGTTTCCGATAGACTCTGCGAGTTGCCCGGTCCCGGGCGACCCGCCGCCTTAGCTCAGTCGGTTAGAGCGACGCACTCGTAATGCGTAGGTCATCGGTTCGACTCCGATAGGCGGCTCCACCCCGAAACCGCTCGCCATCAGGCCTTTCAGCCGGTCTCCTCATTGTCGTCGTTTCGACGGGCGACTCGGGCGGCTTAGATGTCCCTGGCATGTCCCAACTTGCCGGGCGGCCTGCCGCAAGTTGGCATCAACCAGGTGACCGTACAGATCCATCGTGATCGCCGCCGTGGCATGTCCCAGCACTCGCTGCACCACCTTGGGACCTAGCCACACCACGCGGCCCTATGACGCAGATCGTGTACGTAGAGCCCTGGCCGTCGGGACTGTCTCAGCAATGGCTCTGTCGCATTTTCGGTGGTGACGGTTTGTAGCCTCAGCCGAGCAGGATTCGGTGGCGCAGCAGGGTGAAGCCGGTGAACCGCCCCGGGGTTTGGTCACGCCGCCGGACGTGACCGCGACGACCATGCTTCCCTGATAAAGAAGAAGTCGCCGTCAAGCCTTGCCTGACGCTCGGGAATCTACTGACCGGGCGGTGATGGTTGGACCTGCCTGGCCACATTCTGGCCTCAGGCAACGCTCAATGATGCTCCTCACTGCTGAGCGATGAGCAACGTCCTGGCAGGCCAGCCAGCAGATAGGCAGGTGATGAACGCGCCTATAGATCACTACGGATTAGAAGCTGTCAACGGCGGCCCAATGTGGACCCGGCTGCGGCGGCTGAAAATGGACCCGCCTGCCCTGTGATTGTTGTGTTTTAGTTGCTGGTGGTGGCCGCGGGGACGCGGCCGAGGTCTCGGTCTTTGAGGCGGTAGCTGTCTCCTTTGAGGGCGATGACTTCGGCGTGGTGGACGAGGCGGTCGATCATGGCGGCGGCGACGGTGTCGTCGCCGAAGACTTCGCCCCAGCGGCCGAACGGCTTGTTGGAGGTGACGATGAGGCTGGCCCGCTCGTAGCGGGAGCTGACGAGCTGGAAGAACAGGTTGGCAGCCTCGGCTTCGAAGGGGATGTAGCCGACCTCGTCGATGATCAGCAGCGGGACGCGGCCCAGGCGGGTGAGTTCGTCCTGGAGGCGGCCGGCGTGGTGGGCGTCGGTGAGCCGGGCGACCCACTGTGAGGCGGTGGCGAATGCGACCCGGTGCCCGGCCTGGCAGGCCCGGATGCCCAGCCCGGTGGACAGGTGGGTTTTGCCGGTGCCGGGCGGCCCGAGGAACACCACGTTGTCTTTCGCGGTGACGAAGTCCAGGGTGCCGAGGTGGGTGATGGTCTCGCGTTTCAGCGACCGCTGGTGATCGAAGTCGAAGTCTTCCAGCGACTTGCGGGCTGGGAACCGGGCGGCGCGGATACGGCCCTCGCCGCCGTGGGACTCCCGGGCGGCGACCTCGCGTTGCAGGCAGGCGGCCAGGAACTCCTCATGGGTCCAGGATTCGGCCCGGGCCCGTTCGGCGAGCCGTTCCACCGCCCCGCCCAGCGACGGGGCCTTCAGCGCCCGGGCCAGGTAGGCGATCTCTGAGGACACGTCCCGGCCCGGTGCCGTGGCGCCAGCCCGGCCGGGCATCACGCCGCTCCCTGATCGCCGGTGCCCAGGATCCGGTCGTAGTCGCCCAGGGCCCGCTGCTGCACGTCGGTGTCAGCCGGGCGGGTCGTGATCAGGCGGCGGGCCTGGCGCAGCTGCGCCGCCGCGGCGGCATGGGCCGGGTCGGTGATGCTCTGGTGGGCGGCCCAGCACCGCGGGTGCCAGGCGACCTGCCGGCCGGCGCAGGTGACCGTGACCTCCTCCAGCCCAGCCGCGATCTCGACCGTGCGGCCGATGACCGAGGGGTGCACCGAGTAATCGTTGGAATCCACCCGGACGTAATGGTCGCGGGGCAGCCGGGTGGCCAGCCGCCACCCGGTCACCGGGGCCACCGGCGGCAGCTGGAGCATCGCGGCCTTATCGGCCTCCCACCGGTCAGCCTGCCGGCATCCCAGCGTCCGGTGCTGACGGGTGTTCGCCCGCATTAGCCAGTCCGCCAGCTGGGCGTTGAAGTCCGCTGGGCTGGCGAACCGGCGGCCAGGCAGAAACGATGTCTCCAGATAGCCGTTGGCCCGCTCAACCAGGCCCTTGGCCTCCGGGTCCCGCGGCCGGCACTGGATCACCGTGATCCCCAGCGTCCCCCGGAACCCGTTCATGGCCTCGGTCAGCACCGGCTTCCCGGCCCGCCACTGCCCGACCGCCGACTCGTTGTCCCAGACCAGAGCCCGCGGCACGGCACCCAGGCCGCTGATCAGGGCCCAGTGCCCGGCCAGCAGGTCCGGGCCCTGACGCGACGGGATCATCCGGGCCGTCATCACCCGCGAATACCCGGCCACCATCACCAGCACCGGCGGCCGCCCCGCCTGACCCGCCCCCACCGGCACATCCGCCGGCGGGAACCACAAATCACACTGGGCCAGCTCACCGGGCAGATACTCCGTCCGCGACGCCGGATCCGGCGGGACGAACAACGGCCGCAGCTCCCGCACCCGGACCTTCAGCACCGTCAGCGACCGCTCCCAGCCGATCCGCTCCGCGATCACCGTCGCCGGCATATCCGGCCACTGCGCCAGCAGCTCCCGGATCCGCGGCTCGGCCGCATCCACAACCGACCCCTTCGCCGGCCGCTGATACCTCGGCGGCCCCTCCGCCGCCAGCGCCCGCCGCACCGTGTTCCGGCCCATCCCCAGCCGACGCGCAATCGCCCGCACCGGCATACCCTCCGCCCGATGCAACCGACGGATCTCCGCCCAGTCCTCCACGTTGATCACTCCCCACTATCAGGGAGGAGGGTCCATTTTCATCCGCCGGCACTGGTACAGGATTCACCCGCCGACGACAGAAGCTGTGACTTCGAGTTACTTCGAGTGCGCGGTCCGTTCTTTCACAGACGCCGGGCTCACGGCATAGGTTCTAGATGAGCTAGCCAAGCCGGACTCTGCCACCTAGTGCGCATCGGAGAGTAGGGCCTCGGTAGGTTCAGCAGGCAGCGGCTTCGCCTCACTTCTAAACGGCTACCAGTCTTTGATCCGACTTGGCTCAGTTCGGTGTGAACGGGATCATGAACGCACCGCGACGTTGATGACCTCGCCCAGGGCCTGCGACAGACGATGTCTGCCAACTGTGGGCATGGATATGCTAACTGTCGGTAGGGATGCGGCCAGTGCTCCTCCGGCCGCTGCAGCGGCACCACCAGCTCCAAGTACGAGAGCGATCTCATCAGGCGTCATGAAAGGCCAGCGTGCGATTGCGTAGCCTGGGGCTGCAGTGCCAACGGCGCCTGCCAAGACTGAAAGTACAACCCGGAAGCCTGCGCCCAGGGTGAGTTTCGTGCCGTGCCCCAAAAGCCTCTCTACCAGCACAAGGTGGCGCTCTAGTGATCTCCGCGCCAGCCTGGCGTCGCTGTCGTCAATCGCGGAATAGAGCCTGTCCAGACTCGTCCAAAAATCTGAGCGTCTGCCCCCCGTCCTTCCTCCTCGGGCGGCTCGCTGATCCAGAAGAGCGGCGAGCCCCTTCTCGGCAGTGCCATCGGCGAGCCTCTTGATCAGCGCGTTTATGTGCTGGTTTGATAGTGCCTGTACCCTGTCAGCCCGCATCTCGAATAGCGGATCGGCCACTGCTCCCTGAATAGGTGAGTAGGAATCAGGAGTCCGGATACCGCAGAGGATGAGAGCCAGCTCCTGTGCTATCCCGCGGCGGCTAAGGGACTCGTTGCCGATAGCAATATCGGTTGTATAAGTTACTGGTGCGACGCCAATCGATCGAGCGACTACCGCGTTGTAAAGGGTGTCCACGAATTCGATGACGAGCTGAAGATTCGGCGCACCGACTATGTCCTTCGGCATGCGGTGCAGCTCGTCATTAGGCCAAGGCTCCTCGACGCGAAGCTGGCTGCGTTGCTGGAATGGTTCTGGTCTCGATGGGTCGAGTTCCTGAATCGAGAAGAGCAAGTCGAAGTGAACGCTGCGCGTGATTTCGTCTGTTGATAGCTCGATCATTCGAGCGACCGGTGAGTCGCCGTTGACAAAATTGACCAGTAGTTCCGGAATGCCAAAGGGCCTGGAAGGGGGGTGGGCTGGCACCTTGGACAGTGAAGAAAACTCCCCCCGCACTAGCTCCAGTGCGTTACCGATGTCGTTGTCGATGAGTCCACTCTGTCGTAGCTCGTCGAAGGTAGCGGGGATCCTGAGGCCTTGTCTTGGAGCCTCGTTCAGTCTGGGAAACAATGAACTATGGAACGGCCGATCTTTATTGTTGACTCTCGAAAGCATATTGTTCAGTGCTTGGTCGAAGCTATCGACTCCGTAGAGGTGAAGCCGGAAGGGGTGATCATTGGCCGCACTCGCGCTTTTCTTGGCCTTCAAGACCGTCTCAGCGACCTCCAGGAAACCGCCAGAATCGAACGCATAGGACTGCGGAACCACAACATCCCGCCCGAACGCCAGGGTCATCAGGACGTCAAGGAAGATCTGGGCGCGTCGCATTTTACTGCGGTCAGCGGAAGAATCGTGGTCGCGCTGACCTACCCACCGCGCCGATACCGAATCCAGAGACTCCAGGTAGTGGAAGACATGTTCTTCGCCGTCAATGCGCACAAAGGGCAACATGAGATTAGATTTGCCGCCGCTTGGTCTCGGCTCACCCACTGTGACATGTTACCATGAGATAGTACGTATTGGGAGCGCATCAAAAGAAGAGGCGAAGCCAGCGTGAGCCGCAGAGATGAGTACCTGGCACTAGTGCGTGCACACCCTGAGCTTTTCCGTAACCCGCCCGGCGCCGGATTTGAGATCCTACTCGATGAGACCCAGATCTCGCTCGCGGAGGACCACGCCGCCAGACGGCTCCAAAAGGCCGGAAAGCCCTCTGAATGGGCGAGAGTCGGTGTCGCATTCAAAGACCAGTATTCTCTTATACTCCGCGATGCCGTCCGTTTCGCGGACGGATCGGTGGGAACCTATATCCGGATGGTAGATCCAATACCCGGGGTTGTCGTACTGCCTATCTGGCAAGGTCAGGTATTGCTGATAAGACACTTCCGGCACGCGACACGGTCGTGGCATCTTGAGATCCCGCGCGGATTCGGGACAGATGCTGATGTGCGCAACGGCGCCCTTCGCGAGTTGGAAGAGGAAATTGGCGCCACTGATGTGCAGCTAATTGAACTGGGGGAGATATACCCGAATACAGGGTCATCGAATTCGAGGGCTGCGCTATTCTATGCGGAAATCTCCTCATATGGTCAACCGGAAGTCGCTGAAGCAATTACAGAGATCCTCCCGACTCCCATAGCTGAGTTCGAGAGGATGATAGGAAGCTATGAACTCAGCGATGGGTTCCTGCTCGCGGCTTACGCTCGGGCTAAAGCTCGAAACCTTCTGTAAATTGCTATCCGTGATCAGACGGTGTTCGGGTGTTCAGCGAGTCTGCCCGCGTCCGATGTCTGGCCACTATTCTGCGGAGCATCAAGGGATGGATCATCTCCTGGTGCTCTGGCTGCAGGCCACGGCATCGGCCAGGGCGGGGCCGGGGCTGAAGGCGCTGCGCGAGAAACAGACGCCGTGGCCGGAGTCGGCGTTCGCGAGATCATGGACCACCTGACCGACTACATCGGCCAGCTGGACAGCGCCCCGATCATCATGGGGTACTCCTTCGGCGGCACGTTCGCCCAGCTCCTGGTGGGCAACGGGCTGGGTTCGGCCGGCGTGTCGATCGATGGGGCGTCGGTCAAGGGCATCAACGCCATGCCGCTGTCGGAAGTCCGCTCGGTCCTGCCCGCGCTGGACCACCCGGCCAATATCAACAAGGCCTCCGTCCTCACGCCCAAGCAGTTCCACTACGCCTTCACCAACACCCTGGACGAGACCGCGGCCCAGGCGGCCTACGACCGCTACGCCGCTGCCACGCCCGCCAAAGTCCTGTTCCAGGGCGGCTTCGCGGCCGTCACCCCGCACGCCGCCACCACGTTCAACTTCGCCGCCGACGACCGGGCCCCGCTGCTGTTCATCTCCGGCGGCAGCGACCACATCCTGCCGCCCGTCGTCCAGCAGCACAACTACGAGAAGAACGCCAAGCACTCGACCGCGATCGCCGCGCACAAGCTGTTCCCGGGCCGCGACCACTACACCTGCGGTGAGCCCGGCTGGGAAGCCGTCGCCGACTTTGCTTTGGACTGGGCCCTGGCTCCGGCCCCCGGCGAACTCGGCTAGTCCCTCTGAGATCGCCCGTTATCCGGCCTTTCGCGGGGCCGTCCGGCACCTCATGCGATGACCAAGCCGCTCACCCTCGGGTGCTCCTCGATGGCGGGAGCTTGGCACGTACGCGCCGCCAGGACGACAATGCCGGGATGGCCGGTGATGACAGCAGGGCCCAGGTGCAGCTCGACGAAGACACCCTGGCCCACTGCCGCCGCGACCTCGGCGAGGACCACCCCGACACCCTGGCCGCCGCCAGCAACCTGGCCGTCAGCCTGTGCGCGGCCGGGGAGTACCAGGCGGCCCGGGAGCTGGGCGAGGACACCCTGGCCCGCCGCCGTCGCGTCCTGGGCGAGGATCACCCCGACACCCTGGCCTCCGCCGACGGACTGGCCATCAGCCTGCGTGCGGTCGGCGGATCCCCCGGTGCCCTGGCCGCCGTCAGTAACCTGGCCGCCGTCGTTCGTCACCCCGGCGAGTTCCAGGCCGCCCGGGAGCTGGGCGAGGACACCCTGGCCCGCCGCCGTCGCATCCTGGGTGAGGACCATCCCGACACCCTGGCCTGCGCCAATGGCCTGTTCATCAGCTTGCGTGCGGTCGGCGAGCACCAGGCGGCCCGGGACCTGGGGCAGGACACCCTGGCCCGCCGCCGCCGCGTCCTGGGCGGGGACCATCCCGACACTCTGACCTCGGCCGACAACCTGGCCGTCAGCCTGCTGAGGGACGACTGGCAGGCGGCCCGGGACCTGGGCAAGGACACCCTGGCCCGCCGCCATCGCGTCCTGGGCGGGGACCATCCCGACACCCTGACCTCCGCCGACAACCTCGCCATGTTCCTGGGCCGGGCCGGCGAGCACCGGGCGGCCCGGGAGCTGGCTGAAGACACCGTGGCCCGCCGCCGTCGCGTCCTGGGCGAGGATCACCCCGACACCCTGACCTCCGCCTTCATCCTCGCCGGCGAGCTGACCGAGCTGGGCGACTATCAGGCCGCCCGGGAGCTGGCCGACGACATCCTGGCCCGCCGCCGTCGCGTCCAGGGCGAGAACCACCCCGACACCGGGGCCGCGGCCGCCTTCGTTTTCTTCCTGCGCACGCCACGGCCGGTCTTGAAAACCCTCGGCTGGGTTTCCCGACGACGGCGTGCGAGTTGACGTGCGGGTGTCCTCCCAAAACGGCGCCCCAATCCCTCCATGCCGGGCGATCCGGTACCTCATGCCCGGTCTGGTGCATTTGGTGATCGGTCCGTAACATGGGCCGCGCCGAGGGCTCCGCAACCGGCGCCACTCCACTCGGCCGTTGTCGTCGCTCAGCCGAAGGAGCCGCCACTATGCCGCAGGCGCAGCTGGAACTGGTCCCGTACCTCCAGTACGAGAAGGAAGACAACGGGGTCGTCTGGATCCGGTTCAACCGGCCGGAGAAGCTGAACGCCTGCGTCGGCGGCGCCGAGCCGACCGGAACGCTGTCCAAGGTCGTCGAGTACATGCGGGCGGCCGACGACGACCCGGATGTCCGCATCATCGTGCTGACCGGCAACGGCCGCGCCTTCTGCGCTGGCGTTGACGTCGGCGACAACCCGATCGACGGCTTCGAGAAGGGCACCTACGCCGTGGGTGCGAAGCCGGGCGAGGGCGCGGACGCCAGCCGCCAGGGCTTCCTCAACGGACTGACGAAGATTCTTCGCGACATCACCTACATCCGGAAGCCCACCATCGCGATGGTCAACGGCCCCGCGGCCGGGTTCGGCATGGACATGGCGCTGAACTGCGACATCCGCTACGGCTGCGAGAACACGCGGTTCATCACCTATCAGCAGGTCGGCCAGATCATCGAGAACGGCGGCCTGTATACCCTCCCGCGCCTCATCGGTCTCGGCCGCGCGCTTGAGTTCGCCTTTACCGGCTTCCTGACCGGCCAGAAGGCGTATGAGTGGGGCGTCCTGAACGAGTTCTACCCGTCCGGCCAGCTGGAGGATGAGGTCCGTAAGCTCTGCGACCGCATGCTCAAGAGCCCGCCGCTGACCCAGTGGATCAACAAGCGCATCATCCGGGCCGGCCTGGAGTCGACGATGGAGACCGTCGCCGTCATGACCTCGAACGCGAGCATGATCCTGAACAGCAGCGAGGACGCGCAGGAAGCCAGGTCCGCCCTCAGGGAGCGCCGCGACCCGGTGTTCAAGGCGCGCTAGCGCCGCGGCTCCGATGAACGCTGTAATCCTCCGCGCTAATTTAATGTCCGTCGTATCAAAGGCAGGGTGACCACCCTCTGGGCCATAAAGATACCGACGCCCGGGCGAGGGGGAAGAAATCGTGGATATCGACAGCGAGGCCGTAGCGCAGATCACGAATCAGGGAACGGCCGCACAGCAAGCCGCCGCGCGGGCTCAAGCCGCCGCAGCGGCGGCCGGCAAAACGAGAACCACTCCCGCGGGGGTGATCCGGCTGATCGCCGTGGCGGTCGCCGTCCTATCTCCCCTTCTGGCCCGCTGGCCCATCTTCACCAAGAACCCGACTGCTGCTCAGGCCGCCATCGTTGTCGCCTGCCTGGTCATCGCCGCGGTAATTTTCACCAGCCAGGTCGTGCTCGCGGCGGTGCATGAATACGGCTTCAGCCGCGCCGCCCTGGGCATGGTCGAAGCCGACGAGCGCAAAGAGATAGCCGTGATTGCTCCGGATCTGGCCGCCGGCTGGCAGCAGGCCGCGCCGCTCGTCAACCAGACGGTGCCGAAGCTCGCCGAAGATGTGCAGGCCATGGCGCAGCGGATCGCTCAGCTCGAGGCTCTGGCGAACGGCACGCAGCCGAAGCCGGCCTCCTGACGTCCTTCCCAGGCTGGGTCACCGCGGCCTGAGCCTGAGCCTGGCCCGGACCTCAGCCGTCCGCCCGGCCGCCGAAATCTCGATCCAGTCCGTGCCGTCCCGCAGCGGCGGGATGATCCGCAGCCACGCCGTGACCATCCGGGTGTCCGCCCACGGGTTCGAGCCGTTCTGCCCCCACGGGCTGGCCATGTCGTCCGCCACCGTGGCGTGCCAGCAGCCGTCACTGTCACGTATCCACAGCACGGTCAGCGGCCCGAGCCCCGTCGCGTAGGGCCAGTCGCCCTCCACCGTGATCCCGGTGGCCACCACGTGCAGGATGGTGCCGCGCTCCGGCGTGGTGCAGCCCGGCCACCGCGATCCTCGCGCTATCCGGCCCGGGCAGCTCCGTCACGGGCACCGGCCGGATGCTCCGAGCGGGGGAGGCCTGCGGTCCGCGGCTGGGCCGAGCCAGCATGCTCTCCCACCGGTCGGGCAAGGACCCGGCGGCAGGTTCGGTGATGCCGTGACCGTCGAAGCCGAGCCGGGCGCACAGCCCGGCCAGCTGGCCCGGCACCGGGCTGTCCGGCGGCAGCGCGCTGGCCGCGTGCAGCGCGCCGACGATCAGGCCGGGCCGGTCGCCGATGAACGCGCGCGGATCGGCGCTGGCCGCGGCCTGCCGCCCGGAAGCCTCCGGCCGCGACAGCGCCCAGAGGGCCAGGATCCGCGCGGCGATGACGTCCAGCAGCAGCTCACCCGGGTTGTGCGCCGACCGGGTCACGGTGACGTCCGGCACCGTGACCTGCGGGTTCAGGTCGATGCGAGTGGCGGGCTCGCCCGGGATGGCGGTCAGGTCCAGCCAGCGGATCTGGTGCGGCGGATCGGGCTTCAGCTGCAGCTCACGCGGCGCCATCTCGCCGCGCCAGCTGACCTGATAGCTCGCCCCCTGGTCGTCGGCCGCGGTGACGGTAAACGGCAGGTAGGGCCACTCGGTCACCAGGAACCGCGCGCCGCCTGCGGACTGCACGAAGGCCACCAGGGGCAGGTCGCGGCGCAGGTCGTCCGCCTGGATGCTGACCACCCGGTCCACCGGCACGATCCGCCATGACGCGCGCGGCGGTACCGGCCGGACGCGTCCCGGGCCCGGGGGCATCTGAGCCTGCAGCCCGCGCCGGGCCGCGACGGCCAGCCGGACGTCGGTCTGGATCTCACTGGCGACGTCAGCGCGGACCGCCCCGACGGCCGTCAGCGCCTGCGCGACCAGCGCCAGCCGGGCCGGATACCCCCGCGCGGCCATGCCGCCCGCCGGCCTCCTGCTCACCCGGCGTAGCTCAGCCTCGGCCAGCAGCCGCAGGTGGGTTTCCGCACGTTCGCGGTCCATCTCCCCAGTGTCCTCCCCGCGACGGCTTCCGAACGGAGCGGTGGCTACCGCTCACCCGGCCTTGTTGATCCACACCGGTACATGCGCCGGCTCCAGAGCCAGCGTTCTCCGCGGAGACGCCAAGTAGTAACCAGGCCTACTGCCTGACCAGCGTGCCCACAGTGACGTGCGGCCAGTGAATGCCGTTGAAGTCGAGCATCACCAGCTGCGTGTACTGCAGCTGGAACGTGTCCGGGTGGCCGCCGGTGCCAGCGATCGTCTCGATCCAGAACGTGGCCTGGGCCTGGGAGGCGTTGGCGTTGCCTCCGGGCGGATTGCCGCTTGTGGCCAGGAAGGCCGTGTTGGCGATGCCGCCTCCCGCCTTGATGGTGGTGCTGTGATCGGTCGCCACGTGCAGGAAGGTGCGGCTCTTCATCGTCGTGCCCTGCAGCGAGGACCGGAGCGCCTGCTGCAGCACGCTGTTGGGGTTCTTGACGATGTCCTGGGTCACCCCCGGAGCGACCGACCGGAACTGGGTTGGCTGGGACAGGTTCAGCTCGGTGAAGGTCTGGGCCACGGAGTTGAAGTCGCTGTTGGCCGGCGCCGGGCTGCCGAAGAAGAACGGCAGGATGTTGCTGTCCGGGATGGTCTGCGGACCTCCCGGGTGCACCTCGATGACCCCTTGGGCCAAGATGGCCGTGCCGTGCGGGATCGACGCCATCCGGACCACGGACGCCGGCTCGTTCGGATCGGTCGTCAGCGGCACCGCGGCCCAGATACCCGGCTCGATGTGCAGCCCGGCGCCGGTGCTCGACTCGCTGATCTGCTGCATGTACGTCAGGCCGAACATGCTGATGTCCCCCATCGCCAGCCCGCGATTGGGGATCGGCCCGTTGATCCGCGTGAAGACCAGGGTCTCGTCGGTCTGGTTCAGCTCCAGAAACCGGTCTTGCGGGCTGGCCGGGTGATGCGGCCGCCAGATGGCGTTGAAGCCGTGGCCCTTCCACGTGCCCAGCAGGCCCGCCAGCGGCCCGAGCGGATCGGGTCCCGCCGCGGCCGCCCTGAACTCTTCGGTTGGCTGTGCCTCGGGCGTAGCCAGCCCCGCGAACGCGAAGTCCGGGTCCGTCTGCGTACCTGCCGCCATGGTGGCTCCCCTCCAGGATCACGAGCCGCCAGGCCCGCAATGTGGCGAGCATATAACCGCCGCTTCCGGTATGAAAGCGTCAATTCTGACGTGATTCTTCCGGTGACTTAAATGAGTCAGATAAGTCCCGGCTAAAAATATTCAGGACATGCGGGTCGCCGTATGAAGGGAGGATTTATGACCACTCCGGGTATTTCCTGAACCAGGCGGGTCACCGAACGGCGCCTTGCTCCGGCCGCAGGCACCTGACAGAGTGAACCGATGCTGAATCAGGTGGCCGACGGCGTCTGGGTCCGGCAGAGCGAATGGGTGTGGAGCAACACCACCGTGATCCGCACCTCGGCCGGGCTGATCCTGGTCGATCCCGGCATCCACGGGTCCGAGCTCAGCCAGCTCGCCGATGACCTGGACCGGCTCGGGCTGCCGGTTGTCGCCGGGTTCTCCACCCATCCGCACTGGGATCACCTGCTCTGGCCTTCCCGGTTCGCCGGCGTGCCCCGCTACGCCACGGCCGCCTGCGCCCAGCTGGCCGGCCAGGCCCGCGAGCGCGCGCAGCAGATGGCCGCGGAGAGCGCATCCGGCGTCCCGCTCGAGCTGGTCGCGCTCGTCACCCCGCTGCCCGCCGGCGGCGGGCCTGTCCCGGGCCAGATCATCGAGCATGAGGCACACGCCGTCGGCCACGCCGCGGTCCTCCTCGCGGATCATGGCGTCCTGCTCGCCGGCGACATGCTCTCCGACATCCTGATCCCGATCCTCGACGCCCGCCGCCCCGGCCAGGTGGGCGCCTGGGCGGCCGCCCTCGACCGGCTGGATGAGGCGGCCCGGCACGCCGATGTCCTCATCCCCGGCCACGGTGCCGTGGCCCGCGGTCCCGAGGTGACCGCCCGCCTGGCCGCCGACCGCGCCTACATCGACGCGCTGCAGCGGGGCCACGACCCGGCCGACCCGCGGCTAGCCCCCGATTCTCCGCACGGCCGGGACTGGCTCCCCATTCACCAGTCCAACCTGGACCAGGCCCGGCCGGGCTAACCTTCGGGCATGGCCGTCATTCACCAGACCACTCTCACTCCCAGCAAGCTCGAGCTCCTGTCGGCGTGGCTTCCCGCTCAGTCCTGGTACCAGGGCGGAGCGCCCGACCTGGCCCGGTGCGGCGGGTTCCGGCTCGACGACCCGGCCGGGGACGTCGGCCTCGAGTTCATGCTGGTGTCAGACACCTCGGGCGACGCCCCGGTCACGTATAACGTGCCGCTCACCTACCGCGGGGCTCCGCTGGCCGAGGCCGGCCGCGCCCTCATCGGCACGACCGAGCACGGCGTCCTCGGCCGCCGCTGGGTGTACGACGGGACGCGCGACCCCGTCCTGGCCGCCCAGCTGGTCGCGCTCCTGAGCGGTTCGGCCGAGCCCCAGGCGCAGAGCGTCAGCCACACCGCCGACCCCTCGGTCGTCGTCCACTGTGACGGCGCGGACATCGTCCCCGCCGCCCAGGTCTTCTCCGGTACCGATCTCGCCGCCGGGCCGGGACTGACCGTCCGCATCCTCCGGGCCCTCCGCCCGGCCGACGGTGACGGCTGCGCGGTCACCGGAGCCTGCGGCTGCGTGACCGCCGGCTGGCGGGGCCCGGACGGCACCGACGTGCGCGGCCCGCTGTTCACCGTCCTGCGGTAAGCCGCCGGCGATAGGGAAGTCACGGACGGCCTGATTATGATCGTTCTATAAGTATCGACAATGACGAAGAGGTAACCGTGGCCTACGAGAACCTGGAAGTTGAGCGCATCGACCACGTTGGTGTCATCCGGCTGAACCGGCCCAAGCTGCTCAACGCGCTCAGCCCCGGCCTGTGCCTGGACCTGAATGACGCGCTCGATGAGCTGGAAGCGGCGTTCCCCGACGTCCGGGCCATCATCCTGACCGGAAACGGCCGCGGCTTCTGCTCGGGCGCGGACCTCACCGGCCGGGCCGCCGCGGCCGCAGATGGCGCCACCGCAAACGGCGCGGCCCAGCCGCCGTACAACCGCCGCGCCCAGATCCCGCCGCTGGCCCCGCGGCTGCGCCACGTCGCCCAGCCTGTCATCGCCGCCGTCAACGGGGTCGCGGCCGGGGCCGGGTTCTCCCTGAGCCTCGCCGCCGACATCAGGATCGCCTCCGATCAGGCCCGGTTCGCCAGCATCTTCGTCAAGCGCGCCCTGGTGCCGGACACGGGGTCCTCGGAGTCGATGGTCGACTTGGTCGGTCTCGGCATCGCATCCGAGATGGCCTTCACCGGGCGGCTGTTCGACGCGCCGTGGGCGCTCAGCAAGGGCCTGGTCAACTCCGTTGTCCCGCACGAGCGGCTGATGGACGAGGCGCTCGCGCTGGCCAGCGAGATCGCCGCCAACCCGCCGCTGACGGTCCGCTCGGCCAAGGCGCTGCTGAACCGGCGGTTCGGGCTGGACGACATCATCGGCCCGGAGCTCGTCGCCAACGCTCCGTCGGAGCACAGCGAGGATCGCATCGAGGCCCTCACCGCCTTCGTGGAGAAGCGTCCCGCGGTCTTCAACGGCCGCTAACGCCCTCGGCCGACGCATGAGGCCACCCGGCCCGCGGGAGCGGGCTAGTGGCCGAATGCGTCGCTGTCCACCGCGGCGCCTTCGCCCTGGTCGAGCCCTGACAGCGCGCTGACCTGCGACTCCGACAGCGAGAAGTCGAAGACGTCCAGGTTCTGGCGCAGCCGGGTGGGATCGGCCGACTTCGGCACGGCGGCCAGCCCGAGCTGGACATGCCACCGCAGCACGACCTGCGCGGGGGTGCGGCCGGTGGCCTGCGCGATATCGGTGACGACCGGATCGCCCAGGACGCTGACGCGCCGCCCGCCCAGCGGCGACCACGACTGGGTGACGATGCCGTGCTCCCGGTCGTAGCTGCGGGTCACCGTGCGGGTCACCGCCGGGCTGAGCTGTATCTGGTTGACGTCCGGGGCATAGCCGGTCGCGTCGATGATCCGGTCCAGGTGGGCCGGCTTGAAGTTCGACGTGCCGATGGCCTTGACCTTGCCGGTACCGATCGCGGCGACCATGCCCTCCCAGGCCTGCACGTAACGGTCCTGCTCCGGGTTCGGCCAGTGGATGAGCAGCAGATCCACGTAGTCCGTGCCGAGCCGGGCCAGGCTGTTGTCCAGCGCCGTCGCGACCAGGCTGGTGTCGTGCCACTGGGCGTTGAACTTGGTCGTCACGAACAGCTGCTCACGTGGCACGCCGCCTGCCCTGATGCCCCGGCCGGCGCCCTTCTCGTTGCGGTAGTTCTCGGCGGTGTCGATGAGCCGGTACCCGGCCCGCACTGCGTCGGCGACGACTAGCTCGGTCTCCGCGTCGTTCATCGGCGAGGTGCCCAGCCCCAGCTGCGGCATCGTGGTGCCGTGCGACAGCTGGAGGGCCGGTGATGCTGATTCGGTCACGCCGTTTCCCTTGCCTGGAGGTGCCTGTGCCTGGAGGTGCCTGTCGGTCCTGACTACTCTGGCATGCCCGATCCGGTCACGTACCGCGTTGCGCCACCCCCGGTAACCATGCGGGCTGTGCCCAACCTGACACCAGGTGTGCCGACGTGACAGTAGACTTGCCCCCTTACGGCTACGTGTGCGCCAGCCGCAGGCGCCTGGGGCGGGGATACGCACGGACAACGTGCGATTCGAGGCGTGGTTCAACCATGAGAACGGAGAGGCGCAATGACTATCGAGGCGACTCCGACCACCGACCGGGACCGGCTGGTGGCCCTGATCGAGAAGTACGCCGGGCCGTTCTACGGCAGCGAGGACCTGGCCGACGCCATCCTGGCCATGAACGACGGCGAGAAGAACTGACCTGAATTACCCAGGGTCGGCGGTGCCCTCCGCGATCTGCGGCGGGACCGCGGCCGGGGCTGGCGCGGGACTGGCCGGCCGCTGCTCACGAGGACGCATGGTCGCCGCCGCATCGGAGTCCCGGATGGTCAGCGCGATCAGCACGCCGATGCCGCTGACGACCGCCGCGGTCAGGTAGGCCGTGTGGAACGCCGGCACCAGCGCGGCTCCGGCCGCCCCGGCCGGGCTGGCCGCTGAGACCACGGTGACCAGCAGCGCCACGCCGATGCCGCTGGCCACCTGGGCCTGCGCGTTGAACAGCGCCGAGGCCCGGCCGGTGTCGGCCGGGGAGATGGTGGCGAACGACGCGGCCTGGACGGCCACGACGCTGTAGGCCACCGCCGACCCGCCGCAGAAGACCAGCAGCCGGATCAGCCAGGTGCTGGTGTCCAGCCCGACCGTGAGCCCGAGCAGGACGAACACGGTGATCACCCCGCACAGCCCGCCCACGATCATCCGCCGCGGCCCGACCCGCGGGTACAGCCGGGCGGCGATGTGTATGTTGAGCCACACCCCGATGGCGCTGGGCATCGTGGTCAGCCCGGAGCTCAGCGCCGAGGCGCCGCGGGCCTGCTGCAGGAACTCCGGCGTCAGGAACAGGTAGCCGCCGTAGACGCCCATGCTGCACAGCGAGACCAGGCTGGTGGTGCGGAAGATCCGGTTCCCCAGCAGCCGCAGGTTCAGCATCGGCGCCGCCGACCGCAGCTCGACCAGCGCCATCGCGGCGAGCATGGCCAGCCCGCCCAGGCCGGCGCCGATGATGACCGGGCTGGACCAGCCCCGGACCGGCGACTGGCTCAGCGCGTAGAGCACCAGCGCCAGCCCGCCGCCCGCGAGCACGAAGCCGGGGATGTCCAGCCGGCCGGCCGCCGCTTCGCGGTGCTCGGCCAGGAACAGCAGCCCGATGACGAGCACGACGACGCCGAGCGGCACGTTGACGAAAAAGCACCACCGCCAGGACAGGTAGGTGGTCAGCACGCCACCCAGCACCGGCCCCACGGCCGGCCCGAGGCTCGTGCCGAGCAGGACGATGCCCGACGCGTGGGCCCGCCGGTCGGGCGGGAAGGTCCGGAACAAGATGGCCTGCGCGACCGGGATGATCAGGCCGGCGGCCATTCCCTGCAGGACCCGGAACAGGACCAGCTCGGTCAGTGAGCCGGACAGGCCGCACAGCACCGAGGCCACGGTGAACAGGGCCATCGCGGTCAGGAAGGTGCGCCGGGCGCCGAACCGGTCCCCGATCCAGCCTGACGACGGGACCACCACGGCCAGGGTGAGGATGTAGCTCAGCGTGGCCCACTGCGCCGAGGCCAGCGATGCCCCGAAATCCCGGGCCATCGAGGGCAGCGCGGTGTAGACGATCGTGCTGTCCATCGTGCCCATGAACGTCGCGACCGCGCAGATCGCCAGGACGACCACCTGCTGGCCCGGCCGCCGCCACGCCACGGAACTCATAGTGAGCGAACTGTAAATCGCAGCGTCAGACCCTGTACAGCAGGGGAGTTCAGCTCTTCGTCGCGTTCGCTCGCCCAGGTGGTCACCCGGCGCGGGCGGGCGGGGCGTGGCTGTGCAGGATCTTGGTCCGGCCGGGGTTCCAGGCGGTGGTGGTGCCGTCGGGGTTGAGGACCAGGGTCCAGCCCTGCCGGTGGATGACGACCTGGTGGTGGTAGGAACACAGCAGGACGCACCCGGCCACGCTGGTGGGCCCGCCGTGGGCCTGGTGGCGGACGTGGTGGACCTGGCAGGCCGCGGCGGGCTGCTCGCAGCCGCCCGGCCATCGGCATTTGCGGTCCCGCAGGATGACCGCGGTCCGGATGCCGGCCGGGATGGTGGAGCTGACCCCGATGTCCAGGGGGAGGCTGGGCCCGGCGAGCCGGGCGCCGAGCTGCCGGGTCCGCAGGAAGGACGCCAGGCCGCCGGGTCCGGACAGCAGGTCGATGGCCTTGCCGATGATGGCCCGTTCCAGCGCGGCCCGGGACATGCCGGTGAGGTGGTCCAGGCCCGTCGGCCCGGAAGCCTCCGAGGCAGGAGCGTGCCCGCCGGCCGCGGGGGCAGGGCCATGTCCGCTGGCCGTGGGGGAGCAGTGCCAGCCGTGCCCGCCGAGCTGGAGGCAGAGCTGGACCAGGTCGTCCAGGATGGCGATGTTGACGTTGCCGGTGACGACCGGGGTCAGGGTCGCGTCGCAGGCCGCGGCGCGGGCGTCGTCGCCGTCCAGCCAGGCGCCGCCGTCGCTGCCGTTGCCGTCGGCGGCTTCGGCGCGGCGGGCGGCCCACCGGATCTGCATCTCGGTGATCCAGACGGTTTCCAGGGCGGAGCCGTCTGCCCCGGCGCGGAGCTCGGCCAGCGCGATGTAGACCATGGCCTTGGTCGGCTGCCCGGCCCGGTCCGGCAGCAGGCCCGACGCGATCAGCCGCCGCATGGCCTCTTCCAGCGCGTCGTGGTAGCGCTGCTCCCGGGTCCGGGCATCATCGGCGCCCGCCGGGGCGGACAGCGATTCCAGCACCGCGGTCACGATGGCCGTGCACTCCGGCGTCAGGTCCCCGGTCATCACCCCCGCCCCGCCGAACGTGGTCTCCACCCGGACCTGCCGGTCCTCGAACCCCAGCCCCGGGTCGTCCTCCCCATCGGGCCGGGACCGGGCGTAGATCTCCGCCGCCAGCCCGGCCAGGTCTGCACGGCTGGCCCCGGCCCGTGCCGCGGCGATCAGGATCTCATCGGCGGCGGCCCGGCAATCGGACGGGAGCCGGTCAGACCAGCCGCAGATCAGTCCCGCCATCGACTCGCTGACGATGGTGCCGCTCGGCCAGGGCCAGCAGCACCACGGGGTGCCCGGTGGTGCGCCGGGCCCAGCTCATGTGGCCGCGGGCGGCACCTTTGGTCACCCCGGTCTTGTGGATCAGCCACGCCGTCGGGCTGTAGTCCGCGTCCTCGCTGTACCCCTGCCCGGCGGTGAACGCGGCCAGGAAATACGCCCGCGCCGCGGTCGTGATCGCGCCGGCCTGCTCCAGCGCCCGAACGATCTCCGCCTGGGCCTGGGCCGATAGGGCGGTGGGATCGGAGGCGGCCAGGAACCTCAGCCCGGTGAGGGCCATGTCCATCGCCTCGGCGGCACCGGCCGGGGGAGGGTTGGTGCCCATGAGTCCTCACCTCCATTCACCGGAGCAGGCAGGACGGACCGTTAGGTCGATTCGGGTTTTTGCTGTTTTATTCGACTCTAGACCCGGCCACTGACATTTCCAGGCGAGGCCCGGAACACCACCCACCGCATCACGCAGTACATGAACACTCCTTCGCACAGCCCGGACAGGATCCGGGCCAGCTGGTACTCCACCCCCAGCGCCGTGAGCCCGTCCCCCACCCCGACGACGAACGCCGCGTAGTTGATCGCCACCGCCACCACGTACTTCGCGGTCTGGCCGCCGAGCGCCTCATGCGAGCGGAAGTTGAACACCCGGTTCAGCGCGAAGCTCAGCGCGAAAGCGGTCAGGTAAGACAGCGTCACCGCGGCCGGATACGGCCACCTGAAAACGCCGTGCGCCAGCGACAGCAGTCCGAGGTCCACCGCAAAGGTGAACCCGTTGATGATGGCGAACCCCAGCAGGCTGGGCGCCACGATCCGGGACAGCCCGAAGGGCAGCCGCCGGACGACGGCGGCCATCAGGGCCTGGTAGCGCTCCCCGCGCCGGGCCGCCGCCCCGCTGCGTGCAGGCATAGTGTCGACGCGGCACGCTAACAGCCGCAGATGGCCAGCTCATGTCCACCAGGAGAAGCCCAGCCGGCCGCCCCCGGAAACGCCCAGCCAGCCGCTCCCGGACAGGCCCAGCGCCCAGCCAGCAGACCTCAAGAACCCGGCACCTCAGCCCGGTACCCGGTGCACAGCAGGTCCAGCCGCGCGATCCGCCCGCTGCCGTCCGCGTCCGCGTACACCTGCTGCTCGACCGTGAACCACCCCGAGCCCAGCCGGGCCGCCCGCAGCCGCAGCCGCCACCGCATGTGCAGCCGCCCGCCCACATCACCCACCGAAGCCTCGGTCAGCTCGAACGCCTCGGTCTCGCCGAACCACGTCGCGAACTGCCCCGCGATCGCCTCCCCGCCGGCCCATTCCCGGGCGCCCGGAGGAAGCATCGCCCGCAGCTGACATCCCGCCGTCAGCGTGCCGCCGAGCCGGCCGAAATCCTGCGCGGCCAGCCCCTCCAGAAACGAGTCAGCCACCGCGAACTGTGTTGCCGAAGTAATCGTCATGCCCCAGTTCTACGGTTCTGCCGAAGGAAGCGAATCGGGTAACTACCCGATCTTTCTGCCCGGCTCAGCCGACCCCTCGCCCGCACCTCCGGCCGCGCTCCCACTCGCCCCCTCGCCCGCGCCCCCAGCCGGCCCCTCGCCCGCAGTCCCGCCAGCACCATCGAGAAGCCCGTGCCGCATCGCGAACAACGCCGCCCCGGTCCGCGTCTTCACCCCGAGCTTGGCGTAGATGTGCTCCAGGTGCGTCGAGACCGTCTTACGACTGACCTGCAGCTCTGCCGCGATCTCCGGGTTCGACCGGCCCTGCCCGAGCCGGACCAGCACGTCGGCCTCCCGGGCCGTCAGGCCCGCGGGCCGCCCGGCCCGGCGCCGCACCCGGTGGCCGGCCGCCTGCAGCACGGCCTGGACCGCGTCGCCGTCCAGCCGCCCGGCCCGGACCTCTTCCCGCATCGTCCGTTCGGCGTCGGCCGCCTCCAGCGCCGGGCGGTGCGGCCGCGGCTGGCGCAGCGCGCTGTAGACGTCGGCCGCGCCGAGGATCCGGGCCGGCCGGGAGATGGCGTCGCCGCTCAGCCCGTACGGATAGCCCGAGCCGTCCAGCCGCTCGTGGTGCAGCGCCGCGCAGTGCCCGACCTGGGCCAGCAGCGGCGTCCGGGCCAGCATCCGCTCGGTCAGGTAGGGATGGGTGCGGGCCCGCTCGCGCTGCGAGACGGTCCAGCGCCCGGGCTCGTCCCAGACGCTGCTCGGAACGCCGATCATCCCGATGTCGTGCACCAGCGCCGCCCGGCGCAGCATGACCACGTCGCCCGCCGGGAACCCCAAAGCCGCGCCGGCCTGGCCCGCCAGCGAGGCCACCGCCCGCGCCTGACCCATCCGCAGCGGTGACTTCAGATCGCTGAAATCGCCGAACCCGGTCAGCGCCCGGTCCAGCTGATCATCGCTCAGCGCCGCCCCGAGCTGCGGGTCGAGCGCGATCACCTCCTCCCAGGCCGAGATGGCGCCCAGCCCGTCGAGGATCTCGGCCTGATGCGCGCAGAAGCAGTCGACCAGGCCCGGGTCGAACTGCGTGCCCCGCCGCTCCCGGGCCACCCGCAGCGCGGCCTCGGCCCCGCCGGCGTGGTGGAACGCCTCGATGCTGTCGGCCAGCTGGACCAGCCGGATGGCCGGCGCCAGCGCCTCTGCGTCGGCCGACCCGGGTACGCCCTTGCCGTCCCACCGCTCGTAGGCCTGCAGCAGCGGTTCCCGCACCGCGGGACCGAGCTCCAGCCAGCCGGCCAGGTCGCTCGCCTCCTGGCAGTGCGCGGCCATGACCTGCTGCACCGACCGGCCCGCCGAGGCCAGGAACCGCCCCACCAGCCCGATCCGGTGAAACCCTGGCTCCCCGCGGCCCAGATGGCGGGCCATGAAGACCGCCATGCTCAGCCCCCGCAGGTCCCCGTCGCGCGTATCGGCGAAGAACTCCTCCGCGTCGCCGAACAGCGCCGCGATCTCGCTCGTCTCCACGGCGCAGCCCACCCAGGTCAGCAGCGAGGTGTAGTACGCGGACTCGCAGTCCGCCCGGTCCATCCCCGCCGCCGCCCCCAGCCGCATGGCCACCACCGTCTGGCGCAGTGCCCGCTCCATCGGCCGTCCCATGCCCAGGTCGGCCGCCAGCGACAGCGTCGCCACCAGCTCGGCCCGCGTCACCGCCGGCACCGGCCCCGACGACGGCACAGAACCTGAGGTCACCGGCCTGCCCCCTTTCCTGCTGGCTCTTATCTTGCGCCGAACGGGCCATGCTGACCAGCCGCCGTGAACCGGACCCGCCGCGGCCGGCCGAAACCCTCTGGTCTGCGGAGAGCAGCGAGATTAAGGTACGGGCGTGGGAGAGTCGCCGCCGGCCGTTCCGGCCGGGGCACTGCACGGTTTCCCGGCCCTGCGAACGAGCTTCATCGGCCGGGCCGAGCCCGCGCGCGAGCTGGCCGGACTGCTCGGCCAGTACCGGCTGGTCACCGTGACCGGCCCCGGCGGCGCGGGGAAGACCCGGCTGGCCGGCGAGGTAGCCCGGCAGGTCGCGGACCGGTTCGCCGACGGCGCCTGGCTGGTCGAGCTGGCTCCGGTCCAGGACCCGGAGCAGGTCCCCGGTGTGGTCGCGACGGCGCTCGGGGTGCGCGAGCAGACCGGGGTGCCGATCGCCGCCACCCTGGCCCAGGTGCTGGCCCGTCAGCAGCTGCTCCTGGTGCTGGACAACTGCGAGCACGTCCTCGAGCAGGCCGCCGGGTTGTGCGCCGAGCTGACCGCCGCCTGTGACGACCTGCGGATCCTGGCCACCAGCCGGGAGGCGCTGCGGATCACCGACGAGGCCCGGTACCGGCTGGGCCCGCTCACCGTGCCCGGTCCCGATGACCTGGCCGCCGCGGCCGCGACCGACGTGGCCGCGACCGAGGCGGTGGCGCTCTTCGCGGATCGCGCCCGCCAGGCCGACGCGCACTTCGTCCTGGACGACCGCAGCGCCCCGGACGTGGCCCGGCTGGTCACCCGGCTGGACGGGATGCCGCTGGCCATCGAGCTGGCCGCGGCCCGGGCCGAAGCCCTGAGCGTGGACGAGCTGCTGGCCCGGCTGGAGGACCGGTTCGCGCTGCTGGCCGAGGGGGACCGGCTGGCGCCGCCGCGGCAGCGGTCGCTGGCCGCCGCGGTGGACTGGAGCTACCGGCTGCTGGATGAGGCCGAGCAGCGGGCCTTCCGGGCCGTGTCGGTGTTCCCCGGGCCGTTCACCCTGGCCGGGGCCGAGGCCGTGGCCGGGCCGCAGGCCGGGCCGGCCGTGCTGCGGCTGGTGGACTGCTCGCTGCTCGTCCCGCCCCGCCCCGGCCCCGACGGGCCGCCCCGCTACCTGATGCTGGAGACGTTGCGGGGTTACGGGGCGCGGCTGCGGGCCGAGGCCGGTGAACGGGACACCGTGGCCGCCGCGCTGGCCGCCTACACGCTGCAGGTCGCCCAGGAAGCCGCGGCCGGGATGCGGTCCCGGGCCACCGAGGCGGCCGCCGCCCGGACGCTGGCCGCCGAGGACCCGGCCATCCGCGTCGCGCTGGCCTGGGCCGCCGCCCACGACGCGGTCCTCGCCGCCCAGCTGGTCGAGGCGCTGGGCTGGTGGTGGTGGCAGAACAGCCGGCTGCCCGGCCAGTCCCGGCTGTTCGCCGAGATAGCGGGCCGGGCCGAGCCGGGCAGCGAGGCCTGGTGCATCGCCATGACCTGGCTGGGCCAGGCCGGGTTCATCGGCGGCGATATGGCCGCCGGGCTGGGCCACTACACCGCTCTGACGGACGTGCTGGACGACGAGGCGCCCTACCCCTCGATGGCCGACGCCCTGGCCGGCCTGTCCGCGGTCCTGCTGACCATGGGCCGGATCGCCGAAGGGACCGAGGTCGCCCGCCGCTGCCTGGCTGTGGCCACCCGGCTGGCCTACCCGGCCGGCCAGGGGCATGCCCTGCAGGCGCTCGGCATCGCCGCCTTGTACGGCGAGGACTATGACGGCGCCGTCCGGCTGATCGCGCGTCAGCAGCTCATCACCGGCCTGCCCGGGCCGCTGGCCCGGGCCGGCAGCCAGATCATTGTCGGCGCGCTGAGCGAGACCGGCGACCTGGCCGGCGCCGAGCGGGCCAGCGCGGCCGCGCTGGCCTGGTGCCGCGAGGCCGGCGACACACTCAACCTGGTCTACCAGCTCATGGCGCTAGCCGATTTGGAGGTGCAAGCTGGCCGAAGCCAGGACGCGGCCGCGCACCTGCACGAAGGGCTCCAGATAGCCCTGCGGGTCGGCGACACCTTTGACCTGATCTTCAACGGCCTGCTGAACAGCGCGTACCTGTGCGCCGCGACCGGGCGCTACGCTGACGCCGTCACGCTCTGGGCCGCCCAGCGGGTTCAGGCCCCGGCCGAGGGCAATTCCGTGGACGCGCGCAGACAGGAGTCGGCCTTGAGCGGCGCCCGGCAGGCGCTGGAACCCGAGCGATTCCGGCTGGCGGACCAGCGCGGCGCCGCCATGAGCCTGGCCGCCGCCGTCGAGTACGCCCTGCTGCTTACCGCCCCCGCCCCGGAGACGGAGACGGAGACAGGGACAGAGACGGCCTGCGGGCCCGCTCAGCGCCCGGGAGCGCGAGCTGGTCATCCTGGTCGCCCAAGGCCAGACGAACGCCCAGATCGCCGCGCAGCTGTTCATCAGCGTGCGTACCGTCGGCTCGCACCTGGACCGGATCCGGGACAAGACCGGCTGCCGCCGCCGCGTCGACCTCACCCGGCTGGCCCTGACCGAGGGCCTGGTCTAGCCCCGGCCTCCGGCTAGCCGGAACGGCCATGGCATGACGGCATGCGTGTGGTTATGTCTGGTCTGCGGCGACAAGCGAGATTAAGGTACGGGCGTGGGGGAGTCGCCGCCTGCCATGCCGGCGCTGGCCTGCATGGCTTCCCGGCCATGCGGACGAGCTTCATCGGCCGGGCTGAGCCGGCGCGCGAGCTGCCGGAGTTGCTTGAGCAGTACCGGCTGGTCACCGTGACCGGGCCGGGGGGCGCAGGCAAGACCCGGCTGGCCGGCGAGGTGGCGCGTCAGCTGGCGCCCCGGTTCGCCGATGGGGCGTGGCTGGTCGAGCTGGCTCCGGTCCAGGACCCAGGGCAAGTTCCAGCCGTGGTCGCGGCCGTGCTGGGGGTGCAGGAGCAGCCCGGGACGCCGACCGCCGAGACGCTGGCCCGGGTGCTGGCCCGCCAGCAACTGCTGCTGGTGCTGGACAACTGTGAGCACGTGCTCGGTGCCGCCGCGCGGCTGTGCGCGGACCTCGCGGCGGCCTGCGATGACCTTCGGATCCTGGCCACCAGCCGGGAGGCGTTGCGGATCACCGACGAGGCCCGCTACCGGCTGGGTCCACTGGCCGTGCCCGATCCCGATGACCCGGCCGGGCCGTCGGTGACCGAGGCGGTGGCGCTGTTCGCGGACCGGGCCCGCCAGGCCGATGCGCACTTCGTCCTGGATCACCAGAGCGGGCCGGAGGTGGCCCGGCTGGTGACGCGGCTGGACGGGATGCCGCTGGCCATCGAACTGGCCGCCGCCCGGGCCGAAGCGCTGGGCGTGGGCCAGCTGCTGGCCCGGCTGGAGGACCGGTTCGCCTTGCTGGCCGAAGGAGATCGGCTGGCCCCGCCCCGGCAGCAGTCCCTCGCTGCGACTGCGGAGTGGAGCTACCAGCTGCTCGATGAGCCTGAACGGCGAGCCTTCCGGGCCGTGTCGGTCTTCCCTGGACCCTTCACTCTGGCGGGCGCCGAGGCCGTGGCCGGACCGGAGGCCGGCCCGGCCGTGCTGCGGCTGGTGGACTGCTCGCTGCTGGTCCCGCCGCGCACCGGGCCCGATGGGCAGCCGCGGTACCTGATGCTGGAGACGCTGCGGGCCTACGGGGCGAGACTTCGCGCCGAGGCCGGCGAACATGACGCCGTAGCCGCGCAACTGGCCGGGTACGCGCTGCGGGCGGCCGAGACCGCCACAGCCGAGATGCAGACCAGCACCGGGGAGTCCGCCGGGGCCCGGCGGCTGGAGGCCGAGGACGCCACCACCCGCCAGGCGCTGGCCTGGGCCATGGAGCATGATCAGGCCTTGGCCCTGCGGCTGGCCGTCGCGCTGGGCTGGTGGTGGCGGCACAGCGCGCGACTGTCCGGCCAGTACCGGCTGCTGTCCGAGCTGGCCGGACGGGCCGAGCCGGGCCGTGCCGGTGGTGCGCCGCGCAGTACTGGCTGGGCTGGGCGGCTATGCAGGCCGCTGATGAGCTCGCGGCGCTGGCCCATTTCACCGCGGCCTGCGACGGCATGCCGGATCGGGGCCCGTCCCGGCTGCTGGCCGACGTCGTGGCCAGCCGGGCCACCGCCCTGCTGAACACCGGTCAGCTCGCCGCGGGGACCGAGGAGGGCGAGCGCTCGCTGGCCATGGCCCGGGCGCTCGGCGACCCGGCCGCCGAGGCCCTGGCCCTGGTCACGCTCGGGATTGCCGCGGGGTACCGCGGCGACAACGACGCCATGGTGGCGCTGATCCACCGTCAGCAGCAGATTCCCGAGAGCATCCCGGCGCACAGCCGGGCCGGCAGCACCGTGCTGGTCGGCGCGCTGATCGTTTCGGGGGACCCGGCCGTGGCCGAGAGCACCTGCGCCGCCGCGCTGGCTCAGTCCCGGGACGCCGGTGACCTGCCCCGGCTGGCCAGCCTGCTGAACATGATGGCCTACCTGCAGGTCCGGGCCGGCCGGTTCGCCGACGCCGCCGCCTGCCTGCACGAAGGGTTCCAGCTCGTCATGCGGACCGGTGATCTCTTCGAGATGACCAATTGCCTGTGGACCTGCACGTTGCTGTGCGCCGCGACCGGGCTGCCCGCCGAGGCGGTCACCCTGCGGGCCGCCCGGGACGGGCACGACCGTCAGTACGGGGTCGCCGTGTTCGCCGCCCAGTCACCCGAAGATTCGGAAGTGGAGCAGCAGATGCTCACTGCGGTCCGGGACGCCCTCGGACCCGATCGGGCCCAGGCGGCCGAGGAGCGCGGCGCCGCCATGAGCCTGGACACCGCGGCCGAGTACGCCCTGCTGCTCACCGCCCCGGCCCCGGAGGCTGCGTCAGCCGAACCCGGACTGAGCACGCTCAGCGCCCGGGAGCGAGAACTCGTCACCCTGGTCGCCCGGGGCCGCACCAACGCCCAGATCGCCGCGCAGCTGTTCATCAGCGTCCGCACCGTCGGCTCGCACCTGGACCGGATCCGGGACAAGACCGGCTGCCGCCGCCGTGCCGACCTGACCCGGCTGGCCCTGACCGAGGGCCTGGTCTGACTCATCTGACCCCTACTCGCAAGAGGGGTCAGATGACCTCTGCCGGGCGGATGCCCTGGAGCGCGAATCTGTGGGTGAAGGGCCGCGGTAGCCGGCCAGATCCCAGCAGACAGGAACACGACCATGACCACCCAGTTCTCTCGCCGCGACGCCGCGATGATCCGCACCACGACCGGCACGATCATCCGCCACGCCGGCGCCCGCCTCGGCCGCCGGGCCGCCTTCCTGATCGCCGCCGTCTCCGGCCTGCTGGCCTCCATCACCGCCCTCCCCGCCTTCGCCCAGCCCAGGCCCATGGGCGATGGCGCGGACACCTCCGTGACGAACCCCTTCGTGGTCACCACCACCGGCGGGATGCCGGGCTGGCAGATCGCCCTGATCGCGATCGGTGCCGCCCTGGTCGCGGCCGCCATCGCCATCGTCGTCGACCGCAAGCTGACCGCCCGGCGCCACCCGGCCTCGGCCAGCTGAAGCCTCACATGAGGGCTCAGCAGAGCCCGCCTGACCACGCCCATCAGGGCGGCGGAGCAGGCGGGCTTCCTCACGCCCGCAGACCCGAACCCTGATTGCTGTGCCTCCCGATGAACGCCACGATCCGCGCGTTCAGCTCATCCACCCGGTTGAACCCCCCGTGACTCCCCGGCACGATGGCCACCTCCGCGTCCGGCATGAGCGCGCCCCGCGCCCGGGCCTCGGCCGGCGTGAGCATCGCGCTGCGCGCCCCGGTGACCAGCAGCACCGGTACCCCGATCTCCCGCAGCGAGGCGTCGCTGAGCACCCCGGGGAACTTCCGCTCCATCCGGTACCCCCGGATGGCCGCCCACATCAGCGTCATCAGCTCCGGCTCGGCCATGGCCGGGCTGTCCATCCACCGGGCTAGCCGGCGCCGCACCGGCCCCGGGGTCATGCTGGCCATGCCGCTGACCGACATCCACCACCAGAACCGGGCGTCCAGCTTGGTCAGCCCGGCCGGGTCGAGCAGCGTCACCGAAGCCACCCGGCCCGGCGCGCGGAGGGCCTGGTTCATTGCCACCCACCCGCCGAACGAGAAGCCGACCAGGTGCGCCGGCTGATCACTCAGCTGCCCGAGCAGCTCGTCCAGCCAGGCCGCGCAGGCTTCCGGCGGGGCGATCAGGGCCCGGGCCACGCTCGGGTTCGCGTCGCCCGGCATGTCGATCCCGTACACCGGGCCGCTGGCCGCCAGCGCCGCCACGTGCGGGAACCAGGCCGCCGCGTTGCCGCCCGCCCCGGTGAGCAGCACCACCGGCGCGCCCCCAGGCTGGGGCCGGTAGGCGTGCACCCGGGTCGTCGCGGTCGCCGTCTCGACGTCGAACTCCTCCGCCGGCTGCGGCCAGAGCGCGAAGACCCGCTCGTAGGCAGCCATGAACGTCGCCCGCGCCTCCTCGTTCACCCACGATCCGGGCTCGCCCTCCGCCGCCGCGCCCGCCGCGCCGGTCACCCGCTTGATGCCGAGCATGCCCCTGTCCTCCTCGGATAGCCCCTGAACCGTTTATGATACGAATGTATCACTAAGGCTTGAACCAGGCCACGACAGGTACGGTGAGCGGGTGCCGAAGCGGGTCGATCACGAGGAGCGGCGGCGGCAGATCTGCGCCGCGCTGCTCCGCACCGCCGCCGCGCGCGGGCTGCACGCCACCGGCATGCGCGAGGTCGCCGCCGAGGCGGGCGTCTCCCTCCGGCTGGTGCAGTACTACTTCGGCACCAAGGAAGAGCTCATGCTCGCCGCCATGCAGCAGCTGGCCACCCAGTATTCCGAACGGGCCATGGCTCGCCTCCGCCGGACCATCGGCACCGAGCACCCGGCGCGGCCGCGCGACATCATCGCCGCCATCCTGACCGAAGGCCTCCCCGCCGACGAGGAGCGGCGCACCTTCACCACCTTGTACACGGCCTACTTCGCCCTCTCGCTGACCGAGCCGGCCCTGGCCCTCAGCCCCCTGGTCCGGAACTCCAGCGCCGTCATCGGCGTGGCCGCCGCCCAGCTCAAGGCGGCTCAGGCCGCCGGTGACATGCCCGCAGGCCTGGACCCGGACACCGAGGCCCTCAGCCTGCTGGCCCTGTCCGCGGGCCTGGGCCAGGCCGTCCTGGGCGGCCACTCCACCCCTGAGCAGGCTCAGGCCGTCATCGACTACCACCTGGACCGCCTGTTTCCCGCCTCCCGTCCTGCCTGATGGCCGCCTTCAGCTTGGCCACGTCCGGCCCGCCTCCGGTTCCCTCGTAGAAGGACAGGTCCTCGTCCCGTCCGACCAGGCGCAGGCACTGCCCGCCCGGCGCCTGGACGTACAGATGCGGGTCCGGCACGTCGAGCTGGCGCACCAGCCCGGAGGCCATGATCGCTCGCCGCGTCTCGTCGACGTCATCGGATTTGATCTCCAGCCAGATGGCCCGGGCGGTGCGCAGGAAGGCGCTCTCGTCGGCCACCTCCCCGTACAGGAAGACGATGTAGAAGTCCCCGCTCAGCCGGACGAAGTCCCGTTCCGGCTCCGCCTGCGTCACCTCCCCGCCCAGCACTCCGCAGTAGAACTCCCTGATCCGCTCGCGATCCTGCTGCGGGACAAGGACCGAGGAATGATTCCCTATGGTGATGACGGCCGTCACGGTGTCTCCCTCCGCTCAGCGGCGCGCTCGCGCCTGCCACTCATGCAGACACCGCAACCGGCCCGGACTGGGCGGGCGGCTCGATGTGGTGACGGCGCACGAGCAGGATCACGATGAGGATGACGTAGACCGCGATGGCGGCGACAGATCCGGCGTAGGCGCGCTGGTGGACGATGATCGCGGTGCCGGACAGGATCGAGAAGTCGAACAGCCCGTGGATCACCGAGTTGACCACGTTGCCGCGGGTCACCCGGCGCATCAGGTAGAAGAAGTACCCGGCCAGGCTGACCGCGATGGCCTGCGGGATGGCCGAGGCGCCGTGCCCGATCGCGTTGGTCAGGTGGACCACGCCGAAGATGACGCTCGACCACAGCGCGACCTGGCCTTCGCGCAGGCCGTGGTCGCGGAGCATGGTGACGCCGATGCCGCGGAACATGCCTTCTTCGCCCCACCCGACGAACTGGGTGCCGATCAGCAGGATCAGGGTGAAGCCCAGGCCCTTGCTGGCCAGGCTGCTGTAGTCGGTGGCCAGGACGATCCCGGCCGCGAACACGATGGGCACGACCAGCACCCACCGCTGGACCGGCCGGTCATCCCGGAAGACGGGCCGCTGCCAGCCGAGGATGGCGATCACCGAGTAAGTGAAGATGAGCGCGGCGCCGACCGGGATCCACAGGCTGATCAGCACGTTGTGCGTGGTGACGAAGCCCCGGTCGCCCGCGATGCCGGCCGCGTTCGTGACCAGCAGGCCGCCGATCTGGATCAGCACCAGGTAGCCGATGACGATCGCGGCGAACGCCCCGTAGGACAGCCGGCGCCGGCCCGCCAGCGTGGCCGGTTCCTGCTCGAGAGTCACAGGCTTCCCCCGTTCGCCCTGGTCCGGCGCGGGTCAGCGCGGACATGGTGCCCTCAGCGTCCAGATACCCGTTCCGGGCTGGCTTAGCCGCGAGGCCCCGCCGTCAGACGGGGGTGGCCGGCACCTGCGCCGTCGCGATGAGCTTCTCGGCCTGCGGCTGGAAGGCCGCCATCTCACCTGGCGTGTCGGGATAGATCACCGCCACGAACAGGTGCTTGCGTCCTCCGTACGAGACGTCGGAAATATAGAAGCGCTGGACCTGCGGCTCGGCGATCCCCCAGGACGCGGTCCACTGCGGGTAGCTGAGCCACAGCACGCAGGTCGCCGACGGGCAGGTCGGATCCTCGTTCGGCACCCCCTTGGCGATGGTCACGTCGACCACTGTGGCCGGAATGCCCGCCCCGATCGTGCCCTGGTGCGGCGCCGAGACCGACAGCCGTGGGCTCTTCTGCATCCACCCGAGCAGCCCCTGGGCGGTCAGCGGCACCCCGGGCACCCGCTGGCCGTTCTCGATCGGGTAGACGTCCTCCCAGAACAGCACCGAGTTCTGCGGCGTCGCGTCCAGCGTGAGGGAGAACTCGCCCGTGCTGTCCTCGTGGATGCTCCACGGCGCGCTGGGCGTGACCACCATCTGCCCGCCAAAGAACCACTGCGTCTTGTACGGCCCCTCCGGAATCGACCCCGGCCGGACCAGCCCCGGCTGGTTGCAGGTCGGCACGCAGCCCTGGATCGGCTGCGGTGCCACCGCGCCCTTCCCCGAAGCCGTCGCCGCCACCGGTGCGGTCGCCGTAGCCGATGCGGTTGCCGTCGCCGGCGACGGCGCAGTAGCCGGCGACGTGGCCGTCGTTGACGATGTACTCGCCGAACTGCACCCGGCCACGAGCAGCCCGCCCGCGGCGATCAGCATCATGATGCGCTTCATCGCGTCTCCCCGCCCCCGGGCGGCCGGTGGCCGCGGCACCGTCGCCGCAAACCGGTCAGGCCGCCGTACTGGCCTCAATGTAAGACCGCGGCCGCCTCCGGAAAAGGGTGGTTCCTCTACCGTCAGCGGTGACCCTGCCACCACCGGCGCAGCGCCGATGTCAGCCGGCGATGGCAGGGTGGCCGCATGAAGTACCTGGTGCTGATGTACGCCGACCCGGCCGCGACCGAGGCCATGTCCGCCGAAGACCGCGCCGCCGTCTTCCGCCGGCACGAGGCTCTGCACCGCGACCTGGAAAACACGGGTGAGATGCTGAACGGAGCGGGCCTGGACTATCCGGAGAACACCACCACCATCCGCTGGCGGCGCCGGGCGCGTCCTCGATTTCCACGTCACCGCCGTCGAGGTCCGGCCCGTCCACGACTTCTTCGGCATGGGCGAGGCCTGACCAGCCGGCCAGAGCTGGCCTCGTGCGGCATGGCCCGGCGCGCCGCCGGGTAGGTGAGGCGGAAGTCTTCGCTTCCACGGAGGGTGACATGGCTGAAGTGGTGCTCTTCCACCACGCGCTGGGACTGACGCCGGGCGTTCTCGCCTTCGCCGATGAGCTGTCCCGGGCCGGGCACACCGTGCACACGCCGGACCTGTTCGACGGCCAGACCTTCGCCACCATCGACGAGGGCATGGCCTACGCCGGGCAGCTCGGCTTCCCCGGCACCATCATCGAGCGCGGGGTCGCCGCCGTCGACGGGCTGCCTGACGGCCTGGTCTACGCCGGGTTCTCCCTCGGCGTGCTCCCGGCCCAGATGCTGGCCCAGACCCGGCCGGGCGCCCGCGGCGCGCTGCTGTTCTACTCCTGCGTCCCGGTCTCGGCCTTCGGCTCCTGGCCCGGCGGCCTGCCCGCCCAGGTCCACGGGATGGACGCCGACCCCATCTTCACCGGCGAGGGCGACCTGGACGCCGCCCACGAGCTGGTGGCCCAGGCCGACCGCGCCGAGCTGTTCCTCTACCACGGCGACCAGCACTACTTCGCCGACAGCTGCCTGCCGTCCTACGACCCCGACGCCGCCGCCCTGCTCACCCAGCGCGTCCTCGGCTTCCTCCAGACGCATTAGCCCGTCAGCCGAGGCCCACCGCTCTCGGCGCCTAGATCGGCGGACGCCCGAGCGCCGGCCGGATCGGCGAGATCTGCTTGGTCCGGCCCCGCCGTGGCCCGGACCACATGGCCGGGACGGCGTCGACCGCGTAGGCCACCGCGTAGGCCGCCTGCTCGTAGTTGACCCGCCAGCCCACGAAGTCCGGCCACGCCTGCTCCGGATCCCGCTCGATCGGGAAGTCGACCGCCCGCAGGTGCGCGATGGCGTGCATGAACTCCTCGTACGTCAGGCTGATCCCCTTGGCCGGATCAACGGCGTCCGTGTCCGGCACCTTCAGCGACATGGCCTGGGCCACCCGGGTCAGGCACTCGAAGCCGCCCCGCAGGCACAGCCGCGCGGGCACCACCGGCGCGGACTCCGGGGACAGGGCCAGGTACAGCGCGGCCGAGTCCAGCACGGCCAGCAGCGCCGTGACCCAGGAGGACAACGGCCGCGGCGAGCGGAACCGCACCAGCGGCAGGTACGTCGTGTGGCTCTCCGCCACCTCCGCCGCCCAGTTCTCCCACGCCGCGTACAACTCGGGCAGGGTGTGGATGGTCGAGGCCCCCGAGCCCAGCGCGTAGTGCGTGCGGGCCAGCAGCTCCGGGCCCCAGGACGGCACCCCGGCCCGGGCGTTCAGCAGCGAGACCTCGTTCTCCCGCCGGTTGAACTCCGCGTACAAGGTGGGCAGGTAGGCGATCTGCAGCGTGACCGCGACCAGCCCGGTGAAGGCGGCCAGGTCGCCCAGGATCTTCTCCGCGGTGCCCACCGCCTCGTTCGCGCCGAACACGTCCGGGCTGGCGATGCCGAACGCCGAGCCCAGCCCGGCGTCGATGAACGGCCACAGCACCAGCGCGTACCCGATGAAGAAAATCCCCAGCCAGGCAGCCAGCTGGGCCAGCAGCACGGCCGCCGCCTGCGCCGCCAGCACCCGGTCCCGCTGCCGGTGGTCGGTCATCCGGCTGGTGAACATGCGGAACGCCGTGTTCACGATCCGGTCCACCCACCGGGTCAGCCGGTCGCTGGTCGGCCGGGGCACGATGAGCGTGCCGATCATGCTGCCCCACGTGCTGAGCACGAGCAGGGCGCCCACCGCCGCGAGCACCGCGCGGACGGCAACAGGAACGGTCATCACATCTCGTCTCAGTAGTCGCTGGCCCTACGAACGTACCGAGGTCGCTGACCATTGTGATCCGCGGCCGGTTTCGGCGGCGTAACCAGCACAGCAGGCGTCTGGCCGGCTCATCACCGAGCAGGAGAAAACCGCGGAGGAAACTATGGCCACGGTCCGGGAATCCGTTGTCGTCAACCGCCCCTGCGCCGAGGTCTTCGCCTACCTGGCCGACCCCGTCACCCATCACGAATGGCAGCCTCGGCTGACCCGCACCGAGATGCTCAGCCCGGGGCCGGTCGGGGTGGGGACCAGGGCGGTAGAGGTGCGCCGGATGTTCGGGCGCGAGATCCGCGCGCCGTTCGAGATCACCCGCCATGAACCACCCGGCCGGCAGGATTTCCGCACCACCGGCGGCCCGGTCCGGCCCGAGGGCGTCCTGACCTGCACGCCGGACGGCGGCGGGACGCTGGTCAGCTACGAGTTCCGGTTCACCGGCCCGCTGGCCGCGCTCTTCGCCCGGCTGATCGGCCGGGACATGAAGCCGAACCTGGCCCGGCTCAAGGCGCAGCTCGAGCAGGCCGGACCTCAGCCGCTCCCCTAGCGCCTCGGTTTTTCGCCCGGCACCTCAGGCCCTGACCGGCCGCCCCGGATCCGTCGCTTTCCCGGGTCCGGGAATGTACGGTTCTCGCGTCGGCCCCTTCCGGGCGGGCCAGGGGAGAGGTGGCGGCCCATGCCGTGGTTTCCGGACTTCGTCAGTGCCGCGGAGCTGGCCCGCAGCCAGACCCGGGCGGCCGGCCAGGCCGACCCGGTCGGGCAGTACCTGGCCGCCCTCAATAGCGGTGACGCCCGCGAGCTGGACGAGGCCTGGCCGGGCGAGGTGGTCATCTACGACCCCCGGGCCGGCCTGGTCCACGGCCACCGGCACGTGCGCCAGTTCATCAGCCGCAACCTGTCCTGGCTGGCCGGCCTGCACGCCCGGACCGAGATCGTGGCCTCCACCGTGGCCGGCGGCCGGGCCGTGGTGGAGCTGCTGGCCCACCTGGACCACGACGGCCGCCAGCTGGCCTGGCCGGTGGCCGTCGTGGCCGAGTCACCCGACGACCGCTCGGTGACCTTCCGCACCTACTGCAGTCAGTGGCCGGTTGATGAGCAACGGCACGTCCGGCCGCCCATCTTCGGCCCGGGCGACGTCGGCCCCGCCGGCATCGTCGCCACCTACGTCGCCGCCCTGGCCCGCGGCGACACCGACGCCATCGTCCGCACGTTTACCCCCGAGGGGTACTACCGGGGTCCGTTCGGCCCGCATGACGAGCACCGCGGCGCCGCGGCCCTCGATGAGTACTTCCGCTGGTGCTTCAGCGGCGGCGGCGGCATCGACCTGGAGTACTGCGCGATGACCGACGACGGCGTGCGCTGCGCGCTGGAGTACAACTGCGTCCGCTGGGGGAGCCACGACCTGCCGCCGCAGGCCGGCATCGGCGTCTTCGAGCGCGGCCCGGACGGGCGGCTGACCGCGGCTCGCATCTACGACGACGTCCAGCCGCCGGTGCCCAGCTCCGTCCTCCCGTAGCCCGCCCTTTCCGGGTGATTTCACGAGCTATTGGTGGACTTCCGCGACTGGTGGCGTGAAGGTAGGTGTCAGGGCGGCCCCGGTGGCCCATGGGTCAGGACATCCGGAGCGGGCCGCGGGCCTTCAGGGAGAGGAACGGCCGTGGATCAGAGGCTGGAGGTGGTCGTCATCCCGGTCGCGAATGTCGACCGCGCCAAGAACTTCTACGCGGGGCTCGGCTGGCGGCTGGACGCTGACTTCCCATTCGACAACGGCTTCCGGGTCGTCCAGTTCACCCCGCCCGGCTCGGACTGCTCGGTCCAGTTCGGCACCCACATGACCTCGGCCCCGCCCGGCTCGGCTCAGGGCCTGTACCTGGTCGTCTCCAACATCGTGGCCGCCCGCGGCGAGCTGTCCGCCCACGGCGCCCCGGTCAGCGACGTGTTCCACCCCACGTCACCGGGTGCTCAGTTCCGGCCGGACGGGGCCGGCCGGACGTCCGGCCGGGCCGCCGACAACGGCAGCTACGGCTCCTTCCTCACCTTCACCGACCCGGACGGAAACGGCTGGCTCGTCCAGGAGGTCACCAAGCGGCTGCCCGGCCGGATCGCGGCCGATGACACCACCTACACCAGCGTCCAGGACCTGGCCGACGCGATGCGCCGGGCCTCGGCCGCGCACGGCGAGCACGAGAAGCGCATCGGGCACGCGGATGAGAACTGGCCCGACTGGTACGCGGCCTACATGGTCGCCGAACGCGCCGGGACGGAGCTGCCGACATGACCGACTTCGACGTCATCGTGCTCGGCGGCGGGGCACCGGGCGAGCACTGCGCCGGGGCCCTGGCCGCCCGCGGCCTGCACGTGGCCGTGGTCGAGCGGGAGCTGGTCGGCGGCGAGTGCTCCTACTGGGCCTGCATCCCCTCTAAGTCGCTGCTGCGCCCGGGCGAGGCCGTCCAGGGCGCCCGCGACGCGGGCGGGACCGCGCAGGTCAACGTGGCCGACGCCCTGGCCTGGCGGGACTTCATGGTCTCCAACTGGTCCGACGCCGGCCAGGAGCAGTGGCTGGCCAGCCGGGGCATCGCCCTGCTGCGCGGCACCGGCGTGCTGGCCGGGACCGGCGCGGTCGACGTCGACGGCGTCCGGCACACCGCCGGGCACATCGTGGTGGCCACCGGCGCGGACCCGTTCGTCCCGCCGGTCCCCGGCCTGCGCGAGCTCGACGGCGTCTGGGGCACCCGCGAGGCCACCAGCATGAAGGAGATCCCGCGCCGCCTGCTGGTGCTGGGCGGCGGCTCCGCGGGCGTGGAGCTGGCCCAGGTCGTCAAGCGGCTAGGCGGCGAGGCCGTCATCATCGAGGGTGCCGACCACCTCATTCCCCGCGAGCCCGCGCCGCTCGGCCAGGCCCTGGGCGAGGCGCTGCGCCGGGACGGCATCGAGGTCGTGCTCGGCCAGCAGGTCACCGGCGCTCACCGCGACGGCCAGGACTTCGTCCTGGACCTCGGCGACGGCACCCAGCTGCACGGCACCAGGCTGCTCGTGGCCACCGGCCGGCGTCCACGGGTCGAGGGCGTCGGCCTGGAGACGGCGGGCGCCACCTTCGACGCCCGCGGCGTCAAGGTTGACGATCACCTGCGGGCCGGCGAGCGGCTGTGGGCCATCGGCGACGTCAACGGCATCTGGCCGCTGACGCACGTCGGCGAGTACGAGGGCGACGTCGTCGCGGCCAACATCGCCGGCGAGGACCGCGCGGCCAACTACGAGGCCGTCCCGCGGGTCACCTACACCGACCCGCAGGCCGGCGCGGTGGGCGCCGCCGAGGCCCCCTACAGCGGCACCGCCCTGGTCTCCGAGGTGCCCAAGACGGCCGCCTACACCCACGCCTACGCCGACTCCAACGGCTTCCTGACCCTGCTGTCCGACGGCCAGCGGCTGACCGGCGCCTACGCCCTCGGGCCCGAGGCGGGGGAGTGGCTGCAGCAGGCCACCCTGGCCATCCGGGCCCACGTCCCGCTGGACGTGCTGGCCGACACCATCCAGCCCTTCCCGAGTTTCTCCGGCATCTACGACACCGCCGTCATGGCCCTGCGCATGCAGATCGCCGATAAGCCGATGCCGGCCAGCCCGATGGCCGCGCAGATGGCGCATCGCTCATGACCGGCCCCGGCCCCGAAACCGCGCCCACACCAGGCACGTCCGGACCAGGCGGACCAGTCCTGGCCGGGCAGACCGTCGTCGTCATCGGCGGCAGCGCCGGCATCGGCTACGAGACGGCCCGGCTGGCCCGCGCCCAGGGCGCCGGCGTCATCCTGACCGGCCGCCACGCCGAGCCGCTCGAGCGCGCCTACCGCGAGCTCGGCGCCCGCAGCACCGCCGCCTTCGACGTCACCGACTGGGCCGCCCTGGCCGCCTTCTTCGCCGGGCTGCCCGGCCCGGTCGACCACGTCCTGGTCACCGGGCCCGGCCCCTACTACGCCCCGCTGGCCGAGCTGGACCGCGACCGGGCCCACCAGGACTTCGATGAGCACATCTGGCTGGCCGTGGCCGTCGCCCAGCACGCCGTGGGCCGGGTCCGGCCCGGCGGCACGCTGCTGTTCATGGGCGGCACCGGCGGCCGCAGCCGCGGCCCGGGCCTGTCCCTCATCGGGGCCGGCACCGCCGCGCTCAGCGCCCTGATCGCCAACCTGGCCGTGGAGGTGGCGCCCATCCGGGTCAACCTCATCGCTGCCGGGTTCGTCGACACCCCGCTGTCCGCCGCCCTGCTCGGCGACGCCCTGGACGCCCGGCGCGACCAGCTTCGCGAGACGCTGCCCATCCGCCGGGTCATCGGCCCGGCCGACGTCGCCGCGCTGGCCGTCCACCTGATGACCAACACCGCGCTGACCGGCGCCACCTACGACATCGACGGCGGCCAGCAACTCGTCGCCGGCGCCTGAGAGCGGCGGTTCGGGCCATGGCCGAGCATCAGGTCGTGGCCGTGATCCTGCTCCGGCCTGGCCAGGTCCTGCTCTGCCACCGGTCGCCGGGGCGGGAGGCGTACCCGGACGTGTGGGACTTCCCGGGCGGTCATGTGGAGCCCGGCGAGCTCCCCGCAGACGCGCTGCGCCGGGAGGTGGCCGAGGAGCTCGGCGCCGAGCTGGCCGAGGTCGACGGCAACCCCGTCATTCACCGGGTCGATCCGCAGGCCGGCCTGGATCTCACCGTCTGGACCTCGCGCCGCTGGCGGGGCACCATCGCCAACCGGCAGCCCGAGGAGCACGACGCCATCGGCTGGTTCGGCCGCGAGCAGCTCGCCGGGCTCAGCTTCGCCGACCCGTCCTACCTCGGCCTGCTCCAGGGCCTGACCAGCTGGCCCAGGTAAGGGCGGCGATGCGCAGATCAGGGTGCAACGGAGCAGGCATCTGGGATAGTACCGAAATGGATACTATCCGTCATGGCGACATGTTCGTTGCGCAAGACAATGACGTGTTTATCCGCCCGGCTCAGGATGCAGATGTACCGGCGATTTTCGAAATTGCCGAGAACAGGTCTCTCAAGAAATCCGGGGAGTCCGCATCGAACACCGGATTTCTTGTTTCAGACTACTCGCTGGAGGACTACCACGAGCTGCTCCAGCGTGCCGAATTCTTCTATGTCGCATGCGTGGACAGCAAGGTCGCGGGCTTCGTCGTGGCCTATAGCCGGGAGCGGATCAAGGCCGATGAGTGGCTCAACCTGCAAGTAGCTGAAAACTTCAGCGAGTTCACCGTGATAAAGCAGGTTGGCGTCTCCGAGGCTTATGCCGGCAAGGGCGTAGCCACCCAGCTCTACGAGCGGATACTCCAGCGAGCCGGATCAGATGTGCTGATCGCCGCGGTGGTGAGCGATCCTCCGAACCGCCCGTCGGTGGCGTTGCACCGGAAGATGGGCTTCCAGCCTATGACCACCCTGACCCCGCCCGATGGGATACCGAGGACCGTATGGGTCAGGCAGCCAGCGCACACGCAGCTTCTTGAGCGCCACCTGACCCTGGCCGTTGACCTCTACCGGCACGAGGACACTCTCAACTGGCAGAAACTCAACAACTTCTTCTACATCTCGACCGGACTCATCGCCATCTGCGGGTTTTCCCTCAGCCAGGATTCGGAGCCCAGAAACGACATTATCACCAGCGCGGCCGCCATGGGATTTGCCGTATCGCTGGCCTTCTTCATTACCCTCCGGGCGGGTGTCTCCTATCTTCAGGCCCGCAAAGCCACGGCAGTATCCATTGAGCGCTCCCTGATAATGCGAAGGGACTCCGCCATTTTCAATGGCCGGAACGCGCACGGCAGCAAACTGCTCCAGCAGTCGCCGACCCGGATCGTACTGCAGGTGATGCCATTGCTAGGAACCGTTGGCTGGCTGGTCGTTCTCCTTCTCGGCCTCGCAGGCGCCTTCTGAGATCTGGCCGCTTACCTGCGCGGCTGTGTGGCGTGCTGGAGCACCGCTGCTATGTCGTCGACGTTGTCGAGCTGCCCGGCGGCGACACTGATGATCAGGTCATAGGCCTGGTCATTGGTCAGGATCAGGCGGCGGCCGTTGACGCCGTAAAACGCGATGACCGCGGCCAGCGACAGCCGCTTGTCGCCATCGATGAGTGCGTGGTTGCGGGCGATGGAGTGCAGCAGGGCGGCGGCCTTGGCGTCGAGGTGCGGGTAGGCATCCTTGCCGAACGCCGTGGCTTGCGGGCGGGCCAGGGCGGCTTCCAGCAGCCCGTAGTCGCGTACGGCGTACTCGGGCCCGAGCGTCCGTTCTGCCACGTGCAGCAGTTCCGGCAGCGTCAGGTAGATCACTGGCCGAGCCGCTCCAGGGCCTCGGCGTAGCGGGGCAGTTCTCGTCCAGGACCTGATCGAGCAGTTGATACCACGAACCTTGCCCTGAGGCCGTGTATCAAGAACCGGCCCGCCGCCTCCTCACTGATGACAGCGCCGACCGTCCCGTCGCGTCCGCCCGCGAGGTCATCATGTCCGATTCCACCGATCCCCAGACCAACGACGACACCTTCGTCATGGACGGCAACGTCACGTCCGTCGCCGTCGAGGCCATCGGCTCCCCGAGCGTCATCTTCTGGCTGAAGAACACTGATGGCGGCATCTACCAGTTCAACGGCTCGCTGGACTCCGAGGCCGTGTCCCGGCTGGCCATGCTCCAGCTGCTGCGCGACGCCCTGACCGGGAACCGCGACGTGTCCGTCCGCTACACCGTGGCCGGCAGCGGCCTGCTGTGGTTCTACCAGGTCCGGATGTACTGACCATGTCCGATGACCTGACCCCGGGCCCGGTCCAGGTCCCGGTGACCGTGGCCCTGCGCTTCTACATCATCACCGGCGAGGACGGCCGCGGGCCGCTGGACGACAACGGCGTGGTCGCCTCCGATGTGGCCATCGCCTCGTCCATCTGGGCGCAGGGCGGCGTCACCCTGATCCTGGAGTCGGTGCGGCCCTGGGTCGCGCCCGGCCTGCTCGACGTCACCGGGCCGGAGACCGACACCGTGCGGGCCCACGGCTGGGACCCCGGCCAGGCCCACGTCAACGTGTTCTACATCGAATCGACCGACGAGGGCGCCGGGAGCAGTCCGCTGCCCTGGGCCGACGGCCCGCACGGCATCATCCTCACCACCCAGGAGGAGGAGAAGGGCGACGACGTCGCCGGGTCGTGGCGGGGCATCGCCCTGGCCCACGAGTTCGGCCACTACCTCGGCCTGCTGCACACCCACGCCAGCGACCCGGCCGACGACGCCACCTACTCCGACGGCTGCGCCGACACCGGCCTCGCCGACCCGCACAACGTCATGACGCAAGGAAAACGCGGCCGGTCCGGCGACCCGGCCGTGATCCACCTGACCGCCGACCAGATCACCCGGGCCCGTAGCTACCTGTTCGGCAGCTGGCCCGAGCTGACCGGCGACACGCTCGCCGCCGTCCTCGGCTGAGGACCGCCAGCCCCGCCGGGCCGGCTGCCGGGTGACCCGGCCGGCCCGGCGGTCAGGGCTGGTCGCCGGCGCCTGAACCGTTGGCCGGCGCGCCTGAGGACCCGGCTAGCCAGGCTTTAGGGCCAGCTCGTAGGCAAAGCTCACCGTCTCGGGGAAAACGCCATCGTCGCTGTAGGGGCTCAGGCTGGCCGTCAGGTCGGCCTCCAATGCTGCGGCCTGGTCAGCGAGTACCGCGGGGGCCAGGAATGACGTTGACCTGATCAGCCCGGCCAGCTCGGCCAGGGTCCACCGGTGGTCGATACCGTGCTCATGACGCCGGCCCGCTCGAATCCGGCGTCCGAGAGCACCTGGGCGTCGGGCCTGCGTGACCGTGCCTGTTCCCAGGCCGCCGGGATCCGCTGCTCCGCGCCGAGCGCCGCCTTCCACCTGTCCAGGACGGCGGCCAGCGCCTGCTGCCAGCTCTGCTCACCGGTCCACGGCTGGGACGACCAGCACAGCGCCAGGTGGCCGCCGGGCTGAAGCCAGCCGAAGATCCGGCCCGCGGCCCGTTCCCGGTCCAGCCGGTGGAACGCGTTACCGATGACGGCCAGCTCGAAGTACTCCGGCTCGGCGCTGAGCGTCTCCGCGCTCGACACCACCGGCCGGAGATTCCCGGCCCCGGCCGCGGCCGCCTTGGCCCGCACCGCCTCGACCATGTCCGGCTCCTGGTCGACCGCCCAGACCTCGGCGAACCAGCCGAGCAGCGCAAAGGCGAGCTGGCCGGTCCCGCAGGCCAGATCCAGCAGCCGGCCACGACCGGAGACCCGGGCGTCGCGGACCAGGCCCGCGGTCATCGCTCCTGGATAGGGCCGTCGGTATCGTTCGTAAGCGGCCGCCGTTCCCCGGTACAGGTCACGAGCGAACCGGACCTCGTCCGCCATCCCGGGCCCGCAGCTACCTGTCCGCCCGCTGGCCCGGGCTGGTCGGCGCCCCGCTCCCGGCCGTCTCCGGCCGAGCGGTCAGGTTGTGCAGCTCGCCCAGCACCCCGGCGGCGATCTCGGCCAGCGACCGTTCCTCGCCGTCCCGGATCCACTGCGCGAACGCGATGCCGAAGACGGTGGTCCCGGACTCCGCGGCCAGCGTGGCGGCAGGCTCGCTGATGCCCCGCGCCCGCAGCGCCCCGGCCACCGCGGTGGCCAGGCCCGCCATCTTGTGCCGCTCCCGTTCCTGCAGCGCCGGGTTCTGCTCGATGACCGTCTGCCGCAGCCGGGAAAACGGCCTGCGCTCGTCCGGGAAGAGCACGGCCGCCGAACGGAGCGACGCCTCCACCACCTGGAACGGTGACGAGCCCGCCGGCGCGTCCTCGACTCCGTCGATGAACGCCCGCAGGAACTCCTCCTGCCCGTAGAACAGCGCCTCGCGCTTGTCGGCGAAGTGCCGGAAGAAGGTGCGCTCGGTGAGCCCCACCGACTGGGCGATCTCCGCCGCGGTCACCTGCTCGAACCCGCGCGTGGCGAACAGCTCGAGCGCCGCGGCCTGCAGGCGCTCTTTCGCGCCCGGCTGCCAACGCACCATGCCTCCACTCTAATGCCGCTCGCCGACGATGACAGTCACTGCCATCATGTGTATCGTCATGTCTGTAACTGACATCAGTCACTGACATCATAGCGCTCCGCCCGCCGCGGAGCCGAAGGAGACAGCCATGCACGTTTTCGTTACCGGAGCCTCCGGCTGGATCGGCTCCGCCACCGTCGATGAGCTGCTCGCCGCCGGGCACCAGGTCACCGGGCTGGCCCGGTCCGACGCCTCGGCCGCCGCCCTGACCGCCAAGGGGGTCACCGTGCTGCGCGGCGACCTGGACGACCTGGCCAGCCTGCAGGCCGGCGCGCAGGCCGCCGAGGCCGTCATCCACCTGGCCAACAAGCACGACTGGTCGAACCCGGCCGCCTCCAACGCCGCCGAGCGGGCCGCCGTGCAGACCATCGGCGACGTGCTGGCCGGCTCCGGCCGGCCCTTCCTGCTCGCCTCCGGCGTGGCCGGCCTGACCCAGGGCCGCCCGGGCACCGAGGACGACCCGTCCCCGGCCGTCGGCCCGGACTCCCCGCGCGGTGGCAGCGAGAACCTGGCCCTGGACTTCGTCGGCCGCGGCGTCCACTCGGTCAGCCTGCGCTTCGCGCCCACCGTGCACGGCCACGGCGACCACGGCTTCATCGCCGCCATCACCGCCGTGGCCCGCGAGAAGGGCGTCTCCGGCTACCCCGGCGACGGGACCAACCGGTGGGCCGCCGTGCACCTGTCCGACGCGGCCCGGATGACCGTCCTCGGCCTGGCCAAGGCCCCGGCCGGCGCCCGGCTGCACGCCGTGGCCGAGGAAGGTGTCGCCACCCGGGACATCGCCGAGGCCATCGGCCGCCAGCTCGGCCTGCCCGTCGCCTCCATCGCCCCCGGCGACGTGCCCGCGCACTTCGGCTGGATCGGCATGTTCTTCGGCATGGACCTGGCCGCCTCCAGCGCTGCCACCCGGCAGCTCCTCGGCTGGCAGCCGTCCGGGCCCACCCTGCTCGCCGACATCAGCGCCGGCGCCTACGGCAGCTGACCAGCCAGCCCTACCGGTTGACGATGATCCAGGTGGCCACGGCGACCACCGAAGCCGAACGGTTCGAGATCAGGTGCGCCCGGTCACACGGGTACGTGATCGAGTCGCCGGCCGCCAGGGTCACCACGTCGGAGTCGAAATCGATGGTCAGCTCCCCGGCCGTGACCGTGCCCACCTCGTAGCCCTCGTGCCGTAGCCGCTCGCCGTGCATGTTGGAGCTGGCCCCGGGCGGATAGACCGACTCGAAGAACTCCAGGCCGGGCGTCGGCACCGGCGCCAGCCGCCGGAATGTCACCCCGCCGCCCAGCTCCAGCGGCGCGACCTCCCAGGAGCGCCGGATAGCGAACCGTGATGGCTCCGCGCTGCCCAGCGCGGAGCCATCGCCGTTCGAGCCCTCCGGGTTCTTCTCCAGCTCCGACTCGAACACCGCCGACAGCGGCACCCCCAGCGCGGAGACGTACGCGATCAGCCGGCTGACCGACGGGCGCAGCACGCCCCGCTCGATCTGCGACACCGCGCTGGGCGAGATGCCCAGCCTGCGCCAGCTCCCGGAGCGTCACGCCCGTCTGCTGCCGCAGCTCGCGCAGCCGGGCGCCCAGCGACTCGCTCGTCACCGCGGCCAGCTCCGCGCCGCTGCTCATCGCGCCGTCAGCTCACGAGATTTAACCGGTCCGAAACAGCGAGTCACTTTTGAAGTCATGGGTTCACGTCATCGTGAAGTGATCGATGCATGGCCTCGTTCCCCTTCCCCCGCTGAGGACCCCGCATGACCGACACCGTTTCCGCCGCCGTTGACACCGAACGGCCCGGCGCGCCCGTCATCAAGCCAGGGTATGACCCCGCGCTGGTCAACCTCGACCTGGCTCCGCTGACCAGGCAGAGCTGGTCCTCCTACAACATTTTCGCCTTCTGGATGTCCGATGTGCACAGCGTCGGCGGCTACGTCACCGCGGGCAGCCTGTTCGCCCTGGGCATCGCCAGCTGGCAGGTGCTTATCGCGCTCATCGTCGGCATCATCATCGTCCAGCTCTTCGCCAACCTGGTGGCCAAGCCCAGCCAGCTGGCCGGGGTGCCGTTCCCGGTCATCAACCGGGCCATCTTCGGCGTCACCGGGGCCAACGTGCCCGCCCTCATCCGCGGCTCGATCGCCATCGCCTGGTACGGGGTGCAGACCTACCTGGCCTCCACCGCCCTGGACATCGTCTTCCTCAAGTTCTGGCCCGGCCTGGCCAGCCTGGAAACCCATACCTTCCTCGGCCTGTCCGCGCTGGGCTACATCAGCTACGCCATCTTGTGGGTCGCCCAGGGCGCGGTCTTCTGGCGCGGCATGGACGCCATCCGCAAGTTCATCGACTGGGCCGGCCCGGCCGTCTACCTGGTCATGATCGCCCTGGCCGTCTACCTGGTCAGCAAGGCCGGCTGGAGCCACCTCAGCCTCAACCTGTCCACCGGGCCCAAGCTGGACATCTCCCACTCGATCTACACCACCATCAACGCCGTCGCGCTGGTCGTGGCCTACTTCGCCGGCCCGATGCTCAACTTCGGCGACTTCGCCCGGTACGGCAAGTCGTTCAAGACGGTCAAGCGGGGCAACCTGCTCGGCCTGCCCGTCAACTACCTGTTCTTCTCCATCCTGACCGTGGTCACCGCCTCGGCCACCGTGCCGGTCTACGGCAAGCTGATCACCGACCCGATCCAGACCGTGCAGCAGATCAACACCACCTTCGCCATCCTGCTCGGCGGCCTGACCTTCGTCACCGCCACCGTCGGCATCAACATCGTGGCCAACTTCATCTCGCCCGCCTTCGACTTCTCCAACGTCAGCCCGCAGAAGATCAGCTGGCGGATGGGCGGCATGATCGCCGCCGTCGGGTCGGTGCTGCTCACCCCGTGGAACTGGTACGACAACCCCAAGGCCATCGACTACACCCTGGGCCTGCTCGGCGCGCTGATCGGGCCGCTGTTCGGCATCCTCATCGCCGGCTACTACTTCATCAGCAAGGAGCGGGTCTGGGTCGACGACCTGTACACCCGCAACCCGGCCGGCCGGTACTGGTTCCGCGGCGGCTACAACCCGAACGCCATCAAGGCCACCATCCTGGCCGGCCTTCCCGGCCGTCGCCGCGGTGGTCATCCCGGTCGCCTGGCCCAGCCTGGGCGTGGGCTGGATCTCCGACTACTCCTGGTTCATCGGCTGCGGCCTCGGCTTCGTCCTGTTCATGCTGCTGGAGCGGACCTCGCCGGTCATCACCGACCTGGACCGCGAGCCGGAGCTCGCCTCCGACGGCCGGAAGGCCGAGACCGCGCTATGACCTGGATCCAGGTCATCAACCCGAATACCACCCAGGCCATGACCGAAGCCATCGGTCACAGCGCCCGGGCGGTGGCCGGGCCCGGCACCACCGTCACCGCCGTCACCCCGGACATGGGCCCGGCCTCGATCGAGAGCCACTACGACGAGGCCCTGGCCGTGCCCGGGGTGCTGGCCGCGGTGGCCGAGGGGGAGCGGCTGGGCGCCGACGGGCACGTCATCGCCTGCTTCGGCGACCCCGGCCTGGACGCCGCCCGCGAGCTGGCCGTCGGGCCGGTGGCCGGGATCGCCGAGGCCGCCATGCGGACCGCCGCCTACCTGGGCCGCTCCTACAGCGTGGTCACCACCCTGCCCCGCACCGTGGCGGGCATCTGGGACCTGACCCGCCGGTACGGGCCTGGCGCCTGCACCGGCGTGCACGCCTGCGACCTGCCCGTGCTGGCCCTGGACGGCCCGGAGGCCCGGGCCGTCATCGCCAAGCAGTGCGTGACCGCCCGGGACGCCGACGGCTGCGACGTCATCGTGCTCGGCTGCGCCGGGATGACTGGCCTGGCCGCCGAGCTGACCGGCGAGCTCGGCCTGCCCGTGGTCGACGGGGTCACCGCCGCGGTCAAGATGGTCGAGGCCCTGGTCGCCCTGGGCCTGCGCACCAGCGCCCGGGACGAGTACGCGCCGCCCCCGCCCAAGCCCTACCAGGGCCTGCTGGCCGGCTTCAGCTTGTCTGCGGAACCTTAAGGCGGGAGGTCTTTCCTCACCCGGTGCCGGTATTCATGTGGCTGTCAAGGGGTGGCAGGTCTCCGCCGGTCGAATCGGCCGGGACTTGGTCTGTAGCGCCGAGGTGATGCTGGTTCATCCAGCTAACGATTCCGGGCATGGCCGCGATTGTGCTCGGGGCATACCGGTTATCCCCATCGTGGCCAGCGACGATGGATCCCCCGTGAATGCGAGCTCCGCTGTACCAGCCGGATGTCACATTGTGGACGATCGCCGACGCCGAGATTCCCTGCCAGTCCCCGTTGTCCGTGATCGTCCCGTCGACTGACCAGGGCATGACAATCTGCAGACCTAGGCTGGCCGCAATTTCGGCGTCTTGCTTGTTGACATCGCCATAGGGCGGCCGCCATAGCGTCGGACGCGGCGCGCCAGCTGCGACAATCGCATCAATGCCCTTGGTCAGCTCCGAACGGACTTGTGCGGCGCTTAGCGGTTTGGTGTGCGTCGATGCCCCGGTCAGGGATTGGTGATCCCATGTGTGTACCTCTACCCGAAAGCCAGCCTTGACGGCAGCTTGCACGACCCGCGGATTTGCCGCCACTTTGTCGCCGATCACGAAGAACACCGCCGGGACATGCTCTGCCCTAAGCGCGCTGATGAGATCCAGGGTGTCGCCGCCGGGCCCGTCGTCAAATGTGAAAACGACTTTCCCTGCCGAGGCGTCGTTGTCCAGGACGGGAAGACCTGGCGATGGTGCGGGGAGCCTAAGGGGCCGTTGTCCCGCCCACATCGCGCCGCTTACCGAGGCGACGACGGCCGAGACACTCAGCACGATGGCCATCGCCGTCAGCAGCTTCTTGATTCGTGGCACCCGGACGGCTGCGCCGCGCGTACCCCAGTGATGATCGCGGAGCTTCACCAGCGCGATGTACTTGGTCGGATTCAGGAAAACCAGGTTATAGAGGGCTTCGAGCGGGGTGATGAAGAGCCAGACAAAGAACCTCTGCCGCCGCTGCAGGCCGGGACGCTCGACCATGTACAGCGCGGTCATTCCGTAGCGCACCACCAGATACACGGTGATGTAAAGCAGCAGAGTCCGTGGATGAAAGTTGTCGTGTGCCACTTCGTAAAGAGACGCCAGGAAAATATATCCGATAGTCAGCGGCGCGACAGCGAGCTGGGTGAGGCCGAAAAGGGGGAAGAACATCTGACGGAATCTGGTCATGTTCGTCAGCACGAACGGGATCATGCACCACCAGCTCTTGCTCCACCGAAGCCGCTGCTTGTAGGTGAGCTTGGCCGTGGTCGGCATCCCCGACCAGACGACCGCCTCGTTGACCCCGACGACCTCTCCTTCTAGCGCTGAGTACATGGCCAGGGCCCGGTCGTCCCCGTAACTTCCGTTGAGATAATCATCCCGGTGGTTGAACAGGATGTGCGCTCGGTAGACGGCCAGCGCCCCTGAGGTGGTTTCCAGCGTGCCGAGCAGGGACCGGCTGGCCCGCATCATCACGCACGAAGTGCCGATGTTCATGTCAGCCAGCCGGGTCAGCAGGTTCTCGTCCCGGTTCCGGACCAGGACCATCCCGGTCGTAGCCATGACGGCACCGCCAGCGGCAAAGCGCCTTCTCCGGTGCCGGTGGTGCGGGCAGTCCCCTTCGGAGAAGGCCCGGAGCTGGTGTTCCAGCGCGTACGTGTCCAGGATGCTGTCGCCGTCAACCGTCAGGATGAAGTCCCAGTCGGCCGGGTTCATCCGGTCCAGGGCATGCACCTGAGCGGATCGCTTGCCGCCGTTTTCCTTCCTGAGCCAGACCACCTTCGGGTGATAGAACGGCTCGCCGACCGGGACCTTCGACCCGTCATCCACCACATAGACCACGTCCGGGGGCACCGATTGACGAAGGATGGACTGCACCACCGCCCGGAGCTCATCAGGGTCTTCGTCGTAGGCGGGCACAATCGCCGCCACCCGGCCCGCGGCGATCGAGCGGTGATTGAACCGGCGGCCGACCAGGAAAGCGAGCGTACAGAACAGCAGGGTGCCGCTGCCCACTAGCCAGTATCCGAGCACGATCGGGCTACTCAGCAGCCCGTGCCAGCCGATGACCGTGGTGATCGTCAGCGCGGCGACCATGACCGCGATGATGAGGGAGATCAGGATCCGGCCTCGGAAGGTTCCGGACCTGGAACACGACAGCTCGCGAGCATGACCGTCGTACACCGAGCTTTCCTGGAAAGTTCCCCACGGCGCCTCAGGGATGATGCGCCGGCTGCGGGTTCTGATCCGGTACAGCGCGCACGCTGCGATGACACCGACAATGGCGGTGGCGATCACCAGGCCCAGCACGGCCGGCAGGTGCATCGCGATGATGACCGGCATGACCTGCCCCAGCACCGGCGGCAACCGGAAGCCGCTCAGCTCGACCACCAGAGCGAGGCATTCCAGGACGATGAAACCGATGATCACGCTGTAGCGCATATACCATCGCTGGCCACCAGATCGCCCTTGGGCCAGCGGGGGAGCCTCCGCACCCGGACTCCGGTCGGCCGACGCCGGCCGCTTATCCGGGGCTGCCGTCCGCGGCGTATCAGCCGCTCGACATCAAGAACCTCGAGCGGTTGCGTCGCGGCCGCCGATCTCGATGCCTCGAATTCCGCCAGCTGCGACATCCTTTCCGGCGGTACCGCTTGAGTATCCCGGAAAAGCCAGTGTGATCGCCGCGGTGCGGACTGCGCGGAGTCCGGCTCGGCCGTCACCGAGCATCACCGCTCATCAATTCCGGTACACAAGATGAATAGATGCCGCGAACACCGGTATTCGGTCGTTCTTTTCCGCCGCAGGCCGGATCGCCGCAGAACCCAGAATTCACTGGTGCGCCCCTCCCAGTTCATCTACCAGCGCGCCATTGCAGGTCTGCTCGGGGATCAATCTGCGGGTTTCCCAGTACCTGCCCTATATGGACGCAGCAGATCAGGCGACGGTTTACTCAGGAAAGCTGGGAAATGACGACATCGCCCGCATTACGTACAGATTTCCGGCAAAAGGGACGCAAGTAGTGACCGGAGAGAAGGGAATAACCAAAATAATGTATACAGTGTCCGGGCTTTGTGAATTCGATGGCCGGACTAACCGAAGCTGACGGTCCGCGGGCGGTACAGCTCCTCCAGAGCGTGCCGCTCCTCGGAGCTGAGCTCGAGGTCGACCGCGGCGATGGCCTCGGTCAGATGCTCCGGCCTGGTCGCCCCCACGATCGGCGCCGTGACCCCCGGGTGCCCGGCCACCCAGGCCAGCGCGACCTGGGCCCGGGTCACCCCGCGGGCGCGGGCGACCTCGCCGGTCCGCTCCACGATGGCCCGGTCGCTGTCCTGGTACAGCGAGCGCACGAACCGGTCGGCGCCCGCCCGCGTCGTCTCCTCATCCCACGGCCGGGCCAGCTTGCCCCGCGCGATCGGGCTCCATGGGATGACCCCCACGCCCTGGTCCTGGCACAGCGGGAGCATCTCCCGCTCCTCTTCCCGGTACAGCAGGTTGAGGTGGTTCTGCATCGACACGAACCGGGTCCAGCCGCCTCGCTGGGCGGTGTGCTGCGCCTTGGCGAACTGCCACGCCGTCATCGACGACGCCCCCAGGTACCGGACCTTGCCGCTGCGCACCACGTCGTGCAGCGCCGCCATGGTCTCCTCGACCGGCGTCACCGGATCCCAGCGGTGGATCTGGTACAGGTCGATGTAGTCGGTGCCCAGCCTGCTCAGCGAGTGGTCGACCTCGGCCAGGATGGCCTTCCGGGACAGCCCGGCGCCGTTCGGCCCGGGCCGGACCCGTGCCCACACCTTGGTCGCGATGACCACGTCGTCGCGCCGGGTGAATTTCTTCAGCGCCCGGCCCAGGATCTCCTCGCTGTGCCCGCCCGAGTAGGAGTTGGCCGTGTCGAAGAAGTTGATCCCGGCCTCGGCCGCCTGCCGGATGATCGGCTCGCTGTCCGCCTCGGGCAGCGTCCACGTCTCGTTGCCCCGGCCCGGGTCGCCGAAGCCGTAGGCCCCGAGGCACAGCCGGGACACCTGCAGGCCGGTTCCCCCTAGCGGCACGTATTCCACGCCCGACATGCTAGGGCCATGGAACTGAGCATTGTGTACGCGGGTTCGGCCCCCACGCCGGTCCAGCAGGAACTGTCCCGCCGCGCCGAGGCGGCCGGCTTCTACCGGCTCTGGACCACCGAGGGCGTGGGCAGCGACGGCCTGCTCAAGGCCATGGCCCTCGGCCTGGCCACCTCGACCATCAAGATCGGCACCGGCATCGCCTACACCTTCCCGCGCTCGCCGCTGCAGGCCGCGGCCGGGGCCGCCGTGCTGGCCGAGACCCTGGGCGGCCGCTTCACCCTGGGCCTGGGCGCCGGCACCCGCGGCCTGCGCCGCATGTACGGAATCGAGGAGGACCACCCGGCGCCCCGCTTCGCCGAGTACGCCGACCTCATCCGCGGCGCCTGGCGGGCCCGCGGCGGCTTCGAGTACGCCGGCCGGTTCTTCACCGCCCGGGCCCCCGGCCTCAGCTTCAACGCCAGCGACGAGGCCCTCGACGCCCTGCAGGTCCACGGCTCCGGGGTGAACCGGATCATCCTGCAGACCTCCGCCGAGCACTGCCACGGGGTGGCCCTGCACCCGCTCGCCGGCTTCACCCCTACCTGGAGGACACCGTCGTCCCGGCGCTGGCCGCCGGCTCGGCCCGGGCCCAGTGGCGGCCCGGCAAGCTCTGGACTTCGCTCTGGTACATCCTCTCCGTGCACGACGACCCGGCCGCGGCCCGGGAGCGCGCCGCCCGGCTGCTCGCCTTCTACTTCTCCACCCCCAGCTACCAGACCCCGATCCAGGGCACCCGCTGGGAGCAGACCGGCGCCGCGCTGCGCGACGGCCTGCGCGCGGGCCGGACCTGGGACGAGCTGACCGCCATGGTGCCCCGCGAGATGGTCCAGGAGACCTGCCTGGCCGGGACGGCCGCCGAGGTCCGCGACCAGCTGGCCGCCGTGACCGCCCGGCTCGAGCCGCTGGGCGTCGACGAGCTGGTCCTCGAGCCGCCGCTGACCCGCACCCCGGCCGAGTTCGAGGAGAGCGTGCGCGGCATCATCTCGGTACTGGACCGGTAGGCCTCAGCGGTCGGATCTGCGCCACAGCTCGACCGCCACGAAGACCACCACGACCAGAAGAACCAGCACCCCCTGCGCGTAGAGCTCGTAGCGGATGGCGCCGTGGCTCTTGAACAGCCCGCTGGAGTTCCCGGAATCGAGCACCGCGAAGACGGCCGACACGTTCAGCACGCCGAACAGCGCGATCGCGCCCAGGAAGAAGTTCCTCCTGGTGTCCATCCGGTCCTGCTCTCGGCGCTCGTTCTCGCTGATCAGCAGCCGCATGGCGTGGATCCGGCGCTCGAGGTCCTCCTGGACCCCGGTCGTCCCGACCGCCTCCAGCATCCATTCCAGGTACCGGCGGTCCGCCCGGAGCCGGCACAGCTCCTCGGCGTGCGCGTCGGTGACCGAGCGGCGCACCGTCTGCTCCAGCGTGCGCAGGTCGGCTAGTTCTTTCTTGTTCTTCTTCGCCTTCCCCCGCCCCTTGGCGGAGCGCTGCTCCAGCGCCTCCATCAGCTCCCGGTTCCACAGCAGCAGCCGGGGCGTCCAGGACGCCGCGTACTGCGCCGCCTCCTGGTACGACGTGGCCTGCCAGGACGGGTTGCCGACCACGCCGAAGATGGTGGTGTCCTCCAGCATCGACCACCAGTTCTCCTTGTAACCGAAGTTGCCCCGGGCGCCCTCCGGGGCGCCGTTGTTCTTGGCCGCCGGATAGCGCACCCACTCCTCGAGCGTGGCCGCGTCCCGGTTGACGTTGGTGCACAGCAGCTCCGCCCCGTACAGTCCCTCGATATCCGTGGCCGAGACGTCCGCGTCCACCAGGACGATGATCTGGAAGTGCCCCTTGACGTACTCCGGCGGCCGCTCCTTGATGTTCTCCGGCGGCTCACCGGCCAGAGCCTTCGCCACCGTGAGGATCACGTCATGAGCGAAATCGTCCAGGCCCCGCCAGTAGCCGTGTCGGCGACCGTCCCAGCGGTACCGGTAGCCGGGGCTCCGGGCGTAGTCCGCCGGGCACCGCAGCGCCTTGTAGAGCTGGTGCGGCGTCGGGTCCTTGAGCGTGCGCTCGATGCACAGGCAGTGGTTTTCCAGCCGGCTGAGGTCGATCCACGCCCGCCACTCGTAGTCCGGATGATGCTTGTCCGTCAGGGCGGGCAGCTCGACCCGGTTCCCTCCGTACATTCCTTCCCCGGCGCCCGCCCAGAAGTCGGTCAGCTCGAGCGACGTGACCGTCGCGGTGGCCCCGTCCAGGGCGGTGAGCCTCTTGCTCAGCGCGGACTCGAGCTTGGAGAAGTCGCCTGACGGTTCGTGGGCCCGGGTCTGGACGCCCGGGATCCTCTTTTGCAGGGCCGAGCTCAGCTGGGTCACGGCCGTCTCATCGACCTTCACCGCGAACGGGAAGCAGTACCGGACGTGCACCCTCGGCAGCCGCATCGGCTCGCTGTGCCGGTACTCAGCCGCCAGCGACGAAAGCAGCGACTCCCACGGGGTCAGCCTCGACGCCAGGTCCCCGGCTCGTTCCGCGGCTTCGGCGCTCAGCGCCGGGAACTCACCGCCCTGGTCATCGTCCAGCCTGTTCTTGTACTCCTCCAGGCGGCGCACCACCGCTCCCACCAGCCGCTGGGCCTCGAGCAGCCCGCCGGTCACCAGATGATCGGGCCAGCCCGCCGGCTCCCCGGCGGTGTAGGTGGCCCGCGCGTACTTGCGGCGCTGGTTGTCGGCCTCGGCCGTGATGCGCCGGTAGTGCGCCTGGATCGCCGATTCGTGACTGACCAGCGCCTCCGCGGCCAGCTGGATGCCGTAGTAGACCCCGTACAGTGCATTCGCCTCGGCCAGCAGCTCCTTCCGCACCATCTCGTCATCTGGCGTAAGTTGGCTGCGGTCCGGTCCGGTCGGCCGGAGCTGCATGAGGATCTCCTGGACCACCTCCCGGGCCTCCCGCGTGCTGTCCAGCACACTGTGGTTGCTGCCCCGGTTCAGGGCCTGGTACAGCTCCATGTCGGGATGGATAAGGTTCAGGAACCCGCGGATCACCTGCAGCAGGACCTGGTCTCCGGTCGCCGTCGGCAGCCGCGAGCCGATCTCCATGGAGATGGCGGTGGCCAGCGCTTCAATGGTGTCCCAGGCGTTCGTCTTCTCATACAGGTCGTAGCAGCGCATTCGGAGCAGGTTGAAGAACAGGACCTCTCTGTCCAGCCCGAAGCTCGTGTGCCACTTCCCGATTGCCTCACGGAAGTCGTCCAGTGTGTTCTGAGTGGCATCGTCGCGTTCTGTTTTATTGCGGAGGAGGTACTTCGCGGTGCCCAGCTCCTCGGTGCCGGATTCACCCAGCTCATGCAGCTCACGCACGATCTTCTGATCGAGCTCCCGGGCCAGGGTCTTTTCGTCGATGGCTGGCGACGCCGCATCCATTCCTGCTCCCCACCATCGTCGTTCTGCGAAACGACCGCTCGAGACCGAAGTCGTATACAGAATTGGCTTACCAGCGCCCTTCCCGCAGGCGGCGCGCTCCACGGCAGCATCCTATTGGCCAGCATGTGCGTACATTGGTGGCTCTGAGCCGCACAGCGATCACCTGACCCAGAACCGGAGGCCCGGAGCACGGCCGTGGACGACAACACCGAGATCCGCCCGACCAAGCAGGTCATCGTCATCCGCCGTGACCTGCGGATGCGCCGCGGCAAGGAGATCGCCCAGGGCGCCCACGCCGCCTCCGCCTGGCTGGCCGAGCTGGTCATCCACCAGATGGCGACGGACGGCGCGGCCCGTCCCGTCCCGCTCTCCGAAGCCCAGCGCACCTGGCTGTCGACCAGCTTCCGCAAGGTCACCGTCAAGGTGACCTCCGAGGACGAGCTGATGGCTGTGTATGACAAGGCCCGTGAAGCCGGGCTCCTGGTCAACCTGATCACCGACCGCGGCCTGACCGAGTTCGGCGGCGTGCCCACCCGGACCTGCCTGGCCATCGGCCCCGACTACGACGACCTCATCGACCCGATAACTGGCGACCTCGACCTGTACTAAAGGCGAGTAGCTGGACCAAGCGCGACGTTGAACTGCCGGCGACGTTCTTTGAAAATGCCCGCTCCGTAATCAGCTCGTCATGATTTGCCGTCGGCCGGCCAGGCCATCCGGGGGCTGGGCGGCATCACTCCCGGGTGGGAGAATTGCACCAGTTCGACGAGAGGGGACAGCCATGGCGCCAAAGCAGGCCACCTACGGCGAAGTGACGATGGAGAAGGGCGACGACCACGTCGCGCTGGTCGAGTTCCACCGCCCGCCCAACAACTTCTTCGACATGGACCTGGTCCGTGACCTGGGCGACGCCCTGGAAGACCTCGACGACGACCTCGACGTCCGGGCCGTCCTGCTCTGCTCCGAAGGCAAGCACTTCTGCGCCGGCGCTAACTTCGGCGGCGGCCGCAGCACCGCGGCCGGGGCCGAGCCGCGCCCCGACGGCACCAACCCCCTGTACGCCGAGGCCATCCGCTGCTTCCGTACCTCGGTGCCCATGGTCGCGGCCATCCAGGGGGCTGCCGTCGGCGGCGGCCTCGGCGTCAGCCTGCTGGCCGACTTCCGCGTCGCCGCGCCCGAGGCCCGGTTCACCTCCAACTTCGCCCGGCTGGGCTTTCACCAGGGCTTCGGCCTGTCGGTCACCCTGCCCTACGTGGTCGGCAACCAGCGGGCCCTGGAGATGCTCTACACCGGCAAGCGCCTCACCGGCGAGCAGGCCCTGGCCATCGGCCTGGCCGACCGGCTCGCCCCGCTGGACTCCCTGCGCGACGAGGCCCGCGCCCTGGCCCGGGAGATCGCCGGCTCGGCCCCTCTGGCCCTGCGCGCGGTCCGCCAGACCATGCGCACCGACCTGGCCGACGCCGTCGCGAAGGCCACCGCGCACGAGTCGCTCGAGCAGGCCCGGCTCCAGCAGACCAAGGACTTCGCCGAAGGCATCCGCGCCTCTAACGAGCGGCGCGAGCCCCAGTTCACCGGAGAGTAGGAACCAGGCCCGTTCAGACCTAAGCAAGCCCAGGTCAAGTACTACTTAATGTCGCCGACCAAAGCTGTATTCAGCCCTCCTTGGTTCGCGATACAGTTCCCGCAAAGATCCATCCGCGGGCGCAGAAATCGATCGGCATCGGGTCTCCCTACCAGCGCTGAAACATTAAGCCTGCCCGCGGCGCTGCCATCGTGGGGGACCTCAATGGTCACTGAGCTGGTCTTCAATAACGCCTATCAGCCGCAACGGGAAATCTACGACAAGCGCTACCAGGACGGGCGTTACGACCGCCGCTCACATGTCCGGGTGCTTACTGCCGAGCGGGAGGCGCTGCGCTCAGCGGTGGCTCGAGCCTTCAGGTCGAACCCGCGGACCAAGACCATCAGCCTGTTCGACTTCGGCTACGGCACCGGGCGCGTGACCAACGAGTTCATCGCTTCCTACCTCGACGAGTACGCCCGGTCGGGCCTGGATCTGCTCGTCACTGCCTACGACGTGTCCTCCGCGGGCTTGCAGAAGGCCGTCGGCGCCCTCTGCATGAATGGCTTCGTGCCCCAGGAACCGATGCACTGGGACCCACGCGACACGGTCGGCTATATCGTCGGCCGCCTCGTGAAGCGAAAAGCCGACGTGACCATCACCGTGATCTTCGTCCACGCCCATGAGGAGCAGCCTCCCGAGAGAATGCGCCAGCTGGCTCTGCAAGCCAACAACGGCCAGGCTTACCTGGTCACCACCTCCTGGTACAGCGGCCTTGGCCATGTGCCGGGCCAGCGTCTCCGCCGCGAGTACTTCCGGCAGCTGGGCAAGCTGACCTCCCGCCGCGGCGAGATGGTCATCTCCGTGTCCTCGACCGGCGACCTGACTGAGCTGCAGCCTGAGTTTTCCGAGCGGCTGGCTAACGGTGACACGGGCGGCTTTCCCCTCGAGGCGCCGGGCGATCTCGTCTATGAGACCGAGCTCGGCCAGTCGAACTTCTACCACGTGTTCGCCGCCGACCTGGCTGACCACATGAAGGCCATCACCGGCTGGCGCCAGCGCTGGTGGCTGGAAGGGATCCGTTACCCAGACGAGGAGTTCGACTGCCGGCAGTCTGAGCGCGGCAACTACCGGCGTGTCATCCAGGCCAACAAGGGCAAGACTCGCTCCTGGACCGAGGAAGACTATCGCGAGTTCCACACCGTCGCCGCGTACCGCGGCCGGGGGCTGGCCGGCCGTCTGAAGCTAAGCGCGGCAACCGCTCCTTCTTCCTCCGGCGGGCATGCACGACGACCAGCGTCCCCAGGCAGGCCGCGGCGAGCATGAAGTACGGGACCAGGTCGGACGTCGCCTCGGCCAGCGCCCCGCTGCCGGCCGCCGCAATCGCCTGACCGCTGGCCCAGGCCAGATTGCCCAGGCCGAACACGAGTCCTTGATTCAGCCCGCGTCGGTGCGCGCCCTTGCTGATCAACGTCATGGCCGGCGTGAACATCGCGCCGAACGCGGGCATCCCGACGATGAGGACGGCGATGAGGACCGCCCGCCGGTCCACCGTCGGGGCCAGCAGGCTCAGTCCGGTCGCCGCGACCAGCGAGGCCGTGAGCGGGGCGATGCTGCCCCGGCGATCGGCCATCCGCCCGGCCAGCGGTGACAGGCCGCCCTCGATCGCCGCGGCAGCCAGGAACGTGCCCGCGATCAGCAACGCTGAGCCGCCCAGCGCGGCCAGGCGCAACGGGGCCAGCACATTCAGCACCCCGAACGCCATCCCGGCTAGCAGCGTGATCCACAGACCAGTGCTGATCCGCCGGTCGCCGGCCGCCGCCAGGGCTTCCCGCAACCCCTGCGGCATGGCCTCGTGCGGGGCTGGCACCAGGAAGGTCACCACCATGAGCACCGCTCCGGCCACCGCCGCGGCCGCGAAAACCGGTCCCGTGCCCACCTCGTAAGCCAGACCGCCGACCACCGGCCCGAACAGCGATCCGCCCACGGCGGCGCCCAGGGCGATCCCGAGCAATTCACCCCGCCGGTCCTCGGGCGCCGCCGTGGCCAGCCAGGCCAGGCCTGCCGCCCAGCTGCACGCTCCGCCCAGCCCCTGGACGAACCGGGCCGCATCAAGAACCCCGGCCACCGAGGCAAAGCCAAAGACCAGGGTCGACACGCTCATCAGGCCCAGCCCGATAAGCGCGACCTTCCGGCAGCCCAGATGAGCGGTGAGCAGTCCGCCCGGCAGCGCCCCGGCCAGGGTGCCCATGGCGTATCCCGCCACCAGCAGGCCCGCTCCCGACTTCGAGAGGTGAGCCACCTGGGTGTAGTGGGGGAGGAGCGGGGTCAGCGCCGAGAAAAATATCGTGTCGACCAATACGAGCGCGCACACGTATAGAAGAAGGACATGCATTTGACGCGTCAGGCGTGTTCTCGCTACTACCGTCACGTGTGGGTACCGCCGAAGGTCGGCGGCCCGGGCTCGCGTAGAGCGGTGCTGGTCAATGTCCGGAAACGGCCCCCGATGCCCGCTTTCGGCCCGTGTTGCGCCGTCTCCGCCCCAATATGCAGCACTACAGCAGTTTGAACACTTACATGCTGGTACTCAAGTGCTCCGGTCCGGCGAACCGGAGCCCGCGCTCCCGGCTACCCCTCGGCCCTCTGCTCCGCCGCGGCGTAACTACGCCGTCCTGGCCAGAACCCTCGCCGCCCCGCGGGCACCAGTCCGGCCTCGCGTTTTCCGGTGAGTCCATGTGTCAGCGGGACGACGGGACGCCTGCTCCCGCCCTGCGGTTTTCCCTGCTCCGCCGGCCCCAGTCGCCGGCCGCCATGGTCGGCCTCGAGCAGATCGAGCAGGTCTCGCAGTTCATACGGTGTCGTCGATGGCCCGTCGCAGGCGGTCATCGAGACGGGGCGGTAGTCGGCCCGGCTGAGGTCGAGCTTCTCCAGGGCCTTCTCGACGGACATTTCCCGGCCGAGCTTGCTCATCCGCCGTCCCCAGGCGGCCACGTCCTGCCGCCACAGCCGGACATAGTGCTCCAGCAGCCCTGACTCGATCATCATCGAGCACTCCAGCGAGGCTTCCACCGAACGCAGCAGCGCTTCTCTCCGCTCGGCCGGTGCCAGCTCCACGCGCGACACGATTCCCTTGAGGAACAGCTGCCGCGCGTACAGGAAATCGACGCCAGTAGTCGCCGTCCGCATACGGCAGCCCCCGGCCGTCATCGATCAGCGCATACAGGCCCTCGACCAGGGTGTCGCCGAATTCCTGCCAGGCGGCCCGCTGCGGGTCGGCAAACGGGTCATAGACGAGCTGCGTCAAGCTGCGGCCGGAGCTGGCCAGCTGCCCGTTCAGCGCGTCGTCGTAGAAATAGAGCCAGTCCTCGTTGTACAGGCGCGGGAAGAATCCGGCCTTCGGCCGAACGTCCACGGCCAGCGCCGCGCCGGTCAGGAAGACATCCTGCGTTCCTCGCGTCATCCGGTGCGCATGACAGGCCGCCGAGTTGTCCGGGAACTCGGTCACGCGCATTCCCGCGGCTCGGTAGCTGGCCAGCATGGCTACGGTGCTCTGCAGATCGGGGAGGGCGATGTCCCTGATGTCATCATCGAGGAAGAAGATGCGTTCCCAGCCCAGCATCCGGGCCATGATCAGGCCGAGATTCCGCTTCGTGCTGAGGTTCGTCGAATAGCAGGAGGCAGCCGGGATCTTGTCCTCGATCGTCGAGAGCGCCTGGAAGTCGAGCAGATCATGCCGGTAGTCGTCTGGGATGCCGACGACGATGGCGTCGCCGAACGATCGCTTGACGAGATACTCGTGCACGGCCTCGGGGACCGCCTCGTGGCTGCACAAGATGACGAGCTGGCTGCCGGCCGCCCGGGCCAGCGTGACGGCGGTTTCCAGTTCGCCGGCCGCACGCGAGGCTGGCACGACGATCGCGTCCAGCGGCAGCCCGGGATAGTGCCGGCGCTGCTCCGTCCGGTTGACGAGCCCGCGATGCGTCCAGCGCTGACGGATGTTCCCAGCCGTCCGGAAGTCGATCGGGATCATGCCGCCGTGCCCTGCCACTGGTACAAGACGACACCGTCGCTGTTGAAATCGGGCGTCATGCCCCGGTTCTTGATCACCGGCACGGCCATCAGAATGGCGAACGAATCCGATGACCCGAAGGCGGCGGCGATATAGCGCTCATTAGCCTCGCGGAGTTGCTGGTCGGTGAGAGTGCGTACCGCGCCGTATACCCCGCGGCTGTGGATGCCGTTGCACAAAGTGAGGGTTCGGCTCGAATTGAGCGGGTTCGGCACCCGGGCCAGCAGGCCGACGTCCTCAGCGAGCGCCCTACGGTTAACATCCGCCCATTTCGGCCAGAATTGCATCTCTTTACCGTCCACCTCGGCGATGAAAATCTCTCCGGTGAGAAGCTCCGGATGCTCATACTGCCTGATCGGCAGGCCAGCCATCTCGGACAGCCTGCCGGTTATCTCGTTCCAGACGAGGCCGCCCACCAGGACCACGTGCCCGATGAGATCATCCGGCTCTATGTCCGCAGGAATCTTGAACCGCACCGTTGACAGCGGGTTTTCCGCGCGTATATGTCCGAAAAGCTCGATAAGCGCATCGAGGTCGGCATAACGCTGCAGTTCCGTATAATTCGGGTCCGACGGTTCTGCTTGCGGGCCGGTTTCCGTGTCAGGCAGCTCCGCGCAGATAACCGTAACATGGGCGCCGTCGCTGAAATGCCAGGATCTATGGAAGGCCGGCTCTTCCTCCGCCGGATCTCCGCTGACCATGCTCCGTAGGGCGAGCAGTTCTGCTTCGAGGGCCTCAGCTGCGGCCTGCTCGTCCGGCGTCAGCTCATCGTATGGCCGCACCGCCGGCGCCTCCGGCCCGGTGCTTCGCCGTGCCGCGAAGAATCGTGCGTAGGCCCGCAGGCGATACAGCGGCGGCGGCTTCGGCGCGGTCAGGCTCTCCCAGGAGGACACGGTCGCGGGGGCCAGCCTCTCCTCCGCACTGAGCGCATGAGCGAGCCGCTCCTGCGTCAGGCGCCCGTCAGCCCACTGCAGCCGCAGCTGCCGGAGGCGCTGGGCCAGTTGCAGGGCTGCCGGGGACGCGGGCTGCATCGGTCACCTCCGGGGAGCGCAACGAGCTCCGTTGCTGGTTGCGCTTTCGCCTGCAGGCAGTGATCGCTCAACGGATTTCCCAAATCTAGAGGATCTCCGCCGCAAGCGCTAGGTACAGGCCTGTTGCGTGTGTGAAACGTAACTCTATTGCTGTCTACTTATGACTAGTAGAGTTTGCTGTTTTCTAATAGTCCCGACCGCTATCTTACGTGAAATTGGACACCGAGGTAAAATCGGCGCAAGAGCTTCCATTCAGGACGGTGGAACTTGAGCCACTCCGACTCTCCCCCCGGGCCGCCGGACTACCGGCACCAGCTGGCGGTAATCCGGCAAGATCCCAAGGTCACCGGGCTCGCGTTGAAATGGGCGGGCGACCCGGACTTGGCCGATGATGCCCTGCAGGATGTCTACTGCCGCCTCGCGGCCCGGTCCCGCTCCGACCTCGCCCGCATCGAGAATCTGTACGCCTACTTCGTCACCACTCTCAAGCATCAGGTCTACCGCCAGTACTCCGCCGGCCGTGACCTTCCGCTCGAGGCTGCTGCGTCGGCCCCGCCCACGTCGGCTCAGCCCGGGCCGTCCCGGCCCGTCGACCAGGCCGTCTGCAACGCTCTCCGGGACCAGAGCTGGCTCGAGCGTTTCGCGGCGCACCGGGATTGCCGCCTGGCCCGCATCCCGTCCCGTTCCGCCGACCCTGCCCGCTATCGCGCCGTCGTCTACGCCGCGGCCGGCCAGCTGCTGGGCGACACCCTCAACAACGAGCCCAGCGACGCCGACTCCAACGCGGCCTTGCGCGCTGCCTATCCGGGCTACTTCGCCGAACCCGGCGCCAAGCCCAATCTCCTTTACCAACGTTGCCGCCGCGCCCGCGAAGACGTGAAAACTCTTCTGCAGACCATCGTTCATCGCGACGAAATTTAAAAATTTCCGCGAATCGGCACGCAATGTGTCAGGTTCGCCGTCCGCTCTGCTCGTCTCTATCAGCCCATCACTGAGGAGGCGGGACATGACCGTCAACCTGACCGAGCACGGCGACCCGGACCCTGGCCACGCCGACCCGGCCCTTCAGCCTTCCGACCCCCTGCTGGACGGCACGGCCCTGCAGGACGACACGGCCCTGCAGGACGACACGGCCCTGCAGGCGGACGTGGCCAGCATCATCTCCGAAGCTCAGCAGGAAAAAAGCCACCTGACCACGGGGATAAAGGACGCCCTGCGTGCCCGGGCCTACGCCCAGGAGCAGGCCCGGCGCGCCGCGGCCGCCGAGCAGGCCCGGACCCAGGCCGAAGAGCACGCGGACGGCCTGGCCATCAGGCTCGACCTCGGCGAGCACCGCACGCTCAGCTTCGGGCTGGGCGCCACCCTCACCGCAAGCCTCGTCGTCCTGGACATCTTCCCGCTCAACTGGGCCGCCCAGGCCTTCGGCCTCGCCTCCGCGGGCACCTGGCTCGTCACCCTCATCCTGCTCGTCGCCTCCCTCGGCGCCATGCTCGGCCTTGAGATCACCCGTGGCTTCCCGCGCCGCCGCGCCGTGCTGGCCGCCGTCATCGCCGCCGGCTTCCTCGCCCTGCTCGGCCTGCGCACCGAGTTCCTCATCACCGTGGCCGGCGACTCGTTCCTGGTCGCCGTGTTCCAGTCCGCCCTGCTCACCGCCATCTCGGCCGGCCTGGTGCTGTGCGGCTCGGCCATCCTGGCCCGGACCCGGTCGCTGGCCCACTCGCGGGCCCGGTCGGCCGTCCGCCGGGCCGCCCAGGCCGCGGCCGACGCGCGGGCCGCGCAGGAACACGCCACCGAGAACCTGAACCGGCACATCGCCACCTTGCATCAGCAGCTGCTGCCCTGGGCCCTGCGCTCCGCTCCGGCGGGCGTCGACCACGCCCGGTGGGCCGCCGCGCTCGAGCGGGCCATCCGTGGCTTGTTCCCGCTGACGTGACTCGGGATGGCCGCCGACCGACGGCCGCTCCCTGCCTCGGCTGACCCTCCGGATACGGATCGGCGCGAAGGGGTCACCGCCCAGCCACGACGCGGCCACGCGGCCGCGATTGGTACTGGCCAAGGCGGTGACTGCGGTGCGAGTGTTGTAGGTATGAGCAACCTCACGCCGGCTTTCGAGCCCGAGACCGGCCAGGTGATCCTCGAGGGCGCTCCCGCCGGGCCGGCGGGCGAAGCCCCTCTGATCCCTGTGCCGGGTCTGGAGCTGGCCTTCGACCACGCCGATGGGCGGCTGGTCCGCGCGGTGGTGGACACCGCCCGGCCCGGCGCCCTCGGCGAGCAGGTAGCAGCCATGCTGACGAGGTTGTTCGGATCCGCTGCGCCGGATGCCGTTTCCGGCGCCGCGCGCCTTAAGGGAGAAAACCAGCCCCTCAGCCCCGAGCCGGATCTCACCGCCCTGCTGTCGGACCTGGCCCGCCTCGACGCGGACCGGGCCACCAGCCCGGTGTCGCCGAGCTCACCGTGGTGGGCCGCCGAGGCCGCCGATCTCGCCGAACGGGCCGGGCTGCGTGCCCGCGCCCTCCTGGAGGCCAGCCACGCGCTGCCCAAGCTGGCCTGGGCGCTGGAGCACCTGGCCGCGCTGCCCGCCGTTGCCGTCCACGCCGCCACGGCCGTGGCCGAGCTGAGCACCGGTGACGGCGACCGCAAGGCCGTCGCCCGGCTCCGCGACGCCCTGGCCACCGCCCGGCCGTCGGGGCGGAGCTCTGGTCTGCCTCCCTTCGACGTGGCCGCCGAGGTCGAGCGGATCGAGAAGCACCGGACCCAGGTCGGCGGCCTGCAGTGGCTGCTCGACCCCAACCTCACCCCCGAGGGCCTGTTCCGGCCCGGTCTGTCGCCCGTCTCGGACCTCATCGTCCGGCACGAGCGGGCCGGCGAGCGGGTGGTGGTCGACGCCACCCTGGCCGCCGAGGCCGACTGCGGGGCTCTCACCAAGTGCCTGGCCCGGCTCGTCGACCCGGCGACGCGGCGTGTCTTGGCTCAGGCCGCCTTCACCTTCGCCGAGCCGGAGGACGGCGCCTACGCCGAGCTTCCGGTCCGGGCCACGCTGCCGCTCCCGTTCCCGCTCGACGAGGTCGCCGAAGGCTGGATCGAGGTCGTCCCGGACGAGCGCTGGTTCGTCCGCAGCGCCAAGGGCCGCCGGATCCGGCGCGCGCTGCGCTGGGCCGACGCGGCCCTGCGCGCCGAGCGCCGGCCCGCCGGGCTGGCCCCGGCCGCCGCGCCCGAGGACTGGGCCCGGCTGGCCGCCGCGGCCTGGGAGCAGAGCCGGGCCGACTGGGAGGCCGCCGCCGACCCGCGGCGGGCCAGCCTGGCCGCCCGCAGGCAGGCACAGGCCGACGCCGCCGCCCGGGCCTGCTTGCCGGCGGACCCGCCGCCCGGTCCCGCCTACCTGGCCGAGACCCTCGGCCGCTGACCTGAAACGCCCCGGGAACCCTGGCCGGGTTCCCGGGGCGCCCGCCCAGCGGTCTCACCCGGCCGGTTTTTCGATCACCACCAGCACCCGCCGGTTGTCCGCCGAGGCCCCCGAGCCCACCGGGTCGCTCGTGCCGTGCCCCACGATGATCAGCGCCGAGGCGGCCACGCCCCGGGCCTCGTAGTAGCCTGCTACCGCCGACGCCCTGTAGTACGACAGCACGTAGTTGTTCTCGGCCGTACCCGTACTGGAGGCGAATCCGCTGATCACCGCCGTCGCGCCCGGCTCCTGCAGCCGGGATAGCAGGCCGGCCAGCACGCGCATTGCCGCGGCGTCCAGCGCGGCGCTGTCGTTGCCGAAGAGCACCGGCGCCGACACCACCTCACCCGGCCCCGCGCCCTGGCTCAAGCCTGTCGCGACCAGCGCGGCCCGCTGCGCCGCAGTCACCTCCGGCCCGGTCACCGTGGCGTCGGCCGCTCCCGCCTGCAACAGCGCGGCCTGCGCCGCGCTGGCCTGCGCCGCGGTCGGCAGCGCGTTCATCACCACGATGACGTCGTCGCCGGTCAGCTCCCCGGCCGGCAGCGCGGTGCCCAGTGAGTCGCAGAACAGCACGATCACCCGCCGACTGCCGTACGCCCCGGCCGCCCCCTGTTCCAGGCCGGCCTGCGCGCTGGCCGCGACCGCGCTCTCCGCGGCCAGGCTGCCCTCGGCCCCCGAGGTCGCGGGCTGCTGCCGCATCACCGGCGCGATCTGCAGGCCGGCCACCCACGCCGAGGTCTGCCGCCGGGTCTGCTCCGCCTCGGCCTGCACCTGGGCCGTCTTCATAACCTGCCACGCCTTGAGCTTGGCCGCCGACTGTGCCGCCTGGTAGGCCGTCTGCCCCTTCCCGCCCGCCGCGGGCGGTCCCGGGATGACGACCGCCGCCGGGCCGGGCGCGTCGGAGGAGATGATGGACCGGGCCGGCGTGCTCGCCTGCACCACCCGCAGCGCCTCGTTCGGCCGGGCCGTCGCGGTCACCAGGCCGGCCAGCGCCAGGCCGGCCGCCGGGCCGTCCGTCACCGCCACCAGGGCCGAGGCGGCCACCACCGGGCGGATGATCTGCGGCGGGCTGCTCGCCGCCGCACCGGGCGCGCCGCCCAGCCCGGACAGGCCGCATCCGGCCAGCACGCGGGATCGAGCCGGCCGCGACGCCCAGGCGCCCCAGCCGGCGGATGACTGTTCCCATCTGGCTATCCCTCCTCAGGCAGCCTGCAAATTGCGCAGGAACTTGCTCTTGCTAAGAAGAGCTCGCCGGAAGCCAGGTCTTACCGTGTCAGAATCACGCTCTTGAAGTCTCTTCTCAGGTGTGCACGGGGCACACCAGAGAGGGGATCACCACCATGGCGCCCGATCACCGGCCAGACCCGGCCCAGATCATCGGCGAGCTGCTGACCAGCCACCCGGAGGCGCAGAGCCTGCTGGCTGAGGCCAGCCACTGCCAGGCGCTCGCCGTCTGCTCGGCCGTCATCACCCGCGTGAAGCTGACTACGTCCCAGTCCGCCCGGCTGGCCTATGAGACGCTGCGGCACCGGCTCCAGCCGCGCCGCCGCCACCCGATTCACTTCGGCGTCGGCCTGCTCGTCCTGCTCATCCTCAGCGCCGGGCTGGCCATGCTCGTCCTCATCGAGCTCACCGGGCTGCTCGGCAGCCTGGATTCGATCCTGCCCGCGCTGGCCGCCACCGCCGTCTGGCTCACCCTGGCCTGGCTGGCTGTCATCGTCATCCGGCAGCGCCGCTGGGCCCTGATCGCCGGCATCGTCAGCGCCGGCCTCATGCTCGAGCTGCTCCTCGTCGCCCTGCACGGGCTCGGCTCGCATCCGGGCTGGCCCGGCGGGCACGACCGGGGCAGCACCGTCTTCGCCGCCCTCACCGGCGCCTTTATCCTGGTGCTGACCGCCGGGGCCGCCGTGCTCATGGCCAACCTGGAGCCGGCCAGCGTGCTCGTGGCCCGGCAGCGCTGGCACCAGGCCCGGGCCGCCTACGAGGAGGCCGTAGCCGTCGAGCAGGCCGACGCCGAGGCCGCCGCCGTCGCCCTGGAGGCCTGGCTCAGCCTGGTCCGGGCCCAGGTCACCGCGCTCGCCGCCGGCGACGAGCACCTCGTTACCGACACCCTGCACCTGGCCGCCGGCCTGGTCGAGAGCGGTCGCCCCCAGCTCCCGCCCGGCCGCTGATCCGCGCTCACCGGGGGAGCAGGCGCCTGCCGGTCAGGGCGACGTGTGGAGCGCGTACCGGGACGTGGTGAACGTCTTGGCCGTGCCCCCGGTCGAGCAGATCTCGAAGCCGAAGTCGATCTGGTTCAGGCCGCTGTCCGGCCGCATGTGGTTGTTGTTGATCAGCCACTGCAGCGCGCCCAGGATGTCGACTGTGCCCGAGGTCTTGTTGGACGTGAGGACCATGCTCACCGGGTTGTCGCCCGTCTCCGCCCACACGTCGTAGGTGGCCCCGCCGACCTTGGCCGTGTCCACCTTCTTACCGGCCGGGGTCTGCCCGTGGTTGTCCACCCAGATCATGATCTCCTGGGCGTAGTTGTTGGTCCCGGTGCCCGCCCACAGGTCGTAGGCCGCCTCGTAGTCGTTGCCGTTGCCGCTCCCCGGCCCGCTCACCGTGTACGAGCTCGTAATGGCCGTGAAGCTCGAGATGAGCTGCGGGGTGTTGTTGCTGGTGGTGAAGACCTGCTGGGTGTCGGGGTAGGAGATCACCGCGGTGTTCGAGGCCGGCATGGTGGCCACCGCACTCCACTGGCCCGGGCTGGCGACCTTCAGCGTCTGCGACACCCCGCTGATCGGGTTCCAGATGTTGTTGATGACCTGGGTGTTGCTGCCGTTGCTCGCGCTGATCGGCCCGTACACGTACGGGCCGCAGGTGCCGTTGCTGGCCGTCTCGATGCACGTCGCCTGCTGGCCGGCCTGGCTGGACGGCGACGATGACGCCGCGCTGCCCGCCGGGCTCGCCGACGACGCCGCCGCGGATGAAGAGGACGAGACCGGCTGCGGGCTGCTGGATGAGCTGCTGCTGCTGCTGCACGCCCCCAGCAGGCCGGCCATGGCCACGATCGGGATAACCGTCCACGTCCTCCTGCGCCCCGACATCGGTACTCCTCACCACTCTGCGTTCCGGTCAGGCACCCACAGTATCGGCGCTCTCCGGCAAATCGGGCATCTGGCGGCGGTCATGTCGAAAAAAATCTCGTTTTGTGGCGCATTCGTCACTGTCACGATCAGTCACCCGTCGCGCTGACCTCATCATCGGGCCGCAGGCCAGGCGACATCTCGGTCTCAACTGCCTCGTCCTCCGCCGCCTCGGCCAGCATCGGGGCCGCGCCGCCCGGACGGTGCTCGCTGATCCAGCTGTCGATCCGCTCCCACCAGTCGTACAGCCACCGCTCCTGGTCCTCGTAGGCGGCCTCGCGCGGCACCTGGTCGTGCGGCACCCGCCACCACCGGGCCCGGATCGTCTGGTCGACCGGGAACCGGTGCCACACGTCCCCGATGGAGGCGATGCTGTCCAGCCCGGCGTGCGCCACGAAGATCACGTCGGCGTCCGGGCGGGCCGTGATGGCCGCCAGCGTCCCGCCCGGCCGGGGCGGCAGCAGGTTGGGCATGTGCCGGGCCCGGTCGGCCAGGTCCCGGCGGCCCCGCCGCTCCAGCCGCCGGATGCCGCGGCGCCACCGGCTCGGCGTCCAGTTGCCGCCCTCCGGGAAGATGACCAGCGCGCCGTCCGCCTCCAGGCCGTCCGCCACCCGGGCGATCTGGTCGGCGAAGATGTGCTCCCCGCTCTCCTGATGCGGCTGGATCCACACGTTGGGCAGCCGGTTGCCCATCACGTCCACGATGGGATCGAGCTGCAGCGACGCCTTCATCACCACCCGCGGCTTGCGCCCGTAGACGCTCAGCAGCTGCCGGACGAGCAGGAACGAGTCACCCGGTCCCGCGTGCCGGGACAGCACGATGATGGGCCGCTCCGGCGCGGCCGCCATCTCCTGGCCCGTCGGCTCCGGCTCGACCGCGATCCGCAGCCCGTAGGTCCGTTCCGCCCCCCGGTACAGCGCGTCCAGGAACCACCGGACGACCGCGTAGTTCCGCTCCTGGTACTCCGGCGTGTGCAGCCGTCCGCCGCACCCGCTGACCAGCCACAAGCCGAGCAGCAGCAGCAACGCCACGATCTCCGCCGCCAGCCAGACGACCATGAACGACACCAGCCGCAGGTTGCGCATCCGGCCCTTGCGCAGCAGCCCGGCCAGGCCGAAGAGCAACGCCAGCACGAACAGCAGCGGCGACAGGACGATGAGGATCAGGGCCACCACGATCACCACCGGGGCCAGCACCAGCCTGCGCACCAGCACGGGTGGGACCATCGCACGGCCTCCCTCGGACTCAGCTCAGGCTACTGCCGGGCCCGTTCGGAAAGATAGCTCGCCGTGGCCGCCTGGGCCCGCTCGATGCTCAGCGGCACCCGGTTGCGGTCCCGGTACCTGAACTGCGCCGACCCGGACGGCAGCCGGATCCCGCCGGTCGGCAGCACGTGCACCTGGACCCCGTCGGGCAGCGCCGACATCTCCTCGTGGAACCGGTGCCGCCGGGCGATCTCGAACGCCACCAGGCCCACCTCCCACGGCCGGGTCGGCACCTCCAGCGGGCTCTCGATCCGGCCCACCTGCAGCACGTAGACCACGTCGGCGCCCAGCGCCACCGCCCGGCCCACCGGGATGGAGTCGACCAGGCCGCCGTCGAAGTAGTGCGTGCCGTCGATCTCCACCGGCGGCAGCAGCCCGGGCACCGCGCACGACGCCATCACCGCGGGCACCACCGGCCCGGAGGCGAACCACCGGGCGCTGGCCGTCTCGATCCCGGCCGCCACGCACTGGAAAGGAACCTTCAGGTCCGCGAAGCTCTCCCCGGGCAGCGCGTCGGCCAGCGTGCGGCGCAGCCCCTCGAACGAGTGCAGGTGCGTGCCGGACCGGACCAGCCGGGCCGCCCGGCCCCACAGCTTCTCGCTGAAGGCCAGCCGCAGCTCCTCGCCCCGCCACATCCGGTTCAGCCGGTCCGCGGCCTTGTCCGGGTCGGCCGCCACCAGCGCGCCGTTCAGCGCGCCGATCGAGGTGCCCACCACCAGGTCGGGCCGCACCCCCGCCTCGGCCAGCGCCTGCAGCATGCCGACCTCGGAGGCGCCGAGCAGCCCGCCGCCGCCCAGCACGAACGCGATCGGCATGTCAGCTCCGGCGGATGGTCAGGCCCAGCGAGGCGAACTGCTCGTACGGCCGGTGATACCCGCGCTCAATGTGCTGGATGCCGTGCAGCACCGACGGCCGGTCGGCCACCGCGGCGGCCAGCACGGCCGAGAACCCGGCCCGCACGTCGGGCAGGGTGACGTCCGCGCCGCGCAGCTTGGACACGCCCCGGATCACCGCCGAGTGCACCGCGTTGGTGTCGTGGAACCGGCAGGCCGGGCCGCCCAGGCACGCCGCGAAGACCTCGATCTCGCAGCCCATCTGCTGCAGCGCCGGCACGTACACCAGCCGGTTCTCGAACACCGTCTCGTGCAGCACCGACATGCCCTCGGCCTGGGTGAACAGCACCATCAGCGGCTGCTGCCAGTCCGTCATGAACCCCGGGTGGGTGTCGGTGGCCACCGCCGCGGGCCGCAGCCCGCCCGGCGCCGACGCGGTGATCCACTCGTCCGTGATGTCGATCTGCGCGCCCATCCGGGCCAGCGTGGTGATCGCCGTGACCAGCCGGTCCTGCGGGCAGCCGTGCACCCGCACCTCGCCCCGTGTGATCAGCCCGGCGGCCAGGTAGCTGAACGCCTCCAGCCGGTCCCCGGCTAGCCACCGCGTCGCGCCGCGCAGCCGCGGCACCCCCTCGATGACGATCCGCCGGTCCGGGCTCAGCTCGACGTGCGCGCCCATCCGCTGCAGGAACAGGGCCAGCTCCACCACCTCGGGCTCGGTGGCCGCGTTCCGCAGCACCGTCTTGCCCTCGGCCCGGACCGCGGTCAGCAGCACCGTCTCGGTGGCCCCCACGCTCGGGTAGGGCAGGTCGATCCGCGCCCCGTACAGCCGGGCGGACCGGGCCGTGATGCCGGCCGGGCCCGTCTCGACCTCCGCGCCCATGGCCCGCAGCGCGGCCACGTGGAAGTCCACCGGCCGCCGCCCGATCGGGTCCCCGCCCACCAGCGGGACGAACGCCTCGCCGGTGGCGTGCAGCAGCGGCCCGAGCATCAGGATCGGGATCCGGTTCAGGCCGGTGAAGGCCTCCGGTACCCGGGGCTGGACCGCGCCGCCGGGCACCACCGTGATCTCGCCGCCGTGCCGCTGCACGCCGAAGCCGACCGCCTCCAGCATGGCCGCGGTGATGTCGACGTCGCCCACCTCGGGCGCGTTCCTGATTGTGCTCGGGCCCTCGCCCAGCATCGCCGCGACCATGTGCTTGGTCACCGCGTTCTTGGACCCGCGCACCGAGATGTCACCGCGCAGCGGGCCGGACGGCTCTACCTGCCAGGTTTCGGTCACGCAGACCACGGTACCGGCGGCGCGGGCTGGCTATGGCCGGGTGAAGGTACCCAGCCCGGTCGTGTCGTAGTACTCCAGCGTCACGCTCTTGGCCTGGGTCTTGCTCGTCCGGGGGTGGAACGTGGCCGCCGTGATGCCGAGCGCGTTCTCGCCCGTCGGGAAGAAGGAGAACAGGTCGCCGGACCAGTGCGTGAGCACGTAGTCATCGGGCCGCGGGCCGATCTGCAGGTGCAGCGCCCCGCCCTTGGACACGATCTTGATCGCGCCGTAGTAGGAGTTGTCGTACGTCCCGGTGTAGTACGACGCCGCCTTGGCCGGCACCGGGTGCGCGGGCGGCTTCTTGCCCGCCAGCTCGCTCTTGTTGACGTACAGGCCGTCGAACAGCTGCCCGTACAGGGCCAGCCAGTCGTCCTGGATCGAGCCCGCCTCCACGTAGTCCAGGAAGTAGTTGTTGATCGCCTCCGGCAGCCCGATCGGCATCCCGTTGGTCAGCACGATGATGCCCACGTTCGCCGACGGCAGCAGGCTGAACGCCGTGGCCGCCCCCTGCGCGAAGCCGCCCGAGTGGCTGAGCCGCAGCCGCCCTGCGTAGTCGTAGCCCACGTTCGTGCCGTAGCCGTAGAAGCCGGCCCGGCTGACCGGGGTGCTGGGCAGCGAGGACAGCGCGTGCGGCAGGTGCGTGGCGCCCAGCGCGTCGGGGTTGATGACCGGCTTGCCCTTCCAGCTTCCGTTGGCCAGCAGCACGTTCATCCAGCTGGCCATGTCCAGCACGTTGGAGCTGGCCCCGCCCGCCGGGGCCTCCGGGTCGGCGTCCCGGGCGAACTTCTGCACCCACTTGCCGTTCACCCGGACGTGCATCGCCGCCGTGTCGCCCTTCTTGGTGAAGTCGGCGTACCGGAAGCTGGTCGACGACATGCCCACCGGGCCGAAGAGCAGCGCGTCGGCCAGGTCGGCCCACGCCTTGCCGGACGCCGCCGCGGCCGCCTCAGCCGCGGCGGTCAGGCCGAAGTTGGTGTACTCGTACTGGGCGCGGAACGGCCCCAGCGGCTCCTGCCGCAGCCGGTTCAGGATGTAGGCCTGGTCGAATCCGAGGTCCTCGAGCAGGTCGCCGGCGTGGTCGGGCAGCCCGGATTCGTGCGCGAACAGGTCGCCGTAGGTCACGTGCTCGGTGACGTACGGGTCGGCCAGCGCGAACGACGGCAGCGCCTTGACCACCGGGTCGGTCCACTTGATCGTGCCCTTGCCCACCGCCCCGGCCACCACCGTGGCCGACAGCGACTTGGACACCGAGGCCAGCCGGAAGACGGTGGCCGCGTCGACCAGCGCGCCGGTGCCCACGTCCCGGACCCCGAAGCCCTTGGCGTATAGCACCTTGCCCCCGGCCACCACCGCCGCGGCCAGCCCCGGGACCCCGGTCTTGCCCAGCGCGCCGGTGATGATGCTGTCCAGCTGGGCCACCGCCTTCGGGATCCGGTCGGCCGGGATCGGCACCAGCGACTGCGCGTCCGGCGGCTCGGCCCCGGCCGGGGTGCCCGCCGCGGGCGCCGCCGTCGCGGCCGACGCCGCCTGGCTGGAAGCCGCCGCCACCCCGCTGGCCAGCAGCGTCACCCCGCCTAGTTTCAGGAAACCGCGCCTGCGCACCGGAGAATCGACCATCGTCCCCAACCCCTGCCCTAACCCGGCCGTGCCGGGAGCTAGTGTGATGTCTCAGCATTAAAGTGCAGGTTGAAGGTTTTGCCCGGCAGGCACGCCGGCGAGTGCCCCCCTTATGTGCGCCGCGCGGGCGCCTGCTGGCGCCACGCGACCGCCGGATGCTACGAACAACCCATGGCCGAAGAGCTCAGCAGTCCCTTGCCCGCCACGGCGCGCTGGCCGGTCACCCTGCCGCCGCTCGCGGTGGGCGTGTACGTCATCAGCGCCATCTGCGGCCTGCTCGACTCGGCCACCTTCCTCGGCCTGGGCCACGCCTTCGTCGAGACCATGACCGGCAACATCCTGCTGCTGGCCTTCACCCTGGGCGTCGGCATCGGCGGTCCGCCCGCCTCGCCGCTGCCCGGCACCACCGTGTGGCCCTACCTCGTCGCGCTGGCCTGCTTCGCCGTCGGCTCGGTGGCCGGCGGCTGGCTGGTCCGGGCCGAGGAGCACGGCCGCCGTATCGGCTTCATCCTTGACGCCACTCTGGTCGGCGTGACCGCCGTGGCCGTGCTGCTCACCCACCCCACTCCCGCCAGCGGCTCCCGCTTCCTGATCATCGGCATCCTGTCCTTCGCCATGGGCATCCAGAACGCCCTGATGCGCAAGTGGGGGATCCGTGACCTGGCCACCAACGTGATGACCCTGACCCTGTGCGGCCTGCTGGCCGAGTCCACCCTGGGCGGCGGCACCAACCCGAACGCGCGGCGCCGCGCCACCTCGATCGGTATCTTCCTGATCGGGGCCATCAGCGGCGCGGCCCTGGTCGGCCACGGCATCCTGTGGCCCATCCTGACCGCGTTCCTGCTGTTCGCCGTGGCCCTGCCCATCCTCATGCAGCACCCCGAGCCCTGACGGCCGAACGTAACAGTTGGTAAATACCGGCCCCAACCGGGCGCCAGCGCGCTAGCTTGATCCGTCCGCCCCCCGAGCAACGAGGAACGATATGGCTCCCACGCTGCACGACATCCTGCTCACCCCGGACGTCAAGCCGGCCGTCGTCGCCGACTCCCTGACCCTGATCGACCAGGAGGTCAAGGCCAAGTCCGGCGTCTCCGGGGCCGGGGTCAAGCTGGCCTACAAGACGGCCAGCACGTTCGCCTCCGGCTACCTGCAGCACGTGGTGGAGGGCCTGCTCCCCGACTTCGTCGGCCAGCTCGAGCCGTTCTGGGCCGACTACACCGCCTCCGGCGCGGCCGGCTTCGGCGACTACCTGGCCAAGCGCGGCGACGAGGTCTCCGAGGCCCTGCTGACCGTCACCGACGCCAAGGCCGCGCACTCCGAGCGGGCCGTGATCATCAAGGCCTACAAGGCCGTCCGCGGCGGCGCGGCCAAGAACATCACGGCCGCCCTGCCGGCCGTGGGCGCTCTGGTGGAGAAGTACGCGGGCTGACCAGCTCCGGCTCGCTCGCCGCCACCACCGCCGGGGCCGGCGCTCGCCGCCTGCGGACCAGCCAGTAGATTCCGGCCGCCAGCAGGATGGCGCCCATCGTGTAGCCCAGCGCGTACGTGCCGACCCCGACGTACTTCAGCCCCGAGGCGAAGATCACGAACGTGATCACCGGCCGGATGTACTTGTCCGGCGCCCGGGACGACAGCAGCGAGCCGATCAGCACCGCGGGCACGCTGCCCACGATGATCGAGGCCGTCACGGCGAATTCGACGTGCCCGAAGGCCAGCGCGCCCAGCGCTGCTGCCGCGGTCAGCGGCACGGCCTGGGTCAGGTCGGTGCCGACCAGCTGTCCCGCGGACAGCAGCGGGTAGGTGAACAGCAGCAGCACGATCATCAGCGAGCCCGACCCGACCGAGGTCAGGCCCACGATCAGTCCGCCCGTCATGCCGATGGCCACCGTCGGCAGCGGCCGGATGGCCACCTCGGCCACCTTCCCCGTCCGCGCCTGCCCGGACCGGCGGTCCAGCACCGTCCGGGCCACCATGGCGATCGCGCCCGCCAGCAGCGCCGCGCCCAGCGCGATCTCCACGTTGCGCTGCGCCGAGGCCCCGTCGCCCATCAGCGCCAGCAGCCAGGCGCCGAGGAACGCCATCGGCACCGAGCCCAGCGTCATCCAGCCGACCAGCCGCAGGTTGACCGTGCCCTTGCGCAGGTGCACCGCCGCGCCGACCGGCCGCATCACCACCGCCGCCACCAGGTCGCTGGAGATGGCCGCGGCCGGCTTGATCCCGAACAGCAGGATCAGCATCGGCGTCATCAGCGCGCCCCCGCCCGCCCCGGTCAGCCCCACGAGCAAGCCCACCACCGCGCTGCCGATGACGACATACCCGTTCAGGCCCATGGACCGAGACTCCCTACCTACCTACTTCTTATACCGAAAAACATTAATACCCACCCAGCCCGGGCCCGCCCCAACCACCCCGCAACTCCCGCCCCAAGCGGACAGCACTCCGATCAACGTGGAGCTTTCGGCCTTCGTGGAGGATCCGGGCGACCATAGTCGCCTCAATCCTCCGCAGAGGAAAAATGCTCCGCGTTAACCGGCCCGGCCCGGCCCGGCCCCGCCCGGCGCAGCCCGGCCCGGCACAAGGCCCGTGGCCCTCCGTTCGGCCGTCCGGCTCATCGGGTAGACCTGGAGACGTGGACAAGCTGCAGGCCTACCGCGGCAAGCGAGACGCCGCGCGTACGCCCGAGCCCGTCCCCGCCCCCGGCGCCAACCCGGACGGCGCCCAAGGACCGGGCGGCACCTTCGTCATCCAGGAGCACCACGCCCGCCGCCTGCACTGGGATTTCCGGCTCGAGCGCGACGGCGTGCTGGTTTCCTGGGCCCTGCCCCGCGGCGTCCCGGACGACCCGGCCGCTAACCACCTGGCCGTGCACACCGAGGACCATCCGCTGGAGTACGGCGGCTTCGAGGGGCAGATCCCGCGCGGGGAGTACGGCGCGGGCGCCGTCACCATCTGGGATCACGGCACCTACGAGACGCTGAAGTGGGCCCCGGCCGAGGTCAAGGTGGTGCTGCACGGCGAGCGGGTCACCGGCGGCTACGTGCTGTTCCAGACCAAGGGCAGCCAGTGGATGATCCACCGGGAGCGCGCCGCCCTGCCGAACGCCTTGCGCCCCATGCTCGCCCTGACCGGCCCGGTGCCCCGCGACCTGGACCGCTGGGCCCTGGAGATGAAGTGGGACGGCGTCCGGGCCCTGGCCTTCATCGAGAAGGGCCGGGTCCGGCTCATGTCCCGGACCGAGCGCGACATCACCGTGGCCTACCCCGAGCTGGCCCGCCTCGGCGCCGCCACCGAGCACAAGCAGCTCCTGCTCGACGGCGAGATCGTCGTCTTCGGCGACGGCGGCTGGCCCGAGTTCGAGGCCCTGCAGCCCCGGATGCACGTCACCTCGGCCACCCAGGCCGCCGCGCTGGCCCGCCAGACCCCGGTCATGTACCTGATCTTCGACCTGCTCCAGCTCGACGGCCGGTCCCTGGTCGACCTGCCCTACGCGCAGCGCCGCGCCCTGCTCGACGAGCTCGGCCTGGCCGGGCCGACCTGGCAGACGCCGCCCTGGTTCCCCGGCTCGGACTTCGAGGCGGTCCGGGCCGTGTCCGTCGAGCACCACATGGAAGGGATCGTGGCCAAGCAGCTCGACTCCCGCTACGCCCCAGGTTCCCGGGCCGGCGCCTGGCGCAAGCTGAAGAACCAGCTCAGCCAGGAAGCGGTCGTCGCCGGCTGACAAGCCGGGCCAGGGCAACCGGACCGGGCAGGTCGGCTCGCTGCTCATCGGGGTGCACGATGACTCCGGCCTGATCTACGCCGGCCACGTCGGCACCGGCTTCACCGACGAGACGCTGCGCCTGCTCGGCCGCAAGCTGCGCCCGCTGCGCCGCAAGGACTCTCCGTTCGACGGCCCGGTCCCGCCCGAGCACGCCCGGCCCGCGGTCTGGGTCGAGCCCGAGCTGGTCGTCCAGGTCGCCTTCGACCGGTGGACCCGGGCCGGCCGGATGCGCGCCCCGGTCTACAAGGGCCTGCGCGACGACATCGACCCGGCGGACGTGACCCGTGAGTCCTGACGCCAAGGTCGCCGTCCAGGTCGAGGGCCGCACCCTGACCCTGACCAACCTGGCCAAGGTGCTGTACCCGGAGACCGGCTTCGCCAAGGCCGAGGTCCTGGACTACTACCAGCGGATCGCCCCGGTCCTGCTCCCGCACGTGGCCGGGCGGCCGGTCACCCTCAAGCGCTATCCCGAGGGCGTGGACGGCGAGGCCTTCTTCCAGAAGCACGTCACCGCGCACCGGCCGGACTGGATCCGCACCGCGGAGATCCCGTCCGAGAGCTCCCGCGGCCGCGGCGGCACCATCACCTACCTGATCCTGGACGACCTGCCCTCGCTCATGTGGGCGGCCAACCTGGCCGGCCTGGAGCTGCACGTGCCCCAGTGGCGGGTGCCCGACATCCGCCGCCCCGACCTGCTCGTCTTCGACCTGGACCCCGGCGCCCCGGCCAACATCGTGGACTGCTGCCGGGTCGCCGAGGACCTGCGCCCGCTGCTCGAGGCCGAGGGCCTGGCCCCGCTGGCCAAGACCTCCGGCGGCAAGGGCCTGCAGCTCTACGCGGTCATCTCCGGCCTGACCTCGGAGGCGGCCAGCGACCGCGCCAAGGATTTCGCCGAACGGCTCGAGCGTGACCAGCCCCGCCGCATCGTCTCGCGCATGACCAAGTCCCTGCGCACCGGCAAGGTCCTCATCGACTGGAGCCAGAACAACGGTTCCAAGACCACCGTGGCCCCCTATTCGCTGCGGGCCCGGCAGAGCCCGACCGTCTCCACCCCGGTCAGCTGGGATGAGGTCGAGGCCTGCCGCCAGCCCGAGGAGCTGTTCTTCACCGCCCCCGACACCCTGGACCGGGTCGACCGCCTCGGCGACCTGTTCGCGCCCCTAGTGCCGGGCTGACCGGCGCTCGTGCATCAGCAGCAGCGCGTACCCGGCCAGGGTCGAGTCGTCGCTGATCAGGCCCTCGGCCACCATGTCCTCGAACCGGGCCCGTGACACCCACTCCTGGCGCATGTCCTGCTCTTCGACCTCCCGCTCGTGCGGGCCCGGTTCCAGCCCGGTGGCCAGGAAGAAGTGCCCGCCCTGGCTGCTGAACCCCTGCGCGCAGTACAGGAACCCGAGCTCGGTCAGGTGCCGGGCCCGCAGCCCGGTCTCCTGGCTGAGCTCCAGCCGGGCCAGCTCGGCCGGGCTGCCCGTCTCGCCGTCGGGCCAGCCGCCCTGCGGGAAGGCCCAGACCCGCTTCCCGACCGGGTACCGGTACTCCTCGACCAGGTGAAACCCGTCGTCCTCAGCCGGGATGACCAGGGCGAAGTGCGGCTTCTCCACGAACGCGTAGGTCCCGCGCGACCCGTCCCGTCGCTCGATCTCATCCCGCCGCAGCCGCATCCAGCGGTCCTCGTAGACCACGCCCGTGCTGAGCGTCCGGATGTCAGGCTCGCTTGGCGTTTCGTCCCCGGCATCGATCCCTCGCTTGCCCGCAGTCCCGCTCGGCCCGCTCGCCGGGCCGTCACTCCGTTCGCTGGCGCTCGCTTTGATTGCTACGCCGCCGGCCCGGGCTCCGCCGCGGCCAGTGCCGGGCCGGCGCGTGCCGTCCCGGCCTGCTCGTCAGCCGGCCGCGCAGCCGGGCCGCGATCGCCGTCGCGCCCAGCGCGCCCGCAATGGGCAGCGTGACGATGGCGGGCAGCTGATAGCGCCAGGAGAACTCGTACAGGTCGGCGCCCAGCAGCAGGGCCAGTGCGGTCCCGGTGACCAGGAAACAGGCCAGCGCCAGGCCGGGGTCACGCCGGCGGAAGGTGCCGATCCCGGCCAGCCCTACCAGCAGCCCGAGCAGGTACACCGGGCCGGGCGTGAAGCCGCCGTGCAGCTGGTAGAACCGCAGCGCCACCGCGGCGGGCTTGCGCGCCCGCGCGTCGCCCCCACCGCCTTCCTCGGCGAACAGGTTGGTCGCGCTGTTCCGGCCGCTCACCGTGATGCCGGGCGGGTAGACCGGGTAGGTGTTCTGGAACTGCCAGCGCTTGATCGGGCTGTCGCCCTCGTCGGTGTTCCGGGTCAGCGCGAAGAGCTTGACCGCGTCGTTGGTGATGTCGCCCGCGATCCGCAGTGGCTGCTGCTTGATCACCCCGATGGCCAGCCCGCGCTGCAGCGGCAGCGTGTCGATGGCCACGCCCTTCCGCACGTTGACCGGCTGGTACTGCACCCGCGGCGAGGCCGGGTTGTTGACCAGCCCCTCCACGCCCAGCGCGGCCGACTGCGCCGCCGTCGGGCACAGCGCCTGCTGGTCCGCGGGCAGCTTCAGCGTGGCGCAGTCCGCGGCGTGCGCGGCCCGGCCGTACAGGTAGGCGTCGCCCATGTTGGACAACTGGAAGCCGTAGTGCAGGACCACCTTGGAGTAGGTCATGTAGCCCAGGATCGGCAGCGCGAAGCACGCCACGATGACCCCGCCGTGCAGCAGCCGGGTCCGCCAGCCGCGCGCCGCGAACAGCACGTAGATCAGCGCGGGCGCGATCAGCGCCTCGCCCACCTGCCGGACCGGCGCCGACGTGCCCAGGGCCAGGCCGGCCAGGATGACCAGCGCCAGCGAGGGCCGCGGCTTCCACAGCAGCAGCACGATCCCGGCCACCACCAGCGCTTCGAACAGCACGTCGGGCATGATCGTCTGTTCCGCGTTCAGCTGGTAGGCGTCCAGCAGGACCGGCGCCACGGCCAGCGCCGCCAGCCAGCGGACCACCCCGCGGCGCAGCATCAGGATGTAGAGCGCGACGGCCATGGCCACCCCGAGCAGGTGCTGCAGCAGCGTCACCAGGCCCAGGTTGGTGATCTTCAGCACCGGCTTCAGCACCAGCAGCGTGTAGCCGATCGGGTCGTAGGCGCCCCAGTTGCTGGTGCTGGAGTACGTGCCGAACAGGTACTTCTTGGAGTCGAAGAACAGCAGCGCGGGCTGGTAGGCCAGCTGGGCCACCGCCCGCAGGAACAACCCGCCCACGATCAGCAGGGCCAGCAGCCAGTGCCGCTGCAGTTCCTCCCCGGCCCGCCAGAAGATCCGCTCGAGGCGGGACCCAGGGTCCTCCGGGCTCTGCCAGCCGGTGCTGTCTGCCGTCTGCTCGAGGGCGTTTCCGGCCACCGTGCCCGGCCCGGAGCCAGGCAGTGCCGTCTCGCTCCTGTCGATCACACAGATCCCCGCCGTGAGTCGTAACAGGCAGCGGGACACCCCGCGCTCGAGCCCGGCCGCCTGGCTGGCAGGCCTCATTCTGCCGCATCATCCCGCCCCAAGAGCGTGATTTCGGCAATGCGCCCTCCGTGGTGTCGCCCTTCGGACCTGCGGCGACGTCCGAAAGCCCGAGCTGAAGGACGCCCTGATCCGCCCGGGGTTTTGTCAGTATCTGCCCGTAGCGTCAGGCCATGCCCCCGCCCCCCGCCCCGCGGGACCGCCTCCGCTACTGGCTCAGGACCAAGGCCCCGCCGATTTACCCGGTGGTTACACCCCAGCCCATTCCCGCGCCCGGCGCCATCCCGGTCTGCGTCGTCTGCCGCGGCCCGGTGCGTCCCGGCTACGCCCGCTGCTATCAGTGCGACCGCCACCTCGCCATGGGCGGCCGCCTGCTGGCCGACGCCGTGGTGCCCATCTCCTATGCCGTCAAGGGCACCGCCTTCGCCGACGGCCTGTGGCGGTACAAGTCCCGGCTCGGCCCGGACCCGTCCTCGCGCGCCTTTCTCCTGGCCCTGCTGCTCGCCTTCCTGGCCGACCACGGCCCGTGCGTCTGGCGGTACGCCGGCATGCCCGTACCGCTGCAGCTGGCCGTCGTCCCGGCCGGATCCGGCCGGGACGGGCCGCATCCCCTGCTCCGGCTGCTCTCGCCCGCTCTGCGGCTGCCCGTCTGCGCGCTCGCCCTCCGGCCCGGCCGCCAGGGCCGCGACTTCGACCCGGACCGCTTCTCGGTGCGCGGAGCCCGGCCCGGCGGCCGCGTGCTCCTGGTCGACGACACCTGGGTCTCCGGGGCCAGTGCCCAGTCCGCCGCAGCTGCCCTCAAACGGGCCGGAATCGCCCGCGTCGCGGTGGTCGTCGCGGGCCGCCACCTCAATCCCGGTGACCCTCAGTCACGCCCGCTGGTCGCCGCCCTGCCGCCCGCCCGTTATGGCCCTTATGGCTGCGCCGTGCATTCCCGGTCAAAATATCTCATGCCCGCCGATACAGCCGAACGGACATTACGGAGCGAGACCGCGTGATCAGGATAATCGTGTAATGCGTTAATCAGCCGTGCTCATGATTCGTTTCCGCGCACTCAGGAAATAGCGTTGGTTTAACCGCTCGTTATGCGGAATGGGTGGCTGCCGATCAGCGTGTGCTCTAGCTTTTTCGCCATGAATGACCCCCAGCTTGTCGCCGAGTTGCGCTCCAGTTCGCCCGATGCGCTCCCTGACCTCCTGGATGCGTACGGAGACCGGCTCTTCAGCTTTTGCTGGTGCCTGCTGCGGAATCGTGAAAATGCGCAAATCGCCGTCCGGGATGCGCTGATTGTCGCCGCCGCCGGGGCGAGCCGTCTGGCTCGTGACAAATGGCTGGGTCCGTGGCTTTATTTCCTGGCTCGGGCGGAATGCCGGTTGCGTTCCGCCGTCCCGTCACGGGACGCCGACGACCCGGTGCAGCAGCTGCGCCGTGATAATGCCGAATCTCGGCTGATGGCCTGGAATGCGGTCACCAGCCTGGATCCTGACGAGATCGAGGCCCTCGAGCTGTCCTGCCGCCACGAGGTGGACCTGAGCCTGGTCCTCGGCCTGGCTCCTGCGGACGTCGGGGCGCTCCTGGACCGGGCCCGGCAGAGCCTGGAGCGGGCCCTGGCCGCCGAGATCGTGATCAAGAAGAGCCGCTCCTGCGCGTTCCGCGCCGAGCTGCTGACCGGCTGGACCGGTGTCACCAGCCCGGACATCCGCGACCGCATGCTGGAGCACGCCTTCACCTGCCCGGTGTGCGAGCCGCACCTGCCGCGCGACGTGTCCCCGGCCCGGGTCTTCGCCCAGCTGCCCGCCCCCGAGCTCTCCTCGCTGGCCCGCCTGGAGATCCTCGAGTTCTTCCGCGACCCCCGGATGTCGGCTTACCGCGAGTTCGCCGCCAGCCGGGCCGCCGAAGCCACCGGCTTCGCCTTCCTCCTGCCGGCCGGCCGCGTCTCCACCCCCCAGCCCAGCCCGGAACGGCCCGCCAGCGACCAGTCCGGCGCCGACCAGTCCGGCGCCCAGCCGTCCGGCGCCCAGTCGTCCGGTCCGCAGTCGTCCGGCGCCGACCCCGAGCCGGGCTCGGGTCAGGCCGGCACCGGCTCCCGCCCCCAGCTGACCCCGTTCCCCTTCCGCCCGGCCCCGGTCGCGGCCGGCCAGCCGGTCAGGTCCCGCCCCGCCGTGGCCCAGGGCTTCATCGGCTCCTGGGACCCGGAGGGTTCCGCGCCCGCCCGTCCCGCCCAGCCCCCCGCCGCCCAGGCCCCAGCGGCGTACCGGCACCCGGTCGTCCCCGCCCCCCGCCAGGCCGGCCCCGGCCACCCCGCGTACCGGCCCCACGGCCCGCTCGCCCAGGCCCGGCCCCACGGCTCCGGCCCCTCCCGGACGCAAGGCCAGCCCCGGCCGCAGCCCGTCTCGCCCTGGCCGCCCCAGCGCGCCCTGGCCGCCCCCGCGCCCGCCGTCGCCGAAGGCCTCCTCGACGTAGCCGCCGTGGCCGATCGGAAGAGCGCTCCGCCCGCCAGCCCGCCTCAGCCCTCCCAGCCGCAATCCGCCAGCTCAGCGCCGTCGGCCAGCGCAGCCCCGCCGGCCAGGTCGGCCGGCCAGGCCCGGTCGACCGACCAGGCCCCGCCTATCGTCCAGGCTCCGCCGCTCGTCATCCGGGCCCTGGCCGCCACGGCGGCCGCCGCCGAGCCGCCGAAGCCGTCCCGGCCGCGCTCCCGGCACCGGTTCCGGGCCGCGGGCCTGGGGACCCTTGCCGTCGCCGCCGCCATCGTGGCTGCCGTCGTCGCCGTCGCGGGCCTGCACGGCGTACCCGCCGGCCAGAACGGCCCGGTCGCCAGCTCGACTCAGGCCGGACCGGGCAGCGACCCGACCGAAGGCGGCCAGTTCGTCGCCGCCCCTGTCGAGGGCACGCCCCGCGGATCAGCCCGCCCCAGCACGCCGCGGGCCCCTGACTCGGCCGCCCCGAAGGGCGAGTCCTTGTCCGTCACCGCCACCCAGCCCGGCACGTCGTCCCGGACCACCCGGTGGTCGGTCGTGTCCAGCTCCGCCACCGTGACCGTCTCGGGCGGGACCAGCTCCGGCCCGGGCACCACCGGCACTGCGTCCCAGGGCGGCACGGCGTCCGCCGCCGGGGCTCTGTCCGTGTCCCCGGCTCAGCTCCGGCTGGGCCGCGGCTCGAGCGGCCACTTCACCCTGACCGCGTCCGGCGGCCCGGTCGGCTGGTCGGCCACCAGCACCTCCGGTCTGGTTGTCGTGAACGGCCAGCAGGGCACCCTGCAGGACGGGCAGTCCGTCACCCTGGCCGTGACCGTGAGCCGTGACAACGGCCTGGCCGGCAACGCCTCGGTGGTCATCGACTGGAGCCCGGTCACCCCGGCCGCGGCCGCGGTCCCCGCGACCTCGCCCGACTCCAGCCAGGCCGTCCGGGTCAGCTGGGCCGCCACCGTCTCGGCCAGCCCCACGCCCTCGGCCTCCGCCTCGGACCCCGGCAGCGCCCCGCCGTCAGCCACCGCCTCCTCCAACGTCGGCCAGTAGGGAAGGCGTCGGCCAGTAGGGGAGAGGCCGCCCGGTAGGCCGGAGCCACGACCGCCGGGCCGGACACTCACTAAGCTTGGACGGTGACCGTTGCTGCGCCCCCGTCCCATACCGCCCTGGTCCGCCGGGCCCGCAAGATCGTCCGCGAGCTGGCCGTCCTGTACCCGGACGCGCACACCGAGCTGAACTTCGGCACGCCGCTGCAGCTCCTGGTGGCCACGATCCTCTCCGCCCAGACGACCGACAAGCGGGTCAACATGGTCACCCCGGCCCTGTTCGCCCGGTACCCGGCCGCCGCCGACTACGCCTCCGCGGATCGCGACCAGCTGGAGGCCATCATCGTCTCCACCGGCTTCTACCACGCCAAGGCCACCAGCCTGATCGGGCTCGGCCAGGCGCTGTGCGACCGGTTCGGCGGCGAGGTCCCGGCCAAGCTGGCCGAGCTCGTCACCCTGCCCGGCGTGGGCCGCAAGACCGCCAACGTGGTCCTCGGCAACGCCTTCGGCATCCCGGGCATCACCGTGGACACCCACTTCGGGCGGCTGGCCCGGCGGTTCGGCTGGACCGCCGACACCGACCCGGTCAAGGTCGAGGCGCAGGTGGCCGAGCTCGTCCCGCGCCGGGACTGGACCGACCTGTCGCAACGGATGATCTGGCACGGCCGCCGGGTCTGCCACTCCCGCCGCCCGGCCTGCGGGGCCTGCGCGCTGGCCCGGCTGTGCCCGTCGTTCGGCGAAGGGCCGACTGACCCGGCCGTCGCGGCCAAGCTGGTCAAGGCCGGCCCCTTCTCGTGACCGCGGACGGCCCGGCCGCCGCGCAGGCCCCCAATCCCGTCCCGGCCTGGCTGCGCGAGCTGGCCGACAAGGCCCGCGTCATGGAGGTCGACGCCTACCAGCGCCCGCCCGCCACCGGCGGCCGGGCCGCCGCCGTCCTGGTCCTGTTCGCCGCGGGCCGCGACGAGGCCGGCGGCGACCCCGGCGACCCCGAGCTGCTCTTCATCGAGCGCAGCGCCGACCTGCGCGACCACGCGGGCCAGCCCGCCTTCCCGGGCGGGTCGATCGACCTCACGGACGCCGGGCCGGTCGCCGCCGCGCTGCGCGAGGCGGCCGAGGAGGTCGGCGTCGTCCCGGCCGGAGTCGACGTGGTCGGCACGCTGCCCGAGCTGTACATCCCGCGGACCCGGTTCCGCGTCGTCCCGGTGCTGGCCTGGTGGCGGAGCCGGCCGCCGTCGCGCCCGTCGACGCGGCCGAGGTGGCCGCGGTCGAGCGGATCGCCGTCAGCGAGCTGGCCGACCCGGCCGCCCGGGTCCTGGTCCGCGTGCCGGGCGGCGGCCTGTCGCCCGCCTTCCGCGCCCGCGGCCTGCTCATCTGGGGTTTCACCGCGGGGATCGTGGACCGGCTGCTCCAGCTGGGCGGCTGGGAGCGGCCCTGGGCGGGTGCCGAGGTCGTCGACCTGTGAGTTGGCGACCGGAGCCATCCAGCGCGGCCGACACTATACGGTTAGGCTCGTGCGTGGAGACGTGCTCGATCTCATCTTGATCGTGGTGGTCGTTGCCTTCGCCGTCTCCGGTTACCGCCAGGGTTTCATCGTCGGCGTCCTGAGCTTCCTCGGCTTCGTCGGCGGCGCGCTCCTCGGCGCCGAATTCGGCCCGAGCATCGCCCGTGCCCTGGTCGGCGGCCAGACCCAGCAGGACGTCATCGCCGTTGTCCTGCTCGTCAGCTTCGCCGTGATCGGCCAGTTCATCGCCTCCACCATCGGCGCGGCCATGCGGTCCACCGTCACCTGGCACTCCGCCACGGTGGTGGACTCGGCCGGCGGCGCCGTGGTCAGCGTCGTCTCCGTGCTGCTCATCGCCTGGGTGGTCGGGTCGGTGCTCATCGAGTCGCCCTTCCCGGTGGTTGACACCCAGGTCAACAACTCGCTGACCCTGCAGACGCTGGACAAGTTCATGCCCTCGCCGGCCAAGACCATGTTCTCCGACTTCCGCCGGCTGCTGGCCAGCAACAGCACCTATGCCCAGGTCTTCAGCGGCATCGGCGCCGAACGGATCCTGGCCATCCCCGCCCCGGACGCCAACGTGGTCAACACCGCGGGCATCCAGTCGGCCAGCAGCCGGGTGGTCCGGATCCAGGGTGTGGCGCCGAGCTGCTCGCGCTCCGTCGAAGGCTCCGGCTTCGTCATCTCCAAGGATCACGTCCTGACCAACGCGCACGTGGTGGCGGGCGTAACCAGCCATCAGACCGTCACCACCGACACCGGCGGCGACCTGCCCGCCACCGTCGTCTACTACGATCCGCAGGTCGACGTGGCCATCCTCTACGTGCCCGGGCTCAACCTGAGACCGCTGAAGTTCGCGGCCAAGGCCAGCCCGGGCGCCGACGCCGTGGTGGCCGGCTACCCGCTGGACTCCAAGACCCTGCACCTGGTCCCCGCGCGCATCGGCGGCGTTCAGAACGCCGAGGGGCCGAACATCTACCAGACCAACACCGTTACCCGCCAGATCTACGAGATCCGGGCCGTGGTCAAGTCCGGGAACTCCGGCGGCCCGCTGCTGTCCCCGGACGGCACCGTGGACGGCGTGGTCTTCGCCGCCGCGGTCGGCGTGTCCAACACCGGCTTCGCCCTCACCGCCGACGAGGTCGCCAACGACGTCGCCACGGGCGGCCACGCTACCGCCGCCGTCTCGACCCAGGGCTGCGATTAAGGTCCGTAGGCTGGCCGGGTGGCGCAGCGCGACTGGGCGGGATGGCACCGCGGCTACGACGATCCGGGTTCCCTGCTCTCCCGCCGGGGGCAGGTCGTGCAGGGGCACCTGCGCGCTGAGCTCGACCGTGCCCCCGCCGGGGAGATATGGCTGATCAGCCTCTGCGCCGGGCAGGGCCGGGACGTGCTCGGGGCGCTGGCCGGGCATCCGCGCCGGGACGACGTGCGGGCCCGGCTGGTCGAGCTGGACGAGCGCAACGTGGCGGTCGCGCGGCGGGCCGCGCAGGCGGCCGGGCTGGACGGCGTCGAGCTGCTGCGGGCCGACGCCGGAATCACCGACGCCTGCGCGGGCGCGGTCCCGGCCCACATCGTCATGGTGTGCGGCCTGTTCGGCAACATCTCCGTCACCGGCATCCAGGCCACGGTGGCCGCCCTGCCCAGCCTGTGCGCGCCGGGCGCGCTGGTCCTGTGGACAGGCACCGCAGTCCGCCGGACCTGACCCCGGCCCTCCGGTCCTGGTTCGCGGCGGCGGGCTTCGACGAGGAGGCGTTCGAGGTCAGCCCGGACGGTTTCATGGCGGTGGGCGGGCACCGGCTGACCGGCGAGCCGGCCCCGCTGACCCCCGGCCAGCGGCTGTTCACCTTCCAGGCTAGGACCTGATCAGCCGCGGCTGCAGGTCCGCGGCCGTGATCCCGGCCAGGCCGCCGCTCTCGATCCGGTCGGCCAGCGTCTCGGCCGCGGCCAGGAAGCCGTCCAGGTCCATGCCGTAAGGCCGGTCCGGGTCCGGTACCGCGCTGTGGAACGAACGGACCCGCTGCGTGCCCCGGCGCAGTAGTGACACCGCGCCGCGGGCGTTCCCCCGGTAGGCGTGCGTCAGCCCCACCGCGATCTGGGCCAGTCCCTGCCACAGCTCCCGCTCGGCGGCCGGGCCCGTCTTCCAGGACGCCTCCAGCACCTCGTGCGCGTGGAACGGGCGGCCCCAGGCCAGCAGCTGGTCGGCCAGCGCGGCCGCCTCCGCCCCGTCCAGCACCAGGTCGTCGGGAATCCGCGGCTCATCGCCAGCGCCGGTGTTGCCAGCGCCGGTGTTGCCAGCGCCGGTGTCGGTGCCGTCATCGGCGCCGGCCCGGCCCAGCGGCCGGCCCAGCGCGTCCCGGGGCCGCGAGTTCCGCGGCCGCCCGGCCGCGTCGCGGTCGCGCGTCACCGCTCCGGTTCCGGGTCGGCCAGCCAGCCCCGCAGCTCGGTGTCGAAGGCCTCCGGCCGTTCCTCGTGCGGGAAGTGCCCGGCCCCGTCGATCAGCCGCCACCGGTACGGCCCGTCTACGTACTTGCCCGCGCCCCGCGCCGTCCGCGGCAGCACGCAGGTGTCCAGCGTCCCGTGCAGGTGCAGCGTCGGGACCTGGATCGGGGTCCGCATGTGCCGCGCGTACTGCAGGCCGTCGGGCCGGACCGTGCTGCGTACCAGCCAGCGGTGATACTCCAGGGCCGAGTGGGCCACCGAGGGAATCCGCATGGCCCGCTCGTAGACCTGCTCCGTCTCCGGGTCCGGCCAGCCTGGCGCCGACCAGGAGTCCAGCAGCTGCCCGACCCGCTTCGCCCCGTCCCGGACCAGCTGCCGCTCGGGCAGCATCGGGATCTGGTAGCCGAACGCGTAGCCGCTGCGCCGCCCCTGGCCCAGCAGGTCAGTCAGCATGGCCGAGCGCATCCGCAGCGGGTGGGCCATCGAGACCACGGCCAGCCGGCCGACCACCTTGGGCCGGTAGACGGCCAGCGTCCAGGCCACCAGGCCGCCCCAGCCGTGCCCGACCACGACGGCGTTCGCCTCGCCCAGCGCCCGGACCAGCCCGGCCGCGTCGTCGGCCGCGGTGACCAGGTCGTAGCCGCGCGGCGGCTTGTCGCTTCCGCCGTACCCGCGCAGGTCCACGGCCACGGCCCGGAAGCCGGCCTCGGGCAGCCAGGCCAGCTGGTGCCGCCACGTCCACCAGAACTCCGGGAAGCCGTGCAGCATGAGGACCAGCGGCCCCTCGCCCGCCTCGGCGATGTGGAACCGGGTCCCGTTGGCGCTGACCGACCGGTGCGTCCACGGTCCGCCGATCTGGACCGCGGCCTCCGCGTTCACGGTCATCGGAGGTGGCCTTACCTGGGCTCGCGGGCCGTGACCGCGGCCGCCTGGCCGTCCCGGCTGATCGACGCCCGCTCGCCCGCCGTGCCGAGGGAAGCCGCGCCGGCCGGGGCCTCGTGCCCCTCGGCGCCGCGCAGCACCTCCATGCTCTGCGACACCGACTTCCTGGTCCGGCGCAGGCCCGACAGGTGCCGCACGATCAGGTATGCGATGCCCACCGCCAGCACGGCCAGCAGCACGTAGGTGCCGGCCACGATGAGGAACGCGGCCCAGGCCCAGATGCCCAGGGCCACCAGGCCGAACGCGAACGCGATGCTCAGCAGGATCAGCACCAGGCAGGCCACGACGGCCGCCAGGCCGCCCAGGCCGCCGGCGATGCCGACCCGCTTGACGTCCGACTTCAGCTCGCTCTTGGCCAGGTCGATCTCGTACCTGACCAGCTGGGACAAGTCCTTCGTGGCCAGCGCCACGAGATCCCCGAGTGACGGTTCTGCGCCCGCGGGGTCTGGCGTCTCGCTGCGGACCATAGTGTCTCCCGTCATTACCCTGCTTTTCAGCGCCCCATATCCCGATCCCGCCTCGCCGGCGAGCCTGGCCAGCTGCCCGCCAGATCCCCAGGCTAGCGGTCATGGCGCCGCAGGCCGTATCCAGGCCGGTCTGGCGTTTCGCGCCCCGGTTTGCTGCCATCGTTCCAGAGTCTGGCGGCACCGCCAACCCGGCCCGGTTTCGTCCCGGTTAAGCCGCTCGGCCCCCGCTGGCGCCCGTTCCGGGCCCACATGCGAGCGGCGCCCCTGAACAGAGGCGCCGCCGCGCAGCACGTCATGCCCGGTTACCAAGCGTGCACCATTGTTATCAGTCAGGCTGGTCGCTCTCTCGAGGCGGCCTTACCTTGCTGATACGCCTCCCGCGGCTGGTCGCGCGTGGGTGCCTGGCTGCCGTGCCCGGACGCCGTGCGCCCGTAGGTCCGTTCTACGACGGAATCCGGCCGCTGAGAAGAGTCCCGCGGCATCGATTCGTGATCTGAATCGGTCGCCGCGATCACATTCCGTTATCCGGTGGTTAACCGCCGACAGCGAAGATAACCGGAGGAGAAAAGGAGGCGGCGCCCGCCGGGGGGGAGAGCGGGCGCCGCGCGCACGGTCCGGCTCTGGGGGGGGAAGCCGGCGCCGTCCTATACAGAGGATAACGGTATCGGGCTCGCGAATCGACCCTGATCGCGTGTCGGCCAGTCAATTCATCGCCGCGCGACCAGCGTTGCCAGAGAAACTACTGGTCAGTAGATGATTTGCGATTTCCGGAAACGACCGTCTGTATCTCGTCGGAGGAAACTTCCGTTTTGCCGGACGTCTAGTAACGACATCGAACAGCTTACTTGTCCCGAGTGTGCCGGGCTAGCTAATTCAGGCGTCCCTGCACCCCCATGAGACGGAAAGGCCTCATGAGGCTCGGGTGTCTAAGGCGCTGCCGTGGATAGTTGCGGCTAGCTAGCCAGGATTGCATCGCCTGGAATCGCCCCGTCCGGGACCGCCTCATCCGGAACCGCCCCGCCGGGGATTGCCTCGCCGGTGGTGCCCAGGATCGCGTCCAGCAGCGCCACCGCGCCCCGCTTGCTGAGCGGGTGGTTGGCCGTCCCGCACTTGGGCGACTGGACGCAGGACGGGCAGCCCGCCTCGCAGTCGCAGCCCGCGATGGCCTGCCGGGCCGCGCTCAGCCAGTCCCGGGCCGCCTGGAAGCCGCGCTCGGCGAACCCGGCCCCGCCGTCGCAGCCGTCGTAGACGAAGACGGTCAGGCTCCCGGTGGCCGGGTGCAGGTCGGCCGACACCCCGCCGATGTCCCACCGGTCGCAGGTGGCGAACAGCGGGAGCAGCCCGATGCTGGCGTGCTCCACGGCGTGCGCGGCTCCGCTCAGGTCGACCCCGGCCGCGGCCAGCCGGGCCCGCCCGGCGTCCGAGACCGTCCACCACACCGCTCGCGTCAGCAGGTGCCGCGGCGGCAGGTCCAGCGGCGTGTCCCCGAGCGGCGCGCCGGTGTCGGACCGGCGCCTGGTGAACCGGTCCACCTGCCGGGTCACCCGGACATCGCCGAACCGGACGTCGGCCTCGCCCCAGGTCATGCTGCGCAGCTCGCGCCGGACCTCGATGTCGGTGGACTCCCGGGCCGTGGTCGTGTAGCCCGGGTCGCCCGGCTCCACCAGGGCCACCCGGTCGGCCAGGTCCAGCCGGCTGACCAGGTAGCTCTCGCCCTGGTGCAGGTAGACCGCGCCGTCGTGCACGATCAGCTGGGCCGAGGGCTCGTCCACCGTGCCCACCAGCCGCCCGGTGGCCTGCTCCACCACCCGGACCGGGGCGTCGCCCGCCCCGCGCAGGCCGCCCGGCCCGGACCGGCCCCGGCGCATGCTGTACCAGCCCGCCGGGCGCCGCCGCAGCCGGCCGGACGGTCAGGTCGTCGACCACCTGGCGCGCCGCCGGGCCGAAGATGTCCAGGTCGGCCTCGGTCAGGGCCAGCTCGGCCGCGGCCGCGCACAGGTGCGGGGCCAGCACGTACGGGTTGGCCGGGTCCAGCACCGTCGCTTCCACCGGATGGCGCAGCAGCAGCTCGGGGTGCCGGATCAGGTAGGTGTCCAGCGGGTCGTCCCGGGCGATGAGCACCGCCGCCGCGCTCTGCCCCGAGCGCCCGGCCCGGCCCGCCTGCTGCCACAGCGAGGCCCAGGTGCCCGGCCAGCCCGCGATCAGCACCGCGTCCAGGCCGGTGATGTTGATGCCCAGTTCCAGCGCGGTCGTGGTGGCCAGGCCGACCAGCCGCCCGTCGCTCAGCGAGGCCTCCAGCTCGCGCCGGTCCTCCGGCAGGTATCCCGAGCGGTAGGCCGCCACCTTCGCTGGTGTAGGGCCGCCCAGCGCGCGCCGGGCGGCCAGCGCCACCGTCTCGGCCCCGCGCCGGGACCGGATGAAGGCCAGCGTCGGGATCTCCTTACGGACCAGCGTGGCCAGCAGGTCCGCCGTCTGCGAGGTCGCTGTCCGGCGCAGCTTGGCCCCGGCCTCGCCCCGCGCGTCGGTCAGCGGCGGCTCCCACAGCGCGAAGGCCAGCGGCCCGCGCGGCGAGCCGTCCTCGGTCACCGCCTCGGCGTCCAGCCCGGTCAGCAGCCGGGCGCACGCCGCCGGCGACCCGACCGTGGCCGAGGCCAGCACGAAGACCGGCCGGGCCGGGCCGCCCGGCGGGGCGTGATGGGCCACCACCCGGCGCAGCCGCCGCAGCACGTGCCCCACGTGCGAGCCGAAGACGCCGCGGTACTCGTGGCACTCGTCCACGATCACGTACCGCAGCCTGCTGAAGAAGCCCGACCAGCGGGCGTGCCCGGGCAGCAGGGCCCGGTGCAGCATGTCCGGGGTGGTCAGCAGGTACCGGGCGTGGCTGCGGGCCCAGGCCCGCTCGGTCGGCGTGGAGTCGCCGTCGTAGACCGCGGCCTGGATCCCGGCCACGCCCAGCGACCGGATCGAGGCCAGCTGATCGGCGGCCAGCGCCTTGGCCGGCGTGATGTACAGCACGGTCTCCCCGCCCAGCACCGCGGTCAGCGCGGGCAGCAGGTAGCCCAGCGACTTCCCGGACGCCGCGCCGGTGGAGATGATCACGTTCCGGCCGTCCTGCGCGTGGTCCGCCGCGGCCGCCTGATGCGACCACGGGGCGCGGACGCCGCGGTCCGCCAGCGCCCCGATGACCTCGGCCGGCACCCAGCCGGGCCAGGGCACCTCGCGGCCGGGCCGGGCGGGCAGGTGCTCCACGTGCACCGGCCGTCCCGCCCGGGTGTCGTCCAGCAGCACGCCGAGCGCCCGGTTCTCCGCCGGGGCGCCCGCCGGAACCGGCGGAAGGGGGGTGATCGTGGACACGGCTTTCCCAGTGTGACACTCACCGGGGGGTGCCCGAAGGCAGGATTTCGTATAGACATGACATCGGAGCGTGGTTGAATGCCGCAGAGGATCACGCTCGAGCGACGTGCCGGCAGCCCGGCTCTGGGCCGGGCGGTACGTGGAAGATGACGCCGCGATGGCGCTGGAGGATTTGTGGATCTGAAGCTTGGTCACTACAACAAGGACGGCATCGAGGTCGTCGACGTCGAGGGCGAGATCGACGTCTACACGGCGCCGCGGCTTCGTGAGCTCCTGATCGACCTGGTCAACAAGAACAACTACCAGCTCGTGGTCAATATGGAGAAGGTCGAGTTCCTCGACTCCACCGGCCTCGGGGTGCTGGTCGGCGGCCTCAAGCGGGTCCGCGCCCACGACGGTTCCCTGGACCTGGTCTGCACCCAGGAGCGGATACTCAAGATCTTCCGGATCACCGGGCTGACGAAGGTGTTCGGCATCCACGAGAGCGTGGACGACGCCATCGCGGCCAAGAAGGCCGAGAAGTAGCACCTCCGGGGACCCCAGAACCAACGAATCCTCTGGACCCGAGATGCCCACTGTCGAAGTCACGTTCACGCCGCTGCCCGCGCACGTCCGGACGGCGCGGCTCGTCGCCACCGCGGTCGCGCGGCGCAGCGGCGTGGACGAAACGCTGCTCGACGAAGTCCGGCTCGCCGTCGGCGAAGCCTGCTCCCGCGCCGTCGAGGCGCACCGGCGGCACTGCCCGGCCGACCCCGTCCGGATCGAGATGACCGATTCCGGCGAGCGGTTCATCGTGACCGTCAGCGATCACGCCCCGGCCCCCGTCCCGGCGCCCGCCAACGGCCACGGCCCCGCCGAGGCCCCCGCGTCTCCCGCGAACGGCGGCCCGGCGAACGGCGGCCCCGCGAACGGCACCGACGGCGACGCCCTCGGAAACGGCTGGGCCGACGCGGCTCACGCCCTGGACGGCGGCTCCGCCTTCGCGGCCGGCTTCGGCCTGGCCGTCATCTCCGGCCTCGCCGACGACGTGCGCGTCCTGTCCACCAGCTCCGGCGTCAGCGTCCGGATGAGCTGGCCCGCGACGGCCGCCCGTCCCTGAGCCGTCCCCGGCCCGCGGACCGGCGGCCCGGAGGTGCGGACTGGACATCACTCCGTTTCCGCGCAAAGGTCACGATAAGATCTCGTAATTGTTAGGACTGGCCCGGTGTTCATGGTTCGGCCCACGCCTGCGTAGACTCCCGGCCACTCGTTTGTTTCCGGCCGGCTTTCAGCCCGCTCGGAGTTCCAGGAGGTCGAATGTCTCGGGATGTCCCTGCGCTGGCGGCGAACCCCGTCAGCGTGAGCGGCGCCAACCTGACCTGGGTTGTCATCGTCGCGGTCATCGGGCTGCTCGCGCTCGGCGTAGCCGGCGCGCTGGTCCGGGAGGTGCTCGCGGCCAGCCAGGGAACCCAGCGGATGCAGGACATCGCCCGCGCGGTCCAGGAGGGCGCGGCCGCCTACCTGCGCCGCCAGTTCAGGACCCTCGGCATCTTCGTGGTCCTCATCTTCTTCGTGCTGCTCCTGCTGCCCGTCTCCGACGGTGGCGGCGGAGTCCGCTGGGGCCGCAGCATCTTCTTCCTGGTCGGCGCGCTGTTCTCCGCCCTGACCGGGTTCACCGGCATGTCGCTGTGCGTGCGCGGCAACGTCCGGGTCGCGGCCGCCGCCCGTGAGGGCGGCGAGCGCCGGGCCTTCCGGATCGCCTTCCGCACCGGCGGCGTGGCCGGCATGTTCACCGTCGGCCTGGGCCTGTTCGGCGCCGCGGTCGTGGTGCTGATCTACAAGGCCAACGCGCCCGAGGTGCTGGAGGGCTTCGGCTTCGGCGCCGCCCTGCTGGCCATGTTCATGAGGGTCGGCGGCGGCATCTACACCAAGGCCGCCGACGTCGGCGCCGACCTGGTCGGCAAGGTCGAGCAGAACATCCCCGAGGACGACCCGCGCAACGCCGCCACCATCGCCGACAACGTCGGCGACAACGTGGGTGACTGCGCCGGGATGGCGGCCGACCTGTTCGAGTCCTACTCCGTCATGCTGGTCGCCTCGCTCATCCTGGGCAAGAGCGCCTTCGGCGACAAGGGCCTGATCTTCCCGCTCATCGTCCCGGCCATCGGCGTCATCACCGCGGTCATCGGCATCTTCTCCGTCGCCCCGCGCAGCCGGGACCGCAGCGGCATGACCGCCATCAACCGCGGCTTCTTCATCTCCGCGATCTTCTCGGTCATCGGCGTGGCCATCGCGTGCTTCACCTTCCTGCCCGCGCACTTCCGTGACTTCGCCGGCGTCAGCGACCTGACCATCAGGGCCTACAACGGCAACCCCCGCTGGATCGCCTTCGGCGCCATCCTGATCGGCATCGTGCTGGCCAGCGCCATCCAGCTGCTCACCGGGTACTTCACCGAGACCAACCGGCGCCCGGTCAAGGACATCGGCGAGAGCTCGGAGACCGGCGCCGCCACCGTCATCCTGTCCGGCATCTCCACCGGCATGGAGTCGGCCGTCTACTCGGCCCTGCTCATCGGGGCCGCGGTCTTCGGCTCCTACCTGCTGGCCTACGGCAACGCCACCATCGCCCTGTTCGCGGTGGCCATGGCCGGCATCGGCCTGCTGACCACGGTCGGCGTCATCGTGTCCATGGACTCCTTCGGCCCGGTCACCGACAACGCGCAGGGCATCGCCGAGATGTCCGGTGACGTCGAGGGCGACGCGGCCCAGGCCCTGACCACGCTGGACGCTATCGGCAATACGACCAAGGCCATCACCAAGGGCATCGCCATCGCCACCGCCGTGCTGGCCGCGACCGCGCTGTTCGGCTCGTTCCGCACCTCGGTCGAGTCGGCCCTGGGCGCCCGGGCCGGCTCGTTCAACCTGGACGTGTCCAAGCCCAACATCCTGGTCGGCGTCATCATCGGCGCCGCGGTCGTGTTCTTCTTCTCCAGCCTGCTCATCATGGCCGTGGGCCGGGCCGCCCAGCGGGTCGTGCTCGAGGTCCGGAACCAGTTCCGCACCCACCCCGGGATCATGAACTACACCGAGACCCCGGACTACAGCCGGGTGGTGGACATCGTCACCCGGGACTCGCTGCGGGAGCTGATCACCCCGGGCCTGCTCGCGGTGCTCGCCCCCATCGCCGTCGGCTTCGCCCTCGGCTACCAGCCGCTCGGCTCCTACCTGGTCGGGGCCATCGCCACCGGCGTCCTGATGGCCATCTTCCTGGCCAACTCCGGCGGCGCCTGGGACAACGCCAAGAAGCTGGTCGAGGACGGCAACCACGGCGGCAAGGGCTCCGACGCGCACGCCGCCACCGTGGTCGGCGACACCGTGGGTGACCCGTTCAAGGACACCGCGGGCCCGGCCATCAACCCGCTGATCAAGGTCATGAACCTGGTCTCGCTGCTCATCGCGACCAGCGTCGTGAAGTACAGCGACAACATCGGCCTGCGGATCGGCATCGCCGTCGGCGCGATCATCGTCATCGTGGCCGCCGTCATCATCTCCAAGCGCCGCTCGGCCGGGATGGGCGAGGTCGTGCCCTCCGAGGCCGAGGCCGCGGGCGCGGTCTCCCCGGCCGTGGAAGCCCTCGACATCACCCACACTCCCGGTCACGCTCCGGCGACCCGGCGTCAGCCCCGGCCGAGGCGGACACCGACCCGGCCACCTCCACTACCCAGCAGCGCGAGTAGCGCCACCCGCACCAGCGGAAAGCCCGGGTCCCCCGCACGGGGGCCCGGGCTTTCTCGTGTTCAAGCCGCTAGGCGGGCTCGGCGTCGGTCACGTCCTCGCTGGAGATGCCCAGCAGGTACAAGATGGCGTCCAGGTAGGGCACGCTCAGCGAGGTGTCGGCCGCGTCCCGGACCGCGGGCTTGGCGTTGAACGCGATGCCCAGCCCGGCCGCCGCGATCATGTCCAGGTCGTTGGCCCCGTCGCCCACCGCCACCGTCTGGGACAGCGGCACGCCCGCGTCGGCCGCGAACCGGCGCAGCGCCTCGGCCTTGGCCGCCCGGTCGATGACCGGCCCGGACACCCGGCCGGTCAGCTTGCCGTCCGCCACTTCCAGCGTGTTGGCCGCCACGTAGCTGATCCCCAGCTCGGCCGCCAGCGGCGCGATGACCTGGACGAAGCCACCGCTGACGATGCCGAACTTGAAGCCCAGGCTGCTCAGCGTGCCGATCAGCGTCCGCGCCCCGGCCGTCAGCCGCAGCGCGCCGCGCACCTCGTCCAGCACCGAAGCGTCCAGGCCGGCCAGCAGCCCGACCCGGTCCCGCAGCGAGGCGGCGAAGTCCAGCTCGCCGCGCATGGCCGCCGCGGTCACCTTGGCCACCTCCTGCTCGCAGCCCGCCCGGGCCGCCAGCAGGTCGATGACCTCGTCCCGGATCAAGGTGGAGTCCACGTCCATCACCACCAGCCGCAGCGCCCGGCGGTGCAGCCCGCCGCGCTGCACCGCGACGTCCACGCCGTGCGCCACCGCGGTCCGGCTCAGGTCCTCCCGCAGCGTGGCCGGATCCCCGCCGGAGACCTCCAGCTCGATGCAGGTCACCGGGCGCTGGGCCAGCCGTCCGATCCGGTCGATGTTCGCGCCGCTGGCCGAGATCTGCCCGGCGATGGCGGTGATCGCGGCCGGGGCCAGCGGGCTGCCCAGCAGGGTCACGTGCAGCCGGCCGGGCGCCCGGCGCGCCGAGTCCTCGCCCGCCGGACGCGACCCGGTGGTGATCTCCGCCTCCAGGCCCAGCTCGGCGGCCAGCGCGGCGACCGCGGCGTGGATCCCGGTCAGGTCGGGGGCGGACTCGCAGTCCAGCAGCACCCCGAGGACCAGCCGCCCGCGGATCACCACCTGCTCGATGTCGGCCACCGACAGCGGGTGGGCGGCCAGCGCGGCGAACAACCGGGAGGTCACGCCGGGCCGGTCCCGGCCGGTCAGCGTGATGAGCACGGTGGTCCGCGGTGATGTCATGGCGGGCGCCAGGCTACCGCACCGCCCTTACGGCAGCAGCAGGTGCACGTCGCCGAACTCGTGCCACAGGTACCCGGCCCCGATGGCCTCCTGGTAGCACCGGGCCAGCAGCTCGGGCCCGGCGAACGCGGCCAGCATCCGCAGGTGCGAGGACCGCGGCTCGTGCAGCCCGGTCAGCAGGCCGTCCGCCGCCCGGACCCCCGTCTCCGGCGTGACCACGTGCGAGGTCCAGCCCGCGGCCGCCGCCGCCGTCCCGTCCGGCCGGGCCGCCGTCTCCAGCGCCCGCACCACCGTCGTGCCCCCGGCGATGACCCGCCCCCCGTTCGCGTGCACGTAGTTGACCAGGCCGGCCGTGGCCGGCGGCACGTCGAACGGCTCCGGGTACGGGTCCTCGCCGTCCTCCATCGAGGACACCCCGGTGTGCAGGGTGATCGGGGCCACCAGCACCCCGCGGGCGGCCAGCCCGGTCACCACCTCGGGGGTGAACGGCCGGCTGGCGCTGGGCATCTCGGCGCTGCCCGGCCGGCCCGCGAACACCGTCTGGTACGCCGCGAGCGGCCAGTCCCGGCTGACGTAGGAGTACCGGATCGGGCTGCCGTAACGCAGTAGATACGGCACTACTGCGACCGACAGCCGGGCCCGCCACAGCCGCGCCGTGGCCTTCCGTTCCAGCGTCAGCTCGGCTCCGCCGGGCAAGCCGATGACCTGGGACGGGTACCCCGGCCCGTTCGGCCGGGAGATCTTGTCCTGCATGACCCGCAGCTCGACCAGCCACGCTCCGTCCGGGAGCGGGCCGGAGAAGTGCACCGCCCGGCCGTCCCCGGTCCGGACCTGGGCCGGCAGCGTGCCGGTGTCGTTGACCACCAGCAGGTCGCCGGGCAGCAGCAGGCCGCGCAGCTCGCCGAACGCGTGGTGGCTGATCTCCCCGGTCGACCGCCTGCTGACCATCAGCCGGACCCCGTCCCGCGGCACGCCGCGGGCCTCGGGCGGGTCGTGCGCCTCCAGCTCGGGCGGCAGCGCGAAGTCGATGATCATGAGGCCGCCGGCATCAGGTGCGCGGCCCGGTACCGGCCGCTCGGCAGCCGCTGGCGATGAGCCGCAGCAGCGCCGGGACCACCGCCTCCGGCTCCGGCCGGTCGGAGATGTCCTGGCCCGGGAACGCCGCCTGGTGCATGTCGGTGCGCAGGTCGCCCGGGTCGGCCCACCACACCCGCACCCCCAGTTCCTCGGCGGCCAGCACGTTGGAGGCCTGCTCCAGCGCCGCCTTGGCCGCCCCGTAGCCGCCCCAGCCCGCGTAGGCCTCCACCGCCGCGTCTGAGGTCACGTTCAGCACCGCGCCCCCGCGGGCCCGCAGCATCGGCAGCATCAGCTGGGTCAGCGCCAGCGGCGCGATGACGTTCACCTCGAACGCGGCCCGCAGCGCGGCCGCCGGGTAGTCGGCCAGCGCGGGCGGCGGGCTGGCCCCCAGCGTGCCCGCGTTGTTGACCAGCAGGTCCAGCCCCCCGGCCGCCTCCGCCGCCCGGGCCAGCGCGGCCCGGTGCGCCGGATCGGTGACGTCGCCGGCGATGGCCGTCACGTTCCCGGTGAAAGAACGCGCCGCGGCGGCCAGCGCCGGGCCGTCGCGCGCGTCCAGGATGAGGTCGTAGCCCTCGCGGGCCAGGCCGGCGGCCAGCGCCCGGCCCAGCCCGCGGGAGGCCCCCGTGACCATGGCTATGTGGTTCATGGCTTCACGCTAGGCACCGGGCCGCGCCGCCGCATCGGCCCGCGGCCCGGCCCGGCCTCGGCCGATGGTCCTAGGACCGGGGCCCGATGCGGACCGTCCCGGGCCCGGCTAACGTCAGTGAGATGAGCGACGGGCTCGACGAGCTCTACCAGGTCAGCCAGGCGGTGCTGTCGGTCACCCGGCAGATGTCCGTCCGCGACGTCCTGCAGGTCATCGTGCGCTCGGCCCGGTCGCTGGTCGGCGCCCGCTACGCCGCCCTGGGCGTGCCCGACGAGGGCGAGCTCGTTCGCCGAGTTCGTGGTGGACGGCATCAGCCCGGAGCAGTGGCAGGCCATCGGCCCGCTGCCGCGCCGGCACGGCATGCTGGGCGTGCTGCTGGCCGGCGGCCAGCCCGAGCGGCTCCCGGACATCCGCCAGGACCCCCGGTTCGAGGGCTGGCCGCGCGCCCACCCGCAGATGTCGCACTTCCTCGGCGTCCCGGTCCGCGACGGCGATCAGGTCCTGGGCATCATCTTCGCCGCCAACAAGATCTCCGCCGCCGCCAGCAAGGACGGATTCACCGAACGGGACGAGGAGATCCTCTCCCTGTTCGCCGCGCACGCCGCCATTGCCTTGACCAACGCCCGGCTGTACGAGCGCAGCCGGGAACTGTCCATCCTGACCGAGCGGTCCCGGCTGGCCCGGGAGCTGCACGACGCGGTCACCCAGAAGCTGTTCAGCATCCGGGCCCGGGCCCGCGCCGCCGCCGTGCTGGCCGCCCGCGAGCCGGCCGACCAGGAGCGCGTCATCGCCGAGATCGAGGCCGTCGGCCAGCTCGGTGCCGAGGCCCACGCCGAGCTGCGCGCCGTCATCGACGGGCTGGCCCCGCCGGACCTCCAGAACTCTGGCCTGGTCCCGTCGCTGCGCCGCTACGCCGAGCTGGCCGGCCGCGGCTACGGCGTCCCGGTCACCGTCGAGGCCACCGGGCGGCCCGCGCTGTCCGCCCGCCAGGAGGCCGCCCTGTACCGGGTCGCCCAGGAGGCGCTGCACAACGCGCTGCGGCACTCCGGCGCCGCCGCCGTCCGGGTCCGGCTGGCCGCCACCGCCCGGCGGGTCACCCTCGAAGTCCGCGACGACGGCCACGGCTTCGCCCCCGAGGCGCCGTCCGGCGGGGTCGGCCTGGCCTCCATGCGGGACCGGGCCGCCGCGGCCGGCGGGGCGCTGACCATCCGGTCCGGCCGGTCCGGCACCCTGGTCCGGATGACCGTGCCCGCCGGAGGTAAGCCGTGACCCAGCCGCCCCCGATCTCCGTGCTCATCGTCGACGACCACCCGGTCGTCCGGCAGGGCCTGCGCGTCCTGCTCGAGGTCCAGGACGGCCTCACCGTGGCCGGCGAGGCCGCCGACGGCCCGGCCGCCCTGGCCCGGGCCGCCGAGCTCGCCCCGGACGTCATCCTGCTCGACCTCAAGCTGCCCGGCCTGGACGGCCTCGCGGTTCTCGCCGAGCTCCAGGCGCGCGGGACCGCAAAGCCGGGTCCTGGTCCTGACCAGCGTGACCGAGCCGTCCTCGGCCGCCGCGGCCGTCCGGGCCGGCGCGGCCGGCGTGCTGTACAAGGACGTCGACCCCGACGCGCTGGTCCGCGCCATCCGCGCCGTGCACGACGGGCACCTGCTGCTCGCCCCGGAGGCGGCCGGCTCCCTGCTCCGCCCGGCGGGCGGCGGCCGGGGCGGTCCCGACGCGCTGACCAGCCGGGAACGCGAGGTCCTGGCCGAGCTCGGCCGCGGCCGGTCCAACCGGGAGATTGCCCGGGATCTGCACGTCTCGGAGAAGACGGTCAAGACCCACGTAAGCTCGGTACTGGCCAAGCTCGGCGTGCCGGACCGCACTCAGGCCGCATTGATCGCGGTCCGCCACGAGCAGGGCCGCTGATTAGCCGTCCGGCTGGGCCGGCCGGGCCGCGGTGACGTAGGTTCGGTGTCGGCGGGACAACGAGCAGCGGAAGGGAACTGGAAGATGTCCGACGAGGTGCTGCTGCTCCGCGGCGTCGAGGTCAAGCGGGACGCCGCGGTCCTGCTCCGCAACGTCGACTGGACCGCGCACGAAGACGAACGGTGGATCCTGATCGGGCCGAACGGCGCGGGCAAGACCACCCTCCTCCAGGTGGCCGCGACCACCATGTTCCCGTCCAAGGGCACGGTCGAGGTCCTCGGCGAGCGGCTGGGCGAGGTCGACGTCTTCGAGCTGCGGCCCCGGATCGGGCTGACCAGCGCGGTCGTCGCCGAGCAGGTGCCGCCGGGGGAGAAGGTCATCGACCTGGTCCTGACCGCCTCCTACGCCATGCTCGGCCGGTGGCGGGAGGAGTACGACTCCGCCGACGTCACCCGGGCCGTCGAGCTGCTCGACGCGCTGGGCTGCGCGCACCTGATCCGGCGCAAGTTCTCCACGCTGTCCGAGGGCGAGCGCAAGCGGGTCCAGATCGCCCGGGCCATGATGCCCAACCCCGAGATGCTCCTGCTCGACGAGCCCACCGCGGGCCTGGACATGGGCGGCCGCGAGGACCTGCTGCGCCGTCTCACCGCCCTGGCCAAGGACCCCAAGGCGCCCATGATGGTCCTGGTCACCCACCACGTGGAAGAGGTCCCGGACGGCTTCACCCACGCCATGCTGCTGCGCCGCGGCTCGGTCCTGGCCGCCGGCCCCATCGAAGAGGTCTTCACGGCCAAGAACCTGTCCCGGTGCTTCGGCGTCCCGCTGGAGATCGAGCACCGCCAGTCCCGCTGGACCGCCCGCGCCCGGTGACCTAGGCCGGCGGTAACGGCAGCGCCGGCAGGCGCGGTAACGGCAGTGCCCGCAGCTCGACCCGCCCGGCCGACGTGACCCGCGCCTCGAAGGCGGGCTGCCGCGCCGTGGCCGGCCCGTGCACCACGTGCCCGTCGCTGACCGCGAACGTCGACCCGTGCCACGGGCAGGCCACGCAGACCGCCCCGCGCTCGGTGACCAGGTGGCCCTGGTGCAGCGGCCCGCCCAGGTGCGAGCACCGGTCCGAGAGCACGCTCACCTCGCCGTCCTGCCGGTACACCAGCAGCGACAGGTAGCCCAGCTGGCGGCGGGCCAGCCTGCGCTCCGGCAGCTCGGTCAGCTCGCACAGGTCGTGCCAGCCCAGCCCGGCCAGGTGGCTGACCTGCTCGGCGTGGCTGGTGCCCGCGCCCAGCCGCGAGGCCAGGTGACCGCCCAGGTAGGACCCGGCCGTGGCCAGGGCCAGCCCGCTGGCCGACAGCATCCGGCCGTACCCGGACCGCCCGGTGATCCGGGCGGCCAGCGAGCCCAGGAACAGCGCGGCCGCGCTCGTCTGGCACACCGCGTGCACCAGCCCGACCCGCTGCTGGTCGGTGTGCAGCGCGGACCAGTCGGCCAGCCCGGTGGCCGCGGCCGGCACCGTGATGACCACGCCCGCGCCGATCAGCATCCCGGCCGCCCGGTCGGTGCCGCGGAACAGGTCCAGCAGCACGGCCGAGGTCCAGCAGCCCAGCGGCACCCGCACCAGGGCCGGGTGCGCGGGCTGGCCGAACGGCACGCCGTGCAGCGCGTCGGCCCGCGGCCCGGGCGGCAGCGCCCGCACCACGGCCTCGGACAGCCGGGTCACGACCGGGTCGAGCACCCGCGCCTGCTCCAGGCGCTCCGCGGCGGCCTCCGGTCTGCGGGCCCAGCTGGACTTGTGATGCTTGCCTGCCCGCCGGGTGGTCGCCAGAGATAGCCGCACACTAAGAGGCGTACCCCGGTCCGCCCGGGTCTCACCGGTTCGGGGCCAGCTGATCCCGGATGATCTCCTCGAGCTTGTCCTGGAACCCCAGCAGCAGCCGCAGCTCCGCCTCGGAGTAGCCCGCCGCCGCTTCCCGCCAGGCCGCCACCACCGGCGCGAACGTGCTGCCCACCCGGTTCAGCCCCGGCCCGGTCGCCAGCTCCACCATGACCCGCCGCCGGTCCTGCGGGTCGCGCACCCGCCGCACGTACCCGCCCTCCTCCAGCCGGTCCAGCACCCCGGTGATCGACGCCGTGGTCAGCCCGGTCTGCTGAGCCAGTTCGCCCGCGGTCAGCCGCCCGGTCAGGGCCACGATGTTCAGGCAGTTCAGGTCCGTGGCGTTCACCCCGATGCGTTCGGCCGACCGCAGCCCCAGCAGCTGCATCAGCGAGCCCACCCGCCGGATGGCCAGCAGGAACTCGCCCTCGAGCTCCCCTCGCTCCACTCGCCCTCCAAGTTATCTAGGAAAACTAGACATCAGTTTAACAAGATGATAACTTCACTAGATATCGGGCCCAAGCTTAAGGGCACGAGGGCGGCCACGCCACGGGGGCGGCCGCCGTCGGCGAACCGATCTCACCGAAACGAGGAACCGTCATGACTCATCCCAACGGGGGAACCACCGGCCAGCCGACCCTCGGCCGGGCCGTCGGCCAGGCCGAAGCGTCCCTGTCCCGGCTGCTGTCCCGGATGCTGGCCGCGCGGGGCGTCAGCCACGAGCTCTACCTGGGTGTCCAGCGGCTGACCATCCTGGGCGGCCAGGCCGCCCCGGACGCCTTCACCCGCGACCTGATCGACTGGCTCGACCTGGACGCCCCCGCCGCGGCCCGCCTCACCGGCCAGCTGGCCGAAGCGGGGCTGACCGAGACCGCGGACGGCCTGATCCGGCTGACCCCGGCCGGCCACGCCCTGCGCGACGGGATCCTGGCCGAGTCGGCCGCCGTCACCGGCCCGCTGCTGGCCACCCTGGACCGCGCCGACGTCGAGGTCACCATCCGCACCCTGGGCGAGATCACCCGGCTCGTCCGCGGCGTCCCGGTGTCTAGCCCGTCGTGAACCGGTAGCCCATCCCGGGCTCGGTGTGCAGGTACCGCGGCCGGGACGGCTCGGGCTCCAGCTTGCGCCGCAGCTGGGCCAGGTAGACCCGCAGGTAGTTCGTCTCGGTCTCGTACGCCGGGCCCCACACCTCCCGCAGCAGCTGGCGCTGGGTGACCAGCCGCCCGCTGTTGCGGGCCAGGATCTCCAGCAGCTGCCACTCGGTCGGGGTCAGCCGCACGTCGGTCCCGTCGCCCGCGGACGACCCGCTTGGCCGCCAGGTCGACGGTGAAGTCGGGCGTGGTCACCACCGGCTCGTCCGGGGCGGGCGCGGCCCGGCGCACCGCGGCCCGCAGCCGGGCCAGCAGCTCGTCCATGCCGAACGGCTTGGTCACGTAGTCATCGGCCCCCGCGTCCAGCGCCGCCACCTTCTGGCTCTCCTGGCCCCAGGCCGACAGCACGATGATCGGGATCGTGGTCCAGCCGCGGACGCCGTGGATCACCTCGGTGCCGTCCATGTCCGGCAGCCCCAGGTCCAGGATGATCACGTCGGGCCGGTCCCGGGCCACCGCGGCCAGCCCGGTGCTGCCGTCGGCCGCCGTGCTGACCTCGTACTCGCGGGCGGCCAGGTTGATCCGCAGCGCCCGCAGGATGGACGGCTCGTCGTCCACCACGAGCACCCGGGTCATGACCCCGGGCCCAGCGCGGGCGTGTCCGCCCCGGCCGCGGCGGGCAGCGTGACGGCGATGGTCAGCCCGCCGCCCGGCGTGTCCCGGGCCACGATCGTGCCCCCCATGGCCTCGGCGAACCCGCGGGCCACGGCCAGGCCCAGGCCCACCCCCGGGTGGTGGCGGTCACCGAGCCGGGTGAACGGCTCGAAGATGCGTTCCTTGGCCTCGTCCGGGACTCCGTGGCCGTGGTCGGCCACCTCGATCACCACCAGGTCCCCGGCCAGCTCGGCCCGCAGCTCCGGCGCGGGCCCGCCCGCCGGGGAGTGCTGCACCGCGTTGGAGAACAGGTTGGCCAGCACCCGCTCCAGCAGTCCGGGATCGGCCAGCACCAGCGGGAAGCCGTCCGGCACGGCCATCTGCACCCGGACCGGTTCGTCCAGCCCGAGCAGCGCCGCCGGGGCCACCTCGTCGATGGCCGTCGGGCGCAGGAACGGCTGCAGCGACCCGGTGTGCAGGCGGCTCATGTCCAGCAGGTTGCCGATCAGCGCGTCCAGCCGGTCGGCGCCCTGCTCGATGGTGGCCAGCAGGTCCGCCTCGTCGGCCGGCGACCAGGCCACGTCGGTCTGCCGCAGGCTGCTCACGCTGGCCTTGATCGAGGCCAGCGGCGTGCGCAGGTCGTGGCTCACCGCGGCCAGCAGCGCGGTCCGCATCCGGTTCCCCTCGGCCAGCGCCTCGGCCTGCGCCGCCTGGGTCCGCAGCCGCTCCCGGTCCAGCGCCGCCGCGGCCTGCGCCGCGTACCCGGCCAGCAGCGCCGGCGTCGCCGACTCCGCCTGCCCGCTGACCAGCAGCACCAGGTCCTCCCGGATGCCGATCCGGGCGGCGGCTCCCGATGCGGCCTCGCCGCTGGCCGCGGCGCGGATCCACCGGCCCGCCACCCGCTCCTGCAGCTCGGCCCGGCCGCCGTGCGTCCGGGTCAGGTGCCCCAGCACCGCGGCCGGAGCATCCTGTCCGGCCAGCACCGTCTGGGCCAGCTCGAGCAGCGCGGCCGCCTCGTCCCGGGCTCGCGCCGCCTGCACCGCGCGCCTCGCGGCCAGGTGCACCACGCTGCTGACCGCCACGGCCAGCGTGACGAACAGCAGCAGGGCCAGCAGCTCCCGCGGCTCCTGGATGGTGAAGGTGTGGATGGGCTCGGTGAAGTACCAGTTCAGCAGCAGGCTGGCCGCCACCGCGGCCAGCACGGCGGGCCAGAAGCCGCCCAGCACCGTGATCGTCACCACCGCGACCAGGTAGATGAGCAGGTCGTCGGCCAGGTTCAGGTGCCCCCGGAACAGGGTCAGCAGGTAGGTCAGCAGCGGCAGGCCCGCCACCGCCAGCGCAAATCCGGCCCACCGCCGCCGGGCGTCCAGCGCCCCGCGGTCGGCGGCGCTCGCTCCCGCCCTGCTTGGCCTGCCCACGCTTACCAGTGTGCGACGCTGCAGGTACCAGCGGAACACCAGCCCGGCCGCGGCGCAGCACAAAGCCGTCGCCCCGATCACGACCGCCGCCCGCGCCGAGGCCGCCCCGGACGTCCGCAGCTGCGCGTAGGGCGGCGCCGAGAAGCCGGTCACCGTCAGCCAGCCGATGCCGGCCAGCGGCACCGACGCGGCCGGCTCGGCCACCGCCGACATCACCCCGGCCACCACCGCGCAGGCGATCAGCACCCCGGTCCCGGTCAGCCGCCCGCCCAGCGCGGCCGTCACCGTCCCGACGGCCAGGAACCCGGCGAAGCCGAACGGGAGCGCGTACGGAGCCGTTATGCCAGACCGGCCGCGGAGACTCATCGCTCCCTATTCCAGCCCCGCTAGCAGCGGAAATCAGCGGCCCTAACGGAATCTTGACGCCCGGCCCGGCAAGCTTGACGCGCTGCCTACAGCCACCCGCCGGCCGCCGAATTAGCGTCGGGAACGTGATCATCGACCAACCGGCCCGGACCGGGGCGCATCGCTAGTGGCCATCCGCAAGGCGGCCGGCCACCTGGCCGCGGCCGATCCTCTCCCGGAGACCGCCTGGTACACGGCCAAACGCCGGCTGCTCGGCCCCCCGATGATCAACGACCAGCTCCGCGAGCAGCGGCTGTCCAAGAAGCTCGCCCTCGGCGTCCTGTCCCCGGACGGCATCTCCTCCTCGGCCTACGGCACCGAGGAGATCCTCATCGAGCTGATCCAGGTCTTCGGCATCACTGCCTTCGCCCTGCTCCTCCCGATGACCGGCGCCATCTTGTTCGTCATGCTGCTCGTGGTGCTGTCCTACCGCGAGGTCGTCACCGTCTACACCCGGGCCGGCGGCTCCTACGTGGTGGCCCGGGAGAACTTCGGCCCGCGGATCGCCCAGGTCGCCGCCGTCGCCCTGCTCATCGACTACGTCGTCACCGTGGCCGTGCAGGTCGCCGCGGGCACCGCCGCCGTCGCCTCCGCCGCCCCGGCCATCGGCCCGTACGTCACCCCCATTTCCATCGGCGTCATCCTGCTGATGTGCTTCGGCAACCTGCGCGGCATCCGCGAGGCCGGCCGGGTCTTCGCCCTGCCCACCTACCTGTTCTCCGGCGTCATCATCCTGATGATCGTCCTCGGCCTGATCCGGGCCGCGCTGGGTGACCTGCCCCAGCAGGACATCAGCGACCTGCACGGCGTCTACCAGGTCGGCGCGGGCAGCGGCGTGCTGACCGCGGTCGGCGTGTTCACCCTGCTCCGCGCGTTCGCCAACGGCGGTTCCTCGCTCACCGGCATCGAGGCCGTCTCCAACGCGGTCAGCGCGTTCAAGCCGCCCGAGGGCCTGAACGCGCGCCGGGTCCTGGTCCTGGAGGGCCTGATCCTGGGCACCCTGGTGGCCGGCATCTCGGTGCTGGCCCGGCTGACCCACGCCATCCCCTACACCAGCGGCTATCCGACCGTGATCTCCCAGGAAGCCGGCATGGTCTTCGGCCAGGCCGGGCACTTCATGTTCTACGTCGTCCAGGCCGCCACTGCGCTCATCCTGTACACCGGCGGCAACACCAGCTTCAACGGCTTCCCGTTCCTGACCAGCTTCGTGGCCGAGGACTCGTTCCTGCCCCGCTGGATGACCCGGCGCGGCCAGCGGCTGGTCTTCTCCAACGGCATCATCGTGCTCACCGTGCTGTCGGTGGCCCTGATCGCCGCGGTCGGCTCCAATGTCAACGCGCTGGTGCCGTTCTACGCCATCGGCGTCTTCACCGCTTTCACCATGGCCGGGTTCGGCATGGCCCGCTATCACGTCCGGCGCAAGGAGCCGGGCTGGCGGCGCAAGCTGGTCATCAACTTCTCGGCCGGCCTGCTCAGCGCGATCGTCGTGCTCATCTTCGCCGTGGTCAAGTTCACCGAAGGCGCCTGGCTCGTCGTCGTCCTGTTCCCGGTCCTGCTCTTCGTGCTCATCCGGCTCAACCGCCAGTACCGCGGCGAGGCCAGCGCCCTGCAAGCCATCGGCGACCGCCGGGCCGCCGGGGCCGCGCCTGCCGCGCCGAACTACCGCCGCCGCGTCGTCGTCGTGTTCGTCGACGACTTCGACCTGGCCACCGTGGCCGCGCTGCGCTACGCCAAGAGCCTGCGGCCCACCGTCCTGCGCGCCGTGCACTTCGTCATAGACACCGAACAGGCCGAACGGCTCCGCACTGCGTGGCTCCCGGACCGCAGCGTGTCCCTGGAATTCGTCGACACCCCCGACCGCCGCCTGACCCGCGCCGCCGCCGAGCTGGTCAGCTCCGAAGCGGCCGTCCCCGGCACCCAGGTCACCGCCATCCTGCCCCGCCGCAGCTTCTCCCCGCTGCTCGGCCGCCTGCTGCACGACCGGACCGCCGACAAGATCGCCGCCGTGGTCAGCCGCGTCCCCAACGCCGCCGCCACCATCATCCCCTTCGACGTCCCCGACCGCCTCCGCGTCCTCCACCACCGCCAGACCGCAGGCCCCGGCCCGGGCACCCAGGTCGCCCTGTCGTCAGTTCCCTCGCCCACGTCCGCACCCCCGGCGGCGTCCGGGTCCACGGCCCGGTACCTGCCCGAGCCGCTACCGGTCCCCGAGCCCCTCCCCGGCGCGGGCAGCTACGACCGGCCCGTCCCGCCCCGCGGCGTCACCCCGATCGGCGCCCTCCGCCAGCCCGGCCGCGCCACCGTCGAGGGCCGTGTCCGGGTCGTCGAGGTCCGGTCGGTCGAGCAGAACTCGGTGCTGGCCGCCGAGATCTCCGATTCCACCGGCGACCTCACCGCGCTGTTCTACGGCCGATCGCACATCGCGGGCCTGATGTGCGGCTCGCGCGTACGGCTGCGTGGCGCGGTGGGCCTGAAGGACGGCGAGCCGGTCATGACCAATCCCGCCTACGAGCTCCTCGTCCCTGGCGCCCTGGAGCCCTAGATGGCCGGGAACAGCAGCTCGTACGCCGGGTTGATCATCACCGAGTGGCCGTCCTTGATCCCGACCGATCCGCGCAGCCGGACCCGGGCCCCGCACACGATGCCCGGGATGTGCGACCGGCCGTAGAACATGGCCGTCAGCGTCCCGGTGGAGTCCGAGATCTCGCAGGCCAGCACCGAGTTCTGCTCCACCGGCCGGATCTCGACCACCACCACGCGCCCCTCGACCACGGCCCGGCCCGGCTTTCTCAGCGACCCGATGGTCCGGACGCTCGGCACCGCGGCCGGCTGGCCGTCCGCGGCCAGCCCGGCCTCGTCCTGGCCGGCGGCATTCGGCTCACCGCCGTTCGGCCCGCCGCCGTTCGGCCCGCCGCCGTTCAGCTCGTCGCCGTTGCCGCCGTTGACCGTCTGCCCGGCGGCGGCCAGCTTGCCCGCCAGCGGGTCCCGCTTGCGCCGGCCCTTGCCGTTCCCGCCGTGCTGGGCCGCGATCTGCGCCTCGTCCGCCATGAGCTGCTGATCGACTTCGCCGTCGGCCCCGGCCATCGTGGCCTGGTGGCGCTCGGTCAGCACCCGGACGCGGCTCTCCACGTCGTAAGGAATGATGGTCGCGGCCGAACGCGGGATCCGGCTCACCACGGCCGCGATCTTGTCGGCCGTGCGGTCGTGCAGCAGCCGGCCGAGCAGCGCGGAGTAGCTGCGCCGGGGCAGCACCACGGTCACGTGCGTGTTCGGGTCGGCCACTTCTCGCTCGACCAGCTCGGCCGCGGCCCGGGTCAGCCGCCGGTCGGAGACATCGATGAAGTCCAGCGGGATGCCCCGGTCGGCCCGGGTCCACTTCTCCCGCAGCTTGTCGGCCTGGACGCTGTCGATGACGAAGTGGACCGCGCGCAGCGTCGTCGGCCGCAGGCTGCGCGCGTACCGCAGCGCGGCCAGGGTGGCCAGGTCGAAGCCGTCGATGAAGACGAACACGGTGCGCCGGCCGTAGTGCGGCGGGGGCGGCGGCTGCGCCTCGCTGATCGTCTCCAGCACCTCGGACTCATCCGCGTACTCGCGGTTGAGCCTGATCAGCGCCGGGACCAGGACGGCGAACAGCACCACGACCACCCAGGCGCCCTCGGTGAACTTCACGATGGCGAAGATCAGCACCACGACGGCGGTCAGCAGGCCGGCCGAGAAGTTGATGACCAGCTTGCGCCGCCAGCCCGGCTCCTTGTGCGTGTGGTGGTACTTGGCCATCCCGAAGCCGGCCATCGAGAACGCGGTGAACACCCCGATGGCGTACAGCGGGACCAGGTTGTTGACGTCCGCGTCCTTGATGATCAGCAGCGAGATGGACGTGATGGTCAGCAGGATGATCGCGTTGGAGAAGACCAGCCGGTGGCCGCGCTTGAGCAGCCACCGGGGCAGGAACGAGTCGCCCGCCACGTAGCTGGTCAGGAACGGGAACCCGTTGAAGCTGGTGTTACCGCCGGTGTACAGGATCAGCATGGTCGACAGCTGGACCAGGTAGAACAGGGCCTGTCCGACGAACGTGTGGCCGAAGACCTTCTGCGCCTCCTGGGCCAGCACGGTGGGGTAGCCGCTCTTGTACGGCGTGGCGTGGGTGGCGTGCGCCAGCCAGGAGATCCCGGCCACCAGGACGCCCAGGATGGCGCCCTCCGCCATCAGCACCTTGCGGGCGTTGCGGCCCTCCGGCGGCTTGAACGCGCCCACCGCGTCCGAGACGGCCTCGATGCCGGTCAGCGACGCGCCGCCATTGGCGAACGCGCGCAGCAGGGTGAAGATCATCACCCCGGTGATCAGCCCGCCGGATCCGCTGCCCAGCGCGTAGGTGCCCGGCAGCGAGCCCGGGTCATAGGTCTCCGGCAGCGTGCCCAGGGCCTCGCGGATCAGCCCGACCACGATCATCAGGATGACCGCGCCCGCGAACAGGTAGGTCGGTACCGCGAAGGCGCGGCCTGCCTCCTTGAGCCCGCGCAGGTTGCCCACGCACATCAGCAGCACGACGCCGACGCAGATCTCCAGCTTGTACGGGCCTATCGCCGGGAAGGCGGAGGCTACCGCGGCTGTCCCCGCCGCGATCTGCACCGCCACCGTGACCACGTAGTCGATGAGCAGCGCGACCGCGCAGACCTGGGCTATTCGCGGGCCGAAGTTCTCTCTGGCCACCACGTACGAGCCGCCCGGCTTGATGTACACCATGACGATCTCGCGGTAGGACAGCAGCACCAGGATCATCACGAACAAGATGACCAGCGTCATGGGCAGGATCAGCGAGAACGCCGCCACGCCCATGGCGGGCACCAGCACGATGAGGATTTCCTCGGTGCCGTAGGCCGAGGAGGAGATGCCGTCCGGCGACAGCACGCCCAGCGCGAGCGGGTTGGACAGCCGCTGCTCACCGAGATCCTGGTTGACCAACGGCGGTCCCAGCACCTTGCGCTTGGCCGTGTACCAGAAAGTGTCGGGTAGACCACTGGTCCGGTCGAGCAGAGCTGCTGCCTTGCGCGTCGCCACTACTATCCGCGCCTTTCGTCAGTCAACGTCCCGTTTGGGGCGCCAGAGACTTCATACCATCCTTATGGGTATGCAGTGACCGGCGCCCTTCGGCTGAGTCGTTGCGGCTGCTGCGGGAAGGACTACCCGGTATACCGACAGTTCATCCGCACATTCCGCGTCCCGGCCGGGCCGGCAGAAGATTCTGAGTCTCGTCAGACTGCGCTCCGCCCACCCGAACCTTGCCGCCCCCGGCCGCCGTCCCACCGTGACCCGCTCAGCCCCTGCCTCGAGCCTGCGCCGTGCCCCCAGATCGAGCACGCTCCGTAACCACCGCAGGTGCGGCCCGCGTCGCCCCTCGAGGCTCCCGCACTAAGCCCGATTCTGTACGGCTACCAGGCGATCCCGCCCTCCAGCCGAGCCCTCGCCCACCCCCGGGCGCGTTTACTGAAAGTGCCACTTTGATCACTCGTCGTAGGCTAGTCTCACGCTTCGAATCGAGAAAATATCGGAGCGTTAGAAGGGTTTCTCCATGTCTGATCGTCACTGGCAGAGCCGGTCCTGGGCGCGGGGCGCGCTGACCACCTCGGCGTTGGTCGTGACCGGAGCCGCCGCCGTGGCCGGCTGCGGCGGATCCTCGAGCCAGAGTTCGTCGGCCAGCGCGTCCACGCCGGCCTCCGCGTCCGCGTCGGCCAGTGCCTCCACTGTCAGCTTCAGCGCGACCCAGCTCAAGTCCGCGTTGCTGGCCGAAGTCAACGGCAAGAAGCCCGCCGCCGCGGCCCAGTCCGGCGAGTACGGGTCGCTGCCGGACGTGCAGACCAGCAAGCAGACCATGAACGGCGTGAAGGTCAGCCCGGCCAAGTGCTCCCAGGCCTCCCAGACCGGCTTCAACTCCTCGGTGTTCACCCACGCTCCCGCCTCGGTCGTGACGTTCAAGGTCGGCAACGACGGCGTGTCCGAGGTGCTGGTCGCCACCCAGCCGTCGGCCGCTGACACGGCCCTGAGCAACACCCTGCCGTCAGGCTGCACCCACTACAGCGCCACCGTGGACGGCAAGACGTTCAAGTACACGGTTCAGGAGGCCCAGGTTTCCGGTCTGGCCCAGCAGGCGCGCGCGCTGAATGTCAAGGCCGCGGGCTACGCCAGCGTGAACGTGTGGTCGGTGGTCTACCGCGGCGCCGGGTACGTCGGCGCGGTCACCATGGTGGGCCCGGATGCCTCGCTGACCGGCGTGAAGGACCTGGCCAAGGCGGCCTACTCGCACGCCAACCAGAGTCTGACCCAGTCCTGACCCCGACTTGCCCGGAAGTGCCAGACTGGTGGCATGAGCACGTCACCACGCTTCCGTGCGGTGCTTGACGATTTCGCCGCCTACCAGCCGGGGCGCACCCCGGTCAGCTCCGCGGGAAAGACGTTCAAGCTCTCGTCCAACGAGTCCCCGTTCGCGCCGCTTCCCTCGGTGGTCGAGGCCATCGCCGAGGCGGCGCGTTCGGTTAATCAGTATCCGGACAACGGCGCGACGGCCCTGATCGAGGCCATCGCGGACCGGTTCGGCGTACCTGCGGCGCACGTCGCGGTCGGGTGCGGCTCGGTCGGCGTTACTCAGCAGCTCCTCGAGGCGGTCGGTGAGCCCGGCGCCGAGGTGATCTACGCGTGGCGCTCGTTCGAGGCGTACCCGACCCTGGCCGACCTGGCCGCGGCCGACTCGGTCCGGGTGCCGCTGCGGGACGAGACCCATGACCTGACCGCCATGGCGGCGGCGATTACCCCGCGCACCAGGCTGATCTTCGTCTGTAACCCCAACAACCCCACCGGCACCGTGGTCCACGCCGCCGAGCTCGAGGCCTTCCTCGACCAGGTGCCGGAGGACTGCCTGGTTGTCGTCGACGAGGCCTATCACGAGTACGTCCGCGACGAGGCCGTGCCGGACGGGATCACCCTCTACCGCGACCGGCCGAACGTCGCCGTTCTCCGCACCTTCTCCAAGGCTTACGGCCTGGCCGGCCTGCGCACCGGTTTCATGATCGCGCACGAGCCGGTGGCCGCCGCGGCCCGCGCCACCATGCTGCCCTTCTCGGTCAACCGCATCGCCCAGGCCGCGGCCATCGCCTCCCTGTCCGCCGAGTCCGAGCTGCTCGAGCGCGTGGAGCTGACCGTCAAGGAGCGGACCCGGGTGCGCGAGGCGCTGATCGCCGACGGCTGGACCGTCCCGCCCACCGAGGCCAACTTCGTCTGGCTCCGGCTCGGCGAGCACACGGCCGCCTTCGCCGCCGCCTGCCGAAGCCGAGGGCATCGCCGTCCGCCCCTTCGCCGGTGAAGGCGCCCGCATCAGCATCGGCGACACCGACGCCAACGATGCCCTCCTCGCCGTAGCCCGCAACTTCCCCCACCGCTGCTGAACCACCCGGCCGCCGCGCACTCTCCAGCCGAGCACCTTCAGCCGTGCGACTCGCTAGCCGTGCCACTCGCTAGCCGTGCACCTTCACGTCGCGCCACTCCGTTAGCCCGGCACGCCCTCCAGATCCTCCGCCAGGCCCACGCCCTGCACGCGCACCCAGGCCAAACCCGGCGTCCACCCACGTAACTCTGCAAGCCTACACCTGTCGCGCCATCCCGTTGACTATATTTCGAATATATAATCTATCTACTATCGTAAATTAATATATTCTAGAAATTAAGTCGATAAATAGTGCCTTAGACTGGTACTAGATGCTAGAGTATTCAAAGCGGGGTGATTCCCAGCTTCCTCCCGAACGGAGCGTGGTTTCATGCGCCCGGACCCGTTCCGCGAAGACGACGGCCAAGAACCTGACCCGAGCCAGGAGCTCGATGACGGCTCGTTTTTCGCCGTCTACGACAGTGACCTGGCCCAGCAGGGGCTGTTCCTGAATGTGCCTGCCGGGTCCTTCGACACTGACCACTTCGCCCAGTCCGGCCCGGCCGAAGACATGCCGCCGGACCCCCTGCTGGCCACCGTTATCGACACCATCGCCAGCCCGGGCGGCTCAGGTCTGCCCGGCCTCTCGGACGACCAGCTCGTCGGCGTCCTCGCCGCCACGCGCCGCCTGGAGTCCCGGGCTGCCTGGTACGTGCTGACCGCCACCGCCGAGTTCGGCGCCCGCTACGGCAGCGAGGTGGCAGGCGCCGAGTTCGCTGCCGACCAGCTGGCCTGCGAGCTGCATCTGACCCCGCGCTCGGCCGCAGCCCAGCTCGACTACGCCCAGTCCGTCACTGAGCGGCTGCCCCATTACATGGCCGCCCTGGCGGCAGGCCGGCTCTTCCCGGTCCACCTGCGCATCATCGAAGACGAGACCAGCGTCCTATCACCCGAAGACGTCGCCACCGCCGACCTGAAGCTCGCCGACTGCGCCGGATCTCTCACCTACGGCAGGCTCCGCGCCGCCGCTCATCGCCTCGTCCTCGAGCTGGACCCCGAATCCGCCGAGCGACGCAAGCAGGCCGCTCGCCAGGACGCTCACGTCCGTCCCTTCCGCGAGTCCTCCGGCAACGCCGGCCTCATCGCCAGCGAGCTCCCCTCCGCCGAGGTCCTCGCCTCCTGGCAGCACATCGAGCAGCGAGCCCTGGACCTGCGCGCGGCCGGCCTTGATGGCACCCTTCAGGCCCTCCGCGTCCGCGCCTACCTGGACCTCCTCCAAGGCCGCGACGCCCGCCAGACTCTCGTTCTTCCAGACTCCGCCAGCACACGCGGCGATAGCGCCCCTCCGGGCTTCCGTCCCTCCGGAACCGGTCCCAGTGGCCCATCGGCCCCGGACAACGGTCTCAGCCTGGCGGCCATGATCAACATCACCGTGCCGTGGTCCAGCGCGACCGGCCAGTCCAACGCCCTCGCCGAAATCGACCACCTAGGCCTGGTCGACGCCGCCGATGCCCGGGACCTGCTCGCCGCCGCCGCCCAAGACCCCCGCACCCGCTGGTGCGTCACTACCCTCCACCCCGACGGCACCGCCGCCGCCCACGGCTGCGCCACCGGCCGTCACCCGCCGCCCCGCACCGGCCAACGCCCCGCCACCAGCACCCCCGGTCCCCCCGACGGCCCCGATCCGCCGCCCGGCGTCAGGCCCCAGGACTGGCTGGGCATCAAGCTGACCCGGATCGCCCGCGACACCTGCGCCCACGATCACGCCGAGACCGGCTACCAGCCCAGCCGCAAGCTCCGTCATCTGGTCCGAGCCCGCAACGCCCGGTGCAGCGCTCCCGGCTGCTCCCGTCCCGCCGCCCGCTGCGACCTGGACCACACCCTCGCCTGGGAACACGGCGGCCTGACCTGCGAGTGCGACCTCGCCCCTCTGTGCCGTCACCACCACCGCTGCAAGCAAGCCGAAGGCTGGCAGCTAGACCAACCCGAGCCCGGCGTCCTGATCTGGCGCACCCCCGCGGGCCGCACCTACGCCACCCGCCCCACCCAGTACCCCGCTTAACCCGGCCAGCGAGCGGTGCAGGCTACTCACCGCGTTCGCGACGCTTCCGCCGCTCGCTGGCCGCCGCCTCAACCTCGGGCCAGACCAGGGTGAGCGCCGTCCGCAGCACTGGTCGACGCAAACTCCCGTCATCGGCGATCTGCATGAGACGAGTGACCTCCGGTTCCCGCTGCTCCGCCCGGGCGATCATCGGCGACGACGCTCCCGAATACGCCGCCACCCCGGTCAGGAACAGAAGGTTGGCCACCACTACCCACTCGGCCTCGATCCCACTCGGGTCTCGGCCCGCGTCAGCGTCAGACGGATCCGGCGCGATAAAGCGCACTGCAACCCGACCCCGGTGAACTCGCACGCGGCCGAGCACATCAGCACGGCCGGTGCGACGACCACAACGTCATGTCCGCCAGCTCAACTCCGTCTCGCACCCCCGCCAGCGCGTTCATCTCGGCGTGGGCGATAGGCGTCCGCTGTAGCCGGTCACTCCCGCCCGCCAGATCGTAGGCCCGGTTGCGCCCCTCGCTGACCCGTTGGTCCCGTCGCCCGTCACGATCACCGAACCCACCGGCAGCCCGCCCGCCAGCAACGACTCGTGCGCCAGCTCCAGGCACCACACCAGCGCCGGATCCGCGTCGACCGCCACGCCGCCGACAGCCCGTCACAGTCCAGCTCCCAAACCCCAGCACCCCGAGCCCGTGTCATCCCAGACGACGGCGCGAGCCCTCAGGCCGCTCGCCGCGCCGCCGCCGTCATCATCGACCGGGTGATCTGGTCGTGCAGGAAGCGCACCGGCACGAAGTACACCCGGCCCCGCCAGCCCTTGAACCGAACGGCCGTGGTGACGTGCAGCAGCCCATCGGCCGCCCGCACCCCGGCCACGAAGCGCAGATGCCGGTCGTCGGTGTCGATCAGCGCCTCGCCGTCCCGGACCTCGCGCACCGCGAGCATCTCCGGCCGCCCGGGCGGGATCCGCAGCACGCGCGCCACCACCTCCCGGGCGCCGAACAGGACCCGGATCCACCCCGGCCTCGAACCGGCCGAGAAGATGGCCCCGGCCCAGCCCGCCGCGTCATGGGCCGAGCTGTCGCGTACGGCCACGGTGGTGGTGCTGGCCCAGTCCGGCTGAGGCATGAGCTGGAAGACCACGCTCACCGCTAGCCCCTGACCGAGCTACACCAACCCAACCGAGCTACACCAGCGCCGGCGTCCGCTCCACCGACACATCGGCCCCCAGCGCGTTGAAGCGCTGCGCGATCGACGCGTGCCCGCGGTCGATCAGGTATCCGGGCCGGATCACCGTCTCGCCCTCGGCGGCCAGGCCGGCCAGCACCAGCGCGATGCCGGTCCGCAGGTCGTGCGCCGTCACCTCGGCCCCGTGGAAGTCCGTCGGCCCGTGCACCACGACCCGCGTCCCGTCGAACTCGACCCGGGCGCCCATCTTGTTCAGCTCGCCGACCAGCGTGTACCGGCCGTCGAAGATGGTCTCGCGGATGTAGGACGCGCCCTCGGCCAGGCAGGCCAGCGCCATGATGGGGGACTGCAGGTCGGTGGCGAAACCGGGGAACGGGCTGGTGATCACGTTTATCGGCCGCGGCCGGTGATGGTCCATCCGCACCGACACCACCGCGCCGCTGGTGCCGAACTCCACGCCCATCTGCTCCAGCTTCCAGCGCACCACGCCGAAGTGCTCGAGCGAAGCGCCGACCAGGTTCAGCTCGCCGCCGGTGATGGCCGCGGCCATGGCGAACACGCCCGCGTCGATCCGGTCGGCCATCACGGTGTGCTCGACCGCGGTCAGCTCGTCCACGCCGTCGACGGTGATGAAGCCGGTCCCGCCGCCGGTGATCCGCGCCCCCATCTTGGTCAGGAACGCGATGACGTCCAGCACCTCGGGTTCCTGCGCGCAGTTGTCGATGATCGTCCGGCCCGGGGCCAGCGAGGCGGCCATGATCAGGTTCTCGGTGCCGGTGTGCGACGGAGTGTCGAGGTAGAGGTGCGCGCCGGTCAGCTTGCCGGCCTTGATCCGGATCTCGGTCTCGCCCTCGTCGACCACCGCGCCGAGCCGGGCGAAGCCCCGGTAGTGGAAGTCGAGGTTGCGGTCGCCCAGGTTGCAGCCGCCGATGCCTTCGATGACCGCTTCGCCGAAGCGGTGCAGCAGGGCCGGCACGAACAGCACCGACCCGCGGAACCTCCGGGCGATCTCGGCCGGCAGCACCGGGCTGTTGAGCCGGGACGCGTCGACGACCAGCGTCCGTTCCGTCTCGTGGAACTCGACGATGGCCCCGACCGCCTGGGCCAGCTCGACGGCCCGCCGGACGTCCTCGATCGGCGGCACATTGCGAAGCACGGTCCGCCCGTTCGCCGTGAGGAGCGAGGCGGCGATCATCTTCAGGGCCGCGTTCTTGGCACCCTGGATAAAGACGGTGCCGTGCAGTGGTCCTACGCCGCGCACGCGGTAACTCGTCTCTAGTCCGGAAGTCATGCGGGCTAGCTTAGCCTCGCGAGGCGCTCGAAGACGGGAGCTAGCCGTGCTGTGTACTGTTCGGGTCTGAATGCGAGGTCTAGGGCCTGCTCAGGGAGCTGTTGACCACGAGTTTCAGCTTGCTTACGGAGCGTCTCGCGAAACGGCGTTCCGTGGTCCCAGGTCTCCATCGCGGCCGCCTGGACCAGCGCGTACGCCTCCTCCCGGCCCATGCCCGCGCTGACCAGGGCCAGCAACGTGGCCGCCGAGTACATCAGCCCGCCGGTCAGGTCCAGGTTGGCCCGCATCCGGGCCGCGTCGACGACCAGGCCCTCGACCAGCCCGGCCGTCAGGTTCAGCAGATAGTCGGTGGCGATGGACGCGTCCGGCAGCGCCACCCGCTCGACGCTGGAGTGGGATATGTCCCGTTCGTGCCACAGCGGGATGCCCTCGGTCACCGGGGTCACGTAGCCCCGGACGACCCGGGCCAGCCCGGCCACCCGCTCGGCCCGGATCGGGTTCTTCTTGTGCGGCATGGCCGAGGATCCCTTCTGGCCCCGGCCGAACGGCTCGGCCAGTTCCCGCACCTCGGTCCGCTGGCCGTGCCGGACCTCCAGCGCGATCGCCTCGCACACCGTGGCCGTGATGGCCAGCGCCGAGACCCACTCGGCCATCCCGTCCCGCATCACCACCTGGGTGGCCACGTCGGCGCCCCGCAGCCCGAGCGGCGGCAGCACGTCGGCCTCGATGGCCGGGTCGATGTTGGAGTAGCTACCCACCGGTCCGGACAGCGTGCCGACCGCCACCGCGTCCCGGGCCCGCACCAGCCGGTCCCGGCACCGCGCCATGGCGAAGGCGAAGTCGGCCACCCGGTGCCCCCACGAGTCCGGCTCGGCGTGCACCCCGTGCGTCCGCCCCGGCCGCAGCGTGTCCTTATGCGCCAGCGCGTGGTCGCGCAGCACCGCCACCAGCCGGGTCGCCTTGGCCACCAGGATGTCGGTCGCCTCGGCCAGCTGCACGGCCAGCGCGGTGTCGATCAGGTCCGAGGACGTCATCCCGTAGTGCACCCAGGCCGCGGCCGCCCGCGGCTCGGTGTTGTCCGCCCAGGCCGTCAGGAAGGCGATGACGTCGTGATCGGTGACGGCCTCGATCGCCGCGACCGCCTCGGGGGTGGGGATTTCGGCCGAACGGACGGGCGGCACGCTATCGGCCGGCACCGTGCCCGCCTTGGCGTGCGCCTCCAGGACGAGCAGCTCGACCCGGCACCATAGCTCGTACTTGTGGGCCTCGCTCCAGACCCGTCCCATTTCAGGCAGCGTGTACCGCTCGATCATGCCTCTACGCTAGTGCCGCTGGCCCGCTGCTCGACGATCAGGACCACGGCCACGATCCCGGTCAGCAGCGCCATCTCGGCCGCCACGCTGACCGTGACCCCGACCGCCGAGGCGGCCAGGCAGGCCGCCGCCGCGGCCAGCCGGTAGCGGATGACCCCGGTTCCCAGCACGTGCCGGGCCATGGCCGTGCCCGCCAGGAACAGCGCCACCCCGCAGCCCATGGCCACGCACGGCCCGGCTGGCAGCGTCCGGCCCGGGTTCACGACGGCCTCCTTGACCCCGGAGGCCAGCGCGACCACCCCGAGCAGCATGGCGATGTAGGGGTAGAAGTAGGCCGAGAAGGCCAGCGCCGGACGGGCCGCCGGGTCAGCGTCCAGCATCGCCTCCTCGGCCCGCCCGTCGTCGGCGAAGCCGAAGTAGGCCCACCACAGCGCCGCCACCAGGGCCAGCCCGAGCACCGCCGACAGGGCCAGCGCCACGGTCACCTGGTGGCCCTCGGCCCCGATCCCGATGTCCACCACCGATTCGCCGAAGACGATGATGACCAGCGACCCGTGCCGCTCGGCGAAGTGCTGCGGCTGGATCGCGAACCGGCCCCGCACCCGGACGATCAGCGGCGAGAGCGCCAGCACGGCCAGCGCCGCCGCCCACAGCGCGTAGGCGGCCCAGCCGCCGTCCGCCACCCCGGCCCCGATGACCAGCAGCGCCGCGGCCAGGTTGAACGGCGAGACCCGGGCGATGTTCCGGTTGAGCCGCTGGTACAGCACGGTGTGGACGACGACCAGCAGCAGGTACCCCAGCCCGAGCGCCACCCCGTCCCGGCCGAACGCCTCCGGGATGGCCAGCCCCACGATCAGGAACCCGGCCATGCCGGTCAGCATCAGCAGCCGCTCGCTGGCCCGCACCGGCGTCCGCGCGTTGGACAGCCAGACGTACCCGTCGTACATCCACCACAGCACGCCGAAGATCAGCAGGACCCGGACCCCGGCGGCCACCGACACGTCATGGGACAGCAGCCCGGTCAGCTGCGTGATGGCAAAGACGAAGACCAGGTCGAAGAACAGCTCCAGCGTGCTGACCCGCAGCGGCGGGCCCTCAGTCTGCTCCTCGCTCACAGCCCGGCCGCGATGTCGCCGCGGTACCAGCCGCCGCGCATCTGCACCGTCGTGGCCAGCTCGTACGCCGCGGCCCGCGCCGCCGCCACGTCCGCGCCCGTCCCGACCACGTTCAGCACCCGCCCGCCCGCCGAGACCAGCGCGCCCCCCGCGCCCGCCGCCGTCCCCGCGTGCAGCACGTAAGCATCCTCGGAAGCAGGAACCCCGGACCGTTCGGCGAAAGAAATCTCATCCCCCCGGACCGGCGCCTCCGGATACCCCTCGGCCGCGATCACCACCGTGACCGCCGCCCCCGGCCGCCACTGCAGCGCATCCGCGCCCGCCAGTTCCCCGACCGAAGCGGCCAGCAGCAGCGGTCCCAGCGGCGAAGCCAGCCGGTCCAGCACCACCTGCGTCTCCGGGTCGCCGAACCGGGCGTTGAACTCGACCACCCGCGGCCCGGCCGAGGTCAGCGCCAGGCCCGCGTACAGCAGCCCCCGGTACGGCGTGCCGCGCCGCGCCATGGCCGAGACGGCCGGCCGGACCACGGTGGCCATGATCTCCTCGGCCAGCGCCGCCGGCGCCCAGGGCAGCGGCGCGTAGGACCCCATGCCGCCGGTGTTCGGCCCCTCGTCGCCGTCCCGGGCCCGCTTGAAGTCCTGGGCGGGCAGCAGCGGCACCGCCGTGCCGCCGTCGCACACCGCGAACAGCGACACCTCCGGGCCGTCCAGGTACTCCTCGATGACCACCGTCCCGCAGGCCCGCGCGTGCGCCCGGGCCGCGGCCAGGTCGGACGTCACCACCACGCCCTTGCCCGCCGCCAGCGCGTCGTCCTTCACCACGTACGGCGGGCCGAACGCCGCCAGTGCCGCCTCCGCCTCGCCCTCCGTGCGGCAGGTGAATGACGCCGCCGTCGGGATCCCGGCCTCGGCCATGACCTGCTTGGCGAACGACTTGGACCCCTCGATCTGGGCCGCCGCCGCGTCCGGCCCGAAGCAGTCGAGCCCGGCCGCCCGCAGCGCGTCGGCCGCCCCGGCCACCAGCGGCACCTCCGGGCCGATGACGACCAGGTCGGGGCTGAGCTTGCGGGCCAGGGCGGTGATCTGCTCCGGGGTCGCCGCCACCTCGGGGTGGGTTTCGGCCAGGGCAGCGATGCCGGGGTTACCGGGCGCCGCATGCACGCTGGCGCCGGGCTCGCGGCTCAGCGCGCGGACGATGGCGTGCTCGCGGCCGCCGGAGCCGATGACGAGAGTGCGCACCCGGTGAGCCTACCGGCGGGCGCCCCAGCTGGCCTTACGAGCTGGTCTTACCGGCGCAGCAGCTCGCGCAGCTGCAGCGTCTGGTCGCGGCGCGGGCCGACGCCCACCGCGGTGATCGGGGCCCCGATCATCTCCTCCACGGCCGCGATGTAGGACCGGGCGTTGGCCGGCAGCTCGGCCGCCGTCTGCACCTTGGAGATGTCCTCCCACCAGCCGTCGAAGTACTCGAAGACCGGCACCGCGTGGTGGAACTCGGTCTGCGTCATGGGGATCTCGTCCAGCCGCTTGCCGTCCACCTCGTAGCCCACGCAGACCGGCACCTTGTCCAGGCCGGACAGCACGTCCAGCTTGGTCAGGAAGTAGCTGGTGATGCCGTTCACCCGGGTCGAGTAGCGGGCGATGACCGCGTCGAACCAGCCGCAGCGCCGGGCCCGGCCGGTGGTCGTGCCGTACTCGCCGCCCGCCTTGCGCAGCCACTCGCCCGTCTCGTCCTGCAGCTCGGTCGGGAACGGGCCCTCGCCGACCCGCGTGGTGTAGGCCTTGACGATGCCGATCACGTCGGAGATCCGGGTCGGGCCGATGCCCGAGCCGGCGCACGCGCCGCCCGAGGTGGGGGAGGAGGAGGTGACGAACGGGTAGGTGCCGTGGTCCACGTCCAGCATGGTGGCCTGCGCGCCTTCCAGCAGCACCACCTCGCCGCGGTCCAGCGCCTGGTTGAGCACCAGGCCGGTGTCGGCCACGTAGGGCCGCAGCCGTTCGGCGTACTGCTCGTACTCGGCCGCCACCGCGGCCGGGTCGATGCCGCGGCGGTTGTAGACCTTGCTCAGGATCTGGTTCTTCTCCCGCAGCACCAGGTCCAGCTTCTGGCGCAGGATGCCCGGGTCGAACAGGTCCTGGATCCGGATCCCGACCCGGGCCATCTTGTCGCCGTAGGCGGGCCCGATGCCGCGGCCGGTGGTGCCGATCCGGGCGTTGCCCAGGTACCGCTCGGACACCTTGTCCAGGGCCCGGTGGTAGGGCGTGATGAGGTGCGCGTTGGCCGAGATGAGCAGCCGGGAGCAGTCCACGCCCCGCGCGGCCAGCCCGTCGATCTCGTCCATCAGGACCTGCGGGTCGATGACCACGCCGTTGCCGATGACCGGGACCACGCTGGGGGACAGCACGCCGGACGGCAGCAGGTGCAGGGCGTAGCTGTCGTCGCCGATCACGACCGTGTCGCCGGCGTTGTTCCCGCCCTGGTACCGGACCACGTAGTCCACGCGGTCGCCGAGCAGGTCGGTCGCCTTACCCTTGCCCTCGTCGCCCCACTGGGCGCCGACCAGCACGATGGCGGGCATAGCGCATCCCTTCCGCAGCTGCGGGACCCGGCACGCACCAAACACACCGGCCCCGCACATACCAAGCCCCTGCTCAGCGCAAGCGCGGCAGGGGCTCTTGCGTTCCGAGATTACCCGTAAAGTTCCCGCTAAAGCCATAAAGCCGGCGCTGACCGCCCAGCTCAGTGACCGGAGCTCGGCTGAGTAGCACCAGCTCAGTGACCGAGCTCAGCGGCCGCGGTGGCGCTGGACTCCCGGAGGAACTCCGCGCACCGCTCCGCCTCGTCGTCCTCGCCGATGACCGCCGCGGACTCGCCGAGCGCGTTCAGCGAGCGCAGGAAGCCGCGGTTGGGCTCGTGCTCCCACGGAATCGGCCCGTTGCCGTGCCAGCCCGAACGCCGCAGCTGATCCAGGCCCCGGTGGTAACCCGTCCGGGCGTAGGCGTACGCGGTGACCGCGTCGCCCGCGGCCAGTGAGCGCTCGGCCAGCGCCGCCCAGGCCGCGGAGTAGGACGGGAAGCGGGCCGCCACCGTCTCCGGCGCCTCGCCGGCCCGCAGCGCGGCCGCCGCCTCCTCGTTCTCCGGCAGCGTCACGGGCGGCGGGCCGGCCATCAGGTTGTTGTGGTCCATCAGCTCAGGTGGTGCCCGGCCGACAGCAGGTCCTCGCAGGCGTGCCCGATGCGGGCCGCCATCCCGGCCTCGCCCGACTTGCCGTAGCTGCGCGGGTCGTACTTGCTCTTGCTGCCCACGTCGCCGTCGACCTTGAGCACGCCGTCGTAGTTCTTCAGCATGTGGTCGGCGATCGGCCGGGTGAACGCGTACTGCGTGTCGGTGTCGATGTTCATCTTGACCACGCCGTAGCCGATGGCCTCCCGGATCTCCTCCAGGGCCGACCCGGAGCCGCCGTGGAAGACCAGGTCGAACGGCTTGTCCTGGCCGTACTTCTGGCCCACCGTGTCCTGGATGTCCTTCAGCACCGACGGCCGCAGCTTGACGTGCCCGGGGGCGTAGACGCCGTGCACGTTGCCGAACGTGGCGGCCAGGATGTACCGGCCGCGCTCGCCCAGGCCCAGCGCCTCGGCCGTGGCCAGCGCGTCCTCCGGCGTGCTGTACAGCTTCTCGTTCATCTCGCCGACCACGCCGTCTTCCTCGCCGCCGACGACGCCGATCTCCATCTCCATGATGACCCGGGCCGCCGCGCAGTCGGCCAGCAGGCCGGTGGCGATCTCCAGGTTCTCGGCCAGCGGCACGGCCGAGCCGTCCCACATGTGCGACTGGAACAGCGGCTGCTGGCCGCGCTCCACCCGCTCCCTGGAGATGGCCACCAGCGGCCGCATGTAGCCGTCCAGCTTGTCCTTGGGGCAGTGGTCGGTGTGCAGCGCGATGTTGACCGGGTACTTGGCCGCCACCACGTGCGCGAACTCGGCCAGCGCCACCGCGCCGACCACCATGTCCTTGACCGACGCGCCGGACAGGTACTCCGCGCCGCCGGTCGAGATCTGGATGATGCCGTCGCTGCCGGCGTCGGCGAACCCGCGCAGCGCGGCGTTCAGCGTCTGGCTCGAGGTCACGTTGATCGACGGATAGGCGAAGCCTTGCTGCTTGGCCTTATCGAGCATCTGCGCGTAGACCTCTGGGGTCGCGATAGGCATGGCGGGTGACTCCCTTAGAGCGGTGACTTGCGGTGCGGGCTGGATGGAACGGGGGGTCCAGGTCCCAGCCTAGACATGAAGCGGGTGTGAAGATGCACCGCCCGGTCCCGGCCATGCGGTACAACTGCTGAGCATGGAGAGCTTTCTCACCTCGGCGGGTTACGCTGCGCTGATCTTGTTCGCGTTCCTCGAAGCGGCGTGCATCCCGATCTCGTCCGAGATCACCTTCGGGTTCGCCGGCGTGCTCGCCTACCAGGGTCACCTCAACCTGGCCCTGGTCATCATCCTCGGCTCGCTGGCCGAGCTGGCCGGATCCTACGCCTCCTACGCGGTCGGCCGGGTGGGCGGCAAGCCCCTGGTGGCCAAGATCGGCCGTTACGTCCTGATCACCCAGAGCGACGTCGACCGGGCCGAACGATTCCTGGCTGGCCGCGGCTCCTGGGCCGTCATCGTCGGCCGGATGCTTCCCTTCATCCGGGCCTTCACCTCGATCGTCGCCGGCCTGGTCCGCATCCCGGCGGGCCGGTTCGGCATCCTGTCCGGCATCGGCACCGTCATCTACGCCACCGCCCTGTCGGTGGCCGGCTACGAGCTGGGCAGCGCCTGGAACCGGGTCAGCCACGGCCTGGCCGTCGTCGGCTACATCCTGTTCGCCCTGCTCGTCGTGGCCATCGTCGGCTTCGTCTTCTACCGCCTGCGCCAGTTCCGCCGCGAAGCCGCCCAGGCCCACAACGAGGCCGAGGCCGGCACCGGCTCAGCCGCCACCGTGTCCCCAAGCCCCGGCGCCCCGGAGGCCAAGCCGGGCCCCGGGCGGCACCGCTCAGATACCCAGGTCTAACTCCCTGGTCAGAGCCCTAACAGCACTCTAGCTGCGAAAACAGTAGTGGCTAAGTGTGGCTCGGAGGGGGCTCAAGTGGGTTGCAAAATGACTTTTTCATGACTGAAACTTGAGCCTAGTGATGGCCCTGAGCAGCCAAAATGTAGGTCGCTGCGAGTCTAGTTCAGCTACTGTCAGACAGTCCACTGCTGGCCTTGGTGCGGCGGTTCGTAGTACGCCGCAGGCTTCCCGTCAGCCTCGCACTGTTTACACGACAGAACCGCGTGCCCCATCGGCGTTGCTTGCCTGGCCTCGTCGCACAGGCACGGCGTGTAGCTAACCCTGTAGCGCCCTCTGGTGAGCGGGTGGCCTGCCGGGCATGCTGCGGGCTGGTGCTGAAACAGTGAGGCAGGCATTCGGGCTTGATACGCGCTGTTATCGAATCTAATCGCTAACGTTCCTGGCATGCCAGCCTTTGCTTCAGGGGCGCCCCTGTTTGCTGCTGTCATCGAGACACCAGCAGCGTGCCCCTGTTGGCCAGGGGCGCCCCTGAAGAACTAGTTGAACCAGCGCACTCCTGCTGCAGGTAGGCGCCCTCGAACGTGTCTGCCACGCCCACGGTCTCAACCCATCCGCCTGTAACCCTCACGCGGTACTCGCCGAACGGCAACATGACCGTTTCAATCGTGAGGCCCATGTCGAGGAGCCGCGTCACCAGCAGCACTCGTGTCGAGTCCACTAGTTCTGCTCTCGTTCTTGCTCTGCGATCATCGCCACCATCTCTTCAGGCGAGCCAGCTTTGACAGTAGCCGTTGCCGCGCCTGTCGGCTTAGCGCACCATGCGTAGCCCGTGGGGTTCAGCGGCACATACCAGATATCCCAGCGACCCGCGTAGATCGGCCTTAGTACGGCTAGCTGTTCATCAGCCCATGACATCACGAACAAGCATAGCTCTGATAGCTCTAGAGCTGCTAGGTTCGGCGCTCGCGAGCACCTATGTTGACCTGGCCAGCTAGCCTGTTGACCCGTAGGCGAGCAGAGCACCAGCAGGTAGCTGACGACCTAGGAGCAGGATCAGCGCTGGCGAGATAACAGCGAAGTCCCGGCTGAACGTGACTGGCCACAGAGACAGGCGGGCAACACGACGTCCGTCAGCCAGAAGCGCACGAGACCGGGGGTCATCATCACTAGGCACGGCAGGGGCACGTCGTAAAGACACAGCAATAGCAAGCCGTCAGGACGGCTGCGATAGCCGTGGCCATGTCACCGCTAGGTAGACGCTCGAAGCACCTATAAGTGACTACAACGGTGGCGGCATGTCAGAGAGTAATCAATCCAGGCAGATCCCACGGCAGACGAGATCAAGGACGCTCTTAGTCGGACCGGATTCTTCTGGAAACCGGTCGCACAGAGCATCAGGAGTAAGCCAAGCAGTTAGCGAACATAGTCAGGCATCCCTGATCCAGAAACTGGCAAGTCTCGAGAAATTGATGTCTTCGGGAACCTCGATCGCTCCTTCGACCGCGAGCCGATTAGCTGGAGTATCAGCAGATCTTATAGTCGAATGCAAAAATAGCTCGGGGCCGTTTGTCGTTCTAGGAGACCGCGGTGAAGATTCCTCGTATTTCAATGACTCGTCCAGAATTCTAACATTTGATCCACTTAACCTTGGGTTCGCCAAATCCCGGTGGTCTAGCATAGAAGTGCATCTCGACTTGCACAAGTTGCCCGGAATTCCTACCAAGGAAGATTTCACCGGCTACCAGCTGATGCGCGCGCACCGGCAGGGTGGCGAATGGCGGACGGACAATAACGGGATCTATGACAGTATCCTCTACCCGCTAGCAAAAGCGTACTTCCATGAAATTGGTCAATTGCGCGACGAAATGAGGGCGGAAAGAGAAACAGGCATTGACTGGCACTACCCGTACTTTTACCTCTACTACCCGATAATCGTTACTAGCGGGCAAATATTCACAGTCGACGTTACTAACGGGGAGCCCCGCATCTCAGAATCGAAGTGGGCTCGGCTGAAGCGGAGCTTCAAATCGAAGGATCTGGACGGGACCCTACGGGCCGATCTAGTGGCCTTCGACTACTGGGAGGAATATGTTGACTCCCGCATAATTAAGGTTATGGATAGCGCAAGAAATGTTTTGGCAAGAAATATACACCTGTTCGACCCGGAATGGCTACAGGCCAACATGGGCGAAGCGAAAAATAAGGAGTACTTTGATACGTGGCTGCGAGAGTTCGTGCAAGGAGAGACAAAGTCTAGCAATTGACATTTCGCGCTAACGCGAACCAGAAGCAGTGTGTCGCAGGGACCAGCTAGCGCCGGTCCCTGCGCATTTCCTTACATCTTGTGGACACGGCTACCATTCGTGGCCCTGGGCAGGGGTCGGCATGGTCGTGCTGCCTGCTGACCGCTGGCAGGCTAAGAGGGTGTGACTCTCGTCACATGGGTGCCGTTGGGGATCATGGCTGATCCCTGAAAGCCCTAAGCCTACTACGAAACGTCAGGGTGTAAGGGGAGTGTCACACAGGATTACTCGTAGCTAGGGTGGCGTTCCGGTCGTTTGGCGTGGGACTCTATGATTCGCGGCCGGACGGCCGTACCTAACCGACAGATTGAAGGAGCACGAAACGATGACAGGACTTGCCGATGACCGGACCAGCGAGAGCACGCCCACCCGCATAGGCGGCAGCAACAGGTACTTCAGCGCCCCAAGAGCTAGCAGACAGGTTCAACGTGCCTAAGGCCACGGTCTACCACGAGTGGCGGGCGTGGGGCCTCAAGGCTACGAAGGTTGGCAGACACCTAAGGTTCCGCGAGCGAGACATTGAATCGTGGCTAGACCGGCAGGCCGCGTAAGAGACAGCTAAGTGTGATTACAGGGCTTTGTCCCTACGCTCTTTGACAACAGAAACGGAACAGATAGAAGGCCCGCCAGATTGGCGAGCCTATTTCCACATTGAAATTGTTTTGATCTGAATTGGAGGATTTGAAGTTGTGTCTATTGATGTAGTGAATGAGGATAGTTACCTCACGGCGGTGGTAGAGCAGTTCCGCCGTGAGGCCACCGAATTGACAGGGTTTGAACTACGGAAACGACTTTGGCATTCGTGTGTTGTGGTTTGCGAGATTACCGATAAGTATGCTGATTGGCATTTGACGCTATCTGAGATTGCTTTCAAGGCGGGTGTTGGCCCGCGTGAGGTTGTGGCAACCGTCAAGTCTGCCCGCCGCAAGGCGGGCGTGCCGTGAGTCAGGTAAAGGCCAGGCGTAAGCCGCTGTCTAGCAGGGAGCGGGACAGGCGCCGGCGGCAGTCGGCTTCTGCGCGTCGTGCGGCTAATACAGCGTCGAAGCGGCGTCAGCGTGCCCGTGACAGCTGGGCTGACCGCATGTGGGCGTTGCTTGGTGATGTCGATAACGGCAGGCGCATGCTCAGTGAAGACCCTGACTTGCTTAAGCGGCTGTATGCCGAGTGGGCTGACCTGCCCGAGAAGCAACGTGGTGCTGACTCTAATGTCGAGTATCCGGTTTCTGTTGAAGCCGTGGACTATTCAGACGGTAACGACAGGGGGCACAGGGTAAGGCTTGCCGCCGTGGCATTGTCGTCAGCGGTCAACATGGATGGTGACGGCACTCAAGAGGATGAACGCGTTGAGCAGCCGATGCCTGGCATCGTGTCTCTGGCGAGCGAGGCTAAGAAGGTTCAACGCCGAGATGACATCGACAAGGCGGCGGATACCAGCTGGGACGAGATGGCAAGGCAGGCGGCAGAGCAACTGGCCGTCAACGCCAGGGTGATCAGCTAGTCGGGTAGCTGGCCGTCTAGATCACGTCTCCTGACCACGGTAGGGCAGGCTCGGAGCTGGTCTCCGTACGGTGCGGCTGAGCGTATGGGCGCCAGCCTCCGAACCGCGTACGAGGCTTACGACGGCTCGTATGAAGAGGCGGCGAAACCGCCAGGGTTCCAGCATGACCCGCTGATAAAGATTCCTGACTATCACGACAGATTGTTTACTGTGATCGACGCTAGGGCGTCGGAAGATGATTGGGAGTCAGATTCGCTGATGTTCGAAAATCCCCTCTAACTGGGGGATGTCATCAATTCCGCTACTATATAGAGAGAGTAAGAGAGTTGTCAGGTGTCCGTAGTCGAGTTGTCAGCCGTCCGTAGTCCGGTGTCCGTTAGCCTTTGTGACAACTAGGGGAGATAAGTGGTAGTAGGTTCGCGGCTCTCCGGGGAGCCGCGTATTGGTTGTGACTACTCCGCGGAAATCCTAGTGACCAGTCAAACACTAATCGTTAAGGTGATTGTAAAGTGGAATATTGCAAGGTTCAGCCAGGGGAGGACGAATACGCTGACGCGTTTAACCTGATGGTTAGCGCTTGGACGGCGCATCACAGGCCACAGCTTGCCCGTGAAGCCGAGACGATGACACGGGCTGTCTGCCAGAGCATCACTGATTGGCAGGCTGTTACTGCCGCCCTCGCGTTCCTGGCCGCTGAGTTCGGGAACTTCTCTGATCGTGCTGTGCCTGATGAGGTCGACGGCAAGACGTTCCAGCGTCCTACTGACAAGTTCAGGCTAGAGATTGAGAAACGCGATCTCGCGCCAGCGTAGTTAAAGTGTCGGCCACTGCGGGTTGGCCGAGTCCGTCACAGGGTCTTATCCCAATTCACCCTCACCGGCAAAAAGCGCGCGCACAACCCCCTAAGGAGATTGTGCTCGGCATCCCGTCTTCTTTCTTTCCCGTGCCGAGGTCCACGCTGCGACAGCGCGATACAGCACACCTAACTGTTGGAGTGCTGACGTGAACATTTTGCGTTTATTCAAGTTACGACCGCAGCAGACGGTTGCACCACCTAATCGGCAGACAGCCAAGCCACGGCATGCCGTGGCATCGCCTACGCGGAGATTATCCCACGTCCGCTCGAACGCGGACTATTACAAACGCCTGGAAGACCCTGCCTTCGCCGCAGAGATGTCAGAGTTACAGGCCAGTATCAGCCGATTCAAGTAGAGGACACAAAGCAAGTGAGCGATACAGACACGACCTTAGAAGATGCTTACCGTTACGTGCGCGGCCTAGTAGCCGCCGACACCGAGGCGGTGGTAGGAGTCCAGGCCAAGTACGAGGGCGACAAGCTACGCGACCTGATGGGCGCCAGTGCTGGTGTGCTGCTCGGCGTCTTCGGCAACTGTGGTGACAGCCTGAAGGCCAAGATCGTAGCTGGCCTTACCTGCGGTATTGACGGTGACGTTAAGGCATTGCAAGAGTCTGTCAAGGCTGCTGACAATGACCTGCCAACAGGTATGTTTTTGTAGCCTTACGATGTTAGTTAGCGTGCTTCTTGTCGCCGCTGACACGGCGACCATTCTTAGTGACGTGTGTGTCGTGGCGTTCATCTGCGGTTACGTACGCTGTCGGCCTCGTTAGAAATTGCGGCATAAAGGGGTATGCACGTCGAAAAGTCTACAGCCCTTGCCCCCTGACACCCGCTCCCTACCCAACCACACGTTAACGCATCACGAATCACAATCGCGCTCACGCTGCGTGATTCTGAATAGATTATGGATGGTCAGGAGGGGTGTATGCCTAGACCACGTAAGGCTGATGAAGCCTCGAAATATGCATCAATCGTCAGAGAGATGTCGCATAACGGCACGTCGCAGCGTGCAATAGCGCAGGCTCTCAAGATTAGCCAGTCTACGGTTTCCAGGCTGCTCACAGTAGCGCCTGTAACACCGGTAGACCTCGCGGCTAAGACTATTGCTGCCCGCCGTGGCTACCATGCCACGGCACAAGCACGTCATGATGCTTTTCACGCTGAAAGTCCGACGCGTGTTGCCGATCTGACCCGCAGGCTTGCCGAGATTGAGGCTAACCAGTTGTTCCACGGTCCGGCGTGGTCTGGTGTTCCCGAATCTGACGAGTTATGCAAGTTCTTTAATCACGGCACTGAGCCGTGGTCTTAATCTTCCCACTTGAGCCGTCTGCGCGGCGATTTACACTCAAGCCGGGTTTATTTCAGCCGCGTATTTCATTTGTCGGAGGTTCTCTTATGAACCAAGATGAAAGACCGTTAGAGCGACGGTTCTACACGACTCTTGAAGCACGGGATAGCAGCGCTGAGCATTATGTTGCTATTGCCCGTGGTTTTAAGGATGTCGCAGAGTTCCGCGCGTACCGTGCGGCCCGTGAAACCCGCGCTGACGTTGGCGACTATGAGCGTCGGCTGACTGTGCTTGAGTTGGAGGATAGGTAATGACTAGAAGTAAGCGTGAACTGTTAGATCGCATGCAGGAGATTGTTGATACTGCTAAGCGTGAGAAGCGTGATTTAACGTCTGCTGAGCGTGCCGAGTTTGACCGCTTAGAGTCGTATGCGAGCGTTGGGGATCATCCTGAGACTCGCGGTGCTCCCCGCAGCACGTTACACACTAATGCGTTTGACCGTTACCTACGGTTTGGCGAGAAGTCGCCTGAGTTACGTACCACGTATGATGCTGGTATTAATGAGTCTGGTTTCCAGTCGTCCGGTAGTGGCGGCGGTTACATGGTGCCGCAAGGGTTCTGGGATCAGCTGATTGTGGCCATGAAGAATTACGGCGGTTTCGGGGACTATTACCGTCAGGTGCTTACGCCGACTGGTAATCCTATGGATTTTCCGACTGTTGACCCGACTGGTGTTGTGGGCGGGATCATCGGTGAGGGTGTCATTGACGGTTTTACCGATTATACCTTTGGTCAGGGCATTTTGAGCGCCTGGACTTACACTAATCAGGTTATTCTTGCGTCGGTGGAAATCGTGCAGGATTCAGCGATTGACGTTCAGTCTTTCGTTGCTGACCGGATCGGTGAGGCTATCGGCCGCGCGGAAGGCACTCATTCTGTTTCGGGTAGTGGTTCTGGTCAGCCTCTCGGGCTGATTACCGCGCTGAACGCTAAGGGTGCGGTTGGTTCCGGCAGCGGCGGTTACCTCGGCTTATCTGCTGCCACTAGCGTTAACGTGGTTGGTGGTAGCACTGTTACTGAGTTAGCCGGGAACGTTCTTGGTCCCGTGACGCTGGCTAAGATGCTTGCCGGGGTCAACAGTGCTTACTGGCCTAACGCTGCCTGGTATTTCTCGCCCACGCAGTTTGTTAACCAGCAGAATCTTGCTGACGGTTACGGTAGGCCGCTTTACCCGACTCTGCTTGAGGCTAACCCGTCGCTGATGGGTTTCCCTGTTCGGATCGTGGCCGAGGTGCCCGCGCTCACGGCGTCGACCGCTGGCGGTCCCGTGTTCGGGGATCTGGGCATAGCTATGGTGCGGCGCCGCGTCGACAGTGCGGCGCTCCTGGTGCTTCACGAGAGGTACGCCGACGCGCGCCAGGTCGGTTTCTACGGGTACGTCCGCCAGGACCACCGCAGCGTAGACCTGCGGGCGGCTGTGACTGTGAAGCCTGCCGCTTCCTAAGTCAGCCTTTGGCTAATGAATACTAACCCCGCTGCCTGGTGTTGCGCTCCATCAGGCAGCGGGGTTTTCTCGTTTCACGTTGCCCTTTTCATGCTTGTTTGCCTGATTTTTTTGAGATTTCGGAGTATTACGTCATTGTAATTTCTCTTGCGCTATTGACCTTCCTAGCGAATTAACAGTATCGGTAGAGGGATACTTGCTTTACGGCAAGCTCTTGAGGGCTCATGACCCGGGATGCCGAGAGATTGAAGGCACGTTGCCTCTAGTACATGGCTATAGAAGGCGTGACGGGACACCTGTAAGAACTCATCAAAGGGCAGGTCCTAGCCGGACTACCGGTGTCGTTGTTACTGTTACGGTGGCTGGCCTTGCGATTTCCAGTTCTGGAGTTTCGACTGCGGAAGGGGTGAGCGGGACAGAAGTTAAGGTGCAAATGGGGAATGCAGAGGTTACGCTGTCGCCTGACGACGTAGAAGCAAGGTTCGTGAGGGCAGCAGGGCGGATTGCAAGGAGCGGATACAGTTGGAAAAACCTAACCATTGAAACTAACAAGAATTGCGCTGAGCATTCTTTTGGGAAGGTGCAAGAGTTCTTTGAGTCTAATCCCTGTCAGTGGCTAGATCGGGTATTCGTGGTGGTACATAAGAGGGGTAGCAAGGGGTCGGTTCTAATCGATTTCGTCTGGGTAGAGATGTCTACCGCTGCTCAAGCGGATGAGTGTCAGCGGCTAATGGAAACGCGAGGCGCAGGGTCTGTGACCAAGCTCTCTCAAGAAGGCGACAGCCCGTACAAGAAATTCCACATCCCGTATGATTTCTATTTTCCAATATACTCGGGAACCGGGACAGGAAGCATTCAAATCCAGCCATTTACGCCGCTGCAATCCGGGGAAATCGGCGCTATAATAGACGATTCGCTTCAGGCGCTGAATTCGCCAGCCTGACGTCATCGTGTGACCAGTCTTTGTACTCAGCGTCTAGGACGCTAACAGCGCGGGCGGCAGCAGAGGGAACTAGATGCCCGTAAGTGCCAAACGTGATTCTTATGTCTCGGTGGCCTAGCCACTGAGCTACATCGGTGATGGCTACCCCGCGCGTCAGCAGAGCAGATGCGAACGCGTGGCGCAAACTGTGAGGCGTGAAGCCGTTAGGGATTCCTGCCTTAGCGGCATGATGCTTGAAGGTTGATAGAAACGAACTGTAGGTGAGGAATCGACCATTCCGAATGAAGAGGTAGCCGTCTGGAAGATCCTTGACCATCGTCCAGAGGTAGCCAGGGACAGGGATGTCTCTAAACTCTCCCGCCTTACGTGCCTTGAGCGGGCCAACCTTGCCCGACCGGAGAACCTGCTCGCTTACCCGGAGTGTCTTACCCCCGTCTCGGAAGTCGGCCGTCTTGACGGCCATGACTTCAGCCTGGCGTAGCCCGCAACCACGCATGAGCCAGATGGCCAGGCCGTGGCCGTTCATGCCTTCCGCAAGCTGGGCTATCTGACTGTGCGACGGAAACACGAAGTCGCTGTGATCGTTGGTAGTGCCGTAGTCGGCTAGCTCGATACCGGCCAGCCTGTGACTCTGTAGCTTCCCGGCTGCTACAGCCTCATCTAGCACCGCTTGGACGATGTACAGAGCTTTGGCCCGGCGGATACGGCTAAGGAGTTTCCCGTTCTTGCCCTTCATGGTGGCCGACACGAGATGGATAACTCCGTCGCGGTCCTGGGCGACCTGGGCCAGGGTCTTACCCTCGAACGCTGGCAGGACCCAGACCTTAAGTACGTTGCCGTAAACCAGCTTGGTCTGCTCGCTGCGGGGGAGTGCGGCGAGCCATGCCTCTGCCAGCGCGCCGAAGTTCTCCTTACTGGCCCGTGTGTGATCAATGAACGTGTGGCCTTGCTCGCGTATGTCGTGGGCAAGCTTCACTTGAGCGTCTTGAGCTAGGCGCCTACCGCTACCAAGGTTGACCTTGCCGTTGCCGCCGACCTCGTCCTTGAACGAACGCTCTGCCTGCTTGCCGTTGACCGTGTAGCGGAGCGTCCAAGCGTGCTGGCACTTGGTAGGAGCGTCGCAGGTGTGCTGGCATGTGCCGGCCGCGCAGTGCTTGTTGAATGTCTGCTTGGGTCCGCTCGGCTTGGGGCTGTGGAACCTGCGATCGCACTTCTTGAAGATCGTTCCTGGCAGCTGGGCTGGCATGACTGGAATACTTCTCCTGACTTTCGCCTGACTGGGTGGCTGCCAGAGAGCCTACTAGCTGCATAAAGTGCTGGTCAAACTCAGATACCCAGGTCTGACAGCTCGAACGCGGCCCGGAACTCCAGCCCCTGCGCCGTCACCCGGTTCCGGGCTCCCCGGTTGACCAGCACCGCCACCCCGGTCACCTCGGCGCCCGCCTCGCGCAGCGCCTCGACCGCGGTCAGCGGTGAGGAGCCGGTCGTGGAGGTGTCCTCCACGGCCAGCACTCGGCGGCCCTTGACGTCCGGGCCCTCGATCCGGCGCTGGGTGCCGTGGTCCTTCTCCTTCTTCCGCACCACGAACGCGTCGACCGGCGTGCCGCGGCCCGCCGCCGCGTGCATCATGGCCGTCGCCACCGGATCGGCGCCCAGGGTCAGCCCGCCGACCGCCTCGTAGCCAAGATCCCAGGTCAGGTCGAGCATGACCCGGCCCGCCAGCGGGGCCACCCGCCCGTCCAGCAGGACCCGCCGCAGATCCACGTACCACTCGGCCCGCTGGCCCGAGGACAGGATGAAGTCGCCGTGCATGACGGCCTTCTCCTTGATCGCCGCGAGCAGGTCAGCCCGGTCACTCACTGCGATGCTCCCTTGGGGTAGGCCGCTTTATGCAGCGGGAATGCACGGAAAGCCATCCCGGAGAAGGTTACTTCACTACGCTTAGAGCCGTCAGGTCCGGATCGAGCCGACGGGCGCAGGCCGACCTGGCGGATGCCGGGAAGGAGGTAAGGCCGTGGATCGCTGCGCGCTGTTCGTCGACGCCAGCTACGTTCTTGCCGATGGTGCCATGGCCGTGCACGGGACCCGGCGCGGTGAGTCGGTCTCCTGGGACTACGAGGGGCTGGTTCAGCTCCTGTCCGGCCTGGCCCGGGAGCGCACCGGGCTGCCCCTGCTGCGCTGCTACTGGTATGAGGCGACGGTCGACGGCCGCCGCACTCCCGAGCAGGACGCCATCGCCGACATCCCCGGCATCAAGCTCCGGGTCGCGAAGATCCGGCCCGGCCGCCGCGAGGGCGTGGAGACCGAGATCCACCGCGACCTGACCACGCTGGCCCGCAACAACGCCATCAGCGACGCGCTGGTCCTCAGCGCCGAGGAGGACCTGGCCCAGGTCATCGCCGACGTGCAGGACCTCGGCATGCGGGTCACCCTGGTCCACCTCACCGTAGACGGCAACTGGACCATCTCCCGCGGCCTGCGGCAGGAGTCCGACGACATCATCGAGATCGGCGGCGAGCAGCTCCGGCCCTACGTCGAGCTGATCGTCGGCGCCGAGCCCGCGCCGCCCGCCGACGCCGAGGACGCTGACCGGGTCCCCGCCCGCTCGCTGTCCAACGGGCACGCCGCCAACGGCGGCTCCTACCAGCCCATGCCCGCCGCCTCGGCCGGCCACGCGCCGCCCGCCATCTACACCGCGCCCGTCGTGGCCGAGTACCAGCGTCCCGCCGCCCAGCTGCCCCGCCCGGCCGCCCTCCGCGAGGATCGAGGCCGCGACGACCGGACCCGCGACGACCGGACCCGTGACGACCGCAGCCGTGACGACCGGGCCCGCGACGACCGCAGCCGCGACGACCGCAGCCCCCAGGGCGTGAACGGCGACGCGCAGGCCTCCCGACCGGACAGCTACGCCACCCCGGGCCCGTCGGCCCCGGCCGCCCCGCCCGCGCCCGTCTCCCCGGTGCCGTCGTCGGTCGCCGCCGTCCCGCCCGTCTCCCAGGTCCCGCCCTCCCCGGTGCGCGGCCGCCCAGAGCCCAGCCGCCAGGACCTCGGCCGCCCGGAGCCCAGTCGCCAGGAGACCAGCCGCCAGGAGCCGAGCCGTCAGGACCTCGGCCGCCCGCGGCCCGCCGAGGAAGTCGCCGCCTACGCCGCGCCGCCGGCCGGCCCGATCGGCCCGGCCGGCCCTGAGAGCCTGGCCGGCCCGTCCGGGACGGAAGCCCAAGGGCCCGGCGGCCAGCTGCGGCGGCTGCCGAACCGTTCTGGCTCCCAGCCCATGGCCCCCGTCGGGCCGGGCGGCCCGATGCCCCAGGCCGCTCCGCACGGCCAGCACGCCGGCCAGGGCTCGGTTCGCAGTGCCCCGTTCAGCGGCCCGCAGCCCGTCGCCACCTCGCCTCCGCCGGGTTACCAGCCCGCGGGGGGCGGCGTCTCGCTGGCCGACGCGGTGCAAGCCGCCCACGAAGAAGGCCAGGAGTTCGGCACCTCGGTAGCCCGGGACGCGCCCGCATTGTGGCTCGAAGCGGTGCTGGCCCGCAAGCCGCGGATGCCGTCCGACCTCGAGGCCAGGCTGTTGCAGGGTTCAGCGTTGCCCATCGACTTCCTGCTGCACGACGAAGTCAGGCACGCGCTGCGCCGCGGATTCTGGGATTCGCTCGAGCGAACCCGCCGGTAAACCGGAAAGGAACCCCGGATTGTCCCTGACACCGGCGGGTAAATTCCAAGACGTGGTCGCGTTGTCCGGTGAGATGTTTGACGCCATCGAGGTCATGGCTGCCCGCACGGGCAACCATAAACGGGCCGCGGTGCGGATGAGCAGGCTCGCCGTCCAGGCTTCGGTGCCCGCGCAGGCGCCGCCCGGAGGCATGTCCCGGGCCGAGGCGCACATGCGGGCCGGCGAGCAGTGGCTGCTGGCCGACGAGCCCGAGTCGGCCGTGGAGGAGTTCCAGGCCGCCATGCGCGACAAGGGCCCGACCTTCGATGACCCGCGCGTCTCGCTGGCCCGGGCCAAGTTCGCCCTCGGCCAGTCCGAGGAGGCCACCGCGCTGCTGACCGAGCTCACCGATTCCGGCGCCCGGCAGCTGCCGCGGACCTGTGACCTGATCGCCGAGCTGCTCACCGAGCAGGGTGACCTGCGCGGTGCGCTGAACTGGGCCACGGCCGGCGTCGACGCCTGCGTGCACGGCGAGGACCGGGACGAGCTCCAGCTCCTGCTGCGGCTGCGCTTCCGGCTCCGGGTCGACCTGGGCCTGGGCGAAGACGAGTACGACAAGCTGCTGGACCAGCGAAAGGCCGGGCCCGCCGCGGGAGAGTGATCCCGCGGGCGAACCCGGCCCCGGTATTTCCCGGACGACGGCGGCTCAGCGCGCGGTGATCTCCGCGCGATCGGCCCGCTGCACGGTCAGCGCGTCGTTGCCCTCGTCCACGTCGACCAGCACCTCGTCGCCGTCACCGATCTCTCCGGCCAGCAGGGACCGGGCCAGCTGGTCGCCGACCGCCGACTGGACCAGGCGGCGCAGCGGCCGGGCCCCGTACACCGGGTCGAACCCGGTCAGGGCCAGCCAGTCCCGGGCCGCCGGGCTCACCGTCAGGGTGAGCCGCCGGCTGGCCAGCCGCGCGGCCAGCTGGTCGATCTGCAGGTCGACGATCGAGGTCAGCTCGCTGGTGCTCAGCGCGTCGAACACGATCACGTCGTCCAGCCGGTTCAGGAACTCCGGCTTGAACGCGTTCCGGACCGCGGCCATGACCGCGTCCCGCTTGGCCCGCTCGTCGCCGTAGGCCGGGTCGGCGATGAACTGCGAGCCCAGGTTGGAGGTCAGGATCAAGATGGCGTTCCGGAAGTCCACCGTCCGGCCCTGGCCGTCGGTCAGCCGCCCGTCGTCCATGACCTGGAGCAGGATGTCGAACACCTCGGGATGGGCCTTCTCCACCTCGTCCAGCAGCACCACGGTGTACGGGCGCCGGCGCACGGCCTCGGTCAGCTGGCCGCCCTCCTCGTACCCGACGTAGCCGGGCGGGGCGCCGACCAGCCGGGCCACCGAGTGCTTCTCGCCGTACTCGCTCATGTCGATCCGGACCATGGCCCGCTCGTCGTCGAACAAGAACGCCGCCAGCGCCTTGGCCAGCTCGGTCTTGCCCACGCCGGTCGGGCCGAGGAACAGGAACGAGCCGGTGGGCCGGTCCGGGTCGGACACGCCCGCCCGCGCCCGGCGGACCGCGTCGGAGACGACCTTGACCGCCTGGCGCTGCCCGATGACCCGCTTGCCGATCTCGTCTTCCATCCGCAGCAGCTTGGCCGTCTCGCCTTCCAGCAGCCGGCCGGCCGGGATGCCGGTCCAGGAGGACACCACGTCGGCCACGTCGTCCGGGCCGACCTCCTCCTTCACCATGGGCGCCGTCGACGGGATCCCGTCCGCCGCGGTCCCGTCCTCTTCGGCCGAACGGGCGGTTGCATTTGCCGCCGCGTCCATCTCCGCCTTGGCCGCCGGGATGTCCGCGTACAGCAGCCGCGACGCGGTCTCGTAGTCGCCGTCCCGCTGGGCCCGCTCGGCCTGGCCTTCCAGGTCGTCGAGCCGCTTCTTCAGCTCGCCCACCTTGTTCAGCCCGGCCTTCTCCTGCTCCCAGCGCGCGACCAGCGCGTTGAGCTGCTCCTGCCGGTCGGCCATGGTGGCCCGCAGCCGCTCCAGCCGGTCCTTGCTGGCCGCGTCCTCCTGGCCCGCCAGGGCCAGCTCCTCCATCGTCATCCGGTCCACCGCGCGGCGCAGCTCGTCGATCTCGACCGGCTGGGAGTCGATCTCCATCCGCAGCCGGGAGGCCGACTCGTCGACCAGGTCGATGGCCTTGTCCGGCAGGAACCGGGCCGTGATGTACCGGTCGGACAGCACGGCCGCCGCGACCAGCGCCGAGTCCGCGATCTGCACCTGGTGGTGCGCCTCGTACCGGCCCTTGAGCCCGCGCAGGATGGCGATCGTGTCCTCTACCGAAGGCTCGCCCACCATCACCTGCTGGAACCGGCGCTCGAAGGCGGGGTCCTTCTCGATCCGCTCCCGGTACTCATCCAGCGTGGTCGCGCCGACCATCCGCAGCTCGCCGCGGGCCAGCATGGGCTTGAGCATGTTGCCCGCGTCCATTGCGCCCTCGGCCGCGCCCGCCCCGACCACCGTGTGCAGCTCGTCGATGAACGTGACGACCCGGCCGTCGCTCTGCTTGATCTCGTTCAGCACGGCCTTGAGCCGCTCTTCGAACTCGCCGCGGTACTTGGCCCCGGCCACCATCGAGCCCAGGTCCAGGGCGACCAGCCGCTTGCCGCGCAGCGACTCGGGCACGTCACCGGCCACGATCCGCTGGGCCAGGCCCTCCACCACCGCGGTCTTGCCCACGCCCGGCTCGCCGATCAGCACCGGGTTGTTCTTGGTCCGCCGGGACAGCACCTGGATGACCCGCCGGATCTCGGTGTCCCGGCCGATGACCGGGTCGAGCTTGCCGTCCCGGGCCATCTGGGTCAGGTCGACGCCGTACTTCTCCAGCGCCTTGTAGGTGTCCTCGGGGTCCGGGCTGGTCACCCGGGCGCTGCCGCGGATCTGGCCGAACGCCTCCAGCAGCGCCTCGGCCGTGACGCCGGCCGCGGTCAGCACGGCCTTGGCGTCGCCGCCGTCAGCGGCCAGGCCGACCAGCAGGTGCTCGGTGGAGATGTACTCATCGCCCAGCTGGCGGGCCCGGTCCTTCGCCGTGTTGACCGCGGCCAGCAGCGGGCGGGACATCTCCGGGCCGCTCAGCGTGGCCCCGCGGGCCTTCGGCAGCCGGTCCAGCCGCTCGGCGGCCTGCTTGGCCACCAGCGCCGGGTCGGCGCCCACCGCGCGCAGCAGCGGGGCGGTGGTGCCGTCCGCCTGCTCGACCAGGGCGACGAGCAGGTGCAGGGGCTCGACCTGCGGGCTGCCGTCCGCCGCGGCGCGCTGCACGGCGGTGGACAGCGCCTCCTGGCTCTTGTGGGTGAACTTCTCGTCAGCCATCTCTGTCTCCTGCGAGCCGCCCGGATCGCGGTCGGCCCAGCTCAGTGTTCTCCTCTAGGCCGTCCGGCTCCCGCCGGACGCCCAGCTCCAGTCCTGCTCGTCGTTCCTGCTCGGCGGTTCCTGCTCGGCTGGGCCCGCTACGCGTCATCGCTGGACGTACCGGGTCCCGATTCCCAGCGTGCGGCCCGCGGCGCGTGCCGCACGGGCACCAGGCCGGGCTGGTCGCCGCCGCCGCTGCGCCGCAGGCCGGCCAGCCGGGCGGCCACCGCCCGGGTGGATTCCAGCTCCGCGCGCAGCTGCGCGATCTCGGCGCGCAGCTCGGCGACCAGCGTGCGGGCCCGGTCCAGCTCCTCGAGCTGGTCCAGGATCAGCTTGACGCCGGCCAGGTTGACCCCCTCTTCCTGCGACAGCCGCTGGATCTCGCGCAGGGCCAGGATGTCCCGCATCGAGTAGCGCCGCCCGCGGCCCGCGCTGCGGCCTGGCGACACCAGGCCGCGGCGCTCGTACTCCCGCAGCGTCTGCGGGTGCATTCCGGACAGCTGGGCCGCTACGGAGATGACGTAAACCGGCAGATCATCCGATTCGAATGGGCTGCTCATATCATCTCCTCCTCTCAGGACTCCTTGGCCCGCGCCAGGAGCTCCTCGCGCGGGTCCGCGCCGGCCGTGGCCTCGCGCAATTCCTCGATGGCGCTGCGGGCCTTGCCGTTCAGGTCCTGCGGCACCGTCACCTCGACGGTGACCAGCAGCGCGCCGGTCGTCCCGTCCTTACGCCGGATGCCCTTGCCGGCCACCCGGAAGGTCCGCCCGTTCGGCGTTCCCGCCGGGATCCGGACCGTCACCGGCGCGCCGCCGTGCGCGGGCACCTTGATCTCGGCGCCCAGGGCCAGCTCGGCGAACGTGGCCGGCACGGTCACGGTCAGGTTGTCGCCCGACCGGCCGAAGACCGGGTGCGGCTTGACGTGCACCCGCACGTACAGGTCGCCCGCCGGCCCGCCCCGCTCGCCCGGGGCGCCCTTGCCCGCCAGCTTGATCCGCTGGCCGTCGGCCACCCCGGCCGGGATGCGGGCCTGGATGGTCCGCGAGCTCATCGCCCGGCCGCTGCCCTCGCACGACGGGCACGGGTCCTCCACGACCAGGCCGCGGCCCCGGCACTCCTTGCACGGCTCGGAGATGCCGAACGACCCCAGGTTCCGGGCCGACTGGCCGCTCCCGCCGCAGACCGGGCAGACCTTGGGCACGGTCCCGGCCTTGGCCCCGGTGCCGTGACAGGTCGGGCACGGGCCCTCGCCGGTCAGCCGCAGCGCCACCGTGGTGCCGTCGATCGCGTCGCTGAAGCTCAGCGTCGTCTCGGTCTCCACGTCGGCGCCCCGGCGGGGCCGGTTCTGCGCCGTGGTCCGGCCGCCGCCGCGGTTGAACACGGTGCCGAACAGGTCACCCAGGCCGGTGTTGCCGGTGTCGGCGTTGTTGCCGAAGATGTCGCCCAGGTCGAAGTTGAACCCGCCGCCGGCGCCGCCCGGCCGGTTTGCCGTCGGCACCCGGAAGCCGCTGCCGAACATCGAGCGCGCCTCGTCGTACTCCTTGCGCCGCTTCTCATCCGACAGCACGGAGTACGCCTCGGAGATCTCCTTGAAGCGCTCCTCGGCCTTGGCGTCGCCCTGGTTGGAGTCCGGGTGATACTTGCGGGCCAGCTTGCGGTAGGCCGACTTGATCTCGGCGGGCTTCGCCGTCTTGGCGACCCCCAGGGCCTTGTAATAATCCTTCTCGAGGTAGTCCTTGGTGCTCATCCCGCCTGCCTGGACTGATGATTAGTGACCGTCCGCACCGGTTGCTTATTCGGCTTCGGCGTCGTTGCTGGCGCCGTCCGGGCCCGTCGCCGGCGCGGCGACCGCGACCCGGGCCGGGCGCAGGATCCGCTCGCCCACCTGGTAGCCGGGCTGCAGGATCTCCACGCACGTGTCGACGGTGACGTCGGGCGAATAGATGTTGGTCAGCGCCTCGTGGATCTTGGGATCGAACGGGTCGCCCTTCGCCCCGTAGGTGACCAGGCCGAGCTTGCTCACCGCGGAGGTCAGCGCGTCGGCCACCGACTTGAACCCGCCGGACAGCTCGCCGTGCTCCTTGGCCTGGCCGATCGCGTCCAGCACGGGCAGCAGCCCGGTCAGCGCGGTCGCCACCGCCTGCTCGCGCACGGCGACCCGGTCCCGGTCCACCCGCTTGCGGTAGTTGGCGTACTCCGCCTGCAGCCGCTGCAGGTCGGCGGTGCGCTCGGCCAGCTGCTTGACCGCGTCCGGCTCCTTCGCGTCGTCGTCGGCGGGCTCTTCGAGGACTCCCTCGAGAACCTCGTCGTCCTTGATGTCGGCCATCTCCAGATCGTCCTCGTCGTTGCTGCCAGTGCCAGTGGTGGCTGTGTCAGTGGTGGCTGTGCCAGTGGTGGCTGTGTCAGTGGTGGGCTGATCCGGCCCGGTCAGGCCCGAGGGGGCGGCCCTCCGGCCGGCACCTGACGTGCCGGCCGGCTTGGCCGCCGCATGCTTCCCCCGGACCTGCCCGGTCACCGGATCAATACGCCGGTTGTCGTGGATGACCGGGCCGGAGCCCGGTTCCTCCGCGGCCGGCATTAGCGCGCGCCGCCCTCGCTCGGGCTCTCGTCGTCCACGATCTCGGCGTCGACGACTTCGTCGTCAGCGGCCTGCGCGCTGTCCTCGGCCGAGCCCGCCTGGTCCTGCTGAGCCGCAGCCTGCTGGGCCTGGGCCTGCTGGTAGATGGCGGTCCCCATCTTCTGGCTGACCTGGGCGGCCCGCTCCGTGGCCGTCTTGATGGCCTCGGTGTCGTTGCTCTCCTGGGCCTTCTTGACCTCGGCCAGCGCCTCACGGACCTCGGACTTGATGTCGTCCGGCACCTTGTCCTCGTTCTCGCCGAGGAACTTCTCGGTGCTGTAGATCAGCGTGTCGGCCTGGTTGCGGACCTCAGCCTCCTCGCGGCGCTGCCGGTCCTCCTCGGCGTACTGCTCGGCGTCCCGGACCATCTTCTCGATGTCGTCCTTGCCCAGCGCGGACCCGCCGGTGATCTGGACCGACTGCTGCTTGCCCGTGCCCAGGTCCTTAGCGGACACGTTCACGATGCCGTTGGCGTCGATGTCGAAGGTCACCTCGACCTGCGGCAGGCCGCGGGGCGCGGGAGCGATCCCGGCCAGCTCGAACATGCCGAGCTTCTTGTTGTAGGCCGCGATCTCACGCTCGCCCTGGAAGACCTGGATCTGCACCGACGGCTGGTTGTCCTCGGCGGTGGTGAAGATCTCCGAGCGCTTGGTCGGGATCGTCGTGTTCCGCTCGATCAGCTTGGTGAAGATGCCGCCCTTGGTCTCGATGCCCAGCGACAGCGGGGTCACGTCGAGCAGCAGGACGTCCTTGACCTCGCCCTTGAGCACGCCGGCCTGCAGGCAGGCGCCGACCGCCACGACCTCGTCCGGGTTGACGCCCTTGTTGGGCTCCTTGCCGTTGGTCAGCGACTTGACCAGGTCGACCACCGCGGGCATCCGGGTGGAACCGCCGACCAGGACGACGTTGTTGACGTCCTCGATCTTGATCCCGGCGTCCTTGATCACCTGCTGGAACGGCACCTTGCACCGGTCGAGCAGGTCAGCGGTCAGCCGCTGGAACTCCGCGCGGGTCAGCTTGGCGTCCAGGTGCAGCGGGCCGTCCGGGCCGTGCGAGATGTAGGGCAGGTTGATCTGCGACTCCATGCCCTGGGACAGCTCGATCTTGGCCTTCTCGGCCGCCTCACGCAGCCGCTGCAGCGCCATCTTGTCCTTGGACAGGTCGGTGCCGTAGCCGTTCTTGAAGTCCTTGACCAGCCAGTCAACGATGCGCTGGTCCCAGTCGTCGCCGCCCAGGTGGTTGTCGCCGTTGGTCGCCTTGACCTCCACGACGCCCTCGCCCACCTCCAGCAGGGACACGTCGAACGTCCCGCCGCCCAGGTCGAAGACCAGGATGGTGGACTCGTCCTCCTTCTCCAGGTGGTAGGCCAGCGCGGCCGCGGTCGGCTCGTTGATGATGCGCAGCACGTTCAGGCCGGCGATCTCGCCGGCTTCCTTGGTCGCCTGCCGCTGAGCGTCGTTGAAGTACGCCGGGACGGTGATCACCGCGTCGGTGATGACCTCACCCAGGTAGGCCTCCGCGTCCCTCTTCAGCTTCTGCAGGACGAACGCGCTGATCTGCTGGGGAGTGAAGTTCTTGCCGTCGATGTTGACGGTCCAGTCGGTCCCCATGTGGCGCTTGACCGAACGGATGGTCCGGTCCACGTTGGTGACGGCCTGCCGCTTGGCGACCTCGCCGACGAGCACCTCTTGGTTCTTGGCGAAGGCCACGACCGAGGGAGTGGTCCGTGAGCCTTCGGCGTTGGCGATGACCGCGGGCTCGCCGCCTTCGAGAATGGCGACAACAGAGTTGGTCGTCCCCAGGTCAATACCTACCGCACGTGCCATGAGCAGTCCTTGTGTGTGTGAAGTTGAGTTGTTCGGGCTCAAGCTTGCCAGCAGGCACTTGCGCCGTCAAATGACTTGAGTCACTTAGGCTCAACTTCTTAGAGTCCAGGATGATTCCCATCCGGCCCGGAATCTCCGCCGGGTTTTTCCCGCCGTCCGCGCCCGCCGTTTCGGCGCGCTCTCGAATAAGCCGCTTTGCCTGTCGTCGTTCCTGGTCAGGGGGCTGGACGCGCCCAGAAGGGGACGTGCGCGAGGAAACGATCAAGCGGCAGTTACTCTGGACTTCTTGCTCATAAGGAGGTCGGGCCGTGGTTGCTCGTATCGTCATCGGTTTGGCGTTGACGGTGGTGGCGTTGGGGGTGGCGTCGCGGCGGGTGAACTGGTTGCGGCGGCTGGCCTTCAGCGGGCAGCCGGCGCCGGAGCGGTTCGCTCAGGTGCGGAATCATCCGGGTGAGGTGGGGGAGTATCAGACGGTTCAGGTGGTGGGGCAGCGGAAGCTGCTGAAGTGGTCGCTGCCGGGTGCGGCGCATGCGGCCACGTTCTGGGGCTTCATCGTGCTGCTGCTGACCATCATCGAGGCGTACGGGAACCTGTTCCAGCGGACGTTTCATATCCCGCTGATCGGGACGTGGCCGTTCATCGGGTTCATCGAGGACCTGTTCGCGGTCGGGGTGCTGTTCGGGATCACCACGTTCACCATCCTGCGGATCATCAACAACCCGCACCGGGAGGGCCGCCGGTCGAGGTTCTTCGGGTCCCACACCCGGGCCGCCTGGATCGTGCTCGGCATGATCTTCCTGGTCATCGCGACGCTGCTGCTGTACCGGGGCGCGCAGATCAACACCGGCGTGTTCCCGTATGAGCACTGGGCCTTCGCGTCCCAGATCGTCGGGCACTGGCTGGCCCCGCTCGGGTACGGCACCAACAGCGTGCTGGAAGCGGTGTTCCTGCTGGCCCAGATCGCCGTGGTGATGGGCTTCGCGGTGATCGTGGTGTATTCCAAGCACCTGCACATTGCTTTGGCTCCGTTGAACGTGATGTTCTCCCGGAAGCCGAACGGCCTGGGTCCGCTGGAGCCGATGCGGTCGAACGGGAGCGTGCTGGATTTTGAGGAGGCGGACCCGGAGACGGACGTGTTCGGGCTGGGGAAGATCGAGGATTTCACCTGGAAGGGCCTGCTGGACATGGGGACCTGCACCGAGTGCGGGCGGTGCCAGTCTCAGTGCCCGGCCTGGGCCACGGGTAAGCCGCTGTCCCCGAAGATGGTGATCCTGGATTTGCGGGATCACGCGTTCGCGAAGGCGGACTGGCTGCTGGCCGATGAGGACGCGCGGGAGAAGCTTGCCCGCGTCGGTGCATGGCGGAGGCGGAGCGGCCGCTGGTGGGGACGGCGGAGGAGAACGGGGTCATCGACCCGGATGTGCTGTGGTCGTGCACGAACTGCGGGGCGTGCGTGGAGGAGTGCCCGGTGGATATCGAGCACATCGATCACATCGACGGGATGCGCCGGCATCAGATGCTGATCGAGTCCGCGTTCCCGGTCGAGGCGGCCGGGATGCTGCGGAACCTGGAGAACCAGGGCGACCCGTGGGGGATGGGCGCCGCCCACCGGGGGGACTGGATCACCGAGCTGGACTTCGAGGTCCCGGTCGCGGACGGGAAGCTCGGCCAGGACGTGGAGTACCTGTTCTGGGTCGGCTGCGCGGGGGCCCTGGAGGACCGGGCCAAGCGGACGACCAAGGCCATCGCGACCCTGCTGCACCAGGCCGGGGTGAACTTCGCGGTGCTGGGCCCGGGGGAGACGTGCACCGGGGACCCGGCCCGGCGGATGGGGAATGAGTTCGTGTTCTCGATGCTGGCCCAGCAGAACATCGAGACGCTGAACGAGGCGGCGCCGAAGACGATCGTGGCGTCGTGCCCGCACTGCTTCAACTCCATCGCCCGGGAGTACCCGCAGCTGGGCGGGACCTACGACGTGATCCACCACACCCAGCTGCTGGCCCGGCTGCTGGAGCAGGGGAAGATCACCCCGGTGGAGCGGATCGAGGAGAAGCTGACCTACCACGACCCGTGTTTCCTGGGCCAGGCACAACAAGGTGTTCACCCCGCCCCGGGCCATCCTGGAAGCCGTCCCCGGGGTGGAGGCCGAGGAGATGCACCGCTGCCAGAACCGGGGGTTCTGCTGCGGCGCGGGCGGCGCGAGGATGTGGATGGAAGAGCGGATCGGGACCCGGATCAACGCCAACCGGGTCGATGAGGCCCTGGAACTGGACCCCGACACCATCTCCACCGCCTGCCCCTACTGCCTGGTCATGCTCGGCGACGCCGTCAACGCCCGGAAAGCCGAAGGCCTGGCCAAACCCACCCTCGAAGTCATCGACGTCGCCCAGCTCCTCGCCCGCTCCGCCAACCCGCCCCCCATCCCCGCCCAGCTCACCCAAGACGACGGCACAACCACCGTCGAGGCCTAGAAGAGCCCGGTGCCGTTGGCGCCGGGCTCTTCGTCTGCGCAGCAGCTGGGGCGGCTAGTTGGCCAGCGCCGTGGTGGCGATGAACCCGACCGGGCCCTTCTCGTCGTGCACCACGCACTGGCCCACGGCCACGCCAAGCTCGCTGACGTGACCGTAGGGCTGCAGGCCGATGTACTCGCCCTGCAGCTCCCGGCCCAGGTAGATGGTGTAGTCCGCGTTGATGAAGTGCAGCCCGCGGGTGGAGCTGTTGGCTTCCGGGCTGGCCAGGTCCCCGGCCAGCCCCAGCCGCACCAGCGGGGTCAGCTCCTCGCCCGCCACCAGCGGGTACACGTCCCGGACCCAGGTGCCGGCCGACTCCGGCCCCGACCTCCCGTTGACCCGCCACGACTGATGCGGCGCCGTCCACCGGTGCCCGTCGGTCGCCCCGTCCAGGCCCGGCCCGTCGTTGCGGTTGGGCGGCCCCAGCTCCGGCCCCGGCGCCGGCGCGATCCAGCCCGGCGTCTCCCGGAACACGCCCTCCGGCTGCTCGGCCCGGCGCAGCAGCACGAACTTGCCCTGCCCGATGGCCGTGCCGTCCTGCTCGACCGTGACCTCGATGATCCTGATCCGGCGGCCGCTGCGCACCGTCTTGGTGCTGACCTGCATCGGGGCCAGCGGCGCCGACTTGAACATGTCGATCGTCAGCCGGGTGCAGATCAGGTCCGGGTCCTCGGCCAGCACCTGCTCCGCCGCCCGGGCGGCCAGCCCGCCGGTCATCCGGCCGTGCAGCACCGGTCCCCACGGGCTGGAGGCCAGCCACGTCGGCACCATGGCGTCGCCGTCCACGTGGAAGAACGCATCGAGTGTCTCGTCGGCCTGCGGGCCAGGATTCGCGGTCTGCTCGGCAGTCATGCTCAGCTTTCGTCTCGGCGGAAGGTGATCATGATTCTCAGCCTGGCCGGACATAACGCCTTTAGGCCGACACCGCTCCCGTTGGACCCGTCCGCTGGCCCCGCTGGCTGGCCCGCTGCCTCAGACCTTCGTCCGGTAAAAGTTCAGGTACGACCGGGACGGCGTCGGCCCCCGCTGGTCCTGGTACCGGGACCCGTACACCGAGGACCCGTACGGGTGCTCGGCCGGGGAACTGGTCCGGAACAGGCACAGCTGGCCGATCTTCATGCCCGGCCACAGCTTGATCGGCAGCGTGGCCACGTTGGACAGCTCGAGCGTCACGTGCCCGGAGAACCCCGGGTCGATCCACCCCGCCGTCGAGTGCGTGAGCAGCCCCAGCCGCCCCAGCGAGCTCTTGCCCTCCAGCCGCCCCGCGACATCCCCCGGCAGCGTGATCACCTCGAATGTGGAGCCCAGCACGAACTCGCCCGGGTGCAGGACGAACGGCTCGTCGTCCGCCGTCTCGATCAGCCGGGTCAGGTCGGGCTGTTCCACCGCCGGGTCGATATGCGGGTAGCGGTGGTTCTCGAAGACCCGGAAGAGCCGGTCGATGCGCACGTCGATGCTGGCCGGCTGGACCAGCTCGGGCTCAAAGGGATCGAGCTTGACCCGCCCGGCCTCGATCTCGGCCTTGATGTCACGATCGGAGAGGAGCACGCTCGCAACCTATCGGTTCCGGTACTATGTCTGGGCGAACACCGCACAGGCTCCGCCAGGCGTCAGGACCGTGTTCGTGCGTGCGGGTGTAGTTCAATGGTAGAACGTCAGCTTCCCAAGCTGATAGTGCGAGTTCGATTCTCGTCACCCGCTCCACCCTCGTAAGCTCAGCTCAGGGCCCTTCGCTCCGCATCGCTTCTATGGGCGCTAAGGCTGATCCCGGTCATTCGTGCGACTAGGTCGCCGTCTGCATCGTCGCCGCGGGTGTGCCCCGCCTGGACGTGGAGTCGATCGCATCCGTGATCCTCCGGTCAGCGCCGCGGGCCGCGTGCTGGTAAAGCAGCGCTGCCCGTTCGTTGTCATGACCCATCCGCATCATCAGATCCCGCAGCGGCGCGCCGCTGTTGGCCGCGAACTGCTTACCCGTGTGCCGCAGGTCATGGACGTGCAGCCCTCAGCGCCGATGGCACTCACCGCGAACGGCCACGCTGACATCTTGTTGAAGTTGCTGCGCCGCAGCGGCTGGCCACGCTGGCCGGGTAAGGCGAGCGCCCCGGGCTCGGCGGGGTGAAGACCGCCAGGTGCTCGCGCAGCGCGGGCATGGTGACCTCCGGGATGCCCACGACCCGCCTCCCGGCCCGTGACTTGGGCGGTCCGAGCAGCAGCTGGATGATCAGCCCCAGCTCGCGGCGGGCTCTGGCCTTGGGAGGCCCCGCCCGCCGCGGCGTGCCGGGCGTCGAGCGATACGAGATCCAGATCGTAAGGCTTTCCGGCTGCACCGAGCGGCGTGCGGCGCTGAGTCCTCTTCCTCGGCTTGCCGTGTCCCAGTCGCAGATGTCGTCTCAAGGGCGCCTGAGGCGTCGCATGCGATCGCTTCGCGGCCCTTGACCCGCTGACCGCTCACCAGGGATTCAGCGTCTATGAGGAAGATGGGGCGGAGCAGGCGTCAGAAGAGACCATCGGCGCCTGTCGCGAGACCAAGATGCCCATCACCTGACAGGACAAGACGTAATTCCGGTCCTAGGCCAGGCCTGACTGGGATATGTGCACACTCATCACCCTGGCTGGGTGAGGTCGGCTCATGTGATGCGTGTGATGGTTGATGGTGATCGGCAGCGGCGTTGTCGATACCCGGCAGTACGTACGGCTGGGCCTTTCTGATCTGGCCGGGGCTGATGCGAGGAGAGACGCTGGTGAGTTCGCAAGAGGTGTTGCCGTTCCCGCCGACTCCGTCGGCGAGTATCGCGGGCCGGACCCTTCAGGAGTCGGTTTACGAGCAGCGCGTCCAGCCCCGGCGGCTGCCTGATGACGCTCCGAACATCCTTGTGGTGCTGATCGATGATGCCGGTCCGGGTCTTCCGTCGACCTTCGGCGGCGAGGTGCAGACTGACACGCTGACCCGGATCCATAACGAGGGGATCGGGTACAACCGGTTCCACACCACGGCGATGTGCTCGCCGACCCGCGCGTCGCTGCTGACCGGCCGGAACCATCACCGGATCGGCAACGGGCAGATCGCTGAGCTGGCCAACGACTGGGACGGGTACGCGGGTGAGATACCCAAGAGCAGTGCCCTGGGCGCCGAGGTCCTGAAGGACTACGGGTACGCTACCGCGGCGTTCGGGAAGTGGCATAACACCCCGGCGATCGAGACCACTTCAGCGGGGCCGTTCCATAACTGGCCGACCGGAGTCGGGTTTGAGTACTTCTACGGCTTCCTGGCCGGGGAGGCGTCGCAGTACGAGCCGAACCTGGTGCGCAACACCACCAGCGTGCTGCCGCCCAGGACACCGGAGCAGGGCTACCACCTCAGTGAGGACCTGGCCGATGACGCCATCGGGTGGCTGCACCGGCACAAGGCCTTCGAGCCCGACAAGCCGTTCTTCATGTACTGGGCCAGCGGATGCCTGCACGGCCCGCACCATGTGATGAAGGACTGGGCCGACAAGTACGCTGGGAAGTTCGATGACGGCTGGGACGCCTACCGGGAGCGCGTTTTCCACCGGGCCAAGGAAGCAGGCTGGATCCCGCCCGAGGCCCAGCTGACACCCCGCGACCCCCGGATGACCGCCTGGGAGGACGTCCCGGAGGACGAGCGGCCGTTCCAGCGCCGGCTGATGGAGGTGGCCGCCGGTTACGCCGAGCACGTCGACGTCCAGGTCGGCCGGCTGATCGATGAGGTCGAGCGGCTCGGATACGGCGACAACACCCTGATCTTCTACATCTGGGGCGACAACGGCTCATCGGGTGAAGGCCAGAACGGCACCATTAGCGAGCTGGTTTCGCAGAACGGCATACCGACGACGGTCGACATGCACATCAGGGCGCTGGAGGAACTCGGCGGCCTGGATGTGCTGGGCTCGCCGAAGGTCGACAACATGTACCACGCGGGCTGGGCGTGGGCGGGCAGCACCCCGTACAAGGGGCTGAAGCTGCTCGCCTCCCACCTCGGTGGGACGCGAAACCCGATGGCCATCCGGTGGCCTGCGAAGATCACGCCGGACGCGACACCCCGCGCCCAGTTCCATCACTGCAACGACATCGTCCCGACGATCTATGACGTGGTCGGCATCACCCCGCCGCGGGTGGTCAACGGCATCCCCCAGGACCCGATCGACGGCACGAGCTTCGCGTACACCTTCGATCAGCCCGATGCGCCCGGTCGGCTGCATACCCAGTACTTCGAGATCATGGGCAGCCGCGCGATCTACCACGACGGGTGGATGGCTTCGGCCTTCGGCCCGCGGGCTCCGTGGGTTCCCGGCACGCCGCCTGGCATCGCCGAGTGGACACCGGACCGGGACCAGTGGGAGCTGTACAACCTCGACGAGGACTGGACGCAGGCCCACGACCTGGCCGCCGAGTTGCCTGAGAAGCTCGCGCAGATGAAAGAGACGTTCGCGATCGAGGCGGCCAGGAACAGCGTCTACCCAGTCGGGGGCGGCCTGTGGACCCTCGTCTATCATCCCGAGCTGCGGCTATCCACTCCGTACCGCGAGTGGAACTTCACGGCCGACATCACCCGGATGCCGGAATTCTGCGCTCCCGCACTCGGGAACCGGGCCAACGTCGTGACCATCGACGCGGATATCCCGGATGGCGCGAACGGTGTGCTCTACGCCCTGGGCGGCGCCGGAGGCGGTCTCACCTGCTTCGTCGAGGACGGCGTCCTCTGCTACGAGTACAACACGTTCATCTTGATGCGGACCAAGATCCGTTCCGACCAGCGGCTCCCGGCTGGCCCAGTCAGCATCCAGATCGAGACGGAGTACATCGAGGCCAGGCCCGGCGGCCCCCTGAGCATCACCATGACCGTCAACGGTGAGAAGTTCGGTGTCGGCCAGGTGCCCGTCAGCGTTCCGCTGCTGTTCAGCGCTAACGAATGCCTCGACATCGGCACCTGCCTCGGCAGCCCCGTCTCGCTTGACTACTACGACAAGGCGCCGTTCCCCTTCAACGGCACCATCAAGAACGTCAACGTCCGCTACACCACTTAACGGCCGACGGACGGGAGCCTTGAGTAATTGATCCTGCCCTGTGGGTCGCCGAGGGCCCGGGGCGTGCCTGCGGACCAAGCGCTGCGGCTGTGCAGCCGCCGGTGCAGCCAAGGCGTTGAACGGCAACGAACCGAGGCACCCAGCAGTAGCCGTCGCCATCAGGACATGGCCTTGCCAGCCTGCGGTCCGCCGTCAACCTGTAAACGGCGGGCCGGGAGCCTGTGCGGGCTAAGCGCAGGCCATCCCCTGCACACTGCGGGCCGATGGCATTGCAGGGCAGGGAATGAACTGCACTTTCTCGCTCATCGTTAACGGGAAAACGCGTAACAGCTCGACTGAAACGGCGGTTAGCATCGTTCGATATCTCAGGTACCAGCCGGACTCTATACCTGCCAGACGTACGCTGGCCTTCGTGTGCGACAAATCTGGCTCGCCCTGGGAGCAGTGGACCGCTCAAGATCAGCGGGTGACTAGCCGGGGCCATTAGCGGGCCATTAACCCAGGGAAAAGGGTCTCTCGCGGTCACTCACGGACGGCGCGCAGCCCAGGTCAAACCAGAAATAGGCCTGAACGGTACAGATTCCCTAGCTGACAGTCCATCTTCCGAGGCCAATCCTCGGCGTATGGGACGTGCGTGGAACGCAGCGATCGCTGGCCGAGCTTTGCTCGTGTCACCTGGCGGTCTGTAACCGATCCTTCACGAATGACGGGCTCCAATCGGTCGTGCGGTTGACCTATCGTCCGCAGTGATCCAGGCCACGCCGTAGTTATTTCCGCGCTTCTAGACCTCGCTGGCGTTACAGCGAGACGATGCGCTAATGGATCAAGAGCCGGGTCCGAACCGGACTCGCAAGTACCAGGCGCTGAAGGTGCTGCTCTGGGGTGGGAACCACGTGATGCAGTGGCAGCTCCGGCATGGACTGGCGCCCCGCGCGTTCGCGCTGCTAGAGACTACTGGCCGCGCCAGCGGCCTGCCCCGATATACGTGCGTCGGCAATGGGCTGGACGGTGATACCTTCTGGGTGATTGCCGCCCATGGCCGACAAGCGGATTGGGTGCGCAACGTCCTTAAAGATCCCCAGGTGCGCGTCCTCGCTGGACGCCGCTGGCGCCGCGGGACCGCTAGTCTGCTTCCCGAAGATGACACCGCACAACGATCACGCACCCTGGCCTACCAGTGGGACGCGGCGATCGGGCGCGCCATCGCGACGACGCCGCTTACCGTACGCATCGACCTACTGGTAAACCCAGGCGAATTACCGCGAAGCCGTGCCTGTCGTGTGCCCGTCCGGCCGGTCAACACCGGGGACTTTCGGTCACTCCTGGGTGGTCCCATATCGAGCTCACGTGCTGGGGGAGGCCGCGCCACGTCGTTTGCTCCTAGACGAGCGGCCAGATCAGGCGGACTGCACTAGCAATGCTGGCTGACGGACCGGATTCCAGACCGAGGCCTTTCGCGCCTCAGCTTCGACGTAGTCGACCGTGAACACCTGGAAGGCCGTGAATCCGACGGAAAGGGTAGCAAACTGACCTGCGACCTGGCCTCCATGTACAGCAGGCAATGGAGCCGAGGATGGCGCGTAGTTCACCATGCTGCCGCCGCCCAGGGTGCTCCCCGGCATGCCATCCCAGCATGCTAGCCACACCATCGAACGCGGCGGAGGTTCCACCAGCTTGACAGGCCGCCTTTCGAGCTGAGCCAGAAGCCATCCAACCTCCGCTCTGCTTGGATGAGGCAACTTCACACGGCCATGGCGAAAGGCGCAACCGCGGCGGACCGATTTCTTCTTGTTTAACGCTGTGCTAACAGCAGCTGTGGATACACGGTGACGGGCGTGGATGCCAAGGTGCCGCAGCGCGGGCCAGATGTGGCTGACCGACCTCGACACCGCTGACCCGGGACAGCACGACGTCCAGGCCGCCGCCGCCAAGGTTAACGTCGCAGCACACAGCCTGCAGACTCTACGGTGCGTCTAGCGCCAGCCCGGCAAGCTTCCGCTGCCGCTCCCGGCCAGGTGCGGCCGCCCGCTCAGGTGCCGGAGGACAGCCCCTGGACCGGTCTGCCCCTATCAGGCGGACCGGTCCAGGGTGCCGTTGGGGTTATGCCACCGCCGGGGCGGGCCGGTCTCCGGTCAGGAAGGCCTTGCGGCCGGGATAGTCCGGCCGGGGCAGGCCCAGGTGGTGCTGGGCGATGATGGTCCGGAACACCTCGACGGTGCCGCCGTAGGTCGCGGTGACCTGGACCGCCCGGTGGGAGGCCTCGATGGCGCCGTTGGCGATGGCGCCGTCGGCGCCGTACGGCAGGACCGCCTCGGGCCCGACCAGGTCGATCAGCCGCTCGGAGTTGGCGATGGCCACCTCGGCGCCCTTGATCCGGCCCATCGGCCCGGGGGTGGCGTAGGCCGCCTCGGTCTGCGCGATCATGTGCCCGAGGGAATCGAGGAAAGCTCTGTCCTCGATCCTGGGGCCGTTGCGGCCGGGTGCGGTCCGCGCCCAGTTCGCGGCGGCCTCGACGGCCGGGATCATGTAGCGCATGTGGCCGGTGCCGATGCTCAGGTCGTCGAGCTTGCTGACCTCCTCGCCGATGCTGTGCTCGGCGTCCAGCGGGCCGTGCAGCACCGACCAGCCGCTGTTGACGTCACCGAGCCGGTACCGGTCGGAGATGCGCACGTCGCTGTAGTAGGTCAGGTTGGTGCGCTCGTCGCCGACAGTGGGCAGCGCCTGGACCTCGATGCCCGGGGTGTCCATCGGGACCAGGAACATGGTCAGGCCCTTGTGCTTGGGCAGCGTCGGGTCGGTCCGGGTGATCAGGAAGACGTGGGTGGCGTTCTGGGCGCTGGTGGTGAAGATCTTCTGCCCGTTGATGACCCACTCGTCGCCGTCACGTTCGGCCCGGGTCTTGGCGTTGGCTATGTCGGAGCCGCCGTCCGGCTCGGAGTAGCCCAGCACGAACCGGGCGGTTCCGTCGGCCACCTTGGGCTTGAGTTCCGCCTTGAGGTCCGGTGCTCCGTAGGCGTCGACCGCGGGCCAGATCAGGTCGTTGGCCCCGCCGGCCACCGGGGCGTCCCGCTTGCGCAGCTCCGTCTCCAGGATCCGGATGGAGACGTCGTCCAGGTCGGCGCCGCCGTCTTCCTTCTTCCAGCGCGGCTGCAGCCAGCCCTTGGCGCCCATGGCCAGCCAGAGGCCCAGATCGAAGTGGTCGGTCCGCTCACGGGCCCCGGCGTACACCTCCTCGGTCAGGTGCTCATCCAGGAACGCCCGCACCTCATCCTGGAACCTCTTCTGGGTGTCGGTGAGAGTGACGGCAGAGAAGTCCATCTTCAGCTCCTAACGTTCAGTTCTCTGCTTACTCGCAGGTGTGCCTCGTCCTCCGCTGGCCCGCTGCCCGTCAGGGACCTTGCGCCGCGGCGCGGGCACCGAGAGTTTCTTGCTGCGGTCCCGGCAGCAGTTCGCGCACGCCTGGCCGCGTGCTGGTGCTGAGGCATGGGCCCGCTAAGCGGGTAACGGCCCATGCCTCAGCTTCCGCGGCGACGGGGTCAGGCCGTGACGGCCTGCTGGATGTCGCGGCTGGTGACCTGGATGTTGCGGGGCTTGGCGGCCTCGTGGACCGGGATGGTCAAGGTGAGGACGCCGGCGGTGTAGTCCGCGTCGATGCGGTCCGCGTCCAGGGTCTCGCCCAGGAAGACCTGCCGGGTGAAGGTGCCGTAGGGCCGTTCGGCCACGATCATCTCGGCGCCGTCGGCCCGGACCGGGGCGCGCTCGGCGCGGACGGTCAGCACGTTCTGCTCAACGGTCAGGTCAATGGACTCGGCGGAGACGCCGGGCAGGTCCAGGTGGATATAGAAGGCGTCGCCCTGCCGGTAGGCGTCCATCGGCATTGCGGCCGGACGGGCGGCAGTGCCGAAAACCTGCTGGGTGAGCCGGTCCAGCTCGCGGAACGGGTCAGTACGCATGAGCATGATCGGTTCCCTCCTTCAAGTGTGTGCTGTCTTCACACGCTCACGTCATCTATATAGCACTTGGAAAATTTATATGACAAGAGTCGACTGAGATTTTTCGTCACGCATACTGAAGATGAAGAGGTCGCCGCGAGCTGGCGGAGGAGGGTGACGGTCATGACCGCTGGCGGTCACGACGAATGCGGCCGGGACCACTATCAGCTGCTCGGGGTGCCCCGGGACGCGTCGCGGCAGGAAATCGCGCAGGCGTGGCGGCGCCGGGCCCGGGATGAGCACCCCGATGGCCGCCCGTGTGACGCAGGCGCGCCGGGCCGGTTCCGGGTCCTGGCCGAGGCCTGGCAGGTGCTCGGCGACCCCAGCCGGCGCGCCGCCTATGACCGTGCCCTGGCTCGCGGCCCGCAACCTGCGCCCACGGCGCGGATCGCTGTGCGACGCTCCCACGCTGGCCGCCCCGGAGGCCCGGCAGGGCAAGGATCGGAGGCGCCGCCACCGCTGCGGGCAGGCCCGGTCTGGATAGACGGCGCGCCTGCCTCCAGCAGCCCGCCCGTTGATGCCGAGCGCGGTGTCACGCTTGCGCTCCTGGCCGCGTGGTTTCTGGCACGGGACAGGAGACGACCGTGGTGAACCCGGGCTGGGGAGATCTGGACCGGGGGCTGTTCAGCATCTCGGTGGCCGCCGAGCTGGCCGGGCTGCACCCCCAGACGCTGCGGATCTATGAACGGGAGGGCCTGCTGGACCCGGCCCGCAGCGCGGGCGGCACGCGCCGGTACTCCCGCCGTGACATTGACCGGCTGGCCGAGATCACCGCGCTGAGCGCCGACGGGCTGAACCTGGCCGGCATCCGCCGGGTCCTGCAGCTGCAGGAACAGGCCCGGCATCTGCAGGCCGAGCTGGACCGGCTCCGCGACCTTACCGGTGAGGAGGCCCCGGCGCCGCGGCGGCGGGAACCACGCCCTCCTGCCCCCGGTGAATAAGCGGGCCCGGTTCAGCTGTCTCGCGCGGGCCGCTCGGCGAGCTGCTGGTGCAGCCGGGCGGTCAGGGCGCGCTCGGCGGCCAGGTCGTCTTCCAGGGCCAGTATCCGCAGCGCTGCGGCCAGGGTGTGGCCCTGATCGAACAGGTCCCTGATCCGGGCGGCGAAAGCCAGCTGGCGGCGGCTGTACCGGCGGCGCCCTCCCGCGCTCCGCTGCGGGCGTACCGCTTCGGCGGCATCCAGCGAGCGCAGGAACGCCTGCTGCACGCCCAGGACCTCGGCGGCCCGCCCGGTGGTGTACGCCGGGTAGTCCGGGTCATCCAGGGCGTCAAGCCGTCCGGTCACCGCCAGGACCTCCCGCCGAGCCGGACCGCTGACTCTGCCCTTGTTGACAGTTTCCTGCAGTCAGTGCTATATGAAAAGTGTATCGGCCATTGGCCTGGTAACGCTACCTAAGGTTCCCGGGAGGGTGTTCGGGATGGCCCTTTCCACCCGTGACGCGGATGCCGCGTTCGCCGACATGATCTGTGCCGACCCGCAGTGGCTGGACGCCGAATTCGATGCCCTGATCGCGGCCTCTTTCAGGCAGCCGCCAGGATCCCCGCCGGCCGCGCCGGCTCAGCTCCCGTCGCGCCCTGGGCCCTGTTCCCCGCGGTCCCAGCCGCCCGGGCCACGCCGGAGCGCCGCTACCTGCCTGGCGTTTAAGAAAGGTCATGGCCGGCAGCGCTCACCCCCGGGCGTTTCCCGGCCTGCCGCCGGGCCGTTTCCCGCACGCTCGGCGGCCGCCGTCTGCCGGTTCCGGCCCGGCGGCCCCGTAAGCCCTGATCTGAAGGAAGCCCGCAATGCCGAAGCAGTCACCCCTCCCTGATGACCTGGACCGGCCGTTCTACGACGCCGCGAACGAAGACCGCCTCGTCATCCAGTACTGCACCGCCTGCGACCGGTGGCAGTACCCGCCCGAGCCGACCTGCGCCGAGTGCGGCTCAGCCGAGCACCTGGAATGGCGCGAAAACGACGGTGACGGGACCATCTACAGCTACGCCGTCGTATACGACACCCCGATCGCCGCCCTCCAGGCCGACCAGCCATTCAACTGCGCCGTCATCAACCTGGACCACGCCCCGGGCATCAACTTCCTCTCCCACCTGCCTGGCCAGGCACCTGGCGACGTTCCCATCGGCGCCAAGGTCAAGCTCACCTTCGAAGCAACCCCCGCCACCGGGCAGAAAGTACCCGAATGGACCATGACCACGCAGGCATAACCCGACGGTTCAATGAGCTAGACCTGGCCAGGCTGAGCAGAGGAGGTGACCCGGCAGACGCACAGGACCGGCCGGCATGACAATGGAAAGGAGGGCCACCAAGCACCCACATCAAGCTAGTTCTGGGATTAGGCGGGCCTCATACTTCCCGCCTAATCCCAGACCGAGTCCATCCGGCACGTTGACCAGGCTGCAGTCTCCTAGCAGGAGAAGACAGCGTCCAGTGTCAACGGCGGCCCAATGTGGACCCGGCTGCGGCGGCTGAAAATGGACCCGCCTGCCCTGTGATTGTTGTGTTTTAGTTGCTGGTGGTGGCCGCGGGGACGCGGCCGAGGTCTCGGTCTTTGAGGCGGTAGCTGTCTCCTTTGAGGGCGATGACTTCGGCGTGGTGGACGAGGCGGTCGATCATGGCGGCGGCGACGGTGTCGTCGCCGAAGACTTCGCCCCAGCGGCCGAACGGCTTGTTGGAGGTGACGATGAGGCTGGCCCGCTCGTAGCGGGAGCTGACGAGCTGGAAGAACAGGTTGGCAGCCTCGGCTTCGAAGGGGATGTAGCCGACCTCGTCGATGATCAGCAGCGGGACGCGGCCCAGGCGGGTGAGTTCGTCCTGGAGGCGGCCGGCGTGGTGGGCGTCGGTGAGCCGGGCGACCCACTGTGAGGCGGTGGCGAATGCGACCCGGTGCCCGGCCTGGCAGGCCCGGATGCCCAGCCCGGTGGACAGGTGGGTTTTGCCGGTGCCGGGCGGCCCGAGGAACACCACGTTGTCTTTCGCGGTGACGAAGTCCAGGGTGCCGAGGTGGGTGATGGTCTCGCGTTTCAGCGACCGCTGGTGATCGAAGTCGAAGTCTTCCAGCGACTTGCGGGCTGGGAACCGGGCGGCGCGGATACGGCCCTCGCCGCCGTGGGACTCCCGGGCGGCGACCTCGCGTTGCAGGCAGGCGGCCAGGAACTCCTCATGGGTCCAGGATTCGGCCCGGGCCCGTTCGGCGAGCCGTTCCACCGCCCCGCCCAGCGACGGGGCCTTCAGCGCCCGGGCCAGGTAGGCGATCTCTGAGGACACGTCCCGGCCCGGTGCCGTGGCGCCAGCCCGGCCGGGCATCACGCCGCTCCCTGATCGCCGGTGCCCAGGATCCGGTCGTCGTCGCCCAGGGCCCGCTGCTGCACGTCGGTGTCAGCCGGGCGGGTCGTGATCAGGCGGCGGGCCTGGCGCAGCTGCGCCGCCGCGGCGGCATGGGCCGGGTCGGTGATGCTCTGGTGGGCGGCCCAGCACCGCGGGTGCCAGGCGACCTGCCGGCAGGCGCAGGTGACCGTGACCTCCTCCAGCCCAGCCGCGATCTCGACCGTGCGGCCGATGACCGAGGGGTGCACCGAGTAATCGTTGGAATCCACCCGGACGTAATGGTCGCGGGGCAGCCGGGTGGCCAGCCGCCACCCGGTCACCGGGGCCACCGGCGGCAGCTGGAGCATCGCGGCCTTATCGGCCTCCCACCGGTCGCCGGCCGGCATCCCAGCGTCCGGTGCTGACGGGTGTTCGCCCGCATTAGCCAGTCCGCCAGCTGGGCGTTGAAGTCCGCTGGGCTGGCGAACCGGCGGCCAGGCAGAAACGATGTCTCCAGATAGCCGTTGGCCCGCTCAACCAGGCCCTTGGCCTCCGGGTCCCGCGGCCGGCACTGGATCACCGTGATCCCCAGCGTCCCCCGGAACCCGTTCATGGCCTCGGTCAGCACCGGCTTCCCGGCCCGCCACTGCCCGACCGCCGACTCGTTGTCCCAGACCAGAGCCCGCGGCACGGCACCCAGGCCGCTGATCAGGGCCCAGTGCCCGGCCAGCAGGTCCGGGCCCTGACGCGACGGGATCATCCGGGCCGTCATCACCCGCGAATACCCGGCCACCATCACCAGCACCGGCGGCCGCCCCGCCTGACCCGCCCCCACCGGCACATCCGCCGGCGGGAACCACAAATCACACTGGGCCAGCTCACCGGGCAGATACTCCGTCCGCGACGCCGGATCCGGCGGGACGAACAACGGCCGCAGCTCCCGCACCCGGACCTTCAGCACCGTCAGCGACCGCTCCCAGCCGATCCGCTCCGCGATCACCGTCGCCGGCATATCCGGCCACTGCGCCAGCAGCTCCCGGATCCGCGGCTCGGCCGCATCCACAACCGACCCCTTCGCCGGCCGCTGATACCTCGGCGGCCCCTCCGCCGCCAGCGCCCGCCGCACCGTGTTCCGGCCCATCCCCAGCCGACGCGCAATCGCCCGCACCGGCATACCCTCCGCCCGATGCAACCGACGGATCTCCGCCCAGTCCTCCACGTTGATCACTCCCCACTATCAGGGAGGAGGGTCCATTTTCATCCGCCGGCACTGGTACAGGATTCACCCGCCGACGACAGTCCAGACCGGATGCTGGCCAGCTGCTGAGTAAACCTAACTGAGTAACAACCGCACTGGGCGCTAGCGGGCACCAGCGGCCGTACGCGGGCAGCTCAACGAACGATCAGGCTGGTAGGCGTGTGGGCGAGCTGGGGACACCAGGAAATTCACTGGTCGTGCGCTGCGGGATTCGACCGGTCGAGCGGGGACCGGTGATCCGGCCTAGAACCTCGAAGCCGTCATCGGTGCCGGGCCAGTGTCGTCGTAGGACGTCGATTCCGGTGTGGCGGACTACCCAGCGAAGTACGGCCGCGACGATAATCGCGTCATCGGCGTAGCCCAGGATCGGGATGCAGCCGGGTATCAGGTCGAACGGGAAGGCCAGGTCCGGCAGCAGCCGCAGCGACTCGCGAAGCAGGCCGCGACGTGGCCGCACGAGCGCCAGAAGGACCACCAGCACCAGCCAGGTGAGAACCAGCCCGCTGCCAGGCCCAGGATCAGAGTCCATCCACCACGAGCCCCGCATATCAAGATTCAACGGCGGTCGCGGGCGTGTGATGCCAGCGGGACGCTGACCACATCTACATGTGAGAGTCATCAGCTAGAGGCGGCGCGCCAGCCGGTCGCCCTCAATTTGGCACACTGCTCGGGTGAGCACCCTGGATGAAAGGGCCCGCCGGACCCTGACCCGCCGGGGTTTCATCTTGGAGTGGTTCACGCTGGGGTGGAACGTGGCCGGGATCATCATCCTGGCGATCGCGGCGATCACCGCCCGGTCGGTCGCCCTGGCCGGATTCGGGCTGGACTCCCTGATTGAAATCGGCGCCTCGACCGTAGTGATCTGGGAACTGTCAGGCACCGGAGCCGAACGCCAGCGATATGGGCTGCGTCTGATCGGCTATGCCTTCGCCGCCCTGGCTGTCTATCTGCTGGCGCAGTCCACAGTCGTCCTAGCTGCTGGTTTCCGACCGGGCCATTCGGTTGCCGGGATCATCTGGACAGCCTTGACGGCCGCGGTGATGTTCGCTCTCGCGGCCGGGAAGGCTCGTACGGGCCGGGCGCTGGGCAATCCAGTCTTGCGGACCGAGGGGCGGGTCACGGCGATCGACGCCATCCTGGCCGTCGCCGTGCTGCTCGGCCTGGTGCTCAACGCTGCCGTCGGCTGGTGGTGGGCCGATCCCGCCGCCGGATACATCCTGGTTTACTACGCGGCCCGGGAGGTCTGGGACATCTTCAGCCGGCACGAGTGATCCCTTTCGCCAGGCCAGCCCGCCCAAACCCAGCGCCAGACCGGTATCCCCGTCCGGAGCGATGTGCCATGCACGTGGCCGCCAGGGCCGCCGGTGCTTCGTCTCGGACGGTTATGTCGTATGTGTGGTGGAGGCTAGAAAAGGTCCGGCGTCGTCGGCGCTACATCATCGAGAAACGCGCTCACCATCGGTGCCAGCACCGCTGCCTCTCCGAAGATCCCGATATGCGACGTGGCCGGCAGGATCACCAAGCGGGCCGCCGGAACACCCCGCAGGACACCGGATGCTGCCGCTTCCGCATCGCCGCCTCCGCGCAGCTGGAACATCGCTAGCGCGTGCTCTGGCTTCACGACATCCGCATCGCCAATGATGATCATCGTCTTCGCGGACATTGAGCGCAGCTGCGCGTCGCTGATGTCCTGGTCATTGACGCCCAGGACCTTCATCTTCTCCACATAGGCGCCGAACGACGCGGCGTCTGGCGTGTGCTTCATGAACGCCTTCTCCACCGGTGTCCCCGCCAGTTCTGCGGCGCGGAGGCCCGCAATGCCTTCCAGCACCGACGGATACAAGCCCTCGCGCTGGTAGCTAGCCGACATCGAGACTAGCTTGCTCACTAGCTGCGGGTGCCGGAGCGCGAGCTGGATGGCGACTCCGCCGCCTTGCGAGTAGCCCAGCACGTCCGCGTGCCGAACGTTCAGCGTGCGCAGCAACTCCGCGGCATCGTCGGCGAACTGCTCATAGGACATCTTCCGCGAGGTATCCGGGGTGCGGCCGTGCCCTTGCTGATCGAAGACGATCAAGGTGCGCTGGCCCGCCAAGGCCGATACCCACGGCGTCATCGAGCTGGTGGCCATGAATGCACCGGGGATGAGCAGCAACGGAGGCGTTCTCGACGTGCCGAGCTCGCCGTGCACCTCGTAATAGAGGCTTAGGCCGTTGATCGGCAGGTGACCACTACGCGAAGGCTCCGTCGCCACTACTTCAACCTCGCGGCTTCATCGACAGCAGCTAGCGTATCTCGTGGGCTTCGACCTGCCCGCCGGGCATTCGGCAGGGCCCCGCCCCGCAGACCCGGCTCCGGAACCGAGGTAGCGGCCTCGCGGCGATTGATCTGGTTGACCATCGGCCAGCCCCACACATACGCCAGATGGCCGACCGGGTGGAGATGTGCACGTCGGCAGAGACTGCACGTGGTCCGGCGTCGGCCATGATGACCCTGACAATGACATAACTGATACTCAAGACAGTGCCCGGCCGCGGCTGGTTCGGCCTGTTCCGCTTCTACGGCCCCATCGGGACTTCCGCGACGGCAAACCGGCCCGTTCCGCAAGATCCAGCCCGGACCACGGCGGCCCCGAACGACGCCCCCGCCTGGAAATGGCACCATAATGCGGCGGTCTGTCACTAACCGCTACCGGGCCGAGCCCGCCCGCACCGGTCCCTGGCCATCCCCCAGATTTCACAGATTCCCAAGCTGATAGTGCGAGTTCGAGGTCCTGGTTCGCTGACTCCCCGGCTTACCGGTCTGACGTGATCTGCGTGCGCAGGTAGGTCAAGGCGCGATCCAGCAGGCGGGAGACGTGCACCTGGGAGATGCCGAGGCGTTCGGAGATCTGCTGCTGGGTGAGGTTGCCGTAGAACTTCAGCATCAAGATGCGCTGTTCTCGTTCGGGTAGCTCGCCCAGGTGGGCGTGGACGGCTTCCATCTCAAGGACGTGGCCCAGGGCCGGGTCGTCGTCGCCCAGGAGGTCGGCCAGCACCCCGGGATCATTGCCGGGGGACAGCGGCGCGTCCAGGGAGTGAGCGGTGAACGCCTGGTTGGCCTGGTGGGCCTCGCGGACGTCATCCTCGAGGATGCCGAGGTACCGGGCCATTTCCTGGTCGTCGGGCGGGTGACCGAGCTGCTGGGTCATGTCCTCCTCAGCGGCGCGCATTTCCAGCCGGAGTTCCTGGGCGTGACGGCCGACCCGGATCTGCCATCGGTGGTCGCGGAAGTGCCGCTTGATCTCCCCGCTGATGCAGGGCGCTGCGTAGGCGGCCAGGTTCTGTCCGTACTGCGGGTCGAAATTGTTGATGGCCTTGAGCAGGCCTAGGTAACCGACCTGCAGGAGGTCCTCGGCGGGTTCGGGGCTGCTGCGGTACGGCCGGACGCAGGACCGGACCAGCCCGGCGTAACGCTCGACCAGGATCTCGCAGGTTGCCTGACGTTCCGCGCTCTCGCGTGACAGCCCGTCCAGCCGATCCAGAAGCTTACGGTCGGACAGGACCCGCAGCTCAGCAAGCTGACTCAACCTGCGCTCCCTGACGCCGGGCTGGCCGTCCCCCCGATAGGAGGCTTGAGCGGCCTGACAGCAGGCGGCCCGGCGACGGCATCGGCCAGGGAAGGAAAGCACCGGAGTACCGTGTCCAGGCCGGTGAGGGTGATGATGCGGGCGACCACGCCGTCTGCGGGGATGACCAGGCGCAGGTCGCCGCCGTCGGAAGCGATCCGGTTGCGGGCCCGCAAAAGGGCATGGATACCTGAGGAGTCGCAGAATCCGGTGCTGGTCATGTCGACCACGACCATCGGATGCTCGCCCGCGGCGGCTTCCAGCAGTGCCGCACGCAGCTGGTCCGCTGTCGTGATGTCGATCTCGGCCGGAGTCCGGATTACGGACGCGCCGTTGAACGTCGTATGCAGGTAACTGGCATCGGGCAAGATCGTTGCCTCCAGCGGAGATCCAGGAAACGCCGGAGGCAGCGAAAGCAGCCGGGCACCTGAAAGGGCCACAGCTGCTTGTTAACCGTTACGGCTCACAATGCCACGCCCGGGCCGGAAGCGGAAATCAGAGCAGCCGAAGCACCGGACGGTCAGGCGTACTCTGGGCGAACCAGGCCAACCGGCGAGTGCACCGGAGTCAGCGCCGCACAGCCCAGCCGCAGCGCGCACACGGCGTGCTCCGTAGCAATGCTGCGCAGTGACGAGCCGGGCAGCGGACAAGGACCAGCCATGGCCGAGGAACAGCGAGACGCAGTGCGGCAGGCAGTCAGCAGCGTGCGGCAGGCGGTCAGCAGCACCGGGCACAGCGCCGACGCCGGGACCGCCCGCCGGCTGAGCGAGCTAGCCCGCGAACTGCAAGCCGACCTCACACCCGAGGCTTTGCTGAACCGCATCGCGACGGCGGCCGTCGCCGAAGTACCCGGCGTGCAATACGCCGGGATCACCCAGGTCATAGGCAAGGAATTCGTCACCACCGCCGCGTCTCACGAGCTAATTGGACAGCTTGACCGGCTGCAGTACCAGTCCGGCGACGGACCATGCCTGGACACCGCCCGGCAGCACAAGACGGTGCGCTGCGACGACCTGCGAACAGACAGCCGCTGGCCCCGGTTCGCCCGCCAGGCCGCAGACCTCGGCATCTTGTCGGTCCTGTCTTTCCAGCTCTTCGCCGGAGACGACAGCTTCGGGGCCCTCAACCTCTACGCCGCCGAGGCGAATGCGTTCGGCCAGGACAGCGAGAGCACCGGCATCCTGTTCACCTCCCACGCCGCACTGGCGATGGCCTCGATCCGGGCCCGGACAGGTTTGCTGACCGCCCTGGACAGCCGGGAGAGGATCGGCGAGGCCAAAGGCATCCTGATGGAACGGTACAAGATCACTAATTTCGAGGCCTTCGGGCTGCTGGTCGCCTCATCTCAGGCCGTGAACCTCAAGCTGCGCGACGTCGCCGAGCACCTGGTCGCCACCGGAGAACTGCTCGCGCCCTCCCGTTGACACCACCGTGTCGGAACCTGACGCCGTCATTAATCCGCTCCTGACCAGCAACAGCAGGACGACATGGCCAGAAGCCCAGACCGGACCCGTTACGGTGAAGGCACCGGGCGGGTCAAGCAGCGGCGCATGCCAGGCACCCAGTCAAGGACGCCCCGTGATATCAGCCCACCCTGTGCACCGGCCCCCGAGCAGACCCGGACCGGAAAGCCAGTCATGAGCACCCTAGGCGCAGGATTCAGCCTCGCAGACGGCTGGGACCTTTCCGGCCTCACCTTGACCCAGCTGTGGATGCGCTACGTAGCCCTCGGCGGAACAGCCAGCCCGGCCCAACTTGAGGCCTACGCCCGTGGCCATCTCCGCCCGGACAGCTACCAGCACAACCTGATCGCCCAGGCCATCAACGAGCACTTCCTCAGCCAGGGAGAAGACCACCCGGTCAGCTACCAGGAAATACCCCGCCTCCCATAATCCCCGGTGACAGTCATGCGCTCAGCGAGCCGGCACCACGGCCGAACGCCCAGCAGCGTCGCCAGTTCAAGACGAAGAGGCTGCTCCTGCAGTGCAGCCAGCAATGCAGCCAAGACCATAGTGATCGCCCATCACGGCAGCAGGACAGCCGTCATCATCCCTCGCGGGAATCCGCGGATCAGAAAGTCCGATGTGCCCGTATCGGGTGCTAATGAGGGGTCGGAGAGAGCTTTTCCCAGGTGATGAAGGTTTGCTCGCTTATCCCGTCCACAACGTTGAGGTCGGTGTTGAAGACCGCGATACTGCCGTCGCCGTCTTGGAAGGTGACGTGGCGAACTGTTCGCAGTCCGACCGTGTCGGGCTGAATGCTGCCCGCGAAGTCCAGCGTGAAGGTCTGCCGCTCCTCGTCGACCTGGTACACACCCCAGTTCGCGAGGTAACCATCCGAATTGTCGTCCTGACGATCCGGCTTCATGAGCTGAGCGGCGAAATTGCCATCGGCGTCGAACATGAACCGGCCCATCGGGCTCAGTCCTAGCAAGTGCGATGTCGTGCCATCCGAGCGACGCGTTTCCAGCGAGACCAATCCCCACGTTCCCACCAAGCGATCCTTCAGCAAGGCTTCACCCCTATGTCGCCGTAGTGAGTGCATCGTAACCTTCGCCGTCCGCGCCGCCGACTGCTGCCCGAACTGCTGCCAAGCCTCCTCGCAGCGCCGCTGCGAGGTAGAAAGCTATCGAATGCCGACCCAGCGTATGGACCGTAGTGGCCTTGAATGCGCCCGCCAGCCGGAGGCCGAGGACGGGAGGAGCCGATGCCATATTGCCGGCTGTAACCTGGTGGTGTTGCTCCGGACCTCGGCGGCTGCATCGGCGGCCTTCGCGGTGTAACCGATCGGCCTGGAGCCCCGTTCCCTCGACGCGCCGCATTGCGGTACGGGCGGTCAGCGAGCAGCCAGGCCCGTAGTGCGCGGAGGCAAGATGGCTGTTACCGCAGTCCCCGGCGGCCGGTTCGGTCATCTGGCGTTGTTCTACCAGGGACCCGGCGAGTACCTGGCGGCCCTGGGCCGCTTCATTCAGGCCAGCCGGGAGCGTGATGACGCGGTCTTCGTCGCGGTGCCCGGGTTCAAGGCCCGGCTCATGCGCCGGGAGCTGGGCGAGGATTCAGCGCAGGCGACTCTGGTCGACATGGCGGAGCTGGGCCGTAACCCGGCGCGGATCATCCCGGCGGTCCTGGCCTATGCCCGCCAGCATCGAGGACGGCATGTCTGCAGCATCGGCGAGCCGGTCTGGCCGGGCCGCACCGCCGCGGAACGGCGAGAAGCCACCAGGCATGAGTCGCTGATCAATCTGGCTTTCCGCGACAGTCCGGTAACCAACGTCTGCCTTTACGATCGCGCCGGGCTGCCGGAAGCCGTCGTGGCCGATGCGGCGAGCACCCACCCGGCCGTTATCAACGGCGGCATGGAGACAGCCAGCGCCGGGTACCTGATGCCTCCGGCCCTGCCGCGGCGATGCAGGCGAGCGCTGCCCCGCCCGCCTTCGCATGCCGAGGCGCTGGACTATCGTGACGACCTGAGCCAGGTCCGCGCTTTTGTCGCCAGCCGGGCGGAGAGTGCCGGGCTCGCGCCGTCGCGTGTCGACGACTTGGTCCTCGCGGCCAGCGAGCTGGTCGGCAACACCGTGTATCACACCGACGGCGGCGGCACCGTGCACGTCTGGCGTACCAGGGAAGAGATCATCTGCCAGGTAGCGGACACCGGCCGGATCACCGATCCGCTCGCCTGGCACCGGCCCCCCGCCGACGAGCTGCTAGGCGGCAACGGCCTCTGGCTGGTCAACCAGCTCTGTGATCTCGTGCAGGCCAGGACCGGCCGGGCAGGCACTACGACCCGGATGCACATGCGCCTGAACCAGCCTTGACGCGAAATGCGCTTGCGCTGAGTACACGCGGCTCTCGCAAGTCACGCCGCGTAAACGCCCGGACGGCGCAGACTCCCAAGCCGATAGTGCGAATTCGCTTCTCGTCACCCGCTCCACCCCAGGAGACTGGCCTTAGGCGGCGCGAGGGCGCGGCCGGTGCTCACTCGCGGCGGATGATGCGCCCCGCCTGAATGTGCGTGACGGTGTTCATTGTGGCTGTCCCATGATCTTGGCGGTGAGCGGGCGCGCCCGCCGGGAAGGACGAAGATGACCAGCGGCGCCGCTGTGGAGGTCCCGGCTTCATCGCTGCGGAAGATGCTGGTGCCGTTGGCTCTAGCTCAGTTCATCTGCAGTTTCGCCGGGTCGAACATGAACGTCATGATCAATGACATCAGCCTCGACCTGCACACCGACGTCCAGGGCGTCCAGGTCTGCATCACCTTGTTCTTGCTGGTGATGGCCGCGCTGATGATCCCGTGCGGCAAGCTGACCGACCGCTACGGCCGCAAGCGGCTGTTCGAGCTCGGACTGATGGTCTACGGGGTCGGCGCCATCATCAGCGCCGCCTCACCCGGGCTCGGCGTCCTGATCCTGGGCAACTCCATCTTCGAGGGCGTCGGCACGGCCCTGCTGATCCCGCCCGTCTACATCCTCACCACCATGCTGTACCACGACATCAAGTCCCGGGCGCAGGCCTTCGGCCTGATCAGCGGCATGGGCGGCATCGGGGCCGCCACCGGGCCGCTGATCGGCGGACTGATCACCACGGCCATCAGCTGGCGGGCCGCCTTCGTCTTCCAGGCCCTCGTCATCGTGGTCATCGTGCTGCTCGCCCGCGGCCTCGTCGACCCGGTGCCCGCTGACCCGGGCCGTCCCTTCGATATCGTCGGGGCGGTGCTGTCCGCTGTCGGCCTGGTCGTCCTGGTCGGGGGAATCCTGGCCGCCGATCAGAACCTGGTGCTGATGGTGGTCCTGCTCGCGGCCGGAGCGCTGATCCTGGCCGGGTTCTTCACCTGGATCCGCCGCCGTGAGCGGGCCGGGCAGGAGGCGCTGCTGTCCACCGGCCTGTTCCGCAACCGCACCTCGAACCTGGCCCTGGTCACCCAGAACGTGCAATGGGCGATGCTGCTGGGCTCGTCGTTCGTCGTGTCCGTCTACCTGCAGACCGTGCGGCACTACAACGCGATCCAGACCGGCGTGATCTTCACCGCCGCCACCGTGGGCATCTTGCTGTCCTCGCTGGCCGCCGGGCGCCTGGTCCGGCGGTTCCAGCAGCGGACGCTGATCATGACCGGGTTCGTGATCACCATCGTCGGCATCATCGTGCTGCTGGTCCAGGTGAAGGGCCATCCCGGCGCCTGGTACTTCGCCCCGGGGCTGTTCCTGATCGGCCTGGGTGTCGGCGTCATGCTCACCCCGTCGGTCAACGTGGTGCAATCCGCCTTCCCGGAGAACCTCCAGGGGGAGATCTCCGGCCTGTCCCGCAGCGTCTCCAACCTCGGGTCTTCCATCGGCACCGCGATCGCGGGCACCATCCTGGTCGCCGGCCTGGCCGACGCCAACCGGTCCTACGGCATCGCCATGATCGTCCTGGCCGTCATCGGCCTGCTCGGCCTGGGCGCAGCCGTGATGCTGCCCAGGGCCGAGCCTTCCCTGGAAACCGGCCCGGCGGCCGGTACGGCACCGAGCTGAACCACCGCAGCCCGAGTTGACGGTGAGCAAGGTCCGCAGGCCGCTGCCAGTTCCGGGTCGATGTGGGGGTGTGCCGGTGTAGCTACCGGGTAAGTGGTGGCACTGGTCGACGCGTCCATGTGGTCAGCGTGTGATCCTGCGCGGCCTGAAGGGAAACGGAGAATCACCATGCCCGGAAGGCTCTTTACCGCCGGACTTGCCGCTATCGCCGTCGCGGTCCTCGCCATCATCGCCGTCGTGATGACCCATCACACCAGCACTACGACCGTCGTCCCTGTGCCAGTAGTGACGGTAACTCCGCATGTCACGGTCACCACCGTAACGGCCAGCCCCCCGTGACCAGCCATCAGGCCTAGCTGACCTTCGTGCCCACTACGTGCCTGCTCCTAGCCGCCGCTGACTGGGATCTCAAGAGACGGCCCGGTGCGCACCTGGCCCCTACGTCCTCAGAGTTGGGCTTTCAGCTCGTCAATCTTGCTGATCTGCTCGCGGAGCTGGGTGTAGGCGGGCCGCTCGCGGATGCGGTTCAGCGCCCAGCGGATGCCTTCGGCGCGGTTGGGGACGATGCCGGCGGTGATCAGGGCGTCCAGGACCTCGACGTCCCTGGGTTCGAGCCGCGCCATCACCGGGGTGAGGTTGCGGCCCGGGGCCGTGCCGTCCGGTGGGCCGGCCGACATCGAGATGACGGGATGCCTGCGCTCTCCGGGCTGCGCGGGCAGCGTGAGCTGCACGCGCCCGGTGAAGGGCATCGTCCGGGCGATCGTCGCGCGCAGCTCCTCGATAACCCCGCTGTGTGCCTTCTCGAACGCGTGCAGCGTCTCATCCGGATCTTCGCCGGTTGGGGTGATGATCACCCGGACCATCGCCTGGCCGGGCTCGACCACGGTATCGTCGCCGTGCTGCAGGATCTCGACCTTCTGCACGGTCCCGTCGCCGCACCGCCTGTTCAGCTCTGCTTCAGCCCCGCGCTCGAGGCGTTCCTTCTCGTCCTGCTCCACGGCCAGCTCCTTGATTTCCTAAGAAATCATAGTAACTAGGTTTACTCCTGCAATCAAAGAATTTAGTGGCATCAAATGAAGCCCTGATGGTCAAGTCGCTGCCGTGCCTCACCGGTCCCTGGCCGGACACTAGGGTGGGTTTTGTGCCCGATGAGGATCTTGTTCCTGCTGCGCGGAATCTGCTGGTACTTGATGCTCACTCTCACCTGCTGAACGTCGAGGATCTTTCCTACCCGTGGATCGAGCAGCGCAGTCCGGTGCTGGAAGCTCTGCTCGACAACTATTACGACGCCGCCCGCCCGTACGACGTCGGCCGGTACCGCGGCGACGCTAGCGGCCATGTCACCCAGTGGGTAGCCTGCGAGTTCGGTGCGGCCGACGGGATCGCCGAGGCGGAATGGATCCAGCGCTGCTCGGAGCTCGAGGGCGGCCCGGGCGCCTTCATCGGCGCGGTTGACCTGACCTCTGCGGCCCTCGGCGAGGTGCTGGCGCGCTATCGCGATCTCCCGGTGGTTCATGCGGTCCGGCAGCCGTTGTACTGGGCCGAGGACCCGCTCCGGCGGCTGGGCGCCCGGCCTGACTACCTCACCGATCCGGCCTGGTGGCGGGGATTCGAGCGGGTCGCCGAAGAGGGGCTGACCTGGGATCTGCTTGTCTACGATGAGCAGATACCGGCCGCGCACCAGCTGATCCAGGCCTTCCCGCAGACCCGGATCGTCCTGGAAGCGGCGGGGTGGCCGCTGGACCGCAGCGCTGACGGCTTCCAGCGGTGGCGCGAGCGCCTGGCGGCGGTCGCGCAGTTTCCCAACGTGACGTTGAAGCTGCAGGGACTGGCTCTGTTGTTCGGGCCATCACAAGACCAAGTGGCGCCGTGGGTGCGGACCGCGATCGATATCTTCGGCGCGCAACGCTGCATGTTTGCCGCCCACTTCCCGATCGACCGGCTCCGGTGGAGCTTCGACGACCTGATCGGGACCCTGCTGGCCGTCGTGGATGGCCTTCCCCGCGAGGACCTGCAAGCCTTCTTCTCCGGCTGCGCCCGCCGCGAATACCAGCTCGAGCAGGCCGGATAGCGAAGCGGAAGGCTCCGCAGCGGCTCAGCCCTTCGCGTGCGCCCGGGCGAGTGGCCGAACCTCGCGGCCGCCGTCCGCGCCAGCGCGGCAGTTCCTCTACCGCGGCCGCGCCGTCCCGGGCTGACCCTGCTCGTCCTCACGACCGGTTTCGCCCACGACCCGAGGCTTCCATCCGGCTGAGCTGACGGCAACCGATGGCCGCAACGGCAGGTCAACCCGCAGGGAAGCCGGTCAGCTCTAGTTTCCGCCTGCGGCCGGCGGGCCGGCAAGAAGCGTCGGGACGTACTCGAGCAGCTGGATGCGATCATCGAAGGTGCGGCTGCTGGTCATGGTCAGGGCGACATCCGGATAGCCGTCGTAGATCCGCTCCCGGCCGGTGGCCCCGGTGATGACGGGGAAGACCACCACGCGGAAGCGGTCCGCGAGACCAGCTCTCAGCAGGGAGCGGCACAGGCTGAGGCTGCCGATGGTGCGCATCGGCTTGGCCGCCTTGGCCTTCATCTCGCGCACGGCCTCGACCGCGTCCTGGGCCACGAGCTGCGTGTTCGGCCAGGACAGGGGCTCGGTCAGCGAGCTTGAGAAGACGACTTTCGACATGCCCGCCAGGGCATCGGTGCCCGGCTCGCCCTCGGCCGCGAACCCGGACATCAGCCGGTACGTGGCCGCGCCCATCAGGACGGTGTAGTCGGCCTCCGGCTGCTCGCCCAGCCAGCCGAGGTACTCGGGTCCTTCGAGCCCCCACCAGCCCGGCCAGCCCTCGGCCGCCGCATAGCCGTCGAGGGAGGTGATGAAGTCGATGAGCAGTTCCGGCATCGTCGTGTCCTTTCTTGAGTCTGCGGGCGCGGCTTCGCGCCCAGCTGCCCGGGAGATACGGACAACAGATAGGACGTGCCACGAGGCCGGAACTCACCGTCAGCGCCCACCTCAGCCGGCGGTCGACAGCAGCCTGCCCTCCCACGATCAGGCCGCGAGGCCCAGCTCACCCAGCGCGTCCTGGCCTTCCTCGACGGCATTAAATAGCAGCGGCGGGCGAGCGAAGGCAGGCTAAATGCTCGATCCGGTAAAGGCCGATGACGGCCCCGGCCATCGCCAGCGCCGACGCTGGCCGGCGGCGCGCGGCGGTCGTGGCCAGGCCGCGCCCGCCGCGTGCCCTGTTCCATTGCTGAGGCTCAGTCCACGACGATCGGCAGGACTCTGGCGCCGCTCGTGACGCTCGGGTCGGCGCTGTTGACCGCGTCGGCGATCGCCGTGAAGGTACGCGCGGCGACAGCCAGGCTCACCGCATCCGTCGACGCGGAATTGCCTTTATCCCAGAGCGCAAAGAGCAGGCTGACCATGGTCAGGCCGGAAAGCTGGATTTGCCGCATGCCGTTGGGCGCCTGGCCCAGCGCGCCCGGGGCCGGCGGCCGGTAAGCCGCCCGGCTCCTGGCCCAGGTGTCAGCCAGACGCCAGGTATCGGGGCGGCAGGTCATCGTGGCGAAAGGTATCGCTGCCGCGTTGCCCAGGGCCTTCTCGAACGCGAGCTCCGCGGCTATCCGTTCCTCCTGCGTGGGGGCGGCTTCCGCATCAGGAGACTTTCGGGTGAACGGCCACATGGAAGGGTCCTCTCCTCGTTGAGATATCCGGCCCAGCCCCGCCCCGTCCCGCCCCGGCCCCGCTTACGGCCCTGCTGGTCCTGCCATCCGATGCGCGCAGACATTAGCAGCGTTACGGCGCGTCAGTAGTCCGGAACGATGGGATCTGTCGGGCTTTGTCCGAGTGGATAAAGGCCAGGAGGCCGCCGCAACAGCTTCTCGACGTGAACCGGATCGAGATCCACACTGGTGGTCATGCCGGTGCTGCCTGAGATGGGCAGCCATAAGGAGCCGTCCGATGACGTACCGCTTCGACCCCGAGCTGGCCCCCTGGGTACCGCAGCTGCCTGCCGTCGACCTGTCCGATGTTCCCCGCGCCCGGGCCGCGGGCGCCGCACGGCAGGAGCCGGCTGCCGGCTACGAGTCTCCTGTCCCGCTGGCCGTCGCCGACCGGCTGGTGCCGGGCCTGGACGACGACCCCGGTGTTGCGGTGCGCATGTACGCGCCCGCTGAGGTCAGCGAGCCCCTGCCCGGCTTGCTCTACATCCATGGCGGCGGCTTTTCCCTGGGCAGCGTCGACGGCGACGACGTCCGGACCCGGGAGATCGCCGCTATAGCGCAGGCCGTGGTGGTCTCGGTGGAGTACCGGCTCGCTCCGGAGGACCCGTTCCCGGCGGGACTGCGCGACTGCACCGCCGCGCTGGCCTACCTGGCCAAGAACGCCGGCGAACTGGGCGTCGACCCGCAGCACATCGGCGTGGCCGGCAACAGCGCCGGGGCGGGCCTGGCCGCCGCCACCGCGCTGCTGGCCCGGGACCAGGGCGGCCCGGAGCTGTGCCTGCAGTACCTCAGCATCCCCGAGCTCGACGACCGGCTGGAGACCCCGTCGAGCCGGGCCTTCACCGATACGCCGGTGGCCAACCGGGCCAACGTGATCCTCACCTGGCAGCACTACCTGGCCGGGCAGCAGGCCACCGCCTACGCGGCGCCCGCCCGGGCCACGGACCTGACCGGACTGCCGCCGTCGTACGTCGCCGTCTGCGAGTTCGACCCGCTGCGTGACGAGGGCATCGACTACGCCCAGCGGCTGGTCCAGGCGGGTGTTCCCGTCGAGCTGCACCTGTACCCGGGCACCTTCCACGGTTCCTCGCGGATCATGACCGCGGCCGTGTCCCAGCGCATGTCCCGGGACTCGCTCGAGGCGATCCACCGCCTGCTGCGGGCCTGACGGCCACCCGCCAGCCGCGTCACCAGCCTGTCCGGACAGGACAGCTAGTCCCGCGTGAGGAACAGGACCTGGCCGGGCTCGAACTTGGCCGGACCGCTGAGCAGCGCGGCGAGGGCGGCGGCGACGGCCGCGGGAAAGCCGCGGCTCTGCGGGAAGGCCTTCGTCGAGACCAGGATCAGGCCTGCGTGAGACTGGCCGGCCGCGCGGTAGCGGGCATCGAGCGGGATGAAGTCCTTGATGCTGGCCGTGACCAGCGCCCGTCCTTCAGCTGCCGCGAAGGCGAGGATCTGGTCGTCGGGTAGTCCGGCGAGGGCCTGATCGGCGACGACCCATGTCACGTCGTGGCCCCTGGTCCGAAGCTGCCGGGCGATGTCATCGCCGAACATCTCATCCAGCAGCAGCGGCTGGCTCATGACCTACCCGGCCAGCAGCCGGCGCTCGCGCTGCCAGGCCTGCTCGGCGGCATCCTCCGCCGCGTCGGCCGCGGCGATCTCCGCGTCGACCTCGCTCGGGTAGGCCGCCCAGTAGCGGACCGCCGTGGTCAGCAGGCGCCGCGCTATCCCGGTGTTGTCGCTCACCAGGCTCATCAGATCATCACTGTCCAGTCCTGGCTCAGCCGCGCGAGCCGACGTGACCGCACGGATGAGCTCCCAGACGTCAGGCCCTCCCGTCAGGGCGGCGCGACGTCCGGTCGGGCCGGACCGGAAGGTGACGCCGGGATGTTCGGCCATCCGCAGGGCCTCGTCCACCAGCCGGTTCGCAGCGGACGACAACGACATGCCAGGGTTCGCGGCGACGAAGGAAGCAAGCCGGTCAGCCACCGGCGGATCGAACCTGACGGGCGTGGCGGCACGCTTACTCATGACTACAGTGTAGTCGATAAGAGTCGCAGTGAGTCGCGTTCTGCTCCCGTCCGCCGGCCGGGAATGGGCGCGCCGTCTAGGCTGGCCGCCATGGTCAGCCGGGCCCGGGACGGCCGCACGTGGCGCATCGGGACGCAGGCTGAGGTCGCGTGGATCGCCGCCGGTACGTCGGCCGGCCTGACCATCACCTCGGCTATCCCGCCGGTGTTCGAGGCCTACGCCACCGTGGTGCTGCCGTCCCGAGCCGAACGCCAGGACGACCACGACCAGGCCATGATCACCGTGCTGAGCGGGCCGGCCGCGGGACAGCCGTGGTGGCTCGGCTATCTCGACACCGGCGCCGATGACCTCGTCTTTCCGGATGCACCTACGGTGACCTTGTACTCGGGCTGGTCTTACGTACTGGTCGAGGCGGGGCCGGAACAGGCCGCCAGCTGGCGTCGAAGCGGCCCCCGGTCGTTCTGGAAGGGCGCCCTGCCCGACCTCATGTTCCCGGCCGACCGCTCCTGGCTCCTGTCCACCCTCTGGGACGACGACTGGAGCTGCCTCGGCGGGCCGGCCGGGCTGGTGGATCGACTCCTGCGCCAGCCTGATCTGGAGGCCAGGCCGGTTGCGCTCGGCCAGGACGCCACGCCCCCGGGTCACCAGGCCTTCTGAGCCCGGAGCCGCCGGCCTCAGAACTCGAGCAGGTTCTCCTTGAACGTGTCGTAGGCGTACTCCGAGCGGATCAGGCCGCGCCGCCGCAGCGCCGGGCCCAGCCCGTCGCAGATCTCGGCGATGCGCTTGCGGTTGATGACGTTGTGGATCAGGAACCCGTCGCCGCCGACGTAGTCCATGATCTCGCCCATCTGCGCCGCCACCGAGTCCGGCGAGCCGACCAGCTCGACCGAGCCCGAGGTCTCCGCGCGGTCCGCGATGGCCTGCCGCAGCGTCTTGCCCTCGGCCTGCTTCATGAACTCGTTCACGATGCTCTGGTGCCCGTTGTGGTTGTCGATCTCCGGCACCGGGGCGTCCAGGTCGAACCCGGAGAAGTCCTTGCCGCTGAAGTAGGACATCATCATCAGCAGCGCGTCGGTGTTCGCCGCGTCGGCCTCGCGCTGCCGCTTCTGCCTTTCCCGGGCCTCCTCGTCGGTGTCGCCCATGATCGGGTTGACCATGAACAGCACCTTCATGTCGGTGGGCTTGCGGCCGAACTTGGCCAGCCGCTCGGAGATGTCGGCCCGGTAGGTCTTCATGTTCTCCACGCCCGGGTTCTCGATCAGGTAGGCGATGTGGGTGTCGGCGTTGCGCGCGCCGAAGTCCCGGCCCGCCGGGGACCCGCCCGCCTGGCAGATGACCGGGTGTCCCTGCGGTCCCGGGATGGAGTTCAGCGGGCCGCGGGAGGAGTACCACCGGCCCTCGAAGTCGGCCCGGTGCACCTTGGTGTGGTCGGCGAACACGCCGGTTTCCTCGTCCCGGAGAACCGCGCCGGGCTCCCAGGTGTCCCACAGCGCCGTGACGCAGTCGACCCACTCGTCGGCCATCACGTACCGCATGTCGTGGTCGTAGTGCTTGTCGAGGCCGTAGTTCTGCGCCGCCGCGTGCGCGCTGCTCGTCACCAGGTTCAGGCCGAACCGGCCGTTGGTGATGTTGTCCAGGCTGGTGGCCAGCCGGGCCGCCAGGTAGGGCGGATAGAACGAGGTCGAGGCGGTGGCCACGATCCCGAGGTGCCTGGTCGCCTGCCCGAGCAGCGGCACCAGGGTCATCGGGTCGTTGCGCAGCCCGCCGCGGGTCAGCGTGGGCTCCATCGAGCCCTTGTACACGTCGTTCACCAGCGACGCGTCCTCGAGCATCATGTAGTCGAAGGCGGCCCGCTCCATCGAGGTGGCCATGTCCACGAACAGGTTCGGCGTGAACGCCTCGCGGCCCGCGTTACCCGACCACTGGCCGCCCCAGCCCTGCGCCGTGTAGCCGCCGCCCACGAACCAGCCCATGTGAAACATCGTCTGCGATCCCTTCGGCGCACTCCAGCGTTGTCCTTTCCTCCATGCTGGAACGGCCGGATTTCAGCCCCGCCACCCTGCGCATTGCCGCCCGATTGCGCCGCTGCACCCTGCCGCTACCCTTGGCCGGCGTAGCGCCGCTCAGACGTCGGCTTCGAGGGCGAACGTGTTGCCGTCCGGGTCCTGGAACCAGGCGATGCGGCCGCCGCCCGCCCGGGCGGTGATGCCCCTGGCGTCATGCTCGAACTCGTCGTAGCGGGTGACCTCCACCCCGGCCGCGGCGAGCTCGTCGACGACCTGGTCGATGTCGTCGACGTACCAGGTCGCCATGGTCGCGGCCGACGTCCCCGCCGTCGCGGCCTGGTACACGTTCAGCGCCGGGCCGCCGCCGGAATCGTAGACGCGGCTGCCGTCCGGGATCCTGGCGCTGGGACCGGACCGCGACGCCCGCAGCCCCAGCTTGCCCTCGTAGAACGCCGCCGCCTCCCGGATGTCGGACACCGCGATCGACGCGCGAAGCTGGAAGTCACCCAAGGCCATGATCGACGCTACCAAGCCGGGAGAACCGCCTCGCCGCGCGGCCGGGCTGGCCCGTCGGCGCTGAGATTCCGCCCTGAAAGTGAATCCTTTTGCGGCCCTCGGCGCGACAGTTCAGTTATGGACCGCAGCCTGGATGACGGGCCTTGGCCGTGTCCGACGTCATGACGCGACGAAACCGCATGCCGCTGACCGGCCCGGCCGCCTGGTTCGTCCGGTTCGCCGGCCTGAACAGCATCGTCTGCCCGCTGGGCTTCGGCGCCTTCACCATCCCCTCGATCCTCAGCGTCGCCTGGGGCAACGGGCTCGTCTACGTCTGGGGGACCCAGTACGGCGACCACGTCCCGGGAACCCCGTACGGCAGCGCTCCGCTCGAGCTGACCGCGGCCCGGGCCACCGTCCTCCTGCTCATGACGGGCTTCATTGCGGCCTGCCTGGTCCAGCTCGCCGGAGCAATCTTGCTGCTCTTCCTGCGGCCGTTGGGCTTCATCGTCCTGCCCGCTGGAATGCTGCTCAGCGCGGTCTTCTGGTGGGGCTTCGACCTGCCGCTGGCCTGGATCAGCACCGCCCTCGACATCCCGGTCCTGGTCGCCGCCTGGCTGGTCTACCGGAAAGCCTCCCGTCAACCGAACGGCCGCGACGTCACCCCGGCCCAAAAACCAGCCGAGCAAGAACAGCCCGGTTAGGCCGGGGCGGGAACCCCGTCGAGCACGATGACCGGGAAGACCCGGTCGGTGTTCTTCTCGTATTCGGCGAAGGCCGTGCCGCTGCCCGCCACCACGCCGTAGAGCCGGTCCCGCTCCGCGCCCTCGGTCACCACGGCCCGGGCCTGATAAGACTGGCCGCCGAGCTCGACCGTCACCGACGGGTTGGCCCGCAGGTTGTGGAACCAGGCCGGATTCTTGGGCGAGCCGGCCCGGGAGCCGATGACGAACACCCGCCCGTCATCCACGCCGAACCCCAGTGGCACCGTCACCTGCCGTCCGGTCCGTGCCCCAGTGGTAGTCAGCAGCAGGATCGGGAACGGCGGCTGGCTGACCACCCCGTGGTTGGCGCGGAACTCGCTGATGATGCCCTGGTTGTAGGCCAGGAACTCCTCGTCGGTCGGGACGGCCGCCATGTCTCCTCCAGAGTATCTCGGAGAGACTGACCATACTCCGAGCGGGTTTCTGCGAGCAACCCACTACGCGCAATCGGCTTATGCTGCAAGGATGCCGCCGCGCACCTCGTTCGAGACCATCGACTGCTCGATCGCCCGCACCATGGCCGTGCTCGGCGAGCCGTGGACCGCGCTCATCCTGCGCGACCTGTTCATCGGCGTGACCCGGTTCGACGCCCTGCACGCGCACCTGGGCGTCTCCCGCAAGGTCCTCACCGTGCGCCTGGGCCGTCTGGTCAGCCAGGACATCGTGGCCAAGCAGGCCTACGCCCAGCGCCCCGAGCGGTTCGACTACCTGCTCACCGGCAAGGGCTGGGAGCTGTGCGACATCCTGCTCGCCATCAGCGCCTGGGGCGACAAGTGGACCATGCCGGGAGCCGGGCCGCCGGCCCTGATCCGGCACCGCCCGTGCGGCCACCTCACCGCCGCCGAGATCCGCTGCTCGCACTGCGGCGAGCTGCTGCACGCCGCCGACACCGAGGTCACCCCGACCCGGTGACCCAGGCCATCTATCCCAGCCGCTCCGCCGCTACCCGCCGGCCGGCCGGCCTACGAGGTGACCGCCTGGTAGATCGCGGTCACGTACCGGGCCGTCCGGTCCGAGCCGACCATGCCGGAGCCCATCTTGTTCATCATGTAGGAGATGGTCAGCTGCCGGCCGAGGTCCATGATGATCACCGAGCCGCCCCACCCGCCCCAGAAGCAGATCTTCTCGTCCGGGATGTAGGGCACGAAGCTGGCCAGCGGCAGCCCGTAGCCGATGCCCCACCGGATCGGCACGCCGTTGACCACGTCGAGGCCGTTCTGCTGCTCGCGGAAGATCAGCTCGATGGTGTCCGGGCTGAGCAGCCGGACGCCGCCGGCCTCGCCGCCGCGGGCCACCGCCGACATGATCCGGGCTACCGAGCGGGCGTTGCCGTGCCCGTTCGCCGCTCCGATGTCGGCTCGCCGCCAGCCGGGCGTGTTGGCGTCGTCGGCGCTGGGCCGGGGACCGGTGAACGTCTTGACCGCCGGGCTGTCCATGTCCAGCGCGGACAGGTCGGTGTCCGCCGGCGGCGGCGCGACCACGGGCGCGATCCGGCCCCAGTCGCTCTCGGCCGCGCCGATCTGGAAGTCGGCGCCCAGCGGCCCGGCGATCTCCTCGGCCACGAACTGCCTGAGCGGCTTACCCGAGATCCGGTGCACGATCTCGCCGACCAGGTGCCCGTAGTTGAGGGCGTGGTAGCCCGACGCCGTGCCGGGCGTCCACCAGGGCGCCTGGGCGGCCATCCGGGCCGTGGACTTCTCCCAGTCGTACAGGTCTTCCACCACGGCGGGCTGGTCCAGGCCCGAGACCCCGGAGGCGTGCGACAGGACGTGCCGGACCAGCACGTCCTGCTTGCCGTTCGCGCCGAACTCCGGCCAGTACCGGGCCACCGGCGCATCGACGTCCAGCTGCCCCCGGTCGGCCAGCATGAGTGCGGCCAGGCTGGTCACCGTCTTGGTCGTCGACCAGACGTTGGTGATGGTGTGCTCGTCCCACGGGACCGTCTGGGCCTGGTCGCGGAAGCCGCCCCACAGGTCCACCACGACGTCCCCGCCGATGTCGACCACGATGGAGGCGCCCAGCTCCTCGCCCGAGTCCAGGTTCCGGGCCAGCAAGTCGCGCACCGCCGCGAACCGCTCCTCGCACTCCCCGTGAACGTCCGCCACGACCGTCCTCCTCGCCGCTGAGGGCCAGAACCCCCGAACTGATCCTGACGCTAGCAGCCGGAAGACCGCCCAGATAGGGGCCGAACGGGCCGGGCCGCCGGGTCGGCTCAGCGCGACCCGGGCACCAGCTCGGCCAGCAGCTCCCGGACCCGCCGGCCGATCTCGTCCCGTATCGGCCGGATGGCCTCGAGCTCCAGGCCCGCCGGGTCGGGCAGGTCCCAGTCCAGGTACCGCTTCCCCGGGAAGACCGGGCAGGTGTCGCCGCAGCCCATCGTGATGACCACGTCGGCCGCCCGGACCTGCTCGGTGCTCAGCGGCTTGGGGAACTCGCGCGAGATGTCCAGCCCTATTTCCGCCATCGCCCGAACGACGCCTTGGTTCAGCTCGCTGGCCGGCTGCGAGCCCGCCGAGGTGACCCGCACCCGCCCGGCGGCCAGCTGGTCGAGCAAGGCGGCCGCCATCTGGGAGCGCCCGGCGTTATGAACGCAGACGAACAGGACCTCGGGAACGTCAGCCATCGGTTCGTCAGAGGTGTCAGCCATCGCAGAGTCAGCCATCGAAGGGCCCTTCCGGAGTCAGCCGGTCAGCGCGGCCGGCTCCTCCGTCTCAGGTGGCCGGCGGCCGCTCGCCGCCGGGTAGATGACCACGGCCACGCCCAGCCCGAGCAGGCCGCCGAGCAGCTGCGCGACGATGAACGCCGGCGCGGAAGCAGGGGCGATCCCGGCGTAGGTGTTGGTCAGGGTCCGGCCGATGGTCACGGCCGGGTTGGCGAACGAGGTGGAGGCGGTGAACCAGTACGCCGCGCCGATCCAGGCCGCCACCGACCAGCAGGCCTGCTGGATCCGGCCGGTCCGGGCCAGGGCCACGATGAGCAGCAGCAGCCCGGCCGTGGCCACCACCTCGGACAGCAGCACCGGGCCGCCGCCGCGATGCTGGTCCGAGGGGCTCAGCACCGGCACGCCGAACATCGCGTCGGCCAGCGCCGCCCCGCCGATGGCCCCGGTGACCTGGCTGGCCATCACCGCCGCGGCCTGGCCCGCCCGGTACCGGCGGGGGGTATGGCGGGCCAGCAGCCAGTCCGCGGCCGTCACCACCGGGTTGAACTGCGCCCCGCCCGCCGGGGCGAAGATCAGGATCAGCGCGGCCAGCCCCAGCGCGGTCGTGGTCGAGTTGACCAGCAGCCGGATCGCGCCGTCCCCGGTGAGCCGGGTGGCGGCGATGCCGGATCCGACCACGACCGCCACCAGCAGCCCGGTCCCGGTGAATTCCGCGGCGAGCCGCCGGGGAAGGGGGTCACGGGCCCGGGTCGGCCGGGCTTGACCGCGCGGATGATCGCCGAGTGCATCCCCGGCGCCGCCTCGTGGGTGAAGGTCACCGACGCCTCGGTGAACCCGGCCGCCGTCAGCCCGTCCAGGTACTCCCGACGGGACAGCGCCCCGGCGATGCACCCGGTGTACGACCCGGCTGCGGCCCTTTCCTCCGCCGAGAGGTGGTCCTCCGCCACGACGTCGGAGATGCCGATCCGCCCTCCGGGCACCAGGACCCGGTACATCTCGGCCAGCACGGCTGGCTTGTCCGTCGACAGGTTGATCACGCAGTTGGAGATGACCACGTCCACCGAGCCGGCCGCCAGGGGCACGTCCTCGATCTGGCCCCGTCGGAACTCCACGTTGTCCGCCCCGGCCCGGGCCGCGTTCTGCCGGGCCAGCTGGAGCATGTCGTCGGTCATGTCCACGCCGTAGGCGAATCCGGACGGGCCGACCCGCCGCGCCGACAGCAGCACGTCGATGCCGCCGCCCGAGCCCAGGTCCAGCACTCGCTCGCCCTCGGCCAGGCCGGCCACGGCCAGCGGGTTCCCGCAGCCCAGGCTGGCCAGCACCGCATCGTCCGGCAGGCCCTCGATGTCGCCCGCGCCGTACCGTGCCGGTCCGCACCAGCCGGCCGGGTCCTGGGCCGCCGGCCCGGCCGGAGCGCAGCAGGACGAGCCGCCGCCGCAGTCCGCTGTGGCCTCCCGGTTCATGACCGAACGGGCTGCCTCCGCGTACCGGGACCGGACCAGCTCGACCACGTCCGCGGCCGGGGTATCGGTCATCGCGTTCTCCCATCACATAGATGACTGTCGATGCCTACTGTGCTCCCGGACATAGACAGCTGTCAATGTCTTGCTCATACTGGAGAGGTGAGCACCATGACCTTCGACCTCACCCCGGTCGGCGCCGCCCAGGACGCGTGCTGCGCGCCCCTGCTGCGCGAGCCGCTGACCGCGGATCAGGCCGCCGACCTGGCCCGCGTGCTCAAGGCGCTGGCCGACCCGACCCGGCTCCGGCTCGTCTCGATGGTGGCCGCGCACCAGGGCGGCGAGGCCTGCGTGTGCGACCTGACCGACCCGCTCGGGCTGACCCAGCCCACCATCTCCCATCACCTCAAGGTCCTGGTCGAGGCCGGGATCCTGTCCCGCGACAAGCGCGGCGTGTGGGCCTACTACGCGCTCGTCCCCGGCACCCTCCGGGCCCTGAGCGCCGTGATCGGCGACACCGGGTCGCTCACCGGGCCGGCGACAGGTCCGGGCGCTCCTGGTGATCGATCTGCATGAGCTCGACCGGCGCGCCGTTGACCTCGACGAAGGCGACGAGCACGCCGTGGCTGGGGCTGTTCGGCTCGATGATGACGTGCGGCCGGCCAGCGCCGCGGCCAGGTCCTCGACCTCGAAGGCCACGTGCGGCACCGTCTTGACCAGGTCCGGATAGGGCGCATCCGCCCAGTACCGCTGCCACTGGATGCCGAACGGGTTGTCCTGATGATCGCTGACGGTCATCTTCAGGTGCGGCAGCGGGATCTCGCCGCTGAATGAGCCGCTGGTCGGGATCCCGACGTGGTTGAACTTCACCGCTCCACCCCGGTCACTGGTACGGCCTGGATTCCGGAATACCGGGACGCGACGGCCGGGCTCTACTGGCCTGGCGCCTGGTAGGCCTGCGTGGCCGCCTTGGCCCGCGAGAGAACCTGGCTGAGCTGTTCTTGCGTGAGCAGCTCCTGTGTTTCCACGTTCTTAAAGGCGCCGGTGCTATTGACCGCGACGGAAACGGCGGCGGCGCTGATCGAACCGGGGGTGTCGATGATGGCGAAACCATCGTGACTGCCGGTCATCCAGTACATGGAGTCAAAAGACCCGTCGACCGAGCTGGTGAGCTGCCGCACCGCGACGGTGCGGTCGCTAGGGCTCTGGATCAGCCGAGCCCATGCCTCGCTCGTGTATGAAAAGAAGACCGCGTACTTGGCCATGGGTGTATTCCCTTCAGCATTCGGCCTGATGAGAGGGAGCTTCGCTGCCCTTCGATTGATTGGGCGTAGCGAACGCCGAGGTACGCAGGAAAGCTCGCTGGTATCAAGAAAAGGACAGGGCCGCTTCGAGTCGGATCTTAGTAAGTGATAACAGGCCCAGGCAATTGTTGCTCGCCGATAGGCAAGCTCAGCTCACGACCAGGTAGATGCTGTTAGCGATCAGCCACAGCCCCACGATCAGGCTTCCGGCCACGATGGCCTGATCGGTATGCGAGCTGATCCAGTTCCGGAGCCTGGCCAGTGACGCCTGGCTCTGCTCCGGCCGCAGCACCGAGTAGATCTCCATGGCCAGGTACGACGAGGACGCCAGGACGCAATAAAAGAACAGCACCAGGTAACTCGCCACCGAGGACAGCTTGGCCTCCACCACCGTGGCGGCTCCCGCCCCGGCCAGCACCCAGGGCTGCAGGGCCGGCCCCAGGCCGAGGGCGAACCACCAGGACATGCTGTCCACGTGCTCCTGCCACTTGGGCTGCTTCTTCGGCGGCCGGGGCCGCCGCGACGTCCGGATCCGCCGGACCGCGATGCCGACCAGCACGGCGCCGAGGGCCATTTTCACCGCGAGCACGGCCAGCGACGGTGACGTGTTCTGCTTCGGCGGGTTGTTTCCCGTGGCCAGTACGGTGACGGCGACCACCACGGCCAGGGACGCCAGCCAGCCGAAGACGAACGCCGCGCCCTTGAGCACCCCTCGCTTGGAGGGCAGCAAGATGATGAACGCGGTCAGCGGCAGCGGATCCAACGCCACCGCCAGGCCGATCAGCACGAGATCAAAGATCATGGATGTCCTAGGCAGATCTCTTCGGGCGTCCTCATCATGCGGCCCGCCCGCGGCCCGGTGAATCACCCCGCCCGGATGAGGCTGCTGAGGCTGCGCCTTGCCACGGTTGGTCACGATGGACCAGACCTCGCTCACCGCGGCCGGCGCGATCGACACCTTCCTGGTGCTGCTGATCGGCGTCGGGCCCAAGCTCGCCCTGGTCCCGTTCCTGGAGATCACCGCCTCCATCGACCCGGGCGTCAAGCAGCAGGTGCTGCGCAAGATGCTGACCACGGCCGCCTCCGTGGCCGTCCTGCTCATGGTGCTCGGCGAGCTGCTCCGCACCCTGCTGCACTTCAGCATCGGGTCGCTGTCCATCGCCGGCGGCCTGATCCTGCTCGTGCTCGCCGTCTGGATGGTGCTCGGCCCGCCGTCCAGCGACAATCACCGGATCGAGGGAAAGGACCCGCTGCAGCTGGCCCAGTTCCCGCTGGCCGTGCCCTACCTGCTCAACCCGGTGGGCATCGTCGGCCTGATCACCATCTCGGCCGAGGCCAAGTCGGTCAGCGTCTTCCTCCTCGACCTGGGCCTGCTGGCCGCCGTGCTGCTCATCGACGTGGTCGTGTTCCGCTGGGCCAACCGGGTCGGCGAGAAGATGGACGAGAACCGGATGCTGGTCACCGAGAAGGTCTTCGGCTTCCTCATCGCCGCCATCGCCGTGCAGCTCGTCTTCGACGGCCTGGTCCAGCTCGGGATCATTTCCTCGCTAGCGCACTAGCGTCAGGTCAGGTCAGGTCGGTCGTCAGGTCAGGTCAGGTAGGCGTAGGCCGGGGAACCGGGGCTGATCCGCTCGATCCGCATCGGCGAGGCCTTCATCCGGGCCAGCAGCGGCTCCAGCCCGCTGGGCGTGCCCAGCTCGATGCCGACCAGGGCGGGCCCGGTCTCCCGGTTGTTCCGCTTGACGTACTCGAACAGGGTGATGTCGTCGTCGGGGCCGAGCACGTCGTCCAGGAACCGGCGCAGCGCCCCGGGCTGCTGCTCGAACTCGACCAGGAAATAGTGCTTCAGGCCGCTGTGCACCAGGGATCGTTCGATGATCTCGCCGTAGCGGGACACGTCGTTGTTGCCGCCGGTGATGACGGCGACCACCACCGCGCCCGGCTCCACCGGCAGCGGCTGGTCGGCCAGGTGCAGCGCCGCGGCGCCCAGGGCCCCGGCGGGCTCGGCGATGATGCCCTCGCTGTGGTACAGCGCCAGCATCTCGGTGCAGATGGCGCCCTCGTCCACCGTGGTCATGACGCACGAGCCGTCCGCGATGACCGCGTACGTGTGGCGGCCGACCCGGCGGACCGCGGCGCCGTCCACGAACCGGTCGATGTCGTCCAGGGTGACCGGCCCGCCCGCGGCCAGCGCCGCCGTCATCGACGCCGCCCCGGCCGGCTCGGCCCCGATGAGCTGGCTGGCCGGGGCCCGCTCGCGCAGGTAGGCAGCGGTGCCCGCCATCAGGCCGCCCCCGCCGACTGGCACCACCACCGCGCCGGGCGGCTGCGGCAGATCGGCCAGGATCTCCGCCGCGACCGTGCCCTGGCCCGCCATCGTGCGCAGGTCATCGAACGGCGGGACCAGCACCGCGCCGGAGGACCGGGCGTCGGCCACCGCCGCCTCGGCTGCGTCGTCGTAGGTGTCGCCGGTCAGGATCAGATCCACCAGGCCGCCGCCGTGCACGCTGATCCGGTCCCGCTTCTGCCGCGGCGTCGGGTGCGGCACGAAGATCCGGGCCCGGACGCCGAGCCGGCGGCACGCGAAGGCCACCCCCTGGGCGTGGTTGCCCGCGCTGGCGCAGACCACCCCGGCCGCCCGCTCGTGCTCGCTGAGCTGGGCGATCAGGTTGTATGCGCCCCGCAGCTTGTAGGACCGGACCGGCTGCAGGTCCTCCCGCTTGAGGTACACCTGCCAGCCGGTGAGCTGGGACAGCCGCTCGCACGGCTGCAGCGGCGTGCGCACCGCGATGCCCGTCAGCCGGGCCGCGGCCGCGGCCACGTCCGCCGCGGTCAGCGCGTCCTCACCAGGGGTTACGGATGTCATCCACCGAACCTAGCAGCGCCGCTCACCGCACCACGCGGAATCCCAGGTGGGTGGCCGCCGGCGTCACCCGCACGGTGGTCCGCTCCAGGCTGACCGCGGAGGTGAGCGAGCCGAACAGGGGAGTGCCGCCGCCCAGCAGCACCGGGACCACGTGCACCCGGATCTCGTCAACCAGGCCGAGCGGCAGGGCCTGCTGCATCACGGTCGCGCCGTGCAGGCCGACGACCTTGCTCCCGGCCACCTGCCGGGCCTGCTCGATCGCGCTGGCCACGCCGTCGGTCACGAACGTGAACACGCTCGGGTAGGACGCGGCCGGCCGGTGGTGGGTGACGACGAAGGCCGGGGTGTCGCCCACCGGGCCGCCGTCGCCCCAGCCGCCGTCACCCTCGTTCTTGTCGAACGACCTGCGCCCCATCACCACCGCGCCGGCGTGGTCGATCATTTCCTGCAGGATGGCCTGGTCCTCGTCGGTGGCCTTGTCCCGCAGCCAGTCGTGCAGCACCGCCGCCCCGTCGCCGAACGGGTTCTGGCGGCTGTCGTCCGGGCCGGTCACGTACCCGTCGAGCGACATGGACATGTCGCAGATGACCAGAGCCATGGCTGCTTCCTCTCTTATCGCCGGGCCTTTGCTGCTGAGACGAACGGCGATGGTGCTTCCTATCGGTCTTGGGACTGACCAGAGCGACAGATGCCGCGGCGAGTACACTCCGGACATGAGCGGAGAGGGGGGCCGCGCCCAGACGTCCGGTGGCACTGGCACGCAGCGGTCCGGACGCCTGCCGCCGAAGCCGCCCCCGGAACGGCCGTCGATGGCGGGCGGCAGCCCCGCCCAGGGCCGGGAACTGCGCGCCCAGGGCCGGGAGACCGTCCGCAAGCTGCTGACCGCGGGCATGGCCGAGTTCAAGGAACGCGGCATCCACAGCGCGCGCGTCGATGACATGGTCCAGCGGGCCGGGGTCTCGCACGGCACCTTCTACCTGTACTTCGCCAGCAAGGAAGACCTGTTCAAGGCCCTGTTCCGGGACGCCCTGCACGACCTGGAGATCGTCACCGGCGACTTCCCGGTGGTGACCCGCGACGCCGCCGGGCTGACCGCGCTGCGCAAGTGGGTCAGCAACTTCATCGACGCCTACGCCGTGCACGCGCCGGTCATGCGGATCATCATCCAGTCCGAGCCGGTCGAGGAGGCCGTCTTCGAAGACGGCATCAGGCTCCTGTTCGGCCTGGCCGAGGCGATCACCACCGGCATGACTGCCGCCATCCGCGGCGACCACCCCCCGCTGGAGAACGCCGAGCTCACCGCGACCGCCTGCCTGCTCATGCTCCAGCAGGTCAGCTACCTGATCAGCGAGGACATGCCGCTGCCCAAGGAGGAGATGGCCGCCCGGGTCGCGGACATCATCTACGCCGCCTTCTCCCCGGTCCCGCTTCCCTAGCCCGATGACCATGCCGCCGGACGAAGCGTTCCTCAGCGGCCTGGCCTTCTTCAGCGACGCCGTGCACCAGCTCACAGCGGCGGACTGGGACCAGCCCTCGCCCTGCGACGGCTGGCGGGCCCTGGACGTGCTCGGCCACGTCGGCCAGGCCACCCGGTTCGGCACCCAGCTGCTGCAGGGCGCCCAGCCGGAATGGTCCCCGGTCGAGCCGCCCGGCGCGCTCGTCGACGGCGAGCCCGGCCCCTGGTGGGACGGCCTGGCCCGTCAGGCCCGCGGCGCCGTCGACGGCGTGGACCTGTCCCGGGTCGTCGACTCCCCGGCCGGGCGGCGCAGCATTGCCGACGGCCTCAGCTTCCCCGCCCTCGACCTGTACGTCCACGGTTGGGATGTCGCCCGCAGCGGCGGCGTCGACCTGGTCATCCCGGCCGAAGCCATCGCGTTCGCGCGTTCGGTCATCGACCGGGCGCCCGCCGCGCAGATCCGCAACCCGCGGGTCTTCGCCGCCGAGAAGCCCGCCCCGGCCGGGGCCAGCGCGTCGGCGGCCTTCCTGGCCTGGACCGGCCGCGACCCGGGCTGGCGCCGGTGAACCTCGCCGACGCCACCCTCATGTTCGCCGTCGAGGCGGACGGCTACCCGGCCGTCGCCGAGCTGGCCCGGTCGGCCTACGACCGGCTGGCCGAAGGGGAGGAGGTCGACTACCGCGTCCTGGACGCGCTCATCGCCGCGGCCAGCGGCCAGGGCCTGCTCCGCGCCCTGCACGCCAAGTACGGCCCGGACGCCTACGACGCCATCATCATGCCCGTCCTGCAGGAAATCGGCCGCCGCAAGCCGATCCGCTCGGACCGCCCCGCATGGTCGCCCGCTGACGGTGATCCGCTGGCCTCGTCCTGTTCGGGTGAGGCGCGCTAGCCGTCCCGCCGGTAACTTGCCGGAGATGAAGCCCCGCAAAACGCCCGCCCGGTGGATGCTCGCCCTCCCGGTCCTGTGCGGCCTGGCCCTGACGGCCGGCTGCAGCTCGAGCAGCTCCTCAGCCGGTGCCGGCAGCAGCACCACCGCCCCGCCCGCGTCGGCTTCCGCGACCGCGCCGTCCACCGACGCGGCCCTGTGCGCCGACGCGGCGGCCCTGCGCACCTCGCTGAACGAGCTGATCCACGTCAACGTCGGGTCGGGCGCGGCCAGCCAGATCACCACCAACCTGAACAACGTCCGGACCGCGCTGAGCACCCTGGTCAGCAACGCCCACGGCCAGTTCCAGCCCCAGACCAGCGCGCTGAGCACGGCGCTGAGCAGCCTGGGCACGGCGGTCAGCAACCTGGCGGCCAATCCCGGCGCCAGCACCATCTCCGGCGTCGTGGCCGCCCTCGGCCGGGTCGGCACGGCCGGGCAGAACCTGCTCTCCGCGCTGAACACCAGTTGCCCGTCCGCCTCACCGTCCAGCAGTTAAGCCGAACGGTCGCCGGCCCCAGCCCGGCCGGAACCGCCTCAGAACGAGAAGGCGAAGCTGTTGTCCTCCGGCTCCAGCTCGATGAGCAGCGACACCGCCTCGATCAGGGCCAGGTGGGTGAAGGCCTGCGGGAAGTTGCCCAGCTGCTGGCCGGTGCTGGTGTCGATCTCCTCGGCGTACAGCATCAGCGGCCCGGCCACGGCCAGCAGCTTCTGGCACAGGCTGTAGGCCCGCTTGATCTCGCCGATCATGGCCAGCGCCCGCACCAGCCAGAAGGAGCAGATGGTGAACGTGCCCTCCTCGCCGTCAAAGCCGGTGTCGGTGGCCTCGGTCTTGTAGCGCAGGACCAGGTCGTCCCTGGTCAGCTCGTCGGCGATGGCCAGCACGGTAGCCTTGACCCGCGCGTCGTCGGGCGGCAGGAAGCCCATCATCGGGATGAGCAGCAGCGACGCGTCGAGCTCGTCGGTGTCGTAGTGCTGGCGGAACACGCCCCGCTGGGACACTCCCTTGTCCAGCACCTCGGCCTTGATCTCGTCCGCGCCTTCCTGCCAGCGCTTGGCGTGCTCCTCATCACCCCGCTGCCGGGCCAGGTCGGCGCCGCGGTCGGCCGCCACCCAGCACATCACCTTGGACGCGGTGAAGTGCTTCGGGTCCCCGCGCACCTCCCAGATGCCCTGATCCGGCTCCCGCCAGCAGGCCAGCGCGTCGTCGACGAACGAGGCCAGCCCGTCCCACACCGGCGTCCCGATCTGATCGGCGGTCCGCCGGAACTGGTAGTCCAGCGCATCCAGCAGCATGCCCCACACATCGTGCTGGTGCTGGTTCCAGGCCCCGTTGCCGACCCGGACCGGCTTGGCCCCCCGGTAACCGGACAGGTGGTCCACGGTCCGCTCGGTCAGGTCCCGCTCGCCGCCGATGCCGTACATGATCTGCAGCTCGGGCGGCCGGTTGACGTCACCGCCGCCGACCGCCTCCAGTACGAAGGCGAAGTATTCCACCGCTTCCCAGTCGAAGCCCAGCCGGTACAAGGCGCGGAGCATGAACGAGGAGTCCCGGATCCAGGTGTAGCGGTAGTCCCAGTTGCGGGCCCCGCCCGGCGTCTCCGGCAGCGACGTCGTGGCCGCCGCCATGATGGCCCCGGTGGGCGTGTAGCTCAGCCCCTTCAGGGTCAGCGCGCTGCGGTCCAGGTAGATCTTCCACGGGTGGTCCGGGATCTTGGCCGCGCTGAGCCAGGTGCGCCAGAACTCGACCGTGTGGTCCAGGGCGGCGGACGCCTCCTCGGCCGTGGCCGGGGCCGGGTCTGTTCCCCAGGACAGCGCGACGAAGGCCGACTCGCCGGCCGCGATGGTGGTCCGGCCGTAGCAGCGGGCGCCGATCACCCCGAGCGGCACCGTCCCGGACAGGTGCAGTTCCAGGTTTCCGGTCCTGGCCGCCACCCGCATGGAGCCGTAGCCGTCGCCGTCGTAGCTCCACGCGCCGCCGGCCTGCCCGTAGTCGAACAGCGGGGCGCAGTTGACCATCACCTCGGCCCGGCCGCTGGTACAGCGGGCCAGCCGGAGCAGCACCCCGGTGGCCCCGGAATCGGTCGGGGCCCGGTGGTAGTCCGGCCGCCGGTGCTCGCGCGACATCGGCGCCATGACCAGGATGTCGTACACGGTCAGCCAGCCGGTCGGCGTCTGCCAGGTCGTCTCCAGCACCATCGTTCCCGGCACGTACCGGCGGTTCTGCGGGACCTGGTTGTTGACCGGGCCGAACCGGAACGAGCCCGCCGAGCGGTCCAGCAGGGCGCCGAAGACGCTGCCCGAGTCGGGCCGCGGCAGGCACATCCACTCCACCGAGCCGTCCGACGCGACCAGGCAGTTCTGCTCGCAGTTGGACAAGAACGCGTAGTCGCCGATGGGCGGGAATGTGCTCATGAACCTGACCCCCAAGTCCGACTCTCCGGTTGAGGGTTACCCGTCCGCAATCCGCCAGAAACGCCACGTCAACACGGGGTTCGCCGGGATGTGGCCTTTCTCCGGCGCGCACCTTGCGGCTAAGGCAGCGGCTGGGCCAGCTCCCAGACGTGGCCGGCCGGATCGGCGAAGGCGGCGGTGCGGACGCCCCAGGGCCGGTCCGCCGGCCCGTTGAGCAGTTCCACTCCGCGCCTGCTCAGCTCCGCGCAGGCCGCGTCGACGTCCTCGACGCTGATGGTCAGCTGGCTGCGCGCGCCCGCCCCGGCCCCGCCCACCGGCGCGGGCGTGATCAGCTCGCCGGCCTCGGTGACCCGGAGCAGGTTGATCAGCGTGCCGTCGAACCGGAACACCGCCGAGTTCTCGTCCTCGAAGACCACCGGCAGGCCGAAGGCCGTCAGGTAGAACGCCTTCGAGCGCTCGAGGTCCTCGGTGAACAAGGTGATCGCCCCGATGGCCGTGCTGTTCAGCAACGCCGTCATCTGCTCGCCTCCTGCAGGCGAGGCTAGCCCTCCAGCCAGTCGATGATCAGCTGGTTCTCCTCGGTCGGGTAGGTGTGCGACAGGTCCCGGATCTCCCGGTAGGTCACGCTCGCGCCCGCGGAGCCCAGGGTGTTCTTGGCCATCCGGGCCACCTGGACCGAGAACATCCAGTCCAGCATGCCGTGCACGATGTAGATGGGCAGGCCGTTCAGCCGGGACGGGTCGCTGATCTCCAGCAGCACCGGATTGAAGCTGGCCGCGATCGGGGCCAGGTGGGTGAACGGCGAGCTCTCGATCAGCCCGCCCACGTACGTCATGGTGCCGCCGTCGCTGATCCCGGTCAGCAGCATCCGGTCGGACTGCACGTTCCAGGCCGAGCGCATCTGCTCCAGCGCGCCCTCGATCAGCCCCAGGTCCCGGTCCGGGTCGCCGAAGTTCCAGGTCGCCCCCGTCGACGTCGGCGCGACCAGGATCAGCCCGCGGCTGCGGGCCTCGCGCAGCCAGGTCCACAGGAACGTCCGCCCGTGGCCCGAGCCGCCGTGCATGCCCAGCACGATCGGCGCGGGCGTGTCCGGGGTCATGTACTCCGGCACGTACACCGAGTACCCGCCCCGGGAGTTGCCCTCGTTGCGCACGTGGTGCACGCCGGTACCCGGGTTCGGCGGCTCGAGCAGCGCCTCGATCAGCGGGTCGTCGTCGTGCTGGGCCGGGCTGATGAACCACAGGTTGACGGCCGGGATGATCCCGGCCAGCGGGTACAGCGCCTCCACCGCCAGCGTGTAGTAGCCCAGCCCGCGGAAGCCCACCCCCTGCGCGCCGGCCGAGGACCGCGCCGCCTTGCGCAGCTCCAGGCACCCGCTCAGGGCCAGGTCGGCCGCCGACGCCAGCTGCTCCTTGATCCCGGCCAGCCGGGACGGCAGCGGGGCGTCCTGGAACCGTCCCACCGCCTCGTCCAGCGCGTCGTCCTGATCGCCGAGCAGCCCGACCACCTCGCTGAAGCGCGGCGGGTGCATCCGGCGGCCGATCGTGGCCAGCGTGTCCAGCGTGCGCAGCAGCTGGGTCACCATGGCCGTGATCTCGCGCGGGACGCCGTCGGCGGCAGATTCGCTCATGCCTGCCATCTTCGCGCGGCAGGCCCGTTTTGTGCACCCCGGGCCCCGCCGGCCCGCCACCAGGGCCCGGCCCGGGCCGCGCTTAGAATCGCCCCGTAACCGCCGAATACTAAGGAGCTGCCTCGTGGCCGATCTCAGGTCTTCCCTCGTCGGATCCTGGAGCCTGGTGTCCTACGAGACCCGGCCCGCGGACGGCGGCGGCCAGGCGGCCCACCCGTTCGGCGACGCGCCCATCGGGCTGTTCATCTTCGACCCCGACGGCAACTACTCGGTCCAGCTGACCAACCCGGCCGATTCCCGGTCCTCGACCGCCTCGTGGGGCACCTACGACGTCGACGAGACCGAGGTCATGTTCATCCTCGCGCCCATCTCCGGCTCCGCGCAGCTGCCCCCGGGGACCAGGACGACCCGCCGGGTCACCCTGAACGGCGACGGCACGGCCACCTTCCGCCCGCCGGTCAACGACGTCGACGGGGTCCCGACCCAGGGCTACATCACCTGGCGCAAGGTCTCCGGCGCCAGCGTCGCCTAGCAACCGGTAGGGCTCAGCTCGGCTTGACGCTGATCCGGGTGCCGAGCTCGGCGCCCTGGCAGATCTGCCGCATCACGCCCTCGGCCGCCACGTCGAACACGTGCATGGTCAGCGACTGCTCGTTGGCCAGCACGAACGCGCTGGTGTCCATGACCTGGACCCCGGCGGCCAGCGCCTCGTCGTAGGTCAGCTTGGCGTAGCGCACCGCGTCCGGGTTGATGTTCGGGTCGCTGTCGTACACGCCGTCCACCCCGCGCTTGGCCACCAGCAGGGCGTCCGCGTCCAGCTCCAGGGACCGCTGCACGGCCGGGTAGTCGGTCGTCACGTAGGGCTGCCCGATGCCGCCCGCCAGCAGCACGATCATGCCCCGCTCCAGGTGGTGCACGGCCCGGAGCCGGATGAAGGGCTCGGCCACGCTGTGCATCGGCACCGCCGTCATGACCCGGACGTCGATGTCGGTCCGGGCCGTCAGCGCCCCGCGCAGCATCAGCGCGTTCATGATGGTGCCGAGCATCCCGATGTTGTCCGCCTCGGCCCGGCTGATGCCCCAGCCGTCGGCCATCCGGCCGCGGAAGTAGTTCCCGCCGCCCACCACCACGGCCACCTGGACGCCGAGGTCCCGGACCGACAGCACCTCGTGCGCCACCCGGGACAGGCTCTCCGGGTCGACCCCGGTGCTGGCCGGGCCGGCCAGCGCCTCGCCGCTGAGCTTGACCACGACCCTGCGATAACGTGGCACGCCGATCCCCCATCCTGGTTTCCCCGCAAACCGGTGACTTGCCGCCCACGCTACCGCACGCCCCCCCGGCGAACCCGGTGAATGAGGGGGCCGGTGCGGGCCGACGTGACCCAGGTCAGTGCTGCTCAGTCAGCTTCAGGCGCTCGCGGCAGGCCTCGACCTCGATCTCGGCCGCGGCCCGGTCCGCCCACGCCGCGCCCTGCACCATCTTGCCCGGCTCGAGTTCCTTGTAGACCTCGAAGAAGTGCTGGATCTCCAGCCGGTCGAATTCGGGCACGTCGTAGATGTCCTGGATGTGATTCCACCGCGGGTCCGAGGCCGGGACGCTGAGCACCTTGTTGTCGGCGCCCTTCTCGTCCCGCATCCGGAACATCCCGATGACCCGGCAGGTGATCAGGCAGCCGGGGAAGGTGGGCTCTTCCAGCAGGACCAGCGCGTCGAGCGGGTCGCCGTCGTCGGCCAGGGTGTCCTCGATGAACCCGTAATCGGACGGGTACCTGGTCGAGGTGAACAGCATCCGGTCCAGCCGGATCCGCCCGCTCTCGTGATCCACCTCGTACTTGTTCCGCTGCCCCTTGGGGATCTCGATGATGACCTCGACGTTCACGGCTTCGCTCCATCCCGGTCCCGGTGATTGATTCCATTGTTACTGTCGACGGGGGATTACTCGTGGGGAACCCGTCGGGAAGGTGATCACGTCATGCGCCGCACGCGGATCGCGGCCGTCCTGACGCTGGCCGTGATCAACGTCCTCACCCTGGTCGCGGGCGTGGCCGTGGCCCGGATGCTGCCCGCCCGGCTGGCCGCCCTGCGCGTCCCGGCCGTGGCCCCGGCCCAGGTCACCGGCCCGGGCACGGTGCTGGGCTCCGGTCCGCCGGCCACCTCGCCGCCCACCGCCCGCGGCCTGCAGCACGCCCTGGACGGCCCGCTGTCCGCCTCGGCCCTCGGCCGCCAGGTCTCGGCCGTGGTCGCCGACCCGGCCACCGGCCAGGTCCTGATGTCCCAGCAGGGCAGCCGGATGATGACCCCCGCCTCCACCACCAAGCTGGCCACCGGCCTGGCCGCGCTGGCCGTGCTGGGCGGTGACGCCACCTTCACCACCCGGGTCGTCCGCGGCTCGGGGCCGGGCACCATCGTGCTGGTCGGCGGCGGCGACCCGACGCTGGCCGTCCGGCCCTACCCGGCCGGTGACTACCCGCGGCCCGCCACCTTGGCCGCGCTGGCCGCCGCCACCGCCCGGGCCCTGATCGCCCAGGGCCGCCGCTCCGTGACCCTGGACTACGACACCTCGCTGTACACCGGCCCGGATCTGGCTCCCGGCTGGCCGCCGAGCTACGTCTCCGGGGGCGACGTCACCGCCATCACCGCCCTGGAGGTGGACCAGGGCCGGCTGACCACCTCCGGGCGGCCGGAGGACTCCGACGACCCGTACAACCTGCGGCCCCGCTCCACCGACCCGGCGGGCACCGCGGCCGCCTCCTTCGCGGCCCTGCTCACCGCCGACGGCATCCGCGTCGCCGGGGCCGCGACGCAGGCCGCAGCCCCGGCGCACGCCGTGCCGCTGGCCAGCGTGACCTCGCCGCCGCTGTCCGCCCTGGTCGGTCAGATGCTCGAGGAGAGCAACAACGTCATCGCCGAGAGCCTGGCCCGCCAGGTCGCGCTGGCCGCCCATCAGCCCGCCTCCTACAGCGGCGGCGCCCAGGCCGTCACCGCCGAGCTGGCCCGTCTCGGCCTGTCCGGCCTGCACCTGGTCGACGGCAGCGGCCTGTCCCCGCAGGACGCCATCGCCCCCGCCACCCTGGTCAGCATCCTGGAGCTGGCCGCGGCCCGCCCGGCCCTGCGGCCGCTGCTGGACGGCCTGCCGGTGGCCGGCTTCTCCGGCACGCTGGCCGCCGGCGAGAGCGTCTTCGCCGGGATCGGCGGGGCCGCCCTCGGCTCGGTCCGGGCCAAGACCGGCAACCTGGGTACCGTGACCTCGCTGGCCGGGCTGGCCTACGACCAGACCGGTACCCCGCTGGTTTTCGCCTTCATGGCCGATCAGGTCCCGTCCGCCGCCGAGCTGCAGAACGCCGCCGACGCCATCAACGCCGCCGCCGCCGCGCTGGCCTCCTGCGGGTGCCGGTAACGCGCACGGCTCGCAGCACGTACGGTTGGACTGTGAGCAGCACGCAGATGATCGACTGGGACCTGGCCATCTCCACCGGTACTCGCTGGGCGCGCCCCGGTCCCCAGGTCAGCCTGACCGAGGCCCGCCGCACCGTGTCCGAGCTCCGTGACCTGGCCGGCGTCGTCCAGCAGCCGGTACACGACGTGACCGGCATGGGCACCGCCGCGAACGGCTCGATCGGCCGGGTCGCCGTGGTGGACCGGCCCGGCTGGATCCGGGCCAACGTGGACGGCTTCCGCGTCGTCCTCGAGCCGCTCGTCGAGCAGCTCAAGGCCCGCAGTCCCGGTGGTAACTCCCGGGCCGGCTCGCTGGTCAGCGGGGTCGGCTCCCGGGTCACCGGCATCCAGACCGGCCTGATCCTGGCCTACCTGTCCGGCCGCGTGCTGGGCCAGTACGAGCTGTTCCTGCCGCCCGAGGTCTCACCCGTCGACGGGCAGCAGCCCGGACGGCTCACCCTGGTCGCGCCGAATATCGTCATGATCGAGCGCGAGCTCGGCGTCGACCCGCACGACTTCCGCCGCTGGGTCTGCCTGCACGAGGAGACCCACCGGCTGCAGTTCACCGCCGTGCCCTGGCTGCGCGACTACGTGCAGTCCCAGATGACCGAGTTCCTGCTCGCCTCCGAGCTGGACCCGGCCGCCATCCTGCAGCGGATGCGAGCCGCGGCCGACGCCATGGCCGGCGCGGTCCGCGGCGGCGACGGCGGCAGCCTCATCGAGGCCGTGTCCACCCCGGCCCAGCGGGAGATCATGGACCGGCTGACCTCGGTCATGACCCTGGTCGAGGGCCACGGCGACTACGTCATGGACGCCGTCGGCCCGCAGGTCGTGCCGTCCGTGGAGCAGATCAGGGAGCGCTTCAACTCCCGCCGCGGCTCCTCGGGCCGGATGGAGCAGACCCTGCGCCGCATCCTCGGCATCGACCTGAAGATGAAGCAGTACGCCGAGGGCTCCCGGTTCGTCCGCGAGGTCGTCGACGAGGTCGGCATGCCTACCTTCAACAAGGTCTGGACCTCGCCCGACACGCTGCCCACCAGGGCCGAGTTCGCCGAGCCCCAGCTGTGGCTGGACCGGGTCGCCCGCGCTTCCTGACCGTCATGGGTCCCAGCCCGGCCGTCGCGGAGATCCGGAACGCGGTCCGGGCCAGCCTGGCCGGCCTGGCTGACGGCCAGCTCGTGCTGGCCGCCTGCTCCGGCGGCGCGGACTCCCTGGCCCTGGCCGCCGCCCTGGCCTTCGTCGCCCCCCGGGCCGGCCTGCGCGGCGGCGCGGTGACCGTGGATCACGGGCTGCAGGCCGGCTCGGCGCAACGGGCCGCCGAGGTGGCCGCGGTGCTGCGCGGCCTGGGCCTGGACCCGGTGCACGCCGTCCCGGTGACCGTCCCCCGGCCGCCTCGGCCGGCGGCCCGGAGGCGGCCGCCCGGACCGCCCGCTACGCCGCCCTGGACCAGGCCGCCGCCCGCGCCGGGGCGGCCGCCGTCCTGCTCGGCCACACCCTGGACGACCAGGCCGAGACCGTCCTGCTCGGGCTGGCCCGCGGCTCCGGCGCCCGGTCGCTGGCCGGCATGCCCGCCCGCCGCGGCTGCTACCGGCGGCCGCTGCTGGCCGTGCGCCGCGCCGCCACCGCCGCCGCCTGCGCCGAGCTGGGCCTGGCCCCCTGGCAGGACCCGCACAACCGCGACGACCGGTTCGCCCGGGCCCGGGTCCGCCACCAGGTCATGCCCGTGCTGGAGGCCGCCCTCGGGCCGGGCGTGGCCGAGGCGCTGGCCCGGACCGCGGCCCAGCTCCGCGCCGACGCCGACTATCTCGACGACCTGGCCGCCGCGCACCGGGCCGAGCTGGCCGGCCCCCCGCGGACGCCACCCCGCCGACCCCGCCGACCCCGCGGCTCCTGCCGACCCCGCGGACCCCACCCACCCCGCAGCCCCCCCGGACCCGGCGGGCCTGGCGGCCGGCCGGCTGCTCGCCCTGCCCGCCGCCCTCCGGACCCGGCTGCTGCACCAGGCTGCCCTGGCCGCCGGCTGCCCGCGCGGCGCGCTGACCGCCGAGCACGTCCAGCGCATCGACGAGCTGGTCACCAGCTGGCACGGCCAGCGCGGGGTGGACCTGCCCGGCGGAGTGCGCGCCTGGCGGCGTGATAGCAAGGTGTGGTTCACCGCAACGACAACGCGCCCAGCCCGAGGTGGGGAATCTATTGGACGAACGTGACGTGGCACCCGCGCTGAAGGAAATCCTGATCAGCGCCGAGCAGCTGCAGGCCCGGATCGGCGAGCTCGCGGCCCAGATCGACGCCGACTACGCCGGGCGGGACCTGCTCCTGGTCGGCGTGCTCAAGGGCGCGGTCATGGTCATGGCCGACCTGTCCCGGGCCATGCACCTGCCCGTCCAGATGGACTGGATGGCCGTCTCGTCCTACGGCTCGGGGACCAAGTCCTCCGGGGTGGTGCGGATCCTCAAGGACCTGGACACCGACATCACCGGGCGGCACGTGCTCATCGTCGAGGACATCGTGGACTCCGGGCTGACCCTGTCCTGGCTGGTCGGCAACCTGCGCTCGCGGGACCCGGCCTCGCTGGCCGTGTGCGCCATGCTGCGCAAGCCGGGCTCGGCCCGGATGACCGTCGAGGTGGCCTACACCGGCTTCGACATCGCCGATGAGTTCGTCGTCGGATACGGCCTGGACTACGCCCAGCAGTACCGGAACCTGCCGTTCATCGGCACGCTGGCTCCGGCGGTTTACGGGGGCCGCTAGGCTGGCCCGGCGGCGCCCGGCCGGGGGGAACACAATCCGCGGCACGGAGCGTTGAACTTCCAGGTGCGCCGCCCGGGCGGGTACCGTCGGAATTCACGGTCGCAGCTACCGGCGCAGTAATGTCGGGGTAACAGGGCTCAACGTAGTGAGCTGCGAGGAAAAAAGTGGCCGTCCCGCCGGAGGTCGACGGGACTGTGAAGCTGGTCAGGAGGGAACGGTCCCGAGCCGACGGGACCGCTCATAGATGGAGCTAAGGCGCTTTTTCCGGGCCCCGCTGCTGCTCATTGCGGTCGCGGTGCTGATCCTGCTTTTCGTACTCGACTACGCGAACTCCGGCAGCTCGTACAAGCAGGTCGATACGTCGCAGATCGTCACGGCTATCAGTCAGGGCAATGTCAAGAGCGCCCTGATCACCGACAAGAACCAGACGATCCAGATCACCACCAAGGACGGTCAGCAGCTCGAGGCGTCCTGGGTGACCGGCCAGGGCCTGCAGCTCCAGAACGCGCTCCAGGACCAGGTGGCCAAGGGCAACCTGCCCTCCGGCTACAACGTCACCATCCCCAAGAGCAACGCGCTGCTCGACATCCTGCCCACCGCGTTCATCTACCTGGTTATCTTCCTGCTCTTCTTCTTCATGCTGTCGCAGATGCAAGGCGGCGGCTCCCGGGTCATGAACTTCGGCAAGTCCAAGGCCAAGCTGGTCACCAAGGACACGCCCAAGACCACCTTCGCCGACGTGGCGGGCGCCGATGAGGCCATCGAGGAGCTCCAGGAGATCAAGGAGTTCCTCCAGGCCCCGGCCAAGTTCCAGGCCATCGGGGCCAAGATCCCCAAGGGCGTGCTGCTCTACGGGCCCCCCGGCACCGGCAAGACGCTGCTGGCCCGGGCCGTGGCCGGCGAGGCCGGCGTGCCCTTCTACGCCATCTCCGGCTCGGACTTCGTCGAGATGTTCGTCGGCGTCGGCGCCTCCCGGGTCCGCGACCTGTTCGAGCAGGCCAAGCAGAATGCCCCGGCCATCGTGTTCGTCGACGAGATCGACGCCGTCGGCCGGCACCGCGGCGCGGGCCTCGGCGGCGGCCACGACGAGCGCGAGCAGACCCTGAACCAGATGCTCGTCGAGCTGGACGGCTTCGACGCCAAGGGCGGCGTCATCGTCATCGCCGCCACCAACCGGCCCGACATCCTCGACCCGGCCCTGCTCCGGCCCGGCCGGTTCGACCGGCAGATCGTGGTCGCGCAGCCCGACCTGGCCGGCCGCAAGGGCATCCTGCGGGTGCACGCCCGGGGCAAGCCCATCGCGCCGGACGCCGACCTGGACATCATCGCCCGGCGGACGCCCGGCTTCACCGGCGCCGACCTGGCCAACGTGATCAACGAGGGCGCGCTGCTCACCGCGCGGGCCAACGGCAAGAAGATCACCATGGAGTCGCTCGAGGAGGCCATCGACCGGGTCATGGCCGGCCCGCAGCGCAAGAGCGTGCTGCTGTCGGAGAGCGAGCGGAAGGTCATCGCCTACCACGAGGGCGGCCACGCCCTGGTCGGCCACGCCATGCCGCACGCCGACCCGGTGCACAAGGTCACCATCATCCCGCGCGGCCGGGCACTGGGCTACACCGCGGCGCTGCCCACCGAGGACAAGTTCCTGGTCAGCCGGGCCGAGATGCTCGACCAGCTGGCCATGCTCCTCGGCGGCCGGACGGCCGAGGAAATGATCTTCCACGAGCCCACCACCGGCGCCGCCAACGATATCGAGAAGGCCACCCAGATCGCCCGCGGCATGATTACCGAATACGGCATGAGCGAGCGCCTCGGCGCCCGCAAGTTCGGCAGCGGCGACGGCGAGCCCTTCCTGGGCCGGGAGATGTCGCACAGCCGGGACTACTCCGACGAGATCGCCTCGTCCATCGACGAGGAGATCCACCGCCTGATCGAGACCGCGCACGACGAGGCCTGGGAGGTCCTGGTCGAGTACCGGGACGTGCTCGACGCCCTGGTCATGCGGCTGCTGGAGAAGGAGACCGTGTCCCGCAAGGAGGTCCTGGAGATCTTCGCCCCGGTCGTCAAGCGGCCCATGCGCGGCTCCTACACCGGCTTCGGCAAGCGGCTCCCGTCCGACCGCCCGCCCATCCTGTCGCCCAAGGAGCTGGCCCTGGCCGCCGCCGCCGATAACGGCAATGGCAACGGCAGTGGCACCGGCCTGACCCTGCCCGCCAACGGCCAGGCCAACGGTTACGGCGCGGGCAACGGCGCGGGGGCCAACGGCACCGGGGGCAGCGGCACGGGCAGCAGCGGCCCCGAGCCGGGCGCGGGCCAGCCCAGCGACCACGAATGACCCAGACCACTTCGTTGGCTGGCCACGACGAGGAACCGTCCGCAGACGGCCAGGTCGCCGTCCCCGACCCGGAGGGCCGGGGACGGGAGTTCGACCTGCCGCGCATCGAGCGCGCCATCCGTGAGGTGCTGCTGGCCATCGGCGAGGACCCCGACCGGGACGGCCTGCAGGAGACGCCCGCCCGGGTCGCCCGCGCCTACGCCGAGCAGTTCGCCGGCCTGCGGCAGCGCCCCGAGGACGTGCTGACCACCATCTTCGACGTCGGCTACGACGAGATGATCGTCGTCCGCGACATCGAGGTCTACAGCACCTGTGAGCACCACCTGGTCCCGTTCAGCGGGGTGGCCCACATCGGTTACATACCGAACGTCAAGGGCCAGGTCACCGGGCTGTCCAAGCTGGCCCGGCTGGTCGACGTCTACGCCCGCCGCCCGCAGGTGCAGGAGCGGATGACCGGCCAGATCGCGGACGCCCTGATGCAGAACCTCGACCCCCGGGGCGTGATCGTGGTCATCGAGGCCGAGCACCTGTGCATGACCATGCGCGGGGTCCGCAAGCCCGGGGCCAAGACCGTGACCTCGGCCGTCCGCGGGACGTTCCTGGACAACGTGACCCGCGCCGAGGCCATGAGCCTCATCTACGGCCACCGCTGAACAGGCGCTGCTGAAGCCCGGTCCGGCCGAGCCGCACCGTGGCCTGGGGGAGGTACCGTGAATGCAGGACGCGAGACGACGCTATGACTACGCTGGCGCAGCGTGGTCAGGCCTGAGCGGAGAACCGCGGTAATGAGCGACAGCAACGAAGCTGGTCCCGCGAGCGCTGTCCGGCTGCCTGCCGAGCGGTCCAGCCTGAGCAGCGGCGGCGGCCCGGTCGACCGTCCGGCCGGCCGGGCCCCGGGACCCGCCGACCGGGTCTCCGGACCCGCCGACCGGCTCTCCGGACCCGCTGACGGCCCCGTCGACCGCCGCCGGCACCGGACCTGGATCCCGCGCACCGCCGCCCTGCTCACCATGCTCATCGGCCTGTCCGACATCCTGGCCATCTTCAAGCCCGAGTGGTCCCACCGGCTGGTCCGGATCAACTACCTGGTTCCCGGCTCGGTGACCAACGGCATCCGCACCGCCGACGTCATCATCGGCCTGCTGCTGCTCATGCTGGCTCACGGGCTGCGCCGCCGGAAGAAGCGCGCCCTGCAGGCCGTCATCGCCCTGCTCGTCTTCGACATCGTCATCCGCGCCTACCAGCCGCACCTGGAGCGGATCCCGGCCGGGGTGGTCGCGCTGATCCTGCTCGTCGCGCTGCTGCTGTTCCGGGACGAGTTCTACGCCGAGGGGGACCCGCGCACCCGGTGGCGGGCGCTGTGGGTCTTCTTCGGGGTCGTCGTGGCTGACATCGTCATCGGCCTGACCTACATCCTGGCCGCCCGGCACCTGGCCACCGACTACTCACTGGGCCAGCGGATCCAGGAGACGCTGTACGGCTTGGTCGGGGTGTCCGGGCCGGTGCAGTGGGTGCCCGAGACACGCGGCGACCTGTTCAACATCCTGACCAGCGGCCTGGGCATCTTCACCCTGCTGTTCACCGTGTACCTGTTCCTGCGGCCCGCCGAGCCCGGGGCCCGGCTGGGCGTCGCCGACGCCGGCCGGGTCCGGGAACTGCTCGGCCAGCACGGCGACCGGGACTCCCTCGGCTACTTCGCCCTGCGCGAGGACAAGAGCGTGATCTGGTCCGCCACCGGCAAGGCCTGCATCTGCTACCGGGTGGTCTCCGGGGTCATGCTGGCCAGCGGCGACCCGATCGGCAACCCCGAGGCGTGGCCCGGGGCCATCGGGCCCTTCCTGGACGAGGCGGCCCGGCACGCCTGGGCCCCGGCCGTCATGGGCTGCAGCGAGCTCGGCGCCGAGGTGTGGTGCCGTGAGGGCCAGCTGAGCGCCCTGGAGCTGGGCGACGAGGCCATCGTCACCGTGGCCGGCTTCAGCCTGGCCGGGCGGCCCATGCGCAACGTCCGGCAGATGGTCAACCGGGTGGCCAAGAACGGCTACGTGGCCGAGGTGCGCCGGGTGGCCGACATCCCGGCCCGGGAACTCGACGACATCATCCGGGCCGCCGACTCCTGGCGCGGCAGCCAGACCGAGCGCGGCTTCTCCATGGCCCTGGGCCGGATCGGCGCCCCCGGCGACGGGGAGTGCGTGCTGGCCACGGCCACCGAGAACGGGGTCATCCGGGCCGTCCTCCAGCTCGTCCCGTGGGGCACCGACGGGCTGTCCCTGGACCTCATGCGGCGGGACAAGAACGCCCAGCCCGGGCTGAACGACTTCCTCATCGTCGAGACCATCAAGGCCGCCCCGCGCCTGGGTGTGCAGCGGCTCTCGCTCAACTTCGCCGTCTTCCGCGCCGCCCTGGAACGCGGCGAGCGGATCGGCGCCGGCCCGGTGCTCCGGGCCTGGCGCTCGGTGCTGATCTTTGCCTCCAAGTGGTTCCAGATCGAGTCCCTGTACAAGTTCAACGCCAAGTTCGCCCCGGTCTGGCAGCCCCGCTTCTTCGTGTTCCCGAGCAGCAAGGACGCCCCGCGCATCGCCATCGCGGCCCTCGAAGCCGAGGCCTTCCTGGTCTGGCCCCAGTTCGGCCTGGCCCGCCTCGGCCGCAAGCTGCGCCCCGGCCGGCCGCGCCGGATCCCGGCGGCCCCGGAGTGACGACCCACGCCGGCCCCTTCCCGGGGCTGACCGATCCGGGCCGCTGCCTGGTCATGGGCGTCGTCAACGTCACGCCCGACTCGTTCTCCGACGGCGGCCAGTGGTTCGAGCCCGGCGCGGCCATCGCGCACGGCCTGGAGCTCGTCGCCCAGGGCGCCGACCTGGTCGACGTGGGCGGCGAGTCGACCCGGCCCGGCGCCCCGCGGGTCAGCCAGGACGAGGAGCTGCGGCGGATCGGGCCGGTGGTGACCGAGCTGGTCCGGGCGGGCGTGCCGGTCTCCATCGACACCATGCGCGCGCCGGTCGCCGAGTTCGCCCTGGCCGCCGGGGCCATCCTGGTCAACGACGTCAGCGGCGGGCTGGCCGACCCGCAGATGCCCCGGCTGGTCGCCGCGGCGGGCGCGAGTTACGTGGTCATGCACTGGCGCGGTCACAGCCGCGACATGGATGCCCGGGCCCAGTACGGCGACGTCGTCGGCGAGGTGCGCGACGAGCTGGCCCGCCGGGTCGACGAGGTGCTGGCCGCGGGCGTGCCGCCCGAGCGGATCGTCGTCGATCCCGGGCTCGGCTTCGGCAAGCGCCCGGAGCACAACTGGCCCCTGCTGGCCCGCCTGGCCGACGTCGCCGTGCTCGGCGGCCGCACCTTCCCGGTCCTGGTCGGGGCGTCCCGCAAGCGCTTCCTGGGCCGGCTGCTGGCCGGGCCGGACGGTGAGCCGCGGCCGTTCGAGGGTTCCGACCAGGCCACCGTGGCCATCTCCGCCCTGGCCGCCGCCGCGGGCGCCTGGTGCGTCCGGGTGCACCAGGTCCCGGCCAACGCGGACGCGGTGCGGGTGGCGGCCGCCTGGCGGTCCGCTGCGGCCGTCCGGGCGTGAGCGTGCGGGCCCGGGCCGTGCTGTCCGTCGGCAGCAACCTGGGGGATCGGCTGGGTACCCTTCAGGGGTGTGTGCAAGCTATCGGCCGGCTCCCGGACACTGACGTGCTGGCCATCTCGCCGGTCTACCAGACGGCGCCGGTCGGCGGACCGCCCCAGCCGGACTACCTGAACGCGGTGCTCCTCGTGGCCACCGCCCAGTCCCCGCGCGACCTGCTCCACGCCACCCAGCGCATCGAGGCCGCTTACGGCCGGGTCCGCGCCGAGCGCTTCGGCCCGCGCACCCTCGACGTCGACATCATCAGCTACGCCGCCCCGGCCAGCGCCGCCCCGGCCAGCGCCGACCCGGCCAGCGCCGCCCCGGCCAGCGCAGCCCCGGCCAGTGACGGCCAGATCGGCGGCGGCCAGATCAGCGACGACCCGGTCCTGACCCTGCCCCACCCCCGCGCCCACGAGCGCGCCTTCGTCCTGGTCCCCTGGCACGACCTCGCCCCCGCCGCCGAGCTGCCCGGCCGGGGCCCCATCGCCGCCCTGATGGCCGGCCTGGACCGCTCCGGCGTCCATCTCGTCCCCGGCGCCGTCCTCCGCCTGCCCCGCCCGCCGGAGCAGCCGTCATGAAGCCGACCCGGGTCTCCACGCTGGCCATCGTGACCGTCGTCTGCGCCGCCGCCTGCTGGCTGCTGCTCCGCCTGGTCTACGCCCACCTGCCCCCGCTGCCCTGGACCGGCGTGCCTGCCCTGCTCGTCGCGGCCGCCGCCGAAGCCTGGCTCGGCTACGACATCAAGAGCCGGATCTCCGGGCGCCGCGACCTGAAGCCCGCCGTGCCCCTGTTCGTCTCCCGGATGGTCGCCCTGGCCAAGGCGAGCTCGCTGGCCGCCGCCGCCATCGCCGGCCTCGCCGTCGGCTTCGACCTGTACCTGGCCGGCTCGCTGGGCGCGACCGTCCCCCGCCAGGACGCGCTCACCGCCGCCGTCACCTTCGCGGCCGCCGTCGTGCTCGCCTGCGCCGCGCTCTACCTGGAATACTGCTGCCGGGTGCCGGACGCGCCCGACCGCGATCCGAGCGACGACCAGGCGCGCGCACCACGGTCGTAAGGCCTGAGGACTGGAACGAGACATGGACCCAGAACTATCCGCCCGCCCCAGCCCGGGTCCGGCCGACGCGCACCCCGCCCGGCTCTCCGTCGGAGTCATCGGGACCGGCCGGGCCGGCACCGCGCTCGGTGCCGCCCTGGCCCGCGCGGGCCACGCGGTGGTCGCCGCGGCCGCCGTGTCCGAGGCTTCCGTGCGCCGGGCCCGGGCCACCTTCCCCGACGCCGAGCTGGCCGACCCCCGCGACGTCCTGGCCCGCTGCGACCTGGTCCTGCTCACCGTCCCGGACGACGTGCTCCCGGGCCTGGTGTCCGGGCTCGCCGCCACCGGCGCCCGGGTGGAAGGGCGGATGCTCGTGCACGCCAGCGGACGCCACGGCCTGGCCGTCCTCGAGCCGGTGGTGCGGCTGGGCGCGCTGCCGCTCGCCCTGCACCCGGTCATGACCTTCACCGGCCGCCCCGACGACGTCGACCGGCTCACCGGCACCTCCTTCGGGGTGACCGCCCCCGAGATGCTCCGCACCGCGGCCGAGGCCCTGGTCATCGAGATGGGCGGCGAGCCCGTCTTCATCGCCGAAGAGCACCGCGACCTCTACCACGCGGCCCTCGCCGGCGCGGCCAACCACCTCATCACCCTGGTCGCCCAGGCCGAGGACCTGCTCCGTGCGGCCGGGGTGGCCGACCCTGCCCGCCTGCTCGGGCCGCTGCTGTCAGCCTCGCTGGACAATGCGCTGCGGTTCGGCGACGCGGGCCTGACCGGCCCGGTCGCTCGCGGCGACGCGCACACCGTCGCCGCCCATGTCGCCGCGCTCGACGCCGAGCCCGCTGCCTCGCCCGCCGCCACCGCCGCCTACATCGCCATGGCCCGGCTGACCGCCGACCGGGCCCTCGCCGCCGGCCTGCTCCAGGCCGCCGACGCCGAGCGCCTGCTCGGCGTACTAGGAGGCCGCCCATGAGCACCCCGCACCCCGGAACCCCCGGATCCTCCACTACCCCCGGCCCGTGGCTGCTGCCCACCAAGGCCGCGCTGGCCGCCGCCCGCGCGGACCTCGGCACCCCGGTCGTGCTCGTGCCCACCATGGGCGCCCTGCACGACGGGCACCGGGCCCTGCTCCAGGCCGCCCGCGAGCTGGCCGGCCCGTCCGGCTCGGTGATCGTGTCCATCTTCGTCAACCCGCTCCAGTTCCGGCCCGGCGAGGACCTGGACCGCTACCCGCGGACCCTGGACGAGGACCTGGCCATGTGCGCCAGCGAGGGCGTGACCGCGGTCTTCGTCCCGTCCGCGGCCGAGGTCTACCCGGGCGGCCAGCCGCAGGTCACGGTGGATCCCGGCCCCGTGGGCAAGGTCTTCGAGGGCGAATTCCGGCCCGGCTTCTTCGACGGCGTGCTGACCGTGGTGCTGAAGCTGTTCAACCTGGTCCGCCCGGACATCGCCGTCTTCGGCCAGAAGGACGCCCAGCAGCTCATGCTCGTCCGCCGCATGGTGCTCGACGTCAACCTGGATATCACCGTCGAGGCGGTACCGACCTTCCGCGACGACGACGGGCTGGCCACGTCCAGCCGGAACCGCTACCTGTCCGCCGAGGACCGCGCCGTGGCCCTGACCCTGTCCCGGGCCCTGCGCGCGGGCGCCGACCAGGCCGGCCACGGCGCGCCGGCCGTGCTGGCCGCCGTGCAGCAGGTCCTGGCCGCCCAGCCCGCCGTGGCCCTGGACTACGCGGCCGTGGTCGACCGGCAGACCTTCGACCCCGCCACCCCGGATTTCGCCGGGCCGGCCCTCATCGTGGTGGCGGCCCGGGTCGGCAGTACCCGGCTCATCGACAACATGCCGGTCGTCGTGGCCGGCGACCCGGGTGCAGAAGGGCGTGCCCGTCATGCTGCTGACCATTGACGTCGGGAACACCAACATGGTGCTCGGCGTCTTCGACGCCGACCGGATCGTCGATCACTGGCGGATCGCCACCGTCCCCGATCGCACCGCCGACGAGCTGGCCGTGGTCCTGCACGGGGTCCTGGCCAGCAGCGCGGCCTTTGCTGAAGGCGACATCAGCGGCATCGCGCTGTGCTCGACCGTCCCGTCGGTGCTGCACGAGATGCGTGAGATGTGCCGGCGCTATTACGGCGACCTGCCCACCGTCATCGTCGAGCCGGGCGTGAAGACCGGCGTCCCGGTGCGCACCGACAATCCCAAGGAAGTCGGCAGCGACCGCATCATGAACTCCCTCGCTGCCGTGCACCTTTACGGCGGCCCGGCCGTGGTCGTGGATTTCGGGACGTCCACGAATTTCGACGCGGTCAGCGCCCGCGGCGAGTTCGTCGGCGGGGCCCTGGCGCCCGGGATCGAGATCTCCGTCGACGCATTGTCGCGGCGCGCCGCGCAGCTGCTCAAAGTGGAGCTGACCAGGCCGTCCCGGGTGGTCGGAAAGAACACCGTGGAGGCGCTGCAGTCCGGCATTATCTTCGGCTTCGCCGCTCAGGTGGAAGGGATCGCCAGCCGGATGGCGCGCGAGCTTTCTCCCGACGATCCGGACGCCGTGACCATTATCGCCACCGGTGGTCTCGCGCCCCTCGTCATAAGCGAGGTCAGCCTCATTGATGCTTATGAGCCGTGGCTCACCCTCATCGGGCTGCGGCTCGTCTATGAGAAAAACGTCGGCCTGTCCGACTCTTCCGCCTAGCCGGGAAAGGGCGCGGCCTGCCCGGTCAGCCGATGCGGACCGCGCCGACGAAGTTGTTCCAGTAGATCGGCTGCACCTTGACCACGTCGCCGGAATCCGGGGCGTCCACCATCAGCCCGTTCCCTATGTACAACCCCACGTGCGAGATATTGGGGTAGAAAAACACCAGATCGCCGGGCTCCAGGTCGGCTCGTGCCACGTGCACGCCGGAGTCCCACTGGTCTCCGGTGTAATGCGGCAGGCTGATTCCCTCCTGCGCGTAGGCCCAAAGCACCAGCCCGGAGCAGTCGAATTCGTTCGGCCCGGCCGCCCCCCACACGTAGGGATCGCCGCGCTTGGACAGCGCCGCCTGCAAGGCCTGGGCCCCGACGGTATTGGCCGTCGGGATGTCGATATTCGGGTACTGGCCGGTTTTCGTGTAAACCGCCATGGCCTGCTTCATGGCCGCGCTGTTGACCTGATCGATCTTCGCCTCGATGCTCTTCTTCTTGGCGTCCATCTGGGTCTGCAGCGCCTTGACCGAGGCCAGCTGCTGGTTGGCCGTCTGCTGGTCGCGCAGGTCCTGGATCTCCTGGCTCCGCAGCCCGCTGACCATGGCGCTGCCGGACTGGTTGAGCTCGGTGATCACCGACGCCTGGCCCAGGAACTGCTCCGGGTCGCCGGCCGTGAGGGCCTGCAGGGCCGGGTCGAGTCCGGCGTTCATGTAGTTCTCGGCGGCCAGCCGGGCCACTACCTGCTGGCCGCTGGCCAGCGCGGCCGCGTCCCGGGCCGCGGCCTTGGACGCGATCTGCGCGTCACTCTGCGCGCGGGTGAGCTGGATGCGCAGCCCGTCGTACTCCTCGCTGAGGGAGTTGATCTGGAACTCGAGTTGCTTGGCCTGGGCCACCAGGGTGGTCAGCGACGGCGTCGTCGCGGTGGTCTGCGCTAGGCTCCCCGAGGCCGGGACCAGCGTGGTCAGGGCGGCAGCGGTAGCGGCCAGGCACACTGCTCCGCTTCGTCTGCGCACAGCGAAGCACGATATTGGAATCGGGGCCCGTTTCCAACCTGATCGCTGAAGTTGGCCTGTGGCGTCGCCCACCCCCCGCCTCCCGCCGTGCCTCGGGCCGCCGGCCAGCGGCTATCGTGGACGGCGCTATGGGATATACGATCAGGCCAGCGCGGACCCGCGACGTGCCCGTGATCCGGGACCTGATCGACGCCAACGCGGACTCCGGGCGACTGCTCAGCAAGGCCACGGTGACGCTCTACGAAGACATCCAGGAGTTCTCCGTCGCGGAGCAGGATGACGCCACGCTCGCGGGCTGCGGCGCATTGCACGTGCTGTGGGAGGACCTGGCCGAGATCAGGACGGTCGCGGTGCGGCCGGAGTGCCAGGGACTGGGTATCGGCCACGCCATCGTCGACGATTTGCTGGGCCGGGCCCGGGAACTCGGGATTGACCGCGTGTTCGTGCTGACTTTCGCGGTGAGCTTCTTCGGGCGGCACGGATTCCGCACCATCAACGGCACCCCGGTCGCGGCCGAGGTCTACGCCGAGCTATTGCGTTCCTATGACGAGGGCGTGGCCGAGTTTCTCGACCTCGAGTGGGTAAAGCCCAACACCCTCGGCAACACCCGCATGCTGTTGCGGCTCTGACGGACAGGTGAATTCACTCATGGGCGCCGCGGCCAAGCCGATACCGGTTCAGCGCAAGTATCGCCCGCTACAGGTAACAAGGAGGATCGTGCTATGTGGCAGGACGTCGCGGCGCTGACTCCGCCGCTGGTAATGTGCGCCGCGTTCATCGTCGGCGTGGTGTACTTCCTGCGTAAGCAGATGGGCCCTAGGCGTGGCGACCGCCGCGGCCCGCGTGATCCGCGGTCTTGATATTCCGGGTATATGCCGAACCGGAAGAACTAGGCGAACTGCGGCTTCGCCGCGACATCAGCTCGGGATGCCTTGCTAACGAAGCACCGGGACCTGATTACGGAGAGTTACTGGAATCCCGGATAATCAGTGAATCGCAACCCTCGGAATTGTCACTACAAGAGATTTGGTATATCTTAAAACTGAAATTAGGTTGCTCCGTCAGAAGGGCCGCTTCGATGGCACAGAAGGTGCAAGTGCTTCTCGTCGACGATCTCGACGGGAGCGAGGCGACAGAGACCGTGGCGTTTGGCCTCGATGGTGCCTCGTATGAGATCGATCTGAGTACTGGTAACGCGGGGAAGCTTCGTAAAGAACTTGCCAGCTATGTTGAGCACGCGCGCAAAGCAAGCGCCCCGGCTGCTCGTCGCCGCCGGGCGCGCACTGGCCCCGGCCGCGAGCGCAGCGCGCAAATCCGCGCCTGGGCGAAGCAGCGCGGATACAAGGTGAATGAGCGCGGCCGCATTCCGGCGAACATCGTCGCCGAGTACGAGGCCGCGCACTAGAACTTCGCCACGGAGTCCAGCACTTCTGCTCAGCAGACCTGACGTTCTCCCGCACCGCTGGCCCGCTACCGGCTTTCCGCCGCCGGGCCAGCGGTGCGTTTTTGTTTCCCGCTCCCCGCGTCACCATCACGCCCGCCACCCCGGCCGTCTCAAGAACGGCTGCGCCACCCGGCCGTCCTCAAGAACGGCCACGCCCAGGCGGCGCACTTCGCTCATGGCCTTCCGCCTCGCCCGTGGCCTTTTCGGCTCGTCCGGCCTCCGCCGGTGTGAGTCCGCAGACCCCGCCGGCCCCTGCCGCACCATCACGGCCCGCACCGATGGACCATTGGTGCGGCTATGGCGACACCAATGTGTCAGCGGTGTCGCTGACCGAGCCCGCTGACCGGATGCTTGGTGTGCTGGCCGCGGCGGGCCGTCGGCCGCAGCCGAGCGGCGCCCCGAGACCGGCGCTTACCAGAAGGAACTGCGTTCGCTTGCGGCGTACCCGGCCTCATCCTGGGAACACGGGTGTCTTCTACAGGGTTTGATGGGGATGAAGGGCCGTGTCCAGGGAATGTCTTGGAGTGCATGGCGCGTACTCGCGTTCAGCGCGACCGTGGGCACGCGGCTACTATGCGGAGTAGGCAAGGTAAGTAGGGTCCAACAGCCCAACTCGGACCGGCCCCCGTGCTGTGAGGAGAGCGAATGTTCGAGAGGTTTACCGACCGGGCGCGGCGGGTTGTCGTCCTGGCGCAAGAAGAAGCCAGGATGCTCAATCACAACTACATCGGCACCGAGCACATCCTGCTCGGCCTCATTCATGAGGGCGAAGGTGTAGCCGCCAAGGCGCTTGAGTCGCTGGGGATAAGCCTGGACGCTGTCCGCCAGCAGGTCGAGGAGATCATCGGCCAGGGTCAGCAGGCGCCTTCCGGGCACATCCCGTTCACGCCCAGGGCCAAGAAGGTCCTGGAGCTCTCGCTGCGCGAGGCGCTGCAGCTCGGCCACAACTACATCGGCACCGAGCACATCCTGCTCGGCCTCATCCGTGAGGGCGACGGCGTGGCCGCGCAGGTGCTGGTCAAGCTGGGCGCCGACCTGAACCGCGTGCGCCAGCAGGTGATCCAGCTGCTGCACGGCTACCAGGGCAAGGAGCCGTCGGCCGCCGGTGGCACTGCCGCCGAGTCGGCGCCGTCCACCTCCCTGGTCCTGGACCAGTTCGGCCGGAACCTGACCCAGGGCGCCCGCGAGGGCAAGCTCGACCCGGTCATCGGCCGTGAGAAAGAAATCGAGCGGGTCATGCAGGTCCTGTCCCGCCGGACCAAGAACAACCCGGTCCTGGTGGGCGCGCCCGGCGTCGGCAAGACGGCCGTCGTGGAGGGCCTGGCCCAGAAGATCGTCAAGGGCGAGGTGCCCGAGACGATCAAGGACAAGCAGCTCTACACCCTGGACCTCGGCGCCCTGGTGGCCGGTTCCCGGTACCGCGGTGACTTTGAGGAGCGTCTCAAGAAGGTGCTCAAGGAGATCCGCACCCGCGGCGACATCATCCTGTTCATCGACGAGATCCACACCCTCGTCGGGGCGGGCGCAGCCGAGGGCGCGATCGACGCCGCGTCGATCCTCAAGCCCATGCTGGCTCGAGGTGAGCTGCAGACCATCGGCGCCACCACGCTGGATGAGTACCGCAAGTACCTGGAGAAGGACGCCGCCCTGGAGCGGCGCTTCCAGCCCATCCAGGTGGCTGAGCCGACGATCGCGCACACCATCGAGATCCTGAAGGGCCTGCGCGACCGCTACGAGGCGCACCACCGCGTGTCCATCACCGACAGCGCGCTGGTCGCCGCGGCCCAGCTGGCCGACCGGTACATCAGCGACCGCTTCCTGCCGGACAAGGCCATCGACCTGATCGATGAGGCCGGCTCCCGGATGCGGATCCGGCGCATGACCGCGCCCCCGGACCTGCGCGAGTACGACGAGAAGATCGCCCAGGTGCGCCGGGAGAAGGAGTCGGCCATCGACTCCCAGGACTTCGAGAAGGCCGCGGCGCTGCGCGACGACGAGAAGCAGCTGCTGGCCAAGAAGGCCTCCCGCGAGAAGGAGTGGAAGGCCGGCGACATGGATGTCGTGGCCGAGGTGAACGAGGAGCTCATCGCTGAGGTTCTCGCCACCGCGACCGGCATCCCGGTGTTCAAGCTCACCGAGGAGGAGTCCCAGCGGCTGCTCCGCATGGAGGACGAGCTGCACCGCCGGGTCATCGGCCAGAACGACGCCATCCGGGCGCTGTCCCAGGCCATCCGGCGTACCCGGGCCGGCCTGAAGGACCCCAAGCGCCCCGGCGGCTCGTTCATCTTCGCGGGCCCGTCCGGCGTCGGCAAGACCGAGCTGTCCAAGACGCTGGCCGAGTTCCTGTTCGGCGACGAGGACTCGCTCATCCAGCTGGACATGAGCGAGTACATGGAGAAGCACACCGTCTCCCGGCTGTTCGGCTCCCCGCCCGGCTACGTCGGGTACGAGGAGGGCGGCCAGCTCACCGAGAAGGTGCGCCGCAAGCCGTTCTCGGTCGTGCTGTTCGACGAGATCGAGAAGGCCCACCCGGACATCTTCAACTCGCTGCTGCAGATCCTGGAAGACGGCCGCCTGACCGACGCTCAGGGCCGGTCGGTCGACTTCAAGAACACCGTGATCATCATGACCACGAACCTCGGTACCCGGGACATCTCCAAGGGCGTCTCGGTCGGGTTCGCGCGGCAGGGTGAGACCCGCGGGTCCTACGACCGGATGAAGGCCCGGGTCGGCGAGGAGCTCAAGCAGCACTTCCGCCCCGAGTTCCTGAACCGCGTCGACGACATCATCGTGTTCCACCAGCTGGAGCGCGAGGAGATCTTCAGCATCGTCGACCTGATGATCGCCAAGGTGGACGACCGGCTCAAGGACCGCGACATGGCCATCGAGCTGCGCCCGGCGGCCAAGGACCTGCTGTCGGCGCGGGGTTACGACCCGGTGCTGGGCGCGCGGCCGCTGCGCCGCACGATCCAGCGGGAGATCGAGGACAGCCTGTCCGAGAAGATCCTGTTCAACGAGCTGCGGCCGGGCCAGATCGTCATCGTCGACACCGAGGGCGGCACCGGCGAGGCGGCCAAGTTCACCTTCACCGGTGTGCCCAAGCCCGAGGTGGTGCCGGACGCTCCGGCCGAGGAGATCACCGCTGAGTCGGTGGCCTCCGCGGGCGCGACGCCGGGCAGCTCCACCAGCAGCCCGGGCACCCAGGACGGCGGCGGTACCGCCTCCGCCCTCAGCTAACAGCACGACCCAGGAAGCCCGGACCTCCCTACAGAGGCCCGGGCTTCTTGCTGTCCGCTCCCGTTGCGAACGACATGGTTGCCACAACCATGTCGTCAGGTGCGCGTGATTGTGACAACCACGTCGTTGCTCGCCGGCCGCCCGCCCTCGCCCGCCGCTCCGCCGCCCACACCCATCCAGCCCGCCGGCCGCGCCGCCGCACCGCCCGCACCACCCAGCCCGCCGCGCTGCCGTTACCCGGGTCCCGCCGCAGCGGCCCCGGGCAGCGCGAACCGCCCGTCTGGCAGCGGATCCACCAGCCCGTCCGCCACCAGCCCGTCCAGTGCCCGGGCGAACTGCACCGGATCGGCCCACACGCCCGCCAGCTCCTCCTGCCGCACCGGACCAGAACCGTCCCGCAGCACCCCCAGCAGCCGCCCGCGGCACTGCCGGTCCGTCCCGTCGTACCGCTGCGGCCGGCGCCGCGCTGCCGCCTCAGCGGGCTCCGCAGGCCGTCCAGCCGCCAGCCAGGCGCACTGCGCGGCCACCGGGCACTCCTCGCAGCGCGGGCTGGCCGCGGTGCAGACCAGCGCGCCCAGCTCCATGACCGCGACCGCCCAGCGCGCGGCCACGGCCGGCTCGGCCGGCAGCAGCGCCTCGGCCATCCGCCGTTCGGCCGGCGACGGCGCCACGCCGGGCCGGGGCTGGCCCGCCACCAGCCGGGCCAGCACCCGCCGCACGTTGGTGTCCAGCACCGCGTGCCGCTGGCCGAACGCGAAGCTCGCCACCGCCGCGGCCGTGTAACTCCCGATGCCCGGCAGGGCCAGCAGGGCATCGACGTCGTCCGGCACCACGCCGCCGTGCCTGCTGGTGACGATGGTGGCCGTCTCGTGCAGCCGCAGCGCGCGCCGGGGGTAGCCCAGCCGGCCCACTGCCTGATGGCCTCGGCGGCCGGCTCGGCGGCCAGCGCCGCGGGCGTGGGCCACCGGTCCAGCCAGGCCCGGTGCGCGGGCAGCACTCTGGCCACCGGCGTCTGCTGCAGCATGATCTCGCTGACCAGAACGGACCAGGGCGTGGTCCCCGGTGCGCGCCACGGCAGGTCGCGTGCGTTCCGCTCGTACCAGGCCAGCACCGGATCGGCGTAGGAGGTGGGCATGACGGTCCCCATCGTGGCACGGACCCGGCCCGGCCAGAAAACCAGCAGCCCGGCCAGCTAACCGGCAGCCCGGCCAGATAACCAGATGATCATCCGCCGGCGGGTCTCCCGCCGCAGGTGGCGGGCATCTTGCATACTCTGCGTTATGGATAGGAATACCTATCGTGACGAAGACGAGGGGGAGGAGCCGCAAACCTACTGGCGGCGCCGGGCCCTCACCTTGACAGCTGGCCTGGGCGTTCTCGGCCTGCTGGCCTGGGCGCTGTCCGGCGGGGGCGGCGGCAAGCCCGCCTCGTCACCGCAGGCTAACGCCTCCTCGATGTCGGCCGCGGCGTACCCCAACACCCCGGCCTCCTCGCCCTCGGCCGCCACCACCGGAGCAGGCGCCAACGCGAGCGTCCCCGGGCTGACCGGGTCCGGATCCGGGTCCGGATCCGGGGCCGGCCGCTCGGCCGCCTCGGGCCTGCCCGCGGCCAGCAGCCCGGCGGCCAAGAACTCGGCCGCCCAGTCCGCCGCGGCCGTCGCGGCCGGGGCCGTCGGACGGGTCGTGCGCGCCCAGCTCGGTCGTGCTGAGCCTGTTCGCCAGCAAGTCCAGCTACCCCAAGGGCCAGAACGCCGTGTTCACCGTGGACGCCGTCTCGACCGCCGCGGGGACCTGCACGCTGGACACCAGCCCGGCCCAGATGCACCTGGTCGTGATGGCCTCGGGCCGGATCATCTGGGACTCGGCCGACTGCGCCAAGAGCGGCCAGACCCAGCAGGCCAGGCTGTCCCGCGGCGTCCCGGTCCAGCAGAGCTTCACCTGGAACCGCTCGGTCACCCTGCCCGGGTGCAGCACGCTGGCCTCCTCGGCCAAGGCGGGCAGTTACACGGCGCAGGCCAAGGCCGGCTCGGTGACCAGCCCGGTCCGCACGTTCAAGCTGGCCGACTGAGCCTCAGTCGGCCAGCCCCAGCACGCTGGACAGGGCCTGCCGGACGTCGGTGACCTCGATCACCTCGATGGTCCCCGACGTCCCTGCGGCCTCCGAGAGAGGCTGACCGCGCCCGGCCGGGGCCGAGCTCACCCCGTCCAGGCCCGCCGAGCCCGCGGGCACGACCGCGCGCCGGAAGCCCATCCGCTCCGCCTCGGCCAGGCGGCGGGCCAGGCCCGCCACCCGGCGCACCTCGCCCGCCAGGCCCACCTCGCCGATGGCCACCACGCCGTGCGGCACGCTCAGGTTGGCCGCCGAACTGGCCAGCGAGATGGCCACGGCCAGGTCCACCGACGGCTCGGTCAGCCGTACGCCGCCCACCGTGGCCGCGTACACGTCCTGCCGGCCCAGCTTGAGCCCGGCCCGGCGCTGGAGCACGGCCAGCACCATGCCCACCCGGGCGCCGTCCAGCCCGGACGTGGTCCGCCGCGGCACCTCCAGCACCGAGGTACCCACCAGGGCCTGCACCTCCGCAGGCAGCGGCCTGCGGCCCTCCAGGGTCACCGTGACGCAGGTGCCGGGCACCGGCTCGCGGTGCTGGGACAGGAACAGCCCGCTCGGATCGGGCAGCCCGATCAGGCCGTACTCGCCCAGGTCGAAGCAGCCCACCTCGTCGGTCGGCCCGTACCGGTTCTTGACCGCCCGGACCATGCGCAGCTGGGAGTGCCGGTCGCCGTCGAAGTGCAGCACCACGTCCACCAGGTGCTCCAGCGCCCGCGGCCCGGCCACCGAACCGTCCTTGGTCACGTGCCCGACCAGGATGGTGGCCAGCGACCGCTCCTTGGCCACCGCCGTCAGCGCCCCGGCCACCGCCCGGACCTGGGTCACCCCGCCCGGGGCCGCGTCCACGTCGGCCGCCGCGATGGTCTGCACCGAGTCGATGATGAGCAGCCGGGGCTGCACCTGGTCGATGTGCCGCAGCACCGCGTCCAGGTCCGTCTCGGCGGCCAGGTACAGCCGATCGCTGACCGCGCCTATCCGGTCGGCGCGGGACCGGACCTGGGCCGCCGACTCCTCGCCTGTGACGTAGAGCACCGGGCCGGTCTCGGCCACCAGCGCGCCCGCCTCCAGCAGCAGGGTCGACTTGCCTACCCCCGGCTCGCCCGCCAGCAGCAGCACCGCCCCGGGCACCAGGCCGCCGCCCAGCACCCGGTCCAGCTCGTCCAGCCCGGTCGGCCGCGCGCTGGCGTTCGTCGCGTCGACCTGGCCGATGGGCACCGCCGGGGTGCTGACCGGCCCGCCCGCGCCGAAGGACACCGGCCGGATGCCCGCCCGGGCCAGCCGCGGGCCCGATATCTCCTCGACCGTGCCCCAGGCCTGGCACTCCCCGCAGCGCCCGGCCCACTTGGCCGCCTGCCAGCCGCATTCCGTGCACCGATAGCTGGCCCCCGCCGATGACTTCGCCATGGCGGCACGATAACGGCTGCTGCCGACAATCTCAGTAAGCTGGAGCCATGAGCGGCGCGACGAGGACAGCGGGCACGCCCGTCGCCCTGTCTACCTCCTCGGCCTACCCGGAACGCACCCCCGACGCCTTCGAGATGGCCGCCCGGCTCGGGTACGACGGCATCGAGGTCATGGTCTACACCGACCCGGTGAGCCAGACCGCGGACGCGCTGCTGGGGCTCAGCGTGTACCACCAGCTGCCCATCCTGGCCGTGCACGCGCCCAGCCTGCTGCTCACCCAGCGGGTCTGGGGCCGGGAGCCGTGGGAGAAGCTGCGCCGGGCCAAGGACCTGGCCGAACGCGTCGGGGCCAAAGTCGTCGTCGTTCATCCGCCCTTCCGGTGGCAGCAGGACTACGCCCGGCGGTTCACCGAGGGCCTGGCCGAGCTGGCCGCCGGCACCGACGTGATCTTCGCGGTGGAGAACATGTACCCGCTGCGGGTGGGCAGCAGCGAGGTCGCGCCGTACGCCCCGCACTGGGATCCCACCTCGCTCGACGTCCCGCACGTCACCCTGGACCTGTCGCACACCGCCGCGTCCGGCTCCGACGCGCTGGCCATGGCGGAGGGATTCGGCGACCGGCTGGCCCACGTGCACCTGGCCGACGGCACCGGGTCCCCGTCCGGGCCGTTCCCGGACGAGCACCTGGTGCCCGGCCGCGGCGCCCAGCCGTGCGCCGAGCTGCTGCACCGGCTGTCCTCGACCGGGTACCCGGGCATGGTCGTGGTCGAGGTGAACACCAACAAGGCCCCGTCCCGGGAGGACCGCCTGGCCGACCTGGCCACCTCCCTCGCCTTCGCCCGCGAGCACCTCTCCCTCGCCGCCGGGAAGGCCGCCCGGAGCTAGCCTAGGTCCCGCAGCTAACCCTCAATATCACTCTGACCTGCTCAAAGGCCGCCCAGCCGCTAGCTAGCCGCTTGCAATTGCAAGCAGTTGGTGGCATACTGAAGTCATGCGTAACGATCGAGCGAAGTCCATCGGCGATTACATCCGGGAACAGCGCGAGCAGGCCAGGATCTCCATGCGCCAGCTGGCCCAGACGGCCGGGGTGTCCAACCCCTACCTGAGCCAGATCGAGCGGGGCCTGCGCAAGCCGAGCGCCGACATCCTGCAGCAGCTGGCCAAGGGGCTGCGCATCTCCGCCGAGGCGCTCTACGTGCAGGCGGGCATCCTGGATGACCGGCCCGCTGACTCGGGCGTCCGTTCGGCCCTGCTGACCGACCCGGAGCTGTCCGAGCGGCAGAAGCAGGTCCTGATGGAGATCTACGAGTCGTTCCGCAAGGAGAACGCGGCCATGGCCGCCACCGACGACGCCGGGGCCCAGGCTGAAGCCGAAGCCGAGGCGCAGGCCGAGGCCGACGAGGCCCGGGAAGCCGAGAACGTCCGCGACCCGTGGGGCGCCGCGGCCTACACCGCCGAGCAGGCCGCCGCCGACGAAGCCGCCCAGGCCAGGGCCACGCAAGCCGCGCAAGCCGCCCAGGCCGTCGTGGCCGAAGCGGCCCAGGCCGACGCCGAGCAGGTCGCCGCCGTCCAGGACGCCGCCGACGTGCAGTCCGTCTACGTAGAGTCGCCTGACCCCGACAGCAAGCCCGAGGCCAGCAACCCCGAGGCCAGCAACCCCGAAGCCAGCAACAGCGAGGCGGGCGGGCCCGAGGACGGCCTTTCCCGGCCCGATGGCCCCGCCCATTAGGTAGCGTGATCCTGTGTTCGGTACCTATACCCCGCTCAACATCTTCTTCCTGGTCCTCGGACTGGCCGCGTTCGTGGTCGAGGCCTGGGCCTTCATCGACGCCATCACCCGGCCGTCGCAGTCCTTCATCGCCGCGGGCAAGCGCACCAAGCCGCTGTGGCTGATCATCACGGGCGTGGCCGCGGTGGTCGGCCTGGCCGGGGCCGTCTACGGCGTGGGCCCGACGTCGATCCTGCCCGTGGCCGCCTTCGTGGCCGCCGCGGTGTACCTGGCCGACGTCCGGCCCGCGGTCAGGGAGTTCCGCAACAACCGCAACAGCCGGTCCAGCTCAGGCCCCTACGGCCCCTGGTAACGGCCCAGCGGATCCGCGGATCAGCAGCGCGCTTACCGGCCAGCAGCGCGTCTACAGGATCAGCAGCGCGCAGCGTCCCCAGCACCAGCACGGCCGAGGACATCAGGACTGCCGCGGTGGCCACCGCGGGCAGCGGCTGCGCCGGGCGCAGCAGGCGCTCGACCCGGGCCGCCATGTCGCCCTCGGCGGCCGCCAGCGCGCCGCTGGGCGCCGGGCAGGTCCCGGCCGTGCCGAACCGTACCAGGGCCGAGACCAGCTCCCGGGCGGGCCGGCCGCGCAGGGCGCGGTCGTCGGCTAGCATCTCGACCAGCAGCGCCACCGAGCGGTGCGCCCCGGTGGCCGTGGCCGACTGCGGGAAGGCCCGCCGCAGCGCGGTGAAGGGCAGCAGCACCAGGTCGTGCCGCTCGCGCAGGTGGGCCCGCTCGTGGGCCAGCACCGCGGCCAGCTCGGCCCGGCCCAGCAGCTCCAGGGTGCCGACCGACAGCACGATCTGGGAGCGCAGCCCGGGCAGGCAGTAGGCCGCCGCGGTCGGGTAGTCGACCACCAGCGCGCCGGGCACCTTCGGGTCGCCGTGGGCCAGCAGGGACAGCAGGTCCCGCTGCCGCCGCCGGGCCGCCACCGCCGCCGCGGACGCGGCGATCAGCACCCAGCACAGCGAGGCGAGCAGGATCAGCCCGGCGGCCAGGCAGGCCAGCCGGAGGATGAGCAGCATGGCGGGCAGCACGCCGACCACCCCGAGCGCGGCGGGAAAGCGGAACGCGGTGTCCGGGAAGACGGTCGGCAGATGGATGATGGACCGGGCCACGCCGAGGTTGTCGCCGGGCAGGCTGAGGCTGACCAGCGTGCCCACCGTGGCCAGGCCCGCGGCCAGGCCGAGGGCCTGCCAGAGCAGGATGGCCGCGGCTGGCGAGCGGCGCGGCCAGCTGGCCCGGAGCAGGGCCGAAGCCCCGACCACGCTCGCAGCGGACACTGCGGCTAGCAGTGCCGCGTCAGCCAGTCCGGTCATCTCCTCCGCCGCCATCTTCGACTACATCCAGGGCGTCACGCAGTACGTCTGCCTCGACGCCCGACACCGATTGGGCGAACCGGGTCAGGGCCGCCGTGCGGTCCCCGGTTTGCTCCAGTGCGGTCAGCATCAGCTCGGCCACGTAGTTCTCTCGCGTCGCGGCAGGACAATAGCGCCAGGCCCGGCCGTCGCGCTGCCGCTTGGCGAAACCTTTTTTCGCGAGCCTGTCGAGCACCGTCATCACGGTGGTGTGAGCTAGGTTACGTTCGGTCAGCCTAGCACTGACTTCTCTCACGGTGAGCGGACCATCGCTCTCCCAGAGAACGTCCATGATGGCGCGTTCGAGTTCACCCAACCGGTTCACGAATAGAAATTTACCCGTTATGCGGGCTACCGAATAGGCGAGGGTCTAACTACTGCATCACACGGCGCGTCAAGGCCTCCGCCGGCTCACCCGAAACACCAATAAATCCGCCGAACGGGCCATGCCACCCGCCCCAGATAAACGTGAAAGCCCGGCGGCGAGCCTCAGCGGTCGGGGTCCGCGAACCGTGCGAAGGCCTGCAGGTTGGCCAGGCTCTCGCCCCGCTTGACCCGCCAGGCCCACTCGCGCCGGATGGACGAGGCGAACCCGATCTCCAGCGCGGTGTCGAAGTTGTCGTCCGCGTAGGACAGCACGCTGCCCAGCAGCCGGTCGATCTCCTCCGGGGAGGTCCCGCTCAGCGGCAGCTTGCCGGTCAGGTAGACGTCGCCCACCGCGTCCAGGCTGAAGTGCACCCCGTACGTGCTGCGGTTCAGTTCCAGCAGGTACCGGTAGAAGCCGACGTGGTTCTCATCGGGCTGCCGGCAGAAGAACGCGTCCACCGACAGGCTGTGCTCACCGACGATGAGCCAGACCATGGTGGCCAGCTTGTGCGTGCCCGGCAGCTTGATCAGGTAGGCCCCGGGCCGCGAGGTCTCGATCTCCAGGCCAAGCTCGGCCAGCGCGGCCTCGACGTCGGCGATGGCGGTCTGCGTGTCAGTCATGGGCTGCGGTCGCTCCGGCGGGATGCAACCGCTTCACCTCCCTCTCGCGCCGCGGCTCGCTCAGGGGGGCATCGTACCTAACCGAGCTCAGGGCGTCGGCGTACACCTCGGTCAGCCGGCAGGCCGTGGTCGGCCAGCCGAACCCGGACGCGTGCTCCCGCGCCCCCTTGGCCAGCGTCTCCAGCTGGCCGGGCGCTTCCAGCACGCCGGCCAGCACCTTGGCCCACTGCGCGGGGTCGTGCCCGTCGACCAGGACGCCCGAGTGCCCGTCCCGGACCGCCGTGCGCAGGCCGCCCACCGAGGCGGCCACCACCGGCGTGCCGCAGGCCTGAGCCTCCAGCGCGACCAGGCCGAACGATTCGGAGTGCGACGGCACGAGAACCAGGTCAGCGGCCCGGTACCAGTCGGCCAGTTCCGGCTGCGGGCACGGCGGCTCGAGCCGTACCTGGTCTGCGATGCCCAGCTGGCGGGCCATGCCGGCCAGCCGTCCCGGGGCGCCCACCTCCGATCCGCTCGGGCCGCCCACGATGACCACCGTCAGCCGTCGGGCCAGCTCGGGACGCACCCGGAGCAGCTCGGCCGCGGCCCGCAAGACCACGTCCGGGCCCTTGAGCGGCTGGATCCGGCCCGCGAAGGCCAGCACCACCGCGTCCGGCCGCAGGCCGAGCCGCTGCCGGACCTCGGCGGGCCGCGGGGCCGGGCGGAACACCGACAGGTCCACCCCTGGGTTCACCGTGGCCACCCGCCGCGGGTCGGCGCCGTACAGCTCGATCAGCTGCCGGGCCTCCTCGGCCGTGTTGGCCACCAGCCGGTCGGCCGCCGCCACCACCTCGGCCTCGCCCCGGATCCGGGCGGCCGGCTCGGCGTCGTCGCCGTCGGCCAGGGCCAGGTTCTTCACCTTGCCCAGGGTGTGCATGGACTGCACCAGCGGCACGCCCCAGCGGCGCGCGGCCACGGCGGCCACCTGGCCGGACAGCCAGTAGTGCGAATGCAGCAGGTCATACCGGCCGGGCGCGAAGTCGGCCTCGGTGCGCAGCACCCCGAAGGTGAACTCGCAGATCTGCCCGGCCAGGGCGTTCTTGTCGAGTTCCTCGAACGGGCCGGCCACCACGTTGCGGACCAGGACGCCGGGAGCCAGCTCGACCGTCGGCGGCGTGTCCGGGCATACCGCCCGGGTGAAGATCTCGACCTCGATGCCCCGCTCGGCCAGGCGCTTGGACACCTCGACCACGTAAACGTTGAGGCCACCGGCGTCACCGGTACCCGGCTGGTCCAAGGGAGAGGTGTGCAGGCTGATCGTCGCGATGCGACGGGGACTGGTTCGCTGCACGCTCTGTCCAACCGCGTAGGGCCGGCGGCTGTTCCCCGATATTCTGGACCGCATGAAGACCCTGGTGCTGCTGCGGCACGGCGAGAGCGAGTGGAACTCCAAGGGACTGTTCACCGGCTGGGTGGACGTGGCCCTGTCCGAGGTGGGCGTCCAGGAGGCCACCGCCGCGGGCCGGCTGCTGGCCGAGTCGGGCCTGCGACCGCAGGCCGTGCACACCTCGGTGCTGACCCGGGCCATCCAGACCGCGCACTACGCGCTGCACGAGGCGGGCCTGCTGTGGCTGCCGGTCCGCCGCTCCTGGCGGCTGAACGAGCGGCACTACGGCGCGCTGCAGGGCAAGGACAAGACGGCCGTCAGGAAGGAGTTCGGCGACGAGCAGTTCATGCTGTGGCGCCGCTCCTACGACGTGCCGCCGCCGCCCATGCCCGACGGCGACCCGCTGTCCCAGGCCGATGACCCGCGCTACGCCGCCCTGCCCCCCGAGGCCCGGCCGCGGACCGAGTGCCTGAAGGACGTGCTGGGCCGCTTCCTGCCGTACTGGTACGACGCGGTCGTCCCGGACCTGGGCCGGGCCGGCCAGGACGGCACCGTCCTGATCGTGGCCCACGGCAACTCGCTGCGCGCCCTGGTCAAGCACCTGGACCAGGTCAGCGACCAGGCCATCGCCGAGCTGAACATCCCGACCGGCATCCCGCTCGTCTACGAGCTCGACGAGACCTTCCGGCCCACCGTGGCCGGCGGCCGCTACCTGGACCCCGACGCCGCGGCCGAGGCGGCCGAGGCGGTCAAGAACCAGGGCCGCTGACTCGCCGGCCAGCCGGAACGGCCCGTAACGGCCGGTAGAAGCCGATAAAACGGGCGTTGCCGGCGATTGTCCGCGAAGTGAACAACCGGCAAATATCGTCTGGGAAGCCCCCGCCCGGCTGTCCCGGGCCAAGGGCCACCGCATACCATTGAGGCTGTGAGTTTTCCCCGTTCACGCCCGTGGCCTGCGCGAACCCAGTCGGCCGCATGGCGATAAGGGCGACCAGGAGCGGGGCCGCGCGCCAGCCGCGCAGCCCCCGGCTCCGCACGGCTCATCAGCCCCGGCCCGGCCGGCTGCCGGCCGGCATCGCCTCGGTCCTGTCCGTGCTCTCCTCCTCGGCCGTGGTCCTGGACAGCAATGACCGGGTGCTGCGCGCCAGCGCCGCGGCCCGCTCGTTCGGCCTGGTCAAGGGGGACCGGCTCATGGTCACCGAGCTGGCCGCGCTGGCCCGGCAGGTCCGCCGGGACGGCGAGATCCGGGAGGGCGAGTTCGAGGTGCCGGTGCCCCGCTTCGGCGGCCGCAGCACCAGCTTCGCCGTCCGGGTCGCGCCGCTCGGCGCCACCGTCGGCGGCGGCGGGCTCGTCCTGGTCCTGGCCGAGGACCAGACCGAGAGCCGCCGGGTGGACGAGGTCAAGCGCGACTTCGTGGCCAACACCAGCCATGAGCTGAAGACCCCGGTCGGCGCGCTGGCCCTGCTGGCCGAGACGATCGAGGACGCGGCCGACGACGCCGAGGCGGTCCGCCGCTTCGCGGGCAAGATGCGCCAGGAGGCGCAGCGGCTGACCAACCTGGTCCAGGACCTGATCACCTTGTCCCGGGTCCAGGCCGTCGAGCCGGTGCCCGACCCGATCCCGGTCGAGCTGGACATGATCGTGGTCGAGGCCCTGGACCGCTGCCGGATGAAGGCCAACGCCCGGGGCATCACCCTGCAGTCCGCCGGCGATCACGGCCTGTCCGTGCTGGGCGACGAGGACCTGCTGGTCACCGCGCTGCGCAACCTGCTCGAGAACGCCGTGGCCTACAGCCCGGAGCGGACCCGCGTGGTCATCACCCTCAAGCGCTCCGACGGCTACGCCGAGCTCAGCGTGGCCGACCAGGGCATCGGCATCCCGGAGCGCGACCTGGAGCGGATCTTCGAGCGTTTCTACCGGGTCGATCCGGCCCGCTCGCGTGCCACCGGCGGCACCGGCCTCGGCCTGGCCATCGTCAAGCACGTGATGCTTGCCCACGCCGGCCGGGTCACGGTGCGCAGCATCGAGGGGACCGGGTCGACGTTCACGTTGTTCATCCCGCTGCGGAACTCCCACGAGCCCCAGGAGGGACTCAAGTGACTCGTGTACTGGTGGTAGAGGACGAGGACTCGTTCAGCGACGCCATCTCCTACCTGCTGCGCAAGGAGGGCTTCGAGGTGGCGGTGTGCGCCACCGGCCCCGACGCCCTCGACACCTTCGACCGCACCGGCGCCGACCTCGTCCTGCTCGACCTGATGCTGCCCGGCCTGCCTGGCAGCGAGGTCTGCCGGACGCTGCGGGAGAAGTCCAACGTGCCGGTCATCATGCTCACCGCCAAGGACAGCGAGATCGACAAGGTCGTCGGGCTGGAGCTGGGCGCCGACGACTACGTGACCAAGCCGTTCTCCTCCCGCGAGCTGGTCGCCCGGATGCGCGCCGTGCTCCGCCGCCGCGGCGAGCCGGAGGACGTGGCCGAGTCGGCCCTGGAGTCCGGGCCGGTCCGGATGGACGTGGACCGGCACGTGGTCACCGTCCGCGGCGGCACCGTCCAGCTGCCCCTCAAGGAGTTCGAGCTGCTCCAGGTGCTGCTCCGCAACGCCGACCGGGTGCTGACCCGGATGCAGCTCATCGACCGCGTCTGGGGGGCCGACTACGTCGGCGACACCAAGACGCTCGACGTGCACATCAAGCGGCTGCGGGCCAAGATCGAGGCCAACCCGGCGCACCCGCAGCACATCGTCACTGTGCGCGGCCTGGGCTACAAGTTCGAGTCAGTCGCCTGACGGCCTGGCCGCCTAACGGCCGTGGCGCCTGCTCCGGGCCCGTAACGGCGTGGCCGAGGCGGTGGGCGACGGGGTGGCCGAGGCGGTACCGGACACCGCAGGCGAAGCCGCCGAACTGGCCCCAGAGCTGGCACTGGAACTCGGACTCGCGCTGCTGCTCGCCTTGGCCTTGCGCGTGGCCGACGCGGACGCCGACGCGACGGCGCGGGCGGGGAGAAGGTGGCGTACTCGTACGCGGCCGGCTCGACCGGCACGTTCAGCGTCACGATCCCGGCGCTGGCGAAGTTGAGCACCAGGAACACTGTCTCCCCGCCGTCCAGGCCCCTGATGAGCCCGTTCAGCACGATCTCGGGCGTCGGCCCGCTCATGTTCACCAGCGCGCCGGGCGCGAGCTCGACCGGGCCGTTGACCAGCGTCACCGAGCGGGCCGTTCCCGGCGCCGAGGCCGACAGCAGCTTGTCCCCGCTGTTCTGCGTGGACAAGGCCATGAACACCCCAGCCTGGTCACCGCGGACCAGCTCAGTGTCCAGGCCCGGCCCGAGCACGAACGCATTGCTGACGCCGATGCCGTTGACCGTTGTCGAGAGCCCGAAGCTGGCCGGGTGGAAGTCCAGCGTGGGCGCGTCCTGCCCGGCCTCGCAGCCGGCCAGCACCGGGACCATGATCGCGATCGCGCCTATCAGCAGGCGACGGGTCCAGCGGGTCACGTGGCGCCCTCCTCGGTTCACTCCCACGGATCGGAAGAATCGTAGCGGGCACGCGACCAGGAGGTGACACGGGGTCTGCAGCCGGTCAGCGAAACCCAGGCCCAGGCCGTCAGCGAATCCCGGCCCAGGCCGTCAGGCAACCTCAGCCCCAGACACTCAGGGAGCCCCAGCCCCAGACGCTCAGGGAGCTCCGGCCGAGACTGCGCCCGAGACCCGGGCCGATGCCGCCGCTCCGGCTGGCGAGTTCGCCGACCCCGATGGGCTGGCCCCCGTCCCCGCCGCAGCCGCCTGGCCCGTCGCTGACCCGCTGGCCGCCGGCTTGCTTCCCCCGACGGGCTCGGCGCCGTCGGGCTGGTGCTCGCTGTGCTGGTGCTCGCCGTATTGCTGCTGGCCGTCGCCGACCGCGACGTCGTGGCGCTGGCCGCTGGGCGCGTCCCAGGCGCCGTGGACGGGCCGAACGTCGCCACCGACAGCATCGCCCCGGCTACCAGGCACACGGCCAGCACGCTGGCCACCAGGGGCATGATCGTGCCCCGCCCGTTGAACGGAGCGGCCAGCTTCTGCAGCCGGTTCCGGCGCCGCCGGGCGCGCTGCTCCCGGTGGTACGCGAGAACGTCACGGGCGAGCTCGCGCGCGTCATCCGGAACCTGGATGTCGAGCGGAGGCTCCTCCCGCCCTGACCCGCCGCCAGGATTCACCGGTCACCTCCCGGCGCGAATGGGACCCTACCTCTCCAAGTATCACCCTGCGAAAGGACTGCGCATACCGGGCCCTCCCCGGGGCCTGGAGTAGACTGAAGACCACACCGGAAGTCTTCCCGTGGCGGTGCCTAGCTAGGCGCGGCCCGTTGAAGGTTGTGGGCGCGACCCGGTCAATGGCGTACTGACCTGCATATTTACCGCCAGCGACGGTTTATCGACTCCCCCCGGCGTGGTAAGCTGGCCTTCAGCGGAAGGGGTACTTGCCACATGTCTTTCAACGTCGGCGATACCGTTGTCTATCCCCATCACGGGGCTGCCCGGATCGAAGCGGTCGAGACTCGCACCATCAAGGGTGAGGATAGGACCTATCTGGTCCTCAAGGTCGATAAGGGTGACCTGACGGTACGGGTTCCCGCAGACAATGCCGAGCTGGTAGGCGTCCGGGATGTCGTAGGCGCCGAAGGGCTGGAGCGGGTCTTTGAAGTGCTCCGCGCGCCGCATACCGAGGAGCCGACCAACTGGTCCCGGCGGTACAAGGCCAACCTGGAGAAGCTCGCCTCCGGTGACGTGAACAAGGTGGCCGAGGTCGTCCGCGACCTGTGGCGGCGGGACCGCGAGCGCGGCCTGTCCGCGGGTGAGAAGCGGATGCTGGCCAAGGCCCGGCAGATCCTGGTCAGCGAGCTCGCGCTGGCCGAGAAGACCAACGAGGACAAGGCCGAGGCGCTGCTCGACGAGGTCCTTGCCAACTTATCTTCCGCGTGTCGGGGTGGGAGTCGACGTACACCCGCTGAGCGCGTCGCGTGAACTGCACCTGGCCGGCCTGTTCTGGCCGGGTGAACCGGGCCTGACCGGCCATTCCGACGGGGACGCCGCGGCGCACGCCGCCTGTGACGCGCTGCTGTCGGCGGCCGGGCTGGGCGACCTGGGCCAGAACTTCGGCACCTCGGCCCCGCAGTGGGCCGGGGCGCCCGGCACCGCGCTGCTGGCCGAGACGCTGCGGCTGGTCACCGAGGCCGGGTTCACCGTCGGCAACGTGGCTGTCCAGGTCATCGGCAACCGGCCCAAACTCGCCCCACGCCGCGGCGAGGCCGAGAAGGTGCTGTCCGAGGCGCTGTCCGGCGCCCCGGTCAGCCTGTCCGCCACCACCACCGACGGCCTCGGCCTGACCGGCCGCGGCGAGGGCATCGCGGCCATCGCCACCGCCCTGCTTGTCCCGACGTTCTCCGGGCACTGAACGTATCCCTTAGCCTTGACTCCGTGACTTTGCGATTCCACGACACGCTCTCGCGCTCGGTGCGCGAGTTCACGCCCATCAAGCCGGGTGAGGTGTCGGCGTACCTGTGCGGGGCCACGGTCCAGGCGCCGCCGCACATCGGCCACCTCCGCTCGGCGGTGGTCTTCGACGTCCTGATCCGGTGGCTCGAGGCCAGCGGGTACTCGGTGACCTTCTGCCGGAACGTCACCGACATCGACGACAAGATCCTGCGCGTCGCCCAGGCCCAGGGCGTCGCCCCGTGGATCGTGGCCGAGCGCAACCAGCGCGCTTTCACCTGGGCCTACGACGCGGTCGGCTGCCGGCCGCCGGACATCGAGCCGCGGGCCACCGGACACGTCCCGGAGATGATCGTGCTGATGCGCCGGCTGATCGACGGCGATCACGCCTACCCGGCCGGCGGCGACGTCTACTTCGACGTGCGCTCCTACCCGGCCTACGGCGCGCTGTCCGGCCAGCTGCCGGACCAGATGCGCCCGGCCGAGGACTCCGACGACGCCGCGCTCAAGCGCGACCCGCGTGACTTCGCGCTGTGGAAGTCGGCCAAGCCGGGGGAGCCGTACTGGGAGACCCCGTGGGGGCCCGGCCGGCCCGGCTGGCACCTGGAGTGCTCGGCCATGTCGACCAAGTACCTGGGCGGCACCTTCGACATCCACGGCGGCGGGATGGACCTGATCTTCCCGCACCACGAGAACGAGATCGCGCAGTCTCGCGCGGCCGGCGACGGGTTCGCCCGCTACTGGCTGCACAACGGCCTGCTCGGGATGGCCGGGGAGAAGATGAGCAAGTCCCTGGGCAACTCCCTGCTCGTCACCGACGTGCTGACCCGGGTCCGGCCCGCCGAGCTGCGGTACTACCTGGTCCAGGCGCACTACCGGTCGCTGCTGGAGTTCTCCGCCGACGCGCTGGACGAGGCGGTCGCCGCCTACCAGCGGATCGAGCGCTTCGTGCTGCGCGCCGCCGAGCTGGTCGGCGCGGACGACGAGGCCGCCGGGCTGGCCGAGCTGCCCGCCTCGTTCCGTTCGGCGATGGATGACGACCTGGCCGTCCCGGCCGCGCTGGCCGCCGTGCACGGCAGCCTCCGCGACGGCAACCAGGCCCTGGCCGCCTCCGACACGGCCGGGGTCCGGGCCAGCCTGGCCGGGCTGCGGGGCATGCTGGGCGTGCTCGGGCTCGACCCGCTCGCGGCTCACTGGGCCGGCGCCGGGAACCTCGGCCCGGGCGCCCGGTCGGCCGACCGGGCCAAGCAGGTCATCAAGTCGCTGGTCGACCTGACCCTCCAGCAGCGGGACGCGGCCCGGGCCCGCCGCGACTACGCCGCGGCCGACGCCATCCGGGACGGCCTGGAGGAGATCGGCGTGGTCGTCGAGGACACCCCGCAGGGTCCCCGCTGGGAGCTGAAGCCATGAGCGGAAACGACGGATCGCGTAACCGCCGGGCCAACACCCCCGGGTCGGGCCGCACCAAGTCCGGCAAGCCCCGCCCGGGCACCGGCGGGTACGGCCGCCACAAGCTCGAGGGCAAGGGCCCGACGCCGCCCGCCGCCATGCGCCCCGGCCACCCGGCCGCCAAGCGCGCCGCCGCGCCGACCGCAGGCTCCCGGGGCGGCGGGTCCCGCGACCGCACGGCCCGGGCCGATAACGCGGACGCTGGCCCCGCGGGCCGCGGCCGGGCGCCGCGCGGCGCGGGCGATGCCGCCGAGTTCGTGGCCGGCCGTAATTCGGTGGTTGAGTCGCTGCGGGCCAGCATGCCCGCCGCGGTCCTGTACGTCGGGGCCCGGACGGCCCGCGACGACCGGGTCACCGAGGCCATCGAGCTGGCCGCCGGCCGCAACATCCCGGTGCTCGAGGCCGGCGTGGCCGAGCTGGACCGGCTCACCGGCGGCGCGCTGCACCAGGGCCTGGCCCTGCGGGTGCGGCCGTATGAGTACGCGCACCCCGACGACCTGCTGGCCCGGGCGGCCGACGCCGGGGCCGACCCGCTCATCGTCGCCCTGGACGGCGTGACCGACCCGCGCAACCTCGGCGCCGTGGTCCGCTCGGCCGCCGCCTTCGGCGGCCACGGCGTGGTGGTGCCCGCCCGCCGCAGCGCGGGCGTGACCGCGGGCGCCTGGAAGGCATCGGCCGGCGCGCTGGCCCGCCTCCCGGTGGCCCGGGCCACCAACCTGACCCGCGCCCTGCAGTCCTACCGGGACGCCGGTGTCTTCGTGGCCGGGCTGGACGGGTCGGGCGACGCGGAGATCCGCGACCTCGACCTGGCCACCTCCCCGCTGGTGCTGGTCACCGGGTCCGAGGGGCGGGGCCTGTCCCGGATCGTGGCCCAGACCTGCGACGTGCTCGTCCGGATCCCGATCGCGGACGCCACCGAGTCGCTGAACGCCGGCATCGCCACCAGCATCGCGCTGTACGAGGTGGCCACCATCCGGTCCCAGAGCGCGTAAGACGCCGTCACCGGGCCCCCGGCCGGTGACGGCGCCCCCGCTCGCCGCTACCAGGTGAGCGTCGTGCTGGCCGTGCCCAGTTCCAGGCCAGCCGTGAAGAACGTCGTGCCGAACGTGGCGTTCAGCGCGCTGGCCGCGGTCTGGGTCAGCGTCAGGACGATTCCGCTGATCTGCACCTTCTTCCAGCCCGGGTGAACCTTGGCGTGGGCCAGGCTGACGTTGAAGATCGCCACCCGGTTACCCACGCTGCTGTTGAGCTCGGCCGTCAGCGTGCCCTGGTGGACGTTGATGATGAAGTTGCTGACCTCGATCTGCTTGCCCGTGGACGGGGCGGTGAACAAGATCCCGCCCGAGTGGTAGATGGTGCCGTGCAGGGTGGCCAGGTTCACCCAGCCCTTCGTCACCGGGAAGGCGAACGTGACCGCCACGTTCCCCGGGCTGATGGAGGCTCCCTCGGTGCCGGGCAGCACCGCCAGCGGCACGATGCCGCGGCTCAGCAGGGCCGCGGCCACGCCCGGCGCCGTGGTCACCGACGTGGTGCCCCCGGTCAGCCACACCTGGCTCCTGGGCGTGCTGGTGGTGGCGGCCGATGCGCCCGCCGCGCCGCCCACGCTGAAGAAGAGTCCCGCGGCCATCGCGATGACGGCCGCGCGCTTGGACATTCGCATGCTCACTCCCATTCCGGCCGCGCTCGGTCGCGGCTCGAAGTGACATACGGTCCGGGGCCCGGACTCAGATGCAGTCCCGGCCCTATCAGGCCCCGCTCGATTTGCGGCGCTCCATCGTCCCGCAGAAGGGCCGGGCTCAGCCGCGCCCGTCGGCCAGGGCGGCGGCCGGCAGCGAGCCCCGCACCACGCTGGTCTTGGCGTGCGCCGTACTCCCGTCGAACGGCTGCAGCGAGATGTCGATGCGCGAGTAGTTGCGCAGGTCGGTCCCGGCCGGGATGGTGAACGTCCCGGTCATGTCGGAGTTCAGCTCGCCCAGGGAGATCATGCTGACCCCGTCCCGGGCCAGCAGCCACACCTCGTAGAACCCGGTCCGCACCGGCGCGTCGAGCGTGACCGCCATCTGCTGCTGCCCGCCCGAGGTCTGCATCACCGCCGTCCCGCTGGATCCCTGCCACTGCGGGTACTGCGGCAGCGGAGCCAGCTCGACCTGGGCCACCGTCCGCGTGGCCGGCGCCTTCGTCAGCTGGACCACCCCGGCCGTCCCGCCGATACCGATGATCAGCCCGGCCGCCACCCCGGCCAGCACCCCCGCCACCCGCCGGCGCCGCCCGCGCGGGCTCCGTCCCCCGTGCCCCGGCTCAACTGGTGCCGCCTCAACCGGTGCCGCCTCAACCGGCCGCGCGTCACGGCTCCCGTTGCCGTTGATCCGCTGCGCGTCAGGCGTGACCGCTACTGAGCCGCCCTCCGCCACCGCCGCCGCGATCTGGTCCCAGACCCGGGGCGGCGGCGTCTCCAGCGGCTCCGGCGCCCCGCTCGTCCGGGCCAGGGCCACCAGCTCGGTGAGCCGGGCCTGCTCGGCCCGGCAGCGGGCGCACGTCGCGGCGTGCTCGTCGTCCCGGTCGGTGCCAGCCGTCTCGCCCAGCGCCCTCAGGGCCAGGATCTCTGGGTCAGTATGCGACACCGTCGGCCTCCAGCCTCGAGCGCATCCGCGCCAGCCCGCGGCGGATATGGCTCTTCACGGTGCCCAACGGCAAGCCCAGGACGTCAGCGATCTGCTCATGCGTGAGATCAGAATAGAACGCCAGGACCATGACCAGCCGCTGCGAGTCCGGCAGCTGGGCCAGTTCATCGGCCAGCACGATGCGGTCGACCACCTGATCCGACGGCGCCTCCGGCGCCTGGACCGTCGCGCCTCCGGCCGCCTGGCGCAGTACCCGTCCGTCCCGCTGCCGTTCCCGCAGCGCGTCGGTCACCTTGTTCCGGGTGATGGTGACCAGCCAGCCGCCCAGCGTCCCGCGGCCCGGGTCGAAGCTGTCCTGGCTGCGCCAGGCGGCCACGAACACCTGCTGGGTCACGTCCTCGGCGTCCGGCTGCGCGCCGAGCGCCCGCAGCGCGATGCTGTAGACCAGCGGGCCGAACCGTGCGTACACGAGCGCCAGCGCGTCCGGGTCCCCTCGGCTGAAGGCACCCGAGACGTCCCCGTCTCGCTCGTTGTCCACTGAGCTGACCCTAATCCACTCGGGTGGTCGGCTACTATGCAGCGAGGAATTCCCGCCGGTGTAGCTCAGTAGGCAGAGCAGCCGTCTTGTAAACGGCAGGCCAGCGGTTCGAACCCGCTCACCGGCTCCCGAATCAGGTAGGTTGCGCGGCTTACCGGGACCCTACGTCGTGGAACGTATGTCCCTGACTGGCCGTATCAAGCTGCTATGGCGAAGGCTCCCCAAGGCCACATAGTCGCCAGGTGAGTGAGCGCGCCATCCCGGCCAAGCGGCAGTAATGCTGCCGGGTGCCGAGAAGCTGACCGCCTGACCGTTCAGGATCCTCAGGACCGGCCGGTTTCGTAGGTCTCGGTGAAGAGATCCCCCTGGGCGGCCCCGGCGCCGGCCTTGCCGCCGCCGCGGCCGCGCAGGACGAAGGCGATGCCGACGCCGATCACCGCGCCGGCGATCGGCCCGGCGATGTAGACCCAGTAGCTGGTGAAGGTGGTGGAGGCCAGGTCGGGCCCGAAGGTGCGGGCCGGGTTCATCGACGCGCCGGAGATGGGGCTGCCCCACAGGCCGGCCAGGGCGATGTAGCTGCCGACCCCGAACGCGCCGATGATGCCGACGTTCTGGGCGCCCGAGGCGGTGCCCAGGATCACGCTGACCAGGCCCGTGGTCAAGATGAGCTCCATCCAGAACGCGGCCGTGGCGGAGTAGCCGGCGGCTGGGTAGTTGGACCCGTAGCTAGCCGAGACGTTGATGATGGCGTGCAGGACCAGGGCGGCCAGGTAAGCGCCTGCCAGCTGCACCACGACGTAGCCGGGGACCCGGTGCCAGGGGAAGTCGCGGCGCAGCGCGAAGGCGATGCTGACGGCCGGGTTCAGGTGGGCGCCGGAGATCTTGCCCATGAACAAGATGATGGCCATGACCGTCAGTGCGGGAGCGGTGACGGCGGCGGTGTGGCTGATCACGCCGGGGAAGGCGTGGCCCATCATGCCCCCGCCGGCGGCCGCCAGGACCAGGAAGAAGGTGCCGAGGAGCTCGGAGGCCAGCCGCCGCCACTCCTGCCGCGGGTTGTTGAAGTCGGTGATGCGGTCGATCACGCTCTGCTCATAGCGGGCGATCGGGCCCAGGGGACCCGGCGCGGGTACTGGCTGTTCCGCAGTCATGGCTGCCTCACATAGGGATCAGGGTGGGGATGCCCGGACAACTCACCCACGGGCGGCAGTGCCGGATGTTGCCTTCCGAGGCCTGGGCTTAGCGTCACAGCTCAAACACCGCCCCGAAATCGTCCTGCATGCTGGCGACGGTCCAGCCGTGTTCCTTCGCTTTGGCCAGAGCCTTCTCCGCGCCCGCGTCGTAGGCGAATTCCCGCTCGGGGTCGTCGTGCCGGATCAGCAGACCGAACTGGGCGGTCCGCAGCATCGCAGTGTCGCCGTCGGCGTTCCCGCCGGCCAGCAGCGGCCTGCGTCCAGTGCGGGTCCAGAGCTGAATCGGCTTGCCGGGGCCATCGTCGATGAGGTTCTCAACGCCCTTGGTCCGCCACATCTGACCGTGCCGGTACGCCAGGGCGGCACCCGAGCCGATCACCCGCTGCCGGGGGATGCCGTACATCTCCGCGGACACCACCCGCGCGAAGTCCCGCCCTCCCGCAGCGCAGATATAGACCTCGAACTCGCTGTCCGTCAGCAGATCGATCAGCTCTCGCATCGGGCGATAGCCGAGCCTGGTGTAGGGGACGCCAAGAACCGGATGGCGCGCGGCGTCAAAGAACGCTCGCGCCGCCCTTTCGAATGCCTCGGCAGTGATTCCTTCATAGGCCACCGCCACGCCATTAGCCAGCTCGGTTACGTGGTCCAGGATCCCCGCCAGCCACTTCCAGTCACCCTCGACCGCGGCCTTCCACGGCTGCTTCCTCGCCATGCCGGGATGGGCCTTGGCCATTTCCCTCCACCGCCGCAGCAAGAAGTCGGCCTGCGGGCACATCGGCTTCTCACACCACAGCGTCCCGTCGTGATCGAACACCGCGATCCGATCCTGTACCGGAACGAACGATGCACCCGGCTCGGTCACCGACTGCACGAACTCCAGAATCTGAGTCTTCGCCTGTCCGTCACTCCAGCTCTGCATCTGATCGGCCATCCGCAAGCTCCTTTCATCTCCCGGTTGCTGCCGAGATCAGCGAGCCTGGCGGCCACTGGATGACTATCGGCTCTCGGCGCCGCCCACGTCGGAGGGGTCAGGCACCGGCAGCTTCAAGCGGTCAGATCGATCTGACGTCCCGGCCAGCTCCAGGCTGCTGCGCTATATCTCGGTGGCGGCTTGGGCCTTGCCGTCTTTGACGGCGCCTTGGAGCGCGGCGTAGTCGAGTTCGTTCTGGTCGGCGTAAGTTTCCGCGAAATCGGCGATGGCCTGGTCGAACTTGTCCGAGCCGCCGAGGTAGGCGGCCAGCGCGATGCGGTCACCGGAGCGGGCGTGGGCGCGGGCCAGCGTCCACCCGCACAGCCGGGCGTACAACGCCATGCCCTCCGGGCGCAAGACCTCGATCGGCACGGAGAACTTCCAGTCCCGTAGCTGCCGGACGTAGAAGTCGCGGTCTATCCCGTCCAGGGGGTTGGGGACGCGGGTCCAGCCTAGGAAGATGTCGCTTTGAGCCTGCTGCAGGTGCTGCCCGGCGACCACGCGCTCGCCCTGGTTGCTGTACTGGCTGCGGCCGGCGTACTCCGCCAGGACCGACGGCTGGGCTTCCTTGGCCTGCAGGAAGAGCGGCTCGGCCCCGTCGCCGGCGTCCATCAGCAGGACCCAGGCGCGGGTACCGACACTGCCGACCCCGACGACCTTGCGGGCCACCTGCACCAAGGTGAACTGCTCGAGCAGGTGCCGCCGGTCGGACTGCAGGGTGCGCCGGTACTTGCCCAGCACGGTGTTGATCAGCTGGTAGATCGCGTCGGACTGCTGGTCGGCGAAGAGCTCCTCGACCGGGACGATCATCGGCGGGTCGCTGATGATCTGTCGCTGCCCGTCGGCGACGGTGGTCAGCTTGGCCAGTGCCTGGGTGCTGTCCCGGGTGTGGGCTTTGGCTAGCAGCTTCTCGAACGCCCTGAGCCTTTTCGCCGGGACCTGGGACCTGAATTCGCGCATGGCCGGCTCGATGTCCAGGTGCGCGTACCAGACGTCCAGGAAGGCCTGTTCCGCGAACTTGCGCATCGCAGCGCGGTAGCCCTCGGCTGCCGCCAGGATGACCGTGCGGCGCGCTTTCGTGGGGAAGCCGTTGTCCCGTCCGGCCACGGCCAGGCTCGCGGCCAGCCGCTTGACGTCCCACTCGAACGGCCCGGGCAGGGTCTCATCGAAGTCATTGACGTCGAAGACCAGGTTGCGCTCCGGCGAGGCGAACGCGCCGAAATTCGACAGGTGCGCATCCCCGCACAGCTGCACCCGCAGCCCCGACGCGGGCGTGCCGGCCAGGTCGGCCGCCATCGGCAGCGCCGCGCCCCGGTAGAACGTGAACGGCGACACCAGCATCCGCCCGTGCCGGACCGGCACCAGCTCCGGCACCCGTGACGCTGCCTGGCCCAGCAGCAGCCCGACCGGATCCCGCCCCCGCTCCGGCGAGAAGTCGCCATGGGAATCCAGCGGGGCCGTCGCCCGGGCGTCCTTCCCCCGGGCCGCCCGGTCCGCACGGCTCAGATGCTCCGTCGCCGCCGGCCGCGCTTGCCTACGGCCAGGACCCTGCGTATTTGATGATGGTGATTTCCTGGCCGACGCACGATGAGCCGTTACCGTCATGACGAACTCCCTCTGGGCCACAGCGGCATGAAACCTCGGGCCGGTAGGCCACCGCGGATTATCCGCGGACCGTTTCGACTGCTGAGTTCCCTATCAAGGACTCTGCACTGAGCAGAAGCCGCGGGCATCATCCATCTGAGGTGATTTCACGATCGGGTAGCCGTGGGCCCGCGGGCGCAGTCGCTCACGGCGGCCAGCGAGTCACCGCGATTGCACCGGTTGAGAGCAGGTTGCCGGAGCATTTTCCGCTATTCCGGGAATTACTTACGCCCAGCTAAATAGTGGTCGCGCCTATCCGGGCCGTGCGGGCTGCCGGGGCTAGGTGACGATGTAGTAGATGCTGTTTCCGGCCAGCCAGAAGCCGAGGACCAGGGACACGATGATGATGACCTGGTCGGTATGGGAGTCGATCCAGTCCCGCAGCCGTTCGCGGCCGTCGTCTGCTGCCGCCGGTACTGGAAGCACAATCTCAAGACGGTCCGCAGGCTCGGCGTGAAGCGCGGTGGCGTCTTTACCGATGGCATTCACTTCCGCTACCAGGGAGGGCAGCTGCGCTCGCTGCTGTCGCTGCTGAGCTACCTCGGGTCCGGGGAGTACCGCGAGCGCTACCTCGGGGTCAAGATCCCTCCCGCCAACCTCCAAGAGCACCGCCTGGAAGAGGCACGGAAATTCGCTACCGAGCTGACCAGCCGCTTGGCCGGCAGCGGCCCGGGGAAGAAGGACGCCAGATGAACGCGGCAGCTGTTCTGCGGCCGGCCGGACCCGGCCAGCCCCACCGGATCGGTGACCGCCGTGCTGCGGAGCCGGCGCCATCAGGTCAGCCTCCTGCCGTGACTTGGCCGTGGCTGCGCGGGAAGCGCGCCCACCTCAGGAAGATCCACGTAGCAGGCTGGAGGGGCAGACACGCACTCTTAGCCCACCAGGGGCCTACCCGGATCTGAGCTAGGCCCTGGCTCTGGACGGCTAGTGCACGTGCCCCTTGTCCCGCTCGTCCCGTATAGGTGTCTTAGCGGCATGTGTCCCGCTCGTACGCGCGTGTTATCGTTCATTGATAAGTGACATCGGCACTCACGACTCGGTGCCGGGGGAGGTAGTTACTGCTGCCGGGGGGCGATTGAGTGAGCAGTCGTCGCGGCCCTGAAAGCGGACCTGCTATCTCTGGCGTCGCCGTCCTCGCGCTGCGGCCGCATGATTGCCGCGACTATGGGACTCGCGTTAAGCCTGAGTCCGCGATGATATGCCGGTCGCAGACCAGCCTGGGCGCATCAGTACAGCGGTCCTGCGCGGCCCGCGGGTCCGCGTCGTCGGCGGACATGCCAAAGGTGGCTGCACCGGCGTATGTGACCTCAGGTACCCGAGCTGCGGTCCGGATGACTCCGGGATGGTGCCCTGGTTTCAGCAGCTCTGGCGGGTCGAACCTCCGAGAGGCCCTGGCCGCACGCGACGAGCTTGGCGGGGAGCTCTGGCCGGCCGGGCCAGAGCGGCAATAGTTCTGAAGGCATGGTGGGGAATGGGCGACGGCGATCCGCAGGAGCATGAGATACGGTCGCGCCCGGTGTTTGATCTGGTCGCGTCGAAGCTGCGCCGGCCACTGGTGCGGCCGGGGACGGTGCCCCGTTCGGCGCTGATTGAACGGCTGGCGCGAGGTGATGGGCGTCCGGTCGTCTCGGTGGTGGCGCCGCCGGGCTACGGCAAGACTACGGTCTTGGCGCAGTGGGCCGAGCGTAACGGCCAGGCGTTCGCCTGGGTGTCGGTCGACGAACGGGACAACGATCCGAAGGTCCTGCTCACCTACGTCGCCGAAGCGCTCAATGCGGTCGAGCCGATCGACGAGCGGGTCTTCGATGCGCTTGCCTCGCCGGGAAGCTCGGTGCCCGGCTCGGTCGTCCCGCGGCTGGGATCGGCGTTCCTCTCGATGACGGCGCCGGTCGCGCTGGTCCTGGACGACGTGCACGCGCTGCGCAACCGGGAATGCCAGGCCGCGTTGTCGGTGCTGGCCGATCATGTCCCGGCCGGCTCGCGGCTGGCGCTGGCCGGGCGGTCCCAGCCTCCGCTGCGGGTGGCGCGGCTGCGGGCCGAGGGCAGGATCCTGGAGATCGGTCCCGGCGACTTGTCGCTTGACCGCGATGAGGCGTCGCTGCTGCTACGCGGCGCGGACGTCATGGTCGGCGAGGATGACGTGGCGGAGCTTCACCGGCGGACGGAGGGCTGGCCGACCGGTTTGTACCTGGCGGCGCTCTATCTGCGGGAGGGCGGCCCGCTGGCCGCGGCGGCGATCTCCTTCGGCGGGGATGACCGGCTGGTCAGTGAGTACGTGGAGGCGGAGTTCCTGGCCCGGATCTCCCGCCAGCACCGGTTGTTCCTGACCCGGACCGCGGTGCTGGAGCGGATGTCCGGGCCGCTGTGCGATGCGGTGCTCGAGGAGTGCGGCTCGGCTGGGGTGCTGGCCGAGCTGGAGCGGTCGAACCTGCTGCTGGTGCCGCTGGACCGGCGGGGACAGTGGTACCGGTACCACCACCTGTTCCGCGACATGCTCCTCGCCGAGCTGCACCGCGTCGAGCCTGGGGTGATCCCGGCCCTGCGCCGGCGGGCCGCGAGCTGGTGCCTGCAGAACGACCTGCCGGAGGCAGCGCTGGAATATTCCATCGCAGCCGGGGATGTCGGCGCAGTCGCCGGGCTGGTGCAGAACCTCGTGGTGCCGGCCCACCGGCAAGGACGGGTCCCGACCGTCCAGCGGTGGCTGCAGTGGCTGGAGGGTCAGGGCGGGATCGAGGGACACCCGATGGCCGCTGTGCTGGCTGCGCTGTTCTACGCGTTGACGGGACGGCCGGCCGAGGCCGAGCGGTGGGCCGATGCGGTCGATCGCTGGCAGGACGGAGACCCGGACCGCCCTGGTGATTCTTCTACGCAGGCATGGGCCGCGCTGATGCGGGCCTTCCTGTGCCGGCGCGGGGCCGAGCAGATGCGAGCTGACGCAGACGAGGCGGTCCGCAGGTTCGCGGCGGAAAGCTTCGTCACGCCGGCGCCCGCGTTTCTGCAAGGGATCGCGCGCGTCTTTTGCGGTGATCTCGCAGGCGGCGATGAGTGGCTCGAGAACAGTGTCAGCGTCGGAGAGAAAGTCGGCGCGCACGAGGATGTCGCGCTTGCGCTCTGCGAACGATCCCTCGTCGCCATGGCAGGCAGCGAGTGGGACCGGGCCCAGGTTTTCGCCGACCAGGCAAGCACCGCCTTGCGTCAGGCCGGGATCGAGGAAAGCTACGCAACGCCCCTGGTCAGTGCGGTGCGGGCCCGCGTGGCCATGCACCGGGGAGATGTGCCCTCGGCACGCCGGGAGCTCGTCAGCGCTCAGCGGCTCCGGCATTTGCTGACCTACGCGCTGCCCTACTATGCCGTTCAGGCCCGGATCGAACTGACCCGCGTCCATTTCGCGCTCGCCGACCTGGCCGGTGCCAGGACGTTGATGCGCGAGGTCGATGAGGTACTCAGGCGCCGGCCCGATCTCGGCACCCTCACCGGGGAGGCCCGGGCGCTCCGGACCCGGCTCTCGGAGGAACGCAGTTCAAGCGCGTCCGGAGCGTCGGCCCTGAGCGCCGCTGAGCTCCGCCTGCTGCCGATGCTGGCCACCCACCTGTCGATGCCGGAGATCGCCGAAGAATTGTTCCTGTCCCGCAACACCATCAAGTCACAAGCGATGTCGATCTACCGCAAGCTGGGTACCTCCTCACGCAGCCAGGCCATCACCCGGTCCCGCGAACTGGGCCTGCTGGAAGGCTGACGATCCAGTCGTTCACCCCATCAGGAGGATGAACTCATCCTCGGCGTGAGATGCACTGGTGACTGGACGGCGGGCGGAGGCGTATGAGCCAGGCGGCGAGGTTCCACGAGACGTTGCGCAGGCTGGCGATGATGGACGAAAGCTTCGTCGAAGCCCAGGCCGGGCTCGGGCTCGGCCCGGCCAGGACGTCATCCCTGGATCCCAAGTCCGCGGCGCTGCTGCAGGTAGCGGCGCTGGTGGCCAGCGGATCACCGGCGGTCTGCCTGGAATGGAGCGCCGACCGGGCGCTGGCCGCGGGCGCGAGTGAGGACGAGATCGCCGATGTCCTGCTGGCTATCGCCGCGGTGGCCGGCCTCGGCCCGGTCGTCGCCGCCGCTCCCTGTATAGCCACCGCGCTCGGTTACGACGTCTCGGCCGCGCTGGAGGAGCCAGGCGGTCCCTGACAGCTCCGCCGGCATATGTTGAGACATAGGGTCTGCCCGGTAGCTGTCCGGTGTTGCTCTGAGGCGCGAAGCGGGCACGCCTAGCCGTGTCCAGGGCGGATTGGACCTTCCTGCTTCTGGACATACTGGCTATCAAGCCTCCGGCTGACACCGGCTGAACAACAAAACTAACTTCGCCGCCTCATACTTCTAAATCCGCTCAACGGGCCAGACATCACCTAGCGCCATGAGTCCGTCGGAGGTTGGCTAGAGACGTAATGTGGGTGATCCGCGAGGGCGGTCGGATCAAGGGAGCGGGCGCTGGTGGCCACAAGCCCCGTGCAGCACCGCCGCAAGTGCCATAGCTCAACTGGCCTTTCCTCGCATGGTGCGAGGCCGAAAGACGCCGGGGACGTTCGTGATGAATGACATGAAAAGCCGGGCGGGTCGCAAAGTTGCGGTGCTGGGCCCGATCCCGCGCGATCAGATCGTGACCCATGCCGGTGAGCGGTTCCACAAATACGGGTGCGTGATCTATACGGCGGTTTCCCTCTCGGCTCTGCTGGATGTTAGCGACACGATCGTCCCGATTACGCACGTCCGCGAGCAGGACGAGGGTCCGATCAAGCAGATCCTGGGGTCCTTTCCGAATATCGACACCTCCGGCATAACGGCGCAAGCTGACCAGGGAGACGTGGTCGAGCTGCGCTACATCGACCAGAATCGTCGCGTCGAGCGGCAGACGAGCTTCATGAACCCGGTCCTGCCCGCCGACATCGACCGGGTGCTCGATGCCGACGTGTTCGTATGTGTCCCGATCACCGACTATGAGGTGGGGCAGCAGACGCTGCGGCATATCAAGGAGCACAGCCGTGCCACCGTCGTGCTGGATGCCCACGGCGCTACGACGACACTGACCCGCAGTGGCGAGCGCTATCCAAAGATATGGGCTGACCAGGACGCATGGCTTCCGTATGTCGACATCCTGAAGATGAACCTTGACGAAGCGAGCTCGACGTGGCTTGGTGAGACAGCGGAGGTGGCGGCTGATCCACCGAGGTTGAATGATGAACAGTTGCGCGACCTGGCGCGCCACTGTCTGGACCGCGGTGTCGGGGCGGTATGCGTGACTCTCGATGAGCGTGGCTGCGTAGCCTTCTTCCGGGACGGCTCCGGCGGGATCGCCGAGGAGCTCGTCGATCGCATCGAGGTCGAGCACGTCGTAGACACGACCGGCGCCGGCGACTCGTTCGCAGGCGGACTGGCCTACGGCTATCTGGCGTACCGGGATTACGTCGTGGCCTGCCAGTACGGGAATGCCATGGGCGCGCAGCGCTGTACCGGCACAGATCTGAACGTCTACCTGTCGCGAGAGGAAACAGAGCGGCAGATCCTGGCGGCGTACGGCCGTCGATCGTCGTAGGAGTTCCCTGAACGCTGGTCTTTGTGACGCGCCGATCGGGGTACGGCCGCAGCCATCGGGAACCCGGTCCTTCGGCGTCTTTGTCCAGCACATGGAGAACGAGTGGAGTGGGTACACCGTCAAGGCGGTCGGCCTGCCGTGTCCGTGACCGCGACGGCGGCCGCATCGGCAGGAGGTGCCGTGGACGATTTCATTCTCGCCTATGACGGCTTCGATCCCGAGACCGAAGGGCTGCGGGAAGCGCTGACCTCCACAGGTAACGGCTACCTGTGCACACGTGGCGCAGCGGAGTGGGAAGACGCCGACGGCGTGCACTATCCGGGCACTTATGCGCACGGCGGCTACAATCGCGAGACGACGATCCTGGGCGGCCTGCCCGTACTCAACGAAGACCTGGTCAACCTGCCGAACTGGCTGGTCCTCCAGTTGCGTATCGAAGGCGAGGATGTGATCAGGCTCGCCAGCGTCGAATTGGTGAGCTACCGTCATGAGCTCGACATCCGGAACGCGACTCTCGTCCGCCAGCTCAGCTTTCGCGACCCCGCCGGCCGGGTGACAACGCTGGAAAGCCGCCGGTTCGTCAGCATGGCCGACGTTCACTACGCCGCGATCGAGTGGACCCTCGTCCCGGAGAACTGGTCGGGCCGGGTCGAGGTGATCTCGGCGCTCGACAGCCGGGTGAGCAACGGCGGCGTGGCCCGGTACCGGCAGCTCGAAGGCCGCCACCTGAACCCTTCCTCCCCGCGGACACTCGGGCCCGAGGTCATCGCGCTGAAGGCCGAAACACGGCAGTCGAACCTGTACATCAGCCAGGCGACCCGCACCCGGGTATTCAGCGGCGACCAGCAGCTTCCGGTCAGCCGGACGCTGTACCAGATGGAGGACTACATCCAGCAGGTCCTGGCTTTCGACGTAGGCCAGGGTACGGCCACACGGGTCGAGAAGATGGTGGCGTTCTACACCTCCCGTGATCCGGCAGTCAGTGACACATTGGTCAGGGCGGCTACCTCTGCGGCCCGGCACGACGAATTCGGCGCCTCGCGCCTGCGCCACAATGCGGCGTGGGACGAACTGTGGCGAGTATGCGACGTGCGCGCGCTCGGAAACGATCGGGTACAACTGCTGATCCGGCTGCACATCGCGCACCTCCTGCAGGTCTGCTCCCGTCACACCGCCGACCTTGACGCCGGGCTGCCTGCCCGTGGGCTCAACGGCGAGGCCTACCGAGGTCACGTGTTCTGGGATGAGATCTATGCGTTCCCGTTCTTCAACTTCCGCTTGCCCGAGGTTACGCGCGGGCTGCTGATGTATCGCTACCGCCGGATGGGGGAGGCGCGGGCGGCAGCCCGGGAGGCAGGTTTCCAGGGCGCGATGTTCCCCTGGCAGAGCGGCAGCGAGGGCAGCGAGGAAACCCAGCGCGTCCACCTCAACCCGCTGTCGGGCCGCTGGGAGCCTGACCTCAGCCATAACCAGCGGCACGTCAACGCCGCCATTTTCTACAACATCTGGAACTACTTCCAGGCCACTAATGACCTGGAGTTCCTCGACCGCTATGGCGCGGAGATGATGCTCGAGATCGCGCGCTTCTGGGCCTCGACCGCCCAGTTCAACCGCGAACGGGAGCGATACGAGATAAGCGGTGTGATGGGCCCCGACGAGTTCCACGAGAAATACCCGGATGAGCCGGAAGGCGGGCTGCGCAACAACGCCTATACCAACGTCATGGTGGCGTGGCTTTGTGGCATCGCCGGGAAGCTGCCGTCGCTGCTCTCGGCGAGCAGTATGGAAGGACTGCGAGCCCGGCTAGGTATCGGTGACGACGAGCTGGCGCTGTGGCAGGACATGAGCCGCCGGATGTTCGTCCCCTTCCACGGTGACGGAATAATCAGCCAGTTCGAGGGCTACGGCGATCTGGAAGAACTCGACTGGGACGCCTACCGCGCGAAGTACGGGAACATCCAGCGGCTCGACAGGATCCTGCGCGCGGAGGGTGACGACCCGAACCGGTACAAGATCACCAAGCAGGCCGACACGGTGATGCTCTTCTTCCTCTTCTCACGTGAGGAACTGCGCGAGATCTTCGGGCGGCTGGGGTACGACTACCGTCCCGATACCGCCGCGCGGAACGCTGCGTACTATGACCAGCGCACGTCTCACGGCTCGACTCTGAGCTTTGTCACACATGCGGGGGTACTCGCCTCCCTCGACCCGGAGAGCTCGTGGGACCGGTTTCTCGTCGCGCTCCGCAGCGATGTCGACGACATCCAGGGCGGCACGACGAAGGAAGGGATCCACCTGGGTGTCATGGCCGGGACACTTGACGTCCTGCAGCGGTATTACGCGGGCACCCATATCCGCGACGAGATTCTGTACTTCGACCCCCGCCTCCCGAGCGGACTCGGCGGCTTGTCATTCCCTATGCAGTTCCGTGAGACCCCGATCATGGTCACGCTCACCGGCAACCGGCTGACGCTAGCCGTTCATTCTGAGGGTGTGCGCCACTCGATACGGGCCGGCATACCTGGCGACGTCCGCGAGCTGTGCCCGGGAGACCAGGCCGTCTTTGAGCTCAGCCGGGCGTGACGGCCAGCGGGCCACCAGATAATTTCAGCGTGGTGGCGTCGTCAGTGCGATGATCCGTGCTCACCGCCGGCTCCCTGCTCGGCCCGGGCCGCCTGCACGGTCGCCGTAAGGCACCAGCAAAGCCAGGGACGGCCGGCCGGGGGAAGGCTGTCTTTTGCGAATTGCTAGGGCTCGTCCGCCATTACCGTCGCGTGAACCGTGCCCGAGTCCTTCAAAGACGTGGCCGCCACCCGGGGGGATGACTCATTGTTGAAAATCGCCGAGATCGAGGCTTTCGATATATCAATCATCCGTGTGCGGATGAGATCATCCCAGGCTCGGGCGCCCGGTGAGGATGTCGGTTACCTCGTGCAGGAGGATCCGCGCTGCGGCGCTGTCGGACAGTGCCAGGTGGCACCGGGCGAGTTCGATACGGGCCCTGAACGGCTAGTGCGCTGGCCACGAGCGTTCGCCGGATCGGCTGGTCCCGGCTGGTCGCCGCGGATGTGGACACCGTCCGGGACGTGATCCACGCCTTCAACGGCCAAGAGCAGGTCCGGTATTCACTGATGGTGTCAGGACGGCCACGGCTGCTCAGCTGCCCCAGGGAGCAGTAAGCCCCTGACGCTGCCGGGGTCTTGAGCAGCGATCCCGACGACGGCCAAACGGGAACACGCGTAGTACACAGCGTCCGAACGTGCCAGTGCGGGTCGAACGCATCGGGATTAGGTAAACCGGACTATCGAGCCGGCTGCCGCCCGGCGCCTAACCGCCGAGCAGCTTGGCCTTGGCCGCGGCGAATTCGTCGTCAGTCAGCGCGCCCTTCTCGTGCAAGGCCGCGAGCTGGGTTAGCTGATCGGGCATCGACGGCGCCGCTGCGGGCGCCAGCGAGGTCGGCGCGTCCTGAGCGGCCGGCGCGGCCGGCGCTTGCTGCTCCAGGTTGTCCAGACGCTCGTCCTGCTCGTTCTCCGCCTGCCCCTGCTCCGCTGACCGTCGCGCGGTGCTCTTGCCGACGGCATAGGCTCCGCCTCCTACTACTGCTGCGCGCATCAGCGGGCGTCTTCGACGGAACATGACAGCCTCCTCAGGTGACGGCTCGCGGCCGATTGCTCCGCATAAGCCACATACGCGAAGAATGGCACGTTGCCGGCTAGCGTGCGTCACCCTCCGCGGGTGGTATGGCCCAAGCGGGCCGTGCCGGGCCGTGCCGGGCCGATACGAGCGATTCGAGTCCGCTGACCGGCTCCCAGCCCTGGTTAGTCATCCAGCCGATCAGGATCGCTGTCGATGATGCGGTCGCCGAGATGGGCCGCGAACCAGGCCGACTGCCGGGACATCCGCTCGGCTGCGGTCGCATCACGGCCCACGCCGTAGACGGTTCCCGGGAAATCCAGGGTCTGCTGGATGTCCCAGATCTGCTCGTGCTGGCCCGGCGGGTAGATCCGCGCCGGGTCGCCCACCGCGACCCACCCGATGGGGACCGTCGTGCCGGGCGGCAGGACCGTGTTGACCTGCACCACGCCGTGGATCCGGACCTCGCTGCCCGCTCCGGCCACGGATCCCGGGAACAGCGCCGCGCCGGTGGCCAGGAAACAGCCGTCGCCGACCCGCGCGCCGTTGACCTGAGCGTGCGGGCCGACCAGGACGTCGTCGCCGATGACCGCGGGATGCCGGGCCCGGCCGCGGATCACGGCGTTCTCCATCACCACGCACCGCGCCCCGACGCTCACCTGCCCGTCTTCCGCGGTCAGGACGGCCCCGAACAGTATCCGGGCCCCGGGCCCGATACGCACGGCTCCGCACACGACGGCCGTCGGCGCGACGTACGCACTGGGGTCGACCTGCGGGACGGCACCACGATGCTCGATCAGCACCGGCCCAGTCTGCCAGCAAAGGGCCGCACCGTAGGCCGCCGGATCTACAGACGCCTTCGGCCCGGTACCCCTCCTGGGTACCGGGCCGAAGAGCAGGCCGGTCGTCTAGCTCAGGGCCAGGAACGCCGTCCCGTTGGGCGCCCCGAGCCCGGTCACGTTGTCGTACCCGGGCGTCGTGTGGATGGTCAGGCCCTGGTAGTCGAACGTCCGCACCGACCTGGTCACCCCGTCGCTGGCGTCGACACCGTTGACGTAGTCGACCCGCACCACGCCGCCGCCCACGTGCCGCACGTCGTCGATCGCTCCGGTGCGGGAGGTGAACCGGTAGAGCACCGGGTTGAGGAAGCCGTGATCGAAGTGGTCGAGCTGGTTGGCCAGCGCCACCACACCGGAGAAGAGCGGGCTGGACAGGCTGGTGCCGCCGACCCGGTACTGGTCGTAGTAGGTGCCGTCCGGGAAGACCTGCGTCTGGCCGACGAGCATGCCCGTGTTCGGGTCACCGTCCATCGAGATGTCCGGGACGACCCGGCCCCGGTGCCCGCCAGCCTGGTTTTCCCGCGCCAGTGCGTCCGGGACGACGCCCTTCTGGTAGGCGGGCTCGGCGAACAGCTTGCTCGTGCCGCCGCCCGACCCGTACAGGAAGGAGGCCGGACCCCAGCTGCCGTTGGTCAGCGAGCTCTCGGTGGTCTCCCAGCCCGTCTCGAAGACCCGCTGGCCGCTGGCGCCGACGCCGAGGCTGGTGCCGCCGACCGCGGTCACCCACGGGTCGCTGGCCTGGAAGTCGGCCTCGGGCTGCCCGATGGTGGAGGCCTCGTCGCCGTCGTCGCCGGAGGCGAAGTTGAGGCTGATGCCCTCAAGGGCGGCTTCGATCGCGATCTGGTTGTAGGTCTGGATCTCATCGCGCGGGATGCCGTCCTCGCCCAGGTCGCCGTAGGAGTTCGAGACGACGTCGGCCAGCCGCCCGGCCACGACGTAGTTCAGCGCCTGCTCGAGTGAGGAGTCCTGGCAGTCCGAAGCGCCGACGTACAGGACGTGCGCGCCGGGGGCCGTCGCGTGCACCGCTTCGACGTCGAGCGTCTCCTCGCCGTACGTGTCGGAGGCGTCGCAGTCATCCGGCCCCTCCAGGGCCGCGTTCGGCGGGAACACGTACTGGGAGAACTGCGCGGGCAGGAAGGGGTGTGCCGGGTCGTTCCGGGTCGCGTACTCGGCCGCGTCGGAGAAAATCGTCGGGGACGCGTACCAGTCGATGACTGCCACCGTCTGGCCGCGCCCGTCGACGCCCTTGTTCACCGCCGAGGCGATGCCGTAAGCGGAACGGAGCTGGCCGGGCGTGTACCCGCACGGCACATAGGGCAGGTGCTGGCCGTTGTAGGCGGGATCGGTGGTGTCGGTCTTCTGGCCGTAGTAGACGCTGCACGGCGGCGCGTTGCGGAAACCGCTCTCCGGCGGCGCCGTGCTCGGCGACGCGCCCGCGGTGCTGCTCAGCGGGGCCGACAGCGACTGGCTCAGGCCGTTCACCGAGACGATCGACGAGAGGATCGACGACGGGAGGTTCAGGTTGGCGCTGACCGCACGCCGGTGCTTGCCCTGGTAGGAGTACTCGTTCAGCTGGACCGCGAACGCCTTCTGGATCTGCGCCGCGGTTCCGCTGGCCGTCACGTAGGCGTTGTTCGACGCGGTGGCGCCGACCGTGAAGCCCGCGGAGCTGAGCCAGTGCTGCACTGAGCGGACCGTGGCGTCGGCCGGGGCGTACTGCGCCACGACCTGTGCCGCGCTCAGGTAGTGGCCGTAGGAGCTGCTGGCCGGGTCGGACACCGCCGTGGCCTGGGCCGCGGCCCCGGCCTGGTTACGCATCTTGAGGTAGACGCTGAACTGGATACGGCTGTCGGACGAGGTCGACGCGACCTTATTGGCGGGCGTCGCCCACGCCGGGTGCGAGTCCGGCAGCGAAGCCGAACTGTCGGCGCTGGCTGCGGCGGGCACGGCGACGCTGAGACCGACAGCGGCCGCGGTCGCGCTCAGCAGCACGAGCATTTTGCGCACAGAAATCCTCCCCTGTGACTGCGTGCACCGGTGTGCGCCGCCACCGCCGACCTGGTCAAGGTGACGGCCATGACGGGCCGGTGGCCGATTCCGGGGCGGCAGAATCGGGGCCTTGCTTCAGGTCAGGGACACTAACTCAGCGATAACGGCTGATAACGCAGAGGTCGACCAAAACACGTCAGCAACCAGTGCGTCAAGCGAGCCTCGCTGAGCGATACGCGTTCGAGGCCGTGCTCTCCCTGGCCGTACTGTCAGCGCGACGGAGGGTGAACATGGGCGAGACTGCACAGCAGGGTCACGTGCGCAGTGTGGTGTGCGGTGACCGTGACCGAGGCCGACGGCGGGCACGGCCCGGACACCCGGTACTGTCCTGGCGGCAGCTGCACCGAGAAGCTTCCCGTGTTTCCTGCCTGGGCCGTCACCTGCGGCTGGCCGGCGGCGGCGAAGGTCACGCGGCCCGCCATCGGCCGCTGCCCGCCCTCCTGGGCGCCCTGTCGCAACAACATGCCGGTGACCTGGCCGGTCCCCGGTCCCGGTCCGGCACACCCGGCCAGCCCCGCCAGCGCCAGCCCCGCCAGCGCCAGCCCCGCCAGCGCCAGCCCCGCCAGCACCAGCCCCGGCCGCGCCGGCGCGGCCGCGCCGGCCCGCAGCAGCTTCATCGCCCTCCTCGCCCACACGCCGCCCTCGGAAGCCCCGGCCGCGGCCAGGGTTTCCGCCCGCCGGCTGCGGCCCTGTTTGCTTCCGTCCGGATGGCAAGATGGGCCACGTGCCTGCCCACCTGCTGTATCACACCGGGCCGCGCCGCGTGGAGATCCGGGAGGTGCCCGTCCCGCGGCCTGCGGCCGGCCAGGTCCTGGTCCGCACCCTGCGTTCGGGTATCAGCGGCGGCACCGAACGGCTCGTCTACCGCGGTGAGGTCCCGGCCGACCTGGCCCTGGACGACACCATCGGCGCGCTCGGCGGCACCTTCGCCTACCCGTTCGCCTACGGCTACGCCTGCGTCGGCCGGATCGTCGGTCAGCTGGCCGGCGACGAGCGACTGGTCTTCGCCTTCCACCCCCACCAGGACCTCTTCGCCGCGGACGAGAGCGACCTGATCCCGCTGCCGGATCTGGATCCCGCCGCCGCCACCTTGTTCCCGCTCGTCGAGACGGCCCTGCAGGTCACCCTCGACGCCGAGGCCGGTTACCGGGACCGGGTCATCGTGCTCGGGGCCGGCGTCCTGGGGCTGCTGACCGCCCTGCTGCTGCAGCGCGCCGGAGCGCGGCCGCTGGTGGCCGACCCGCTGGCCTGGCGCCGCGACCTGGCCCGCAGCCTCGGGGCGGACGCCGCCGCCCCCGAGGAACTGGCCGGCCAGCAGGTCCCGCTCGTGATCGACGCCAGCGGCAACCCGGACGCGCCCGCCGTGGCCCTGGACCTGCTGGCCCAGGAGGGGACGCTGCTGGTCGCCTCGTGGTTCGGCGTCAAGCCGGTCACGCTGCCGCTCGGCGGGGCCTTCCACCGGCGGCGGCTGGTCATCCGCAGCACCCAGGTGTCCACCGTGCCGGCCCGGCTGGCCGGGACCTGGACCCCGGCCCGGCGCCGCCGCGAGACCGTGGACCTGCTGGCCGGGCTGCCGCTGGCCCCGCTGTGCACCGACGTCTTCCCCTTCGCCCGCGCGGCCGCCGCCTTTCAGGCCGTAGACCAGGGGAGACCTGGGCTGATGCATGCCGTTCTGGACTACGACAGGAGTACTGCCGGTGACCTGTGAAGTCGGCTTGAACCGAAACGTCCGTGCCTCCCACATCATGCCCGGGATGGCCGGGCCCGAGGGGCAACTGCACGAGCATGACTACCGGATCGACATCGTCGTCGAACGCGACGGCCTCGACGACCGGGGCATGGTCTGTGACCTGGACGTCCTGGAAGCGGCCCTGGCCGAGCTGACCGCCCGGATCGAGGGCCGCAACCTGGAGGAGATCCGCCCGGCCGAGGCCGCGGCGGTCACCGTCGAGGTCTTCGCCCGCTGGGTGCACGACACGCTCGCGCCCGTCGTGGCCGCCGCGGGCGCTGACGCGCTGTCCGTCCGGGTGTGGGAAACCCCGGTCGCGTTCGGCGGATATCGCGCCCTGCTAGCGCCAAAACCCTGACCGGTCGGCCCGCGGTCTGAACCGATCGGCGCTCTTTCTCGTGATGCCTTGCGTAGGGACAGCGCGTTCTTCAGATCTCGCAGGATGGCCACATGACTCTGGGCTGGGACGACCCGACCGCCGACCCGACCACCACCGTCCTGCTGCGGCACGGCGACACCCGGTTCTCACCCGAGCACCGGTTCAGCGGGCAGCGTGACATCCCGCTCAGCACCAGCGGGCTGCGGCAGGCCAAGGCCGCGGCCAGCCGCCTGGCGGCCGACGCCACCTTCGACGCCGTGGTCAGCTCGCCGCTGCAGCGCGCCGTCGTCACCGCCGCCATCGCCGCCGATGAGCTGGGCCTGACCGCCGTCACCGACGATGACCTGCGGGAAACCGACTTCGGTGACTGGGACGGCCTGACCCTGGCCGAGATCCAGCAGCGCTGGCCGGACGCGGCCGCCGCCTGGCGGCGCGACCCCGGGCAGGCCCCGCCGGGCGGGGAGAGCTTCGCCGACACCGCCGCCCGGGTCAACCGGGCCTGCGACCGGCTGCTGCGGGACCACGGCGGCCAGACCGTGCTGGTCGTCAGCCACATCACGCCGATCAAGATCCTGCTCTGCCGGGCCCTGAGCGTCCCGCTCAGCACCCTGTACCGGCTGTACCTCGGCTCGGCCAGCCTGAATGAGATCCAGTGGTACGGCCCCGGCTTCGCCGCCGTGTCCCGCGTCAACGACACCAGCCACCTGCCCTGACCCGCCGTCTGAACCGAAGCGCCCATGCCGCCGTATCCCCTCAGGGATAGGGCGCGCCGTCGCGGCGCGACCGAGACGAGAGCTCACCGAAGGGCAGGGATGTCGAAATGAGTGCCGACGCCGAGCTGGGCCAGCCAGATTCGCAGCGCTGGCTGCGGGCCGGCCTGATCCTGGTCGTGGTGGCCGGGCTGGCCATCGACGCCTACGTTCACCTGCACCTGGCCGGCCCCTACGACGGGGTGAAATCCAGCGTGCTCACCCAGGGCGACCTGTTCCGCGCCGAGGCGGCCCTGGCCATCCTGGCCGCGCTCGCCCTGGCCGTGCACCCGCGGCGCTGGACCGCGCTGATCGCCTTTCTGGTCAGCGCGGGCGGCTTCGCCCTGGTGCTGACCTACCAGTACGTCAATGTCGGCGCCATCGGGTTCCTGCCCAACATGTACGACCCCGTCTCCTCCCCGGAGAAGACGCTCAGCATCGTCGCCGAGGGCGTCGCCGCGGTGGCCGCCGCGATCCTGTTCGTCCTGCTGTCCCGCCGCGCCCCGCAGGCCGGCACCGCGGCCGGCGCGTCCGCCTCACCGGTCACCAGCCGCCCCAGCTGACGCCGGGACCCCGGCCCCGCCCGCGGCCGCCGCGGCCCCCGACGGGGTCGAGCCGAACGTGTTCAGGAACTGGTTGCGGAAGGCGTCCATCGGCTCCAGCGGGGCCGACGGGCTGGGCAGCAGCCCGTCCTGCCAGTGCCACGACGCGATCTGGCCGGACACCGACGGGTCCTTGGCCACGATCGAGATCGGCACGTTGTGGCTGGCGCCGACGCCGCTGACCTGGATGCTGGGCTGGTGGTCGCCGAGCAGGATGAGCACCAGGTTCGGGTCGTTCAGCTCGGTGACCCACGAAGTCAGCGCGGTCAGCGAGTACTGGATCGACTGGCCGAAGAACTGCCGGACGGTGTCCGCGCTGCGCCAGACCAGCGCCGCGGACTCACTCTCCGACGGCTGCTTGTCGAAGATCGACCCGTCGCCCACCTGGTTCCACGGCACCATGGTCGGCAGCGGGGCCCACGGCGTGTGCGAGGACACCAGGTCGATCTCGGAGAACACCGGGCTATGCCCGGGCTGCAGCTCGAGCCGCTGGAACTCGGCCAGGCTGTACTGGTCCGGCATGGACGCGTAGCTGAAGGTCGGGCCGTGGTAGCCGACGTCGGTCCGGTCGTAGAACTGGTCCCAGTGGTAGAAGAACGTGCCCGCCGCCCAGGTGTACTCATCCGACGGGATGTCGCTGACCGTGTGCCACCCGGCCTTCTTGAAGGCGTCGCTCAGGGTGAACCGGTCGCTCTGCGTGATCTGGCTGTACCGCTGCGGGCTGTCCACCCACAGCCCGGACTGCAGCGTGGCATGGGCCAGCCAGCTGATCCCGCCGAACGTCGGTGACGTCAGCCACGCGCTCTGCGTTGACCAGCCCGCGCTGGCCAGCGAGGCGGTGCTGCTCCGCAGCACGTTGTCGACCCCGGGGGAGAAGCTGCTGCCCTGCACGGCGGATTGCCCGTAGCTCTCCACGAAGGCGATGACCACGTCCTTGCCGCGCAGCTTGGTCAGCAGGTCCGAGCCGGGAATGGTGGCCTCCGGGTCGTAGCCGTTCACCGCCTGCTCGAAGCGGCGCGAGTCGGTGATCGCGTCATCGGTGGCCTTCACCTGCGTCACGGCCAGCCCGGCGGCGCTCGTCGAGGCGACCGGGAAGCCCGGCGTGACCTGCCAGGACAGGCCCGCGGCCAGCCCCCAGGCGGCCACCACCGCGACCAGCCCGCGGACCGTGCCGCGGCGGTGCGCGGCGGCTACGCTGGTGATCCGTATCGCCGCGGCCGTGATCGCGGCCACCAGCAGGATCAGGCCGAGCCAGAACCCGGCGATGGCCAGGTTGGTCAGCGTGGGCCCGATGGCGTTCCGGATCACCCCCACCGCCGGCGCGATGCTGCCCCAGTCGTGCACCGGGTTGAACGGCCGGTCGATCTCCTCGTAGAAGGCCATGTCCAGGATCCGGGCGATGGTGAACAGGCCCATCAGGATGCCCGCGAAGGCGGCCACGATCCGCCGCGCCATCGGCGGCAGGACCAGCCCGATGGCCACCAGGACCAGCGCCTCCACCGGGATGCGGATGAACGCGGCCGGGGTGAACTGCCAGGGCTTGTCCGGCACCAGCAGGTCGCCCCAGACCAGCGCCACGGCCGCCACCGTGACGACCGCCCCCAGCACCTGCCGGGACCGCGGCCCGGCCCCGGCCCGGTACAGCCAGATCACGTCCCGGCCGAACGACTCGGCCAGCAGCGCCAGCGCCACCAGCAGCGCGAGCGTCCCGATGAGGTGCGGGAGCACCCCGGACGCCGCCACCGTGAGCACGATGCCCTGGACCGCGGCCACCACCTTGCGCCAGTACCGCGGCGGCAGCGGGGCGGCCAGCCACGGCACCAGCCAGCCGGCGATGAGCAGCACGTAGCGGGCCGCGCCGATGGCCAGCACCCAGCTGCCGTAGTCCCCGGACACGATGATGGACAGCAGGAGTATGAGGAACGCGTCGACCTCGCCGTCGATCCGCGCGCCCAGCGCGGTGGCCGTGCCGGTCCGGCGCGCCACCTGCCCGTCCGCCGCGTCCAGCACCAGCGCGACCGCGGACAGCGTGACCAGCGCGGTGACGTTGACGGATCGGCCGAACGAATCGGCCACCAGGCCCGCGACCCCCGCGATGAGCACCGCCCGGGTCAGCGTCACCCAGTCGGCCGGGTGTATCTCCGGCTCGTCGCTGCGGCTGCGGGCCGCGGCCAGCAGCACCGGGGCCGCCGTCCCGGCGGCCAGCCCGGTGATCCAGCCGGCCACCCCCAGGCCGGCCGTGGCCGCCAGCAGGCCGAGCACGGCGACCGTGCCGAGCAGCCCACCGATCATCGACAGCCTGATCGTCCGCACCGTGCCTCCGTCTCCCAACCGCTGCTCCTGAAGTGGGGAACGGTCCCGCGCTCACCGTGGTTCACCACCGCCCGCCGCGGCAATTGAACTATTCCTCCCGCTGTCCCGTGTTACTGGTGTGGCCCTCCTGCCCTCCGCTCCGGCTCGCCCCTTCGGCCCGGCTCTGCGCCGTTTCGGCCTGCCGCTGCTGCGCCTGGCCGCCGGCGTCGCCGTGCTGTGGTTCTTGTGGCGGCAGGTGGGCGGGGCGCCGTTCCGGGCCGGGCTGCGCGCCGTCACCTGGCCCGCCGTGCTGGCCGTGGCCGCCATCACCGCCGGGACCACGGTCTGCTCGGCCTGGCGCTGGCGGGTCGTGGCCCGGGCCCTGGGCCTGCGGATCGGCCTGCCCGCCGCCGTCGGGGCGTACTACCGTTCCCAGTTCCTCAACTCGGTGCTGATCGGCGGGGTCCTCGGCGACGCGCACCGGGCCGTCGCGCACGGCCGCCGCGAGGGCGACGTGGCCCGCGGGGTCCGCGCCGTGGCCTGGGAACGGCTCTCCGGCCAGCTCATCCAGGCCCTGGTCACCGTCGTCGTGCTGATCACCCTGCCCTCGCCGGTGCGGCCCGCGCTGCCCTACCTGCTGGCCGGCCTGGCCGCCGTGGCCGGCTGCGCCGCCCTGATCGTGTTCGCCCGCCGCCGCCGCGGCCGGGGCCGCCAGACCCGCCCGGGGCGGCACCCGGGCCGCGCCTCCCGCGCGCTGGCCGCCGACCTGCGCGGCGGGCTGCTGGCCCGGGCCGTGTGGCCCCGGATCGCGCTGGCCTCGGTCCTGATCGTGGCCGGGCACACCACCGCCTGCGTCATCGCCGCCCGGGCGGCCGGGCTCCACCGCGCCGCTCGGCGAGCTGATCGCGCTGCTCATGGTGATCCAGACGGCCATGGTCATCCCGTTCAGCGTGGGCGGCTGGGGGCCCCGGGAGGGCGTCGCCGCCTGGGCCTTCGCCGCCGCCGGGCTCGGCGCCAGCAGCGGGGTCACCGTCACCACCCTGTACGCGGTGCTGGCCCTGATCGCGGTCGCCCCGGGCGCCGGCCTGCTCGTCCGGGACACCATCCGCCGCCGCCGGCCGGGCCGGGCCAGCGAGCCGCCGCCCGCCGAGGACCCCCCGCTCACCGTGCCCGCGAGCTGGCGCGAGGACGAACGGCTCGCCTCGTGACCGGAACTCCGCCCGTGGCGGCCGTCCGCCGCCGTATCCGCCTTCCGCTGCGCTTCGCCGACGGCTACTCGGCCACGGCCACCGTGGTCAGCTTCACCGGCCTGGCCGACGCCCGGGAGCACGTGGCCCTCGAGCTTGGCTCGCCCGCCGCGGCCGGGCTGCCGCTGGTGCGGGTGCACAGCGAATGCCTCACCGGCGACGTGTTCGGCAGCCAGCGCTGCGACTGCGGGCCGCAGCTGCGCGAGGCGGCCGAGCTGATCACCGGCCGCGGCGGCTACCTGCTCTACCTGCGCCAGGAGGGCCGCGGCATCGGCCTGTACGACAAGCTCGACGCCTACGCGCTGCAAGACCGCGGACTGGACACCTACGACGCGAACCTGGCCCTGGGCCACCGGGCCGACGAACGCGACTACACCAGCGCGGCCCAGATGCTGCACGCCCTCGGCGCGAGCCGCATCGCGCTGCTCAGCAACAACCCGGACAAGGGCGCCCAGCTGGGCCGCCTGGGCATCACCATTGGCGAGCACGTGCCCACTGCGCTGCACCTGACCGGCGCCAACGCCGCCTACCTGGAGACCAAGGCCCGGCGCGGCGGCCACCAGCTGCTCCGCCGCGCCCTGGCCCCCGAAGACCTATGACCGGCCCCCGCCCGGCCCGCATTACCGGCCTGGACGGGATCCGGGGCCTGGCCGCCCTGTTCGTCGTGCTCAACCACATCTTCGAGCGGGCCTGGCCGGGCTACCCGGCCCGGCCGGCGCCGTTCTGGGCCGCCGGGCTGGTCTATGGCCGGTTCGCGGTCATCGTCTTCATCGCGCTGTCCGGCTTCTCGCTCGGCCTCGGCCCGGCCCGCTCGGGCTGGCGGTCCGGTTCCGTCGCCGCCTACGCGCGCCGCCGGGCCTGGCGCATCCTGCCCCCGTACTGGGCCGCGCTCGGCTTCAGCCTGGTCATGACCTGGTATGTGCTGGCCCAGCCCGGCTGGCCGGTGCCGGACGGGAAGTCCGTCCTCGTGAACGGCCTGCTCGTCCAGGACGCCGTCGCCGCGGGCAGCCCCAACCGGGCCTTCTGGTCGATCGCCATCGAGGTCCAGCTCTACGTCCTGCTGCCGCTGCTGCTGCTGGTCGTCCGGCGGATCAGCGCCTGGGCCATGGCCGGCCTGGTCGCCGTCATCGTCGTGACCATCGGCCTGCTCGGACCGCACCTCCCGGTCATGAACACGGCCCTGGTCAAGTTCACCCCTGACCTGGCCGTGCTGTTCGCCGTCGGCCTGCTCGCCGCCGGGATCCAGACCGCCGGCCAGCCCGTCCGGGCCCGGCCCTGGGCCGGCTACGCCCTGGTGGCCGCCGTCCCGGTCATCGCCCTGATCGTGGTCCGGGGACCAGCCTGGTCCACCGGCCACCTGTTCTGGGTCGACCTGGCCTGGGCCCCGGCCATCGGCTGCTTCCTGGCCGCCATCGCCACCGCGCGCCCGCGGCCCGTCGTCCGGTTCCTGTCCAGCGGCCTGCCCCGCGCCCTCGGCTCCTGCTCCTACAGCCTGTACCTGACCCACATGCCCATCGTCATCGCCGTGTCCTACGGCCTGGTCCTGAGCCGGGTCCCGTCCGGCACGCCCGCCTTCCTGGTCCTGACCGCCATCCTGCTGCCCGTCACGGTGGCCTTCGCCCGCGTCTTCGCCGCCGTCTTCGAGCTCCCCTTCCAGCGGCACCGCGGCTGGCTCCCGCTCCGCGCGGCCATGGCGGCCCGGCTGCGGTCGCTGCGCCCGGCCCGGGGCGGGCCCGCGACGGTCGCTAGCCCGGCCCGCGTCCCGCGAAGTCCAGCTGATGGGCCAGGTAGACCAGCTCGCCCTCGGCCAGCTGCCGCCGCCGCGCGGCCAGCCAGGCCGCCAGGTCGGCCGGCCGCACCCGGTCCGGCCGGCCCTCCAGCGCGTGGCCGACCGTGTCCAGGATGCAGCCCAGGAAGTACGCCTCGTCCTGCGGATACGTCCCGTCCGGCGCTGCGCTGACCACCCAGTCCGACGCCCCGGCGGCCCGGGCCGGCGCCCCGGCCGCGCGCAGGTGCTGGAACAGGTGGCGGCCCGTCCGGCTCTCCCCGGCCGGCGGCCGTACCGGATCCGCTCGTCCATGTCCCGGTGATAAGCGTCCACGACCTGCTCATCGGCCGGGTGATCCGGCATGAAGATGCTCTCGCCGTCGTAGTTGACGGTGAACCAGTAGACCCCGCCCGGCGCCAGCAGCCGCAGCAGGCCGGGCAGCACGGCGGGCACCTCGACCAGGTCCAGCACGGCGTGCGCGATCAGCACGTCGGCCTGCGCCTCGCCCGTGCCGTCCAGGAAACCGCGCAGCTCGGCGTGCTGCAGCCGCACCCGCAGCTCACCCAGCCGCAGCCCGTCCGGCTCGGCCGTGCTCGGCACCCCCCGCGCGGCCGCCCACGCCCGCAGCCACCGGCGCGCGTCCTCCAGCAGTTCCCGGTCCGCGTCCAGCAGGGTGTACTCGCCCGCCGACAGCACGCCCCAGTCCATCAGCCGGGCCACCATCGTGCCCAGGCCCGCGCCGACCTCTAGCACCCGCACCGGGCCGGGCGGCCTCAGCCGGCCCAGCTCGGCCAGCACGGGCCGGTTCAGCGCCCGGTCATCCACGCTGATCTTCGAGGTCAGGTAGCGGGCGTAGCCGGAGCTCAGCGGGGCCTGCTCGATGCTCGTCATCGCTTCTCCGTCACCATCGCGAACTTACGCACCCGGCCAGTGCCGAGCCAGGCCGCCCACAACCGGTGGCTGGCCACCAGGTCCGCGACCGCCTGCGGCCCGATCTCGTCGGCGATCCGGCCCGCCTCGGCCGCATACCCGCGGGCCAGCGCGGCCGCGATGGCCCGGTGCGCGGCACTGTGCTCCTGCTGCCAGCTCACCCGCAGCCCCGCCTCGTCCAGCAGGCCGGTCAGCTCAGCCAGCTCGACGGGCCAGACGGTGTCGGCCGCGGGCATCTGGGCCTGCTCCGGCCCGGTCAGCGGCCGGCCTTCCTCCACCGTGAAGGCGAACCGCCCGCCCGGCTCCAGCGCCCGCGCCACCCCGGCCAGCAGGACCTGCTTGTCCTCGAAGGCCAGCATCGTCTCCAGCAGCAGCACCACCTCGAAGCGGCCCTCCGGCACCGGCGGCAGCTGGGCCCGTTCGAACCGGCCCGGCCGGTTCCCGGCCCGCTCCCGGGCCGTGGCCAGCGCGCGGGCCGACTGATCGACGCCCAGGTAGTCACAGCCCGTCTCGGCGGTGATCAGCCGGCCGGGGCCGGCCGTCCCGCAGCACAGGTCGAGGACCCGCACGCCGGGGCCGATCCCGGCCGCCCGGGCCAGGGCCGAGATCTCGCTGGCCCGCATGAAGCTCTCCTGACCTGCGTACTCGCCCGCCGGGAACGCCGCGGCCCGGGCCCGCTCCAGCGCCGTCCGGGCTGGCGCCCGCTGATCCTGTCTCACGCATCCCACCCATGTCATCCTGTACTGGGTATGACGGATCGGCGGCGGGCCCGGTTCAGCCCCGCCGCGGGCGGAGGCGACTGGAACATCGTGCGGATCCACGTCCTGGTGCCCGAGGGGTTCGATGATCCCGCCCGGCCGTCGGGCGGCAACGTCTACGACCGGCAGGTCTGCGCCCGGCTGGCCGAAGCCGGATGGGACGTGCTGGTCACCCCCGTCGCCGCCGCCTGGCCCGTCCCCGGCCCGGCCGCCCGGGCCGCCCTGGCCCGCCTCCTGTCTGCTGTCCCGGACGGGGACACCGTCCTGATCGACGGGCTCGTCGCCTCACCCGCGGCCGCCCCGATCCTCCCGCACGCCGCCCGGCTCCGGCTCGCCGTGCTGCTGCACATGCCGATGGCCACCGCCCTCGACGCCCCACCCGATGCCCAGGCCTCCGAACGGGCCGTGCTGCACGCCGCGGCCACCGTGATCGTGCCCAGCCACTGGACCCGCCAGCAGGTCCTGGCCCGCTTCGCCCTCCCGCCCGACCGGGTCCACGTCGCCCAGCCCGGCGTCGACCCGGCCGCCGCCGGAGACCACCCCGTCCCCGGCCGGCTGATCTGCGTCGGCGCTCTCGCCCGCCACAAGGGCCAGGACCTGCTCGTCGAGGCCCTGGCCGGCCTTCCCGGCCTGGACCGGCCCGGCCTGGACCGGCCCGGCCTGGACCGGCCCGGCCTGGACCGGCCCGGCCTGGACTGGCACTGCGTGCTGGCCTGCCGCTCGACCGCGACCCGGACTTCGTCCGGCACGTGCAGCAGCTGATCGCGCGGCTGGATGACAGTTCCCGGGTCCAGCTCCCCGGCGTCCTGACCGGAACCGCGCTCCGCGACCTGTACGCCACGGCCGGCCTGCTCATCGCGCCGTCCCGCTCGGAGACCTACGGCATGGCCGTCACCGAGGCCCTCGCCCACGGCGTGCCCGTCCTGGCCGCCGCCGCCGGCGGCCTGCCCGAGGCGCTCGGCACCGTCCCCGGCGGCCAGCGGCCGGGCCTGCTCGTCCCGCCCGGCGATCCCGCCGCCCTGGCCGCCGCCGTCGCGGACTGGCTCGGCGACGAGCCGCTCCGGCGGCGGCTGCGGGCCGCCGCCGCGCAGCGCCGGCTGACCCTGCGCGGCTGGGACCAGACCGCCCGCGACATCGCCCGCGCCCTGGGTCTGGAAAAGCGGCTCCCCAGCGCTCATGCTGAGGGGCATCCGCGGCCATAGCAGTTGGGAGCGCTGTCATGGACTTCTCCACCGTCGTCCTCACCGAGGCCCAGCAGGCCTTCGCCGGCCAGGTCCAGGCCTTCCTGGATGAGCACCTGACCGAAGAGGTCTACGCGCGCCGCCGGGAGCAGGCCTACGACTTCGATGACGGGCTCTACCGCGCGCTGGGCGGCCAGGGCTGGCTGTGGCCGCGGTGGCGGCGCGAGGACGGCGGCGCCGAGCTCGACGACGTCTGCGTCCGGATCCTCGAGACCGAGCTGGCCGCCCGGGAAGCGCCGCTGCTCAGCGGGACCCCGCTGATCTGGCCCGGGGTCGAGGCGCACGCCCGCCCGGACCTGCGGGACGAGCTCAAGCCGCAGGTGGCCCGCGGCACCGTGCGGATCTGCATGGGCTACACCGAGCCGGACGGCGGCTCGGACATCGCCGGGGCCAAGACCCGGGCCGTGCGCGACGGCGATGAGTGGGTCATCAACGGCCAGAAGATCTTCACCACCGGCGCCCAGTACTGCCAGTACGTCTTCCTCATCACCCGGACCGACCCGACCTTGCCCAAGCACAAGGGCCTGACCATGTTCCTGGTCCCGCTCGACACCCCGGGCATCGAGATCCAGGCCCTGCACACCATCGGCGAGGAACGGACCAACATCGTCTACTACGGCGACGTCCGCGTCTCCGACCGGTACCGCATCGGCGAGGTCAACAACGGCTGGTCCGTCCTGCACGGCCCGCTGGACGCCGAGCACTACATCGGCGACACGGCCAGCAAGCTGGACGACGTCGGCCCGGCCGGGCACCTGGCCCACCACTTCGAGCGGTCCGTCGAGGCCGCCGTGCGCTGGGCCCAGGCCACGCCGGGCTCCGGCGGGCCGGTGGCCGGCGACCAGGCCTTCCTGGCCCGCATCGGGCACCTGCTCACCGAGCTCGAGGCCGGGACCTGCACGCCGGGCACCATGGGCCGGGTCAAGGGCTCGGACCTGACCCGGCTGGGCTGCGAAGATCTCATCGACCTGGTCGGTCCGGCCGCGACCCTGCCCCGCGGCGCCGACGGCGCCATCGGCGACGGAGTGATCGAGTTCGCGCACCGCGAGGCCCAGCACACCGCCACGCCGGGCGGCACGGTCGAGGTCTTCCGGACCATCATCGCCCAGCACGACCTGGGCCTGCCCCGCCCGGACTACCCCGGACGCAAGGTCTTCCTGGCCGGCGACCGTCCCGTCGCCGCCAGCGCCTAGCCGGCCGCCCATGGACCGGCCGCGCGGCCGCTCCCTAGCTGGGCAGCGCGGCCAGGTCCTCGCTGGTCAGGGTCCAGGCCGCGGCGGCCGTATTGGCCCGGACCTGCTCCGGGGTGGTCGCCCCGGCGATCACCGAGGTCACCCCCTCCTGCGCGGCCAGCCAGGCCACGGCCAGCTCGCCCACGGTGTGCCCGCGCTCCTCGGCGAAGGCCGTGAGCGCCTCGACCCGGGCGAAGTTCTCGTCCGTGGCCAGGCTGGTCGCGAAGAAGGACATCGCGTCGAACCGCGACCCGGCCGGGTAGTCCTCGCCGCGCCGGTACTTGCCCGTGAGCATCCCGCTGGCCAGCGGGAAGAACGGCACGATGCCCATGCTGTTCTTCAGGGCCGTGGGCACGACGTCCTGTTCCACGCCGCGGACCAGCAGGTTCCAGTGGATCTGCGTCCCGCAGAACCGGGTCAGCGAGCCCGCGGCCGCGGCGTCCGCCGCGGCCTGGATCTGCCCGGCCGTCACGTTCGACGACGCGATGTGCAGCACCTTGCCCTGCTTGACGAGGGCGTCGAAGGCCTCGAGTGCTTCCTCCGCCGGCGCGTCCGGGTCGGGGTAGTGCTGGTAGTACAGGTCGATCCGGTCGGTCCGCAGCCGGCGCAGGCTGGTCTCGCATCCCTCGGTGATCCGCTTGGCCAGCAGCCCGGGCGTGTAGGGCTCGTCGGCCGGACGGCGCTGCACCTTGCTCGCGATCACCACCTGGTCCCGCCGCGAGCCCAGGGTGGCCCCGATGAACTCCTCCGACTTGCCCTGGCCGTACAGCTCGGCTGTGTCCAGGTGCGTGATCCCGGCCTCGATGGCCGCGTTGATCACCGCGGCGCTCCCCTCGAGGTCCAGCTTCATGCCGAAGTTGTTGCAGCCCAGGCCGACCACTGACAATTCAGGGCCGTCTGCGCCGAGCCGGCGTGCTTCCACTGTTCCTCCTGGTGAGCCGGGCGAGCGCTATCTCCCCACATGCTAACCAGGGTCCGTCACGCCTGTTCGTCCGGCAGGCCGCCCGGTATCGTCGGGCAGATGACGACGAAACGGGCCGGCCGCCGTGGCTGAGCCGGAGCCCGCCCCGGCGGACGAGCCCGTCGTGCTGGCTCGCGACGCCGACCACGTGCGGGTACTGACCATGAACCGCCCGGCCAAGCTGAACGCCTTCAACGCCGCGCTGTTCAACGGGCTGGCCGACGCGCTGCACACGGCCGCTGACGACGACGACATCCACGTCGTCGTGCTGACCGGCGCCGGCCGCGCCTTCTCCGCCGGAGCCGACCTCACCGAGATGAGCCCGGACCGGGACTCCCGGAACATCCCGGCCGACCGGATGCTGCAGGCCGCCGAGAGCTTCCCCAAGCCGCTGGTGGCCGCGGTGAACGGCGTCGGCGTCGGCGTCGGCTTCACCATCCTGGGCCACTGCGACTTCGCCTTCGTCGCCCGGTCGGCCCGGCTGCGGGCTCCGTTCATCCAGCTCGGCATCGCTCCCGAGGCGGCCAGTACCTTCCAGTTCCCGCTGCGGATGGGCTGGCAGAACGCGGCCCGCGCGCTGCTGGCCGGGGAATGGTTCGACGCCCAGCGCGTCGTCGACGCCGGGCTGGCTCTCGAGGTCTGCGACGACGACGCCGTACTGGCCACCGCGACCGGCTACGCCACCCAGGTCGCCGCCGGGTCGCGGGAAGCCCTGATGGCGACCAAGGGCCTGATGCTCGACGCCTACCGGGACATCGTGGTGCAGACCCGCCAGCGCGAGACGCAGAGCGGTGCCCGGCTGCGGGCCACTCCCGCCCACCAGGCCGCGCTGCGGGACTTCCACTCCCGCTAAGGCGCCGGCCCGGGCGGTGCCCGTCAGGCCGGTGCCGGCACCGCGCCGATCTGCATCAGCAGCCCCAGCATGTCGGCCTGCGAGAACCGCTCGACGCACCGGTCCCCGCTGAAATGCAGGATGGTGAGGCCGGGCAGCGCGATCGGCGTCCCGGTGGCCGGCACGCCCATGAACTCATCCATGTGCCGCCCGGTCATGGTGAACCGGATCACCGCCGCCTCACCGCTCCACAACGTCTCGTGGAACTCCAGCTGCGGGTTGCCGAAGGCGCGGAAGATGCTCTGGTAGAACGCCCGGACCTGGGTCTTGTCCATCGGCTCGGGGGAGTAGCCGTGCAGCCGGATCCTCTCGTCGTACAAGGTTAGGTAGCCCTCCAGGTCCCCGGCGTTCCAGCGGCCGGCCGCCCGGGCCAGCGCCTCTTGCGGTGTCGGCATGTGATCCTCCCCAGTCCGCACGGCCGGGCGGGCGCCCGGCGCGTACTCCTGGTACGCCGCCGGGCCCCGATGCGGATCACTCCGGACCGGTCACCGAGGACCGATCCGTCAGGGACCGGCCCGCTCAGGCCTACTGCTCCCGCTCGACCGCGGCCACGGCGGTCAGGATGGCGGCGATCGCGGCCTGCGGCTGGGAGACCATCGACACGTGCGACCCGGCCACCTCGCTGATCGTCGCGCGGGCCCGCTCGGCCATCCGCCGCTGGGTGTCCGGCGGGATGACCTTGTCCTCGGTGCCCACCACGGCCCAGCTCGGGATCGTCTTCCACGCCGTGGCCTGCGTCCCCGCGGTGTTCGCGCCCAGGGTGATGGGCCGCTGGCTGGCCGCGATCAGCCACCGGTCGGCCTCGGGCAGGTCCTGCGCGAAGGCCTCGTGCACGGTGGCCGGCTTGAGGAACGCCTCGGCGTCCCCCTCCGGGGCCCCCGGGTAGCCGGCGATGTCCAGCACCGCGGTCGGGTCGGGCACGTCCAGCGCGGAACCCGAGCCGCCCAGGATCTGGAACACGGTCTCGCCCTCGTCCGGGATGAACGCGTCCACGTAGACCAGCGCCCGGACGTCGCCGCCGCGGGCGCCCGCGTTGGTGATGACCACCCCGCCGTAGGAGTGCCCGGCCAGCACTACCGGGCCGGTGGTGCGCTGGGCCAGGAACGAGGCGATGTACGCGGCGTCGCTCTCGACTCCGTGCAGCAGGTTGGGCGGGGTGAGCACGGTGAAACCCTGCGCCTGGAGCTCGGTCGACACGGCGTTCCAGCTCGATCCGTCGGCCCATGCTCCGTGCACCAGGACGATCGTCGGCCTTGGCATCTGGCTCTCCCTCGGGTCCGTCACGTCACGGTTTGTCGCAAAATGATAAACGGCCACTCACCTGCTGTATTGCCCACCCGTCTGACCGTACGGCAGCCTTTCAAACCTTTGATGCGTCAGCTAGTCTCAAATTGACTACCAGCGAGGATCGCTGGCCGTGTGAGCATTGAGAGGACCGAGGATGACCATAGCGAGCCCAGAGGCCGCTTCCCTGCAGCATGCTGACCGCTTCTTTATCGGCGGCGAGTGGGTAAAGCCCTCGTCCGAGAGCACCATCAAGGTCGTCGACTCCACCAACGAGGAGGTCTTCCTCGAGGTGGCCGAGGCCCAGGCCGACGACATCTCCCGCGCCGTCGGCGCCGCCCGTAACGCGTTCGACAACGGCCCGTGGGCCGCCCTGTCGCACGGCGAGCGGGCCGGGTACATGCGGGCCATCGCCAACGGGCTGCGCGAGCGGGCCAGCGACCTGGCTCAGGTCTGGCCCCGCGAGGCCGGCGCGCTGTTCTCCATCGCCACCGGCTCGGCCGAAGGCGCCGCCCAGACCTGGGAGTACTACGCCGGCCTGGCCGACACGTACCCCTTCGAAGAGCGCGCCACCCCGACCATGGGCAACTTCGGCCTGCTCGTCCGCGAGCCGGTCGGCGTCGTCGGCGCCATCATCCCGTGGAACGGCCCGCTCGGCCTGATCAGCTACAAGCTGGCTCCGGCCCTGCTGGCCGGCTGCACCGTGATCCTGAAGAACTCGCCGGAAGCCCCGGCCGAGGGCCTGGTGCTGTCCGAGATCGCCGAGTCCATCGGCCTGCCGCCCGGCGTCATCAACGTCGTCACGGCCGACCGTGAGGTCTCCGAGCTGCTCGTCCGCGACCCGCGGGTGGACAAGATCACCTTCACCGGCTCCACCGCCGCGGGCCGCAAGATCGCCTCCATCTGCGGCGAGCGGATCGCCCGCTGCACCCTGGAGCTCGGGCGGCAAGTCCGCCGCCGTCATCCTGGACGACATCGACATCGCCGAGACCGCGGCCACCCTGGCCGGGGCCGAGTGCATGCTCTCCGGCCAGGTCTGCTCCTCGCTGACCCGGATCGTCGTCAGCCGCAGCCGGCACGACCAGCTGCTCGAGGCCCTGGCCGCCGCGTTCGGCTCCAAGAACGCGGGCGACCCGTTCGACGCCTCCAGCGACCTCGGCCCGCTGGTGGCCGCCCGCCAGGTGGACCGGGTCACCGGGTACATCGAGAAGGGCAAAGCCGAAGGCGCGACCCTCGCCGCCGGCGGCGGCCGCCCGGACCACAAGGGCTTCTACGTCGAGCCCACCGTGTTCGGCAACGTGCAGAACAACTACGCCATCGCGCAGGAGGAGATCTTCGGCCCGGTCCTCAGCGTCATCCCGGCCGACAACGAGCAGGACGCCATCAAGATCGCCAACGACACGATCTACGGCCTGAACTCCTCGGTGTTCACCAACGACGTGGACAAGGCCCGCGACGTGGCCCGCCAGCTGCGCGCCGGCACCGTCGGCCACAACGCGTTCCGGACCGACTTCGGCATCGCGTTCGGCGGGTTCAAGCAGTCCGGTCATCGGCCGCGAGGGCGGCACCGAGGGCCTGCACCCGTTCCTGGAGACCAAGACCGTCATCCTGGACGAGGCCCCGGCCAAGTACCGCAGCTAACACGGCACCGCAGCTAACACAGCACCGCGGCTTGTAGCAACCAGCACAGCAAAACGCCCCGGGCCACTGGCCCGGGGCGTTTTGCCTGAGCAAAGGCTTACAGCTGAGTCGTGACCGCCTTGACCTCGGTGTAGGCCTCGAGCGCCTCGTGGCCCATCTCCCGGCCCCAGCCGGACTGCTTGTAGCCGCCGAACGGCAGGGCCGCGTCGAAGACGTTGTAGCAGTTGATCCACACCGTGCCGGCCCGGAGCTTCTTGGCCAGCTCGTGCGCCTTGGAGATGTCCTTGGTCCAGATCCCGGCGCCCAGCCCGTAGTCGCTGTTGTTCGCCTCGGCGGCGATCTCGTCCAGGCTGCGGAACGGCGCCGCCACCACGACCGGGCCGAAGATCTCCTCGCGGACGATCTTCATGTCCGGGCGGGTGTTGGTGATGACCGTCGGCTCCACGAAGTAGCCGGAGTCACCGTGCCGCGCCCCGCCGGTCAGCGTGGTCGCGCCGTCGGCCACCCCGGACTCCAGGAACCCGGTGACCCGCTGCATCTGCTCTTCCGACACCAGCGGGCCCATCTGGGTCCCGGACTCCATGCCCGGGCCGAGCTTGATGCCCTTGGCGATCTCGGCCACGCCGTTGACGACCTCGTCGAACCGGTCTTCCTGCACGAACAGCCGCGAGCCCGCCACGCAGCACTGGCCGTGGTTGAAGAAGATCGCGTTGGCCGCGCCCTCGACCGCGCCGGTGTCGGCGTCGTCGAAGACGATGTTCGGGCTCTTGCCCCCGAGCTCCAGCGTGAGCTTCTTCAGGTTCCCGGCCGCGGCGTGCACGATCAGCTTGCCGACCTCGGTCGAGCCGGTGAAGGCCACCTTGTCCACGTCGTCGTGCGCGGCCAGGGCCGCGCCCGCGGTCTCCCCGAAGCCGGTGACCACGTTCACCACGCCCTCGGGGAAGCCCGCCTCGGCGATCAGCCCGGCTAGCCGCAGCGCGGTCAGCGGGGTCTGCTCGGCCGGCTTGAGCACGATGGTGTTGCCCGTGGTCAGGGCGGGGCCGAGCTTCCACGCCGCCATCAGCAGCGGGAAGTTCCACGGGATGATCTGGCCCACCACGCCGACCGGCTCGCGCAGCGTGTAGGAGTGGAAGCTGGCGCCGGGCATGTACGGCACCGAGATGTCGATGGTGTTGCCCTCGATCTTGGTCGCCCAGCCGGCCATGTAGTGGAACAGGTCGGCGGCCAGCGGCACGTCCGCCGCGCGGGCCACCGCGAACGGCTTGCCGTTGTCCAGCGACTCGAGCTGGGCCAGCTCGTCGGCGTGCTCCAGGATCAGGTCACCGAGCTTCCAGATCAGCCGGCCGCGCTCCGACGGGGTCAGCCGGCTCCACGGGCCCTCGAACGCCGCGCGGGCGGCCCGGACGGCCCGGTTGATGTCCTCTGCGTCCCCCTCGGCCACGTTGGCCAGGGTGGCGCCGGTAGAGGGGTCAGGAGTCGCGAACGTCTTCCCCGATGCGGCGTCGGCCCATTGCCCGTTGATGAACAGCTTGCGCGGGGCGGCGGTGAACTCCTCGACGCTCCTGTCGACAGTGACAGTCATGACGTGCCTCATCTCCCTTGACTTCGGTAGTCACCATGACACTACAGAGCCCGTGCTGGCACAAGACCACGGCTGCTACCTCGGTAAATGGCCTCAGAGCCGGATCTTCGACCCCGGTCGGCCCGCACCGCCGGAGGATCCCGGCCGGGAACTAATCTCGCCTGCCCGGTTATCCTGCTGCCATGCCGATTGACCCGGCCCATGTTGATGAAGCGCTGACCACCACCCGGGCGGTCCGCCGCCGCCTGGACCTGGACCGCGACGTCGACAACCAGCTGCTGCTGGACTGCATCGACGTGGCCGAGCAGGCCCCCACCGGGGGCAACCTGAGCAGCCGCCGCTGGATCATCGTCCGCGACCCGGCCGTCAAGTCCGCGCTGGCCGAGCTGTACGACCAGGGGGCCGGCTCCTGGATGGTGCAGACCGCGGCGCAGCTGGCGGGCAGCGGCCACCCGAACGAGAAGGTCATGGCCTCGGCCGCCTACCTGGCCGAGCACCTGGCCGAGGTCCCGGCCCTGGTCGTGGTCACCATCATGGGCCGCCACGACGGCAGCGGCCGGCCCGGCCTGTTCGACTCGGTCATCCAGGCCGCCTGGAGCTTCTGCCTGGCTCTGCGCGCCCGCGGCCTGGGCTCCTCGTGGGTCACCGCCATCTTCAGCGACGAGGCCCGGGCCATGGAGCTGCTGGGCATCCCGGCCGACCACACCCCGATCGTCATGCTCCCGGTGGCGTGGACCAAGGGCACCGGCTTCCGTCCGGCCCCGCGGCCGCCTGCCCGCTCCATCACCTACTTCGACGCCTACGGCCGCACCTACGAGACCGGCCCGCAGCCGGGTAACCGGTTCGCCGATGGCCCCGGCACCATCGTCGAGACCGACATCGACGCCCCGGTCGAGGCGGTGTGGTCGCTGGTCAGCGACATCAACGTGCCCGCCGCGTTCTCTACCGAGTTCCTCGGCGCGGAGTGGGAAGGCGCCGAGCGCGGCGCGGGCGCCACCTTCCTGGCCCGCAACAACTACCCGGCCATCGGGGAGTACCAGATCCGCTGCTGGATCGACGTCAGCGAACAGAACCGGGCCTTCGGCTGGCGCACTTCCGACCCGGAGCAGCCCGGCGCCCGCTGGCGCTTCGACCTGGAGCAAGGACCCGGCCGGACCCGGCTGCGGTTCTCCGTCACCATGGGCCCGGGGGCCTCGGGGACGTCGGCCGCCGTCGACCGGATGCCGGACAAGGAGGAACGGATCGTGCTGCGTCGCCTCCGCGAACTGCGCGCCAACATGGAGCGCACCGTGGCCGGCATCAAGCAGCTCGCCGAGAACCCGCCACCCGCCGGCCAAGGCTAGAGCTTGCTGCGCACCGCGACCTGGTACAGCTCGGGCAGGGTCTGCGCGGAAAGCCGGGCCGCGATCCGCAGCCCGGCCCAGGCCAGCAGCAGGCCGTAGGCTGCGGCGCCGACCAGCAGCACGGGCAGCCGGGCGCCCGCCGGCGCCGACTTGGTCAGCTCCCACGCGACGATCACCGGCGCGACCAGTACGCCTACTCCGATCAGGCTGCCGAACGTGGCCAGCAGCGTGTGGCCGGTATAACCGCTCGCCGCCCGGGGGGTCGGGTTCCCCGGCCGCCGCTCCATCGGGTAGGGCAGCGCGGCGCTGAAGAAGTTGCCGAGAGCCAGCCCTGCGCCGACCCCGGCCAGTTCCACCACCACGGCGCTGACCCCGTCGGCCGGATGCCTGGCCACCACGGCCAGCACGAAGGAGACCGCGATGAGCAGCGGCAGCGCCACCGCCGCCGTGGCCAGGTCCAGCCCGGAGAAGTACGCCCGCCAGCTGCTCCGGTCGCTCAGCGCCATCGCCTCCAGGCCGAAGCCCGGCCCGGTCTGGCCGATCGCGTTGGTCCGGTAGACGCCGGTGAAGGCCGAGCCGACCACGGCCGCGATGAACAGGCCCGTCTGGTAGTTCTCGGTCGTGATCGTGCTGGCCGACGAGGCCCCCATGACCACCACCACCACGCCCCAGGTGATCAGCGACGACGGCTCGCGCCGCTGGTAGACCCAGGACCGCGCGGCCACCGTGCCGCGCAGGCCGGACCGGGCCAGCGGCAGGCCGGTGCCGTGCACCGCCGCGGCCTGGGTGCTGGCGTCCGCCGTGACCAGGGCCCGGCCCAGCGAGCGGATCCACGCCGCGGCCAGCACCACGATGATGCCGGCCAGCAGCAGCAGCCGCAGCGCAGCCACGCCGGCCCGCCCGTCCGAGGCGTCCTGGATCGCGTGCGCGGCCAGGCCCGGCGGCAGCCAGCGCAGCCAGGCGTCCACCCCGGCGAAGCTGGCCGCGGTCAGCTTGCCCTCGGCCGTCAGCTTGGGCACCAGCTGGACGAAGATCTCGTACAGCGCGAAGATCGGGATGATGGCCAGCGCGGCGAAGTCCTTGCCGCGCCGGGAGCGCAGCATCCCGGCCAGGCCGGTGGTGACCAGCCGGGCCAGCACGATGCAGAACAGCACCTGCAGCAGCACCGCCACCACGGCGGTGATGATGCCGCCCGCCCCGCTGGCCAGCCCGACGGTGACCCCGAGCAGGCCGATCAGGGTGGCGGCCGGCCACGGCCCGGTGGCCGAGGCGGCCAGCAGCCCGGCCGCCAGCGGCCGGGTGCGCAGCGGGTACAGCGCCAGCGTGGCCGGGTCCAGCGTGCTGTCCAGGCCGAACACCACCAGCGGCAGGATCAGCCAGGCGAACGCGAAGATGGTGAAGATGACCGCGCTCAGGTCGACCGCCGCGTCGTTGCCGTGCAGCGAGGCCAGCAGGGTGAAGACCCCGGCCGCGACCAGCACGGCCAGGACCGAGCTGGCGATGAAGGCGGCCCGGGCCCCGGCCGAGGCGCGCAGCGCGTTGCGCAGCAGGCGGAGCTTCAGCTGGACGAGGAGCCGAGCCACGACAGGCCCTCCTCATCACTCGCCCGGTGCCCGACCAGGTCGATGAAGGCCCGCTGCAGGCTCCGCCCGCCCCGGACCTCGTCCACCGTGCCGGTGGCCACGATCTTGCCCTTGTCGATGATCGAGACGTGGTCGCACAGCTGCTCGACCAGCTCCATCACGTGGCTGGAGAACAGCACCGTCGAGCCCGACTCGGCGTACCGGGTCAGCAGCCTGCGGATCACGTCGGCCGACACCGGGTCGACGCCTTCCAGCGGCTCGTCCAGGAACAGCACCGAAGGGTTGTGGATCAGCGCGCAGCCCAGCATGGCCTTCTTGCGCATGCCGGTGGAGTAGTCGGCCACCAGCCGCTTGGCGTCGCCTCGCAGGTCCAGCACGGACAGCAGCTGCGCCGCCCGGGACCGGGCCTCGTCCGCCGCCATGCCGCGCAGCCGCCCGGCGTACTCCAGCAGTTCCTCGCCGCTCAGCCGCTCGAACAGCCGCGCCTCCGACGGCACCACCCCGATGATGGCCTTGGCCGCGGGCGGGTCGGCCCACACGTTGCGCCCGTCGACCAGGATCCGGCCCTCATCCGGCCGCAGCAGCCCGGTCATCATCGACAGCGACGTGGTCTTCCCCGCGCCGTTCGGCCCGACCAGCCCGGCCAGCGACCCGGCGGCGATGTCCAGGTCGACCCCGGCCACCGCCTGTTTGTCTCCGAAGCTCTTGCGCAGCCCGCTCACGGAGATGCCTGACGTGCCCGTCTCAGCTGGATTGCCCATCTCGGCCTTCCCGTCCCGCGATGCTTTCCCCACTCGCGTTCCGCCCCTATCCTGCCCGTTACCCAGACCAGCCGCATCTACGCCGGCACGACAGTTACGCCGGCACTACAGTGGCGACGTGATGGCCGAGCAGATTCCCCGCCTGACCTCCCTGTCCCCGGGCGCCGGCTGCGCCTGCAAGCTCCCGCTGGCCAAGCTCGAGCAGCTCTTCGCCGCGGTTGGGCCGACCATGGCCCCGGCCGGCGGCGACCTGCTCATCGGCGCCGCCGAAGGCGACGACGCGGCCGTGCTGCGGCTGGACGACGAGCGGGCCCTGGTCCTGACCACCGACTTCTTCACCCCGATCGTCGACGACCCCTACGACTGGGGCCGGATCGCGGCCGCCAACGCGCTGTCCGACGTGTACGCCATGGGCGGCCGCCCGCTGTTCGCGGTCAACCTGGCCGCCTGGCCCGGCGACGGCCTCGACGTGGCCATCCTGGGCCAGGTGCTGCGCGGCGGGGCACAGGTCGCCGCGCAGGCCGGCTGCTTCGTCGCAGGCGGCCACACCATCGACGACCCGGTACCCAAGTACGGCCTGGCCGTGGTGGGCCTGGCCGACCCGGCCCGGCTGCTCACCATCGACCGGGCCGCGCCCGGCGACCAGCTCATCCTGACCAAGGGCCTCGGCACCGGCGTCATCGCCACCGCGCTGAAGTACGGCGCGCCGCCGACCGACGTGCTGGCCGGCGCGGTCGCGTCCATGACGCTGCTCAACGCGGGCGCCGGCGAGGCCGCCCTGGCCGCCGGGGTGCAGGCCGCCACCGACGTGACCGGCTTCGGCCTGCTCGGTCACCTGCACCGGATGCTGGCCGCCAGCGGCGCCGCGGCCCGGCTGCGGGCCGCTGCGGTCCCGCTGCTGGCCGGCGCCGCCGAGCTGGCCGCGGCCGGGTTCGTCTCCGGCGGGACCCGGGCCAACACCGACCGGATGAGCCCGGTGACCGCCATCGACCCGGCCGTCCCGGCCGAGCTGGCCGTGCTGCTGTTTGACGCGCAGACCTCCGGCGGCCTGCTGCTGGCCGCCCCGGCCGGGGCCGCCCCCGCCCTGCTGGACGACCTGCGCGGCCAGGGCCTGCCCGCCGCCCTGATCGGCCAGGTCGTGGCCGGCGAACCGGGGCACATCGACGTGGACCCGTGAGTCCGGCCGTGGTAACAATGCAGACACGGGGGCCCGCCGCCTGAGGAGGTCGATCCGTGCCAACCGGACAGCTCATCGATGCCCCGATTCCCGGGCTCCGCTACCGGACCCCGGCCACCGAGGGCGAGACCGGCCCCGGCGGCCAGTTCACCTTCACCGACGGCGAGACCGTCGAGTTCTTCCTCGGCCAGCTGCCCCTGGGCTCCGCCCCGGGCGCCGCCGAGCTCACCACCCTGGACCTCACCCCCGTCTCAGCCGCCCCCGTCTCAGCCGCCGGGGCCGCTGCCGCCGGGCTGACCGACCCCGAGGTCACCAACCGCGCGCGGCTGCTGCACAGCCTGGCCGCGGCCGTCGCCGCCGGCAGGCTGACCACCGGCCAGCTCGCCGCGGCCGCCCCGGCCGCCGCGGACTTCGGCAAGCCCGAGGCCGACTTCGGCGCCGGCGACGCGATCGGCGTCTTCCTGGCCCGGGCCGGGATCGAGCTGGCCACCCCGGCCGAAGCCCGCAACGAGCTGCGCCGCGCCGCGGCCGGGATCGTCAAGGACGCCGAGGTGCAGGTCCCGATGCGGGACGGTTCCTACCTGCTGGCCGACGTGTTCCGGCCACGCGCGCCCGGCCGCTACCCGGTCCTGCTCCGGCTCAGCGTCTACGGCCGGGCCTTCGGCATGGGCTCCATCGTCACCGAGGAGGACCGGCTGGCCAGCGAGGTCCGCGAGGACCAGTGGTTCGAGCTGCCCCGCGACGGCCTGCCCGGGCTGGTCCGGCTGGCCGAGAACGCCGTCTCGGCCAACACCTCGCAGTGGGTGCCGCGCGGCTACGTGTGCGTCCGGGTGGACAGCCGCGGGGTGGGCCGCACCCCCGGCACCCTCGCGCCGTTCTCCCCGCAGGAGGCCCAGGACTACTACGACGCCATCGAGTGGGCCGCCCGGCAGGCCTGGAGCGACGGCCAGGTCGGCCTGTACGGCTCGTCCTACACCGGGACCAACCAGTGGAACGTGGCCAACCTCCAGCCGCCCGCGCTGAAGGCCATGATGCCCTGGGCCGCGGACGGCGACGCCTACCGCGAGCTGGCCTACCCGGGCGGCATCCTGGCCGAGGGCTACCGGCGGAACTGGTGGTCGATGGTCACCGGGGTCTCGCCCGCCAGCCCCGACAGCGGCTTCTACGACTTCCTCGAGGCCCACCCGTTCGACGACGCCGCGGCCTACGGCCCGGCCGGCCAGGTCGGCGGCGCGGACTACGGCCACATCACCGTGCCCGTTCTCGTCGCCGTCAGCCAGGGCCTGTACCTGCACGCCCGGGGCGGCTTCGAGGCCTTCGACCAGCTCGCCTCCGCCGACAAGCACCTGGTCGTCTCGCCTGGTGACTACTTCCCGTTCATGTACCACGAGTGCCTGGACCAGCAGTTCGCCTTCTTCGACCGGCACCTCAAGGGCCGCCCGGCCGACCCGGGCGCCCCGGTCCGCATCGCCGTGCGGACCGGCGGCGACGGCTTCACCTGGCGGGACGCGACCGACTGGCCGCCGCCCGCGGTGACCGCCCGCACCTACTACCTGGACGCCGCCGACGGCGCCCTGACCGGCACCACCCCGCCCGCCGACAGCACCGTGTCCTGGTCCGCCGACCCGGAGCAGCGGGCCGGCCAGGAGTTCGCCGGGGCCTCCTTCCGCACCGCGCCCTTCGACGCCGCCACCGACGTGATCGGCAACCCCCGGGCCACCCTGCACGTGTCGTCCTCCAGCACCGACATGGACCTCTTCGTCACGCTGCGGGTCATCACCCCGGACGGCACCGAGCTGCTGTACGCCAACGACCCGACCGAGCCGATGACCAACGGCTCGCTCAAGGTCTCGCACCGCCGCACCGACCCGCAGCGCTCCACCGCCCGGCGGCCCTGGCACACCCACCGCGAGCAGGACGTGCAGCCGCTGTCCCCCGGGGAGATCGTCGAGATCGACGTGGAGATCATGGGCGTCGCGGCCCGGATCCCGGCCGGCGCCCAGCTCCGCCTCGACCTGCACCCGATCGAGCGCAACGGCGACCCGCTAGGCGGCCGCCCCGGCGGCTTCCAGCGCGCCTACGACCACAGCTACCACGACGGCGCCGCCAACCAGGTCCACACCGGCCCGTCCTTCCCCAGCACCCTCACCGTCCCGGTGATCGCAGCCGAGGCCTAGCCCAACCCGGATACCGTGTGCGGGTGAGCATCCGGCCCGGCCACCTGCGACGCGCCGCGCTGCGCCGTGCTCACCCGCGCCCCGCCCACCTCTGGCGCGCCGCGCCGCGGCCTGCCCGCCTTTGGCCGGCCGCGGCCGCCGTCCTCGTCGCCGTGGCCGCCCTGGCCGCCGTGCTGGCCGGCGCTCTCCCGGCCCGCGCCCAGGTGTCGTCCGGGCCGCCCGCCGCCCGGCACGTCGTCCTCGCCGGCCTGTCCGGCCTGCGGGCCAGCGACCTGTCGCCGTCTGCCACCCCCGCCCTGTGGCGGCTGGCCGGCCGGGGCTCCGTCGCCTCCCTCACCGACACCGCCCTGCAGCCGCTGACCTGCCCGGCGGACGGCTGGCTCACCCTGAACGGCGCGGCCCGGGCCCAGTCCGACCACCCCGGCGACCGGTGCGGGCCGCTGCCCGCCGTGGTCCCCGACGGCGCCGGCGCCACCGTCCCGGGCCTGCCCGCCCTGGGCGCCTACAACCACCAGTACCGCACCGCCCCGGACTGGGGCCTGCTCGGCCGCGCGGCCAGCTGCGCCACCGCCGTCGGCCCCGGCGCCGCCCTCGCCCTGGCCAGCCTCTCCGGCCACGTCGCCTCCTACCTCCCGGCCCCGGCCAACCTGACCGCCGCCGCCCTGTCCCGCTGCCCGCTGACCGTCATCGACCTGGGCGCCCTCCCCTCGACCGAACGGGCCGCGGCTCTCGCCACCGCGGACCGGGCCGTGAGCCGCCTGGCCGCCGAGCTGCCCGCCGGCACCACGCTCCTGCTCACCGCCCCCGGCGCCACCACCAGCCCGCCTCGCCTCCAGCTCACCCTGGCCGACGGCCCCGGCTTCGCAGCTGGCCTGCTCCGCTCCAGTTCCACCCGCCAGTCCGGCCTGGTCGTGCTCACCGACCTGACCCCTACCGTGCTCGGCCTGCTCGGCGACAAGATCCCGTCCGGCCTGGCCGGCGCCCAGCTCACCCGGGCCGACCGTCCCTCCCTCGCCGCCGCCCTGACCTCGCTGACCGCCGCCGACACCGCCGAACAGGTCTGGCACTCCACCCACATCTGGTTCTACTGGGCCTACCTGCTGGCCGGCCTGGCCGCCCTCGGCGCCGTCGCCCTGGCCCTACCGGGCCGGACAGCCGAACGGCGCGCCCAGCGCCAGCGCGGCTGGCGGGTCGTCGCCGTCGTCGCCGTCTGCGTCCCGGTCGCCACCTTCCTGGCCAACCTGGTGCCCTGGCGCCGCTCGGCCCACCCGGCCGTCCTCCTGTACGGCACCGCCGCCGCCGTCACCCTGGTCCTCGCCCTGGCCCTGCTGCTGGTCACCCGCCGCCGCGACCCGCTCGCCCCGCTCGGCCTGGCCTGCCTGCTCACCGTGGCCGTCCTCGGCCTGGACGTGATGACCGGCTCCCGGCTGCAGCGGGACAGCCCGTTCGGCCTGTCCATGCTGGCCTCCGGCCGGTACTACGGGATCGGCAACCAGGTCCTGGGCATCTACGGGATCACCGCCCTGTTCGGCGCGGCCTGGCTCGCCCTGCTGCTCCTGCGCCGGCCCCCCGCCGCCCGCGGCCCGGCCCTGGCCGCGGCCGGCGCGGTGGGCCTGTTCGCCGTGGTCGCCTCCGGCTGGCCCGGCTTCGGCGGCAAGGTGGGCGGCACGCTGGCCCTGGTGCCGTGCTTCGCCCTGCTCCTGCTGGCCATCGCCGGGATCCGGCTCACCTGGCGCTGGCTGCTGCTCGTCGCGCTGGCCGGGCTGGCCCTGTTCGCCGCCTTCGCGTTGCTCAGCTACCTGGCCCCGGCCGCCGGGAAGTCCCACCTGGGCGCGTTCGCCGGCGACGTGCTGCACGGCGGGGCCGGGAACGTCCTGTGGCGCAAGGCTCACTCCAACCTCGCCTCGCTCGCCTTCGGCATGTTCAGCCCATTGGTCCCGATCATCACGGTTGTCACTGGCCTGATACTGTGGCGGCCCGGCTGGTTTCCGCTGAAGACGATGGCGCTGGCCTGCACGGCCGAGCCCTTGCTCCGCCCGGTGCTGGGCGTGCTGTGGCTCATGCCCGTGCTCGGCTGGCTCGCTGACGACAACGGCGTGCTCGTGCCGGGCGCGGCGCTACCGCTGGCGCTGCCGCTGGCCGTCGGCATCGTGGCCGCCGTCGCTTACGACCAGGAAGGCGCCCGTGCAGTACAACCTCTCCCGGAGACTCGCCGGCCCGTTCCTGCACGCGATCTGGCGGCCGACGGTGACGGGCGCCCAGCACATCCCCTCTTCGGGCGGCGCGATCCTGGCCGCTAACCACAACTCGTTCGTCGACTCGGTCTTCCTGCCCCTGATGCTGGACCGCCCGGTGACCTTCTCGGCCAAGGCCGAGTACTTCACCGCGTCCGGCCCGGCGGCCAAGGTGCTGTCCGCCTACCTGAAGGCCACCAACCAGCTCCGGATGGACCGCGACGGCCCGCGGGCCGCCCAGGACACCCTGGAGGCCGCCCTCGGCCTGCTTCGCGAGGGCCAGCTGTTCGGCATCTACCCCGAGGGCACCCGGTCCCCGGACGGCCGCCTGTACCGCGGCCGGCCCGGCGTGGGCTGGCTGGCCCTGAAGTCCGGCCTGCCCGTCATCCCGGTCGCCCTGTCCGGCACCCGGAAGGTGCTGCCCCCCGGCCACGTGGTGCCCCGCCCCGGCCGCATCGGGGTCACCATCGGCGCCCCGCTGGCCATCGCCCCCGACCTGTTCGACCAGCCCCCGGCCAAGGCCCGCCGGCTCATCGCCGACCAGGTCATGACGGCCATCCAGCAGCTGTCCGGCCAGGAGTACGTCCCCGTCTTCGCCTCCGACCACAAGGCCGAGCTAGCCGCCCGCTCGGCTTAACCCCCGCCTTGCGTCATGATCGTGGCCAGTTCCCGCCGCCAGGCCGCTATTTCAGGCCATGATCATGAACGCTGGCCGGCGGTGCACTCCGGGCACAGGCCGAACAGTTCCACCGTGTGGCCGACGTCGGTGAAGCCCGCCTCGGCCGCGACCCGCTCGGCCCACTGCTCGACGGCCCGGCCCTCCACCTCGACGCTGCGGCCGCACTGGCGGCAGATCAGATGGTGGTGGTGCGCGCTGGTCTCGCACTGCCGGTAGAGCGTCTCGCCGCTGGTGTCGCGGATCGTGTCGACGCTGCCTTCCTCGCTCAGCGCCTGCAGGTGCCGGTACACCGTGGCCAGTCCCACGTGCTCGCCCTTGCGGCGCAGCTCGGCGTAGATCTCCTGGGCGCTGCAGAACCCGGGCAGCCCGGCCAGCGCGATGGCCAGCGCCTGCGCCTGCTTGGTCCCGCGCGCCCGGACGCCCCGGCCCGCGGCCCGGCTCCCGCCCGCCCGGGCCGGCGCCTGCTCCTCCGGCTGCTGCGCTGTCACACCTCGCACGCTATAACCCGATCCCCAGTCCACCGAACTGCGCCGTCCGCAATCTGGCCTTATCCACCGTACCCGCCTTGCGAGCGAAACTGAGAATCATTATCATTACCGTTAATCTCACGGCGAAGGCGAAGGCGAAGGAGTGGCCGATCATGCGGAAACAGCTGCTGGCCGCCGGGCTGGCCCTCGGCGTCGCGCTGGCCGCCAGTGCCTGCAGCCCGGCCGCGGGCGGCGGCGCGGGCGGGAAGATCGTCGCCGTGGGCGCGGAGAGCCAGTACGCCAACGTCCTGCAGCAGGTCGGCGGCCAGTACGTCCAGGCCAGCGCCATCATGAGCAACCCGAATACCGACCCGCACAGCTTCGAGGCCAGCGCCTCGGTGGCCCGCACGGTCAGCCAGGCCGGCCTCGTCGTGCAGAACGGCCTGGGCTACGACAGCTGGGCCAACACCATCGAGAACGCCACCCAGAGCTCGGCCCGCAAGGTCATCGTGGTCCAGGACCTGCTCGGCCTGCCGGACAGCACGCCCAACCCGCACCTGTGGTACAAGCCGGGCGTCATGACCGCGGTGGCCAACGCGGTCGCGGCCGACCTGTCCGCCCTCCAGCCCGCGCACGCCTCCTACTTCAAGGCCAACGCCGCCGCCTTCACCGCCTCGCTGGCCGCCTGGACCAAGGCCCTGGCCGCGTTCGGTGCCCAGTACCCGGGCACCCCGGTGGCCACCACCGAGCCGGTGGCCGACTACATGCTCGACGCCGCGGGCGCCGACAACCTGACCCCCTGGGCCTTCCAGGCCGACGTCATGAACGGCACCGACCCCTCGGCCCAGGACGTGGCCACCCAGCGGAGCCTCTTCACTGAGCACAAGGTCAAGGCCTTTCTCTACAATCAGCAGGTGACCGACACCCTGACCGAGTCGTTCATCACGCTGGCCCAGCAGAATGGCATCCCGGTCGTGGCCGTCTACGAGACGATGCCCGAGCCCGGCTTCAGCTACCAGTCCTGGATGCTGGCCGAGGTCAACGACCTGCACGCCGCCGTGGCCGACCACACCTCCACGGAGCACCTCGGATGACCGCACCCAGGCCGCCCGCGCCGGCCCGCAACGCGCCAGCCGACCTGCTCCGGCTGGACGGGGTCAGCGTCCGGCTGGGCGGCCGGGAGATCCTCCGGGACGTGTCCTTCGCCATCCGCCCCGGCCAGTTCACCGGCCTCATCGGGCCGAACGGCGCCGGCAAGACCACCCTGATCCGGGTCATCCTCGGCCTGCAGCCGGTCACCAGCGGCTCGGTCCTGATCGACGGCCGGCCGCGGTCCGCGCACGAGGACGCCATCGGCTATGTGCCGCAGAAGCTGGCCATCGAGCCGGACATGCCGCTGCGGGTCCGGGACGTGGTCACCCTGGGGCTGGACGGGAACAAGCTCGGCGTCCGGCTGCCCTCGCGGGCCCGCCGCGAGCTGGTCAGCGACATGCTCACCGCCGTCGGCGCGCAGCGCTACGCGGACGCCCGGATCGGCGAGCTGTCCGGCGGCGAGCAGCAGCGGGTCATGATCGCGCACGCCCTGATCAGCAAGCCGCGGCTGCTGCTCCTCGACGAGCCGCTGGCCAACCTGGACATCTCCAGCGAGCAGGGCATCGTCTCGGTGCTGGCCCGGCTGGCCCGCGCCGAGGGCGTCGCCGTGCTGCTGTCGGCCCACGACATGAACCCGCTGATGCCGGTCATGGACCGGATCGTCTACGTGGCCGCCGGCCGCGTCGCGGTGGGCGATGCCGACGAGGTGGTCCAGCCCGAGGTGCTGTCCGCCCTGTACGGCCAGCACGTCGACGTCATCCGGGTGCACGGCCGGATCCTGGTCGTCGCCGCCCCCGAGCCTGCGGGCGCGGAACCCGCCAGCGATCTCAGTGTCGGGGACCTGGGCGTGGCGGGATAGCCGGGCTGCGATGCACTACATCTTCGAGCCCGGCTTCTTCTCCAGCGGCCCGGTGCACATCGCGCTGGCCGTCGGCGCCGTCGTCGCCGTCACCTCGGCCGTGGTCGGCGTGTTCACCGTCCTGCGCGGGCAGTCCTTCGCCGGCCACTCGCTGGCCGACATCGCCACCACCGGCGGCTCCGGCGCCTTCCTGATCGGCATCAACCAGTTCTGGGGCTACCTGGCCTTCGGCGCGGGCGCGGCCGCCTTCATGGAGATGATCGGCGTGCAGCGCCGCCGCGGCCGGGACGTGGCCACCGGCGTGGTCCTGGGCGCCGCGCTCGGCCTGGCCGCCCTGTTCCTGTACCTCGGCACCCTGTCCAGCACCACCACCGGCGCCTCGTTCACCATCTTGTTCGGCTCCATCTTCGTCATCACCCCTTCGACCGTGCCGGCCCTGATCGCCTCCGCGCTGCTCGCCCTGGCCACCGTGGCCGTGCTGGCCCGGGTCCTGCTGCTCACCTCGCTCAGCCCGGACGTGGCCGCCTCCCGCGGCGTGCCGGTCCGCACCGTCGGCGCCGCCTTCCTCATCGCCCTGGCCATCTCGGTCGCCCTGTCCGCCGTGATCATCGGCGCCGTGCTGAGCACCGCGCTGCTGGTCGGGCCGGCCGCCGCCGCGCTGCGGGTGGCCCGGAGCCCGGTCCGGGCCGTGCTCACCGCGGCCGGCCTGGGCGTGGCCGCCGTCTGGATCGGCATCGTGGCCGCCTACGACAGCTACTACTGGCCGCCGCACGGCCGCGGCTGGCCGGTCAGCTTCTTCGTCGTGGCCGTGGTCGTGCTCGCCTACCTGCTGACCTTCCTGCGCCGCCCGCGCCGCCGCGGCGGCCGCCCAAGACCGGGAGCACGCGTGTTCACCGGCCTGATGCTCAACACCTGGATCGCGGGCACGGTGGTGGCCGTGATCGCCGGGGTGATGGGCTTCTTCGCCGTGCTGCGCGGCGCCACCTTCGCCGCCCACGCCATCCCCAACGGCGCCTTCGCCGGCGCGGCCGGGGCCACCCTGCTCGGCTTCAGCCCGCTGGCCGGCCTGGCCGTCTTCTCGGTGGCCGGGGCCTTCGGCATCGCCGCCCTGAGCCGCCGGGCCCGCAGCGACGTGGCCACCGCCCTGATCCTGGTCATGATGCTGGCCGTCGGCGCGCTGTTCGTCAGCTGGAGCACCCAGTACGCGCAAGAGGCCTACTCGCTGCTGTTCGGCGAGGTGTTCGGGGTCAGCAGCGACCAGGTCGTGCCCATCGTGATCCTCGGCGGCGCGTCCATCGCGGCCATCATCGTCATGTTCCGGCCGCTGCTGCTGTCCTCGGCGCTGCCCGAGGTGGCCGAGGCCCGCGGCGTCTCGGCCCGCCGGATGGAGCTCGCCTTCCTGCTCGTCATGGCCCTGGCCACCAGCATGACCGTGCCCGTCGTCGGCGCGCTGCTCATGTTCAGCCTGATGATCGGCCCCGCCGCCGCGGCCCGCTCGGTCACCGCCCGGCCCGCCGCGGCCATGACCCTGGCCGTGGCCCTGGCCCTGGTCACCGTGTGGATCGGGATCATCGTCTCCTACCAGACCGACTGGCCGCTCGGCTTCATGGTCGGCACCCTGGGCGCGTTCTTCTTCCTGGCCGGCCGGGGCTATGCCGCAGTCCGCGGCCGCCGCGCCCCCAGTAGCGTGGAGGCATGAACCGCCTCAAGGATTCGACCAGCCCCTACCTCCTCCAGCACGCCGATAACCCGGTGGACTGGTGGCCCTGGTGCGACGAGGCCTTCGAGGAGGCCGCCCGGCGCGACGTGCCCGTCATGCTCTCGGTCGGCTACGCGGCCTGCCACTGGTGCCACGTGATGGCCCACGAGTCCTTCGAGGACCCGCAGACGGCCGCGCTGCTCAACGAGCACGTGGTCGCGGTCAAGGTGGACCGCGAGGAGCGGCCCGACGTCGACACCGTCTACATGACCGCCACCCAGGTCATGACCGGCCAGGGCGGCTGGCCCATGACCGTGTTCATGACCCCGGATAAGGAGCCGTTCTTCTGCGGCACCTACTACCCCCGGGACACCTTCCGGCAGCTGATCACCAACGTGGCCCAGGCCTGGCGGGACCAGCGGGCGGCCGTGACCGGCCAGGCCCGGCAGGTCACCACCACCCTGGCCAGCAACGCGGCCCAGCTCACCGGCGCGCTGCGGGCCGTGGCCGCCGGCGCTCCCGGCCCCGATGAGATGTTCCGGGTGGTGGCCGACGTGTCGGTCGGCTCGCTGGAGAAGGACTACGACGAGATCGAGGGCGGCTTCGGCCCGGCCCCCAAGTTCCCGCCCTCCATGGTGCTGGACTTCCTGCTCCGCTCCTACCGCCGGTCCGGGTCGGTCACCGCGCTGCGGATGGCCGAGGGCACCTGCTCGGCCATGGCCCGCGGCGGCCTGTACGACCAGCTCGGCGGCGGCTTCGCCCGGTACTCCACGGACGCGTCCTGGATCGTGCCGCACTTCGAGAAGATGCTGTACGACAACGCGCTGCTGGCCCGGGTCTACCTCAGCCTGTGGCGCGCCACCGGGTCCGAGCTGGGCCGCCGGGTGGCCGCCGAGACCTGCGCCTGGATGGTCGACGAGCTGGGCACCACTAGCGGTGGCCTGGCCGCTTCGCTGGACGCCGACACCGAGGGCACCGAAGGCAAGTTCTACGTCTGGCGGCCCGCCGAGCTGGACGCCGTCCTCGGGCCGGAGGACGGCGAGTTCGCCGCCGCGATCTTCGGCGTCACCTCCGGCGGCACCTTCGAGGATGGCGCCTCGGTCCTGCAGCGCCGCGAGGAGCCCGCCGACCTGGCCCGGTTCGAGCGCGTCCGGCAGGCCCTGGCCGCCGCCCGCACCGGCCGGGTCCGGCCCGGCCGGGACGACAAGGTCGTCGCCGCCTGGAACGGCCTGGCCATCTCGGCCCTGGCCGAAGCCGGGCTGCTGCTCGACCGGCCGGACTTCGTGGCGGCCGCGCGGGCCGCGGCCGGCGTGCTGGCCGACGTGCACCTGCGCGACGGCCGGCTGATCCGCACCTCGCGGGACGGCCAGCCGGGGGAGACGGCGGGCGTGCTGGAGGACTACGCCTGCGTCGCCGAAGGCTTCCTGACCCTGTCCGGGGTGACCGGCGAGTCGCGCTGGGCCACCCTGGCCGGGCAGCTGCTCGATACGGCGCTGGACGCCTTCGGCGACGGCCAGGGCGGCTTCTACGACACGGCGGCCGACGCCCAGGCCCTGATCTACCGTCCGGCCGACGCGCCCGACGGCGCCACCCCGTCCGGCACCTTCGCCATGTGCGGCGCCCTGCTCAGCTACGCGGCCCTGACCGGCTCGGCCCGGCACCGCGACGCCGCCCAGGCCGCCCTCGGCGTCATGCCCGGGGTCGCCGCCCGGCACGCGCGGGCCGCGGGCACCGGCCTGGCCGTGGCCGAGGCCTGGCTGGCCGGACCGCCCGAGGTCGCGGTCGTGGGAGACCCCGAAGACGAACGGACCAAGGTGCTTCATCACACCGCCCTGCACGCTTCGGTTCCCGGCGCCGTCCTGGCCCTCGGCGACGGAGTTGACTCCAGCGTGCCGCTGCTGGCCGGCCGCACCCTGGTCAACGGCGCCCCGGCCGCCTACGTGTGCCGCAACTTCACCTGCCTGGCCCCGGTCACCACCCCCGAGGAACTCCGGGACACCCTGGCCCCGGCCCGGGCCTTATCGTAGAAGGGATGCACCTGACCATCGGCACCGCGCGGGGGCGGCTCCTGGTAACCGGAGTCAGCCTGCTGGCGGCTACCGGAATCACGGTCGGCGTGCTGACCACGACGTCCGGCCCGTCCCGCCCCGCGGCCAGCCAGGCCACCGCCAGCTCGCCGTCCCCGGCGGCCAGCTCCCAGCTGGTCGTGCCGCTGCTCGGCAACGCCAGCGCCGACGCCGAGCGGGCCGTCCGCGCCGTGTCCGCCGGCCTCATCGCCACCGGGGCCGCCTCGGCCGGCCCCGGCTCCGCCGCGGGTCCCGGCTCGCCGGCCGAAGTCGCCCCGCTCGGCGCCCTGCGCTCGCCCGCCGTGGTCGTCGTCGCGCCCTTCTCACTGTCCGCCCGCGTCCGCTCCGCGGTGTCCGGCCTGCCCGGGGTGACCAGCGCCGACCCGGTCGAGGCGGCCCGGGTCGCGGTCAACGGCACCCAGCAGGCCGTGCTCGGGGTCAATCCCTCGACCTTCCGCCGCTACGCGGCCGGGCCGACGGCCAGGTCCGACACGCTGTGGCAGGGCGTCGCCGACGGCGGGATCGCGGTGTCCTACACCATGGGCGTGCTGGACAAGCTGTCCCTGGGCCACCCGATCACGGTCAGCGGCCGGCAGGCCGAGCAGCTCCCGGTGGTCGCCTTCGGCACGGTCGGCATCGGCGGGGTCGACGCCGTGGTCTCCGACTCGGTGGCCCGGTCGCTCGGCGTCCCGGCCGGCAACGCCATGGTCATCAGCGCGCCGTCGGCCCGCGTCCCGGGCCTGATCACCAAGATCAAGGCCGTGCTGCCTAAGGGCGCGTCGGTCCAGTCCCTGGTCACCGTCTCGGTCCCGGCCTCGCAGGCCGGGGTGTCCGGCGTCTCCGGCTCGACCATGACCGGGGCCCAGCTGACCGCGTTCCTGCAGGCCGCCGAGAGCCGCCGCGGCCTGCCGTATGTGTGGGGGGCCACCGGACCTGGCTCCTTCGACTGCTCGGGCCTGGTCCAGTGGTCGCTGGCCCGGGCCGGCATCACCGTGCCGCGGGTCGCCGCCGACCAGGCCCGCACCGGGCCGGCCGTCCCGGTCAGCCAGCTCGAGCCCGGTGACCTGCTCTTCTACCACACCGACCCGACCGCCCCCGGCTACATCTCGCACGTCGCCATCTACCTCGGCCAGGGCCAGATGATCCAGGCCCCGCAGCCCGGGGAGAACGTCGAGGTCGTGCCGGCCAGCTTCGGCTCGGAGTTCGCCGGCGCCGTCCGGGTCTACCCGCGGATCGCCGCCGCGGCGGCCGGCGGCGTGGCCTGACCGCACCTCGTTGACGCGGCGCGGGCCGGGCGTAATCCTGATTACATGAGTACGCGGCGTGGCGCACCGGACGAATCCGGGCCCCCTGGCTCAGATTCCGGCTCCCCGGCCGGCCCCGGCCCCGGTTCCAGCGCCGACCCCGGCGGGCGCCCGGACACCGCGGCCCAGGTCCGTGACTGGTTCACCGGCCGGATCCCGGCCGGCTGGTTCACCGCCGCCCCGGACCTCCAGGTCGACCGCGAGGAGATCATCCTGATCGGGGCGCTGGCCGATCCGGCCCCCGGGGCCAGCTCCGACGCCGAACGGGCCGTCGCGGCGCGGGCCCAGATCCGCCGGTTCCGCGAGGACACCAGGAGCCGCCGGATCGAGATCGCCCGCGAGGCCGAGCACCAGTTCCGCCGCACCGTCTCCTGGGGCGTGACCTGCGGCGGCCTGACCGAGATGTTCACGACCTTGTCGGTGCCGGTCATGACCCGGCTGCGGCAGCCCGAGCGCCGGGTGCTGGACACCCTGGTCGACGCGGGCGTGGCCCGCAGCCGCAGCGACGCCCTGGCCTGGTGCGTCCGGCTGACCGGGGAGAACGCGGATGCCTGGCTGGCCCGGCTGCGGGAGGCGCTGCGGCACGTCGAAGAGGTCCGCGAGCAGGGCCCGGACGGCGGGCCGGCCTAGCCGAATCGGCGATCCGGGTAGAATCAGCCCCAATCGCGCCTGGGAACCTGGCCCGCTGGTCGGCACGTTGCCTTCGTTGGGTACCTCAACAGCTAATCCATCACGGTGACGAGGGAAGGCCGCAACATGGGAGTTCGTGACCTGGCCTACCGGATGTACGAGCGCCGGCTGCAGGCCTCTTTGTCCCCGGACGGCCTCCCGCGTCACGTCGGGGTGATGTGCGACGGGAACCGGCGGTGGGCCCGGTCGGCCGGCTTCCGGGACGTCAGCAGCGGTCACCGCAAGGGCGCGGACAAGATCTTCGAGCTGCTCGAGTGGTGCCGGGAATCCGGGGTCGAGGTGGTGACCCTGTGGCTGCTGTCCACCGACAACCTGGGCCGCCCGGCCAGCGAGCTCGTCCCGCTGCTGAAGATCATCGAGGACACGGTGCAGGGCCTGGTCGCGGAGCAGTGGCACGTGAACCCGATGGGGGCCCTGGACCTGCTGCCCAGTGACACCGTCCGGGTCCTCAAGGACGCGGCCGACGCCACCGCCGACAACCCGGGCCTGCTGGTCAACGTGGCCGTGGGCTACGGTGGCCGCCGCGAGATCGCCGACGCGGTGCGCTCGCTGCTCCAGGACCACGCCACCCGCGGCACCACCATCGAGGAGCTGGCCGAGGTCCTCGACGTCGAGCACATCGCCGAGCACCTCTACACGGCCGGGCAGCCCGACCCCGACCTGGTCATCCGGACCTCGGGCGAGCAGCGGCTGGGTGGCTTCCTGCTCTGGCAGAGCACCCATTCGGAGTTTTACTTCTGCGACGCCTACTGGCCCGCGTTCCGTAAGGTGGATTTCCTCCGGGCGTTGCGTTCCTATGCCGCCCGTAACCGCAGATTTGGCGCGTAACCGCAGGCTAGAAAGCCATAACCGGTTAGTAACCCGTCGGTGCTTTTGACGAAACACGAACCCGGGTACCTTCGGTAGTGGTGGACGGCGCCCTGCCGTCTGCTGGGAGGGCCCTCGAATCTCCAGGCTACGCGGATTGCGCGCAGGCGAGACTCAGAAGGGCCGGCTCGGCCCTTCGGGGGCCAGGCCCGGCCCGTCCGACACGTTTGTGTCCTGTCCGGCGTCGGGCTCGGGCCCGGCGTCCAGGGAGTCTGCGTGGTCAATTCCCAAGGTCGTCGTACTTACGTACTCGACACCAGCGTCCTGCTCGCCGACCCGGCCGCCCTCGCTCGTTTCGACGAGCACAAAGTGGTCCTGCCGATCGTGGTCGTCACCGAGCTGGAAGGCAAGCGGCACCACCCCGAACTGGGCTATTTCGCCCGCCAGGCCCTGCGCCACCTCGATGACCTGCGCATCGAGCACGGCCGCCTGGACGCCGAGCTGCCGGTAGGCGAGCTCGGCGGCACGGTCCGGGTCGAGCTCAACCACTCCGACTCCTCGGTCCTGCCCGCCGGCTTCCGGCTCGGCGACAGCGACACGCGGATCCTGTCGGTGGCCGCCAACCTGGCCGCCGAGGGCGAGGACGTCGTGCTGGTGAGCAAGGATCTGCCGATGCGGGTCAAGGCCGCGTCGGTCGGGCTCGCCGCCCAGGAGTACCGGGCCGAGCTGCCCGTGGACTCCGGCTGGACCGGGATGACCGAGCTGGAGATCAGCCGTGCTGACATCGAGCAGCTGTACGAATCAGGCACCTTGGACCATGAGGCGGCCCGCGAGCTGCCCTGCCACACCGGGCTCGTGCTGAGCTCACCCAACGGCAGCGCGCTGGGCCGGGTCCGGCCCGACAAGTCGGTGCAGCTGGTCCGCGGCGACCGGGAGGCCTTCGGCCTGCACGGCCGCAGCGCCGAGCAGCGCGTCGCGCTGGACCTGCTGCTGGACCCGGAGATCGGCATCGTCTCCCTCGGCGGCCGGGCCGGCACCGGCAAGTCCGCGCTGGCCCTGTGCGCCGGCCTGGAGGCGGTGATGGAGCGCCGCCAGCACCGCAAGGTCATCGTGTTCCGGCCGCTGTACGCGGTCGGCGGCCAGGACCTCGGCTACCTGCCCGGGTCCGAGGCCGACAAGATGGGCCCGTGGGCCCAGGCCGTCTACGACACCCTGTCCGCGGTGACCACCCAGGACGTCATCGACGAGGTGGTGGCCCGGGACATGTTCGAGGTGCTCCCGCTCACCCACATCCGGGGCCGGTCGCTGCACGACGCGTTCGTCATCGTCGATGAGGCCCAGTCCCTGGAGCGCGGCGTCCTGCTCACCGTGCTGTCCCGGATCGGCGCCAACTCCCGGGTCGTGCTCACCCACGACATCGCCCAGCGCGACAACCTGCGGGTCGGCCGGCACGACGGGGTCATCGCGGTGATCGAGAAGCTCAAGGGCCACCCGCTGTTCTCCCACGTCACCCTGGTCCGGTCCGAGCGCTCCCAGATCGCCGCCCTGGTCACCGAGATGCTGGAGGACTCGAGCCTGTAAGCCCGTCGCGGCATCGGCCCCCGCGCAGCGCCGCGCGGGGAGCCCGGCCCGGTTAGGACACGACCGGGCCACCGCTGCGGTACCGTGACCGGCGTGGACTATCCACCCGTGTCCGTCGTGATGCCGGTCAGGAACGAGGAACGGCACCTGGCCGAGTCCGTGGGCCACGTCCTCAGCCAGGACTATCCGGGCCCGCTCGAGCTGGTCCTGGCCGTCGGCCCGTCTGCCGACCGGACCGAGCAGATCGCCCGCGCCCTGGCGGCCGGCGAGGCCCGGATCACCGTGGTCGACAACCCGTCCGGCAAGATCGCCTCCGCCCTCAACCTGGCCGTCTCCGCGGCCCGGCACCAGGTCATCGCCCGGATCGACGGGCACGCCCTGTTTCCCCCGGCTACCTGCGCACCGCGGTCGCCGTGCTCACCGAGACCGGGGCCGCCGACGTCGGCGGGGTGATGGCGGCCGAGGGCGAGACGCCGTTCCAGCAGGCCGTGGCGTGGGGGATGACCTCACCGGTGGGCGTCGGCTCGGCCGACTGGCACACCGGCGGCCAGGCCGGCCCGGCCGACAGTGTCTACCTCGGCGTCTACCGCCGCGAGATCATCGAGCAGGCCGGCGGCTGGGACGAGGAGATGCTCCGGGCCGAGGACTGGGAGCTGAACTACCGCATCCGGTCCCGCGGCGGCCTGGTCTGGTTCACCCCGCAGCTGCAGGTCACCTACCGGCCGCGGACCAGCCTGCGCGCGCTCGGCGCGCAGTACTTCCACTACGGCCGCTGGCGCCGGGTGGTGGTCCGCGAGCACCCGGAGACGGCCAGCTTCCGCTACCTGGCCCCGCCCGGCGCCGCCGCGCTGATCGGCGTGGGCCTGGCCGCCGGCGCGGCCGGCCTGGCCGGGCTGGCCGCCGGGGCGCCGGCCGGCGTCGTGGTCCTGACCGCCGGCCTGGTGATCCCGCTCACCTACGCGGCCGGCGTGACCGCGGTCAGCGCCGCGCTGTCCCGGGACCTGCCGCTGGGCGTCCGGGCCCGGTTGCCGCTGGTCCTCGGGGTCATGCACCTGTGCTGGGGGGCCGGCTTCCTGGCCAGTCCCCGCCGGTTGCACCAGGCTCACGACCCTGACACGAGCGTCCGTCCGGATGACCGCAGCGCCCAGGGCGTGGCGCCGGCCGGGAGAGAATGACGGGATGGACTTCGATCTGCCTGCGCTGCTGGACGCGCACCGGGGCGACGGCTACGAGCTGTACGGCCGGTACCTGAACCCGCAGCAGCCGCGGATGCTGCACGCGATCGGCTTCGACAAGACCTACGAGCGGGCCGAGGGCGCCTACCTCTACGACGCTGACGGCCACGCCTACGCCGACTTCCTGGCCGGCTTCGGGGTGTTCGCGGCCGGCCGCAACCACCCGGTCATCCGGCACGCCCTGCACGACGCGCTGGACGCCGGGCTGGCCGACTGGACCCAGTTCGACTGCGGGCCGCTGCCCGGCCTGCTGGCCGAACGGCTGCTGGCCAAGGCCCCCGGCCTGGAGCGTGTCTTCTTCTGCAACAGCGGCACCGAGGCGGTGGAGTCGGCGCTGAAGTTCGCCCGCTACGCCACCGGCCGCCGCCGGGTCCTGTACTGCGACCACGCCTTCCACGGGCTGACCACCGGTTCCCTGTCGGTCAACGGCTCGCCCGAGTTCCGCCGCGGCTTCGACCCGCTGCTGCCCGACGCGGCCATCCCGCTCGGCGACCTGGCTGCCCTGGAGGCCGAGCTGCGCCGCGGCGACGTCGCCGCGCTCATCATCGAGCCCATCCAGGGCAAGGGCGTGCACATGCCGCCCGACGGTTTCCTGACCGCCGCCGCCGCCCTGCTGCACTCCCGCGGCGCGGTGCTCATCTGCGACGAGGTGCAGAGCGGCTTCGGCCGCAGCGGGAAGTTCTTCGCCTACCAGTACGAAGACGTCGTCCCGGACATCGTCACCGTGGCCAAGGCCCTGAGCGGCGGCTTCGTCCCGGTCGGCGCCATGCTGGCCAAGAGCTGGATCTTCGAGAAGGTCTACTCCTCCATGGACCGCGTCATGGTCCACAGCACCACCTTCAAGGGCGGCGTGATGGCCATGACGGCCGGCCTGGCCGCGCTGGCCGTCCTGGACGACGAGGGGCTGACCGAGAACGCGGCCCAGACCGGCGAGGCGCTGAAGTCCTCGCTCACGGCCATGATGGAGTCCTACGACGTGCTGGCCGACGTCCGCGGCCGCGGCCTGATGATCGGGCTGGAGTTCGGCCGTCCCTCCTCGCTGCGGGCCCGGGCCCGGTGGAGCGCGCTGCGCGCGGCCCGGGTCGGCCTCTTCGCCCAGATGATCGTCGTCGCCCTGTTCCAGCGGTACCGCATCCTGACCCAGGTCTCCGGCGACCACATGGAAGTCATCAAGCTGATCCCGCCCCTCATGATCGGCGACACCGAGGTCAAGCTGTTCACCGACGCGCTGGCCGAGATCCTGGACGACGCCAGCAAGGGCGGCGGCCTGATCTGGGAGTTCGGCCGGACCCTGGTCAAGCAGGCCGTCCACAGCTGAGCCCCGGCCTGGCCGTCCGCCCCCGCCCGCCTTGATCCCCCGCCCCGCCTATCGTTTAATGCTGTTAAAACAGTCCTGGCGTGGAAGAGGCGGCCGATGACTGACTACGAGTTCCTCCGCATCGAGATCGCGGACAAGGTGGCCACCATCTGGCTCAACCGTCCCGAGCAGCGCAACGCGTTCTCTCCGGCCATGACCCACGAGCTGCACGACGCGTTCGCCGAGTTCGACGCCGACGATGACGTCCGCGCCATCGTGGTCACCGGCACCGGGCCGTACTTCTCGGCCGGCGCCGACCTGGGCCGCCCCGGCGGGGCGTTCTCCGGCCGCCGGTCCGGGGCCAGCGACCGAGGGGATGATTACGCCATCGAGCCGTTCCAGATGCGGACCCCGGTGATCGCGGCCATGAACGGGTCGGCGGCCGGGATGGGCGTCACGCTGCCCACCCAGTGGGATGTCCGGTTCGGCGCGGCCGAGGCCAAGTACGGGTTCGTGTTCACCCGGCGCGGCATCGTCCCGGAGCTGTCCTCGACCTGGATGGTGCCGCGGCTGATCGGGTTGTCCAAGGCCATGGAGCTGCTGCTGTCCGGCCGGTACTTCTCCGGGGCCGAGGCGGCCGAGATGGGGCTGTTCTCCCGGGCCCTGCCCGCGGATGAGGTGCTTCCTGCCGCGCTGGATTACGCGCGGGATCTGGCCGCGAACACCTCACCGGTGTCGGTGGCGGCGACCAAGGCGCTGATCTACCGGGCCTACGGGGAGCCGGATCCGATCGCGGCGCATGACCGGGAGCGGGCCCTGGTCCGGCTGCTCGGCGGCCAGGCCGACTCCCGCGAGGCGGTCCAGGCCTTCCTGGAGAAGCGGCCTCCGGTCTGGCAGCTGTCCAAGAACAAGGACTTCCCGCCCGACCTGTGACCGGCCGGGCTTACCGCCGTGCCGGCCCCATGGGCCGCCCTGGCCTCACCGCGGCGCCGGGCCCGCTGGGCCGGCCCCGGTCCGGTCGGCGGCCAGCAGCGCCTCGGCCACGGCCAGGTCATGCGGGTAGGTGATCTTCATGTTCCGCTCGCTGCCCGGCACCAGGTGCACGTCGACGTCGGGCCGGTAACGCAGCACCACGCCGCAGTCGTCGGTCGGCGCGAACGCCGACGGGTCCGCGGCGGCCCGCTCGTGCGCCTCGCTGATCACCGGGAACCGGAAGCACTGCGGCGTCTGGCAGCGCCACAGCGTCTCCCGCCGCGGCATCGAGCGCATCACGCCGTCCTCGGCGATGACCATGGTGTCCGACGCCGGCACCACCACCCCGGCCGCCTCGTGCTCCGCCAGCGCGGCCACGCACTCGGCGATGATCCGCTGCTCGACCAGCGGCCTGGCCGCGTCGTGCAGCAGCACCCCGCAGCCGGCCGGATCCTGGCCCGCCTTCCTCAGCGCCTGCCCGATCGCGGCCAGCGCCACCCGCGTCGAGTCCGCCCGGCTCGCGCCGCCCTCGACGACCGCGGTGACCTTGCCGTAGCCGCCCGCCGCCACCATCTCCCGGACCGTCTCGACGTAGCCGCTGGCCATCAGCACCAGGATGTCATCGACGCCGGGTGCCTGCTCGAACGCCGCCACGCAGTGCTCGATCAGCGGCCGGCCGCCCAGCTGCAGCAGCTGCTTGGGCATCGGCGCGCCGATCCGCTGCCCCGTCCCGCCGCCCAGGACCGCCGCGACCATCCGCATGTCCCGGACTCTAACGCACCCGGGCGTGTTCCTCCGGGGTGCCTGGAAGGCCGTCAGCTACATTGGGTCATACCGGGCCCGGCGGGAGTCGGTCACGGCGGCGCGGCGCAGGTCGGTGGGAGGACCGCATGACGGTTGCGCTGGTGCTCGCGGCCCAGGCGGACGCCGGGCTGTGCGGCCAGCTGGCCGCCCTGGACGTGCGGCGGGTCGACGCAGCCGACCGGGGCGGGCTTGGCCTGCTCGCTCCCGGCCTGTTCGCGGTGGCCGAGGCGGCCCAGGAAGCCGGCGAGCGCATGCTCATCTGCGCCGGCGACGACGCCCTGCCCGGTGAGGTGCTGACCCGGCTGCTCCAGGCAGGCGGCACCGCCGTGTTCACCGGCCCGCCCGCACTGGACGGCCCGGCCGCCCTGGTGGTGGACCCTTCCGACCTCAGCGACCTGGCCGGCGCCGCCGAAGACCTGGCCGGGATGTCGGCTGCCCTCCCGCACCTGGGTGCGCTGCTCGGTGAGCTCACCGCCCGCGGGGTCAGCGTCCGGGTCCTGGACCCGGATCCGGACGCCGACGGCGCCGTCGGCCAGCTCATCGCCGAGCCAGCCGGCCGTGACCTGGCCATGTGGGCCGCCGGGCGCCAGCTGAGCCCGGCCTCGCTGTACGGCATCTCGTTCGGCCTCGGCCTGCTCGCCGCCGCCTGGTTCTCCGAGCCCGCCACCCGGACCGAGGTCCTGGGCACCGTGGTCCTGCTCGCCTCGTTCATCATCGGCCGCGCCGCGGCCCAGCTCGTCGCCCTGGGCGTCGGCACCCGGATCAGCCTGGCCGTCCGCTGGTTCGGCGCGGCCTGCGGGACGCTCACCGAGTTCGCCGTCTACGCCGCGCTGGCCGTCAGCGCGGGCCTCAGCACGTCCGGCCGGCCCGCCGGGCTGTCCGGGATCTTCGGCTCCGCGCTGACCGGCACCGCGCTCGCCCGCTGGGACGGTTCCGGGATGGCCGGGCTGTGGCGGCTGGCCGTCGCGGCCATGCTGCTGCTCGGCGCCCGCCGGCTGGCCGAGAGCTGCTACCGGGGCCTGGCTCAGGCCTCCGGGAGGATCCCGGTCCGCTCCGGCCGCGGGATCGGCGGGCAGGCCCTCACCCTGCCCGCCGGCGAGCGCATCGTGGTCATCGCGGTGACCGCCATCTTCTTCGGGCCGCGGCTGACCTTCCTGGTCCTGCTGGCCTGGGGCGCCATCGGGGCCGGCTTCCTGCTGGCCGGCCAGCTGGCCGACGCCGGCCGGATGCGGCGGGCCCGCGGCGAGCTGCCCGCCTACCGCGGTGACGGCGTCGTGGCCTGGCGGCTGGGCGGCCTGGTCCGCGGCCAGCTGCCGCCGTTGCCGCCGCTGCTGGTGGCCCTGTTCGTCACCTGCGTCCTGGCTCTGCTCGGCCTGGCCAACCTGTCCGGCGTCCTGGTCTTCACGCCGGTGGCCATCATGCTGCTGGCCGCCCTCGGCGCCCGCCACCCGCATGACGGCCGGGCCGACTGGCTGGCGCCGTCGTTGCTGCTGATCGGCGAGGGGGTGTTCCTGGCCGCCCTCGGCTTCTCCCGCCACGTGTGGCTGCCGCTGATCTTCGCGCTGCTGGCCGCGGTGGCTACCCGGCACGCTGACCTGGCCTACCGGGCCCGCTGCGGGTGGCCCCTCCGGTACGACACCTTCGGCCTGGGCTGGGACGGCCGGATGCTGCTGGCCGCGCTGGCCGCGGTGGCCGGCCTGGTGCCTGCCGTCTTCCTCGTCCTGGCCACCTGGCTGTGGCTGCTGGTCGGCTGGGATTTCCTCGGCGCGTGGCTAACCCATACGAGCGCGGGTGAGCGGCCGGGACCGGCGTAAACTACCTGGGGTGTGGAGTCGCGGTACCCGCGTACTCACGCCCGCGACGGGGACCAAGGGCGGGGAGGCGGCGGCAGAGCCCGCCGGGTGGCATTCAATAGTGACGATGCCCCGGCTCTGGCTGGTCCTCGGCCTGGTCGGCTGCGCCCTGTTCGCGGGTGGTGTCTCCCTGTTCAGCGCCGATCCGCTGCACCGGCTGTGGGGGACCTGCGCGCTGTGTGCCTACGGGCTGGCCGCGCTCGTCCTGGCCGTGTGGCGCTCCCGCCCGGCGCTCAGCGCCGACGTCGCCCTCGGCATCCTGGTCAGCGGAGCCCTGCTCGTTCCGCTCATCTGGCTGGTGTGGCACGGCCGCGGCGAGCCCGAGGTCGGGGTGGTGGCCAGCTCGGCCCAGGCCCTGATCCGGCACGGCACCCCGTACCGGAGCGTCAAGTCGCTGGCCGGCACGGTCAACCCCAACATGTACAACCCCTACCTCCCGCTGATGGCCCTCTTCGGCCTGCCCGAGGCGCTGTTCGGTCACGACCTGCTGACCGACCCGCGGATCTGGTTCGGGATCGTCTTCCTGGTCGTGTTCGCCTTCTCGTTGCGGGTGGCCGGAGCGCGGGACTACGTGCGCTGGGCCCTGCTGCTGACCGCCTCGCCGGTCATCGCCTTCGAGTTGTGCGTCGGCGGCGATGACGGGCCCATGGTCGCCTTCCTCTGCCTCGGCTTCGCGCTGCTGTGGCGGACGGCCCGGTCGCAGTCGGCCCGGTCGAACGCGGTCGCGGCCGGCCTGGCCCTAGGCGTCGCGTCGTCGATGAAGGCCACCGCGTGGCCCGCCGTGGCGGTGGCCTTCGCCCTGCTCTACGTCCGGGATAGCCAGCGGGAGGCGTGGCGCTTCACCGCCGCCGCGGTCGCCGTCGTGGTCGTGGTCGTCGGCCCCTTCACCCTGCTGAATCCCGGAGCGCTGTTCAAGAACACCGTCCTGTTCCCGCTCGGCCTGGCCGGCGTCCGGTCGGCGGCGGCCAGCCCGCTGCTCGGCCACCTGCTGGCCCAGACCGGCCCGCTCGGCCACACCATCGTCGTCATCCTGCTCATCGCCGCCGTGCTGGCCATCGCCGTCTCCCTGGTCATCCGGCCGCCCCGGGACGTGCCCGCCGCCACCTGGCGGCTCGTCATCGGCCTGTCGGTCCTGTTCGTGCTCGCCCCCTCCACCCGGTTCGGCTACTTCATCTACCCGGCCGCCCTCGTCGCCTGGCTGCTCATCGCCCAGGCCGGGCGCGCAGCGCGAAACGTCCCCCGGCTGGCCTGACCCCGGCTGGCCTGATCTCAGCTGGTCTGATCCAGGCCGGCCTGCCCACCCCCGGTGGCAGGATTTCGCCTCATGTTGGCCATCCTGCCACTCGTCCCGGTCAGCGCCGCCTGGCAGGCTGAACACGTGAGCGAACGGAACGTGGCCGCCCGCCCGCCGCAGGGCCCACCGGCCGTTCGGCCCGGCCCGGACGGGGGACCGGCGCGGCGGGCCACTCCGGTCGCCTGGGCCAGCCTGCTCATCGTCTACGTCGTATGGGGCAGCACCTACCTGGCCATCAGGGTCGGCGTCGAGACCATGCCGCCACTGCTGATGGCCGCCGCCCGGAACCTGGCCGCGGGCCTGATCATGCTGCCCATCGCCCTGACCGCCTGCCGCCGGACCCGCGCCCTCCCCGGCGCCCCGGCCGGCCGCCGCTGGCCCGCCCGCGCCGAGTGGCTCGGCTGCGCCGTGGTCGGCATCCTGCTCCTGGTGGCCAACGCCGTGGTCGGCGTCGGCGAGCGCACCGTCCCGTCCGGCCTGGCCGCGCTGCTGGTCGCCACCGTGCCGCTGTGGCTGCTCACCATCGACGCCGTCCTCAACCGGACCCGGATCAAGCTCGCCCCCGCGGCCGGCCTGCTCCTCGGCCTGGTCGGCGTGGCTCTGCTCTCCGGTATCGGCGGGGGCACCGGCCCGGTCTCGGTGGGCGGCGTGCTGACCATCCTGGCCGCCGCGGCGGTGTGGGCCCTGGGCACCATCATGGCGGGCCGGGTCACCCTCCCGGCCAGCGCCGCCCTGGCCAGCGCGCTCGAGCTGCTCTGCGGCGGTGCCGCCCTGCTCGCCGCGGCCGCGGCGGCCGGCGAGTTCGGCTCACTGCACCTGGCTCAGGTCTCGGCCCGGTCCTGGTTCGCCCTCGGTTACCTCATCGTGTTCGGCTCGGTGGTCGCGTTCTCGGCCTACGGCGTCGCGGTCCGGTCCCTGCCCACCACCACGGTGGCCACCTACGCCTACGTGAACCCGATGATCGCCGTCCTGCTCGGCGCCCTCATCCTGAACGAGCAGCTCACTCCGGCCACGCTGGCCGGCGGCGCGCTCATCGTCGGCGCCGTCGTCCTGGTTATCCGCGGCCGCCCGCCCGCCCGCTGAGCGCCGACTCCTCGGCGCCCATCCGGGCCAGCTCGTCGGCCCGCTCGTTGCCCTCGTCCCCGGCGTGGCCCTTGACCCAGGTCCAGCTGATGTCGTGACCGTCCATGGCCTCGACCAGCCGCCGCCACAGGTCCTCGTTCTTGACCGGCTGCTTGCTCGCCGTCCGCCAGCCGTTGCGCTGCCAGCCCTTGATCCACTTGGTGATGCCGTCCAGCACGTACTTGCTGTCGATGAACAGCTGCACCGTCGTCGGGCGGCTCAGCGCCTCCAGCGCCTGGATGGCGGCCATCAGTTCCATCCGGTTGTTGGTGGTGGCCGGATCGCCGCCGTGCAGCTCCTTCACCGTGCCGTTCCACCGCAGCACGGCCCCCCAGCCCCCCGGCCCGGGATTGCCGCTGCACGCGCCGTCGGTGTAGATCACGACCTCGGTCATGGCCGAAGGTTACGCGCTGCGCGCCGCCGGATGCGGCTCCCCGGTTGATTTGCGTTGGCCGCCGGGAGTCCATACAGTAGGGGCACACCGACGCGGGGTGGAGCAGTTCGGTAGCTCGCTGGGCTCATAACCCAGAGGTCGCGGGTTCAAATCCCGCCCCCGCTACTAAGGAGAAGGGCCCGGATCCAGGACATGGATCCGGGCCCTTCTCGTCGTGGCGCACGACCAGCGCCAGCCGGCCCATGGCTCCCCGTGGCTCCCCGGGCCGCCCCTGAAGCACCGCGCTAAGCCTCAGCCCGCCGGGCGCCGGGCGCCGGCCGTCAGGCCCCGCGGCCCCGCGTCGGCCCGTTCCGCGGCCCGCGACCGCACCTCGTCTCTCGTCACTTACCGTCATGAAACCCCATGGAGGCGCGGCGTTTTTCTTGGCGACTTGTCCGGTTTACCCGCTTTCGGCCGCGCTGATGGAACCTGCGTGTAACATCGTCAGAAGGGGGGTTTCTTAGCCGTCCCGTTGCCTCGATTACCGCCCAGGAGGCGCCATGGCGCAAAAGCCTACGTTCTATATGAGATCGGCCTTGTGCAGTGCCTGGTTCCGTTTGCGCGGAGTCAAGTCATCGGCGATCGCGTGCGAGGGACGCTTTCCCGTGTTGTACAACCGCGGGTCGGTTGACCTCGGCTGGAGGTTCATGGTCCGGTGTTATACGGTTCCTTGCGAAATCGGGGCCAAGACGCCGGAAGGTAAACTCCGCATCGGTAAGCGGGTGTTCATTAATCAGGGTGCGAGCGTTATTGCCTCCCAATACATCGAAATTGGTGATGATTGCCTTATCGGCGACTATGCCGCGGTGCTGGACACCAACTGGCACAGCCTGGACTCCGAGAGCCCGATCCGCTCGGCGCCCGTCGTCATCGGTAACAATGTGTGGCTATGTCGGGGCGTGCTCGTCCTGCCGGGAAGCAAGATCGGGGACCACACGGTGGTCGCGGCCGGATCAGTCGTCAAAGGCGATCTGCCCCCGCGGGTGCTGGCCGCCGGCAATCCCGCCCAGGTCGTCCGGGAACTCAAGATTGCCGACGGCTGGACCCGGCCCGTCGTCTTAACCGCCCGTCGTCTTAGCCAGCGCGGCCGTTATTGTGGCCGCATGGGGTTGCTCGGAGATCTGTTCAAGGCCGTATCCGACGCGATGAAGGGCGGCCGCCGTCCCCCCGCGCGGCCCCCGGCCCGGAGCAGCAGCCGCCGCCCGCCCGCCCCTCGTCCGGACGCCGAAGCTACGCCCGGCGAGTTCGGCCCGGACGCCACCGTAGAGGTCGACCCGCATCGCATCGGGCCGGTCCGGATGAGCTACTCGCCGGAAACGGACGGGGCCCCGGATCCCGGCGAGGTCGTCTGGACCTGGGTGCCGTTCGAGGAGAACGACGGCCGGGGCAAGGACCGCCCCGTGCTCGTGGTGGCCGTCGAATCCGCGGGCACCTTCCTGGCCGTGCAGCTCACCAGCAAGGACCACAACGGCGAGGGTGACTTCGTGTCCATCGGCGCGGGCCGCTGGGACGGTGAGCACCGGCCCTCCTGGGTCAGCCTGGACCGGGTCATCCGGGTCCACCGCAGCGGCATGCGCCGGGAAGCGGCCGCCCTGCCGCGCGACGCCTTCGAACGGGTCGCGGGCCGGCTTCCACCAGCGCTACGGCTGGCGCTAGCCCAGCGCCCCGGGACGGCCACCGCGATCGCCGTCCCGGTGGCCGTCGCGGCGGTCACCGCGGCGGTCAGGCGTCGAGCAGCCCGCACTGGTAGGCCAGTACCACGGCCTGTACCCGGTCCCGCAGCCCCAGCTTCTGCAGCACGTGCGTGACGTGGGTCTTGACCGTCGTCTCGCTGATGAACAGCTGCCGCCCGATCTCCGCGTTGGACAGCCCGCCCGCGATCAGCCGCAGGATGTCGTGCTCCCGGGCCGTCAGCTCAGCCAGCTCCCTGGGCGGTGCCGACCGCGGGATGCGGACGAACTGCCTGATCACCCGCCTGGTGATCGCGGGTGACAGCAGCGCGTCGCCCGCCGCTACCGTGCGGACCGCGCCGATCAGCTGCTCCGGCGGGTCGTCCTTGAGCACGAACCCGCTGGCGCCCGAGCGCAGCGCCTCGTACACGTACTCGTCCAGGCCGAACGTGGTCAGGATCAGCACCCGGGCCTGTTCGTCCGCCGCGATGATGCGCCGCGTCGCCTCCAGCCCGTCCAGCTCCGGCATCCGGATGTCCATCAGGATGACCGTCGGGTCGCACCGGGCCGCCTTCGCCACCGCCTCCAGCCCGTCCCGCGCCTCGGCCACCACGTCGATGTCCTCCTCGCCGGACAGCAGCAGGGCCAGGCCGGCCCGGACCATGGACTGGTCGTCGGCGATCAGCACCCGGATCGTCATGGCTGGTACCCGGTCAGCGGCAGGCGCGCGGTCAGGGTGAAGCCGCCGCCGGCCGTCGCGGTGCTCATCTCGCCCTGGTACAGCTTGACCCGCTCGTGGATGCCGATGAGCCCGTGACCCTGGCCGTGGCCCGGCACCGCCCCGTGCCCGTTGTCGCTCACCTCGATCCGCAGCTGGTCGGCCGCGTACTCCAGCGCCACCTCGGCCTGGGTGGCCTGGGCGTGCTTCAGCGCGTTGGTCAGGCCCTCCTGGACGATCCGGTAGGCGGAGATGTCGATCCCGCGGGGCAGCTCGAACCGGTCCCCGCCGACGTGCAGCCGCACCGGCAGCCCGGCCCGCGCGACGTCCTGCAGCAGCGCGTCCAGCCGGTCCAGCCCGGGCTGCGGGCCGAGCTCGGCGCGTTCCCCGTCTTCCCGCATGGCGTCCAGCAGGTGCCGCATCTCGGCCAGTGCCGCCCGGCCCACCTGCTCGACCCCGCGGAGCACCTCGCGGTCCGCGGGCAGCGCGGCGGGCAGCTTGTGCCGGACCGCGCCGACCTGCAGCACCATGACGCTCACCGCGTGGGCCACGATGTCGTGCAGCTCCCGCGCGATCCGGGTACGCTCCTCGGCCACCGCGATCCGGGCCGCGGTGTCCCGCTCCCGTTCGGCCTGGGCCGCCCGCGTCTCCGCCTCCTCGGCCTGCACGGCCCGCTCCCGCAGGGCGAAGCCGGCCACCCCGCTGATCACGAACTCCAGCGGCACGAAGACCAGCGTGCTGGCCGAATGGCCCGGGATGCTGGCCACGATGATCACCGCCCCGGCCGCGACCACCCCCAGCCCCAGCACTGCCCGGCGGCCGTCGCGCAGGTTCCCGAGCAGGAACGCGTCCGCCATGCCGATCGGGAACAGCGCGTCGGCGTACGGGATCAGCAGCGGGTCCACGGCCGAGATCACCGCGGCCAGCGGCCAGTAAATGGCCGGGCCCGCGAACGGGAAGCGCCGCCGGGCGAAGATCGCCAGCGGCAGCACGGCGATGGCCGGGATGCTGAACCACAGGGTCGTCTGCGGCGCCCCGGGCGACCCGCGCCCGAGCGCCACCTCCAGCATGGCCACCACGGCCAGCACCGCGATCAGCACGTCAAACCAGTGACGGCGGGCGAGATCCCTCACGCACCGAACGTACGTCACCCTCTCCCCGGCCGCCTCATCCTCAAGGAGGAGCTCCCCTCATCAGCCCGAACGAGCCAGGATCCGGCTACGGGACGATGTGCCTGCCGCCGCTGGATCTTACCGTCGGGTCATGGTCAACCAGGCTCTCCGCACCCGCCAGACGTTCGCCTCCGCCCCGGCCCTGGCCCTGCGGGACGTCCGCAAGGTCTACGGCCGGGGCGACCGGGCCCTCGTCGCCCTCGACGGCATCAGCGCCGCGCTGCCCCCCGGGTCGTTCACCGCCATCATGGGGCCCTCCGGATCCGGCAAGAGCACGCTGCTGAACGTGGCCGCCGGCCTGGACCGGCCCACCTCCGGCCGCGTCGAGCTGGGCGGGGCCGACCTGGGCCGGCTGCAGCGAGCGGCAGCTGACCGTCGTGCGCCGCGAGCGGATCGGGTTCGTCTTCCAGGCCTACAACCTGCTGCCCGCCCTCACCGTCGCGCAGAACATCGCCCTGCCGCTGCGGCTGGACGGCCGCCGGCCGGGGCGCTCGGCCGTGCGCGAGATGGCCGCCCGGGTCGGGCTGGACCAGCGCCTGCGGGACCGCCCGGCGCAGCTGTCCGGCGGGCAGCAGCAGCGGGTGGCCATCGCCCGGGCCCTGATCACCGATCCCGAGGTGGTCTTCGCCGACGAGCCGACCGGGGCGCTGGACTCCCGCACCGGGCACGAGGTCCTCGCCCTGCTCCGCGAGGTGGCCGGCCCCGGCGGCCACACCGTGGTCATGGTCACCCACGACCCGGCCGCCGCAGCCTGGGCCGACCGGGTCCTGCTCCTGGCCGACGGGCGGCTGGCTGGCACCCTGACCGCGCCCACCGCGGCCCAGGTCGCCAGGCAGCTGGCCCGGCTGGGGGCCTGAGCCATGCTGCGCCTCGCCGTCCTGTCCGCCCGCGGCCGCCTCGGCCCCTTCGCCGGCGCGCTGATCGCGCTGTTCGCCGCGGCCGTGCTCACCATGGCCTGGGGCATGCAGCTCGAGTCCGTCCTGCGCACCCACCCGCCCGTCGAGCGCTACGCCGGCGCCGCCGCGGTCATCACCCGCCCGCAGCTGGCCGGCCCCGATCACGACGTCCCGCTCAGCCAGCGGGCCCGGGTCAGCGCCGCGCTGGCCGCCCGGCTGGCCGCCGTCCCCGGCGTCCGGACCGCGATCGGCGACGTGTCGGTGCCCGCCGCGCTCGGCGGCCGGGCCACCGTGGCGCACGGCTGGGGCAGCGCCGCACTGACCCCCTACGTCCTGACCGCCTGCCGCCCGCCCCATCGGCCGAACGAGGTCGTCACCAGCTATCCTGCCTCGCTCGGCGCTCGGCTCGCCCTGGCCGGCCCGAGCCCGCGCACCTGGTCACCGTGGTCGGCGTGGCCCGGCCGCGGCACCCCGTCGCCCGGCAGGCCGCCATCTTCCTGACCGACGCCGAGGCCGCCCGGCTGGCCGGGCCCCCCGGCCAGGTCGACGCCATCGGCGTGCTTGCCGCGCCCGGCTTCGATTCCAGCCGCCTGCGGGACGATCTGCGGGCCGCCGCGGCCGCCGACGGCGCGCAGGTCGCCACCGGGGCCTCCCGCGGCGCGGCCGAGTACCCGGACCAGGAGCTGAACCGCAAGGTGCTGATCCCGGTCACGGCCGCGTTCGGCGGCCTGGCCCTGTTCATCGCCATCTTCGTGGTGGCCAGCACGCTGGGCCTGTCCATCCAGCAGCGCGAGCGCGAGATCGCCCTGCTGCGGGCGGTGGCCGCCACGCCCGGCCAGATCCGCCGCCTGATCGCGTGGGAAGCGGTCATCGTCGCGCTGGCCGGCTCGGCCGCCGGGATCTGGCCCGGGATGGTGCTGGGCCGGGCCCTGGCCCGCGGGCTGCTCAGCCACGGCCTCGTGCCGCCGGACTTCGCCGTCGGCTCCGGCTGGCTGCCCGCTGCGGCCGCGGTCGGCGGGGGAGTGGCCACCGCGCTGCTCGCCGTGCTGGCCGCCGGGCACCGGGCCGCCCGCGTGCCGCCCACCCTCGCGCTGGCCGACGCTGCGGCCGAGCCCCGCCTGCTCGGGCCGGGCCGGATCATCGGCGGCCTGGTCGCGCTGGCCGCGGCCGTCCCGCTGTTCACCGTCTCGGCCACCGCCTCCACGGTGCAGACCGTCGCCGCCACCGCCGAGCTGAACGCGATCTTCCTGGTCGTGGCGGCCGCCTTCCTGGGCCCGGTCATCCCGTACGCCGTGGCCCGGCTACTCGGCCCCGTCCTCGGCGCGCTGTCCCCGGTCGGCGGGTTCCTGGCCGCCGCGAACCTGCGCGCGGCCGCCCGCCGGTTCTCCTCGGCCAGCACGCCGATCGTCCTGACCGTGGCGCTGAGCTGCACCCTGTTCTTCAGCCTGACCACCATCGACCACGCCACCGCTCAGCAGCGGCAGGCCGGCCTGACCGGTTCGCTCGCCCTCACCAGCACCGGGCCCGGGCCGGTGGGCCTCCCGGCCGCCGCCCTGGCCGAGACCCGGGCCACCCCCGGCGTGCGCTCGGCCGCCGCCCTGACCCCCACCGCCCTCGGCCCCGGCCTGGGCACCCCGGATGACGCCGTCCCGGCCCTGATCGCGGCCGGCCTCCCGGATGGCGGCCCCCATCCGGGCGGCTTCGACCCCGGCGTCATCGCCGGCACCCTGGGCGGCCTGCACGGCGACACGATCGCCCTGTCCCGGCACCGCGCCGCCGCCGCGCACGCCCGTGTCGGCGACCAGGTTCCCGTCATGCTCGGCGACGGGACCCCCACCCGCGCCACCGTGGTCGCCATCTACACCCGCGACCTGGCCTTCGGCGACGCCCTCCTCGCCCCCGAGCTGGCCGCCGCCCACCAGGCCACCCCGCTGCTCGGCACCATCCTCATCCAGGCCGATCAGCCCGCCGCGGTGACCGCCCGTCTGACCGCCGAGCTGCGCGCCCGGTACCCCGGCCTTCAGGTCAGCGCCGCGCCCGCCCGCGACCTCGCGCCGGACACCGGCCAGGAGCTGAACCACTGGCTCGGCCCCTTCTTCGTCGCCATGCTCTTCGCCTTCACCTCGATCGCCGTGCTCAACACGCTGCTCATGATCGCGCTGCGCCGCCGCCGCGAACTCGCCCTGCTCCGGCTGATCGGCGCCACCCCGCGCCAGGTCCGCGCCATGGCCCGCTGGGAGGCCGTCGTCATCATCGCCATCGGCCTGGGCCTCGGGCTGGCCCTGGCCGCCACCGCGCTGCTGCCCATCAGCCACGTGCTCACCGGCGGGTTCCGTCCCTACGCCCCGGCCGGCTGGCTGGCCGCCATCCTGGGCGTCTCGGCCCTGCTCGCCTTCGCCGGCCTGTCGGTGCCTACCCGGCGCCTTGCGGCCGGCGCCGCCCGGTGACCGGGCTCGCCGGGCCGCCCTCAGGCTTACTGGGCCGCGGCCGGCGTTCCGGTGGCGTCGTAGTAGTGGTGGACCGGGTCGTGGACGAAGTACCGGCCGAACGACTCGATGGTGAACGACGCGCCGTCACTGCGCCGGCCGGGGCGATCCCAGCCCGGGCCGGCCACCGTCTCGAACCGGGCCGCGACCTCGTCGGCCGCCGCGCCGAGCTCGGCCGCCACCACGGCCGGATCCTGCTCCCCGTACCGCTGCGCCAGCGCTGTCTCGTCCTGATCCCAGTTCGGGTACAGCGGGTCGTCCTGGGTCAGCATCATCCGCAGCCGCTCGTCGTACAGCCGCAGCACGTCCCGGACGTGGCAGCCGTACTCCAGCGTCGACCACTTCGCCGGCTGGGGCCGCTGCCGCACGTCGTCCGGGCCGGACAGCGCCTGCTGCCAGGCCGCCGCGTTGGCCCGGATCATCCCGGGGATCGCCTCGCGCGCGAAGCTCTGCGTGTCCAGGCCGCACTCCGGGCACGGCCGCCGCAGCACCCAGGTCCAGTCCTTGGTGTCGGGAACGATTGACATGAGAGGAAAATTACCTGACCCAGCCCCGCTCGGTCAGCGCCACGGCGATGGCCACTGCGCAGATCCCGCCCAGCAGCGCCCAGCACGCGTCGGACGACCAGCCCTGCTGGCCGGCCGCCGGGAACGTGTGCACCAGCCGCGTCACTCGCGGCAGCATCCCCGGCACGATCAGCACCAGCGCCGCCGCGGAGGCCGCCACTGCCCCCGGCTCGCCTACCCGCCGCCGCGCCACGCAGGCCAGGGTGAAGCCGAGCAGCACGCTGCCGGCCAGCGCCACCCCCACCGAGGCCCACGGCAGCGCCACCCCGCGCAGCGCGCCGGCTCCGATGACGGCCGCGCCCGCCCCCGAGGGCACGGCCAGGGCCAGCGCCCGGATCGCGGCCCGCCGCCGCAACCCGGTCGGGGTCACGTCGACGACCGCGCTGGCCGGCTCGTCCAGGGTGAACGCCGCGGCCGCGGCGAGCAGCGCGAAGCAGACCGGGAACAGCAGGGCGGCGGCCGCCGGGAAAGCCGCCCCGGCCCCGCCCGCCAGCACGGCCAGGCCGCTGACGCCGGCCACCGCCCTGCACGGCCCGGCCCGCAGCACCGGCCCGATCATCACGCCGTCACGGCGTAGCTGAACCCGCCCGCCGCGGCCAGCCCGAGCAGGACCAGCGCGGCCACCGCGGTGACGACCAGGGCCCGGATGATCCGGGACCGCACCGGCCCTTCCGCTCCGCGCAGCAGCGCGACCAGGACCGCGATCGCGCACAGCGCGAGCTGCCAGCCCAGGAAGAACCACGGTGACCCGCGCCAGGCGGTGGGCGCGGGCGGGTCGGTGTCGTTGTCCCCGGTGTAGCTGAAGAAGGCGAACGGCGCGAACAGCCGCAGCACCGCCACCGGCGCCGAGTTCCGGTGCGACATCGACAGGATCGTGACCAGGCTGACCCAGCCGTACAGGATCAGGAACACCGCCAGCGCGGCGCCCGGGAACCGCACCCAGCGGCCCAGCGCGACCCCGAGCAGCGGGCCGCCCAGCGCCGGGAGCACCATCTGCCCGATCAGGATGGCGACCCGGGACGCCGGGCTGAACGGCCCGTAGACCGGGCTGCTGACCGGGATGAGCTGCACGAACCTGAGCAGGGCCAGGATGCCGAAGCCGAACGGTACCAGGGCCACCCCGCACAGCGCGGCCGTCCGGGCCGGCTGCGTGACCGGGGTGACGCCGACGACCGGCTCGCTGGGCTGCATCGACCGGGTCAGCCAGTACGTGGCCATCATGCCGAACCCGCCCAGGAAGATGGCCGGGTACGGGTTGGCCGTGTCGATCTCGGTCACCGGGCCCTGTCCGGCCCGCAGTGCGTACACGGTGATCGCCACCGCGAACAGGAAGACCGGGTTGAGCAGCAGCCTGCGGGTTTCCCGGACGGCCAGCGCCGGGATCACGGAGCGCCGGGCCTCGGCCGGGACCGGGCCGAGCGCGAGGACCTCGGTCATGAGGCCACCTCCCCGTGCTCCGGCGACCTGTCGCGCAGCAGCAGGTACGCGTCTTCCAGCGACGGCTCGACCTGCTCGGCGTCATCCCGCATCCGGCCGCCGACGTTGCGGTACCGGCCGGTGCCGGTCCGCCACGAGACGCTGGCCGCCGGGTCCGGCTTGTTGGCCAGCCAGACCCGCCCGGCCGCCTGGCCGACCAGGTCGGTCACCGGGCCGTCGTAGCGGACCCGGCCGTGATCCAGCACGATGACCCGCTCGCACAGGGCCGCGACGTCTTCGGTCTGGTGGGTGGACAGCACCACGATCGACGTGCGCGCGATCTCGGCCAGCACGTTCCGCAGCGTCACCCGCTGCTCCGGGTCGACACCGGTCGTCGGCTCGTCCAGGATCAGCACCGGTGGCGCGCCGAGCAGCGCCTGGGCCAGCGCCACCCGCCGGCGCTGGCCGCCGGACATGGCCCGGAGCCGCTTCGCGCCCAGGCCGGACAGGCCGACCAGGTCGAGCACCCGGCGCACCTCCGCGTGCCGCGCGGCCGGCTGGGTCCACTCCTTGAGCAGCGCGATGTAGTCCACGAAGGCGAAGGCGGTGAAGCCGCGCGGGAAGCCGATCTCCTGCGGCAGGTAGCCCAGCCCGCGCCGGATGCCGGTGCGTTGCGCCGGGTCGGCGGGATCCAGGCCCAGCACGCTGATCGACCCCTGGGTCGGCGTCAGCGCGGTGGCCAGCAGCCGCAGCAGGGTGGTCTTGCCCGCGCCGTTCGGGCCCAGCAGGCCGGTCACCCCCGGGGCCAGGTCGAGGTCGATGTCGGTCAGCGCCCAGGCTGAGCCGTATCTGCGGCCGACGTCACGCAGGCTGATGGAGACGGTCATAGCCGGATCCTCCGGGGCCGAAGTTCACGCGGGCCGCGCCCGCGCACGAGGACAATGCCGAACGACGCCGCGATCAGCGCCAGGTAACCCAGCTGAGACTCGGTCCGCAGCGCGGCGTCCGCCGAGCCCGACCGGGCCACCAGCAGCCAGATCAGGCCTAGCCAGGCCGCGCTGACCGTGCTGGCCGCCCGGGCCGGGCTGATCCAGGTGGACAGGGCCAGCACCGCGGCCGCGAAGCCGACCGCGGGCAGCAGCCACAGGTACGGGGCCAGGCCCGGGATGAACAGCCCGACCAGCAGCACCGTCGGCAGGGCCAGGGCCAGTACCGCGATGGTGCGCAGCAGGACCAGCCGCAGCGCCGGGTACGGCGCGACGCTCTCCGGTTCCAGCGCCGGGTCGGCGTCCGGGGCGTAGCTGAACGCCACGGCCAGGCACGGCACCAGCGGCGCCACCGACAAGAACAGCGCCGCGCCGTGCCAGGACGGGCCGAACACCGCGGCCAGGGTGGCGAAGGTCAGCACCGCGGCCACCCCGGCCAGCCAGACCGCGCTGAACGAGGACGCCGCCGCGATCAGCCGGGCCTCGTTGGCCGGCACCCCGACCCGCCGCAGCAGCCGCTCGAAGACCGACGGCCGGGGTAGCTCGATCGCGTCCCGGGTCCGCGCCCACACCGCGTCCAGATCCACCGCCTGGCCCCCCGCCACCGTCGCGTTGACCCGCGCCCGGCACGGTGCGCAGGACAGCAGGTGCTGCTCGACCGAGGCCCCCTCGGCCAGCGAGTCGGCCCGGTCGATCCAGCGCCGCAGCGCCGCGTCGTCGACATGCCAGCCGGTTGTCATGACAGTCCTTCCGCTAGCGCGGCCCGCAGGTGGGCCTTGCCCCGGGACAGCCGCGTCTTGACGCTGCCCACCGGCATGCCCAGCAGCTGGGCGGCCTCCTTGGCCGTCAGCCCGTCCAGCACCACGGCCTGGATCACCGCCCGCATCTCCGGCGACAGCCGGGCCAGCGCCTGGCCGATGTCGCCGTACTCGACCGACAGCAGCACCTGGTCCTCGGCGGCCGGCACCGTGCCTGCCAGCGCCGTGCCGTCCGGCCCCGGACGACCCGGCGCCGGACCAGCCGACGTCAGGCCCGTCAGCTCCAGGCCCGCCGCCCCCACCAGGTCGCGGCGGGACCGCAGCCGGGACAGCAGCCGCCGGATGGCGATGCCCCACAGCCAGGCGGCCACGTCGCCGTCCCCGCGGAACCCCTTCGGCTTCTGCCAGACCGCGACGAACGTGTCCTGCACCGCGTCGGCCACCGTGTCCGGGTCGTTGCACCGGCGGCCCAGCCGCACCGCCAGCCAGCCCGCGTGCCGGTCGTACAGCGCCCGCATGGCGTCCAGGTCGCGCTCGCCCACAGCGGCCAGCAGCGTCGCGTCGCTTGCGCCGGCCTCCATAACCTAACTGTCGCTCCGCCGGCCGCCGAAGGATTCACCTGGCGCGAGATTCTCGGCGCCGATCTGGAATGCTCGGGTCGTGACGTCTTCCCCAGGCCACGACGACGAACCACGGGTGTTTTCCAATCGCCTGCTGGCCTTGTCCGACGGCGTGATCGCCATCGCCCTCACCCTGCTGGTCCTGCAGCTCGACACCCCTGATGTCCGCGCCCTGGCCGACCCGGACTCGGCCGCCGACCTCGCCTCCGAGCTGAGCAAGAGCGTGGCCTCGCTGGCCAGCTATGCGCTGTCGTTCTACATCATCGCCCAGTTCTGGCTCGTGCACCGGCAGGTCTTCCGCCGCTGGGGCGAGAAGGAGGAGGGGCTGGCCTGGGTGAACTTCCTGTTCCTGTTCGCCATCACCACCATGCCCTTCACCAGCGACCTGCTCGGCCGCTTCGGGAGCAATCCGCTGGCCGTCGACATCTTCGCCGCCAACCTGCTCCTGGCCAGCCTGTCCATCGAGGGCCTGCTCATCCTGGCCCGCCGCCTGGGCATGCTGGTCACCGACAAGCGCGAGCGGTCCGCCAAGGCCCGGGCCGTGGTCGTCCCGTCCGTCATGGTGTTGTCCATCGTGGTGTCCTGGTGGCGGACCGATTGGGCCAAATACTGCTGGATCCTGATCGCCGTGCTTCCTCCCCTCATCAGCCGCTGGGCGGACCGCAGAGCTGCCCGAGACCATCCCGAAAGCTGACGAACCTCTGGCATCATCGATTTGTGGCGCGAATCGATATAGAAGTCCTGGCCCGAACCGCCTACGACGCCTATCGCAACGCTCAGAAGAAATCCGTCCCGCCCTGGGACGACCTGACCGATGCCGAGCAGCTCGGCTGGAAGGCCGCCGTGTCTGCCGTCACCACGCACGGCGACAAGACCCTCAACGACGTCGGCCCCACCCCGTCGCTGGTCCTCCAGGCCGGCGGCCAGACCCAGGTCTTCAGCACCGACTTCACCGCGGGCCGCCAGGGCAACCTGGCCGCCGGCGATGACCACGCCTCGAGCCACCACGCCCGCTTCCAGTTCGCGCACGGCTACTGGTACGTGGAAGACCTCAATTCGACGAACGGGACGTGGCTCAACGGCCGGAGAATGTTCAGCGCTCAGCGATTGAAGAAGGGCGACAAGGTCCGCATCGGCCGGACCACCATCACCATCGTCTCGGCCTGATCAGCTCCTCCTGATCGTGTCGGCCTGATCATCTGCGCTTGACCCGCCCCCCGACCGAGCCCCCATAACTCAGCCGATCGGCTGATGCGCGCCGGGACCCGCTGCTGCCACCCTGGAACTGTCGAGGAGGCACCGCATGTCACCGGCCATCAGGATCCGGCCCCACGTCATCCGCAGGGGCGATGACGTGCAGGCCGCCCGCCGGCGCGAGCGGCTGCTGCTGGACGTCCTGCCCTACGGGATGCTGGCCTTCTGCGTGCTGGTGTCCTACTCGCTTCGCACGACGAACGACGCTGCGCTGCTCGCCGGGCTGATCATCAGTGCCGTGACCGCGGCCTGGATGCTGTGGATGTTCACCCTGCATCCGGCCTGGCGGCAGCGGCCGAGGATGATGGCGGTCTTCGTCACCGGGCTGATCCTGCTCGGCGCGCTCCTCATCCTCGACAACACCCTGTTCGGGCTGTTCACCTTCACCATCTACTTCTACGCGATCTTGTTCCTGGCCTGGCCCTGGCGGCTGCTCGGCGCGGCCGCGGTCGGCCTGCTGGCCGCTACCGCGCAGGCCTACGGCGTGGACAAGGACACCGCCGCCGGCCTGCTCATCTACCTGATCATCGTGGCCGTGAACGTCGCCATCGCGCTGGCCTACGCCTGGTCCCGGTGGCACACCGAATGCGCCGTCGGCCAGCTCAGCGCGACCAACCACCGGCTGGAGGCGACGCTGGCCGAGAACGCCGGCCTGCAGCAGCAGCTCCTGACCCAGGCCCGGGAGGCCGGGGTGGTGGAGGAGCGGCAGCGGATGGCCCGGGAGATCCACGACACCCTGGCTCAGGGCCTGACCGGGATCATCACCCAGCTCCAGGCGGCCGAGCAGGCCGCCGACGACCCGGCCGGCTGGCGCCGCCACTTCGAGGCCGCCACCGGCCTGGCCCGGGAGAGCCTGTCCGAGGCCCGCCGCTCGGTCGAGGCGCTGCGGCCCGAGCGGCTGGAGACCGGCCGCCTGTCCGAGGCCCTGGCCGACGTGGCCACCCGCTGGTCGGCCCGGCACGGGATCGCGGCCCAGGTCACCACCACCGGCACGGCCCGGCCGATGCCGCCGCAGGCCGAGTTCGCCCTGCTCCGCACGGCCCAGGAGGCGCTGACCAACGTGGCCCGGCACGCCGCCGCCACCAGGGTCGGCGTCACCCTGTCCTACATGGAGCACGAGGTCGCCCTCGACGTCCGCGACGATGGCTGCGGCTTCGACCCGGCTCTCCTCGACCCCGCCGCCCCAGGTGTCCGGCCCCCGGACGACCACCGGATGGCCCGCCACGCCGTCGGCAGCACGATCGGCCTGGTCGGCCTGACCGTCGGCGACGGTCTCCGTCCCACCTCCCATGCTGGCCCCACCGTCCACCAGGGCCCCGCCTCCCGCCCGGGCGCCGACCACCAGGGCGGCTTCGGCCTGGTCGCTATGCGGCAGCGGATCGAGAGCCTGGCCGGGACCCTACAGGTCGAGTCCGAGCCGGGCTTCGGCACCGGCATCTCAGCCTGCCTCCCGGTCGCGCAGGCCGCCCCGTGACCGCTCCCATCCGGCTCCTCATCGCCGATGATCACCCGGTCGTCCGGGACGGCCTGAGCAGCATGTTCGCCCGCGATCCGGGGTTCGAGGTGCTCGGCGAGGCCGCCGACGGCGCCGAAGCCGTCACCCTGGCCCAGTCCCGGCCGCCGGACGTCATCCTGATGGACCTGCGGATGCCGGGCATGGACGGCCTGGCCGCCATCACCGAGCTGGCCCGACTCGGCGTCCCGGCCCGGATCCTGGTCCTGACCACCTACGACACCGACAGCTACGTGCTGCCCGCCATCGAGGCCGGGGCCACCGGCTACCTGCTCAAGGACGCACCGCGGGCCGAGCTGCTGCGCGCCGTCCGGGCCGCGGCCCAGGGCCAGTCAGTCCTGTCCCCGGCCGTGACGGCCCGGCTCATGAGCCGGGTCCGGGCGCCGGGATCGGGGCCGCTCAGCCACCGCGAGCTCGAGGTCCTGGAGCTGGTCGCCTCCGGCGGCACCAACCGAGACGCGGCCGCGCGCCTGTTCATCACCGAAGCCACGGTCAAGACGCACCTGCTCAACATCTACGCCAAGCTCGGCGTGGGTGACCGGGCCGCCGCCGTGGCCGAGGCCTTCAACCGCGGCCTGCTCACGCCCGGCTCCGCCGAACGCTCCTAGCCGGCCACCCGCCGCCGCGAATCGGTTCCGTCTGAATGTGTGGACCGCCATGCCCCGGGTAGTCGGCGGTCGTTCTAAAGAAACGCCTAGGAAGAGGACATAGACATGGGCATCATTTTGCTGGTTCTGCTGCTCGCCCTGATTTTGGGCGGGCTGGGATTTGCCATCCACATTCTCTGGTGGATCGCCCTGATCGTGCTGGTCATCTGGCTCGTCGGTTTCCTCGTTCGCGTGGGCGAAGGAGGCTCCAGGAGCCGCTGGTACCGCTGGTAGCTCACGGCCGCCGATACCGGCGGCCGTGCTCCCGCCTGCCCGATCTCCCGGCGCTGCCCCCGCTCCCACTCCCGGCGCCGGGAGTCGGGCAGGCGCTTTTGTCTGCCCGCACCCGCGTGCGAAGGTAGGTACGGGCAGGACATCCGGAGGACCCTATGGGCCGTGACATCCAGGCGATCAAGATCAGCGGCGAGGACCGGCGCCGGTACCGCGACAAGGTCCGCCGCTCGCTGGATGCGTTCGCCCGCATGCTGCGGGACCGGGCCTTCGACGAGAACACCCCGATGGTCGGCCAGGAGATCGAGCTGAACCTGGTCGATGACCGGGCCCTGCCCTCCATGGCCAACGCCGACGTGCTGGCCGCCATCGCCGACCCGGCCTGGGCCACCGAGGTCGGCCAGTTCAACCTGGAGATCAACGTGCCGCCCCGGCTGCTCGGCGGCGACGCCTTCGAGGGCCTGGAGCGGGAGATCCGCGCCGACCTCAACGCCGCCGAGGGCAAGGCCCGCACCGTGGGCAGCCGCCTGGTCATGATCGGCATCCTGCCCACCTTGTCCGAAGCCGACGTGGACTCCAGCGCCATGTCGCCCAACGAGCGCTACCGGGTGCTGAACGAGCAGATCATCGCCGCCCGCGGCGAGGACATGCGGATCGCCATCGACGGGGCCGAGCAGCTCACGACCCACGCCGACAGCATCCTGCCCGAGGCGGCCTGCACCAGCGTCCAGCTGCACCTCCAGGTCGCCCCGGACGCGTTCGCCAGCTACTGGAACGCGGCCCAGGCCATCGCCGGCGTCCAGGTCGCGCTGGGGGCCAACTCGCCGTTCCTGTTCGGCCGGCAGCTTTGGCACGAGACCCGGATCACGCTGTTCGAGCAGGCCACCGACACCCGCCCCGATGAGCTGAAGGAGCAGGGCGTGCGGCCCCGGGTCTGGTTCGGCGAGCGCTGGATCACCTCGGTCTTCGACTTGTACGAGGAGAACCTGCGCTACTTCCCGGCCCTGCTGCCCATCTGCGAGGACGAGGAGCCGCTCGCCGTCCTGGACCAGGGGTCAAGCCCGCAGCTGGCCGAGATGAGCCTGCACAACGGCACCATCTACCGGTGGAACCGGCCCGTCTACGGCGTGGTCAACGGCACCCCGCACCTGCGGGTCGAGAACCGTGTCCTGCCCGCCGGGCCCACCATCGCCGACGTCATGGCCAACGCCGCTTTCTACTACGGGCTGGTCCGCTACCTGGCCGAAGCCCAGCGGCCCATCTGGACCCAGATGTCGTTCGCCGTCGCCGCCGAGAACCTGCACATGGCGGCTCGCCACGGCCTGGACGCCCAGCTCTACTGGCCCGGCGCCGGTGACGTCCCGGCCGCTGAGCTCGTGCTGCGCCGCCTGCTCCCGCTGGCCCGCGAGGGCCTGGCCCGCTGGGAGGTCAGCCCCACCGAGATCGACCGGCTCCTCGGCATCATCGAGCAGCGCTGCCTGTCCGGCCAGACCGGCGCCTCCTGGCAGGCCGCCACCGTGGCCGGCCTCACCCGCCAGCACGGCCTGGACCGCCCCGCCGCGCTACGCGAGATGACCGAGCACTACATGCAGCACATGCACAGCAACGAACCGGTCCACACCTGGCCCGCCGTCTCCTAGCAGCCGTCCTGCAGGTCGGGGTAAATCCGGTCCGGGTTGTGCTCGGACAGCACCGACGGCGGCCCGATGATCAGCTTGTCCGGTTCGCCGATGACCGAGGCGTCCTTGCCCTCGTAGTCGAACTGCCGCAGCACGTGCTTGATCGCCTCGAGCCGGGCCCGCTTCTTGTCATTGCTCTTGACCACTGTCCACGGCGCCGCGGGGGTGTCGGTGTAGTGGAACATGGCCTCTTTGGCCTCGGTGTACGCGTCCCACTTGTCCAGCGACTCCAGGTCCATCGGGCTCAGCTTCCACTGCCGCACCGGGTCGATCCGCCGGATGATGAACCGGGTCCGCTGCTCCGATGAGGTCACCGAGAACCAGAACTTGGTCAGGTTCAGCCCGGACCGGATCAGCATCTGCTCGAAGTCCGGTGCCTCCCGCATGAACTCCTCGTACTCGTCCTGGTCGCTGAACCCCATGACCCGCTCCACCCCGGCCCGGTTGTACCAGGACCGGTCGAACATCACGATCTCCCCGGCCGCGGGCAGGTGCGGCACGTACCGCTGCAGGTACCACTGGGTCCGCTCCCGCTCGGACGGCTTGGCCAGCGCCACCACCGTCGCCCCCCGCGGGTTCAGGTGCTCGGTGAAGCGCTTGATCGTGCCTCCCTTGCCGGCCGCGTCCCGTCCCTCGAAGATGATCACGATCCGCTGCCCGGTGGACTTCACCCAGTTCTGCAGCTTGACCAGCTCGATCTGCAGCGGCCGCTTGAGGTACTCATAGTCGCTGCGCAGCATCTTCTCCGGGTACGGGTAGTCCTCGCGCCAGGTGTCCACGATCCGGCCGTCCGGCCACCGCAGCACCGGATCGTCATGCTCGTCGTCGTCATCGACGGTCAGGCCGGCCAGCAGGGCGGGGTCGGAAGCCCAGTCGGCCGGCAGCGCGTTGAAGGCCTGCCCAGGATCGCTGCTCATCCTCATAGCAGAGCACATTCCCCGGCCCCGGTCACGACCGGTCCCGCCGCACGCCGCCCATTTCCCCCGCCGCTCACGATCCCGCCCCGTCCCGTTCAGTTCTCGGTCAACGACCGTCCCGTCCTTCGGCCGGTGACCACCACCGCCATCCGGCGAATCCACGTCCCCCGCGAATCCGGCCGGCCGTGAGATCTCGCCGGAAGCCGAGATCCGGTCAACCGGAATCTTCCGCTCGCCCGGGACTTGTCACCCCCAGAAATGTCACTGGCGGATCGTAGGCTTTGAACAGGAATTCGATCTAGGTCAGGAGGTGACGCCGCATATGGACCCAGTGCCCTCACCCACCAGCCCGGCCGACGCCCTGGCCATGCTGAAGACCGCCCTCGGCTTCCTGGCCGCCGTCGACGCGGCCGACCTTCCGGTCGCCGTCCTGGCCGAGTGCGTGCACGGCCTGGAGCGGGCCGATGCCATCGAAGCCGCGGCCCGGGCCCGCTTCCTGGCCGCGTTCGACGCCCAGGACGGCGCGGTCGACGACGGCCAGCGCACCACCCGGACCTGGCTGGTCCACCGCACTCGCGTCACCTGGGGCCAGGCGGGCGAGTACCGCGCGGTGCAAGGCCTGGCCGAGTGCCATCCGGTCCTCGTCGCCGGCCTGGCCGAGGGCGAGGGCGACGTCCTCACCAAGTCGGTCGCCCTGCAGCTGGCCAAGTGGACCAACGCCCTGCCGCCCGAGTACCGCGCGCAGGCCGAGCAGATCCTCGTGGCCGCCTCCCGGGCCGGCGCCGACCTCCGCGCCCTGGCCATGATCTGCGCCGAGATCCGCGCCCGTATTGCCCCGCCCGACCCCGACGATGACCCCGACCCGGATCGGGGCGTATCCCTGGACACCACCCTCGACGGAGCCGGCGTCCTGCGCGGAGACCTGACCCCCGAATGCGCCGCCCTGGTCCAGTCCGTCCTGGACGCTCTCTCCGCGCCCAACGGCGGTGCTGACCTGCGCACCCACCCGGAGCGCTATCACGACGCCCTAGCCGAGGCCATGCGCCGCCTGCTCGCCTCCGATCTCCTGCCCAAGCGGGCCGGCCAGCCGGTCAAGGCCCTGGTTCACATGGGCTTTCCCCACCTTGTGGAGCTGGACACGGACTCGGCCCTCCAGGCCAAGTGGATCGCCGACTACCGGGCCGCCTGGGCCGCTCAGCGCGCCGCCGCGTCCGTCAGCACCGGTGACGGCGGCGCCTGGCTGGAAGGCCCCGACGCTCGCCGCGTCGCCTACGACGCGATGATCATCCCCGTCGTCACCGCCGACCTGGACCCCTCCGTCCTTGACGACCTGATCAGCCTGTGCGTGCGCTACCACCACCTCCGCACCAAGGCCACCGGGCCCAGCCCCGCCGCCCGCACCGCCGACCAGCCTCCCGCAAGCCCCGCCGCCTCCCCGATCGGCGAGGACCCTGCCGACATCCCGCCCGGTCTCACCAGCGCGGCCGCCCGGCGGGCCCGGCCAGCTGCCGCGGTCGCCGAGATGCTGGCCGAGCTCGAGCAGCAGATCCTGGGCCGCGTCATCCAGGTCGTGTCCGGACCCGGCGGCGTGGCCTCGTTCCTGCGGCGTAATCTCCTCGGCCCGGGCCTGAACGGACCCTCCCTCCCGCTGGACGTGGGCCAGACCGACGAGATCCCCGTTCACCTGCGTCGTCTGGTCGCCCTGCGGGATCAGCGCTGCCAGTACCCCGGCGGCTGCGACCAGCCCGCCGCGGCCTGCGAACCGCACCACGTGGTCCACCGCGCCGACGGCGGGACCACCAGCCTCGCCAACCTCAAGAACTACTGCTGGTGGCACCACCATGTCGTCCTGCACGAGCAAGGCTGGACCCTGACCGTCCATCCCGACGGCACCAGCCAGGCCACCAGCCCTGACGGCCGCACCATCCGCAGCCACCGGCCGCCACCCGCGTCACGGCCACCGTCAGACGGCCCGGACCCGCCCGGAGGCTGAGGGCCAGGAAATCCGGTTGCCCGAGGTCATCGCGCCCGTTACGGTCAGCGCGTGGGTCTCTTCACGGTTATGGTCCGTCGTGTCCGGCGCGGGACAGTCGCGCCCGGCGTGGGGCTGGCACAGGCTCGCTGACGACTGGGCCGAGCGGATCGTCGCCGCCGCCGCCGTCCATCCCGGCGAGCTGGTCTTCGATCTCGGCGCGGGCACCGGTTCGCTTACCGGGCCCCTGATCCGCGCCGGAGCGCAGGTCATCGCCGTCGAGCTGCACCCTGGCCGAGCCGCCGTACTGCGCCAGCGCTTCCCTCAGATCACCGTCCTCCAGGCCGACGCCCGGACCCTGCGGCTGCCGCGGCGCCCCTTCCGCGTCGTCTCCAGCCCGCCCTACGCCATCACCGCCGACCTGCTCACCGTGCTCCTGGCCGCCGGCTCCCGGCTCACCGCCGCCGATCTCGTGCTGCAACGGGCCGCGGTCCGCAAGTACGCCTCGGCCGGCGCTCCCCGGGTCGCTCGCCAGGCCCGCGCCCACCGGATGACCACCGGACTGACCGTGCCCCGGGCCGCGTTCCGTCCGCCGCCCCGCGTCGACTCCGCCGTCCTCGTCGTCCGCCGCCGTTGATCTCTGAGCCCGTTGACCGCCTGCCGCCCTGGACCGCCTGCCGCCCTGGACCGCCTGCCGCCCTGGACCGCCTGTCCTGGCCCGCTGGCCACCCTGAGCGACCCCGGCCTCTGGAGGTCAGGCCGGCACTGTGATCGGATGGGGTCATGCTGAAGGTACGTATCGGAATAGGCCTGGGGTCGGCGGGCGCCGCTGACCAGTTCGCCGACGCGGTCGAGCTCCTGGAACAGGCCGGGATCGACTCGCTGTGGCTCCCCGAAATCGTGTACTCCCCGGCGGTGGAGCCCTTCACTGGCATGGCCTTCGCCCTGGCGCGCACCCAGAAGCTCAAGGTCGGCAGCGGGATCTCGGTCCTGCCCGGCCGCAATCCGGTGCTGGTGGCCAAGCAGCTGGCCTCCCTGGCCGGGCTCGCGCCGCGCCGCGTGCTGCCCGTGTTCGGACTCCAGCCCGCCCAGGTCGCCGAACGGGACCTGTTCCCGGTCCCCCCGGGAAAGCGCGCCGCCGTCTTCGATGAGTCGCTCGTGCTGGTGCGGCAGCTGCTGACTAATCCCTCCGTGTCATTCGAGGGCGAGTTCTTCACCGTGTCGGACGCCAGCATCGGGCCGCTGCCCGGCAAGCCGCTGGACATCTGGCTGGGCGGGACGGCCCCCGGCGGCCTGCGCCGGGTCGGGCGGCTGGCCGACGGGTGGCTCGGCGCGCTGATGACTCCCGCCGAGGCGGGCGACGCGGTCGAGTTGATCAAGAGCGCGGCGGCGGACGCCGGCCGGGAAGTCGAAGAAGACCACTACGGGCTGAGCGTGTCGGTCGCCCTCGACGGCATCCCGGATCAGCTCCGCGCCTCGATCGCCCGCCGCAAGCCGGGCACCGACCCGGAGACCGTCGTGGCCCTGGGCTGGGACGGCGCCCGCCGGCTGATCGAGCAGTACGTCGAGGCCGGCCTGAGCAAATTCGTGATCCGCCCCGCGTCAGAGCCGGAGTCGTTCGGCTCGTTCGTGGATGCCTTCGTCCGGGAGATGATCCCGCTCCAGAACTGACCCGCAGCCGCCGCACCGACCGCTCAGGCCCGCGCCGGCTCAGCTGCCCGCAGCACCCGCCGGCTTGCGGTGCATCCGGTAGTGCAGCACCAGGAACGGGAACCCGAACACCCAGAACGCGTGCTCGGCCCGCAGCTCCCCGTCCTGCACGTAGACGTCCAGCCGCTCGGCGAACCCGCGCACCCCCGCGGTGGTGAGCTCGGCCGTGTCCGGGTCGATGTAGGTCAGGTAGTGCCCGGGCTGGTCCAGGTCGCTGCGGCTGTCCAGCACCAGGCCCCCGCCCGGCCGGGCCGACGGCGCCAGCGTGGCGGTGAAGCTGGCCTGCGGCAGCGGGAAACCGACGCTCACGTAGCCCCGGCCCTCGCGCCGGTAGGTGGTGTAGATGCCGACGTAGATGGGCTTGCCCGTGTCCGCCGCCGAACGGATCCAGCCGCGCAGCGCCCGCGTTCCGTCGGGCAGCACGGTGTGCTCGGGCGGGCCGGTGTGCTCGGGAAGGTCGGTGATGGTGTCGATCCGGCTGCGTACGCCGCGCTGCGCTTCCCGCTGGCTCATCGGCACGCTGGCCTGGCCCAGCGGGTCGGCCACCAGCGTCCGGTACAGCAGGTAGCCGGGCCGCACCCACAGCCGCCACTCCGGCACGATGTCCAGCGCGAACCTGGTCGTGTGCTCGTAGAACTCGCGCACCAGCGGATCCACCGACGCCGGATCGAAGGACGGCCCGGCCAGCCGGTCCAGCTCCGGGACGATGCCGATGTCGGGTACCTCGGGCGTGTACGTGCCGCCCAGCACCTCGGCCAGCCGCCGCACGTAGTCGGTGCCGACGTACCGGGTCTGGCTGGCCAGCGGCACCACGAACGGCACGTCCGCCGGATGCACCCGCTCGGCCAGCAGGCTCAGCTGCGGGTCGCGGAAGACGACCGCCGACAACATCCGGAATCCGACCACCGCCGTCGAGGCCGCCACCGCCGCCGGCACCCGCCCCCCACCGCCAAGGTCGAGCCCCGCGCGTCCCAGCCCGGCCAGGCCGAACCCGATTGCCGCCCCAGCCGCCGGTCCGAGCAGCACCTTCTCCGGCCGCAGCCCCAGCGCCCCGGCCGCCGCGCCCGCCACCGTGGCCACCGGGACCGGTCCCGCCCCGGTCAGCCGTCCCGCCGCCCAGCCCGCCGGGGCGGCCAGCGCGCCGCTGGCGATGATCCGTGACCACAGTGCGGGGATCTCGCCCGGCTGCTGCCGGGCCCGGGCCACCGCCTCGGTCACGGCCAGGCCGGCCGCACCCGCCAGCGCCCCGGCCAGAGCCGCGCGCCGGCCGCGGGACCCGGCCAGGGCCGCGCCGGCCACCGCGCCGATCAGGCTGGCCGTGCCGATCTGCCCGGCCCGGCTGGGACGCCTGTCATCGTGGGCCACGCAGCCGAACTTATCGGAACAAGGCCGCCCCCAGAAGAGTTGAACCTCAGCGTGGAGATCGAGATCTGGTCCGACGTGGTCTGTCCCTGGTGCTACATCGGCAAGCACCGCTTCGAGCGCGCGCTGAGCGAGTTCGAGCGGGCCGACGAGGTCCAGGTCACCTGGCGGAGTTTCCAGCTGAACCCCGACATGCCGGCTGGTGAGGCCGTGCCCACCGTCGAGTACCTGGCCCGCCGGTTCGGCGCCCAGTCCGAGGGCATGGTGGACCGGATGGCCGGCCTCGGCGAGGCCGAGGGCATCGCCTTCGACTACGCGTCCTCGCTGGCCGTCAACACCCTGGACGCGCACCGGGCCCTGCACCTGGCCGCCGACCAGGGCGTGGGCGGGGAAGCCGAGGAACGGCTGTTCCGTGCGCACTTCGCCGAAGGCGCTGACCTGTCCGACCCGGCCGAACTGGCCCGCCTGCTCAGCGAGGTCGGCGTGCCCGCCGACCTGGTGCGGACCACCCTGGCCGGCCACGACTACGAGGACGCGGTCCGCGACGACATCCGCGAAGCGCAGCTTCTCGGAGCCAACGGCGTGCCGTTCTACGTTCTGGACCGCCGCTACGGCATCTCCGGCGCCCAGCCGCCCGAGCTGTTCCTTGGCGCGCTGCGGAAGGCCTTCGAGCAGCCGAGCTAGGCCGCAGTAGCCAGCCCCGATAGCCAGCCCCGATAGCTAGCCCCGATGGCTAGCTCCAGCGGTTCACGACCACTCGCCCGGGCGGATGAGCCGCTCCTCGGTCACCACCGCGGAGACCAGCTCGGCCGGCGTGATGTCGAAGGCCAGGTTCAGCGCCCGGGTTCCCTGGGGCGCGGCGGGCACGGTGACCTCCTCGTCCGGCCGCTGCTCGATCGGTATCGCCGCTCCCGACGGCGTGGCCGGGTCGATGGTCGATTCCGGCGCCGCGACCAGGAACGGGATGCCCGCCTGGCGGGCGGCCAGGGCCAGGCTGTAGGTGCCGATCTTGTTGGCCACGTCGCCGTTGGCCGCGATCCGGTCGGCCCCGACCACCACCGCGTCGGCCCGGTGCTGGCTGATCAGGAACGGCGCCGCGCCGTCGCAGGCCAGCCAGTGCTCGATGCCCAGCTGGTCCAGCTCCCAGCAGGTCAGCCGGGCGCCCTGCAGCAGCGGCCGGGTCTCGTCCACGATGACGTGACTCAGCGCGCCGGCCTCGTGCAGGGCCCGGATGACGCCGAGCGCGGTACCCCAGCCCAGGCAGGCCAGCGCGCCGGTGTTGCAGTGCGTGTGCACCCGCAGCGACCCGGCCCCGCGGCCCGGCTGCTGGCCGGCCCCGCGTCCCGGCAACGAGTCGACACCGCACTCCTGGAGCAGGTAGGCCGCGCCGCGCTCGCTGATCCGGTGGCTGACTTCGACCGCCGTGTCCAGCACGGCCCGGGCCGCCGTTTCCACCGCGGCCGGGCCGTCCTCGAGCCGGGCCGCGACCGCGGCCACCTCACGGCTGAGGTTGACTGCCGTGGGCCGGGCGGCGGCGATCCGGCCGATCTCGGCCGCCCGCCGCGCGTCGTCCCAGCCTTCGGCCCGACCCTGGCGGGCCGCGAGGGCCACGCCGAGCGCCCCGGCCGCGCCGAGCAGCGGCGCGCCCCGGATGGCCAGGCTGGTGATGGCCTGGACCAGCTCATCCACCGTCCCGATCCGCAGCGTGCGGACCTGGTGCGGCAGCACGGTCTGGTCCAGGGCCTCGATGAATCCGTCCCGCCAGGCCAGCACCTCAGCATCGGTCACCGCAGCGTCCATACCGCCGAAGCTACGCTGCCCGGCGGCGAACCAGAAAGGCGCGGCGAAAAGCGAGGAGCCCTAGCACTTACCCCGGTACGCGCCCGAGGTGTACGTGGTCCACGCGCCCCAGTCGCGGCCGTTGTCGGAGATCGCGATGGCCGCCTTGGCGTTGCCAATCGCGTTGTAGGTCGCCATGGCGCCGTGCACGCCGTTGATCTGCCAGTAGCCGTAGTCGTTGGTCGGGCTGTGCGCGTACTGGTTGCCGCCGGATTCGGCCATGGCGATCTCGGCGGCCATGAAGGCCTCGGCGGACGAGCCGCCCGCCGCCTTCCACAGCGACTCCAGGCCGGAGCAGCTCAGCGTGCCGCTCAGCTTGCTCACCGACGAGGTCAGCGTGGTGGCGGTCTTGGCGTGCTTGGGGGAGTAGGAGGTCGCGCTCGACGATGTGGTGCTGCCCGGGATGCTCAGCACCTGGCCCACGAAGATGGTGTTGGGGTTGCTGATCCTGGACTTGTTCGCGTTGTAGATCGTGGTCCAGGCGGCCGCCTGGCCGTAGAAGCGCTTGGCGATCAGGGACAGCGTGTCCCCGGACCGGACCGTGTAGCTGCGGGCCGAGGTCTTCTGGGTGACGGCGGTCTGGCTCTTGGTGATGGCCGCCGCCGTGTGCACCTGCTCCACGGCCACCGTCGCCTGGACCGGGCTCTTCTCGGCCGCGTGCGCCTGCGGGGCCGCGGTGGCGACCAGCGCGCCCGCGATCGCGACCGCGGGGGCGGCCTTGGTCGCCGTGGCGGCGACCTTCTCAACCTGCGAAGGCGTGGTGTGCCTGCCCGTGCGCCGGATCTTCCGCGGGCGCTGGTGCAAATGGGCCGAATCCACAGAACTCCCCATGTCGGTTTCGCGCTCGCCTACCGGTCCCGGAGGGAGATTGTCGGCGAGCCTGTCACTGTCGGTGATGATGAGGCTTATTGTCGCTATCCGGCGGTCTGTGCCGTCTGCGGAAGCATGGCAGCAACAAAGTTTGGCTCGCAGGCAAACTGAGTTATTTCCGTGACGCGTTCGTTATCTGTAAGGAGTCGGCTGGCCGGCGCGAGGATAATCATCCACGTGACGGACAACGGCCCGCATTTCTTCGAGGATTACCCGCCCGGCGCGACGTTCGACTGCGGTGCAGCCAGCGTCAGTGAAGCCCAGATCCTGTCTTTCGCTCGCGATTTCGATCCGCAGCCGATTCACGTCGATCCTGAGGCCGCGGCCCGCGGGCCGTTCGGCGGGCTGATCGCCAGCGGCTGGCACACGGCCGCCATGGTCATGCGCCAGCTCGTCGAGCACTACCTCCCGGTCGGCGGCAGCCTGGCCAGCCCGGGCATCGACCAGATCCGCTGGCCCGTTCCGGTCCGCCCGGGGGACACGCTCCGTGTCCGGGCCACCGTCCAGGACGCCCGCCGGTCCAAGAGCAAGCCGGACCGCGGCATCGTGACCGGCCTGATCGAGGCCGTCAACCAGGACGGCGACCTGGTCATGCGAGCCACCGCGGTCAACTTCGTCCTGGTCCGCCCGGAACCCGAGAATTAAGCCGAACGGACCGTGGCCACCCCAGCCGGACAACCGCCCGAGCCCCAGAAGCCCCCGGAGCCCCAGAAGCCCCCGGAGCCCGCCGCTCGCCGGCTGATCCTGCTGCGGCACGCCAAGTCGGACTGGCCCGACGTGCCCGACGCCGAACGTCCCCTGGCCAAGCGCGGCCGCCGCGACGCCCCCCGCATCGGCCGCTGGCTGCACGACCAGGGCTACCTCCCGGACGTCGTCATCTGCTCCACCGCCGTGCGCACCCGCCAGACCTGGGACCTGGTTGTTGCCGAGCTGGATGAAGCGCCCGAGGTCCGGTTCGAGCCGCGCGCCTACGCGGCCAGCGCGCTGGCCCTGCGCTTCCTGGTCCAGGAGCTGCCCGCCCGGTACCGGACCGCGCTACTGGTGGCCCACAACCCGGGCCTGGCCGAGCTGGCCGCCAGCCTGGCCCAGGCGCAGGTCAGCTTCCCCACCGCCGCCGTGGCCGTCTTCGAGCTGGACGCCGGCTGGGCTGACCTGTGGCCCGCCCAGGTCCGCCTGGCCGCCGCCGTCACCCCCGCTGATCTGTAGCCGCCGAGCGGAATGGCCGTACAGCCGGAATGACTGCCCGGCCGACGCCGGTTATGCCAACCGACAGCCGAATCCACCAGGAGAGCCGCGATGTCGCTGACCTTTTCCAACGGCCCGTTGTCCGGGCGTCCGCCGCAGGACGTCAACTACACGATCGAGGGTCCCAAGCACAAGCTGCTCATGCAGCCCTTCCCGCGCCGGGTCCGGGCCGTCCTCGGCGGCCAGACCGTGGTGGACACCGACCGGGCCGTGCTGCTGTACGAGACCGGCCTGCCGCCCCAGGTCTACGTGCCCCAGGACGACCTGGCGGCCGGCCTGATCGCGCCGACCGAGCACCACACCTACTGCCCGTTCAAGGGCACCGCGTCCTACTGGACGGTGACGGCCGGCGGTAAGACGGCCGAGAACGCCATCTGGGCCTACCCGGAGCCCAACGCCGAGTCGGCCTGGCTCCAGGGCTACGCCGGCTTCTACTTCGGCGCCATGGACGAGTGGTACGACGAGGACGAGCTGGTGGCCCACGGCGGCCTGCAGGACCCGTACCACCGCGTCGACGTGCGCCGGACCTCCCGGCCCGTCCGGGTCCTGCTCGGCGACCAGGTGCTGGCCGAGACCACCGAGCCGCTGCTGCTGTCCGAGACCGGCCTGCCCAACCGCTTCTACATCCCGGCCCGGGACGTCCGGCAGGACCTGCTCGAGCCCAGCGACACGCACACCGTGTGCCCGTACAAGGGCACCGCGTCCTACTGGTCGATCCCGGCCGGCGCCGGAACGGCGGCCAGCACCGAGACGCTCACCGACGCCGTCTGGGCCTACCCCGAGGCCCACGGCGACTCGGCCGCCGTCAGCGGCTACCTGTCCTTCCTGCACGACGACCTGACCGTCGAGGTCGGCTCGCCCACCACGTAGCCCCATCCCGCCTGAGCAAAACCCGAACGGCCCGGGGCGAGCACTCCGGGCCGTTCGGCTGAAGCGACCTAGCTTTCCGCGCCGAACGACGCGATCTCGGCCTCCTCGGCCTCGGTCAGCTCCCGCGGCACCTCGCCCCTGGCGTGCTTGGCGCTCTGCACCTGGTGCCGGATCTGCTCCACCACCTCGGGGTTGGCCAGCGTGGTGATGTCGCCGACGTCGCTGAAGTTGGACGTGGCCGCGATGACCCGGCGCATGATCTTGCCCGACCGCGTCTTGGGCATGTCCGGCACGATCCAGATATTCTTCGGCCGCGCGATCTTGCCGATGTCGGTCTCGATGGCCATCGTGACCTTGGCCTCGATGTCCGGGCCGGCCGTGACCCCGGGCTTGAGCGAGACGTACATCTCGACCACCCGGCCGCGCACGTCGTCGATGACCGGTACCGCCGCCGCCTCGGCGATCTCGGCCACGGCCAGCGCCGAGGACTCCAGCTCCTTGGTCCCCAGCCGGTGCCCGGCCACGTTGATCACGTCGTCGACCCGGCCCAGGATGCGGAAGTAGCCGTCCTCGGCCTGCACCGCGCCGTCGCCGGCGAAGTAGGGCCAGTCGTGCCAGTCCTTGCTGTCCGGGTTCTTGTTGTACTTCTCGAAGTAGGTCGAGACGAACCGCTCGGGCTGGCCCCAGATGGTCTGGAAGATGCCCGGCCACGGGTTGCGGATGCAGATGTTGCCCGCCTTGCCGCTGCCCTGCGGGATCGGGTTGGCGTCCTCGTCCAGGATCTCCGGGTAGATGCCGAGCGCGGCCGGGCCGCAGCTGCCCGGCTTCATCGCGTCCAGGCCCGGCAGCCCGGTGCCCAGGAAGCCGCCCGTCTCGGTCTGCCACCAGGTGTCGACGATGACCGCCTCGCCCTTGCCCACCGTCTCGTAGAACCAGCGCCAGACCTCGGGCTCGATCGGCTCGCCCACCGTGGTCATGTGCTTGAAGTGGTAGTCGTACTTGGCCTGGCTCATCCGGGCCCACCTTGCGCAGCATCCGGATGGCGGTGGGGGAGGTGTGGAAGATGGTCACCCCGAGCTGCTCGGCGATCCGCCACGGCCGCCCGGCGTCCGGGTAGTTGGGCGTGCCCTCGTAGATCACGCTGGTCGTGCCGAGCGACAGCGGGCCGTACACGATGTAGGAGTGGCCGGTGATCCAGCCGATGTCGGCCATGCACCAGTAGGTGTCCTCGGGGTGGATGTCCTGGTAGAACTTGGCCGTCCCGGTCACGTAGGACAGGTACCCGCCGGTGGAGTGCTGGCAGCCCTTGGGCCGGCCGGTGGTGCCGCTGGTGTACATCAGGAACAGCGGGGCCTCGGACGGCATCGACACCGGCTCCACCACCGCGCGCCGGTAGTCGGCCAGCACCTCGTCCACGAAGAAGTCGCGGCCCTCCACCATCGGGGTCTGGGCCGAGTACTGGCCCGGGTAACGCCGCCAGACCAGGACCTTGTCGACCTCCTGGCCTTCCTTGCGGGCCGCCTCGATGGCCTCGTCCGCCTTGACCTTGTGATCCAGCAGCGCGCCGCTGCGGTAGTAGCCGTCCATGGTGATCAGCACCGAGCTGCCCGAGTCGGCGATCCGGCCGCCGCACGCCGCCCCGCTGAACCCGGCGAAGACCTGGGAGTGGACCACCCCCAGCCGGGCGCAGGCCAGCATGGTCACCGGCAGCTCCGGGACCATCGGCATGTGCAGCGTGACCCGGTCGCCCGCCGTCAGCCCGCAGAAGTCCCGCAGCAGCGCGGCCATCTCGTTGACCTGGCGGTACAGCTCCTGGTAGGTCAGCACCACGTGCGCTTCGGACTCCGGCTCGGGTACGAAGATCAGCGCCGCCTTGTTGCGGTCCTGGGCCAGGTGCCGGTCCACGCAGTTGTAGCTGGCGTTCAGCCTGCCGCCCGCGAACCACTTGAAGAACGGCGCGTTGCTGGTGTCCAGCGTGGTGTCCCAGTACCGGTCCCACTCCAGCAGGTCGGCGTACTCCCGGAAGCACTCCGGGAAGTTCTCCTCCGCGAACCGGGCCCGGATCGCCGGGTCCGAGGCGTTGGCCTGGCCGATGAACTTCGGCGGGGGCGTGTAGTAGCCCTCTTCGCGCCAGTGAACGGCGATGGTCGCCTCGGAGGACTCGGCGGAGTCCTCCGATGTGTCAGCGGTCTGCCCTTGAACTTCTTCGGCCATGGCGAGGTCCCTCCGCTTGCGCAGAATTCAGATATAGCGCCGGACGCACTCCAAATCTAACGCCCGGCGCTACCTCGCCCCGGCCGCAGGCCCCTTGACCAACACGTCAACAGGCCCCCGCCGGACCTCAGGACGCGCGGGCCGGCACCAGCTCGGGATAGGACCGGTCCAGCCCGGTGATCCGGATGATCTTCATCAGCGCCGGGCGCGCCGCCACCATGCGCAGCTGTCCGCCCGCCTTCCGGGCGCGCCGGGCCACCCGGGCCAGCACGCTCAGCCCGGACGCGTCGCAGAACGTCAGCCCGGACAGGTCCATGCTGACCGCCGCGCGGTCCTGGCCGGCCCGGTCCTGGCCGGCACCGTCTTGGCCGACGCTGCTCAGCACGTCGCTGAGATACGCGTACGCCTGATCGGCGGTGGCGATGTCCAGCTCACCGGTCATGGCCACCACCGGCCCGCCGTCCGCGCCGGTCCGGACGGACAGCTCGAGCTGCCGCGGATCGACCACGGCCAATCCCGGCTGGCCCAATCCTGACTGGCCCAATTGCGACTGGCCCAGCCCCGGCTGGTCCTGCCCCGTTCCCTGGTGCCCCGCTGAATCCTGAACTGTTTCTGCGGTCATCACGGCCATATCACTTCCCCCGTCTTCGCTCGCCGCGCCGACGCTGGCGCGGTCGAACAGCAAGGCCGCGCCGACACTGGCGCAGTCGAGCTGACGAATGATCACGTGCCACTCCAACCCGTTGTTCGGTTAACGCCAACGGCCCGGCATACGTTCCGCTTGCCGCCAACCGGGTCCAAACCCCAGAGCCCCGTACACTGGGGATATGGTCCCGATCGTGGCAGTAGGCCAACGACCTGCACAAACAATGAGAACCCCGAAGTCTGGGCCGATACCGGGATTCTGCTGAGTAAAACGTATGACGGTCCGGACAGGTTCAGCAGCGGCCGGTGTTATCGACGGGCCCGGCTCGGTAGCAGAGCACGGCCCGATAGACCAACACGGCCCGATAGACGAACACTGCAGGCAGCGTCCGGCCGCCGCCCTGCGCCCGTACGTGGCGTGGTACTCCGGCTACCGTCAGCGCGGGGTGCCGCCCGCCCGGCACCGCGGCCTGCCCTCGCCGTTCCTGACCCTGATCTTCACTCTGGACGAGCCGCTGGTCATCCTGGCTCACCCCGATTCCCGCCAGCCGCCCGGCGATTATGGCACGCTTCTCGGCGGCCTGCACTCCACACCGGCGTTGGTCGCCCACCAGGGGGCGCAGTCCGGTATCCAGGTCGCCCTCCGGCCGCTCGGCGCCCGGGCCCTGCTCGGCCTGCCCGCGGGCGAGCTGGCCGAGATCGACGTGCCCGCCGACGACGTGCTGGGCGGGGCCTGCGCTGAGCTGCGGGCCCGGGCCCTGGCCGCGCCCGGCTGGCCCGGGCGGTTCGCCGTCCTGAACGAGATCCTGCTCCGGCTGCTGGCCAACGACGCGAGCCCGAGCCTTGCGCCGCAGGTCGCCCCCGAGGTCGGCTGGGCCTGGCGCCAGCTGCTCGCCTCGGGCGGCACCCTACGCATCGGTGACCTGGCCGAGCAGACGGGCTGGAGCGCCCGCCACCTCACCGGCCGGTTCCGCACCGAGATCGGGCTGACGCCGAAGGCGGCCGCGCGTGTCGTCCGCTTCACCCGCGCCCGCGACCTGCTGATCAAGAGCCTCACTGACGGTGCTCCGGCCCGTGCTGGCACCGGGCTGGCCGACCTGGCTGCGCAGTGCGGCTACTTCGACCAGGCCCACCTGGCCCGGGAGTTCCGGTCGCTGGCCGGCTGCCCGCCCAGCCAGTGGGCGGCTGAGGAGTTCCGAAACGTCCAAGCCGGGGCCTGGCTGGCCGAGGGAAGCTGACCAGGACAAGCAGTCGAGACACCCACAGAGAGGGTGACACGCCATGAGCACCACCCCGCACCTGGATAGGACACCGCAACCGCAGGTCTGGCCCTCGCTCCGCGCCCGCGACGCCCGGGCCCTGATCCGCTTCCTGACCGAGGCCTTCGGGTTCGAGGAGACGGTCGTCTACGGGGACGCCGAGCGGGTCGACCACGCCCAGCTGTCCTGGCCCGAAGGCGGCGGGATCATGCTCGGCTCCGAGCGCGACGGACAGAACAGCGCGACCGACGCCGGGGCGTTCGGCGCCTACGTCGTCACCGATCGTGTCGACGAGCTGTGCGAGCGGGCCCGGGCCGCAGGCGCCGAGATCACCATGGAGCCGTACGACACCGACTACGGCTCGCACGACTTCGCCGCCCTCGACCCGGAGGGCAACCGCTGGACGTTCGGCACCTACCGGGGCGAGCCCCGCAAGGGCTGACGGAGTCAGCCGGGCCAGCAGGGTTAAGGGGAGCCGGGCCGGGAGTAGCGTGCCATCTATGCGCGCATGGCATGTGGACAACCCCGGCCCGGTCACCGGCCAGCCGCTGCGGCTGAGCAGCACCGACGACGTCCCCGAGCCGGGTCCCGGCGAGCTGCTGCTCAAGGTCCTGGCCTGCGGCGTGTGCCGCACCGACCTGCACGTGACCGAGGGCGACCTGCCGCCACACCGGGCGGGTGTGACTCCCGGCCACGAGGTCGTCGGCCAGGTCGTCGCCGTGGGTGAGGGCGCGGAAGAGTTTGTGGTGGGGGACCGGGCCGGCGCGGCCTGGCTGCGCTGGACCGATCAGCAGTGCAAGTTCTGCCTGCGCGGCGCGGAGAACCTCTGCCCGCACTCCCGCTACACCGGCTGGGACGCCGACGGCGGCTACGCCGACTTCATGACCGTCCCGGCCGCCTACGCGCACCCGCTGCCCGCGGGCTACTCCGACCTCGAGCTGGCCCCGCTGCTGTGCGCCGGCATCATCGGCTACCACGCGCTGCAGCGCGCCGAGCTGCCTCCGGGCGGGCGGCTCGGCCTGTACGGCTTCGGCGGCAGTGCCCACCTGGCCGCCCAGGTCGCCCTGGCCCAGGGCGCCACCGTGCACGTGCTGACCCGCGGCGAGCAGGCCCAGCAGCTGGCCCGCGAGCTCGGCGCCGCGTCGGTGGGCGGCCCGGCCGACATGCCGCCCGAGCCGCTGGACGCGGCCATCTTGTTCGCCCCGGTCGGCGACCTGGTGCTGCCCGCGCTGGCCGCCCTGGACCGGGGCGGCACGCTGGCCCTGGCCGGCATCTACCTGTCCGACATCCCGCCGCTCAACTACGAGCGGCACCTGTTCCAGGAGCGGCAGCTGCGCAGCACCACCTCCAACACCCGGGCCGACGCCCGGGAGTTCCTGGCCTTCGCCGGCCAGCACCACCTGGCCGTCACCGTGCACCCCTACCCGCTGGACGAAGCCGACCAGGCGCTGCGGGACCTGAAAGCGGGCCGCTTCGACGGCGCCGCCGTGCTGCGCCCGTAATTCGCTCGCCGCTCCCTGGGGCCCGCTTCCTGTTCGCCGACAGCGTGCCGTCTATTTGCCGCCGGAGACTCGCCGCTGGTCGGGGCGCCCGGCCTACCGGGCATACTGGGCAGCACTAGGAGCAGGAGCCGCCATGAGCAAGCAAGCCAAGCCGCCGCCGCCCGGCGACAAGCCCGTGCCGACCGCGCCGCCCCGGCCGCCCCGTGGCCGGAACCTCGTATGGCTGATCGCGCTGCTGGCCGCGTTCGTCCTGTGGCTGGTGTTGCCTACCGTGCATTCGACCTCGACGAGCCTGACCTATTCGCAGTTCCTCACCGACGTATCTCAGCACAAGGTCAAGACCATCGACATCGCCGCGCCGGGCGGCTCCAGCACCGGCGAGCTGACCAGCGGGACCAACTACACCGTGGTCATCCCGCCGCAGGCCGACCAGACGCTGCTGACCCAGCTGCAGACCGACGGCGTGACGGTGTCCGCCCAGACGTCGGGGACGAGCTTCGGCTCCGAGGTGCTCTCCTGGCTGCTGATCTTCGGCCTGCCGCTGCTCTTCTTCGGCTTCCTGTACTTCCGGATGTCGCGGGGCGGGGGCGGCGGCCTGCAGGGCGCGCTGGGGGTCGGCCGGTCCCGGGCCAAGGTGTTCGATGAGGAACGGCCCTCGACCACGTTCGCCGACGTGGCCGGCTACGAGGGAGCCAAGGCCGAGATCGCCGAGGTGGTGGACTTCCTGCGCAATCCGGACCGGTACTCCCGGGTCGGCGCGCTGGTCCCGCGCGGCGTGCTGATGGTCGGGCCGCCCGGTACCGGCAAGACGCTGCTGGCCCGCGCGGTCGCGGGCGAGGCCGGGGTGGTGTTCTTCTCGGTCACCGGTTCCGGCTTTGTTGAGCTGTTCGTGGGCGTGGGCGCGTCCCGGGTCCGTGACCTGTTCGACCAGGCTCGCAAGCGTTCGCCCGCCATCATCTTCATCGACGAGATCGACGCCATCGGCCAGCGCCGGGCCGGCTCGGGCGCGGTGGTGGCCAACGACGAGCGCGAGCAGACCCTCAACCAGCTGCTGGCCGAGATGGACGGTTTCGAGCCCTCGGCGGGCATTGTCGTCCTGGCCGCCACCAACCGGCCCGAGGTCCTCGACCCGGCCCTGCTGCGGCCCGGCCGGTTCGACCGGCAGGTCACCATCCCGCTGCCGAACGTCAACGAGCGTTCCGCCATCCTGGTCGTGCACTGCCGGGGCAAGCAGCTGGCGCCCGGCGTGGACCTGAACGCAGTGGCCCGCGGCACGCCTGGCTTCTCCGGCGCCGACCTGGCCAACCTGGTCAACGAGGCGGCCATCAACGCGGTCCGTGACAACCGCGAGGTGATCAGCGCCGCCGACTTCTCGACCGCCCGCGACCGGATCATCCTGGGCCGCCGCGAGGGTTCCAACGTGCTGCTGCCCGAGGAGAAGCAGGCGGTGGCGGTGCACGAATCCGGTCACGCCCTGGTCGCGGCGCTGTCCGAGCACGCCGACCCGGTGGCCAAGGTGACCATCCTGCCCGCGGGCCAGACCCTGGGCGTGACCGAGCAGCTGCCGCTGGTCGAGCGGCACATGTACAGCGAGGACTACCTGCTCGACTCGCTCGCCGTCCGGCTCGGCGGCCGGGCGGCCGAGCTGGTCGTCATCGGCCAGGGCTCGACCGGCGCGGCCAACGACCTGGCCGGGGCGACCGACCTGGCCACCAAGATGGTCCGGGAGTTCGGCTTGTCGAACCGGCTGGGCCCGATCGGCTACCCCGAGGGCGGGTCGGTCTTCCTCGGCGGCGGCGGCCCCGGCATGTCCAGCCGCCCGTTCGCCGAGGCCACCCAGGCGGCCATCGACGAGGAGGTCTCCCGCCTGCTCCGTCAGGCGGAGGAACGCGCCGTCGCCCTGCTCAGGGAACAACGCAGCGTGCTCGATGCGCTGGTCGGCCTGCTCCTGGAGATGGAGACCGTCGACGGCTCCGAGGTCTACCGGCTGGCTGGCCGGCCGGACCGGTCCGCGATCATCCCGCCCGTGCCGCCCACCGTGGCCCCGGTCCCGCCCGCCTCAGCCCCGCGGGCGGCCGCCGTGGACGCCTCGAACGGCTCGCGGCCCGCCGACACGGCCACCGGCCCGATCGGCGGTGACCGCCCCGAATCGGGGTGATTTATCCGCCGAACGTTCCGTCCTGATTGCGGCCGGCCAACTGCGTGCCCTCCTGGCCGGCCGCCGACGGTACGCTCTGCCGTATGGCGCCGCAGGCCTCCATCCCCAGCCCGTCGATCAACAGCTTCCATATCGGCCCGCTGGACGTCCACTTCTACGCGCTGATGTACCTCGTCGGCATCTTCCTGGCCATCATGCTGACCAGGCGCCGCTGGCGGGCCGTCGGCGGCGACGTCGAGCTGGTCGGGGAGATCGCGCTGTGGGTGGTGCCCGCCGGGATCATCGGCGGCCGGATCTACTTCGACATCACCACCCCGATGGACATCCCGCACGTCTGGTACGGCCCGTTCGCGGTGTGGTCCGGCGGGCTGGGCATCTGGGGCGGCGTGCTGCTCGGCGGCCTGGTCGGCGTCTGGCGGCTGAAGCGGCACGGGGTGAGCCCGGCCCTGTTCGCCGACGCCATGGCCCCCGGCCTGCTCATCGCCCAGGGCATCGGCCGGATCGGCAACTATTTCAACAAGGAGCTGTTCGGCTCGCCCACCTCGCTGCCGTGGGGGCTGGAGATCCCCTATCAGTACCGCGGCGCGGGCGGCATTCCCACTGACGACCTGCAGTTCAGTACCTTCCAGCCCACTTTCCTGTACGAGCTGATCTTCGACTTCGCGCTGGCCGGCGCGCTCATCTGGCTCGGCCGCCGCCGCCAGATCAAGCCGCCGGGCATCTTCGCCCTCTACGTGTTCGGCTACTCGGCCTACCGGATCTTCGAGGAGTCACTGCGGATCGACTCCTCGGTCCACATCTTCGGGCTGCGGCTGAACACCTACATCGCCTCGCTGCTCACCGTGATCGGCGCCGTGTGGTTCTACCGCACCCAGCGTGCTCCGGCCCGGACCCTGGTCGCCGCTCCCGGCGTCACCGTCCAGGTCGGCGGCCCAATGGACGGCCCAATGGACGGCGGCGCACCCGATCCCGAGCCCGAGATAACGGCCTCCGATCCCGAGCCTCGCGATCCCGAGCAGGCCACCCCCGGCACGTCCCCGCCCTAGCCGCCTCAGGCGTTGATGAAGGCCGCCACGCCGTCGAGGATGCGTTCCAGGCCGAAGATGAACTCATCGTCTGGCCCGTCGTCCTCGGCGAACACCCCGGCCGCGATGAACTCGGTCAGCGCCGGGAACCGGCGCGCGTCGGTCAGCTGGGTCAGCATCCGCGGGTAGGAGGCCATCCACTGGTCTGGCGTCAGGCCGGAGGCCTCGATCGCGGCCTGGATGTCGATCTCGGTGGTGACCTGGTTGCGCACGTACCCGGCCAGCAGCAGGATGACCGACGCCTTGCGCGCCTCGGACAAGTCGGCGGCGGCCATGCAGGCCAGCGCGTTCTCGAACCAGGCCACCTCGTGCGGCAGGATCGGCAGGCCGTTCAGCGGGATCCGCACCACCCAGGCGTGCCGTCGCGCGCCGTCCCGCATGGTCCAGGCCCACCGGGACAGCCCGGTCCGCCAGCTTTCTCCCGGCGCGGGCGGGTCCGGCGCCGGGCCCCAGGCCGCGTCCACCATCAGGCTCAGCAGCTCGTCCTTGCCCGCCACGTGCCGGTACAGCGACATGGGCGCGGTGCCGAGCTCGGCCGCCACCTTGCTCATCGACACCGCCTCCAGCCCGTCGGTGTCCGCTACCCGCACCGCCGCCTCGACGATCCGGTCCAGCCGCAGGGCCGGCTTCGGCCCCCGCGCCGCCCGCGCCCGCATCCCCCACGCCGCCGCGATCGTCCCCGGCAGAGCCCCCGGCCCGCCTCCGGCCCCGGCCTCAGCCCTGTTCCCCGGCCCGTTCCCGGCCGCCCCGCCCGCGGCCGGCCCGCTGCCCGCCGCTTGCGCTCTGGCCATGGCCCGGTCCTTCCCTCTCCCGCTCCCCGCGCGTCCGGCGGTTGACAGCATCCTATTACTGCGTATAGCTTACGCAAATACGCGTACGATATACGCAATTAAGGAGCGGATGAACTCATGACGGACGAGCTGGCTATCGAGGCGAGCGGGCTGGCCAAGTCCTATCGCGGCGTGGCCGCCCTGGACGGCGTCGACCTGCGCGTCCCGCGCGGTGGCGTGTTCGCTCTCCTCGGGCCGAACGGCGCAGGCAAGACCACCACCGTCCGGATCCTGAGCACGCTGGTCCGGGCCGACCGCGGCCAGGCCCGGGTGGCCGGGTTCGACGTGCTCCGCGACCGCGCTCAGGTCCGCCGCCGGATCAGCCTGACCGGACAGTACGCCGCGCTGGACGAAGCCCTGACCGGCGAAGAGAACCTGCGGATGATCGCCCGGCTGACCGGGCTGTCCCGGCCTGCCGCCCGGCGGCAGGCCGCCGAGCTGCTCGAGCAGTTCGAGCTGACCCAGGCCGCCCGGCGGCGGCTGGGCACCTACTCCGGCGGCATGCGCCGCCGGCTCGACCTGGCCGCCAGCCTGGCTGGGCAGCCCGCCGTGCTCTTCCTGGACGAGCCGACCTCCGGGCTGGACCCGCAGAGCCCGGCTCACCACCTGGCGGGTCGTGGCCGGCCTGGCCGCGGCCGGCACCACCGTCTTCCTCACCACCCAGTACCTGGAGGAGGCCGACCAGCTGGCCGGGCGGATCGCCGTGCTGGACGGCGGCCGGCTGATCGCCGAGGGAACCGCCGCCGAGCTCAAGCGCCGGGTCGCGCCGACCCGGCTCGACCTGACCTGCGTGACGGCCGAGGCCTTCGGGCAGGTCAGCAAGCTTTTGGCCGGGCCTGCGGGGCCCGCGGTGCACCTGGACCCGGCCACCCTGACCGTGGGCGCGGCCACCGACGGCAGTGCCGCCGACGTCCGGGCCCTGCTGGAGGCAGCCGACCCGTACCGGGATCTGGTCGCCAGCTTCGCCGTGCGCGAAGCCACCCTCGACGACGTCTTCCTCACCCTCACCGGAGGCTCTCATGTCTGACGGAATGCCCGCCCTGGCGAAGGGCTCTGGCCACACTGCCACCCAGCAGCTGCCCACCATGATGGGGCGCAGCCTGCGCCTGTCCGGGCGCAGCCCGGACGCCCTGATCACCGCGCTGCTGCTGCCCGTCATGCTGATGGTGGTCTTCGTCTACCTGTTCGGCGGGGCGGTCGCCATCGGCACCCGCTACGTCGAGTACGTGGTGCCCGGGGTGCTGCTGCTGTGCGGGGTGACCGGGGCCGCGACCACCGCGGTGACGGTGTGCCAGGACATGACGGCCGGCATCATCGACCGGTTCCGGTCCCTGGACGTGCCGTGCCCGGTCATCCTGGCCGGGCACGTGACGGCCAGTCTGGTCCGCAACCTGGCCTCCACCGTGCTGGTGGTGGGCGTCGCCATCGGTCTCGGGTTCCGGCCGCATGCTGATCCGGCCCGGCTCGCCGTCGCCCTGGGCGTCCTGCTGCTGACCGTGGCCGCATTCTCCTGGCTGGCCGCCGCCTACGGGCTGGCCGTGTCCTCACCCGAGGCCGCCAACGGGACCATGTTCTTCCTGATGTTCTTCTGCTACGCCAGCAGCGCCTTCGTGCCCATCCGGACCATGCCCGGGTGGCTGCGCGGCTTCGCCGAGCACCAGCCGGCCACGCCCGTCACCGAGACCCTGCGCGGCCTGCTCGTCGGGTCATCCTGGCCGGCCCAGCTCGGCCCGGCGCTGGCCTGGTGCGGCGGCCTGCTGGCCGGCTCGATCCTGCTCAGCCTGGTCCTGTTCCGCCGCCGCACCAGGTAGGTACAGCGTGCTAGCCGGCCGCCCGGGCCAGCTCGGGGACGAACAGCGCGGCGTCCACCGTGCCCACGCCGGAGGCCAGGTCATAACCCGCCTTGGCCTGGTCCCCCGGCACCGTGACCTGGTGGTTGTCCTGGATGAAGGACACCGTGTTGTTGCCCGCCGTGACGTCGACCACGCCGGGCGCCCGCTCAGCGGACAGCGCGTACAGCGCCGGGTTGATCAGGCCGAGGGAATGCCCCGCGGCCTGGTCGGCCAGGGCCACGATGCCCGCGAACAGCGGGCTCGACTCGCTCGTCCCGCAGGTCACGTACCAGCCGGCCGGCAGGCCGGGGAAGCTCTGGTAGGTGTCGACCAGGCCGGAGCAGGCCGCGCTCATCGAGATGTCGGGCACCCCGCGGTGGCCGCCGGTCAGGCTGGCCACGTGGTTCTGGTAGGCCGGCCGGGCGAAGACCGCGGACCTGCCGCCCCCGCTGGCGCTGGCCACCGGGCCGGGCGTGCCGGAGAACACGTTGTTCAGCGCGTAGTTGGTGCTGTCGTTCCACACCCGGTCGGCCTGGGTCCGCGAGCCGTCGGCCAGCAGGGCCAGCTGGGTGCCGCCGACCGCGGTCACCAGCGGGTCCGAGGCGGGCCAGGCCACCACCGGGTGGGTGTACAGCGTGGTCCCCGCCACGTCGGAGTGGTTGGTCGCCCCGGTGTCACCCGTCGAGGCCAGCACCGTCACGTGGTTCTGCTGCGCGTTGAGATAGGCGCTGCGCAGGCTCTGGATGGACGCGGCGCTGGGGAAGGTCTGCTCCGTGGCCGAGAAGCTCTGGCTGATGACCTGGCCCAGGTGATGGTCGATGACGTAGTTCTCGGCCTTGACGATCTCCGGGAAGCCGGCCGTGCCCTCGGTCTCCGCCACCGGGGTCTCGGCCAGCAGGATGCTGGCTCCCGGGGCCATGGCGTGGGCCCACTCCACGTCCAGCGTGGTCTCACCGGCCCAGTTGACGTCGTTGGCGTCGGCGGGATCGTACGCGGGCACCGGCCCGGCCGGCTGGATGATCGTCAGCGCGGGCGGCGCCGGCAGGCCGAAGGCGGCGTCGAAAGCGGCCAGGTCCTGCCGGATCGTGGGCGAGCCGAACGGGTCGACGATCACGATCGTCTGGCCCCGGCCGGTGATCCCGCGGTCGAACAGCGGCTGCTCGTTGTACGCCGCCTGGAGCTGGGCCGGGCCGTAGCACGGCGCCGTGAACTCGATCACGCACTGGCCTTGATCGGGTGGCATCGCCGCGGACTCAAACCGGCTTTCCAGCATCGGCGAGATCGCGGCACTCGCCGTCGCCCCCACCGGCGACAGCGCGGCCGAGGACAGTGCCCCCGAGGACAGTGCCCCCGACGACAGTGCCAGCGGGGCCCCCCGCGGACAACAGCGGTCCGCTGGCCAGGGCGAGCGCCCCGACCGCGCGCAGGTACCGACGGGATCGACGGGGCAAGGAAGCCTCCTCGGCGCGTGGTGCGAGGCCTCCGAACCTAGGGCAAACCCGCCTGATTAGCCGTCAAATCGCCGTCATCGTCACATAACGATTAGCTTCGGGACGCTCCGGTGCCGATGCTGGCCACCGTGGCTCCGGCCGCGCGGATCAGGTCGGCCGGCGCCAGCTTCTATCTCCAGGCCGCGCCGCCCCCCGCTGCAGAACACGGTGGGGAACTCCAGGGCCGAGGCGTCCAGCACCACCGGCAGCTGCCTGCGCTGGCCGACCGGGGAGATGCCGCCCGCCACGAAGCCGGTGGCCCGCTCGGCCGCCGTCACGTCGGCCATGGCCGCCTTCTTACCGCCCGCCGCCGCGGCCAGCGCCTTGAGGTCCAGCTGGCCGTCGACCGGGACCACCCCGGCCACCAGCTTGCCGTCCACCTCGGCGATCAGCGTCTTGAAGATTCTCGGTGCCTCGATGCCCAGGGCCTCGGCCGCTTCCCGGCCGTAGGACTCGTGCCGCGGGTCGTGCCGGTACTCGTGCACGATGAACGGGATCCTGGCCGACTCCAGCGCCGCCGTCGCCGTCGTGCCACGTCCTGCCACGATCGGTCACCTTACTCTCCTGCCTGCTGGGCTGCGGCCGGCCCGCTGACCGATTAGGCCGCAGCTGAGGAGGAAAGATAAACTTCGTCTCAAGCGTTATTCAGCACTGGCGGGCCACTGTGGCCGGCCCAGGTTCCTGGATAACGCACACTGTTGAATAGGACATAGGTGAGCAGCGCTTTGACGAACGACCTTGACGAGCGGTTCCCGGAGGTCGGCTCGCTGTCGGCCGCGCTTGAGACGGTCGGCTACCTGGCGGGCGACCAGCTGGCCGCTTCGTTGTTCCTCGCCGTCCGGATGGGTCAGCCCATCCTGCTGGAAGGCGAGCCCGGCGTCGGCAAGACGGAGGCGGCCAAGGCCCTGGCCACCGCGATCGGCACGCCGCTGGTCCGGCTCCAGTGCTACGAGGGCATCTCGGCCGCCGAGGCGCTGTATGAGTGGAACTACCCGCGCCAGCTGCTGGCCATCCGGCTGGCTGAGGCGGCCGGGGAGCACATCAGCGACCGGGACCTGTTCACCGAGGAATACCTGCTGGCCCGGCCGCTGCTGACCGCGCTGCTGCACCCCGGGCCGCATCCGGCCATCCTGCTCATCGACGAAGTCGACCGGGCCGACGACGAGTTCGAGGCCTTCCTGTTCGAGCTGCTGGCCGAGGCCTCGGTGACCATTCCCGAGCTCGGGACCCAGCGAGCCAAGCTGCCGCCCATCACCGTGCTGACCTCGAACCGTACCCGCGACCTGCACGACGCGCTGAAGCGACGGTGCCTGTACCACTGGATCTCCTACCCCGACACCCCGCGCGTCACCGAGATCATCCGGCGCCGGGTGCCCGAGGCCAGCGAGACGGTGGCCGGGCAGATCGCGGGCGCCGTGCAGCGGCTGCGGAAGCTCGACCTGACCAAGGCGCCGGGTATCTCCGAGGCCATCAGCTGGGCCAATGCCCTGTCCGTGCTGGGCGCCGGCGAGCTGGACGGCCAGGTGGCCGGGCAGACCATGAGCACCGTGCTGAAGTACCCGGAGGACGAGGAGATGGTGCGCCAGGCCGGGCTGGCCTCGGTTGTCGGCTCCATTGACTGACCTTGCGTCCGACCAGGCGCCGGCCTCGCCGGAGGCCATGCCGGACGTGGCCGCGCTGGCCGCGGCCCTCGGGACGGCCCTGCACGCGGCCGGCCTGCCGGTCGGCCCGGACCGGGCCGAGCGGCTCTCCCGCGCCCTGCTCGTCATGGGCGCCCGCACCATCGACGACCTGCACTCCGCCGCCCTGGCCACCCTGGTCTCCGACCCGGGCCAGGTGGACCTGTTCGAGCGCGTCTTCTCGGTGCTCATCGGCGAGTTCCGGATCGACCTGGCCGATCTGGGCGCGCCCGCGGCCGGCCAGGAGGCTGAGCGCGGTCCGTCCGCCCCCGGGAGCTCGTCCCAGGACGACCCCCAGGCGGGCGGCATGGACGTCGTCCGGGAGTCCTCGCCGTCCGGCGGGGACGACGAGGGCCCGCTCGCCGAGGCCCCGATCATCAAGGCCGTGGCCTCGGCCGACGAGGTGCTGCGCGGCCGCGACTTCGCCGAGCTCTCCGCGGACGAGCTCGGCGACCTGATCGCCCTCATGCGCGAGATGAGCCTGGCCATCCCGCCCCGCCGGACGCGCCGGTACCGGCGGGCCCGGGACGGGAAGCGGCCCGACCTGCGCGCCACCATGCGCCAGGCCCGGCGCAGTGGCGGCGAGGTCATCCGGCTGTCCCGCCGCGCGCCCCGGGTCCGGCCCCGCCGCCTGGTCGTGCTGTGCGACATCTCCGGTTCGATGGAGGCCTACTCCCGCGCGCTGCTCATGCTCCTGTACGCCCTGCACGGCGGCCAGGTCCGCGGCGGCTCGCAGAACCGGCCCGAGGTGTTCAGCTTCGCCACCCGGCTCACCCGGCTCACCCCGGCCCTGGCCGCGGCCAGCCCGGATACCATGCTGGCCAAGGCGGGGGAAGCGGCACCCGACTGGTCCGGCGGGACCCGGATCGGCGCGGCCATCAAGGAGTTCAACGACAAGTACGGCTCCCGCGGCATGGCCCGCGGCGCGGTGGTGCTGATCATCTCCGACGGCTGGGAGACCGGCGATCCGGCCCTGCTGGCCGAGCAGATGGCCCGGCTGTCCCGGATGGCGTACCGGATCGTCTGGGCCAATCCCCGCACCCAGTCCAGCCGCTACCGGCCGGCCGTGGGCGGAATGGCCGCGGCCTGGCCCTACTGCGACGCGGTGGTCAGCGCGCACAGCGTCAACGCCCTGGCCGACCTGATGTCCGCCCTGGGCGCTCACCCCCGCTTACCGGCGTGACCTGGCCCGGGTCAGGCACGCGAACCAGCGCCCGCCCGCCGTCCAGGTCTCGACCTGGCCCAGCCCGGCGTCCCGGGCCACCGCCCCGATGCGGTCCGCGCCCACCGGCGGGGCCAGCTCGACCAGGGCCCGGCCCTGCGGCGCCAGCAGCTCACCGGCCCGGCGCAGCAGCGCGGCCGGGTCGCCGCCGATCCCGATCGTCCCGTCGGCCAGCAGCACCGTCATCCACCGGCCCGCGCCCGGGATCCGGCCGAAGACGTCGCGCAGCATGACCAGCGCACCGGCCGAGCGGGCCGCCGCCACGGCGCCGGGCCTGATGTCGATGCCCAGCACCGGGACACCGCGCTCGGCCAGCGCCACCGTCAGCCGGCCCGGCCCCGAGCCGATGTCCAGGGCTGGCCCCCGGCAGCGGTCCAGCAGCGACCGGTCGCCGGGGCATTCGGGCCGCGGCCCGGCCTGCACGCGCTGATAAAGGTCCCCGATCAAGCCGGCTCCTCTCCTATCCCGCAACGGACTCCTGCCAGTGTCATCCCGGTGGGCGGCCCGTATCGGCCGATCAGGCGGCCGGCAACCGTATCGTCAGGGTGCTTACGTCCTGCTTACGCCGAGCCCGGGTTTGCCCCGATTGCTGGCCTCACTGGCCGTTTCCGCCTTACCGTGGAAGCGTGATCACTGCAGTATCGAAGGGCGGCACCATGGCCCAGGACGGCCACCCGCGTTGGTGAGGAATCCCGATCCGCCCGGCCGGATCGTCGTGGTCGACGACGATCCCACCGTCGCGGATGTCGTCGGCCGCTACCTCGTCCGCGACGGGCACACCGTGGAGTGCGTCCGGGACGGGCCGGAGGCCCTGCGCCGGGTGGCCGAGGAGCCGGCCGACCTGGTCATCCTCGACCTCATGCTGCCGGGCATGGACGGCCTGGAGGTCTGCCGCCGGCTGCGCGCCACCGGTCCCGTGCCGGTGGTCATGCTGACCGCGCTGGGCGGCGAGACCGATCGCCTGGTCGGCTTCGAGACCGGCGCCGACGACTACGTGACCAAGCCCTTCAGCCCGCGCGAACTGGCCATGCGGGTGCGCTCGGTGCTCCGCCGCTCCCGCGGGATCGGCGGCCCGGAACGCGGCGGCGAGGGGACCATCGTCGACGGCCGCCTCGTCGCGGACCTCTCGGCGCACCAGGTCCGCGTCGATGGCCAGCTCGTCCAGCTGACCTCCCGCGAATACGACCTGCTCGTCTTCCTGATGCGCCACCCGCGCCAGGCCTTCACCCGGGAGCAGCTGCTCATCGAGGTGTGGAACTGGACCTTCGGTGACACCTCCACCGTCACCGTGCACGTCCGGCGGCTCCGCGAGAAGCTCGAGCCCGACCCCACCCTGCCGCGTCGTATCGTCACCGTCTGGGGCGTCGGCTACCGGTACGAGCCGGGGGCCGGGTGAGCGGGCCGGCCTGGCCGCCGCCTCGGTCATGAGCGCCGCCTCGGTCATGAGCACCGCCTCGATCCCGGCCGCCGCCGGCATCGGCGCCTCGGACATCGCCTTCGTCACGCTGTGGACCCTGGTCGCCGCGGTGGTCATCAGCGTGCTCGGGATCATCACGCTGCGCCTGCTGGCCCGCCGTTCGATCCGGGTCATGGTGGCCGGCGTGGTGCTGGTCTGCCTGTTCACCACCATGGCGGGCGTGACCTTCATCGCCCGCCGGATGCTGAGCCCGGCCGGCCAGCACGCCGTGGTCGACCTGATGGCCATCGCCGGCCTGGCCGGCCTGGTCGTGGCCCTGGTCGTCGGCCGGGACCTGATCCGGGCCAGCCGGTCCATCTCCACCGCGGTCCGCGGCGTCGGTGACAGCGGCGTCTACATCGCCCCGCGGCAGGCCCTGCCCGCCGAGCTGGCCGAGCTGTCCGGCGCGCTGACCGCCGCCTACGACCGCCTGACCCAGGCCCGCACCCGGGAACGGGCCCTGGAAGCCAGCCGCCGCGAGCTGGTCGCCTGGGTCAGCCACGACCTGCGGACCCCGCTGGCCGGCCTGCGGGCCATGGCCGAGGCCCTGGAGGACCAGGTCGTCACCGATCCGCGCGAGGTGCTGCAGTACCACACCCAGATCCGCCGCGAGGTGGACCGCCTGACCCTGATGATCGACGACCTCTTCGAGCTGTCCCGGATCCACGCCGGCGCGCTGCGGCTGTCCCGCCGCATGGTCGGGCTGGAAGACGTGGTAGCCGAGGTCGTGGCCAGCGCCGAGCCGGTGGCCCGGGCCAAGGGCGTGCGCCTCACCGGCGCCGCCGTCCGCGGCATGCCGGTGTTCATCGACGCCGCCGAGATGGGCCGCGCGCTGCGCAACCTGGTCACCAACGCCATCCGGCACACCCCCTCGGACCTGGTCGTGGACGTCCTGGCCGAGGTGCAGGCCGGGATGGCCTGCGTGAGCGTGTCTGATGCCTGCGGCGGGATCCCGCGATCGGACCTGCCGCGGGTCTTCGACGTGGCCTTCCGCGGCGAGGCGGCCCGGACGCCGGGACCCGCCGAGGGGGCCGGGCTCGGCCTGTCGATCGCCCGCGGCATCGTCGAGGCGCACGCGGGCCAGATCGCCGTGCGCAACGCCGGACCGGGCTGCCAGTTCCTGATCCGGCTGCCGCTGGCGAGCGCGCCGGCGGCGGCCCAGGGAGCTGGCGTCTCTGTCGCCTGAGGCCTTTAGGCCGGTTGGGACGACAGAGGTTGCTGAGAGTGGTTAAATGAAGCCGGTTGTACGAAGTTCGTGAACGTGTCAGTACCTGCGAAATTCAAGCCGTCGGCGTCCTGGATCCTTCGGCGCCCGGCCCGCTATGGGCCGCCCGCTGGGCAGCGGCTACAACAACCCGGGACACACGACCGTGCGCTCCCGAAATCGTCTCAGTAGGAGAAGTACATGCCTCAGGGCACCGTGAAGTGGTTCAACTCGGACAAGGGCTACGGTTTCATCGCCCCGGACGACGGCACGGCCGACGTCTTCGTCCACCACTCCACCATCAAGATGGACGGGTTCCGCGCCCTTCAGGAGAACCAGCGGGTTGAGTACACCGCTGGGCGCGGCCCCAAGGGCCCGCAGGCGGAAGAAGTCGTCCCGATCTAGCACGGTCACGGCACGTCAAAGGGGCGGCTCCGGATTACCGGAGCCGCCCCTTTTCGCGTGCTGACCAGGCTCAGGCCACCGGGCCGGTGACCGTGACCAGGCTGCCGTAGGACAGGTAGGAGTAGGCCGTCTTGGCCGCGTCCCAGGGCAGCTCGACGCAGCCCAGGCTCTGGTAGTAGCCGTAGCCGGGCCGGTCGAACTGGTGCACCGCGTCGCCGCCGTTGAAGTAGCTCGCGTAGTAGACCGGGTCGTCGTACTTGGAGCCGTCCGGGTTGGTCCCCTTCATATGGCTGAAGTAGAACTTCAGGTACACCGGGAAGGTGCCGTCCACCGTCGGGGCCGCCGGGATGCCGGTGTTGGCCGCGGTCTTGAGCACCACCTTGCCGTTGTGCCAGATGGTCAGCGACTCCGGTGAGTGCTGGCTGGCCAGCGCGTAGGTGTAGCCGTTCGGGTTGTCCTTGCCGTCGGCCACCGCGCTGAGCAGCCGGGACCACACGGTCCGTCCGGCGCTGCCGTCCATGGTCAGCCCGGTCACCGACTCGAAGGCCCGCACCGCGCCGACGTTCAGGATGTTGGCCGAGCCTTCCGCCCACTGGCTGGTCAGGCTGGACGGGTAGTCGCCGGTCCAGCTGAACGAGCCCTCGGGCGCCTTGTACGCCGCGGCGAGCTGGGCGTTGGCGTCGGTGGCGCCGATCGGGTCGGAGCTCGGCGTCCAGGTCAGCGGCAGGTAGCCCAGCTCGCTGAGCAGCTGCTGCAGGCGCAGGGTGCTGAACGAGCCGGTGGTGAAGCTGTCGGTCGTGTCGTCGGCCAGCAGCCCGCCCGAGCCGGCGCTGGCGCCGTCCATCGAGACCACCCCGCCCGAGCCCCCCGGGATCTTCACCGTCACGTGGCTGTTCTCCAGGTAGCCGACCTGCGGGGTGAACACCGCGGTATCGCCTTCCACGCTCCACTGGCCGGCGATGGCCGGGGACAAGGTGGGCATCGGGCTGTTAGCAGCAAGGGGAGCGGAGAACTGGACCTTGATCGGGTCGGCGCCGTTGACGCTCTTCTGGCCGTCGGTGGGCGTGACTGACAGCACCTGGAGAGCGGCGGCCGGCTGATCCTGCTTGGCCGCCGCCGCGGCCTGAGTCACCGTGACCGGGGCCGCCGAGCCGCCCGGCGAGGCGAACGCCACCACTCCCACGCCTGCCACCATGACCAGTGCCGCGCTGCCGGCCGTCCACGCTAGGCCCCGCCGGCCCTTCCGCCGCGTCCCGGGCGCCCCGTCGCCCTCTTGTCGTTTGCGGAACCACCCGGATCGCGACACGTCCCCGTCCCCTCACGCCTTCACAAATGGACAACAAGCCAAAACCAAAAATTCTCAGCGGACAAGATCTGCGGCCAGGCCCTCCTACATACAGACGCGCTTGCCCACTAAAAGGTTGCCGGGTGGCAGCTATCGCGGCAAGCAAAGATGGCCGGTCTCGCGAACCGAGCCCATCTTGTTATCAGTGACCAGCTGATTACTGTCCGCGTGCTGCGGCGGCTCGGGCGTGTCGGTTAGCAGCTGCCGTCGGGTGGGTGCTGCGCTCGACACGAGGATAGCGGGCCGGGCCCGGCTCCGGACGGCTCGACACTCCGGCGTCGTCCGGACGGCCGGTTCGGCTCCAGGTAACCGCCCGGCCACCTATCCGCGGCCGCCCGGAAACTCCGCCGCGCGCCATTATCAGGCCATGCACCATTCAGGTGCGGCCATGGCCAAAATGGGGCGGGAACTCGAGGCCGGCGATCCGGGAAAAGGCGAGTGATAGCTATTTAATAGCCTGTCCAGCCGTCCCGGCCCGCCCTGCCTGGGCCGTCCCGCGCCCCCGGCCGCACCGCACGCAAGCTACCCGGCGCGCCAGCTGTGCCCCGCGCCAGCCGTACCCCGCGCCAGCCGTACCACCGCGGGCCGCACCCCCTGCGGCCCTCTGCCACCCGCAGCGACCCGCCGCCCGGAATCTTCCACCTAACAGAACCGTAATAACTACTCACCGTCATATATCCCTCGCTTCTGACTGCGAGGAGTAATGTCACGCTGCTATCTCGGCCCGGCTACGGACCCATTACCTGCGACGTAAGAACTTGGCAATAAATTACCGCCCGGAAAGCTTCATTTGTGGTCCTGACCGGCGTAAACGCCAATCCTCTGAATCTCCTGTATCTCCGCTTGATGCGGGTCTACGGTGAGCCACCGGGAGCGTCCTATATTCACGGAGGTGGCTTGAATGCTCAGCGGGCATCGGTCCGCACGGCGTCGGCATAACGGCAGCAGCCGGGCCGCGCGCTTTGCCATTCCATTCGGCATTCCACTGGCGCTGGGCCTGACCCTGGGTATCGTCCTGGCCGTCTCCGGGCATCCGGTCATGACGCTCAACCAGTCGGCCCTGGGCGCGTGCGCCTCGCCCGCCGCCGACGTCGTCACGACCCAGGACTCCGCCGCCGCGGCCACCCCCGCGATGTCGGCCAGCCCCGATCCCGCCGCCAGCACGGATCCGGCCGCCAGCACCGATCCGGCCGCCAGCACCGATCCGGCGGCCGCCGCCGATCCGGCCGCGAGCACGGATCCGGCCGCGAGTACCGATCCGGCGGCCGCCGCCGATCCGGCGGCGAGCACGGATCCGGCCGCGAGCACGGCCACCACGAGCACCGCCACCGCGTCCGCGGACCCGTGCCCGACGGCCAGCGCCAGCGCCGCGGCCAAGAAGGTCCCGCTCGCCCCCACCTACGCCACCGGGTCGACCGCGTTCATGTCGCTGGGCGGCCTGGCCACCCGGCCGGTCGACGGCTCCGGCGCGGCCATCAGCCTGAACCAGACCGCGGACCAGGCCGCCGACTCGCTGAACTGCACCCTCACCGTGCCGGACAACCCGCTGACGGCTAAGGGCCTGGCCACGCCGTACCAGCTCGGTGACGGCTGCACCATGGCCGATGCTGGCGAGGAGGGCGCCTTCGTGGAGGCCACCATCCTGGCGCCGAACGGATCGGTGCAGATCTACGACCCGCTGGTCATCACGGCCGGGACCACCCCGGCCGCGGCGCCGGTCGTGCCGAAGCTCCCGCGCGGCGCCGCCGTCATCATCGACGTCGGCTTCAACGGCAACAACCTGGTCCTGCAGGGCCGCGGGGCCCGGCAGGGCAACTGCGTCGACGCGCTGGGCCAGTCGGTCATCGGCCAGGTCTCCGCCTGCAACGCGGTGAACTTCTACCGCATGGCCAACGCCGAGATCGCGGCCCGGCTGCTGAAGGTCCCGGCCATCGGCACCGCAGACGACGGCCAGCCGTGCCAGACCGTGCGTGACTTCGCCCTGATCGACCAGGACCAGAGCGACAACGTGATCTCCGCCTACCTGATCAACGCCGACGGGCAGACCGCTCAGGACACCGCGGCCAACGCCAGCTCGGTCGAAGGGGCCACGCCCATCGCCAACGGCAGCGACGACCGGCTGCTGTCCGACTTCGTCGACCCGGCCAACGGCTGCACCGCGTTTGACGCGCCGAACGCCACCGACGCGACCGGCCGCTCCGGCTCCCAGGCCCTGAACGAGCTCAGCGCGCGGGTCAACCAGGCGGCCAAGACCGTCGCGGTCGTCCCGCCGAACGACGAGATGACGCTGGTCAGCGGGGCCTACAGCATCGCCAAGACCAACGTCTACCGGTCCCTGGTCGACCAGCCCATGCTGTCGGCCCACACCAACCCGGCCGCGGTGGCCGCCGCCTACTGCCAGAACATGGTCAACATCGCGCCGGCTCGCAACCAGCTGGACATGACCCGGGACCAGGACTTCGCCACCCCGGTCCCGGACACCGGTAACAACCTGGCCACCTTCCTCGGGGCCCGGGTGTCCGGCTCGTTCGACATCCTGAACTGCGCCAAGTTCGGCCTGAAGGACCCGGCCGACGCCACCGCCGGCGACGACGGGGTGGCCACCGCGGTCACCTACAACCTGACCCAGCAGAAGGCCACCGTGCCCGCCGCTGGCACGAAGCCCGGCCGGGGCCACGGCGGCACGCCGCCCGGGCGGCACGGCCACCAGCAGAACGCGACGGGCATGTAACCGCCGCGACCTGGTCACGCATCGGCTGGCGTCCCGCCCAGGGGCGTCAGCCGATGTTCGCCGTGTGGGCGTCGTAGTTGCCCGGCGCCGAGGTCTCCAGCGGAGCGCTGGCCGTGTCGGCGGGCAGCGAGGCCGGGTCGACGAACGTGCTGCCCTGCGGGCCGGCCTGCACGGCCTGGCCCAGGGCGCTGCCCTTCAGGTAGTCCGGCCAGCTCAGGAACCAGTCCGTCCAGCCGTCGTTCCACTTGCCGGCCGCGGTGCTGGCCGTGACGGTGATCGGGTTGCCGGGCACGCTCATGTCGTAGTACTTCACCGCGTCCTCCGGCGGCAGGTTCACGCAGCCGTGGCTCACGTTGCTGGTGCCCTGGTTGACCACCGACCAGGGTGCCGAGTGGTAGTAGTCACCGCTGAAGGTGAACCGGACCGCCCAGTTGACCAGCTCGTTGTAGTACCCGGCGCTGCCCGGGGCGCCGCCGCCGATCATCCGCACCGGGTTGGCCTTCTCCACGCTCAGGTAGGAGCCGTCCGGCGTCGGCTTGTCCGCCCGGCCGGTGCTGATCGGCCAGTTGTAGGTGAGCTTGCCGTTGACGTAGATCTGCGTGCGGTGGGTGGTCGTGCTGGCCACGGCGATGATCGAGGAGCCGATGGTGAAGCTCTGGGTCAGGTCGGCCGAGCCGTACACGCCCTTCGCGCCCTCCACGCCGGTCAGGTGGCCGTGGAAGCTGACCGTGGTGTTGGCCGGCCAGTAGTCCCGCGGCCGGAAGTTCAGGTGCTCGCCGTCGTTCCAGTACCACGCGCCGACCACCGGGGTCGAGGTGGTGACCTGCAGCGATCGTTCCACCGCGGCCCGGTCGGTGATGGGCTGGCTGAAGGTCAGCATGATCGGCATGCCGACGCCGTAGGTCTGGTTCAGGCCCTCGAAGATCTGGGCGTGGAACGTCGCCTGCGGCGTCAGGGTGCGGAACGTGCTGGTCGTGGTGATCTTCTGGCCGCTGCTGTCGGTACCCGTCGCGGTCACCGTGTAGCCCTGCGACACCCCCAGCGCCCAGGTGCTGTGCCACGCCTTGCCGTCACCGGCCAGGGTCCCGGCCACCGCAGTGCTGGATGACGACGAGGCACTGGATGACGACGCGGACGAGGAGCCGGACGGGGTGACCGTGACGTCGGTGAGCTTGCCCTCGGTGGCGGTCACCGTGACGCCCTGGGACGGGTCGGCGTCGCGGCTGCCGTCGGCCGGGCTGATCTTCAGGTCCGCCGCGGCCCGGGCCGAAGCGGACGCCGAGGCCTGGGCGGCGTTCACCGAGGCCGACGCGGACGCCTGGGCCGGGCTCTGCGCGTGCCCGCTGCTGCAGGCCGTCGCGAGCAGGCCGAAGACCGCTGCTGCCGCCACGCTGACGTAGGTTCGTGCCCGCCTGCCACGCACCGGTGAGGCCTCCTCGAGGCTTGGGGGTCGTCGGCAAGAGCCAATATTACGTGCTGCTTACGGCGCCGGGACCTGGGACTCCGCGCCGCCGCGGCGCCGCAGCCGCCGCGCGATGGCCCAGCCGAGGGCCAGCACGGTCACCGCCACCAGCACGTACTCGGGCCAGCTGCCCAACCGGTCGGCCAGCGTCCGGTAGGAGACCAGCGGGACCCGGGCGTCCAGGATGGCCTGCTGCCAGACGCCGCTGCGCTCGATCACCGTGCCGTCCGGCGCGATGATGGTGCTCTCGCCGGTGGTCGACGCGTACACCACGGCGCGGTCGCTCTCGATGGCCCGCATCCGCGCCATCGCCGTCTGCTGCTCGGTCTCGCCCAGCTGCCCGTCCAGCTCGAAGTCCGCGTCGTTGGACTGCACCGCGAGCAGGTTCGCCCCGGCCGTGACCTCCGACCGGACCAGGTCGTCGAAGCCCACCTCGTAGCAGATCACGTCGCCCAGCCTGATCGCCCCGACGCCGAACACCACGGCCTGATCGCCCGGGGTGAAGTCGATCGGCTGCAGCGACGGCAGCGAGCTGAAGCTGGAGATGAACCCCCGGAACGGGATGTACTCCCCGAACGGAACGAGCTGGCGCTTGACGTAGATCGGTCCCGGCCCCGAAGCAGGCGTCCACAGCTGGCCGACGTTGCGCCGCGGGTTGTCCAGCACCTCGCCGACCAGCACCGGCCGCCCGGCCGCGGTCACCGCCCCGGCGATCGACGCGTAGAGGCCGGGGTCGGTGCGCGGGTCCACGCTGGTCGCGTTCTCCGGCCAGACGATCACGTCCGGAGCGGGCCGCTGACCGGCCGCGACCTCGGCCGCCAGCTGCCGGGTGGCCGCCGCGTGGTTGGCCGTGACCATGGTGTTGCTGAGCTGCTGGGGCAGGTTCCTGGCCCGCGGCACGTTGCCCTGGATGGCGGCCACCTGGGCCGTGGGCGCGCCGCCGGTCGGGTCCACCGGGAGCAGGCCGCCCGCCAGCACCAGCCCGGCCGTGACCACCGCCGCCCCGGCCGCCACCGCCGGGCCTCCAGACCGCCAGCCCCGCGAGCGCTGGCCGCCGCTGGCCAGCGCGGTCAGCACCGCCCAGGCCGCCATCGCCCCGGTCAGCGCGACCAGGAAGCTGAGCAGCGGCGCGCCGCCCACCGCGATCCAGCGCGCGTCCGGGGCCAGCGACTGGCTCATGGCCAGCCGCCCCCACGGGAAGGCGAACGGCCACCGGTCGCGCAGCGCCTCGGCCGCCACCCACCAGGCCGCCACCCAGGCCGGCCAGCCGGGCAGGCCGAGCAGCAGCCGCTGGGCCAGGCACAGCACCGCGAAGATGACCGCCTCGGCCACCACCAGCGCGGCCCACGCGTACCAGGCCACGTTGACCAGCCAGGACAGCAGCGGCACGAACAGGGCCAGGCCGAAGGCCAGGCCGCACAGCCCGCTGCCGCGCAGGCTCCGCCCGGCCAGCGCCAGGATCAGCAGCCCCGGCCCGGCCGCGGCCAGCGGCCACAGGTCAGCCGGCGGGAAGGAGCCGAAGGTGGCCAGGCCGCCGGCCACGCTCAGCAGCAGCGCCCACCGAAGGCGGAAGCCGCCGAATTCCCCGGTGCGCCCGGTCCGCCCCCCGGCGGCGGTCACGGCCTGGGAGATCACGTCAGGCAGCCTATGCGCAAGGCGCCTTGTTTCGCATGAAGGGCGCAATCCGCTGGGCTATAGTACCGAGGGCGAACGCCTCAGTGGGGGGGCGTGCCGTTCTTCGCTAACGCACACATGACACGCGCTGATGGGCTGAGCCATGGATGAGCAGAGCCATGATTAAGATCCGCTATCGCGCTCCGCACGAGCTCTCCCCGGGGTTACACGCGGCGGCCGAACGTGACGGCCGTACCACCACCGTGTACCTGCTCCCGGGCCTGAGCGCGGCGCAGCGGCGGGCGGCCCTGCGCCGGCTCAAGATGTCCGCGCGCCGGGGGTACGCCCCCCGGCTGCCCGCGGCAGCCCTGGCCCTGGCCCTGCTCGTGGACCGGATCCGGACCTCGGTGGCCCGCGCCGGGGCGGTGTTCCGGTCGCACCCGGCCGGCAGCACCGTGCCGGTCATGGTCGTGTCCGCGGGCGCGATCGCCTTCCTGGCCCTGTCCGCGGTCTCCATCCAGGTCGTGCACCCGGCCGGCGGCTCCGGCCCGCCCTCGTTCGGCAACGCGGGCGCGGCCGGCATCCCGCTCAACAACGGAGCCGGGCCCGGCGGCGCGCCGTCGTCCAGCGCGGGCCACGGCGGCCCGGCCAGCTCGGCGGGCCAGAACGCGGATCTGCCCGCGTCCGCGTCCCTGCCTGGCACCGGCTCGCCGGCCGGCCACGGCGGGGCCGGGGCCGGGGGAAACGGGGCCGGGACGGGTTCCGGTTCGGGTTCGGTGTCCGGCTCGGAGGCCGGCGGCACGACCCTGTCCGGCGGGGCTGACCCGACGCCCGGGCCGTCCGCGACCCGGTCGGCGGCCGCCGCGCCGGCCTCGGCCACCCCGGCCGCGTCCACCGCCACCGCCACCGCCTCGCCCACCCCGAGCGCCAGCAAGAGCGGCCTGTGCCTGAACGTGGGCTCGCTGGGCCTCTGCGTCTAAGGGAGGGCACTGCGTCCAGGGTGCACTGCGTCCAGGGGCCGTGGCTCGTTCGGGAGTAGTTCTGTTCTTTAATGAACCGAACGGGCCGTAGTTTCCCTCGCCGGCCCGGCTCCAGCTTTTCCCGGGAAGAGGCGTTCATGGCGCAACCAGCCGCACCGGCCGCGGCCAGCCCTTCTGGCCTGCGCATTTCCAGTGCGCAGGGCCGCTGGGTGGTGACGGCCACCGTGCTCGGCTCGGGCATCGCCGCCCTGGACGCGACCGTGGTCGGCATCGCGCTGCCCGCCATCGGCCGGGATTTCCACGCCAGCGTGACCACCCTGCAGTGGGTGGTGGACGCCTACACCCTGACCCTGGCCGGGCTGCTCCTGCTGGGCGGCACGCTGGGGGACAGCTACGGCCGGCGCAAGGTCTTCGTCATCGGCACCGTCTGGTTCGCCGTCGCCTCCCTGCTGTGCGGGCTGGCCCCGACGGCCGGGGTGCTGGTCGCGGCCCGGGCCCTGCAGGGCGTCGGCGGCGCGCTGCTCACCCCGGGCAGCCTGGCCATCCTGCAGGCCTCGTTCGCCGAAAGGGACCGCCCGGCCGCCATCGGGGCCTGGTCCGGGCTCGGCGGCGTGGCCACCGCCATCGGCCCGTTCCTGGGCGGCTGGCTGATCAGCGCGGTGTCCTGGCGGCTGGTCTTCTTCATCAACCTGCCGCTGGCCGTGGTCGTGGTCCTCATCGCCGCCCGGCACGTGCCCGAGACCCGGTCCCCGGGGCCGGCGCCCAAGCTCGACGTCCGGGGCGCGGCCTGCATCAGCGGCGCGCTGGCCGGGATCACCTACGGCCTGATCCAGGCCTCCTCGTCCGGCTGGGTCTCGTTTCCGGTGCTGATCCCGCTCATCGTCGGCCTGCTCCTGCTCGGGCTGTTCGTCCTGGTCGAGGCCCGGGAACCGGCGCCGATGCTCCCGCTGTCGGTGTTCGCCTCCCGGCAGTTCTCCGCGGCTAACGCGGTGACCTTCGTCGTCTACGCCGCGCTGGGCGGGCTGCTCTTCCTGGTCCCGACCGTGCTGCAGGTCGTGCACGGCTACAGCCCGATCGCCGCCGGGTCGGCGCTGCTGCCGGTGACCTTCATCATGCTGGCCCTGTCGTCCCGGTCCGGCGCGCTGGCCGCCCGCATCGGGCCCCGGCTGCAGATGTCCGTCGGGCCGCTGGTCATCGCCGTATCGCTCGCCCTGTTCGTGCGGATCGGCAGCTCCGGTGACTACTGGACCGCGGTGCTGCCCGCGGCCTTGGTCTTCGGCCTCGGGGTGGCCATCATGGTCGCCCCGCTGACCTCGACCGCGCTGGCCGCCGCGCCGCCCGAGCACGCGGGCGTCGCCTCCGCGGTCAACAACGACGTGGCCCGGGCGGCCGGCCTGATCGCGGTGGCCGTGCTGCCCGCGCTGGCCGGCATCACCGGCGACAGCTACCTGCACCCGGCCGCGCTGGCCCATGGCTTCCAGAAGGCGGCCCTGATGGCCGCCGTGTTCTGCGCCGCCGGGGGAGTGCTGGCCGCCGTCACCATCCGCAACCCGGGCCGGGTCAAGTGCGAACAGAGCAATCCGGAGGGGTCGTATTGTGCCTTGGAGGGAACGCCGCTGCGTTCCTCCGCGGGTAGCGAGTCAGGGAGAAGCGCATGACAGCCGGCGACCAGGCCCAGGACGGCCAGGCCCGAGACGGCCAGGCCATGAAGGCCGTCGAGGAAGCGGGCCGGGCCGCCCGGGACACCGTGCCCGGGCTGGCCGTGGTGGCGGACTCGGTCCTGGACGACGCGCTGCTGGCCATGGCCGATCTGCTCGGCCGCAGCGGCGGGCCGGTGCTCGAGGCTAACGCCGAGGACGTCCGGGCCGCCGAGGCCGACGGGATCCGGGACGCGCTGCTGGACCGGCTGCGGCTGGACACCGACCGGCTGGCCGCCATGGCCGGCCAGCTCCGCGCGCTGGCCGGGATCCCGGCCGAGCCGTCCCGGCGCACCATCAGGGAGCTGCCCGGCGGGCTGCGGCTGGAGGAGTGCCGCCGGCCGGTCGGGGTTATCGGGGCCAACTTCGAGGCCCGCCCCAACGTGGTGGTCGACATCGCCTCCCAGTTCGTCAAGTCCCGCAACGCGGGCGTGCTGCGGACCGGGTCCGCCGCGATCCGTTCGGCCATCGCGCTGGCCGACGCCGTCATCGGGCCCGCCCTGGCCGAAGCCGGGCTCGACCCGGCCATGATCCAGCTGGTCCGCTCGCCCGGGCAGGACGCGGCCCGGGCCCTGGTCAGCCAGCCCGGCCTGATCCCGCTCGTCATCCTGCGCGGCAGCGGCGACAGCACCCGCTCGCTGGCCGCCGAGGCGGCCCGGCACGGCGTGCGGACCATGGCCCACGCCGACGGCGGCGCAGTCCTCTACCTGGACGCGGCCGCCGACGCCGACCTGGCCGAGCGGCTGGTCGCCGACAGCCTGGACCGGCTCGGCGTCTGCAACCGGCTCAACCTGCTGCTCGTGCACCCGGCCCGCTGGGAGGCCCTGGTCCCGCGGGTCAGCTGGCTGCTCGACCAGCTGGGCATCGCCGTCTCGCTGCCCCCGCACACCCACCCGCTCGGCCACGAGTGGGCCCTGGACGCCGGGCACGAGGCCACCGTGACCATCGCCCTGGCCGACGGCCCGCGGGCCGCGGCCATGATCGCCAACACCGAGACCTCGGGCCTGGCCGCGTCCATCGTCACCGGCGACGACGCGGCCGCCGCGGAGTTCCTCGGCGCCTACGCCGGCACCGGCGCGTTCTGGAACGCCACCACCCGCCTGCTCGACGGCTTCAAGCTGCTGTCCGTGCCCGAGACCGGGATCAACATCGACGCCGTGCCCGGCCCGCGCGGCCCGGTCACCTTCCGCGACCTGTACCTGCGCCAGTTCGTCGTCACCCCAGCCTAACCTGCGCACCGGACCGGTACCGGGCGAACGCCGGTATGGCCAGGCCGATGACGGCCGCGCCCGCCACCGTGGCCAGGCCGCCGGACAGCGCACTGATCACCGGCGAGGTGAGCGAGCCCAGCGCGCCCGCCTCCAGGCTGCCCAGCTGGCCGCCGCTCACCCCCACCACGTAGTCGGCCGCGGTGACCCGGCCGCGGAACTCCTCCGGCGTGACCTGCTGGACGATCGTGCCCCGCAGCACCACCGTGAAGGTGTCCGCCCCGCCCGCTGCGGCCAGCATGAGCAGGGTCAGCCCCAGGCTGCGGGCCAGCGCGAAGCCGGCGAACGCCGCGCCCCAGACGGCCACCGCGGCCAGCATGGCCCGGCCCGGCCGGACGACGTGCCCGACCGGCCCCGACAGCGCCGCGGTGACCAGCCCGCCCACGCCGATGGCCGTGGTGAACAGGCCCAGCGTGCGCGGGTCCCCGCCGAAGCGCTCGGCGTTGATGGCCGGGAACAGCGCCACCGGCAGGCCGAACACGGTCGCGTTGAGGTCGGCCGCGAACGCGCCCGCCAGCACCGGGCTGTGCCCGATGTACCGGACGCCCGCGGCCACCGCCCGCACCCCCGGCCGCGCCGCCCCAGCGCCAGCCGCCCCAGCGCCGGCTGCCGCAGTGGCCCGCGGCAGCCGGGCCACCCCGTACAGCGAGCCCGCGAAGCTGGCCGTGTCGATGAGATAGCAGCCCCGCAGGCCGAGGCCCGGCGCCGCGACGATCAGCCCGGCCAGGGCGGGCCCGGCGATCAGCACCACCTGGAAGCTGAGCCGGTCCAGGGCCAGTCCCGCGGTCAGCTTGTCCGGCGGCAGCAGGCTCCGGATGAAGGTCCGCCGGGTCGGGCCGTTGACCGCGCTGATGGCCGAGGCCAGCGTGACCAGTGCGAACAGCAACCCGATGGAGCCCAGCCCCGCCGACCCCAGCCCCGTTGAGCCTGTCCCCGCCCCCGCCCCCCCGAACCCGCCCCTGTGAAAGCCTGCGCGGCCAGTCCGGCCGAGACCACCGCGCTGCCCGCCGTGGCCGCCAGCACCAGCCTGCGCCGGTCCACCGCGTCGGCCACCGCCCCGCCCAGCAGCCCGATCGTCACGGTCGGGACCAGCTCGGCCACGCCGATCAGGCCCACCGCGAACGGCGACCGGGTCATGTCGTACACCTGCAGCGGCACGGCGAACCGGGTCATGGCCGAGCCCACCGCCGACAGCGTCGACCCGGCCCACAACCGCCGGAACGCCGCAGACTCGCGCAGCGGGCTGAGATCAGCCAGCAGCCGCCCGGACCCCCGAGGCCCCTTGGACCCCCTAGGCCGTCCCGCGCCCAACCCGCACCTCCCCGGCCCGCCGGCACACCGTCCGAGGCTCGAATATAACAGTACTTATATAAGGCCTGTTACGATTAGCCGGTGAACCCGGACCGTCCCGGCCGACCCGACCGAGCAGAGCATCTGGCGGCCGCTGCGCATGCTGATCGCGGCCATGGACGCCGACATCGCCCGGATCTACGCCGAGGCGCACATCACCGGGCTCACCCCGAGCATGGTCATGGAACTGCTCCGGCTGCACGCCCGCGGGCCGATGACCATCACCGAGCTGGCCGCCTCGGTGCAGCGCACCCACTCGGCCACCAGCCAGAAGGTCGCCGCCATGCGCGCCGCGGGCCTGGTCCGGACCACTCCCGGGGCCGACGCCCGGACCAGGAAGATCACCCTGACGGCCAAGGCCCGCCGGATCGCCGGCCAGCTGGCCGCGGAATGGCGGGCCACCGAGGCGGCCCTGGCCGACCTCGAGCGCGAGATCCCCTACCCGGTCGGCCGGGTCGTCACCGACATCGAGGCCGCGCTGGCCCGCCGGAGCTTCCACGACCGGATCGCCGCCCAGCTCGCCGACGACCCGGACTGGCGCCCACCTAGCCCAAGGGTACGGTGGGGGCCGTGACGGCAACAGGTGACTTCCGGCTCGGACCGGACAATGGGCGCATCATGATCAAGACCACCCGCGCGGGGCTGGCCGCCAAGGCCGGCCACGACCTGACCATCGAGGTCACCCGCTGGTCGGCTCAGGTCCAGCTGCCCGGACCGGACGCGGGCGGCCTGGCCGCCGCCACCGTCTCCGTCGACCTGGATCTCGGCTCGCTGGAGATCCGCGAGGGCAGCGGCGGGGCCATGCCGCTGACCAACCGGGACCGCGGCGAGATCAAGAAGACGATGACCAAGATCCTGGGCGCCGGCCAGGCCAGCTTCCGCTCCTCGCAGGTTCTCCCGGCCGATCCGGGCGGCGCCATCGACGGCACCCTGACCGCCCACGGGAAGTCGGCCCCGGTCCGGCTGCAGGTCTCCGAGCCGGCTCCCGGCCGCTACACCGCGGTGGGCTCGGTGGCCCAGACGGCGCTCGGCATCAAGCCCTACACCGGCTTCTTCGGCGCCCTCAAGCTGAGGGACGAGGTCACGCTCGACATCGACGTGACGCTCCCTGCCCCGGCCTGACGGGCCGCCCGGAACGCAGCCCCGGGCCGCGGTGATACCGCGGTGTAGCCGCCGTGAAGCCGGCGCCTCCTAGCGTTCCGGTCATGACAGTTACCGCAGCCGTCGACGCCACCGGCCTGGTCAAGACCTTCGGCCAGCACCGCGCGGTCGACGGAATCGACCTTCATGTCCGCCCGGGCGAGATCTTCGGCGTCCTGGGCCCGAACGGCGCGGGCAAGACCACCGCCCTGCGCATGCTGGCCACCCTGCTGCCGATCGACGCCGGGCAGGCCCGGATCTTCGGCGTGGACGTGGTCCGCGAACCGCACCGCATCCGCCAGCTGATCGGCATCACCGGCCAGTTCGCGTCGGTGGACGAGGACCTGACCGCCACCGAGAACCTGTGGATGTTCGGCCGGCTGCAGGGCCTGCGCTCCGCCGACGCCCGCGCCGCGGCCCGGCGGCTGCTCGGGCAGTTCGACCTGGCCGAAGCGGCCGACAAGCCGATCTCCCAGTTCTCCGGTGGCATGCGCCGCCGCCTGGACCTCGCCGCCAGCCTGATCACCCGGCCGCCGCTCATCTTCCTGGACGAGCCGACCACGGGCCTGGACCCGCGCACCCGCGGGCAGATGTGGGACACCATCCGCGCCCTGGTCACCGAGGGCTGCACGGTGCTGCTCACCACCCAGTACCTGGACGAGGCCGATCAGCTCGCCGGGCGGATCGCCGTCATCGACCGGGGCCGCAAGGTGGCCGAGGGTACCCCCGATGAGCTGAAGGCCTCGGTCGGCAACTCCACCCTGCAGGTCCAGCTGGCCGAGGGCGCCGACCAGGAACTGGCCCGGCAGATCGTCCGGAAGGTGGTCGGGGCCGAGCCGGTCCTGACCCCCGAGTCGGGCCGGATGAACGTCCCGCTCGACCTGGCCGACCGGGCCGCCGACGTGCTGATCGGGTTCCGCCAGTCGGGCGTGCCCATCGCCTCGGTGAGCGTGGCCAAGCCCACCCTCGATGAGGTCTTCTTCGCCATCACCGGCCACGGCGCCGAAACCGAGACCGGCGCCGACACGGGGGCCGGCGCCGACCGCGAGACCGTCCTGGAGGTCCAGTGAGCACCATGACCACGAGTCCGGCGCCCGCCAGCAGCGCCCCGCTCGGCACCGTCGATCCGGCCGCCGCGGTGGCCCGGACCCGGCCGCGCACCACCGTGGCCGACACCCTCGGCCAGACCCTGATCATGGCCTGGCGCGCGCTGAAGAAGATGCGCCGCAACCCGGAGCAGTTCTTCGACGTCACGCTGCAGCCGCTGCTGTTCACGGCCATGTTCGCCTACATCTTCGGCGGGGCCATCTCCGGCAGCGTGCACAACTACCTGCCGCTGCTGATTCCCGGCATCGTGGCCCAGACCGTGCTGACCACCTGCATGTCCACCGGAGTGCAGCTGCGCGAGGACATGGAGAAGGGCGTCTTCGACCGGTTCAAGGCGCTGCCCATGGCCCGGATCGCCCCGCTGGCCGGGCCGATGGTCGCCGACCTGGTGCGCTACTTCATCGCCGCCGGGCTGACCTTCGTGATGGGCGTGATCATCGGCTACCGGCCCGGCGGCGGCGTGCTCGGCGTGCTCGGCGCGATCCTGCTGGCCATGTTCATCGGCTGGGCCCTGGCCTGGATCTTCACCTTCATCGGCACCATCGCCCGCAGCGCCCGGGCCGTGCAGGGCATGTCGTTCCTGATCCTGTTCCCGCTGACCTTCCTGTCCAACGCGTTCGTGCCGGTCAGCAGCCTGCCCGGCTGGCTGGCCGCCTTCGTGCGGGTCAACCCGGTCTCGCACCTGGTCACCGCCACCCGGGCCCTGGCCAACCAGGGCGTGGTCACCACCGAGACCGGATGGACGCTGCTCGCCGGCCTGGTCGTCATCGCCGTCTTCGCCCCGCTCTCGGTGTGGAGCTACCGGCGGCATATCTAGCCCGTCCAGCTGCTAGTCCGGCAGCCGCTCCACCGCCCGCCGGGCCTGCGCCAGCAGGCCCGGCTGCGGGCTGTCCCGGTACTCCGCGATCAGCTCAGCCAGCACGCCGGGCGCGACGGCCTCAGCCTCGGGGGCGATCCGCTCCCAGCGCATGGTGGGAATCATCCGGTTGTAGGCGAACCGGTCGGCCAGGGCCAGCAACCGCAGCGCATCCTGCGCCGGGGCGGTCCGGCGCAGCAGGCTCCACGCCCCCAGCGCGAACAGGACCATCCCGGACGCCGGGTAGTCCAGGTGCGGGTTTTCTGCCGTCAGGATCCGCAGCGCGCCCGCCCGGCACACCCGGTACAGCTCCTCCCCGGCCGCGACATCGGAGCCTGCCGCGTAGCGGGCGTGCGCGCTGAGCGCCATCGAGTCCCCGAGCACCGCCCACGGCTCGGTCCCGGTGCGCGGGATGCCCGGAAACTCGATCTCCTGCATCCGGACCGTGCTCTCCCGGTACAGCGCCAGGCCGCCCTTCAGGTCACCCGACGCCAGCGCCATCTCGGCCCGGCCCACCAGCCGGAACGCGGCCGCGCCGAACGGCGTCACGCTGTCTTCGACCTGCTCCATCCGGCCCAGCTCGTCCGCCGCCTCGGCCAGCCGCCCCTCGCCGATCGCGCAGAACAGCAGCAGGTTCCGCAGCTGCAGCTCATCGTCGCTGGCCCCGATCCGCTGCATCACCGGCAGGGCCACCCGGGCGTGCGCCACCGCCGCCGCGTAGTCCCCGGTGTGGATGGTCAGCTCGGCCAGCAGCCCGTGCGGCATGGCCCGGGACCACGGGCCGTCCTCGTCGCGGACCAGGGCCAGCACGTGCTCCGCGGCCTCGACCGCGCCGCCAGGTCGCCGGAGTTCTCCCGCTCGTGACCGAGCCACTGGCTGGCCGCGGCCGCCGTGTGCCGGTCCGGGTCGGCGGCCAGTTCCGTCAGCCGGGCCGCGAACCCGGTCAGGTCGCCGGTATCGGCGCCGTCGGCCGCGAGCTGGTGCGGGAAGCTGCCCGTCTCGCCCGGGTCATAGGCGAGCAGCACCCGGACCAGGCCGGACAGGTACACGTTGCCGCCCGGGTCGGGACCCAGCTGGCGCAGCAACCTCATCAGCGGGCCGTCCGCCTCGGCGCCGCCGATCATCATCGCGTTGTTCAACGTGACGGCCACCGCGGCCCGGGTCACCTCGGCCAGCTCCGGCGGCGGCTGCCAGCCGCGCAGCGTCTCGGCCACCGCCTGGGCCAGCCCGACCAGCCGGAGGTGCTCGCCGCGCATCGTCCAGTACATTCCGAGTGTGGCCAGCAGCTGGACCACCGTGCCCCGGTCCCCGTCCCTGATCGCCCCGCGCAGCTCGTCGGCCAGGTTGGCCTCTTCCGCGCTGAGCGCGTCGATCGCCGCGAACTGGCCCGCACCGCCGATGCCGGGCCGCTGCGCAGCCGCGTAGCCGGCCGCCCAGCCGCGCTGCGCGGCCCGGGCCTGCGCCTCCTCGCCGGCCTGCGCGAGCTGCCGCCAGCCGAACTCGCGGACCGTCTCCAGCATCCGGTACCGGATCCCGGCCGGGGTCTCGGCCACGCTCAGCAGGGACTGGTCCACCAGGCCGCGGACCTGGTCGAACGCGCTGCCGCCCAGCACGGTCTCGGCCGCGTCCAGCGTGAAGCCGTCCTGGAACAGGGCCAGCCGGCCCAGCGCGCGGCGCTCGCCGGCGTCCAGCAGGTTCCAGGACCACTCGATGACCGCGAGCAGGGTCTGGTGCCGGTCCGGGGCGCTGCGGTCGCCGCCGCGCAGCAGCGCGAACCGGTCCTCCAGGCGGCGGTCGATCTCCTCGACCGACATGGCCCGGACCCGGGCCGCGGCCAGCTCGATGGCCAGCGGCAGGCCGTCGAGCCGCCGGACGATGCTGGCCACCGCCTGGTCGGTGAGCCGCACGCTCGGCCGCGCCGCCGCCGCCCGCTCCCGGAACAGCTGCGCCGCGTCGCCGGTCTGCAGCTCGCCGAGCAGGTAGACGCGTTCCGCGGCGATGGCCAGCGGCGCCCGGCTGGTGGTCAGCACGCGCAGGTCGGGGGCGACGGAGATCAGGAACGCGGTGAGCGCCGCGGCCGCCTCGATCAGGTGCTCGCAGTTGTCCAGGACCAGCAGGCTGGGTGACTGCGCGATCCGCTGCGCGATCCGGGCCCGGATATCGGCACGCTGCTCGGCGGTCAGGCTCCGCCGGCCGCTGACCGAGTCGCGGACGCCGAGGACGGACCCGACCTCGAGCGCGACGTCCTCGGCCACCGCCACGCCGGCCAGTTCCACGACGTGCACCACCGGCTGGGCCGCGTCCCGGGCCAGCGCGTTGGCCAGCCGGGTCTTGCCCAGCCCGCCCGCGCCGACGATGGACACCACCCGCGCGCTGGCCATCAGGGCGCGCAGCCGGGCCAGGTCCTCGTCCCGGCCGATCAGCTCGGTCCCCTCGTAGCGCACGCCGCGCCGGACCGGCCGGTCCAGCGCGAGCAGGCTGCGGTGCGTGCTGCGCAGCAGCTCGCCGGGGTCCGCGCCGAGCCGGTCCCGCAGGTCGCGCCGGTAGGCCTCGTAACGCTCCAGCGCCACCGCCGGGCCGCTCACCGCGGCCTCGCTGCGCAGCAGGTCGGCCAGCAGCGGCTCGTCCCGCGGCCGCTCGGCGTGCGCGGCGGCCAGCGCGGGCAGCGCCTCCGCGTGCGCGCCGGCCCGGCTGGAGGCCCGGGCCAGGGTGACCCGCGCGGTCACCGCATCCGCGGCGGCGGCCCGCCGGACCTCCGCCAGCGGGCCCTCGTCGTCCCCAGGTACAGGCAGGGCCGCCGTCAGGGCCAGCGCTTCGGCGGCCAGCTGGCCGGCCGCGGTGGCGTCCCGGTCGAGCTCGGCCGCGGCCGTCCGCACCAGCTGGGCCAGCCGGGTGCTGTCCACCTCACCCGGCCCGGCGCCCAGCCGGTAGCCGGCGCCGTCGCGGACGATCACGTCCGCGCCGCACGAGCTCCGGGCCCGCGACACCAGCACCTGCAGGCTCTTGGTCGCGTTGCTGGGCGCATCCTCGCCCCACACGAGCTCGATCAGCTCCTCGGGCCGCACCGGACGGCCGTCGTGCGCGGCCAGGGCGGCCAGCAGCGCCTGCGGGCGATCGCCCGCCACCGGTTGCCCCCGCCAGCGCACGTCCGCGAGCAGGGTCAGGGCGATGCTCACCGGTTCAGTCTAAAAGCGCCCGGATGGCCGGGCCGCCTCTCAGCCAGCATCGTCCTCGTCCAGGCGGCTCAGCAGCTCGGCCAGCGCCTTGCGGTCACCCGCGGCCAGCGGCGCGAACAGGTCCTCGGCCGCCTGCCGCCGCGCCTCGCGCATGTCGTCGCGGACGGCCGTGCCGCGATCGGTCAGGTGCAGCCGGATGGCCCGGCGGTTCTGCGGGTCGACCTCGCGGCGTACCAGCCCGGCCTGCTCCAGCGCATCGATCACCGTCGTCACCGAACGCGGCACGATCCCCAGCCGGTCGGCCAGCTCCGTCATCCGCAGCGGCTCGGGGCTGCGGGTCATCACCCGCAGGGCTCGTTCCTGCGCCGGGGTGAGGCCGAGCGGGGACAGCCGCGCCGCCTGGGCCCGCCGCATCCGCCGGGTCAGCCGCTGGAGCAGGTCCGCGAGCTGGACCGGATCCTCGTACTCCACGAGCCAACACTATCAGGAGCAGGACTCAAACTGAGTGGGGAACAAATATGAGCTATACTCTGTTTGAGCTAGCAGGACAATCAACTCCGGGAGGCCTTATTGAGTACCGCAAGCCTACGATCCAGCACTACCCATCCTCGATCGGGCCGCGAGAATCCCCGCTCGAACGCCGAAAATCCTCCGCCGCGCCCGGCCGGCCCCCGTGCCCCGCTGCGCCGCATCGTCCGTCTCTTCCGCCCCTACCGCTGGAGCCTGCTGTTCGTCGGCATCCTGGTCGGCGCGTCATCCCTCGTCTCGCTGGTCAACCCGTTCCTCATCCGGGCGGTCATCGACACCGCCCTGCCCGAGCAGCGGCTGGGCCTGCTGACCGTGCTCGCCGCGGCCATGATCGTCGTGTCCATCGCCAACAGCTCGTTCAGCGTCTCGCAGACCTACGTCTCGACCAAGGTCGGCCAGCGGGTCATGCATGACCTGCGCACCGCCGTCTACTCGCACCTGCAGCGGATGTCACTGGCCTTCTTCACCCGGACCCGCACCGGCGAGGTCCAGTCCCGCATCGCCAACGACATCGGCGGCATGCAGGCCACCGTCACCACCACGGCCACGTCGCTGGTCTCCAACCTGACCACCGTGATCGCCTCCGTCATCGCCATGATCGTGCTCGACTGGCGCCTCACCGTCGCCTCGCTGATCATGCTGCCCTTCTTCGTCTGGGTGAGCCGCCGGGTCGGGACCGAACGCCGCCGCATCACCCGCGACCGCCAGCGCCAGCTCGCCCTGATGTCCTCGGTCGTGCAGGAGTCGCTGTCGGTCAGCGGGATCCTGCTCGGCCACACCATGGGCCGCTCCCGCTCGCTGGCCGAGTCCTTCGCCACCGAGTCCGGCAAGCTGTCGGACCTGGAGATCCGGTCCAGCATGGCGGGCCGCTGGCGGCAGTCGACCATCCAGATCGTCATGGCCTCCATGCCCGCGGTGATCTACTGGGTCACCGGCCTGACCGCCGGCGGCGGCCGCGGCATGGCCATCTCCATCGGCACCCTGGTCGCCTTCACCACCTTGCAGCAGCAGCTCTTCCGGCCCATGGTCAACCTGCTCAGCGTGGGCGTCGACATCCAGAGCTCGCTCGAGCTGTTCGGCCGGATCTTCGAGTACCTGGACCTGCCCGTCGACATCGCCGAGCCGGCCCACCCGGTCACGCCGGCCCAGACCCGCGGCCGGATCCGCGGCGAGGTGCAGCTGCACGACGTCGGCTTCTCCTACGCCGGAGCGGACCGGCCCACCCTGCACGGCATCGACGTGACCGTCCCGGCCGGGCACAGCCTGGCCATCGTGGGCGAGACCGGCTCGGGCAAGACGACGCTCAGCTACCTCATCCCGCGGCTGTACGACGTCACCTCCGGCCGCGTCACCATCGACGGAACGGACGTGCGGGACCTGTCCTTCGACACGCTGGCCGACGCGGTCGGCGTCGTCTCCCAGGAGACCTACCTGCTGCACGCCTCGGTGGCCGACAACCTGCGGTTCGCCAAGCCGGACGCCACCGACGCCGAGCTCGAGGCCGCGGCCCGGGTGGCGCAGATCCACGATCACCTGCAGGCCCTGCCGGACGGGTACGACACCGTGGTGGGGGAGCGCGGCTACCGGTTCTCCGGCGGGGAGAAGCAGCGGCTGGCCATCGCCCGCGCCGTGCTGCGCGACCCGGCCGTCCTCGTCCTGGACGAGGCCACCAGCGCGCTGGACACCCAGACCGAGCAGGCCGTCCAGCAGGCCATCGACGCCGTGAGCGCGGGCCGTACCACCATCACCATCGCGCACCGGCTGTCCACCATCCGCGACGCGGACGAGATCATCGTGCTGGACCACGGCGAGATCATCGAGCGCGGCCGGCACGAGGACCTGCTCGCCCGTGGCGGCCACTACGCCACCCTGGTCAGCCGTGACGCTGACCTTGTCCCCGCCGCCTGAAACCAGAGCCGCCTTAGCCCAGCCCGGCCAGGGCCCGGACTCCGGCGATGAACAGCTCGACGCCCAGCTGGTAGTGGATGTCCGGGTCGCACCCGGCCATCGGGGCGGCGCACTCGACCAGCCGCGGGTACTGGGCCGCGGGCAGCAGCGCGAGCCGGACCTCGTTCTGCCGCTGATGCTCGGCCAGCTCAGCCCCGGCCAGCTCCGGGTGATAGCTGGTCTCGCTCATGACCAGCATGATCCCGGTCCACAGCGTGCTGCGCGCGATCTCCGTGGCTTGCTGGGGCGCGAACCCCGCGCTGCGCAGGATCTCCAGCGCGCCTTCGGTGGCCCGCAGCGCCGCCTCATTCTGCTTCTCGTGCTCGAGCACCAGCTGCGGCGCCGAACGATGGGCTCGCAGCACCCGCAGCAACGACTCCAGCCCGGCCTGCAATCGCGCCCACCACGGCTCCGCCGGGTCGATCCGGACCTCGATCTCGCTCCAGACCTGCTCGGCCATGCCTTCCAGCAGGTCGTCCTTGCTGCGGAAGTGCCAGTACAGCGCCATCGGGGTGACACCCAGGTCCTGGGCCAGCTTGCGGATCGTCAGCGCGTCGAGCCCGTCGGCGTCGGCCAGCTTGAGCGCCCGGTCCACGACCGCCCGCTTGCTGAGCCGGCCGCGGCTGCCCTCTTCGGCCTCTTCGGTCTGGGTTTCCGTATCCATTACTTGACAACTGTACACCGTATAAGTAAGCATGTACAACGTACTTGTACGATGTATAGGAACGTCATACAGGTACGGCGTACATGAGACTTCCGGGGAAAGGAACCGCTGTGTCAGCGAGTACCGAAGTAGCAGATCCCGCGGGGCGCCTGAGCTCCAGGCGATGGTGGGCGCTGGCGGCCATGAGCCTGGCCGGGTTCATGGCCTACCTCGACAACAACATCGTCAACGTGGCCATCCCGACCATCCAGCGGGACCTGAACCTGTCGGTGTCCGGGCTGGAGTGGGTGGTCAGCAGCTACCTGCTCACCCTGGCCGGCCTGCTCCTGGTCGGCGGCCGGGTCGCGGACGTGTTCGGCCGCCGCCGGATCTTCCTGCTCGGCCTGGTCGTCTTCACCGCGTCGTCCCTGGCCGCCGGGCTGGCCACCAGCGGGGGCATGCTCATCGCCAGCCGGGCCGTCCAGGGCGTCGGCGCGGCCCTGCTCATGCCGGCCACCCTGGCCATCATCGTGGCCGCGTTCACCGACCTGCGGGAACGCAACGTGGCCATCGGCATCTGGGCTGCGTCCGGCGCCCTGGCCCTGGCCCTCGGCCCGGCGCTGGGCGGCGTCATCAGCCAGCACCTGCACTGGGGCTGGATCTTCCTGATCAACGTGCCGGTGGGCGTGCTCACCTTCGCCATCAGCGCCCGCTACGTGACCGAGTCCCGGGCCGAAAGCACCGGCCTGCGGCTGGACGTGCCCGGCCTGATCACCTCGGCCGTGGCCCTGTTCGCGCTGACCTACGCCCTGATCGAGGGCGAGGTGCGCGGCTGGACCTCGCCGGTCATCCTGGGCGCCTTCGCGCTGGCCGCGGTGACCGGCGCCGCCTTCGTGGCCCTGGAGTCCCGGGTGGCCAGCCCCATGGTCGATCTGTCCATGTTCCGCAACCGGGAGTTCAGCGGCGGCACGGCCACCATGATGATCTGGGCCTTCGGCGTGCTGGGCATCTACTTCTTCACCTCGCTCTACCTGCAGCAGACGCTGGGCTTCTCGCCCATCAAGGCCGGCCTGGCCTTCGTCCCGATGGCGCTGTGCGTGGCCGTCTTCGCCGCCATCGCCCCGCAGGTCGAGGTCCGGGCCGGCGCGCATCGCACGGTGGCCTTCGGCATGCTCCTGATGGTCGTCGGCCTGGTCCTGTTCGCCCGGCTCGGCCTGCAGGCCAGCTACACCAGCCTGCTGCCCGGCTTCCTGCTCTTCGGCGCGGGCGCCGGCCTGATGAACGTGCCGCTCACCAACGCGGTCATGGCCGCCACCCCGCCGACCCGGGCCGGCATCGCCTCCGGCCTGCTCAACGCCTCGCGTGAGGTGGCCGGGCTGCTCGGCATCACCATCATCGGCGCCGTGCTGCGCACCCGGCAGTCCGCCTCGCTGCGGTCCGGGTCCGACCCGGTGCACGCCTTCGTGGACGGCTACCACACCGGGCTGCTCGTCACCATCGTCCTGATGGCCGCCGGCGTCGTGGTCAGCTACCTGAGCCTGCGGCCCCGGGCCGGCGCCGAAGCCGTCACCCCGGCCGAGATCACCGCCTCCAGTGAGGCCGAGGGCATCGGCGAGGCCCTGGGCGAGCTGGTCGTCCCGGGCGAGCTCACCGAGCGGATGCCCAGTTCACGGCCCAGCTCCTGACGCGGTTCCACCCCCGGATCCCTGCCGCCGGAATGACGGCGCGTGATCCGGGGTTGGCGCCGTCATGACAACCGTAGGCATCATCGGCAGCGGAAACATCGGCGGCACCGTGGCCCGGCTCAGCGTGGCGGCCGGCCATCACGTGGTGGTGAGCAACTCCCGCGGCCCGGAAACCCTGGATGAGCTGGCGGCCGAGCTCGGCCCGCTGGCCACCGCGGGCACCGCGGCCCAGGCCGCCGAGGCCGGGGACATCGTCCTGGTCAGCGTCCCGCTCAAGGCCATCAGCGAGCTGCCCGCCAAGTCGCTGGCCGGCAAGGTCATCATGGACACCGGCAACTACTATCCCGACCGTGACGGGCACATCACCGAGCTGGACACCGGCGCCCTGACCGGCAGCGGCCTGCTGCAGCGCCAGCTGCCCGACTCGCCCGTGGTCAAGGTGTTCAACAACATCTTCTTCAAGCACCTGGCCTCGCTGGCCCGCCCGCACGGCTCCCCGGACCGCACCGCGCTGCCCATCGCGGGTGACGACGCGGCGGCCAAGGCCACCGTGACCAGCTACCTCGACTCCATCGGCTACGACGCGGTGGACGTCGGCTCGCTGGCCGACAGCTGGCGCCAGGAGCCCGGCACCCCGGTCTACGGCAGCCCGTACGGCCCGTTCTCCGACGAGGTCGGCACCGTCGCCCCCGCGGCCACCATCCACACCGCCGTGGTCGGCGCGCACCGCTGACCCCAATCCAGCTGATCCGGCCCAGCTAACGCTGGTCCATCGGGTGTCCCGCCCGGCGCCGTCCCTCACCGGACGGGACACCCCTCTCATCCCAGCGTGGGCCGCCGGATGAGCAGACCGGTGATCCGTCCCCGTACCGGGTAGCCCATCAGGCCGGTGTGACGGCAGGATGCAGGCCGGATGCGGTTGGCGTGTCGGGCGTCACTCGCCTGCCGCGCCGTCGATCCGCTCGCGCAGCAGGTCAGCGTGCCCGTTGTGCCGCGCGTATTCCTCGATCATGTGGATCAGCACCCAGCGCAGCGAGATCGGCCCGCGCTCGGGATTGGTCCGGCGGCCGATGACCTCCAGGTCGGGCGCCTCGGCCACGAATCGTTCGGCGAAGGTGACCTCGTCCCGCCAGGCCTGCCAGGCCTGCGCCACCACGGCCGGGTCGGGCCGGGCCCCGTCGAAGTCCCCGTCCCGGTCCTCAGGGGTGTAGAACAGCGGCGGCGCGTCCTGCCCGGCCATCCCGCGCCGGAACCAGCTGCGCTCCACCTCGGCCAGATGCCGGACCAGCCCGAGCAGGGACAGCGAGGACGGCTCAGCCGACCGCCGGGCCAGCGCCTCGGCGTCCAGCCCGGAGCACTTGAGCTCCAGGGTGTCCCGGTGCCAGGTCAGGAATCCGGTCAGCAAGGCCCGCTCCGAGCCCGCCATGGGCGGCTCGACGCGGGGATCCCGGTCCGGCTCGATGAACATGTCGATGGGCATGCCTGCCATCATCGGCCGCCCGGACCGGATCTCGTAGCTGTTGTAGCTGAGGGTTCAGCTCTGCGGCGCGGACTCGATGCTGGCCCGGACCTCGTCCATGTCCAGCTCGCCGGCCTTGGTGATGAGCTCCTCGAGGGCCGGCTCGGGCAGCGCCCCGGGCTGGGAGTACAGCACGATGCCGTCCCGGACGATCATCAGCGTGGGGATGGAGGAGATGTTGAAGGCCGCCGCCACCTCGGGCTGCGCCTCCGTGTCCACCTTGCCGAACACGGCGTCCGGGTGCTGCTCAGAAGACTTCTCGTAGACCGGCCCGAACATCCGGCACGGACCGCACCAGGACGCCCAGAAGTCGACGAGGACCAGGCCGTCGCCGCTCACCGTCGAGTTGAAGTTTTCGGCCGTAAGCTCGACCGTCGCCATCGTCTGCCTCCTTTTGTGCGATCCACCTACCTGTAGCTAGCGCGACCAAACCCAGGTTCATTCCGAACGGGCCATGCCGCGTGCCGCCGAGACCGCAAAAAGCCTGCTGCCGTCCGGCGTGCGCTCCGGACGGCAGCAGACGGATCGGGACCCCGTGGCCCTGGGTCAGGCCTGGCTCAGCAGCTCCGTGAGCTCGGCGTCGAAATCCATGTGCAGGCTTTCCTCGCCCACCGGGACGATCCGGTAGGTGCGGCGCAGGAAGGCGTCCACGTCCTCGGCCGGCGCCTCGAACTGCGCCTGGCCGAACGGCGATGACATCACGATGTTCAAGATGGTGGACCCGGCAGCGGTCCCCTCGGCCGCCGCCGGGTCGCCCGGTGCCACTGAGGGCCAGGCCTGCACGTCACCGATACCCTCGCGAGAGTGCAAGGCGGCCGCGAGCAGGTCGCGGGCGAGGGTCCACTCCACTGGTTCGTCGGTCCCGACGTGAAACGCAATCCGGATCGCGTACGGGTCCTGTCCGGTGTAGTGCAGGCTTGCCATCAGGGGCACGATTGTGTGCTCCGGCCCGATCAGCCCCAGCCTCAGCTCTGCTGAGACCGCAACGACGCTGTTATCCATCGACTGCCACTCCCATGTTCGTGCCCCCGGGATCCTGGTCTTGGAGCAGGCCATCGTCCTCGAGCTGATCCTTACAAGGGATAAGGTGCTCGCCCGGAGTAGCGGCCTGGGTTCCGGCCCAGGTGCAGAACGGTTGCAGCGCAGAAAATGGTTGCCGCCGCAGGTCAGCGCCCCGTCTGGCTGGCCCGGAGCCCGCCCGCCAGACAACGCCCGCGCGCCCGGCCTTCGGCCGGCCCGATGGCCGCCTGCCCGCCCCCGATCAGGGCTTCTTCAGGCTGCCGATCCCGAGTGACCCCAGGCCATGCCCTCCAGCGGTGCCTTCCTCGACCTCGCGGACGTAGGTGGCCGGGTCCTTGTCCACCGCGGGCACGCCCGCGAAGTTCCGCGCCTCGAAGGCCGCGAAGGCCACGGCCAGGTCGTGCCGCCGCTCCAGGCTGGCCAGCCGGCGGAAGTCGGTCAGGCCCTCGCGCTCCTCTTCGCCCATGTGGTCGCTGTTGGCCAGGTTGGCCGCGGCCACCGCCGCGTACCAGCCGTCGCTGCCCACCGTGTGCCGGGCCACCTCCGCGACCGCATCCCTGATCTCGTTGTGGTCGTGGATGGCGTCCAGGGTCTCGTCCTCCACCCCGGTGGCCCGGTGCGCGGCCAGGCCCACCTCCAGCAGCTCCGGGTAGAAGATCGCCTCTTCCGCCGCGGCGTGCAGCTCGAGGAACGCGCCCAGCCGTTTCCACAGTGCCGTCAGCACCTCGATGTCGGCCGTGCCGACCTGCTCGATCATCGAGAACAGCCGCCGCTGCTCGTGATGGTCATCGAGGATCAGCTGGGTGATGTCCACCGTTCCTCCCTCATCCCGCTGTCCGGCTCGCCTCACAGTTCCGCGTCAGCTCACCGTACTCGCCCAGCGTCCTGGGCCTCGTCGTCATCAGCCCTGTCCAAGCCATCACCCCGTACATTCCTTGACAGTTATATTTCTGAATGGTTATAGTCACGGGCATGTTCGAGGTCCTGGTCGAGCCGCGCCGGCGGCACATCCTCGACCTGCTCCGGCAGCGCGAGCGCACCGTCGGTGACCTGGTCTCGGCGCTGGGCATCAGCCAGCCAGGCGTGTCCAAGCACCTGCGCGTGCTGCGTGACGCGGGCCTGGTCGGAGTCCGGGCCGACGGCCAGCGCCGCCTGTACCGGCTGCAGGCCGGGCCGCTCCGCGAGATCGATGAGTGGCTGGCGCCGTACCGGGCCGCCTGGCGTGACCGGCTCGACGCCCTGGAAGCCCATCTCGACGGCATGGACGAGTGAGGAGACCTGATCATGGATGACGCCCGTCTCGGCACGCTGTCCCGGCAGGGGGAGCGCTGCACGCTCCGGTTCACCCGCCAGCTGGCCCACCCGCGCGAGAAGGTGTGGCGGGCCGTCACCGAGCCCGAGCACCTGGCTGTCTGGTTCCCCCAGGAGATCGTCGGCGAGCGCCGGGCCGGCGCGCCGCTGCGGTTCGTCAGCCCGGCCGGCGACGCCTTCGACGGGCAGCTGCTGGTCTTCGACCCGCCCTCGGTGCTGGAGTTCACCTGGGGCCCGGACCTGCTGCGCGTCGAGCTGGCCGCCGACGGCCCGGGCACCCTGCTCACCCTGACCGACACGTTCGACGACCTGGGCAAGGCGGCCCGGGACGCGGCCGGCTGGCACGAGTGCCTGGACCGGCTCGCCGATGAGCTGGACGGCGCCGCGCCGCTGGACTGGGGCCGGACCTGGCGCGAGGTTCATCCCGTCTACGTGTCCAAGCTCGGCCCCGAAGCCGCCACCATCGGGCCGCCCAAGGTTTGACCAGCTCACCGCCGGGCAGCGCCAGGCTCGAGCACCTTCAACAGAAGGGACGGCACTGGTGACAGCCGACGGACCCAGCCGCCCCGAGCCGCCCGGCCCGCAGCCGTCCCGGCAGGACAAGCGGCTCTACCTCATCCTCATGACCGTCTGCATCAGCTTGTTCGTGCTGTCCTGGGCGCTCATCGACCGGTTCTCCCGGGTCGCGGCCATCGCCGTCTCGGCCGTGGCCCTGGTCATCCCGCCGATCGCCGTCATCATCGCCAACGTGGCCAGCGCCACCGACCGCCGCCGCCCATAACCACCACAACGCTCCCGCCGGCCGTCCGGTTCACCCCAGGCGCCGAAGGCGGCCAGGGATCTCAGCTCTCCAGCTGCTCCCGCAGCTCCTCCCCGTTGAGCTGCGCGTAGTTGCTGTAGCAGTTGTTGAACACCACGTGCGTGACCTCGGCGTCGCCGGCCAGCCGGCGGATCTTGGCCGCCCACTCGCCGATCTCGGCCTCGCTGTAGCGGTACATGAACTTCTCCTGGATGCTCTTGCTCTCCCACTGGTCCGAGTGGCCGTGCATCCGGACCACGGCCAGGTCGCTGGTCGCGGCCAGCACCGGCGGGACCGAGCTCGGGTAGCCCTGCGGCTCGTCCACGCACACGTACGGCAGCTGGCGGGCGGCCAGGAACTCCAGGGTCTCCTCCTGATTCTCCGGGCTCATCCAGGTCTTGTTCCGGAACTCGATGCACACCCGGCGCGGTGCGGCCCGCTCCGCGCAGGCCACGATGTAGTCCTTGGCCGAACGCGAGATGGGGAACCACGGCGGGAACTGCAGCAAGATGGCGCCCAGCTTGCCCGCCCGGCGCAGCGGCTCCAGCGCGGCCAGGAACCGGTCCCAGGCCGCGTCGGCCACCTCCGCGTCCACGTCCTTCAGGTACACCCGGTCCTTGCCCGCCCGGCCCGCGGCCTCGCGCAGGTCGACCGGCAGCGACTTGACCGGCGTCGGGTGCTGGGTGAACAGGCTGAACGCCTTGATGTTGAACGTGAACCCGTCCGGTGTCCGCTCGGCCCAGGCCGTCGCCGTCTGCTCCGCGGGCAGCGCGTAATAAGTGGCGTCCACTTCGACCAGCGGGAACCGCCCGGCGTAGTATCGCAGCCGCTTCTCCGGCGTGCCCGCCTCGGCCGGGTACCAGCCGGAGGCGATCAGCGTCTTGTCCGTCCACCCCGCGGTGCCGATCAGGACGGTTCCCATAGTCGCAGCCTACGAGTCGCGTCCGGGTGCGGGCGTCCGCCGGGCCCCTTGTTGACGAGCACCGAGGAACAGCTCGGTCAGCTCCCGGGTGGTGGTCGCGTCCTCGGCGCCCTTGTCGTCCCGCCACCGCCCGGTGAACCGGGGGAACCGCATGGCCAGGCCCGAGTCCTCCTTGATCGCGCCCCAGCCCGCCGTGTAGTTCGGCGACAGGGTGAGCTCGGCGCTGAGGATCTCCAGCACCAGGCCGGGCTCGAACCAGGCGTCCGGCTGCTGCCGGGCGTCGACCCGGGCGGGCCGTCCCGCGGAGACGAGCGGGGCCAGCCGCCCGGTCAGCGCGGCCAGGTCGGCGTCGGAGAACCCGGCGCCGCACTTGGACACGGTGCGGAACACGTCGGCGTCCGCGTCGTAGGCGGCCAGCAGCACCGCGCCGTACCCGCCGGTCCGCCGCCCGCGGCCGGCGTACGCGCCCACCACGACCAGGTCGACGGTGTCGGACAGCTCGGTCCGGTAGTCCCGCTTGAGCTTGATCCACTGCCAGCCGCGGCTGCCCGCCTGGTAGGCCGAGCCCTCGCCCACCGACTTGCACACCAGCCCCTCGCAGCCGTCGGTGATGGCCTGCTCGAACGCGGCGTCCAGCGCGGCCGGGTCGGCCACGTCCGTCGCCGTGGTCAGCCGCAGCCGCGGCGAGGTGGTGATGGCCTCGGCCAGCGCGGCCCGCCGCTGCGGGTAGGGGAGCTGGGTCAGGTCCCGGCCGTCGGCGTACAGCAGCTCGAAGCAGAACAGCCCGACCGGCACGTCCCGGATGGCCTCCTCGATGCCGTGCTTGCGCCGCCGCAGCATGACTTCGCCGAACGGGCGCAGCTCTCCCGCGTCGGCGTCATAGGCCACCACCTCGCCCTCGAGGATCGCCTCGGCCGGCCCCAGCCCGGCGGCCAGCAGCTCGACCACGTCCGGGAACTGGGCGCTGATCCGTTCCAGCCGCCGGGTGTACAGCTCGATCTCCCCGTCCGCGGTGCGGTGGGCCTGGACCCGGACCCCGTCGTACTTGTACTCGGCCGAGCACGTCCCGCCCAGCTTGGCCAGGATCTCGCCCGCGTCGGCCAGCCGCTGGGCCAGCATGGCCCGCACCGGGTGGCCGGGCTGGACCCGGATCTGCTCCACCGCGGGCAGCCCGCCGTCGACCAGCACCGCGGCCACCTGGCCCAGGTCGCAGCAGATGTTGTAGGCCCGTTCCAGGACCGGCCGGCTGGCCCGGCCGCCGGCGTGCACCTGGGCCAGCGCGTCCAGGATGGTGGGCGTGCCGATGCCCAGCCGCAGGTTCCCGGTCACCAGCCGGAGCAGGTACCGGGCCTCCAGCGGGGTGGCCTGGTCCAGCAGCCCGCCCAGCAGGTCCAGCTTGCGGCCCTGCGAGCCCGGCCCCTCGGCGTTGGCCATCTCCCGCATCGTGTTGATCACCGTGACCACGGTCAGCGTCCCGGCCCGCCCGGAGGCGACGCCGCCCGGAGCAGCACCCAGCAGCTCCTCGGCCGCCTGTCCCAGGTCGCCGGCTTCCCGGACCCGGGCCGTCACCGCGGGCTGCTCGACGCCGGCCGCGACGGCCAGCGCCCGGATGGCCAGCTTCTCGGCCACGCCCAGATCGACCCCGGCGAACTCCGGCGCGATCAGCCCCTGGCACAGGTAGCAGACCACCGGCAGCAGCCGGTCCGGCGTCTGCGCCACCAGAGCGGCCAGCCGCTCGATCAGGGCCAGCCGCCCGCTGACCTGTTCCAGGTCCCGGTAGGCCTCGGCCACCGTCTCGTATCTCATCGGGTCCTGGCCATGTTGACCAGCGCGAACAGGCACAGCACGGCGAGCAGGATGGCGAAGGCCAGCACCGCGGCGAAGTCGCTGATGAACTGGGTCGCTATGCCGACGCCGATGACCGGGATGATCAGGCCGCAGTAGGAGGCCACGAAGTAGGCCGAGATGGCCTGGGCCCGCCGGTCGGCCGGGGCCAGCCGGTTGGCCGTGGCCAGGCTGCCGAAGAACACCCCGCCCGTCGCCACGCCCGCCACGATCGTGGCCGCCAGGAACAGGCCGACCTGGGCCTGGCCCAGCGCCACCACGATCAGGGCCAGGCCCACCATGAACAGCCCCAGCCCGGCCAGCACCACTTTGCGCCCGTCGAGCCGGAAGACCAGTAGCTGCGTCACCGTCCCGGCCGCGAACATGGCGAACACCACCGCCCCGGCCACCGCATGGCTGTGCTCGTGCATGATGCTGCCCAGGAAGGTCGGGGCCAGCGCGCTGAACAGCCCGAGCAGGCTGAAGGCCGAGAACCCGGCCGCCATCGCGGCCACGAACTCAGCCCGGCCCTGCTCGGGCAAGCCCAGGCCGGCGAACCGCAGCACCGGCCGCCGCCGCGGGCTTACCGTCTCAGGCACCCGCCACAGGCTCAGCGCGGCCAGCGCCAGCAGCCCCAGGTACACCTCGAAGACCAGTGTCGTGGGGTGCGGCAGGTACTGCGCGAACAGGCCCGCGATCAGCGGGCCGAGCCCCAGGCCGCCCATGTTCGCCGCCGTGGCCGCCAGCGAGGCCCGCCGGTCACCCGGCCGCAGCTCGGCCAGCGCCGCCGTCGCCGTGCCCGTGACCAGGCCCGCCGACAGCCCAGACAGCAGCCGGCCCACCGTGAGCACGGCCACGTCGCCGGCCAGGATGAACACGATCGTGCTCACCGCGCTGACCGCCAGGGCCACGGCCAGCACCGGCTTGCGCCCGGCCTGGTCCGACGACCGGCCCGCCAGCAGCAGGGCGATCAGCACCCCGGCCGCGTAGATGGCGTAGATGACCGTCACGACAGCCGAGGAGAAGTGCCATTCACCCTGGTAGATGACGTACAGCGGGGTGGGCAGCGTGGTGCCCAGCATGGCCGCGGCGAACACGAACGTCATCAGCCAGAAGGCCCGCCCGCGCCGCCTCGCGCCCGTCCTGAGCTGGGCCGTCATTGTCGCAGCGGATTCCATGTCAGCTCCTGTCCCCACGGGGGAACCCAGCCGGGGCGAAAACCATTCCGCCGCGCCTGCCCGGCTGTGGCAGGCTGAGGCCCATGGCGCGCGCGTTCACCCAGGTCGACGTCTTCACCTCCGAGCCCTACCGGGGGAACCCGCTGGCCGTCGTGCTGGACGGCGAGGGCCTGAGCACCGAGGACATGCAGCAGTTCGCGAACTGGATGAACCTGTCCGAGACCACCTTCCTGCTGCCGCCCGCCGACCCCGGCGCCGACTACCGGGTCCGGATCTTCACCCCGGTCGAGGAACTGCCCTTCGCCGGTCACCCCACGCTGGGCAGCTGCCACGCCTGGCTGGGCGCGGGCGGCACCCCGAACCGCCCCGACGTGGTCGTCCAGGAGTGCGCGGCGGGCCTGGTCCAGGTCCGGCCCGGCCCGGACGGGCTGGCCTTCGCCGCGCCGCCGGTACGCCGGGACGGCCCGCTGGATCCGGCGCTGCTGGAGCAGGTCGCGGCCGCGCTGCAGCTCGAGCCGTCCGACATCGTCGACGCCTCCTGGGCCGACAACGGGCCGGGCTGGATCGCCGTGCTGCTGGCCAGCGCCGAGGCCGTGCTGGCCGTCAAGCCCGTCTACGCCGAGCTGTTCCTCGGCCTGGCCGGGCCGTGCCTGCCCAATTCAGATACCGCGTTCGAGGTGCGCGCCTTCTTCCCCAAGGACGGCGCGCTGGTCGAGGACCCGGTCACCGGCAGCCTGAACGCCTCGCTGGCCGCCTGGCTGCTGCGCACCGGCCGGGCCAGCGCCCCGTACGTGGCCGGCCAGGGCACCGTGCTCGGCCGCCGGGGCCGGGTCCGCATCTCGACCGACCAGGACGGCACGATCTGGGTGGGCGGCGCGGTCGCCACCCGGCTGACCGGCCAGGTTGACCTTTAATTAGCCGAACGGCCGTTGTTCTTGCAGGTCGAGACCGCGTGAGATGACCCGGCGGATGTCCTCCCCGATCTGCCCGCTGCGGTACAACTCATCCAGCTCGGCCCGCTGGGCCACGGCCAATTCTCGGCGCAGCGTCGCGATGTCGGGCACGTGCTCCTCGCTCGCGTCGCCCAGCGCCACCCGGGCCCGGTCCAGCTGCATCTCCAGCAGCTGCCGGTAGACCGAGGCCGTGTCCTCGTCCACGTCACCCGCCTCGGCCAGCTCGTCCAGCCGGGCCAGCCCGGCCTCGGTCACCTTGGCCCGGGCCGAGGCCTCGGCCCGCCGCCGCCGCCCGCCCTGGGCCAGCCCCAGGCCGCGCAGCAGCGGGCCCAGGGTCAGGCCCTGACCCACCAGGGTGGCCATCACCACCACCGCGGCCAGGTAGATGACCGTGGGCCGCTGGGTGAACGGCTGGCCGTTCAGCGTGGCCGGCAGGCTGAGCGCGATGGCCAGCGAGATGGCCCCGCGCATGCCGCCCCAGCCGATGACCAGCCGCTGCCGTACCGGTGTGCGGGCGAACGCCGCGCGCCGCCGGGCCAGGAACCGGGCCAGCGGCCACGAGCCGAGCTCCCAGACCAGCCGGACCGCCACCACCACGGCGACCACGGCCGCGCCCGCGCCGGCCAGCAGCGGCGCTCCCGAGCCGGGCAGGTGGTCGCCCAGCGCCCGCAGCTCCAGCCCGAGCAGCACGAACAGCGCCGACTCCAGCAGGAAGATCAGCGTCCGCCAGAACATCGTGCCGGTCAGCCGGGAGGCCGGCTGCATCAGCCCGTCGGTCCGGGTCCCCAGGTACGCGCCGGTCACCACCGTGGCCAGCACGCCGGACACGTGCAGTTCCTCGGCCGGGATGTAGGCCACGAACGGGGTGATCAGCGAGATCAGGATCTGGCTGGCCGGGTCGCGGACCCGGCGCCGGATCCGCCCGATGGCCACCGCCACGACCAGCCCGTAGGCGATCCCGCCCAGGACCACCTCGACGAGCCGGATGACCCCGTGCTCGAACGTGAACGGGTGGGCCATCGCCTCCACGGCCAGGCCGAACGCGGTCAGCGCCACCCCGTCGTTGATCAGGCTCTCGCCCTCCAGGATGGTGACCACCCGGGGCGGCGCGCCCAGCCGGGACAGCACCGAGGTGGCGGCCACCGCGTCGGTCGGGGCGATGGCGGCGGCAAAGGCCAGCGCGGGTGCCCAGCTCAGGCCGGGCACCACGACCCGGGTCACCCACCCCACGGCCACGATGGTGGCCGCGGTCGCGCCCACCCCCAGCCACGCGATCGGGACCACGTTCTCCCGGCTCTCCCGGGGCGAGGACAGGAACGCGGCGTTGTAGATCAGCGGCGGCAGGAACACCAGAAGCACCAGGTCGGGCTTCAGGTCGATGTTCGGCACCTGCGGGATGAGGCCGGTCAGCACGCCGAGCACGACGAGCACGATCGCCTCGGGCACGGCCAGCTTGCTGGCCAGCGCCCGCCCGACGATCATCACCCCGGCGATCGCCACCGCCAGGATGAACAGCTCCTGCTCGTGCACGAGCAGGAGCCTATCGACCTAGCTGCGGGACGGCAGGACCACCACCGCCCGGCCCGGCGCCGTCTTGGCGTCGTCCTGGTTCAGCACCACGATGTCCAGCACGACCAGGTTCTCGCCGTTCTCCTGCTTCTTGTCCGTGACCACGCCGGTGGCGCGCAGCACGTCGTGCTTCTTGTTGATGGCCCGGAACTGCAGGCCCAGCTCGCGGACCTCCGCCTCGTCGCCCGCCCAGTCGTGCAGGCTGTTCAGCACGTACGCCCAGCGCAGGTTGCCCATGCCGAACGCCGCGCCCTGGCCCGCCGCCGCGCCCGCCTCGTCGTCCATGTGGATGTAGACGAACTCGTCGTTGACCGCCGCGTAGCGGTTCCAGTTCATGAAGTCGGTCTCCCGCTGGAAGACCGGGATCTCCTGGCCGATCTCGACGTCCTCGAAGTACACGTTGTAAGCCATAGCCGTCCCGCCTAGTACCGGATGATGGTCGAGACGCGCGTCTTGACCACTTCGTCGTTCTGGTTACGCCACTCTGTCTCGTTGTAGGCGAACAGCGTCAGGCCGTTGCGGCCCTGCCGCTCCTCCCAGTGCGACAGCCGGCTCCGGCTGGTGATGACGTCACCGGGCCGCATCCGCACGCCGAACGTGTCGACCTGGCCGCCGTTCATGACGTTGCCGCCCCGCTTGACCTCCTGGCCCGGGACCGCGCCGGCCGGCTTGAACTCACCTGTCGGGATGGGCCAGGCGAACGGGTTGAAGTCCTCCGGGGCCACGATGCCGCCGTAGCGGGTGGTCTTGGCGTAGTCCGCGTCCCAGTACAGCTTGGGCGGCGTCTGCGGCCAGTAGACCGCGATGGCCCACTTGCGGATGTCGGATTCGGAGACCGGGTAGGAGACGGTCTCCGGTCCCCAGACGCCTTTCTGCTGCTCCATCTCCGGAGTGACGAGGGTATCGACTTCGGTCACAGTGGTCCTCTCCCGGGCGGCCCGGCGGCAACTGTGCCGCCAGTGTCACGAAAACAAACTCTAATCACCACCGGCCCTGCAGTTCCAGCCTCAGACCGGCCGAAATAGCCCAGAAAATCCCTGCTCGCTCCGCCGGACCCCCACCGCCGTGCGCCCGGACCCCCACCGTCGTGCGCCGGACCCCCACCGTCGTGCGCCGGCCCCCCACCGTCGTGCGCCGGACCCCCACCGCCACCCGCCGGGAAATCCCTGCTCCTCGGCAAGTATTTTTGTCCCGATTGCCGCCCCGAAACCGGCTCTCCCGTCACTCCTGGTCACTGGAGTCAAATCTCGTCACCGTCGCACCGCGGCGGCCGGGAATGCCAGCGCGCTTGAGATGTTGCTCTGTAAGTGAACAACAGACACCCCTCACTCTTGGCTGCCCAGATTCCGACGCATGCTCCGGAGGAGCCTCCCCGGGTGGCGGCTCTCGCCGTCCCGGGGTGCTGCCGTTGAGCGCGCTGGAAGAAGACGCCGTCGAGACCCAGCTCCTCGCCGACGCCAAGGTGGCCGGCGGCTTCGAACCGCTGACCGAGTTCGTCACCGGCGGCCCGGGCATCACGGGCGAGGAGCTGGCCTCCGACGCCCCGGTTGAGGTTATTGCCGCCCCGGGCCGCGTCCGGCGCATGCCCACCGGCTGGCGGCAGGTCGCCCTGATCGGCACGATGTCGATCTTCGGCCCGCTGTGCATCGACATGTACCTGCCGGCCCTGCCGCAGATCAACCGGGAACTGCACGCCAGCGCGTCGGCCGTCCAGCTGAGCCTGACCGCGTGCCTGATCGGCATCGCGCTGGGCCAGCTGCTGATCGGCCCGGTCAGCGACCGGACGGGCCGGCGCCTGCCCCTGCTGATCGGGCTGACCCTGTTCGTGTTCTCCTCGCTGGCCTGCGCGGTGGCCCCGAACATCTACTTCCTGATCGCCTTCCGCCTGATCCAGGGCATGGGCGGGGCGGCCGGCATCGTCATCTCCCGGTCTATCGTCCGGGACCTGCACTCCGGCGTGGCCCTGGCCCGGTTCTTCGCCACCCTGATGCTGGCCACCGGCGTCGGCCCGGTGCTGGCCCCGCAGATCGGCAGCTGGATCCTGGAGTTCACCAGCTGGCGTGGCGTGTTCGTCGTGCTGGCCGTGTTCGGCGTGCTGCTGCTCTTCTCGGCCTGGTACCGGGTGCCCGAGACCCTGCCCGCGGACAAGCGCCAGACCGGCAGTCTCGGCTCCACCCTGCGGACCATGGCCGGCGTGACCCGTGACCGGGTCTTCCTCGGCTACGTGCTGGCCTGCGGCCTGGGCATGGGCGCGACCTTCTCCTACATCGCCGGGTCCTCGTTCGTGCTGGAGAACATCTACGGCCTGTCCCCGCTGGGCTATGGCCTGGTCTTCGCCGTGAACGCGTGCGGCATGATCATCGGCGCGCAGGTCAGCGGCCGGGTGACGGCCCGCTACGGCGCCGCCCGCCTGCTCACTACCGGCCTGTTCATCATGGTCGGCGGCGGTGCCCTGCTGGCCATCGTTGTCTCCAGCGGCATCGTCGGCCTGCCCGGGGTCATCGTGTCCCTGTGGATCACCATGTTCGGGTTCGGCTTCGTCGGCCCCAACTCCGCGGCCCTGGCCATGCAGCGTTACCCGCACGCGGCCGGCTCGGCGGCAGCTGTCCTTGGCTCGTTCCAGTTCGGCATGGCCGCGGCGATCGCCCCGCTGGCCGGGATCGGCGGCACCCACGACGCGACCCCGATGATCTCCCTGATCCTCGGCCTGGCCATCGCCGCCGTCGCCTGCCGGTTCCTGCTGGCCGGCAGCGCCCGCCGCCAGGCCAGCAAGCTGGCCGCCGACCAGCCGGCCGCGGTCAGCGAGTAGCAGCCTCAAGGTCCCGCGCCCGGCGCCTGCCGGGCGCGGGCCGCCCCTTGACGGCGCCGGACCCCGGTTCCATAGTGGCACCAAAACCCGCGAATCAGGCGAGGTGGTGGCCATGGGCATGCCGTCCGGCATCCCGGTCGTCGACACGATGATCGGCTTTCCGCATGAGGGCTTCGAGCAGTACGACTTCATCCGCCGCCAGACGAGGGACCAGGCCTCCAGCGAGATGGAGTTCCCGGTCGAGTACATGTTCAAGGACGTGCCGAAGGAGCTGCCCACCGCCGATCCGGTCGCGGTCACGCTGCACGAGATGGACCGCTTCGGCATCGAGATCGGGGTCATCGGCGTCGGCGACGAGACGTCGCGGGACGCGCTGAAGCGCTACCCCGACCGGTTCGTCCCCACCGGCAGCATCGAGGACCCGAACGACGTCACCGGCACCGTCCGGACCATGCGCCAGCAGTACGAGGAGTTCGGCATCCGGGCCGTGGGCGCGTTCCCGTCCGGCACGTTCCCGCAGGTGGCCATCGACGACCCCAAGATGTACCCCGTCTACCAGACCTGCGTGGACCTGGGCATCCCGATCTTCTGCTGCGCGGGGGTGCCCGGGCCGCGGCTGAAGTTCGCGCCCCAGGAGGTGGCCCGGATCGACGTCGTCATGTACGACTTCCCCGAGCTCGTCTTCGTCACCCGGCACGGCTGCGAGCCGTGGGAGCAGCTGGCCATGAAGCTCATGCTCAAGTGGCCGAACCTCTACTACTCGACCTCCGCCTTCGCCCCCAAGCACTACCCGAAGGAGATCATCAACTACGCCAACACCCGCGGCGCCGACAAGATCATCTACGCCGGCTACTTCCCCTTCGGCCTGACCCTGGAGCGCATCTTCTCGGACATGCCGCACGTCCCGTTCAAGGACGAGGTCTGGCCGAAGTTCCTCTCCGAGAACGCCCGCCGCGTCCTCAAGATCAAGTAGCTCGTCTAGGGACCGGGTCAGCCGTACCGCGTCGGCCGCGTCACGTACTGACGTCCGGCCGGCGTCCGCCAGGCCAGCACGCCCGGTTCCGGCTGCTCGAGCTCCCACCCCTCGGATTGCTTACACCGGTGATGGTGCCGGCACAGCGGGGCCAGGTCGCACTCGCAGGTCAGCCCGCCCTGCTCCCACGCCAAGGTGTGGTCCAGGTCGCAGCGAACCGCCGCCCGCCCGCATCCCGGCGCGCTGCACTGAGCGTTCCGCGCCCGCACCAGATGCCGCAGCTTCCGGCTGGGCCGGTATCCCGCCTCAACGTGCGCGTGCGCGCACGTCCCACGGGCGATCCCCGTCATCCGGACTCGGAGCCAGTCCTCGGGCCGAATCCCGTGCGGCGGATCGGGTCCTGCCTCTGGGCCGGAACTACCCGGGCTGCTGGTACCGGACGGCGGGTCGGGCCCGGCCGCCGGACCTACCGTGGGCCCGCTGGTACCGGGCGGAGCATGCCGCCCTGTTGCGCAGCCATGGGCCGCGGCGGTGCCGTCGGGATTCAGCCCGGTGACACACCATCTGGTCCGCGGATCCCGGGCCGCCGCTGCGATCAGGTCCGCCGCGTCGCCCGCATCCACCAGGCCCAGCCCATCAACCTCGGCCGGGGCGAGCGACCGCCCGGTCGCCGAAGACCACGGCACGGTGATGTTGATCAGAGCCGCCAGGCTCGGCCCGGCCTGCGAGCCGCTCCCGCTCCCGGGCCCGCTTCCGCCCGGCCCGCTGCTGCCCGGCCTGTCGTTGCCCGGCTCGCCGTCGTTCCCGCCGGACCTCGGGTCGCTGCCCTCATGTCCCGAGCAGGGGCGGCTGTCCCGTTCCTGCAGCAGGTCGAGATAGGCCCGGACCCGCAACTCCCGCAGCGTGCCCGGCACGCCGGCCGCGCGCAGGTCCAGGGCCCGCTGCTCGACGTGCTGCCAGGAGGCCAGTACCTCATCCGACGGCAGCTCCCGGCCCACCAGGCCCGCGTTCCCCGAAGGCTCACGGAACGGCCGGACGTGAGCGTCCTGGCGAGCGGCTTGCTTGCGCTTGTCGGCCGCTTCCGGGTCCAGCTCCAGGATCATCCGGCGGGCCACCGAGCGAAGCTTCCCGTAGGTCAGCGTGCCGGCTACGTCGGCCAGCCGGGCGTCGACCACGGCGGCGTGCTCGGGGGAGAGGACCTGGACTTCTTCTTCAATGATCCGCAGGTGGATGGGATACAGATCGCCCGCCGCCAGGGCGGCCAGGCACCGGGGGAGCCGCTCGGTCACCGAGCGGGAGTAGTCCAGCTGCCCGGCCGCGGACCGGGCCGTCATGTGCAGCTCGCAGGCGATCTGGTCGGCGGCGAACTCCGCCCCGGCCACCTCGCCGCTGTTCCGGGCGGCGAACTCGGCCACGGCGGTCAGCGTGTACCAGGCGGCCCGCGATTCCAGCCGCCGGGCCGCGGCGATGACCCCGATCAGCTGGTCATCCGACAGCGAGCCCACGCCCGGCCCGTCCGGTCCGGTGCCGACGTCCATGACGGTGGCCAGCAGGGCGTCCGGCGGCATGTCCGCCGCCGGTCCCGCTTGCGCGAACCGGTCCGGGTCGAACGATCCGGCGGGCACGGTCAGGAACAAGCCCTCTGGTCCAGGTCCGCCGGCTTGGCCGTCCCGCTCCCAGCGGGGAGCCGGGAGATCAGGCTCAGGCCATTCCGGCGGCGGGAGATCGTCGTCTGGGTCAAAGGAGTCTTGGAGCATGCGCCACGTCCCGTTCAGAAGGAAACAGCTGAACTTGCCGTGTAGACCAACTATAGCACGGTATCGCCTGTAAATATGATTATTACGAACCTGTTTTTGAGTGACTTTGCCGCCATTGAAGCCGGGCGGAGGCTTGCCCATACCGCGCTGCGAGCCGAGCATGAGAGCAACGCCGCCGGAAACCCCAGGAAGCCCAGGAAACGAAGCCAGGAAGCCCCGGAAACGGAGAACGCGATGCTCGAATCACTGGAGATCCGCCTCGCCGAGCCGATGGAGAACTACCCGTACGAGTGGATCTCCGCCGTGGCCCACTACGCGGTCGACCCCGAGGCCCCGGCCAACGCGCGCATCGCCGACCTCACCCTGACCCCCCGTGACCATGACGGGAAGGTGCGCTTCAGCGGCGACGTCGTCCTGCTCCGCCCCGGCGACGGCGGCAACGGGCGGGCGCTGCTGTCCGTGCCGAACCGCGGCGGCGTCCGGCTGCCGCTCAGCGGCGCGGGCATCCTGCCCGGCGGGGTGCGCACCCCGCCGTCGCCCGGCGACGGTTACCTGCTCGATCAGGGCTGGACCATCGCCATCCCCGGCTGGCAGTGGGACGTGCCCCGCGACATCGGCCTGGCCGGCTTCGACGCGCCGGTGGCCGACGTCGAGCCCGGCTGGATGCGCAGCGACTTCTGGGTCGAAACCCCCATGGCCGAACGGTCGGTCGGTGACATGCTGCCCCTGATCGGCGGGAACGCGAGGCCGACCGTCGTCTTCCATCCCTACCCGGCCAGCGAGCTGGACCAGCCCGGGGCGGCGCTGCGGGTCCGGTCGGCCCAGATGGGACCGGCCGAGCTGATCCCCCGGTCGCAGTGGCGGTTCACCTCGCCCACCTCGATCACCGTCGACGGCGGCTTCCAGCCCTTCCACTGGTACGAGCTGATCTACCGTTCCTCGTTCGCGCCGGTGGCCGGCGCGGGCCTGCTCGCCCTGCGGGACTTCGGCGCCCACCTGCACAGCGACGCCGACTACGTGTTCGCCGACGGGATCTCCCAATGCGGCCGGCTGCTCCGGGAGTTCCTCTTCGAGGGCCTGAACGTCGATGAGCAGGGCCGCCAGGTCTTCGACGGCGTGCTGGCCGAGATCGCCAGCGCCCGCCGCGGCGAGTTCAACCGGCGTTACGCCCAGCCCGGCCTGCTGCACCCGCCGCTGCCCGAGTACGGGCCGCCCTACGACAGCACGTCGCTGCTCGCCCGGCAGCGCGAGCTGGGCGGGGTGCCGAAGGTCGTGCTCAACAACAGCTCATGGGAGTACTGGCGCGGCGACGGCGCGCTGGTGCACCAGGACCCGGTCACCGGCGCCGACCTGCCCGAAGACCCGGACGTGCGCAGCTACCTGATCAGCGGCACCGATCACCTCGGCCCGACGATCGAGATGAAGACGGCGCTCCCGCTCGGCAACCCGCCGCACAACCTCGATCCGGCCCCGGTCGTGCGGGCCCTGTTCGTCCAGCTCGTGCAGTGGGTGGTGGACGGGACCGCGCCCGCCCCGAGCGTCGTCCCGCGCCAAGCCGACGGCACCGCCGTGCCCCGCGCCGCGGTGCTCGACGCCTTCCCCGACGCGGCCCGGCCCGAGGTCGACGCCCTGCCCTACACGGCCGAGCTGGACCCGGATGACATCCAGTGGCCGCTCAAGCTGGGGGAGCCGCGCGTCGCCCTGGTCTCGGCCGTGGACGCCACCGGCAACGAGATCGCGGGCATCCGGCTGCCCGCCGTGGAGACCGGGATCGCGGCCTACGCCGGCTGGAACCCGCGCCGTCACGTCGACGGCCTGCCCGACGTCCTCTACGACCTGACCGGTGGCCGCCTGCCCTCCCCGACGGCGCACGCCCAGCCCGGCGAGCCGGAAATCCGCGCCGCCGCCCAGCGGCTGGCCGACGCCCGCTTCCTGCTCGAGGAGGACATCGAGCTCGCCGTCCGCCAGGCCCTCGCCGAGCTGGAAGGCGGCTAAGCTGGCCCAGGCCGGCCAGGCCAGCCATGAGCCGCGGGACCTGCGCCTAGGCGGCCTCGGTCCCCGGCTCTCCCGGCCCCTCCGGCGGTTCCCCGGCCGCCACCGCTCGTCGCTGCACGTCCGCCAGCGCGTCCAGCAACGCCTGCCAGGCCGTGCCGAGCCCGGCGGATTCCGGCCGGTCCCCGCGGATGGTGCCCGCCGTCCCGCCCTGCTCGCCCAGCGCCGCCAGCGCCGCGCGGCCCGCCTCGACCAGGGCCGGATCGCTGGCCTCGACGGTGAGCCGGTCGTCGCTGACCCGGATGACCATCTGCCGCCGGCCCGCTTCCTCGGGCAGCTCGTCACTGGTCCCGGTGACATCCATGCTGCTCAGCACCTCCTGGGCCTGTCCCAGGTCCACCCCGAGGGTGGCCAGGGCCCGCGCCGCGGCGCTGTCCGGATCGGCCAGCGCGGCCAGCAGCAGGTGATGCGAGCCGACCGGCTGCGCCCCGGCCAGCCGGGCGGCCTCGCTCAGGGTGGTGTCCGCGGCCGGGGACGCGCTCAGGATCTCCTGGCTCCCCGGCCCGTCCGTTCCGGCGGACCCGGAGGAGCTAGCCAGCCCGGAGGAGCCAAAAGCGCCTGGCGCCTCGGAACCCCCGGAGGCCTCGCTTCCGGCCCGTCGCCGCAGCCAGCGCCGCCCGTGCACCGCCTCGGCCGATCCGGCGGGCACCAGGTCAAGGACGGCTCTGCGGACCGTGGCCAGGTCGGTGTGCTGCCTGAGGATCTGGGCCGCCACGCCTTCGCCCTCCCGGACCAGGCCGAGCAGGATGTGCTCGGTGCCGATGTACTCGTGGTGCAGCTGCAGCGCCTCGCGCAGCGACAGCTCCAGGATCTTCTTGGCGCGCGGGGTGAAGGGGATGTGCCCGGTGGGCATCGTGCTGCCCGCGCCGATCATGGTCTTGACCTCCTCCTGGGCGCCCCCGAGGGTCAGGCCCAGGCCGGTCAGGGCCCGGAACGCGCGCCCCTCGGTCACCCCCAGCAGCCCGAGCAGGATGTGCTCGGTGCCGATGTAGTTGTGCTGCAGCCGCCGTGCTTGTTCCTGAGCCTGGACTACTACGCGGCGGGCCTGTGGAGTGAATCGCTCGAACATGCAATCAGCGTGCCGCCTGCCAGTGAACCCTGTCAATACCATGCTATTAATAGGGCTGCGGGACGATAGCCGGGCGTGACCAAGGGAGGCGCTAACCCAATGGACTGGGAAGACCGGCTCGATGACTGGGAAGTCGAGCTCGAGCTGAGCGCTCAGCTGCAAGGCTCCGAGTGGGTCACTCTCGAACGGGCCGCCGCCGGCACCGGGGTATCCCGGGCCGCGCTGCGCAGCTGGTACCGCACCGGGCAGATCCCGTCCCGGCTGGTCGACGGCCCGCACGGCCCGCAGCGCCTGGTCCCGCTGGCCGTGGTCGCGGCCCGTGCCGAGGCCTCGCCCCGGCTGCGCCGGACCGCCGAACGGCGGCTGGCTGATCAGGCCCAGCTCGAGCTCCTCCGGCACCGCGTCGACCAGCTCGAACTGCGCCTGGCCGCGCTCGAAGCCGCGCTCACCTCGCTCCCGCCGGCTCGCCCATTCTCCCGGCCGGAATCTCGGTGTTACGCCAGCGCGATAAAACCCTGTCATCTTGGGTCAATGATTAATTCCACCTGCTCAACAGCGTGGGGTCTCCAGTGAGGCCCCGCAGCGCCCGCACGTCCCTGGCCGCGGGGGCGGTCCTGGCCGTCAGCGCCCTGGCCGCCGTCGGCTGCAGTAGAGCAGCAGTAGCAGCAGTAGCGCCAGTGGCGGCAGCAGCACCAGCGGCAGCGCGTCGCCGTCGGCGAGCGCGGTCAGCTCGATCGCGGCCCTGGTGCCCGCGGCCATCAAGTCCAAGGGCACGCTGGTGGTGGCCGCGGACGCCACCTACGCGCCGGATGAGTACATCGCGTCGGACGGCAAGACCGTGGTCGGCTGGGACCCCGACCTGGCCAAGGCCATCGGGCAGGTGCTCGGCCTCAAGGTGACGGTGGTCAACGCCACCTTCGACACGATCATCCCGGGCCTGGCCTCCGGCAAGTACGACCTGGGCATGTCGTCGTTCACCGACACCAAGGAACGGCAGAAGACCGTCGACTTCGTCGACTACTACCAGGCGGGCACGTCCTTCTTCGTCAAGACCAACGGCGGGCCGAACATCGCCTCGCTGGCCGACCTGTGCGGCCACAAGGTCTCGGTCGAGAAGGGCACCACCGAGCAGACCGACGCGCAGGGCCAGTCGGCCAAGTGCGTGGCCGCGGGAAAGCCGGCCGTGACCATCCTGACCTTCAACGACCAGAACGCCGCCAACCTGGCCCTGTCCTCGGGCCGGGCCGACGTGGCCATGGCCGACTCGCCTCCGGCGGGTTACCAGGTCAAGCTGTCCAACGGCGAGTTCAAGCTGTCCGGCGAGGCCTACGGCGTGGCGCCCTACGGGATCGCCATCCCGAAGAACAACGGCATGGCCCAGCCCGTCCTGGCCGCGGTCAAGCAACTCATGGACGACGGCACCTACACCAAGATCCTGACCAACTACGGCGTGCAGAGCGGCGCCATCTCGACCCCGGTCATCAACGGCGGCACCACCTGATCTCGCTGAGATCGCCGTCCCCGGCTGAGGCGGGGACGGCTGGCGTAGGAATGGGAGCATGACGGCACCGCGGACGACGGAGGCCTCGGAGTGGACCGGGCGGCCTGAGGAGATCAAGGCCGTCCCGGTCCGCCATCCGGGCCGCTGGGTGGCGGCCGTCGTGGTCCTGGTCCTGCTGGCCATGTTCGTCCACTCGCTGGTGACCAACCCGCGGTTCGAGTGGAGCGTCGTCGGCAGCTACTTCACCTCCAGCCGGGTGCTCGACGGCCTGGAGATCACCCTGCTGCTCACCGTGGTCTGCATGGCCATCGGGATCGTGCTGGGCGTGATCCTGGCCGTCATGCGGCTGTCCGCCAACCCGCTGCTGTCCGGGGCCAGCTGGGCCTACATCTGGTTCTTCCGCGGCACCCCGGTGCTGGTCCAGCTGCTCTTCTGGTACAACCTGGCTGCGCTGTACCCGCAGATCTCGCTGGGCATCCCGTTCGGGCCGGCCTTCGTGCACGGCAGTGCCAACAGCCTGATCACCGCGCTGACCGCCTCCATCCTGGGCCTGGGCCTGAACGAGGGCGCCTACATGGCCGAGATCGTCCGGGCCGGCATCCTGTCCGTCGACCACGGCCAGGTCGAGGCGGCCCAGGCGCTGGGCATGACCCGGGCCGTGACCATGCGCCGGATCATCCTGCCCCAGGCCATGCGGGTCATCATCCCGCCCACCGGCAACGAGACCATCTCGATGCTCAAGACCTCGTCGCTGGCCAGCGTCATCACCGTCACCGAGCTGCTGTACGCCGTCCAGCTCATCTACTCGGTGAACTTCAAGACCATCCCGCTGCTCATCGTGGCCAGCCTCTGGTACCTGATCGCCACCTCGATCCTGACCATCGGCCAGTACTACGTCGAGCGGCATTACGCCCGTGGCTCGGCCCGCGCCCTGCCGCCCACGCCGCTGCAGCGGCTCCGCCGGTACCTGTTCACCGTCCACAGCGAGCTCCCGGCCCCGGCCGCATCCGAGGGGGAGGCGCCGTGACCGCTCCAGACCAGGCCAGCCCGCCGGCCGAGGCCGCGCCGATGGTCCTGGCCGAGAGCGTCCACAAGAACTTCGCCCGGCTCGAGGTGCTGCGCGGGGTCAGCCTCGAGGTCGCCCGGGGCGAGGTCATGTGCATCATCGGCCCCTCCGGCGGCGGCAAGTCGACCCTGCTGCGCTGCATCAACCACCTGGAAAAGATCAACGCCGGCCGGCTGTGGGTCGACGGCGAGCTCGTCGGCTACCGGCAGCACGGCGGCAAGCTGCACGAGCTGCGCGACCGGGAGGTGTGCGCCAAGCGGGCCGAGATCGGCATGGTCTTCCAGCGCTTCAACCTGTTCCCGCACATGACCGCCCTGCAGAACGTGACCGAGGCGCCCGTCCGGGTCAAGGGCGTGCCCCGCGCGCAGGCCGCCGAGCTGGCCGGCCAGCTGCTCGAGCGGGTCGGCCTGAAGGACCGGATGAGCGTCTACCCGAACCAGCTGTCCGGCGGCCAGCAGCAGCGCGTCGCCATCGCCCGTGCCCTGGCCATGCAGCCCAAGCTCATGCTGTTCGACGAGCCGACCAGCGCCCTGGACCCCGAGCTCGTCGGCGAGGTGCTCGACGTCATGCGCGACCTGGCCCGCACCGGCATGACCATGGTCGTGGTCACCCACGAGATGGGCTTCGCCCGCGAGGCGGGGGACACCCTGGTCTTCATGGACGAGGGCGTGATCGTGGAGGCGGGCCGCCCCCGCGACGTGCTGACCGACCCCCAGCAGGAACGGACCAGGGCCTTCCTGTCCAAGGTCCTCTAAGCTCCGCGGCGCCCTGGGGAGCCGGTCGCCAGCGCCCGGTCGGGATCCGGCAGCCCGGCCCAGAAGTTGGTCAGAGCCTCAGCCACCGGCGCCGGCGTCTCCTCCGGCCACCAGTGGCCCACGCCCGCCAGCTGCGCCAGCCTGGCGCCCGATTGGCGCGCGGCCCACTCGTGCTGCGCCAGCGTCCCGCTGGCTCGCCCGACGTCGTCGACGGCGATGAGCGCGAGCCCCGGACGTTGTGCGGCGCCCGGTAGCAGCCGGCCCGCTTCGGCCATGGCCGGCTGTCGTGCCGACCGCAACAGCTTGAGGACGGCGCGACCCATCTCGGGATCCATGCCGGCCGCGACCCGCTCCGCCATCCGCCCGGTCATCCCGAGGGCCGATGTCACCGCGAGTCGCTGCTCCAGATCGCCTCCCCACAGCTCCTGCACCGAGGCTTCCCCGGGGCCCTCCTGCTGCCAGACCTGGGCCCGCGCGTGCCAGGCGTAGTCGGGCGCGAACACGCCGAGGGCATCGGAGGCCCAGCTGCGAATGAGATCCGGGCGGCTCATAGCCAGCGCCGCGACGTGGATTCCGCCCCAGTCGTGTCCCACCAGGTCGACCGGACCACGGAACAGTTCCAGCGCAGCCGCCAGCCAGTCTCGGTAGGCGGTGGTCGATGAGTCGAAGCCGCGGGGCGCGGGGACGCCGAACCCGGGCGGGGACAGGACGACCGCGTCGGCCCGGCCGAGCTCCCCGATGAGCGGTCCCCAGATGGCCGCTGTCTCGGGGTTGCCGTGGACGAGGACGAGCGGAGTGCGCGACACGAGACCATCTCCAAGATACTTGTTGACTGACACACAAGTATCATACCAGTTCGATCGTGCCGAACCGGCGGACCATATGCTTGGCCGACCCGATGCCCGAGGAGTCCTGATGCCCGATCAGCCTCCCGCTCGCCGCACCCAGCGAGAGCGGCGCGAAGAGGCCGAACGCAAGGTGCTAGCGGCCGCCACGGCGCTGATCGCCCAGCACGGGTCGCGCGCGCTCACCCTGGCCGCGGTCGGCGAGGCGGCCGGCTACAGCCGGGGGATCGTCTCTCATCACTTCGGCAGCCGGGAGAATCTGCTCCGCGCGGTGATGCGCGATGCTCAGGCCTTCACCCTCCCGGATCCTGGGGGGAGCGCCGCGGACTGGCTGGCGGGCACAGTCCGCGCCTACCTCGAGAACGTCACCAGCCGGCGCCCGGCGGCCGGCGCGTTCCTGCAGATGTGGGGCGAGGCGATTGCCGCCGATCCCGTCCTGATGCCGCTCTACGCGGAAGCCGACGCCAGCTTCCGGCGGCTCCTCGCCGGCAAGGTCCGCGACGGGATCCGCGACGGCTCGGTGCGAGCAGATGCCGACCCCGAGGCGATGGCCGTGTCCCTCGTCGGCCTCCTCCGCGGCATCGCCCTGCAGCTGATCTCGACCCCGCCCCCGGCGCGGGTCACAGCGATCATCGACGAAGCCGAACGATCGACCCTGCGTGCGCTCCGGCCCTGACCCGGACGGCCCTGACCCGGACGGCCCTGACCCGGACGGCCCTGACCCGGACGGCCCTGACCCGGACGGCCGTCGGCCCGGACGCGCGTGCCGGGTTGCTCAGAGCCAACCGTGCCGGATCGCGCCGGCGCCGCTAAGCCTCCCGCGCCAGCTCCCGTTCGCAGGCCGGCACCAGCCCCGGCGCTTCGGCTCCGCCGGGCGCCGCAGGCTGAACCTGATCCGTGCCGCACGCCCCTGGTAACTCAGCTCGGCCACCATGTTGCCGAACCACGGCCCGTCCGTGACCCGCCACCGCGCCCGCGGCGCCCGGACCCCGGCCAGCCGGGCCACCGCCCGGGCGATCAGCCCGCCGGCCCGGAGGTGATCAGCCGGTGGGCCAGCCGCAGCCGCTCCGGCATGACGTTGTGCATCGGCGAGCAGACCGCCTGGTAGACGGCCGCCCCGCCGGGCAGCTCCACCTCGGCCAGGTAGCTGTGATGGATGTCCCCGCCGATCACCGTCACCGACGCCGGCCCCACCGGGCCCGCCGACCCCGCCGGCCCCGCGTGCCCCGACCCGCCCGCCACCGAGCCCAGCAGCCGCTCGAACGCGCCGAACGACCGGCCGAACGCCGCCCAGTGCTCCAGGTCGACGGACTGCCGCAGCCGTTCCCCGGCCGGGCGCAGCCGCCGGCCCCACGCCCCGGCGCAGACCGCCTCGTCCCACGCCTCCAGGTAGTGGATGCCGTAGGGCAGCAGCACCGGCAGGGACGTGGCCAGCACCAGGTGCTCGGCGTCGCCGGACGCCGCCTCGGTCACCCACTGCCACTCCGCCTCGTCGACCATGAGCCGGCGGCGGTCGTCGTCCACCACCCGGCGGCTGCGTGAGTCGATCACCACCACCCGCACCGGGCCCACGTCCCGCCGCACGCTCCACCGGGGCCCATCGCCGCACGCGTCGGCCCGCACCGCCATCTCGCGCAGCACCGGCTCGGCGTCCGGCGCCTCCTGCACCTGCCGCCACAGCTCATCGGTGGCCAGCTCGGCCGGAGCCAGGTTGCCCAGGTGCTGGTAGACCCAGTAGCTCGTGTACGCGCCGGCGATGCGCTCCGGCCACCACGGCTGGGCCCGGAAGTCCCGGCGCCAGGCGGCCGAGGTGTTCCAGTCGTCGTGCACGTCGTGATCGTCGAAGATCATGATGCTCGGGATCACCGACAGCAGCCAGCGCACCTCCGGCAAGCTCCAGGCCTCGCGGTACAGCGCGCAGTACTCCTCGAAGCCGGCCACCTCGTAGCCGGGCGGCACGGCCGGGTCCCGCCGCCGCTGGATGAACGCCCGGGTGGCCGGGCCGGTCTCGTCCGCGTACACCTGGTCCCCGATGAACAACATGGTGACCGGCCAGGTATCCCGCGGTTCGGCGGCCAGCCGGCGGGCCAGGGCCAGCGCCGCGTCCGCTCCGTGCTCCTGCTCGTGCCGGGCCCGGTGCCGCCGCCTGGGCGCGGGCAGTTCCGCCACCCGGCACGAGCCGAAGGCCAGCCGCAGCGGGCCATCCGGATCCACCGTCCGCAGCACGCTGGGGCCGAACGGTTCCGTTGTCTTTGGCCAGCACACCACCTCGTCCAGCGTCACCTGGTAGGCGTATTCCGTCCCCGGCCGCAGGCCGGTGAGCACCACCAGCGCGTAGTGATGGCCGGCCACGGTGAAGGTCCGCGCGGTGCGCCCGAGCACCTCGACCTGGCCGGGGCGGCTCGTCTGCACCCAGATGGTGGCCTCGGTCTCGCCGACGTACCGCAGCAACGGCCCGAGCACCAGGTCAGGGGCGGCTTCCTCCTCGGCCGGCATGCCGGCTCCTTCCCTGCGGCGGCGGTCGCCTGAAGTTACCAAGGATGCAGATGATGACCAAGCATCGTTTGCTTGTCAGCCAGCAATAATTGTGGAGGGCCTTTCCCGCGACTAGCGTGTCGGCTGCCGTACCTTAAAGCCGTTATCGAGCTGTTGCCTGGGGGCCCGACATGAACCCCGAAATTTCCTGGGTGTTTGAAGTGACCGTTAACCCGGAGTCACTGGATGAATTCAAGGCCCTGGTGGCCCGGGTCAGTGCGGAAGACGAGGCGGCCGAGCCTGACTCGCTGAATCTCGAATGCTTCGCCGACGGCCACGACGTGCATTTCTACGAGCGTTTCCAGGACTCGCCCAGCGCCGTGTTCCACCTGCAGCGCCTCATGGAGCACTACGCCGGGCCGCTGCTCAGCGTGAGCACCCTGACCCGGATGACCGTCTACGGCGAGCCGAGCGAAGAGCTGCAGGCGGCGCTGGCCGGGTTCAGCCCGCGCTACATGTCCACCGTAGCGGGCTACACCCGGCGTTAGCCCAGATTGCAGGCTAGACCGCCAGCCCGGCTAGCCCGGTGGCCCCCGCCCGGTGGCCCCGGCCGCCTGATGCCGGCCGCGCCGCATCCGCCTGCCCAGCCCGGCCGCGCCCGCCTGCCCGCCCGGAGCTGGCGACACTCAACTAGTTGCCTATCGGCAATTGCCTAATAATAATTGCCAGCTGGCAATTGTCAGGAAGCAATTGTCTCCGGACAAGTGCCGCAGGGTAAAGGGTTGACATCGTGTCAGAAAAGTCCAACAATCCCGTTAACGCGAGCGTAATCCGCCAACGTGGTTCCGCTCGCGCGATGTGTCCCTGAGGTTCTTCCGAAGAGCTTCACTATTAACTGCTGCGGCAAAAGCAATGACGCCAGCGCCGCCATGGCGTGTCGTCTGGTGCCGCACCCGGTCCGGACACGCGCCCGACCCTCGTTCACCGGCGGCCCGGCCGCCCCGGAGATCGGCACTAATTCGGCGTTCTCGCTTGTGACGCCGTTCCTCCGTTTTCGCCGTCCCCTGACACCGGATGGCAGCAAGGAGAAATGTTCATGGCGCAAGACACCTCGGGCGCCGCTGCGAGCGGCGGCACCGGAACAGTTGTGATGCGCGGCGAGATGGCCGCGCGGATCGACCGGCTCCCGCTCAGCTGGATGCAGTGGGAGATCGCTCTGATCGTTCAGCTGGCCTGGGCGGCCATGCTGGCCACCGACGGCCCGGCCCTGCGGCTCTATCCCTACATCTGGGAACCCAAGGGCCTGATCACGTCCTCGCAGTACTCGGTCATCTACGCCTTCGAAGTCGGCATCGGCATCCTCATCGGCGGCTACACCATGGGCTGGCTGGCCGACAAGATCGGCCGCCGCAACGGCCTGATGATCTCCGCGGTTCTCGCCGCCGCGTTCTCCTGGCCCTTCGCCTACGTCACCAACTACCCGGCCCTGGTGGTGCTGTCCATCTTCACCGGCCTGGGCTGCGGCGGCGCCCTGGCCATCAACGTGGTCTACCTGTCCGAGATGACCTCCCCGGCGACTCGGGGCCGGGTCACCATGGGCGGCCAGGTCCTGGCCATCATCATGCTGGAGACGGTGCTGATCGGCTGGATCCCGCACTTCATGGTCCCGGCCCACTACCAGGCCTTCCAGTGGCTGCTGTCCGGCGTGAACCTGCTCATCGTGCTGCCCCTGCTGGCCTGGCGGATGTACGAGTCGCCCCGCTGGCTGGAGTCCCGGGAGAAGTTCGACCAGGCCCGCAAGGTCATGGAGAAGATGGAAGCCCGGGTCATGAAGCGGCACCCGGTGCTGCCCGAGCCTGACCTGAGCGAGCAGCACATCGTGGTGGCGGAGGAGAAGACCAACGCGTTCGCCGTGTTCGGCAAGGACTACTGGTTCCGCACGGTGTTCATGCTGGTCGTCTTCGTCCTGCTCTACGGCGGCATCGTCTACGGCAACTCCTCCTACGCCTACCTGTTCCTGTCCGGCAGCCGCGGCTTCAGCGCGGGCCTGGTCTTCGAGCTGACCGCCTGGGGCGGCCTGATCGCGGCTGGGTTCTACGCCCTCAACGCCTACTTCGGCGACCGGATCGAACGGCGGTACATGGTCCTGGTCGGGGCCATCATCATGGCCGGCGGCTGGTTCGGGATGAACGCCACGCACGACAAGACGGCGGTCATCATCCTGTACTTCGTCCAGCTGACCGGCGTGGTCATCTTCCTGTGGAACATGTACGCCTACGTCCCGCTGAACTTCCCGACCCGGTTCCGCGGGCTGGGTACTGGCTGGACGGACGGCGTCGGGCACCTCGGGGCCTGGGGCGGCGTGCTGCTCTGCGGTCACATCTTCACGGTGGCCAACCCGCTGAACTGGATCCTGCTCATCACCATCCCGGGCGCCCTGGTGCCCGGCATCCTGGTCGGCTTCTTCGGCATCCGCCAGCGCCGCCGGACGGTCGAAGAACTGTCCCGCTAGACGGGACTGCTGGACCTGGGCCGCCCGGCTCTACCCGAGGTGTCTCCGGCGGCCCAGCCCCGCCCGGGCCCGGGCCCGGCCAACTCTCGTCCTGGCCCGGGCCCGGGCCACTTTCGTCCTGGCCCGGGCCCGGGCCACTTTCGTCCCGGCCCGGCGGCCCGCCCCCCTCCCGCCCCGCCCCCGCGTGCGTAAGAATGTCCGTTCATGGTCATGTCCGCCGCGGGGAAGCTCGTCGAGTGGGTGCGGCCGCATGTGCCCGAATCCAGCGACGGCATCCTGACCTCGGCCGGGATCTGCGAGGGATTCGCGGGCGCGGGCGTCAGCTCGAGCGTCCTGGTCTTCGCCGGGTTCGCCGCGCTGGTGGCCGGGACCCTGGCCATGGGCACCGTGGAGTACTCCAAGCTCCGGGCCGAGCGCGATCAGCAGCTGGGCCAGCTGACCCGGGAAAAAACCCTGATCGAGACCGCACCGGAAGCCGAGCTCGACGAGCTGGCGCAGCTTTATGTGTCCCGTGGCCTGTCGCCCGGCCTGGCCCGGCAGGTCGCCGTCGAGCTGACCGCGCACGACGCGCTGGCCGCACACGCTGAGGCGGAGTACGGCATCACGGCCGCCACGCTGCCTGCTCCGCTCCCGGATTCGCTCGCCACCGCCGCCGCCTTCGCGGCCGGTGCCGTCCTTCCCTGGCTGGCCATCGTGCTGATTCCGGGACCGTCCCGGGCCCCCGTGACCTTCGCGATCGTGCTCCTCGCCCTGGCCCTGACCGGCTGGGTCTCAGCGCGGATATCCGACGTCCGCCCGGCCCGCCCGATCCTGCGCACGGCGGGCATCGGCGCCCTGTCGATGCTGATCACCTACGTCGCCGGTCACCTGCTCCACCCGTGACTACGGCTGCGCGGCCAGCGTCACCGTCGTGGTGGCCGTCTGACCGGACCGGGAGTAGCCGAACGACACCGTGTCACCGGGCTTCTTGGTCAGGGTCAGCTCCTGCAGCTGGATGTTGCTGGTCGCGGGCTGGCCGTCGATGGTGGTGATCACGTCGCCCTGGCGCAGCCCGGCCCGGGCCGACGGGCCGCCCGGCGTCACTCCCTGGACGAACAGGCCGTCCGGCACCCCCGCCTGCGCCGCCGCGGCCGCCGGGATCGGCGCCGTGGCCAGGCCGAAGTAGGCGTGCGTCACCGTGCCGGTGGCGATGATCTCGTCCGCGATGGACTTGGCCAGGTCGACCGGGATGGCGAAGCCGAGCCCGATGCTGCCGCCGCCGGACTCACCCGACGCACTGGGCACCGTCGCGCCCGCGGTCGGGACCCCGATGAGCTGGCTCGCGCAGTTGACCAGCGCCCCGCCGCTGTTCCCCGGGTTAATGGCGGCGTCCGTCTGCAACGCGGCCACCAGCAGGGCCAAGCGGTCGTTGTCGCCGGGGACCTGCACTGTCCGGTTGAGGGCGCTGACGATGCCGGAGGTCACCGTGCTGGACAGCCCGAGCGGGGCACCGATGGCCACCACCGGCTGGCCGACCTGCACTGAGGAGGACGTGCCCAGCGCGATCACCTTGAGCTTCGGCGAGGCCTGGACCTTGAGCACGGCCAGATCGGTCTGCGGGTCCCGGCCGGTGATCGTGGCCGGCTCGGTCTGGCCGTCGGAGAACTGCACCGACACCGAGCCGCCGCTGGCCGCGATGGAGATGACGTGGTTGTTGGTCAGGATGTAGCCGTCCGACCGGATCACCTCACCGGACCCGGTCCCGCTCCCGCCGGATCCCTGCGCCGCGATCGTCACCACCGACGGCACGACCGTGTTCGCCACCGGGGTCACCGCGCACACGCTGACCTGGGCAGCGCTCGAACCGGCTGAGGTACTCGAACTGGCCGCCGCGTTCGTGGAACTCGCCGTCCCGCCGGTACAGCCCGCCACCGCCGCGGCCGCCCCGAGCACCAGGCACAACAGCCCCAGGCGCTTTCCGCGTACCTGCGTCATCGTGGTCACGAAACCTCCCTGGGTGCTCCTGCGCCATCCTCACGCCGGGGCCACCGGGCCAGATCACCCAATGCGGATGATCTGGCCCAGGCGCAGCGGTCTTTATCGCCCGGGCCGTCGCATAATCGAGACATGACGCGAGAACGCCGACATGCAATGACGCACGGTCTGGCCGCCACGCTGGACTGGATCCGCGCTCACCTGCCCAGATGGCGCAGGCGGCCCCCGACGGTGGGCGTTCGTGAACCCCGACGTCCCCGGCCGACTCTCCCGGGCGGCGCGCTCGCCCTGAAAGAGCCGCAGGCCGGCCTCGTGCACCGGATCAGGCTGCACAGCAGGCGCACCGACGAGGACCTCTGACCAACCCGGCCGGTCAGGCCGCCGCCCAGTCACCCCCGGCGCGGAATTCGATGTTCAGCGCGCCCAGCCCGGGGCGGCCGAAGTCCTCCAGCGGCGCCAGCTCGTTGCCGCCGCTCGGGTCGTACAGCCGGCCGACGGCCAGCTCGCGGCCTTGCCCGTCAACCAGCCGGAAGAACCGTCCCGCGGTCAGGGCCTCGGCCACGTCCCCGGCCACCGCCTGGTCGGGCCCGGACTTCCCGACCGCGGTCGGCTCGGCCCCGTCGTAGCCCGCGACCGCATCCTCGGTGATGACCCAGCAGTACGGCGTGGTCAGCGAGGAAAAGTCTGCGATCATCGAATCGGGCACCTCGTCGGTCTCCAGCTCCGGCGGCCCCAGGTCCGCGAGGGCAGGCTCGGGTGCTCCTGGCCGCTGCTTCTCGATCTCACCGTCCATTACGCTCTTGTGTCCAGACCGGGCCGGACTATGCCTCCCGGCCGCTCTTAGCTCAGTTAGCCGCCCGCCTCACGGGTAGCTCTAGTCCGGCACCAGCCCCGCCATAAGGCGGGATGATGGCCTGATCATGACCGTGCTCAGCCGAGGAGATGGCCGACATGAGCGATAACCCTTCGACCGGATCGGCGGCGTCGCCCGACCCGGAACCCGGCAACCCGCCGCCGGCCCGGCCGGACGCCGGCCTGCCGCCTGACGACGTCGAATACCTCGTCACGTCCGGTGAGGCCGTCGGCGATGACGGCTCTGTCGTCGAGATCATCGGCGGCCTGCCCGCCGTCGAGGGCTCGGCCTGGGACATCGGCGCCCCGCTCGAGGACCGTGGCACGGTCCCGGACGACGAACGCGACAACCCCTGACGCTCCGGCCCCGCCGCCGCCCGCCGTCCGCCCGTGCCCGGGGCCCGGGCCCGAGCCCCGCTCCATAAGATTGAAATATGGAATACACCTCTCTGGGCCCGACCGGCCTGCAGGTATCGCGGATCTGCCTGGGCTGCATGAGCTACGGGCAAGCTGACCGGGGCATCCAGGCCTGGGCGCTGGACAAGGAGGCGGCCCAGCCGTTCTTCCGGCAGGCCCTCGACGCCGGCATCAACTTCTTCGACACCGCCAACACCTACTCGGGCGGGACCAGCGAGGAGATCACCGGCCAGACCCTGCTCTCCATGACCTCGCGCGATGACCTGGTCATCGCGACCAAGGTATGGGGCGTGGTGCGCCCTGGCCCGAACGGCCATGGCTTGTCGCGCAAGGCCATCATGACCGAGATCGACAACAGCCTGCGGCGGCTCGGCACCGACTACGTCGACCTGTACCAGATTCACCGCTGGGACTATGACACGCCCATCGAGGAGACCCTCGAGGCCCTGCACGACGTGGTCAAGGCGGGCAAGGCTCGCTACATCGGGGCGTCATCGATGTACGCCTGGCAGTTCGCCCAGGCTCTGTACACCGCGGACCTGAACGGGTGGACCCGGTTCGTGAGCATGCAGAACTACTACAACCTGCTCTACCGGGAAGAGGAGCGGGAGATGATGCCGCTGTGCGCCGACCAGGGGATCGGGTCGATCCCGTGGAGCCCGCTGGCCCGCGGGCGGCTGACCCGGCCGTGGACGGAGGAGACCAGCCGGTCGCAGACCGACCGGTTCGGCCAGGGCGCCTACTCCGACACCGACCGGCCCATCGTCGAGGCCGTCGCCGACCTCGCCGCCCAGCGCGGCGTCACCCCGGCTCAGGTCGCGCTGGCCTGGGTGCTGTCCAAGCCGGAGGTCGACAGCCCGATCATCGGGGCGACCAAGCCCCATCACCTAGCGGACGCGGTGGCCGCCGTCGACCTGCGCCTGGACGAGTCCGAGATCGAGGCGCTGGAGAAGAGCTACGAGCCGCACCCCGTCATCGGCGTCAACCTCCGCTGACCCCGCCGCGGAACCGGCGCAGCCGCAGGCTGTTGGTCACCACGAACACCGAGCTGAACGCCATGGCTGCGCCGGCGATCAGCGGGGACAGCAAGCCGAACGCGGCCAGCGGGATCGCGGCCGCGTTGTAGGCGAAAGCCCAGAACAGGTTGCCCTTGATCGTGCCCAGCGTACGCCGGGACAGGGCGATCGCGTCGGGCAGCGCCTGCAGGTCGCCGCGGACCAGGGTCAGGTCGGCGGCCTCGATGGCCGCGTCCGTGCCGGTGCCCATGGCCAGGCCCAGGTCGGCCTGGGCCAGCGCGGCGGCGTCGTTGACCCCGTCGCCGGCCATGGCCACCACCTGGCCGGCCGCCTGCAACTCCTTGATCGCGGTGGCCTTGCCCTCGGGCAGCACCCCGGCGATGACGTCGTCGATGCCGACCTGGGCCGCGACCGCCCGGGCCGCGCGTTCGTTGTCCCCGGTCAGGAGCACCGGGCGCAGTCCCATCCGGCGCAGCCTGGCGACCGCCGCGGCGGAGGTGGGCTTGACCGTGTCGGCCACCACGAGCACGCCGCGGACGGCGCCGTCCCAGGCCGCGAACACGGCGGTCTGGCCCGCGGCTTCGGCCTCCCCGGCCCGGGCGGCCAGCGGGCCGGGGACCGGCAGTGACCACTGATCGGCCAGCCAGCCCGCCCGGCCGACGGCCACCGCGTGCCCGTCCACGACCGCGGTGACGCCGAGCCCGTGGTAACTGGTGAAATCCTCCGCGGGCGGCAGCACGGCTTCGGTCAGGCCGTCGGTGAGCTGCCGCCGCGCGCCCGCCGTGATGGCCACGGCGATCGGGTGGGTGCTGCCGTCCTCGGCCGCGCCAGCCAGCCGCAGCAGCTGGGCCGCCCGCGTGCCGGGCCCGGCCACCGCATCGGTCAGGGCCATCGTCCCGGTCGTGACCGTGCCGGTCTTGTCCAGCACGATGACCTGGACCGTGCGGGTCGACTCCAGCGCCTCCGGGCCCTTGATCAGGATGCCGAGCTGGGCGCCGCGTCCCGTGCCGACCAGGATCGCCGTCGGGGTGGCCAGGCCCATGGCGCACGGGCAGGCGATGATCAGCACCGCCACCGCGGCGGTGAACGCCGCCGCCGGGCCCGCGCCGGTGGCCAGCCATCCGGCCAGGGTGACCAGCGCGATCACGAGTACCACCGGGACGAACACGGCCGAGACCCGGTCGGCCAGCCGTTGCGCCCTGGTCTTGCCGTTCTGGGCCGCCTCGACCAGCCGGGTGATCCGGGCCAGCTCGGTGTCCGCGCCGACCCGGGTGGCCCGGATGACCAGCCGGCCCGACGTGCTGATGCACCCGCCGATCACCGGGTCTCCGGCGCTGACCTCGACCGGAACGGGCTCTCCGGTGAGCATCGACGCGTCCACCGCCGACGCGCCGGACTCGACCACGCCGTCCACGGCGATCTTCTCACCGGGCCGGACCGCGAACAGGTCGCCCGCGGCCAGGCTGGCCGCGGCCACCCGGACCTCGCGCCCGTCGCGCAGCAGCATCGCTTCCTTGGCGCCCAGCGAGGCCAGCGCGCGCAGCGCCGCTCCCGAACGCCGCTTGGCCCGGGCCTCGAAGTACCGGCCCAGCAGGATCAGCACGGTCACGCCCGCCGCCGCGTCCAGGTACAGCGCGGACCCGTCCATCTGCCCGGCCAGCAGGGTGAACGGCATCCGCATGCCGGGCTGGCCTGCGGTGCCGAAGAACAAGGCGCACAGCGACCAGGTGAACGACGCGGTGACCCCGATCGAGACCAGGGTGTCCATCGTCGCGGCGCCGTGCCGGGCGTTGATCAAGGCGGCCCGGTGGAAGGGCCAGGCCCCCCACACCGCGACCGGGGCGGCCAGGGCCAGCGACAGCCACTGCCAGTTCCGGAACTGCCAGGCCGGCACCATCCCGAGGATCACGACCGGGACGGCGAGCAGCAGCGAGATCAGCAGCCGCTGGCGCAGCGCCGCCTGGTCGCCCGCCTCGCCGGTGCTGGCGCCCGGGCCGGCGGCCGCCGCCGGGCTGGCGTCCGGTTCCTGGGGCGGCGCCGCGACTGCCGCGGTGTAACCGGTCCGCTCCACCACGGCGATCAGGTCATCGGAGCTGACGGTGCCGGGGAAGCTGACCGCCGCCTTCTCGGTGGCGAAGTTGACCGTGGCCGTGACCCCGTCGAGCCTGTTCAGCTTCTTCTCCACCCGCGCCGCGCAGGAGGTACAGGTCATCCCGCCGATGGCCAGCTCCACTGACCGTTCATCGGCGTTGATCGTCACGGCGGCCCTCCCTCCGGCTGGTCTCTGTCCGGCTGGGCTCTTCTGGCTGGTCTCTGTCCGGCTGGCGCTAGCCGGGCCGGGCTAACGGGCCAGCTGGTAGTCGCCGGCCTCGTCCAGGGCCGCCGCCACCGCCTCGTCCGGGACGGGCTGCTCGCTGCTGACCGTGACCGCTGACGTGCCCTCCGGGTGCAGGTCCACGCTCACCTCGCGCACGCCGTCCAGATCCTTGAGCTCGCCGGTCACCGCGTGCACGCAGTGCTCGCAGGTCATTCCCGTCACCAGGTAGGTCACCGATGTCATCGCTCCGCCTCCCGCCGTCCTACCGCTAAGGAAACTATACCCTCGTAGGGTATCAAGCGGCGGCGGGCCGGTCGCGGGCTGAGCTCCAGGCCCGGTGAGTGCGCCGCGCTACGGGCGAGCGGCGCCGACGAAGTTCGCGCTGTACCAGCTGTTGTTCATGGGGATCTTCTCGACGTCCTTGCCGGTCTGCGGCGCGTCGATCATGTAGCCGTTGCCGACGTACATCGTCACGTGCCCGACCCCGTCGTAGTACAGCAGGTCACCGGGCTGGATGCCGGACTGCGGGATGTGCTGGAGGGCCGCCCACTGGCCGTAGGTGTCCCGCGGGATGGACACCCCGGCCGCTCTCCAGGCCGCCTGCACCAGGCCGGAGCAGTCGAAGCTGGACGGGCCGGTCGCGCCCCACTGGTACGGCTTGCCCAGCTGCGCGTAGACGAAGGCCACCGCCTTCTCCGCCTGGGTGGACGTCGGGCCGTCGTAGGTGGCGGTCGTGGTGGCGCCGCTGCCGCCGATGGAGTTGGACTGCACCGTCTCCTGCTGGGAGGTGGTCAGGCTGTCCAGGGTCGCCTTCTGGGTGGCCACCAGCTGACCCAGGGACTTCTTCTGATCGCCGAGCTTCTTGGTCAGCTGGGCCACGCCGTCTTCCGTGCGTTGCGCCTGCTGCTCGGCGGACGTCTGCTGGCTGGCCGCGGCCAGCAGCTGGCTGGCCTGGGCGCTGTGGTTGCCGGATTGCTCCTGCAGCAACGCCCCCTCCTGCAGGAGGGATCCGGCGTTGCCCGAGGTGAGGATGCCGCTCACCGACGTGACGCCCGAGTCCTCGAACGCGGCCGCGGCCGTCTGCGCCACCGCCGCCCGGGCCGCCTGGAACTTGGCGTTCGCGTCGGCCAGCCGGGTGCGGGCCTGGGTGAGCTGCGTCTGCGCGCTGGAGAGCTGCTGGCTGGCCTGGTCGAGCTGCGTACTGACCTGGTCGAACTGCGTAGTGAGCTGGTTGATCTTGGCCTGGACCGAGGCGATCGTGGGCTTAGGTGCCGCCTCAGCCCGGCTGCCGTAGGCGGAAAGGCCCGCCGTCACCACCAAGACCGCCGTGGCGGCCGCCCCCCGCCGGAAAGACCCCGAAGACCCCCTGACCTGGAGGCTGCTCACCTGCTACCACGCTCCTTCACGTCTGCGGCCCTTTGGTCCGGGCCAGCAAAGCGACGGTAGCGAATGGATTACGCTCCATGCCGGGCGTTCGGCGGGATATCACAGAATTATTACGGATGTTCCATGTGCGCCCGTAGGGTCAATTGCGTCCGGTTCACGACCGGAATCGTCAGCTGGCCTGGACGGTGCGCGGATCCGAACCGGAGCCCGCGCGGGCGCGGCGGGCGCACGGCACAGGGCCAGCTCCAGGCCTTTCAGCTGCGGGAACGTCAGCCGGCCAGTCTCCGGCGGGTCCGGTCCTGCCGGTGCGCCTCAGCGGCTGCCGACCGGTGACTTGCCTCGTGCGAGAGCCGCTCAACCCTATCCATGATTTGACCGGGCCGCGGCATGTATTTCGCCTTTATGGCGTAATCAGCAGCTCGGGTTCCGGCGTGAAATTCCCCGTAATTCGGTGGTCGGCGCAGGATGTAACGCTGCCTCCGGCCATAGGTACACATCTTGTTCAGCGGGAGGTAGACGGCCTTGTGCGCCATGAAGCCCGTGATGAACATGACCCGGGTGGGCGTGGCCACCAGGTAGGTATTGGACCAGGTCACCACGCGGAAGACCAGCCACACCAGCACGGCCAGGCACACCGCCCAGGACAGCCCCAGGGCCAGCGCGCTGCCCGTGAACCCGGTCAGCACCCCGGCCACCATGAACGCCGCCATCAAGACCGCGAAGGGCCTCGCCAGGACGACGGCGTGCTGCCGGACCGCGAGCACCGGCTCCTCGTGCGGAAGCAGCTGCCGACGGGCCGCTTCGGGCAGCTCCCGGTCCATGTCGTCCGAACCCGGTGCGGGAAGCCCACGTGCGGGGAGCAGCGAGCCCAACGTCAGCCTCCACCAGGCCCTGCGCGCGACCCGGGCCTACTCCTCAAGCTTCTCACGAATGATCCGCCTCGTCATCGTGTGTCGTTACCCCGGTATATCCACGGTCACGACACACGATGACGCCGGGCCCCGGTGCGGACCGTAGATTTCTGCCATGGACGTGACTCCGCCGACCGAAATCCAGACCCCTGACGGCCGCCGCCTGCCGGTCCGGCCGGAGTGGGGCGAGGCCCGCGCCAAGACCGTGCACTGGTTCGACCCGCCGGCTGTGGCCGCCGCCGGCCTGTCCGGCCTGGAGGTCATGCGGGCCACCATCGACGGGACCATCGCCGCGGCCCCGATGGACATGCTGCTCGAGATGTGGCCCACGGCCGCCAGAGGCCGGCCGGGTCGTCTTCGGCTGCCGGCCGGACCGGTCGATGTACAACACGGCGGGCGTGGTCCAGGGCGGCCTGGTCTGCACCATGCTCGACTCGGCCGCCGCGTGCGCCGTGTGGACCACCCTGGAAGGCCGGCTTCGGCTTCACCTCGATCGACATCACCGTCAATTTCCTGCGACCGGTCACGGTGGCCAGCGGCCCGCTGGTGGCCACCGGCATCGTGACCAAGCCCGGCCGCCGGGTCGCCCTGGCCACCGCCGAGGTCGTCGACGCCGCCGGGAAGACGGTGGCCGTGGGCAGCAGCAACTGCCTGATAATTCCCCCGGCTGGCTAAGGCCAGCTAGCCCGGCTCGGCAGTGCCGTCCTGAATCTGAGCCGGGACGGTCGCGGGGACCGCTGGGCGGCGCATGGTCGCGGCTGCGTCGCTGTCCCGGATGGTGAGCGCGATCAGGGCGCCGATGCCGCTCAGCGAGGCCGCGGTCAGCAGGGCGCGGTGGAATGCGGGGACCAGCGCGGCGCCGGTCGTCCCCGCCGGGACGGACGCTGCCACGACGGTGACCAGCAGGGCCACGCCGAAGCCGCCTGCGACCTGGGTCTGGGTCTGGAATAGCGCGGACGCGCGACCGGTGTCGGCCGAGGAGATGGTCGCGAACGACGAGGTCTGAAACGCGATGACGGCAAATCCGCTGGTGAATCCGCTGCAGAAGGTCAGCACCCGGATGACCCAGATGCTGGTGTCCAGCCCCACGGTCAGCCCGATCAGCGACCAGACGATGACGATGCCGCACAGCCCGCCCACCGCCAGCCGCCGCGGCCCGACGCGCGGGTAGATGCGCGCGCCGATCTGTCCGCTGAGCAGGACGCCGACGGCGCCCGGGAACGTGGTCAGCCCGGAACTCAGCGGGGAAGCCCCGCGGGCTTGCTGCAGGAACTCCGGCATGATGAACAGGTAGCCGCTGTAGGCGGCGTTGTGGCACAGCGAGATCAGGCTCGTGGTGCGGAAGATCCGGTTGCCCAGCAGCCGCAGGTTCAGCATCGGCGCCTTGGCGCGCAGCTCGACCACCGCCAGCGCGGCCAGCGCGGCCAGGCCGGCGACGCCGGTGCCGATGATGACCGGGCTTCCCCACCCCTTGACCGGTGACTGGCTCAGCGCATAGAGGACCAGCGCCAGGCCGCCGCCGGCCAGCACGAAGCCGGCCAGGTCCAGCTGGCCTGCGGCCGGCTCGCGGTGCTCGGTCAGGAACAGCAGCCCGATGATCAGGATGATGACGCCGAACGGCACGTTGACGAAAAAGCACCACCGCCACGACAGGTATGTGGTCAGGACGCCGCCCAGCAGCGGCCCGGCAGCCGGGCCGAGGCTGGTACCCAGCAAGACCAGGCCGGTGGCGCGGGCCCGCCGGTCGGGCGGGTAGGTGCGGAACAGCATGGCCAGCCCGACCGGGATGATCAGGCCGCCGCCGACGCCCTGGAAGACACGGAAGATGACCAGCAGGGGCAGCGAGCCGGACAGCCCGCACAGCGCGGACGCCGCGGTGAACAGCAGCAGCGCGGTCAGGAAGGAGCGCCGGGTGCCGAACCGGTCACCGATCCACCCAGACGACGGGATCATCAAAGCCAGCGCGAGCACATAACTGAGCGTCACCCACTGCGCGTCGGCCAGCGAGGAATGGAAATCGCGGGCCACCGAGGGCAGGGCGGTATAGATGATCGTGTTGTCCACCACGGTCATGTACAGCGCGACCGTGTAGCACACCAGGACCACCAGTTCCTGGCTCGGCCGCCACCGGGTCACGTCAACCTCCAAGCCAGGCACGACAGCTCACCAGCGAGATCCGCATCTCGCGCGCCGCCGACGGGCATCCTCCCACAGCTTCTCATCAGGGCGCCCGGCCAGGAATGCCCGGCCGGTGCTGGCCGGCCCAGCCTCCGGGCCAGGCTTCACCCGCGTCCGCGGTCCCGATCAGGACGAGCGCCGATGACCGGGCGACGCGAAGCCGGTCAAAGTAGTGGCGGTATTCATCAGATACCGGCGGTACTCAGATACCCGACGAGAATCAGGCGGAGTCTGTGCCGTCTGGACTGCGCTATCGCGCACGCCTGAGCAACGGACCGCCGCTGTTCGTGTTCGGCGTCGGTGCTTTCACCTCACCACGCCGCTCGTCTTCGCCATCGCGGAACAGTCTTTGTTGATGATCACGCTGGCTATATTCGCGTTCCCGCCTCCGCTAATCGGCGGCAATAGGGGTTGGCATCTCGCCTTCGGGATTCGGAGTCCCAAAATTTGGTATTCAGCAAGTCGCCGATGAGCTAATGCGGTCCGACGCGGCGTAGCGCGCAATGCCGAGCACCACTCATTACGCCTGCTCAGGACCATTTCAGGCGGCCGGGTCGCTGCTGGCTGACTATGTTGTTTACTTGCTCACCGGCAATTGCCTCTAAGCAATTGTCAAGGATGATTTGCCTTGCGGCAAAGGGTTGACTTTATTACTGAGGGCATCCAATAATTCCCGTAACGCGGCTGTGACGGCGCACGGGAACCTGACCTATCAAGGCAGTGAAAGGAAATAACGCCGTTTACCGGGCTGCTCGTCGCGGCCATGTAAAGATGCCGGGCGCCGACTCAGATGCTGGTCCGCGCTTGACCCGGCGCCGGACCACGCATGATAACCAGCATTGCCGCTGCGCCCGGGCATCCGGCATCAGCCGTACGGGCACCACAATTCCCCGTTTACCGCCTACCCCATGACCCTGGATGGCAGCAAGGAGAACGGCAATGGCACAAGACACGTCGGGAGCCGAGGCCGCCGGCACGACCCGTATGGTCATCCCGGGCGAGATGGCCGCCCGGGTCGATCGCCTGCCCAGCAGCCTGATGGCCTGGGAGATCTGCCTGATCGTGCAGGTGGGCTGGGCCATCGCCGCCTCCACCGACGGTATCGCCGCCCGGATGTACCCGTACGTCTGGCTGCCGGCCAAGGAGATAACGCACAGCCAGTACGACGTCCTGTACGCCTTCCAGGTCGGGATCAGCATCGTGATCGGCGGCTACGCCCTCGGCTGGCTCGCCGACAAGATCGGCCGGCGCAAGGCCCTGATCCTGTCGGCCGTGCTGGCCGGGGTGTTTATCTGGCCGTTCGCCTACGTGACGAACTATCCGGCGCTCATCTTCCTGTCCATCGCCGACACGCTCGGGTTCGCCGGATTCCTGGCCATCAACGTGGTGTACATGAGCGAGATCATGGGCCCGACCGTCCGGCCCCGGGTGATGATGATCTCCCAGGTGGCCGCGATCTTCGTGCTCCTGGTCATCCTGACCGGTCTCATCCCGCACTACTGGTTCCCCAGCCAGTACAGGCTGTACCTGTGGCTGCTGGCCGGGCTCAACATCCTGGTCGCGATAGCGCTGTTCTTCCGGATGCCGGAGTCGCCGCGCTGGCTTGAGGCCAGGGAACGGCGTGACCAGGCGCGCCAGGTCATGGAGCGGATGGAGGCACGGGTCATGAGGCGCCATCCCGTGCTGCCCGAGCCCGACCTGGCGCCGCACCAGGTGGTAGCCGAAGAGAAGACCAGCTGGTTCGCGCCGTTCGGCAAGAATTACCTGTTCGTCACCATCTTGCTGCTGGTCGTCATGGCCCTCGGTTACGGCGGCATCGTCTACGGCGCCGCAAGCCAGTCGTTCTTGTTCCTCTCCCTCAGCCGCGGCTACAGCGCCGGCTTCGTCTTCGCCCTGGTGTCCTGGTCCGGGGTGGTGTCCTCGGCCGTCTACCTGCTCAACGCGTTCGTCGGGGAGCGATTCGAGCGCCGGTGGGTTCAGCTCTTCGGTGCCGTCCTGTTCGCCGGCGGCTGGTGGGGCGTCTATGAGGTGCACAACACGGCGGGCATGGTCACCCTGTACCTCGTGGCGGGCGCCGGCGGCATCTTGTGGCTGTGGAGCATGTACGTCTACATCCCCAACAACTTCCCCACCCGGATGCGCTCGCTGGGCACCGGATGGACCGACGGCATCGGCCACCTGGGCGCCTGGGGCGGGGTCCTGATCGCCGGACAGCTCTTCCTCGCCACCGCGCCGCGCAACTTCATCCTGTTCGTCACCATCCCGTGCGCGCTCGTGCCCGCCGTCCTGCTCGCGATCTTCGGGACGAACCAGCGTCGCCGAGCGCTCGAGGAACTGTCCCGATAGCCGCTGGGCCGTCGGCCGGGTCAGGTCACCGGCTCTTCCCGAGGTGTCTCCGGCGGCCCCAGGGGTGTCACCGGCGGCCCAGCTCTCACCACTGTCGGCCTCTCGTCCCCTGGGCGGGAGGCCGACAGCCGCATCACTCCTACGGCGCCGCCAGGTACGCGCGTCTCGCCGCGCTCAACGACCGGTACGACCATCAGGCCCAGCTGACCTGGGCGCTGCCCGTCACCTCGAAAGACCACCTCCCGAGGGTGAGGCACCGGCCTGGAGCGGTGCCGTGAGATATCCGTATCGGCGCTGTGCGGCGCGGATGCTGTCGTCTCCCGACCCCCGGAGAGTGTCATGGCGCAGAAGACGCCGAACTTCAACACCGAGATCCCGGCCAAGATCATGACCCCGGACAAGGTGTCGACCCGCCTGGGCACCCTGGAGTTTTTCGACGGGATGCCGACGGATGCCACCGCGTCGATGGTGCTGGAGCACCTGACGTTCCTGCGCGGCGTCGAGGCGTTTCTCAGCGCGGTCCCGGCCGCGTCGGTGGAAGCGATGCGGCGCGGGCTGGCCGACCTTGGCGTGACCGCCGCGAACCAGGTCGTGATCTACGACGACCTGATGGACTCCAACTCGCTGTTCCTGACCGGCAACACCGACACCGTCTACGCGATAGCCGTTCTCGACCTCGGCCGCGACGGCCCCACCGTGGTGGAGATCCCTCCGGGCTGCGGGCCAGGGACCGTGGATGACGCGTGGTTCCGCTTCGTGATCGATATGGGCGCGCCCGGGCCTGACCGCGGAAAGGGCGGCAAGTACCTGTTCCTGCCTCCCGGCTACGACGGCGAGGTTCCCGACGGGTACTTCACCGCCAGGTCGCCCAGCTACGTCAACCTGATCGCGCTGCGCGGGTTCCTCGTCGACGGGAAGACCGATGCGGCCTCGCACATGTTCCGCGACGGCGTGAAGATCTATCCTCTCGATCGCCGCGACGACCCGCCCGCGACGGAGTTCATCAACGGCTCTGGCCAGTCGTTCAACACGATCCACGCCAACAACGTCGAGTTCTATGACGAGGTCCACACCGTGATCGACCGGGAGCCGATCGGCCTGATCGACCCGGAAACCCAAGGGCTGCTGGCCAGCATCGGCATCCGTAAGGGCAGGCCGTTCGCGCCCGACGCGCGGCTGCGCGAGATTCTCATCGATGCGGTCGCCGTCGGCAACGCCACCGCGCGGGCGGTGTTCTTCAACACGGCGGATGCGGATAACTATCTCTACGAAGGCAGCTACTGGAAGCGCGGCTTCTACGGCGGCAACTACCAGTTCCTGCTGGACGGCGAGGACGGCGTGCGCAACCTGGACGCCCGCACCGCGGTCTTCTACATGGCGACCCTCAACACGCCGGCCATGACGGCGAAGATGGTGGGCCTCGGCTCCCAGTACGCCTGGGGCGATCGCGACAGCACCGGCCGCTACCTCGACGGAGCGAAGAACTACCGGCTCCGCCTCCCCGCCGACGTCCCCGCCGCGAACTTCTGGTCCTTCGTCGTCTACGACCCGCAGACCCGCTCCGAACTGCAGACCGGGCAGCCCTACCCGAGCAAGAACAGCGCCAAGGGCGAACTCACGCCCAACCCCGACGGCTCCGTCGATCTCTACTTCGGGCCGCAGCCGCCGGACGGCTTCGAGTCGAACTGGATCCAGACCGTTCCCGGCAAGGGCTGGTTCTCCCTGCTGCGCCTCTACGGCCCGCTGGACCCCTGGTTCGACAAGACCTGGCGCCCGGGCGAAATCGAACTGGCCTAACCGCCGTGACCGACGAACCGGTGGGCCAGGGGGCGCTAGCTGCTGGAAGCGCGCTGCGGACACCTCGCGCGGCCGCGGTCGCCGGCATCGCCTTCTCGGTGCTCCTGATCTCAGCGCTTACCCTGCTCAGGGTTTCGGTGCCGGCTGATCCTGCTGTCCCTGGGGCGTGGCTGACCGATTCGGGGAAAAGAGCCGCGGTGGTGATCGGGCTGAACCTGATCCCGTTCGCCGGCATCGCCTTCCTGTGGTTCATCGGGGTCATCCGGGACCGGGTCGGCGCTCACGAGGATCGCTTCTTCGCGACGGTGTTCCTGGGCAGCGGACTGCTGTTCGTCGCCATGATGTTCGTGGCCGCGGCGGTCGCCGGCGGCCTCATGGCGGGCGTATCCTCCTCCAGCCGGCCCGGGGCCGACACCTTGGCGCTGGGCCGCCACGTCACCTCGCTCCTGCTGAACGTCTACTCGATGCGGATGGCCGCGGTCTTCACCCTGACCACGGTGACCATTGCGCGCCGCACCAGGATCGTGTCCCGCTGGCTCACTGTCGCCGGGCTTGCTACCGCGCTGGTCCTGCTGGTCGGCGTCGGTATCTCCCCCTGGGCGGAATTGCTGTTCCCGGCCTGGATCCTGGCCGTGAGCATCGATATCCTCATCGCCGGCTCGCGGGCCTCGTCCGGCCCCGTCAAGGCGCCCCTTTCGGAGTGACGGGCGGGTGAGCCGGTGAGCGAGTCGGATCTGGCCATCGTGGCGGCGCTGGTCTTTGCGTGGGGGACTCTGTCAGCACGGCTGGAGCGGTTCGATGTGACCGCACCGATCGTCTTCGTCCTGGCTGGGCTGCTGCTGACCCACGGGCCGCTGGCCGCGCTGAGTGTCACCCCGGCACCTGAGCTGGTCAAGGGGCTGGCCGAGGTGACGCTGGTGCTGGTGCTGTTTTCCGACGCCTCCCGGGTGGGGCTGCGGGAGCTGCGAGCCGACGCGGGCCTGTACGCCCGGCTGCTGGGGATCGCGCTGCCGCTGACCATCGGGCTGGGTACGGTGCTGGCGCTGGGCCTGTTCCACGGCATGAGCATCTGGCTCGCCCTGCTGGTGGGCGCGGCGCTCGCGCCGACCGATGCCGCCCTGGGCGCAGGCATGATGGTCAACCCGGCCGTGCCGGCCCGGATCCGGCGGCTGCTCAATGTCGAGAGCGGGCTCAACGACGGGATCGCCACGCCGTTTGTGCTGGTGGCGATCGCGGGCGCGCAGAGCGCCGAGCATGCCCACGGGACCGGCCCGGGCCAGGCCGTCGTTGAGCTGGCGGTGGGGCTGCTCGTGGGCGCAGCGGTGGGAGGCATCGGCGGCTGGCTGGTGCGAACGGCGCGCCGCCGCGGCTGGGTGGCCGAGGGCTTCGCGGGCGCCGCGGTGCTGGGTCTGGCCGTCTGCGCCTATGCCTGCGCGCTGACGCTACACGGCAACGGCTTCATCGCCGCCTTCACCGGCGGGCTGGCCTACGGTGCCGCGGGCGGCCAGCGCGGGGCTCGGCTGGTGCCGTTCGTGGAGGAGACCGGCGCGCTGGTGTCGCTGGTGGTCTGGCTGGCGTTCGGCGCCATCGCGGTCTCGGCGGCCTGGCAGGGCCTGACGTGGCAGATCGTGGTGTATGCCGTGCTCAGCTTGACGGTCATCCGGATGGCACCGACCGCGGTCGCGCTGGCCGGGGCGCGACTAGGCCGGATCGCCGTCGCCCTGGTGGGCTGGTTCGGCCCGAGGGGCCTGGCCTCGGTGGTGTTCGCGCTGCTGGCCTTGGAGGATATCGGCCAGCCTGCGGCCAGCCAGGCCATCGCCGTGATCACCGTTACCGTGCTGCTCAGTGTGCTAGCGCACGGCGCCACCGCTGATCCGCTGGCCCGGCGACTCGGCCCGCGGATCGCTCCCGGAGACGACACCGACCGTACCGGCCTGCCTGAGATACCGGAGCGCAGGCTCATCCGCCGGGCGACCCCGCAGTACCTGGGACCGACCGGGACCTGACCAGTCCAGACGCGTGATCAGCGGGTCAGCTCGACGCCGCGACGGGCAGGAACAGCGTGGCGGCGAACGTGGTGAGGACCGCGATCTTCGAGGTGAGCCCGGTACGCCAGATGGTGGCGACCTCTCCTAGTTTCAGCGAGCCGATGGCCGCGAAGATCAGGATCGCGCCGAGCGTCGGGACCGCGACCTTGGCCGACACGTTCAGCGCGGTCTGGCCGACCGAGCCGCCCACCGGCACGCCCCGGAAAAACCCGGAGGCGAGATTGGCGGTCCCCTGGGCGATGATGTCCCGGTTGATGTCCGACGGCGCTCCGTCGGAATTCGGCGCCGCCTCGGCCACCCGGCGCCCTGGACCAAGACGATGGCCGCGACCGCCAGCGCCCCGGTGACCAGGCTGAATGAGAACAGCCCGAGGTCAGGCAGGTGCGGAACCGGGACGCCACGCGGGATATCGCCCGCGTCGCCCACCCGGGCCACGCTGCTCGCGCCCGCCAGGATCACCACCACGGTGGGAACGACCAGGGCGACCAGCGCGCTGACCATGGCCACGCGGGTACGGGCCAGCGCCACCAGGATGACCAGCGCGCCGAGCCCGGTCAGCAGCGAGGCCAGGTCGATGCGGGCCGGATGGGTGATCACGTTGACCGCCTTGGCCAGCGGGAACCCGCCGTGGGCCTCGGCACCGGTCAGGTCAGCGACCTGACCGCATGCGATGTTGACCGAGATCCCGGTCAGGAACCCGATCATCACCGAGTACGACACGAACCGGGTGTACCGGCCCAGGCCGATCAGCCCGGCGACGACCAGCGCCGCCCCGGTCATCAGGGCCAGCAGCAGCAGCGCCTCCGGGCGCTAGGCCTCCGGCACCCCCCGCAGCGCGGAGCCCGCCGCCAGCGAGGCGGCCGAGGTCGTAGTGATCACCATCAGCCGGGTGCTGGAGATGAGCCCGCCCGCGATCGGCCCGGCAAAGCCCGCGTACAGGCCCTGGACCGGTTGACGCCCACCATGACCGCCGCCGCCATCCCGTCCGGGACGCTGCTGATCGCGCCCGGCAGCCCGGCCATCAGGTCCGCGCGCAGGTGCCGCCGCTCCGGCCGGACCGATTTCAGCCACCGGCCGGCCGCGGCCCGGGGCCGACGGATCACGCTCATCAGCCATGTCCCTTCGAGCCGCTGTGCCGCTGTGCCGCTGCGCCCATGATTCCGGGGCCGCGCAGGCCCTGCCTCACCCGCCGAAGGTGAGGCAGGAGGCCGCGGGCGTCCTTAGCGTCGTAGGTGCGTGGCCGAAAGAGGCGGGAGCGTGCGCGCCGTGTCCAAGACGAGCTCGTCATCCCGGATCACTGACAGCCCCGACAGCCCCGTCAGCCCGCAGGGCCGGTGCCGCCCGGCCGCTGCCCTTAGCCCAGCCGTCCGCGGCCGGCCCGGGTGGTGACGCGGGGGCCGCTGCCCGTCGGCTCGGCCGGCCACGGCGCCGGGTTCGGGCCGGGGCGGTGCAGCTGCTGTTCGCGCTGGTAGGGCTGGGCCGTGGCCTGCTGCTGCCGCGAATCTCGGTCGCACCCACGGTGGCCAGCAGCCGGGTTACCGACACCCTGATCGGAGTGGGGTTCGGCGTACTGGGGCTGGTCAGCATCATTTTCTCGCTGCTGTTCCTGGTCGTCCAGTGGGCTTTCTCCAGCCTGTCGCCCCGGCTGAACCTGTTCCGCGACGACCCTATTGTGTGGCGGACGTTCGGCCTGGCGGTCGGCGTCTTCGTGTTCTCGGTCACCGCAGCCCTGGTCATCGGCAATGACCCGGACGTGTCGGTGATCGTGCCGGCCACCGAAGTTGTCGGGGTGCTCGTCGCGCTGGCCATGATCCGGACCTTGCAGGTGAAGGCCTTCGCGTCCATCCAGCTGGCGCCGACCCTGTCGGCCATCGCCGCGCAGGGCCGCGGGATCCTGGACGACCTGTACCCCCGGCGCGAGCCAGCCGACACAAGCCCCGCCCCGCTGCCGCCGCTGGGGCGGGCCGTCACCTGGCCGGGGCGGCAAGCCATCTTGCAGCAGCTCAACCTGCGCCGGCTGCTCGATGCCGCCGGCGGCGCGGTCATCGTGTTCCGCGCCCGCATCGGCGACACGCTCCTGGAAGGCGCCGTGGTCGCCGACCTGCACGGCGGCGACGCCAGTGACGCGGCGGTGCTGGCCGCGCTGGTGACCGGACCAGAGCGCACCTTCCACCAGGACCCGATGTTCGCGTTCCGGCTGCTGTCCGACATCGGCCTGCGGGCCCTGTCGCCGGCGGTCAACGATCCGGCCACCGCCGTGCAGGTGCTGGACACCATCGAGAGCCTGCTGCTGCCCCTGGCCACCCGGGACCTGAAGGTCGCCGCGGTGGCCGACGGCAGCGGGGCCGTCAAGGTGATCCTGGCCCTGCCGTCCTGGGATGACTACCTGCGCACCGCGCTGGACGATCTCATCGAAGCCGGCGCCCAGTCACCCATGCTGCTGCTGCGGGCGCGGGCCCTGCTGAGCGACCTGCTGACCGCCGCGCCACCGCGGCGCCAGCCCTCGATCGCCTGGCGGCTGCGCCGCGCCGAGGAACTGGTGGCCGGCAACTTCCCGGCCATCTGGCGTCATACGGCTGAGGACGACCCAGCATGATCCGGCCCGGCCGGGGGAGCATGGTCCGCCCCCGGCCGGGGCCCGCCGCGCGGCTACTGCCGCGCCATGGCCACCCGCATTTCGCTGTCGGTGTCGGTGATGAGGTCTCCGGACAGGTCGATGGTGACCGTGTGCAGGGTGCCGGTGAAGCGGAACGGCGCCTGATAGTCCGGGGTGATGGGCGAGCCGGGGTTGGCCCCGCAGGACAGGGCGCCTGGGTTGAAGGCGATGGGCGTGGTGACCGGGAACTCCTCCTGGGCGACCAGCGTGCCGTCGATGTAGAGCTGGGCCCGGCCCGGTGTGCCCTTGCCCTGCGGGATATCCGGTTTCCCGGTGGGCTCGAACTCGAACCGCAGCTGATGCCGGCCCGGGGGCACCGCGTCCGGTGATGAGACGGTGTAAAGGGCCCGGCGGACATAGTTGTGGACGTAGTGCAGCTTGCCGTCCTTGAGGTAGAACGACCAGCCGCCGACACCGCTGCCCTGGCACAGCAGGACCCCTTCGGCGCCCCCGGCCGGGATCTCCGCGTCCGCGGTGATGGCGTGCGGCCGGTTCAGCACCCGGGGCCCGGCGAAGAACGGCACACTCTGGGTCCCGGGCCGGTAGATGTACTGGTCCCGTGCTTCGGCGATCTGCGGCCGCTCGGTCATCATCCGCTCCAGCGCGCTTCCGTCGATGGGCAGCACGTTGTACTTGCCGGCCTCGACGTACCACTGCGCGATCATCGCGATGAGCGTGTCCCGGTTCTCTGCGGCCAGATCGTGGTTCTCCGCCGGGTCCTGGTCGACGTGGTAGAGCTCCCAGTGGTGGGCGTCGAGGTCGGCCAGCGTCTCGGGCGAGATCGGCGCGCCGAACGGCAAGCCTGCCTCGGTGAACGACGGGCCCGGCCAGGGGCACACCGCCCGCCACCCGTCGTGGTCGATCGAGCGGTGGCCGAACATCTCGAAGTACTGGGTGCGGTGCCGGGTCGGCGCCGCCGGGTCGTCAAAGGTGTGGGCGAAGCTGACCCCGTGGATCGGCGCCTGGGTCACCCCTCTGATCGTGGCGGGTGCCTCGGCGCCGAGTACGTCCAGCACGGTGGGGACCATGTCGATGATGTGCGCGTACTGGTCGCGGATCTCACCGCGGGCCTGGATCCCCTGTGGCCAGTGCACCAGGAACGGGTCGCTGGAGCCGCCCCGGTAGGTCTCCCGCTTCCACCGCCGGAACGGCGTGTTCCCGGCCCAGGTCCAGCCCCACGGGTAGTGGTTGAAGGTCGTCGGCCCGCCGAGCTCGTCGATGGCCTGGAGGCTGTCTTCCAACGGCTCGGGGGCGTTGTTGAAGAACTGCAGCTCGTTGGTCGTCCCGGTCGGGCCGCCTTCGGCGCTGGCCCCGTTGTCGGACACCACCATGATGATCGTGTTGTCGAGCTGGCCGGTCTCCCTCAGGAAATCGAGGATTCGGCCCAGCTGCTGGTCGGTGTGCGACAGGAAGCCGGCGAACACCTCCATCAGCCGAACGGCCAGGCGGCGCGCATCCGGTGACAGGGACTCCCACTGCGGTACGTCCGGGTCATGGCGGGACAGCTCGGCGTCGGCCGGCATGACACCCAGTTCCTTCTGCCGGGCGAACACCCGCTCCCGGTAGGCGTCCCAGCCGTCATCGAACACCCCGGCGTACCGGTCCGCCCACTCCTTGGCCACGTGGTGCGGCGCGTGTGCGGCTCCGGGGCAGAAATGCAGGTAGAACGGCTTGTTCGGGGCGATCTGCTTGGCGTCGGCGATGAACTCGATGGCCTTGTCGGCCAGATCCTCGGTGAGGTGATATCCCTCTTCGGGGGTGCGCGGCGGCTCGACCTGGTGATTGTCATACACCAGGTCCGGGTACCACTGGCTCGTGTCACCGCCGAGGAATCCGTAGAACCGCTCGAAACCGCGGCCCAGCGGCCAGCGGTCGAATGGGCCCGCCGGGGATTCGAACTCCGACGGAAGCAGGTGATACTTGCCGACCAGGTAGGTGCTGTAGCCCCGCTGCTGCAGCATCTCCGACAGAAAGCCGTTCTCAAACGGCATGCTGCCGTTGTAGCCGGGGTAACCGGTCGCCGCCTCGTTGATGGACGCCATGGCGTTGGCGTGATGATTTCGGCCGGTGATAATGCACGAACGTGACGGCGAGCACAGCGCCGTCGTATGCATATTCGTGTAGAGGAGCCCGCCTGCGGCGAGGCTGTCAAAGTTCGGCGTGCTGATGGGGCTGCCGTAACAGCCGAGCTGCCCGAACCCGACATCATCCAGCACCACGAACAGCACGTTCGGCGCACCGGCCGCGGCCCGGAGCGGCCGCGGCCACGCCGGAGTGGATTCAGCCGTGGTCCGGCCGATCGTGCCAGGAAACGCCGTACCCGGCGTATATTCCGTCAGCGCCATCGAACACCCTCCGTCCAGCAGGTCGGCGACCCGGCCCGTCGCGCCAAGTCAATCCCGCGGCGATAACTGGCCGGATCACCCAGCCGAGGTGAGTTGGCCGGCTGGCCGCCGGAATGAGGCCCGGATCCGCACCGGGCGGGCCGGGCGGCGGCCGCCTTGGTCACTCCGCCGACGGTGACTCCACCAGGTGCAGGTCGACCAGGACGAGTCCAAGGCCGTTGATCCGCTGCAGGAGCCCGTGCAGAGCGGACTGATCTGGCAGGTCGGCTCGCAGGGTCGTGGTGCTGGGGCCCACGCTGACCTCGCAGTCGTCGAAGGACGCGCGGAGGGCGAGACCTGCCGGGCCGGAGAAGGTAATCTCGTACGTTCGTGACTGCACTAGTTTGTGCCTCACTGTGAGTCCCGTGATGGGGTGCTGACAGCATGTCCGATACTCCTCAGCCGGCGGCATCATCCACTGGAGGGTGACAAGCCGGCGGGCGCTTGCCACGTCGAGATATCGGGGATGAGCACAGAGATCGAGACATGACTGACCCGCGGCTTCCGTCTCGGCGGTCCGCGGAACCGAGGGGATCTGTTGTGGTCCAAGGTGACCCGGGCCGGGACGGGCCGAGCCGGCGGTTCGCGACCGCGAAGTTCCGCCCGACGACGTTGCCCGCGACGCTCGTCACCCGGCCGGAGCTTCTCGGCCGGCTGGACGAGGGGGCCGACCGGCGCCTGACCGTCGTACTGGGCTCGGCGGGCACCGGAAAGAGCGTGCTCCTGTCGAGCTGGGCGGCGGCCCGCCAGCCGGGATTGACCTCGTGGCTGTCCTGCGATGAGGCGGACGCGGACCCGGTCCGTTTCTGGGCCGCCTTCATTGAGGCACCGCAAGCCGTGGCGCCGGGCTTCGGGGCGGACGCCGCCGATCTGATGGCCATCGACGGCGCGATGTCCGCCGACGTCACCGCGTCGCTGGCGAACGACGCCGCGAAGCTGCCGGCCGGGTCGGTCCTCATCGTGGATGACTTTCACACCACGGCCACCGCGATCGCCCGGAACATGACCGATCTGGTGGAGCGCTGGCCGGCCAAGACCGCGCAGCTGGTGCTGGCCGGGCGGGCCGATCCGCCGGTGCGGCTGCACCGGCTGCGCCTGTCCGGTGAGCTGACTGAGCTGCGCGACCGCGACCTGCACTTGTCGCTGACCGAGAGCCGGGCGCTGCTGGCCAACTTCGGCGTGCAGCTCGCCGCCGCCGATCTCGCGCTGCTCCAGCGGCGGACTGAGGGGTGGGCGGCGGCGCTGCAGATGGCCGCGCTGACGCTCAGCAGCACGACCGACCCGGAGCGGGCCACGCGCGCGCTGAATCTGGGCAGTCACACTCTCGCTGATTACTTCATCTCTGAGGTCCTGGAGCAGCAGCCGCCGGAGGTCAAGCAGTTCATGCTCGACATCTGCGTCCTGGATGAGCTGACGGCCGCCGCCTGTTCGGCCGTCACCGGCAGGCAGGACGCGGCGACGCTGCTGCGCGGCTTGGACGCGGCCAGCCTGTTCATGGTGGCCCTCGATGATGACCGGACGGCTTACCGGTACCACCACCTGATTCAGCAGGTGCTGCGCGCTGAGCTGCACGCCACCGATCATGAAGGAGAGCTCGCGCTTCAGTTGCGCGCGGCCGAATGGCTGGAGTCCACCGGGGACACCCGGCGGGCGACCCGGCACTACCTGGCCGCCCGGCAGCCCGACCGGGCCCTGGGCCTTCTGGAGGACCGGGTCGTTTCCGACTTTCTTCGCGATCCCGCGGTCCCCGCGGCACTGGACCTCAGCATGCTCGACCCGTCACTGCTGGCGGGTAGCCCGGATCGGCTGCTGGCGCTGGCCGCCGACCTGCTGCTGTGGGGTGACGGGGTACGCGGCGGCCGGTACCTGGACCTGTTCGAGCAGGGCCAGCCGGACCTCCCGGCCGATTCCCGGCTGGCGTCCCGGTTCGCGGAGATGCAGTGCCTGCGGTATGCGCTGACCGGGCAGGCGCACGAGTCGCTGCGGCACGGCCTCGCGGCGCGGGATATCCAGCAGCAGAGCCAGCTCAGCGACGAGTGGAATGTCGCGGTGCCGACGGTCTTGATGCGGGTCTACACCTGGCTGGAAGATTACGAGGCGGTCGAGGGCGAGATTTCCGCCGCCTTGGCCATTTCCTCGCTGGCCGACCCCCTCAAGCTGGTGCTTGTGCGCGGGGCCCAAGCGCTCGCCTGGTTCGAGGCGGGCCACATCACGCAGGCCGCCGAGGCCGCCGGCGGCGTCGATGCCGATGCGCGCCGGCTGGGGTTCGACCAGCATTTCATGGCCGTGGACCATCTGCGGGCCCTGGCGGGTACCGCGCTGGAGCGCCGGGACCTGGACGCCGCGGAGCGCCTCACCGAAAGAGCGCTGTCGATATCCGAGGGCGGGCGGCCGCCCTTTGAGTTTCTCGCGTTGCTGGACCGGGCCCAGATCTGGGCCGCCCGCGGGCAGGTGCATGATGCGCTGGCCACGATCGACACCGCGCGGCGGGTGCTGCCCGGGACAGGATCGGTGCTCCTGACGCGGGCCGACGAGCTCGAGGCGCTGCTGCGCCTGTCCCTCGGCGATCTGCACTCGCCGGCTGAGCTCGCGGGCCGGCTGTCCGGCCTCCGGCGCAGCTTGCTGCTGGCCAGGATCTCGCTTGCGGCCGGTGACCACCGAGCCGCCGTGGAACTCCTGCAGGCGCCGGCGCCTGCGGGCATGACGCCACGGCTCGCGCTGGTGCGACAGGTCCTCCTGGCCGCGGCCGCGTTCGAGCGCGGTGACCCGGCGGCGGCTGGCATCCTGGGCGGTGTCCTCCAGACGGCCCGCCGCGAGGGCTTCCTCAACCTGGTCGTCACCACCGCGCCCCAGCTGACGAGCTACCTGATCGAGCACTCGGCGCGGGTCCGGGCGGATCCGTTCCTGGAGCAGCTCACCACCGCCGCCCTCGAGGTACGTGCGGCCCATCCGGACGCCTCACCGGCGCGCGGCCCCCTAGAGCCACTGACCCCGGCTGAGCTGCGAATCCTCAACCTGCTGCCCACCAGCACCTACGTGCAGATGGCGGCCATGCTGTACGTCTCGCGCAACACCGTGAAGACCCACCTGCGGTCCATCTACCGGAAGCTGGGGGTGGTCTCGCGCCAGGAAGCGATCGAGCGCGCCGTGAGCCTGCGCCTGCTCTGAATCCTGATCCCCCAGCCCGCCACCCTCGCACAGCTGCAGGCCCCGCTTGGCACCTTCACCAGGACCTATAACGAGCAGCGCCCGCACCGGTCCCTGCCGCACCGGGCCGTCGCCTCAGTTGTGGCTGTTCAATTCGCGTTCGGTCTGCTCCCGCACCCGGTCCTGAGCGTCATGGTCACGAGACTTCTTGGATGACTTCTTCAACTTCGCCGAGCTGTAGTAGCCCCCGGTCGCGGTGGCGAGCTCGGGATCGGCCATCAGCCGCACACAGCCGCGTGACCCCTTCTCCGGAGGCCCGACGAACGGATTGGTCAACGCCTCAATCGTTTTGAACGGCCCGCCGGCCTTGCTGCCGAGACTGGTTTTGACCGCGCCCGGGCTGACTGCGTTGAACGTCAGGCCCTCGCCCTCATGGCGGCGAGCTTGGGCGTAGGTGTACATCAGGGCCAGCAGTTTGGCATCGGCGTAGGCCTGGATCTGCTTGTACTTACCCGGGTAGCTCCAGTCGGTGATCGGCTTGCCCCGCGACTCGACCAGGGCGGTCATGTTGACCACCCGCGAGGGCACGGCGAAAACATCAGCGCCCTTCCGGAGCAGGTCGAGCAGCCCGTCGGTCAGTGCCGCCAGCGCGACGTGATTGATGGCGATGGTCCGCTCGTACCCGTCAGGTGAGAGTGCCCTATTGGCGAACGCGGCGCCCGCGTTGTTGACCAGTCCGTTGAGTCCCTTCGGCGCGTCCTCGTGCACAGCGTCGACCAGTTCCCGAACACCTGCCAGAGATCCGAGGTCTCCGGCTACGGGCAGGTAACGGCCTTTGCCGTTGCCGTTGGTGACCAGCAGGTCTACAGCGCGTCGGGCTTCGTCGGCACCGCGGGCGTGTACCAGCACAGTCGCCCCACTATTCCCGATGCCTTGGGCGGTTTCATGGCCGATACCGCCCTTGGTCCCGGTGACTAGCACGGTCTGTCCGTCTAGCCTTCCGGCAAACTGGGCGTCGAACTTGCTCATACGCTTCTCCGATCGGATAAGTCGTGCATGCCAGAGCGCCACCGCCGACGGACGTTACGTCGCAACTCGGCCTCCATCGACCGCAAGCGTGACGCCGTGCACGAAGCTGGCATCCTCGCTGGCCAGGAAGACGATCGCCGCAGCAAGTTCCTCAGGCTCAGCTACGCGACCTGCTGGTGCCAGCGCTGCCATCTGATCCACCATCTCGTCGGGGACCGCTTCCATCAGCCGGGTGCGCGTCGGGCCGGGGGCGACGGCGTTGACCCGGACACCACGCGGGCCGTATTCGGCGGCCCAGGCCTTCGTCAGCAGTTCGAGCGCCGCTCGGCTGGCGCCGTACAGAGCCATCCCCGCCTGCCCGAAGCTGGCGACCATGGTGGAGACGTTGACGATCGAGCCCCATCCGCGTTCGGCCATGGCTGGCGCCAAGGACGCGACGAGGAAGAACGGAACCTTGACGTTGACCGCGAAGGTCTCGTCGAACTCTGCTTCAGTGGCGGCGTTGCTTGGTCCGAGCGCGGCGACGCCGACGTTGTTGATGAGGATGTCGACGTGGCCGTCGCCTGCCTCGGTGGCCCACTCGACCAGGTCCTGGGCCGATTCGAGGTCGCTCAACGTGGTCAGCCGGAACGTCGCGCTGCCCCCGCTGCCTTCGATCTCGGCGACCACGTCTTTGGCTCGTTGCTCATCACGTCCCACTACCAGTACGCGAGCGCCGCGGGCGGCCAAGGCGACGGCCGTAGCCCTGCCGATCCCGCTCGTCGAGCCCGTTACCAGAGCTGTCTTGCCCCTCAGGTCAGTCATGTGACGTTGCCCTCTCGCTCCAAAATGAGTTACATGACTCACTTTGGCAGTTCGGCACTGGGCTGTCAAACTCAGAATCCTGCTAGCATGGGTGCATGGCCGAAGAGACGAGTGACCGGCCGAGGCTCACCCCTAAGGGAGCACGCACCCGGGCACGAATAGTGGAGGAGGCCGCCGCCCTGATCCATGAGCACGGGGTGGCGGGCACCACCCTGGAAGACGTCAAGGTGGCGGCGGAAGTCAGCGGTTCTCAGATGTACCACTACTTCCCCGACAAGAACGAGCTTGTGCAGGCGGTCATCGACTACCAAGCCGACACCATCGTCGATCGCAATCGGCACGCGCTCGAAAGCGCGAACGGAGTCGAAGCCTGGCGGGACATGGTGATCACCGCAGCGAGGCGGACCCGAGCGAAGGGCGGCTGCCAACTTGGTTCGCTCGTCGGCCAGCTCGCCGAGAGTGACCCCGAGGCCCGGGCGCTCATCGCGGCAGGGTTCGATCAGTGGGCAGCCGCCATCGGCGATGGACTCAGATCCCTTCATGCCGACGGGAAACTCTCGTCCGGCATCGACCCGGATGACCTCGCCACTACTCTGCTCGCCACGCTCCAAGGAGGACTTCTACTCGCCCAGGTACGTCAGGATCCCCGTCCATTCGAAACTGCGGTCGACACCCTTCTCGCCCTTGCCATCGGCAGATGAGCCCAAGCCGGGTTCGTTCACAGCCATCGGCGAGGTCGGCTCACGGCTCTTGGATGATGCACGTGATCCACACGCTGCGCTTGCGGACACGCTGCCGTTCGTGATGCGGGACACCTCGCCGCGCCCGGCGGGTGGCTCAGGTCTGGCCTTCCGTGAGCTCATCTTTCGCGGACTTGCCGGGAGGAAACCCCCAGCTTCGCGGGAGGTGGCTATCAAACAGCGCTACAGCCGCGGTCTGGACGGCTTCCCGCAGGTGACCGTCATCCCATAGGTCGACGGCTGCGTTCTAGATCCACGGATGAAGGTTCGCTGCGGATAGCTTCGGTCCGGCTGGTCCGAGGATCCACTCTGCTTCTTCGATAGAGGTCAACAGGCCGACCAGCTGCTGGGCGGCTTCCATGGCTGGACGGTAACGCCAGCCATAGCTTTCCTGTTTGAGCGTGGCCGCGAGATCCGGATCGGCACGGTACGCGATTTGCATGGCGAGTGGAAAACCTGTTGGATCTGGCCTCGTTCTGCCGATATGCAGGATGCTCGGTGTGGGCTGTAAGCCAGAGACGCTCGTTCCTGTCAAGGAGAGTGATGAGGGAACTGACCTTCTTAAGCGCCGCCTCGACGTTCGCGATGTCCCACTCGGCCCCGCCCCTGGTCCGTGCCTCAGACATCACTGACTAAGATCGGCTCCCATCCTGCTCCCAAAATCGGGCACTGAGAGCCTGGTGAGGCGGTCGTAGCGAGCCTGTGATGCGCTGACCTGCTGATTCGTGGGTGGAGCTGAGGGGATTCGAACCCCTGACCCCCTCGATGCGAACGAGGTGCGCTACCGGACTGCGCTACAGCCCCAGGAACCTGAGCCAGCCTAGCAAACTCCGGGCCCTCCTCGCGCTGGTGCCCGCAGGACCTGGCCGATCCAGCCCGCCAAGCAAAGGCGGTCAGTCGCCCACCGCGCGCAGCTTGGCGTCGGCGTACTGGTCGTAGATCTCTTCTTCCGACTCCGCTTCCGGCTCCGGCAGCGACGGGATGGCGATGATCTTCGCCCCGGCCGGCCGGTCGCCCCGGTCGCCTCGGCCGACCCGGCTGGCGCCGCCCGGCGCCGGGCCTGGGCCCGCGCCGCCTCGGCCCGGCGGACCCGGATGTCCTCGCTCCGCTGGCGGTCGGCGGCGGCCGCCTCGCGGAGCAGCAGCGTGTACCCGGCCAGCATGACGGCCGGCGGCACGATCACCCACCAGGCGGCCATCTTGGCCCCGGCCAGCAGGCCGGCCCGATGGCCAGCGCCACCAGCATGAGCAGCATCCGCTTGCGCGCCTTCACCACCCGCCGGTGCCCCGGGTCGTCCTGCAGGTCAACCTCAGGAGCCTCATCCCGGTTCAGCCGAACCTCAGCCCGGACCAGCCGGTCGTCCTCCTGCTTGCCCCGGTCCTCGGCGGCCCGCGGACGGCGTTCCCGGGTCACGGTCTCCGGGGTCGCCCTCTCCGCGGCCACGGTCTCCCGGGCCACAGCCTCCCGGACTGCTTCGCGGCGAGCCGGCTCCTGGCGGCGCACCGACAGCGGCGGGGCCGGGAAGGCGGGCGGCAGCGGGGCCAGCTCCTCGGCGACGGTGTCCATCGTCGCCTCTTCCTCGATCTCCCCCTCCGGCACGGCCACCACGGGGTCACGCCGCAGCCAGCGGGGAATGAGCACGGCCGCCCAGATCACGACGATGGCGACGTAAAGGATGGCGCTGCTCAACGATCCTCCCCTCGGCGCGGCGGCCGGCCTGCGACCCAGTACCTAGAGTCAGGCCCTATACCGCCCAGGTCGCGGGCATACTGCTCCTTTAGAACACCCTTACGCTACGCAACGTAATAGCTGGCTCGTGGTCAGACGAGTACCCGCCCCGGTGTGTCGCGACATTCCGCCGCCGAACCCGCCCTAAAGCCCAGCCCGAAGCGCCGGAAGAAAGGAAAGCAGCCTCAGGCCGTGCTCGACTTGGATTCGGTCAGGATGCTGCGCCACCGCGGCATCAGGCCCTGCGGGGCGTCTTCGCTGGTGATCGCGTAGCACAGGTGATCGCGCCAGGCCCCGTTGATGTGCAGCTGCCGGACCCGGACGCCCTCTTCCCGGAACCCGAGCTTTTCCACCACCCGGCGGGACGGGTGGTTCTCCGGCCGGATGGACGCCTCGAGCCGGTGCAGCCCGACCACGCCGAAGCAGTGGTCCACGGCCATGGCCAGCGCGGTGGGCGTGATGCCGCGGCCCGCGTACGCCTCGTCGATCCAGTAGCCCACCTGGCCCGACCGGGACGAGCCCCAGGTGATCGAGCCGATCGTCATCTGGCCGACGAACACCCCGCCGTAGGTCACCACCCACGGGATGGCCTGCCCCTGCCGGGCTTCGCGGCGCATGGCCCGGACCATGGCCAGGTACGGGCCCAGGCTGGACCGGTGCAGCGGCGTCTCCGGGTTGGTCGGCTCCCACGGCCGCAGCCAGGGCGCGTTCCGCACCCGGATCTCCCGCCACGGCTTGGCGTCGCTCACCGCCACCGGGCGCAGCGCAATCGGCTCCGCCAGCAGGTCCGGCTCGGTAAGGATTACCGGCCAGCCTCGCATACGTCCCACGACTCCATCATTCTCCTGAATCGCCGTCTGCGCTACACGCCACTCGGCGACGCTGCGCCGCCCGCATCGGACCGCACATGGTCGCCCCCGTTGATCTGGGACACGGCGTGGGCCAGCACCGGGCCGAGCACGGCCATGCCGTCGCGCACCCCGCCGGTCGAGCCGGGCAGGTTGACGATGAGCGTCCGGCCCGCCACCCCGGCCACCCCGCGGGACAGGATCGAGGCGGCCACCCCGGCCGCCGCCCCGGCCGCGCGCAGCGCCTCGGGGATGCCCGGGATCTCCCGGTCCACCACCCGCCGGGTCATCTCCGGCGTCTGGTCGGTCGGCGTCAGCCCGGTCCCGCCGGTGGTCACGACCACGTCGTAGCCGTCCGCCACCGCATCCCGCAGGGCGCGCTCGGCCGGGTCGCCGTCCGGCACCACCACCGGCCCGTCCACCACGGCGCAGCCCGCCGCGCGCAGCAGCTCGGTCAGCACCGGCCCGGACCGGTCCTCGTACACCCCGGCGGAAGCCCGGTTGGATACCGAGACGGCCAGCGCCCTGATCTGGCTGGCCTCACTCACCTGTGCCATGGCCCGTTCTTCCCGCCTTCCTTCCACTCGACCCGGACGTCGGTGATCGTCGCGGCCGGGTCGATGGCCTTGATCATGTCGATCACCGTCAGGCCGGCCACCGCCACCGAGGTGAGCGCCTCCATCTCCACCCCGGTCCGGTCGGCCGTCCGGGTCGTCGCGGTGATGGCCACGCCCTCGTCGGTCACCTCGGCCTCGACCGTGACCCCGTGCAGCCCGATCGGGTGGCACAGCGGGATGAGGTCGGGCGTCCGCTTGGCCCCGGTGATGCCCGCGATCCGGGCCACGGCCAGCGCGTCGCCCTTCGGCACCTGCCCGGCCCGCAGCGCCGCGACCGCCTCGGCCGACAGCAGCACCCGGCCCGATGCGCAGGCCGAACGCGCCGTCACGTCCTTGCCCGTCACGTCCACCATGCGCGCGTGCCCGGCCGCGTCCACGTGGGTCAGCTGGCCCTGCGCTGCGGTATCGCTCATGCCTTCACACTACTTTTCCTGCCGAACGGAACCATGCCTCCAGCCGCCGTGCCCGCCCCCCGCTCAGGGCAGGATGAGCACGTCCGCCGTCTCGCCCGCGTTCATCGACACCACCCACTCGGGCACGATGATGAGCGCGTTGGCCCGGCCCAGGGTGGCGATCTGGTGTGACTGCTGGCCGGTCAGCGGCTCGATCTTGCCCGCCTTGCGGTCCAGCACGCCGCGCAGGTAGGAGCGCCGCCCGGGCGGGGAGCTGACCCGGGTGGTGATCTCGGCCCGGATCGACTCCAGGCCGAGCCCGTCGTCGCCCTGCAGCGCGCCCAGCGCCGGGCGGATGAAGAGCTGGAACGACACGAACGCGCTGACCGGGTTGCCGGGCAGGTTGAAGATGGGCACCCGGTCGGTCTCGCTCGGCGTGACCGGGCTCTCCCGGACCTCGCCGCGCTCGGCCAGCCTGCTCAGCAGGCCGCCCCGGGTCCGCTCCTCGGCCTGCGGCGCGGATGCGGGCAGCGCCAGCGTGCCGAACCCCTGCGGCATCCCCGGCTGCATCGCCACCTTGCGGAAGGAGATGGTGCCGAGCTGCTCCAGCGCCGCCTTGACCACGTCGTGCTCGCCGCCCATGCTGACCCCGCCGCTGGTCACCAGCACGTCGGCCCGGCCCAGCTGGTCCTCGATGGCGGGCAGCACGTCCTCGGGGTTGTCCCGCACGATGGCGTGCCGGAAGGCCAGGCAGCCCGCCTCGCGGGCCGCCGCGGCGATCATGAAGCTGTTGGCGTCGTAGATGCGGCCCGGGACGATGGGGGAGCCCGGGTCGGTCAGCTCGTCGCCGGTGGACAGCACCACCAGCCGCGGCCGCGGCCGGACCATGACCGTGCCGTGCCCGGACGCGGCGATGACCGCGATGTGCATCGGGTGCAGCCTGGTGCCCGCCGCGATCAGCACCTCGCCCGCCTGGGCGTCGCCGCCGGCCAGCCGGACCGAGGCGCCGGAGTCGACCTTCTCCCGGATGGTGACCCGGCTCGCGCCGCCGTCGGTCATCTCGACCGGGACGACCGCCTCGGTCCCGTTCGGCAGCATGGCCCCGGTCATGATCTTGATCGCGGTGCCCGGCGGCAGCGCGTAGGCCCCGGTGTCGCCCGCCGCGACCTCGGCCACCACCGGCAGGGTGACCGGCCGGTCGCCGGAGATGGCGGCCAGGTCCTCGATCCGGACCGCGTAGCCGTCCATGGCCGAGTTGTCGAACGGCGGCAGCGGGGTGGACGCGGCGACGTCCTGCGCCAGCACCAGCCCGTTCGCGTCGTTCAGCCCGAGCTCGGTCGGCGGCAGCGGCCGGATGGCGGCCAGGATGTCAGCCAGGTGCTCCTCGACCGACAGCCGGTCGTCGCTCTCGTCCCCGTGGCTGTGCCCGCCGTGGCCATGCTCATGGCCGTGCTCGTGTGCCTCGCTCACGGCAGGCTGGCCAGGTACTCGCGCAGCCACGGCACGATCTCGGGGGCCAGGTCGGACCGTTCGCAGGCGAACTGGACCAGGGTCCGCAGGTAGTCCAGCTTGTTGCCGGTGTCGTACCGCCGGCCGTGGAACAGCACGCCGTGCACGCCGCCGCCGTCCGCCGGGTTCATCCGGGCCAGCGTCAGCAGCGCGTCGGTGAGCTGGATCTCCCCGCCCCGGCCCGGCGGCGTGTCCCGCAGCACGTCGAACACGGCCGGGTCGCACACGTACCGGCCGATGACGATCCAGTTGCTCGGCGCCGAGCCGGGCACTGGCTTCTCGACCAGGTCGGTGATGGTGACCACGTCCTCCTCGCTGGTCGGCGAGATGGCCGCGGCGCCGTACTGGGAGACCTGCTCGGGATCCACTTCCATCAGCGCCACCACGCTGCCGCCGTACCGCTGGCGGACCTCGATCATCCGCTCCAGCAGCGGGTTGCGCCGGTCGATGAGGTCGTCCCCGAGCAGCACGGCGAACGGCTCGTGCCCCACGTGCTGGGCCGCGCAGAACACCGCGTGGCCCAGGCCCTTCGGGTCGCCCTGGCGCACGTAGTGCACGGTGGCCAGGTCGCTCGACTCGCGCACCAGGGCCAGCCGGTCGAACTCCTCCCGGGCCGACAGCGCCTCTTCCAGCTCATAGTTGCGGTCGAAGTGGTCCTCGATGGAGTGCTTGCTCCGGCCGGTGATGAGCAGCACGTCGTGCAGCCCGGCGGAGACGGCCTCCTCGACGACGTACTGAATGGCCGGCTTGTCCACCACCGGCAGCATTTCCTTGGGCGTCGCCTTGGTCGCGGGCAGGAACCTGGTGCCCAGGCCAGCCGCCGGGATCACGGCCTTGGTCACTTCCTCCATGTCAAGAACACTAGCGAACTCTGCTGCCCCGCTAGCCGCCGAGCGCCTTTCGAGGCGCGTCCTTCCCTCCTCCCTCGTTCCTCGGTCGTCAGTCCAGTCCGCGGCGCCGCTCTTTGGCTCGCGGTAGCGTGGCGGCGTGCCCGGTTCTGAGCAGGATGATGCTCGTCAGGAGAAGGCCGCGCTGCGGGCGCGGGTGCTGGCGGCGCGGTCGGAGCTGACGGAGGATGAGCGGCGCGGGGCGGGGCGGCTGATCCGGGACGAGCTGCTGTCCTTTCCGCCGCTGCAGATGGCCGGGACCGTGGCGGCCTATTACTCGGTGGGGACCGAGCCGGACACTCACGGACTGCTCTTCGCGCTGTGGAAGCGCGGCACGTACGTGCTGCTGCCGGCGCTCCGCCCGGACGGCGATCTGGACTGGGCCTCCTTCGAGGGGCCCGACTCGCTGGTCCCCGGCCCGCACGGGCTGCTGGAGCCAGGGGAGTCGCGCCGCGGAATCGACGCGGTGCGGCGGGCCGACGTGATCCTGGTCCCCGCCCTGGCCGCGGACCGCGCCGGGAACCGGCTCGGCCGCGGCGGCGGCAGTTACGATCGCGCCCTGGCCCGGGTCGGGCCGCTCATCCCGGTCATCGCGCTCCTCTATGACGACGAGCTCCTGGGCCGGGTGCCCGCCGAGCCGCACGACACTCGGGTCCGCGCTGTCGTCCGCCCCGAGGCTGGTCTCACCGCGCTGCCGCCCGCCGGTGCGGACCCGGAATCTTAGCGTGGCCAGCGTGGTTGGGTATGCTTAGCAGTCTGTTACCGCGAGTGCTAATCTGAGGCCCGCGTCGAGGAGGGTCCGTTGCCCACATATCAGTACACCTGCACCGAATGCGGCGAGCCTGTTGAGGCTGTGCAGAAGTTCTCTGACCCGCCGCTGACCGTGTGCGAGGCTTGCGGCGGCAAGCTGCGCAAGGTGTTCTCCCCGGTGGGGATCGTGTTCAAGGGCTCGGGCTTCTACCGGACCGACAGCCGGAAGGCCGCCACCGCGTCGGACATGGCCAAGGACAGCAAGCCGAGCACCGGCGACTCCTCGTCATCCTCGTCCGCTACCTCGGGTTCCACGGCGGGCAGCAGCTCCGCGAGCGACTCCAAGCCGAGCACTCCCGCCCCGGCCAAGCCCGCCTCCTCCGGCGAAAAGGTCGCCTGACCCCTATGGCCGGCCCGTTGGCCACCATCGCGGTCGTGGGCGGCTCCGGGTTCTACGAATTCCTCGAGGACGCCGAAGAGGTCAGGCTCGACACCCCCTTCGGCCCGCCCAGTGACCCGATCACCGTCGGCGAAGTGGCCGGCCGGACCGTCGCCTTCCTGCCCCGGCACGGCCGCGACCACCGCTTCCCGCCGCACAAGATCCCCTACCGGGCCAACCTGTGGGCCCTGCGCTCGCTCGGCGTCCGCCGCGTCCTGGCCCCCACCGCGGTCGGCTCCCTGACGCCGTCCTACGGCCCAGGCACCCTGGTCATCCCCGACCAGCTCGTCGACCGGACCACGAGCCGGGTCCAGACCTACTACGACGAGCAGGCCTGCCACGTCCCGTTCGCCGACCCGTACTGCCCGACCCTGCGCCCGGCTGTGATCCAGTCCGCGCGCGAGGCCGGCTGGATCCCGGCCGGCTCGGGCACCCTGGTCGTCATCGAGGGTCCCAGGTTCTCCACCCGGGCCGAGTCGCTCTGGTACGCCGCCCAGGGCTGGACCCTGGTCGGCATGACCGGCCACCCCGAAGCCGTCCTGGCCCGCGAGCTGGCCCTGTGCTACGTGCCGCTGGCCCTGGTCACCGACACCGACGCCGGCGTCGAGGAGGGCGAAGGGGTGACCCAGGCCGAGGTCTTCGAGGTCTTCGCGGCCAACATCAAGCGCCTGCGCGACCTGGTCGCCCGCACCATCGCCGCGCTTCCCGCCGACCGCCCCGACGACCTGTGCGCGCACGCCGTGGATGGCCTGCCGCTTCCGTTTGATCTACCCTGACGGGTCCGGGCGTCCGGCCGTTGCACGTGACTGGCCCCAGAAACGCCGCGATCCTCGCCGATAAGGCTGCAGGGTTGCCTTATCGACGAGGACCATCGACGTTGGGTGCGGCCGGCTGCAGGGTTGCTGGCCGCTGTTCTTCAGTTCTCAAGAGCAAGTAACTCTGGCTATAAGCATGCCCACCCGGTTACTAGGACCCACCCTCGAAGAAGTTCAGTTCTGGCTAAGGTTTCCGCCGCCTCCGCCCAGCCCGCCCGGAACGGCTGCCGCCGATCCCTCGCGAGCCATACCGAGGAGTGCGACGGACCCCATCCGCCGGTAGGCTTGCCCTCGGGCCCCGATAGCTCAGCGGATAGAGCGACTGCCTCCTAAGCAGTAGGTCCCGCGTTCGAGTCGCGGTCGGGGCGCATACAAAATCACTGGTCAGAGCTCTTGTTGCGAGCCGATCTTGGCCTCTCGGCCTTCTTGCTATGGGCTTCGTGCCACATACGTGCCACACCAGCCTTCGGTGGCTTGTCCGTCGTGCCGAGTTCGGCCTGCGCCCGAGCTGTCACAGCGTCGGCCAGTTGGTGCTGGCGGGCACTGGTCGAGTGCAGGTAGATAAGAGCGGCGCGGCTGGTGGAGTGGCCCATACGCTCCATCAGCTCGCGAGGGTTGGCGCCTGCCTCGGCGACGAGCTGGTTACCGGTATGGCGCAGGTCGTGCAGGTGGATGTTGAAGCCGGTCACAGCGAGGGCCGGGAGCCAGACCCTGCGGCGGAAGTTTGTGTGCCGCAGCGGCATGCCGTGCGGGCTGGTGAAGACGAGCGAATCGGCGTTGGGCGCGGTGAAGGCGCACAGGTGAGAGCTGACATCCGCCAGGATCAGGGACGGTATCGAAACGGTGCGCTTACCGGCGTCGGACTTAGGCGGGGCAAGGAAAGGCTCACGTCCCGGCACCTCGCAGAGCTGCCGGGCGACCCGCACGGTCCTGTGTTCACAGTCGATGTCGGCGCGCTGGAGCCCGGCCAGCTCGCCCCACCGCAAGCCGCAGAAGCAGGCGAGCATGATCAGGGCTCGGTATCGCGGGCCGATGGCATTGGCCAGGGCATAGACCTGGCCAATGGTCAGGACTGGCCGTTCTGCCGACCTCTCAACCGATGCGCCTTTGATACGACACGGGTTGCGGCGGATCAACCCATCATCGACAGCCGTGGCGAGGATGCTCTTGAGCAGCCGGTAGGCCTTGGCTGCGGTCACCGGCGTGACGCCCGCCGAGAGCATGTCGGCACGCCAACGCCGTACGTCAGCCTCGATGATCCCGGCCACGGTCGTAGCGCCAAAGGTCTCTTTCAGATGTGCGCGCAGCAGGTAGCGGTAGAGCTGAATGGTCTTGGGGCGAAGGCCCGGCCGCTCATCGATCCATGCCGTGGCGTAGGCCAGGAACGGGACGCGCCCAGCGTCCGGGTCCGTCCATTCCCCGCCCAGCAGCTCAGCTGCGGTCAGAGCCAGCCACTTGCTGGCATCGGCTTTGCGGGCGAAAGTGTGCGGAGCGGAACGTAGCAAGCCATCCGGCCCTCGGTAACGGGCCTGCCAGCGGCCAGACGGCAGTTTACGGATGCTGCCGAAGCTACGTGTCTTACGCCCCGGCATCACGCGACCCTGCGGCGCTGGCGATGCGTCCAGGCCGTGTTCGGCTCGACCGTTCCAGCGTCAATGAACTCGCGAAGCGCGGATTCGGGTATGCGGATGTGGCGGCCTACGCGAATGAACCGGATGCGCCGCTCGACGACGAGCCGCCGGGTAAACCGCGGCTTTGTCCCGAGGAGATCAGCGGCTTCTTCCAAGGTCAGAAGCCGATCGATTCCAGGGCTCATAGTTGCTATCGCGCCTCCTTCGGTTGATTGGTTTGCTGTCAAGGGCCGGTTGACACTGGGTCGTCAGCCGGAGTCGGATTGGCCGAGTGTTCGCGGGCGCGGGCTGCGGATGCTGCGGCCAGTTCGGCTCCCGCTGTTGCCGTGTTGTGGCCGATACCCGCATAGGTCCACGTGGTGTCGAGGACCAGGACGACGGTCTCGTCGAGCGGGCGCCCCCACGCGTCGTGGCCGGGGTCCAGACGGCGGGCAGCGCGGCGGTGGTCGGCGCGGGCCGTGCGGAGCTGGCCGAAGGTGACCGAGTAGCGGCGGGATTTGGTCAGGAAGTGGCCGCCATACCCAAGCATGTGAGCCCAAGCCCGGCAGTGGCGATTGAGCTGCCAGGCGGTGGTGATCATCCGCCGGTAGTGCGTGGAGCAGCGCAGCTGGCCGAGATCGGCTTCAGTACGTATCCGGCAGGTTGGTACACCGGGGGCGGTGAGAGTCTTGGTGGCGTACTTGGCGATGTAGTCGGCGACGGCTTGCCGGTTCAGCGGGGCACCAGTGCCGGTTACGTCGGCTTGCCGTATGGGCCGCACATCGGTGCCCTGCGGCGCGCCGAAGGTGAGCGCCAGTACCTGGCCGTGGTGCTCGATGGGGAGCCGGGCGGCTGCGGCGGCCTGGCGGATGGCGTCGCCTAGCAAGGTCGCGTCGTAGCGGGGCGGCGGGGGCTGGTAGTCCTCGGCTTTGGCGTCCAGGCGAATGACGGCGTGAAAGTGGACCACGCCGCGGGCTTGGTATTCAGACACCTTGACGAACCTGATGCGGACCTGGCCGTGCAGGGTCTTCTGGGTGACCCCGAGCCAGCCCGGCCAGCTTCCGGGGCAGGTAGGTAGTGAACCGGCGCCACAGCGCTGCTGCATAAGCGTTGAACAGCACGGCCACTTCGTAGTCGTAGCAGTCCGGGCACATCGGCTGGCCGAGCCGCGGATCGGTGTCGGCGTGCCGGGTCGGGCAGGAGATGTCCCGGCCGTGCGGGCAGCGCCGGGCTTTGGCGTCGCGGCGGGGCCGACAGGGCAGCACGGTCTTGCCGCGCATCCGGCGGGCGTGGACCGGGCCGAAGGAGGGCGCGGTGAGGGTGGCGAACACGCACGGATGGGCGGTGATGGTCTCGGGAATGCCTTTGCCGCCCGCCAGGCCCGGCTTTGACGAGCTGCCGGGCGTCGCGCTTGTAGAGGGCTGAGCAGTGCTGGGCAGACCGCTTCGCGGCGGTTGCCGCACGCGACGGAGGCCTGGCCGTACAGCGGGGCCAGCTCGCCAGTGGCCAGGTCGATCATGTCGGTGCGGCTGTGCAGCTCGATCGGGTGCGAGCAGCCGGAGTCGGCGGCGAACTCGCGTTCCCAGCGGCCGAAGTCGGGGTGGGTGTCGTCGGCGGTCGCCCCCGGAACCGGGCCCGTGATGAGGGGTCCGGGACCAGGAGCGGCGGTCGCGGCGGTCATGCGGTGTGGCCCCAGCGTTGCTGGGCGGCCTGGCGGGTGACGCCAAGCCTCGCGCCGATCTCCGCCCACGAGTAGCCGTAGGCGCGCAGGCCGGTGACGGCCTGGCCGATGGCGGTGTCGATCTCGGCGGACAGGCCGAGCATGAGGGTCAGGGCCTCGACGTCCCCGGCGGCGACGCGGCGGGCGTAGGCGCGCAGGATGCGCTGGGTGAAGGCGGCGTAGTCGTCGTTCTCGACCAGCCGCCGTCGCCCGTTTGGGCGTCAACCGGGTCTTGACAGTGTTCCAGCCAGCCAGGCTGGCCTGTGGTGTTGGGATGTCGTGGCCCGGTGAGGGCGTGCAGGGCGGTCATGCGGCGATGTCCCTGCCGCGGAGCCGGGCCGCGTAGGCGGCCAGGTACTTGATGTCCTCGTCGGTGAGGTAGGCGGCCTTGATCCGGCGCGGCGTGCCGGTCTCGGACAGCAGCCAGCCGACGCCGCGGGCGAGCGGGTCGATGTCGGCGGCGGTGTAGCCCTCGGAGGCCCAGCCCTGGCCCAGGACGGTGTCGGAGGAGGAGTCGGTGGTGCAGCGGAAGGCCCACCGGTAGCCGAACAGGTCCCGCATGGACGGGTCGATGACCTGGTGGGAGGGCCGCTGGGTGGCCAGGATGATGATCACCCCGGCGGCGCGGCCGCGGGCGACCAGATCGCGGGTGAGGGCGGCGAAGTCCTCGCGTTCCTTCTTGGACCCGACGGTGGCGGAGAAGTAGGCGTACTCGTCGATGACGATCAGGTAGACCGGCTCGCCGGTGTCCCGGGTGATCTTGCGGCGCCCGGCCGCGAGCAGGTCGTCGTACCGGGCGTTCATGATGGCCTGGAAGTCGGTGAACGCGGCGATGGCGTCGGTGATGGACGGGCCGATGAACATGTCGGCGCAGGCCCGCCACGGGCCCAGCTCGACCTGTTTCCCGTCGACCAGGATCAGCTTGCAGTCATGCGACAGCGCGCCGTGAGCGGTGATCAGGTTCAGCCCGGAGGACCTTCCGGCGCCGGGTTCGCCGCCGAGCAGGATGTTCCGCTCGGCCAGGTTGACGTGGACGTGCTCGCCGTACTCGTCCTGGCCTAGGTGCACCGGGTCGAACATGGAGAACGGGAACGTCGGGACCGGGGGGAGCGGCTGGGTGTCCGCGATGGTGGTCATGACAGGGGCCTCCCTTCGAGGCAGATCAGTGGTGAGGGGGCGGCCCCCGGGCATGCCGGGGACCGCCGCTCCGTCAGGCCGCGGGGCCGTGCTCGTCTGGTGGTTGCGGGACGAGGGCCAGGACGGGCCGGGTGGTGCTGGGCGCGTTGAGGCGCGCCAGGGGGGATGTGATGGTGTGGCTGGCCGCGAGGGTGTCGCGGCGGATGATGTCGATGGTCACCAGCTGGGACCAGCGGCGGTTGCGGGTGACCCGCGCGTCGCGGGCGTAGCAGGCGGCGCGGAGTTCGCCGATGTGGGCCTCGAAGTCCTCGGCGCAGATGCCTGCCCGGCACAGCAGCCAGGCTCGTTCCCCGACCTGGGTCGGCCGGATCCACACGATGAGCGGGAGCCGCCCGGAGCGGGTGTGCAGCCGTGCTTCCCAGCACAGCCGCTGGAGCCGGTGCCGGGCCAGGACGCACCAGAACCGCCGGGTGATGAACCGGCGAGAGCCGGGCGCGGCGAAGCCCAGGCCGACGATCGCGGCCAAGACGACGGCCGCCCAGGTGAGGGTGATGAGGATGGATAGCCGCCATAGGGCGGCGGTGAGGATGGCCGTGATGGCGAGTTCGGTGCGGCACCGCCAGGCGGCCCCGGCCGCGGTGGTGTGGAACGGCGCGAAGGTGTTCTGGAGTAGGTAGGGGTTGTTCCGCTGGTTGCGGGGTCCGGTGGTTTTGGGCATGAGGGGTCACCGCCTTGTCGCAGGCCGGGTGGCGGATGCCGGGGGCAGCCGTGCGGGCTGGGGTAGTCCAGTCGGTGACGCAGGCCAGCGGCCAGGCGTCGCCGCAGGACCGGCAGATGTGCGCGGTCTCGGTCAGGCCGTCGCCGGTGTCGACCTCGGCCGTGTCGATGTCGAAGGAGCCACACTGAGGGCAGATGGGCTCGTGGTAGATGACCCGGAACTCGCTCACCGCGGCTCACCCCCGGCCCGGGGTGTGCGCGCGGATCAGCCGGGCGAGATCGGAGGCGTCGCGGCCGTGGCCGGTGATCCAGGTCTCGGCGCAGGCCTTGTGGCAGGGCACGTCCTGGACCGGGGACCGGCAGACCGTCCGGTTCCCGCACAGCACGCAGGGGGCGAGCGGGCCGATGCGGCCGTGCCGCCAGTCCAGGACCACTGGGCGCGGAGGCGCGGCGCTGGTAGCGTGGGGCATGCCGAAGCTCCTTTGCTTTTCGCGAGGTAGGGGATCGTTCTGGCTGGCCGGGCCGGGGGATGGCAGTCCCCCAGGCCCGGCACTTTCTGTTAGGTGGTGGTTCGGGATGTCTCCCGGCGTGCCGCTACGGCGGCGGCTGGTTCGGTGCCGTTGACGCGGGCACGGCTGAGCCGGTCGAGGGCGGCCTGCCGCAGCACCTCGCGGTGCTGGCGTTGCAGTTCGGCGTCCAGGTCGGGGTAGAGCTCGTCGATGACCGGCGCGAGCTTGTCGATGAGGTCCCGCATCGACAGCGCCGCGTCTCGTCCTTTCAAGACGAAGAAGACCGGTCCCAGGTGGAACCTGATGTGACTGTGGCTGACATAGGCGATATCCGCCTGGACCTGGGTGTCCAAGGTGCCCTGCAGGACATGCTGCGAGACGGACACGACGCTGGGAGCTTCGCGCTGGCGGCGGTCAGCTGCGTGTGCTGACATGTGGTTTCTCCTTGCTGGTGATGGTGCGAGGCAGGAACTCTCGTGATGGGGCCGGGGCCGGGGATGGCAGTCTCCTGGCCTGGCCGCTGAGTGTCAGGAATCGGCCGTGCTGACCGGGATGTGGGCGTAGGCGTTGATCTCGACGCCGTAGTAGCCGAATTCGGTGCGGCACCAGGTTTCGGTGCCGGTGTCGCCTTGGCAGGGCTGGCTGGTGATGACGCTGCCGAACCGCAGCGCCCAGCGGGTCAAGGTGCGGAGGCTGGCCGGGTTCCCGGCGAACTGCAAGTCGATGTGCTGGGTGTCCGACACCGTGATGAACTGCGGTTCGGGCAGGTCTGCTGCTTCTTGCAGCAGGCTGGCCAGGCCGACCGCCAGGGCGCCCATCGGCAGCGGCGGCAGGTCCGGCAGCGGCGGGCCGTCGCTGGCCGGGTCGTAGATGTGGATGCTGGTCATCGGTTCTCCTGTTCAGGTCGCGAGGTAGGGGATGGTTTTTGTCGTGGCCGGGCACGGTCAGGCTGCGTGGACGGCTCTGCCGGGCTGGGCCGGCTCGACCGCGTCGGCGCGGAAGGCGCGCTTGATCTTGCCGTCGCGTCCGACCCACGGGGCGAACACCAGGCGGCGGACCTGGGCGTAACCATCGAAGGTCAGCTTGGGCTGCTCGCCAGCCACCTCGACCCAGATGGTCTCCCTGGTCTCCCGCTCGGCGTCGATCGCGTCCAGGCGGACGGTCCAGATCGGCTCGCCGTCCCGGTTCGTGGCCTGCCGGTCCTTGTCCTTGAAGTCCGGTCGCGCCTTCGGCGCACCGGCCACCCGGAACTGGTAGCCGTCGGTCTTGATCTCCAGTTGCATGACCTCGTCCTCTCGGAGAGTTGGTTGCGGGTCGTTCTTCGACCCGCTGTCAGTCTGAACTATACAAGCTTGACTGTCAAGTTGCACGACGCTGCTACCTCGATAAGCTTGATGATCAAGGAGGAGCGAACCCATATGGCCGATGAGCCAATCACACAGAGAATCACTGCCGATCTGCGGAGACAGATCCAGGAAGGCACTCTCGGACCAGGCGCGCTCATGCCATCCGAGCCAGAAGTAGCACGACAGTACGGCGTCAGCCGCCAGACCGCCCGGATCGCGTTGCAGGCCCTAGAACAGGAAGGACTCGTGGTCGTCCGGCCGCGCCGGGGACGCATCGTCCGCAGTCCCCAGCGGTTGCACTGGCACCTGTCCGAGTTCGAAAGACCGGACCACACCGTCCTGACGACATCGGACGCCTGGGAAACCGACGTCGAGAGCCAGGGCCACGACCCGACACGCCAGGACCTGCACGTCGAGCGGATCACCCCGCCCGGCACCGTCGCCACGCGACTGAACCTGGACCCGCGCACTGACACCAGCGTGGTGCGCAGGCACGTGCGCTACATCGACGGCAAGCCCGCGATCATCTCCGATGACTACTTCGACGAGATGATCGTCCAGGGCACCGAGCTCGCTCAGCCAGAGGACACCACCCGTGAGAACATCCTCGCCGAGGCGGGCTACGAGCAGGTCTACGACATCGACGAGATCATTACCCGGATGCCCACCCCCGACGAGGTAGCACGGCTAGAGATCCCGGCCGGAACGCCGGTAGCCGAGCACATCAGGACCGGCTATACCGCCAGCGGCAAGCCGGTCAGGGTAATGATCTCGATCATCCCCGGTGACACGCTGATCCTGCAGTACACCATCCCGACCTGATATTCGAAGAAGCGCCGCAAGGTGCACCTATGGAGCTGTTACAACTTTCTTCACTAAAGGCTTCAAGGGCGCACCTCCGGCGCGCCGCGCCTGACGGCCAGGACCAGTGACGCAAAGTCGCGCGAGCAACCGGGCGTGGGTGCGTCTGAGATGAGCCGGTATGTGGCCGAAGCTGCCGGGGTCTCGCCGTAGCGGGGCGGCAGCTTCGCCGCGGCCTTCGGACGGGGGCCCTACGGCCGCAGCGGCTGCCTGGCACGGCGACCCCGGCGACGGCCACCACCGGCTCCCGCCGCAACGGCCCGATGCTGCGCCGTGCGAACTGGTCAAGCTGTCAGGCACCGCGCGAATCCGCCGATTGCCGCAGAGAGAGTCAGCTCACCGAGTCGGGACGCCGCGCAATTGTCTGGGTCGGCCCCTCCAGCCTCAACCGTGCTTCGCATCCCGCTGGGCGGGACGCGCCTGCGGCGCGCCGTTGATCCTGGAGCCTAATGGGAGTTACCGGGCCGGGGTTCGGCAGACTCGGGTCTGGTAGCGGCCGGCGAGTGAGCACTCCCGGAGCCTGGGCGGATGGTCCAGCCCTTGGCAGAGACCGTGCCCTGGCCTGGCCGTGAGGAGAGCAGTACCACTGAAGGGGTGTCGTGCCCGCCGCTGGCGTGAGCACTGTCCATTAGGCCGTCGGCGTTCTCCTCCCGCTGCCGCGAAATTGGCTGGTGGCTATGGATCGAGGGGAGCTGGTGTGCTGTTCGCCGGGGATGACTGGGCAGAAGATCATCACGATGTCGAGCTGCAGGACGAGGCGGGCCGGGTGCTGGCGCGGGCGCGGCTGCCGGAGGGGATCGCCGGGATCACCCGGCTGCACGCGCTGATCGGCCAGTTCGCTGATCTGGAGGCCGGGCCGGGTGAGGTGGCGGTCGGCATCGAGACCGACCGGGGCTTGTGGGTGACGGCGCTGCACGCGGCGGGTTACACGGTTTACGCGATCAACCCGCGGCAGGCGGCCCGGTACCGGGAGCGGCACGGCACCTCGGGTGCGAAGAGCGACAGGGCTGACGCTCATACCCTGGCTGACATGGTGCGCACCGATGCGCATCAGCTGCGGGCGGTGGCCGGGGACAGTGCTGAGGCCGACGCCATGAAGGTGGCCGCCCGGGCCCATCAGACGCTGATCTGGGAGCGGACCCGGCAGGTGCAGCGGCTGCGCGCCGCGCTGCGGGAGTACTTCCCCGCCGCGCTGGACGCTTTTGAGGACCTGGCCGCGGCGGACACGCTCGAGCTGCTGGCCACCGCGCCGGACCCGGCGTCGGCCGCCCGGCTGACCACCGGCCAGGTCACCGCCGCGCTGAGGCGGGCCCGCCGCCGGGGCATCCCGGCCAGGGCGGCCGCCATCGCCGCGGCCCTGCACGGCGAGCAGCTGCGCCAGCCGGAGCCGATCGAGGACGTCTACGCTGCCATGGTCCGGTCTCTGACCGTGATCATCGCGGCCCTGAACGGCGAGATCGGCACCATGGAAGGGCAGGTGGTGACGGGATGTTTTCGCGGCCATCCGGACGCGGCCATCTACCTGAGCCAGCCGGGCCTCGGCGAGATCCTCGGCGCCCGCGCCCTGGGTGAGTTCGGAGATGACCCGCACCGTTACGCCACCGCCAAGGCCCGCAAGAATTACGCGGCCACCAGCCCGGTCACCCGCCAGTCCGGCAAGAAGAAGATCGTGCTGGCCCGGTTCGTCCGCAACGACCGGCTCGCTGATGCCCTGCACCGGCAGGCGCAAAGCGCCATCAGGACCTCACCCGGCGCCCGCGCCTATTACGACGAGCAACGCGACCGCGGGCTGGACCACGACGCTGCGCTGCGGGCCCTGTCCAAACCGGCTGGTCGGGATCCTGCACGGCTGCCTGAAGACCGGCACCTGCTACGACGAAGCCATCGCCTGGTCACACCGGGCCAGACTTCCTCAAGCTGCCTGACCCATACCCCTGAGCCGGGTGACCGGCCGCTCCGGGATTTGACAAGGGAACCCTCGCGAGGACCCTCACCGGGCCATGCGGGCAGGTGACAAGCCTGCCCAGTCGGCGGCAAGCCTACGGGTCCTCGCCCCTTATCAAATCCCTGCACCCTGACCCGCCCGACACTTGACAGCCCAAACTCCAGGGGTGTCTCTGCCAACCCAGCGGGCCTGACGGCGAGGCCAGGCCAGAGGCCAGGCCCTAAGCCTGCGCGGCTGTTTGTGTATTCACAGATTCACGATTAGCCAAACATTGCCCTTCGATAGCCTTGCGAGCTATCTTAAGAGCTCTATAGCGCTCATCCTCTGTCACATCAATCGGTCTACCATGTCGCCTTGGGATCGCCCGCTTCTCAAGCCACCGCACTTCTTCATCAGGCAGGCCTACCGCAGCTTTCATCTTAATCCATGAGGCTTTTCTCGCGGCGTCTTTGTCGTCAGCTTCCCCAAGATATTCGTGACATATAGATTCCACTGCTCGGTAACAGTTTGCGCACGTGTCTAGCGGTTCACGAATGGCGTTTCGCAGGTCAGCAAGTGCCATGCGGACAAATACAGACCCGTTGGCATGTGCGAGTATCTCGTTAAATATTATCGTGCTTTCTGGAGTGCCAGGTTCGTGGTCAAGAAGACCATCGAATGCGGTATTAAATACGTAGTGTGTGCCATCGAGCGCAACGCAAGAGATTATCTCGACGTCCAGTGCGGCAGACACGGAGGCGGGCCTGATTGGGCGGATATTTCAGGACGCGCTGTTGGGGTGGGCAAGGCCGTTTTCCTCGGCGCCGATTGTCCTACTCGCGGCCGTCGCGTCAATGGCGGCCCTGCGGGCCGTGGCAGGCGATCGGCTGCGCGACCATTGACCCGGCGTCCCCTCACCAGGGCGGGCAGCTATGAGCAATATGGGAGAGAAGCAGGATCAAGCTACGGTATCGCTGGTCGGATTGCCGGGTGGTCATGATGAGCGGGACGGAGGCGGTCATTGCGGCGGCGAGGAAGATGAACGCCACGGTGGGGGAGATGGCTCCGCCGAGACCGGTCACCCCGCGCTGAACCATCCCGGCCGGGTGCCTTCCACGGCGTCAGCTCTTGTCGTCACGAGCGGTTACTTTATGACTAGCCGCGGTTCCGGTGTCCTCTCGGCCCAGCGCGGCCTGTCCTGGAAGGCGCGTTAGGGACCGGGATTTACGAATGGGATCGGCGCTAGGTACCAGCTAGGCTTGGGCGAGGTGCGCCGGGAAGCCTGGTCGGCAGTCCTGTTAGCTGTGGCCGACCCGCAGGAGCACCGTTATGACCGACACCGAGACCTTTGCCCGGCTGCTAGAGCTGCTAGCCGTCGTGGGGTTGATGGCGGTGCTATCCAACCGGCTGGCATACCGGGTCAGGGTCCCTGCTCCGGCGTTGTTCCTGGCCGGCGCGGCCATTGCCGCTAAGGTCATCCCCGCCTTTCACGGGCCTTCGCAGGAGACCGTGACGCGGCTCGTGACCGTGGCCTTGGCGATCATCCTGTTCGATGGCGGCATGGAGATCGGCCTGGCGCGGGTCCGGGCGGCGGCTATGCCGATCGCCGTGACCGGCGTGCTGGGCACGTTCTTGACCGTGATCGCCGTGGCGCTGCTCGTGCACTTCGCGTTCGGCCTGGCCTGGTATGTCGCGTTGCTGGTGGCCACGGCGGTCGCGCCGACCGACCCGGCCGTGGTGTTCTCCGTCCTGGGCCAGCGAGAGGTCTCCGGCCGGGCCGGGACCATCTTGAAGGGAGAATCCGGCGCGAACGACCCGGTGGGAATCGCGCTGATGGCCAGCCTGATCGCCGCGGGCGGGGTCAGCGCGGGTGCGTTCATCCAGGTCGGCAGCGAATTCCTGGTGCAGATGGCCGCCGGGCTCGCGGTCGGCGTGGCAGGCGGTTATGTGCTGGTGTGGTTCACGCGGCGGGTAGCCCTGCCCAGTGCCGGGCTGTACCCGCTGCGGACCCTGGCGTGCGTGCTGCTGCTGTTCGGTGCCGCTACTCTTGCGCGCGGCTCAGGTTTCCTGGCGGTGTTCGCGGCCGGGATAGTGATGGGCGATGAGCGGATCCCGTTCAAGCAGGAGATCCAGACCTTCCACGCGTCGCTGGCTAGCCTGGCCGAGATCGTCGCTTTCATCGTGCTCGGCCTCACCATCAACCTGAGCGTGATTGCCCGGGCCGACGTGTGGATCCCCGGGCTCATCCTCGGGGTGGTGCTCGCACTGGTCATCCGGCCGGTCCTGGTCGGACTGTGTCTGATCCCGGCCCGGCTGAGACGCAACGAGAGCGCCTTCATCTTGTTCGCCGGGCTGAAAGGCGCCGTGCCGATCCTGCTGGGCAGTTTCCTGCTCACCGCTTACGTGCCCGGTGCCGAGCGGCTGTACGGCATCGTCGCGGTGGTCGTGATGTTCTCCGTGGTCGCGCAGGGCAGCCTGGTACCCGCCGCCGCCCGGCTGCTTCGGGTCCCAATGCACGTGATCAAGCTTGAACCTTGGACGCTCGGAGTCCAGCTGCGTGATGAGCCCACCGGCACCCACCGGCTCACCGTCAAGCCCGGCTCAGCCGCCGAGGGCCGCACCATCGATGACCTACCCGGCATGCCCGCTGACGCCTGGATCAGCTCCATCGTCCGCGAGGGGCAGCTCCTCCCCATTACAACCGCCACAAGCCTGAAAGCAGCAGATGACGTCGTGGTCCTAGCAGCCCCCGACCAGGACGAAAAACTGACGGAGATCTTTGACAAACCCGCACCAAAGTTAGACCACCCCGCGGGCCATTAGCCCCGAGGAGGAACGGTCTCTCACGGTTGATCACACCGGCAGGCCCAGGGAATCGCAGGCCTGGGCGGCATTCGCCGCCGGGCTACTCAGATGACGCACACGCCTTAAGATTGCAGACGCGGCCAGAGGCCCGATCGGCGCAGGGGCGCAGGACTAAGTGCCTGCAGGACAGCAGCAGCGGCGGTGCTGGCCAGGGCCACCATGGCCACTGCACCGAGCCAGATAAAGAACGTGGCGGTACCCCAGATGCCATCGGGCAGGCCCAGCGCCACCGCCAGGCCCGTCACCCACAATCCGGTTAGCGCTGTCGGCACCCAGCGGCCGGTCAGCACTACGCAGCACGGGCCGGCCATCAGCAAGCCGATGAGAACGGCGCGGTGTCCGAGGGCGGCATCGGCGGCGGCCACGATGGCGGAAACGGCCGCGCCGAGGACCCAAAGCTTCCTAACGGGCCAGCCAGACATCCGTTCAAGTCTCTCCTTCGTCTGCCTAGGAGCAAGAGGACCACGCAGATCCAGGATAGTCCGCTGACTAGGCGCGCAATCTGCTCGTTGAACGCGTTGTGGACCTCCGGCCGGTTCAGCCTGATACAGGCGACGTTATCGCGTTCCGTGTAGGTAAATCCGTTGACCCGGAGCCACCGCCGACCCACCGGCCTGATGGCAAGGACCAGGCCATAGGCCAGGCCCGAAACGCGCACGGCTATCTCCCACGGCGGAAGCTATTTGGCGGAGTCATCCAGATATTCGTCGCCGATAAACTGAACGACAGGATCGCCAAGTTTCTCATATCTGTGGTCACCATCTGCGACCGCGAGCAAGGTGCGGCTTGTTCCGGCTGACTGGCGGTTGAGGCCAGGCCTGCGTGGTGGCTCGTGGTTCGGGGGAAGCTGGCTGGAGGGTCTGCAGGTCCAGGTCCAGCAGCGCGAAGATCCGGTGTGCCCTAGGGCTGAGCGAGCGGATGATGACCGGGCAGCCGCTAGGCGCAAAGCTGGCTCCCATCGCCAGTGCCCGCACTCCGGCGCAGTCCAAGAACGTCACGCCGCCCAGGTCCAAGACGAGGCGCTCGGTCCGGTCATCGACGGCTGCAGCCGCCTGGACCAGGAACCCGCTGCTCTGGGAAATGTCGAAGTCACCGGTCAGGGTAAGAGTGCAGACCGGTCCAGCGCGGACGGCCTTGACCGTCAGGGCATGCTCATCCATGGCTTTCTCAATCGGTTCGCGGGGTCTTGACGACACCAACTGAGGACAGGTTGTGACATCAACGGTATTACTCCGGGTCACGATCGTCCAGGGCACCACGGCCCGGTCACCGCCTGAGCCCGCAGATACGTGTGAGGGTGGTGCAGTACGCCACGCCCGGGGATACCTGCGCCGGTTCGAGACCGCGAACAACAGCCAGCGGAAACCTGCTGCCCGCCAGGCATGCGGGGAACCGGTGCGGGCTGCTGCTCACCGGGTTGCTCCATCGCGAAGGCCGCACCGGTGCCGGGCCTTGCCGTGCGCCAGTTCCGCGTTTGGACCCCTACGGCGAGGAAAGAGGCAGGTGCAGCATGGTGAAATGGTGGGGAGGCGATGTGCGGGAGGACAGGCGGCGGGCCCGGATCATCGCGGCGGTGACCAGGGAAGATGCCGTGGCTGGTGCGGGCACGCTGGTGCAGCAGCTCTGCCGGTTCGCCGTGGATGAGATGGGCCTGTCGGGATGTGCCCTGGTGCTGATGTCAGACCCGGGCTCGGCCAGCCTGCTGGCCGGTGCCGGGCGGCACGCCCGGACGGTGACCGGGTTGCAGCTAGAACTGGTTGAGGGCCCGTGCCTGGACGCTCATGCTGCCGGGATCCCGGTGCTGCTGCCGGACCTGGCGGATCAGGAGGCCAGCCGCTGGCCGGCCTTCGCGGCGGCGGCGCTGGCCGCCGGGGTACACGCCGAGTTCTCCCTGCCGCTGACCGCCGGACCCGGTGGCATCGGGACGCTGGACCTGTGCCGTGACCGGCCCGGCATGCTCAGCGATGATCACCTGGCGGATGCCCTGGTTGCGGCGGATATTGCCCGGGATGCGGTGCTGTACCAGCAGGACGCGGCAGCGGGGTCCGCGATGGCGGAGCTGCTGGAGGGGCGGGCGCGGACCGGATCGTGATTCACCAGGCCACCGGGATGATCGCTGCGCAGCTGGATGACACTGTCGCTAACGCACTGGCCCGGCTGCGTGCTGCAGCGTTCGCGGCCGGGCGTTCGATGGAGGAGATCGCGCAGGACGTGGTGGAAGGGCGGGTGCGGTTCGATGAATGAGACCGGCAACGGGCGGCAGACCTGGCCCGGGAATCCCGGTCAGGATGACCAGCGCGATGACCTGGCGCGGGATGCCGTGCTGGCCCGGGCCTTCGTCCGGCTGGCGGACACGCTGGCCAGCGACTTCGACATCGTCGGTTTCCTGCACGGCCTGTCGGAGGACTCGGTCGGGATCCTCCGGGCCGAGGCGGCCGGGGTGATGCTGGCCGACGCCCGGGGCGGGCTGCGGCTGATCGCCTCCTCGGACGAGCGGATGCGGCTGCTTGAGCTCTTCGAGATCCAGGACGCGCAGGGCCCGTGCCTGGACGCGTACTCCTCCGGCCGGGCCGTCCAGGCCAGCGCGGCCGATGGCCGGGCCCGCTGGCCGGACTTCGCCCCGCGAGCCTCCGATGCGGGCTTCCAGATGATGTGCGCCGTCCCACTGCGAGTCCGCACGAACGTCATCGGCGCGCTGAACGTGTTCCGGGGCAGCGACGAGCCGTTCACCGGTCCGGAGATGGAAGTGGCCCAGGCCATGGCGGAGATGGCGGCGATTGGGCTGATCCACGAACGCGCGTCCCGGGAGCGAGGCCTGCTGGCGGCTCAGCTGCAGGCCGCGCTGAACAGCCGGGTGATCATCGAGCAGGCCAAAGGCATGATCGCCGAGTACCTCACGATGACCGTGGACGACGCCTTCACGGTGCTGAGAACCTACGCCCGCTATCACAACCGCAAGCTCTCCGACGTCGCCAGCGACGTGGTCGACCGGAGAATCCCCACCACCGCACTGAACCCCCCGCCCGGGCAGCGGCCCTAGCATCTCACCACGTAGAAGACAGATCACCCGGAACCCCTCGCCGTCGGCGAGGAATGACCGGTCAGCCTTGTCGTCAGGGGAGGGCCTGTGTAGCTAACGGCTCTGTCGCACTTCCGGTGGTGACGTTCCGTTAGGCGAGCAGGATTCGGTGGCGCAGGAGAGTGAACCCGGCTCGTCCGTACATTTGCCGCTTGATCATTTTCGTCTTGTTGTTGACTCCCTCGGTGCGCCCATTGTGGACGGGCATGGTGAGCGCGGCCGTGACTGCCTTGATGTCCAGGTCTAGGCCGCGGGTGAACGAGTGAATGTGGGGCAGGTCGGCACCCCGGGCGGTGGTGATCCACTCTCTGAGCCTGGCGTCGTTGCCCGGGTCGGGTGCCAGCAGGGCCGCGAAGGAGCCGATCAGGCTGCCAGTGCGGTCATCTCCGGGCAGGCCGCGCTGAGCCCGGCGAGGGTCTCGGCCTGTCCGCGCTGGAGGCTGTCCGGCCGGGTGAGCATGATCCGGGCGGCCCGGCGGTGCGACAGGTGGGGCCGGTCCGCGTCCAGGCGTCCCTGGAGCAGGTTGGAGCTGCCGGGGTAGCCGCGCTCGCGGATCTCCCGCAGCAGCTGGGCGACCGGGACGGCGGGTTCTTCGGCCCGCCGCTTGCGGAGGTAGTCCCGGTAGGGGTCAACGAGGGTGGGGCGGTACTTCGGGACGCGCTGCATCCGCTCGGGCTCGCTGGCGCGGTCGTAGCGCTTGACGGTGTTGAGCGACAGGTCCAGGCGGCGGGCGCACTCGAACAGCCCCACGCCCTGCGAGCGCAGCTCGCGGACCTGCCGCCAGCGCTCGGCGGTGGTCTCGGCCCGCCTGCCCTCCCGCATGGGCGTGCCCTTCGCCCAGCAGGAGCAGTGCGCCGCGACCTCCTTGCGGACGGCTTCGCCCAGCAGGTGCCACAGGTGCCAGCGGTCGCCGGCCTGCACCGCTCCGGGCAGTGCCCGGCTGACGGCCTCGCCATAGGCTCCTGAGCCGTCGCGGCACACGACCTCGACACCCGGGCGGCCGAGCAGCCACATCTCCGCGACCTCGGCGGTGCGGCCCTAGAGGACGTCGACGCGGCGGCCGGTCTCGGCGTCGATGAGCACCGTCGCATAGACGCCGCCGCGGCGCAGCGCGAAGTCATCAATCCCGAGCACCCGCGGCACCACCAGGCCGGGAAGCGGGATCGCCAGAAGAACGCGCAGCGCGGTATGCCGGGAGACGGCGATGCCCAACGCAGGCAGCAGCCGCGCCGAGGCCCTGCCCGCTAACTCGCGGGCCACCGCGCTGATCTGGGCCGTCAGCCGCGAGATGCGCCGCTGGTAACGCTCCAGGACCCCCCGGGACCTGTTCACGGAACGTCTGAACCGTGCAGCTCAGGGCCGGACAGCGCATCCGCCGGGCCCGCACCCTCACCACGACCCGGCGGCCGTCAACGGGAACGTCGGCCACCGTCCGCTCGTGATAGCCGTGCACCCGGCTCGTCTGCGTCCCGCAGCCCGAGCATGCGACGGCCCCGTTCCGGGTCCTGGCCCGCACAACGATCGCCCCGCCAGCGTCCTCGACGTCATCGATGACCAATACGGACAACCCTGAAAACATGATCCCCACAAGCCTTTTCGCGTCAACAGTGGCCGATCGTGACACATCAGAACAACCGGTCACCACCCGGAAGTGGGACAGAGCCGTTGGCGAAACAGTCCCGCCGGGACGCTACGGTGACCCCGACCACCTCGAAACCGGCAAGGCACCCGCCGCTCCCGGGCAGATAACCCGCAGCCAGGCAGCCGGGGGAGCGCAGGCTCGGCGCCGTCTGCGGTCTTCAGGCCGCGCCGGGCAACGGGTCGTTCCGGCAAGACAGGCCCAGCATGGCGATCGCCAGTCAACGCCCGGATCCGGCCGGTATATCCAGCGCGAGACGGGTAGTCCTCTTCATTAGTGAACAGGCTGAGCGGCATGCTGGCAGAGAGCCCGTCAGCCGCTTGGTCGTCGCAGCGAGAGGAGGGCGGGTCATGCTGGCCATGGGCGTCGTGGCTCTCATCGTGATCGGCCTCATGACGGCGGTCGCGTGCGGCGTGATCGCCGCGCGCCGGCTGCAGCGGGCACGGCAGCATCACAAGACCGATCAGATCTGGCGGGACCTGATCTCTCGGAATGAGCAACTCGATCACGACCTGGACAGGATCTGGCAGCACCGGTAGTAGACGACGACTCGGTGTCGTTACTACCCGGGCCCACCCTGAGGCTGACCCTCGATCGCGGCGTGGACGGGCCCGGTTGGCGCGGATATACAGATCATGCTGGACGCTGGCCCGAATCGCCGAGCTAATCTGGCGGCGGCCCGGGATCGGTACACGCTGGCCGGATATGCGCTGCCGCACCGGACCGATGCAGCGTGCAGGTCCCCGGCTCGGCAGACCACCGAGCAGGCCGAAAGACGGATCGCCGACTTGCGGGAAGGGCTGTGGATTAATGCGGGACCGCTGGCTACGGGCCGACATCATTGAGCTGATCATGGCTGATCACCGCCGAATCCGCCGGCTCTGCCGCGCGCTCGACGACGCCGTCCGCTGGGAAAGGGATTCCGGCCCGGGCTGGATGCCCCCCGATGTGGGAACGGCTGGCCAGGCTGCTGGATGAACATACCCGGGCGGAAGAAATCTGCTGTGCCCTCGACGAGACTGCGCTCACACTGACGATGATCCTGCGCCGCGAACTCGGCCGCCGATGGTGCGCCTTCATCGCGACGACCAGGCGAGACACCGCGCCCCACGACGACCCTCAGAACTGCTCGCCGTAGAGGGATCCCAGGTTGCCGCTCGTGGAGACGCAGAGTTACGATCAGTGTTACAGCCGACTGGTATCTGGTGCAGGCTAGGGCGGTCGCGGACGGCTGGTCTACCAGGTACAGGTAGGCGGTGAGCCCGCGACCTTGCTTGTGGCTGGTCGGCTCGGTCCGTTTGAACGCAGGCCGGTGCTCAGAGGTCAAAGGGTCCGCTTGCCTGCCGGTCTTCGTTTCGATTTCAGGCGCGGTACTGTGATGAGGCTAGCTCCGAACACTGAAACAGTTCCGGCCAGGGTCAATAGGTACCTGCTGCCCCACGAGCGCCAGGTCATCAGCGTTCACCAGCATCCCGCCGTGCTGATCAGGCCGGTCTTCGAAGTTCTGGTCGGGCTGGCCGTCGCGGGCTGGCTGAGCAACGCACTTGCGCACGGCAACGACACGGCCATCCTCGTCATCTGGGTCCTGTGGGCGATCTTGCTCGTGCGCCTGTTGTGGAAGGTTCTCGAATGGTGGGTGAATTATTTCGTCATTACGTCTCAGCGGCTGCTGCTAGCTCAGGGCTTCGTTGTCCGCAAGGTGAACATGATGCCGCTCGCCAAGGTAACGGACATGAGCTTCCAGCGGTCCGCGATGGGCCAGCTGCTCGGCTACGGCGAGTTCATTGTCGAATCGGCGGGACAAGATCAGGCGCTGCGAAACGTCGATCACCTGCCCTACCCCGAGCAGCTGTACCTTGAGGTCTGCGGGCTGATCTTCAAGGAAAAGGAAGAAAGCCCCGACTAACCCTGGAAGCCCTTAGTGAACCCGGGCCGGGGAGCACTTACAAGGCAGCCACATAATGTCGCAAGTGGATCGCCTCGAGGCTGTGGTAGGTGGCCAAGCTTCCCCCGACCACGTGGCAGAGTTTGAGGCGTTGGCGACACGGTGGCGCACAGTCGAGCGGTGGATCACGAAGATCCTCGAATCGTAACGGCGGATTAGCGCAAATGGAGGCCGGGTTGAGCCGGGCACCCCGGCGACAGCACGACCACTACGCATATCACCCAGATCCCGATCGTGCTTCCTGACATACCAAACCTCCTTCACCAGACTTCCTTCCACCAGCCAGGCTGGCGCTTGCAAGCGCGGATGATCCGACCTGGGGCCGGATGCTTCGAGCCGTGATCCTGCCGGTGGGCTTGCCGAGATCCACGGCGGTTGCGGAACAACGTCCCACCTGCTGGGCCGTCTCGTCCTGCCGCGGGTGCCGTCGCGAGTGCGACCCTGAGATCGAGCAGAAAACTGAACCGATACCGTTGGCAGGGTAGTGGATGATCCAGCTGCAGAGGAGAGATGGTGACGCAGCCCTCAGGCGATGGTGAGCACCGGATCGTCGTGGGCGTCGACGGGTCGGCCTCATCCCAGGAGGCGCTGGCCTGGGCGGCCAGGCAGGCCAGGCTCACCGGCGCGGTCGTAGAGGCTGTCATGGCCTGGGACTTCCCCGCAGCCTACGGATTCATGGCGGCTGTGCCTGACGATGTGGACTTCGCGAATATCGCCGCCGAGGTGGTCGCTGACGCTATTGCCGAGGTCTCCGATGAGCACGTGACGATCCGGCCCAAGGTAACAGAAGGTATTGCGGCTCAGGTTCTGCTGGACGCGTCAGAAGGAGCTGACCTGCTCGTCGTCGGCAGCCGCGGGCATGGCGGGTTCACTGAGGCCCTGCTCGGCTCCGTCGGCCAGCACTGCGTGCACCACGCCACCTGTCCGGTCGTGGTGATCCGCGGCTCAGCTACGGCATCACCTGACCCGAGCGCCGGTCAGGTGATGCCGTAGCCATAGCTAACTTAGCCGCGACTGACTGACACGATCGTCCTCTGGCAGCGAAACTCAAATCGACGTGGGCTCAAGCCGCCGTCCGGCATCCCAGATCGCCGTGGCCTCGTGCAGCCCCGCCGTCGTAGCGGCGGTCCCCAGCAGCAGCGGGTTCACCTTGCGCAACAACGTAAGCGGCGGGTACTGCGTCCGGTAACGCAGGTCGCGCTTGGTAGAACGAGCATGCGCTTAGCCTGGCTCGCCGCGCCGTTTGCGGCGCACCACCACGATCAGGTCCACCACCGCCACGGCCGCGAAGAAAGCAAAGATCGCCGCAATCGCAGGCTGCGAGCTAATGACAACGAACGCGATCGCGCCCAGCGCACAAACCACCAAGCCGAAACCGGCCAGGGCCAGGCGCAGGGTAAGCGCGCTGCGGGCAGGCGGGGCCCCAGCGAACCCGGCAAAGGGATCGTGATAGTCCTCGCGGGCAAGCTCCTCGCGGACCCGCGACGCATGCTTCCTGGACATTATGGCGTGCTACCCGCCATCCACCAGCCTATGCAGCCAGGCCTGCTCGGGCCGTGCTGCCAGGATCCACAGCCCGTCAGCTGCAGCGACTCGCAGCTACGCTACGTAGCCTACTGGTGACCGTGTCGCCAGTGAAACAGGATGAAAAGGAGCTCAGTACGGTCGGCCTAGCGCCCTTATCAGCCGCACGCATATTACGTATGTCTAATATCATGACATCCGCTCCCATGGCTTCCGCACCTGCACGCCGGATCGCTTGAGAGCCTGGCGGATAGTTTCGTGATCGGCGTCCAGCTCGAAGGCGATCTGCTTCAATGACTAGCCTGCTTGGTAGTGCTGGGCAGCCTGTTGGATCTGATCTGGTGTCAGTGATTTATTGCGGAGGGGCATGCCGCGGCTGGCCAGGATGCGGAGCACCGTACCTTTCCCGATCTTGTACAAGGCCATAAGTTCAATGGTGGTTAGGCCAGATGCGTAATCAGCGGCTATCTGGTCGAGGACGTCACCGCCAAGGCGCTGCTCGATCTTGTGGACGCGGTGGACTTGGCTATCTGGTCGCCTTGTCGTATGAACTGATGGAGAGCCTGTGTACTCTCTTGAGACGTTTGAGAAGTTCCGTCCGGCTCGAATAACGGCCCAGCAAGTCCCCCCAGTTTCGAACAGAAATCCCCTCGTACAGCTACGAAATACAGCAACGTGCAGCTACTCGGCATCATTGGAGTTCGGCTGGTGGCAGGGCGAGGGCGTCGCTGAGCCGCCGGAGTGCTTCAAGGGTCGTCTTGTCCGGCACCATCGTGTAGATCTCCATCGTGATGGCGATCTTGCTATGCCGCAGGATCCGCATGGCGACGCGAAAATACGCGGCGAGCGCGGACAGCAGCGATCCGCAGGTGCGGATGGTGTCGTGTACCCGGATGCGGCGCACGCCAGCCTTGGCGCAGCGCAGGTCAAATCGGCGGCTAACTGCCCTCGGCTCGATCGCGCGGCCGCTGCGCGTAGTGAAGACGAGACTGTCACCGGGCCCGGAGCCACCGCTGTCTTCAAGCCGGGTGCGCATGAGGTTCTGGGCCTTACACAGCCGGTAGGACACGCCCTATGAGCACGGTGAGGATGGGAGGCCGCACGGGGCGGGAACGCTGAGGGTGCCGCCGCCGCGGCGCTAGAGACCTTGGCCTCTGCCTGGGGCGAGCGTTATCCGGCAATCGTGAAGCTGTGGTGGGCGCACTGGGCCGAGTTCACCCCGTTCCTGGCGTTCCCGCCCGAGGTCCGGCGGGTGATATATACAACGAACCTGATCGAGTCGGTGAACGCCCGGCTGCGGAAAGTCACCCACAACCGCGGCCAGTTCCCCTCCGAGCAGGCCGCCCTCAAGGTGCTCTACGTAGCCGTCCGGAACCTGGCGGACTACCGCAGCCCGAACACCGGGATCCGCAGCTCAGGGTGGAAACAAACACTCCAGGCATTCACGATCTACTTCGACGGACGAATCCCAACCCATGACCGCCACGATCATCTACACAGCGGATCGGACGCTCCCTGCTCATATCGGCGGACCAGGCGGTTCACTCCCAGACCTGGCCTGGCCAGGGACTTGCCTAGCGGTCATGGCCTATGACTGCGATTGGCTCGATTGCGATGACGTGGTGCTAGACGTGTCGTTGATCATGTCTTTCGGGGGGCGGCGAGGTTGATGCCGTCGTGGCCGATGCTGAACTGGCGCATGGCGGGGTCGTGGTTGCTGGCCCTGGTCTTGATGACGGCCAGGGACCGGCTCATGGCGGTGTGGTCGCGGTGGTAGGTGAGCGTGATCGCGTTGTCGGCCAGGTGGGACACCGCGAATTGTGACAGCTCGCTGGTGCCGGACAGGTCGGGTGTCTCGTATGTGGTCAGCAGGTTGATGCCTTGCCGGGAGAACCGCTGCGCCAGGGAGTACATGAACTCGCGGAAGCGGGTGTCGTCGGCTGCTGCCATCTGCAGGTCTATCAGGCTGTCGATGACCACCCGGCGCGCGCCGGTGCGTTCGACGGCGTGCAGCAGATCATGTACCCATTCGTCGATGTAGATGTCGACGGGTGAGCGGTACATGACCTCGACGGCTGGGTTGCTCAGCGGCCAGCCCAGGCCGCCGAGCATCCTGCCCAGCTGTGTGGGGTTCTCCTGCAAGGTGGCGATGACGCCGGGCTCGCCGCGCTGGGCTCCGCCGTAGATGAAGTGCAGCCCCATGATCGTCTTGCCCGAGCCGGAAGGCCCGGCAACCATCGTGGCCGAGCCTGGCCACAACCCGCCGCCCACCATCTCGTCCAGCGCCGCAAGGCCAGTGGTGATCCGGTCATCGCCGAGCGGGTAGCCCCCGGCGGTCGGGATGTCGGCCAGCCGGGGGAACAGGCGCAGGCCCTGGGCGGTGAGCCGGTAGCCGTGCTGGCCGGACAGGAAGCCGCTGCCGCGGAGCTTCCTGACGTGCAGGAACCGTTTTTCCCGCTGGCCGAGCGGAACGGCCGCCAATTCTACGATGGCATCGGCCACGGCGAATTCCGGCGAGGTCGCGACCTCGCCGGATTCGTATTCGCCGACCCAAAGCGACGCGGCCGGGAAGGCAGTCAGACGCCCGGCCAGCTGGTGCAGGAACAGGCGGAATCCCGTCTTGCCGTCGGCTAGGGCGTGCAGCGCCTTGAAGCTGTCGATGACCAACAGCCCGGGCCGCCGCTCTTTGAGCGTCGCGGCGATATGATCATTCACCCCGGCGAGCCCGTGACGGCTGGCTACCTGGCCCAAATCCTCATAGAACACCGACCGGCCGACCGCGGAGGCATCGAAGAAATCCAGGGACTGGCCGAAGCGGATGATTTTTTCCAGCGGCTCGGACAGGGTGGAGAAATATACTGCGGGCCGGTCCGGGTGAGCGTTATGGAAGGTGTACTGCTCAGCGATGATCGTCTTTCCGGTTCCCGGCAGTCCCATGATGATGCTGATCCCGTTAGCTGGCAGTCCCCCGCCTAGGACCGTATCGAGCGGCTGGTGCCCGCTGTACAGACGGCTGTCGTTCATCGGCTCCTACCGGCGGTCAGGGCGCTGGACCGGAGCAGGTCCCGGACCGTGGACACCAGCTGCAGGTGGTCGATGGGCTTGGGCAAGAACGCGTCGGCGCCCGCGTCGATCGCTGCGTCCATGGCCTCTACCGCTGAGACCACCACGATCGCCGTCCCGTCCTGCTCGCGGAAGAAGCGGCACAACTCCAGGCCGGCGCCGCCGGAGATGAGCACCTCGACGATCACCACCGCCGGAGCGACCGCAGCGAACACCTCCCGCGCAGCGCTCTCAGACAGCGTGACCTGGACCTCAAACCCCTCGGTCTTGAGGAAATACTCTTCGAATTCCGCCGCGTAGGGGTCACACTCAGCCAGCTGGATCAGTAGCCGGGGCGTGGGTCGCGGCGCAGGATCGGCGAGCGGCTGCCTGGTGTCGATCCGCTCGGCCAGTAGGCGGTACGCGTCAGCCACGGTGGCTCCCGCGCTCATCTGGGCACGGACGTACCTGAGCTGCTCGACCTGGTACCGGGTGTATAGCCGGTGGCCGCTGGCATTACGGGCCGGGACCACCTGCCCGTACCTGTCTTCCCAGGTCCGCAGCGTAGCCACCGGAATGTCCAGCATCCTGGCCACCGCACTGATGCTGTAGACCGGGCGTTCCCCGGCTACTGGTACCTCAAACTGGCTCATCGACAGCTGCCACTATCCTCTTCAGGCCCTATTCAGCATCGCGCCCTAATGGCTGACATACTAGCGACAGGATATCGCAGTCTGAAGATTGAGGGGTCCTGGCCATGCGCGGCAGCTCTCAGCACTGAGATGGCCTTCAGGGGAGCGCTTGCCTTACGCAACGTCAGCAGACCTAGCCCAGGTGTCTTCACAGGCTCTGCGTTACTGACCCAATCTCTCTTCAACTACTATACAGTGATTATTAGTAGCAGTAACATCGCATCACGGTTGTCGAGCCAGCCGGTCCGGGTTTTCGGGCTGCAGCCTGCCTCACGCAGACCCGCCGCGATTCTCCGGACAACTTCTGTCCGCGCCGGAGGTGGACACACAATGCCAGGCATCAGAAGTCCCCTGATAGTCGACGGCGTGCCGGTGATAGCAGCACCCGCTGAGATCGATGTCACCACCGCCGAGCAGCTGCGTGCGGTGCTGCTGGACTCGGCCGGTCATGGATACGCCACCATCGTGGTGGACATGACCGGCACCCGGTTCTGTGATTCGGCAGGGCTCAGCGTCCTAGTCCGGGCGCACAAGCGGGCCGTGTCAGAAGGCGGCGAGCTGCGCCTGGTCGTCCCTCGTGACGGGACGGTGCCCCGCATCCTCAATCTCACCGGCCTGGACCTCTACCTCCCCTGCTTCTCCAGCCTGACCGAAGCCCTGGCCCGGATACCCGCCCCGCGCTCTAGCAAGGCCAGCAGCGGCGGCGGCGGGCTGGTCACGCTCCACCCGGAAACCCGGTCGTGAGGCGAGGGTGTCACCGCGCACTGAGCTGCAGGCGCTGCCGGATAGCGAGCTGCTGGCCCGGCTGCGGCCGCTGCCGCACGACAGCGCCGAGCGTGAGAGGATATGCGAGATCCTGGTGAGCCGGTACGCGGGGCTGGTTCGGTCCTGCGCGGCGCCGTACCGGAACAGCCCGGAGCCGGGCGACGACCTCTTGCAGATCGGGTACGTCGGCTTGCTGAAGGCCATCGCTAGCTTCGATCCGGATTACGGGGAGAGCCTGGCCGCCTACGCCGCACCGACCATCAGCGGTGAGATCAAACGCTACTTCCGGGACCGGCGCTGGCAGCTGCGGGTCAGCCGCCGGGCCCAGGAACTGCTGCTGGAAATGCGGACCGCCGAAGAGGCTCTGACCCAGCAGCTCGGCCGCGTCCCCCAGGACGCCGAACTGGCCGACCACCTCGGCGTCGCCGAGGACGACGTGCGCCAGGCCAGGCAAGCCCATCTGGCCTTCACTGCCGCCTCGCTGGACGCGCCGCTGACAGCGGGCGCCGATCCCGTCCTCCTCGGCGACCTCCTCGGCGAGGACGACCCGGCCGTCGCCCATGTCACCGAAATGGAAGCGCTGCGTACGCACTTGGACGAGCTGCCCGAACGAGAACAACGGGTCTTGATGCTCCGGTTCTACGGCAACCTCACCCAGACCCAGATCGGCGCTCGCCTCGGCATCTCCCAGATGCACGTGTCCCGCCTGCTGGAACACGCACTGACCTACCTCCGCGCCCAGCTCACCGGCCAGACATGAAGCAGATGCCAGGCCGCACATGCTCGGCAACCGATCAATGACCTCGACTCAGCCGTAACCGACAGTAGCGGCCATGCCAGGGGCGTCTGGCCGGAGCAGGCGGGGCACGGAGTCTCGAACCCGCTGGTCTAGGCCGATATGCCGGTGATCGCGACTGCAGCTTGCTCAGATGGAGCAAACTGCAAAGGTCAACCGGCACGACGCCAGGGAACTCCGACTGCGGTGGGTCCCATGGGAACAGACTCCGGTGGGTCCCATGGGAACAAACGTATGGCATAAGCCTTGCTGCGGCGTGCGCTCCGTGCAAATGGTGAGCCGTTGGGGACACCGCGGCTCATAGCACCACAGCCTCTGGAGCCCTGAGCGCCAGCCGTGCAGAAGACTGCAGCAACCGCGTCGATCCAGAACTGCCTGGCCCAACCGCGATCTGGGTATTGAGCTGTGAACGACCTCCAACGACCCACTTGTCCCTAAATGGCGTACTGACAGCCGAGAGTTGGTGCCCGGCGTGCCACACTCATGCCATACCGGGTAGAGCGCTGCGGTCGTTGGCAGTCACTCAAGGGCACCGCAGACCCGCCGTGAGCTGGGTACGTGGAGGCCAGTGCTGACTGCGAAGTGTCCTCCTAAGCAGTAGGTCCCGCGTTCGAGTCGCGGTCGGGGCGCAGGTCACAGGACTAGAGCTCAGCGAGACGGCCGCTGGGGAGCCAAACGGGGAGCCAATGAGCGCTACCGTGCCCGTATGTCCGAGACAGCAACTCGGCGGCGGGGGCACGGCGAGGACGGTATCTACTTCGCCGCGGCGAAGAACCGGTACATAGGTGCGATCTCGCTCGGCTATGAGCCTGACGGCAAGCGGATCCGACGCAAGGTCTCTGGCAGAACCAAGCAGGAGGTTCGAGACCGCCTCAAGGCGCTGCATCAGGAGCTGAATGCTGGCCGGGACTGCCCCCTACCCGTCTTGTACTCGCTGAGTCGACCTTGGGGGATACCCGTCAGGGCTGCGATCTGCCCTTGCGTGAGGCCGTTGTCATTGAGCACCACGATGACAGCGCCAAGATCATGTCTTGCGCATGCGTCGAGCACTTCTCGGCGTGCGCAGACCCGTTCGACAATTCTGCGCACCTCAGAAATAGCCACAACCGCGGCGCGCTTCCCGTTCCCTTGGTCGCTCGCCAGTCAGTCAGGTGTAACAAGTCAGTCAGTCGATATGTGACGTAGTACGGCGCCCTCCTTGATGCGGTTCAAGCGGTCGCATCGATACCGAACGTGCGTAATCCACCGGTAAGGACTGGATTGGACACCAGGTGCCGCGACCTGAGTGACTCTAAGTAGGCAGTCGGCGAAGGTTTTACTCAAAGTAACTATCACCTGTGCTGCAGACTGGGTCGCGAGGTATTTCCGACCTGGTTCTCCCCGGCCGACGCAACCGGTGAGCCGCTATTTTCTAGGGCTCCTTGGGTGAACGGGTCGGCGTTATGTTGGGGTCATGTCCTTGGAGGAGCACACCAACAATCAGAACGAACTGGTCAAGCTGGCTGCCTCGTTCCCTACCGATGAACCGCACCATCCGGACGCGGAGTTTCTCGGGCACGCCGTGAGGGCAGGCGGTTCGGTGGCCGCTCAGCACGACCTGACGGACACGTTCAGCTATTCGTATACCAAAGGCGGGGTGACTGTGCAGGTCACGGTCACATCTGAAACGCCTACCACGCCAGGCGCCCGGTCGACGGTGCGCGGGTCGTCTACCTGGTTCGCTCCAGGCGGTCCGGCGGTCGGCGGGACCCGCGACTCCTCCGGCGGGGTACCGGGCACCGGTACTACTACAGGCCCTGCGCCAGGCAATTCATCCAGCGGGATCCCCGGGACCACAACGGTGCCCGGCACGAGACTTCCCAGCGGTCAGGGGCCCCAGCCGGGGACTGGCACTCAGGCGCCCGGGGCTCCGGGCAGCCGTGTCGGGCCTACGACGCCCGGTACGACATCCGCACCGGGTCACACTGGACGGCCTGGCACGGCGCCCACCGCCACAGGCATGCCGGGGACGACTGGCACCCCAGGCACGAGCGGCACCCCGGGAACCGGCACAAGTCCAGGCGTTGCCCCTGGCTCATCTGGCACGGGCACGGCCGGCACCGGTCAGCCTCTGCCCTCCCCGGTGCCGGTCTTCACGCCAGCACCCGCCGCCGGCGCGACGCCTCCGTCCCCACCTCCGCCTTCGCAGGCGGCCAAGATCGCTGCCCGGGCCGAGGGGGTAGGAATCGGCAAGACGTACGGGCAGTTCCGGGAGTGGGAAGAGAACTTCCTGGACCTGCTCAACACGCCTCACGGCGGGGTGTCAGTGTGGGACCGGATGTCGACCGCGGAACGGGTCACGGCTACGAAGAAGATCCAGGATCTCTACAACGGACTGCCGCAGCTGTCACCGCAGACCGACCCGGAACTTGCGGCTGCGCAGCGTGACGGCTTCAAGGAAGGCGCCGGACGCGGCTATGACGAGGCGCGATTCGAGACCCGTGCGGTGTGGGCGCTAGCGGAACTCGCCAAAGCGGCGGCGCTTTCTATGGCGGGCTCACCCGGCGCGGTCGGAATCGAAGGTTCGGCGGCTCTCGACCGGGATTGCGCCGCGCGCACCGCTGCCCGTGCCATCCGCGAAATGACGGGCATCGAGATGGACGCCGCCGAGCTAGAAGGCAAGTTCGGCTTGCCGGCCAGCGCCCTCCAGGGTTTTGACGCCGCTACCGCCTACTGTCGTAACTGGTTCACAGGCATGGGGATCCGGCTGGCAGAAACCCCAGGCGGATTCGCCCCGATGGCCGAGGGCGGGAAAGAGGGCTCATACGTCCTGTTCATGAGGGGCGGAGCCAGCGGCGGTCACGTGGTCTACGGCGAGGTCACGCCGAGCGGGTTGCGCATCGTGGACGACCAACTGGGCCGTTCGTGGACAAGCGTCAGGGCAGCTCAAGACGCACTCGGGATGGAACTCGTCACAGTGAGCCGGATCGAGGAAATCGTCGTCCCGTAGCGAGTCAGATGAATGACTCAGTGCCGTCGGTCCGCGCCTCGAGGCCAGCCGGGAGCAGCATGGTCACCCACGCACTGGACGCTTTCACCTCGCCGCTGTAGTCATCGATCAGATGCGCGCGGAATGGCGTGACCAGGCCGTTGTACGCGTCAATGCTCACCGTGAACGTCTCCGGAGCGAACCCGAGAGGCCGCACAGGGCCGTCCACCACGATGGCAGGCTGCGAGTTGACCGGGCCAGAGTCGTCCTGGATCTCGACTACTACACGAACTCTGGTTGCGAATGGTCCGGTCGCGACGAACATCGTCGACACCCAATCAAATACGGCCAGCCGCAGGTACTGATCAGTGGCGACAATCGTCCATTCGTCCATGTGCCCCTCCTCCGCCCTGGTGGCTCACGATATATCACGAGCCGGAATTCTCGATGGGTAGACGCAGGCCAATACCTGGGACGAGAGGCGAGCGGTCTCGGTTCAGCCAAGGTGACCCGAGGGGAGGGGCCAGCTGGCCGCCGTCGGCGGCCAGCGCCAGGCCAAGGCGGATCCGTGGGCGAGCGGCCCTACTCGCAGTCCGGGTCGTCCTCCAGGGCCTCGTCCTCCAGGGCCTCGTCCTCGCCAACCAGCTCGTCCGCGGCCTCAGGTGCGATGTGCTCTCGGTAGCCCTTGAGGATTTCTTCCATCCGGGCGGCCGTCTCGTCAGGGTTGCTCAAGGCCGGCCTCCTGCAGCATGCCAAGGGCGTGCACCTCGCCACCAAGATTGTGACAGTCAACTTTGTCACTGTCCGTCAACAGGTTTGCACCCTTGATTACTTACGGTTATCAATTTGGTGTCGCCTAATCCACCTCAGGGGTCTGACTAGACGAATATAGATACGAATTATGGCCTCAGCGCACCAAGACCGTCCCCTACCTAATGCAGACCGACTGTTGAGCGCCCGGATCTCAGGTATCGCCCGGCGGCATGCTCGCTGGGGCGGCCTGAGCGAGGCCGAGAAGGAAGCCGGAGTTACGGAGCCTGGGCAAGTAGCTGGCGGCCGCGCTTGATCAGCTCGACCGTCGGCGCGGGGTTCATGCCCGGGTTCTCGTTGATGAACGCGCGGCCGAGCATGAACGCCTTTGTCGCGCGCGAGGGCCCGATGTGGTATCCGCTGTCGGGCAGCGGCCCGTCATAATCCGGCCCGACGAGCAGGAATCGGCTCCCAGCCGGCCGAGGCCCTGTCATCCCTGAGAGGGTTGATACTCATTGCCGCGCGTTTTGAGCAGATGAGCGACCCCGAGGGAGCCGGGCTCGGCATCGTGCTGCGGATGGCACTGAACAGCGCCGGCGACATCGGGGCAGACCCCAACCTTAGCCAGCAAGCCCAGAGGGTGATTCAGCAAGTTGGCGATCAGCTCGGCATCGCCATCCCTGATACGCTGCCGGACCCGACGGTACCGCAATCTACAGAAGCCTCAACGACGAGATGCGCCTGGCGAGAAGTACCTCGGAGGGCAGCTACGCGATTGCCGGCCTCCATATCCAAGCTGGCGCCGAGCAGGCCGGTTTCCACACTAAACGCCAGCCCGACTCCTTCACCGACATGATCACCACCGCATGCGTCATAGCGCAGCTGGACTTGCTCAAGCGTGCGGCCAGCCTTTTCGATTGGGGCCTCGACATAACAAGGGTCGATGAGCTGATCGCAAAGGCCACTGCGATGAACAATGCTGCAGCCCAGGGTGAATCTGCTCTAAAATTGAAGGCCGAATTGGATAAAGGGCGAGGGTGTACTTCTAGTCTGTCGACCTTCCGCTTTTCAGGTGTAACGAATGCCCAGCTCGGGTCAGATTCTGCGAGCGTACGTAGCCGTTTACCGTTGCCTTGGAGTGCTGGTGGCTGCTCCCGTTGCCGTCAGGGTTGCCCTCGGGCGTGACAGGTCACTGGGCGGCCGCCGCCGCGCGGGCCGTCGGCTGATACGCATCGAAGCATCGAAGCGTAAGGTGGAGGCCATGGGCGGACCCCTTGAGGGCTGGAAAGTCCTCGATCTCACTCAGGGAATTGCCGGTCCGTATGTCACGAAGTTGTGCTCGGACTACGGCGCGGATGTCATCAAGGTAGAGCGGCCCGGGTTCGGGGACGTGTCCCGGCGGATCGGCCCGTTCCCGGGCGATGACCCGCACGCCGAGAAGAGCGGGATGTTCCTGACACTCAATACGGGCAAGCGGGGCGTCACGCTGAACCTCGCCACCCGGACCGGCCGCGAGCTGCTGCTCCAGCTCGCGAAGAGGGCCGACCTGATCGTGGAGAGCTACCGGCCGGGCACGCTGGAACGGTTCGGGCTGGGCCCGGAGCGGCTGGCCGAGGCGGGCCCGGCCGCGCTGGTGCGGATCACCAATTTCGGGCAGACCGGTCCGATGCGGGACTTTGAGGCCGATGACCTGATCGAGTACGCAGCCGCGGGGATCTTGCAGATCACCGGGCTGCCCGACAAGGGTCCGGTGGCCCTCGGCTTGTTTACGCCGCTGTTCCTGGCCGGAGCCATCTGCGCGCCGCTGGCGCTGGGCGCGATGCAGGCCGCGGACCGGGACAAGCAGCAGGAAGTGGTTGACTTCTCGATCGAGGAGGCGCTGGCCGGGTCGATGGACCGCGGCGGCCCGAACCTGGTCAGCTATCAGTACTCCGGCAGCCTGATGTTCGAGCGCCGGGCAGACGTCTTGCGCAGTGCGCTGCCGAATGGCGTCTACCCATGTGCCGACGGGTATATCCAGGTCACTACACAGCCCATCTGGTTCAGCCGATTCTGCCGGGTCATAGGCAGGCCGGAGTGGATTCAAGATGAGCGGTTCACCAGCAACCTGAACGACCCGGATCCGGTCGGCGCGGAGATCGACGCAGCGTTCCAAAGCTGGCTGGAGCCGCTCACCAAGCAGGAGGCCATGGAGCAGGCCCAGGCCCAGGGCTGGCCGGTGTCGGCGCTGAACACCCCGGCCGACGTGATGCGGGATCCGCACTTGCACGAGCGGGGTTTCTTTGCCACCGTCGATCACCCCGAGGCCGGGGCGATCGAGCTGCCCGGGCTGGCATTGCGGTTCTCGGCCACGCCGGGTGAGCTGCGCCGCCCGCCGCTGCTGGGCGAGCACAACGTCGAGGTCTTCGGCGAGCTCGGCTACATGCCCCCGGAAGTCGCCGCGCTGCGCACCCAGAACGTGATCTAGGACCCAAGGAGCACGCAGGATGAATGTCCGCAAACCACCGCTGGCCGGTGTCCGGGTGCTGGCCCAGGGCCTGGTGTGGGCCGGGCCGTTCGCCACGGTGATCCTGGCCGACCTGGGCGCCGAGGTCATCGAGATCGAGTCAATCCAGCACCTCAACCCGACCCGGACCCAGATGCGGCATCTTCCTGATGTCGTGATGCAGAGCCCCCTGGGGGCCACGTACGTCAACCGAGACGGCTCGGAGGGTTTCTGGGACCGCGTTGTGGCGTTCAATTACGCCAAGCGCGGCTGCTTGTCGGCAACGTTCGACCTGAGCGGCGAGCGGGGTCACGAGCTGTTCCTGGAGCTGATCCGCAAGGCTGACGTGTTCCTGGAGAACAACGCGGCCAACGTGGTCGAGAACCTGGGTATTGGCTGGGACGTCCTGCATGCCGCCAACCCGCAGCTGATCATGGTCCGCTTCCCCGGCTTCGGGATCATCGGGCCTTATGCGCACTACAAGGGCTACGGCTTGCAGATGGAGGCGGTCGCGGGCCACACCATGGTCCGCGGCTATCCCGACAGCGACCCGTCCACCACGCCGATGTCGCTGCACGGCGACCCGAACGCCGGCACCCATGTGGCCTGGGCCGTGCAGGCCGCCCTGTTGGCCCGGAGGCGGACCGGGCAGGGGCAGCTGGTCGAGCTGTCGCAGTCCGAGGCGGTGCTGCACCACATCGCCTACGACGTGCTGGACTACGCGTTCAACGGCCGGGAGCGCGGCCGGCGCGGCAACGACCACCCGGCGTTCGCGCCCTACGGGGTCTTCCCCTGCGCCGGGGAGGACCGGTGGATCGCCATCGCCGTCACCTCCGACGCCGCGTTCGCCGCGCTGATGACCCAGCTCGACGCGGCCAAGTTCGCCGACGACGAGCGGTTCGCCACCACCATCGCCCGGCTGCGCCACCGCACCGCTGTCAACGACCTGGTGGCCGAGCGGACCCGCCGCCACAACGCCGACGACCTGGCCAAGCGGCTCCAGGCCAGCGGGGTGGCCGCCGCGGCCCTGGCTCACCAGCAAGAGATGCACACCGACGAGCACCTGGCCGCGCGCAACTACTTCACGCCCATCACCCACCCGGCCGCGGGCACCCACCTGTACCCCGGTCCGCTGGGCAAGCTGCAGAACACCGCCGGCGGCCCGCCGTTCCGCCCGGCGCCCACTCTCGGCCAGCACAACGAGTACGTGTACAAGGACATCATCGGGCTGTCCGACCAGGACTACCAGAAGCTGATCGACGACGACATCATCGGCACCACCTACCAGGAGACCGCGCACGCATAACCCGGAGCCAACATAGGCGGCTTTGTGTATGCCCACTAGTTAGATATTTCCGCCTGTACATCAGTCAGGTGTCATATAGCGATAACCATCTAGGCCCGCGTGTCCCTTGATGAAGAACGCAAAACCGGGAATCTTGGAGAAGCCTAAAAGGCTCTTCCGCGTAGGCCAGAGGCCAGGCACAGCAGCGTAGCCGTGGCGATTCTGCTGGTCATACTTGGTGGCGACCAGGATCTAACGGCCGCCTTCCGCTTTTCAGGAGGATTCCCGAATCCATAAGAGTCCTCGCAGGTCGCTTGAGCAGGCGAGACGATAAGTCGGGCGCCTCGGCGTCCAGGACCGGCCCCCGATGTCCACAACCGTAGTTAGCACCGCGTTAGCAGATGGCCTCTTCGTCCCGAAGGCAGCGCGACATGCGGACGACCTCCGCCATCACGGTACGGCCTTAGCCGGTTCCCGTCCACAGGCGTCCGCCAGCGTCCGTCGAAGAACGGCTCGGTTGTCCCGAGTTGGGCCAAATTGGTGCACACCCTGAGTGCCGGTGTGCGGTCGAAGGCGTCGTGGAGGTTGCCCCCGGCGCCCTCCTGCCCAGTGGGGTGAGCCTTTCCTAGCCGATTGCCTGGGCCTCGTGATCAGGTGAGCGCAACGGCTTCGGCCCACGCGTCGTATTCGTAGATCCACCGCCGGTCAGTCTGCTGGCGGCCGGAGCTGTCATAACCGGCACCGTTCCGCCGTGAGCCTAGCTGGACACGCGCCGTCCGGTCCCGCCGCAGCTCCTCCGGTACGGCCCGGTCGATGGTGAACTCCTGCCCGTCGCGATGCTCGAGGAACTAGCCGGAGTGCGGTTGCGCGATCGGACCTGACAGTGGCTGCGCTCCTGTCCGGGCTCGCATGGTGTTGCGTCAGGTCAGGCTGGCTGGTCTGCAGGTCCGGGCTGGTCCGGTGCCGTCGTGGCTGGGCCGGCCCGGTGCCGCTGGAGGCTATGCCGCCGTGGCCGGGCGATCTCCGGTCAGGAACACCTTGCGGCCGGGATAGTCCGGGCGGGGGAGCCCCAGCTCGTGCTGGGCGATGATGGTCCGGAATACCTCGACCGTGCCGCCGGGTGTCGCGCTGATCTGCGCATACCGGTGGCCGAATTCGATGATGCCGTCGCCGATCGCGCCGTCCGCGCCGTGCGAAAGGGTCGCGGCCGGGCCGACCAGGTCGATGAGCCGCTCGAAACCCAGCCGCACGGTGTCCGAGCCGACCACCTTGCCCATCGCCGTCGGGGTGCAGGCGCTGCCCTCCATCTCGACCAGCAGGCGCCCGATCCCGGCCAGGAACTCCTTCTGGCCGGCCAGCGGCCCGTCCCCGGCCGGTACATCCCCGGCCCAGCGGACGGCGGCTTCGACCGACTGCGCCAGCGGACGTACTAGACCGGCGCCCGGGCCCACCTCTTCGAGCTTGCTTTCGTGTTCCCCGAGATGGTGTTCGGCGTCCAGCGGGCCGTGCAGCACGGACCAGCCGTTGTTGACTTCGCCGATCCGGTACCGGTCCGGGAGCCGGATGTCGGTGTAGAAGCTGACGTTGGTGGTCTCGTCGGCGATGGTGGGCAGGGGCTGGCGCTCGAACCCGGGTGAGCTGGTCGGGACCAGGAACATGGTCATGCCCTTGTGCTTGGGCAGCGTCGGGTCGGTCCGGGTGATGAGGAAGACGTGGGTGGCGTACTGGGCGTTGGAGGTGAAGATCTTCTGCCCGTTGATGATCCACTCGTCGCCGTCCCGGACGGCCCGGGTCTTGGCGTTGGCGATGTCGGAGCCGCCGTCCGGCTCGGTGTAGCCGAGGGCGATACGGACCGTCCCCTTGGCGACCCCCGGCTTCAGCTCATTCCGCAGGTCCGGATCCCCCGACGCCTCCACCGCCGGCCACACCAGGTTGGTGGTGCTGATCACGCCGATCGGCGTATCCATGTTGCGCAGTTCGGTTTCCAGGATCTTGACGGACACGTCGTCCAGATCGGCTCCGCCATCTTCTTTCCGCCACCGCGGCTCAAGCCAGCCTTTGGCGCCTAGGGCGACGTAAACCCCCTCATCGTAGTTGTCGGCCCGCTCGCGCATCCCCGCGTATACCTCGGGGGTCAGGAGCTCATCCAGGAACGCCCGGACCTCCTGGGCGAACGCCTGCTGAGCCTCGGTAAGGATGACGTTTGAGAAATCCATTTCTGACCCTCCTAACGACTGAATTCGTGCAGCGCACTCGCGCGCGATACTCGCGTGGTCCTCCGGTCCTGCCGGTCGTCGCCCGCGCATTTCTGCGGGCGAATACGACGTGGCGGCCGCCGATCGGCCGCACCAGGCCATATGCCCGGCGATGGTTGCGTTTTGCCGGGCCTGGCCATCACCAGCTGGCCCGGCTGCCACCGCCTGGGCCCGGCAGCCAGCCTGCGCGGCTCTGGCGGCGCGTACCAGCCCAGCATCGTCTGGCCCTGACTGGGCCTAAGCCCGACCGGAGCCAAAGGAGACAAACTCTGATTTCCGCCGTCCAGCGCGATCACATCAATCTCTGGTCCTGCCTTAAATGCCATCCTGTTTCCCGGCAAATCGCCTTGTCAAGAGATATGCCGTAGAGCAATTCTCGCTGATGCGGTTGTCGGCCTGATGCCACCGGCACCGGGCCCGCGAACGCAACGCCAGAGCCGATCGCAGCCATCCGGAACCGGCCTCTGTCCGGCTAGACCGTATGGCCAGGCGTCTGAACACCTCGAAGGCGACGGCCGCGCCGCCAGTCCTCGATAATTCCCCACGCCAAGGCGGTGAGCCTCACTGAAGTAGCGGTCCTGAGAGCCTCCGCGATACAGTGGAGAACAGACCAGCAGATCTAAGCTGTTGGGTCCAGACTTCCGCCCCGGCTACTGGCCAGAGGGCGGCGTCATGCCGGATACAGAGCTACACAGCAGCGAACGTGATGGTCATGTCGTCGTGGCCTTGTGCGGCGATCTGGATCTGGTTGGCGTGGCGGCCGCCGAGGCGGCCATCACGGCCCTTGTGGCGCGAGGTCAGAGCCTGATTATCGATATGTCGGGGCTGGACTTCCTTGATTGCGCCTCGCTCAGGGCGGTGCTGAGGATCCAGGAGTTCACCCGTCGCGGGGGCGGTGAAATGGTTTTGGCCGCGCCGCAGCCTCATGCCCGGCGGCAGCTGGCCCTGACCGGCAAGGATGCTGCTCTTTGGGTCGCGGCCAGCGTGCCGGCCGCGGCGGCGGTCCTGGCTAGCTGCAGCACGCTGACCACTGAGGAGCGGCTCATCGTGGGCGCGGCACGTCCGGGGAGAGCAGTGCCGTCGCATGCCGGCGCCGGATGATCACGGTCAACGCAGCAGCCGCCCTGTTGGCCAGCGGGCAGCGGCGGGTACTCACGTGACGGGCAGCCGGGCCGTGGCGCTGTGGGGGCAGGTGGCCGCCCATGCCGCTGCACGGGAGGGCCGTGCCTCGGTTGCTGATGTCTGCGCGGTCGCGGTCAGCTCAGCCGGGCTGAGCGGGGCGTGGGTGGTGGCCGCGCGAGGCGGCGGCCCGGACTTCGTGATGGACGTGACCGGACCGGTGAGTGAGCAGCTGGCTGAGCTTCAGCTGACGCTGGGGGAGGGGCCCTGCCATGACGTGCTGGCCTCGGCCGGGCTTGTCCTGGTCCCTGACCTGGGCGATGCGGAGTCCGGCCGCCGGTGGCCCGCGTTCACCGCGGCGGCCCTGCAGCTCGGCGCCTGCGCGGTGTTCGCGTTTCCCTTGATCGTCGGGGCGATCCGCTCGGGGGTGCTGGGCTTGTACCGTGACTCGGTCGGCCCGTTGTCGCACGGCCAGCTCGGTGACCTGCTCATCCTGGCCGACGTAGCGACCGAGATGCTGCTCAGCAGCGCCGACGGCGGCGCAGACGGCCGCGGCCACGTAGACGGCCGCGACGGGGCGGACGGGGCGGGACTGGACGGGCAGGCCCCTGACCTGGCCCTACACCGCGCTGAGGTCGACCAGGCCACGGGCATGCTGACGGTCCAGCTCGGCGTCTCGGCCGCCGAGGCGTTCGTCCGGCTCCGGGCCTACGCGTACGCTCAGGACAGGCGGCTGGCCGCGGTAGCCGGCGACATCGTCGCCCGGCGCCTGCGGCTGCACCGCGACCGGGGTCAGGACGGCGGCCCATGACACACCTCGCGAGCACCTACTACGCTTCCCGCTGCCGCGGGCCCTTCCTGCTATCTGGTGAAAGGTGACCGTGATGGATACCGCCCTGCTTTCGGACACGTTCGTGGAGCTGGCCGACACGATGGTCGCCGATTTCGATGTGATCGATTTCCTGCACCTGCTCACCGACCGCAGCGTGCGGCTGCTGGAGGCCTCGGCGGCCGGGGTGCTGCTGGCCGATCCCCGTGGCGAGCTGCGGGTGGCGGCGGCCTCGTCGGAGGCGACGGCGCTGGTGGAGCTGTTTCAGCTGCAAAACGATGAGGGGCCGTGCCTGGATTGCGTCCGGACCGGCCGGCCGGTCATTGCCGCGGATCTGGCCGGGGCCGGGCAGCAGTGGCCGAGGTTCGCGCAGGCGGCCGGGGAGGCCGGGTTCCGGACCGTGCAGGCGCTGCCGATGCGGTTGCGGGATCAGGTCATCGGGGCGCTGAACCTGTTCGGGGCCGAGCCGGGGCCGTTCAGCCCGGACAGCCTGCGGATCGGCCAGGCGCTGGCTGATGTGGCCACCATCGGGCTGCTGCACGAGCGGAACGTGCGGCGCGGTGAGGCGGTCGCCGAGCAGCTCCAGGGCGCCCTGAACAGCCGGGTGGTCATCGAGCAGGCCAAGGGCAAGGTCGCCGAGCGGTACGGCGTGAGCATGGATGAGGCTTTCGGCATGCTGCGCAAATACGCCAGAGACAGCAACCAGCGCCTCACCGAAGTCGCCCGCTCCTTCATCGACAACGCCGCCGCGGAACTCCCGCCGACCCCTCAGCGGCAGGCACGCCGGTGACCTGGCTCTTCACGATCCAGGATGTCGCTCATCTCAGTGACCGTCAGCTCCAGGACCCCCAGCCGTTCGGTCCCGTCCACCAGCGGGATCCACACCTGGTGGCGATCACCGTCACCTGCTGGGGCGGCCCGGTTACGGAGTGCCCGGTACGCATGTCCGGCCTCAGTGGAGTCGATCGCGTGCAGCTCCGGTGAGTGGCTCGCGCCGCCGGGCACCGCCCGCAGGTATCGCTGCTCGAGATCGGCCAGGTAGATACGGGCCATGATCACGCCTAGCGGACCGGCGGCGTCCATGAGGGCGTCTGCTATCTGCTCCGGCGCCAGCAGGTGAGACCGGGCCAGCAGGTCGGCCGTCACCTGGCCGGTGAGCGCATCAACGACATGCGGCTGTTTTCCAATCATCCTGATTTCCCTTGGCGCTCCAATTGACGGGCAGCTGAGCTCAACCGCTGGAGGAATCCTCTCCTTCCCTTAAGTTCCGCGCCCACATATTCCAGGGGTCGGCAGCAGGAGCGAATCCTGCGCGGTCCGTGGAAGCACTTCTTCCTTACCGCCGCGGCGTCAGGTGCGGTCACGGAGAAGGTGACTCTCGGCGTTCAGCTCTTCGCTCGCGCTGTACCCGGCTGGCCGTTGGCGAATTCGCCTTGATAAATCCGCGCGTGAAGGGTTATCGGCCAGGATGGCCACATGCCCGCGGCAATGACTGCCTGCGGTTCTAACACCGGCTCGCGTTTGCTCCAGTCCTCGGCAGCGCTCCCCCAGAGAATGACAGCCAAGGAGCTTCCGTGGCCAGCGACGCTTCCCGTGGCCTGCCCCCACCCGGGCCGTAGTGCTAAGTCCTTCCACAAAACGCCTGCCTACTGGGTGGCAGGAAGTGGCACTCTGCCGCCAGCCAGATACCGAGATGTTCCTTCCGATCGGGGTGGCCGGACCGGGTATGGAGGAGCGGGGGAGCTTCGGTGAAGATCATGATGCTCGCTGTCAACGGCACCATCAGCCGCGTTCCGGGGAGCCAAACGGGGAGCCAACGACCACAGTCGCATGGCGGCGGGGAGCCACACCCAGCTACTTTCGCCGTGATGAAACGGCACGCCAGAACGCATCGGGCACTGCCGAGCCACGTTTCAAAAGTGCCTCCTAAGCAGTAGGTCCCGCGTTCGAGTCGCGGTCGGGGCGCTCTCAAAATCCTGGTCAGATTCTTACCTGCCCGGCTGATACCAACGAGCCTGGATCCCTGAGGATGGTCTCCACGCGACCTCCATGAAGGTTTCACCGGGCCTGCATCCAAGTGGTGTCCGTTCGAGAAGGTCGCGAGCGCTGGCCGCTGTGCGGCCATCCTCGCCCCGCCGCACCTATCGGAAAGGCGAAGCGGGCAGATCCTCAGGAGCGGCACCGATGAGGAGCCGTATCTGATGGAGAGGACGAGGCCATGTCCTTCGGCGAGGCCATCCAGGCCGTCTTCCGCAAGTACGCCGAGTTCACGGGCCGCGCCACGCGCGCCGAGTTTTGGTGGTGGGCGCTGTTCAACGTTCTGGTGGCGGGGGCTCTGAACCTCTTCAACGTGATCCGGATCGGACAGAACGCCTACCTCGGCTCACTGCTCGCTGGTCTGTGGGGCATCGCGGTCTTGCTGCCGAACCTAGCCGTGGCCGTCCGGCGACTGCGCGACGCCGGTTATGGCTGGGGCAACCTGTTTTTTATCCTGGTCCCGGTCGCAGGGATTATCGTGCTCGTAGTCCTTTGGGCCCAGCCCACCAAGGCGGCGGTGCCGGCGACGACCGCCGCGACGGGATAGCAGCTCGCACACGGCATGTCCAGGTGCCGACGAGTGGCCCGCCCGCGACGCCCTCGCCCGCGCTGGGCTGAGGTTCGGCCCCGACGTGCTCGCCCCGGCCGGGGAACTCGGCCTGATCCCATAGACGTAGCTAGCGCACGCCCGCGTGACCGGAGTCGGGTCACCCTATGACGGCGTCCTCGTCCGTCCCTGTAGTGCCCGAGGCAAGCCTCGGCCGAGGGTTGTCGAATCACTGGACAGGGTGTAAACCGTTGTTAAACCCTTGTACTGACTATGGCGAGGGATGAACATGGCCCACGCAGGCGCCGATTCGTCAGGATGCGATACGCCTCAGGCAAGGCGGCGGATGAGGGCAGGCAGATCTTGCGTATTGCTCCGTCAATGACTGCGCAGCTCAATCGGCCGTTCGGCTGTGCGGCCCCCGACCTGAACCATTCCTGTCCCGGCACTTCGGTCCGATGCGGTTCCGATGCGGGCTGCGGCGAAAACGGGTCTTCCGGGTGGCTCCCGCGGGTGGGCAGCAGGTTTCCGAATTTCCCGTCGCCCGGTTGGCGACCGAGCCCGGTGAGCTATGAGTGAAAGGACAAGACAGATGACGGCTCCGACTGTTTACCCCTCTGCTGAGGGGCTGCTCCGGTATTCCGACGGTCTTGGCATATGGCCTTACCGAGGCCAGGTCGCTGCCGTCGGTGTCGCACATTCGCCGACGCTTCGCCGCTGGGACGGCGACCCGCAGAAGGCGATCGGCGCGTGGGCCATCCTGGCTATCCGCAAGGCCATCGAGGATGCGGGCGTGAACCCGGCCGAGGTCGATGGGATCGTGTTCGACTCGTCGACCACTACCGGTGCCTTCTGGCCGGAAGGTGAGCCAGTCCCAGCTGACTTCCTGGCTGCGTTCGAGAGCAGCAGCGACCCGTTTGACGGGCTGATCCAGCTCAGCGGGGAGTGGCTGGTGAAGAACCTGCCCGAGCTGACCGGCCTGAAGTTCGTCATGGACGCTCACGTATGCATGTCGCGGTGTGCGGCAGTAGCGGCCGAGACGGTGGGCCGCGGGATGGGCCAGGTGGTGGTGTCGGTGAAGGGCTGGCACAACATTCCCGGCCGGTACGGCGCCCGGGGGGACAACGCGCAGGGCACCGTGGCCGGGCCGGGCAAGCACAGCCCGTACGGCATGTTCGCGGGACCTCCGGTCTACCCCACCGCGCAGCAGTTCCAGCGGTACCTGTACAAGTACAACAAGACTCACGACATGATGGCCCCGTTCGTCACGAACTCCCGGGCCAACGGGTTGAAGTTCCCCGAGGGGTACTGGTACCAGCACCGCAACAACCCGCTGACCACCGAGGAATACCTGGAGTCCCGGTGGGTGGCCGAGCCGGCCAACCTCTACGACAACGACATCCCGATCCACAGCGCCGCGGCCTACCTGTTCACCACGGCCGAGCGGGCCCGCGACCTGCGCCAGCCCCCGGCCTACGTACTGGGCCACGCCGGGGCCGACATCAGGCCGCGCAGCATCATCGACACGCTGGAAGAGGCGCAGCAGAACGCAGCGACCAGCGCCCAGCGGGTTTATGAGGCGGCAGGTATCACCGCCGCCGACGTGGATTTCGAGAACGCCTACGACGGGTTCAGCCTGTTCCATGTCTTCTGGGTGGAGGGCTTCGGCTTCTACGGAATCAAAGAAGGCGAGGCCCTGGACTTCTTCACCAGCCAGGACATCTCGATCGACGGGCCGACCCCGATCTCGCCCAGCGGCGGCAATATCGGCAGCGGCCGGACCCGCTACTGGATGTGGACCGACACCATCCAGCAGATCCAGGGCCGCGCCGGGGAACGCCAGATCAAGAAGGACGCGAATATCGGTGTCTGCGGCGGCCCGATGGTCGGTGGGAACACGTTCGCCGTATTCAGCAAAGACCCCGTCTAACCAGACTCCCGTCGGCCTCGTGCCGTCTGCCCTTTCGGTCGCGCCCGGCATCGTGTTCAGTCGCGTATAGGAGGGAACCTCGAAACGAGCCACGAAACTCAGCTGACTCGGGCTCCTGGTCGTAGCCCCGAGGCTCCTGCTTGCGGAAATGTCCTTAGCGTCCGGTTAGCGCGGCCGCGGGGGCCGCCACTGCCCGCTCAGAGCGGCGTCTCCGAGCGGGGCCGGGTCCTTCAACCGCACCACCCATCCGGCCTGGCGGATCGCTTACGTGGCTTAGGTAAACATGCCCTTCGGGCACCGAGGCACCCGGATGGTGGGAGATGCCGCGCTCTCGCCGGGTGCCTGGTCGTTTTGACGACCGGATAAGACCCCTTCAATCATTGCCGGGCCGAGAATCCACGGCGCAAGCCCGTAAGCGAGATCACTTGTTCCCGGGCGAGATGATGTGCGGTCCGATGCTGTAGCGGTGGTGCCGATTCGGCGGTCTTGTGCCGTCGCCAGGTCTTGGTTTGAGGGGGCACGTTGAGGAGAGACATTTCCCTGCGGTGTCTGGTAATGGTAGGAGTGCGACATGCGGGATGACAGGCGGAGGGCTCGCCAAGTGGCGTTGGTCGCCGGACACGACGCCGCAGCCGGGGCGGGATCGCACGCGCGGACGGTGACCAGGCTGCAGATGGAATTCGATGAGTGAGACCGGAGCAGGCCAGCACGCCTGGCTTAGGCCCCCCGGTCCGGGACACCGGGAGGATGACGGTACCCGGCAGGCTGTGATGGCCCGGGCCTTCGTCCGCTTGGCGGATACGCTGGCCAGCGACTTTGACTTCGTTGATTTCCTGTACGGCCTGTCCGAGGACTCGGTGCAGATTCTCCGGATCGAGGCAGCCGGGGTGATGCTGGCCGACGCGGCCGGCGGACTTCGGCTCATTGCCTCCTCGGACGAGCGGATGCGGCTGCTGGAGCTGTTCGAGCTTCAGGGCGCGGAAGGCCCGTGCCTGGACGCATACTCCACTGGGCGGCCCGTTCAAGCCAGCGCGGCCGACAGTCGTGCCCGCTGGCCGGTCTTCGCCCCGCGAGCGTCCGAAGCGGGCTTCCAGCTCATGTGCGCCGTACCGCTGCGAGTACGCACCGACGTCATCGGTGCCTTGAACCTCTTCCGCGCCAGCGACGAGCCGTTCACCAGTGCTGAAATGGAGATAGCGCAGGCCATGGCGAAGATGGCTGCGATCGGGCTGATCCAGGAACGGGCTGTTCGGGAACGCAACCTACTGGCCGCGCAGCTGCAGGCGGCACTGAACAGCCAAGTGATCATCGAACAGGCTAAGGGAATGCTCGCCGAGTACCTGACCGTAACTGTTGATGACGCGTTCCAGCGGCTGCGGGACTACGCGCGCTATCACAACCTCAAGCTCTCCCAAGTCGCCGCCGATGTGGTGGACCGGAGAATCCCGATCGCCGCGCTGGGCCCGCCCTCCGGCGAGCGATTCTAGCGGTTCCTCACACGCGGCCGGTCGCTTAAAACCTCGCTCCAGATCATCAGCAGTCCCGGCCCGCCGACGGCTCATCTGGCGAGATGGTCGGCCGAATCCCTGAGAGCAGCGGCCCGGGGTCGCTCGTTGCTGGCGTCGACTCAAAGGGTCTTGCCGTGGTCACAGGGTTCGCGAGCGACGATACGGTCAGCAGCTGAACGGCGGCGAAGAAAACCGAATCACCGAAGCCGTGGATATCCCCGCACTTCTGGCCGCTCTCGAATACCCAGATCAGCACCGAGCCAGCGGCCAGGACCAGCAGCGTCAGCCCAGACGCGATGAGGAGACGCGCAGCAAGCCGACGATGGCGTTCCTCCCAGGTAAAAGTCTCCTCAGTTCCTCACGGATCGCAAGCCGCGGCCCTTCTGCGTAATCATCCGGATGTTCAGCGGCCGACGATGCCCCAGCGGCACAGCCCGCACTCCTGGGCCAGGCCGGACCGGACGCTGGCTATCCCCAGCTGATTACTCTCGCGCCCGCGACGCGATCTGGGTATCCGCTACACCTGAAAAGCAGCCGGCCGACGCTCGAGGAAACAGGTCAGGGGCGGTCGTCCTCCCGAGTCCAGTGCGGGCGGCGGAACAGGCGTCCCAAGGCGTCATGCAGGCTATGGCCTGAGTCCTGCAGCGCATCGACGCGGTAGACCGGCGCCCCGTCAGGTGGCGGCAACTGGGCGGCCTGCGTGTCGTCGATGCTGCACCAGATCCGGTTTCGGGTGATCCGCTGCACGTAGTCAGCGTCGATGAAGCGCAGGCCCCCGCTGGTGGCGATGACGATTCCGTCGAAGACGTCGACTTCGGGTACTTCCAGCACATGCTCAAGGGTGCCGATTTGCGTGCCTGCGCTGCTCAGCACCGGTGTCCCGCGGACTGCGGCCTGGTAGGAGATATCCATGTCGTCGTTCACGCTGGCCGCCGTCTCGCCATGGGGCACTCCGCCCGTCTGAGGCCTGCCGGACGCGAGGGAATCTACCACCCCGCGGCGCAGGTCGGCATGGCGAGGTGCGAACCAGGCATGGCCAATCGGGATGGCCCCTCTAACGTGAGGTGACAAGCTCGCTTGACAATAAGGCAGATGACAAGTTAGCTTGTCTATTACAAGGGGGCTTGGCCGGAAGGACGCTCGTCATGACTTCGTGGACGCGGCGGCTGCAAGCGATCGCGGCCCTGACGCTGGTGTTCGTCGCGGTCAGCTCGGTGGTGCTGGCCGTCAGGCAAGCAGCTGGTGGCCGATCGCCGAGGGCCTATGGATTCCGGCCGTCGTCGTGGCCTGCTGGCCTGGCATGTACCGCCATCGCTGCCTGCCTCGCCGCGGCCGGCAGGCAGGGTGAGGCGCGCCTTCGGCGGCGATGAAGAATCAGGTGCGGGAACTGCGGACTATGCGGGGCATGGCTCAGGGCCAGCTGGCCGAGGCGATGGGGGTGTCGCGGCAGACGATCAATTCAATCGAGAACGATCGCTATACGCCCTCGCTGCCGCTGGCGATCGCGCTCGCCCGGTATTTCGGCGTGACGGTCGAGGAGATGTTCGATGATCAAGGATCGTGGCCGGGCGATCGCTAGCTCTAAGTGGTTCCTGCCCCTGTTCAGCCTCGGCCTCGGCCTGGTGGTACTGCTGCTGACGAGCCGCAGCGAGACCATCCGCGGCCTGACGGTCGGCCGTGATGAACGGTTCGCCCAGATCGACCTGCGAGCGACCGCCGTGGCCGGGTTGATAGTGATTACCGCCGTGATCGTGGCCTGGCTGGTGGAGATCGCCCGCGGAAACAGCGGCAGCCCGTATGGCTGGCTCGCCGCCATCGCCGGGCTTGCCTATCTCCTTGCCGTCGCGTTCTTCCGCTGGCGCGGCTCGGGGACCGCCAGTGGCCTGAGAAGCATGCGGGCCAGCCGCGATCAACCGTGACATCGGCTCGTGGTCCTCGCAGTTAAGACCGCCGACACATCCAGCCTTCGGGCGTGCGCACGCTTCCAGCTCCGCACCCGTGCCGCATTTGCGCCATGACGAGCGGAGAACGGCGGTCGTGAACGGCTACTCAAGGGCGCTACGAACGGCCCGCGAGCTGCGTACATCGAGGTCAACACAGACCGGGAAGTGTCCTCCTAAGCAGTAGGTCCCGCGTTCGAGTCCCGGTTGAGCACAGATGAATCCCATTCAAACCCGTGCGGGAACCAGTCACGGTACGGCGGGCTGCGATGGCTTAGCCTCGCATGCCCTCCTCGTGCCCGTTGCCCACTCTGGATTCGCTAGTGAGCTACCGGCCAGGTCGGATGCTGCCGGGCCCGGTCGCGCAGGGCGCCCGAAATCTCGTGCTGACGGCATTAGCCCCGGAGGGCCTGGGGCGGCGTCGCACCAGGGTGCCGCAGACTGACAGCCCAGTACCCGGTAACCGTCAGCGACTGACCTCATCCCGGGCCGGGGACACCGCAAAGGTTGGCCAGTACCTGGCCGGCGGCGTGGACGGACAGGGCCCAGGTCTGCAGGCCCACGACGCCGTCGGCGGGGATGCCGGCCAGCTGCTGCGCGCCCCGCACGGCAGTAGCAGTCTGCGGGCCGTAGCTGCCGTCAACCGCGAGCACGGGGTTGGACGCCGGAGCGAAGTCGCCCCGGCCCTCGTTCAGCGCGGTCTGCAGCCTCTCGACCACCGGGCCCTGCGATCCCTGGGCCAGCGTCGGCGGCTGCGGGCCGTCGCCACCGAGCGCAGCCCAGGTGGCGGGTCCCACGATGCCGTCAACGCCGAGATGGCTGTCGCGCTGGAACTGCTCGACCGCGGCCTTCGTCGCCGGGCCGAAGATGCCGTCCACCTGCTTGTCACTCAGGGTCCGGCGAACGAGGAGATATTGTGCCCACCGCACCGTGGAGCCGGTCGCGCCTTCGGCGATGGTCGGGGGAATGGCCATGATCTAGTCCGATCGTCGATGACAACCGCGCGCCTTCGGCGGCCACCCGCAGCCGAAGCCGAGCCGTCGTCATCTCTGACGGAGCAGCCAGCCCCGCGCCCTGATACAGGCCGACTGGATACTGAGCACTGTCCCTCGGCATGCGGCGCGACTCGTGCCATGAGCGGACGGCGCGCGTTTCCGCGGAAACGTGACGGACGTGACGGCGGGGGAAGCCGAGCTCACCTTCAGCGGCTGAGGTTATCGTGAGGGCCTGTCCGCCCGGATGGGGATGACGGCGACCGCGATGGCGATCAGCCCGATGACCGTTGCCGTGATGATGGTGCTGCTGCTACCGCCGAGGGTGAACCGCAGCGGAGCTGCTTCCCGACGACAAGGAGGCAGCGGCCCCGGTGGCAGCCACGTTTGATGCCACCGGCGAGGTCACGGCCAGCGCAACGCCCCAGGTACAGGCTGAGCTGTTGTTGCTTCTCTTCCAAGGCTCCGCACTCGTAGGCCGCGCACGAGCTCAGCATCAGCGCGCCGGAATTGACGCAGCCATCGACGCCTTGCGCGCCCGCTGACCAGAGTCGCTGGCCGCCACGTTACTCAGGCACGCGCAGCCGCCGTGGTTTATCAACCGGGCGCTGAACTGGGATCGGGCCTACTGCTCAGCTCGTACAGTTCGGCGGACCGCCTGCGGCTTCCGGCGAGCCCGTCCGCTGGAAGATCGCTAATGCCTGCTGCAGCCTCCCCGCGCCCTCGTCCGTCTGGCCGAAGCCCAGATCACATCGGCCGAGACCGGCTAGCGCATGGGCCCCACGATGGCCGTCTGGCGTGGCTGGTCCCGGATACGCCGCGGTCCGCGGTGATAAGGCGGCAGGGTTGCCTTATCAGCGCGGACCATCGACGTTGGGTGCGGCCGGCTGCAGGGGGTGCTGGCCGCTGGTTGTTCAGTTCTCAAGAGCAAGTGACTCTGGTTATAAGCATGCCCGCCCGGTTACTAGGACCCACCCTCGAAGAGGTTCAGTTCTGGCTAAGGTTTCCGCCGCCTCGGCTTAGGCCGCCGGAACCGCCCTCGGCCCTGCGTGAGCCAGGCCGAGGACTGCGAGCGGCCTCGACCGCCGGTCGCCCGCCCGGGGCGGGCCATGCCCTGGTTACTGGCGGATCCGGACTAGGGTGGTGTGGGCCTCTCGGCGTTCTGGGTCTGATTCGGAGCCCACGCTGAGAACCGTGGCGGCCACCTGCCGGCTCGGGTTACGCCTGCGCTGGCTTCTGCCGTTCGGGATGCGGCAGCGTGGCAGCGCAGACGAACGCGCGGTTGCCGTGGCGCCATTGGCCTATCACGGTCAGCCCGGTGTCGGTCGCGATGCGCAGCAGGGCGGTAATGCCGATCCGGGCCCAGGGGAACACCGGGCCGCGACGCCCGTCGGGGTGTTCGAGCCAGGCGCTCATCCGCTCATCGACATCGTCAGGGTCGGCTTCGATGAAGATCCTGCCGCCGGGCGCAAGCAGTTGTGCGCATCGCCTCAGGAGCCCGGCGGGCCCTCCGCCGATGCCGATGTTGCCGTCAGCCAGCAGCACGGTGGCCCACTGTCCCTGACCGGGCAGCGGATCGAACACCGAGCCGTGCAGGGCGGGCGCTCCGGCCTGGCGCACCCGGGTCACGGCGGCCCGAGAGATGTCCACGCCGAGTGCCGGAATACCCCGCTCGGTGAGGGCGATGGTCAACCGGCCGGGGCCGCAGCCCACGTCGAGGACTGGCCCGAGGCAGTGCCTGAGCAGTTCCTCGTCGGCGGGATCAGGCGGCCCGCACCAGCGAGATACCTGCAGCAGCAGCGCGCGGCCGCCGGCCGTCCGCAAGATCAGTGGGGCCGCCTGCTCGCGCAGCGCTTCTTCGTACAAGGCGATCGCGCCTGCCCTCATGCCGTCCCCTCGAGGGCGACTTCCGCGGTGACGTGGCAGGCCGGCCGGGCTGTCACGGCGATTTCCCCGGCCCGCTCGGCGAAACGGCTCCACGGCGCCAGCCGCGCCACCTCGGTCACGTCCCCTGCCGTGTCCACGTCGCGCAGTAGCGGCAGGTCGGCGACACGCAGCCCGGCCGTGAGTAGCCGGGCTCGCTGGATCGCGCCCGTGCCCTGGGTTGACATCGGGACGCCGCGCAGCAGAGCGGGATCCGGCACGCGCAGGCCGAGGGCCCAGAATCCGCCGTCGGCCGCGGGCCCGAACACGGCGTCGGCCGTCTCCCAGTCCGCGGCGAGCAGGTCGGGCGTGACTTGCGGCGTGTCCATCCCGATCAGCACAGCGGGGCCGTCAACCGCGGCGAAGGCGGCCGCGAGGCGCTCGTCGAGGGCGCCCGCGCACTGCGGCACGATGTCGAAACCCGGTGGCAGCCAGGAGCCCGGCTCGCCGTCCAGGACAAGGAGCCTCCGCCGGGCTGGGGCCTTCAGCACGACGTGGAGCGTGTCGGCCAGGGCGGCTTCGGCGAGCGCGGCGGCCTGCTCATGCGTGAACGGCGGCACGAGGCGTGTCTTGACCCGGCCGGGTATCGGCTGCTTCGCGATGACGATCAGGGTGGTGCCGGCCTGCTGCGCCGATGCCGTCACTGGGCCAGGACCTTGCTCATGTCCTTGACGGTCCGCACACAACCCGGCAGGGTGCCGGTCACCTTCGACTTCCCGATGCGCGGCAGGTAGGTCACCTCGACCTCGGATACCCGCCAGCCGGCCGCCGCCGCTTTCATCACCATCTCGAGCGGATAGCCGAATCTCCGGTCGGCGAGCCTGAGTTCCAGCAGTGCCTCCCGGCCCGCCGCCCGCATGGGCCCTAGATCCCGGATTCTAAGTCCCGTGCGCCGCCGTACCCGCCGGGCCAGTTCCCAGTTGGCGAGCCGGGCCGGCAGCGGCCAGGCCTCGCGCCGCTGCGGGCGGCGGCGGCCCAGGACCAGGTCGGCGTGACCGGCTTGCAGCGGGGCGGTCACCAGGCAGAGCTGGCCCGGGTTGAGGCTGCCGTCACAGTCGCAGAAGCACACCAGGTCGCTTTCCGCCGCGAGCAGGCCGGCGTGAGCTGCCGCACCGAACCCCCGGACCGGCTCTCGCACCACCGTCGCGCCCAGCGCAGTGGCCAGTTCCGCCGACCCGTCCGTAGAGCAGTTGTCCACGACAATCGGGCGGAAGCCGGCGGGCATCCTCGTCAGAATCCAGGGCAATGCCGCTGCCTCGTTCAGGCACGGCAAGATCACGTCTACGGCCACGGATGTGACGCTATTACGAATAACGCGGCCATGAAGGAGCCATGGCCTTACAAAACAAGGAAAGCAAAGCTCATGAACGCGTGACCGAGCTGCGATGATGCCATTAACCAAACATATTACGATTCAAGGAAAGAATGCCTGTGAGTACCTCAATGAGCGCCCGGGAGGCTCGTCGTGACCCGGGATGTCCTTAGACTTGCTGCGTGGTAGCGCGCATTCTTATTGTCGAGGACGACCTGACGGTGGCGGAGGTCGTCGTTGACTACCTGCGCCACGCCGGGCTGGAGCCGAGGCACGCGCCGGACGGCCAGAGCGCGCTGGACCTCGCCGCGACGTGGCAGCCGGACCTGGTGGTGCTCGATCTCATGCTCCCCGGGGTCGGCGGCCTCGAGGTCTGCCGGCGGTTGCGTGAGAGCCGGGACCCGCAGGCGCCGTTGCCCGTGATCATGCTGACCGCGCTCGGCGAGGAGAGCGACCGGGTGCGGGGGTTCGAAGGCGGCGCGGATGACTACGTGACCAAGCCGTTCAGCCCGAGAGAGCTCACCCTGCGGGTGCAGGCTGTCCTGCGTCGCGCTCGTGCCGACGACCAGGTTGCGGTCCTGACGCGGCCGGTACGCTCCGGGCGGCTGGAGGTCGACCTGGCCGCGCGGCGGGTTCGCCGGGACGGCCGGGAACTCGACCTCACGGTGCGCGAATTCGACCTGCTCGCGTTCCTCGTCTCCCACCCGGGCCGGGCCTTCTCCCGTACCGAGCTGCTTGAGCAGGTGTGGGGCTGGTCCTTCGGCGACCTGTCGATCATTACTGTGTACGTGCGGCGGCTGCGGGACAAGGTCGAGCCGGATCCTGCCTCGCCGGCGCAGCTCCAGACGGTCTGGGGCGTCGGCTACCGCTGGGAGGCGAGCGCGCCCTGAACGACAAGCTTCAGGTCGTCCTGATCGCCGCCGCCTGGACCGGTGCCGTGGGCCTGGCCGGAATGGGCGCCATCCGGCTGCTGCCCAGGGTCTCGCTCCGGCGTTCCATCCAGGCCAGCGGCATCGTGCCGGTCATCGCCATCGTGGCCGGAACACTCGGCACGGCCCGGGCCATGTTTCTGTCCACGCACGATCTGGGCGTCGTCTGTACGGTGTGCGTCGTGGGCGGCCTGGTGGCGTCGGCGGTCAGCTGGCTGCTCGGCCGCCGCGTCGAATCGGGCAGCCGGGCGCTGCGGCAGGCCGCGCGGTCGATCGGCGAGGAGGCGGGCCAGTTCCGGCCGCCGGCCCAGCCGCTCGCGGCGGAGTTCGAAGCCCTGTCCAGAGAGCTCTCCGACACCAGCCTCAAGCTGGCGCGCTCCCGTGACCGGGAGCGCGCTCTGGAGCAGGCGCGGCGGGAGCTTGTCGCCTGGGTCTCGCACGACCTGCGCACTCCGCTGGCCGGGCTTCGCGCCATGGCCGAGGCGCTGGAGGACGGACTGGCGGCCGACCCGCCCCGCTACCACAAGCAGATGAGGGCGGAGGCCGAGCGGCTGGCCGTCCTGGTCGATGACTTGTTTGAGCTGTCGCGTATCCAGGCGGGCACGTTGCCGTTGTCCCCGGTCCTGATAACCCTTGATGACCTGGTCAGCGACGTGCTCGCGAGCACGGAGGCGCTGGCGCGAAAGCGCGGCGTCCGGCTGGACGGCCGTGCTGCCGGGCGCCTTGCGGTCCATGCCGACCCGCGCGAATTGTCCCGCGCGCTGAGCAATCTGCTGACCAACGCCATCAGGTACACCCCGCCCGGAGGCTGCGTGCACGTCGAGGCGTGGCCGGACCGGGAAGACGCGGTACTGACCGTCGCCGACGGCTGCGGTGGTATCCCGGAGGCCGACCTGGTACGCGTATTCGACATGGGCTGGCGGGGTACCGACGCCCGCAGTCCCGCGCCCGACAGCGGTGCCGGGCTCGGCCTGGCCATCGTCCGCGGCATCGTCGCGGCCCACCGGGGGAGCGTCGGCGTCTGCAACGCCGCCGGCGGCTGCCGGTTCGAGCTGCGGCTGCCGGCCTGCCGGTAAGCCGTCCGTGTTCAGGCCGGCACCCGGCCCGCGGGCGCCGCGGCGAACTCTGCCACCCCCAGGTCGAACGGCACCGCGGCCCGCCACCCCAGTTCCCGCCCGATGAGCTCACTCGAGGCGGTGACGTGGCGCACGTCGCCGAGCCGGTACTCGCCGGTGATGACGGGGGCCGGGCCGCCGTAGGCGTCGGCCAGCGCGGACGCGAGCTGGCCCACGGAGCGTGGCGTGCCGCTGCCCACGTTGTAGGCACGCAGCGTACCGGCCCCGCCGGAGGTACCTGGTTCCAGTACCGATTCCAGGGCGGCCATAGTGGCGCCAGCCACGTCCCGGACATGGACGAAGTCCCGCCGCTGTGCCCCGTCCTCGAAGACCTGCGGCGCCTGGCCGGCCTCCAGAGCGGACCTGAAGAAGGACGCCACCCCGGCATACGGCGTGTCGCGGGGCATCCCCGGACCGTACACATTGTGATAGCGCAGCGCCACCACCTGCCCCTGCACCGACCGGGCCCACGCCCCGGCCAGGTGCTCCTGCGCCACCTTGGTCGCGGCGTAGACATTGCGCGGCCCGAGCGGCGCCTGCTCGGTCACCAGCTCCGGCGACAGCGGCTCACCGCACCGCTCGCAGCGCGGTTCGAATCTCCCCCGGTCAAGGTCGGCCGCCTGCCGCGGCGGCGGGGTCATGGCCACCCCGTGCCTGGGGCAGGAGTAGGCGCCCTCGCCGTAGACGACCATCGAGGAGGCCAGCACGAGCCTGCTCGTCCCCTTCCGGGCCATCGCGGCGAGCAGGACCGAGGTCCCCAGGTCGTTGCAGCCGGCGTACAGCGGGGCATCATTGAAATCCAGGCCCAGCCCGACCATGGCGGCCAGGTGGCACACCGCGTCGACGCCGCGCAGCGCGTCCTCGGCCGCCTGCGCATCGCGGACGTCGCCCTGGACGAACTCGAAGCCGGGGTCACCGGAGAACGGCGGGACGCCGGCCGGGTGGACGCACGGCAGCAGCGCGTCCAGCACCCGTACGTCTTGGCCCGCATGGGCCAGCGTCCTGGCCACGTTGTACCCGATGAAGCCGGCGCCGCCGGTCACGAGAGTCCGCATGCTCCGAAGCTACGCATGGTCACGTCCCCGGCCTCGCGATCCGCCAGGCTCTCCTCAGTTTGTAATGTGCTGCGGTTCCCGCAGCCGTTATCCCTGATTTGTAAGATCCGCTGGTGAGAGGCTGTCCGGTGCCGACGGCGCGGACTGCCAGACGGTCCGGGACGCTGACCGCGTGGCGCGCAGATGACCTGGTCAGCGCCATGCCGGGCGGGAACGGGGGCCGGTTCCGGCTGGCCTGCTGTCCCCTGAGGCCGCTCGCTTTAAGACCGGCATTACGGACAAATCACCCGGCCGGACACGTTTGTCAGTGCCCGTTGCCTCCGCGTGTAATACACAGCGTGATCCCCTGGAGTGGCCCGGAACTGCGGGCCGGCCGCGAGCCGGGCGCTGCCGCCGAGGCCGGTGCTCGCCGTGGCCAGGCTGGCGGTGCCCTGGGCGCGCCCGCCCGGCCGGACTGGCTGCGGGCGTTGCGGGCCGTCGCCGCGGTGCTCGGGGTGGCGGCGATCGGCACCTTCATCACGGTGGCTGCCACCCGGCTGACCTATCCGCTGGTGCTGGAGGTCCTCGAGAGCAACTCCCTCGTCGAGGTTCACCGGATACTCGCCGGGCAGCCGCTGTACGCGGCGCCGTCCGCCCGTTACGTCCCGGACGGTTACCCGCCGCTCTACTTCGCGGTTTCCTCGGCGGCCGCCAGCGTGCTCGGACCGTCGTACCTGCCCCTGCGGCTGGTATCGCTGGTCTCATCGCTGGCCTGTTTCGCGGTGCTGGGCCGGCTGGTCCAGCGCGAGACGGGAAGCGCCGCGGCCGGGCTGGCCTCTGCCGGGCTGCTGGCCGCCACGTACTTCGACGCCCACGCCTGGTTCGACGTGGCCCGGGTCGATTCACTGTTCCTCGCGCTGAGCGTCGCCGCCCTGTATGCCGCGCGATGGGCCTGGCCGCACCGGGGGCGCGGTGGCGGTGGGCCTCCTGCTCGGAGCCGCGTTCCTCACCAAGCAGAGTGCCCTCGCCGAAGGCGTGGCCATCCTCGCCGTCCTGGCCGCCGGGCCCCGCCGCAGGCTCGTCCTGCCCGCCGCGCTGGCCTACGGCGCCGTCCTGGCGGCCAGCACGGTCGTGCTCGGATTGTCCAGCCACGGATGGTACCTGTACTACGTCTTCGAGCAGATGGGTCAGCACGCGCTGAATACTGCCGCCGCGACCCGGTTCTGGACCCGCTACCTGTTCCCCGTGCTCGGCCTCGCGGTCTGCGCGGTGCTGACCGGGGCACGGCGCGTGCCGCCGGTGCTACTGGCCGGCTGCGCGGCCCTGATCGCCGAGGGCTACGCGGCGCGGGTGCAGATCGGCGGCAATGTCAACGACATGCTGCCCGCCTACCTGGTGGTGGCGTTGCTGGCCGGGCTGGCCATGGCCCCACGCCCCGGAGGTCAGCTGGCCGGGCGGCCCGCGGCCGCCGCGGCCCGGAACCCGGACCGCGCGGCAGGATGGTGGGCCGCCGTCGCGGCCGCCGCCCTGGTCACCGCCCAGCTAGCCGTGCTGGTGGCCGGATTCCGGCCCGGTCACGCGATCCCCACGGGAGCGGATCGCGATGCAGGGCGCCGGCTGACGGCCGGCCTGCAGGCGCTGGGCGGCACGATCGCCATCCCCGGTGATCCGGGTCTGGCCCTCATGGCCGGGCTGCCGCAGGTTGAGGATCAGGTCGCTGCGGCCGACGTGCTGGGCGCCTCGGATCAGGCCGCCAAGACGATCTTCACCGGCAGCGTGGCGCAGCAGGTGGCCACGCAGCAGTTCACCGCGATCATCGTGGAGATGACCGGGGACCTGCGGGGCTTCCCCGCCGACCTGGCCAGGCATTACCGTCTCTGCCCGCAGATGCCGCTCGCCGATGTGCCCCCTGACCCCTACGGCCCGGTCGCCGTCGCCCGGCAGCAGCGGGTCTCGGTGTGGCTTCCGGTGGGCCGCGGCTCCTGCGTCGCGGCCACCAGCGCGATCGCGGGGTCGCCGGGCGCAGTGCCGCTGACCCGGCCGCCCGGGTCCGGCCGCCCGGGTGGTGCCGCATGACCAAGGCCAGGAGGTCCAGGCCCGGCGCGGTCCTGAGCGTGCGGGCCCGGCGTGCGGTCCAGCGCGGTGGCCGGCGCGCCGCGCAGCGACTCGGCCAGGCCCGGCGAGGTCTCATCGCGTCGTCCCGGGCCGTCCGCGGGCGGATCACCCGGTGGCTGGAACGGCTGCCGCGACCGGACGAACTGCCGGGCCCGTTCCGCCGGTCCTTCTGGCGCAGCCCGATCCGCGGTCCGTGGCTGACGTCGGTCCTGGGCCTGGTCCTGCTGGCCGGGATCGTGGTCATGTTCGCGACCGGCCTGCTCTCTTACGCTGCCTACAATCCCGACCTGAACCGCCTCAACGACCTGACGCCCGGCAAGGGCTGGCTCGGGTTCTACCTGTTCTCCTGGCCCGCCCGCCCGGCCTGGCTCTACCGGGTCAACCAGGGCGTGCACGTCACCCTGGGCCTGATGCTCGTCCCGATCCTGCTGGCCAAGCTGTGGTCGGTGCTGCCGAAGCTCTTCGCCTGGCCCCCGGTCCGCAACCCCGCGCAGGCCCTGGAACGGCTGTCACTGTTCCTGCTGGTGGGCGGGGCCGTCTTCGAGTTCGCCACCGGCATCGTCAACATCCAGCAGTGGTACGTGTTCCCGGGGTCCTTCTACACCCTGCACTTTTATGGCGCCTGGGTCTTCGTGGCGGCCTTGGTCGCCCATACCGGACTGAAGATCCCCGCCGTGATCAGGGCGCTGCGCGGCGGCGGACTGCTGCGGGAACTGCGCACCGACACCGCTCACACCCGCCCGGAACCGCCCGACGCCGGGGGCCTGGTCAGCCCGGAGCCGGCCGCGCCGACCATCTCGCGACGGGGCGCGCTGGCCTTTGCCGGCGGCGGGTCGGCGCTCCTGCTGGCGCTGTCCGTCGGCCAGTCGATCGGCGGGCCGCTACGCCGCACGGCTGTCCTCGCGCCGCACGGGCAGGTCACGAACGGCGGACCCGCTGAGTTCCAGATAAACGTGACCGCCGCCCAGGCGGGCATCAAGGCCGCCGAGACCGGTGCGAACTGGCGGCTCACCCTCATGGGCGCCGGTTCTGCCCCGGGCGCACCGCTGAGCCTGACCAGGGCCCAGCTCCTCGCCATGCCGCAGCACACGGCCCAGCTGTCCATCAACTGCGTCGAGGGCTGGTCCACCGGTGACCAGTCCTGGACCGGGGTGCGGCTTCGCGACCTGGCCAGGCTGGCCGGCGTGGATCAGCCTGCCACTGTCCTGGTCCAGTCGCTGGAGCGCGGCGGCTCCTTCAGCTACACCGTCCTGTCGGCCGGGCAGATCATGAATTCCGGCTCCATGCTCGCGCTGCACGTCAACGGCGCTGATCTCTCACCTGATCACGGCTATCCAGCGCGGGTCATCGTGCCCGCCGCTCCCGGCGTGCACAACACCAAGTGGGTCACCCGGCTGACGTTCGGAAACTGACATGAAACACCTCATCCGCTGGTACGGAGCCAATCCTCTGCACCTGCTCGTGCTGGCGGGCTGCTTCGCCCTGGCTGGTTACGCCGCCGCCCAGCTGGTGGCGTCCCGCCCGCTCGGCGTCGCGGTGTGGTTCCTCGGCGCGGTCATCGGCCATGACCTGCTCCTGATGCCGCTGTACTCGGTGGCCGACCGGTCCGCCCTGACGGCCATCAGGCATCGGGTACCGCGGCTGCCTGCCGTCCCGTGGATCAACTACCTGCGAGTGCCCGCCGGGCTGTCGGGCCTGCTGTTCCTCGTCTGGTTCCCGCTGATCCTCCGGCTGCACACGGACTACCACGCGTCGACCACCTTGTCCCCGGATCCGTTCCTGTGGCATTGGCTCGGGGTCACGGGCGTGCTCTTCCTCGGCTCGGCTGTCCTGCTGGCCCTGCGGCTCCGGCGGATATCCCGTACCGCCGCGGTCAGTCATGGTCGCACTGACCACGTTCCTGATTCCGTGCCGGGCAGCCCGGCCGCTCCAGCCCAGGCGGCCCGCCCGGCCGATCACCCAGTCCAGCCCGCCAGCGAGCCACCTCCCGGTACGAGCAAACCGGGGTCCGATCGCTGACCCAGGCGCCATCGCGTGGGTTGTATCGCCTGCCAGCATGAGCGGCCGCCGAGCTGGCCGCCACGATGGCGTGAGCGGCACCAGCTCAAGGCCATGCGGGCGCGTCTTCGGAGTCAGCCTAAAGCCGGTGACAATTGCCGGATTAACGATGCGCTAAAGCAGGAACCGCCAATATTTCTCGGCTAGCTAATGCCCCGAAAGGAAATCTCTGGCCTTGCCGGGTATTCAGTCGGGGAGCGCCCGGGGCGGACGGTACTGATGATCTTGGGCCTTCCGCAAGGACTCAACCCATTCCTGGCCACTGACCAGCTGGGTGATCTTGACCTTGCTGAACGCGCCGGTAGCCGTCCCGACCAGCCCCAGGCTGGCTGCCGTGACGTCGTCCGGTATCTCAACGAGCAGGACAATTTCATGTTCGCCGAACGGGTACCCGCCCGCCACGATCTTCGCGCCCGCCGCTTCAAGCCCTGGCCTGACCGCCTCAATGCGATCCTCTGGCTCCCTGATCAGCGCCGCCACCGACTCGGCGGTGTAGGTGCTTTGGTACAGGTACAGTGCCATGAAAATGATCCTCCATATACGCGATCGACAGGATTCTCTGGCTGCTGTTTTCTAAGTGTGCGCGCGCCACGACCTGGTCACAGCGTAGTCGCGTGAACCTGGGTGAACCGCATCTCGGTTGCGTATCCGCGCCGGTTCTCGGACCAGGACCACGCAGCATCCCGATCTCGGGCCCGTATTAGCGCCCAGCTGCCCTGTTCACATCGGCCGCCTCCGCACCTGGCCGGTGCCAGGGTTTGGGTTAAAGCCCGAAAAGAGGTTGGCCGGTACTGACCCGGGTACGGGGCGAATTGGACCTGCCCACGGGGCCCGAAGCCCGGCTAGGGTCTCGCGCCGGTCCTACGACGGAGGTGATCAGTCATCGAGATGCCAGGGTTCAAGCCGGCCCCGCCAGGGACGGCGGGCGGATGGCGTGCGCGGCCATGAAGGCTCTGAAGCAGGCTTTTGATAAAAGCACGCTGTCCCTGCTCCGTGCCGTCGTGCGGGCCTACGCGCTTGCGGCTGGCATAGCTCAGCAGGATGTCGATGACATCGTGATCGTAGTGCACGAGATGGCCGCTAACGCCGTGTTTCACGGCGGCGGGGCAGGACGCCTGAGGATCTGGCGCACGCAGCGGGAACTGCGATGCCTGATCGAGGACGGCGCGGCATCGCGGGATGATCCGCCTGCCACGCCGCCTGCCGCAGACGCCGTGGCGGGCGGTGAGGTCAACCGGGCTGCCGGTCCGCTGCAGTGGCCTTGCGAGCCGGGGCATGGCCTGTGGCTGGCCGCCAAGGTGGCCAACCGGATGACCGCGGTGACCGGCCCGCGCGGCTCCCGGGTAACCCTGGCCTTCGCCCTGTGAAGAGCCCACAGGCCAACGGCGTCTTACCGGTTCACAGCGGCGGCTCGGTAGCGTGCAGCTCAAGGATGCTGATATCCGCGGTCTTCGGTGACGGGAGACCGGCCGAGGTCAGCAAGTCTTCGAAGCCTTCGCTAGCCCACCGCGTGCGGACTTGGTCCTCTGACTCCCACACGCCGATGATGTACAGGGCCCCGTTTCCGATCGCGCAATGGTGGCGCAGTTCCCCGGCGCTGGTCGCGCCCCCGCGGCTCATGATCAGCGCGTGGGCCCGGTCGTAGGCTTCCCGCAATTGGTCCACGTCGCCGTCGAAGCGGGCAATCAGCATGACAGCCATTCCGGCCTCCAAGTGGCTCCATGGCCACGAGCCAGTGTCGCAGACCAGCGGCGGGCGGCAAGCCGTACAGGGAATGGCAGCAGGTGGCCGGGCCGTGTCGGATGGCTGGTCCCGGATACGCCGCGGTCCGCGGTGATAAGGCGGCAGGGTTGCCTTATCGACGCGGACCATCGGCGTTGGGTGCGGCCGGCTGCAGGGGGTGCTGGCCGCTGGTTGTTCAGTTCTCAAGAGCAAGTGACTCTGGTTATCAGCATGCCCGCCTGGTTACTAGGGCTCACCCTCGAAGGAGTTCAGTTCTGGCTAAGGTTTCCGCCGCCGCGCCCAGCGCGCCGAGCCCGAGAGCGACCCCAGCTGACCGGTTCTACCGCGCCGGACACGGTTCGGTCCCGACTGCGGTGAGTTCGGGCACACCGGCTGGACAGCGTAGTTAGGGTGCCCTAAGCTCATCCCTTGCTTAGGTAAGGCTAACCATATGGGCTCTGTGCGGTGGAGGTGGCGTGCTCGCGACGCTGGTGATCGGCCTGCGGGAGGGGCTGGAGGCGGCTCTGATCGTCGGGATCATTGCCGCGTTCCTGCGTACCAACGGCAAGAGCCTGCGGCCGATGATCCTGGGCGTGGCCCTGGCCGTCGCGCTGTCGATCGCCGTCGGGGTCACGCTGGACGTGGTGGAGCGGTCGCTGCCCCAGGCCGACCAGGAAGCCATGGAGTCGGTCATCGGCGTGGTCGCGATCTTCTTCGTGACCACCATGATCGTCTGGATGAACACCCACGCCCGCAGCATGAAGAAGGACCTGGAGGCGGGCGCCGCCGAAGCGCTGAGCCAGGGCAGCGCTTACGCGCTGGCCGTGATGGCGTTCCTCGCGGTGCTCAAGGAAGGCTTCGAGACCAGCGTCTTCCTGCTGGCCACCTTCTCCGCGGCGCAGTCGTCCGCCCTGGCCATCCTCGGCGCCGTGCTCGGGATCCTGATCGCGGTCGCCATCGGCTGGGGCATCTACGCCGGCGGCGTGAAGATCAACCTGTCGAAGTTCTTCCGGTACACGGGCGTGTTCCTGATCCTGGTCGCGGCCGGACTGGTGATCACCGCGCTGCGCACGGCCCACGAGGCCGGCTGGCTCCTCGCGGGCCAGCAGCGCACCGTTGACCTGTCCTGGCTGGTCACCCCGGGCTCGGTCCAGTCCGCCTTGATCACCGGCGTGCTGGGCATCCCGGCCGACCCGCGCCGGATCGAGGTCGTCGGCTGGTTCGCCTACCTGATCCCCGTCGCGCTGTTCGTGTACTGGCCGGCGTCACGGCGGCTACGCGGCTGGTCGGTCGTGCGTTTCGAGGCAGGCACTGCGGTCGTACTCGGGATCGCCGCCATCCTGCTGGCGGTGCTTTATCCCCAGCCCCGCCCGACGGCCCTAGGGCCGGCTCCGCTGACCAGCGGCGCGTCTGCGGCGGTCATCGGCGCCGCCCAGCTGACGACCTCCAGCCCGGGCATGGCCTTGACGACGGCCATCCCGGGGTCGTCCGCGACGGTCATTGAGCTGCCCGCCGGGCAGGGCCACCCGGAGCAGTACAACGGCATCAGCGCCACCGCGTGGACCGTGACCGACAGCGTCCGCGCGGCGTCCACGCCGGCCACCCTGAGCCTCGCTCAGCTCACCGCGCTGTACGGCGGCCGGCTGCCGGTCGGGCTGAATCCGCAGGAGCACCCCGGGCCCTTTACTGCCAGATGGTCGATTCACCGCGCGACCAGCGTCTGGACCGCGGACGGGGTGCTGCTTGACGCCGCGCAGCAGACGACCGCCGTGGTTTCCGTCTCCGGCAGCGGCCTGACCACTCCGCGCACGCTGTCCGTCGGCCACCTGGCCGCGGTCGGCCTGTCCGGCGACTGGCAGGTCTCGGCCGCCTACCAGGGCCGGGCGGCGGCCGCCATCAGCCAGGTGAACAGCGCCCGCACCGAACGAATCTTGTGGGCCGTCGCCATTCCCATCGTGCTGGCTATCGCCGCCCTGCTGGTCGGCCTCGCCGCGGCTCGCCACGCGCGCCGGCTGCGCCGCGCCGAGAAAGCCGAGAAACCAGCCCCCGTCTTGATGTCCGCCCCGAAGTCGGCCGTTGGGCCGGCCGAATTGTCGTAGCCGTAAGGAGCCCCCTTTGTCCTACCGTCATGCCCGATACCGGCCGCTGGCTGCGGTCGGCCTCGCCGCGGCGCTCACTGCGGCCCTGGGCGCGTGCGCGAGCAGCAGCAGCTCATCCCGCGCCGCCGCCACCGGCGCCAGCAGCTCAGCAGGCGCAGCTCCGGTATCCAACGGCGCCTCCCAGGTGGCCATCACCATGACCGGCGACAACGGTGGTACCTGCACGCTGGACAACAGCACCGCGAAGGCCGGGCCGGTCACCTTCACGGTGACCAACAAGACCGCGACCGCCATCACCGAGGTCGAGCTGCAGAGCGACAACCGCATCCTGGGCGAGAAAGAGAACCTGGCCCCCGGGCTGCCGGCCGTCAGCTTCACCGTCACCCTCGGCGGGGGCACTTACCAGGTCTACTGCCCTGGCGCCGGGAAGGAGACGCAGAACTTCACCGTCACCGGGCAGCCGGCCACCCAGGCCACCGGCAGCGCGGCCGCCATCCTGGCCAGCGGAACCAAGGGGTACGCCACCTACGTCAACGGCGTGGTGGACGCCATGGTCACCGCGGTCGGCACCCTCAAGGCCGACATTGACGCCGGGAACCTGGCCCAGGCCAAGCAGGAGTATCCGCTGGCCCGGCCGTTCTACGAGCGCATCGAGTCCGATGTCGACGGGTTCGTCCTGCCCGGCTTCAAGGCCACCGACAACGCCGGCAACCTCGACTACCTGATCGACATGCGCGCGTCCAACCTCGATCCGAAGGTCGGCTGGCACGGCTTCCACGCCATCGAGCGAGACCTGTACCAGAACGGGCAGATCACCGCGTCGACCAAGCAGCTTGCGGCTGAGCTGCAGACGAACGTGACCAAGCTCGACCAGCTCACGAAGACCCTGACCTACCAGCCAGAAGACCTGGCCAACGGCGCCGCCGACCTGCTCGAGGAGGTCCAGAGCGCCAAGATCACCGGCGAGGAGGAGCTCTACAGCCACATCGACCTGGTTGACTTCGCCGCTAACGTCGAGGGCGCCCAGCAGGCGTTCTCCTACCTCCAGCCCGGCCTGGACAAGATCGACCCGGCCCTGTCCCAGCAGGTCGCCACCCAGTTCGCGAACGTCAGCGCGACGCTGGACACCTACCGCGACCCGGGCGTTCCCGGTGGCTATGTGCTGTACACCGCCGCGCTGAAGGCGTCCGACGGGGCCAAGCTCAGCAAAACCGTCCAGGCCCTGCAGGAGCCCCTGTCCCAGATCGCCGAGAAGGTGGCGACCGCCGGTAATGGCTGATAAGACCCCACCAGAAGAAACCCGCAGGCAGGTCTCCCGCCGCGGCCTGCTCCTCGGAGCGGCCGCGGCGGGCGGCCTGGCCGTCGGCGCGGGCGGCACCGCCGCGGCCGCCGCCGCGGGCGCCTTCAACAGCCCCAGCGCCAAGGCCGACACGCTCGACGTCGTCGACCTGACCCAGTCGTACTCGTTTTACGGCACCGGTCCCCAGGCCGGGATCAAGACCCCGCCGCAGCGTTACACCGTCTACATGACGTTCAACCTGACCACCACGCTGCCCTCCGGGCTGCAGGCGCTGCTGGCCCGCTGGTCCGGGGCCATCGCCCAGCTCATGGCCGGGCAGCCCATCGGGCAGGTCGAGCCCGACCAGACCGCCGCGGTCGGCGTCGACACCGGCGAAGCGCTCGGCCTGGCCCCGGCCTCGCTCACGGTCACCGTCGGCCTCGGGCCGAATGTCTTCACCGACACCTACGGCCTGACCGCGCACAAGCCGCCGCTGCTGCGCAACCTCAAGGCGCTCCCGTCAGACTCCCTCGACCCGTCCATCTCCGGCGGCGACCTGTCCCTGCAGGCCTGCGCCGATGACCCCCAGGTGGCCTACCACGCCGTCCGCGACCTGGCCCGGATCGCCAAGGACTCCGGGGCCGCGGCCACCAACTGGACCGTGCTCGGCTTCGGCCGCGCCTCGGCCGGCATCGGCCAGGCCACCCCGCGCAACCTGCTCGGCTTCAAGGACGGCACCCGGAACCTCAAGCAGGACGCCGAGCTGGAAGAGTTCGTCTGGGTCAAGGACGGGCCCCAGTGGCAGCGGCAGGGCAGCTACCAGGTCGTCCGGAAAATCCAGATGCACATCGAGAACTGGGACACCGACCGCGTCAGCGACCAGAACCGGGTCTTCGGCCGTCACAAGCAGTCCGGCGCCCCGCTGACCGGCACGCAGGAATTCGATACCCCCAACTTCACCGCCAAGACGGCGGATGGCAGCACCGTCATCGCCCCGACTTCGCACATCGCCCTGGCCGCGTTCGAGAACAACGGCGGGCTGCGGATCCTGCGCCGTTCCTATAACTACACAGACGGGATCAACCAGTACGGCCTTCTCGATGCCGGCCTGCTGTTCGTGAGTTACCAGAACGACCCGGCGCACTTCGAGACCCTGCAGACCAAGCTCGGCGCCTCCGATGCGCTGAACGAGTACATCACCCACATCGGCTCAGCCATCTTCTTCGTCCCGCCCGCTCCCGCCTCCGGCTCCTATGTCGGCGAGGCCATGTTCAGCTGAGTCCCAGCGGGCGGCCCCGGGTGCCGGGCCGCCGGCTCGGTCAGGTGAGCAGCGCGCGGGCATACCAGTCGGCGGTGTCGCCGCCGGGGGAGCTGGCCGACGCCGGTGTCTCTCCTGGCTCGGCGCAACCCCGGAAACGCCGCGGTCCGCGCTGATAAGGCGGCAGGGTTGCCTTATCAGCGCGGACCATCGACGTTGGGTGCGGCCGGCTGCAGGGGGTGCTGGCCGCTGGTTGTTCAGTTCTCAAGAGCAAGTGACTCTGGTTATAAGCATGCCCGCCCGGTTACTAGGGCTCACCCTCGAAGGAGTTCAGTTCTGGCTAAGGTTTCCGCCGCCCCGGCCAGCCCGCCCAACCTGCCCCGGAACGGCCGCCCCGGCCCCTCGCGAGCCAGGCCGAGGAATGCGTCGGACCCCAACCGCCGGTAGCGCCAGGCCTTTCATGCCAGCGCCCGCCAGGTCTGGGTGCGGGGCTCGAAAACGATGAGACCCCGCCGTTCGAATTCGGCCAGCCAGCCTTCCATCGGCCACCAGCCCCATCGCCGGCGAAAGAGCGTCGCGTTGCGGATGATGTCGTGCAGGTGCTGAACGGGCGGATCAGCGCTGTCGTGGTGCTGGTGGTAGGCCCAGGCGCCGCCGACCCAGGTCAGGGCGACCTGATTGCTGGCCGCGAGCTGGCCGAAGTCGGTGTCCTCGCCGCCGTAGCCGCGATACTGCTCGCAGAAGCCGCCGAGCTTGCGCCACACTTCGGCGCGCACGGCGAAGGACAAAGACCAGAACAGGTTGTGGTCGGCGCCGGGCAGCACGCCGGCCTCGGGCGGCACGGGACGCGCTGGATGCGGCCGTCCCAGCCCGGCCAGCCCGGCCAGCCGGTAGCCGTCCGGCGGCGGCGGCGGCAGGTAAGCGACCGGGCCGCACAGCAGGCTGGGCGTCGTCTCGGTGGCGGCGAGTTGCCGGTAACGCTGGACCAGCAGCGGGCCGGGAATGCAGTCCACGTCCAGGAATATGAGCAGATCCGCGCCGGACCGGAGGGCATATTGCGCGCCGGCGTTTCCGCGCCCGGGCCAGCGGCAGCGGGCCCGGGGCGGAAGGGAGCTCGATGACGTCGGGGCGCGGCGCACGGCGGCTGAGGACATCTCGGACGGACGGATCGTTCATGGACACCACGACGTGCATGTCGGGCTGGAGCGTGCCCGCCAGGAGCCCGCGGCACTGCATGACCAGATGTGAATGCCTGCCCGCGACCTGCGTCACCACTGCGCAACGCATGGCTCACCCCCTCTCCGGGCGCACGCCGACGGACTCGATGGCTCGTGCCGCGCAGTCCGCTCCCGTTCCCGGGGACCAGGCGGCCCACCGCTGGCCGCCGGACTCGACGGCCTCACGCAGGACACCGGGCCAGCGAGCGGCCTGCGGCCATGTCGCGGTGACGACGGCCAGGCCTGCCCGGGCCAGCGCGCGGCCGGTCGCCTGCTGCTCGTCATGAGGCCTGGCCTGCGGCACGATGACGGCCGGTTTCCTCGCCGCCGCGACCTCCGCGACGGCATTCAAGCCACCGTGGGTGACCACGACATCAGCCTGGCAGAGCAGCGGCCAGGGGTCGGCCACCCATGGCCCGGCCGGGCCGCCGACCGCGGTCCACTCCCAGTCCGGCGTGGCGGCGGCGGCTTCGCGTATCCGGCTCGCGGTGACCTCCGATCCTCCGGATCCCTGCAACACCAGGACTGAGGGAACGGTGTGCCGGGCGCCGCGCTCCGGCAGCCGCCCGTCAAAGCGGGAAAAGGCTCCGACGGCCCGGATCCGGTCCCCGACCGGGCCTGCGTTCAACAGGTCAGCGGCCAGGAAACCCGGCCACGGCGCGATTAGTGCCTCGGCAAGTGAGAATCCGAGGTGGTGAGCGGGGTCATCGCGCTGGCCTGGCAGCACCAGGGAGACAACCGGCACCCCCATGAGCCTGGTCATCGCGGCCACCTCCACTGACACGTCCACCACCATCACCGACGGTCCAGCCTGCTGTACCCACCGGGCGATCGCGGCCATCCGGTCACGCAGCCCCGTATTCCCGAGCGGCGCCCAGTGCAGCTGGCCGCCCGCGGTCGGCTCGACCGCGGGCGCACCGGAGTCGTCACGCGGGAGCCGGAGCCAGTCACCGGGCCAATCCTCCGGGCGGGCCAGCGAGGACAGCCCGGTAACGCGGTCGTGCAGCCGCGGGGCGATGCACCGTGCCATGGCCAGATGGCCGTGCCCGACATGATGGACGTAGTAGCCGATCACGCCGCGACCTCGCGGTAGAGGTCCTCGTACTGTCCGATCATCCGGTCCTGTGAGCAGTTCGCGGCGGCATGTGCGCGAGCCGCGGCGCGGGGTAGCCGGGCGGCTTCCGCAAGCCCGGCGGAAAGCGCCTCGATGTCGTCCGGCTCGACCAGCACGGAGCAGTGAGAATCCAGCAATTCGGGCAACGCCCCGCGGGAGAACCCGCAGACGGGTGTCCCGCAAGCCAGCGCCTCGGCCGCGACCAGGCCATAGGGCTCGTCCCACCGCGGGGTCACCAGGCATACGCTCGCCCGGGCGAGTCGTACCGCCAGTTCGCCGTGAGTCAGGTGCCCGAGATAGCGCACGTTGCCGCCGAGTAGCGGCTGGACCCGGGCCGTGAAATAGTCGCGGTCAGAAATAGGCCCGGCCAGGTCCAATGGCTGCCCCGCTCGGCGGGCAGCCTGGATCGCCAGGTCAGCACCCTTTTCGGGGGCCATCCGTCCCAGCCAGAGAGCAGGACCGCCGCCTGGGCCAGACGGCCATCTGTTCAAGTCGATGCCGTTGCGGATGACTCTGGCCGCTGGTATCGCAGGCCGCCACGCCTGTGAGGTGTGCTCGCTGACCGCCGTGAAGATGACCGGGCACGGGGCCGCCTGCACGGCTGATTCCAGCCACGGCGTCGGCGGGGTGTGCAAGGTGGAGATCATCGGAACCGGCACCGTCCGGGCCATGGCGACGGGCAGATAGTGCAGGCAGTTGTTATGGACAACATCGAAGTCGGCCCGGCCCCGGTCGGCGAGCTCGAGCATCAGCTGCAGGTAGGCATGGTGCTCTTCGAGCCACTCCCAGGCCGACATGCTGGCGTCGGCGCGGGCTGCGTCGCTGATCCGTGGCCGCGCAGCGCTGAGTTCGCTCACGCCCAGCTCCGGATCGCATCCGGAGCCGGCGAAGACGGTCACGTCGTGTCCCCGGCCCCGCAGGCCTCTGGCCAGGGCCCACGTGTGTGCCTCCAGGCCGCCGGCGAACGGCTCACGGATGGCAAAGCGCGCCGAGGCGATCAGCGCAATCCGCAGCCGGCTCATCCGAGCAGCTGCTCGTATAGCCGCCGGTGCGCGGCCGCTATGCCGACTCGCTCCCGCCGGCGGTCCGCCGGACGGGCCTGCCAGCGCGGCCGGCGGACAAAGGCGTCAAGCACGGCATCCTGGAGAGACCCGGCGTCCAGGCCGGCCTCGTCGTGGCGGTAGGACAAGCAAGGCCGCTGGGCGCCGAAATAGCCGCAGCTCGGCGCGACCACCGTGGTGCCGAGGTCATGGCAGGCCTCCAGCCAGCCCGAGTGGGTGCCGAACCGATAGGGCAGCACCGACACGTCCAGGCTCTCCAGGTAAGACCAGAACTGCTCGTCACTGAGACAGTCATGGACCCTCAGGTCGATCTCCCCCCGGCTGGCGGCGGCGGCCAGATAGCCGGAGAGTTCGGGGTCATGCCGCAGGCCGTCCTGGTCAAAGACGTCATGGTGCACGTTGACCTGCAGGACTCCGCCCGGCATGGCCGCTACGACGTCGGTCAGGGCTTGGATCACCGGCAGCGGCGCCATGCTCGCGCGCATGCTCTTGGCGTGCACGCCCACCACGAATCCAGGGCGGGACGCTCGGGTGGACGGAATCCGGTCCAGCTCGACCACGTGCGGGTGGGGCAGCACCATCGGCCTTCGCCCCCAGCGCGCCTCCACCTCCGCCGCTGCCGATGGGGTCAGGGTGATCAGGGCGTCGGCGGCGGCGACGAGCACGTCAAGGTGGGCGTCGTGAGCACGGCGGTCGCCATGGTGCGGGTTGCGCAGGTCGTGAATGGTGTAGACCAGCGGCTTGCGCACCGAGCGGAGGGCGGCCACCAGTGCGGCCAGGCCGCTTGCCTCCTGAGCGTCGAAACCGAAGTGGATATGAAAGACGTCGAATTCCTCGTGATGATCCAGCACCCACGACGACGAGAGCATCACGGGGGGCCACCACTCCCCGCTCGCGGCGGCTCCGGCCGGGGCCGGGTCCTTCAGCCGCACGACCGCATCTGCGCCAGACGGATCGCTGAGATGGCTCACGTAAACGTGCCCGGCGGGCACCGATGCGACCCGGATCGTGCGGGACACGACGTTCCCGGCCGGCGCCGAGGGCCCTGATGTCAGTCTCACGCTGCTCCTCTGATCCCGGACCTCCCTGGTCCAGGCCCCGTAGGGAGCCGCGCCGCTACCCGCCCGGAACCATCTCACTCATCCTGAGCTGCGCCGAGCTGAGCCCGTCCAAAGAGCACTGGAATGAAAGGCGGATCAGCCGGGCTCACCGCGCAGCTTGCGGCGGGTCACGACGACGATGTCGACGAGAGCGGCGGCCGCGAGGAAGGCCCAGATTCCCGCGATAACGGGCTGGCTCACGACGACGATGAACACCACTGCTCCAGCGGCGCAGGCCAGCAGGCCGAAGATGGCCAGAACCAGCCGTGGCGTCAGGGCGCTGAGGGCCGGCGCGCGCCACCGATTCCGGCGGTCGGGTCGTGGTAATCCTCGCGAGCTTGCTCTCGACGATGCTGCGGTATGTGACTTCCGGGCATCAGGCTGCCCTCCCTGCCCTCCGGACCGGATTCTGGGTCGTGCACATCAGCACTCCGGTCTAGTTTTCCGAGCTGATCTGGACCCGCAGGTAGCTCAGGGCCCGGTCGAGCAGGCGGGATACGTGCATCTGGGAGATGCCCAGCCGCTGGCCGATCTGGGCCTGGGTGAGGTTGCCGTAGAACCGCAGCATCAGGACGCGCTGTTCGCGTTCGGGTAGCTCGCCCAGGTGGGCATTGACGGTTTCCATCTCGATGGTGTGGGTCATGGCGGGGTCCTCCTCGCCGAGCAGGTCGGCGAGTATTCCGGGGTCGTTCTCGGCGGATAGCGGGGCGTCCAGGGAGTAAGCGGTGAACGCCTGGCCGGCCTGCCGGGCCTGGAGCACGTCGTCTTCACCGACGCCGAGGAGCGCGGCCAGCTCGCGCGCATCCGGGGCACGGCCGAGGTGCTGGGTCAGCGTCTCCTCGGCGGTGCGCATTTCCAGCAGCAGTTCCTGGTTGTGGCGGCTGACCTTGATCTGCCAGCGCCGGTCGCGGAAGTGCCGTTTGATCTCGCCGCTGATGGTCGGGGCCGCGTAAGCCCCGAGGCTGTCCCCGTACGCGGGATCGAAGTTGTTGATGGCCTTGAGCAGGCCGAGGTAGCCGGCCTGCAGGAGGTCTTCGGCTGGCTCCGGGCTGTTGCGGTAGGGCCGGACGCACGACCGGACGAGCCCGGCGTACCGGGTGACGAGGATCTCGCAGATCGCCTCGTGCTCGGCAGTCCCGTTCGGCTGCTCGTGGAGCTGAGCGAGCAGCTCACTGTCGGACTGCGCCTGCAGCTCAGCGCGCGATGATGACCGGGCCGGCCGCCGCACGCTGCGGTGATCATCAGAATGTGGTGTGACGACGGCGGCCGGACCGGTATGCGATCCAGCATCGGACACCATGAAAGAGTTGCCGGGATATGCCACTCAGCTCACCACCAGGCAGTTAGTAGGTCCTGCCGCTGCCTGGGGTTTGAAGCAACGATCTCCGTTACTGAAACGATACGTGATCATCGGAGCGGCCCATGACGCGCCCCTCCCCGGGCGTCAAACGTGCGGGGCGGAGCTGCTGGCCGATGGCAGCCACGCGCCCGCCGTGTGGTCCGGGAGAAATCTGCCTTCCGGCGGGATAGCGGCCGGGATCAGGGGCAGCGGCGCCGTCGCGGGTCCAGAAGCGTGCTCGTGCTGTCCGGCCCGCAGTACTCCGAGTCCGAGGGCACATGCCGCTGCGGGTCCCTGTCCAGGACCGAGGAGTTTGCGAATGTTCCGTCACACCGATTACCTGCAGTTCGACGCGGCGCCGGAGAAGCCCGACCCGGTGTATGCGCATAAGCTGCAGGAACTCATCGGCGGCGCGTACGGCGAGATGACCGTCACCATGCAGTATCTGTTCCAGGGATGGTCCTGCCGGATGCCCGGCAAGTACAAGGACATGATCATGGACGTGGCGACTGAGGAGATGGGCCACGTCGAGATGATCGCGACCATGGTCGCGCGGCTGCTGGAGGGCGCCCCGGCGACGGCGACGGCCAAAGCTGCGGCGGCGGACCCGGTGGTCGGCGCGGTGCTGGGCGGGATGGACCCGCAGCAGGCCATCGTGGCCGGCGGCGGCCCGCTGCTGGCCGATGCCAACGGCTATCCGTGGAACGGCCGCTACATCGTGGCCAGCGGTAACCTGCTGGCTGACTTCCGGGCCAACGTCGCCGCCGAGGCCCAGGGCCGGGTGCAGACGGCCCGGCTGTACAACATGACCGATGACCCCGGCGTGCAGAGCATGCTGAAGTTCAACCTGGCCCGCGACACGCTGCACCAGAATCTGTGGCTGAAGGCGATCGAGGAGCTACAGGCCGACGGGCTGGAGACCACGGTCGCACCGAACGCGCTGTTCGACGAGGAGTACGCCGAGCACGCCACTTCGGTCTGGCACCTGTCCGACGGCAAGGCCGGCGCCGAGGGCGGCTGGGCGTCCGGTCTGCAGCCTGACGGCAGGCACGAGTTCGGCTACCTGCAGAACCCTGAGCCGCTCGGCGCCGCCGGTTCGGCCCCGGCACCGGACCCGAAGCTGTACGCCACCTATGACGGCGCCATGGGAAACCCCAAGTCCCCGGCCAACGGCCACGAGGAGGGCATGGTGGGCAAGATCAAGGACGCCCTCACCTGACCGGAGGCCGCCTGCCGGGGCCGGTGCCTTGTGGTACCAGCTGGTCCCGGCGGGCCCGGCCGGGAGATGTTGTCGCAGCGTAACCCGCCCATGGAGCCCCTGTTGGCCGCGGCGCTGGAACTGAGCGTGGCCGTGGGCGGAACGAGAGCTATTGGGCGCCAGGCGCCATTCGCCCCGGATCTTGAGCATTTCCCGTGACTGCGCCTTCTGATCGGCCGGGCGGGGCAGCCTGGCCAGGCTATGCCCGCGCCCGGCGTGCGGTCCGGGTGAGCTCCCGCCCGGCGGCCTGGTACCACTGAGTCATCACGATGACCGCTAGGCCGATGTCGATGACGGTGCCGCCGTAGTACATCAGCTCGGCTCCCAGCTGACGGCTGGCCATAGATCCCGCGCCGGCCGGCAGACCGCGCGCGTACATGAGCTTGGCCAGGATGTCGTGCGCGGCACCGGCGATGATCAGCGCGGCGAGCCTGGCCTTGACGGGCGGGCGGCGGCGGATCGGGTCCACAGCGATGATCGCCCAGCTGAGCAGGCATCCGGCCAGGAACATGTGCAGGTGCACCGCGGCGTGAATCAGGTCGTCGCGTTCGGCGGCGCGATAAAGCCCGGTGAGATACAGCGCGTACAGGCCGCCGATGTCGAGCAGGATCGCCGCGGGCAGCGACGACAGGACCCGGACCGGGCTGCTGTGCAGTACCCGCAGTGCCATCCGGTGTGGTCCGCGTGGCACCGCCCGGAGCAGCAGGGTGACCGGAGCGGACAAGGCCAGGAAGGCCGGGCCGGCCATGCTCAGCAGCAGATGCTGGCCGACATGGACCGGAAAGTACTCGTCGTGGCTCGTGACCGGCGGCAGGACCGCGGCGCAGACGCATGCCGACCCCGCGAGCAGGCATACGACTCGGCTGGAGGGCCAGCGGTGGCCGCGGCGGTACAGCCGGGCCAGCGCCGCGGCATAGCCGGCGGCGGTCACGATAGTCAGGGCGACCGGGATGAGCTCGAGCATCACTCAGCGGCCCGGACGGATCCCGCGCGGAAGATGCCGGAGCCGGCCACCCCGGCCCGGCCGCGCAGCAGCACGATGCCGATGGTGATCATGGCCGCCGCGAGGAGGTTCCAGGTCAGGTCGTAAGGCCAGATGGTCACGCCGTAGCGGATCTGGTGCAGTCTCAGCAGCATGTGCTGCACGGTGCCGTCGTAGAGCTGGAAGCTGCCTGCTCCCAGCAGCAGGGCACCCCACCAGCGTTTGGGGATGAACCCGCCCCGGCGCAGCGAGTCGGCCATCAAGAACAGCCCGACCACCATCGAGGTGAACCCGAAGGCGTGGAACAGCCCATCTGACACCAGGCCCGCCGCTACCGTCGACCTGTCGTAGAAGTGGTGCCAGTGCAGGATCTGATGAAAGATCGACTCATCCAGGAACGCCGCCAGCCCGAAACCGGCCAGGATTCCCGACCAGACGGTCCGCCTGAGCTGCCTCGGGGCCGGCCCGGCCGCCGGGCCGGCAGGCGCCTGCGGGGTATCCGGTGACGATCCGGGCTGATCGGAAGCCGCCGCGGGCCCATGCGGAGATGCCACCGGTAGCTCCTTACTGGTGACCACGGTCGCCAGGATCGGGGGGAGGCGCCGGGCTCATGCGGGACGGCGCTCTGGGCCGCCGCGGCTACCCGGCGGCTTTTCCGTCAAACGGGACGCATCGGCCGGGAAGGCGGCCCGGAGCAAGAACAGGCCTATCAGTACGAACCACCCGGACGTGAGCACCACCCGGACGTGAGCACCACCCGGACGCGTTCCGCTGTCCCGATGCTGTCGCCCAGCAGGAGCAGCAGCAGGTCGACCAGTCCGCAGCTGGCCAAGGTGATCCCGAGGGTTATCTGCAGCCGCCCCCAGACCCGCCAGCGGCTTGCGAGCGTAGCGCCGGGGACGGCGGCCCCAGCCGCACTGCCGGCGAACTCCAGCAGGCCCGAATCAGCGTGCAGCGCGAGCAGCTGGCCGATGAGCCCGACGGCAGTGTGCTCATCGTTCGCGCACCGGGCGCTGGTGCCCGGATCGCACTGCATGCTGGTGGCGGCGCCCAGGATGGAGCCGAGCCCGGTCAGGGCGAGCAGGATGACGCCCGGGACCGACCAGCGGCACCCGGCCGTGAGGCGGCGCACCGCCCACGCCGCGATCAGCAGGCCCACCCCGGCCGCGACATCGGTACTGCGGTACAGCCACGCGAAGGGCTGGCCGGGATCTTCGAGCTCGCTGATGAAGCCGCTCTTGGCGGTTGATCAGGCGCAGCAGCTGCGGCACGCTCTCCAGGTGCCGCTGGCGGTAGGGCCTGTTCCGCGGTACCTGAGCGATCATCTCGCTGAGGTACATGCGCACCACCGGGTCGGTGTCTATCAGAGCCTGGAACTCGGCGATCACCGGGTGCAGCCTGACCTGCTCGCCCTTGGCCGCCACATGCTCCCGGTGACCGGCCAGCCATGCCTCAAGGTCGTCCTGGCTGCCAGGCAGCCAGCCACCCTGACGCCGCACATCCCCGGCCACGGAGTGCCCGGCCGCAGAACCAACCGCAAAGGAATCCGTCATGGCGGGCGTCTAGCAGCGCTGGCGTCGTCTAACCCGCGCTCCCGATCTCAAGATGGGGAGCACTTTGGTGAATAGGCGGCCGTCCCAGGGTTAGCTGCCGCGCCTATCAGGCCCAGTACGCCGAAGACCAAGACCAGCAGCGGCAGCAGGGGTACTGAGCAGCCGCCTGAAGGGTGCTGATCGCAGCGGCTACTGAGCCCGCTGTGCTCGGGAAGCTCACCCCGTCCGCCGCGTGGCCGTGCCTGTCATGGCCATTGACGGAACATCGCGAGACCGGGTTCGCCGGCTCGCCGGTACTGGGAGTCTCCGCGTAGCATGCAGGCAAATCAGCAGATCTAAGCTGTTGGGTCCAGACTCCGCCCCGGCTACTGGCCAGAGGGCGGCATCATGCCGGATACAGAGCTCCAGAGCAGCGAACGTGACGGTCTCGTCGCCGTGGCCTTGCGCGGCGATCTGGACCTTGTGGGCGAGGCGGCCATCACTGCCCTTGTGGCGCGGGGTCAGAGCCTGATCACCGATATGTCGGGGCTGGACTTCATGGATCACGCCTCGCTCAGGGCGCTGACCACTGAAGAGTGGCTCGTCGTGGGCGCGGCACGTACCGGCCGGGCCGTGCCGTCGCCATGTCGGCGCAGGATGACCATGGTCAGCGCCGCCGCCCCGTGGGCCCGCGGACAGCGGGTACTCACGTGACGAGCGGCCGGGCCGAGGCGCTGTGGGGGCAGGTGGCCGCCCATGCCGGTGCACGCGAGGGCCGCGTCTCGGTGGATGATGTCTGCGCGGTGGCGGTCAGCTCGGCCGGGGTGAGCGGGGCCTGGGTGGTGGCCGCGCGGGGTAGTGGGCCGGACTTCGTGATGGGCGTGACCGGCCCGGCAAGTGAGCAGCTGGCCGAGCTTCAGCTGACCCTGGGAGAAGGCCCCTGTCACGATGTGCTGGCCTCGGCCGTATCCGTTCTCGCCCCTGACCTGGGCGATGCGGAGTCCGATCGCCGGTGGCCCGCGTTCACTGCCGCGGCCCGGCATATCGGCGCTCGCGCGCTGTTCGCGTTCCCGCTGGTCGTGGGGGCGATCCGGTCCGGGGTGCTGGGCTTGTACCGTGACTCGGCCGGCCCGCTGTCGGACAGCCAGCTCGCCGACCTGCTCATCCTGGCCGATTCAGCGATTGACATGCTGCTCAGCAGCGCCGACGGCGACGCCGACGGCCAGGGCTACGCAGACGGCCACGACCGGGCAGACGGCGCGGGGCTGGATGGGCAGGCCCCTGACCTGGCCCTGCACCGCGCTGAGATCGACCAGGCCACCGGGATGCTGACGGTTCAGCTCGGTGTCCCGGCGGCGGAGGCGTTCGCCCGGCTCCGGGCCTACGCCTACGGCCAGGACCGGCGGCTGGCCGAGGTGGCCGGCGACATCGTCGCCCGGCGCCTGCGGCTGGACCGCGACCGGGGTCAGGACGGCGGCCCGTGACCTGCCTGCTCAACGGTGACCATGCCTGCCGCTGCGGGCCGTTCCTGCTATCTGGTGAAAGGTGACCGTGATGGACACCGCCCTGCTGTCGGACACGTTCGTGGAGCTGGCCGACACGATGGTCGCCGATTTCGACGTGATCGATTTCCTGCACCTGCTCACCGACCGCAGCGTGCGGCTGCTGGAGGTCTCCGCGGCCGGGGTGCTGCTGGCCGATCCCCGTGGCGAGCTGCGGGTGGCGGCGGCCTCGTCGGAGGCGACGGCGCTGGTGGAGCTGTTCCAGCTGCAAAACGATGAGGGGCCGTGCCTGGACTGCGTCCGGACCGGCCGGCCGGCTATTGCCGCGGATCTGGCCGGGGCCGGGCAGCAGTGGCCGAGGTTCGCGCAGGCGGCCGGGGAGGCCGGGTTCCGGACCGTGCAGGCGCTGCCGATGCGGTTGCGGGATCAGGTCATCGGGGCGCTGAACCTGTTCGGGGCCGAGCCGGGGCCGTTCAGCCCGGACAGCCTGCGGATCGGCCAGGCGCTGGCTGATGTGGCCACCATCGGGCTGCTGCACGAGCGGAACGTGCGGCGCGGTGAGGCGGTCGCCGAGCAGCTCCAGGGCGCCCTGAACAGCCGGGTGGTCATCGAGCAGGCCAAGGGCAAGATCGCCGAGCGGTACGGCGTGAGCATGGATGAGTCTTTCGGCATGCTGCGCAAGCACGCCCGGGACACCAACCAGCGCCTCACCGACATCGCCCGCCGCTTCATCGACAACCCGGCCACCGAACTCCCGCCCGCCCCCCGGCGCCAGGGCCGCCGGTGACCCGGCTCCCACCATCCAGGTCGCAGCCGCGGCGTGAAGCCGCCGGCTCCGGATAGTGATCAAGGCGGCCGCCGCTTCCCCTGAAAGCCGTCGGCGGCAGACCGCGGTCAATGTTTCTTACCCGGCGGAATGCGTGCCTGCGCCGGAAGTCAGTCGGCCGGGATGGTCCGCTGCTCCGCCACTGCGGCGAGCCGGGCCAGAGCCTCGGTGTTGCGGCGGGTGAGCAGCGCTTCGAGGATCGGGCTGTGCAGCCAGCGGCCGGGTCCCGAAATGGGTGTCTCGCGCATGGTCACCCGGCAGCCGCTGCCGTCGTCCTCGAGGTTGATGACGATGTCCGCCGCGCCCAGCGGGCCGCCGCGCGCTGTGAGCTCCAGTTTGCGGTCCGTCTCGACCGCTGTCACCTCGGTCTCGTCGCGGGTGACCAGCGGCCAGGCGCCGGATGCGTGATACAGCTTGGAGCCGACGGCGGGCCAGGCCTCCTCGACTGCTCGCATGTGAGACGTCCCCACCACCCAGTTGCTGTACTTCCAGCCGTCGGCCAGCACGCCGAACACGGCCGTCCTGCTGGCATTGATCCGTCTGCTGTTGCAGGCCACGGTCAGTCTCCTCGGTATCGGGTGCGGGCGGTCTAGCGGTAGATACGACGAATCAGGCCCGCCCGGATCAGCTGTTTCGCGCCGCCGCCGAACGCGTCGCGGGATAGCGCGGCCAGGGCGGCGTTCGAGCCGCAGGCTCCGTGGACGCCGCCGCCGGGGTGAGCCGAGGAGCCCGCGAGGTAGAGACGGTCGATCGGCGTGGCTGCGCCGCCGAGCCCGGGGACCGGGCGGAAGACCAGCTGCTGGTGCAGCTGGGCGGTGCCTCCGTTAATCGCCCCGTCGACGAGATTCCCGTCGTAGGCCTGCAGGTCGGCCGGGGCCTGGACGTGCCGCGCGCGAACGGTGGCCCTGAATCCGGGCGCATGCGCCTCGACGAGAGCCTCGATCCGCTCGACCTGGGCATCAAGCTGGCCGGGCGTGAGCCTCAGCCCGCGCGGCAGGTGGGTGTACGCCCAGGCGGACTCGGTGCCGGCCGGCGAGCGAGTCGGGTCGGCCGTGGTCATCTGGCCGAGCAGGACGAACGGCCGGGCCGGGATGCGGCGGGTGGCGAGGTCGGCGGCGTAGTCGGTGAGGCCGTTCATGTCGACGCCGAGATGCACCGTTCCGGCTGACCGCGCGTCGGCGTCCGTCCACGGTATGGGCCGGTCGAGCGCCCAGTTCAATTTCATGGTCGGGGCGTCCCACTGAAAGTGGGCGAGATCCTCGACGAAGCGAGCGGGCAGCTGCTCGCGGCCGACCAGATCCTCGAACAGCGACGGCGCGGCGACATCGGCGAGGACGGCCCGCCGGGCCGTTATGTGCTCACCGGATGCGAGGGTGACTCCTGTGGCTTTGCCGCCGTTGACCTGGACGGACGCGACCGGGGCGCCGGTCCGGATCTCGGCGCCGTGGCTTTCGGCTCGACGGCTCAGCGCGCTCACCAGCGAGCTGGCCCCTCCGGCCGGGACGGGGAAACCAACCGAGTGCCCGAGCATCATCAGCAACCACCCGTACAGGGCGCTGCCCGCTCCGTCCGGAGGCAGGTCAGCGTGCAGGGCGTTGCCAGCGAACAAAATCGGGCCGCCCTCTCCCCGGAACGTCTCCTCGCCGAAGCGGCGCACCGGCTGCGCCGCCATCCGGGCCAAGCGCAGCAGCTCGCCCATCCCGAGCTGCCGCGCGAACCCGGCCGCCGAACGGATCGGCGGGAACGGAGTCAGGAGCGCGTCGATCAGCCGGTCGCCAATCCGGTCCCACTGAGCCGTGAGGCCCAGCCACGCGTCCCCGTCCGCCCGGTGGAAGGTGGCGAGCGACGCCGCGGTCTGGGCCGGGTCCTGCCACAGCGTGGCCGAGCGGCCGTCCGGCAGCAGATGCGTCAGCACCGCGGGTGCGCGGGACCACCGCAAGCCGTGTGCGGCGAGATCGAGCCTGCGGATCACCGGCGATGCTGCGGCCAGCGGGTAGAAGGCGCTGAACAGATCGGTGCGGAACGCGGGCGCCATGACCTCGGCTGTGGCGACGGCTCCGCCCGCCACCGGTTGCGCCTCGCACACCAGCACGTCCCATCCCGCTTCGGCCAGGATGTTCGCCGCGACCAGGCCGTTGTGACCGGCACCAATGACGACAGCGTCAGGAGCTGACATGCCGATCACTCCCTCACGACTCGGTAAATAGGCGGGCCAGTCGGCGCAGCCGGGCGCGCCTCTACCCGATCTGCTCGTCGACGAACACCCGGGCGCCGTCTTCCCGGCCGCGGCGGCTTCCGCGAGCAGGCCTGCTGGCTGACGAGCGACCGGTCGGATCCGCCGTTCAGCTGGGCGTGCCAACCAGGTCCTTCCGAACCGGGCTCGCGTGCTCCCTGGGCTTCGCCGGAACGCCGTGATGTTCCGGGCTCGTGCTGGGCTGCCTCCGCAAGTCCAGCTCGAGCAGGTCCAGGATCCGGCGTACCCGGGCGTTGAGTGACCGGATGATGACCGGGCAGCCGCTTGGCGCGAGGCGCGTCGCCTCGGCCAGGGCTCTCGCGCCTGCGACGTCGAGGAAGGTCAGCCCGCGCAGATCCAGGACGAGCCGCTCGGTCCGCTCATTGATGATCTGTGCCGCACGTTCCACGAATCCTGCGCTGAAGACCACATCTAGGTCGCCGGTCAGGGTGAGGACGCATATCCGGCCGTCGAGAGCGATCGTAACCGTCAGAGCGCTCGTAAGATCACCATGCCTCAGTAAGGTCGTGTCGCATCTCCAGCAGTTTCGCGGGGTCTGGACAACGCCGACTGAGGACACCTTCCTAGGACGCTACCGCCGCCCGTCACCGCCGTCTACTGCCGGGCCAGGCTCCAACTATTGCGACCAGGCAATTGCCGGCAAGCAATTGTCTTCAAGCAATTGTCGGGTAGCAATTGCTTGAAGACAATTGCTATCGCTCAAGTGTCATAGCGCAATTACGGTCCGGACATTATGTTTGCCAGGGGTTGACTTTCGACTTTGCGCAACCAACAATCCAATTAACACCCTTCACGACCCTCGGATCTAGCCCCTACCCGGGGCATGCACCTCGGATTCCAGGCAGCTTCGCGGTTACCTGTTGCGGCAATGACGACGACGCCACCTCGTGCCCTCGCATGCGTCAAAGACCCTGCGACGCTTACCGCTTGACGAGCGGTATTACCGGCCGCGAGCCCCGTGCTCCGGCGTGCCCGGCGATGGCACCCTGACACCCTGTTTACCCCGCCATCCCCTGAGACCGGATGGCAGCAAGGAGAATCTCAATGGCGCAAGATACCTCGGGAACCGGTGCCGTCGGCACCGGCACGTTGGTCATTCCCGGTGAGATGGCAGCCCGGATCGACCGGCTGCCCATGAGCAAGATGGCCTGGGAGATCTGCCTGATTATCCAGGTGGGCTGGGCCTGCGCGGCCGCCACGGACGGCATCGCCGCCCGGCTGTACCCGTTCATCTGGGAACCGGCCAAGGTCGTCACCCACTCCCAGTACGACGTGCTGTACGCCCTGCAGGCCGGGATCAGCATCCTGGTCGGCGGCTACTTCCTCGGCTGGCTGGCCGACAAGATCGGCCGCCGCCCGGCGCTGATCCTCTCCGCCACCCTGGCCGGGGTGTTCATCTGGCCGTTCGCCTACGTGACCAACTACCCGGCGCTGATCCTGCTGTCCGTCGCCGACACCCTCGGCTTCGCCGGGTTCCTGGCCATCAACGTGGTCTACATGAGCGAGATCATGGGCCCGAAGATCCGGCCCCGGATCACCATGGTGACCCAGGCCCTGTGCATCTTCCTGCTGCTGGTCGTGCTGACCGGCATCATCCCGCACTACATGTTCCCCGGCCAGTACCGGCAGTACCTGTGGATCCTGGCCGCGCTGAACATCCTGATCGCCGTCGCGCTGTTCTTCCGGATGCCCGAATCGCCGCGCTGGCTGGAAGCCCGGGAACGCCGGGATGCGGCCCGCAAGGTCGTCGAGCGGATGGAATTCCGGGCCAGCAATGGCGGCCGCAAGACCCTGACCGAGCCTGACCTGAGGCCGTACGAGGTGGTGGCCGAGGAGAAGACCAGCTGGCTGGCCGTGTTCAGCAAGCGGTACGTCGGCGTCACCATCCTGCTGCTGGTGGTCATGGTCCTGGGTTACGGCGGCATCGTCTACGGCGGCGCCAGCCAGGCCTTCCTGTTCCTGGTCGAGAGCCGCGGCTACAGCGCCCAATCCGTCTTCGCCCTGGTCACCTGGGCCGGCGTGGCCGCCACGATCGTGTACCTGATCAACGCGTTCATCGGGGAACGGTTCGAGCGCCGGTGGACCCAGCTGGTGGGCGCGCTGTTGTTCGCGGGTGGCTGGTTCGGCGTCTACGCCGTGCACAACAACGCGGCCGTGGACTTCTTCTACGTCATCCAGAACATCGGCACCATCTTGTGGCTCTGGAGCATGTACGTCTACATCCCGCAGAACTACCCGACCCGGATGCGGTCGCTGGGCACCGGCTGGACCGACGGCGTCGGCCACCTGGGCGCCTGGGGCGGCGTGCTGATCGCCGGGGCGCTGTACACGGCCACGGCGCCGCGCAGCTTCATCCTGTTCATCGCCATCCCGTGCGCCATCGTCCCCGGGCTCCTGCTCGCCATCTTCGGGAAGAACCAGCGCAACCGCGCACTCGAAGAGCTGTCGGAATAGGAGCCTGCCTCTAGACGCTGGGCCGCCGGCCTTAGGGTCTGGGCCACCGGCTCTTTCCGAGGTGTCTCCGGCGGCCCAAGAGGGTGTCACCGGCGGCTCAGCTCGCACCACATCCGGCCTCCCGTCGCAGCGAATGCGACGGGAGGCCGGATCATTTTTATCGGGCGACCGGCATAAAACGTTAAAGGCCGCCATGGCGTCTTCACGTCATCTCCACATGATCTACACCCGATCCGCACGGCATAGCAGAACGGCCAGTGATAGTCAGCCGGCTCCTTTCGAGCATCAACTCAGCCTTCGGAACTGGTATCGCGACTCGAAAGGACCCCCGCGGTTTACTCCGGTTACCCCGGGTCCCTGCTCATGGCCGCGAAATTGCTGAACATCGGCACCGGACCGCCGCACACCCCCAGCTGCGCGTCGATCTTGACCTGCCGTTCCCCGGCCCGTCCCTGCAGCTGCTGGATGGTGTCGGTCCACAGCCAGTACCGGGTCCGGCCGCTGCCGATGTTCCCGCCGCTGGGCGAGACCGGGGTCGGCCCGCTGATGCTGATGTCGCCCTGGAAGAAGTCCAGCGCCTCGCCTTCCTGGATCCCGAAGAAGCCGAACCCCTCGATCCAGAACGGGTGGAACAGGCTGAACCCGTCGTAGGCGTTCTCGAACTGGACGTCGCTGGCCGTGATGCCCGCGGACTCATACAGCCGCCGGGCCGTGGTCGCGGCGCACTCCTGCACTTCCTCCAGGGTGTGGATGGTGCTGCGGGCCCGGAAGCCGGCGTAGGAGTCGCCGCTGCCGTGCCCGCCGCTGGCGTGCCCCAGCACGTACACCGGCGGCTGGCGCATGTCCCGGGCCCGGTCGGCCGTGCTGAACAGGTACGCCGCGGCGGTGTGGATCGGGATGTCATTGTCCAGCAGGTTGGCCGGCTCGGCGATCCACCGGGACTGCAGGTAGTCCTGGGTCGTGACCGGCGTCGGCCGGTGCTGCGCCCAGTAGCCCTCCGGCATCTTCAGCCCGTTGGCCCGCGAGTTGACCACGAACGGGGCCATCATGTCGTGCGTCTTGCCGTACTTGTGCAGGTACCGCTGGAACTGCTGGGCGAAGCCGTACACCGGGGGACCGGCCAGCGCCTGGCCGTACTTGCCCGGCCCGGCCACGGTGTCCTGCTGGCTGGCCCCGCGCTGGCCGTACCGGCCGGGGATGTTGTGCCAGCCCTTCACGGCCAGCACGACGCGGCCCATCCCGCGGCCGACCGCCTCGATGGCCGCGGCCACGCACATCGACATGCAGTTAGTGGCCAGCATGACGAACTTCAGCCCGGTCAGCTCGGGCATGTTCTTCACCAGCCACTCCGGGCTGAGCTGTACCAGCCCGTCCAGCGGGTTGCCGGTCTGCTGGAAGGCGGCCAGGAAGTCCTCCGGGACCGGCAGGTCTCGCGGCCAGAACGCGCCGGTGCTGGTCGCTGAGTCCAGGACCAGCCCGTCCACCTCGCCGGGGGCGACGCCGGCGTCCTCGATGGCCGTGCGGATGGCCAGGATGGCCCACCCGCCCACGCTGGTCTGCGGGTCGCCGTCCCAGTTCCGCAGCGTGGGGGAGTGCCCGATGCCGACCGCGGCGACCTGGCCCCGGTAGGGCCACAAGCCCGGGTGATCGGCGGTCCGGTACAGGCCCAGTCCGGCGGCCGAGGGGTGAATGGTGGGGGCCGTCATGCGGTGTGTCCTCTCACTCGTAGCTCGTCCATCCCGGTACCGAACGGCCCGGGCCTGCCCGGCCCGGGCATCATGCGTGCGCGGCTTCGGAGTAGACGGTGCCGATGGCCTGGTCGTCGATCAGCGACTGGTACTGCTCGCCGGACAGCCCGATGAGCTGCTTGTAGACGTATTCGTTGTCCGCGCCCAGCGTGGGCGCGGGCCGGAACGGCGGCCCGTCCGCGGTGTGCTGCAGCTTGCCCAGCGGCCCCGGGTACAGGTGCGTCCCGGTGGCCGGATGGGTGATCGGGGTGAAGAAGCCGCGCGCGGTCAGGTGCTCGTCCTCGTGCATCTCGTCCTGGTGGGCCAGCGCGGCGGCGCTGACCCCGCGGGCCTGCAGCACCCGGGCCAGCGCCGCGGCGTCGTGATGCCGGGTCCGCCCGGCCACCAGGTCGTTGACCTCCCGGCGGTGCCGCAGCCGGGCGGCCGTCGTGCTGAACCGCTCGTCGTCGGCCCAGCTCCGGCCCGTCCAGGTCGCGCATCAGGGCGGCGAAGGCGGCATCGGAGGGGCAGGCGATGGCGATCCACCGGTCCTCCCCGGCGCACGGGAAGACCCCGTAGGGCGCGAAGGCCGGGTGGTCGTTGCCGCGCGGGCCGCGCTCGCGCTGGTTGAACTCGTAGTCCAGCACGTCGTAGGCGATGTGGTGCAGCACGGCCTCGGACTGCGACAGCTCGATGAGCTGGCCCTGGCCGGTCTTCTCCCGGGCCAGCAGCGCGGCCTGCACGGCCCAGGCGACATGCGCGCCGGCGTTCGGGTCGCCATGCAGCGAGTTGGTCGTGGTGGCCGGGGCGGAGTCCGGGTAACCGCGAACCATGGTGTGCCCGGCCACGCCTTCCATCTGCAGTCCGTAGCCCTTGTAGTGCGCGTACGGGCCGGTGATGCCGAAGCCCGGAAAGCGGACCATGATCAGCCGCGGGTTGGCCTCGTGCAGCGCCTCCCAGCCGATCCGCAGGTGATCCACCACGCTGGTCGCGTTGTTCTCCAGGAACACGTCGGCCTGCCTGACCAGGTCCAGGAACAGCTCGCGCCCGCGCTCGCTGGCCAGGTCGAAGGTGGCTGACAGGTGGCCCCGCTTGGCGTAGTTGAAGATCACCACCCGGTCCCAGAAGCCCTCGGAGCCGTCCCGGTTGAGGTAGCGGCGCCGGCCGGGCTCTGCAGCACGCTGTCCGGCAGGTGACGCTGCTGGGTCCGCGTCGGGTTGAGATGCTGGATCGACTCGATCTCGATGACTTCCGCGCCGAGATCAGCCAGGATCATGGTGCCGAACGGCCCGGCCCACACCAGGCCCTGAGCCAGGACGCGGATCCCCGCCAGCGGCGGCTTGCGATCGTTCATGGCATCGCGCTCCCTTGATGGTCAAGTTACGCGGGAGCGAGGCTGCACTCAACCCTGACCGGACGCTGCACCGCCTGAAGCCGGGCGGACCAGCACTGACCTGCACCGGGTCAGGTGACCTGCGCCGGCAGCTGGTGGCCCAGGCCGCCCCGATGTCCCGGGCCGCCGCCGCGCAGCCCGGCGCCGCCGATCCGGCCGGACCGTCATCGGCCGGACCGTAGTCGGCCGGGTACCAGCCCGGCCAGCCCGGCCGACCAGCGTTTCCCGACGTAGGGGAAGTCCGGATCGTTCGGCCTGGCCGGCGCCGTGTCCTGGACGGTCTGCGGGCCGGCTACCGGGTCGTGGGCCAGGATCAGGGCGCCGTCGGCGGTCAGCGTGACGTCGAACTCGATGGCGTCCACGCCCAGGGCCAGCGCGTACGCCAAACCGGGCAGCGTATTCTCGGGCCTGAGCGCCCGTGCCCCCCGGTGCCCATGAATCTCCGGCATCCCCCGACCCTATCCAGGCCGGTCACGCGCGCCCGAGGAGATCACGCCCTTCATGACCGACGACAGCGCGGCACCGCCCAGCGAGGCGACCGTCGCGGACCCTGCTCGCGCCAGCACCAGCACCAGCGCTAGCGTAGCCAGCGCCGGCGGCCCGCCGCCGGCCCTGCGGCTGGGCCTGGCCCTCGGGCTGGTGGTCGCCGCGCAGTTCGTGCTGCAGCTCGACTTCGCCATCGTCAACGTCGCGCTCCCGACCATCAAGAGGGAACTGCACTTCGCCTCGGCCGACCTGCAGTGGATCGTCACCGGATACGCGCTCACCTTCGGCTCCCTGCTGCTCTTCGGCGGCCGGGTCGGCGACCTCCTCGGCCATCGCCGGGTCCTGCTCATCGGCCTGGGTGCCTTCGGGGTCACCTCGCTGGCCGCTGGGCTCGCCCCGACGTCGCTGGCCCTGATCCTGTCCCGGTTCGCCCAGGGCGCGAGCGCCGCCTTCGTCGCGCCGCAGGCCCTGGCCATCATCACCGACCTGTTCGCCGAAGGCCCGGCCCGGACCAGGGCGCTGGGCATCTTCCAGGGCGCGACGGCCGCCGGGGCCAGCGCCGGGATCGTCATGGGCGGCATCTTCACCGAGTACATCGGCTGGCGCTCCGTCTTCCTGGTCAACCCGCCCATCATCGTCGTCCTGGCCGTTGCCATCCGGCGGGCGGTGCCCAACCGGGCCCGGCGACAGGGCGCGCGCCTGGACGTCGCGGGCGCGATCCTGGCCACGACGTCGATCGCCGCCCTGATCTTCGGGCTCAGCCAGGGCCAGCAGCGCGGGTTCACGAACGCGACCGCGATCGCCGCGCTGATCGCGGCCGTGCTCCTCGGCGTGGCCTTCGTCGTCGTGGAGGAGCGGAGCAAGGCCCCCATGGTGCCCCTGCCGGTGCTCGCCGATCCGGCTCGCCGGGCCGCGCTGAGCGCGACGTTGCTCCTCGGCGCGGTGGTGGCCGGCTACGTCTTCTTCATCTCCCTCTACCTGCAGAACGTCCTGCACTTCAGCCCGCTGCAGACCGGCCTGGCCCTCATTCCCTCGACCGGGACCGTCCTGGTGACGTCCACTCAGATCACCCGGCGGGTGCTGCCCCGGTTCGGCGGCCGGAACGTCCTGCTGGCCGGGCTCACCATCGTGGGCCTGGGCCAGGTGTGGCTGTTCGGGATCAGCGCTTCCGGCTCCTACCAGGTCAACGTCCTGGGCGGGATCATGATCACCGCCTTCGGGATGGGGCTGGCCTTCCCGACCGCCTCGATCGCCGTCACCTCCGGGGTCGGACCGGGTGAACGAGGGCTGGCCGGCGGCCTGTTCGTCACCGCCCAGCAGGTGGGCCAGGCCATCGGCCTGGCCGTGCTCGCCACCATCGCCGCCGCCCAGGCCAATGCCCACGGCGGCTCGCTCGTGCGCGGCTACCAGGCCGCCTTCCTCACCGCGATCGGGATCGCCGCCGCGGCCGTCCTCATCGTCGCCGTCCAGATGAGAAATCGCCGCCCATCGGACCGGACGTCCTGACCAAGCCGGCCCCAATGCGCTCTACTACCCGGCCATCGGCGGCCTTGCTACCATGGTACTACTATTAGTAGTATGCGGGTATGAAAGTCAGTGTGAGCCTTCCGGACGGTGATGTCGATTTCCTCGACTCGTACGTCCGTGAGCAGGGTATGGATTCCCGGTCTGCGGCTCTGCACAAGGCGGTTGAGTTGCTGCGGGCTACTCAGCTCGCCGGTGCGTACGAAGATGCGTGGGAATCATGGGCTGACTCGGGAGACGCCGAGGCCTGGGAAGATGTGGCTGCAGACGGCCTGGGGGCCTGAGTGCGCCGCGGAGAGATCGTTACCGTCACCCTCGACCCGGCTCGTGGCCAGGAGGCCAGCAAGAACCGCCCGGCCGTCATCGTCAGCAATGATGCCGCCAACGGCACAGCCACGCGCTTGGGCCGCGGGGTAGTCACCGTGGTGCCGGTCACTTCCAGCACCGCGCGGGTCTATCCTTTCCAGGTCCTGCTGCCGGCCCGTCTCACCGGCTTGAGGCACGACTCCAAGGCACAAGCCGAGCAACTCCGCTCCATTGCTGTCGAGCGCATCGGCAGCCGGATCGGGCACGTACCTGCTTCGCTCATGGCCGAACTTGACCAGGCTCTCCGTATCCACCTGAGCCTTTGAGCACCGGCCGGACCCTCAGCCTGATCCAGGTTCACCCGATCCGGCGGAGTGCGAACACGGGTGGCACCCGCAGGCTCTGCCCCACGACGCAGTAGCGTTCCGTCAGGCTGATCAGCCGTTCGAGCTTCGCTTCATCGGCGTCCGTCTGCACCTCGATGGCGATCATGACGTCCTGCACCCCGACGGGGACCGAACGATCGACGCCCAGGGTGCCGCGCACGTCGAAGCAGCCCTCGGCCCGCAGGTGCACCTCGCCGAGGTCGACCCCGAGCGCGGTAGCGACGCTGCGCAAGGTGACGCCCGCGCAGGCCAGCAGCGCCTCCAGCAGCATGTCACCGGAGCAGGCGTCCGCCTCTTCGCCACCCGCGGCATGGTGCAGCCCGGCGCGCACCGGTCCCGCCCATCCCTCGACCGTGCAGGTAATTCCCGGGTCACGGTAATCGCCCCGAGCCCCGATTGATATCCGGGCCGAGGCGGAATCATGACGGTACAGGTCCTTCAGCGGCGCCTGGCGGGCTCGCAGCTCAGCGGCATCCATAGTGAACAATATCGACGCGGCCGCTCATCGGGTCAATCAACCAGGTCCCGATGAGCCTGTTCCTACCTCTGGATGAACCCGGCCCGGACGGCCTGGTCCACGGCCTGCCCGCGGGTGCTCGCACTGAGCTTGCGCATGATCGACGACACATGGTGGACGACGGTCTTATCGGACAGGAACAGCCGCCCGGCGATCTCGGCGTTCCGCAGGCCCTCGGCCAGCAGCTCCAGCACCTCCAGCTCGCGTGCGGTCAGCCCGGCCGGGTTACGCCGGGTGGCCGAGCGCGGCCCGGAGGCGATACCGCGCACGCCGCGCTGGCGAAGCTGCCGGGCCACCCGGCTGACCGCGGCCCAGGCGCCGAGCTCCCTGAGCTGGTCCATGCCCTGCTGTATCGCGGACTGCGCATCGCTGCCCGCCAGCGCCAGCGCCGCCTCGTACGGACGGCCCAGGGTGACCCACCGCCGGGCCGCGCCCGGCCCGTCGCCTTGCAGTTCGAGGCCGAACGGTTCGGCGATCTGAGCCGCCGCCAGCTCATCAGCGATTCCGGCGCGGTGCCGCCAGACGGCCAGTTCTCCCGCTCGCCAGGCGTCGGCGTTTCGCACGGCCAGCGTCATGGCGGCCTCGGTCTCCGCCTTGATCGCCTCGTCCTGGCCGGCCAGCCACCGCGCCTCGGCCCGGGCCAGCGCCACCGGAGCCAGCCGCTGCAGCTCACCGGTCCGTTCGGCCAGTTCCAGCGCCTCATCGAGCAGCGGCCAGGCGTCCGGGTCACCGCGCCGGGCCCGCAGGCCGCCCAGCACGGCCAGCGCGGCGATCCGGCTGGGCGCGGCGAGGTCCGGCTGATCGAGGACGGAGGTGGCGGCCTCCGCGGCCAGGTCCCAGCGGCCCTGCTCGAGGTCGGCGCGGGCCTGCCAGCTCAGCATGTAGAGCAGCCACGAATCGAGGTCATGGTCGCGGGAGTACTCGATACCGGCGCTGAGGTAGTCCGCCGCGGCCGCATACCGGCAGTCCTCGACGCTCGAGCTGGCCAGGTTGGTGTAGGCGCGTGCGGCGTGCTCTTCCAGCCCGAGGTCCAGGGCCAGCTGCAGGCTCTGCTCCAGCTTGGCCTGCCCGGCCAGGTCGCCGTGGATCAGCTCGGCGGTCCCGACGTTGTTGAGGGCGTGCACCAGGGTGTCGGTCTCGCCCAGTCGTCCGGCCAGCTCGATCGCGCGCTCGCCCCAGCTGACGGCCCGGGCCAGGTCACCGGCCAGCATGCCGAGCTGCGCCAGGTTGCTGTAGGCCATGGCCAGCTCCGGCCCCGGGGGCAGCTCCTCGAGGAGCCGCACGGCCAGGACGGCCTCGGTCTCCGCGGTGGTGTTGTCGCCGGCGAACCAGGACAGGCGGGACAGCCAGCGGTGGTCGTCGCCTTCGCGCCGCCGGTCCCGGCCGCGCCGCCGCTCCGCGAGCGCACTGCGCCGGGCCTCGATCGCCTCGGTTATCTGGGCCGTCAGGTAGCACTCGTACGAGAGCCGTTCCAGGAGCTCCGCACGCTGCGGTCCGGGAAGTCCCGCCGCGAACCGCAGCGCCCGGCCGAGCTGGGCCGCGGCCTGGCGATGGGCGCCGACCGCGGCCGCCCGTTCCGCCGCCTCCGGCGCGAAACGCAGCACCGCGGCCCCGTCGTCCGCGGCCTCGGCGTGATAGGCCAGCCGGGCCGGATCCGGCGGCCCGCCGGGCGGCGCGGACAGCGCGGCCAGGATCGAGCGATGCAGCTCCAGCCGCCGCCACGGCGACACGGACTCCTCGATGGCCACCCGGGCCAGCTCGTGCCGGAACCCGACGGCGACTCCCTCCGCGTGCAACATGGCCGAGGCCAGGCATTCGTCGAGGAACCGCAGCTCCTCGCCAGCGACCCGTTCCAGCAGCCACAGATCGGCGCGCGGCGTCACCAGGGCCACGGCATCCAGCAGCGACCGCGGGCCCGGGCCGAGCCGGGCGGCCCGGGCCAGCACCGCATCGCGGACCGAGCCCGGCAGCTCGTCCCCGTGCGCGGCCAGGACCTCGGTGACAAAGAAGCCGTTGCCGCCGGTCCGCCGGTACAGCTCGCCCGCGTCCACCCCGAGCGGCTCGGCCAGCGCCGTGACCGCGGCCAGCGACAGCGGCGCGATGGGCAGCCGCTCGACGTGGTGCCCGGCAGGCAGGTCGCCGAGCACGACCCGCAACGGATGCGCACGGTCCAGCCCGTCGCGGTAGCTGACCACGACCACCGCCGGGAGCGTCCCGATCCGCCGGCCCAGGACCCGGAGCACATCGAGCGTCGCCTCGTCGGCCCAGTGCATATCCTCCAGCACCAGCAGCGCCGTCGACCTCCCGGTCATGGCCTGCGCCAGGCCGGCCACCAGCGTGGCCGGGGCGGCCCCCGCGTCCACCAGCCGGGCCAGGTCACCGCCGGCCTGCTCGGCGATTTCCACCAGCGGCGCGAGCGGGCGGGGAGTCAGCAGCGCGTCGCAGGCTCCCCACAGCACGCGCAGGTCGCGGCGGGCCGCGCAGAACTCCCGCAGCAGCGCCGTCTTGCCGACGCCCGCCTCCCCGGAGATCAAGACGAGCCGCCCGCCGCGGCCGCCCGAAACCGCGGCGACCGCCTCGTCCAGCACCGCCAGCTCACCAGACCGCTCGAGCAGCCGCGCCTGGTCCGCGCGGCTGTCCGACCCGGATTCCATGACCAGACAGTACGCCGATGGCCATAGACCACCAATCCGTCAACCGCGCCCGGATGGCGCACAGGCGGCTGTCAGCGGACCCGGCCTGGACGACCCGCGTGCAGTTCCAGCTCCGTGCCTGGTCAACCCCGGACCGTCTTACTTGCTCAAGAGCAATTGCCTTTAGGCAATTGCCGTTAGGCAAAGGGTTGACTTTCAGACGATTTCCGTCCAATAATCCACGTAATACGGCCGTAACGGTGCCGCCGGAGTCGGGCTCTCAGGCCTGGGAGAGGCTCCGCCGCTGCTCAGGACGGCCTGCTCCCGTGACCGCCCCGGCCTGGTGTCCCCCTGGACGCCGGCCGGAAGCAAGGAGACCTGTATGGCACAAGACACCTCGGGCAGCGCGGCCGCCTCCGGCTCCACCGCCCTGGTCGTTCCGGGCGAGATGGCGGCCCGGATTGACCGGCTGCCGCTCAGCTGGATGCACTGGGAGATCGCCTTCATCGTCCAGGCCGCCTGGGCGGCCATGCTGGCCACCGACGGCCCGGCGCTGCGGCTCTATCCCTACATCTGGGAACCCAAGCACCTCATCACCTCCTCGCAGTACTCCGTGCTCTACGCCTTTGAGGTCGGCATCGGCATCCTGATCGGCGGCTACGGCATGGGCTGGCTGTCCGACAAGATCGGCCGCCGCAACGGCCTGATGATCTCCGCGGTGCTGGCCGCGGCGTTTTCCTGGCCCTTCGCGTACGTGACCAGCTATCCCGCGCTGCTGGCCTTGTCGATTTTCAGCAGTCTCGGGGTCGGCGGGGTGCTGGCGGTCAACGTCGTGTACATGTCCGAGATGACCTCGGTGGCGGTCCGCGGCAGGGTGGTCATGGGCGCGCAGGTGCTGGCCATCATCCTGCTGGAGACGGTGTTCCTCGGCATCATCCCGCACTACATGGTCCCGGCCCACTACCAGGCCTTCCAGTGGCTGCTGTCCGGCGTCAACCTGCTCATCATCCTGCCGCTGGTCTTCTTCCGGATGTATGAATCGCCCCGCTGGCTGGAGGCCCGGGGGCATATCGACCGGGCCCGCACCGTGGTCGAGCGGATGGAAGCGCGGGTCATGAAACGTCATCCGGTGCTGCCCGAGCCCGACCTGACGCCCTATGAGGTGGTCACCGAAGAGAAGACCAGCATGTTCGCCGTGTTCAGCCCGCAGTACGTGGTCCGGACCGTGTTCATGCTGGTGGTCTTCGTGCTGCTGTACGGCGGCATCGTGTACGGCTTCTCCTCCTACAGCATCGTGTTCCTGTCCGTGAGCCGCGGCTACAGCGCCGGCTTCGTCTTCGCCCTGACCGCCTGGGCGGGCCTGGTCGCGGCGGGCTTCTACGCGCTGAACGCCTACTTCGGTGACAAGGTCGAGCGCCGGTACATGGTCCTGTTCGGCGCGGTCTTGTTCGCCGGAGCCTGGCTGGGCCTGTACAACACGCACAACACCACGGGTGTGGTCATCCTGTACATCGCCGTCTTCACCGGCGAGGTCATCTTCCTGTGGAACATGTACGCCTACGTGCCGCTGAACTTCCCGACCCGGTTCCGCGGCCTGGGCACGGGCTGGACCGACGGCGTCGGCCACCTGGGCGCCTGGGGCGGCGTGCTGCTCTGCGGGCACATCTTCAGCGCCAGCTCGCCCGGCGGCTGGGTCCTGCTCATCACCATCCCGGGCGCGCTCCTGCCCGGCCTCCTGGTCGGGATCTTCGGCATCCGCCAGCGCCGCCGCACGCTGGAAGAACTTTCCCGGTAGTTCCGGGAGACAGACGGCTGGGCCGCCGGCTCTTCCGAGGTGTCCCCGGCGGCCCAGCCCAGCCCCAGCGTCCCGATCCGTTACTCACAAGAGCATCTTGTTAGCCGGGCCGGGCCGGCCTACCATCTGCTCACATCGTGTTGGTGAGTAGGTGCTGGTGATGACAGAGCCCCAGGCCCAGATGACGGCAGCCATGATGGCCTACGGTCAGCTGCGAACGTCATACGCCGACCGCGAGCAGGTCGTCGATGCGCTCAAAACCGCGTTCGTGCAGGGCCGCCTGACCAGGGACGAGCTTGACGCGCTGACCGGCCGGGCGCTCACCGCGCGGACCTATGCCGACCTGGTCCCCCTCATCCCCGTGGTCCCCGTCACCCCCGTCACCGCCGCCGCCCTCCCCGCCCGGCGGGCCGCCGCCCCGTCACCGCCGAAGGCGGGGCGCCGCTTCCTGAGCCCCGAGGCCAGATCCTCGGCGTGCGCGGTGGCCGTCGTCGCGGCCTCGTGGCTGGCCACCGTCATCACCGACAACGCAGCCGTCTTCCTGATCGCCGTGGTGGTCACCGTCTGCGCCTTCCTGACCTCGCCCATAGCGAATTCACTGCTGCTCGACTCGGGCGGCCGAAAGCATTCCGGCGAGCCGCTTCCCCCGCCGCCCGCCACCACCCCGAATTTCATGCGCGGCCCTACCTGACAAAGGCCCTATTAAGCTCGAAAGCCGCAAACGCCAGGAATTCCGGCCGGCTTTACGATGATGTTCACCGATCATTGATATCGGGAAAGATGCAGTTCATGAGCATCGTAGCGGGCCCGAATTCCCCGAATTCACGGACAGCCACCATCGCGCGCACCTGTTACGCGGTCCTCGCCCTGGTCGTCACGGCGGCTTTCGTAATCCAGCTGATCGTGCTGTTCACCGGCGGCGCGGATGCGAACTCAGGCAGCACCGAAAGCGGCGTGGGCATGGCCACCAAGCTGATTCGTTTCTTCAGTTACTTCACCATTCAGAGCAATCTCTTCGTGCTCGCCACCACGATCGCCCTGCTGCTGCGACCCGACCGCGACGGCCGGCTGTGGCGGGTGGCCCGGCTGGACGCGCTGCTCGGCATCGTCATCACCGGCCTGGTCTACGACCTGGTTCTGGCCCGGGAGATCCACCTGACCGGAGCGGCGCTGGCGGCCACCATCGGATTCCACTACATCTCCCCGTGGGCCACCGTGGCGACCTGGGCCGTCTTCGGGCCCCGGCCGCGGATCACCTGGCGCACGGTCGCGGCCGCGTTCATCTGGCCGCTGCTGTGGATCGGCTACACCTTCGCGCACGGCGCGGTGACCGGCTGGTATCCCTACCCGTTCCTGGACGCCGCGACGAAGGGCTACGCCGCGGCCATCGCCGGCACCGGCGTGGTCTTCGTCATCGCCTGCGTCCTGGCCGTGGCCTTCCGGCTGTCCGACCGGCTGCCCGCCGTCCGGCTCGGACCCGCACCCCGCCCGGGCGCGGGCGTGCCGGAAGTCTCCGCCCTGGGCCAGTAAGACCGGCGTTACCATCGGCACATGCCGCAGCTGCAGGCGGATCACTCAGCCATCCTGGCGCCCGGCGCGAACTACGGCGCTGACGGCCCGCTGTTGATGTACGCCGGGCTTGCCGTCCGGCGCCGCGGCGGGCGCTTTCGCCCGGTTACCTGGGACCTGCCGCCCACCGCGGATGTCGGCCAGCTGCGCGGGCGGGTAATGGCGCAGGTCGAGGCAGCGATCGACGAGCTGAAGGCGGCGGGCCCCCCGCCGCTGGTCATCGGCAAGTCGCTGGGCTCGCTCAGCGCTCCGGTGGTCGCTGATCGCGGCCTGGCCGCCGTGTGGTTCACTCCGCTGCTCACCGACGAGGTGACCGTGGCTGCGCTGCGCCGGGCCACGGCTCCGTGCCTGCTGGTCGGCGGTACCGCCGATCAGCTCTGGGACGGGCCGACCGCCCGCTCGCTGTCTGGTGATGTCGTCGAGATCGACGACGCCGATCACCGGATGTTCGTGCCCGGCCCGCTGGCCGCCTCCGCCGCCGTGCTGGGCCAGGTCATGACGGCCGTCGAAGACTTCCTCGACCGCGTCTGGCCGTGACGCCGTCAGGACCAGTGGCGTCACGCCAGCAGGGCCACCAGGGCGTCCTCGGCACTCGCCTGGCTGTACGGGTTGGTGCCGATGACCGGGCCTGCCCACAGCAGGCCGGACTGGTGCCGCCTGGTCGTGTCATGAGCCTCGATGGACCGTGCCTGTTTCTGGATGAAGGATGAGAACCGGCTGGTCCTCGCCGTGACGGCCAGCACCTTGAGGTCGCGGACGAAGATCCCCTTGAACGAGTCCGGGGCGCTTCCGCTGCTGTTGCCGCACGTGGCCGTCGCGCACGGCTCGCGCAGCACCCCGCCGGCCGTGAGATGCCTGATCGTCGCCGCGGCGATGTCCTCGGCGCTGCGCAGCAGCGCGGCGTTCCTGGTCGCGCGGTACAGCTGGGCCAGGCCAGCCAGGATGACGCCCTGGTTGTAGGTCCAGGTGGTAACCCGGTTATTGGCGCACCCTGAGTTGAGGCCGTCATTGACCAGGCCGCTCCGGTTGATCATCCCGCTGCTCTTGAACCATGACCATTCGGATTTTGCCCAGGTCAGGTATTTGGTGTCGCCGCGGATGGTGTTGTGCAGCCATGCCGTCAGCTCGAGGAACACCTCATTGGTAATCGCATTCTTATAGGTCTTGGCGGTCGTCCAGTACAGCCCGCCGCGGCACGTCCTGTCCCAGGACCGGTGCATGTAGTTGGCATCGGTCTCGGCCATGGCCAGGTACTGCCGGTTGCCGGTCAGGTAATAGGCCTGCAGCCAGGTCAGTCCCCACCAGCCGGTGTCGTCGTTGTAGCGATTCTCGAAGTCGCCCGCCTTATGTTTGCCGAACGCCGCGGAGATGGCGTAGCGGTAGCTGGTGTCGCCGGTCGCCTGCTCATAGGTCTCCACGGTCGACAAGGCGACGGCCGCTTGCCACCAGGAGCCGCCGATAAGGCCGCTGCGCGGCTGGTACGACGACATGAGTTCAGCCATGCCCGCCTTCTGCGGGCTCGTCGCCGCGGCGGACGCCGAGGCGGCGTCGTGGTTGATCACCGCCGGGGCGACCGCGATGACCGCGATGGCGAGCGTGGCCGCCATGATCCGAGGCCTTCTCCGGCGATCAGGCTGGAGGCGGTGGAGGACGCCCTGGCGCGGGGCGATCTTCAGCTTTACGTCAAAGATGGCACGGCAGGAAACCACGCGGAGCCTCTCCTTGCAGGTGGGAAATCTTGTAACGAGACTCGACAAGGATCGGCGTCTATCGGAGGGGATTTACCCTTCTGTCCGCGAGTGCTGTACTGACGACCGTTAGATCCCCCCGGGCGTTTGGACATAAACGCCGCGAATTAGCGTGGTCGTCGGCCGGCGGCGCTGGAACGGCGTTTCATGCCGAAGGTGGCGGGCGAGCTCACGCCGAATGACCGCGCAATTGCGTGGAGCGTTTCCGCGGAAACGCCGCCCCGCTCTGCCTCAGCACCCGTGCCGCCGGCATCGCCGGCTGCTCCTACCTTTCCGCGGTCGCCTCGTGCGCGATCCGGATGATCGTCTTGCCCTGGGTGCGCCGGCCGGGGGCGAAGGCGGCGGGGGCCTCCGCGAGGGGGCGTACCGTTCCCACGATCGGCTTGATCCGGCCGTCCCTGACCCGCTGGGCCAGGTCCGCGAGCCGGGCGCGGTCGGGCTCGACGACGAAGAACACGGCTCGCCCGCCCTCAGGCTGAACGGCGGGCGGCTCGGCGATGGTGACCAGCGTGCCGCCCGGCCGGACCAGCGCCATCGACCGCTGCAGGATCTCGCCGCCGATCACGTCGAAGACCACGTCCACCTCGCCGGCCTCCTCGAGGCGGCCGGCCTGCAGGTCGAGGAAGGCGGATGCGCCCAGGCCGAGGGCGGTCTCCCGGTCAGCAGCCCGTCCGGTGCCGATCACCCGGGCGCCCGCCTCGCGCGCCAGCTGCACCGCGATCGACCCGACCCCGCCGCTGCGCCGTGGATCAGCACGGTCTGGCCCGTCGTGAGGCGTCCGTGGTCGAACAGGCCCTGCCACGCGGTCAGCCCGGAGATCGGCAGGGCCGCGGCTACCGCGTGGTCGATATCGGCCGGCAGCGGGGCGAGGTTGCGGGCCTCCACGGCGGCGTACTCGGCCAGTGATCCGTCCCGGGTCCAGTCGGCCAGCCCGAACACTCGCTGGCCCACCGTCAGGCCCGTGGTCCCGTAGCCCAGCTCGGCCACGACGCCGGACAGCTCGTGCCCGGGCACGCTCGGCGTCCGGTCCCGTCCCGCCCGGTCGGTCCAGGTGGCTGGCCAGCCGAGCTCCCCGGGCGTGAACCCCGCGGCATGCACGCGGACGACGACATCGTTCTCCGCCGCGTGCGGATAGGGCCGCTCCGTCAGCGAGAGCCCACTGACGCCGGCGGCACGATCAATGACGGTAATGGCTTGCATGACCCGTCCTTGCTGCGAATTCGCCCGGCTGGCCTGCCTATTAGACAAGTCCGTAGGTGTGCTGGACGTCGAACTCGTACACGAGGCGGTGCTCGTCGTCCATGGCCTGCAAAAACGCGTCCTCGTCGAGCTCCTGGCCGTTCCAGGCCAATGGCCCGCTCGGCCGTGACTGCATCTCGCGGAAAAGCCGAACGTTCTGCGGACCTGCTTCGGGGCCTTCCAGGATCGTCACCGTCGTCTCCAGCGCGAGCCAGCGGAACGCCTGGTCAAAGACGAACAAGGTGCAGCGCGGATCCTGGCGCAGCCGCCGTGTGCGGACGCGGTCCTGCGTCCCGCTGCTCCACGGCTTGCCGTCCACGACGGCAATCCCCACGCGCGCCGGCTTGGGCATGCCGTCCGGTCCGATGGTGACCATGGCTGCTGAGTGCTGGCGCTCCAAGAAGGAGACTTCGTCCTGCGACAGGCTCATCTAGCGAACCTATACGAGTCTCGTGGCTGCCGCCGGTTCCCCGGCCTCGCCGGACGTTTCCGCGGAAACGCGGGGGCTCAGCCTCAGGCCCAGGCACATCGTCAGCTGGTGAGGTACCAGAATTCCGGGGTGAGGCTCAGCTGGGTGAGGTTGGCGAAGGAGGCCGGCGTCCCGGACAGGTTGTTCTTCCAGGCCACAAGCTTGTCCTGGTTGGGCTGGAACAGCCCGGGCTGATCCGCGGTCAGGAAGGCCGCCTCGGCTTTCACCGCGGCCGGGTCCCCGCTGGCCACCGAGGCGGCGATCAGCTTGTCAGCGGCAGGGTTGCGGTAGCTGCCCAGGTTCCCGCCGCCGGCGCTGTCGAAGGTCCCAAGCTGGGTCGGATAGGTCGAGATGGATTGCCCGCCGAAGTCGGCCATGGCCCATTCATTGATGTTGGCCTGGTCGCCCGGTATCTGGTTGTTGTAGTTGCTGATGATGTAGTTGAAGGTGCTGGACTTCAGGCTGATCGTGATCCCGGCCTTGGCTGCCTGAGAGGCCAGGTCGTCGTCCATTCGCTCGATCGCCTGATCGGCCGTAAGGATCAGGTTGAAGGCCAGCTTGGTGCCGGCCGGGATCTCGGCGCCGCATTCACCGGGCCCGGCGCCCGCTTTCGTGCATACATCTGTCCCGCCCGGGTGCACCGTCCAGCCGTGGCTGGTCAGCAGCGAGACGGCGGCGTCAATGCTGAACGGGTACGGGTTGGTGACCGCGTTCGCCGGGGCATAAGGGCTGGCGGGCAAGGCCGGAATCGGCCCGTAGGCGGGGCCGGCCGCCCCGCCGAAGATCGTCTTGATGTAGCCGGCCTCGTCTTCCAGGTGCGCGATGGCCTGCCGTATGTACGGCTGGGCGATGATGGCGTCGAAGTGCCCGGTCTTGTCGAGGAAGTTGTAGACCACGTAGTTGAACCCGAAGCCGGGATAGCCGAAGACGTGGTAGCCCTTCGCCTCGACGGCGCCCACCTGCGGAATATCAGAGGGTGGGATATATCCCACGTCGACGCTGCCCGCCTTCACCGCGTTGAACTCGGCCGCCTGCGAGGTGAAATGGCGGCCCTGGATGGTGGACATGACGCGGGCGTGCGGACCGCCGTAGGCGGCGTTGGGTACCAGCGTGAACGCGCCGCTGCTGGCGTCGAATGCGGTCAGCGTGTAAGGCCCGTCAACGGTGCGCCACAGCGGGTTGGTCGCATAGGTCGACAACGATTTTGCTGATGCCGCCAGGAAGTCGTAGATCCTGGCCGCGTCGGCCGGCACGGTGAAATCGAGTACCGGCCCGCTGGCTGAGGCCCTGGACCAGGCGGCCGAGGGCATCGGCACGATCAAAGGCAGTTCGTTGCCCCAGAACCACCCCGGGTTGACCGCCTTATTCAAGCCCAGGACTATCGTGCTCGGCCCCGGCGTCGTGATGCTGGTTACCTGGTCCGGGATTCCCAGGCCGGGCGAATAACCCTGGAGGTTGGCCGGGCTTTCCTTGACGGCCGCCCTGGCCTCGTCGAACCAGAACAGCACGTCCCGCGAGGTGACGGGCTGGCCGTTGGACCACTTGTAGTTGCTGTTCAGCGTGATGGTCACCGTCTTATCGCCGTTTGACCAAACCGGCGGCCGGGCCAGGCTCAACGTCGGCGATTCGGTAGGCTGCACGCCGTTACCGAACCAGTACAGCGGCCGCCACATCTGATTTTCGAACTCGACGCCGTCATTAACCCCGGCGGTCGCATTAGCCAGCGGCAATATCCATTTCGGTGCATCCGCTGGCTCGGCCCAGGTCACGGTCCCCGCGTGCTGCGGGCCGGTGTCTGCAGCCGGTACCGTACCGAACGCCCCGCCCATGCCGGTGGCCAACGGCCCGGTTGAGCCGCCGCTGCATCCGGCGGCCGCAGCCGCGCTCACTACGGCGGCGGCGGCGATCATTGACCCATGACGGGCGATACGTTTCATCGGCCGCCCCCCACCGGTAGCGCGGCAATTGAATCGGGATGAACTCAGTAGCCGAAGTCTGCACTAATTCATGCCGCAGGGGAATATGCAGATTCCGCCCGGCTGTACGGCAGGCCCGGTTGGGTTTATGGTACGGCCGTGGGGGAGTCCGTCCGAGTTAGAGCGGCCGCCGAGCTCCATAACTTCCCGGCCGTGCCGACCAGCTTCATCGGCCGGGCCGAGCCGATGGCTGAGATCGCCGGGCTGCTGGAGCGCTATCAGCTGGTGACGGTGACCGGGCCCGGCGGAGCAGGCAAGACCAGGCTGGCCGGCGAGGTGGCCCGGCAGGTGGTGGCCCGGTTCGAGGACGGGGCGTGGCTGGTCGAGCTGGCCGCAGTGCGCGATCCAGATCAGATCCCGGCGGCGGTGGCCGTAGCGCTGGGGATCAGCGAGCAGCCGGGCGAGGCGATCACGGCCACGCTAGCCCGGGTCCTGTCCCGTCAGCAGCTGCTGCTGGTCCTGGATAACTGCGAGCACCTGATCAGCGCCGCCGCCGCGCTGTGCGCGGAGCTGGTGGCGGCCTGCGATGACCTCCGCATCCTGGCCACCAGCCGGGAAGCGCTGCGGGTCGCCGGCGAGGCCCGGTACCGGCTGGCGCCGCTGGCCGTGCCCGATCCCGATGAGCTGGCCGAGGCAGCCGGGTCGGAGGCCCTGGCCCTGTTCGCGGACCGGGCCCGCCGGGCCGATGCGCGGTTCGTCCTGGACGGCCGGACCGGGCCGGTGGCCGCCCGGCTGGTGACCAGGCTGGACGGGATGCCGCTGGCCATCGAGCTGGCCGCGGCCCGGGTCGAGGCGCTGGGCCTGACCCAGCTTGTCGACCGTCTGGATGACCGGTTCACGCTGCTGGTCGGCGGGGACCGGCTGGCGCCGTCCCGGCAGCAGTCTCTGGCCGCCGCCGTGCAGTGGAGCTATCAGCTGCTGAGTGAGCGCGAGCAGCAGGTCTTCCGGGCCGTGTCGGCGTTCCCCGGGCCGTTCACGCTGGATGGCGCCGAGGCCGTCGCCGGCCAGGAGGCGCGGCTGGCGGTGCTGCGGCTGGTCGACTGCTCGCTGCTGACTCCGCCGCGAGCCGACGGCGACGGCCGGTCCCGGTACCTCATGCTGGAGACGTTGCGCGCCTACGGAGCCGGGCTGCGCGCCGAGGCCGGCGAGCAGCACAGTACGGCCGCCGCCTTGGCCGGATATGCGCTGCGGGTGGCTGAGCAGGCGGAGGCGGCGCTGCAGACCAGCACCGCGGAGCTAGCGGCCGCGCAACGGTTCGATGCCGAAGAGCCCCTCATGCGCCAGGTCCTGGCCTGGGCGGTGGCACACGACGCGCCGGTCGCGGTGCGGCTGGCCGACGCGCTGGGCACGTGGTGGTGGCTGCGCAGCCGGCTGGCGGGTCAGTATCCGCTGTTGCGCGATATTGCCGGGCTCGCTGAGCCTGGGAGCGACGGCTGGTGCGCCATCCAATCCCGGCTGGGCTGGGCCGCGGTGGCTGCAAGCGATCAGACCAGCGTGCTCGGCTACTTCACCGCCGCCCGCGATGCCGCCGAAGATCGCGGGCCGTCGCGGGTGCTGGCCGATGCCCTGGCCGGCCTGTCGATCATGCTGCCGAACATGGGCCAGGCCGCCGAGGGAGCCGAGCAAGGCCGCCGCGCGCTGGCCATGGCCCGGAAGCTGAATCACCTGCCCGCCATGGGTGCCGCTCTCGGCGGGCTGGCCATCGCCGCTTTCTACAGCGGCGACTATGAAGGGTCCGTTCAGCTGGTACGGCAGGCGCAGCTCACACCTGGTATGCCCGGCTGGCAGGTGCTCGGCAGCGTCAACATCATGGTCGCGGCTCTGATCGAGGCCGGGGACCTGGCCGCGGCCGAGGACGCCTGCGCCACGGGGGCGGCCGGGTGCCGGGAGACCGGCAACCTGATGGCCCTGCCGCAGCTACTGGAGTTGATGGCTGAGATCAACATGGAAGCCGGCCGTTTCCAGGACGCTGCTACCCACTTGCGGGAGGGGCTCCAGATCGCCCTGCGGACCGGTAACCGGTTCGGAGCCGCCGATGGCCTGTGTACCTGCGCGATGGTGTGCTCCGGGACCGGCCGTCATGCCGACAGCGTCACGTTGCTCAGCTTCATCGCTGTTTACGGGCGGGAGCAGGGGTTCGAGTCCGTCTCACCGAGAGAAGCGCGCGGGACTGAGGAAGCGCTGAGCAAGGCCCGGCAGGCCCTCGGAGCCGACCGCGTCCGGGCGGCGGAAGCGCGCGGGGCGGGGATGAGCCTAGACACTGTGGCTGAATACGCGCTGATGCTCGCTGGCCCATTGCCGTCAGGCCTGGCCGCCGCCCCCGAGCTGGGCAAGCTCAGCGCCCGGGAACGGGAGCTGGTCACCCTGGTCGCTCAGGGCCAGACGAACGCTCAGATCGCCGCGCAGCTGTTCATCAGCGTCCGTACCGTCGGCTCGCACCTGGACCGGATCCGCGACAAGACCGGCTGCCGCCGCCGCGTCGACCTGACCCGGCTGGCCCTTACCGCAGGCCTCGTCTAGCTATCTGTGTCTGGCTCAGCCAGCGGCGTTATGTTTCACTGGCGTGGCGCGCAGCATTGTCATCCCGGCCTGCGCGGTCTGGAGGAATTCAATGGCCGATATCCACTTTCACTACTTCTCCGTCGCAGTGCGCAACCTCGAAGAGGGCATGAAGCGGTACGAGCAGTACTTCGGCCTGCGCCCCGTCGGCGAGATCACCGAGCAGCGCTGGGGCTTCCGCGGCGTCATGCTGGGCACCGACGAAGGACCCATGCTTGAGATGATCGAGCCGACCCGGGACGACAGCGCGCTGAAGCGCTTCATGGACCTGCGGCAGGGCGAGGCCTACCCCGACGGCGAGGGGCTGTACCTGGTCGGGATGCGGGTGGCCGACCTCGAGGCAGCGGTGAAGCGGGTCGAGGACGCCGGCGGGCAGGTCACCCGCGAGCCGGAAACCGACAACGCCGCCTGGGTGCACCCGCTCTCCAACGGCAACGTCTTCATCGAGCTGCTCACCCAACCCGAGGAGTAAGGCCCGGTCTATGGGCCAGCAGCTCGCTGTGCCTGCGAATGACGGCCCGGGGCCGGCCGCAGCGCTGGCGGTCCTGGAGTCCGCCTGGCGCCAGGAGCGGGGATACTGCCTGCCCAATGCCCAGGTCTATCCGCATATGTGGCTCTGGGACTCGTGCTTTCACAGCATCGCGTGGACCTCGCTCCATGACCGCAGAGGAATCGTCGAACTTGGCCAGGCGCTGCGGAACCAGTTCCCCAGCGGATTTCTTCCGCACATGGCCTACGCAGGCCCGAATGATGTCTACCGCGGTCCCGTGCCGGGCGTATCGTCCTTTACCCAGCCGCCGGTCTACGCCCTGGCTCTGACCTGGGCCAGGCAGCAGGGGCTCGCGCTGCCTGGTGATCTCCCCGGCCAGGTATCCCTGGCCTTGTCGTATTTCCCGAAACGGCGGTTCATCGACGGTCTTGCTTTCGTTGTCCATCCCTGGGAGACCGGCTGCGATGATTCCCCGCGCTGGGATTCCTGGTACGGCTCTACGACCTGGGATGCGGCGAGATGGCTTGACGGTGACAAGCACCTGGTGGCTACGGCCGAATTCAGTCCCGATGAGGGTGACGCCGTCTGGAACAGCGATTTCGTGTGCGCGCCGAGTCTGTTCAACGCGATCTTGTCGCACGCGTTCCTGCAGGCCAGTGACCTTACCGGCCGGGCCGATGAGCGGCGTGCCGGTTTCGAGTTGGGCGAGGCCATGGACGAGCTGCTCTGGGACGACAGCCAGGGGATGTACGTCGACCGGCCCATCGTCGGCGCGGGTGACAGTGGCCGGGTCGCCCACCCTCGATGGCGTGCTCTCGGCGCTGGGCTCGGTCCGGCGGGACCGCGCCCTCGCCTGCCTGGACCAGCTGCGTGACCCGGCCCGGTTCGCGGCGCCGTTCGGCCTTCGGTATCTTCCTGCCGCCCATCCGCTGTACACCCCAGACGGCTACTGGCGCGGGGCCGCCTGGCCGCAGCTTGACTTCCTCGCGATCCAGGCCTGTCGCCGGTGGGGCCTGGATGACCTGGCGGCTTCGCTCGCCGACCGGGCCAGGCGCGGCATCATGCAGTCCGGCTGGGCCGAGTACCGGGACCCGGAGACGGGCCGCGGTCTGGGGGCGCGTCCCCAGACCTGGGCCAGCCTGGCGGCGGCGATGTGAGGCCGCCAGGAATCTCGCGGAACCGGATGTGGCCCATGACCGCAGGCGGCACGGGACTGGCCGCTGCATCCTTCCTCGGCAGCGGCTGGTACCTCGCCGGGAAGATCCGCGCCGAGGCCCTGACCGCCGGCCCGGGCCCGCGGCTGCCCGCCTACGACGACGTGCAGTTCGTCGGCCTGTCACCCGGGCAGGCTCAGCTGCGAGCCATCGGTGACCAGCCGGCCCTCGTCAAGCCGGAGCTCTACGGCGTGGCCTGGCCGGGCGGCACCGGGCACCTGGGCGCCTCGGCCGCCGTGTCCGGGGACATCGTCACCCGTCCGCTGACCGTGATCTCCGGACCGGCTCCCGCCGCGGGCCAGCTCGCTGCTCTCGACCGGTCCTACTTCCTGACCGACCCGGAAACGGCGCTGGGGATTCCCATGCAGGACGTAGTCCTGCCTGGCCCGCTCGGGCCCCTTCCCTCGTGGTACTTCCCGGCCCCGGGCCGCACGTTCATCATCGGGGTCCACGGGCAGAACGGCACCCGGAGGGATGTGCTGCGCGTCATCGACATCGCGCACCGGATGGGATTTCCCGCCCTGGCCGTCACCTACCGGAATGACCTCGGGACGGTCCCCGACCCATCGGGTTACCTCCGGTACGGGCAGACAGAATGGGGCGACGTGGAGGCCGCGGTGCGCTGGTCGCTGGCCCAGGGCGCCCGCCGGGTCGTCCTCGTCGGCCAGTCCATGGGCGGCGGCATCGTCGCCGCGTTCCTGGCGCGCTCGCCGCTTGCTCGCGCGGTCGCGCGGGTGGTGCTGGACGCGCCCATGCTGGACCTGCGCGCGGTCATCGAGCTACCACGCCAGCCGGCACCTCATCCCGGTCATCGGGCCGCTCGCCTCCTCGGCTCCGCTGGTCTGGGCGGCCAAGAGGATGGCCAGCGCGCGGTTCGGGGTCGACTGGTCCGCGACCGGTTACCTCGACGGGACGGACTGGCTCCAGGTTCCGGCGCTGCTCACTCACGGCGACGACGATCCCCGGGTACCGCTGTCGACCAGCCTCCGGCTGCACGACCTCCGGCCCTCCCTGGTCACTCTCGGCGTCTTCCCGGGTGCGGGCCACTGTGAGTCCTGGAACGCTGACCGGTCCCGGTACACCGCACTGCTGGAGTCGTTCCTGGCCCCGCTGGCCGTGTGAGACGCCGCCTCGCGGGTAGCTCACCGGAGCCCGAAGGGACGTACGCTGTAGGCGCTGCTCCGGACCCTGGCAGCTCCGTTGAGGCGAGGGAGCCGGTCATGAGCAGATTCCTGGACGGCCTGCCGGCCCGAGTCCACCGCGCTCCATCATCGCGGGCCCGGTGACGGCCACAGCCGCGGCGGCGGAGCGGCCGCTCTACGACGCCCGGCGCGGCGTCTACTACGCCAAGCCCGTCCTTCGCGGCTGGTCGCACCTGCTCTGGTTCGCCGCGTCGCTGGTATCCGGCCCCCTGCTGCTGGCCAGCGCGCGGGGCGCCGCGCAGATCACCGCGATCGCCATCTACTCAGCCAGCGTGACCGCGCTGTTCGGGGCGAGCGCGCTTTATCACCGCGGTACCTGGTCTGAGGTCGCCAGCGGGCGCCTGCAGCGCCTGGATCACGCGATGATCTTCTTCCTCATCGCCGGCACGGCCACTCCGGCCTTTCTCCTGGATACCCCCGGCGCCTTCGGGCTGGCCTGCCTGATCGTGATGTGGACGCTGACCTTCACCGCCGCGGCCATCCATCTCGTCTGGATGAACGCGCCGGAACTGCTGGTCGGCGGGACGTTCGTCGGACTGGGCTGGGCCGCGGGCCTGTCGCTGCCGTGGGTGTGGATCCACGCCGGGGTCACCCCCGGAGTACTGATGCTCGCCGGCGGCCTGCTCTATACCGCCGGGGCGCTTTCCTACCATCGCCGCTGGCCCAACCCCTACCCGTCGGTCTTCGGCTACCACGAGGTCTTTCACGCCTGCGTCTGTGCCGCCGCGGCCTGCCAGTTCGTCGCGATCGCGGGATACATCACCTGACGTCTCATGATCATGAGGCGGGTGCCGATGACTTCTGCGCTCGCGGCCCGTCTTTCCGGGTGACCGCACTCGCGATTGGAGCTGACGCCATGGACACCCCGCTCGGGGCCGCCCGCACGGTCACGAAGCTGCCCGCGCAAGATCTCGACCGCGCGCAGGCCTTCTACCGGGACCTGCTGGGCCTCGAACCGGTCGAGGAACGCGACGGCGGTCTGCGCTATGTGTGCGGCGAGACCGAGTTTCACCTCTTCGCGTCCGCCGGCACCGCGTCGGGTCGTTCCACGCAGATGGGTTTCGAGGTCGAGGACATCGACCAGGCCGTCGCGGCGCTTCGCGCTCGCGGGCTCGAGCTGGCCACCTTCGAGATGGGCGACCTGGAGGTGATCGACCAGATCGTCGTGGTACCCGGGAACTATCCCAGCAAGGGCACCGGCGAACGGGGTGCCTTCTTCTTCGACAGCGAGGGTAACCTGCTCTCGCTCGGGCAGCCCACCCGCTAATCCCCGGCCCCAGGCTGTCCGCCGGCGGCGAACCCTGCGACCGGCGTTTCATGCCGAACGCGGTCGCCGACGTGGCCCCGAATCGTGCCCCGATCACCGCGCCCAGCAGCACGGCCAGCCCCAGCCCGACCAGGGCCTCGAACAGGGCCATCATCGTCCCGATCGGGCCGTAGGCGCGCTGGTCGGACACGATGGAGCCCCCGGCGATCAACGAGAAGTACGCGCCGACGGCCGTGTAGAGGGCGGCGGTGGCCACCCCTCCCACCACCAGCCGGCGCCACGGCACCCGCGCGGCCAGCAGCCCATGCAGGCTCCACCACCAGAACAGCACGGCCAGCAGGAACTGCAGGACACCGGCCAGGACAGGCCCGGTGGCCGGCTTCAGGTGCCGCCCGATGACGAACTGCAGCGCGATGAACCCCGCCACGCCGCCCAGCCACCACATCCGGCGGATGATCCCCCGCGCGGCCGGGATGTCCTCCCCGAACACCTTGCCGTACCACTCCTGCAGCGTCGAGGCCACGTTCTCGCCGCCGGCCAGCACGAAGATGACGCCGATGATCGACTGCCCCACCAGCCCGGCCCCCGACCGGGCGAACAGCGACGTGACGTCCTGCGCGGCCTGCGGGCTCAGGTCGCTGCGGTTCACCAGCGCCTGCGGCAGGTTGCGGTTCAGCACGGCCGACACGACGAGCAGGAACGGCACGAAGGACAGCACGAACATCCCGGCGAACTGGAAGCAGCTGCGTACCAAGCCCAGGGCCTGCAACTCCGTCCACCACTGCACGGGCCAGGTCTGCCTGGCCCGCTCCCACAGCCCGGCCGCCTGCTGGCGCCGGGCCGCCAGCGCTCCGCTTACGCCCATGTGTCCCATGAAATCGCGAATTGCCCGCCTCGCCACCCCGCGCACCATGTCCGACCCAAGTCTGGCCCGCGCCATGCCGGTATTTCCAGCGTGAGCAGGCGTTCGGTGTCCGATTTGCCTGCGGCGACGGCACGTTTTCGACCGGTGCGGCTGGGCAGCAGGGGCATCCGAAGCCGCGTTGACGGCGTTCTGCGATCTTCGCATTGTGGCGCTACGTGTCTGCTGAGGGGACGCAAATGATTATTGACTGCGCGTATTACCGCGATGGCCATAGGCAAGAAAAGGACGTCATGCGGCTTGACGACGCGGTGCAGCGCAGCAAGCAGGGCGGCTTCGTATGGCTGGGGCTGTTTGAGCCCACGCCAGAAGAACTGGACCAGGTGCGGGTCGCCTTCGGGCTGCACGAGCTGGCCGTGGACGACGCCCGGACCTTTCACCTGCGGCCGAAGATCGACCTGTATGAGGGGGACGTGCAACTGGTCATCTTGCGGACCGCGCGGTATGACGACGACGCAGAAGAAATCGACTTCGGGGAGATCAGCCTCTTCGTCGCGCCGGGCTTCGTCATCACCGTCCGGCAGGGAGTGGCTAGCGAGCTGCGGTCGGCGCGGCAGCGGCTGGATCAGCGGCCTGACCTGCTCGCCGCGGGAACCTCCGCGGTGCTCTGGGCCGTACTGGATCACGTGGTAGACGAGTACACCCCGGTGGTGGCCGGCCTCGAGGACGACATCGACCAGATCGAGGCCACCGTCTTTTCCGAGACTGCGGCACCGGCCCAGCGGATCTACTCGCTGCGGCGCGAGGCCACCGGCTTTTACCGGGCCGTCCATCCGCTGCTCGGCGTGATCGCCGCTATCGACCGCGCCGCCGCGGAAGAGGTGCGCCCGTACCTTCGGGACGTCCAGGACACGCTGGTGCTCGTCAACGAGGAAGTTGCTGCTCAGCGAGAATCGCTGGGTACGGTCTTGGAGGCAAACATGGCCGTCCTGTCGGTTGAGCAGGCCAGGATCAGTGTCCGCCAGAACAGCACCATCGAGAGGCTGACCGTCCTGGCCACCATCTTCCTGCCGCTGACGTTCGTGACCGGTTTCTTCGGGCAGAACTTCGGCTGGCTGGTGGGGCACATCACGACCAGCGCCGAGTTCCTCATCTACGGGATCGGCGGCCTTCTCGTGCCCATCGTCGCGCTGTCGTGGTGGCTCCGGCGCCGCCATGCCGATACCGACCCGGGCGCGGCCGCCGGGGCAGTGTTCACGGCCGGATCCTCCCGTAGCTGACCTGTCATCTCCGCCGGCCAGCCGATCAGGGCTGGATCTTCTCCAGGTCTTCCAGCAGGCTCGGGTGCCGGGGCGCCCAGCCTAGCGCCTGCTGCGTGTAGTCGCTCGACGCGGGCTGATCGGTGGCGAAGATCGGGCCGAGCGGGCCGAACGTCTCCTGCGCCACAGCCTGCACCGGAATCCCCAGCCGCCGGCCGATGACGGCCGCGATGTCGCGGACCGCGTCGCCCTCGTCGCCCACGGCGTGCCACGCCGTCCCGGCCGGCGCCTGCTCCAGCGCGAGCCGGAACAAGGCGGCCGCATCCAGCGCATGCACGGCCGGCCAGCGCTGGCGGCCGTCGGCCGGATAGCCCGACACCCCGGTCTGCCGGGCCATCGCCGTCAGCAGCCCGGCGAAGCCGCCCTGACCCTCGTTGTGGACCGTGCGGGGCAACCGCACCGCCGTGCTCCTGACGCCGCGGGAGGCCAGGTCCAGGACGGCCATGACCGACCGGCTGCGGCCGCCGACCGGGCCGGTGACCGGCAGCGGGTCGGCCTCGGTCGAAGCGCGGCCCGGGACGTGCGGGGTACCCGAGCAGGTGACCAGCGGACGGTCGCTGCCGGTGAGCTCCTCGCCCAGGGCGGCCAGTGCCGCGCCCTCCTCGGCCACCGCCGCCGCCAGCGCGGCCGGGCTGCTGAAGTCGTTGGCGAAGGCCAGGTGGATCACTCCGTCCGCCTGGGCCGCCCCGGACCGGAGCGCGGCCAGATCGGCCAGGTCGCCGCGCACGGCCTCCCCGCCGGCCGCCTCGACGGCCTTCGCGGAAGACTCCGACCGGGCCAGGGCCAGCACGTTGTGGCCGTGGCCGAGCAGCTCGGCGACCACGGCGGAGCCGATCAGCCCGGTGCCGCCGGTGATGAAGACCCGCATGACGCTCTCCTCAGAGATGATGAAACCAAGGGTGATGGGACTTTTGTCTCATCACCCTAGCAGAGTGACGGGACAACGGTCCCATCGCCTAGGATGGGCCCATGGCTCGATGGGAACCGGGTGCCCGGGAGCGGATGGTCCTGGCCGCCGTGGACCTGTTCACCGAGCAGGGGTACGACGCCACCACGGTGGCGCAGATCGCCGAGCGCGCCGGGGTCACCAAGAGCACCTTCTTCCGGCACTTCCCGGACAAGCGCGAGCTCCTCGTGGCCGGGCAGGAGGTGCTGAGCCGCCTACTGGCCGAGGGGATCGCCGAGGCGCCCCCGGCCGCCACCCCGCTGGAGGCGGTCGCGGCCGGGCTCGAGCGGGCCGCCAGCGCGATGGGCCCGATGAACCGCGAGCTCGGCCCTCGGCTGAAGGCCGCCATCGCCGCCAGCGCCGAGCTGCAGGAGCGTGACGCCCTCAAGAGCGTGGGCCTGGCCGCGGCCATGACCGAGGCCCTCCAGGCGCGGGGCGTGCCCGTCCCGGTCGCTCTCCTGGCCGGCGAGATGGGCGTGCTGGCCTTCAAGCGCGGCTTCTCCGAGTGGGTGGCGGCCGACCACGACCCCGAAGGCGGCCTGGCGCCGTACACCGCCGCCGCCCTCGCCGACCTGCGGGCCGCCACCGCCTCCCTCAGCTGACCCGGCTCAGCACCCGGGCCAGGTCACGGCTGCGGATCTGCGGCCAGCAGCGGGAAGAAGTGCCGGGCGACATCCCGCAGCACGTCCACGATGACCCGCGGGGTCAGGTCGGCGTCCGGGTCGCTCAGCTCGGCCGGGAGCGGCACTCCCAGCTGCCGGGCCCGGGCGATGACGGCCGGGGCCAGGCCCCGGCCCAGGGCGCTCAGGCCCTGCCCGATCAGCTCCGGATCGGCCGTCCAGGCCGGCACGGGCTGGGCCACCGGGTCGGCCCACGCTCCCGGGTCGCGCGGGGTAGCGCGGGAGAAGACATGACCGAACGGGCGGGCTGCGGCGTCCCGCCGGGTGAACGCGTCGCCCAGCCCCCACGCCTGGCGCAGCGTGGCGATCAGCGAGGTGTGCCGGTACTCCTCGTTGTACACCGATCCCGGCTCCACCCAGGGCGACACGATGACGGCCGGCACCCGGTACCCGGATCGGTCGAAGGCGAAGCCGAGCTCGCCGGGCGGCGCGGCCTCCTCCGGCGGCGGGACCGGCCCGGGCGGGACGTGATCGTAGGTGCCGCCCGGCTCGTCCCACCCGATCAGCAACGGGGTGTTCCAGACGTTGGCGCCGCCGGGGTTGGTGGCCGAGCGGTAGGCGCGGTACACCCGGGCCAGGAAGGCCTCACCGGACAGCATCGAGGACGGGTTGTCCATGGCCAGGTCGACGGTGTCAGAGAACGACCGGCCGAACGCCGGGTGGTAATCCCCGTGGCCGGTCAGCATGTTCGGCTCGATCAGCGAGAAGTCGGGCAGCGTGCCTGCCGCCGCGTCAGCCTCGAACTCGGTGAACGGCACGAAGTGCGTGGCCAGCCGGTCCTTCAGCCGGGGGAAGTGGATCACCCCGGTGAACGAGACCGGCATCGGCTCCATGACGTAGACCTTCCAGGTCCGGCCGCGGGCCTCCAGCCGGTCGAAGAGCGTCTCGGCGTCATTCTCGGTGAACCACTTGGTCATCGGGCTGTTCACCACCAGGCCGGACGAGGTGGCCGCCGTCCAGAACGAGCGGTTCATGAACGTCTGCGACGGCACCTCGCAGAACCAGTGATCGAACACCCCGAAATCCCGGGCGATGCCGCTGAGTACCGGCAGCTGGGCCGGGGTGTAACCGGTCATGATGTGGGCGTACTCGTCATACGTGGGCTGACGGCCCGTCTCCCCGGTAAAGGCGGAGATGTAGTCGGCCACGAACCCGTCCATCGTCGGGACCGCCCCCGGCGGCGGCGCGTTCCACGGCGCCCCCACCCCTTCGCCGATCTTGAACCGGTTGTGCTCTTCGAGGACGCCGAAGAGCTGGGTGTTGGTGTGGTAGTACTCTTCGCCCGAATCCGGGTTGGGCGAGTCCATGTCCGTGGCCACCCGGTACGGGACTGTTTTGCGGTCCGTGCCGTGCTCCGCCCACGCGGGAATCGGATTGCTCAGGTCCTTGCCGATGACCCCGTCGAAGTTCTTGCCGTCCGCCGGGATCTCTCCGGTGTCGGCACCGGCCCTCCCTCCACCCAGCCATGACCGAGGCCGGTTTCTGGCGTGCCATGACCCTCAACCCGCCGCCGGCCCCCAGTAGAGATCATGCCTTCGTCCGGTCCTCAGTCATCACCCGGCGGAGGTGATGACCGAGCGTTTCCGCCCGGCCAAGATTCCACGTCAGGCCGCCTCGACGTGCTCGAACCGCTGGTCTGCACCGGCCGACCGGCCCATTCAGCCGAACGGGCCGCCGCACTTGCTTACCGGCCAGCAGGAATTGCCCGTCATTGCTCACAGGTGCAGACTGCGTAAAGCAGGCGTCGAGTTCGTGTGGAGACGCGCATGAGCCCCGCCGTGAGCAAAGGGGTTGCCATGCCGAAGGGCGTACTAGTGGTTGAGACGGCTCCGTCGTCTCCCGATCGTGATGCTGAATTCAACGATTTTTACAACGACATTCATCTGGCCGAGATCCTGCGGGTCCCGGAGTTCAAGTCTGCCCGGCGGTTCCGCCGGATCGACAAGGGTGAGTATCCCTACCTTGCCGTTTATGAGGTGGAGGCAGACGACCTCGGCAAGGTGATTCCCGCCATGGTGGAGTACGGGCAACAGCACGGGGCGACCGAATCAGATGCCGTCGACAAGGACATGCACGCGGTCCTCTACGAGCAGATCTACGAGTTCACTGGAGAGCAGGCCAAGTCGGCCGAGATGGCCCAGGGAATCGCCCTGGTCTTTACCGCCCCGGCATCACCCGAGCGCGACTCCGACTTCAACACGTTCTACAACGACACCCACCTAGCCGAGGTGATGCGGGTCCCAGGATGGAAGAGCGCCCGCCGCTACCGTCGCACTGATGGTGCTCACCCTCCCTACCTGGCGATATACGAGCTCCAGGCCAAGGGCGATCTGACCGCCGCCCAGGGCGAGCTCGGCGCGGCCCTGCAGCGGGGCGAGATCAACATGGACACCGACGCCCTCGACCCAAGCGCGGGCGGCAGCGGCCTCTATGAACAGATCTACCAGGCTGGCCAGCCCAGCGCCTGAGTCATTCCCCCTCGCCAATGGGTTCGCTGCCCGTGTGCAAGAAACCGCTGCCCGCGGCGTAATACACCGAGATCGGGCCCTCATTGCGCAGCATGTCGATCACAGTGTGAAACTGAGACTCGGGAATGTACATCCGCATCCAGGGTGACGAGTCAGTGTCGCCCGGAATCGGGTTTCCGGTCGGCACCACGTGCACATAAGCCAGCGTACCGTCAGCCCCGTACAGCCTGATTATGGCCCGGTTCCCGTCATATCCGTTTGTCCCGCCGTGGATCTGATAGTCGTAGCTCGTGACTTGCCCGGCTGTCGCCATGACTCCCCTTTTCGGCCGACCCCGTTTCCTGGTCAGGGACCAGTTTCCTAAGGCATTGAGCAATGTTACTCATCGGCCCGGCGTCACAGCTGGAAGCGGGTCCCGACGCTATTCGGCACGAACGCCTCGCCGAAGCGGCGTCCGATCGCGTGCTGGGCTCGCCAGCCGGTGCAGTGCGCGGGTACCAGCAGCTGCGGGTCCAGCTCCGCCAGGTGGTCCAGGACGCGCGGGATGAGCGGCTCGAACAGCGGCCCGTTCAGGTGAAAGCCGCCCATCACCGCGTACAGCGGCAGCTGGTCCCCGGTGAGCCGCCGGGCGTAACGGCAGATGTTCACGATCCCGGCGTGCCCGCAGCCGGTCATCACGACCAGGCCCTTGCCGCTGACGTTGATCATCAGGGCCTGGTCGTCCAGCACCAGCGGGTCCGGTGCCCAGGTGCCGTTCAGCCAGGCCTCCTGAGGCGGGAAGCCCGGTTCGTACCCGGTGGTCCGGGCCACCTCGCCGGTCACCAGCACCGACCCGTCCAGCAGGAAGCTCGGCTGCGCCTCCTCGATCACCTCGAATCCGGCGTCCTCGAGCGCCCTCCGGCTGACCGACGGGATCTCCTGTGGTTCGATCCCGGGGAGCCGCACCCGGCGTCGCCGCCAGAAGTGCGGATGGATCAGCACCGGCATGTTCGGCCGGCCGACGGCCCGGATCAGCCCGTCGATTCCGGTGGTGTGGTCGTAATGCCCGTGACTGCAGATGATCGCCTCGATGGAGCCCGGGTCGATGTCGAGGCGGCGCATGTTCTCCACCACGCCGTCCGGGCTGGTTCCGGCATCGAACAGCAGGCGGTGCTCGGCTGGGCCCTTGCGCACTCTCACCAGCGCCGAAAATCCGTGCTCGGCGATCAGCGAATCGAAGGCCTGACCGTCAGCCATCACCGTGGCGGGTTGTCGGTACCGGGCCAGGCCAGGCCGGCTGGCCGGTCCCTGATCGGGCATGAACACGTCGGTGACGTTGTCCATCAGCGAGACGATCTCGACGGAGTCGACGGCCTCCAGCCGGATCGGCTGCCTGATTTCGACGTCGTGCAGTACGGCGGGCATCGGCGCGAGCGGGCTGTGATCCTGGCACATGGCGCCCTCCAGGCGGTATAACGCGATACCACCGTATAAGTCCTCAGGCCGAACGAAGCCAGAACCGCTCTAGGGACGGACCCGCAGGCAGGAGTAGCTGATGAGGCTCGAGCCGTTGTATCGCGTCCGCTTCACCTATCCCGAGAGCTGGGCGGTCGGCCTGGACGGCGGCTGGCAGCAGATGTTCTTCATTTCCGAAGGGCGCTGCGAGGGAGCGGTGTCGGGCAGGCCCGGATCTGGTCATGGACGTGGCCGAGCTGATCTGGGAACCCATCGCTGAATAACGCCGAACGGAGCAGCCGCATGACGATCAACCCGCCGCTCGCCGGCCGCGGCCAGGACCTGTGGTGGCTGAGCATCCAGCACCCGGGTCACGTCTCGCTGCCGGTCAACGTCGTGGAACGCGGCCGCTGGTATCACCGGCAGATGCGTACCGCCCGGATCAAGGCCCACGCCGTGGACGGCTGCATCCTGGTCCTGACCGCGGGCGTGCCGTTTGCCGTCGCCGCGCACGCGCCCGGCTGGGTCCCCGCCCTGCTCGGCGCGCTCGCGGCGGTCTGCACCGGCCTTCGCCAGGTCTTCGAATGGCAGAAGGACTGGACCTCATTCGCGGTGGCCAGCGGGCAGATCGAAGCGGAGATCGTCCGGTTCGGCTACGGCCTCGGTGACTACGCCGAAGCGGACACGGCCGCGGGCCGCCTCGCCGAGCGCGTCGAGAGCATTGCCGCGGCCGAGACGGGCACCTGGGTGCAGCGGGTCAACGACGCCCGTCATGACGAGGAACGTTAAGCCGTCTCAGCCGCCGTGCATGGCGTGCCAGGCGCACGAACACGCCGTCGAATTCGACCACCCGCAGCCGGTCGAAGTTCGCGGTGACCGGCCCGAAGGCCACCGGGATGAACTCCTCGTCCTTCAGCTTGTCGATGACCCGCGTCATGTAGGGCTGGTCTTCGTAGATGGCCTGTACCGACAGTTCGACCAAGACCGCCACGATCTGCTCGGGCAGCCCCTGCGCGCCTTCGATGACGTCGAGGTCGTGCCCCTGGGTATCGGATTTGAGCAGTACTCGCGGCGCACTGATTCCGGCCACCGCGTTGTCGTACTCATCCGCCAGCGTCGACAAGGTCACCGTCGACGTGCTCGTGTCTGCATACCCGGCGTACGTCCCGATCACGTCAGGAAGCTCCGTGTGCTGCGGCAGTGACGAATGAAGGGAGTCGAAAACCGAGTCACCGTGCAGGTGGAGCTCGGCGGAGCCGGGCTTGGCCGCCAGCCCGACCGGCCTGGTCTGCCAGGAGTCGTCCCGGGCCGCCCGCTGACTCAGCGTCTGGAACGAGGCCGGAGACGGCTCGAATGACACGATCCGGCCCTGATATCCCAGAGATCTGATCAGCTGGCCGAACTGGCCCTTGTTGGCCCCCACATCCAGCACGCAGTTAACGCCCTTGTCCTGGACCAGGGAGCTGAAAGCCCATTCCATCAGAAGGTCGTCCGGCCGCTTCTTGGACCACCGGACGAGATCGACCGCGGCCCGGCGCAATCGGGGCCGCGCGAAATCTGGAATGTGCATCGTTAGCCTGCCTGACCACAATGAGCCGCTTTCCGTCAGGGTAGCCCTGGCGATGTCACCGCGGCCGCAGAAAACCTTCGGTTTAACCACGAGCTAATGTGCTGTTAACGCCCGGCCTGTCGTGATCATCCAGTATTGCTCGCTTTAACAGCTTGGCGTGCTGGAAGAGAACGCGCCATTGCGCCGGGCTCAGCTCCTCGGACCGGGCCCGGATGGGCGCGGCCAGGTGGGCGGGCCAGACCGTGTCCGCTGACCACAGCACCCGGTCCAGCCGGGCGCCGGCCAGGTTCGCGCCGGCCAGCCGCGCTCCGGTCAGGTTGGAATTGTGCAGCTCGGCCCGGTTCAGCCTGACGTCGGTCAGGTCCGCGCCGGTCAGGTCCGCGCTGCACACCTGGGCCCGGCTCATCGTCGCGTGCCGCAGCCGCACGCCGGCCAGGGTGCTGTAGTCCAAGACGATGCCAGCCAGGTCCGCGCCGGTGAGATCGGCGCCGGTCAGGTCGGCGGAGTACACGGTGGCGTTCGCCGCGTCCGCGCCGGTCAGGTCCGCGCCGGCCAGCGTCACCCGGTCCATTTTCGCGCCCGCCAGGCAGGCGCGCGTGAGCAGCGCGCCGGCCAGCCGCGCGTCTCTCAGGTCGGCGCCGGTCAGGTCGGCGTCGCTCAGCCGGGCCTCGGTCAGGTCCGCGTCGTACAGTTCCGCGCCGGTCAGGTTCGCGCGGAGCAGGTCCGCTCCGCTCATTCTGGCGCGGTGCAAGGCCGCGCCGGCCAGGTGCGCATCCGGCAGGTCCGCGCGGATCAGGTACGCGCCGCCCAGGTCGGCACCGGCCAGCCGCGCCGCCTTCAGGTCGGCCCCGCTCAGGTCGGCGCTGTTCAGGTTGGCGTTATCCAGCTGCGCCCCGGCTAGCCGCGCGCCGGTCAGGTTCGCGAAGCTCAGCTCCGCGTCCCGCAGCCGCGCCCCGGCCAGGTCCGCGCCGGCCAGGTCCGCTCCGGTCAGGTCGGCGCCTTCGAGGTTCGCGCCCGCCAGCCGGGCGCCGGGCCAGTACGCGCCCGCCAGCTTCCGGTCGGCCAGCTCCGCCCGGGTCAGCTCCGCCCGGCCGGGCCGCGCGCCCGCGGCCACCAGGAACCTGGCCCACCGGGACGGCATGTTGAGGTGCAGCCAGGGGAGGGCCGGGCGCTCTTCAGGTTCGGTCCCGTGGCCGGCCGCGGGCTCACCGTCCGGACCGCCCGGCTCGGCCAGGGCCCGTCGCGGCACGCCCGGCGGCACGGACTGGACCTCAATACCCGCCAGCAGCCCGCGGATCGCGCCCGGAACACTGCTGCTCATGCCATGAACACCCCGGCCCCTTTACCGCTCAATTTAACACGTCTCGCCGCCGGCGGCATGGTAATCTTCTCGAATCCGCCATAGTAATTCAAATATAACCATTTAGTCCGATTGCTCGGAGCTGAAAATGGCCGGCCTAAAAGTAAATGCTGCCCGTCGTGAGTCACGTCGATGATGAGGACCGGGCGGATTTTGATCGCCAGCTGGGACGGCGGGGGAAACGTGCCGCCGGCCCTCAACTTGGGTGCTCGCCTGGTCCAGCACGGGCATCAGGTCCGGCTCCTCGGCTGGGAATCCATGGCGGCGCGCGCGGTAGCCAGCGGACTCGAGTTCGCGGTGTATCCGTCCGTGCCGCCCTGGCCCGCCGGGGTCTCGCTGGAAAAGGCCTGGCGCAGGCGCCTGATACCGGCCCTGTTCGGCTCGGGCACAGGAAATGACATACGGCATGAGATTGAATCCTTCGCGCCGGATGTCGTCGTTACCGACTGCATGCTGGGGGCCGGCCTGGAGATAGCGGACGCCCTCGATCTGCCCCGCGCCATTCTGATTCACGTGCACTACGGAATGTTCATCGACAATTGGGGCGATAAGGCGATTCGCGCGAAGAACGCCGCCTATCTTGACCAGGCCGGCCAGGTTCTGGTCGCTGCCCCGCCCGGCCTCGATGGCGCCCGGCGGCTTCCGCCCAATACCTCAGAGGTGGGGCCGATCTGCGATCCGAATCCGAGTGCGTCCCTCAGCGGCCCGATGGCCGAGCTGCTCGCCGAGCCGGGTCACCCCTGGGTGCTGATCAGCCTGGGCACCACCCTCCAGGACCAGGGCAAGGCGCTGCCGAGAATTCTCGAGGCCGTCGAGCGGCTGCCGGTCCGGGCCCTGCTGACCTTGGGCGGCGTCCTGCCGCCCAGCGCCGTGACCGCGCCGCCCAACGTGACCGTGTCCGGGTTCATCGCCCACGACCTGCTCATGCCGCACATGGCCGCGGTCGTCTCGCACGGCGGGCTCAGCACCGTCACCGCGACCCTGGCGGCAGGCGTGCCGCTGGTCTGTATCGCGCTCGGCCGCGACCAGTCCTACAACGCGGCTCGCGTCGCGGCCTCGGGGGCCGGGCGGGCCGTCGACCGGGGCTCGTCGCCGGCCGTCATGGCCGCGGCGATCCAGGAAGTCCTGGCCGATCCCGCCTTCACCGATAGAGCCAATCAATTCGCCAAGGCCATATCCGTCCTCGGATACGGTGACGTGGCCGCCCAAAAGGTCACGGCCCTGATCGGCGGGTAAGGGTTCTGCCCGGCCGCCGGGCGTGACGGACAGACCTGAATAATCTGTATCAAGATCAGGGGCGGCGGCTCCCTATAAGGATAAGATCGCGCGATACGCACGCGCGGCCCCTTTCTGCACGTGCGCTGGGAGGACCGTTTGTCATGGCATGTGAAGGTGGGCAGCCGACCGCTCACCGACCAGGCGGAGCGGCTGCTCCGCAATGCGGACTGGCTCGCCTACTGGCTGGTGGTGGCGCCGCTGGCCGCCCGCCTGCCCGCTCGCGCCGCTTACCGCATCGCCTGCTGGCGGGGCGACCTGGGTTTCCGGTACCGGGTCGCGAAGCGCGCCGAAATCGTCGCCAACCTGCGGGAGGTGCTGGGCGACCAGATCAGTCCCGAAGCGGCGCAGCGCGAGGCCCGCGAGTACTTCCGGCTGATCTCCTGCGAGGTCATGGACACCATGCTGCTCCGGGACCAGACCCGGCCGCTGGGGAAGCTGGTCGAGATCCGCGGCCGGGAGCACCTGGACGCGGCGCTGGCCGAAGGCAAGGGCGCCATCATCTGCAACGCTCACTTCGGCTCCTACAACAGCGCCTTCTCCTTGCTGCACGAGAACGGCTTCCCGCTCACCACCATCGGGCGCTCGGTCTCCGCCATGCTGCCTGACACGTCGTCCCTGCAGCGGCGGATCTGGAACTCCGTCTACATCAAGCGCATGCGACGGCACCGGCAGCGCCCCGGCATCGAGCTCCAGCAGAGCGGGATCCAGGCCGCCGTGCAGGCCGCCGTGGCGCTTCGCGCCAACGAGGTGGTCACCATCTCCAGCGACGCCGCGCCGCTGGAGGCCGATCTGTCCCGGGCCGCTGAGGTGACCTTGCTCGGCCGGCGGCCCTGCTCCTGCCCGGGGTGGTGACCCTGGCCAAGCTGACCAGTGCCCCCGTCTTCATGATGTTCATGCACCGCTCGGCGGACTACCGCCACCAGGTGCTGGAGATCTCCCCGCAGGTGTCCATGGACGGCGATCCGGCCACCGTGTTCGGCCGGTACGTCACGGCCCTGGACACGGCCATCAGGGCCAAGCCGGCCCACTGGGTCTACTGGGCCAACACCCATGACCTGGTTCGCTCGAGGCTGGTCCCGGCCCGTCCCGGCGAGCAGGCCGTCGCCGCGGTTCCCCAGCCCGCCGCGGTCTCGGACCGCTGAGGCCAGCCGGCTGCGGCCAGCCTGCCGGTAACACCAGGTCTTACCTGGCCGCCGCGCTGCGCTCGACCAGGCTGACCAGGTCGGCCACGGTCGCGAGCTCGACGTTCATCAGGTACTCGTCCATGAGCTGGACGCCGAGCCGGCCCTCGAGGTCGATGAGCAGCCGGGCCAGGCTCAGCGAGTCCAGCCCCAGGTCCAGGTCGAGTTCCTGTCCCTCGCTGAGGGTGTCGGCCTCCAGGTCAGGCAGGACCGTGGCCAGCGCGTCGCGCACCACGCTCATCGCCTGACTCCGGTCCATCTCCGGCCGGACTGTCATTTCGCCGCTGTCTGGGGTGCCCATAACCGTTCCTCCGCGTATCAGGAGCTCATCCTGCTCGTCTTTCGGCCAGCAGGTGGTTGGCAGGGGAGACACACCATGCTGCTTATAGGAGGCCCGGGCCGGCTGTCGTGATACATCCCGGCCCGGGCCTGGCCCGGGCTACGGCTGCGGGCCGCCCGAGGCCGAGAGCTGCCGGTCCGCGGCCGGTCGGCGGATCACCTTGCCGGTCGCCGTGGTCTCCAGGGTGTCCAGCCCGACGAACCGGCTGGGCTGCTTGGTCTTGGACAGCCGCTCCCGGCAGAAGGCCTGCAGCGCGGTCAGGTCGACGTCGGCGGGCGTCACCGTGGCCCGGATCCGCTGGCCGAGCCATTCATCCGGCTCGCCGTCGACCAGGCAGGAGCGGACCGCCGGAAACTCCAGCAGCACGGCCTCGACCTCTTCCGGGCTCACCTTCGTGCCGCCCACGTTGATGCAGTTGGCCAGCCGCCCCACGATGACCAGGCCGTCCGGCGTCATGCGGCCGATATCGCCGGTCACGAAGCCGTTCGCGATCGCGGCGGGATCGACCCGGTCCGGATGCAGGTACCCGGTCATCGCCGTGGCCGAGTGGATCGTGATAAGGCCCGCGGAGCCGGCCGTCTCGTCGGCCTGGGCCTGCAGCGCCGTCTCCTGCAGCTCCGCCTCCTGCAGCTCGGCCTCGAGCGGGCTCAGCTCGATCCGGACTCCCGGCAGCGGCTGGCCCAGCGACAGCGCCTGCTGCCAGGGTCCAGGCGGCCGGACGCAGATCGGTCCCGTCTCGGTCGTGCCGTACACCTCGCCGAGCCAGCCGCCCAGGACCGTCCCGACCAGTTCGGCGGTGCGCAGGTCCATCGGCATGCCCGCGGACAGGTAGCCGATCCGGCGCCCCGGCTGGCCCGGATTACCCTCGGCCAGCAGCCGCAGCAGCGGCGGCACGCCCGCCACCAGCGTGACGTCGTTGTCCTTCACCGCCCGGGACAGCATCCACGGCCGGTCCGCGCTGGTCACGATCGTCGTCGCGCCGGCCAGCGGGGCCGCCAGCGCGGCCAGGCCGAAGCCGTAGGCGTGATGCAGCGGCACCGGGCAGGCCAGCACCGTCTGCGCGCCGAGGTCCAGCGCGGTGCGGTAGTTCTCCGCCTCGGTCAGCAGGGCGCTGACCGGGCGCAGCGCCACCTTGGTCCGCCCGCTGGTCCCGGAGGTCAGCTGCGCGCTGGCCGCGCCGCCGGGCGGCGCCTCGCCGGGCGGCCGGCGGGAGATCAGCCGTTCCCCGGCCACCACGTCACCGGCCCCCGGCAGCAGCGGCCAGTCGGCCGGGGCCGCCACATGGGTCAGCGCGGCCAGTTCCTCGATCCGCTCCAGTTCCCACTCGCTCAGCTGCCGGGGGACCGGCACCACCACCGCGTCCAGGGCCAGCACGGCCAGCACGTCCGCCACGAAGGAGGCGGCCGGCCACGCCACCGCTCCCACCCGGCAACCCGGCCCGATCCCGGCCTGGCGGTAGGCCTCGAGGCGGGACGCGGCCAGCTCGGCCACGTCCCGCGCCGTGCTGTTCCCGGCCTCCTCGGCGAACAGCACGGCGTGCGGGGAGCGCGCGGCCGTCTCCCGCAGCAACTCGAGCGGCCGGTCGCCGCCGGTTCCGGTCATTGTTACTGGGCTCCGGCCACGACCGAGTCGCGCACCACGGCGACAACCTGGTCGATGTCCTCGGCGGTGTGCGCGGTGCTGAGGAACCAGGGCTCGATCGGGCTGGGGTGGAAGTAGACGCCGCGCCGCTGGGCCTCGATCTGCATTGCGCGGTGCGCGGCGCGGTCCATGGCCGCGGCGGCCTCGCGCGGGCCGCGCGACATGTCGGCCGGCCGGCTCAGCAGCGACACCCCCAGTAGCGAGCCGACCCGGCTCACCAGCGCGGGGCGGTTCAGCTCGGCGAACATCGCGTTCAGCCGCTCCTCGAGGTAGGCCCCGTGCTGCTCGAGGCGGTCATAGATCTCCGGCGAGCGCTCGAGCCTGCGCATCATGGTCACGACGGCTCGCACCGACATGTGGTTGCCGGCGTAGACCCCGAGGTGCATGGCGCGGTGATCCGCCATCATCGCCATCTTGTCCCGCGGTCCGCCGAACGCCGCCACCGGGACGCCGCCGCCCATCACCTTCGACAGCACCGTCAGGTCCGGCAGGACGCCGTACCGCGCCTGCGCGCCGCCCAGACCGAGGCGGAACCCGGTGATCACTTCGTCGAAGATCAGCCAGGCGCCCCACTGGTCGCACAGCGCGCGCAGTTCCTCGAGCTGGCCGGGAGCCGGGGCCACGACGCAGGCGTTGGCCATCACCGGCTCGCAGATCACCGCCGCGATCTGGCTGCCGTGGGCCTCGAACACCGCCCGCAGGGCGGGCAGGTTGTTCCACGGCACCTGCAGCGTGTGGGCCAGCGCCTCCGGCACCATGCCCGGCACGCCGGGCTGCGGGTAGATGGACTCGGGCGCGGGCTCGTGGAAGGTGGCCTTCCCGGCGCGCATGATGTTCTCGCTCCACCCGTGGTAGTGCCCGTCAAAAGTCAGCACCTCGGTCCGGCCGGTGGCCGCCCGGGCCAGGTGCAGCGCCGAGGCGACCGCCTCGGTCCCCGAGTTGGCGAAGCGGACCTGCTCGATTGACGGCACCAGCCGGGCGACCAGTTCCCCGGCCTCCTGGTCGACCAGGTGCGGCAGCCCGGTCATCGACCCCTCGGCCACCTGCCGCCCGAGCGCCGCGGCCAGCTCCGGATTGCCGTAGCCCAGCAGATGCGGCCCGTACCCCATGTTGACGTCGATCAGCTCCCGGCCTTCGACGTCCCAGATCCGGTCCCCCTCGGCCCGCTGCACGACCAGCGGCTCGGGAATGGCGTGCGCGCGCATGCTGCTGCTCACGCCTCCGGCAATGACCTCGCGGATCGCGGCGAGTTCCCCGGCATTCGTGGTGCCGGTAAAAACATCAGCTGTGCCTTCTGGCACCAGCGACTGAACCATGAGGGGCCCCTCCCACACTTCCACTTAGCTGGCCGTTAACTTGGTAATTACTAGAGTTCGGCCTGATACGTCCGCCATGTTCATAACAGGACGCGTGGCGGATTCAGCTGGTTTACAGGGCACGTACAGCAACTTTTCGTGACATCAGGTGTCGGCGATACCGGACAACTGCCACACAGTTACCTAGCGCCCCAGGATCCTCTGGGGTTCTGTGATGGATATGAGACCAGGCGTCAGCACCGCACCCCGCTGCGCGAACTTCGCGCCTGCGGTTGACACCTCGCCACGGCGTCTGGAGGCCATCCCCGGCTCGGGCCGTTGCCTCGGCGCGACCCCGGTGGGATGCTCCGGTCGTGCCGTCAAAGCGCGCCCAGGCGAGGTAACCCGATGGATGACACTGCTCCCGGCTATCAATTCGGCAGCGGCATTGGCCACGATGAGCTGGCCCGCCTCGAGGTCCAGGGCCAGGCGCTGGCCGCTGCGACCCGGATGATCCTCGCTGAGGCCGGCCTCCGGCCGGGCATGCGGGTGCTCGACCTGGGCTGCGGGGCCGGTGATGCGACCTTCGCGGCCGCCGACCTGGTCGGGCCGGAAGGCTTCGTGCTCGGCCTGGACCGCTCGGCTGATGCGCTGGCCCGGGCCCGGCTACGGGCCGCGCTGCGGGGCCTGGCGCAGGTGCAGTTCGCGGCGGGGGACATCCACGATCCGGCGCCGGGCGGCCCCTTCGATGCCATCGTCGAGCGGGTCGTCCTGCTGTGGGTGCCCGACCCGGCCGAGGTGCTCCGGCGGCAAGCCTCGGTGCTCCGCCCGGGCGGCCTGGTCGTGCCCATCGAAACAGACTTCACCCTCACCTGGCGGCCGGAGACCCCGCTGACGACCCAGGTCAGGTCCTGGATGCTCGAGGCGGCCGGGCGCGCCGGGCTGTCCGGCCCCGGCCCCCGGCTCTGGGCCCTCGCCCAGGAGGCGGGCCTGCACCCGCTGGGCATGATCGGCGTCCAGCCGCACTTCGGCCCCGGCGACCCGGTCGGCCTGGCCTGGCTGAGCGAAGCCATGCGCGGTTTCGCCGAGCTGATCATCGGCACCGGAGTGGCCACCGCCGACGAGATCGGCCTCGACACCTTCGCGCAGCGGCTCGCCGCCGAACAGCAGCAGTACCAGGCCGTGTTCGCCATGCCGGTGGTCTACGGCGCGTGGGCCACCACCAGCCCGGGCTGAGCCTCGGCCCGCCGGGCCCGGCGAATATCAGTCGACATGCCTTCCTCGGACCAGCGATGCTGTGCCGGTGAGCGAAGCAGACCTGGGCCAGGCCTCGCATGCGCGGATGCGGTGGAACGCCCCGTTGTCAGGTGAGCATGCCGCTCTGCTCCTGGACCGGCTGGAGCTGCGGGCCGGCCTGCAGATCACCGACCTCGGCTGCGGCTGGGGCGAGCTCCTCCTCCGCGCCGTCCACCGTGCCGCAGCCGACCCCGGCCCGGCCCGGCCGAGCCGGGGAACCGGCGTGGACACCGACGCCGGCGCGCTGGATCGCGGCCGGGCCCTGGCCAGGCAGCGTCACCTCGACCAGCAGGTCGACTTCATCGAGGCTGAGGCGGCCTCCTGGCCGGATCCGGCCGACCGGGTCCTGTGTGTCGGAGCTTCGCACGCGTTCGGCGGTACTGGCCCGGCGCTGCAGGCCCTGAAGCCGGTCACCGCTCGGGGCGGCCGCCTGCTGTTCGGCGACGGATACTGGGCCCGCCCGCCCACTGCGGCGGCCACGGCCATCTTCGGCCCGGATGTCCCGTCCCTCCCGGAGCTGCTCGAGCTGGCCCGGGACACGGGCTGGCGGGTCATCCACCTGAGCACCGCGGACCAGCGTGAATGGGACGACTTCGAGTCCACCTTCCGGGCCGGCCGGCAGGAGTGGCTGCTCGCGCACGGCGACGACCCGCGGGCCGCCGACCTCCGCGACTGGCTGGACGCCAGCGAACGCGAGTACGTCGGGACCTACCGCGGCCTCCTCGGCTTCGCCTACCTGATCCTGTCCCGCTGAGCCGGAGGCGCTAGACGCCCTCGGCCACGGTGAACTGCGTGACCTTGCGCGCGGCCACGATCGTCCCGAGGTCCGAGGCGCCCTCGGGCGTGGTCCGCCAGGCCCGGTAGGCCTGGTCGCGCTCGATCGACTCCCAGGTCTCGTGCAGGACCACGTGCGCCGGGTCGTCGCTGTCGACCAGGACGGTGACGCCCAGGCAGCCCGGGAACGCGCGGGTGGCCTTCAGCGTCTCGTGGATGATCTGATTCGCCTTGTCCAGCGAGTCGGCCTTGAGCTGCAGATCCAGGACTGCGACGGTCGCCACGGCTGCTCCTATCGATTCAGTGATCAACGGGTCAATTGTCCGCCCGCGCTGTCCCGGCGGCTATCCCTGCCCCGACACCGGACGACCAGCCGTCCCGGCAGTGCAGTAATGCAGTAAGAACTGCAAAAAGGCAGCTCGTTGGCCGGGTGTACGCGGGACCGTTACCGGGAAGCTACCGATCCCGGGACTTGTTAGTCATCCAAAGCCCGGGACAGCGATGGCCCGGAGGGGCAGGGACAGCAGGACAGGCATCATGAGGAGTATCCGTGACCGAGACGCGCGATGACAGTCTCACCTGGCTGAGCCAGGAGACGTATGACCGGCTCAAGGCCGAGCTCGACCACCTCAAGGGTCAGGGCCGGGACGATATCGCCAGGAAGATCCTGGCCGCCCGCGCCGAAGGGGACCTGCGCGAGAACGGCGGTTACCACGCGGCCAAGGACGAGCAGGGCCAGATCGAGGCGCGGATCATCACCCTGCAGCACATGCTGGACAACGCGCGGGTCGGCATCCCGCCGCGCACCGAAGGCGTGGTCGGCCCGGGCATGAGCGTGACCATCCGGTTCGCCGGGGACGGCGACGAGATGACATTCCTGCTCGCCTCCCGCGAGGAGGACGGCGCGAGCATGGCCGTCTACTCGCCGCGGTCCCCGCTGGGCACGGCCATCATGGGCAAGAAGGTGGGCGAGAAGGCCGACTTCACTACGCCTAACGGCCGCACCAGCACGGTCGAGATCCTGGCCGCCGTGCCGTACGAGGGCTCCTAGCCCGGCCGTCGCCGCGGCCCGGGCGGTCATTTCGTACTACGAGACGTAGTAACCTGGCCTGGTGAACGGCGTCGTTCCCACGACGATCATCGTCGCCGGTCTCGCGCTTGCCGGGTACGGGCTGCTGATGACCGCCCTCAACCGGAGCATGAGCGTTCCCCTGCTCGCAGCGCTCGGCGTCCTCGAGATCCTGCTGCTCGTCGAGGTGGGCATCATCGCGGCCAAGCTGGCCAGCGGAGAGCATCCGTCCAGTACCCCGACCCTGATCGGCTACCTGATCGCGATGCCCGTCGTCCCGGTGGCCGCCGCCCTGTGGGGGCTGGTCGAGCGCACCCGCTGGGGCCCGGCCGTCGTCGCCGTGGCCGGCCTCATCGCCGCCGTGCTCATGGTCCGGCTGCACCAGATCTGGCCCATCATCCATGTCTGAGCCCACCGCATCCGAGCCAGCCGCCGCGCCTGAGCCTGCGCCCGCGCCCACTGCCGCGCCCGGCACAGCCGCGCCAGAGCCCGGCGCGGCGTCCGGCGGCGGCGCGGACCGGGAGCCGCCCGGCTCGACCAAGACCGGGCCCGGCCGGCTGCTGGTCGCGGTCTACGCCCTGTTCGCGCTGTCCGCCTCGGCCCGCGCCCTGGTGCAGATCGCGACCGAGTTCAGCCACGCGCCGATCGCCTACCTGCTGTCCGCCTTCGCCGCCGTGATGTACATCGTGGCCACGGTGACCCTCATCGTCGGCACGCCGACGGCCCGCCGGATCGCCCTGGTCTCCTGCACCATCGAGCTCATCGGCGTGCTTGTGGTCGGCACCTGGAGCCTGGCCGACAAGGCCACCTTCCCGGACGCCACGGTGTGGTCCGGGTACGGCAGCGGCTACGGCTACGTCCCGCTGGTGCTGCCCATCCTCGGCCTGCTCTGGCTGCGCCGCTGGCGCCGCCCGAAGCCCGGCCGCCGCCCGAAGCCCGGCCGCGCCGCTCAGGAAACCGGCCGCGCCGCCGGGGAAACCGAGCCGGACGCGCGCTAGGCCTGGGCCTGCTTGGCCTTGGCCGTCATCCCGGCGTTGACCGCCATGACGGCTTCGGACAGCGAGGCCAGCAGGGTGCCGAGCTCGGCCAGGTCGTCCAGGTCGGGCGTGGCCTCGCCGTCGTCGAGGCGGTGCTGCGCCTCCCGGGCCGAGTTGAGCGCCTCGTGCAGAGCACGGTGTACGCCGATCGTCGTCGCGTCGGTGCTGCTCATGTCGCTCCTCGGTCAGTCGGCGGCCACCGGCCGCTGGCGGTCACTGACGGACAGGATACTCACCCCCATGCGGCCGCCGTCGGCAGGATGGGCCCGGCCCGGCCCGGGCCGCTTCGGCCCGCCACGGCGCCTGTTAACACCGGCGAAACGACGATGGCCCTAGCCCGTCACATTCGGCCGTTTGCATGGGTCATGACTCACGACGTGAGGCGCGCCTAGGGTTCCGCCGCGGCTGACGCGGGCCTGAGACCGAGAGGCGAGGCGGACGCAAGTCTGTTCCACGGCGGGATAAAAGCCCGGGAGGCCGGTTAAGCCGGTTGGCCCGCCGTGGCCAGCCGAACGCAGCTGGAGGCCTGGTGGGCGATCCCGGTGTTCCCGACGAAGTCAACGAGAGCGAACTGCACGACGGCTACGGGCCCGAGGCCCGCTACGCCGTGGCCGCCGAGGCGGCCCTGCCCACCACCAGGTGGGAGGAGGAGGTCCGCCGTGGCCTGGAGCTGGGCCTGCCCGGCGCCGACTCGATCGTCGACAAGCGCATCCCGACCTTCTCCCGCGGCGAGCTGCCGCACTTCGCCGGGATCAACACCTTCCTGAAGGCGCCCTACGTGGAGGACGTGCGCACCTGCGGCGGCTACGACGTGGCCGTGCTGGGCGTCCCGTTCGACGGCGGCACGACCTACCGGCCCGGCACCCGGTTCGGCCCGCAGGGCATCCGCCGCATCTCCGCCCTGTACGGCCCGTACAGCTTCGAGCTCGGCGTCGACCTGCGCGAGTCGATCACCATCGCCGACCTGGGCGACGTGTTCACCATCCCGGGCAACATCGAGAAGTCCTTCGACCAGATCTCCAAGGCCGTCAGCCACGTCTACTCCTCAGGGGCGTTCCCGGTCGTGCTGGGCGGCGACCACTCCATCGGCTACCCGACCACCCGCGGCGTGGCCGAGCACCTGGGCGGCGGCAAGCTCGGCATCATCCACTTCGACCGGCACGTCGACACCCAGGAGACCGACCTCGACGAGCGGATGCACACCACCCCGTGGTTCCACGCCACCAACCTGCCGAACGTCCCGGCGGAGAACCTGGTCCAGATCGGCATCGGCGGCTGGCAGGCCCCGCGGCCCGGGGTCAAGGTGGGCCGGGAGCGGAAGACCTCGATCATGACCGTGACCGACTGCGTGGAGATGGGCATCGAGCAGGCCGCGGCCAAGGCCCTGGAGATCGCCTGGCGCGGCACCGACGCCGTCTGGCTGTCCTTCGACGTGGACTGCCTGGACGCCGCCTTCGTGCCCGGCACCGGCTGGCCCGAGCCGGGCGGGTTCCTGCCCCGTGAGGTGCTCAAGTTCATCCAGCTCATCGCCGAGCGCCCGCTGGCCGGGATCGAGGTCGTCGAGTGCTCGCCGCCGTACGACAACGCGGACATCACCTCGCTGCTGGCCACCCGGGTCATCTGCGACACGCTGGGCTGCCTGGTCCGGGCCGGCCACCTGCCCCGGCGTCCGGCCTAGGCCGCGTCAGGGCCCGTATTCGGCCAGCAGCTGGGCCAGCAGCTGGTCGGCGGTCCGCCGGGCCCGCGCGATCTGCTCGGCGGTCAGCCCGATCAGCCGCAGGCACGCCGCGGCGATGTCCCGGGCGTAGCCCGCCGAGCTGCGCCCGGCGCTGCGCAGGTGGATGACGGACTCCACCAGCTGCATGAGCAGGGTCCCGGTCAGGGCCGCATCCAGGCCGGGCGGCGCTGCGGCCGCGTGCCCGAGCCGGCCGTAGATGGCTTGCAGCTCGGCCCGTTCGGCGTGAAAGGACGCGAAGTCCTCGCCCTGCACCTCGGGCAGCAGGTACAGCATGGCGATGTTGTGCGGGGTGCGGGTCAGGGTCCGTACGTCGGTCACGGCCAGCGCGTACAGGCCGGCCGCCGGATCCCCCTGATCAGCCGAACGGGCCTGCAGTGCCTGCGCCACGGTCAGGCTCGGCCGCACCGACTGGGTCAGCAGCTCCAGCAGCAGCTCGTCCTTGCCGCCGAAGTAGTAGTACAGCGACGCCTGCCGGATGCCGACCCGCTCGGCGATCTGCCGGGTCGTCGTCGCGGCCACCCCCTGGCTGACGAACAGCGCGGCGGCCGCGTCGAGGATCTCCTCACGAGGGGACATGCCGGCCCGGGCGGCGGGGCGGAGGCGAGGCCGGCCCGCCCGTCGCCGGGGCTCGATTACCTCCGCCACGCACTGATCATCGCATTGCCGGCCGGCCCCCGCGGTTCCCGGGCCGGCTGAGGCCAGGTCGGCTTCGGAGGCGGCCAGCTCGGCCGGCCGGGCGTGGAACCGGCCCTGCGGAATGAGCGAGAAGTTGCCCCGCAGCCGCTGGTGGACGGCGAACCCGGCCACCAGGCTCAGCCCGATGAACAGCACCGCGCTCCACTGCAGCCACCAGGTGTCGCCGGTCAGGTCGTAGACCGACTGGCGCGGCCAGGCCAGGTTGATGAAGGCCAGCACCTGGTAGATCACCGCGGCCGCGGCCACCGGGATGGCCCAGCGGCCCAGGCTGAACAGCGGCTTCCCGGTCTCGTCCAGCTGCGCGGCCGGGCCGCCGCCCGCCGCGGTGCGGTGCCGGGCCTGCTGGATCAGCGTGACCAGCAGCGGCCCGGTGACGCCCAGGTAGGCCAGGTAGAGCATGGCGATGCACAGGCTGGCCAGCGCGGTGAAGACGGCGCTCTGCCCCAGGTTGACCACCAGGGCCAGCGCGGCGCCCGCGCCGACCACGATCGAGGTGACCACCGGCGTCCCGGTGCGCGGCGAGACCCGGCCCAGGATGCGGTGGAAGGGCAGCGCCCGCTCCCGCGCCATCGAGAACATCATCCGCGACCCGGAGGTCTGGCAGGCCAGCGTGCAGACGCAGATGGCGATGGTCACGTCGACCAGCAGGATGCGGCCCGCGACCGGGCCCATGATCGAGGTCAGCACCCAGGGCAGCCCCAGCGTGGACAGGTTCCCGTCGGTCAGGCTGGGCGCGGCCAGCAGCGCGGCGAAGATGAGCAGCAGGCCGCCCACCCCGGACACGACCAGGGCCCGGATGATGGTCCGCGGGGTGATCCGCCGCGGCGCGTGGGTCTCCTCCGACAGTTCCCCGGCCGAGTCGAAGCCGACCATCACGTACGCCGCCATCAGCCCGGAGGCCAGCCAGGCCCAGATGTACGGGCTGCCCGGGGTCGGGGTCGCGCCGGTCGTGGTGAGCAGCACCGACGGGCCGCGCTTGACGTGGCAGAACAAGGTGATGACGATGGCGGCCACGCCCAGGATCTCCAGCACCACGCCGGTGCTGTTGACCACCGACATCAGCCGCACCCCGAGAATGTTGATCGTGGTCGTGATGACCAGCAGGATCACGCCCAGCACGACGGCGTTGGCCGCGCCGGTGGTGGAGGTGGGGGAGGAGTCCGCGCCCGCCCCGCCGATGAACTGGAACCCGGACCAGATCGCCGGCAGCACGGCCTGCAGGGCGATGGCCGCCGCCGCCACGGTCAGGATCTGGCCGATGATCATGATCCAGCCGGTGAACCAGCCGAGCGTCTGCCCGGCCAGCCGCGAGGACCACTGGAAGATGGCCCCGGAGATGGGGAACCGGGCGGCCAGGGTGGCGAAGCACAGCGCGACCAGCAGCTGGCCCGCGAACACCACCGGCCAGGTCCAGAAGAACGCCGCGCCGCCGAACCCGAAGCCCAGGAAGAACAGCTGGAAGACGGTGGTCAGGATGGACACGAACGAGAACCCGGCCGCGAACGACGCGAAGGACCCGACCCGGCGGCGCAGGTCCTGCCGGTAGCCGAACTGGGCCAGGTCGGCTTGCTCGCCGGCTTGCTCTGCGGGGACGGACGGCACGGGTATATCGGCAGCGGACGACGACATGACAGCCCCTCAGTGTTCGGCGGACCCGGATACCTGTCGCCTGATAGGTATGTAGGTCAAAGCCTTACCGGACGGGCGTTCCCGGTCGTTTCGCCTGCGTCACAGCCGTGTTAAAGAGCGGCCGGGCTAACGAGCGGCCCGGCGGCGCATCGCCTCGTGCAGCAGGACCGAACCGGCCACCGCCGCGTTCAGCGAGCTGGCGCTGCCGGTCATGCCGATCCGCAGCAGCACGTCGCAGTGCTCCCGCCAGCCCGCGCTCATCCCGGTCGTCTCGTTGCCGATGACCAGGACCAGGGGGGCGGTGAAGTCGGCCGCGGCCAGGTCGGTGTCGCCGCGCTCGTCGGTGCCGGCCACCACGACCGGGACGCCGCGGGCCCGCTGCTCGCCGACCCAGGCCAGGATCTCCCGGAACGAGGGGGCCCGCACCACCGGGACGCTGAAGATCGAGCCCGTGCTGGCCCGGATGCACCGCGGGTCATACGGGTCAGCCGCGTGCCCGGTGGTCAGCAGCGCGGTCCCGCCGAAGGCGTCCACCGAGCGGCACAGCGTGCCCAGGTTCCCCGGGCTGGCCGGCCGGTCGAACACCGTGACCAGCAGGTCGGCCGACACCGGGATCCGGCCGAAGTCGTCCGGCGGCAGCTGCGCCACGGCCAGCAGCTCGGGCGTCTCGTCGTCCTTCTCGCCCAGCTCGCGCATCAGCTCCGGGGCCACCAGGTACCGATCGGCCGGCACCGTGGCCCACAGCTCCCGGGCCCAGGCCGACGGTGCCGGCCGCCCGTCGTGCAGCAGGGCCCGGATCCGCCAGCCCTGCTGGACGGCCAGCGTGATCGGCCGGACGCCCTGGACCAGGAACTCGCCCGCGCGCAGCCGCTTGGTCCGGTTGACCAGCAGCGCCTGCCACTGCTGGAAGGTGGCGTTGCGGGCCGTGACCCGCCGGGCCTCGGGCCGGCCCGCTGGCCCCGTCCGCGCCGCCACTGCTCGAACGTACCACGGTGCCCGGCCGAGCCCGCTGGCCCAGCCTGCCGGCCCAGCCCGCCGGTCCAGGCGCGGCCCGGTCAGCCGGTCCGGAGGGCTGCGGGAAGCTCGCGCCGCGACCGGATGCCCAGCTTGCGGTAGGCGCTCGACAGGTGCAGCTCGACCGTCTTGGGCGTCACGTACAGCGACTGGGCGATGAGCTTGTTGGCCGCGCCCTCGGCCGCCATCGCCGCCACCCGCCGCTCGCTGGGCGTCAGCGCCTGGACGCCGTGCCGGGCCTCCCGCCGCGGCCGGGCCCCGGCCGCCTGGAGCTCGGCCCGGGCCTGCTGGGCCAGCGCGTCGGCCCCGCACGCCGTAGCCAGGTCCAGGGCCTGCCGCAGCGGTTCCCTGGCCTCGGTCGGCTGGCGCGCCCGCCGCAACGCCGAGCCCAGGGCGGTCAGCGCTCGGGCGTACTCCAGCCGGGCCGGGCTGTCCGTCAGCACCTCGACCGCCTCGCGCAGGCGGGGCATCCCGTCACCGGGGTCCACCATGCCCAGGACCCGCAGTGAGCGGCCCAGGGCCCGCGGCGCCCCGAACCGCCGGGCCAGCGCGACCTCGTCGGCCGCGTCCGCCGCGGCGTCACCCGCCCGGCCGGCCCGGTGCAGCGCCAGGGCCCGCTGCGACCGCCAGCTGGACCAGGCCGGATTGAGGATGTACCGGCCCTGCTCGGCGTAATCCTGCGCCGCGGCCAGGGTTGCGTCCACCTCTCCGCTGGCCAGCGCGTACTCGGCGCGGGCCCGCCGGAGGTGGTTTTCCCCCTCGCTCGCCCCCTCAGGGGGCGCCGCCTCGGTCAGGATGGACCGCGCGCCGGCCAGGTCGCCCCGCTCGACCAGGACCTCGGTCAGCATGCCCCACGCGTAGGCCCGCCCGACCGGGCCCAGGACGCCCCAGACCTGCATCTCGTGGTCCGCCTGGCGCATCAGCGGCTCGGCGCCAGTCAGGTCCCCGCGGCGGGACAGGGTGAAACCCGACCACAGGTTCACCGCCAGGGCCGAGAACAACGATCCGCGCCGGTGGGCCACGGCCCGGATGGTGTCCCACATGGTCACCGCCTCGTCGCGGTCGGCCGCGATGAGCACCGACATGGCTGCGATGATGAGGAACGACTCATCAACGGCGACCAGCTCGCCGCCGCGCAGCGCCCGCAGCGCCAGCGCGGCGCAGCGGTCGGCCGGACCGCACTGCAGCATCCACACGAACGCGGTCATGGCCTCGAGCATCCGGGCTCCGGGCCCGGGCCGGTCCACCCCGCCGCGGTAGCGTTCCAGCTCGCGGGCCACCGCGAGGTCGGCGACGCCGAAGTGGATGGTGGCGAAGTGCTTCATCGCCTCCAGCTGCATCAGCGCGTCGTCCTGGCCGGGCGGGACGAGCGCGGCCGCCTGGCGGGTCAGCTCGAAGGCCCGCTCAGGCGTCGGCGAGAAGCACCACAACCGGGCCAGCGTCAGCGCGATCGACACCCGCTCCAGCGGGTCGGCGACCGTGCCGTACGCCGCCGTGAGGTGCTCGATGGCGGCCGGGGCCTCGGTCAGCGTCTCGGCCAGCCCCAGGTCGGTCAGCACCCGCGGGCGCAGCGCCCCGGGCGGGGGCTCGGCCAGCGACCGGCGCAGGTAGGCCACCGCGCTGTCCCCGGCACCCCGGCGCTGGGCCGCGCGGCCCGCGTCGTGCAGCAGCTCCGCGACCCAGGCCTCCCCGCGGGCCGGCGCATTGAGCAGCTGAGTCGCCACCTGGTCCTCCGGCGCGCCCGCCGCCCGCAGCACGGCGGCCGCGCGGGCGTGCTCGAGCTGGCGCTCGGCGGGCGACAGTTCTTCGTAGACAGCCTCTCTGACCAGCGGGTGCACGAACCTCAGCGGCTGCTCCCGGTCCAGGATCTCGGCCCGGGCCAGCTCCGCGGTGGCCTGGGCCGTCCGGTCCTCGCTCACCCCGGCCAGCGCCGAGACCGCGGGCAGGCTGGCCCCCTCGCCGAGCACCGCGATGGCGCGGGCCACCGCCCGCGCCGCCTCGGGCAGCCGGGCCAGCCGAGGCAGCACCGAGCGCGAGACGGCCCGGGCCCCGATGTCGCTGACCATCGCCGTGTGCTCGGCCGTCGGCTCGGTCCCGTCCGCCCGCAGCGCGGTCAGCAGCTGGCCCAGCAGCAGCGGGTTACCGCCGGTGGCCACGTGGCACTCGTCGCAGAAGGACGGGTCCGCGTCCGCGCCGAGCCGGGCGCGGACCAGGCCCCGGACGGCGTAGGCCGACAGCGGCCGCGGATGGACCAGGACGGCCAGCGGGTCATGGGCCAGGTCGGCCAGCACGGCCGGGTCGGTGCCCTGGTCGCTGGAACGCCTGGTCGCGGCGAGCAGCATCCGCTCGCCGTCCAGGCGGTGGGCCAGGTAGGCCAGGAACCGCAGCGACTGCCGGTCGGCCCACTGGATGTCGTCCACGGCCAGCAGCAGGGGACGCTGCTCGGCCAGGTTCAGCGCCAGCCAGTACAGTCCGTGCAGCGTGGCGAACGAGCCACCTTCCTCGTGCCCGGCGACGCCGTCGAAGACCGGCCGGGCCGCCTCCGCCGCCCCGGCCAGCGCCGTCTCCCGCCGGCCGGGGTCGGCCACCACCGCCTCGAACAGCTGCCGGACGACGCCCAGCGGATAGTCGCGCTCGAGCTCGCTGGCCCGGGCCCACAGCACGGTCATCGTCCCGGCGGCCCGCCAGGCGCACCTCGGCCAGCAGCTGCGTCTTGCCGATCCCGGCCGGCCCGTCGATCAGCACCAGATGGCCCTGGCCGGCCGAGGCACCCGCGACGGACTGCGCCAGCAGGTCGAGCTCAACGTCGCGTTCCAGGATCGCGGCCCCGGCCCCAGTCTCGGTCCCAAGCATGGTCCGGCCAGCATAAAGTCGCTGGCCAGCTTCTTTCCAGGGGTGGCCACCCTAGGGATTAACTCGCTAAGCCTGGGGATCGGGGCTGGGGGTTTCCACGATGTGCCGCCGCCCCGGCGGGGCCGATCGTAGGTGGCATAACGAACCGCCGGAAGGAGCACATCATGTCGGACCACCACCGCCTCCCTGCCCACCAGATCCTGCGTCAGCGCCTGCGCGGCGATGTCCTCGTCCCCGGCGACGGCCCTGCCGCCCCCGTGGTCTTCAACGCGGCCGTGGTGCAGGAACCCGCGCTGGTCGCCATCCCCGCCGGCCTCGACGACGTCCGGGCCGTCGTCGAGGTCGCCCGGGCCACCGGAATGCAGATCGCGCCGCAGCGGACCGGGCACAACGCGGCGCCGCTCGGATCGCTGGACCGCGTCATCCTGCTGCGCACCGACCGGCTGCGCGGCGTCAGCATCGATCCGGACCGCCGGGTGGCCCGGGTGCTGGCCGGCTCGCGGTGGGAAGATGTCATCCCGGCCGCATCCGAATTCGGGCTGGCCGCCCTGCACGGCTCCACCCCCGACGTCAGCGTGGCCGGTTACACCCTGGGCGGCGGCGTGGGCTGGTACGCGCGCCAGCTCGGGCTGGCCGCCAACAGCGTGCTGGCCATCGAGCTGGTCACCGCGGACGGGCGGCTGCGCCGGGCCGACCGGGAGCACAACCCGGAGCTGTTCTGGGCCCTGCGCGGCGGCGGCGGCAACTTCGGCGTCGTCACCGCGGTGGAGTTCCAGCTCTACGAGCAGCCCGAGGTCTACGCCGGGGCCATGTTCTTTCCCTGGGAGCGCTCCGCCGAGGTGCTGCGCACCTGGCTGGAGTGGACGTCGACCGTGCCCGACCAGGTCACCTCGGTCGGCCGGATCCTGCAGTTCCCGCCGCTGCCCGAGGTACCCGAGCCGCTGCGCGGTCAGGCCTTCGCCGTAGTCGAGCTGGTCTTCACTGGCGGCAAGGACACCGGCGACGAGCTGACCGAGCCGCTGCGCGCGCTGCGGCCGGTCATGGACACCATCGGCATGGTGCCGCCGGCCGGGATCGCCGAGCTGCACATGGACCCGCGCGAGCCGATGCCCTACATCGGCCAGAGCCAGCTGCTCAAGACCCTGGACGCCGCGGCCGTCGACGCGTTCGTCGCCGCGGCCGGCCCGGGTTCCGGCTCGGCCCTGGTGTCCGCGGAGATCCGTCACCTGGGCGGGGCACTGGCCCGCCCGCAGGCCGGGCAGGGCTCGCTCGGCACGCTGGACGGCGAGTTCATGACGTTCGGCGTCGGGGTGCTGGCCGGCCCGGACGCCGCGGCCGTCCACCAGCGGACCCTGGCCCGGATCGCGGCCGCGCTGGCCCCGTACGACACCGGCCGGCGCTACCTCAACTTCACCGAGGAGACCGCCGACCCGGCCCGGTTCTACCGCCCGGACGCCTTCCACCGGCTGCAGGAGGTCAAGGCCGCCTACGACCCGGACAACATGTTCCGCGCCAACCACCCGATCCCGGCCCGCCCGCTGAGCCGTCCGCTGGGCGGCCGCTGACCAGCCGGCGGCCGCTGACCGCGGCCCCGCTCGCGGCGGGCAGGCGCACCTCGCGCTGACCCGCCGCGACCGCCTGCCGTCAAGCCGCAGGCCCGGGCGGCTCAGCTGCCGATCGGGCCGACCGCGGAGATCTCGTACTGCTGCAGCTCGGACTCGCGGACCTCGATCCCGTCCTGCGGGCGGGGCCGCTCCCGCAGCCCGGCCAGGTGGCGGGCCAGGGCTTCCTTGCTCTCCCAGCGCTCGAACAGCAGGACCCGGCCGGGATCCAGCGGGTCCGGGCTGAACGCGTACGTGATGCAGCCCGGCTCGGCCCGCGAGGCCCGCATGCCCTCGGCCCGGCTGCTCAGGAACGCCTCACGCTGGTCCGGGTCGACGACGAAATGCCCGGCGACGATGATCACCTGATACCTCCACGATGGCGGGCCCGTCCGGCCTGAACGCCGGCCCGTTCGGCATGAATATGGCCCGATCCGGGCCAGGAGGCAACCGGGCCCCAGGGCCCCGGGGCGCCAGGCCGGCAAATGCGTCGCCGCTAAGCCCGGGATGACCGAGGATGGCAGCCATGAGCAACGCGCGGCGGGCCGACATGTTCACCGAGGACGGGCGGCCCTCGGCCGGCGACCCGCGTGAGCAGGGGCCCCGGCTGGGCGACGAGCGCACCACGCTGGCCGGCTCGCTGCGCCGTCAGCGCCTGACCCTGGAGCTCAAGTGCGCCGGCCTGGACGCCGAGGCCATGGCCCGGCGCTCCGTCGAGCCGTCGACCATGTCCCTGCTCGGGCTGGTCCGGCACCTGGCCGAGGTCGAGCGCCTGACCTTCCGGGTCTTCATGGCCGGCCAGGACGTGCCCCGGCTCTACACCTCGCCCGAGGACCGGGACGGTGATTTCGACGGGGCCGTCCCCGACCCCGCGGTGGTCGCGCAGGCGTGGGCGGCCTGGCGGGCCGAGGCCGAGTTCGCCACCCGGTTCGTGGCCGAGGCGCCCAGCCTCGACCTCACCGCCGACGACCCGGACAACCACCATGGCAGCGGCGGCGGGCTGATGTCGCTGCGCGAGGTGCTGGTCGGGATGATCGAGGAGTACGCCCGCCACCTGGGCCACGTCGACCTGCTCCGCGAGCGGATCGACGGACGCCTGGGCCAGTGAGCCGGACGGGCTTAACCTCAGATCATGCGCAGTGAGGACGAACGGGTCGGACGGCTGCTCGAGGCCCAGGGCCGCGCGGTGGAGCTGTTCGACGAGGTGGCCGCCCGGGGCATCATCGCGGCCGGCCGACGCGAGACCGAGGCCAGCGATCAGGTCAGGGACCTGGCCAACGAGATGTTCGGCACGACCAGGCACTGGCACAAGCGAATCGTGCGCTCCGGACCGAACACCCTGTTCCCCTACCGGGAGAACCCGCCGGACCGGGTCATCGAGGCGGACGACATCGCCTTCGCCGACTTCGGCCCCATCTTCGAGGAGTTCGAAGCCGACCTGGGCCGGACCTACGTGCTGGGCGCCGACCCGGCCAAGCACCGGCTCGCCGCCGACCTGCCCGTCATCTTCGCCGCGGGCCGGCGTTACTTCGCCGGCCAGCCCGCCATCACCGGCGCCCAGCTGTACGCCGAGGTCGGCCGGCTGGCGGGCCAGGCGGGCTGGACCCTGGGCAACGTGCACGCCGGGCACCTGGTCGGCGAGTTCCCGCACGAGAAGATCGACGGGGCCGCCATCGAGTCCTACATCGCCCCGGGCAACACCACGCCCATGCGCCGCCACGACAAGTCCGGCCGGGTCTGCCACTGGATCCTGGAGATCCACCTCACCGACCCGGCCCGCCAGTTCGGCGGCTTCTACGAGCAGCTCCTCGACCTCGGCTGAGCCCCCGCTGGCCCTTACCCGAACGTGAACGAGTAGGCGGCCAGGCCGGGTGACAAAGCGATGGTCACCGTGCCGTCCTGCGCGGACGGCTGGCTGGCCACGGTGTAGATGTCCGGGGCGCCGGAGACCTTGATCGTCCTGGTGCTGCCCCCGGCCGTGACCGCGAGCGTGCCCGTCCCGCCCACGTCCAGGTAGACATCCGAGGCGTGGTAGGCCAGCGTCATCGTCGCCCCGGCCCCGGCCGTGATCGACTCCGGCGCGATCGTCCACGTGCCGCCCAGGGTGAAGGAGCTGGCCGGCACGCTGGCCGCCGCGCTGAACTGATGCTGCCCGTCGGTGTAGCCGGTCCCGCCCGTATAGCCCTGCTCGCGTTCGGCGCCCAGGTAGGTCTCCGGGGTCTGCAGCTGATCCTGCGGCGTGGTGTCGGGCAGGCCGGTGGCGGCCGGCAGCGTCAGCCCGGGGTGTGCGGCGGTCAGCAGCTGGCGGATGAGCTGCTCCTCGCCTGCGTAGTCGCCCTCGCCGACGGACACGTGCCGGATCTGGCCGCTGGCGTCGATCAGGTACGCCGCGGGCCAGGACTGGTTGTCGTACGCGTTCCAGGTGTCGTAGTCGTTGTCCAGCGCGACCGGGAAGGTGAGCCCGAGCCGCTTGGCCCCGGCGGCCACGTTGGACGGCACGTGCTCGAAGGCGTACTCGGGCGTGTGCACGCCGACGACCGCCAGCCCGTCGGCCGCGTAGGCCTTGGCCCACGCCTCGACGTGCGGCAGCTCGCGCTGGCAGTTGATGCAGGAGTAGGCCCAGAAGTCGACCAGCACGACCTTGCCCGCCAGCGACGCCATGGTCAGCGGCCGGCCGCCCGGGGTGTTCAGCCACTGCTGGATGCCGCTGAAGGCGGGCGCGGGCCCGCACCGGGCCAGCCCCAGGCCGCCGTACTCGGCCGCCGTCTGGCAGTCCTGCAGCGACACGCTGCCGCTGCCGTTGGCCGTCGAGGCGCCCTTCTCCAGGGAGTTGCCCACCGACTGCGCGTAGTTCGGGATGTCGCGCTGGATGACGTCGGACAGGTTGAACGTCAGCGCCACGGCCAGCGCGATGACGACCACGCCGGTGACGGCGCGGAAGGCGGCCTGGTGCCGCCGGAAGGCGCCGAGCCGCTGGCTGATCTTCCGGCCGGCCAGCGCGAAGCCGAGCAGCGGGATGGCCGTGCCGATCGCGAAGCCCAGGGTCAGCCCGACGGTCCGCACCCCGATGTGCCCGGTCGCGCCGGCCACCGTGATGGCGGCCAGCACCGGTCCCGCGCACGGCACGAAGACCGCGCCGAGGGCCAGCCCGAGCACGAAGCCGTTGCGGTCCGCGCCCACCGCTCGCTGCGGGAACCGGTAGAACGGCCGCTCGATCAGGTGCCCGAGCGGCGGCACCAGCAGCCCGAGCCCGACCAGGACCAGCAGGGCCAGCCCCAGCCAGCGGATGGCGTCGGCGGGCAGGTGCAGGCTGGCCAGGATCAGGCTGCCGAACAGGGTGAAGACCGCGAAGCTCAGGGTCAGCCCCAGCACGACCAGGTACGGGCGGCTTCGCGACGGGGCCGTGTCCGGCGCCGCGCCCGGGGCTGCGCTGCCTCCGAGCAGCACGACCGGCAGGACCGGCAGGACGCAGGGCGACAGCGCCGTGATGATCCCGCCGACCAGGCCGATCAGCACCAGCGTCACGCCGCGACCTCCAAAGACGACCAGACTCCCAGTGTCGTATTTTCGCAGACGGGCCGTGTCGCGGCGGCTGCGGTCGGGGATTGCGCGGGTTCGGTGGATCGCGTGGAGGCCGTCTGGAGATTGCGTGGCAGCAGCATGGGACCGGGTCTTGGCCGGTGCGCATACCGCGCCTTTCGGGCACGCTTGGCTTATGAGCGAATCCGCTGAGTCCAGCGGCCGCCCTGCGGGTCTGCAAGCTGATCCCGAGTACGCCCTGAGCCGTTCCCGGGATGAGTACGAGCGCCTGGCCCGCCAGGCGGCCTTCCTTCACGACACCACCGAGCGGCTCTTCGGCCTGGCCGGCCTCGGGCCGGGCCTGCGGGTCCTGGACGTGGGCAGCGGCGTGGGAGACGTCGCCGTCCTGGCCGCCGAGATCGTCGGCCCGTCCGGCCAGGTCGTCGGCGTCGACGTCGATGGCGCCGCCCTCCAGGTGGCCCGCGGCCGGGCCGAGGCTCTCGGACTGCGTAACGTCACCTTCGTCGAGGGCGACGCGCGCACCGCCCCGCTGGACGGGGACTTCGACGCCATGGTCGGCCGGCTGGTCCTCATGTACTGGGCCGATCCGGGCGCGGCGCTGCGGTTGATCACCTCCCGGGTCCGGCCCGGCGGCATCGTGGCCTTCCAGGAGATGGACATGGACCCGTCCGCCGCCTCCCGCTCCTTCCCGGAGCAGACGCTGTGGACCGAAACCGGCCGGCTGGTCGTCGCCACCTTCGCCCGGGCCGGCCTGCACGTGCGCATGGGCCGCGAGCTGTTCGGCGCGTTCCTGGCCGCCGGCCTGCCCCCGCCCGTCCTGCAGGAGGAAGCACTGACCGGCGGCGGTCCCGGGTTCGCGGGCTACGCCTGGCTGGCCGGCGTCGTCCGCAGCCTGGCCCCGCTGATGGCCCGGCTCGGCGTGGCCGACCCCGGCCAGCTCGGGATCGACACCCTGGCCGGCCGGCTCCGCGACGACGCCATGGCCGCCGGCGCCGTCGTCTGGACCCCCTCCTTCGTCGGCGCCTACGCCCGCCGGGCGGCCTGAATGACCGCTGGTTGGCCTCTTTCACCGGCCGGGATCAGGCGTACCACCCAGCACATCGGCCAGCTCAGGTCCGCGCCCTGACCCGGACGCCGGCGGCCAGCTCCCGGGCTACAGCCGCCAGGTCACCGGCGCGGGCGGCGAATAGGAGCAGCGCGTGCCGGTGGTCACGCTGGCCCGCAGGTGCGCGGCCAGCCCCGGGTGCACTCGCTCGATCCGGCGGAGGATGTCGCGGATCCGGGCCGTGACCGCCTTGCGCGCGCGTTCGGACTGGTCGCCGAGCAGGCGGCTGCGCCCGTACGCCCGGGCGGCCGCGGTCACCTGGCCCAGCACCGCGTCCCGCTCGGCCCGGGCCCGGCCGGCCCGTTCCTGGTCACCCCGGCCTTCCGCCTCGGCGATGTTCTCGGCCAGCTCGGCCAGCCGGGCCCGGATCCGCCGCCGCGCCGCCGCGTCGAACACCTCGCCGGCGCCGGGCTGCAGGTCAGCGGCGGCGAACGGGCCGCCCCCCGACGCCGCGACCAGGTCGGCCGCCTGGACCTCCCGGCCGGGCACGGCCAGCAGCGCGGCCAGGTCGGCCAGTCCCTTCGCCTCGCGCATCCGCACTGTCACCCCGCCGTAGGCCAGCGTCCACATCGCCCCGTCCCGGGCGAACTCCCCGCTGGCGCCCGGCTGGCGCCCGGCCTCGAACCCGGCCGCCTCGGCGTCCCGGGCCAGCCCGGCCAGGCCGCGCCGGCGCGCGGCCGCCGCGACGCCCGCCAGCGCGGCGGCCGTCTCGGCCCGCCGGCCGTCCTGGCCCGCCCGGATCCGGGCCAGCTCGTACCGGCTGCGCAGGGCCCAGGCCACCGCGCCGAGCCGCTGGTGGACCGCGACGGCCTGCTTCAGGTGGGCCGCGGCCTCGCCGGGCCGCCCGGCCGCCGCGGCCAGCACGCCGAGATGGTGGTCGACCGCGCCCTTGAACGTGATGGCCGCTCCGGACACCACCGTCTGCCCCGCGTACGGCCGCAGGGCCGCATACAGCGTGCCCGCCGCGGCCGGGTCGCCCAGGGCGCTCACCACCTCGGCCGCGCAGGCCATCTCGGGCAGCCACTGATGGTTCCGGGGGACTGCGCCGAAGCCGGCCGCCAGCAGCGGCGCGGCGACCCGCTCCGCCTCGGCCCGGTCACCCGCGGCCAGCAGCACCAGCGCGCGGCGGCCGCGGGCCTGGTCGCCGTCCGGGCCGGGAAAGACCTCCTCGGGCCGCGGGCCGGCCCGCCGGCCCGCCGTGCCCTGCGCGGCCAGCAGATCCCAGCCCTGGTCGCGGGCGACGTCGCGAGCGCCGGGCTCCTCGCCTTCCTCGCCCAGGCGGCTGGCCTGGCCGATCAGCCGGCTGGCCTCGGCCAGCTGGCCCGCCAGCAGCGCCAGCATGGCCCGCCGGACCAGCGCCGCGTAGCGGAACCTGGGCTGGCGGGCCGGGGCGGCCATCCGGAAGAACTCCTCGAGCTCGGCCCGGAAACCCGGATCAGCCAGCTCCAGCCGGTCGGCCGCGGCCAGCAGCCGTGCTTCCAGTTCCGTCTCCCGGTCGCCCGCGGCCAGGGCGGCCGCCCGGACCGCGATCTCCAGCCGTTCCGCGGCGGTGCCGGGGGCCCAGATCGCGCTGTGCTGGGCCAGCAGGCAGGCGGCCAGCGCAGCCCGGTCGCCGGCCGCCGCGGCCGCCTGCACGGCCTGCGCGGCCAGCTCCCGGGCCCGCGGCAGGTCCAGCCCGTGCCAGGCCAGCGTCCGCCCCAGGGCGGCCATGACCTGCAGCCGCAGCTGCGCAGGCTCACCCGCCCCGGCCGGGAGAGCCTCCAGCGCCTCGGCCAGCAAGGCGGCCACCTCGGCTGGCGGCCACTCTGCCCGGCCGCCCAGCCTGGCCAGACCGAGCGCCGCCCGGGCCAGCCGGCGGCCGTCGCCGGCCTCCCTGGCCAGGGCCGCGGCCTCCCGCCAGGCCTGCCCCGAGGCCTGGCCCAGGCCCGCCCGCCACCGGGCCTGGCCCAGCGCCAGGAACACCTCGGCCCGGTCGCGGCCCCGCGTCGCGGCCAGCGCGCCTTCCCAGTGCCGGGACGCCTCCTCGTGGGCCAGGCGGCCCTCGGCTTCCCGTGCCGCCGCGACGCTGTACCGGCGCGCCTGCGCCGACGCCGGGCGTCCCAGCACGAAATGGCGGGCCAGCTCGGCGGCCGGCGCCTGCCCGCCGCGTTCCAGGGCCCGCCCGATGCGCTCGTGCCAGGATCCCGTGACCGGGCCGGCCTGCTCGTAGCCGAACTCCCGGATCAGGTCATGCGCGAAGCGGTAACCGCCGGGCCCGTCCGCTGCGATCAACCGGGCCCGGACCGCGTGCTGAAGAGCCTCGGTCACCGTGGCCAGCGGCTGGCTGGTCGCCGCGGCCACCAGCTCCGCAGCAAATCGCTGACCGGCCACTGCGGCCGCCTGCAGCGCGGTGGCCCCGCCCGGCGGCAGGGCGCCGAACCGCCGGGCCAGCGCCTCGTGCACCCCGGGCGGGAACCCGGCCTCGCCCGCGTCCAGCAGCCACGCCAGCTGCTGGACGAAGAACGGGTTGCCGCCGGTCCTGCGGTGCACCTCAGCGGCGACCCCGGCCGCGGGCGATGCGCCGGTGACGTCCGCCACCAGCGTCGTCACCGCGGCCGCGTCCAGGCCGGGCAGCGCCAGCACCGTGCTCCGGGCCGCCAGCCCGGCCAGCGGCCCGCTCGGCCCGAGATCCTCGTCCCGGTAGGCGCCGATGACCGTCATCGCCGCGGCCGGCAGCCGCCGGCCCAGGAAATCCAGCAGCATCAGCGACGACTCGTCGGCCCACTGCAGGTCATCGAGGAGCACCGCCACCGGCCGCGACCGCGCCTCGGCCAGCAGCAGCGAAGCCACCTGCTCGGCCAGCGCGAACCGGCCGAAGGCCGGCGCCGCTCCGGTGGCCCGGACCGGCAGGTCCCGGCCGAACGTCCGCAGCACCTGCAGCCACGGCCAGTACCCCGGCGCGACCGCGCCGGGCCCGCCCGAGCCCGGGCCGCCCGAGCCCCACGCCACCCGGGCACCCCGGCCCTCGGCGTAGGCTGCCGCCGCCGTCAGCATCGTGGTCTTCCCGATGCCCGCCTCGCCCGCCACCAGCACCAGCTGGCCGTGCCGGGCCAGCGCGTCGTCCACGTCCCGGTGCAGCCGGGCCAGCACGTCCTGGCGGCCCACCGGAGCCTCGTCGTGCCGCCGGCCCTCGCGGCCGGACCGAGGGAATGCCAGGCCGCTACTCATCGTCCGCAGCCCATCTCTGCGGGCTGCAGGACGCGTGAAACCCGAGTGGAGGGCGGGTGGAGGACTCCCCGGAGAGCCTCCCCTTGACAGGATGATTTGCTGGGACAGGATGACAGGAGTAGCCGGGCGCCCGGGCACGGCCAGACAGGAGGGTCAGGCGTGGACCTCTCGGCGGTGGTCCTGACCGAGGCTCAGCAGGCCTTCGCCGACGAGCTGCGGGCCCTGCTGGACCAGTACGCCGGTGACGACCAGCTCGCCGCGCGGCGCGAGCAGGCCGACGGCTTCGACGAGGACCTGTACCTGGCCCTGGGCCGTAAGGGCTGGCTGTGGCCGCGCTGGCGGCGCGAGGACGGCGGCGCCGACCTGGACGAGGTGTGCGTCCGGATCCTCGAGACCGAGCTGCTGCGGCGCGAGGCGCCCGTCAACGGCGGCGCCGCCCGGCTGGTCTGGCCCGCGCTCGAGGCCTTCGCCGCCCCGGACCTGGCCGCCGAGCTGAAGCCCCTGGTGGCCAGCGGGCAGGCGCGCTTCACCCTCGGCTACACCGAGCCCGAGGGCGGGTCCGACATCGCCGCCGCCCGGACGCTGGCCGTCCGCGACGGCGACGACTGGGTCATCAACGGGCGGAAGTTCTTCTCCACCAGCGCGCAGCACGCCAACTACACGTTCCTGCTCACCCGGACCGACCCGGACCTGCCCAAGCACCAGGGCCTGACCATGTTCCTGGTCCCGCTGGATTCTCCCGGCGTGGAGCGCCACGCGCTGCCCACCATCGGCAGCGTGGACAACACCATCTACTACCGGGACGTCCGCGTCCCGGACCGGTACCGCATCGGCGGCGTCAACAACGGCTGGACCGTGCTGCGCGGCCCGCTGGACGCCGAGCATCACGAGAACGGCCAGGCCAGCAAGCTGGCCGACGTCAGCGGCGGCATCCACCACCTGCGCTACGTGGGGCAGGCCGTCGAGGCCGCCGTGCGCTGGGCCCGCCGCGCCCCGGACCCGGCCGGGGACCCGGTCCTGGCCGACCCGGCCTTCCTGGCCGACATCGGCCGCCTCCTGGTCCACGCCGAGGCGGGCGCCGTGACGCCCGGCCCGATGGGCCGGGTGAAGGGCTCCGACGTCGCCGTCCTGGGCTGCGAGCAGCTCATCGACCTGGTCGGCCCGGCCGCCGAGCTGCCCTACGGCGCCGACGGCGCGGTCGGCGACGGCATCATCGCCTTTGCCCACCGGCAGGCCCAGCTGACCGCCCTGGGCGGCGGCGCGGTCGAGGTCTTCCGCACCATGATCGCCCAGCGGGATCTCGGGCTGCCCCGCCCGGAACGTCCCGACCGCAAGTCCTGACGCCCCGACCAGCCCGGGAGACCGCATGAAGGTACGGCGGGTCGTCACCGGCCACGACCAGGACGGCAAGGCCGTCTTCGCCTCCGACGAGCTGGTCGACCCGGTGACCGTGGCCGCCCGGCCCGACCGCGCGTATCACCGGCTGTGGGGCGCGGATGCCACCCCCACCTTCCCCGACGACGGCGGCCCGACCCCGCACCACGCCTACTTCCCGGCTGTGGACGGCTACCGGTTCGGGCTGTTCACGGTGATGCCCGGGACCGTCACGGTGCCCGGACCCGATGAACCGCAGGCCATGCTGGCCGAGATGGAGGACAAGCTGCCGGGTTTCCTGGCCCTGCTGGAGCCGGACAACCCCGGGATGCACACCACGGACACCATCGACTTCGAGGTGGTGCTGTCCGGCGAGCTGATCCTGGAGCTGGACGACGGGGCCGAGACGGTGCTGCGGCCCGGCGACACCGTGGTGCAGAACGGCACCCGGCACCGCTGGGGCAACCGGGGCACCGAGCCGGCCGTGGTGGCCCTGTTCATGGTCGGAGCCCACCGCTCAGGGCCCGGCCGACCGGACCGCTGAGCCGGCCGCGCTACCAGCTGTCCCAATGCACCATCTGGTCCAGCGGCGCACGCCGGGCGGGCGAGAACTCGGTGCCCACCGTGTACGCCACCGGGATCAGCGCCGCCTGCATCATGCGCTCGTAGGGGATGCCGAGGATCTCGGCCGCTTCCTGCTCCCAGCTCAGGTGGAAGCTCGTCCACACCGTCCCCAGGCCGCGTTCCCGCGCGGCCAGCATGAAGCTCCACACGGCCGGGATGATCGAGGCCCACTTCCCGGCCTGCGCCGGGCCGCGCGCGCCGTCGATCCGTCCTTCGATGCACGGGATGACGTGCACCGGTACCTCGTGCAGGTGATCGGCCAGGTGCCAGACCGTCTCGTAGATCCGGGCCTGGGCCGGGTCGTACGGGCCGGGGCCGAGGTACTCCCGGTAGCGCTCGGCGCCGCGCCGCCAGATCTCGGCCAGCCGGGCGCGCCGCTCCGGGTCGGTGACCACCACGAAGTGCCAGGTCTGCGCGTTGCTGCCGGACGGCGCCTGCTGGGCCAGCCGCAGGCACTCCTCGAGCACCTCCCGCTCGACGGGCCGGGTCAGGTCCAGCCGCCTGCGCACGGCCCGGGTGGTTGACAGCACCTCATCGGCCGACAGGTTCAGGTGAATCGCCACTCAACTGAGCCTAGGGCTTCGCCGTCGGCTCCTGGTCGCCGGGATGGCCCGTCTCGTGCTCGCGGCTGTGGATCAGGGCCGTGACCTCGGTCCTGATCCCGATCGTCGGCCCGCCGACCAGCTCCCAGGACCGGTCGACGCCGATCAGGAAGCACACCACGACCAGGATCCCGATGGTGTCGACCGCGTCTGAGTCGCCCGGCCTGGCCAGCAGGTCCAGGCCCTGGATGAGCTGCACCACGAACATCACGACCAGCCCGACCAGGAAGAGCGCGTCGCGCAGCGAGCGCCAGTGCACTGCGCGCAGCCGGTACAGCGACAGCAGCGAGGCCAGCACGAAGACCAGCCCGCCAATGCCCACCGCTAGCGCCGTCCCGCCCAGCTTTTCGCCGGGGAGCAGCGCGAACAGCGACACGGCCAGGGCGTTGGTGAAGGCCGTCAGCGCCGCCGAGGCCCGGACGCGGTGCAGCTGGCCGCCGTTCTCGGTCCGGGCCAGCCGCTCGCCGGCCACCGTGATGGCCACGAACAGCAGCCCGATCAGCGCCCCGGCCACGCTCGCGCTCGCGACGAAGAAGTCATGGATGTCCTCAGGGACCATCGCCCTATCCTCCCAGCCGCCCGCCGGGCGGGATCAGCAGCGTGCGCCGCCCGGGCCGGGCTGGCGACAGCTCGATCCGCGAGCCCATGATGACGGTGCGCTCCCGCGGCAGCCGGAAGTACTCGGCGGCATCGGCGGTGATCCGCGAGGTCGCGATGAACAGGTGCTTTCGCCATCTGCTCATGCCGTCCGCCTCGCCCGGGACGATCTCGATGCGGGACACGAAGTACGACAGGTTGTCGCGGGACAGGCTGCCCTCCGGCTCCTGGTCCCTGATCTGCCCCATCAGCCGGGGGATGTCGGTGCGGTCCATGTAGCCGAACCGGGCCGCGACGTAGATGATCCCGTCGTCCTTGTAGCCCAGGTCGTCGATGGTCAGCCGCTGATCGTCCGGGATGTGCGGGGCGGGCACCGTCTCGATCGAGAGGATGAGGACCTGCTCGTGCAGGATCTCGTTGTGCTCCACGTTGGACCGCAGGGCCAGCGGGGCGGTGTCCCGGCCGCGGTTGAGGAACACCGACGTGCCCGGCACCCGGTGCAGCGGCGGCTTCATCGCGTGCAGCTCGTCCACGAAGGCCGGCAGCGGGCCCTCGGCCCGGGCCCGCTCCTGGGTGACCAGCTCGCGGCCCTTCTGCCAGGTGGTCAGGATGGTGAACGCGGTCAGGCCGATCAGCAGCGGCAGCCACGCCCCGTGCACCACCTTGGTCAGGTTGGCCGCGAAGAACAGCAGGTCGATGGCGAGCAGCACGCCGCCGCCGGCCAGCACGATCCACAGCGGCCAGCGCCACTGGTGCCGCGCGTAGTAGAAGAACAGCAGGGTGGTGATGGTGATCGTGCCGGTCACGGCCGTGCCGTAGGCAAAGGCCAGCGCGGCCGAGCTGCGGAACGCGAGCACCAGGGTCAGCACCGAGACCAGCAGCAGCCAGTTGATCCACGGGATGTAGATCTGGCCCATGATCCGTTCGGAGGTGTACTGGATCCGCAGCCGCGGCAGGTAGCCCAGCTGGGCCGCCTGGTGGGCCACCGAGAAGGCGCCGGTGATGACGGCCTGGGAGGCGATCACCGTGGCCAGGGTGGCCAGGATGACCAGCGGGATCCGGGCCCACCCCGGGGCCAGCAGGAAGAACGGGTTGGCGATGTTGGCGTGGTTGTCCAGGATCAGCGCGCCCTGACCCAGGTAGTTCAGGATGCAGGCCGGGAAGACGACCAGCACCCAGGCGAACCTGATCGGCGGCCGGCCGAAGTGGCCCATGTCCGCGTACAGCGCCTCGGCTCCGGTCACGGACAGCACCACCGCGGTCAGGGCGAAGAACGCCGTGCCGAAGTGGCCGGTCAGGTAGCTGATCGCGTAGCTGGGCGACAGCGCCTCCAGGATCACCGGGTGGGTCGTGATGGCGCGGATCCCGAGCACCGCGATGACCGTGAACCACACGGCCATGACCGGCCCGAACACCCGCCCCACCACCGCCGTGCCCAGCCGCTGGGCCAGGAACAGGATGACGATGATCACCACTGTGATGGGGATGACCAGGCGTGACAGGGACGGCGCCGCGACCTTGACGCCCTCGACCGAGGACAGCACCGAGATGGCCGGCGTGATCATGCTGTCGCCGAAGAACAGCGAGGCCCCGAAGATGCCCAGGCCCGCCAGCAGGGCCTTGGCCCGGCGCCCGCCCGGCAGCGCGCGGCGGCGGATCAGCGCGATCAGGGCCATGATCCCGCCCTCGCCGTCGTTGTCGGCCCGCATGACCAGCACCACGTAGGTCAGCGTGACGATGATCGTCACCGACCAGAAGATCAGCGAGACGATGCCGAAGACGCCGTCCTGCGTCACCTTGACCGGGTGCGGGTCGTGCGGATCGAACAGCGTCTGCACGGTGTACAGCGGGCTCGTCCCGATGTCTCCGAAGACCACTCCCAGAGCACCGAGCGCGAGAGCACCCTGCGCACCCGCCCGCCGGCTCAAGCCCACGCGCTCGCCTCCCTTTCAGTGTGGCGTCACTATCCTCTCCTAGCTGACCTCGCCTGACCCAGCCGGCTCGCCCGCCATCGGGCCTCGATATGGTGGCCTGGCAGCAGCGACGACCTGAGAACTCCAGCCCCCGGCGCCGTGGGCGGTTGACGAAAGGCGAGGAACGTCATGAGCATGCCCACGGCGGACCGGCACGCATGGACCGAGCCGGGAGTCGAGGATCTCGGCGGGCGCGTGTACCGGATCCCCCTGCCCCTGCCTATGGACGCGCTGCGGGCGGTCAACGTCTACGCCATCGCCGACGACGAGGGCGTGGACCTCATCGACGGCGGCATCGCCCTGGTCCAGGCCCGGGAACAGCTGACCGAGGGGCTCCGCCAGCTCGGCTACGAGCTCGGTGACATCCGCAACTTCTTCGTCACCCACATCCACGCCGACCACTACTCCCTGGCCCTGGAGCTGCGGCAGACCCTGCACAACCTGATCTCGCTGGGCGAGGGCGAGCGCGCCAACATCGCCGCCATGCACGACATGAGCCGCACCGGTGCCAACCTGATGTTCGGCGGGGACCTGCTGCACCGCCTGGGCGCCGACGAGCTGGCCGCGAAGATCGCCTCCGTCGGACGGCAGGAGCGCGACCGCCACCCCCGGTTCCCGGTCTGGGACGAGCCGGACCGCTGGCTGGCCGACGGGGCCGAGCTGGACCTGCGCTCCCGCACGCTGCACGCCCTGCACACGCCGGGCCACACCGTCGGCCACGTCGTCTTCCACGACGCCGCGTCCAAGATCATGTTCGCCGGCGATCACATCCTGCCGCACATCACCCCGTCCATCGGGTTCGAGCCCGCCCGGGACCGGATGGCACTGGCCAGCTTCCTCACCTCGCTGCACCGCATGCTCGCCCTGCCCGACGCCCGGCTGCTGCCCGCCCACGGGCCGATCACCGGCAGCACCCACGACCGGGTCAACGAGCTGCTCGCCCACCACGACCTGCGGCTGGCCGAGACCCGGCAGGCGGTCCAGGCCGGAAACGCCACCCCGTACGAGGTGGCCCAGGCCATCCGCTGGACCCGGCGCCAGACGCCGTTCGGCGAGATGGACCCGATGAACCAGTTCCTGGCCACCAGCGAGACGGCCGCGCACCTGGAGGTGCTGGCCGTCCGGGCCGAGGTGACCCGGCACGTCTCCGACGACGGGGTCGAGCACTACCAGCCGCCCACCGCGAACTGATCTCCGCGGTCAGCCGGGCACGCCCAGCCGGCTCACGTCGATCCCGGCCAGCCGTTCCGGGTCGGCCAGGAAATCCATCTCGGCGATCCGCCCGTGCCGGACCAGGACCGAGGCGATGGTGAACACCGCGCCGTTCCGGGTCGCGACCACGCCCGCCACGCCGTTCACCATCACCGGGTACATGACCAGGTCGGCCCGCGACCACATGGCCGCCCGCCGCGCCACGTTCTGCGCCCCGCGCACCTGGGCCGACATGGCGGCCAGCACCGTACCGCCGTCGGCCCGCAGCACCACGTCGGGATCCAGCGTCGCGACCAGCGCGTCGAAGTCGCCTTCCCGCGCCGCGGCCAGGAACGCGCTGATCACCTCGTGCTGGGCGGGCACGCCCACGTCCGGGGTGGTGGGCCGGGCCCGCACCCGGCGGCGGGCCCGGCTGGCCAGCTGCCGGGCCGCCTGCGGGGAGCGGTCGACCAGCGGGGCGATCTCCTCGAACGGGACGCCGAACATGTCGTGCAGCACGAAGGCCAGCCGCTCCGGCGGGCTCAGGGTCTCGAGCACCACCAGCAGGGCCAGCCCGACCGAGTCGGCCAGCAGCGCCTCGTGCTCGGGATCGACGCCGTCGGTCCGGTCGAGGATCGGATCGGGCAGCCGCGGGCTCAGCGGCTCCTCGCGGCGCACCGCCCGCGAGCGCAGCATGTTCAGCGACACCCGCGCGACCACGGTCGTCAGCCAGCCGGCCAGGTTCTCGATCTCGCCCGGCGTCGAGCCGGACAGCCGCATCCAGGTTTCCTGCACCGCGTCCTCGGCCTCGCTGACCGAGCCCAGCATCCGGTAGGCGACCGCCCGCAGCCGCCGCCGGTGCTCCTCGAACTGCCGCGCCAGCCAGTCCTGCTCACTCATCCGGGTCATCCTCTCTCCGCGGCCGGTCATCCGGAAAGACCCGCCGCGAGCCCCCGGTGTGACCGGCACGCGTCACACGGTGCTTGCCACACAGGGCTTGTCACACTCGCGGCCAGCGCCGGGTCATCCCGCTGACGGCACACTTCCGAGGAGAGGAACACGCGATGCGAGTCTTCGTGGCGGGCGCCAGCGGCGCGCTCGGGCGCCACCTGGTCGGCCAGCTCATCGACGCCGGGCACGAGGTGACCGGGACGCATCACGCCCCGGCCAGCGCCCGGGTGCTGGAAACACTCGGCGCTGAACCGGTCCGGCTCGACCTGCTCGACCCGGCCGCCGTGCGCGCGGCCGTGCTCGCCGCCCGGCCGGAGGCCATCGTGCACCAGGCCACCGCGCTGACCGGCGTCAGCTTCGGCCGCAACCTGGACAAGACCTTCGCCGTCACCAACCGGCTGCGGACCGAGGGCACCGACGCGCTGCTGGCCGCGGCCGCCGAGGCCGGCGTGCGCCGGTTCGTGGCCCAGAGCTTCGCGCCCTACCTGTACGCGCGCCAGGGCGGCCTGGTCAAGACCGAGGCCGACCCGGTCGACCAGGACCCGCCGCCGAACACCGGCCGGACCTACGCCGCGATCGGCTACCTGGAGCGGGCCGTGACCGGCTTCGGCGGCATCGCGCTGCGCTACGGCGGGTTCTACGGCGCGGCCAACGACGCGCTCATCGAGCCGGTGCGCAAGCGGCAGTTCCCGGTGGTCGGCGACGGCGGCGGCATCTTCCCCTGGCTGCACCTCGGCGACGGCGCCGCGGCCACCGTCCTGGCCCTCGAGCATTCCGGGCCCGCCGTCTACAACATCGTCGACGACGATCCGGCCCCGGTCCGGGACTGGCTTCCGGTCCTGGCTCAGGCCCTGGGCGCCGGGCCGCCCCGGCACGCGCCCGCCTGGCTGGCCCGGCTGCTGGCCGGCCCGGCTGCCGTGATCCTGGCCACCCAGGCCCGCGGCGCCGCCAACGCCAGGGCCCGGCGTGAGCTGGGCTGGACGCCGCGGTATCCGAGCTGGCGCCAGGGCTTCCCGGCCGTCTACCCGGCCCTCGCCCCCGCCGGGTCGGCGGGCCGGACCGGCGGCAGGAAGGCCTTGCGGCCCGGGTAGTCCGGCCGCGGCAGCCCCAGGTACTGCTGGGCGATGACGGTGCGGAACACCTCGACCGTCCCGCCGTAGGTGGCGGTCACCTGGACCGCCCGGTGGGCCAGCTCGATGACCCCGCCGTCGATGGCCCCGTCGGCTCCGGCGGGCAGGGTCGCGGCCGGGCCGGTCAGGTCGATGAGCTGCTCGCAGCCGGTGATGGCCACGTCGGCGCCCTTGATCCGGCCCATCGGCCCGGGCGTGGCCAGCCCGGCCTCGATCTGCACCAGGATGCGCCCGAGCCCGGCCAGGAACACCCGGTCGGCGGCCGCGGGGACGCCGCCGCCCGGGCTGGCCGCCGTGTCCTGGGCCGGGGCCGCCGCGGCCTGGACCGCGCGGCGGAGCCAGCGCAGGTGGCCCGCCCCGCCGCTGATGTCGTTGAGCTTGCTCGCCTCGCCGCCGATGTAGTGCTCGGCGTCCAGCGGGCCGTGCAGGACGGTCCAGCCGTTGTTGACCTCGCCCACCCGGTACCGGTCGGCGATCCGCACGTCGCTGTAGTAGACGATGTTGGTCCGCTCGTCGCCGATGGTCGGCAGGGCCTGGATCTCGATTCCGGGGGTGTCCAGCGGCACCAGGAACATGGTCAGGCCCTGGTGCTTGGGCAGTTCCGGGTCGGTGCGGGTGATCAGGAAGGTGTACTGGGCGTGCTGGGCGTTGGTGGTGAAGATCTTCTGCCCGTTGATCACCCACTCCTCGCCGTCCCGGACCGCCCGGGTCCGGGCCCCGGCGATGTCCGACCCGCCGTCCGGCTCGGAGTAGCCCAGCGTCAGCCGGGCCGTGCCGCGCGCCACCCGGGGCGTCAGCTCGGCCCGCAGCCCGGGCTCGGCGAACATCTCGATGGCCGGCCAGACCAGCCGGGTGGTGGACAGCGCGCCCAGCCGGTCCGTCCCGGCCAGCTCGTCCCGGCGGTCCAGCTCGTCTTCCAGGATCCGGACCCGCACGTCGTCCAGCTCGGCGCCGCCGTCTTCGCGCCGCCACCGGGGCATCAGCCAGCCCCGGTCGCCCAGGGCCAGGTAGAAGGGCTCGTCGAAGTGCTCGGCCTCGCCGGGGGCTCCCTGGCTCAGGTGCTCGGCGATGAACGCACGGACCTCGTCCCGGAACGCCTGCTGGTCTTCGGTGAGGTCGACGGCGGAGAAATCCATGGCCTGACCCTTCTGGTGTGCCGGGACGGCCTGCGACGTCATCGTCAGCCGCGGCCCGGCTCGTGTCAAGAGCCGCGCGCGGCCAGCGCGAACGCCCCCCTGATGGCCGACAGCATGGTCGGCGTCGCGGCGGCCTCGTCGATGGGCTGCGACGGGTCTTCGGCCAGCGCGGTGACCACGTAGCTGTGCCCGGTCCGGGTGGTGGCCAGGTAGGACAGGGCCATCACCCCGGGCTCGGACCCGCCCTTGAACCAGGTCGTCTGCCACTGCGCCGGGTCGAGGGCCAGTCCGTCATCGGACAGCGTCAGCACCTGGCCGATGGGGGACAGGCCCGGCTGCCGGGCCAGGCCGGCCAGCGAGGCGTAGGCCCGGCAGATGTCGCTGGGCGAGGCGAAGTACTCGACGCTGTCGATATCGCGGGGCGTGATCCAGTCGCCGGCTGCGGCCACCGCCGGCAGCGGTTCCCGGTCGACCGTGCTGGCCAGCAGGGCCCGCCGGCTGGTCTGGTCGCCGGTCGCGTACCGCGTGGCCAGCGATGGCCACTGGCTGAGCTTGAGGGTGAAGATCTCGCGGGTGGTCAGCAGCGGCTGGTCCAGGTCCGGGCTGGCCATCCCGGTACTGGTCAGGGCGGCCTCGACCGCGGGCCGGCCGATCAGGTTGATCAGCATGTCAGTGGCCGTGTTGTCGCTCACCGACATCATGGCCGCCGCCGCGTCCAGCACCGAGACCCGGGTGCCGTCCGGTTCGTCCTGCAGCGTGCCGGCCGGCAGGCTCTTGAGCTGCGCCGTGACGGTCAGCGGCTGGTCCCAGCGCACCGTGCCTGCGGCCGCGGCCTGGCCCAGCGCGTCCAGCACGTAGAGCTTGAACGCCGCGCCGACCGGCGCGGCCGAGCCCGGGTCGATGCCGTGCACCGGCTGGCACGAGCCGCCTGTCACGTCGGCCACCAGCAGCCGGACCTGCGGGGCCACCGAACGCAGCGTGGCGTCGACGTCGGCCCAGCTGGCGGGCGCCGGCCCGGTGCTCGTCGGGCTGATCCGCAGCCCGCTGATCAGCCCCTGGCCGTCGACGGCCAGCCAGATCTGCGACCGCGCCCCGGTCCCGGCGTCGGCCGAGACGATGCCGATGACCGTATTCAGCGCGCTGACCTGGACGGACACCAGGCGGGCTCCGGCCACCGTGTCCAGCGCCTGGTTCAGCACGTCGGTGCTCACCTGGCCGCGGAAGACGGCGTCGAAGTGCGCGTTCACCGGCCCGGCGGCCACCGGCAGCCGGGCCGTGGTGCCGAGCAGCCAGCTCAGCTGCCCGCCGGCCGCCGTCCGCGGCGGCGCCACCGCCTTCGCCGGTCCGGCCGGCGCGCCCGTCGATGTGCCCGTCGATGTGCCCGTCGATGTGCCCGTCGATGTGACGGCCGGGCTAGCCGTCGCCGTCACTGACCGGGCGGGTCCCGGCGACGTGCATCCGCCGGCCACCACCGCCACGGCCGCGGCGGCCAGCACCATCCAGGCCGAACGGCCCCGCCTGCCCGCGCCCCGTCTCCCTGCTTCCGGCCTGGTCAGGACGCGCCCCCCGGGCCGGGCGGCGCGCCGGCCGGCTGCAGCACGCCGTCGGCGATCAGCCCGCTGATCTGGCTGTCGGTCAGGCCGAGCAGGCCGCGGGCGATCTCCGCCGTGTGCTCGCCCTGACCCGGCGCGGGCCGCAGCCAGGGCCCGGCGCAGCGCTGGAACGTCGCTGCCCCGGTCACCGTCGGTATGTCGCCCAGGCCCGGCTGCGGCAGCACGGTGAAGAACCGCCTGGTCCGCAGCTGCGGGTCATCGCGCAGGTCGCTGTCCCGGGCCATCGCCCCGGCCGGCACGCCCGCCGCCTGCAGCCGCGCCATGACCACGGCCGGATCATGCTGCGCCGTCCAGGCCTCCAGCCGGGCTTCGATACCGGCCCGGCTCGCCACCCGGCCGGCCGCCGTGCGCAGGCCGGGCTCGGCGGCCAGGTCGGCGGCGCCGATCGCCGCGCACAGCCGCGGCCAGTCCTCATCACCGCGGACGGTGATGACGCACCACTGGTCCTCGCCCGCGCACCGGTAGACCCCGTACGGCGCGTCGTCCGGGCCGGAGTTGCCGCGCGCCGTCATCGAGCCCGGCCGCAGCGACTCGGCCAGGAACTCCGGGCCGAACTGGTTGAGCATGACCTCGGCCTGAGCCACGCTCACCGTCCCGCCCGGGCCGCCCGCCCGTCGCCGCATGAGCATGGCCAGCGCCCCCACCGCGCCGACCCGGGCCGAGGTGTGGTCGGGGTAGATCGTGACGCTGTCGCAGAACCCGTCGGGCTGGGCCGGGTCGCGCCACAAGGTGGTGAGGCCCGTCGAGGCCCGGACCAGCGGCCCGTAGCCCATGCTCCGGCTCTCCGGCCCGGTGCTGCCCAGCGCGCTGGAGTCGACCATCACGATGCCCGGATTGACCCGGCTCAGCTCGGCGTACCCCAGGCCGAGCGACTCCATCGTGCCCGGCCGGAAGTTACTCAGCACCAGGTCGCTGCGCTCGGCCAGGGCCAGGAAGAGCTTCTTGCCCTCGTCGCTGCGCAGGTCGAGGCCGAGGCTGCGCTTGTTGCGGTGCCCCCACGCGAAGGACGGCGCCATCGGGCCGTCGCCCATGGCCTGACGGCTCCCGTCCGGGAAGGCCCGGCTCTCGATCTTGATCACGTCCGCGCCCTCGTCCGCGAACATCCGGCCCGTGTCCGCGCCCACCACGATCACGCCCAGGTCCAGCACCCGCAGCCCGGCCAGCACGCCCGATCCGGCCGGCCCGGCTGTCCCGTCCCCGGCCGCGGCCTCCCGCGCCGCGGCTCCGGCCGCACCGCCCGAGCCGCCAGCCCTGGCGGCCCCGGCCGGCCCGGTGAACCCGGCCGCCGTGCCGGGCCCCGGCGCCGGGCTGCGGATCCCGGCCCGCTGGCCGTCGATCTCCAGGAACCCGCTCGGCACCCGGCCGGCCGTGCCGTCCGGCAGCTCCAGCTCCTGCCAGCTGCCCCGCTCGGCGAAGTGCGCGCTGGCCATCACCTCGGCCGGGCTCTGCACCGGGGCGATCGGTATCCCGCGCTGCTGGCCCTCCGCGACCAGCTCGATCCGGGTCTGGTCCCGGAACAGCTTGGCGATCAGGTCGTTCAGCGACGCCCCGGCCGCGAACCGCTCCCGGATCAGCTCGTATCTCGGATCGGCGAATTCGGCCGGCTCGCCCAGCCAGCTGAACATGGCCCGCCACTGGCGCTGGGACAGCACGCAGATCCGGACGTAGCCGTCGGCGCAGCCGAAGATCGGGAACTGGTGCCGGGCGTCCGGCCGCCCGGCCGGCGGCCCGCTGGGCGCCGGGCCGATGGCGGCCGACCCGGCCGGGCCGTACGGGGCGTCCATGGCCTGCAGCGACGCTTCCAGGATCGACACGTCGACGTGCTCGCCCAGCCCGGTGTGCCGGGCGGCCCACAGCGCGAGCAGCGTCGCCCACGCGGCTTGCGTGCAGGCCGTCTGGCTGGCCAGCTGCCCGGGCGGCATCAGCGGCGGCTGGCCCGGCAGGCCGGACCGGGACAGCTCGCTGTTCAGCGCCATCTGGACCCAGTCCGTGGCCGCCCAGTCGCGGTACGGGCCGGTCTGCCCGAACGCGCTGATCGACGTCACCACCAGGCCCGGGTTGACCCCGTGCAGCTGGCCGGGACCGCACCCGGCCGCGGCCAGCGTGCCCGGGGCCTGGTCCTCGATCAGGATGTCCGCGCCCGCGGCCAGCTCCAGCAGCCGGTGCCGCCCCGCCGGGGTCCGCCAGTCGATGGTCTCGCTTCGCTTGTTCGCGTTGGTCACCGCGAAGCGCAGCCCGAGGCCGCCCGCCGCCGGCTCGGCCCGCCGGGCGGGCAGCCCGCCGGGCGGTTCGGCCAGCAGCACGTCGGCGCCCAGGTCGGCCAGCAGGCGGCCGCACAGCTGGCCCGGGCCGCCGGTCAGGTCCAGCACGCGGACGCCCGGCCAGTGGCAGCGGGCGGTCCAGCCGGGGGTCTGCGGGCAGGCTCATCGCGCCGCCCTCCGTCCTGGATCCACGGGCCAGCCTGAGTAAAACCGACAGTATTCCAGCCAACTTTCGCCCACAACCATCCCCGATCGACTATTGCGGGCGAATTGGGGCCGTCATAGCCTGGCCGCAGACTGCGGTGCTGCGTCTGCCCCCGGGAGATCTCATGCCTCTGGTGTTCAGCCCCGAGCAAGCCGCGTTCCGGGAGGCCGTCCGGTCCTTCCTGGCCGCCAGGTCGCCCGAGGATGAGGTGCGCCGGCTCATGGCCACCGACACCGGGTACGACCCCGCCGCCTGGGCCCAGCTGAACGAGCAGCTCGGCGCGGCCGGCCTGGCCGTGCCCGAGGAATACGGCGGCTCCGGCTACACCTTCCGCGAGCTGGCCATCGTGCTGGAGGAAGCGGGCCGCAGCCTGCTGTGCGCCCCGCTGCTGTCCTCGGTCCTCGCCTCCACCGCCCTGCTCGCGGCCCAGGACCCGCAGGCCGCTCAGGACCTGCTGCCCGCCATCGCGCAGGGCTCCGCCGTCGCCACCGTGGCCTTCACCCACGCGGGCCGGGACTGGGACGCCCAGGGCGCCACCGTCTCGGCCGAGGCCGCGGGCGATGACCGGTCCTGGACCCTGACCGGCACCGCCGCCTACGTCATCGACGGCCACACCGCCGATCTCATCATGGTGCCCGCCCGCACGCCCGGCGGGCTCAGCCTGTTCGCCGTCCGCGGTGACGCCGACGGCCTGGCCCGCTCGGTCCTGCCCACCCTCGACCAGACCCGCAAGCTGGCCCGGCTGGAGTTCTCCGGCACCCCGGCCCGGCTGCTCGGCGCCGAGGGCGCGGCCGCCGCCGCGGTCGACGAGGTCCGGCTGGTGGCCTCGGCCGCGCTGGCCAGCGAGCAGGCCGGCGTGACCGACGCGGCCAAGGACATGGCCGTCGGCTACGCCAAGGAGCGCATCCAGTTCGGCCAGCCCATCGGGGCCTTCCAGGCCATCAAGCACAAGTGCGCCGACCTGCACGTGGCCGCGGAATCATCCAAGTCGGCGGCCTACGCCGCAGCCGCGGCCGTCGCCGACCGGCCCGCCGACCTGGCCGAGATCGTCGCCATCGCCGCCTCGTTCTGCTCCGAGGCGTGCCTGCTGGCCGGGCACGAGAACATCCAGATCCACGGCGGCATCGGGTTCACCTGGGAGTACCCGGCCCATCTGTACTACAAGCGGGCCAAGTCCTCGGAGTTCCTGTTCGGCGACGTGGCCTACCACCGCGAGATCCTCGCCACCGAGATCGGACTGGGAGAGAAGGCGGCATCATGACCGACGAAGCAGGCCCCGCCGGAACAGGCCTTGCCGAGCAGCTCACCGCGCAGGTCCGCGCCGACGTGCGGGACTGGCTGGCCGGCCACTGGTCCGCCGGGAAGGACCGCCGCCAGTTCACCGCCGAAGCGGTCGACGCCGGGTGGGCCCGGCCCGGCTGGCCCCGGGACCTGTTCGGGCGCGACCTGCCCGAGGAGCTCACCCCGGTCATCGCCGAAGAGTTCGCCGCCGCCGGCGCCCCGGCCCTGGACACCACGGCCAGCGCCATCGCCGCCACCGCCATCAAGGACTTCGCCGAGTCCCCGGAGCTGCGCGGGCCGGTGCTGCGCAAGCTGCTCACCGGCGAATACCGCACCTGCCTGCTCTACAGCGAGCCGGGCGCCGGATCGGACCTGGCCGCGGTGCAGACCCGGGCCGAGCGGGACGGCGAGGAATGGATCGTCAACGGGCAGAAGGTGTGGACCAGCGGGGCCCGGCAGGCCACCCACGGCCTGCTCGCGGCCCGGACCAACTGGGACGTGCCCAAGCGGCGCGGCATCACCTACTTCCTGCTGCCCATGGACCAGGACGGCGTGGAGGTCCGGCCCATCAAGCAGATGACCGGGCAGGCCAGCTTCAACGAGGTGTTCTTCACCAACGCCCGGGTGGCCGACTCGCTGCGCATCAGCGCCCTGGAGGACGGCTGGCGCGTCCTGCAGACCGCCCTGGCCGTGGAGCGGATGAGCATGGGCGGCGGCCTGTCCCGGGCCGCCCGGCAGGCCCGGCCCGCCCGGGAGGCCGCGGACGGCGAGCCCGCCATCCCGGTCCGCGGCGCCGCCGACCTGGTCCCCATCGCCATGGCCGCCGGCCGCAACACCGACCCGCTGCTCCGCCAGGAGATCGCCCGCATCCACGCCCTGCGCCGGATCGGCCGGTGGAACGCCGAACGGGCCGACGGTGACGCCGACATGAGCATCGCCACCGTGCTGAAGCTGGCCATGTCCACCGTGCTGCACGACTCCGCGCGCATCCACGGGCAGCTGCTGGGCCAGGAGTCGATGCTGGTGGCGGGCGGCTCGCAGGCCGGCGACGACGCCAACCAGGAAGCGATGTGGTCGTTCATCAACTCCATCGGCGGCGGCAGCGACCAGATCCAGCGCAACCTGATCGCCGAGCGGGTCCTGGGCCTGCCGCACGACCCGTCGGTCGACCACAACATCCCGTTCCGCGAAGCCCGCAAGGCCGAAGGGGTCCGCCGGCTCAGCTGACCCGGGCGCCCTGAGCCGGGCCTGCCGCGGGCCCGGCCCCGGCCCGCCGGCCCGCCTCCCGGCCCTGACGTCCGGGACGAAGTGCGGCATACTGCGGGTCATGATGATAGGCGTTGGGCTGGATGCCCGTCTCGGTCTGCCTTTCGATGAGCTGCGGACCGCCGCGCGGGACGCGGCCACCCTCGGTTTCGAGAGCCTGTGGACCCCGGCCGGGGGAGTGCCGGACTCGTTCCACGTCTGCGCGGCCTGGTCGCAGGACACGCCGCTGCGCACCGGGATCTCCGTGGTCCCGGCCGCCCGGATGTGGACCCCGCTGGGCCTGGCCGCCCAGGCCGCCACCCTGGCTCAGCTGTCCGGGGGCCGGTTCGTGCTCGGCCTGGGCACCGGGGGCTACGGGCCGGCCTTCTGGGACACTGTCGGCCTGCCCAACCGCCCCATCGCGATCATGCGCGAGTACGTCACCGCGGTCCGCGGGCTGCTGGACGGCCAGCAGGTCGCGGCCGGGGAGATCATCGCCCGCGACGGCCAGGGCCCGGGTGCTCCCGGCTGGACGCGGACGTCCGCTCTCGGCGTGCGGGACCTGCCCCCGGCGCCGGTGTACCTGGCCGCGCTGGGCCCGCAGATGCTCCGGCTGGCCGGCGAGGTGGCCGACGGGGCCCTGCTCAACTGGGCCACCCCCGAGCGCATCGCCCTCAGCCGGGACCTTATCGACGAGGGCGCGGCCCGGGCCGGCCGCGAGGCCGGGTCAGTCCCGATGACCATGTACATCCGGGTCTGCATCGACGACGACGTGGCCGCGGCCCGGCAGGCCTTCGGCGCCCAGGTCCTCAGCTACTCCATGGGCCGCCCCGGCATCCCGAAGAACACCGGCTACCGCGGCCTGTTCGGCCAGATGGGCTACGACGACGTGCTGACCGAGCTGGAGGAACGGCGGGACGCCGGAGCGGGGATGCCCGAGCTGGTGGCCGCCGCCCCGGACGAGATGCTGCACGCCGTCGGCTACTACGGCCCGGCGGCGCCGGCTCCGGCCGCGTTCGCCCGGCTGAGCGCCGGGCTGGAGGAGACCGTCGTCCGGGTCATCACCGCCCGCCCGGGCCTGGAGCCCGTCCGCGAGGCCATGACCGCCCTGACCCCGGCCCTGATCCGGTCCGCCGCGCCGGCAGGCGCTCAGCCGGCCAATCGGCACAACTAACAAGAAAAGTACTGATCACGTACTCTGGGAGAGGGAGGCGATCGTTCCCCAAGAGCCGGAGGATGGTCATGAGGCAGGACGCCGCGCCGCGCCAGCGAGCCCTCTACCAGCCGGGCCGGGTCGAGGCGGCGTCCCGTGGATAAGGGCGCGGACCGATCGCGCGTGCTGACCCGGCGGGCCCTCAACCGGGCCCGGGCCATCTTCGAAGAAGACGAGCTCATCTTCACCGAGATCCACCAGCGGGGTGACAGCGGCAAGGACGCGGTGCTCGGCCTGGGCTGGTCCGGGCCCGACGCCGGGCTGCTCGTCTGGCTGACCGTCAAGGGCGGCGAGGAGTTCAAGCTCAAGGGCAAGCCGAACCGGCTGCGCGACATGGACTACCGGTTCAACCACGAGTTCGGCTACCGCCCGGTCGGCGAGGAAGGCCGGCACGTCGTCCCCATCGACAACCGCCTGCGGCGCATCTGGAGCGACAGCCGGCCCATCTTCGTGCTCGTGCACGACCCCTGGGACGAGGAGCTGTACTTCGGCAACCTGGCCCGCATGGCCGACCTGGCCCAGCCCGGGGACGACCAGGTCCCGCTCTACCCCGACCTGCGCATCCGGCCCCCGGACCCGACCCTCGAGCCGTACGAGCAGAACCGGGCCGAGCTGGACCGGTTCAAGGAAGCCGTCCGCGCCGAGGCGCGCTGCCCCATCCCGCCCGCCGCCTCCGGGACCGAGAGCACCCGCTACGTCAACTACCCGGACGGGACCCTCGGGCCGTCGCCGCACATCCTGGAGCTGATCCGCCAGGAGATGGACGACACCGCCGCCGATCTCGGCCCCGGCCCGCGCTGACCTCCCGGGGCCAGGAGCGGGTGCTGGCCGTCGCCGACCTGGCCGCCGAGATCCGGGCCCGCCCCGCCCGCCGGGCCGTCCGGCTCGTCGCCGTCGACGGCCGCGGCCGCTCCGGTAAGTCCACCCTGGCCCGCGCGCTGGCCGCGGCCTGCGGCGGGGCGCCCGTCGTCCGGGTCGACGACTTCCTGTACTGGCACGACATCGAGGGCTGGTGGCCCCGGCTGGAGCACGAGGCGCTGCGGCCGCTGCTGGCCGGGTCCCCGGCCCGGTTCCGGGTCCGGGACTGGGCCGGCGACCCGCTCGGCCGCGGCCTGGCCGGCTGGGCCGAGGTCCGCCCGGCCGAGGTGGTGATCGTCGAGGGCGTCACCGCCTCCCGCCGGGCCATCGCCGCCGACCTGGCCCTGTCCTTCTGGGTGGCCGCGCCCCGGGCCGAGCGGCTGCGCCGCGCCCGCGCCCGCGACGGCGCCGAGCGGCTGCCGCTGTGGGCCGAGTGGATGGCGCTGGAGGACGCGTTCTTCGCCCGGGACGGCGCGCCCGGCCGGGCCGCCTACCAGGTCAGCGGCGACCCCCGCGTGCCCTGCGATCTGGCCGCCCAGGCCGTCGTCTGCGCGCCGGGCTGACGCCGGATTGTCGGTGGCCGGGCCGAGAATGCCCTCATGAACCTTTCCGGAACGACCGCCCTGGTCACCGGCGGGGCCGCCGGGATGGGGGCCGGCCTCGCGCAGCGGCTGGCCGCCGAGGGCGCGCATGTGGTCATCGCCGACGTCGACGATCAGCTCGGCCCGCAGGCCGCCGCCCGCCTCGGCGGCTCGTTCGTGCGGGCCGACCTCGCCACCGCCGACGGGGTCCGCGCCGCGGTGGACGCCGCCTGCCGCCGTCCGGGCCGGGTCGCCGTCCTGGTCAACAACGCCGGCGGCGTCCAGGGCCCCGCCTTCCCGGCCGCTGATCCGGCCGCCTGGCAGTTCACCCTGGACCTCAACCTGCGGGCCGTCATGCTCGCCACCCAGCTCATCCTGGGCCCGATGGCCGAGGCGGGCGGCGGCGCGATCATCAACATCGCCTCGGTCGCCGGGCTGGGCACGACCAGCCACGACGCTCCCGAGTACGCGGTGGCCAAGGCCGGGGTGATCCGGTTCACCGCCTGCCTGGAACCGCTGCGGGCCTCAATGGGCGTGCGGGCCAACTGCATCTGCCCGGGCCTGGTCGACACCCCGTCCTCCCGCCGGTCGCAGGCCGGGATGAGCCCGGCCGAGCGGGCCGCCCTGCCGCCCGCGCTCACCCCCGCCGACATCGCCGACGCCGCGGTGGGCCTCATCGCCGACGAGCAGGCCGCCGGGCGGACCCTGGTCTGCCGGGCCGGCGAGCCCCGGCGGCTGCTCCCGCTGGTGGACTGGCAGACCGCCTAGCCTCCGTAGAAGATGTCGATCTCGCCGTCCGCCAGGGTCAGGTGCAGCTGCAGGTCACCGACGTCAGGATCACGGCCCACCACGTACGGGTAGGACCGCGGGCCGTCGGTCGATGCGGTCTGCGGCCGCAGCGACAACACGCCGGCCGCCGCTTGGGCGACGCCCCGCTCGGAGCTCTGGATGGCGCAGTCCGTCGACGACTGGCACACCGCGAGCGTGTACTCGTACTGGCCGTCCGCGGTGAACCGGTAGGTGCGCACGATGGCCCGGGAGCCGGTCGAGTCGAGCCAGTGCTGGGTCTCCCACGAGCCGACCAGCTCCGGCGCCAGGGCCGCGGGCGGCTCCGCCACCGCCGACGTGACGGCTGCCGGCGTGGACGCCGACGACGTGGACGACGCGCCGCCGCACCCGGCCAGCAGCCACACCCCCAGCACGGTCATCATGCAGGCCAGGGCCCCAGCCGGGCCGCGGCGGCCGCCGGTCCCGGCCCGCCGGGACGCTGACTTTCTGGTCATACCCGACCGGAGCGCCCACGCGCTGCGCTGATACCTCGTCCGCTTGAGATCAGTCTCAGCCGCCGCCGGTGAAGACGCTCCGGCGGCCCTCTGGACCTGGTGCGGCGGACGTGGTGTCATCCAGGGAACGGATGCGCGGGAAAGGCGGTGCCATGTCCAGCTCCTATCCCATCCTCGACTCGCTGGCCCTGGAGCAGACCGGGGAGTCCTCCTACCGCGGGCCCAGCGTCCCGTCGGACACCAGGCCGGTGGTCTTCGGCGGCCAGCTCATGGGCCAGATGATCATGGCCGCCAGCGCCAGCCTGCCGGGCAAGACGGTCCGCTCGCTGCACGCCATCTTCGCCCGGGCCGGCACCGTCACCCAGCCCGTCGACCTGGACGTCGACGTCATGCACTCCGGGCGCGCGCTGGGCAGCCTCAGCGTCACCGCCCGGCAGGGCGACCGGCTGCTCAGCCGGGGCCTGCTGCTGCTCGACGCGGGCGAGCCCGACCTGATCAGGCACAGCGAGCCGATGCCCGCGGTGGCCGGACCGGACCAGGCCGCAGCGTCCCCGGGCGGCGAGGAGGGGGCCGAGCTCCGCATCGTCGACGGGGTCGACCTGAACACCTCCGCGGTCACCGGGCCGCCGGAGCTGAACATCTGGGCCCGGTTCCGTCACGCGCCCGCCGACCAGGCCGTCCACCAGGCTCTGCTGTCCTGGTACACCGACCCGTTCCTGATCGCCGCGGCCATGCGCCCGCACGAGGGCATCGGCCAGGGCATGGCCCACAACAGCGTCTCCACCGGCGTCCTGACCCACACGCTGTCCTTCCACGAGCCGGCCGACGCGACCGGCTGGCTGCTGATGACCAACCGCAGCCTGGTGGCCGGCCACGGCCGCACCTACGGCACCGGCCAGGTCTTCAGCTCCGGCGGCCTGCGGGTCGCCTCCTACGTCCAGGACAACATGGTGCGGTCCTTCCGCGACGAGCCGGCCGTGCGCGGGACGGGCACCCTCACCATGTAGCACTGCACCGCTCCTTTTGCCCTAACGGTCGTGCCGCTTGCCCCGGGCCAGCCAGAATGAACTGCCACAATGGACTGGTCATGACCCCCAGCCCCGCCGCGCCCAGCCCGGTCCCGCCCGTGCCCGCCGCCGGGGGACTGCGCCTCGACGCCATCACCGCCCAGCCCATCGGGCTGGAGTTCAAGGCCTTCCCGCCGCCGCGGGCCGATGCCGCCGGGCCGGTGCCGATCGGTGCCGCGGGCCGGCAGGGCTGGAACGCGCTGCGGCCGCCCTTCGCCACCCCGGTGCTGGTCCTCAGGGACCGGGCCCTGCAGCACAACATCGACCTGATGGCCGCCTACTGCGCGGCCCGCGGGGTGAGCCTGGCCCCGCACGCCAAGACCCCGCTGGCCCCGCAGCTCGCCGACCGCCAGCTGGCCGCCGGGGCGTGGGCCCTGACCGTGGCCGACGTGCACCAGGCCCGGGTGCTGCGCGCGGCCGGCGCGGCCCGGCTGCTGATCGCCAACGAGGTCACCGACGCCGCCTCCCTGTCCTGGATCGCGGGCCAGCTCGACGCCGAGCCGCCGCTGGACCTGTACTGCCTGGTCGACTCCGTGGCCGGCGCGGTCCTGCTCGACCGGCACCTGGCCGCCGCGGGCGGCCGCCGGCCGCTGCCCGTCCTGCTCGAGCTCGGCATCCCCGGCGCCCGCTGCGGCTGCCGCACCGTGGCCCAGGCCCTGGACGTGGCGGCCCAGGTCGCGGCCCTGCCCCGGCTGCGGCTGGCCGGCGCCGAGGTGTACGAGAACCTCTTCCCGCCCGGCTCGGCCGAGCAGACCTCCGGCCAGGTGGACCAGCTCCTGGCCGGCCTGCGCGAGCTCGTCGTCACCCTCGACCAGCGCGGCCTGTTCGGCCCGGCGCCGGAGATCATCGTCAGCGCGGGCGGCAGCATGTGGTTCGACCGGGCCGCCGCCGGCCTGGCCGGCCCGTGGCCGCTGTCCCGCCCGGTCCGTACCGTGGTCCGGGCCGGCGCCTACCTCACCCACGACTTCGATGAGTACGAGCGGTTCTCCCCGCTGGCCGGCCGGTCGGACGGCCCGCCGCGGCCAGAGCAAACGCTGGAGCAGGCCCTGGAACTGTGGTCCGCGGTGCTGTCCCGGCCCGAGCCCGGCCTGGCCATCCTGAACTTCGGCAAGCGGGACGCCGGGCTGGACCGCGGCCTCCCGCTCCCGTTCGCCGCCCGGCCCGGCGGCCGTCCCGCCGAGCTGTCCGCCGGGGAGTACGAGGTGCTCTCCCTCAACGACCAGCACGCCCGCCTGCGGCTGCCCGCCGATTCCCCGCTCGCCGTCGGCGACCTGGTCGGCTGCTACATCTCCCACCCGTGCACCACCTTCGACCGCTGGCGGCTGATCCCGCTCGTCACCGACAGCTACGACGTCATCGGCGCCGTGCGCTCGTACCTGTAATCGCCGCCCCTCCGCGGTCCCGCCTGCCGCTCACCATCTCCGCGCCGGATCCCGCTGGAACCGGAGTTCCGGTTCTGTTAGCCTGCTAGCGGAAATCAGGTTCCGCTTAAGTGGAGGTGCGGATGGCCGGGGTCCGGCAGCGCGCGCATTATCAGGTCACGTTCGCCGTCCTGGCCGCCGGGGTCGGAGCCTACGCGCTGCTCCAGTCGCTGGTCATCCCGGTGCTGACCACGATCCAGCATCAGCTGCACACCTCCCAGGACGCGGTGACCTGGGTGCTGACCGCCTACCTGCTGTCCGCGTCGATCTTCACCCCGATCATGGGCCGGGTCGGGGACATGATCGGCAAGGAGCGGATCTTCGTCGTCACCCTGGCCGCGCTGGCGGGCGGGTCGCTGCTCGCCGCGGTCGCCTCATCGATCTGGGTGCTGATCGCGGCGCGGGTCATCCAGGGCATCGGCGGCGGCATCGTCCCGGTCGCGTTCGGCATCATCCGAGACGAGTTCCCGGCTGAGAAGGTCTCCGGCGCGGTCGGCTTGCTGGCCGCCCTGACCGCGGTCGGCGGCGGCCTCGGCATCGTCATCGCCGGGCCGATCGACAACCTGCTGAACTACCACTGGCTGTTCTGGATCCCGATGATCCTCACCATCGCCGCCGGGATCGCGGCCGTGCTGTTCGTGCCCGAGTCGCCCGTCCGGGCGCCCGGCCGGATCAGCTGGCCGCCCGCCCTGCTGCTGTCCGGGTGGCTCGTCGCGCTGCTGGTCGCGGTCAGCGAGGCCCCCAGCTGGGGCTGGGGGTCGGCCCGGGTCATCGGCCTGCTGGCCGTTGCGGTGGTGCTGGGCGCGGCCTGGATCATGGCCGAGCTGCGGGCCCGGACGCCGCTGATCGACATGAAGATGATGCGGCGCAAGGCGGTGTGGACCAACAACCTCGTCGCGCTGCTCATCGGCCTGGGGATGTACGCCACGTTCGCCTTCCTGCCCGAATTCGTGCAGACGCCGCCCAGCGCCGGGTACGGCTTCGGCGCCAGCATCACCCGGTCCGGGCTGATGCTGCTGCCCTCCTCGATCACCATGTTCATCACCGGCACGTTCGCGGGCCGCCTGGCCGCCCGGCTCGGCGGCAAGGTACTCGTGGTGGCCGGCTGCCTGATCAGCGCCCTCTCCATGGCCATCCTGGCCTTCGCGCACGCCCACGAATGGCAGATCTACCTGTCCAACGCCATCCAGGGGATCGGCTTCGGGCTGGCCTTCGCGGCCATGTCCGCGCTGATCGTCGCGGCCGTGCCCCCGTCCCAGACCGGCGTGGCCAGCGGCATGAACGCCAACATCCGCACCATCGGCGGCAGCATCGGCACCGCCGTGATGGCCAGCATCGTCACCTCCCAGCTGCAGGCCTCCGGCCTGCCCAAGGAGGTCGGGTACACCGCCGGGTTCGGGGTGATGGCCGTCATGCTCATCCTGGCCGCGCTGGCCGGCCTGCTCATCCCGGTGATGCACCGCCCGGGCGGCGAGCCCGAGCAGGCGCCCGGCTCGATGGCCCCGGCCGCGGCCGGCCCGGGCCTGGCCGACTAGGGGGACCCGATGACCAGCCCGTCTTCCTCACCGCCCGTCGAGCATCCGGCTCGCGCGCCGCGCCGCGACGCGGTCCAGAACTACCAGCGCATCCTCGACGCCGCGCGCGAGCTGTTCGCCGAGCTCGGCGAACAGGCCGGCATCGAGGACATCGCCGCCCGGGCCGGGGTCGGGGTCGGCACCGTCTACCGCCGCTTCGCCAGCAAGGACGTCCTGATCGACGAGCTCGTCCGGCTGGCCACAGCCGAGATCACCGCCGCCGCCGACCAGGCCCTGGCCCGCGCCGACGGGCGCGGCCTGGAGGACTTCCTGCGCGCCATCGGCCGGTCGTTCGCCGACCACGCCCGCTACGCCGACCTGATGCTCAACCGCCCGGCCGACCCGGAGGCCTCCCGCCGGATCCGGGCCGCGATCGACGAGCTCACCAACCGGGCCGTGGCGGCCGGGACCGTCAACCCGGTCATCACCGCCTGCGACGTCATGGCCCTGGTCTGGGCCATGCGCGGGGTCGCGCAGTCCTCCGGCGACGTCGCCCCGACCGCCTGGCTGCGTTACCTGGACATCCACCTGGCGGGCATGCGCGCCGACGGCCCGCTCAGCGCGGTGCCCGCCATGACCCCCGCCCAGCTGGCCCAGCTGGCCCCGCGCTGAGCCAGCCGGGCCCCGGCTCCGTCGAGCCGGGTCAGGTCACCTTGGTCTCCCGCAGCTCGTCGATCTGGGCCTGGCTGAGCTTGAGGATCTCGCCCAGCACGTAGTCGTTGTCCTGGCCGTAACTCGGGCCGGACCGGTCCATCCGGCCGCCGATGTAGGTCGGCGTCTCGGACAGCCTGGTCGGGTGCTCCTTGACCGGCCACACGCCGATCTCGGCCTGCCGCAGCTCCGGCAGCCAGCCCAGGTGAGCCAGCTGCGGGTCGTGCTCGTAACGGTCTTCCGCCGTCTGGCACACGCCCGCCGGGACGCCCCGGCGCTGCAGTTCGGCCATCAGCTCGTACCCGTCCCGGTCCTGGGTCGCCGCCGTGATCACGGCGTCCAGGGCGTCCTGATGCTCCAGCCGCCGGGCCAGGGTCGCGAACCGCTCGTCCGCCGCGGCACCGCCCAGCCCCAGCACGTCGGCCACCGCGAGCCACTGCTCCTGGGTGAACGCCCCGATCGCGATCCACCGGTCCTCGCCCGCCGCCCGGTAGGCGCCGTGCGGCGCGGCGGGCTTGTACGGCGACCGGTTCCCGTACCGCGACCAGCGGCGGCCGTTGACCGTGTAGTCCAGGATCGACGTGCCCGTCAGGTACAGGCCCGTCTCGCCCTGCGACGCGTCGATGTGACCGCCCTGGCCGGTCACGTTGCGCCGGTACAGCGCGGCCAGCATGGCCACGGCCATGTTGTAGGCGCCGAACCAGTCCAGGTAGGAGTAGCCGATCCCGGCCGGCGGGTACGGCTCGGGCAGCCCCGACATCTCGCTGAGCCCGGTGATGGCCGCCGCGGTCGGGCCGTAGGTGCGGGCCCGGCCGTAGGTGCCCGCCTCGCCCAGCCCGCTCTGCTGCACGTAGATGATGCTGGGGTTCAGCTCCCGCAGCTTGTCGTAGCCGAGCCCCATCCGGACCATCGTCCCGGGCGAGAACCCCTCGATGACGAAGTCCGCGTCCCGGATCAGGTCGACCAGGATCTCCCGTCCGCGGGGATTGCGCAGGTCCAGCGACAGCCCGAGCTTCCCGGCGTTGATCTCCATGAACGACCCGCACCGGTTCGGCGTCTGCGCCCGGGGCGGCGGGATCGGTCCGGTGGCCCGGTCCCGTTCGGCCCGGCCGCCCGTCGGGGCCGCCCCGATCGGGGCGTACCGCATCCCGTCCAGGTGACTGACGTGCTCGACCTTGATGACCTCGGCGCCCATGGCCGCGAAGTACCGGCCCGCCCCGGCGCTGGCCAGCATCCAGCTCAGGTCGACGATCCGGATGTCGGACAGCGCGAACGGCTTGCCGTGCCGGGACAGCAGCGGCGGCTGGCTGGCCCGTTCGGTGGTGTGCACCCGGGCGTGCCGGGCCACCGGCTCCGTCCATTCGGCCAGCACCTCGGCGGTGTGCTCGCCGGCCAGCGGGGGACGGCGGTGCCGGCCCAGGCCCGGCCCTCGGTGAACCACTTACCGCCCGTGTAGGTGAACGTCTCGTCCAGCTCGTCGTGGTAGACGTCGAAGAACGCGCCCCGCATCTGCCAGTGGTCCTCGGCGATGTTCTCCTCCGGACGGCGCAGCGGCGCCCACGGCAGGCCGTATTCCTGCGCCGCGCGCCACAGGTCGCGGTCGTACATCAGCCGCCCGACCAGCCGGTCGGTGAGCACCGAGATGTGGTCCAGGGCCTCCGGCGTGTCCCGGTAGTCGCCGTCGTACTTCGGGTCCTCCAGGTCGGCCTGCATGCCGTAGTCCTTGAGCAGCGCCACCGTCCCGGGCCAGGCGTCCACGCCGACCCGCCCGGCCGTCCGGTACGGCAGCAGGTAGCGCCCGTCCTTGGTCATGGCCAGGGCCGGGCCGTTGACCGCGGTCGCGGAGTGCCGGCAGGTCAGCCGCTGGTGCCGCTGAGCCAGGAACACCCAGTCGGGCAGGTCGGTCTCGGTGTTCTTGCTCACCGCGTCGTGCACGCTGGTCGACAGCCGCTGGCCGCGCCCGGAGGACAGCCGGAAGTTCAGTGCGCCCAGGATGGCCATCGCGGTCATCTCCCCGCCGATGTGGTACGCCTGCCACATCTGCGGGGCGATCGGCGGCGTCTCGTAGTGGCCGGCCGGGTCCGGGTCGTAGCCGCAGTTCATCATGATCCCGCCCAGGGCCAGCAGGATCAGGTCGCTCGCCGCGTAGTCGGCCCACGGGCCGGTGTCGCCGAACGGCGAGATCCGGGCCCAGATCAGCCCCGGGTGGCCTGCGGCCAGGTCGTCGTAGCCGAGACCGCGCTCGTCCAGGTAACCGCGAGGCCGGGTGTCCAGCACCACGTCGGCCGCCGCCGCCAGCTGCGCGAACCCCTGGCGGCCGGCGGCCGTGTCCAGGTCGAGCTCGACGGAGCGCTTGCCCAGGTTGTAGTGCCAGAAGTACAGGCTGCGGCTGGGATCCGGCTCGTCGTGGTAGAACGGCCCGTACTGCCGGGTGGCCTCGCCGCCGGGCGGCTCGACCCGCACCACGTCCGCGCCCAGCCCGGCCAGTACCTTCCCGCAGTACTCGCCGAGCTCGTCGCCGATCTCCAGGACCCGGATTCCGTCCAGGAAGCCGGTGAAGCCGTCATTCCCGCTGGCCTGCTCCGCGTTCACCGAACCGCCTCCTTGCGTTCGTGGGCGCCAGTGCCCCGCGTTCCGCAGGCGAGCGGCCGCGGCCGGCCGGGCTCCGGCCGCGCCGCGGACCCAGGGGACACTCGGCTCAGACGGTGCCGATTCTGGTCAATCTGGGCCTGCGCGGCAAGGGCCGGGACCAACCGGCCCGGTCAGGTCAGGTAACCGAGCCGGTGATGTACTCGGTCAGCGCCGTGCGCTCGGTCTCCAGCTCGTCCATCCGGTTCTTGACCACGTCGCCGATGCTCACGATCCCGTGCAGGGCGCCGTCGACCACCACCGGCGCGTGCCGCACCCGCAGCTCGGTCATCAGGCCCATGACCTCCTCCACCGTGGTCTCCGGCGTGACCGTCCGGACGTCAGCGGTGAAGATGGCCGTGACCGGCTCGGACATCACCGCGGCGCCCCGGCTGGCCAGCGCCCGGACAACATCCCGCTCGCTGGCGATGCCGTGCACCGAGCGCCCGTCGTCGGACACCACCACCGCGCCGATCTCGTGCTCGGCCAGCACCGCCAGCAGGTGCCGCACGGTCGTATCCGGGGTTACGGTGACGACCTGCGTTCCCTTGGCCCGAAGTACATCGTTGATCCGCATCCGGCCTCCCAGGCAAAGTAACGGGACGGGGGTGATCGGCGGTGTACCCGCGGCGCGGGGGTTCAATCCGGACCGGGCCGCGGACTGTGATCGGCCGGACACGGCTCAGCGCAAGACCCGCTCCGGCGGCTCCGTCAGCCGCCGATGATCGCTCCCACGTCGAAGGCCGGGAAGCCGAGGAACTGCCGCATCACGTCGGCCACCCGCTGGACCCGGACCACGTCAACCGGCCCGACCGGGTAGCTGTCCAGGGCCATCACCGCCGAGGTCACCGGGGTCAGCCCGAGCGGAGCGGGCAGCGCCTCCATGGCCGCCTGCACCGCGGCCCGGCTCGTGTCGGCGATCTCCTGGCCCTGCTCGAACGCGGCCCGGAAGGCGGCCAGCGTGGCCGGGTGCAGCGCCGCCCACTGCCGGGTGACGGCGCAGCCCTGGACCGGGAACGCGTCGGTGGCCGCCTGGTCCAGGTCGGCCAGCAGCGAGACCCCGAGCGACTGCTCGGCTTCGCTGGCGAACGGCTCGGGCAGCACCGCCGCCGAGATCTTGCCTGCCTTGAGCATCGCGGCCATCTGCGGCAGCGGGTAGTACGCGAAGTGCACGCCGGACACGTCCACCCCGTTGTCGGTCAGCACCGAGGCGGCCAGCAGGTACAGGATGTTCCCCGGGGCGTTGACCCCGATGGTCTGGCCCGCCAGCCCGGCCAGCGTGCGGATATGCGACCCCGGCAGCACGTACAGGCCCTGCGCGCCGGGTTCCATCACCGAGCCCTCGGCGAACATGTCCAGGTTGGCGGAGACCACCGGGTCAGCCGGCGAGGAGGACCGCTTGCCCTGGTCGTAGTTCTCCTGGGCCTGGATGTAGCTGACGTAGTTGCCGCACGAGACGTCGATCCGGTCCTTGGGCTCGTCGAGGGCCTGGGCGTTGATCACCGTCTCGGAGCTGACCGCCGGGATGAACGTCACGTGCAGGCCGTGCGCGGCGAACAGGCCCTGGTGCAGCGCCACGAAGAAGCCCGCCGAGTCGGCCGCGGGCACCACGGCCACGTTGAGGTCCGGTTCCTCGACGGCGGGCGCGGCCGACTCGCCGCCGCTGGCCAGCCGGGGCAGGAACAGCACGGCCAGGACCGTGACGGCGAGCACCCCGCCCGCGGCCTCGGCCGCCCGGACCATCCGGGTGAAATGCCGCGCCGTCACTGGCCTGCGAGTGAAATGCCGCGCCGTCACGGCCCTTCTCCGAGTGAAATTCCGAGCCATCGCCGGCCTTCTCTCCGCGCCGATTCCCGCGCGCCATTTCTGGTCCGCTAATTGCACGAGAAATCGTGCTGCAAGTTGCAATGAGAGACATCGGTCAGCTGACCGATCTTTGCCGTAGGCCGTCGGCTACGCTGGGCTGATCATGGCTGGCCTGATCATGGACGCGGTGGCTGTCCGGCCCGGGGCCGCCCGGGCCGTCCCGTATCGGCGGCTCCGGCCGTGAGCCAGCCCGACTGGCTCGAGCCCGAGCTGGCCACCCTCACCGCGGACCGGTTCTCCGATCCGGCCTGGATCTACGAGCGCAAGTTCGACGGCGAGCGCTGCCTGGCCTTCCGGCACGGGGATCAGCTGCGGCTGCTGACCCGCAACCAGCAGCAGGTCAGCGGCACCTACCCGGAGATCGCCGCCGCGCTGAGCGCGCAGGCGGCCGCCGACTTCGTGGTGGACGGCGAGGTCGTGGCCTTCGCGGGCGAGCAGACCAGCTTCCCCCTCCTGCAGCGCCGCCTTGGGGTGCGGGAGCCGTCCCCCGCCCTGCTGGCCGAGATCCCGGTCTGCATCTACCTGTTCGACGTGCTGTGGGCCGACGGCCACGACGTCCGGTCCCGGCCGCTGCTGGAACGTAAGCAGGTGCTGCGCGACCTGCTCTCGTTCGGCGGGCCGCTGCGCTACACCCAGCATCGCGACACCGATGGCGAGGCCTACTACCACCAGGCCTGCCAGCAGGGCTGGGAAGGAATCCTGGCCAAGCGCGCGGACGCGCCCTACCAGGCCGGGCGCAGCCGCGACTGGCTGAAGTTCAAGTGCCTGAACGGCCAGGAGTTCGTCGTCGGCGGCTACACCGACCCGCAGCGCTCCCGCGTCGGGTTCGGTGCCCTGCTGCTCGGCTACTACGACGGCGGCGTGCTCCGCTACGCCGGCAAGGTCGGCACCGGCTTCGACCGGCCCACGCTGACCAGCCTGCACGACACGCTGGCCGCCGACGAGCAGGACAGCCCGCCGTTCGCGCCCGTCCGCGGCCTGCCCCGCTCCGGGGTGCACTGGGTGCGGCCCCGGATCGTGGCCCAGGTCGCCTTCAGCGAGTGGACGCCGGACGGCGAGCTGCGCCATCCGCGCTACCAGGGCCTGCGCCGGGACAAGGCCCCTTCCGAGGTCGTGCGCGAGACGTCCTGAGGGAACACCAGCCTCCGGTCTGGTGTTCTATTTGTGCGTCTCATCGCGTAGCGATACGCGTACCAGAGGAAGGTTTATGGCTCAGTGCATCAGCTGCGGGAGCGAACTGCATCCCGAGCGGGCGCAGAAGTACGACTACTGCATGGCGCCGGAGTGCCAGCGCAAGAACCTCAAGGGCCTGGACATGGTGGCCATCGGGGTCAACAAGGCGGCTGAGCAGTACCTGCTGCTCGACCGGCAGACCCAGGACGACCTGGCCGCCGGCCGGTTCGCCGACCAGCGCCGCGGCTCGTTCGGCACCTCGCTGCCCTCGGTCGTCCCCGTCCCGTCGCCCCGCCCGGCGGCCTCGCCCGAACCCGTCGTGCCGACCGGCCCGGCTGCGCCGGCCAGTACCGCGGCCTCGCCCAAGCCTGCCACCCGCGCCCCGTCCGCGCCGCGGCGCCCGGCCCGGCCTCGCCCGGCGGCCTCGCCCGCCCCCGCCCGGCGTGGACCAGGTCCCAGCAGAAGCTGGCCCTGCTGTACAACGAGCAGGGCCTTCGGCCCGAGGAGATCGCCAGCAAGCTCGGCCTGAGCAGGTACCTGGTCACCCAGATCATCCTGTCCTCGCGGAACCGCGGGAAGGTCTGACCGGCTCGCTGGCGTCTTGACACCGCGGTGCGCGCGGCCGACGATGACGGCGGGACACCTGGGGCGGGGGACAGTGCGCGGGAAAACCGTTTCCCGGCGCTGGCCGGCGTGGACCTGGCCGACTGAGAGGACCGCGCATGACCGCCCCGACCGTCTACCCCAACGCCGCTGCTCTGGGCCTGTACCGGACGTTCGACAACCCGGGCGTGTGGCCCCACCGGGGTCAGGTTGCCGCGGTCGGTATCGGGCACTCGCCCACCCTGCGCCGCTGGGACGGCGACCCGAGCAAGGCCATCGGCGCCTGGGCCATCCTGGCCATCCGGCGGGCCATCGAGGACGCGGGCGTCGCGCCCGGCGAAGTGGACGGCATCGTCTTCGACTCCTCCACCACCACCGGCGCGTTCTGGCCGGAGGACGAGCCCGTCCCGCAGGACTTCCTGGCCGCGTTCGCCAACACCAGCGACCCGTTCGACGGGCTGATCAAGCTGAGCCCGGAGTGGCTGGCCAAGAACCTGCCCGAGCTGACCGGGCTGAAGTTCATGATGATGGCCCCGATCTGCATGTCCATGTGCGTGGCCGCGGCCATCGAGTCGGTCGGCCGGGGGATGGGCACCGTGGTGCTGGCCGTGAAGGGCTGGCACAACATCCCCGGCCGGTACGGCGCCCGCGGCCTGCACGCCCAGGACACCGTGTCCGGCCCGTCGAAGTACACCTCGAACGGCCTGTTCGCCGGCCCGCCCGTGTACGACACCGCCATGCAGTTCCAGCGCTACATGTACAAGTACGGCAAGACCCACGACATGATGGCCCCGTTCGTGGTCAACTCCAAGGCCAACGGGCTGAAGATGCCCGAGGGGTACTGGGCCCAGCACCGGCCCACCCCGCTGAGTACCGAGGAGTACCTGGAGTCCCGGTGGGTGGCCGAGCCGGCCAACCTGTACGACAACGACATCCCCATCCACACCGCCGCCGCCTACCTGTTCACCACCGCCGAACGGGCCAGGGACATGCGGCAGACCCCGGTCTACGTGCTCGGCCACGCCAGCGGCGGCCAGGTCAGCGGCGACTCTTACACCGCCTTCCAGCCCCGCGGCGTGATCGACAACCTGGAGGAGACCCAGCGCTTCGCGGCCACCACCGCCCGGCGGCTGTATGAGTCGGCGGGCGTCAGCGCGGCTGACGTCCGGTTCGAGAACGCCTACGACGGGTTCAGCCTGTTCCACGTGTTCTGGATCGAGGGGTTCGGCTTCTTCGGCGTCAAGGAAGGCGAGTGCCTGGACTTCTTCCAGGGTGACATCTCCATCAACGGGCCGACCCCGGTCTCGCCCAGCGGCGGGAACATCGGCTCGGGCCGGACCCGGTTCTGGCTGTGGACCGACACCATCCAGCAGATCCAGGGCCGGGCCGGCGAGCGGCAGATCAAGATCGACGCCGAGCTCGGGGTGTGCGGCGGGTTCACCCCGCACTGGGCCAACTTCGCCGCGCTGAGCAAGGACCCCGGCTAGCCGGAGTCAGCCCCGGGCGTAGTTGCTGGCTCCGTACCAGTCGACGACGACTACCGGCTCGTCGCCCACCACCCAGGCGTCGTGGCCCTCGGGCAGGGCGGTCACGTCGCCCGGGCGGGCGTCGAACTCGGCCCCGTCGGCCATCACCACGTGCAGCACGCCCTGCACGTGGTACTGGAAGTGCGGAGCCTCGCACAGCGGCGTGCCGGCCAGCGGCTTGACGTGCTCGGACCAGCGCCAGCCGGGCTGCAGGGTGAGCCGGCCGATCTCGGCGCCGCCGATCCGCAGCAGGTCCAGCGCGCCGCGCTCGAACGCCCGGGTCTCGTCGGCGGCGGCGAAGTTCTTCTGCTCTGCCTTGACGGTCATGGGAGGTCTCCTTTACCTGGTGAGCTGACCGATCTGAGCCCAGCCTGACCTGGGCCGGTTGCAGCTGCCTTGCAGCCCGGCTGACCCTGGCGGCGCGGGGCGGCACTGGGGTTTGATAGCGCTATGCAGTCGCTGGCGCTTCGGGTGCTCAGCGGCTTCAGCGTGGACGGTGTCGAGCCGCAGGCCCTGGGCAGCCGGAAAGGCCGCCAGGCGCTGTGCGTGCTGGCCCTGGCCGCGGGCCAGGAGGTGCCGGGCGACGTGCTGGCCGACACGCTGTGGGGCGACTCCCCGCCCGCGCACCCGGACGACCAGGTCGCGGTGCTGATCAGCCGGCTGCGCTCGGTCCTGGGCCGGGAGCGCATCCAGCGCCGGGACCGCGGCTACGTGCTGGACTGCGACTGGCTCGACGCGGCCGAGCTGGCCGCCCTGGCCGAGGAAATGGACCGCAGGCGCTCGGCGGGCAACCTGCTCGGCGCGGCGGCTGCCGCCCGGATCGCGCTGTCCCTGCTGCGCGGCTACGCGCTGCCCCTGCTGCCCGGCGAATGGGCCCAGCTGCGGCTGGCCGAGCTGGACCGGCTGGCCTGCCGGGCCCGGCAGGCCGCCGCCGTGGCCCTGCTCGACGCCGGAGACTGGATGGCCGCCGCCGACGCCGCCGCGGCCGCGGTGCAGGCCGACGGATATGACGAGGTGTCGCTGCGGGTCCTGCTCCGGGCCCACGTGGCCGGCGGCCGCACGGCCGCCGCCCTCGCCGCTTACGCCCAGGCCCGGGAACACCTCGCCGCCGAGCTCGGCACCGACCCGTCCCCGGACACCGTGGCCCTCTACACCGCCATCTTGCGCGGGCAGCTGCCCGCTCTCGCCCCGGCCCCCGTCCGCGACCCGGCCGGACTGGTCGGGCGCGACGAAGAGCTGGCCTACCTCGACACCATCACCGGGTCCGCCCGGCGCGGCCCGGGCGAGATCGTCGTCGTGGACGGGGAAGCCGGCATCGGTAAGACTGCGTTGCTCCGGGCCTGGGCCGCCCGGCGGGAGGCCGCCGGCGACGTCGTCTTGTTCGCCTCCTGCGGCCAGCTCGACCGCTCGATGCCGCTGGATGCACTGCTCAGCACGTTGTCCACCCTGCTGCGCCTGCTCGGCCCCGACACCGCGGGCGACCTGCTCGGTCCGGACGCCGCCACTCTCGCGCCCCTGCTCGGCGCCGATTCCCCGGCCGCGACCGGGGCGGTCCTGGCTGACGGCATGCTCGGCCCGGCCGTCCTGTACGCGGCGCTGGTCCGGGTGCTGGGGCGGCTGGCCGCCCGGGGCCCGCTGACCGTGGTCATCGACGACGCGCACCTGGGCGGCCCGCCGCTGGCCAGCTGGCTGGCTTTCGCCCGGCGGGAGCGCATGCCCGCCGGGGTCGTGGCCGCCGTCCGGGCCGGCGAGGGACTGCCGGTGCCGGGTACCGCCGTCGTGCACCTCGGCCTGCTCGGCCGCTCGGCCGCCGCCCAGCTGGTCGGGCCGGCCCGCGCCGATGAGCTCTTCGAGCGTTCCCAGGGCCATCCGCTCTTCCTGACCGAGCTGGCCCAGCAGCCGGACCGGACCGAGCTGCCCGCATCGCTGGTGGAGTCGGTGTCGGCCCGCTGCGACGAGCTCGGGCCGGCCGGCGTCATGCTGCGTGCCGCCGCGGTCATCGGCCCCGAGCTGGACCTCGAGCTGCTCGCGGCGCTGCTCGGCCGCCCCGCCGTCGACCTGCTCGACGACGCCGAACGGGCCGCGGCCACCCAGCTGCTGACCGCCGACGGCGGCGCCTTCCGGTTCCGGCACGAGCTGGTCCGGGAGGCCCTGGCCGCGAGCGCGACCGCCGGCCGGGCCGCCCTGCTGCACCGCCAGGCCGGCCGCATCCTGGCCCGGCAGGCGTACGCCGATCCGGCCATGGTGGCTCACCACGCCCGGCTCGGCGGCGACCTGGACCTGGCCGCCCGGTCGCTGCGCACCGCGGCCGGGCGGGCCGCCGAGCGGTTCGACCATGCCGCCGCCGAGGCCCTGCTCGACGACGCCGTGCAGCTGCACCCGGACGCCGCGGGCTGGCTCGAGCGAGCCCGGGTGCGGACCCGCCGCCGCCGGTACGCCGAGGCGCTGGCCGATGTCGAGCGCGCCGCCGGGGCCGGCGCCGAGGCGCTGGAGGTCGGTGCCTGGGCCTGCTACTTCGACCGGAGCTTCACCCAGGCGGCCCAGTTCGCCGCCGACGGCGCCCTGGCCGCGGCCGACCCGCTCACCCGGTCCCGCTGCCTGGCCGTCGGCGGCCGGACCCGGCACGCGGCGGGCGACCTGGCCCAGGCCGAGCTGCTGCTCCAGGAGGCCTTCGCGCTGGCCCAGGGGGCCGACCGGGTCACCGCCGCCGCCTGGCTCGGCGTGTTGCGTGCCCACCAGAGCCAGCCGGCCGAGGCCCTGGCCCTGCTGCGGCCCGCCGCCCGCGCCACCGAGGGGGTGGCGCACACCGCGGCCACGCTGCACTCGCTGCTGTTCACCGGGCACGCGCACGCAGTGGCCTGCCGCCCGGCGCTGGCCTTGGACGCGTTCAGCCGCTACACCACCGAGGTGGAGCGACGGCAGGTGCCGCGCTTCGCGGGCCGGGCGGTGAACTTCGCGGGCTGGGTGCTGCGCAGCCTCGGCGCTGCCGCGCAGGCCGCCGATCATCATGGCCAGGCCCTGGAGGTGGGGCGCAGCGAGGGCACGCCCGAGGTCATCATTGCCGCCCTGGAGGATCTGGCCGAGCAGTGCCTGGAGGCCGGCGACCCGGACGGCGCCCGGGCCCGGCTGGCCCAGGCCCGGGACCTGCTCACCGGCGACCTGGTCTTCGGCTGGCGGCTGGGCCTCAAGCACCAGCTGATCAGCGCGCGGCTGGCCCTGCTGGCCGGCCATCCGGAGACGGCCCTGGCCGCCGCCGAGGACCTGCGGGTCCGGGCCGCGGCGCTGGGCGTGCCGCGCTACGTGAGCGTGGCCCGCGTGCTGGCCCACCTGGCCCGCCGGGCCCTGGGCCAGCCGGCCGAGCTGACCGCGGTGGCCGCCGACCTGGACCGCGTTGAGGCGGCCGTGGCCGTCGAGGCCTGGTGGTGGACCGGTCAGGCGGCTGCCGCGTTCGCCGTCCCGGCCTGGCTGGACGTCGCGGCCGACCGGGCCGAACGGCTGGCCCGGCAGTCCGGTGACCACGCGGGCACGCTGCGGCAGGCCGCCGCGCGGCGGCTGGAGGGCTGGCGCGCGGCGGCCGGCTGAGCCTCAGCCGGCCGTGAGCACCAGCATGGACACGACCAGCGGGCCGGCGCTGGCCACCGCCCGGGCCGCCGCTTCGGCCAGCTCGGCCTGCCGCCCGGCGGGCAGCGAGCCGACGAACGGGGCCACGTGGGCCATGCCCAGCCGCCACCCGGCCAGCTCGGCCGGGGTGTCCGCCCCGGTCGCCACCTCGACGACGTCCAGCCGCACGTCCGCGTACCCGGCCCCGGCCGCGTCCCGGCGGACCGCGGCCGGGTCGCTGGCCCGCGGCTCGGTGTCCCGCTTGAAGGCCAGGTACCACGGCGGCGGCCGGTAGCCGAACGAGGCCAGCACCTCCTCGACCGCCGCCTTGGCCGGATGGCTCCAACCCGGCGCGAACGCACTGGCCGCCAGCTTCGGCGCCACCCGGCGCGCTTCGGCCAGCCCGGCCGCGGGCCGGTCCAGGTGGCCGAGACTGAACGCCGCCACGACCAGGTCGAAGCAGCCGTCCGCGAACGGCAGGGCGGTCAGGTCCGCCGCCACCGGGTGCAGCGTCCCGCCGCACCGGCGCAGCATGGCCACTGCGGCGTCGGCGCTCACCACCTCCCGGGCCCCGGCCGCCAGCGCCGCCCGCCCGGCCGTCCCGGTGCCCGCGCCGGCGTCCAGCACCCGCCTGGCCACCCCGCCGTCCAGCCCGGCCGCGGCGCCGTCCAGCAGGGCCCGGGCCAGGCTGGCGTAGACGCGCTCGGGTCCGCCGGCCCACCGCCCGGCCGACGCCTCGTAGGCCGGGCGGATCCCGCTCCTCAGCCCAGCATCGCCGCGGCCCGGACCGCGTGCCTCTCCCACCACGCCAGCTCCTCGTCATAGCCGCCCAGGGCCTTCTCCCAGCCGAACTGGACCAGGGCGCCGAGCAGGCACAGGGCCAGCTGGCGTTCCCACCACCCCTCGGTGCTGATCCCGTGCCCCTCCAGCTCCCGCCGGTAGGCGGCGATCGCCTCCTCCTTGGCCTGCGGCAGACGGCGGCAGTTGATGGCCAGGTACCAGGCCAGGTCGGACAGCGGCGCGCCCCGGCCCGGCTGCTCCCAGTCGAGCAGGACGGTACGGCCCTGGTCGTCGGTGCCCAGGTTGTCCAGCTTCCAGTTGCTGTGCACGAACGTCTGCGGCGTGTCCGCCAGCGCCTCCACCAGCGGCCCGGGATCCCGGGCCAGCGGCGTGACGGCCGCCGCCGCGGCCGGGGCCACCTCGGCCAGCCGCGGCCAGCCCTGGCCGACCAGCCGGGGGACCAGGTGGTCGGAGCCGACCGCGCCTTCGGCGTCCGCCAGCCACGGGGACAGCTCCAGGTAGCGGTGCATGACCGGGACCACCTCGCATTCGCCGCCGCAGTCCCAGAACGCGGCGTGCAGCGCCGCCATATGGGCCATGAACCGCAGGTGCTGATCCAGGCCGATGGGCTCATCGGTCACCGGGACCAGCCACGGCGTCACGTCCCGCATCAGCACCGCGCAGCCCCCCGACGGTGACCCGGGCCCGCCCTGTTCCGGGGCGGCCCCCACGATCGGCTGGTTGAAGCAGGCCGGCAGCCGTCCCAGCAGACCGCGCTCGGTGACCAGCAGCGGCGCGCCGCGCAGGCAGCCGGAGGCTCGCATCGTCCAGTCCTCGGCCAGGTCCAGGTGCTTGAGCACGTAGGGCTGGCCCGCGATCACCACCCGCTCCAGCCGAGCGCCGGACTTCCCGGCCGCGCCGTCCAGCCCGGCCCGTTCGGTGGCCCCCGCGATCAGCTCGGCCACGCTGGCGTAGCGGGCCGGGGCGGGCTGTTCAGGCATCAGCGGCCTCCATCTCCGCGAGCAGCGACGCCGGCCACCGCCCGCCGCAGAAGACGGTGTCGGCCACGATCAGGTCATCGCGCACGGTGAGCAGGTGCAGGTGATGACCAGCGTGCGGGACGCCGTTCTCGGTCCAGCTCAGTGTGTACTCCACGATCTCGCTCGGTCCACCGTCGGCCTGCACCGGGTACCGGCGCAGCTCGCCGAACTGGCCGGGATCGGCGAACCAGCGCGCGTACTCGGCGCGGATCGCGCCGGCGCCGGAGGCGTGCAGCCGCCAGTTGGGCACCGTCGCGTCGAGCGACGCGTCGGCGCTCCACGCGTCGCAGGCCGGGATGGTGGCGGTCCGGATGGCCTGCAGGAACCTGTCGACGGCCGTCGTCCCCGACGGTGCCGGCCCCGGTGATACTGACATGACGTCCTCCTGATGACTGACCTGCCGTCATCCTGAGCCGCAGCCCTTGCAGCCGGATTGCAGCCGGCCGGGCCGCGACCCCGGCTCGGCTCCCTGGCCTGCGACACTGGGCTGGTGGACGGCTCGATGCTGGATGGCCCGATGCTGGATGACCCGAGGCTGGATGACCCGAGGCTGGCCCGCCTGATCGCCGTGACCGGGCCGGCCGGCAGCCAGAACACCGCGCTGGCCTCGGCCGTGCCGCGGGTCCGGGCCGCCCCGGCTTCTTCAGCCGTCATCCTGGTCGAGGGCGTCAGCGATCAGGCCGCGCTGGAGGCCCTGGCCCCGAGGCTGGGCCGGGACCTGAGCCGGGACCGGGTCTTCATCGTCCCCATGGGCGGTGCCACCAACATCGCCGCCTTCCTGGACCTGTTCGGCCCGCCCGGCCTGGGCGCCCGGCTGGCCGGCCTGTGCGACGAAGCCGAAGAGCACCACGTCCGCCGCGGCCTGGCCCACGCCGGCCTGGCCCCCGGCCCGGGCCGGCCCGGATTGGAACGGCTCGGCTTCTACGTCTGCGTGGCCGACCTGGAAGCTGAGATGATCCGCGCCCTCGGCCCCGAGGCGGTCGAGCAGCTCATCGCGGCCGAGGGCGAGTTGCCTGGCTTCCGGCGCTTCTGCCAGCAGCCCGCCCAGCGCGGCCGGGCCCGCGACCAGCAACTGCGCCGCTTCCTGGGCATCCGGTCCGGCCGCAAGGCCCGCTACGGCCGGGTCCTGGCCTCGGCCCTCGACCTGGACCGGATCCCGCGCCCGCTGCACGGAGTCCTCGCCCGCTCCTGACCATCCCGGCGCGCCGTCCGGCTAGCCCCAGCGACCGGCCACCGCCGTCCCGCCTTGGCGCTTCCCGGCTGGCTTGCCCCGGCCGCGGGCGCACTTCCCGCCCTCGTGGGGGAGGATAGGGACATGAGCGACGTTCAGGACATGGCATCGGCCGAGTTCACCAACGCGCACCCGGCCCTGGAGCACTTCTGGCATCCCGTGGCGCTGTCTTCGGAGGTCGGCCGGGACCCGGTTGCCGTCCGCCTCGGCGGCCAGGGCTGGGCGCTGGCTCGCTTCAGCGACGGCCTGGCCGCCTTCGCCGACGCCTGCCCGCACCGCCGGGCCCGGCTGTCCGCCGGCGAGTTCGTCGACGGCGCCCTGCAGTGCCCGTACCACGGCTGGCGCTTCAACTCCGACGGCCGCTGCGTGGTCATCCCCGCCCTGGACGAAGACGCGAACATCCCCGAACGGGCCAACCTGCGCCGTCCCGCCGCCCTCATGGAGCGGGACGGCCTGGTCTGGATGGCCGCCGAAGACCCGCGGGCGCCCGTGCCCGACCTGCGGCCCGGCGTGCCGCTCGGCGGCGAGGGTGTGGCCACCGTCGTCCTCCCGGTCGTCCGGGTGGAGGCCAACGCGGCCATCCTGGTCGACAACTTCCTGGACGAGGCGCACTTCCCGTTCGTCCACGCCGCCACCATCGGCGGCGCCGGGCCCGAGCCCATCGCGCGGGCCGAGATCGACCGCCAGGACCTGTCGTTCACCGCCATCCGCGAGCACACCTTCACCAACCTCACCGACCCGGCCGTACGAGACGGCAGCCGCCCCGCGGAGCAGCGCCGCCGGATGACCTACCGCTACCAGGCGCCGCTCACCGCGACCTTGCTGCTGGAGTTCCTCGACGCCGAAGGCTGGAACTTCATCACCTTCACCGCGCAGCCCGAGGACGCTCGCACCTGCCGGATCTACCAGTCGGTCACCGGGCCCGGCCTGGCCGACCCGGCCGAGGCCGAGAGCCTGGCCAAGTACGAGATGTCGATCTTCGAGGAAGACCTGGACCTGCAGCGCAAGGCCCTGTCCGGCCTGGAGTTCCCGCTCGACCCGGCCGCCGAGCTGCACATCCGGGCCGACCGCATCTCGGTCGAGTTCCGCCGCGTCCTGGCCGCCGCCGTGGCCGGCTGACCCGTACGCGGGCTGGCTCAGCCGGGCTGCTCTGGCTCCGGCTGGGCGGTGAGCATCGACGTCACCAGGTCCGCGAACTGGCCGAGCTCGGGCATGGTGCGGTGCTGGTGGTAGGCGAGAGCCACCATCCGGGCCGCGACGTCGAGCAGCGGCAGGTAGCAGATGTCGTCGCGACGGTAGAAGTCCGCGATGCCCGCAGGCAGGACGAAGATGCCGGCCCCAGCGCGACCCGCTCCAGGCTCTCCTCGATGCTCGGCCGCCGGGGCCGGGCCGGGGCCAGGGCGGGCCTGGCGTCGGCCACCAGGCCGCGCCACTCGGGTACCTCGGCCGGGTCCTGCAGGAGCGGCAGGTCGAACAGCTGCTTGACCTCGATCGGACCCGACCCGGCGGCCGGACGGGAACTGGGCACGGCCGCGACCCGGGGCTCGGGGAACAGCGGCAGCACGGTGAAGGCGTGCTCGGCCAGCGGAAGCCGGACGAAGCAGACGTCGACCCGCCCGTCGATGAGGAAGTCGACCTGCTCGGTCACGGCGGTGAAGACCACGTCGATCCTCAGGTGCGGCGCGCGCCGGGCGAACTCCCGGATGATGGGCGTGGCGTGGATGCCGGGCATGAACCCGACCGCGAACCGCCCCTGCTCGCGGGCGGCCTGGCGGGTGCGCCGTTCCAGGGCTGAGGAGGCGGCGAGCAGCGGGACCGCGTCTTCCAGCAGTTGCTGCCGGCCTGGGTCAGCGACGTGCCGCGCCGGTCCCGGTCGAACAGCTGCGCGCCCAGATCATGCTCCAGCGCGCCGATCTGCCGGCTGAGCGCGGGCTGCGTCATGTGCAGCAGGCGCGCGGCGCGCACGAAGCTGAGTTCCTCGGCCACGGTGACGAAATAGCGCACGGCGCCTTCGCGGATTCCTCCAGCTGGAGCAGCGAGATCCAGTTCCTGCAGAAGAACGGCTATCCCGTCCTCGCCGTGGCCAACCCGCTGCGCGGCGTGGCCTCCGACTCGGCCTACCCGCTGAGCGTGCTGAAGACCATCTCCGGCCCGATCGTGCTCGTGGGCCATTCCTACGCGGGTTTCCTGATCAGCGCGGCCGCGGCGGCTGACAGCCAGGTCAAGGCGCTGGCCTACGTGGCCGCCTACATCCCCGAGCAAAGGGAGTCCCCGGCCGACCTGACCTACATGTTCCCCGGATCGGAGCTGCAGGGCAGCAACCTGGTCTCCCGCGCGGAGCCGGACGGGACCGACCTGTACGTCACTCCGGCCGACTTCGGCGAGGTCTACGCCGACGGCCTGTCCAAGAGCCAGATCGCGGTGGCGGCCGTGACCCAGCGTCCATCGCCGCCTCCGCCCTGTCCGACCCGGCGACCGTGAACCCGCCCGCCGCCACGCCGAAGTGGGAGATCGTGGCCCTGGACGATCATGCCATCCCGGCGCAGGCCGAGATCTTCATGGCCAACCGGGTACACGCGCACATCGTCACCACGCACTCGGGCCACGACGTGCCCGCCGCCCGCCCGGACGTGGTGGACAGCGTGATCCTCCAGGCGGCCAAGTCGGTCTCCTGACCCGCCTCCCCGTCATCGTGTGTCGTTACCCCGGCCTCCCGGGGTCACGACACACGATCAGCTTTGGGCAGGTCAGGACTCGAGCGTCCGCAGCGCGTCCTCGATGGCGCGGTGGAAGGTGGGATAGGCGTACGCCATGTTCCGCAGCGTGGCCACCGGGACCTCGGCCCGGACGGCCACCTGCAGCGCGCTCAGCACCTCGCCGCCGTACGGGCCGGCTGAGGTGGCCCCGACCAGCACCGACCGGTCCGCGTCCTCGATGACCTTGATGAACCCGTCGTTCCCGGCCTTGTGGATCCACCCGCGCGCCGACTGGGGGATCTGGGTCAGGCCGGTGCGCACCCTCAGCCCGGCCGCCCGGGCCTGCGCCTCGGTCAGGCCGACGCTGCCGACCTCCGGATCGGTGAACGCCACCCGGGGCACGGCCCGGTAGTCGGCGGGCTCGCCGCCCTGGCCCAGGATGTCCCGGACCACGATGCCGGCCTGGTACATCGACATGTGGGTGAACGCGCCCTGGCCCGTGATGTCGCCGATGGCCCACACCCCGTCGGCCGCCCGCAGCCAGCCGTCGGTCGGGATCACGTGCGCCGTCTCGTCCAGGCCGACGGCCGCCACGCCCAGCGCGGCCAGGTCGACCCGGCGCCCGGTCGCGACCAGCAGCCGCTCGGCGGTCAGGGTCGCGCTGTCCAGGCCGACGGTGAACTGGCGGCCGTCGTGGCTGACCTGCCGGGCCGGGGACCCGGTGTAGAGCTTGATGCCCTCGGCGGTGAAGACCCGCTCGATCAGCTCGCTGGCCTCGGGCTCCTCGAAGGACATCAGCCGCGGCGCCGCCTCGACCACCGTCACCGCCGTGCCGAAGCGGGCGAAGACCTGGGCCAGCTCGGCGCCGATCGACCCGCCGCCCAGCACGATGAGCGACTCGGGCACCTGCTCGGCCCGGACGATGTCCCGGTTGGTCCAGTAGGGCGTGCCGGCCAGGCCGTCCACCGGCGGCACCGCCGGGTCGGTCCCGGTGTTGATCACGATCCCGCGGCGGGCCCGGAACACCCGGTCCCCGGCCGTCACCTCGCCGGGCCCGGTGATCCGGGCGTGGCCGCGGACCAGGTGCCCGCCCCGGCCGGTGAACCGGTCGGCGGCCACCGTGTCATCCCAGTCGTCGGTGGCTTCGTCCCGGATCCGCCGGACCACCGGCGCCCAGTCGGGCTGCACCGTCGCGCTCCCGGCCAGGCCCGGGATCCGGCGCCCCTCGGCCAGCAGGTTGCCCGCGCGGATCATCATCTTGGACGGCACGCAGCCGAAGTACGGGCACTCCCCGCCCACCAGCCGCTGCTCGATCCCGGTCACGTGCAGCCCGGCCGTCGCCAGCGTGCCCGCCACGTACTCACCGCCGGGCCCGAGGCCGATCACGGCCACGTCCGTAAGCTCCGCCTCGCCCATGAGGTGCTCCTGCCCGTAGGTGGGCCCCAAAACTACCTCACCAGGCGGGCGCCGGACCTGCCTCAAGACTCGGGCTGGTCGTCTCCTTTTTCCGGGCCCGAGTCTTCAGGGCCCGGGCCTTCCGGGCCCGGGTCTTCCAGGTCGGAGATGTCGAGCTCCTGCTGGCCGTGGACGAAGGCGTCCGGATTCTCCAGGTCGTCGGCCGCCGGGAGCAGGTCCGGGTGGCCCCACAGCGCATCGCGCCCGGTGACGCCGCGGGCCTCGGTCAGGCCCTGCCAGATGGCGGCCGCCTCGCGCAGCCTGCGGGGCCGCAGCTCCAGCCCCACCAGGGTGGCGAAGGTCCGCTCGGCCGGGCCGCCGGTGGCGCGCCGCCGCCGGATCGCCTCGGCCAGCGCGTCGGCGTGGATCAGCCGGTCCTTGGCCGCGGCCGCGACCACGGTCGCGACCCACCCCTCGACCAGCGCCAGCGCCGTCTCCAGCCGGGCCAGGGCGGCCTTCTGCGCCGGGGTGTCCTCCGGCCGGAACATGCCCTCGCCGGCCAGCGCCTCGCGCAGCGCCTCGGGATTGTTGACGTCGATCTCCGGCATGGCCTGCTGCAGCCGGGCCATGTCCACCGTGATGCCGCTGGCGTACTGCTCGACCGCGCCGAGCAGGTGCCCGCGCAGCCACGGGACGTGCGCGAACAGCCGGTGATGGGCCGCCTCGCGCAGGGCCAGGAACAGCCGGACCTCGCCCGCGTCGACCGACAGGCCCTGGCCGAACTGGGTCACGCCCGCCGGGAGCAGCGCCGCGACCCGCTCCGGGCCCAGCGGCAGCCCGATGTCGGTGGAGCCGGTCACCTCGCGGGCCAGCTCGCCCACCGCGGTGCCGGTCTGGCTGCCGATCATCGCCCCGCCGATCTGGCGCATCATGCCCGCCAGCCCCTGTAGCCCGGCCAGCGCCCCGGCCCCGCCGCCGAGGCCCGCGAGGGCCTGGCGCATCTCCTCGGGGACGTCGTCGCCGAGCTGGGACGGGTCGACGTTGAGCATGCCGCTCATCGCCTCGACGCCCTTGGCCGCGATCGGGTCGCACAGCTTGGCCCAGACCGGGAAGGTGGCCTCCAGCCACTCCGACCGGCTCCAGGCCTCGATCTTGCGCACCCCCGAGGGGAACTCGGTCGCCTCGTCCAGCCACAGGTCGGCCAGCCGGACGGCCTCGGTCACCTCCCGGCGCTGCGCGTCCAGGATGCTCGGGTCGCCCGCCGCGACGATGGCGTGCCGGGCCACGTTCTTGGCCAGGTCCCAGTTGACCGGGCCGCCCTGGTAGGACAGCATGTCGGCGAACTGGCGCAGCGCGTCGGCGAACTGCCCGGGGTCGCCCATCGCCCCGAACGGCCCCGCGCCCCCGAACGGGCCGCCCGGGCCACCGGGGCCCGACGCCCCGCCGGATCCGCCCGGACCCGAGGAACCCTGGCCGCCCTGATCGTCCGGCTTATCGGGCAGCCCGAAGCCGAACGGGCGGTCAGCCATCGTTGGCTCTGCGGCAGGATGGAAGGGTCATGTCCGTCACGTTATCTCCGGAGAAGCACGCTGTGACAAATGCCCGGCGGCCGGTTCGCTCCGAGCGCAGCAGTAATCCTGTGCGAGCGGGCCGGCCTGAGGTACCCGGGGGAGTCGAGCTCCCTCGGGACCAGCCGGCGTCTCCGCCCGACATGCAGGCACCTTCCCAGCCTATGCCCGTCGTCGCGGTCACCGGTGCGGCCAGCGGGATCGGGTACGCGCTGACCGCCCGGCTGGCCGCCTCGCCTGGCGTCCGGCGGGTCATCGCCATCGACGGCCAGCGCGGCGACATCCCCGGGGTGACCTGGCGGGTGGCCGACGTGCGTGACCCGGCCCTGGCCAGCCGCCTGGCCGGCGTGGACGTGGTCGTGCACGCCGACCTGGACCTCGTGCCGGACTCCGACGCCCGGCTGCGGCGGGCCTTCAACGTGCGCGGCGCCCAGACCGTCCTCACCGCCGCCGCGGCGGGCCGGGTCGGCCGCGTCATCCTGCTGACCAGCGCCATGGCCTACGGCGCCCACCCGGACAACCCGGTCCCGCTGGCCGAGGACGCGCCGCTGGCCGCGGAGGCCGACAACAGCGTGGCCGGGGACATGCTGGAGATCGAGCAGCTGGCCCGCCGCTCGCCGCGGGCCAACCCGGGCCTGGCCGTCACCGTGGTGCGCCCGGCCGCCCTGGTCGGCGACGGGATCGACACGCTGATCACCAGGCATTTCGAGGCGCCCCGGCTGCTCGCCGTCAAGGGCTGCGCGCCGCGCTGGCAGTTCTGCCACGTCGACGACCTGACCTCCGCGATCGAGTTCGCCGTGGCCGGCGGCCTCGACGGGCACTTCGCGGTGGGCTGCGACGGCTGGCTCGAGCAGGATGAGGTCGAGCAGATCAGCGGGCTGAAGAGCATCGAGCTGCCGCCCCGGCTGACCTTCGGCGCCGCGCAGCGCCTGCACCGGCTGGGCGTGGCCCCGGCCCCCGCCATCGACCTGCGGTACGTGGTCTACCCGTGGGTGGTGGACGCCGCCGGCCTGCGGGCGGCCGGCTGGCGGCCGCGGTTTTCCAACGCCGACGCGCTCGGCGTCCTGCTCGAGCAGCGCCAGGGTCACCACGCCGTGGCCGGCCGCCGCATCGCCCGTAAGGAGGCCACCATCACCGCGGCCGGCGCGACCGTCGCCGTGGTCGGCGCCGCCGCCATCGTCCGCCGGGCCCGCCGCCACCGCCGCATCGATGGCTGACCGGCTAAACTTAGAAAGTGACTATGCCAGTGGAGCCGAGCGCCCGGCGTATCAGCGTGCCGGAGGGCCGCGGTCCGGCCTGGCCGCAGAACCGGCGCGGCGAGGGACGAGACGACGCCGCCGCCCCGGAGCCGGGCGACCCGGGCGACCTCGTCATCAAGCTCGTCGCGGTCCGCGACTGCGAGCTGTCGCTGGACGAGGTCCGCGCCGCGGTCGCCGGGGACGCCGTCGGCGGCATCGCGCTGTTCGCGGGCACGGTCCGCGACAACGACCACGACCACGACGTCACCGGCCTGTCCTACACCGCCCACCCGTCGGCCGAGGACGAGCTGCGCCGGGTCGCGGAGGCGGTGGCCGGGAAGTTCGCCGTCCTGGCCATCGCCGTCGTGCACCGCGTCGGCGACCTGGCCGTCGGCGACCTGGCCGTCGTGGCCGCGGTGGCCTCCGCGCACCGCGCCGAGGCGTTCGACGCGTGCCGGGAGCTGATCGACGAGCTGAAGGCCACCGTGCCGATCTGGAAGCACCAGCGGTTCACCGACGGGACGGACGAGTGGGTCGGCACCCCGTGAGCAGGACATGTCGCGCCGCTCGCTGACCCTGCTGATCGCCTCGGTCGGCGTCGTCGTGGCCCTGGCCCTCGCCGTGCTGATCCCGGTGCCTTATGTCATCCTCGGGCCCGGACCGACACTGAACACCCTGGGCCAGGACTCATCCGGGCAACCGCTCATCACCATCTCCGGCCATCCCACGTATCCGACCAGCGGGCACCTGAACATGGTCACGGTGGGCTACCGCGGCGGGCCCGGCGACAACATCAACGTCTTCACCGCCCTGGCCGCCTGGCTCAACCCCCATCAGGCCGTCGTGCCGGAGTCCGAGCTCTTCGCGCCGGGCGCCACCCAGCAGGAGACCCAGCAGCAGGACACCCAGCAGATGACCAGCTCCCAGCAGGACGCCACCGCGGCCGCGCTGACCGAGCTGCACATCCCCTACCAGACGCAGGTCGTGGTGGTCTCGACCGAGGCGGGCTACCCGGCCGCCAGCGTGCTCAAGGCCGGCGACGTGATCACCGCCGTGGACGGGAAGGCCGTGGCCAGCCCGGCCAGCCTGACCGCGCTGATCACCGCGCACCCGGCCGGCAGCACCCTGCCCCTGACCATCTCCCGGAACGGCAAGAGCCAGACGGTCCAGGTCGCCACCAGGGAGTCATCCGGTCATCCGGTCATCGGCGTGCAGGCCACCGGGCAGTACCAGTTCCCGTTCACGGTGAAGTTCAGCGTGGGGGACATCGGCGGCCCCAGCGCGGGCATGATGTTCGCGCTCGGCATCATCGACAAGCTGACCGCGGACAACCTGACCGGCGGCCGGTTCATCGCGGGCACCGGCGAGATCGAGGCCAGCGGGAAGGTCGACGCCATCGGCGGCATCCAGCAGAAGATGGTCGCCGCCCGGCAGGCGGGCGCGACGGTCTTCCTGGCTCCCGCCTCGAACTGCTCCGACGTCAAGGGCTCGATCCCGGGCGGCCTGCAGGTGGCCAAGGTGGCCACGCTCAACCAGGCCGTCACCGACCTGCAGGCCCTGAAATCGGGCCAGTCCGTTCCTTCCTGCTGAGCCTGGACGCCGGGTCCGGCCGGGCCCCGGATCTCCGTTCCTGCTGCGCGGCGGATGCTCGGGCGTGCTCGACGCCCGGTCCGGACGGCCGGCCGCCGGACCGGGTAAATGGTGGTTCGGGTTGGACATGGGCGTAGGCTTTAATGCCGACGGGACATCCACGCGGGCGTGCACAGGGTCGTGCGGTCGGCACGAGCTCTGCACTGTCTGCTTGCCCGGGATGCCTCAGGAAGGGAGCAAGTGCCGTCGTGGCACCTCGCGTACTTGTTGATGCGACCGACGTGCCAGCCGACCGCGGCGCTCTGGGCCGGTACGTCGACGGGCTGATCGGCGCCCTGGACGCGGCCGGCGCGGACCTGGCTGTCGTCTGCCAGCGCGCCGATGAGGAACGCTACGGGCTGCTCGCCCCCGGCGCGCGCGTGGTCACCGGGCCGACCGCGCTGTCCCACCGCTCCGCCCGGCTGGCCTGGGAGCAGAGCGGCCTGCCCGTGGTGGCCCAGCAGGTCGACGCCGACGTCATCCACGTGCCGTACTACTCGATGCCGCTGCGGCCCGGCCGGCCGACCGTGGTCACCGTGCACGACGTCATGTACTTCACCGATCCGGAGCTGTACAGCCCGGTCAGCGCCATGTTCTTCAAGTCCGCCATCCGCACCGCGGCTCGCCGCGCCGGGCGGCTCATCGTGCCCTCCAAGGCCACCCGGGACGAGCTGGAGCGGGTCCTGTCCGCCGATCCGACCAAGATCGACGTGGCCTACCACGGCGTGGATCACCAGCTGTTCCACCGGCCCGACACCCAGCAGGTCTCGCAGGTCTCCAACCGGCTGGGCCTGCACGGCAAGCCTTACGTGGCCTTCCTGGGCATGCTCGAGCCGCGTAAGAACGTGGCCGCGCTCATCACCGGCTGGGCCGCGGCCGTGGCCGACCTGGACGACCCGCCCGCGCTGGTGCTGGGCGGCGGCGGCGGCTGGAGCGACGAAGTCGACGTCGCCGTCGCGCAGGTGCCGCCCCACCTGCGCCTGATCCGGCCCGGTTACCTGCGCTTCTCCGATCTGCCCGGCTTCCTGGGCGGGGCGCTCGTGGTCGCCTTCCCGAGCCGCGGCGAGGGCTTCGGCCTGCCCGTGCTGGAGGCCATGGCCTGCGGCGCGCCCGTGCTGACCACGCACTGCACATCGCTGCCCGAAGTGGGCGGCGAGGCGGTCGCATACACCGAGCAGGACGCCGACTCCATCCGCGACGCGCTGCGCGCCCTGCTCGACGACCCGGCCCGGCGCGAGGCCCTCGGGGCCGCCGGGTACGCCCGGTCGCAGGAATTCACCTGGGCCGCCTCGGCCGAGGCACATATGGCCAGCTACCGCCGCGCAGCGGAACAACAGCCCGCTGCCGGGGTCAACGCGGTGTAGCCTCTCGTACCATGCCGCGTGAACCGCTTGAGGCCATTCTGCTCGTCGGCGGTCAGGGGACCCGGCTACGGCCGCTGACCCTGTCCGCGCCGAAACCTCTGCTTCCCACCGCGGGCGTGCCCTTCCTGGCTCATATGCTGGCCCGGTCCGCGGCGTGCGGCGTGACCCACGTCGTGCTGGCCACCTGCTACAAGTCCGAGATGTTCGCCGCCGCGTTCGGTGACGGCGCCGCGTTCGGGCTGTCCATCGACTACGTGCAGGAGGACGAGCCGCTCGACACCGGCGGCGGGATCCGGAACGCCGCCGCGTCGCTGCGCAGCGGGCCCGCCGACCCGGTCGTCGTGCTCAACTCCGACGTCCTGTCCGGTCACGACCTCACCGCCCAGGTCGAGCTGCACCGCAAGGCCGACGCCGCGGCCACCCTGCACCTGGTCGAGGTGCCCGACCCGTCCCGGTTCGGCGTCGTGCCCGCCGATGACTCCGGCCGGGTCACCGCCTTCCTGGAGAAGACCCCCGACCCGGTCACCAACCGGATCAACGCCGGCTGCTACGTGTTCCGGCGCGAGATCATCGACCAGATCCCGGCCGGGCGCCGGGTCTCGGTCGAGCGCGAGACGTTCCCGGGCCTGATCTCCGCCGGGGAGCTGGTCATGGCCTACCCGGAGTCGGCCTACTGGATCGACGTCGGCACCCCGCAGACCTTCGTCCGCGGCTCGTGCGACCTGGTCCTCGGGCGGCTGCCCCGCTCGGCCGTGCCCGGGCCGGCCGGCGAAGCGCTGCTGCTGCCCGGGGCCGAGGTCGCCCCGGACGCGGCGGTGACCGGCGGCACGACGGTCGGGGCCGGGGCCGCGGTGGGCGCCGGGGCGACCGTCTCCGGCAGCGTCCTGTTCGACGCGGCCGCGGTCGGCGCCGGCGCCGTCGTCCGTGACTCGATCGTCGGCCGCGGCGCGGTCATCGCCCCCGGCGCGGTGCTCGATGACGCGGTCATCGGCGACGACGCGTACATCGGGGCCGGCAACGAGCTGGCCCGCGGGGTCCGGATCTGGCCCGGCGTGCGGCTGGAGCCGACCTCGGTCCGCTTCTCCACCGACGCCTGAGGCCCGCCCCCGATGTCGGTGACCGTCACCCCGCCGGGCGCACCCCCGGCCGACCCGGGCGCGCCAGGGCCGGGCAGGCCAGGGCCGGGCGGGCCAGCTGACCGCGACGCCGGGGCGCGCCGGCGGTGGCTGGCCCCGTTCCCGGCCGACGTCCGGCTCATCCTGTCCGTGCACCGCCGGGGCAGCCGGGATCCGGCCTTCCGCACCGACGAGTCAGGCGCTGTGTGGCGCACCTCGCTGACCCCGGACGGCCCGGGCACGCTGCGCGTCACCGGCCGCCCCGCCGCGGACGGCACCGCGGTCACCGGGCAGGCCTGGGGTCCGGGGGCCGCCTGGCTGCTGGACACCCTCCCGGCCCAGCTTGGCGCGCACGACGACCCGGCCGGCTTCACCGCCGTGCACCCGGTGATCGGCGAGCTGGCCCTGCGCCATCCCGGGCTGCGGATCGGGCGCACGGCCCGGGTCTTCGAGGCCCTGGTCCCCGCGGTCCTGGAGCAGAAGGTGGTCGGCCTGGAGGCCCACCGGGCCTGGCGCATCCTGCTCGGCCAGCACGGCATCCCCGCCCCCGGGCCCGCGCCGGCCGGCATGCGAGTCTGCCCGCCCGCGGCCACCTGGGCCCGCATCCCGTCCTGGGACTGGCACCGGGCCGGGGTGGAAGGCGTCCGGGCCCGGACCATCATGACCGCGGCCGGCGTCGCGGGCCGCCTGGAGCAGGCGGGCCTGCTGGACCATGAGCAGGCCTTCCGCCGCCTGTGCTCGCTGCCCGGCATCGGTCCCTGGACCTACGCCGAGATCAGGCAGCGGGCCGCGGGTGACACCGACGCGGTCTCGGTCGGCGACTACCACCTGCCGAACGCCGTGGGCTGGACCCTGGCCGGGCAGCGCCGCACCGACGACGCCGGCATGCTCGAGCTGCTCGCGCCCTACGCCGGGCACCGCCACCGGGTGACCCGGCTCATCGAGCTGGGCGGCGGGATGCCCCCGCGCCGCGGCCCCCGCATGTCGGTCCGCGACTACCGCAGCTTCTGACCGGAAGCGCCCCAGCACCGAAGCGCCCCAGCAGCTCGCGCTCCCGCATCACACCACACTCACGCTCACCAGCAACGTGGAGAATTCTTCCGTCGTGGAGCCTTTGGGCGGCTATGGTCGCCCGGATCCTCCACAGAAGCCCGATCCTCCACGTTGCTGTGACGGCTGATGAACATGAGACGCCCGGGACGCTCAGCACGCGTCGGCCGCGCCGCCCCGGGACAGCGACACGGCCGCGCCTGCCTCACTGGGCCAGCAGCGGGAGCCCGCCCCGCACCGAGGTGCACACCCCGTCGCTGGCCGCGGCGGCGGCGATCCGCTCGGCCGGCACCTCGCCGTAGGTGGTCGTCCGCGGCCGCAGCGGCCGGCCGATCGGCTCGGTGATGGCCCGCATCCCGCTGATCGTCTTGTACGAGCCGTGGTCGGCGCCCGCCATCCGGCTGATCGTCTCCTCCATCAGCGTTCCGCCCAGGTCGTTGACCCCGCCCTGCAGCACGTCCCGGCAGCCGTCGTCGCCGAGCTTGACCCAGGAGCACTGGATCGAGTCGATGGCCCCGTGCAGCAGCAGCCGGGACACGGCGTGCACGGCCCGGTTCTCCCGCCGGGTGGGTCCCGGCCGGGCCAGGCCGGCCAGGTAGATGGGCGCGTTCTCGTGGATGAAGGGCAGCAGCACGAACTCGGTGAAGCCGCCCGTCCGCTCCTGGATCGACCGGATCACCCGCAGGTGCCCGACCCAGTGCGCCGGGGTGTCGACGTGGCCGTACATCATCGTGGAGGAGGTCCGCAGGCCCAGCTCGTGCGCGGTGGAGATGACCTCGATCCACACCGAGGCGGGCAGCTTGCCCTTGGTCAGCACCCAGCGCACGTCGTCATCGAGGATCTCCGCCGCCGTGCCGGGCAGCGACCCGACCCCGGCCTCCTTGGCCCGGATGAGCCACTCCCGGATGGGCAGGCCGGTCCGGGACGCCCCGTTGACCACCTCCATGGGGGAGAAGGCGTGCACGTGCATGTCGGGGCAGCGCCGCTTGACCTCGGCCGCGATCTCGAAGTAGGCCGTGCCGGGCAGGTCCGGGTGGATGCCGCCCTGCATGCACACCTCGGTCGCCCCGGCCGCCCAGGCCTCCTCGGCCCGGTCGCCGATCTGCTCCAGCGACAGCGTGTAGGCGTCGGCGTCGGTCCGGCGCTGCGCGAACGCGCAGAACCGGCAGCCGGTGTAGCAGACGTTGGTGAAGTTGATGTTGCGCGTCACCACGTAGGTCACGTCGTCGCCCATCACCTCGCGGCGCAGCCCGTCCGCGATCCCGGCCAGCGCCTCCAGGCTGTCCCCGTCCGCCCCGAGCAGCGCGATGGCCTGCTCGTCGGTCAGCCGGGCCGGGTCCCGCTCGGCCTGGCGCAGGGCGCCCGCCACCTCGCCGCCGGACAGCACCGCCGGAACCAGCGGAGCCGAACGGGCCGTGCCGCCTGCCCCGGGACCACCTGAGCCGGGACCCGAGGCACGCGCCCCGGTCCGTTCCGCTACCTCGTCCCAGTCGCCGTAGACCTCGGCGAAGTCATCGCGCCGGTCACGGGTCCGGCCGGTGGTGTCGATCGTCACGAACAGGTCGGTGCGGCCCGAGCCGCCCGCCTCGGCCAGCCCGCCGTCCGGCTCCTGCCAGGGCAGGCCGTGCGGCCGGGCGGACTCGGTGGCCAGGCCGGTGGCCGGGTCGGCCAGCGCGGCCACGTGCGCGGCCAGCCGCGGGTCCAGCCACGGCTCGCGCAGGTAGGGCGGGTAGATGGTCAGCCGCTCGCGCAGCGTGAAGCCGGCCGCCGCGGTGCGGGCCGCGAGCTCGTCGATGGCGGGCCAGGGCCGCTCCGGGTTGACGTGGTCGGGAGTCAGCGGCGAGACCCCGCCCCAGTCGTCGATGCCGGCCCGCAGCACCTGCGCGTGCTGGTCGCCGACCAGGTTCGGCGGCGCCTGGATCCGCGCCTTGGACCCCAGCACCAGCCGGGTCACCGCGATGGTGGCGGCCAGGTCGTCCAGCTCTGCGTCCGGCACGTCGCGCATCTTGGTGTCCGGCTTGGCCCGGAAGTTCTGCACGATCGTTTCCTGGATGCCCTGGTACTCCCGGGCCACCTTGCGGATGGCGAAGATCGCGTCGGCCCGCTCGGCCCGCGTCTCGCCGATGCCGATCAGGATGCCCGTGGTGAACGGGACGTTGCTGCGCCCGGCGTCCTCCAGCACCCGCAGCCGCACCGCCGGGTCCTTGTCCGGGCTGCCGAAGTGCGGGCCGCCCTTCTCGGTGAACAGGCGCGTCGCGGTGGTCTCCAGCATCATCCCCATGGACGGCGCGACCGGCTTGAGGCGCTGGAAGTCCTGCCAGGTCAGCACGCCCGGGTTGAGGTGGGGGAGCAGCCCGGTCTCCTCCAGGACCCGGATGGCCATGGCCCGCACGTAGGACAGCGTGTCGTCGTAGCCGTGCGCGTCCAGCCACTCCTTGGCCTGCCGCCAGCGCAGCTCCGGCCGGTCGCCCAGGGTGAACAGGGCTTCCTTGCAGCCCAGCTCGGCGCCCTCCCGGGCGATGGCCAGCACCTCGTCCGGCTCCAGGTACAGGCTGTGCAGCCGGTGCGGCACCGTGGCGAAGGTGCAGTACCCGCAGCGGTCCCGGCACAGCCGGGTCAGCGGGATGAAGACCTTCTTCGAGTAGGTGATCACCCCGGGCCGCCCGGCCGCCTCCAGCCCGGCGTCCCGGGTCCGGCTGGCGTAGGACAGCAGGGTGGCCAGGTCCTCGCCGCGGGCGTGCAGCAGCACGGTGGCCTCGTCCGGGTCCAGCAGCTTGCCGTCCCGGGCCCGGGCCAGCGCCCGGCGCATCCCCGACGCCGTGACGTCGCTGGCGAGCCCCGTCCCCGCCGGCCCGGCGTCCTGATTCCTGCCGTCATCGCCCAGATCGCTCATGCTGCACCCCAACCTTTCCCGGAGCCCGGATCTTCCCTGGTTCGCTTCTGCTGGCCGGGAAAGCCCGGCCGGGGGCGTGCCGCGGGAGTCCGGCGAGGTCAACGGACGATGAGGAAATCACCAGGATCGCGCGGCGGCCGGTCCGGGGCCGGCTCGGCCGCGTGCCCGACCGCGACCGAGCCCATCGGCCGCCAGCCGTCCGGCAGGCCCAGCGCCCGGGCCGCGACGTCCTGGCAGAACAGCGTGCTGGAAATCCAGGCCGAGCCGAGGCCCTCGACGGCCAGCGCGATGAGCAGGTTCTGCACCGCGGCGCCCATCGAGACGGTGAACATGGCCTGCTCGGCGGCTGACCGGCGGCCGTCCGGGTAGTCGTGCGCGGCGTCGGTGACCAGGCACGGCACCACGATCAGCGGCGCCCGCCGCAGCACCTCGCCGCGCCGCAGCCGGCGGGTGATCTGCTCGGGCGTGAACCCGTCGCGCTCCAGGTCGGCGGCCCAGGCCTCGCGCATCGCGTCGAGCAGCTGGTCCTGCGCGTCCGGGGAGGAGACCAGCACGAACCGCCACGGCTGGCTGTGGTGCGGTGCGGGCGCGGTCAGCGCGGTGGCCACCGCGCGGCGGACCGCCTCGGGATCGACCGGGTCGGCCGTGAAGGCCCTGATGGTGCGGCGGGCCAGCGGCACGTCCGCGGACCCGTACCGGAACATGTCCTCATCGGCGGGCCGGACGAGCGCCCGCGCGCCGGGGCCGTCCAGCTCGGTGACCAGGCCCGCCAGCCCCCTGACCACGGCGGCCGGGATGCCCCGCGCCTTCCCCTTGACCAGGTCCGCGGCGGCGGAGATCTCGTCCGCGACCGCGGCCACGGTGACGTCCATGATCCGGCCGAACGTGTCGGGCTCACCGCGCAGGTCCCGCAGGGCCGTGATCCCGGCCGCGCCGATGGCGTTGTCGGTCTGCCCGTTCCGCCAGGGCCGGCCCATGGTGTCGGTGATGATCACCGCCACGGTCCGGCCGGTGCGGGCGTGCAGGTCCTTGCGCACCCGCCGGGCGGACTCATCCGGGTCCTCGGGCAGCAGCACCACGGTGCCCGGCGCCGTGTTCGACTCGTCCACGCCCGCGGCCGCCAGGACCAGCCCATGCCGCGTCTGCGCGATGGTCGTGGGCCCGCGCCGGGCCACCACCCGGGCCGTCTCGGCCGCGATGGCCTGCTCCCGGCCGATGGCCGCCACCCGGCCCTCGGCCTTGCTCACGATCTTGGACGTGATGACCAGGATGTCGCCGTCGCGCAGGTCGCCGGCCGCCTCGGCCAGCAGCGCGCCCAGGTCGGCACCCGCGGTGATCTCGGGCAGGCCGGTGACCGGCGTCACGGTGATGCTGCCGTCCGGGTCGCTCATCTCAGCTCCAGGGCCAGGTCGATGGCGGCCTGCGCGATCGCCGCCGTGGCGGGCACGTCGCGCATCAGCAGCGGCAGGGCCCGGACCGCGATCCCGGCCAGCGCCGGATCGTCGGCGGCCGCCTTGTCCTGGTCGTCGACCAGCCAGCCGTTGATCAGCGCCGGCCCGTAGTGCGCGGCCACCGCGACGGCCGAGGTCTCCACCCCGATCGCGGCCAGGCATGCGTCGGCCATGCCGCGCACCGGGGCGCCGCCGATGATGCCGGACACGGCCACCACGGTCTGCGCCTCGACCGCTTCCCGGATGCCGGGCACGGCCAGGATGGTGCCGATGCTCACCACCGGGTTCGACGGCGGGAACAGCACCACGTCGGCCGCGGCGATGGCATCCAGCACGCCCGGAGCGGGCCGGGCCTGCTCGGCGCCGACCGCGATGATGTCCGACGCGGGCGTCTGCGCGTGCCGGTGCAGCCACCAGTCCTGGAAGTGGATCGTCTGCTGCTCGCCGTCCTCCTCGATGACCACGTGCGTCTCGATCGGGTCATCGGACATCGGCAGCAGCCGGACCCCGGGCTGCCAGCGCTCGCACAGCACCCGGGTCACGGCCGACAGCGGCTGCCCGGCCGCGAGCAGCTCGCTGCGCCGGATGTGGGTGGCGAAGTCCCGGTCGCCGAGGGTGAACCAGTCCGGCGTCGCGCCGTAGGCGGCCAGCTCCTCCCGGACGCTGAACGTCTCCCCGGCCCGGCCCCAGCCCTGCTCGGTGTTGATGCCGCCGCCCAGGGTGTACATGACGGTGTCCAGGTCGGGGCAGATCCGCAGGCCGAACAGCGTGATGTCGTCGCCGGTGTTGCTGATGACGGTGATCTCGTCGTCCGGCGCCGCCTGCTTCAGGCCGCGGAGGAAGCGGGCCGCCCCCACGCCGCCCGCGAGCACGGTGATGCGCATACCTGACAGTGTGGCAGGTCCGGCGACGGTCCCGGCCCGCTGCACCGCAGCCCGGCCGTCTGTCCCGCGCCGTGCCCTGTGACCGGAGTGACGGAAAAATCCTGTGGGCCTCGTGGTCTTCGCGGGGCGATGACGGGCCGATTTCCGCACGTGATTTACCTCGCATCTCTGGACAACGAGGCGGGCACTATCACCTTCCACTCTTGACTTGAAGCAAGACACGCTAGTGTAATTTCATTGATGTGATTCCTACCCGAGGGCAGCGGTGGGAACGGGGGCTCCGATATGGGGAAGGGAGGGAGGATGCACCGTGACTGAGGTGATCGTCCCGTTGGAACAGGTCTTCATCAGCCCGGAAGAGGTTGAGGAGCTCGGCTGGCAGGATCGTGCCCTGTGCGCGCAGACGGATCCGGAGGCGTTCTTCCCGGAGAAGGGGGGATCGACCCGGGAAGCCAAGCGGGTGTGCCGGAGTTGCGAGGTCCGGTCCGAGTGCCTTGATTACGCGCTCGAGAACGACGAGCGCTTCGGGATCTGGGGCGGCATGTCCGAGCGTGAACGCCGCCGCCTCAAGCGCGAGGCGGTCTAGCCGCCGCACGCAGTGCGGGTCCGGCGGCAAGCGGCCCGGCGAATACGCCAGACGCGCTGGCCGCCGCTGTGTATCGTGGTCCTGTCGTGAGCGCTGGGGGAGTATCGCTCACGTAGTCCGCACGCTCTGTGCCGGGCGGCCAGCCGCATAGAGCCCGCTGCTTACGCCACCAGACAGGATCTTGCCCGAGAACGCCTCGCCGTCGCCGCACGTCGTCACCCTCGTGGTTGTCGTGCACGACGGCGCGCGGCTGCTGCCGGGACTGGTCGGCGCGCTGCGGGAGCAGACCCATCCCGTGCAGCGTGCCGTCGGCGTCGACACCGGCAGCCAGGATCGCAGCGGTGCTGCCCTGACCGAGCTGCTCGGCCCGGACGCGGTGTTCGGCATGGACGCCGATACCGGGTACGGCGCCGCCGTGGCCCGGGCCCTGCAGCACCCTGCGGCCCGCACTCCACTGCCGGACTCCACTCCGCCGCCCGACCAGGCGGCGGAGTGGATCTGGCTGCTGCACGACGACTGCGAGCCGGCCCCGGACGCCCTGGAGCAGCTGCTCCGGGCGGCCAGCCGCAGCCCCTCGGTGGCCGTGCTCGGCCCGAAGCTGAAGGACGCCACCGACCAGCGCGTGCTGCGCGAGGCGGGGGTGACCGTCGACCGCGCCGGGCGGCGGCTCACCGGCGTCGAGCCCGGCGAGATCGACCAGGGCCAGCACGACGGCAACCGGACCGTGGTGGCGGTCAGCACGGCGGGCATGCTGATCCGCCGTGACGTCTGGGACCAGCTGGGCGGCTTCGACGCCCACCTGCCGCTGATGCGGGACGACATCGACTTCTGCTGGCGAGCGCACGCGGCCGGCTATGACGTCCGGGTCGTCCCCGACGCCGTGGTCTACCACCGCGACCTGTCGGCCCGGAACATCCGCAAGGCCACCGCCGGCGGCGGCCGCCCCCGGCTGCTGGACCGCCGTGGTGCGCTCTACCTGTTCGCGACCAGCGTGCCCTTCGTCCAGATGCTCGTCATCGTGACGGGCTGCCTGGCGGGCTCGGTGCTGCGCGCGGCCTTCTTCGTGGTCACCAAGCAGCAGCGGCGGGCCCTGGACCACCTCGGCGCGGCCGGCTGGCTGCTCCGGCACCCCGTCCTGATCGCCCGGGCCCGCCGCCAGCGCGCCGACGGCCGCCGGGCGGCCTGGACGCTGCTGCACGGCCAGCTGCCGCGGAGCCGGACCCTCAGCCGGCTGGCCGAGGCCGCCTCCGGCCTGCTGGCCGGCGGGCCGGCCTACGAGAGCCGCGGGCTGCACCAGGCCATCACCGACGACCCCAGTGACGACCTGCCGCTGGCCCCCTCCGATCCCGTGCTGCGCCGGGTGCTGTCCAGCCCCGGCGTGCTGCTGTGCGCCGCGCTCACCGTCGTCGCGCTGGTGGCCGGGCGCTCCGTGGTCGGCGCGGTGCTGGGCGCATCCAGCCCGCTCGGCGGCGGGGCCCTGGTGCCCGCCTGGGGCGGCGCCAGCGACCTGTGGCATGAGTACCTGGCCGGCTACCACCAGGTCGGGGCCGGGTCGGCGGCCAGCACCCCGCCCTACGTGGGCGTGCTGGCCCTGTTCGCCACCGTGCTGGGCGGCAAGCCCTGGCTGGCCGTCGACGTCATCCTGCTCGGCTGCGTGCCCGCCGCGGGCCTGACCGCGTTCCTGGCCAGCCGCCGCATCACCGCGGTACTGCCCGTCCGGGTCTGGCTGGCGGCTACCTACGCGCTCCTCCCGGTGGCCATGGGCACCGTGGCCGCGGGCCGCCTCGGCACGGCCGTGGCCTTCGTCCTGCTCCCGCTCATCGGGCTGGCCGCCGCCCGGGTCGCCGTCGGCCGCACGGCGACCTACCCGACGCGCTTCACCGCCCGCCGGGCGGCCTGGGCCGGCGGGCTGCTGGTCGCCGTGGCCGCCGCCTTCGTGCCGCTGATCTGGCTGATCGTCCTGGCCGCCGCGGTCGTGGCCGCCGCCGCCTGGTCCTGGCTGGGCCGCGCCACCGTCATCAACGCCGCCATCATGGCCGCCGTGCCGGCCGTGCTCCTGGTGCCGTGGACGTTCCACCTGGTCGCCGGCCCGTCGGCCTTCCTGCTCGAGGCCGGCCTGCAGCGGGACGGCCTCGCCGCGGGCGGCCTGGGGCCGGCCTTGGTCCTGCTGCTCAGCCCGGGCGGGCCGGGGCTCCCGCCCGTCTGGGTCACCGCCGGCCTCGTGCTGCCCGCCTTCTGCGCCCTGCTCATCGGCCGGCGGATGATCCTGGTCTACGCCGGCTGGGCGGCCGCGCTGGCCGGCCTGATCCTCGCGCTGGCGGCCAGCGGGATCCGGGTCACCGGGCCCGGCGGCACCACGGTCAGCGCCTGGCCCGGAGTCGCCATCGCGTTCGCCGCGGCCGGCCTGCTGCTGGCCGCCGCGCCCGCCGTGGAGGCCGCCGTCCTCACCCTCAGCGCCCTGCGCTCCGCCCGCGCCGACGACGCCTCCCGGTCTGGCCACAGGTCCCGGCCCGGCCGCGGCTCCCGGCCCGGTGACGACATCCAGTCCGGCGACGAGCCCCTGTCCGGCGGTGGCGTCCTGTCCGGCGACGGCGTCCGGCCCGATGACGACGGCCGGCCCGATGACGACGGCCGGCCCGATGACGACGGCCGGCCGATGACCGTGCCCGGCCCGGCGGCCGCTGGGCCATGCTCGCCACCGTGGGCAGCCTGGTCGTGATCGCCTCCGCACCGGTCCTGGCCGCCGGCTACTGGCTGGCCCTGGGCGTCCGCGGGCCCGTCGCCGCGGCCGGGTCGCAGGTCCTGCCGCCGTTCGTCGCGGCCGCGGCCGCCGGCCCGGCCCATCCCCGGACCCTCGTCCTGCGCCAGGACGGCACGGGCGTGTCCTACTCCGTCCTGCGCAGCACCGACCCCATCGTGGGCGAACCCGAGCTGACCCAGGACGCCGCGGCCACGGACGGCCTGGACCGCGTGGTCGCCTCGCTCGCTGCCTCCGCGGGCGGCGCGAGCGCCGGGTCGGCCCTCAGCCAGTACGACATCGGCTACATCCTGCTGCCCGCGCCGGTCAGCCCGGCCCTGTCCGGCCAGCTGGACGCCGCCGCCGGACTGGTCCGGCTCACCAATTCGCCCGCCTACCGGTTGTGGCAGGTGGCCGGCACCGTCGCCCAGGCCCAGGTCGTCCGGACCGACGGCACCGTCGTGCCGGTCGCGTCCGGCTCGCTGGGCGTGAACACCACGGTGCCGGCGGGCACCTCCGGCACGCTGGTCCTGGCCGAAGCGGCGGGCGGCTGGTCGGCCACGCTCAGCGGGCGGCCGCTGACCCCCGCCGCCCAGCCGGCCAACGGCTGGGCCCAGGCCTTCGTGCTGCCCGCGGGCGGCGGCCACCTGGTCATCACCCGGCCCGAGACCGCCCGCGACCTCAGCCTGATCGCCGAGCTCATGGCCCTGCTGGCCGTCCTGGTCCTGGCCCTCCCCGGCACCAAGGCCGCCTCGGCGCCGGCCGCCTCGGCCGCCTCGGCCGCCGAACCCGAGCCCGCCGGCGCCCCCGGACGGCGTCGCGACCGGGCCGCCGCGCCCCGGGCCGGCCGCCGCAAGCGGACCCCGCGCTTCGGCCTGGCCGCGGCTAGGCCCGGCACCGGGCCCGGCGCCGCGGCCGCCCGGGTCCCCGGCGACGATATCGGCGCCGCCCGGTGGGCCCAGCCGGACCCGGACCCGGAGCCGCAGCCCGCCCACGCGGGCCAGGCCGCCTCCAGCCTGAGCGCCGCGCTCGCCGGTACCCCGTCCTCCTCCCCGGGCAGCGCGCCGCCCTGGGCCACGCCGCCGGACGACGGTCCGGCCCCCGTGACCGGGCCCCAGGCCGCCCTCACCCGCCCGGCGGCCGCCCGCAACGGGACCACCTCGGGCCACGGCACCACCTCGGGCCACGGCACCACCTCGGGCCACGGGACCACTTCCGGCTACGAGAGCACCTCCGGCTCCGAGACCACCTCGAGCTTCGGGGCCGCCCGGTACGAGACCGATGTCACCCCGTCGGCCACTGCGCCCTGGCCTGCCAGCTCGGCCTCATCGCCGGCCTCATCGCCGCCCGCGTCCCTCCCGCCGCCTGCTGACGTGCCGGTGGCCGACCCGGCCCTTCCGCCCGCCAGCTCCGCACCGGCCAGCCCCGCGCCCGCCGCCAAGCGCCCGCGCGGCGCGCACGCGGCGCGGCACGGGAAGCCCTCCCGGCGCTTCCGCGGGCCGGCCGCCGACCGCCCCGACGAGGCCGACGACGAGCTGAGCCCCGACCCCACGGCCACCGGCCCCGCCCGGGACCCAGGTGACGGGTCATGAGGCGCACCGTACTGGTCCCCGCCGCAGCGGTGCTGGTCACCCTCGGCGCCATCGCCGGGGCCGCTCAGCTGGCCGGGCCCGGCTCGGCCAGCCCGGGCCACGCCACCGCGGCGGCCCAGCAGGCCCCGGTGACCTCCGCCGCCCTGGCCTGCCCGCCGGCCGGCGGCGCGGCCGGCACCGTCGCGTTCATCGCCTCGCCCGGCACCACCACGCAGGCCGCCCCCGGGAAGACCCCAGCCCCGGCCACCTCAGCCCCGGCCACCTCAGCGCAGGCCACCTCCGGCCACGCCCAGCTCGCCCCGCTGCCGCTGACCGGTACCGCGCTCCGCGCCGCCGCCCCGATCAGCCAGAACGACCCGGGCGTGCTCCGGCTGCTGACCATCCCGGCCGCGCAATCCGCCGGCAAACAATCCGCCCCGGCCCTGCAGGGCTGGTCAGTGGCCGCTGCCGGCGTGATGGCCCAGGCCCTGGAGGCCGAAGTGGCGACCGGCTCCGGCCTGGGCACCGTCCGGTGCGGCGAGCCGGGTTCGGACCTGTGGTTCGTCGGACCCGGGCAGAACAGCGGCGCGACGCAGATCCAGCTTGACCTGATGAACGTCGATGCCCTGGCCGCCAGCGTGAACGTCACCCTCGTCACCGACGCCGGGCAGATCGCGGCCGGACCGGACACCGCGATCACCGTCCCGGCCCATCAGACGGTGACCCAATCGCTGTCCTCGGCCGCCGCCGGGTCCAGCGTGGTCGCCATCAGGGTGCAGACCAGCATCGGCCGGGTTGCCGCGGATGTCTCCGAGGAGACCGCCGCGGGCGGGGCCGCCGCCTGGCTGCCCGCCACCGCCCCGCCGTCCACGCAGCTGCTGATCCCCGGCCTGGCCAAGTCAGGCAGCGCGGCCAAGCTCTTCATCGTCGTCCCGGGCAGCGCCAACGCCCAGATCAGCGTGCAGGCCATCACCTCGCAGGGACGCTACAAGCCGTTCGGGACCCAGGCCGTCGACCTGCCCGGCCACTCGGCGTCCTACGTCCCGCTCACTCCGCTGGGCGGCTCGGCCTCCGCCCTGGAGCTCACCGCGAACGTCCCGGTCGCTGCGGCCGTGCTGGTGCCCGGCTCCGGCCTGGGCACCTTCACCACGGCCACCGCGGCCATCAGCCAGCAGGCCGTCGTGGCCGGCAACACGGCCGGCTCCGGGGTCAGCATCAGCATCGTGCTGTCGGCCCCGGCGGGCCAGGCCCGGGCCCGGGTGACCGAGCTGAGCTCGCCCGCGGGTAACGGGGCGAGCAGCACCAGCAGCCAGGAGGTCACCGTTCCGGCCGGCCGGACCCTGGCCGTGCCCGCCGCCGCCCCGAAGGGCGCCGCGTCGGGATCGGCCTTCGCCGTCGTCGTCACCCCGCTGGCCGGGTCCGGGCCGCTGTACGGCGCCCGGGTGGCCACCGTCGGCAGCCAGGGCGCCGTGGCGTCCATCATCCCGGCCGTCAGCGCCCTGACCACGATCAGCCTGCCGCCGACGCGGGACTCCTACCCGGCCATCTCGCCCTGACCGGCCGGAACCAGCTCGCGGGAGACCTGCCCGGGCCGGTTCCCCGGCGGCCCGGTCAGGGTCATCACGCCTAGCGCGGCCGCCACCGGGATCAGTGACAGCTGCGGGAGCTCATACCGCCAGTCAAAGGTGGCGATGAGGTACGGCAGCATGGTCGCGGCCACGACGGCCGTGGTGAACAGGAGGCTGGGCGCGCGCAGCCCGCTGGCCCGGGCCCGCCTGGTCCAGGCCAGGCCCGCCGCGCCCAGCAGCAGTCCGGCGGCCAGCACCGGGCCGGGGACGTAGAGCCACCGGCCGTAGCCGGTCAGGAAGGCGGCCAGGCCCGGCTGGACCCGAGGCCCCGTGCCGGTGTAGGCGCGCAGCGTGGCCGCCTCGCCCGCGTCAGCCGGGAACTGCGGGCTGAACTGGTGGTACTTGACCGGGTAGTGCTCGGGCCCGTCCCCGCGCACCGGCCAGAAGCTGTACACGATGTCGCCCGTGACCGCCTGCAGGTAGGCCAGCGGCTGGTGCTCGATGATCCGCTTGGTGAAGTCGCCCACGATCTGCGGCTTGCTCAGCCCGTCGGCGGGCTTCAGGGTCACCTGCGGCGACTGCGAGGCCCACATGAACCAGTCCGGGTCGGTCACGGCGATCTGGTGCGGCGGGCACAGCTGCTGCTCGTAGCCGGGCAGCTGCAGGCCGGTACAGTCCGCGAACTGCACCACCCGCCCGTACATGAACTCGTTGCTGTAGGTCGTGAAGCTGAACGTCCCGTACCAGACTCCGACCCACGCCACGTAGCCCAGCACCGGCGGCAGCAGGCCGGCCAGCAGCAGCACGACCGCGCGGAACGCCCGGCGCCTGCGCCGCCGCAGCACCACGGCCAGGTAACCCGCCGCCGGGATGGCCACCAGGATGTCCGGCTCCCGGATGATGGTGGCCAAGCCGATCAGCAGGCCGACCACCAGCGGCGTCCAGGTGCCGATCCGCTCGCGCTTCCAGGCCAGCACAACCAGGGCCAGCACCAGCAGGAACGTCGCGCTGACGTCGGTCAGCACGTACTGCTCGATGTCGAGCTGGAGCGGGTCGAACAGCACCGGCACGGTCGCCAGCACGGCCAGCCAGCGCCGCGCGCCGTAGTGCACCAGCAGCGCATAGATGAGGACGGCGGTGACCAGCCCGAGCAGGTGCTGCACGGCCGCGACCACGGTCAGGTTGCGCGCGGCCACGGCCGGCATCAGCAGCAGTGAGTAGCCGCTGGTGCGGAGCCAGTCCGGGATCCACTGATCGTGCAGGAAGCCCTGCGCGTACTGCAGGTACCGCTTGCTGTCCGGGAAGATCAGCGCCTGCTGGTAGGCCAGCAGGACCACGATCCGGATAGCGACGCCGCCGCCGGCCACGAACGCGAACAGCCAGTGCCGCCGGGCCATTTCCTGGCCGCGCGCCGCGCCGTCACGCGCGAACCGCCAGGCCAGGGCGAGGGCCTGGGGCGCGGAGCGGGCTGCGGACGGCGGGGGCACGCTTTCCAGCTAACCGTATCCTCGCTACTTGAGGTGACCATTGCCCGCAACTCGGGGTGACCGTGCCGCGAGTGGGCATCTCGGCGCGGGCTGGCCGGCAATCGCGCTACCCTCCATAACTGCGGGCCTGGGAAAGATGGGGCTGAACCATGCGCATCGACAGTGCTGACGGAGGGGACCGCAATGCCTCCCGCCGTCGCCTTGACCAGGGCCGGAGGCAGCGCGTATGACCGGAAGCCAGGGATGCTTCCGCACGAGGTGACGCGGGTGAGTCCGTACGGGGTGACGCGGTGAGCCGGAGTACGGCCGACCGGCCGGGAGACCTCGCGCCCTCAGGCGACCCCGCTCTCGTCTCGGGCACCCGGCTAGCCGAGCCGTCGATACCCGGTGGCAAGGTCGAGGCCCTGATGGGCGTGCTCATCCGCACGCTCAAGGCCAGCCCGCTGGCCCGCCCGCGGCCCGCGGTGACGCTGGCCGCGCTCGGCCTCAGCATGATCGCCTTCACCGGGCTGTGCGCGACCGCTCCCGACGCCAGCCCGGCCACGCTGCCGGTGCAGCTGCCGCTCACCGCCCTGGCGCACCATCTCGGCGCGCCCGCCCTGTCGCTGACCGCCACCAGCTTCCTGATGTACACCGGCATCACGCTGTGCACCCTCGGCCTGGCCGGGATGCTGTGGGCCAACAGCCTGGGCTGGGACCCGAACCCCCGGAAGATGTTCGCCATCGCGGCGGCGGTGGTCGCCGTCGTGGTGTGCATCACTCCGGTCGGCACCTCCGACCCGGCCAGCTACGCCACCTACGGGCGTATCGCCGCGCTCGGCCACAACCCGTACACCTTCACCCCCGCCGACCTGCCCGGCGGGGCGAGCAACCCGTTCACGGCCCTGGTCGACCCGCGCTGGCGCACCGCCCCGTCGGTCTACGGCCCGGTCGCCACCTGGATCCACCTGTCCGCCGGCCTGGTCGGCGGGGCCAAGCCGTGGCTGACCATCTGGGCCCTGATGATCTTGACCGGGATCGCCTTCCTGGCCGCCGGCTTCCTGCTGCTGCGCTCGGCGGCCAACCCGGTGCGGGCCGGCCTGATCTGGGTGGCCAACCCGCTGCTCATCTACCTGCTCGTGATGGGCGCGCAGCTCGACGTGTTCCTGGCCCTGGTCGGCATCGCGGCCATCCTCATCTCGCGCCGCGGCACCGACGTGTGGCATGACCTGGCCGTCGGCGCCCTGATCGGCGTGGCCGCCGCGATCAAGATCAACGCCGTCTTCATCGCCCTCGGCATCGCCGTGCCGCTGATCCGCGACCGGTCCTGGGCCCGGCTGCTGCGGACCGCCGCCTTCGCCGCCGTGGCCACCGCGGTGCTCTACTTCTCCAGCTACGGCGTGTCTGCCCTCGCGCCGCTCCCCGACGCCTCGAGGCGGGTCCTCACCCCGTCGCTGTGGCGGCTGTTCGAGATCATCGTCGAGCAGATCTATCCCGGGCACCCGCAGACCGCGGCCAGCCTGATGGGCATCCTGTGGCCGCCGCTGATGCTGCTGCTGGCCTGGTACCTGTACAACCGGCTGTCCCCGGACGTGCCCGCCGTGCTCGCCGCCACCTGCGCGCTGACCTTCGCCTGGGTCCTGGTCGCGCCCTGGTCGCTGCCCTGGTACACCGCGCTGGCCTGGGCCACGCTGGCCCTGCTGCCGCGCAACTCGCTGACCCGGTGGCTCACCCTGGCCACCTTCGTGCCCGCCATGCTGCACTTCAGCGGCGGCCAGCCGGTGGGCGGCCACTCCGACGTCCCGGCCGCGCCCTAGCCGCCATGCCGCCGGAGCCGTACCAGGCCTGGGCCGCCGAGGCCGTCGGCGCGCTGCAGCGCTGGTACCGGCCCCGGACCGGGCTGTGGAAGACCGCGGGCTGGTGGAACAGCGCCAACGCGCTCACCGCCGTGATCCAGCACGCCCAGCGCAGCGGCGAGCGGCGCTACCTGGACATCCTGCCCGTCACCTTCACCCGGGCCCAGCGGACCTATCCCGGCTTCACCAACGAGTACTACGACGACGACGGCTGGTGGGCGCTGGCCTGGATCGCGGCCTACGACGTGACCGGCGAGGCGCGGTACCTGGACACGGCGCGGGCCCTGTTCGCCGGGCTGGCCGCGGGCTGGGACGACCACTGCGGAGGCGGCGTGTGGTGGACCCGCCAGAAGACCTACAAGAACGCCATACCGAACGAACTGTTCCTCCTCATCGCGGCCCGGCTGCACCAGCGGGCGGAGGGCTCAGGCGGCGAGTACCTCGACTGGGCGCTGCGGGAGTGGCGCTGGCTGGCCGCGAGCGGCCTGATCGGCCCGTCCGGCCTGGTCAACGACGGCCTCACCGCGGCCTGCGAGAACAACGGCGGTACCACCTGGACCTACAACCAGGGCGTGGTCATCGGCGGCCTCGCCGTGCTGCACGAGATCACCGGCGACGACGCCTACCTGGGATCAGCGGAGGCCATCGCGTCGGCCGCCCTGCGCGACCTGACCGTCCCGCCCGGCGTGCTGGCTGAGCCCGGCGAGGAACATACTGGCCGCCGCGACGGGGACCGGCCGCAGTTCAAGGGCATCTTCATGCGTCACCTGTACGAGCTCTACCTGCGCCGCCCGTGCCCGGAGTACCGGGACTTCATCCTGGCCAACGCCGCCTCGCTGTGGCGTAACGCCCGCAACCGGCGCAACCAGGTCGGCCTGGCCTGGGGCGGCCCCTTCGACCGGGCCGACGCCGTGCGGCAGGGCGCGGCCCTGGACGCGCTCAACGCGGCGATAGGCGTGTCCGCCCCGGCCCGCCCCTGAGCCTGCGGCGGGCCCGGCCCGCCGCCGGAGCGGCCAGGCAGGACAGCAGCGCGGCCGCCGCCGCCAGTGACAGCGCCAGTCCCGCCTCGAGCCCCGGCGGCGTGTAGCTCCAGGTCACGACCCCGCTTCCGGCCGGCACGTTCACCGCCTGGACCAGCCCGTCACGCTGCACGGCCAGGCTGGCCGGCGAGCCGTGCGACGGCCGCCAAGTGGCGGTCCAGCCCGGGATGTCCGCTACCGCGCGGACCACTCGCACGCCGCCGGGTGAGGACACCCGGACCGTGGCCGGCTCGGCGGGCGCCCCGCCCGACCCGGTCACCGAAGCCCCGGCCAGCGAGCCCCCCGGCCGCGCCCTGAGGCTCAGCGCGGGCCGGGCCTGCTGGTTGGCGAACACCGCGAACGACCCGTCGAACCCGGCGAACCGCCAGTGCGACGGCGCCACGGCGTCCTGCAGCTGCCCGTCGGCCACCGCCACGCCCCCGCCCGCCGCCGTCAGGGACGGCGCCCCGAGCGAGGCCTGCAGGCCCGCCTGCGGCGCCCGGACCTGCACGGCCAGGGCCGCCGCCGGCGCGGTCAGGGTCAGCCCCAGGGTGGCCGGCCCGGTCGCCTGGGCGCGCCACCAGCGCGTCGTGCCGTCCGGTGAGGTGATCCCGAGCTGGACCCCGGTCGCCGCGTCCCGCGCGGCGCTGGCGTCCCGGATCTCGATCCTGGTCACGTCGATCGTGCCGCCCAGGTACCAGGCGGCCTGCTGGCCCGCGGCCACCTGCCGGCGGCCGGTCCCGGGCGGCCCGGCCGCCGGGCCGCCCGTCCCGCTGGTGACCAGGTACTCGGCCGGCGTCAGCAGCACCGACGTGCTGAGCTGGTCGAGGGTCCCGTCCGAGACGGCGCTCGGCGACAGCGTGTCCTGGCCGCCGCCGGAGACCTCGTGCGAGCCGGTCGCCGCCGCGTACCGGCCGTCCACGGTCGAGGAGTAGCCCTGGACCGAGGGCATCGGGCTGGCCGTGATCGCCTTGACGTCGGGCGGGTCGAGCTCGGACAGCTCGGCCCCGTCGATCAGGTCGGGATCGTAGATCGCGAACCGCCCGCCGTACCCCAGGTCAGAGACCGGGCGCGGCGCCGCCGTGGTGATCGCCGCAGCCGTCGTCGTCCCGCCCGACCCGGGAAGCGCTCACGCCCGTCTGGGAAGCGCTCACGCCCGCCTGGGACGTGCTCACGCCCGCCTGGGACGTGCTCACGCCCGCCTGGGACGTGCTCACGCTCGTCTCGGACCCGCCGCCCGCCGCCGCCACGGAGCTGCCCGAGACGCCGTGCCCGACCTGCACCACGCCCAGCACCGTGAACCAGTACATCGGTCACCACGAAGCCGCACATCAGGACGGAGCGCCACCTCGGCCCCACGTGCCGGATGACGATGACCAGCGCGGCCGCGCCCGCGCCCAGCACGGCCGACGGGATCAGCCACGGCCGCAGCGGCCCGATCACCCGAGTGCTGTCGGCCGGGTCGACGCCCAGCCACTCCAGCAGGCCCGCGCCCCAGGTGCAGGCCAGCACCACGATCGCGACCGCCGCTAGCGCCGGCAGCACCCCCAGCAGGACCCCGGAGGCCGTCCGGCGGGCCGGGAAGTAGCCCCGGAACCGGCCCGTGTCCCGGACGTGCCGCTCCCGGGCCAGCTGGTCCATCCCGTAGGCCAGCAGCACGGCCAGCGCCACGTCCAGCACCAGCACGTTCCTGCTCTGCAGCCGCTGATCGCCGAACAGCGGGATGTGCACCAGCACGTTCCCTGCCGGGGTGTTGCTGCCCAGCGCGAGCACCACCCCGGCCAGCGCGATGGCGTGCCAGATGGCCCACTCCGGCAGCCGCGGCCGCAGCCGGAACCGGCTCAGTAGCGCGAACGCGGCGACCAGCGGCAGGATGCCGGCGTAGCTGGTGACCTCGGTCAGGTTGTAGGACGCGAAGAACGACGGCTGCCCCAGCGAGCCCGACCCGCCCAGCAGGTCCGGCACCAGGGTCAGCAGCAGCCACCGGGCCGGCAGCGAGCCGGAGCTGAACAGCACCATCGAGCTGTCGTCGCGCTGGGAGGTGCCGATGGCGGCCAGCCCGGGCAGCCACTGGATCGCGCCCAGGCATACGCCCAGGGCCAGCGCGACCAGGACCGAGATGGCGGCCGGGCCGGCCCGGCGTCCCAGCCGCGTCACCCGCCAGGTCGCGTAGCAGACGACGATAACCCCGGCGTCGTCGATGGCCCGCGGCTCACCCGAGGTGATGACCAGGCCGGTGGCCGCGGCCAGCACCACGATCCAGCGCAGCCGCGAGGCCAGCGGCCGGTCCTGGGTGAGCCGCAGCACGCTCAGCAGCTGCAGCGGCAGCCAGCTCATCCCGGCCACCAGCCCGAAGTGCGTGATCTGCGCCGGGTGGGCGCCCGCGAAGACGAACGTGAACGCGCCCAGGAAGCTGGGCGCCGTCCGCAGCCGTAGCGCCCGCAAGAAGCCGAACATCCCCAGCCCGGCCACCAGCCAGGTCAGGATCAGGTTCAGGGTCCACGCCGCGATCCCGGGCAGCAGGGCGAACAGCCAGGTCAGCGGATACGCCGCCCCGGAGTTCCAGCCCGCCAGCAGCGGCGACCCGCTCCAGCTGTACGGGTCGTACAAGGGCAGGTGCCCGGACCGGATCTCCTGCCCGGCCAGCACCCGCAGCGGGAAGTTCTGGCCCAGGTCGTCCCCGGGCAGGACAGCGTGCCCCAGCAGCGCCGGGAGGCCGAAGATGGCTGCGGGCAGCACGGCGAGCAGCACGACCGCCGCCACGTCACCCCGTCGCCAGGCTGCCCTCTTGCGGGGCGGGTCAGCGGCCGCCGCTCGGCCCGGCAACAGGCGCGCATCAGCCTCCATCGGGTCCACCCTCGCAACTCGACCTGAAGGAAGTCTGAAAAATCCTCACCAGGGAACGTGAGCCCCGCCACAGCCCGCCGGCTGCTCCCGCCCGCCGTTCCCCGCGACCAATAAATACCGAACGGGCCGTTCTTTCCCGATCCGCAATTAATTTACCGCTATGCCGGGATATGCCGCCGGCTAAAAGGTGCCGCGACCGTCCGTCCGCGTCACTCCCATAATGCGTTTCACAGAATCTGTCTCATCGTCATACCAGCCTTAAGCTGGATTAATCTCTCCATCATGACATATGCGGCAATCTATAAAGTAAGCCGAAAAAGCTACCCGAGTCAGGTATATGGCGGTGACCTATAAAATCAGGTACGCGCACATGAAAATCTCATCGCTAAATCGTTCTTTCGGTATGGACTTTGTCGATTTGAGTGATTAGCGTGCCTGGCATGAAGGGCTGGTGCTCACCGGTCCTGAGGGTGTTGTTGTTCGCCTTTGGGGCGGTGGCTGGCGGTGTCTGCCTGGCGATAGGCCTAGGCACGATGCTGGCTGGCTCGGCAGCGGCCGCGACGCAGGCCCCGACGGGGCTGGGCGATTCGCTGGCCTCGGCCGTGTCGGGCACCGTCGGCTCTGTGGCTGGGGCGGTGTCGTCGACCGTCGGAGCCGTGTCGCCATCGGCAGGTTCCCTGTCCTCGGCGGTCTCCGGCACCGTTCCCCAGGCCACCACTGCGGTGGCCCAGGTCACCGGCGCGGTCGGCGCCACCGTCAATACCGCCACCCGTGCCGTGACCGGCGCCGCTAGCACCAGCACGAGTGCCAACAGCTCGAGCAAGACCAGCAGCGCTTCCGCCGCCACCAGCTCAGCCGCCCACAGCGCAGGCTCAGCCGGATCGGCCGCGACCTCCAAGCCCAGCACCGCAGGCTCGGTCCAGTCGGCCGCCAAGACCGTCACGAGCACCGTCTCCGACGCCGTGAACAGTGGCGGCGGCCTGGTCCAGAACGCGACCGGCACCGTTTCGGGCGTCGTCTCCTCCGCCGGTTCCGCCGCTGCGACCGCGACCGGAGGCGCCGCCGGCAACGGTCCCGCCACCGGCGGCCTGACCGGAATCGCCGGCGCCGTCGGCGGAGCCGTCACCAACCTGGCCGGCGCTGTCTCGGGAACTGTGGACAGCGCCGGGCCGGCCGTCACCGATCTGTCTGGTGCCCTGGCCGGGGTGGTGGACACGGCCGGTGGCACGGTCGGTGGCCTGACCGGGACGCTGGCTGGCGTTGTCTCCCAGGTCGGCTCCGGCCGGGGAGACGTGGCCGGTGGACTGCCGATCCTCGGCCCGGTCGTGACGGGCCTGACCGGCACGGTCGCTGGCGTCCTGGCCCCCGCCGCTCCGGCCCCGTCATCGGGCGGCGGATCTGGTTCAGGTGGCACAGGCGCGGCCGGTGGTTCGGGGTCCGGGGCCGGATCTGGGTCTGGCCCGGCCGGGTCGTCTCCGGCGGGCGGCCTGCCTGGTTCTGGTCTGCCGGCTTCTGGTTTCCTGGTTCGGGGTGTTCCCGGGCTGGGGTTTGCCGTGCCGGGTCCTGTGCTGGTGCCGCCGGGTTCAGGGGCCCCGGCGGGCTCTGTGTCCGGGACCGGCCTCCTCGTTCCCGCCGTCCCGGCCGGCGCGGCTGGCTCGGCTGGCGCGGCCGGGATGGCGTGCCCGTGATGTCCGCCGCCCGCAGCGCCTCTGGCGTCCCCGGTTCCGGTCTTCCCGGGATGCCCGCCGTCCCGCCTGTCGGTCCGGCTGGGGTTCCTGGCGGGACGGGGGCGTTGTCGGCGGCGGGGTCGGGTCCGGGTGCGGCGGGGGTGGCCGGGCTGGCGCTGCTGGTCCTGGCGGCCCTGGTGCTGCCGGGCCTGGTGCGTGTCCGCCGGCTGGCTGTGGTCCCGTCCACGGCTGCCATCGTCTCCTTGCACGAGAACCCGGGCTAGCGGGCCCCGCTGACGCCAGCCCGTGCTGGTGTCACCCGTCCGCACCGGGGCCCCCGGTTTCCCTTGTCCCTTTCTAGAGGGGCCTGTGTCGCGGGCGGAGGCCGGAATCCCCTTTTCTCATTCGTTCGTGCAAGGAGAGTGCAATGAAGCGCATGTTCGCGCGCCTGGCAGCGGGGTCTGCCGGGCTGATCGCTCCGGCGATCCTGGCCAGCGCCGCGCTGGCCAGCCCCTGCCAGCCAGCCTCGACCGGGTCGCCGTATCCGGGCCCGTCCCATCCCGCCCCGGCCGCCTGGCATTACGGCCCCGCCGGGCCCTGCTCCCCGCACCACCCCGGCACCCCCGGCGGTAGCGGCGGCCAAGGCGGCACCGGCGGCACCGGCGGGACCGGGGGCCAGGGCGGCACTGGTGGGACCGGCGGCCAAGGTGGCGCCGGCGGGACCGGTGGCACTGGCGGTTCGGGTCAGGGCGGTACTGGCGGTACTGGCGGGACCGGCGGTTCGGGTCAGGGTGGCTCGGGCGAGGCTGGCGGGGGCGGGGGCCTGATCTCGGTCACGCTGCCGTCGATCAACCTGCCGGTCTCGATCCTGAGTGATGGCTCGGGGAACGGCTCGGCGACCGGGACCTCCGGGACCGGGAGCACGGCGGGCGGCTCGCTGATCTCGCTGACCGGGCCCGGCTCGGTCAACCTGCCCGTCTCGGTCCTCAGCAGCAACGCCGGCAACGGCTCCGCCGCCGGCACCACCGGCGGCAGCGGGTCCGCGGCCAGCGGGTCACTGATCTCCGTCGACCTCCCCGGCGCCGTCAACCTGCCCGTCTCGGTGCTCAGCACCAACACGGGCAACGGGTCCGCGTCGGGTTCCTCGGCGTCGTCCGGTTCCGGTTCTGCCGGTGGCGGGTCGCTGGCGTCGGTGGACCTGCCGGGTTCGGTCAACGCGCCGGTCTCGGTGCCAGTAACAACTCGGGTAACGGGTCCGCGTCCGGGTCCGCCGGCTCAGGCAGCGGCTCCAGCACGGCCAGCACGGGGTCGCTGGCGTCGGTGAACCTGCCGGCCTTGGTCAACGCCCCGGTCTCGGTGGCCAGCAGCAACACCGGCAACGGGTCGGCGTCCGGTTCCTCGGCGTCGTCCGGCTCCTCGCATGGCGTGTCGGTGGTGTCGGTGTCCGGCCTGGACTCGGTCAACCTGCCCGTCTCGGTGGCCAGCCACGACACCGGCAACGGCTCAGCCGCCAGCCCGGCCAGCACCGGCACCGGTTCCGCCGGCACCGGCTCCTCGAGCACCGGCAGCAGCAGCTCGTCCTCCAGCGGCGGGTCGCTGGTCTCCGTGCAGCTGCCCGGCTCGGTGAACGCGCCGATCTCGGCGCTGAGCAGCGGTGCCGGGAACGGGTCGGCCGGCCTGGGCTTGTGACCAGCCGGTCCTGACTGCACGAGGTAAACCGGGGCCGGGTCTCCGGCCGGGCGACGGGAACCCGGCCGGAGACCCCGCCCCGCCACCCCCCGACAACAACCAGCACCTGCTCACAGGAGGGAGCAACGCACGGGCCGCAGATCAGCCCAGGTCGCCGTAGGTGGGGTCGATGGTCTCGGGGTCCACGCCGAGGATCTCGGCGAACTCCTCCACGATCACGTCGAAGATGAGCTCGCTCAGTTCTTCCTCATCCTCGGCCCGGGCCAGCAGCGGACGGCGGAACAAGACGATGCGTGGCCCGGTGGCCGGGTTCTGCGGGTCGTTGGCGTCGCCCGAGCTGCGTACCACGCGGGCCAGCGGCACGCCCTCGTCGATGTCGGTATCGGCGTCGGCGTCGGGCACTTCCTGGACCGCGAACTCAACGTCGGCGAGCTCGTTCTCCCACCGCGGCTCCAGCCGGGCCACGGCCTCGAGCACGATGTCGTCGAATTGCTGGGACCGGCTGCGGTAGATCGGGATCCCGGGCGGTACCAGCCGCCCGCGCAGCCCGCGCCCGTGCCGGTCCCGCCGCCGGGGCCGCGCCGCGCCCGGAGCTGGCGTCGCCCCGTCTTCGCCGGTCTGCACAGCTACCGAGCGTATCGGACCACGCCGCGCTCCGGGGCCCCGCCGAGCAGCGACCCGCACCGCCGGAACATTGGTGTCGTAGCCAAGGCCGGGCACCAGCCGAGTTAGCTCACCGAAAGACCGGCCCGCAGGCGGCATGTGTGAGCCGTCAACATCCAGCGCCCCGCCTGCCTCCGCAGGTAGCATCGGCTCCGAGCTCCCGGGATCCCCGAACGTGCGGATAAGGCACAAGCACGACACGACGGCCCGGGGTGGTGGCGTTACCGTCCGCGGGCGGCTACCGTCACCGTTATATCCGACGCCGTCCCGAGGCTCCGGGCATCGATCGTCACGCGTGATGTGAGCGAGGTGGGCTGGTGAGTTCTCGATGCTGCTCGCGCACCGCATGCAAGCATCCGCCCGTGTACACGCTGACGTATGTGTACCGCGACTCGACCGCGGTGCTCGGCCCGCTGGCCGCTTACGTCGAGCCGCACTGCTACGACCTGTGCGAGAAGCACGCCACCCGGCTCACCGCGCCGCGCGGCTGGGACGTGGTCCGGCTGCCGGTCGAGCCGGCCCCGACCACGACGATGATCTGGAAGCGCTGGCCAACGCCGTGATGGAGGCGCAGCCGCAGGTCCGGACCAAGACCGAGCCGGTCGGCCAGGGCGTCGAGGTCGGGCGGCGCGGCCACCTCCGGGTGCTACGCTCAGGCCCTCCGCAGGACGGATAGGCTCAGCTGAGCCGCCGTTACATCCGGCGGCCCTGAGTCCGTTCACGGGGAGGCGTGCCGAGCATTGGGTGATCTCTCGAAGATCGTCAAGGCGTATGACATCCGCGGCGTCGTGCCCGATCAGCTCGACGAGAGCGTGGCCGAGGCGGTCGGGGCCGCGTTCGCCAAGCTGACCGGGGCCAAGCAGATCCTGACCGTGCACGACATGCGCACCTCGTCTGGCCCGCTGGCCGACGCGTTCGGCCGCGGCGCCGCCTCGCAGGGGGCCGACGTGCTGGCCGCGGGCCTCGGCTCGACCGACATGCTCTACTACGGCAGCGGCGACCTCGGCATCCCGGGTGCGATGATCACGGCCAGCCACAACCCTCCCCAGTACAACGGCATCAAGCTCTGCCGGGCCGGGGCCAAGCCCGTCGGCATCGAGACCGGCCTGGCCGACATCAAAGATCTGGCCGAACGGTCCGTGCCTCCTGCCCCGGTTCCCGGTTCCGTCATCCAGACGGACCTGCTGCCCGGGTACGTCAAGCACCTGAGGACGCTGGTCGACATTTCCGGGATCAGGCCGCTGCGGGTGGTGGTCGACGCCGGGAACGGGATGGCCGGTTACACCGTGCCCAAGACCTTCGAGGGTCTGCCCGTCACGGTGATCCCGCTCTACTTCGAGCTGGACGGCACCTTCCCCAACCACGAGGCCAACCCGATCGACCCGGAGAACCTGCGGGACCTGCAGCGGGCCGTGACCCAGGAGCACGCCGACCTCGGGCTCGCCTTCGACGGCGACGCGGACCGCTGCTTCGTGGTCGACGAGCGCGGCGAGCTGGTCTCCCCGTCGGCGCTCACCGCGCTGATCGCGGCGCGCGAGCTGGCCCGCGAGCCCGGCGCCGCGGTCATCCACAACCTGATCACCTCGCGCGCGGTGCCGGAGATCATCGCCGAGCACGGCGGCGTCGCGGTCCGCACCCGGGTCGGCCACTCCTTCATCAAGGCCGAGATGGCCCGCAGCGGGGCGGTGTTCGGCGGTGAGCACTCGGGTCACTTCTACTTCCGGGACTTCTGGTTCGCCGACTCCGGCATGCTGGCCGCGCTGCACACCCTGGCCGCCCTGGGCGGCCAGCCGCTGCCGCTGTCGCAGCTGATGGGCGAGTACACCCGGTACTTCGCCAGCGGGGAGATCAACTCCGAGGTGGCCGACCAGGCCAAGGCCACCGCCCGGGTGCGGGCCGCGTTCGCGGACCGGGCCGGGATCCGGACCGACGAGCTGGACGGGCTGACCGTCGCGGCGCAGGACTGGTGGTTCAACGTCCGGCCGTCCAACACAGAGCCCTTGCTGCGGTTGAATGTAGAGGCTGCGACCGAGCCCGGCATGACCGCACTGCGCGATGAGGTGCTCGGCATCATCAGGACGTGACAGGAGATCTGATGCAGATCGAAGACTGGCTGCTGGACATCCTGGCCTGCCCTCAGTGTCATTCGCCGCTGCGCGTCGACGACGCCGCCAGCGAGCTGGTGTGCACCAGCGACGCCTGCGGGCTGGCCTACCCGGTCCGCGACGACATCCCGGTGCTGCTGGTGGAAGAAGCCAGGCGCCCCGGCGATCATTCATGAGCGCCACGGCATGAGCGACAGCCTGGGCGACTGGGGCGGCGCCGAGTTCGCCCTGGCCGCGGACCGGCTCGACACCCCTGAGGTGCTCGAGGCCGCCGATCCATCTGACGTGCTGCGCCAGGTGGCCTCGGCGGGCGGGCAGATCCGTACCGCGCTGCGGTCCTGCCAGGAGGCCGACCTGTCGGCCTTCACCCCCGACGCGCGGCCCCGGGCCATCGTGACCGTCGGCCTGGGCAGCGCCGGCCTGGCCGCCGCGATGCTCGCCGCCGTGGTCGGCCCGGGCAGCCCGGTCCAGGTCGTGGCCTCGGAGGCGGACCGCCTGCCCGGCTGGGTCGGGGCGGCCGACGTGGTGATCGCGCTCTCCGGCACCGGTACCGAGGCCGAGACGCTTGCCGTCGCGGCCGAGGCCGCCCGCCGCGGCTGCCGCCTGGCCGGCGTCGGCCCCAAGGACTCTCCGCTGCAGGCCATCGCCGAGCAGGCCCGGGCCCCGTTCGTGCCCGTCGAGGGCCCCGGCCCGTCCGGGCCGCTGCCGCGCTCGGTGCTGTGGGGCCTGGCCGTCCCGCTCCTGGTCATGGCCGAGCAGCTCGGCGTGGCCCGGCTCGGGCCCGAGGTGTACGAGAAGGCGGCCACCCGGCTGGAAGAGGTGTCGCACCAGTGCCTGCCGGCCAGTGAATCGTTCGTCAACCCCGGCAAGTCGCTGGCCCTGGACCTGGTTGGCTCGCTGCCGCTGGTGTGGGGGACCTCGCCGCTGAGCGGCGTCGCCGCCCGCCGTTTCGCCGCCCAGCTCAGCGAGAACGCCAAGTACCCGGCCCTCCCGGGCCTGCTCTCGGAGGTCGCGCGGAGCCAGATCGCCGTCTTCGACGGCCCGTTCAGCCCCGGCGCCCACCAGCCGTCCGCTCTCCCCGCCCCGCCTCGGGAGCTGCCCGAAGACGAGGAGGCCCGCGCGCTGCACGAGCTGCCGGGCCTGGAGGACCTGTCCTCCTGGGAGCTGGACTACGACGAGGCCGAGTCCGCCGACCCGGCCCGGGCCAGCGGTTTCACCCCGCTGCGGCTCATCCTGATCACCGAGCCGGACTCCGACGAACGGGCCACGGCCCAGCACCGGGTCATCACCGAGCTGGTCGAGCAGCGCCAGATCGGGCTGTCCGAGCTGGCCATGGACGGCGAGCACCCGCTGGTGCGGCTGGCCGGCGTTGTCCAGCTCACCGACTACGCCAGCGTGTACCTGGCCGTCGCCTCGGGCATCGACCCGGGCGCGGCCGCGGCCATCACGGACTTCCAGACCCGGATCGAGTGACGCGCCGTGCGCAGTTCGTTCCGTGAGATGCGAGCGGTTTTCGCCGCCCTGGCCGCCAACCTGGGCATCGCCATCACGAAGTTCGCCGCGTTCCTGGTCACCGGCTCGGCGTCCATGCTGGCCGAGGCGGTGCACTCGGTCGCGGACACCGGCAACGAGCTGCTGCTGCTCATCGGCCGCGGCCGGTCCAGCCGGCCGGCCTCGGACGAGCACCAGTTCGGCTTCGGCCGCGAGCGGTACTTCTACGGGTTCATCGTGTCGGTCATGCTGTTCACAGTGGGCGCGGCCTTCTCGATCTACGACGGCATCCACAAGATCATCAACCCGGAACCGGTGGACAAACCGCTGGTCGCCTTCATCGTCCTGGGCCTGTCCGCCATCCTGGAGGGCTTCTCGCTGCGGACCGCGATCAAGGAGGCCAACAAGGTCCGCGGCGACCGCACCTGGGTGGCCTTCATCCGGCGGACCAAGGCTCCTGAGCTGCCCGTGGTCCTGCTCGAGGACCTGGCCGCCGAGATCGGGCTGCTGTTCGCCTTCACCGGGATCCTGCTCGCCACCCTCACCGGCAACGGCCGCTGGGACGGCGCCGGCTCGCTGGGCATCGGCCTGCTGCTCGGCACCGCGGCCGCCATCCTGGCCGTGGAGATGAAGAGCCTGCTGATCGGCGAGTCGGCCAGCCGCGAGGTGCAGAAGCGGATCATCGACGCGCTGGAGGCCGGGCCCGAGGTCGACCAGGTCATCCACATGCGGACCGTGCACATGGGCCCCGACTCGGTCCTGGTCGCGGCCAAGATCGGCGTGCGCGCGACCGACAACGCCCGGCAGATCGCCGAGGGCATCAACCGGGCCGAGCAGCGGGTCCGCGCCGCCGTCCCGATCGCCAAGACCATCTACCTGGAGCCGGACCTCTACCGTCCGTCCCTGGTCGACACCGACGACCCGTCCATCCGGGCCGTCGAGCGCGGCCACCAGGACCTCCCCGACGACCAGGCCAACGAAGTACCGTGACCGGCCCGTCCGACCGTGAGGTCATCCAGCGCATCACCACCCTGGGCCCGGTGCCGTTGGTGCCCGAGATCCAGCTCCACCAGGCCACCGACCCGATGGCCGCCTGGCACACCATCGAGGAGGCGGCCGGCCGGGCCGGCCTGGACCCGCCGTTCTGGGCCATTCCCTGGGCGGGCGGCCAGGCCCTGGCCCGGTACGTGCTCGACTACCCCGACTCGGTCGCGGGCCGGACCGTGATCGACATCGCCTCCGGGTCGGGGCTGGTCGCCATCGCCGCGGCCCTGGCCGGCGCCGCGGCCGTCACCGCCTACGACATCGACCCGCTCGCCATCTCCGCCATCGCGGCCAACGCCGACGCCAACGGCGTCCAGCTCGCCGCCGAGTGCGCCGACGTCCTGGCCGACGGCGCGCAGGCTCCCGATGGCACCGACGTCGTCCTGGTCGGCGACGCCTTCTACGAGAAGGACCTGGGCACCCGGGTGATGCGCTACCTGGAGCGAAGCGCGGCCCGCGGGGCCGAGATCCTGGCCGGCGACTTCGGCCGTGCCTACCTGCCCCGCGAGCGACTGGTCCCGCTGGAGAGCTACCTGGTCACCGGCCTGTTCATCGTCGAGGGCATCGAGCTCAAGAGCACCACCGTCTGGACCCTCGCCGACCCGCCTCCTGCCCCGTAGGCATCATCCGCTCCCGAGCGGACCGCGTGGTTGTGACAACCACGCGGTCAGGACGACATGGTTGTGACAACCATGTCGTTAGCCCGCCCCCGCCCCCACCCCCGCCCCCGGCCCGCCCCGGCCCCGCCCCAGGCCGGCCCCGCCCCCGCCCGGCCCACCCGCAACCAGCCGCTCAGCGGCCCAGCAGCCGCAGCGCGCGCTCCTTCTCGAAGTCCACGGCCCGCGTGGCCGGTGCCGGAACCCGCCCCAGCCGCCGCCCGAGATCGGCCACCGCCGCCCGGACCTGCGGCTCGGCCAGCACCCGCAGCCCGAAGGCCAGCGAGGCCGGGCTGATGTCGTACCGTCGCTCTAGCGACAGCGCCGCGGCCACCGCCTCGACGTCCTCGTCGCTGAACTGCCGGTGCGACGGGCCCCGCTGGATCATCCGCGCGGGGCGGTCCCGGACCTGGGGGAGCAGCCCCAGATCCTCTCGGTAGCGGAGCATGCGAGCCGATGTGCCGAGCCTCCTGGCCGCCTCCGTGATGCGCATGAATCCAGTTTCTAACAATTCCCTGTCAAAAACCACTCGCATTCCGTGCGGAGCACCTCCGGCGTCCCCTAGCGTGTGAGCGGTAGGGGGCACCACGGCCCGTTCGGCCCAGGGAAACCGGCCAGCTAAAGAGAATCTGAGGGAGAACCCATGTCTGCGGATGAGCTCCGCTATCAGGTCGCCGACCTGTCGCTCGCCACGTTCGGCCGCAAAGAGATCCAGCTGGCCGAGCACGAGATGCCCGGCCTGATGGCGGTGCGGGCCGAGTACGCGCCCACCCAGCCGCTGCGCGGGGCCAAGATCACCGGCTCGCTGCACATGACCATCCAGACCGCGGTGCTGATCGAGACGCTGACCGCGCTGGGGGCCGAAGTCCGGTGGGCCAGCTGCAACATCTTCTCCACCCAGGACCACGCGGCCGCCGCCATCGCGGTGGGGCCGGACGGCACGCCGGACAACCCGCAGGGCATCCCGGTCTTCGCCTGGAAGGGCGAGACCCTGGAGGAGTACTGGCGGTGCACCGAGCTGGCCCTGACCTGGCCGGACGGCGACGGGCCGAACATGATCCTGGACGACGGCGGGGACGCCACCTTGTTCGTCCACAAGGGCGCCGACTACGAGGCCGCGGGCGGGGTCCCGTCGCCGTCGGAGGAGGACTCCGAGGAGTGGCGGATCATCCTGGACCGGCTGCGCAACTCCCTCGCCGACCACCCCGGCAAGTGGACCCGCGTCGCCGCCGCGATCAAGGGCGTGACCGAGGAGACCACCACCGGCGTGCACCGGCTGTATGAGATGTCCCGGGACGGCACCCTGCGCTTCCCGGCCATCAACGTCAACGACTCGGTGACCAAGTCCAAGTTCGACAACAAGTACGGCTGCCGGCACTCGCTCATCGACGGCATCAAGCGCGGCACCGACGTGCTCATAGGCGGCAAGGTCGCGCTCGTCTGCGGCTACGGCGACGTGGGCAAGGGCTGCGCGGAGAGCCTGCGCGGCCAGGGCGCCCGGGTCATCGTGACCGAGGTCGACCCCATCTGCGCGCTGCAGGCCGCCATGGACGGCTACCAGGTCGCCACCCTGGAGGACGTGGTCGGCATGGTGGACATCTTCGTCACCGCCACCGGCAACCGCGACGTCATCACCGCCGACCACATGAGCCGGATGAAGCACCAGGCCATCGTGGGCAACATCGGCCACTTCGACAACGAGATCGACATGGCCGGCCTGACCCACTGGGCGGGCGTCCGGCGGACCAACATCAAGCCGCAGGTCGACGAGTGGACCTTCCCCGACGGGCACGCCATCATCGTGCTGTCCGAAGGCCGCCTGCTGAACCTGGGCAACGCCACCGGGCACCCGAGCTTCGTGATGTCCAACAGCTTCACCAACCAGGTCATGGCTCAGGTCGAGCTGTTCACCAAGCCCACCGAGTACCCGGTCGGCGTGTACGTGCTGCCCAAGTACCTGGACGAGAAGGTGGCCCGGCTGCACCTGGACGCCCTCGGCGTCCGGCTCACCACGCTGTCCAAGGAGCAGGCCGACTACATCGGCGTCACCGTCGAGGGCCCGTACAAGCCGGAGCAGTACCGTTACTGACACCTCGGCCGCCAAGGCCGGCGCCAGGGCGAGAGCCAGGGCCGGCGCCGGGGTCACCCCCGCGCGCCCGGCCCGGGCCCCGGCCCGGGCCGCCCCGGTCCCGCCGGCGGCCCCGGCCGGCCCGGAGCTCACCGCGGACGTCGCCGACCCGGAGCTCGCGGCCGACGGCGACGCCCGCATCCGCTACGCCGAGCGGGCCATGCCGCTGATGGCCAGCCTCATGCCCCGGTTCGCCGAGCAGCGGCCGTTCGCCGGGCTGGCCGTCGCCGCCTGCCTGCACGTCACGGCCGAGACGGCCATGATGGTGCGGCTGCTGCGGGCCGGCGGCGCGGCCGTGGCGCTGGCCGCGTCCAACCCGCTGTCCACCCAGGACGACATCGCCGCCGCCCTGGCCGTCCGGTACCAGACCGCGGTCTTCGCCCGGGCCGGGGTGGACCGGCGCGGCTACTACCGGCATCTGGAGCTGGCCCTCGGGCACGCGCCGGACGGGCCCGACCTGATCCTGGACGACGGCGGGGACCTGGTCAACACCCTGCACACCCGGGCCGCGGCCCTGCTGCCCGGGGTCCGGGGCGGCTGTGAGTCGACCGCCAGCGGGGTGCTGCGGCTGCGCCGGATGGCCGCCGAGGGCGCGCTGGCCTTCCCGGTCATCGCCGCCCACGACACCGCGGTCAAGCGCCTGGTCGAAGGGGCCTGCGGCACTGGCCAGTCGGTCCTGGACGGCGTGCTGCGGGCCACCAACATGCTGCTGGCGGGCAAGGCGATAGTGGTGGCCGGGTTCGGCCCCAGCGGCCGCGGCATCGCCGAACGGGCCCGCGGCCTGGGCGCGCACGTCATCGTGACCGAGACCGACCCGGTCCGCGCCCTGGAGGCCTCGCTGCAGGGCTTCCGGGTGCTGCCCATGGCCGACGCCGCGCCGGTCGGCGAGGTCTTCATCACCGCCACCGGCTCGTGCGACGTGATCAGCGCGGCGCACATCGCCGCCATGCGGGACGGCGCCGTGCTGGCCAACGCCGGGCACTTCGACGTGGAGATCGACGTCCGGGCCCTGGCCGGCCTGGCCGTCGCCGTCTACCCCGGCGTGCGCCCGCACGTCGACGCCTACGACCTGGGCGACGGCCGCACCGTCCTGCTGCTCGCCGAAGGCCGGGTGGTCAACCTGGTCGCCGCCGAAGGCCATCCGCCCGAGGCCATGGACGTCGCCTTCGGCATCGAGGCGCTGGCCCTGGCCTGGCTGGCGGGCGCCACCTCAGCCCGTGACCAGGACGGGGCGCTGCCGCCCGGCGTGCTCGACGTGCCCGCCGACATCGACGCCGAGGCGGCCCGCCTGGTCCTGGCCGCCTCCGGCGCCACCATCGACGCGCTCACCCCCGACCAGCAGGCCTACCTGGACTCCTGGCGCCTCGGCTCCTAGGGAACCTTCCTAGCGGGCGGCGGCGGGCAGGGTCTGTTCCCCGGCGGGCAGCTCGATCGGCGGCCCGGCCGCCTCGTCGACCGGCTTGGTCAGCAGCAGCCACCCGACCAGCCCGATCGGGTACACGAAGTACCCCCACCGGGTCGCCGGGGCCAGCGTGAACATGGCCGTGAGGCCCAGGGCCAGCCGCCATGCGGCCGAGCGCGCGTCAGTGGGCGGCCGGACGATGAGCCAGACCGCGAACGCGATCCCCGCCGCGACCAGCAACCCCACCGCGGCCCAGTGGCCGGCCGCTCCGGTGTCGGCCAGCACGTGCCCGGGCAGCGGGCTGGCCGCCGGCGTCTTGTGCTTGGTCAGGCCGAGCGGGAACAGCACCGTGTTCTGGAAGAACGCGTACGGGTCGGCCATGGCCGCCGGGGCCATCAGCACGGCCAGCGCGCCGCCGACCAGCACCGCGATGCCGACGAACCGCCAGGCGTTCTTCAGCCCGTCCCGCGCGGCCAGCATGGCCGTGAACACCGGCACCGCGGGCCACGCGGTGGCCTTCATGGCCGCCGCCACGCCGAGGGCCGCCGCGGCTTTCATCACCCCGGACGGCCGGGCGATCAGCGCCAGGGTCAGGAACATCAGCGCGATCACCGGCGGGTCGGTGATCCCGACCGCGAGCGGGAAGGCGATGACCGGCGAGGCCGCGATGAACACGGTGGACAGCAGCACGTTGTAGCGGCACGAGTCGCAGTGCCGGTGCGCCGCCGCCACGGTGAACGCCGCGAAGATCAGCGCGATGGACACCGCCGTCAGCCACAGCCGCGGGTCGGCGAACAGCCCCCGGGCGCCCAGCGCCTTGGGCATGCCGAACACCGCCATGACCGGCAGGTACGGGTTGTAGGACAGCCAGCTGTCCAGCTGCCCGGCAGGCAGGTACGGCGTGCCGTGGTGCAGCAGCAGCGAGGCCGACTGGGACAGCACGGTGACCTCGGCCGTCGGCGTCACCCGGGTGGCCAGCCAGGTCAGCGGGGCGGCCAGCGCCCCGATCAGCGACAGGAGCAGCGGCCAGATGAGCAGGATCTTGCGGTCCTTCATCAGCCACAGCACCAGCGTCGTGACGCCGTAGCCGACCGCGGCCCAGATGGCCCAGGTCCGGTCGGCGTGCCCGGATTCCACCGCCAGCGCGGTGGCGTAGATCGCGAATGCCCCGTTCGCGATCAGCAGCCGGCGCCGGTTCAGCCAGTGCTGGTGGCCCGGCGCTGGCTCATGGTCTTTTACTGGCTCATGGTCTTCTATCTGCGTGCGCTCCACTGTGCCGGTACCCGCCCGTCCACGCGATATCCCCGATGGTTCATTCAGCTGTTCACCAAAAAGAGAACGGTAGAACTGCCCCCGAAACCGGTTAATAAGCCTATCACCTCGCGTTACTTCGCGAGTTGCCTGGTATCGCATGATTAGGGGAGTTTCCAGTCGATCTGATCGGCTCCCTGCTGTTCCAGCAACTGATTAGCACGACTGAACGGATGTGAGCCGAAGAACCCGCTATTGGCCGAATACGGGCTCGGGTGCGCCGATTCGATGCGCGGGATGCCGCCCAGCAGCGGCGCCAGCGTGCGTGCGTCGCGGCCCCACAAGATGGCCACCATCGGCGCCTCCCGGCCGGCCAGCGCCCGGATGGCCTGCTCGGTGATCGCCTCCCAGCCCTTGCCCCGGTGCGACCCCGGCTGGCCCGGCGCGACGGTCAGCACCCGGTTGAGCAGCAGCACCCCGCGCTCGCTCCACGGGACCAGGTCCCCGGTGGCCGGCGGCGGGAACCCGAGGTCGTCACCGTACTCGCGGAAGATGTTGACCAGGCTGGCCGGCAGTCGCTTGACCTGCGGTGCGACCGAGAAGCTGAGCCCGACCGCGTTCCCCGGCGTAGGGTAGGGATCCTGGCCGACGATCAGCACCCGCACCGCGCCGAACGGCTGCTTGAACGCCCGCAGCACGTTGTCGCCGGCCGGCAGGTACCGGCGCCCGGCTGCGACCTCGGCCCGCAGGAAATCGCCCATCGCCGCGATCTGGCTGGCCACCGGCTCCAGCGCGTCGGCCCAGCCTGGGTCGATGATGCTGCGCAGCGGCTCCGCCATGCTCAGCTACTGTAGCGGCGCCCGGATCGTCACCGAAGGACAAAACCCTTCCCGGCCGAACGTATCGGGCTGCGTGCCCGGGCCATCTTCCGGCCGCCGGGGCGAATCGGGGTGCACCGCCCGCCGCAGGAAGAGCTGAACCCGAACTAGTGCCACCCCGCAGGAAAATGAGGGTAGCCTGCGTCCACGCAGACCAATCACATGGAACGATGGGGCCCATGAAAGGACGTGTGCTGGTCGTCGATGACGACGCAGCCCTGGCGGAGATGCTCGGCATCGTGCTCCGCGGTGAGGGATTCGAGCCGACCTTCGTCGCGGACGGCGACAAGGCGGTCGAGGCCTTCCGCGACTCCAACCCCGACCTGGTCCTGCTGGACCTGATGCTGCCCGGCTCCGACGGTATTGACGTGTGCCGCCAGATCCGGGCCGAGTCCGGGGTGCCGATCGTCATGCTGACGGCCAAGACCGACACGGTCGACGTCGTCCTGGGCCTGGAGTCCGGTGCCGACGACTACATCCTCAAGCCGTTCAAGTCCAAGGAGCTCGTGGCCCGGGTCCGCGCCCGGCTCCGCCGGACCGACGAGCCCGCGCCGGAGATGCTGCAGATCGGCGACATCGCCATCGACGTGGCCGGGCACGCGGTCAAGCGGGACGGGGAGACGCTGAACCTGACGCCGCTGGAATTCGACCTGCTGGTCGCGCTGGCCCGCAAGCCCCGGCAGGTCTTCACCCGCGAGGTGCTGCTGGAGCAGGTCTGGGGCTACCGGCACGCCGCCGACACCAGGCTGGTCAACGTGCACGTCCAGCGGCTGCGGGCCAAGATCGAGCGGGACCCCGAGCATCCCGACATCGTCGTGACCGTCCGCGGAGTCGGTTACAAGGCTGGTCCCGGCTGAGTCAGGCGTAGACGTGTCAGCAGGAGGCGCCCGCCGGCACCGCGACTGGATCGCTGTCTTCTTCCGGTCGCCGTTCGGGAAGAAGCTCCTGCGCCGGCTGCCGCCCGGGGCGCGAACCCGGCTGTTCACCGGACGGCGCTGGCAGCGGCACATCGTCGCGCAGCTGCGCAGCCGCTGGCACCGCTCGCTGCAGCTGCGGGTCGTCTCCACCACCCTGGTGCTGTCGGCCGTGGTCATCGCCGTGCTCGGCTTCTTCCTGGTCCAGTCCATCGAGGCCGGGCTGCTGACCAACGCCGAGAACTCGGCCCGCACCCAGGTCAAGACCGGCGCGGACGCCGCGATCGGGCAGAGCAGCCTGGCCGTCCTGGAGTCGCCCGCCAACCCGTTCGTCGCGGTCAGCACGGCCGAGGCGACCGTCCGCTCGCTCCAGCAGACCAGCGGCAGCACCGGCAGCTACGTCGTCTTCGTCCAGGTCAGCAACGAGAACGCGGACGGCGTGCAGTGGGTCGGCCCGCGCAGCGTGAACGTCACGGCCACCATCCCGGCCTCGCTCATCACCTCGGTCGGCACCGAGCAGCGCCGGTACCGCTACGACAACGACAACACGGCCGTCCCCTGGTCCCAGCCGACCACGCTGACCTACACCTCAGGGTCGGGGACCTCCGGCCCGGCCCTGGCCGTCGGCGTTCCCCTGGGGCCGTACTACCAGCTCTACTACGTGTTCCCGTTCACCCAGCAGCAGGCCACCTTGCTGCTCGTGCAGCGGGTGCTGATCGGCGTCGGCCTGGCCCTGGTCGTGCTGCTGGCCGCGATCGCCTCGCTGGTCACCCGCTGGGTCGTGCTGCCGGTCCGGCACGCGGCCCAGGCCGCCCAGCGGGTCTCGGCCGGCCATCTCGAGGAGCGGATGGAGGTCCTCGGCGTCGACGACCTGGCCGCGCTGGCCACGTCCTTCAACGACATGGCGGCCAGCCTGCAGGGCAAGCTCCGCGAGCTGGAGGACCTGTCCAGCGTGCAGCGGCAGTTCGTCTCCGACGTCTCGCACGAGCTGCGGACTCCGCTGTCGACCATCAAGATGGCCGCCGACCTGCTCTTCGAGTCCCGGGAGGACCTCGACTCGGCCCGCGGCCGGTCGGTCGAGCTGCTGGCAAGCCAGCTGGACCGGTTCGAGGCCCTGCTCGTCGACCTGCTCGAGATCAGCCGGTACGACGCCGGCGCGGCCACCCTGGACGCCGACCTGGTCGACGTGTGCGACCTGGTCCGGCGTTCGGCCGACGACGCGCAGCAGCTGGCCGAGCGGCGCGGCAGCCGGATCGAGTTCCGGCTGCCCGCGACCGGCTGCTTCGCCGAGGTCGACCGGCGCCGGGTCGAGCGCATCCTGCGCAACATCCTGGTCAACGCGGTCGAGCACGGCGAGGGCAAGGACGTGGTGGTCACCAGCGCCATCGACAGCGACGCGGTCGCCGTCTCGGTCCGCGACTACGGCGTCGGCCTGCGGCCGGGCGAGGAGCAGCGGGTCTTCGAGCGGTTCTGGCGCGCCGACCCGGCCCGGGCCCGGACCACCGGCGGCACCGGCCTGGGCCTGGCCATCTCGCTGGAGGACGCCCGGCTGCACGGCGGCTGGCTGCAGGCCTGGGGCGAGCGCGGCAAGGGCTCGGTCTTCCGGCTGACCCTGCCCCGGGTGGCCGGCCATGAGCTCGCGGGCTCGCCGCTGCCGCTCGGCCCGGACGAGGCCGAGCTGCCCGGCTTCGGCGTCGCCGACCCCTACCCGGCGGGTGAGGCCGGCGAGGTGACCTCCCGTGGCTAGCACCGCCCGGCGCCCGTCCGGCCTCGGGCGGCGATGGCGCGGCCCGGCCCGGCTGCTCGTGCTGGCCGCCGCGGTCGCCGCGCTGGCCGGCTGCGTGGGCATGCCCTCCAACGGCCCGGTCGAGCAGTCGACGGTGGCGCCGACCGCCTCCGCGCCGGCCGTCGAACTTCATCGGCCCGTTCCCGTCCGGCCCCCGGCCGGGCGGCAGCCCGTCGCAGATCGTCCAGGGCTTCCTGCTGGCCAGCGCCAGCTACCCGGTCTACTCCACCGCCGAGCAGTACCTGGCCAGCGGGGCCAGCCGAGACCTGGAACCCAGGCTGGGCGGTACGGGTCTACAACGACCTGGAGTTCCCGCAGGGCGTGGCCGGCACCCAGGCCAGCCAGGCCTCGGGCCAGCGGGTCACGGTCACGGTCAAGGGCACGCTGCAGTCCAGCTTCGACGGATCCGGCCAGTACGTCTCGGCGCAGAGCCAGAGCCAGGCCCCCGGTTCGTACACCTTCAACCTGAGCAAGCAGGGCGGCCAGTGGCGGATCATCAACCCGCCCGACTACCGGATCCTGAAGGCGGACGACTTCCGGCTCTTCTACAAGGCCCAGGACCTGTACTTCTTCGACCCGCAGGGCCAGACGCTCGTCCCCGACTCGGTGTTCGTGCCGCTCGGCGCGACCGAGTCGCAGCTGCTGTCCAACCTGGTCAGCGCGCTCGTCGCCGGACCCAAGACGCCCTGGCTGGAGAACGCGGCCGTCACCGAACTGCCGCCCGACACCAGCGTGCAGGGGGTCTCCATGGCGGGCTCCACCGTGACGGTCAACCTGGGCGGGCAGGCCGCCCACGCCACCGCCGCTCAGCTCGGGCTGTTCTATGCGCAGCTGGTCTGGACGCTGACCGGCCCGCTGGCCGACCTGCCCAGCATCCAGGCCGTGGTGCTGGAGCGCAACGGCCAGCCGTGGACCCCGTCCGCCGCGGTATGCGGCGGGAGCCCGGGCCCCTTGGCGTTCCAGACGCTGGACGCCTACCAGTGCTTCAACCCGTATCCGTCCGCGGCATCAAGCTTCTACTACGTCGACGGCGGGCAGCTGTGGGCGCGCTGCGGCTCGGAATCCTCGGCCTTGCAGGGCCTCATCGGCTCGGTGACCCCCGCCCTCGGCCGTACCGGGGCCATCAGCTCGCCGCCCTGCGGGACGCGGGAGTTCGTCATCGAGGGATCGACCGCGGCGCCGGCCGCCCAGCACTCGTCGCTGCCGGCGCTGTCCATGGCGGCCGTCTCGCCGGACGGGAAGTACCTGGCCGTCGTCAACGCGGCCCGGAACGCGGTGTACGTCGGCCCGGTCACCGACGGCACCCCCGCCTTCTCGGCCAAGCCCCGGCTCACCGGCAGCCTGATCACCGCGCTCAGCTGGGACGGCAGCGATGACCTCTGGGTCGCCGACGACGGCTCGGTGACCATGCTGCCGCCCGGCAGCGGGACGGTCCCGGTCCTGATCAGCGGCTCGGTCAGCGCCCTGAGCGTGGCCCCCGACGGGGTCCGCATCGCCTACATCGCCCAGGACCCCGGGCAGCCTCCGGCGCTCTACCTGGCCGCCATCGGCGGCGGGCAGCAGGCCACCAGCGAGCCCGGCTTGCCGGCCGAGCACCTGGTCATCAAGGAAGCCGCGGCCATCGGCTCCACCCTGGCCTATCCTGCCGCGCTGACCTGGTACGACGCCGACAACCTGGTCGTCCTCGACATCGACTCCGCTGGCAACACCCTGTGGGAGGTGCCGGTCGACGGGCAGCTCGCCCAGCAGCTGCCCGCCATCCCGTCCGGGGTCACCTCGATCACCGCCGACGGCACGTCCAACGTCCTGGTCGCCGGACTGTCCGGGAACAGCCTGGCCGTCTCGACCAGCCTGGAGGGCCCCTGGCTGCGGCTCGGCAACCCGGGGCAGAATCCCGCCTACCCAGGGTGACCGGACGGTCCGCGCCGGGCCGTCCCGCCCCGCCGCCCCGCCGTCCGGGTCGCGGCGGCCTCGTCCGGACGCCTCCCCGCTGAGCTGCGCGGCTGGCCCGCCCTGGAGCGCGGCGCCGGGCGCCGCCGGTGACAGAAGGTGATGTCGCCCTTATTTCACAATTTGTGATTGATCACCTACATGTCCCTCATGACATTCGCGTCCGAGCGAGCTAGCGTTCTGACATGGCACTCGCCCGGGTCCGTGGTTGCGCCGGGGGTGACTCCCCTCGGGGAGCTCACGTCCGGCAAGCCGATGCCAGCCGCAGGCGAAACGGCCCACGTAAGGCGACTTCTCGTCGACCGATCACGGTGCGGCTTAGGAGTAAGACCTGCCCCGCCGGGAGATACCGAGTCTCCCGGGCCGGGAGAAGGACACCAGTGGCCCAAAGCAGGCTGCAACACCCTCAGCAGGCGAATGTGGGGTCGAAGACCAGGTCGGCCGGGCGAGTGCCGCCTACCCGGCCGGCCCCGCGCCGCAGGCCGCCCGTTTCACTCGCCGCGAGCCGGGCAAGCTCAGCCCGGTCAAGCTCTGCCGTACCTACGTCAAGGTCAGCGGGCGCACATTTAGCGCCCCGCACCGGAAGGGGATCATGATGGAAATCATTGTCCGGGGACGCCACGTCAACGTTCCCTCGCGCTTCCGCCAGCACGCCGAGGCCAAGCTGGCCAAGTTGGAGAAGCTCGACCACAAGGTGGAAAAGATCGACGTGGAAGTATCCGAGGAGCGCAACCCGCGGCAGGCTGACCGCCGCGAGCGCGTTGAGCTCACCATCCGGACGCGAGGTCCCGCGATCAGGGCCGAAGCCGCCGCCGACGACCGTTATACGGCTCTTGACCTGGCCTTCGCCAAACTCGAATCGCGATTGCGCCGGGCGTGTGACCGGCGCAAGGGCCGCCACTCCGACACCGGCGCGGTCCGCTCGCCCGCCCTGGCCGGCGTGGCCGCCCCGGCCGCCGGCGGTGCGGCGATGACAGGCCCCGAGGGCGCCGACGGCCCCGCCCTGGCCCGGCCGCGCACCGGGCTGCTGGACGACCTGGACGGCGCCGCGGGCCGTGCCGACCTGACGGATCCGGGCAGCCTGCCTGACCTGGACGACGAGCCCGAGCCGGCCATGACCGAGAGCCGCATGATCCCCATCGAGATGGAGGGCGACGGTCCGGTGGTGCTGCGCGAGAAGGTCCACGCGGCCACGCCGATGACCATCGACCAGGCCCTGCTGGAGATGGAACTCGTGGGCCACGACTTCTTTCTGTTCCATGACAGCGAATGCGACCGGTTCAGCGTGGTCTACCGCCGCCGCGGCTATGACTACGGGGTGATCCGGCTGGTCGAGGAGTAGTTCGCGGCTACCGGGCGGGCCATGATGTAAGCCGGGCCCGGCTTGCATCATGGCCGCGGGTCAGCGAGAGTCGTTTCTTACGCGATCCGTTCCTGCCGGAGTGATCGCCCGCTGGCCAAGCGGGTAGGCTCAGGCAGCCGAGGGAGGCAACGAATTGAGCGCAAACGGTGACGCAGCGGCCGAGACCGCATCGCGGCCGGACGCCCAGTCCCGTCAAGAGCCGATCCGGGTCCTGATCGCCGACGACCACGCCCTGTTCCGGCGTGGCCTGGAGATGGTCCTCGAGGAAGAGGACGACATCGACGTGGTCGGCCAGGCCAGCGACGGCGCTGAGGCCGTCACCGTGGCCGGCGAGGCCCTGCCCGATGTCGTGCTGATGGACATCCGGATGCCCAAGACCAGCGGGATCGAAGCCTGCCGGGCCACCAAGGACGTCGCGCCCAGCGCCAAGATCGTCATGCTGACCATCAGCGACGAAGAAGAGGACCTGTTCGAGGCCATCCGGGCTGGCGCCAGCGGCTACCTGCTCAAGGACATCCCGCTGGACGAGGTGGCCGAGGCGGTGCGCTCCGTGCACGGCGGCCAGTCGCTGATCAACCCGTCGATGGCCGGCAAGCTCCTCACCGAGTTCGCCACCCTGGCCAACCGGGACGCGGTCGAGGACCGGACCGAGCACGTCGCCGCGCCCAAGCTCACCGAGCGCGAGATGGAAGTCCTCAAGCTGGTCGCCCGCGGCATGAACAACCGGGACATCGCCAAAGAGCTGTTCATCTCCGAGAACACGGTCAAGAACCACGTGCGGAACATCCTGGAGAAGCTGCAGATCCACTCCCGGATGGAAGCCGTCATGATCGCCGTCCGCCAGAAGCTGATCGAGTTCAGCTGACCCGGCTCCGGCCCGTCAGCTAGCGGCCAGCGCCGACGCCAGCCGCCCGGCGTACTCCGGCGGCCCGACCTGCTCCAGCCGCACGTCGTCGCACCCCACCCAGCTCGCCGCCTCGCGCAGCGCCTGGGCCATCGGCTCGGCCGCGGACGCCCGCTCCAGCGACACCTTCCGGGCCACCAGCGTGCGGCCCTCCCGGGCCGGATCGACCCGCCCGGCCAGCTGCCCGCCGGCCAGCAGCGGCATCGTGTAGTAGCCGTGCACGCGCTTGGGCTTGGGCACGTAGGCCTCCAGGCTGTGCTCGAAGCCGAACGTCCGTAGCGTCCGCTTGCGGTCCCACACCAGCGAGTCGAACGGCGAGAGCAGCGTCACCCGGTGCCGCCCGCGCTCCGCGGCCCGCGCCAGCGCCCCCGGATCGGCCCAGGCCGCCCAGGGCCTACCCCCGCCTGAGCCCGGGCCCGGCCGCGTCCCTGAGCCAGGCCCGCCGCCGGCCGCCACGGTGACCGGTACCAGCCCGGCGGCCTGCGCCGCGTCGGCGACCAGCCGGGTGTGCTGGCCCTTCTCGCTGGTCAGCAGGTTGAGCCGGTGGTAGTCCACCAGGTCGGCGTGGCTCACCACGCCGAGGGCCCGGGCCGCGATCCCGGCCAGCCGGGCCAGGCACTCCAGGTCGGACGGCTCGGCGTCCAGCAGCTCGCCGGGCAGCACCCGCTCGGGCAGGTCGTAGACCCGCCGCCAGCCCGTCCGCCGGGCGCAGATGACCTCGCCCGTGTCCAGCAGCCACTCGGCCGCGATCTTGATCTCGGACCAGTCCCACCACGGCCCGCCCGCCTTGGCTCCGCCCAGCTGGGTCGCGGTCAGCGGCCCCTCGGCCCGCAGCCGGGCCAGCACCTTCTGGCTGGTCTCCTCGCGGTTCTCGTGCCAGCGCACGCCGCGGGCCCGGAAGGCACGGCGGCGGAACGCGAAGTAGGGCCACTGCTCGATGGGCAGCACGCACGCCGCATGGGCCCAGTACTCGAAGGCCGCCGGGGCGCGGTCGTGCCAGTAGGCCTGCTCGACCTGCGCCCGGGGGACCGGGCCCAGCCGGGCGTAGGCCACCAGCTCGTGGGACCGGGCCAGCACGCTGATCGTGTCGAGCTGCACCTCGCCGAGCTGCCGGAGCATGGCTGCGACTCCGGCCCGGCTCGGCCGCCAGCCGGTCGCGCCCAGCAGGCCCTGGGCGCGCAGCGTCATGCGCCGAGCCTCATCCGGGCTGATCTCTAGCTCAGCAGGAGGAACGTCGGAGCGCACGCCCACACCTTAACGGCGCCCGCCGACATTCCGCCGTCCAGGCCGCCCGCTGTACCGGCCGCGCCCGGCCGGGGCCGGTCTAGTACCAGTCGTCGAAGATCCGGGTCACGGCGCCGAACAGCCCGCCGATCACCACGATCCCGACGCCCACCCAGAACAGCGGCCAGGAGGGCCCGACGGGCAGCGCGATGCCGCCGATGAGGAAGCCTATGAAGACGATCGCGGTCGTCACCCAGGACGTCGTCCGGCCGTGCTGGCCCGGGTGCGCTCCGGCGTCGCGCGTCAGCCCCGCCTGCCCGTGCGGATCTAGCTCGGTCTCGCCCGCCATCGTGCCGGGTGCCGCCTGATCGGCCACTCGTCGCTCCTCTCGTTCGGTACCGGTCCTATTATCCTCCGGGACGTGCCAGACTGATCACCAGCCAGACCCGAAGTTACCGGCGGCCCGCTCGTCGTACTGGTGACATCCAAGCATGCCAGTTCTCAGTCGACTCGGCTTGGTGCCCCATCTCGCCTACCATGACATGCGGGACGGTGCATCGTGAGCCGGATGCGGTCACCGGCCAGGATAGGTCAGACCATCCGCGAGGAGCGCGACGAGAAGTGCCACCCATCATCGATAGTGTCCTTCGGGCCGGCGAAGGCAGGCTCCTGCGCAGGCTCAAGCGCACCGCTGAGCAGATCAACTCCATCGAGGATGACTTCGTCGCCATGAGTGACGCGGAGCTGCGCGCGATGACGGACGAGTTCCGGCAGCGCTACGCGGACGGGGAGTCCCTCGACGACCTGCTGCCCGAGGCCTTCGCCGCCGTGCGCGAAGCGGCCCGGCGCACGCTCGGCCAGCGTCACTTCGACGTCCAGCTGATGGGCGGCGCGGCCCTGCACATGGGCAACATCGCCGAGATGCGGACCGGTGAAGGCAAGACCCTCACCGGGGTCCTGCCCGCCTACCTCAACGCGCTGGCGGGCAAGGGCGTGCACGTCGTCACCGTCAACGACTACCTGGCCAAGCGCGACGCGGACTGGATGGGCCGGGTGCACCGCTTCCTCGGCCTCGAGGTGGGCGTGATCCTGGCCGACATGACCCCGCCGGAGCGCCGCGCCCAGTACGAGGCCGACATCACCTACGGCACCAACAACGAGTTCGGCTTCGACTACCTGCGCGACAACATGGCCCGCTCGCTGGAGGAGTGCGTCCAGCGCGGCCACTTCTTCGCCGTCGTCGACGAGGTCGACTCGATCCTGATCGACGAGGCCCGGACGCCGCTGATCATCAGCGGCCCGGCCGAGCAGAGCGCCCGCTGGTACGTCGAGTTCGCCAAGATCGCGCCCCGGCTGCACCGCGGCGAGGACGGCGAGGGCGACTACGAGGTCGACGAGAAGAAGAAGACGGTCGGCATCCTGGAGTCCGGAGTCGAGAAGGTCGAGGACTGGCTCGGCATCGACAACCTGTACGACCCGGTCAACACGCCCCTGGTCAGCTTCCTCAACAACTCCATCAAGGCCAAGGAGCTGTACAAGAAGGACAAGGACTACGTCGTGATGAACGGCGAGGTCCTGATCGTGGACGAGTTCACCGGCCGCATCCTGCACGGCCGGCGTTACAACGAGGGCATGCACCAGGCCATCGAGGCCAAGGAAGACGTGCCCATCAAGGACGAGAACCAGACGCTGGCCACGATCACCCTGCAGAACTACTTCCGGCTCTACGACAAGCTGTCCGGGATGACCGGCACGGCCACCACCGAGGCCAACGAGTTCCACCAGATCTACAAGCTCGGCGTGGTCCCGATCCCGACCAACAAGCCGATGGTCCGCGCCGACGAGGCCGACGTCATCTACCAGACCGCCGAGGCCAAGTTCGAGGCCTGCGTGGCCGACATCGCCGAACGGCACGCCAACGGCCAGCCGGTCCTGGTCGGCACGACCAGCGTGGAGAAGTCCGAGGTCGTGTCCCGGATGCTCAAGCAGCACGGGGTCCCGCATGAGGTGCTGAACGCCAAGTACCACGACCGGGAGGCCCTGATCGTGGCCCAGGCCGGGCGCAGCGGCGCGGTCACCGTGGCCACCAACATGGCCGGCCGCGGTACCGACATCATGCTCGGCGGCAACCCGGAGTTCATCGCCGACGCCGAGCTGCACCAGCGCGGCCTGTCCCCGGCCGAGACGCCCGAAGACTACGAGGCGGCCTGGCCCGAGGCGGTGGCCAAGGCCAAGCGTGACGTGGCCGAGGAGCATGAGCAGGTCACCGAGGCGGGCGGCCTGTACGTGCTCGGCACCGAGCGGCACGAGTCGCGCCGCATCGACAACCAGCTGCGCGGCCGCTCCGGCCGCCAGGGCGACCCGGGCGAGAGCCGGTTCTACCTGTCGCTGGAAGACGACCTGATGCGGCTGTTCAACTCCGAGCGGGTCGGCGCGATCATGGACCGGCTCAACATCCCGCCGGACGTGCCGGTGGAATCCAAGGTCGTCTCCCGTGCCATCCGCTCCGCGCAGACCCAGGTCGAGCAGCAGAACTTCGAGATCCGCAAGGACGTCCTGAAGTACGACGACGTGCTGAACCGGCAGCGCAAGGTCATCTACGCCGAGCGGCGCAAGGTCCTGGAAGGCGCCGACCTGCACGAGCAAATCCGCGAGATGGTCGACGAGGTCGTCGCCGGGTACGTGGCCGGGGAGACCGGCGAGGGCTATCCGGAAGAGTGGGATCTGGAGAAGCTGTGGCGCGCGTTCCGCCAGCTGTTCCCGATCAGCATCTCGATCGACGACGCTATCGAGGAAGCCGGCGGTGACAAGTCCGGGCTGAGCGCCGACCTCATCAGCGAGCTGGCCGTGGCCGACGCCCAGCAGGCCTACGACCGGCGTGAGCAGGAGCTCGGCGCGGAGATCATGCGCGAGCTGGAGCGCCAGGTCATCCTGGCCGTGCTGGACCGCAAGTGGCGCGAGCACCTGTACGAGATGGACTACCTGCGCGAGGGCATCGGCCTGCGCGGCTACGGCCAGCGCGACCCGCTGGTGGAGTACCAGCGCGAGGGCTACGACATGTTCAACGCCATGATGGAAGGCATCAAGGAAGAGTCCGTCGGCAGCCTGTTCAACCTCCAGGTCCAGGTCCAGGAGAACCCGATCGTCGAGGAGACGGCCGCGGGCGGCAGCGCCGCACCGGCCGCCGTCGCCGAGCCTGCTGGCCTGGCCGTCCCGGCCCAGGGCACGCCGCCGCGCGCTGGCGGGGCGCATGCCCGCAACGGGGCCGGCAACGGCTCAGGTCAGGGCGGACCGCAGGGCGGCTCGGCCCCGGGCACGACGAACGGGCGGAACGGACAGCGCTCCCAGCGCGGCGGACGAGCTCAAGCCGGCCAGGGGCCTCGCCCCGCGGGGGCGCACGCCCGGCCCGACGGCGACCAGCCGTCGCCGCTGCCCGCCGGGCTGGCCCCGCGCCGGGCGCAGCAGCTCCAGTACTCCGCGCCGTCCCTGGACGGCGGGGCCCACGTGGAGACCAGCCAGGGCCCGGCCGTCGACGACGCGTTCGCCCGGGCCGGCCGTAACGACCCGTGCCCGTGCGGCTCCGGCCGCAAGTTCAAGCGGTGCCACGGCGACCCCCGGATGCGCGCCGACCTCTAATCCGGCTCGGGCGCTCGAGCGCCCGGCCATCCTGCTCGGCCAGGCGGCCATCCGCTCGAGCAGCCGGCCGGCCCGCTGGTCAGCCGACCTCGAGCGCCGTGCACCGCCAGCGCGCCGGCCGCACCGCCCGGCCGGGCGCGGCCGCGCCGGTGGTGTGCTCCAGCCGCAGGGCCACCGCGCGGGTCCGCGGCCCGGCCGTCACCACCACCGCCATCTCCACCGCGCGCGGCGCCGGCTGGCAGGCCCGGACCCGCGTGATCCGCGGCCGCTGGGCGCCGCCCAGCACCGGGCCCAGCGCTCGGACCCGGTCCCGGACCCGGTCCGTGGCCAGCGGGACCAGCTGCCGTTCCGGCCGGACGCCGGCCAGCACCTCCACGATGACCAGGGCCAGCGCCATCCTCGCCGCCTCGCCCGGCAGCTGGCGCCCGCCCGGCGGCTGAAGCCGGTCCGGTGGCCGGCGCTTGCCCGCCGGCCAGTGCTCATCAGGCCAGTCACCGTCAGGCCGGTGCTCATCAGGCCGGTGATCGTCATACGGCGGCCCGACGTCAGGCACCGTCACCAGGCGCAACCCCGGCAGTGACCAGCGCTGCAGCTCGGGCTCGCCGCCCGCCCGAAGGGCCTCCTGAGGCATGGCGTCGCCCTCCAGCTCCGGTGTACCGACGCGGCCGTACCACGCCCGTGGCGGCCGCGTTCGCACCAGGCTCTGGCTTGTCCTGTTGTACCGCGACCGGGTGACATTTCCGCCGTTCCCAGGCGTGTCCTGGCTGGTCACCGATCCTTCATGTGCCGGACGAACGTCGTTCTCGCGACCGCCGGAATTGCCCCTAAAATTGCCCTCGTGGGTAATGACGGACAATTTCGCGGGATCATCATCGACTGGCACGGCGTCCTGACCCCGCCGCTGGTGTCCACCGTGCGGGCCTGGGTGGAATCCGACGGCATCGACTGGGAGTGCTACCAGACGGTGATGCGGCGCTGGATTTCACAGGCCTATGAGGCGGACGGGGCCCGCAACCCGATTCACGCGCTGGAGCGCGGCGAGTGCTCGAGCGCGGAGTTCGAGCAGCTCCTGGCGGCCGAACTGGTCCGGCGGGACGGCCAGGCCGTCATCGCCGAGGGCCTGCTGCGCCGCATGTTCGCCGCCGGCCTCCCGCAGCCCGCCATGTACGACACCATCCGGGCCCTGCGCGCGGCCGGCCTGCGCACCGCCCTGCTGTCCAACTCCTGGGGCTGCCAGGAGTACCCGCGCGGCGACTTCCCCGGCCTGTTCGACGCCGTGGTGCTATCCGGCGAGGTCGGCATGCGCAAGCCGGAGCCGGAGATCTTCCAGCACGCGGCGCAGCTGCTCGGCCTCGACCCGGCCCAGTGCGTGTTCGTCGACGACATGGCGCCCAACGTGGCCGCCGCCCAGGCCTGCGGGATGACCGCCCTGCTGCACACCGAGCCGGCCGCCACCGCGACGGCGCTGCAGGGCCTGCTCGGCGTGCCCTTGGCCCCGGCCGCCTGACGCGTGGCCCTGGCCGCGTGGCCCTGGCCGCCTGACGCGGTCCGGCCCCGCGGTCTAGCCTGTACCGCGTGCCGGAATATCCGCATCCGTCCAGCGCGGGCCGGTCGGCCAACATGCGAGCCAACCGGCGCACGGACACCAAGCCCGAGCTGGCCCTGCGCCGCGCCCTGCACCAGCTCGGCTACCGCTACCGCAAGGACTACCGGCTGGACCTGGACAGCGGCCGCCGGGTCCGCCCGGACATCGCCTTCACCGCGCGCAAGGTGGCCGTCTTCGTCGATGGCTGCTTCTGGCACGCCTGCCCCCAGCACGGATCCAAGCCGCGGGCCAACGAGTGGTACTGGGGCCCGAAGCTGACCCGCAACGTCGAGCGCGACCGGGCCAACGACGAGGCCCTGACCCTGGCCGGCTGGTCGGTGGTCCGGCTGTGGGAGCACGTCCCGCTGGCCGACGCCGTCGCCACCGTGGTCACCGCCGTCGGCGCCACGACCGCAGGCAGCCCCGCAGGCACTACCACCGCGGGCGCCACCCGCGCCGGTCCCGGAACCTCGGCGCCGCCGGATGAGGTCCGCTGACCAGTACGATGCTCCCGCAGAACTGTGTGAACACTGAATTGTCCTGAACACTGAGGGGCCCACCATGCGCGTCTTCCTGGCCGCGACCCTGCCCGCCCTGGCTCAGGCCCTGAAGGCCGGCCAGGTCGGCGACGGTCTCGGCCCGCTGCCCGGCTTCGCGGTCACCCCGGCCCTGCGCGAGGCCTACGCCAGCGGCGACAACGAGGAACTGGAGTACGCGGCCATGTCCGAGGCGGCCCGCGCCTCGCTGCGGCTCATCGCCGGCGACCCGGCCGTGCCGCCCCGCCGCGTGGTGCTGGCCGCCGAGCTCCCGGCCGAGCAGGTCACCTGGGACGCCCGGGACGACGAGCCGGCCCGGGTCGCCATCCGGCCGCCGGTCACCGTGGACCTGGTCGCCGCCGCGCACGTGGACGACGCCGACGCCGACGCCGACGTGCGCCGGGCCGCCGACGCGCTGGACGCCGCCGACGCGGGCGATGAGGACGCGCAGTTCACCGTGGACGGGGCCGAAGGCCACGAGCTCGGCTGGTACGCCGCTCAGGAGCTGTCCTACCTGGCTGACTGAGCGTGCGACGATAAGGGGTACGCCACCAGCCAGTTTTGCCGAACGCCAGGAGCGATCGTGATGGACGCCGTCTCCAGGACCCCCGGGCCGGCCAACGAGCCGGTCCGCACCTACCAGCCGGGCAGCCACGAACGGGCCGTGCTGGAAGCCAAGATCAAGGACCTCGCCGGCCAGCGGACCGAGCTCACTATGACCATCGGCGGGCAGCGCCAGATGGGCGCCGGCTCCGTTATCGAGGTGGTCCAGCCGCACAACCGGGCCCACGTGCTCGGCGAGCTGGGCAACGCCACCAGCGTCGACGTGGCTGCCGCCATCTACGCCGCCAAGCAGGCTGCCCCGGGCTGGCGCGCCCTGGACTTCGACGACCGGGCCGCCATCTTCCTCAAGGCCGCCGACCTGCTGGCCGGCCCGTGGCGGGCCACGCTGAACGCCGCCACCATGCTCGGCCAGTCCAAGTCGCCGTACCAGGCCGAGATCGACGCCGCCTGCGAGCTGATCGACTTCTGGCGGTTCAACGTGCACTTCGCCCGGCGGCTGCTGTCCGAGCAGCCCGAGTCGGCCCCCGGCACCTGGAACCGGATGGAGTACCGGCCGCTGGAAGGCTTCGTGCTGGCCATCACGCCGTTCAACTTCACCTCGATCGCCGGCAACCTGCCCACCGCCCCGGCCCTGCTGGGCAACGTGGTCCTCTGGAAGCCGTCGCCCACCCAGCAGCTTGCCGCGCACCACCTGATGCGGCTGCTCGAGGCGGCCGGGCTGCCGCCCGGCGTGATCAACCTGGTCACCGGGGACGGGCAGGCCGTGTCCCAGGTCGCGCTGACCCATCCCGACCTGGCCGGCATCCACTTCACCGGCTCGACCGGGACCTTCCAGCACCTGTGGCGGACCGTGGGGGAGAACATCGCCCGGTACCGCAACTACCCGCGGGTGGTCGGCGAGACCGGCGGCAAGGACTTCATCATCGCCCACCCCTCGGCCGACCCGGCCATCATCGCGCCCACGCTGATCCGCGGCGCGTTCGAGTACCAGGGGCAGAAATGCTCGGCCGCCTCCCGCGCCTACCTGCCCGAGTCGGTGTGGAAGGCCACCCGTGATGACTTCCTGAGCCAGGTCGAGTCGCTGACCATGGGCGACGTCACCGAGGACCTGTCGCTGTTCATGGGCGCCGTCATCGACGCCCGGGCCTTCGTCAAGCACGTCGACGCCATCGAGCGGGCCCGGACCAGGCCGTCGGTGCGGGTCCTGGCCGGCGGCAGCTACGACGACACCGACGGGTTCTACGTCCGGCCCACCGTGCTGGAGTGCTCCGACCCGGCCGACGAGGTCTTCACCACCGAGTACTTCGGCCCCATCCTGGCCGTGTACGTGTACCCCGACGACGACTTCGACGGCGTGCTCGCCCAGGCCGCCGACGTCGCCCCGTACGCCCTGACCGGGGCGGTGCTGGGCACCGACCGGGCCGCTATTGCCCGGGCCACCGAGGCGCTGCGCTATTCAGCGGGCAACTTCTACATCAACGACAAGCCGACCGGCGCCGTCGTCGGCCAGCAGCCCTTCGGCGGGGCCCGCGCCAGCGGCACCGACGACAAGGCCGGCTCGATCTTCAACCTGATCCGCTGGGTGTCGGCCCGGGCCATCAAGGAGCAGTTCGTGCCCCCCACCGACTACCGGTACCCCCACATGGGCTGAGCACCGAGCGGCTCCTTGCCCGCCAGGGAGCGAGGGCTACTGCTCCACGTAGGCGGCGAGGTTCGTCAGGGAGGAAGCGAGCCCCGCGGCGTGGTCCTCCGCGGAGATGCCGTCCGGAACGTCCTCGGCCACGATGTCGATGCGTGTCCCCGCATCGACAGCGGCGACCTGCCAGGTCATGGTCATGGTGCCGCCGTAGGCGGGGTCATCGGAGACGAAGTCCACCGCCTGCACGACCCGCTGGCCGGGGACGATGTTGACGAAGCGAGCCTCGACGACGTCGGAATCCACGCTCGCCTTGCCCGGTGCGCCAGACGCGTCGGAATAGGTCAGCACCATCCGGTACGACCCGCCTGGCCGGGCATCGAATCGCTCGAACCTGCCCGTCATGCCGCCAGGAGGGAGCCAGGCCAGGAGCGCCCCGGGATCGACGAGAGCGGCCCAGACGCGCTGCGGTGGCGCAGCGATCACCCGCGACGCCCTGTCCGTACGTGGCATGGCGTGACCCTAGCACCATCGGACTTGGCCGCCGCCATGACCTCGACTCGCGTGCCCTTTCCCGCTATCAGCTGTACGTGCTCCCGGTGGACTACCGGTACCCTCACATGGGTTGATGGTCAGTAGGTCATTATGCAGGTCAGGATAGGTACGGTCCGCGCGGGGGAGCCTAATCGGGGAGCCTGAGGCCGTTATCACGAGCTGCTCGCCTCCCCGAAAATCGAGTCCATCACCGTGGCGGCGGCGGTCACCTTGTCGGCGATCTGGTGGCGGTAGACCGCCTTGGTCACCGTTGAGTCAATGTGGCCTACGGCGTCCGCGATCTGCTCGATGTCGACGCCGGAATCAGAGAGCACCGAGACGAACGTGTGCCGCTGCTCCCGTGGCGTCCAGTCGGTCCCGATCCCGGCCCGCCCGCACAGCGCGACGAACTGCCTCCGCACGTCCTGCGGCCACTTCGGCGCGCCCGCCCCGTCGCCGAACACCACGCCCAGGCCGCGCACGTCCCAGGCCGTGCCCAGCTTCAGCCGGGCCGCGGCCTGATCCTTGCGCAGCGCCTGCAAGGCGGCCGAGGCCTGCCGGGGCATCTGGATCGTGCGCCTGGACTGCTCGGTCTTAAGGGTCTCCAGGACCAGCCGCTTCCGACCGGTGGCCGGGTCGGGGAGCGCTTTGAGGCACTTACGGATACGGAGCACGCCAGCCTTGAAGTCCACGTCCTCCCAGCGCAGGCCGAGCAGCTCGCCGGGCCGCAGGCCGCACATGAGCGCGACCGTGACGGTACGCCGCTCCACCACGCGTTCAGGTCAAGGCCGAGCAGCGCCCGCATCTCGGCCACGGTCATCGCCCTGGACCTGCGGCGCGGGCCGTCAGGCAGCTCGGCAAGGTCGGCGACGTTCCGGCTCACCTTGCCGTCACGCTCGGCCCTGCGGATCGCCAGGCGCAGCGTCGCCCTCAGCCGACGCATGGTGTCAGCCTAGAGCCCCTCGGCCGCCGCTTCCTCAAGGAACCGCTCCACCTGGACGACGGGTCAGCCGGGCCAGCTTCACCTTGCCCAGCGAGCCCGCTCATCCGGGCCGCGTGGTTCTTCCGGTTGACGCGGGTGAGCGGCGACTTCCAGTCGGCCGGAGGGTGGGCGAGCAAGTCGGCGAGCACGTCCGCGACCGTGAGGTCGCGGGGGGCGACCGAGCCGCTTTTCTTCAGCTCCCGGCGCAGCTCGTCCAGCTTCTCCCAGCACGCCTCCGCGGTCTTGGCGTAGACCTTCGGCCGATGCCGCCGCCCCGCCTCGTCCAGGTAGCTGACCTGGCCCACGTAGCGCCCGCGGTCCTCGTCATAGAAGACCGTCCCGCCGCCGCGTCGGCGCCTGGACCTCACGCTCACGGTCAGCTCCCGGCGCCGAGCGTGGCGGCCAGGTAGTCGTGCACGGGGGCAACATCTCTGGGAGCAGCTCGTCGGCTTCAGTCAGGCTGACCCACCGAACCTCAGCCAGCTCGGCCTCATCGCCTACGAACACCTCGGTATCGCCGAGCGGCTCCGCGGCCAGGTAGAGCATGTGTCGGCCGGTGACCGGATGGTCGCGCTCCCCGATTCCCGGGCCTATGGTGCGGACCTCAAGGCCGGTCTCCTCCTTGACCTCGCGAACCGCAGCATCCGCGGGTAGCTCGTCAGGCTCGACCTCGCCGGAGATGAATCCCCACGGTGGCGTGCGGTCATTGCGGCGGCCGACTAGCACGCCTAGGCCGGACGTGACGATGACAGCAACCACCGGCTGCCGAGTCTCGGTCGGGAGGAGATCCCGCATCGACGCGATCACTGACCAGGCGGAGTGATCCTGCTTAATCGCCTCGATCACTACCCCGATGTTCTCGATCATCGTTTGGAGGTCGCTCATCACCACATCTGCTGAGCCACCGAGGCCCCCATACTTTTCCACTCCGGCCGCCATGTCGTGAGCGTCATCACTCAGTTCGTCGACACGCGCGGCGATGTCCAGCAGCCCGGCGACCAGGAGTCCTTGACTCTTCCGCCACTCATTGAATGCGCGTCCGACCTCGATCAACTCCTTGGCCGCGATCTCCCCGGGCGGCGTGGTCAGCTCTGCCAGAGAGAACTCAAAGACGCTGGCGAACGCGAAAGCCTCGCCGATGCTAAGCCTGCGGCGCGGCGTCCCGCTCTCGACCTGCCAGACCTGCGGCTGGCGCATCGGGACGCCCGCGAGCGTCACCCGCCTTGCCAGTTCAGCGGTTGACCAGCCGCGCTTCTCGCGCTCATAGCGGATGCGGTCTGCCCGCCCAGTTGTCCGGGCCTGGGCGGCGTGGTGTCTTCCGTGGCACCAGAACAGTCTCTCGTGCCACCGGCTCAGCGTCCATGCAACCGATAATAATCGTTAACCAGATCATATCAATCCACTTTGCGGTTGCGAGCTGAACCTGGTTGTTCTATCGTTCTCCGTATCGCCGCTATCCGGAAGGTGATCGTATGAACGACGTGCGGCAGGCACCTGGGGAATCCCCTTATCTGACGGTGGACGACCTGGCTCAGCGATACCAGATACCGGTATCGACGGTCCGCTACTGGAGGCTCAACGGCCTCGGCCCGAAGGCCGTGAAGATCGGCAGGTTCGTCCGCTACAAGCCCGACTACGTGCTCGCCTGGGAACAGCAGCTCGAAGCGAACGCTCGATGAAAACCCTCTTGCTCACGCCGGAGGAAGCGGCGGAAGAGCTGCGCATAGGGAGATCTCGCATGTACGACATGCTGCGCCGCGGCGAGGTGCTCTCGGTCAAGGTCGGAGGCAGCCGACGAGTCCCTTTCGAGGCGCTTCAGGAATTCGTCGACCGGCTCATCGACGAGCAGGACGGCAAGCGGGGGAGGGGCGACTGAGATGCGCAGGACGTGCGTCGGGGCGGCCCGTGAGGACCGCCCCGGGATGATCGAAGCCCGGCCAAGGACTACGAATCGCATTCGGGTGCCACCGTAGCACGGCCTGTCGACGAGCTAGCTGCGCGGCGCGAGCTGCGGTCGTGGGCCGCAGCTGCCGCCTGGCTCAATCAGCAAGGGTATGCCGCCGCCGTACCGGCCCGTCTGGTCGACCTGCTGCAGGCGCGTGGCCTGATGGTCTGGGCCGCGGGCGAGCGGGAGGCAGCATGAGCCCGCGTGACCTGGCGGCCGAGGTAGCACCGTCCCGGGCGGCGGCGCTCAGGTACGCAGCGATCGGCTGGCCCGTGTTCCCATGCAAGCCGGAACTAAAGGAACCTGCTACCTCGCACGGATTCAAGGACGCCACCACCGACCCCGGGCAGATATGCCGATGGTGGACTCAAGGCCCCGTGTTCAATGTCGCGGTGGCCACCGGAGCCCCAGGCCCCGATGTGCTCGATGTCGATGTGCACCCTGACGGCGACGGATTCGAGGCATTCAACCGGCTCAAGCGGGCTGGAATGCTGGAGGCGGCCAAGGCCGTTATCCGCACCCCGTCTGGCGGCCTGCACGTCTACTTCGACGGCACCAGCCAGCCGAACGGCAGGCTGCCCCGTCATCATCTCGACTTCCGCGGGCTGGGCGGATACGTCCTTAGTTCCCCTGTCGAGCGTCGGGGGCATGCCCTACGAGCTGGTCAACAAGCGGACGGCGGGCGGTCGGCTCGACTGGCAACAGGTCCGGGCGATGCTCGACCCGCCCCGGGCCGCCGTCCCCAAGCGCGCCGGGGGCGACATCGGGCACTTGGCCCGCTGGGTGGCCGGGCTCGCCGAGGGCAACAGGAATAGCGGGTTGTTCTGGGCGGCCTGCCGGGCCGTCGAGGCGGGCGCCACCGACCTCGGCGCCCTGGCCGAGGCGGCCGTCAGCGCGGGCCTTTCCGAACGCGAGGCATGGCAGACCATCACGTCTGCGGGGAGGCAGCTGGCATGAACGGCCAACGGTGTTCGCGGTGCGGGCGCGACTTGAAAGACCAGGGCCCGGGGCAGCTCTGCGAGGGGTGCGACTCGGTACCCGACGCATGCTCGTGCCCGCCGATGATGACCGGTGAAATCACCGACCTGCTGCCGGAGGCGGTGATACCTGACGACTACAGCGTCAAGCAGACGGGCGTGTTCGCTGAGCGCCCGACCCGGGACGGGGGCACGACCAGTATCCGGGCTACGTGGGCGCCGATCATGCCTATCCGGATGTTCGTCGACCCGGCGGGGGACCAGCTGGTGGAGCTGGCGTGGCGGGATGGCCAGGGTTTGGTCCGGCGGATTGTCGCCCGTTCGGTGGTCAAGTCGGGCCGCAGGCTGGTGGCTCAGCTTGGGGATGCTGGCATCCCGGTAACGGACGCCGATTCGAAGCTGGCTGAGCGGTGGCTGGCGGCCTTCGAGCAGGCAAATCGGCGGGTGATTCCCCGGGAGAAGATCGCTCGGCAGCTCGGGTGGCAGCGCGACGGCGAGTTCGTGACCGGAGACGGTTTCCCGTACCGTGTCGAGCCGAAGTACGACGAGCAGCGCGGCCCGCTGGAGGCTCACCGGGCCCGCGGCAGCCTGGACGGCTGGCGGCGGGCGATCCGGAGGCTGGCCGAGTTCCCGGCGACCCTTCCGTCGTTGTATGCGGGTTTCGGCGCGGCGCTGCTGGAGCCCCTCGGCCTGGACTCGTTCACCGTGGATACCTCGGGCCGGTCCACGCGGGGCAAGACGATCTCGGTCATGTGCGGGGCGTCGTGCTGGTTTGACCCGGGGGAGAAGTCCGACGGGATGGCGCACTGGCGCACGACGATGATCGCGGCCGAGAAGCGGCTGAACCTGGTCAACGGCCTGCCGGTCGTGTTCGACGAGACCCGGATCGTCAAGACGCCGGAGCTGGTCGATCAGGTGCTTTACCAGGTGCCGAAAAATCACGGGACTCCGCGCGGCGGCGGGTGGCCGAGCAACCTGCCCTGGCGCGTGATCCTGCTGTCCACGGGAGAGCAGCCCGCGCTCTCGTTCACGCCGCATGAGGGTGCCTCGGCCCGGGTCCTGTCGGTGCGCCGGGCGCCGTTCGGCAACGACGGGGAGACCAGCGCCGCGGCGGCCGGGTACGTCCGGGACAGCGTGACCGCGAACTACGGGCTGGCCGGGCCGGAGTTCGCCCGGCGGCTGTGTGCTGAGCTGAAGCACGAGCGGGACGGCCAGGGCGCCCCGCCCATGCTGGCGGAGCGGCACCAGGCCGTGACCGAGAAGTTCCGCGGGGACTCCGACCTCGCCGCCCGCCGGGCGCCGCTGGTCGCGTGCTTGTACCTGGCCTGCCAGCTGGCCTATGAGTGGGGCATCGTGCCCTTCGCGGCACCGGGCGTCAGCGAATGGCTTGCCTTGTTCTCCGAGGGTGACCAGGACCGTAACGACAACCGGCCGGAAATGGCGCTCGACATCGTGCGCGAGTTCATCGCCTCCAACCAGGACAAGATGCTCGGCTCATCGGATGGCGAGCGGCCTCCGGCAACCGGCTGGATCGGCCATGACGCCCGGGAAGGCCCGGCGCTGCTGCCCGAAAAGCTCCGGGAGGAGCTGAAGCGCCGCGGTTACGAACTGGACGCGGTACTGCCCGGCTGGCTGGAGATGGGTGTCCTCATCACTCGTGACAACCAGCGCCCGGCGCACCTGATCCCGCGTCGGCTCGGTGGCAGGCTGACCAAGCACCTGATCTTCCGGCGCGAGGTGATCTCACCCGAGACTGATGACGAACAGTGACCGGAGAAGCCGTGCGCGCAGAAAAAAGCTCTCTCTGTTCGGCCGGATTGCGTAACACCCCCAAAACGAGGCCTGACCAGCGGAAAGTCCGTTACGCAGAGGTGCGTAACAGGACCTCTACTGTTACGCGCGTTACGCAGCTGCGTAACACCCTGCGTAACAGCAGGAAAGGCTATCTGACCTGCATAGATATAGATCTTCTAGAGGGGTGTTACGCAGTTACGCAGATTCAAGAGGGTACGTGCGTGGGAGGGTCGCACCGGTCACGGTCCGCTCATAGCCTGGCCGACCGCCCAGGCTGCTCAGAAAGCCTGAGCAGCTCCGCCCGGCGAGCACTCCACGGACCCGAACCGGAGGAGACATCGTGAGGCTCGACGAGTGGCGCGCGGTACTCGCCACCGAACCGGCCACCCCGAATCAGCGCGGCGTAATCATGGCCGAATTCGAGCGCCTCGGCTACGGCCTCGCCGACCGCGCCGAGCGGCTCGCTGTCTGCGCTGTGCTGCTCGGCCTCGACGAGCTCGGCTCGACGGCCCATCTGTCGATGGGGCAGGCGGGCCAGCTCTACTCCCAGCTGCGCGGCATCGCCGACCGGCGCGACCTGCTCGCCCGGGCCGGGCTCAGCGGCGAGGACCAGGGCCAAGGACCGCCTGCGGTGGCCACGCTGGCCGAGGCGATCAGGGATCTCCTCGTGCTGATCTGCGCGACGATGACCGCCAGCCCCGCGCCGAAGGGCACCAAGCTCCAAGCCGGGACTGGCCTTGTGTGATCGGATGGGGATGAGCTATGGGAGCGTCTGAGCGCCACGAGACGCGCACGTGCGCCCGCGATGGGTGCGGCGACACGTTCACGCCGAAGACGGCCCGCCGTGTCTACTGTTCGGATTCCTGCCGGGCGCTAGCCGCGAAACGCTCTGGTTCGCGATCCGGCGCGAGGCCGCCCCGACCCAGGCCGGCCGCGGTCGTACTCTCGGGCCCGCCGCCCTTACTCACCTGGGAACCTCCCTCGCAGGTGCCCGGTCCGATCCAGACGGCGGAGCCGTGCCCGGACTGTGGCGCTTCCCTCTGGACGTCCGGCCGGGGCACGCGTCGGGCCTGCCTAGCCTGCAAGGGGCCGAAGGTTCCCCGCGGCGTCGCCGCCCCCTACGAGCGAGGCACGGCCGCGGTGCGCCGGGTCAGGTCGCAGCGCGAACGCGACCTCGACGCGATCGAGCTGGCCAAGCGCAAGGGCATCATGATCAGCCAGCTCGGCCAGCTCGCCGCTGATGACCGGCTGCACCCGGAGTCGCGGCCCGTCGTGGAGTGGTTCGCCCAGCAGGTCCGGGATGCCGCCGCGGGCACTCGCCTGGACGAGCTGGCCGCGCTGCTGCCCGGCGCGGGTATCCGCCGCGCGCATTGGTGGCAGGGGAGTCCGGCCGCCATCGAGACCGAACCGTACGACGGAGAAGACGACGGCGAGGACCAGGGCGACGACGCCGAAGACGACGCCGATTACCCGGATGACCAGGGAATTAATGCCCCCTCGCGCGCGGAGTCGCCAAAATTTAGCCCGGTAACTTACTCGACTCCCCGCGCCCTACCCGTGAGTAACCTGCCCGGCCCCGCGTGGACCCGCCCGGGTCCGGCCGAGGCGATGACGTGGGCCGAGGCGCTGGCTCTGCTCGGCTGGCGCATCGTCCCGGACGCGGCCGGATGCCAGGTCAGCGAGGGTGCGGCAGCCTGCGGTGGCACTGGCTCAATCAGGAACATCGGCGCCGAGGGACGGGCGTGCTACCAGCACTACCAGGGCCTCGCGTCCGTGATCATCAGGAGTTATCAATGACCGGCGGTCTTCCCCCCGTCCCGCTGTCCCGTGTCCTCGGTCGCGTCGATGCGATCTGGAGCCCCGGCGCCGCGCCGCATCACCTGCTCTACGGCATGTCGGGCAGCGGCAAGACGACGCTCATCAAGCGCCTGCTCGGCTTGTGCGGCTCGGAGCGCGTGCTGGTCGTCGACCCGAAACCCGCGGCCGACCCGGTATGGAACGGAACGGACGGCGAACCGTGGGGAGTGGGGCCGGCCAGTCGAGATCATCGCTCCGACGTTCGGCTACGACGGCGACCGGGGCGGCGGCCCGGCAGGCATGTGGTACCGGCTCACCGGCAGCCCCGACCGCGCCGACACGGCACACCGGTTCAAGGCCGCGCTGGCCACCGTGGCAGCCGAGGGAAACACCGTCCTCGTTCTCGATGACGTCCGCGAGACCTGCCGCCAGCTCAAGCTGGCCGAGGCCGTCGACTCGATCCTCAACCTCGGCCGCTCCGCAGGCGTCTGCGCGATCCTGTCGACCACGGAGACCAGCTGGGTATCCGGCCGCAGCCAGGGCGGTATGGTCTGGGTCGGCCACACAACCGGGCTCGACGCGGCCAAGGCCGGAGCGGCGCTGCTCGGCTGGCGCGGCCGGGACCACCAGGACCTGGTAGCCGGAGTCGCCCCGCACGAATGGATCTTCAGCGAGGATCAGCCCGGAAGCGCCGGAGCGGCACTAGTCAGCACCTGACCATATTTGGACTACGCCGGACGCTGCCCATCGCTAGGCCGTGACGCACAGGTGGAACCGGCATAGAGGCGCTGACGGGGCCCAGCTCGTCGACCACAGGCCGAGCACCACGACCGGGCCGAGGATGGCGGCTTAGCGGACTTCAGGAGGTGGCGCTGCATAAAGCTCTGGTTTGTCCTTGCTCGGCGGAACCAGGGTGGTCATGGTTAACCAGCCGTCGTATATCCGTAAGGCCGACTGGGCCAGAGGCATCTCATCGACCTGGCATTGCTGCTCGATGCCTTTGCGACCCAAAACCCATACACAGTTACGGATCCCGTCAAGAACAAGCACGGCCAGCTTATTTCCACGCTGGAGTTCACTCGGGGACCCGATCCTGACGGGGAGCTTATCGTGGGAGACGTCTTCTACAACCTGCGGGCATCCTTCGACTATCTCATCGGCTCCCTGGTTCCCTCCGGAGAGCGCAGCAAAGTGCTTTGCCCAGTCCTCCACGAGCCCGTATGGGAGATCCCATTTGTCGCAACGGAGAATAGCAAGCGAGCGAAGAACCGTGAGAGATGGGAAAGCCTGGCGCGCCATATACGATCCGAGGAAGCGGTCGCTGCCCTCAAGGAGCTGATGCCGCTTGAGTACGCGCGTCGGGAGTCGCCAAAAGAACATGCGCTTGATCTCATCAACCGGCTCTCCAATAAAGACCGGCATCAGAGACTTCCTATTCTCACCTGGGTATCGGCGACGTGCGCGCGAGGATGGTTACTAGGGGCAGCGGCCAGATCGTCCCCTGCCAGATTCTCGGCATCTCCGACCCTATGCGCCAGGGATTTGAAAACCATGCGGAAATCCCTCTTCCTGATAAGGCCGTATATGTGAAGCTCAGCGGAACCCCAGTAGTACTCGTCCGCATAGGTGAAGAACGCCAGAATTTTCGAATTCCGCAGGTTTTCTGGGAAATGCTCGGCTGGCTCAGGAAAGAAGCCTTTCCCAGACTGGGGCCGTACTCCAGGCCCACGTGACATTCTCGTCAATCTGGTACTCGCTCGATCTCGGACTTGGGCCGCCCTCGCGCTGGCCCGCCCCTGATATTACGTGCATTAAGGTTTTCCGGGTCCGGCAGGGTACGACGCCCCGTTCAATTGAACCGGTAACTTACGCGAGACGGCGTTGCACGACCGGTAGCCTCCTGGCGCCGATGTCGAGCCCCTCGTCGTCGCGCGCTGAGGGGCGCCTCCACCTCAAGAGGAAAGTACCGTTATTGTGCATCCACGTGTTGGGGCGTCGGACAGTGCTTCCTCTCCGGCCAGCTGGTAGTAGTCCAAGATCTTCTTCACCGAGTTCAGTAGGCGACCAGTTTGACCTGGCTCCACGACCGCGGTGGAGTTAAGCGTAGAAGGTCTTATCAGCTGCCCGTTATTCCTATTCTGGGCCTGGTTGTTTACCAGCTTCACTATTTCTTTGCTGAGTTGGTTGAGTGCTTGAGGCGTGTTGTTGTTTTCAGCTGCAAGCCCATGCCGCTGCAAGGTTCCAAGCAGTGTAGTGAGGATGGGGCGGAGCTGCGGTCGCACTTCCAGGATTTGGCCAGTCGCCCATTTCCGCGCGGCTCGACATTCCACTCCTTGATCACTTCTGCGTCGGCAGTGCCGGCTCGCGCATGTAGGAATCCCGATAGGAGGGCAACGAGTGCAGCTCTATAGCAGGGCCCCCTACAAACGATCTCGGCTCGTACTTGACGAGCAACTCCAGCAGGACCAGGTGCAGTCGTTCCAGGTCGGCCATTGCCACCAGAGCCTGCTGCTGGACGTCCACCTCGGCCTCATCAGAGGCGAGCAGCCCTTCAGCGAGCACGCGCCCGAGTGCGCGGACCTTGGGCGGCCAGGCCGTGCGCTGGGCAGCGTTCATCGCGAGCCCGGTCTGCAACTTGCTGCTTTCAGATGCCCTGATCAGCCCATCTAGCTGTTCGGCATCACATCCGGCTTCCTCAGCGGCGGCGGCCAGCACCTGAGCTGCTCGTTGCTGAGCACCAGGCCGCCATTCTTGCCAGGCCCGCTCAGCCAGCGTCTCGAATAGAGGCCCGGCCGCGCCGAGGACGAGCGCGGCGCCAGGCCCAAGCCGGATGCCGAGCGCCAGCTCCTGCCAGCCCGGCCACAATCTTCGGAGCGACGTGCTCCGCTCATGATCTTCATCCTCACCTGGATCCGGCACAGGCCATACCGTACCGGGCGGCTCCCTGCTGGTCAGCGTCATCGGCCGAACCGTCGGCGACTCCAGGCATGTGACGAGGCAGACGTACACCTTGCTTGCCACTATCGGATCTGTATTCGACCATGATGGAATGGCTCGTGATGACCGTGCTCCTCGTCAGGACAATCTCCTTGTCGCCCGCCTGGACGGCACCGCCCGCAGGCACGCCCGGTGGGGCGACCTGACCGCCGAGGAGAAGGCGGCCGGGGCCGCCGACCTGCGGGAGCTGGCCGGGCAGCGCGGCGACCTCCTGGCCCAGGTCGCCGGATCGCCGGCGCCGCCGGCGGCCAGGGCCAGGATACAAGACCAGGGCCCTGGCGATCGCCGCGCTGTGCCATGGCCGGCGTCGACGAGGCCCTGATCCCGGACTGGGCCGCCAGGCTAAACGCCGGGTCCAGCAGCGGCGGTACGCCGCCCTTCAGCCAGCCGCGCCAGCCGCCGCCACCGCGAACGGGACGTAGGGGCGCGCCCCTAATCGATAGCGTCGGCCGCCAGGTCGTAGTAGCCGAGCACCTGCTCGGCCGAGATCCGTCGGCGACCAGCTCCGCTCCCCGGTGCCACCTGTTGTGCCGACGTCTCCGTCAGCACGGGCGGATTCAGTCAGAGAGCTGCCTGTGCCGAGCCCTGCTCGCCGGGCCGGATTCTGGTTGAGCGTCTGTCCGGCTGAATTCCTCAGAGAATCTTGGCCAGCGCCTCGGCCGTGTTGTCGCGCTCCTCGATCAGCCCGTACTTGGTCCAGCGTGCCGATCAGCGAGCTGAGGACCGGGCCAGGGTCGGCGCCGCCGACGTCAGCTGGTAGGCGGTCCACCGGCTCGGCAGCCCCGCGAAATGCTCATCTCCGGGGCGTCGATCCGCACCGGCGCCCCGTTCTCCCGCCGGGATCGGATCGTGTTGTCCCACCGGTACATGACCATCAGTCGAGCAGCTGCAGGTGCGAGGCCGTCATCTCGGTCATGGCCTGCATGACCATCTTCGGGATGTCGATGACGTCGTCGTTTCCCCGAATGAGACCGTCGGCCAGGGCCCGGCCGAGCGCACGCACCCCCGGCGGCCAGAAAGTGTCCGCGGCGGCCTGGACCGCCGCATCGGTCAGGAAACGCGACCACGGCGAGTTCGCTGGCCCGCTCGGCGAACTCCTCCGGGCCCAGCCCGGCCGTCCTCAGCCGCCGTCTGCAGCATCTCTTCGGCCCGCGCGGGCCCGGTCCCCGAACAGCTCGACTGCTCATCTTCTGCAGCAGCGAGGTCAGGTACGGGACCGCCATCCCGCCGATCGTGGCCCCGGCCACGGCCGCCGAGCTGATAGCCGGCGGCAGCCGCCTAGGCCCCCTGCCACTATCGGGATGATCTGGCCCCCGATACCTTCGCCGCCCTCTGCCAGCGTGTACTCAATGTCGTCCTCAGCATCCTCGTCGACCTCGTGCATCGGCGCCGCCCTCATCGATCATGCACGCAAGTGTGCACCACCCTCGCCGCAGCCCGCCCCCGTGACCTGCGAGAGGGCCGGGCCCCCCGGCCGGGCGTTACCTGCCACAGCCGGGTTTCGGGGTCATCCAGCAGTTCAACCGCGAGGCTGCTGGCCACGCCCGGCCCCTGATCCAGCGCTCTCATAAGCTCGCCAAGGGCGAAAGTGACTGATTCGAGAAGTTCCTTAGCCCGGCCCACCACCCGCTTGGCCGCCTCGATATCCGCCGACTGGTCATTCACGGCATTTGCTTCATTTACCGGAGTCATGCTCATTCGTCCCATCCCTATTCCTAAATGGTAAGAATTGCACCACGCTAGCGTTACCCAGCACCACGCGAAGGTGAATTACCCTCGTCTCATTTCTGCTTTCCGGGCATGACCGCCCGGTGTAGGAACCCTCCAATCAGCAGTCGCGCCCGGGGGGATCCAGGGGACACCGGCCCGGCTGTGATCGGCCGTCCTGGACGACCTGAGCGCGTCCGGCCGCGGATCACGGCGGCCTCGGCCGGCTGTTACTTGCCTTTCCGGGCCCGGGCACGGTCGGCGAGGCTGACGGCGCCGCGGTGGATCGTACGGGCGCCGATCCGGCGGCGGCGCCCGCTGCCCCGGCAGCGGCGGCATTCGCCGTACCGCTTGCCGGTGCTGCCAGAGTTGCGGCCGTTGCCGCCGCAGCGCATGCACGGGGCGAAGGGCCACAGGTACACCGATCCGAGCCCAGACGGCGGTCACCGCCAGGGCGAGTAGGACCAGGACGGCCACAGAGACCTCCTAGGACTGGCCGCCAGGCCCGTGTTTCCGGGCGGGCGGCGGAATCGGCCCTACCTCCTACCGGGCAGGCCACAGCGGGCCGGCCCAGTAGGAGCAGGTAGGGCTGAACGGTGTTCCTGCTGGTCGCAGGCCGGTAGGAGCGGCCCTACCCGGTAGGGCCGCGGCGGTGGTCACGAGATCGCCGGCCGCGGGCGGCCTCGACATCGGCGCGGCGGCAGCCCTGCCGGTTCTGGCCGAACTGCTTGACCTGGATGCTGGGCACGCCGCGGGCCCGGCACTCGGCCGAGACCGCCTCGGCCGCGGTCTCGGACCAGCGGGCGGGCAGCTGCGCGTCCAGCCGGGCGGCCAGCACCGACCAGTGCAGCCCGGCGTCGGCGCCGAACACGGCCAGCACGTCGGCCAGCACGTCGCGGCCATCGGCGGGGGCCTCGGCCCCGGCCGCCATCCCGGCCAGCGTCCCGGCCTGCTGGCGCAGCAGCCGGGCCGCGGTCAAGATCCGCTCGGCGTCCTGGCCGTCGGCCAGGTAGGTCCGGGTGGTCGGGCTGGCGTCCGAGGCGCCGCGCAGGATCCCGACGCCCTTATAGCCCGGGAGCAGGACGGAGGTGTCCAGGCCCTCGGAGTAGGCCCCGGCGCCGAGGACCAGCTCGCTGACCTGCCAGCTGGAGGTCCGCAGCCCAAACCGGACGGCGAAGTTGTCCCGGAAGGAGTTGAAGTCCTGGGCCACCTTGCCGGTGCCGATCCCGGACGGCTTCTGCGTCGCGCCGATCACCGACACCCCGGCGCCCGGGGCGACCTTCAGCAGGAACACCAGCAGCGAGGCGATCTCCTTGCTGGCCTCGCCGAGGTCGAAGATCTCCTGGAACTCATCCAGGACCAGGACCCGGACCGGCATTCCGTACCGGGGGTCCCGGGCGATCTCCCGGGTCAGCTTGCCTTCCGGGCACACCTCCGGCGGCAGCTCCGACAGCCGCTGGTAGCGGTCCTGGACATCGCGCTTGATGCCCTGCAGGGTCTCGGCGAAGATCTCCAGCGGCAGCCCGTTCCGGCTCGGCGTGAGGCCGAACGCGCAGGAGTCGGCGACCAGGTCGAACCGGCGCCAGTCCGGGGAGCCCTTGAAGTCGAACACGTCCAGCTTCACGAACGGGTCCAGCGCGCAGTACAGGGCCAGCAGCCGCGCCGAGAACGTCTTGCCCGCCCGCGGCAGCGCGCCGACCAGCACCGAATTCCACAGGATCGGGACGGCGACGAGCTGGCCGCGCTCGTCCAGGCCGATCGGCGCGGGCTGCCAGATGTCGGTCGACTGGCCGGCCAGCAGCGGGGTCCGGCCGACCGGGACGGCCAGCGGGTCACGGTCGGAGACCCACAGCACGTGCCTGCGGTGGCTGGTCGGATCCCGGTGCACGAACACCTGCGACAGCGACACGTCCAGGCCCGAGGCGATGGCCGGGCGGGCCTTCACCGCGTCGTCCAGGCCCTTGCCGTAGGGCAGGTCGACCAGGACCCGGGAGCCGTCGCCGTCCCGGGCCATCGGCGCGCCGAAGGTGATCTGCTGGCCGGGCTTGTCCGGGTGGCCGAGCCCGGCCGCGTAGTAGGCGCGCAACACGATGTCGGCGTTCAGCACCCGGAACCGCGGCGAGGTCGTCGCCGGCCCGGATGATCGGCTTGTCGGCCGGGCGCCCGGTCCGGGCCAGCAACGGCAGCAAGGCCCCGGCCAGCAGGGCCCAGCCCCACCACGGGGCGTAGTTCCACATCAGCGCGCCGCCCAGGGCCAGGGCCGCGGCGGCGGCGGCCAGGGCCAGGCCGCGGGCCCGGCGCGTGTCCTGCGCGTCCTTATGCAGCGCCCGCCACTCCTTGGCATCGCCGGAGACCACGGCCAGGGACCGCAGCCGGGTCTGCTCAGCCAGCCACCACCAGCGGATCGCCCGGCCCACGACGAGGGCCAGGCCGATGATCGCCCAGCCGGACGCGGTGAGCAGGTAGCCGGGGGAGCGGACCGCGTGGAAGGCTCCCCGGTGCGCCAGCAGGCCGCCGTGCCTGCCCGCCGTACTGCGTACCCCGGCCCAGGTACGCAGATGCCCGGGGATGACCGGGCGCCGCTCGCCCGGCCGGGTCGGCAGCGCGATCCCGCTCGCCGACATGGACCAGCTCGGCGGCCGGTGCCGGATCCTCGTCAAGCGCGATCTCATAGGACGTGTCCGACGCAGGTACGGACGGTACAGCGGCGAAGGGCACCAGGTCACCGCCCGGCTGGTTCTCCTCGCGCTGCGCGGTTGCTTCTGACATCGTGGTTGTCCTCACTTCGGTGAGAGGCCCGGCCGGGGCTGCTCTGCCAAGTTGCTGGCCCCGGCCGGGGGCTTACGGATTGGTCGTCAGGGACCGCAGGTACGCCTGTACCTGGCTGGCCTTGTCCTGGCCGACCTTCAGCCCGGCCCGGATAGCGCGGATGCCGGGCACCCGCCCGGCGTCGATGTCGGCGGCGAACAGCTCGGCCGCCCTGGCCGCGTGGCCGTTCAGCGCGGAGTGCAGGACGGGCACAGCCCGGGTGCGGCGCACCATGCCGATGGCCATCTCCGCCGATCCGATGAACGCGACCGCTGGCCAGCCCGACAGCAGCGAGCCGGTGAGCCCGTACCTGGCGCCGTAGGCGACGTTGGCGGCCAGCGTCGCGACGACCGACAGGCCGAGCATGACCCGGGCCAGCCAAGGCGTGCCCAGCCCGGCCCGTGCCGCGCGGAGCATCACCAGCGACGCCGCGGCGACCGTCCCGTCGATCGATACCGGCAGCAGCACGGCGGCCAGCATGGTCTGCCCGTGCGTCACGGCCAGGTGCTCGATGTGCACGTAGCTGACCGCCGCGGCGATCGCGGCAACCAGGAGCACCGCGGCGGCGGTCAGCCTCTGCATCGCGAGGTCGCCGGTCACGGCTGGCCGCCCTCGGCAATGCGCTCGATCTGCTCGAGCGCGTACTGCCGGTCGTCGTGCTCCCAGTCGAACCCGGCCAGCACGCCGCGGATCTCGCCGAGGCGGCGGCGGTCCTCGGCGCCCTGGTCCTCCTCGGCCAACGCTTCCCGCTGTTCCGGCTCGACGGATCGATCGCTGGCGCGGCCCACCCATCCGGCGACCGCAGCCACCGTCTGGACGTCCCAGGCCGCAAGCCAGCGCACGATGCGCCAATCCCACCGGCCCAGCTCGACTCCGGCCTCCTGCAGCGTCTCCTTCAGCAGATCGAACAGGACGGCGGCCCCGGTAAACGAGCCGTCCTCGCGGCGTACCGCCAGCATCGCCTCGCTGCCGGTCTCGAATGGGCCAAGCCGCCGGGCGCTCACGATGCACCATCCCGGATGATCACGTGCGAGGCGATCACCTCAAGACCAGCGACCACGGCGGCGAGCTCCTCCCGGACAATCAGGCCGCGGCGTTCGGCCCGCTGCCAGCGGGCCAGGTGATCACCAGGCAGCCCGGCGACGGTGCACGGGCGGCCGGGGAGTGCCCAGCACTGCGGGCAATTCGCCAGCCGGACACGACCGGAGGGCGCGATCGTGTCGGCGAGTTCCGAGGCGCAAGGGTCAGTGCTCACCGAGGACGCTCCTGAATACTCTCCAGGGTGGCGAGGATGCGCGTCAGCCGCGCATCCGCCCTTCCCGTCGGTGCTACCAGCCTCCGGAAGATGCGAGCGAGCCGATCACGGATCATGATGATTGACATGGCGTTTGCTCCTTTCCAGCAGTCGCCGGGGGCCGTCGCTGGTGACACAGCGGCGGTCCCGCTTTTGGGCGCCGGTCTCCTTTGAGGGGAGCCGAAGCGCTTGGATTCGAATGGACCGGACTGGACGTGTTCAAGTCCGGCGCCGCCCACTGGCCAGCGCGTTCCGGACCGAGTTGGACTAGCCTGAACGGCGGCCGTACCCTCACATGGGTTGGCGCTGTGCTTGCGGCCTGGCCCCCGGAGGGCGTTATTCACCGGCTGGTTCTGTGGAATATTGACCTGACCCTGGTCGATGTGGCCCGGGTGTCCAGGCGGCCTACGCCGAGGCCTTCGAGGCCGTGGCGGGCCGGCCGCTGGTCCGGCTCCCGCAGATGGCGGGCCGGTCGGAGTCGGAGATCTTCTTCGACGCCCTGGCCTTCAACGGCGTCGACGTCCGGGCCGTCGGCGAGCAGCTCCTCGAGCCGTTCAGCGCCGCCCTGGCCCAGGCCCTGGCCGACCGGCGCGACGAGCTGGCCGCCTCCGGCCAGCTGCTGCCCGGCGCGACTGAGGCCCTGGCCGCCGCGGCCAAGCTCGACGACACGGTCCAGTCCGTGCTGACCGGCAACTCCAGGCCGACCGCGATGCTGAAGCTGCGCGCCTTCGGCCTGGACGGCTTCGTCGACTTCGACATCGGCGGCTACGGTTCCGAGGCCTACCCGAAGGGCACCTTGCTCCGGGTGGCCCGGCAGCGCGCCTCGCAGGCCCGGGGCGTCACCTTCGGCGAGGACGTCACCGTGTACGTCGCCGACTCGCCCCGCGACGTGGACGCGGCCCGGATCGGCGGAGCCAGGTCGCTGGCCGTGGCCAGCGGCCGGGCCAGCGCCGCCGAGCTGCGGGAGGCGGGCGCCGACGCGGTGCTGCCCGACCTGGCCGACACCGACGCGTTCATCGCCCAGGTCACCCGGCTCACGGGGACCTGACCGCCAGCGATCCTGACTTATGGTGATTTGTGTGGATTCCGACGCGACCGACCCTCCTGAACCCGGCGAGCTGACCAGCCGCGGCTACGGGAAGGTGCTCTGGGAGCCCAGCCCGCAGGTTGTCCACGATGCCCGCATCACCCGGTTCAGCCGCTGGCTGGCCGGCCGCGGGCAGCGCTGTGACGACTACGACGCCCTGTGGCAGTGGTCGGTGTCGCAGCCGGGCCCGTTCTGGTCGGCCATCTGGGACTACTTCGAGGTCCTCGGCCAGCGCGGGCCGGGCCCGGTCCTGGCCGGCGGCCCGATGCCGGACGTGCAGTGGTTCACCGGCGCCACCCTCAACTACGCCCGTAACGCGCTGCGGACCGCGTGGACCGATCCCGGCCGCACGGCCATCATCTTTGATTCCGAACGGTCCAGGGCGGGGCGCCTCAGCTACGCTCAACTCGCCCATGAGGTCGCCCGGGTGGCCCGCGGGCTGCGGGCGCTCGGCGTCCGCCGCGGCGACCGGGTCGCCGCCCTGCTGCCCAACGTGCCCGAGGCCGTCATCGGCCTGCTCGCCACCGCGAGCATCGGCGCCATCTGGTCCTCCTGCTCGCCGGACTTCGGCGCGCACAGCGTCATCGACCGGTTCGCGCAGATCGAGCCGACCGTGCTCATCGCGGGCGACGGCTACTTCTACGGCGGCCGGGAGTTCTCCCGGGCGCAGCTGATCGCCGACGTGGCCCGGGCCCTGCCCGGGCTGGCCGCGGTGGTCATGGTCCCGCTGACCGGCGCCGCCCCGCCGCCCGGCGTGGCCGCCGTGGCCTGGGCCGACCTCGGCGAGGCGGCCGCGGGCCCCGAACGCGAGCCGGAGTTCGAGGAGGTCCCGTTCGGTCACCCGCTGTGGGTGCTCTACTCCTCGGGCACCACCGGCCTGCCCAAGCCGATCATGCACGGCCACGGCGGCATCGTGCTGGAGCACCTCAAAGCGCTGTCCTTCCACCAGGACCTGCGGCCCGGGGACGTGTTCGCCTGGTACACCACCACCGGCTGGATGATGTGGAACTACCTGGCCGGCGGCCTGCTGGCCGGGGCGACCATCGTGCTCTACGACGGCAGCGCGACCTGGCCCGGCCCGGACCGGCTGTGGCGGCTGGCCGCCGAGCACCAGGTCACCTACCTGGGGGTGGGCGCGCCCTACCTGGTCTCCGGGATGAAGGCCGGGCTGCGCCCGGGCCGGCAGATCGACCTGTCCGCGCTGCGCGGGCTCGGCTCGACCGGATCGCCGCTGCCGCCTGAGGCCTTCGGCTGGGTCTACGACCAGGTCGGCCGAGACCTGCTGCTCGGCTCCTTCTCCGGCGGTACCGACCTGTGCACCGGCTTCGTCGGCCCGTGCCCGCTGCTGCCCGTCCGGGCCGGGATCATCGCCGGCCGCTGCCTGGGCGCCGCGGTGGCGGCCTACGACGAGGCCGGCCAGCCGGTCACCGGCCAGGTCGGCGAGCTGGTCCTCACCGCGCCGATGCCGTCCATGCCGGTCGGCTTCTGGGGCGACCCGGACGGGACCCGGTACCGGGAGAGCTACTTCGAGGACTACCCGGGGACCTGGCGGCACGGCGACTGGCTCGAGCTGCTGCCCGACGGCGGCTGCGTCATCTACGGCCGGTCCGACGCGACCCTCAACCGCGGCGGCGTCCGCATGGGCACCAGCGAGTTCTACCGCGTGGTCGAGGGCTTCGACGAGATCAGTGACAGCCTGGTCGTGGACACCGGCCAGCTCGGCGCCGAAGGCCGGCTGATCCTGTTCGTCGTGCCTGCCGCCGGCCCCCTCGACGACGACCTGACCGCCCGGCTCCGCGCGGCCCTGCGCTCCCAGCTGTCGCCGCGGCACGTGCCCGACGAGATCCGCCAGGTCCCGGGCATTCCGCGGACGCTGTCCGGCAAGAAACTGGAGGTGCCGGTGCGCAAGATCCTGCTCGGCGCCGATCCCGCTCGCGCCGCCGACCCGAACGCTCTGGCTAACCCGGACGTCCTGGCCTGCTTCGCGCCGTCGCCCCCCGGCCCCGGGACCCAGCGATTACGTTATGAAACGACCTCATCACGAGACCGGACCACGAAGGAGTGGACGATGCTGGACAGCAGTGCCGACGAAGCCAGGGAAGCCCTGCTCAGCAAGGCGGCCCAGGCCTGGGCGGACGACCCTGCCCTAGACGTCGCGGCGCTGCGCCCCGTCTTCTCCGGCCCAGGCCCGGTGGGCTCGGGCTCGGCTGAGGCGGTCGGCTGCTACCTGCGCGCCTACTATCACCGGGTCGCCACCGAGGACCTGCCCTCGCCGTCGCGGCTGGCCGCGGTGGCCGAGGTGCACGCCCGGCTCGGCCTGCACCGGCCGCAGGGCCGGGCCGAGGTCCGGGTCCGCCCGGCCGGGCCTGCCCACCTGGGCCGCGGCGGATCCTCCAGCCTGGTCGTGGACATCGTCACCGACGACATGGCGTACCTGGTCGACTCGGTCACCACCCGGCTCAACCGGCACCAGGCCGAGATCCGGCTGCTCGTCCACCCGCTGCTGCGGGTCCGCCGCGACGTGGCCGGGGACCTGCTCGAGATCGTCGGGCTGTGCTCGGATGAGGCCGCCCCGGCCGCGCCCGGCGAGCTGACCGAGTCGTGGATCCACGTCGAGCTGGACCCGCCCAGCGACCGGGTCGGCGCTGCGCAGCTCGAGACCGACCTGCGCCTGGTCCTCGACGACGTGCGGGTGGCGGCCGAGGATCACGCCCGGATGGAGGCGGCCGCGCGCCGCCTGGCCGCCGGGCTGGACGCCGAGCCCGGCCCCGACGGCGCCGAGTTCGGTGACCTGATGCGCTGGCTGGCCGACGGGAACTTCACCTTCCTCGGCTACCGCGAGTACGACCTGCTGCGTACCGCGGACGGCGCCGCCCTGCGCGCCGTGCCCGGGTCCGGGCTCGGCATCCTGCGCCACACCCGGCCCGGCCGCGACCCGCTGCGCCGGCTGTCCGCGCTGGTGGCGGCCCGGGCCCAGGATCCGGCCGAGCGGCTGGTGCTGGCCAAGTCGAACTCCCGGTCCACCGTCTACCGGTCCAGCTACCTGGACTACGTGTCGGTCAAGAAGCTCGGCCCGGACGGCACCGTGGCCGGCGAGTTCCGCTTCCTCGGCCTGTACGCCCACGCGGCGCACACCGCCCCGGTGACCAGCATCCCGGTCATCCGCGGCAAGGTGGCCCGGGTCCTGGCCGACGCCGAGATGTCGTCTGACAGTCATGACGGCAAGGACCTGATCGAGCTCCTCGAGGACTACCCCCGGGAAGAGCTGTTCGAGATCTCGGCCGAGGAGCTCACCCCCATCGCCCTGGGCGTGCTGCGGCTCGCCGAGCGCAAGCAGACCCGGCTGTTCCTGCGCCGGGACCGCTACGGCCGGTACATGTCCTGCCTGGTCTACCTGCCCCGGGACCGGTACACGACCAAGGTCAGGCTGCGCACCCAGGAGATCCTCCGTGACGCGCTGAACGGGACCTCGGTGGATTACAGCGCGACTGTCGGCGACTCGATCCTGGCCCGGCTGCACGTGGTCGTCCGGGCCGAGCGCGGCCAGACCGTCCCGCAGGTGGACGCGGCCACGCTGGAACGCCAGCTCGCCTACGCCGTCCGCTCCTGGGACGAGGACTTCACCGACGAGGCCACCCAGCGGCTCGGCGAGCAGCGCGCCCGGGCCCTGCTGGAGCTGTGCGGGGCCCGCATCCCGGAGACCTACCAGGCCGCCGTCACCCCGCAGGACGCGGTGGCCGACCTGTCCGCCGTGCTCGGGCTGCGCGAATCGGGCCAGGAGTTCGCCGTCCGCCTGGTCGAGCACCCGGAGCGCTGGACCCTGGTCGTGTACCGGTCCGGCTCGCCCATCACGCTGTCCGAGGTCCTGCCCCAGCTGCAGCACCTCGGCCTCGAGGTCGTCGACGAGCACCCCTACCAGTTCACCGGCAGCTCGAACGCCGCCTCGTTCTGGATCTACGAATTCGGCCTGCGGACCCCGGCCGTGGCCGCCGCCGGTGACCTGCGGCCGATCTTCGAGGACGCCCTCACCGCGCTGTGGCACGGCCACAGCGAAGACGACGGCTTCAACGCGCTGGTCCTGGCGGCCGGCCTGACCTGGCGCGAGGTGACCATCCTGCGGGCCGGCGCGCGCTACCTGCGCCAGGCCGGGCTGCGGTTCAGCGAGGACTACATGCAGCGGGTGCTGCGCTCCAACGCGCCCATCACCCGGCTCCTGGTCCGGCTGTTCGAGTCGCGCTTCGACCCGGCCCGGCAAGGCGGCGCGGCCGAGCGCTGCGAGGCCATCGCCGAGGAGATCCGCGGCCAGCTGGACGAGGTGGTCAGCCTCGACCACGACCGGATCCTGCGCTCCTACCTGGCCCTGATCGACGCCACCTTGCGTACCAACTACTACCGGACCGACAGCCCCGGCGGCGTCGGCGGTCCCGGCTACCTGGTGCTGAAGCTCGACCCGCGCGACATCCCGGGCCTGACCCAGCCGCGGCCCCAGTACGAGATCTACGTCTACTCACCCCGGCTGGAGGCCGTGCACCTGCGCTTCGGCCGGGTGGCCCGCGGCGGCCTGCGCTGGTCGGACCGGCTGGAGGACTTCCGCACCGAGGTCCTCGGCCTGGTCAAGGCGCAGGAAGTCAAGAACGTGGTCATCGTCCCGTCCGGGGCCAAAGGCGGCTTCGTCGGCAAGCAGCTGCCCGACCCGGGCGACCGCGAGGCGTATCAGGCCGAGGGCCTGGCCTGCTACCAGACCTTCATCGCCGCCATGCTGGACGTGACCGACAACATCTCCGGCGACCAGGTCGTGCCGCCGCCGCAGGTGGTGCGCCGCGACGGCCACGACCCGTACCTGGTCGTGGCGGCCGACAAGGGCACCGCGACCTTCTCCGACACGGCCAACGAGGTCGCGGCCCGGTACGGCTACTGGCTGGGCGACGCCTTCGCCTCCGGCGGCTCCGAAGGCTACGACCACAAGAAGATGGGCATCACCGCCCGCGGGGCCTGGGAATCGGTCCGGGTCCACTTCGCCGCCCTCGGCCTGAACCCGGACACCGACGACGTCACCGCGGCCGGCATCGGCGACATGTCCGGCGACGTGTTCGGCAACGGGATGCTGCTCTCCGAGCACATCAAGCTGGTCGCGGCCTTCGACCACCGGCACGTGTTCATCGATCCCGGCCCCGACCCGGCCGTCAGCTTCGCCGAGCGGCAGCGGATGTTCGCCCTGCCCCGGTCGTCCTGGGCCGACTATGACCAGGCCCTGATCTCGGCGGGCGGCGGCGTCTGGCCGCGCAGCGCGAAGTCCGTCCCGGTCTCGCCGCAGGCCCGCACCGTGCTCGGCCTGGACGCCGGCGTCAGCGCGCTGCCGGTGGACGAGCTGATCTCCGCCATCCTGGCCGCCCCCGTCGACCTGCTGTGGAACGGCGGCATCGGCACCTACGTCAAGGCCAGCCGCGAGTCGCACGCCGACGCGGGCGACCGGTCCAACGACGCGGTGCGGATCGACGCCACCCGGCTCCGGGCCCGGGTCGTCGGCGAAGGCGGCAACCTCGGCCTGACCCAGGCCGCCCGGGTCGAGTACTCCCTGGCCGGCGGCATGGTCAACACCGACTTCATCGACAACTCGGCCGGGGTGGACACCTCGGACCACGAGGTCAACATCAAGATCCTGCTGGCCGACGGCATCCGGGCCGGAGTGATCCCGGCCGGCGATCGCCATCAGCTGCTGAACGGCATGACCGACGAGGTCGCCACGCTCGTGCTCCAGGACAACTACCGGCAGAACATGGCCCTGGCCGCGTCCCGGGCCCAGGCCCCGTCCCTGCTGCACGTGCACGCGCGGTACCTCCGCAAGCTGATCCGCGACAAGCAGCTCGACCCCGAGCAGGACATGCTGCCCGGCGACCGGGAGATCGCCGAGCGCCGGTCGGCCGGGGGCGGCCTGACCACGCCGGAGTTCGCCCTGCTCCTGGCCCACACCAAGATCTCGGCCATGCAGGAGGTCCTCGGCTCCACCCTGCCCGGCGACCCGTACCTGCGCCGGGTCCTCGACGCGTACTTCCCGGCCCAGCTGCGCGCGTCGTTCGCGGCCCAGATGGACACCCACCCGCTGCGCCGCGAGATCATCACCACCGGGGTGGTCAACGAGATGGTGGACACCTCGGGGACGACCTTCTTGTTCCGGCTGAACGAGGAGACCGGCGCCTCGGCGCCCAACCTGACCCGGGCCTGGCTGGTGGCCCGGGACACCTTCGGCATGCCCGCCTTCTGGCGCCAGGTCTCCGAGCTCGAGGGGCGGGTCAGCCTGGGCGCCCAGATCACCCTGCTGCTCGAGGGCCGGAAGCTCACCGAGCGGGCCGCCCGGTGGCTGCTGCACAACCGGCGTCCGCCGTTCGACATCGAGGCCACGGTGGGCTTCTTCGCCGACGGGGTCCGGACCGTGCAGGCCGGGCTGCCCAAGCTGCTCACCGGCCGGGACCTGGCCGGCTTCGAGGAGCGCCGCGACTCCTACCTGGGGCTGGACGTGCCGCTCGAGCTGGCCGAGCGGGTGGCCGCCATGGTCCCGACCTACTCCGCCTTCGACATCGTGCAGGCCGCGGCCACCTCCGGGCGGTCCATCGAGGAGACCGCCGAGGTCTACTTCGACCTGGCCGACCGGCTGCAGATCACCCGGCTGCGGGACCGGATCACCGCGCTGCCCCGCGAGGACCGGTGGTCGACCATGGCCCGCGCCGCCCTGCGTGACGACCTGTACGCGGCGCACGCGTCGCTGACCGGCGACGTGCTCGGCATCAGCGACCCCGGGGCGGCCCGCTCACCGGAGGAACGCCTGGCCGCCTGGGCCGCCGCCAACGAGCCGGGCGTGGAGGCGGCCGATCAGATGCTCGGCGAGATCTGGGAGAGCGAGCGCTTCACGTTCACGACCTTGTCGGTCGCCCTGCGGGCCATCCGCACCCTGGTCGCGACCAGCTCGCTGCCCCAGGACCAGGCCTAGTCAGTAGGGCTTGCCGTACGTCGGCGAGCCGGTGCCCCCGATGATCTGGACCTTCGCGTCGTGCGCGGCCGCCGGCGGGTCGACGGCCACGAACTCATACGTCCAGTTGGCCGTCACCCCCTTGGTGCCCGCCGTGGCCGCGGTGGTGAGCAGCGGGATGAAGTTGGCCGGGACCGGGATCGGCGACCCGGCCAGGTTACCGGGATGCTCGATCGTGGTGTTCAGGTACATCGCGTACAGCACCACCGCCCCGCCGGCGGCCGCCCGCAGCTGGTACTGGTCGAACGTCGCGCCCTGCATCAGCCAGATGAAGTTCAGCCCCTGGGCCGTGGCCGCCGTGTCCTTCGCGTTGTTCGTCGCGTACAGCTCGGTGGTGTGCGGCCCGCTGGTCATCGCCGCGGCGGCCGGCGCCGTCGGTCCCTCGTCGACCACCGCCGCCTGGGTCGCTCCGACCAGGTCCGGGCGCAGCAGCAGGTCCGGGTCGCTCTCGCTCACCGGCTGGGCGTACCCGGCGCTGTCCCTGGCGATGGCGGGCAGCGGCTGGTCCAGGATCGCCGTGCCGTCCAGCGACCAGGTCCGGCTCGCCTCGAACCGCTGGAACACCATGACCATGGTCTTTTCCGGCCCGAGCTGGCCGCCGCCCTGGACCTGGACCGGGACCTGCACCACGAACCAGAACGGGAAGTCGGCCAGCGCCGGGACGTAGTAGACCGGCTGCCCGTAGCGGTACTGCGTCACCGGCGTGTTGGTGTTCGTCAGGGCCAGGTACTGAGCGTGCAGGTAGGCCCACTGCATGTCGCCCGCCAGGGCCAGCCCCTGCTTGGCGTCGCCCTGCCGGGCCGCGGCCGTGCTGGCCGTGACGTAGGAGCGGTAGACCTGCTGCGCCGTCGCCAGGGTCAGGGCGTGGGCCGGGCTGGCCGACGTGGCCGTGGTCGATGCGGCCGTGCAGCCGGAGGCGGCCAGCGCCACGGCCAGCAGCACCGCCCCGGTCAAGCCCAGCCGCCGGGTCCTGGGCCCGCCCCTTCGGAGTTTCACGCTAAGGCAGGATACCGGGTTTCCCCGGCGGGTTCGGCTGGCGCGGCGGGCCCGGCTCACCTCGCGTAAACTCATCGCGTGGCAGGTCTGGATCCCGCCGAGGAGATTTCGGCACTCACGTCGACGCTGGCCAGCATAGAGGCGGTGCTCGATCCTGCTGCCATGGGCAAAGAGGCCGAGTCGCTGCGCGAGCAGGCCGCCGACCCGGGCCTGTGGGCCGACCAGGACCGGGCTCAGAAGGTGACCCGCCGGCTGTCCTACCTGGAGGCCGAGCTGGCCCGGCTGTCCGGCCTGCACCAGCGGCTCGGCGACACCCAGGTCCTGTTCGACCTGGCCGAGAGCGAGGACGACCAGCCCACCCGTGACGAGGCCACCCGCGAGCTGGCCGCCCTGCGCCGCGAGATCGACGGGCTCGAAGTGCGGACCCTGCTGAACGGGGAGTACGACGCCCGGGAGGCCCTGATCTCCATCAACGCCCAGGCGGGCGGGGCTGACGCGGCCGACTTCGCCGAGAACCTGCTGCGCATGTACCTGCGCTGGGCCGAGCGGCACAAGTACCCGACCGAGATCTACGACACCTCCTACGCGGAGGAGGCCGGGATCAAGTCCACCACCTTCGCGGTCAACGCCCCGTACGCCTACGGCACGCTGCGCGGCGAGCACGGCACGCACCGGATGGTCCGCATCTCCAAGTACGACAACCAGGGCCGCAGGCAGACCTCGTTCGCCGGGGTCGACGTGACGCCGGTGGTCGAGCAGACCGATCACATCGAGATCCCGGAGGACGAGATCCGGGTCGACGTGTTCCGCTCCAGCGGCCCGGGCGGCCAGGGCGTCAACACCACCGACTCCGCGGTCCGCATCACCCACCTGCCCACCGGCATCGTGGTGTCCTGCCAGAACGAGCGCAGCCAGATCCAGAACCGGGCCTCGGCCATGGCCGTGCTCCAGTCCAAGCTGCTCGAGCGGCGGCGGCAGGAGGAGGCCGCGGAGATGGCCGCGCTGCGCGGCGACGGCGGCCGCGCCTGGGGCACCCAGATCCGCAACTACGTTCTGTATCCGTATCAGAGCGTCAAGGACGTCCGGACCGGAACGGAAACGGGCAATGCCGTCGCGGTGCTCGACGGGGAAATCGATGAATTCATCGACGCCGAGATCCGCTGGCTGCGCCAGAGCGGCCTGTAGCTTCCTGGGCCGCTAGCTGCTGAAGTGCAGGGCCACCAGGAGCAGCAGGCCGAGCGCGAAGACGGCGGCCAGGATGAGCTGAGGCGAGGCGCTGAAGTGGTGATGCACGTGGTCACGGGCGGCCCGGCACGCCGGGCAGCGGCCCTCCACCACCGGGCCGGCGCACTGGGCGCAGATCAGGTGTTCACAACTCAACGGAACCCCTTCCGGCCGGCCCGGGCTCCGGCACTTGCCGCGATGTTACGGCCTCAGCTGCCGGTTTCCCTCTAGACTGTTCCCTGGCCAAGTCCAGGTTACCCGCATGTTGCGCGAGTTTGCCGCAATGGCGAGCCTGACCCACTCAATTGCGCTGTGATGGTCCTGTGATCAATTTCGATAACGTCACCAAGGTCTACCCGAACCAGAGCCGCCCGGCTCTGGAGAACGTGAACCTGGCCGTCGCCAAGGGTGAGTTCGTCTTCCTGGTCGGCCCGTCCGGTTCCGGGAAGTCGACCTTCCTCCGGCTGGTGCTGAAGGAAGAGCGGCCGTCGGAGGGCCAGATCCACGTGGCCGGCCGGGATCTGGCCCGGCTGACCAACTGGAAGGTGCCCTACCTGCGCCGCCGCATCGGCTGCGTGTTCCAGGACTTCCGGCTGCTGCCGAATAAGAACGTCTACCAGAACGTCGCGTTCGCGCTCGAGGTCATCGGCAAGCACCGGCGCTTCATCCGCAAGGTCGTCCCCGAGGTCATCGACCTGGTCGGCCTGGAGGGCAAGCAGGACCGGATGCCCGACGAGCTGTCCGGCGGCGAGCAGCAGCGGGTCGCCATGGCCCGGGCCTTCGTCAACCGGCCGATGATCCTGCTCGCCGACGAGCCGACCGGGAACATCGACCCGGCCACCTCCATCGGCATCATGAAGGTCCTCGACCGGATCAACCGCACCGGCACCACGGTGGTGATGGCCACGCACGACGCGGCCATCGTCGACTCGATGCGCAAGCGGGTGATCGAGCTGGAGTTCGGCAAGGTCGTGCGCGACCAGTCACGCGGGGTGTACGGCCAGGCCTACTGACCCGTCATCACCGTTCACGACTGAGGAAAAGGGATCACCCAGCATGCGCTCACAGTTCGTCCTCTCCGAGATCTGGATCGGGCTGCGCCGGAACCTGACCATGACGATGGCCCTCATCGTCGTGGTGGCCATCAGCCTGTCCCTGCTCGGCACGGGCCTGCTGTTCGTCAAGCAGGTGGACCGGACGCGGACCTACTGGCAGGGCAAGGTCGAGCTGTCGATCTACCTGTGCATCAAGACCAGCCCGCAGCCGCAGTGCCAGCAGAGCGGCCCCTCCACCGAGGCCCAGCGCCAGCAGATCCAGAAGCAGCTGCAGTCCATGCCCCAGGTGGAGTCCGTCTTCTACGTGTCCCAGGAGCAGGCCTACTCGGAGTTCAAGCAGTACTTCTCCAACCAGCAGGCCCTGGTCAAGCAGACCGAGCAGGGTGACATCCCGGACTCCTTCGAGGTCAAGCTGCGGAACCCGGAGGCCGACTACAACATCGTCTCCAGCGCCGTCACCGGCCTGGCCGGGGTGGAGACCGTGGTCGACGAGATGACCATCCTGGACAAGTTCTACAAGCTGCTCGACGGGGCCAGGAACGCGGTGGTCATCATCGCCCTGATCCTGATCGTGGCCGCCGTCCTGCTGGTCGCCAACACCATCCGGCTGTCCGCCTTCAACCGCCGCCGGGAAACTGCCATCATGCGGCTGGTCGGCGCCTCGAACTTCTACATCCAGCTGCCCTTCCTGCTCGAGGGGATGATCGCCGGGCTGATCGGCTGGCTCATCGCCGCCGGGCTGTTGGTGGCCGTCAAGTCCCTGATGCTGGATAGCCTGGAGCAGTACTTCTCCTTCAATGTGGGATTGTCCGTCGGCGACCTGATCGTGGTCATCCTGATCACGATGGCCGTCGGGGTCGTGCTCTGCGGCCTGACGTCGTTCCTGACGTTGCGCCGCTACCTGCGGATCTGAGAAGGAGTGCGGCATGGCGACGGGAGGGACGTGTCTCGGGAGCAAGGGCGGAAGGTCATCGCCCGTAACCGGCGTGCCTTCCACGACTACACCATCGAGGACACCCTCGAGGCGGGGCTGGTCCTGACCGGGACCGAGGTCAAGTCCCTCCGCGAGGGGCGCGCGTCCCTGGCCGACGGGTTCGCGCAGATCATCGACGGGGAAGTGTGGCTGTACAACGTCCACATCCCCGAGTACATCTCCGGTACCTGGACCAACCACACCCCGCGGCGGATCAGGAAGCTGCTGCTGCACCGCAAGGAGATCGACCGGCTGGCGGCCAGGACCGCGGAGCAGGGCCTGTCGCTGATCCCGCTCGAGCTGTACTTCAAGGACGGGAACGTCAAGGTGGAGCTGGGCGTGGGCCGCGGCAAGCGGACTTACGACAAGCGCCAGGATCTCGCCAAGCGGGATGCCGCCAGGGAAATTGACCGCGAGCTGAAACGGCGAAGGTGACGGGCAAGCGGATCGTGTCCTGGAAGACGAGCGACCGTGGCGGCCGGGCCCGGTCGCGCGGTCCGGCCGTGCCCGGCCCGCGCGCCACCCGCGCCGCCGGGCCCGGCTCCGGCTCTGGCGCGCCCGGACCCGCCTCGCCCGCCGGTCCGGACACCCCCAGCCTGTCCCCGGCCGACACCCCCGGCCTGTCCCCGGCTGACCCGCCCGGCCTGTCCCCGGCCGACCGGCCCGATGGCCAGGTCACCCTCGGCCCGGTGCGCTCCGGGCCGCTGGGCCCCAGCACCGTCGGCCCCGAGACAGGCGGTCCCGGCCCCGCTGGATCCGTTTCTGATGAATCCGCTGCTCCGCCGGGGTCCGTTCCGCCTGGATCTGTTCCAGCGGGGCTCGCCCCGGCCGGTTCCGCGCCCCCGCCGCGCGGTCCGCGCTCCGGCCGCCGCGACGCGCAGGCCGGCCGCAAGCCCAAGTCCGGCCTGCGGCTGACCCGCCGGGCGCGGATCATCGGGGTGCTCGTCGTCGTCGCCGCGCTGCTGTCCGTGGGCCTGACCACCGGCTTCGGTTCTGAGCCCTCGGCCCAGCCCGCCGTCCAGTCGTTCCTGCTTGCCTGGCAGCAGCAGCGCTACGAGGACGCCGGTGCCCTGACCACCAGCCCGCCCGCGACCGTCGCCGCCGCGCTGAAGAACGCCTTCGCCCAGCTCGACGCCACTCAGCTGTTCCTGACCATGGACTCGGTCACCCAGCACGGCAGCACGGCCCAGGCCTCGTTCACCGCCTCGGTCGACCTGGCCGGCGGCCACGTGTGGTCCTACCGCGGGCAGTTCGGCCTGAGCCACGGCGATGGCGACTGGAAGGTGCAGTGGTCGCCGAGCGTGGTGTACCCCGGTCTCGGCCAGGGTCAGCGGCTGGCCGTGGTCACCCAGTTCCCGGACCGGGCTCCGGTCCTGGACGCCGAAGGGCAGCCGCTGCAGGTCCTGGGCTCGGTGTACATCCTGGGCGTGACGCCCGCCAAGCTGGCGAACCCGGCCGCGACCGCGACCGCCTTCGCCAAGATCACCAACCTCGACGGCAGTCAGGTCCTCGGCCAGATCGAGGCCGCCCCGCCCCAGCAGGTCCTCGAGCTCGCCTCGCTGGACCCGACCACCTACGCCAGCCTGCGCTCGGCCCTGCAGGACGTGCCTGGCCTGGTCGTCCAGCAGCAGCGCAAGCGGCTGTTCCAGGCCGAAGCGACCGGGCTCATCGGCGGCGTCGGCAACGAGATCAACCCGGTGCTGCGCAACGAAGGCGCCTACTACGTGCCCGGCACCACGGTCGGCCTGTCCGGCCTGGAGCAGACGTATCAGCGCCAGCTGCTCGGCACGCCGACCACCGAGGTGGTCGCGGTCACCCCCGGCGGCACCCAGACCGGCGTCCTGGCCCGCTGGCCGGGTGCGGCCGGCACCCCGGTGCGCACCACCATCTCCGCGGCCACCCAGGACGCCGCGCTGAGCGCGCTGAACGGCGTGCCAGGCTCCGGCGACATCGTCGCCGTCCGCGCGTCCACCGGCGAGGTCCTGGCCATCGCGCAGCGGCATGGCTCCGGCTCCGCCGGGGTGGATGCGCTCAACGCCAAGCTGACCCCGGGCCCGGCCTTCACCATCGTGTCCGCCGCAGCCCTGCTCGCCTCCGGGCTGACCGGCTCCTCCCAGCTGACCTGCGGCAAGTCACTCACCCTGGACGGCCGCACCTTCACCAGCCCGGGCACCGGGTCGAGCGTGCCGTTCAGCAAGGCCTTCGCCGAAGGGTGCAGCACGGCCCTGGCCAGCGCCTCCCAGCGCCTCACCGCCGGCGAGCTCGATCAGGCCGCCAGGGACTTCGGCATCGGGGCCAACTGGTCCGGGCTGCCGGTGCCGGCCTTCTCCGGCTCGGTCCCGGCCAACGCCTCCAGGGGACAGCTCGCCGCGGAGACCCTCGGCCAGGGGAACGTCCAGATGAGCCCGCTGGCCATGGCCATGGTCGCGGCGGCCGTCGATTCGGGCCGCTGGCACACGCCGCGCTTCCTGGCCGGCTCGGCCGATCCGGCCGGGACGGCGCTCAGCCCGGGCAACATGTCCCAGCTGCGCGGCCTGATGCGCACCGCGGTCACCTCCGGGTCGGCCCAGGCGGCCAGCGCCTCCGGGGACCCGGTCTACGGGCAGGTCGGCCTGGTCCACGCCGGCTCGACCTGGACGAGCTGGTTCGTCGGCTTCCGCGGCGACATCGCCTTCACCGTCGTCGAATCCGGTCCGACCGCCCAGCTCTCGGCCGCCGCCCTGGCCAGCGCCTTCTTGTCGGCACTGGGCAGCTGACCGGGCTTCCCCGCCCCCGGGCCAGCGACAGGCCGGCCCTCGTCTGGGCCGCACCAGGCATCATTACCCAGCGTTATCAATACGTGACCAACTAATTGCTGACGGTGAGCAACCATGCGGCCCGGTGCTGGCGTCTTATCCGTTGACTGGGGTTCGCTCGGGGGGTTGCGGCCCAGTCAGCGTAAAGGTCCGGGCCTCAACTCGGGGGAGACCCGGGCTACTGGCCGGCTCCGACCCTGCCGGTCAGGCCCCTGCGGGCGCGTTGTGGCCACCGCCAGCGCCTGCAGGGGCCACCCTCATGTCTGGCCCCAGGCCTGCCGCTCCAGACCGGGCCACCCAGATCGGCCCGCTCAGATCGGGCCGCGCAGCCGGGCCGGCGCGGGAATCCCGGTTGGCTGACGCAGGTTATACGTGTACGGTCGAGTGCGGCGGAACTTGCTGCACCCGCCGCACAACTCCATAGGGGGTGAACGGTTTCGACTTTGGTGGTTGATCCAGGGGAAGCGGGCCGAGGGTTGCGGTTGTGACCTCGGAAATCCTGCAACTGCAAACCAATAAGTGCCAACTCAACGCGCACTGCCGCCCAGAACACCTTCGAACTCGCCGCTTAAGACGAGCTAGAAGCTGGATGGCTGTCAGCCCGGGGATGCCTTCGACCCGGTGCCTGGCATCAGCTAGAAGGATTACTTCCTGCTCCGGTCGCGGGGGCAGGCGGGACATCAAACAGCGGCTGAGCCTGTCGGCGCCTAGCTTGCGTGATCGCCGAGGCTGAGAAAAGCAGAGCAAGCTGCGCCCGGAGAAGCCCTGGTGATGCACTGAAGGACGCGGGTTCGATTCCCGCCACCTCCACCCACGCCTGACGGCCGGGTCCTACGGGGCCCGGCCGTCAGCCATTTCCCGGCCGCGCTACGGGCTGCGCTAGGACACGCGGATGAGCAGCTCGCCGTGCAGGATGGCGATCCAGCCGTCCGGGTGGGCCGCCCACTCGCGCCACGCCGCCGCGGCGGCGTCGATGTCCTGCTGGGTTCCTATCCCGGTCGCCAGGATCTGCTCGGTGATCGCCGAGCCGGTGATGCGGTCCGCCCACATGCCGCCCCACGCCTCCCGGGACGCGGGTTCCGCGTAGCACCAGGTCGAGGCCGACGCCGTCAGGTCCGTGATCCCGGCGGCATGGGCCCAGGCCAGCAGCCGCCGCCCGGCGTTCGGCTCGCCGCCGTTGGCGCGGGCCGCGGCCTGGTACAGCTCCAGCCACCGGTCCAGCCCGGGGAGCTCCGGGTACCAGGTGAAGCCGTCGTAGTCGCCGTCGCGCACCGCCACCACGCCGCCCGGCCGGCACACCCGCACCATCTCCCGCAGGGCCGTCACCGGGTCCGCGACGTGCTGCAGCACCTGGTGCGCGTGCACCACGTCGAAGGAATCCGGCGGGAAGGGCAGCTCGTGCACGTCGCCGGTGACCAGCCGTACCGACTCCAGGCCGCGGCGGTCCACCTCGGCCCGGGTCACCGCCAGCGCCGCCTCGGTCAGCTCCACCGCGGTCAGCTGGCCCGGCGCCACCCGCTCGGCCAGGTCGACGGTGATCGTCCCCGGCCCGCTGCCGATGTCGAGCAGCGACAGGCCCGGCCGCAGGTGGGGGAGCAGGTAGGCGGCGGAGTTCTCCGCCGTCCGCGTCCGGTGCGAGCGCAGCACGCTCTCCGCGTGCCCGTGAGTGTAGGTCGCTGAGTCAGGCATGGCATCGACGGTAACACGATGACCGTAATGTGAGAATGTCTGTCTCAATATTTGGACATCGCAAGATTCGGGCCTCAGCCCGACGTCCCCTGGCTCTGAGCGGGCGATGAATCCGGCCCCTGGTCGATCTCGGCCGCCTCGACCCGCTGCTGCTTGCGGAAGCCGGGCAGCAGCCGGGCCAGGATGACCGCGCCCGCGATGCAGGCCAGCCCGCCGGAGACCACGGACGCCGTCTCGCCGAACGCGGCCGCCACCGCCCCGGCCTCCAGGTCACCGACCCGCGGCCCGCCTGCCACCACCGCGATCTGCAGCCCGGACAGCCGCCCGCGCAGGTTGTCGGGGATCGACAGCTGGATGATCGTGTTGCGGAACACGGCCGAGATGACGTCCGCCCACCCGGCCACGGCCAGCAGCACCAGCGCGGCCGGCAGCCAGTGCACCAGCCCGAACGCGGCGATGGCCGCGCCCCAGGCTATGACCGCGATGATGACGGCCAGCCCCTGGCGGCGGACGCGGCTGACCCAGCCGGTGGTGATCGCGCCGACGAGCGCGCCCGCGCCGGGCGCGGCGTACAGGTAGCCGACCGTCGCCGCTCCGCCGCCGAACACCGTCGTGGCCAGGGCCGGGAACAGCGCCCGCGGCATGCCGAACACCATGGCGTTGATGTCGATCAGGTAGGCGCCCTGGATGGCCTGCCGGCCCCGCACGTACTTCAGGCCCTCGATGATTGAGCGCACCCCGGGCCGCTGGCCCGGGGGCCCGGCCGGCGGTTGCGGCGACATCATGAACACGGCCAGCAGCGCGACCAGCAGGCTGCCCACGTCCAGCCAGTACACGAACCGGACGCCCGCCCCGGCCAGCAGCAGCCCGCCCACGGCCGGCCCCGCGACCAGGCCGAACTGGAACAGGGCCTGGAAGATGGCGTTCGCCGTCGGGACCTCTGAGCGCTGCACCAGGTTGGGCACGACGGCACTGCGCCCGGAGCTGTCCAGGCCGGAGAACCCGGCGCTCGCGGCCGGGAAGACGAACAGCGGCCACAGCGCCGGCCCGAAGTCCGCGTTCAGGGCCAGGGCCAGGCTGCAGGAGGCCATCAGCACCTGCGCCGCCATCAGCAGGCGGCGGCGGTCCATGGCGTCCACCGCCGACCCGCCCAGCAGCGCGCCGGCGATCAGCGGGAACAGCTGGGCCAGCGAGACCAGGCCGACATCAAGGGACGAGTGGGTCAGCTGGTACACCTGGTAGGGGACCGCGACCGTGGTCAGCTGCGTCCCGAGCACCGAGACGAGCTCGCCGCCAACCAGCCAGCGCAGGTCGCGTGAGCGCCGCAGCGGAGTGACGTCGATGAGCAGCCGCCGCCTCCGCGAGACCGGTTGCGCTGCCTCCGCACCCGCGTCCTCGCTCACCCCGGCCGGCCTCCCGTCGCTGGCTGAAGATCATCCAGCGAGCTATCGTACGGCCCGGCCGCCGCGGCATGACGCGCCCGTGCATGCCCGATCATTACCATTCTGCTTCCGAACACGGGATAATAGGGCGACAGATAGAAACGATTGTGGCTGGCCGGTTCCGCCGTGGGTACCAGGTAATCCGAGACGCGATGGGCCTGCGGGCGCGGCGCCTCACTACGGCCGGGTGTCTCGCTGGCACGGCGCGTCCCCGCGGCGCAGTGCGCGGATTGTTGAGGAAGGGGATGGGAGATGGCGGCGATGAAGCCGCGGACGGGCGACGGTCCGCTCGAGGTCACCAAGGAGGGCCGCGGTATCGTCATGCGCGTCCCGCTGGAAGGTGGCGGCCGCCTGGTTGTTGAATTGACGCCCGACGAGGCGGCGAAGCTTGGTGACGCCTTGAAGACCGTTGTCGGGTGAGCAGCTCTAGTCTTCCCTCTTGACCGCGGCCAGCAGGCCGCCCTCCAGCGGCACCAGCAGCGGCACCAGCCGCTCGTCGGTCCGTACCAGCTCCGTCACGTCGGCCGCGTCCTCCGGGCCCGAATCGCCGAACGTTGCCTCATCGAACACGGCGTCGCCGCCGGGCCCGGTCCCGTCCGGGGCGGCGAGCGGATTGTTGAACGCCACCACCCCGCCGGGCCGCAGCAGCCGCATCGCGGCGATCAGGTAGTCCGGGTAGTCCTGCACGTCGGCGTCGCAGTAGACCATGTCGTACGCGGCGTCGGACAGCCGGGGGAGCACGTCGGCCGCCCGGCCCAGGATGAGCCGGGCCTGGCTCTGCGCGAAGCCCGCCGCGGTGAACGCCTTGCGCGCCATCCGCTGGTACTCCGGCTCGATATCCACGCTGGTCAGCGTGCCGCCGACGCGCATCCCGCGGAGCAGCCAGATGCCGGAGCTGCCGCAGCCGGTGCCGATTTCCACCACCGTCCTGGCGCCTACGGCGCAGGCCAGGAAGCGCAGTGTCGCGCCCACAGGCGGCGATACGGGTTCAGTGCCGCCCAGCTCGGCCGCGTAGGCCCGGGCCGCCAGCAGCGGCTCGTCCTCCGGCACGTAGTCGGTGGCATAGGCAAGTAGCCCCACCGGTGCAGCCTAGCGCCCGCCGCGCAGGCCCGGGAACTAACCCGGCTCTTCGGCCGTTCCGCAAGTGAAGTCGGCCGCCTGACCGGGCGGATTGCCGCAAGCGGTCCTTAATTGGCACAACGGGAGAATCCAGGGCACGATGGTTTCAGGCGTGACGCTCCGCAACCCGGAAGGCGGACTGTTGGAGGAGGCCGCAGGCCTGGATTCCCCGCCAGCCCAACCTGGTCAGCCCGAGTGGAACCTCCCCACGTGGGAGGACATCGTCCGAACTCATTCCGCTCGGGTCTACCGGCTTGCCTACCGCCTGACCGGCAACCCGCACGACGCCGAGGACCTGACCCAGGAGGTCTTCGTCCGGGTCTTCCGGTCGCTGTCCAGCTACACCCCCGGCACCTTCGAGGGCTGGCTGCACCGCATCACCACCAACCTGTTCCTCGACGGGGCCCGCCGCAAGCAACGGATCCGGTTCGAGGGGCTGGCCGATGAGATGGCCCACCGGCTGCCCGGCTCCGAGCCCACTCCCGCCCAGGCCTTCGACGACCGGCACCTCGACGACGACGTCCAGGCCGCGCTCAAGGCGCTCCCGCCCGAGTACCGGGCCGCGGTCGTGCTGTGCGACATCGAGGGCTTCTCCTACGAGGAGATCGCGGCCACCCTGGGCGTCAAGCTGGGCACCGTACGCAGCCGGATCCACCGCGGCCGCGCCCAGCTGCGCGCCGCCCTGGAACACCGCCGGCCCCTGCCCCCGCCGAAGAGGCGGTGGCGGCCCGGCCCGGCTGGGGCGGGGGCCTGGTCCCGCGGCTGAGGCGGTCGGCCGGATCATGAGCCATCATCACCTCGGCGACCGGCTGTCCGCCCTGGTCGACGGCGAGCTCAATGGAGCCGAACGGGACCGGGCGCACGCTCACCTGGCCGGCTGCGAGCAGTGCCGGGCCGACGCGGCCGGGTTGCGCGAGCTCAAGCGCCAGCTGCGCGGGCTGCCCCCCGGCGCGCCCGCCGAAGAGGCCATCACCCGGCGCCTGATCGCCATGACCGGCCCGGGCGGCCCGCTGCCGCCGCGCCGCGGCCTGCATCACCTGACCTCAGCCGGGACCGGGCTGGAGCCGTTCGGCCTGGCCAAGCGCACGGCTCGCCGCCGCTACGCCGCCATCGGCGCGCTGTCCGTCGTCGTCGGCCTCGGCGCCGTCGCGTTCGGCGTCGGCGGCGGCGGCGAGGCCGTGCCCGGCCCGCGGGTCACGCCCCAGGTGGAGATGTACAGCGTCCAGCACGCCATCACCACCGGCGAAGTCCCGTACAGCGGTCCGTCCGGCCGCCCGGCCGCCGTTCCCAGCGACGACTCCGTCGTGACCCATCCGTGAGGCCCGGGTTGCTCAGCCCGGGCCGTTCGCCCCGGCCCGTCCCGCTGCTCGCCGCCGTGCTGGCCGTGGCCCTGCCCGGCCTGCTCCTGGCCGGCTGCACCGGATCGGCGGGCAGTGGGTCAGCGAGCAGCGGGTCGGCGAGCAGCGCATCGGCCAACAGCAGGTCGGCCAACAGCGCATCGGCCAACAGCGGGTCGGCGGCCCGCGGGCCGGCCAGCGCCCTGGCCGTGAGCCTGCTCCGCCAGTCGGCGCAGGCCGCCGTATCTACCTCCTACCAGGGGGAGGAGATCGTCTCCCGCTGGGGCGCCAGCGGCGAGAGCGTATTGATGTCCGACATCTGGCACGCCAGCGGCGGTCAGACCGTCACCCGCACCCGGGCCGCCGGGACGGCTCCCGGTGCCGAGCCCTACACCTCCTCCGACACCGACGGCCGGTGGCCTGAGGGCGTGCTCGGCGTCACCGTCCCGCTCGTCCAGTTGCTCCAGGCGCACTACACGGTCGGCTACGGCGGCTCGGGCTCGGCGGGCAACCGGAAGGCCCAGGTGGTCGAGGCCAGGCGGGACGACGGCAGCCTGGCCGCCCGGTTCTGGCTGGATGAGCAGACCAAGCTCCCGCTGCAGCGGGAGACCTTCGACTCCCAGGCCCACGTCATGAGCGAGGAGGCGTTCGTCGACGTGCGCGTCGGCCAGCAGCCCCCGGCCGCCGCCCCGTCTGGCTCCGCCCCGTCTGGCTCCGCCCCGTCTGGCCGGGCCGCGTCGTGGGCGGGCCAGCTCGCGGTCAGCCAGCTGCTCGCGCTGCGGGCCGGCGGCTGGCTGGTCCCGGCCAGCCTGCCCGGCGGCCTGTCCCTGTTCACCGGTTCCCAGACGCAGTCCAGCGCCGGGAACGTGCTCGACCTGGCCTACTCGGACGGGCTGTCGGTGGTCTCGGTGTTCGAGCAGCACGGGACCCTCCCCGCGCAGCTGCCCGGCTGGCGGCAGGTCACCCTGGGCGGCCACGCCGTCTACGCCGCCGAGCCAGATCAGCGGCCGCTGACCTGGGCCAGCCGCGGCATGGTCTACACGCTGATGGCCGACGCGCCGGCGCTGACCGTCGAGCGGGTGGTCGGTGCCCTGCCGCACGACACGCCGCCCGGGTTCCTCAAGCGCATGTCACGCGGTGTGGCCCGGGTGGCGTCGTGGGTCAATCCGTTCGGCTGAGCGGGTCCTTCTTAACCGATGCCGCTACGGACCAGGGCCGTGCGCGGTTTACAGTGGACCTTGAGAGCGTGTGATCCCAGACGGAAAGCTGGCCGGTGTTCGATCTGTCCATCCCCAAGCTGCTGGTTCTGGCTGTCATCGGGCTGATCATCTTCGGGCCCAACGAGCTGCCCAAGCTCGCCTCCCAGGCCGGGCGGGCCCTGCGTGACCTGCGCCGGGTCGCCGAAGGGGCCAAGAATGACCTGCGGGAGGGACTCGGCCCGGAGTTCGCCGACTTCGAGATCGAGGACCTGAACCCGAAGCGGTTCGTGGCCAAGCACCTCTTCGACGAGCCGAACGGCGCGGCCGGGCCCGGCTCCGCGCCCACGACCGCGCCCCGGGTGACCCTCGCCCCCGGCGAGCGCGCTCCCTACGACCCCGACGCGACCTAAGACCCGGCCGCGTCGGCGCAGCCCAGCCGCTCTCGGCCACTCAGCTGCTCGCGGCCCTCCGGCTCCTAGCGCGGCGACAGGCCGAGCTCGCGCCCGGCCAGGCCCCGCTGGCGGGTCCCGAGCTCCTCCGCGATCTTCCGCATGGCCAGCGAGGCGGGCGAGTCCGGCTCGCCGAGCACCAGCGGCGTCCCGTTGTCGCTGCCCTCGCGCAGCCGCGCGTCCAGCGGGATCTGGCCCAGCAGCGGCACCGGGGCCCCGGTCACCCGGGCCAGCGCGGTGGATACGGCCGCCCCGCCGCCCGAGCCGAAGATGTCCATCTGCTCGCCGCAGTGCGGGCACACCATGTAGGACATGTTCTCGATGACCCCGGCGATCCGCTGCCGGGTCTGCGACACGATCGCGCCCGCCCGCTCGGCCACTTCCGAGGCCGCCACCTGCGGGGTGGTCACCACCAGCAGCTCGGCCGAGGGCAGCATCTGGGCCACCGAGATGGCCATGTCGCCGGTGCCCGGCGGCAGGTCCAGCAGCAGCACGTCCAGGTCGCCCCAGTACACGTCGGCCAGGAACTGCTGCAGGGCGCGGTGCAGCATGGGTCCCCGCCAGACCACCGGGGTGTTGCCCTTGGTGAACATGCCGATCGAGATGACCTTCACCCCGTGCGCCGACGGCGGCATGATCATGCTCTCGACCGGGGTCGGCCGTCCGGTGACGCCCAGCATGCGCGGGACCGAGTGGCCGTAGATGTCGGCGTCCACCACGCCCGTCTTGTGGCCCGCGGCGGCCAGCGCCGCGGCCAGGTTGACCGTGACCGACGACTTGCCCACCCCGCCCTTGCCGCTGGCCACCGCGAACACGCGGGTCAGCGAGGACGGCTGGGAGAACGGGATCTGCGGCTCGGGGCGGCCGCCGCGCAGCCGCGTCTGCAGCTCCTTGCGCTGCTCGTCGCTCATCACGTCCAGGTCGACCTGGACCGAGGACACTCCCGGCAGCTTGCCGACCGCGGTCGTGACGTCCCGGGTGATGGTGTCACGCAGCGGGCAGCCCGCCACGGTCAGCCACACCTCGACCCGGACGGCCCCGTTCTTGGCGATGTCGATGCCCTTGACCATGCCCAGCTCGGTGATGGGCCGATGGATCTCGGGATCCTGCACGCCGTCCAGGGCCTTGGTCACTTGCTCGGCGTTCGGGGGAGTGGTGCGCGATCCGATCATGGGTTCATGCTAGCGCCGCCCTGTTTGTGCCCGTCCGCAACCGTCCGGGCCTGACCGATTCCCCATGTCGCCTTAATCACAGCAGCCGGCCCGCAGCACAGCAGCTGGCCCGCGCAGCCCCGCGGGACCGTTCAGACCCATGCGGGCTAAGCGCGTCCAGTCGTCCCGCCCGTCACCCAGGCCCCGGCAGACGCCAGCGGCTGCGGCCGGCCGTGCCGGTCGCAGCCGCTGGGCTGAGTTGCTCGGGCGTTGTTAAGGCGAACTGCCTAGTAGACGACCCTGCCCGAGCTGGGGTTGAGGATGAGCGGGAAGAAGTGCGGCCTGGTGAAGTTCAGCACGCCGCCGGGCGCCGTCAGGCTGCCCGCCTCGGCGTCGAACGAGCCGTTGCCGATCCGCTGTCCCTTGAGCCAGTTGTCCTCGATGAACTTCACCACCGAAGACTGGTCGGTCATGTTGTTGCTGACGTAGTTCTGCTTGGTCCACGGCGAGACGACCACCAGCGGCAGCCGGGGGCCGTAGCCGCAGCGGGTGGCGGTGTCGCCCACCGTCATGGCCACCGAGGAGCACATCGTGGTGTCGTTGACGGTGTCCGAGCCGTTCACGATCTTGGACGCCTGGTGGTCATACCAGCCGTCGGAGTCGTCGTAGTCGATGACGATGGCGGTGGACGCCCAGTACTTGGACTTCTCGATCTCGTTGATCGTGTTGACCAGGAAGGTCTGCTCGTCGAGCGGGTCGGAGTAGCCGGGGTGGGCGTCCTGGTACTCGGCCGCCTTGAGGTAGCTGACCGACGGCATGTTGCCGTCCTTCAGCGTCTCGGCGAAGTCAGACAGGTCGTACTGGTGGTTGGCCTGGTCGGTGTGGCCGATGGCCTTCTCCGAGGACGGCGGCAGGTGCTTGGGGTTGGCCGTCGACTTGTAGTACTCGAACGGGTTGTGGTGCGGCGAGTAGTCGGCCACCGAGTTGCCGCCGATGTTGGTGTGCGCCGCCCCGCACACGGGGTAGCCGGCCGAGTTGGTGCTGGTCGGCGCGAAGCCGCCCTGGAACCAGCCCCAGGTGACGTTCTTGGCGTTGAGCAGGTCGCCGACGTTCTTGCCCGTCATCACGCCGACCGGGCTGGTCGAGGTGTGGCTGGCGTCCGAGCAGCCGTCGAAGGCCGGGTCCAGGTCGCCGTAGATGGTGCCCAGGCCCTTGCTGTTCAGCGCGCTCACCGAGGTCGGCGACGTGGTCACGGCGCCGGTCGTCGGGTTGACCGCATAGCCGTCGCCGTCACTGCCCGAGATCACGTTCAGCGCGCCCGGCGTGGACGGGCCGAAGTTGGTGTCGTAGTTGTTCTCGCTCATCGAGAAGTTCTGCGCGTAGTTCCACAGCGCGGTGACGGTGTTGCCGTCGTAGTAGTCCATCACCAGGCCGGGCTCGAAGAACTCGTTCGTGCCCGCGTTGCAGGTCGAGGCGGCCTGGGTGAACTCGACGAACTTGTCCATCTTGCCGCCGTCGAAGGCCTCCTGCTCGGGCAGGTAGTTGTGGTTCTGGCTGCAGGTCAGGGCCTGGGTGTAGCTGAGCCGCTGCGGGTTGTACGCGTTCGGGTTGCTCGTCAGCAGCGGGCCCTTCGGGCCCTGGGAGGTGATCGAGGTGTACAGGCCGTTGACCTTCGGGGTGCCGGGCTTGGCCTTGAACGTGTTGCCGTCCGTGTTGGTCGCGTACGGGTAGGTGCCGAAGTAGTGGTCGAACGACTGGTTCTCGTCGAACAGGACGACCAGGTGCTGGATGGGCGTGGCCGTCTTCGGCGCCACTACCCAGCTGCTCGGCGCGCTCGTGGCCGGGACCTGCACCGAGCTGACCGTGTTCGGCGACGCGCTCGCGCCGGTCACCGTGGTGCCGATCGCGGTGCCCGCGCCGACGAGCACGGCCGCGCCGACGGCCACGTAGTACCGGGCCCTTCTGTGTTTGGCTCGCACCTTCACCGGGCCTTCGCCCATGTCTTGCCCTCCTGAGTCTGCTGGCTGGGACGTGCCGACGAACCCCGGGGGGTTCCAGGCCGCGGCGCCTTCGCGCGCACACCGGAGCAAAACCTCGCAGAGCCGGATGACACAAAAGAGCACTGAATCTGACCAGAAGGGAAACGAGCGGTCAAGAATAGATCAAGGTGGCCGTCCCGTCACAGCGTCCGGCGACGCCGGCGCGAAGGCGCCCCATCCGGGCCGGCCTCAGGCCAGCAGGGCCCGGCCCAGGTAGTCGGTGCTGTCGACCGCCCCGGGCAGGGCCAGGAAGTAACCGCCGCCGAACGGGCTGATGTAGTCCACCAGCGGCTCGTCGGCCAGCCTGGCCTGCACCGTCTCGAACTGCCGCTTGATGTCCTGCTGGAAGCAGGTGAAGACCAGCCCGATGTCGAGGTTGCCGTCCGAGTCGATGCCCCGGTCGTAGTTGTAGCCGCGGCGCAGGATCTGGCTGCCGGACGTCTGGGCCGTCCGCGGGTTGGCCAGCCGGATGTGAGCGGTGAGCGGGATGACGTCACCGGTCGGGTCGGCCGTGTACTGCGGGATGGCGTGGATGGCCGTGCTGTCCAGCGGGAAGCCGCTCACCCGGCGGCGGCCGATCATGTTCTCCTGCTCGGTGAGGTCGACCCGGTCCCAGAACTCCACCAGCATCCTGATCAGCCGCACCACGAAGTAGCTCCCGCCCGCGGTCCAGGACGGCTCGCCCGCGGCGCCCGGCTGGATCCAGACCAGCTGGTTCATCGTGGCCTGACTGGTCACGTCCGGGCCCGCGATGCCGTCCATGAACCCGAGCATGTTGCGCGGCACCGTGCCGGACGGCCGGGCCGGGCTGGAGAAGCCGTCGATCCGCCAGCTGGCCTGCATGCCGCCCCGGGTGTGCCGGGCGATGTCCCGCAGCGCGTGCATCACCACGTCGGCGTGCCCCGCGCTGAGCTGCAGGATCAGGTCGCCGCCGCACTGGGCCGGGTCCAGGTTGTCGTTCGGGAACGCGGTCATCTCGGTCAGCTTCGCCGGCCGCCTGCTGGCCAGCCCGTACCGGTCGTCGAACAGCGTGGAACCCACGCCCAGCGTCACCGTCAGGCCGTCCGGGACGACGGTGTCACCGAGCACGCCGGAATCCGACGGCGGGCCGCCGATGCCGACCGGCGGCGGCGGGCCGCCCGCGGTCAGGAACCGGGCCCGCGCGGTGATCGTCTGGAACAGCTCGGTCAGCTCGCCGCGTCCCTCCGCGGTGGCGTTGAATGAGATCACCGCCGTCTGCCGCTGCGCCACCGGCAGGATGCCGGCCTGGTGCCGGCCCTCGAACGGCACCGGCGGCAGCAGGCCGGCCTCGGCCTGCTCCAGCGCCACCTCATTGGCCGGCGCGGCCCGCGTGGCCCGGTAGGCGTACCCGCCCGCCACGCCCGCCGCCGCCCCCACGGCCCCGGCCCCCAGCCCGCCGAGCAGAAAGGCCCGCCGCCGCGGCCGTGCCACCGCCCCCGCTGAACTTCCCGCCGGACCGACAGGACCCCCCGCCGGACCGCTTGCGCCCCCAACGGAACTGCTCGGGCTGCCCGCGGGACCGGCCGGGCCGGGCGTGGGCCCAGCAGTGCTTTCCGCGGGACCAGAAGAACCGGGTGCGCCCGCCTGTTCTGGGCGCGGCGCGTCGGGGGTGGTGGGCTCAGGCATCAGCTGGTCCGTGGTTCGGTGATGGCGGCGATCGGGGCAAGTTCTTCCAGGGCCTGACTGCAGGCCGCGTTGATCTGCTCCCGGCTGCTCTGGGTCAGCCGAGCCACCGGCGTCCACTGCCCGCTCGGCGTCTTGGCCGCATTCAGCAGCGTGTTCAGCCGGTTCAGCCCGGTGTCGACGGCGGGCAGCCCGGCGTACCGTGTGACCAGCAGCGGATGCAGGACGGTGAGCAGTTCCTGCGTGCCGGTAACGTTGGCCTGCGTGGTGGCCAGCGTCGTCCCGCTGCCGTAGTCGTCCTGGCCGGTCAGGTCGAACTGCAGGGCGTTCTCCAGGATCTCGTGGGTGCGCAGCCCGATGTCGAGCAGGTTGATCCGCGTCGTCGACCACGAGCTGCGCAGCGAGTGGACGTCGGCGTCGAGCTTGTCGGCCACCGCGGTCAGCTGCTGGGCGCTCTGCCCGTGCCACAGCCCGTCCTCCAGCCGGAAGAAGCCGGTCCAGTCCGGGTCGTTCACCTCGCCGGCCAGTCCGGCCGGCCGTCCGTCGATGGCCTGGTCGAAGTCGCCGAAGGCGTCGTACGCCGCCCCCAGCCGCTCGTAAGTAAGGTGCGCCGGCAGCCAGGCGCCCTTCGCCGCTGCCAGGTTGCCGCCGCGGACGTCGCCGGCCAGCGTGTCAGCCTGCCCGGCCAGCGTGTCCAGCCCGGCCGCCACGTAGGCCTGGTACTGCTTGGCCGGGGCGATCAGGTCGGCGCTGGTGATCGGGAGGATGGCCGGCGAGCCGGCCGCGTGCCCGCTGATCACTACGGTCGGCCCGGTGATCGGGTCGTAGTCGTCGAACAGGCAGCGGAACGCGTAGGACCCCGAGCCGACGTTCAGCTGCATGGTGCCGGTGGTTCCCGGCCCCAGCCCGTTGACCTCGGCGTAGATCGCCCCGCTGGCCGGGTTGACCAGGTCGACCTCGCCGCCCTCCGGGGCGGCATCGTAGATCTGGAACGTGTACGGACCGGGGGCGTCCAGATGCCAGGTCCCGCCGCAGCCGCCGGTGGAGACCGAGATCAGGTTGGCGGGCGGGCCGCTGCTCCCGCAGGCAGCCAGCAACCCCGCGGACACCGCCAGGACGGCGGTCAGCGCGGCACGTCGCACGTTGGCCCCCATCAGGGACAGATCGGACGAGTTGGCAACCGCCAGAATAAACACCGCGCCCCGCGCCAGAATCCTCCAGCAACCCTGCTCACCCAACGTTCACCTGCTGTTTCCCCGCCGGCTGTCTACCCCCTCCCCGGCCACCACCAGCAGCCCGCCCCTCCCCGGCCACCAGCGGCCCGCCCCTCCCCGGCCACCAGCGGCCCGCCCCTCCCCGGCCACCAGCGGCCCGCCCCTCCCCGGCCAGCACCGGCCCGCCGCGTCCCGCCACCGCAGCCACCCACGCACCGGGCCCCCTACCTCACCACCCGCCCCTCATCCGCCCTGCCCGCCGCGCCCACCTCGTCACAGAAACAAGCGCCGCCCCACCAGCTCCACTCCGGACGACACGCCCGCATGCCTCGCAGCGTCGCTTGAGCCAGAGCGCCCCACGCGCCTCAGAGGTCACAACCCCAACCGCATGGTTGTCACAACCACGTCGTCCAGAGCACGTGATTGTGACAACCATGTCGTTGGCCCACCCCCCGCATAGGAGGGCTGCCGCCCCCCGCCGTCTATCTCCTTGTCACTGTCTGGCTTTGTCGGCTTGACGTCAGGCGGGCACCAGCGGATCAGGTCGCAGGATTACGCTCGCGGTATGGAGCGTGCTTTCCGGGTGCGCCGGTCGTGCCTGTCGGTGCCGGCCAGCAGCGAGCGGTTCATCGGCCGGGCCCGCGGGCTGGCCGCCGACGAGGTGTTCTTCGACCTCGAGGATTCGGTGGCCCCGTCGGCCAAGGAGCAGGCGCGGGCCAACGCGGCCGCCGCGCTGGGCGGTGACTGGGGCGGCCGGGTGGTCGCGGTCCGGGTCAACGATGCCTCCACGTCCTGGGCCCACCGCGACGTGCTCGCCGTGGTGACCGGCGAGGCGTCCCCGGACGCCATCGTGCTGCCCAAGGTGACCTCGCCTGATCACGTCGTCTGGCTGGACATCCTGCTCGGCCAGGCCGAGCGCGAGGCGGGCCTGCCGGTGGGGCAGACCGGGATCGAGGCGCAGATCGAGGACCCGAGCGGGCTGGCCGCGGTGAATGCCATCGCGGCGGCCTCCCCGCGGCTGGAGGCGCTGGTGTTCGGGCCGGCCGACTTCATGGCCAGTGTCGGGCTCAGGTCGCTCGACGTCGGCGGCCAGCCGGAGGGGTACGCCGGCGGAGACGTCTATCACTACGCGCTGATGCGCATCTTGATCGCGGCCCGCTCCCGCGGCTTGCAGGCCATCGACGGGCCCTACCTCAAAGTGCGCGACGTGGACGGGTTCCGGCGCTCGGCGACGAGCGCGGCCGCGCTCGGTTACGACGGCAAGTGGGTCCTGCACCCGGACCAGATCGAGGCCGGCAACCGGGCCTTCGCGCCGTCACCGCAGGAGTACTCCCGGGCCGTGGCCATCCTGGAGGCCTACGCCGAGGCGACCACGGTCCAGGCTCGCGGTGCCGTCATGCTGGGCGACGAGATGATCGACGAAGCGTCCCGCAAAATGGCCGAGGCCGTTGTCGCGCGCGGTAGGAATGCCGGCATCATTACCGGCAATGATGCCGAAACTGCGCGCTGAGTATCGACATCACGCCATTAGCTCTGCGTGTTTGACAATCAGCTTTGTTCGCTGCCAATCAGGCCGAAACAGGACGATCGATGCTGTTATTGGTCGAGAACTCCCCAGTCGCGCAGCGCTTCGATCAGACCGTCCGTGACCGCCAGGGCCGCCAGTTCGCCGGTCCGCACCCAGCGGGCCCCGGCCGCGTCGTCGCCGGCCCGGAGCGTCCCGCCGGTGACGGTGGCGGCGTAGTCCCTGATGTCGAAGACGTCGCCGGAGCCGGCCTGGCGCACCGCGCCGATCAGCGCTCCCGGCTCAATCCGCAGGCCCGTTTCCTCGAGAATCTCTCTGACCAGCGCCTCGGCGTCGCTTTCGCCCCGCTCGATCCGGCCCCCGGGCAGTGACCACAGCCCGGCGCCGGGGTCATGCCCGCGCTTGATGAGCAGCAGGCGGCCCGTGGCGTCCTTGATGACGGCGCCGACGCAGGGGATCACCGATCCGGACATGGCCCTCATTATCGTTGCGCCTGCACCGGCTGCGCCGCCGTGCCGCCGGCCTCCCGCGCCGCCGTGCTAACGTGCTGCACCCGATTGAATCCGGGTCGGTATGCGGAAATGTTGCGATTTGGTCTCATCGCCGATTTTTGGCGTCGGCGCCAACCACTTGGCCGCATCGGGCGTCACTTGTATGGGATAACTGAGGGGCAGTGCTCCGGAGCGGGAAGCCGAAAGGCAATCCGTTTCAGTACGTAATCGAAGCATGACAATGTCGTACTGCAGTTGTTCTCAAGTTCAGGGTATTTTGCAGGAGCGTTAGACGTCTGAGACTTCCAGGTTCGCCTGGGGTCCCCCTCTCCAGACAGCAGTAACGGTCAGGGAGCTGCGTGGTTCCTGACCAGACCACCGTGAGCCGGCAGTGTGCCGAGCGAACCGGAAAGCCATCCGGTGTCGTGAGCTGCGGAGGTCGGCATTACGCGGCCGTGCGCAGGGCTCGGCTGCGGTTCCATGAGAGGAACGTTCATGTCCCTAAAGAACAAGGTGCTCGCCGCCGCGGCGACGCTGACTGTGGTCGGCGGCGTCGGCGCAGCGGGCGCGCTCACGGCGGGATCCGCGTCTGCGGCCACGCCGTCGTGCGGATCTTCCTGTGTGAACATCTTCAGCAAGCAGTTCGGCACGCATGCGCACCCGAACTACGTTATCGACGTGTTGCGGCAGGGCGAGAAGGTCGGCCAGCCGGTCATCCAGTTCCGGACCGCGAACTATGACCCGGCCGAAGACTGGACCGCGGCCTTCCAGGGCACCGTGGCCGACTTCTACGCGGCCAAGATGGTGTCCTCCGCGCTGGCGCTGCACTACGGCTGCATTCCGGCCGGGCAGCCGGGCGCGAACTTCACCGACTGCTACGGTCAGACGACCCAGGCCGTTAACGACTGGGCCTTCGAGATCGAGTACGCTCCCTACGGCGTGGACTCGGGCCTGTGCATGGGCGTGGCCACGACCGCGACGGCCGGTGAGGGCGTGACCCTCCAGTCGTGCGGCGTGTCCGCGAACACGGTGTGGGTCGTGGATGTCCTCGACTCCATCCAGACCACGCTGACCGGTGGCTACGTGCCCCTGATCAACGGCTCGGATACGAACTTCAGCCACCCGTTCGTGCTCACCTACCCGAGCAACGCCTACCCGACGGACAAGCCTCGGCCGCAGCTGACCGTGCAGAACATCACCGGGTTCTCGCAGGCCAGCCCGCCGTTCGGCATCCCCGGTCCGGAGCTCGGCACGGTGGACGCCAACCAGCTGTGGAGCGCCGACCTCGGCGTTCTCAGCAGCTAGTACCGACTGATGTAACGGCACGGTGGCGTCGGCCTCCGCGTGCGGCCGGCGCCACCACCGCCGATCGAAGAGCACCACCCCGAAGACTTCCCGGGCCTCGGCCCGGGGTGCTTTCCCTCTCAATATCGCACTACCGGTCAGGCCAGCCGTTCCTGTCCTGACCAGGCCACGTGAGCCGGCAGCGTGCCGAGCGGACCGGGATCTCCGGTTCGTGTGCTACGAGGTCAGCTCCGTACAGCCGTGCGCAGGGTACGGCTGTGGGTTTTCAGAGAGGAATCATCAATGTCCCTCAAGAGCAAGGTGGCTGCTGCGGCAGCGACGCTGACTGTGGTCGGCGGCGTGGGCGCGGCGGGCGCGCTCACCGCGGGTTCGGCGGCGGCGGCTACGCCGTCGTGTGGCAACTCCTGCGTCAACATCTTCACCAAGCAGTTCGGCACGTTCCGCTCGCCGAACTTCACCGTTGACGTGCTGCGTCAGGGCGAGAAGGCCGGCCAGCCGATCATCCTGTTCCGTACCGCGAACTACGACCCGGCCCTGGACTGGACGGTTGCGTTCCAGGGGCTCACCTCCGACTTCCACGACGCTGGCCTGGTGTCGGCGGCGGTGAACCTGCACTACGGCGATGGTTCCGTGGCTTCGCAGGATGACCCGGCGTTCGAGATCGAGTACGCGCCGTACGGGGTCGACTCGGGTCTGTGCATGGGCACGGCCACCACCGCGATTCAGGGCGAGGGCGTCACCCTCCAGCCGTGTGGCGTCTCCGCGAACACCGTGTGGATCGTGGACACCTACGACTCGTGGCGCCTGTTCACCAACGGTGGGTTCTTCCCGCTGATCAACGGCTCGGACACGAACTTCAGCCACCCGTTCGTGCTGACCTACCCGAAGGACGGCTACCCGACGGACATGCCGCGGCCGCAGCTGACCGTGACCAACCTGACCGGTGCCGCTCAGGGCTTCGGTGGCCCGGAGATCGGGACCATCCAGTCCAACCAGCTCTGGAGCGCGACCTTCGGCGTCCTGCACTAAAGGACTCTGAATACGTCTCCTGAGTAACTCGGTGACGCCGGTCCCCCACCCGGGGACCGGCGTCACTTCTTTGTCATCCGTATACAGTCGCCCGTCAACCTTTTGCGGGGATCCGGCGTCTATATACCGGAGGCCCGAAAAGCCCCATGGAACTGCATGACCGATCGTGTCCGCACATAGACGCGATCAGGCCACCGCGAGCCGGCAGCGTGCCGAGCGATCGGGGACTATCCGACGCGCGCTGTGGAGGCCCAGCTCGATACGGCCGTGCGCAGGGTACGGCCGTGGGTTCCAAGAAAGGGAATCTTGCATGTCTTTTAAGACCAAGGTGCTCGCTGCGGCGGCGACGCTGACCGTCGTCGGCGGCGTCGGCGTGGCCGGTGCGCTCACCGCGGGTACCGCCTCGGCGGCTACCCCGTCGTGTGGCAGCTCCTGCATCGACGTGTTCAGCAAGCAGTTCGGCACGCACGCCCACCCGAACTACGTGGTTGACGTGCTCAAGCAGGGCGAGAAGGCCGGCCAGCCGGTCATCCTGTTCCGCACGGCGAACTACGACCCGGCGGAGGACTTCACCGTGGCCTTCCAGGGCACGGTGTCGGACTTCTATGCGGCTGGCCTGGTCACCTCCGCGGTGAACCTGCACTACGGCGGCGGCGCCACGGGCTTCCCGGACGACCCGGCGTTCGAGAACGAGTACGCGCCGTTCGGCGTGGACTCCGGCCTGTGCCTCGGCCTTGCCACCACCGCCATCCAGAATGAGGGTGTCACGCTGCAGCCGTGTGGCGTGTCGTCCAAGACCGTGTGGATCCTGGACTACCTCGACTCGTGGAGCACCTTCACCCACGGTGGTTACGTGCCGCTGATCAACGGTTCGGACACGAACTTCAGCCACCCGTACGTGCTGACCTACCCGAAGGACGCGCACCCGACCGACATGCCGCGTCCGCAGCTGACGGTGACCAACCTGACCGGCTTCTCCAACGGCTTCGGCGGTCCGGAGCTCGGCACGGTCAACAGCAACCAGCTGTGGGGCGCCAACTTCGGTGTCCTGCACTAAGGACTGCTGAAGCAGCAACCTGAATCACCGGTGACGCCGGCCCCCTGAGGGGGGTCGGCGTCACTTTTTGTGTCTGATGCTGTGACCGTGTGTCAACCTCCTGTACGCTCAGTGCGTCTTCCTTTACAGAAAGACAAGCCCTCTGTGGGACGCAGGACCGTTCAGGCCGGATGGTGCGACCTGGTCGGCCAGGCAAAGCAGGTGGCGCGCTGACCGATCGGGGACAATCCGACGCGCGCTGCGGGGGCCGCTCGACGCAGCCGTGCGCAGGGTACGGCTGCTAGTTCCGAGAGAGGAATCTTCATGTCCTTCAAGAGCAAGGTGCTCGCCACCGCGGCGACGCTGACCGTGGTCGGCGGCGTTGGCGTGGCCGGTGCGCTCACCGCGGGTACCGCTTCGGCGGCTACCCCGTCGTGTGGCAACTCCTGCATCGACGTGTTCAGCAAGCAGTTCGGCACGCACACGCACCCGAACTACGTCATCGACGTGCTTCGCCAGGGCGAGAAGGCCGGCCAGCCGGTCATCCTGTTCCGTACCGCGAACTACGACCCGGCCGAGGACTGGACCGTGGCCTTCCAGGGCACCGTCAAGGACTTCTACGGCGCCAACATGGTGTCGTCGGCGGTCGCGCTGCACTACGGCGGCCTGGCCCAGGGCTTCCCGAACTTCCCGGCCTTCGAGAACGAGTACGCGCCTTACGGCGTGGACTCCGGCCTGTGCCTCGGCGTGGCCACCACTGCGGTTCAGGGCGAGGGTGTCACCCTGCAGCCGTGTGGCGTGTCGTCCAAGACCGTGTGGATCCTGGACTACTCCGACTCGTGGAGCACCTTCATCCACGGCGGCTACATCCCGCTGATCAACGGCTCGGACACGAACTTCAGCCACCCGTTCGTGCTGACCTACCCGACCAACGCGCACCCGACCGACATGCCGCGGCCGCAGCTGACGGTGACCAACCTGACCGGCTTCTCCAACGGCCCGAACGGCCCGGAGCTGGGCACGGTGGACAGCAACCAGCTGTGGGGCGCCAACTTCGGTGTCCTGCACTAAGGACTGCTGAGGCAGCAACCTGAAGTACCCGGTGACGCCGGCTCCCGCCAGGGGGCCGGCGTCACTGTTGTCTAAGCCACGCCAGGTGCCCGTGTTTACACCGAAATCAGCGTGACGGACGATGCTTCGGACACCAGGACACGAAATATGACAACCAAGTTAACGCCTGATGCGTCCCTTATACGAGCCGCCGGTCAGCCGCCCCTGCCCGGGCTCAGCGGTCGTGCACGGGGCACGGCCGCCGTCTCAGGGAGGAACAGGCACTAATGTCTTTCAAGAGCAAGGTCTTCGCGGCCGCGGCCACGCTGACTCTGGTCGGCGGCATCGGCGCAGCGGGGACGCTCACCGCGGGCGCGGCGTCCGCCGCCACCCCGTCGTGCGGTAAGAACTGCATCGACATCTTCAGCCAGAAGTTCGGCACTCACAAGCACCCGAACTTCGTGCTCGACGTGTACCAGGCCAAGGCCCAGGCCGGCCAGCCTGTCATCCTGTACCAGGCCAGCAACTATGACAAGGGCGAGGACTTCACCATCGCCTTCCAGGGCACGGTCAACGACTTCTACAAGGCCGGCCTGGCCACCGCGTCGCTGAACCTGCACTACGCCAAGCTGTGGGCGTACGAGATCGAGTACTCGCCCAACGGGGTGGACAGCGGCCTGTGCGTGGGCGTGGCCACCACCGCCGCCAACGGGACCCCGGTGTCCCTGCAGCCGTGCGGCGTGTCCGCCAAGACCGTGTGGGTCAAGGACACCATCGACTCGATCAAGACGCACACCGTCCCGCTGATCAACGGCTCGGACACCAACTTCAGCCACCCGTACGTGCTCAACTACCCGGGCAACGGCTACCCGACCGACAAGCCGCGGCCGCAGCTGACCACCTACACGCTGAACAAGTACTCCAACGGCACGGTGTACAACAACCAGCTGTGGGGCGCGAACTTCGGCGTTCTGCACTAAACAGGATTCACCCCCCAGCGGCGCCGGCCTGAAGGCCGGCGCCGCTGGCCTGTCCAAGCGGCCGCCGACCATGCATGCCCGCCCGCCGGACCGGGTAGGAATGCCGCCATTACCGCACGTCAAGGGGGCGATCATCACGTTGGAAGGCCACCGTCATATGCCCTCGGCCTGTCCGCGGTGCGGCCAGCCCGTCCGGGAGCCGACCGCCTTCTCCAGCGCCTGGCGATGCGACCGGCACGGCGAGGTCCTTCCGCTGCGGCCCGCCTTCAGCCCCTCCCGGGAAGGCCTGGACGGGCTGCTCCGGATGGCGGGCGTCCCGGCCTGGCTGCCGTGGCCGCTGCCCTCCGGCTGGCTGGTCACCGGCTTCGCCGGGGTCGGCGACGACCGGACCGGGACCCGGGCCAGTGCCGTGGCGCTGTCCGGGCCGAACCCGGTCGGCGGCCCGGCCGACATGCTGGTCATCGCCGAGGACCCGGGCGTCGGCCTGGGCGCGGCTCTGGCCGGCCTGGACTCGGTGGACCCGGGAGCGGGATTCGCGTCCGCGCCGCCCGCCGCCACCGTCTCCTTCGGCCAGCACGACTTCCCGCTCTGGCAGGTTGACTCGGCCGACCGGGCCGTGTTCGCGGGCGAGATCACCGGCCGCTGGATGTGGCTCGTGCTGTGGCCCGACACCGCGGGCCTGCTGCTCATGGAGCCGATCGAGCTGCGGGACCTGCGTGACCCGGGCCAGGATCTCGACCTGCCCTTCGGCGCCCCGTCATCCCGGCTGCCCGCCGCCTGACCGGGAGGCCACCCGCATGCGAGCCGACCTGCACGTGCACAGCAGCGCCTCCGACGGGACGGACCCGCCCGCCGAGGTGATGCAGCGCGCCGCCGACGCCGGCCTGGACGTGGTCGCGCTGACCGACCACGACACCACGGACGGGCACGCCGCGGCCCGGGCCGGCCTGCCCGCCTCCCTGACCCTGGTGCCGGGCATGGAGCTGTCCTGCCTGCTGGAGGGCCGCAGCCTGCACATGCTGGCCTTCTGGTTCGACCCCGGCCACCGGGAGCTGGCCGAGCAGACCCGGCGCATCCGGGCGGACCGGGTGCTGCGCGCCCGGGCCATGGTGGACCGGCTGGCCGGCCTCGGCGTGCCCATCACCTGGGCCGACGTCGCGGCGCTGGCCGGATCTGCGGTGGTCGGCCGCCCGCACATCGCCCGGGCCATGGTGGCCAGCGGTGCCATCACCTCGGCCGAGCAGGCCTTCACCAGGGACTGGATCGGCGACGGCGGCCGGGCCTACGTCACCCGGTACGCGCTCGAGCCGACTCGCGCCATCGGCCTGGTCCGCGCGGCCGGCGGCGTCACCGTGATCGCGCACCCGCGTGCCGACCGGGACCTGCTCGTGTCCGACGACCAGATCGCCGCCCTGGCCGCCGTGGGCCTGACCGGGGTGGAGGTCTTCCACCCCGACCAGCTGGCCGAGGCTCAGGCCGGCCTGCGCGGCCTGGCCGGCGAGCTCGGCCTGGTCACCACCGGCGGCAGCGACGATCACGGCCGCCTCACCGGTCACCGGATCGGCTCGTCCACCACGCCGCCCGAGGCCTACGAAGCGCTGGCCGCCGCGGCGGCCGCGGCCGCGGCTCACGCAGGTGAAACGACCCCCGGAGGGTGCCCGGTATTGTTCCCCAATGGCCGTCTCACCGGAATCGTCATCCTCGCTCGGCACAGATGTCCGCCGGGTGTACCGCGACGAACTCGACTCCGGGCAGCGCGCCGCGCTGCTCAGCTGGCTCGCCTTCACCGCCACCTTCGGCGCGGTCCGCGGCATCACCTACAGCATCAAGGAGGGCTGGGGCCCGTTCCGCAACCTGACCGTGGGCGGTGCGCATCTCCACCACTACATGTGGGGCATCGGCCTTCTCAGCGGTGTCGGCGGCATCGCCGTCCACGGCGAGGAGGCCCGTCGCAGGCATCCCGTCATGGCCGTGTCCTACGGCGTCGGCCTGGCCCTGATCGTCGATGAGTTCGCCCTGCTGCTGGACCTCAAGGACGTCTACTGGGCCCAGCAGGGCCGGATCTCCGTCGACCTGGGGATCGGCGTGAGCTCGGTGACCGGTACCTACTTCGCCGCGTTGCCGCTGCTCCGCGCCCTGCGCCGGGGCCGGCCCTGACCCGCGTCTCTGCCCCGCATCCCGCCGCGCATCACGCGGGACCGGACTGTGCCGTCGGCATGACACCCGGTGCCGGGGGTGAGTAGGCTGGGTCACGAAGGGGAGTAGTCCTTCGTCGGCTGGTCGACATGCTGGTCCGCAGGTGCGGACCCGGCCGCCGGGCCCTGCGGGGTGGACGAGACCTTCGGCCGCGAGTGGTCCGGCTGGAACCCCCTTTCCTCATCTGCGGGTTCCCGGTCCGGGCGGGTCGGAGGAGCCTGTGCTGGCGGGTGTCGCGGTAGCGGCCGTGGTCTTCGGGGTGACGTTCCTGGCCGAGCTACCGGATAAGTCGCTGTTCGCGTCCTTGCTGCTGGGCACCCGGTACCGGCCGGCGGCCGTCTGGGCCGGGGCGGCCGGGGCGTACGCGGTGCACGCGGCCCTGGCCGTGGCCGCCGGGCAGGTGCTGATCAAGCTGGTGCCGCCGCGGGTGCTGGACGGGATCGTGGCCGGGCTGTTCGTGGCGGCCGCGGCCTACCTGGCCGTATCCAGCGTGCGCGGCACCCGGCGTGAGGCCCCCGGGCCGGCCCCCGGCAGCCGATGCGGCAGCGGAGGCGGCCGCCGGAACGCCGGCCGAGGCCGAGGCGGAGGCGGAGGCGGGACGGCCTGGTGGCGGGTGGCCGGCATCGGGTTCGCGGTCGTGTTCGCGGCCGAATGGGGCGACGTCACCCAGGTCACCACGGCCAACCTGGCCGCCCGGTACCACGACCCGGCCGCGGTGTTCGTCGGCGCCGCCCTGGCCCTGTGGGCGGTGGCCGCGCTGGCCGTGACCGTCGGGGCCCGCAGCCTGGCCCTGCTCCCGGTGCCCTGGATCCGCCGGATCAGCGCCGCCATCCTGCTCGCCCTGGGCCTCTACACCGCCATCACCGCCATCACCGGATGACCGCGTAGGGCGCCGGAAGCTCGATCCCGAAGTGCCGGGCCAGCTCGGTCATGTCGGCGCGGTCCTGGTCGTCGGGCTCGTAGCCCAGATGCGCCGCGACCTGGCTTTCGGCCGGGCAGCAGCGCACCGGGCGGCCGTCGATGCTCCCGGTCACCGGCGGCAGGTAATGCCAGCGCCGGACGCCATCGAGCTGGATCTGGTCACCGCCCCCGTCGGCCGTCGGCTCAACGGGGTGCAAGTCGACGGCCATGCCGTCGGCGTGGCGGAACGCGATGGCGGTGGGGAGCCAGTCCCGCTCGACCGCAAAGCCGCCGGCCGCCAGGACCATCCGGCAGGCCGGGACCTCGTCGGCCGCGACCACGAGATCAAGGTCATCGTGCGGCCTGGTCTGACGCCCCAGCAGCGCGTCGATTCCCCAGCCTCCGTCGATCCAGGCCGCCACCCCGGCGGCATCCAGCTCGGCCAGCACGGCAAGCACGTGGTCGCTTCGCATCACCAGGTCATGATCCCAGGCGCTGCCCTTGACAGCCAGGAAACACCGTCCTAGCTTTACCGATAACTAATTGGCCATTAAGCCAGACATTGCGCCTGCGTCCCGGTGATTATCCAGCCTGGATATTCAATCGCGGCGAAAGGGGTTTTAACGATGTCCGCCACTCTTGCTGCCGAATTCGGCGTCGCGTATCCGATATTCGCCTTCAGTCACTGTCGGGACGTCGTCGCAGAAGTAAGCCGCCGCGGCGGCTTCGGCGTGTACGGCGCGGCCAGCCATCCGGTCGACGAGCTCGATACCGAGCTGAGCTGGATAGACGAGCACTGCGGCGGAAAGCCGTACGGCATCGACGTCCTGCTGCCGGCCCGGACAGCTGACACCGGCACGATGGACCCGGCGAAGCTCCGGGCTGAACTGGCGGCCCTCATTCCCGAAGAGCACCGCAAATTCGTCCGCCGGGTGCTGGAAGAAAACGGGATCCGGACCCGGCCGATTGACGCCCCGTTCAAATACACCGGCAATCTGATCATCACGAATGCAGGCACGCTGCCGATGGTCGATATCATCCTCGGCCATCCGCTGTGCCGGTTCTTCGTCAGCGCGCTCGGAACTCCCCGGCCCGACCTGATCAGGCGGTTCCACGACGCGGAGGTCAAGGTCGGCGCCCTGGCCGGCAGCGTGCAGCACGCGGTGCGCCACGTCTCAGGAGGCGTCGACGTCGTGGTCGCCCAGGGAACTGAGGCAGGCGGTCACACCGGTGAGATCGCGACCATGGTGCTCACGCCCGACGTGGTCGATGCGGTGGCTCCGGCCCCGGTCCTCGCGGCCGGCGGCATCGGGACCGGGCGGCAGATCGCCGCTGCCCTGGCCCTGGGGGCCAAGGGCGTGTGGACCGGGTCCATCTGGCTGACCGTCGCCGAAGCCGCCACCACCGAGGAGGAACGAGCGCAGCTCATCGCCGCGACAGCGTCGGACACGGTCCGCTCGAAATCGATGACGGGCAAGCCGGTCCGGCAGATCCGCAGTACCTGGACTGACGCCTGGTCCCGGCCCGACGCGCCGCCTGCGCTGCAGATCCCGCTGCAGATGATGCTGGTCGAAGACGCGCTCGCCGATGACCTCGTGCCGCGCGCCGCGGCCGCGGGCCTGGCCCGGCCGATCGCCGGCCAGATCGTCGGGCGCATGAATGCCGTCCGCTCGGTCCGTGCGGTCATGGATGACCTGGTCGAGGAGCTCGTCGCGACCATCAGCAACCTGCCGGAGCTGGTCGACGACGACGCCTAGCCGCCGGCCGGCACCGCCGCTACTTCTGCTCCACCACGGTCAGGCCGTTCCCGTCCGGGTCGCGGAAGGTGAACATCGGCGGCACGCCCGGCCACTGCAGCAACTCGCCGACCTCGACGCCGTGCGCCCGCAGGTCGGAATGGTCGGCTTTCGCCTCGGGGCTGGCCAGCCGGATGCCGGTCTCGACGCCGACCGGCGTGCCTTCCCGGGCCGCCACGAGCGCCAGCGTGGTGGTCGCGCCCGGCGGGGCGACCTCGATCCACCGGCCGCCGCCCGGCAGCGGGGCTTCCATCCGCTTCTCGAAGCCGAGCGTGCCGGTGTAGAAGTCGAGCGCCCGATCCTGGTCAGAGACCGGGATGCCCACCGTTCGCACATCGGTCATCCGGGTGCGTTCCATCGCCTGCCTCCGTGAGCTGCTCGCTGACTGGTTCACCAGCTCAGACGCCCGGCCGGCCCGGAACTCATCGGACTGGCTCAGGGGCCCGGGCGGATATCGTAGCCGTGGCCGCGCGGCGCGGCGATACGGAGGCGTGAGATGAAGTTCTTCTGGGAGGTCTTCGTCACGCTGTTCGTGATCATCGACCCGGCCGGCACGGTGCCGGTCTTCCTCGGGCTGACCCGCGGCCGGACCCGCCAGGACCGCAACCGGCTGGCCTGGCAGGCGGCCGTGGTCGCCTTCGGCGTGATCGTGGTCTTCGCGCTGTTCGGCCGGACCATCCTGGACTATCTCGGGGTCGGCATCGCCGCCCTGGAGGGAGCGGGCGGCCTGCTCCTGCTGCTCGTCGCCTTGGAGCTGCTCACCGGCAAGGCGGGTGAGCCCTCCGAAGCCGAGATCGAGCGGGCCAACGTGGCCTTCGTCCCGCTCGGCACCCCGCTGCTGGCCGGGCCCGGCGCCATCGTGGCCACCATGCTCTACGTCCAGCGGGTGCACGGCGTGGGCGGCGGCGTGGCCCTGGCCGGCGCCATGGCCGCCGTCGCGGTCGTGGTCTGGCTGGCCATGAGGTTCGCCCCGGTCATCCAGCGGGTGCTGACCAGCAACGGCGTTGAGCTGGTGACCAGGATCGCCGGGCTGCTGCTGGCCGCCATCGCGGTCCAGCTCGTCGCCAACTCGGCGATCGCCTTCGCGCACAGCGCGTTATCGCCCGGTTTTGACGCCGCGCTGTGATAGGAAAGTCGGCGAACCCCCGGGAAGGACGGCTGCCATGTCCGCACGGGTCGAACAGGTCGCCTCGGCCGAGATCAACACCTGGCTCATCGGGGATGATGATGAGGTCATCGTCATCGACCCGGGCCACGACCCGGCCCGCGTGCTGGACGCCGTCGGGGACCGCGAGGTCCTCGCCGTGATCTGCACGCACGGCCAGCCGGGCCTGATGGCCGGGGCCCTGGAGGTCGCCCGCCGGGACGAGGCGCCGGTCGCCGTCCACCCCTTGGACCGAACGGTCTGTGCCGACGAGCCCCGGCTAACCGATCCAGCGGCCGAGGCCGAGATCGACATGGCCGACGGCGGCATGTTCGAGACCGCCGGGGTCAGCCTGGAGGTCATCCACGCCCCCGGCTACACGGCAGGCTCGGTCTGCCTGTACTGCGAGGACCTCGACCTGGTCTTCACCGGCCACGCGCTGGCGGCCGGCGGCCCGGTCCCGCACGACGGGGTCTTTCCCGACTTCGCCGGCCAGCTCAACGCGATCGGCGAGGCGCTGCTCACCCTGCCCGGTGACACCCGGGTGCTGCCCGGCCAGGGCCAGGAGACGACGATCGCCCGGGCCGGGCGGGACTTCGATTCCTGGGCCGCCGAGAGCCCCGAGAGCTTTCAGAGCCCCGGGGGTCCCGGCTGATGGATCAGCTCGAGTTCCCCGGCATGCCGAAGCGGCTGTACTCCTGCACGCCGACGCGCCTGTCCGCCTGGCTCGGCTGCCCCCGGCGGTACCGGATGACCTACCTGGACCGCCCGGCGCCGCCCAAGGGGCCGCCCTGGGCCCACAACAGCGTCGGCGCCGCCGTGCACAACGCGCTGGCCGGCTGGTGGCGGCTGCCGCTGGCCGAACGGTCGGTGGCCGCCGCGGGACGGCTGGTCGAGCGGGGCTGGATCAACGAGGGCTTCGCCGACGACGCCCAGTCCGAGCGGCACCGCAGGCGCGCGGCTGAGATGGTGCAGGGCTACGTGGCCGGGCTGGACCCGGCCGACGAGCCGGCCGGGGTGGAACGCACCGTGGCCACCCGCACCGACACCATCGCCGTCTCTGGCCGGATCGACCGGCTGGACGCCCGCCCGGCCGAGCTGGTCGTGGTCGACTACAAGACCGGGCGGCATCTGCTCACCGCCGACGATGCGCGCAGTTCGCTGGCCCTGGCCCTGTACGCGCTGGCCGCGGAGCGGGTCATGCGGCGGCCCTGCCGCCGGGTCGAGCTGCACCACCTGCCGTCCGGCCAGGTGCTGTCCTGGTCACATTCGCCGGAGTCGCTGGCCCGGCACCTGAGCCGGGCCGAGGGCATCGCGGAAGAATGCGCGCAGGCCGACGCCCTGATGCGAGGCGGGCTGCCGCCCGAGCGGTACGACGAGGTCTTCCCGCCGCGCCCCGGGCCGTCCTGCGGCTGGTGTGACTACCTGCGGCACTGTCCCGAAGGAGCCGCGGCCGCCATCACGCGGCGCCCCTGGGACGCGCTGGAGCCTGCTGGACCCCCTGGGTCCCCTGAGCCGGCGGACGGGTAGCCTCGGCCGCGTCCCAGAACTGGGTCAGCGCGGCCGCCGTGGTGGCCGGCGCCTCCACGGCCGGTGAATGCTCGGCGCCCGGGATGCAGACCCGGCGGGCGTCCAGCCGCCGGGCCATCATCTCCTGGATGTCGGGTGACCAGGAGTTGTCGTTCTCGCCGTAGATGACCAGGACCGGGGTCCGGCCGGCCCGGACCCGGCGGGCCAGCTCGGCCGTGCGGTCGGCCGCGGAGAGCAGATTCCGGGCCATGAAGACCAGGCCGTTCGGGTCGTTGCTCAGCATCCGCTTGGCCAGGAAGGCCACCACCGGGCCGGGCACCCCGGCCGCGACGGCCTGCGGTTCCAGGTAGTCCCGCCACACGCCGCCGATCCTGGTGCGCAGCTCGGCCGGGGCAGGCATGGGCCCATCCGCCCCTTCCTCGGCGCCCAGGCCGGCCAGCAGGGCGCTCAGCTCATCGGCGCGCGGCCCGGTCAGCGCGGCCGGCCCGGAGCTCATCATGGTCAGCGAGCCGACGTCGGCCTGGGCGTCCAGCACGGCCGCGCGGACCACCAGGCCGCCGTAGGAGTGGCCGAGCAGGTGCCGCGCGCCGGTCGCCTCGACCATGGCCGCGACGTCGGCGCCCAGTTCGGCGAGGGCGAAGCCGCTGTCGTCGGCCGGGCCCGGCGTCTCGTACTGACCGCGCAGGTCGATCGCCACCACCCGGCGGCTCCGGTCGGCCAGCAGCCCGAGCACGGCCAGGAAGTCTTCCTTGCTCCCGGTGAAGCCCGGCACCAGCACGGCCGTCTCCCGCTCGCAGACCCCCGACGCCGGGACGGCGTCCAGGGCCGCGAACGAACCGCGGGAGGTGCGGATCGTGACCGGCGTGACCCCATCGGGAAGCTCGACGGACTTTGGTGTGCTCACAGGGGCGAACCTTACCCGGCCGTGGTGAACGGAGCAGGCCCTACGAGGCCTTGCGGCTTGATTCCTCCGGCCCGTTGCCGAGCTCCCGGCCGCCCCGGGTCCGGCGCCGCCGGCGCGGCCGGGAACCGGCCTTGCGCTCCTGGCTCGGGGGCTGCTCCCGCCGCTGATTCGCGGACTGCTCCCGCTTCGGGGTCCGGACCTTGCCCGTCTCGCCGATGTCCTCGACCGCCTCGGCCTCCAGGCCGGCCCGCTCGCGCTTGGCCCGGGGCAGCGTCCCGGTCGCCTCGCGCGGAATGCCGAGCTCGGTGTACAGGTGCTCGGAGGTGGAGTAGGTCTCCTCCGGCTCCGGCTGGCCCAGGTTCAGGGCCTCGCTGATCAGCTTCCACCGGTGCAGGTCACGCCAGTCGACGAAGGTGACCGCCACACCGGTCCGCCCGGCCCGCCCGGTCCGGCCGATGCGGTGCACGTAGGTCTTCTCGTCATCCGGGCATTCGTAGTTCACCACGTGAGTGACGTCGTCCACGTCCAGCCCGCGGGCCGCCACCTCAGTGGCGGTGAGCACGTCCACCTTGCCGCTGCGGAACGCGCGCAGCGCGCGCTCCCGCTGTCCCTGGCCCAGGTCGCCGTGCACGGTGGCCACCGCGAAGCCGCGGCCGTCCAGCGCGTTCGCGACCTGATCGGCATCCCGCTTGGTCTGGCAGAACACCATGGTCAGGCCGCGGCCAGAGGCCTGCAGCACCCGGGCCAGCACCTCGATCTTGTCCATCGGGTGAGTCCGGAAGACGAACTGCTGGGTGGCGGGCGCCGGAGCGGGCTCGTCGTCTCCCTCGGCCCGGATGTGCGTCGGCTGGCTCATGTGGCGGCGGGCCAGCGTGACCACGTCCGAGGGCATGGTCGCGGAGAACAGCATCGTCTGGCGGTCCGCCGGGATGAGCCGGATGATCCGCTCCACGTCGGGCAGGAAGCCGAGGTCGAGCATCTTGTCGGCCTCGTCGAGCACCAGGGCGCGCACCGCGCTCAGGTCCAGATGCCGGCGCTGAGACAGGTCGAGCAGCCGTCCCGGGGTGCCGACCACGATGTCGACGCCCGCCGCGAGCGCCTCGATCTGCGGCTCGTAGGCTCGCCCGCCGTACACGGTGAGCACCTTGACGCGCATGTTGACCGCGGCCACCCGCAGGTCGTCGGCCACCTGCATGGCCAGTTCCCGCGTCGGCACCACGACCAGGGCCCGCGGCCGGACCTCGTCCGGGCCCTCCTCGATGAGCGTCAGCAGCGGGATACCGAAGGCCAGGGTCTTGCCGGTGCCCGTCCGGGCCTGCCCGATGATGTCCTGCCCGCGCAGCGCGAGCGGAAGGGTCAGCGCCTGGATCGGGAACGTGGTGATGATGCCTGAGGCCGCCAGACCCGAGCTGATGGCCTCGCTAATGCCGAAGTCCCGGAACGGGACGGCCAGCGCCGCCCCCGTGTCCCCTTCGGAAGTTTGAGTTGTCAGGGGTTCCATCCTTTATCGTGGGCCCGCGGTGGGCCCCTTATGTCCGCAGGCTGCCTGCAGCGCACGGCACGAGCACGAGCTGCGACCGGATGCTGAGCGCATCCAGGAGCCCGTTACCGCCGTTGGTACGCTGCTTTCCCCAAGGGCGCCGGGTTTCGCCCGGCAAAAACAGCAGCCAACTGGACAACACCACTACGGGTAATGCCATTCCATTGTCCAGCCGTAACCAGGATATCAGCAGCAGCCTCAGGACCGGGGCAGCAGGCCCGGGCCGCTAGCCGAGATTGCCGAAGCCGATCCGGCGGCCTTCGGCCGCGCCGAATTCCACGTAGGCGATCTTGTCCGCGGGAACCAGCACCTTGCCGCCCTTGGTGACGGTCACCGCGAACACCGCGTGCTCGCCCTTTTCCAGGGCGGCCGACAGGTCGCGCTCGATTTCCGCGGCCGGCGTGTCGGTCTCCACCACCAGCTCGCGGGCCACCGACTGGATCCCGATTTTAATCTCCATTTTGTTCCCCGTTCGCTCTGTTGTCCCGCGTGGTCCGGCGCGCGGGGGCGTCTTACTTCTCGCTTCTGGGCCAGCCGCTGATGCCGCGCCAGGCCAGCCGGGCGACCAGCTGCTCGGCGGCCTCGCGGGGGATGTGGTCGCTGGTGGTGAGCCAGTACCTCGCGGTGACCTGGGCCAGGCCGACCATCCCGACGCTGAGCAGGCGGGCCTCGTCGTCGTCCAGGCCCGCCCCGTGCTTGACCATGTGGCTGATCATCTGGGCGCACTCGCGCTGGCCGCGCTCCAGCCGGTCCCGCACCGCCGCCTCGTTGCTCAGGTCCGACTCGAAGATCAGCCGGAACGCCTGGCCCGAGCCGGCCACGTACTCGAAGTAGGCGGTGAAGGTGGCCTCCACCCGCTGCTTGTTGTCCCCGGTCGAGGCCAGCGCGGCCCGGACGGTGGCCACCAGCTCGTCCACGCTCTGGTCGAGCAGGGCCAGGTACAGCTCGAGCTTGCCCGGGAAGTGCTGGTAGAGCACGGGCTTGCTGACTCCGGCCCGCTCGGCGATGTCGTCCATGGCGGCGGCGTGGTAGCCCTGGGCCACGAACACCTCGAGCGCGGCGTCGAGCAGCTGGCGCCGCCGTTCCTGCTTGGGCAGGCGGGGGCCGCGCGGTCGTGCGTCCGAGGTCGCTACCAAACCAGGCTCTCCGGGGGACGGCGATGTGGCGTTCGCCTCATCCTAAGCCGATCCTTAGCCGGGCTCAGCGATAGTCGTCATCGTCGAAGCCGACCGCGCGGTCCTGCTCGGCCGCGTCGGCCTCGTTGACCTCCAGCCGGACGCGCGGCCGCGCCACGGTCGCGGGCTCACCCGGGACGACCTCGGCGTTCTGCTCGAGCGCGTCGTCTTCGGGTGTCTCCAGGTTCATCTCGCTCATCGGCCCGGTCCTCTTCTCGCCGTGTTCGGTCATGGCCAGTTCGCGGAACGCTTCCTGGAGGGCTTCCCCGTAGGTGGGGAAAGCATGCACCACGTCAGCCAGCACGCTGAGCGCGATCCTGGCCCTGATGGCCAGGGTGACCTCGGCCATCCACCCGGCGGCGTCCGGCCCGACCGCGACCGCGCCGACCAGCACGCCGTCCGCCGCGTACAGCTCCAGGCCGCCCAGGTCATCCAGGCCCAGCCAGCCCCGGGTCGTGTCGGCCAGCCGGACCCGCGTCACGGCCAGCCCGGGCCGGGGCCCGTTCACCCGTTCGCCCACGGCGTACACCGACGGCGTGGTGAACACACAGCGGGGGATGGCGCTGTAGTCGGCCTCGCGCGGCCGGCCGAGGATGTTCGCCGACACCACCTCGGCCTGGTACCGGCTGGCGTGGGTGTGGGTGAGCCCGGTGACGTCTCCGGCGGCCCAGACCCGCCCCGGCCCGCGGACCCCCGTCACCTGGCCGGTGGCCGTGATGGGCAGGGCCGCTCCCGGCTCGGCGGCCAGCCCGAGCGTGTCCAGTCCCAGGCTGCTGATCCGGGGCCGCCGGCCGGTGGCCAGCAGCACCCGGTCGGCGTCGATGCGCGTGCCGTCTTCCAGGGCCAGGGTCAGCCCGTCGGACGTGCGCTCGGCCTTGGTCGCGGGCGAGCCGAGCCGGACCTCGGCCCCGGCCCGGCGCAGCGCCACCGCCAGGCACTCCCCGACGAAGGCGGGCTCGCCGGGCAGCAGCCGGGGCTCGGCCTCGATCAGCGTCACCTGCGAGCCGAACGCCGCGAACGCCTGAGCCAGCTCGCACCCGGCCGGTCCGCCGCCCAGCACGATGAGCCGTCGCGGCAGGTCCGGGGAGCACAGGCCCTCGGCGGTGGTCCAGGCCGGGATGTCGGACAGTCCCTCGATCGGCGGCGCGACCGGCTCGCAGCCCGTCGCGATGACCAGGTCGGCGTAGGTCAGCTCGGCGTAGGTCAGCTCGGAGTCCTGGCCGGCCAGCTCCCCGGGGCCGGACCGCGTGCTCTCCGCGCCGGTGACGGTCACGGTGCCCGCATCGGTGACGGTCACGGTGCCCGGGCCGGTGACGCGGCCGGTGCCGCGGATCACCGTGACGCCCGCCGCGGCCAGCCGCTCGGCCAGGCCGGAATCGTCCAGCCCGCCGGTCACCTCGTCCCGCCGGGCCGCCGCGTCCTCCCAGGCCTCGCCCCGGCCGGCCGACAGCAGCAGCGAGTTCGACGGAAGGCAGGCCAGGTAGGGGGATTCGCCGCCGATCAGCCCGGCTTCCACGAGCGCGACCGACCGGTTCTCCCGGGCCATGCTGGTGGCGACCTGTACCCCCGCGGTGCCACCCCCGAGCACGATTACGTCAAAAGCGCTCATATGTGCACCCCCTCCTCGGCGTTCATCATCTCAGCCAACACCTAAGCTCGCTGGAAGAGTTGAGCTAAATACCGCGTCAACCGGGGTAGGTGACAAACCATGCGCAGCATTTGGGCCGGAGCCATCTCCTTCGGGTTGGTCGTCATACCGGTAAAGCTCTACGCCGCCACCGAGCAGCGGGACATCAGCTTCCGGCAGGTGCACCGCAAGGACGGCGCCCGGATCCAGTTCCGCCGCGTCTGCACCCTGGACGGCGAGGAGGTTCCCTACGCCGATATCGCCAAGGGCTACGAGCTGCCCACCGGGGACATGGTCGTGCTCACCGACGATGACCTGGCCGATCTCCCGCTGGTCACCGCGCACCGGATCGAGGTCCTGCACTTCGCCCCGGCCGCCCAGGTGGAGCCGATCTACGCGGCCAAGACCTACTACACCGAGCCCGACCAGGCCGGCGCCCGGGCCTACGTGCTGTTCCGCGACGCGCTGGAGAAGTCCGGCAAGGTGGCGGTGGCCAAGGTCGCGCTGCGCCAGCGCGAGGCGCTCGCCGCGCTGCGGGTCCGGGAAGGGGTCATCACCCTGGAGACCCTGCTGTGGCCGGACGAGGTCCGCCAGCCCGATTTCCCGTTCCTGGACGAGGACATGGACGTGCGGCCCCAGGAGCTGAAGATGGCCGCCTCGCTCATCGACACGATGACCGAGGACTTCGACCCCGGCCAGTACCACGACGCCTACCGCGAGGCCCTCGAGTCCGTGGTGCAGGCCAAGATCGAAGGCAACGACATCGTCCGCCCCGAGGGAACCGAGGAGCCCGAGCCCAGCAGCCAGCCCGCCGACCTGACCGAGATCCTCCGGGCCAGCGTGGCCGCGGTGAAGGGCGAGCGCAGCCAGCCCGCCAAGGCGGCCAAGCCCGCCCGGTCCCGCAAGACGGCCGCCCGGGAAGCCGAGACCGGCGACGAGGGCGACGGCCAGCCCGCGTCCGGCCGTAGCCGCAGCGCCAAGGGCGGCGCCGGCAAGAGCCGGACGAGCAGGAGCCGGGCCACCCAGGCCGAAGCCGCTAAAGACGAAGAAGAGGAAGAGGTCACCAAGTCCCGCCCCCGCCGCCGGGCCTCGGCGTGACCGACCCCATCCCGCACTGGCCCGGCCAGCTCGTCTCGCTCGGCGACCACCAGGTCTTCGTCCGCAGCAGCCCAGCCAGCCCAGCCGGCCGGGCCGCCCCCGCGGACCCCGGAACCGGCGCGGGTGACGGGGCGCAGACCGAGCCCGCCCTGCTCCTGCACGGGCTCAGCGGCTCGTCCCGGAACTGGACCGACCTGATGGACCTGCTGCGCCCGGTCATGGCCTGCGACGCCCTCGACCTGCCCGGGTTCGGCGAGTCGCCGCCCCGCCCGGACCGCCGGTACTCGATCGCCGCCTTCGCGCAGACCGTGATCGCCTTCATCACCCAGCGCGGCCGCGGCCCGGTCCACCTGATCGCCAACTCGATGGGCGGCGCGGTCGCGGTCAGGGTGGCCGCCGCCCGGCCGGACCTGGTCCGGACCCTGACCCTGATCTCCCCGGCCCTGCCCGAGCCGCGGGTGCGCCGCGAGCTGTTCTGGTTCCCGCTGGTCAGCCTGCCCCGGGTGGGCTCGCGGATGCTGCGCCGCTACCAGACCCTGCCGCCGGAGAACCGGGTGGCCGACATCATCGCCAACTGCTACAGCGACCCGGCGCTGTTCCCCCCGGCCCGGTTCGCCGCCGAGGTGGCCGAAGTCCTCCGCCGCGACAGCCTCAGCTACGCCCCCGACGCCCTGGTCGGGTCGGTCCGGACCCTGACCGCGGAGTTCCTCCGGCGTTCGGCCTGGCGGCTGGCGGCCCGGGTCACCGCGCCCACCCTGGTCATCTACGGCAGCGACGACCGCCTGGTCGACGCGCGGATGGCCGGCCGGGCCGCCCGCACTTTCACTGACGCCCGCATCGTGGTCCTGCCGCACACCGGCCACGTCGCTCACATGGAACACCCGGCCCAGGTGGCCGCCGAGATGGACGTGCTGCTGACCGGGCGCCGCGAGCGGGAATTCCCGCTCGCGCCCGCCGGTTGACGCCTGGTGTGACCGGTATGGAAATAGCCCGGTCCGTTCGGTAGAAAAAGACGTCATGGAGAGAACCGTGTCGCTGCCCCCCCTGGTCGAGCCCGCCGATGAACTGACCGTCGATGAGGTCCGGCGTTACTCCCGTCACCTGATCATCCCCGATGTGGGCATGACCGGGCAGAAGCGGCTGAAGAACGCCAAGGTTCTGTGCGTCGGGGCCGGCGGCCTGGGCTCGCCCGCGCTGCTGTACCTGGCCGCGGCCGGGGTCGGCACGCTCGGCATCATTGATTTCGACGTGGTCGACGAGTCGAACCTGCAGCGCCAGGTCATCCACGGGGTGTCCGACGTGGGCCGCAGCAAGGCCGAGTCGGCGCGGGACAGCATCCTCCAGATCAACCCGCTGGTCAACGTCGTGCTGCACGAGACGGCCCTGGACACCGACAACGCGATGGAGATCTTCGCCCCGTATGACCTGATCGTCGACGGGACCGACAACTTCGCCACCCGGTACCTGGTCAACGACGCCTGCGTGCTGCTCGGCAAGCCGTACGTGTGGGGCTCGATCTACCGTTTCGACGGGCAGGCCAGCGTGTTCTGGGCCGAGTACGGGCCGTGCTACCGCTGCCTGTACCCCGAGCCGCCGCCCCCCGGCATGGTCCCGTCCTGCGCCGAAGGCGGCGTCCTCGGCGTGCTGTGCGCGTCGATCGGGTCCATCCAGGTCACCGAGGCCATCAAGCTCCTCACCGGCATCGGCGACCCGCTGGCCGGCCGGCTGATGATCTACGACGCCCTCGAGATGAGCTACCACACCGTCCGCGTGCAGAAGGACCCGGACTGCGCGGTCTGCGGCAAGAACCCGACGGTCACCGAGCTGATCGACTACGAGGCGTTCTGCGGCGCGGTCTCCGAGGAGGCGGCCGAGGCCGCCGAGGGCTCCACCATCAGCGCCAAGGACCTGGCCGCCATGCTGGACAACAAGGAGAACATCTTCCTGGTCGACGTGCGCGAGCCGAACGAGTACGAGATCGTGTCCATCCCGGGCGCGACCTTGATCCCCAAGGGGGAGTTCGTCTCCGGCGCCGCGCTGGAACGGCTGCCCCAGGACAAGCGGATCGTGCTGCATTGCAAGAGCGGCGGCCGCAGCGCCGAGGCCCTGGCCATCGTCAAGAACGCCGGCTTCTCCGACGCCGTGCACGTGGGCGGCGGGGTGCTGGCCTGGGTCAGCCAGGTCGACCAGTCCCTGCCGACCTACTGACCGAACGGGGCCAGGGCAGGAGCCGTCATGAAAGGCGATCGCGTCGAGGTGGTGATCGACTCCGGCGACGGCACGCAGACCTATGAGGTGGCTGCCACCCGGGCCGGGCGCCGGGTCGACATCACCAACCGGCGCGGCATCATCGAGGTCAGCGAGGTGACCCGGACCGGGACCCCGATCCGGACCGCCCGGTTCATGGCCAGCCGGGTGGTCGCCCTCGTGGAGTATCCCGCTGATGATCGCGAGCCCGGCTAACATGCCGTAATGGAGCTTCTCCAGCCAGTCATCCGCCCGTACGACTGGGGCTCGAGGCACGGGATCGCTGAGCTTCAGGGACGCGACGTCCCGGCTCCTGGTCCCGAGGCTGAGCTGTGGATGGGCGCGCACCCCTCCGCTCCGGCCGGCGCGGCCGGGACCACCCTGGACGCGGTCATCGCGGCCGATCCGGACGCCGAGCTCGGCCGCGACTGCGTGGCCCGGTTCGGGCCGCGGCTGCCGTTCCTGCTCAAGGTGCTGTCCGCCGACCGGGCGCTGTCCATCCAGGTGCACCCGTCCCGGTCCGAGGCCGAGGCCGGCTTCCGCGCCGAGGCGCAGCGCGGCGTCGGCCTCGCCGTCCGGAACTACGTGGACGACTGGCCCAAGCCCGAGCTGTTGTGCGCCCTGACCCCGTTCGAGGTCCTGGCCGGCCTGCGCACCCCGGCCGACGCGGCCGCCCTCCTGCGCGTCCTGGGCGTCCCCCAGCTGGCTCCGCTGGCCGCGGGCCTGGAGGCCGCGACCAGCTCCGCGGCCCTCAGCCGGGCCCTGGCCACGATCCTCACCTGGCCCGACCCCGAAGGGCTGGTCGGCTCCGTCGTGTCCGCCTGCCGCACCCGGGCCGCCGATGACTCCGGCCGCTACGCCGCCGCGTGCGCCGCCGTGGTCCGCGCGGCCGGCGATTTCCCCGCCGACCGGGGCGTGGCCGCCATGCTGCTGCTCCGGCACGCCGTGCTGGCCCCGGGCCAGGCCATGTTCATGCCCGCCGGCGGCCTGCACGCCTACCTGCAGGGGACCGGGATCGAGCTGCTGGCCAACTCCGACAACGTCGTCCGGGCCGGCCTGACCGGCAAGCACATCGACGTCCCCGAGCTGCTGAAGCTCGTCGACCCCAGCGTGGCCGTCCCGGTCCTGTCCGCCGCGCCCGTGCCGCCCGCAACCGGCTCGTCCGCACTCGGCTCGCCCGCATCCGGCTCTCCTGCGCCCGGCTCTCCTGCGCCCGGCGACGGCCGGGTCCGCTGGTTCGACACCCCGGCCCCGGAGTTCCGCCTGTTCGTGGCCGACCTGGCCGACGAGCAGGTCGCGCTGCCCGGCCGCGGCCCGCGCATCGCGCTGTGCACCAGCGGCAGCGCCGCCCTGCTCAGCGGCCGCGACGAGATCAAGCTGGCCCGCGGGGAGTCGTGCTTCATCTCCGCGGCCGACGGCCCGCTCGGTGCCTCGGGCTCGGGCCGGCTCTTCCTGGCCGCCCCGGGACTTTCGCCCGCACCCTGACGCCCGCACCCTGACGCCCGTACCCTGATGTCAGTTCCCTGACATCAGCCTCGCGACCAGCGCGGACGGCGTCCCCGATAACCCGCTCCCGACGGGTCCGGCCATTCGGGTTGGCTGCCGCCAGCGGCGTCCGCTAAACTGCGTGGGCGCGGCGAGATCCGCACCCATGGGGTATGGGGTAATTGGCAGCCCGACAGGTTCTGGCCCTGTTAGTCTAGGTTCGAGTCCTGGTACCCCAGCAGCTCAGATGACCAGCGCGGACACGAAAATCGTGTCCGCGCTTGTTCATTTCTCCCGCCCGTACCGGTCGTGGCCTCCGGCCGCATCCAGCGCCGATCCGACTCCGCCGGAGCCCGTCCGCCGAGCGCGCCGGGGTCACCGTGCCCGCGGCCCCCGGAGGTTCGGTTCCGGTTGGCCTCAGTGCGGGGGACACGGTAGTCTGTGCGTCGCTGGTCCTGGTTCGCCGATAGCGGTCGAGCCAAGCTCGGCCCCGTCGTCTAGAGGCCTAGGACGCCGCCCTCTCAAGGCGGTAACGCCGGTTCGAATCCGGTCGGGGCTACCCTTCGTTTCTCCGCTCTCTCGCTTCATCCCGCCCGAAAAACCGGCCTCCCACCTGGGCTGCCGTCGATGTGCCATGATGGCCGCGTTCAGGTTGCCGCAGACGGGGAAGGGACCGGGGATGACCGATCCAGTTATCGCGAATGGTGGCCCGGCGCTGGAGGAAGCCGCGCGCGAACTTCAAGCCGCCCGGCACGACGCGCAAGTCGCCTACGACTGCATCGCCCTCGGCGATCTCGATCGCGCTCACACCCACACGCTGACCGCGCGGGTCGCCCTCGACGCGGCCGTGACGGCCCTCACCGCCGTCCTCCCGGAGACCGGCCAGGTTTCCGGCCTCTGACCGGTTGGGCTTCCGGCCTCTGACCGGTTGGGCTTCCGGCCGCTGACCGGCCAGGTCGGCTGGCGGCCCGTGCCGTGGTTAACCTCCGTACGGCCGGGCAGTATGTCGCTGCACGCTCGTGCGCATTGCCTAAGGGGGCCTCCGTGAGCACAGAACCACAGTCCACCCCGATGTCCGCTCCCGACCCCGCTCCGCAGCTCGGCGCGCCGGCCCCCGGGGCCGAGCCGGTCACCCAGCAGGTCCCGCAGCAGCAGCCGGTTACCCAGCAGGCTCCGGTCCAGCAACCCCAGGTCCAGGCACCGCCCAAGCCCGGACCGCAGATCAAGCGGACCCGGACCAGCGGCATGTGGTTCGCCATCGGCTTCTTCGCCCTGATCCTGCTGTTCCTGCTCATCTTCATCCTGCAGAACAACAAGTCGGTCGAGGTCTCCTACCTCGGCGCGCACGGGCACCTGCCGCTCGGCGTAGCCCTGCTGTTCGCGGCCGTCTGCGGCGTGCTGCTGGCCATCCTGGCCGGGGCGGCCCGCATCCTCCAGCTGCGCACCGTGGCCCGCAGGCACCGCCGCAGCGACGCCCGCCAGGCCGCAGCCACCGTTCCCGCCGATCCCGGCCCGGCGGCCGGCACCCGAAGCTAGACATCCCAGGGGTTAGCGTGTCAAGCGGCTTGGTGGTGGCGGTGGGCCCAGGCGGTGTCTTCGTTGTAGGGGGTGCGGGTTTTGAGGCAGCCGTGGAGGATGCCGACGAGGCGGTTGGCGAGGCGTCGCAGGGCGTCGTTGTGGCCGTGGCCGTTGGCGCGGTGCTGGTCGTAGTAGGCGCGGGCGCCGGGTGAGGCGCTCAGGGCGGAGAAGGCCTGGGCGTTGAGGGCGTCGACCAGCCGGTCGTTGTGCACGAACCGGGCCGCGACGATCCTCTTTTTGCCTGAGGCGCGGGTGATCGGGCTGGTGGCGGCGTAGTTGCGGCGGGCTTTGCCGTCGCGGTAGCGGGCGGGGTCGTCGCCGAACTCTGCGAGCACCCGGGCGCCTGGGATCAGGCCCATGCCGGGCTGGGAGGTGATGATCTCAGCGTCCGGGTGCCGGCCAAAATGGTCCCTCACCTGGGTTTCCAGGATGCTGACCTGCTCATTCAGTGCCGTGATGACCGCGGTCAGCGACCGGACCGTGGCGGCGTAGGCGGCAGTCAGCGCGGGCGGCTGGGCGAGCTGCTCGCCTCGCAATGCGGTCAAGATGACCGCGGCCTTCGCGGGGATGTCCCGCCGCCCGGCCCGCTTAAGCACCGCGGAGACCTGGGCGCGGGTCAGCCTGCGGGCCTGCACCGGGTCCGGGGCCCTGGACAGCAGCTCCAGCGTGTCCGGGGCAGCCAGGTCACCGAACGCCTCCACCGCGGCCGGGAAGTAGTGCAGGAGCTGGTGCCGCATCCGCTGCACCTCCCGGGCCCGGTTCCAGATCATCGTCTTGTGCATCCGGGCCAGGACCTTGATCCCGGCCGCCTCCGGGGAGTCGCCGGCCGCCTCGCGCAGCTGGTGAGAATCAGTCCGGACCATGTCCGCCAGCACGTGCGCATCGCCGGCGTCGCTCTTGGCCCCTGACACCGCATAACGGGCCCGGAACCGCGCCGACTGCTGCGGGTTGACCGGGAACACCCGGTAACCCGCCGCCACCAGCGCCGTCACCCACGGGCCATGATCAGTCTCGATCCCGACCAGCACCTCCGGCTCGTCATCCGCCTCGCTCAGCAGACCGCCGGCCAGCTCATGCAGCCGGGCCATCCCCGCAGCACCCTCTGGCAGGCGGCGCCGGGCCAGCACCGTCCCGTCCTCGTCCATCACCTCGACATCGTGATGATCTTCAGCCCAGTCATCACCCACGAACAGCCGCATCAGCCCTCCGCCCGCAGCAACCAGAACAACGACGGCAGCCAGCGGGAGAACCATCAGCGAGCTAATAGCAGCAGTGCTCACACCCCAGGGCAGGCACGACATCCCAGCAGCGATACAGCTCTCCCGGTCACCGGCAGGGGCACGATCTAGCTTCAGGGCTCAACGGCCCAGCTGACCGGAGTGCTCACCCGCCGGCGGCCACCAGGCACCGAGTCTGCCGCATCACCGACCGACCCGATAACCCCTATTAGCTGACGCCGCTACGGCGGCGGGCTCAGGAGTGCCGCCAGGCGACCCAGCCGCCCGCCTGGCTGCTGGTAGCGATGTGCCATCCGGCCGGGGCGTCCGGCCAGCTGGCCGACGCGGACTGGCCGGCCGTCCAGCCCGTCTCGACCACGTCGGTCCCGGCGGGCGGGTCCTGCGGCGAGGTGAAGAACTCCACCTCGGCCCAGTACACCTCGACCGTCTGCGGGGCCCACAGCACGTAGCTGACGCTGCTGGCCACGGCCAGCCGCTCGCCCGGCTTGAGCCCGGCCGCCGTGATGAACCCGCTCGTGCTCGCCTCCTGCGCGGGCGTCGCGGCCCGCGACACGTGGCTGGTGAACTGGGTCACCGCCACCAGGCTCACCGCGGCCAGCCCGGCCGCCAGCCCGGCCCGCAGGCCCCAGGACACGCTCGCCGCGCGGGTGCCCCAGCGCCGGGCGGCCAGGGCCAGCGCGATCCACACCGCCAGCAGCCCGATGGCCGCCGCCGAAGCCACGAAGACGTTGGCGCTGGTCCAGTTCTGGGCCAGCACGGCGGGCTCGGCGAAGTTGAACCCGGTCGGGAAGTCGCCGGTCGGCAGCGACGAGCCGGCGTACACGGCCACGATGGCAGCGGTCACCCCGGTCAGCACCACGGTCGCCGCCGCGCAGGCCAGCACGAACCGCGGCCGCGCGCGGAGCAGCACCACCGCGCCCGCGATGAACAGCGTGACGATCATGCCGTCCAGGTAGCGCCCTGAGGCCCAGGTCTGCGACTGGTCGGGCGGCAGCGCGGCGGGCGAGATGCCCGCCGTGACCAGCGTGACCGCCACGGTCAGCGCGGCCAGGATCCGCAGCTCCGGCCGGAACCGGCTCGAGGCGATCACGGCCAGCGCGGCGAACAGGCCGATCCCGGCCAGGCCCCAGCTGTCCAGCACCAGCCGCCACAGCTGCCCGGCCGCCATCTCGAACACGTTGATGGCCCCGCCCACGCTGTGCAGCTTGGTCTCCACCTGGCCGGTCAGGCTGCGGGTCCCCTCCGGGTAGATCGTCTCCGCCAGGTAGCGGTCCAGCAGCCAGCCCGCGCCCACCGGCAGGGCCAAGCCCAGCGCGGCCGCCGCCACGGTGAGCCGCGGCACCATTCGCCGCCAGCAGACCAGGGCGGCCAGGGCCACGTAGCCCACGATGACGACCAGGCCCCGGGAGTGCACCGCGTAGGAGTACCCGACCAGCAGCGCCGACCCCGCCGCGGCCGCGTACCGGCCCCGCGCCGTCCGCGCCGTCAGCCAGCTGTGCACGGCCAGCAGCCAGGCCAGCATGACCACCGGGTAGATCGCGTCGGTCATGGCGTACTCGGCGTAGATGAACCCGGCCGGCACCAGCGCGGTCACCGTGGCCACCGCGTAGGCCACCGGACGGGTCAGCTCCAGCCGCCGCCCGGCCACGTAGGCCAGCGGCATGAGCAGCGCGCTGACCAGCGCGTTGACCAGCAGGACCCCGTGGTAGGCGGTGACCGGGTTGTGCGTGAACCAGAATACGGGGGTGATCAGCAGCGGATAGCCGCCCTGGTACAGGGTGGAGTAGGAGAAGTCCGCGGCCGGCCCGCCCGCCAGGACCCGGGCCGCGATCAGGTAGGCGGACTCGTCCGGGTTGGCCAGCGGCACGGTCTGCGCGCGGCTGAACCAGATCCGCAGCGCCGCCATGATGACCCAGCCCGCCCCGACCAGCAGCCCCCACCGCCACGCCGAACGCCGCTCGCCCGCGCCCCCGGGATCCGGCTCGGGGCGGCCGCCGGTATCCTCCGGATGCGGGCCAGCGGCGAGATCATCTCGCTCCGCGGCGCCGGAGGTGGCAAGCGGGCGTGCCAAGGCAGTTGCCTCCTGAGAAAAACGAATTATGGCCCCCGGCCTTGGCCCCGGGCGTTCGGATGCATTGTTACCATGCACATGCCGGACGGGTGCGCTGGTTGCGCACTTTCCCAGACTGGCCCTGGCAAACTATGTGTCCGCCCCCAGAATACGCGGACCGCCCACGTCACGGCGGTCGCAGCCTGGTCGCCGGGACACCCTCGCCGGGACATCCCAGTCCGGCCGCGGGTGTAGCATCTAGCCGGCGTTGCCCCTTCTCCCGGCGTGGGCGGTGGCTCGCCCAGGGACCAGGAGGAGAAGCATCTGATGCCGCGCACCAGGGATACCCGCATCGTCGGCTACGAGCCGCTGCTGTCCCCGGCGGCGCTGCTCGACGAGCTGCCGCTGACCGATCAGGCGGCGGACACCGTCGAGCGCACCCGCACCGAGGTCCGTGCCGTTCTCGACGACGCCGACGACCGCCTGCTGGTCATCGCCGGCCCGTGCTCGGCGCACGACCCGGCCGCCGCGCTGGACTACGCCGGCCGCCTGGCCGCGCTGCGTGACCGGTACCTCGACGACCTGCTCGTCGTGATGCGCGTCTACTTCGAGAAGCCGCGCACCGTGACCGGGTGGAAGGGCCTGATCAACGACCCCAGCATGGACGGCCGCCATGACGTGCACCGCGGCCTGCGGGTCGCGCGGCGGCTGCTCCTGGACATCGTGGCCCTGGATCTCCCGGTGGGCTGCGAATGGCTGGACCCGATCACGCCGCAGTACATCGCCGACACCGTGACCTGGGGCGCGATCGGCGCCCGGACCACCGAGAGCCAGGTCCACCGCCAGCTCGCCTCCGGCCTGTCGATGCCCGTCGGGTTCAAGAACGGCACCGACGGCGACGTGCAGGTCGCGGTGGACGCCTGCCGGGCCTCAGCCGCCGGGCACACCTTCTTCGGCGTCACCGAGCACGGCGCGGCCTCGGTCGTGACCACGGCCGGCAACCCGGACACCCACGTCATCCTGCGCGGCGGCCGCGGCGGCCCGAACTACGAGGCCACCCACGTGAGCAAGGCGCTGGACCTGATCACCGGGGCCGGCCTGCCGCGCCGGCTGATGGTGGACGCCAGCCACGGCAACAGCGGCAAGGACCACCGCCGCCAGCCCGTCGTCACCGCGGCCATCGCCGAGCAGCTGGCCGCCGGCGAGCGCGGCCTGACCGGCGTGATGCTGGAGAGCTTCCTGGTCGAGGGCCGCCAGGAGCCCGGCCCGCCGGACACCCTCACCTACGGCCAGAGCGTCACCGACGCCTGCCTGGACATCGCCACCACCGCCGACGTCCTGGACAGCCTGGCCGTCGCCGTCCGGTCCCGCCGTAAGACCCGCTAAGCCGAACGGGTCGTGCGGCCGGCACCGGATCAGGTGCGTGCCGCCCGGGCCCGTCCGGTGCTGGCCGTGATGCGCTCCGCCGCCTGGCCCGCGGCCCAGCGCCCGCGCCGGGACCGGCGCGGGCGCTGGGCCGCTCCTGCGGCGCGGGTCAGCCGACCCGGGGCAGGTTGGCGATAGCCGCGTCGATCCGCTCCTGGGGCAGGTCGAAGTCGGTCATCTCGCCGGACAGGTACTTCTCGTACGCCGCCATGTCGAAGTGCCCGTGGCCGCACAGCGCGGTCAGGATGACCTTCGGCTCGCCCGACTCGGTGCACCGCTTGGCCTCCTCGATGGCCGCGGCCAGCGCGTGCGTCGGTTCCGGCGCCGGGATGATCCCCTCGGTCTGAGCGAACAGCAGCGCGGCGGCGAAGCACTCCCGCTGCGGCTTGGCCACCGCCTCGAACATGCCCAGCGTGTACATGTGCGACAGCAGCGGCGCCATGCCGTGGTAGCGCAGCCCGCCCGCGTGCACCGGGTCCGGGATGAACTCGTGCCCGAGGGTGTGCATCTTCAGCAGCGGCGTGAAGCCCGCCGTGTCGCCGAAGTCGTACGCGTACACCCCCCGGGTGAACGACGGGGAGGCGGTCGGCTCGACCGCGCGGAAGGTCGGGTTGCCCCGGCCGGCCAGCTTTTCCCGCAGGAACGGCAGGACCAGCCCGGCGAAGTTCGACCCGCCGCCGGTGCAGCCGACGACCAGGTCAGGCATGTCCTCCCCGGCCGCGGCGAACTGCTTGAGCGCCTCCTCGCCGATCACCGTCTGGTGCATGAGCACATGGTTGAGCACGCTGCCCAGCGCGTACCGGGTGTCGGCGCTGCCGCCCGCCGCCTCGACGGCCTCGCTGATGGCGATGCCCAGGCTGCCCGGGGAACCGGGGTCAGCGGCCAGGATGTCCGCGCCCGCCTTGGTCGCCCGGGACGGGCTGGCGTGCACGGTGGCGCCCCAGGTCTCCATCATGGTGCGCCGGTAGGGCTTCTGGTCGTAGGAGGCCCGGACCATCCAGACCTCGCAGTCCAGGCCGAACTGCGAGGTGGCGAAGGCCAGCGCGCTGCCCCACTGCCCGGCGCCGGTCTCGGTGGTCAGCCGCTTGGTTCCCTCGGCCGCGTTGTAGAAGGCCTGCGGCACGGCCGTGTTCGGCTTGTGCGACCCGGCCGGGGACACGCCCTCGTACTTGTAGTAGATCCGCGCCGGGGTGTTCAGCGCCTTCTCCAGCCGCCGGGCCCGGTACAGCGGCGTGGGCCGCCACAGCCGGTACACCTCCAGCACCTCGGCCGGGATGTCGACGTAGCGATCGGTGGCCACTTCCTGCCGGATGAGCTCCATCGGGAACAGCGGCGCGAGATCCTCCGGGCCGACCGGCTGCAGCGTCCCCGGGTGCAGCGGCGGCGGCATCGGCGCGGGCAGGTCGGGCATCACGTTGTACCACTGGCGCGGAATCTCGGACTCATCCAGGGTGATCTTGGTGCGCTCGTCCACAACAGCCCTCCGATCTGGGGTAATACCTTCCCGCACCCTACGCCCCAGAGCGTCTGGATCCTCAGCCAACGAGCGTCTTGACCGCCGACGTCAGGTCGGACATGGCCTTCTTCGCGTCGGCGAAGTACATGCTCGTCTTCGGGTCGTAGTACAGGTCATTGTCCAGGCCGGCGTAGCCGCGGCCCATCGACCGCTTGACCACGATGATCGACCGGGCCTGGTCCACGTCCAGGATCGGCATCCCGGAGATCTCGTTGCCCGGGCGGCGCGCCGCCGGGTTGGTCACGTCGTTGGCCCCGATGACCAGGGCCACGTCGGTGCGGGCGAACTCCGCGTTGATCTCTTCCATCTCCCGCAGCTGCGGGTAGGGCACGTTCGCCTCGGCCAGCAGCACGTTCATGTGCCCCGGCATCCGGCCCGCCACCGGGTGGATGGCGTAGCTGACCTCGATGCCGTGGTCCTCCAGCACCTTGGCCAGCTCGGCCACCCCGTGCTGGGCCTGGGCGGCGGCCAGGCCGTAGCCCGGCACGATGATGACCTTCTGCGCGTAGGCCAGCTGGATGGCCGCGTCGTCGGCGGCCAGCGCCCGGACCTGGGCGTCCACCGGGCCGCCCGCCGCCACCGCCGTGTCCCCGGTGCCGAACCCGCCGATGATGATGTTGGTCAGCGACCGGTTCATCGCGTCCGCCATCAGCTTGGTCAAGATGCTGCCCGAGGCGCCCACCAGTGCGCCTGCCACGATCAGGGCCCAGTTGGCGATGACGAAGCCGGCCATCGCCACCGCCGTGCCGGTGAAGGCGTTCAGCAGCGAGATGACCACCGGCATGTCCGCGCCGCCGATCGGCAGCACCATCATGACCCCGAACGCCAGCGCGGCCAGCACCAGGATGAGCAGCCCGGGCAGGCTGGCCGTGGTGAACAGGAAGGCCGCCGTGCCCACCGCGATGACGGCCAGGGCCACGTTGATCAGCCGGCTGCCCCTGAAGATGAGCGGCTGGCCGGGGATGAAGCCCTGCAGCTTGCCCGCCGCGATGATCGACCCGGAGAAGGTGACCGAGCCGATGAGCACGTCGAGCACGGTGAACACCGTGGTCGTGCCGAGCACGCCGCCCACGTGCGACTCGGCGTCGTAGTAGCCGTAGATGGCGACCAGCGCGGCCGCGCCGCCGCCGACCGCGTTGAATGCCGACACCAGCTGCGGCATGGCCGTCATCTGCACCGACTGGGCCGCGTACAGCCCGATCGCCGAGCCGATCAGCGTGCCCGCGATGAGCACGATCCAGCCCGTCGTGGTGACCGTGCCGGTGTGGATGAGCAGGATCAGCGTGGCGATGCCGGCGATGATCATGCCGGCCATCGACACCTGGTTGCCGCGGCGCGCCGAGGCCACGTTGTTCATCAGGTGCAGGCCCACCACGAACAGCGCGGCGGCCAGCACGTAGACGAGCTGGATGTATCCGGTGAACCCGCTCATGCGCCGTCTCCCGAGCCGTTCTTGCCCGCGCCCGCCTTGGCCAGCAGGCCGCGCAGGCCCCGCTGGCCGTTCAGCGCCGCCGCGTCGCCTTCCGGTGCCCGGCGGCGGAACATCTTCAGCATCCGCTCGGTCACCACGTACCCGCCCACCACGTTGGCCGAGGCGAAGACCGCGGCCACGAAGGCCAGGATGTAGCCCACCACGTTGTGCGCGGTGACCCCGATGAGCAGGGCGCCGGCCAGCACGATGCCGTGGATGGAGTTGGTCGCTGACATCAGCGGCGTGTGCAGGGTGGCGGGGACCTTGCCGATGACCTCGATCCCGACCAGCAGGGCCAGGATGAAGATGGTCAGGTCAGTCAGTAGTGCCGTCGACATCGGCGCCTTCCTCAGAGTCAGGTCCTGCGGCGAACAGCTCAGCCGGCTCCGGCTCTGCTGGCTCAGGCTCGGTCGAGAGCAGGTCGGCCACGCTCTGGTTCACGATCCGCCCGTCGCGGGTGATCACCACGCTGGCGTGCACCTCGTCGCTCGGGTCGTAGGCCAGCGCGCCGTCGGAAACCAGGTACTGCAGCAGCGCGGAGATGTTCCGCGAGTACGCGTTGGACGCTGCCGTCGGCATCGTGGCGGGCAGGTTGTCGGCCCCGATGATCGTCACCCCGTTGCCGGTGACCACGATCTGGCCCGGCCGGGAGCCCGCCGCGTTGCCGCCCAGCTCGCTGGCGCCCATATCCACGATGACCGAGCCGGGCGCCATGGCCTTGAGCGCGTCCTCGGTCACCAGCAGCGGCGGCCGGCGCCCGGGTACCTGGGCCGTGGTGATGATCACGTCGTGCTTGCTGATGTGACCGAGCAGCTCGTCCTGCTGGGCCTGCCGCTCCTCGGCGGTCAGCTCGCGCGCGTAGCCGCCCTCGCCCGCCGCGGAGACGCCCGCGGTCAGCTCGATGAACGTCGCGCCGAGCGACTCGACCTCGTTCTTGGACGCGGGCCGCACGTCGTAACCGCTCACCACCGCGCCCAGCCGGCGCGAGGTGCCGATCGCCTGCAGGCCGGCCACCCCGGCCCCGAGCACCAGCACCTTGGCCGGCCGCGCCGTGCCCGCCGCCGTGATCAGCAGCGGGAAGAACCGGCCGAACTCCGAGGCGGCGATCACCGCGGCCTTGTACCCGGCCACGTTGGCCTGCGAGCTGAGCGCGTCCATCGGCTGGGTCCTGGTCAGCGTGCGCGGCAGCCGGTCCAGGCTGACCGCGAACACCCCCTGGGTGGCCAGCACCGCGGCCAGTCCCGGGTCGGTCAGCGGGGCCAGCATGCCGATGAGGCCCTGCCCGGGCCGCATCATCCGGGCCGCCATGGCCGTCGGCTTGGTCACGGTGAGCAGCACGTCGGCCTCGGCGTAGAGCTCGGCCGGCCCGACCAGGGTCGCGCCTGCGTCGACGTACGCCGAATCGCTGAGCCAGGCACCCTCACCCGCCCCCCGCTCGACCAGGACCTCGATCCCGGCCTCCTGGAGCTTGGCCACCGCGTCCGGCACCAGGGCCACGCGGCGCTCGCCCGGCGCGGTCTCCTTGACGACACCTGCCTTCATGAGCGCGACCTCGTATCCGTCCCCCGGTGGAGGGGGAAGCGTTTTGTCCTGATTATTCGCATCATTACACATTCGTCGAAGGGCTCGCGATACACGCTGACCCGGGCCGATCTGCTGCCGTATCGCAGGTTACTCGTTTTCCGGCCGCCCGCCTCCGGGGCGCTCGTGACGAGCCGCCGCCGGCCCTCACCCGTTCCCCCGCCGTCGCGGCCGGACGGCGCTGCATCTCTTCGGCTCGCTGATCGGCCGGCTTCCCGTTGCGCTGCCTCGCGGCCGGCCCAGGACCGTGTCCCGCCTCGCCGTTGCGGTGCCGACCGGGTGGATCGGGTGGCTCCAGGCTCGCCTGCGTGGTCCCGACCGGTTGGGCCGGTTGCTTTCCGGGCGTACCTGAGCGGTGCTGAGCTGTTGGCTCGCGCTTCCATGATCTCGTGCCCTGCCCCCCGCCGGTCTCGCCGGCCCCGGTCCTCGATCCTCAGTCCAGCCCCGGCCGAGCCGCTGACCCGGCCCCGTCCCCTGATCCGCCTCAGCCGGGCCGCTCAGTATTCGGCCCGCAGCAGCCGGCTGATCCGGTCGCCCGCCGCCACCACGGCGGGCGCGTGCAGCCGCCCGGGGGAGCGGGTCAGGCGCTCGATCGGCCCGGACACCGAGACGGCGGCGATGACCCGCCCGCCGGGCCCGCGTACCGGCGCCGACACCGACGCGACTCCCGGCTCGCGCTCGGCCGCCGTCGCCGCCCAGCCGCGCCGCCGGACCTGCGCCAGGGTGGCTGCGGTGAACTTCGCACCGCGTAGCCCGCGGTGCATGCGGCTGCCTTCCTCCCAGGCCAGCAGCACCTGGGCCGCCGACCCCGCCGTCATCGGCAGCGCCGCGCCGACCGGGACCGTGTCGCGCAGCCCGCTGGCCCGCTCGGCGGCCGCCACGCACAGCCGCGTGTCGGCGTGCGGCCGGTAGAGCTGCGCGCTCTCCTGGGTCATCTCCCGGAGCTGAGCCAGGATGGGCTGGGCGATGGCCAGCAGCCGGTCCTCGCCCGCCGCGGCGGCCAGCTCGCCGATCCGCGGGCCGAGCACGAACCGGCCCTGGGTGTCCCGGGCCAGCATCCGGTGCGCCTCCAGCGCGACCGCGATGCGGTGCGCGGTCGGCCGGGCCAGGCCGGTCGCCTTGACCAGTTGCGCCAGCGAGGCCGGGCCGCTTTCCAGGGCGGACAGCACAGAAACGGTCTTGTCGAGAACGCCGACTCCGCTAGAGTTGTTCATGTAATGAATACTGCCGTCTCGAAATGCGAGACGCAAGCGGAGGGAGACGGCGCGATGGGCCGTACGCTCGCTGAGAAGATCTGGGACGCGCACGTGGTGCGCAGCGCGGCCGGTGAGCCTGATCTGCTCTACATCGATCTTCACCTGATCCACGAGGTGACCAGCCCGCAGGCGTTCGACGGGCTCCGCGCCGCGGACCGCAAGGTGCGCCGTCCTGACCTCACCATCGCGACCGAAGACCACAACGTGCCGACCACCGGCATCACCGGGCCCGGCGTCCCGCTGTCCGGCCCGGGCAGCCCGGTGACCGACCCGATCTCCCGCACCCAGGTCGAGGCGCTGCGCAAGAATTGCGCCGAGTTCGGCATCCGGCTGCACCCGATGGGTGACGCCGGGCAGGGCATCGTGCACGTCATCGGCCCGCAGTTCGGGCTCACCCAGCCCGGCCTGACCATCGTCTGCGGCGACTCGCACACCTCGACGCACGGCGCGATGGGCGCGCTGGCCTTCGGCATCGGGACCAGCGAGGTCGAGCACGTGCTGGCTACCCAGACGCTGCCCCAGTCGCGGCCCAAGATGATGGCCATCACCGTGGACAACACGCTGCCCGAGGGGGTGTCCCCCAAGGACCTGATCCTCGCCATCATCGCCAAGATCGGCACCGGCGGCGGCCAGGGCTACGTGGTCGAGTACCGCGGTCCCGCCGTCCGCGCGCTGAGCATGGAAGGCCGCCTGACCGTCTGCAACATGTCGATCGAGGCGGGCGCGCGGGCCGGCCTGGTCGCCCCTGACGACGTGACCTTCTCCTACCTGGAGGGACGCCAGTACGCCCCATCCGGGGCCGACTGGGAGACGGCGCTGGACAACTGGCGGGCACTGCCCGGCGACGACGACGCCACCTTCGACCACGAGGTCACGCTGGACGCGGCCACCCTGACCCCGTACGTGACCTGGGGCACGAACCCCGGCCAGGCCCTGCCGCTCGGGTCCGACATCCCCGACCCGGCCTCGTTCGCCGACCCGGACCAGCGGGCCGCCGCCGAGCGGGCGCTGACCTACATGGACCTGCAGCCCGGTACCGCGCTGCGCGACGTCGCCGTGGACACCGTCTTCGTCGGCTCGTGCACCAACGGCCGGATCGAGGACCTGCGGGTCGCCGCCGACGTGCTGCGCGGCCGCAAGGTCGCGCCGAGCGTCCGGATGCTGGTCGTCCCGGGCTCCATGCAGGTCCGGGCCCAGGCCGAGGACGAAGGCCTGGACGCGGTCTTCACCGCGGCCGGCGCCGAGTGGCGCGCGGCGGGCTGCTCGATGTGCCTGGGCATGAACCCGGACACCCTGTCTCCCGGCGAGCGCAGCGCCTCGACCTCCAACCGCAACTTCGAAGGCCGCCAGGGCAAGGGCGGCCGCACCCACCTGGTCTCGCCCGCGGTGGCCGTGGCCACCGCCGTGACCGGCCACCTCGCGGCCCCCGCCGACCTGTGAGAGTTTGAGAAGGAGACAGCTGCGATGGAACCGTTCGTCACGCACACCGGCCGCGCCCTCCCGCTCCGCCGGACCAACGTGGACACCGACCAGATCATCCCGGCCGAGTACCTCAAGCGGGTCAGCCGGGTCGGCTTCGGCGACGGCCTGTTCGCCGCCTGGCGCGAGGACCCGGGCTTCGTCCTCAACCAGCCCCAGTACGAGGGCGCGACCATCCTGCTGGCCGGGACCGACTTCGGCATCGGGTCCTCCCGCGAGCACGCCGTCTGGGCCCTGATGGACTACGGCTTCCGGGCCGTGATCGCCCCCCGGTTCGGCGACATCTTCCGGTCCAACTCGACCAAGGCCGGCCTGCTGCCCGTCATCCTGCCCGAAGCCACCGTGGCCGCCCTGCACGACGCCGTCGAAGCCGACCCCGAGGCCGAGATCACCGTCGATCTGGAGGCCCGCGAGGTGCGGCTCCCCGCGGCGGGCATCACCGCCTCGTTCGACCTGGATGACTACACCCGCTGGCGCCTGCTGGAAGGCCTGGACGACATCGGCCTGACCCTCCGGCACACCGACGAGATCACCGCCTTCGAGAAGACCCGTCCCTCTTGGCTCCCCGTCACCGCCTGACCCAGCACGACCCGCACCGATGGAGCATCGGTGTCGCCCTGACGACACCGATGCTCCATCGGTGTCGTTACGCCCGGCCCGCCGCTGCCTCGGTCCGTGGTGGGCCTGAGCCCACCCCGTTCGTCCTCGCGGTCCTGGCCTACCTGGATTCCTGAGCACCCGGCCGCGGCCGCCCGGCGGCCTGGCCTGGCCCGCGCAAGCCGCCAGAATCGGTCATCCGGTCGTTATCCGGGCGCGAGCGTCACCGACACGAGGCCCAATGTGGCCGAGGTTATTGTGCAACCGCGCTGGATGGCTTACTTTCGGGCAGGTCAGAAGGTCGCGATCTCGCATCGGAGCCCAGCGACCTGTGGGGGATTCGCAGGGGAAGTGAACATGAACAAGCGTGATCTGATCGACGCGATCTCGGGGCGGCTGGGGGACAAGAAGTCCGCGACCGAAGCCGTGAACGCGGTTCTGGAGACCATCCAGTCGGCCGTCGCGAACGGCGACAAGGTGGCCATCACCGGGTTCGGCGTCTTCGAGAAGAGCGAGCGTCCGGCCCGCACCGCCCGTAACCCTGCCACCGGGGCCACCATCGAGGTGCCGAAGTCCTCGGTGCCGAAGTTCCGCCCGGGCGCCGACTTCAAGGCTCTCGTCAACGAGGGCGCCAAGAAGTAACGCGTCCGTCCAGGCGTCACCGTCGCGGCCAGCTTCCCCAGCCGGGGAGCTGGCCGCGACTGCGTTGAGCAGGGCCCGCCTCGCCTTGGGCGTCGCGGCCTCGCCCCAGGCGTCACGCCGCGGCGCAACACCAGCAACACGAGTCAGGGCCGCCACGCCGGGCCGGGCCGCTTGCGCAGCGCGGTCTGGATGATCCGGTCGAACAGGGCCGGCAGCGGCAGCCCGCTGGCCGCCCACATGAGCGGGAAGCCCGAGGCCGGCGTCATCCCGGGCATGGTGTTGATCTCGTTGAACACGACCTGCCCGGCCGGGGTGTAGAAGAAGTCGACCCGGGCCAGGCCCTCGCAGGAGATCGCGTCGAAGGCCGTGCAGGCCAGCTTCCGCACCTCGGCCGCCGCCTCGGCCGGCAGCGGGGCCGGGATCTGCATCGTGGTCCGGGCCGTCAGGTACTTGGCCTGGAAGTCGTAGAACGCCGAGTCCGGGTCGACCAGCACCTGCCCGGGCAGGCTGGCCTCGGGCGGGCCGTCGTCGAGGCCCTCGAGCACCGCGCACTCGACCTCGATCCCCTCGACCGCCGCTTCCACCAGGACCTTGGCGTCGAAGGCCCGCGCCGCCTCGATGGCCGGCTCCAGCCCGGCCGCGCGCCTCACCCTGGAGATCCCGACGCTGGACCCGCCACGGGCCGGCTTGACGTACACCGGCCAGCCCAGCTCGTCGATCTCGTCCAGGATCCGCTTGCGCTCGCTGAGGCCGTCCAGGCCGCCCGAGCCGCACCGCCAGTCCCGGTCGCGGACCACCACGTACCGGCCGACCGGCAGCCCGCGTGCGGCCACGATCAGCTTCATGTACTCCTTGTCCATGCCGGCCGCGCTGGCCAGCACGCCGGCCCCGGCGTACCGGGCCCCGGCCATCTCCAGCAGCCCCTGCAGCGTGCCGTCCTCGCCGAACGTCCCGTGCAGCAGCGGCAGCACCACGTCCACCTCGCCCAGGTCGCGCGGCACCTGGCCGGGCGCTGAGACGGTCAGCACGCCGCCGGGCCGCGGGGTGACCTCCGCGCCGGGCAGCGCCACCGCGTCGACCGACGGCTCCGACGACGCCGACAGCGCCAGCCGGGCCGGGTCGGCCGAGGTCAGCACCCACCGCCCGTCGGTGGCGATGCCGATGGGCAGCACGTCGTAGCGGTCCCGGTCCAGAGCGGACAAGACCAGGCCGGCGCTTGCGCACGACACGGCGTGTTCAGTGCTGCGGCCGCCGAACACCACGGCCACCCGGACCTTCCCCGTCACCCCGACCTCCCGAGCACCTCGAGAAACCAACGAGCCTCACGGTCTGCCGAGGGACTCCAGGGCCACGTACGCGTCGGAGATCAGGTCCTCGGGATCCTCAAGGCCAATGGAGAAGCGTACCGCTCCCGGGTCGATCCCGCCGGCCGCTAGCGCACGATCGTCGAGCTGCCGGTGCGTGGTGGAGGCCACGTGGCTGACCACCGTGTGCGTCCCGCCCAGCGACGTGGCCACCTCGGCCAGCCGGAGCTTGTCCACCAGGGCCATGCCCGCGTCGCGCCCGCCGTGCGGGGTCACGGTGACGATCGCGCCGAACCGCACGCCCTCCGGGCCGGCGTTGAACAGCCGGCGCGCCACCTGGTGCCCGGGGTGCTCGGGCAGTCCCGGGTAGTCGATCCGCAGCACGTTCGGGTGCCGGGACAAGGCGGCCGCGAACACCGACGCGGTCGAGCAGGCCCGCCGGACCCGCAGCGGCAGCGTCTCCAGCCCGCGGCGGAGCAGGAACGCGTCGTCCGGCGACAGCGAGCCGCCGGTGTCGATCCGGGTGCTGCGGATGTTGCTGATCAGCTCGATGCGGCCGCTGACCACGCCGCCGGTGACGTCGGAGTGGCCCGCGATGTACTTGGTCGCGGAGTGGACGACCAGGTCGGCGCCGTGCTCCAGGGGGCGGCAGATCACCGGCGGGGCCAGCGTGGAGTCGACCACCAGCAGCGCCCCGGCGTCGTGCGCCAGGTCGGCCAGCGCGCTCAGGTCGGCCACCGCCGTGGTCGGGTTGGCGATCGTCTCGGCGTACACGATCCTGGTCGTCGGGCGGATCGCCGCCCGGACCTGCTCCAGGTCGGTGATGTCCACGAAGTCGGTCTCCACCCCGAACCGGGACATGACGTTGCGCAGGAAGGAGTAGGTCCCGCCGTACACCGCGGCGGACGCCACCACGTGCGCCCCGGTCCGGGCGAAGGCCCAGAACACCCCGCTGATCGCGGCCATGCCCGAGGCGAACGCCTGCGCGGCGGGCCAGCGCGACAGGTTGACGCCCTCCAGGGCGGCCACCGCGCGGGCGAACCCGTCGACCGTGGGGTTGTCGATCCGGCTATAGGTGTAGCCGGGCACCTCGTCGTTCAGCAGCGCCCGGTACTCCTCGGAGTTGCCGAACGCGAACGCGGCGGTCCGGTACACCGGCGTGCCGAGCGGCTGCTGCAATGGCGCCGGCGGACCGGGGAGATGCACCGCCCGGGTGTTCTCGCCGTTCTGCTTGCGCACTATGTCCACCATCGGCTCCTCACGGCCCGTACCATTCCGGCTTGGCTGACCGTGACGCTAGCATCGACGCGGCGACCTCGACCGACAGTCCCTCCCGCATGACCGCCGCCACCACCTCGGTGATGGGCATCTCCACCCCGCGGGACCGGGCCAGCTCGAGCACCGGCTCGCACGAGGCGACGCCCTCCGCGGTGGGGCACAGCGCCACGGCCTCGGGTACCGACATGCCCCGGCCCAGGTTCTCGCCGAACGTCCGGTTCCGCGACAGCTCCGAGGTGCACGTGGCCACCAGGTCACCCATCCCGGCCAGCCCGGCGAACGTCTGCGGCTGCGCGCCCAGCGCCGAGCCGAGCCGGGCCATCTCGGCCAGCCCGCGGGTGATCAGCGCGGCCCGGGTGTTGTCGCCCGATCGCATGGCCACGGCCAGCCCGACCGCGATGGCGATGATGTTCTTGACCGCCCCGCCGAGCTCGCAGCCGATGACATCGGTGTTGGTGTAGGGCCGGAAGTACGGCGCGTGGCAGGCCGCCTGCAGGGCCTGCGCGCCGTCGCCGTGGGCGCACGCCACCACCGTCGCGCCGAACTGCCGGCGGACGATCTCGCGGGCCAGGTTCGGCCCGGAGACCACCGCCACCCGGTGCGGGTCCGCGTCCAGCACCTCGGTGATGACCTCGCTCATCCGCAGCCGGGTGCCGTGCTCGATGCCCTTGATCAGGCTGACCAGCATCGCGTCCGGCGGGATCTGCGGCGCCCACTCGGTCAGGTTCTCCCGCAGCGACTGCGCGGGCACGGCGAAGGCCACGATGTCCGCGCCGGCCAGCGCCGCGGCCACGTCGTCGGTCGCGTCCAGCTCCGGGCTCAGGCCCTCGCCGGGCAGGTAGTCAGGGTTCTCGTGCAGCTCGCGTACCGCCTTGGCCAGCTCCGGCCGGCGGCTGTACAGCACCGTGGACGTCCCGGCGTCGCACAGCACCTGCGCGAACGTCGTCCCCCACGAGCCGGCCCCCATGACCGCTGCTCTCATGCCGGGCCGGGCTCCCCGTCCGCCGCGGGCTCCCGGCCCGTCGTGGCTTCTCCGGCCGTCGCCGCTTCCCCGGCCGTCGCGATCGCCGCGCCCGCTCCGGGACCGGCCGCGCTCGCGGCGCTCACCCGGCGGCCCGCCTCCGGATCCCACACGCCGTCGGGCGGCGTCTCGTTCCTGATCTGCCCGAGCAGCCCGGTGATGTCGGCCATGATCGCGGCCGTCGCCTCCCGCAGCGTGCTCGCCGACAGCCGCTGGCCCGCGAACGCCGACAGGTCCACCGCCGGGCCGGCCTTCATCCGGACCGTCTTGCGCGGCCACAGCCGTGGCTTCTTCGACCCGTAGGGCAGCACGTCCTGCGCCCCCCACTGGGCGATGGGGATGACCGGCGCGCCCGTCATCAGGGCCAGCCGGGCCGCCCCGGTCTTGGCCACCATCGGCCACAGGTCAGGGTCGCGGCTGGCCGTGCCCTCCGGGTAGACGATCACGCACGCCCCGCCCGCCAGCGCCTTCTCGGCCTGCTTGAGCACCAGGCCGGCGTCGCCCCGGCCCCGGTAGACCGGCAGCTGGCCGAACTTGTACATCAGGGACCCGACGACCTTCACCTCGAAGATCCCCGACTTGATCATGAACACCGGGTACCGGTGCCCGTAGGCGTCGCTGAACAGGGCGATCGTGGACCAGTCGGCGTAGGAGAGGTGGTTCGGGGCCAGGATCACCCCGCCGGTCTTCGGGAAGTTCTCCTGCCCCTCCCACCGGAACCGGATCAGCGCCCGCAACCCGGGTCGCAGGACGATTTCCGAGAACCGCCGCCAGCCCGGCGAGTATCCCCACTCCCGCAAGACCGTAGGCTTGTCCGCGCTAGTCCCGGTACTCATGCGGTCAGTCTCCTGGTTCAGGTGGTCTGGTGTCGAGGCAGGATCAACTACATGACCGATAGTGCCCTGATCACCTGGTCAGTGCTGATGCCCGTCAAGGTACTCGCCCAGGCCAAATCCCGGCTCGCCGACCTGGCCGGCCCCCGCCGGGGCGAGCTGGCCCTGGCCCTGGCCACCGACTCGGTGTCGGCCGCGCTGCGCTGCGAGGCGGCGGCCCGCGTGGTGGTCATCACCGACGACGACGTGGCCGCGGGCGCCCTCGGGGCGCTGGGCGCGCTGGTCGTGCCGGACGAGCCGCGCGACGGGCTGAACGCCGCGCTGCGGCACGGCGCCGCGTACGCCACGGGCCGCTGGCCCGCGGACGGTGCCGTGGCCCTGTCGGCCGACCTGCCCGCCCTGCGCCCGGCCGAGCTGACCCGCGCCCTGCACGCCGCCGCGGCCTGGCCGAACGCCTTCGTGCCCGACACCGCCGGGGACGGCACCACGCTGTACGCGGCGGCCCCGGGCGCGGCCTTCCAGCCTGCCTTCGGCGGCCAGTCCCGGGCCCGGCACGCGGCCGGCGGCGCCGCCGAGCTCGACCTGGACGACGTGCCGGGGCTGCGCCGGGACGTCGACACCGCCGCTGACCTGCGCGGCGCGGCCACGCTCGGCCTGGGCCCGCGCACCGCGCCGCTCGCCGCCGAACTGCTCAGATGTGCACCACAGGGCAGGTGAGCGTCCGGGTGATCCCGGGCACCAACTGGATCTGCGCGGCCACCATCCGGCCCAGCTCGTCCATGTTGTCGGCCTGCGCGCGGACGATCACGTCGTACGGGCCGGTGACGTCTTCTGAGTGCGTGACCCCGGTGATCTTCCCGATCAGCCCGGCCACGTCGGAGGCCTTGCCGACTTCGGTCTGGACGAGGATGTACGCCTCCACCATGAGATCCTCCCGGGTTTTTTCGGGACGGTTAGCCCTGATGGATCACGCTACCGTAGAGGTTCAGACCGGGGATACGGGCGGGAGGCGCTGATCGCTGACAACGAGCCGACCGTGGCCGCGCTGGGCGAATTCGGCCTGATCGCGGAGGTCTCCGCCGTCCTGGGAACGGCGTCCCAGGACCTCGCGGATGGGCCAGGCCCGCTCGCCCTGGTCGGAATCGGCGACGACGCCGCCGTGCTGGCCGCGCCCGACGGGCGCGTGGTGGCCAGCACCGACTTCCTGCTCGAGGGCCGGCACTTCCGCCGGGACTGGTCCACCGCGGCTGACGTCGGGGTCAAGGCCGCGGCCCGCAGCCTGATCGACGTCGCGGCCATGGGCGCCGTGCCGACCGGGCTGCTGGTCGCCCTGGCCGCCCCGGGTGACCTGCCGGTCAGCTGGGCCCGCGACCTGACCAGGGGACTGGCCGCCGAGTGCGCGCGGGCCGGCGCCATCGTCATCGGCGGGGACACCGCCCGCGCCCCGTCGGTCCTGCTCACCGTCACCGTCCTCGGCGACCTGGCCGGCCGGGCCCCGGTGCGCCGGTCCGGCGCGCGGCCCGGTGACGTGGTCGCGGTGGCCGGCCCGCTCGGCCGGGCCGCCGCCGGGCTGGCCCTGCTGGCCGCCGGGCTGGACGACGCGGCCTGGGCCGCCCCGCTGCTCGCCGCCCAGCGGCGCCCGCAGCCGCCGTATGACGCCGGGCCCGAGGCGGCCGACCTGGGCGCCACGGCCATGATCGACGTCAGCGACGGCCTGCTGGCCGACCTCGGCCACGTCGCGGCGGCCAGCGGCGTGCAGATCGACGTGTCCGCCGGCTGCCTGACCGCGGAGGAGGTCCTGCTCACCGCGGCCGGCGCCGTAGCGGCCGCCCGCCGTCACGACGATCAGCGCCGAACGGGCCATGCCTCACCCGCCGCGTCCCCCGGTTCGCTCGCAGCGGCCGCGCTGACGTGGGTGCTGGCCGGCGGTGAGGATCACGCGCTGACCGCGACGTTCCCGCCGGGCACGGCGCTGCCGTCCCGGTGGACGGTGATCGGCGCGGTCCGCGAGGGTCCCGGCCCGCACGACACGCACGGCGTCACGGTGGACGGGCGGGCCTGGGCCGGCTGCAGCCGGCTGGGACCACTTCGCCGCCAGCGGGTGATGCAGTGCTAACGGGGAAGCTTGCCCGCCTTGATGCAGGAGGTGCACACGTTCACGTGCTTGGGCGTGCCGCCCACGATGACGCGCCTGCGCTGAACGTTCGGGTTGAAGCGGCGGGGGGTGCGGCGGTGCGAGAACGAGACGTTGTTGCCGAAGCTCGGCCCCTTGCCGCAGATGTCGCAGACGGAAGCCACGGTTCGCTCCATAAGTTAAGTAGGTAAGGGTTCGCTGCCGCCGAATCAGGCAGCCGTCGAAGCCTACCTGACGCCCGGCACGCACGCGAACCGATCGGTCGATCCGCGAAACCAGGCACCGGAGCATGCTGACACCCGGTCCTCCTATGCTGCCAGATGTGACCACGCTGCGCGAACCGCTCACCCGAGCGCTGGGTCCCAAGACGGCTAAGGCGCTGGAGGGCGGCCTCGGCCTGCAGACCGTCGGCGACCTGCTGCGGCACTACCCGCGGCGCTACTACACCCGCGGTGAGCTGACCGACCTGTCCTCGCTGCACGAAGGTGACCACGTCACCGTGCTGGCCCGGATCGACCACGTCAGCCTGCACGTCATGCACAACCGCAACTTCCGCAGCCGGGGTGAGGTCATCATCACCGACGACCGCGCCCAGCTCGTGCTGGCCTTCTTCCACCGCTCCACCCGGGCCGAGTACGGCTTCAGCCGGCTGAAGCCGGGCCTGATGGGCATGTTCGCGGGCACCGTGTCCAGCTACCGCGGCCGGCTCCAGCTCGTCCACCCCGAGTTCGAGCTGCTGCCCGGCGCCCCGCCCAACGCCGACCTCACCCCCGAGCTGGCCGCCGAGTTCGCCACCGAGCTGATCGCCGTCTACCCGGCCACGGCCAAGGTCAGCTCGTGGGTCATCGCCAAGTCGGTCCAGGCCGTGCTGGAGCCGCTGGAGGCGGGGGAGGACCCGCTCCCCGCGCCGGTGCGCGAGCAGTACGGGCTGTACGGCCAGGCCGAGGCCATCCGGGCCATCCACCGGCCGCTGGACTGGGCCGACCGCGACCGGGCCCGGGAGCGGCTGAAGTGGGACGAAGCCTTCATGCTGCAGACCGCCCTGGCCCAGCGGCGGCTGGCCGCCGCGGCCCTGCCCGCCATGCCCCGGCCGCACATCGACGGCGGCCTGGCCGACGCCTTCGACGCCCGGCTGCCCTTCACCCTCACGGCCGGCCAGCTCGCCGTGGGCGAGACCATCGCCACCGACCTGGCCTGCGCCTATCCCATGCACCGGCTGCTGCAGGGCGAGGTCGGCTCGGGCAAGACGGTCATCGCCATCCGGGCCATGCTCCAGGCCGTCGACGCCGGCGCCCAGGCCGCCCTGCTGGCCCCGACCGAGGTGCTGGCCCAGCAGCACTACCGGTCTATCAGCCAGATGCTCGGCCCGCTGGCCCAGCGCGGGCAGCTGGGCGGCGCCGACCAGGCCACCAGCGTCACCCTGCTCACCGGGTCGACCGGGGCCGCCGCCCGCCGCGCCGCGCTGTCTGATGTCTTCACCGGCGACGCCGGGATCGTGATCGGCACCCACGCGCTGCTCGAGGACCGGGTCCAGTTCGCCGACCTCGGGCTGGTCGTCATCGACGAGCAGCACCGCTTCGGCGTCGAGCAGCGGGACGCGCTGCGGGCCAAGGCGGCCGACAACCGTCCGCACGTGCTGGTCATGACGGCCACGCCCATTCCCCGGACGGTGGCCATGACCGTCTACGGCGACCTGGAGACCTCCACCCTGACCGAGCTGCCCGCCGGGCGCGCGGTCATCACCACTCACGTGGTGCCCGCCGCCGACAAGCCGCACTTCCTGGAGCGGGCCTGGGCCCGGGTCCACGAGGAGGTGACCCGCGGCCAGCAGGCCTACGTCGTCTGCCCGCGCATCGGCGACGGCACCGACACCGCCGACCCGGCCGACGCCGCGGACAACCTCGATGACGCCGACTACGCCGCGGGCCAGGCCCCCGGCGGCCCGGTCGCCGACCTCGATGATCTCGACGTCGATCCCGCCGGGGACGTCGACACCAGTGGCGGCGTGCCCCGGTCCATCGCCGCCGGCGGCCGCCGCCAGCCGCTGTCGGTGCTCGACGTGGCCGGCACGCTGGCCGCCGGCCCGCTGGCCGGGGTCCGGCTGGGCGTCCTGCACGGACGGCTCCGGCCGGAGGAGAAGGACCAGGTGATGCGCGACTTCTCGGCCGGGCTGATCGACGTCCTGGTCGCCACCACCGTCATCGAGGTCGGCGTCGACGTGCCCAACGCCACGGCCATGGTCATCATGGACGCCGAGCGGTTCGGTGTCTCCCAGCTCCACCAGCTGCGCGGCCGGGTCGGCCGCGGCTCCAGGCCGGGCCTGTGCCTGCTGGTCACCGAGGCCCCGCCCGCCAGCCCGGCCCGCGACCGGCTGGACGCGGTGGCCGCCACCCTGGACGGCTTCACCCTGTCCCGGCTGGACCTGGAGCAGCGCCGGGAGGGTGACATCCTCGGCGCCACTCAGGCCGGCCGTCATTCCAGCCTCAAGCTGCTCCAGCTGCTCGCCGACGAGGACCTGATCGGCCAGGCCCGGCAGGAGGCCACCGCCGTGGTCACCGCCGATCCGGACCTGTCCGGCCACCCCGCCCTCCGGGCGGCCATCGATGACCTGCTCGGCCCCCAGGCCGACTACCTGGACAAAACCTGAGGGCGGGCACGCAGCCGCTCCGCCGGCCGTGCACACTTGAGGCGTGCCACGTGTCATCGCCGGCCAGGCGGGCGGGCGGCGGCTCGCCGTCCCGCCGGGCCGCGACACCCGGCCCACCAGCGACCGGGCCCGGGAAGGGCTGTTCGCCACCATCTCCTCGGTGGCCGGCCCGCTGGCCGGGACGCGCGTGCTGGACCTGTACGCCGGATCCGGCGCGGTCGGCCTGGAAGCCCTGTCCCGCGGGGCCGGCCACGTGCTGCTGGTCGAATCGGGCGCCCGGGCCGGCCGGGTCATCCGGGAGAACATCGCCGCGCTGGGCCTGCCCGGCGCCGAGCTGGTCACCGACCGGGTCGAGCGGGTGCTGGCCCGCGGCCCGGGGGAAAGCCGCTACGACATCGTCTTCGCCGACCCTCCCTACGCGCTGCCCGACCGCGACGTGTCCCGCATGCTGGACAGCCTGACCGGATCGGGCTGGCTGGCGCCCGGCGCCCTGGTCATCGTCGAGCGGGCCACCCGGTCCGGGCCGGTCAGCTGGCCGGCCTGCGCTGACGGGGGATCGAGACCGCCGGTACGGGGAAGCTACCTTCTGGTACGGCCTGGCCGACCCTGGTACGGGCTGACGCCTCGGGCTAACATGCGGATTGAGCCTTGAAAGGGGTGAAATGGCGTGCACCGCGTCGTCTGTCCGGGTTCTTTTGACCCGGTGACTAATGGGCACCTCGACATCATCAGCCGCGCTGCGGCCCTCTACGACGAGGTCGTCGTGGCCGTGCTGATCAACGCCACCAAGAAAGGCCTGTTCACGGTCGATGAACGTGTGGAGATGCTGACCGAGGTAACCGCGCAGTACGGCAACGTCAAGATCGACCGCTTTCACGGCTTGCTGGTGGACTTCTGCGCCAACAACGGCATCAGCGCCGTGGTCAAGGGCCTGCGCGCGGTCAGCGATTTCGAGTACGAGATGCAGATGGCCCAGATGAACTACCGCATGGCCAAGGTCGAGACGCTGTTCATGACGACCAACCCGAACCACTCGTTTCTCAGCTCCAGCCTGATCAAGGAAATCGCCAGGTTCGGCGGGGACGTCAGCGGGCTGGTGCCCGAGCCCGTCGTGTCCCGGCTGCGCCGCCGGGTGGAGGAGGAGTGACCGACGCCGGCTGACCGGGAATCAGCGCCAGGCGTGATCAAGTTGGGATTACCGCGCGCCGCCGGTAGGCTGGGCGCTCGGTTCTCCATCGCTTTCCTCACGAGTACACTGCCATGCCCCATACACGCACCCACACGCCTCGTGGCGCCCTCGTCTTCGACACCCGCACGCTCAGCCGTCAGGCCGGAACCTCGCGGGAGCAGAAGCTGACCGTGCCCGCGCCTGACCACCTGCAGCTCGAGCTCGCCCGCGTGCCGGCCGGCGCCGAGATGCAGCTCGACGTCAGGTTCGAGGCCGTGACCGAGGGAATCCTGGTCACCGGGACCGCGACCGCTCCGACGGCGGGCGAATGCGCCCGCTGCCTGACGCCGCTGTCCGGCACGGTGACCGCCGGCTTCACCGAGCTTTACCTGTACGACGACCGCTCGCACGGCTCCCGTGAGGTCCGGGAGGCGCGCGACGGCCGCCGCGAGCGGCTCAACCGGAACGACCCGCGCGGCTGGTCGGAGGACGACTCCGAGCCGGACGACGAGGAGCTTCACCTGGACGGCGACCTGCTCGACCTCGAGCCCGTCCTGCGTGACGCGGTGGTGCTCGCACTGCCGATGTCACCGCTGTGCCGGGAGGACTGCCCGGGACTGTGCATCGAGTGCGGCGTGCCGCTGGCCGAAGCAGGCCCGGGGCACCGGCACGACGAGGCAACGGACCCGCGGTGGGCCGCGCTGAGCCAGTTTGACGATCAAGCAACCAGGCGTTCCGGCGCCACCGACCTACAGGAGGACTGACGTGGCCGTTCCCAAGCGGAGGATGTCCCGCAGCAACACCCGCTCACGGCGCGCGAACTGGAAGGCCACCGCGCCCGCGCTGGTGAGCTGCCCGCAGTGCCACGAGCCCAAGCTCTCGCACGTGGCCTGCCCGACCTGCGGCACGTACCGCCGCCGGCAGGTTCTCAACCCGTCCTGAGTCAGGCGCGGTGGGCGTCGTGACCCAGGACCTGGACCGCAGCAGCTCGGCGCGGGATCCGGCCGAGCTGCGGCACGCCCTTGGCGTGCCCGTCATGCCCAAGTCTCTTGAGCGCGCCCTGACCCACCGCTCCTTCGCCTACGAGAACTCCAACCCGCCCACCAACGAGCGGCTGGAGTTCCTCGGCGATTCCGTCCTCGGGCTGGTCGTCACCGACACGCTGTTCCGCACCTACCCGGCCATGCCCGAAGGGCAGCTGGCCAAGCTGCGCGCGGCCGTGGTCCAGATGCGCGCGCTGGCCGAGGTGGCCCGCGAGCTCCGGCTGGGCTCCTACGTCCGGCTGGGCCGCGGCGAAGAGGTCACCGGCGGCCGGAACAAGTCCTCCATCCTGGCCGACACGCTGGAGGCCGTGATCGGCGCGGTCTACATCGACTGCGGCCTGGAGGAAGCCAGCGCGCTGGTGCACCGCCTGTTCGACCCGGTCATCGCCCGGTCGGCCGAGCTGGGTGCCGGGCTGGACTGGAAGACCTCGCTGCAGGAGCTGACCGCCGCCCAGCTGCTCGGGGTGCCCGACTACCAGGTCGCCGAGAGCGGGCCGGATCACCAGAAGTCGTTCCGCGCCGCGGTCCGGGTGGCCGGCCGGGTGCTCGGTTCCGGCGACGGCCGCTCCAAGAAGGAAGCCGAGCAGCACGCCGCCGAGGCCGCCTGGAAGACCATCAGCGCCGAGGCCACCGCGGCTAAGCAGGCCCCCGCCCAGCGGGCCCCCGCCCAGCAGGCCCCCGCCCAGCAGGCCCCCGCCCAGCGGGCCGCCGTCCCGGCCGAGCGGAACGGCCAGTCCAGTCCCGGCTCCGGCGCCGCCGAGCCGGACAAGCGTGCCTGAGCTCCCCGAGGTCGAGACCGTCCGCCGCGGCCTGGCGCACCACGTGGCCGGCCGGGCCATCGAATCCGTGCGCGTGCTGCACCCGCGCGCGGTGCGCCGCCACCTGGCCGGCCCGGCCGACTTCGAGACCGCGCTGGCCGGCCGCAGCCCGGCCGTGGCCCGCCGCCGCGGCAAGTACCTGTGGCTGTCGGTCGGCGACGATGCGCTGCTGGCCCACCTGGGCATGAGCGGCCAGCTCCTGGTGGGCGAGCCGGACCGGCCGCTGTCCCCGCACGTGCGGATCCTGTTCACCTTCGCCGACGCCGGGCCCGACCTGCGCTTCACCGACCAGCGGACGTTCGGCCACATGTGCTTCGTGCGCGACGGCGCCGAGCTGCCCGGCCCCATCGCCCACATCGCGCCCGACCCGCTCGAGGCCGCCTTCGATCCGGCTGAGCTGGCCCGCCGGATGCGCGCCCGGCGCACCGGGGTCAAGCGCGCCCTGCTGGACCAGTCGCTGATCAGCGGGGTGGGCAACATCTACGCCGACGAGTCGCTGTGGCGGGCGGGGCTGCACTGGGCCCGGCCCACCGAGACCCTGACCGGCCCGGAGATCAGCCGCCTGCTGGCCGCCGTGCACGAGGTCCTCACCGAGGCCCTGACCGCGGGCGGGACGAGCTTCGACAGCCTCTACGTCAACGTGAACGGGGAGAGCGGCTACTTCGACCGCTCGCTGGCCGTTTACGGCCGGGAGGGCCTCCCGTGCCGGCGCTGCGGGACACCGGTGCGGCGCGACCCGTTCATGAACCGTTCGGCCTATAGTTGCCCGAGCTGCCAGCCCCGGCCCCGCCGCGGCCGGTGGTGACCCGCTGCGACCTGAGCTTTCTTGCCTATAAGCGATATAATGGGTGCAGTCCGGGTCCTCAACTTGACCAGGAAAGGCCTGGGTGGGACACTAGGACTCGTTGATTGCGCGTGATTCAGCGCGTAAAAAAGTTAGTGTCCACTCTGGTCACTCAGCGTGGAGGACCTTTAGCAATGTCTAAGGCTCTATTCGGCCACGTCGGCGGTCCCGATCCCCGCATGGTATCCGAGATGCGCCGTCTCCAGCAGCGAGTACGTGACCTGGAAGCCGAGCTTGTTCGGCTCCAGGAAGAGAACGACGCGCTGACGGTGGAGGCGCCTCACGAGGACGTGCTGGTGCCGGAACGCGAGCCCGCGCTCGCCTGAGCGTCGGCCGGCCAGCAGAAAATGTAAGAGGGGCGCCTGTCGGGCGCCCTTCTTCGTTATTTCTCCGTGATATGCGCGCCGTCGCGCGCTATGGTTTCGCGGTTCCCGGTTTCGCGTGCCGCGAGGCGATAGGGTGCGCAGAAGCCCATCGGCCGCCGGGGGGAGGGCGACGCGTGTACCTGAAGAGCCTCACCCTGCGCGGCTTCAAGTCCTTCGCCTCGGCCACCACCCTGCGCCTGGAGCCCGGCATCACCTGCGTCGTCGGGCCGAACGGGTCGGGTAAGTCCAACGTCGTCGACGCCCTGTCCTGGGTCATGGGCGAGCAGGGCGCCAAGTCGCTGCGCGGCGGCAAGATGGAAGACGTCGTCTTCGCCGGCACCACCTCCCGCCCGCCGCTGGGCCGGGCCGAGGTCACCCTGACCATCGACAACAGCGACGGGGCCCTGCCCATCGACTACGCCGAGGTCACCATCAGCCGGCTGATGTTCCGCTCCGGGCAGAGCGAGTACGCCATCAACGGCGACCACTGCCGGCTGCTGGACGTCGCCGACCTGCTGTCCGACTCCGGGCTGGGCCGCGAGATGCACGTCATCGTCGGCCAGGGCCAGCTGGATGACATCCTGCACGCCGGCCCCGAGGCGCGCCGCGCCCTGATTGAGGAAGCCGCGGGCGTCCTCAAGCACCGCAAGCGCAAAGAGAAGGCCCTGCGCAAGCTCGAGGCCATGCAGGCCAACCTGACCCGCCTGGTCGACCTGACCGCCGAGCTGAGCCGCCGCCTCAAGCCGCTCGGCCGCCAGGCCGAGATGGCCCGGAAGGCGGCTGTCATCCAGGCCGAGCTGCGCGACGCCCGGCTGCGGCTGATCGCCGATGACTACGTCACGCTGGCCGCCGAGCTGCAACGCGACGAGGCCGACGAGCAGGCCGCCACCGCCCGCCGCACCCTGCTGGAGCGCGAGCTGGCCACCGTCCGCCGCCGCGAGGCCGAGCTGGACCAGGCCGCGCAGCAGGCCTCGGCCGTGCTGGCTCGCGCCCAGGAGACCTGGTTCGCGCTGTCCTCGCTGGCCGAGCGGCTGCGCGGGACCCAGCACCTGGCCGCCCAGCGGCACAGCCTGCTCACCGACCAGGCCGAGCCCGAGCGCCCCGGCCGCGATCCCGCGGAGCTGGACCGCCAGGCCGCCGAGCTGCGCGAGGAGGAGGCGCAGCTGACCGCCCGGCTGGAGGCCGGCCGCGAGGTGCTGTCCTCGGCCGCCGCTCAGCGCGCCGCGGCCGAGGCCGAGCTGACCGCCACCGAGCGCCGCATCGCCGACGGGGCCAAGGCCGCCGCGGCCCAGGCCGGCCAGCTGGCCCGGCTGCGGGAGCAGGTCGGCGCGGCCGCCAGCCGGGCCGCCGCCGCCCAGGACGAGCTGGACCGCCAGGCCGCCGCCGCCGAGCAGGCCGGCCAGCGCGCCGCGCTCGCCCAGCAGGCCGTGGACGAGGCCGGCGAGCAGGCCGGCGGGGACGAGGACCGCAGCGGCCTGGCCGCTGCCCACGAGCAGGCCGCCCGCGCCCTGGCCGGATTTACCGAACGGACCGTGGCTGCGCGCACCGCGGAACGCCAGGCGGCCAGCGAGCTGGCCGCGCTGCGCGCCCGGGCCGAAGCCCTGGCCGAGGCAGCCCGCCGCGGCGCGGACGCCACCGCCGCGCTGCTGGCCGACCCGCTGCGCTTCAACGGCGTCCTCGGTCCCTTCGCCGAGCGGCTGGCCGTGGCCGAAGGCTTCGAGGTCGCCGTGGCCGCCGCCCTGGGCGCCGCCGCCGAGGCCGTCGCCGTCGACGGCCTGGACGCCGCGGCCGAGATCCTGGCCGCCCTGCACGCCCACGACGCCAGCCGGGCCCGCCTGGTCATCGCCTCGGCCCACGCCCCGGCCGATGCCGAGGACCTCACCCCCGTCGCCTCCGTCGTCACTTCCGCCGCCTCAGCCGCCGCTCCGGGCGCCAGGGCCCCCGAGGCCCCGGCCGGCTTTCCCGGCGCGGCCCGCGCCGTCGACCTGGTCCGCGCCCCCGCGGGCCTGGCCCAGGCCGCCGCCGAGCTGCTGCACGGGGTCATGATCGTCGAGGACCTGGAGCAGGCCCGCCGCCTCATCGAGCAGCACCCCGAGCTGACGGCCGTGACCCGGGCCGGTGACCTGCTCGGCGCCCGCTGGGCCCACGGCGGCAGCGCCCGCCCGGTCAGCCTGCTCGAGCTGCGCGCCGCCGCCGAGGAGGCCGCCGCCGGGCTGGCCGAGGCCGAGCAGTGGTGCGCCGAGGCGGGCCAGCTGCTGGCCGAGGCGACCGCGGCCGAGGAATCGGCCCGCCAGCACGCGGCCGATGCGCTGGCCCGCCGGCAGGAAGCCGACACGGCCGCCGCCGAAGTCTCCGGCCGGGTCGGGCGGCTGGCGGGCGCGGCCCGCGGCGCCCGCGAGGAGGCCGACCGGCTCGAGCGGGCCCTGGCCTCCGGCCGTCAGGCCGCCGAGCTGGGCAGGGCCCGCCTGGATGGCCTGCGGCAGGACCTGGCCGTGGCCGAGGAAGCCGCCGACCAGCCCGATGACGGCGCCGACGAGATCAGCTACCTTCGCGAGGACCTGGCCGAGCGGTGCGCCGCGGCCCGCGAGGCCGAGATGGAAGCCCGGCTCGAGGTCCGCACCGCCGAGGAGCGGCTGCGGGCCATCGGCGGCCGGGCCGACTCGCTGGCCGCCGCCGCCGTCGCCGAACGCCAGGCCCGCGAGCGCGCCGCCCAGCGCCGCGCCCGGCGGGCCGCGCACGCCGCCGTGGCCCGCGCCGTCGCGGCCGGCGCCCAGTACGCCGCCGAGGCGGCCGACCGGTCCGTCATCGAGGCCCAGGCCCGCCGGGCCGAGGCCGAGGCGGCCAGCGCGGGCGGCGTCGGCGAGCTCAAGGTGGTCCGGACCCGGGTCCGCGACCTGACCGCCGACCTGGACACCGTGGTGGGCGCGGCGCACGGCACCGAGATGGCCCGGGCCGAGCACCGGCTGCGGCTGGCCCAGCTGTCCGAGCATGCCCTGGAGGAGTTCGGCGTCGAGACCGACGTGCTGGTCGCCGAGTACGGCCCCGAGGCGCCGGTCCCGGTCGTCGGCGACGATGAGGCCCTGCCGTCCCGCTACGACCGGGCCGAGACCGAGAAGCGCGCCGCCGACGCGCAGCGCCAGCTCGACCGGCTGGGCAAGGTCAACCCGCTGGCCCTGGAGGAGTACGCCGCGCTGACCGAGCGGCACGCCTTCCTGGCCGCCCAGCTGGAGGACCTGCGCAAGACCCGCCGCGACCTGCTCACCGTGGTCAAGGAGGTCGACGACCGGGTTCAGGAGGTGTTCGCCTCCGCCTACGCCGACACCGCCCGGGAGTTCGAGCAGCTGTTCTCCCGGCTGTTCCCCGGCGGCCAGGGCAACCTGGTCCTCACCGAGCCGGATGACATGCTGGCCACCGGCATCGAGATCGAGGCCCGGCCGCCCGGCAAGAAGGTCAAGCGGCTGTCGCTGCTGTCCGGCGGAGAGCGCTCGCTGACCACGATCGCCTACCTGTTCGCCATCTTCAAGGCCCGCCCCTCGCCGTTCTACGTGCTGGACGAGGTCGAGGCGGCCTTGGACGACACCAACCTGCAGCGGCTGGTCGGCGTCCTGGATGAGCTGCGCGAGAGCTCCCAGCTCATCGTCATCACCCACCAGCGCCGCACCATGGAAGCCGCCAACGCCCTCTACGGCATCAGCATGCGCGGCGACGGCGTCTCCGCCGTCATCAGCCAGCAGCTCTCCACCCCCCAGCCCGCCTAGCACCCCCCAGCCCGCCTAGCACCTCCGCGCCCCCGCGCCCGAGCCGGCCCACCGCGCTGTCACCCCGACCACCCCGACGACCCAGCCACCCCGTTCCAGCCGGGCCCACCACCTCGGCTGCCCCGGCCGTATCAGCTGCCCCTTCGGTGACTCCGCCAACGACATGGTTGTCACAACCACGCGCACCTGACGACATGGTTGTGACAACCACGCGGTTAGACGATCACGCAGGACCGCCCGCCTCTCGCCACACCAGTTTCAGAAGCAACCCACGCCCCCGCCACCCCGCGGCTAGCAGCACCGATGGCACATCGGTGTCGCTATGGCGGCACCGCTGGAACATCGGTGGGTAACGCCCCGGCCTGTCCGGCCCTGTGGACACGCCATCGGCCCGGGGATGCGAGACTGTGAGCCTGATGGAATACGTGATCCTGATCATCGTCCTGGCCGTGCTGGCTCTCGGGGCCGGCGGGTGGCTGCTCTTCCTCCGCCCCCGCGGCGGCCGTCATTCCGTGGGCTCGGCGCCGACTGCGCCGCCGGTGCTCACCGAGCCCGGCCCGCCCGTGCCGCCGCCCCAAGCCGAGCAGGCCGAGCCAGCCGACCAGGCCGAGCGCAGCGAACCAGCGGAAGTCACTAGCGGTGAGCCCCAGGCCACCGCGGCCGTCGTCGAGGTCGAGCGGCCCCCGCCCTCGGCCGGCCGGATGGTCCGGCTGCGGGCCCGGCTGGCCCGCTCGCAGAGCTCGGTGGGCTCGGCCCTGCTGAGCCTGCTGTCCCGGGACCGGCTGGATGATGACACCTGGGATGAGATGGAAGAGGTGCTCATCACCGCCGACGTGGGGGTGGCTCCCGCCCGGATCATGGTCGATGACCTGAAGACCAAGGTGCGGGTGCTGGGCACCCGCGGGCCCGCCGAGCTGAAAGACCTGCTGCGTACCGAGCTGCTCGGCCAGCTGGGCGATGAGGACCGGACCCTGCACACCGCGCCGCACGGCGGCCTGCCCGCGGTCGTCCTGATGGTCGGCGTGAACGGTACCGGCAAGACGACGACCTGCGGGAAGCTGGCCCGGGCCCTGATCGGGGACGGCCAGACCGTGCTGCTCGGCGCGGCCGACACGTTCCGCGCCGCCGCCGCTGACCAGCTGCAGACCTGGGGCGACCGGGTGGGCGCCAAGGTCGTCCGGTCCGACCGGGAGGGCGCCGATCCGGCCAGCGTGGCCTTCGAGGCCGTGGCCGAGGGCATCGACGCCGGGGTGGACGCCGTCATCGTCGACACCGCCGGCCGCCTGCACACCAAGGTCGGCCTCATGGACGAGCTGGGCAAGGTCAAGCGCGTGGTGGAGAAGAAGGCCCCGGTGGACGAGGTGCTGCTGGTACTGGACGCCACCACCGGGCAGAACGGGCTGCGCCAGGCCCGGGTCTTCGCCGAGGTGGTCGACATCACCGGCATCGTGCTGACCAAGCTCGACGGGACGGCCAAGGGCGGCATCGTCATCGCCGTCCAGCGCGAGCTCGGCGTGCCGGTCAAGCTGGTCGGCCTGGGCGAAGGACCGGACGATCTGGCCCCGTTTGACCCGGCCGCGTTCGTAGATGCCATCGTCGGTTAGAAACACGTAAACCCGAAACACGGGCGTAACACAGGACGCGGGTCTTTCACCTCGGCGACACACGCGAACACGCCTGGCGAAACGTCTGCAGCCCAAAGTCAGTGCAGGACCTGGCGAAAGGGACACCCCACGATGAAGCTCATAACTGCTGTCATCAAGCCGTTCAAGCTGGATGACGTTAAGGCCGCGTTGCAGGCGTTCGGCGTTCACGGCCTGACCATTACCGAAGCGAGCGGCTACGGCCGGCAGCGGGGCCACACTGAGGTTTACCGCGGCGCTGAGTACCAGGTTGACCTGGTGCCGAAGGTCCGTGTTGAGATCCTTTGCGATGACGAGGACACTGACGACCTGATCGGGGTGGTCATTAAGGCGGCGCAGACCGGCCGGATTGGTGACGGGAAGGTCTGGTCGGTACCGGTCGAGACCGTGGTCCGGGTCCGGACCGGGGAACGCGGGCCAGACGCCATTTGAGCCGTGGAGCCGTCCGGGGAACGCATGGAGACCGTGACTTCGTTCGCCGCGGACCGTGCCCGCCGGACGGCTCAGGCCGACCGGTGGCTCGCGGAACTTCTCGGCGCAGAGCCAGATGTCGCCCTGGTGGCCGTGGGCGGGTACGGACGTCGTGAGCTGCTGCCCCGCAGTGACCTGGACGTGGTCCTGCTGCACGGCGGCCGGGACGACATCGCCGGGATCGCCGACCGGATCTGGTATCCGGTCTGGGACTCCGGCGTCGAGCTGGACCACGCGGTCCGCACCGTGCCGCAGGCCCGGCGGGTGGCCCGCAGCGACCTGAAGGTGGCCCTGGGCCTGCTGTCGGCCCGGCACGTCGCCGGTGACCCGGAATTGACCGAACGGCTCCGGGCCGGAGCTCTGGAGGACTGGCGCAGCGCTGCTCCTGCTCGGCTGGCCGAACTGCACGCCTCCCATGACGAGCGGACTCAGATCTTCGGCGAGCTCGCCTTCCTGCTCGAGCCGGACCTGAAAGAAGCCCGCGGCGGGCTGCGTGACGTGCACGCCATCCAGGCCGTCGCCGCGGCCTGGGTCGCGCCCGCGCCCGGGCCCAAGGTGCGCACCGCGTACGAGCAGATCATGGACGCCCGGCACGTGCTGCACGAGGTGACCGGGCGCCGCCTGGACCGGCTCGTGCTCGAGGAACAGGACGAGGTGGCCCGGGCCCTCGGGCTGCTCGACGGCGACGTGCTGCTGCGGATGCTGGCCGGCGCCGCGCGGACCGTCGCCTACGGCGTGGACCACACCTTCCGGCAGGCCGACCGGCTGCGCGGACGGCGGCTGCGCCGCCGCCCGGCCGAACGCCGCCCGCTGGCCGACGGGGTCGTCGAGCAGGACGGCGAGGTCGTCCTGGCCCGCGCGGCCGATCCGGCCCGCGACCCGGTCCTGCTGCTGCGCGCCGCGGCCGCGGCCGCCCAGGCCGGGCTCCCGCTGGCCCCGCGCACCCTGGACCGGCTGGCCGAGTGCCCGCCGCTGCCCGTGCCGTGGCCCGCCTCGGCCCGTGACGCCCTGCTCGCCCTGCTCGGGGCGGGCCAGGCCGCCGTCAGCGTCTGGGAGGCGCTGGACACCGAGGGCCTCATCACCACGCTCATCCCGGACTGGGAACGGATCAGGAACCGGCCGCAGCGCAACCCGCTGCACAAGTTCACCGTCGACCGGCACCTGGTCGAGACGGCCGCCAACGCGGCCACCATGACCCGCGAGGTGGCCCGGCCCGACCTGCTGCTCATCGCCGCGCTGCTGCACGACATCGGCAAGGGCTGGCCCGGGGACCACAGCGTCACCGGCGAGGTGGTGGCGCGCGACGTGGGCCGCCGGATGGGCCTGCCCGAGCCGGACGTGGAGCTGGTCGCGGCGGCGGTCCGGCACCACCTGCTGCTGCCCATGGTCGCGCCGCGCCGCGACCTGGACGACCCGATGACGGCCAAGCAGGTCGCCGCGCTGGTGCCCAGCCGGGTGCTGCTCGAGCTGCTGCACGCCCTGTCCATCTCCGACGGCCTGGCCACCGGGCCCGCCGCGTGGAACGACTGGAAGGCCAAGCTGGTCGCCGACCTGGTCCGGCGGGTCGCCGCCGTGCTGGCCGGCGACCCGATGCCCGCCCCGGCCCCGCTGCGCCCCGACCAGCTCGAGCTGGCCGCCGAGGGCGGCCCGGCCGCCACCATGCAGGGGTCGGAGGTGACCGTGGTCGCGCCCGACCGGCCGGGGCTGCTGTGGCGGGCGGCCGGCGTGCTGGCCAGCCACCGGCTGACCGTGCGCAGCGCCAACGCCAGCTCGGCCGACGGCATCGCCGTCACCGTCTTCGACGTCGAGCCGCAGTTCGGTGACTCACCCGATCCCACCCTGGTCACCGGGGACCTGCGCCGGATGCTGCTGGGCCGGCTGGACGTGGAGGACCGGCTGGAGCGCCGGGCCCGGGCCGCCGGCGCCCGCGGCGCGGGCGCCCCCGCGCCCAAGGTGACCCTGGTCGACGGGGCCTCGGAGACCGCCACCGTGGTGGAGGTGCGGGCCCACGACGCCCCCGGGCTGCTCTGGCGGGTCGGCCGGGCCCTGGGCGAATGCAGCCTGGACGTGCGGGCCGCCCGGGTCGAGACGCTGGGCGCCGAGGTGGTCGACGTGTTCTACGTGACCGAGGAGGACGGCTCCCTGGTCAGCGGCCGGGATCGGCGCCGCGTCATCGTGCAGTCCGTCCTGGACGCGCTGGCCGCGTTAGCGCCCCCGCCGGCCCCGCCCGCCCGGTCATGGACAAGAGGCCCGGGCGGTTCGGTAGCCTGGATAGGTGTTCGAGACTCTTTCTGACCGTCTGACGCAGGTCTTTTCGACGCTGCGCGGCCGCGGTCGGCTGTCCGCCGCCGACATTGACGCGACCACTCGCGAGATCCGCATCGCCCTGCTTGAGGCGGACGTCGCCCTGCCGGTGGTCCGGCAGTTCGTCGCCCGCGTCAAGGAGCGAGCCGGCGGCGAGGAAGTCTCGTCCGCGCTCAACCCGGCCCAGCAGGTCATCAAGATCGTCAACGAGGAACTGGTCGGCATCCTCGGCGGCGAGGCCCGGCGGCTCCGGTTCGCGAAGGTCCCGCCCACCGTCATCATGCTGGCCGGCCTGCAGGGCTCCGGTAAGACGACGCTCGCGGCCAAGCTCGCGCTCTGGCTCAAGGAGCAGGGCAACACGCCGCTGATGGTCGCCGCCGACCTGCAGCGGCCGAACGCGGTGCAGCAGCTCCAGGTCCTCGGTGAGCGGGCCGGCGTCGCCGTGTACGCGCCCGAGCCGGGCAACGGCGTCGGCGACCCGGTGGCCGTCGCGCGGCAGTCGCTGGAAGAGGCCCGGCGGCGCCAGCACAACATGGTCATCGTCGACACGGCCGGCTGGGCGTCGACGAGGAGATGATGGGCCAGGCCCGCGCCATCCGGGACGCCACTCAGCCGGACGAGATCCTGTTCGTGGTCGACGCCATGATCGGCCAGGACGCGGTGGCCACCGCCCAGGCCTTCCTGGACGGCGTCGGCTATGACGGCGTGGTGCTGACCAAGCTTGACGGCGACGCCCGCGGCGGCGCGGCGCTGTCCATCGTGCAGCTGACCGACCGGCCCATCATGTTCGCGTCCTCGGGGGAGAAGCTCGAGGACTTCGACCTGTTCCACCCGGACCGGATGGCCTCCCGGATCCTCGACCTGGGCGACATCCTGACCCTGATCGAGCAGGCCGAGAAGAACTTCGACGCCGACCAGACCGCGAACCTGGCCGGGCGGCTCGCCTCGGGTGAGGGCTTCACCCTGGAGGACTTCGTCGAGCAGCTGTCCATGGTCCGCAAGCTCGGGCCGATCGGCAACCTGCTCGGCATGCTGCCCGGCGCGGCCAAGAACCGTGAGCTGCTGGCCCAGGTCAACGACAAGGACCTGGACCGGGCCGAGGCCATCGTCCGGTCCATGACGCCGGAAGAGCGCCGCAATCCCAAGATCATCAACGGCTCCCGCCGGTCCCGCATCGCGGGTGGCTCGGGTGTGGCCGTCGGCGAGGTCTCCCAGCTGGTCACGAACTTCTTCGAGGGCCAGAAGCAGATGAAGGCCATGTTCAGCGGGGGCATGCCCGGCATGCCGCCCGGCATGAACGCCATGGCCCGCCGGGCCGCGGCCAAGTCGGCCAAGGGCAAGAAGGGCAAGAAGAAGGCGCCGCGCAGCGGCGACCCGCGGCGGGCCGCCGAGCTGGCCCGCGGCGCCCAGGGCAACCCGGACGGCCAGAACCCCCCGGACGGCCAGAACGGCTTGGCCGCCCTGGGTAAGGGCGGCCTGGGCCAGCTTCCCGAGGGCCTGCCCGGCGGGCTGGCCGACGAGCTGGCCAAGCTGCAGCAGGGCGGGCTGAACTTCCCGCCGCCTGACTCGGGCAACGTGCCCGACGCCTTCAAGCGCCGCGACAACAAGAAGAAGTAACCCGCGCCGCGGGCGGGGTCGCTGGCCGGGCCCGCTACAGCGTCTCTACTGGGGCGCCAGCGCCCGTACCATGTCGATGGTGTCGGCTTCGGCCGCCGTCTTGTCCTCGCGGTAGCGCAGCACCCGGGCGAAGCGCAGCGCCAGCCCGCCCGGGTAGCGCGGGCTGCGCTGCACGCCGTCGAAGGCGATCTCGGCCACCAGCTCCGGGCGCACGTGCACCGTGTAGGAATCCCGGTGGTCTTCCAGCTCCAGCAGCCGCTGGGTCTGCCAGGCCAGCATCTCGTCGGTCAGGCCCTTGAACGTCTTGCCCAGCATGACGAACCCGCCGGTGCCGGGGTCCCGCGCGCCCAGGTGCAGGTTGGACAGCCAGCCCCGGCGCCGTCCGTGCCCCCACTCGACGGCCAGCACGACCAGGTCCAGGGTGTGCCGCGGCTTGACCTTGATCCAGCCTGCCCCGCGGCGGCCCGCGGCGTACGGCGCGTCCAGCGCCTTGACCACCACGCCCTCGTGCCCGCGGGCCAGGGCGTCCTGGAAGAAGGCCGTCGCCTCGGCTGCGGAGTCGGTGACCAGGCGGGGCATGATCAGCTCCGGCGGCACGGCCCGGGCCAGCTCGGCGCGCCGCGCCGCGTCCGGCTCGTCGATCAGGTCCGTCCCGCCCAGCCGCAGCGCGTCGAACAGGAACACCGACAGCGGCGGGCCGTCCTGGCCGTCCGCGCTGGCCGCGCGGGCCGAGGTGTCCTGGAACGGCAGCGGCCGGCCGTCCTCGCGCAGCGCGATCAGCTCACCGTCCAGCACCGCCGCCTCGACCGGCAGCGTGCTCAGCGTGGCCACCACCTCCGGGACCCGGCCGGTGATCTCGTCCAGGGTCCGGGTGAACAGCCGGACCTCGCCGCCGGCCACGTGCGCCTGGATCCGGATCCCGTCCAGCTTCCACTCCACCGCCGCCGGGCGCCCCGCGCCGATCTTGGCCAGTGCCTCGCCGATGCCCGGCGCGCTGGCCGCCAGCATCGGCTGGACCGGCCGGCCGATCTCCAGGCCGAACGCGCGCAGCGCCTCGCTCCCGCCCGCCACCGCCGCGGCCGCCACCGCGCCCAGCGAGCCGCGCAGCATCATGGCCCGGCGCACGTCCGTCACCGGCACCTCGGCCGCCCGGGCCACCGCGTCGGTCATCACGCCTTCCAGCGCTCCCTGGCGCAGCTCGCCGGACAGCAGCCCGACCAGGAACCCCTGCTCGGCCTGGGTGGCCCGGCCGAACAGCTCGCCGACCAGGGCCCGCCGCGCGGCCGTCGAGCCTTTTCCGGCCACCGCGCCGATGGCCGACAGGGCCGCGTCCACCTCGCCCAGCGACAAGCCCGGGCTGTCCGCGGGCGGGAACCCGTCCCGCAGCGACGCCCAGCCCACGCCGATCTGCCGTTGCGGCAGTTCCCCCGACAGGTAGGCCACCGCGATCGGCACCTCTAGCGGCCCGGCCTCCCGCAGCGCGGTGGCCAGCAGGTCGATCTTGGCCAGCCGCCCGCTGGTGGCGCTCACGGCCTGGGACACCTCGGCGATCTCAGCTAGAAGCACAGCACCATTCTGGCCCCGGCCGCCTCAGCCGAAGAGCATCAGGTCGCGCAGCTCGTCCACCCGGTCCGGGGTCAGCGAGGTGTAGGCGCACAGCTCGTCGGCGCTGGTGAACCGGCCGATGCGGTCCCGTGCCCCGAGCACGTCGGCCGCCTCGGCGGGGGTCAGCCCGAGCAGGTGGGCCAGCGCCGGGCCCGGCATGTGGTTGACGTCCACCAGGCCTCCGTCGTCGTAGTTCCGGATCAGGTCGGGCCGCCCGATCCGGAGCTCCCGGGCCAGCGCCGGATTCGACTCGGCCAGCCGCCGCGCCTGGACCCGCCGCTCGATCCGGCTCCTGGCCTCGGCCATGCTCTCCCGGTTGCGCTGCTCCGGGTTGCGCTGCTTCGGGTCGGCCGGGGCACCCGGCGCCAGCCCCTGCGGGCCGCGCCCGGGGCGGAACAGCACGGCGGTGTGCACTGCCGCGCACCCGGCCAGCGCGATGATGAAGCCGCCCAGCGCGCCGTCCGCGCCGCTGTTGGCGCTGACCACGCTGAGCGCGACGATCATCGCGATGGTCGCGGCCAGGTAGCCCCCGAACACCGCCCAGTCCCGCGGCCGCCGGGTGCTCAGGGCGTACGCGCCGAACGGCACGAAGGACAAGAAGCCGATCGACCAGACCGGCACCGAGGCCCAGGCCACCTGCCGCACGACCCCGCCCGACCGCCGCGGCCCCGGGTTGGCTGGCCCTGGGTTGGCTGGCCCCGGGTTGGCCGGCGAGCTGCTCACTTGCTGGTCGGCTGGAGCGTCCCGGTCAGCGGGACCTCCGGCATGAACGTGTTGTCCACCACCGCCAGCGACCAGTGGCCCTTGGCGTTCTGCTGCCACTGCGCCCCGGCGCAGCGGGTGTTCACCACCCCGGGCGCGGCGCTGCCGGTCGCCCAGTTCAGCGACCCGGCGATGGCGCCGATGTTCACCATCGACAGCGCCTGCGCCACCTCGGCCTTGTCGTGCGGGTCGTTCACCGCGGTCAGGGCGGCGTGGGCCACCTCGAACAGGCTGTAGTTGGAAAGCGACTGCACCCACGGCGACCCGGTCGCGGCGGTGAACGCCGCGGCCAGCTGCGCGCCGGTCTGCCCGGTCAGCGACGACGTGCGGGGCATGTTCGGCGCCCACCAGGCGGCCACGGCGACGTTCCTGGCCAGCGGGCCCAGCGCGGTCACCTCGGACGGGAACTGCAGCCCGCCGGTCACGGTGGCCAGCTTCGGCTTGTAGCCCTGGGCCGCGGCCTGCTTCCAGAACGCGCTGAAGTCCTGCGGCGTCTGCGCGTTGGTGAACAGGTCGCTGTGCCGCGCCTTGAACGTGCCGATGAGCGGCCCGAACTGGGCCCGCCCGGCCGGTCCGGCCGGCGGGTCGACCATCGTGTACCGGGCCGGGCCGGTGAAGGCCGGCCAGGCCGCCCGCAGCGCGTCGCCGTCGGCGTCGGCCGGGAACAGGCCGGCCACGGTCAGGTCCGAGCTGACCTGGCCGTGCACCTTGTTCCACATCGGGACGAAGGTCTGGGTCAGGTTGCTGGCCCCGGGACCGTACAGCGTCACCCAGGCGGGCTTGAACGCCGGCTCGCCGGCCGCCGGGTTTCCGCCCAGGCCGGCGTACCAGGCTTGCCAGGGCCCGGCCGCGCCGATGGCCGGGGTGCCCAGCTTCTCGGCCACCGCGGTGACCGGGATGACCGTCTGCGTCGTGCCCGCGGTGACGATCAGGTCCACCTTGTCGGCCGTGATGGCCTGGCTGGCCAGCTGCCCGGCCCGGGCGGCATCGGACCGGGTGTCGTAGGACCTGATGGTGACCGGGTAGTTCTTCCCGCCCACGGTGAAGCCGGCCTGGAACTGCGGCGTGGCCCGGATCGCATCGATGATCCAGCTGTCGGCCGCGCCGTAGGCAGCCAGCGGGCCGCTCAGCGGGTGGATGAAGCCGATCACGATGTCCCGGCCGCTCAGCACCACGCCCGAGCTGCCCTGGCCCAGGCTGCTCTGCGCCGAGCTGCAGGCCTGGAGCAGCGCGCCGCCGCCCAGCACGGCCAGGCCGGCCCCGGCCGCGCGCAGCACGCTCCGGCGGCTGGGCGGCAGGGTGTCTTTACTGCTGTGCAATCGGTCTCCTCCGAGGTCGCGCTCGGGCGCGTGCTGCCTCATCCTTGCATCCGCGGGCCCGGCTGGACGCAACGATTACTAACCGGGCCCGGTTGTCTGGCACAATGTGTTGCTGACTGTCAGGTCATGCGACGCCCTCTAACCGTTCGCCCGGCCTGGCTCATCTGTGCGGTCCCGCCGGCATCCCCGGCCGGTGCGGTTCCGCCGCCTCGCATCTATCGCTGGGAGAAGACCACAGCCGTGGCTGTCAAGATCAAGCTGAAGCGCCTGGGCAAGATCCGTGAGCCCTATTACCGGATCGTCGTCGCCGACTCGCGCACCAAGCGCGACGGGCGTGCTATCGAGGAGATCGGCAAGTATCACCCGAAGGCCGAGCCCTCCCTCATCGAAGTGAACTCCGAGCGGGTCCAGCACTGGCTGTCGGTCGGGGCTCAGCCCACCGACCCGGTCCGCGTCCTGCTCAAGGTCACCGGGGACTGGCAGAAGTTCAAGGGCGAGCCCGGAGCCGAGGGCACCCTGAAGACCGCGGCGCCGCGCGAGGACCGCAGGGAGATCTTCGAGGCCGCCGCCAAGCAGAGCCAGGCCAGCAAGGAGGCCGCCGAGAAGGCGTCCGGCTCGGCTCGCTCCGGCTCCCGGTCGTCCCGGTCCAGCCGCAGCAAGGCCGCCGAGGCGGCTCCAGAGGAGGCGGCCGCCGCCGAGGCGCCCGCCGCTGAGGCCCCCGCCGAGACCGCGGCCGCGAGCAGCGCCCCGGCCGAGGCCGAGGCTGCGCCTGCCGAGACCGCGCCTGCCGAGACCGCGCCTGCCGAGGCTGCGCCTGCCGGGCGCTGCCGAGCAGGCCGCACCCGCCGAGACGGCGACGGCTGAGGCGGCCGCGGAGGCGTCCGCCGAGGAGTCCGGAAGCGGTTCCTGAGGTGCTCGAGGAAGCCCTCGAGCACCTGGTGCGCGGCATCGTGCAGTTCCCGGACGAGGTCAACGTGCACAGCCGGGCGCTGCGCCGGGGCAACGTCCTGGAGGTGCGGGTCCACCCCGATGACCTGGGCAAGGTCATCGGGCGTGGCGGCCGCACCGCGCGCTCCCTGCGGACGGTGATCAACGCGCTGGCGGCGGGCCGCTACGTGCGCATCGATCTGCTGGACGCCACCGAGGTCCGCTAGCCGCGATGCGGGTCATCGTGGGCCGCGTCGGACGCCCGCACGGAATCCGCGGCGAGCTGGTCATCGGGGTCAGGACCGACGAGCCTGACCTCCGCTTCGCGGTGGGTTCCACCATGGATGCCGCGTCGTCCGCGGACGACGATGTCGTCCCGGACGGCGCGCGGCTCCGGGTGGAGGCCGTCCGCTGGCACTCCGGGCAGCTGCTGGTCGCGTTCGCCGGGATCACCGACCGCACCGCGGCCAGCGAGCTGACCGGCAGGTGGCTGAGCGTGGACTCCAGCCAGCTGCCCGCCACGTCCAGCCCGGATGAGTTCCGTGACCACGAGCTGATCGGCCTGTCGGTACGCACCTCTGGCGGCGAGCCGGTGGGCGTCGTCACCGACGTGCTGCACTACGGCCAGGACCTGCTCGTGGTCCGGCGCCCGGATGGCGCCAGCCCGGAGGCCCTGGTGCCGTTCGTGAAGTCCATCGTGCCGGAGGTGGACGTCGCCGCCGGAGTCCTCGTCATCGACCCGCCCCCCGGGCTGATCGACCCCGCGCCTGCGGAGTAGTTCCGGGGGGAGCGGGCACCACCGCCCGTTCTGGATAAATGGGGTGAGGGTGTGGGGCTGCGCATCGACATCGTGACCATCTTTCCCGAGTACTTCGACAGCCCGCTGCGGGTCTCGCTGATCGGGAAGGCGGCCGCCCGGGGCGACATCGCCTTCGGCGTCCACGACCTGCGGTCCTGGGCCACCGACGTGCACCACACCGTGGACGACGTGCCGTTCGGCGGCGGCCCGGGCATGGTCATGAAGCCGGACGTCTGGGGCGACGCGCTGGACGCCGTCCTGGCCGGGGAGCCGGCCCGGCTGGTCGTCCCGACCCCGAGCGGGGTGCCGTTCACCCAGGACCTGGCGGCGCAGTACGCGGCTGAGCCGCGGCTGGTCTTCGCCTGCGGCCGCTACGAGGGCATCGACGCCCGGGTCGTCGAGGCCATGCGGGCCGCCGGGCCGGTGGACGAGGTCAGCATCGGCGACTACGTGCTGGCCGGCGGCGAGGCCGCCGTCCTGGTCATGGTGGAGGCCGTCGGCCGGCTGCGGCCCGGCGTGCTCGGCAACGCCAGCTCGGCCGGGGATGACTCCTTCGGCGGCGGCCCCGGCCCGGACGACGCCGACCCGGCCATGCGCGGGCTGCTCGAAGGCCCGGTCTACACCCGGCCCCGCGCCTGGCGCGGGCAGGAGGTCCCGGAGATCCTGCTGTCCGGCAACCACGCCGCCATCGCCCGCTGGCGCCGTGACATGGCGCTGCGGCGCACCGCGGCGCACCGTCCCGATCTCATCCGGGCGCGGCCGGACCTGGACCGCCGTGACCGGCAGGTGCTGGCCGAGGCCGGCTTCCCCGACCCGGGCGAGCCGCCCGAGGCTCGCTGAGCCGCCCGCTGAGGCACCGGCCGGGGGCCGCCTGAGCTGGCTATCTGACCAGACCTCCGGCTCGCGTACCGGTAAGCGGTCAAGATATGGCACACTGAAGTCCGCCGTCTTTTCCAGGCTGCGGCCCGCAGGCGCTCACGCGCCCCGGTGCGAACCGGCTGCAGCCGGGTCCCGCGAAACACGACCATCACCGAGGAAAACGCTGTCATGCACACCGCCATCGCCGAAATCGAGCAGGCCCAGACCCGGTCTGACATCCCGGCCTTCCGGCCCGGGGACACGCTCAAGGTCCACGTCCGGGTCACTGAGGGCAACCGCTCGCGTATCCAGGTCTTCCAGGGCGTGGTCATCCGGCGTCAGGGCAGCGGGGCCCGCGAGACGTTCACCGTCCGCAAGGTCAGCTACGGCGTCGGCGTGGAGCGGACCTTCCCGGTGCACAGCCCGTCGATCGATATGATCGAGCCCGTCACCCGCGGCCGGGTCCGCCGGGCCAAGCTGTACTACCTGCGCGACCTGCGCGGCCGCGCGGCGCGCATCAAGGAGCGCCGCGACCAGACCGGAAGCTGACGTGCCGGGGCCGGAGGAAACGGGCGAACCGAACGACCCGGACACCATCGTCTGGTCTCGTACCCCGCCCGTTCCGCCGCCCGACCGTTCCGGCTCTACCAGGCCCGGCTCTAACAGGCCCGGCTCCGCCGGGACCGGTCCTGCTGACTGGCCCGGCTCCGCCAACTGGCCCAGCTCGGCTGACTCCTCGGACAGCACGCTGCTGGCGCCCCGCGACGTCCCCGGCGGGGACGCCCCGGATGAGCCCGACGTCGCGCGACCGCCGAAGCGCAGGCACTTCTGGCGTGAGCTGCTGCTCATCGTCGTGGTCGCCGCCGCCCTCACCCTGGTGGTGAAGGCCTTCGTCGTGCAGGTCTACCGGATCCCGTCGGCCTCGATGGAGAACACCCTCCAGATCGGCAACCGGGTCCTGGTCAACAAGATCGTCTACCACACCCGCAGCATCGCCCGCGGCGACATCGTCGTGTTCAGCGGCCAGGACTCCTGGGGCCCGGACGCGCCGCCCTCCTCCGGGGACCCGATCGTCCGCGTCTGGAACGGCCTGCTGGCCGACGTCGGCCTGTCCAGCAGCCAGACCTATTACGTCAAGCGGGTCATCGGCCTGCCCGGCGACAAGGTGGCCTGCTGCACGGCCGGGCAGGTCACCGTCAACGGCGTTCCGCTGTCGGAGAGCTCCTACCTGTACCCGGGTGACGCTCCGTCGTTCCCGTTCAAGACCGTGACCGTGCCCGCTGGGCACCTGTGGGTCATGGGGGACCACCGCGGCGACTCCGACGACTCCCGCTATCACACCAGCGACCCGGGCGGTGGCGCGATCCCGGCCAGCGAGGTCGTCGGCCGGGCCTTCCTGGTCATCTGGCCGCCGTCGCAGATCCGCGATCTGCCCATCCCGTCCACCTTCAGCCAGTCAGCGTTGCACTCAGGCACCGCCGGCGCGGCCCTGCTCGGCGTGGCCGACACCGGAGGCACTGCGCTGGCCGCCCTGGCTGCCGTCCCGGTGGCCGGAGCCGCGGCCGGGCAGGCCTGATCAGCGCGCCCCTGCTCTGGCTGCGCCGGCGCCGCTCGCCCCCGCGCCAGCCTGAGCCCTAACGCCAGCCCGAGCCCTAACGCCAGCCCGAGCCCCGGCGTCAGCCCGAGCCCCGGCGTCAGCCCGAGCCCCGGCGTCAGCCCGAGCCACCGCGCCAGTCCGAGCCCTGACGCGGGCAGCAGGACACGCCGCGGCGCTTTCGCCGGGCACCTCAATTGACTCGGTAAAGCTGCATTTTCGCTGATTTTCCCGGGCTTTTCGCGCGTCAGGTCAGCCTGGTCTGCGCGGCCCGGGCGCCTGCTGATGGCGCTAAGCTCACTGGGTGACGTTGACGGCCGACGAGGGGTGTGGGACGAGGTGAGCGGTCCGCAGGACGGCGGCGCATCGCAGGGGCGGGGCGCTGATCCCGCGGTCGAGCCGGGCCAGGACTTGCCCGCCGCCGCTGACGACAGCACCGCTCAGGCCGCTCCGGCCGGTGCCACGCAGCCCATGGCCGCTCAAGCCAGTTCTGCGCAGGCCGGTGCCGCTCAACCCGGGACCGCCCAGACGGGCACCGCCGAGGCCTCCGCCGCCACGCCCGGGCCGCCGGACCCGGGGACCGATGCGGACGAGCCGGAGGACGGCGGCCGCAAGCGCAAGCAGCGCTCGTTCTGGCGCGAACTGCCCATCCTGGTCGTGGTCGCGCTGCTGCTCGCCATCTTGATCAAGACCTTTGCCGTCCAGGCCTTCTACATTCCGTCGGGCTCGATGGAAAACACCCTGCTGATCAACGACCGCGTCCTGGTCAACAAGATCGTTTACCACACGCGTCCCATCCATCGCGGCGACATCGTGGTCTTCAACGGCGACGGCTCGTGGGACCCGGGCACGGTCCCGGTGCAGGGGAACGTCTTCAAGCAGTTCGCCGAGGGATTCTCCAGCATGTTCGGCTTCGGGCCGAAGGGCGACATCCTCATCAAGCGCGTCATCGGCATCCCCGGTGACCACGTGGTGTGCTGTAACGCCGCGGGCCAGATCACGGTCAACGGCGTGGCCCTGTCCGAGAGCGACTACCTGTACCCGGGGGCCGCCCCGTCGGTGTCCAAGTTCGACATCAAGGTGGGACCGGGCCAGATGTGGGTCCAGGGGGACAACCGGTTCTTCTCCGACGACTCGCGCGACCATCAGGGCGATCCGGGCGGCGGCACCGTCCCGGAGAGCGCGGTGGTCGGCCGGGCCTTCGTCATCATCTGGCCGCCCAGCCGGTGGCGGATCCTGCCTATCCCGGCCACCTTCACCCAGCCGGCGCTGAACAACTCCTCGGCCTCGGCCGGGCCGGTGCCGCTGTCCGCGCAGGCGGCCGGGACCGCCCCGCTGCCCGCGCAGGCCGAACCCAGCGGGCAGGTCATCCCGCTCGCGCTGGGTTTCGCCGGGGCGATTCCGCTGACCTGGCTGCAGCGGCGCGTCCGGTTCCGCCGAAGGCTCCGGACCGGGCCGCAACGCGGTGCGCGGCCGGTGCACGGCCGCCTGGCGCCGCTGCGCCGAGCCTCGCCGCGACGCAAGGCGCCGCCCCGTTAGGACGATGGCCGCGTCAGCGGGCCAACTGGCGTACGCTGCGAATGTCATGACCCGCGACCCCGGGGCGCTGTCCGCCAGCGGCCCTCGCCCTCCGGATTCTCCGGTCTCTGCCGCCGTCAGCGGCGGGAGCCTCCTGCCCCGGTATGCCGCCTATACGCCGCGCCGCGACATGGGCCTGGGTGCTTACGAGCTGGTGCTGGGACGAGCCGGGTTCGGCCCGGTCGCGGGCATCGACGAAGCGGGCCGCGGCGCCAGCGCCGGGCCGCTGGTGGTGGCGGCCGTGGTGCTCGACCCGGCCAGCATCAAGCGGATGACGGGCCTGGCCGACTCCAAGCTGCTGTCCCCGCAGGCGCGCGAGGAAGCCTACGCGCAGGTCCTGCGCTGGGCGCTGGACTGGCACGTGGTCGTCATCGGCGCCGACCAGATCGATGCCCTGGGCCTGCACGTGTGCAACGTGGCCGGCATGCGCCGGGCCTTCGCCGGGCTGCGCAGCCGCCCCGGCTACGTGCTGACCGACGGCTTCCCGGTCCGCGGCCTGGGCGCGCCCGCGCTGGCCGTCTGGAAGGGCGACCGGGTCACCGCGTCGGTGGCCGCGGCCTCGGTGCTAGCCAAGGTCAGCCGGGACCGGATGATGCGGGACCTGCACGAACGTTATCCCGAGTATGGATTCGACCGGCACAAGGGATACAACACCGAGGACCACGAGCGGGCCCTGGCCGAGCACGGGCCATGCCTGGCTCACCGGCGCTCGTTCGTCAACGTGAACCGGCTCGCCGCGGCCCCCGATGCCGCCGGGCCAGCCGATGCCGCCGGGCCGGCCGAGGCTCCGGCGTCGGCCGCACCGCCATTTCCGGTCGATGCGCCAGCGCGAGCCGAGTTGTTCGGGCCGGAAGACTCCGCCGTCGCGCTGGACCTGCTGGAACCCGCGGCCGCCGCGGCACCCGCGTGCGCTGCCCCGGTGGGCCGGGTCGCCAGCCTGACGGGTGCATCCGGGGAGAAGTGAGAGGAGAATGAGCTCATGAGCGCGGAGGACCTTGAGAAGTACGAGGCCGAGATGGAGCTTCAGCTCTATCGCGAGTACCGCGACGTGGTCGGGTTGTTCACCCACGTGGTCGAGACCGAACGCCGTTTCTATCTCACCAATGACGTCGAGCTGAACGTCAGGTCAAGCGAAAACGGCGAAGTCTTCTTTGAGGTCACGATGCGGGACGCTTGGGTTTGGGACATGTACCGTCCGGCTAGGTTCGTCAAGAATGTGCGTGTAGTCACCTTCAAGGACGTCAACATCGAGGAACTGGCCAAGGCTGACCTGGAGGTGCCGGCCGACAAGCCGGACTTCCCCGCTTAGCCTCGGCAGAGGGGCGGAACGGCGGATGTTCGGGCTTCCTGACGGAGTTACAGCCTGCCTGTTCGACATGGACGGGGTGGTGACCCAGACCGCGACCGTGCACGCCGCGGCCTGGAAGGAAATGTTCGACGAATTCCTCCGCGGGTACGCGCAGCGTACCGGGACCGAATTCGTCCCCTTTGACGCCCATCATGAATACGACGCCTATGTCGACGGCAAGCCCCGGCTCGAGGGAACGCGGTCCTTCCTGGCCGCCCGCGGCATTTCCCTCCCCGAGGGAACGCCGGATGACCCGCCCGGGGCGCAGACCCTGTACGGGCTTAGCAGCCGCAAGAACGCCCTCGTGCTGGCCAAGATCGCCGACGGCGGTGTCCAGGTCTTCCCGGGCAGCATCTCCTACATCCACGCGGTGCGGGAGCACGGCCTGGCCACCGCCATCGTCTCGGCCAGCGCCAACACCAGGCAGGTCCTGGACTCCGCGGGCATCGCCGGGCTGTTCGACGTCCGGGTCGACGGCATCGTGGCCGCCGAGCGCGGGCTGCACGGCAAGCCCGCCCCGGACACCTTCCTGGCCGCCGCGCAGGAACTGGGCGTGCCCGCCGCGCACGCGGTCGTCTTCGAGGACGCCCAGGCGGGCGTGGCCGCCGGCCACGCCGGTCACTTCGGCCTGGTCGTCGGCGTGGACCGGGTCGGCCAGGCGGCCGCGCTCCGCGAGCACGGCGCTGACATCGTGGTGAAGGACCTGGCCGAGCTTCTCGACGGCAACGCACACCCGGGCAAGGACGCTCAATGATCAAGCAGGCGGCATACGGGGCCGAGCCCTGGCGGCTGGTCGAGAATGAACTGGACCTGGACCTGCTCGCGCAGAGCGAGTCGATCTTCGCCCTGTCCAACGGGCACATCGGGCTGCGCGGCAACCTGGACGAGGGGGAGCCGCACGGGCTGCCCGGCACCTATCTCAACTCCATGTACGAGGTCCGGCCGCTGCCCTACGCCGAGGCCGGCTACGGCTTCCCCGACAGCGGGCAGACCGTCATCAACGTGACCAACGGCAAGATCATCCGGCTGCTGGTCGATGACGAGCCGTTCGACATCAGGTACGGCACCCTGCACTCGCACGAGCGCGTCCTGGACCTGCGCGCGGGCACGCTCACCCGGACCGTCGACTGGGAATCCCCGGCGGGCGCCCGGATCAAGGTGACCTCGGTGCGGATGGTGTCGCTGACCGAGCGGGCCATCGCCGCCATCAGCTACATGGTCGAGCCGGTCAACCGCAAGATGCGGGTCGTGCTGCAGTCCGAGCTGGTCACCAACGAGGAGATGCCCCGCCGGGGCAACGATCCTCGGCTGGCCGCCCTCCTGGACGCGCCGCTGGTCAGCGAGGAGCACCAGACCTACGACGGCACCCCGCCCCGGGTCGTGCTGGTCCACCAGACGCGGTCCAGCGGGCTGCAGATGGCGGCTGGGATGTCGCACGAGATCTACTGCCCGGAGAAGTCGTCGAGCCGGACCGAGTCCTACCCGGACCTGGGCCGGTCCACGGTGGCCACCGAGCTGTCCCCGGGGGAGCAGCTGCGGGTGGTGAAATACGTCGGCTACGGCTGGTCCAGCCAGCGGTCCCGGCCTGCGCTCATCGACCAGGTCGTCGGCGCCCTGGCCGGCGCGCACCTGATCGGCTGGGACGGCCTGCTCGCCGAGCAGCGGACCTACCTGGACGAGTTCTGGGACGGGGCTGACGTCGAGGTCGACGGGGACGCCGAGATCCAGCAGGCCGTCCGCTTCGGGCTGTTCCACATCCTGCAGGCCGCCGCGCGGGCCGAGCACCGCCCGGTCGCGGCCAAGGGCCTGACCGGGAGTGGCTACGACGGGCACACCTTCTGGGACACCGAGACGTACGTGCTGCCCGTCCTGACCTACACCCACCCGGACGCGGCCGGCGACGCGCTGCGCTGGCGGCATGTCGTGCTGGACAAGGCCCGCCAGCACGCCATCGACCTCAACCTGGCCGGGGCGGTGTTCCCGTGGCGGACCATCCGCGGTGAGGAGTGCTCCGGCTACTGGCCCGCCGGGACGGCCGCCTTCCACATCAACGCCGACATCGCCGACGCCGTGGCCCGCTACCTCGACGCCACGCAGGACGGCAAGTTCGAGACCGAATGCGGGCTGGAGCTGCTGGTCGAGACGGCCCGGCTGTGGCGCTCGCTCGGCCAGCACGACGCCATCGGCCGGTTCCGGATCGAGGGCGTGACCGGGCCCGATGAGTACAGCGCGGTCAAGGACAACAACGTCTACACCAACCTGATGGCCCAGCGGAACCTGGCCTGCGCCGCCGACGCGGCCGCCCGGCTGCCCTCCCAGGCCGAGGCGCTCGGCGTGTCCACCGAGGAGGCCGCCTCGTGGCGGGACGCGGCCAAGGCCATGTACATCCCGTTCGACGAGCGCATCGGCGTGCACCCCCAGCACGAGGGCTTCACCGACTACGCCCGGTGGGACTTCAAGGACACCCATGAGGACCAGTACCCGCTGCTCCTGCACTTCCCGTACTTCCAGCTCTACCGCAAGCAGGTCGTCAAGCAGGCCGACCTGGTGCTGGCCATGTACCTGCGGTCCGAGGCGTTCACCGACCAGCAGAAGGCGGCCAACTTCGCCTACTACGAGCCGCTGACCGTGCGCGACTCGTCCTTGTCGGCCTGCATCCAGGCCGTCATCGCCGCCGAGGTGGGCCAGCTGGACCTGGCCCATGACTACCTGGCCGAAGCCGCGCTCATGGACCTGCGCGACGTGGAGCACAACACCTCCGACGGCCTCCACATGGCCTCGCTGGCCGGCTCCTGGCTGGCCCTGGTCGCGGGCTTCGGCGGCCTGCGCACGGGGACCGGCGACCTGGCCTTCTCCCCGCGGGTACCGGGCGGTATCCCCCGGCTGACGTTCCGGATGCGCTACCGGGGCCGGAAGCTGAGCGTCACGGTCGAGGTCCACCGGGCCAGGTATCAGCTGCTGGAAGGCGATCCGCTGATGGTGAGCCATTACGGCCAGTCCTTCGAGCTGGGCAGCCGCACGGTGGAGCGGAAGATCCCGGCCCTGCAGGCCGGCCCGCGCCCCGAGCAGCCGCCCGGCCGGGCCCCCTACAACCGCAGCGGCGGCGACTGACCGGCCCCGGGCTGTCAGCCTTGAGCAGGCGCCACCGGCCCGCCGCGGAACGGCTGCGCCTTCACCGCCCGGTGCTCGTTGTCGCGCAGCCGCGGCTCGTAGTGGGCGAAGAACACCTTGCCCGCTAGCCCCCGGCTCGCCGCCTGCCTAATGTGCCCGCGGCGCGCTCACGGACCTCAGTGGTCCTGCCGGTCATCCGCGCGCGGAACCAGACCTGCGGAAATACCACTTTTCTGGTATGGCCGGCCGGCCCGCGGGCGACCTAGCGTACCGGCTAGGAGTTCCCGCACGACAGGAGCAAGCCGATGCGAGTGGCCATGTTCGGGCTGACCGGCCGGGCCGGCGCCGCCACCGCTGCCCGGTTCCTGCAGGTCGGCCGCGAGGTCTGGGCCCTGGCCCGCACGCCGAGGCGGTACCACGGCGGGGTCACGGTCACCGCCGGCGACGTCCGCAACGCCCCATGATCGTCGCGGCCAGGCCCGTCCCCGCTCACCCCCGGTAAAGGAGAAACCCATGGCCACCTTGCACATCGAGCACCCCGTCACCGACTTCGCCACCTGGAACGCGGCCTTCGCCCGCTTCGCCGCCCAGCGCGAGCAGGGAGGCGTGCGCCAGCAGCGCGTCCTGCAGCCCGTGGACGACGCGGCCTACGTCGTCATCGACCTCGACTTCGACACGGTGGCCGAGGCCGAGAAGTTCCTCGGTTTCCTGCAGGAGAACGTCTGGGGCAACAGCCAGAACTCCCCGGCCCTGATCGGCACCCCCCAGACCCGGATCCTCCAGGCTCCTTAACGGCCAGCGGCCGAGGCCGACTAGCCAGGCCCGATCCGTCACCCCACCCGGCGCCCGGCCCGATGAGCACGCCGGGCTGGCGCCGAGCCGAACCACGAGACCCTGGTCGGCCGCGGATGCGACTGGAACCAGTCGATCAGCTCGGCGGAGGCGTACTTGAGCACCCGTGACTCCGGCCCGGTGAACAGCGACCGCTCGTCGATGCCGCGGCGCTGGCCAGCCCGGTTGAGCATGAAGCCATTGGTCGCCGCCTCGGCCGCCCGCCATTGCCGGTGCACCTCGTCCCGGTACTCCTGCTCGGCCGCCTCGCGCCGCCGCCGCGCCCGCTCACGCCTCGCCGCTGTCCGGCTGTCCGTTTTCCGTCTCGCAGTGGACGGATCCCCGGCCTCGGCACCTTCCGGTGTGCTCGCTTCTGCCTGATCTAGTGCCGTGGCGTGGCGGGAGAGATCGAGCCCCGTGTTCCCGGCTGCGCGCTCCAGGGCACCGTGGTCGTGACCCTGGAGCGCGGCCGGTCTCGATGACTTTGATTGCTCGATCACTCCCGCCACAGAGACCAGAATAGTCTCGAATATTAATTCGATCAAGTCCTCCGGGCCGTCAGCACTGCACCCAGGTCCGCGCCCCAGGCCACCCAGGTCCGCGCCGGAGGCCACCCCGGTCGCTGTGCCGAGCCGGTCGCTGGTCCGGAACGCCACGGCAATCCCCCCGACATGGAACCACTCGCCTCAGACATTTCCCGCTCGCTTTCCACGGCCGCCGTCCTGCCCGTCAGGGTTTTCCACAGCTCCGCAGCCCGCCTGTGATCCGCGCCCGCCGGCCGCGATTGTCGGAACTGGAGGTGTTGACCATGCGAGCCAAAGATGTCCTCGGCCAGTCCGGCGAGCAGGCCGCGTCGGAGTACCTGGAATCGTGCGGGATGCGGATCCTGGACCGGAACTGGCGCAGCGCGGACGGCGAGATCGACATCGTGGCGGTAGACCGCCGCGTCCTGGTCGTATGTGAGGTGAAGTCCCGGACGTCGACTCGGTACGGCAGCCCGCTCGAGGCGGTCAGCCGGGCCAAGCGCGCTCGCCTGCGCCGTCTGGCCGTCCAGTGGCTGAACGCCCACGGCATCCGTTTCGATGAGGTTCGGATCGACGTGGTGGGCCTGCTGTACGAGGGCACCGGCGGATTCACCATTGAGCACGTCAGGGGAGTGGGCTAGCCATGGCGCTGGCCCGCACCCACTCCATCGCCCTGGTCGGCGTGCAAGGCCACGTGGTCGAGGTCGAGGTGGACATCGCCAACGGGCTGGTCGGGATGATCCTGGTCGGACTCCCCGACACGGCACTGCGTGAGGCGCGCGACCGGATCCGCGCCGCCATTTCCAACAGCGACGAGCACTGGCCGCAACGGAAGATCACCGTCGGGCTCTCTCCGGCCAGCCTGCCCAAGCGGGGCAGCTGGTTCGACCTGGCCATCGCCGTCGGCGTCCTGGCCGCGGATGGCAAAGTGCCCAAGGGCGCTCTGGATGGCGTGATCTTCTTCGGCGAGCTCGGTCTCGACGGCAGCCTCCGGCCGGTACACGGCGTCCTGCCTGCCGTGGCCGCGGCGGCTGCGGATGACCGGTTCGCCACGGTCGTGGTGGCCGACCAGAACGCCCCCGAGGCGGCCCTGGTTCCCGGCATGCGGGTGATCGCGGCGCGCAGCCTGACCGCCGTGGTCGACTGGCTGCGCGACCAGCCGGGCGCGCGCAGCGATCCGCCCGCGGCCGAGTTCACCCGCGACTGCGCTCCGCCCGCCGCTCCCGGCGGCGGGTCCGGACTCGACCTGGCCGAGCTCCTGGGCCAGTCGATGGCCCGGCGTGCCGCCGAAGTGTGCGCCGCGGGCGGTCATCATCTGTCCCTGCTCGGGCCGCCCGGAGCGGGCAAGACCATGCTGGCCGAGCGGATCCCCACCATCCTGCCCCGGCTCGATGCCCAGGCCGCGCTGGAGGTGACGTCCATCCACTCGGTGGCCGGAGCGCTGCCCCAGGAGGTTCCGCTGCTCCGCGATCCGCCGTTTCGCGCCCCGCACCACACCGCCACCAAAGCCGCGATCGTGGGCGGCGGCAGCGGTGTCATCCGTCCCGGCTCGGCGTCGCTGGCCCATCGCGGCGTGCTGTTCCTCGACGAGGCGCCCGAGTTCGCCCGCGACGTACTCGACGCGCTGCGCCAGCCGCTGGAGGCGGGCGAGGTCGTAGTGGCCCGATCCGGGGTCACCACCCGCTTCCCGGCCCGCTTCACCCTGGTCATGGCCTCCAACCCGTGCCCGTGCGCCCGGGCGGCCGGCCCGATGACGGCTGCCGTTGCAGCCCCTCGGCTCGCCGCCGCTACCTGGGCCGGATCTCTGGCCCGCTGCTCGACCGGGTCGACGTGAAGATCGAGCTCGAGCCGGTAAGCCGCAAGGAACTGCTCAGCGACCGGAGCTTCGCCGAGTCCAGCCAGACCGTGGCCCTTCGCGTCGCCGCCGCCCGGGACCGCTCCGCGCACCGCCTGCACGGCACCGGCTGGCGGCTGAACGGCGAGGTGCCCGGCTCGCAGCTCCGCCGGTCCTGGCCGCCCGCACCGGGCTCGCTGACCACGGTCGAACGCGCGCTGGAGCGCGGCCAGATCAGCGCCCGGGGCGTGATCAAGGTCATCCGCGTCGCCTGGACCCTCGCTGACCTGGCGGGCAAGCCCCGGCCGACCAAGGACGAATGCCACGCCGCCCTGGGCCTGTGGCTCGGAGTCCAGCGATGACCCCGCTCGGTGCCCAGGCCCTGGCCCGCGCCGCCCTCACCTACCTGGCCGAGCCCGGCGACCCCGCCCTCGGCGCCCTGCTGGAGGTCTGCGAGCCGGCCGAGATCCTGGCCTCGGTCAAGACCGATCGACTCCCCGCGGCCATATCCGCGGACCAGGACAACCTGCCCCGCCGGCGCGCGCTGGAGCGGGCGCTGGGCCGCTGGCGAGTCCGGCTGCCCGATCTCCCCGGCCGGGCTGTCATCGAGGATCTGCGCCGTGATGGCATCCGGCTCGCCTGCCCAGGCGATCCCGAATGGCCCGCCAGCCTGGATGACCTCGGTACCGCTCGTCCCTACGCGCTGTGGCTACGGGGCCGCGCCGATCTGGGGCTGGCCTGCCAGCGCTCGGTGTCGATCGTGGGCTCGCGCGCCGCCACCGGCTACGGCGCACACGTGGCCAGCGAGATCGCCGCCGACCTGGCTGAGCAAGGCTGGGCCATCGTCTCGGGCGGCGCATACGGCATTGACGCGGCGGCGCACCGTGGCGCGCTGGCCGCGCGGGGGGTCACGATCGCGGTCCTGGCCTGTGGCCTGGATCAGCCTTACCCGGCCGGGCACGCTGCTCTGTTCACCGATGTCGCCGACGACGGCCTGGTGCTCAGCGAATGGCCGCCGGGCCGCCGTCCCGCCCGGGTCCGGTTCCTCATCCGCAATCGGACGATCGCCGCCCTGACCCGCGGCACCGTAGTCGTGGAAGCGGGCGAGCGCAGCGGTGCGCTCAACACGGCCGGGCACGCCGCCGAGCTGGGCCTGCCGCTGATGGCCGTGCCCGGCCCGGTGACCTCAGCCCAGTCGGCCGGCTGCCACCGGGTCATCCGCGAATGGGACGCCACCTGCGTCACCTGCGCGGCCGACGTCATCGAGATGGTCTCGCCCCTGACCGCGCCCGTCGCGTCCGCGGCCGCCGGGACCCGGCCTTCAGCCAAGAGCGCCGACCAGACGGCGCCCTCCCGCGATGAGCTCGACCTGGACAGCGCCCGTGTGCTGGACGCGCTTCCCGCCCGCGGAGCGGCCGGGCCGTCCACGCTCGCCGCCGAGGCGGGCGTCGACCTCGACACGGTCCTGCGCTGCCTCGGCCTGCTGGCCGGCGTCTCGGCTTCATCGAGCGAACCGACCGCGGCTGGCGGCTCCGCAGGCCCCAGAACCAGCACTGAGACGGGCCAGCCGGCCCGGCATGGCCAGGGGTTGCCATGCCGGGCCGGCTTTTGGGCTGGGCCGCCGGAGACACCTCGGGAAGAGCCAGCGGCCCAGCGTCTAGTGGGCCAGCTCTTCCAGCGCGCGGCCGTGCTGGCGTTTCCCGAAGACCGCGATCAGGATGCCGGGCAGCAGCGCGCACGGGATCGTGATCCAGATGATGAAGTTGCGCGGGTCAGCCACGCTGAACAGCGCTCCGGCGATCAGGACGCCGCCCCAGGCGCCGAGGTGCCCGACGCCGTCGGTCCAGCCGGTGCCCAGTGAGCGCATCCGGGTCGGGAAGTTCGCCGGGATGTAGACGTACATGCTCCACAGCCACAGGACCTCGCCGACGTACTGCACGATGTAGAAGGTGACCAGGGCCGGGGTGGCGTGCACCTCGTAGATGCCCCACCAGCCGCCGGCGTAGAGGATGGCGCCGACGAGCTGAGTCCACTTGCGCTCCCACCGCTGGCCAAAGAGCGCGTTCAGCAGGTAGAAACCGGCCCCGACCACGCCGGCCCAGGCCGACAGGGCGAAGATGAAGCCGGCGCTGTAGCCGCGGCTGGTGTGCAGGAGCAACACCGCCTGGCTGCCGCCGCCGTACACGATGCCGCCGTAGCCGAGCACCATGACCACCAGCAGCAGGATCGTGACAAGCACGTATTGCCTGCCGAACGGGGCTAGCCAGTTGGTTTTCTCCTCGGCCACTACCTCATACGGGTTGAGGTCCGGGTCGGGCAGCACCGGATGGCGCTTCATGACCCGCGCCTCCATCCGCTCCACCACCCGGCGTGCTTCCTCACGGCGCTCCCGGGCTTCCAGCCAGCGCGGCGACTCGGGCATCCGGAAGTACAGGTAGATCGCGACCGCGATGTTCAGCCCGGCCATCATCCACAGCTGCCACCGGTAGTGGGCGGGGATCCAGTAGTGCGGGACGATGCCGCCCAGCACGACCGAGAGCAGGAAGATCGCCACCACCTGGCAGACCATCGTCACCCGGGGTCGCACCGCCGGGCCCATGATCTCGCTCATGTACACCACGTTCATGGCCAGGTAGCCGGCGAAGCCGAGGGTGTCGGCGATCGACAGGACGAACAAGGCCGGGAAGTTTGTCACGTAGGCGAACGGCCAGATGAACACGGCGGCCAGCAGGGATGACAGGATCAGGCCCTTACGCCGGCCGATCTTGTCACCCAGCCAGCCGAGGATGTAGCCGCCGATCAGGATGCTGATCCCGACCTGCAGGGCGTACAGGATGTCGTACTGGGTGTGGGTTATCTCCCCGGCCGGTTCCCAGATGAACGGGTACAGGGTCCGGGCGATGCCATCGGTGTTGGCCGACACCACCCAGCCCACCTGCACGACCAGGCATATTTCCCAGGCCATGAAACTCATGGGCAGGCGGTCGATCCGTGCTGCCATCTCACCGGGAATGACCAGACGGGTGGCGCCGGCGGCGGCCCCGTGTCCCGACGTGTCTTGGGCCATCTCAGTTTTCTCCTTGCTGTCACCCGGTTCAGGGGGCGGGTAAAGCGGAAGTGCTTTTCTTTTGCTCGCGGTCGATGAAAATGCGCATTCTTGCCATCGCTCCTGTCATCTCTCAGCGGTCGCTGGCCGTTTTTGCGCAGGCCAAAATGCGTGGGACGCGCTGAGTAATTGAGACCAGGCGAGGACAAGCTAGGGTGCTAATAGGGACGCCTGTCCGGGATAGGCGGATCTGCCCCTCGCGGGGGATGCTTGATCCGCTGGCCAGGTAATGTGGGCCTGAGCGGGTTGCCTAGCCCGCCCAGGCCGGTAAGGGCACGGCTTTGTTTGGCATAGCCGGTGCCGGGCTGACACGGCACCAAGCGGAGTCAAAGCCAGACGGCATAGTTCCCTCCAATGCCTCAGGGAACGCAGGACTCCGGGCCTTCTCCCGCCTCTATAGAAGAAGATCCAGGCAGCCAGTTCTTATAAAGCGTAAACCGGCTGTTAATCGGATATTGGACGCCTCTGGAGGGAAAGTCAATCCCTTGCCGGCAAGCAACTGTCAACCGGATGGATCGCGGCCTGGCTATCACTCAAGCACACGTGATCTCCACGCGATCTCCATATAATCTTCACATCCGGAGATGTGCGTTGAAGGGGATCTTGAAAACCAGAAAACACCTTCAGGGACCCACGGCAAGGCGACCCCGTCATCGGGCCGGGGCAACTTCTCACGATCCCCAGCGCGCCCGTCGCCGCCGTCTCGGGGCTCAGGCCAGCGAGCGCTAAGACCCGGTGAACACCGCTACGGCCACCGTGATCCCGGCCATGATCAGCAGAAGCCCGAGGATGGCCAGCAGTCGCGCCTTCCGCGCGCGCGGGCCCCGGACCCGCAGCAACGTATCAATCACCAGGAAAGCGTAACTGGCCCTGCCGCCGCACCGTCGCGGTGGTGCCCGAACTCACCAGCCCGCGGGCTGGGACCGAAGCGGTACCTACCCGGCCGCGTACGCGTCCTCATCCGCGTAGGCCTCCTCATCCGCGTAGGCCTCGTCCTCCTCCGCCTTCATCTCCGCCTGCTCCTCCTCAAGGTCGAACTCCAGCTCAGCTGTGCGGTCCGGGGCTACCTCCTGCAGCCCGTACCGCTCCACCTGGTCCGGGTCGCTGACGCTGATGGTCCGAAGCCCCTGCTGTGCGAGCCGTATGTTGATCTCGTCCAGGTGGTCCCGGATCAGTTCCTTCTCGGCGTCAGTGACCTTGCCCTTGTGCGGCTTGCCCGCGTGCTCGAGGGTGCCGTAGTCCAGGCGGTCGGCGCGCGAACTGCCGTTCGCGGACGCCTTCGTGCTGCGCCGGGCCGGCCTGGCCGCGATCAGCAGCTGCTCCATCGGGTTCTCTGTAGCGAGCTTGTCGAACGCGTCAGCCTCCATGACCAGGCGGCGCGGCTCCACGTCGTCAGGCAGGTACAGGTCGATGACCGCGACCCGCAGCGCGGACTGCTGCATGCTCTCGGCCTCGTCAGTCAGTGCCTCGATCTCGACCGGGCCGTCGACCAGGTCGGGGTGCTCGTGCACCACGACTCGCGCCAGGGCCTCGTCGTGCGTGATGAGCTGGCCGCTCAGGTCGCTGAACCGGACCGTCTTCTGACCCATGATCGTTTCCTCCTAGGCGCTGCTCGATGTGGCCGCACGGCTCACCCTGCCGCACGCCCGTAGCGGTGTCAAACTTCAGTTCGAGCGGCGTGTCGTCATCCGAAATTACTCGCGAACGCCGTGTCACCTGGCCCGTTCCCGCTTTCTGGCCCGACCTGGGTGCACACTGAGCCCATGGCGGAAAAACAGCCCGGAGACCTCCCGCCCGAGATGGCCACCGCCCTCGCCGCCTTCGAGCGTCACCTCCGGGCCGAACGGTCCCTGTCCCCGCATACCGTCCGCGCCTACCTCGGCGATGTCACCTCGCTGCTCCAGCACGCCCACGCGGCCGGTGTCCAGTCACCCGGCGACCTGGACGCTGCCCGGCTGCGGGCCTGGCTGGCCGCCCAGCACGCCTCCGGCGCCGCCCGCACCACGCTGGCCCGGCGCGGTGCCGCCGCCCGTGCCTTCACCGCTTTTGCCTACCGCCGCGGCTGGCTGGCCACCGACCCCGGCCCCCGGCTCGGCACCCTGAAGGCCCGCCGCACCCTGCCGCACGTCCTGCGGCCCGACGAGATGCGGGCCGTCCTCGACACCGCCGCCCGCCGCGCCGAGACCGCCGAGCTCGCGCCCGCCGAGGGCCACCAGGCAGGAGCGTCCCACGATATCGGGCGAGCCGTTGCCCTCCGCGACGCCGCCATCCTCGAGCTCCTCTACGCCACCGGCATCCGCGTCAGCGAGCTCTGCGGCCTGATCCCCGACAGCTTCGACCACGCCCGGCAGACCGTCCGGGTCCTGGGCAAGGGCGACAAGGAACGCATCGTCCCGGTCGGCCTGCCCGCGCTGCGCGCGGTCACCCGCTGGCTGCAGGACGGGCGCCCCGTTCTGGCTGTCCCCGGCAGCGGCCCAGCCGTGTTCCTGGGCGTCCGCGGGCGCCGCATCGACCCGCGCACCGCCCGGCGGGTCGTGCACGAGCGCCTGCGCGACGGGGGAGCGGCCCGGGACGCCGGCCCGCACGGCCTGCGCCACAGCGCGGCCACCCACCTGCTGGAAGGCGGCGCCGACCTGCGCAGCGTGCAGGAGATCCTCGGCCATTCCTCGCCCGCGACCACCCAGATCTACACCCACGTGTCGATCGAGCGGCTGAAATCCAGCTACCGCCAGGCCCATCCCCGCGCCTAGGTCGACGCCCGGCGCGCGCCTCACCCGGCCAGGAATGAAACACCTCCCTGAACGTTCTCACCTGGCGAGATACCGGCGAATCCGCCCAAGAACCATGCCCCGCCAGCAGCCCCGCGAGCCGCCCGCCAGCAGTCAACGCCGGCGAAACGCCAGCGAGCACGGCGACCGGCAGGCAAGCCGTTAACTGCGGCGCCGCGGGCGGGGATCGTCAAGTATCCTTTAGCAAGGTCGTCGCAGCCGTGCCGCTCCTGGCTCGCGCTCGGCGGCTAAATCGCGTGCCCGCTTGCCCACTCGATTCCGGAATTTCCGGGACCACCAGGGGCGGGACGCGCCGCTCGGTCCGCTGGCCAACTGGCCGGCCGCAGGCGCGTCGTACCGCAGGCACCAGGAACCAACCGAGCAGCGCCGTGGCCTGGAGCAGGCCGTCGGCGCGCGAACGAAAGGGACCGCGGGCATGGCTCAGGTCGTCAGCATGAAGCAGCTCCTGGAGAGCGGCGTCCACTTCGGGCACCAGACCCGGCGCTGGAACCCGAAGATGAAGCGCTACATCTTCACCGAGCGCAACGGCATCTACATCATCGATCTCCAGCAGTCGCTGGATTACATCGACCGCGCGTACGAGTTCATCAGGGAGACCGTCGCGCACGGCGGCACCATCCTGTACGTCGGCACCAAGAAGCAGGCCCAGGAGGCGATCGCCGAGCAGGCGCGCCGGGTCGGGATGCCGTTCGTGAACCAGCGCTGGCTGGGCGGAATGCTCACCAACTTCTCCACCGTCTACAAGCGGCTCCAGCGGCTCAAGGAGCTCGAGGAGATCGACTTCGACGACGTGGCCGGCTCCGGCATGACCAAGAAGGAACTGCTGCACCTGCGTCGCGAGCACGACAAGCTCGACCGGACGCTGGGCGGTATCCGCGACATGGCCCGCGTGCCGAGCGCCATCTGGGTGGTGGACACCAAGAAGGAGCACATCGCCGTCAACGAGGCGCGCAAGCTGGGCATCCCGGTCGTGGCCATCCTGGACACCAACTGCGACCCGGACGAGGTCAACTACCCGATCCCCGGCAACGACGACGCCATCCGCAGCGTCGCCCTGCTGACCAGGGTGGTCGCCGACGCGGTCGCCGAGGGCCTCATGTCCCGAGCGGGCGCGTCCGGCACCGACGAGAAGCCCGAAGGCGCCGAAGTGGGCACCCAGGAGCCGCTGGCCGAGTGGGAGCGCGAGCTGCTCGAGGGTTCCGCCCCGGTCACCCCGCCCGATGAGGCGATCGTGACTGCGGCCGAGACCGAGGGCGCCGCCGACCTGGCCATCAACGCCGAGTCCGCGTCCGCCACCGAGGCCGCCGCCGAGGAGGACCAGGCCGACGACCTGGCCGGCCTGGCCGAGGCCGCCGCCGAAAGCGACGCCGCAGACGCTGCGGAGACCGCCGCGACCGCCGACACCGCCACGGGCGAGACCGCCGAGGGCGAGACCGCCGAGTAAGCCAGTCTCACCACGGCAAAGCCGAACACAGACGAAAGACGAGGACATGGCGAACTTCACCGCCGCTGATGTCAAGCGGCTCCGGGACCAGACCGGCGCCGGCATGATGGACTGCAAGAACGCGCTCACCGAGACCGACGGCGACATCGAGGGCGCGATTGAGGTCCTGCGCCTCAAGGGCGCCAAGGACGTGGGCAAGCGGGCCACCCGCACCGCAGCCAACGGCCTGGTCGCCGCCGAGCTGTCCGGGAACGACGCGGGCGTGCTCGTCGAGCTGAACTGCGAGACGGACTTCGTGGCCAAGACCGACCAGTTCCAGCAGCTCGCCGGCGAGATCGCCAAGGTCGCGCTGGGCTCCGGGGTATCCGACCGGCTGGCCCTGCAGGCCGTGGAGGCCCGCCCGGGCGTCACCGTCCAGGAACTCATCGAGGACGCCGGCGCGAGCCTCAAGGAGAAGCTGGAGCTCGGCCGCTTCGCCCGCCTGGAGGGCGGCTACGTGGTCAGTTACCTGCACCGCAGCGACGCGGCCCTGCCGCCCACCCTGGGCGTGCTGGTCGAGCTGGACAAGCCCAGCGCGGACGTGGCCAAGGACCTGGCCCAGCAGATCGCCGCCATGCGGCCGCTGTACACCAACCGCGAGGACGTGCCGGCTGACGTCGTGGAGAAGGAGCGCCGGATCGCCGAGCAGATCACCCGCGACGAGGGCAAGCCCGAGCAGGCCATCCCGAAGATCGTCGAGGGCCGGCTGAATTCCTATTTCAAGGACGTTGTGCTCACCGAGCAGGCGTTCGTGAAGGACAATAAGACCACCATCAAGCAGGTCCTGGCCACCGACGGCCTGAAGGTCACCGGGTTCGCCCGGTTCCAGGTCGGCCAGGCCTGAGCTCATGGCGGAATCCGCTGCCGGGTCGGTCCACCCGAGCTGGCACCGGGTCCTGCTGAAGCTGTCCGGCGGGCTGTTCGCGGGTGATGAGCCCCTGGGCATCTCGCCGGACGTGGTGGCCCACCTGGCTGCGGAGATCATCGCCGCGACCAAGGAGGGCGTACAGGTCGCCGCAGTGGTCGGCGGCGGCAACATGTTCCGCGGCGCGGCCCTGGCCGAGCGAGGCATCGACCGGGCCCGCGCCGATTACATGGGCATGCTCAGCACCGTCATCAACTGCCTGGCCCTGCAGGACGTGCTGGAGAAGAACGGCGTCGAGACGCGGGTCCAGACGGCCATCACCATGGGCCAGGTCGCCGAGCCGTACATCCCGCGCCGCGCCATCAGGCACCTGGAGAAGGGCCGGGTGGTGATCTTCGGCGCCGGGCTGGGCGCGCCCTTCTTCTCGACCGACACCGCGGCCGCGCAGCGGGCCCTGGAGATCGGCGCCGACGCGGTTCTCAAGGGCACGAAGGTGGACGGCGTGTACGACGCCGACCCGCACACCACGCCGGGCGCGGCCCGCTTCGACCGGCTGGACTACGCCGAGTACCTCAGCCGCGGGCTCAAGGTCATGGACACCACGGCGGTCACGCTGTGCATGGACAACCGGCTGCCTATCGTCGTCTTCGCCCTCATGGTCGAGGGGAACGTGCTGCGGGCCATCCGCGGTGAGGACGTCGGCACCCTGATCTCCCGCCCCGGCACGTGAGACGACGCAGGATCCCCCGGTTGCCGGCCACCGGCTAAGCTCCTAAGCACTGCGAGTAGACGGAGCCGAACATGATTGATGACACCCTCTTCGAAGCCGAAGAGAAGATGGACAAGGCCGTCACGGTGGCCAAGGAGGAGTTTGCCGTCATCCGGACCGGCCGAGCTCACCCGTCCATGTTCGCCAAGGTCACCGTCGACTACTACGGGACGCAGACGCCGGTCAACCAGCTGGCCTCCTTCGCGGTCCCCGAGCCGCGGATGGTCGTCATCCAGCCCTTCGACAAGGGATCGCTGGGCGCCATCGAGCGGGCCATCAGGAACAGCGACCTGAGCGTCAACCCGAATAACGACGGGAACATCATCAGGATCGTGCTGCCCGAGCTGACCGAAGAGCGCCGCCGCGAGTACATCAAGACCGCGCGGAACAAGGCCGAGGACGGCAAGGTCGCGATCAGGAACATCCGGCGGCACGCCAAGGACACCCTGACCAAGATGATCAAGGCCGGGGACGCGGGCGAAGACGACGTGCACCGCGCCGAGCGCGAACTCGACGATCTCACCCGGACGTATGAGGGCCAGGTCGAAGAGCTGCTCAAGCACAAGGAAACCGAGCTCCTCGAGGTCTAGGTGACCGCTGACTCAGCCGGGCCGGGCGTCAAGGTCCCGGAAGAACCGAAGTCTCCGGGCCGGGCCGGGCGTAACCTGCCCGCGGCCATCGGCGTCGGCGCGCTCCTCGGCGGCCTGGTCGTCCTGACCCTGCTCACCATCAAGGCCACGTTCCTCATCTACGTCGCGCTGGCCCTGGGCGTCGCCCTCACCGAGCTGGCCTCGGCCCTGGCCAAGCGGGACATCAACATCCCGGTCATCCCCGTCGCCCTGGGCGGGGTGGCCATCCTGACCTGCACCTACTGGCTCGGGGCCCAGTGGGCGGTGGCCGCTCTCGGGCTGACCGTGATCGCGCTGTTCACCTGGCGGCTGCCCGGCGGGACGTCCGGCTACGTCAAGGACGTCACGGCCGGCGTCTTCGCCGTCATCTACCTGCCCTTCCTGGCTTCCTTCGTGGTCGCCATGCTGGTCCCGGGCGACGGCCCGCGCCGGGTCCTGACCTTCGTCATCCTGACCATCTGCAGCGACATCGGGGGCTACTTCGCCGGCATCACCGCGGGCCGCCATCCGATGGCCCCGGTCATCAGCCCCAAGAAGACCTGGGAGGGCTTCGCCGGGTCGGCGGCCGCCTGCCTCATCGGCGGCGCCCTGTGCCTGACCCTGCTCCTGCACGGTCACGTGTGGCAGGGCCTGCTCACCGGCGCGGCCGTGGTGGTGGCCGCCACCGTCGGCGACCTGGTCGAATCGATGATCAAGCGTGACCTGGACATCAAGGACATGGGCTCCGTGCTGCCCGGCCACGGCGGCATCCTGGACCGGCTCGATTCGCTGCTCGTGGCCGCGCCCGTGGTCTGGCTGCTGCTCTACGTTTTTATCCCGGTCCGCTAGGTTTCCCCGCCCCGCGCCCGGGCAGCTCATTGTCCGCGGCGCGCCGCGCCTGCTCGCCACCCGGGTGATAACCCGCTGATCCCCGGTACGCGACCCCCTTAGGCCCCCCGGCCTCTCCCCCCAATCCCCCGGGGGGCCTAAGGTCCCACCACCCAGCTGCGGCGCTGCGCGGCTAGCCTGCTGACCAGGGTGGCCGAGCCCCGCTCGCGGGCCAGCTGCCGGTCCCGCTCGGAAATCGGGACGAGCCACAGCCAGCGCACCGGGTCCCCGCCGAACGTGAACCCCGACAGGTCCGGCGGCTCGGGCCCGTCCAGCCCCGGCCCGGGCGCCTCCAGCAGCAGCACCGCTTCCGCCCCGATGCCCGCGCTGCCCAGCGGGAACGTGGCGGGCTCGTGGTACCACCGGACGCTGTGCCCCGGGCCGAACCAGGTCACCGCGTGCCACGGGTACGTCGACAGCCACAGGAACACCCGCGCCGCCTGCGCGCTGGGCAGCGTGGTGGCCACGGCCAGCTCGACCCGCGCGTAGCCGCTGGAGTCGTCCAGCACCTGCTCGACCACGGGCATCCGCTGGCAGCTCATGCCCACCGTGGACAGCACCGTGTAGGGGCGGCCCGGCGCCGGCGGCCGTTCGGTCACCCCGGTCAGCGGCTGCTGGCCGGCTGAGGCGTCCCAGTAGTGCCCGGCCGGCCCGAGCCGGGTGTCCAGGTGGCCGAGCAGCGCCTGCTGGAACTGGTTCCAGCCGTGCTGCCGCCACCGCCAGAACGACCGGGATCGCTCCAGCCGGGGCGCGAGCCCCTCCATGGCGTCATCCAGCGACCAGCCGAACGGCGTCTGGCCGATCACGTCCCGGCTGTAGCCGGGCATGCCGCGTTCGGCGTCCGACCAGCCGGCGATCACCGCCAGCGGCCGCCCGTTCTCCAGCACGGCCACCCCGTCGCCCTCTTCGAACCACAGCGCCTCCAGCGCGGACGCCGGCAGCGGCGGGCGGCCGCCCGGATGCCTGGTGTGCGCCGCGGGCATGAGCGGCGCCCGCCCGGCGTCTAGTCGCGCCTGGTCGGTGGCGGCGGGCGCGGGCTCGTGGTTGGCGATCCACGTCGCCGAGATCACCGTCACCCCGTCATGCAGATAGGCCGCCGTCACCTGACCGTCGTACTCGACGGTGACCTTGCGGCTGCCGTACGGGCTGAGGCTCTCCAGCAGCGTGACCGGGCCCATGCAGGAAATCTACTGACTCCGCGGCGGAGCTCAAATCCGGGCCGGCCGCCGCAGGCCGCTCTCCGCCCTATCCTGGGGACAGACCTTTTTCTGCCGAACGGAGCCCAGGTGTCACCCCCGAGTCCCACGGATAGCGATCCGGTGGCGTCGCCGGCCGTGCCGCTGACGCTGTCCCGCGGTCGTCCCCGGGTCGGGAAGCCGCCACGTCACCTGGCTGACCTCGACCTGTCCGCGCGCCGCGCCGCCGTGGCCGAGCTGGGCGAGCCGCCGTTCCGCGCCGCCCAGCTCTCCCGGCACTACTTCGGCCGGTACACCCAGCAGCCCGGCGACATGACCGACCTGCCCGGGGCGTCCCGGGCGGCGCTGACCGAAGCCCTGCTGCCCGACCTGCTCACCGTCGACCGCGAGCTGACCTGCGACGACGGGATGACCCGCAAGACGTTGTGGCGAGCCTTCGACGGGGCCATGATCGAGTCGGTCCTGATGCGCTACCCGGACCGGGTCACCATGTGCGTGTCCTCGCAGGCAGGCTGCGGGATGGCCTGCCCGTTCTGCGCCACCGGCCAGGCGGGCCTGACCCGGAACCTGTCCACCGCGGAGATCGTCTCCCAGGTCGTGGCCGGGGCCCGGCTGCTGGCCGGCGGGGAGATCCCCGGCGGACCGGGCCGGGTCTGCAACATCGTGTTCATGGGCATGGGGGAGCCGCTGGCCAACTACGCCAGCGTGATCGCCGCCGTCCGCCGGTTCACCGATCCGGTCCCCGAGGGCATGGGCATCTCCCAGCGCTCGGTCACCGTGTCCACCGTCGGCCTGGTCCCGGCCATCCGCCGGCTGGCCGCCGAGGACCTCTCGGTCACCCTGGCCGTGTCCCTGCACACCCCGGACGACGAGCTGCGCGACACCCTGGTGCCCATTAACCAGCGCTGGAAGGTCGCCGAGGTCCTGGACGCCGCCTGGGAGTACGCCGACGTGACCCACCGCCGCGTCTCGATCGAGTACGCCCTGATCCGCGACATCAACGACCAGGCCTGGCGCGCTGACCTGCTCGGCTCCCTGCTGGCCGGGCATCTCGTCCACGTCAACCTGATCCCGCTGAACCCCACCCCAGGCTCGGTGTGGACCGCCTCGCGCCCCAGCGCCCAGCGCGAGTTCGTCCGCCGCCTGGAAGCCCACGGCGTGGCCGTCACCGTCCGGGACACCCGCGGCCGCGAGATCGACGGCGCCTGCGGCCAGCTAGCCGCCAGCGCCCAGTCCTGACCCCGCTGGCCGCCCCCGTTCGCTCGTGACCCCGTCCGGTTCCCCGGTCGTGACCTCGGTCAGCTGACCGGTCTCACCCTGATCCCGCCGGCCACCCCTCGCGGTTCCGGGCTCAGCCGACGGCCGTGCCGTACTGTCCCTGTCGTGACTCGAACTGACTACCCCCGCCCCTCTGCACCACCAGCCCCCTCGGCCCCAATGGCCCCATGGGCTCTCACGGCCCGGCCATGACGGGTGTCCTGGCCCGGCTGCGCTGGCGGGCCGTCCACTGGGGCTGGGGCGCCGTCCAGCGCGCCGGCACGGTCACCGCCGACACCCCGGCCGCCCGGCGGTTCGCCGCCTTCGGCCCCGGATCGGTCGCCGCCTTCCCGCCCGGATCGGTCTTCGGCGAGCCATGGATCACCATCGGTGCCGGAACGCTCATCGGTGAACTGGTCTCCCTGTCCGCCGGCCTGGTCCCCGGCCAGGACCTCGGCCCGGCCCCCGTGCTGCGCATCGGCGACCGCTGCGTGATCGGCCGGGGCAGCCATATCGTGGCTCATCAGTCGCTGGTCATCGAGGACGACGTGTTCGCCGGGCCGTACGTCTACATCACTGACCAGAACCACTCCTACGCCGACCCCGACCAGCCCATCGGCCGCCAGCTGCCTCGCAACGCCCCGGTGCGGATCGGCGCGGGCAGCTGGCTGGGCGCCGGCGCGGTGATCCTGCCCGGCGCCAGCCTCGGCCGCCACGTGACCGTCGCGGCCGGCTCGGTGGTCCGCGGCACCATCCCCGACCACTGCGTAGTAGCCGGAGTCCCCGCCCGGGTGGTCAAGGAGTACGTCCCCGGCAACGGCTGGATCCCGCCTATGTCCGGCCCAGCCAGCCGCTGGATCCCGCCTATGTCCGGCCCAGCCAGCCGCTGGATCCCGCCTATGTCCGGCCCAGCCAGCGGCCGGATCCCGCCAGCGCCCAGTCCTGACCCCGCCTCGCGCCGCACCTCCTGAGCCCCTGCCGCCACTACTCAGCGCGTGGCGCGCTCGCCGTTCATCTTCGGGGAGAAGACCTCGCCCCGCAGCGCCCGCTCGACCAGCTCGACGGCGCGGGCGGTCGCGGCCAGCCGCTCGCCCTCCTTGCGGTAGGCGCTCAGCACCGTGTCGACCGCGTGCGGCGGCAACGCCCCGGCCAGCTCGGTCCGCGCGGTGCGGTAACCCTCACGGGCGCCTTCCACGCACGCCTTGGTGTGATACCGGGCCATGGTGGCCAGCGCCAGCGGGTACCGGCGCAGCACCCCGTGCAGCCGGTAGTCCGGCGGCACCACGTCCAGCAACCAGGTGACCGCGGTGGACTCGAACTCCTCGCTGTCCGCCGGGTGCACCCCAGTCGGCCAGCCCGGCGGCGTGTACCCGGTCATGCGTTCAGCATACCCGAATCGAACGAGTATTCGTAACCGAACGCCGGTCAAACGGGAAGGTTGGCCCGTACGGGTAACGTGCTCCACGGGTTTCCGGCCTCGGGATAGCTGCCGAACACCTTCTGCTGCAGCGCGGACGCCGAAGCCGACTCACCGCACACTTCGGTCGGAAGCTTGTCGTGGGCCGCCGCCCACTGCGTCCACTGAGCCAGGCTCTGACCGCCCGCGGTGATCTTGTCGTGGGCTTGGAACCAGGTATTGAACGACGTCGCCGTGTCCGCGGTGATGACCACGTTGCCCGCCCGCAGCCAGCTCGGGCTCCCGTCGAAGATCGAATCGGTGAGCCCGAGGGTTCCCTGGGTGAGCATGCACTGGACGAGCAGCGCGGGAGCATCAGTGCTCCGGTACTGCCCGGCCTGGCTGCTGGTCGGCGACGGGGTGGGTGGCGGCCCCGACGAGCACGCGGTCAGTGCGCAGCCGAGCACCACTCCAGCTGTCGCCCAGCGGCCGGCGTGCCGACGCGGTCTCTCCCGGCGGGCCTCATCCCGCTCGACAATGCCGCTCATTCGGCTCCCTCTGTGGGTCGGATCGATCGCCGCGCCAGCCCACGACAGGATCCGTTCGAGGCGAGAGGCCCGGTTGGGCAACCGTCGGGCCGACGTCTCGACATGACTGAGACGTGGCCCAGTATCCGATCCGGTGATCCCCGTCGGCCGTGTTCCCTCGATCTTCACCGTTCGGCGTGGCGTTCCCCGGAATGTCACCATGGTCTTTTATGATCGAACTAATGGACTAAATACTCTGTCCATGCCGATGATCGGTGTCGGATGCATGATCGGACCAAGGCCATGAGCAGCACACCGGATCCACAAAACCCAGGACGAGATGCTGACCCGCCCGGTGCTTCCGCGGGTCCGAGTGCCGATCCCTGGCTGAGCTCCCTCGGCTATCAGCTGGTTCCGAGCAGCCCGGACTGGCCGGAGTGGGCGTCAGATGAGGCCTATCTGGCTGCCGTCGACGCTACTGACCCCGAACTGTGCGGTGATCCGGATGAGTATGAGGATCCCGATAACGCTCCTCCGTCGGGTCTGGATCACGTTCAGCAGGCTGCTCTGGTCATGGAGGCCCGGGAGTTCTCCGCTGTCCAGGCTGCGGCCGCCGCTGAGCGGGCCCAGTCCGGTCATGCCGGGACGGTGGAGGCGATCGGGTCGTTGCTGAGCGGCCGCCGCGGTCCGGGCATGCCGGGTTCGGCTGGGCCCTTCTGCGATGGGCATGACAGCCGTGCCGCTGGTTTCGCGTCGGCTATGCCGCTGGATGTGGCTCCGGGTGGCTGGGTTCTGGCCCAGTTCGCCCAGGAGGCGGCCGGTGATGATGAGCGGTACCCGGGTGTCTCTGATGATGAGCTGATCGGCATCATCAGCGCCTTGGACCGGGTCGAGGCCAACGCGGGTTCCTGGAAGCACGCGGCCATCGGGGAGCTGATCCGCCGCCGTCCCGGCGAGGACGGTGTCGTGGGGGAGTGGGATGAGTTCACGCCGCGGGAGCTGTCCGCGGCCCTGGCCATCACCACGACTGAAGCCGATGACGCGCTGGCCCTGTCCGCCGCCCTGGAGACCCGGCTGCCGGGGACCCGGGACGCGTTCCGGACTGGGGTCATCTCCCGGTACAAGGCGCAGATCATCGCGGCTGCCACCGAGCTGCTGGATCCGGCGGAGGCCGGTGCCGCGGAGGCGATGGTCCTGGACCGGGCGGGCCGCCTGACCCCGCCGGGCCTGCGGGCCGCGATCGCCCGCGCGGTCATGGACGTGAACCCGGCCAAGGCCCGCAAGCGGCGTGAGCACGCGGCCCGCCAAGCCCGGGTCCAGCGGTGGGCTGAGCCGTCGGGCAACGCGGGCCTGACCGGCCGGGAGCTCCCCCCGGCGGAGGTGCTGGCCGCCGATCAGCGGATCACCTCATGGGCTCAGCAGCTCCGCGCGGCCGGCATGGACGGCGGCATGGACCTGCTCCGCGCCCGCGCCTACCTGGACATCCTGCTAGGTACCGACTCCCGCCCCGGCCCAGCCGGCCCTGACGGCAGCCCCGCCGGAACGCGTGAACCGGTCCCGGCCGGAACGCGTGAACCGGTCCCGGCCGGACCTGTGACCGGGGCGATCCCGCCCGGGTTCGCGGGCCGGGTCAATCTCACCATCCCGCTGGCCGGCCTCATCGGCCGGGCCGGCCGGCCGGGGGAGCTGGCCGGCCTCGGCCCAGTCGACCCCGACCTGGCCCGCACCCTGGCCACCGCCGCCGCCCGCAACCCCAAGACCACCTGGTGCATCACCGTCACCGACTCTCAAGGCCACCCCATCGGCCACGGCTGCGCCCGCCCCGCCCCCGCTACCCCCGTCGCCCGCAACGGCCCCGGCCCGCCGCGCCCGCCGGGCACCGGGGCGTTCCGGTTCACCCCGGCTGGCCGCGCCGGGCCCCCGGGCGGCTACGGCGCCTGGATCCTGTCCACTCCCGGCCGGTCAGACCTGCAGGTCACCATCGAGTCCCTCAGCACCGACCCGTGCCAGCACCGGTACCAGGCCCGCGGTCACGACCCGGGGGTCATGCTCCGGCACCTGACCGAGGTCCGGCACGCCACCTGCACCGCACCAGGCTGCCGCCGCCCCGCGGCCCGCTGCGACTACGAGCACAACACCCCGTATGAGGCGGGCGGCCGGACCTGCCTGTGCAACGGCAACCCGACCTGCCGCCACGACCACCGCGCCAAGCAGCACCCAAAATGGCACGCTGACCAGCTCCCCGGGGGCCGCATCCGCTGGACCACCCCGGCCTGCCGGCACTACACCGCCGAACCCACCCGATACCCGATCTAGACCCCATAGCCCGCCGCCCTGCCCCACCGGCAGCCGCCCCAACCAGAAAACGGGACCACAGAAAAGAACCTGACCACTGCGGGTTCCTCGACCCGCCCGAACTCGCGTGACCTCACGCCGGCCAGCATGGCAACCCACCCTGAACGCAGCCTGGACGCTGGATCAGACGCTCTCCAGCTGGGCCAGAATCGCGCCACGAGGGGCACCCCTCCGCAAACTCGGCGCGCAAAGACTGATAATGACGCTATGCGGGGCGAACTAACGCGCGGCACAGTGAACGCGATACTCGCCGTGTGTACCGTCGCGGCCGGCGCCGTGGCCTGGGTACTGCTGGGCCCGCGCTGGGCGATTGCCGGGCTGCTCGCTGTCCCGGTGGTCGCCGTCCTCGGCCTGAGCGTCGTCCGCATGGTCACCATGCCGGATGCGGCGGCCGTGGCCTATTACGGCCGGTCAGCCGGGCAGGTGATGCCGCGCCGGGCCGAGATGCCGGGCTGGCGGACGCTGGCCCGGATCTGGCCCAGCCAGTTCCGCGACGCCCTGGCCAACCGCCTGATCGTCCAGTCCGGCGCCCTCCAGGCCGCCCACCGGCAGGAGGAAGCCCTCGTCATCGCCGAGGAAGCCGTCGCGATTTACCAGGATCTGGCCGCCGAACGGCCCGGCAAGTACGGTCCGGACCTCGCCGAAGCCCTCGAGCACCACTCACGCCTGCTGGCCGCCGACGAGCGGATGGCCGAGGCCATCACCGCCATGCAGGTGGCCGTGCGCCTGTTCCGCAACCTGGCCGCCGCGGACGCGGCCCGCTACCTGCCCTCCCTGGCCGAGTGCCTGACCAGCCAGGCCACCTGGCTGGCTGACATCAACCTGCCCGGTGATGCGCTGGCCGCGGTGCACGAGGCCACCGAGATCTGCCAGGACAAGCTGCCCTGGCAGCAGGCGCCGCCGTGCGCGCCGCGGGCCATGCTGCTCGAGGCCGGGCTGCTGTGCGGGCAGACCCGCTACCGGGAAGCGGCCAAGCTGCTGGCCGCGGGCTGGCCGGTGGCTGCCGCCCTGCAGCAGCATGACCTGCTCCGCGAGGCTGCGCCGGCCATGCGGGCCGCCTACCGCGCGGACCCCGGCTACTTCGCCGAGGTCTGGAACGCTGAGACCGGCCACGGCCCCCCGGACTGGCTGTCTGAGTAAGACCAGAAAGCTGACTAAGACCAGCCAGTCGGCCACCACGGCAGAGCGCGCGCGGCCGGGCCAGCTCCCGTGTGGCCCGGCCGCGCGACGCAGCCTCATGCGGCGTGCCGGGCGGCAGGCACGTGCCGGGCCGCCTCGTCCCCCGCGGTCCGGAACGTGCCGTCGACGTAGTCGGGTACGGCCGGCAGTGTGCTGACGCTGCCGCCGGACGCGGCGCGGCGCGCCGCCCGCCGGGCCCTGACCACGATCCGCGCCAGCGCCGCCCGGTGCGCCTGCTCGTGCAGTTCACGGCCGTGCTGCGCGACCAGGTCGCGCATGATGTCGGGATGCATGGTTTCTCCTCGGCCGGGAACCCCCGTGGTTCCCTCACGTTCTAGATTCGCGGTAAGGCCCCACCCCCGGCATCGGACGAATGCCCTATCTTCGGCCCGCCGGACGGCTTAGGCCCCGGCGCCCGCCCCCGGCCGCCGACTAAGCCGCCTTAGGCCCGATCTGAACCCGGAAAGACCAGGTCAAGACCTCATGCCGAACGGTCCGGGCTCCCCGCTGCAGCTCACCGGATCGTGCTATTGGCCACGGTCACTACACTGGAACGTGCCACCGGTCCGATGGCAGCTCCCAACCCCGAAATGAACGAGAATCTCGTATGCCCGTAGCGCACTCTGATCCCGCCGTCCTCGCCACTCGCGACGACCTGCGTAACGTCGCCATCGTCGCGCACGTCGACCACGGCAAGACCACGCTGGTCGACGCCATGCTCTGGCAGTCTGGCGCGTTCCGGGCCAACGCCCACGTGGCCGAGCGGGTCATGGACTCCGGCGACCTGGAGCGGGAAAAGGGCATCACCATCCTGGCCAAGAACACCGCGGTACGCCACGGCGGGCTGACCATCAACATCGTGGACACCCCCGGGCACGCGGACTTCGGCGGGGAGGTGGAGCGCGGCCTGTCCATGGTGGACGGGGTGCTGCTGCTGGTGGACGCCAGCGAGGGCCCGCTGCCGCAGACCAGGTTCGTGCTGCGCAAGACGCTGGCCGCCGGGCTGCCGGTCATCCTGGTCATCAACAAGGTGGACCGGCCCGACGCCCGGATCGCCGAGGTGGTGGACGCCTGCTACGAGCTGTTCATCGACCTGGACGCTTCCGAGGAGCAGATCGAGTTCCCCATCGTGTACGCCTCGGCCCGGGCCGGGCGGGCCTCGCTGACCCGGCCGGCTGACAGCGGGCTGCCCGACTCGGAGAACCTGGAGCCGCTGTTCGAGACGATCAAGGCCACCGTCCCGGCACCGGTGTACGAGGTCGACGCTCCGCTGCAGGCGCACGTGACCAACCTGGACGCCAGCTCCTACCTGGGCCGTATCGCGCTGTGCCGGATCCGCAACGGGACGATTACCCGCGGTCAGCAGGCCGCCTGGTGTCGGCGCGACGGCTCAGTCGAGCGGGTCAAGATCTCCGAGCTGTACCTGACCGACGCGCTGGAGCGGGTCTCGGCCGACTCGGCCGGCCCGGGGGACATCGTCGCCATCGCCGGCATCCCGGACATCATGATCGGCGAGACGCTGGCCGACGTGGATCACCCGCGCCCGCTACCGCTGATCACCGTGGACGAGCCGGCCATTTCCATGACCATCGGGGTGAACAGCTCACCGCTGGCCGGCCGGGTGTCGGGATCCAAGGTCACCGCCCGGCTGGTCCGGGATCGGCTCAACCGCGAGCTGGTCGGCAACGTGTCGCTGGCCGTGCTGCCCACCGAGCGGCCCGACACCTGGGAGGTCCGCGGCCGTGGCGAGCTGGCCCTGGCCGTGCTGGTCGAGACCATGCGGCGGGAGGGCTACGAGCTGACCGTGGGCCGGCCGTCCGCCGTGACCCGGGACGTGGACGGCGCCGTCTTCGAGCCGGTCGAGCGGCTCAGCGTGGACGTGCCCGAGGAGTACCTGGGCACGGTGACCTCGCTCATCTCGGTGCGGCGCGGCCGGATGGAGTCGATGACCAACCACGGCACCGGCTGGGTCCGGATCGAGTTCGTGGTGCCCGCGCGCGGCCTGATCGGCTTCCGCACCCAGTTCCTGACCGAGACCCGCGGCACCGGCATCGCTCACCACGTCTTCGAGGGCTACGAGCCCTGGTCGGGCCCGATGCGGGGCCGGGCCACCGGTTCGCTGGTCGCCGACCGGTCCGGCAGCGCCTCCGCCTACGCCATGTTCAACCTGCAGGAACGCGGCTCGCTGTTCGTCACCCCGGGCACTGAGGTGTACAGCGGCATGATCGTCGGGGAGAACTCCCGGGCCGACGACATGGACGTGAACATCACCCGCGAGCGCAAGGTCACCAACGTCCGCCAGTCGACCGGGGAGGAACTGGAGCGGCTGGTCCCGCCCCGGCTGCTCAGCCTGGAGCAGGCCCTGGAGTTCTGTAACGACGACGAGTGCGTGGAAGTGACCTCTGAGGCCGTCCGGCTGCGCAAGACCGTCCTGGACTCCAAGGACCGCTTCCGCGAGCGAGCCCGCGCCAGCCGCGGCGGCTGACCCGCGAGCCCGCCCGGAGCTACTTGTCCCGCTCCTGGCGCAGCCGGTCCAGCACCCGGTCGGGGTCGTCGGCCGTGACCCGGATCATGGCCCGCATCGCGTCGGCCAGCGAGATCCGCGGCACGCCCAGCTCGACCGCGGCCGAGTCGGTCCACCCGGTCAGCTCCCGGTACAGCTCCGGGCTCAGGTCCAGCGTGATCCGGACCGGCTTGGACCGGATCGCGGTCCGGCCCGCGGGCGCCGCGGCGGGCTCGGCCCGCCGCCCGGCCGCCGCCGCCATCTGCGCCTTGCGCCGCTCGCGGTCCCGGGACGGCGTCATGACCGGACCCCGGCCAGCGGAGCGGCCCGCTCGATGAGATCCCGGGCCACCTGGCGCCAGACCTCGCACCCGGCCTGCTTGATCGGCAGCCCGAAGCTCTGCGCGTACACCTCGCGCCGGGGCACCACCGTGCTCAGCACGTCGTAGCCCAGATCGACCAGGGCCTCGCGGGCGTCGCCGGTGGAGTGCGCCCGGGCCACGCAGCGGTTCAGCAGGATCGCCGAGCGGACCGGCTCGTCCCGGACCTCCCGGATCTCGGCGATCTCCTCGCGGACCGGCGTGGTCCGGTTGATCTCGATCGGGCTGGGCGCGCACGGGATGAGGATCTCGTCGGCGTACCGCAGGGCCGAACGGGCGATGGCCGCGTGGTCCTCGATCTGCGGCGTGTCGATGATGACCACGTCGTCGTCGACGGAGATCTCGGGCAGCCGCCGGTGCAGCTCACGCGACGGCAGGGCCACGATGCGGAACGGGAACGCGGCCTGCTCCTTCACGACGCCGGGATACATGGCAGCCAGGTCCGACCACTCCAGTGCGCTGCCCGACGGGTCGGCGTCGACCAGCAGCACGCGATTGCCTGCCTGGGCAAAAACGTAGGCAAGCCAGACCGCCGAAGTAGTCTTGCCCGTGCCCGGCTTCAGATTGGCCAGGGCGAGGCTCAGCCCTGTCATCTCCGAATTATCGCAGCGCCCGGTGGGTTCCGGTAGCCGGTCCGAGGCATGACCTCCAAATATTCGGTAGTGCAGTAAGTACTGCACTACCGAATTTCGTCGCTCTGCGCCCAAGTTTCGTCTACGCAACGACACTTGACGCAGGTCAGCTGACGGTAGCGCGGCGGGCCGCGAAACGCGTGTGCCGGGCGTGATCGCTCTGGCCCAGGAAGGCCTTGAACGCGCCCAGCCGGTAGCACGGCTCGCCGGCTGTGCTGGCCATCTCCAGGTCGAAGTCCTGGGCCAGCTGCCGGAGCCGGTCGAGCACCGCGGCGGTGGTCGTGCCCGTCCCGGCCGCCGCCGCGATCTGGGCGGCGGTCAGGTAGCCGTCCCGGCCGCGCAGCGCCCGGAAGACCGGGTCGTGCACCGGCAGCACCTCCTCGGCCGCCTGGGGGGCGCCGTCGTGCTCCAAGGCCCGGCGGATGGCCGTGCCGACCGCCTGGGCCACCGGCGGCGGGAACGCGTTGCCGATCTGCCGGTAGCGTGCCGTCTTCAGCCCGCTGAACCGCCAGCCCCAGTCGTCCTGCCAGCCCTGCAGCCGGGCCACCATCTCGCAGGTCAGCCGGGGCCGCAGAGTGCGGTCGGCGTCCCGGTCCGGGGCCGCGTCCGCGATGCCCAGCCCGTCCACGCCCAGCTCGGCCCAGGCCCGTTTGGCCCGGGTCGGGCCGAGGTCGGCCCCGCCGTGCTTCTTCGAGCCGCCCACGATGGTGGGGGCGATCCGGTCGGCCTGCCGTGCCCACCCGGCCGCACCCGGCCAGCCGCGCGCAGCCATCAGGTCGCCCAGCGTCTGGCCTACCGTGGCCGGCTCGGCCGCGGCGGGCGACGGCCAGCGGAACCAGGGCGCGTCTTCGGGCCGCAGCGCGACCAGCACGGTGCGCGGCCGCAGCTGCGGCACGCCGAACTCCGACGCGTGCAGCAGCTGCCACCCGGGCACGTAACCCAGCTCGGTCAGCCGGTCGAGCACGTGCTGCCGGTACGCGCTGAACCGGCTGGCCGCCAGTCCCCGGACGTTCTCCAGCAGCAGGGCCCGGGGCCGGACGATCCCGCACAGCTCCACGGCCCAGGCGAACAGGTCCCGCTCGTCGGTCGCGCCGAGCTGCCGCCCGGCCACCGTGAACGGCGGGCACGGCACCCCGCCCGCCAGCAGGGCCACGCCCTCGTAGTCTTGCGGCCGCCACAGCGCCGGGTCGGCCGCGTCGCCCTCGGCGACCTTCCAGGCCGGCCGGTTGGCCCGCAGCGTGGCGCACGCCGTCGCGTCGAGCTCCACGGCCAGGGCGTGCTCGAAGCCGGCTCGCTCCAGGCCGATGGCCTGCCCGCCCGCCCCGGCACAGATCTCGACCACCTCAAGATCTGCCACCCGGCCTCCTTCCGGCTCCGCTCAAACACCGAACTAACCCGAACGCCGTGCCGTCATTTTCCCGCAGCCCAGGCGCAACGAGCGCCGACACGCGGGCAACGCCCGCACGTGCCGGCGCAAAGCCGTCCTGGATTCCCCCGCTACCAGCCCAACGCGCCCGACTCTAGCGCGGCTCGCCGACATTCTGCCCGGCCCGCACGCGCCGCGGCGACGGGCCGCGCCTGCGGGTCGGCCGCTGCTGGCGGGCCAGCTCCTCGGGCAGCGGGAGCAGCGGGTTAGCCGCGCTGTCCACCACGTCTCCGGCCAGCTCGACGACCTTCTGGCCCCGCGACCGGGCCGCCTTCCGGAGCAGGTCGAAGGCCTGCCGCGGGGCGAGCCGGTGCCGTTCGGCGAGCACGCCGATGGACTGCTCGACCCGGACCCGGGCGGCCAGCGCATGCTCGAGCTGGGCCACGGTCACCGCCAGCCGCGTCACCTCATCGCTCGTGCTCCCGTCCGCCGGAGCCCCTGAGGCTCCCGAGGCCTCCGGGGGCCCTTGAGCCGCCGGCCCCGCCGGCGGGCGGTCGGGCACGCCGAGATCGGCCGCCATGAGGTCAGCCAGCACCATGGCACTGACCAGATCGGGCAGCTGCTCGCCGCCGACCTGCCAGCCCCGCCGGGTCCGGCGTAGGACTACTTCACCGCAGGGCGAGTCCTCGTCTTGGCGCTCCGCCGCCGGACCGGCCTCGTCGGACCGGTCCGGGGCTCGCGCCACGACCCGTTCGGTCAAGGTCCCTATTGCCCGGTACTGACCGCGGCCAGCCGCTCGCGGACCTGCGCCGCGGACGGGTTGGTCATCGCGGTCCCGTCCGGGAACACGACGGTCGGGACGGTCTGGTTGCCGCCGTTGACCGACATGACGTACTCGGCCGCGGCCGGGTCCTGCTCGATGTCGATCTCGGTCATCTCGATGCCGTCCCGGGCGAGCTGCCGCTTCAGGTTCCGGCAGAAGCCGCACCATTGGGTGGTGTACATGATCAGCTGGCCGGCCAACCCCGCCGCCTCCTCGGGTAGGTGAATACTGCATCGTGTAACACCGGCCAGGCCGGTTGCGTTCCCTGACGGGAGGACTGATTGACCGACGTCGCCGCGGGCACGGCCGAAGCCCTTCTGGCCGGGCTCGATCCCGAGCAGCGCGAGGTGGCCCTGGCCGCCCGCGGGGCGGTGTGCGTGCTGGCCGGCGCGGGTACCGGCAAGACCCGCGCCATCACCCACCGGATCGCCTACGCCGCCGCCATCGGGGTGGTCGACCCCCGGCACGTGCTGGCCCTGACCTTCACCGTGCGGGCCGCCGGGGAGATGCGCGGCCGGCTCCGCCAGCTCGGCGCCGCGCAGGTCCGGGCCTCCACCTTTCACGCCGCCGCGCTGCGCCAGCTCAACTACTTCTGGCCGCGCGTGGTCGGCGGGCGCCCGCCGCGGCTGGTCGACTCCAAGGCCGCCCTGGTGCGCGAGGCGGCCAGCCAGGAGCGTGTCCGGCTCGACAAGCCGGGCCTGGCCGACGCGGCCAGCGAGATCGAGTGGGCCAAGACCGTCCAGACCCGCCCGGACGGGTACGCGGCCGCCGCGGCCGCGGCGGGCCGCTCGCCCGCCGCCGGGATCCCGGCCATGACGTCCGTCTACGACGGCTACGAACGGCTGCGGCGCGAGCAGCACCTGATCGACTTCGAGTCGGTCCTGGAGCTGACCGCCGCCATCGTGCTGGAGAACCGGGGCGTGGCCGACCAGGTCCGCGACACCTACCGCTATTTCGTGGTGGACGAGTATCAGGACGTGAACCCGCTGCAGAAGCTGCTGCTGGACGCGTGGCTCGGCGGCCGCGACGACCTGTGCGTGGTGGGGGATCCCCGCCAGGTCATCTACTCCTTCACCGGCGCCACCCCGTCCTACCTGACCAACTTCACCGCCGAGTTCCCGCGCGCCACCGTGGTCCGGCTGGCCCGCGACTACCGGTCCACGCCCCAGGTGGTCGCCGTGGCCAACCAGCTGATGAAGTCGGCCGGGCCGGCCCTGGCCGCCCAGCGCCCGCCCGGGCCCTCCCCGATGCTGACCCGCTACGCCGATGACCCGGCCGAGGCGGCCGGGGTGGCCACCCAGATCCGGGCCCTGATCGCGTCGGGCGTCGCCCCCCAGCAGATCGCGGTGCTGGTCCGGATCAACGCCGAGACCGAGCGCTTCGAGCAGGCCTTCACCGAGCAGGGGGTGCCGTACGTGATCCGCGGCGCCGAGCGGTTCTACGAGCGGGCCGTGGTCCGCCAGGCCCTGGTGCTGTTCCGCGGCGCGGCCCGCGGGGACAACGGAGCCGCCCCGGACGACCTGCCCGCCGCCGTGCGCGACGTGCTGACCGGCATCGGCTTCACCACCAGCCCGCCGGCCGGCGGCTCGGCGGCCCGCGAGCGGTGGGAGTCGCTGGCCGCGCTGGCCCAGCTGGCCGACGACCTGCACGCGGCCCGGCCCGAGGCCGGCCTGGCCGACTTCGCGGCCGAGCTGACCCAGCGGGCCGAGCTCGGGCACGCTCCCGAGGCGCGGGGCGTCACCATCGCCTCCATGCACGCGGCCAAGGGCCTGGAGTGGGACGCCGTGTTCCTGCCCGGCCTGGTCGAGGGCCTGATGCCGATCGTGTACGCCCGCAGCCCCGCGGCCGTGGAGGAGGAACGCCGGCTGCTCTACGTCGCGGTCACCCGGGCCCGCGAGCACCTCTACCTGTCCTGGGCCCCGGCCCGCGTCCCAGGGGCCCGCGGCCCGGCCCGCTCCCGGTCGAGCTTCCTGGACGGCCTGCGCCTGGGCCGCGGCCGCTGATCCGGACCAGCTCGAGCCCGGACCAGCTCGAGCCCGGCCAGCCGAGCCGGACCAGCCGAGCCGGACCAGCCGAGCCGGACCAGACCAAGCCGCGCCCGCCGGATCGCGCTAGTTGAAAATCCGCACGTAGAAAATGTGTTGCCCTGTTCCGGGGCGATTACGTAGGCTGCCTACATGTCTTTGGGCTACTAACCGACGCTCCCGAGAGGAGGTGCCCAACGTGATTGACATCAACTGTGACGTTCCGACGACTTCCGTCGTGACCGCAGCTCCGTGGCATGCGCGCCCGGGTGCCTTCGCTCCGCTTTCAGCACAGCGTCTGGCCTTCCCGGGGACGGTTCTGCCTGCCGCCGGTCTGGGCACCGGTCCGTCCGCCCTCGTGCGGCCGGTTCCGCTCGCCCGGGACAAGGCTGCCCTGGTCGCCGGCCGGGTCGTTCCGGTCGCTACCGAGGCTGCCCTCGTCGTTCCGGCCCCGCAGGCCGCCGTGATGGCGCAGCTCGAGCAGACGAATAACTACATCCAGATGACCAGTGTCCCCGTCTTCGGCGAGGGCGCTTCGGGTCCGCCTCCAGATAGAGAACCGGCCTAACCAGCCGGCTGGACATCCTCTTGAGGCCGCGGATCCGCACACAGGGTCCGTGGCCTTAGCTATTTAAGGCCTAGGTCCCAGGGACGGCGAGCAATCGCATGGGCGACAACTAGGACCGGCAAGCGAGAGGGGATGGCACCGATGCAGTGGCGGGTGGCCACCGTCGGAGGCAACGAAACGACGGGGTTCGAGGTGGTTGACGACCCGGAGGCGGACTTCACCGCCGCCGCGTACCCAATGGGCCTGGATTTTCCGTGCACGCAGGACCCGGAGCTGTTCTTCGCCGAGTCTCCGCAGGATGTGGAGCAGGCGAAGGCTATGTGCCAGGACTGCCCGGCACGCCTGGCGTGCCTCACGGGAGCACTGGCGCGCCGGGAACCGTGGGGCGTCTGGGGCGGCGAGCTGCTTTTGCGTGGCGAGGTCGTGCCTCGTAAGCGCCCTCGCGGGCGTCCCCGTAAGACGGAGGTGGCCGCTTAACGGCGGCCTGGTGACGCACAACGGAGTGGTCAGCATGTATCAGGTACTGGAGCTCGCGGCCGAGCAAAGCCGCAGCACCATGGAACGAGCCGAGCAGCTGCGGACGTCGCGGCGGCTGCAGACGCTGCGCCGGGCGCGCCGCAGGGAGCGCAAGGCCGAGCAGCGCCTGCTCGAGGCGTGGCGCCGTGCGGACGAGCTGCGCGGCCTGCTTGAAGCCGCGGATTACTGACCGCGGACCCTACCCAGCGCGGTGCGCGGGCAGCCTAGGAGACCGACCGCTAGGCCAGCCCGCGCACCGCCCAGGCGGGCGGGACATCGCCGCGGATGGCCGAGACCATCCGCAGCGCCCGCCGGGCCTCTCGCACCCGGGAGACACTGGACACCCGGGAGACACTAGACATCCCGGAGACACCAGACACCCCGGAGACACCAGACACCCCGGAGACACCCCGCACCTGGGGGACACCGAACACCCGGGCCCCGAGCCACGCGGCCACCGCCGCCGTGGCCAGGTTCCCGGCCTCGTCCTGATCCTCCGGCAGCCGGACCAGCACCGGCCACCCGGCCGCCGCCGCCTCAGCCAGCGGCCCCGCGCCGGCGACGTCGACGATGACGCGTTCCGGTTCGACCCCGGCTGCCACCGCTCGCGGCGCCAGTCCCGCCGGCCCGGCCAGCGCTGTCCCGTACTCGGCCGCCACCGCGGCCAGCCCGGCCCCGTCGCCGGAGCGCACGCACAGCAGATCGGCCCCGGCCGCGCACGCCGCCCGGGCCACCTCGGCGTGATCGGTCCGCACGCCGATGACCAGCTCCCCGGCCGCCTCCCGTGCCCGGCCCACCACCGAAGCCCCAGCCGCCGCCGAGGCCGCGGTCACCGTCACGATGTCCGCCCCGTCCGCCACGGCCGCCCGCACCTGCTCGCCGCCGTCGGCCCAGCCGGCCACCTCGGCCATGACCAGCAGCTCCCGCGGCCCGAACGTCCGTCGTCCCAGCCGCAGGGTCCCCTGCACCCCGGCCGCCAGCTCGAGTCCCGGCTCCAGCACGTCAGACCCGGCCGTAGACCGGGATCGCCGCTCCGGAGATGAGCACGGCATCGTCGCTGACCAGGAAGGACAGCACGCCGGCCAGCTCTGACGGCTTAGGCCACCGGCCGTAGTCCGCGCCCGGGATGCTGGCCCGGTTGGCCGGCGTGTCGATGATGCTGGGCAGGATGCAGTTGACCCGCACCCCGTCGCCGCGTCCCTCCGCGGCGGCCGACTCGACCAGCCGGACCACGCCCAGCTTGCCCACGCTGTAGGCGAAGCTGTCCTCGTAGCCGCGCACCGCGACCCGGCTGGAGACGTGCACGATCGGCCCGCCGCCCCGGGCGGCCAGCAGCGGCAGCGCGAGTTTGGTCACGATGGCCGCGGTGACCAGGTTCAGCTCGAGCTGTTGCCGCAGCACCCCGATGTCCAGGCTGCCCACCGGCTGCGGCGGGGTGTATCCGCCGATCAGGTTGACCACCCCGGCCACCGGCGGCGCGCCGGCCGGGGCCGTCAGCGTCGCGGCCACGCTGGCCTCGTCCAGTGCGTCCACGGCCACGTAGCTGACCGCCTCCACCCGGTCCGCCGCGTCGGGGACCTTGACCCCCGCGGCCAGCACCGACGCACCGTCGTCGCGCAGCCGCTGCGTGACCGCCGACCCGAGGCCGCCCGTCGCGCCCAGCACCACGATGGTGCGTCCCGCCAGTACCTGTCCTGTCATCCCGGTTCCCCGCCTTTCGTCCGCTGCTGCCTGCTCATTGTGCCAAGGGACCGGTCCGTCTCGTCCCGTCGAGCCGGATCGTCTCCCCGTTGAGGGCCGGGTTGGTCACGATGTGCGCGACCAGCGCGGCGAACTCGCGCGGCGGGGCGCCGGCCGGGCCGGGCGCGATGGTCATGACCCGTATCCCGAGCCCGGCCAGGTCGCGGGCCACCGGCCGGGTCAGCCCGGCCACGCCGCCCGCCGACGCCCCGGCCGCGGCCTGCCCCGGCTGCCCGCCGAACGACGCGGCCGGCGCGGTGGCCACCAGCACGCCGCGCTCGCCGCCGGTCTCGCCCGCCCGGCCCAGCCGGTCGGCGGCCAGCCGCATCACGTTGAACGTCCCGACCAGGTTGACCTGGATCACCCGGGTGAACTCCTCCAGCGGGAACGGGCCGTCCGGGCTGGCCGTCCGGGCCGTGACGGCGATGCCTGCGCAGGTGACCACGATCCGCGGCACCCCGCCCGCCAGCGCCCCGGCCGCGTCCAGCGCGGCGTCCACGTCGGCCGGGCTGGTCACGTCGCCGGGGGAGAAGGCGGCCCGCGGGCCCAGCCGGGCCGCGATGGCCGCGCCGTCCGACCCGGGCAGGTCCAGCACGACCACCGACGCGCCCGCCTCGTGCAGGGCCGCGGTGGTGGCCAGTCCGAGGCCGGACGCCCCGCCGGTGACCAGGGCGATGCTTCCCGCGATGTTCATCCGCTCCTCCACCGGTCCGTCCCGTGGTACTGGTCTACTCCAGGACGACCCGGTGGCGGGCGCGGATGGCGGCCTGCGCCGGCCTCGTCGCGCAGGCCGGCGCCCTAACCGCGTTTTTACCGAACGGGCCGTGCTTCCCGCCCCGGTCACGGCGTCGTGCTGCCCTCGCTGTCGCCGCGCTAGGCCTCGACGGTGGTTGTGCCGTCGTCTTGGGTGAGCTGGGCGGGGATGGGGGGCGGGTTGGCGGAGCGGGCCAGGAGCTGGGCGACGTCGATGACTTCGAGGGTGGGTTTGGCCAGGCCTTCGGCTTTCCGGGCGTTGACGGCGTCGCCGAGCATGACCAGGCAGTAGGGGCAGGCGGTGGAGATGGTGTCGGGGTCCAGTTCCAGGGCCTCATCGACCCGGTTGGCGTTGATCCGGGTCCCGATCCGCTCTTCCATCCACATCCTCGCGCCGCCCGCGCCGCAGCAGAACCCCCGGTTCTGGCAGCGGTGCATCTCCTCGGCCTCCACCCCGGGGACGGCTTCCAGGATGGCCCGGGGCGGGGTGAACACCTTGTTGTGCCAGGCCCAGGAAACACGGGTCGTGGTAGGTCAGCTTCTCCTCGATCCGCTCCACCGGGGTGATCTTCCCCTGCTCCAGCAGCCGGGCCAGCAGCTGGGTGTGGTGGATCACGTCGTAGGTCCCGCCCAGCTGCGGGTACTCCCGGGCGATGGAGTTGAAGCAGTGCGGGCACGACGCCACGATCGTCTTCGGCGCCGCCTCGTTCAGCGTCTCGATGTTCTGCTGGGCCAGCATCGAGAACACGAACTCATTCCCCATCCGCCGGGCCGGGTCCCCGGTGCACGTCTCCCCCGGGCCCAGCACCGCGAAGTTCACCCCGGCCTGGTGCAGCAGGGTCGCGATGGCCTTGGTCGTCCGCTTGGCCCGGTCCTCCAGGGCCCCCGCGCAGCCGACCCAGAACAGGTACTCCACGTCCTGGCCGAGCTTCCCGTCCGCGACCGGGACCTCGAAGTCCAGCTCGGTGATCCAGTCCCCCCGGTGGGCGGCGCCCATCCCCCACGGGTCGCCCTGGTTCTCCAGGTTCCGCAGCATCCCGGCCGCCTCGACCGGGAACGCGGACTCGATCAGCATCTGATGCCGGCGCATCCCGTCGATGTGATCGATGTGCTCGATATCCACCGGGCACTCCTCCACGCACGCCCCGCAGTTCGTGCACGACCACAGCACATCCGGGTCGATGACCCCGTTCTCCTCCGCCGTCCCCACCAGCGGCCGCTCCGCCTCCGCCAGCACCGACGCGGGCAGCTTCTCCCGCGCGTCCTCATCGGCCAGCAGCCAGTCCGCCTTCGCGAACGCGTGATCCCGCAAATCCAGGATCACCATCTTCGGGGACAGCGGCTTACCCGTGGCCCAGGCCGGGCACTGAGACTGGCACCGCCCGCACTCGGTGCAGGTCCCCATGTCCAGCAGGCCCTTCCAGGTGAAATCCTCGATCTTCCCCAGCCCGAACACATCCGTCTCCGGGTCCGCCTCCTCAAAATCCAGCACGCTCCCGTTCGACCGCATCGGCTCCAGCGGACCCAGGCCGTTCGGCTTCCGGGAGAACATCACGTTCAACGGGGCCAGCGCGATATGCAGGTGCTTGGAGTAGACCACGATCACCGCGAAGCCCATCACCACGGCGATCTGGGCCAGCAGGAACACCGCTTCCAGCACGCTGTTGGTGCCGTACCCCAGCGGGGCCAGCCAGTGCCCGACGATCTGGGACGCGAAGGCCCAGTGCTCATACGGGAACACGCCGGTGTTGATCTGCGCGCCCCGGTACAGCAGCAGCGTCGCGATGACCAGGAAGATCATCCCCAGCACGATCCACGCCGCCCGGGTGTGGGACCCGAAGAACCTCGACCGGCGGCCCTCCCGGTGCGGGTTGTTGATGATCCGCAGGATGGTGAACGTGGTGATCCCGAACAGGACGCCGACCGCGAACAGGTCCTCGATGAACCCGATGAACGGCCACGTCCCGATCAGCGGGATATGAAACGTCCGCTGGAACAGGTTCCCGTACGCCTCGATGATGGTCAGCAGCAGCACGATGAAGCCCCAGAACGTGGCCGCATGCGCCGCACCCGGCAGCGACCACTTCAGCAGCTTCCGCTGCCCCACCACCTGAACCGTCTGATACTCCCCCACCTCACCCGGATGATTCCGCACCTGAGCGAACCGCTCCGGCGCCGGCTGCCCGCTGAAGGCCAGCCGCCGCAACCAGTTCACCCGCCGCGACGCCACCCCCAACGCCACCACCGTCAACGCCAAACCGATCACAATCCGCGCGACCACGCGAACCTCCTCGATAGGTGAATCCTGGGCGTTACTCGTCGGCGTCGACGCCTGGCCCGGGGCCTTAGCTGTGAATCAGGCTCTTTTCCTGCATCGTGCAATTTTCGATAGGTCTGGAAACCTCTTCCAACATTCCGGACGTGTCAAACCCGGAAAGCCGGTCAATCCGCCGTGCCGCAGCCCGGTCCGGGCAGCCACGAGTCGCGCCCGTGGCCCTGGTCGATCACCCGGCCGTTGACCTGCAGATGGTAGAGGTGGGCCCAGGTCTCGCTCACCGCGGCCTGCCGCGACGAGCCGGTGGTCTGATCCCAGGTCCGGGACCAGTGCAGCACCGAGGCGACGTCCCAGGTCGACAGGCCCGGATTGGCCACCACGGCGGCCTCGATCTCGGCCAGCCGGCCCTCGTGGTGCTCCAGCAGCCCCTCGACCCGCGCGTGCAGGTCACCGAACCGGTACTCGTGCGCGGGCAGCACCTCGCGGGGCGAGTACTCGGTCAGCTCCCGCAGCGAGGACATGAAGTCACCGAGCTGGTCGCCGGTCGCGCCCGGGCCCAGCCCGATGTGCGGGGTGATCCGGGGCAGCACGTGGTCACCGGTCAGCAGCACTTCCTGCCGCTCGTCGTAGAAGCACAGATGACCCGGGGTGTGACCGGGCGTCCACACCGCCCGCAGCGATGATCCCGCGCCCAGGGGCAGGTCGCCGTGCCCGATGCCGAAGTCCGGCTGGGACAGGTTGGCGTCCCGCTCGCGGCCCCGGGTCATCATCTCGAGGATGTCCCGCAGCTCGTCTTCCTCGGCGCCGCGGACTCGCAGCCACTCCTCGGTGCGCGGCCGCCAGTTGGCCGCATCCCGCAGCACCGCGGCCTCCGCATCGTGCATGCCGAGCAGCGCGCCCGATTCCTCCCGCAGCCGGCCGACCATGCCCATGTGATCGGCGTGCGCGTGGGTGACCAGCACGTACCGGATCTCGGACACCTCGTGCCCGGTCTGCCTGAGGCCGTCGACCAGGGCGGACCAGCCTTCCCGGGTCGGGAACCCGGTGTCGACCAGGGCCGGGCCCGAGCGTCCCTCGAGCAGGTAGGCCAGGGTGTACCGGATGCCGCCGTGCGGCCAGGGGACGGGCACCGACCACAGCCCCGGCCGGACCTCCTCCACCGGCGGCAGGAGTCCCTGAGCCCAGGCCTCCCGCTGTGCGGCGCCCACCCTGGACTTCTGCTCCGCCTCGCCGTTAGCCTCGTCCGGCTGCGCTGTCACTTGTTCAATAGTCCTTCACAGAAAAAGCGCCGTTGACCTAGCCTGTCCCACGCGTTAGCGTGACGCACGGGTCAATGTTTGTCAATTGGTCGATGTATGCGCGTATTGCCGATGTGAGAAACAACACCGAGGAGAGCAGATGGCCAAGTCGGTATTTATGGTCTGGACCAATCCTGTCGATGCGGCCAGCGACTCCGAATTCAACGACTGGTACAGCCGTACCCACGTACCGCAGGTCATCGAGCACGTCCCGGGCGTGACCGGGGCCCGCCGCTACCGCGTGGTGGACCTGCCCGGCGCGGGCGGCGCGCCCGCGCACCGCTACGTGTGCGTCTGGGAGACCGACACCAACGACGCGGCCAGCGTCGCGGCCGGCCTGCAGGCCGCCGTCGAGGCGGGCAAGCTCGACATGACCCCGGCCATGGATGTCACGGCCAACCCGCCCGTCATGCAGTGGTTCGAGGCGGTCGAGGGCTAGCGCGGCAGGTCCTCCGTCGTCCACCGGAACGGCACTCCGTGGGTCGTCTCCGGCTTGGTCAGCAGCGTGGTGTTGTCGCTGGCCAGCGTCTCGATGCCCTTGCTGTTCAGGTACTTCTCGGCCTGGCCGAGGTCGTTGACCCGGAACGTGGCGGAGTGGAAGATCTGGCCGTTGGCCGCGAAGTCCGCCGCGGCCAGCGTGCCGTCGTCGGTCGGGGTGGCCAGCTCCACGATCGTGTCGCCCAGCAGCACGTAGGAGTTGGCCGTGCCGGTCAGCGCCGAGGTGTTCTCCTGCACCAGCTTGCCGCCCAGGATGTCGGTGAACATGTGCTTGGCCCGCTCCTGGTCGCGGGTCAGGATGGTGGCGTAGGCCAGGTTGACCAGGCCGAGCGGGTGGTTCTGCGCCCACCAGCTCGGGTCCCAGCCCGGCTGCAGCCGCGGGTCCAGCTCGCCCATCACCGTGCCGGTCGGGTTCATGAACTCCAGCTGCGCGATCGTGTCCCGCGGGTGGGTCATGATGGCCGCGTTCGGCCCGGGCCGCTCGGTGGCCATCACCCCGCCTTCGACCAGCACCCGGATGCCCTCGTCGGTGCACCGCTGCCAGATCTCGCCCGCGTCGTCGGTGTACCAGGCGATCGAGTGCCAGTGGCTCCCGAACCGCTGGTAGAACCGGCCCAGCGGCATGGCGTCCCAGCCGTCCACCCGGAAGGCCGGCGCGAGCGGCTCGATGACGCAGTCGCCCAGCACGACCAGCGAGGCATCCCGCTTCTCGCCCGGCATGTAGTTGTGGTCCAGGAACCCGCGGCGCACGCTGAACACGTCGTCGTACCAGGCTTCCAGCGCGGGCAGGTCGCCGGTCATGTGGATGATGTGGAACAGCTTGCCTACGGCCATCGGTGCAGCTCCTGCCCTGGTGACGCGGTTACTTGGGTATCGCGACGGTGGCCGTGCCAGGCGCCATGGCCTGGCCGGAGTCGTTCTGGGTCCAGACCTCCAGGTCCACCACCGTCTCGGTCCCCTCATCGCGCACGGCCGTGATCCGGCCGTGCGCGGTGACGATCTGGTTCCTGATGTTGGGGGAGCGGAACTGGCAGCTGAGCTTGAGGATCCGGCCCTCGTCGCCGATCCAGGCCCGCAGCAGGGAGTGCAGGTAGGACCATTGCAGGTTGCCCATGCCGAAGGCGGTCGGGAACCCTGCCGCCCGACCCGCCTCGTCGTCCATGTGGAAGTCGACGAACTCGTCGTTGACCGCTGCGTACCGGTTCCAGTTCTGCAGCCCGGTGGCGCGCTCGAAGGTGGGGATCTCCGCCCCCACCGTCAGCTCGCTCGTCGCCTGGGTCACAGCGGCCTCCTCATCGACGTCCTGTGTGCTGGCCTTTAGCTTCTGCTGGCCTCTAGCTTCTGCTGCCCTTAGCTTCGGCCGGCCTCAGCTGACCGACGCGTCGGCCTTCTCCTTGACCGCGGGCTGCACCGGCGGGGCCTCGTTCCACGGGGTCACGCCGAACTCCTTGGTACCCACCGCGTAGTGGTTCTCGTTGATCTCGGCCCAGTGCGAGTGGTTGAGCTGGTGGATCGTGAAGCAGGCGTTCAGCGCGTTGTAGAAGCCCATGTTGTCCTGGGACTGGTTGACCGACTCCTTGATCAGCAGGGCGGCCATGGTGTTCGTCTTGGCGATCCGCCGGGCGAACTCCAGCGTCCGCTCGGACAGCTCGTCGGCCGGGAAGATCTTGCTCACCATGCCCAGCTCGTAGGCCTCCTGCGCGGAGATGGAGTCCCCGGTGAGCAGCAGTTCCTTGGCCTTGCGCGGGCCGAACTCGAACGGGTGGGCGAAGTACTCCACGCCGCACATGCCCAGCCGGGTGCCGACCACGTCGGCGAAGCTGGTGTTGTCCGCGGCCACGATCAGGTCGCAGGCCCAGGTCAGCATCAGGCCGGCCGCGTAGACCGGGCCGTGCACCTCGGCGATGGTGATCTTGCGCAGGTTGCGCCAGCGCAGCGTGTTCTCGAAGAAGTAGTGCCACTCCTGCAGCATGCGGTTCTCGGCGCCCAGCCGGGTGCCGCCGTTGATGACGACCGACGGGTGCTGGTTCGGTCCCGGCTGCCGCTCTTCGATCGACTCGCGCGAGCCCATGTCGTGCCCGGCCGAGAACAGCGGGCCGGCCCCGTTGAGGATGACCACCCGCACGGTGTCGTCGGCCTCGGCGCGCAGGAAGGCGTCGCCCAGCTCGACCAGCAGGCCGCGGTTCTGCGCATTCCTGGTCCGGGCCCGGTCCAGGGTGATCCTGGCGATGGTCCCGTCATCGACCGTCTCGTACTTGATGTAGCGATTCTCCGTCATGGCCTGCGTCCCTTCGACTGCCTGGCTGCGACGTCAGCATCGGATGGGGATAAGGCTCGGATACGGGCTACCCGGCTCTGCGGTGGCGCGGCTTCTCCCTACCGATATTCGTCAACTCTAGAACCTTAAAACCTTCAGGCCCCCCGGTCCAGACCGCCGGGACCAGCGGTGGCCGGAGTTTCACCGGTAGCCGGCTTGTCCGGTCCGTCCCCTCGCCACAACTGCAATAGTTCTATATCCTTTAGGACCACAAGAGACCTAAGGCACTAGCTCCGCTCGGAGGGCTCGCATGGCAATGCCGGACACCAGCTCGGGAACGCTGTATATCGACGGTAAGTGGCAGCCCGCGGCCTCCGGGCGCACGTTCGACTCGACGAACCCGGCCACCTCCGAGGTTCTCGCCAAGGTCAGCGACGCGGACACCGCCGACGTCCGCACCGCCATCGCCGCCGCCGAGGCGGCCTTCCCGGCCTGGTCGGGCCGCACCGCCTACGAGCGCGCGGACGTCCTGTACAAGGCGTACCAGATCATGATGGAGCGCCTGGACGACCTGGCCCGGCTGATGACCACCGAGCAGGGCAAGCCGCTGCGCACCGCCCGGATCGAGGCCCAGTACGCCGCCGACTTCCTCATCTGGTTCGCCGAGGAGGCCAAGCGCGTCTACGGGCAGACCATCCCCTCGCACCGGCCCGAGCAGCGCTTCATGGTCCAGCACCAGGCCGTCGGCGTGGTCGGGGCCATCACCCCGTGGAACTACCCGACCTCGATGCTCACCCGCAAGCTCGGCCCGGCCCTGGCCGCGGGCTGCACCGTGGTGCTCAAGCCGGCCGAGCAGACGCCGCTGTGCGCCATCGAGATCATCCGGATCCTGCACGAGGCCGGGGTGCCGGCCGGCGTGGTCAACCTGGTCACCACCAGCACGCCCAGCGTGGTGGGGGACGAGTTCATGTCCAACCCGGTCGTCCGCAAGCTCGCCTTCACCGGCTCGACCGAGGTGGGCAAGATGCTGGCCGCCGGCGCGGCCAGCCACATCAAGCGGGTCTCCCTGGAGCTGGGCGGGCACGCCCCGTTCATCGCCTTCCCCGACGTCGACCCGGCCCGCGCCGCGACCGGCGCCGCCCTGGTCAAGTTCCTCAACACCGGCCAGGCCTGCATCTGCCCGAACCGGATCTACGTGCACCGCTCGATGGTCGACAAGTTCGTCGAGACCCTCACCGGCCGGGTCGGCCGGCTGAAGGTGGGCAACGGCCTGGAGGACGGCATCACCACCGGCCCGCTCATCGACGAGCCCGCCATGGCCAAGATGGACCGGCACGTCTCCGACGCCGTGGCCAAGGGCGCGACGGTGGCCCTGGGCGGCGAGCGGCTGTCCGGCGGGAGCTACGACAACGGCACGTTCTTCGCCCCCACCGTGCTCACCGGCGTGACCCCGGACATGCTCATCTACCGCGAGGAGACGTTCGGCCCGATCGCCGGCGTCATCCCGTTCGATGACGAAGCCGAGGTCATCCAGATGGCCAACGACACCAGTTACGGCCTGGCCTCCTACATCTACACCAACGACCTGTCCCGGGCCTTCCGGGTCAGCGAGGCCCTCCGGTTCGCCATCATCGGGATCAACGACATCAACCCGACCTCGGCCGCGGCCCCGTTCGGCGGCATGAAGGAGAGCGGCCTGGGCCGCGAGGGCGGCCAGGAAGGCATCACCGAGTACCTGGAGACCAAGCTCGTCGGCATCTCCGTCGCGGCCGCCAGCTGACATGCCCAGCAGCCCCGACACCCACATCACCGATGAGATGCGCGCCGCCGTCGGGCGCGAGCTGGCCCGGATGACGTCGTATCCGATCACCGACTCCGACATCCGGCGGTGGGCCGTGGCCGTGTACTACCCCGACGAGCCGCCCCGGCTGTTCTGGGACGAGCAGTACGCGGCGGGCACCTCCTACCGGGGCATCGTGGCCCCCGAGGAGTTCAACCCGTTCGCCTGGCTGGCCGAGGGCGGGACCCACCGGTCCCGCGCCCGCGGCGGCGGCGACGAGTCGCCCGAGAAGCTGCTGGGCATCAAGGGCGCCGGGCTGTCCCGCGGCGTGAACGCGGGCATCGAAGTGGAATACGGCGTGCGCATGCGGCCCGGCGACGTCATCACCTCGGTCCGCCGGCTGGGCTCCTACCGCGAGCGGGAGGGCCGGCTCGGCCTGATGCTGATCACCGTGACCGAGGACGTCTGGACCAACCAGAAGGGGGAGGTCGTCAAGACCACCCGCCAGTCCGGCATCAGCTACTGAGCCGTACCGTCCCGCTCGGTACCGTCGCTCAGTCCCGCGCCGCGCCCCAGGAGTTGAACATCTCCAGGGTCTCCTCGGTGTGCCCCCACGGGGACCGGGTCATCGCGCCGCCGTCGACCACCAGCGTCTGCCCGGTCACCCGGGCCGCCAGCGAGGACGACAGGAACAGCACGCCGTTGGCGATGTCCATCGGCCGCGGCGGGGCCAGCGAGTTGACCACGTCCTCGCCGAACGGCACGTCCGGCTTGTCCCAGACCCCTCCGCCCACGTTCCCCGGGGCCACGCAGTTGACCCGGATCCCGTACCGGCCGAGCTCGTCGGAGTACGTCTTGACCAGCGAGATCACGCCCGCCTTGGCTGCCCCGTAGGCCACGTGGTAGCGCGAGGCGGCGATGCCGTCCACCGAGGTGATGGCCGTGATGGCCCCGCCCGTGCCCTGCTCGACCAGGTGCGGGATGACCGCCTTGAACACGAAGAACAGCTGCTTGAGGTTCTTCGTCATCTGGTAGTCCCAGTCCTGCTCGGACTGCAGGTCGGACCGGGCGAACAGCGCCTGGCCCACCACGTCGACCAGCACGTCGACGCCGCCCAGCCCGGCCACCGCCTCGTCGATGACCCGCTTGGCCTCGGCCTCGGTGCGGACGTCGCCCACCACCGCGAAGGCCTTGCCGCCTTCGGCGGTGATCTCGCCGACGATGTCGTTGGCCCGGCCCTCGTCCATGTCCACGCAGGCCACGGTGGCGCCCGCCGCGGCCAGCCGCAGCGCGCTCCCGCGGCCGTGCCCGGCCCGTGACGGGATGAAGCCTGCGCCGACGACGACGGCCCGCGCGCCGTCCAGTCCAAGGTCGATCATGTGCCGCTCCTTCGGGGCTCACCGCCTACTGTTCGAAAGGTAACAAAGCGTCTCCCCGGTGACCAGCGGTGCCGCCTGGTGTTCTCGCGGCCATGGCGCAACCGGCGTGGTGCGCCTTATGGTCGGAAAAGCGAGGCAGGCGACGGCGCCCCCGGTGAGGCCACCAGGAGGTGCCGCCTAGGCGGGAGGCTGACCATGACCGACCTGACCAGCAGCGACGGCCCGGCCGCGGGGTCCGGGGCGGGGCGCCAGCGGGTGGCCGTGGTGACCGGGGGCGGCGGCGGCATCGGCACCGCCGTGGCCCTCGAGCTGGCCCGCCAGGGCGTCGCCGTGGTGGCCATGGACCCGGGCGTCGGCGTGCAGGGCGAGCCGCTGGCCGAGCCCACCGCCGCGCGGACCGCGCAGCTCATCACCGAGGCGGGCGGCGTGGCCCGGGCCTCGGCCGCGTCGGTGACCGACCGGGCCGCGGTCAGGTCCTTGTTCGCCGGGGTGGTGGCCGAGTTCGGCGGCCTGGACATCGTGGTCAACACGGCCGGCATCCTGCGCTTCGCGCCGTTCGCGCAGGCCTCCGAGGATGACTGGCGGGCCGTTCTCGGCGTCCACCTGGACGGCTACCTCAACGTCCTGGCCGAGGCGCTGCCCCTCATGGAGACGGCCGGGTACGGCCGGATCGTCGGCGTGACCTCGGGCGCCGGCCTGGCCCGCGCGGCCGGGGACAACGCCTCCTACGCCTGCGCCAAGCGGGCCATCGCCGCCGTGACCTGGCAGCTGGCGGGCCTGCTCCCGGACGGCGTGGCCCTGAACGCCCTCTCGCCCATCGCCGCCACCCGGATGGTGACCGGCGCCCTCACCCGGGCCGCGGCCCCGGCCCGTCCCGACGGCGGCCCCGACGGCGGTCCCGGCGCGGGAGCTGCGGCCGCGCCGCCCGGCGGCGGCCTGGACCTGTCCTCGATGCCGACCGCCCAGGACATGGGGCCGGCCGGCGCCTACCTGGCCGGGGAACAGGCCGGCTCGCTGCGCGGCCAGATCGTCTTCTCGGCCGGCCCCGAGCTGTCCGTGATCTCCCCGCCCCGGCTGATCGAGGCCATCCGCACCGAGCGTGCCGCGGACTTCGCCGCCTCCCTGGACACCCTGGTTCCCGTCGTGCTGGCTCCCGCCGAGAGCGGGCAGCGCTCCACCGGCGGGGCCAACGCCCGGTTCGGCCCCGTCTTCGACCAGCCCGGCACCACCGGCCCGGTGGCCGATGAGGAGTCCGAGCCGCGCTACTGCCTGATCGCCTGCGGCCACCCGGACATCGCCCGGGCGCTGGCCCCGGCCGTGGCCCGGTGCGGGCTGACCGCCATCGACGTGGCCGGCGGCCCGCCTCGGCCTGGCCTGCGTCCGGTGCGCTCGAGCCGCTGCCGGCCGGCTTCGACGTGGTGGACCAGGCCGTCCAGCGGGCCGCGCGGATCACCGAGCACCTCGACGCGGTGGTCATCGCGCCCGGTTCGTTCGCCGGGCCCGGCGAGGAACCTGGCCCCGTCGCCTCCTGGGCCGACCTGCTGGACGGCTACTCGGCCGTGACCGAGGAGGTGCTGGCCCACGCCGGGTGGCTGCAGGCCGCGGGCCGCCAGGCCATCCGGTCCGCCCGGCCGCTGCGCATCGTGCATCTGGCCGACGCCACCGCGCCCGCGCGCCACCCGGCCGCCCAGGCCGTCGCGCAGCTGGCCCGCTGTGCCACCCTGGCCCAGCCCGGCCTGATCGACGTGTTCTCCATCGCCCTGGACACCGCCCGGCCCGATGACCTGGATCCGGTGGCCCAGCTGGCCGCTCGCCTGCTGTGGGCCGGGGACGCCACCGCCCTGCGCGGCGCGGAGCTGCTCGCCCGGCCCGGCTGGATCGGCCTGCGCAGCCACCCCGAGCCGCTGGCCTCCGTCTCCTTCGGGACCCCGGACCTCCCGTCCTGGATCGGCGACTGGCTGGCCCAGGCCGTCGCCACCGCGCCCGGGACCCCGGCGCTGTCGAAGTTAGCCCGCCGCCGCCCGGCGCCCCACCCTCCGGGCCAACCTCCCACTCCCGGCCTCCCGTCCCCGGCCCAGTCTCCCCGGCCTCCCGTCCCCGGCCCAGTCTCCCCGGCCCAGTCTCCCCCTCCCGGCCCGGCGTCCCGCACCCCCCAGCCCGTCCCGTTGACTATTTTGAAACTATGGGTGAGCCTAGTGGGCGGGTCCAGCGACGGAGGGGGAGCCGGGCATGACCGAGGCACTCGGGAGGGCGCCATCCGGCGTGCCGCGGCGGCCAGCCCGCCGGATGCGGCTGCGCCGAGCCGCCGGGGGCTGGACTATAGGGGAACCGCCGCAGCCTGCGGCCCTGGTCCGGCGTGACGAATGGTGAACGATATGACTGACATGCGCGAAGGCCTGGTGGATGTCCAGCTGACCTCGCCCGGCGTGGCGCTGGTGACGCTGAACCTGCCGGAGTTGCGCAACGCCATGACCACCGAGCTGACCTCGGCCTGGACCGCGGTGATGGACAAGCTGGCCGGAGACCGGTCACTGCGCGCCCTGGTCGTCACCGGGGCGGGCAGCGCGTTCTGCTCCGGGGCCGACCTGTCCTGGCTCGACCAGGGGAACCTCAGCGACAACACCCCGGACCGGCTGCGGGACAAGATGCTGCCCTTCTACCGGGCCTGGCTCGCCCCGCAGCAGATCCCGGTGCCCGTGGTGGCCGCCATCAACGGCCCGGCCGTCGGCGCCGGGCTGTGCCTGGCCCTGGCCTGCGACCTGCGGTTCGCCTCCCCGTCGGCCACCTTCAGCGCGCCCTTCACCCAGCTCGGCACGCACGGCGGGATGGCCGTCAGCTGGCTGCTGCCCGAGGCGGTCGGCATGCCGCGGGCCCGGGACATGCTGTACACCGGCCGCGTGGTGGCCGCGGACGAGGCCCTGGCCTGGGGGCTGGTCAGCGGGCTGGCCGACGACGTGGTGGGCCACGCGCTGGACGTGGCCGAGGGGGTGGCCCGGGCGGCGCCCATCGCCACCCGGCTGACCAAGGCCGGCCTGGCCCAGAGCTCGCACGGCGGGTTCGAGGCCGCCCTGCAGTGGGAGGCGCTCGCCCAGCCCGTCACCCTGGCCACCAACGACATCCACAAGGGCGTCGAGGCCCGGCGCGAGCACCGCAGCCCCACCTTCGAGGGCAACTAGCTCCCGGCCCGGCGGCCAGACAGCCAGATACTCAGCAGCGCTAGGTGGCAACGCGGGCCTGCCAATCTATTATCAAAGCCATGGAACAATTGCCCGTCTTGCTGGTCCATGGATTCGCCTCGTCCGCCGAGCACGGCTGGCGGGAGCCCGGCTGGGTCGACCTGCTGACCGAAGGCGGCCGTGAGGTCATCGCGGTCGACCTGCTCGGCCACGGGAACTCGCCCAAGCCCACCTCGCCGGAGGAGTACGAGTCGGTCGAGTCCCGCGTCGCCGACCAGATCGCGGGCCATGAGCAGGTCGACGCCGTCGGCTTCTCGGCCGGCTCGCACGTCCTGATGCACCTGGCCAGCGAGCACCCGGAGCGGTTCCGCCGGGTCGTGCTGATGGGCGTCGGGGAGAAGGCCATCTCCGAGGAGGAGGGCGACTCCTCCGACATCTTGTCCGCGCTGGAGGGTGAGCCCGACCCGGAGAACATGCAGGGCGTGGTCTTCCGGCGGCTGGCCGACGCCAACCGCAACGACCGGTCGGCCCTGATCGCCTTCCTGCGCCGCCCGGCCAAGCGGCTGACCGCCCAGGACGTGGGCAAGATCAGCTGTCCGGTCCTCGTCGTGGTCGGCGACCAGGACCCGTTCGGCCCGGGCGACGGGCTGGCCGAGGCCATCCCCGGCGCGGACCTCGTCACGTTGCGCGGGGTGGACCACTTCGGCACCCCCAACGACGTCCGCTGCATGGAGATCGTGCTCGACTTCCTGGACGTCTGACCCCGCCGTCACCACGTCCGGGACGGGCTGACGCAGGTCACACTGCCTGCGGCTGGCCAGGCCCGAGGGTGGCTGTTAGTTTTGATGGTCGGGTAAGTTTCGTGGGTTTTGCTGCTGGGTGTCCGGGTGGCTGCGGCTTTCGGGTTGTGGTCCTGAGTTTCTGGTGAGGGTGGTTCGTGGTGCCGAAGCTTGTCGTGCTGGTGAAGTTCACTCCGGATCTGACGTCGGACCGGCGGTTCGCGGCGGATGGGACGCTGGATCGGGATGGGGTTCCGGGGCGGTTGTCGGAGCTGGATGAGTATGCGGCGGAGCAGGCGCTGCGGGTGCAGGAGGCGGGCGGGGGGTGGGAGCTGACGTATCTGTCGATGGGGCCGGCGGGTGCGGCGGAGGCGTTGCGGAAGGCGTTGTCGATGGGGGGTGATGCGGCGGTTCACGTGTCGGATGAGGCGTTGCACGGGTCGGATGCGTTCGCGACGTCGCTGGTGCTGGCGGCGGCGGTGGAGCGGATCGGGTTTGATCTGGTGGTGACGGGGATGGCGTCGACGGATGCGGGGATGGGTGTGGTGCCGGCGTTGCTGGCGGAGCGTCTGGGGGTGCCGGCGGTGACGTATGCGGGGTCGTTGTCGGTGTCGGGGGACGGGGTCCAGATCGTGCGTGATTCGGATATGAGCTCGGAGACGGTGTCGTCGTCGTTGCCGGCGCTGGTGTCGGTGACGGACCGGACGGGTGAGGCGCGGTATCCGTCGTTCAAGGGGATCATGGCGGCGAAGAAGAAGCCGGTGACGACGTGGAGCCTGGCGGATCTGGGGATTGACGCGTCGCTGGTGGGCCTGGGGGCGGCGTGGTCGTCGGTGGTGGCGGCGGAGCGGCGTCCGGCGCGGACGGCGGGTGAGATGGTGAAGGATGATGGTGACGGGGGGTCGGCGCTGGCTGATTTCCTGGTCGCGCAGCGGTTCATCTAGGCGGGTCTAGCCGGGTCGGTTATCGGGCCGGGGCTGGTCCCTGGCGGGTGTGTCGCAGAGAGGCAGGAATGTCATGGGCGTGGTCCTTGTGGTGGTGGATGCGGTGGACGGGTCGGTGCCGAAGCCGACTCTGGAGCTGCTGACGCTGGCCCGGCGGATCGGCGAGCCCGGCCGCGGTGGTGTTCGGGCCGGCGGCGGCGGGGGCGGTGCCGGTGCTGGGTGAGTACGGGGCGGCGAAGGTGTTCGTGGTGGGTGATCAGGCGGTGACTGATCATCTGGTGGTGGCGAAGGTGGATGCGCTGCAGCAGATCGCGGGGCAGGCCGGGGAGTTGTCCGGGGTGCTGCTGACGGCGTCGCCGGAGGGTAAGGAGATCGGGGCGCGGCTGGCGTTGCGGCTGGAGTCGGGGTTCATCTCTGATGCGGTGGACGTGGCGGCCGGGGACGGGTCGGGGCCGGGCGTGGTGGCGACGCAGTCGGTGTTCGCGGCGTCGTTCCTGGTCACCTCGGCGGTGACGAAGGGGGTGCCGGTGATCGCGGTGAAGCCGAACGCGACGAGCCCGGAGCCCGCGGCGGTGACGCCGGAGGTGACGGAGGTGTCGGTGGAGCTGTCGCCGGCTGCTCTGGCCACGACGGTGACGGGCCGTGAGGTCCGGGCGTCCTCCGGGCGGCCGGAGCTGACCGAGGCGGCGGTGGTGGTCTCGGGCGGGCGGGGGCTGGGCGGCCCGGAGCATTTCGCGATGATCGAGAAGCTGGCTGACCTGCTGGGCGGGGCGGTCGGGGCGTCGCGGGCGGCGGTGGACGCGGGCTGGTACCCGCATTCCAACCAGGTCGGGCAGACCGGCAAGACGGTCTCGCCGCAGCTGTACCTGGCCATCGGGATCTCCGGCGCGATCCAGCACCGGGCCGGGATGCAGACCTCCAAGACCATCGCCGCGGTCAACAAGGACCCCGAGGCCCCCATCTTCGAGCTCGCCGACTACGGCATCATCGGCGACCTCCACGACGTCATCCCCGCCCTCACCGACGAAATCACCAAACGCCGCGGCTAACCACCACGGACCGAGGGCCGACCTGACCGCGCCCCGGTCACCCGCACTGGGTGACCGGGGCGCGTGCTCTGCTCAGCGAGCCGTGTTGATGAAGTCCGTGATCAGCCCGGCCAGCACGACCGGCCGGTCGCTCTGCACCGAGTGGCCGGCCCCCTCGACCAGCTCGACCCGCGAGCCCGGCTTGCGCCGGAGGAATTCCGCCACGTCCTCGTCGGCCACGATGTTGGAGTTCCCGCCGCGGACCAGCATGACCGGGATGGTGAGCCGGGACAGGTCCTCCCACAGCGCCTCCAGCGGGGACGGCCCGTCGTCGCTGCGCCGCGCCGGGTTGTTCAGGCCCGCCTGGTCGTACCGCCAGGACCACCGGCCGTCGGCCAGCTGCCGCGAGTTGTGCAGCACGCCGGGCCGCAGTGACTCCACCGGGCGGTTGGGCGCCAGCGCCGCGGTCGCGCCCAGCATCTCGTCGAACGTGTCGAAGGTCCGCTGACCCCGGATCAGCCCGACGACTCCGTTGGGCCGCTGCTGGGCCGGGTGGTTGCGCCGGCCGACCCCGGGCGTGATGTCGACTATCACCAGGTGGGTGAGCGGCACCTGGCCGGACGCCGCGATCTCGAGCGAGGTCAGCCCGCCCAGCGACATCCCGACCAGCGCCCGCGGCTGCGGCGGGAGCTCCTTGAGCCAGCCGCCCACCGTGCCGGCGTTGGTGGCCGGCCCGTAGTCCTGATCCTCGCGCCAGTCGGAGTGGCCGTGGCCGGGCAGGTCAATGGCGATGAGCGGCTGGCCCAGGGCCATGGCCACCGAATCCCAGGTGTGCGCGTTCTGCCCGGTGCCGTGCACGAAGGCCAGCTGCGGGGATTCGCTGCCCCACACCAGCCCGCTCAGCCGCACGCCGTCGATCGTGACCGATTCCCGGTGCACCTCGGGCCGGCCGTTCCACGGGATGCCCTCATGTCGTGCGTACGTCTCGAGGAAGCCGAACTCGTCGTACTCCATGGCCCGCTCTTCGGGCGTTGACACCTGACTCACGCTACCTCCGGGTCTCTTCGACATCAGTATTCACCACGGCTCATGAGCCCCGTAACCCCGGCGGCCAGGCATAAGTCTGGATTTCCTCGGGCGGCATGTCTAGCCACCCGCTCAGGATCTCGGCCGTGTGCTCGCCGAGCCGCGGGGTCGGCCGCTTGATCGTGGCCGGGGTCTTGGCCAGCCGGTAGGGCGGGCAGGCGTACTCGGCCCGGCCCAGGTCGGGGTGGTTCATCTCCTGCAGGAAGTGCCGTTCCCGGTGCTGCGGGTCGCGGGTCACGTCCTCGTTGTTCTGCACCGCGCCCGCGGCCAGCCCGGCCCGCTGCAGGAGGCGCGTGGCCTGCTGCGGGGTCAGCGCGGCGGCCCACGCCTGCACGGCGGCGGCCACCGCGTCGTGGTCGCTGCCCTCGGGCGCGCCGGCCAGCCGGGCCAGCTCCTGCCAGTCGCGGTCGTCTTCGGGCTCGACGGCCAGCCACGCGTCGTCGCCCAGGCCGCGGACCACCAGGCCGGGCGCGGGGTCCTCACCGGGCTCGTGCCCGTTGACCGTGTAGTCCAGCACCATCGGGCCCATGATCGCCCCGGCCACCTCGATCTGGGCCTGGTCGATGTGGGTGCCCTGGCCGGTCCGGTCGCGCGCCGCGAGCGCGGCCAGGATGGCGAATACGCCGTGCGCCGCGGCCGGGTAGTCCAGGTGGGTGCCGTGCGACCGGCCCCAGATCTGGGTCAGGCCCATGAAGGAGAAGATGGTCGCCCCGTAGGCCAGGTAGTGCGACCGCGGCCCGCCGCCGTGCCCGAAGCCGGTCTGCGACAGCATCACGATCCGGGGATTGGCCGCCGCCAGCTTCTCGTAGCCGACGCCCCAGCGCTCCAGCACGTCCGGCCCGTAGTTCTCGATGACCACGTCCGCCGCGGCGACCAGCCGCAGCACCAGGTCGACCGACTCGGGCTGCTTCATGTCCAGCGGCAGGCTGCGGACCGACCGGTTGAAGTTGGCGAACATGGGCGAGGTTTCCATGCCGGACGGCTCGTAGACCGGGGCGTCGGCCAGCCGCAGCCGGCGCGTCGTGTCCGGCACCGTCGGCGACTCGATCTTGATCACGTCGGCCCCGAGCTCGGCCAGCGTCGTGGCGCACACCGCGCCCGCGATGACCATGCCGAACGAGACCACCTTGATCTCCGACAGCGGCCGGCCCGGCGGCACCGGCCGCGCCGAGCTCCACTCGCGCGCGATCTCGGCCGGGTCATGCTCGCCGAGCCGTGGCGCCGGGCGCCGGTACTGGGCCAGCAGCGGCTCGGTGGAGCGGAACGGCTTCCCCGGGACGTCGAACTCGCCCAGGGACCCGACCGGGGTGCGCACGAAGAAGTCGCGGCTGCGCGGCTGCGGGTCCTGGCTGAACTGGCCGACCGTGTTGACCAGCGAGCAGGGGACGCTGAGCTGCTGGGCCCGGGCCACGAAATCCTCCCGGCCCGCGGCCGCGATGACCGGCCCGATGACCGCCCGGAGCTCGTCGGTGCGCTCCATCCTGGTGCTCATGTCGGTCAGCGCCGGATCGCTCAGCTCGGCCGGGCTGCCCAGCAGCTGGACGAAGCCGGCCCAGTGCTTGGGCGTCGTGACGGCCAGCTCGACCATCCCGTCCCGGCACGGCCACATGCCGCCCACCCCGGGCGAGTCGGCCCGGCGCCGCACGATGTCCTCGCGGTTGGTGTAGCGGTGCAGGTCGAACAGGTAGCAGCCCAGGGACTCGTGCGCCGACAGCTCGACGAACTGCCCGCCCGCCGCGGGCCTGGCCCGCAGCGCGGCCAGCACCGCGATCGCGACGTGCGTGCCCGCGTGGTCATACAGCTGGCGGCCGGGCATGACCACCGGCGGCCCCTCCGGCGGCCCCTGGGAGTACATGACGCCGCCCAGCGCGCACGAGACCAGGTGGGTGGCGCGCCAGGACCGGTAGGGCCCGGTCAGGCCGAACGGCGTGATGGCGCAGACGACCGCGTCCGCGGCCGCCCACGACAGTGTGCCCGTCTCCGGGTCGAAGCCCGTCACCGGCGGGGTCGCCAGCACGACGTCGGCGCCGCGGCCCAGCTCGGCCAGCACGTCGCGGGCCTGCGGGCTCCGGTAGTCGACTATCACCCCGCGCTTGTTGGCGTGGTAGTACGCGAAGGTCAGGCTGCGTTCCGGATCGGGGCGGCGGCCGCCGAACGGGCCCTGGCGGCGCAGCTCGTCACCGGCCGGGAGCTCCACCTTGACCACGTCGGCGCCCGCGTCGGCCAGCAGGCGCCCGCCGTAGGCGCCGACCGGGCCGGACAGGTCCAGCACGCGGATCCCGTCCAGCGGCAGTGACCCGGGGGTTGTCATCGCGAGCCTCGCCGTGCCATCGGGTCTCCTCGGCTACGCGCATACATCGACCAATTGACAAACGTCCACTTATCGGTCACGCTAACGCCTGCGCTCGGCTGGGTCAACGCCGGGCGCGGGCCTGCGCCCGGCGGCCGGCCAGCCGCGGAACTCCGATCCGTTCCATTCCCCGACCATTAGTCATCCGTCGAATATTTGGCGGCGGGCCCGGGGCGTCCGCGCGGCCCGTTCGGGGACTCGAACACCGGCCGGCTGGCATTCGCGCTCCCGGGCCGGGCCCGCGGGCGCGATTCGCGCCGGAAATAAGGCCGAGATTTACCTCACCGGGCTCGCCGGCCGGCCGCCGGCGGCCCGCGCCGTTACCTCGGCACGCCCGCCAGGTGAATGACGAGGAGATATACTACGACGTTGTGGACGCCGGTAAGAAGACGCCGAAGCGCCGCAGGTCAATCCGGGACGACCAGCGGCTGCTGACCAGGCAGCGGTTGCAGGAATCTGCTCTGCGCATTTTCCGTGAGCGCGGTTACACCGCCTCTACGGTGGAGGAGATTTCCGCCGAGGCCGGAGTGGCGCGGGCCACATTTTATCTGCATTTCAAGAGCAAGTCCGAACTTGCCTTGTCCATTACCGAGAGCGTTTATCCTCCGCTGGCCGACCGCTGGAAAGAGCTTGACGACCTCCTCGCTGAAACGGACGGAAAAGTATCAGCGGAAATTCTCCGGCCGTGGCTAACCAGCGTCTGGGCTTCGCACCAGGAGAATATCGTGGTGCTGAGAATGTGGGAGGAGATGCTCGTTACCGAGCCCTCAGCGCCCTACTTGCCCACTCCGCATCGCAGCCACGTTCCGAGGTATCTCGGCTCGCGCCCGCCGTGGCAACGGGAAAGCGCCTGGCTCAAGCTGGTCTTGCTGACGCATATGACCGCGCACACTTTTATCCTGGCCCACTCCAGCCATGTCCTGCGCATGGAGGACACGGATCTGCTCAAGGTGCTGAGCGAGATCTGGGCCACCGCGCTGGACTCCCCGGACGCCCTCACCGGCCAGCTGGCCGGGCCCGAGTTCCCCGAGCTGCCCTCGGCCTGAGCCCCGGCAAGCCGCCTCACCCGTCGCCGTCAGACGCCGCGGGATAGCTCGGCTTCCTCGATGAGCTCGATGATGCGGTCCGGTGACATGGGCTGATCGGTGACCGAGATGCCGAGCGGGGCCAGCGCGTCGCGGACCGCGTTCAGCATCGCCGCGGGCGCGGCGATGGCGCCGCCCTCGCCCAGCCCCTTGTGCCCGCCCGGGGTCAGCGCCGGGGTGATGACGTGCCCGTACTCCAGGTCCGGGACCTCGGCCGCGGTGGGCAGCAGGTAGTCCATGAACGTGGTGGTGGTCGGGTTGCCCGCGTCGTCGTAGCGGAAGTGCTCGTACAGCACGCCGCCGATGCCCTGCACCACCCCGCCTGCCGTCTGCCCCTCGACCACGTTGGGGTTGATCATCTCGCCGCAGTCCTCGGAGATGACGTAGCGCAGGATGTGCACCATGCCGGTGTCGCGGTCGATCTCGACGGTCACCGCGTGGCAGGCGTTGGAGAACATCCAGGCCGGCGCGTGGTACCGCTGGGTCAGTTCCAGGCCGAGCTCGGCGCCGGGCGGCAGCGCGGCCGGGTTGAGCAGGTAGGCGGCCGCGGCGATCTCGGCCATCGACAGGCTCTGCCCTTCGGGGTCGCCCTTGATGTGCGCCACGCTGCCGGACATCTCCAGGTCGCCCGGGTCGATCTCCAGCATCTGCCCGGCCACGGCCAGCACCCGCTCCTTCATGGCCGCGCCCGCCTCGTGCGCCACCCCGCCCGCCACGCCCGCCGTCCGGCTCCCGCCGGTCAGCGCGCCGTACTGGACGGCGTCGGTGTCGGCCTGGATGAAATGCACGTCGTCGACGTTGACGCCCATCTCGTCGGCCACGATCTGGACCATCGTGGTCTCGATGCTCTGCCCGTGATTGCCGGTGCCCATGTAGAGGTTGATCGTGCCGCTGGGCTCGATCCGGATGGTGGCCCCGTACGAGCCGCCCGGGCCCATCCCGCGCTGCGGCTCGATGTACAGGGACAGCCCGATGCCCAGCAGCCGGCCGTCGGCCCGCGCCTCTTCCTGCTCCTTGCGGAACTGGTCGTAGCCGATCAGCTCGGCCGCCTGCTCCAGGCACTCCGCCGGGCTGACCGCGTCATACGGCACCGAGGTCGCGCTGGTGAAGGGCAGCTCGTCCCGGGAGATCACGTTGCGGCGGCGGAACTCCAGCGGGTCGATGCCCAGCTTCTGCGCGATGACGTCGACCATCTGCTCCCGGCCGGTGGTCTCCATCATCCACGGGCCCCGGTAGGCGCACAGGCCGCAGGTGTTGGTGTACACCGCCTGCCCGCTGTAGGCCACCGAGCCCGGCCCGGACCAGCGGTACGGGCCGGGGAACATCACCGACGCCGACCCGGCCATCTGGCCGTTGGCCACCATCGGGTACGCGCCGACGTTCTCGATGTGGTGCGCCCGGCCCGCCAGCAGCACGCCGTTCTCGTCGGTCGCCGCGATGATCTCCAGCGACTCCTCGCGGGCGTGCCCGCCGCTGATCAGGTTCTCGGCCCGGTCCTCGACCCACTTCACCGGCCGGCCGCCCAGGATCATGGCCGCCACCACGACCGCCTGGTCTTCCCGGGTGGAGAAGGCCTTCTGGCCGAACGATCCGCCCACATCGCCCATGACCACCCGGATCTGATCCTCGGGGATGCCCAGCATCCGGGAGTACAGCAGCCGCTGGTCGTGCACGCCCTGGCCGGAGATGGTCACCTCGAGGCGCCGTGCCCACTCATCCCACTCGGCGATCACGCCCCGGGTCTCCATCGGCACGCACACGTACCGGTGCTGGGTGAACGTCTGGCTGAACACGTGCGGCGCGTCGGCCAGCAGGCCGTCCAGCCCCTCGGCGTCCTTGGCCGGCAGCGTGCCGGACAGGTTGTCCGGCAGCTCCGGGTGCACCTTCGGGCTGCCCTCGGCCAGCGCGTCGGCCGCGGTCACCACCGCGTCCTCCGGGGCGATGTCCACCGCCACCAGCTCGGCCGCGTCCTCGGCCAGGTAGCGCGACTCGGCCAGCACGATGGCGATCGGCTCGCCCACGAACCGGACGTCGCCCTCGGCCAGCACCCGCCGCGGGGTCTGGTCGACCGGCGCCCGCGGCACCGGCTGGACCCGCGCGTTCACCTCGGCCGCGGTCAGCACCGCGATCACGCCCGGGGCCCGCCGCGCCTCGCTGACGTCCAGCCCGGTGATCCGGCCCCGGGCCACCGTGCTGCGCACGAACGCGGCGTGCGCCAGCCCGGACTTCTGCAGGTCGTCCAGGTACCGGCCGTGCCCGGTGATCATCCGCTGGTCTTCCAGCCGCGGCATCCGCTGGCCGACCCACCGGGCGGCGCTCGCGCCACCGGAGAACATCGCGGCCGGATCGGTGCTCGTGCTCATGGTGGTCTCCTTCACCCGGCCGCGCGGCGCTGCGCGCTGACTGCCGCTCTGGGCCGGCCCGGCCGGCCCAGAGCTTAAATCACTGAGCGTTCAGCTCACTTCTGCTTGGCCTCGGCTTCCTCGATGAGCTCCAGGATGTGGTCCGGCGACAGCGGCTGGTCGAAGAACTCGATGCCGAGCGGGTACAGCGCGTCCCGGACCGCGTTCAGCAGCGCGGCCGGGCCGGCGATGGCGCCGCCCTCGCCCAGCCCCTTGTGCCCGCCCGGGCTCAGCGCCGGGGTGACCACGTGCCCGTACTCCAGGTCCGGGACCTCGGCCGCGGTGGGCAGCAGGTAGTCCATGAACGTGGTGGTGGTCGGGTTGCCTGCGTCGTCGTAGCGGAAGTGCTCGTAGAACACGCCGCCGATGGCCTGCGCCACGCCGCCCGCGATCTGCCCCTCCACGATGTTGGGGTTGATCATCTCGCCGCAGTCCTCGGAGATGACGTAGCGCAGGATGTGCACCATGCCGGTCTCCCGGTCGACCTCGACCTGCACCGCGTGGCAGGCGTTGGAGAACATCCAGGTCGGAGCGTGGTACCGCTTGGAGATCTCCAGGCCGAGCTCGGCGCCGGGCGGCAGCGCGGCCGGGTTGAGCAGGTACGCGGCCGCGGCGATCTCGGCCATGGACAGGCTCTTGCCTTCCGGGTCGCCCTTGATCCGGGCCACGCTGTCGGTCATCTCCAGGTCGCCCGGGTCGATTTCCATCATCTGCCCGGCCACGGCCAGCACCCGTTCCTTCATGGCCACCCCGGCCAGGTGCGCGGCCCCGCCGACCACCCCGGCGGTCAGGCTGCCGCCGGTCAGGAAGCCGTACGGGGTGGAGTCCGTGTCGCCCTGGACGTAGTGCACGTCCTCGATCTTCACGCCCATCTCGTCGGCCACGATCTGGGTCATCGTCGTCTCGATGCCCTGGCCGTGGCTGCCGGTGCCCATGTACACGTTGATCTTGCCGCTGGGCTCGATCCGGATGGTGGCCGCGGCCGAGCCGCCCTGCCCGCCGGAGGGCTGCGGCTCGATGTACAGCGACAGGCCCATGCCCAGCAGGCGCCCCTTGGCCCGGGCTCGCTTCTGCTCCTTACGGAACTGGTCGTAGCCGACCAGCTTGGTCGCCTGCTCCAGGCACTCCTCCGGGCTGACCCCGTCGTAGACCAGGGTCATCGGGTTGGTGTAGGGCAGCTCGGAGCGGGACAGCACGTTGCGCCGGCGGAACTCCAGCGGGTCGATGCCCAGCCGGTGCGCGATGACGTCCATCATCTGCTCCCGGCCGGTGGTCTCCATCATCCACGGGCCGCGGTACGCGCACTGCCCGCACGTATTGGTGTAGGCCGCCTGGCCGGTGTAGGCCACCGAGCCCGGCCCGGACCAGTGATAAGGCCCGGGGAAGACCAGCGACGACAGGCCCGCCATCTGGCCGTTGCTCCCGGTCGGGAACGAACCCACGTTCTCGGTGTGGTGCGCCTTGCCCGCCAGCAGCACGCCGTTCTCGTCGGTGGCCGCGGTGATCTTCAGCGACTCCTGCCGGGCGTGCCCGGCGCTGATCAGGTTCTCGGCCCGGTCCTCGATCCACTTGATGGGCCGGTCGCCCACGATCATGGCCGCGGCCACGATGGCCTGCTCGTCCCGGGTCGGGAAGGCCTTCTGGCCGAACGATCCGCCCACATCGCCCATGGTGACCCGGATGCTGTCGGCGGGCAGGCCCAGCATGGCGGCGTAGAAGGCCCGCACGTCGTGCACGCCCTGGCAGGCCAGGACCACCTCGAGCCGCTTGGCCCCCACGTCCCACTCGGCCACCAGGCCGCGGGTCTCCATCGGCACGTTCACGTACCGGTGCTGGGCGAACGTCTCGGTGAACACGTGCGGCGCGTTCTCGAAGATCGCGTCCAGCTCGGCGTTCTCCGCCGCTGGCAGCACGCCCGCGGCGTTGTCCGGCAGCTCGGCGTGCACCAGCGGGGCACCCTCGGCCAGCGCCTGCTCGGCCGTTACCACCGCCTGGCCCGGCTCGATGTCCACGCTGACCAGCTCGGCCGCGTCCTCGGCCAGGTACCGGGACTCGGCCAGCACGATGGCGATCGGGTCGCCGACGAACCGCACGTCCGTCTCGGCCAGCACGTTCCGGGGCGTGTTGTCGCCCGGGGCGTTGGTCACGTTAACTCTCGGGTTGACGTCGGCCCCGGTCAGCACCGCGAAGACGCCCGGCATCTGCCGGGCCTCGGTGGTGTCGATGCCGGTGATCTTGCCCGCCGCCGCCTGGCTGCGCACGAACGCGGCGTGCAGCATACCCGGCTTGTCGAGGTCGTCGATGTACCGGCCGTGCCCGGTGATCATCCGCTGGTCTTCGGTCCGCGGCATCCGCTGCCCGACGAACCGCGCCGCGACCCCGGACGGCAGGCTGACCGGCTCAGTGTCCGTGCTCATGTACTAGGCCCTTCCCCTGCTTATTCCCACGGGCTGTCAGCGTGCTGCTGACGGATTTCCGCGGCCGCGGTCTTGGCCGCCTTGATGATGCCCTGGTAGCCGGTGCACCGGCACAGGTTGCCCGACAGCCCGTCCCGGAGTTCCTCGTCGGTCGGATCGGGATTGTCCCGCAGGAACGAGGTCACCGACATGATGAACCCCGGCGTGCAGAAGCCGCACTGCAGGCCGTGGTGCTCACGGAACGCGCGCTGCACGGGGGAGAGCTCGTCCTCGCCCTCGGCCAGTCCCTCGATGGTCACGATCTCGGTGTCCCGGGCCTGGACCGCGAACATCAGGCAGGACCGCACCGCCTCGCCGTCCATCTGCACCGTGCAGGCCCCGCACACGCCGTGCTCGCAGCCCACGTGCGTGCCGGTCAGCCGCAGGTCGTCGCGCAGCGCGTCGCACAGTGTCTTCCTCGGCTCGACCCGCATCTTGCGCGGGACGCCGTTGACGGTCAGGCTGACCTCGACCTCGGTGCCGGCTTCGTCCGCCGTGGTCACCTCAGGCATTGCTTGCCTCCTTGATAGCCTCCGACAGAGCCCGCTCGACCATGGTGGCTCCGACCTTCTTCCGGTACCGGGTACCGGCGTGCACGTCGGCAGGCGGATCGGTGTCCGCCACCGCGATCCTGCTGATCTCCGCCAGATCCAGGCTGTCCGCGCTGGCCCCGGTCAGCTCGCGCTCCGCGGCGTCACTGCGGACCGGGATGCTGCCCATGCCGATCAGCGAGATGGCCGCCTTGCTGATCCGGCCGCGCTCGACCTCGATGCCGCAGACCGCGCCAGCCAGCGCGAAGTCCCCGTGCCTGCGGGCCGTTTCCGCCACCGCGAAGCCCGCGTTCGGACCCCAGATCGGGAAGTGGACGGCCACCACCATCTCGTCCGGTTCCAACGTGGTCACGAACGTGGTCACGAAGAATTCCGCGGCCGGTATCCGCCGGGTTCCGTTCGGCCCCCTGACCTCGAACTCGGCGTCCAGGGCCCGGGCCACGCAGGGCAGCTCGGCGGCCGAGTCGGCGTGCGCGGTCGAGCCGCCGACGGTGCCGCGGTTGCGGATCTGGAAGTGCCCGATGTGCGGGGCCGCCTTAGCCAGCAGCGGCACGGTGTCGGCGATCAGCGGGTCGTGCATCAGGCTGACGTGCCTGGTCATTGCCCCGACGGCCAGAGTGCCGTTCTTGGCCCAGACCTCGCTCAGCTCGGGGATGTAGTTGATGTCCACCAGGTGCTCGGGCCGGGACAGCCGCAGGGCCAGCATGGGGACCAGGCTCTGCCCGCCCGCCAGCACCTTGGCCTCGCCGGAGAATTCCCCGAGCACGGACACCGCTTCATCAACGCTCTCTGGGGTGTGATAACCGAACGGGGCAGCTTTCATTCGACCATGCTCTCCTTACCCGCGAACCGCAGACGTGCGCACTGTCTTCCCTGCTCTACCTGCAAAATCTACCCTGCCTTTTGAGCGATTGACTAGACGGACTGCATCTTGACAAGACAATGTGCCGTGTCGGAGGATGACGGCGATGGAGGGTTCCATGGTCCACCTGCTAGATGACGGGTTTCTCGCTGCTGGTTATCGGCCCGCGAACCATGCGGCGGCGCAGGAAAACGTCACTGGCCCGTCTCAACGGTGACGGTGGGTAGGAAGCCATTCCTGGCGCTGGTCGGTTATAACGCGTGAGCGCCGCTTAGCGTTCGGTCACCAGCCAGGCTGTGCACCCGTCCTTGGATCCGCTCATTATCACCTGCGATGAAAGGGATGGAAATGCCGAAGCAGTCACCGGTCCCTGACGACCTGGACAGGCCCTTCTACGACGCCGCCAACCAAGACAAGCTCGTCATCCAGTACTGCACGGTCGACGACCGCTGGCAGTACCCGCCGGAGCCGGTGTGCGCCGGGCCGTGCGGCTCGGCCGACAACCTGGAGTGGCGCGAGAACGACGGTTCCGGGACGATCTACAGCTACGCGGTGGTGTACGACACCCCGATCGCCGCGCTGCAGGCCGACCAGCCGTTCAACTGCGCGGTCATCGAGCTGGACACCGCCCCCGGTATCAACTTCCTGTCGCACCTGCCCGGGCAGGCCCCGGGTGACGTGCCGATCGGCGGCAAGGTGAAGCTCACCTTCGAGGCGACTCAGGCCACCGGGCAGAAGGTGCCCGAGTGGAACGTCGTCAAGTAGCGCTCAGCGTTGACGAGCTACCGATGAGAGGACAGAGCTCATGACCGCCCCCACCATTCACACCAACGCCGGCGCGCTCGGCCTGTACCGGGCCTCCGACGGCCTCGGCCAGTGGGCGCACAAGGGCCAGGTCGCCGCGGTCGGCGTCGGGTTCTCGCCCACGCTGCGCCGCTGGGACGGCGACCCGCAGAAGGCCATCGGCGCCTGGGCCATCCTGGCCATCCGCCGGGCCATCGAGGACGCCGGCGTCAACCCGGCCGACGTGGACGGCCTGGTGCTCGAGCCGAGCACCACCACCGGCGCGTTCTGGCCGGAGGGCGAGCCGGTCCCGCAGGACTTCCTGGACGCGTTCGAGAACACCTCCGACCCGTTCGACGGCCTGATCAAGCTCAGCCCCGAGTGGCTGGTCAAGAACATGCCCGAGCTGACCGGCCTGAAGTTCACCATCAACGCGTCGATCTGCATGTCGATGACCGCGGTGTCGGCCATCGAGGCGGTCGGCAGCGGCATGGGCCAGACCGTCGTCGCCGTGAAGGCCTGGCACAACATCCCGGGCCGTTACGGTCAGCGCGGCGCCGCGGCGCAGGACACCGTGTCCGGCCCCGGCAAGTACGCCGCCCTGGCCGGCCCGCCCGTGTACGGCACCGCGACGCACTTCCAGCGGTACATGCACAAGTACAACAAGACCCACGACATGATGGCGCCGTTCGTGGTCAACTCCCGGGCCAACGGGCTGAAGTTCCCCGAGGGCTACTGGTATCAGCACCGCAACAACCCGCTGACCACCGAGGAGTACCTGGAGTCGCGCTGGGTGGCCGAGCCGGCCAACCTGTACGACAACGACATCCCGATCCACAACGCGTGCGCCTTCGTGTTCACCACCGCCGAGCGGGCCAAGGACCTGCGTAACAACCCGGCCTACGTGCTCGGGCACGCCAGCGGCGGCCGGATGGTCGGCGACAACCTGGTCGGCTTCAAGCAGCGCGGCGTCATCAACAACCTGGAAGAGAACCAGGAGTGGGCGGCGCAGACGGCCCAGCGGGTCTACGAGGCCGCGGGCATCCAGAACACCGACGTCGACTTCGAGAACGCCTACGACGGGTTCTCCCTGTTCCACGTGTTCTGGATCGAGGGCTTCAAGTTCTTCGGCATCAAGGAAGGCGAGGCCCTGGACTTCTTCACCAGCCAGGACATCTCCATCGACGGCCCGACGCCGCTCTCGCCCAGCGGCGGGAACATCGGCAGCGGCCGGACCCGGTACTGGAACTGGGCCGACACCATCCTGCAGGTCCAGGGGCGGGCCGGTGAACGGCAGATCAAGAAGGACGCCAACATCGGTGTCTGCGGCTCCTTCATGCCGCCGTGGAGCAGCTTCGCCGTGTTCAGCCGGGAGCCGAACGCGTAGCCCAGCAAGCCGAAGATCTCGAAGGCGGCCAGAAGGATGGCAGGACACCACGCATGACGGCCCCCACCGTTTACACCAATGCCGCCGGGATGTACCGGACCTCGGATGATCCCGGCGTGTGGTCCCATCGCGGCCAGGTCGCGGCGGTCGGCGTAGGACACTCGCCGACCCTGCGGCGCTGGGACGGCGATCCGCACAAGAGCATTGGCGCGTGGGCCATCCTGGCCATCCGCAGGGCCATCGAGGACGCGGGCGTTGCCCCCGGCGAGGTGGACGGGCTGGTGTTCGACACGTCGACCACCACCGGCGCCTTCTGGCCGCAGGGCGAGCCGGTCCCGGCGGACTTTCTGGCCGCCTTCGAGAACACCTCCAACCCGATGGACGGGCTCACCCAGCTGAGCCCGGAGTGGCTGGCCAAGAACCTGCCCGAGCTCACCGGGCTGAAGTTCATGATGACCGTCCCGCTGTGCATGTCGATGGCCGTGGCCGCCGCCATCGAATCGGTCGGCCGCGGCCTGGGCCAGGTCGTGATCGCCGTCAAGGGCTGGCACAACCTGCCCGGCCGCTACGGCCAGCGCGGCGCGAACGCGGAGCCGGTCGTGGCCGGGCCGGGCAAGTACGGCCGCGCGCTGTCCGGGCCGCCGGTCTACGGCACGGCCATGCACTTCGAGCGCTACCTGCACAAGTACGGCAAGACGCACGACATGATGGCCCCGTTCGTGGTCAACTCCCGCAACAACGGGCTGCGCATGCCGGAGGGGTACTGGGCTCAGCACCGGCCCACGCCGATCACCACCGAGGAGTACCTGTCCTCCCGGTGGATCGCCGAGCCGGCCAACCTGCTCGACAACGACATCCCGGTCCACACCGCGGCCGCCTACCTGTTCACCACGGCCGAGCGCGCGCGGGACATGCGGCAGCCTCCGGTCTATGTCCTGGGGCACGCCAGCGGCGGATCGGACGACGGCCAGACCTACTGGGGCTTCCGCCCGCGCGGCACCATCGACACGCTGGAAGAGGTGCAGGGCTGGGCCGCCCGCACCGCGCACCGGCTGTACGAATCTGCTGGTATAGCGCCCTCTGATGTCCACTTCGAGAACGCGTATGATGGTTTTAGCCTGTTCCACGTGTTCTGGGTCGAAGGCTTCGGCTTCTTCGGTGTCAAAGAGGGGGAGTGCTTGGACTTCTTCACCAGCCAGGACATCAGCATCAACGGGTCCACCCCGATCTCGCCCAGCGGCGGGAACATCGGCAGCGGGCGGACCCGGTTCTGGCTGTGGACTGACACCATCCAGCAGCTGCAAGGGCGGGCCGGGGAACGCCAGATGAAGAAGGACGTGCGCCTGGGCGTGTGCGGCGGCTTCATGCCCTGGTTCAGCAACTTTGCCGCCCTCAGTAAAGACCCGGTGTAACCGGCAACCTAAAACCGATTTTGCCGGTCAAGGGGCCGATGCGAAATGACAGCGCCGTCCTCGCTAACCCGTCGATCAGCACTCGAAGACACGAAGGAGTTTGATGTCCGGCATAGCCGATCCCGCGACGGGCGGGTCTAGCGACAGCGCAACGAGCGGGGCGAGCGCGATCGCGCGCCTGGGTCGCCCGACCGCTCGTCCCACCACTGAGGCTCACAACGCCACCAACGGCGGCATGCCGCACCCGCCGTACGAGGAGAACGGGCTGATCCTGGTCAGCTTCGACATCGACGGCACGCTGATCGCCGGGGACCCCCCGGGACCGATCCTCTTCGAGCACGTGGCCGTGGCCAAGGCCCGCGGCTACGTCATCGGCAGCTCGTCCGACCGGACCCTGTCCGAGCAGCGCCAGATCTGGGCCTCGGGCGGGATCGAAGTGGACTTCATGTGCAACAAGCACCGCATGATCGAGACCACGGCGCCGTTCAAGGTCACCCGCAGGCTGCACATCGGCGACACCAACTCCGATGAGTACTACGCCAAGCTCGCCGGGTTCGAGTTCCTGTACGTGACGGAGCTTCCCGAGCCGTCGAGCGTGGGCTGGATCTATTAAGGTCGCCGTCCCGGGCCAGGACGAGAATTCTTCTGGCCGTCACGGTTTGGCTTACAGGTACATGCTGGTAACAGAACAGAAGAGGAATCACCGAAATCGCCGGCTGCCGCGGCCTCCGCGCACCGGACGGAAGGGCAGGCGCTAGTGGACCGGCGTTCAGATACGGCCCAGGCCGACGGCCAGGAGAGCCGGTTCGCTTCGCCGGAGCAGGTCGGCAGCCAACTGCGCGAAGTCGGGTACCTGCCTGACGAGCGCATTTCCTCGGTGGTCTACCTCGGCGAGCGGCTCGGCAAGCCGACCCTGGTCGAGGGCCCCGCCGGGACGGGCAAGACCGAGCTGGCCAAGAGCGTCGCGGCCATGGACGGACGGCGGCTGATCCGCCTGCAGTGCTACGAGGGCCTGGACGAGGCCAAGGCGCTGTATGAGTGGAACTACTCCAAGCAGCTGCTCCGCATCCAGGCCGAGCGGTCCAGCGACGAGCGCGGGCCGGCCGACTGGGCCGACCTGCAGGCTGACATCTTCAGCGAGGAGTTCCTGCTCACCCGGCCGCTGCTGGCCGCCATCCGCGCCCTGGATCCGGTCGTCCTGCTCATCGACGAGGTCGACCGGCTGGACGTCGAGACCGAGGCCCTGCTGCTCGAGGTGCTCTCGGACTACCAGGTCTCGATTCCCGAGTTCGGCACGGTCACCGGCGCCCAGAAGCCGATCGTGTTCCTCACCTCGAACAACTCCCGCGAGCTGTCCGAGGCGCTCAAGCGGCGCTGCCTCTACCTGTTCATCGACTACCCGTCGCCCGAGCGGGAGCAGGCGATCATCCTGTCCCGCGTCCCGGGTGTCAGCAGTGACCTGGCCCGCCAGATCGCCGACGTCGTGCGGTCGCTGCGGGCGCTGGACCTGAAGAAGCGGCCGTCGGTCTCCGAGACGCTCGACTGGGCCCAGACGCTCGCCCTGCTGGGGGTCAAGGAAGTCACCACCGACCTGGTCGTCAGCACGCTGCACGTGCTGCTGAAGAACCAGGCCGACATCGAGAAGGCCACGGCTGACCTGCAGGCCCCGGCCACCACCCGCGGCCGGATGGTCGGCTGACCCACTGATAAGCGAACGGCCCACGGCGCCTGCCGTGGGCCGTTCGTGGTTCTCGGCCGGGTTACCGCAGGCGGCCGGCGACAGCAGGCGACCGGCGTTCAGCGCGGCTGCGGCCCGCTCGATGTCGGCCCGCTGGACCAGCACGGTCTCCAGCGACTGCGCGGCCAGTCCCTCGTCCAGGTCCTGCGCGCCGAGCGACAGCAGCGTCCGGGCCCACTCCAGCGTCTTCGCCACTGACGGGCTCTGCTGCAGGTCCAGCTGGCGCAGCCCGGCCACGAACGCGGCCAGCTGCTGAGCCAGGTGCTCGGAGATACCGGGCACCCGGGAGCGCAGGATGTCCCGCTCGCGCTCGGTGCTCGGATAGTCGATGTACAGGTACAGGCAGCGCCGCTTGAGCGCCTCGGACAGGTCCCGGGTGCTGTTGGAGGTCAGGAAGACCATCGGTATCTGCAGGCCGGTCACCGTGCCGATCCCGGGGATGGACACCTGGAAGTCGGACAGGATCTCCAGCAGCAGCGCCTCGGCCTCGACGTCCAGCCGGTCGACCTCGTCGATGAGCAGGATCACCGGCTCGGTCGACCTGATCGCGTCCAGCAGCGGGCGGGTCAGCAGGAACTCGTCGCTGAAGATGTTCGACTCGTGCCCGGCCTCGCCGCCCCAGCCGCTCATCCGGTCGGCCATGATGCGCAGCAGCTGCTTGGAGTAGTTCCACTCGTACAGCGCCTTGCCCTCGTCCAGGCCCTCGTAGCACTGCATCCGGATCAGCCGGGTGCCCGACGCCGCGGCCAGGCTGGTGGCCAGCTCGGTCTTGCCCGTCCCGGTCGGCCCCTCGACCAGGATGGGCTTGCCCAGCTGGTCGGCCAGCTGCAGCACCGTGCTCACGTGATCGGTGGCCAGGTAGCCGACGCTGCCCAGCAGGCTGGTGATCTCGCTGACCGAGCCGAGCCGCTGCTGGTGGACGGGGCGGTGCATCGCCTGCGCATTGTCAGTCATCTGGCTCCTGATCACGCCGTATGCGGGCCATCACTTCGATTCCCATGCATCTATCATCATAACAAGGTTCCGGCAGCTCACCGAGGTGACCGCCGCCCCCTGCCTGCCATCGTGCTAGACGGTGTGCCTCTTGACAAGACGAACTGACAAGACACACGATTACATCGACAAACGCGAAGATGAGGTGGTCTGCGCCCGGGCGATCGGGGCCTCATCAGCCTTCCTGAACGCCTGATAGGAGCATCAGTGCCTGGAGTTGACACCAAGTTCGTCAAGTACGAGGTCAAGAACCGGGTGGCGTGGGTCACGCTGAACCGGCCCGAGGCGATGAACGCGCTGAGCCAGGGCCTGCTCGCCGACCTGGGCACGGTGTACCGCGAGATCGCGCGGGATGACGACGTGCTGGTCGTGATCATGACCGGCGAGGGCGGCCGGGCCTTCTCCGCGGGCGCGGACCTGAAGGAGATGGCGGCCCGGCAGGCCGAGCAGGTCGCCACCGGCGCGAAGCGGAGCATCGGCCCGGCGGACGGCGAGACCTTCAACCCCTTCGCCGCGGTGAGCAAGTGCCGCAAGCCGGTCATCGCCGCCATTGACGGGTACTGCCTGGCGGGCGGCTTCGAGCTGGCCATCTCCTGTGACATCCGGGTGGCCAGCGCCAAGTCGACCTTCGGCCTGCCGGAGTCGCGGCGCAGCATCCTGGCCTGGCCCGGGCTCATCAACCTGCCGCGGATGATCCCGCTGGCCGAGGCGCTGCGCATCGCGCTGACCGGCTCGCCGATCAGCTCCGAGCGGGCCTACCAGATCGGCATCATCCAGCAGATCGCCGCCGATCGTGATGACGTGATGAAGGTGGCGCAGTCGATCGCGGATGAGATCTTGCTGGGTGCGCCGCTGGCCATGCAGGAGATCAAGCGGCTGGTCAAGGAGGGCGTGGAGATGACGATCCCGCAGGCGGAGATGCTGCGGGACATTCTGTCGGCTGAGCTGGCGCAGACCGAGGATGCGCTGGAGGGGCCGCGGGCCTTCGCCGAGAAGCGGGCCCCCAACTGGAAGATGCGGTAGACGCCGGGCCGGACCAGGCGGGCGCAGGCAATGCGGGAACGTGATCGGGAGGTCGTCGGGCATGGATGCTGAGCTGCGGTTGCAGGATTTTGCGCTGGAGGATTACCAGGAGATGATCGCGGGGTCGTTCCGCGATTTCTTTGAGAAGGAGTGCCCGTCCTCGCTGGTGCGGGAGACGGAGGCGGCGGGGTATGCGCCGGGTCTGTGGAAGCGGCTGGTGGGGATGGGCGCGGTGTCGATGGGCCTGCCGGCGGAGGCCGGGGGGGACGGGTCGAGCCTGGTGGACCTGACCCTGGTGGCGGAGGAGGCGGGGTCGGTGATGGCGCCGGTTCCGCTGATCGCGCATGTGGTGGCGTCGCGGCTGCTGGCCCGGACGGGTGCGGACGGCGAGCTGATCACGGCCGCGTTGGGCGGGGACCGGGTCTTCACGCTGGCGCTGGCGCCGGTGAAGGGGGTTCGTCAGCTGGTCCCGGAGGCGAGTATTTCGGGGGATGTGATCGCGCTGGACGGGAATGAGCTGGTGTTGTTCTCGGGGGACGCGTCGGCGCATGTGGCGAATCAGGGCGGGTCGGCGGCGGGGTGGTGGGAGCCGGCCGGGAAGTCCCGGACGGTGCTGGCCAGCGGGGATCAGGCGGCGGCGGAGTATGGCCGGGCGGTGGCGGAGTGGAAGCTGCTGACGGCGGCGGCGCTGATCGGGCTGACGGAGCGGTCGATGTGGATCGGGGTGGAGTTCACCAAGACGCGGCGGACGATGGGGGTGCCGATCGGGGCGTTGCAGGGGGTGGCGTTCCCGCTGGCGGATGTGGCGATCGGGGTGACGGGGGGCCGGAACCTGATCCGGAAGGCGGCGTGGATGCTGGAGAACGACCCGGAGGCGCGGCCGGATCTGCCGTTGATCGCGTTTGCGTATGCGCGGGAGGTGGCCGGGCGCGGGGTGTCGATTTCCGCGCATGTGCAGGGCGGCCTGGGGGTGGCCCGGGAGGCGGACGCGACGTTGTACTTCGTGCGGGGCAAGGCCTGGGCCGCGCTGGCCGGGTCGGCCACCGATGACTACGTCACCATCGCCAAGGCCTACGCCGCCCGCATCGCCTAGCAGGCGGCGCGACCGGATCCGCTCGCCCGGAGGCGTAGGACACGCGTCTCCGGGCGGCGCGGCCCCCGGGGCTAACCGGGGCCAGCAAGTGGCATAGCGTCAAGTCGATAGACGCTATGTCTTGACAAGATCGCATGGCGTGCTGGAGGATGGCCAACGTGGAGGTTCCGTGGTCTACCTGAGCGGCGGGGTCATCTCGCTGTTGGTGGACCGGCCAGCCGGAGCGGAGCGGACGTCAGCTCGCCGGCGAACGGACCGATTCGTCCAGTGCGCTGTTATCTCCGCCGCCTCGCTGGCGCAGGCGGCTCACCGCGACCCGGACCTCCTGGCCCGGGGCGGCGCCGGACGGCGCGTCCGGGGTCAGCGCCCGCAGGCCGGACAGCAGGTCGCGCAGCACATCCCGGCGCAGCGAGTAGTAGTAGTTGCGCCCCGCCTTGCGCACCGTGATCAGGCCCGCGTGGTACAGGATCTTGGTGTGGTAGGAGATCGTCGGCTTCGAGACGGGCAGCGTGTCCTCGAGCGTCATGCAGGCGAGCTCGTCGACCGCCGCCATCTGCATGACGATGTCCCACCGCACCGGGTCGGCGAGGGCCTTGAAGATCTCGGTCGGTGGCCGCGACGAAGTGGCGTCAATGGTCATGACTTCCTGGCCTTCGGTCGTCCGCCCGTCATGTTCCGAGAGGGCGGATTAGTTTCATGAATATCGTAGCTTATCGAGGCCGCCGTCACCGGCGCGCGGCCCGCCCGACCAGCTCTCCGGGATCGCCCCTGGTGTGCCGGGGTGGTGGCTGTTAGTTTTGATGGTCGGGTAAGTTTCGTGGGTTTTGCTGCTGGGTGTCCGGGTGGCTGCGGCTTTCGGGTTGTGGTCCTGAGTTTCTGGTGAGGGTGGTTCGTGGTGCCGAAGCTTGTCGTGCTGGTGAAGTTCACTCCGGATCTGACGTCGGACCGGCGGTTCGCGGCGGATGGGACGCTGGATCGGGATGGGGTTCCGGGGCGGTTGTCGGAGCTGGATGAGTATGCGGCGGAGCAGGCGCTGCGGGTGCAGGAGGCGGGCGGGGGGTGGGAGCTGACGTATCTGTCGATGGGGCCGGCGGGTGCGGCGGAGGCGTTGCGGAAGGCGTTGTCGATGGGGGGTGATGCGGCGGTTCACGTGTCGGATGAGGCGTTGCACGGGTCGGATGCGTTCGCGACGTCGCTGGTGCTGGCGGCGGCGGTGGAGCGGATCGGGTTTGATCTGGTGGTGACGGGGATGGCGTCGACGGATGCGGGGATGGGTGTGGTGCCGGCGTTGCTGGCGGAGCGTCTGGGGGTGCCGGCGGTGACGTATGCGGGGTCGTTGTCGGTGTCGGGGGACGGGGTCCAGATCGTGCGTGATTCGGATATGAGCTCGGAGACGGTGTCGTCGTCGTTGCCGGCGCTGGTGTCGGTGACGGACCGGACGGGTGAGGCGCGGTATCCGTCGTTCAAGGGGATCATGGCGGCGAAGAAGAAGCCGGTGACGACGTGGAGCCTGGCGGATCTGGGGATTGACGCGTCGCTGGTGGGCCTGGGGGCGGCGTGGTCGTCGGTGGTGGCGGCGGAGCGGCGTCCGGCGCGGACGGCGGGTGAGATGGTGAAGGACGATGGTGACGGGGGGTCGGCGCTGGCTGATTTCCTGGTCGCGCAGCGGTTCATCTAGGCGGGTCTAGCCGGGTCGGTTATCGGGCCGGGGCTGGTCCCTGGCGGGTGTGTCGCAGAGAGGCAGGAATGTCATGGGCGTGGTCCTTGTGGTGGTGGATGCGGTGGACGGGTCGGTGCCGAAGCCGACTCTGGAGCTGCTGACGCTGGCCCGGCGGATCGGCGAGCCGGCCGCGGTGGTGTTCGGGCCGGCGGCGGCGGGGGCGGTGCCGGTGCTGGGTGAGTACGGGGCGGCGAAGGTGTTCGTGGTGGGTGATCAGGCGGTGACTGATCATCTGGTGGTGGCGAAGGTGGATGCGCTGCAGCAGATCGCGGGGCAGGCCGGGGAGTTGTCCGGGGTGCTGCTGACGGCGTCGCCGGAGGGTAAGGAGATCGGGGCGCGGCTGGCGTTGCGGCTGGAGTCGGGGTTCATCTCTGATGCGGTGGACGTGGCGGCCGGGGACGGGTCGGGGCCGGGCGTGGTGGCGACGCAGTCGGTGTTCGCGGCGTCGTTCCTGGTCACCTCGGCGGTGACGAAGGGGGTGCCGGTGATCGCGGTGAAGCCGAACGCGACGAGCCCGGAGCCCGCGGCGGTGACGCCGGAGGTGACGGAGGTGTCGGTGGAGCTGTCGCCGGCTGCTCTGGCCACGACGGTGACGGGCCGTGAGGTCCGGGCGTCCTCCGGGCGGCCGGAGCTGACCGAGGCGGCGGTGGTGGTCTCGGGCGGGCGGGGGCTGGGCGGCCCGGAGCATTTCGCGATGATCGAGAAGCTGGCTGACCTGCTGGGCGGGGCGGTCGGGGCGTCGCGGGCGGCGGTGGACGCGGGCTGGTACCCGCATTCCAACCAGGTCGGGCAGACCGGCAAGACGGTCTCGCCGCAGCTGTACCTGGCCATCGGGATCTCCGGCGCGATCCAGCACCGGGCCGGGATGCAGACCTCCAAGACCATCGCCGCGGTCAACAAGGACCCCGAGGCCCCCATCTTCGAGCTCGCCGACTACGGCATCATCGGCGACCTCCACGACGTCATCCCCGCCCTCACCGACGAAATCACCAAACGCCGCGGCTAACCACCACGGACCGAGGGCCGAATCCTGAAAGGCTGAATCCAGGTGCAAGCTGCGATCGAAGGCATCATCACCGAGCTGCGTCAGATCGGCGTGCCGGTGTCCCTCGCCGAGCGCATCGACGCGGTGCAGAGCCTGGAGTACGTGCCGCTCACCGAGCGCGGGGCCGTGAAATCGGCCCTGCGCGCGGTGCTGATCAAGGACCACGACCACGAGCTGGCCTTCGACGCCATCTTCGACCTGTACTTCACCCCGCCCGCGCCCGCCGCGTGGACGCCGGATGACCAGGACTTCGATCCTGACGCCGACCAGGGCGAGGGCGGCGAAGGCAGCGGCCAGGCCTCGATGGGGCGCGGCGGCGCCGGCGGGTCCGCCCAGGGCGGTGGCGGCGGCGGCGCGCTGGATTCGATGGACGACGCGGCCATCACCGACCTGCTGCTGGCTGCGTTCCGCGAGGACAACGAGACCATGATGCGCACCATCGCCAGCATCCTGGTCGACCGGCACGCGCACGTCGAGCCCGGCCGCCCGGTGGCCGGCACCTACTACGTGATGCGCACCATGCGCGCCGTGCACCCGGACCGGCTGCTGGCCCGGATGGCCGAGGAGCAGCCGGGCCCGGTCGGCGAAGGATCGGCTACTGACGGCCTGCTGACCCGGCTCGAGACCGAGCGCCGCGAGGCGCAGATGACCAGGTTCCGCCAGGCGGTGGAGGCCGAGGTCCGGCGGCGGCTGGTCGAGGACCGGGGCTCCGCGGCCGTGGCCAAGACGCTGCGCCAGCCGCTGCCCGAGGACGCCGACTTCCTGACCTCCTCCCGCGATCAGATCGCCTCCATGCAGGCCGTGGTCGATCCGCTCGCCCGCAAGCTGGCCGCCCGGCTGTCGGCCAAGCGCCGTCACAACCGGCGCGGCTCGCTCGACTTCCGGCGCACCATCCGCAAGTCGCTCGGCACCGGGGGAGTGCCCGTCTACCCGGTGTACGGCAAGCCCAAGCCGTCCAAGCCCGAGCTGTTCGTGCTGGCCGACATCTCCGGCTCGGTGTCCACCTTCGCCGCCTTCACCCTGCAGCTGGTGTTCGCCCTGCGCTCGCAGTTCGCCAAGGTCCGCACCTTCGTGTTCGTCGACGGCGTGGACGAGGTCACCGAGCTGCTCCGGACGGCCAACAATGTCATCGACGTCACCACCAAGATCAACGCCGAGGGCACCGGCGTCTGGCTGGACGGCCGGTCGGACTACGGGCACGCGCTGGAGTCCTTCTACGACCAGTGGGGCGAGCAGGTCCGCCGGCGGACCTCGGTCATCGTGCTGGGCGACGCCCGGACCAACTACCACGACCCGGCCGAGCACGTGCTCAAGAGCCTCGAGCAGAAGGCCGGGCACGTGTTCTGGCTCAACCCCGAGCCGCACGGCGCGTGGAACAGCGGCGACTCGGTCCTGGACAGCTACGCGCAGTTCTGCGAGGCGGTCTACGAGGTCCGCAATCTCCGCCAGCTCAAGGCCTTCGTCGAGGCCCTGGAGTAATAAGCATCCGCCGCACGACGCAAACGCCCGGGCCATCGGCCCCGGGCGTTTGCGTTGCGGCCTGCCGGCGCTTTCCAGCCGGTACCGGCCTGCCGGTACCCTGCCATCCGGTATCGGCCTACCGGCCTTGGCGCACCTGGTTGAACGGCACGTCGCGGTCGGCGGCGGGCTCGCGCGGCATGCCCAGCACCCGCTCGCTGATGATGTTGCGGGAGATCTCCGTCGTGCCGCCGCCCAGCGAGCCGGCCTGCCGCATGACGAAGTCCGTGCCCAGGCTGGCGTGCTCGCCGACCACCGCGTCCGGGCCCATGACCTCCACGCCGATCTCGGCCAGCCTGCTGGCGCTCTCCCCGCTGAACAGCCGGGTGATGGCGGTGGCCGGGGGCGGCAGCTGCTCGGCCCGCATCCCCGCGGTGACCCGGGCGATGAGCTGCTGCTGGACCCGGCCCATGGCGTGCGCCTCGGCCACCAGCTCGCGTACCTGGGGATCGCCGGACCGGCCGGTGTCCCGGACCATGTCGATCAGCGCCCCGACACCTGGCCCGCGCCGCATCCGCCCTTCGCCGCCGCTGACGTACGGGGAGCCGCCGCCGACCGCGTTGCGCTCGTGGAACATCTGGCGGCTGGCCACCGACCAGCCGCCGTTGACCTCGCCCACCACGTTGACCGCGGGCACCGGCACGTCGTCGAAGAACTCCTGGCAGAACTCGCTGCTCCCGTTGACCTGCTTGATCCGCTTGATGTCGACGCCGGGCTGGTGCACCTTGACCAGCAGCATGGTCAGGCCGCGGTGCTTGGGTGCCTCCCAGTCGGTCCGGGTCAGGCACAGCGCCCAGTCCGCCGCCCACGCGTTGGAGCTCCAGATCTTCGAGCCGTTCAGGACGAACATGTCCCCGTCGCGGGTGGCCCGGGTCGTCACGCCGGCCAGGTCCGACCCGCCGCGCGGCTCGGACAGGAACTGCACCATGATCTCGTCGCCGCGGATGATGGCCGACAGGTGCTCGCGCTTCTGCTCCTCGGTGCCCATGTCGAGCAGGGTCGGGGCGCAGATCGAGAACGTCGGGACGTTCAGCACCAGCGGCATCTCATAGCCCGCTGCCTCGGCCGTGAAGGCGCGCTGATGCGCGGGCGTCAGCCCCAGGCCGCCGTACTCCCGCGGGAAGCAGATGCCCGCGAACCCGCCCGCGTACAGCTTCTGCTGCAGCTCGCGAGCCCGCGGCCAGACCGCGTCGTCGTTTCGCCCGATGCCCTCGTACCCGTCGCCGAGCCGCGGCATGTTCGCCGCCAGCCAGTCGCGGGCCCGTAGCCGGAAGGACTCCACGTCCTCGGTATTGTCGCTCATCGTCACACCCCGAGCAGGTCGGCCAGCCGCCGGCGGTGCTCGCCCGGTGTCCCGAACATGGTCCGGTTCACGGTGGCCCGCCGCAGGTACAGGTGAATGTCGTGCTCCCAGGTCACGCCGATGCCGCCGTGCATCTGCACGCAGTCCTGGACCAGGTCGGTGGCCCGCTGCCCGACGTAGGACTTGGCCACGCTGGCCAGCTCGTCGGCATCCTCCGACCGCTGCGCCGCGGCGTGCGCCGCCGCGCTGGCCGTGGCCTGGCACGCTTCAAGCCACAGCTTCATGTCCGCGAACCGGTGCTTGAGCGCCTGGTAGGAGGCCAGCGGACGGCCGAAGGAGTACCGGTCGAAGGCCCACTGGGTGGTGAACTCGAAGACCCGCTCGATGACCCCGGCCGTCTCCGCGCACTGCAGGGCGACCGCGATCTGGATCTGCCGGTTGACCGCCGCCTCGGCCGAGGTGGCCGGCCGGACCACGCTGCTGCCGGGCACGCTCACGCCGTCCAGTTCCACCCGGGCGTACCGGCGTACCACGTCCAGGCTCTGCTCCGAGGTGATCGTCACCCCCGGCGCGGCCGCCGGGACGAGCAGCTGGACCACGCCGTCCGGCGCCGCCGCGGTGACCAGGAACCAGTCGGCCTGATCGCCCGCCTCGACCCGGTCCTTGACGCCCGACAGGACGTACCCGGCGCCGTCGGCCGCCGCGCGCACCCCGGGAGCCAGCGGTTCCCAGCCGTGCTTCGGCTCGTAGACGGCCCAGCTCGCCACCGCCTCGCCCGCCATCAGCGCGGTGATCAGCTCGCCGTGCTCGTCGGCGTTGGCCGCCTCGCTCAGCGCGGCCGTGACCACGTTCACGCCCAGCAGCGGCCCCGGGGCGGTCACCCGGCCCATCTCCTCGGCCACGATGCAGGTGTCCACCAGGCCCTCGCCGGAGATGCTGTCCCCGTAGGAGCCGGCCAGCATCGAGTTCCAGCCCAGCTCGCTGCCCTGGGCCCACCAGTCGCGCTCGAAGCCGCCGCCGCCCTCGCCCAGTTCGCGGACCCGCGGCAGCGGCATCTGCTTGTCGAGGAAATCCCTGGTCGTGGTGCGGAACAGCTTCTGGTCAGCGGTGAGGTCGAAGTCCATCCCGGTGTCTCCTCCGGCGGCTCCGACGGCCCGCCACGCACCCCGGCGCGGGCCCTCGGCGCACCAACGCATCAGTTCGTTACTTTTGCAATAGTTGCACTATCGAGCCACCCGGTCAACGGGTCGGGGCTCGCGTAACGCTGCTGCGTCCGGGCACGCCCGGCTTCCAGCCGGGCGGCCTTCAGCGAGGCTGGCCTGCCGGCCGGCGCCGGCCGGTCACCGGCCATCCGTCACCAGGTGAGGACGGCGGCTTCCTCGGCCTCGTCGTGACTCGCCACCCGGCGGCGGCTGCTCGCCGACCGCACGCTGGGGTAGCTGCCGCCCTTCTGGCGGCGGGCGGCCGGGCTCGGGTTACTGCGCGCGCCGACCAGCCGCGGCGCGGGAACCAGCTCCCACAGGCCGTCCAGCAGGTCACGGATCACGTCGCGGCGCAGGCAGTAGTAGTAGTTACGGCCCGCCTTGCGCGTCTCGATGAGGCCCGCGTTCTGGAGGATCTTGATGTGGTACGAAATGGTCGGCTTGGATACCGGCAGCGTGCTCTCCAATGAGACGCACGCCAGCTCTTCCACCTGGGCCATCTGAGTGATGATGCTCCACCGGATCGGGTCACTCAGCGCACTGAACACTTCGGTCGGTGGGGAGTCCAACGTCGGCTTGCCAGCCATCAGATTCTCGGTCTCCTGCTTCCACGTGCCCAGATCGTCCTGATACTGGTGCACTGCTGAAGAGAACTTCGAAAATTATCATACTGCGCCGCGAGCAAACCGAGGCTCGAGCGGACCGTAAGTCATACAGTTTTAACACGCCCGCATGCAGCGCGTGACCCGAATTTACACCCGCGTCCGTATTAGGCCATATGCCGAAACATCGGGCGCCCGGTGCGGTCCGGGCACGCGGACTTCGGCCCGTTCATGCACGAAGCCCGCGCCGATCCGGTCCGGGAGGACCAGGCCGACGCGGGCTCCGGCTGCTGCTGCTGCTCCGGCTGCTGCTGCCCTACCCTCGCTGCCGCCGCATGGCCAGCACCTCGTTGAACGGCACGCCGCGGTCGGGAGTAGCCTCCCGCGGGAGCCCGAGGACGCGCTCGCTGACCAGGTTGCGCGACATCTCGGTGGTACCGCCGGCGATGGTGCCGGTCCGGGCGCCGAGCCACGACCGGCCGAAGCCGCCGATCGCGTCGTCGCCGCCGCGGATGACGCCCTGGGTGCCGGCGATCTCCATGCCGATCTCCTTCAGCCGCACGCCCTGCAGGCCGGCCATCAGCCGCAGGATGGAGGCGGCCGCCTCCGGCATCTTGCCCGTCGCCACCCCGACGTTGATCCGGGAGATCAGCGCCTCGGGCAGCGTCTCCAGGATGACCGCCTCGGCGATCAGCTGCCGGGTGTAGCTGTCGTCGTTACGGCCCACGGCCTTGGCCAGCGCGGCCAGCTCGCCGATGGAGTCGCTCTCGCCTTCCTCGCCCGCCACCGCATGGTCGTTCAGGCTGTTGCCGCCGATCATGTTGCGCTCGTGGTTGAGCAGCTTGGAGGTGATCCGCCAGCCGTCGTTCTCCGGGCCGATGAGCTGGTCCGGGGTGAGCTGGACGTCGTCGAAGAACTCCTGGCAGAAGTGCGAGCCGCCGGTGACCAGCTTGATCGGCGTCACCGTCACGCCCGGGCTGCGGACCGGCATCATGAACATGGACAGCCCGGCGTGCTTGGGCACGTCCATGTTGGTCCGGGCCAGCACCATGGTGTAGTCGCAGAAGTGCGCCCCGGTGCTCCAGATCTTCGAGCCGTTCAGCCGGAACATGTCGCCGTCCCGGTCGGCCCGGGTCAGCAGGCCGGCCAGGTCCGAGCCGCCGCTGGGCTCGGACAGGAACTGCACCCACAGCTCGCTGCCGTCCAGCATGTGCGGGATGTGCGCCGCCTTCTGCTCCTCGGTGCCGAAGTCGACCAGCGTCGGGCCGATGATCCCGTGCGTGACCGAGAACGCGGTCGGCACCTGGTATCCGGCCGTGGCCTCGTGCCAGGCCATCTGGTATTCACGGGTCAGGCCCTGGCCGCCGTACTCCTTGGGGTAGCGGATGCCGGCGAAGCCGCCTTCGTAGATCTTCTGCTGCAGCTCGCGGGACTTGGCGACCTGACGGAGTTCCTCGTCGTCGTCGACCGCCAGCCCCGCCTCAGCGTGGCCTTCCAGCGGGGGCAGGTTGCTCTCCACCCAGGTCCGCGCGCGGGCGCGGAATTCCTCGGGGGTCTCTTGCTCGCTCACTTACTCTCCCTCACACGCCGTAAAGACGGCACAGGCGCTCCTTGTGCTGCCTGGCCGATCCGTACAGGAAATCGTTGGCCGTCGCGCGGCGCAGGAACAGGTGGTTGTCGTGCTCCCAGGTCTGGGCGATGCCGCCGCCCAGCTGGCTGCAGTCCGAGATGATCTTCATCGACTGCTCGCTGATGTGCGCCTTGGTCACGCTGGCCAGCTTGCTGACGTTCGGGTCGTCGCTGTCCAGCGCGTGGGCCAGGGCCGTGGACAAGCCGAACCCGGCCTCCAGCCACAGCTTGTGGTCCGCCAGCCGGTGCTTGACCGCCTGGTAGGACGCGACCGGGCGGCCGAAGCTGTACCGGTCCTTGGTGTACTCGATCGTCGCGTCGAAGATCTGGCTCGTCAGCGAGATCGTCTCGGCGCTGATCAGCGTGACGGCCAGCAGGAACTGGTGCTCCAGCGCCGCGCCGATGGAGCCGGGGGTCCCGAGCACCGCGCTGGCCGGGACGCGCACGTCCTGGAACGAGACGTCACTGAACAGCCGGGCCAGGTCGAACTGGGGCAGCTTGTGGATCGTCACGCCCTCGGCGTTGGCCGGCACCAGGAACTGCGCCGGGCCCTCCGGCGTGCTCGCCGTGACCAGCAGCAGGTCGGCCACGTCGGCCGCCTCGACCGCCGTCTTCTCGCCCGACAGGATGTACCCGTCGCCATCCCGGTTCGCCTTGGTGGTGGCCTCGGTCGGCTCCCATCCGTCCGGCGCCTCGGCCAGCGCCCAGGTGGCGATCGTGGATCCCTCGGCGATCCCCGGCAGGTGCTCGGCCTGCTGTTCCGGCGAGCCGGACCGCAGCAGCGCGTCGATCACCGTCGCCGACGGCAGGAACGGGCCCGGTGCGATGGTACGGCCGATCTCCTCGGCCACCACGATCAGGTCGAGCACCGGGTGGTCGCTGGCCGCGCCGCCGTGCTCCTCGGGAACCAGCATCGCGGTCCAGCCCAGCTCGGCCGCGCGCTGCCAGTAGTTGCGCTCGAAGGGCGCCTCGCCCTTGCCCGCCTTCTCCCGCACCGTCAGCAGCGGAGACTCCTGCTCCAGGAATCTGCGTGTCGCATCCTGGAGGAACCGCTGCTCCTCGGAAAGTTCTACCTCCACCGGTCGCTTACCTTTCTGCGCCGGCCGAGGCCGGGGCGGGCTCGAATTCCATCAGGGTCCACTCGGGAGTGACCTCCTTGTAGGTGATCCGCACCGGCGCGCCGATCCGGACATCTTCCGGCGCCACGCCGTTGAGCTTGGCGATCATCCGGAAACCCTCATCCATCGTGACATGAACCAGGGTATAAGGAGCATCCTCGGCGTACGCAGGGGTGGGGGCCCGTCGCACGACGGTGTAGGTGTAGATCTCGCCCCGGCCGCTGATCGGCGTCCAGGTCAGGCGGTCGCTGTGGCAGTGGTTGCAGATGTCCTTGGGGATGTACAGGTAGGCGCCGCAGTTGTCGCACCGCTGCACCTGCACGGCCTTGGCCTTCAGCGAGTCCCAGAATGGCATCTGCATCGGCGGGATGCCCTCGGGCAGCCACTTGCCGTATTCAGCCGGCGCTGTGGTCATCAGACCCTCCCGAGGATCGCTGAGCAGAAGGCCTGGTCGGCGCCGCCGACGCCACCCAGGAAGGCCAGGTTGGCGTCGGCCACCTGGCGGCCGCCCGCCTCGCCGCGGAGCTGGTCGACCAGCTCGATCAGGGTGAAGATCCCGCACGAGCCCGCGTGGCTGAAGGACAGGAAACCGCCCGAGGTGTTGGTCGGCAGCCGGCCGCCGATGGCCGTTCCGCCGTTGTCCACGAACGCGCCGCCCTCGCCCTTCTTGCAGAACCCGGCGTCTTCCAGGCCGGTGACCACGCCGATGGTGAAGTGGTCGGAGATCCCGGCCACGTTGATGTTGTCGCGGCTCACTCCGGCCATGCCGAACGCGGTGTCCGACGCGACCTTGGCCGCCTGGAACTCCGACAGGCTCTCCACCGCGTTCGGGTCGATGTGGCTGTGGCCTTCGCCGTACCCCAGCATGGCGACCGGGGTGTGCCGCCCGATGGCGCGCACGTGGTCGGCCTTGGTCACCACGATGGCCCCGCCGCCCTGGTTGACCGAGCAGCAGTCCAGCAGGTGCAGCGGGTCGGCGATCATCCGGGACGTGACCACGTCTTCGACGGTGATGTCACCCCGGTGCCCGTGCACCGACAGCGGGTGCAGCGTCGCGCCGTGCCGCTCCGCCACCGCCACCGCGGCCAGCTGCTCTGAGGTCGTGCCGTACTCGTGGAAGTGCCGCATGGCCAGCGTGGCGTAGTCCGAGATCCGGGTCGTGCCGTAGACGTACTCATACGGCCCGGACAGCTTGGCCATGGCCGCCACCGCCGCGTCCCGGCTGGCGCTGGCGTAGCCCTCGCCCCGGCCCGCGACCGCATTGCCGATCACCACCACCTCGGCCAGCCCGTGCGAGACCGCGTAGGCGGCCAGGTTGAGCCCGGCCGCGGTCGACGCCGCGCCCACGTTGCTGTTGGCGTAGAACCGGATCGGATGGCCGAGTAGCTCGGCCACCCCGGCCGCGGGCATCCCGTCGCGCAGCCCGACGCCGTTCGGCCCGGTCCCGATGAGTCCGTCGACGTCGTTCAGGTCCAGGCCGGCGTCGGCGCATGCGCCGCGGACGGATTCCCACCAGGTGGCAGGCTGTGTTTGCTCGCTCAGATCGCCTTGCTTTGTCTGATAGACCCCAGCGACGGCAGCGTCAGCTAGTTGTCCCATGGACAGCCCCTCGGGTAGGGAAAATTGACGTCAATTGTTGCCACACTTTCGAATCCTGCTCCCTGCGCTTACTGGTCGTCAAGGGCGCTGGGCGGCGTCCTGCGTCCCGCCCCTGGCGGATCGCCGGACCGGCCGTTATCGTCACGGGCAGCCTCGTATTCTCCTCAGGGGAGGACCCATGGTGCAGCCGCAGCGGCGCAGCCGGGTGATCGCGATGACCCCGGCCGAGCTGGACTCGTTCCTGGCCGAGCAGCGGACCTGCCGGCTCGCCACCACCGGGCCCGGCGGGCCGCACGTCGCGCCGGTCTGGTTCGTCTGGGACGGGGCCGCCCTGTGGGTCTCCTCGCTCACCCGCAGCCAGCGCTGGGCCAACATCGAGCGCGATCCGAGAGTCGCCGTGGTGGCCGACGACGGCCACCACTATCACGAGCTGCGCGGCGTCGAGATCGAGGGCCAGGCCGCCCCGGTCGGGCCGGTGCCGCGGACCGCCGCCGACCCTGACGTTCCCGAGCTGGCCGAGGCCGAGCGCCTGATGGCGGCCAAGTACTCCGGCGGCTCGGGCGGCGGCCCCGACGGCCGGCACGCCTGGCTGCGCATCACCCCGGCCAAGATCGTCAGCTGGGACTTCCGCAAGCTCGCCACCCTGCCCGGCCGCTAGCTCCCCGCCACCGGCCCGGGCGGGGGCGGCGTGTCACCGTGGATGACCAGCACCGGGCACTGCGCGTGCACCGTGCTGCTCGAGCTGACCGAGCCCTGGAACAGCTCGTGCCAGCCGCGGTGCCCGCGGTTCCCCACGATCAGCATGGCCGCGCCCTGGCTGGCCGCCAGCAGTTCCTCGGCCGCCGCGCCGTGCCGGATGAACTCCCGCACCGCCACCGGCGGCTCCGGCCCGAGGACGTCAGCCACGATCGCGTGCAGCTGCGCGGCGGCGTCTTTCTCCGGGCTCCAGTCGTCGACCCACTCCTCGGCCTCGACGGCGGAGATCTCCCAGACCGTCACCGCGTCGATCGTCGCGCCCAGGGCCAGCGCCATGAACCGCGCCCACTGCAGCGCGTGCCGGGACGGCGCGGAGTCATCGACACCCACCACGATGCGGCGGTCGGAAGCGGGTATCTGCGGTCCGGTCATCGGTGCGCTCCGGTCATCGCCGTGGCCGGGGCCTGGTGGGCGGCCCCTGCCGCGATCGTGCCGGGAAAGCCGGCTAGCCCGCAACCCCCGGCGGCACCGGATCGGCGTAGCCCGGCACCCAGCGCAGCACCTCAGCCCGGAACGCGCCCTCGCACTCCAGCTGGCACAGCACCCCGATGCCGGCCGTGGACACCCGGTGCAGGAGCACGTAGGACGGCGGCAGGTTGAACTTGCGGGTCACGTTGCTCGTGCTCACGTCCGTGATGCGGGCCGCTTCGTCCCGCAGCCACTCGCGGCTGAACTTGAACACCTCGACCTGGGACGGCTCGGCCATCGGGGCCAGGAACGCGCGCAGCGCGTCCAGGTCCACTTCGATGCCGGGCCGCAGGAACCCGTGGGCCCGCAGTTCCTGCTCGACTTCCTCGATGTCCGGGTCGTCGGTGTGCATGATCCGCATCAGCCGGCCGAAGAACGGCGGCAGCCCGTCCGGCAGCCGGTCCACCGCGCCGAAGTCGAGCACGCCCAGCCGCCCGTCCTCCATCAGCCGGAAGTTACCCGGATGCGGGTCGGCATGCAGCAGCCCGGCCCGTGACGGCCCCGAGAACAGGAACCGGACGAGCAGGATGCCGGCCCGGTCGCGCTCTTCCTTGCTCCCGTCGCTGATGATCTTCGACAGCGGCGTGCCGTCCATCCACTCGCTGACCAGGACCTGGCTCGTGCCCATGACCACATCGGGCACGTAGATGTCCGGGTCGTCGCGGTAGGCGTCGGCGAAGGCCTGCTGCGCGGCGGCCTCCATGGTGTAGTCGAGCTCCTCGGTCACCCGGTCGCGCAGCTCGTCCAGCAGCGGCTTGACCTCCAGGCCCGGCATGAGCATGCCGAACATCCGCCCGAGCCTGCTGAGCTGAGTGAAGTCGCTGATCAGCGCCCGCCCGGCCCCGGGGTACTGGATTTTCACCGCGACCGGCCGGCCGTCCCCCCAGACCGCGCGGTGCACCTGGCCGATCGACGCCGCGGCCGCGGGCACGTCGTCGAACTCGGTGAAGTTGTCCCGCCAGGCCTCGCCCAGCTCCCGGGTCAGCACCTGGTGCACGGTCCGGGCGGGCAGCGGCGGCGCGGAGTCCTGCAGCTTGGTCAGCGTGGCCCGGTAGGGGCCCGCGATCTCCGGCGGCAGCGCCGCCTCGAAGATGGACAGCGCCTGGCCGAGCTTCATGGCGCCGCCCTTGAGCTCGCCCAGCACCCGGAAGATCTGGTCCGCGGTCCGCCGCTGGATCTCCTCGGCCACGATCTCGGCCGGGCGGCCGCCGATCCGTTTCCCGACCCCCAGGGCCGTGCGGGCGGCCAGGCCGATCGGCAGCCCGGCTAGCTTGGCTGCCCGGGTCACCGAGTTCCGCGGCACGTCGTTCACATTGCTATTTTCACGCATGCCGGGCGGCGCGTAGTACCGTTCCCCGCCCGGTGCCGTGCTGGGCTCCGTCATTTCGCTGCCCTCCTCGCGCCTGCTTGGATAACAAACGCTAGGAAGCGTCCGTTACCGCATCGTTACGGCTTCCCGTCCCAAGGTGACCACCGTCACGATTCCCGCTCCCAGCGCCCGCCCCGGCCGCGCCGCACCGGCACGCGGGATGCGGTGCCCAGCTGCGCCGCCGCCACCGCCAGTCCGGCAGGACCACCTCCAGCGTCCCGCCCACGGTGGCCGGCGCCGGCTCCGCGGACCCCGCCCGGTCGATGAGCAGCAGCGCCTGCGCGCAGGCCATCGCGGCGACCATGGCCGCCAGCGCCGTGTCGCAGGCCTGCGGCCGGACCCGGGCCAGGGTGGCCTGGGCTGCGATCCGCGGCCACTGCGGATCGGCGTCGGCCTTGCGCAGGTCCACGCACCGCAGGCACGCCGAACGTCCCGGCCGCACCAGCGGCCCGATCACCCCGATCGCCTCCCCGGCCCACACGGCCAGCTGCGGCACGCCCGCCCGGACCAGCCCGTCGGGCAGGTCGGGCAGGACCGGCTCGGTGAGCACGACCAGGTCCGGGACCTCTCCGTCGTCGCTGGTCCTGGTGCCCGCCGCGGCCCGCTGCACGGCTCGCGCCGCGCCCTCCTGCCGGGGCTGGCCCAGGTCGGCCTCGACCAGCCCGGCCGGGGCCAGGTCGGCCGCCTCGGCCGGCTCCGGGTCGGCGCACGCCACGTGGCCCACGCCCGAGGCGGCCAGGAAGGTGGCCACGCACGCGCCGGTCCGCCCCGCCCCGTGCACCCGGACGAACGCAGCTCGCCGCCGGGCCAGCACCGCCGTCCCGCCGTCCGCCTCGCCGTAGGCCAGCGCGGCCGTGGCCAGCTCGGGCTCCAGCCGTCCCGGAGCCCCGGCCCCGTGCCGCCCGGGCGGCCGGTCCTCCAGCACGCCCGCCTCGGCTAGCAGGCCCAGCACCCGGCCTGCCGCCCCGGCCGGGACGCCGGCCGCGACGGCCGTGGCCATCAGCTCCTCGCGGTCCCGGCTCCCGTCCAGCAGGGAGATCACGGCCGCCGCCGCTCCTAGTCCGCCCAGGGCCACCGCCCGCCGCGGATCCGTGCCGAACTGCAGTACATCCCGGTCCCTCCACAGCGGCAGCAGCCCGGCCTTCAGCGCCGGCCGCATGCCGCCTCACCCGCCCGGCCCGCTCCGCGCGCCCCGAGCCCTGTTCGCTCACTCATGCCGGAATGCTGACACCGCCCACCGACATTGCCCGGCCCGCCCGCCGGTGATGTGCTCCCTGAAATCACTTATCGCACGGCCCGGAAAATCCCGAAATCGACAGTCATCTGTGGGCGTTCGCGGCGTTGCGAATTATGCCCTGTAAAAGTCGATACAGAGATGGTGAGCTGGGAAGACTATGCCGAACCAGGCAAACTGATGCGCTGTTCTGGCGTCTGTTAAAACCGGGGTAACGGCCAGGAAAACGGATCGTCATCTTCTGCGCGGCCGTCGTCGTCGTGCTCGGGGAGCGGGTGCCGCGTTCGCATATTTCAGCGTCCCGCAACGTCATGCCGGATCGTCGCGCCCCGCCTGGGCCAGATCGCGATCGCCCGCCGGGACCTGCCGCCCGGCGGCCAGCACGTGGGTGGCCGCCAGCGCGGCCAGCGGCAGGACGGGGGCCACGTCGGCCGCCGTGGCCAGCAGCAGGCCGCCCAGGCTGGCCCCGGAGGCCAGCCCGATCAGCACGCCGAACCGCCGCAGCCGGGCCGGGGTGGCCTTCCCCGGACTGACCAGGGACGACACCAGCCCGGTCAGCGTCCCGGTCAGGAACGTGGTCGACACGTGGGCCAGGCCCATCTCGTTCACCGCGGCCGACTGGGTGCCCATCGCCGCGGCCAGCGTGGCCAGCAGGGCGAACTGGGCCCAGCCGGCCGGACGGGCCCCGCTCATCTCCCAGCCCACCGTGAAGCCGGCCAGCAGCACCAGCTCGGCCCGCAGCATCCACCGGACGTGCACCTCGACCTGGCGGTCGGACTCGGCTCCAGGCGCCTTGACCCGGTGCGCGAGCAGCGTGCTGGCCGCCACGCCGGCCACGTAACCGCCCACCGCGACCGTCGTATGGCTGAACAGCGTCAGTGACCGATCCGCGATGGACAGCCCCAGCAGCACCATGTTCCCGGTCATCACGCTGGTGAACACGTTGCCCAGCCTGGTGAAGGTGATCACGTCGGCCGCACCCGACCCGAAGGTGAGCGCGATCGCGATCAGCGTCATCGCGCGCTCGGGGTCTGGCCTGGTCTTCATCGCCCGCTTAGCAGATCATCAATGATCCCGGCGAGCAAACCGGATCCGGCTAACACCCTGCTCAGTCCGGCTCGACCCGGACCACCCGGGCCCACGTCGGCGCGTCCGGGGCGTCCATCCCGAGCAGCCCGACCACCACCCGGGTGCCCTTGGGGGCCAGGTTCGGCCACGGCGTGTACCCGTCGGTCAGCACGATGGTGAGCGCCGGCCGGGGCCGCAGCGCGACCGCCGCCTCCAGGCCCGCCACCATGTCGGTGCCGCCGCCGCCGGTCAGCTGGACCTTGCGGGCCGAGCTGACCCGCTGGGCCGCCGACACCGCCGTGTCGCAGGCCAGCACGCGGACCTGGCGGGCCAGGCCGAGGGCCCGCAGCAGCCCGTCCACCTCGGCCAGCGCCCCGGCCAGCAGGTCGTCGGTCATGCTGGCCGACGTGTCGCACACGATGGCCACCTCGGGCAGCGGCCGCCGCAGCGCGGGCAGCACCACCGTCCCGGACACCGAGGCCCGCCGGGACGGCCGCCGGTAGGAGTAGTCGACCGCGCCGGCCACCTCGGCCACCGCCCGGCGTAGCTCGGCGGCCAGCAGGGTCCGCCAGTTGACCGTGGGCGACATCTCCTCCTGGGCCCACCGCAGCAGGCCCGCAGGCACCTTCCCGGCCGTCTTGCCGTACTCCACGATGTCCTTGGCCACCTGGCGGCGCAGCAGGTCAGCCTGCCATTCGGGCTGGTTCGGCGAGCCGTCATCGGGCCGGGGCTGCCCGTCCGCGCCGCTCCCGCAGTCCAGCCAGGTGCCCGCCGTTTCCCCTTCGCCGTCGCTTTTGTCCGAACGGTCCGTGGTTCCCGCGGCGAAGTACTGCTCGGCCAGCAGCCCGTCCGCGGCGCCGAAGTCGCGGGGCAGCACCGGATGACCGGGCAGGTCCAGCCCGGCCGGGACCAGGTCGTCATTGATCTCCGCGTCGGCGGCCCGCACCCAGGCGTGCGTGTCCTTCGGGCCGATCTGCAGGCCGCGGGCTCGTTCCCCGTGCATCCGCAGCAGGTGGCAGACGTGGTGCACCAGCACGCTGCCCAGCTGGGCCGGGCTCCAGGTGGCGGCTAGCTCCGGGTCGGCGTGCATCCGCCAGCCCTCGTCGACCGAGACCGTCCCGCTGCCCGGCGACGCGACCACCTCGGCGCTGAACAGCCCGGTGGCCAGGTACGGGAACCGGTCGGTGGCCCACAGCCGGGCCGCCGGGAGGTTCTCGACGTGCGCCCGGTCAGCCATCGATGCCCCGGGCGCCCGGCATCAGGCCTGCGGCCCGCAGCACCGGCGCGAAGACGCGCACCTCATCGGGCAGGGGCGCCCCGTCCGGACGGCACCGGGCCAGCACCCGGGCCGCGGCCGCCGCCATGTCCAGGGCGCCGTTGGCCGCCTGGCCGAGCACCTGCCAGCCCGCCGTCCAGCGCTCCGCGGTCGGGTTGGAGGCTACCGCCGAGGCCACCGCGGCCAGCGCAGCGTAGGCCCGGTCGCCCCGGTCCGGCAGCTTGAACGAGGCGGGATCGGCCAGGGCCTGCTCCGGGTCGGGCAGGTCCATCTCCACCAGCCAGGCCAGGAACTCCACCCCGGCGCCGTCGCCCACCGCGCCCCGGATCAGCGCGGACCGCGCCTCGTCCGAGGTGCCGGCCGCGCCGGCCGCGGCCATCAGGCGGCCCGCCATCTCCCAGGTCCGGGGGGACGGCCAGCCGCGGCCCGCCGAGGACGCGTCGGTCGGCGGCGCGGAGGCCAGGGCCGGCCGGACGTGCAGGAAGGCGGCGATCAGGCCGCGGCACAGGATTTCCTCGGACTGCCAGCCGTCCGGCAGCATCGGGATGACCGGCGCCGTCCAGCCCCCCGCCAGCCCGTCCGCCACCGAACGGGGCGTGGCCAGCCAGGACAGGTGGCACAGCCGGTTGGCCAGCGGGGCGGACAGGTCCCAGCCGTCGGCGGCCTGCTCGGGCGGGTTGGCCGCGGCTACCACCGCGACCTCCTCGGGCAGGTCCAGGTCACCCACGGCCCGTTCCAGCACCACCCGGAGCAGTGCGGCCTGCACCGCGGGCGGGGCCGTGGACAGCTCGTCCAGGAAGAGCAGGCCGCGCCGGGATTCGGCCAGCCGCCGGGCCCAGGCTGGCGGGGCGAACCGGACCACCTCGCCGACCACGATGGGCAGCCCGGCGAAATCCGATGGTTCCCTGATCGAGGCGATGACCGTCTCGCACGGCATGTTCATGGCCTCGGCCATGGACCGGATGGCGGACGTCTTGCCCGTGCCAGGCGCCCCCCACAGCAGGACGGGCACCCGGGCCGCGACCGCGACCCCGAGCGCCTCGGCGGCCGGATTTTCAGTCATACGGTCCAATGTGGCACATCTTGAGGACCGCCTGCGTCAGCGGATACCTCCATTAGCTCCGGCTCGGCCCCCGGAGCGCGCAGCCCGAGCACCCGCGCACGCGGCCATCCCGGCTGTTCCACAGCCACGATCAGGTGCCCTGACACGAGCGTCAGCCCGCAGGCCCAGACCGAGGCCAGCCACCCGGCGGGCAGGCTGACCGACAGCCGGCGATCGGCTCCCGGCCCGGCCAGCCCGACTGATCCCCAGCCTGGCCCCTGGTGCAGCCGCACGTCCACCTGATCAGGGTCGATCCCCAGCCACTGCTCGGCCGCCGGGGCCAGCCGCCCGGCGATCGCCGCCACCAGCGCCGGCCGTGATCGCTGACCCGGCGGGCTGTCCTCGCGGTCCTCGCCGTCCGCCGCGTGCGCCGCGGCCACCTGCCCGCTCAGCCGGACCCCGAACCCGTAGCCCAGCGCCAGCAGCGTCAGCAGCTCGTCCCGGCGGCGCTGGGCGGCCAGCATCTCCTCGTGCATCTGCCGGTGCCGGGCCGCCGTCCGGGCCACGATCGTGCCCGCCCGCCCGGCGAGGCTCCGCGCGCCCGCTCCGGTCCGGGTGACGGCGGCCACGTCCTCCCAGCCGATGGTGATCTCGTCGGCCGGGCTGCGCGGCCAGATGGCCAGCACCGACAGGTCGTCGGTGTGCTGGGCCCAGGCCTCGGCCAGCTCCAGGCAGCGGGCCGTCCCCCCGCCCAGGGCGGCCAGCACCAGCTCGCCCTCGACGTCGGGATGCGAGGGCAGCTGCAGCGTGCCCGCTTCCCACCGGACGATGTGCTGCCCGTCGCCGCACGGCACGGAGGTCTCGTAGCTGGGCAGGCAGCCGAACCACGGGCCGTCCGGCGCACCGTGCGGGCCTTGCGGGATCACGGCCGGTACCCCCAGCTCACCGGGACCGTGGCGCAGGCCTGGGCTGACGTGCCTGCCGCGCGGACCTCGATCCAGTCCGGCGACCGGGTCAGCGGCGGCGTCAGCCGCAGGGTGAGGCTGGCCTCGCCGTCGAATTCCGGCCAGCCGGCCGGCTGGGCCACGTGCCAGCGGCCCGCGTCGTCCCGGATCCAGATCGACAGCGGCGGGGCCACCTCGACCCGCAGCGGGCCCGGCTGCTGCCGGGGGAGCCGGCCGCGGGCCAGCGCGTTCACCCAGGAACCGTCGGCCGTGTTGTGCAGGCCGAGCAGGATCAGCGTGATGCCGTCGAACTCCGGCAGCGCGGCGGCCAGCCCCCCGTAGCCCTCGCCGGCCGGAGCTGGCCCGGGCCTGCGCCGCAGGTGGTAGGCGAGCACGCTGAGCCACGGCTCGGGCAGGTCCGCCGCCCGGGCCGCGGTGATCCCGTGGCCGCAGACGCCCAGGCTCGCGCACAGCGTGGCCAGCTGGCCGGGCAGCGCGCTCCGGGCGGGCAGCGCCTCGGCCGCCCGCAGCGCCGCGATGGTCGTACCGAGCCCGGCGGCCAGATGGCCCAGCGGCCCGGCCGCCGGGTTGGCCTGCATGCCGCCCGCCGGTCCCTGGGCCGCCAGGGTCAGCAGCCGGTCCGCGATCCGGTTCAGCAGCTGCTCCCCGGGGCTGGCCTCCGCCCCACCCCCGCCGTCCGTCCCACCCCCGCCGTCCGTCCCGGCCTCGCCATCCGTGCCAGCCCCGCCATTCACCGCAGCCCCGCCGTCCGCCCCAGCCCCGCCGTCCGCCCCAGCCTCGCCGTCCGTGCCAGCCCCGCCGTCCTCCTGTGCCCCGTCCGGCCACGCCGCCCTTTCGCGGTCCCCGCCCAGGTCGATGCGGACCGTCTGCTCGCCGGGCGCGGTGACGTCCAGCCAGCGGGCGTCCCGCGGCGGTTCGGGGTGCAAGCCGAGGTCACACGCCGATTCCCGGCGGCCCTTGGCCGCGAACAGCAGGTCGTAGGCCTTGCCCCGGTCATCGGTCACGGTGAACGTCTCCAGCGGCGGCACGCCGCGGGGCCGCGAGCCGATCGGGTCGCGGGTGTGCCAGGCCGCGATCAGCCGGGCCCCGGTCGCGGTGTGCAGGTACGACATGAGGTCGAGCTCGCCGCTGATCGTCTCGTCGTGAAACCAGATCGTCTGGCCGATCGGGACGTACCGGTCCGGGCCGGTCCGGGTCCGGGCCGGACCCGGACCCGGCGTCCCTGACCGCAGCCCCCGAGGCATCCTGGCCCCGGCGAACCGGCGCGGCACCGGCAGGCCGCCCGGCGGCCCGCCCACCGTCGCCATCAGCCTCTCCGGCCTGCGCCGCGCGTCCAGGGCCAGGTCGATGTCGGCCAGGATCGCCTCGGCGGTCTGCTCCTCGACCGCGCCGATCACGGTCAGCGCCCACGCCGCCCGCGGCAGGGCCGTCGGCATCCCGGCGAACGCCCGGCCGGCCGGACCGGAAACGGCCCACTCACGCAGCTCGGCTTCGGCCAGCAGCCGCAGGAAGATCTCCGCACGTTCGCGGTTCATCCCCCCAGTGTCCGGCATTTCCGGGCCCGCCCGCACCGCGGACGGGCCCGGAAACAACCGGCTATGCCCTCTCGCCCGGCTAGCTGAAGTCGCCGGCGAGCGCGCCCAGATCCGGGTACCCGAGCCCGGATCCGGCGTTGAACAACTGACCGTGCGTGCCCGTGTAGTACAGGTTGTCGTTACCCGTGCCGGACGCCGACAGCGGCGTGAACGGTGAGCTCGGCTTCAGGGCGAAGGAGTAGATGGCCGGGTTCCACAGCCCGACCCGGTGGCCGGCCTTCTGGTCGATCAGCGCGGCCGCCCCGTTCAGCTGCGCCGCCGCCACGCTCGTGCCGCCCCAGCCGCCCTGCAGCCTCGGCGAGGCCAGCGGGTCGTACAGCAGGTAGCCGGTGAACGGGTCGGCGTCCGCGGCCAGGTCGGGCAGCGCCCGGCCGTTGCCCTCGCCGGTCACGATCGTCGGATTGGAGTCAAAGGTCGACTGCGCGGGCAGGTAGAGGCCGTCGACCGTCCCGTAGTCCGCGGGCTTCAGGTACGGCACCCCGCTGAAGCTGCCCACCCCCGGGGCATTCTGCTGGGTGAGCATGGCCTGGTACAGCGGAAGCGGCTCGTAGCTGCTGTAGCCGCCGCCCCCGCCGATGGCCGCCCCCGCCGCGGCTGCCGCCTCGGTCGGCAGGCCGAGCGCGGCGTAGTACGGCCACAGCCAGTCCCAGGCCCAGGTGCGCTGGGCGGCGATGGTGGCGTTGATGGTGCCGCCGCCGGTCGTCGTGGCCGTGATGGCGCCACCCAGCGTCGTGCCGCCCACGCTGGTGACGTACGGGCTGTCCGTCGGGCTGCCGACCGACAGGTTGGCCGTCCCCACGTCACCGGCCGCGTCGTACGCGCCGGCGTCGCCCGCGGCCAGGAACGTGCTCTGGCCCTGCGCAGCCAGTTCCAGGAACGCCTCGTCGAACGCCTGCGCGTACGCCGGGGTGCCCCCGCCGGCCGCCGCGGAGGCCAGCAGCAGCGTCTCCGATTCGCTCCAGCTGGACGACAGCGTGTCGGCCAGGTTCTGGCTGGCCGCGGCGAAGAAAGCGTCGGCGAAGCCGCCCTCGGAGTTCGGCGCCTGGTACACGACGATGTTCGCGCTGGGGGCCAGCGCCCCGGCCTGCTCGACGTCCAGGTCGCTCTCCGCCGACCCGGCCGCCTCGCTCGGCGCGCCGGGACCGTTGTCCACGTTGGTGGTGGTGATCCGGTTCTGCTTGGTCGTGATGTGCAGGACGTTGTCCCAGAAGTACTGCGCGGTGGCCGGATCGAAGCCGGCCATCGTGACCACGCCCAGGGTCTGGCCCTGGCCCGTGTCGCCCGCCTTGACCAGCGGCGTCAGGTCATACGAGCTGGCGAAGTCGGCGGGCGTGCGGTTGCCGGTGTAGGCGGCGGTCGGCGTGGCCGAGGTCGAGCTCTTCACGTTCTTCGGCGTGTGGGTCGCGTCGGCGTGGAACGGCGCGTAGTCGGTCAGCCCGAGGACGGCCAGCACCGTCGGCGCGATGCTGGCCGGCAGGGACGGCGAGGCGGTCGTGCCGTGCACCAGCTGCGCCGGGATGCCGGGCAGGCCGTCGTGCCCGGCCGCCGCCGGGACCTGGTACTGCTGCTGGGCCACCGACAGGGCCTGGTTGAACTGCGCCACCGTCCCGCTGGCCGTCACGTCCAGGTCGTCCGGGTAGGTGCTGGTCTTGAGGCCGAACTGGCTGAGGTAGGCCTCCAGGGCGTTGATCGCGTCCTGGGTCTGGCCGTACTGGCTGGCGAACGTGGCCACGGTCAGGTTCGGGGACCGGCCGGACTGGACGGCCGAGGACAGCTGGAGCATGTTCCGGCCGCGCAGGATGAACGAGACGATTTCCTGCGTGTCCGGCGGCGTGGCCCCCTTGGCCGTCGCGTTCTTCAGCACGGCCGGGCCGATGCCCTGCGCGACCGGCACATTGCCGGACGAGGCGGACGGTGCCGCCACCAACGATGACGATTTGAACGGCGGGTCTGCCATTGCCGCGGCCAGCGCCCCCGCCGCCAGCGCCGCAGCCGCCGCCACGGCGGCGATGCGCCGCCGCCGTGCGGGCTCAACTCGCTTCACGGAATTTTTCTCCTGTCATCGATAACGCAATTACGATTCCCCGTTAGAATTCCAGGATCGATGATAGGAGCGATCTATTCTGGCGCTGCTGAGCCACGCGGAAGAGCGAAAAAGAAAAGGAAACATGACGTTCCTTTCCGATTTCCGGAAAAGAGCGTTAATTCGGATAGCGCCGTCGCGGTCTCGCGCCGATGAATTGCCCGGGTTTCCGTAACCTGGTCATGGTTATTTAGGCTGATTTAGCGGTCAGCGGTTCGTGCTGGTCAGCCGGGCTAGCACCTCGTCGTGCAGCTGGCCGTTAGTGCACAGCACGCTGCCGCCATCCGGCCGTTCCTCACCCTCCAGCGAGGTGAACCGGCCGCCGGCCTCGGTCACGATGATCTGCAGCGCGGCCAGGTCCCACAGCGATACTTCCGGCTCGGTCGAGATGTCGCACGCGCCCTCGGCCACCAGCATGTGCGACCAGAAATCACCGAAGGCGCGGGTCCGCCACACCGCCGAGGACAGGCCCAGGAAGCCCTCGAGCAGGCCCCGCTCGGCCCACCCCTCCAGGCTGGAGTACGACAGCGACGCGTCGCCCAGCTTGGCCACCCCCGAGACGTGGCACGGCGAGGCCTTGATCAGGCTCCGGCCGGTCCACGCACCATCGCCCGCCGCGGCCCACCAGCGGCGGCCCAGAGCGGGCGCGGACACCACGCCCACCACCACGTCCGGGCCGTCCATCAGGCCGATCAGGGTGGCCCACACCGGCACGCCGCGGATGTAGTTCTTCGTCCCGTCGATGGGATCCAGCACCCAGCAGCGCGGGCCGACCCCGCTCCGGCCGAGTTCCTCGCCCAGCACCGCATCCCGGGGCCGGGCCCGGCGCAGCACGTTGCGCAGCGACTCCTCGGTGGCCCGGTCCGCATCACTCACCGGCGTCAGGTCGGGCTTGGTTTCCACCCTCAGGTCGAGCGCCCGGAAGCGCCGCGTGGTGATGTCATCCGCGGCGTCCGCGAGGACGTGCGCGAAGCGCAGGTCATCGTCATAGCGGGCCATCTGCGGAGGGTACCGCCTGGCGGTTCTCGCTCGCCACCAGGGTGCTGGCCCGGCTGGCCGGGCGGCGGCATACTGGTAGCCGATGGACGAACACCGGCAGGACGTGCTGGCCGACCCGCCGGCTCCGCTGCGGGCCTTCATCCGGGGCGGCCGGATCACCGCCGTGCCCGCCCGGCACACCCGCCGCAGGCTGCTGCTGGACCAGGTGGCCCAGGCCTTCGAGCCGGGCCGCCGCTATCCCGAGCCGGCCGTCAACGAGATCCTCAGGCCGCTGTTCGACGACTACTGCGCGCTGCGCCGCTACCTGGTCGACGAGGAGTTTCTGTCCCGGACGCCGGGCGGCGTCTACTGGCGCGCGGGCGGGACGGTCCGCTAGCCGGCACATGCGGCAATCGCCCCCAGACCGGCCCGGGATCCTCTAACGTTTCCCTTCGTATCCGCCGTAACGGATTGGGGAAAATGCCAACCGGAGCACCTGGACGCTGGTATCCGCCTAAGCCCCGCGCCCCTCGTGAGCGGGCCGCGGGCCGGCGTCGGACGGGCTACCTGCTCGGCACCCTGCTCGTGGTGCCGGTGCTGGTCATCGGCGTCTTGTGGGCCCTCAACGGGTCCGGCCACGGTGCTGTCCCGGTGCCCGCCCCGGCCGCCCTGTCCTCCTTCCACCCCGGCACCGTCACCGTCCAGCCCGAGCAGTGCGGCACGCCGTGCGCGGCCAGCCCCATCCGCTCCGGCCTGGCCCGCGTGCCCGCTCACGCCACCCGGTCCGCGGCCTCCGGATCGCCCTCGCCGTCGGCGTCCGGCCGCACCGGATCCGGTCACACCGCGGCACCGGACGCGTCCGCGTCGGCGTCCGCCGCGCTGCCGTCTCCGGCCTCCGCGTCGGCTTCGGCGACCACGCCGCCCGGCAGCGCGCTGTCGGCGCCGTCCGCGTCGTCCGGCTCGGCCGCCGATCAGGTCCTCGCCCTCATCAACCAGGCCCGCTCGGCCGCTGGGCTGCCCGCCCTGACCGTCTCATCCGGCCTGCAGGCCAGCGCGTCGGCCCACGATCGCACCATGGCGGGCGGCTGCGGGCTGAGCCACCAGTGCGCGGGCGAGCCGGCCATCGGGGCCCGGGAGAGCGCCGCCGGGGTCACCTGGACCAGCGCCGGGGAGAACATCGGCGACGGCGGCCCGGTCGCCGGCACCAGCTCGGCGGTGGCCGGCCTGGCCGTCACCTTGACCCAGGACATGCTGAACGAGCAGCCGCCCGACGACGGCCACCGGCTGAACATCCTGTCCTCGTCGTTCACCCGCATCGGGATCGACGTGTACCGGGACAGTTCCGGCACCGTGTGGATGACCCAGGACTTCTCCGGCTAGCCCGGCTGACGAGCCGGGCTGATCAGTCCGGCGTACCGTCGCGGCTGCGCAGCAGGCGGCGCAGCGAATCCAGCCGGGCCTCGGCGTGATGCTCGCGGGCCCAGTCGTCCAGGGCGCAGGAGGGGGACAGGTGATCGCAGCCGGACGGGCACCCGGCCGTGCCCTCGGCCAGGTCCCCGAACGCCTCCACCACCCGGTCCAGGCTGATGTGCCCGAGCCCGAAGCCGCGCAGGCCCGGCGTGTCGATGATCCACCCGTCGCCCAGCGGCAGGGCCACCGCCGACGATGACGTGTGCCGGCCCGGCCGGTCACCGGGTTGACCACTCCGGTGGACCGCTCGGCCGCCGGGATCAGGGTGTTCACCAGCGTGGACTTGCCCACGCCGGACTGCCCGATGAGCACGCTGAGGCGGCCGGTGAGCCGGCTGCGGACCTGGGACAGCGTGCGGGCCGGCAGCGGCCGCCGGGTGGTCAGCACGGGCAGGTCCAGCGGGGCGTACAAGGCGCGGATCTTGCCCGGCGCAGACTTCGGGGCCAGGTCGGCCTTGGTCAGCAGGAGCAGCGGGTCCAGCCCGGCGTCGAACGCCGCGACCAGGCAGCGGTCGATGAAGCGGAGCCCCGGCGGCGGCTGGGCCAGCGCGCAGACGATCACCATCTGATCGGCGTTGGCCACGATGATCCGCTCCGCCGGGTCGGTGTCGTCAGGCGAGCGCCGCAGCGCGCTGGTCCGCGGTTCCACCCGGACGATCCGGGCCAGCGTCCCGCCCTCGCCGGACGTGTCCCCGGCCAGCGCGACCCGGTCGCCGACCACCACCGAGCCTTTGCCCAGTTCGCGGGCCTTCATGGCCACCACCAGGCCGTCGTCGGTCACGCAGCCGTACCGGCCGCGGTCCACCGTGATGACGAAGCCTGCCGTGGCGGCCGAGTGCGCCGGGCGCCGCCTGGTGCGCGGCCGCGAGCCGCGCCCGGGACGGACCCGGACGTCGTCCTCGTCGAGGTTGGCGTAGCCCGGCCGGGGGCTCACCGAGAGGTTCCGGGCTCGTCCTCCCCGGCCAGCATGCCTGTCCACACGGCGGTGAACCCCGGGAAGGTCTTGGCCACCGTCTGCGCGTTGGCCACCCGCAGGCCCGGCACGCGCAGGCCGAGCACGGCCGCCGCCATCACCATCCGGTGGTCGTCGTAGCTGCCGAACGGCTCGTCCGCCGCGCGCAGCGGCCGCGGCCTGATCTGCAGCCCGTCGGGCAGCTCGGTGATGTCGCCGCCGAGGGAGTTGATCTCCTTGGCCAGCGCGGCCAGCCGGTCGGTCTCGTGCCGCCGGGTGTGGGCCAGCCCGGTGAACACCGACGGCGTGCCGGCCAGCGCCGCGGCCGCGGTCAGCACCGGCGCGAGCTCGGCCACGTCCCGCAGGTCCGCCTCGATGCCGGCGACCGTCCCCGGGCCGGTGATCGTCAGCCCGTCCGCGCCGACCTCGCACCGCGCGCCCATCCGGGTCAGCACGTCCAGGATCGGCCCGGCCGCCTGCAGGCTGTCCTGCGGCCAGCCCGGCACGGTGATCGTCCCGCCCGTGACCAGCGCGGCGGCCAGGAACGGTCCCGCGTTGGACAGGTCCGGCTCGACCGTGACCGCGCCCAGCTCCAGCCGACCGGGCCGGACCAGCCAGCGGTCCGGCCGCGGGCCGCCGAAGTGGCTGACCTCCGCGCCGGCCGCCTGCAGCATTCGGACGGTCATGGCGATGTGCGGCGCGGACGGCACCGGCGGGCCCTCGTGCCGGACCTCGATGCCGTCGGCGAACCGCGGCGCCGCCAGCAGCAGGCCCGAGATCAGCTGCGACGACTCCGACGCGTCGAGCGTGACCGGGCCGCCGCGGACCGCCCCGCGGCCCAGCACGCTGAACGGGGCGGCGCCCCGCCCGCCGTCCTCGATGCGGGCGCCGAGCTGGCGCAGCGCGGCCAGGATCGGCCCGATCGGCCGGGCCCTGATCCGCTCGTCCCCGTCGAACGCCACCTCGGCCGCGGTCAGCGCGGCCACCGCGGGCAGGAACCGCAGCACCGTGCCGGCGTTGCCCACGTCGACGCTGACCCGCGAGCCGGCCGGCGGCTGGCCGGGCACGACCCGCCACTCCTGCGCCGAGTCATCGCCGGGGCCGCTGCCCGCGCCGTCGGTGACCTGGTTGCCCATGGCCCGCAGCGCCGCCGCGGCCAGCGTGGTGTCCCGCGCCCGCAGCGGGCTGGCGATCCGCGCGGGCCCGCCGGACAGCGCGGCCAGCACGAGGGCGCGGTTGGTGATGGACTTGGACGCGGGCAGCCGGACCAGGCCGCTGACCGGCCCGGCCGCTTCCGGCGCAGCCCAGGGCTGATCCTGGTCGTCGGCGTGCATAGGGATGAGAGTACTGCTTATCCTCGATAGCGAGTTTGACGCCGCGGCATACCGGTTATGAACTGCCAATCCCGGCGCAATATGACGCATCCGGATTATTTCTAGTGAGGAACGCCCTCCATGTGCGGTCGTTTCGTGTCGGCGCGCAAGCGCCTGGAGCTCCTCGAGGAGTTCAGCATCGAGCGGGACCGTGTGGCCGACGGGCCCGACCCGGAGCCCGGCCAGGACTACAACGTGGCGCCCACCAGGCGCATCTTCGCCGTCATGGAACGGCGCCCGCGCGACCGCGAGCAGGAGCAGGCTGACCAGCCGGCCGCCCGCGAGCTGCGCGTGGTGCGCTGGGGCCTGGTCCCGTCCTGGGCCAAGGATGCGTCCGGCGGCGGCCGGCTCATCAACGCGCGCGCCGAGACGGTCGCGGTCAAGCCGTCGTTCCGGCGCGCCTTCGCCCGGCGCCGCTGCATCCTCCCGGCCGACGGCTACTACGAATGGGTGGCCGTCACCGACGAGGGCAAGAAGCGCAAGCAGCCCTACTACATCTACCGGCAGGACGGCGGGGCCCTGGCCTTCGCCGGCCTGTACGAGCTCTGGCGTGATGACTCGGTGCCCGAGGATGACGAGCACGCCTGGCTGTGGACGGCGGCCGTCATCACCACCCAGGCCACCGACGACGTCGGCCAGATTCACGATCGCATGCCCATGGTCATCACCCCCGATCACTGGGCCGACTGGCTTGACCCGGATCACTCCGACTCAGCCCAGCTTCAGGCGACGATGCAGCCCGCCATGGCCGGCGGCCTGACCTCGCATCCGGTCTCGATGGCGGTCAACTCCGTGCGGAACAACGGCGCCGAGCTCATCGTGCCGCTGCCCGCCGGACAGGAGCAGCTGCCCGGCACGTAGTTCGACGTCCGCGGCCGCGTTCCGGCCGCGGACGGGAGGCGAGGAATCAATGGAGATGGCCGCCGCCCGCCAGCGCCTCGAAGAGATGCGCGACGACCTGGACCACACCATCGCCGTCCTGCAGGACCAGCGCCCGGCCCCGGCGGCCGGGGCCGGGTATCCCCAGGACGCCGCCGATGCGGGCGCCGCCCTGTCCGAGGCCGACCGCACCGACGCGGTCCTCGACTCGGCGCGTACCCAGCGGGAGCAGGTCCTGGCCGCGCTCAGCCGCATCGAGCAGCGCACCTACGGGCGCTGCGTGGACTGCGGCCGCGAGATCCCGGACGGTCGGCTGGACGCCCGGCCCGACGCCGACCGCTGCGTCAGCTGCCAGTCCACCCGCAACCGCCGCCGCTAGCCCAGCCTGCACAACCGCGCCCGGGGAGCAGCGCGAAAGCAGCGCCGCTAGCGCCGTTTGCGGGCCGAGATGACCAGCTCGGTGCCGAGCGAGTCATCGGCGGGCGCGGTCAGCTCGGCCCGTACCAGCCGGGGCAGGCTCCGCGGGGTGCGCCGCAGCATGGGCGTGACCACCGATTCGGCCAGCATGGTGCGCGGCCGGATGGACGTGACGGCCAGCCCGGCCCCGGCGAACAGCTCATCGGCCTGGTCCGGCCCGTAGCACCGGGTGATGCTGCCGTCCGGCCAGGGCACCAGCACCACCTCGGCCCGCGGCAGGTCGACCAGGTGCGCCCAGTGATGCTGGCCGGCCAGCACCGACATGCCGAACACCAGCGAGTCGACGCAGGCCAGTACCCGGCCTCCCGGCCGCAGCACCCGCGCGATCTCGGCCACCATGGCCTCGGCGGCCAGCTGGGTGGACAGCACCCGGTCCTCCGCGATGACCTCATCCGCGCAGCCGTCCCGCAGGAACACCAGCCGAGACGGGTCGGCGGCCACCGAGACGATCGTCCCGGGCGGCGTGTTCTTGCCGCCCAGCCGCCGCGCCCCGGCCCCCGCACCTGCCCCGTCCGCGTCGCCGCGCGGGCGCGGGATGACCGGAACGCCCGAGCCGTTCCCCGGCCGCTGGACAGCGGGTCCGTTCGGCCTGTCGAGCCGCCCGGTGACGGCGGGCCCGCTGTCTTCCCGCACCCGCAGCACGGCGTGGCCTGCTGCCGCGGCGAGCTCGGCGCCCGGCCCGTCCGGCCCGGAGACGTCCACGATGGTGTGCCTGCCGCGCGGCAGCCAGGCCGTCAGCTGTGCTCGTGCCACAGCCCGGCGGAAAAGCTCGAAGGCCGGAATGAACTCGGTCTCCGGCGCGGTGCTGGCGTCCGCAGAATACACGGGCCAGGCCTCCTGACTCGGCGTTCCCCGGCGGGGACGCCTTCCGCACCTAGTCTTTCCCGTCCCGGTGGCTTTCTCACCTGCCCGGTGGCGCCGATCGCGGAATGACATGCCGGGCTGGCGTGTTGAACGCGGCATGGCTGTCGCCTCGCCACCTCGTGGCACGCTGAGACTCGCACCGTTTCCGGGCGCGGTATCCTCCCGCTCATATGGTCTGCCCGCCAGCAGTCCGAGCCCGCACGACCCCGAGGGGGTGAGTCCCGTTCCGGAGACTCTCGAAGAACGCGGTGAGCGCTTCGAGCAGGAGGTGCTGCCTTTCCTGGATCAGCTGTATTCCGCAGCGCTTCGGATGACCCGCAACCCGGCGGACGCCGAAGACCTGGTGCAGGAGACGTTCGCCAAGGCGTACGCGTCTTTCCACCAGTTCCAGCAGGGCACCAACCTGAAAGCCTGGCTGTTCCGGATCCTGACCAACACCTTTATCAACACCTACCGCAAGCGGCAGCGCGAGCCACAGCGTTCCGGCGCGGAGGAGGTTGAGGACTGGCAGCTGGCCCGGGCGGCGTCGCACACCTCGGGGGGCCTGAAGTCGGCCGAGGCCGAGGCCCTGGAACGCCTGCCTGATTCCGACATTAAGGAAGCCCTCCAGGCCCTGCCGGAGGAATTCAGGATCGCGGTCTACCTGGCGGATGTCGAAGGCTTCGCGTACAAGGAGATCGCCGACATCATGGAGACCCCGATTGGTACCGTGATGTCACGTTTGCACCGCGGCCGTCGGCAGCTGCGCGAACTGCTCCAGGATTACGCATCGGACCGCGGCCTGGCCCGCACCGGATCGGACGCTTCGCTGGCCGGGGAGGAAGGCCGATGAGCTGCGGACACCCCCACGAGACGCCCTGTACCGAGGTACTGGACCGGGTCTACGGCTATCTGGATGGCGAGCTCGACAACGTCGACTGCGCCAAGATCCAGCAGCATCTTGACGAATGCGGGCCCTGCCTGCGGGAGTACGGCCTGGAAGAGGCGGTTAAGCGCCTGGTGGCCACGCGCTGCGGCTGCGATCCGGCGCCCGCTGACCTGCGCGCGAAAATCCTGGTCCGCATCAGGGAAGTCCGGACCACGGTCGAGTTCGCGGAGTAACCCGCCACCCGCCCGATTTGCCAGAACTGTGGCAATTGCGGCGGGTGTGCCATATTTGAACGCCCATTGTGACGATCAACTTTACGATTTGTTCACGATGAGATTTGGGCCTGCGCGATCCGTTGTGGCCACGTTATCCTTGACCTTGGACGATATCCGGTGAGCTGTAGGTAGTTGCACGTTAGGGAGGTCAGCTCCATGCGTCCAACGGGCGAAATAGCGCGCGCTGCGAGCAAAAGGCCGACGGATCGGGCCTTGACGATCACTCGAGCCGGGAGCACGTGGGGCTGACCGGGTGAGTACTGCCCGCGTTCCACGCTCGTGGTTGTGAGGGGGAGGGTTTGGCTCGGCTGTCGTGGCCTGCGCGGCTCTACATCGCTGCGGTGACCATCGTTGCTGCCACGGCGATCGCCCTCGGGCCGTTCGGCGACCTCGCCTGGTGGCGGGACGTCGCGGTGCTCGGCCTCCTGCTGGTCATCTTTGAATCGAGCGCCACCCTGCTGCGCCCCCGGCAGCTGGCCTGGTCGCCTAATTCCTCCGCCACGCTGGCCGCCGCGGTCCTGCTCGGGCCGGTCGGCGCCGGGCTCGTCGGGGCCTGCACCATGTTCGGCGTCCGGCGCGGCCTGTCCCTGGCCCAGCGGACCTTCAACACCGGCATGATGTCGCTGTCGGCTTACCTGGCCGGACGGGTGTTCGTGGCCCTGGGCGGCCACGTCGGCGTGCCGGACTCGGCCTCCTTCCCGCAGATCATCGGCCCGTTCGCGGCCGCGGCCGTGGTGCACGTCATCATCAACCACAGCCTGCTGGCCGGCGTGCTGTGGCTGACCAGCAGCCGTGACGCCGCCCGCCACGCACCGCTGGGCATGAGCGTCAAGCTGGTCGCCTCCGATCTCGGCTACGGGGCCTTCGGGCTGCTCATCGCCGCGCTGTGGAGCGTGGTCGGGCCGTTCGCGCCGGTCCTCGTGCTGATCCCGCTGTTCGTCGCCCGCTGGGCGGTAACGCAGATCGCCGAGCAGCAGCAGGCCTACGACGCCACCGTGGGCGCGCTGTGCCAGGCGGTGGAGACCAAGGACCTGTACACCCGGGGTCACAGCGACCGGGTCTCCCGCGGGTCGGTCATGATCGCCCGCGAGATCGGCATGCACGGCGACCGGGTCGAGGCCCTCGGCTACGCGGGCATGCTGCACGACGTCGGCAAGCTCGGCGTGCCCACCAAGGTGCTGCAGAAGACCGGGAAGCTGACCGAGGAGGAGTACGCGGCCATCCAGCTGCACCCGATGCGCGGCCTGGACATCGTCCGCGAGATCGGGTTCCTGGACGAGGCGCTGGCCGGGATCATGCACCATCACGAGCGGATCGACGGGCGCGGCTACCCGATGGGCCTGGCCGGCGACGAGATCCCCGAGTTCGCCCGGGTGCTGGCCGTGGCCGACGCGTTCGACGCGATGACCTCCACCCGGTCCTACCGCGGCGCCCGCCCGATCGACGAGGCCGTCGCGGAGCTGCGGAAATGGTCTGGCACCCAGTTCGACCCGGCCTTCGTGGACGCCTTCGTGGCGGCCATCAAGCGCGAGGGCTGGGACCGGCCCGAGCCGCCCGTGATCGGAGCTGAGGACCTGGCCGGCGTGGCCGCGCCACGACCACGACGATCCCGGTGCGCCGCTCCGGGTGATCGACAGCCGCTGAGGCCATGATGGCCGAACGCCGACACGAGCTGCACCGGTACCCCTGGCAGGTCCGGGACTCCGGCCTGCTGCTCCTGATCATCGCGGCCGGGGTCGTGCTGGTCGCCTCGGTGGCCCAGACCGCCGCCGAGGGTCTGCAGGACCCGCGCATCGCCGTCGCCTTCGGTGCCCTGATCGCCTTCGGCGAGGTCCTCCGGCTCAACCTGCCCGGAGACCGGGAGACGGCCCCGATCGGGATGGCCGGGGCACTGGCCTACGCCCTGCTCATCCGCGTCGGGGACCACCTGGCCACGCACAGCGCCGAGCAGGTCGTCACCGTCACCGCCATCGGCATGATCGTCGGCGCGCTGCCGCACCTGGCCGTCGGCCGCCCGGCCAAGCTGGGCGGGATGGCCATCCGGCTGCTCTGCGTCGCCTTCGTGGCCTTCATCTTCCGGCCGCTCGCCGCCAACAGCGCCGTGGCCGGGCACTGGGGGCTGGCCCTGTCCATCATGGCCGTGCTGACCGTGTTCGCCCTGCTCCTCGAGGCGGTGCTCACCGCGCTGCTGCGGGTCGACGAGCAGCGCGCCCGGTTCCGCGTCGCGCTCGTCGACGAGATGCGCGTCCAGCTTCCGCTGGGCGCGGCCGTCGGCGCCTCCGCGCTGCTCATCGCCTTCGCCGCCGAGGTCATGGGCCTGGCCGCGCTGGCCGTGTTCACCGCCCCCCTGCTCGTCACCCAGGTCGCGTTCCGGCGCTACGCCGGCATCCGGGCCACCTACCTGCAGACGGTACGGGCCCTGGCCAAGGTCACCGAGATCGGCGGGTACGTGGAGCCCGGTCACTCCGAGCGGGTCAGCCGGCTCGCCGTGGCCGTGGGCCGGGAGCTCGGCATCCACGAGCCCCAGCTGCTCGAGCTGGAGTACGCGGCGCTCATGCACGACATCGGGCAGCTCTCGCTCACCGACCCCATCCCGGGCGGGGCCACCGTGCTGGTCTCCCGCCGGGACCAGCAGCGCATCGCCGAGCTGGGCGCCGAGGTGATCCAGCAGGCGCAGGTCCTCGGCTCGGTGGCCGAGATCGTCCGGCGGCAGAACGAGCCCTACCGGGGCGTCGAGGTGGCCCACGACGGCTACCGCGGATCGGGCTCCCTGGGGCCGTCCGTCGCCCGGCCCGAGGGGCCGGGCGGGGAGGAGTCGCGGCCGCCGCTGAGCAGCCGCATCATCAAGGCCGCCAACGCCTTCGACGACCTGGTGGGCAGCTCGCTCGATCCGGGCCGGGCCGCCGCGGCCGTGCAGCAGCTCCGGCTGGACACGGCCAGCGAGTACGACCCCGACGCGGTCGAGGCGCTGAGCCGGGTCGTCAACCGCCGGTCGGTCATCCGCCTCTGACCGGGCTGGCTGGCCCAAGGCCCGGGCTGGCCCACGGGCCGGGCCAGCGCTGTGACCGGGCTCGCGGAGACCGGCCGCCCGAACCAGTAGGCTGGCCTGATGCTCGAATCGGTGCTTGTGGCCAACCGGGGTGAGATCGCCCGGCGGATCCTGCGCACGGCCCGGCGGATGGGAATCAGGTCCGTGGCGGTCTACTCCGACGCCGACGCGGACCTGCCCTTCGTGCTCGAGGCCGACGAGGCGGTGCACATCGGCCCGGCCCAGCCCGCCCAGAGCTACCTGGACGCCGCGGCCGTCATCGCCGCGGCCCGCAAGACCGGGGCCGCCGCCATCCACCCCGGCTACGGCTTCCTGGCCGAGAACGCGGGCTTCGCCCGCCAGGTCATCGAGGCCGGCCTGACCTGGATCGGCCCCGACCCGGCGGCCATCGAGCAGATGGGCGACAAGGTCCGGGCCCGGAACCTGATGGAAGGCTCCGGGGTCCCGGTCTCGCCGGGCAGCCGCGAGCCGCTCACCGACGTGGACGCGGCCGTCGCCGCGGCCGGGCAGATCGGCTACCCGCTCATGGTCAAGGCCGCGGCCGGCGGCGGCGGGATCGGCATGGGCGTGGCCGCCGACCAGGCCGGCCTGCGAGCCGCGTTCGAGACCGCGCGGTCCCGCGCCGAGCGCTTCTTCGGCTCGCCCGAGATCCTGCTCGAGCGCTACGTGGCCCGCGCCCGCCACGTCGAGGTCCAGATCCTCGGCCTGGCCGACGGCACCGTGATCGCGCTCGGCGAGCGCGACTGCTCGGTGCAGCGGCGCCATCAGAAGGTCGCCGAGGAGACCCCGTCGCCCGGCGTCTCGCCCGCCCTGCGCGAGCAGATGCTGGCCGCCGCCGTCCGGGCCGGGGAGGCGGTGGGCTACCGCGGGGCCGGGACCGTCGAGTGCCTGGTCGACACCGACAGCGGCTCGTTCGTCTTCCTGGAGATGAACACCCGGCTCCAGGTCGAGCACCCGGTCACCGAGCTCGTCACCGGGCTGGACCTGGTCGAGCAGCAGTTCCTCATCGCCGCGGGGGAGCCGCCGTCATTCGATCCGGCCGCCGTCACCCCGTCCGGGCACGCCATCGAGCTGCGCGTCTACGCCGAGGACCCGGTCCGGTTCCTGCCCGGGCCGGGCGCCATCACCCAGTGGCAGGAGCCCTCGGGGGAGGGCATCCGGGTCGACTCCGGGTACCAGGCCGGCAACACCGTGACGCCGTTCTACGACCCGCTGCTGGCCAAGCTGTGCGTGCACGCTGCCGACCGGCCCGCCGCGCTGGCCCGGGCCCGGGAAGCGGTCGCCGCCTTCGCCGTGGCGGGCCCGAAGACCAACCTCCGCTTCCACGCCGAGCTGCTCGACAGTCCGGCGTTCGTCAGCGGAGACTACGATACGTCCCTGATAAGCACCCTGCGTCCCCGCTAGGACGCAGGCCCGTGATCGACACAGACAGGAGCTACCGTGGCTGAGATCCGCGCGGAGATGGTCGCGAACGTGTGGAAGGTGGTCGCGGCCCAGGGGGATCACGTCGACGACGGCGACACCCTGGTCATCCTGGAGTCCATGAAGATGGAGATCCCGGTCCTGGCCGAGGCGGCGGGCACCCTCACCGGACTGCACGTGGCCGAGGGAGACGTCGTCCAGGAAGGCGACCTGATCGCCGAGATCGCCTGAACCGCCGCCGGGCTCCCGGCCGTTACCGGCGCAGCCGGGTGACGAACTTGTACCGGTCGCCCCGGTACCACGACTGCGCCCACTCCACCGGCTCCCCGGTCACGTCGTAGGCGTGCCGGGACAGCAGCAGCAGGGGCAGGCCCGGGTCCACGCCGAGCAGCCGCGCGTCGTGCGGGTCGGCCAGCACCGTCTCGATCGTCTCCTCGGCCTCGGCCAGCTGGATGCCGTACGCCACCCGCAGCGTCTCGTACAGGGAGAGCTGCCGCTCCAGCTGCTTGCGCAGGCCCGGGAAGCGCCGGGCGGGCAGGTGCGAGGTGTCGATCGACATCGGCTCGCCGTCGGCCAGCCGCAGCCGGTGGACGCGGAGCACCCGGCCGCCGGTGCGGATATCCAGCAGTGCGGACAGCTGCTCGTCGGCGCTGACGTAGCCGATGTCCAGGATCTTGGTCTCCGGGTGCAGCCCGTGCGCCCGCATGCCCTCGGTGTAGCTGGCCAGCTCCAGCAGCTGGGCCACCTTGGGGACGGCCACGAACGTGCCCTTACCCTGCATGCGCAGCAGCCGGCCCTCGACCACCAGCTCGGCCAGCGCCTGCCGGACCGTGGTGCGGGAGGTGCCGTAGGAACGCGCCAGCTCCCGCTCGGGCGGGACCGGGCTGCCCGGATCCAGGGTGGCCGTGAACTCCAGCAGCTGGCGCTTCACCTTGTAGTACTTGGGCAGCCTGAGCGGGGCATCCGTCGGTGATCCGGCGGCGTCATCGCCGCCCGGCAAGGCGGAAGCGGTCATCCGGAATCTTTGCCTGATGGAAGGGTTAACGTCAACTCTGACCCTAACCGCTCGCCCGGCGGGTGGCGATACAGGGCCGGGCCGGCGCCCTGGAGTGGGATGATGGTGTTGTGCCTACGCTGAACGACCTGGCCGCGAGCCGCACCGCGCTCGGCCACGCCGACGTCGACTGGCTGCACTCGCTGGTCTCGGACTGGCAGCTGCTGGCCGACCTGTCCTTTGCCGACCTGATCTTGTGGGCGCCGGTCCGCGGCGGCGAGCGGTGGCTGGCGCTGGCCCAGATGCGGCCCACCACCGGCCCCACCGCCCTGCAGGACGACCTCGTGGGGACCCTGGCCGGGCCCGAGGACCAGCAGCTGCTGACCCTGGCCCGGACCGAGCGGCGCATCTGCCGGGAAGGCGACCCCGGCTGGACCAACGGCATCCCGGTCCGGACCGAAGCCATTCCGGTGACCCGGGCCGGCCAGGTCATCGCCGTCATCGAGCGGTGCACCAATCTGAACTCGGCCCGGACCCCGAGCCAGCTCGAGCTGACCTACGTGCAGGCCGCCGACGACCTGGCCCAGATGGTGTCCGAGGGGGCGTTTCCGTTCCACGGCGAGCCTGCCACCCTGCTGGTCCGGTCCCCCCGGGTCGGGGACGGGCTGCTGCGCCTCGGCCGGGCCGGCCGGGTCACCTACGCCAGCCCGAACGCCCAGTCCGCCTACCGCAGGCTCGGCCTGGCCGCGGACCTCATCGGCGCCGAGCTGGCCACCGTCACCGCCGGCTTGTGCGCCTCTGACGAGCCGCTGGATGAGTCGCTGATGGTGGTGGCCGCGGGCCGGGCTCCGGGTGCCGCCGAGGTCGACGCCAACGGCTCGGTCGTCCAGCTGCGCACCATCCCGATCGTGGTCGGCGGGACCAGGACCGGGGCCATGATCCTGGTCCGCGACGTCACCGAGGTCCGCAGCCGCGAGCGCGAGCTGATGACCAAGGACGCCACCATCAGGGAGATCCACCACCGGGTCAAGAACAACCTGCAGACCGTCGCCGCCCTGCTGCGGCTGCAGGCCCGCCGACTGCAGGCCCCGGAGGCCCGCGACGCGCTGGACGAGGCCGTCCGCCGGGTCGGGTCCATCGCGGTCGTGCACGAGACGCTGTCCCACGCGCCGGATGAGGTCGTGGACTTCGACGACATCGCGGACCGCGTGGCCATGATGGCCGGGGAGGTCTCGGCGCCCGAGGTCCGGGTCATCCCGAAGATCACCGGCTCGTTCGGCCAGCTGCCTGCCTCGGTGGCCACCTCGCTGGCCATGGTCTTGACCGAGCTGCTGCAGAACGCTCTGCAGCACGGCTTCCCGGCCTCCGACGACGACCACGGCCTGCTGGAGGTCATCGCGGTCCGCGAGCAGGACCGGCTGGTGGTCACCGTGGCCGACAACGGGGTGGGCCTGCCCGACGGCTTCAGCCTGGACAAGGCCACCGGCCTCGGCCTGCAGATCGTGCGCACGCTGGTCATCAGCGAGCTGGGCGGCCGCCTGCGGATCGTCCCCCGCCCGGGTGGCGGCACCGAGGCGATCGCCGACCTGCCCGTCGTCGAGACCCGGGCCCCCAGTTCTCCCGGCTGGTTATTCGCCGCCTGGTGACCGTCTCATCCCGGCCGTCCACCCCATTACGGCCGAACGGGCGCCGGCTATTCGCCGCGCCTGAACCGTCCGCCGCCCTAAGGCCAGACGGTCGGCGGCGATTCGCGGCGTCGAACCGTCCGCCGCGCAGAAAAGGTCATCGGCGATTTCGCCGCCCCTGACCTGTCCGCCGCATTTCGGCCGAACGGTCGCTGGCCATCCGCAGCGCCTGAATTGCTTTCCGCCCGGCGACCGAACGGCCTGTCGGTCCCTTTGCGGGCCATGCAGGAAAGGCGTCGCCTCAGCGCGTGAAGCGGTGAAGATGCTGATCAGACGTGCGCGCGGGCCCGCAGCCGGATCGTGCGGCGCTTGAGCGCGCGGCGTTCGTCTTCGCTCATCCCGCCCCAGACGCCCGCGTCCTGCCCGCTGTCGATCGCCCATCGCAGGCATTCGTTCATCACCGTGCAGCGCCGGCAGACCTGCTTAGCATCATCGATCTGGAGCAGCGCGGGACCGCTGTTCCCGATTGGGAAAAACAGCTCGGGGTCCACCTCACGGCAGGCGGCTTCGTGACGCCAGTCCATGATGTCCACTCCTTCAGGGCGGGTCCGGCCACCAAGCGGAAGCGGTCGGCACATCGTTTATATCAAGCTTGTGAAGTGTTTCACGAGCTATTCAGTTCTGTAAGGCGGCTCAAGTTTCCCAGAACCGTCTGACGCCGAAGCAAACCCGCTTGGGCCATTTTCGGCCCGAGCGCGCCATCCGAAGGCGACGCGGTGCCATCAAACCGATACAGGCTCATCTCGCCTGATGACACGTGCGTGGCGCCCCCGCGCCAGGCATCACGTAAAGCCTTTCAACATCGCTTGTCATGCGCAAGGGGGCGCAGCCTTTCGGCTGGGCAAATTACTGTCAGATCGATCACATTTTGCTCGCGCCGCCACTCTTCTCGCCTGGTGGGCAACGCTCCAGGTCAGGCCACGACGCGTAGCGCGTGCGCGATGAACTGAAAGGTAACTGCTTCGGTCACGCCTAGGTAGTCGCCGTCCACTTGGAAGGCGACCGGCCGCGCCGAGCGAACCGTGAAGCAATCGAGCCCGGTAACGATCAGCACATGCCGCCCGCGGGGCGAGCGCCTCCGGATGTACATCATCTGGAGCATGGCGCTGACGATCGTGGTCGCCCGCAGCTTGCGCAGCCCCAGCACGTCCAGCCCGGAGCTGAAATCGGGGTCAGGCACCGGCAGCATGGCCCGGTTGCGGACGTAGGTCCACGGCGAGCGGTTGGTGACGGCCATCATGAACAGGCCCGGGACCGGAGGCTGCCCGTCACGCTCCAGCGCCAGCGCGGGCTTGCGCCGGTCGGTGACCGCGAACCGCCGCAGGATCGCCCACGCGAACAGCCGGGGGCTCTCCTTGTGCCCGTCCGCGCGCAGCCGCTCGACCTCGTGCACCGACTCGGCGTCCAGGCCGAGCCCGGCGCTGAACGTGAAGTACCGCTCGCCCGCCAGCCCCAGGCCGATGGTCCGGTACCGGCCGGAGGCGATGACCTCCCGGATCCGGCTGATGGCCGCCACCGGGTCGGGCGGCAGGCCCATCGCCCGCGCGAACACGTTGGCCCCGCCCCCCGGGATGACGGCCAGCAGCGGCGGCTCATCCCCGGACCCGCCGGCCCAGGCTCATCCGCCACGGCCGTCCCAGCCACGGCCGTCCCAGCCACGGCCGCCCCGGATGGCTGCCCGCGTCGCTGGCCCATGAGCCCGTTGACCGCCTCGTTGACCGCGCCGTCGCCGCCCACCACGATGACGAGCTCGCCGCGGGCCTGCGCGGCCAGATCCCGCGCGTGACCGCGATACCGGGTGTGCACCACCTCGAGGTCGACCAGGCCGCCGAGCTCGCGGATGACCAGATCCGCGGAATCCCCCGTCGTGCTGGTCGCCTGCGGGTTGATGATGAGCAGGCCTCGCACCCGCTCAGGCTAGCCTCCGCCTAAGCTGGAAGCCGGTGCGGCCCCGTGATCTCGAGGATGGATGTTAGACATGGCAGCGCGAGCCAACCGGACGACCCGGCCCAAGGGAGCGGCGCAAGCCAAGCGCGCCGCCCAGGCCAAGCGCGCCGCTCAGCCCCAGCCCACCCAGAAAGCCCAGGGCGCTAAGCAGCCCCAGAGCGCCAAGCAGCCCCAGAGCGCCAACCAAGGCCAGCCCGCTCAGCAGTCTGCCCGGGCCAAGCGCGCCGCGCAGCCCGCCGCCACAGCTACCGCCTCCCCGGCCACCTCGGCCACCTCGGTCACCTCAGCCGTACCGGCCACACCGGCCGCACCCGTCCCCGAGCCTGCCTCGCAGGCCGCCCGGGCGCCGAAGGCGCTGCAGGTCGCCGCCGCGGCCCAGGGGATCGAGGCCGTGGGCGTGGCCGTGGCCGGCGTGTTCGCCGCCGTCTCGACCCTGGACGGGCGCTCCTACACGCCGACGAACGGGATCGCGCTCACCGTGTTCCTGTTCGTCGTGACTGCCTTCGGCGTCGCCCTCGCCGTGGGCCTGTCCCGGGCCCAGCCCTGGACCCGCGTCCCGGCCGCCTTGACCCAGCTGGTCGCCATCGCCGCGGGGATCGCGCTGCTGGACGGCCACCGGCCCGCATGGGGCGTGCCCGCCCTGGCCCTGGCCGCCGCCTGCCTGGTTGGCCTGTTCACCCCAGCCAGCCTGAAGGCCCTCAACCGGCAGCTGGACTAGCCGCCGGCCGAGGGCACCCCGGCCGTCTCAGTCTTCCTTGGTCAGGCCCTCGCGCAGCTGCGTCAGCGTGCGGGCCAGCAGCCGCGACACGTGCATCTGGGAGATGCCCAGCTCGGCGGCGATCTGCGACTGGGTCATGTTGCCGAAGAACCGCAGCAGCAGGATCTTCTTCTCCCGCGGCGGCAGCTGCTCCAGCAGCGGCTTGAGCGATTCCCGGTATTCGACGCCCTCGAGCGCCTCGTCGACCATGCCCAGCGAGTCCGACACCGCCGGGGCGTCCTCGTCACCGGAGTCCGGGGCGTCCAGCGAGACCGTCGAGTAGGCGTTGGCCGACTCCAGCCCCTCCAGGACGTCTTCCTCGCTCATCTGCAGGTGCGCGGCCAGCTCGCTGACCGTCGGTGCCCGGCCCTCACGCTGGGCCAGCTCGCCGATGGCCTTGGTCAGCAGGAGCTTCAGCTCCTGCAGCCGGCGCGGCACCCGCACCGCCCAGCCCTTGTCCCGGAAGTGCCGCTTGATCTCGCCCACGATGGTCGGCGTGGCGTAGGTGGAGAACTCCACCCCCCGCTCCAGGTCGAACCGGTCGATCGACTTGATCAGGCCGATCGTCGCCACCTGGGTCAGGTCATCCAGCCACTCGCCGCGGTTGCGGAACCGCCGGGCCAGGTACTCCACCAGCGGCAGGTGCAGCTCGACCAGGTAACCCCTGAGCCTGGCCCGCTCCGGGTCATCCAGCGGCAGCTCGGCCAGCCGCCGGAACAGCTCGCGGGCCCGGGCCCGGTCTGGCGAGGAGTGCTCGACCCGCACCGCCGTCTCGGTCCGCGTCGATTCTGCCTGGGCCGCCTCGGCCTGGACCACGTCGATTTCCTCGGTCACCTGGACCTCGTACTCGCCGCTCACCCGGACCTCTGCGTTTCCCGGCGCTTGCGCAACACGATCGACACCGTCTCGTCCGGCCCGAGCTGGGAGTCGACGGTCCCGGCCAGCGCGGACAGCACGGTCCAGGAGAACGTGTCCTCGGCCGGGATGACCGGATCGGCGGCCGTCACCGAGACGGTGATGGCCATTTCCTCGGCGCCCAGGTCGAAGGCGCACTCCAGGTTGGTCCCCGGGATGGCCTGGGGCAGCAGCATCGCGCACGCCTCGTCGACCGCGATGCGCAGGTCCTCGATCTCGTCGAGGTTGAAATCCAGCCTGGCCGCCAGGCCCGCGGTCGCCGTCCGGAGCACGGAGAGGTATGCGCCCTCGGCGGGCAGGCAGATGCTCACGTGATCATCGATCTCGAGATCAGCCCGCGCCGTGCCCCGCTCGCGCTGGCCCGGCACAGGTCCATAGTGTGTCGCCGCGGCGGTGTCTTCGGTCACGTCTCTCCTCCGGAGGGGTTATCGCTGAGCCGCCCCTTCCCTGCAACTTACCGCTCCCGGCCCGTAGCCCGAAAACCGGCGCGCCGTCCTTGGCCTATCACCCTCCGTGATCCAGATCTCGCCCAGACGCGACGAGACCCGAGGCCGCAGCCCCGGGTCTCGTTAGTCGGGAGAAACACGCAGCGGTCAGGCCTGCTTGGTCTCCCAGAAGATCTTGCTGATCTCCTCGATCTTGGCCAGCAGCTGGTCCCCGGTCGACGGGTCCGAGCTGCCCTTGGTGCCGCTCGCGCCGGCCAGCTTGGTGGCCTCGTTGAACAGCGTGTGCAGCTGCGGGTACTTCTCGAAGTGCGGCGGCTTGAAGTAGTCCGTCCACAGCACCCACAGGTGGTGCTTGACCAGCTCGGAGCGCTGCTCCTTGATGATCAGCGCCCGGGCCCGGAACTCGGGGTCCGTGTTCTGCTGGTACTTCTCTTCAATGGCCTTGACCGATTCCGCCTCGATCCTGGCCTGAGCCGGGTCATAGACCCCGCAGGGCAGGTCGCAGTGGGCGTACGCGGTGGCCTTCGGCTCGAGCAGGCGGGTGAGCAGCCTCATCGATTCCCTTTCTCCGGCTTGGTACGTTGCAGGTCCGACACTACCCCTGCGCATGACCTTGACACTCGGAGGGATGCGTGCGCTGGCCGCTCATCCGCGTCACCGTCGCCGAACGTTCCATGGAGCCTGCGCTGCGTCCCGGCGACTGGCTCCTGGTGCGGCGCACCCGCCGGATCCGCTCAGGCCAGATCGTGCTCGCCCGCCATCCGGGGCGTCCGGACATGCTCATCGTCAAGCGGGCCGGCCACCGGACCGACGGCGGCTGGTGGCTCGCCTCGGACAACCCCGGGGCCGGGGCCGTGGACAGCCGGCGATTCGGGCCGGTACCCGATGCTCTCGTCGAGGGCCGCGTCCTGGGCCGGTACTGGCGTCACCGCCCGGGCGGCCCGCCGCGCTAGACCGCCCGTGCTGGACCGCCCGTGCTGGACCGCCCGTGCTGGACCGCCCGTGCTGGACCGCCCGTGCTGGACCGCCCGTGCTGGACCGCCCGTGCTGGACCGCCCGTGCTGGACCGCCCGTGCTGGACCGCCCGTGCTGGACCGCCCGTGCTGGACCGCCCGTGCTGGACCGCCCGTGCTGGACCGCCCGTGCTGGACCGCCCGTGCTGGACCGCCCGTGCTGGACCGCCCGTGCTGGACCGCCCGTGCTGGACCGCCCGTGCTGGACCGCCCGTGCTAGCAGGCCGCTTCCGGCGCCCGCGCGCCCGGCTCGTCGTCACTGCGCTTGCGGGCCCGGAACGCGGAGACGTTAGCCCGGTTCATGCAGCGCTCGGAGCAGTATCTCCGGGTGTTGCTCGTGCTGCTGTCGATGAACACGCCCTGGCAGCCGGCCGCCTGGCACACGCCGAACCGCTCGATGCCCAGGTCGGTCAGCCGGACGGCCAGTCCCATCGCCGCCCCGGCCGCGTACTTGTCGGCCACCGATCCGCTCTCGGTGTAGTGCACGTGCCAGGTCTGGCCGTCGTGCCCGGAAAGCTGTGGATGGACCGGATGCTGGATGAGCAGGGCGTTGAGCCGCGCCGCCGCATCCGCGCCGTCGCCCGCCGCGCAGGCGGCGAAGAAGGCCCGGAACTCTCCACGCAGCCCGCGCAGCGACTCGAGATCGTTGCGGGTCCCGGCACTGAGGTGCTCGCGGTCGGCGACCAGCGTGCGCAGTCCGTCGACGCTGGTCAGACGGTCGCCGTCTTCGCCTCCGCCGCCTTCGGTGTTCACCAGCCGCACCGCGAGCTCGGCGTAAGAGTTGAGATCCACTGACGCCCCTGGCTGCGGGAAGATCAACTTGTAATGGCCTGATGCCACTACTGACTATTACACCACACTCCGTGCCGCCGGGCGACCCCTCGGTGACCCTTTGTTACCGGGGCTGCCCGCGGGCGGCCAGTCTCGATAGGGTGTTGTGGTGTTCGCCGTGACTGCTGCGCGTATCGACGCCGAAGACCCGCTATCTGGCCTCGAGCTTGGCCAGCGCCCCGACCCATCGCCGCCCAACGATTGGGTGATGGTGCAGGTCAAGGCGGCCGCACTGAACCACCACGACGTGTGGACGCTGCGCGGAGTGGGCATCTCCGCCGACCGGCTCCCCATCGTGCTCGGCTGCGATGCGGCCGGCCTGGACCCGGACGGCAACGAGGTCATCGTGCACGCGGTGCTCGGCAACCCGGACGCCGGCGACGGGGATGAGACCCTCGACCCGCGCCGGTCGCTGCTGTCCGAGCGGCACGACGGCACCCTGGCCGAGCTGGTCGCGGTGCCCCGGCGGAACCTGGTGCCCAAGCCTGCCGCGCTGTCCTTTGAGGAAGCAGCGTGCCTGCCGACCGCCTACCTGACCGCCTACCGGATGCTGTTCGAGAAGTCCGGGGTGCAGCCCGGCTCGACCGTGCTGGTGCAGGGCGCGGGCGGCGGAGTGGCCACCGCGCTGATCCTGCTGGGCCGCGCGGCCGGCTACCGGATCTGGGCCGCCAGCCGCAGCGAGGCCAAGCGCGAACGGGCCCTCAAGCTCGGTGCCGACCAGGTCTTCGAGACCGGGGCCCGGCTGCCGGAACGGGTCGATGTGGTCATGGAGAGCGTCGGCCAGGCCACCTGGTCGCACTCGGTGCGCTCGCTGCGCCCCGGCGGCCGGATCGTCATCTGCGGAGCGACCAGCGGCGAGGCGCCGCCCGCCGAGCTGACCAGGATCTTCTTCACCCAGCTGTCGGTCACCGGTTCCACCATGGGCACGGTCGGCGAGCTGGCCCGGGTGGCCCGGTTCTGCGAGCAGACCGGCGTCCGCCCGGTCATCGACCAGGTCCTGCCGCTGGCTCAGGCCCGTGACGGCTTCGCGGCCATGATCTCGGGTGACCTGTTCGGGAAGATCGTCTTCCAGGCCTAGCCCGGGCCTCAGATCAGGCGCCGCCTCCGGCGGGGGAGTCCGTGGTCCCGCTGCCGGAACCCGGCGCGGGTGCCGCGGGCTCGTCCGGCCCGGCGCTGTCGTGCTCTCCGGGCTTGTCGGCCGCGCCGCCGAAGATCTCCGTCTTGACCCGATCCAGCGCGTCTTCCAGGATCGTGCGCAGGTCGGTGATGGCGTTCTCACCTGCGGCGGTCGACTGCATGGCCAGCTTCCGCAGGTCGGAGGTGAACTGGACGGCCACCCGCTCCAGGTCCTTGAGGGTCCCGAAGTCCAGCGATCCGGTCCAGCCGCGGCGCCCGCGCATCCGGGCCCAGTCGTCCCAGCCGCGCCGGCCGGGCCACTCCGTCCAGCCGGGGCCGCCGGGCCAGCTCGCGCTGTCCCAGTCCTGCTCGGCGGTGAACCGGGCGCCCGCTTCCTCGCCGATCCGGTCGCCGAACCCTCCCGGGGCCGCCTCGCCGGGACCTGCACCGCCCGGACCGGCCTCGCCCGGGTCCGGCGATCCCTCGCGGATCCGCTGCGCTTCCTCCCGCAGCCAGCGCGCATGCTCGCGCACCCGCCGCGACGCATCCTGCCCCAGCGCGCCTCGGTCTCCCGGGTCGTCAGCGTCCGCCGCATTCCCAGCGCCCGCCGCATTCCCAGCGCCCGCGGCGCTACCGGTCCCTCCGGCGCGACCGATTCCCGCGGCCGTCCCGCTCCCGTCGGCTGCCGCATCCGCGCCGGGCTCGTCGGTCGCCTGCTCCCATGGGTTCTCGTGCCCCTCGCGGGCCTGTCGCGCCTGCTGCTTGGCTTCGTCCCGCGCCTGGCGGGCCTGTTCCTTCGCGTCGTCGCGGACCTGCCGGGCGTGCTCCAGCGCCTGGTCGCGTGCCTGGCGGGCCTGCTCGAAGGCCTCGTCCCGCGCCAGCTTGGCCTGATCCCGCGCCTCGTCCCGGGCCTGCCGCGCCTGCGTGCGAGCCTCGACGCTCATGTCCTTTGTCGTCCGGCGGGATTCGCGAGCCGCCCAGGTCAGCTCCTCGCGCAGGCTGCGCACGGTCTGCCTGACGTCTTCCCTGACCTCACGGACGATGTCGCTGACCGAGGCGGACAGTTCCTCTTCCAGCTCGTCCAGCTCGTCGCTGCGGCTGCGCAGTTCCTCGCGGCCCGCCTCGGTGATCCGGTAGACCTTGCGTCCCTCGAGCTCGTCGTGGGTGACCAGGCCTTCTTCTTCCAGCCGGGCCAGCCGGGGATAGATCGTCCCGGGGGAAGGCGAATACACGCCCATGAACCGGTCACGCAGCAGCCGGATGACCTCATAGCCGTGTCGTGGTTCCTCGTCGAGGAGCCGCAGCAGGTACAGCCGGAGGCTGCCGTGGCGGAATACCGGACTCAACTGGCCTCGCCTTCTATCTCACTCTCATTATCAGGCTGCGCCGGACCGGTCTGGGCCGCTGGGGCCGCCTGGGCTGCCGCGCGTTGCTCAGCACGCCGCAGCAGCATCACCCGCCCGGACATCGTGGTCACTGACAGGCGCGCGGAACCGGCGCCCAGGCTACCGCTTACGGTATGGGAGGCCGGCCCTGAGCTCGACGCCAGCTCGGCAAACTCGCTGCGGACGCTGCCGGACACCGAATGCAGGCTGACCTGGGCGTCGTTGTCGGCTGGAAGCCGAAGCGTTACCTCGCCGGAGATCGTGTTCGCGTGCAGGCCGCCCAGCGGGTCCAGATCGAGGTCGGCCGTCACGTCACCGCTCACCGAGTTCACGTCCAGCCGCTCCAGCGAACCGTCGGCCAGCGCCAGGTCACCCGAGACCGTGTTGAAGTTGAGCGTGCCGCCCGCACCCTGGGCCTCCAGGTCGCCGGACACCGTGTTCGCGTCCACGTCGCCCGTCACGCCGTCCAGCGTGATCTCGCCGGATACGCTCTTGACCGAAGCCCGGCCGCCGATCCCGCTCAGCACCGCAGTGGCGCTGACCACCCCGACCTCGACCGGGCAGCGCGCCGGGACGGTCACCGTCACCTCCGCCGAAGCCCGATGCGGTCGCAGCCACTTCAGCAGGCCTTCCCAGGTCAGGTTCTCGTGGGTGACGGTCAGCACGCCGTCCTCGTACGTCACGATGAGCGGGTCGCCCGTGACGCCGGAAACCTCTAGCGACGGTCCGGCCCCAGTAGCGAGCACCGCGACAGATCCGCCCGCGAGCCTGACCCGCAGCCCGGTCATGTCGTCGAAGTCGAGGTTCGTCGGAGCCTCGATGGTCCACTGCGCCATGCGACCCACCTTCCCGTCCGCCCAGCCGTTACACCAATAACGATATATCTCATCTTCGCGAAGTCAAGACATATCGCGATCAGCCGTACGCCGCCTCCGCGCGCCCGCTCCGACCGAACGCCGCCTCCGCGCGCCCCGCTCCGCGCGCCCGCTCCGAGCAGGGCTCCCTCAGGCAGACCCGTCCCCGAGCCTGATCCCGGCGCCGCCCGGTCCGCGCCGCCCGGTCCGCACCGCCCGGCCGACCGCCAACCCCGCCCGCAACGCTGATCCCGGTGCACGCCTGCTGTCACAGTCGCTGCCGCACCGATGGAACATCGGTCCGGCTATAGCGACACCGATGTTCCATCGGCGTCGCTGCTGCGGGCTTTCACCGCGCCCCCACGCGCCCGGCCGCCCCGGACAACCGGTACCTAACGACATGGTTGTCACAACCATGCGCACCAGACGACATGGTTGTGACAACCATGTCGTTGGAAACAGGCACCCACTCGCGCTAGGCCGCCCGCCGACCGCCGACCGCCGACCGCCGCCGTGGGCGCACGCCAACACCAACGCGCGCCCACAAGCCAGCCACTCGCAGCGCAGCAAGCCCTACAGGTCGTCCTCGTCGTCGAGCCGGGCCAGCCAGCTGGCCAGCCGGTCCACCGCCGTCTCGAACCCTGGGTTCAGGTCGACGAACACGCGGAGCTGCTCGGCCAGCCAGGCCACCGCGACCTGGTCCTCGCCACGCCGATCCGCCAGCTCCTCGATGCCGCGGTCGGTGTAGTACACCGCCTACCCGATCGCGGTCGCGATGAGCTCGGCGTGCGTGGCCGCGTGGTCAGCATGCGAGCCAGTCGCCGGCGCCGAACTGGCGGGCAGCGACACCACGCCGACCTCACGGCCCAGCACCCGGGGGAGCTTCAGCGCCATGGTCGGCCAGCCGCCCTGGTTGGCCGGCTCCTCCTGAACCCAGGTGACCGACTCGACGTTGGCGTACCGGCCCAGCTCGGCCTTCAGCTCCGCCGCGGGCAGCGGGTACAGGCGCTCGACCCGGACGATGGCCAGATCGTTGGTGCCGTACTGCTGCCGCTGCGCGGCCAGGTCCCAGTACACCTTCCCGGAGCACAGCAGCACCCGCCGGACCGCGGCCGGATCGACGCTCGTGTCGCCGATCAGCGGCTGGAACGACCCCGAGGTGAAGTCGCTCACCGCCGATGTCGCGGCCTTGAGCCGGAGCATGGACTTGGGCGTGAAGACGATGAGCGGCTTGTGCCGCCCGGACATCCCCTGCCACCGCAGCAGGTGGAAGTAGTTGGCCGGCGTGGTCGGGTTGGCCACCGTCATGTTGTCCTGCGCGCACAGCGACAGGTACCGCTCGATCCGGGCCGAGGAGTGGTCCGGGCCCTGGCCGTCGTAGCCGTGCGGCAGCAGCAGGACCACGCTGGACCGCTGGCCCCACTTCTGCTCGCCGGAGCTGATGAACTCGTCGATGATGGTCTGTGCGCCGGGGCCGAAGTCGCCGAACTGCGCTTCCCAGGCCACCAGCGCGTCCGGCCGGGCCACCGAGTAGCCGTACTCGAAGCCCATCGCCGCGAACTCCGACAGCAGCGAGTCGTAGACGAAGAACTTGGCCTGGCCGTTGTCGAACTGCTTCAGCGGCGTGTACTCCCGGCCGTTGTGCCGGTCGACCAGCACCGAATGCCGCTGGCCGAACGTCCCTCGCCTCGTGTCCTGGCCCACCAGCCGCACCGGGTGGCCGTCGACGACGAGTGATCCCATGGCCAGCAGCTCGCCGGTGGCCCAGTCGATCGCGTCCTCCGCGACCATGGCCGCCCGCCGGTCCAGCTGCGGCTTCAGCCGCGGGTGGACGGTGAAGTCCTCCGGCAGGTTGACCTGCGTGTCGATGATCCGCTTGACCACCTCGGCGTTGATCGCCGTCGGCACGGCCTGGTGGTTGACCGGGCGGTCTTCCTGCTCGCGCTTTTGCACCGTGCCCGGCTCAGCCGGGCGGTTCGCGGCGTCCCTGGTCTCGGTGAAGGCCCGCTCGAGCTGCTGCTGGTAGTCACGCAGCGCCCCCTCGGCCTCCTCCATCGTGATGTCGCCCCGGGCGATCAGGGCCTCGGTGTACACCTTGCGGGTGGAGCGCCGGGACTCGATCAGGTCGTACATCAGCGGCTGGGTGAAGGACGGGTTGTCGGTCTCGTTGTGCCCGCGCTTGCGGTAGCACAGCATGTCGATGACGACGTCCTTCTTGAACGCCTGCCGGTAGGCGAAGGCCAGCCGCGCCACCCAGACCACCGACTCCGGGTCGTCCCCGTTGACGTGGAAGATCGGCGCCTGGATCATCCGGGCCACGTCGGTGGCGTACACGCTGGACCGCGCGTTCTGCGGCGTGGTGGTGAAGCCGACCTGGTTGTTCACGATGACGTGCACCGTGCCGCCGGTCCGGTACCCGCGCAGCTGCGACAGGTTGAGCGTCTCGGCCACCACGCCCTGGCCCGCGAACGCGGCGTCGCCGTGGATCAGCACGGGCAGCACGGTGAAGCCGGCCTCGCCCGTGTCGATGACGTCCTGCTTGGCCCGGACCACGCCCTCGGTGACCGGGTCGCCCGCCTCCAGGTGGCTCGGGTTGGCCACCAGCGAGGTCTTGATCGCGCTGCCGTTGGGGGCGTGGAACACGCCTTCGGCGCCGAGGTGGTACTTGACGTCACCGGAGCCCTGCACGCTGCCCGGGTCCAGGTTGCCCTCGAACTCCTTGAAGATCTGCCCGTAGGACTTGCCCACGATGTTGGCCAGCACGTTCAGCCGGCCGCGGTGGGCCATCCCGATGACGGCCTCGTCCAGGTTGGCCGCCGCCGCCTCGGTCAGCACCGCGTCGACCAGCGGGATCAGCGACTCGGCGCCCTCCAGGGAGAACCGGCGCTGGCCCACGTACTTGGTCTGCAGGTACATCTCGAACGCCTCGGCCACGTTCAGCCGGCCGAGGATGTGCATCTGGTCGTCGTGCCCGGCCCGCGGGTGCATGACCTCGATGCGGGCCTGCAGCCAGCGGCGCTCCTCCGGGTCCTGGATGTGCATGTACTCGACGCCGACCGTGCGGCAGTACGAGTCACGCAGCACGCCCAGGATGTCCCGCAGCCTCATCCGGCGCTGCCCGCCGAACCCGCCGGTGGGGAACTCGCGCTCCAGGTCCCACAAGGTCAGGCCGTGCTGGTTGATGTCCAGGTCGGGGTGCTTGCGCTGGGTCACCTCGAGCGGGTTGGTGTCCGCCATCAGGTGCCCGCGGACGCGGTAGGCGTGGATCAGCTCGGTCACCCGGGCCGAACGGTCCAGGTCGTCCTCATGCCCGTAAGCGAAGTCCCTGACCCAGCGGATCGGCTCGTACGGGATGCGCAGCGCCTCGAAGACCTCGTCGAAGAAGCCGTCCTGGCCGAGCAGCAGCTCGTTGATCGTCTTGAGGAACTCGCCGGACTGGGCGCCCTGGATGATCCGGTGGTCATATGTCGAGGTCAGCGTGACCGACTTGCTCACGGCCAGCCGGGCCAGCGTCTCCTCGGCCGCCCCGGCGTACTCGGCCGGGTAGTCCATCGAGCCCACGCCCACGATGCAGCCCTGGCCGGGCATCAGCCGCGGCACCGAGTGGACGGTGCCGATCGTACCCGGGTTGGTCAGGCTCGCAGTGGTGCCCTGGAAGTCCTCGACGGTGAGCTTGCCCGCCCGGGCCCGGCGCACGATGTCCTCGTACGAGGTCCAGAACTGGCGGAAGTCCATCTCCTCGGCGGCCTTGATGCTCGGCACCAGGAGCTGCCGGGCCCCGTCCGCGGCCTGCACGTCGATGGCCAGGCCCAGGTTGATGTGCTCAGGCCGGGCTACGGCCGGCTTGCCGCCCTCCTCGGTGTAAGCCTCGTTCATCTCCGGCATCGCCATCAGCGCCCGGACCACCGCGTAGCCGATCAGGTGGGTGAAGGAGACCTTGCCGCCCCGGCCGCGCTTAAGGTGATTGTTGATGACGATCCGGTTGTCGATCAAAAGCTTGGCCGGGACCGAACGGACGCTGGTGGCCGTGGGCACGGCCAGGCTCGCCGTCATGTTGGTCACCGTGCGGGCGGCCGCGCCGCGCAGCCTGCTGACCTCCGCCCCGGCTGACGCCGGCGGGGGAGGAGCCTGCGCCGCGGGCGCGCCGGGGGCCCCAGGAGCGGCCGGCGAAGACGGCCGCGATGGGGCCTGCGGGGGAGCGGTACGCAGGGCTGACGGCGGGGGCGCCGCGGCCTGTGGTGCCGGTGATGCGGGAGGGGGTTCAGGAGCCGTCTCGGGAGCGGGCCGGGAGGCCGCGATGACCGGCTGGGGACCGGTGCCGTTGCCGTTGTTCAGCGTCGGCTTGTAGTCGGCGAAGAAGCTCCACCACGCCCGGTCGACCGAGCTGGGGTCGGCCTGATAGCGCTGGTAAAGCTCTTCGACGAGCCACTCGTTGGCCCCGAAGTCGGCCTGCCCGGAGCCGGGATCGGACCCGGCCTCCACAGACTGACCTGCACCGTTGGCGTGTGTTGATTCAGAAGACACGGCGGACATTGTCCCCCAAGACCCTCTTCCGCAGAAGTGAACTGATGGTTGGATTTGCATTACCAGGCTACCCGCGAGTGATCGGGGCCGGGCCCGAAGGCCGCGCCTATCGCTCGGACCGCCGAAGTCCCGGCCGCGACGGCGGCCCGGCCGGTAGCATCGGCCCAAACGGTCGGCTCGGGGGCGCACCGCCACGCTTCGGACCCAGGGCAGGGTGACAGGGATACGTCGGGCTCATCCCGGGAAGCCTCGCCCGCGCTCGGCCGGGTCGGCTCCCCCCGCTCAGCCTCCCCGGAACCGCCCCGACGAAGCCACCGGCCTGACCGGTCCCCAGCCCGTCCTCCGCGAGTGGGACACGGTCCCCGGCTTCGAGTTCGGCACTCCCACCGCCCCCCGCGAGCCGAGCCCGCACGCCGCCCCGCGCTCCCCGGGCGTGCCCAGCCCGTATACCGACCCCCCGGGCCCGCCAGGCCCGTATACCGACCCGCGCTCCCCGGGCCCGCCAGGCCAGTACCCCGCCTCAGGCTCCACGCGGCCGCAGGTCGGCCACGTCCGCCACGGCGCCCGCGCCGGCCACAGCGCCAGCGCTGAATGGGCCCGCCTGCTCCGCTCGGTCCAGCCCGCCACAGGTCAAAGAGCCCGGCGCCGGCGGCTGGCTGTTTTCCGGGCCGGGCTGCGGTTCCGCGGCCCGGGGCGCAGCCTGATCGTGCCGATGCTGGCCATGGTCGTCCTCGGGGTGGCCGCGGCCGTCCTCGCGGGCGTCAACCGCAGCCAGACCGGCCCGGCGCCTGCGCCGGCCTCCCCTCGGACTGCCGCCCGCCACGCTCGCCGGCGGCCTGTTCACCGCGGCCGCCGACCGCCCGGGCCAGCCCCAGTCGGTCGATGTCGAGACCGTCGCGGCCGGAGCTGGCGCGCCGGGCCTGCTCGTCGCGGCGGGCCGCGCGAACGGCCAGCCAGCCGCCTGGGTCTCCGCCGACGGCGGCGGCACCTGGACCCCGGCCACCGGCCAGGATCCGGCCGTGCTGGGCCGCCCGGGTACCCAGCTGACCAGCGTGGCCGACGGGCCCGACGGCTGGCTGGCCGTCGGCGGTTCTGCGGTGCCCGCTGTATCGGCCGGCTCCGCCGCGTCCGCCGGGTCCGCGCCCGCCGCCCCCGCGCACCCGGTCGTCCTGACCTCCGCCGACGGCCTCACCTGGTCCGCCGCCGATCGCCAGGCCGCGTTCGGCCCGCCCGGCCTGGTCACCGAGCAAGCGGCCGCCGCAGACCCCGCGGGTCCCGGGACCGCCACCCCGTCCTACGTCATCGTCGGCTACCAGCTCACCGCCGGGCAGCCCGTCGCCGCGGCCTGGTGGTCCGCCTGGCCTGGCTGGCTGGCATCGCGCCGCCACCCCGGCGGGCACCGGCGCGCGAATGCAGGCCGTGACCGCCGTCCCGGGCGGCTTCGTCGCGGCCGGCCAGACCGGCGCCACCGGACAGGCCGACGCGACAGGACAGCCCGGCCCGGCCGGCCAGCCCGGCGCCACTGGAAACCCCGCCGCCTGGACCTCCGCCGACGGCGGCCGTACCTGGACCCAGCGCACCGTCCCGCTCCCCGCAGGCGCCACCCGGGCTGCGCTGACCGCCGTGGCGGCCAGCGGCCGCACCGTCGTGGCCATGGGCACCGCCACCATGGCCCGCGGCCACCCGGTGCCGTTCGCCGCGACCTCCCCGGACGGCGGCGTCACCTGGACCACGGCCACCCTGCCCGAACCCGAACCCGAAACCGGCCCTCAGCCGGGGAACACCGGGAACACCGGGAACACCGGCGACGCCACCATCACCGCCCTGACCGCCGAACGCACCGGCTTCTTCGCCACCGGCACCCTCACCAGCGCCGGGGCCGCCCAGCACGTCGTGGTGTGGACCTCCGCCCACGGCTCAGCCTGGACCGCCGCCGCGACCTCCGGCCCCGCCCTGGCCGGACCGGGCCGGCAAGCCATCACCGGCCTCACCGCCGCCGGCGTCACGGTGACCGGCGTCGGCTTCACCGCCCCGCCCAGCGGTCACCAGCAGCCCGTCTTCTGGCAGCTGCCGGTCCGCTGACCGGGCCGCCAGGAGAGCTAAGCCTCCAGCACCTCGGCCGGTGACCCGAACACGTCCACCCGGTGGTTGGCCAGGCTCGGCACGCTGGCCCGCACCGTCGCGATCAGCCCCGGGTCCACCTCGGCCACGCCGATCCCGGCCGATGGCCCCATGTCGAGCCGCACCACGCCCAGCGGGTCGACCAGCAGGCTGCGCCCGACTCCGGTCGGGGCCCGGGTGGGCGGCTCGTCCGGGTCGGGCACCTGCCCGGCCGCCGCCACCCACACCGTGTTCTCGATGGCCCGGGCCCGGACCAGGGTGACCCAGTGGTCCTCCTTGAACAGCCCCGCGGCCCACGCGGCGGGCACCACGATCAGCTCCGCCCCGGCCGCGGCCAGCGACCATGACAGCTCGCCGAACCGCACGTCGTAACAGATCTGCAGCCCGGTCCGCACGCCCGCCAGCGTGCACACCACCGGTTCGGATCCCGGCGCGACCTGACGCGACTCATGGGAACCGAACGCGTCGAACAAGTGCAGCTTCCGGTACGCGGCGACCAGCTCCCCGGCGCCGTCGTAGGCCACCGCGGTGTTGTACACCCGGCCGTCCGGGGCGGGCTCGAACACGCCTGCCACCAGCGCGACCCCGGTTTCCTTGGCCGCCGCGGCCAGCCCGGAGCAGAACGGACCGTCCAGCGGCTCGGCCGCGGCGCTCAGGTCCGAGCCGAACCGCAGCTGGGTGGCTTCGGGGAACACGGCCAGGTCGGCGTCCCGGGCGGCAGCTGAGGCCAGCGCCTCGGTGACCCGTCCGGCGTTCACCGCGGGCGTCGAGCTGACCGGTATCTGGCACAAGGCGACTCGCATGCTCAAAGCGTAGCCAGCACGGCATCATTGACAAGATGATCCGATCACCGCTGCTCAGCCGGCGCCTGGCCGGCCTGGGCCTGCTGCCCGACCGCGCGGGGGTCGTGGCCATCCCCTCGGCCGTCTTCTACGATCACCCCTGAGCGGACCTGACCCACGTCGCTTCGCCTTCGGCCAGCGCCCGGAGATCCTGACCGAGGCGCTGGCTCGCCTGACGACCTTTCTGACCTAACGGATCGTGGTGCCTGTCCCGATGAACCCCACCCCGCTGCTGGACCCCGAACTGCGCCGCGCCGCCGAGGCGGCCCCGGGCTTCATGCCGCCCGCCGAGGGCCTGGCCCTGTTCGACGCGGCCGCCGCGTACGGCCCGCGCGGGCCGGTGCTGGAGGTCGGCAGCTACTGCGGCAAGTCCACCATCTACCTGGCCGCCGGGGCCCGCGCGGCGGGCGGTGTCGTGGTCACCGTTGATCATCACCGGGGGTCGGAGGAGCATCAGCCGGGCTGGGAGTACCACGACCCGGCGCTGGTCGACCCGGCCGCCGGGCGGCTGGACACGCTGCCGCGGCTGCGGGCCACCCTGGCCGCGGCCGGGCTGGAGGAGGACGTGGTCGTGGTGGTGGGCCGGTCCGGCCAGCTGGCCTCGCTGTGGGGCGCGCTGCTGGGCCTGGTCTTCATCGACGGGGGTCACACCGAGGCGGCCGCGGTCACCGACTACGAGGGCTGGGCCCCGTGGGTGGCGCCCGGCGGGGCGCTGGCCATTCACGACGTGTTCCCCGACCCGGCCGACGGCGGCCAGGCTCCGTTTCACATCTACCAGCGCGCCCTGGCCTCCGGCGCGTTCACCGAGGTCCGGGTGCAGGGCTCGCTGCGGCTGCTGGAACGCACCGGCCCGGGCTTCTAGGTACCCGGGGCTTCTAGGCTCGCGGCGGGTCGCGGAAGATGCCCGCCCCGCCGGACAGGCCGGTCAGCGCGTCGGCGGCCAGCACCACGGCGGCCGCGGTCCAGCTCGACCGCTCGGCCGGGAAGTGGTTCTGGTTGGCGTACTGCCAGCCCGTCCAGTACGAGCCGTCCGGATGGCGCAGGTGCTGGACCGTGCCGAACACGGTCGGCTGCCTCGTCTGTCATCCCGCAGGCGTCCAGGGCCAGGGCCAGCTCGCAGGTCTCCGCACCGGTGACCCACGGATGGTCGCGGACGCACCGCACGCCCAGCCCGGGCACCATGAACCCGTCCCAGCCCGCGGCCAGCCGGGCCGCGGCGGCTGAGCCGCGGACCGCGCCGCTCAGCACCGGGTAGTACCAGTCCATCGCGAACCGGCTCCGGTCCGCGAACGCTCCGGGCTCCGCTGCCACCAGGCGCTCGAGCCGGTCCGCCGCGTGCTCCCAGTCCGGCTGCGGATCCCCGGCCAGCGCGCTGAGCGCCACCGCGCAGCGCAGGCTCTGCCCGATGCTGGAGCACGCGGACAGCAGCGCGTAGGTCCCGGGCCGCCCGGCCGCGTCCCGTTCCCAGAAGATCTCGCCTCGCGGGCCGCGCAGCCCCAGCACCCAGCCGATGGCCCGGCGTACCGTCGGCCACATGGCCGCGGCGTGCGCCTCGTCCCCGGTGACCAGGTATTCGTGCCAGCTGCCCACCGCGACGTAGGCCGCGTGATGGCTCTCGGCGGCCGGATCACGTGCCGCGCCGCCCACGCTGGACCGCGGCCACGATCCGTCCGGCCGCTGCGCGTCGCGCAGCCAGGCGTAGGCCCGCCGGGCCGGCTCGCGCAGCCCGCACGCGCTCAGCGCCATCGCGCACTCGACGTGATCCCACGCGTCGGTGTGCCCGTCCGGCCAGGGGATGGCCCCGGACGGCTCCTGGGCCCGGGCGATCGCCGCCCCGGTCGCCCGCACCTCCGCCTCGCTGAGGGCCGCCTGTTCCGCCCAGGCCGCCTCACCCGTCACGGCCGCTCCGGCTTGACCGCGTACACGACCAGGCTCTTGCCGATCAGCGGGTTCAGCGCCTGCTCGGCCCGCTGGGTGATCGCGGGCTTGCGCATGATGTCCCAGACCAGCATCCGGTGATAGGCGCTGACCAGCGGGTGCTTGTCGTCGTCCACGCCGACCGCGCACTTCAGCCACCAGTACGGCGCGTGCAGCCCGTGCGCGTAGTGATGCCATCCGACCGTCAGCCCGGCCCGGGCCAGCTTGGCTTCCAGCTCGACCCGGGTGTAGATCCGGACGTGACCGCCGGGCACCTCGTGGTACTCCTGCGACAGCGCCCAGCAGACCCGTTCCGGCAGCCAGCTCGGCACGGTGATCGCGGCCAGCCCGCCCGGCCGCAGCACCCGGGCCAGCTCGTTCATGGCCCGCTGGTCATCCAGCACGTGCTCGAGGACCTCGGCCGCGATGACCCGGTCGAACACCCCGTCGCCGAACGGCATCCTGGTCCCGTCGCCCGACACGGCCGCCGCGCCCGTCCCTTGGCCCGGTACCGGGCCCGCCTCGCCCGCCTCGCGCATCGCGCCGAACATGCCGCGCACCGCGGACAGCTCGGTGGCCTCCAGGTCAAACGCGACCACGTTCCCGCCCCGGCGGTACACCTCGAACGCGTGCCGCCCGGCGCCGCAGCCCAGGTCGAGGACCCGCTGGCCGGGCCGCACCGGGAACCGGCGGAAATCGACGGTCAGCACCCGGCCGCCCCGTCGGCCCGGGAACCGGTGCTGGCCTGCCGGTACGCCTCCGCGGTGGCCCGGGCCACGGCCGGCCAGGCGTACCGCTCGCGGACCCGGCCCAGCGCCCGGTCAGCCAGCGCGGCCCGCTCGGCGGGCGAGTTGTGCAGCCGCCGCAGTACCCCGGCCAGCTCGTCGCTGTCACCGGGCCGGACCAGGACGGCGGCGTCGCCGGTCACCTCGGGCAGGGCGCCGGCCCGGCTGGCCACCAGCGGCGTGCCGGAGGCCATGTGTTCCACGGCGGGCAGCGAGAAGCCCTCGTACAGCGAGGGCACGACCGCGATCTCCGCGCTGGCCAGCAGCGCGGAGAAGGCCTCGTCATCCAGCCCGTGGGTGAAGCTGACCCGGTCGGCCACCGACAGCTCGGCGGCCAGCCGCTCGGTGGCCGGGGCCGGCTGGCCCACGATGATCAGGTGCGCATCGGTGTCGGTGACCAGCTTGGCCACCGCGGCCAGCAGCGTGGCCACGCCCTTGATGGGCGAGTCGGCGCTGGCCACGGCGATGATCCGGCCCGGGACCCGGGGCGCCGGCCGCGACCGGAAGATCCTGGTGTCCACCCCGAGGGGGATGACCCGGACCTGCCCGGCCGGGATCTTGAAGTCCCGGCTGATGTCGCGCCGGGCTGAGTCCGACACGGTGATGACCGGGCCGGACCGGGCGATGCGCCGGGCCACCCGGGCCTGCATCCGGACGAACCCGTACCAGCGGCGCCGGGACAGCCGCTCCAGCGGCCCCAGCTCGGCCAGGTCGATGCGCTTGTCCACGCTGATCGGGTGGTGGATGCTGACCGCCAGCGGCAGCCCCAGGCCGAGCAGCCCGTAGCCCAGGCCCTGGTTGTCGTGCACCACGTCGAAGTCCCCGGCCCGGGCGGCCAGCACGCGCCGCACCCGCAGGCTGAAGGTCAGCGGCTCGGGAAATGCCCCGGCCCGCATCATCAGCGATTCCAGCACGTCGGTCGCGTCCCGGTACTCACTCCACCGCGGCGTGCGGAACGGGTCGGGCTCGCGGTACAGGTCCAGGCTGGGTACCTCGGTCAGCCGGGAACCGGGATCCAGCTCGGGGTACGGCGGCCCGGAGAACACCTCGACCCGGTGACCCTGCGCGGCGAGCTCGCGGCTGAGATGGCGGACATAGACGCCCTGTCCGCCGCAGTGCGGCTTGCTGCGGTAGGACAGCAGCGCGACCCGGAGCGGGCCGTCGGCCGCTACCACGGGCCGAGGCCGCGTACGGCCTGGCCTGGATGCTGGCTCCGGACACCGTGAAAGCATATGGTGACGCGGCTGTGGTCCGGCATGCGGTCCCGTGCTGGCGGGCGGCCGCCGGGCCCGGCGGCCGCCCGCCAGCAACCAGCCGCCTCGTTATTCTGGGCCCAGTTTCCGACCGTGAATCCAGCTCTGCAACGGCGCCTGGCTGATATATCGATCCGCAGTACGGTGAGGCGAAATTGAGAATGTACCGAGGGCTGTTTCAGCGGATTCATGATGCGGGCGGCTTTACTGTCGTCCGGGCCGTGACTGCGGCCGGCGTCCTATCCGTGGCCGTGGCCGCGTGCAGTTCCGGCGCGGCCAGCACGTCCGCCTCGCCCGCGGCGACCAGCGCCGCGCCCGCCTTCAGCCCAGCGTCAGCCGCGGCGTCCGCCTCCGCTTCGGGCCGCGCGTCCGCCTCGGCTAGTGCGGCCGCCTCGGGCCACGGCTCACCTCAGGACGTCGAAACGAGCCTGATCAAGGCCGAGCTGGCCGACGACTGGAACACGGCCTGCTCCTACCTCGTGCCGACCAGCCAGGCGGCGTGCTTCCAGGCCGCGCGGCAAAGTCAGCTGCCCGCGTTCACCGGCAACGCCGCGGTGAGCGGGGCCACCGTATCGGGCTCCGAAGCCCTGGTCGCGGTGACCGGGACGATGTGCAGTAAAGCCACTGGATGCGTGACCAATAGCGTTTCGTCCGCCGGGATGCCCAATGCTCAGCTGAGTTTTTCCCAGGCCTATGCTCAGGTCCTCAGCAATACCAGGAACACGAGCCTTTCCCCGGTGCCGTGCACCCAGGAGAATGGCCTGTGGTATATCAACGCGTCGCTGTGACCGGGTGAGTCCGGCCTAGGCGATGATGTGGCCGATGCCCATGCCGATCAGGTAGGTGATCCCGGCCGCACCCGCGCCCAGGGCCAGCTGCCGCAGCGCCCCGCGCCAGAACGGCCGGCCGGTCAGCCGGGCCACCAGGCCGCCGCCCGCCACCGAAGCCACCGCGGCCAGCCCGAGCGCGACGCCCAGCACGTCCAGCCCGGCCAGGTAGCCGAGCAGCGGGATCAGCGCGCCCACTGCGAACGCGGCCAGCGACGCGCCCGCCGCCACCAGGGGCGAGGGCAGGTCGCTGGGGTCGATGCCGAGTTCCTCGAGCGCGTGCACGGCCAGCGCCTTGTCCGGGTTCGCGGAGATCTCGGCCGCGGCCTGCCGCGCGGTGGCGACGCTGACGCCGCGGTCGGCGAGCATCGCGGCCAGCTCGGCCTCCTCGGCCGCCGCGTTGTGCTCGAGCTCGTGCCGTTCCTTGTCCACCTCGGCCTGGACCAGCTCGTTCTGCGAGGACACCGAGACGTACTCCCCGGCGGCCATCGAGAACGCGCCCGCGGCCAGGCCCGCCAGGCCGGTCAGCACGATGGCGTGCGCTTCCCCGCCTCCGCCGCCCACCCCGCAGATCAGCGACACGTTGGTGACCAGTCCGTCCATCGCGCCGAAGACGGCCGGCCGCAGCCATCCGCCCGACACGTCCCGGTGATGGTGACCATCCTGGTGGGCCCCGGCCAGGACCGGGGGCTCGGCCGCCATCTGGACTGGCTCTCCTGTCTGCGCGGTACGGGTGTGCCCGGACGCGCCGGGCACACCCCGCAGGTTAGCTCTTGGCCGCGTTGTACAGGAACAGGTGCCCGATCGCGGTCGGGTACACGCCGGTGACGTTCTTCGCCGTCGCCGTCAGGTAGTTGTAGAAGTACCCGAAGATGATCGGCGTCTGGGCCAGCAGCAGCGTCTCGATCTGCCCCGCGAGACTCCGCTGGGTGGACAGGTCCGAGGCCGCGTTGAACTGGGTCACCAGCCCGTCGTACTGGCTGTTGCTGAAGTGCGCCGCGTTCCACGGGCCCGCGCCCGTCGTCGCGTTGGTGGTCACCAGCGGCGCGCCCAGGAACACGTTCGGCACGCTGCGGTGGCCGTAGTCGACCAGGCTCATCGGGGCGTCCAGCCAGTCCGAGTTCCCGAAGGTGGCCTTGCCGTAGTACTGCGACGAGCTCTCCACCTTCAGGCTGATCTTGACCCCGATCTCCGCCGCGGACTGCACCACGATCTGGGCGTACTGCGGGATCTCCAGCAGGTTCTCGGTCACGAGCTGGGTGGAGAAGCCCGAGGGGTGCCCGGCCGCGGCCAGCAGCGACTTGGCCTGGCTCAGGTTCTGGGCCCGCTGCGCCACGCTGGTGTTGGTCGACGGGAAGACCGGCGCGAACGGGCTGTCGTTGCCGAGGTCGGCGAAACCCTTGAACAGCGCGGTGACGATCTGCGGCCGGTTCAGGGTCAGCGCGATGGCCTGCCGGACCCGCGGGTCGGTGAACGGGGCCTGGTCGGTGCGCATCGACAGCTCGCGGTGCGCGCTGGACTTCAGCTTGATCACGTTGTAGCTGCCGTTCAGCAGCGCTTCCCCGCCGCTCACCGCGAACTGCCCGAGCACGTCGATGGACCCGCCCGTCATGGCCAGCACGGCCGCCGCCGGGGTGTCGTAGAACGTGAACTGGGTCCCCGACGGCAGCGCCTTGGTGCCCCAGTACGACTCGTTGCGGGTGAAGCTGGCCCCGACCTTGGCCGTGTAGGACCCGAGCTTGAACGGCCCGGTGCCGATGAACGAGCTCTCCCACTGCGCCGGGTTGTAGTTGTTCGGGATGATGATCGCGTTGTAGTTGTCCGATGAGACCAGGTACGGGAAGTTCCCGTTCGGGGCCTCGAGGTGGAAGGCCACGGTCGCGTCGTCCACCTTGACCACGCCGGTCGGCTTGAGCACCGTGTTGGGCAGGGCCGACAGCGAGTTCGAGGCGTTCTTCGGGTCGGTCAGCAGCTTGAACGTGTAGACCACGTCGTCGGCCGTCATGGCCGCGCCGTTGTGGAACGTGACCCCCGTGCGGAGCTTGAACGTCCATACGTCCGCGGTGGAGTTCGCCGACCAGCTGGTGGCCAGCACCGGGGTCAGGTTCAGCGTCTGGCCGGACAGGCACAGGTACTCGCCGGTCTGCCCGAGCATGTCCAGGCCGCCCTGGTCGGCCACGGTCACCGGGTTGATGGCCCCGGTCGGCGTGACGATGCCGGCCTTGATGGTCGCGCCGGGCGTGCCCGCCGCCGATGACGACGACCCGGTGGCCGCGGACGAGCTGGACGAGCTGCTGCTGCAGGCGGCCAGGATCCCGCCGAGCACCGGCACCGAGATGCCGATGACGGTGCCGCGCCGGATGAAGTCACGCCGGGTCAGCCGTCCCGCGGCGAACTCATCGATGATGTGGTTGGCGATCTCTCCCTGGCCTTCGCGCAGGCGCGCGAGCCGGCGGTGGTCAATATTCCGTGTCACAAGGAGCCTCCGTGCTTTCCTTATTTGAGTCCGGGCCTACAGACCAGCCCGGTTTGTTCTCGCCCGTGTTGCCGCGCCCGTGTTGCCGCGACCGCTCGCTAGCCGCCTTCTGGCCCGCCTTCCTGGCCGGGTAGGACAGATTCGGTTCGCTGCAGCGTGCGCAGTTCTTCCAGCGGGATGTGGCAGCGGATCTGGTGACCCTGTTCTTCCTCGAGCAGCGGGGGTTCGGTGGACTCGCAGATGCCGGTAGGCAGCCGTCGCGGGCACCGGGTGTGGAACACGCAGCCGGTCGGCGGGTTGGCCGCGGACGGTATCTCGCCGGTCAGCCGGATCCGATCGGGCCGCTGGCCGTCGAGCGACGGCACGGCGGAGAACAGCGCCTCGGTGTAGGGGTGGTGCGGTCCCGCGAAGACCGTCTCGGACGGCCCGACCTCCATGATGCGGCCCAGGTAGAGCACCACGATCCGGTCCGACAGGTACCGGACCAGGCCCAGGTCGTGGGAGATGAACAGGTAGGTGACCCGTTCGGCCTTCTGCAGGTCGGCCAGCAGGTTGAGGATGGCCGCCTGGACCGAGACGTCCAGCGCGGAGGTCGGCTCGTCGCAGACCACCACCTCCGGGCTGCCGCCGAAGGCGCGCGCGATCGCCACCCGCTGCTTGAGACCGCCGGACAGCTGGCCCGGCCGCAGCGGCAGATGCCGGTCCTCCAGCCGCACCGAGGAGATGAGGTCGGCCAGCCGCTCCCGCAGCCGGGCCCCCGACAACCCGGCCAGCCGGGTCAGCGGCCTGCTGATCAGGGCCCGGACCGTCTGGCGCCGGTTGAGGGCCGAGTCCGGGTTCTGGAACACGATCTGCAGGGAGCGCAGCACGTCCCGGGACCGTCGCCGGGCGTCCGGGTTGAGCGCCGTGCCGTGCAGGGTGACGACCGAGCCCTGGTCCGGCGCGGTGAGCCCGAGCAGGACCCGGGCCAGCGTGGTCTTGCCGCTGCCCGACTCGCCGACCAGCCCCAGCGTCTCGCCCTGCCGGATCGACAGGTCCACCCCGGACAGGGCCTGGACTCCGCCGTCGAACGTCTTGGACAGCCCCTCCACCACCACCAGCGGCTCGCCGCCGCTTGTGCCCGGCAGCACGCCGACCGAGGCCGGGGTGGCCCGGGGCAGCCCCGGCGCCTGCTCGTGGAAGTAGCAGCGTGAGGTCCGGGCCGGGCCGATGCTGAACAGCTCCGGCTCAGCCTCCCGGCAGCGGTCGGTGGCCAGCGCGCACCGGGGAGCGAAGATGCAGCCGGTCAGCGTGTTCCCGGGGGTGGGCAGGAAACCGGGGATGGTGTCCAGCCGGTCGGTGTCCTTGCGCTGGCCACGCCGCGGGATGCACCGCAGCAGCCCCACCGTGTACGGGTGCCGCGGGTTCTCGAACACCTCGCGCGCGGGCCCTTCCTCGACCATCTTGCCCGCGTACAGCACGCCGACCCGGTCGCACAGCTTGGCGATCACGGCCAGGTTGTGGCTGATGAACAGCACCGAGGTGGACAGCTCGGCCCGCAGCCCGGCTACCAGGTCCAGCACCTCGGCCTCGACCGTGGCGTCCAGCGCGGTGGTCGGCTCGTCCAGGATGAGCAGCGACGGCGAGACGGCCAGGGCCATGGCGATGACGACCCGCTGGGCCATGCCGCCGGACAGCTCGAACGGGTACCGGCGCATGACCCGGCCCGGGTCGGAGATCTGTACCTTGCGCAGCATCTCCTCGGCCGAGTGCTCGGCCTGATCGCCGGACTGGCCGGCGATCCGGTACACCTCGGCGATCTGCTTGCCCACCCGGATGGACGGGTTCAGCGCCCGTCCCGGCTCCTGGTACACCATCGACACCGTGCGGGCCCGCAGGTCGCGCAGGGCCGCCCCGCCCATCGACAGCGGGTCCTGCCCGTTGATCCGGACCGCCCCGGCGCTCGCCCGGCCGTTGCTGGGCAGGTAGCGCACCAGCGCCAGCGCCACGGTGGACTTGCCCGACCCGGACTCGCCCACCAGCCCGTAGGACTCCCCGCGGCCGATCTGGAACGACACGTCCTGCAGCGCCAGCCGGTCCTGGCCCCGGACCCGGTAGGTGACGTCCAGCCCGGCCACCGACAGGGCCAGCTCGTCGGTGGCCAGGCCGCCGCCCGGGCCGTCGCCGAGTTCTTCCGCCGGGTCCGTGCTCATGAGGCCAGCACCTGCTCGATCGCGTCGGCGATGAGGATCACCGCGACCACCAGCGACGCGATGGCCAGGGCCGGGAACAGCGTCTGCCACCAGTACCCGGACACCAGGTTCACGTAGTTGGCCGCGATGTCCGCGCCCCAGTCGGGCGTGGGCGGCGCGATGCCGAAGCCGAGAAAGGACAGCGTGGCCACCGCGAAGACCGCGTAGCTCAGCCGGACGGTGAACTCAACCAGGATGGCGGGCATGACGTTGGGCAGGATCTCGCCGAACATGACCCGGCTGGCGCTCTCGCCCAGCAGCCGCGAGGCCGGCACGTAGTCCATGTTCCGCTCGACCAGGACGGCGGCCCGCACCGTCCGGGCGATCAGCGGCGTGAAGACCAGCCCGATGATGATGGTGATCGACGTCACCGACGCGCCGATGGAGACCACGAACAAGAAGGCGATGATCACGAAGGGCAGGGCCAGGATGGCCTCCACGATCCGCCCGGCGATCTGGTCGAAGAGGCCGCCGAAATAACCCATGGCCAGGCCCAGCGCGCTGCCCAGGATCGTGCCCAGGATGGTGGCCAGCGGGGTGATGATCAGGATGTCCCGGGCCCCGACGATGACCCGGGACAGCACGTCCCGGCCGAGCGGGTCGGTGCCGAACCAGTGCGCTCCGGACGGGGCGATGTTGGCCGAGAGCAGGTCCTGGGCCAGCGGGTTGTCCGGAGCGATGGCGTGCCCGAAGAGCGCGCACACGATCCAGAAGGCGATGATGACCGCGCCGACCCAGAATGTCGTCCGGCGCAGCAGCAGCTGCCACCGGGCCGGGGCGGACCGCGCGGCGACCGCGAGCGCGGCCGCGCCGGTGGCCCCGAGATACCCGCCCGCGCTCTCGACCGGCAACGCCGGGTCGAGCGGCGAGGGGGAGCCCGGGTCGGCCCCCTGCGGGACGGGGCTGCTCACCGGGTGCTCCAGGTCCGCAGCCGCGGGTTGAGGAAGGTCAGCAGGATGTCGGCCACCAGGGTGGCCAGCACGTACACCACGCCGATGATCAGGACCCCCGCTTCCAGCATGGCGAAGTCGTGGTTCACCGCCGCCTTGTAGATCAGGTTGCCCAGGCCCTGGTAGTTGAACAGCGTCTCCACCACCACCAGCCCGCCGATGAGGTACCCGGTCTGGGTGGCGATCACGGTGATGGTCGGCAGCAGCGAGTTGCGCAGCACGTGCCGGCGGATCACCGTGGTCCGCGGCAGGCCCTTGAGTACGGCGGTCCGGGTGTAGTCCGAGTTCAGCACCTCGATGGTCCCGGCCCTGGCCATACGGGCAATGTAGCCGAACAACACCAAAACGAGCGGTATAGCCGGCAAAATGAGATGCTTGAACTGGCTGAAGGCCGTGGCGCCCGTCCCGGCCGAGGCGGTGACCGGCAGCCACTTCAGCTCGACGCCGAAGATCACGATGAGCACGATGCCGGACACGAACTCGGGGACCGACGACAGCGACAGCCCGGTCACCGAGATGGCCCTGTCCGCCGACCGGCCCGCGTACAGCGCGGCGATCACCCCGCCGATGATGCCGAGCGGCACCACGATCACGAAGGCCAGGATGGCCAGCTTGGCCGAGTTGATCAGCGCGGCCCGGACGAACGGCTCCACCGCCGACCGGTACTCATACGACGTGCCGAAGTCGCCGTGCAGCAGGCCGCCGAGCCAGCTGAAGTACCGCGTCAGCAGCGGCCGGTCCACGCCCAGCTGATGGTTGAGCTGGTCCACCGAGGACTGCGAGGCGAAGTTGCCCAGGGCGGCGCGGCCGGGATCGCCGGGCAGGATCTGGCCCGCGAAGAATACGATCACGCTGAGGATCAGCAGGGTGAGGAACATGAACCCTAGCCGCCTCAGCAGGAACGCCGCCATCGCTGGCCTCCTCGTTGCCGGGCCGCTTGCGCGGAACGTTCCAGAGTGGCCGAGCCTAGCCCAGATGTAGATAGGTGAGCAATCAATGACGATCATGCTCAGCGGACGTGACCTGACTGTTACGCAGGTCGTGGCGGTGGCCCGGCACGGCGAGGCGGTCGCGCTCGCGCCCGGGGCCATCGCGGCCATGCGGCGCTCCCGCGCGGTGGTCACCGAGGTGCTCGACCGCCACGAGCCGGTCTACGGCCTGACCACCGGCGTCGCGGAACGTAAGGCGTTCCTGCTCGACCCGGCCCAGCAGCAGCGCTTCAATCAGCGGCTGGTCCTCAACCACCGCATCGCCCAGGGCGCCGCGGCCCCGGCCGACGTGGTTCGCGGGGTCATGCTCTGCCTGGCCAACAGCTACGCCATGGGCGTCACCGGCGTCCGCCCCGAGCTGGCCGAGATGATCGTGACGCTGCTGAACGAGGGCTTCACCCCGCCGGTCCGCATGCTCGGCTCGATCGGCCAGGGCGACCTCGGCCCGATGGCCGACCTGGCCCACGGGCTCATCACCCGCAGCGGCTTCGAGGTGGCCGAGAACGAGGGCCTCGCGCTGGTCAGCAGCAACGCCTTCACCACTGCCTGGGCCTGCCTGGCCCTGGCCGACGCCCGCGACCTGATCAGCGCGTTCGACGTGGCCGGCGCCCTGGACCTGGAGGCCTTCGGGGCCAACCTGACCTGCCTGCACCCGATCATCGCCGAAACCCGGCCCTTTCCCGGCCTGGCCGCCTCCCTGGGCCGGCTGCGCGGCCTGCTGGCCGGCAGTTACCTGTGGCAGCCGGGCGCGGCCCGGTTCCTGCAGGACCCGCTCACCTTCCGCTGCCTGCCGCACATTCACGGCGCGGCCCGGGACGCCCTGGACTACGCGCACACCGTCCTGCAGCTCGAGCTCAACTCCTCCCAGTCCAACCCGGTCGTGGTCACCGGCGAGCGGCGCATCGTGTCGGTCGGGAACTTCGACATCGGCCCGCTGGCCGCCGCCCTGGACTTCGCCCGGATCGCCCTGGCCCCGGTGGTGACCAGCGCGAACGAGCGCGCGGTCAAACTGCTCCAGGCCCCGTTCTCCGGGCTGGCCGCGGGCCTGGCCGCGGTCATCGCCACTCCCGACGACGCGCTGTCCGAGCTGGCCACCTCCGGCCAGGCCATCACCGTCGAGGCCCGGACCCTGGCTCATCCCGTCTCCTACGAGCTGGCCAGCTCGGTCAAGGGCGAGGGCATCGAGGACCGGGCCACCATGGCGCCGCTGTCCGCGCGCCGGCTGGCCGACATGACCCAGCTGTGCGCCCGGGTCGCCGCCATCGAGCTGGTCGTCGCGGCCCAGGCCATCGACCTGCGCGGGCTGGCCCGCCCGGACGGCCGCGGCCAGCTCGGCCTGGGCACCGGCCGCGCCTACCAGCTGACCAGGGAGCTGGTCGGTTTCACCTCCTCCGAGGGCACCCTGCCCGAGGACCTGGAACCGCTGGTCGAGCTCATCAGCCGCGGCGACCTCACCGGCGCTGACCTATAACATGCCCCCATGAATGTCGGCTTCATCGGTCTCGGTCACATGGGCGGTCCCATGAGCCGTCACCTCCTCGCCGCCGGGCACGACCTGGTCGTGCACGACCTGTACCGCAGGACGGCCACCGAGCTGGAGGCGGCCGGCGCGGTCTGGGCCGCCTCGCCCCGGGAGGCGGGCGCCGGCCGCGAGGTGGTGATCACCATGCTGCCCACCCCGGCCAGCGTGGAACAGGTCCTGCTCGGCCGGGACGGCCTGCTGTCCGGGCTGGCCGCCGGCTCGGTGTGGATCGACATGTCCACCTCGGTGCCCGACGTCGCCGCCCGGGTGCGCGCCGTGGCCGCCGACATCGCCGTCCTGGACGCGCCGGTCAGCGGCATGGCCGCCGGGGCCCAGGCGGGCACGCTGCAGATCTTCGTCGGCGGCGAGGAAGAGACCTACCGCCGGGTCCGGCCGCTGCTGGAAGCCATGGGCGATGCCGAGCGGATCCTGTACGTCGGCGGCCACGGCGCCGGCTACACCGTCAAGCTCATGCTCAACCTGCTGTGGTTCGCCCACCTGGTCGCCTCGGCCGAGGTGCTGGCCATCGGCACCCAGGCCGGCGTGGACCTGGCCGTGCTGCGCCGCTGCCTGCTGGCCAGCCCGGCCGCCAGCCACTTCCTCGAGGCCGACGTGCTGTCAGTGCTCCGCGACGGCGACTACGACGAGGGTTTCGCCCTCGCCCTGGCCTGCAAGGACCTCGGCCTGGCCGTCGACCTGGCCGGCCAGGTCGGCGTGCCCGCCGAGCTGAGCGCGCTGGTCACCCAGGTCTACCGCCGGGCCCGCGCCACGTACGGCGACGCCGGCGGCGAGATGCTGCCCATGAAGCTGTACGAGGACCTCACCGGCGTCCCGCTCCGGCTGTGACCCCGGCCCGCAGCACGCTGATCACCCACATCGGCGAGCTGGTCACCAACGACCCGCAGGCCGGGTCGTTCACCGCGCTGGCCGACGCCGCGCTGGTCATCCAGGACGGCACCGTGGCCTGGACCGGCCCGGCCGGCCGGGCGCCGGCCGCGGACACCCGGCTGGACGCGGGCGGCCGGGCCGTGCTGCCCGGGTTCGTGGACTCCCACGCTCACCTGGTCTTCGCCGGGGAGCGCAGCGCCGAGTTCGCGGCCCGGATGGCGGGCCGCCCGTATGCCGCGGGCGGCATCCTGACCACGGTGGCCGCCACCCGGGCCGCGCCCGACGCCGTGCTGCGGGCCAACCTGCGGCGGCTGGCCGGCGAGATGCTCCGGCAGGGCACCACCACCTTCGAGTGCAAGTCCGGGTACGGGCTCACCGCGGCCGACGAGGCCCGCGCCCTGGCCCTGGCCGCCGAGGTCACGCCCGAGGTGACCTTCCTCGGCGCGCACGTCGTGCCGCCCGAGTACGCCGCCGACCCGGCCGGCTACCTGGATCTGGTGTGCGGGGCCATGCTGGAAGCGTGCGCGCCGCACGCCCGGTGGATCGACGTGTTCTGCGAGCAGGGCGCGTTCGGCGCGGACGAGGCGGCCGCCGTGCTCGCCGCGGGCCGGGCTCGCGGGCTCACCGCCCGCGTCCACGCCAACCAGCTCGGCCCGGGCCCGGGGATCCAGGTCGCGGCGCAGGCCGGCGCGGCCTCGGCTGATCACTGCACCTATCTCAGCGACCAGGACGTGGCCGCCATCGTGTCCGCGCCGCTGGTCGCCACCCTGCTGCCGGGGGCCGAGTTCGGCACCCGGCACGCCTACCCGGACGCCCGCCGGCTGCTGGACGCCGGGGCCACCGTGGCGCTGGCCACCGACTGCAACCCGGGCTCCTCTTTCACCTCCAGCATGCCGTTCTGCATTGCGCTGGCCGTCCGGGAGATGAGGATGACCACCCAGGAGGCGGTCTGGGCCGCCACCGCGGGCGGGGCCCGGGCGCTGCGCCGGACCGACGTCGGCCACCTCGGCGTGGGCGCGCGGGCCGACCTGATCCTGCTGGACGCCCCGTCGCACGCCTACCTGGCCTACCGGCCCGGCGTGCCCGTCGTGGCCGCCGTCTGGCGGGGCGGCCGGGCCGTCCCGCTCCGGGCTAACGACGGCGCGGCCAGGTAGCGGCGGCGGAACCGGATGAGCGGCGCGCCCGCGTCCGCGACGTAGGGCACGCCGGTGACCCGGGCGATGACCAGCAGGTGGTCCCCGGCCGGCCGGACCTGCTCGGCCGCGCACTCCAGCGCGGCCAGGCCGCCCTCGACGATCAGCGCCCCGGAGTCCGGGCCGCGCCGGTGCGGCGCGTCCCCGAGCATCAGCCGCGCGGCGGGCCGCCCGGCGGCCGCGAACCGGCCGGCCAGCACCCGCTGCCGCTCCGCCAGCAGCACCACCGCGAACCGGCTGACCGGGTCCTCGGCCCGGCCGAACAGCTCGGCCGGGTAGGACTCCTCCATCAGGGCCATGGCCACCAGCGGCGGATCCTCCGACACCGGGCAGAACGCGCTGACCGTGGCGCCGACGTCGTCCCGCCCGTCGGCCACGGTCAGCAGCGTGACGCCCGCCGCCCATTCCGCCAAGGCGGCGGCCGCAGGCCGCTGGGTCAACTGATGACCCAGTTACCCGGCAGGATCAGCGGCCCGTACGGCGGCAGGCCGGCCTTGGCCGCCAGTCGCCAGGCCGGTCCCCAGCCCGAGTAGCCCCCCAGGTACCCGCCCTCCAGCCCGAGGCCCAGCCCGGCCGCGGCCGCGGGCCGGGACTCGCTGGACTCGGGCGGCCGCAGCTGGTCCAGCGGGGTCAGCCGGGGCCAGCTGCGCACCGGCGCGCCGGCTGGCAGGCCCGCCCGGCGACGGGCGATCTCGGCCGCCTCCGCCATCCCGCCCAGCTCGTCGACCAGGCCGTTGGCGGCGGCGTCGGCCCCGGTCCAGACCCGCCCGCGGGCCAGCTCGCCCATCCGCTCGGCGGACATCCGGCGGCCCTGAGCCGCCTTGCCCACGAACTCCGCGTAGACCTGATCCAGCCACGCGTTGATCCGCTCCCACTCGTCCTCGCTGAACGGGTGGATGGGCGTGAACATCCGCGCCCGGGCCCCCTCGGCCACCGAGTCGGTGGTGATGCCCGCCCGGCCCAGCGCGTCCTCGAACACCGGTTTGCCGATGATCACGCCAATCGAGCCGGTCAGGGTGCCCGGCTGGGCCACGATGACGTCGGCCGCCATCGCGATGTAGTACCCGCCGGAGGCGGCCACGTCGCTCATCGACACCACGACCGGCTTGCCCGCCGTGCGCAGCCTGACCACCTCACGCCAGATCGTGTCGGAGGCCACCGCCGATCCGCCCGGGCTGTTGACCCGCAGCAGCACGGCCCGGACCCGGTCATCGGCCCGGGCCGAGCGCAGCGCGGCCGCCACCGTGTCCGAGCCGATGGAGCTGCCCATCGGCCCCCGGCTGCTGCGGCCCTGCTTGATCGGGCCGGCCGCGTGGATCAGCGCCACGAAGCGCTCCCGCGGGTTCGGCAGCTGGCGGGCCCGCTGGGCCAGCACCCGGGCCTTCTGGTAGCGGGTCACGTACTGCAGCACCGCGTCCGGGCCGGCCTCCTTGCGGACGGCGGCGTACACCTCGTCCCGGTAGCCCAGCGCGTCGACCAGGCCCTCGGCCAGCGCGTCGGCGGCCAGGAACGGCCCGCGGTCCAGCAGTGCCCGGGCGTCCGCCACCGGCTTGCCGCGCCGCTCGGCGATGGCCGTGCTGATCTGCTCGACGACCGAGACGGCCAGCCGCTCGGCGGCCTCCCGGGCCGGGCCGGTGAAGCCGCGCTCGGTCAGCCCGTCCGCTGCGGTCTTGTACTCCTGCCGCTTCGCGCTCTGGAAGCCGATGCCCACCTTGGCCAGCGCGTCGTGCAGGAACAGCTGCTCGATCGCCACCCCGGTCAGCCCCACGCTGCCGGAGGGCTGCAGGTAGATCCGGTCGAACGCGGTGGCCAGGTAGTACGGCAGGTTCCCCTGGGTGAACTCCCCGAACGTCTCGGCCCAGGCCACGGCCAGCTTGCCCGCCCGGCGGAACTCCTCGACCGCCTGGCGGATCTCCTGGATCCGGGCCAGGCCGACGTGACCGCCGCCCACCTTGGCCACCAGCACCCGGACCCGGTCGTCGTGCCGGGCCCGGCGCAGTCCCTCGATGACGTCCTGCAGCCGGAGCTTGCGCCGGGACAGCACCGCGGACAGCGGGTCCGCGGGGGGCGCCTCCGGGACGCCGTCGGTGAGATCGAGCTCGAGAATCAGCGGCGCCCCCGGGCGCTGCCCTAGCCTGGACGGACCGAGCCTCGAGATCTCGCCCAGCCAGGGGAGTCTAGCGTCTGCCATGCGGTCAGCTTACGGTGCGCCCGAGCCACCCGGCGGTGCCCAACGGGTCACCGTCGTGGTCGACGTGGCCAACGTCATGGGGTCCCGCCCGGACGGCTGGTGGCGGGACCGGGCCGGGGCCGCGGCCCGCCTGCACGGCGAGCTGGCTGGGCTGGCCGCCCGCGGCGGACCGCTGCTGCCCGGCCTTCCCGGTCCGCCCGACGTCGTCATGGTCCTGGAGGGCGCGGCCCGCGCCGCGGCCGCCCGGATCGAGCCGGCTGACCGGGTGCGCGTCGTGTCGGCCGGCGGCTCCGGTGATGACGCCATCGTGGCCGTGGTCCGCGAACTTCCCGGCCGACGCGTGGTGGTGACCGCCGATCGCGAGCTACGCCGCCGGTGCCTGGCCGAAGGGGCCCAGATCGAGGGCCCGGGCTGGCTGCTGGCCCAGCTCGAGGGATGAAATTGGGCCGCCCGGCCCGTTCAACCGGGCGGCCCCACTCTCCCTCTCGCTCCGGCGCAAAACAGCTGCGCCGAGCGAGCATCGTAGCAAGCGGGATACGGTATCCGCCCGGCTTACCCGTATACGCGCAGTTTGGAAAATGCTGTGAGGACGGGCTTTACTGGGCGTGCCTCCCCACCGCTGACGACGAGACGAAAGATGCCCGTGATCCTGCTGCTCATTGTCGTGATTGTCCTGTTCACTGTCCTGCTCCTCGTCGCTGACCGCATGGTCAAGGCCATCCGCCGGGGCTGGCGGCTCCGCGAGGCCGACCGGCGGCTGACCACTGTCACGACGGCCGCAGCGGCCGCCGCCCAGGCCGGCGAGCGACAGCGGACCGCCGCGGAGCAGGCGAGCGCGGAGCTCACCGCGCTCATGCCGACCATTCACGAGCACGAGACGCGTCACGTCGACTGAGCCGCCGTGAAAGTGGTCGTGCTGGCCGACACGCACGCTCCCCGGCGCTGGCGGGCCTGCCCGCCCCGGGTGGCCGAACAGCTGCGCGGCGCCGACCTCATCCTGCACGCGGGCGACGTGTGCACGTCCGCGGTGCTGGCCGAGCTGGAGAACTACGCTCCGGTCACGGCCGTGCTCGGCAACAACGACGGCCCGGACGTGGCCGCCTGGGGCGCCGCACCCGCCGCCGAGCTCGTCCTGGACGGGCTGCGAGTGGCCATGCTGCACGACAGCGGCCCGGCCGCCGGGCGGCTGGCCCGGATGCGCCGCGCGTTCCCGCGCGCGGACCTGGTCGTGTTCGGCCACTCGCACATCCCGCTGACCGACTGCGGGCTGGGCTTGCGGATCTTCAATCCGGGTTCGCCCACCGACCGGCGCCGCCAGCCGCACGGCACGCTCGGCCTGCTGCGCATCGAGTCCGGGGAACTGGCCGAGGCCACGATCGTCCCGGTGACATGACGAAGCGCCGGCCAGCTGGCCGGCGCTTCGCCGTTAAGCGCGACTCGGTGGCTACTCGGTCCACCAGTCTTCTTCATCTTCCTTGCCGCTGCCGCCCTTGCCGTTGGCCGTGGCGGTGGCCGTCGCCGTGCCGCCGCCCGGGGCGGTCGTCCGCCCGCCCTGCGCGGCCACCTGGGTGGTCGGCGCGGCGGGCGCCGGGCCGGTGGCCGACTGGCTGGCGGGAGCTCCCGAGCCGTTGCGCGGGCCGCCCTGGCCCGCCGGAGCGGGGTCGGCCGCGATGGCCGGCTTGGCTGCCGGGGCCGGCGCCGCGGCGGCCGCAGCCGCCGCGGCCATGTCCGCGCCCGGCAGCTGCCCGCCGAGCAGCTGGCGCACCTGAGCCAGGTGGCTGGCGATGCTGTCCTTCTGCCGGGTCAGCTCGTCCACCTCGCGCTGGGCCGCGGCCCGGCGGCGCTCGGCGTCCGACTTGACCTCGGCCAGCAGCTGGTCCGCCTGGGCCTTGGCCTGGCCGACCAGCTGGTCGGCGTTCTTCTTGGCGTTGCTGACCAGCTGCCGGGCGTGCTGGTCGGCGTCGCGCCGGGTCTGGTCGGCCTGCGCCGAGGCCTTGGTCGCCCGCTGCTCGGCCGTCGAGGCCCGCTGCTCGGCTTCGGAGACCAGCTTCTGCGTGGCGGACTGGGCCGCGGCGAGCCGCTCGGCCTCCTGCCGCTCGGCTTCCTCGCGGCGCGACGCGAGCTGGATCTCGAACTCGGCCTCGGCCTGGGCCCGCTGAGCCTCGCTCTCCTCCAGGATCCGCTGGGCCTGGCTGCGCATCTCGTCAGCCTGCCGCTTGGAGGTGGTGAGGATCTCGTCCCGCTCGCGCTTGGCCGTGGCCTTGAGCTGGGCCACCTCACGCTCGGTGCTGGTCCGCAGCTTGGCGATGTCCCGCTCGGCCGCCGCCCGCTTCTCCGCCACCTCATGGTCAGCCGTGGCGCGCAGCTTGGCCGCCTCGCGCTCGGTGGTGTTGGTCAGCTCGTCCGCTTCACGCCGGGCGGTCGTCCTGATCGAGTCCGCCTCACGCTCCGCCGCGCCGCGCAGGTCGTCGGTCTCACGCTTGGCGTTGGCCCGCAGCTCGGCGCCCTCGTTCTCGGCCGCCGCGCGCAGCTCGGCCGCGTCAACCTTGGCCGCGGCCTTGATCTCGTTGGCCTCCGACCGTGCCGCCTGGACCAGCTCGGTGGCCTGCTCCTCGGCCAGCCGGAGCAACTGCTCAATGCGGGCGCCCAGACCGGAATAGGTGGGGCGCTCCTGCTCCTGGATCTGCCGGTGAGCGTCGGACAGCTCCTGCTTCAAGCCCTGGGTCTGCTCGCGGTGCGTGCGGACTTCCGCTTCAATCGTCCGGATGTGCTCGTCGACCTGATGACGGTCGTAACCCCGCATGACGGTGGCGAACTCGCGCGGCGGGGCCTCTTCGAAGAAGTTGGTCAGCTGGGCGTCAATGTCCGATTGCATATGGCCTAATCCTGCTAGACGTGATAGCTGCGGAGGGGATTTATCGGCGGGTGTCACCATACGGGGTGTGACTCTCGGCCGGTGACAGGCAGACTACTCTTACTCGGGTAGGTCGGAGGGTCGTTCGGAGTTCTCTATCCTAAGACCTCCGTTAAATCCCTGTTGCCCCGATGTGAGCGGTTCGCCCGGGGCGCCGGCAAGGGGCCGGCGGGTATCGTGGAGGGCATGAGCGAACCACGCCAGCCGGTCATCATCGGCGGCGCGCGGACGCCGGTTGGCCGCCTGCTCGGCTCCCTGGCCAGCAAGCCTGCCACCGAGCTCGGCGGCGTCGCCATCGCGGGAGCGCTGAGCCGGGCCGGGGTCGGTCCCGGCCAGGTCCAGTACGTGATCATGGGGCACGTGCTCCAGGCCGGGGCCGGGCAGATCACCGCCCGCCAGGCCGCCGTCGCGGCGGGCATCGGCATGGACGTCCCGGCCCTGACCGTCAACAAGGTCTGCCTGTCCGGGCTGGACGCCATCGCCCTGGCCGCCCAGCTCATCACCCTGGGCGAGTACGACGTCATCGTGGCCGGCGGGATGGAGTCCATGACCCAGGCCCCGCACCTGCTCCTCGGGTCCCGGTCCGGTTTCAGGTACGGGCCGGCCCGCCTGGAGGACTCGATGGCCCTGGACGGCCTGACCGACGCGTTCGACCACCTGTCCATGGGCGAGTCCACCGACCGCGCGGTGCGGGGGCTCGGGCTCAGCCGCGAGGAGCAGGACGAGTTCGCGGCCGCCTCCCACCAGCGCGCCGCGGCCGCAGCCAAGAACGGCCTGTTCGCCGACGAGATCGTCCCGGTCATGGTGGCGGCCAAGGGCGGCGAGCAGCTGGCCGTGACCCAGGACGAGGGCATCCGTCCCGGCACCACCGCCGAGGCCCTGGCCAAGCTCCGGCCCGCCTTCACCGCCGACGGCACCATCACGGCCGGCACGGCCTCGCAGATCTCCGACGGCGCCGCGGCCGTCGTAGTCGCCTCGGCCCAGGCCGCCGAGCGACTCGGCTGCCCGGTGCTAGCCGAGATCGGGGCGCACGGCAACGTGGCCGGCCCGGACAACTCGCTGCCTTCCCAGCCGTCCAACGCCATCCGGCAGGCCGTCACCAAGGCTGGCCTCGCCGTCGCCGACCTCGACCTGATCGAGATCAACGAGGCCTTCGCCGCCGTCGCCGTCCAATCCATGCGCGATCTCGGCGTGCGCCGCGACATCGTGAACGTCAACGGCGGCGCGATCGCCATCGGCCACCCGATCGGCGCCTCCGGCGCCCGGATCGCCCTGCACCTGTGCACCGAGCTGAACCGCCGCGGCGGCGGCCTCGGCGCCGCCGCCCTGTGCGGCGGGGGCGGCCAGGGCGAGGCCCTTCTGTTCCGAGTTCGTGGCTGACCCGATCCGTGGCTGACGCCGCGCCGGGCGCCAGCGAGCTCGACCGGGCCCGGGCGGGCGACGCCCGCGCCCTGGGACGGCTCCTGTCGCTGGCCGAGGACGGTTCACCCCGGATCCGTTCGGTCATCAAGGACCTGCTGCCGCTGACCGGCCAGGCCCGGATCATCGGGCTCACCGGCGCACCCGGGGTGGGCAAGTCGACCATGACCGGCGCGCTGGTCGGCGCGTTCCGGGCCGCGGGCCACCGGGTCGCGGTGCTGGCCGTGGACCCGACCTCGCCGTTCACCGGCGGCGCCCTGCTCGGCGACCGGATCCGGATGCAGGAGCACGCCACCGACGACCAGGTGTTCATCAGGTCGATGGCCAGCCGCGGCCACCTCGGCGGCCTGTCCGCCGCCACCCCGCAGGCCATCCGGATCCTGGACGCGGCCGGCTTCGAGCTGATCATCGTGGAGACGGTGGGGGTCGGGCAGGCCGAGGTCGCGGTCGCCTCGCTGGCCGACTCCGTGGTGGTGCTGCTCGCCCCGGGCATGGGCGACGCTGTCCAGGCGGCCAAGGCCGGCATCCTGGAGGTGGCCGACCTGTTCGTGGTCAACAAGGCCGACAAGCCCGACGCCCAGGTCGTGGTCCGGGACCTGCGCAACATGATCGCCCTGGGCGAGCGCGGCCCGGCGGCCTGGAAGCCGCCCATCATCGCTGCCACGGCCACCCAGGGCCCGCGGGACGAGGGCGTCGCCGAGCTGGTCACCCGGCTGGGCGCGCACTGGGACTGGCTGACCTCGACCGGGGCCCTGGGCCGCCGGCGCCAGGCCCGGGCCCGGGAGGAGATCACCGCCCTGGCCTTCGCCGCGCTGCGGGACACCCTGGCCGCGGGCGAGGTCGACGAGCTGGCCGCGCGCGTCGCGGCCGGCACCCTCGACCCGTTCCAGGCCGCCGACCAGATCCTGGCCCGGCCGCGGGCCTGATCGCGAAGCAATTACCGTAGAGCTGTGGGTAAGCCGCTTGAGCTGCCGTTCGACCCTATCGACCGCGCGGCCAGTATCTGGGAGACGCGGTTCGGCACGTCGTCGGCCATGGCCGCCGTCACCTCGATCATGCGCGCCCAGCAGATCCTGCTGGGCCAGCTCGACGCGCTGCTCAGCCGCATGACCTGACCTTCGCCCGCTACGAGGCCCTGGTCCTGCTCACCTTCAGCCGCCGCGGCGCGCTGCCCCTGGGCGTGATCGGCGAGCGGCTCATGGTCCACCCGACCAGCGTCACCAACATCATCAGCCGCCTGGAACGCCAGGGCCTGGTCCTCCGCCGCCCCAACCCGGCCGACGGCCGCGGCCGCCTGGCTGAGATCACCGCCGGCGGCCGCGCCGTGGTCAAGCGTGGCCACCCGGGACCTGATGAACGCCGAGTTCATGCTGGGCGGCTACGAGCCGGGCGAGCTGAAGGAGATCTTCGACCTGCTGCGCGGCCTGCGGCTGGCCAACGGCGATTTCATCCCCGAGATCCCCGAGATGCCTGAGATCCCCGAGATGCCTGAGATCGCCGAGGCCCCTCAGCCGCCCGGGCTGGCCTAACCGGCTCGCCCGGCCCCGCGCGGGCCTGGCCGGCCGCTCACCGTGCGCGGGCCTTACCGGCCGCTCACCGTGACCGGCCGCCAGCTCCGCCCGCCGTCCCCGGTGAGCCACACCGTGCCCGCGGCCGGGTCCGCGGGCAGCGCGATGCCGCGGGTATCGGTCGTCATGCCCACGTAGCCGAATCCGCCCTTCGGGCTCGCCGCGTCCAGCTGGGCGGCCCGCCAGGTCGTGCTTCCCGGCCGGCCGCAGGTCGAGACCCCGGCCGGTGGCCAGCACGAACGCGCCGTCCGGGCTGGCCGCCAGCGAGGTGGCCAGGCCCAGCGACGGCGCGGGGCCCGCGCTCTGCCAGGACGTCCCGCCGGCGGCCGAGACGTAGACGTGCTTGGCCTGCGCTGAGCCCGGCGCGCTGGACGACGCGCAGGTCAGGACCAGGTCCTCCGCCGTCGAGGCGGCCAGCAGCGCCCCGGTGGGCTGGCCGTCGGCCAGCGGCGGGCCGACCGGGCACGGGATCGCCTTGACCTGGGCCCAGGCTCCGTCGCCGGCCGGCCCGGCGTACAGCGTCCCGTCCGGCGCCAGCAGGTAGCCGCGGCTGCCCGTCAGCACCAGCGAGGCGGTCCCGGAGACCCCCGGCGCCGGAGCGGCCTGAGCCCCCTGAGCCCCCTGAGCCGTCAGCCCGGATGTCGCGCTGCCCACCGGCGCCCAGTCATCGGCCGCGGCCGGGCTGGAATACAAGGTGTAGCTCGTGCACTGCCCGGCGTACGCCGGCCCGCTCCCGGTGCAGGACGCGAACAGGCCGAACGCGCGGTTGCCCACCGTCTCGACCTGCGTGACCCGCAGCCCGCCGGTGCCCACCCGGGTCCAGCTGCGGCCGCCGTCGTGGGTCGCGTACAGCTCCGGGCCGAACGCCCATCCGTCCGCGTCGTTCAGGAACCGGATCTGGCTCACCCCGGTCGCCCCGTCCGGCGCTCCGGTCAGCGGCGCCGGGACCCCGCTCCAGGTCTTCCCGCCGTCGTCGGTGCGCGCCACCGACGTGCAGTACCTGGTGGCGCAGTGACCGGGCGTGCCCGGCCTGCCCGATCACCCAGCCGGTATCGCTGCCGACGAAGGTGGCCGACGTGGGCCGGAAGCCGGGCGGCACCGGGGCCGGCCGCCCGGCGGCCGGCCCCGCGGCCGAGGCGGCCGCCGACTGCAGGGCCGAGGAGGCCCGCTGCGGGCCGGCCGCATCAGCCGCGGACGAGTGGCCGTTCGCCGCGCCGGTCGCGGTGGTCGGGCTGGTCACCGGCAGGCTGACCACCTGCAGGCACGGTGACCGCCGCGGCCACGATGACCGCCGCCGCTCCCGCGCTGACGGCCAGCCGGCGGTACTTGCGCCGCCGGGCCCGCCTCTTGATCAGGTCGAAGGTGCCCGGCGGCGGGGGCAGCGGCTCGATCCGCCCGTCCAGCCAGGAGTCCAGGTCGTCGCGCCGGTCAGCCATCACGGTCTCCCAGCGCGTGGCGCAGCTTGGCCCGGGCCGCGAACAGGTCGGCCTTGATCGTGCCCTCGGGCCGGTGCAGCAGGGTGGCGACCTCCTTGAGCGGGAAGCCGCCGTAGTAGTGCAGCAGGAACGGGTCCCGAAGCCGGGCGGGCAGCGACTGGATCAGGTCCCGTACGTCCGCGTCCGCCGCCGGGTTGGCCACCCCGTCCAGCGCCGCCCCCGCGGTGACGCTGGCCATGGCCCGCCGTTCCCGTTCGGCCCGCCGCCAGTGGTCCCGGACCAGGTTGGTAGCGATCATGTAGAGATAGGAGTTGCGGGCTGTCCACCTTGGTCCACCGGGCCAGCAGCCGGACGAACGCCTCGGCCGCGATCTCGTGCGCCACCTCATCGTCGTCGACCAGCCGCCGCACCCACCCGGCCAGCTTGGGATAGGCCGTCCTGAACAGCTCCTCGGCGGCGTCGGTGTCGACATCGGAAGCCGTGGCCACCGGGTCTCCCTCAATCCGCGTCGGGGCGTCGTCCAGAACGCCGGTGTGATACGGCAAGGTCTCCCACTATCTCCGAGCTTCCGCGGTCTACCTGCCAACTTCTAATAGAGACGATTCAGAAGCTCAGGTGGTTGGAGAATTTTCCGGCGCGGTTACACTCGGAATTAGTAGGACGTCCTACTAAATGGAGGCGGGACCGATGGCCGATTCAGATGCGGGCCGCGGCCGCTGGCAGCAGCGGTACGACCAAGCCGCCAAGCGGGACGCGGACTTCACCACGCTGTCCGGGCTGGAGGTCGAGCCGGTCTACGGCCCGCCGCCCGGCCCGGCCGCAGCCCCGGGCCCAGATCCGGACCGGATCGGCTGGCCCGGGGAGTACCCCTTCACCCGCGGCCTGTACGCCACCGGCTACCGCGGCAAGCCCTGGACCATCCGCCAGTTCTCCGGCTTCGGCAACGCCCAGCAGACCAACGAGCGGTACAAGATGCTGCTGCGGGCCGGGGGAGCGGGGCTGTCGGTGGCCTTTGACATGCCCACCCTGATGGGCCGCGACTCCGACGACCCGCGCTCGCTGGGCGAGGTGGGCCACTGCGGGGTGGCCATTGACTCCGCCGCCGACCTGGACGCGCTGTTCGAGGGCATCCCGCTGGCCGGCACCACCACCTCGATGACCATCAGCGGCCCGGCCGTCCCCGTGTTCTGCATGTACCTGGTCGCCGCCGAGCGCCAGGGCGCCGACCTGTCCGCGCTGGACGGCACCCTGCAGACCGACATCTTCAAGGAGTACATCGCGCAGAAGGAGTGGCTCTTCCCGCCGCTCCCGCACCTGCGGCTGATCGGGGACCTGATGGAGTACTGCGGCACGAACGTGCCCCGGTACAAGCCGCTGTCGGTGTCCGGCTACCACATCCGCGAGGCCGGCTCGACCGCCGCGCAGGAGCTGGCCTTCACCCTGGCCGACGGGTTCGGCTACGTGGAGCTCGGCCTGGCCCGCGGGCTGGACATCGAGAAGTTCGCGCCCGGCCTGTCCTTCTTCTTCGACGCGCACATCGACTTCTTCGAGGAGATCGCCAAGTTCCGCGCCGCCCGGCGGATCTGGGCCCGCTGGCTGCGCGACGTCTACGGGGCCACCACCGAGCGGGCCCAGTGGCTGCGCTTCCACACCCAGACGGCGGGCGTCTCGCTGACCGCCCAGCAGCCCGCCAACAACGTGGTCCGCACCGCCATCGAGGCCCTGGCCGCCGTGCTCGGCGGCACCAACTCGCTGCACACCAACGCCCTGGACGAGGTCCTGGCCCTGCCCGGCGAGGCCGCCGCCGAGACCGCGCTGCGCACCCAGCAGGTCATCATGGACGAGACCGGGGTGGTCAACGTGGCCGACCCGCTGGGCGGCTCCTGGTACGTCGAGGCCCTCACCGACCGGATGGAGGCCGAAGCCGAGGCCATCTTCACCCGGATCCGCGACCTGAGCCCGGACGGCACGATGACCGGCGGGATCCTGCAGGGCATCGAGAACGGCTGGTTCACCGGCGAGATCGCCGAGGCCTCCTTCGCCTACCAGCAGCAGCTGGAGAAGGGCGAGAAGAAGATCGTCGGCGTCAACGACCACACCGACACCGTGGCCGAGCCCCTGGAGATCCTGCGCATCAGCCCCGAGGTCGAGCGCGAGCAGGTGGCCGTCCTGGCCCGCCGCCGCGCCGACCGTGATCAGGCCGCGGTCGACGCCGCCCTGTCCGCGCTGGTCGCCGCGGCGCGCGGCGAGGACAACCTGGTCCCCCCGATGCTCGACGCGGCCCGCGCCGAAGCCACCCTGGGCGAGATCTGCGACGCGCTGCGGGCCGAATGGGGCACCTACACCGAGCCGCCCGCCTTCTGACCGGGCCGGGCCACCGGCAGCCCGGCCTGCCCGGCCGCGCCGAGCAGTTCCTCGTCGTAGGCCACGAACGCGGTCAGCTCCGGCCCGATCGCCAGCGCCGAGGCCAGGTGGATGGCCCGCGCCGTGCCCAGCGACGGCGGTGCCAGCGTGGCCGAGGTGTCGAGCACGTCGGCCGTCAGCGCCACCCGGGCGATGCGCCTGATCAGCTGGTAGCACCGCGGCAGCGCGCCGGGTTCGGACCGCCAGACCGCCCGCGGCACCTCGGCCCGGTGCAGCACGCTGGACACCAGCGGCTGCCCGGCCCGCTCGGCCAGCCAGCGCGCCAGCTCCGCCGATTCGCGTTCCCGGACGGCCAGCTTGACCAGGGCCGAGGAGTGCAGGTAGATCACCCGGGCTCCGTGCCGCCCGGGCCGCCCGGGCCCCCCGGGTACAGGGCGATGTCCGCCACCCCGCCGTCCTCGTCGGCCGCCTCGATAACGCCGGCCGCGATCAGCCGCTCCAGCGGGCTGCCCGGCGTCCCGGCCGGCACGAGCTGGGCCACCAGCCGCCCCCGGTTGGTGATGTCGACCGTGTACCCCTTCTCCGCCAGGTCCACGTACACGCTGGCGTGCTGGCGCAGCTCCCTGATCCCGATCCGGGTCCGCGCCGCCCCCCGCGTCACGGCCTCCGCCCGCGTCACCGCCTCCGCCCGCGCGGCCGGACGCGCCGCCCGCTGCCGTTCCAGCTCCGCCGATTCGGAATCCATCCCAGAAAAGTAGCACAGAAAATGCTACTTTCAGCTGCTCAAAGCCCCGCGCGCCGAAGCATCCCGCGCCGAAGCATCCCGCGCCGAAGCATCCCGCGCCGAAGCATCCCGCGCCGAAGCATCCGCGCCGAAGCATCCCGCGCCGAAGCATCCCGCGCCGAAGCATCCCGCGCCGAAGCATCCCGCGCCGAAGCATCCCGCGCCGAAGCATCCCGCGCCGAAGCATCCCGCGCCGAGCATCCCGCGCCGAAGCATCCCGCGCCGAAGCATCCCGCGCCGAAGCATCCCGCGCGTCGATCTGCCGCTGCGCCTCGGCCAGCACCCGCCCCACATCCCGCCCGTACCGCACGTCACACGGATGCCCCCGGCCCGCCGTCCGAGCCCCCGGCGCCCCCAAGCCATCAGCGCCGGCCACCAGCTCGGCCAGCGCCGTGCGCATCGCCGCCACCTCATCGGTGTTCCCCGCCGGAACGGCCGAACGCCCGTGTTCTCCCCACACCCACATCTCGAAGCCCTCGGCGGCCGCCGACGCGGTGAGCGTCACCGTCGTCGTGCTGGTCGCCCCGCCCTGATGGTGCAGCACCAGGTGCGTGATGTCGGCCCGCCCGGCGTCCGCCGTCACCGCCGTCACCGGCCCGAGCGCCGCCCACAGCAGCGAGACCATGTGCGGGCCGATGTCCCACAGCCCGCCCCGGAGGTTCCGCCACGGCGTGTTGAACGGGCTGCGCTCCCGCAGCGACGACCCGAGCCAGGCCGAGACCCCGCCCGCCCAGTCGCCGGTGCTTCCCACCTCGGCCAGCCAGGCCCGCACGTCCGGCCGGAACCGGTGAGTGAAGAACACCACCGACGCCACGCCGGCCTGCTCGACCGCGCCGACCAGGGCGTCCGCGGCCTCGTCGGTCAGCGCGATGGGCTTTTCCAGCAGCAGGTGCTTGCCCGCCCGGGCCGCCTCGGCGGCCAGCGGCGCCTGCACGTCCGGCGGGATGGCGAACGCGACGGCGTCCACCGCGGCCAGGAACTCCGCGAAGTCGCCGAACCCGGCGGCGCCGTGCTCGGCGGCCAGGTCCGCCGCGGCCTGCGGGTTGCGTCCCCAGACCGCGGCGAACTCCACGCCTGGCGCGCTGGCCAGGGCGGGCGCGTGCGCGGTGCGCGCCCAGTAGCCGGTGCCGGCCAGCCCGAATCTCATGCGCCCACGTTAACCCGCGTCGCCGGGCCGTCGTGGCGCACGGCCGCCCGGGCCCGCGCCGCGCCGGCCTTGCCCGCCAGGATGCCGGTCCGGGCCAGCAGCATGGCCAGGGCCAGGAAGATCAGGCTGTCGGTCAGGGCGCCGACGGTGATTCCGTTGGTCGCCATCCAGCGCCCGAGCGGCGCGGTGAACAGGTGGCTGGACCCGTAGGCGAAGAACAGCCGCGCGCCCACCACCGCGATCCAGATCAGCGCGTAGCCGGCGCCCGCGCGGGACATGACCCGGCCGGCCTCACGGTCGTAGCCGACCCGGATCAGCGCCGCGGCGGCCACGCCCAGGGCGATGCCCGCCGCCGCGCCGGCCATCTCCAGGATCAGCCCGTGACCCGAGGTGGCCGCGTCCTTGATGAAGAACGGGATGACGACGGCGGCGGCGATGAACGGCCGCACCAGCCGCAGGGTGCCGACCTTGCGCAGGCCGAGGTCGCTGATCAAGACCACGCCCAGGATGACGAGATTGACGATCCACACGCTGGCGTCCATTTCTGACCTCCAGAAATCGGGTTTCGCTGACCTGACTCACGCTAGGAACGGGCCGGGTGCAAGCGCGCCGGCCGCCAGATGGACCGAGGGTGCAGCCCGGGTGGAGGCGGGGCCCGCCGCTGGCCTCCACCCGGGATCAACCCGGACCTCCACCCCCGTGCCCGCGAAGCCGAGTTACGTTGAACGGGACAGTCCCGGCCACGCAGCTCAGGAGCCAGCCACGGTGCGTTCGCTCGCCCCCCTGATGACCCCGCCGCCCGGTGACCGGCCGCCCGGCGCGGCCCGGGCCATCCAGGCCGTCCAGGCGGGCGGGCTGGTCATCGTGCTCATCACCGTGTCGCTGGCCCGTCCTGCGCCCGGTCTCGGCAGCGCCCGCTCGGCCGCCATCGGAGTCCTGCTGACCGTCGTGGCCGTGGCCTGGATCATCTGGATCCCGGTCCGCCGGGAGGGGCCGATGGTCGCCAGCCTGGCCGTGATGGGAGTCGGGGGCGGCGTGCTGGCCGGGCTCAGCCCGAACAGCCCGGCCGTGGCCGTCGGCTGCGCCGCGGTGTTCAGCGCCGGGGCCCGGCTGACCACCCGGGCGTCGCTGGCCATCACGGCCGGGACCGAGGCCGCGTTCCTGGCCACCGGGCTGGCCACCGGGATCCCGACCGCGGAACTGCTCGGCTTCGCCTGGGCCTTCGCCGGGCTGTGGACCGTGGCCCTGACCCGCAACGAGTTCCTCAACCGCGCCGTTGCGGCCGAACGGACGCTGGCTGAGGCACGCCGGGCCATGGCCGCCGAGACCCAGGCCGCCGCGCTCGCCGAGCGAGCGCGGATCGCCCGCGACCTGCACGATGTCCTGGCCCACTCGCTGTCCGCGGTGTCGGTCAACCTGCAGGCCGCCGAGGGCCTGCTCGCCTCGCCGTCGCTGCCCGCCGGCCAGCCCGAGCTGGTCCGGGCCGTCGAGTGCATCGGCCGGGCCGCCACCTTGACCCGGGACGGCCTGGCCGCGGCCAAGCGGGCCGTGCTGGCCCTGCGCGAGGACACCGCTCCGCTGCCCGATCAGCTGGCCGCGCTGGCCGAGCAGTACCAGGTGGCCGGGGATCAGGCGGTCCGCCTGGAGGTCGCCGGCCCGGCCCGGCCGGTCTCGGCCGAGGCCGGGGTGACCGCCTACCGGACGGCGCAGGAGGCCCTGACCAACGCCCGCAAGCACGCCCCTGGCCAGCCCGCCACCCTCCGGCTGGACTACCGGCCCGACGGCCTGGAGCTCACCGTCGTCAATCCCCTGGCCCCGGGCCAGGAGCCCGGGTCGCTGGCCGGCACCGGCGCCGGCCTCGGCCTGGTCGGCCTGCGGGAACGCGCCGCCCTGGCCGGCGGCACGCTCGAGGCAGGCCCGGCCGCGGGCCGCTGGCAGGTCACGCTCAGGATCCCAGCATGACCGGCCAAAACATGACCGGTCCCGGCATGACCGAGGCCGAGCCGGTGACCGTGGTCGTGGCCGATGACCAGGCCGCGGTGCGCGAGGGGCTGGTCCTGCTGCTCGGCACCCTGCCCGGCATCGCCGTGGCGGGCCAGGCCGAGGACGGCGCGGCCGCGGTGGCGGCGGTCGCCGCCACCGCGCCGCAGGTCGTGCTGATGGACCTGAACATGCCGCGCTGCGACGGGGTGGAGGCCACCCGCCGCATCCGGGCCGACCATCCCGGTACCCAGGTCGTGGTGCTGACCACCTACGCCGACGACGAATCCATCCTCGGCGCGCTGCAGGCCGGCGCGCTCGGCTACCTGACCAAGGACGCCACCCGGGCCGAGATCGGCCGGGCCGTGCTGGCCGCCGCGGCCGGGCAGGCCGTGCTCGACCCCGCCGTGCAGCAGCGGCTGCTGTCCGCCGCCGTCCGCGCGCCCGCGGCTGCGCCCGGCCGGCCCGAGGACGAGCTGACCCCGCGGGAAGGTGACGTGCTGCGCCTCATCGCCGCCGGCCGCTCCAACCGCGAGATCGCCCGCGCCCTGTTCGTCAGCGAGGCGACGGTCAAGACGCACGTCAACCGGATCTTCGCCAAGACCGGTTCCCGGGACCGCACCCAGGCCGTCCGCTACGCCTACATCCACGGCTACGCCGATCCGGGCCCGGAAGGGCGCCCAGGAGCCGGCCGTGACTGAGCCGCCTACGAACCGCCCTGCATGATGACCCGCCAGGGCCGGACCGTGACCGCCAGCAGGCCGCCGTCCACGCTGGCGTCCTCGCGGGTCGCGAGCGTGACCGCCTCCTCCAGCGGCACGCTTCCGGGCAGCCGCAGGATGGTCATGCCGTCGCCGTCCGAGTCCGTCATCGGCCCGGCCGCGACCAGGTATCCGGCCTGCTTCATCCGGGTCAGGAAGGCTACGTGCCCGGCGAACCGCGGGTCGTCGAAGACCGATCCGGACGCAGGCGCGTCCGGTCCGGGCCGATGCAGCAGCGCCACCCATGTCTCGCCCCGGGTGCCGGCCACGTCGGTGGCGTAGCGCTCCAGGACCATCGGCCAGCCGTGGTCGTATTCGGCCCGAGCCGCGGCCGGGTCGGCGAAGACCTCCCAGCCAGCGTGCTCCAGCGTGACCAGCGTCTGCCCGTCCTTCGCCGCGGTGAACGTAATCTCGACGTGGCTGGCGCGGCCGGCCGTCTGCCCCGGATGCCAGCTGAAGGCCAGCGCGTCCGGCGGATCCCACCGGGTGACCGTTCCCCACCGGGCCGGGGCCCCGTCAGCGGAACGCTCGATGATCTGGCCGTCCTCGAAGCCGACCGTGCCGCCCGCTCCGTGCACGCTGAGCTCGGCCAGCGGCCACCACCGCCCGATCCGCGTGGTGAACACCTCGAACGCGGCCTGCGGGTCCGCGTCCACCAGGACCTGCCTGCGGATCGGCGGGATCGTGCTCATGGGCTGCTCCTCGATCGGCTGACCTCAGCCGCGTAGGCGGCCAGTACGGTGTCCCAGGTCTGCGTCAGCCACCTCTGGGCGGCGGCCATGCCGCTCGGGGCCAGCATGTACAGGTTCCGGGTGCCGGCCTTGCGGTGTTCGATCAGGCCCGCGTCGCTGAGCACCCGTAGGTGCTTGCTGACCGCCGGGCGTCCCACCGGGAGCCGGTCGGCCAGCTGGCCGACCGGGGTGGGGCCGTCCCGCAGCAGCTCCAGGATGCGCCGTCGTACCGGCTCGCCCAGCGCGTCGAACACGGCGTCCGCAGTTTGGTTACTCATCGGCAACGGTTACTCTAGAGGAACCAAAGGCCCCGGGCAAATGTCATCGGGGCCTGGAGCAAAGCACAGCAGGTATGCGGCAGGATGGAGGTATGCAGCCGCGGGATTTTTCGCTCTATGGCGCCGTTGATCTGGGCGCGCGGCAGGCGGCCGCGCAGCGCAGGCAGCAGGCGGAGTCGGCCGGGCCCGACGCACCGGGAAACGGGACCGTCATCGAGGTCTCCGAGCAGACCTTCAACTCGGACGTGGTCGAACGGTCCAGGACCACGCCGGTCATCATCGATCTGTGGGCCGAGTGGTGTGAGCCGTGCAAGCAGCTCAGCCCGGTGCTCGAGCAGCTGGCCGCCGACGCCGGCGGCCAGTGGATCCTGGCCAAGGTGGATGTGGACGCCAACCCCCAGCTGGCCGCCGCCTTGCAGGTGCAGAGCATCCCCATGGTCGTGGCCGTCGTCGACGGCCAGCTGGTGGACGGATTCCTCGGCGCCCTGCCCGAGGCCCAGGTCCGGCAGTGGCTGGGCCAGGTCATGGCCGTGGCCGACAAGATGGGCCTGTCCGTAGCGGGCGCGCCGGGTGCCGAGGGTGACGACAGCCCGGCCGGCGACGGGCCCGCGGGCCCGGTAGGCCCGGACGGATCCCCGCTGCCGCCCGGCTTCGCCGAGGCCAGCGCGGCCATGGAGCGCGGCGACTTCGACGGCGCGGCCCAGGCCTTCGAGAACGCCCTGGCCGCCTCGCCCGGCGACCCGACGGCCAAGGCCGGGCTGGCCCAGGTCAACCTGATCCGCCGGGTCCGCTCCTATGAGGAGCCCCAGGTCCGCCGGGACGCGGCCGAACGGCCCGGTGACGTCGCCGCCCAGATTGCCGTGGCCGACGTCGACCTGGCCACCGGCCACGTCGACGAGGCCTTCGACCGGCTCCTGGGCGTGGTCCGGCGCACCTCGGGCCAGGACCGGGACCAGGCCCGAGCCCACCTGGTCAGCCTGTTCGACATCCTCCCGCCGCGCGACCCGCGGGTCACCAGGGCGCGTTCTACCCTGGCCTCCCTGCTGTTTTAGGCAGAGGGAATATACAGATCGAGTTGTAAGTTCCTTGCCTGTGGAGGATGAATTACCGAAGTCCGGCCAGTCCTCCAAGTAACCCTTCGGAGGTGAGGCAAGGATGTACCTGACTACTCGCACGTTCGGCCAGGCCACCGTCCTTCCGCTGGATGTCGTTCGCCGAGATGGCGACGTCGTGCTGCGGTTTGACGTCCCTGGCATTGACCCTGAGTCCGTCGACGTCACCGTGGACCGCGGTGTCCTGTCGGTGAGCGTCAAGCGGCAGGAGGAGCGGGCCGAGACGGACAAGTTCGTCGTGCGCGAGCGCACGATGGGCACCTTCACGCGGCGCGTGAGCCTGTCCAAGAGCCTGAACGCCGACGCCATCGAGGCCGCCTACAACAACGGCGTGCTCGAGGTGCGGATCCCGGTTCTGGAGCAGGAGAAGCCGCGCAAGGTGGAAGTCCGCCAGGGCGACGAGCAGAAGAAGCTGGCTGCCTAAGGCCACGCCGATTTACCAGACGAGCGGCCGGCGAGCGCAGCAGCGCCCGCCGGCCGCTTACCATCTGGCCCGCAGGAGGGAACGCCATGGCCGCATCGCCCCTGGACGACGAGCACGCACCGCTGTACACGGTCGGGCAGGTCGCGGAGATGCTCGAGGTCAAGCAGGCGTTCCTGCGCCGGGTGGATGAGCTGCAGGTCGTCTCGCCGCAGCGGTCGGCGGGCCGCCAGCGCCGCTACACCCGGCAGGAGATCCGGGTCATCCAGCGGGTCGTCACCATGGCCGCCGACGGCATCACCCTGCTGGCCATCCGGCGCATCATCGAGCTCGAGCGGCTGCTGGCCGAGGTCACCCGCGAGCGCGACGAGCTGGCCCGCCGCCTCAATCAGCGCCAGCGCCAGCGATAACGACCAGCGATTACGAATTGCCGCCCGTGGTGGTCGGCTAAGGCTCGGCCAGCTGCTCCAGCACCGGCAGGGCCGCGGCCAGCGCCGAACGCTGATCGGGCGTGAGTCCCTCCAGGCTCTCGGTCAGCATGATGGTCGTCTGGGCCCGGATCCGCTGCAGCGCGTCCTGCCCGTGCGGGGTGATGCTCAGCGAGCTGGCCCGCGCGTCCTTGGGATCAGCCACCCGCTGCACGTAGCCGCTGTCCTCCAGCGCCGTCACCAGCCGGGTCAGCGTCGACGGGGCGATGCCCTCCGCCGCGGCCAGGTCGCCGAGCCGCATGGGTCCGGCCTTGCCGATGGTGGCCAGCGCGGCCAGCTGAGTCGGGGTCAGCCCGGCCAGATCGTGGCGGCGCAGCCAGCGCGACAGGCGAGCCAGGGCGACTCGCAGCCGGGTCACGTCGATTTCGGCGTAGCCCGGCGCTTGCCCGTCGGCCGCGAACGCCAGCCGGGGTCCGCAGGCTACCGGTTCCATGCTCACCCATCCAGCCTAACGCCGCGCGCGCAGTAACGGCGCGCAGTGCGCGCACCGGCCGGCGTGATCCACGGCACCGCGATCCGGACGCCGCCACCGGCCATCGTGACCGATGATAGAGACATGGACGACATAGCATCGGACGCTCTGACCGGCCGCCTGCTCGTCGCCACCCCGCTGCTGGAAGACCCGAACTTCCACCGCACCGTCGTCCTGATCGTCGAGCACGAGCCCGGGCAGGGTTCGCTCGGCGTGGTGCTCAACCGCCCGACCGAGGTCCCCGTCGGCCAGGTCCTCGAGCCCTGGACCGAGCTGGCCACCGACCCCCCGGTCGTGTTCACCGGCGGCCCCGTCTCGCCCACCAGCGCCCTGGCCCTGGCCCTGGTCCCGGGCACCGACGAGCCGGTCGGCTGGCACCCGCTGGACGGCGGCCTGCCCGCCATGACCCGGCTCGGCCTGGTCGACCTGGACGCCCCGCCCGGCCTGCTGGCTCCGGCCATCGCCTCGCTGCGGGTCTACGCCGGCTGACGCGGGCTGGAGCGCCGGCCAGCTCAGCGCGGAGATCGAAGAAGGAGCCTGGTACGTGGTCCCGGCCGAGCCGTCCGACGCCTTCAGCCCCGAGCCCGGGCGGCTGTGGCCCGCCGTGCTGCGCCGCCAGGGCGGCGAGCTGGCCTACGTGGCCACCTATCCCGACGATCCCGGTTTGAACTAGACAGCGTGAACTAGAATTACCGCCGTGAGCGAGACTGAGGTTCTTCCGGATCAGCGGACGCGCGTCCACGAGGATGTCCGGCCGGACACCTCGCACGGCGACGGTGATCACGAGCGGTTCGCGCACTACGTCGACAAGAGCAAGATCGTCGACAGCATGGTGACCGGCACTCCCGTCACCGCGCTGTGCGGCAAGGTCTGGGTGCCCAGCCGCGATCCCAAGCGCTACCCGGTGTGCCCCACCTGCAAGGAGCTCTACGAACACCTGCCTCCGGGCGACAACGGCGGCAACGACTGAGCGGTTGTTCACCCGTCCGGCGCCGCCGAGCCGGTAGCCTTTCGGCCTCGTGAGCACTCCACCAGGCCCGGCCCGCAGTGAGCTCCCCGGCTACCTCAGAGGGTGGCAGAAGGCCGCTTACCAGGAGTACTTCCGGCTCCCCAGGCGGGACTTCCTGCTGGTCGCGACCCCGGGCGCGGGCAAGACGACCTACGCCCTGACCGTCGCGGCCGAGCTGCTGGCCAGCCGCGAGGTGGCCGCCATCACCGTGGTCACGCCCACCGAGCACCTCAAGCACCAGTGGGCCGCCTCGGCCCGCCGGTTCGGCCTGGCCCTGGATCCCAGCTACAGCAACGCCCAGGGCCGCGCCGCGGCCGACTTCGCCGGCGTGGCCGTCACCTACGCGCAGGTCGCCGCCCACCCGGCCCTGCACCGGCAGCGCACCGCGGGCCGCCGGACGCTGGTCATCTTCGACGAGGTCCATCACGCCGGTGACGCCCTGGCCTGGGGTGACGCGGTCAAGGAGGCGTTCGACCCGGCGCGCCGCCGCCTCGCCCTGACCGGGACGCCGTTCCGCAGCGACGCGAACCCCATTCCGTTCGTCACGTATCTCGACGAGCCGGGCGGCGGCAAACGCAGCGCGTCGGACTACGTCTACGGCTACGGGCCCGCGCTGGAGGACGGCGTGGTCCGCCCGGTCATCTTCCTGGCCTACTCCGGCGAGATGCGCTGGCGCACCCGGGCCGGGGACGAGATCAGCGCCACCCTGGGCAAGCCCATGACCAAGGACCAGATCGCCCAGGCCTGGCGGACCGCGCTGGACCCGGCGGGGGAGTGGGTCAGCCGGGTGCTGGCCGCCGCCGACAAGCGGCTGACCGAGGTGCGCCGCGGCATGCCCGACGCGGGCGGCCTGGTCATCGCGGGCGATCACGCCGACGCCCGGGCCTACGCCGCGCTGCTGCGCGGGCTGACCGGCCAGCGCCCCGTGGTCGTGCTGTCCGACGATCCGACGTCAACGAAGAAGATCACCGAGTTCGCCGCCTCCGACGATCGCTGGATGGTGGCCGTCCGGATGGTCTCCGAGGGCGTGGACATCCCGCGGCTGGCCGTCGGCGTGTACGCCACCAGCGTTTCCACCGCGCTGTACTTCGCGCAGGCCGTGGGCCGGTTCGTCCGGGCCCGCCGCCGGGGCGAGACGGCCTCGGTCTTCCTGCCCTCGGTGCCGGTCCTGCTCGGGTTCGCCGCCGAGCTCGAAGCCGAACGGGACCATATTCTCCGCGCCCGCACCGGCTCGGAGCCCGAGGAGGAGGAGCTGGCCGAGGCGCTCCGCCAGCGGGACACGCCGGACACTCCGCTGGGGGAGCCGGCCTTCCAGGCCCTGAACGCCTCCGCCCACTTCGACCGGGTGCTGTATGACGGCGGCGAGTTCGGCACCGCCACCGCCGCGGGCTCCGCCGAGGAAGAGGACTTCCTCGGCCTGCCCGGCCTGCTCGAGCCCGACCAGGTCCGCACCCTGCTGACCAGGCGCCAGCAGTCCCAGCTCAACGCCCGCTCCGCGGCCGCTCAACCGCCCCAGGCCGCCGCGCCCCAGGCCGCCGAGCCGCCGGTCAGCCGCGAGGCCCTCGCCGCCCTGCGCAAGGAGCTGAACGGCCTGGTCGGCGCGTGGAGCCACCGCACCGGCCAGCCGCACGGGGTCATCCACAACGAGCTGCGCCAGTCCTGCGGCGGCCCGCCGCTGCCGCAGGCCACCGCGGCCCAGATCCAGGCCCGCATCGACGCCATCCGCCGCTGGGCCACCAGCCGCCGCTGAGCCGCGCCCGTTCCTAGAAGACGAAGCGCTGGATGATCCCGGCCAGTTCCAGCGGCGTGTCGCCCTGCAGGCTGTGCCCGGCCTCGGCCACGTGCACCACCTCCGCCGACGGCAGCCGGCGCCGCAGTTCCTGCTCGTTCTCATCACCCAGCACCGAGTCCGGCCGCATGCCCCGGGCCAGCAGCACCGGCACGGTCACCGCGGCCAGCGTGTCCCACAGCTGCGCGTACATGGCCTCGGCGGTCGCGGCGTCCGCCACGTCGCCCTCGCCGGCCGGGCCCTGCCCGCGATGCCGGGCCCACCGCCACACCCAGCTGCCGTCCGGCTGCTGCTCGGCGTTGTGCAGGATGCCCCGCCGCAGCGAGGACACCGAACGATTCGGGTTGAACTGGATCGTCCGGTCCAGCAGCTCATCCAGGCTGGCGAAGCTGGGCGGACCGTTGATGAACCCGGTGATGTGCGAGGCCCGCTCCGGCTTGATCCCGGGCAGCACGTCGACCAGGAGCATCTTCCTGACCAGGTCCGGCGCCTCGCCCGCCAGCGCGATCGTGGTCAGGCCGCCCAGCGACATCCCCACCACCGCCTTCGCGGCCGGGGCCACCTGGCGGATGGCCGCGGCCACGTCGGCCGCGTTGGCCTGGACGTCGAGCTGGCCCGCCCGGGGCTCGGCCGGGCCGTCGGAATGGCCGTGCCCGGGCAGGTCGATGGCCACCAGGGGGCGGTCCAGGGCCATCGCCACCGTGTCCCAGGTGTGCGCGTTCTGCGCCCCGCCGTGCAGCAGGACCAGCTCCGGCTCCCGCTCCTGCCAGACCAGCGCGCTCAGCTTCCGGCCGCCGGACACGTCGGCGAAGACCCGGCGCACCGCCGGCGGATGATCGAAGGGCAGTCCGTACTCCGCGGCGTTCTCGCCGAACAGCCCGAACTCGTCGTACTCAACCAGGTCCGTCACGATTTGCATGTTAAACCCCGGTTACGGTCCGCCGCCATGGCCAACCGCCCGGCGGCGGCCAATCAGGACGTTCTAGGATACGGGCCGTGAGCAGGATCGAATCGGCCGTCCAGCGTCCGATCCGGGTTGGCGTCATCGGCGCCAGCCCGGACCGTGGCTGGGGTACCGCCGCCCATCTCCCCGCGCTCGCCGCGCTGGAGGAGTTCCAGGTCACCGCGGTGTCCACCACGCGGCTGAGCACGGCCCGGGCCACCGCGGCCGCCTTCGGCGTGCCGCTGGCCTTCGAAGACGACGCCGAGCTGGTGTCCTCGCCGGAGGTGGACGCCGTCGCGGTCACGGTCAAGGTGCCCGACCATGACCAGCTCATCCGCGGCGCGCTGGCCGCGGGCAAGCACGTCTTCTCCGAGTGGCCGCTCGGCGTCGACCTGGCCCAGGCCACCGAGCTGGCCCGGCTGGCCGAATCGGCCGGCGTCCGGCACATCGTCGGGCTGCAGGGCTACCAGGCGCCCGGCGCGCTGTTCGTCCGCGAGCTCATCGAGGGCGGCGACATCGGGGATCCGCTGGCCGTGGCCATGATGACCTCCGGCAGCCCGGCCGGCCGCCGGATCCCGCAGGCCAACCTGTACGCCACCAGCAAGTCGGCCGGCGCCACCGTGCTCACCATCTCCACCGGGCACGTGCTGGCCACCCTGGCCCGGGCCGTCGGCGAGTTCAGCCAGGTGACCGGCGTCGTCGCCCTGGTCAACCACCAGGCCACGGTCATCGAGACCGGGCAGGTCGTGCCGGTCACCGCCCCCGACCAGGTCGTGGTGGCCGGGACGCTGGAGAGCGGGGCGGTGGCCTCGGTCGCGGTGCAGGGCGGCCTGGTCGGCGTCAGCCCCAGCTTCGAGCTGCGCATCGTCGGCACCGACGCCACCCTGCTCGTCCGGCCGGCCACCCCGGGCGGCATCCACATCACCGACTGGTCCGTCACCATCACCCGGCCCGACGGCTCCACCGCGAACCTGCCGGTGCCCGCGCGGTTCGCGCCCCTGCCGCCCGGGGTCCCGGCCGGGCCGCCCAGAAACGTGGCCCTGCTCTACCGCGAGTTCGGCCGCGCCATCGCGGGCGGCCCCGCCGACGATGCCGCGGCCGGGCCCGACTTCGGCACCGCGGTCCGGTACCACCAGCTGCTGGAGACCATCCAGCGCGCCTCCGATACCGGGATCCGCCAGGACCGCTCGGCGAGGCACCGATGAGCGGCCCGGCCCTGCTGCCCATCCTCGAGTGCGGCGATCCGCTGCTCCGGCAGCCCGCCGATCCCGTCGACCCCGCCGAGCTCCGCGGCAGCAAGTTCCAGCTGCTCATCGCCCAGATGCGGGCCACCATGGAAGCCGCCCCCGGGGTCGGGCTGGCCGCGCCCCAGGTCGGCGTGGCCATCCAGCTCGCCGTGCTGCAGGACGGGCCGGAGCGCTGGGGCCAGCTGACTCCGGAGGAGCGCGCCGCCCGGGAACGCGACGAGCTGCCCTTCACCGTCCTGGTCAACCCGGTGCTGCATCCGGCCGACGACGGCGTGCAGGCCAGCTTCTACGAAGGCTGCCTCAGCGTCCCCGGCCTGACCGGGGTGGTGGCCCGGCACCGCTCGGTCCGGGTCGAGGCCCTCGACGCGCACGGCCAGCCCGTCGAGCACGTCTTCACCGGCTGGGCCGCCCGCATCGCCCAGCACGAGATCGACCACCTGGGCGGCCGCCTGTACCTGGACCAGGTCGAGACCCGGTCCCTGTCCACCACCGCCAACTACGCTCAGCGGTGGGCCGGGCGCCCGCCCCAGGACGCGGCCGCCTACCTCGGCTTCACCCTCCCATAACCAAGGAGAACCCCGATGGCCGTCTTCCGGCGGGGCATGCACTTCGGCTCCTACGGGAGCCTCGATGACGGCCCGGGCGTCTTCGCCCGGCTGCAGGCCGCCGCGCAGGTCGCCGAGGAAGCGGGCTTCGACGCCCTGTCGGTGCCGGATCACCTCCAGCAGAACCGGGTCGGCGGCGGCCCGGACTCGCCCATGTTCGAGGCCTACACGCTGCTCGGCGCGCTGGCCATGCGGACCTCCTCGGCCCGGCTGCTGGCCCTGGTCAGCCCGGTGACGCTGCGCGTTCCGGCTCTGCTGGCCAAGTGCGTGACCACGCTGGACGTGCTGTCCGGCGGCCGGGCCATGCTCGGCCTGGGGGCGGGCTGGGACGAGGCCGAGCACGCCGCCTACGGGCTGCCGTTTCCCGGCACCGGCGAGCGGATGGACCGCCTGGACGAGACGCTCGCCGTCTGCCGGGCCATGCTCACCGGCCCGCGGGCCACCGTGGCCGGCGCCTTCTACTCCCTCAGCGACGCGCCCAACTCCCCGCGCCCGGTGGGGGCGGTCCCGGTCCTGGTCGGCGGGGGCGGCGAGAAGCGCACCCTCGACCTGGCCGCCCGGTACTCCGACGCCTGCAACGTCTTCGGCGACGCGGCCACCGCCCGGCGCAAGTTCGACGTGCTCGAGCAGCACTGCGAGCGGGCCGGCCGCGACCCGGGGCAGATCACCAAGACGGTGTTCGCCTCGGCGCCGGACGACCTGGCCTCCTTCGGCCGCTCGGCTGAGGCGCTCGCCGCCGCGGGCGCCGACGGGATGATCGTCATGGGCCCCGCGGACCCGGACCGGATCCCGGCCCTGGGCCGGGTGCTGGCCGACGTGTTCGGCGACCGCTAGCTTCCGCCCCGGTCGCCTCCGGTCCCTATTCCGGCCGGCCCTATTCCCCGTCCGCCACGCCGCCCGCCACGGCGCCGGCCAGCTCCACCCCGCTGCCGCGCAGCTCCCCGACGGCCCGCGCCGTCGAATCCGGCGCCACCCCGGCCGTCAGGCCGAGCAGGACCCGGGTGGCGAAACCGGCCGCGACCGCGTCGGCCGCGGTCGCCCGCACGCAGTAGTCGGTGGCCAGGCCCGCGATGTCGACCTCGTCCACGCTCCGGCGGCGCAGCCAGTCGGCCAGCGCCGTCCCCTCGTCGTCCTGGCCCTCGAACCCGCTGTAGGCCGCGGCGTGCTGCCCCTTGCGGAACACCGCCTCGACCGCCGAGGTGTCCAGGTCGGGGTGGAAGTCCGAGCCGGCCGTGTCCGCCACGCAGTGCGGCGGCCACGACGCCGCGAAGTCCGGGTGGTCCGAGAAGTGGCTGCCCGGGTCCACGTGGAAGTCCTTGGTCGCGACCACGTGCGCGTAGCCGGGGCCGTCGGCCAGGTAGCCGCTGATGGCCCCGGCCACCGCCGACCCGCCGGCCACCGCCAGCGAGCCGCCTTCGCAGAAGTCGTTCTGCACATCAACGATGATCAGCGCGCGCATGGACCCCACGCTATCGCCCTGTTCAGCCCACCTCGGCGGGCGTCCCCGAGGTGATCCGGACCAGCTCGGCGAACGAGGTCGGGAACACCGTGTGCGGGTGCCCGGCCGCCGCCCACACCACGTCATGCGGCTCGAGCCACACGTCGACCAGGGTCCGGATCGGCGCGGGATGCCCGACCGGGCCGACCCCGCCGATGGCCTGCCCGGTCCAGGCCCGGACCGAGCGCGCGTCGGCCCGCGTCACGGTCCCGGCGCCGATCAGCCCGGCCACCCGCCGCTCGCTGACCCGGTGCGCCCCGCTCGTCATGACCAGCAGCGGCACCCCGTCCGCGCTGAAGATCAGGCTGTTCGCGATCGCGCCCACCTCGCAGCCCAGCTGGGCCGCGGCGGCCGCCGCGGTCGGGGCCGGCTCAGGCAGCTCGCGTACCTCGCCCGGCACGCCCAGCTCGCGGAGCACGGCTGCGAACGACGCGAAATCAACGGGCATGCCCCGCAGGTTAGCGGCGCCGTCCACCCGCGAGCTAATTCATTTACCCCCGGTCGTTACTCCTCGGCTCCGTTCGGCTCGAACACCGTCGGCAGGGCCGGGTAGCCGCGGGACAGCTGCAGCGCGTGCGGAGGCAGCTCGGCCAGCGCGGCCCGGTGCCGCTCCCGGGCCGCCGAGACGTCCTCCCGTCCCACCACCTCGCCGTGGCGCACCAGCGGCACCAGCAGCTCCCGGTCGGCCGGCGCGGGGTCCGGCGGGCTCAGCGTGATCCGCTCCGTCGCCGCCGTGCCGTCCGCGTCCCGGTGCCGGACCGCCCACTTGCGCCCGCCCCGCCCCGGCTTGCCCACCGAGCGCTTGGCCACCGGCACCAGCTCGCCGTCCGGGTCGGCGCCGCCCGCCCGCGCCACCAGCTTGTATACCAGGGCCACCGTCGGCACCCCGGACCCGGTGACCAGTGACGTGCCCACCCCGTAGCCGTCCACCGGCACCGCGCCCAGGGCCGCGATGGAGAACTCGTCCAGGTCGCCGGTCAGGATGATCCGCGTCTTGGTCGCGCCCATCGAGTCCAGCTCGGCCCGGACCTGCTGGGCCAGCACCGGCAGGTCGCCGCTGTCGATCCGGACCGCGCCCAGCTCCGGGCCCGCCACCTCGATCGCGGTCCGCACCGCCCGGGGCACGTCGTAGGTGTCCACCAGCAGCGTCGTGGCCGGGCCCAGCGCCTCGACCTGGGTCGCGAAGGCCTGTCGCTCGTCGTCGTGCACCAGGGTGAACGCGTGCGCGCTGGTCCCCGCGCTGGGGATGCCGTGCTCGTAGCGGGCCTGCAGGTTCGAGGTGGACGCGAAGCCGGCCAGGTAGGCGGCCCGGGCGCTGGCCACCGCGGCCCGCTCGTGGGTCCGCCGCGAGCCCATCTCGATCAGCGGCCGGCCGCGGGCCGCCGTCACCATCCGGGAGGCGGCCGAGGCGATCGCGCAGTCGTGGTTCAGGATGGACAGCGCGACCGTTTCCAGCACCACCGCCTCGGCGAACGTGCCCTCCACGACCAGGATCGGCGAGCCTGGGAAATAGCAGTCACCCTCGGCGTAGCCCCAGATGTTTCCCTTGAACCGGTACGATGCACAGAACGCCAGCGTGTCGGAGTCCACGATGCCCTCGTCCGCGAGGAAGTCAAGCTCGGCCTGACTGAACCGGAACCGCTCGATGGCGTCGAGCAGCCGGCCGGTGCCGGCCACGACGCCGTAGCGGCGGCCCTGGGGCAGGTGCCGGGCGAAGACCTCGAAGACCGAGCGGCGCTCGGCGGCCCCGCTGCGCAGCGCGGCCTGCACCATGGTCAGCTCGTAATGGTCGGTCAGCAGGGCGGTCCCGGCCGGGGCCGGGTGGTTCACCGTAGTTGTCACAGGTGGAAGACTACGTAGTGGGAGGTGGCTAGTCGTGAGCGTGGCGCCCGCTGAGGTGGATCTTCCGAAGTCTGCTGATCAACCGGTGTCCGACAAGCCCTGGGTCACCATCGTGTGGAACGACCCGGTCAACCTGATGACGTACGTGACGTACGTGTTCCAGAAGGTCTTCGGCTTCTCCAAGAAGAAGGCCCACAAGCTGATGCTCGACGTGCACCACAAGGGCAAGGCGGTGGTGGCCGCCGGAGCCCGCGAGGCGATGGAGCACAACGTGGAAGTGCTGCACGGGTACGGCCTGTGGGCCACCGTGCAGCACGACAGCTAGCCGGCCGGTCCCGGCCGAGATGGAACCCTTCCGATCCACCCGGGGCGGCGGCGCGCGCGCCACCTTGCGCCCCGCCGAGGCCGACCTGCTGCGCAGCCTGGTCGGCCAGGTCGTCGCCCTGCTCGCCCCGGACGGGCCCCGCGACCCGCCGTCATCCCGCGCCGACGACGACGCGCTGCTGGCCCGGCTGGACGCCGAGCTGTCCAGCCCGACGCAGGGCCCAGGGGCTCCCGAGGACCCGGTGCTGTCCCGGCTGCTGCCCGACGGCTACCGCGATGACCCCGAGGCCTCCCAGGAGTTCCGCCGCTACACCGAGTCCAGCCTGCGCAGCGCCAAGCACGAAGCCGCGCAGGTCATGCTGGACACGCTGCCCGGCGAGGGAGGCCGGATCCAGCTCAACAGCGACCAGGCCCAGGCCTGGCTCAAGGCGCTGAACGACGTCCGGCTCGCGCTCGGGGTCCGGCTGAACGTGACCGAGGAGTTCGAGTCGCAGTGGGACCAGCTGGCCGCCGACGATCCGCAGCGGGCCGCGTTCGAGGTCTACGCCTGGCTGGGGGCCGTCCAGGAATCGCTCGTCCAGGCGCTAGCCTAAAGCGCGTGCTCACCATCGCCCGCGGCCTGTACAGCCGCATCGTGGACCACGCCCGCGCCGATCATCCCGACGAGGCCTGCGGCGTGCTGGCCGGCCCGGCCGGGAGCGACCGGCCCGAGCGCTTCATCGCGATGACCAACGCCGCGCGGTCCCCGACGTTCTATGAGTTTGACTCGACCGAGCAGCTGCGGGTCTGGACCGAGATGGACGACCGGGACGAGGAGCCGGTCGTCATCTACCACTCGCACACCGCCACCGAGGCCTACCCGTCACGGACCGACATCAGCTACGCCAACGAGCCCGGGGCCCACTACGTGCTGGTTTCGACCCGTGATCCGCAGGAGCTGGAGTTCCGGTCGTTCCGGATCCGAGACGGCGAGGTCGCCGAAGAGCCCGTAACCGTGGTGGAATGATCCCGGACCGCCCCGGGTTGCCACCGAAGGCGTCACACCGGAATCAAGGAGCTTTGTTCATGGCCATCGAGGTTCGCATCCCGACGATCCTGCGCACCTATACCGACGGTGCCAAGCAGGTTGAGGGCACTGGATCCACTCTTTCCGAGCTGCTGATCGATCTGGACTCCAAGCACGGCGGACTGCGCGACCGCCTGGTCGACGACAAGGGCCTGCGGCGTTTCGTCAACGTCTACCTGAACGACGAGGACGTCCGCTTCCTGTCCGGCCTGGACACCCCGGTCAAGGACGGGGACACCGTGACGGTCCTGCCCGCGGTGGCCGGCGGCCAGTAACACCAGGGCCCATGCGCTACGAGAACCTGCTCGATTCCCTCGGCCACACGCCGCTGGTCGGCCTGCCCCGGCTGTCGCCGACGGCCGACGTCCGGCTGTGGGCCAAGCTCGAGGACCGGAATCCCACCGGCTCGGTGAAGGATCGGGCCGCGTTCTTCATGGTGGCGCAGGCCGAGAAGGAAGGGCTGCTCTCGCCCGGGGCGACGATCATCGAGCCCACCAGCGGCAACACCGGGATCTCCCTGGCCATGGTGGCCAAGCTGCGCGGCTACCGGCTGATCGTGGTCATGCCGGAGAACACCAGCGAGGAGCGCCGCCAGCTGCTGCGGATGTACGGGGCCGAGATCATCGGCTCCCCGGCCGCGGGCGGCTCCAACGAGGCGGTCCGGGTGGCCAAGCGGATCGCCGCCGAGCATCCCGACTGGGTCATGCTCTACCAGTACGGCAACGACGCGAACGCCCGGGCCCACTACGAGACGACCGGGCCGGAGATCCTCGGCGACCTGCCCGAGATCACCCACTTCGTGGCCGGCCTCGGCACCACCGGGACGCTCATGGGCGTGGGCCGTTACCTGCGCGAGCACAAGCCGGAGGTCAAGATCGTGGCCGCCGAGCCGCGCTACGGCGAGCTGGTCTACGGCCTGCGCAACGTGGACGAGGGCTTCGTCCCCGAGCTGTATGACGCCAGCGTCCTGACCACCAGGTTCTCGGTCTCCTCGGCCGACGCGCTGCGCCGTACCCGGGAGCTGATCACCGCCGAGGGCATCTTCGCGGGCATCTCGGCCGGCGCCGCGCTGCACGCCGGCCTGGGCATGGCGGCCAAGGCCGTCAGCGACGGTACCCCGGCCGACCTCGTCGTGCTGATCGCCGACGGCGGCTGGAAGTACCTGTCCACCGGCGCCTACGACGGCACCCTGGAAGAAGCCGAAGCCCGCCTCGAAGGCCAGCTCTGGGCGTGATTTTCCCCTCACCCCCAAAGGGATAATGGGCTTATGCGGCTGACGGTGGTGGGGTGCTCGGGGAGTATTCCGGGGCCGGAGAGTCCCGCGTCGTGCTACCTGCTCGAGGCGGAGGGCTTCCGGCTCGTGCTGGACATGGGCAACGGGTCGCTGGGCGCGCTGCAGCGGTACGCCGGGCTGCTCGGCATCGACGCCGTCTGCCTGTCCCACCTGCACGCGGATCACTGCGTCGACCTGGCTTCCTACCGGGTGGCCCGGCAGTGGACCCCGGGCGGCCCCGGGCCCCGGGTCCCGGTCTACGGGCCCGCCGGGACGGCCGGCCGGATGACCCAGGTGCTGGGGTCGGGCCCCGGCCGCACCGAGGCCTTCGCGGACTGCTTCACCGCCCACGACCTGGCCGCCGGCACGTGGGAGATCGGGCCGTTCCGGATCACCACCGAGCGGATGAACCACCCGGTCGAGACCTACGGCTTCCGGGTCGAGCACGACGGCTGGCGGGTGGCCTACTCGGCCGACACCGGCCCGGCCGACGCGCTGGCCCGGCTGGCCGACGGGGCTGACGCCCTGCTGTGCGAGGCCTCGTTCGCCTCCGCCGCGGACAATCCGCCGGACCTGCACCTGACCGCCCGGCAGGCGGGGGAGTACGCCCGCCGGGCCGGGACCGGCCAGCTCGTCCTCACCCACCTGCCGCCCTGGAACGACCGGGAACAGGCGCTGGCCGAAGCGGCTGAGAGCTACCGCGGAACGCTCTCGGCGGCGATTCCCGGACTGGTCCTCGGGCCCGGGACAGCCGGATAGGCTGAGCGGCATGTCTCGACCTGACGGCCGATCCGTGACCGATCTGCGGCCCGTGAAGATAACCCGCAACTGGCTCGACCACGCCGAGGGCTCGGTGCTGGTGGAATTCGGCCGCACCCGGGTGCTGTGCGCCGCGAGCGTGGCCGAGGAGGTGCCGCGCTGGCGCCGCGGCAGCGGCCTGGGCTGGGTGACGGCCGAGTACGCGATGCTGCCCCGCGCCACCCACACCCGCGGCGACCGCGAGTCTGTCCGGGGCCGCCTGGGCGGCCGGACCCAGGAGATCTCCCGGCTGGTCGGCCGCTCGCTGCGGGCCTGCGTCGACTACAAGGCGCTCGGCGAGAACACCATCGTCATCGACTGCGACGTGCTGCAGGCCGACGGCGGCACCCGCACCGCCGCCGTGACCGGCGGCTACGTGGCCCTGGCCGACGCGGTGACCTGGCTGCAGGGCCGTAAGCGGACCAAGGGCGACCCGCTGCTCACCTCGGTGTCCGCGGTCAGCGTCGGCCTCGTGGACGGCGAGCCCCGGCTCGACCTGTGCTACGACGAGGACGTCGTGGCTGACACCGACATGAACGTGGTCTGCACCGCCACCGGCGACTTCGTGGAGATCCAGGGCACCGCCGAGAAGGAACCGTTCAGCCGCGACCTGCTCAACCAGCTGCTCGACCTGGCCGTGGCCGGCTGCGGCGAGCTGACCACCCTGCAGCGCGCCGCGCTGGCCGGCCATGGGGTCTGACGGCGTCGTCCTGGCCTCTCGGAACGAGGCCAAGCTGCGCGAGCTGGCCCGCATCCTCGGCGGCGAGGTGCGGCTGCGCGGGCTCGATGAGTTCCCCGGCGCGCCCGACGTGGCCGAGACCGGGGCCACCTTCGAGGAGAACGCGCTGCTCAAGGCGCGCGCCATCGCCGCCTACTGCGGCCTGCCCGCCGTCGCCGACGATTCCGGGCTGTGCGTGGACGCGCTCAACGGCATGCCCGGCGTGCTGTCCGCCCGCTGGGCCGGCCGGCACGGTGACGACGAGGCCAACCTTGAGCTGGTGCTGGCCCAGGTGGCCGATGTGCCGGACGAGCGTCTCGGCGCCCGCTTCGTCTGCGCCGCCGCGCTGGTCGTCCCGGCCGAGGGGCAGGCCCGCGAGCAGGTCGTCACCGGCGCGGTGGAAGGCCGGCTGATCCGCGTGCGGCGCGGCACCGGCGGGTTCGGCTACGACCCGATCTTCCTGCCCGACGGGTTCGCCGAGACCACCGCCGAGATGACCCCGGAAGACAAGGACGCGATCAGCCACCGTGGTCGCGCCTTTCGTGCCCTGGTCCCGTTCATCACCGGAGAACTCCATGACTGACAAGCGCCTCGCGCCGGGCGATCCCGCCCCCGACTTCACCCTGCCCGACGCGGACGGGAACCAGGTCTCGCTGTCCTCCTTCCGCGGCCAGCGGGTCATCGTGTACTTCTACCCGGCCGCCATGACGCCCGGCTGCACCAAGCAGGCCTGCGACTTCCGTGACAACCTCGACGCCATCGGCGCCCAGGTGCTCGGCATCTCGCCGGACGCGCCCGCCAAGCTGGCCAAGTTCCGCGACCGCGACGCCCTGACCTTCCCGCTGCTGTCCGATCCCGATCACGCCGTCGGCCAGGCCTACGGCACCTACGGGGAGAAGAAGCTGTACGGCAAGACCACCGTCGGCGTGATCCGGTCCACCTTCGTGATCGACGCCGACGGCGTGATCGAGAAGGCCCAGTACAGCGTCAAGGCCACCGGCCACGTCGCCCGCCTGATGGCCGAGATCGGAGCCTGACCGGAGCGGTAGCGTTGTTAGCGGCCCAGCGAGGCCGCCGGCGGGCGTGGCGGAATGGCAGACGCGGCAGGTTTAGGTCCTGTTGATGGCAACATCGTGGGGGTTCAAATCCCCCCGCCCGCACTCGTTATACGCAGGTCAAGGCGTCATATTGGCCCGATATCCGGGCTGCTGACACCACACATGGCTCAAGCCTCCCCGACCAGCTCAGCGAATCGGGCCGCTGCGCGCGGCCCGGTTGAAGGCCGGTCGTCCTGTGTCCTGGCCCCGCGGCCGTGAGCGGCCTGGGTAACAGGCTCGGACGGTAATGCTTTCTCGTGCGACGATGCGGTGGCCTCATCCTGCCGCGCGGCTATCCGAATTCGCCTGGGTTTCCCACACGCGCGGCAGGGTCCACATTCTCTGTATCACCTGGCCATGCTTAAACAATCTTGTGGCAGACCCGCGCCGCCTGCCCCCACTATCCTCCCAGGCGGCGTGGGTTTCATGCGGCATCGACGGCAACAGCGGGAGTACCGGCAATCGGTACGGCGAGTGCCGCCGCTGCAAAGGAAGCAGACGCCGACGCCGGGGCGGCACTAGGACGATCCACCGAGGCACCGTCAGCCTCACCGAGAAGGCCGAGAACCGAAGGAAGTGACGGAGCTCCGGCGAGGCGGCCAATTACCGGTGCTACTGGGGACAGCCTGCCGCTGCCGGGCGTCCTGATGGCCGACGAGCCGCTCTGGCGGTACAGGATCGGCACGGCCCACGAGAGGTTGTTGCTCACCTGCGCAGGTGGCCGACCGCGGTCCCGGGACCGGCCACCTGGCCGTGTCACCGGGTCTGCCTCCGCGGCCGAGGTCGCTGCCCCATCGGTCGGATCTTGCTGACGAACTGGTGCGATTGGTGCGAGGACCAGGGGCTGAACCTATGACCGGGCGCCGTCATGATCAGCTCGGGGCCACCGGGGCCTGAAATCAGCTGCGCAGGAACAACTGCCCAGGAACAATTGCGCACGGTAAATTGCCGCAGATTAATTGCCCGGGCACAATTGATCAGGAGCAATTACTCGAGGGCAAATGATCAGAAGCAATTACTTTGCAGAGGAAAGCTCAGAGAATGTGGCCATGAATTATTGACATTCCTCCTGGCCCGCTCAACAATTTTCGGTAACACGTCAGTACTTTACTGAGAAGCAGGCGGCCGCCGGTACCGTTGGTCCCGCTTGATTACCAACACGCCGACCGCGCTCCCGGTGTGCCCGCCATCAGCGGCAACGTCCCGGTTTTCATCCGCGACACGAGCAATTCGCCATGCTTCCCGCATTACCCGCCAGTCCCTGAGACGGATGGCAGCAAGGAGAACCGTAATGGCACAAGACACGTCGGGTGCCAGCCGCCGGGCGGCACCGTGGTCATTCCTGGCGAGATGGCGGCCCGGGTGGACCGCCTGCCCATGACCTTTTGGGCCTGGGAGATATGCCTGATCGTGCAGGTGGGCTGGGCGTGTGCGGCGGCGACCGACGGGATCGCGCAGCGGCTGTACCCGTTCGTCTGGCTGCCGGCCAAGGTCATCAGCCACTCCCAGTACAACGTGCTGTATGCCTTGCAGGCCGGGATCAGCATCCTGATCGGCGGCTACCTCCTGGGCTGGCTCGCCGACAAGGTCGGCCGCCGCCCGGCGCTGATCACGTCCTCGCTGCTGGCCGGGGTGTTCATCTGGCCGTTCGGGTACGTGACCAACTACCCGGCGCTGTTCTTCTTGTCGATCGCTGACACGCTCGGGTTCGCCGGGTACCTGGCCATCAACGTCGTGTACATGAGCGAGATCATGGGGCCCAAGGTCCGGCCTAAGGTGATGATGGTCTGCCAGACCGTCTGCATCCTCCTTCTCCTGACCTTCCTGGCCGGCCTGATCCCGCACTACCTGTTCCCCGGCCAGTACCGCGACCTACCTGTGGATCTTGACCGGGCTGAACCTGGCGATCGCAGCGCTGCTGTTCTGGCGGATGCCGGAGTCGCCGCGCTGGCTGGAGGCCCGGGAGCGCTTCGGCCAGGCCCGCCAGCTCGTGGAGCGGCTGGAGGCGCGGGCCAGCCGGGGCGGCCGCATCGCCCTGGACGAGCCGGACCTGACGCCGTACCAGGTGGTGGCCGAGGAGAAGACCAGCCCGTTCGCCGTGTTCGGCAAGAATTACTGGCTCGTCACCACCTTCCTGCTGGTGGTCATGGTGCTCGGCTACGGCGGGATCATCTACGGCGTCGGCAGCCAGGCGTTCTTGTTCATGGTCGAGAACCGCGGCTACAGCGCCGGGTTCGTCTTCGCCCTGACCGCCTGGTCCGGGGTGGCCGCCGCCGCCGTCTACCTGCTCAACGCCTTCTTCGGCGAACGCATCGAGCGCAAGTACACGCAGCTCTTCGGCGCCATCCTGTTCGCCGGGTGCTGGTTCGGCATCTACAACGTGCACAACACCACGGCCGTGTACATCCTGTACATCGGGTCGACGGTCGGCACCATCTTGTGGCTGTGGAGCATGTACGTGTACATCCCGATCAACTACCCGACCCGGATGCGGTCGCTGGGCACCGGCTGGACCGACGGCGTCGGCCACCTCGGCGCCTGGGGCGGCGTCCTGCTCGCCGGAGCGATCTTCACCGCGGCCGCGCCGCTGGGCTGGATCTGGCTGATCACGATCCCCGGCGCGCTCATCCCCGCCGTCATGATCGCGGTCTTCGGGAAGAGCCAGCGCCAGCGCGCGCTGGAAGAGATAACCAAATAGACGCTGGGCCGCCCGGCCGGGCTGTTAGGCCACCGGCTCTTTCCCGAGGTGTCTCCGGTGGCAAACCAGGGGTGTCACCGGCGGCCCAGCCCACAGCCCCGCTCAACCACGGCCTCCCGCCACATTCAGGGCCCGGAGAGCCACCGCGGCGCGGCCCGCACTCGCCACCTATCACCCGGCGGCTTCAGGAGGAAAGCCGATGAGTGACAGCCAGACCGTCACCATTCCCGCCGCACAACACGCAGCAACAGCAGATACCCGGCCCGCGCGGCTCCTCAGAGCACTGGCGCAGAACCCGGAACCACTGTCGACCCCCGCCCTGGCCGGCCTCCTGGCAGAACCAGGCCGGCCCCGGATACTACTGTCCGCCTACGACCAAACTCTGCGCCGGCACGAGCAAGCCGGCCACGTAGAACGAGCAGGCCGCGAGCGTAAGGGACGCGGCCGGCCCGCCACCCTCTGGCGCATCACCGCCGCAGGCCGCGGCTGGCTCGACGACCACGACGAAGCACCTGCCCGCGCCGCGGCCGCCGCCGCAGAAGCACGGCGCGCGGCCGCCGAACGGGACCGTGCACTGGACGAAGCCCGCGCAACTTTCGACCTTCAGACTCCGCGGATCAGCCGCAAACGCGCCGCTCACCAGCTCAGAGAACTCGGCTGCACCCTAGGCCAGATCGGCGCGGTCTTCCACGTCACCAAAGAGAGGATCCGCCAGGACCTCCTCTGGGACCCGGCAGCAGGCAGACCCCCGAGAAAGCTGAAGCCGCGCACGCACCTCAGCCCCAGCCAAACGCAACTCCTCCTGGGTCTGTCAACATCGGCGTTCGCCCTGAAAGCGCGGACACTTTGATTTGGCTGATATTGCCTGTCCGTGCTATTCGATGGCTGCCATGTAACCGCCGGAGCGCAGGGCCTGTCCAGAGAGGGAACAACCTGGACATGTCCGAGCATCGGGGCGTACTGGACGGCGAAGAAGCGCGGGCATCTCAAGGCGCTCGAGCATGAAGCTGGCGACGGTGAACGCGACCGCGGGCCAGGCCGCCACGGTGGCCGCGAGTGGTCCGCGCGGTAGGCCGGACATCACGTTGGCGTAGAGCGTCCCGGCGACCCCGATCCAGCCGAGCCAGGACCCGGCCAGCAGGACCACGGACCGCGACTATGAGGCCGTCGACCGCGAGCGGGAGCAGCCTCGCGTCGGTGATCGTCTGCCCAGTCTGCAGGCCGAGGGCCTCAATATGGGAGTAGCTGACTACGCCGGCGATGACGGCCACCGCGGCGACCGGCACGGCGGCGAGAACGGCGGCCCGGATCCAGGCCATTACTGGGCCTCGGCTTCCGCCTCGAGCAGGTCGGCGACCTCGCCCCAGACCTCGTGAAGCGAGACCAGGCCACGCATCTCCGGGATGATGAAACCCGAAGCCTGGAGCAAGTGCCCGGTGTCGGTCAGCTCTTCCGCCCGGAGCTTCGCCTCCTCCTCGGTCCGGATGACGATGTGCCCGCCCATGATGTCGAGGCCCGAGACGACGGCGGCCAGGTCCTCGCGGCCGATGGACCGCGTCTCTCTGCTCGCTGCCATCGGGCCAGGTGGTCACCGGGCGGCACCCCGTAGGTGCACGGCTTGCCTGGCTCCTGCCAGCACACCGGGCAGTTGGCGAGCCGGACGCGATCGGTGATCGTGGCGGCCTTCTGGTCGGGGATGATGGGGGTCGTGGTCTGTCCTCTGTGCAGGGGATGGATCAAGGGCCGGCCGGCTGTTGCTGCACCCGGCCGAGCCGCGGATTAAGGGCATGGCGAAGCCGCCGAGTGACACTTGCCGTGACACTGGCGCGGGGGGAGTCCGGATGCTCGAAAGGGGGCGCCCGCGGCGACGGAACGCCTGATCAGAGAAGCGTTTCAACGCGGCTTGCTGGTACCCGGTGGCCCGTGCGGACAGGAGTTCAAATCCCCCCGCCCGCACTCACATCTGCGGCCACGATGCCGCCTTCCGGGGCAACAATGCCGCGAATATCACATACGCCGCGTTTCGGTTTGCCGTCTGTAAGGCCGAGGAACGCTAGCAACCATGCCGAGCCGCCCGAGCGCAGCATGGGAACGCCTGGGCGGGAGTCTCGTCCGCCGGCGCCTTGAATTGGACCCCCGTTACCGCAACCGGAAGCTCTTCGCCCAGGAGCGGTGTCCCGGTCTCTACCGTGTCCTCAGCGACATCGAGCTCGGCAGGCGCTCGAGCTACAAGCCCGCTGTCCTCCTCGAGATAGAGGGCGCCTACGGACTGGAGCCCGGATCGATCGACCGGTTCCTGGCGGGCGGCGACCTGGCCGCCAGCGCGAGCGAGCCCGCGACAGCGCCGCCGCCCGAAGTGCCCGAGGTCATCGGCGTCCTGGCCACCATCGGGCGCAACACGCCGGATGAGATCGGCGAGATGACCGCCCTGGCCGACAAGGTCCAGGCCGTGGTGGCCGTCGCCCGCGCCTTCCAGCCGACCGTCCAGCTGAAAGGCGAGAAGCTGTTTCCCCGCGGCACCGACCATGACCGGGCCCTGGCCCGGGCCTGGAACGTCCTGAACCCGATGGGTCTCGAAGACGAACTGCAGGCCGTCCTCGCCTCTTGGAACGTGATCACCGCCGACACCAGGGTCGGCCCGGCCGGGCCGGGAGCCGACCGCTAGCTTGGCCATGACGTCGGTGCCCCTTACTCCCGGAAGGTTTTGCTCGGTGCCGGTGTTGCCCCAGTTCAAGCCCCGTTGGCACTGGGTCACCGCCGCACGGCTGGCCGTGGTGACCCCGCCGGACCCGGGAGAGGTGAGCAGCCGTGAGTGAGCATGGCACGACGGACGAACGGTTCCGGTACTGCCATGTCGGCCGCCACTGGGGCCCGCGCGGCGCCGCCGGCATCCTGCCCTGGGCGGTAACCCCGGACGGCCGCGCCTGGGTCCTGCTCAGCCATCGCTCCAGGCAGGTCGCCGCGGGCGGTACCTGGTCGACCTTCGGCGGCGCGATCGACGTCGGCGAGACACCGTGGGACGCCGCCGTGCGCGAGACCGGCGAGGAGATCTGCGGCATCGACGTCACCTCCGGGGCTATCACCGCCGAGCTCGAGGCGCCCTGCACGCACGGCTGCGGCTGGTCCTACCGCACCTTCGCCGTCCGAGTCGAGCCCGCCGGCGGCCGCCTGCCCGCGGTCGTGGTGGCCCCGGCGGCGGCCTGGGAGACCGAAGGCGTTCAGTGGGTGCCCGCCGAAGAGGTCGGCGACCACGGCGACCTCCACCCCGGCCTCCAGGCCACCTGGCCCACCCTGATCCAGGCCATCGGCGCCGACCAGTCCCGCTGAGCTGAGCTGAGCTAATAAAAATTGTGTTCGACAACAACGGAAGAATGTCATAGGTAGTCGATAGAGTCTTCTCAAGATAGTCCCTTTGAAGGGAAGACCATGACCATCCCTCTCCCCGATCCCGGGTACGACGGCGAGAAGCCTGGCCGCTTCGTGCCGTTGCCGGGTTCCGGGGAGCTGGGAGGCTTTCCCGCTGAGCAGGGCCTGTTCGTCACCCTCCCCGCCGAGCAGCTGAACCTGGCCGGTTTCGCGCAGAACGGTGAAGCCGACACGATGGCTCCCGGCGCCCTCCTGTCGGTCATCGTGAACACGGTCACCGGCGATGACGGCGCCGGGCTGAAGGGCTGTTCGGATGACCAGCTGGTCGGGATCATCTCCGCGGCTCGCCGGCTGGAATCCCGAGCCGCCTGGACCCAGATGGCCGCGATGGCCGAATTCGCGTCCCGCCGTCCGGCCCGCCGCGGTCCGGGCGGCGGCACCTCTGCGGAGTTTGCCGCCGATGAGCTGGCCGCGGAGCTCCACCTGACCCCGTTCTCTGCGGCGGCCCAGATCGAGTTCGCCACCACCGTCACCGAGCGGCTCCCCAGGACCTTTGCCGCGCTGGGCGCGGGCCGGATCCATCCCGTCCACGTCCGGATCATCGATGAGGAGACCGCCATCCTCGGTCCCGAGGATCTGGCCCGCGCCGATGAACTGCTTTCCGAGCAGGCTCCGGGCCTGACCTACGGTGAGCTGCGCCATGCGTCTCGCAAGCTGGTCCTCAAGCTCGACCTGGAAGGCGTCCGTAAGCAAAAGGAAGCCGCCAAGCGCGATACTCAGGTCCGCCGGTTCCGGGAGTCCTCGGGTAACGGCGGGATGGTCGCCCGCGAGCTTCCCTCCGACGAGGCCCTCGCGTCCTGGCAGCACATCGAGCAGCGGGCCCTGGACCTGCGGGCGGCGGGCGTACCCGGCACCCTGGATGAGCTGCGCGTCCGCGCCTACCTGGACCTCCTCCAAGAGCGCGACAGCCGCCACCTTGCTCCCGATCCGGCCCGAGCACCCGCCAACCCCGAGCACCCCGCGCCCGCCGACCCCGAGCATCCCGGACCCGAGCATCCTGATCCCGGGCCGTCTGATGCCGACTCCACCTCAGCCGGAGCCGAGCCGCCCGGACGACCCAGTGGACCTGGTCCTGCGCCGGCCCCCGGTCCCGCTCCGGCCTCCGGGTCCGCGCCTGCTCCGGGGCCCGGGCCAGCTCCTGCCCGGGACGCCGGTCCGAGCCTGGCCGCAATGGTTAACATCACCATCCCGCTGACCGTCTGGCGGGGCCGGTCCGGCCCTGCTGGCGAAGCCGACGGCTACGGACCGCTGGACAGCGACGACGCTCGTGCCCTGGTCCAAGCCGCCGCTCGCCATCCCCGTTCCCGATGGTGCCTCACCGCCTTGAACGACGATGGCACCGCCGCGGCCCACGCCTGCCTTCCCGGCCGCCACCCGCCGCCCAGCCTCCTCCCCGATCCCGATCCACCCGCACCTCAAGGACCCGATCCGTCCCCACCTCAAGAACCCGATCCGCCAGCCAGTCACCCTGGCCTGGCCATGACCCCGATCGCCCACGGGTCCTGTGACCACTCCAGAGCCGAGGCCGGCTACCACCCGAGCCGCAAACTCCAGCATCTGATCCGGGCTCGCAACGCGACCTGTACCGCTCCGGGCTGCTCCCGCCCGGCGGCTCGCTGCGACTTGGACCACACCATCCCCTGGGACCAGGGCGGCCCTACCTGCGAGTGTGACCTGGCCCCGCTGTGCCGCCACCATCACCGAGCCAAGCAAGCCCAGGGATGGCACCTTGAACAGCCCGAGCCCGGTCTCCTGGTCTGGCGCACGCCGGCCGGCCGCGCCTACACCACCAGGCCCACCCGCTACCCGATCTGACGTCGGCCGGGGGCATGTCAGCGTCCGGAGCCGGAGCCGGAGCCGGAGCCGGAACCGGAACCGGAACCCGGAGCCGGAGCGCCACTCGGCTGGCCTGCCGCCGCCACAGACCGCCGCGGCGCCCCAGGCAGCCACAGCGCGAGCAGCACGGCCACCACCGAGAACCCGGTGGCCCACCAGAACGCGATGTCGAACGCTGTGCTCAGGTGCCCCGGATGCGCGTCGACCGCGCTGGACAGGATGACCGCCAGCACGGCCGTGCCGAACGATCCGCCGATCTGCTGCACGGTACGGGTCAGCACGCTGGCGTGGGGGATCTCCGCTCGGTCCAGCCCCAGGAACGCGACCGCCATCACCGGAATGGTCACCGCCCCGAGCCCGAACCCGCGCAGCACCAGCCAGAAGGCCAGCAGCCAGTAGTTGGTGCTCGTCCCGGCCAAGGCGAACGGCACCGTCGAAGCGGCCACGATGACGAAGCCGCCTACCGTGATCCAGCGGGCCCCGATCGAGTCGGTGAGCCGTCCGGCCAGCCCCCGGGACAGCAGCGCCCCCACGCCCTGGGGGACCAGCATGATCCCGGCCGTCAGCGGGGTCACGCCGCGTACGTCCTGGTAGTACAGCGGCAGTAGCAGCATTGCTCCGTACAGGGCGAAGCCGGAGAAGAACAGCACCGCCGAGGCCGAGGCCACCGGGCGCCGGCCGAACAGCCGCACGTCGACCAGCGGGCCAGTACGCCGCAGCGCGTAGCAGGTGAACGTGGCCAGCAGCGCCACGCCGATTACCAGCGGCACGATCACATCCGGGTGCGCGAACCCGGCCGCCAGGCCCGCGTTGCTCAGGCCGAGGACGACGGCCGCGATGCCCGGGGCCAGCATGGCCAGTCCCGGCACGTCCAGGTGCGCCTTCGGCTCGGCCGGGCCCGGTGCGTCGGCGGGCATGTGCCGCCCGGCCAGGTACAGGCCGACCAGGCAGAACGGCACGTTGACCCAGAACATGAACCGCCAGCTCAGATGGGTCAGGATCGCGCCGCCGACCAGCGGGCCGAGAATCGGGCCGAGCAGGGCGGGCATGGCGATGATGGTGACGGTCCGGCCCAGCGCCTTGCCCCCGGCAGCCTGCATGATCAGCGTGGTCAGCAACGGGAGCAAGATGCCGCCGCCGAGGCCCTGGACGACCCGCCAGGCGATGAGCGAGCCGGCGTTCCAGGCCAGGCTGGACCCGATCGAGCCGACCAGAAAGACGACCAGGCCGGACATCCACAGCCGCTTGCCGCCGAAGCGCTGCAGTCCCCACGCCGACAGCGGCACCGCGATGCCGAGCGCCAGCAGGTACCCGGTCGACACCCACTGGATGGTCGTCACCGACGTTTGCAGGTCGGTGGCCAGTGTGTGCAGCGCGACGGCCACGATCGTGGTGTCGAAGATGACGGCCAGGGCGCCGACGACGAGAATCATGGCGCTCTTGATCAGCTGCGGGTCGAGCCGGTCCGGACCCGAGCCGGAGCCCGAAGCCGGGCCTGAACCCGCAGCCGAGCCGAAACCCGGAGCAGGGCCCGGGGCGGGAGTTGTGCCAGCAGCCATGACGCCTTCCTCCAGAAAATAAGAGAACCTTTCATCTCTTAACGATCCGGAGCCTACGGCAGCAAAATAAGAAAGACAAGCCTCTCTTATAGGAATCCGAACGGCCGCTGGCTATCCTGAGTGGCGTGACCAGCCAGCTACGCCGGCAGCGGCGACGGGGCGAGGAACTCGAGGCCGCCCTGCTCGACGCCGCGTGGGAGGAACTGGTCGAGGCGGGCTTCGCCCGGCTGACCATGGAGTCGGTCGCCGCCCGGGCCAAGACTGGCGTCGCCGTGCTCTACCGGCGCTGGTCGGGTAAGGACGAGCTGGCCATGGCCGCCATCGCGCACTACGGCCGGCTGCATCCGATCGCGGTGCCGGACACCGGAAGCCTGCGCGATGACATGCTCGCCGTGCTCGGTGCCATCAACGACACGCGCTACTCCTTCACCGTGGTCATCACCGCCGCGTTTGCCGGCCTGCTGGCCAGCAGCGGGCTCACCCCGGCGGACGTACGTGCCCGCCTGCTCAGTGACCGGCCGAACCGGGCCGAGATCATCTTCCGCCGGGCCCACGAGCGAGGCGAGATCGACCTGGACCGCACCCCGCCCGCCGTCTTGGCCCTGCCCTTCGACCTCATGCGCCACGACCTGCTCATGACCCTCAAGCCCGTGACACCCGCACGGCTCATGGTGATCGTCGACGACCTGTTCCTGCCCCTCGTCGCGGCCTACCGCCCCGTCAGGACCTAAGCCGGCGCAACGGGCCGACTGTCCCCACCGCCCGGCCTCGTTCGTCATCCATCAGAACAACGACTGATCAAGGAGCCGCTCATGCAGTACGCCCTGCTGATCTACACCAAGCCCGGCGCGGCCGAGGCGCTCGCCCCGCCCGAGGCCGAAGCCGTGCACCGCGAGTACCTGGCCCTCCGGGAAGTCCCGGGCATGGTCGGCGGCGCCGCCCTGCACCCGGTGGAGACGGCCACCACCGTGCGCCAGTCCGGTGACCAGCTGCTCGTCACGGACGGCCCGTTCGCCGACACCAAGGAGATCTTCGGCGGCTTCTACCTGCTGGAGGCCGACGACCTGGACCAGGCCACCGACGTCGCAGCCCGGATCCCGGCCGTCCGCCTCGGCGGCTCAGTGGAGATCCGGCCCGTCGTGACCGGCCCGGCCTGAGCGACCCGGCGTGAGCCACCCGGACCAGGTCGAGCAGGTCTTCCGCGATGAGTCGGGGCCGGCTGCTGGCCTCGCTCATCGGCTACCTCGGCGATTTCGACCTGGCCGAGGAGTCCGCGGCGGAGGCCTTCGCCATCGCGGCCCGCCGCTGGCCGTCCGACGGCCTGCCCGACAACCCGGCCGCCTGGCTGGTCACCGCGGCGCGCCGCCGGGCCATCGACCGGCTGCGCCGCGACCGTGTCCTGGCCGCCAAGCTCCCGTTGCTCGCTGCGGACCTCAGCGATCCGGATGCCACCGGCCCAGCGGAGGTCACCGTGATCCCCGACGAGCGGCTCGAGCTCATCTTCACGTGCTGCCACCCCGCCCTGGCCACCGAGGCCCAGGTCGCGCTGACGCTGCGCGCCGTGGGCGGCCTGCCCACCGAGGACATCGCGCGGGCCTTCCTGGTCCCGCCCGACACCATGAAGCGCCGGCTGACCCGGGCGAAGGCCAAGATCAAGCTGGCCGGCATCCCGTTCAGCGTCCCCTCCGGTCCCCGGTTGGCCGAACGGCTCGGTGCTGTCCTGGCCGTGATCTACCTCGTGTTCAACGAAGGCTATGGCGACCAGGACCGGCCCAGCCTGGCCGCCGACGCCATCCGGCTCGGCCGCGTCCTGGCCGCCCTGCTGCCCGGCCAGCCCGAGGTGCTCGGCCTGCTCGCCCTGATGCTGCTGCACGATGCTCGCCGTGACGCGCGCTTCGACGGTCAGGACCTGGTCCTGCTGCCCGACCAGGACCGGTCCCGCTGGGACTGGCGCCAGATCGCCGAAGCCCGCGCCCTGCTCGACCGTGCCCTGCTCGACCGGGCCCAAGCCAGCCCCAGCGGCCCGTACGTCATCCAGGCCGCCATCGCCTCCCTGCAGACCGAAGAGGAGCTCGACTGGCCGCAGATCGCCGTGCTCTACACCGCGCTGGCCGAGCGGACCGGCTCCCCGGTGATCCGGCTCAACCGCGCGGTCGCGGTGGCCGAAGCCGACGGCCCGGCCGCCGCCCTGGCCCTGGTCGACGAGCTGGACCTGCCCGGCTACCAGTACTGGCACTCGACCCGCGCCGAGCTGCTGCGCCGTCTCGGCCGCGACGCCGAGGCCCGCGCCTCCTACCAGCGCGCGCTGGCCCTGGCCCGCACCGAGGCCGAGCGCCGGTTCCTCGCCCAGCGGTCCGCCGGCCTGTGACCCAGCGCGCTCCAAGGCACCCGGCCATACCGCGACTCGCCACGCGGGCACCAGGCCGCGTCCCGGCCGCCCCGGTGTGCCAAAATAGGCGGCCTGATCAGGACACGCCTGACCTGGGCCAGCCTGACCGGAACGGAGCCGGGTGCGGAGTCGGGAACGGAGCACGCAATGGCTGACGGCCAGACCGAGTCGAAGTCGGTCAGTTCAGAAGCGCTGGTGGCGGATATTGACCGCACCCGCGCCGAACTCGCGAGCACGATCGATGCCATTTCCGACCGGGTGAGCCCCAAGAGGAACGTCGAGCGGGCCAAGGGCCGCCTCCGCGACCGCGTCGCCCAGATCGACCCGCTCATGGCCGGCGCCGCGACCGCCGCGCTCGTGGTCGGCGTGAGCGTCCTGCTGCTGCTCCGCCGCCGCAAGCACTAGCCCGCCAGGTGCAAGGGCCAAGAGCCGGCTAGCCCGCGCTCTTGGTCAGTTCCTCGTACTCCGCGGCCGACAGCAGGTCCGACGGCAGCGCGGCCGCCCCGTCACCGTCCTGGGCCACCTGCACCCGGAACAGCCACCCGGCCGCGTACGGCTCGGCGTTGACCAGCGACGGGTCGTCTTCCAGCTCGCCGTTGACCTCGGTCACCTCGCCGCTGACCGGCGAGTACAGGTCGCTGACCGACTTGACCGACTCGACCTCGCCGCACGGCTCGCCCGCCGCGACCTCGGCGCCGACCGACGGCAGCGACACGTAGACCACGTCACCGAGCTGCTGGGTGGCGTACTCGGTGATCCCGACTGACGCCACGGTGCCCTCGACCGACACCCACTCGTGCTCGGGTGTGAAGCGCAGATCCGCTGGGATGCTCATCGTCATCGACTCCTGGAGTAAAACGGCAGGTCGGTCACCTCGGCCGGGACCTCCTGACCCCGGATGCCGACCGAAAATACCGCATCCCCCAGGTCGGCGCCGGCGGCCAGGTAGGCCATGGCGATCGGCCGGCCCAGAGTCGGCGACGGGGCACCGCTGGTGACCGTCCCGATCTCCTTGCCGTCCGCGAACACCGGGAAGCCGTGCCGGGCCACCCGGCGCGAACCAATGGTCAGCCCGGCCAGCCGCAGCCGCGGCCCGGCCTCGGCCCGCTCGGCCAGCGCCGCGCGCCCCACGAAGTCACCCGGCTTGTCGAATTTCACCACGCGTCCCAGGCCCGCCTCGAACGGCGTCACGTCCGGGCCCAGCTCGTTGCCGTACAGCGGCATGCCCGCCTCGAGCCGCAGCGTGTCCCGGGCGGCCAGCCCCGCCGGGATCAGCCCGGCCGGGGTGCCGGCCGCGGTCAGCGCGGCCCAGATGGCCGGCCCGTCAGCGGGCTGGCTGAAGACCTCGAACCCGTCCTCGCCGGTGTACCCGGTCCGCGCCACCCAGGCCGCGAACCCCGCCACCTCGCCGAACGCTCCGGCGTAGTACCTCATGGAACTCACGTCCAGCCCGGTCAGCGGGCCCAGGATCCCGGCCGCGGCCGGCCCCTGGATCGCGATCAGCGCCGTGCCGGCCGTCGCGTCGGTGACCGTCGCGTCGAAGCCGGCCGCCCGGGACCGCAGCTCGGCCGCCACTACCGCCGTGTTGGCCGCGTTCGCCACGACCAGGAACTCCTGCTCGCCCTGCCGGTACACGACCAGGTCATCCAGCACGCCGCCGTCAGCCGCGCAGATCATCGTGTACCGGGCCCGGCCCGGTCCCAGCGCGGCCAGCGACCCGGTCAGCGCGTAGTCCAGGGCCGCCCCGGCCTGCGGGCCGGCCAGCATGACCTCGCCCATGTGCGACAGGTCGAACAGGCCGGCCGCGTGCCGCACCGCCTGGTGCTCGGCCGTCTCGCTGCCGTAGCGCAGCGGCATCTGCCAGCCGGCGAAGGAGGTCATGACCGCGCCGAGTTCCGCGTGCACCTCCGCCAGCGGGGTCGTGCTTGTCGACGTCACCTGGGCAATGGTATGCCGTACCCATGGAAACAATGCCCGAGGAACTCGTCGAGATTGAGCTGAAGACCGTCCCGTCCTGGACCCGGGATGGCGGCTCGATCACGACCACTGTCGAGCGCGCCGATTTCAAGGACGCGCTCTTTTTTGTCGGGGCCGTCGCCTACCTGTGCGAGAAGGCCAACCACCACCCCGACATCACCATCTCCTGGAACAAGGTGACGCTGACCCTCAGCACGCACTCCGCCGGCGGCCTGACCGCCGAGGACTTCGCGCTGGCTCGCCGGATCCTGCTCCTGGAGTAGTGGACAATGGGGCGGTGACTTTCACCGGCCCGCCGCGCAACGTGGTGATCCTGGGCTCGACCGGCTCGATCGGCACCCAGGCCCTCGACATCATCAGGCGTAACCCCGGACGTTTCCGGGTGACCGCGCTCGCCGCCGGCGGCGGTCACCCGGAGGTCCTGGCCCGGCAGGCGGCCGAGTTCGGCGTGGCCGCCGTGGCCGTGGCCGACCCGGGCGCCGCGATCGCCGTGCAGGCCGCCCTCCGCGACGCCTTTTCCGGCCGAACGGGCCATGCTTCCAGCCCCGGGCCCCAGTTCCTGGCCGGTCCCGAAGCCATCTGCGAGCTAGCCGCCTGGCCCGCCGACGTCGTGCTCAACGGGGTGACCGGCGCGGCCGGCCTGCAGGCCACGCTGGCCGCCCTGGACGCCGGGCGGACGCTGGCCCTGGCCAACAAGGAATCACTGATCATCGGCGGCTCGCTGGTCACCAGCCGGGCCAAGCCCGGGCAGATCGTGCCGGTCGACTCCGAGCACTCCACCATCGCCCAGTGCCTGCGGGCCGGGGCCCGGTCCGAGGTGAAGCGGCTGGTCCTCACGGCCAGCGGCGGCCCGTTCCGCGGCTGGACGCGGGATGACCTGGCCGACGTCACGCCCGAGCAGGCCCTGGCCCACCCCACCTGGACGATGGGCCCGCTGGTCACGGTCAACTCGGCCACCCTGGTCAACAAGGGCCTGGAGGTGATCGAGGCCCACCTGCTGTTCGGCTTCGGCCTGGACCGCATCGACGTGGTCGTGCATCCCCAGTCGATCGTGCACTCGATGGTGGAGTTCGACGACGGCGCCACCGTCGTCATGGCCTCGCCACCGGACATGCGCCTGCCCATCTCGCTCGGCCTGGGCTGGCCGGACCGGGTCCCCGCCGCCGCACCCGGGCTGGACTGGTCCGATGCGGCCACGTGGACCTTCGAGCCGCTGGACAGCGCGGCCTTCCCGGCTGTGTCGCTGGCCCGCGAGGCGGCCATCGCCGGGGGCACCGCGCCGGCCGTCTACAACGCCGCCAATGAGGCCTGCGTGGCGGCCTTCCTGGCGGGCCAGATCGGCTTTACCCGGATTGTCGACACCGTGGCCCGGATACTCTCGGAGCATGACTCCGGGCGCGCGGCCATCACCACCGTGGCCGATGTGCTCGCCACCGATGACTGGGCCCGGCGGCGGGCGGCGGAGATCAACGGGCGCTGAGCTCACCGGTGCTGGGCTAGGGACGGGGACGACCGGATGGACCTGATCGGCTGGGTCATCTTCATCGTCGCCCTGCTCGTCTCGGTCATGCTGCATGAGACCGGTCACTTCGTGCTGGCCAAGCGGTTCGGCATGAAGGTCACCCGGTACTTCGTCGGCTTCGGGCCGACCATCTGGTCCACCACCCGGGGCGAGACCGAGTACGGCATCAAGGCGCTGCCGCTGGGCGGCTTCGTCAAGATCGTCGGCATGCACTCCCTCGATGACCCCGAAGACCCGGCCGATGAGCCCCGGTCGTTCCGCCGCCAGCCGGCCTGGCAGCGAATCGCGGTGCTGTGCGCGGGCTCAGCCATGCACTTCCTGCTCGCCCTGCTGCTGCTGACCGGCCTGGCCCTCGGCGTCGGCATCGCCAACGACAACGTCACCCAGCTGGGCACGATCAGCTCGTGCCTGCCCGCCAACGTCACCGCCTACAACAACGGCACCTGCGCCGGCTCGGGCCAGGCCTCCCCGGCCAAGCAGGCCGGGCTGCAGGTCGGCGACACGGTGACGGCCTTCAACGGCCAGCCGGTGAGCACCTGGACCCAGCTCAACAACGCCATCCACGCCGCCCAGCCCGGCCAGGACGTGACCATCACCGTCCGCCGCGACGGCCAGACCGTCACGCTGCACACCACGCTGGCCAGCGTGACCGGCCGCGGCGGCGCCTACCTGGGCATCGGCCCGGCCGTCGTGTTCCAGATCGCCAACCCGGTGCGCGCCGTCCAGTACGCGGGCTCCACCTTCGGCCAGACCCTGGTCGGCTCGGCCAAGGCCGTCGGCTCGCTGCCCTCGGCGCTGCCCAAGCTGTTCAGCAAGGACCGGTCGAGCACCGCGGGCGGCCAGGTCGGCAGCGTGGTCGGCGCGGCCGAGGCGACCGGGGCCGCGGTGTCGGCCGACTGGGGCTGGCAGTACAAGGTCAGCTTCGTGCTGCTGCTCATCGCCTCGCTGAACATCTTCATCGGCGCCTTCAACCTGCTCCCGCTGCTGCCTATGGACGGCGGCCACGTCGCGGCCATCATCTACGAGCGGGTCCGGGCCTGGCTGGCCCGGCTGCGCGGGCGGCCGGACCCGGGCCTGGCCGACATGGCCAAGCTGGTGCCGCTCAGCTTCAGCCTGTTCGCGGTGGTCGTTTTCTTCAGCGTCGTGGTGGTCCTGGCTGACATCGTCAACCCGGTGAACTTTGTCAACGGCTGAGCTCACCAGGGCGAAGCGATTACCCGACGCTTCCGTCAGCGTCGTTAACCGTCCGTTTCACTGGTGATGGTTCAATGGGCGGGTCGAACGGATTCGGGGATTGTGCCGATCGAACGGATGGGGCTCATGGATATTGACCTCGGTATGCCGGTTACGCCGCCCGCGCCACTGGCCGAGCGCCGGAACTCCCGCCAGCTCATGGTGGGAGCGGTTCCGGTGGGCGGGGGATCGCCGGTCACCGTGCAGTCCATGACGACCACGCTGACCGCCGACGTCAACGCCACCCTGCAGCAGATCGCCGCAGCTCACCGGCGGCCGGCTGCCAGATCGTCCGGGTCGCGGTGCCGTCCCAGGACGACGCCGACGCGCTGCCCGCAGATCGCCCAGAAGTCCCAGATCCCGGTCATCGCCGACATCCACTTCCAGCCCAAGTACGTCTTCGCCGCGATCGACGCCGGCTGCGCCGCGGTCCGGGTCAACCCGGGCAACATCAAGCAGTTCGACGACAAGGTGGCCGAGATCGCCCGGGCCGCGACCGACGCCGGGATCCCGATCCGGATCGGCGTCAACGCCGGCTCGCTGGACAAGCGGCTGCTGGCCAAGTACGGCAAGGCCACCCCCGAGGCACTGGTCGAGTCGGCGCTGTGGGAGTGCTCGCTGTTCGAGGAGCACGGGTTCCGCGACATCAAGATCTCGGTCAAGCACCACGACCCGGTGGTCATGATCAACGCCTACCGGCAGCTCGCCCAGCAGTGCGACTACCCGCTGCACCTCGGCGTGACCGAGGCCGGGCCGACCTTCCAGGGCACGATCAAGTCCGCGGTCGCCTTCGGCGCCCTGCTGGCCGAGGGCATCGGCGACACCATCCGGGTCTCGCTGTCCGCGCCGCCGGTCGAGGAGGTCAAGGTCGGCATCGCCATCCTGGAGTCGCTCGGGCTGCGGGAGCGGCGGCTGGAGATCGTGTCCTGCCCGTCCTGCGGCCGGGCCCAGGTCGACGTGTACAAGCTGGCCGAAGAGGTGACCGCCGGGCTCGACGGCCTGGAGGTGCCGCTGCGGGTCGCGGTCATGGGCTGCGTCGTCAACGGCCCGGGCGAGGCCCGCGAGGCCGACCTCGGCGTCGCCTCGGGCAACGGCAAGGGCCAGATCTTCGTCCGCGGCGAGGTCATCGCGACCGTGCCCGAGTCGGCCATCGTGGAGACCCTGATCGAAGAGGCCATGCGCATCGCCGAGCAGCGCGCCGCCGAGCACGGCGACGACGGCGACGACGGCGACGAGGCCGCCTCCGGCAAGCCCGTCGTCACCACCTACTGACCGGCTAGCCCGCCTGGCGGTGGGCCTCGCCGTCGGGGACGTTCTCCGCGTAGATGACCTCGCCGACCTGCTTGCTCACCGCGGCCTGCGCTTCGGCGGGCAGCAGCGCGTCGGTGATGAGCACATCCACCTCGCTCAGCCGCGCGTACGAGCTCAGGCTGACCATGCCCCACTTGGTGGAATCGGCCAGCACCACCACCTGCCGGGCCACCCGCATGAAGGCCCGGTTGGTCTCGGCCTCGTCCAGGTTGGGCGTGGTCAGGCCGGTCTGGGCGTCGAAGCCGTGGCAGCCCAGGAAGAGCAGGTCGAAGTGCAGCGAGCGGATGGTCAGATCCGCGATCGGCCCGACCAGTGCGTCGGCGTGCGTCCGGACCCCGCCGGTCAGCACGACCGAGGCGGCCGCGCCGTCCAGGCTCCCGCGCGCCTCGCTGAACAGGTTCGTCACCGGCAGCGAGTTGGTCACGATGGTGAGCCCGGGCACGTCCAGCAGGCACTGGGCCAGCGCGAAGGTGGTGGTCCCGGCGGCCAGCGCGATGGCCGTGCCCGGGGTGACCATGCTCGCGGCCGCCCGGGCGATGGCGTTCTTCCCCGGCCGTTCCAGCACCAGCTTGGCCTCGAAGCCCGGCTCGTGTCCTGACGGGGCGCCGGGCAGCACCGCGCCGCCGTGCACCTTCTCCACCAGCCCCTCGCGGGCCAGCACCTCGAGGTCTCTGCGGATCGTCATGTCGGAGACGCCGAGCCGCTGGGTCAGGTCGCTGACCCGTGCGCTGCCGTCACTGCGGACGGCCTGAAGGATGAGCGACTGTCGGTGTCTGGCAAGCATGTTTCCCCTTAGGGCCGCGGCAGCGAGAGCTACACCCATACAGACGATTGCGGCCCGTGTTGGGTTCCGGGGGCGGATGTCGAAAGGGGAAGGTTTCCGGTCCCTGCGGCATGATGGGGGGATGTCTCAGCCCTCCCGGGGCCGCCGCCTGCCCCGAGGCGGCCCGCTGGTGCTCATCGGCGCCCTGGTCACGCTGCTCGCCGCCACCGCATGCACCTCCCCGGCCCCGGCCCCGGCCTCCTCGCCGAGCACGAGTCCGAGTCCGAGCACGAGTGCGAGCGCGACGGCCACCGGGCCGATCGTCCCGACCCGCAGCACCCTGCACTGGCACGCCTGCTCGGGGGAGACGGCCGAGCTCGGCATCCGCGACTGCACCACCATCAGCGTCCCGCTCAACTATGCCGACCCGGGGGGCCGGCACATCACCCTCGCCCTCGACATGATCCCGGCCACCGCCCCGGCCAGCCAGCAGCAGGGCATCATGCTGGTCAATCCGGGCGGCCCCGGGGGCAGCGGGCTGTCCCTGCCCGCCGAGGTGGCCGGCGGGCTGAACCCGTCGGTGGCCCGCGACTACGACATCGTCGGCTTCGACCCCCGCGGCGTCGGCGCCTCGCAGCCCGCGCTGAGCTGCGAGCCCGGCTTCTTCTCCCGCCCGCGCCCGGACTACGTCCCGGCCAGCACCGCCGCCGAGCAGCAGCTGGTCAGCCGGGCCAAGGCCTACGCCGCCGACTGCGAGCAGAAGTACGGCTGGCTGCTGCCCTACCTGACCACGCAGAACGCCGCCCGCGACCTTGATTCCATCCGGGCCGCGTTCGGCGTGGCCGAGCTCAACTACCTGGCCTTCTCCTACGGCACGTATCTCGGCGAGGTGTACGCCACGCTCTTCCCGGGCCACGTCCGCCGCATGGTGCTGGACAGCGTCGTCGACCCGACCGGCGTCTGGTACGCCGACAACCTGAACCAGGACCTGGCCTTCCAGGGCCGCCTCGACGCGTTCTTCGCCTGGGTCGCGCAGCACCCGGACAACTATGACCTGGGCCGCAGCCAGGCCCAGGTCCAGGCGGCCTACACCCGGGCCCGCAGCCAGCTGGAAGCCCACCCGGCCGGCGGTGTCGTCGGCGCCGATGAGCTGGATGACACCTACCTGGAGGCCGGCTACAACGGCGAGCTGTGGCCCGGCCTGGCCCAGGCGCTGTCCAGCTACCTGCACTCCGCCGACACCAGTGCCCTGGTCGGCCAGTACCAGTCCTACGGTCTCCAGGATGAGAACGAGTTCGCCGTCTACAACGCGGTGGAGTGCGCGGACGTCAGCTGGCCGCGGGACTTCGCCACCTGGACCGCCGATACCGAGCGGGTGGCCACGACCGCCCCGTTCTACGCCTGGGGCAACACCTGGTTCAACGCGGCCTGCGCGTTCTGGCCGGTGCGCGGGCCGGCTCAGCCGCTTCAGGTCAAGGGGGCCGGGCTGCCCGGCCTGCTCATGCTCCAGGGCACGCTCGACCCGGCCACCCCCTACGCCGGAGCGCAGCGGGCGCACCAGGTGCTGCCGTCGGCCCGGATGGTCGTGGTGACCGGGGGCGGCAACCACGGCCAGTCGTTCGCCCAGCCGTCCAACGACTGCGTGCAGGGCTACCTGAACCGCTACCTGGCCTCCGGCGACCTCCCGCAGGGGGCCGGATCGGTCAACGCCACCTGCGCGGCCGAGCCGGATCCAGGGCCGGGGAATTAGGGCCCGGGCGTGTAGGCTGACAGCATGTTGCGGGCCAAAGGGTCCTCCGCGGTGCGGCTGCTCGACGAACGAGACCGGGACGCGGTTCTCGCCATCTGCGATCGCGACCCGGTGATGCACGTCTTCGTCAGTTCCCGGGTCCGCGCGCTCGGCCTGGAGCCCAGCCGGCTCGGTGCGCAGATGTGGGGCCACGGGTCCGGCGGCCGGCTGGAGTCGCTGTGCTACAACGGCGCCAACCTGGTCACCGTGGCGGCCACCCCCGACGCGGTCGCCGCCTTCGCGGACCGGGCCCTGCGCCAGGGCCGCCGCTGCTCATCCGTGGTCGGCCCGGCCGACGAGATCCAGGCCCTGTGGGCCCTGCTGCGGCCCCGGTGGGGCCCGGCCCGGGACGTCCGGCCGGTGCAGCCCGTCATGGTCATCAACGGTCCGCCGCTGGTCACGCCCGATCCGCTGGTCCGCCGGGTCCGGATGGACGAGCTCGACATACTGTGGCCGGCCTGCGTGGCCATGTTCACCGAGGAAGTGGGCGTCTCGCCCACCATCGGGGACGGCGGCGCCTCCTACCGGGCCCGGCTCCAGCAGCTGATCCGGGCCGGCCGGGCCTTCGCCCGGATCGAGGACGGGCGAGTCATCTTCAAGGCCGAGATCGGCGCGGCCACCCCGCAGGCCTGCCAGATCCAGGGCGTGTGGGTCCGGCCTGAGTTCCGCGGCCAGGGGCTGGCCGCGCCGGGCATGGCCGCGGTCGTGGTCGAGTCGGCCCGGTCCATCGCCCCGATCGTCTCGCTGTACGTCAACGACTTCAACGCCCCGGCCCGGGCCGCCTACTTCCGGACCGGCTTCGTCGACACCGGCCGCTTCATGTCGGTGCTGTTCTAGTCGCGGTCGCGGATCTTGCGCAAGTAGTCCACCACCGGCTGGAAGGCCGACCGGATCTCCTCGAGCTGGCCGGGGGTCAGCCGGTCGATGTAGTGGCGGCGGACGTTCTCCACGTGATGCGGCGCGACCCGCTCGATGGTCTCGACGCCCGCGTCGGTCAGCACCGCGAACGTGCCGCGCTTGTCGCCCTCGCAGTCGTCACGCCGCAGCAGGCCGCGCTTTTCCATCCGCGAGACCTGATGGGAGAGCCGGCTCCGGGACTGGCTGGTCGCGTCGGCGAGGTCGGTCATCCGCATCCGGCGCTCGGGCGCCTCGGACAGCTCGACCAGGATCTCGTAGTCGCGGCCGTTCAGCCCGTACTCGGTCAGGTCGCGGTCGAGCTGGCGCATCAGCAGGTGGCTGAGCTGGACCGTGGCCCGCCAGGCCTGCTGTTCTTCATCGGTCAGCCACTCAGGCTGTCCGTCCGTCCCGGGCATAACCTGAATTTACCCTGTGCGGTTCGCTCTAATGCGGGAGCGGCCACGATAACCCGCCGCCCTGGCCCGGCCCGGCCGCTATTCCCCGGCCCGGCCCAGGGCAACGCGACCGCGACCGCCCGCCTGGACCCCCTGGCCAGCCCGTCCCGGATCGTGATCGGCTTTGCTTATTCGCGTGACATTCCGCCATTTCGCGCCAATTGCCTGACCATAAGCAATTAATTGAGGGTTGACAATTCCGGCTTAGCGGCCAACAATCCCATTAACACGGCTGTAATCTAGCTCACATTCGGGCTAGACAGGGTCGAGAGCTGCGGCCGACACCCCGCGGCGACCGCTCTGACGCCCCGTGCTTCTCGCTAGGCCTGCCACCCCCTGCCCCCGGGTGGCAGCAGCGAGAACCACTGCGGGCTATCCTCTCGAGGCCGCGTGCCGCCGTACCATGGTCGGCGAATGCCGCGATGACGCCGCACGGACGAGGGGGACTGTGCCCGAGGTGATGCCGGGAGAGGTTGCGCTGCCGACCGGCGTGCAGGCGGCCTCGGCCTACATCCGCGAACTGCTGCTGCGTCCGGGCCGCTACCGGCGCCGCTGGGAGCAGTACGCGGAGCGCAGCCGCAGCGGGCAGGTCAACCAGCTCGCCGTGGCCGAGGTGCTGGCCCGCTACCTGTGGCAGCACCCCCGCTCCGAAGGCGACGCCGACATCCTGCCGCGCCAGCTCAAGGACACCGCGGCCCGGGCCCTGTCCGGCAAGCTGCTCAGCCGGGCCACGCTCGCCCTGTTCGTGGACGCGTTCGAGCTCGGACCGACCGAGCACGAGCAGCTGCTCAAGCTGTGGGAGGGATCCGCGCAGGTCCGCGTGCTGTCCGGGCCGCGGGCGATCGCCGATGACCTGGCCGGCGTGCTCGGCCGCCGCCAGGTCAAGACCCTGTCCCTGCACGACCATCATTACCTCGGGCCGGACGGCTGGCCGGCCCGGCACCGCAACATCCACGTGATCGAGGCGCTGGCCGACGACGTCGACCGCATCCCCTACCGGGCCGACACCAACGCGCTGACCGTCGAGGCCGGGCAGGGGTTCAGCGGGCTGGCCGGGCCGCTCTACCAGCCCGCCGCGGACCTGTACGCCCTCGACATGCTGCTGGCCCGGCCGCTGATGGCGGGCGAGACCGCCACCTTGGAGTACTCGGCCAGCTTCCACTACTCGGCCGCGCCGCCACCGGAGTTCCGCCGGGTGGTGCAGGCCTTCGTCGAGAACCTCGATATCCGCGTCCAGTTCCACCCCGACCGGCTGCCCGGGACCATCGTGTGGGCCGTCTGGGACGGGCTGGACGGGCCCATCGTCGAGCGCGAGCCGGTCGCCCTGGACAGCCAGTTCGCCGTGCACCGCTACCTGCGGCTGGCCGAGCAGACCGCAGTCGGCTTCCACTGGGACTGGTAGCCGTGGCGGATGGTGCGGGTGGCACGATCGTAGGTGTGCGGAGGGACGAGGGCGCCGCGACGACGAGCGCCGAGCTGCGGGCGCACAACCTCGCGCGCCTGCTCCGCGCCATCCATGACGGCGGCGGCCAGCTCACCCGGGCCGAGCTCACCCGGCAGCTCAGCCTGGCCCGCGGCACGGCCACCGTGCTGGTCCGCGACCTGGCCCGCCGGCAGCTGATCGAGGAGCTGACCAGCCCGGTCGACGCCACCGCCCAGCGGGCCCGCGGCCGTCCCACCGGCGTGCCGTCCGCGCACGCCCGCGGCCCGGTGGCGCTCGCCGTCGACCTGCGAGATGACTCCTTCACCGTCGCCGCCTTCGAGCTGACCGGCCGCGGCACCGTCCTGGACCGCCGCGAGCGGGAGGCCAGCTCGGGCACCGGGATGCTGCACGAGGTCGCCCGCCAGCTGCGCTCCTGCAACCGCCAGTTCGGTGCCCGGGTGGTCGGCGTCGGGGTGGCCGTCCCGTCGCCGGTGCGGGGCAGCACCATGGTCCAGCCCACCCTGACCGAGTGGCAGGGCGTCGACGTGACCGCCGTGCTCGGGGCCGCCGTCACCTCGGGCCCCATCCTGGCCGGCAACGACGCGACGCTGGCCGGCCTGGCCGAGGCGCGCCGGGGCGTGCTGCGCGGCATCCCGGTCGCCCTGCACCTGCACGTGGCCACCGGCATCGGCGGGGTACTGCTGTCCGGCGGCCTGCCCGTGTCCGGCGTGCACGGATCAGCCGGTGAGTTCGGGCACATGCCGCTGACCGGCAGCGACGAGCCGTGCCGGTGCGGGTCAGTCGGCTGCTGGGAGCTGGACGCCGGGGCCCGCGGCCTGCTGCGCGCGGCCGGGGCGCCCGAGGGCGGCGACCGGATGCTCCAGGCCGAGCAGGTCATCGCGGCGGCCGGCACCGACCCGGCCTGCGGCCGCGCCCTGGCCCAGGTGGCCGGGGCGCTGGGCCGCGGCATCGGCGCGCTGGTCAACGCGCAGGACCCGGCGGCCGTCAGCCTGTCCGGGCTGGCCGCCTCGCTGTACCTGGCCGACGCGGCCGCGGTGGCCGGCAGCTACCACTCCGCCCTGATGCGCTTCCGCCGGGCCGACCCGCCCGCCCTGCTGCCCTCCAGCCTTGGTGACCTGGGCGCCCTCACCGGCGCGTCCGAGCTGGTCTTCGACTCCTTCCTCACCCCCCGCGGCCTGGCCTCCTGGCCGGTGACCGAGCCGAAAACCGCGTGACTTCGGCCCGTCCGGCTGGTAAGTTCCCGTCCTCGTGGCTGGATCAGAAAACCCTGAAGCCGAACGGAGCGTGGCTGATCCCGTCCTGACCGCCGAACGCGATCAGCTGCTCCGCTCCCGGGACTTTCTCCGCCTGATGCGCGAGGACGTCCTGTCCCTCACCCCGATGGCCGGTGACCCGGTCTCGCTGGAATACCTGAAGGCCGACCTGCACCACCGGGCCGAAGCCCTGCAGGACATTCCCGGCGCTCCCTTGTTCTTCGGCCGCCTCGACTACGCCGATGCTGCGGCCGGTGACGACCCCGACCCCGACGGCCTGGCCGGGCAGAGCTTCCACATCGGCCGCCGGCACGTGCACGCCCCGGACGGCACGCCCGCCGTCATCGACTGGCGGGCCCCGGTCTCCCGGCCGTTCTACCGGGCCAGCGCGGCGGACCCGATGGACCTCGCGCTGCGCCGCCGCTTCGGCTTCTCCGGCGGGGACCTGACCGCCTATGAAGACGAGCGGTTCACCGCGGATCATCCGGCGGGCCATGATGGGCGCGGCCCGAGCCGGATCCTCATCGATGAGATCGAGCGGCCGCGGTCCGGGCCCATGCGGGACATCGTGGCCACCATCCAGCCTGACCAGGACGACATCGTGCGGGCCGACGTCGCGCAGACCGTCTGCGTGCAGGGCGCGCCGGGCACCGGCAAGACCGCCGTCGGGCTGCACCGGGTGGCCTACCTGCTCTACGCCTACCGCGAGCAGGTGCGCCGCCGCGGCGTCATCATCGTCGGGCCCAACCAGGCCTTCCTCTCCTACATCCGCAACGTCCTGCCCGCCCTCGGTGAGCTGGACGTCACCCAGACCACGGTCTCCGAGCTGGTCGCGGCGGCCAGCTCGGTCACCATCCGCGGCTCGGACGCTGAGCCCGCCGCGGTGCTCAAGGGTGACGCGCGGATGGCCGAGGTGCTCTGGCGGGCCGTGTGGTCCTCGGTGCGCCGCCTGGCCGAGCCCGTCGTCCTGGCCCGCGGGACCCGCCGCTGGCGGGTCAGCGCCCGGGAACTGGAGGAACTGGTCCACGAGCTGCGCCATCGCGGCGTGCGCTACGGGGCGGCCCGGGAGCTGCTCGAGCACCGGATCGCGCACGTCATCCTGACCCAGATGGAGGAGGCCGGGGAGGTCTGCGACGACCGCACGCACGAGTCGGTGCGGCGGTCCCGGCCGGTCCGTTCGGCCGTCGACGCGATCTGGCCCAAGGTGGACCCCGCCCGGCTGGTCTTCGGGCTGCTCGCCTCGGCCGACGCCCTGGCCGCGGCGGCCGCCGACCTGCTCACCCCGGCGGAGCAGGCCGCCATCCTCTGGTCCAAGCCGCCCCGCGCGCCCGGCTCGGCCCGCTGGTCGGCGGCCGACGCGGTCCTCATCGACGAGGCCCGCGACCTCGTCACCCGGACCCCCAGCCTGGCCCACGTGGTGGTCGACGAGGCCCAGGACCTGTCCCCGATGGAGTGCCGCGCCCTGGGGCGGCGGTGCTCCACCGGCGCGGCCACCGTGCTCGGCGACCTGGCCCAGGGCACCACGGCCTGGGCCACCCCGTCCTGGGCCGCGCTGCTGACTCACCTCGGCAAGCCCGACGCCGGCGTCCGCGAGCTGTCCGTCGGCTACCGGGTGCCCCGGCAGATCCTGGACTACGCGTCCTCGCTGCTGGCCGTCATCGCCCCGGAGCTGCGGCCCGCCTCCTCGCTGCGGGCCGATCCCGGCGCGCTGGACATCGTCGGCGTGCCCGCCGCCGGCCTGGACCGGGCGCTGGCCGCGGCCTGCGGGCAGGCCACCGCCGGGGCCGGCTCGGTCGCCGTCATCGCCGCCGACCCCCAGATCGGTTCCCTGGCCGCCGCGCTCGACGCGGCCGGGCTTGAGCACGGCGTCCCCGGCCAGGACGCCCGGCTGACGCTGGTGCCGGTCACCCTGGCCAAGGGCCTGGAGTTCGATCACGTCATCGTGGTCGAGCCCGCCCGGATCGCCCAGGCCGAGGCCCGCGGCCTGCAGCGGCTGTACGTGGCGCTGACCCGGGCCGTGTCCCGGCTGACCGTCCTGCACGCCGAGCCGCTCCCCGCCCAGCTGGCCACCCCGGTGGCGGCCTGAGCACCGGGCGAAATTGTTTTAAAATGGTCCATTTGTGAACCGATCACTTGCGTGCCGCGTCAGCACTAGTAGGGGGAAATGCGGGCCCGTGCCCGCGGATCGCCCGAGCTGCGAATTTGCCGATGTGCGTTGCGCAGGCGCCAGCGCCGCGCCATCCTGAACGAGCGGCAACATTTAGTTTTCGGTTGACTCCTAAGTGTGACAATGGTGATAACGGTGGAAACTCAGGTCTCCCGCGACCGCGAACAACTGCAGGTTGTCTACCTCGAGAAGCTCGCTGACGAGCTGGCCCACCGGGGCCTGGAAGCTTGGCTGATGGCCCCGTCCGGGCGAGTGCCCAGCTTGTACGTGGTGAACCCGGCTGCTCGGGCGCTCGAGGAGAACGTCTACGTGGCCCGCGGCAAGGACGGCATGTGGTGGTTCTGGTGGTCCTGGGCCGAGCGCATCGGCGTGGCCGACGACCTTGACCTGGCCGCCAGCACGATCGTCCGCGTGCTCGCCTCACTGCGCCACGCCGACTGACCAGCCGTCCGGGCCCCAAAACCCCGGGGACCTGTGCGCCGCCCCGGCCGCCGTCCTGGCCCGGATGATCCGGTCCCGGGAGCTGTCCGCCGCTGAGCTCCTCGAGGCCTCGCTGGCCCGGATCGAGGCGGTCAATCCCGCGGTCAACGCGATCGTCACCGTGGCCGCCGAGCAGGCCCGGGCCGCGGCCGCGGAGCTGGACGCCCGCGCCGCCCGGGGTCAGTTCGCCGGCCCGCTGCACGGCCTGCCCGTCGCGATCAAGGACCTCGTGCCCACGGCCGGGATCCGCACCACGTCCGGCTCGCCGGTTTTCGCCTCCTACGTGCCGGACCGGGACGCCCCGCACGTCGCCCTGCTCAAGCAGGCCGGCGCGGTGGTGATCGGCAAGACCAACACGCCCGAGTTCGGCGCCGGGGCGCAGACCTTCAACGCCGTGTTCGGGCTGACCCGCAACCCGTACGACCTCCGGCTCACCCCGGGCGGCAGCAGCGGCGGGTCCGCCGCCGCCGTCGCCACCGGGATGGTCCCGTTCGCCGACGGCTCCGACGTCGCGGCCAGCGTCCGCAACCCCGCCTCCTTCTGCGGCCTGGTCGGGCTGCGCACCACGCCCGGGCTGGTCCCGGGCGGCGGCCTGTACCCCGGCGTCCCCGCCGCCGCCTTCGACCCGATCGAGACGGTCGGCCCCATCGCCCGCACCGCGGCCGATGCCGCCCTGCTGCTGGCCGGCCTGTGCGGCCGCGACCCGGCCCGCCCGCTGGCCCGTCCCGACCGGCCGGATGATTTCCTCGGCCTGGCGCCCGCCTCGCTGGCCGGCCTGCGGATCGCCTGGACCCCTGACCTGGGTGACCTGCCCGTTCAGCCCGAGGTCCAGGCCGTGCTCAGCGCGGCCCGGGCCCGCCTGGAGGCGGCCGGTTGCCACCTGCAGGACGCCGCTCCGGCTCTGTCCGACGCCGACGACGCCTTCGACGTGCTGCGGGCCGCCCGGATGGCCGCCATGGCTCCGCTACTGCGCGACCACCGTGATCAGCTCAAGCCCACCGTGGCCTGGAACATCGAACGCGGCCTGGCCCTGACCGGCGAGCAGGTCGCCGCCGCGCGGACCGCCCAGGCTGTCATCATCGAGCGCTTCGCCGCCTTCCTGCGCGACGGGCGCTACGACGTGCTCGCCCTGCCCACCGTGCAGGTCCTCCCGTTCGACGTGGAGACCGAGTGGGTCCGCGAGATCAACTCCGAGCCGATGACCACCTACATTGACTGGCTTCGGTCCTGTTCCCGCGTCACCGTCACCGCCCATCCCGCCGTCTCCGTCCCCGTCGGCCTGGCCGTCCCCGCCCCAGCCGCCCCAGCCGCCCCAGCCGCCCCGGCCGCCCCGGCCGCCCCGGCCGCCACGCCCGGACTCGCCGCGGCCGCTCTCCCCGTGGGTCTTCAGCTGGTCGGCCGCTACGGCGCCGACCGCCGTCTCCTGCAGATCGCCGCCGCCATCATGGCCCTGCCCGGTCTCTCGGTCCCCCCGCCGCCCCTAGCATGACTACTAAGACGGTTAGAAGATCAGTGAACTGATCGCGTGCTCTATCCGTGTTAGTAGATGGCGGCGCGAGCGCGCCGTCGCGGCGGTACGCCCGGGAGGTCGAGTTGCGCCAGTTCGGTGACCTCGAAGCCGCGATCATGGACCGGCTCTGGGAGCGAGGCCAGCCGGCCCTGGTCCGCGAGGTGCTCGATGACCTGGCCCAGGATCGCCCGCTGGCCTACACCACGGTGATGACGGTGATGGAGAACCTGTACCGCAAGGGATGGCTGCGCCGTCAGCGCGACGGCCGGGCCTGGCGGTACGAGCCGACCGGCTCGCGTTCGGGTTACACCGCGGGCTTGATGAGCGACGCCCTGGCCAGCACGACCGACCGCCGGACGGCCCTGACCCACTTCGTCCTCCAGATGAGCCCGCACGACGCGGCCCTGCTGCAGGAAGCGCTCGATCGCGCCCACTCCGCCGACGAATCAGGCGAGCCCTCATGACCATCGCCGTCGCCCTGCTCGCCTACGCCCTCGGCGTGGGCACGATCGGGTCCGCCCTGCTAGGCCGGGCCGCCTGGCCGCAGCGCGCGCCGATGCTCGGCATCGTCACCTACCTGGCTGCCGCGTGGTCATCGGTGGCCGCGCTGGGGCTGGCCGGCCTGACCCTGGCCGTGCACGCCACCGCCCTGGGTTCCCAGCTCAGCACCCTGATCGGCGCGTGCGTGCTGCGGCTGCGGGCCGAGTACAACGCCCCGGGCGGCGCCCTGGTCGCCTTCACCGGGCTGGCCGTCGCCTTCGTTCTGCTGGCCCGGACCGCGGCCACCGCGGCCGTCCACCTGCGCGCCGTCCGCCAGCACGCCATGCAGCATGCGCAGACCGCCCGCCTGGTCGGCCGCCCCGAGCCGGGCCTCGGCGCCATCCTCGTCGAGCACGACCAGCCGGCCAGCTACTGCGTGGCCTGCCCGCACCCCACGGTCGTCCTGACCACCGGCGCGCTGCAGGCCCTCCATCCCGCCGAGCTGACCGCCGTCCTGGCTCATGAGCGGGCTCACCTGGCCTATCACCATCACCGGCTGCTGGCCCTGGCCCGGATCGGGCAGCAGGTCCTGCCCTTCCTGCCCATCATGCGGGAGGGCGCCGCCCAGATCGGGCGGCTGGTCGAGATGCACGCCGACGACGTCGCCGCCCGGACCTCACCCACCCGGTCCCTGGCCACCGCCCTGGTCGTGCTGGCCGGCTCGGCCGGGGCCGCCGGCGGCCCCGCGCCCGCGGTCGGCCTCGCCGCCGCCGCCACCGACGCCGTGCAGCGCATCGGCCGCCTGCTCGACCCGGCCGAGCCGCTGAGCCGGTTCCGGCGGCAGTTCCTGCGGGCCGGGGCCGCGACGCTCGCCCTGACCCCGGTGGTGCTCGCCCTGACCCCGGCTCTGGTCGCCCTGGCCCTGGGCCGGGTCCCGGGCGCCTAGCTCCAGTCCGGACCGGACGGCCTCGGTCCGCACCGGCCCCGCGAGCGTGACCCGGACTTCAGCGCCGCTGGGTGGCCGGCCCGCTGCGGGCCGCCGTCGTCGGCCATGATGGCCCTTGTGATCCAGGAGCTGGTCGTCCGGCTGGCCACTCTGCTCGAACCGCTGCAGGCTGCGGATGACCAGCGGCAGTACTTCCATGCGACCTACCAGCGCACCACTATCGCCGTGGCTGAGGCCCTCGCGCAGGGCGGTTTCGCCGACCCGGACTGGGTCGAGCGGTGGGACGTCGCGTTCGCCGAGCTGTACCTGGACGCGCTGGAGGCCGACCTGGCGGGCCGGAAGCCGACGCGGCCGTGGGCGGTCGCGTTCGGCGCCCCGGCCAGCCTGCCGCCGCTGCGGCACGTGCTGCTGGGCATGAACGCTCACATCAACTTTGATCTGCCGCAGGCGCTGGTCGCCGTGATCAGCGATGAGCAGTTCGACGACCCGGCGCTGCTGGCCAGACGGGAAGCTGATCACCGGGCGATCGATGACGTGCTGGCTTCCCGGGTCGCTGCTGAGGATGACGAGCTGGCCCGGCTCTCCGGGCCCATCCCGCTGCTTGACCGGCTGCTGCGGCCGTTCAACCGGCTCGGCACGCAACGCTTCTTGCGCGAGGCGCGGCGCAAGGTGTGGGCCAACGCGATCACGCTGAGCCGGGCGCGCAGGCAGGGCCCGGACGCCTACGCCGCTGTCCTGGCCCAGCTGGAGGACCTGAGCGCCGCTAAGGTCGCCACCCTCCAGGCGCCCGGGCAGGTCCTGCTCAAGCTGGCCGTCAGCGGATTCGGCGTGCAGCTGCCGGGCTGAGCCGCTACCTGGCCCCCAGTCCGGCTAATCCTGTAGTGCCGCAGGTGCCGCCCGCGCCTTCAACGACGCGGCCGCCTGGGCCTGCATCCGCGCGTAGAGGACCGCGATCGCGACCAGCACGGCCGTGAACCCGAGACCGATCAGCCAGGTCAGGGCGTTAGCCGGGTCAAGGTCGCGGCCGGCCCGCGCTCCCGCCGCCAAGATCAGGATCAGCATGACGGCGGCCACCTGGAGCAAGATCCGGGCGCTGCTCCACCGGCGATCGGCCGGGGCGCCCAGGCCTGCGATTCCGAGTGCGAAGATGGCCCCCATCACCCGGGCCGTCAGCGGGGTCAGCGTCCAGGGCCAGATCGCGACGGCCCGGCCGGGGAACAAGAACAAGAACAGCGCGGTCAGGACGGACAGGCCGCCCAGGACGGCGATGACGCGGCTGACCCGGACCGGGATCAGCAGCTCCGCGCTAGTGGCCGGCACATCGAATCGGCGGTTGGCCCACCAGACCCCGAAGACCAGGAAAGGCGTGGTGAAGTACAGTCCGGCCCACAGCCAGAAGGCCACGTGGGAATGGGTGAACCTTCCCCAGTGCAGGATGGTCGCCACCCCCATCAAGGTGGCAAAGGTCCCGACCGGCACGAACCCGCCCTTGACGGTATGCCAGTGCCTGGCTGTTGCCGCGCGCAAGAAGAAATAAGAGCCGCCGAGATAAACCGAGCCCAGAATCATCGGCGTCAGCGCGGGCTTGATGGGCCAGGCGAACAACCGTCCCGTGTCACCCGGGAACGGATACAGGACGACGAAAGCCACGACCAGGAAGGGAATGATCACCATCGAAAGCCATCGGGTCATCGGCAGGATCTGGTCATGACCACCTGATCCAGGAGCGATCGGCCCGGCCATCCCAACCTCCAGCGCAGGAGCCACCAGGATACGGCCAAATTCCCCCGCGTGATAGCAGCCCGGCCTCCTGGCCTGGCCCGACGCCCATCACGCACCCGTGGGCATCGGGGCGGTGCCGCGGCCCGGCGTAAAGTGGGGCTGGTCTCACTGGGCGGGCGGGCTGATATGACCGAATCCAGCGCATCCGGGCTATCGCCGATGCCGCACGACCTGGCCGCGACGGCCGCGGAAAGGCGCGCGTCCGGGAAGGGGGCCCGTCAGCGGGTACGGCGGAGCACGCTGGGGTCCTGGAGCGAGGCGGAGCGTCGGCACGATCCGCTGCAGACCATCCTGGCCCAGAACCAGATCAGGGTACCGGAGCTGGTTCCGCTCCGGCATCAGCGCATGGCCGTCTCGGCCTGGAACTACTACCGGGGGGCCGCGGCGGTCATGGCCGCAGATCTGGGCGGTCAGCCGAACAGCGGCCTGATGGTGCAATTGTGCGGTGACGCTCATGTGCTGAACTTCGGTCTGTGGGCCACGCCGGAGCGGAATCTGGCCTTCGACCTGCGTGATTTCGACGAGACCTGGCCCGGGCCGTTTGAGTGGGATGTCAAGCGCTTCGCGGCCAGCCTGGTGGTGGCCGCGCGGCAGAGCCGGGTCAAGCCTGGTCGGGCGCAAGCTGCTGTGACGGCAGGCGTAGCGGCCTATGCCCGGCGCATGCGCCGGTACGCGACCATGCCGGAACTGGACATCTGGTACGACAGCACCCATGCCGACGATCTGATCGGCTATTTCGAACCAGCCGATCGCGGGCGGATATCGGTTCACATCGAGAAGAAGCGCAGGCGGCGCACGAGCCGGGGAGCATTCGCCAAGCTCACCGTAATGGCGCACGGACGCCCCCGGATCACCGAGGACCCTCCCCTCCGCGTCACGGTCAGCGACGAAGAGCAGGACGATCTGGTTGATCACCTCCTGGCCGGGTACCGGCTGACCCTGCCCGCGGACCGGCGGATCCTTTTCGACCGGTTCACGGTGGCGGATGTTGTCCGTCAGGTCGTCGGCGTCGGCAGTGTGGGGATGCAGGTCTACCTGGTCCTGCTGGAAGGCCGGACCGGTCTGGATCCATTGTTCTTGCAGGTTAAGCAGGCCGGACCGGCGGTATATGAAGCCTATGTCGAGCCGAGTCGTCATCGTAGCCACGGCGAAAGGGTGATCGCGGGAAAGCGGCTGGTCCAGAGCGCTACCGATATGTTCGCGGGCTGGGGATCGCTTTCCGGGAAGGACTACTACGTCCGCCAATTCCGGGACATGAAAATTATCCCGACCACCGACCTGATCGCTCCCCGCCTGGCCCAGTTCGCCACCGCATGCGGCGAGACCCTCGCCCGCGCCCACGCCCGCACCGGCGACCCGATGGCCATCCACGCCTACCTCGGAAAGGGAGCCAGGTTCGCCGCTGAGATCAGCCGGTTTGCTGCCCGCTATGCCGACCAGAACGAGCGGGACCATGCCCAGCTCGTCAGGGCCATCGCGGCCGGCGCAGTCGAGAGCCGGCCAGGATAGGCAACGGGTTGACCTGAAGAGGGCGAGGCGCCATGAGTCAGACGGACGACGAGGGCGGGCGGCCTGAGCAGACCTCTGCGCCTGCGGGCCATCACCAGCTGGGCGACCACCGCGCGCCTGATGAGGCGCGGTACAGCGCCCCCGGCGGGTTGCCGCTGCTGGGCTGGATGGGCGAGGAAGCGCCACTCGACGAAGGCCGACTGTACCTGGAGGGTGCGTCTGGGCCTGAGCAACTCGAGCTGGCCACCACATCCAGGGATGAACTGGAACTGACTCGCCTCCGGCTCATGGCGGTCGATCGGCTCGCGCAGTCCAGGAGATCGAATGCGCGGGTCGCGTTCGGCGCAGTGGTTCTTGTCAGCGTGCTGGCCGGTCTGGGCCTGCTGTTCCGCTTGTCTTCCGTGCCCGCGCACGTAGCCCTGCCCGCGCTGGTGACCGTGGGAGCGATGGACGGCGTGCTCATACTGGCGGTGGTCGCGCTCTACCGGACGACGATGAAAGGCCTGCACGACGACCTGCGGATGGCGTTCGGCGAGCAGGCCGTGCGTCCGGAAGGGCTGGATGACGGGAGGCAGCCAGCGAGCAGGCCGGTCCCGCCGCGACCGCGGCGGAGCCCGTTGGTCGTGCGTTTCCGGGCTGGTACGTACCCTCCTCTGCTCCAGTTCCTGGTCATCGTTGCCTTCCTGGGCTTCGCCGCGGCCTGCGTCCTGGCCTACGCCACGCATAGCTTGCTGCCCTTTACCGTCACCAGCATCGTGGTGGCCGGGCTGTTCGTGATCTCGGTCCTGCCCGTAGTGATCACGGCCGTCTGGACGCCACGTGAATTTCGCCGAAGCGCGGCCAGTTCCATCCTCGACCTGATGCTTGCCCGACAGCGCGGGGCAGCTGAACGCGGGCCAGATGAAGAAGCCATCTCCAGACCCGCGGACATGACCGCGAGTACGCCAGCGGCCGGGCGAGACGGCGAGCGCCATGAGCGCGATGCTTAGGTGGCCGCCCGGCACCGGACCGGACCGCCCGAAGGACCCAGCCCGGCCAGCCGGCCGCGAAATCCGCCGCCCGGATTGAACCCTTCACATCTACTAACCGTGTTAGTAGATGTAAACGTCACGGAGGAGTCAGTCATGCGGTACCCATCAGCGAACGCGGATGCCAATCCGCCGTCCGGTCAGCGGCCCGCCGCCCCGGCGCGGTCGGTCCGAGAGGAGCCCGTCGCGCCCGCGAAGGCGGTCCAAGAGCAGCCCGTCGCACCCGCGCGGGCGGCCCTCGATCGGCCCGTCCTCCCGGTCGGCGGCCTGCGACGCTCCGGCCGGCGAGCCGCCCTGCCGCTGCGCCACGCCGCCCGGACCGCCGCCGCGGCCAGCCGCCTGTCCCGGACGGCCGCCGATCAGGCCGCGGCGCGCACCGCCGAGCAGGTCTTCACCACCCTGGGCGAGCTCAAGGGCGGGGCGGCCAAGCTGGGCCGGGCCCTCTCGGTCTTCGAGGCGGCCATGCCCGAGCACGTCGCCGCCCCCTACCGGCAGGCCCTCGCGCGCCTGACCGACGCGGCTCCGCCCATGCCCGCCGACGTCGCGAGCCGGGTCGTCACCGAGGAGCTGTCCGGCGCGTTCGGGCCGGGCTGGCGGGACCGCCTGGTCGGCCTGGACCCGGAGCCCCGGGCCGCGGCCTCCATCGGCCAGGTGCACCGGGGTCGCTGGCGCGCCAGCGACGGCCGGATCGTCGACGTCGCGGTAAAGGTGCAGTATCCCGGGGTCGACCGGGCCCTGCGCTCGGACCTGCGCCAGGCCCGCCTGCTGGCCCGGGCTATGGCCCGCCTCACCCGGCTCAACGTGTCCGGGCTGGCCGACGAGCTGGCCCTGCGGGTCGCCGAGGAGCTGGACTACGTGCGCGAGGCGCAGATCCAGGCCGAGGTGGCCGCCGCGTTCGCCGAGCCGGTCCCGGCGGTCATCGCCGAGGCCCGCGCGGCAGGCCTGCACGAGCCGGAGGGCCGGACCAGCGTGGTCGTCCCGGCCGTGTACGCGGCCACCCCGCGGGTCCTGATCACCGGCTGGCTGGACGGGGTCAGCCTGTCCGCGCTGCTGGGCGGGAACCGCGAGCTGCTCCCGCCCGGCTGGCGTGAGCTCAGCCCGCCCGACGCCGCGGACCTGGCCGCCCGGCTGCTCGGCCACGCCATCTACGCTCCCGCCGCGGTTACCGGCTGGATGCACGCTGACCTGCATCCGGGCAACTTTCTCCTGCTGCCCGGCGGCCGGCTCGGCATGCTGGACTTCGGCGCGGTCGCGGCCACGCCGGGCGGTATCCCGGCCCCGTTCGGGCAGCTGGCCGCGGCGGTCCTGGCCGGCGACGAGTTGGCCACCGTCCGGCTGGCCCGCCAGGTCGGTGCCCTGGCCCCTGGCGCCCGGCTGGATCCGGGCCTGGTCATCGAGCTGCTGCGCCCCATCGTGGCCACCGCCGCCGAGGACACCTTCACCTACTCGCGGCCCTGGCTGCGCTCGGTCATGAGCCACTTCACCGAGTCCCGGTTCGCCCCGGTCCTGCGCAGCCTGTCGCCGCCCCGGGAGTACGCCCTGGTGTGGCGGGCCACGCTGGCCGCCGCCGGGCTGTTCGCGCAGCTCGGCGCCACCGTGCCCACCCGCGCCTTCCACCTGGTCTACTCTCCGGGCTTCCGCGGTCCGGCGGGCCGCGATGCGCAGGACGGTGCCGGTGTCTAAGAGCCTGCTTGAGAACCTGCCTGCCGTCGGTCAGGACGTATCTGGATCTTCCCGGGCGTAGTGCGGTGTGTCGTTGAAGTGACGTAAGAGGCTCCTGGTAATCGCTTGGGTGTCGAAGCCAGCGCGATGCCAGGAGCCTTGCGTGCCGTTCTACTCTGCTGCAGATCGTGATGTCCAGCCCGCTGCTGCCCCCGGCATGGTGGCGTGCCGGTGCTGCCCGGCGGGGATCTCCCGTAGCCGCCGTGCTCGCCGCTATCCCTCGGACATGACCGGGGCGGAATGGGCGGTCTGTGAGCCGTTACTGCCCGCCCCAGCGTGGCTGGCCGGCCGCGGCGGCCGCCCGGCCAGCTGGTGCATGCGCGACATCGTGGACGCGATCCGCTACCTGACCCATAACGGGCCGGTGTGGCGGGCGCTGCCCGCGGACTTCCCGCCCGCGGGCACCGTCTACTGGTGGCTGGATAAATGGCAGGCAGACGGATCGGCACAGCAGATGCATGATGACCTGCGGGAGCGGGTGCGCGCCGCGGCCGGCCGCAGTCCCCGGCCCAGCGCGGCGATCATCGATTCCCAGTCGGTGAAAGGCTCGGAGATGATCGCCCGAACCCGCCGCGGCTATGACGCCGGGAAGAAGATCAACGGGACCAAGCGGCACATCGCCGTGGACACGCTCGGGCTGCTCCTGACAGTCCTGGTCACCGCCGCCTCAGCGCAGGACCGCGACGCGGCAAAACCGCTGCTGTGGAACCTGCGCAAAGCATTCCCCGCCATCAAGCTGGCCTGGGCTGATGGCGGCTACGCCGGCCAGCTCGTCACCTGGGCCAGCAGCAAGCTCAAGCCGAAGCTGACGCTGGAAATCGTCAAGCGCCCCGATGACCTGCACGCCTTCAAAGTGCTGCCGCGCCGGTGGGTCGTCGAGCGCACCCTGTCCTGGATCACCCGCCACCGCCGCACCGTCCGCGACTACGAACGCCAGCCCGCCCACCACGAGACCTACATCTACTGGGCCATGATCATCGTAATGACCCGCCGCCTCGCCCGGAAACTCAATCCGCAGGACCAAGACCAGGTCACCTAAGTTCTCAAGCAGGCTCTAAGGCCAGGCGGAACGCCGAGACCTCCCGGCAGCAGCTGGCCCGGGCCCGGGCCGAGCAGGCCCGGACCCGCCGCCGCCGGATCCGCGCCCTCGTGGCGGCGGCCGCGGCCGTGCTGGTCGCCGTGGCCGTGGCCATCGCCCTGGCCGTGACCAGCACGGGGCCGGCCGGGCCCCAGGTCGGCGCGCTGAGCACGCTGGGCCGCCTCAGCCCGGCCCCGCCGCCGGGCGCGGAAGGTCCCGAGGGCGTCCCGGTCCCGGCCGCCTCGCCGCTGGCCGGGACGGACATGGCCGCCACCGGGAACCCGGTCGACGGGATCAGCTGCCAGACCGGCGAGCAGACCGTGTTCCACATCCACTCCCACCTGACCGTCATGGTCAACGGCCAGCCGCAGCAGGTGCCCGCCGGGATCGGCATCCCCGGCGCGCAGGCCCAGTCGACCCCGCAGGGGCCCTTCGACGACGAGGGCCGCTGCTTCTACTGGCTGCACACCCACGCCCCGGACGGCATCATCCACGTGGAGTCGCCGGTCCACCGCACCTACACCCTGGGCGAGTTCTTCGACGAGTGGGGCCAGCCGCTAGGCCCGGACCGGGTGGGCCCGGCCGCCGGCCACGTGACCGCGCTCTACAACGGCCAGGTCTACCTGGGCAACCCGCGCGACATCCCGCTCACCGCCCGCGCGCAGATCCAGCTCGAGGTCGGCTCGCCGCTGGTCGCCCCGGAAACGATCACCTTCCCCGACGGGCTGTGATCGCGGCCCGGCCGTGTGGCCCAGGTCACGCCAGCCGGGGGGAAAACCTTGAACCGCACTCATCTACTAAACGTATTAGTAGATGAGTGCATCTGATCAACCAGCAGAGCAGGGCGATCGGAGAGCTCGGCAGTAGGTCTACTAAAAAAATTAGTGGATCGAGGACTTGGAAAAGGAGCCAAGCTCATGCGACGCCCAAGGATCATCATCGCCAGCACGGTCGTGGCGCTCGCGGCGGCGGGCGGCATCACCGCCACGGTGGCCGCCGCCTCGCCGTCGTCCGGCCAGCCTGCCGCCAGCGCGTCCCGGAGTGCGGGGGCCTCCGGGACGACCGTGCACACGGCGCAGGCCCAGGTAGCCGGTAAGACCGAGACCATCCTGGTCACCCAGGCGGGCCTGCCGCTGTACTACTACCAGCCCGACACGGCCGCCACCTCTCAGGTCAGCGGCGGCCTGGCCGCGGCCTGGCCGCCGCTGACGGGCAACTCGCCCGCGGCCGCCGCCGGGCTCGGCGGGCAGCTCACCGCGGTCATGGATTCCCACGGCAGCCAGGTCGCCTACAACGGCCACTTGCTGTACACCTTCGTCAGCGACCAGCCCGGCAACGTCACCGGCCAGGGCGTGCAGAACTTCTTCGTGGCCACGCCGGGGATCGCGCCGCTGGCCGGAACCGCCGCGCCGGCCACCACCGCCCCGGCCACCCAGGCCGGAGGCGGCTACGGCTACTGACCCGCGTCCGCCCAGATGCCCGCGCCCGGCTCGTCCGGGCGCGGGCATCGCGCTGTGCGCAGGATGGGCTAGCTGACCTGCAGGCCGGGGAACGCCTGGGTGCTGCCGCGCCAGTAGGCGGCGCGCTGCGCGGCCTTCTGCATGGCCGTCGCGCCGAACGTCCGGAGGTGCCGATCGCTGACCGCCACCAGGCCGAGGTAGGCCCTGGTCACCCCGTCCTCCAGGTAGGCGGCCAGCGCCGTCGCGGTGGCCGCGTCGTGCACGGTGAACGGGAGCTGGTAGTAAGCCTGCGCGGCGTCCGGCGTGGCTCCGGCCGCCGAGATCATGGCGGCCAGCGTGTCCCGGGACGCCTTGTGGCCCGTCCAGTACTGCATCGCGGCCGACCCGCGGCTCCCGGACAGGTGCGCCCCCGCCACCCCGTAGCCGAAGACCGCCGCCTGCTCGGCGGCCAGGGCCGCCTGCAGGGCCTGCGTGCCCGGCACCGCCGGGGACGGCGTGGTCATCCGCCCAGCGCGACCGCGTGAGTCGCGTCCGACGCGGCGATGCTGGCGAACAGCTGGGCCAGGGCCGGGTCCGCGGTGGCCAGCCGCTGCATGAGGGCGGCCGCCGACGCCTGCTCGGCCGCGCGCAGCCGGGCGGCCGTCACCGGCCCGGCCCCGGCCGTCGCCGACGCACTCGGCGAGGCCTGCCCGGACGGCACGACCAGCCGGGCCTGGAGCTGACCGAGATGCTGCCGGTGCTGGGCCGCCATCCCCTCGAGCAGGACCTGCTGGCTGCGCGATGACCCAGCCGCCGCCCCGGTCCCGCCCGTTGCGGCCGCATACAGCCGGATCATGCCCTGCTCGGACTCGATGGCCGCCTGCAGGGCGATCACGTCCGGAGCCAAAGGCGGCCTGCTGGCCAGCGGATCCGGGCCGGTGAACAGGTCAGATGACCGGCAGCCCGCGATGCCCAGCAACGCGGGCAGCGCGGCCGCCGAGGCGGCCAGCACGCGGCGCCTCGGCAGGATGTCTGGCACACCGGCAAGCTACCGTATCCGGATAACCTGCTGTCCCGTTCCTATCCGCGCGACTGCCCGGCGGCGGATAGGCTATGAGCTAATCTCGCAGGTCGTGGACGAGGAGGTCGTGATGCCTGGAGGGTCGCGTCACGCGCCTAAACCCCGAACGCCGCAGGCCCGGGCACCCCGGGCACCTCAGGCGGTCGCCTCGCTCGACGAGGACAAGATCGCCGGCGTCATCGGCCCGGTCGTCGCCGCGGCGGGCATGGACCTGGAAGCTGTCCGGGTTACCGCCGCCGGGCGCCGCAGGCTGCTGCGGGTGGTCGTCGACAGCGACCACGGCGTCAGCCTGGACGACGCCGCGGACGTCAGCCGGGATGTGTCCGCCGCGCTGGACAGCGGGACCGTGATGGGCGACCTCCCGTACACGCTCGAGGTGTCCTCGCCCGGCGTGGACCGCCCGCTGACCAGCCCCCGCCACTGGCGGCGCTCGGCCAGGCCTGGTCACAGTCAAGGTCACGGACGCGGGGCGCTCCCAGCCCGTGTCCGGCCGGGTCACCGCCGCGGACGAGGACGGCGTGACCATGGACGTCGACGGCGCCCCCCGCCGGTTCGCCTACGCCGTCCTGGGACCGGGAGCAGTGCAGGTGGAGTTCGGGCACCTGCCCAGCGAGCTAGGAGCGACCGGCGATGGACATTGACCTGAGCGTGCTGCGCAGCCTGGAGAGCGAGAAAGACATCTCGCTCGACCTGGCCATCAAGGCCATCGAGGACGCGCTGCTCGTCGCCTACCACAAGACCGAGGGGGCCTCGGTGGCCGCGCGGGTCGAGGTCGACCGCAACAGCGGCCACGTCACCGTGTGGGCCATCGAGCCCGGCACGGAATCTGACCAGACCCGCGAGTACGACGACACGCCCGCCGGGTTCGGCCGCATCGCCGCCACCACCGCCCGCCAGGTCATCCTGCAGCGGCTGCGCGACGTCGAGGACGAGCTGACCTTCGGCGAGTACGCGGGCCGCGAGGGCGACATCGTCGCCGGTGTCATCCAGCAGGGCAAGGACCCGCGGACCGTCCTGGTCGACCTGGGCAAGCTGGAGGCCGTGCTGCCGCCCGCCGAGCAGGTCCCGGGCGAGAAGTACATCCACGGCGAGCGCATCCGCTGCTACGTGCTGCGGGTCCACAAGGGCCACCGCGGGCCGTCGGTCACCCTGTCCCGCACGCACCCCGGCCTGGTCAAGAAGCTGTTCGCGCTGGAGGTACCCGAGATCGCCGAGGGCGCGGTGGAGATCGTGGCCATCGCCCGCGAGGCCGGCCACCGCACCAAGATCGCGGTGCGATCGCATCAGCCCGGCGTGAACGCCAAGGGCGCCTGCATCGGCCCGATGGGCAGCCGGGTCCGCAACGTCATGACCGAGCTGCACGGCGAGAAGATCGACATCGTCGACTACTCCGACAAGCCGGACGGGTTCGTGGCCAACGCCCTGTCCCCGGCCCGCGTCAGCCGGGTCATCGTGGTGGACGCGGCGGCGCGCGAGGCCCAGGTGATCGTGCCGGACTACCAGCTCTCCCTGGCCATCGGCAAGGAAGGCCAGAACGCCCGGCTCGCGGCCCGGCTGACCGGCTGGCGGATCGACATCCGCTCCGACGCCGCCGACCCGGACCCCGCCGGCCCGGAGCCCGCTAGCTCAGCCACCGCCGCCGCCCCGGACCCCGCCGCGCCAGCCGAGCAGCCCGCAGCGGCCGCCGATGCACAGGTCTCGCCGGGTGCCGGAGACGTGCGGACACGGTAGACTAATTCATTGGAGTGACCGTGCTATCCGAGCGGCGCGTGTCAGGTGTGCCCGTAGTGCGTACCTGCGTGGGCTGTAAGGAGCGCACGGACAAGTCCAGCCTGCTTCGTCTCGTGGTGGTTGGGGACGTCATCCAGCCCGACCCGCAAGCCCGGTTCCCTGGCCGGGGTGCGTATCTGCATCCCGGTCTGGAGTGCCTGGAGCTTGCGCGCCGGCGCCGGGCGTTCCCCCGGGCGCTACGCGCCGCTGGTTCGCTCGGCATAGATGTTCTTGCTGAGTATCTTTGCGGTGCGGATTCCCCGGCATAGCATTGCCTCGCGGCGGAACAACCTGGCTGGGCCGCACGCTGTAGTAAGTAAGGAAGTTTCCTGTCGGAAAGCAGGTCGAGAAGCTGATGAGCGCTCGATGAGCACGCGGCGATGATCACCATAGGCTGAGGCCCACCCGGAGCACGCTCTGCCCGGGCCGGGGTCCGGTAGAAGGCCCAGGCACTGGGCCGAGAAGGAGCGTAGTGGCGAAGGTCCGGGTTTACGAACTCGCAAAGGAGTTCGGGGTCGAGAGTAAGGCCGTAATGGACCAGCTCAAGGAAATGGGCGAGTTCGTGCGGTCGGCCTCCTCGACGATTGAGGCACCTGTGGTGCGGCGGCTCAAGGAAGCCTTTGCCGCGCCGGCAGCGCAAGACCAGAAAGCAAGCAGCGGGCCGCGGGCCTCGTCCCAGGACGGCCAGCCGCGGCCCCGGCCCTCGGGCCGTAACGGGACGGCCACCGCCGCCCGCCCGGGCGACGGCGTCGCCCCGCGGAACGGGAACGGCCGCTCGCTCGCCTGCCCGACCCCCGCGGCCCAGACGCCCGTGGCTGAGCAGGCCACCGCGCCCGATGCCGCTGGCGCCGCGACCCCGGCCGGGTCCGACGAAGCCGTCGCGGCCGACGCCGCGCGCCAGCTCCCGCCGGTACCCCCGTCGCCTGCGTCCCGTCCCGGCGAGTCGAGGTCCCCGGGTACTCCGGGCGTCCCCGGCCCGCCGCGGTCTCCGGCCACCCCGGCCGACTTCCGCGGCCCGGGTGCGGCCCTTCCCCAGGCTCCCCGTCCTTCCGACGCCGCGGGCGCCCAGCGAGCCCAGGAGCGCCCCCAGGGCGGCGCCGGCGCACGCCCGGCCGCGCCCCGGCCCGCTGGGGCCGGCGCGCCTGGCGCTAGTGCGCCGCGTCCGGGTGCCCCGCGCCCTGGCGCGCCCCGGCCCGGTGCCCCGCGCCCCGGTCCCCGGCCTGGTAACAACCCGTTCAGCTCGACCGCGACCGGCATGGGCTCCGCTCCGCCGGCCCGTCCGCAGGGTCCCGCCACCGGTCAGCCCGGTGCCGGGGCCTCCGTGCCGGCCGGCCCCGGCGGTCCCCGTCCCGGTGCCCGCGGCCCGGGCGGTCCCGGCCGTCCCGGCGGCTCGGACGGCGGCCCGCGTCCCGGCGGCCCGCGTCCGGGCGGTCCCCGGCCCAGCCCGATGAACATGCCGTCCCGGCCGGCCCCGTCCGGCACGGGCCGTGGCGGTCCCGGCGGCGGCGGTCCCGGCGGCGGCCGTGGCGGTCCCGGCGGCGGCCGTGGCGGTCCCGGCGGCGGTGCCGGAGCCGGCACCCGGCCCGGCGGCGGCGGAGGTCCGCGCGGCGCCGGTGCTCCCGGAGCCGGCGGCGGTCCCGGCGGAGCCCGGACCGGGGCCGGCGGCCCGCCGCGTCCCGGTGGCGGCGGCCGAGGCCGCAGCGGTACCCAGGGCGCTTTCGGGCGTCCCGGCGGCCGGCCGTCTCGTGGTGCCCGCAAGTCCAAGAAGCAGCGGCGCCAGGAGTTCGACAACATGCAGGCGCCGACCATCGGCGGCGTGCAGGTCCCGCGCGGCAACGGGCAGGTCGTCCGGATGAGCCGCGGCGCCAGCCTGGCCGATTTCGCCGACAAGATCGGCGCTAACCCGGCCTCGCTGGTCCAGGTCCTGCTGCACCTCGGTGAGATGGTGACCGCGACCCAGTCGGTCAACGACGAGACGCTGCAGCTGCTCGGGGCCGAGCTGAACTACGTCGTTCAGGTCGTCTCTCCGGAGGAAGAGGACCGGGAGCTGCTGGAGTCGTTCTCGATCGAGTTCGGCGAGGACGAGGGCGAGGACTCCGACCTGGTGGCCCGCCCGCCGGTGGTCACCGTCATGGGTCACGTCGACCACGGCAAGACCAAGCTGCTCGACGCCATCAGGCACACCAACGTGGTGGCCCGCGAGGCGGGCGGCATCACCCAGCACATCGGCGCCTACCAGGTGACCACCGAGGTGGACGGCGACGAGCGGAAGATCACCTTCATCGACACCCCGGGTCACGAGGCGTTCACCGCCATGCGTGCCCGCGGCGCCCAGACCACCGACCTGGTGGTCCTGGTCGTGGCGGCGGACGACGGCGTGAAGCCGCAGACCACTGAGGCGCTGAACCACGCCCAGGCGGCCGGCGTGCCGATCGTCGTGGCCGTCAACAAGGTCGACAAGGAAGGGGCTGACCCGCAGCGAGTGCGCGGCCAGCTGACCGAGTACGGCCTGGTCGCGGAGGAGTTCGGCGGCGACACCCAGTTCGTCGACGTGTCCGCCACCCAGCGGACCGGCATCGCCGAGCTGCTCGAGGCGATCATCCTGACCGCCGACGCCTCCCTCGACCTGCGGGCCAACCCGACGCAGGACGCCGAGGGCGTGGCCATCGAGGCGCACCTGGACAAGGGCCGCGGCCCGGTCGGCACCGTGCTGGTGCAGCGCGGCACGCTGCACGTCGGCGACTCGATCGTCTGCGGCGAGGCCTTCGGCCGGGTGCGCGCCATGCTGGACGAGAACGGCGACACGATCTCCGAGGCTCTGCCGTCCCGGCCGGTCATGGTGCTCGGCCTCACCGCCGTGCCCGGTGCGGGTGACAACTTCCTGGTCGTCTCCGATGACCGGATCGCCCGGCAGATCGCCGAACGCCGTGAGGCTCGCGAGCGCAATGCCCAGTTCGCTTCGCCGCGGCGGGTCACGCTCGAAGGCCTGGAGTCGGCGTTCAAGGCCGGCGAGCGCGAGGAACTGCTGCTCATCATCAAGGGTGACGTGTCCGGCTCGGTGGAAGCCCTGGAGGACGCGCTGCTCAAGCTCGATGTCGGCGAAGAGGTCAGCCTGCGCGTGATCGGCCGCGGCGTCGGCGCGATCACCCAGGACGACGTCAACCTGGCTATCGCCTCGGACGCGGTCATCATCGGCTTCAACGTCCGGCCGGCCGGCCGGGCCGGGGAGCTGGCCCAGCGCGAGGGCGTGGACATTCGCTACTACTCGATCATCTACCAGGCGATCGAAGAGGTCGAGGCCGCGCTCAAGGGCATGCTCAAGCCGGAGTTCGAGGAGGTCCAGCTGGGCACGGCCGAGATCCGGGAGGTCTTCCGGGTCCCGCGGATCGGCAACATCGCCGGCAGCATCGTCCGCAGCGGGTCGATCCACCGTGGCAGCAAGGCACGGCTGATCCGCGACGGCGTGGTCATCTCCGAGAACCTGACGGTCGACTCGCTCCGCCGGTTCAAGGACGACGCGACCGAAGTCCGCGAGGGTTTCGAATGCGGTATCGGTGTCGGCTACAACGATCTCAAGCTCGAGGACACTATCGAGACCTACGAGATGAGAGAGAAGCCGAGGGTCTAGCGGACCGTCCGGGCCCGGCCGGGCCCGGACGGAAAGCACCGGGGCAGGCACCGTGTATGTCGCGGCGCTGACACTGGACGTGCTGCTGGGCGACGTGCACTCGCTGAAGGCGAAACGTGCCGTCGTCCGGCCGCTCGTCGCCGAGCTGCGCCGCGCCTACCCGGGCGTCGCGGTGGCCGAGACCGGTCACCTCGACCTGCACCGGCGGGCGGAGATCGGCGTCGCCGTGGTGTCCGCGACGGCCGCCAACGCGCTCAGCGTGCTGGATCAGTGCGAGCGCCTGGTGGCCGGGCACCCTGAGATCGAGCTGCTGTCGGCCCGGCAGCGGCTGTTCAACGAGGAGGATTGACCGAGCATGGACGCCCCGCGGGCTCGCAAGCTCGCCGACCGGATCAGCCAGATCGTCGCGGAGATGCTGGAACGGCGCATCAAGGACCCGCGGCTCGGCTTCGTGACCATCACCGAGGCCCGGCTGACCAACGACCTGCGTGAGGCCACCGTGTACTACACGGTGTACGGCTCGGAGCAGGAGCGCGCCGACTCGGCCGCGGCGCTGGACAGCGCGACCGGCATCATCCGGTCCGAGGTCGGCCGGCAGCTCGGCCTGCGGCACACCCCGTCGCTGGCCTTCATCGCCGACGTGCTGCCCGAAAACGCCCAGCGCATCGAGGAACTGGTCAGCCGAGCCCAGGCGGCCGACGCCCAGCTCGCCCGCAGCCGCGAGGGCGCGGTCCCGGCCGGTGACGCCGACCCGTACCGCAAGCCCGCCGAGCCTGACGACGCTGGCGACGACGAGGGCGACGAGGGCGACGAGGGCGAATGACGCCACCGCAGCCGGGCGGGCTGGTCATCGTGGACAAGCCGGGCGGCATGACCTCCCATGACGTCGTGGCCCGGATCCGGCGGCTGGCCGGCACCCGCAAGGTGGGCCACGCCGGCACCCTGGACCCGATGGCCACCGGCGTGCTGGTCGTCGGGGTGGAGAAGGCCACCCGGCTGCTCGGCTACCTGACCCTGACCGAGAAGCAGTACGACGCCACCATCCGCCTCGGCCAGGCCACCAGCACCGACGACGCCGAAGGCGAGCTGACCGCGCAGGCGTCCGCCGCCGCCGTCACCCGGCCCGCCCTCGACCAGGCCGTCAGCGGCCTGACCGGAGCCATCGTCCAGGTTCCCCCCTCGGTCAGCGCCATCAAAGTCGGCGGTGAGCGCGCTTACAAGCTGACCCGGGCCGGCGCCGCGCCGGACCTGCAGGCCCGGCCGGTCACCGTCTATGAGTTCACCGTCACCGGCTTCCGCCCGGCCGGCGACCTGCTCGACGTCGACGCCACCGTGCGCTGCTCCAGCGGCACCTACATCCGGGCCCTGGCCCGCGACCTCGGCGCCGCGCTCGGCACCGGCGGTCACCTGACCCGGCTGCGCCGGACCCGGGTCGGCGGCTACGGCCTGCCTGCCGCCCGGACCCTGGAGCAGCTGGCCGGGCACTTCGAGGTCCTCCCGCTGGCCGAGGCCGCCGCCGCGGCGTTCCCGCGCCGCGACCTGTCCGCCGACGAGGCCCGCCGCCTGGCCCACGGCGCCCGCCTGCCCGCCAGCCCCCAGCCCGCCGGAACCGTGGACCCCGGAACCGTGGACCAAGGAACCGGGGAGCCGCCGACCGCCGCCTACGCGCCCGACGGCTCCCTCGTCGCCCTGCTGGCCGAACGTGACGGCCAGGCACGCCCGCTGGTGGTTTTCGCCTGACGCTAGGCTGTTGCTGGCCGCCGACAACGACGGGCGCAGGACCGAAGGAGGCACGTGACCGTGTACCGCTGGTACGGCTTGGATGACGTGCCGGCCGAGCTGGGCCGGCTGCGTGGCCACGATCGGGGTCTTCGACGGCGTGCACCGGGGCCACCAGCGGGTGGTGGAGCGGGCCGGGCAGGTCGCGCGGAGCATGAACCTGCCGCTGGTCGTGATCACCTTCGACCCGCACCCGGATGAGGTCATCAGGCCGGGCTCGCATCCTCCCTTCCTCACCACCCCCCGCCGCCAGGCCGAGCTGCTCGGCGGCCTGGGCGCCGACGCGGTCTTCGTCCTCCCGTTCAACGTGGAGTTCTCCCGGCTGAGCCCCGACGAGTTCGTCCGGGCCGTGCTGGTCGAGCGGCTGCACGCCGCCGCGGTGGTGGTCGGCGTCGACTTCCGGTTCGGTCACCGGGCCGCGGGCGACGTGCCGCTGCTGGCCACCTTGGGGGAGAAGTACGACTTCACCGCCGAGGGCGTGCCGCTGCTGGTCGAAGACGACCTGACCATCTCCTCCACCCACATCCGCGAGCTGCTCGAGGCCGGGGACGTGATCGCGGCCGCCGAGGTCCTGGGCCGCCCGCACCGGGTCGAGGGCATCGTCGTCCGCGGCCACCAGCGCGGCCGGGCCCTGGGCTTCCCGACCGCCAACCTGGAGACCCCGCCGCACACCGCCACCCCCGCCGACGGCGTGTACGCGGGCTGGCTCATCAGCATCGACCTGGACGGGAACGAGCTGACCCGCTGGCCGGCCGCCATCTCGATCGGCACCAACCCGACCTTCGGCGGCACCGACCGGACCGTGGAGGCCTACGCGCTGGACCGCGACGACCTCGACCTGTACGGCACGCACGCCGCCATCGAGTTCACCGCCCGGCTGCGCGGCAACGACAAGTTCGACTCGGTCGACTCCCTGATCACCCAGATGCGCGAGGACGTCAGCCAGGCCCGGAGCCTGACCGCCGGCTGATCCTTACCTCCCGGCCAGCCCTCACGTCCCGGCCAGCCCTCACGTCCCGGCCAGCAGGGCCTCCAGCGCGGCGCGCAGCGGGCCCAGCCGGTCCGCGGCCGACTTCCGGGCCGTGGCCAGCGGCCGCCCGGCCAGCGGCTCCACCACCTCGATGTAGCACTTGATCTTCGGCTCGGTGCCGCTGGGCCGCAGGACCACCCGGTCGCCGCCCAGCCGGAAGATCAGCACGTCCGCGCGCGGCAGCCCGGCCTGGCCGCCGTCGGCCAGGTCCGCCCGCTCGGTCACCGGCTGGGCGCCGATCTCGGCCGGGGGACCCGCCCGCAGCCCGCGCATGACCCGGGCCTGGTCGGCGGTGCGCAGCGTCACCTGCGAGGTCAGGTGCACGCCGTGCGCCCGCTCCAGGTCGTCAAGATAATCCAGGACCGAACGGCCGGCGGCCTTCGCCTCGGCCGCCACCCCCAGCACCGCCAGCGCGGCGCCGATGCCGTCCTTGTCGCGCACCACGTCCCGGACCGCGTACCCCAGCGCCTCCTCGTAGCCGAAGACGAACCGCGCCCCTGGCACGTCGTCGGCCGCCCGGGCGATCCACTTGAACCCGGTCAGCGTCTCGGCGTACCGGACTCCGGCCGCCGCGGCGATCTTGGACAGCAGCGTCGAGGACACGATGGTGGTCGCCACCAGCCGCCCGCCCGGGCTCGGCCTCGCCCGCCGTCCGGTCCAGCAGGCTCGCCCCGAGCAGCGACCCGGCCTGGTCCCCGGTCAGCACCACCCAGCCCCCGGCCCGCCCCGGCGTCGACCCGGGCGCCGCGCCGCCACCGCCAGCCGGTCCCCGTCCGGGTCGCTGGCCACGATCAGGTCGGCGCCGAGCCGCCGCGCGTCGGCCAGGGCCAGGTCCAGCGCGCCTGGCTCCTCCGGGTTGGGGTAGGCGACCGTCGGGAAATCCGGATCGGGCTTCGCCTGCGCCGCCACCACGTGCGGCGCCGCGAACCCCGCCTGGGCCATGGCCCGCAGCATCAGCTCGCCCGCCACCCCGTGCATCGGCGTGTACACCACGCTCAGCTCCGGCCCGCCCGCGAGCCGCCGTCCCCGCGCGGCCGCCCCCACCACCGCGTCCAGGTAGGCCTGGGCCACCTCGTCGCCGTGCCGGATGATCAGCGGGCTGCCCGGGCCGGCCACCGGCACCTGCGCCAGCGGCCCGAGCGCCGCCATCCGCGCCTCGATCTCGGCGTCGGCCGGCGGGATGACCTGGGCGCCGTCGCTCAGGTACAGCTTGTACCCGTTGTCCGCGGCCGGGTTGTGGCTCGCGGTGATCATCACCCCGGCCGAGGTGCCCAGGTGCCGGACCGCGAAGGCCAGCAGGGGAGTGGGGCCGGGCTGCGGCAGCATGTGCACCGTGACGCCCGCCTCCCGCCAGCACCCGCGCCGCCTCCTCCGCGAACTCCGCCGACCGGTGCCGGGCGTCGCACCCCACCACCACGCTGGCCCGATCTCCGCCGCGGCCCGCTGTCCCCGGACCCCGCGCCTCGCCCTCGCCGTCGCCCCGTCCAGCAGCCAGCCCGCGACCGCCGCCGTCGCCGCCCGGACCACCGCGCGGTTCATCCGGTTCGGCCCTGCCGCGATGACCCCGCGCAGCCCCGCCGTGCCGAACTCCAGCCGTCCCGCGAACCGGTCCCGCAGCTCAGCGCGCGCCCCGTCGTCACCCACCTGCGTCGCCCTGTCCGCCGCCTCACCGGATACGCCCGGTCCAGCAGCCCCCGCAGCTCAGCCTGGTCCCGGGCATCCGGATCATCCTCGATCCAGGCCCGGACCGCAGCCTTCAGCTCGTCCTCACCGGTCACCGACTTCGCCCCTCCGACCCGGCGTCACGCCTTGATGTACGGGATGCCCTCGGCCCGGGGACCGCGGACCTTGCCGACCAGCCCGGCCAGCACGATGATCGTGACGATGTACGGGGCCATCAGCAGCAGGTTCGACTGGATCGGCGTGTTCAGCGTGGACAGGATCGACTGCAGCTGCGTGGCGAAGCCGAACAGCAGCGCCGCCGCGATCGCGCCGAACGGCGTGTACCGCCCGAAGATCATCGCGGCCAGGGCGATGTAGCCCTCGCCCGAGGACATGTCCTTGCCGAACGAGCCGACCGAGCCGATGGTGAAGTAGGCGCCGCCGATGCCGGCGATCACGCCGGCCACGATGACGTTGCGGTACCGCATCGCGATGACCCGGATGCCCACCGTGTCGGCCGCGACCGGGTGCTCGCCGATGGCCCGGGTCCGCAGCCCCCACCGGGTCGAGAACAGGCCGACCTGCACCGCGGCCAGCGCGATGTAGGTCAGGTACAGGAAGATCGTCGAGTCGAAGAAGACCGGCCCGATGATCGGGATGTCGCCCAGCAGCGGGATCTTGATCGCCGAGAACGTGGCCGGTGAGTTCAGCGTGTTCTGGTACGGCATCATCAGGTCGTCGTACAGGTAGCCGGTCAGGCCGAGGATCAGCGTGTTGATGCACCACGCCGAGGATCACCTGGTCGACCCGGTAGCCGATGGCGAACGACGGCCAGCAGCGAGCCGACCAGCGAGCCGGCCAGCGCGCCGGACACCAGGCCCAGCCACAGCGAGCCGGTGCCGCTGGCCACGATGGCGGCGGTGAACGCGCCGAGCAGCAGCTGGCCCTCGATGCCGATGTTGATCACCCCGGACCGGGAGCAGATGACGCCGGTCAGCGCGCCCAGCATGATCGGGATCGACCCGGCCAGCGTGCCCTGCAGCAGGTTGACGATGTTGAACGCGGTGGTCTGCCCGGCGTCGGCCCAGCACAGCAGCGCGACGACGAACAGGAAGACGACCACGGCGATGGATGCCCGGCGCTCCAGGTGACGCATCGGCAGCACGGCCCGCGCCACCGCCAGGGCGATCGAGATCGCGCCGCACACGTAGCAGGTCACTGGCGGCCGGCAGCGACAGGTTCGGCACCGTGACCTTGGCGAACGGCTGGGAGAACGCGAACGTCGCGTCGCCGCTATGCGCGAAGTAGCCCGAGGACGAAGATGTCGATGAGCCCGAACAGCGCGAACGCCGCCGGGCGCCAGCCAGCGCCGGAACGGCGCTGATCGGCGGGGCCGCCGCCGGTCCAGGACGGTGGGCTACTCGTTCGGCCATCGTCATCGCGTTCCACCCCCTGGACATGACCCCGCCACCGGGATCCGCCCGTGCTCGCAGCCGGAACATGGCCCGGACCAGCAGCGGCGCCGCGACGAACAGGACGATCGACCGCCTCCAGCACCTGCACCATGTCCACCGGTGTGCCGGTGGCTGGCCTGCATCAGCGGCGCCCCGGCGTGCAGCGCGCCGAACAGCAGCCCGGCCAGCACCACGCCGAGCGGCCGGCCGAGGCCCGAGCAGCGCGACCGTGATGGCGTCGATGCCGTAGGTCCCGTAGCTCTGGAAGTTCAGGCTGAAGTCGGTGCCCTGGATGACCACGGCCCCGCCAGCCCGGCCAGGCCGCCCGCGATCAGCATGACCAGGACCCAGTTGCGCTCCACGTTCATGCCCGCCACCCGCGCCGCGCTGGGGTTCTTGCCGATGCTGCGGAACTCGAACCCGTCGTGGTCCGGGTCAGCAGCCACCAGATGCCCGCCGCGCAGGCCAGCGCGACCAGGAAGCCCGCGTTGATCCGCAGGTGCGGCCGAACAGCAGCGGCAGGTGCGCGTCGCCCGCGATGGCTCGCGCTGAGCGGGTTGCCGGTGTGCCGGGCCTGCAGCAGGTACGTGATAGGACAGCAGGTAGGACAGCAAGTACGCCATGATGTAGTTGAGCATGATGGTGGTGATGACCTCGTGCGCGCCGGTCCTGGCCTTGAGCTCGCCGACCAGCCAGCCGATCGCCGCGCCGCCCACGAAACCGCCGAGCACGCAGACCACACGTGGATGACGACCGGCAGGCTGACCCCGTAGCCGAGGTAGGTGGCGACGATCATGCCGCCGATGAACTGGCTCTGCCCGCCGATGTTGAACATGCCCGCCTGGTACGGCAGCGCGACCGCGAGCCCGGCCAGGATCAGCGGCGTGGCCTGCACGCACGTCTCCGACAGCGGGTTGAACACCGCGGACAGGTAGCCGTCGTGGATGGCCGTGCTGAACGAGGCCTGCTGGAACAGCGCCGAGACCGTGTGCGGGTTGAAGATCGACCCCTCGAACAGCGCCACGTAGGCGCCGATCGCGGTGTCCCAGGCCGGCGCGATGGCGTGCCCGGGATCGGAGAACAGGTTGCCCCAGGCGTGCAGCACGTCGGTGTTGCTGAACGCGTTCATCAGCCCGCCCACCACGAGCGCGGCCATGAGGGCCAGGATCGTCACCGTGAACGAGTTGCCCTGCACGAGCGCGTCCCGGATGATCCGGGCCCGCTCGCCCGGCGCCCACCCGTCCCGGCCCGGGCCCCTGGGCCCCCTGGGCCCCCCGGACCCCCTGGACCCCCTGCCGGGTTCTCCGGGACCCCGCCGCCACCTCGGCCTGAGCCTCCCGCTGATCCGGGGTTTCGTCCGCCCCGGGCGTCTGCTCGCTCATTGTCCGCTCCCGATGCTGGCTCCGCTGCCCCGGTGTGGCCCGGATCAGGGCCGGGTTCGGTCCCGGTGCCCTCGTCGCTGCCGCCCGCCATCAGCCGCCCGAGCTCCTCGGCCGGCACCGTCGGCGGCCGGAAGCCGGTGATCTTGCCCTCGTACATGACCGCGATCCGGTCGGCCAGCGCGTAGATCTCGTCGAGTTCCGCGGACACGATCAGCACGGCCACGCCCTGGTCCCGCTGCTCCACGATGCGGCGGTGCACGAACTCGATCGAGCCCACGTCCAGCCCGCGGGTCGGCTGGCTGGCCACCAGCACCTTGTGCTCCCGGCCCAGCTCCCGGGCCAGGATGACCTTCTGCTGGTTGCCGCCGGACAGCGTGCCCACCGGCGTGTCCGCCGAGCTGGTCGCGGACGTCGAATTCGCCGACCCGCTCGGCCGCGTTGCTGGCGATGGCGCCCAGGTTGAGCTTGATGCCGGACGCGAACGGCGGCCTGGTTGTACTGGTCCAGCACCATGTTGTCGGCCACCGAGAAGTCGCCGACCAGCCCGTCTTCCTGCCGGTCCTCCGGGACGTAGGCGATGCCCGCGCGCAGTCGCTGGGCCGGGCGTGGCCTGGGTCAGGTCGCGGCCGTCCAGCGTCACCCGCCCCGCCGCGGTCGGGCCGCAGGCCCATCAGCGCCTCGCACAGCTCGGTCTGCCCGTTGCCCTGCACGCCGGCCACGCCGAGGATCTCGCCCGCCCGGACCTCGAACGACATCCCGTTCACCCAGACCCGGCCGGTCTCGTCGGCCACCGTCAGGTCGGCCACGTCCAGCACCACGTCGCCCGGGCTTGGCCGCGTCCTTGCTCACCCGCAGCTGCACGTTCCGGCCGACCATCAGCGCGGCCAGCTCGTCCTCGGTGGCCGACGGCGGCCGCTGGCCCGACCACCGCGCCGCGGCGCAGCACGGTGATCGTGTCCGCGATGGCCTGGACTTCCCGGAGCTTGTGCGAGATGAAGACGATGGACGTGCCGCCGTGCCTTCAGCTGCCGGATGATCCGGAACAGGTCCTCGGTCTCGGCCGGGGTGAGCACCGCGGTGGGCTCGTCGAGGATCAGCACGGTCGCTTCCCTGACCAGCGCCTTGATGATCTCGACTCGCTGCTGGATGCCGACCGGCAGGTTTTCCACCAGAGCGTCCGGGTCGACCTCCAGGCCGTAGCGGCGGGACAGCTCGCGGACGTCCTGGCGGGTCTTGCGCCGGTCCAGCAGGCCGGGCGGCCGGGTCTCCTCGATGCCGAGGGTCACGTTCTCCGCCACCGTGAACACCGGCACCAGCATGAAGTGCTGGTGCACCATGCCGATGCCGGCCGCGATGGCGTCCTTCGGGGAGCCGAACCGGCCGGCTGTGCCGTCCAGCAGGATCTCGCCCTCGTCGGGCTGCAGCAGCCCGTACAGGACGTTCATCAGGGTCGTCTTGCCCGCGCCGTTCTCGCCGAGCAGGGCGTGCACCTGGCCCGGGGCCACCGACAGGTCGATCCGGTCGTTGGCCACCAGCGAACCGAACCGCTTGGTGATGCCCTTCAGCTCAAGTTCCACGTCGCCCCTTAGCGACTCGTCAGCGACACCAGGTGCCGGGAGCCGATGTGGCAGCGGTGCGGCCGTTCCGCACCGCTGCCACATTGTTCCGCGTCTGGCCGCCAGCCGTTATACCGGGCTCTTGGTCGGCGTCTGGATCGAGCCGCTCTCGATGCCGGTGCCGACCTGTGGCCAGCTCCTGCTGGAGCGAAGCCGGGACCTGGGCTGGAGAAGTCGTGGAGCGGGGCCAGCACGGCGCCGCCGTTGGCCAGCGTGCCGACGTAAGTGCCGCCCTTGAAGCTGCCGTCGGCCACGCTCTGCACCGTGGCCTTCACCGCGGCCACGATGCCCTTCTCCACGCTGGTGATGAAGTACTTGCAGTACTGCGCCGCGCTGACGCAGCCGTCGACGTCGACCCATTCCATGTTGACCTTCTGGCTGCCCGCCGAGGCATCGGCCTGCTGGACCGCCTTGGCCGCGCCGAGGCCGACGTTGCCGGCCACCGGGAAGATGATGTCCGCGCCCTCGCTGATGAACGTCTGGGTCAGCGTCTGGCCCTTGGTCTGGTTGGTGAAGTCACCGGTGAACGAGCCCTTCTGGGTCGTCTCGTTCCAGCCGAGCACCTGCACCTTGGTGCCGTGCTTGGAGTTGTAGTACTGGACGCCGTCCTAGTACCCGTCCATGTAGATGGTCACGGTGGGCAGCTCGATCCCGCCGAACGTGGCCACCTTGCCCGACTTGGACATGCCCGCGGCCAGGTAGCCGCCCAGGAAGCCGTCCTGCACGGTGTTGTAGGTCAGCTGGTCGATGTTGGGCTCCTTGGTGCCGGTCAGGCAGCCCGACGCGTAGGAGCAGTCCACGATGGCGAACTTCTGGTCCGGGTTGGCCTTGGCCGCCGCCTCGGTCGCCGCGCCCATCAGGAAGCCGACGGTGACGATGATGTTGCACTTCTGGCTGATGAAGGTGTTGATGTTCGGCATGTAGTCGCTCTGCGTCGTCGACTGCAGGTACTTGACCGTGATGTTGGGGTTCGCGGCCGCCGCGGCCTGCATGCCCGCCCACGAGGAGGCGTTGAACGACCGGTCGTTGATCCCGCCGGTGTCGGTGACCATGCAGCCGAGGGTCTTGGCGCCGGTGGCCGTCGCCGTGCTGGCCGCTGAGCTCGAGGCACTCGCCGAGCCACTGCCTGACGAGGCCGAGCTGCTGCTGCTGCTGCCGCACGCCGCGACCGTCAGCGTCGCGGCGGCGGCCAGCGCCGCGAAGCCCCATGCGCTGTGTTTCACGCTTACCTCCACTGGGCCAGGCGCTAATAGAGCACCTGGCCTCGCATTCGTCCTGGGTTGTCCCGCAGGTTATGCCTGGTTGTGCCGTGTGTGAAGGGGACACGCGACGATCTGCCCTGCTCGTTGCCGAATCGGAACCCGGGGAAACCGGCATTCCTGGCGGCCCCGACATACGGCCGCGATCCGAGCCCGCCGACTTGGTGCTTTCCTACAGGCCGACGGGCGACGGGCCCCGCCCGGGCGCTAGAGGCTGACCGTGTCCTGGACCACCGGGCGGCTGCCGGTCCCGCTGCTCTCCGCGGCCGGGACGCCCGGCACCTCAACGATGACGGTCAGGCCGCCCCCCGGGGTCTCGTCCAGCCGGGCGGTGCCGCCGTTGGAGACGGCCAGCCGGTGCACGATGGCCAGGCCCAGCCCGGTGCCGTTCGCGCTGTTGGTGGTGAACCGCAGGAAGGCCCGCTCCCGATCCTCGGGCGGCATGCCCGGGCCGTTGTCGCTGACCGTGATCCGGGCCCCGGTCTCCGCGGGCTCCACCACGATCCGGATCTGGTTGCCCGGGCTCAGCGCGTCCAGCGCGTTGGCGATCAGGTTGTCCAGGATCTGCTCCAGGTGGCCCTCGCCGATCCAGGCCAGCACCGCCCCGGCCTGCGCGCGGTCGGCGCCGCGGATGGCGCTGACCTGGGCCCGGGCCGCACCGCGGATAGTGCCGCCGGTCGTCCCGGCCGCGGTCACCGCGGTCAGCTCGATGCCCCGGTCATCGGCCACCGGATGCCAGGCCACGACCCGTTCCCGGGCCACGCTCGGCCACGTCGACCACGGCCGGCACCGGCACCACGTTCTCCGCCCGGGCCACCGCGAGCAGGCCGTCCACCAGCCGCGACAGCCGGGCCAGCTCGTCCAGCGCGCCCGCCAGCTCGTGCGCCGTCTCCGGGTCGGTGTCCACGGCCAGCAGGTCCAGCCGCAGCCGCAGCGCGGCCAGCGGGGTGCGCAGCTGGTGCGACACGTCGGCGATCACGGCCCGGTTCCCGTGCACCAGGGCCTCGAGCCGTCCGGCCATGGTGTTGAAGGTGGTGCCCAGGCGGCGCAGCTCCGGGGGGCCGGAGTCGACCTCGGCCCGGATGGCCAGGTCGCCGTCGGCCAGCCGGCGGGCCGCGGCAGTCCAGGCCCTTCAGCGGCCTGCTCACCCACCGGGCCAGCCCGAAGCCGAGCAGCGCCGCGGCGATCATGGCCGCCGACGGCGATCGCGCCGAGGATGGTCCACAGCGTGGCGATCTCGCGGTCCAGCGGCGTGGTGGACCGGGCCAGCAGGACCGTGCCGACCCACTGCCCCTGCGTGCCTGAGCTGTAGACGGGCATGGCCACCAGCAGCTGCGAGCCGGTGAACGTGGTCGCGGGCTGGATGGCCTGGTCGGTGCCGAGCACGGCTTGCGCCTGGTTGTTGGCCTGCTGGGCCAGGGCATCCCAGTTGCCGGACGGCATGCCTGACTCGGCCACCTGCTGATCCGGCTTCTTGAGGTCGTGAGACAGGATCAGCAGGCCATCGCCGGCCTGGCGGGCTTCCTTGACCACCTGGAGCTTGCCGATCGAGGCCTGTGCCTGAGCCAGGGTGCCCCCCGAATTCGCGCCGTTCGACTGCTGGGCGGCCAGCAGCAGCGCGCTCTGGACCACGGCTGCGTCGGTGCGCACCGTGCTCGTCGCCGCCTGGATGAAGGAGTTCCGGTCGTGCGAGGTCGTGTTCAGGGCCAGCGGCACCATCGCCCCGACCAGGATCAGGGCGGTGAAGGCCATCAGCATGACCAGGATGCGCCGGGTCACGCTGGGCTGCCGGAATCAGCCAGCCGGAAGCCGTGACCGTAGACGGTCTCGATGATCCCCGGGTCGCCCAGCTTTTTCCGCAGCGCCGCCATGTGCACGTCCAGCACCTTGGTCGGCCCGTACCAGTGCTCGTCCCAGGCCCGCTCGAGCATCTCCTGGCGGCTGACCACCCGGCCCGGGTCGCTGGCCAGGCACTCCAGGATGGCGAACTCCTTGGGCGTGACCGCGATCTGGTGCCCGCTGACGGTGACCTTGTGCGTGCGCAGGTCCACGGTCAGCGCGCCGTGCTGGAGCACCTGGCTGTTGCCCGCGGGCTGCCGGCTGCGCCGCTGCACGGCCCGGATCCGGGCCAGCAGCTCGGCCAGGCCGAACGGCTTGATCAGGTAGTCATCGGCCCCCTCGTCCAGGGCCAGCACCCGGTCGGATTCCTCGCCGCGCGCCGTGACCACGATGATCGCCGCGTCACCCGACTGGCGGAGCCGCCGGCACACCTCGATCCCGTCGATGTCGGGCAGCCCGAGGTCCAGCAGCACCACATCGGGCACCGGCCAGTCCAGCGCGGCCTGCCCGGTGGTGACGCTGCCGGTTTCGTAACCGGCGCGGGTCAGTCCTCGGACCAGCTGAGTGGCGATGCCGGGGTCGTCTTCGACGACGAGCACCCGGCCCAGGCGAGCGTTCACGGCCTCCACGCTAAGCACGAAACCGGCCGCGGCGAAATCGGGCCGAGATCTTAACTGAAACTGAACTTTTTCCAGGGAGAGCCTAAAGAAGTGACCCGGCATGATGGTTCTCAGAGTTCCTTGCTCAGCGCGGACAGCCACCCTGCTGCTGACGCGCGGATGACATGGGAGGGTCCGCGTGGATGAGGCACCCCTGCAGCCTCATTCATGCGGACCCCGCATCCTGCGGAACCTGATCCCCGATCCTAGTGATTCCTAGGCGCCGTCGTGAGCACCGACTGGCCGGCCCTGCGTGCCGCCGCGACCACCGCCGCCGCCCGGGCCTACGCTCCTTACTCTCAGCTGCAGGTCGGCGCGGCCGGCCTGACCGCCGAGGGCCGTGTCGTCACCGGCTGCAACGTGGAGAACGCCTCCTACGGCCTGACCCTGTGCGCCGAATGTGGCCTGGTCAGCGCGCTGCACGCGGCCGCGCTTGAGGCGCCTGCCGAAACGCCCCGGCTCGTCGCCGTCGCCGTCGTAGCCGGTGACGGCCAGCCGCTGCTGCCCTGCGGCCGCTGCCGCCAGCTCCTGCTCGAGGCGGGCGGCCCCGGCCTCCTGGTCGACACCGCGAGCGGACCCCAGCCGCTGGAGGTCCTGCTGCCCGCCGCCTTCACCGGCACCGACCTGGCCGAGCGGAGAGCACCCGGATGACCGACGCCGTCAGCCTGATCACCGCCAAACGCGACGGGCACCGCCTGCCGGACGACGACATCCGCTGGCTGTTCGACGCCTTCGCCGCCGGGCAGGTCGCCGACGAGCAGATGTCCGCCCTGCTCATGGCCATTTTCTTCCGCGGCCTGGACGGCGAGGAGCTGCGCACCTGGACCGCGGCCATGATCGCCTCGGGGGACCGCCTCGACCTGTCCGCCATCGCCCGGCCCACCGTCGACAAGCACTCCACCGGCGGGGTGGGGGACAAGGTCAGCCTGATCCTGGCCCCGCTCGTCGCCGCCTGCGGCGCGGCCGTGCCGCAGCTGTCCGGCCGCGGGCTCGGCCACACCGGCGGCACGCTGGACAAGCTGGAGTCCATTCCCGGTTTCCGCACCGCGCTCAGCCCGGAGCAGACCATCGAGGTCCTGGACCGGGTCGGCTGCGTGATCTGCGCCGCGGGCGCCGGGCTGGCCCCGGCCGACCGCCGGCTGTACGCGCTGCGGGACGTGACCGGCACGGTCGAGTCCATCCCGCTCATCGCCAGCTCGATCATGTCCAAGAAGATCGCCGAGGGGACCAGCGCGCTGGTCCTCGACGTCAAGGTCGGCACCGGCGCGTTCATGAAGGACCTGGACCGGGCCCGGGAGCTGGCCCAGACCATGGTCGCCCTGGGCCAGGAGCACGGCGTGACCACCCGCGCCCTGCTGACCAGGATGGACACCCCGCTCGGCCGGGCCGTCGGCAACGGCCTGGAGGTCGCCGAGTGCGTCGCGGCGCTGTCCGGGGACGGCCCGCCGGACCTGATGGAGGTCACCCTGGCCCTGGCCGCCGAGATGCTCGCGCTGGCCGGGATCGCGGCCGACCCGGCCGCCGCCCTGGCCGACGGGCGGGCCCTGGAGTCGTTCCGGGCCATGGTCGTGGCCCAGGGCGGCGATCCCGACGCCCCGGCGCCGGCCGCCGCGCACGTCACTGCCGCCCTGCCCGCGCCCGCCGACGGCTGGCTCACCGGCCTGGACGCCCTGCAGGTCGGCACCGCGGCCTGGCGGCTCGGCGCGGGCCGGGCCCGCAAGGAGGACCCGGTCAGCGCCGCGGCCGGGGTCATCTGCCTGGCCAAGCCGGGGGAGCGGGTGCAGCGCGGCCAGCCGCTGCTGGAGCTGCACGCCGACGATCCGGCCCGCTTCGGCCCGGCCACCGCCGCCCTGGACGGTGCCGCGACCGTCGCTGACCAGCCGCCTGCACCCGTCCCTTCCCTGGTCATCGAGTACGTGCGGCCATAGCACAATGGTGTGATGCTGACGCTTGCTGAGCTCCGCTCCGCACCCAAGGTCCTGCTGCACGACCACCTGGACGGCGGCCTGCGCCCGCAGACCGTGCTCGACCTGGCCCGCGAGATCGGCTACCCGGACCTGCCCGGCGACAACGTCGAGGAGCTGACCAGGCGGCTGACCGAGGGCGCGCACCGCGGCCACCTCGAGGTCTACCTGGACGCGTTCCGGCACACCGTGGCCGTCATGCAGACCCCGGACGCGCTGCGCCGGGTCGCGGCCGAATGCGCCGAGGACCTGGCCGCCGACGGCGTGGTCTACGCCGAGGTCCGGTTCGCGCCGGAGCTGCACACCGATCAGGGACTGAGCCTGGATGAAGTGGTCGAGGCCGTGCTGGCCGGCTTCCGGGAGGGCAGTGCCGGCCGCGGCATCACGGTCTACGCGCTGCTCACCGCCATGCGCACCGCGGCCAGGTCGCTGGAGATCGCCGAGCTGGCCGTGCGCCACCGGGACGAGGGCGTGGTCGGCTTCGACATCGCGGGCGCCGAGGCCGGCTGGCCGCCCAGCCGGCACCTGGACGCGTTCCAGTACCTCCAGCGGGAGAACTTCCACTTCACCATTCACGCGGGCGAGGCGTTCGGGCTGCCGTCCATCTGGGAGGCGGTGCAGTGGTGCGGCACCGAGCGGCTCGGCCACGGCGTCCGGATCAAGGACGACATCCGGATCACCGCCGAGGGCAGCGTCGAGCTCGGCCGGCTGGCCGCTTACGTCCGGGACCGCCGGATCCCGCTGGAGATGTGCCCCACCTCCAACGTCCAGACCGGCGCCGCCCCGTCGATCGCCGACCACCCGCTCCGGCTGCTGCGCCAGCTCCAGTTCCGGGTCACGGTCAACACCGACAACCGGCTGATGAGCCAGGTCACCCTCAGCTCGGAGTTCCACCGGCTGGCCCAGGAGTTCGGCTACGGCTGGTCCGACGTCGAGTGGCTGACCATCAACGCGATGAAGAGCGCGTTCGCCGGATTCGACGAGCGGCTGCGGCTCATCAACACCGTCATCAAGCCCGGCTTCGCCACCGCCCGCGCCCTCAGCGACGCCGTCGTTCCCGTCAGCATGCTCGGATCCCGCTCGTCTGGGTAAAATTCGTTTCTTACCGAACGAACCGGGCTACTCCTTCTGGATCACCTGTCACGCTCGCCTGCGAGGCGGCGCGCGCCGGGCGGTGATTGGGCATGATGGAGGCTGGGAGGGACTCCGATGTCGGAACCTGATCCGGGGGGAGAACGGCTGCACCGGGGGGATCCGCAGCAGGTTGGGCCGTACGTCATCCTCGGCCGCCTCGGGGCCGGCTCGATGGGCCGCGTCTTCCTGGGCCGGTCCGCGGCCGGGCGGCTGGTCGCGGTCAAGACGATCCGGGCCGACCTGGCTGAGGAGGCCGGCTTCCGGGCCCGGTTCGCGCAGGAGGTGACGGCCGCGGGCCGGGTGAGCGGGTTCTTCACCGCCGCCGTGGTCGAGGCTGATCCCGGCGCGGACCTGCCCTGGCTGGCCACCGCCTACGTCGCGGCGCCGTCGCTGAGCCAGCTGGTCCGGGCCTGCGGCCCGCTGCCGGTGCCGGCCGTGCAGTGGCTGGCGGCCGGCTGCGCCGAGGCGCTGGACTCGATCCACCGGGCCGGGCTGGTGCACCGGGACCTGAAGCCGTCCAACGTGCTGGTCGCGGCGGACGGGCCGCGGGTCATCGACTTCGGCGTGGCCCGGGCGGCCGAGGCCGCGAGCCAGGCCACCTCGCACGGCACCGTGGGCACGCCCGCCTACATGGCCCCGGAGCAGGCCCGGGACACCCATCAGGCCTCGGCCGCCAGCGACGTGTACTCCCTCGGGGCCACGCTCGCCTTCGCCGCCACCGGGCAGGCTCCCTACCACGGGGACTCGGTCATGGACGTGCTGGCCGCCCTGGCCACCGAGCAGCCCGACCTGTCCGCCGTGCCGCCCGAGCTCGTCCCGCTGATCGCCGCGTGCCTGCAGCGCGCGCCGTCCGGCCGGCCCAGCCCCGCCGGGATCCTGACTCGGCTCGGCCCCTTCGCCGAGGCTCACTCCGGCTCGGCCGGCCCGCACCCGCACCTGCCCGGCTCGGCCATGAGCCTGATCGCGCAGTACCAGCACAACCCGCTGCTGGCCGTCTCCGCCGGGTCGGCCGACACCGCGGACACCGCCGACACCGAAGGCGGCCCGGACGGCACCGCTCCGTCCTATCTCCCGCTGCCCGCGGCCCCCCGGTCCGTCCTCCCGGCCGGAACCCCGTCGGCCACCCAGCCCGGGGCCCGGCACCAGCGCCCGGCGGGCGAGCGGGGCTGGCTGCGCGCCCACCTGGCCTGGGTCGGCGGGGCCGCGGCCGCCGCCGCCCTGGTGGTCGGTGGCGTCGTGCTCGGCGTCACGCTGACCAGATCCCACGCCCCGGCGGCTTCCGGCCTGGCCTCCGGCTCGGGTTCGGGCTCGGGCTCGAATCTGAACTCGCAGCCGCCGCCGCCGCAGGGCGGCCCGCCGCCACCGCCGCCCACCGTGTGCGGCGAGGTCCAGGCCAGCTCCAGCCCGGGCCTGTGCATGGTCAACGAGAGCTCGGGCCCGTCGGGCACCCCGTTTGCCGTCCGCGGTAACCACTTCGCCCCGGGCACCTCGGTCACCTTCTCGCTGACCGAGGTCGGGCCGCCGCCGCGGTACCTGACGCTGGTCAAGGCCACCTCGCCCTACCACGCCACCGTCGGCCGGGACGGCACGTTCACCGTCCCGCTCACCCGGCTGTACGCCCGCTCGCTCGACCTGGGCCAGGTCACCGTCGTCGCGACCGATGGCGGGACCGCTCGCACCGAGTTCATGATCATCCCGTCCGCCCCGCCCTCCGGCGGCCCGCCCGCGGGCTGAGCTAGCTCCGGCTCAGCTCCACCACAGGTCTTCCTGCCGGGACCGCCACTCCGGGTCCTCCAGCCGGTCCAGGTCGGCCGAGGCGATGATCCCGTGCTCGATCAAGATCCGCACTGTGACCTCGTCCGACAGCCGCACGCGCGGGCCGGCCAGCCCGCGGTCGGTGATCTTCCGCCGCAGCACCTTGATGTGCTCGGCCACCCGGGCCGACAGCAGGTCGCGGAAGTCGGCGTCGGTCTCGAACCGCTCGAGCTCGCGGTAAGCGCCGGTCACCTCCAGCGCGGACCGGGCGATCTCCGGCGTCCGGGGCAGCGGCGAGGTGGCGCCCGGATCGGTCAGCCATGGCCGGCACCAGATCAGCGCGACCAGGAAGACCTTGGTCATCGGGTCCAGGGACAGCGGCAGGATCGTACCCTCGCCGTCCGGCTGGTCATCATCCGCGGCCTCGTCGGCCTGCCGGTGGCCGGTCACCGTCACCTGCAGCGGCAGGCCGCCGTCCAGCATGGACCGCGATCCGACCCGCGCCGTGCCCGAGTGCAGCAGCCAGCCGCCGGCCGGCTCGCTGTCGTCTTCCAGCCGCGGCAGCCTGATCCGGTAGCCGTCACCCTCCACGTACAGCGCGTGGGTCCGGCTGATGTTGGTAATCCACGCTCCGGCCGCCATCGCCGTCACGATGCCCGCCCGCCGGGACAGCCCGGGCCCGGCCGCCACGGCCAGGTCTACCTCGGGACCCCGGCCGAAGACCAGCCGGTTGCCCTCGGCGACCCGCAGCTCCTGACCCGACGCGGTGCACACGTGCGCACTCACCGCCATGGGCTCACCATAAACCCTCCCCGGATCCGGGGATACCGCTCTGCGGGTCAGCCTGGTTTGCTTCACCTTGGCAGGGTGCCGGGCTCTGCTCGCAGGTACTGGCGGTCGCGAGTATTGGGGGGGCCTAAGCCCGCAGACCAGCCGGCGCCGTACATATGCGCGGCAGGCCCGGCGCCCCGCCCGAGACCGCTCCTAGATGCGGCCGAAGAGCCGGTCGCCCGCGTCGCCCAGGCCCGGCACGATGTAGCCGCGTTCGTTCAGCCGCTCGTCGACGGCGGCCGTGACCACCCGCACCCACGGCTCGTCCCCGGCGAAGGTCTCCTCCAGGTGCCGCACGCCCTCCGGCGCGGCCAGCAGGCAGATGGCGGTGATCGACGCCGCCCCCCGGGCGGCCAGCATGCTGATGACCGTGGCCAGCGTCCCGCCGGTGGCCAGCATGGGGTCGAGCACGAACGTGTCCCGGTCGGTCAGGTCGGCCGGCAGGCGGTCCGCGTAGGTCGAGGCGACCAGCGACTCCTCGTCCCGGCGCAGCCCGACAAAGCCGACGTCGGCCATGGGCAGCAGCCGGGTCATGCCGTCCAGCATCCCGATTCCGGCCCGCAGCACCGGCACGATGAGCGGGACCGGCTGGGCCAGCTTGACCCCGCGGGCCTCCGCGACCGGCGTGGTGACCGAGACCGGCTGTACCCGCATCTCGCGGGTCGCCTCGTAGGCCAGCAGGGTCACCAGCTCGTCGGCCAGGCTGCGGAAGGTGGCGGTGTCGCTGGCCACGTCGCGCAGCGCGGTGAGCTTGTGAGTGACCAGCGGATGATCAACGACGAGCGTGCGCATAGCAAGCAAGTGTGGCCGGCCGCCCGCCCGCCCGCTACAGCGACCACCCCGACTCGCCGCGCCCCGTTTCCCGCCACCCGCCGTCCCGTCTCATGGCCCCGTCCCGCCCGAGTCGCCCCGGCCCGCCCGAGTCGCCCCGTCCCGCTGCCTAGTCCCGGTCCCCGCCGCCCGGTCTGTTTCCGCTGTCAGGTTCTCGGTCCGGTCGCCCGCCTTTCCTCCCGCGCGCGAACACCTCCCTAGGGGCTCCCTTTGGCCGTTTTGTGATCTATCGTGATAGTTACGTATTACGCACGATTGAACGCAAGGAGTGGTCATGGCCCTCATGGACGACGCCGTCTGGCGCGGCAAGATCTACTCCGGCGGCTGGATCGAGGGCTCAGGCGGCGACGCCGCAGTGATCGAGCCCGCCACCGGCGCCGAGCTCGGCCGGACCGGGATCGCCTCTCCCGCCGACGTGACCCGGGCTGCCCGGCTCGCGGCCGCGGCCCAGCCCGGCTGGGCCGCCACGCCGCACACCGAGCGCTCCGCCGTGCTGCGCCGGGCCGCCGACCTGTGGCTGGCCCACGCGGCGGATATCGAGTGGTGGGGGATCCGGGAAAGCGGCAAGATTCCCCCGGCCATGGCCTTCGAGACCCACGTCGCGACCACCGAGATCTACGAGGCGGCCACCCTGCCGTCCCGCGCCTACGGCGAGCTGCTGCCCAGCGAGCAGCCGCGGCTGAGCTTCGCCGAGCGCATCCCGGTCGGCGTGGTCGGCGTGATCGCGCCGTTCAACTTCCCGCAGATCCTGGCCATCCGCTCGGTCGCGCCCGCGCTGGCCCTCGGCAACGCCGTGGTCCTCAAGCCCGACCCGCGCACCGCCGTCTGCGGCGGGGTCGCGCTGGCTCAGGTCTTCGCCGCGGCCGGGCTGCCCGACGGCCTGCTGCACGTCCTGCCCGGCGGAGCCGAGACCGGCGAGGCGCTCGTCACCGACCCGGCCGTCCGCCTGGTCTCCTTCACCGGCTCCACCGCCGCGGGCCGGCGGGTGGGCGAGCTGGCCGCCCGTCACCTCAAGCGCGTGCACCTCGAGCTGGGCGGCAACTCGGCCCTCATCGTGCTCGACGACGTCGACCTGGACCGCGCCGTCTCGGCCGGGGCCTGGGGATCGTTCCTGCATCAGGGCCAGATCTGCATGACCACCGGCCGGCACCTGGTCCACGAGGCCATCTACGACGACTACGTGGCCGCACTGGCCGACAAGGCCGGCCACCTGCCGGTCGGCAATCCGGCCACCGACCCGGTCGCCCTGGGCCCGGTCATCGACGAGCGGCAGCGCGACAAGGTGCACGGCCTGGTCAGCGACAGCGTCTCGGCCGGCGCCGTGCTGGCCGCCGGCGGCCAGTACGAGGGCCTGTTCTACCAGCCCACCGTGCTCGCCGACGTGTCGGCTCAGATGCCGGCCTACGCTCACGAGGTGTTCGGCCCGGTCGCCCCGGTGATCCGCTTCGCCACCGCCGACGACGCGGTCAAGCTCGCCGCGGACAGCGAGTACGGCCTGTCGCTCGGCATCTTGACCCGGGACGTGATGCGCGGCCTGGACCTGGCCCGGCAGATCCCGACCGGGATCGTGCACATCAACGAGCAGACCGTGGACGACGAGCCGAACATCCCCTTCGGCGGGCTGGGCGCCTCCGGCACCGGCGCCCGGTTCGGCGGCACGGCCAACCTGGACGCGTTCACCGACACCCGCTGGGTCACCGTCCGCGGCGACATCGCCCCGTACCCGTTCTAGCCGGTGGCCAGCACGACCGCCCGCAGCCAGGTCGGCATCATCGGGGCCGGCCCGGCCGGCCTGCTGCTGTCCCACCTGCTGGCCCTGCGCGGCATCGACTCGGTGGTGGTGGAGACCCGGACCCGGGCCTACTGCGAGGCGCGGCAGCGCGCCGGGCTACTGGAGGCCGGCACCGTCGAGCTGCTCCGCGCGGTCGGCCTGGGCCGCCCGGCTGGACGCCGAGGGTCTCGAGCACGGCGGCATCTACCTGCAGTTCGCGGGGGAACGGCACCACCTGGATTTCCGTGACCTGACCGGGGGCCGCTGGGTGACGATCTACGCCCAGACCGAGATCGTCAAGGACCTGATCCAGGCCCGGCTGGCCGCCGGAGGACAGGTCGAGTTCGGCGTCTCCGATACTGAGGTCGCCGACCTGGACACCGGCCAGCCCGAGCTGCGCTACACCGACGCCGCCGGGAACCGTCACGAGGTCCGGTGCGACGTCATCGCCGGCTGCGACGGGTTCCACGGCGTCTGCCGCCCGGCCCTCCCGCCCGGCCTGCTCCACATCGCCGAACGCGGCTACCCTTACGCCTGGCTCGGCATCCTGGCTACCGTCCCGCCCTCCACCGACGAGCTGATCTACGCCCGCCATGAGGCCGGATTCGCGCTGCACACCATGCGCACCCCGCAGGTCAGCCGTCTCTACCTGCAGGTCCCCGCGGACGAGGACCTGGCGTGCTGGCCGGATGACCGGATCTGGGCCGAGCTGCGCACCCGGCTAGGCGTCCCGGGCTGGGCCCTGCGCGACGGCCCCATCACTGAGAAGGCCATCGCGCCGATGCGTAGCTTCGTCGCCTCGCCCATGCGGTACCGCCGCCTGTTCCTGGCCGGCGACGCGGCTCACATCGTCCCGCCCACCGGGGCCAAGGGCCTCAACCTGGCCCTCGCCGACGTGACCCTCCTGGCCCGGGCCCTGACCAGCCTGCTCCGCGACCAGGACCCCGCCCCGGCCGCCGCCTACTCCGACACGAGCCTGGCCCGCGTCTGGCGCGCCACCCACTTTTCCTGGTGGATGACCTCCATGCTGCACGTCGACCCGGCAGCCGGCCCGTTCGAAGCCCAGCTGCAGCTCGCCCAGCTCCGCTACCTCGTCTCCTCCCGCGCCGCCGCCACCTCCCTGGCCGAGAACTACACCGGCTACGACCCTCTCCACTGGCCCTAGCCCACCGCCCCACCCGCTCCCTTCCTTCAGCCCGGCCAAAACCACTACAGCCCGGATGAACCCACTGGCACCATGCCCCCCACCCGCACCGATGGGCCACTGGGTCGCTCATCGGCGCGGACTGTCCCGAATCAACCCGGCTCGGCGCAAGCGTCCCACGGTGCTCTCGGCTCACAGCCTCAACGACATGGTTGCCACAACCATGTCGTCAGGTGCGCATGGCTGTGACATCCATGTCGTTGGCCGAGCCGCAGACGTCCTGCGCATCTCGCGGCGCCTTCCGCGCCGGCCTCTTCCAGGCTGGTCGACCTCGGCCTCCACGGACGGCATCGCCGCCCGGATGTACCCGTTCGTGTGGCTGCCGGCCAAGATCATCAGCCACACCCAGTACAACGTGCTGTACGCGTTGCAGGCCGGCATCAGCATCGTGATCGGCGGCTACGCCATCGGCTGGCTGTCGGACAACATCGGCCGCCGCAAGGCCCTGATCCTGTCGGCCACCTTCCATCCCGTGCTCGGTGCTCCCCGGCCTGAGGGTGCTGCTGTTCGGCAAGCGCCAGCGCGCCCGTGCGCTGGAAGAACTGGCCCGCTGATCCTGGGCTGATAGACGGGCCTGGGCCGCCGGCTCTCTGAGGTGTCACCGGCGGCTCAGGCCCAGTTCCGGACCATCATGTGCGGGGCGGGCTCAGCCCGTCAGGCCGCCAGGTCCCAGTCGTCACTGCGCGGGTTCCAGCGCGGACCGGGCTGCTGGCCCGGCGAGGGAATTCTCTCGCCGGGATGCCGCATGAAGCACTCTTGCCCGTCGATGGCCGCCAGGAGGCTCCGCCAGATCCGGGTCCACCAGGCGCGATGCGCGCGGAGGGAACGGTGCAGGCGCTCGCTCTTTCCGGCGAGCTTCAGGTTGGTTTCAGTCACGAGGCCCAAGAGTATTCCGGATCGGGCACCGAGGGTAACGATTCCGTGACTATTCTGTTTCATTGCTTTATATTAGCAGTTCATAAACTTTTTTTGAATCTGTATTCGTAAAAATCGAACGACCGTGACTCGTACGGCCGTAGGCCGAACATCTTACGCAAAAGTAAGAAGGCTGACCTTGTCATACTGGGCTGGCAAGGTTAGCCTTGCTAAATGCCCACGGAGCAGGAGGTCACCGAGATCGCCGCGGCCCTCTACCTGAGCGTGGGCCTGTTCAAACGGCGCCTCCGGCAGCTGCCCGCCCCGGGCGAGCTGTCCCTGCCGGAATCCGCCGCCCTGCGCAAGCTGGAACGCGGCGGCCCGGCCACGGTCTCGGCCCTGGCCCGGGCCGAGCAGATCAGCGCGCAGTCGATGGGCGCCACGCTCATCACGCTCGAGGCGCGCGGCCTGGTCAGCCGGCAGGCCGACCCGGCCGATGGCCGGCGTTCGGTCATGTCGGTCACCGCGGCGGGCTTGTCCGCGCTCAGCGACAAGCGCAACGCGCGCATCGCGCAGCTCGCGCAGGCCCTGACGGCCGGTTTCAGCGCCGAGGAGATGAGCCAGCTCATGGTGGCGGCACCGCTGATCGAGCGGCTGGCCGAGAACATCTGAGGCGAGGCGCCCGCGGGCGCGACACGAGGAGAGTGAATGGCGAAGGAGCCGGACCCGGGTAACGGTGACCGCTACCGGTGGGTGGCGCTGACCAATACGACCGCCTCGATGTTCATGGCCACGCTGGACGGCTCGATCGTCATCATCGCCCTGCCGGCCATCTTCAACGGGATCGGCCTGGACCCGCTGGCGCCGGGCAGCATCTTCTACCTGCTGTGGATGATCATGGGCTACCGCCTGGTCCAGGCCGTGATGGTGGTCGGCCTCGGACGGCTCGGCGACATGTACGGCCGGGTCAAGATCTACAACGCCGGCTTCGTGGTCTTCACCCTGGCCTCGATCATGCTCTCCTTCGACCCCTTCCACGGCGCGCAGGGCGCCATGTGGCTGATCGGCTGGCGGTTCCCCCAGGCCATCGGGGGATCGATGCTGATGGCCAACTCGGCGGCCATCCTGACTGACGCCTGGCCCGCCGAACGGCGCGGCTTCGCGCTCGGCACCAACCAGATCGCCGGCCTGTCCGGCCAGTTCGTCGGCCTGGTGGCGGGCGGGCTGCTGTCCGCCATCGACTGGCGCCTGGTGTTCTGGATCAACGTCCCGGTCGGCGTGTTCGGCACCCTGTGGGCCTACCTCCGGCTCAAGGAGGTCGGCGAGCGGCACCGCGCCCGCATGGACTGGTGGGGCAACATCACCTTCGCCCTGGGCCTGGGCATCCTCCTGGTCGGCGTCACCGTGGGCATCCAGCCCTATCACGGCCAGGCCATGGGCTGGACCAGCCCGACCGTCATCAGCCTGCTGGCCGGCGGGGTGGCCCTGCTCGTCGTGTTCTGCATCATCGAGAGCAGGATCGCCGATCCCATGTTCGAGCTCGGCTTGTTCCGGATCAGGGCCTTCACCGCGGGCAGCATCGCCGGCCTGCTCATGGCCATCGCCCGGGGCGGCCAGCAGTTCATGCTGATCATCTGGCTGCAGGGCATCTGGCTGCCCTTGCACGGCTATGACTTCAGCCAGACCCCGCTGTGGGCGGGCATCTTCCTGCTCCCGCTGACCGCGGGGTTCATCACGTCCGGCCCGCTGGCCGGGATGCTGTCCGACCGGTTCGGCTCCCGGGGCATCGCCACGGCCGGGGCCAGCGTGTCCGCCATCAGCTTCATCGGCCTGCTGCTGCTGCCGGTCAGCTTCCCGTACTGGGCCTTCGCGGTAATCATCGCCATCAACGGCATCGGCAGCGGCATGTTCGCCGCGCCCAACTCCTCCTCGATCATGGGCAGCGTCCCGGCCCGCTACCGCGGCGCGGCCTCCGGCATGCGCTCCACCTTCCAGAACTCGGGCACCGCCTTGTCCATCGGCGTGTTCTTCTCGCTGATGATCGCCGGGCTGGCGGCCAGCCTGCCCACCACGATGACCAGCGGGCTGGAGCAGCACGGCGTGCCGACCGCGGTCGCCCAGCAGATCGGCTCGCTGCCCCCGGTGTCCTCGCTGTTCGCCACCGTGCTGGGCGTCAACCCGGTGCAGCACCTGCTGGCCTCGGCCAACGCGCTCACCTCGCTGCCGGCCGCGAGCCAGCAGATCCTCACCGGCCGGGAGTTCTTCCCGCAGCTCATCTCCGGGCCGTTCCACCAGGGCCTGGACGTGGTGTTCATCGCCGCCGCCGCGCTGTCGGTGGTGGCCGCGCTGGCCTCGCTGCTGCGGGGCGGCAAGTTCGTCCCGCGCGAGCCCGCCGCCGCGGAGCCGTCCGCGGTGGCCGCCGAGGGCACGAAGGCCGCCTCGTAGGGCACCGGAAGGCCGCCTCCTAAGCCAGCGGCCAGCTCTCAGCCCACGCCCAGGTGATGCCGGGGCCGCAGGGCCCGGGCCAGCAGCGCTGACAAGGCGGCGGCCACGCCGGTCTCGGTCAGCGACAGCGGCGCGGTGTAGCTGCGCTCGCCGCCCAGCAGGTGCAGCGCCCACAGCCGGTGCCCGAGGGTGTACAGCTCGGTGCGCACCGCGCTGGCCAGCCCCGTGCTGCTGCCCGCCGTCCAGCCCTCCACCCCGTGGATGTCGGTCAGCAGCCGGGTCAGCTCGTCGTACCCGGTCGGGCCGCTGGTCAAGATGACCAGCAGCGCGGCCTCGCGGACCGCTACCGAGAAGTCGGGCTGCGGGCCGTCGTCGGCGCCGATCAGCGCGGCCGTGCCGATGTGCCAGCGGGCGGCCGGGTCGGCCGTCATCAGCTTGCCCGTCTTGGTCAGCACCAGGCTGCTCCGGCTGCGCCGGATCGCGCCCATCTCGGCCTGGGCCATGCCCCGCAGGGTGTGCAGCGGGACCACGTCCAGCTCCTGCCGCAGGGTGCCGACCAGCTGGTCCCGCCAGCCGAACGTATCGACCGCCTCAGTGACCAGGGCCGGGGCGATGTAGTGCCGGGCGGTCAGCCGCAGTCCCTCGTCCGCGTGGCTGAGCAGCCAGCGCAGCGTGGGCAGCGGGTCCTCGGGCAGGGCGGGCGGGTCGAGCAGCCGCGGGATCAGCGTGCGGGCCAGCCGGGAGCGCTCGCCCGGGCGGCCGTGCGCCCACGCCTCGATGCGCTCCGCGCTGATCCGGCCCAGCCAGGTCTCCGCGCCCGGCGCCGCGTCGGCGTCCAGCACCGGGTGGTCACCAGACCCGAGCAGCGCGGCCTCGTTCCGGCCGGTCAGCCAGCGGTTGACCAGCTCAGCGCGCTTGGTCCGCCAGCCGCGGGCCCCGACGACCAGCTCGCCCGAGGCGAAGGCCAGCTCGATCGCGGCCGCGCAGGCGTCGTAGGCGGCGCGCTCCTGCGGGCCCATCACCGAGCCCCAGGCCAGCAGGTCGGTGTCCGGCGGCGCCGCGTGGGACGTCTCGATGGCCTCGGTGTAGGCGGCAATGCCGTCTTCGTGCCGGGCCGCGTAGGCCGTGATGATCCGCTCGGTGTCCGGGGACAGGCACACCGCGGCGTACCGGTCCAGGCCGGCCAGCATGAACAGGCGGCCCAGCGCCTTGGCCACCCCGACCCGGCCCGGCGTCGACATCGGCCACTTGACCGGCAGCGCGTACCAGAGGAACTCCTGCAGCCGCAGCAGCGAGATGACCTCCAGGCCCTCGTCACCGGTCAGCCAGGCCAACGCGGCCTTCGCGTCGCCGGCCGCCTCGGGATCCTGACGCGTCAGGGCCTCCAGCGCCTGGCTCTCAGTCATCATGACGGACAGTCTGCCGCAGGCCCGCGGCGCGCGGCGTAGCGTGCCCCCACCACGCCCCCATCGTGCCGTCGGCGTCGGGCATCATGGTCGCGTGCCTGGAATCTATGACGAACCGGAGCTGTACGAGGCGGCCTGTGCCTACCGTGACGTACCCGCCGAAACCGGGGCGTTGCTCCAGTGGTCGGCCCTGTACCGGGACCCGGATGCAGGCCCGGCGCGCTCGGTCCTGGAGCTGGCCGCGGGCCCGGCCGAGCACGCCCGGGGCCTGGCCCGCCGCGGCCTGGACGTCACCACCCTGGACCTCAGCCCGGCCATGTGCGCCCGGGCCGTCGAGCTGGCCGCATCCGACCAGCTCCCGCTCACCGTGGTGCAGGGCGACATGCGCGACTTCCGGCTCGGCCGCCAGTTCGACCTGGCCATCACCATGCTCAACTCGGTGTGTCACCTGCTGACCCTGGATGACCTGCTCGGGCACCTGGCCTCGGTGGCCGCCCACCTGGCCCCGGGCGGCCTGTACATCATGGAGCTGGCCCACCCGGCTGACTTCTTCGCCGTCGAGCGCCGGACCAGCACCGAGTGGAGCAGCGAGATCCCCGGCGGCGTGGTCCGGGTGCGCTGGGGCGGCGGGACGGACGCGATCGACCCGGTCACGCAGGTGACCAGGGAGCACGTCAGCGTCACCTACTACCCGCACGAGGGCCCGGCGCGGTCCGTCACCGACGTCGTGCCCAACCGCTTCTGGACCGCCACCGAGCTCACCGCGGCCATCCAGCTGGCCGGCCGTCTCGAGGTGGTGGCCCGCCACGGGGACTTCGACGTGGCCACCCCGGTCACCGCGCCGGACGCCTGGCGGATGATCCTGGTCCTGCGGCACGCGGATGACGCGTAAGCCGGCCCGCCCTCGGCGGGCCGGGACGGCGGGCTGATCCTCCCCGGCCAGGCCGTGGTGCAGGTAGCGGTCCAGGATGGCCTCCACCACCTGGCTCAGCGAGCTGCCCTCGCGCGCGGCGGCCTGGTGCGCCGCCGACCGCAGCGCCTGGTCGATCTTGATCGTCAGGTGCGGCCGGAGCCCCTGGGCGCTGGCCTCGCGCCGGTGCGGGAAGGGCGGCGGCGGCTCGTATCCGCTCACCGGGGCGCCTGCCTGGCCGGGGACCAGCCGCCGGATGCGCCCCTGGACCGCCTGCTTGCTGACCCCGAGGGCCTCGGCCAGCGAGCGCAGCGGCCATCCCGCCTCGCTCAGCGCGGCCAGCGTGGCCGACAGCGCCTCGGTGTGCCCGGCGGAGCGCAGCTCACGCAGCCGGGCGGCGGCACGCTCGGGTAGCCGGGGCGGATCGCCTGCCGCCGGCGCGGCGTCGGCGCGGGAGGTCGCGCCCTGCACGTACTGGCGCAGGCCGTGGGTCACCACCTCGGACATGGTGCGTCCCTCGCCGGCCAGCCGGGCCTTCAGGCGGCTTCGCCGCTCCTGGTCAAGCCGGAACGTCAGCAGCAGGTTCTTGGCGGTCATTCATGCTCATCCCGCGGCGGCCGCGGCCAGTTCCTGGCCGGCCCGCCCCAGGCCGGCCAGCCCCGCGCCGGCTAGCCCCGTGCCGTCCGCCGCCGGCGCGTCCTGAATCTGCTCGGCCGCGACCAGCTCCGCATAGCGCCGGTTCTCCGCGGCCCGCCTGCGCCGGCTCCAGCCCAGCAGCCGCCCCATGATCGAGCTCACCTCGGCCGCCACCCCGGTCCCGGAGTCGGCGGACTCGATGAACAGCCGCATCCGGCGCATCAGCACGTCCTCGACGTGCAGCGCGTCCTCGGCCACCACCGCGTAGGCCACCTCGGCCCGCAGGTACGGGTGGCCGTCGGCCAGCGGCTCGGCCAGGCCCTGGTCCGCGCGGGTCAGGTCCAGGACGTCGGCGGCCAGCGTGCCGTACCGGTCCAGCAGGTGCTCCACCGCGGGCCGCGGCACGCCGTAGTCCTCGGCCAGCCGCCCGGCGCCGGCTCGCACCGCGGCCAGGCCGTCCGCGCCGATCAGCGGCACCTGGTCGGTGACCGAGGCCGGCACCTCCCGGCCCAGGCCCGCCACCGCCGCGTCCACCACGTCCCGGGCCATCAGCCGGTAGGTGGTGAACTTGCCGCCCGCGATGCTGGCCAGTCCCGGCACCGGCACGTCGACCACGTGCTCCCGGGACAGCTTGGTCGTGGGCTTGGCCCCCTTGGGCCCGGCCGCCGCGGCCACCAGCGGCCGCAGCCCGGCGTAGGCCGCGATGACGTCGGACCGGTCCAGCGGCCGGGCCAGCACCCGGTTCGCGTTGGCCAGGATGTAGTCCACGTCGTCCTCGGTCACGGCCGGCTCGGCCCGGTCGCCGGAGAAGTCGGTGTCGGTCGTGCCGACGATCCACCGCTCGCCCCACGGGATGAAGAACAGCACGCTCTTGTCGGTGCGCACGATCATCCCGGTATCGGCCTGCACCGCCTCCCGCGGCACCACGATGTGCACGCCCTTGGACATCCGGACCTGGTAGCCGGCCTGCACCCCGGCCAGCTCGTGCACCAGGTCGGTCCACACCCCGGCGCAGACCACCACCGTGTCCGCGGTTACCGTGACCTCGTGCCCGGTCTCCTCATCGCGCACCCGCGCGCCGGTCACCCGGGCCTCGCCCGCAGACCGCAGCAGCCCGACCGCGCTGACCCGGGTGGCGACCACCGCCCCGAGCGCCGCCGCGGTGCGGGCCACCGTCAGGGTGTACCGCGCGTCGTCGACCTGGGCGTCGTAGTAGCGCATCGCCCCGGCCAGCCGGTCCGAGGACAGCCCGGGAGCCAGCTTCAGCGCGCCGCGCACGGTCAGGTGCCGGTGGTGCGGCACCGGCCGCTTGGTCCCCTCCATCGCGTCGTACAGGACCAGCCCGGCGCCGATGTAGGGCCGCTCCACCACCTTCTTATACAGCGGGAAGAGGAACGACACCGGCTTGACCAGGTGCGGCGCCAGCTTCGAGACCAGCAGGTCACGCTCCCGCAGCGCCTCGTAGACCAGCTTGAAGTCACGCTGCTCCAGGTAGCGCAGGCCGCCGTGCACCAGCTTGCTCGACCGGCTCGAGGTGCCCGAGGCCAGGTCGCGCGCCTCCACCAGGGCCACCCGCAGGCCGCGGGAGGCCGCGTCCAGGGCCGCCCCGGCCCCGGTGATGCCGCCCCCGATGACCAGCACGTCGAACCGCTCGGCCGCCAGCCGGCTGAGCGCCGCGCTGCGCTCCCGGGCGTCCAGGACACCGCCGTTGCTCGCCATCACCGGTTCCCCATAGCTCTAGGGTATGTACATCGTCAATCTACCCGACATCCGGTACGTCCCGGTTAACGGCTGTTTATCCCCGGATGTCGATGATGCGCACAGCACGGGTCGAGCAGGGAGGATGACGTGGCCGATTTCGTCGGCGCGGTGGATCAGGGCACCACCAGCACCCGGTTCATGCTCTTCGATCACTCCGGGGCCGAGATCGCGCCGGCACCAGCTCGAGCACACCCAGGTGCTGCCCCGGGCCGGGTGGGTCGAGCACAACCCGGTGGAGATCTGGGAGCGGACCAGCGCCGTCATCAAGACCGTGCTGAACACCCAGCGGCTCGGCGTGGCCGACCTGGCCGCGCTCGGCCTGACCAACCAGCGGGAGACCACCATCGTGTGGAACCGCCGGACCGGGCGCCCGTACGGCAACGCCATTGTCTGGCAGGACACCCGGACCGACGCCATCGCCGCCGCCCTGGAGCGCGCCTGGCCGCGGCGAGGTGATCCGGCGCAAGGCCGGCCTGCCGCCCGCCACCTATTTTTCCGGCGGCAAGCTGCGCTGGATGCTCGAGCACGTCGACGGCCTGCGGGCCGACGCCGGACGAGGCGAGGCCATCTTCGGCACCGTGGACACCTGGCTGCTGTGGAACCTGACCGGCGGGACCGCGGGCGGCGTCCACGTCACCGACGTGACCAACGCCAGCCGCACCATGCTGATGGACCTGGCCACCCTGGACTGGGACGACGAGCTGCTCGGGCTGTTCGGGGTGCCGCGCGCCATGCTGCCCCGGATCGCGCCGTCCATCTCGCCCGAGCCGTACGGGCTGACCACCGCCGACGGGCCGTTCGGCGGCGAGCTGCCCATCACCGCCGCGCTGGGTGACCAGCAGGCCGCCATGGCGGGCCAGGTCTGCTTCGCCCCCGGTGAGGCCAAGAACACCTACGGCACCGGCAACTTCCTGCTGCTGAACACCGGCGGCGAGGTCGTCCGCTCGGCCAACGGGCTGCTGACCACCGTGTGCCTGAAGTCCGGTTCCCGGCCCGCCACCTTCGCCCTGGAGGGCTCGATCGCGGTCACCGGGGCCGCGGTGCAGTGGCTGCGCGACCAGCTCGGCATCATCAGCGGCGCGGCCCAGAGCGAGACGCTGGCCGCGCAGGTCGACGACACCGAGGGCGCCTACTTCGTGCCCGCGTTCTCCGGCCTGTTCGCGCCGTACTGGCGGGCCGACGCGCGCGGCGCCATTGTCGGCCTGTCCCGCTTCCACACCAGCGCGCACCTGGCCCGCGCCACGCTGGAGTCGATCGCCTACCAGACCAGGGACGTGGCCGACGCGATGGCCCGCGACTCCGGCGTCGCCCTGGACGTGCTCAAGGTGGACGGCGGGGTCACCGCCAACGACCTGGCCATGCAGCTGCAGGCCGACATCCTCGGCGTGCCGGTCAGCCGGCCCGAGGTGGCCGAGACGACCGCGCTGGGCGCGGCCTACGCGGCCGGCCTGGCCACCGGGTTCTGGCGGGACACCGGCGAACTGCGGGCCAACTGGCGCGAGTCCCGGCGCTGGGAACCCAGCTGGACCGCCGACCGCCGGGAGGCGGGCTACGCCGGCTGGCGCAAGGCCGTCCAGCGCACCCTGAACTGGGTGGACGTCTAGGGCTGGAACCCCTGCCACGGGTCGTAGTCCACGTCCAGCGGCTCCTGCGCCGGCCGCTGGCCCTCCGGCACGTGCTGCAGGTTGAGCCGGATCCGGTACCAGACCGAGCTGCGCCCGCGCATCTTGTCCACCAGCACGTCCCGGGGCTCCAGCTGCGGCCAGATCTCGGCGTGGCGTTCCTTCCAGCGCTCCAGCCCCGCCATGGCCTCGTCCTCGGTCTGCGCCCGCGCGATCTCGATCAGCGGCATCGTGCTCCGCCGCCGCCCAGTGGTACCCGACGCCGGGCGGCGCTTGGACGGCTGCACCCGCGGCGCCTCGCCGGCCTGCTTCTCATAGTGCGGCGGCCACGGCGCGTCCGGCAGCCCGGCCGCCTCGTCCCGGTCGGCCTGCGCGATCAGCTCCGCCAGCGATCCGGCCGCCTCGTCCATCCCCGCCCACGGGTCCCCGAGGGCCGCGAACCGCTCCGGCACAGTGGCGATGGTGTATGCCGCCGGGTCGCAGGATGGCACCTCCTCCCAGGTCAGCGGCGTCGACACCCGGGCGTCGGGCACCGGCCGGATGGAGTACGCCGAGGCCACCGTGCGGTCCTTGGCGTTCTGGTTGTAGTCGACGAAGACGCCGTGCCGCTCTTCCTTCCACCACTTGGCGGTGGCCAGGTCCGGCGCCCGCCGTTCGATCTCCCGCGCCACGGCCACCGCCGCCCGGCGCACCTCGCCGAACGGCCAGCGCGGCTCGATCCGCGCGTAGATGTGCATGCCCCGGGACCCGGAGGTCTTCGGCCAGCCCGTCAGGCCGAAGTCGGCCAGCACGTCCCGGGCCACCAGGGCCACGTCCCTGATCTGCGGCCAGGCCACGCCCGGCACCGGGTCGAGGTCGACCCGCAGCTCATCCGGGTGATCCAGGTCGGTGTCCCGGACCGGATGCGGGTTCAGGTCGATGCAGCCCAGGTTGACCACCCAGGCCAGCGCGGCCTCGTCGCTGACCACCACCTCGTCCGCGGTGCGGCCGGAGGGGAAGCGCAGCTCCACCGTGCCGATCCAGTCCGGCCGGTTGTCCGGGGCCCGCTTCTGGAAGAACGCCTCTTTCTCGGCCCCGTTCACGAATCGCTTGAGCGCCATCGGCCGGTGGCTGACCCCGCCCAGCGCCCCGGCCGAGACGGCCAGGTAGTACCGGACCATGTCCAGCTTGGTCACCCCGGCCCCCGGGAAGAACACCTTGCTCGGGTTGCTGATGGCCACCTCGCGGCCGGCCAGCTCCAGGACCTTCTTCGGCTCAGCCATGCTGCCCTCCGGCCTGACCGCCCCGCAGGATCTCGGCCAGGTCGAAGCTGACCGGCTCCTCCAGCTGGGCGTAGGTGCACGAGCGCGGCTCGCGGTCCGGCCGCCACCGCACGAACTGGGCCGTGTGCCGGAACCGCGGGCCCTCCATGTGGTCGTAGCGGACCTCGAGCACCCGCTCGGGCCGCAGCGGCACGAACGACAGGTCCTTGTCCGCGTTCCACCGGCTGGCCATGGCCGCCCGCGGGGTCCGCTGCCCGGACAGCTGCCCGGCCCAGTTCCACGGGTGCTGGTCGAAGGTGGTCACCAGCGGCTGCAGCTCGGCGAACAGCTCGATCCGCCGCTCCATCGGGAAGGCGCCCACCACGCCCACGCTGGCCAGCCGGCCGTCGTCGGCGTACAGGCCGAGCAGCAGCGAGCCGATGCGGTCCGGGCCGCTCTTGTGCACCCGGTAGCCGGCCACCACGCAGTCCGCGGTGCGCTCGTGCTTGATCTTCTTCATCACCCGCTTGTCCGGCTCGTACGGGCCGGACGCGTCCTTGGCGATCAGCCCGTCCAGGCCCGCTCCCTCGAACTGGCGGAACCAGTCCCGGGCTACCGAACGGTCCGTGGTGGCCAGCGTCAGGTGAACCGGCGGCTTCGCCGTCGTCAGCGCGCGGGCCAGCGCCGCCCGCCGCTGCGCGAACGGCCGCTGCGTGTAGTCCTCGTCGCCCAGCGCGAGCAGGTCGAAGGCGATGAAGTGCAGCCGGCGTCTGCTCGGCGAGCAGCCCGACCCGGCTGGCCGCCGGGTGGATGCGCAGCTGCAGGGCCTCGAAGTCCAGCCGGGCGCCCGAGGTGTCCGGGACCACGATCTCCCCGTCGATCACGCAGCGCTCCGGCAGCTCGGCCCGGATCCCGGCCACCAGCTCGGGAAAGTAACGGGTCATCGGCCGCTCGTTGCGGCTGCCGATCTCCACCTCGTCGCCGTCCCGGAACACGATCGACCGGAAGCCGTCCCACTTCGGCTCGAACACGTAGTCGCCGTCCGGGATCGCCTCAACCGGCTTGGCCAGCATCGGCGCCACGGGCGGGTTGACAGGAAGGTCCATCGCCCCCAACTCCACGTAGACCGTTTCTTCCCACTACCCATGACGATCATGCCCGACCGTTCTCATCGCCGCATAGCCCGGCCAGCAGCCAGGTGAGCTGGACCCGAAGGCTCGCGGCCGACGGGACCGCCGCCCCGCCCGCGCCGGCCAGGGCGTAGAACAAGGTGCCCTCGATCCAGGCCACCAGCGTCCAGGCGGCCGAGTCGGGCTCGGCCGATCCCGCGGCGGCCAGCAGCCCGGCCGCCTGGGCCCGGAAGCCACGTCCCATCTCGTCGTAGGCGGCCCGCAGGTCGGGCCGCCGGGTGGCCTCGAAGGCGAGCTCGAACCGGGCCAGCACCCGCCGCCGGGCCTGCTCCTGCGTCAGCATCCGGCCCACCACCCCGGCCAGGAAATCCGCCAGCACGGGCACCGGCACGTTCCCGCCCGGCCCCGGATCGCCCGGCCCCGGATCGCCCGGCCCCGGATCGCCCGGCCCCGGATGGCCCGGCCCCGGATGGCCCGGCCCCGGATGGCCCGGCCCCGGTTCGCCCGGCCCCGGTTCCGCCGGCCCGGCCAGCCCGCCCGTTCCCCCCGCGCCCGCGCCTTCCGCCGCGTCCAGCTCGGCGATCCGGGCCAGCGTCAGCCGCAGCAGCGCGCTCCGGGTGCGGGCGTAGTTCGAGGTGGTGCCGGGCGGCAGCCCGGCGGCCCGGTCCACGGCCCGGTGCGTGAGCCCGCGCGCGCCGTGCTCAGCCAGCACCGCGATGGCGGCGTCGGCGGCGCGGGCGGCCCGCGGGCTCGGGGTGATGGCCACCCGCCGAGTCTAGCCGGACCACTACGGGTGTAGTATTTCACTACGGATGTAGTAGGAGGAGCTCATGACCGGAGACGACAGCCGGGCCGCGCTCGTGGTCGGGGCCGGGATCGGCGGGCTGACCGCGGCCGTGGCGCTGCACCGGCGAGGCTGGCGGGTGACGGTGCTGGAGCGGGCCCGCGCCCTCGAGCCGGTCGGCGCGGGCCTGGGCCTGGCCCCCAACGCCCTGCACGCCCTGGACGCCATCGGGCTCGGCGACGACGTCCGGCGCTTTTCCGCGGTCCAGGGCCACGGCGGGATCCGCACGCCCGGCGGCCGCTGGCTGGTCCGGACCGACCTGAGCGCGCTGGCCGCCCGGTTCGGCGATCCGCAGCGGATGGCCCTGCGCTCCGACCTGGTCGGGCTGCTGGCGGGCCGGCTCCCGGGCGGCGCGCTGTGCACCGGCGTCACCGTGACCGGCGTGGACCCCGGGGACGCGGCCCGGCCCGCGCGCGTCAGCACCAGCGCGGGAGAGCTGACCGCCGGGCTGGTCGTCGCCGCGGACGGCATCGGCTCCGCGATCCGCGCGGCGCTGTTCCCGGGCCACCCGGGCCCGCGCCACTCCGGGGTCACCGCCTGGCGCTTCGTCGCCCCGGCGCCCGCCGCCTCGGTCGAGCCGTCCGAGACGTGGGGGAGCGGGACCCTGTTCGGTGCCGTGCCGCTGGCCGGCGGCCAGGTCTACTGCTACGCCAGCGCGCCCCGTGCTACCGCTGGCTCTGACCAGGCCGCTGAGCTGCGGCGCCGGTTCGGCGGCTGGCACGACCCGATCCCGGCCCTGATCGGCTCGGTGCCCGCTGACGCCATCCTGCACGACGACGTGCGCTGGCTCGCCGACCCGCTGCCGGCCTGCCACGCGGGCCGGGTCGCGCTCCTCGGCGACGCCGCGCACGCCATGACGCCGCACCTGGGTCAGGGCGCCTGCCAGGCCATCGAGGACGCGGTCGTGCTGGCCGCCGCGGCCCCCGATCTCGGCGCCTACACCGCGGCCCGGCTGCCCCGGACCACGATGGTGGCCCGTGCCTCCTACCGGGCCACCCGGCTGACCGGCACCACGTCCACGGCCGCCGCCGCGCTGCGCGACGCCGGGATCTGGCTAGCCGGGCACCTGGGGCCCGGGCTCATGCTCCGCCAGCTCGACCCGGTCGCCGGCTGGGCGCCGCCGGCGCCACCAGGAGCCCCCGGGGCGCCCAGCGTCCCCGGAACCCGCTGACCGGGCGAACCAGCTGGCCAGGACGAGGTTCGGCACGGCGGCCAGCGCCACGATGGCCACCGCGTACGGCGCCGCGGCGCCGTACGCGGTGTTGGTCTGGTAGGCCCAGAACTGGGTGGCCAGGGTCTGCACCCCGGTCGGCACCAGCACCAGCGTCGCGGTCAGCTCGGTCACCGCGGACAGGAACACGATGCACAGCCCGGCCGCGATCCCGGGCAGGATCAGCGGCAGGGTGACCCGGGCGAACACGGCCAGCGGCGGACGGCCCAGCGAGCGGCCGACCTCGCCCAGCCGGGGCGAGAGCTGGGCGGCCGAGGCCCGCACGCACACCAGGGCCAGCGGGAAGAACAGCAGCGCGTACGCGATGATCAGCAGCGCGCTGGTCTGGTACAGCGAGAAGGCCCAGCGGACCGAGAAGAAGACCAGGCTGAGCGCCACCACCACCCCCGGCACCGACTGGATCAGGAACGTGCTGCGGCCCAGGCCGCGGGCCGCCCGGCCGGGCCGCTGGGTGGTCAGCAGCGCGACCGGCACCGCGGCCGCGGTGGCCAGCACCGCGGCCGCGGCCGAGTACCGGGCCGTGGCCGCGGCCGCGCTCAGCAGCGTGGTGCTGGCCGGCAGCGTGGTGGTCTGCGACTGGGCCAGCCAGTAGGCGATCGTCCCGACCGGGATGCCGAGCGCGCCGGCGACCAGCGCGGCCAGCCCGGCCAGCGCCGGGATCAGCCCGGCCCGCAGCCGGGTCCGGGAGACGGGCCGGGCCGTCTGCGACCCGCTGCGCGCGATCCGCCGGTCCGGAGCGCCGAACGCCTCGGCCATCAGCACCAGCAGGCCGAGCGCGACCAGCAGCAGGGACAGCGCGGCCGCGGCGTTCTGGTCGATCTTCATCTCGGTGAAGATCTCGGTGGTGAAGGTGTTGAAGTGGACGATCTCGAACACGCCGAACTCGGCCAGCATGGCCAGGCTCACCACCAGCATGCCGCCCACCAGAGCCGGGCGGATCTGCGGGAACACCACCCGGCGGAAGATGGCCCACCGGCCCAGCCCGAGCGAGCGCGCGGTCTCCTCCAGCGCTACGTCGCCGCGCCGCAGCGCCGCCGCCACCGGCAGGTAGACCAGCGGGTACAGGTCGAGGGTCATGACCACCGCCGCGGCGGGCAGGCCGATGAAGCCCGGCCACAGCGAATGCCAGGCGTAGCCCACGATGAAGTCCGGGATGGAGATGGGCAGCACCACCAGCACGCCCCACACCCGCGGACAGGGCACCGCTGTCCGCACCAGCAGCCAGGCCAGGGCCGTCCCGATCACGCCGGTGGCCGCGCCGACCAGCACCGTCAGCTCTACCGTGTTGCGCAGCAGCTCGCCCGAGAGCGGGCGGGCCAGCACCCGGTAGACCTGCGCCCAGCCGCTGCCGCCCGCCTGCCAGATGAGGAACACCTCGGGCAGCAGGAGCAGGACGGCTACCGCCGCGCTGAGCAGGTACAGGGCCGGGACCGGCATACGGCGAATCCGCCGTCCCGCTCGCCGGGCGAGCGGGACGGCGGCCAGCCGGTCAGCCGCCGTGCTCAGACCAGGCCCGCTTGCTGGAGCAGGGTGATGGCCAGGGTCCCGTCACCGATCTGGGCCAGGCTGAAGTTCCGCGGGCTGAAGCTGCTCAGCGGCGGCAGCGCCGGGTTGGTCACGCCCGAGCCGACCGGGTACTCCCAGCTGTCGCTGCTGGCCAGAGTGTGCTGTCCGGGCGCGCTGACCAGGAAGGAGACCAGCGCCTGGGCTGCGGCTTGGTGCTGGCTGGACTTCAGCACGCCCGCGCCGGACACGTCCAGCAGGTAGCCGTCGTCGTGGGCGGCCAGCGGGGCCAGCGCCGAGTGCATGCCGCTCGCGCCGACCTCCTCCTTCAGCCGGTACCAGTAGTAGTGGTTGATCAGGCCGATCTGGACGATGCCCTTGTTGACGTCCGCGACCAGCGTCTCGTTGTCCGGTTCGGAGTGCGTCCCGGCGTTGGCCTTCAGGGCCTTCAGCCAGGTCACCGCCGCGGCGTCGCCCTTGTCCTGGGCCACCGAGGTGACGATCGGAGCGAAGTCCGTCTCGCCCGGGGCGATGCCCAGCTTGCCCTGCCAGGCCGGGTTGGCCAGGTCGAGTACCGACTTCGGCAGCTGCGCCGGGGTGAGCTTGCTGGTGTTGTAGACCAGCATGCTGACCCGGGCCGACACCCCGACCCAGTTGTGGTCCGCGGCGCTGTACTGGGCCGGCACCGCGGCCAGCGCGGTGGCAGAGACCGGCGCCAGCAGGCCCTTTTCATCCAGCCGGGCCAGCGGCGGCGTGTTCTCGGTGAAGAACACGTCGGCCGGCGACCGGGAGCCTTCCTGCTCGATCTGCTGCGCCAGCACGTCCTCGTCGTCGCTGCGCACCTTCACCGTCACGCCGGTCTGCTTCTCGAACGCCGCGACCAGCGCGTCGGTGGTCTGCTCGTGCTGGCCGTTGTACAGCGTGATGGTCTGGCCCGCCAGCGACGACGTGCTCCCCGAGCTCCCGGCGGCGCTGCTGCTGGCACTGCTGGCACTGGCGCTGCTGCACGCGGCCGCGGTCAGCACCCCGGCTACGACCGCCGTGACCGGCACCCATCGACGACCCCTCATTGACACCCCTCAAGTTAGGTTAGGCAAACCTAACATGACGGCCAGGCGGTGCGCCGTCAACAAGAGGAGAATCACAGCCCGGGTTTTGAACCGAACGGTCCGTCCCGCACGTAGGCCTGACGCGCTCCACGCGGCCTGCGCCGCATCCGGCCGGTCACGGTGCGCAGCCTGACCTCAGGTCCGGGTCGCGGCCTCGAGGTTGCCGCGGATGGTCTGGGTCATCGGGTGATCCGGGCCCAGGTAGCGCTCGCTGTCGGCCAGGGCCCGCTCCAGCACCGCGATGACCTCCACTAGGCGGCCGCCCGCGTACAAAGCGGCGGCTAGGCTGGCCCGGCTGCCCAGCGTCTCCAGGTCACCCGGCCCGAGCGTGCGCTCCGCGTCGGCCAGGGCCCGCTCGTTGTGCTGCACGGCCTCGGCCAGCAGGCCGGCCTGCTGGTAGGCGGCGGCCAGGTTGCGGCGTGCCGTCCGGGTGTCCACGTGGTCCGCGCCCTGCAGCCGCTCCCGGTCGGCCAGCGTGCGCTCATACTCCCGGATGGCGTCCCGCAGCTGCCCGGCGCTGCGATAGGCGAAGGCCAGGTTGGCCCGGGCCGCGACCGAGTCGGCGTGCTCCGGCCGGCCGTCCGCTCCCGGTCCTCCAGCACCTGCTTGTACTGGGCGATGGCGTCCTTGTGCCGGTCATTGCGGCGGTAGGCCGAGGCCAGGCTGGCCCGGACGGTGATCGTGTCCGGAGAATCTGGCCCCCTGGTCGCCTCGTAGTCGGCCAGCAGGCTCCGGTAGCGGTCCACCGCCTCCGGCGTCCGGCCGTTCTCCAGCAGCGCGGCGGCCAGGTTGTCCCGGGCCGTCAGCGTGGTCGGATGCCGCGGGCCGAGCAGCCGCTCGGAGTCGGCGCTGACCATCTGATAGGCGGCCAGCGCCTGGCTGCCCCGGCCGGCCTCGGCGTACGCGTCGGCCAGTCCGGCCCGCGCCCCCAGGGTGGTTGGGTGCCCCGGGCCGAGCTGCTGGTTGGCGTCCGCGACCATGTGCTCGTACAGGGCGACCGCCTCGGCGGGCAGGCCCGCGCTGGCGTAGGCGTGCGCGAGCCGGCCGCGGGCCGCGATGGTGTCCGGGTGTTCCGGCCCCTGGCTGCGTTCCCGGTCACCGAGGCCGCTGGCGAACATGGCGATGGCGTCGCCGATGCGGCCCGCCGACTCGTACGCCGCGGCGAGCCGGTCCTTGGCCGCCAGCGAGTTGGCGTGCACCGGGCCGAGCCGCCGGGTGGCCTCACTCACCATGGCCCGCCAGAAGGTCACCGCCTGCTCGGTCAGCCTGCCGTCCTCCAGGCTGCGGCCCAGCCGGAACAGCACCGGATGAGCCTCGGGCTGCCACAGCGCGTCCGGGCCGGCCTCCGGCGCTCCGGACGGCTCGTCCGGCTGGCCCGCCGTGCCCTCCGCCGGGGTCTCGCCGCTGGCCGCGGCCTCGGCGGCCGCCTGGGTTCCCTCCGGGCCGGGCCGCCGGAGCAGCGTCAGGGCGCAGTCGCGCAGGGCCTGCTCGAGATCCTGGCCGCTGCGGGCCGCGGCCGGCTCCGGCCAGGCCTGGACCAGCGCGTCCGCGGCGGCCACGATGACCTGGTTGGCGTCGGCCGGGGGCAGGTAGGCCCGCACCGCGGTCTGGATGCAGCTGTTGATCCGCACCGTGCGCACCGGGCTGGCCGGGTCGATGGTGACCAGGCCCGCCCGGGCCAGGTTGCTGATCGCGGCCCGGGCCATGGTCTGGTCGGCGCTGCCCGCGCTGCTCGGCCGTCCGGCGATGAAGCCGCACGCCGCCGGGCTGGTCAGCACGCCTCCGGGGATCCCGTCGGGATCGAGCGCCGCGGTCAGGGCCAGGGCCGGCCAGGCCAGCCCCGCGGGCGCGAGCTGGTCCCCGCACTCCGCGGCCAGCGACCAGGTGGCCAGCAGGGCGGGGGAGACGCCGTCGACCGGCCGCCCGGCCATGTGGGCCTGCCGCTCGCTCAGATGACCCCGGTAGTCCTGGCAGCTCAGCCGCCCGGCGTTGATCACCGCGGCCGCCTGGGCCAGGGCGATGGGCAGGCCGCCGAGGTCCTCGCCGAGGTCGAGAGCCTCGATCCGCTGGTCGGTGTACTCGGTCAGCCTGCCGTTCAGGTAGGAGAGCGCTTCCCGGCGGCTGAACCCGTCCACCGGGATCAGCCGCAGCCCGTTCGGCGCGGCGTGCGCCCCGCCCAGGGCCGCGCCGCTGAAGGCCGTGCCGGGCCGCCGGGTCGTGATGACCGTCCGGCCGCCTCGCCCGCACGGCCACAGCCCGGCCAGGTCGGCCGGGTCCCTGACGTCGTCCAGGACCAGCGCCCACCGGCGCTCGGTCCGGGCCAGCCAGGCCGTGAACCGGCTCGCGTCCGCCTGCGCGTCCCCGTCCGGGTCGTCCGCCCCCACCACGCCGGCCGCCTGCGCGAACCCGGCGATGACCGCCTCCCGGGTGCTCGCCGGGACCCAGACCAGCACGTCGACGGCCCGCGTGCTCCACAGCACCCGGGCGAACTCCACCGCGAGCTGCGTCTTGCCGGTGCCGCCCTGCGCCGTCGGGGCTGTCTTGGTGTCCGCGCCGTGGGTCAGGACCGCCGTCTGGCCCGGAAACAGGCTGGAAGCCAGCCCGGGCCCGCTCTCCGTCCGCTCGAAGTAGGGATCGGCCAGCGGCGGGATGACCCCGGCCACCAGCATCCCCGTCCCCGGGGACGGCTGTGTCTCAGCACGCTGCGCGACCACGCTGACAGCCTCTCCCGCGATAGCCGGTGGACGGCAGGCCGACCCCGCTTCGGCCGCGGCCCAGTTCCTCACCCGCGGGCGGCCGACCCCCCTGGCCTGAACCGCACGCGACGCCCGATCCCGGCCCGCTGACGCCACTTGGCACTCTTTGTACGCGCCAAGTCACTGCGAGCCACCATTCTGCACGTGCATGGAAATCACAACTAAACGGCATGCTAGTGGCGGCCTGCGCCGTTTGGCCATGTTTTGGGAAAAGTTTTAGATAAAGCCGTGAATTGGACGGATAAAGGGCCGGCCAAAGGTTTCCGTCATGTTTCGCAATACTCGCCAATGCCGCATCCGTCTCGTCCGTTCCAACCCGTCCAGGCTGCGTCGGGCCCGTCCGGGCCCGGCCGTGGTGCTAGCCCGCCCGGCCCGCCCGGCCCGGCCGTCTCGTGCGCGGCCGCTGCCCGGACGATGCCCGCCCGGCCTCGCGCCGGCCGCTGACCTGTGCCGGACTCCGGCCGACCGGGTGCGGCCGGGGCGCAGGAAGCCCCAGGTATACGTGATTCAATTACCGCGCGGTTAACCAGCCCGGGAGAGCTGGTAACGGAACGGCTGCTTAACGTGGTCGGATTTGGCTCCCGGACCACGTTGCGGCGGCAACGCGGCCGGTCTCGCCCGGCGGGCTGACATGCTCCTCTGCTAGTCAGCAGACAACCCGCGCGTACTTTGCGAAAATAGCCGTGATAGATAGTAGCTGGGCGTATCTGTTCATTACGCGCCGGAAACCGTATGTTTACGGGGAACGTGCAGGATCATGGCCCAGACAGCAGCCGTCCCCACCCCTCCCAGAACCTAAGCGCACTGGAGCAAAACGATGAGTGGCGATCTCGTCGCAGGCAGACACGGCAGGCCGCGACAGCCCCTGGAAGAGGTTCCGCAGGAGTATGCGGCGTTCAAGATCGAGCAGCGCGGTATCGATCTGATCCCCGACTCCGAGCGGAAGATGAAGCCGAGCGGCCTGTTCTGGCTGTGGGCCGGCGCCGTGTTCAACGTGGAGTACTTCTACTACGGGACGCTGATCATGGCCTTCGGCCTGTCGGTCCCGCAGGCGGTCGCGGTCATCCTGATCGGCAACCTCTTCTACGCCTTCCTCGGCCTGGCCAGCTTGCAGGGCCCGCAGACCGGCACGACGACGTTCATGATCAGCCGGGCGCCGTTCGGCCAGAACGGCAACCGGCTGGTCGCGCTGTTCAACTGGGTCACCCAGGTCGGCTTCGAGATCGAGGGCATCTACTTCGTCGTCGCCACCGTCATCCTGCTGTTCGGGCTGCACGGGAGCGACCTGGACGGCCCGGCCAAGATCGGCGTCATCATCGTCGCCGCCCTGCTGCAGATGGTCATGCCGCTGCTGGGTCACGCGACCATCACCAAGGTCCTGCGCTACCTCAGTTACATCTTCATCGTGTTCTTCATCGTGCTGGCCGCCTTCACCTTCAACCGGCTGCACCTGTCCACCTTCCACCAGAAGCCGGTGTCCTTCGCGGTGTGGACCACGGCCCTGGTGCTGGTCATCTCCCTGGGCGGCCTGGGCTGGACCGGGAACGGCAACGACTACTCCCGCTACCTGCCCCGTGACACGAAGATGTCGAAGACCTTCTGGGCCGCGATCCTCGGCGCGGCCATCCCGTCCGTCCTGCTGGAGCTGCTGGGCGTGTTCGCCTACACGATCACCACCAAGCTGGTCGGCATCACCCAGCTCGGCGTGCCGCAGTCGTTCCCGTCCTGGTTCGTCACCCCGTTCCTCATCTTCGCCATCTTCCAGCTGCTGTCGATCAACACCATCGACATGTACTCCTCCGGCGTGACGCTGCAGGCCCTGGGCGTCCCGGTCAAGCGCTGGGGCGCGGTCATCATCGACACCGTGGTCTGCGCCGCGGTCACCGGCGTCATCTTGTTCCACGGCAACTTCTACAAGGACTTCGCCGGGTTCCTGCTCTACATCGTGGTCTGGCTGGCGCCGTGGTTCGGCATCTTCATCACCGACTGGCTGCTGCGCGGCCGCCGGTACGACTCGCTGTCGCTGCGGTCCACCCGCGACGGGCTGTACTGGCGCAACGGCGGCGTGCACTGGCCGGCCATCATCGCCCAGGTGGTGGGCATGGTCGCCGCGCTGATGTGGATCGACGCGGACTTCGCCGTGCCGGCCTACGTGGGTCCGCTGTCCAACCACTTCCCGGGCCTGCCCGGCGGTGACTTCAGCTGGGCGCTCGGCATCGCGGTGGGTTCGCTGCTGTACTGGGCGCTGGCCGGGCGCGGCATCAAGCGCGAGGCCGCCCAGGCGCTGGAGAGCTGATCGCCGATGGCCGACCTGACGACGTTCATCGACGGCCTGCCCAAGGCCGAGATGCACCTGCACATCGAGGGCTCCCTGGAGCCGGAGCTGCGGTTCGACCTGGCCGCCCGGAACGGCCTGAGCCTGCCCTACGCCTCAGTCCAGGAGATGCGCGCCGAGTACACCTTCCACGACCTGACGTCGTTCCTGCCCGTCTACTACCAGGCCATGTCGGTGCTCCGCGAGGAGCAGGACTTCTACGACCTGGCCATGGCCTACTTCCGCAAGGCCAGCGCCCAGCACGTGGTGCACGCCGAGATCTTCTTCGACCCGCAGGCCCACACCAGCCGCGGGGTCAGCTTCGACACCATCATCGGCGGCCTGGACCGGGCCCGGCGGGACGCGGGCCAGCAGCTCGGCGTCAGCGCCCAGCTCATCATGTGCTTCCTGCGGGACATGTCGGCGGAATCCGCCCTGGAGACCCTCGAGCAGTCCGTGCCGCACAAGGACAAGATCGTGGGGGTGGGCCTGGACTCCGACGAGCGGGACAACCCGCCGCTGAAGTTCATGCAGGTCTTCGAGAGCGCCCGCGCCGAAGGCTATCGCCTGACCATGCACTGCGACGTGGACCAGGACGACGCGGTCGGGCACATCTGGCAGGCCCTGGACGACATCGGGGTCGAGCGGATCGACCACGGCGTCAACTGCCTGGAGGACGACGCGCTGGTCGCGCGGATGGCCCGGGACGGCATCGGGCTGACCGTGTGCCCGATCTCCAACCGGTTCGTGACCGACGGGCTCAAGGAAGCCGAGCTCAAGACGATGCTGGACCGGTCGCTGCGCCCCACGGTGAACTCCGACGACCCGGCCTACTTCGACGCCTACGTGAACCAGAACCTGGTCACCGTGGCCCAGGCCGCGAGCCTGACCCGGGCCGACGTGGCCCAGCTGGCCCGCAACTCCTTCGAGATCGCCTGGCTCAGCCCGGCCGAACGAGACGGCCTGCTGGCCCGCCTCGACGCCTACGTCGCGGAGGGCCCCGAAACCGGCTCGAGCTGAGCCCGTGAACCCCACAGGTACAGGTCGCGGAGCAGGGCGATCTCCGCTCCGTGGTGGAGCATCTCCCGGTTGATGTGCAGGACCAGCTCGGCCATCGACGACTCCGCCCAGGGGCCCTCGGCCGGCCCGCACGGCCGGGCCAGGCCGTCGGCCCCCAGCCCGCGCACGCCCGTGATCCAGCCCGCGTACGCCGCGTCGAGCTCGGCCAGCGCGGTCGCGGCGTCGCCGGGATAGCGGTGCGTGGCGTAGTCGAACGGCGGCCCGCCGAAGTGGGCCGCCGTTCGCATGCCCAGCGCGCCCACGGTGATGTGCCCGAGCCGCCACGCGATGGTGGTCAGCGGCGCCGGATCCGGCTCCGGCCAGGCGAAGTCGAGAACGAACTCACCCGCGCCCACCTCGGCCGGCGCCGTGCCCGTGCCGCGCGGCCGCACGTTCCACGCGCCGGGTACCGGCTCCCACCGGTATTCCGCGTCGGTCAGTCCCTCCAGCCTGGGCCGCAGCTGCTCGCGCCAGTGCCAGTCCAGCTGTTCGGCCAGCTGGAAGCTCCAGTCCACTGAGGTCATGGCCTCAGCCTAGGGCCCAACTTATCTCCGGCCGCCTCCTCCACATGACCGCGACGGTTCTCCACAGCGCGGACTCCGGGCCGCAGCGGCCTGCCCGCCCGGCTGTCCACAACCGGGCGGGCCGTTTTCCCGCCCTCGTCCACAGGTTCGCCGCCCTTGCGCACCTGGCGATCCACAGGCCCGCGGAGGTAGCGTGCTTTCTCCTGGGTAGTGCGCGATCACCAATATGCGCCGGGCAGGGGCCCAGGTCTGGCGTTTGGGGCGGGCGCGAGGCGAACTTGATGAGCACAACGGGCGGTACTTCGATCACGGCGGACTTCTCGCCGCATCGCCGGGTGGTGGTAGACGTGGTCCTCCTGCTGCTGAGCGGCGGCCGGGTCCTGCTCCGGGAACGGGCCAACACCGGGTACGGGGACGGGGCCTACGAGCCGCCGTCCGGCCAGCTCATCGACCGGGAGACGATCGTGGAGACGGCCATCCGGGTCGCCTCGGTCGCTGGCCTGGTCATCACCGAGCAGGACGTGGCCCTGGCCCACGTCATGCACGACGTCTCCGGCAGCGGGCGGATCGGTTTCTACCTGTCCGTCTCCGGCTGGACCGGCCAGCCGGCCTCCCCTGACGCCCGCTGGTTCGATGTCGAGGACCTCCCCACCAACATGCTCGACCGGGCCCGGGTCGCGCTGCGCAACTACGCCGACGGCATGGGCTTCTCCACCTATCCGGCGTTCGCCGCGCCCAGCATCGGCGGGACCGAGGCCGTCCGCCCGGCCCCGCTGCCCCGCGGCGCCCGGCGCGGGCCTGCGAGGCTGTCCGCCGCCGGATAAGCTGGCGGGCGATGACCGAGATCCTCAGCGCGCACGGCTCGCAGAACGACATCTTCGTGGTCGCCCTGCGGCCCGCTGAGTTTGCCTCCGACCGCGACCTGCGCGGCTTCGTCCGGAACCTGTGCGACCGGGCCGGCCCGTTCGGCGGCGACGGCGTGTACTTCTACGACGCGGCCCCGGCCGTGCCCGAGGCGTGGTTCTTCAACCCGGACGGATCCTCCGCCGAGTTCTGCGGCAACGGCATGCGCTGCCTGGGCCGGGTCGTCCTCGACCTGCGCGGCACCGACACCGCCGAGATCCGCAGCGGGTCCCGGGCCTACACCGTGCACCGCGGCGCGACCACCCCCGAGGGCGTGCGCCAGATCCGGCTCGAGCATCCCGCGGTCAGCTTCGACCCCCAGCCCCCCGACCCGCCGGTGGTGGCCGGCCTCAGCCCGGCGGTGCAGGCCCGGCTGCCCGAGCTGGATCCCGCCCTCACCTTCACCGCCGTGACCATCCCGAATCCGCACCTGGTCGCGGTGGTCGACAAGTACGTCGAATCCGACCTGGTGGCCATGGGGGAGCAGGTCGCCGCCCGGCCCGGCACCTTCCCCGTCGGCGCCAACCTGTCGGTGCTGATGCCGCTGGCACCCGACGAGGTCTTCGTGCGCACCTTCGAGCGGGGCGCCGGGCTGACCGCCTCCTGCGGCTCCGGGATGGCCGCGGCTCGCTCCGTCTACTCCCGCATCGGCCTGGCCGACCCGCAGCGCGACGTGCTGGTCCGCAACGCCGGCGGCGTGGCCACGGTGTCCTTGCAGGTCAGCGACGACCAGTGGTTCCCTGTCCTGGAGGGTAACGCCACCTTCGTCTACCGCGCCGAGGTCGACCCCAGCCACCTGGCCGGCCCGGCCGACCGCCAGCCCTGCCTGGACGAGACCGGGGCCTACGCCGCCCTGGATGAGCAGAACGCCGCCCGCCTCCGCGCGGCCGGCATCGACGTCTAGGCCGGCGCCTCCTCTACCGGATCTGCACATCGTCGGCAGTGAGCCTTCACACCGGCCTGGTGGCCTCCTCCTATGACGCATACGGCCACCGCCATCGGCGAGCTTCGCGCGGTCCTGCAGGGACAGGTGATCGCGCCCGGCGACCCGGGGTTCGAGCAGGGGCGCCGGGTCTGGAATTCGGAGATCGACCGGAGCCCGGCGGTCATCGCCCGCTGTGCCTCGGCCGCCGACGTGGCCGCGGCCATCGGCTACGCCCGCCAGCACGACCTGGAGATCTGCGTGCGCGGCGGCGCGCACAACACCTCCGGCACGGCCGTCTGCGACGACGGGCTGATGATCGACCTCAGCTCGCTGAACGAGGTCACGGTCGACCCGGCGGCCCGCCGGGTCCGGGTCGGCGGCGGCGCCCTGCTCGGCGACGTCGACGCGGCCACCCTGGCCCACGGCCTGGCCGTGCCGGCCGGGCTGGTCAGCCACACCGGCGCGGGCGGGCTGACCCTGGGCGGCGGCATGGGCTGGCTGACCCGCAAGTTCGGGCTGACCATCGACAACCTGGTCTCGGTCGAGATCGTCACCGCCGACGGCCAGCTGCGCACCGCCTCGGCGCAGGAGTATCCGGACTTGTTCTGGGCCGTCCGCGGGGGCGGCGGCAACTTCGGCGTCGTCACCTCCTTCGAGTTCGCCCTGCACGAGCTCGACCCGATGATCCAGGTCGGCCTGTTCTTCTGGCCGCTGGAGCAGGGCCGCGACGCGCTCCGGCTGGCCCGCGACATCACCCGCTCGATGCCGCCGGACATCAACGGCCTGATCGGCGCCCTCAACGCGCCGCCCGCCCCGTTCGTCCCGGCTGAGCATCACTTCGCCCCGGGCTACGTGCTGCTGCTGATCGGGTTCAACGGCGCACCCGAGCACGCGCAGCTCGTGACCCGGGTCCGCGACAGCCTCCCGCCGCTGTTCGACCTGGCTGCCCCCATGCCCTACGTCGAGCTGCAGAAGCTGATGGACGAGGCCACCGCCTGGGGTTCCTACTGCTACGAGAAGGGCACCTACGTCGAGGAGCTGTCCGACGCGGTGATCGACACCGTCGCCGCGCACGTGCCGGCCAAGAACTCGCCCATGTCGCAGCTGCTGCTCTACCGGCTCGACGGCGCCTACTGCGCCCCCGGCGACGACGACACGGCCTTCAGCGGCGGGCGCTCGGCGCGGTACGGCGTCTTCATCGTCGGCTTCGCCCCCGACCCTGGTCTGCTGGCCGCCGACCGCCGCTGGGTCCGCGACTTCTGGGACGCGCTGCGCCCGCACGCCATCGGCACCGGCGACGGCTACATCAACGGCATCTCCGATGACCCGGGCGACCGGGTCCGGCAGAACTACGGGCCGGCCAAATACGACCGGCTGGCCCAGGTCAAGGCGGTCTACGACCCCGGCAACGTGTTCCACCGCAACGCCAACATCAGCCCGGCCCGTAGACCCTAGGGCTGGCGGACCGTCAGCGCGCCCGGGCGGACCGTGACGGTCAGCGTCCGGCCCGCCGGGACGACCTCCCCGTCGATCTGCCGGGGCAGCCCGGCGGCCGCGCTGATCTGTACCTGCCGGGCCTGGAACCGTTCCAGCGTCTGGTCCTGGCGCCGGCTGCGGGTCAGCACCCGGCCGGCCGCCCGCGGCCAGCCCAGTAGCCCGGAAGGGGCCAGGATGCCCACGTCCAGCAGGCCGTCGTCCAGCCGGGCCCCGGGCAGCAGCACGAACCCGCCGGGCAGCAGCCCGGCGTTCCCGACCACCACGCACCGGGCCCGCCGCCGCAGCGGCTCGCCGCCGTCCAGGGTGATGGTGAAGTCACCCGGCGGCGCGGCCAGCCGGCCGAGCCCCGACACGGCGTAGGCCACCCAGCCGATCCGGTGCTTGTGCCGGATCGGCGCCGCCCCCACCACCGCCGCGTCCAGCCCGATGCCGGCCATCGCGGTGAAGCTGATCGGAGCGTGTCCGCCGCCCCCCGCGAGGCCCGCCCCGGCGCCGTCGCCGCAAGCGCCCGCCCCGCCGCTGAGCTCGGCGCAGGCCACGTCGATCACCCGGTCCCGGCCGCCGAACCCCGCCGCCAGCGCCCGGCTTGCCTGGGCCGGGATCCGCAGCGCCCGCGCGGTCAGGTTGGCCGTGCCCAGCGGGACGATGGCCAGCGGCACGGCCGTGCCCGTCAGCGCCTGCGCGCAGGCCCGCACGGTGCCGTCACCGCCCGCGGCGAAGACCAGCGAGGCTCCGGCGGCCACCGCCGCCCGGGCCGCCCCGACGCCGCCGTCGCCCGCGCTGGTCTCGGCGAAGGATGGATCCCAGCCCGCAGCCCGGGCCGCGGCCTGGCAGCGCCGCCGGAACCGGCTCGGGTCGCGGACCCGCAGGCTGTTGATCACGAACGCCACGGAGGGCATGGTTCATTGTGCGCGCGGGGCGCGCAGGCGCCTAGGCGTGCGGCAGGTGCCAGTGGTAGGGCGCGACCAGCCGCCGGATCGAATCCGGGCCGTAGGAGCCCTTGGCGTACGGCTCGACCGGCGGCGGGTTCTCCAGCAGCGGCTCGGAGATCTCCCACACCCGCTCGATCCCGTCCGACCGGGTGAACAGCGACTGGTCGCCCACCATGGCCAGCAAGATGAGGTGCTCGTACCCCTCCAGCGCGTGCTCCTCGACGAAGGAGTCCTTGTAGTAGAACGCCATCTCGGCGTTGCCCAGGCTCAGCTGGGCGCCGGGCACCTTGGCCAGGAAATTGAGCTTGATCGCTCCCGGGTCGGCGAAGTCGATGACGATCTCGTTCTGCCGGCCGTACGGGACATCCCGGCGGTGGGCCGGGAACATCCGCAGCGGCGGCGGCTGGAAGCCGAGCGTGATGACCTGGCGTGCGGCGCCCATGGCCTTGCCCGACCGCAGGAAGAAGGGCACGCCGTGCCAGCGCCAGTTGTCCACCTCGACCCGCACCGCGGCCAGCGTCTCGGTCTGCGAGTCGGGCGCCACGCCGGGCTCGGACCGGTACCCCTCGTACTGCCCGCGGACCACGTGGGCCACATCGAGCGGCCGCAGCGCCTCGAACACCTTCTCCTTCTCGTCCCGCAGGTGCTTCCCGGACAGCGACACCGGCGGCTCCATGGCCACAAAGGCCAGCACCTGGAACAGGTGGGTGACGATCATGTCCCGGTAGGCCCCGGTCGCGTCGTAGAACGCGCCCCGGCCCTCGATGGACAGCGTCTCCGGCACGTCGATCTCCACGTACCGCAGGTGCTGCCGGTTCCAGATCGGCTCGAAGAGCCCGTTGGCGAACCGGAAGGCCAGGATGTTGTCGACCGACTCCTTGCCCAGGAAGTGGTCGATCCGGAACACCTGCGACTCGTCGAAGACCGAGTGCACCTCGGCGTTCAGCTTGCGGGCCGAGGCCAGGTCGGTGCCGAACGGCTTCTCGATGATCACCCGGGCGCCCTCGGCCAGGCCGGTCGTGCCGAGCATCTCCACGATCGAGCCGAACGCCACCGGCGGGATGGCCAGGTGGTACAGCCGCTCGGGCTTGCCGCCGATCTCCGTATCGGCCCGCTGGACCGCCGCGACCAGCTCCGCGGCGTTGCCCGGCTCGGCCATCGCGAACGACAGGTTCCTGGCGAACTCCGGCCACAGCGCATCGTCCGGCTTGGTGATGCAGAAGTCCACGCACGACTGCCGGGCGTGCTCGCGGAACTCCTCGTCGGTCATCGTCGCGCCCGGCGGGGCCGACCCGATGACCCGGAACTTGCGCGGCAGCAGGCCCGCCGCGTACAGGTGGAACCAGCCCGGCAGCAGCTTGCGCTTGGCCAGGTCACCGGTCGCGCCGAAGAGCACGACGACGTGGTTGCCCGGCCGCGGCGCGTCGTTTTGTCCCGGCATCGCCTCAGGCCTTCTTTTCCATGTGCCCGCCGAACTCCGAGCGCATCGCCGACAGGATCTTCCCGGTGAACTCCCCGGCGTCCCGGGATTCGAACCGCTCGTACAGCGCGGCCGCGATGACCGACGCGGGCACGCCCTCGTCCACCGCGGCCAGCACCGTCCACCGGCCCTCGCCCGAGTCCGACACCCGGCCGCTGAAGTCATCCAGGTCGTCCGACTTGGCGAACGCGGCCGCGGTCAGGTCGACCAGCCAGGAACTCACCACCGAGCCGCGCCGCCACACCTCGGCCACGTCGCCCGCGTCGATCTGGTACATGTACGCCCACGGGTCGCGCAGCGGCGTGGTCTCCGCGTCGATCTCCTGCTGGTGCAGGCCCGCGTCGGCGTGCTTGATGATGGACAGGCCCTCGGCGATCGCGGCCATCATGCCGTACTCGATGCCGTTGTGCACCATCTTGACGAAGTGGCCCGCCCCGGACGGCCCGCAGTGCAGGTACCCGTCCTCGGCCGTGCCCGTGCCGGTGCGGCCCGGGGTCGGCTCGGCCGTGCCCTTACCCGGCGCGATGGTCTTGAAGATCGGGTCCAGCCGCTGCACCGGCGCGTCCTCGCCGCCGATCATCAGGCAGTAGCCCCGGTCCAGGCCCCACACGCCGCCGCTCGTCCCGCAGTCGACGTAGTAGATCCCGTCCTTCTTCAGCTCCTGGGCACGCGGGATGTCGTCCCGGTAGTAGGAGTTCCCGCCGTCGATCACCACGTCCCCGGCGGCCAGCAGCGGGCGCAGCTCGGCCAGGGTCGACTCCACCACCGCGGCCGGCACCATGATCCAGATGTTGCGCGGCGTCTCCAGCTTGGCCACGAAGTCGGCCAGGCTGTCCGCCCCGGTCGCGCCCTCGTCCGCTAGCGCCTTGATCGCGCCCGGGTTCTGGTCGTAGGCCACGCACCGGTGGCCGTCCCGCATCAGCCGGCGCACCAGGTTGGCGCCCATCCGGCCGAGCCCGATCATCCCGAGCTGCATGGGTGAATCAGTTGGCATGCTTGCGTCCCTTCACAGCTTTAGCTTCAGCGGGCCTTGAGCTCGCGGTACTTGCGGATCAGCGTGTTGGTCGACGAGTCGTGGTCGAGCGGGGACCCGGCCGGGCTGGTCAGCTCGGGGATGATCGCCGCCGCGAGCACCTTGCCGAGCTCGACCCCCCACTGGTCGAACGAATCAATGCCCCAGATGGTCCCCTGGGTGAAGACGCTGTGCTCGTACAGCGCCACCAGCGTGCCCAGGACGCGGGGGGTGAGGATCTCGGCCAGCAGCACGTTGGACGGCCGGTTGCCCTCCATCACCCGGTGCGGCACCACGCTGGGCGCCGTGCCCTCGGCCCGCACCTCCTCCTCGGTCTTGCCGAAGGCCAGCGCCGCCGCCTGGGCGAACACGTTGGAGGACAGGATGTCGTGGTGCTCGCCCAGCGGGTTCAGCGTCTTGCCGAAGCCGATCAGGTCGACCGGGATGATCGTGGTGCCCTGGTGGATGAGCTGGTAGAAGCTGTGCTGCCCGTTGGTGCCCGGCTCGCCCCAGAACACCGCGCCGGTGTCGTAGCTGACCCGGTCGCCGGCCAGCGTGACGTGCTTGCCGTTGGATTCCATGGTCAGCTGCTGCAGGTAGGCCGGAAACCGCTTGAGGTACTGCTCGTACGGCATCACCCCGTAGCTCTGCAGCCCGAAGAAGTCCCGGTACCACACGGCCAGCAGGCCCATCAGCACCGGCAGGTTGCGCTCCAGCGGGGCGGTGCGGAAGTGCTCGTCCATGTCGTGGAAGCCGGCCAGCAGCTCGCCGAACTGCTCCGGCCCGATGGCCACCATGGTGGACAGCCCGATGGCCGAGTCCATCGAGTACCGGCCGCCGACCCAGTCCCAGAAGCCGAACATGTTCGCCGTGTCGATGCCGAACTTGGCCACCCGCTCGGCGTTGGTCGATACGGCCACGAAGTGCTTGGCCACCGCGTCCGAAGTACCAAGAGAAGAGACGATCCAGTCCCGCGCCGAGGTGGCGTTGGTCAGCGTCTCCAGCGTGCCGAACGTCTTGGAGGAGATGATGAACAGCGTCTGCTCGGGATCCAGGTCCCGGGTCGCCTCGGCGAAGTCGGTGGAGTCCACGTTGGACACGAACCGGAACGTCATGTCCCGGCTCGCGTAGTGCCGCAGTGCCTCATACGCCATCACCGGGCCCAGGTCCGAGCCGCCGATCCCGACGTTGACCACGCTGGTGATCGGCTTTCCGGTGTGGCCCTTCCAGTCCCCGGACCTGACCCGGTCCGCGAACGCGGCCATCCGGTCCAGCACGTCGTGGACCTCGCGCACCACGTCGGCGCCGTCCACCACCAGCGAGGCGTCCCGCGGCATCCGCAGCGCGACGTGCAGCACGGCCCGGTCCTCGGACACGTTGATGTGCTCGCCGCGGAACATGGCGTCCCGCCGTTCCGGCACGCCGGACTCGGCGGCCAGCTCGACCAGCAGCCGCATCGTCTCGTCGGTGACCCGGTTCTTGGAGTAGTCCAGGTACAGCCCGGCCGCCTCGGCCGTCATCCGCTCACCGCGGTCCGGATCGGCGGCGAACAGCTCCCGCAGGTGCTGGCCCGAGATCTCCGCGTAGTGCCGCTCGAGCGCCTGCCACGCCTTCCGCTCCGGCGCGGGTACCTGCTCCGAAGCCCCCATCGGCCTGCCTCCTCGCGTCGCATGGTGTCACTCGCATGGTTTCATGACCGGCCGTCATCCCGCGTCCGGCCCGGCGCTAACAATGCCTGAACTCTAGGCCGGTCCCGGGCCGGCCGGAATTTACCTCTCCATACGGGACTTGTCACCACCCGTGAGCACCCGCATCAGCCAGAAGGTCGCGGTCGGGGTCGTCTTCGTGGCGGCCATGTTCATGTCCATCATGGACGTCACGATCGTCAACGTCGCGCTGCCCACCATCGGCCGGGAGTTCCGCGTCAGCGCGACCGCGGTGGACGCCATCTCGATCTCCTTCCTGGTCAGCCTGGCCGTGTTCATCCCGGCCTCGGGCTGGCTCGGCGACCGGTTCGGCGGCAAGCGGGTGCTGCTCGCCGCCATCGTCGTCTTCACCGCCGCCTCGGCCCTGTGCGGGCTGGCCTCCAGCCTGGGCGAGCTGGTCGCCTTCCGGATCCTGCAGGGGGCGGGCGGCGGCATGCTCGCCCCGGTCGGCATGGCCATGCTCTACCGGGTCTTCCCGCCCGCGGAGCGGATCCGGGCCTCGGCCATCCTCACCATCCCCACCACGTTCGCCCCGGCCCTGGGCCCGGTGCTGGGCGGCCTGCTGGTCACCGACCTGTCCTGGCGCTGGGTCTTCTACGTCAACGTGCCGATCGGCGTGGCCGCCTTCACCTTCGGCGCGCTGTTCCTCGAGCAGTCGGTCCAGGAGCAGCCGGGCCGGTTCGACCTGGCCGGCTTCCTGCTGTCCGGGCTCGGCCTCGGCCTGCTCATGTACGGCGTCTCGGAAGGACCCGGCCAGGGCTGGGCCCGGCCCGAGGTGCTGGCCACCATCGCCGCCGGGCTGGTCCTGCTGGCCGCCATGGTGGCCGTCGAGCTGCGCTCGCGCGCGCCCATGGTGGATCTGCGGCTGCTCGGCAACCGGCTGTTCCGGGCGGGCAACGGGGTCATGGTCCTGGCCTCGGTCGCCTTCCTCGGCACCCTGTACGTGATCTCGCTGTACTTCCAGGACGGCCGCGGCCTGGACGCGCTCGGCTCGGGGCTGAGCACCTTCCCCGAGGCCCTCGGCGTCATGGGCGGCGCGCAGCTGGCCAGCCGGCTGCTGTACCCGCGGCTCGGCCCGCGCCGGCACATCACCATCGGGCTGACCGGCACCGCCACGTCCATCGGCCTGCTGGCCCTGCTCGGCCCGAGCAGCAGCCTGTGGTGGGCGCGGCTGCTCATGCTCACCCTGGGGCTGTCCATGGCCCAGGTCTTCGTCCCGGTCCAGGCCGCGTCGTTCGCCACCATCACCCCGGCCTCGACCGGCCGGGCGGCCACCATGTTCAACGCCATCCGCCAGCTCGGCGGGGCCATCGGCGTGGCCCTGCTGACCAGCGTCATCGTCGCCGTCGGCCCGGTCCGCGTCGTGGCCGGCCACCCGGCGGCCAACCTGACCGCCTACCGGGTCGCCTTCCTGGCCGCCGCGGCCATCTGCCTGTGCGCAGTGGCCTTCTCGCTGTCCATCCGCGACGCCGACGCGGCCAACACCATCCCCGCCCGCAGGTCTCGGCCTGAATCACGGGAACGTAAAACCACGGTCCGTTCGGCCCGAATTTCCTGAGCCGAACGGACCGTGGTTCTCGCCGAGCGTGCCCCTGCGACGCTCAGAATGCCCCCGCGGCCAGCTGGCCGGCCTGCTCCGGCTCGGATTCCGTCTCGGGCGCCGCGGCGGGGGCCGGGCGCAGCAGCACCGCGGCGGCCGCGGCCGCCGCCACGACCAGGCCGAACGCGATCCAGAAGGCCAGGTGGTAGCCCTCGGTGAGGGCGACCGCCGTCGGCCGGTGCTGCGCGGTCAGCGCGTTGGTCCGGGCCGCCGACACGGTGGCCAGCACGGCCAGGCCCAGGGCCCCGCCGATCTGGGCCGTGGTGTTGACCAGCCCGGAGGCCAGGCCGGCGTCCTCCGGGGTGGCCCCGGACATGGCCAGCGTCATCAGCGCCGGGAAGCACAGGCCCGCTCCCGCGCCGATCGCCACCGTGACCGGGAAGACGTAGGCCAGGTACCCGCCGCCGTGCGCCGGGGCCAGCGCGAACAGGGCCAGCCCGGCCGCGATCAGCGCCAGGCCGCCGAACATCAGCGCCCGGGCGCCGAACCGCATGACCAGCCGGTCGGTGTACCGGACCGACAGCGTGCCCATGACCACGGCCACCGGCAGGAAGGCCAGCCCGATCTGCAGCGGGTCGTACCCCTGGATCTCCCGCAGGTACAGCGAGCCCAGGAAGAACATGCCGAACATCCCGGCCGTGCCCAGGATCTGGACCAGGTTCGCGCCGGTCACGTTCCGGGAGGCGAAGATCCGCAGCGGCACCAGCGGGTGCCGGGCGGTGCGCTGCCGGACGATGAACGCGGCCAGCAGGACCAGCGAGCCGGCCGCCAGGCCGAGTGTCTGCGGGGCCAGCCAGCCCCGCTGCGCGGCCGGGCCGACGATGGTGAAGACGGCCAGCATCATGGCCGCCGTGATCAGCAGCGCCCCGGGCACGTCCAGGCCGGCCCGAGGCAACATGCCACGGTCCCGGCTGATGAACCGCACCGCGCAGGCCGCCGTGATCGCGCCCACCGGCAGGTTGACGAAGAAGATCCAGTGCCAGTTCAGCACCTGGGTCAAGATCCCGCCCGCCAGCAGGCCCACGGCCGCGCCCGCCGAGGCGACGAAGGCGAACACGCCGACGGCCCGGGCCTGCTCCCGTGGCGCGGGGAACATGGTCACGATCATGCCCAGGATGACCGACGAGGTCAGCGCGCCGCCGATGCCCTGCGCGAACCGCGCCGCGATCAGCATGCCCTGGCTGTCGGCCAGCCCGCAGGCCAGCGAGGCCGCCGTGAACAGGGCCAGCCCGGTCAGGAACACGTCCCGCCGCCCGGCCAGGTCACCCAGCCGCCCGGCCAGCAGCAGCAGCCCGGCGAACGCGATCAGGTAGGCGTTGACCACCCAGGCCAGGCCCGCCTGCGAGAAGCCCAGGTCGGCCTGGATCGACGGCAACGCCACGTTCACGATCGTCATGTCCAGCACGATCATCAGCATCCCGGTGCACAGCACCACGAGGGCGATCCAGCGACTGCGGTCGTTCATCGGTACTCCCCATCCATCGAGCGTTCACAGGTACAGACGTCAGCCGCGGCGAAAATCACCGGCCAGAAGCAGCACAAGCCTGTCCGTTTCCCGGCCCGGGCGGAAATGCCAGCTGGGCATGGCCGTGATGCCGAACCGGCATCGCCCGCCGGGCCCGTCATGCGGCACACTGGGGACATGACCGGCCCGCAGAACGTGCTGGCCCTGCCGCCCACGCCGGACGCGATCGAGCTGCGCCACCTGCGCGCCTTCGTGGCCGTGGCCTCCGAGCTCAGCTTCAGCCGGGCGGCCCAGCGGCTGTTCATCACCCAGCCCGCGCTCAGCCGCCAGATCCGCGGCCTGGAACGGCTGGTCGGCTGCGAGCTGTTCCGCCGCTCCACTCAGGGGGTGCAGCTGACCCTGGCCGGCGAGGCCCTGCTGGCCCGGGCCCGGGCGCTGCTCGCTGACCTGGATGACGCCATCTCCGTCACCCGCTCAGTCGGCGGCGAGCTGGCCGGCCGGATGGCCCTGCTCTGGGAGCCGTGGGCCCGGGCCTCGGCCGACGTGGCCGATCTCGACGGCATCCGCGCCGCCCTGGAGGAGCTGCACGGCAAGTTCGCCCCGCCGCCGGAGGTGGCCATCGCCCCGGTCATCGCGGGCGGGGTGCCCGCGCTCCGGGTCACCCCCCAGACTCCTGGCCGGGCCACCGTGCTCTACCTGCACGGCGGCGGCCACGTGGCTGGATCGGCGTTCGGCTACCGGCACCTGGCCGGCGCCATCGCCACCTCGGCCCGGGCCGCCGTCCTGATCATCGACTACCGGCTGGCCCCCGAGCACCCGTACCCCGCCGCCCTGCAGGACGCGGTCAACGCCTACCTCTGGCTGCGTGACGTGGCCGGCGAGCAGGGCCCGATCGTGATCGCCGGCGACTCCTCGGCCGGCGGCCTGGTCATGTCCGTGCTGCTGGCCCTGTCCGACCGCGCCCTGCCCATGCCCGCCGGGGCCGTGCTGCTGTGCCCGTGGCTCGACCTGACCGGCCAGGCGCAGCGGCCGCCGCAGGACGCCCCGGTGATCTTCTCGCCCGACACGGCCCACCTGCTGGCCCAGGCCTACCTGGCCGGGCAGCCCGCCGACGACCCGCTGCTCGACCCGCTGCACGCGTCCCTGGCCGGGCTGCCCCCGCTGCTCATCCACGCCGCCTCCGGCGATTCGGTGTTCCCGGAGGCCCAGCTGCTGGCCCGGCACGCGGCCGACTGCGGCGTCCAGGCCACGCTGCGCGTCTACCCGGTGCCCACCCACGCCTTCCACGTCTTCTGGAGCTTCCTGCCCGAGGCCCGGCAGGCCGTCGACGAGGTCGGCCGGTTCGTCCAGGACGTGACGTCGCCCGGCCAGGCCACGTCGGGCCAGGCCGGGTAGCCGGGCTAGCCCAGCTGGGCGGCATGGTCCGGGACGTAGGCCTGCATGTCGCGCGGCGCGCGGACGTACCCCTGAGAGGGCGGCCGGGCCGGCAGCTCCAGGTCAGGCGGCTGTACGTCCGCGTACGGCACCGCGCTGAGCAGGTGAGCGATCATGTTGATCCTGGCCCGCCGCTTGTCCTCGCTCTCCACCACATGCCACGGGGCCTCCGGGATGTCCGTGTGGATGAACATCTCGTCCTTGGCCCGGGAGTAGTCCTCCCACCTGCTGACGGACTCCAGGTCCATCGGGGAGAGCTTCCAGCGGCGCATCGGGTCATCCAGCCGGGACCGGAAGCGCCTCTCCTGCTCCTCGTCGCTGACCGAGAACCAGTACTTGAGCAGCAGGATGCCGTCTTCGATCAGCAGCCGCTCGAAGATGGGGCACTGATGCAGGAACCTGTGGTACTCGTCCTTGGAGCAGAAACCCATGACGTGCTCCACGCCGGCCCGGTTGTACCAGCTGCGGTCGAACAGGGTCAGCTCGCCCGCGGCGGGCAGGTGATCGACGTAACGCTGGAAATACCACTGGGTCCGCTCGCGCTCGGTGGGGGCGGGCAGCGCCACGATCCGCGCCATCCGGGGGTTGAGGTACTCGGTGACCCTTTTGATAGTGCTGCCCTTGCCGGCCGCGTCGCGGCCCTCGAAGATGATCACGATCCGGGCGCCTGCCGAGCGTACCCACTCCTGCATCTTCACCAGCTCGCCCTGAAGGCGGTACAGCTCGGTCTCGTAGCGCTGTCGGGGCAGCCGCGGTGTCTTGCTCGCATGCTCCGCGTGCCTGTCTCGCGCCATGGCGGCTCCTTAAATTGGCCTCTATTGGCCCCCGGAACCCCGCGATAGCATGACCCGCGTGGGCGACGACGAGGTTTACCGCCAGTATGAGACAGTCAATGCCTACCGGCGGGGAGCGGGTGTCAAGCTCGAGCTGAACCGCCCGGAGCGGATGAACGCCTGGAACGACCAGTTCGCCGACGACCTGCTGGACGCCATCCGGGCCGTGACCGACGACCCCCAGGTCCGGGCCGTGGCCGTCACCGGCGCCGGGCGCGCCTTCTCCAGCGGCTTCGACCTCAAGGAGGCCGCCGAGCGGGCCAACGGCGGGCCGATCGAGGTCTACCGGCTGCTCACCGAGCGGTACCACCCGATGATCACCGGCCTGCGGCTCATGCCCAAGCCGGTCATCGCCGCCGTCAACGGGCCCGCCGCCGGCATCGGGCTGTCCCTGGCCCTGGCCTGCGACCTGGTCGTCGCGGCCGAGTCGGCCTTCTTCCAGCTCGCCTTCGTCAACATCGGCCTGGTCCCGGACGGCGGCTCGTCGCTGTTCGTGCCGTCCCGGGTCGGCTTCGCCCGGGCCGCCGAGCTGGCCATGCTGGGGGAGCGGCTGGACGCCACCTCGGCCCGGGACTGGGGCCTGATCAACCGGGTCTGGCCGGACGCGGAGTTCGGCGATCAGGCCGACGCGCTGCTGGACCGGCTGGCCGACGGCGCCACCCGGTCCTACGCCGGGACCAAGCGCCAGCTCAACCGGTGGCTGTACGAGCAGATGGACGCCCAGCTGGAGTTCGAGGCGGGCATCCAGCGTGAGCTGGCCGCCTCGCCAGACTTCGCCGAGGGCCTCGACGCCTTCCTGGCCAAGCGCCCGCCGAAGTTCCGCGGCGCCCAGTAAGACCAGAAGACCTAGTCGACGCCGATGTCCTCCTGCCACAGGGCGGGGCGGGCCTCGATGAACTCGCGCATCATGGCCACGCACCGCTCGTCGTCCAGCACCACCACCTCGACCCCCAGCTCGGCCAGCCGGTCCTCGCCGCCCAGGAACGTGGTGTGCTCGCCGATCACCACCCGGGAGATGCCGAACTGCTGGATCAGCCCGGTGCAGTACCAGCACGGCGACAGTGTCGTGACCATGGTGGTGCCCCGGTAGCTGCGCTGCCGGCCCGCGTTGCGGAACGCGGCCGTCTCGCCATGCACGGACGGGTCGCCGTCCTGGACCCGGCGGTTGTGGCCGCGGCCCAGCAGGCGGCTGTCCGTGCCGAACAGCGCGGCGCCGATCGGGATCCCGCCCGAGGCGAGCCCGGCGCGCGCCTCGGCCAGGGCCACTTCCAGTTTCTCGGCGTCGGTCGGGTAGGCGGCCGGGCCCTCCGGCAGGTGTTCAGTCATAACGATGATTGTGCCGTCCCTGGCCCCCCGCGCCGAATCCCATTAACTTGGTTGAAATCACTGGTTATAGGCCAGGCCGGACGGCTCGTGAGGAGACAGCTGAGATGACCGCCAGGACGATCCGTAACTACTCGCTGCCGGTGTCCCTGGGCGGGGCGGCGCATCCCGACGCCGGGGTGGCCACCTTCCGCTGGTTCGGCACGGCCAGCTTCGAGCTCGCCTTCGGTGACCGGGTCGTGCTACTGGACAACTTCTACGAGCGGCCGCCGCGCAACCGGTCGCTGGGTTTCGCCGTCGAGGACGTGACCCGGGCCGACCTGCTGCTCGTCGGCCACCCGCACCACGACCACGTGGCCGACACCGTACGGGTGTCCCAGCAGACCGGGGCCAAGGCGGCCATCGCCGAGATCGGCGCCGACTACCTGCTCAGCCAGGGCCTGCCCGCGGGCCAGATCCACCGGGTCACCGGCCGGGGCGAGGGTGAGGTCCTCGACTACGGCGACTTCACCGTGCGGGCCGTGCACGGCTTCCACCTGGACATCGACCTGCCGCCCGAGCGGGCGGCCAAGTGGCAGGCGCTGCTGGCCGCCCGGGCCGACTTCGAGGCCGACTTCTACGGCGCCCCCACCCCCGAAGAAGACAGGGCCGCCGCGCTCATCGCCGAACGCGGCGTGCACACCCCCGAGGTCATCACCGAGGCCACCCTCACCTACATCATCGACATCGACGGCTTCACCATCGCCTACCGCGACAGCGGCGGCCCGATCGGGGAGGAGGAACGCGCCTTCATCGCCGCGCACGGCGGGGTGGACGTGGCCATCTTGTCCATCAACGGGCTGCCGCACGTCGCCCAGCAGCTCGAGGACGTCTTCCTGCCCCTGGTCGAGCTGTACCAGCCCAAGATCCTCATCCCGTCCCACCACGACGAGCTGTGGGTCAACTTCGGCGGCACCGGGCTGCGGAAGATGTTCGCCGACGTGTCGACCGAGCTGCTCAAGGAGCGGGTGCACGACGAGCTGCCCGGCACCGTCACCGTCCAGCCCGGCTTCATCGAGCCGGTCACCATCGACCGGGCCAAGGGCGACGTCACCGTCGGTGAGCTGCGTCTGCAGTAACGTCGGCGGCCGCTGTTAGCATGGCCGGCGTGAGCGCGGACACGCCGGCCCGCCTTGCGGAGATCTACCGGGCCGAGGCGGCCCGGATCACCGCCGCGCTGGCCGCCCGGATCGGTGACGTGGGCCTGGCCGCCGACGCCGTCCAGGACGCCTTCGTCGAGGCCCTCGAGCACTGGCCGGACGGCCAGGTGCCGCCCAATCCCGGCGGCTGGCTGGCCACCACCGCTCGCCGCAAGGCCATCGACCGGCTCCGCCGGGCCCGGGCCGGCCAGGACAAGCTCGCCCAGGTCGCGATCAGCGACACCACGGACAGCGAGGAAGACGCCGACGACGAGCTGCTCGGGATGATCTTCGCCTGCTGCCATCCGGCCCTGCCCCGCGAGTCGCAGATCGCGCTGACCCTGCGCGCCGTCTGCGGCCTGACTACCGCGCAGATCGCCGCCGCCTTCCTGGTCGCCGAGCCGGCCATGGCCCAGCGCCTGCTGCGGGCCCGCAAGACGCTCAGCTCGTCCGGGCCGGACGGGAACCGCGCCGACCTGCGCCTGCCCGACCCGGACGAGCTGGCCGGCCGGCTGGCCGAGGTGCTGGCCGTCGTCTACCTGGTCTTCAACGAGGGGTACCTGGCCAGCGCGGGCCGCCAGCCCGCCCGGCGGGACCTGGCCGCCCAGGCCGTGACGCTGACCCGGCTGCTGCACCGGCTGATGCCGCGGGAGCCGGAGGTGGGCGGCCTGCTGGCCCTGATGCTGCTGCACGAGTCCCGCGCCGCGACCCGGTTCGACGGGTGGGGACGGCTGGTCCGGCTGGCCGACCAGGACCGCAGCCGGTGGAACCAGGCCCTGATTGCCGAGGCCACTGTCCTGCTCGACCAGGCCATCGCCCTGCGCGCGTCCGGCCCCTACCAGGTCCAGGCGGCCATCGCCGCGCTGCACGCGCACGCCCCCGACTACGAGCAGACCGACTGGCGGCAGATCCGGCTGCTGTATGACCGGCTGCAGGAGCTGACCCCGTCACCGGTGGTGCTGCTCAACCGGGCCGTGGCCACCCGGTACGTGCGCGGGCCCGCCGCCGCCCTGGCCGAGATCGAGCCGCTCGCCCCCGAGCTGGACACCTACCGCCTCTACCACGCCCTGCGGGCCGGCCTGCTGACCGCGCTGGGCCAGGAAGCCGAAGCCCAGGCGGCCAGCGAGCGGGCGCTCGCGCTGGCCGGCAACCCGGCCGAGCGCGAGCTCATCGCCCGCCGCCTGTCGTTCTAGCCGCCTCACATCTCGATGAGCGGCCGGACTTCCACCGTCATCCAGCCGCGGTCCACCCCGGGCCAGGTCTTGGCGATCTCCACCGCTTCGTCGATGGTGTCGGTCTCCAGCACCGAGTAGCCCCCCAGCGCCTCCTTGGTCTCCATGAACGGCCCGTCGGTGACGCCGCTGGCCCGCACCGTCTTGGCCGTGTCCGGCGCCGACAGCTGGCTGCCCGCGTCGATCAGCTTGCCGGACCCGCCGCCGCCCTTCTCGTACCACGCGCCGATCTCGGCGTACCAGGCCTGGCCCTCGGCCTCGGACATGTTCTGGGCTGCCTCGGTGTTCAGCAGCAGGATCACGTACTTCACGCGTGCCTCCAACGCTCCCAGGGAGACGCCCCGTGGCGTCCCCGTACCCGTTCCACGAACGGCCCTGCCCCGGATCCGACACGGAGCCAGAAAAACTTTCCCCCCGCCCATCGTCCGCCCCGCGCCGGCCGGCGCCGAGAATTCATTGACTATCGGCAAATGACGATTTGTAATTGGCTGAGATCGGCCCGGTCTGATCAGTGTTCCCGGCTACGACGGAGTAGCGATGCTTTTTCATGAAGCGATAGCGCGAGCCCTGGCCGATAACGGTGTGACCACCGTCTTCGGCGTGCTCGGCGACGCGAACCTGTACATGATGGACAGCTTCCAGCGGCAGGCTGGCGGCCACTACTACTCGGCCTGCAACGAGAACGGCGCGGTGCTGGCCGCCAACGGCTACGCGCGGACCAGCGGCCAGCTGGGCGTGGCCACCGTGACCCACGGCCCGGCCCTGACCAACACGGTCACCGCCCTGGCCGAGAGCGTCCGCGACCGGACCCCGCTGCTGCTGCTGGCCGGCGACACCCCGGTGGCCGACAAGACCAACCTGCAGAACATCCCGCAGCGCGAGGTCGTGCTGGCCAGCGGGGCCGGGTTCGAGCAGGTGCGCACCCCGCAGACGATGGCCGAGGACCTGGCCGTCGCCATCTACCGGGCGCACGCCGAGTCGCGGCCGGTGGTGCTCAACGTGCCGGTCGACTTCCAGTGGCAGGAGATCGAGTACCAGCCGGTCCCGTCCCGGCTGACCGGCCCGCAGGCCGTCCGGCCCGATCCGGCCGCCCTCGACGCGGCCGTCGGCATCATCGCCTCGGCCCGCCGCCCGGTCATCGTGGCCGGCCGCGGGGCGGGCTCGCCCGAGGCCCGGGCCGCGCTGCTGCGCCTGGCCGACCGGCTCGGCGCCCCGGTGGCCACCACCTTGCGCGGCAAGGACCTGTTCGCGGGCGAGCGGTTCAACCTGGGCGTGCACGGCACGCTGTCGCACCAGGTCGCCCTGGACACGCTCAACGCCAGCGACTGCCTGATCGCCTTCGGCGCCAGCCTGAACCGGTGGACCACGGCCGAGGGCTCGCTGCTGGCCAAGAAGCAGGTCGTGCACGTCGACGTCGACGCCGACAGCATCAACCGGTACTCCGCGGCCGACGCCGCGGTCATCGCCGACGCCGCCGTCGCCGCCGACACCATCGTGGCCTGGCTCGACGAAGCCGGGACCAAGCCGACCGGCTTCGCCTCCGCCGAGCTCGCCGAGCGGCTGGCCGCGGGCCCGGGCCCGGGCTACGCCGACCAGAGCACCGACCGCAGCGTCGACATCCGCACCGCGCTCCGGCTTATCGACCAGGCCTTCCCGGCCGACCGGACCGTGGTGCTGGACGGCGGCCGGTTCATCCGGCACACCTTCACCGCGCTGCGCGTCCCCGAGCCGTCCGCCTTCGTGCACACCCTGAACTTCGGCGCCATCGGCCTGGGCATGGCCAACGCGGTCGGCGCGTACTTCGGCGCGCCCGGCCGCCCGGTGCTGATGGTGGCGGGCGACGGCGGGTTCATGCTCGGCGGCCTGGCCGAGTTCAGCACCGCGGTGCGGCACGGCGTGGACGTGGTCGTCTTCGTCATGAACGACGGTGCCTACGGCGCCGAGTTCATCCAGTTCCGCAACAAGAACATGGACCCGGCCATCTCGACCTTCTCCTGGCCCGACCTTGGCCCGGTCGCCACCGCGCTGGGCGGGCAGGGTTTCACCGTGCGCAACGTCGCCGAGCTGGAGGCGGCGCTGGCCGCGATACCCGGCCGCACCGCGCCCATGCTGATCGACATCAAGCTCGATCCCGTCGTCGAGTCGCGGGACTGACCGCTTGACCTGAGCTGATCCCCGGGCCGGGATCCGAGCTCTCCCGGCCCGGGGAATATCCGCGCCCTCGGCCTTGCTCAGATACATGCAAACGCATATACCTGAGCAACCACGAGGAGCTCATATGCAGTTCGGGATCTTCTCGGTCAGCGATATCACCCGGGACCCGGTGTCGGGCGACACGCCGAGCGAGGCGGAGCGGATCGACGCGATCGTGCAGATCGCCCAGAAGACCGAGGAAGTCGGCCTCGACGTCTTCGCCATCGGCGAGCACCACAACCCGCCGTTCTTCTCGTCCTCGCCGACCACCCTGCTGGCCTACATCGCGGCCACCACCAAGCGCCTGATCGTGACGACCAGCACCACGCTGATCACCACCAATGACCCGGTCCGCATCGCCGAGGAGTACGCGATGCTGCAGCACCTGAGCAAGGGCCGGATGGACCTGATGCTCGGCCGCGGCAACACCGCGCCCGTCTACCCGTGGTTCGGCCAGGACATCCGGCAGGGCCTGCCGCTCGCCCTGGAGAACTACAACCTGCTGCACCGGCTGTGGCGCGAGGACGTGGTCGACGCCGACGGCAAGTTCCGGACCCCGTTGCAGGGCTTCACCAGCATTCCCAGGCCGCTGGACGACGTGCCGCCGTTCGTCTGGCACGGCTCGATCCGCACCCCGGAGATCGCCGAGCAGGCCGCCTTCTACGGGGACGGCTACTTCGCCAACAACATCTTCTGGCCCAAAGAGCACTACATGCGGCTGATCCGGTTCTACCGGCAGCGCTACGCCCACTACGGGCACGGTACCGAGAAGCAGGCCATCATCGGCCTGGGCGGCCAGTCCTACATCGCCCGCAACTCCCAGGACGCCCGGCGTGAGTTCCGGCCCTACTTCGACGAGGCGCCGGTCTACGGGCACGGGCCCAGCCTGGAGGACTTCTCCGAGCTGACCCCGCTGTCCGTGGGCAGCCCGCAGGAGGTCATCGACAAGACCCTGACCTTCCGCGAGCACTTCGGCGACTACCAGCGCCAGCTGTTCCTGGTCGACCACGCCGGCCTGCCCCTCAAGGCCGTCCTGGACCAGCTCGACCTGCTCGGAGAGGAGGTCGTGCCGGTGCTGCGCAAGGAGATCGCCGCCCGCCAGGACCCGCAGACGCCCGAGGCGCCCACCCACGCCAGCCTGGTCCGGGCCAGGTACGGCGACGGGCCGGCCCGCCAGCCCCGGCCGAACGCCAACCGCGGCGACAACGTCACCGGCCCCGCCCCGTACCAGGAGGAGCCGTGCTGACCGGCCGCGGTCCCGTCGCCAACGCCGCGTGGGAGGCCTTGCTGTCCGCCCACGCGGCGGCCATGAAGCGGTTCGCCGCCGAGGACATCTGGGCCGAGGCGTCGATGCGGGAGTACGACGTCCTCTACACCCTGTCCAAGTGCCCGGAGCCCATCCGTATCAGCGAGCTGAACCGGCACGTCCTGCTCAGCCAGCCCGCCCTGTCCCGGCTGGTCGACCGGCTGGCCGGCCGGGGCCTCCTCCAGCGCCGGGCCGACACCGCCGACGGGCGCAGCGTGCTGCTGTCAGTGACAGCAGAAGGCCGGGCCGTGCAGCGCCGGATCGGCCGCCAGCACGCCCGTGACGTGGCCCGGGCCATGACCGCCGGGCTCACCGCCGGCGAGCTGGCCCAGCTCGAGACGCTCTGCCTGAAGCTGGCCGCCGCTAACCAAGCTGCCGAGGAGGACTGATGACCTCGCCCGCCTTCAACCTCGCCGTGATCAGCGCCGGGACGGGGAACCCGTCCGCCACCCGGCTGCTCGCCGACCGGCTGTCCGGCCGGACCGCGGCGCTGGCCGGCCAGCGCGGCCACGACGTCACCGTGCACGTCATCGAGCTGCGCGAGCTCGCCCCGGACATCACCACCGCGCTGGTGAATCAGCTGATCACGCCGAAACTGGCCCAGGCCGTCACCGTGCTGCGCGAGGCCGACGGGCTGATCGCCGCCGCCCCGGTCTACAAGGCCGGCCCCAGCGGCCTGTTCACCACGTTCCTCCAGGCCCTGGACAACGACCTGCTCATCGCCAGGCCGGTGCTGCTGGCCGCCACCGCCGGGACGGCCCGGCACGCCCTGGTCGCCGACGAGGCGATGCGCCCCATGTTCGCCTACCTGCGGACGCTCATCACCCCCACGTCGGTCTTCGCCGCCCCCGACGACTGGGCCGCCCCGGAGCTGGCCGAGCGCATCGACCGGGCCGCGTTCGAGCTGGCCCTGCTCATGGAGAGCGGCTTTGCCAGAAGCATCAAGGAACAGGCCTGGCGCAGCTACGCCCACGAGTACGGCAGCGCGGGCGGCACCGAGCTGTCCATCGACACCGGCACCGACCTGATGCGCCTGGCCACCGGCGGATCAGCCCGCTAGAGCGGCAGGCCCGCCTCCAGCAGGGCCAGCGCCGCGTCGACGCGGCCGAACATGTCCTCGAAGTCGCCTCGCTGCGACCAGTCCTCCGCGGGCAGGGCGACGGCCATGACCACGCCCACCACCGCGCCCGCCACGGCCCGGACGGCCAGGTCGTCCGGGGAGAGCCCGGACCGCTTGGCCACCGCCTCGGCCACCACCTGGATGGTCCGGTTGAACTCATCCATGGCCCGCGCGCGCACTTCGGGCACGGTCAGGCTCAGCCGGGTCGTCTCCCGGACGACGTCCAGCTCCTGGTCGGTGAAGGAGGCCAGCACCTGGCGGAACGCCGTCCGGAACGCGGCCACCGGGCCCAGCCCGGGCGGCTGCTGTTCCAGCGCCACCACCATCCGGGTGTCCATGTCGTCGTGCAGGACCAGGTCTTCCTTGGTCGGGAAGTACCGGAAGAAGGTGCTGGGCGACACCTCGGCCGCCGCGGCGATCTGCTCCACCGTGGTCGCCTGGTAGCCCTGCTCGCGGAACAGCCGGAGCGCGTGCTCCCGCAGCGAAGCACGCGTCCTGGCCTTTTTCCGCTCGCGCAACCCGGCCGTCGCGGCCCGGCCCGCATCGAGCATGTCTGTCACACTTCCAATTGTGCCCGCTCCCCGGCGCTTTCACCGGCCGCCGGGGACTCGCCGCCCGACGGGGCCCCGGTCATCCCGTCGGGACGGCGCGGCAGGAACAGCAGCGCCAGCACGGCACTGGCCAGCGCGATGCCGCCGCACACCCACAGCATGGTGTCCACGCCCGCCACGAACGCGGTACGCGCCGAGCCGAGCAGCGCGGCCGAGCCCGTCTCGCGTGCCACCTGCACCCCGGCCACCACGCCGCTCTTGGCCGCCGACGCCACGGCGGCGGGCAGCCCGGCCACGTCCAGGTGGCTGCGGTAGACCGAGCCCAGCACGGTGCCCAGCACCGCCACCCCGATCGTCGCCCCGACCTGGCGCATGGCCGAGATGAAGGCCGAGCCCGAGCCACTGCGCTCGGCCGACAGCGCGGACAGGGCCGCGTTCATGGTCTGCGGCATGGCCAGCCCCAGCCCCAGGCCGAACGCCGCCAGCCACCCTGCGGTCAGCGCCAGGCCGCTGGCGACCGTGGTGCTCGCCCCGACGGCCAGGGCCACGGCCATGATGGTGAACCCCAGGGTGGCCAGCACCTTGGCGTTGGACAGCGGCGGCCGGGCCGGGCCGCCCGCGGCCTTGCGCGGCGAGGCCAGCCGGGTGCTGCCGATCATCCCCACCACCAAGCCGCCGATCATGGGCAGCAACCGCAGCCCGCTGCCCATGGCGTTCGCCCCCTGTACCTCCTGGAAGTACTGCGGCATGGCGAAGAAGATGCCGAACATCGCGAACGAGACCAGCGTGGCGAGGATCGTGCCCCAGGTGAACCCGGCCGACCGGAACAGTCCCAGCTCGATCAGCGGCCGGACCCCGCTCTCGCGCCCGGTCAGCCAGCGCTCCCAGGCCACGAACCCGGCCAGCACGACCAGCCCGGCCACGATCGCGGCCAGCACCGGCCCGTCCGACCAGCCGTCCTGCTCGGCCCGGATGAACCCGTAGGTCAGCCCGGCCAGCCCGGCGCTGGACAGCACCACGCCCAGCACGTCCACGCCCGGCCGCTGCGCGCTGCGCGACTCGGGCAGCAGCATCGCGACCGCGGCCAGCGCCAGCAGCACCACCGGCACGTTGATCAGGAACACCGAGCCCCACCAGAAGTGATCGAGCAGGTAGCCGCCCACGATCGGCCCGATCGGGAAGCTGATGAAGGTGGCCGAGGCCATCAGCGCGATCGCCTTCTGCCGCTCCTCCGGGGCGAACAGCACCGGGATCACCGCCAGCGACAGCGGGAAGATGGCCGCCGCGCCCACCCCGAGCAGGGCCCGGCCCGCGATCAGCTCGCCCACCCCGCCCGCGTAGGCGCACGCCGCCGAGCTGACGCCGAACAGCACCAGCGCGGTCAGCAGCACCTTCTTGCGCCCGAGCCGGTCGCCGAGCAGCCCGGCGGGCAGCATCGCGGCCGCCAGCACCAGGCTGTAGGCGTCCGAGATCCACTGCAGGTCGCCGGCCGAGGCGTGCAGGTCGACGGCGATGGTCGGCAGGGCCAGGTTGAGGACGGTCAGGTCCAGGCCCACCACCAGGACGCTGGCCGCGATCGCGACCAGCGCCCACCACTTGGCGTTCGGGCTAGAAATTTTGGAAGTCACCCTCAAAAGTATGTAACTCCCATATGGATGTGTCAATCAGTTAGGCCTTCAGGCGCTCCAGCAGGGCCGTCCCGTCCGGCGAGCCGAGCCCGGTGCAGGCGTCCCACCCCGGCCCGGCCGAGTACGCGCCGTTGTTCCCGCTGGTGATGTCCCGGAAGCCGGCCACGTCGGTGCCCGGCGCCACGCCCGGATACACCAAAGACGGGAGCAGGCCGAACCGCTGGCCGGTGGCCTCGGCCAGCCGCGCCACCAGGGCCGCCCACAGCGGCGCGACGGCGCTCGTCCCGCCCACCACCTGGGCCTGGCCGCCGGAGTAGATCTGGTACCCGGTCTGCGGGTCGGCGTTGCCCGCCACGTCCGGCACCCCGCGCCCGCTCGTCCCGGAACCGCCACCTGCCTGGGCCGGCACGCCCGCATCGGCCTGCCAGGACGGCACCGCGAACTCATCGCTGACCCCGCCGCCGCTCGCGCCGCCCTGGCTTCCCTCGTTCCACACCACTTCCGAGGTCACCGTGCCGGTGGCGGCGTCAGCGGTCAGCTTGGTCCCGCCGCAGCCCAGCGCGTACGGGCTGGAGGCCGGGAAGTCCACGTGCTGCTGGCCGTCGCTGACCCCGTCGGTGCTGCCGTTGTCGCCTGAGGCCACGCACACCGTGATGCCCAGCGCGGCCGCGTCCGACATGGCGGCGTTCATGGCCGCCCGTCCCTGCGCCGTCCAGGAGTCCTCGGACTGGCCCCAGCTGATCGAGATCGCCACCGGCGCCGGGCTGGCCTGGGCCGCGGTGGAGATGGCGTCGACGAAGCCCTGGTCGCCGTCGTTCGGCGCGAAGTAGACCACCTGCGCCGCGCCCGGCGCGGCCGCGCCGATGACGTCGATGTCCAGGCTGACCTCGACGTTGGCCCCGCTGGTGTCCGACGGGTCGTTGGCCGCCCCGTCCACGCCGACCGCGGTCACCGACGGCGCCGTGATCCCCAGGCTGGCGAAGTAGGCGTCCAGGTCGCTGGCCGTGTACCCGCCGCCCAGCTCGATGACCGCGATCGTCTGCCCGGCTCCGGTCGTCCCGGCCGGGAACTGGTAGATGTCCGCCACCTGGGCCGGCGTATAGGACGTGCCCCGGGCCGCCGCGGCCGCCCGGAAGTGCGGCTTGACCTGCGGCCGGGTGTCCAGCCCCAGGACCGCCGTCACCACGTCGGCCAGCTCGGCCGGCACGTACAGCGGTCCCTCGCGGTACCGGTGGGTCACCTGGCCGTCGCCCGCCGGGTCCGGGCTGGACACCTGGCGCAGCGTCGTGCCGAAGACCTGGGACAGGTCCCCGATGGTGCCCGCCACCATGACGCGCCGGGTGGCCGGGTGGACGGCGGTGACCGCCAGGCCGCGGCTGGTCAGCTCGCGGCGGACCAGCTCCACGTCGGCCGGGTCGGCGCCGTACTGCTCGGCCAGCTCGTCCGCGCTCAGCACGACCGGCCCGGTCACGATCTCGGCCGGCAGGGGCGCCCGGCGCCGCAGCACGACCGTGATCTCGGTCCGCTGCGCGGGGTCCAGCGTCCCGGCCTGCGCGGCGGCGGGCAGCGGGGCCCGCTCGCTGCCGGCCAGCTGCACCAAGGGTCCTGATTCTTCCGGCATTGCCGCCTCCAAGTACTCATAAGGGACGGTCGGTCGCCTTCCCCGGGGCGAATTCTTCCGTCACGGCCCAAGCATCACGGCCCGTTCGGAAAAGAATCGCTTTATCCCGAACGGACGGTGCTGGCCGCCGCGAGATACCGGATCTGCCGATTATCTGCCGGGCCGGCCGGCACGGTACGTGACCGATTTGATGCTGCTTGTTGCGATATCGGCCGCCGCCGGGTGATGATGGGGCACGGTGACCAGGCCAGGACGCGGAGCAGGCCCAGGCGGCAGGGGCGCTCGGAACGGCGCCGTGCCGCCGCGAGCCACGTACCGCGAGGTCTTCGCGGTCCGGGAGTTCCGCGCCCTGTGGTCCTCGGTCATCCTGTCCACCGCCGGCGACCGGCTGGCCCTGGTCGCGCTGACCCTCCTGGTCTTCGACCGGACCGGGTCGCCGCTGCTGACCGCGGCCGTCTACGCGGTCGGCTACGTGCCGTGGGTGGTGGGCGGCTTGTTCCTGGCCGACCTGGCCGACCGCTACCCGCGCCGGGCCGTGATGGTCGTCTGCGACGCGTCCCGGGCCGTCCTGGTCGCCGTCATGGTCCTGCCGCACCTGCCGATCGCCGTCCTGGTCGCCCTGCTCTTCGTGGCCACCTTGTTCGCGCCGCCCTTCGACTCGGCCAAGGCGTCGGTCACGCCCGACATCCTGTCCGGCGAGCGCTACGTGCTGGGCACGGCGGTGCTGCAGACCACCATGCTGACCGGCGAGGTGCTCGGCGCGGTCGGCGGGGGAGTGGCCGTCGCGTTCATCGGGGTACGCAGCTCGCTGGCCATCGACGCCGCCACCTTCGTGCTGTCCGGCCTGATCATTGGCCTGGGCCTGCGAAGGCGCCCGGCTGCCGCCCGGCAACAGCCCGCCCGGCCCGCGGTGCTGGCCCGGATGCGGGACGGATTCCGGCTCGTCTTCGGCGACCGGGCGCTCAGCACGCTGCTGCTGTTCGGCTGGCTCATCGTGTTCTACAGCGTGCCCGCGGGCATCGCCGCCCCGTACGCGGCCAGCCTGGGCGGCGGGCCGATCGCCACCGGGCTGATCATCGCGGCCACCGCGCTGGGCACCATGCTGGCCCTGCCGCTGTTCACCCGGGCCGTCCGGCCGCGGCAGCGCATCAACGCCATGGGACCGCTGGCCGTGCTGACCTGCGGCACGCTCGTCATCATCGCGGCGCGGCCGGGCCTGGTCGTCTCGCTGGCCATCTTCGCGGCCTCCGCCGCGTTCGGCGTCTACCAGGTGGCGGCCAACACCGCTTTCGTGATCCGGGTGCCCCCGCCGCGGCGGGCTCAGGCCTTCGGCATCGCCAACATGGGAGTGGTCGTCGGCCAGGGGGCCGCCTACGTGGCCGCCGGGGCCGTCGCCGATGTCGTCGATCCGGCTACGGTCATCGCGGTGTCAGGGGGCCTGGGGGCCGTCATTGCCGTCGTGCTGGCCCTGCGGTGGCGTCACGTGTCGCCGCCCGGCGGGCGCCATGCGGTAGGCCGGCGTCCCGGGAACGCCACGGCCTCCGGGTCATCCTCACGTCCAGGTGTCGCGCATTTCGCTGTCCTTTCTGCGGGTCGTGATTAGGTCAGCTGCGGTCCTCAGGTCCACGCCATGCGCATGGTCCGCCCTCCTCGGCACGCGGTATCGAAGCTGCTCAAACACCATTTAGCGCCCCATTTCGGAGGGATGCCGGTGAATCGCCGCTAATAGTGCCAACGGGGCGATAGATGGGCTATGGTAGCTATACGGAGCTAGTCCTTTACGGTGAGCTTCCGACTAGACAGGAGTCTGGCCCGTCCCGTCTGGAACGGTGGAGCATGGGTGCCTCGTCCTTCACTCGCCGCCTGCTGGCGCACGCGGCGGTCGGGGACTGGGCCTGGTGGAAGCTTCCATGGCTGCTGCGCTGCTACGTAGCCGTGGTGCCGGTCGCCGCGGCCGTGCTGGCCGTGGCGGCCGCGGTCAGGATGACCTGGCACGCCGACGACGCATGGAAGTTCGCCCTGCTGCTGGGCTGCGGGATGATCTCGGTCGCGGCCACCCCGCGGGTCGTCTACCGCCAGGGCGGGATCACCCGGGACTTCATCACCGTGTGGGTCCTGCCCATCGCCATCCTGCTGCCGCCGTTCTACGCCATGATCACGCCCATCCCGCTGTACGTGCTCACCCAGTTCTGGGTCTTCCGGGGCGTGGTCTACCGGCGGGTCTTCACCGTGGGCGCCATCGCGCTGTCCTACGGGGCGGCATCGGTGGTGTTCCGCGCGTTCCCCGCGTCGTTTGCGGGCGGCTCGATCGGCACTGGGCTGCACGCGCTGACCTGGGCCGTCGCCGTCGCCCTGGCCGAGCAGGTCGGCCGTCGCGGGCACCAGGCGCTGATCATGGGCGGCATCAAGCTGACCGACCCCACCATCCGCTTCGCCGACCTGGAGTTCAATCGCGAGGCGCTGGTGGCCGACTTCGCCGAGTTCGACCTCGGCGTGCTGATCACCATCGTGGTCGCGGTCAGCCCGTTCCTGGCCATCTTCGCCGTGCCCACCGTGCTGCTGGTCCGGCGCTTCATGATGCACGGGCAACTGCTCGCCCAGTCCCGGATCGACACCAAGACCGGGCTGCTCAACTCCTCGACCTGGGAACAGGAGGCCGAGGTCGAGATCGCCCGCGCCGTCCGCACCGGCACGCCGCTGGCCCTGGCCCTGGTCGACATCGACCACTTCAAGGCGGTCAACGACACCTACGGTCACCTGGTCGGGGACAAGACGCTCCGGGCCGTGACCGACGGCCTGCGCAGCCAGCTGCGGGGCTATGACCTGGCCGGCCGGTTCGGCGGCGAGGAGTTCGTCATCCTTCTCCCGCACGCCCGTGAGTCGGACGCGCTCAACATCGCCGAGCGGCTGCGCGCCCACATCGCCGGGCTGTCCGTCCCGGTGGGCGACGAGACCGACCCCGGCCGGGCCGTCCAGGTCACCATCTCGGTCGGCGTCGCCTCCCTCAACGGGGAGAGCCGCGAGCTGACCGACATGCTGGCCGCGGCCGACGCCGCCATGTACTACGCCAAGGAAACCGGCCGCAACCGGACCCACGTGATCCCCGCAGCACCCATTACCTAGTGCCGCGCCCTCAGTGCCGCGCCCTTAGTGCAGGGGCTGCCAGTCCTCCATCGGCCCCGGCACCCCGGGCAGCGGCTGCTCGCACCAGACCACCTTGCCGGCCGGCGTGCGGCGCGCCCCCCACCGCTTGGAGAGCTGGCGCACCACCTGCAGGCCGCGGCCGTTCTCGTCGTCGCCGTTGGCCTGGCGCAGCCGGGGCAGCGCCGCCGAGTTGTCCAGCACCTCGCAGACCAGCGCCTTCTCCTTGACCAGCCGCAGCGTGATGTCGCCGTGGGAGTACCGGATGGCGTTGGTGACCAGCTCGGAGACGAGCAGCTCGGTGATGGGGAGCATGTCCTCCAGGTCCCAGCGCTTCATCGGCTCGGCCAGCGCCGCGCGGGCCTCCCGCACCGAGGTCAGCTTGGGCTCGAACGTCCAGGAGGCGTGGTTGTCCTCCGGCAGCCGCCGCAACCGCGCGATCAGCAGCGCGATGTCGTCGCGCTGGTGGTCGGAGTACACCCCGTCCAGGCTGGCCTTGCACAGGTCCTCGAGCGGGCGGGTGGGCGAGCCGGGGCCGAAGATGCCCTGCAGCCGGGCCAGCCCGTCGCTGATGTCCTGGCCCTTGTTCTCGACCAGGCCGTCGGTGTACAGGACGAACAGGCTGCCGTCCTCCACCTTGAACTGCCGGCTCTCCACCTCGCCGTTGCCGATGCCCAGCGGCGGCGCGGGCGGGACGTCCAGCAGCTCGTTGGTGCCGTCCGGGTGCACCAGCAGCGGCGGCAGGTGGCCGGCCACCGCCACCTCGCAGTCGCCGCTCACCGCGTCGTAGACCGCGTAGACGCACGTGGCGAAGTGCGGCTCGCGCTCGCCGAGGGTGTGCATGAGCTCGTCCAGCTGCTGCAGGGCCTCGGCCGGGGTCATCTCCAGCATGGCCAGGGTGTGGATGGCGGTCCGCAGCCGGCCCATGGTGACCGCGGCCCGTACGCCGTGCCCGGCCACGTCCCCGACCACCAGGGCCACCCGGCCGCCGGGCAGCGCGATGGACTCATACCAGTCCCCGCCCACCTCGATCAGCTTGCTGCCCGGCAGGTAGCGATGCCGGACCTCGACCGAGGACGGGAAGGACAGCCCGGTCGGCAGCATGCTGCGCTGCAGGGTCAGCGCGGTCGCGTGCTCCCGGCTGTACCGCCGGGCGTTGTCGATGAACATCGCGGCCCGGGACGCGAAGTCCATCCCGATCTCGATGTCGTAGGCGTCGAACCGGCGGAAGCCCTCCTGCCGGGTGCAGGCGAAGAAGCCCAGGGTGGTGCCCCGCGCGACCAGCGGGAGCATCAGCATCGAGGCACCCGACAGCAGCTTGGCCACCGGCTTGCGCTGCCAGGCCTTGGCGATCTCGTTGGCCCGGGCCTTGCTGATGGTGGCCTCCAGCACCGGCTTGGCCGTGTCCATGCACTCGTAGTACGGCGTGTTGGCCGGGTAGCGCAGGATCTCGCCGGTCGGGAAGGCGGCCTCCCAGCCCGGGTCGGCCAGCTCGTGCCGCAGCGCGATCCGGCGCAGCGGCACCGAGCCCTCCGGGCCGCCGCCGGGCAGCTCGTCGTCGCCCGCCAGGCTCTCCAGCAGCAGCAGGTCGGCCGCGTTGCAGAAGTGCGGCACGAGCGCGGCCAGCAGCTCGCTGGCCACCTGCTCGATGTCCAGGGTGTCGCCGATCCTGGTGAACGCGTCGTCCAGCATCTGCTTGCGCATGACCGCCGGGTCGACGAACCGCTCGGCCTGCGGGACCGGGATGCGCAGCATGGCCAGCGCGGCCAGGCTGCCGTCGCCCGCCCGCATCGGGTGCACCGTCACCACCGCCTCGGCCGACCAGCCCTCGCCGGTCCCGACGGTGAGCATGGCGGTGCCCTCGCGGTCGGCCCGGATCGCCTCGATCAGTCCGCTGACCGCGGCGGCGCTTTCTTCCGGCTCGGGCGTCAGGTCGTTGAGCTGCGCGCCGAGCAGCTCGTCCGACTCACGCGCCAGGATGCGCGGCGCGGTGCGGTCGTGTTGCACGATCCGCCCGTCGTAGTCGATGCCGAGGATGAGGGTGAGCACCGACGAGGAGAGCGCGGGCGGCACGCTCTCGGCGCCGAGGCCTCCGTCCAGAGCCCCCGCGGTGTCGACGATGCCAGCCTCCTGTGAATCGGGGCGGTTGCCGTTCCGGCCCGGCCGGCCGCGGCCGCGGCGGCCCGAGCTTTCCGGGTTCCGCGGGGCCGGGGCACGCTTCAGCGGGGCCGCGCTCCCGGAACCGTCTGCCCCGAGTGCGCTGCCTTTCGCCGACATGCCCGATGTCATGTGCTTGTCTCCTGCTGGCATCGCTGGCTGCGCTCTCGTTAATTATGGGCCACGGACGGCACGTTCAGACAGGAGTTCCGATGACTCACCTTAATCCCGAATGGGAGGTTCCTCCCAAATTAGGGCAATTGGTCAAGGCCGACCTGGTGAGGGCTCCGACACCTCAGCTTAGCCGGGCCACGGCCAGGGCGGCGGCGAGCAGGACAATGCCCCAGGACGCGGCCCGCAGCGCCTCTTCCAGCGGCTTGAGCAGTCCCGCGGCGGTCACCGGGACGGCCTGGCCGTCCCGCCTGGTGATGGTGCCCTCCACCCGCACCGCCCGGCGCCGCAGGTCCCGGGCCGGGGTGCTGAGCCGCCGCTGGGCGGTGGACAGGTAGAAGGCCGCGGCCGCGGCCAGCACCGGGGCCACGGCCAGCGTCCCGGCCTGCGCCACGTAACCGGTCAGCAGCGGGAACGCGCCCCACGCGGCGGCGAAGCCGAGATCGGTGTGGATCAGGCCGCCGAAAAGCTCGGCGTTGTAGGCGATGACCAGCACCGGGCCCGCCACCATGAACGGGATCAGCGGCCAGCCGACCATTATGACCCCCGCCACGCCCAGCGCCAGCGCGCCGGCCAGGCCCGCCGCGGCCACCGCGACCAGGACCGCCGACGGGATCCGGGTCCGCAGCGGCCGGCCGTTGAGCTCATCCAGCGCGTGCGCGGCCAGCCCCACGGCCAGGAAGAAGGCCAGCACGGTCGCGATCAGCCTGCTCACCTGGACCTGCGGGGCCAGCGCCGCGCCGATGACCACGTAGGACAGGTGCCAGGCCGTGTACGGCGGGTGCAGCAGTGTCCACCAGTCCCGCCAGCCGCCGGGCCGGGCCGCGTAGTAGGCCGGGGCCGTGCCGTCCGGCCCGTCAGGCGCCGCCACGGGTGCCCCACATGACCAGGCCGCCGCCCAGGCTCATGGTCCGGGCCCCCACGTCGGTGAAGCCCGCCTTCTCCCAGGCCCGCATCGTCCAGTCGACCGGGTAGCGGCGGTAGTGGGCGGAGATGTTCGGCCCGAGGAAGCGGCCCACCCGGTACCACTCCCGCCCGCCCAGCAGCAGCCCGCCGGCCGGCAGCACCAGCCGGGTGTAGGCCCACCAGGCCGGCCCCCAGACCGGGCTGTCCGGCGCGCAGAACTCCAGGCTGGCCATGGCGCCGCCCGGCCGCAGCACCCGGCCTAGCTCGGCCAGCGTCGCCTGCGGGTCCTCGACGTACCGGAGCAGGTAGGTGAACGTCAGCGCGTCGAAGTGGCCGTCGGGGAAGGGCAGCTGTTCCGCCCGCCCGGCCACCAGCCCGATCCGCTGCCCCCGCCCGGCCGCCGCCACCCGCCGGCGCCCCTCCCGCAGCATCTCCTCGGTCAGGTCCACCCCCGCCACCCGGCAGCCGGCCCGCCGCTCCAACAGCAACGCCACCCCCGCCGTTCCCGAAGCAACGTCCAGGATCAGCGGACCAGTGGTCCCGCCGCCCGCAGAACCCCCGCCGCCCGCAGAACCCCCAACGTCCCCAGCGCCGCCCCCAGCCCGCGCCCCTTCCAGCGCGTGGTCGACCATGGCCGAACGCCATCGTCCGTTCTGCCCCAGCGACAGGATCGCCTCCAGGCGGTCATACCGGGCGGGCAGCGGGCCGAACAGGTCGCGGGCGAAGCGGTTGGGACCGGGAAAGTCGGCAGGCATAAAGGCCTCGAAGGGGAGGGGATCGGCAGATAGGGGAACGGTTGAGCCGTACCCAACGGTTCACTGCCGTACGCCCCGTTACTCCAGCGGCAGCGCACCCCGGATCCGTTCGGCGTATCCCTCGGCTTCCCCGGGCGAGTCGTACTTGGCCCGCGGCCCGAGCCAGAAGCGCAGCCCGTCTTTCTTGCGCCGCGGGATGACGTGCAGGTGCAGGTGCGGCACCGACTGGCTGATCACGTTGTTGACCAGGACCATCGAGCCGTCCGCGGCCAGGCCGTCCTCGACCGCGCGCTCCAGCCGCTGGGCCGTACGGAAGAACTCCGGCCCCTGCTCGGCGGGCAGGTCGCTGAGCAGGACCATGTGCTCCTTGGGCACGAGCAGTGTATGGCCAGGAAACAGCGGCCGGTGATCGAGGAAGGCGATCAGCCGGTCCGTCTCCAGCACGACCGCGGCCTTTTCCTCCCCGCGGATGATGGCGCAGAACGCGCACGCCTGCGGCATCGGGCCGGTCAGCTCTGGCTGAGGTCCGTGTTGTGGCCGGTGAGAGCCACCTGGATGCCCTGCTGGGTCACGCTGACCTTCTGGATGGTCACGCCCGAGGGAAGCTTCGGGATCGTGACGCTGAAGTCGGCCAGGTTCCCGAGGGCCTCGGTCGGGATGTCGCCGGCGTCGATGATCTTGATGTTGATCTTGTTCGTGCCCGTCTGCGTCACCTCGGCCACGGCCGTCTCGCTGAACGGGCCGAGGCTGATGTTCGCCTTGATCCGGTTCCCGCCGTCCTGGCTCAGCGTGATGCCCTGCGGGATGCCGCCGACACTGCCCAGCGCGGTGAACGTGACCAGGGCGGTGGCGTCGAACTGGTCGACCGACGCGCTGTTGGTCCCGTGAATGTGCAGCCCGTGCAGCGTCGCGTTCAGGCTGGCGATCTTCAGCGCCCCGCCGCCGGCGCTGGGCGAGTTGATCGTCTCGTTGCTGCCCGTGACGGTCACGGTCTTGAAGTCCCGCGCGGCCAGCTGCGTCCAGTACGGGAACCCGTGGATGGTCACGGTCGGCTTGCCCGACAGCCCGAGCGAGGACTGGACCTGGCTGGCCATCCGGTTCTCGGTGTAGGCGTTGGCCACCCGGTCGCTGACCACCAGCAGCACGACGATCACCAGCAGCGTGATCAGCACGATGAACGGGCCCCGCCGCCGGCGCCGGCGCGGCGGCGGCCCGGGCGGGCGGCCCATCACCGTCGGCGGCTCGCCCCGGCCCGGCTGCTGCGGCCATTGCGACCCTTGCTGCGGCTGCTGCGGCCACTGCGACGGCTGTTGCGGCCACTCGGGCGGCTGCTGCTGCCGCCACTCCGGCAACGGCCGGGTGGGATCGGAGCTCATCGCGGGCCTGCCGGCGTCGCAGCCCCCGTGGTCATGCCCGCGCGATGCGCATCGACACCGATCATGTTCCCAGCCTCTGCCGATGGTTTGCCTGGATCAAGACTCCGGACGCTCCAGTATCGAGCGTGCCAGCGGGTCGCCGGGCCAAAACCGCTGCCAACCCCTGAATTGTTCAGTCGATTCCTGTTTGGGGCTGGTCGCTCTACACTCTTTGACATGCCACCCGAGAACTCCGAATGGCCAGGCCAGCAGCCACCTCATGGGCTTGCCCCGGCCGGTCTGGCCGAGGCGCCGCCTATGTCCTCCGGCGCCCCGGGCGCAGCTGGGCCGCCGGCCCTCGTGGTGCGGACCAGGGCCTCGGAAAGCACGCTCCAGGCGGGCGCGGTTTACCGCATCGGGCGCGACCCGAAGTCCGACATCGTGGTGGCGGATTCCCGGGTTTCGTGGCGGCACGGCGTGCTGCGGCTCGACGGTGAGACCTGGCTCCTGGAGGACGTCGGCAGCACCAACGGCACCTTCATCGGGGGACAGCGCATCGACCGGGTCCCGATCGCCGACGACTGCGTCGTGCACCTCGGCAACCCCGATGACGGGCCGGTGCTCCGCTGCGTGCCGCAGTATGGCCCGAGCGCGGCCGCCTCACCCGTGGCCGCCGCTGCCTCGCCCGTGGCCGCCGCCGCCGCTCCGCCGTCGGCCGCCCCCGTTTCCCCGCCCGTCGGCACCCCGCTGCCGCCCGCCGGCGACCGGCCGCTGTCCGGTGCGTCGCGCATCGCCGAGCTGCCCCCGCGGGACGCGGGCCGCCCGGCTCCGCCCCAGCCGCCCGTCGAGCCCCAGCCGCCCGTCGAGCCGCCTGCCGCGGGCGGGCCGGTCATCCCGCCCCACCTGCTGCCCAGCGTGGACCGCCGGCCGACCTCGCGGATGCCGTTGCCGGTCAAGGCCCTGCGCATCGGCCGCGTCCCGGACAACGACCTGGTCCTGCCCGACCTTGACGTCTCCCGGCATCACGCCGAGCTGCGCCGGTCACCCACCGGGGCGTACGAGATCGTCGACCTGGGCAGCCACAACGGCACGTTCGTCAACGGCCGCCGGGTGTCCTCCGCGGTGCTCAGCGAGACCGATCTGGTCAGCATCGGGCGCTCCACCTTCCGGCTGGCCGGCGGCGAGCTGCGGCAGTACGTCGACGACGGCCAGATCTCTTTTGCCGCTCAGGACCTGGTCGTCCAGGTCGGCGGCGGGAAGATCCTGCTCAACCACGTCAGCTTCCCCATCCCGGAGAAAAGCCTGGTCGGCGTCATCGGGCCCAGTGGCGCGGGCAAGTCGACGCTGCTCGGCGCGCTGACCGGGATGCGCCCGGCCGACACCGGCACCGTGCTGTACGACAACCGTGACCTGTACCGCAACTACGCCGAGCTCCGGCACCGCATCGGCCTGGTCCCGCAGGAAAGCGTGCTGCACACCCAGCTGACCGCGCGCCGGGCCCTGCAGTACTCCGCCGAGCTCCGCTTCCCGGCCGACACCGGCGCCCACGAGCGGGACGCCCGGGTCGATGAGGTCATGTCCGAGCTCGGCCTGACCAAGCACGCCAACACGCGCGCAGACCGGCTGTCCGGCGGCCAGCTCAAGCGGGTCAACGTGGCCCAGGAACTGCTGACCAAGCCGTCCCTGCTGTTCCTGGACGAGCCGACGTCGGGCCTGGACCCGGGCCTGGACAAGTCCGTCATGGAGCAGATGCGCGACCTGGCCCACGACGGCCGTACCGTCATCGTCGTCACGCACAGCGTGGCCAACCTCGACAACTGCGACCGGCTGCTCGTCCTGGTCCCGGGCGGGAAGATCGCCTACTACGGGCCGCCCGACGAGGGACTGAACTACTTCGGCCTGAACGGCTGGGCCGAGGTCTTCCAGGCTTTTGACGCCTACCCCGACCGTGACTGGGCCGCCGAGTACCTGGCCTCCCCGGCGCACGCGCAGTACGTCCTGGGCCAGCGCTCCCGGCCGGCCGTGGGCGACCAGGACGCCGGCGACATGCCCGAGGTCGTGCCCCAGCGGCGCGGCGCGTTCAAGCAGATGGGCACGCTGACCCGCCGGTACCTCCGGGTCATCGCGGCCGACCGCGGCTACCTGCTGTTCATGGCGCTGCTGCCCATCATCCTGGGCGTGCTGATCCGGCTGGTCGGCTCGAAACAGGGCCTGGCCGGGCCGGCCCACACGAACCAGGCCGCCAGCGAGACCCTGCTCCTGCTCGTCGTGTGCGCCTGCCTGTCCGGTGCCGCGAGCTCGGTGCGAGAACTGGTCAAGGAACGAAATATCTACGTCAGGGAACGGGCCGCCGGGTTGTCCTCCGGTGCCTACCTGGCCTCCAAGCTGGTCGTTCTCGGCGTCATCGTCATCCTGCAGTCCTTCCTCCTGGTCCTGATCGGGCTGGGCGGGCGGCCGATGCCGGCCAGCGGCTCGTTCATTACCGGCCTGCCGCTGGTCGAGATCCTGATCGCGCTGGCGGTGCTCTCCGTGGCCTCGATGTGCCTCGGCCTGCTGGTCTCCGCCCTGGTCAGCACGTCGGAGAAGGCGATGCCCTTCCTGGTCCTGCTGACCATGGTGCAGGTCATCCTGTCCGGCGGCGTGGTGGCGCTGGCGGGCAAGGCCGGGCTGTCCCAGCTGGCCTGGATCTCCCCGTCCCGCTGGGGTTTCGGCGCCGTGGCCTCCACCTCGGACCTCAACGTCATCATGCCCAGCCAGCCGGGTAACTTCACCGACCCGCTGTGGGTCCACTCGGCCGGGGCCTGGCTGCGGGACATGGGCATCCTGCTCGGCCTGGCTCTCGTCTTCTCCCTGCTGGCCTGGGTCCGCCTGCTGCGCCTCGGCCCGCGCCGCCGCAAGGGCTGAGAAGCCGGGCCGGGGTGGATTCCGTGGATGCCGCCGCGCGCGAGCTGCTGCGCCGGTTCCCGCTCATCGACGGGCACAACGACCTGCCCTGGGCGCTGCGCCGCCGCGGTGACGTCGACCTGACCCAGCCGGTCACCGGGACTCACACAGACCTGCCCCGGCTGGCGGCGGGCGGCGTGGGCGCCCAGTTCTGGTCGGTCTACGTGCCCGCCACGTTCGCGGGCGACAACGCGGTTGCCGCCGTGCTGGAGCAGGTCGACCTGGCCCGCCGGATGGTCGCCCAATACCCCAATTCGCTTGAGCTCGCGCTGACCGCCGCGGACGTCGAGCGCATCTTCGCCTCCGGCCGGTTGGCCTCCCTGCTCGGCGCCGAGGGCGGCCACGCCATCGCCGGATCGCTCGGCGTGCTCCGCATGCTGTACGCGCTGGGCGTCCGGTACATGACCCTGACCCATAACGCCAACGTCGGCTGGGCCGACTCGGCCACCGACGAGGCCGCCGCCGGCGGGCTGACCGATTTCGGCCGCGACGTGGTGCGGGAGATGCAGCGGATCGGCATGCTGGTCGACCTGTCGCACACCGCCGCGACCACCATGCACCAGGCGCTCGACGTGGCCGCCGCCCCGGTGATCTTCTCGCACTCCTCGGCCCGGGCCGTCTGCGACAGCCCGCGCAACGTCCCCGACGACGTGCTGGCCCGGCTGCCCGATAACGGCGGCGTCTGCATGGTGACGTTCGTGCCCGCCTTCGTCTCCCAGGAGTGCGCGGACTGGCTGGAAGGGCTCAAGGCCGAGGCCGCCCGCCGCGGCCTGGACCCCAAGAACCTCCAGCAGCTCTTCAGCATCACCGCCGAATGGGAAGCAGTCCGTCCGCAGCCCCGCGCCACCCTGGCCCAGGTCGCCGATCACGTCGAGCACGTCCGGGCGGTGGCCGGCGTGGCTCACGTGGGCCTGGGCGGCGACTTCGACGGCACGCCGGACGTAACCGAAGGCCTGGAGGACGTGTCGGCCTACCCGGCCCTGTTCGCCGAGCTGCTGGCCCGCGGCTGGTCCGAGGCCGACTGCGCCGCCCTGGCCGGCGGAAACGTCCTGCGCGCCCTGAGGAACGCCGAGTCCTACGCCGCCATCCAGACGCCCTAAGGCAGGATCGCACCCGATGCCGACCCAAGCCGAGCCGCGCCCGGCCACCATCATCCGGGCCGCCGGGCCGCTGCGCCTGCTGACCTGGCCGGCGCTGGCGGCGTCCGGCGCCCGTGCTGCGGTCACCGCCCGGGCCGGCGGGGTCTCCGAGGGGCCGTACGCCAGCTTGAACCTGGGCCTGACCGTCGGTGACGACCCGGCCCGGGTGCGGGAGAACCGGCGGCGGCTGGCCGTTGCCGTCGGCGCTGACCCGGGCGACTTCGTCTTCGCCCGGCAGGTCCATGGCGCCGGCGTGCGGATCGTCGGCCCGGCCGACCGGGGGAGCGGCGCCCTGACCGTGGACGACGCCATCCCCGGCACCGACGCCCTGGTCACGGCGTCTCCGGGCGTGGTCCTGGCCATCCTGACCGCCGACTGCGTCCCCATCGTGCTGCACGACCCGGTAGCCGGCGTGCTGGCCTGCGTGCACGCCGGCTGGCGCGGCACCGTGGCCCGCGTCTGCACCGCCGCCGTGGCCGCGATGACCTCCCTCGGCTCCCGCCCCCAGGACGTGATCGCCGGCCTGGGTCCCGCCGCCGCCCCCGCCCGCTACCAGGTCGGCCCGGACGTCCACCAGGCCGTGACCGGGGCCTTCGGCCCCGCCGCCTCCGCCTTCATCCACCCCGATCAGGCCGCCCCCGACCACTGGCTCCTCGACCTCTGGGCCGCCAACCAGCACGTGCTGAGAGAGGCCGGCCTGCCCCGCCACCCAGATCCACGCCACCAGCACCCCCACCAGCACCCCCACCGGGCCCCTCCCCGCCGGCCCCTTCCCGCCGGCCCAGCGGACGCCGCCGACCCAACGGACCCCGTCGGCAACGGCTTCTTCAGCGACCGCGCCGTCCGCCCCTGCGGCCGCCTGGCCCTGGTCGCCAGCCTCCCGCCCACCGGCCGGTAACCTCCCCGGGCCACCCTCCAGCTGCATCAGACGGCGTACTGAGTAGGCCTCGTCACGTAGGCGCGGCCAGCCGGAGTGCGCCACACCAGCACCCCAGGCTCGGGTTGCTCCAGCCGCCAGCCCTCGGCCTGCTTGCACCGGTGATGGTGGCGGCACAGCGGAGCCAGATCGCACTCGCAGGTCAGCCCGCCATCTTCCCAGGCCACGGTGTGGTCCAGGTCGCAGCGGACCGCGATCCACCCGCAGCCCGGCGCCGTGCACCGGGCGTTCCGCGCGTTGACCAGATGCCGGAGCTTCCGGCTTGGCCGGTACCCGGCCTCGGCCTGACCGTGAGCGCACTGGCCCCGGGCCACCGCGGTCACTCCATCACGCAGGCCGCGCGCCAAGTCCGCTGGAAGACGGCCCGGCGGCGACAGCCCGGTGCCAGCCGAGACCTGACCGGGCGGTGGGTGCCGGCCAGAAAGACAGCCGTGCGCGGCGGCCGTACCGTCGGGACTCACGACCGTGACGCACCATCGTGTCCGGGGATCCCGAGCCGCCGCCGCCAGCAGGTCCCGTGAATCCTGGCCGTCAAGCGGCCCGTACCCGTCGGCCTCGCCCGGCTCCTCGGACTGGCCAATCGCGGTACCCAGCGGCACCGTGAGAGTGACCATCGCCGCCAAGCTGGGCCCGCCACCCGAGCCACCCGGTCTCGGGGATCCGCCCCGGCCAGGACCGTCACCCCGGTCAGCACCGTCACCCCGGTCAGCACCGTCACCCCCGTCAGCACCGTCACCCCGGTCAGCACCGGCGTCGTGGCCGGCACTACCCCCGCGGCCAGGACTTGCGCCGCTGTCTGCGGACACGGGATCACCGGCCCCGTCCTCGCCTGAAGCGGGATCGCGCTCGCCGGAAGCCGGTCCGGCGGCACCGGAATCGGTAGTCGTGCTTCCAGCGCCACCTGTGCCGGTCACCACAGCTCGGCTGTCGCGTTCTTGGAGCAGATCGAGGTAAGCGCGGACCCGGAGTTCGTCGAGTGTGCCGGTCAGCCCGGCTGCGCGCAGGTCCAGGGCTCGCTGCTCGATGTGCTGCCAGGACGCCAGCACCTCATCCGAGGGGAGCTCCCGGCCGATCATCCCGCCGTTGCCGGAGTTCTCCCGGAACCGGCGGACGTGCGTGTCCCGCTTGGCGGCTTCCTTCTGCTTGCGGACCGCCTCCGGGTCGAGCTTGAGGACCACCTTGCGCGCCGCCCGCCGCACCTCGCCGAACGTCAGGCCTGCTACCTGCCCAGCCAGCAGCTCGTCCGCCCGGGCTGCGTTTTCGTCCGACAGGATTCTGGTCTCTTCCTCGATGATCCGGATGTCCACCGGGTGGAGCTCGCCCGCGGCTAGTGCGGCGAACGTTGCGGGCAGCCGTCGCGACACCGTGCAGGCCAGCTCGATCTGCGCGGCGGCCGACTGCGGCGTCAAGCGCAGCTCAGCAGCGAGCTCGTCGGCGGCGAACTCCGCCACGCTGCCGCCACCGCCACCGCCACCGCCACCGCGACCCGGCTGGGGTGGGCGGCGTCTCGCGAACTCGGTCATGGCCGCCATCAGCGTCCACGCCGCCCGCGATTCCAGCCGCCGCGCCGCCGAGATGATTCCGATCAGCTGGTCATCCGAACATCCGGTCAGTCCCGAGCCGTCCTCACCGGTAGCGGCTTGGACGATGGTGGCCAGCAGGCCACCGGGAGCCATGGTGTCGGCTGCGCCGTCCTGGACGAACCCGGCCAGCAATATGTGCTCGACGGGCGACGTGACGTACTGACCCTGCTGAGCCGGAAACACCCCGGCACCCTTGTCCCCAGGCGGCAGCGCAGAGTCCTCCGGCTGCTCGCCGTACTCGGGGTCCGGGCGCATAGCTCACGCTCCGCTCAACGGATGCAGGTCACCTCGTATTGATAATATTATCGCATCCAGGATGAATTTGTCTAATATCTACGAACATAATTTTGATTAGCAAGCCCGGGCCAATGGCGGCCCGACGCGCGCTGCCGCCACCGAGCCTGCGCCGGCACGCACCCCAGGACGCCGAGGCCGAGAGGCCCAAGGCCGCCCGATTGCGCCGAGCGGGCCTGAGCACCGACGCGTTTTCCGTATGCTCATGGCTACGTCTCAATCGAGAACACGGCACGCCGACAGGGCCGGAGGTTGGGGGATCCCGAGATGACGCTTCCCGGCGGCCCGCCGACGCAGCCGCAGGGCCGCGGACGCGTCTTCCGCTACGACTCCTGGACCGCGGACGCCGAGACCGGCACGCTGACCTGCCGTTACTCCCTCGACGGCCGCGAATTCGCCGAGCGGATCATGCTTCCCTCCGGCCCCCAATGGCACACCGGCGAGGCCCGGGCGGCCGCGCGCCTGGTGTTCCTGCTGGCCGGCGTCTCGTACTACAAGACCGCGGCGCCGCCGGTCATCGACCTGGGCCCGACCGCCGTGACCGAGACCGAGCTGGCCACCCTCCGCGAGTTCTACCTCCAGGGCCTGGGCGAGTTCGCCTACCGCAACACCCTCGACCTCGGCTCCCTGCGTATCGAAGCCTCCCGCGCCGCCCCGCAGGCCAGCAGCAGCACGACGCAGCGACCCGCCACCATCTCCCGCCCGCTCATCCCCTTCGGCGGCGGCATCGACTCGATCGTCACCGTCGAGCACGTCCGCCACGATCGCGACGACCGCCACGATCGCGACGCCGCCCTGTTCGTGGTGAGCCGCCCCGCCGACCGCTACGCCGCCATCGAGGAGCCCGCCGCCGTCACCGGGCTGCCCGTCATCCGGGCCGGGCGCGAGATCGACCCCCAGCTCCTCCGCTCCGCCGAGCTGGGCTTCCTGAACGGGCACGTCCCGGTGACCGGGATCCTGTCCGCCATCGCGGTGCTGGCTGCCGTCCTGACCGGCCGGGACGCGGTCGTGATGTCGAACGAGTGGTCGGCGTCCATCCCGACCCTGCGCTACCAGGGCCGCCCGGTGAACCACCAGTACTCCAAGAGCGCCGAGTTCGAGGCCGCCTTCCGCGCCGTCCTGGCCCAACACAACGGGCCACCGCAGTACTTCTCCTGGCTGCGCGACCGCACCGAGCTCTGGGTAGCCCGCGAGTTCGCCGCGCTCGAGCCGTACCACCGCACATTCCGGAGCTGCAACAAGGCCTTCTACGCCGACCCGGCCCGCCGCCTGGACCACTGGTGCGGGCAGTGCGACAAGTGCTGCTTCATCGACCTGATCCTGGCCCCGTTCATGCCCGCCGAGGCGCTGCGGGCCATCTTCACCCAGACCCCCGAGCCGCTGGACGACCCGGCCCTGGCCGGGAAGTTCCGCGCCCTGCTGGGCGCGGGCGCCAAGCCGTTCGAGTGCGTCGGCGAGGTCAACGAGTGCCGCGCCGCGCTCCAGCTCGCCGCCCGCCGCCCCGACCGGGCGGGCGCGAGCCTCGTCCAAGACCTCGCCCGCGAGGTCACCAGCTGGCCCGACGCCCCCACCGACGACGACGCGGCCGCCATGCTGCACCCGGTCGGCGAGAGCTTCATCCCGGCGAGTTACGCGGGCGACCGGTGACCAGCACGTGACCCGCCCGAACCTCGCCTGGTCCGACCTGGCCGGCACCCGGGTCGGTGTCTGGGGCCTGGGCCGCGAGGGGCAGGCCAGCGTCCGCAAGCTGCACGCCCTCGGCGTCGAGCCGGTCCTGGTCGACGACCACCCGGCCGCCCCCGGCGTGCTGGCCACCGCCGACGGCGGGATGGCCGCCCTGGAGCAGTGCCAGGTCGTGGTCAAGACTCCGGGCCTGAGCCGCTACCGCCCCGAGGCCGCCCGGCTGGCCGAGCTGGGCATCCCGGTGGTCGGCGGGCTGGGCCTGTGGCTGGCCGAGCAGGACACCAAGCGCGTCCTGTGCGTCACCGGCACCAAGGGCAAGAGCACCACCTCCTCGGTCACCGGGCACCTGCTCGCCGGGCTCGGCTACCGGACCCTGGTCGGCGGCAACATCGGCGTCGTGCCCTTCGACCCGGCCGAAGGCCAGGACTTCGACTACTGGGTCATCGAGGTGTCCAGCTACCAGGCCACCGACCTGCCCTGCACGCCCCCGGTCACCGCCGTGACGTCGCTGCACCCCGACCATCTCGACTGGCACGGGGGAGTGGACGCGGTACTACCGGGACAAGCTGTCCATGTGCTCCCAGCCCGGCGCCGACCTGACCGTGGCCAACGGCGACAGCAGCCTGCTGCGCGAGTACGCCGGGCTGCTCGGGCCGCGGGTGGAATGGGTGTCACTGGACGACGAGCCCGGCGCGGACTGGATGGCCCCGCTCGGCCTGCTCGGCCAGCACAACCGGCGCAACGCGCTGATCGCCCGCCGCTGCCTGGCCGCCATGGACATCGTGGCCACCGACGCCGAGCTGCACAAGGCGGCCGAGGGCTACCAGCAACTGCCCAGCCGGCTGGCCCCGGTCGCCGCCATCGACGGCGTCACCTTCGTCGATGACAGCCTGTCCACCAACGTCCTGCCCACTCTGGCCGCCCTGGACGCGTTCACCGGCCGCCGCATCGCGCTCATCGTCGGCGGCCACGACCGCGGCATCGACTACGCGCCGCTGGCCGCCGGGGTGGCCGAGCGCGCCGAGCGCGCCGAGCCGACCCTGGTCCTGACGCTGCCGGACAGCGGGCCGCGGATCCGCGCCGAGATCCAGCGCGCCGCGCCCGAGGCGGCCGTGACCGACTGCGCCGACCTGGAGGCCGCGGTCGGAGCCGGGTTCCAGTGGGCCCGGCCGGACGGGATCGTCCTGCTCTCCCCGGCCGCCCCGAGCTTCGGCCGCTATCGCGACTACCGTGACCGCGGCGACGCCTTCACCCGCGCCGCCCAGGCCCTGGGCGGCCCGGACCGTACCCATCAATAGCCCGAACGGACGGTGGTACCAGCCCCGGGGCACCCACCCCATCAGCCGGTGCACTCCATCCGCCGGGCACTCCGCCAGCCGGTCAGAGCGTCAGCCGGTCAGAGCGTCAGTCGGTTACCGCCAGGCCGAGGTGCCGGGCCAGGTACGGGGCCAGCGCCACCAGCTGGACGGTGTCGATGGTGGCCCCGGCCAGCGATCCGTAGCCGTCCGCGATGCCCAGCGAGGCCCCGCGCAGGTCCACGTCCGTGCAGGTCACCTTCGTGAAGTCCACCTCGGCCAGGGTGCAGCCCGGAAAGCTGACCCGGATCAGCGTGGCGCTGCCGAAGTCGACGTCGCGCAGCACGCAGTCCTCGAACGACACGTCGGTCAGCGTCGCGCCGCGGAAGTTCACCGAGTCGAGCTTGCCGCCGCGGAACCTGACCCGGCGGGCGGCGACGGAGAAGGCCTGGACCCCGGCCAGCGCGCAGCCGGTCAGGACGGTGTCCTGCCAGCCCGTCTCGGCCAGGTCGGTGGCCACCAGCCGGACCTGGAGCATGCTGACGTCGGTGAACCGGGCCTTCCGCAGCCGGCCTCCGCCGAACGAGACGTCGGCGAACTCGCAGTCCAGGAAGTGCGTCTCGTCCGCGTCGGCGTCGTCGAACGCGGTGTCGGCGAACCGCAGGCCCTCGTAGATCTCGTCCGGCTCCAGGTCACCCTCGAATCCGATGCGCGCGGCCATGGGCCGACCCTACCGGCCGCGATAGGGTTTGCTGATGCCGATCTACGCGCTGGGCGATGTCGAGCCGGACATCGACGAGGCCGCTTTCGTCCATCCCGACGCCGTGGTCATCGGCCAGGTCCGCATCGGCCCGGAGGCGTCGGTCTGGCCCTGCGCGGTGCTGCGGGGCGATCACGGCTGGATCGAGGTCGGCGCCCGCACCTCGATCCAGGACGGGACGGTGGTGCACTGCACCAGGGACTGGCCGACCCGGATCGGCGCCGAGTGCGTGGTCGGGCACAACGCCCACCTGGAGGGCTGCGTGGTGGGGGACCGGTGCCTGGTCGGCTCCGGGTCCGTCATCCTGAACCGGGCCGTGGTCCACGACGGCGCTATCGTGGCCGCCTCCGCGCTTATCCCCGAGGGCTTCGACGTCCCGGCCACCGCGCTGGCCGCAGGCGTGCCGGCCACCATCAAGCGGACCGGGGTCTCGCCCGACATCGCGGCGGGCCCGATGAACACCTACCTGGCCTCGGCCCGCCGCTACCGGTCCGAGCTGCGCCGCCTGGCGTAGCATCGAAACGTTGTCGTCATCTCTGGGTCACGCGGCCAGCGCCGAAACTAGCCGCCCGCCGTACACGTTGTGTTTGATAACAGCACGTTAGTGAAGACGGAGCTTTGTGAACCTGGACGTGGCGTACGCGACCACCCTGCTGGCGGCCGCGCTGCTCGGTGTCGGGTTTGTCCTCCAGCAGTACTCCGCTGAGCAGGAGCCCGAATCGCGGTTCCTCCGGGTCGGCATCCTGACCGACCTGCTCCGCAAGCCGCGCTGGCTGCTGGGCGTCGGCTGCATGATCGGCGGTTACGTGCTCACCGCCTGGTCGATCGATCATCTCGAGCTCACCCTGGTCGAGCCGCTGCTGAGCACCTACCTGGTCTGGGCGCTGGTGCTGGCCGTCCCGCTGTCCCGCCAGGCCGTCCGGCTGACCGAGGTGGTCGGGGCCGTCATCCTGATCGCGGGCGTCGGCCTGGTCTCGGCGTCCCGGTCGGTCCGGCCCATCGGGCTGGACTTCGGCTCGTTCTCGCACTGGTACGCGGCGGCCATCATCGCGGGGGTGGCCTTTGCCGCCGTGCTCATCGGCCAGCAGCGGACCGGTCAGGTGCGCGCCACCTTGACCGGCCTCGCGGCGGGCCTGGTGTTCGGCATCCAGGACGCGCTGACCCGGCAGATGCTGCAGTCCCTGCAGGGCCATCCGTGGACCGTGCTGTTCACCACCTGGTCCGCCTACGCTCTGGTCGGGGCGGGCGTGGTCGGGATCTGGCTGATGCAGAACGCGTTCAGCGCGGCACCGCTGCACGCCTCGCTGCCCGCCATCGCGGCCGGCGAGCCGCTGGCCGGCATCGCGCTCGGCATCGTCGTCTTCGGCGACCGGGTGCAGATCACGCCGGGCATGCTGGCCATCGAGGCGGGCGGGATCGCCGCCCTCATCGTCGGGGTCATCGCGGTCGCGCGCTCGTCGGCCTTCAGCAAGCTGCGCAAGATCACCGACGTGATCAAGCCCGGTCCCGAGGGGACCGAGGGCCACCGGCACGTCACCCCGGTCAACGGGAGCGCGTCGGCCCGCCGCCTGTCCCGCGCCGAGCACCGCCGCCGCTTCTACGATTCCCCGTCCGGCGACAACCGGTAAGCGGCCGGTCAGGGCAGCAGGCGACCGCCGGTGTCAGCTGCGCTGCCGCTCCGGCAGCCCCCAGGCGGCCGCGGCGAAGGCCACCAGCCCGAAGAGCAGGAACGTCAGGATGTGCACGCTGGTGCAGTACAGGCAGATGCTGCCGATCTCGAACAGCTCCGCGTACAGCAGGTAGACCACGAAGCCGATGCCGACCACCACGGACGCGAGCCGGAGCAGGTAGACCTCGCGCCGCATCCAGCGCCAGGCCCACGGGCTCATGATGGCCACCGCGAACACGTAGAAGACCAGCCCGAGCACGGCCACCGGGATGCCGAAGACGAAGGACTGCGCGCTGGTCGTCACCTTCTGGCAGTTGATCGCGCCGCTCTCCGAGCAGCCGATCAGCGCCGACTCGGTGAAGTGGGCGATGGTCAGGTAGACCGACACGCCCAGCCCGGCCAGGGCGATCACGAACGTGGTCAGCTGCAGCCACAGCGGGACGGCCCCGGCTACCGGGGCGTCCGTCTGCTCCGGCTCGGCCGCCGCGCCGCGCCGGCCCGGCGCCGTGCCCCGCACGGCCGTAGCCGTGGCGTTCCGCCCGGCAGCAGGGGTGGCGTTCCGCCCGGCCGTAGCCGTGCCGTTCCGCCCGGCTCCCGAGCTCCCGTTCCGGGATGCCGCTGAGCTCCCGTTCCGGGCCGCCTGCGCCCGCGCGTTCCGCGCGCGGTTCGACTTCGACGCTGTCATCCGGGCTTCGCCTCCGGCCTTCTAGAGCTGGCTCTCGAGGGCCTGGACGGCGGGCGTGCAGGCCGAAGCGGGCTGATTACCGGTCATCTTGCAGATCGCCGCGGTGTACCAGTTGGCCGTCCCGTTGATGGCCTTGCCCGCCGTGCTGTTCGGGTCGTGCAGGGCGGCCGCGATCTGGTTCCAGTTCAGGCCATCCAGCGCGTCGTTGGAGTAGCTGACCCCGAGGCTCACGTACTTGTTGCCGAAGTCCAGGAACGGGATCGACCCGGCCTCGGAGGAGTCGATGTACGGCGGCGCGTCGTACTTGGCCACCAGGGCCTGCTGCGCCGCGGTGGGCGTCTGCAGCGCGGTGTAACCCCCGTTGGACGTGTCCGGGATATTGGTGTACTCCTCGACCGGGGTGAAGCTCAGGTACGGGCTGGAGTACGTGGCCTTGGCGAAGGTCCAGGTGGGCGTATTCGGGAACGGCTCGGTCGAGCCGGACCCGTTGGTGATGGCCGAGTGCACGGTGGCCAGCCCGGAGAACGTGCCGAACCGGCTCAGCGCCACGACCATGGCCCACCGGTTGGCCGCGCAGTACGGGCAGTACTCCGCGCCGACGTAGAGCAGCTCGGGCTTGCCATTGGAGGTCAGCGCGGCCGGGTTGCCCGTGATGGGCTGGATCTTCCCGGTGAACGTGCCGCCCTTGACCGTGTCCAGGGTGCTCGCCGGCACGGTCGTGGTCGTCGTGACCAGCGAGGACAGCGAGGTGCCGGTCGGGCCGTTGGACGACCCGGAGGCGGAAGCCACGGTCGGCTTGTTGTTCAGCTTGACGATGATGAGGGTCAGCACGACCGCCAGCACGACGACGACGCTGCCCGCCGCGATCAGGATCCGCTTGCGCTGCTCGGAGCGGCGTTCCGCGGCTCGCTGCGCGGCGATCTTCTCCCGCCGGCTGCTCTCGACCTTTGTTCTGCTTGCCTTGCCCATGCCTGGTTCGCCCAACCCCTACCTGTGCCAGCGGCGCCTGACGCGCGCCCGCCGTTCCGAGCCTGCGTCAGCGCGCAGGAGTAGCCGTCATCGCGGGTACCGGGTCTATCGTAGGCGGTCGGAAGGCCTGGCGGGGGCCCGGTGCGGTGACTGACAGCAAACCATCAGCCAGCGTTCAGATCCTTGGGCCAGGCGTACACCGGGCCCCGGGCGCGCAGGCTCACCCGGGCCCCGGACGGCAGCGGGTTTCCGCCCGCCAGCCGGGCGATAAGGTCCGTCCCGGTCCCGGCCCGCTCGCCGCCGGTGTCCTCGGGCCGCAGGTGCACCACGATGTCGTGGCCGTGATAGTCGTGCGACACCACCCGGGCCGCCACGCCGCCCTCCGGCGGCGGCCCGGCCTCGGCCCCGAGGTCGATCTGCTCCGGCCGGACCAGCACCGTCACCTGGCCGTCGGCCGCGGTCGCGGCCGGGTCCACCGGCAGCCGGCCCAGCACCGTGTCCACCAGCCCGCCCGTCAGCACGCCGTCGAGCAGGTTCGCCTCGCCGATGAAGCCGGCCAGCTCCGCGTCGGCCGGCCGGGTGTACAGCTCGTCCGGTGCCGCGTACTGGGCGATCCGCCCGTGCCGCAGCGCGGCGATCCGGTCGGCCACCGACAGCGCCTCGTCCTGGTCGTGGGTGACCAGCACGGCGGTGGTGCCCGCGCGGCGGAAGATGTCCTGGACGTCGGCGCGGACGCTGGCCCGCAGGTGCGCGTCCAGCGCGGCGAACGGCTCGTCGAGCAGCACCACGGCCGGCTCGATGGCCAGCGCCCGGGCCAGCGCGACGCGCTGCTGCTGCCCGCCGGACAGCTGGTGCGGGTACCGGCGGCCCAGCCCGCCCAGGCCCACCGTCTCCAGCAGGCCCGCGGTCCTGGCTCCCCGGCGCTGCCGGGCCGGGAGCCCGAAGCCGACGTTGGCCTCCACCGTCAGGTGCGGGAACAGGCTGCCATCCTGCGGGACGTACCCGATGCGGCGCCGCTCCGGGGCCAGGTAGGTCCCCGGGCCGTCGACCAGCCGGTCGCCGATCCTGATCGAACCCGCGTCGGCCCGCTCGAACCCGGCCAGCATCCGCAGCAGGGTGGTCTTCCCGCTGCCGGACGGGCCGAGGATCGCGGTCAGCGACCCGGTCGGCACCTCGAGGTCCACCCCGGTGAGCACCTGATGCGTGCCGAACGCCTTGTACAGGCCGGTCACGGTTACATCCCGCATGCCCCCACCATAGGCGGGCCCGCGGGTGCCGGCCCTCACGACGGGTAGTGAGGGGGGAGCCGTGAGGGCCGGCGACTCCGGGTCGCGTAGCCCCGGAGGGCTTGCTGGCGTCATCGTCCTAGGGACATCTAGACGCGATCTGTATTTTTTCTGGATGAGCGGCCTGACCTGCGCTAATCTCGAGATGGAAGCTTATGCCCTGGTGGGGGGCGGTACGTCGCGAGCGGAAGGCCAGCCCAGCGTGGTACTGCGTGTTGCCGTGCTCGGCCCGGTCACGGCCTGGAACGGCCAGGAGGAACTCCGGGTCGGGCCGCCCCGGCAGCAGGCCGTGCTGGGCATCCTGGCCACCCGCGCGAACCGGGTCATCTCCCGCGGTGAGCTGGTCGACGCGGTCTGGGGCCAGGACCCGCCCGCCACCGCGGAGGGCGGCATCTATACCTACGTGGCCGGGCTGCGCCGGGTCATCGAGCCGACCCGGTCGGCCCGCGGCTCGGGCCGCATCCTGGTCTCCTCCGGGGCCGGCTACGTGCTGCACCTGGTGCCGGGCCTGCCCGACGCGGCCGCCTTCGAGCAGCACCTGGCCCGGGCCCGGCAGCTGCGCCGCGGCGGTGACGCGGCGGGCGCCGTCGGCGCGCTGGACGCCGCCCTCGGCCTGTGGCGCGGCGCCGCGTTCGCCGGGGTCCCCGGCCCGTTCGCCGAGACGGAGCGGCTGCGGCTGGCCGAGCTGCGCTCCGGTGCGGCCGAGGAACGGGCCGACGTCCAGCTCGCGCTGGGCCGCCACGCCGAGGTGCTGCCCGACCTGACCGCCCTGGTCGCCGAGCATCCGCTGCGTGAGCGCATGCGGGGGCTGCTCATGCTCGCGCTGTACCGCAGCGGTCGGCACGCCGAAGCCCTGCAGGTCTTCGCGGACGGCCAGCGCGTGCTGGCCGAGGAGCTCGGCATCGACCCCGGCCTGGACCTGACCCGCCTGCACGAGCAGGTCCTGACCCGCGATCCGGCCCTGGAGACGGCCGGAGCGGTCCTGCTCACCGACGGGACCAGCCTGGTCACCAGCCACCCGGACCGGGCGCCGGCCGCCGGGCCGCCCGGCATCCCGGTCCCGGCCCAGCTCCCGCTGACGGCCCCCGGCTTCGCCGGCCGCCGCGACGAGCTGGCCGCGCTGCACGCGCTGCTGCCGCCCGCCGGCGGCGCGGGCCGGACGGTGCCGGTCGCCGTCATCTCGGGGACCGCGGGGGTGGGCAAGACCGCGCTGGCCGTCTGCTTCGGGCACCAGGCCGCGCCAGCAGCTTCCCGGACGGCCAGCTGTACGTCAGCCTGCGGGGCGTGGACCCGGGCACGCCGCCGATGGAGCCGGGCGAGGTGCTGCGGTCCCTGCTCGCCGCCTTCGGCGTCCCGCCGTACCGGATCCCCGCCTCGGTCGCCGAACGCGCCGCCCTGTTCCGCAGCGTGCTGGACGGCAAGCGGGTCCTGATCGTGCTCGACAACGCGGCCAGCGCGGCCCAGGTCCGGCCGCTGCTGCCCGGCTCGCCCGGCTGCCTGGTCGTGGTGACCAGCCGCAGCCAGCTGAGCCGGGCTGGTGGCCGCCGAAGGAGCCGTGCCGCTCACCCTGGAGGTGCTGACCGACGCCGAGGCGCGGGACATGCTGGCCCGCCGGCTCGGCCGCGAGCGGGTCGCCGCCGAGCCCGGCGCGGCCGGCCGAGATCATCGCCGCCTGCGCCGGCCTACCGCTGGCCCTGTCCATCTCGGCCGGCCGCGCCGCCGGGCGGCCCGGCCGCCCGCTGGCCGAGCTGGCCGCCGAGCTGGCCGACGCGCGCGGCCGGCTGGACGCGCTGGAGGCCGACGACGCGGCGATGGACGTACGAGCCGTCCTGTCCTGGTCCTACGACCAGCTCAGCCCGCCCGCGGCGCGGATGTTCCGGCTGCTCGGCCTGCATCCGGGCCCGGACATCTCGCTGTCCGCGGCGGCCAGCCTGGCCGGGCTGCCCGCGGCCCGCAGGCGGGTGCCGCGCTGCGCGAGCTGACCCGGACCAACATGGCCGCCGAGCACCTGCCCGGCCGGTTCACCTTCCACGCCTGCTGCGGGCCTACGCGGCCGAGGCCGCCGAGACGGCCGACCCCGCGGCTCAGCGGCAGGCCGCCGCCCGCCGCGTGCTGGATCACTATCTGCACACGGCCATGACGGCCACCAGCCGGTTCAGCCCGCACCGCCCCCCGCTGCGGCTGGACCGCCCCGCAGCCGGGGGTGTGGCCGACCGAGTTCCCGGCCAAGGAGCAGGCCGCGGCCTGGTTCGACGCCGAGTCCCCGGTGCTGCTGGCCCTGATCGACTACGCCGCGGCCCACGGCTTCGACACCCACGCCTGGCAGCTGCCCTGGGCCCTCGGCCCGTTCTTCAACCTGCGCGCCCAGTGGCGCACCTCGGCCGCCTGCCAGCAGCTCGCCCTGGCCGCCGCGAGCCGCCTGGGTGACGTGGCCGCGCTGGCCCACGCCTACTACCTGCTGGGCAATGCGCAGGGGCACACCGGGGACTTCGCCGCCGCCGACCGGAACATGCGCTACGCCCTGGAGATCTTCCGGGACACCGGCGACCGCGCCAACGAGGGAATGGTGCTGAACGGCCTGGCCAGCATGCTGGAGACGCAGGGCCGGCACACCGACGCGCTGGAGGTGGCGCTGGCCGCGCTGCGGATGCTCAAGGCCGCCGGGCACTGGTGGACGCAGGCCAACCTGGAGAACGGCGTCGGCTGGCTGTACGCGCACCTGGGCCAGTACGACCAGGCCCTGGAGCACTGCGCTGCGGCCCTCACCCTGCACCGCGAGTCGGGCAACCGCGGCGGCGTGGCCGACACCCTGGACAGCCTGGGCTTCGCCTACCTGTGCCTGGGCGACCTGGCCCGGGCCCGCAGCCACTACGAGCAGGCCATCGACGTCTACCAGGAGATCGGCGGGTCGTTCGGCGAGGGCAGCTCGCTGGCCGGCCTGGGCGACGTGCTGCTCCGGGCCGGCCAGCGGCCCGCGGCTCGCGCTCGCTACCGGCAGGCCATCGCCCTGCTGGACGCCGTCCCGCACCCGCTGGCCGACGATGTCCGGGCCCGGCTGCGCGACCTGGACGACCACCCAGCCGAGTCCGCCCCGTTGCCCACGGCACCCGCCACCGCCCGTTAGGTTAGAGAGGGTAAAGGTCCACCGGACACAGAGGGTGTGTACGAGCTTTGAAGGCACTGCTGGTCGAGAACATCCACCCAGACGCGTCGGCGCGGCTGAGCAAGGAAGGCTACGAGGTCTCCACCCTGCCGCGCGCCCTCGACGAAGACGAGCTCATCGAGGCCCTGGACGGGGTCAGCCTGCTCGGCATCAGGTCCACCACCGAGGTCACCGAGCGGGTCCTGGCCGCCGCCCCCGACCTGGTCGCGATCGGCGCCTTCTGCATCGGCACCAACCAGATCGACCTGGCCGCGGCGAGCAGGCGCGGGATCGCGGTGTTCAACGCGCCGTTCTCCAACACCCGCAGCGTGGTCGAGCTCGCCCTGGCCGAGATCATCGCCATGGCCCGCCGGCTGCCGGAGAAGAACGCCCAGATGCACGACGGGCATCTGGGACAAGTCGGCCGCCGGGGCCCACGAGGTCCGCGGCCGCAAGCTCGGCATCGTCGGCTACGGCAACATCGGCACCCAGCTGTCGGTGCTGGCCGAGAACCTCGGCATGTCGGTCTACTTCTACGACATCGCCGACAAGCTGGCCCTGGGCAACGCCCGGCGCTGCTCGACCCTGACCGAGCTGCTGGATCGGTCGAGACCGTCACCCTGCACGTCGACGGGCGGCCCAGCAACCACGGCTTCTTCGGGGACGAGGAGTTCGCCCGGATGCGGCCGCGGTCGCTGTTCCTCAACCTGTCCCGCGGCTTCATCGTCGACCACGCCGCGCTGCGCCGCAACATCGAGTCCGGCCACCTCGCCGGGGCGGCCGTCGACGTCTACCCCGAGGAGCCCAAGGGGCGCGGCGATGAGTTCGTCTCCGAGCTGCGCGGGCTGCCCAACGTCATCCTGACCCCGCACATCGGCGGCTCGACCCAGGAAGCCCAGCAGGACATCGGGGAGTTCGTCGCGAACAAGCTCGCCGACTACGTGGGCACCGGCGCGACCTCGCTGTCGGTCAACCTGCCCGAGATCGCGCTGCCCGCCACCAGCGGCGCGTTCCGCCTGGTCCACCTGCACCGCAACGTCCCCGGCGTGCTGGCCGCCATCAACGGCGTGCTGGCCAATCACGGCGTCAACGTCGAGGGCCAGCTGCTGCGCACCCGGGACGAGCTGGGCTACGTGCTGACCGACATCGGCTCGGAGTACAGCAAGAAGGTCCTGGACGAGCTGGCCGCCATGCCGGTCACCATCCGGCTGCGCACCCTGCGCTCCGCCTGAACCACGGGGCCTAGGGGGCCAGCTCGGCCTGAGCCGCCAGGCCGGCCTGGGGTTCCAGCACGTGGCCGAGGAAACCCCGCACCAGCGCGGCGGTCCCGGCCACGTGCTCTTCCATGGTCCGCCGGGCCCGTTCCGGGTCACCGGCCAGGATGGCCCGCACGATGTCGGTGTGCTGGAGGTTCGCGTGCTCCAGGTTGCGTTCCAGCATGGGGATGGCGTTGAGCAGGTCGACCAGCCGGACCCGGGCCTCGACCACGCTGGCCGTCAGCAGCGCTGACCCGGCCGCGTCGGCGATGGCCAGGTGCAGCCTGGTGTCCGCCTGCCGGTAGCCGAACGACCCCGCGTCCTGCATCGCGGCCAGGCACTCGGCCAGGTTCTCCCGCTGCGGCCGGCTCAGGCTGGCCCGGGCGGCCATCTCGGCCGCGCCGGTCTCCACCACCCGCCGGAAGGTCAGCGCGTCGTCCAGGTCGCGGGCCATGTCCCGCGCGGTGCGGCTCAGCTCGTCGGAGACCAGCGGATCGGGCTGCCGGATGACGAACGTCCCGCCGAACCGCCCGCGCTTGGTCTCCACGTACCCGGCCGCGGCCAGCTCGCGCAGCGCCTCGCGCAGCGTGATCCGGCTGACCCCCAGCCGCCGGGTCAGCTCCCGCTCTGGCGGCAGCCGGTCACCCGGCGCGTACACGCCCAGCTTGATCCCCTCGAGCAGCCGCTCGACCGTCTCCTCGAAGGCGTTGCCCGTCCGCACCGCGCGGAACACGGCGGCGACGATGGCAGGCGAGCCTCCCGGCACGTGCGGTCTCCCGGTCCCTTAGATCATCGGGGCCAGGGCCCCGGACCGGGCCGCGCCGCGGTCCGCGGCCGCGCTGATCAGCGCGCTGAACAGCCGGTCGTCCTGGCCCTGCTCGGGGTGCCACTGGACGCCGATCACGAAGCCCGGCAGCCCGCCCAGCGAGGACGGGCCCGCCTCGACCGCCTCGATCAGGCCGTCTTCCTCCCAGGCCACCGCCTGCAGCCCGTCGCCGAGCAGGTCGACCGCCTGGTGGTGCAGGGTGGGCACGCTGAACATGCCCCGTTCGGGCAGGATCCCGTACAGCATGCTCTCCGGGCTCACCTTGACCAGGTGCAGGCCGAAGTCGCCGTTCTGGCCGCCGTGCCGCTCGTGGCCGATCATGTCGGGCACGTGCTGGGTCAGCGTGCCGCCCCGGCACACGTTCAGCACCTGCATGCCGCGGCAGATGGCCAGCAGCGGGACACCCTGGGCCAGGGCGGCCGCCGTGACGACCAGGTCCCACTCATCGCGCAGCGGCGAGGCGGGCTCGGTCATCGGGTGCCGCCGCTGGCCGTACCGGACCGGGTCGATGTCCGGGCCGCCCGACACGACCAGGCCGTCCAGGCCGGCCACCGTGGCGCGGGCCTCGTCGGCGTCGCCGCCCGGAGGCAGCAGCACCGGCCTGCCGCCGCTGTGCCGTACCGCGTCCACGTAGGCGTACGGCAGGAGTGAGGCGCGGGCCTGCCAGTTGGTCCACGTGGCGGTGTCGTCGTATGCGGTAATGCCAATCACCGGCGTCATGGTTCCCCTTTGAGCTGATCCTCCGCCGCTGCCCGGAAAAACATCTTTTAAAGCCGAACGACCAGTACTGCACCGTCGCCATCCATCTGCATGGACCCCGTTGGCGACGTGGCGGTGGGCGGCGAGCGCTTGCGTCAGGTTAGCAGTCTTTAATCCGGAGTTCCGGAAATTATTCGACGTCCCCTGCTGTGCTTAATGGACTATTCATTGTATAACGGCCGGGTCTCGCCTCGCTGGCGAACGGCCAAGATCATCGCCTCAGTTACAGGGCCTGGACCTGGGCATACGCCGGCGGCCCCCGGAAAGCGGTGACCGCCGTACCCGGATTGAGGTGTCCTTTCACCATATGCCCGGCGTAGGCCGGCGTTTTCTTAAGCATGGCCGGGCCCGCGGCGGGTGGCATGGCAGATCACGGGCCGATCAAATGGCCCCGGCCCGGGCGTGTCACGATGGGTTCGGGAAAGGTGGGCGCGCCATGACCAACACCAGCCAGTCAGCCCCGGTCGACAGCAGCGAACCGCCGGCCATGGGTAATCAGCGGGTGCTGGTCATCATCGGCGCGCTGCTGCTCGGCATGCTGCTGGCCGCGCTCGACCAGACCATCGTCGCGACCGCGCTGCCCACCATCGCCGGCGACCTGCACGGGCTGTCCCACCTGTCCTGGGTGGTCACCGCCTACCTGCTCGCCTCCACGGTGTCCACCCCGCTGTGGGGCAAGCTCGGCGACATGTACGGCCGGAAGACGTTCTTCCAGGCCTCGATCGTCATCTTCCTGATCGGCTCCGCGCTGTCCGGCCTGTCCAGCTCGATGGTCGAGCTGATCGCCTTCCGCGCCGTCCAGGGCCTGGGCGGCGGCGGGCTGATCGTCGGCGCGCAGACCATCGTCGGGGACGTCGTCCCGCCCCGCCAGCGCGGCCGCTACCAGGGGATCTTCGGCGCCACCTTTGGCGTGGCCAGCGTGCTCGGGCCGCTCATCGGCGGCTTCTTCGTGGACAACCTGTCCTGGCGCTGGGTGTTCTACATCAACCTGCCCATCGGCGCCGTCGCCCTGGTCGTCACCGCGGCCGTGCTGCCCGGCCGGCTGAGCAAGGCCCGGCATGTCATCGACTACGCCGGCACTGCGCTGATCGGCGCCTCCGCGGTGTGCCTGGTCCTGCTCACCTCGCTGGGCGGCAATACCTATCGCTGGAACTCCGTGCCCATCTACCTGCTCGGCGTGCTGGCCGTGGTGTGCGCGGTCGGCTTCGTCCTGGTCGAGCAGCGGGCCGCCGAGCCGGTCATCCCGCCCCACCTGTTCCGCAACGGGGTGTTCACCTCGTCCAGCGTGGTGGGCCTGGCTGTCGGCTTCTCCATGTTCGGCGCGCTCGCCTACCTGCCGCAGTACATGCAGGTTGTCCGGGGCGTCTCGCCCACCCTGTCCGGGCTGCGGCTGCTGCCCCTGCTCGTCGGGCTGCTGCTGACCTCGACCGCCACCGGCTTCGCGGTCAGCAAGACGGGCCGGTACAAGGTCTTCCCGGTGGTCGGCACCGCGCTGATGACCATCGGGCTGTACCTGCTGTCCATGCTGGGCGTGCACACCAGCTTCTGGCTCGTCTCGCTGTACCTGTTCGTCCTGGGCGTCGGCATCGGGGCCTCGCTGCAGGTCCTGATCATCGCCGTGCAGAACGCGGTCGACTACTCAGACCTGGGCGCCGCCACCTCCGGCGTCACCTTCTTCCGGTCCATCGGCGGGTCGTTCGGCACCGCGGTGTTCGGCGCGATCTTCTCCGGCGTGCTGGCCGGGGACATCGCCGTCGCGCTGCACGGCACCCCGCTGCCCAGCGGGATCAGCGCCTCGGCCGGGGCCAGCCCGGCCGTGCTGGCCCAGCTGCCCGCGGCCGTCCGGGACGGCTACATCGCCGGCTACGCCCAGGCCCTGCACACGGTGTTCCTGTACGCCACCTCGCTGGGCGCGCTGGGCTTCGTGCTGAGCCTGTTCCTGAAGGAGGTCCCGCTGCGGGACACCGTGAAGGCCGTCGACCGGGCGCACAGCACCGCGCCCACCGCCATCCCCGCCACCCGCGACTCCGCGCAGGAGATGGAGCGCGCCCTGATGACCCTGTTCGGCCGTGAGCGCCGGGCCGAGACCTACCGCCGCCTGGCCGAGGCCGCCGAGGTGCCGCTCAGCCCCCGCGCCACCTGGCTGATGTACCGGGTCGCCGACAGCGCCCCGGTCACCGCCGCCTCCCTGGCCGCCCAGCTGGGCATCCCGCCGGCCGACCTCGACCAGCGCCTGTCCGACCTCCTGGCCGCCGGCTACCTGGCCGCCAGCCCGAGTCCCGTCGAGAGCGCGAGCCCCGCCGGCCGCCCGAGCCCCGCCTGCCGCCCGAGTCCGGCCGAGAGCCCGAGTCACGCCGAGAGCCCGAGCCGCGCCTGGCCGCCCGAATTCCGCCGCTGTGGCGTCCCTCACGCTGACCGCCGCGGGCCGGGAGGCTTCGGCCCGGCTGGACGCCGCCCGCGAAGCCGGGATCGACCGGCTGGCCCGGGACTGGCAGCCCGACACCGTCCCGGAGCTGCGCCGTCTGCTCGGCCGGATCACCCAGACCCTGGTCGCCACCGACCCCGCGCCCGACCGCGACGAGCCGGCCGCCCAGCCCGCCGCCGGGTGACGATCACCGGCCTGGGCCGCCGACCGGGTACGTTCGGTGCCGGAAGGGAGTGACATGGCCATCCTGGTGCTGGTGCTGTGGGCGTTCACCGCGGGAGCCGGAATCTACCTCCTGATCAAGGGCACTCTCGGCCGTCCCGGACCCAGCCGCCCGGCCCCCGCCCCCGCCCCCGCGACCCAGACCGCTGCCGCCCAGCCCGCCACTGCCTCGCCTGCATCCGCGGCGGCCGGAACGTCCGGTCCCGCGGGCACCGCACCACGGAGGTCCCGGGATCAGTGGGCCCCGCCCTCGCTCGTCGCGGCCCGGCAGGCCCCGGCCGTACCGGGCGCGCGGGCCGCGGCGGAGTTCGCCCACCCGGCCGCGGGTGTCATCGGCCTCGGGTTCTGGCTCGGCTTCACCCTGGTGCACGCCCGGGTCCTGGGCTGGATCGGCTTCGGCCTGGCCACCGCCACGGCCCTCATCGGCCTCGGCTGGTTCATGGCGAATACTCGCGCCGCGCGGCAGGCCGCGCCCGGCGAGCCCGCGCCGTCCTTTTCCAGCCGCCTGCTCGCCTTGCACGGCAGCGGCGCCGCCCTGACCATCGCCTTGTCCGCCCTGACCGCTCTCCTGCTGCGCCCGTAGCGGCCGTAAGGTCAGGCCGGCGCGATCGTGGGTGGCCCGTGCCTGCGGCGCGTTCGCGGATAGGAGGAGACGAGGATCTGAGCCGAGGGAGCATTCATTGAGGCTCGAGATCAGCGCCGCAGGCACCGGCCACACCTCTGACTACGGGCCGCTCCCGGCTCCGGCTCACCCGGGGCGGCGCCCGTAATCTGCCGGTAAGAATCTCCGTGTCCGGCCGTCCGCGCCCCCGCGCGTCCGGCGCACCCCGCGCTCAACCGGCGCTCGACCGCCGTTCGATGGGTGCAATCGAATGCATTCCGTTCTGCAATCGAGTGCGTATTGCCCGGCTCAAGCCGGCTCCGCCTCTCGCGGCCGAAACGGCGACGCGGCGACGCTGCTCGCCCGGTCCAGGCTCTAATGTCAGCCGACTCGAACAGCCTCGGCAATTGCCTGCAGTGCGCGGGCTGGGCACCGGCTGGACGGACGGCGTCGGGCACCTCGGGGCCTGGGGCGGCGTGCTGCTCTGCGGTCACATCTTCGTGGCCTCGGACCCGCTGAACTGGATCCTGCTCATCACCATCCCCGGCGCGCTGGTTCCCGGCGTCCTGGTCGGGTTCTTCGGGATACGCCAACGTCGTCGCGCTCTCGAGGAACTGTCCCGGTAAGGTCCCGGCCGCTCGCGGCCCCGGACCCGGGACGCCCTGGTGGCCTGACCCCGATCCTTGTGACCGGGGTCAGGCCCCGGGGTCACGAGACCCGCTGTGGACCTCCCAGCGGGTCGTTTCAGCGTGGTCCTCGTCACGCTGCGGCCGGGCCGAAGCCGCCGCCGCCGTCCAGGCCGCCCGGCCGGCCCGAGAATGTATCTTTAGTTCAAGACAAAAAATCGAACGCATAACCAAATCACAACATCGATCAGATGTCAAGGGTACGCAACAGCCAGGTCATGAGATCGTTACCTTGGCGAACGAATCATCGCCTAGCCTTGCCTCACGTGAACCCCAACGACCTGAAGCTGGCCACGATCGGCCAGCGCACACGTCCCTCCATCCGCACCCGGTTCTTCCAGTGGGTTGAGTCCACCCTCAGCCACCTGGATTCGGCTGACTCGGATGGCTGCGAGATCTACATGCGGTGGCCCGGTGAGCGGCTGCCCAAGGCCTCCGAGACCCGCCGTCAGTGGGGCATGGGCCAGGAGGACGACACCTGGGTCCTGGCCGCCTGACCGCCCTCTGGCCGTCCGGCCAGCACGGCACCAACCTCGGCCTGATCCAGATTTCCGCCCCCGTTTATCCTCCGCCCGGATCCCTGCCGGCCGGAATCACGCTCCGCCCGAGCCACGCCCCCGCCCGGGTTAGCTTCCGCCCGGGCCACGCCCCCGCCCGGGTTAGCTTCCGCCCGGGCCACGCCCCCGCCCGGGTTAGCTTCCGCCCGGGTCACCCGGTGGCCGGCCTCCCGCTGCCGCGCCGCCGGGATCCGAGCGCCGGGCCCGCGCCCGCCGCTTGCCCTCGTGCATGGCCTGCACGCGGGCGACCGGGATCTCATGGCCCTCGGCCACCAGGTCCGGGCTCAGTTCCTGCGGTCCGGGCAGCTGGCCGGCCCAGCGCTGCACCTCGCCCGAGCGCGCCGGGACCGAACGCACGGTGAAGTCCGCGGGCCGGACCGCGTCCAGCTCCTCCCACCGCACCGGGAAGGAGACCGGCACGCCGGGCCGGGCCCGCGGGCTGTAGGCGGCGGCCACCGTGGCGCCGTGCGCCCGGGTCGAGTCCAGGAAGACCTTGCCCGCTCGGTCGGACTTGATGAACGCCGTGGTGGCCAGGTCCGGGTCCAGCCGCTCGGCGCGCACCGCGATGGCCCGGGTGGCCGCGGCCGCGTCGTCGCCGTTCGCCGACACCGGCACGTACACGTGCACCCCCTTGGCCCCGCTCGTCTTGACCGCGCCGTCCAGGCCGACCTGGGCCAGCGCCTCCCGGACCAGCCGCGCGGCCGCCACCACGTGGCCGAACTCCCCGCCCGCCGGCGGGTCGATGTCCAGCACCAGGTACGTGGGCCGGTCCATCCGGCCGGCCAGGTACAGCGTGGGGTGGTACTCCACGGCCCGCTGGTTGGCGAACCACAGCAGCGTGCGCCGGTCATCGCACAGCGCATAGCGAACCTCGCGCTTGGATGCCTCCGCCCACAGCGTCACCGTGTGCATCCAGGCCGGCGCGTAGTCCGGCACGTTCTTCTGCATGAACGGCTGCTGCCCGCCCCGGGCCCTGATCACCGACAGCGGCCGCCCGGCCAGCTCGGGCAGCAGGAAACCGGCCATCGCGTCCAGGTAGTCGACCAGGTCGCGCTTGGTCGCGCCGGACCCGTCGAACAGCGGCTCGTCCAGGTGGGTCAGCGCGATCCCGGCCCGTTCCGGCGTGGTCATGGCTTCCATGATCCCGGTCCCGCGGGCAAACGCCAAGGTACGGTGATACCCCACGGCTCGCGACGGAGCGGAGGCGGCGCACGATGGCGTTCAGCGGCTGGCCCGAAGAGGCGCTGGATTTCTACGACGGGCTCGAGGCCGACAACACCAAGACCTACTGGACCGAGCACAAGGCCGTCTACACCGGCCAGATCCTGGCCCCGATGACCGAGCTGGCCGAGGAACTGGCCGCCGAGTTCGGCGAGCCGAAGATCTTCCGGCCCTACCGCGACGTCCGGTTCAGCCGCGACAAGTCGCCGTACAAGACCCACATCGGCGCCGTCCTCGGCGGTACCGGCTACATCCAGCTCTCCGCCGACGGCCTGGGCGCGGGCGCGGGCCGGTGGCAGCTGGATCCCGATGAGCTGGCCCGGTACCGGGCGGCGGTGGCCCGCGACGACCACGGTGCCGAGCTGGCGGCCATCGTCGCGGCGCTCGGGCGGGCCGGCGTCGAGACCCGCGGTCACGGGGTGCTCAAGTCCGCCCCCCGCGGCTACCCGGCCGATCACCCCCGGATCGCCCTGCTCCGGTACAAGGGCGTCACGGCCTGGCAGCAATGGCCCGTCGAGGCCTGGCTGGAAACGCCGGCCGCCAAGGACCGCCTCGTCGCTTTCTTCCGAACGGCCCAGCCTCTTTGCTCCTGGCTCACCGCTCACGTGGGCCGGTAGCGGGAGCAACCCGGCCTAATCCGGTCCCCGGCCGCGCCCCGGGCCGGCCGCCAGGCGTACCCTGGCGCTCGGTACGCCGACACGCAAGGGGCCTGCTGTGAGCGAACCTGACGCCTCTCTCCGGGTGTCCGACGCCGAACGCGATGCCGTGCTGCGCACGCTCGGCGACCACGCCGCCGTCGGCCGTCTCACCCTGGACGAGCTCGAGGAACGGTCCGGCCGGGCCCTGGCGGCCAAGACGCGCGGCGAGCTGGCCACCCTGACCAGCGACCTGCCCGCCGAGGCCAGCGGGGCCACGACGACGGCGCCCGGGCCCTCGGGCCGCAAGCCGGTGCGCTGGCTGGTGGCCGTGATGGGCGGCTCGAACCGCCGCGGCCGGTTCCGGGCCGTGGGCCAGATCAACGCCGTCGCCGTCATGGGCGGCCACGAGATCGACCTGCGCGAGGCCGAGATCGAGGGCGGCGAGCTGACCATCAACATCTTCTCCCTGATGGGCGGCTCCAACGTCTACGTCCCGGACTCGGTCGACGTCGAGGTCGGCGGCTTGTCGGTCATGGGCGGGCACGAAGAGGTCGGCGCCGACAACCCGCCGCGGCCCGGTTCCCCGGTCATCCGGATCCGGGTGTGGAGCCTGATGGGCGGCGCGTCGGTCTACCGGCTCCCGGCCCAGGCCCGCGGTGTCGGCCTGGACGAAGCCCGCCGCCTGTCCCGGGCGGCCGAGCGCGGCCAGCTGCCCGCCCCGGGCTGAGCTACGCGATAATCAGGCCATGGACCTTGGCCTGAACGGTAAGCGGGCGCTCATCACCGGGGGCAGCCGCGGCATCGGTTTCGCGGTCGCCCGGTCGCTGGCCGCCGAGGGCGTGGCGGTCGGGCTGATCGCCCGCGACGCCGGCGGGCTGGCCGAGGCGGCCCGGACCCTGACCGCCGGGGGCGGATCCGTCGTCACCGCGGCGGCCGACGTGACCGACACCGCCGCGCTGCGCCGGGCCGTGGACGAGATCGCGGCCGGGCTCGGCGGCCTGGATCACCTGGTGGCCAACGCGGGCGGCACGGTCGGCGGCGGCAACCTGCTCAGCGACGTGGACGACGCGTTCACCGCGACGTTCGCCCTGAATGCGGGCCACGCCGCGGAGCTCATCCGGGCCGGCCTGCCCCATCTGCGGTCCGCGGGCGGGGGAGCGGTGGTGATCATCTCCTCCATCACCGGCCTGCGGCCGGCGCCGCGCACCGCGTACGCGGCGGCCAAGGCGGCGGAGATCCACCTCGCGGCCACCGCCGCGCAGGAGCTGGCCTCGGCCGGCGTCCGGGTGAACGCCGTCAGCCCCGGCTCGATCGTCTTCCCCGGCGGCGGCTGGGACTCCTTCCGGCGCAGCAGTCCCGACGGTTACGCCGCCTTCGAGGCGGCCCAGTTCCCGTCCGGGCGGCTCGGCCTGCCCGAGGAGGTCGCCGACGTGGTCACCTTCCTGCTCTCGGCGCGCGCCTCCTGGGTCACCGGCGCGAACGTCGTGGTCGACGGCGCCCAGATCTACCCGGGCCCGCGCCGCTTCGACTGAGTCATGGTCCTGGTCCGCGAGACGGTGCTGGCCGACTGGCCGGCGCTGCGCGGCATCCGGCTGGAGGCGCTGCGCGACCATCCGGACGCCTTCGCCTCCACCTACGCCGGCGAGGCCGCCCGCGACGAGGCGTACTGGCACGGCCGCAGCTCCGGCGGCGGCCTGTTCCTGGCCTGGCTGCCCGGGCCGCCCGGCCAGCAAGAAGGGGCCCCGGCCGGGCTGGCCGGCGGCTACCAGGCCGGTCCGGTCACCGTCGAGCTGATCTCCATGTACGTCCGCCCGACGGCCCGCGGCCGGGCCGTCGGCGAGGCGCTGATCGCCGCCGTCACCGGCTGGGCCGCCGCGCGCCAGGCCACCTCGGTGCACCTGTGGGTCACGCAGACCAACGCCCCGGCCCGCGCCCTGTACCAGCGCTGCGGCTTCACCCTGACCGGCGAGCGCCAGCCGCTCCCGTCCAACCCCGGCCTCAGCGAGGTGGCCATGTCCCGTCCCGTCCCGCCGCCAGGCCCGCCCGGAGGACTAGCTGAACTCGGCCCGCACCCCGAGCAGCCGCACCGGGCGCCGCCCGGTGAACCGCTCCAGGGCTGAAAGCGCCGCCGCCTCGATCACCTCGCGCTGCGATCCCGGCTGCTCCAGCGGCACTCCGTGTGTCTCGGTGATGAACGGCGCGTACCGCACCTTGACCACCACCCTGATCGCGGGCCGGGGCTCGGCGGTCAGGTCCGCGGCCAGCAGCCCGGCGATCCGCCGCACCTCGGCCTGGACCTGGCCCCAGTCGGCGATGTTGTGCTGGAAGGTCTCCTCCTTGCCGTGCCCGCGGGCCACGTACGGCGAGTCGTCCACCTCCGCGTCGCCCATCCCGCGGCCCAGGATGACCAGCCACGGCCCGGTCATCGGGCCGAACGCCGCGGCCAGCGCGTCCGGGTCGGCCGCGGCCAGGTCGCTCACCGTGCCGACGCCGAGCCCGGCCAGCTTCTTGGCCGTCTTGGCCCCGATGCCCCACAGCGCGTCGGTCGGCCGGGCGCCCAGCACCTCGAACCAGGTGGCCGAGGTCAGCCGGTACACCCCGGCCGGCTTGCCGAAGCCGGTGGCCATCTTGGCCTGCAGCTTGTTCTCCCCGATGCCCACCGTGCAGTCCAGCTGGGTCGCCGCCCGGACCTCGCGGGTCAGCTGCCGCGCGAACGCCTCCGGGTCGTCGGTGTCCACGCCCAGGAACGCCTCGTCCCAGCCGAGCACCTCGACCACCGCTCCGGAGGCCCGCAGCACGTCCATGACCACGGCCGAGACCTCTTCGTAGGCCTCCCGGTCCACCGGGAGGAACACCGCACCGGGCAGCCGCCGGGCCGCGGTACGCAGCGGCAGCCCCGAGTGCACCCCGTGCTCGCGCGCCTCATACGACGCCGTGCTCACCACGCCCCGCTTGGTCGGGTCGCCGTCGCCGCCCACCACCACCGGGCGGCCGCGCAGCTCGGGATGCCGGAGCACCTCGACCGCCGCGATGAACTGGTCGAGGTCAACGTGCAGCACCCACCTCCCCACGACCCCAGTCTTACCCCTTTCGGAGACAATGACGTGTGCTGCTGACCATCACCACCACCCGGGCGCCCGCCACCGACCCGCGCCTGCGACGGACGCCGGTGACGGGTGCCGGTGGCACGATGGCGTCATGACCGACTCCGATCCGAAGGCCGAGCTGCTCCGCTACCTGCAAGAGGGCCGGGACGCCATGCTCTGGAAGCTCGAGGGACTGGGCGAGTACGACGTCCGCCGCCCCCTGGTGCCGACCGGCACCAACCTGCTCGGCCTGGTCAAGCACCTGGCCGGGATCGAGCTGGGCTATTTCGGCGAGACGTTCGGCCGTCCCTGGACCGGCGCCGGCCGTGATGGACGACTCGGACCCCATGGCCGACCTGTTCGCCACCGCGGCTGAGTCACGCGAGTTCATCACCGGGCTGTACCGCCAGGCCTGGGCGCACGCCGACGCCACCATCGCGGCGCTGCCGCTGGACGCCGTCGGCCGGGTCCCGTGGTGGCCCGCCGAGCGGGCCGAGGTGACGCTGCACCGCGTCCTGGTCCACGTCATCAGCGAGACCAGCCGGCACGCCGGTCACGCCGACATCGTCCGGGAGCTGATCGACGGGGCCGCCGGCCTGACCGCCGGCCGGACCAACCTGCCGGATGACGATCAGGTCACCTGGGCCGGCTACCGCGCCCGGGTGGAACGGGCCGCCCGGCAAGCCGCCGAGCAGGACGCCCGGTCCGGCCGACCGCCCGGCCCCGACGGGAGCGAAGTTCGCAAAGCTGGGTATCTACTGATCATGGACGCGAACACGGCCGACTACGCCGAGCACCTCACCGAGGCGGACCTGCGGCTGCTCGCGGCGGTGGCCCCGGTCCCCGGCGGTACCGCCGCGCTGCTGGCCCGTGACCCCGCGGCCATCGAGGGCCTGCTCGCCGACCCCCGGGTCTTCGAGGCCGTGTTCGGCCAGGATGCGGTGACGGCCGGCCAGCCGGTCTTCGTCTCCCCGTTCCTGGCCTTCGGCGTGGCCGTGCACCGCGCCGTGGCCGACCTGTCGGCCATGGACTACCTGCCGGAACGGTCCGGGCTGCGGCAGCGGCTGCCCGTCTTCGACACCCCGGAGCTGCGGGACTTCCTCGGGTCCGCCGACCGGCGGCTGTTCCTGGCCGAGCTGCTGGCCTCCTTCACCCGGGTGGCCAGCGGCCGGTACCGGGTCAAGTCCGGCGGCCGGTCCCGGACCCGGCGGTTCAGCGAGCTCGACCCGGTCCGGCTGGCCGGGATGCTCGAAGCCGTCCCGGAGGAGTCCCGGCCCGGCATCTACCGCCGGCTCGGTGACGTGTCCCTGTTCCTGGCCGGCGTCTTCCCCGACTACGCCGCGTCCAACGCCATCGGCCCGGTCGACGCCAGCCGGCTGCTGCGCGCCGCCCGCGTCCCGTCCGGCGAGCGGGACGGGCTGGTCGCCGCGCCCGCCCTGGACCTGCTGGAGTACCTCGGCGCCCGGTGGTATCGCGCCGCCCTGGCCGCCGCGCCGGTCCGCACCGCCCGGCTGGCCGTGGTCGGCGACGTGGCCAGCCGGTTCCGCCAGGCCCGCCGGGTCCTCAACCACCTGGGCGACCGGTACCTGCTCGGCCCGGACAGCCCCTGGTTCGCCTCGCCCGCCCGGTAGGCCCCTAGACCGTGGCCGGCTGGTTCCACTGCTCGACGAAGCGCCGCAGCTCCTGGCGGCCGTGCAGCCCGTACTTGGCGTAGATGTTGCCCAGGTGGTACTCCACCGCCTTGCGGCTGATGAACAGCTCGGCGGCGATCTCCGGGTTGGACAGGCCCCGGCCCACCAGGTGGGCCACCTCGGTCTCCCGGCTGGTCAGCGTCAGCACCGACTTCTTGGCCGCGGTACCGCCCGGCAGTCGGCAGGCGGCCAGTTCCTCGTCCGCCCGGGCCACGAACGGCGCGGCCCGCAGCGCCTGGTACAGGTCGCTGGCCTGCCGGAGCCGCTCGACCGCCTGGCGCCGCTGGCCGGTGCGGCGCAGCAGCCGGCCGTAGGCCAGCAGCAGCCGGGCCGCGTACACCGGGCTGCCGCCTGCCAGGTTGTCCTGGCCGCGCTGGTAGCTGCGCGCCGCCTGCTCCGGATCGCCGCGCTGCTCGGCCAGCCAGCCCGCCAGCCAGGCCAGCGCCGGGTCCAGGTAGGCGGCCTGGCCGCCGCGCTCCTGTAGCTGGCCGAGCACGACCTCGGCCGCCTCCAGTTGCCCGGACCCGACCAGGCCCTCGGCCAGCAGCGGCCGCCACAGCACCGCGTACAGCCGGCTGCGGCCATCCAGCACCGCGTCGTCGGCCCAGGCGCCCAGCGCGTCGGCCATGCCCAGGTAGTCTCCGGCCGCCTGGCAGGCCAGCGCCCGGGCCATCCCGGCGTACACCCGCTCCTGCCCGTAGTCCACGCTGGCCGCCGCCTCCTCGGCCAGCCGCGCGTGCCGCTCGGCTTCGTCCGCCGCCCCGCGCGCGGCGGGCACGCACATCGCCGCCAGGTGCAGCAGCGGCAGCTCGAACCGGCGCGAGTGAATGGCCGCCGCCGAGAAGCCCTGCTCGGCCGTGAGCAGCACGTCGTCCCACGCCCCGGTCAGGTACTGGGCCATGGCCAGGTAGAAGTAGGCCCGCAGGCCCAGGGTCAGCGTCGCGCCCCGGCGGACCAGCCCCAGGCTGGCCGTCAGGTCGCTGACCGCGGGCTTCAGGTCCCCGGCCACCAGGTGGTAGGTCCCGCGGAAGGACAGCGCGTCGATGTCCACCGGGCCGACCCGGGCCGGGTCCGGCGGCAGGTGGGCCAGCTCGGCCAGGGCCGCCCGCGGCCCGGACAGCTGCGCCGTGCCGATGGCGATCAGGGCCCGGGTCTGGCTGGCCGCGGCCGCGTCCAGCCGCCCGCTGTCCAGCGCCTGCCGCCCGAACGCCACCACCTTCGGCCCGTCGCCCAGCAGGGTGTAGGTCCCGGACAGCCGGTTGGCGATCAGCGCGGCTATGGCCTCGCTGCCCGGCTCGCCCCGGGCCTGCTCCAGCGCCTGGCTGAACGACCGCTCCGCCTCGCCGAGCTGGCCCGAGGCGAAGGCCATCGTGCCCAGCACGCAGCCGCGCAGCGGGGACGGCGCGGTCGCCTCCACCGCCTCGCGCAGGGCCGCGCCGCGGGACTCCACGGCCAGCGTCAGGTGCAGCGCCGCGGTCAGCAGCCGGCGCTCCCGGTCGGCCCGCTCCGGCGAGATGTCCGACGCCCACTGCAGGTGGGTGGCGGCCATGGCCAGCCGCCCGGCCGCCGCCTCGGTCGCGGCCAGGTGCTCCAGCTCGGCGGCCAGCTCCTCATCGGGCTGCTCCAGGGCCGCCACCCGGTGCTCCCACGCCGCCGCCTCGCTGACCACCGAGGCGGCCCGGGCGTGCGACAGGCGGCGCCGGCCGGCCGGGATGCCGGCGTAGATGGCGTCCCGGACCAGCGGATGCCGGATCGCCACCGGGCAGCTCGGCTCCTCCGGCCACCACTCGACCAGGCCGGCCGCGACCGCGGGCTCGATCGCCTCGCTGGGTGAGCTGATCTGCGCCGCCTGGCCCAGCTGGGCCAGCGGCAGCCGCAGGTTCAGCACCGCGAGCATCTCCAGCAGGCCCCGGGTCTGCTCGGGCAGCGCCCGCAGGTGCTCGCCGACCGCGGCGGCCAGCGAGCGCGGCACGGCCCGCCGCCCGGGGTCGTGCGGGTCGAAGCCCGACCCCTCGCTGAGCATGGTCCGCAGGTACAGCGGGTGGCCGCCGGTCTGCTCGTGCAGCCAGGCCGCGGCGTCCGCGCCCAGGCCCGCGGATCCGAGGCCGGCCGCCAGCAGCGCTACGTCGTCCGGGCTCAGGCCGCCCAGCGGGAGGAACAGCCGGTTCTCCACGCTCTGCAGCAGCCGCTGGGCCGCCTCGTCCAGCCGGTCGCTGGGCCCGCGGTAGGTCACGATGGCGATGACCGGGTCGACCGACAGCCTGCGCAGCATGAACATCAGCGCCTCGACCGACTTGCGGTCGGCCCACTGCAGGTCGTCGATCATGATGGCCAGCGCGTCGGCCTGCTGCTCGCCCACCACCTCCAGCAGCCGGGCCCCGACCGAGAACGACGAGGCCGCGCCGCCCGGCGTGCCGGCCGGCCCGAGCCCGGTGGCCGCTCCGGGTCCGCCTGCCGCGCGCAGCAGCTGTTCGACGATGCCGAAGTCCAGGTCGGCCTCGGCCGCATCCGCCCGGGCCGAGAGCACCGTGAGGCCGTCCGCCCCGGCCAGCACGTGCCGGGCCAGGGTCGTCTTCCCGACCCCGGGATCGCCTTCGACGGCCACCAGCCACGGCTCGCCCTGTTTGACCCGGGCGATGACCTCCGCGGCCCGCCCGAGCTCGGCCGCCCGGCCGACGAAAAGGTCAAGCGGCGTTCGCCGGTCCTGCACGCGTCCACCTCGCTCTTGGCTGCGGCGCCGCCCGGCGGCTTCAGCTCCGATGCCGGTGACCCCGGACGGGCATACCCGGACCAATGCGGACGGGAACCTCAGGCGGTGCCGTCAGGATACTCCCGGCCGTATCGCCCGCCTTCGGCAGCTGAGATCCTAGGAAGTGCCATGATCTCCTTCGACAGCCTGCTCATCGTCGGCGTAGTCGCCGTCGTGGTGCCCTTGTTCCTCGGGCTCTTCCCGGCCGTGAACATCCACCCGGTCGTGTTCGAGATCCTGGGCGGGGTCCTGGTCGGGCCGTCCGTGCTGGGCTGGGTCCACCTGGACGTGGCCGTCCGGGTCGTCTCTGACCTGGGGCTGGGCTTCTTGCTCTTCATGGCCGGCTACGAGATCGACCTGCGGCAGTTCGACCGGCGGGTGCTGATCCTGGCCGCCCGGGCCTTCGTCGTCTCGGCCGCCCTGGCCTTCGCCGTCGCCTACGGGCTCCAGCTCGGCGGCCTGATCAAGGACGGCCTGCTGCTGGGCATCATCCTGATGGCCACCGCGCTGGGCGTCCTGGTCCCGATCATCCGGGACGCGGGCCAGACCCAGACCGAGTTCGGCCGGCTGATCATGGCCGCGGGGTCCCTGGCCGAGCTCATCCCGCTCATCCTGCTGTCGTTTTTCTTCTCGGCCTCCGGTAGCCAGGCCACGGACACTGAGCTCCTGGCCGCGTTCGTCGCCGTCACCGCGATCGTGGTGGTGCTGAGCCAGCGGCTGCGAGGCTGGCGGCGGCTGCATGACGTGGTGGACCGGCTGGAGCGCACCAGCTCCCAGCTGCGCACCCGGATCGCCCTGGCCTTCTCGCTGGCCTTCGCGGTGGTGGCCGAGCGCTTCGGGTTCGCCACCATCCTGGGCTCGTTCCTGGCCGGGGTCATCATCCGCCGCACCGACGAGTCGCCCGCCTCCCAGGAGGCGTTCAGCGCCAAGCTCGAGGCCATCGGCTTCGGCTTCCTGATCCCGGTGTTCTTCGTGGCCACCGGCGCCGGCCTGGATGTCTCGTCCCTGTTCGGCAGCGTCCGGGCCCTCATCCTGGTCCCGGTCTTCCTGCTCGCGTTCCTGATCGTGCGCGGCCTCCCGGCCCTGCTCTACGTGCGGGACGTTGGCCGGGACCGGGCCTGGGCGGCCGCCTTCATGCAGGCCACCTCGCTGACCTTCATCGTGGTCGCCACCGTGGTCGGCGTCCAGACCGGGCACCAGCTCACGTCCACCGCCGTGGCCCTGGTCATGGCGGGCCTGCTGTCGGTCGTCATCTACCCGCCCGCCGCCCTGCGCATGCTGCACCGGGCCGGCCGTCCGGTGGATCCGCCGGTGGATCCCGAGCTCGACCCCGCTCAGCCCTCGGTCTGAGCCGCCCGGTGGGCTAGCAGGACGATGGCCCGGGGGCCGGGACCACCTCCGGCGCCGCGCCGGCCGCCGCCCGCTGGTAGACCGCCATCGTGTCGGCGTTGAACGTCGAGGTGAAGGTGACCCAGTTCACGCAGCCGCCCTGATGGCGTCCCCCGGTCACCCCGTACACCTCGCCCTGGCCGCTCGCCGAGCTGTAGTTGGCCAGCCACGGCCCGCCGCTGGTCCCGCCCACGAAGCCGGCGCACTTGAAGGCGGCGTAGCCGCGCAGGGCGGCGGTCCGGTTGACGCAGATGATCGGCCCGCCGTCGCCGGCCGGGTAGCCGACCACCACCGTCCACTGCGGCGGAGCGAGCTCGGTGACCAGCCGGTCGCCGCCCACCACGCTCTGCACCGTGCGCTGCTTCCCGCCTTGGGTCTGCGGCTCGACGGTCAGGAAGGCGAAGTCCGCCTGGGGGTCCTGGCCGTTCATCCACCGCTGGCTGACGTAGGCCCCGGTCACCTCCCAGGCGCCATACGGGGCCTGGCCGTCATGGAACATCGGCACGAACTCCAGGTCCTTCCCGTCCCCGGAGATGCAGTGCGCCGCGGTGACAATCACGTCGCCCGAGGGACTGTCCACCACCGCGCCCGAGCAGAAGTGCGACGAGCTGGCCCACGCCCCGTCGAACAGCGCCCCCACCTGGGGCAGGCCGTCGAAGGACTCGGCCTCCGGCGCATCCGCGCTGTCGATCCGCGGCAGGATGATGGCGGCCAGCGCCACCACGACGGCCAGCCCGGCGATGATCCATGCCGCCGTGCGGCTGGTGCCCCGGCGCCACGCCGCGGCCAGGGCACGGTGCACCGCCGCCTCAGTCTCCGGTCGGCCCGGCCAGGTGCGGGTCGACCTGGCTGTCGGCCTTGAGTGACGGCCCGCGGTGCAGCAGGAATGGCGTGCCCACGATGACCAGCATCCCGAACGCCATGACCGCGACGTAGGCGATCGTCCCGGCCGTCGACAAGTGGGTGGCCGGGATGAAGCCCAGGAAGAAGGTGAACAGCGCCCCGACGATGCCCGCCCCGGTGACCAGGAAGAGCCCCGGCTTGCCGCCCGGAATCTTGAACGGCCGCGGCGCGTCCGGTTCGGTCTTCCGCAGCCGCAGCACCGAGATGTACATCAGGAAGTACATGACCAGGAAGGTCTGAGCCACCAGGGCGGTCAGCATCCAGTAGTAGGTGTTGATGTTGTCGACGAACACCATGGCCAGGGCCAGCAGCGAGCCCAGTGTGGCCTGCAGGATGAGCACCGACGTCGGGGCGCCGCGGCGGTTGGTCCGGCCCCACCACGGGTTGAGGTGGCCGTCTGCGGCCACCCGGCGCATGCCCTCGGCCGGGCCCAGGCTCCACGAGGCCAGCCCGCACAGCACGCCGATGATGACCAGCACCCCGAACGGCTTGATCAGCGAGGAGATGCCGAGCTTGGTGAAGAAGATCGACACCGCCTGCATGATGCCGCCCGCCAGCTGGATCTGCTTGCCCGGCACCACCATGGCGATGGCCACGCTGCCCAGGATGGACAGCACCGCGACGGTGGTCGCGGCCACCAGCACCGACCCGGGGTAGGTCCGCCGCACGTTCTTGGTCACGTGCGAGTAGAAGCCGCCGATCTCCATGCCGGCGAAGGCGACCACGATCCCGGCCGCGTAGACCAGGCTGGCCAGGCCGTTCCAGGCGGGCACGATGGCGCTGGCGTGGAACGGGATCTCCGAGGGCCGGCCGCTGGCCGTCCACCACAGGCCCAGGCCGATGATGACCGCGGTCGGCACGGCCGTGCCGATGATCACGCCGATGCCCGTCCAGCGCGCCGACTTCAGCGACCCCAACGTGGAGAACGCGGTCACCGACCAGAAGATGATCAGCATGACCGGGACCAGGAACGCCTTGTTCTCGGCCAGGTCGGGGTTGATCACGTAGGCGGCCGTGGTGGCCAGGAAGACCAGCACGGTGGGGAACCAGACGATGTTCTCGGACCAGTCACACCACACGGCCAGGAAGCCCCACCGCGAGCCGAACGCCTCCCGGACCCAGCGGTACATCCCGCCGCCGACCGTGGTGGCCAGCTCGGCCGAGCACAGCGCCACCGGGATCAGGTAGGTCAGGACCGCGATGCCGTAGAAGAAGATCGCCGACCAGCCGAAGGTGGCCGTGGTGGGCAGGTTGCGGATGCTGTCCATGGCCGAGATCAGCACCAGGGCCAGGCCGACCACGCCCAGCCGCCGGGCCATCCGCCCGGTCGGCGCCTCGCCCACCAGCCCGGCGGTGGGGACTCCGGTCTCCACCGCCAGCGTGCCGGCGTCGTCCGGGTGCTCCCGGCCCCGGGTCAGATGCCACTGTCGCGTGGTCATGGCACGAGCTCCTTGTCCTGGGGGGCGGCCGCCGGGGTCTTCGGCTTCATGAACCGGCCGACCACCGGCAGCTCGGACACCGACTCGGCCCGGGCGATGGCCAGCCCGGCCCGCGGCAGGTGCGCGCGGTCATCGGCGACCGAGTAGCGCGGCCGCCACTCGGGGTCGTACTTCTTGTTGAAGTTCCACAGCGACTCGATCTGCATGCTGTCGCTGAAGCGGTGGAACACGGCCCGCTCCGCCTGCTGCCACGGCCCGGAACCGGTCTCCCCGGCCACCACCGCCCGCATCACCGCGAAGTTCAGGCCCAGGCCGTTCAGGCCCCGTTCGGCCATCCAGTTGATCGTCTCGATGATCACGAAGTCGGTCAGGCCGTTAGGCGCGTCCGGGTCGCTGGTCCGCCGCATCAGGTCCAGGGAGTACCCGTTGACGTGGCTGGCCGGGATGTACTGGTTGAATGCCACCGGCTTGCCCTCCGGGTTCAGGCAGATGGCCAGCAGCAGGCCCGTGTCACGCGGGTCGAACATCCGGCTCAGGGTCATCGAGAAGCCGCGCTCGGCTTCGCCCTGGCGGGTCTCGGTGGCCAGCTCCTCCAGCTGCCGGCGCAGCTCGTCACTGGCCTCCAGCGGTTCCAGGACCTTGACCGTGTAGCCCGCCTTGGACACCCGGTTGTAGGCGCCCCGCAGCGACTTCATCGTCTTGCCCTTGAGCGAGAAGACCTGGCAATCGACGATGGCCTCGTCGCCCATGTACACCCCGGTCAGCCCGGCCGCCTCGTAGATCGGCAGCCACGGCGCGGCCGCGGCCAGCACGCAGATGTACCAGCCGTTGCTGTCGGCCAGGTCCATCGCGTCGGTCCACGCATCCAGCCGCTCGTCGATCGGCCCGATCGGGTCGGGCGACACGAGCATGACGCGGTTGATGACCGAGTAGGCGATCAGCGTGTTCCCGGAGAACAGCCAGGACTTGTCGTCGCGCAGCGCGAAGTAGTCCAGGGTGTCGCCGCCGTACTTGTCGAAGATGGCCCGGGCCCGCTCGAAGGCCTGCGCCCGCGCCTCCCCGGTCCGCCGGTGCTCGCGGCCGGGCAGCGCCGTGGCCAGGACCAGGAGGACCAGGCCGGCGATGACCAGGATCACCACGTCGCGGGTCTCCCGGGACTGCACGAAGGCCACGTCCAGCCCGGTGGCCAGGCCCACCACCACGAAGGTGGTCATGATGGCGTAGCCCAGGAACCGGCGCAGGCCGGCCGGGCTGACCCGGAAGTGCCGGTGCTCCAGCAGCAGCCAGAGGCCGAACAGGCAGGCGATGACCGAGCCCGGCAGGCCGACGTCGTGCACCAGCCGGTACACCGTGCTGGCCAGCAGCAGGACCAGGGCCGCCACCCAGGACCGGCGGTAGCCGAGCCGGACCCCGCGGCCCACCCCGGCCAGCGCCAGGCCGCCGATGATGGCCGTGACCCCGCTGTCGGGGTGAATGCCGAACGGCAGCCACAGTCCGACCGGCCGGACCCAGTGCAGCGACCACATCAGCGCCAGAACCACGTTTAGCACGCCCGCGATGAGCAGCCCCCACGCCGCCACCCGGCGGATCCGGCGGCGCCGCACCCAGGGCAGCAGGGCCCGCTCGGCGATCGGCCAGACCGATCCGTCCGGGAGCCGGCCGACGACCTCCAGCGTGGTCGGCCGGGACTGTTCCCGCGCCAGCACCAGCCGTTCCAGGGCCGTCGGCTGGCCGATGGGCTGCTCGGCCAGCGAGAGCGACACCGACAGCACCGGGCCGCCGGTCAGCTCGATCACCGACTGCCGCCGCACGGCCAGGTACGGGGTGGGCAGCCCGAACCGGGCCTTGAGCGCCCGCACGACCTCGGTGTTGCACCCGGTGTTGGCGTAGAACCCGTTGCCGACCTGGGAGATCTCCGGCTCGTGGGTGTGCCCGGTGACCAGGCCCGCGTAGCCCTCGGTGATCAGCCGGGCCGCCTCGGCCCGGACGAGCGCGTTGTGCGCCGCCGCGTCGCCGCGCTCGCCGATCGAGGCGTCGGCCAGCGCCCGGTTGACCCGGAGCATGGTGACCAGCGCGGTGAACGCGGCGATGAGCGCGATGCCCACGACCAGGATGCCGAAGATGATCAGCCACCGTTCGGCGTGGTCGTGCAGCAGCGGCTTGACGCCCGGGGCGAAGGACATGAAGCGCAGCAGCAGCGCCGCCGCGAACGGCACCGCCAGCCACCACAGCCAGCCGGCCACCATCCGGTACAGCAGCCGCGAGCCCAGGAACGAGGCCGGGTCGCCGTTGGTCCACCGGACCCCTTCCAGCAGCGCGCCGGGCTGGTCCCGGGCGGCCAGCTTGGGCAGCACCTGGCGGACCACGTGGTGGCCGAGCGGGGTGTCGACCGGGGACCGGGGGTCATCGAACGCGTTGTACTGGTCGAACTGGTGGCCGTGCATGACCCGGACCAGCTGGGTGCCGGAGCCGGTCTCGATGGCCAGGTCGCAGGCCAGCGCCATGTCGGTCACGCCGAGCCGCTCCCGCAGCACGGCCGCCGACTCCTCATCCCAGGCCAGCTGCCCGTCGTGGTTGCCGGGGGTCACCACCACGCGGTGGTTCTTGTCCGCCGCGAAGCCCTTGACCGCGTCGGTGAACTGCGGATGGGCGTCCAGGATACCGGCCACGTCCGGGGCCGCGGCCAGCATCTCGAACCCGTCGCCGGCGATGACGAGCAGCCCGGGCAGGTGGAAATTGCCCAGCACCTGGGCCAGCTCGTCGGCCGCGTTGGTCGACACCTCCGACGCGGCCGGCGCCAGGTGCAGGTCGCTCACCACGACCACCCGGCTGCCCCGGGCCACGTCGAGCCGGATCAGGTCCGGTACGTAGAAGGGCGCCTCAGCACCGGCCTCGCCGGCGGCGGGGCGCTCAGCTGTCGTGGTCATCTCACGCCTCCGGGCGCATGATCGGGAAGAGGATGACGTCGCGGATGGCCGGGACCTCGGCCAGCAGCATGATGAGCCGGTCGATCCCGATCCCGATGCCGGAGGTGGGCGGCAGCCCGTACTCCAGCGCCCGCACGAACGCGTTGTCGGCCGGGTGGGCCTCGGCGTCGCCCCCGGCGGCCAGCGCCGCCTCGGCCCTGAACCGCTTGGCCTGCTCGTCCGGGTCGTTGAGCTCGCTGTACCCGTTGGCCAGCTCGCGGCCGGTGATGACCAGCTCGAACCGGTCGGTGACGGTCGGGTCGTCGACCGTCTGCCGGGCCAGCGGCGAGACCTCGGTGGGGTAGTGGTAGATGAACACCGGGCCGGCGGTCTGCGGCATCAGGATCTTGTCGTAGAGCTCGAAGATGATCTTGCCCGAGCCCCAGGACGGCAGGTAGGGCACCTCATGGGCCTCGGCGATCCGGCGCACGTCCTCGACCGGCATCGTCGGGTGCACCGGCTGGCCGAGGACCTCGGCCAGCATCTCGAGCAGGTCGCGCCGCGGCCAGGGCGGCGTCAGGTCGACGCGCTGGCCGCCGAAGTCGAATTCCAGCCGCCCGGCCGCCTCCCGGGCCGCCTCGGTGAGCAGGTGCTCGGTCAGGTCCATGCCGTCGTGGAAGTCGCCGAACGCCCGGTAGGCCTCCAGCGAGGTGAACTCCGGGCTGTGCCGGGTGTCGATCCCCTCGTTGCGGAAGTTCCTGGCGATCTCGAAGACCCGCTCGTAGCCGCCGATGACCAGCCGCTTGAGGTACAGCTCCGGCGCGATGCGCAGGCTGAACTCGGTGTCCAGCGCGTTGGCGTGGGTGAAGAACGGCCGGGCGATCGCCCCGCCCGCCTGCGGCTGCAAGATGGGCGTCTCGACCTCGACGAAGTGCTGGGCCTCGAGCCGGTCCCGCAGCACGGACAGCACCTTGAACCGGATGTCGAAGACCCGGCGGCTCTCCTTGTTGGCCAGCAGGTCCACCTCGCGCTGGCGGTACTTGGTCTCGGCCTCGTTCAGGCCGTGCCACTTGTCGGGCAGCGGCCGCAGTGCCTTGGACAGGATCTGGATGTCCGTCACGTCGACGGACAGCTCACCTCGGCGGCTGGTGATGACCTCGCCGGTCGCGCCGACCCAGTCGCCCAGGTCGATGAGCGCCTCGACCGCGGCCGCGTCCGCCGGGACGTTGTCGGCCCGGAACATGAGCTGGATGGTGCCGCTGGCGTCTTCGATGGTGGCGAACCGGAGCTTGCCGTGACCTCGCATGGAGGCGACCCGGCCGGCCACCTTCGCTTCCTCGCCCGTCCGCGTGTCCGGCTCCAGCTCGGCGTGCGCCTGGTGCAGCTCGGCCATGGTCGCGGTCCGGTCGAACCGGGTGGGGTAGGGGTTGACGCCCAGGCCGGCCAGCGCGTCGCGCTTGGCCCGGCGCTCGGCGGCCTGCCCGGTCGGACCCTCTGAGGCGGGCCCAGCCGTCGTGTTGCCATTGTCCTCATGCACTGCGGTGCTCATGGGCAGATGTCCTTCGGCTCAGCTCGGCTGTCTCGTTGTCGTTGTTTCCACTTTCCGCTGACCCGCCGCCCTCGTCCCTAGGCGAACTCCCTAGTTTTCCTCCCCAGGACCCTCCCGGAGAGGTCAGGCGGCGGCGGGCTGGCCCCATTGCTCTACGAAGCGCCGGAGCTCCTGGCGGCCGTGCAGGCCGCACTTGGCGTAGATGTTGCCCAGGTGGTACTCGACCGCCTTGCGGCTGATGAACAGCTCGGCGGCGATCTCCGGGTTGGACAGGCCCCGGCCGACGAGATGGGCGACCTCCGTCTCCCGGCTGGTCAGCGTCAGGGCCGACTGCTTCTTGGCCGGGCTGCCGCCCGGCAGCTGGCAGGCGGCCAGTTCCTCCTCGGCCCGGGCGATGAAGGGCTGGGCGCGCAGCGCGTGGTACAGCTCGCTGGCCTCCCGCAACCGCTCGACGGCCTGCCGTCGCTGGCCGGTGCGGCGCAGCAGCCGTCCGTGGGCCAGCAGCAGCCGGCCGCGGTGCACCGGGCTGCCGCTGCTGGCTTCCGCCTCGCCGCGCTGGTAACTGGCCAGGGCCCGCTCCGGGTCGCCGCGCTGCTCGGCCAGCCACCCTTCGAGCCAGGCCAGCGCCGGGGCCAGGTAGGTCACCTCGCCGCTGCCCGCCTGCAACTGGGCCAGGACCGCTTCGGCCGCCTCCAGCTGCCCCGATCCGGCCAGTCCCTCCACCAGCAGCGGTCGCCACAGCACGGCCCACACCCGGCTCCGGCCGTCCAGCGCCGAGTCCTCCTGCCAGGGGCCGAGCGCGTCGGCCATGCCCAGGTAGTCACCGGCCGCCTGGGCGATCAGCGCCCGGGCCACCGCCGCGTACACCCGCTCCTGCCCGTAGTCCAGGCTGGCCGCGGCCTCGGCGGCCAGCGCTGCGTGCCGCCCGGCCTCCTCGCTCGCGCCCCGGCCGGCCGGCACGCAGGCCGCGGCCAGGTGCAGCAGCGGCAGCTCGAACCGGCGCGGATGGATGGCGGCGGCCGACAGCCCCTGCTCGGCGGTGAGCAGCACGTCGTCCCACTGGCCCGCCAGGTACTGGGCCACGGCCAGGTAGAAGTAGGCCCGCAGGCCCAGGGTGAGGGTGGCCCCCCGGCGTACCAGGCCCAGGCTGGCCGTCAGGTCGCCGGTGGCCGGGCCCAGGTCCCCGGCCAGCAGCCGCAGCATGCCCCGGTAGGACAGGCCGTCCACGTCGATGGCCGGCACCCGGGCCGGGTCGGCGGCCAGGTGGGCCAGCTCGGCCAGCCCGGCGTCAGGCCCCGACATCTGCGCGGCGCCGATGGCCACCAGCGGCCGGGTCCGGCTGGCCGCGGCGGGATCCATCGTGCCGCTCTCCAGCGCCTGGCGGCCGAAGGCCACGACCTTCTCGCCCGCGCCCATCAGGGTGTAGGTGCTGGCCAGCCGGTTGGCGATCAGGGCGGACAGCGGCTGGCCGTCCGGTTCCTCCCGGGCCGCCTCGAGGGCCTCGCGGAACTGCCGTTCGGCCTCGCCCAGCTGGCCTGAGGCGTAGGCCATGGTCCCCAGCACCCCGCTGCGCAGCGCGGTCGGCGCCGTCTCCTCGACCGCCTCGCGCAGGGCCAGGCCGCGGGACTCCTCGGTCAGCATCAGGTGCAGGGCGGCGGTCAGCAGCCGTCGTTCCCGGTCATCCCGGGCCGGGGAGATGTCCGACGCCCACTGCAGGTGGGTGGCGGCCAGGCCCAGCCGCCCGCCGGCCGCCTCGCCGGCGGCCTGCCGCTCGAGCTGGGCCGCCAGGTCCTCGTCCGGCCGGTCCAGCGCGGCCACCCGGTGTTCCCAGGAGGCCGCTTCGCCGACGAACGACGCGGCCCGGGCGTGCAGCTGGCGGCGGCGGCTGGCCGGGATGCCGGCGTAGATGGCGTCCCGGACCAGCAGGTGGCGGATGGCCACCGGGCAGGTCGGCTCCTCGGGCCACCAGGAGATCAGCCCGGCGGTCACGGCGGGCTCGGCCGCCTCGCCCGGCGCGGGGTCCTGGGCGGCCTGGCCGAGCTGGGCCAGCGGCAGCCGCTGGTTCAGCACGGCCAGCATCTCCAGGACCCCCCGGGTCGCGGCGGGCAGCGCGGCCAGGTGCTCCCCGACCGCCGCGGCCAGCGACCGCGGCAGCACCGGGCGGCCCGGCGCATGCGGGTCGAACCCCGACCCCGCCGACAGCAGCGTCCGCAGGTACAGCGGATGACCCCCGGTATTAGCGTGCAGCCGGGCCACCACCTCGTCCTCCAGCGACCCCGTCCCCAGCGCGTCGGCCAGCGAGGCCACCTCATCGGGGGCCAGGCCGTCCAGCTGCAGGTGCAGCTGGTTCTCCACGCCGGACAGCATCCGGCGGGCCGTGTCGTTCAGGTGGTCAGCTGGGCCGCGGTAGGTGACGACGGCCAGGACCGGGTCCACGGACAGGCGGCGCAGCATGAAGGTCAGCGCCTCTACCGAGGAGCGGTCGGCCCACTGCAGGTCATCGACGAAGATCGCCACCGGGCCCGCCGCGGCCTGCTCGCCCACCACCGTCAGCAGCCGCGCCCCGACCGCGAACGACGACACCTCCGCGCCCGTCCCGGCCCCCGGGCTGATCAGGTCCGCGGCCGACCCGGCCGCCCGCAGCAGCTGATCGGCCAGCCCGAACTCCAGGTCCGTCTCCGCCTGGCTGGCCCGGGCCTGCAGCACCCGCAGGCCGGCCGTCTCGGCCAGGCACCGTCGCGCCAGGGTCGTCTTCCCGAGCCCGGGGTCACCCTCGATGGCGACCAGCCACGGCTGCCCGGCCCCGGCCCGGTCCGCGACCTCGGCCACCCGGGCCCGTTCGCCAGCCCGGCCGACGAAAACGCCCAGCGGCGGCTGCCGGTCCTGCACGCGCCCACCTCGCTCCCCCTAGCGGCCCCTGCCACCACCTCCGGATAATGGGAGCGTAACTCGACGTGTTCCTGGGCACCATTGTGGGTGCGGGTGATAATGCCCGTAATTGCCACTAGGCGGCAAACTAGGGAGTTTGCCTAGGGACGCGGGGAGCGGTCTCGGCCGACAGTAGATCCATCGACATCACCCAGCTGCGCCGAGGAAGACATCACCATGAGCACCAGCACTGACAGCAGCAAGCAGCCGGACACCAGCCAGCCGGCCAACCAGCCGTCCGCCCGCTCCGGTCTTCGCCAATGGCTCGTGCCCACCGTCATCGTCGTCGCGGTGGCCGCCTTCGTGGTGGCCGTGCTGAACGGGGCCCTGGGCGGTACCTCGATCATCTCCGGCTGGTTCCCGGCCGCGTTCTTCTGGGTCACGGTCGCGGTCTGCCTGCTGGCCGTGGTGCTTCGCCGGGACGTGCTGCGCGAGTTCCTCATCGGCATCCCGATCGGGATCGTGCTGGCCGTCATCTTGTTCATCTGGCTCGATGCCGCCAACCAGGTCCCGCCCGGCGCACCGCGATCCCTCTACATCTGGCTCACTGTCGCGTGCCTGGTCGGCGGGCTGGTCATCGCCGGGTGGCGGCGGGCCCACTGGACCCGCCGGATCGGCGGCGTGCTGGCCGTCGTGCTGGCCGTGGTGTCGGGCGGCAGCGCGGTGAACCGGACGTTCGACTACTACCCGACCTTCGACCGCCTGCTCGGCAAGAGCGCCAACAACTTCCTCGACAACGCCCAGCTCGACCAGATGCGCCGCGACGTGATCAAGACCGGCAAGCTGCCCGCCCACGGCGCCACCCTGGCCGTGACCATCCCGGGCGACGGCCTGAAGTACCAGCCCCGGCCGGCCTACGTCTGGGTGCCGCCGGCCTGGTTCGGGCGCAACCAGCCCAAGCTCCCGGTCATCGAGCTGCTGCACGGCACGCCGGGCGACCCGTCCAACTGGACCAAGTCCGCCTTCGCCGACGCCACCTCGCTGGCCTTCGCCGAGCAGCACAAGGGCGTGGCCCCGATCCTGGTCATGCCGGACTCCAACGGGTCCTGGACCGGCGACAGCGAGTGCGCCAACACCTCGATGTACGGGGATGTGGCGACGTACCTGAGCAAGACCGTGCCGGCATACATGCAGAAGAAGTTCAACGCCAGCACGTCCCCGGGGTCGATCGCCATCGCGGGCCTGTCCGAGGGCGGCCTGTGCGCCACCACCCTGGCCCTGAACAACCCCAAGGAATACGTGGCCTTCGGCAACTACTCCGGTGACGTGTCGCCCACCTACCAGTACGACAACGAGCAGCAGACCGTCCAGGCCCTGTTCGGCGGATCACAGGCCGCCTACAACGCCGTCAACCCGCCGTCCATTCTGGCCCGCGAGCACTACACCGGGCTGTCCGGCTGGTTCGAGTCCGGGGCTCAGGACACCGCTGGCGTCCAGGCCGCGCACACCCTGCAGAGCTTGTCCGTCAAGGCCGGGATCAGCACCTGCCTGGCTACGCCGCCCGGAAATCATGACTTCATCCTCTGGCAGCAGGCCTACCAGGACTCGCTGCCCTGGCTGTCCTGGAAGCTCAAGCTGACGCCGGAGCCGTCCTCCGTCCCGGCCACCTGCACCACCGGGCACTAGGCGGACCGGCCATGGCCGCCGCCATCGTGTTCGCCACGCTGTCCGCGCTCTGCAACGCGTGCAGCGCCGTCCTGCAGCGGCTCGCCCTCATCAGCCCGACCCCCGAGGGCCAGCCGCTGTGGCGGACCGCCCTGGCCCTGGTCCGCCAGCCCATGTGGCTGCTCGGCGGCCTGTTCCTGGTCGGCACGTTCGGCTTCCAGGCCCTGGCCCTGTATTTCGGACCGCTGTCCGTCGTCCAGCCCGTCCTGGTCCTGGAGCTGATCTTCACCCTGGGCCTGCGCGTCTTGCTCTTCCATGACGACATCGCGGCCCGCACCTGGTCCGCGGCTCTCACCATCTGCCTGGGGCTGGCCGCCTTCCTGGCCATCGCGTCGCCGTCGCCCGGATCGCACAAGCCCACCGCGGGCCAGTGGATCCTGTCCGTTGGCGTTCGCGGCGCGGCCGTGCTCGTGCTGCTCCTGCTCACCCGCTGGGGCTCGCCCGCCCGGCGCGCCGCCCTGTACGGGGCGGCCACCGCCGTGGTCTGGTCCGTGGACGCCGCGTTCGTCAAGCAGACGGTCGACGTGCTGGCTCGTGACGGATTGCTCAGCGTGCTCACCAGCTGGCCGCTGTACGCCATGATCGGCACCGGCGTGCTCGGCACTGTCCTGCTGCAGGGCGCCTTCGCGGCCGGGCCGCTGGCCGCCTCCCAGTCGACGCTGCTCATCGTCGACCCGCTGGCCAGCATCTGGCTGGGCATTGAGCTGTTCCACGACCAGCTCAACACCGGCCTGGGCTACGTGCTGGGGGCCGTGGCCGCCTTCGCCGTGCTCGCCGCCGGGGTCGTCATGCTGTCGATCTGGGCTCCGCCGGTCATGACCGCGGAAACCGCCTGCCGGCTGCGCCGCGGCTCCGGCCCCGGCTCCGGTCCTGGCTCTGATCCCGATGCGCCCGCCGACGCCCTAGGCGCCGCGAACTAGGGAGTTTTCCTAGGGTCTTCTCCTCGGCCAGGCGCGACAGTGGAGTTATCCGCTAAGGACCACTTGAGCACGAGGAGATGGGCAGAAATGGCCACTTACACCCCTGACGAGCATGTGACTCGCGTTGACGCCACCCAGATTGACCGGGCCCAGTATGACCGCTGGAACACCACCCTGGCCCGCCCCGCCGCACTGGGCAGCGCCGCACCGGGCACCGCCGCCCGTTCCGCCGCGCCGGGCACCGCCGCACTGGGCACCGCCGCACTGGGCACCGCAGGCCGCCCGGTCGCGCCGGTCACTCCGGTTCGGCCGGTGGCCAGCAGCCCGGTCCGGACCGTCGGCGTCGGCGTGGACCCCGCCCGGCTGTGGGCCGGGGGAGCGGCCACCGCCATCGTGGCCGCCCTGGTCGCCCTGGTCGGCGTGCTGGTCTGCCGCTGGCTGGTCAAGGTCCCGGTGCTGGCCCCGGCCAACGACGGCGCCTTCGGCGACGTGCACACCATCGGCTTGATCCTGATTTCCATCGGCGGCGCGCTGGCCGCCACCGGCCTGATGCACCTGCTCATGGAGACCACCCTGCGGCCCCGGCTGTTCTTCGGCTGGATCGTCGGCCTGGTCACCCTGATCGCCGTCATGTTCCCCTTCGGCACCACCGCCGCGCTGGACGCCAAGATCGCCACCGCCCTGGTCAACCTGGCCATCGGGGTCGCCATCGGCACCCTGGTCGGCGGGGTCGCCGCCCGGTCCCTGCCGCGACCGGCGCCCGTCTCGCCCTACCGCTACGACCACGCGATGTGAGAACCGTCAGCCGGACCCGGCAGACCGGGTACGAAACGGCAGGCCCCCGGGCCTGCCGTTCCCGTTGCCCCTCCTCGCCCGCGCGCGCTCCAGAGCCTGGGAATGAAAAACTAGAGAGTTCTCCCAGAGACTGAAGTGTCAATCTGGTCCAGACTGGATAGATAACCGAACAGCGGCCAAGGCGCGCGCCCCTAGCTCAGTGGCAGAGCACCGGACTCTTAATCCGGGGGTCGGGCGGTTCGAATCCACCCGGGGCGCACCACCCCATCACCCGGCCCGCCCTCCCGGCGGGCCGGCCTCCACGCCGTCCCCGGTCACCGCCAGCCCACCGCCCCGCCGGCCCCGTGATCCCCGCCTCCCCAGCGATCCGCCTTCCCGCGCGGTCCCCACTTCCGTCCTCAGGTGATCCACCCCCACCCCCCCACTTGCCCCCACTGCACGAGACGAGAAACGGGATTTCCGTCATGAGCACCCAGGCAGACACGCCCGTCCTGGACCCCTCCGGGTCACAGCCGGCCGACCCGCCTGCGACCCGCCCGCCGGCTTCGGCCTGGTCCCGTGGCTGGTCCCGCGCCTGGTCCACCGACGCTGCTCTGCGGGCCCTGCGCGCCGTGCTCGTCGTGCCGCCGCTGTTCGCGCTCACCGATCTGGTCGTCGGCAACAAGCAGATGGCCGTCTTCGCCGCCTTCGGCGGCTTCTCGACCCTGGTCCTGACCAGCTTCGGCGGCACCCGGCGGGACAAGACTCTCGCCCATCTCGGCCTGGCCCTGGCCGGGACGGTCCTGGTCGTGCTCGGCACCCTGGCCTCCTTTTCCGCCCTGCTGGCCGTCGTGGTCACCCTGCCCGTGGCCTTCGTGGTCCTGTTCGCCGGCGTGCTCGGGCGGAACTGGGCCGCGGGCGCCATGGGCGCCCTGCTCGCCTACGTCCTGCCCGCCGTCTCGCCCGGCGCGGTCTCGATGATCCCGGCCCGGCTGGCCGGCTGGTGGCTGGCGTCGGCGGCCGGCGGGGCCGCCGTCCTGCTACTGGCCTCCCGGCCGCCCGCGAGCCGGCTGCGGGCCACCGGTGCCGCGCTGGCCGGCGGCCTGGCCGCCGAGCTCGAGTCCGCCCTCGGCGGGACCCCCGATCCCAGCCTCCGGGACACCTCCCGCGCCCAGAACGAGGAGCTCCGGGCCGCGTTCGCCGCCGCTCCCTACCGGCCGACCGGAATGGCCGCCGTCGAGCAGGCCTACGCCAACCTGGCCGAGTCGCTGGCCTGGTCGGCCAGCCTGGTCGGCGATCTGCTCCGGGTCCGTCCCGGGCTGCCCAGCGCGCCGACCGAAGCCCGCCTGCTGGTCCGCGAGTCGGCCCGGCTGCTGCGGGCGGTGGCCGCCCTGCTGGCCGGCCAGCATGCCGCGCCCGACATCGAGCACGTCAAGCAGCTGATCGCCTCCTCCCGCCACCATGACGGCGACCTCGTGCTCAGCAGCCCTGATGACGCCGCCGCCGCGCGGCTGACCTTCCACGCCCGCCAGCTGGCCATCACCGCGCTGTCCGCGGCCGCCGACGCCCTCATCGCCAGCCGCCAGGCTGACGCCCGGGCCATCGAGCGGGCCCAGCGCCGGTGGTACGCCTCGACCGGCACCGTGGTCGAGGCCGGGCCCGCCGCGCACGTCCGCGGTATCGCCCGGGTGGCCAAGCGGCACGCCAGCCTGCAGTCGGTATGGCTGATCAAGAGCATCCGCGGCGCGCTGGCGCTGGCGGCGGCCGTGGCCGTGGCCGACGCCCTCGACGTCCAGCACGGCTTCTGGGTCGCCCTGGGTACGCTGTCGGTGCTGCGGGCCAGCGCGTCGGCCACCGAGGCCACTGCGCTGCGGGCCCTGGCCGGGACGGTGGCCGGGTTCGTGATCGGCTCGGTCCTGATCGTCGTGATCGGCTCGGAGACCGCCGTGCTGTGGGTCATGCTGCCCGTCTCGGCCGCGGCCGCCGCCTACTGCTCGAGCCGCGGCTGGTTCGAGGGGGCGCAGGCCTCGTTCACCGTCCTGGTCGCGGTCCTGTTCAACATCATCGTCCCGGTGGGCTGGGACGTCGGCGTGATCCGGGTCGAGGACGTCGTGCTGGGCTGCGTGGTGAGCGTCGTCATCGGCGCCCTGCTGTGGCCCCGGGGCGTCATCGCGGTGGTCGCTGATGACCTGGCCGACGCCTTCCGCCATGGCGGCACCTACCTGTCCGAGTCGGTGGACTGGATCCTGGGCCGCTCGTCCCAGCCCCCGGCCGGCGGCCTGGACACCATCTCGGCCAGCATCCGTCTGGACGGCGCCCTCCGGGCCCTGCTCACCGAGCCGGGTTCCACCCGGATTCCGCCGGACCGCCTGTGGCGGCTGGTCGGCGCGGCCATGCGGCTGCGGCTCACTGCTCGCGCCCTGGCCCGCAGCGAGCCCCTCCCGCCCGGCTTCGACCACGTCAAGGACGCCCTGGCCGGCTGGGCCGCCGACCTGACCTCCTGGTACTACCTGGCTGCCCTCGGCCTGGCCGGAGAGGCCAGCAACGACCGCGCCGCCCTCGAGCAGGCCCTGCCCGCCTCGGCCGGCCTGCCCGACCTGGCCGACGCCGCGATATCCGCCCGGGCGGTATGGGTCCGCGAGGACCTCACCGAAGTGCGCCAGCACCTGACCGACGCCATCGACCCGATTCTCGAGCTGTCCGCCCAGCGCCGCCGCCCCTGGTGGCGCTGACCGGCCACCAGGAACGCGCCCCTCCGGCTCCCGCCGCCTCGCGAGCCGTCAGAGCATTCCATTCCCCAGGGCCGCGAAGCCCTTGTGGCCATGGTGATTCAAATAAGTCCCGTGGGCGCGTGGTGCCTATCGACACCATTCTGGCTACAGCGCGACACTGGGCCAGTACGCAGCACTACGACACTGGGAGGGTCATGAAAGGGTTCCTGCGCAGAAGGGCCTGCCTGATTCGATGAACGCCACCCCAGAGGATGCCGGGAAGCCTCGCGCCGTCCCATCCCGGCGAATCCTGCTGAGGGCGGGCGGGCTGGTCGTGCTCACCGGGCTCGGGCTCGCTGGCTCCGTCACCGGAAGCCAGGCCGCCACGAGGATCACGCAGCCGATGTACTACATCCACGACGGGCGCAAACGGGTCGCGCTGACCATTGATGACGGCCCCAGCCCCATCTACACCCCGGAAATTCTCCGGCTCCTGCAGAAGTACAAGGTCACCGCGTCGTTCTCCATGGTCGGCCAGAACGTCAAGAGTTATCCCAAGGTGGCCAGGGAGGTCGCCCGCGCGGGCCACATGATTGTCAATCACACGTGGTCACATCCGGACCTGGTGTATCTGTCACGCGCCGGCATCCGGGACGAGATGCTGCGGGCCGCCGATGAGATCCACAAGGCCACCGGCAAGGTGCCGAAGATGTTCCGCGCCCCGTACGGAGCCTGGTCGACGACCGTCCTGGAGCTGTGCCAGGAACTGCACATGACCCCGCTGGACTGGTCGGTCGACCCGAGGGACTGGGCCCGGCCCGGTGTCGGCGCCATCGTCAGCAACATCATGGCCAACACCAGGACCGGCTCCATCATCCTGGAGCACGACGGCGGCGGGCCCCGGTCCGAGACCGTCGCCGCGCTGGGCATCGTGCTGCCCCGGCTGCTGGCCAAGGGCTACCACTTCCGTACCCCCTGGCCTCCGCGCATGCTGATCATGTAGCCGCAGTCCCGACCCGCTCCGCATCCGAAGGGGAGACCCGATGACCGGTCCGGAACACTACCTCGCCGCCGAACGGCTCCTGAGCGAGATCGACCAGCGCCGCAACGCCCCGCTCGACATCACCTCGCGCCGGGTGGGCCAGGCGCAGGTGCACGCGATGCTCGCCCTGGCCGCCGCCACCGCCCTGGGTACCGGCAACCAGTCATGGGCCGAAGCCACCGGCACCGACCTCCCCACCGCAGGCCCCGCCACCGCAGGCCCCGCCGCCGAGGACCCAGCCGCCGAGGACCCCGCCGCCGGGCTCCCTGGCGCCGGCCACCCCGGCGACCAGCCCACCCCGGCCTGACCGTCGCGCCATCACGCGCCAGTCCGCCATCGCATCACCGCGTGACCATCACTACCGGGCACCCGCTTTCACCGGCGTCCGCTCGGCAGGACCGGCCCGAGGCGCTCACCCGCCCCGGGCCGGCTCCTCAGCCAACGACATCGTTGTCACAACCATGCGCACCTGACGACATCGTTGTGACGACCACGCGGTTGACGGCGGGCGCCGCAACCACAGCCACACCACCTGCACCAAGGCCACAGCGCCGCTGGCACATCGCTGTCGCTATAGCCGCACCGATGTTCCATCGGTGTCGCTGGCGCTCGGGGACCTGCCCGCCGGGGGGCTACCGCCACCAGGGCTCGCGCCGCTGCTCGGCCACGTGCGTAGCCGGTTCGCCGATGGCCTGCAGGTGATCGCTCAGGTGCTGCAGGTGCTCATGCACCCAGAGCAGGTGCGGCGAGTGCGCCGTCGTGACGATCCGCACCAGATCGGTCCCGTCATCCCCGTCCCCTCCAGGCCCGCCAGAGCCAGACCCGTCCGAGCCAGACCCGTCAGAGCCACCAGACCCGCCCGAGCCAGCCCCACCAGAAGCAGCCCCACCAGAAGCAGCCCCACCAGAAGCAGCCCCACCAGACGCACCCCCGCCCGGGCCAGGCCCGCCCGAACCTTCAGCCCCGAGCGCCGCTCCCACCTCGGCGATCATGGTCACCCCTTCGGCCCCCGGGTCGCCCGTGGCCGTCGTCCCGGTCAGCCCGGTGAAGGCCGGGACCACCACCGGCAGCACCACGTCGTGCGCCGCCGGGCGCCCGACCAGCACCGCGATCCGCTCGTAGAACGCGGTGAGCTCGCCGGTCGCCTCGGACAGCAGCCGCCGGGCCTGGCTGATCCCCTCGTAGTGGTGCGGCACCGGCGGCTGCAGCCCGGCCAGGGAGTACGCCGTCAGCCTCAGCCGCATGGTCGCCATGACCAGCATCCACAGGTCCGCCTTGGACAGGTGCTTGGCCCCCTGCTCGGCCAGGAAGCCGCGCAGCGCCTCATCCAGCCGGATCCCGGCCGTGATGGTCCGCGGGCCCGCGTCGGGCGCCGCCTCCCGGCCGCCCAGGGCCCAGTCCACCGACTGGCGCAGGTACGCCGCCCCGGCCCGGAACGCGTCGGCCAGATCGTCGCCCACCACCGACGCCGCGCCGCGGGGCCAGAACACCACCCCGACCACCAGGCTGACCAGGCAGCCGATGGCCACGTCCTCGATGCGCAGCAGGCCCACCGTCCAGCCCACCGGGACCAGCAGGTTGAACAGCACCACGATGACCACGGTGAACGCCGCCTGCCCCAGGGTGAACGGCAGTGTGCCGGGGGCGTAGGCGGCCACCGCGATGGCGATGGGCAGCGCGGCCCACAGCGCGGGCGGGCTGCTGCCGATGCCGAGGATCAGCAGTGCGCCGACGACGAAGCCGATCGCCGTGCCGCCCAGCGCGCGCAGCGCGGTGGACTCGGTCGTGGCCGCGTTGGAGCGCAGCACCGACAAGGTGCCGAGCACGACCCAGAACCCGTGCTGGACTCCGGACAGGTCGGCCACCAGGACCGCCGCGGCCAGGGCCAGCGACCCGCGCAGGCTGTTCAGGAACCAGACCGACCGGATGCTGGCGTGCCGGGTCAGCACGCCGACCGCGCCGGACAGCGCCGCCGCGCGCCGTTCCGCGTCGCTGCCCTCGGGCTGGGCGCCGTACCAGCCCCGCCGCCGCGCGGCGATGGTCTCCGGGTCGGCGCGCCGGGTGGCCACCTGCACGTCCGCGGCCAGCCCGCGGACGGCCAGCGCGATCGTCTGGGCGTGGAAGGCGATCCGCGCCGCGGCCTGCACCGAGTCGTAGTCCCCGCCGCCGGCCGCCGGCCGGTGCGAGCCGGCGCTGGCCCTGCGCTGCCGTTCCAGCTCGTCCACGTCGGGCAGCGGGGCAGCCGCGCCCGGGGCGGCCAGCAGGGCAGCGATCTGCCTGAGCACCACGGCCGCCTCGCCGAGCAGGACGAGATCGTGCGCCGCGGCCCGGTCCAGGTTCGGGTGCCCGTCGGTGGCGTCGGCGATCAGCGCCGTGCACCACTCGAGATAGTTGACCACGCTGGCCATGGCCTGGTCCGCGGTGGCCAGCCCGGTCGGCCGGTAGGGCGTGCTGTCGAACGCGCCGATCAGCTCCTGCTTGGCCGCCTGGCAGCTCGCGTGGTCGCCGCGGGTGGCCGTGCCGCCGGCCACCGCCTCCAGCGCCGTGGCCAGGGCCCGGGCCGATCCGGCCGCGGCCGCCCGCAGCCGGTCACCGGGCGACGGCGGTGACAGGGCCAGCACGGCCGCGGTGGCCACGGCCGAGGCCAGCCACCAGCCCGCCAGCCGGTCCGGGAGCATGCTCACCGTGCCGGGCGTGGCCACCGAGAGCACGAACGGGAACAAGGCCCCGATCACCCCGGACGCCGCGTTCGGGCTCGCCACGCCGGCGAAGAAGATGCCGAACGAGACGGGAATGGTGACCAGCACGGCCAGCCATTGAATCCCGTTGACGGCCGTGCCGATGATGATGCCGAGGCTCCCGGTCAGCGCCAGCCCGAGGTGCGCGACCGCCTTGTCCCGCCTGCTGCCGCCGAACGACGCCACCACCAGGCTCGCGAACCCGCCGAACGCGGCGAACAACGCCATCTGGAGGTTGCCGAAGCCCTCGTAGGTCAGCGCGAACACCGACGGGATCACCACCACCGCGCGCGCCGCGCGCATGGCCGCGGGCACCGACCAGGCCGGCCGCCACCAGGGCCGGGCCGCTGGTGCGCCGGGCGGCGGGGCGCCGCGCGGCGCGGGCGTCCCGGCCAGGACCGGCGGACGGCGGCGGATCACGCTCAGATCGGGCACTAACTCAGTCTAAGAACCTGAAGGTCACCTGAGTGTTAACTGCTTTCGGATACCCCTCACGCTGCATGGCGCTACATTGACTCACCTCGCATCCGGGCCGGTCAGGCCATGGAGACCGATGCATTGAGGAGATGTCATGCAGGAGGCAGTGCCGCCGCCGGCCGCACTCGACGACGACGATGCCCGGCTGCAGGATCTCGGCTACCGCCCGCAGCTGCGCCGCACGCTCGGGCTGTTCGGGAACTTCTCGGTCGCGTTCACCTTCATGGCGCCCGTCATCGGCATCTTCTCGTTCTTCACCCTCGGCCTGAGCACCGCCGGACCCGCCTACCTGTGGGTCAGCCTCATCCCGGTGGCCGGGATGTTCCTGGTCGCGCTGGTCCTCGGCGAGCTGGCCAGCCGTTACCCGGTCGCGGGCTCGCTCTACCAGTACGCCAAGTACGCCGTCGGGCGGAAGCTCGGCTGGTTCACCGGCTGGTTCTACGGCATCGCGCTGCTGGTCACGGTGGCCGCCGTGGACGCCGGCGCGGTCAACTACGTCGCCACGTTCGCCCATGACGTGTTCGGCTGGACCTTTATCCCCACCCAGCACTCGGTCATCCTGGTCGTCTCGGTCGGCCTGCTGATCATCCAGACCACGCTGAACACCATCGGGGTCCGGGCCACCCGGGTCGTCGGTCTGATCGGCCTGGCCGTGGGCCTGCTGGCCACCATCGGCACCGCGATCGTGCTGGCCGTGCACGGCTTCCATCACGGGCTCGGCTTCCTGGCCAGCACGCAGGACGTCCAGCACGCCAAGAACAGCCCGCTGGGCGTGGACTTCGGCGGCAACTGGATCGCCGGCGCCATGGTCGCGCTGCTCGCCTCGGTCTTCATCTTCCGCGGCTTCGAGTCGCCCGGCGACTTCGCCGAGGAGAGCCGCAGCCCCGGCCGCCAGGTCCCGCGGGCCATGCGGTGGTCCCTGCTCGGCGGCGGCCTGGCCGCCTTCGTGCTGACCCTGGCCCTGCTGCTGGCCATGCCCGCGGGCGCGAACACGGTCGTCACCACCGTGCAGAGCGGGGGCATCCCGTACATCCTGGGCTCGCTGCCCAGCGCCCTGCAGGAGACGCTGCTCGCCTTCATCGTGCTGGCCTACTTCGCCGCCGGCACCGTGGTGCAGGGCGCGGGCAGCCGGGCCATCTTCGCCTTCGCCCGGGACGGCGGGCTGCCCGGCGGCAAGTCCCTCGCCCTGATCAGCGAGAAGTTCAAGACCCCGGCCAACGCCCTGTTCGGCGGCGCGCTGGTCACCGTGGTCTTCCTGGGCCTGTCCTTCGCCTCGCCCACCGACAACGTGAAGATCCTCTGGTTCAGCTACCCGGGCGGCACGAACGTGCTGGCCGCGCTGAGCACCTACGCCGTGGCCGGCATGTACCTGGCCCTGCTGCTCACCGTCATCGCCTCGATCGTCGCCCGGGTCCGCGGCCGCGGGCCCTGGCCAGTTCACCCTGGGCCGGTGGGCCTGGCCGGTGTCGGTCGCCGCGCTGGTCTACCTGGCCCTGATCCTGGCCGACCTGGTCGCGCCGACCGGGCTGGACAACGCGCGGGCCTACGTCAACGACGACTGGATCACCCTGCTGGTGATGGCCATCGTCGCCGTGGTCGGGGTCATCGTGTTCCTGGCCGCGCACCGCGGCCGCGAGCTCGGCGAGCACGTGATCGACGGCGATCCGGCGGCCGCGCCCGAGCCGGTCACGGTGCCGGACACCAGCGCCGCCGGGATCCCCGGAGCCGCCCCGGCCGACGCTCCCGAGGCCTCCTGAGGCCTGCGGACGCGGCGCCAGCCGGTCTGTGTGCGTGGTACCGTGAAATGCTGCCAGGCATTGAGCCGTGGCAGTGAGAGATGAGCTGCACCCTCATGCGGCCGTCTCGGGGGATCAATCCTCTCCGTGAAGTTCAGCCCTAATTCTGAAGGAGCCACGTGCCGCTCGATACCGCCGTCAAGAAGGAAATCGCGACGGAGTACGCGACCAGTGAGGGTGACACCGGTTCGCCGGAGGTCCAGATCGCGCTGCTGACCAGGCGAATCAACCACCTGACTGAGCACCTCAAGGTGCACAAGCACGATCACCACAGCCGCCGCGGGCTGCTGCTGCTGGTCGGCCGTCGCCGTCGGCTGCTCAAGTACCTGGCCAAGAAGGACATCAATCGCTACCGCGAGATCATCCAGCGCCTCGGCATCCGCCGCTAGTCGCGCCGTCCTGACCGTCAGGCCCAAACTGAAAATCGTTTAACACAGGCATCCCGTAGCCCCCGGCCCCGAGCGTCAGGGCCGGTCCTCGGTAGTGGTCCCCGGGCAGAAACCCGAGGGCTTCGATCGAAGACCGGCCGGCCGCCTTAACCGGCGAGCCAGGCCACATGCGGCACGGCGGCGGGTGGTGCGGGATCTACCGCAAGGAGGTCTCACCCGTGAAGGGTGCCCTAAGTGCCGAAGCCGTCATAGATAACGGCGAATTCGGCGTACATACCATCAGGTTCGAGACGGGCCGGCTGGCCCGTCAGGCGGCCGGTTCCTCGCTCGTCACGCTCGACGGCGAGACGGTGATCCTGTCCGCCACCACGGCGTCCAAGCGGCCGCGGGACAACGTGGACTTCTTCCCCCTCACGGTTGACGTAGAGGAGCGGATGTACGCGGCGGGCCGGATCCCCGGCTCGTTCTTCCGCCGCGAGGGTCGCCCCTCCGAGGACGCTATCCTGACCTGCCGGCTCATCGACCGGCCGCTGCGCCCGTCCTTCGTCAAGGGCCTGCGCAACGAGATCCAGATCGTGGCCACGGTGCTCGCGCTGGACCCGCAGCACCTCTACGACGTGGTGGCCATCAACGCCGCCTCCATGTCCACCCAGCTCGCCGGGCTGCCCTTCTCCGGGCCCATCGGCGGGGTCCGGGTCGCCCTGATCAAGGGCCAGTGGGTGGCCTTCCCGCAGCACGAGCAGCTGGCCGAGGCCACCTTCGACATGGTCGTCGCGGGCCGGGTCCTCGAGGACGGCGACGTGGCCATCATGATGGTCGAGGCCGAGTCCACCCCGGAGACGCTCAAGCTCCTGGCCGACGAGGGCAATGGCGCGGTCGCGCCCACCGAGGACACCGTGGCCGAGGGCCTGGAGGCGGCCAAGCCGTTCATCAAGGCCCTGTGCGAGGCCCAGCAGCGGCTGGCCGCCGAGGCGGGCGTGACCGCGGCCTCCGGCGACTACCCGATCTTCGTCGACTACCACGACGACGTCTACGAGGCCGTGGCCCGCGAGGTCTCCGACCAGCTGGCCCAGGTCCTGACCATCGCGGGCAAGGCCGAGCGCGAGTCCGAGACCGACCGGGTCAAGGCGCTGGCCGTCGACAAGCTGGCCGGCCAGTTCGAGGGCCGCGAGCAGGAGATCTCCGGCGCCTTCCGGTCACTGACCAAGAAGCTGGTCCGGGAGCGGGTCATCCGCGACGGGCTGCGCATCGACGGTCGTGGCCTGACCGACATCCGGCCGCTGAACGCCGAGGTGCACGTGCTGCCCCGGGTACACGGCTCGGCCCTGTTCGAGCGGGGCGAGACCCAGATCCTGGGCGTCACCACGCTGAACATGCTCCGGATGGAGCAGATGATCGACACGCTCAACCCGGAGCGCACCAAGCGCTACATGCACAACTACAACTTCCCGCCGTACTCCACCGGTGAGACCGGCCGGGTCGGGTCGCCCAAGCGCCGCGAGATCGGCCACGGCGCGCTCGCCGAGCGGGCTCTCATCCCGGTGCTGCCCACCCGCGAGGAGTTCCCCTACGCCATCCGCCAGGTCTCCGAGGCCGTCGGCTCGAACGGCTCGACCTCCATGGGGTCGGTCTGCGCCTCCACCATGGCCCTGCTGGACGCGGGCGTCCCGCTCAAGGCCATGGTCTCCGGCATCGCGATGGGCCTGATCAGCGAGGGCGGCCAGTTCGTCACGCTGACCGACATCCTCGGCGCCGAGGACGCGTTCGGCGACATGGACTTCAAGGTGGCCGGCACCGAAGAGGTCATCACCGCGCTCCAGCTGGACACCAAGCTCGACGGCATCCCCGCCTCGGTGCTGGCCGGCGCGCTCAAGCAGGCCCGCGCGGCCCGGATGACCATCCTCGACGTCATGCGCGGCGCGATCACCGCGCCCGACGAGATGTCCCCGTACGCTCCGCGGATCATCACCATCAAGGTCCCGGTGGACAAGATCGGCGAGGTCATCGGCCCGAAGGGCAAGATGATCAACTCGATCCAGGACGACACCGGTGCCGAGATCACCATCGAGGACGACGGCACGATCTACGTCGGCGCCACCGACGGCACGTCGGCCGAGGCGGCCCGGGCCGCGATCAACGCCATCGCCAACCCGCACATGCCCGAAGTGGGCGAGCGGTTCCTCGGCACGGTGGTCAAGACCACGACGTTCGGCGCGTTCGTGTCGCTGCTGCCCGGCAAGGACGGCCTGCTGCACATCACGCAGATCCGCAAGCTGCACGGCGGCAGGCGGATCGAGAACATCGACGAAGTGGTGCACATCGGCGACAAGATCCAGGTCGAGATCCGCGAGATCGACGACCGCGGCAAGCTGTCGCTGGTGCCGGTCGAGGTGGTCGAGCGCGAGGCAGCCGGGGAAGACCTCTCCGGCGGCGAGCCGAACGGCGACCGTCCGCGCGGCGGCGACCGGGAGCGGTCCAACGGCGACCGGAACGGCGACAGCCGCCACCGGACTCGCCAGCGCACCCGCGGGCACCACGAGTAGATGACCAGCGAGTCACCTGCCGTCAGACGCACCGTACTGCCCGGCGGGCTCAGGATCGTTACCGAGTTCCTGCCCGCCGTGCGGTCGGTGGCGCTGGGCATCTGGGTCGGCGTCGGCTCCCGGGACGAGGACGTGGCCCACGAGGGCGCGACCCACTACCTGGAGCACCTGCTGTTCAAGGGCACCGGCCGGCGCAGCGCCCTGGACATCTCCGCGGAGATGGACGCGGTCGGCGGGGAGATGAACGCGTTCACGGCCAAGGAGTACACCTGTTACTACGCCCGGGTGCTGGACGCCGACCTGCCGCTGGCCGTGGACGTCCTGTCCGACATGGTGACCAGCTCGCTGATCACCCCCAAGGACGTGGACGCCGAACGGAACGTGGTTCTCGAAGAGATCGCCATGAACGATGACGATCCCACGGACACCGTGCACGAGGCGTTCACCGTCAAGCTGTTCGGTGACACCCCGATCGGGCGGCCGATCCTCGGCACCACGGACACCATCAACGGCATCACCCGGGACCAGATCTTCGAGCACTACCGGGCCTGGTACGTGCCGGAGCGCATCGTGGTGGCCGCGGCCGGCAACCTGGACCACGACACCGTGGTCCGGCTGGTGACCGAGGCGTTCGGGCCGGCCCTGGCGCGGTCGGCCGAGCCGGCCCCGCCCCGGCTGAGTGCCAGCCCGGCCGGGTTCGGCGCCTCGGCGGGCGCCGGGACCACGCTGGTCTCCCGCGGCATCGAGCAGGCCAACCTGGTGCTGGGCTGCGAGGGGCTGTCCCGGACCGACGACCGCCGCTTCGCGCTGGGCGTGCTGAACGCGGCGTTCGGCGGCGGCATGTCCTCCCGGCTCTTCCAGGAGGTCCGGGAGAAGCGCGGGCTGGCCTATTCGGTGTACAGCTTCTCCTCCCAGCACGCCGACACCGGGCAGTGGGGCGTCTACGTCGGCTGCCTGCCGGCCAAGGCGGACGAGGTGCTGGCCATCTGCGCCGAGGAGATCGACCGGGTCGTGGCCGGCGGCCTGACCGACGCCGAGCTGGACCGGGGGAAGGGCCAGGTGCGCGGCTCGATCGTGCTCGGCCTGGAGGACCCCTCGTCCCGGATGAGCCGGCTGGGCAAGTCGGAGCTGGTTTACCCGCGGCTCGAGCCGGTCGATGACGTGCTGGCCGCGATCGACGCCGTCACCCACGACGACGTGCGCGCCGTGGCGGCCGGGATCCTCACCCAGCCGAAGGCCCTGGCTGTCGTCGGCCCGTTCGACGATCCCGCCGCCTTCCAGATCTGACGCTGCACAACGGACCGGAGGACGGCCATGACCACAGTCGGCGTGCTGGGTGCGCAGGGGCGGATGGGCCGCGAGGTGATCGGCGCGCTCATCGAGACCCCCGACCTGATCGTCGCGGCCGAGGTTGACGCGGGCGACAAGCTCGACGCGCTCGAGGGCTGCCAGGTGGTGGTCGACTTCACCCAGCCCGGCGCGGTCATGGGCAACCTGCGCTGGTGCATCGAGCACGGGCTGGACGTCGTGGTCGGTACCTCCGGCTTCGGTGAGGACCGGCTGGACGAGGTGGCCGGCTGGCTGGAGGATCACCCGGAGGTCCGGGTCCTGGTCGTGCCGAACTTCTCCATCGGCGCCATCTTGATGATGCGCTTCGCCGAGCAGGCGGCCCGCTTCTTCCCGTCGGCCGAGGTCATCGAGCTGCATCACTCGGCCAAGGCCGACGCCCCCTCGGGCACCGCGCTGCGCACTGCCTCGATGATCGGGGCCGCCCGGGCCGAGGCCGGCCTGGGCCAGCCGCCGGACGCCACTGCGTCCGCGCTGCCCGGCGCCCGGGGCGCCGTGGTCGACGAGATCCACGTGCACGCGGTGCGGGCCACCGGGCTGATGGCGCACCAGGAAGTCCTGTTCGGCGGCCCGGGGGAGACCCTCACCATCCGGCACGACTCGCTGGACCGGGTCTCGTTCATACCCGGCGTCCTGCTCGCCGTCCGCAGCCTCGACACGCTGCCCCGGGGCCTCACCGTGGGCCTGGAGGGCCTGCTCGGCCTGGAGTAGGCGGTACCGTCGGGGTATGTGCCGCAGCATCAAGACCCTTCGCCCGCCTTACGCCGAGCAGGTCACCGACGACGACATCCACGCCGCCGCCCTGCAATACGTCCGCAAGATCAGCGGTTTCCGCGCCCCGGCCGGGCACAACGCCGAGGCGTTCGGCCAGGCCGTGGACGCCGTCGCGGCCGCCACCGCCACCCTGCTCGACCACCTGGAAGTCCGTTCCGCGCCCAGGCGATAGCCGGGGCTAGGGCGACGGCAGGTAGGCCGTGCGGCCGGTCTGGCGGCTGCGCAGGGCCGCGGCGACCCGGGCCGCCATCACCGGCGGCAGGTAGGTCCCCAGCTGGTCGGCCGGGACGAACCGGTACTCCTCCAGCTCGGCTTCCTGCAGGGTGATCGGGGTGTCGTCGGCCAGCACGCCGCCGTCGAAGACGAAGATCAAGATCGGCTTCGGGCGTGCGCCTTCTGGCGCCGCCCAGCCGACCACCAGCAGCGATCCCGGCTCGATGTCCAGGCCGGTTTCCTCCGTCACCTCACGGCGGCAGCCCGCGTGCGGCGCCTCGCCCTCCTCCAGCATGCCGCCGGGCAGCAGCCAGTGATCCCGGTAGTTCGGCCGGACCAGCAGGACGCGGCCGTCCGGGCTGGTGAACAGCGCGGCCGAGGCGGCGTACTGGGTGGCGAGCTGGGCGAACCAGGCCGACTGGGCGCTAGCCGGGAATTCCCTGCTCGCCTCGGCCTGGTCATCGCCGGGGGCGGCAGGGGCGGCGTCGGGCACAGCTAGACCTTATCCGTGTCCCTGGGCCCCCGGCGCGCCAGCCGGTAGCCTGTGCCCATGAACGTACCCGGTCACGACGTGTCAGCGCCTGACGCGTCCGACAGCCGCATCGAGGTGTACGTCACCACCGACACCTCCGCCGCTCCGCACAAGGCCGACGAGGAACTGCTCTACGTCATGTACGACGCAGCCGACCCCGACGGGAACCGGCTGTACTTCACCGAGGCGGAGTGGGAAGCGTTCGTGCTCGGGGTCAAGGACGGCGAGTTCGACCTCGATGAGTCCGGCCAGCTGCCCTAGCTGTACTGACTAGCGCCATCGTCCCGGCCCGCGCTGCGTCCTCACCACAGCACGGACGGGGCCGCCCCTTCCAGCCGGAGCAGCAGCTCCTTGCGGTCCAGGCCGCCCCCGTAGCCGGTCAGGCTGCCGTCGCTGCCGATCACCCGGTGGCAGGGCACGATGACCGAGATCGGGTTGGACCCGTTGGCCGTGCCCACCGCCCGTGACGCGACCGGCCGCTTGCCCAGCGCGCGGGCGATGTCGCCGTAGCTGACCGTGCTGCCGTAAGGGATCTTGGTCAGCTCGGCCCACACCGCGAGCTGGAACGGCGTCCCGGCCGGCGCCAGCGGCATGGTGAACTCCTTGCGGTCCCCCGCGAAGTACTCCTCGAGCTGGCCGGCCGTCTCGGCGAACGAGGCCGGGCTGGACGGCAGCATGGCCTCCAGCTCAGCCGCCTTGCCCGCATCCAGCATCCACAGCCCGGTCAGGGCGTGCCCGTCACCGGTCAGCAGCAGCCGGCCGATGGGCGAGTCGACGATGTGCGACACGCGCGGAGCGTCCCGGTCCGCTGTCACGAAAGGACTGGTCATGACTCACTCTCCTCCAGGTAAGCCCACAGGTGCTGGACGGCGTAGGAACGCCACGGGCGCCAGCGCTCGGCCAGTTCCGCGGCGGCCCGGGCCCCTTGGGGCCGCCGGTCCACCGCGCCCAGCCGGTCCAGCGCCGTCGCCACGCCGACGTCAGCGGGCAGGAAGGCGTCCGGGTCAGACAGTGCCCGCATCCGGATGTAGGCCACCGTCCACGGCCCGATGCCGGGCATGGCCAGCAGCTGAGTCTCGGCCTGGTCCCGCTCGGCTCCGGGGTCGAGCGACAGGTCACCGGAGGCGAGCGCGGCGGCCAGGCCGGTCAGGGCGGCGGCGCGGGTCCGCGGCATCGGCAGCGCGGCCGGGTCGGCCCCGGCCAGCGTCTCGGGGGTCGGGAAGCAGTGCGTCAGCGTCCTGTCCGGCCGCTCGAGCGGCTTGCCGTAGGCCGCCACCAGCCGGGCGCCGAGCCGCCGCGCCGCGGCCACCGACACCTGCTGGCCGAGCACGGCGCGCAGCGCCAGCTCGTTCCCGTCCACGTGGCCGGGCACCCGGCGACCCGGGTGGGCCCGGGCCAGCGGCCCGAGCACCGGATCGGCGGCCAGGGCCGTGCTGACCGCCTCCGGGTCGGCGTCCAGGTCGAGCAGGCGACGGCAGCGCTGCACCGCCGCGGTCAGGTCCCGCAGGTCCTGCAGCTGCAGCTCGCATTCCAGGTACCCGGTGCCGTTGCTGCTGGTCTGCGGGGCGGCGGCCAGGTCGACCGACATGAGCCCGGTGCCGTTGGGCAGCAGCAGGGTCCGCCGGTAGCAGCCGTCGTCGGCCGATTCCACTCCCGGGATGGCCCGCGCGGCCAGGAAGCGGAGCATCCGGCCGGAGTCGATCGGCGGCCGGTACGGCAGCCGCAGCCGGATCAGGCCCGGTGCTGCCGGGTCCGAGGCGGGTCCGGCCAGCCCGATGGCGCGCCGGGCGCGCGGCGTCCGGCCGCCCTGGGCCGCTCGCTCCCGCAGCTGGGTCGGCGTGACCGCGAAGACCTCGCGGACCGTCGAGTTGAACTGCCTGATGCTGGCGAACCCGGCCGCGAACGCGATTTCCGACAGCGGCAGGGTGGTCGTCTCGGTCAGCACCCGGGCCGTCTGGGCGCGCTGGGCCCGGGCGATAGCCAGCGGTCCCGCGCCCAGCTCGGCGGTGACCAGCCGGCGGACCTGCCGCTGCTCGTAGCCGAGCCGGGCCGCCAGCCCTTCCACGCCGTCCCGGTCAACTGTGCCGTCGGCGATCAGCCGCATGGCCCGCCCCACCACGTCGGCCCGGATGTTCCACTCCGGCGAGCCGGGGGAGGCGTCCGGCCGGCACCGCTTGCAGGCCCGGAATCCGGCCTCCTGGGCCGCCGCCGCGGTGCGGTAGTACCGCATGTGCTCACGCTTGGGCGTGATCGCCGGGCAGGACGGCCGGCAGTAGATCCCGGTCGACGTCACGGCGATGAAGAACACCCCGTCGAAACGGGGGTCCTTGCTGACCGCCGCCTGGTATCGCTGCTCGTCATCCACCCCTCCACCATGCCAGCCCGCCCGGACTGCTACTAGCGGAAATCGGACAGGGACCCCACGTTCGGTGGTCCGGCGGGACCCGGTCGCGGCGGCGGCCGATCCGGTGCCCGCCACGGCTCGCACCCGCGGCCTCGGCGCGCTGCGGAGGCCGGTCCCGGGCCCTTCGGCAGTAACTCTGCGTGCACTTACTTCGAAGAGAGATAATTATTACCCATTACTCATTGCATCTCGATTAGTACATAGAGTTACACTACATATAGTTTACGAATAACTCCGTGACGTGTTCAACGAGAACGCAACAGCACAGAGGTGTGGGCCGTGGGCAGCAGGTATGAGGACGAAGGTCAGACGCCGGACGCAGGATCCGACCTTCCGACTCGGCTCCCGTTCTGCGAGGCCGGCGCAACGCGCCGCGACCCGACCGAGGCTCGAGCTGAGGTTCGCGATCGCGAGACGTACTACACGGAGCTACAGTTCGCTGTCCACTGCCAAAGCCGGTCCCTTCCCGTCCCCCGGGCCGCCCTGGATGACCAGATCGCGGACACCCGCGAGGGCCGCCCCGGCGAGGAAAGCTGGGACGACATGCCATCCCGCTTCGGCGACACCTGGACCTAGAGCTGCCGGCGGCGGCGCGGGCCCTTCATCCGGCGCTCGGGCGTCCGCGTTGCCGCCGGCCTACCGGCGCCAGAAATCGAACCGGTCGCGCCCGGCCCGGAAACCGGCCGACTCGACCATGTCCACCGCGACCTTGAACCGGTCGCCCACCCGCCAGTACTGGTGCGCGTCGCTCCCGAACGACACCGCGCCCCCGCCCTCATCCTTCCACCAGCCCAGCAGCTCGGCCGACAGCAGCGGGCTCTTGGTGTTCACCTCGAGGACCCGGTCGCTCGCCGCCAGGGCCCGCAGCACGGCCCGGATCTCCGGCTCGAAGTCCCGCTCGTCGTAGCGGCGCGACGCCCGCGGCCACATCCGCCGCGGGAAGTCGAGGTGGGCCAGGACCTGGAACAGGCTGCTGCCCTCGACCAGCCTGAGCAGCTCGGCGAAGTACCGCCGCATCACCTCGTCGGTGGGCATCCGCCGGAACATGCTGCCGGCCGGGTCAGCCGGCCCTCGAACGGGATGGCGTGCAGTGAGCCCAGGATCCGGTCGAACCCGGCCCGCCCGGCCACGGCCTGCGCGCTGGCGCCCCACAGGTGCGCCTCGCCGATTTCGGCGCCGCTCAGGATGCGCAGCTCCGGGAAGCGGTCGCGGCACTCCTGCACGGCGGCGAGATACCCGGGCACGTCGAGCAGCCGCATCCGGGCGTACGGCCGCGGCCGGATGTTCTCTGCGGCGATCCGGTCCCCGTCGGTCGAGACCGTGAAGTCCAGGTGGTCGGTGAACGCCACCGCGGGGACCCCGGCCGCCAGCGCCTGCTCGCAGCTCCGGACCATCGACGCCTCGGGCGGTGCGTCCCACGACCATTGCGTGTGCACGTGGTTGTCGGGCGGCAGCACACCGCCCATTGTGTCATGCGCGAGATGGCGGCCCTCGGGGGTTGCCCCCGCGGCCGGATCCGTCACCAGCGGGATGACCCGCCGTACTGCCCGGGCCACTCCGGCTGCCGGGGCTTGGCGGACGTGATGACGTAGACCTCACCGGGGTCGTCGGCGGTGTCCGGCGGAGCGGCGGGAATCGACAGCTCCGGGAGGGCCAGCCGGTCGGCAGGCTCCGGCAGGCTCGGGCTCTCCTCGCCGTCAGCCAGGCTCTTCTTGGGCAGGTCGGAGACGATCCGCTCGGCCAGCTTGTGCCAGCGGTCTTCCCACTCGGCTTCGTCCCCGCCGCAGGCCCGTACGTAGGCCACCGCCACCGGCAGCGTCGGCAGCCGCAGGCCGCCCGCCGCCGAGGCCAGGGTCTTCATCGTGTAGTGCGAGGTCTCGGCCATCTCGGGGTAGTCGAGCTCGGCCCTGGCTCGCAGTGCCCGCAGGTCACGGGCGAACGACTCGAGCCCGTCCGGTGCGATGCTGATCGCCACCTGCGCCGCGGCCGCGGGACGGTCCTCGGGAATGGCGCTCTCCCGCTGCCGGATCACCGGCCCGGATACGCCGTCCTTCTCCGCGGCACCGGTCTCATCCCGGGCGCCCGGCGTGGACTGGCTTCCAAGCCGTCCCCAGCCTCCCCGGGTCTCGCCCCGCGCCTCCCCGGCGTCGTCGCCCAGGCCTCCGGCTCCGCCCGGGCCTCCGGCTCCGCCCAGGCCTCCGGCTCCGCCCAGGCCTCCGGCTCCGCCCAGGCCTCCGGCTCCGCCCAGGCCTCCGGCTCCGCCCAGGCCTCCGGCTCCGCCCAGGCCTCCGGCTCCGCCCAGGCCTCCGGCTCCGCCCAGGCCTCCGGCGTCCCCGCCTGACCCGGTCGACCAAGCCAGGGCCTGCTCCTGCTGGCCCCGGCGTCCCGCCGAACCCGCCCGCAGCCGCAGCGCCGCCCGGCATCCCGAAGTCACCCGGCATCCCGGCCGCTCCGTGCGACCGCTGCGGACCGTGCTCGTCCGCAGCGCCCGGCATCGCCGGGCCACCCGGCCGTCCAGAACCGCCCGGCGTCCCGAAACTACGCTCCGGCTCAAATCCGTTCGGCGGCCCGAAGCCGCCCGGCCTCCCGGAGGCACCGGGCGCAGCCGAGGCCGCGGGCCTGCCCCCGAACCCCGGGTCGCCATGGCCGGCGCCCGGCGGGGGAGCACTCGGCGGGGGAGCGCTCGGCGGGTCCGACCATGATGTCCGGCTCGGGCCCGCGCCGAAGGGATCGAAGCCAGCGGACGGGCTGGGCCCCGGCGCCGCCGGCCTCCCGTTGGTCCCGCCCGGGGGCATCCCGCCCGCCCCGCCTGGCGGCATCCCGTTCGCCCCGTCTGGCGGCGGCCGGTGCGGCCGTTCCGCGCGCGGCGGTACCCGACGGCCGTTCGGCAGCCGGTAGTGGCCGCCCGGTACCGGGCCCGCGTTTCCCGGGTCGTCGGTCATCGGGCCGCCGTTCACCGGACCGGGATACACCGGACCCGGGTGCATGGCACCGGGGCCAGGCCCGGGATTCACCGGGCCGCCGAACGCCGTCCTGGCCTGCCTCGGGCCGCCGTTCAGCGGATCACGAGGATCACGGGTCACCGGATCACCGCTCGCCGGGCCCATGCTGAACAGGTCGCTGTCGACCATCCCGCCGTCACCGGGCCGCCCGCGTCCGGGATCGCCGCTACTAAAGCCGTCGTATCCGGCGCTGTCGTATCGGGGACCGTCATACCGGAAGCCGTCATACCCGGATCGATCTGGCCCAGGGCCCTGATGTCCACGGTCGTGATACCCGGGACCGGTATGCCCGGAGCCGTCATGCCGGGGGCCTGTCTCCGGCCCGGCGTACCCGGGCTCCCCGTTCATGGGATGGCCGTTCACGGGATGGCCGCTCACGGGATGGCCGTCGTGCGGCCCGCTGCTGGCGGGCCCGCCGTTCATCGTCCCCCAGCCGGGTCCCGCTCCCGGCCGTGGCCCCGGCCCGGGGCCTCCGGCCTGCGGGAACCCGTCAGGCGGACCGGTGGGTGAGGGGCCAGGGGGCTGCGATGATGCCTGCGCGGACGACTGTGCCCGCGGAGTCTCGGGATGCCCCGGCGGCTGACCGCGGTCGCTGTCCGGAGGGCGGTCGGCCCGTTCGGCCGTGCCCGGCCCCGGGCCGTCCTGCGGCCGGTAGGCGCGGTGGCTTCCGGGACGCCGCCTTCTGGGCAGGCCGAAACCATCACGGCCCAGGCCGGCGTCGCCACGTTCCACCAGGTACCTCCTGGACCCCTATTGTCCAGTCACGCTTGCGGACATGCCCCTATGTCACGAGTGTAGGTCGGAAGAAATCACCTGTAGGGCCTAGACGGCTAATTGTCAGCAATTGTACCTATCCGTAGGGTATTGCTTCGATAACGCCGGGTATGCGCAGCTGTCACACGGTCCCCAACGACGGCCCCACGTAACCACTGACCCAAACGGACGGTCACGATCGTGGTAACCGCCCGTGCCCGCCCGCCGAGCCTGGCCGTCGGCCAGCCCTACCGGAGCAGCAGCACCAGGACGCTGCCGATGAGCGCGGCCACCACGATGACCACGAGCAGCCGCACCGGGAACATCCGGTCCCGGCGCCGCTCGCGCGGCGCGCTGTCCGTTCTCGCCGACGACTCCGGCTCGGCCGAGGCCCGGGCCGTCGTTGCCTCAGCCGCCACGAGCTCGGCCGGCACGCGCTCGGCCGCCGGAACGGTGGCCATACTGGCCGCCTCGGGCGCGGGCCGCGGGGCCGGGGCTTCTGTCACCAGCCGGGGTGAGGTCACGGGCTCGATGGCCTCCCGCGCCGGGGTCTGGAGCTCAGCGGCCGCCTGCCGCGGAGCCTCGTGCTCGGGCGGCGTCCGGATGGCCCCCGGGGTCTCGACCGTTCCGGACCACGAGGTCGGCGGGGCCGGCTGCTCCTGCGCCGGCGGCGGGGCTGTCTCCGGAGACAACGACTGAGCCGACGACAGGTCGGCGCGCTCCCGGGGCGTGAACCACGACTCGGGGCTGCCCTCGCCGTCCGCCGCGAAGCGGCTCGTCTCGGGTGCCTCGGAACGATGCGGGGCGAACCACGAATCCGTGGCCGGCGAGACGGTCCCGGACTGATCCGGCCACCCAGGCTCGGCCAGCGGTCGCGAGGCCGCCGCCTCGCGGTCCTGCCGCCAGTCCGGAGGGAACTGGTCCCGGCGGACGGTGTCCGCATCGGCCTGAGCGGGTGCATCCACGGCCGGCGCCTCGGGGGCCTGGCCGTAGTCCGCCCGCGGGGCCTCCGCCGCGTGGCCGTAGTCCATTCCCGGCTCTGGCGGCGGGCTGAACCGGGTGAAGGATTCCAGCGACTCGCCGACATAGCCGTTCCCGTTCCCGTTCGCCGCCGCGTCGTCCCAGCGCGGCCCGGTGTCCGGCCGGAACTCAGCGTCCCAGCTGGACGGCTGCCCGTTGGCCGCGCCGGCCCGTTCCGGGGGCGGCACCGCGTCCCATCCGGATCCGGCCCGGCGGCTCGCCTCGGCGCTCCAGCTCGTGGCGAAGTCCTGCCCGGCGGGTATCCCGGTCCCGGCCGGCCCGAAGGCCGCCGCGGCCGTCCGCCCCGGCGTCCCGAGGTCATCCTGCTCGGCTTGGCTGATCCCGCGCAGCACGGCCCGGATGTGCTCCGGGTTGTAAGCGTCCGGCGGGGCCACGCCCGCGCTGGCCCGGGCCCCGGCCACCGCGGCCGGGCTGGCGCCCGGCGCCCTGGCCGGCAGGTCGGCGTCACCGCGGGGGGCGTCGAATCCGAGCCGCCGCCACCGCTCTTCCCAGGCTGGCACGTCGCCCTCGCAGGCCCGCACGTAAGCGGCCAGCACCGGCAGGCCGGGCAGCGAGGGGCCGCTCTCCGCGTCCTTCAGGATGTCGTCCGGGTAGTGCGTCCGCGCCGCGAGTTCGTCATAGCCCAGGGCGGCCTCGTCGCGCAGTGCGCGCATGTCGGCCAGGAAACGCTGCTTATCGTCGGCTTGGCCAGCCGGCCACATTCCCCGCGTTTGCACCTGGGCACCTTCCCGTTCGGGGCTTACACGAAATCAGGCACCGTCCCGCGCCCGCCCTCCCACACCCGGGATTACGGGGCAGGTTACAACGCGGGCCGGACCGACGCCGCTGATACCGCGCATCCTGGCTCAATTGTCCCTCGCCGGATCTTCGGGCATGTCCCGAATCACCGATCTGGGCCGGGGACTCACCCCGGGCGCCCGCGCGGACGCGGTCGGTCAGCGCGGGTCCGCCCGGGTCAGCGCGACCGGGTCGACCACCCGGTCGTACAGTTCGGCGGGCACGCCCTTGGCCAGCGCCGCCTCTTTCAGGGTCAGGTCCTGCTCGATGGCGTAGTGGGCAATCTCAGCCGCCTTCTCATAGCCGATGGCCGGCGACAGCGCGGTCACCATCATGACCGAACGGTCGATGTTGTCCTGCAGCCGCGGCCGGTTCAGCCTCGTCCCCTCGACCATGTGCGCGCGGAACTGATCGCACGCGTCGGCCATGATCCGCGCCGAGTGCAGGTAGTTGGCGATCAGGATGGGCCGGAACGCGTTCAGCTCGAAGTTCCCCTCCGCGCCGCCCATGCTCACCGCCACGTCGGCCGCGATGACCGTGATGGCCACCATGAGCAGGGCCTCGGCCTGGGTCGGGTTGACCTTTCCCGGCATGATCGAGGAGCCGGGCTCGTTCTCCGGGAACAGCAGCTCGCCCAGGCCGGTGCGCGGCCCGGAGCCCAGCCAGCGCAGGTCATTGGCGATCTTGAACAGCGAGACGGCCGTTACCTTGAGGCCGCCGTGCGCCCGGACCATGGCGTCCAGGGTGGCCTGCGCGGTGAACTTGTTCTCCGCGGTCCGGTACGGCGCGCCCGTCATGGCCGCGATCCGGGCCGCGGCCTGCTCGCCGAACCCGGCCGGCGCGTTCAGCCCGGTGCCCACCGCGGTGCCGCCCATGGCCAGCGCGAGCAGGCCGTCGGTGACCCGCACGACCTCGCCGATCGCGTCCTCCAGCGCGCCGGCGTACCCGGACCACTCCTGCCCCACGGTCAGCGGCACGGCGTCCTCGAGGTGGGTCCGCCCGATCTTCACCACGTCCGCCCACTCCCGGGCCCGGGCCTCCAGCGTGTCCCGCAGGCGGAGCAGGGCCGGGATCGTCCGGCGGGTGGCCAGGTCGTAGGCGGCGATATGCATCGCGGTGGGGAAGGTGTCGTTGGAGGACTGGCTCATGTTGACGTCGTCGTTCGGGTGCACCGGCCGCTGCGAGCCCAGCGTGCCGCCGGTCAGCTGGATGCACCGGTTGGAGATCACCTCGTTGACGTTCATGTTCGACTGGGTGCCCGACCCGGTCTGGAACACGAACAGCGGGAACTCGCTGTCCAGCGCCCCGCTGATGATCTCGTCGCAGACCCGCTGGATCAGCTGCGCCTTCCAGGCCGGGAGCAGCCCGGCCTCGGCGTTCACGATCGCGGCCGCCTTCTTCACGTAGCCGTAGGCCCGGTAGACCTCGATCGGCATCCGGTCCTCGCCGATGCTGAAGTGCTGCAGGCTGCGCTGCGTCTGCGCGCCCCAGTACCGGTCGGCCGGGACGTCCACCTCGCCCATGCTGTCGTACTCCCGGCGGCTGCCGGTCGCGCCCAGCCCGACCGGCACGTCCAGGATCTCCGGTGCCTCGCCACCCGCATTAGCCATGGTCAGTCGACCTCCGTGTCACAGCTAACCTCCGTGTCACAGGCCGATGGCCAGGCCGATCGCGAACGCGATGCCGAACGCCAGCTGCAGCCGTCCCGTCTGCCCCAGCGCGCGGATCAGCGCCGGTCCCGACGCGCCCGCCCGCACCGACCGGACCGGGATCCGCGCCAGCGGCAGGGTGAGCAGGGTGAGCAGGGCGAACGGCCGCCAGGCGGCGATCGCCGCGGCGCACGCGAACGGCAGCAGCAGGGCGGTCACGTACGCGGTCCGGCTGCGGGCGTCGCCGAGCCGCACCGCCATCGTCCGCTTGCCCGCCTCGGTGTCGGTCCGGATATCCCGCAGGTTGTTCACGATCAGCAGGGCGCAGGCCAGCAGCCCGGCCGGGACCGAGGCGGCCAGGCCCAGCCAGCTGAACCGGCCCATCTCCACGTAGGCCGTGCCCGTCACTGCCACCACGCCGAAGAAGGCGAATACGAACACCTCGCCCAGCCCGTGGTAGCCGTACGGCTTCGGCCCGCCGGTGTAGAACCAGGCCGCGGCGATGCACGCCACGCCCACCGCCAGCAGCCACCAGGAGGTCACCGCGGCCAGCGCCAGCCCGGCCACGCCGGCCGCGGCGAAGCAGCCGAAGGCGGCCGCCAGCACCTGCCGGGGCGGCGCCAGCCCGGCGGCGACCAGCCGCACCGGCCCGACCCGTACCTCGTCCGATCCGCGCACGCCGTCGCTGTAGTCGTTGGCGAAGTTCACCCCGACCTGCAGCGCGAGCGCCACGGCCAGCGCCAGCAGCGCGCGCCACCAGGAGAAGCGGTCGTAGCCGGCCGCCACGCCCGAGCCGATCAGGACCGGTACCACGGCCGCCGGGAGCGTCCTCGGCCGCGTCCCCGCCAGCCATTCCCGTGCATCAGCCACCAGCCGATCCTACGGCCCTATTCGCTGAGCCTGGTGTGCAGGCGTACCACCGGGACGCTGACCCCCACGTCGAGCTCGCCGCGCGCTCCGTCCGCGGCCCACCCGGCCGCCTCCAGGAAACGCCGTATCTCCTGGTCGGCCTCGACCACCCAGGTGGACACGGTCTGGAAGCCGTCGGCGACCAGGGTGTCGGCGGCCGCGTGCAGCAGCCTGCTGCCGTGCCCCTGCGCGGTCCGGTCCGGCTGGACCCGGAACTCGTAGATCTCCGCGTCGGTCCGCGGCCACCGGTCGGCATCCGTGGCCGGCCCGGCCGACACCAGCCCGACCACCTCGCGGATCCGGCTGTCCCCCGGATCGGGAGCGGCCTGTTCTGACACCGCGACCAGGACCCGGTGCCGGCTGGTGGGCGGGCTGTCGATCGCCTCCCGCCACCGGTCTCGCCACAGCGCCGAGGCCTCCTGGCTGGTCAGCTCGCCCAGCAGCTCCTCGGGCACGACGCCGGCCAGGCTGCCTGCCCAGGATGCGACCTGGACCCGGGTCAGGTCATCGGCATCGCTGGCCCGCGCCGGGCGGACGAACCCGGCCGTACCGGGCGGTGGCGAGGCCGGGCTCACGTGTCGGCCTCCTGGCACGGGTGAAAGCGGGAGCTGGACGAGGCGGCCAGCCTACTCCGGGCGCCCGGGTCAGCTCGCCTGGTCCTGCCCGAAGGCCACGTGCGCGGCCTTGTCGATGGCCTCGATGTCGGCTGCGCTGAGCCGGAGGTCACGGCGCCGGGCCCGGCGCCGCAGGTACTTGCGCAGCCGCGGGCCGCTGAACGTGTCGACGTCCCTGATGGTGGCCACGTCCCACGGGATCTTCGGCCCGTACACGGCCATCGCGGGCTGGACCGTGACCGTGCTGCCCACCCCGTCGGTGAGCAGCTGGGCCGCCTGGTCGGCCTCCCACTGCGCGTGATAGAGCCGGTCCCGCATGTCCCGCGGCCCGTGCCAGAGCTGCCGGTGGCTGCTGGTCCGCACCGGCAGCCGCTTGTCCCAGTCCTCGGAGTCGATGGCGAACACGCCCGCCGGGCCGATGACCAGGTGGTCGATCTGCTCGACGCTGTCCGGGATGGCCAGGCTGTGCATGGCCCGGTACCCCTTGCGGCCCAGGCTGTGCAGCTGCCGGGCGGTGCGCTTCTGGGCCCTGGTCAGCCGGATGCCCGCCGGGCCCCGGTAGGAGGTCCGGGACCGGTAGACGGCGTCCGCGATCGCGGCCAGCACGGCGAAGGTCAGCCCCCACCGCCAGTTGTGCAGCAGCCAGCCGATCACCACCCCGGCGATGACCGCGATGATGGCGCGCCGCTGCCAGGACCGCATCCGCGGGTTGGCCGACAGGTGGGCCAGGTTGCCCAGGTGCTCGCCGATGCCCTCACGCCGTCCGGACTGCTGGCCCGGGACGGGCTCGTCCTCGGCTCGCGGCCGCTCGTCGGCTTCGTCGGCCGGGATGGCCGGGACGGCCGCGAGCGTCGGCGGGGTCCGCGGCGCGGGCACGGCCGACGTGGGGTCGACGTCGGTCACCGCGTCGTCGGCGGGCCCGTCCTCGGGCATGCCGTCGCCGTAGTCGTCCACGCCGGACCGCCCGTCGGACCGGTCCCACCTCGCCCAGAACGGCACATCAGGCGGTTCGCCGTCGTCCTCCGGGCCGGCCGGGACCGCGGATCCCGGCGACGCTGGGCCGGAGGCTGGGCCGGACCCTGGGCCTGGCGGCGGCGGGCGGGACCGGCCGGGTGTCCGCCGAGCTGGGCTCGGCTCCGGGCCAGGGCTGCCACCCGCCCGGGGCCTGCGGAGCCGCCCCGTCGGGTACTGTCCCGTCCGCGGCCGCCGGTGATGCCTGCGGCCTGGGGTATCTCAGCTTCGGCCACGCCATCGGTTCTCACCTACCACCTGTGCGTAACTGCCTTGGGACTCTGCGCACCGCACCGTGCTATCACGATTGTGCCCGCTCCGTCCTATTTGATGCAGGGCCTTCACCTTGCTCCGCGGCACCGGCGCCGGCCCGGCTCTGCTCTAGCATCTCCTCCATGCCTGCAGTCCATGACCTCACCGTGGTCGAGCTGGCCGCCGCGATCCGGGCCGGCGAGCTGTCGCCGTCCGACGTCACTGATCATTATCTGCGCCGGACGGCTGAGCTCAATGACCAGGTCGGCGCGTTCTTCACCGTCTGCGCGGAACTGGCCGCCGAGCAGGCCATGGCCGCGGAGAAAGCCGTGGCCGGCGCGTCCGATCCGGCCTGCCTGCCCCCGCTGGCCGGGGTGCCCGTCCCGGTCAAGGACCTGACCATGGTGGCCGGCGTCCGGCAGACGCTGGGCTCGGCGGCGCACGCGGCCGACGTGCCCGACGCCGACGATCACGTGGTGACCCGGCTCAAGCAGGCCGGGGCGGTCATCACCGGCAAGACCGCCACGCCCGAGTTCGGCCTGCCGTGCTACACCGAGACCCGGATCGGGCCGCCCGCCCGGACCCCGTGGGACCTGGCCCGGTCCGCGGGCGGGTCCAGCGGCGGTGCCGCCGCCGCGGTCGCCGCGGGCCTGGCCCCCGCCGCCCAGGGCAGTGACGGGGGCGGGTCCATCCGCATCCCGGCCAGCGCGTGCGGCCTGGTCGGGCTCAAGCCGTCCCGCGGCCGCGTCTCGCCCGGCCCGTTCGGTGCCGACCTTGACGGCCTGTGCGTCAACGGGCCGATCACCCGGACCGTGGCCGACGCCGCGCTGCTGCTGGACGTCATGGCGGGCAACCTCCCGGGCGACATGTACCCCCAGCCCCCGCTGCTGCCGGGCCAGACGTTCCTCGGCTACGCCCGCCGCCCGCCCGGGCCGGCTGCGGATCGGGCGGACCCTGCACAGCCCGGTCCCGGACGCCGAGGTGCACCCGGACTGTGTCCGGGCCTACGACGAGGCCAGCGCCCTGCTGGCCGGCCTGGGGCACGAGGTCGAGGACATCGGCACCCCGCTGGGCTCCGCCGTCGCCCCGGATTTCGAGATCCTCTGGTACGCCCACGCCGCCCTGTCGCCGCTGGTGCCCGGGCAGGAGAAGCTGCTCATGCCGCTGACCCGGTACCTGCGCGCCCGCGGCCAGACCGTCCGGGCCGCGGAGCTGTTCGGGGCCCAGGTCCGCCTGCAGTCCGCCGCCCGGGCGGCGGCCGTCGCGTTGCGCGGCTACGACGCCATCCTCACCCCCACCCTGGCCCAGCCGCCCGCTCCCGTCGGCTGGTTCGAGGCGGTGGACCCGGCCCAGAACTTCGAGCGGCAGAAGCGGTTCACCCCGTTCACCGCCGTCTACAACGTCTCCGGCCAGCCCGCCGTCAGCCTCCCGCTGCACTGGACCGCCGCGGGCCTGCCCATCGGGGTCATGCTGGCCGGCCGGATCGGCGAGGACGGCCTGCTCATCTCGCTGTGCGCGCAGCTGGAAGCGGCCCGGCCCTGGAAGGACCGGCACCCGCCGCTGTGGTGACCCGCTAGCGCTCCAGCAGGACGTGCTGGAGGCCGATGATGGTCGCCGCCCCGGTGATCCGCCCCGCCGCGATCAGCCCGGGCACGTCGGCCAGCGGCACCCAGCGGACCTCCTCGGTCTCGTTCACGTCCGGCTCCCCGGCCGGGTCCGCGCCGCGGGCCAGGTAGATCTCATACGGGCTGTCCGCGGTCCCGGGCATGGGCTGGAAGGTCAGCACGTGCTCGATGCTGCGGGGCCGGAAGCCGGTCTCCTCCAGCACCTCGCGGGCCGCCGCGGCCGCGCCGTCCTCGCCGTCCTCGACGTGGCCCCCGGGCAGCTCCCACACCCACTGGTCGACGATGAACCGGTGCCGCCAGATGAGCAGCACCCGCCGTCCGTCCTCGTCCAGCACCACGGTGATCGCGCCCCGCGGCGTGCGCAGCACGTACTGCTCGAACTCCAGACCGCTCGGCAGCTGCAGGGACGCCACGCTCAGCCGCGCGTTCGGGTTCTGCCCGATCACCCGGTCGCCGAGCACCGTCCATTGGGAACGCCCCTGGCTTTCCGTCACAGCTGCAGGGTACTTGGGAGGTCACCACCCGCCGCGGGTGATGACGGCGGCAGGTGGCCTCGGTGAGTATCGAGGCCAGCTAGCGCTTCAGCCCCCGATGTGCCTTACCGCCGTCACCGCAGGCTGGCCCGCCCATCTCGGTAAGGAAGTCCCACATGCCGCTGCACGACCGCGAGAGCATCCGCGACCAGATCGACGACTGCGTCTTCGCCGACCGTGACCTGTCCCGGCCGGTCCACAAGTACCACTTCCCGCCCGAGGGGTCACAGCCCCGGGACGCCTACCAGATCGTCGCCGATGAGCTGATGCTCGACGGCAACGCCCGGCAGAACCTGGCCACGTTCTGCCAGACGTGGGAGGAGCCCCAGGTCCTGGAGCTGATGGCCCTGTCGATCAACAAGAACATGATCGACCGGGACGAGTACCCGCAGACGGCCGAGATCGAGCGGCGCTGCGTGCACATGATGGCCGACCTGTGGAACGCGCCCGAGTCGGCCAACACCGTCGGTGCCTCGGCCATCGGCTCGTCCGAGGCCTGCATGCTGGCCGGCATGGCGGCCAAGTGGCGCTGGCGGGCCAAGCGCCAGGCCGAGGGCAAGCCCACCGACAAGCCGAACTTCGTCTGCGGCCCGGTCCAGGTCGTGTGGCACAAGTTCGCCCGATACTGGGACGTGGAGATCCGCGAGGTCCCGATGGCGCCCGGCCGCTACGGCCTGGATCCGGCCTCGGTGCTCGAGCGGGTCGACGAGAACACCATCATGGTCGTGCCGACCCTGGGCGTGACCTACACCGGCTCCTACGAGCCGGTCGAGGCCATCGCGGCCGCCCTGGACCAGCTCCAGGCCGAGACCGGCCTCGACATCGACATCCACGTCGACGCGGCCAGCGGCGGCTTCCTGGCCCCGTTCTGCGCCCCGGACCTGAAGTTCGACTTCCGGCTGCCGCGGGTCAAGTCGATCAGCGCCTCGGGGCACAAGTTCGGCCTGGCCCCGCTGGGCGTCGGCTGGGTCGTCTGGCGCGACGCGGAGGAACTGCCCCAGGACTTGATCTTCCACGTCAACTACCTGGGCGGCGACATGCCGGTCTTCCAGATCAACTTCTCCCGGCCAGGCCGAGATCATCGCCAGCTATTACAACTTCCTGCGGCTGGGCTTCGAGGGCTACCGCCGGATCCAGCAGTCCTCCTACGACATCGGCCAGTTCCTGGCGGCCGAGATCGTCAAGCTCGGTCCGTTCGAGCTGCTCTGCGACAGCAACCCGGAGACCGGCATTCCCACCGTCACCTGGCGCATCCGCGAGGGCGAGGACCCGGGCTACACACTGTTCGACCTGGCCGACCGGCTGCACAACAAGGGCTGGCAGGTGCCGGCCTACACCCTGACCGGATCGGCCTCCGACATCCCCGTCCAGCGCATCCTGGTCCGGCTCGGCGTGAGCCAGGACATCGCCACCCTGCTCCTGGAGGACTTCCGCAAGGCGGTGCATCACTTCAGCAAGCACCCGGTGCGGGTGCCGATGAGCAAGGAGGAGGCCGGCGGGTTCAGCCACCTGTGACGCGGCGAGCCTGACCTGATCCGGCCGCCGAGCAGCGCCCGACATGGCTGACCAGAACGGGGACCGCGACCTCGTCATCGCCGCCCCGGCCACGTTCGTGGATCACGTGCGGCCGGACGGCGCCATCATCCGCTGGGGATCACGGCGGCACCGCAAGCACCAGCAGTCCGCCGCGGGCTCGACCTGGTGGGCCCCCCGGGCCCGCGGCTGGTGGATTGCCGTGCTGTTCGCCGTCGGCTCCCTGCTGTTCGCCGTCGGCTCGGTGCCCGGCTACACCAGCGCCGTCGGCGACCGGTGGGACACCGTCACCTACTTCGTCGGGTCGCTCTTCTTCACCTCGGCCTCGTTCCTGTGCTACCGGGAAGCCGTCGACGCCGCGCCCGCGACCGAGAGCCGGGCTGGGCGCCGGTTCTTCGTCTTCCAGCCGGGCCGGATCGACTGGTGGTCCACCGCGGTGCAGCTGGCCGGGACGGTGTACTTCAACGTCAGCACCGGGGTGGCCATGGCCGCCGACCTGTCCGCCGCCACGGCGCACCAGCACGTGTGGCGGCCCGACGCCATCGGCTCGGTCTGCTTCCTGGTCTCCAGCCTGCTGGCCTGGTACGAGACGTGCCACGGCTGGCTGGCCTGGCGCCCGCGCGTGCTGGCCTGGTGGATCACGTTGGCCAACCTGGTCGGGTCGGTCGCCTTCGGTGTCTCCGCGGTGGCCGGCTACGTCAACCCGGTGACCGGTCAGGTGCACGACGCCGGGCGGGCCGACACCCAGACCCTGATCGGCGCCGTGTGCTTCCTGATCGGCTCCGTGCTGCTGCTGCCCGAACGCACCGAGGCACCCGCCGTCCCGGCCCTCCCGGCCGCGGACCCCCGCTTACCCGCCTACCTCGGGTCGTCGCCCATCCGGTACTGCCCGGTGCGCTCGTCGAGCTGCTGCTTGAGGTCATCGCCCAGTACGAAGTCCATGGCGGCCAGGCTCGCGTCCAGCTGGTCCGGCCTGCTGGCCCCGATGATCGGCGCGGTGATCGCCGGGTTGGCCAGCACCCACGCCACCGACAGGGTGACCAGGCTGGTCCCGGCCTTGTCCGCGAGCTGCAGCAGCTCATCGACGGTGTCGAACTCGCGCTCGTGCCAGTACCGGCTCTGGTACATGCCGCCTGCCGTGCCCAGGGTGAACCGGGTCCCGTCGGCCGGCGGAGCAGACCGGGCGTGCTTCCCGGACAGCAGCCCGCCCGCGATCGGGTTGTAGGGGATCACGCCCACGCCGTCCTCCAGGCAGAACGGCAGCATCTCCCGCTCGATCTGGCGGAACAGCAGGTTGTACCGGGGCTGGACGGAGTCCAGCCGGGCCAGGCCGAGGGTCTCGCTGCGGCCGATGGCCCGCACCAGCCGGTAGGTGAGGAAGTTCGAGCAGCCCGTGTACCGGACCTTCCCGGACCGGACCAGGTCATCCAGCGCGCCGAGGGTCTCGTCGATCGGCGTCTCGGTGTCGTACCCGTGCAGCTGGTACAGATCGATGTAGTCGGTCTGCAGCCGCCGCAGCGAGGCGTCGACCGCGTCCATGATGTGCTTGCGGGAGTTGCCCCGGTCGAACGGCGCAGGCCCGGTCTGGGCGAAGCACTTGGTGGCCACGATGAAGCGGTCCCGCTTGCCGCGCAGCCAGCGGCCGAGGATCTCCTCGGTGATGCCCCGGGTGCTCAGGTCGCCGCCAAGCGGGTAGGCGTCGGAGGTGTCGAGGAAGTCGATGCCGCCTTCGGCGGCCCGGTCGAGGATCGCGACCGCGGTGCTCTCCTCGGTTTGCAGTCCGAAGGTCATCGTCCCCAGGCAGAGCCTGGAGACCTGCAGGCCGGTCCGGCCGAGTCTGGCGTGCTCCATGGCAGCACGCTACCGGGCGCCGCCCGGCCGCCGGCCGGCCAGGGCCTCCTCGAGCCGCCCGCGCTCGGCCTCGCTGAACGGGACCGGCTGGCTCGCGGCCGGGTCCCAGCGGACCGTCACCACCCGTGCCTCGGCTGCCACCTGGCCCGTCGCGGTCAGTACCGTCTCCCGGGTGGTCAGGCTGGTGCGGCCCAGCTGCTCGGGTTCCACCCGCACCGTCACCTGGCCGTCGTCGTGCCGTACCTCCGCCCGAAGGTCCATCTCCACCCGGACCACGACGTAGTGCGGATCGCCCACGACCTCGGCGTAGAACGCGTCCCGGCCCTCTTCGCAGTAGATCAGGTACACCCCGTGGTGCACGTGGCCCAGCGCGTCGGTGTCCCGCCACCGGACCGGGACCACGCGCTCGAAGATCGCGGCCATCCGCTCCCTCCCTCCGGGGCCGGCACGTTTCCGCGGAAACGCCTCCCCGCCATTGTGCCCGGGTCATCGCAGCAGGACCCCGAGCCGGGCCGGGCGGGCCCCCGATGGCACCGCCCGGCCCGGCCCCCCGCCTACCTCGTCCCGGTCACCGCGAGCTCGCCGTCCACCCCCGACGCCTCCGGGGCGCCGTCAGGCGTCCGGACCCGCAGCACCCGGGCCACCGGAGCCGGCAGCCACCAGTTGGCCCGGCCGAACAGCGCGACCATGGCCGGCACGAGCAGGCAGCGGACCACCACCGCGTCGATCAAGATGCCTGCCCCCAGGCCGGTGGCCAGCACCTTCAGGTCCGTCTGCGAGCCGGTCGACATGGACAGGAAGCCGAGCATCAAGATGGCCGCCGCGCTGGTCACCAGCCGGCCGGTGCGGCCCAGCCCCTCGACCACCGCGTGCCGGGCGTCGCCGCTGGCGTCGTAGGCCTCGCGGATCCGGCTCAGGATGAACACCTCGTAATCCATCGACAGCCCGAAGAGGAACGCGAACACCATCAGCGGCACCCACATGGTGATCGCGCCGGTGGCCGGGATGCCCCAGACCGCCGCCGACCCGTGGCCGTCCTGCCACACCCAGGTCAGCACGCCGTACGCGGCGGCCAGCGAGATCAGGTTGAACACCACCGCCTTGGCCGCCAGCAGCACCGACCGGAACGCGCGGATCAGCAGCAGGAAGATGGCCACCCCGAGCACGGCCAGCATGAGCGGGAAGTCGCCGTAGACCGCGTGGTCGAAGTCGACCAGCGACGCGCCCTCGCCGCCCACCCCGATCACCTGCGGGGTGCCGTCCAGCGCGTGCTCCAGGGCCGTCACCGTGGCCTGGCCGGCCGGCAGCCCGCTCTCCTGCTCGGGCAGCACGGTCACGATGGCCGTCCCGGGCCGCTGGTAGTCCGGCGTGGCCGGGGCTACCGCGGCGTACACGCCCGGCACCCGGGCCGCCTGCGCGGCCGCCGCGGATCCGGTCCCGCTTCCGGGCGTGCCGGACACCAGCACCTCGGCCGGGGTGATCACCCCGGACGGGACGCCGCCGTCGGTCAGGGTGACCAGCGCGTCGTGCGCGGGCCCGCTGGTGGCCTGGGCCGAGCTGCCCGGCTCGCCCAGGTGCAGTGACAGCGCGGGCAGCATCAGGGCCGTCAGGACACCCAGCCCGGCCACCGCGGCCAGCCAGCGGTGCCGGTACACGCCGCGGGCCCAGGCCGAGAACACCCGGCTGGCGTTCCGCTCGGTGCGCAGCCGCGGCCAGTCGAGCCGCGGGCCGGCCGTGGCCAGGATGACCGGCAGCAAGGTGACCGCCACCGCCACCGAGACCAGCGGCACGAGCACGCCGCCGTACCCCACGCTGCGCAGCATGGGCACCGGCAGCACGATCATCGACACCAGCCCGATGGCCACCGTCAGCCCGGAGAACACCACGGCCCGGCCCGCGTGGGTCATGGCCTGCAGCACGGCGTCGGCGTTGTCCCGGCCCGCGGCGCGCTCCTCCCGCCACCGGCTGACCACCAGCAGGGAGTAGTCGATGGCCACGCCCAGCCCGATCAGCGCGATCAGGAACTCCACGATCTGGCTGACGCCGGTCACCTTGGTCAGCCCGCCGACCAGCAGGAAGGTGGCCAGCACCGAGATGCCCCCGATGAGCAGCGGCAGCACGGCCAGGAAGCTGGCGAAGACCAGGAGCAGGATGACCAGCGATCCCACCGACCCGATCATCGCCTCGGTCATCAGCCCGGTGCCCTTGCCTGCGGACGGCTGGCTGGCGTCCAGCGCCTGCGTCCCGGTCACCCCGGCGTGCCATGACGGCGGCATGGCCGCCGTCATGGCCCGGCTCATCGCCGGGGCCAGGTTGGCGCCGCCGAACCCGTTGACCGGGGCCGTGTAGGCCAGCGCGAACGTGGACCGCCCGTCCCGGGTGACGAACGCCGGGTTGTGCGTGGTCGCGTAGTCGGCGATCCGCACGCCCGGGATCGCGCGCGCCACGGCCGCGAACGCCCGGCCGGTCGCCGCGGCCACGGCCGGGTCGCTGACGTGCTGCCCGGCCGGGACGGTGATCACCGGCACGTAGGGCGGCTGCGAGCCGCCCGTGCCGTACTCCCGGGCGATCTGGTTGTCGACCTGGTACGCCTGCCCGGGCATGGCGAAGCTGTTGGTCATCCGTCCTGTGGTGCCGCTGATCGTGAGCGCGCCGGCCACGGCCACCACGACCCAGAACAGGGTCACGAGTGCCTTGCGGCGGAGCACGAAGCGGGTGAGCGCGGTCATCGCGACCTCCGATTTTCCCCGTGTCGACTTTCCCCGGTGTCGACTTCGCTGGCCGGCGGCGGTTCCGCCAGCACTGGCCAGCCTGCCGCCCGCGGCCCCCGCCGTCGTCTGGCCGCAGTGGGCAATCCCGCTTACCACCTGCGGATTAACCGGGCCGCCCGTACTCCCGGGGGAGTAGGCCGACCCTCAACCCGGGGAGGCTGACGCCGCCGGCCCGGGCGCCTACGCTGGCGGTATGGATGGCATCGCCGCGTCGTGGCGCCGGTGGGCGCGCTCCCCGGCCCTGGATGCGATCCTGGCCGTCGCGGCGGCCCTGATCCTGGTCTGGGGCAGCTACGGCGAGGGCTACCCGCGCCAGCCGTCTGACCTGCTCCACTTCCACGGCCATCCGGTGCCGCATCCGACCGCGGCGCTCGCGCTGGTCGCGGCCGGCTGCCTGGCCCTGGCCTGGCGGCGCCGCTACCCGCTGGCCGTGCTGGCCGTCTGCACCGCCGCGGTCACCGCGTACTCGCTGCTCGGCTACGTCAACGGTGCCGCGGTCGTGGCCCCGGTCATCGCCCTGTACGCCGTGGCCACCCAGCGCAGCGCGCGCGTATCTATCCTCGCGGGCCTGGTCACCGTGGCCGTGCTGATGACCGCCACCGCCACCCGCAACCCGTTCGGGCAGATCTCGGCCGAAGGTTTCTACATCATCCCCGGGATGGCCGCGGCCGCGGTGTTCGGCGGGATCGCGCTGGCCAACCACCGCGCCTACGTGGCCTCCATCCGGGCCCAGGCCGAGCAGGACGTCCAGCGCCGTATCGACGAGGAGCGGCTGCGCATCGCCCGGGACCTGCACGACGTGGTGTCGCACACCATGGCCACCATCAACGTCCAGGCCGGGGTGGCCGCCCACATGCTTCCCGCCCGCCCGGACGCGGCCGCCGACGCGGTCGCCGCCATCAAGACGGCCAGCAAGGAAGGGCTGGGCGAGCTGCGCGCCATCCTCAACCTGCTCCGCCAGGCCGATGACGCCGAGCCGACCCAGCCCGCGCCGGGCACCGCGCAGCTCGAGGCGCTCGCCGCGGGCGCCCGCCAGGCTGGGCTGCCGACTACCCTCGCCGTCACCGGCACGCCCTTCCCGCTGCCCGCCCCGGTCGACCTGGCCGCCTACCGCATCGTGCAGGAGTCGCTGACCAACGTCATCCGGCACGCCGGCCCGGCCACCGCCGCCGTGTCCCTCGGCTACCTCGACCGGGAGCTGGTCGTCGAGGTGACCGACACCGGCCGCGGATCGCAGGCCGCCCCGGCCGGCCCCGGCTCGTCCATTAGCCCGTCAGGCAGCTCGGCGAGCACCGCCGTCAGCAGCGCCGGCCACGGGCTGGTCGGCATGCGCGAGCGGGCCGCCGCCGTGGGCGGGAAAGTCGAGGCCGGCCCGGGCCCCGGCGGCGGCTTCCGCGTCCTGGCCCGGCTGCCCTACCCCGCCGAGCCGCCCGCCCCGGCTTCCGCCCCGGCCCCGGCCCCGGCCGAGCTGGCCGAGCTGGCCGAACCTGCCGTCGGGCGAGCCGCCTCCGCCGAAGGCGCACGGCCGTGATCCGCGTCCTGCTCGCCGACGACCAGGCGCTGATCCGGGCCGGGTTCCACGTGCTGCTCGACGCGGCCGAGGACCTGCAGGTGGTCGGCGAGGCCGTTGACGGCCAGCAGGCCGTCGACCTGGCCCGCCGCGAGCGCGCCGACGTGATCCTGATGGATATCCGGATGCCCGGGGTGGACGGCCTGGAGGCCACCCGGCGGATCTGCGCCGATGAGGACCTGGCCGGGGTCAAGGTCATCATCTTGACCACCTTCGAGTCTGACGAGCACGTCTACCAGGCGCTGCGCGCCGGGGCCAGCGGCTTCCTGGTCAAGGACACCGAGCCCGCCGACCTGATCCAGGCCGTCCGGGTGGTGGCCCGGGGCGACGCCCTGCTGTCGCCCAGCGTGACCCGCCGGCTCATCACCGACATCGCCAGCCGCCCGGTCCGGCCCGCGGCCAGCGGCCGGCTCCTGGCCGCCCTGACCGAACGCGAGCGCCAGGTCATGACCCTGGTCGCCGAGGGCCTGTCCAACGACGAGATCGCCGCCCGGCTGTTCCTCAGCCCGCTCACGGCCAAGACGCACGTGAGCCGCATCATGACCAAGCTGGACGCCCGGGACCGGGCCCAGCTCGTGGTGCTGGCCTACGAGACCGGCCTGGTCACCCCCGGCGCACGAAGCGAGCGGTAACCTCCGCTGACCCGCTGGCAAATTGCCGCAGATGCTGATGCAGCCCCGGCAGCCGTGACGCGGCCCGGCCCGGCGTATAGTGCGCCGTGTGAGCCCGGAGGTCAGCGCCATCCTGCTCGATGTCACCGGGGTGATGATCTTCCCGCAGCCGGATTTCATGCTCACCCAGCTGAGCACGGCGGGGCTGTCCCCGGACCGCTCCGTCCTCGCCGAGGCCCACTACCGGGCCATGGCCGCCCAGGACATGGCCGGCCGGGCCTCTCGCGCGGGCGGCTGGTGGCACGGCTACCTGGAGTCCTACTTTGCCGCCTGCGGCGTCCCGGCGGACCAGTGCCCGGCCCTGGCCGAGCAGGCCGCCGCGGCCACCACCCGGGGCCTGTGGAGCTACGTCAGCGACGAGACCAAGGCCGGGCTGCAGGCGATGGCCGCCCTCGGCGTGCCGCTGGGCGTGGTCTCCAATTCCGACGGCCGGCTGGCCGACGCGCTGGCCCGCCTCGGCCTGTGCTACCTGCCCGGGCCGGGCACCGAGCCGTCCGGGATCCCGGTCGGCGTCATCGTCGACTCCACCCGGGCCGGGGTGGCCAAGCCCGACCCGGCCATCTTCGCCGTCGCCCTGGAGGTCCTCGGCCTCCCGGCCAGCGACCGCGTCCTGCACGTCGGCGACAGCCTGCGCTCCGACGTGGACGGCGCCCTGGCCGCAGGCCTGCGCCCCGTGCACCTCGATCCGTACGGATCATGCCCGGCCCCGGACGGGCATGATCACGCCCGCCTCCCTGGCCGCGCTGGCCCAGGCCGTGGCCCGGGCCTGACCGCGGCCTGAATCCCTGCCGCCGCGCAAGTGAACTGGTCGCCGCCCCGGTGACGTACTCCTGACGTCAACCTCCGCCAAGCAGGGCCGGTGATCGCCACGCTGTCCCCGCTGCTGGCCGGCGAGCGGCCTCCGGACCAGGCCAAAAGTCCCTATTGCCCGCCCGCCGCCCGCCGCGCTAGCGTCCGAGCTGTGGGGGGTACGGACGCGGTCCTGGCTGCGCGCCTGGCGGCCGGTGACGATCACGCGCTGGCGCGAGATCTTCGACGCCCTGGCGCGCCATGTGTACGGCAGCGCCCTGCGCGTCCTCGGCGACGACAGCGCCGCCCAGGATGTTGTCCAGGACGTGTTCGTCGAGTTGTGGGCCCATCCCGGCCGCTACGACCCGGCGCGCCGGCACGCTGCGCACCTACCTGACCGTGATGGCCCGGCACCGCGCGGTGGACCTGGTCCGCAGTGACCTGCGCCGGGTGGCCCGCCAGGAGCGTTCCTACCGGCTGACGCCCGTGCCGCCCGCCGCCGGCGCGGGCGACGTGGTGATGGCGGCCGAGACGGTCGGCCTGGTCCGCGCCGCCGTCCAGCTCCTGCCCGACAGCCAGCGCCAGGTCGTCGAGCTGGCCTATTTCAAGGGCCTGACCCGCCGCGAAGTCGCGCCGGGTCGTGGGCATCCCGGAGGGCACGGCCAAGTCACGACTGCGGCTGGCCCTGGCCAAGCTGGAAGAAATGCTGGACCGCCAGTTGCTGGAGTCATCATGACCGCCCCCGACCGCGACCCGTCCGCGCTGCCCGACCGGGCTGCGTGACCGCGTCCTGGCGGCCTCGCTGCACGCCCGGGCGCATGGGCCGCCCGGTTCCCGATGCACCCGAGATCTCGGCCGCCGAGGCCTACGGCCGGGCCGCCGCCGCCTTCTACGCGCGTGCTGTCCGCCTGGCCGACGACGACTGGGCCATCCCCGTCCTGCGCGGCCTCGACGCCCAGGGCCTGGTCGGGCACCTGATCGGCGTCGAGGACGACGTTCAGCGCGCCCTGTCCGGCGATCCGGCGGTCGCCGACGCGGACCACGTCGAGTCCACCCAGGCCGCCGCGATCGGCCAGGCTCGGCCGCCCGCCCGCCGACACCCGCGCCGACTGGCGCCGGGCCGCCGACCGCACCCTGGACCTGGTCCGGTCCGCTGATCCGGAGACCGAAGTCGCCTTGCACGGCATGCGGCTGTCGCTGGGCGCACTGCTCGCTCGTCCGGGCCTTCGAGCTGTGGATCCACGACAACGACATCCGGCGAGGCGGTCGGCCGGGCCGCCGGCCGTCCCGGATGATTCGACGCTGCGGCTGATGACCGACCTCGGGGCCCGGCTCCTCCCGCAGGCCGCGGACCGGGCCGGCCTGGCCGACCCGGTCCAGCTCCGCCTGGTCCTGACCGGCCCCGGTGGCGGGACGTGGGACCTGCGGATGGGCCCGGACGAAGACGCCCCGGCCTGCGTGTCGATCGTGGCCGACGCGGTCGGCTTCTGCCGGCTGGTGGCCAACCGGATCGCTCCCGGCGACCTGGAGCTGCACACCACCGGAGATCCCGGCCACGTGACCGCCGTGCTCGAGGCGGCCTGCACGCTCGCCCTCGACTAGGTGATCGGCTTAGAGTGATCCGCCGCCGGCCGCGGCGACGTACCCCTGCTGTCAGCCGCGCGCCGCGCGCGGAGCACCCAGGAGGGGGACCCCAGCATGAGCGTCGTCATCACCTTGAAGTTCCCGGGAGACGTGGCCAAGTTCCGTCAGGCCCTGTCCGAGCACGCCGGCCAGTTCGCCGCGATGTCTGACGCGGCCCGGTCCTCCGGCGGCGGCCTGCACCACCGGTTCGCCGCCGGCGACGGCTTCGTCCTGGTCGTGGATGAGTGGGAGAGCCCCGAGCACTTCCAGAAGTTCTACGCGAACCCGGACCTGCAGGCCATCATCGCCATGTCCGGCGCCACGGGGAGCCGGAGATCACCGTCGCCGAGGCCATCTCCTCGCCGGACCAGTACTGAGCCCGCGCGGCCGCGCTGACCAGCCGCCGGCCGACGCTGCGACCCGCTGTTCACGCCGTGGCCGGCGATAGACTACGGCCCAGCCCGATCACGGCGTGAAAGCGAGTCTGCCCACCATGCGCTGGTCCACGATGCACATCCCCACGCTGCGCGACGACCCGGCCGACGCCGGCGCGCCCAGCCACCGCCTGCTGCTGCGGGCCGGCTACATGCGCGCCGCTGATGGCCGGGCACTACTCGCTGCTGCCGCTGGGCCAGCGGGTCCGGCTCAAGGTCATCGGGATCATCCGCGAGGAGATGGACCGGATCGGCGCCCAGGAGATCCTGATGCCGGTCATGCACCCGGCCGAGCTGTGGCAGCTGTCCGGCCGCTGGCAGCTGATGGGCGACGAGATGTTCCGGCTCAAGGACCGCCGCGGCGCCGACCTGGCCCTCGGCATGACCCACGAGGAGATCGTCACCAACCTGTCCGCCGAGCTCGAGTCCTACCGCGAGCTGCCGCAGATGTGGTACCAGATCCAGACCAAGCTGCGCGACGAGCCGCGGCCCAAGGCGGGCCTGATGCGCACCCGCGAGTTCACCATGAAGGACTCCTACAGCTTCGACCTGGACGCCGACGGCCTCGACGTCTCCTTCAAGCTGCACCGCGACGCCTACATCCGGATCTTCGAGCGGCTGTCCATCCCGGCCATCCCGGTCGAGGCCTCCAGCGGCGCGATGGGCGGCTCGGACTCCACCGAGTTCGTCTGCCCGTCACCCACCGGCGAGGACCTGATCGTGACCGTGCCCGGAGTGCGGGTACGCGGCCAACATCGAGAAGGCCACGTCCGGGCTGGCCGCCGTCGACGATTCTGCCGAACGGACCGTGCTTCTCGCCGCCCCCGAACCCTTCGCCACCCCGGGGGTCCGCACCATCGAGGATCTCGTCGCCGGGTACCAGGCGCCGGCCGACCGGCAGATCAAGACCCTGGTCTACTTCCTGGACGACGTGCTCACCCTGGTCCTGCTGCGCGGCGACCACGCGCTGAACGAGCAGAAGCTCATCGACGCCACCGGCGCGACCGCGATCCGCCCGGCCCAGCCGGAGGAGATCCGCGCCGCCCTCGGCGCCCTGCCCGGCAGCCTGGGCGCGGTCGGGCGTGACCAGTCACCCGGTCATCGCCGACGAGGCGCTGCGCGGCCGGCGCGGCATGTACACCGGCGCCAACATCGACGACACCCACCTGCGCGGGGTGGACGTCGAGCGGGACATCAGCGTCGGCCGGTGGGCCGACCTGCGCGAGGTGGCGCCGCGGCGAGCGCGTGCGTCAACTGCGGGCACGGCCTGGAGGTGCAGCGCGGCATCGAGGTCGGGCACATCTTCAAGCTCGGCTACAAGTACACCGACGCCATGCAGATCCGGGTGTCCGGCCCGGACGGCAAGCCGGTCAAGCCGACCATGGGCTGCTACGGCATCGGCGTCGAGCGGGCCATGGCCACCGTCGTCGAGGTCCACTACGACGACAAGGGCATCATCTGGCCCGTCGCGATCGCCCCGTTCGAGGCCGTGGTGGTGATCGCCCAGCAGGACGACGCCGGCCGTGGCCGAGGCGGGCATGGAGGCCTACCAGGCGCTGCTCGACGCGGGCGTGGACGTCATCGTCGACGACCGGCCGTCCGGGCCGGCGTCAAGTTCAGCGACGCCGAGCTGGTCGGCATCCCGTTCCGGGTCACCGTCGGCAAGCGCGGCCTGGCCGACGGCACGGCCGAGATCACCGAGCGCGCCGCCGGCTCCACTGTCCGCGTCCCGCTCGCCGACCTGGCCCAGCACGTCCGCGAGGACGTGGCCAAGTCGATCGCCGCGCAGCGCTGACCCAGCCGAACCAGCTCAGCCCACATCGGGCGGGTGAGAGGAGCTACGGCGGATGGCTAACTCAGGCGAAACCAGTGCGTACCTGAAGTGGAAGAGGGACGTAGCCGAACACGACTATGCCGCTGCCTCCAGCTACCTCAGCATCAAGTACGGGCAGGCCCGGGCCGACGAGGTGTCGCAGAAGCTGCGCAAGCTGCCGGTGATCACCCGCCGCGCCAACGACATCTTGCGGGCCGTCCGGAGAGACGCGCTGCCGCTGTCCGATCCCGGCGTGCTGCGGGACCTGAAGAAGGTCCTGGCCGGCGAGAAGCTGTCCCCGGTGCTGGTGGCCGACGCCGACATCGCGGACGGCTACCACCGGGTCTCGCTGGCCTACGCGCTCGACCCGTACGCGGACGTGCCGCTCAAGCTCGGCTGAAGCCCAGCCCCAGCCCAGCCAGCCCGGCGGCTACTCGGCCCGCTGGTCGCGGTCCTGGCAGTGCAGCGAGCGCAGCACGTCGTCGCGGCCCTCGATGAGCAGCCGCCGGAGCGCGGCGGGCGGCTCGGCCCGGGCCAGGTAGTCGTCGGTGACCTGCACCGTCTCCTGCGACTGCGCGCACACCAGGTAGCCGCCGGACACGAAGTCCTGGGCCATCGCCGAGGACCAGTCCCGCCACACCCCGTCCACCACCGCGAAGAAGTCGTCGCGGAACGGCTCGATCAGCTCTGGGTGATCCAGGTCGACGAACCCGGCCAGCGAGGCCCGGAACGTCGCGATGGTCTGCTCGCCGCTGGTCAGCAGCTGCCACGCCTCCCGCTTGGCCTCGGCGGTGGGGATCGCCGCCCGGCAGGTCGCGGCGTGCCGCTGCCCGGCGTCGGTCACGTCCCGGGCCAGCTCAGCCTCGATCTCGGCCACCCCGAAGGTGCCCCCGGCCGGGCCCGGCGCGGCCTGGCTGACCAGCCGGCCCAGCAGCGCCCAGCGCAGGTCGGTGTCGACGCTCAGCCCGTCCAGGCGCACCGAGCCGTCCAGCAGCCCGGCCAGCAGGGCCAGGTCATCGGCGGAGCTGGCCACCCCGGCGAAGGCCCGCAGGTAGGACAGCTGGGCGTCCGAGCCGGCCTCGGCGCCGAAGGTCAGCGCGCGCAGCCCGCTGGCCATCAGGGCCAGCCCGGTCTCCCGCCAGCGCGGGTCGGCGAACCGGCGCGCCGCCGTTCCGGCCTGGCGCAGCAGGGTCTGCACCACGCTGATGTCGGGCACCGAGGCGACGCCGGACAGCACCAGCCGCACGTAGTCCCGGGCCGCCATCTCGCCGTCCCGGCACATGTCCCAGGCTGCCGCCCAGCACAGCGCCGCGGGCAGCGACTCGGTGAACGAGCCGATCGACTCCACCAGGGTGGCCAGCGAGTGCTCATCGAGCCGGATCTTGGCGTAGGTCAGGTCGTCGTCATTGACCAGCACCAGGTCCGGCCGCTGCTGGCCTTCCAGCTCCGGGATGACGGTGCGCGGTCCGGCCACGTCCGTCTCGATCTGCGCCCGCCGCGACAGGCCGTCCGGCGTCCGGTCGTACAGCCCGATCGCGATCCGGTGCGAGCGCAGCAGCGGATGGCTGTCCGCGGCCTCCTGGCCGATGGCGAACTCGGTGAACCGGCCCTCGGCGTCGGTCTGGTACGCCGCCCGCAGCGTGTTCACCCCGGCCGTCTGCAGCCAGTCCTGCGACCAGGAGGCCAGCTCCCGGCCCGAGGTCTGCTCCAGCGCGGCCAGCAGGTCGGCCAGCGTCGCGTTGCCCCACGCGTGCGCGCCGAAGTACTTCCGCACCCCGTCCAGGAAGTTCTCCCGGCCCACGTAGGCCACCAGCTGCTTGAGCACCGACGCGCCCTTGGCGTAGGTGATCCCGTCGAAATTGACCTCCACCGCCTCGATGTCCGGGATATCGGCGGCGATCGGGTGCGTGGACGGCAGCTGGTCCTGCCGGTAGGCCCAGGTCTTGTACAGCTGCGCGAACGTCGTCCAGGCCGACGTCCACCGCGTGGCCTCGGCCTGGGCCAGCGTGCCCGCCCAGGTGGCGAACGACTCGTTCAGCCACAGGTCGTCCCACCAGCGCATCGTGACCAGGTCGCCGAACCACATGTGCGCCATCTCGTGCAGGATGGTCTCGCCGCGGGCTTCCCGGGCGAAATCGGTGACCCGGGACCGGAAGATATATGACTCCAGGAACGTGACGCAGCCCGCATTCTCCATCGCGCCTTCTTTGAATTCGGGCACGAATAGCTGGTCATATTTCCCGAACGGATATTTAATGCCGAACGAGCTGTGGTAAAAGTCGAAGCCCTGCCGGGTCACTTCCAGGATCTCGTCCGGGTCCAGGTACGGCGCCAGCGACTGCCGGCAGAATACGCCCAGCGGGATGCCGTCGTGCTCGTCCCGCACCACGTGGTACGGGCCTGCCGCGATGGCGGTGATGTAGGTCGGCATGGGCGGCGTGGGCGGGAACTGCCAGCGGCGCACGCCGTCGTTCTCGTCGTCGGACTCCGCGGCCATGTTGGAGACCACCAGCCACTCCGCCGGGGCGGTGACGCTGAGCTCGTAGGCCGCCTTCATGTCGGGCTGGTCGAAGCACGCGTAGATCCGGTGGGCGTCGAACGTCTCCAGGTCGGAGTACATGTAGACCCGCTCGTCGGCCGGGTCGGTGAAGCGGTGCAGGCCCTCGCCGCTGCGCGAGTAGGCGCAGTCGGCGGCCACCCGCAGCACGTTGCTGGCCGCCAGGGCGGGCAGCGCGATCCGGTCGCCGTCGAAGGCGTCCAGGCCGACCGGCTCCCCGTTCAGGGTGATCTCGCGCACCGCGGGCGCGGTCAGGTTGATGAAGCTCTCCGAGCCCGGCATCGTGCAGTCGAACCTGACCTCGCTGACCGACCTGAAGACCTCATCGCCCGCGGTCAGGTCGAGTTCAACCCGGTAGGACGCAACGGTGATGAGCGCCGATCGAGCGGCCGCCTCGTCGCGAGTCAGATTCGATGTCACCAGACGGTCCCTTCATCGGCCTGCAACGCGCGGCCGGGTTCTCCAACGGCCAGGGAATGGGCTCGCCACCGGGGAGGAAACTGCCTGCGTCGGCCCTCACCCGACCTTATCTGCCCCGCACTCCCAGATCACGTGCCGGCACGGCCCCACGCCTAGCGCGACCCGGATCCTCCACGCCCGCCCCGCGACCGGGTCCGTTTCCGTCCGCCGCCTGGCCGGCCCGCCCCGTCGCTGCGCCCTCGCCCAGCGTCCCCTCGCCCAGCGTCCCCTTTCCCAGCGTCCCCTCGGCCGTCGTCCCGCCCGTCCCCGTCCCGATCTGCGCTATCCCGAGCCGCACCGCCGTTCCGCCGAGGCGTATCCCCGTGCTCAGCGTCCCGCGCCGCCCCGCCTCCGGCCTCCGCCCCGCGTGGTCGCGGCGCCGGGCCGCTCGCCCTGGTGCCCGTCCCGCCCATGTCCCTCGGGCCCGGGCCACTCACCCGGGTGGCCGGACCGCCCGTGCCCCTCGCCGTGCTCGCCGCCCGCGCCGTGCCGCCGGGAGCCCCGTGGCCCGTCCGGCGTGCGGCCTCGTCGGCTTTCTCGGCCTCGGCGACGTGCTCGGCGTGCGGCCGGGACACGTCCCTGGCCCGCATGGCCGCGCTGATCGTCACCTTCATCGCCACCGGTCCAGCCTCCTCTAGGGCGCCGGCTTCCATCTTCACACACACCGCCGCGGTCCCCGATGAGTTGGACAGCCCGGCACCAGCCGGGCAGGGTAGGTCGGGTGGCTGACGGCGAGGGACGCCGCTCCCTGTGGCGGCACCGCAACTTTCTCCTGCTCTGGGGCGGGCAGACGGTCAGCGAAATGGGCTCCGCCGTCACCCAGCTCGCGCTGCCGCTCACCGCGGTGGTGGTGCTGCGGGCCAGCACGCTGTCGGTCGGGCTGCTCAACTCGGCGGCGACCCTCGCCTTCGCGCTGATCGCCCTGCCCGCCGGCGCGATCGTGGACCGGCACGCCAAGCGGCCGCTGATGATCTGGTGTGACATCGCCCGGGCCCTGATCATCGGATCGATACCGGTGGCGGCCGCCCTCGGCGCCCTGACCATGGGCCAGCTGTACCTGGTAGCCGTGGCCGCCGGGGTGGCCACGGTGTTCTTCGACGTGTCCTACCAGAGCTACCTGCCCGTCCTGGTCTCGCCCGGGGCCCTGGTCGACGGGAACGGCAAGCTCGGCGCGACCCAGTCGTTCGCCCAGGTCGTCGGCCCCGCCCTGGGCGGTGCGCTGGTCGGGCTGATCGGCGCGGCCCGGGCCCTGGCCGCGGACTCGGTCTCGTTCGTCCTGTCCGTCGCGTCCCTGCTGGTCATCCGCGCCCCCGAGGAGCCGCCGCACCCGGACCAGCGCCAGAAGCTGAGAGCCGAGATCGCCGAGGGCCTGTCGTTCGTGGTCCGGCACCCCATCTTGCGCAAGATCGTGGCCTGCACCGGCACCTCGAACCTGTTCAGCGGCATAGCGGGCGCCCTGGAGATCATCTTCGCGGTCAGGTTCCTGCATGTCTCGCCCGCCGGGGTGGGCCTGCTGGTCGCCGTGGCCAGCCTGGGCGGCGTGGTGGGCGGGATCTTCTCCGGACGGCTGGGCCGGGTCATCGGCTCAGCCCGCATCATCTGGTTCTCCATCCTGGTCCTCGGCCTTCCGCAGCTCCTCGTCCCGCTGGCCGAGCCAGGCTGGCGCGTCTCGCTGTTCGCGGTCGGCTTCGCCGCCTCCTCGTTCAGCGCCGTGGTCTACAACGTGGCCCAAGTCAGCTACCGCCAGGCCATCTGCCCGCCCCGGCTGCTCGGCCGGATGAACGCCGCGGTCCGCTGGATCGTCTGGGGCACCCTGCCGCTGGGCGGCGTGCTGGGCGGCGTGCTCGGCACCGTGCTCGGCGTGCGCCCCACCCTGTGGATCGGGTTCGCGGGCAGCTGGGCGGCCGGCTGGTGGGTCTTCTTCTCCCCGCTGCGCCGCATGCGGACTCTGCCCGACCAGCCCGACGTCGCGGCCTAGGATGACCCTGAATGACCGGCTTGGTCCCCGCGGCCCGGCTGGCCCGGCCGTGTCGGAGTGAGGTTAGATGACCGTCTCGATGCACGACGTTCATCAGGCCCTGTTCCAGCTCGGCCGGCTGCGCTTCGGCGAGATGAACGTCGAAGAGGCCATGCGGGAGATCGTGCACACCACCCACGCCGTGTTCCAGGTCGACGGGGCCGGCCTGATGCTGGTCGACACCGACCAGCACCTGCGCAACGTGGCCGCGTCCGACGAGCGGTTCGCGCATCTGGAGGATCTTCAGATCGAGCACCAGGAAGGTCCGTGCATCGACGCTTTCGACGCCAAGGAACTGGTCGGGGCCGAGAACCTCGAGCACGACGACCGGTGGCCCGCGTTCTGCGCCGGGGCGGTGGCCCGGCAGGTCCGGGCCGTCCTGGCCAGCCCGCTGCCCTACAACCAGGACGCGGTGGGCGTGGTGGCCGTGCTGTCGGAGCAGCGGCACCCCTGGTCACCCGAGGGGGAGCTGGCCCTGCTCGCGCTGACCGACCTGGCCGCCCTGCTCATCGCGAGCATGATGCAAGGCGAGCAGCAGTCCGAGCTGGCTGCTCAGCTTGACGGGGCGCTGAAATCCCGGCAGATCATCGAGCAGGCCAAGGGCGTGCTGATCGGCACCCAGCAGCTCACGCCGCGGGAGGCCTACCAGCAGCTACGCGCCCAGGCGCGCTCGCAGCGGCGCAAGCTGGCTGACCTCAGCGCCGAGGTCGTGGCCCGCGCATCCGGATCCGCCTGACGGTTTGCCGTCCGGACGGGCGGGTAGTCGGACCGGCGTCGATTTAAGCCGCCCCATCTACCGCGGCCCGTCGTCACGCCGGACGCTCGTCCCCGCGGCTCGCCAGATATCACCGCGAGCCCCCCTCTGAGAGCGGCCCGGCTGAGAACCCGAAGGGGATTCTCATGATCATCCTTGGCATCATCCTGCTGATCGTCGGCTTCCTGCTCAAGATCGCCATCGTGTGGACCATCGGCATCGTCGCCCTGGTCATCGGCCTCATCCTGGCCGTGCTCGGACTGGCGGGCCGCGAAATCGGCGGCCGTCGCCACTACTTCTGAGGGATGCGGGCGAGCCGGGCCTGCCCGGCTCGCCCGCGCCGCGCCCGGCACCGTCAGAAGTTCACCGGGCACCAGGGGGCCGGAGCCCAGGACAGCGCCGTGGACAGCCGCCGCACCGCGCCGGGCCGCCCCTCACTCACCAGCCCGGCGCCGGCCAGCTCGGTCAGCGTGGTGCCGCCCAGGTAGGCGGCCCCGAGCTCGGTCACGTGCAGCGTCACGTCCGGGGCGGCGCCCGGCTCCGCGGCCGCGCATGAAGCCGCCAGCCCGGTCCCGTCCGTGTCCGTGCCGGTGGCAGCCAGCCGCCACCGCCCCGCATTCGACGGCAGCAGCTCGTCGCGTACCTCGATGACCGCGTCCACCGGGGCGCTGTAGCGCCGTCCGGCCAGCGCGGCCGGCACGTCCACGATCCGCACCCACAGGCCGTCGGTCAGCCGCTGGCGGGTCCGGCGCGGATCGGCCAGCTGGTCCAGCAGCGGGTCATCGACGGGCCGCTGGTCGATGTGGTACTCGGCCGTCAGGTCCCGGCTGAGCAGGTCAGCGGCCATCGCCGCCTCGGCCGCGCCGTCGGCGGCGACCATCTCGCGTACCGACAGCGAGCCGTCGGGCAGCGAGGTCGCGTCGTCCCACCGGTGCACGGCCGAGTACAGCGCATAGCCCCGCGGTCCGCTGTCGTCCTCGGCCAGCAGGCAGTGCAGCGGGCTCGCGCCGCTGCGATGCTCCGGCGGGTCGGACACCGTCCGCCGCCACCACGCGTCGTTCCGCTCGATGAACCCGGGCCGGGTCGGCAGCACCGCGTCGTACACCTTGGCCAGCTCCGGCAGCACGGCGGCGGGATCGGCGATGCGCAGCCTCAGGCCCGGGTCGGCCGGGGCCGTCTTGGCCAGCGTGCCTTCTCCTCGCCGGAGGGTGAAATCGGCCTGCCACATCGCCCGGCCGTAGCCGAACCGCGGATAGATCACCGACTCGGACGCCCATAGCGCGGCCAGCGGCTCGCCGCGGTCCCGGACATCGGCCAGCTGGCGGCGCATCATGCTGCTCAGCACGCCGCGCCGCCGGTGCGACGGCATCACCGCCACCCAGGTCACCCCGGCCGTCGGGACGGCGCGGAAGCCGGGCACCGCGAGCTGGAAGGTGAAGGCCGCCGCGGTGCCCACCGGCGCGCTGCCGTCGAAGGCGGCCAGGGTGCGGTCGAGCTCCAGCACCGACAGGATCCGCGGCCGGTCGTCCTCGGTCAGCGGGGAAGTCTGGAACGCGTGCATGAAGACGGCGTGGAAGCTATCGAACTCCTCGGCGCTGATCGGCCTGACCGGGAACGGGCCGTTTTCTGTCGTCATACCTGTCTTCGTACCTCGCAGCCGCGCCCGCGCGCGAGTGATTTAGCCCGGCACGCCGCGGATGCACTACAGTTCGCGCATCATGGTTAGCCCGCCACCCAGCCAGGGCCGCCGCCGCGCGGCGCGGATCCTCGGGGTGCCGGCGGCCATGTGGTTCCAGGTCACCAGGGGTTTCATCACCGGGAACCGGCGGATCGCGTTCCTCGCCTCGGTCTTGGTCCTCGCCATCGCGGTGGCCGCCGTGCACATCTCGGTGTGGTGGTTCTCGCCCGGCGTGATGATCCTGCCCATCCTGGCCGGCGGCTTGCTGCTGTGGCCCCGGGCCCTGCACATCTTCTTCGTCTTCGTCGCCGCGGGCCTGGTCTACGACCTGGTCTACGGCCGGGCCGGCCCGGGCATCGTGGCCACCATCGTGCTGACCGCCGCCTTCGCCGACGTCCTGGCCCGTACCCGCAAGAAGCTCGGCGTCCAGGGCCTGCGCGGCGACCGCATGCTGCTCGAGCTGCGGGACCGCATCCAGGCCCAGGGCAAGCTGCCCCGGCTCGGCGAGGGCTGGGGGTCCTCGGTGGTGCTCCGCCCGGCCGGCGGCGTCTCGTTCGGCGGGGACTTCGTGGTCTCGTTCTTCGACGGCAAGACGCTCGAGGTCGCGCTCGTCGACGTGTCCGGCAAGGGCATCGACGCCGGCACCCGGGCCCTGCTGCTGTCCGGGGCCTTCGGCGGGCTGCTCGGCTCCGTGCCCCGGGAGGAGTTCCTGCCCGCCTGCAACGCCTACATGCGCCGCGGCTCGGCCGCCGAAGGCTTCGTCACCGCCGTGCACCTGTCCCTGGACCTGGCCTCGGGCGAGTACGTCATCGACTCGGCCGGGCACCCGCCCGCCGTGCACTACGACGGCGCGGCGGGCCGCTGGCGGCTGACCGGCGCCCGCGGCATCGTCCTCGGCGTGCTGCCCGACCTGCGCGGCGCCGCGTCCGAGACCGAGCACGGCGTGCTGCAGCGCGGTGACGCGCTCATGCTCTACACCGACGGCCTGATCGAGGCACCCGGCCGCGACATCGACGCGGGCACCGACCGGCTGCTCGGCGAGGCCGAGCGGATGCTGTCCGGCGGCTTCGGCGGCAGCGGCCCCGGCCGCCTGGTCGGCCACCTGCAGGGGGCCGGCGACGGCTCCGACGACTGCGCCCTGGTCCTCATCTGGCGGTCCTAGGGCGGCCCGGGCCGCTCAGCCCCTGGCCAGCGTGCTGGCCCGCGCCAGCACGGCGTTGCCCTGGGCGATGAGCGAATTGGCCGTGGCCGTGCTGACCGCCTTCCCGCCGAACTCCGCGTTCATCAGCAGGGCCTGCATCTTGGCCGCGACCGCGTCCCGGTCCGTGCCCAGCGTCCCGAGCTGCTTCTCGATCGAGGTGTAGCTGGCGTCGCCGGCCGACCGGCTGGCCAGGGCCCGGGTCGAGGCGGTCAGCGTGGCCAGGCCGAACGTCCCGACCGGCGCCTCGAGCTGGGTGTAGACCCGGCCCAGCGTGCTCAGCGCCGGGTACCCGGACCGCAGCCCGGCCGGCCGCGCCGCCGGGCTGATCAGGTCGCCCAGCACCACCCCGTCCGGGGTGTAGTCGTCCTTCAGCCCGAGCAGGGCCATCATCGTGGGCTGGATGTCGGTGTGATCGGACCACACGGACTTGTCCACGCCCTGGTTGGCCACGCCCGGCCCGACCAGGCCGAGCCAGGTCGTGTTGATCTGCGCCGAGACGGTGTCCTGGCTCCAGGCCGCCTGGCTGCCCGGCTCGCTGACGCAGCCGCCCGTGCACTTGGCCGGGCCGCTGCTCAGCGAGAAGTCGGGGTTGGCGAACAACGCGAACGTGCCGGTGCGTTTCGGGTCGCCGGTGACCATGTGCAGCAGGCCCAGCTCCACCGGGTCGGCCAGGTAACTGGCCACCTTCACCGTCTGGCCGGTGGCCAGGTCGGCCGCGGACAGGCTGCCGGCCGCCTGTTCCATCGCCCGGGCCGGCGCCGTCGTCCGGCCGGGCTGCCCGTGCACGTAGATGACGGGGGCGGAGCCGGCCGCCACGTCGAAGGCGGTGCTGATCCCCTTGGCCGCCAGCATCCCGGTCAGGTTGCCGTTGACCTGGCCGGCCTTGCCGTAGGAGCAGGTGACCGTGACCCCGTCGCAGCCTGCCGGCGCCGGGGCGGCGCCGACGTAGTGGTCACCCTGGTCGGAGGTGAACACGAACAGCGTGTTGGCCTTGGTGATCCCGGCCGCGGCCAGGCCGGTGAAGAACGTCCCGAACGCCGCGTTCTCCTGGCGGGCCTGGCTCTCGTAGGCGGCCGTGCCCGGGCCCAGGTCCGCGCCGGTGGACCAGTTGTCGTGCACGTCGCTGAGGTAGGTGAAGGTGACCGGGATGCCGTGGGTCTGCATGTCCAGCGTGTAGGCCAGGCCGGCCGTCCCGGTCAGCCGGTTGTACCCGGGGAAGCCGGTCGCGCCCGCGGAGTTCTTGATCACGTTGCCGCCCAGGTCGCGTACCGCGCCGGACGGGCTGATCACCGGCTGGATGACCTTGTTGCCGAACAGGGCCTGGTACCCGCTGTAGGTGCCCGGCTCGTCCGGCAGCTTGTCGGCCACCCCGCCGCCCGAGCACACCGCCGAACCCTTCGCGCAGTGCACGGCCAGGCCCATGAAGTCCGCGGCCGCCTGGTTGACCTGCGCCGGGTTCTGCGCCTCCTTGGCCTGCGCCGAGTTCGCGCCGTACACCTGCGGCACGTCCGGGAGGGTGTTCTCCAGCTCGGTGCCGGCCGCGGCCACCGAGCCGAAGTTGCAGCCGTCCCGGGTGTAGGGGACCCACGGCGCGGGCGCGTTCTTGCCCTGCGCCGTGCTCAGCGTGCGGGTGCTGTCCCCGGCCGGGGCGGCGCTCGGCGTGGTGTAGTCGACGACCGGATCGGTCCAGTAGGCAAACGACCCGGCCGTGTGGGTGCCGCCGCCCGGCGCGTAGTAGTGGTACTCGTTCGCTCCCGGGACGCCCTGGCCGCTGCCGTACAGGCCGGTCTCCGACGTCACCACGTCGTTGGCCACGGCCGCCGTCAGCGACGTGTGCTCGCTGGTGTCCAGCGTCCCGTTGCCGGCGATGAAGTTGAGCAGGTTGGGCATCTGCTCCAGGTCACTGGGCACGTCGGGCTCGTCCCGGCTGTAATGCACCCCGTCGAACTGGATGTAGATGACGTGCTTGACGGCCGACCCGCTGGCGCCCAGCGCGCAGGACGCCGCGGCCGGCGCCGCCTCGGCCACCGGCACCGCCGCCGGATCCGGCACGGCCATGATCCCCAGCACCACCGCGCCCCCGGCCGCCAGGGCCAGCGGGGTGAGCAGCCCGGCCCGTCGCCGGTACCGGCGAGCCGGCCGGTCAGTCAGTCTCGTGCGGCCCATGAGCGGCTACCTCCATCAGCAACGCAGGCCCGGACCCCCCGGACCCGCTGGGCCCCATGGGGCGGCAAGCAGCCCGGTGACCGGTACGGAGCAGTGAGTCTGGGGATGCGGGAGAGAACTAAGCGCAGCCGGTGAACAAGCCGGCCCAGATGATGGTAAGACCGGGCGAATTGCCGTACCGGTACGACGCGCCGGCGGCGACCAGGCTTGCGGCCGCGCCTGGCCCCGGCCCGGGGCTGCCCGCGAGACGTCCGGGTCCGCATGCATGCCGGCGCTAATGAAACAATCGCTTAACAAAAACGTCATCACGACATTACTGACGCCTATGTCAGGAGCATTGCCTACCATAGGGTTGTTCCTATTGGAAATTATTTTTCCGCGCGCAACGGGTGCGAACAGTAGTGAAGCCCTCGCCCGAGAAGGCCTGCGCCGCCAGCTGACCGACGCCACCGTCATGTGACGCGTGCGTCATTGTTGCAATTAATTGCGCACTCCCACGAAAATAACGAGGTGACTGGGGGCAGCGCAGGAACGGACGAGGCGAGCGCGCGCGAGCGCGTCCGCCCGGCCAGCGCGTCCGCCCGCGACGTGGCCGCCCACGCCTCCGGCGAGAACTTCCCGGTCGCGCTGCGGGTGCTGCCCGAGCGCTACCGCCGCCACCTGACCAACCTGTACTGCTTCGCCCGGCTGACCGATGACCTCGGGGACGAGTCCCGCGCCGCGGACGGCCCCGGCGCGGCCCAGCCCGACGCGGCCTACCGCCTGGGCCTGCTGGACGAGCTGGCCGCCGACGTCGACCGGATCTACGCCGGCGTCACGCCGCAGTCCCCGGTCATGCGGGACATGGCGCAGACCGTCGCCGAGTGCCACGTCCCGGCCCAGCCGCTGCACGACCTGATCCAGGCCAACCGGCAGGACCAGAAGGTCGCCCGCTACCAGACCTTCGCCGAGCTGGCCCAGTACTGCGAGCTGTCGGCCAACCCGATCGGCCAGGTCGTGCTGTACATCTTCGGGGCCGCCACCCCGGGGCGGATCGCGCGGTCGAACCGCATCTGCACCGCCCTGCAGCTGGCCGAGCACTGGCAGGACGTCGCCGAGGACCTGGCCCGCGGCCGGATCTACCTGCCCGCCGAGGACCTGGAGCAGTTCGGCTGCACCGAGGCCGACCTGGCCCAGCCCTCGGCCGGCCCGGCCGTCCGCGACCTGGTGCGCTTCGAGGTCGATCGCGCCGCCGCGCTGCTGGACGAGGGCGCGCCGCTGGTCGGCACGCTGCGCGGCGCCGCCCGGGTGGCGGTGGCCGGCGTACCTGGCCGGCGGCCGGGCCGCCCTGGCCGCCATCCGGGATCAGCACTACGACGTTCTCATCTCGACCGCCCGGCCGCGCAAGCCGCAGATCGCGGTCGAGGCGGCCAAGGCCTACGCGAGGGGAAAGTGAGCCGCCCGCCGTGGAACTGACCGAGGCTTATCGCGAATGCGAGCGGATCACCTGGTCGCAGGCCAGGAACTTCGCCTACGGCATCAGGCTGCTGCCGCCGCCCAAGCGGCGTGCCCTGGCCGTCGTCTACGCCTTCGCCCGGCGGATCGATGACATCGGCGACGGCGCGCTGCCCGCCGAGCAGAAGATCACTGCCCTGGAGGCGGCCCGCGGCCAGGTCCTGGACCTCACCGCGCCGCCCGCCGATGACGCGGTGCTGGTCGCGCTGGCCGACGTGCAGCGCAGCTTCCCCATCCCGATGCCCGCATTCGGCGAGCTCATCGACGGCTGCGTGGCCGACGTCCGCGGCCACAGCTACCAGACCTTCGAGGACCTGCACTGGTACTGCCGCTGCGTGGCCGGCTCCATCGGCCGCCTGTCGCTCGGCATCTTCGGCGCGGGCCGCGACCCCGAGCAGGCCACCCAGCTGGCCGACTCCCTGGGCGTCGCGCTCCAGCTGACCAACATCCTGCGGGACATCCGCGAGGACGCTGAGCTCGGCCGCGTCTACCTGCCCGCCGAGGACCTGGCCAAGTTCGACTGCGACCCGGCCGTGCTGGGCCAGCCCGACCCCACCCCCGGTTTCCTCCGGCTGGTCGAGTTCGAGGCCGAGCGGGCCCGCGACTGGTACGCCACCGGCTGGAAGCTGCTGGCCCTGCTCGACCGGCGCAGCGCCGCCTGCACCGGCGCGATGGCGGGCATCTACCGGCACCTGCTCGAGCGCATCAGCGCCGATCCCGGCGCCGTCCTGCGCGGCCGGGTGTCCCTGTCCGGCCGCGAGAAGGCCGTGGTCGCGGTCAAGGCCCTGGCCGGGAGGACCGGATGACGCCCGAGACCCCCGCGACTGCGGCCGGCCTGCGGGTCGCCGTCATCGGCGGCGGCCTGGCCGGGATCACCGCCGCCATCGCCCTGGCCCAGGCCGGCGCGGCCGTCACCCTGCTCGAGGCGCGGCCCCGGCTGGGCGGCGCGACCACCTCGTTCACCCGCGACGGCCTGGTCGTCGACACCGGGCAGCACATCTTCCTGGGCTGCTGCTCGGCCTACCGCGGCCTGCTCGGCCAGCTCGGCATGACGCCGTACGCCGAGCTCCAGGACCGGTTCGACGTCACCGTGCTGGCCCCCGGTGCCCGGCGCGGGCGGCTCCGCCGGGCCGCGCTGCCCGGGCCCTTGCACATGCTGCCCACCCTGGCCCGCTACCCCTTCCTCTCGTTGGCCGAACGGGCCATGGTCTCCCGCCCTGCCCTCGCCATGCGCCGCGTCGACCCGGACGACCCGGCCACCGACGAGCAGCGGTTCGGTGACTGGCTCGCCGCCCACGGGCAGGGCGATCACGCCCGCCGGTCGCTGTGGGACCTGTTCACCATCTCCGCCCTGAACGTCCCGGGCGACGACGCCTCCCTGTCACTGGCCGCCACCGTGGTGCAGACCGGCCTGCTCGGCCACAGCGACGCCGCCGACATCGGCGTCCCGGCCCGGCCCCTGGGCGAGCTGCACGGCGACGCGGCTGCCGCCCTGCTGGACGAGCTCGGCGCCCGCGTCCTGCTCGGGGCCAAGGTCGCCCGGATCCAATCAGCAGAGCTGCAGCCCGCGGAGCCGGAGTCCGCCGGGGCGGGCTTCCGCATCGAGCTGGCCCGCCCGGCCGGGCAGACCGAGCTCGAAGCCGACGCCGTGGTGCTGGCCGTGCCGCACGAGGCCGCCGCCCGGCTGATCCCGGCCGGGGCCCTGCCCGCCGCCACCGTGGCCGGCTGGCCGGCCTGGGCGCCTCGCCCATCGTCAACGTGCACGTGATCTACGACCGCCCGGTCATGGACGTGCCGTTCGCCGCCGCCATCGACTCGCCGGTCCAGTGGGTCTTCGACCGCACCCGCATCTCCGGGCTGGACCGCACCGCCTTCGCCGGCCGCGGCCGCCAGCCGCAGTACCTGGCCATCTCGCTGTCCGCCGCCGACCAGTACGTGGACGTGCCCGCGGCCACCCTCCGCGAGCAGTTCCTGCCCGCGCTGGCCGAGCTGTTCCCCGCGGCCCGCGAGGCCGAGGTCCTCGAGTTCTTCGTCACCCGCGAGCGGCGGGCCACCTTCCGCCAGGCCCCCGGCAGCGGCCAGCTCCGTCCCGGGGCCGGCACCCGGCTCCCCGGCCTGGTCCTGGCGGGTGCCTGGACCGGCACCGGCTGGCCCGACACCATGGAAAGCGCCGTCCGCAGCGGCCTGGCCGCCGCCATCGAGCTGCGCCGTACAGTACTGTCCGTGCCAGGACTTCCCCGGGCCAGGCGGTCCCGTCCGGGGCCCGCTCGCTTCGGGCCGGGTCCAGGATCCCGGACCGGGCTCTCCCGCCTCGGGATCCCGGGCACCCGAAATTCCCGTACCGGATCACCCGACGCCGTGCGCTCCGGTTCTGAACCGAACGCTTCCGCCTCAACGATGGGGGTACATCAGTGACTGCTGTGATGCCTGAAGGTGTGGCCCTGGCCCGGGACCTGGTCGGGCCGGCCATGGAGTCGGCCATCGGCCGGCTCACGCCAGAAGTCCGCGCGGTCGCCGCGTACCACCTGGGCTTCGCCGACGCCCAGGGCCACCCGGTCAGCGGCGGCAGCGGCAAGGCCCTGCGCCCCGCCCTGGCCCTGCTGTCGGCCCGCGCCGCCGGAGCGCCGCCGGAGCGCGGCGTGACCTCCGCCGTGGCGGTCGAGCTGGTGCACAACTTCTCGCTGCTGCACGACGACATCATGGACAACGACACCGAACGCCGCCACCGTCCCACCGCCTGGACCGTGTTCGGCATCGGCCCGGCCATCCTGGCCGGGGACGCGCTGCTCGCGCTGGCCCAGGACCTGCTGCTGGAGGACGGCACCCCGCAGGGCGCCTGGGCCGCCCGCTGCCTGTCCGCCGCGGTGCAGCGCCTCATCGGCGGGCAGGGCTCGGACCTGGCCTTCGAGAAGCGCGGTGACGTGGCCCTGGCCGAATGCCTGGAGATGGCCGGCGACAAGACCGCCGCGCTGATGGCCTGCGCGTGCAGTATCGGCGCGGTGCACCTCGGCGCGCCGCCCACCCTGGCCATGGCCCTGGCCGGCTTCGGCGCGCACGTCGGGCTCGCCTTCCAGCTCACCGACGACCTGCTCGGCATCTGGGGTGCGCCTGAGGTCACCGGCAAGCCGGTGCGCGCCGACCTGCGCGCCCGCAAGAAGTCGCTGCCGGTGGTGGCCGCGCTGACCAGCGGCACCCCGGAGGCCGCTGCGCTGAGCGCCCTGCTGGCCCAGCCGGAGCCGCTGAGCGAGGAGGAGCTGATCCGCGCGGCCGACCTGGTCACCGCGGCGGGCGGCCGCCAGTGGGCCGAGACCGAGGCCGACGCCCAGCTGGCCGCGGCCAACGCGAGCCTGGCCGACATCGACCTGCCCGCCGACGTCCTGGCCGAGCTGACCGCCATCGCCGAGTTCATCACGGCGCGCCAGTGGTAGCTGAGCCGGGGCTTCCCGCTCAGGAGCTGGCCGACCCGGACCTGGCCAACCCGAGCCTGGCCGAGCAGGCCCGGATCACCCTGGAGCGAGCCCGCGACCACGTGCTCGGCCTGCAGCACGTCGAGGGCTGGTGGCAGGGCGAGCTCGAGACCAATGTGACCATGGACGCCGAGGACCTGCTGCTGCGCGAGTTCCTCGGGCTGCACGACGACGCGGTCATCGCCGCGGCGGGCCGCTGGATCCGCAGCCAGCAGCGGGCCGACGGCACCTGGGCCAACTTCTACGACGGCCCGGCCGACCTGTCCACCACCGTCGAGGCCTACGTGGCGCTGCGGCTGGCCGGCGACCGGCCGGACGCCGCGCACCTGGCCCGGGCCCAGGACTGGATCAGGGCCCAGGGCGGCGTCGAGGCGACCCGGGTCTTCACCCGCATCTGGCTGGCCCTGTCCGGGCTGTGGTCCTGGGACGACCTGCCCGTCATCCCGCCCGAGCTGATCTACCTGCCGTCCTGGTTCCCGCTCAACATCTACGACTGGGGCTGCTGGGCCCGGCAGACCATCGTGGCCCTGGCCGTGGTCCAGTCCTTCCGCCCGTCGCGGCCCATCGGCCTGTCGATCGAGGAGCTGAAGACCGGCGGGCCGCACGGCCGCGTGCCCGGCCCGCGCCGCACCCTCGACGCGCGCCCGCTGCCCGGGCCCCAAGCCCCCCAGCCCGCCGCCGACCCGTGGTCGGTCGCGTTCTCCGCCCTGGACAAGGGCCTGCACCGCTACCGCCCGGTCAAGTCCGTCCGGCGGGCGGCGCTGCGCCGCTGCGCGGAGTGGATGATCACCCGGCAGGAGCGGGACGGCTGCTGGGGCGGCATCCAGCCGCCCTGGGTGTACTCGCTGATGGCGCTGCACCTGCTCGGCTACGAGCTGGACCACCCGGTCATGGCCCGCGGGCTGGCCGGGCTCGACCGGTTCACCACCACCGAGGACGGGCCCGGCGGCCCGGTGCGGCGGCTGGAGGCGTGCCAGTCCCCGGTCTGGGACACCGTGCTGACCATGGTCGGCCTGGCCGACGCGGGCCTGCCCGCCGACGACCCGTCGCTGACCCGCGCCGCGCGCTGGGTGCTGGGCGAGGAGATCCGCGGGCCGGGGGACTGGCAGGTCCGCAGGCCCGCCCTGGCCCCGGGCGGCTGGGCCTTCGAGTTCGACAACGACAACTACCCCGACACCGACGACACGGCCGAGGTCGTGCTCGCCCTGCGCCGGGTCGACCTGCCCGGCCACGACACCAAGCCGGCCATCGAGCGCGGCCTGGCCTGGCTGACCGGCATGCAGTCCAAGGACGGCGGCTGGGGCGCGTTCGACGCGGACAACACCCGCGCCGTGGTCAACAAGCTGCCGTTCTGCGACTTCGGCGCGGTCATCGACCCGCCGTCGGCCGACGTGACCGCGCACATCGTCGAGGCCTTCGCGGCCGAGGGCGCCGCCCGCCACCCGGCCGTCATCCGGGGCGTCACCTGGCTGCTGAAGAACCAGGAACCGGACGGCTCCTGGTTCGGCCGGTGGGGCGCCAACTACCTCTACGGCACCGGCGCGGCCGTGCCCGCGCTGATCGCCGCGGGCGTGCTGCCCGGCAAGCCGGCCATCCGCCGGGCCGTGGCCTGGCTGGAAGCCCACCAGAACCCCGACGGCGGCTGGGGCGAGGACCTGCGCTCCTACGACGACCCGTCGCTGGCCGGCCGGGGCACGTCCACCGCCTCGCAGACCGCCTGGGCGCTCATGGCCCTGATCGCGGCGGGCGAGCACGGCTCGGCCGCGGCCCGCCGTGGCGTCCGCTGGCTGGCCCAGACCCAGCGCGCCGACGGCAGCTGGGACGAGCCGCAGTTCACCGGGACCGGGTTCCCCGGCGACTTCTACATTAACTACCACCTGTACCGCCTGTCCTTCCCCCTGAGCGCACTCGGCCGGTACGTGACGGCCCACACTTCCGGAGGCAGCGCATGACCCAGACCATCCCGCGGCCGCGTGACCGCGAGGGCCGTGGCGCCGACGCCGGGCCGGATTCGCTGCTCGTCTGCGCGCCGCTGCGGGTCGAGGCCCGCGCCGTGCGCCGCGGCCTCGACCCAGGCCGCCCGGCCACCGTGCTGCGCACCGGCTTCGGCCCCGCGCGGGCGGCGCGCCGGGCCGGACAGCTGAGCGACGAGTCGTTCGGCCCGATGATGATCATGGGCACCGGCGCCGGCCTGGACGCCGGCCTGCGCCCGGGGGACCTGGTCGTCGGCACCGAAGCCGGCGGCGTGGCCTGCCCGTCCGCGCCCATCCTGGCCGGCGAGCTGCGCCGCGCCGGGCTGGCCGCCCGCACCGGCCGGATCACCACCGTCGACCACCTGGTCCGGCGCGGGCAGCGCGACAAGCTGGCCGCCGACGGCTGGCTGCTGGCCGACATGGAGTCCGCTCCGCTGGCCGCCGCCGCTGACGGTCACCCGGTGGCCGTCATCCGGGCCGTGTCCGACACGCCCCGCCACCCGCTCGGCGGGCTGGTCTCCGGCGGCCTGGCTGCGCTGCGGTCGCTGCGGGCCGCCGCGCCCATCGCCCAGCAGTGGGCCGCGGCGTGCGGCCCCCGGCAGGTCCTGCTGGCCGGGCCCCGGTCCTTCTGCGCCGGCGTGGAGCGGGCCATCGAGATCGTCGAGCGGGCCCTGGAACTGCAGGGCGCCCCGGTCTACGTGCGCAAGCAGATCGTGCACAACACCCGGGTCGTGGGCGACCTGGAAAGCCGCGGCGCGGTCTTCGTCGACGAGCTGGACCAGGTGCCCGACGGCGCGACCGTCGTCTTCTCCGCCCACGGCGTGTCGCCGGCCGTCCGGTCCGAGGCGGCCCGCCGTGAGCTGGCCGTGATCGACGCGACCTGCCCGCTGGTGTCCAAGGTGCACGCCGAGGCTCGCCGGTTCGCCGCCGACGGGTACACGGTGGCCCTCATCGGGCACGCCGGCCACGAGGAGGTCGAGGGCACGCTGGGCGAGGCACCCGGCTCGACCGTCCTGGTCCAGACGGCCGAGGACGTGGCCGCCCTCCCGCCGCAAGACGGCGAGCGGATGGCCTACCTGATGCAGACCACGCTGTCCGTCGACGAGGCGGCTGACGTGGCCGGCGCCCTCAAGGAGCGCTTCCCGGCCATGCGCGCGCCGGGCAGCGACGACATCTGCTACGCCACCACCAACCGGCAGGCCGCCGTGCGGGCCGTCGCCGCCGAATCCGACCTGGTCCTGGTGGCCGGCTCGGCCAACTCCTCCAACTCCGTCCGGCTGGTGGAGACCTGCGAGCGGGCCGGCACGCCCGCCTACCTGATCGACGGGGCCGAGGACATCCAGCTCAGCTGGCTGGCCGGGGTGTCCACCATCGGCCTGACCGCCGGAGCCTCCGCACCGCCCGCCGTAGTCCAGGAGATCATCGCGGCGCTGTCCGGCCTCGGCCCGGTGTCCGTTTCCGAGCGGGTCACGACCACGGAGTCCATCCGGTTCGGGTTGCCCAAGGAGGTCCGGTCCTAAAGAGCGATCCCGCAGGTTCTGCTGAGCCGCCGTTCAGCCAGCACGCCCATGCTTAGCCGTGGCGCGGTGATCGCTCCCGTTGGCCACTGCGGGCCCGTCCCGTCAACTCCGCATCCGGGCGGGCCGGGGATTCGCCGCTGGAGGCCGCTGCCGGCCGCATCGCCCCGGCTGGCAGCGGCCTCACCATTTCAGTCCTGACTAGCCGGCCTGGCCGGGCTGCCCCGCCTGGCGGCCGAGCCCGGCGTCGCGCGCCGCCACGATGGCCTGGGCCCGCTCGGCCAGCTGGAGCTTGGCCAGGATGTTGGACACGTTGTTGGCCACGGTCTTGGCCGACAGGAACATCTGCGGCCCGATCTGGGCGTTGGTCAGGCCCGCCGCGACGCCGTCGAGGATCTCCCGTTCATCACCTACCGCTCCTGATCCTCCCGCTGGACCCTCAGCCCGGCCCCCGCGCTCGGGCTGAGGGTCCAGCGGCGCCCCTAGGGCTCGAGCCTGGCCTCCCGGCACAGCAGCGCGGCCAGGCCAGCGGGCTCCGGGCTCACTCCCGCCAGGCCGCGCGCCGTGAACCAGCGGCCGATGTTCTCTGCGTCGCGGGTCAGGAACGAAACCCCGCGCGGGTTGGCGATCACGTCCACCACCTGCGGCAGGTCGATCATGACCAGCCGCCCGCCCCAGACCAGCAGGTTGTAGGCGGACAGGTCGCCGTGCGCCAGGCCGTCCCGGGCCAGGCTGACCAGGGCGGCCACCAGCTGGTCCCACAGCCCGGCCAGCTCGGCCGGGCCCGGCCTGGTCTCGGCCAGCCGCGGCGCGCCCGTTCCGTCCGGCGCGCCGATGAACTCCAGCAGCAGCTCGGTCCCGAGGATCTGGGCCGGGTACGGCACCGGTATGCCGGCCGCGTACAGCTGGGCCAGCGCGGCGAATTCCGCCCCGGCCCACTGGCCCGCGATGGCCTCCCGGCCGAACGCGCTGCGGCTCGACATGGCCCGGTTGACCCGCGAGTTCCGGGTCTGGCGCCCCTCCAGGTAGCCGTCGTCCCGGTGGAACATCCGGTGCTCGGCCGACCGGTACCGCTTGGCCGCCAGCAGGCAGGACCGGTCCGTGCCGGGGATCCCGCGGCGGATCAGGAAGACGTCGGCTTCCTTGCCGGTCTTCAGCACGCCCAGCTCGGTGTCGACCGCGGCTAGCTCGGTCACCAGCCAGTCCGGGTAGGGCCGCGGGCCGCGCTCGGTCGGCGTCGACTGATCCCAGGTAGACCAGCGGTCGCCCTCCGGCAGGTGGTCGGTGGCGTCGGCCGCGTCGGCCGGGGGCAGCCGACGGCGGCGCGTCCGCTTGACGGACGTCGGCTCGTCGTCCAGGCGCCACTTACCGCGGCGTGAGGTGAATTTTTCGTCGTAGGCGGAGTCGTAGTCGGGCACGGGTGGTGCTCCTCAGCTGAGCGGTGGACAGGGCACGCGTCGACGCGCCCGTGACGGGCCTGGACATGCCGTGCCTCCTTCCGCTCAGCCAGGTCGAACCGACCCGGACTGCTGCAGGTTGCCATGCGGTCAGTTCCGCTGGCAACCGAATTTCCGCGCACCGGGGCGCCCGCTGCTCACCCACGGGCCTGCCCCAGTGCCTCCCCATGCCCCGCGGGCCAACCGCCGGATCAGGCCTTGTCGCGCGTCCCCGCGCTGCTCCGCAGGTCGCGCAGGGCATCGGCCGCCTTGCGCCCGACGTCGCTCTTACGCAGGTCATCCATGGCCTCCCGGGCCTTGCGCCCGGCCTCGCCGTCGCGCAGATCCTGCAGCGCGCTGCGCGCCTTGCGGCCCGCCTCGCCGTCGCGCAGGTCCTGCAGCGCCGCCTCGGCCTTGCGCCCGGTGTCACTCTCCCGGAAGTCCTGCAGGGCCGCCTTGGCCTTCTGCGCTCCCTCGGAGTCCTTGCCGCCGCGCAGGAACGCGGTCAGCTTCTCCCACCAGGTCCGCAGCTGCTGTTCAAAGTCACTCATCGCTGGCCTCCTTCGCCTGGGAGCATCCCGTCCCAGCTGTCTACTCAAGATATAACGCGAATCTTCCCGGGCCAAACGGCGCTGGTCAGCCCCTTCCCCGGAAAGCGGCAATGACACAATGCCAGCCATGCAGCCTCAGCGCATCAGCGGTACCTCGCCCTATGAGGCCGTCTTCGGCTTCTCTCGCGCCGTGGTGGCCGGCGATCGCATCCTGGTGTCCGGCACCACGCCTATCCCGCCCGCCGGCGGCCCGCCGCCGGACGGTGCCTACGCGCAGGCCCGGCTGTGCCTGGACCTGATCGGCACCGCCCTGGCCCGCGCGGGCGCCGGGCTCGAGCACGTCATCCGGACCCGCATGTACCTGACCGATGCCAGCGTGTGGGCGGAGGTCGCCCGCGCGCACGGCGAGGCCTTCGCCGACACCCGCCCGGCCGCAACCGCCGTGATCGTGGCCGGCCTGCTCGACCCGGCCTGGCTGGTCGAGATCGAGGCCGAGGCGGTCCTGCCCGGATCCTGACCCTGCCTCAGCGGGGCCGGATCCCGTCCAGGATCACCTCGACCACGGCCTGGACGAACTCCCCGTCCAGCGGCAGGTGGCCGAGCAGCAGCCGGTGCTGGGCCACCCCGAAGAACAGGTCCAGCACCACGTCCTGGTTGGTGCCGGCCGGGATCTCGCCGCGGGCGATGGCCCGGTCCAGCATGATCCGGTGCTGGACCCGCAGCGGCTCGATGACCCGGTCCCGCCACGCCGCCCGCAGCTCGGCGTCGTGCTGGGCCTCGGCGATCAGCCCGGTCAGCATCCGCCCCGCCGGCGTCTGGGTCGTGGCCCGGATCCATGACGTCAGCGCGGCGGTCAGGTCACCGCGTAGCGTGCCGGTGTCCGGCTGCGGCTGCTGCTCCCGGAAGGAGTCCACGAAGGCGTCCAGGGCCAGCAGCCCCTTGGACGACCAGCGCCGGTAGATCGTCGCCTTGCCCACCCCGGCCCGGGCCGCGATCTCCTCGATCGACATCGCGGCCAGCCCGCGCTCGGCCAGCAGGTCCGCGGTGGCGGCCAGGATGGCCCGGTCCGCCTCGACCGACCGCGGCCGTCCTCGCGGCCCGCCGCCCGACGCCTCGGACCCGGACCCGGGCCCGAAGCCGGGCAGCCGGTCCCGCGGGCCGCCGCCTGCCGTGGCCGGCCCGGAGCCCGGCGGCCTGCTGTGCTGCATGTCACCCCCGGCCGTCCCCGCGTCAGGGCCGCTGGACGGAATACCCCGGCTCATCCCTCGGTTCTTCCCACTTGAAATACGAAACGATCCGTAACGTATCTGATTGGAATCATGTCCGCCGCCGCGCCACTCCAAGCCCCGGCCGCCCGGCCGGCCACCTCGCCGAACCGGAGCCTGCAGCTGGCCCTCATCCTCGTCGCCGCGTTCATGGTCGTGCTCGACTTCAGCATCGTCAACGTGGCCCTGCCCTCGATCGAGCGCGAGCTGAACATGGCCTCTGACGCCGTGGGCTGGATCGTCACCGGGTACGCCATCTCCTTCGGCGGCCTGCTCATCCTCGGCGGCCGGGCCGCCGATCTGTTCGGCCTGGCGCCGCATGTTCATTATCGGCCTGGTCGCCTTCGCCCTGGCCAGCCTGGCCGGGGGACTGGCCACCGATCCTGCCCTGCTGATCGCGGCCCGGGTCATCCAGGGCGCGGGCGCGGCCATCGTCGCCCCGGCTGCGCTGTCCCTCATCACCACCAGCTTCCCCCCGGGACCGCTGCGGACCCGGGCCATCGGCCTGTACGGCGCCGTCGCGTCGGTCGGCTTCGTGGCCGGCCAGGTCCTCGGCGGCGTCCTGGTCCAGTTCTCCAGCTGGCGCGCCGTGTTCCTGGTCAACGTCCCGGTCGGGCTGGCCGCCGCTGCCCTCGCTCCGGCCATCCTCGGCCGGGCCGGCGCCCGGTCGCGTGACGCGCACCGCCTGGACGTGCGGGGGGCGCTGCTCATCACCGTCGCCGTCGCGCTGGTCGTCTTCGCCGTCTCCCAGGGCGTCACCCTCGGCTGGTCCTCGCCGCTGGTCATCGCGGCCGTCGTGACCGCCGCCCTGGCCCTGGCGGGCTTCGCCCGGGCCGAGGCCAGCCACCCCGAGCCGCTCATCCGGCTGTCCCTGCTGCGCCTGCCCGGCCTGCGCAACGGCAGCAGCCTGGCCTTCCTGCTCGGCTTGTGGAACGGTGGCGAGATGCTCGTCATGTCCCTGTACCTGCAGCAGGTCCTGCACGAGTCCGCGCTGTTCACCGGGCTGGCCATCGCCCCGCAGGGCGTGATCGGTTTCGGCATGGGCCTGCTCGGCCCCAAGCTGGCCCGCCGCATCGGCATCAGCCGCATGCTCATCGTGACCGGCGCCGCGACCGCCCTCGGCTTCGCCGTGCTGACCCGGCTGCCGGCCGGCGGCTACAGCCCGATCCTGCTCGTGGTCATGCTCATCGGGTTCGGCACCGCCGGGACCGCCTTCGGCTCGACCGTGATCGCCAGCCGCAGCATGGCCGACGCCGACCAGGGCCTGGTCGGCGGCATGGTCAACACCAGCCGCCAGATCGGCGCCGCGGTGGGCGCCGCCCTGCTGCCCGCCGTGGCCGAAGCGGTGAACGGCGGGACCGCGGGCGTGACCGGCTACCGGACCGCCATGCTGGCCGCCGGCCTGGCCGCGCTGGCCGCCACCGTCATCGCCTGGCGGGCCGCCCATCCTGCGCTGGCCCAGCCCCGGACGGCCAGCTGACGGGTCCGGCCTCGTCCGCCCCGTACCGGCTGACGAACGTCCGCAGGATGGCCGGCGGGTCGCTGACCTGGCTGCGCCAGGCGCGTGCCTTGAGCTCGTCGGCCTCGCCCGGGTCGAAGTACCCGGCGTGCCGGTACACGTCGATCCGGGTGCTCATGCCCGCCGCGTCCAGCTCGGGGTGGAACTGCGTGGCGTAGGCGTTGGCCCCCACCCGGAACGCCTGGACCGGGCACGCCGCCGAGCTGGCCAGCAGCACGGCGTGCCCGGGCAGCTCGGCGATGGCCTCCTTGTGCCCGGTGAACGCATCGAACGCCGCCGGCAGGCCGGCCAGCACCGGGTCGGCCCGGCCTGCGGCCGACAAGGTGATGCGGACCGCGCCGACCGGCTCGCTGTAGCGCCGCCCGAGCGTCGCCCCCTGGTGGCGGCCGAGCGCGCCGAGGCCGTAACAGGCGCCCAGGAACGGGAAGTCGGCCGCGACCACGTCATCCAGCAGGCGGTCCAGGTCCGCCTCGACCCGGCGCTGCACCGCGGACTTGCGCTCGTCCGGGTCGCTGTAGTTGAACGGCCCGCCGCCGACCCAGATCCCCGACCAGTCCGGCAGCGCGATGTCGCCCAGTGCCCGCCGGTCCAGACGGATGCGGCGCAGCTCGCCCTCGGCCAGGCCGGCCAGGGTCATGAAGGACTCGTACTCGTTGTCGGCCGCCGCGTCGTCGGCCCGGATGGACAACAGCAGAAACGGCTTCACCCGATCACCCTAATAGCCGGTAGCGGCCCGGTCGCCGTCCGCGCGCTACGGTTCGGGCATGGCCCCGCGACCGAAGATCACCGTGCTCGGCAGCCTGAACATGGACATCTCCGTCACCGTGGCCCGGCTGCCCGCTCCCGGCGCCACCGTGCTCGGCTCCGCGGCCCGGTTCGCGCCCGGCGGGAAGGGCGCCAACCAGGCCGTGGCCGCCGCCCGGCTCGGGGCCGACGTACGGCTGGCCGGCTGCGTCGGCGACGACGACTTCGGCCGCCAGCTGCTCGCCGCCCTGCGCGCCGAGGCGATCGACGCGCGCGCGGTCCGCATCGTCTCCGGCGTGCCGACCGGCGTCGCCCTGATCACCGTGGACCGCCGCGGCGAGAACCTCATCACCGTCGCCCCCGGCGCCAACCACGAAGTCGGGCGGCCCGAGGTCACCGCGGCCGCCTCCGGCCCGGGCGACGTCCTGGTCATCAGTGCCGAGATCCCCGCCGCGGCCATCACCCAGGCTCTCGCCCGGGCCTCGGCCGCCGTCTGCGTCCTCAACCTGGCCCCGGCCCCGCCCACCCCGGAGGACGCCCGCGCCCTGCTCGCCGCGGCCGGGCGCCTGGACTGGCTGGTGGTCAACGAGACCGAGGCCGGTGCCGCCCTGGGGCGCCCGGTCGACAGCCTGGCCGGCGCACGGCGTGCCGCCACCGAGCTGGCCGCCCTCGGAGCCCGCCATGCCGTCGTCACGGCCGGCGCGCACGGCGCCGCGCTGGCCGGGCCGGACGGCGAGATAGCCATCCCCGGGTACCCGGTCACGCCGGTCGACACGGTGGGCGCGGGCGACACGTTCGTCGGAGCTCTGGCCGTGGCCCTGGCCGCCGGGCTGCCCGCAGCCGAGGCCGCCCAGGCCGCCGCCGCGGCCGGCGCCGCCGCCGTCACCCGTCCCGGGGCCCAGGCCGGCATGCCCCGCGCCCGCGACATCCTCGCCGTCACCGGCGTCCAGTGGCCGGTCGGCTGAGCGCGCCGTTCCAGCCACGCCGTCGCCAGCGGTACCATTCTCCCCTGGAGGAGAGCCTGATCGCATGGTGTCTGAGCTGCAGGAATTTGAGCTAGATGAACAGAGCGAGAACAACGGACCAACTTCTGGTGCCGGTGTTTCCGCTGTTATTGACGTGCTCGGGCAGGCCTTCGGCGTCATCACCGACCGCGCCGCTCCCGGTAGCGGCGCCCGCCAGCACGTCTGGCTCGACACCTTCGACTGGCGGCTGAACCGCGTCGGCCTGGTCCTCGATTACGAGCGCAAGAGCCGCGGCAGCCGCCTGCTGCTCAGCAGGGACGAGACGCCCGAGGCCGAGCAGCCCGCCGACGGCTGGCGCCCCGGCCGGCCCGGCTGGCCGGCGACCTGCCCGCAGGCCCGGTCCGGGACCGGATCGTCAAGCTGGCCAGCCCGCGTGCCCTGCTGCCTATGGCCATCGCCTCCAGCACCGTCAGCGTCACCCGGCTGCTCAACGCCGACGGCAAGACGGTGGCTCGGCTGATCGTCGACCACTCCACCGTGACCCGGGCCGACGAGACCGTCGCGCTGCCCGCCCGCCTGCTCATCACCGAGGTCCGCGGTTACCCCGGCCAGGCCCGCAAGGCCGTGCAGCTGCTGTCCGGCGTGCCCGGCGTCACCCCGGCCCGCCGCGCTCCCTTCGCCGAGGCCCTGCACGCCCTCGGCCGCCGCCCGGCCGACTACAGCAGCGCCATCGCCACCCCGCCGGCCGCCCAGCAGCCCGCCTCGGTCGCCGTCGCGACCCTGCTCCTCGGCCTGCTCGATACCCTCGAGCAGAACGTGGACGGCATGCTGCGCGACATCGACACCGAGTTCCTGCACGACCTGCGGGTCGCGGTCCGCCGCACCCGGTCGGCCCTCAAGCTGCTCGGCGACGTGCTCCCGGACGGCCTGACCGACCAGTACGCGCCCGAGTTCAAGTGGCTGGGCGACCTGACCACGCCCACCCGGGACCTGGACGTGCACCTGCTCGGCTTCGGCTCGATGGCCGGGCAGCTGGCCGCCGCGGCACCGGCCGACCTCGAGCCGCTCCGCGCCTTCCTGGTCCGGCGCCGCCACCGGGAGTTCCGGCGGCTGGCCGCCGGGCTGCGCTCGCCCCGCTTCCGCGCCCTGACCGAGGACTGGCGTAAGGCGCTGGTCGAGGCTCAGGCCGGCCAGGCCCCGCGCCGCGGGCCGGCGTCCGGGGAGCTGACCGCCGGGGACCTGGCCACCGACCGGACCAGGCGGGCCTACCGCAAGCTGACCCGGCACGGGGCCGCGATCACCGCGGGCTCGCCCCCCGGAGCCCTGCACGACCTGCGCAAGCGGGCCAAGGAGCTGCGTTACGTGCTGGAGTTCTTCGCCTCGCTGCACGACCCGGCCGCCTACCGCAAGGCCCTCGGCGACCTCAAGGGCCTGCAGGACTGCCTGGGGGAGTTCCAGGACAGCCAGGTCCAGCGTGAGGAAATCCGCGTCCTGGCCGGGGAGATGCTGGCCGCCCGCGCCGCCCCGGCCGCGACGCTGCTGGCCATGGGCGAGATCGCCGCCCGCCTCGCCGTCGGCCAGGATGCGGCCCGCGCCGCCTTCGCCGAGCAGTTCGCCCGGCTGGCCGGGCCCGAGGGCCAGCAGCGGTTCGCCGCCCTGCTCGAACGGCCCGCCTCATGAAGATCTACGCCACCTACAGCATCAAGGGTGGGGTGGGGAAGACCACCGCAGCCGTCAACCTGGCCTACCTGTCTGCGACCAGCGGCTACCGCACCCTGCTCTGGGACCTTGATCCGCAGGGCGCGGCCAGCTTCCTGTTCCGGGTCAAGCCCCGGGTCAAGGGGGGCGGGAAGGCCCTGATCCGCGGCACCAAGGATCTCGGCGGCGCCATCAAGGGCACCGACTTCTACCATCTGGACCTGCTCCCGGCCGACTTCACTTACCGGAACATGGACCTGCTGCTGGCCGGGACCAAGGCCACCAGCCGGCTGGCCCAGCTGCTGCGGCCGCTGGCCGCCGAGTACGATCACGTGTTCCTGGACTGCCCGCCCAGCATCTCGCTGGTATCCGAGAACGTCATGCAGGCCGCTGACGTGCTGCTCGTCCCGCTCATCCCGACGACGTTGTCGGTGCGCACCCTGGAGCAGCTGACCGAGTTCGTGTCCGGCTTCGACGGTCACCGCCCCGAGATCCGCGCCTTCTTCTCGATGGTGGACCGCCGTAAGCGGCTGCACCAGGACGTCACGGCCAAGCTCTTGGCCGAACGGTCCGGGGTGGCAGCCACCCCGATACCCTCCCTGTCGATCATCGAGCGCATGTCCGCCGAGCGTGCTCCGGTGGCCGCGTTCGCGCCCCGCAGCCAGGCCGCCCAGGCCTTTCGCGCCCTCTGGGTGGAGCTCACCGCCGATCCCCAGCCTGCACAGTCCACGGCCCGTCCCTGATTCGCCAGAATCCCTCGGGTTGCAGCGCAAGAGGACAGATCAGATAATCTAGGCGACCCCGGACGGCATGGCTCATCGACCGCGGGGGGAAGGTCTGGGGATCCGCCGCCCAAGGTCGGGGGAGGGGTGTTGAGCGAGTTCAGCCCGTCGCAGCTGATCGGGTTCCAGCCGGGCTCGGTGCTGGCCGGGTACCGGCTGGAGCGGCAGGTCGGGGCGGGCGGTATGGCCGTGGTGTTCCGGGCCCTGGACGAGCGGCTGGGCCGCCCGGTGGCGCTGAAGATCCTCTCCCCGAGCCTGTCGGCGGCCGGCTCGGAGTTCCGGCAGCGGTTCATCGCCGAGTCGCGGTCCGCAGCGGCCGTCGATGACCCGTACATCATCCCGGTCTATGAGGCCGGCGAAGCCGACGGCGTGCTGTTCATTGCCATGCGGTACGTGGCCGGCGGCGATTTGCGCCAGGTCATCGAGCGGGAAGGCGCGCTGGAGACCGACCGGGCCGCGGAGTTCGTCTCGCCGGTGGCCTCGGCCCTGGACGCGGCCCACAGCGTGGGCCTGGTGCACCGCGACGTCAAGCCGGGGAACATCCTGGTCGACCGCCGGGCCGGCCGGCCGGACCACGTGTACCTGTCGGACTTCGGCATCGTCAAGAGCGCGGTGGCCGGCAGCCTGACCGGCGTCGGCAACGGCTACCTCGGCACGCCCGGGTACATGGCGCCCGAGCAGATCGCCGGCCGGTCGGTGGACGGGCGCGCCGACCAGTACTCGCTGGCCTGCGTCACGGTCCAGCTCCTCACCGGCCGGGTGCCGTTCGAGCGGGACCAGGTCCACGCGGTCATCTACGCCCACCTGTCCGTCCCGCCTCCGTCGCTGGTCGAACGCCGGCCCGACCTGCCCGCGGCCGTGGACCAGGTCGTGGCCAAGGCGATGGCCAAGGTCCCGGAGAAGCGCTTCGAGTCCTGCGGCGACTTCGCCGACGCGCTCCGCGACGCTCTCGGCCTGGCCTCCTATCACCGCCGCCACATCACCGCCGCTCCCTCGTCACCCTCCTCGCCCGCCTCGGCCCCGGCCGCCCCCTCCGACCCCGGCCCCGGCGCCACCATCGACTCCGGCGCCGACCCCGCGCCGACTCCCGCCCAGGCCGCGGCCGGCGTCAGCTCCCCCGAGACCAGCCAGGACGAGATCCCGCGCACTCCCACCGCCGCCTCGGTCGAGCTCCCGTCCCGCCCCGGCGCCACCGCCGCCGACCGCCTGCCCCCCGTTCCCGTCCCCGTTCCGCCGCCCGGCGTCCCGGCCGGCACCGTCCTGGACCCGGTCGAAGCCCAGCCCGGCCCGATGCGCTCCGGCACCGTCCTGGACGCGGCCGCTGCCCCCGCCGCCGCCCCGCCTGCCAGCGCGCCCGCCGTCCCGGTCCCGGATCCGGCCCATCCCGAGACCGACCAGGTCCCGGCCGGCCTGGCTCATCCAGACCCCGTCGCGCTGGCTCATCCCGAGACCGACCAGGTCCCGGCCGGAACGGTCACCGACCAGCCCGCCCCGCCGCCTGGTGTCCGCTCGGGCGACGTCCCCGCCGGTACCGTCCTAGACCCCGTTCCTCCCCAGACAGACGAGGTCCCCGCCGGCGTCCCGGCCGGCCCGGTCTTGGACCCGGTCCCCGCGCCCGCCGAGAGCCAGGCGGCCGACGTGCCCCCCGGCACGGTCCTGGACGCCTCGGCCGCTCCCGCCGGTCCACTCCCGGTCGACGCGCCCGCCGCCCCCGCCCAGGAACCAGCCCCCGACCTGCCTCAGGCTGCGCCGGCCGATGCTCCAGCCGAGCGAGCCGCCGAGCCCGCGGCCTTCACTGCCCCCGAGCAGCCGGCCGCCCCCCCGCCTCACCCGCCTCACCCGCCTCGCATCCGGTCCCGGGCTCCACTCCGCTGACCACTCCGGCCCAGGCCAGCGCCGGCCCCGGCGTCGCCAAGCACGCCCCGGACACCGCCCGCCGGCGTCGCGGCCGCGCCGCGCCGACGAATCAGGTCGCGGCGGGCCGGACCGTCCAGCAGGGCCGCCCGACCACTCCGTACCCGGAGGGCGAGGGCCTGCCGCCCGAGGGGCGTCCCCCGCGGGGCGGGGCGGCGGGCTGGATCGGGCGGCACCGGCTGCCCGTGTTCGCCGCCGCCTGCGCGGTCGTGGCCGCCGCCGTCACCATCCCGTTCGTCTCCTCCGGCTCCTCGCCCAAGCCCACCGCGTCCGGCGGCGCCTCGCCGTCCGCCTCGGCCAGCCGTACCGGGCCGCCGGACTTCAGCCGCGTCAGCACCCAGCTGCCGCTTCCGGCCACCGGCCTGGCCACCTCCTCGCTGTCCTTCAGCCCGGACGGGAAGACCCTGGCCGTGGCCAGCCAGAGCATCTGCCTGTGGGACCTGGCCGCCGCGGGCTGCACCACCGGCTTCGGCAGCGCATGGTCGGTGGCGTTCAGCCCCGACGGGAAGACCCTGGCCACCGGCAACGAGACCAGCAACAACAACTTCAGCGACGGCATCATCAAGCTGTACGACGTCTCCACCAGGAGAGCGCTCGCCACCTTGACCAACCCCGGCAGCCAGGGCACGTTCTCGATCGCGTTCAGCCATGACGGCCAGTCGCTCGCGGCCGCGGACAACAACGGCCACGCCTACCTGTGGGACATCGCCACCAAGAAGACGGTGGCCACCTTCGCCGACCCGGACAGCCAGAACGTCAACTCGGTGGCGCTCAGCCCCAGCGGGAAGCTGCTCGCCGCGGGCGACGGTAACGGCAAGACCTACCTGTGGAACATCGCCACCAAGAAGGCGGTCGCCCTCCCCGACCCGAGCAGCAAGGGAGTGAGCTCGGTCGCGTTCAGCCCCGACGGCGCGGCCCTGGTCGCGGGCGACAGCAACGGCAACAGCTACCTGTGGGACGCGGGCAGCGGCAAGCTGATCACCACCCTGAACGGGCAGAGGGGATCAACGGTCACCACCGTGGCCTGGAGCCCGGACGGCTCCGTGGTGGCGGCCGGCAACTCCAGCGGCGCCACCTACGTCTGGAACGCCACGACGAGGAAGCCGATCACCACGCTCACCGACCCGGACACCAAGGGCATCAACTCGGCCACCTTCAGCGCTGACAGCCAGACGCTGGCCACTGCTGACGAGAGCGGGGCTGTCTACATGTGGCACCGGGACTAGCCTGTAGCGACCGGACACTGACGGGCCTGTCGGGTTCCGGCGGCCCTTGTTGGTTGCGTTCGGTAACGGCGCTCCTGCGCTTATGCATAAATGGCGGGCAATAGCGCCTGAATTTCGCCGGGATGACCGTTTTATCAGGCCTTATGGGCTGACGGTAAGCGCGCGATCAACCCTGTCGGAAGCTGTTCTGCCAGGGTTGCCATTGTCCAATTCCGCCTCTACTGTGAGCACAGCGTCTCATTCGCCTCATGGCGGCCAGTCGACAACGACGTGCGACGACGAGTCCCGGCCGTCCGACGAAGTGACGTTCGGGGGCCTCCGGGGCGGGAGGCGGAATGTGATTTCCGCATTTTGGGAGGAAACTAACGTGAGATTCCGTACTATTCCGTGGCTTTCTGCGCTTTTTCTGGCCCTGTCGGCCATTCTGATCGCGGTTCCGGCCAGCGCTTCGGCGGCTTCGAGCACGGGCTGGGTCGGCCTCGGGAACCTGTCGTCGTCGCCGACCCCGGTGGACATCTACCTGTACGCGTCAGGTGATTCCAGCCCGCAGGTGGTGGAGCACGACGTTGCCTACGGCACGATCCTGCCGTACAAGTCGGTTGACGCAGGCGACTACAGCGTCAAGATGCGCGACGCTGGCTCGTCCGCCACGAGCAACCCGGTCTGGTCGGTCGACTTCTCGGTGAAGGCCGGCGGCACCTACACGGTGGTGCCGCTGCGGACCAGTGCCCAGGACGGCTCGGTCAAGGTCATCGACAACAACCTGAACACGCCGGCCGGCAAGTCGTTCGTCCGCGTCATCCAGGCCGACATCGACCAGCAGGCGGTCACGTTCCACTGCAGCTGCGCGGCCGGTGCCCCGGGCAACATCACCACCGACGCGGCGCCCGGCAGCGTGAGCCCGCAGGCTCCCATCCCGTCCGGGACGTGGACCATGACCGCCTCCAGCGGCAGCAAGAGCGCGGCCCTGCCCGTCACCCTGACCGCGGGCACCGTCCACACCGAGATCGTCATCTCGGCTCCGGGCGGCGGCATCAAGATCGTCAACCTGACCGACGCCGCGGGCGCCGGCCAGGCGCCGACCGGCGGTGTCTCGACCGGCTTCGGCGGTACCGCATCGCACGGTCCGGGCGCGCCGTTGCTGTGGCTGGCGCTGATCGGCGGCGGCGCGGTGCTGCTCCTGGCCGGCGGCTGGACCCTGCGCCGTGGCCGGCGCGGGCTCACCACCAGCTGATTACTTCTCACCCCGTCAGGCCGGCCGCGGTACCGTCGCGGCCGGCCTGACGGCTGTCCGGGCTTGGCTGGGCCACCGCACCGGCCGCGGCCAGCGTCCCGGCCGCGCGTGCACCACGGTCCGTTCGGCCAGCAAGGCCCGCGGTGGCTGGACGTCCGGGCGGGCGCGTGGCTGGTCGGCTACCTGGTCGCGAGCCTGGTCATGTCGGCCATCGGCAGTAAGGACTTCGGCGGCAGCGGGCTGGTCCCCGCACCCTGGTGGGACTCCGTGATCGTGGCCGTGATCAGCTTCGCCGCCTACCTGCGCGGCGTGCGGGACGCGGTGCGGCATCTCGCCGTGCACCCGGCCCCGGAACCCGCCCGCGAGCCGGACGCCGCGCAGCCCTTATGAGTCAGGAGTCGCGGCCCTGCCAGGTGGTGACGCAGGCCTCGTTGCCCTCGGCGTCGGCCAGCACCCAGAACGCCGGCGCCCGCGCGTCGCTGGCCATCCGCCCGCCCGCCGCCAGCGCGGCGCTGATCCGGCTCTCCGCCTCGTCGTGCGGGACCGACACGTCGAGATGGATCCGGTTGCGCTGCTCGCGCGGCGCGTCCATCTGCTGGAACCAGACCGCGGCCCCCTGCCCCAGCGGGTCGATCAGCCCGGCCCCCGGCCGGGGCGGCCCCGGCTCGTCGGCGTAGCCCAGCACCGCCTGCCAGAACGGCCTGATCGCCGTCGCGTCGAGGGCGTCGATGGCGATCTCCAGGACCTGAACCGACCGAGCGGCCGCGGGCACGGTCTGCAGGCCGGCCTGGCCCACCACGGCGGAAATCTGCCGGGCCAGCTCGGTGTCGTGCCCGGTGACCCAGCCGGCGGCCGCGGTCTGCAGGGCCAGCAGCACCCGGTCCGACCGGACGTCCATTCGCAGGTGCCCGTCGGTCCCGGGCACGGCCGCCGCCCGTCCGGCCAGATCGGCGGCCAGCGGGAGCGATCCGGTCAGCACCTGCGTGCGCAGCTCGCCCAGCACGAACCGCCAGCCCAGGGCGGTGACGGCGTCGGAGGCCTGCTGCCTGCTCAGCTCCTGGTATTCGCCGCGTGCCTGTTCCGTCATAGCGCCATAGTGCCAGCGATCCGCCTGCTCCGGTTCGTTTGGGCCGGTCCAGCCGGGTAAGGGGACCCCTTTCCCAGGCAGAGGAGCCGCGATGACCGATCCGCACGTGCATCCCACGACCACCGACGCGGGCGCGCCGGTGGAAAGCGACGAGCATTCGCTGACCGTTGGCCCGGACGGCCCGATCCTGCTGCAGGATCACTACCTGATCGAGCAGATGGCCAACTTCAACCGGGAGCGGATCCCCGAGCGGCAGCCGCACGCCAAGGGCGGCGGCGCGTTCGGGCATTTCGAAGTGACCGGCGACGTCAGCGCCTACACCAGGGCGGCGGTCTTCCAGCCCGGCACCCGGACGGACACGCTGATCCGGTTCTCCACCGTGGCCGGCGAGCGGGGCAGCCCCGACACCTGGCGCGACCCGCGCGGCTTCGCCCTGAAGTTCTACACGACCGAGGGCAACTACGACATGGTCGGGAACAACACCCCGGTCTTCTTCGTCCGCGACCCGATGAAGTTCCAGCACTTCATCCGGTCCCAGAAACGCCGGGCCGATAACAACCTGCGCGACCACGACATGCAGTGGGACTTCTGGACCCTGTCCCCGGAGTCGGCGCACCAGGTGACCTGGCTGATGGGTGACCGCGGCATCCCGCGGACCTGGCGGCACATGAACGGGTACAGCTCCCACACCTACCTGTGGCTCAACGCCGCCGGGGAGAAGTTCTGGGTCAAGTACCACTTCAAGACCGACCAGGGCGTCGAGTTCTTCACCCAGGACGAGGGCGACCAGATGGCCTCGGCCGACACCGACTATCACCAGCGTGACCTGTACGAGCACATCGCGGCCGGGGACTTCCCGTCCTGGACGCTGAAGATGCAGATCATGCCGTTCGCCGACGCCAAGACCTACCGGTTCAACCCGTTCGACCTGACCAAGGTCTGGCCGCACGGCGACTACCCCCTCATCGACGTCGGCCGCCTCACCCTGGACCGGAACCTGACTGATTACCACACCGAGATGGAGCAGGCCGCCTTCGAGCCGGACAACCTGGTCCCCGGGATCGCCCTGTCGCCGGACAAGATGCTGCTGGCCCGCGGGTTCTCCTACTCCGACGCGCACCGGGCCCGGCTGGGCGTGAACTACAAGCAGATCCCGGTCAACGCCCCGCACGTGCCGGTGCACGCCTACAGCAAGGACGGCGCCATGCGCGTCGTCAACGCCCTCGACCCGGTCTACGCGCCGAACTCCAAGGGCGGCCCGGCCGCCGACACCGCCGGCCACCAGCCCGACTACTGGTACTCCGACGGCGACATGGTCCGTACCGCCTACACGCTGCGGGAACAGGACGACGACTGGGGCCAGGCCGGCACCATGGTCCGCGAGGTCCTCGACGACGCGGCCCGCGAGCGCCTGGTCGCCAACGTCACCGGCCATCTGCTCAACGGGGTGTCCGAGCCGGTGCTGGCCCGGGCCTTCGGCTACTGGCGCAACGTCGACAAGAACCTCGGCGACAAGATCGAGGCCGGCGTCCGCGCCAAGCAGGGCGAGAAGGATCCCAAGGCCGCCGAGCAGGGCAACCCGGCCCGCTCGGCCATGCAGGCCAAGGCCTGAGAGCCGGCCAGCAAAACCAGCGGCCGTCCCGGCGCCGCGGAAGGGGCGTCGGGACGGCCGTTCTCAGGCCGCCTTACAACTCCCGCTTACGCGTCCCGCGTGCGGAACAGGTAGGCTCCAGCGGCGACCAGGGCCGCGGCCCACAGCGCGGTCACCCCGAGCTGCGGCCACGCCGACCACAGGTGCGGGTCGGCGTTGTTGCCGATGGTCACCGAGACCACCTGGTTGGCCGCGTCCGGCAGGAACCGCATGATGTCCCAGCGCCACTGCGCCGGCAGGGCCTGCTCCAGGACGGGGATGATGAACAGCACCGCGATGGCGATGGCGATCGCCCCCGCGGTGTGCCGCACCACCGCGCCGACGCCGAACGCGAACAGCGCCACCAGCGTGACGAACAGCGCGCAGCCGATGATGGCCAGCAGTACCGTCGACGGGTGGATCACGTCGGTGCCGGAGAACGTCACCGTGCAGTCCGGCGGCAGCCCCGGCCCGCCCTTCCCGGGAGCCGGGCAGGTCACGTTCGCGTTCTGCGGGATCGTGACCGTGTGGAACAGCGAGGCGCTCACTCCGCTGCCCGACAGCATGGCCTGGCCCACGAAGAACGCGATGAACGACGTGATGAGCGAGACGACCAGCGTCAGCGACGTGAGCACGATGGCCTTGGCTGCGTAGACCGTGCCGCGCCGCGGCTGCGCGGCCAGCGAGGTGCGGATCATCCCGGTGGAGTACTCCGACGTGATGACCAGCGCCGCCACTACCGCGATGATCAGCTGGCCGATCTCGAAGAACGCGATCAGCGACTGCTGGGTGGCGTCGAAGTCGGCCTTGTTGGCCAGGTTGTGCCGGAAGTTGGCCTCGGTGCCGCCGGTGATCGCCGCTCCTACCCCGATGGCGACGATCAGCAGCGCGGCCAGGGTCCAGTAGCTGGACCGGACCGAGCGGACCTTGGTGAACTCCGAGGCGATCGCGCCTCGTAGCCCGGCTCGCCCGGTGGCGGGCGGCAGCGGGGACAGCTGCGTGTTCGGCTCGGCCGTGATGGTGGTCATCGCTCAGCCCCTGCTTTCCGGCGTGGCCGACCCGGCGGCCGCAGTGCCGGCCGCTTCGGGAATCCCGGCGTGGTACTCCACGCTGCTGGCCGTCAGCTCCATGAACGCCTCCTCGAGCGACGCGTGGATCATGGTCAGCTCGTGCAGCCGGATGCCCTGCTCGAACGCGATGTCGCCGATCGCCTCGGCCGTCATCCCGCGGACCTCGATGGCGCCGTCGTCGCCGGGGGACGTGACCGCGCCCTCGGCGGTCACGGCCTTGACCAGGTCCTCGGTCATCGGGGTGCGCACCCGGACGGCCGCGCCGGACGAGCGGGCGATGAACTCCGACATCGAGCAGTCGGCGATCAGCTGGCCCCGGCCGATCACGATCAGGTGATCCGCGGTGTACTCCATCTCCGACATCAGGTGGCTGGACACGAAAACCGTGCGTCCGCCGGCGGCCAGGGCCTTCATCAGGTTCCTGATCCACAGGATGCCCTCGGGGTCCAGCCCGTTGACCGGCTCGTCGAACATGAGCACCTGCGGGTCGCCGAGCAGGGTCGCGGCGATGCCGAGCCGCTGGCTCATGCCCAGCGAGAACCCCTTGGACCGCTTCCTGGCCACCTCGGTCAGGCCGACCAGCTCGAGCACCTCCCCGACGCGGCGCTTGGGCAGGTTGTTGGTCTGGGCCAGGCACAGCAGGTGGTTGTAGGCCGACCGACCGCCGTGCACCGCCTTCGCGTCCAGCAGCGCGCCGACCTCGCGCATCGGATAAGCCAGGTCGCGGTAGTCGCGGCCGTCGACCGTGACCGTGCCCGCGTCCGGGTAGTCAAGGCCGAGGATGCACCGCATCGTCGTGGTCTTGCCGGCCCCGTTCGGGCCCAGGAAGCCGGTGACCTTGCCCGGCTCGATGCCGAACGTCAGGTCATCGACCGCGGTTTTCTCCCCGTACCGTTTCGTGAGGCCCTGTACTTCGATCATGAACGTGGCCCTCTCCCTCGTGACTTGCGGCCCATTCTGGCCGCCCGCCACGCAGGCCCGCGTCGCCCGCAGTGATGATTTCGGCGTACTCCTGCAGGGGGATAACAGGCGCCGGTCGTGGCTCTAGGTCAGGCTGGCCAGGCCCTCGAGGTCAACGCAGTACGTCCCGCGGACCTGGACGAACACCATCAGCACGCTGGCGCAGGCCCGGCACCGGACCACGGTGCCCAGCCGGGGCTGGTACACCGGCAGCTCCGCCACCGGGCCCGCGGTACCGCACGAGCCGCAGGTCCCGACGGCCGTAGTCATGTCCGCCCCGAACACCTCGATCAGCATTCCGCCGATCGCATTGCCGTCCAGGACCCCGTCGTCCAGCATCCTGTCGTCCGATGGTGCCATTCCGGCCTCCCTAGCTCCCGGTCGCGCCGAACCGCTCGGTCTTGACCCGCTGCGACGGATAGCCGATCGCGACCAAAGCGGCCGCCGCCGCCTCCACGAAGCTGGTCGGCCCGCAGGCGAAGGCCAGCGGTGCGTGCGCGGTCGGCCAAGCGACCTCCGCGATCATCGCCTGGTCCGCCCGGCGCGCGTAGCCGGTCCAGCCTGGTGGCTGCTGCCTGGTCAGGGTGTAGTTCACGGTCACGCCAGGGTCTGGCTCTCCCAGCTCAGAACGGTAGATGACCTCGGCCCAGCTGCGGGCGGAATACAGCAGCCGGACGGGGACCTCGCTCCCCGTCCGGGACCGGTACCGGAGGATGGCCCGCAGCGGCACGATCCCGGATCCCCCCGCCAGCAGAAGCAGGGGCGCCCCGGCGTCTGGGCCTGCCGGGTCCCAGACGAAGTAGCCGCCGATGGGGCCCCGTATCTCCAGCTCGTCACCGGCCCGCACCTCTTCGGTCAGGTAGGGGGAAACCTCGCCGTTGTCCAGCCGCTCGACGGTGATGGCCAATGGCTCACCCGGCGCCGAGGCGATCGAGTACGAGCGCTCGGCCTCGTAGCCGTCCTCGGCGGTGAGCCTGATGTCCAGGTGCTGCCCGGCCCGGTGCCCGGCCCAGCCCGGCACTGAGAACGTGATGGTCCGCGTTTGGTCCGTCTCGTCGGTCACTGCGTCGACCGTGGCGGGCTGCCAGGTCAGTCGCCCGCGTAGCGCTGTTCCCGCCATGGGTCTCCGTAGTTGTTGTAGCCGTAGGTCTCCCAGAAGCCCGGCGTGTCCTCCTGCCGGAGCCGCAGCCCGCGCACCCACTTTGCGCTCTTCCAGAAGTACAGGTGCGGGACGAGGAGGCGGGCCGGGCCGCCGTGCTCGGCGGGCAGCGGGCGGCCGTCGTATGAGTAGGCCACCCAGGCCTTTCCGCCGGTGAGGGCGGTGACCGGCAGGTTCGTCGTGTAACCGCCGTCGCAGAAGGCCAGGACGTAGGCGGCGTCGTGGTCCACCGCCCCGAGCAGCACGTCCAGCGATACTCCTGTCCAGACCGTGTCAAGCTTGGACCACCGGGTCACGCAATGGATGTCGACCGTGATGGTCTCGGCGGGCAGGGCCTGGAACTCGGCCCAGGTCCAGCTCGCGGGCGAGCGGGCGCCTTCGATGGAGAACGACCAGTCCGCCGGCTTTCTCACCTGAGTCGGGCCGGCCGACAGCACAGGAAAGTCAGAGGTCAGGTACTGGCCCGGCGGTACCCGGCCCGCGGGCTCCGTCTCCGGGCGGCGGCGGTGAAAGCCGCGCGAGATCGGGCTCATACCGGGCAGGTTACGCCGTGGCCAGCAGGTAGATATTCAGGCCCACTATGACCAATGTGACTACCGCAGCCACCGCGATCGTGAGCCGCCGGTTAACCAGCGAGCCCATCAGCTCGCGATTGCTGGTGAATATGACCAGCGGGATCAGCGCGAACGGGATGCCGAACGACAGGAAGGCCTGGCTGAGCACCAGCGTCCGGCTCGGGCTGAATCCCACCGCGATCACCACCAGCGCCGGGATCATGGTGATGGCCCGGCGGGCGAAGATCGGGATCTGCCGGTGGATGAAGCCCTGCATGACCACCTGGCCCGACAACGTGCCCACGCAGGACGAGGCGATCCCCGAGGCGAGCAGGGCCACGCCGAACACCGTCCCGCTGTGCGCGCCCAGGAACTGGTTCAGTCCCTTGTAGACCACGCTCAGGTCATCGCCCGCGCCGTACAGCCCGCGGCTGTGGAAGACGGCCGCCGCGGTGGCCAGCATGGCCAGGTTGATCAGCCCGGCGATGCCCATGGCGATCATGATGTCGACCATCTCGTAGCGGAAGATCTTGCGCCGCGCGTCGGGGTGGGCGCCCACGATCCGGTTCTGGGTCAGCGAGGAGTGCAGGTAGATCACGTGCGGCATGACTGTGGCGCCGATGATGCTCACGGCCAGCAGGGCCGAGCCGCTGCCGGCTAGTTGCGGGACGAACAGGCCGCGCGCCACGTCGGCCACCGGCGGCTTGCTGCGCAGTACCTCCAGGCCGAACGCCACGATCACCACCGCCACCAGCCCGGTCAGCACCGCCTCGAATCGGCGGAACCCGCCGACCTGCATGGCCAGGATGATGAACGCCGCGATCGCGGTCAGCGCCGCCGACACCCACATCGACAGGCTGAAGACCAGGTGCAGGCCCAGCGCGGCGCCCACGAACTCGGCCAGGTCGGTCGCCATCGCCACCGCCTCGGCCTGCAGCCACATCAGCGTCGCGGCCCGCCGGCCGAACCGCTCGCGGCAGACCTCGGGCAGGCTGCGGCCGGTGGCGATGCCCAGCTTGGCGCTCATCGACTGGATCAGCATGGCCATCAGGTTGGCCGTGAGCACCACCCACAGCAGGGTGTAGCCGAACCGCGAGCCGCCGGCCATGTTGGTCGCGAAGTTGCCCGGGTCGACGTAGGCCACCGCGGCGATGAACGCCGGGCCGAGGAACGGCAGCATGGCCCGGATGCCGCGGCGCTCGCCGGACAGGACGCGTTCGGCCGCCTCCAGCAGGCGTACTTCGCCCGGCAGGGCATCATCACCGGTCACCACATGGCGCGGGACCGTGTCAGTCAACGGAAGGACCGGTTCCCGGCCGTAGCGCGAGTCACGGGGCAGGGCCGGCGCCGCCCGGCCGCGCGCCGGCTGACCGCGTGCGCCGAACTGAGGCCCTCCATCTCAACATGGTGCCATGACGCTCTGGGATCCCAAATACATCGTCAGCCCCCGTGACGGAGGTATGCGTCACACCTGGCCCCGGCTGAGCTGGCCTCCCGGGCCCGCAGGCCGGGGCGCAGACCCCGGCGAACCGGGGGGTTAGCCCCCCTGGAAAGCGTCATATCTCGGGGTATCGTGACCTCAGTGGCAGCGCACCGCCTGCCCGCTTCCGAGCCGCAGCCGGCCCGCGCCGCCCGCGGCCCTGAGGACAAGGGTCTTCGACTCGGGTGCCCATCAGTCATGGCCGCGGCGTCCGAGCCGCAGCGTTCACCATGGCGAGCAGACGCGGGCCGCCTCGCCAGGGAAGCAACGATCATGACTCAGGACAAGGCGCGCAAGGCCGCCGCCCGCCAGCGCATGGCCGAGACCGGCGAGCCCTACAGCGTGGCCCGCCGCGCGGTGCAGGACGACCGCGACACCCCCGCCGATCCCCCCGCGGACAGCGTCCTCCACGACGAGCCCGGCCGACCAGCCGCGCCCGGGAGCGGAGCCGACACGCCCGCCGCTGGAATCGAGGCCGAGGCCGCTGACCTGGACCGCGAGCACGCCGAGCAGGCACGCCAGGTGGCCGACCGCGCCCGTGACCTGGCCGAGCAGGCCCGCGATCGGGCCGAGCGGGACGCCGACGTCGCCAACCAGGCCGAGGAGACCGCCGATCTGACTCAGGAAGCGGCCGAGCTGACCAACGAGTGGGGCGACGACGAGACCGTCGAACGGGCCGAACGCCGTGCCGACGAGGCCCGGGTCACCGCCCAGCAGGCCCGCTACCGTGCCGAACGAGCCGAGCAGCAAGCTGACCTGGCCGAGGAAGTAGCAGACCAGGCGGACGAAGTCGCCCGCGAAGCCCAGGACATGGCCGACGAAGCCGCCGGAGCCCGGCCCGGTGATCCGGCCGGCCGTCCCGCTGGAGCCTGGGCCGGTCGTCAGGCCGGAGCCTGGGCTGGCCGCCGGACCGGGGACTTCGCCGGCGCGTCCCGCCATCACCACCGTCCCCCGCCGTCTCCGCAACCTCCGCAGGCCCCGCCGCCTCCCCGCGGCCCGTATGCAGGCGTCCCGCATCCCGGGGTTCGCCACTCGGTGCCAGGTCCCGGCCCAGCCGACCGGCTGGAGCAGGTCCTGCAGCGCTTCGAGCAGGTCCGCGACCAAGCCGACCGGCTTGCCGACGTCGCCGGGCGCCTCTTCGGCTCAACTCGATCCCGACCCGCCCACACCGAGACCGTCCACGCTGAGCACGTTCACGCCGAGCCCGTTCACCCTGAGCCGCCCCAAGCGGGACCGTCCGCGGCCCAAGCGGGACCAGTCCATCCCGGACCGGATGAGCCTGGTACTACCGGCCCCGCCGGATCTTAAGTCACCGCTGGCCGGGAGCCGGGCAGCTGTCTGCCCCGGCTTCCGGCCAGCGCGGGCCGGCACCCCGCTACCGTGAGCTATGGCCTGCAGAATCAGTGAGCTGGTAATCGACTGCCGTGACCCGGACCGGCTGGCGTCCTTCTGGTGCGAGGTGCTCGGCTACGTCGAGCTGGAACGAGACGGCGACGCCATCGAGATCGGCCCGCCGGGCGTCGGGTTTGGCGGCCCTCAGCCCACCATCGTGTTCGACCGGTCGTCAGGTCCCAAGGTCGGCAAGCTGCCCCTGCACATCGACGTCAGCCCGACCGACCGCGACCAGGACGCGGAGCTGGCCCGCCTGCTCGCCGCTGGCGCCCGACCGGCCGACATCGGCCAGACCGGCGACGAGAGCTGGCACGTGCTCGCCGACCCCGAAGGCAACGAGTTCTGCCTCCTCCGCACCCGACTCGAACCTTAGCTAAAGATATCGAATAGAATTCGATAGGGAAAGTTAAGAGGATAATATGTTTGCATAAGAATCTCCTCCGAACGGACCGTGCCCGTCGCCCCTAAATTCGCTGGCCTTTCCCAGCCCACGCGGCATAGTGAGCGCATGAACGACCGGGGCCTGAGCGACGACGGGACGATCGCCCGCGAAGGAGCGCTTGATCGAGTGTCCGCCGCCTTCGCCCCTGTCGTCGCGGCCGCCCGCACCCAGATCACCGGCACGTTCGGCCCGCGGCTGCACAGCGCCTATCTATACGGCAGCATCCCGCGCGGCACAGCCGTCCCGGGCGTCTCGGACCTCGACCTGCTCGTGGTCCTGCACGCCGAGCCCGTCGACGCCGACCGGGCCGCCGTCCGCGTCGCCGAGACGGACCTCGACGACGCCTTCGCCCAGATCGACGGCGCGGGCATCGTGCTGTCCGGTACCGCCAGCACGCTGAGCGAGCTGGAACGGTACGACGGCGGTTTCTTCGTCGCCTGCCTGTGTACCCCGCTGCTCGGTGAGGACCTGGCCGCCCGGCTGCCCCGCTACCGCCCGACCGCCTTGCTGGCCCGCGAGACCAACGGCGACCTCGGCCTGGTCCTGCCGCAGTGGCGTGCGCGCGCCGCCGAAGCCACCACCGACGCCGATCGGAAGCTGCTCAGCCGGCACGTCACCCGCCGCCTGGTCCGCACCGGGTTCACCCTGATCATGCCTCGCTGGGGTGGCTGGACCAGCGACCTGGAACGGTCCGCCGCCCTGTTCGGCTGCTACTACCCGGAGCGCGACTACCCGGGCCGTGCCGCGCTGCTGCGTGCCGCCGCGGCCCTGGCCCGCCTACCCTCGGCCGATCCGTCCGTCCTGACCCCGCTCATCGAGGACTTCGGTCCCTGGCTGGCCGCCGAGTATGCCAGCCGCTATGGCCTGAAGGCCCCGCGCCGGTAGCTGAATCCGCCCCCGTTAGGCTGGCCTGGACGGCCCGGGTCACGACGAACATGGTGGTGCGGATGTCTTACAGCAGGCAGTGGGTAGTCGACACCCTGCGTCACATCGGCTATCCGCAAGCCGCCGACGATGCCGCACGGGATCTGCCTGAGACCCTCGAGCTGCACGAGCTCCAGGAGTTCGGCGCCCGGTATGGCATCTCCCGCGATGAACTGGTCAGCCGTATGGGTGGTAGTCCCTGAGCCCGAACGCACAAGGTGTAGCCAGCCGCCCGCAGGACTCTTGCCGGTCGGCATGACTCTTGACAAGCCGATTTGCCAAGACACACGATGACATTCGAGTCAGAAACGACAGATTGATGTGATCGTGCTGGACGGCGGGCGAACTGTGCTTGTTCAGCTTGGCTCCAGACGGACCGCCCTGACCAGGGCGTCCAGCGGAGTCCTGCACGGACCGGTCGTCGATTTTCCTACGTGTTCACGGTGGCTCGGGCGCTGGCCCGGCCTGGACGTGGCGCGGACTGCGCCTGCCGATTGCATCATCGGGGATTACCCGAATATCGCGCGTGCGAACGCCATAGTAATGCAGCAGTGAGGAGTGGCCGAAAGTGGATTTCACCAGCGTTGACCTGACCGAGGCTCAGCAGGCCTTCCGGGATGAGCTCCGGGCGTGGCTGGATGAGCACCTGACCCCGGAGGTCCGCGCGCGCACGCGTGCGGCGGCCGGTAACTACGACGAGGAATTCTTCCTGGCCTTGGGGTCCAAGGGCTGGCTGGAGCCGCGGTGGCGGAAGGACGAGGGCGGCGCCGAGCTCGACGACGTGTGCAACCGGATCCTCCAGACCGAGCTGCGTGAGCGGGACGCCCCGGTCATCATCCTCGGCACCACTGACCTGGTCTGGCCCGCCATCGCGGCCTCCGGTGACCCGGGCCTGTGGGAGGAGCTCAAGCCGGGCGTGGCCGACGGCACGGTCCGGTTCGCCCTCGGCTACACCGAGCCCGATGGCGGCTCGGACATCGCCAACGCCAGCACCCGGGCGGTGCAGGACGGCGACGAGTGGGTCATCAACGGGCAGAAGATCTTCACCTCCAACGCCCAGTACGCGACCCACGTCTTCCTCATCACCCGGACCGACCCGTCGCTGCCCAAGCACAAGGGCATGACGATGTTCCTGGTCCCGACCAGCTCACCTGGGTTCGAGCGGCAGCCGCTGCCCACCATCGGGGATGAGACGACCAACGTCAGCTTCTACACCGACATCCGGCTCCCGGACCGGTACCGGATCGGCGAGGTCAACAACGGCTGGTCCGTGCTGCACGGCCCGCTGGACGCCGAGCACAGCATGGGCGCGTCGGCCAGCAAGCTGGACGACGCGTCGATCGGCACCGGGCTGATGCACCCGCTGAACAAGGGGGTCAAGGCCGCGGTCCGCTGGGCTAAGGACGCGCCTGACGGCGACGGGCCGATGATCGACGACAGCACCTTCCTGGCCGGGATCGGCCGGATCCTGGTCGAGATGGAGGCCGGCACCTGCACGCCGGGCCCGATGGGCCGGGTGATGGGCTCCGACGTGGCCCGGCTGGCCTGCGAGCGGCTGATCGACCTGGTCGGGCCGGAGGCGACCCTGCCTTACGGCGCCGACGGCGCCATCGGCGAGGGTGCCATCGAGTTCGCTCACCGCGACGCTCAGCACACCGCCACCCCCGGCGGCACCGTCGAGGTGTTCCGCACCATCATCGCCCAGCACGACCTGGGCCTGCCGCGGCCGGAGTACCCGGGCCGCAAGGTCTACCTGGCCGGCCAGCGCCCCGGCGCGGCGGCCTAGGCCGAGCCCTTTCCCGGGCTGGCCTGGCTCCACGCCAGGCTAGCCCGGGATTCGCGCCGTCCGGCTCGGAACTAGCGTCGGCCCGGCCCTGACGCGGGCCCGGGTGGGGACCGTCGGCGGCACTGGCCCGCCGGTATCTCGTAAGACCCCTTGAGGCGCTCCGGCCGGCGATTTATTGTGACTGAGCAAGCGCATGTTTCGAGACATTGAGAGGTTTCGACAATGGCCGTCAAGACGTTCGACCTGGTCAGCTACGAGAAGCGCAATCGGGTCGCGTGGATCACCATCCATAACGAAGAGCGGATGAACGCGCTCAGCACCGGGGTGAACAACGGCCTGCACGACAGCTTCGATGAAGCCGACAACGACGATGACGTGCTGGTCATCGTCCTGGCCGGCGGCGGCGGCCGGGCCTTCTGCGCCGGCGCGGACCTCAAGGAAATGACCCAGCGGGACCAGACCATCGCGGTGGGCGCCGCGCAGCAGGCGCGGCATGGCGGGACACGCATCACCCAGTGCCTCAAGCCGGTCATCGCCTGCATCGACGGGTACGCCCTGGCCGGCGGCATGCAGCTGTCGGCCCGCTGCGACTTCCGCATCGCCACTCAGAAGTCCGTGTTCGGCATGCCCGAGCCGCTGCGCAGCCTGGTGCCCATCAACCTGATGGACACCCAGGAAATCGGCTTCGTCCCGCTCGGCTGGGCGCTGTGGATCATCCTGTCCGGCGCGCACTTCTCGGCTGAGGAGGCCCGCCGGATCGGGTTCGTGCAGTGGGTCGTGCCGGACCGGGACGCGATGATGGCCGAGGCGGAGAAGCGGGCCGAGATCCTCAAGCTGTGCGCCCCGCTGGCCGTCAAGGCCCTGAAGAACGGCGTCCACCTGCACATGAACCCGCCGACCCCGCCGGAGGGCGTCACCCTGCTGGAGCACCTCCGCGAGGTCAACGGCCCCTGGTACAAGAAGGTCGACGAGAGCGAAGACCGCCTCGAGGGCCCGAAGGCCTTCGCCGAGAAGCGCGCCCCGAACTGGAAGGGCCGCTGATCGCCAGCGCCTGACCCGAGCCTGAATCAGGCCCGTCCCCGCGCGGGGACGGGCCTGATTCCTGTCCGGATGCCGGTTGCGTGCCTCAAACAGCCGCGGCGTGCCTCAAACGGCCGATCATGCCGGAACGACGCACAAATAAACAGGCGCCCCAGTGGTGACAGATCGTCCTGGCTGTATTACTCTAAGTATTGAAGTTGTCACTAATAGTGACGAAAAGTATCCACCAGAAAACGACGCATCGACGCTGATGCACCGTCCACAGGAGGCAAAGTCATGCTTGGTACGTTCCTCACGAACGTCGCTGGTTCGCTGTCCGACATCCTCGGCCAGCTGGGCACCCTGCTGAACGGCGTCCTCTAAGGACACCTGCCCGGCGACTTCGCTGGGAACGGGCCCGGACGTGCTGATCGCGCGCCCGGGCCCTGCTGTATCTGGAGCCAGCCACTTGGGGCCGGCCAGTGGCCAGGACGGCTCCGCCCTCACGGCCTGGGATCACTGGCCGGCCAGCAGGCCGAGATCGCGCAGGCTCTCGGCCGTCTCCACGATCGTCGTCTCCGCCGGGCGCGGCCGCCAGCCCAGCACTTGCTTGGCCCGGTCGTTGTGGATGACCAGCTCGGGCGGCTCGGCACCGGGCGCTTCCTCGACCGGCGCACGCTCAGCCTGTGGCCCCAGCCAGTCCCGCAGGATCTCGGCCATCCGCAGGAAGCTGATCGTCGGGCCGTCGGCCAGGGCCAGGAAACGCCGGCCCGCCGCCTCCGGCGCCGCCATGGCCAGCACCTCCAGGTCGGCCACATCCCGCACGTCAGCCACGCCGAAACGCTGCCGCGGCACCACCGGCATCGTCCCGTCCAGCATCATCTTGGTCAGCTGCAGCGAGGACCGTATCTCGGTCGTCAGGGTCGGGCCGAGGATGAACGTCGGGTTGACCATCACCAGCTCGGTGCCGCCGCCCTGCTCCTTCATGAAGTCCCAGGCTGCGCGCTCCGCGATGGCCTTGGAGCGCGGGTAGGCGGCCAGGCCGGGCGTGTCGGGATCGGTCCGGTCGTCCTCGGTGTACTCGGCCCCGGGCTTGGGCGTGTAGCCGACGGCCGCGAATGATGACGTCAGCACCACCCGCCGGGCCCCGGCGTCGCGGGCGGCGCGCAGCACCCGGATCGTGCCGTCCCGGGCCGGGACGAGCAGCTCGTCAGGATCCTCGGACCGGATCATCGGCGAGGCCACGTGGTACACCTCGGCGCAGCCGGTCACCGCGGCGGGCCAGCCCTCGTTCGCGGTGAGATCCGCCGTCACCAGTTCCAGGCCGGCGTCGTCGGCACCGCCGCGGCGGACGGCGGCGCGCACCGCCGGCTCGTGCTCCAGCGTCCGGACCGTGGCCCGCACCGGCGTGCCGGCCCGCAGCAGCGCGGCGATCAGCTGCGTGCCGACGTAGCCGGAGCCGCCGGTCACCAGGGCCGGGCTCATCGGCTGATCTCCAGGCAGCCCACCGCGGCCCGGATCCGTTCCCAGGCCGCGGCCTCGGCCGCGGCGTCGCCGCGGTCCCGCGCGTCCCACATAGCGGCCTTCTCCCGCAGGTAGTCCAGGTGCGTGCGCAGCTTCTCGATCTCCGCCGTGACGCGCTCGGCGTGCCGGAGCAGCAGGTCGCGCTGCTCCGCGGCGGCTTCGCGGCCGCGCCCTCGGTTGGCCTGGTAGGTGCGCATGTCCTCGATGCCCACGCCCATGGCCCGCAGGCAGGCCAGCGCCGCCACGGTGTCGAGGTCATCGGCACCGTACCGGCGGTGGCCGCTGCTCGCGTCCCGCTCGATCGGGCCGATGAGCCCGATCTCCTCGTAGTACCGCAGCGTCGGTTCGCTGAGCCCGCTGCGCCGGGACACGTCCTGGATGGTGAAGGCCGTCATGTCCTCAGCCAACCAAACCTCAAGCGCTTGAGGTCAACCGCGTTCGGGTACTCGGTCCGGGACCACGGCCATGATCACCGGCATGACCAGCGCGATGATCAGGAGCTCGCGGAACGGGCTCTCCGAGGTATAGGCCACGAAGAACTCGGTGCCGATGATGAACCCCAGCCACACCACGATGTTCCAGGTCAGTGCCTGCCAGACGGCCCGCATCCCGGTTGCGCCGCCACGGAACCGCAGCAGCGCCCTGATGAACAGGTAGGCCCCGAAGCCCTCAGCCAGGGCGGCCAGCAGCACCACGCCGTTGTCCGCCCAGACCGGCCACGAGTAGACCTTGGCGATCGACGCGATGTAGGCCGCGTTGCCCGAATTCAGGAACACCCAGTGGAAATGGCCCACCGACGCGATGAAGTTGACCACGTTGGTCACGGCCACCATGGCGAAGTACACCGCTCCGACCGCCAGCACCAGCCGCTTCAGCAGCAACCCCGGCTGGGCCATCGCCCGGGCCCACCATCCGGCCGCCGCCGCGGCCGGCTGACCGTCGTCGTGCGCGACCGCGTCGCGCTGGCTGTCCTGAGGCTGGCTGGTCATCTCAATCGTCTCTTTCCTGGTGGCGTGTTCCGCCGATAGCTCCACTATCGGCGGAACCGGCTTCCGGGGCCCTAGTGAAAATCCCTAGTCAGCCAGCCAGTTGCGTCACGCTCAGCACTCGCGAGGTTTCGCCTATAGCGTCCCGTGGGCACCGTTTTCTTAGCTTGTGCGTCGGTTCTGGTGCCGTGTCCGTACTGAGGAGGCGCGATGGCCAGGGTTGAGGTGGTTCCGGTGCAGCGAGCTGAGCTGATGACGCAGGACATGGAGCTGCTCGAGGACCTGGTCCGGCAGCTCTACGGTGACCACGTCGGCCGGTTCCGCTGTGATGATCCGGTCGGGATCGATGGCCAGATCCGTTCGGTGACGGTCGGCGAGCTAGGCGCGGGCCGGCTCCGGTACGGCGGGGTCTTCTACCAGGCCGAGGCGGATCCGGTCGCCATGCCTATGGCCATGGCGGTCACGCAGGGCTGCGGCCAGGTCAGTACCGCTCGAGATGACGTGTGTTTCGGCCGCGGCAGCGCCTTCCTGATCTCGCCTGACCGTCCCATGACCTCCGCGTTCGACGATGCCGCGTACGCCGCACTGCAGGTGCCGCAGGCCGTGGTGACCGAGCTGGCCCGGGAGCGCACCGGGATGCCTCCCGGCCGGCTGCGCTTCGAGGGCATGGCGCCCATCTCGCCCGAAGCCGAGCGGATGTTCGCCCAGACCGCGGAGTTCATCTGCGGCCAGCTCGTCCCCTCTGAGACCACCGAGGTCAGCGCCCTTGTCGTGCAGCAGCTGACCCGCCTCGCGGCCGCGGTCATGCTGGAGACGTTCCCGAACACGACGATGACCGTCCCGTACCTGCGCGGGCCCGGCTGGGTCGCGCCAGCCGCCGTCCGGCGAGCGGCGGCGTTCATCGAGTCGCACGCCGATCAGCCGCTGACCATGGACCAGATCGCCGCTGCCGCGGGAGTGACCGGCCGGGCGCTGCAGTACGCGTTCCGCCGCACCTTCAACCTGACGCCGACCGGATACCTGCGCCGGATCCGGCTGGACCGGGCCCGCAAGGAACTGCGCGCCGCTGACCCGGCCGCCGGTGTTACCGTCGCCGAGGTGGCCCGGCGCTGGGGGTGGGCCAGCCCGGCCCAGTTCGCCCAGGCTTACCGGCAGCGCTTCGAGGAGACGCCCGCTGCCGCGCTCCGCGCCTGACCGCACGCCGGCCTGCTCATCCGCCGCGGGCGCTCGGCATCACGCTGTGCCCGTACGCGCCGCGCCACGTGGCCCTCGACGGCCGCTGGGACCCTCCGTCCGTCCGCCGAATCCGCTCGCCGGCCAGGTCGACCAGGCCCGGCTGCCGCCATCGCGACGACCCGCCGAACTACCGTGAACGCATGGACGGTTGGGGCTCGGCGGCGGGGGTGGTCCGGTTCCCGGACGGTCGCCAGATTCGCGGCACCGGAATCCGGCGACCCCGCGGCCCGGCCCCGGACCCTGACTTCGCTGTCTACCTGCTCGGCCGCGACCCGCACATCACCGACTGGCCCAGCCGCTGGGTCCGGTGGCCCGACTTCCGCCTGCCCGCCTCCGCCGAGGACGCCGTTCACGCGCTGCGTGACGCGCACACCAGAGCCGCAGCCGAACGGGTCGAGATCGCCTGTGGCGCCGGAATCGGCCGGACCGGCACGGCGATGGCCATCCTCGCCATCATGAGCGGGATCCCGGCCGGTACCGCCGTCGACTGGGTACGCGCGAACTACCACCCGCGCGCCGTCGAAACCCGGCGCCAGCGAGCCTGGATCGCCTCGGTCGCGCCCTCGCTGCTCTGACCGCCCTGGACGATCCTGTTACCAGGGCATGTGCCGGTTGAGCCACCTCAGGAACTAGATGGACCAGTTCCTCGAGATCGACCCTCTTGCCGCAGCACCAGCATTCGCTGTCGCGGGTCTCATGACGCACCACATAGGCTTTCGCTCATGGCTGCTCCTGGCCTGGCCAGCAGTTCCAAACAGAGCGGGCGACGGTAATCGAAACCGCATGACCAGCTTGGAAGGCTGGGGCTCTACCATTGAGCTACGCCCGCAGCAGCCGCCCCGAACGGAGCGGCTGGCACTGCGTAAGTGTACCGTCTCGGCCTCGCCGAAGCCTCCCGCCTGACCCGCCCCGTCCCCGGGTAACCACCCGCGGCGTGGGCATAGTGTTCGGATCATCCGACCGGGAGGAGACACCCGCGATGCCAGACAAGCCGAACGACCAGGCGCAGATCGGCGTCACCGGCCTGGGCGTGATGGGCCGTAACCTGGCCCGCAACTTCGCCCGGCACGGCTACACCGTCGCCCTGCACAACCGGACGGCCTCCAAGGTCACGGACACCGTCGATCAGTTCGGCCACGAAGGGGACTTCGTCGCGACGCCGGACGCGAAGGACTTCGTCAACGCGCTCGAGCGCCCCCGGCGGCTGGTCATCATGGTCAACGCGGGCGAGGCCACCGACGCCGTGATCGATGAGTTCGCCCCGCTGCTCGAGCCGGGCGACATGCTCATCGACGGCGGCAACGCCCACTTCCACGACACCCGCCGTCGCGAGGCCAAGCTGAGGGATCAGAACCTGCACTTCGTCGGCATGGGCGTGTCCGGCGGCGAAGAGGGCGCGCTGCTCGGACCGTCGATCATGCCCGGCGGCTCGGACGAGTCCTACCAGGCGCTGGGCCCGATGCTGGAGACCATCAGCGCCCACGTCGACGGAACGCCGTGCTGCACGCACATCGGACCCGACGGCGCCGGCCACTTCGTCAAGATGGTCCACAACGGCATCGAGTACGCCGACATGCAGCTCATCGCCGAGGCCTACGACCTGCTCCGGCACGCCCTCGGCCTGACCCCGGCCCAGGCCGCCGAGACGTTCAAGACGTGGAACACCGGCCGGCTGAACTCCTATCTGATCGAGATCACCGCCGAAGTCCTGGCCCACACCGACGCCGGCACCGGCCAACCCTTCGTCGACATCGTGCTGGACCAGGCCGAGCAGAAGGGCACCGGCCGCTGGACCGTGCAGGACGCGCTCGACCTCGGCGTCCCGGTCAGTGGCATCGCCGAGGCGGTCTTCGCCCGCTCCCTGTCCGGCCACGCCGACCTGCGCGCCGCGTCCCGCGACCTGGCCGGCCCGGCCCGCCGCGACGGCGACCAGCCGCCTGCCGAGTTCGCCGACCAGATCGAGCAGGCTCTGTACGCGTCCAAGCTGGTCTCCTACGCGCAGGGCTGGAACATGATGGACGTCGGCAGCCGCGAGTACGAATGGGACATCGACCTGGGCCAGATGGCCACCATCTGGCGCGGCGGCTGCATCATCCGGGCCGGTTTCCTGGACCGCATCCGCGCCGCCTACCAGGCCAGCCCGGAGCTGCCCATCCTGCTGGCCGACCAGGACTTCGGCCGCGAGCTGGCCGCTGCCCAGGACGCGTGGCGCACCGTCGTCGCCACCGCGGCCCGCCTCGGCGTCCCCGTCCCCGGGTTCTCCGCCGCCCTGTCCTACTACGACGCGCTGCGCGCCGAGCGCCTGCCCGCCGCGCTGGTCCAGGGCCTGCGCGACTATTTCGGCGCGCACACCTACCGCCGCACCGACCGCGACGGCGCCTTCCACACCCTGTGGGCGGATGATGGCTCCGAAGTGACCCGCTAAAGATCTTCTACCGAACGGCCGGTGCCGCGTGCGGCAGGCCTGGTCCCACCCGCCCGAGGAAGAACACGCGCGATGACCGACACGCCTGGCCTGCCCGTCCCGCCGGACCGGCCCACTGGGCCCGAATCGTCGCTGGACCGTCCCGTCGCGGTCGCCCTGCGGTCGATCGGGCGCCCGAACTCCATCGTCGGGATGTACGACTTCCGCGATGACCGGTACGAGTGGCGCCGCCTGTTCGCCGAGGCCCTGGGCACCTTCCTGCTGGTCCTGGTGGCCGTCGGCGGGGGAGTGGTCAACGCCCGGTTCGGCGGTCAGGCCGTCGGGTCCAGCGCCCGGGCCGTCGCGCCTGCCCTGATGGTCATGGCCGTCATCTTGTTCATGGGCGCCGTGTCGGGCGCGCACCTGAACCCTGCGGTCAGCATCGCCTTCGCCCTGCGCGGCGACTTCCCGTGGAAGCGCGTGATGCCCTACATCGTGGTGCAGTTCGCCGGGGCCGTCCTGGCCACCCTGCTGCTCCGGGCCCTGCTCGGCCAGCAGGGCAGCGCCGGCCTGACCCTGCCCGGGCCCGGCATCTCGGCCACCACGGCCATGGTCTGGGAGCTCATCCTGACCACCGGGCTGATCAGCGTCATCCAGGGCACGGCGTCGGGCGCGCAGCAGATCGGCGCGCTGGCCGCCCAGGCCGTGGCCGCCTACATCGCCCTGGCCGGGCTGTTCGGCGGCCCGGTCAGCGGCGCGTCGATGAACCCGGCCCGCTCGCTCGGCCCGGCGCTGGTCTTCGGTGACTGGACGGCCTGGTGGGCCTACCTGGTCGGGCCGGTCGCGGGCGGGGTCATCGCGGTCGGCATCGCCCATGGCCTGCGCGGCCAGGGCGGCGGGACCAGCGGTACCGCGGCCGCCTCCGGCACGTTGGGCACTCGCTGGCGTCCCGGCCGCACCGGCGGCTCGGAGCGCGGCCGCTGACCCGGCCAGGAGCGGTGGCTCGGCGCATGGCCGTGACAACACGCCGCAAAGTTACAACCGTTCGTGTCTGCGGACAGTCTTGCTGTTAGGTTGCCATAGCGGTCGATCGTGCCAGCGAGACGTTGTTGGGGGACGAATGGGCAAGGCGAGCGGCTCAGCCGGGAAGCCGCACATGACGCGGCGGGTCCTGCTGACCGCCGGAGGCCTGACCGTGCTCGGCCTCTGGGCGTCAGAGAACGGCCGCGAGGCCAATTCCGCCGCCGCCTCCGGTCACCCGTCCCCGGAGGCCAGGCCCGGCCCCACTGTGTCGAGCTCCGCCTCCGGGCGCCCCGCCCTCACCGGCAGCGGGTCGGCGTCGCATCCGTCCGCTTCGCACCCGCCCGTCTCCCACTCCCAGGCCGCCTCCTCGCCAGCCTCGCGCGCGCAGGCCTCCCGCGCGCAGGCCTCCCGCTCGGGCGCCTCCGCCGCACAGTCCACCGCCCAGTCCGGCTCGCACACGGCGTCGCCGAGCACGCGAGCCGCCACCTCCAACCCCACGGCCCGCGCCTCGACCTCCCGCCCCGCATCGGTCAAGTCGGCCGCCGGCCGGCCGGACAAGAAGCTGATGACGTCCGGGCCGGGCTCCGCTGCGGCCGGGCCATCCCCGATGTTCTACCTCGACGACGGTCCCAAGGCCATCGCGCTGACCATCGACGACGGGCCGAGCCCGGTCTACACTCCGCAGGTCCTCCAGCTGCTGGCCAGCTACGGGATAACCGCCACCTTCTCCATGGTCGGCCTCCAGGTGCGGGCCAATCCCGCGCTGGCCCGCGAGGTGGCCCAGGCCGGGCACCTGATCGCCAACCACACCTGGTCCCACCTCGATCTGACCAGGGTGTCCGCCTCGACGGTCGACCAGCAGATGAGCCGCGGTACCGACGCCATCCACGCCGCTACCGGCCGCCGCCCTGACCTGTTCCGCGCGCCGTACGGAGCCTGGTCCTCCTACGTCCTGGACCAGTGCGCCGACGCCGGCCAGACGCCGCTCGGCTGGTCCGTCGACCCGCGCGACTGGGCCCGGCCCGGCACGTCGTCGATCATCGCCAACATCATGAAGAACACCCGCACCGGCTCGATCATCCTGGAGCACGACGGCGGCGGTAACCGGTCCCAGACCGTGGCCGCCCTGAAGAAGGTCATTCCCCGGCTGCTGGACGCCGGCTACCACTTCGGCACCCCGTAGCGGCGGCCGCCGCCGGACGTCGGCCGGGCGCGGGCCGTAGTCGAACCGCTAGACTCGCTTGTGACGGGCTGTAGCGCAGCTTGGCTAGCGCGCCGCGTTTGGGTCGCGGAGGCCGCCGGTTCGAATCCGGCCAGCCCGACTCAGTTCTCGTTCGACCTAGACTCGCCTGGCTTTCGCGCCGCTCCGGCTTTCGCGCCGCTCCGGCTTTCCCGCCCCTCGGCTTTCCCAAGCCCGGCTTTCCCATCGCTATCTTTGCTTTCCCCCGTCGGCGCACGCCTAGCCCGGCCCACCACGGTGCCTACCCCCGCTCCTCGAGCTTCGCGCCTGGCCTGAGCCGTGGCAGGAAGATGCGGTCGGCTGATATTCTGCCAGTCAGACCTTCCTGTCCGCCGGACCCGAGGTAGCCGTGCTCCGCAATATTGCCGTCGTGCTGGTCAACGGCTTCTTGCCCTTCGAGTTCGGCACGGTGTGCGAGGTGTTCGGGGTCGACCGCTCGGACGACGGGCTGCCTCGCTACGACTTCGCCGTGGTAGCCGGCGAGCCCCCGCCGCTGCATGCCCTCGACTTCACCATCCACCCCAGTCACGGGCTGGACCGGCTGGCCGAAGCCGACCTGATCGCCCTGCCTGCCGTCAGCGACGAGCGCCTTAACCTGGCCGGCGGCCTGGGCGGCTGGGCTCCCGACGCCGCCCGGCCCTTCTCCGCCGACCTGCTCGAGGCGCTGCGTGCCGCGGTGGCCCGCGGCGCGCGCGTGCTGAGCATCTGCAGCGGCGCCTTCATCCTCGGCGAGGCGGCCCTGCTCGATGACCGCCGCTGCACCACCCACTGGCGCAACGCGTCCGAGCTGGCCCGCCGCTACCCGCGGGCCAAGATCGATCCTGACGTGCTCTACGTGGACGACGACCCGGTGATCACCAGCGCCGGGACCGCGGCGGGCATCGACGCCTGCCTCTACCTGGTCCGCAAGGAGCAGGGGTCCCGGGTGGCCAACGGCATCGCGCGGCGGATGGTGGTCCCGCCGCACCGGGACGGCGGGCAGGCCCAGTATGTCGTCCAGCCCATCGCTCCCGCCTGTGACGGTTCCCTGCGCGACCTGCTGGAGTGGCTGCGCGCTCACCTCGACCAGCCCCTCACCGTCCGCCAGCTGGCCGCCCGGGCCAACATGTCCGAGCGGACCTTCGCCCGCCGGTTCGTGGCCGACACCGGGACCACCCCGCAGCGGTGGCTCATCGGCCAGCGCATCCTGCTGGCCCAGCAGCTGCTCGAGGAGTCCGACGAGACCGTGGACGCCATCGCCGACCGGACTGGCTTCGGCAACGCCACCGCCCTGCGCCACCACTTCCGGCTGTGGCTCGGCACCACCCCCAACGCCTACCGCCGCCTGTTCCGCGGTGATCCGCCCGCCGCCCGGGACGCCGGCCGCAGCGTCAGCCTCTGAGCCAGCCGCGCCCTCTCGGGCTGGCCGCACCGAGCTGTACCCTCAGGTCAGGCCGGTCACCCGGTGCACGTCCCCGCAGTCGAGGCCCAGCGCCGCGTGGTGCTTCCGGATGGCCTCCTCGTCCGGTCCCTCCAGCACGCAGTACACCTGCCCATCAGGGTTGTGGTACAGCTCGACCTGCCGCACCCCGAACTCGTCCGCCCGCTGAGCCCGGCTCTCCTCGGCGATCTGCGCGATGGCCTCAGCCGGCAGCGCGAGATTCTCGTGAAAGTCCATGAACAGCGCCATGTCATGCCTCCTGTGTCTCATTTTGTTGCTGTTGCTGTTGCTGTTGCTGTTGCTGCCCGGGTCAGGGCCGCCGCTTCGTCGTGATCCCGCCCGGCACCGCCCCGGTGGCCCGTGTCGGTCCTCGAGGCGCCCGGCTCACGCCGCGGTGACCGCCTGACGGCGAACGGTCAGCATCCGGTACACCGCCACCGCGGCCGCGCCGGCCGCCAGGGCCGCGCCTACCGCGATCAGGGCAATCTCCCAGCCCGGCATCCCGCCTACCACCACGATGCGGGTGACGGTCTGGACCGCGGGCACGTCATCGCCGCCGCCGCCGGACGGAATCGGGATCATGCCGCTCTGGGCGAAGGCGGCGGGCGCGGCCGCGGCCAGGCCCAGCCACGTGGCTGCCAGCACGGCGGCGGCCGCGGCGTAGCGGCGGATGATGCGAATGGTCTTCATGCTCGGCCTTCCTTACTGAGTTCCTGCGTCCACGCTAGAACGCGCAGGTCAGCCAGCAATCGGAAGAAATGCCCAGATTGGCGCGCGGCACTACCCAGCTTGGCCGGTGGCGTGCTCAGCCGGCGCCTGGACACCCAGGCGGGCTGCCTCGCGGGCCGCTGCCGTCCGCGACGTCACGCCGATCTTGGCCAGCACCGCCGACACGTGGTGGTTCACCGTGCGTTCGGAGATGAACAGCTGGCGGGATATCTCCCGGTCGGGCAGGCCCTGGGCCAGCAGGGCTAGGACCTCCTGCTCGCGGGCGGTCAGCCCGCCTGGAGCCGTGCGGGTGGCCGGCCGGGGACCACGGGGGATCGACTTGATGCCGAATGTCCTCATCCGCTGCCGGGCCGCCGCTGCGGCGGCCGTGGCCCCCAGGGCGTCCAGGCCGGCCAGGGCCTGCCGGAGAACCGCCTCGTCGGTACCGCCGAGCCGGGCCAGCGCCGCGTCGTACGGCCGGCCGATCTCATCCCAGACCTCGGCGGCGCCGCGGTGGTCGCCGGCCAGTTCCAGCACGTACGGTGCCGGCCAGCTGGCCGGCACCGGGACCGGCTGGCCCAGCCGCCCGAGCCAGGCGGCGACGCTGCCCTGCATCCACGGGTCGCTGCGGCCCGGCCCGTAGTCGTGACCGGCCTTCGCCTCGGCCGCGGCCAGGTCGAGGCGGCCCGACAGCCATCGCAGCTCCGCGCGCGCCGCATGCACCGGGACGACCCACTGCCACTCGCCGAGTTGCTGGCCCAGGGCGAGCGCCTCATCCAGCAGCGGCCACGCGCCGTCCTCGCCGCGGCGGCCGCGCAGGCTGCCCAGCACTCGGAGCGGGTTCAGCCGGTTCACCGGCGAGACGTCCTGCCGTTCCAGCAGGAGGGCGCTGAGGCGCTCGGCCTCGTCCCACCGTCCCTGCAGCTCCAGCGTGGCCGCCCACCACCCCTGCAGGCACACGCTGAACACCCCGAGCTCACGGTCCTCGCAGTAGGCCATGCCCTCGGCGTAGTAGCGCTCGGCCGCGCCGAACCTGTTCGTCCGGGCCGCGGCCTCCACCAGGCTGGAGTACACGCGTCCCGCCGACTCCTGCAGATCCGCGTCCAGCGCGATCTGCAGCGCCTGCTCCAGCGGCTGGGTGCCGTCTCGGCCGCGGTCGGTCAGGGCCAGCCCGTCCGCGTTCAGCGCGTAGCAGATGAGCTCGGGCTCGTGCAGGCTCTCGCCGAGCGTCCGGGCCGCCCGCATGACCTCCAGGCCCCGGTCGATCTGGCCCTTGTTCATGTAGGTGGCGGCCAGGTTGGCCTGCGCCCAGGCCAGCTCGCGGCCGGGCGGCAGCAGCCGCAAGACCTCGACCGACTCCTGCGCGGCCTCGAAGTCTTCCCCGCCGCGGCACAGTCGCCACAGCGTGCGAGACAAGCGCCGCAGATCCTCGCCGATGCTGAGCGTGTCGTCGAGCTGGCGCCGCAGCGCGAGGGCGGCGCGCAGTGCGCCCTCCGCCTCCTCCCACCGGTCCAGCAGCGAGTACTCGTTAGCCAGGCCCTCTTGCAGGTCCGCGGTCCCTGGCCGGTCGAGCTCGCTGGCGAAGCGCAGCGCGCGCTCGTACTGAGCGGCGGCCTCGCGATGGGCTCCCAGCGCGGTTGCCCGCCGGGCCGCCTCCGGCGCATGCCGCAGCACCGCCTTTTCGTCGGCCGCGCCCTCCGCGTGGTGCGCGAGCAGCGCCGTGTCAGCATCGCCCCGCTCTTCCAGCGCGGCCAGCAGGCGGACATGCAGCTCGGCCTGGCGGAACGGCGGGATTCCCGCCCGGACGGCCCGCCGCACCAGCTCATGGCGGAACCTCACCCCGCTCGCATCGGCCAGGAAGATCCCCGCCGCCAAGGCCTCCTCGGCCGGCGAGTCCTGCCCCGCTGAGCCCTGCCCTGCCCAGCCCTGCTCCACCGAGCTCAGCAGGGCCAGGTCCACCCGGGCCCCGCTGACCGCGGCTGCCTCCACCACCCGCCGGCCGCCCGGGCTCAGCCGAGCCAGCCGCGCCGCCACCAGGTCCCGCACCGCCCCGGGCACCGAAGGCCATCCGGCCGCCACCATCTCGGTCACGTAGAAGGGATTGCCCCCGGTGACGCGGTAAAGCTCGTCCACGTCGGTACCGGCGCCAGCACCAGTACCGGCACCACGGTGGGCACCCGCTGCCACCGCCGAGCCTGGACGCTGGCCCACGTCACCCGCGTCAGCCAGCGCCCGCACCGCCTCGGGTGACAGCGGCGCCAGCTGCATCCGCCGCGTCGCGCGCTGCGTGGCCAGGTCACCCAGCACGATGCGGAGCGGGTGATCGTCGGCCAGCTCGTCATCGCGGTAGGTGACCAGCAGCAGGCCCCGCGTCCGGCCTAGCCGCCGACCGGCGAAGCTCAGCAGGTCCAGGGTCGCCTCATCGGCCCAGTGCACGTCCTCGATCACCGCCACCGTGCGATGCGCGGGGGAGCCCAGCTCGGCCAGGAACGCCCCGAACAGCCGGTCTCGCGGGGCCCCGTCCTGGCTCAGCCCGGCCAGCTCACCGCCTGCCTGCCCGGCCATGTCGAACAGCGGCCCGAGCGGCCGCGGCGTCAGCAGCCCGTCGCAGGCCCCCCACAGCCAGCGGGCCCCGGTGCCGCGCCGCTCGAACTCCTCCAGCAGCGCGGTCTTGCCCATCCCCGACTCCCCGGACACCAGCACCAGCCGGCCGTCCCCGGCGGCGGCTTCGGCGGCGTACCCGTCCAGCTCTCGCAGGAAAGTCGCCCGTTCCAGCAGCTTCATGATCCAACCCCATCGTCCTCGCCTAAGCATTGTGACCCCGCGCGCAAACCCCAGCAAGGCGATACCAGCCGCGCGATGGCTGCCGGGCCAGCACCGTAGTCACGTAATATCTGGACTATGAGGTTCCTGCTCCGGGTGCTGGTCTCGGCCGCCGCCCTGGGTGTCGCGACCGCCGTGGTGCCCGGGATCGAGCTGCTGGCCGGGAGCGGCTGGTCGCGGGTCGGCACGCTGCTCGCGGTGGCCGTGATCTTCGGCATCATCAACGCCACGCTCAAGCCGCTGATCAAGATCGTCGGCTGTGCCTTCTACGTGCTCACCCTCGGCCTGGTCGCGCTCGTGGTCAACGGCCTGCTGCTCTGGCTGACCAGCGTCATCGCCGGGGACCTGAAGCTGCCGTTCCATGTGGCCGGGTTCTGGGCCGCCTTCTGGGGGGCCATCATCGTGGGGCTGGTGAGCTGGCTGCTGCACCTGCTGATCGGCGACGGGCGCAACCGGGACAACGAGCCGCCGTCAGTGCGCGTCGAGCGTGTTCAGTAGGTCCTAGACTGGCGGCTTAGACTTCTCAGCGATCCAGCGCTGGGTTACATCCATGATCCCGGAGAGACACGACGTGAAGACTGACGTCGAAGAGCTGAGCCCGACCCGTGTCCGGCTGAGCGTCGAGGTGCCGTTCGACGAACTGAAGCCCAGCCTCGACAAGGCCTACCGGGAGGTCGGCCGCCAGGTCCGCATCCCGGGCTTCCGCCCGGGGCGGGTTCCGCCGCCGGTGATCGACCGGCGGGTCGGCCGGGACGTGGTGCTCACCCAGGCCGTCAACGAAGCCATGCCCGACCTGTACGCCAAGGCCGTCGCCGAGGGCGATGTCTCGGCCCTGGGCCAGCCCGAGGTGGAGATCACCAAGATCGACGACGGCGAGGAGCTGACCTTCACCGTCGAAGTCGACATCCGGCCCAAGTTCGAGCTGCCCGACCTGGCCAGCCTGGCCGTGACCGTGGACGACACCCTGGTCACTCCCGACGAGGTGGCCGAGTACCTGGGCACGCTCCAGGAGCGGTTCGCGTCGCTGAAGTCGGTGCAGCGCCCGGTCGAGTCCGATGACTACGTCTCCATCGACCTGTCCGCTTCGGTGGACGACAAGCCGGTCGAGGACGCGCAGGCTAGCGGACTGTCCTACCAGGTTGGCAGCCAGTCACTGCTGGACGGCCTGGACGATGCCCTGGTCGGGATGACGGCGGGGGAGTCCGAAGACCTTCACCACCGAGCTGGCCGGCGGCGAGTTCGCCGGGCGCGAGGCCGAGGTGACCGTGACCGTGATCAGCGTCAAGGTCAAGGAAGTCCCGGGCCTGGACGACGACTTCGCCCAGCTGGCCAGCGAGTTCGACACCCTGGGCGAGCTCGCGCTCGGACACCCGGGCCCAGCTGGAGCGGACGAAGGCCAACCAGCAGCTCATGCAGGCGCGGGACCGCGCCCTGGACGCCCTGCTGGACAAGGTGGACATCCCGCTGCCGGAGAGCGTGGTGGCCGAGGAGATCCAGCACAACCGGGAGTCCCTCGAGCAGCAGCTGGAGCGGGCCGGCGCCTCGCTGGACGGCTACCTGGAGATGACCAGCCAGACGCAGGAGCAGTTCGACTCCGATCTCGGGCAGCGGGCTCGCCGCGCGGTCAAGATCAGCCTGGTCCTGGACCAGCTGGCCCGCGAAGAGGAGCTCAGCGTCGACCAGGCCGAGCTGTCGTCCTACATCACCCAGCAGGCCGAGCAGATGGGCGTCCCGCCGGAGCGGCTGGCCCAGCAGCTCGCCGAGGACGGCCAGATCAACTTCGCCGCCGCCGAGGTGCTGCGCGGCAAGGCCATAAACGTGATCGCCGAGCGGATCAAGGTGACCGACACGGCCGGCCACGACATCGACGTGGCTGCGGCGCTGAACGGCACCGCGACGGCCGAGGACCAGCCGGCGCCGAGGCCGAGGCGGAGGCTGAGAGCGACGCCGCTGAGGTCGGCGACGCCGAGGTGCAGGCGTAGGCCGCCACTCGCGGCACTGCGAACGGCGCCCCGGGCTGCCCCGTGATCGTGAGGGGTTTACTACTCTGTGGAGTATTGAGGTCTTCGCGGTCACGGACGTGCCTCTGCGGGAGCCTGACGGCGCACAGCGTGCGCCGGTAGCGAACAGGGCGCCTCGCGGGACGATCGGGTTCCGCGGCGGCGTTATGGTCCTGACAACGACACCAGATGTGACTGGAGCAGGTGAGTAAGCGTGACTCAGCCCCTGTGGACCCCCACGCCGCCGTCGATCGAAGCCAAGTCGGAGGCGCCGCTGCTGCCGCTCGGGGACCAGTTGTTCCAGCGGCTCCTGCGGCACCGCATCATCTTCCTCGGCCAGCAGGTCGACGACGACATCGCCAACCGCATCTGCGCCGAGCTCATCCTGCTGGCCTCTGAGGACGACAAGCGCGACATCAGCCTCTACATCAACTCTCCGGGCGGCTCGGTCTACGCCGGCATGGCCATCTACGACGTCATGCAGTACGTGCCGAACGACGTAGCCACCTACGCCATGGGCATGGCCGCCTCGATGGGCCAGTTCCTGCTCACCGCGGGCGCGCCGGGCAAGAGGTACGCCCTGCCGCATGCGCAGATCCTGATGCACCAGCCGTCCGGCGGGATCGGCGGAACGGCATCCGACATCCGGATCCAGGCCGAGCAGATGCTCTACGTCAAGCGCACGCTGTTCGAGCGCACCGCCTATCACACCGGACAGCCCGTCGAGCAGATCGAGAAGGACGCTGACCGAGACCGCTGGTTCACCGCCGAGGAGTCCAAGGAGTACGGCTTCGTCGACCAGGTGATCCGGAGCGCCGTCGAGGTGCCCACCGCGGGCGTCCTGTCATGACCCAGCCAAAGGAGCCGAACGTGCTGACCCCCCAGTCCAGGTACGTGCTGCCGTCCTTCGTGGAGCGCACGTCGTACGGCGTCAAGGAGATGAACCCGTACAACAAGCTCTTCGAGGAGCGCATCATCTTCCTCGGCGTCCAGGTTGACGACGCATCCGCCAACGACGTCATGGCCCAGCTGCTGACGCTGGAGGCCATCGACCCGGACCGTGACATCACCATGTACATCAACTCGCCCGGCGGGTCGATGACGTCGATGATGGCCATCTACGACACCATGCAGTTCATCCAGCCCGACATCACCACCTGCTGCATCGGCCAGGCCGCGTCGGCCGCGGCCGTGCTGCTGGCCGCCGGGACCAAGGGCAAGCGGATGGCCCTGCCGAACTCGCGCATCCTGATCCACCAGCCGGCCACCGAGGGCGGCTACGGCCAGTCCAGCGACATGGAGATCCAGGCCCGCGAGATCCTAAGGATGCGCGCGGCCATGGAGATCATCCTGTCCCGGCACACCGGCAAGGAGGAGGAGGCGATCCGCCACGACATCGAGCGGGACAAGTTCCTCACCGCCGAAGAGGCCAAGGACTACGGCATCATCGACGAGGTCCTGACTCTGGTCAAGCGCGGCTCGGAGCAGGCAATAGAGGTAATGTCGTCCTAACGGGAGTAAGCAGTTCTTCCTTCCCGGGCCGCCGACAGGGTTTGATGGTGTCCATCGAACCCCGGAAGCGGTACCGTCGATATGCAAGCTCGTTGGACGGCCTCGCGGGACCTGCCCGCCGGGGACGGCCGGTCATCATCCGGCCGTCGCGGCGGCCCCATGTAAAGGAGTAACTGGGTGGCACGCATCGGAGACGGTGGGGACCTGCTGAAGTGCTCGTTCTGCGGTAAGAGCCAAAAGCAGGTCAAGAAGCTCATCGCCGGCCCTGGCGTGTACATCTGCGACGAGTGCATTGACCTCTGCAACGAGATCATCGAGGAAGAGCTCGCCGAGCCCGCTGAGTTCAAGTGGGACAGCCTCCCCAAGCCGAGGGAGATCTACGAGTTCCTGGACGCGTACGTGATCGGCCAGGACAAGGCCAAGAAGGCCCTGTCCGTGGCCGTGTACAACCACTACAAGCGCGTCCAGTCGGGTGACGAGCGGCCCGGTGAAGACGGCGTCGAGCTGGCCAAGTCGAATATCCTGCTGCTCGGCCCGACCGGCTCGGGCAAGACGCTCATGGCCCAGACGCTGGCCCGCATGCTCAACGTGCCGTTCGCCATCGCCGACGCCACCGCGCTGACCGAGGCCGGCTACGTGGGCGAGGACGTCGAGAACATCCTGCTCAAGCTGATCCAGGCCGCCGACTACGACGTCAAGAAGGCCGAGACCGGCATCATCTACATCGACGAGATCGACAAGATCGCTCGCAAGAGCGAGAACCCGTCGATCACGCGTGACGTCTCCGGCGAGGGTGTCCAGCAGGCTCTGCTGAAGATCCTCGAGGGCACCACCGCGTCGGTCCCGCCGCAGGGCGGCCGCAAGCACCCGCATCAGGAATTCATCCAGATCGACACGACCAACGTCCTGTTCATCTGCGGCGGGGCGTTCGCCGGGCTCGAGAAGATCATCGAGCAGCGGTCCGGGCATAACGGAATGGGCTTCAACGCCAAGCTCCGGGTCAGGAACACCACGGCCACGGCGGACCAGTTCGCCGACGTGATGCCCGAGGACCTGCTCAAGTTCGGCATGATCCCCGAGTTCGTCGGCCGCCTGCCCGTCATCACCAGCGTGCACAACCTGGACCGCGAAGCCCTGATCCAGATCCTCACCGAGCCGCGCAACGCCCTGGTCAAGCAGTACCGGCGGCTGTTCGAGCTGGACGGCGTGGACCTGGAGTTCACGACGGACTCGCTGGAGGCCATCGCCGACCAGGCCAACCTGCGTGGCACCGGTGCCCGCGGCCTGCGCGCGATCATGGAAGAAGTCCTGCTCTCGGTCATGTACGAGGTGCCGAGCCGCAAGGACGTTGAGCGGGTGGTCATCACTCGCGAGGCCGTGCTCGAGAACGTGAACCCGACCATCGTGCCCCGGGACGTCACCCGGCGTACCCCGCGGGAGAAGTCGGCCTGAGCCGCCCGTTCGGCCTACGCCGCGTAGGACGTCGGCCCAGCCTCTGAACGTTTGTTCTATATTACTGCGTTAATCTGCAGATATAGTTCGCCATTAGCGGCGTTCCCAGCTGCCGAAATTGTGCGTATTGCCCATGATCGTCGGCATTCCTGTGTAGCCTCGGGATCTCGGACGCTGAAAAAAAGGGCCGTCTTCTTAGCGACGGGAATTGGACGCAGATGAGTAGTTGGGACACCCCGGCGGGAAACTGGGACCCGGCTTCCGATCTCGAAACCTCCGGATCGGATGACCAGGGTCGTCAGCCCAGCCAGCAGACCAGCGGGCGTCATGCCCTTCTGGGGGCCGAGGGAGCCCAGCGCGCTGGCCGCAGAGCCCTGCCCGGCTACGACGAGGCGCAGAGCCGCGACCAGATCCCCGATTACCGCCCTGAGCCCGAATTTCCTGGCTACGTACCCCCCGGCGACTACGGTCACCAGCCCGGTAGCGGCCAGTACCCGAATAACGGCCAGTACCAGGACTACGGGCAACAGCCGGACTATGGGCAGCAGCCGGGCACCGGCCAGCAGCCCGGCCACGATCCGCAGTCCTCCTACGACCCGCCGCCCGGCTACGCACCGGACCACGGTCGCGGCCAGGAACCCGCTTACGGCTACCCGCAGGACGACGGCTACCCCCAGGACAACGGGTACGCTCAGCAGCCCGGCCGGGCCGAACCGCCCGCCTATGGTCAGCAGCCCGGTTACCGTCCTGATGCCGACTACGGCCGCGAGTCGGGCTACCCGCCGCCGCCCGGCTACGGCCAGGCCCCTTACCTGGACCAGCAGGCCTGCGACGGCCAGCTCCCCGGCAACGCCCATGATTCCGGCTACGGCCAGCACCCTAGCTACCCCCAGGACCCCAGCTACGGTCAGGACCCGGGTTACGGTCAGGACCCGGCTTACGGGCCGAACACCTCGTCCGGCTTCCCCCCTCCGCGGCGCCCGGTCGTCTCCGGCCCGCAGGACATCGTCGGCTCGGGCCCGGCAGGCGCGCCCACTTCCGGACCGCAGGACGCCTTCAGCTCCCGCCCGCAGGCCCACTCCGGCTACGATACCGACCCCACCGGCCATCTCCCGGCCGTAAACGGCTACGGGCTGCCGCCCGAGCCCGGTCCTGATAACCGGACGGTCCGGGACTTCCCGCCCATCAACCTGCCCGGCTACGAGTCATCCAGTTACAGCCAGCCCGGAAACGGCCCGTCGCCCTACTCTCAATCCGGCTACTCTCAGCCCGGCTACCCCCAGCCCGGGTACGACCATCCCGGATACCAGCAGCAATCGGGCCCGCAGCCCGCCCGCCTGCCGTCCTATGACCAGCAGCAATACGACGAGCAGCAGTACGGCCAGCCAGTGCCCGGTCAGCCCCAGTACGGTCAGCCCCAGTACGGTCAGTCCCAGTACGGCCAGCCCCAGTACGGTCAGTCCCAGTACGGCCAGCCCTCCTTCGAGCAGCCCGGCTCGGCCTCCGGCTCCTACGGGACCCAGGGGGCCCAGGGGGCCTACGGGGCCCTCGGCGAGCCCGCCCGCCCGGCCGCCGCGCAGGCGTCGGCCCAGGCCAGCCCGGCCGCCGCGGCCTATCCCCAGCCAGGCCTCGCTCCAGGCACTCCGGACGCCGCAGGCACCCAGGCCTTCCCCGGCCTCCAGGGCACCGCCAGTGCCGTCCCCGGCGCCAACGGCTACGCCTCCAGCCTGCTGACCCAGCCCGCCCCGCCGACCGGCCCGGCCGGCGCCAGCTTCCCGAAGCCGACCTCGGACTCCGACTCCTACTTTCAGAGCCTCTACCGCCAGGAGCCCCAGAACCCCCCGCTCCCCAGCCTGCAGCACGACGGGTCGCAGGACCCGGCGGCCCCGCCCGGCACGCCGATCGGTTCCGGCCCGCGCTCGTCCCGCCGCCCGTCGCAGCACCTGGGCGGTCCCCGGACGGTCCTGTACCTGCTGGCTGCCGTCGTCGTGGTCGTGGTCGCCGTCCTGCTCATCATCCGGCTGGCCAAGTCCGGCACGACCAGCGCCGGCTCGACGTCCGCGGGGCCGCAGTACACCTTCACCGTGGCCCCCAAGGCCGGCTCCTATCCGCTCAACTCCGCCGCGACCAAGCAGTACACCGCGGTGGCGCAGAGCGCCGTCGCGCCCGTGGCCGCGCAGATCAAGGCCAAGGGCGCGGGCCAGCCGGGCCACTCGGTGGTGGCCGTGTACGGCCTGAGCTCCGTGACCAGCGCGTCCTCGCCCGACTTCAAGGGCGCCGCCTTCGTCGGCTACCAGGGCACCTTCAATCCAACTGCGGTCATCGGCTACCTGAAGACCCAGCTCATCTCCACCCGGATGGTGAACGCGGGCCCGCACGGCGGCCAGATGATGTGCGGCTACAACCGCTCGAGCGGATCGGACGCCAGCGAGTGCGTCTGGGTCACCAGCAGCACGTACGGGCAGGTTCAGTTCGTCAAGGGCCAGACCCCGGTGAAGTACCAGGGGGCGGCGAACGTGGCCCAGACCATCCGGCAGGCGGTCGAGGTCAAGGCAGGCTGATCCCAGGACCGGCCCGCGCGCCGTAGACTCACCTGTCGTGAGCAGACCAGCCCCAATCGAGCTGCCCTCCCAGTACGCGCCGGCCGAGGTCGAAGGCCCCCGCTACGAACGCTGGGAGAAGGCGGGGTATTTTTCCGCCGACCCGCAGAGCAGTGCGCCCTCGTTCTGCATCGTCATCCCCCCGCCGAACGTCACCGGCTCCCTGCACATCGGTCACGCCCTCGACCACACGCTGATTGACGCGCTGGTCCGCCGCCGCCGCATGCAGGGCTACAACACCCTGTGGGTGCCCGGCATGGACCACGCCGGCATCGCCACCCAGAACGTGGTCGAGCGCGAGCTGGCCAAGGAGGGCCTGAGCCGGCACGACCTCGGCCGCGAGGCCTTCGTCGAGCGGGTCTGGCAGTGGAAGGCCGAATCCGGCGGCCGGATCCTGGGCCAGATGCGCCGCCTGGGCGACAGCGTCGACTGGTCCCGCGAGCGCTTCACCATGGACGCGGGCCTGTCCCGCGCCGTGCAGACGATCTTCAAGCAGCTTTACGACGACGGCCTGATCTACCGGGCCGAGCGGATCATCAACTGGTGCCCGCGCTGCCTGACCGCGTTGAGCGACATCGAGGTCGACCACAGCGATGACGAGGGCGAGCTCACCTCCATCCGCTACGGCGACGGCGCGGACGCCATCGTGGTCGCGACCACCCGCCCCGAGACCATGCTGGGCGACACCGCGGTGGCCGTGCACCCCGACGACCCGCGCTACACCCATCTCCTCGGCCGCACTGTGCAGCTGCCGCTGACCGGCCGCCATATCCCGGTCATCGCCGACGATCACGTCGACCCCGAGTTCGGCACTGGCGCGGTCAAGGTCACCCCGGCGCACGACCCCAACGACTTCGAGATCGGCCGCCGTCACGACCTGCCCAGCCTGACCATCATGGACGAGCACGGCGTGATCACCGCGCACGGCCCGTTCGAGGGCCTGGACCGCTTCGAGGCCCGTCCCGCGGTGGTCGACGCGCTGCGGGAGGACGGCCGGATCGTGGCCGAGATCCGGCCCTACCTGCACGCCGTCGGGCACTGCAGCCGCTGCGGCACCACGGTCGAGCCGCGGCAGTCGCTGCAGTGGTTCGTCCGCGTCGCGCCGCTGGCCAAGGCGGCCGGCGACGCCGTGCGCGACGGCCGCGTCGGGCTGCACCCGACCGAGATGAACGCCCGGTACTTCGGCTGGGTCGACGACATGCACGACTGGTGCATCTCCCGTCAGCTGTGGTGGGGCCACCGTATTCCAGTTTTCTACGGGCCGGACGGGTCGGTGCGCTGCGTTGGCCCGGACGAGCAAGCCCCGGAGGGCTGGACCCAGGACCCCGACGTCCTCGACACCTGGTTCTCCTCGGCGCTGTGGCCCTTCTCCACCCTCGGCTGGCCCGAGGAAACCCCGGACCTGCGGGCCTTCTACCCGACCAGCGTGCTGGTCACCGGGTACGACATCCTGTTCTTCTGGGTCGCGCGGATGATGATGTTCGGCCTGTACGCCATGCGGGACAAGCCGCCCGCCGACGCGGTGCCGTTCCGCGACGTGGTCCTGCACGGGCTGGTCCGCGACCAGTTCGGCAAGAAGATGTCCAAGTCGCGCGGCAACACCGTGGACCCGCTGGACTGGATGGACCGGTTCGGCGCGGACGCGACCCGGTTCACCCTGGCCCGCGGGGCCAACCCGGGCGGCGACATCGCCATCAGCGAGGAGTGGGCGGCCGGCTCGCGTAACTTCTGCAACAAGCTGTGGAACGCCGTCCGCTTCGCCCTGCTGAACGGCGCGCGCGTGCCGGCCGCGCCGCTCGACCCCGGCCGCCTACTCGGTGCCGGACCGGTGGATCCTGTCCCGGCTGTCCGCCGTGATCGCCGAGGTGGACGAGCTGTTCGAGCAGTTCGAGTTCGGCAAGGTCTGCGACCTGCTCTACCACTTCGCCTGGGACGAGGTCTGCGACTGGTACCTGGAGCTGGCCAAGGTGCCGCTGGCCTCCGGCGGAGGCGTCCGCCGAGACGACCCGGCAGGTGCTCGGCTTCGTGCTCGACCAGCTGCTCCGCCTGCTGCACCCGGTCATGCCGTTCGTCACCGACGAGCTGTGGACCGCGCTGCCACCGGCGAGGAGTCGGTCATGGTCGCGCCCTGGCCGGCCTTCTCCTTCGCCGACCAGGCCGCCGAGGCGGAGATCTCCTCGCTGATGCGGCTGGTCACCGAGGTCCGGCGGTTCCGCTCGGATCAGGGCCTGCGGCCCGGCCAGCGGGTGGCCGCCCGGCTGGCCGGCATCGAGGGCACCCCGCTGGCCGGGCACGAGGAGCAGATCCGCTCGCTGCTGCGGCTCAACCCGCCCGCGGACGGCTTCACCACCTCGGCGTCGCTGGCCGCCGAGAGCATCACGGTCGAGCTCGACGTGGCCGGCGCGATCGACGTCGCGGCCGAGCGCCGCCGGCTGGAGAAGGACCTGGCCGCGGCCCGCGGCGAGGCCGACCAGGCCGAGCGCAAGCTGGCCAACGCCGCCTTCACCGCCAAGGCCCCCGGAGCAGTCGTGGCCAAGACCCGCCAGCGCCTGGAGGCGGCCCACGCCGACATCACCCGGCTGGAGGAGCGGCTGGCCGCCATCTGACGGCGTGCCCCGTTCATGATCGTGGCCAGTTCTGGCGGCTGTGCGGCCATTTCTGGCCACGATCATGGCCCAGGACCCCACGAAGTAGGCTGATGAGATGGTGGATATCGACACCCGGATGCGCGAGGTCGAGCAGGAGATCATCTCCCGCCGGCCCGAGCATTCCGTGGACCTCGCCCTGGACCGGATGGCCGAGCTGGTCAGCCTGCTCGGCGAGCCGCAGCGGGCCTGCCCGGTCATCCACATCACCGGGACCAACGGCAAGACGTCCACCGCCCGGATGACCGACGCGCTGCTGCGCAGCCGCGGCCTGCGCACCGGCCGGTTCACCAGCCCGCACCTGGTCTCGATCCGGGAGCGGATCGTCGTCGACGGCGCGCCGATCAGCGCCGAGCAGTTCGTGGCCACCTACGAGGAGATCCTCCCGTACGTCCAGCTGGTCGACGAGCGGCACCCGGTGGCCATGTCCTTCTTCGAGGTCCTCACCGGGATGGCCTTCGCGATCTTCGCCGACACCCCGGTAGACGTGGCCGTCCTCGAGGTCGGCGTGGGCGGCAGGCTCGACTGCACCAACGTCGCGGACGGCGTGGTGGCCGTGATCACCCCGATCTCGCTCGACCACACCCGGCTGCTCGGCAGCACGGTCGAGGAGATCGCGGCGGAGAAGGCCGGCATCATCAAGCCCGGCGCGGTCGCGGTCCTGGCGCAGCAGCCCGTCGGCGCGGCCGAGGTGCTGCTCCGGCACGCCGTCGAGGTCGGCGCCACGGTGGCCCGGGAGGGCGTGGAGTTCGGCGTGCTGAGCCACGAGCAGGCCGTCGGCGGCCAGCAGCTGGCGCTGCGCGGCCTGCGCGGCACCTACGAGGACATCTTCCTGCCGCTGTTCGGGCTGCACCAGGCGGGCAACGCCGCCTGCGCGCTGGCCGCGGTGGAGGCCTTCGCCGGGGTGTCCGACGCAAGCGGCCCCGGGCGAAGCAGGCGCGGCGCTTGACCCGGACCTGGTCCGCGAGGCGTTCGTCGAGGGTCAGCTCGCCCGGGCGGCTGGAAGTCGTCCGGCGCAGCCCGACCATCGTCATCGACGCCGCGCACAACCCGGCAGGCATGGCCGCCACCGTGGCCGCCGTCGAGGAATCGTTCACCTTCGCCCACCTGACCGGCGTCTTCGCGGCCAGCGGGGACAAGGACGTGGGCGGCATCCTGGATGAGCTCGAGCCGCTGCTCACCGACATCGTCGTGACCCGGAACTCCTCCGAGCGCTCCATGGAGCCCGAGGAGGCCGCCGAGCTGGCCGCGGAGATCTTCGGCGAGGACCGGGTCCAGTCCTCCGCCAACCTGGGCGATGCCATCGAGGCCGCCGTCGCGCTCGCCGATGAGGCCGAGGCGGAGTCCGGGCCGGGCACCAGCGGGGTCCTGATCACCGGATCGGTCATCACTGCGGGCGACGCCCGCCGGCTGCTCGCCCCGTCGGGCGGCGAGCCGTCCGCCGAGCCGTCGGCTAGCCAGCCCTCGCGTCACTCGTTCACCGCAGCGGAGCTGTCATGACCGGGACCGGCAAGACCGGGGCGGGCATGACCAGGGCGAGCCTGGCCAGAGCGGCCCTGACCGGAACGGGCATGACCGGCAAGCTCGTCCGGCAGCTGTGCGGCACGGTGCTGATCATGGAAGCCGTCGTCATCGCGCTCGCCATCGCGCCCGCCATCGTCCTGGAGCATCTGCGCGGCGGGGTGGCGGGCGGCGTCGGCGGCGCCCTGGCCTTGTGTGCCCTGGTCCTGGGCGGCCTGGTCGGCCGGCGCCCCTGGGCCGTGGCGGCCGGCAGCGCGCTGCAGGTCCTGGTCATCGCGGCGGGCACCCTGGTCCCCGCCATGTACGTCCTTGGCGTCATCTTCGCCGCCCTCTGGATCACCGGAATCTGGCTCGCCCGCCGCCTCCAGGCCATCGATGCCGCGGCCGCGGATTCCCCGGCCGCTGGCCCGCCCGCCTCGAGCGCCCCGGCCTCCGGCGCTTCGAGCACCCCGGCCACCTGACCCGCCGCCGTACCGCCCGACCCACCGCACCACCTGCTCCGCCACGCCGCAAAGCGGCTGGCGAGGGCGCATTCTGCCTGCTTTGCGCACCTGATCATGGAGCGAGCCGCTACGCTCCCGATAGCAGTAAGTGATCCTAAGGGCGCTATAAGTAATCATTGGAGAGCTGGCGTGGCGACTGACCTCGGCAAAGGCCCGGCCCAGACGGCCGAACGCACCGTGCGCCCGCGCGGCGGGGCCCACGCCGCCGGCCCGCGGTCAGCGACCCGCTCGCGCTCGGCCGCCGGCCCGCGCTCCGCCCCTGATCCGCGGCAGGCCCCTGATCCGCGGCAGGCCTCCGATCCGCGGCGGGAGTCCGATCCGCGGCGTGCGTCCGAGGCGGTTGCGGCGTCCGGCCCGTCCGTCGCGGCCGCCCTGTGCGCCGCCGCGGTGATCGCCATCGCGGTCCCGCTGGCTGCCCTGCAGATCCCCGACGCCATCGCCTGGTCGCTTCCGGGCCGCATCGCCGCGTCCGGTCCGGGCGTCACCGGCAGCCTGCTGCGCGCCGCCGGGCTGGCCCTGCCCGCAATGGCCGTCGCCGCGCCGTTCGGCGCGCTGGCCGTGCGCCGGTTCCGGCCCGGGCCCGTCCTGGTGGCCGGGCTGCTGTCGGTCGCCGTCGCGGACGCGCTCGGCGCCCTGGCCCGCACCGTCCTGCTGGTCGGCGTGGACCGCACCCTGCACGGGCTGGGCGCCGGGATCTCGCTGGCCGCCGCGGCCGGGATCGTGGCCGAGCGGCGCCGGGTGTCCCGGTCCCTGGTCGGCTGGTGGGCCAGCGCCATGGTCTTCGCCCTGGCCGTGACGCCCGCGCTGATGCGGCACCGGGTCACCGCGGGCGGCTGGCATGCGGCCCTGCAGCCGTATCCCTGGCTGGTCGGCGTGGCCCTGGCCCTGGCCGCGCTGTACGCCGTGACCGCCGAAGGCGCCGCGCCGGTCGCGGTCCGCATCGCCTTTCCCCCGGCCGAACGATCGCTGCTGGCCCTGCTCGCGGCGCCGGTCACCGGCCTGTGCGCGATCGCCGTCGCGGTGACCAACCAGGATGACCGGGGCGTGGCCGCCGCCGCCATCACCGCCGCCGTCGCGGTCGTCGGCCTGTCCGTCGTCGCCGGGCGGGCCAGCACGGCCGGCCTGGCCGCGGTCTGCGCCGTGACCGGCTTCACCGTGGCCCCGGCCGCCGAGATGATCACGGCCCTGGCCCCGGCGTCCGGCCTGAGCCTCAAGACCGGTCTCGTCGCCGCGGCCGCCGCCGTCGGCGGTGCCGCCCTGGCCCTGGCCCGCCGCCGCCGGGCCACCCCGAAGGGGACCTGCCGCCTGGTGGCCGCGCCCGGTCCGCCGGACGCCGCCTCGGTAGCGAGGACGGCCGGATGGCCACCGTAGCCGGGCTGTCCGCCGCGGCCGCGGCCTACGGCGCCGCCTACCTGGCCGGGCCCGCGGCCACCCGGGCGGGCGTGCTGGCCCTGCTGAGCGTGCCGCTGGTCGGCGGGCTGTCCGCGGCCCTGGCCGCGGCCTGGCGGAACGCCGGTACCGGCGGCGCGGTCTGCGGCGTCGTGCTGCTGCTGACCGGGGTGGTGTGCGGCTCCCTGGCCGTGGCCGCCGTGCAACTGCAGGCCGCTGCGGGAGCCCAAGGGGCCCAAGGGCCCCATGGGGCCCACGGGGTCCCGGCCGCGGCTGCGGCGCACGCCGCGCTGCTGGCCGCCCAGAGCGACTGGGCCCTGATCGCCGCGGGCGTCACCGGGGCGCTCGCCCTGGCCCTGGCGCGCGGCCGGCGCGCCGCAGGTCCGGCGGTCCCAGGGCCGCGGCGGAACGTGGGTAAGCTGTTCGGCAACGGCGGATGGCTAGCCTCTGGCGGCTGATCCGCTCATCTTCCGGGAAATTCCGTTTCCCGGAACCCGGTGCGTTGGCGCCATCGTTGTCCGAGTAAGAACCCCCAGCCGTTCCACCGCGCGAATCGTCGATCCGCGCCGACAGTTGCAGATTTACCGCCCGGATCGGAAGGTTCCCGTTCCCGATGAGCAACACGCTGACGTTCCTCGGCCGTGACATGGCAGTCGACCTGGGCACGGCGAACACCTTGGTCTACGTCAGAGGGCGCGGCATCGTGCTGAACGAGCCGTCGGTGGTCGCGCTCAACACCAACAACGGGCAGATCGTGGCGGTGGGTGCCGAGGCCAAGCGGATGATCGGCCGCACCCCCGGCAACATCGTGGCCATCCGCCCGATGAAGGACGGCGTGATCGCCGACTTCGACGTGACCGAGCGGATGCTGCGCTACTTCATCCAGAGGGTGCACCGGCGCAGTCATCTGGCCAAGCCGCGGCTCGTGGTCGCGGTGCCCAGCGGCATCACCGGCGTGGAGCAGAGCGCGGTCAAGGAGGCCGGCCACCAGGCGGGCGCCCGCCGGGTCTACATCATCGAGGAGCCGATGGCCGCGGCCATCGGAGCCGGGCTGCCCATCAACGAGCCCACCGGCAACATGGTGGTCGACATCGGCGGCGGGACCACCGAGGTCGCGGTGATCTCCCTGGGCGGCATCGTCACCTCGCAGTCCATCCGGGTCGGCGGCGACGAGCTGGACCAGGCCATCATCACCTTCGGCAAGAAGGAGTACTCGCTCATGCTGGGCGAGCGCACCGCCGAGGAGATCAAGATGGCCCTCGGCTCGGCCTACCCGACCGACGACGAGCCGCACGCCGAGATCCGGGGCCGGGACCTGGTCAGCGGCCTGCCCAAGACCGTGGTCATCTCCGCGGCCGAGGTGCGCCGGGCCATCGAGGAACCGCTCAACCTGATCATCGATGCGGTCAAGAACACACTCGACAAATGCCCGCCGGAGCTGGCCGGAGACGTCATGGACCGGGGGATTGCCCTGACCGGCGGCGGGGCGCTGCTGCGCGGGCTAGAGTCACGAATCCGGGAGGAAACGGGGATGCCCGTCCAGGTCGCGGACAACCCGTTGGACTCCGTGGTGCTCGGCACGGGGAAGTGTGTCGAGGACTTCGAGACGCTGCGTCAGGTCCTGGTGCCAGACTCCAGGCGCTGACCCTGACGCCGCGGGCCAGAGCGGCCGCACCGGCCGCAGCGGGATCGACGAGGGGTGTTTGTGCACGACAGCCGGCGGACACGCCTGGTCCTAGGCGTCCTCCTGATCATCGCCATCGCGCTGATCACGCTGGACTTCCGGGGCGGCGGGGCTTCCCCGGTACGTAACGCCGGCGCCAACATCTTCGGCCCGGTCGAGCGGGTCACCCGTGACGTGACCAACCCGGTCGGCAATTTCTTCGGCTCCCTGACCAGCGGATCCTCTGACCAGGCCACCATCGCGGACCTGCAGCGGCAGAACGCCGAGCTGCGGGCTCAGCTCAGCTCGGCGCAGCTCAGCCAGACGGCCCGGCAGCAGCTGACCCAGCTGCTCCAGCTGGACGCGGGCGGCTACCGGATCACCGCCGCCAACGTGATCGCGGCCGGCGGCGGCTACTCCGACACGGTCACCCTGGACGTGGGCCGCAGCGACGGGATCAAGACCGACGAGACCGTGCTCAACGGCTCCGGGTTCGTCGGCACCGTCACCGAGGTCGGCCAGGACACCTCGACCGTGCTGCTGGCCGACGACGCGTCATCCGTGCTCGGTGTGCAGCTGGAAGGCAGCGGGGAGGTCGGGTCGCTGACCGGGACGGGCCAGTCGATGTCCGGGTCGGCCCTGCTCCGGCTCACCCTGTTCGACGCCAAGGCGGTGCTGAAGCCCGGGCAGCAGGTCGACACCTACGCCTCGATCGGCGATCAGCCCCTGGTCCCCGGCGTACCCGTCGGCACGGTCGTCTCCGTGCAGCGCAGCGCCAACGCGCTGACCCAGTCGGCCCTGGTCCGCCCGTCGGCGGACTTCACCGCGCTGGGCGTGGTCGGCATCGTCGTGCAGGTACCCACGCACAACCCCCGGGTCTCGATCCTGCCCCGGCCTGCCCCCACGGTCACCGTCACCGTGACCCCGGGCGCGCCGTCGGCCGGCCGACCGGAGCCCATCCGTCCGCGTCGTCCAGCGGCGGCGGCTGATGCGGCGTGGCCTGATCGGCGCCGTGGCCGTGGCGCTGGCCGTCGTCGTCCAGCTCGCTATCGTCAACCGGATCGCCTTTCCCGGCGGAGCCGGGCCCGACCTCGTCCTGCTCACCGTGGCCGCGCTGGCCCTGGCCACCGGCCCGCTGGCCGGCACCCTGATCGGGTTCTGGGCCGGGCTGGCCCTGGACGTGGCCCCGCCCGGCAGCCACTTCGTCGGCCAGGACGCCCTGGTCTTCTGCCTGATCGGCTACGCCTGCGGCCTGGTCGCCGACGCTCCCGGCCGCGACGGCGCGGCCGAGCCGGGCCACACCGCGATGTTCGAGATCCTCGTCACCGCCGCCGCGGCCGTGTGCGGGGAAGCGCTCAGCGCCCTGCTCGGCGCCATGCTCAGCGACCCGCGCGTGACCTGGTCCGCCATCGCCCGCGTGCTGCCCGTGGCCGCGCTGTACGACGTGCTGCTGTGCCCGTTCGTGCTGTACGCGGTGGCCGCCGTGCTGCGCCTGGCGGGCGCGTCGACGGCCCGGCCGCCCGCGTCGTCCCGGCGGGCCGCGTCATCACGGCGGGCCGCCGCGCCGTCCGGGCTGGGCCAGGCCTCGCCGCTGGGCGGCACGCCGGGCCGGTCGCTGGCCCGGCGCGAGCCGCGGCTGCGGCTGGGCCAGGGCGGCTCGGCGGCCGCGGCCTCGCTCGGCGCGGCCTTCTCCGGCGCCGGGACGCCCAAGGTCCGGTTCGGGGCGGGCCGCGGCGGCGCCGTCCTGAGCGGATCCCGGCTGGGCGGGGCGGCGGCGCTGAACGCCGGCCTGGGCAGTTCCCGGTTCGGCCCGTCCCGGATGGGCCGGTCGCTGCTCGGCGGCTCGGTCTTCAACCGGGCACCGTCAGCCCTGCGCTCGCCCTCGCTGGCCCGCACGCAGGCCGCCATGGGCCGGTCCGCCTTCGGCCGCGCGGCCCTGCTCAGCCGTCCGGCTTTCGTCAGCCGGCCGGTACGGCTCGGCGGCCGCCCGTCTTTGTCGGGCCGCCGCCCGCGCCGCGGCGCCGCCTCGGTCGGCCGCGTCTCGGCCTTCGGCCGGTCCGCCAGCCAGCTGCGCACCAGGCCCGGCGGCTCGGCCGCCGGTCTCGCGCCCCGGCTGGCCCGGCCCGGCCGCCTGGCCCGGCTGACCGCCGTGCTGCGGCCCGCCCGCCGCCCGGTGCGGCTGCGGCCGCAGCGGACCGGCCTGCGCTCGCCGGTCGGGGTGCGATCCCCGGGCCGCGGCTGGCTGCGCGGCTCGTCCTTCCGGCGGACCCGGGCCCGGCGCGGCCTGACGGGCTCGGGCCCGGCCCGGCTGCACATGGGACGTTCCCGGTTCAAGCGGAGATGGCGGATAGGAGGCTTCCGGTGAACGTCTCGTCGCGGCGCCGGCTCGTGGTGATCTACGTGCTCGTGACCGCCATGCTGGTGTCACTCGGCGGCCGGCTCTACTACCTGCAGGTGATGAACACCAGCTCGTTCGCCAAGCTGGCCGAGCAGAACCAGACCCGGGACGTCATCGTGCCCGCGGTCCGCGGCCAGATCCTGGACGACGTGGGCAACCAGCTGGTCACCAACAAGACGGCCCTGGTCGTCTCCGTCGACATGATGACCCTGAACCAGCAGCCCGGCGGCGCGGCGCCCGTGCTGGCCCGGCTGGCCCCGCTGCTGGGCATGACCGGCCAGCTGCTGACCGACAAGACCCGGCTGTGCACCAAGGGCGTGCCGCAGCCGTGCTGGGCCGGCTCGCCCTACCAGCCCATCCCGGTGGCCCAGAACGTGTCGCAGCGCGTCGCCCTGCAGGTCATGGAGCAGAAGCAGCAGTTCCCCGGGGTGACCGCGCAGGTCCAGCCGGTCATCGACTACCCGATGCCGCACGGGGCCAACCCGGCCCAGGTCCTGGGCTACCTGCAGCCCATCACCCCGCAGCAGGTGGCCAGCCGGCACCTGCCGGTGACCGGGTTCTCCGGCGTCGACCTGGTCGGCCAGGCCGGCCTGGAAGCCGAGTACGACACCCAGCTCCGCGGCCAGGCCGGGCAACCAGGTCGTCTCGGTCAACGCCGCGGGCGACGTCACCGGGACCGTCAGCGAGACCGCGCCCACCACCGGGGACGACCTGGTCACCAGCCTCAACGCCCAGGCCCAGGCCGACGCCCAGAACGCCCTGGACAGCGCCATCGCCAAGTCCAAGGCCTCGGGCAACCAGACCAACCAGGGCGCGGCGGTGGTGATGACCACCACCGGCCGGGTCGTGGCCATGGCCAGCTACCCGGACTACGACCCGAGCGTGTGGACCGGCGGGATCTCCCAGCAGGAGTTCAGCCAGCTCTTCGGCGCCAAGGGCGGCCAGCCCGTCATCAACTGGGCCACCCAGGGCCAGTACGCCCCGGGATCCACGTTCAAGGTGACCTCGACCGCGGCCGCCGTTTCCGAGGGCTACCCGCTGGACGGGCAGTACGACTGCCCCGCCTCGTTCACCATCGGCAGCCAGAAGTACCTGAACGACGGCCTGCCCGATGAGGGCATGATGAGCTTCGCCGAGGCCCTCATCCAGTCCTGCGACACGGTCTACTACGAGCTGGGCGAGGGGATGTACTACAAGGACGATCCGGCCGCCAACGCCAAGGCCTCGCCGAACGCCCCGACCCAGAAGATGCAGCAGATGGAGCTGGCCTGGGGGTTCGGGAAGGACACCGGCATCGACCTGCCCGCCGAGTCCACTGGCACCATCCCCACCCGGCAGTGGCTGTACAACCTGTGGAAAGACAACGCCTACACCGGCCAGAAATGGTGCACGAACGGCAAGAAGGACGGCACCTACGTCCAGCAGATCGAGTACCAGGACTGCCAGAACGGCTGGCAGTGGGAGCCCGGGCAGGCCGCCATCGCGGCCATCGGCCAGGGCTACGTGACCTCCACCCCGCTCCAGCTGGCCAGCGCCTACGCCGCGCTGGCCAACGGCGGCACCCTGTACAGCCCGCGGATCGGCCAGGCGCTCATCTCGCCCGCCACCGGGAAGGTGGTCCAGAACATCAACCCGCCGGTCATCCGCAAGCTGCCGACCTCGGCTAACACGCTGTCCTACATCCGCAACGCGCTGGCCGGGGTGGTGACCCAGGGCACCGCGGCGGGCGCGTTCGGCGGCTTCCCGCTGAACCAGGTCTGCGTGGCGGGCAAGACCGGTACCGCCCAGCTCTTCGGCAACAAGGCCACCTCGGTGTTCGCCTCGTTCGCCCCCTGCAACAACCCGAAGTACGTGGTGGTGGTCATGATCCCGAACGCGGGCTACGGCGCCGACGTGGCCGCCCCCGCGGTCCGGCAGATCTGGGACGGCCTCTACGGCCTGGAGGGCCACCAGGCCGCGCTGTCCAACGGACAGGTCCCGTCCTCGCTGCCCAGCATCACCTCCACCGGCGCCATCAAGGCCCCGGCCGGCTTCACCGGGGGCGCCTGATGGCGGGACGGCCGGGTTACATCCGCGGCTACGGCGCGCCGCGCGCCGGGGCCTTCTCCGGCCGCTCCGGGTCCCTGCTGTCCCGGTCCTTCGCCCGCAACTCCGTGCTGCGCCAGCTGGACTGGATCCTGGTCGTGGTGGTGGCCGGGCTCAGCGCCATCGGCGTCCTGCTCGTCTGGTCCGCGACCGAGCCCTCGCTGGCCGCCGTCGGCCAGGACCCGCGTACCTACCTGAAGAAGCAGCTGCTGTGGGTGGTCATCGGGCTGGGCCTGATGTTCGCGGTCAGCTTCGCCGACAGCCGCCGGCTGCGGTCCTGGACGCCGGCCGCCTACCTGGTCACCCTGCTCGGCCTGGGCGCCGTCCTCACCCCGCTCGGCCAGGAGGTTAACGGCGCCCGGGCCTGGATCGACCTGCCCGGCGGCTTCCAGGTCGAGCCGTCGGAGTTCGCCAAGGTGGTGCTGATCCTGGCCATCGCCACTGTGTTCAGCCAGCCCCGCTGGGGCGCCGTGCTGGGCCTGCGGTCGGTGCTGCTGGCCCTGGCCGTCGCCGCGCCGCTGATCGCGCTGGTCATCATCGAGCCCGCCCTGGGCGTGGCCATGGTCCTGGTCGTGGTGACCGCCACCATGACCGTGCTGTCCGGGGCCCGGCTGCGCGTGCTGGCCGGCGTGACCGCGGCCGTGGCCGCGGCCATCGCCGTGGCCAGCGGCACCGCACCTGGTCAAGGACTACCAGCTGACCCGGTTCACCTCGTTCCTGCACCCCTCGGCCGACCTGGCCGGCGCTGGCTACAACGCGGCCCAGGCCAAGATCGCGGTGGGCTCGGGCGGGATGTTCGGCGAGGGCCTGTTCCACGGCCAGCTGGTCGCGGGCAACTTCGTGCCCTCCCAGCAGACGGACTTCATCTTCACCGTGGCCGGCGAGGAGCTGGGCTTCGTCGGCGCCATCACCATCGTCGCGCTGATCGGCGTCGTCGTGGTCCGCGCGCTGCGCATCGCGGCCCGGGCCGATGACCTGTTCGGCACGCTGATCGCCTCAGGCGTGGCCGTCTGGTTCGCCTTCCAGGCCTTCGTCAACGTCGGCATGACCATCGGCATCATGCCCATCACCGGCCTGCCCCTGCCGTTCGTGTCCTACGGCGGGTCGGCCGTCTTCGCCGACATGATCGCCATCGGCATGCTGCAGTCCGTCCGCCGGCACCGCCGCGTCTTCGACTGACGGTGCCGGCGGACGACCCGGCGACCCGGCCTAGCTGGTCGCGGCGAAGATGATCGTGGTCACGTTCTTGTCCCCGATGCCCGCCACGCTCATGCCGGGGAACTGGTCCAGCGAGTCGATCGTGCCCTTGTAGCCGTGCCCGTTGAACTCGACGTACGCGCCGTGGTCGCTGCCCCGGCTCAGCATCGAGTTGGAGGCCACCGCGTAGCCCGCCTTGGGCAGCGCCGAGCCGTAGAAGCGCGCCACGTCGGCCGGCGCGATCGAGCCGAACACGATGACGATCGACTTGCCGGTCACCTCGTTCTCGGCCACCTTGGCCCCGGACGGCACCGGGAAGGTGGCGATCGTGGCGCCCTTGATGCCCAGGTCCTTGCTCGCGATGGGCGCCCCGGACGTCGGCGCGGCCGAGGACGTGACCGGCAGCGGGGACGTCGAGGTACTCGCGGACGCCGAGCTGCTCGCGGCGGCTGAGCTGCTCGTGGCGTTGCCGGCCGAGCACGCGGCCGCGGACAGGCCTGCCGCGCAGGCCGCCACGACGAGGGCGGCAGAGCGGTACTTCGTCATCGGTTCCCCTTCATTTCGGCCAGGTGCCAGCAGGCCACGAGACAGATCACAGGTGCCCACCATAGACGGCCACCAGGCCCGACGTGGCCTGGTTTGGCCGCAACGCCTGCCTCCGCGGGCGCCGCGCCGGGGGCAGTGATCCGGTTCCGCGGGGCTATCGCCACGGTCCGTTCAGATAATGTGGTCTGATGCCTGTCAAATCGCTCTACCCGGCCCTGGAGCCGCTGCTGCCGCGCGTGCGCAAGCCGATCCAGTACGTCGGCGGCGAAGTGGGCTCCGTCGTGAAGGACTGGGACAGCGCCGACGTCCGCTGGGCGCTGTGCTACCCGGACGCCTATGAGGTGGGGCTGCCCAACCAGGGCGTCCAGATCCTGTACGAGGTGCTGAACGAGCGCGACGGCGTCCTGGCCGAGCGCACGTACACCGTGTGGCCCGACCTCGAGGCCCTCATGCGCGAGCATGACGTGCCCCAGTTCACCGTGGACGCGCACCGCCCGGTCGCCGCCTTCGACGTGCTCGGCCTCAGCTTCGCCACCGAGATGGCCTACACCAACCTCCTGACCATCCTGGACCTGGCCCGGATCCCGCTTTATTCCACCGAACGGACCTTGGCTCACCCCCTGGTCATCGCCGGGGGCCACGCGTCGTTCAACCCCGAGCCCATCGCCGACTTCCTGGACGCCGTCGTGCTCGGCGACGGCGAGCAGGCCGTGCTGGCCATCACCGAGAAGATCCGCGAGTGGAAGCAGGCCGGGCAGCCCGGCGGCCGGGAGGGCCTGCTGCTCCGGCTCTCCTCGATCGCCTACGTACCCCAGTTCTACGACGTCGCCTACCGCCCTGACGGCCAGATAGCGAGCGTGCAGCCGAACCGTCCGGGTGTGCCGGCCTCGGTGTCCAAGCACACCGTGATGGACCTGGACGCCTGGCCCTACCCGCGCCGGCCCGTCGTCCCGGTGGCCGAGACCGTGCACGAGCGGTACAGCGTCGAGATCTTCCGCGGCTGCACCCGCGGCTGCCGGTTCTGCCAGGCCGGCATGATCACCCGCCCGGTCCGCGAGCGGTCCATCACCACCATCGGCTCGATGGTCGCGGGCGGCGTGGCGGCCAGCGGGTTCGAGGAGGTCGGCCTGCTCTCGCTGTCCAGCGCCGACCACAGCGAGATCAACGAGATCGCCATCGACCTGGCCGACTGCTACGCCGGCACCAACGTCGGGCTGTCGCTCCCGTCCACCCGGGTGGACGCCTTCAACGTGACCCTGGCCAACGAGCTGGCCCGCAACGGCCGCCGCTCGGGCCTGACCTTCGCTCCTGAGGGCGGCTCGGAGCGGATGCGCAAGGTGATCAACAAGATGGTCACCGAGGACGACCTGATCCGCACCGTGACCACCGCCTACGCCAGCGGGTGGCGGCAGGTCAAGCTGTACTTCATGTGCGGGCTGCCGACCGAGACCGACGAGGACGTGCTGGCCGTCGCGCAGCTGGCCAAGCGGGTCATCGCCGCGGGCCGGGAGGCGACCGGCCGCCGCGACATCCGGTGCACGGTGTCGATCGGCGGCTTCGTGCCCAAGCCGCACACGCCGTTCCAGTGGGCTGCGCAGTTCCCGCCCGAGGTGGTCGACGCCCGGCTGCGGGCCCTCGGCGGCGCGCTGCGGGCCGACCGTTCCTACGGCAAGTCGATCGGCTTCCGGTATCACGACGGGCAGCCGGGCCTGATCGAGGGCCTGCTCTCCCGGGGTGACCGCCGGGTGGGCCGGGTCATCCTGGCCGCCTGGCGGGACGGTGCCCGGTTCGACGGCTGGAGTGAGTACTTCTCGTTCGAGCGGTGGGCGCGCTGCGCCGAGGCCGCGCTGGCCGGCGAGCCGGTGGACCTGAGCTGGTACACTACGCGCGAACGTGGTTACAGTGAGGTGCTTCCCTGGGATCACCTGGACGCGGGCCTAGACCGTGACTGGCTGTGGCAGGACTGGCAAGACGCGGTCGAGCCTGAGGGCACGGCCGAGGTGGAAGATTGCCGGTGGACTCCGTGTTATGAATGCGGGGTATGTTCCGCCATGGGCACCGAGATCCAGGTGGGGCCGACCGGGGAGCGGCTCGACGGGAAGCGGCTGCTTCCCGTGGTGGGCAGGAGGTAGCGTGTCCGAGCCAGCAGCCCAGTTGCCTGCAGTGCAGCATCTGGTGGTTCGGTATGCTAAGCGCGGGAAAATGCGTTTCGCCAGCCACAGGGACGTGGCACGTGTCTTCGAGCGGGGCGTGCGCCGGGCCGGGTTGCCGATCGCGTACTCCGCCGGCTTCACGCCTCATCCGCGGATCTCGTACGCGGGTGGCGCCCCGACCGGGGTGGCGAGCGAGGCGGAGTACCTGTCCCTCGCGCTGAATTCCCGCCAGGCCGCGGCGCAGGTGCGCGAGCGGCTGAACCAGACTTTGCCCGATGGGATTGAAGTGATCGACGTCATCGACGCAGCTCCCGTGGCCCGCGAGGGCCAGGAGAGCCCGGTGGGACATGCGCCGTCCCTCCAGTACGAAGCGTCGCGATGGCAGGTTGTTCTGCCGGGCGTGGAGCAGGCGGCGGCTGAGCGGGCCGTGGCTGATTTCCTCGCCCTCGGTGAGGCGCCGGTTGAGCGCCTCACCGACAAGGGCGTCCGGCGCCTGGACGCCCGGGCGGCCGTGGTCACGCTGGACGTGACCGGGCCGGCCGATCCTGCGGGTGGCCAGCGTGCCGCTGTGACAGGTACACAAGATTGTGCCATTCTTCGAATGGTTGTTCTACATATGGCTCCTGCTGTACGGCCCGAAGACGTGCTGACCGCACTTCGCGAGCGGTACGGCCTCGTCCCGTCCTTGCCGCCTATCACCACCCGGCTGGAGCAGGGTTCGCTCACCCTCCTTGCTGGGGAGACCGTGTGATGGGGGAGTTGCCCGTGGGCAAGGGAGCCATGTCGTGAAGACAGAAAATCAGGCCCGGTGCTCCCGGTCTCGCGCGTACGACGCGGGTGACCGGGGCCGCCGACGCGGCTCTGCCCGGACCTTTGCTGACAATGTGCTCCCGCGCGGTGCGCGAGCGCGCCGCGGCATGCTGCCTTCGGGTGGCGTGCTGCAGGCTCGCGCGCCCGGGAGCCTGACTGGAGATTGCCCGAATGCTCGAGAGCGAGCTGAACGACAGAGAATTCAATGACAGCGCCGGAGGCGGGCGGGGCACCGAAGAACTGAGCCCTCCCGCGCCGAGCGTGCCGGCGGCCGTGTTCCAGCCGCCGCCCTCGGTGGTGTTCCAGCCGCCGTCGATTCAGGCCGAGCCCGCCGAGCCGGCGCGCCCGGCTGACTCGTCCCGGTCCAGAGAGTCGTCCCGGTCGGCCGATTCGTCCCGGTCCGCTGAGTCATCGCGCCCGGCTGAGTCGTCCCGGAACGCCGAGTCGTCCCGGAACGCCGAGTCGGCCCGGAACGGCGGCCCGGCCAACGGCGACGCGCCGGGCGACGACGGTGCCGATGACGACGACGGGGCCGCCTCAGGCCGCCGCCGGCGGCGCAGGCCGAGCCGGAGCCGGGCCAAGGCCGCGGACGGCGAGGCCGAGCAGGCCGGCGGCAGCGCTGACGGCCCGGACGCTGACGCGGCCCAGGACCCGGCTGATGCCGAGGGCCAGGCCGAGGCGCCCCGCAGCCGGGCCTCGCGCAGCCGCAGCCGGCGGTCCGCCGCGTCCCAGGACGAGGCCGACCCGCAGGCCGAGACCTCGGCCGAGCGCGGCGATGACGCCGCCGCGGACAGCGCGGCCGATGGCGACGACGATGCTGACGGCGACGGCCAGGACGGCGAGCCCGGCGCGGGCCGCCGCCGTCGCCGCAAGCGCCGCCGCGGTTCGGCCGACGGCTCGTCCGACGCGTCCTCCGACGACCCGCCGGACACCGTCGTCCACGTCCGCGAGCCGAACCCGGCCGACGACGTGCGCTCGGTCAAGGGCTCGACCAGGCTCGAGGCCAAGAAGCAGCGCCGCCGTGAGGGCCGCGAGTCCGGCCGGCGCCGCCCGCCGATCATCACCGAGTCGGAATTCCTGGCCCGCCGCGAGTCGGTCGAGCGGACCATGATCGTCCGCTCCCGCCAGGACCGCACCCAGATCGCCGTGCTGGAAGACGACGTGCTGGTCGAGCACTACGTGAACCGGTCCACCCACCAGTCCTACGTGGGCAACGTCTACCTGGGCAAGGTGCAGAACGTCCTGCCGTCCATGGAGGCGGCCTTCGTGGACATCGGCAAGGGCCGTAACGCGGTGCTCTACGCCGGCGAGGTCAACTTCGACGTCAGCGGCCTGGAAGGCCAGCCCAAGCGGATCGAGTCCGCCCTCAAGGCCGGCCAGGCACTGGTCGTGCAGGTCACCAAGGACCCGGTCGGGCACAAGGGCGCCCGGCTGACCAGCCAGGTCAGCCTGCCCGGCCGCTACCTGGTCTACGTGCCCGGCGCTTCCATGACCGGCATCAGCCGCAAGCTGCCCGACACCGAGCGGAACCGGCTCAAGCAGATCCTGAAGAAGGTCATGCCGGAGAACGCGGGCGTCATCGTGCGCACCGCGGCCGAGGGCGCGGCCGAGGAGGAGCTGGCCCGCGACGTGTCCCGGCTGGCCGCCCAGTGGGAGGCCATCGAGAAGAAGGCCAAGACGGCCAGCGCCCCCGCGCTGCTCTACGGCGAGCCCGACCTGACCGTCCGGGTCATCAGGGACGTGTTCAACGAGGACTTCAGCAAGCTGGTCGTGTCCGGCGACGAGGGCTGGGACACGGTCGACGAGTACGTCAATTACGTCGCCCCGCACCTGGCCGACCGGCTCAGCCGCTGGGACGGGGACCGCGACGTCTTCGCCGCCTACCGCGTCGACGAGCAGCTGGCCAAGGCGATGGAGCGCAAGGTGTGGCTGCCCAGCGGTGGCTCCCTGGTCATCGACAAGACCGAAGCCATGACGGTCATCGACGTCAACACGGGCAAGTTCACCGGCCAGGGCGGGAACCTGGAGGAGACCGTCACCCGTAACAACCTCGAGGCCGCCGAGGAGATCGTCCGGCAGCTCCGGCTGCGGGACATCGGCGGCATCGTGGTCATCGACTTCATCGACATGGTGCTGGAGAGCAACCGCGAGCTCGTGCTGCGCCGGCTGCTGGAGTGCCTGGCCCGGGACCGGACCAAGCACCAGGTGGCCGAGGTAACCTCGCTCGGCCTGGTCCAGATGACCAGGAAGCGGGTCGGCGCAGGCCTGCTCGAGGCCTTCTCGGTGCCGTGCGAGTGCTGCAACGGCCGCGGCGTGATCGTCAACCTGGACCCCGACGCCGACCCGCAGGCCTCCCACCACGTGCACGGCCGCGGCAACTCCGGCGGCGGCAACTCCGGCGGCGGCAACTCCGGCGGCGGCAACTCCGGCGGCGGCAACTCCGGCGGCCGCGGCTCGGGTGGCTCCGGCGGTTCGGGCGGTGGTGGCTCGGCCAGCCCGGCCACCATCGCGGCCCGCATCCGCACCGACGGCAGCGAGGGCAGCGGCACCGACGCCGACGGCTCGGCCACCGCCGACAGCTCCCGCGCGAACGGCCAGGCCGACCCGGCCTCCGCCGACGCCTCCGATGGCCAGCCCGAGCCCACCCGCTCCGGCAACAGCCGTCGCCGCCGCCGCCGCGGTGGCAGCTCCTCAGCCGCCGCCGCTGCCACCGCAGCCGACGCTGAGACGGCCACACAGGCCCCCGAGGCCCCCGCCGCAGACGCTCCTGCCGCCGAGCCTCCCGTGGCCGCCACCGCGTCCTCCGACGCCACTGCGTCCTCCGGCGTTCCCGCGGCCGAGGCCCTTCCCGCGTCCGAGCCTCCCGTCGCCGCACCCGGCACCGGGTACGGCGCCAACGGCTCAAGCTCCGCCGCCGCTGCGTCCTCCGAGCCGGTCACCGCTGCGTCCCCCGAACCGGCCGCCCCGGTCACGACCGCCACCGCGTCCGTGACCGTGTCCGCCGAAGCCCCCGGAGCCAGCAGCAGTGAGCCCAGCAACGGCAGCGAGCCGGGCCGCGGCAGCGAGCCCAGCAACGGCCCCGAGCCCGAGCCCGGGTCCGATCGCGGTCACGAGCCCAGCTCGCCCGCCTCAGCCACCCCAGCCGCCACCCAGGCCCCCGAGGTAGCCGCCGTCACGGTGCCGGCGCCTCCGGAGGCCCAAGACGGCGCCGCCTGATCCAGCCCGGCCCGCCGCACCTGACGACATGGTTGTGACAACCATGTCGTCAGGTGCGCGTGGTTGTGACAACCATGTCGTTGCCCGTCCGCCGGCCCGGCCGCGACCTGACCACGGGCCTACGTCCGAGCCCCCGCCGGGCTCAGGGCTCCGGTCCGGGGAGACTGAACCGTCTGGGTTCGTGGACACGCTATGGTCTGGTAATCTTAGCGGTCGGGAGTTGTCCGCTGGGCGGGCCCCTGGTGCAAGCGAGCCGCCGTGGTGATCACCGGCGAGCCGGGGCACGCAAGGAAAGCGCAACGAAAGAGAGTTCTTGGGTGTACGCGATTGTGCGCTGTGGCGGCAGGCAGGAGAAGGTCGCCCTTGACGACCTTGTCACCGTTGACAAGCTGCCAGGCAAGACGGGTTCCAGCATCACGCTCCCGGCCCTGCTGGTGGTCGACGGTGACCAGGTGATCAGCGACCCGGCCGAGGTCGGCCGCTACCAGGTCACGGCGGACATCGTCGGTGACTCTGCCGGTCCCAAGATCAACATGATCCACTACCGGAACAAGACCGGCTACCGGCGCCGTCTGGGTCACCGTCAGAAGTACACCCAGGTGCGCATCACCGGTATCGGCACCGAAAGCAAGTCGTCCAGCGCCAAGGGCGCCAAGTCGGCCGCCGCCAAGGCGTAGGCGAAGGAGAACCGAGATGGCACACAAGAAGGGCGCGTCATCCAGCCGTAACGGCCGGGACTCGAACGCCCAGCGCCTGGGCGTCAAGCGCTTCGGCGGCCAGGCCGTGAACGCGGGCGAGATCCTCGTCCGCCAGCGCGGCACTCACTTCCACCCCGGCCACAACGTGGGCCGCGGCGGTGACGACACGCTGTTCGCCCTGGTGGGCGGCAAGGTGCAGTTCGGCAAGGTGCGCGGCCGCCGGGCCGTGAGCATCGTTCCCGCCGAGCCTCCGGCGTAGGCCCGCCGGGGACGAGCAGACGAACCAGAGGGCGGGCCGGGTAACTACCCAGGCCCGCCTTTCGGCTGCAACGGGCCATCAGGAAAAACAGGAAAGAAGGACATCGTGGCGGAGTTCGCCGACCGGGCCAGCCTCCAGGTGCAGGCGGGCCACGGCGGGCACGGCTGCGCCTCCATCCACCGGGAGAAGTTCAAGCCGCTCGGCGGCCCGGACGGGGGCAACGGGGGCCGCGGCGGCGACGTGATCCTCCAGGTCGACCCGAGCTGCGCCACCCTGCTCGACTTCCACCGCCGCCCGATCCGCAAGGCCGGCAACGGCCGTCAGGGCGAGGGGTCCAACCGGACCGGTGCGGCCGGCGAGGACCTGGTCATCTCGGTGCCGAACGGCACGGTGGTCAAGGACGCCGACGGCGAGGTGCTGGCCGACCTGATCGGCCACGGCACTCAGTTCGTGGCCGCGGCCGGCGGCCGGGCCGGGCTCGGCAACGCCGCGCTGGCCTCGCCGCGCCGCCGCGCGCCCGGCTTCGCCCTCAAGGGCGAGCCGGGGGAGCAGCGCGACATCGTCCTGGAGCTCAAGACCGTCGCCGACGTCGGCCTGATCGGCTTCCCCAACGCCGGGAAGTCCTCGATGATCTCGGCCATGTCGGCGGCCCGCCCCAAGATCGCGGACTACCCGTTCACCACCCTGATCCCGAACCTCGGCGTGGTCGAGGCGGGCGACGTCCAGTTCGTGCTGGCTGACGTGCCCGGCCTGATCCCCGGGGCCAGCGAGGGCAAGGGCCTGGGCCATGACTTCCTGCGCCACGTAGAGCGCTGCTCCACCCTGGTCCACGTGCTGGACTGCGCTACCGAGCTGCCCGGCCGCGACCCGCTGTCCGACCTGGCCGCCATCGAAGCCGAGCTGGCCGCCTACAGCGAGGTGACCGGGGCCGAGCTGACCGCCCGGCCCAGCATCGTCGCCCTGAACAAGATCGACGTCCCGGACGCCCGCGACCTGGCCGAGATGGTCCGCCCCGAGCTGGAGGAGCGCGGCTACCAGGTCTTCGAGGTCTCCGCTGCCTCCGGCGAGGGCCTGCGTGCCCTGGGCTTCGCCATGGCCGCGCTGGTTGCCGCCGACCGGGCCGCCCGCCCGGCCGAGGAGCCCGCCGAGCAGGTCCGGGTCAAGGTCCGGGTCAAGGCGGCTGATGAGCCGGGCTTCGAGGTCGTGCCGCTGGGCGACGACACCTTCCTGATCCGCGGCGAGAAGCCGCTGCGCTGGGTCCGCCAGACCGACTTCAGCAACGACGAGGCGGTCGGCTACCTGGCCGACCGGCTGGCCCGGCTCGGCGTGGAGGTCGCGCTGGCCGAGGCCGGGGCCACGCCTGGTGCGGAGGTGCTGATCGGCGAGCCGGACGACGCGGTCGTCTTCGACTGGGACCCGGCCTCCTCGGTGGTCAGCGGGTCCCGGCCCCATCACGGCCCGCGCGGCTCGGATCCGAGGCTCTACCAGTGACCGCAGGCCCGCTGCCGGAGACCGGCGCGGCCCGTCCGCGACCGGACATCGCGGCGGCGGCGCGGGTCGTGGTCAAGGTGGGCTCCTCCTCGCTCACCACCGCGGACGGCGGGATCGCCGACGGGGCCATCGCGGCCCTGGCTGCCGCCGTGGCCGCCCGGCGCAACGCCGGCATCCAGGTCGTGCTGGTCTCCTCCGGGGCCATTGCCTCCGGCCTGGTCCCGCTCGGGCTGACCCGCCGCCCCGGTGACCTGGCCACCCAGCAGGCCGCGGCCAGCGTGGGCCAGGGCCTGCTCATCGCCCGGTACACCGCCGCCTTCGCCGGGCACGGCATCCCCACCGGCCAGGTCCTGCTCAGCGCCGATGACCTGATGCGGCGCACCCACTACCGCAACGCCCAGCGAACCCTGGACCGGCTGCTGGAGCTGAACGTGCTCCCCGTGGTCAACGAGAACGACACGGTGGCCACCGACGAGATCCGCTTCGGCGACAACGACCGGCTGGCCGCGCTGGTCGCCCACGTGACCCGGGCCCGCGCCCTGGTCCTGCTCTCCGACGTGGACGGCCTGTATGACGGCGACCCGCGGCTCGGCCAGGCCCAGCTCATCACCGAGGTCCGCGGCCAGGCCGACCTGGCGGGAATCCAGCTCGGCCGCGGCCTCAAGGCCGGCCAGGGCGCGCAGGCCGGCACGGCAGGCGGTACCGGCGGGATGGCCACCAAGGTCGAGGCGGCCATGATCGCCTCCGCGGCCGGCATCCCCACCGTGGTCGCCGACGCGCCCAGCGCGGCCGCCGCGCTGGCCGGCCAGCCCGTGGGCACCTACTTCGCGGCCCGCGGCCGCCGCACCTCGACCCGGCTGCTGTGGCTCAAGCACGCCGCCGTCGCCCGGGGCAGCCTGCGCCTGGACAAGGGGGCCGTCGACGCGGTCACCACCCGGCACGCCAGCCTGCTGCCGGCCGGCATCACCGGCGTTGACGGCGCCTTCGATGCCGGCGACCCGGTCAACCTCCGCGATGAGGACGACGCCATCATCGCCCGCGGCCTGGTCAACTACGACGCCTCGGAGATCCCTGGCCTGATGGGCCGCTCCACCCGCTGGCTGGCCAGCAAGCTGGGCCCGGAATACGAGCGCGAAGTCGTCCACCGCGACGACCTCGTCATCCTCTGACCGCCGCCCCGGGTCGCCCAGGCTCCTTCAAAGTCTCAGCCGAAACAAAGATCGCGGGCAGTTCCGGCCCGTATGAGGCCCGAACTGCCCGCGATCACGAAAAACTCAGCGCCGCCCGCTAGTTCTCGTCGGGGCCGTTCCCGCCGCGGTTCTGCAGCCGGTCGAACAGCCCGTTGCCCGCCCGCGCCGCGGACTCCGCCACCCCGCGGAACACTCCGATCAGCGGGTCCTGGGACCGGGACCACGAGTCCTGGTAGGACCTGGCCGCGTTCTTGACCTCTTCGCCAACCGACGCGTCGTTGTCGGTGTCCCGCTGCGGGTAGTTGCCGCTCAGGATCCGCTCGTACTCGCCGTGCGTGGCCCAGTAGTCCAGCTCGCCGAACCGGACCACCGCGAACGGGTGGGTGTTGCCCTGCAGCTGCAGGATCTTCAGCACGCTGTCCCGCATGTCCGGCACCGCGTCGTACTCGTGCGCCTGCTCGCGGAACGCGTCCGGGTTCAGCTCGGACAGCTGCGCGCCGCCGGCCAGCTTCATCAGCCCGCGCCGGGCCGCGTCCACGTCCTGCCCGGCCAGCAGCCCGGCCCGGTCGCAGGACAGCTCGGACTTGCGGAACCACTCTTCCAGGCCCCACACGATGGCCTGGATGCCCAGGCTGATCGGCGTCCACGCCACCCGGCTGGCCAGCCCGATCAGCCACAGCAGCATGGTGCGGTACACCGCGTGGCCGGACAGCACGTGGCCCAGCTCGTGCCCGACGACCCAGCGCAGCTCCTCCGGGTCGTACAGGTTGACCATGCCCGTCGTGATCACGATGAACGGCTTGTCCCGGCCCAGCGCCATCGCGTTGACCAGCGGGCTCTGCACCACGAACACCTCGGGCACCTCGGGCAGGTCCAGGATGTAGGACCCGTCCCGGACCAGCTCGTGGATGGCCGGGAACTGCCGCTCGGAGACCTTGACCGCGCCCGCCAGGTAGGTCAGCCGGAAGGCCCGCTCGTTGAACAGGCCGAACAGCTTGCGCAGCAGCGTGTCGAAGCCGGTGAGCTTGCGCAGCGCGACCAGCGCCGAACGGTCTGCGGGATGCTCGTATGCGCGGGAGGAGATGCCGGTCAGCCGGACCCGCGCGCGATCTGGCACTGAAGTCATATCTCGTATCGTAGTCCGGCCGTCGAGCGGTCGGGTCCTGACGCTCCATCCGCCCAGCCGGTAACATACGAGGACATGAGGACGAGCTGACATGCGGCGGATTGGCGTGATGGGCGGCACCTTCGACCCTGTCCACCATGGCCACCTGGTGGCCGCCAGCGAGGTCGCGCACATCTTCGACCTGGACGAGGTCATCTTCGTGCCGACCGGGCAGCCGTACCAGAAGGACGACCGCAACGTCTCCCCGGCCGAGGACCGCTACCTGATGACGGTCATCGCCACCGCGTCCAACCCCCGGTTCAGCGTCAGCCGGGTCGACATCGACCGGCCCGGGCCGACGTACACCATCGACACCCTGCGCGAGCTGGGCGAGGCGGCCGGCCCGGAGGACGAGCTGTTCTTCATCACCGGCGCGGACGCGCTGTCGGAGATCCTGACCTGGCACGACGCCGACGAGCTGTTCACCCGGGCGCACTTCGTGGGCTGCACCAGGCCCGGTCACCGGCTGTCCGGCGCGGGCCTGCCCGACGGCAAGGTCAGCCTGGTGGAGATCCCGGCGCTGGCCATCTCCTCGACCGAGTGCCGCGCGCGGGTCGAGGCGGGCGAGCCGGTCTGGTACCTCGTCCCGGACGGCGTCGTGCAGTACATCGCCAAGCGCCAGCTGTACGCGAAGGCATAATCGCGAAGGCGTAATGTCGCCTCGCTGTGAGACCCTGGAAGAGACACAGAACCGACCGAAGGAGGCCGGAAAGCACTCGTGACTGCCACATCGAGGGCCGTTGAGCTTGTGGAGACCGCCGCTCTGGCGGCCGCGGACAAGCTGGCCGACGGCATAATCGCCTACGACGTGAGCGACCAGCTCGTCATCACCGACGCCTTCGTGCTGTGCTCGGCGTCGAACGACCGGCAGGTCCACGCCATCGTCGATGAGATCGAGCTCCGGATGCGCCAGGCTGGCGCCCAGCTGGTCCGCCGCGAGGGCGAGCGCGAGGGCCGCTGGGTTCTCCTCGACTACCTCGACGTCGTGGTCCATGTGCAGCACTCCGAGGAGCGGACCTACTACGCCCTCGAGCGGATCTGGAAGGACTGCCCGCTGATCCCGCTGCCCGAGCTCGTCGTCAACCCCGGGAGCAACCGCTGAGCACACGGGTCCGCCTGGTCCTGCTCCGGCACGGCCAGACGATCTGGAATGCCGAGCGGCGGTTCCAGGGGCAGACCGACATCCCGCTGGACGCGACCGGGGAGGCCCAGGCCGAACGGGCCGGGCGGCTGCTGGCCGCGCTGCGCCCGGACATGATCGTCTCCTCTGACCTCAGCCGGGCGGCCGCCACCGCGGCGCCGCTGGCCCGGCTGACCGGGCTGGAGGTGGCCCTCGACAAGGACCTGCGCGAGCGCTCGGGCGGCCACTGGGAAGGGCTGAACGACGCCGAGATCCGCCAGCGGTATCCCCGCGAGCACACCACCTGGGACCCGCCCGGCGGCGAGCTGAGCACTGCGGTCGCCGAGCGGGTCGGCAGCGCGCTCGAACGGGCCGCGGCCGCCGTCGCCGAGCAGGTCACCGGCCCCGACGCCCTGGCCGTGGTGGTCAGCCACGGCGCCGCCATCCGGCTCGGCATGTCCCGGCTGCTCGGCATGCCGGACGAGCTGTTCGGCGTGCTCGGCCCGCTGGCCAACTGCTCCTGGTCCCTCGTCGGCACCCGGGACGGCACCTGGCGGCTGCTGGAGCACAACGCAGGCACCCTGCCCGAGCCGGTGCTCAGTGACGACCGCTAGGACCGCCAATTCGGCCGAACGGGCCGTGGTCTCCGTATCCCTGACCTGGTACGGACAGTCCGGCTTCCGCCTCGCCGCCGGGGACAGCCAGCTCCTGATCGATCCGTTCCTGAGCGAGCTGGAGGAGCGCACCTACCCGCCGCCGGCCGTGGCCGCCGAGTTCGCCGACGTCACCGTGGTGCTCAGCACCCACGAGCACGTGGACCACCTGGACCTGCCCTTCCTGCGCGAGTTCTGCGCCGTCAACGCGCGCGCCCCGATCGTGGTGCCCGCGCCCGTGGTCTCGATCGCGGCCGAAGCCGGAATCGACCCGGCCCGGCTGGTCGGCGTGGCTCCCGGCCAGGAGCTGACCGAGGGCGGCGTCATCGTGCACCCGCTCCCGGCCCTGCACGGCCTCGGCGGCGACCAGCCGGTGGCGTATGAGTTCGCCCCGGCGGGCGGCCCGGTCCGCTTCCTGGCCTACGTGTTCTCGATCGGCGGGATGCGCTTCTACCACGCCGGCGACGGGCTGGTGTACCGCGAGCTTCCCGCGGCCCTGTCCGCGCTGGCCCCCGACGTGCTGATGCTCCCCATCAACGGCCGGGACCACATGCGCGAGGCGGCCGGCATCGTCGGCAACATGAACGCCACCGAGGCCGCCTGGCTGTGCGCCCAGGTGCCGCCCACCTACATCATCCCCATGCACTATGACGCCATCCAGGGCAACACCACCGCCCCCGGCCACTTCGCCGACCTGATCCGCGAGGCCGGCATCAGCGTCACCACCGTCATCCCGGCCCTCGGGCACACCTTCGCGCTGAGCTTGCCCTAGGCCGGGCCGGCCCTGACCGTGACCCGGCCCGGCCGGGCCGCGTCACGGCACCAGCACCGTCCGGGTGCCGGGCCGCTCCGGCCGGGTCCAGGCCGCGGCCACGTCGGCCAGCGGCACCACCTCCGGCGTGACCGCGATCGCGCCGCTGCTGATCTCCTCGACCAGGGCGGGCAGCTCGGCCAGGTAGGCCGCCGGGGACACGGCGCCCTGGCCGTTGCCCTGCAGCCGCAGGTTCGCCGAGCGCAGCGCGACCGAGGGCAGTTCCAGCGTCGGGCCCGCCACCGCGCCGATCTGGATCCAGTCCAGCGCCTGGCTGCGATCGGGCCGCGCCCGCAGCAGCGCCATCATGGCCCGGGCCGCGGGCGGGCCCCACAGGTAGTCCAGCACCACGTCGGCCTGACCGGCCGCCGCCCCCAGCGCCGCGGCCGTCTCCGCCTCGTCGCCGGTCAGCGCGACGACCTCGTCCGCGCCGAAGGCCGTCAGCGCCCGTAGCCGGCCAGGATCGCGCCCCGCCCCGATCACCCGGCCCGCGCCGAGCCGCCGGGCGACCTGGACCGCCATCGTCCCGGCGCTCCCGGTCGCGCCGAGCACGAGCACGCTCTGGCCGGGCTGCAGCGGCGCGCGCCGCCGCAGCGCCACCCACGACGACATGGCCGGGTTCATGGCCGCCGCGACCTTGGCCACGTCGGCGCCGGCCGGCAGCTCGATGGCCCGCCGCAGGTCCACCACGGCCTTGTCGGCCATCGTGCCGCTGGTGTCGTCGTCGGCCGCGAAGTACAGCGGGCGGCCGTCCGGCCGGCGGCCCACGCCGTCGATGCCCGGGACCATGGGCAGCGTGCCGGTGCTGGTGTAGTGCGTCCCGGCCGCCCCGCTGTGCACCCGCGGGTGCAGGCCCACGGCCAGGACGTCGACCAGGACCTGCCCGGCTCCGGACGGCTGCGGGACCTCGGCCGGCTGGTAGCGCGGCGGCTCGCCGAACGACGTCACCACCGCTGCGTTCATCATGGCCATCGGGGTCTCCCGGATCTCGTCAATAGTTGGTGTCACGTACCAATTTAGTTGGTGACACGTACTAAATCAACTAGACTGCCGAACATGGCCCCTGTCCCTGCCGCAGACCCTCAGCCCGGCGGCGGAGGCCAGCCCGGCCCGCTGAGTCCCGCCGACGGGCTGGCCCAGCTCTCCTTCCTGATCCAGGGCCTGCTCGAGCACCGGGCCCGGGAGCACGACCTGTCGGTCATCTCCACCCGCCTGCTCGGCATCCTGCGGGACCGCCGGCCGACCATGAACGAGCTGGCCCGGTTCCTGGACCTGGACAAGTCCAGCGTCACCGGACTGGTCGACCGGGCCGAACGCCGCGGCCTGGTCGAGCGCGTGCCCTCGCCCGCCGACCGGCGGGCCGTGCTGGTCAGCCTGACCGAGCACGGCCGGTCCCAGGTGTCAGCGGCCGCCGCCCGGTTCGAGGCCGACGTATCCGCCCTGCTCGAGCACCTGACGCCCGCCGACCGCGGCCAGCTGACCGGGCTGATCAGCCGCCTGCTGGTAGCGCACGCCGCCGACCACGGAATCGACCTGTTCGGCACCATCGCCGTCACCGGCCGGCCCGGCCCCGGGCCCCGCTGACCCAAACCGCAACGCTCCGGCTCTTGACGCGCACGGGCGCGGCGGATTTCGATCGGTATAGGCGATGCGTGGCCCGGTCCGCTCTGTCCGGCGCCGGCGCCGCGCGATGCTGCCGACCACTCACTGGACAGGAGACCAATGCAGGCTCTGGACCAGCTCCGCGTAGTCGAGATCGGGCCCGGGGTGGCCATCTCGTTCGCCGGGAAGCTCTTCGCCGACTTCGGCGCCGACGTCATCAAGGTCGAGGAGCCGGACGGCGACCCCAGCCGCCGGCTGGGACCGTTCCCGGACGACCAGCCCGACCCGGAGCGCAGCGCCGCCTTCGCCTTCTTCAACCGCAACAAGCGCGGGGTGACGCTCAGCCTGGCCGCGGCGGCCAGCCGGCCGATCCTGGCTGACCTGGCCGCCTCGGCCGACCTCATCCTGGCCGCGCTGCCGCTGCCCCAGCTGGCCGCCCTCGGCCTGAGCCTGGACGCGCTGGCCGCCCGCCGCCCCGGCGTCGTCCTGGCCAGCCTGACCCCGTGGGGCGAGGACGGGCCCTACGCCGGGTTCGCCCTGACCCAGCTCGTCGCCGACGCGATCGCCGGGCCGGTCAGCGTCAGCGGCAAGCCGCCCGGTCCGCCGCTGTCCAAGCCGATGAACCTGATCGCCGCCCAGGTCGGCAACGCGCTGGCCTCAGCCTCGCTCGGGGCCGTCATGTCGGCCCGGCACAGCGGCGAGGCACAGCTGGTCCAGGTGTCCGCCACCGACATGCTGATGACCCAGATGGACCGCCGGTCCATGTGCCTGCTCGGCTACGCCATGACCGGTGACATCACCGACCGGCCGTTCGGCGCGGCCCGGGAGACGCCGCTGCCCCGCGGCCGTCACCAGTGCCTGGACGGCCAGGTGGAGATCGTGACCGCGCCGCCCTGGGTGCCCCGCATGCTGGCCACCCTGGATGACCCCGCGCTCACCGCCTACTTCGCCGAGCATCCCGACGCCGGCGTGCAGCTCGACACGGCCGACCTGATCGACCCGGTGCTGACCGCCTGGCTGGCCACCCGGACCAGGACCGAGTGCTTCGAGCAGGCCACCCTGGCCCACGGCTGGCCGGTGTTTCCGGTCAACCCGCCGCATGACGTGGTGAACAGCCCCAACTTCGTCGACCGCGGCTGCTTCGTCGAGTTCGACCACCCGGTGGCCGGCTCCCAGCGGCAGCTGGGCCCGCCGTGGCGGATGGCCGAGGGCGGCTTCGCCGTCCGCCGCGCCGCGCCCGTCCTCGGCCAGCACAACGCCGACGTCCTGGGCGCCGAGCTGGGACACGATGCGGCCGCCATCGCGGCCGCGCTGGAGGTGAGCTGACATGGCGCCGCTCCCGCTCGACGGCGTGCGCGTGGTCGACCTGACCGTGGTGTGGTCCGGCCCCACCGCCACCCGCCTGATGGCCGCCCTGGGGGCCGAGGTCATCCGGCCCGAGTCGATCAGGTACTACCCGCGCAACAGCCGCGGCCAGCAGCCCTACCCGCCGCCCGAGACGATCCGGGCCGCCCGGGGCCTGTCCGCCGCCTACCCGCACAAGGAGCCAGGTCCGGACCCCTACAACGTCTACGGCTCGTTCCTGCTCACCGCCCAGGGCAAGCTCAGCTGCACCATGGAGATCACCGATCCGCGGGGCGGCCAGGAGGCCTTCCGCCGCCTGATCGAGCGCAGTGACGTGCTGGTGGAGAACAACTCCCGGGCCCTGAGCTCCTCGATCGGGCTGGAGTGGGACCAGCTCAGCGCGATCAACCCCCGCCTCATCCTGGTCAAGATGACGCCCATGGGCCTGGACGGGCCGTACTCCCGGGCCGTCGGCTACGGCGCGCAGTTCGAGTCCATCACCGGCATGGCCTGGCTGCGCGGTCACCCGGACCAGCCGCCGGACGACGTGGACCCGACCTATCACATGGACGACGTGGCCCCGCACGGCGTGCTGTTCGCCGTGCTGGCCGCGCTCATGCTGCGGGAGCGGACCGGCCGCGGGCAGCTCATCGAGTTCCCGCAGGGCGAGTTCCTGATGCAGGGCCTGGGCGACGTGTTCCTGGGCGTGACCCAGGAGGACGGGCGGCAGTTCGGGCCCGACGGCAACCGCGACCCGAACATCGTGCAGGGCCTGTATCCCTGCCACGGCGACGACCAGTGGATCGCGATCAGCCTGCGGGATGAGGCGGACTGGGCCGCGCTGGTCGCCGCGGCCGGGCATCCCGACTGGGCCGGGGCCGAGTACTTCGCCACCGCCGCGTCCCGCCGCCAGCACCAGGACGCCCTGGACGCCCTGCTGGCCGCCTGGACGGCACCCCAGGACAAGCAGGACCTGTTCCGCAAGCTGCAGGCCGCGGGCATCCCGGCCGCGCCGGTCTACGACGAGGCCGACGCCTACGCCGACCCGCACTTCCAGGCCCGGGGCGCCTTCGTCCCGGTGCCTCATCCGAGTGCGGGCACCTTCGACTACCCGGGCCTGTGGGCCCGCTGGCCGGGTCTGGAGCCCCGGGTGGGCGTGCCCGCGCCGCTGCTCGGCGAGCACAACGAGTACGTCTACACCGAGCTGCTCGGCTACTCGGCGCAGGAGTACCAGCAGATGATCGACGACGGCCTCATCGGCACCAGCTACCCTCGCCCGGGCCAGTAACCCGGTAACCCCGGTGACCGCTGAGCCGCCCCGGCGGCTCAGCGGTTGACCACCGCGGCGGTGGCGATGAACCCGACCGGGCCCCGCTCGTCGTGCACCACGGCCTGGCCGACGCCCACGCCGCGCTCGCTGATGTGCCCGTAAGGCTGGATGCCGACGAACTCGCCGTGCGGCTCGCGGCCCAGGTACACGGTGTAGTCCGCATTGATGAACGGCAGTCCCCGCTCGGAGGAGTTGGTCTGCGGGCTGGCCAGGTCCGCGGCCATGGCCAGCCGGACCAGCGGGGTCAGCTCCTCGCCCGCGATCAGCGGGTACACGTCCCGGATCCACACCCCGCCCGACCGCGGGCCGGACGGCCCGGTCACCGCCCAGGCCTGCCAGGGCGCGATCCAGCGGCGGCTGGCGTCCCGGCCCAGGCCCTTGCCGTCCGTCCCGCCGGGCAGCGACCCCAGCGCGGGCCCCGGCGCCGGGGCGTCCCAGCCCGGCACCGGCCGGAACCGGCCCTCGGGCTGCTCCGAGCGGCGCAGCAGCACCACCTTGCCCTGGCCGATCGGGCCCCGGTCCTGCTCGACGGTGACCTCCAGGACCGCGATGCGCCGGCCGCTGCGGATGGCCCGGACGCTGGTCCGCAGCGGGGCCAGCGGCGCGGAGCGGAACATGTCGATCGTCAGCCGGGCGCAGGCCAGGTCCGGGTCCTGCGCCCGGGCCTGCTCCACCGCCCGGGCCGTCAGGCCGCCGATGAGACGGCCGTGCAGGACCGCGCCCCACGGGCTGGCCGAGTACTCGGCCGGGATCAGGTCGTCGCCGTCGGCGCGGAAGAACCCCTCGCCGGCTCCGGGGCTGGCGAGGGGTGACGGGTCCGGGGTGACGGCAGGCTCGGCAGTCATGCGCCTCTTTCGTGTCGGCTGGCTACCGACACGATTCTAGGCGGCGCCACCCTGTCTGCCGCCGGGCCCGCCGCCCCGGTGCCCTACAGCGACCTGGCTGCCACCAGCTCGGTGTCGTAGACGATGTTGCCGGTGAACGCGCTGGCCGACTGCTCGGAGATCCACACCGCCGCCTTGCCCATCGCGTCGGCCGTCTCGAAGTCCAGGTCGGGGTTGTCCCGGTCGTTCTGGGCGAAGATGAGCCCGGGGGTGCGGACCCCGCCGTTGGGGGACAGCACGTTGACCGAGATGCCGTCGGCCTGCAGGGCCATGGCCTGCCCCTGGCTGAAGTGCTCGATGAACGCCTTCTCCGGCCCGTAGAAGATGTCGAAGCCCATCGGCTTCCGCGACGGGTCGTACGGGCCCGGGCCCGGGAACGTCGAGCCGCGCGAGGACAGGTTGATGATGGTCCCGCCGCCGGCCGTCCGCATGTGCGGGATGGCCTCGCGCATGGCCAGGATCGGCCCGCGCAGGTTGACCTGCCAGCTCAGCTCGATGTGCCGCGGCTGGACGGTCTCCACCGAGCCGGGTACGAAGATGGCCGCGTTGTTGACCAGGATGTCCAGCCGGCCGAAGGTCTCGACCACCTTGGCCACCGCCGCGGCGATGCTCTCCCCGTCGCGCAGGTTCATCAGCACCGCGACCGCCTCGCCGCCCTTGGACGTGATGTCCTCGGTCACCGAGTGGATGGTGCCGGGCAGCCGCGGGTCGGCCTGCACCTCGGTGCGGGCGGCTACCCCGACCTTCGCGCCTGCGGCCGCCAGGTAGCGCGCGATATCCGCGCCGATGCCGCGGCTGGCCCCGGCCACCAGCGCTACCTTGCCCGAAAGCGATCCGTCCTGGGCCACTGTGCCCTCCTGTCCAAGATGCCTGGTCATGACCGTCCGCGTGTCAGTATGTCCCTGGCCCGCTCCCGGCGCAAGACTCGGGGCCGCCGCCGCGCGCCCGCCGGCGCCGCCGCCTGCGCCACCTGGTTAGGCTTCCGGCGTGACCTCCTTTCCTGGCCCCGCGCCCGCCGCCGCGGTCCCGTCCTTCCCGCCCGGCCGCCCGGTCCGGGTCGGCATCATCGGGCTGAGCGCCGACGGCGGCTGGGCGGCCCGGGCCCACGTGCCCGCGCTGCGCGCCCTGCGGCACTACCGGCAGGGCTACGAGCTGACCGCCCTGGCCGCCAGCTCGGCCGAGAGGGCCGCCGCCGCGGCCCGGGTCCACGACGTCCCGCTGGGCTTCGGGACACCCGCCGAGCTGGCCGCCTGCGACGAGGTCGACCTGGTCGTCGTGTCGGTCCGCGTCCCGCGCCACGACGAGCTGGTCCGGGCGGCCATCGACGGGGGCAAAGCGGTGCTGTGCGAGTGGCCGCTGGGCCGGGACCTGGCCGAGGCCCGCGCGCTGGCCGGCGGCGCACGGGCCCGGGGACTGCTCACCGCGGTCGGGCTGCAGGCCCGCTCCATCCCGGCCGTCCGTTACGTGGCCGACCTGGTCGCCCGCGGCTACGCCGGGGAGGTCCTGTCGGCCACCCTGGTCGGCTCCGGCGGCAGCTGGGGCGACGCCGTCCCGTCGGCCAGCGCCCGCTACCTGGTCGACCCGGCCAACGGCGCCACCATGCTCACCATCCCGTTCGGCCACACCATCGACGGGCTGGCCGCGGTGCTGGGCGAGCCCGAGGTGCGCGGCGCCACCCTGGCCACCCGCCGTCCGCAGGTCCGGGACGCCGGCCGCGGCGACCTGATCCCCATGACCGCCGCCGACCAGATCGCCGTGACCGCCACCCTGCCCGGCGGCGCGGTGCTGGCCGCCCACTACCGCGGCGGCCTGAGCCGGGGTACCAACCTGCGCTGGGAGATCGCCGGCACCGAGGGCGACATCGTGCTCCAAGCTCCCCGCGGCCACCTGCAGATGGCCGCGCCCGAGGTCTACGGCGGGCGGGGCGCCAACCGGGCGCTGGCCCCGCTGGAGGTCCCGGCCTCCTACCACCGGGTCCCCGCGCTGGACGACGACCGGGCCGGCCCCGCCTACAACGTCGCCCACGCCTACGCCCAGCTCCTCGACGACCAGGCCGACGGGACTCACCTGGTGCCGGACTTCGACCACGCCGTCCGCCGCCACCAGACGCTGCAGGCCATCCTCGACGCGGCGGGCGCCCCCTGGGCGGCCCGCGGCGCGTGAGGCACACTGGAGTCATCAGCGCCACCGATGAGCTCGCCGAGCGGATCCTGCGCGGCTACGACACGATCACCGTCGTGGGCATCAGCGCCCACCCGGCCAAGGAAGCCTTCGGGGTACCCCGGCTGATGCAGCAGCACGGCTGGCGGATCATCCCGGTCAACCCGCACGCCGGCCAGATCCTCGGCCAGCCTGTCTACCGGACGCTGGCCGAGGTACCGGAGGCGGTCGGCCTGGTCAACGTGTTCCGGCCGTCCGCCGCGACCCCCGACATCGCCCGGCAGGCGGTGGCGGCCGGCGCGACCGCGCTGTGGCTGCAGCTCGGCATCGCCTCGGCGCAGGCCCGGCAGATCGCCGAGCGGGCCGGCCTGCTTTACGTCGAGGACCGGTGCCTGGCCATCGAACGGCGCCGCCTCGGCGTCGATGCGCCGGGCCGGGCGCGGTAAGGTCGGGCTGTGAACGAGCAGGAAGCCAGCCTCGTCCGCGAGGTCTTCGCCCGGGTCAGGAACCGCGATCCGAAGGTCGCGGATCTCTACCAGACCGACGCTGCGCTCACCGCCGGCGACGGCACGGTGCACCAGGGCCGGGACGCGATCCGCGCCTTCTACCTCGGCGTCTTCAGCGGCAACACCGCGCCGAACCCGACCGTGCGCGGCCTGTGGAACTCCGGCTCCTACTACGCCGCCCTGCTCGAGGTCCGCCGGGATTCCGGCGAGGTCCTGCACGCCGTCGACTTCTTCGACGTCGACGGGGACGGCATCCGGTCGATGCGGATCTGCTACGGCGGCCTCGAGCCCGGCTGGGTCCCGCTCGCCGCCACCTGACGGGCTGAGTCACCGCGCGATTCACCGGGCGGCGGCCAGCCGCTGCACGTAGCCGCGCTCCTCCGGGCCGAACCACGGCGGTGATCCCGCCGCCGCGTTCTCCCGGATCCGGTCCGGATGGGCGCTGGCGGCCAGCGACACGTGCACCCGCGGGTCGCTCAGGCCCCACTTGATCAGGGCCTGCCCCCAGCTGGTGATGTTGAAGGCGCGCAGCGGGGCGAGCTCATCCGGGCTGGGCGGGCGGCGCACCAGCTGCCCCTCGCCGAGCGGCCGCATCAGCAGCACGCCGAGGCCGAGCTCGCTGGCCAGCGGCAGGATCCGGCGCTCGACCTCGCGCTGCACCGGGTTGTAGGGCACCTGTATGGCGTCGATCCGGCCCGTGGCCATCAGGCGGGCCAGGTCGCCGAGCGCCGCCTGCGAGTAGTGCGTGGCGCCGATCAGGCCCACCGTGCCGCGGTCCCGGGCCTCCTCGAGCAGGGCCAGCTGCGCGGGCCACGCCACCAGGTTGTGGATCTGCATCAGGTCGACCCGGCCGCCGTACCACTGCACCGCCCGGGCCAGCTGCGCCGCGCCCTCGGCCGCCGACGGGGTCCAGATCTTGTCGGCGATGAACACCTCGTCGCGCCGCCCGTCCACCGCCTCGGCCAGCAGGCGCTCGGCGTCGCCGTACATGGGGGAGGTGTCCACCAGCCGGACGCCGGCCGCGATCGCCGCGTCGACGAGCTCGCCGTGCCGGTCGGCCGCGGCCGCCGCTTCGAGCCGCCGCCAGGTGCCCAGTCCCACCACCGGCACGCTGACCCGGCCCCGGCCCAGGCTCCGGTTCTCCACCTCGGCCGGGCTCAGCTGGACCGCTTGACGCTCACGTGAACCGCTTGATGCTCACGTGAACCGCTTGATGAAGGCCAGGGCCGTCTGGGCCACCTGAGCCCATCCGCTGTCGATGGTCAGGGAGTGCCCGCGCCCCGCGATCTCGGCGAACTCGGTCACCCCGGTGTTGTGCTGCTGCAGCTTGAACTCCGCGCGGGAGATGGCACGGGGCACGGTGTGGTCCTTCTCGCCCGAGACGATCAGCAGCGGGCCGCGGTGCGGGTTGCGGGTGTCCACGTGCGCCTCGGTCCTGGGGTTCAGGTTGGCCGAGGCGGCCTGGAACAGCGGCGCGGCCAGGCGCGGGCGCGGCGTAGGTGTCGTACAGCTGCCGGGCCTCCTCCTCGCTGACCGCGTTGCCGAAGGCGTACCGGAACTGCGCGAACGTCAGCGTGACGGCCTTCCCCCGGTTGGCCGGGTTGCTCAGCGCCGGGAACGCGGCCCGCAGCGCGGACAGCGGCAGCGGCAGCACGCCGCGGAACGGCGCGGCGTCCACGGCGACCGTCGCGGCCGACTGGCCGCGGCCGGCGATGATCTGCGCGATCAGCCCGCCGAACGAGTGCCCGATCACCGCGGGCTTGCGGGTCAGCGTGCCGATCACCAGCGAGTAGTGCTCAGCTACCTGGCCGACTGTCTTCTTGGCGAACACGTCCGGGTTGGCCAGCGCCTCGGCCACCGTGTCCGGGTCATCCGGCCAGCCCGGGCTGACCGGCGCGTAGCCGGCCTCCGCGAACAGCCCCGCCCACTTCTCCCAGCTCGACGGCAGCAGCCACAAGCCGTGAATGAACACCACCGGTACCTTGCCGGAGTCGTTGGCCTGCGCCACCTGCTCCTCGACCGGGACGACCGCCGCCGAGGAACCCGTCTGCTCGCTCAATGTCCTGCTCGCTTTCATCCCTCGCCGGGCCCGGGCCTGTTGATAGGTGCGTTATACCGGGCCAAACTATTGGTAAAACCCACTGTCGCACCTGCATTTCCGGTCCCGGTGGCCTCACCAGGGCACGCCGGCAGGCCCGGTCGTCCGCCAGGGTCGGCAGGCCTGCGGCTCCTGGTTAGAATCTTGTTCTAGAAATGATTTCCAGTTAACCGACGTGGCGTGTCACTTTAGGATCTTGTCGGGACATCCCGTTTACCGGCGCGGCGCTGCGCAGCACCCTCAAGGAGTGATCAGGCATGGGCATCCTGGACGGCAAGGTCGCCATCGTGACCGGCGGGAGCCGGGGTATCGGGGCGGAGATCTCCCGCCGCTTCGCTGAGCTCGGCGCGGCCGTGGCCGTGGCCGCCCGTTCGACCGGGCCCGGCACGTCACCGCTGCCCGGCACGATCGTGGAGACGGTGGACCAGATCCGCGCGGACGGCGGCACCGCGGTGGCCATCCAGGTCGACCTGTCCCGGCCCGAGGACCGGGAACGGCTCGTGTCCGAGGCCACCGCGGCGCTCGGCCCGGCCGACATCCTGGTCAACAACGCCGCCGTCACCTACTTCGCCCGGGTCGCCGACTTCGTCGACCGCCGCTATGACCTGATGTTCGAGGTCCAGGTCAAGGCGGCCTTCCAGCTCGCTCAGCTCGTCATCCCCGGCATGCAGGCCAAGGGCCAGGGCTGGATCCTGAACATCTCCTCCGGCGCGGCCCGCCATCCCGCCTTCCCGCCCTCGGCCCAGGCCGCCCGGGGCGGCACGGTCTACGGCATGGTCAAGTCGTCCCTCGAGCGGTTCTCCACCGGCCTGGCCGCCGAGCTGTACGAGGACAACATCGCGGTGAACGCGCTGTCACCCAACAAGGCCGTGCCGACTCCCGGCACGATCTACCACCAGCTGACCACCGAGGACGACCCGAACAACGAGCCGCGCGAGGTCTTCGCCGAGGCGGCGCTGATGCTGTGCAGCGCCGAGCCGAAGACCCTGACCGGCCGGGTCGCCTACTCCCAGGACCTGCTGGCTGAGCTCGGCGTCGCCCAGCCGCCCCGCCGCAAGCCCCTGTCCTGACGGCCGGGCGCCTGCTGTCTCAGCGCCCGCCGTCTCAGGGCCGGCCGTCCCGGTGCTCAGGACGGCGGCTGCCAGGGGCCGCCGTCCATCAGCCGCCGGGCGTACTCCAGCACGGCGTCGATGATGCGGTTGGCCTGCCGCTTGGTCTTGGCCGCCGCCACCTCCCGGCCGCCCTCGCCGCTCAGCGAGGTCAGGATGACCGCGTACAGCCGGTCGAAGGAGGTGTCCGACAGCTCGAGCAGGGTGTCGTTCTGCCTGATCCACTCGTGCCCGCGCTGCCGCCGCGCCACCTCGAAGCCCGCGCCCGTCCCCGTGGTAGAAGAGCATGGCCAGGTCACGGCGCTGCCAGCAGCCCTCGAGGAACGCCCGGGTGCCCGCCGAGAACAGCTCGAACGGGTCGGTCACGCCGGCCTTCCTGGCCTGCGCCACGGCCCGGCTGGCCGCCTCCTCCTGGGCGTGCTGGTACTCCCGCCACAGCGCGATGAACAGCTCGCTCTTCCCGCCGAAGTGGTGGTAGAGGCTGCCCACGCTCGATCCGGCGCGTTCCACCACGTCGGCGATGCTGGCCTCGGCGAACCCCTGCTCGGTGAACACCTCGCGGGCCGCGTCCAGCAGCGCCCGCTGCGTGTCGGCCGTCCGGGCCCACTGCCAGGGCCGCGCGGCCGTCCTGCCCCGGGGTTCCCGTGCTGGTGGTTGCACCATCCGCCCCCGCCTGCCTTCGCCGTGCCGTTCAGCAGGAGTGTAGCCGCGCCCGGCGGCAACCTGATAAGGGTCAGAGGCGAACCCTTTTCCGCCGTCCCCTGGGAGTGCCATGAGCGACACCGACGAGCCCACCATCGGCCAGCGCCTGCTCGGGGACTTCTCCCCGAAACTGGCCCAGCTCACCGACGAGGTCATCTTCGACGACATCTGGGCCCGCCCCGAGCTGGCTCCCCGGGACCGCAGCCTGATCGTGGTCGCCGCCCTCATCACCAACGGCAGCACCGAGCAGCTCCGCAGCCACCTGGCCCGGGCCCGGGACAACGGGCTGACCGAGACCGAGCTGAAGGAAGTGATCATTCACCTGGCCTTCTACGCCGGCTGGCCGCGGGCCATGTCCGCCGTCACCGTGGCCCGGGAGGTCTTCGCCGCCTACGACCAGTCGTAGCCGCAGGCCGGGGGAGGGGAGCGGCCCGCGGCCGCTTCCGTTCCCGGAGCCGGAACGGTTATCCTAGATAAGGATAAGTAGCCCGCCGGGGCACGAATCGACGTCGAGATCGTCCGGCCGGGCTGACCATCGGCGTACTGATGTAGAGACCGGACTGGGCACCCTGCAGACTGACCTCAGCTGGCTTCACCGCCACCGTTGTGCGCCGCTGGACGCTGTCTGCCGCCCGTCCAAGACGAACCGGGCCCGGCCCGTCCGCGGCTGCTGCCGCCGGAAACCAGGCCCGGGATGCCGCCTGCGCGACCAAGGGAGCCGCCAATGAGCACGGACACGCACCAGCACGCCGAGGCGCCGGGCGCGCTTGACGGCACCGGGATCGCGGCCCGGTGGGTCGGCAAGCGGATGCCGCGAACCGAGGACCGGCGGATGGTCACCGGGCACGGCCGGTACATCGACGACCTCAACCGGCCCGGGATGGTCCACGCCGCGTTCGTCCGCAGCACGGTAGCGGCGGGCCACATCCGGAGCGTGGACGCCACCGAGGCCCGCCAGGTGCCGGGCGTCATCGCCGTGCTGACCGCGGCCGAGACCAACTCGCCGGACCATCAGCTGGCCGGCCGGGGCCCGGACCACACCCCGCGCCAGGTGCTGGCCGACCGTTTCGTCCGCTACGTCGGCGACCCCATCGCCATCGTCATCGCTGAGTCCCGGTACCTGGCCGAGGACGCCGCCGAGCTGGTCGAGGTCGACATCGAGCCGGTGGACGCGGTCGTCACCGCCGACCAGGCCCTGGCCGAGGGCAGCTGGAAGGTGCATCCCGAGCTGCCCGACAACCTGGCCGGCGTGCTGCCCGCGGCCGACGTGGAGAGCGTGGACGAGCTGCTGGACAGCGCTCCGCACGTCTTCCACGAGAAGATCGACCAGCACCGCTACGTCAACGTCCCGATGGAGACCCGCGGCATCGTGGCCCACTGGGACATCGGGGCCAAGCAGCTCGAGCTGGTCTTCGCCTGCCAGGGCGTGCACGAGCCCCGGGCCTTCCTGTCCCGGATGCTGGGCCTGCCCGCCGACGACATCCACATCGTCATGAACGACGTCGGCGGCTCGTTCGGGCAGAAGATCGGCATCCAGAAGGAGGAGCAGGCCGTCGTCCTGGCCGCCATGCTCCTCGGCGACCGGTCGGTGAAGTGGATCGAGGACCGGGCCGAGAACCTGATCGGCGGCGGGCACGCCCGCGAGGAGTCGCTGGAGATCACCGCGGCCACCGACGAGAACGGCCTGCTGCTGGCGGCCAAGGCCAACCACGTGGAGAATGTCGGTGCCTTCCCGAGCGGGAGCAACGGCCAGACGGCCGGGCTGGCCAGCCGCGTCTTCCCCGGGCCGTACCACTGGTCCGGCCCGGGCTCGGTGTCCTACTCCGGCCAGGCCGTGTACACCAACACGTGCGGCCACTGTGCCTACCGCGGGCCGTGGATGATGGAGACCACCGGCCGCGAGATCATGGTCGACGTCATCGCCCAGAAGCTCGACATCGACCCGCTGGAGTTCCGCCGCCGCAACGTCATCGCCCGGGCCGAGCTGCCCTACACCAACTCGATGAAGATGGTGTACGAGGGCGTCAGCCCGCAGGAGTGCCTGGAGCAGGCAGCCGAGCTGGTCGGCTACGACCAGTTCCGCAAGGATCAGCAGCAGGCCCGGGCCGACGGCCGCCTGGTGGGCATCGGGCTGTCCCTGTACATCGAGCCGCAGCCCGGGGCCGGTTCCGGCGGGGCCGCCGCGGCCACCATCCGGATCGAGCCCAGCGGCAAGGTCAACGTCTACATGGGCACCGGCAGCCACGGGCAGAGCATCGAGACGACCATGATCCAGATCGTGGCCGACGAGATGGGCGTCAACGTCGAGGACGTGCACTTCCACCAGGGCGACACCGACTCCACCCCGTACGGCGCGATCACCGGCGGCAGCCGGACCGCCGGGGTGGCGGGCGGCGCGGCCCACCAGGCGGGCGCCATCATGCGGGACCGGGTCCTGGCCGTGGCCGGGCAGATGATGGAAATCGACCCGGGCGACCTGGAGATGACCGACAGCGTCGCGCACGTCAAGGGCGACCCGGACAGCAAGGGCGTGTCGCTGGCCGAGATCGCCGCGGCCGCGTACCTGCTCAACCCGGCCGCGCTGCCGCCCGGCGCCGAGCTCGGCCTGGAGATCTCCAAGCGGTACAAGTCCCCGGACTGGATGTACTCCAACGCCTGCCACGCGGTGATCATCGAGATCGACCGGGAGACCGGCATGGTGCACATCCTGCGCTACGTGATCTCCGAGGACTGCGGCGAGATGATCAACCCCAACGTGGTCGAGGGGCAGATCGCCGGGGGAGTGGTGCAGGGTATCGGCGGGGTGTTCTACGAGCACTTCCGCTACGACGACGCGGGCAACCCGACCACGACGACGTTCATGGACTACCTGCTGCCCACCGCGGCCGAGGTCCCGGACCTGGAGTACGGGCACGTCATCACCCCGGCGCTGACCCCGGGCGGCCACAAGGGCCTGGGCGAGGGCGGCGCCATCGCCTCGCCCGCCGCCCTGGTCAACGCGGTCCGCGACGCGCTGGCCCCGCTCGGCGTGGCCACCACCGACCAGCCGCTGTCCCCGGACGTCATCCTGGGCCTGATCGAGGAAGGCGAGCTCCGCCAGGCGGCTCGCTGACGGCTTACCGCAGGGACCCGGTGCCGATCCTGGCTGGATCCGCACCGGCGTCCCGGCGCCGGAAGCTATCCGTTACAGCCGCAACTGCACCCCTTGGGGCAGCCGCACGACGAACTGTGCCCGCATGAGCAACCGCCATCTGCGCGGCCGACATGATCCTGCTCCGCGATGACCTGGGCGCCGTGCCGGACGCGATCGCGCTGGCCCGGGCCACCTTCGCCACCATCCGGCGCAGCCGGCCTAGTCCCCGCTGTCAGCCTGGGCGGCCGGGATTTCCCACTTCTGCTCGATGTGGCCGAAGTGCCAGATGGCCAGGGCCACGATCCAGGTGAGCACGAAGATGCCGACGATGACGAATCCGGCCTGGTTGATGTTGAAGTTGCCCATGAACGACCAGAAGCCCCCGCTGAGGTTGTACTCGCTGCCGACCAGGCCCAGGATCTCGATGGTGCCGACGAAGACGGCCACGAACACCGACAGGCCGGTGATGGTCAGGTTGTAGTACACCTTGCGGATCGGCTTGGCGAAGGCCCAGTCGTAGGCGAAGTTCATGAAGCAGCCGTCGATGGTGTCGAACAGGCACATCCCGGCTGCGAACAGGATCGGCAGCGACAAGATGGCGTAGAACGGGAGCCCGGACACCACGGCCGTCCCGGCCAGGACCAGCAGGGTCACCTCTGTCGCGGTGTCGAACCCCAGGCCGAAGAGGATGCCGAGCGGGTACATCTTCCACGGGGTGTCGATCCGGCGGCCCAGCGGCCCGAAGAACCGGTTCATCATCCCGCGCTTGTTGAGCTGCTCCTCGAGCTCCTCGTCGTTGTACTTACCGGTGCGCATCTCCCGGAAGACCCTGGTGATGCCGATCAGGATGATGATGTTCAAGATCGCGATGATGTACAGGAACGTGCCGGAGACCGTGGTGCCGACGATCCCGGTGACGTTGTGCAGGCCGGAATTATCGTTCTTGACCTGCTCGTCCAGTGCGCGGATGCCGAAGTTCAGCAGGATGGCCATCACGAACACCACGGAGGAATGGCCCAGCGAGAAGAAGAACCCGACCGACAGCGGCCGCTTGCCCTCGTTGACCAGCTTGCGGGTCGTGTTGTCGATGGCCGCGATGTGGTCGGCGTCGAACGCGTGCCGCATGCCCAGGGTGTAGGCCAGCGTGCCGGTGCCGAAGCCGAACAGCTCCTTGTTGGTGATCTGGTAGTGACCGCCGACTGCGGCGGCCAGCATGACCCAGCCCGCCACGTTCAGGGCGATGACCGTCGCTGTCATCCCGCCGACCTTGGCCCACTCGCGGGGTGTCAGCCCGTTGCGCACCCGCGCGAGCCGAGTACCCAGATCGACCATCAGCGCCGCCTTCCCCGGGAGTCTCGGACAGCGGCCAGTCTAGGGAATGATGCGACTCGCTCGCAATAGCGTCGGCTATGTGGGTACGACGCGGTCGCCATCAGGGCTTTCTCGCATCATGGGCCGCGAGCCCGGGTCGGCCGGCCCAGCCAACCGGCTAACCGCGCGGTCCGCTCGCGGCCCGAGATTTCGCAGTTGCTCGTTCGTCGCAACTGCTCGTATCGCGGGTACGCTGGCTGTGTGACCAGCGACGTCCAGGCGCAAGCGGCCGCCCGGAGTGAGCATGAGTCGATCGAGGCCGTGCTGGCCCTGATCCGCGAGCAGGGCGGCCGGGCGACCCCTGCCCGCCGGCTTCTCCTGCAGGCCCTGTTCGGCAGCCGGGATCACCGAACGGCCGAGGAACTCGCCGCCGAGGTTCGCTCGCACGCTCCCGACGTGCACCTGTCCACGGTCTATCGCAACCTGGAAGAGCTGGAACGGCTCGGCATCATCGACAGCACCCGGATGGGGGAGGGGCCGGCCACCTATCACCTGGCCTCCGCCGCGCACGGGCACCTGGTGTGCGAGCAGTGCGGCTCCATGACCGAGGTGCCCGGCGACATGTTCCAGGCCCTGATCGAGAGCGCCCGGGCCCAGTACGGCTTCGCCATCAACACCCACCGGTTCGCCGTCACCGGCCTGTGCGCCAACTGCCGGTCCTAGCCGCGGATCCCGGCCGGATTCCCGCCGCCCGCCCGCGCTCCGCCGCCGGCACCCGGCACCGCAACGGTAGCGAAGCGCAGATGCGTCCGCCTTGCAATTAGGACCGCATGCGACGGCCTCAGCCTCGCCCTGAGCTGGCTCCTGGCCGCTAGCGCAGCTCACCGTGCAGCAGGCCGTAGATCACGCTGTCGCGGCGGGCCCCCTTGAAGGGCACATGAGAGCGAAGCAGGCCCTCACGGGAAAAGCCGCAGCGTTCAGCCGCGCGCTGCGACGCCGTATTGTCGGGACCGCAGGTCAGCTCCAGCCGGGACAGCCTCAGCTCGCCATAGGCCCACTGGGCGAGCAGCCGCACGGGCCTGCGTCACGGCGCCCCGGCCGCGTGCCTCCGGGGCGAGCCAGTAGCCGATCGCGGCGCAGCCTTGGTCCAGGCGCACCTCGTAGCGGGAGACGGCGCCGAGTACCGCGTCCTGGTCGTGCGGCTCGGCCAGCGCCGGGCTCAGCTCCTCGCCGCGCAACCGGGCCAGCTCCTGTTCGGCGAAGAAGCCCTGCGCATCAGCCTCGGTGTAGGGCGCCGAACGCCACGAGAACCGCTGCATGACCGGGTCGTTGAACGCCGACACCACGGCCGGGAGATCTGCTTCGCGCCCGGGGCGCAGCAAGGTCACCTCACCCGCCAGGGGCGGTGACGGGAACCCGAGCTCGGCCATCTCGACGCACGCTCCTGTCCATCGGCCAGCCGAGGGAAACCACCCGGCCCCAACCAGGACGACCCCGAACCCCATGAGGGTTCGGGGTCATTCCCATGCCGTGCGAGATCACCGGGCGGAGCTGACGGGATTCGAGCCCCTGACCCCTCCATGCCATCGAGGCAACGGCATGCGCCCGGTACGGCTGGCCGTCCATTTAGCCTGCTCCTGTGCCTGCCTCGAATGCTGAGTGAAGCGATGTGCGGCCCGATCCTGGCGGATGATGGCTCCGCACTCGGCTCCCAGGCGATCAGAATAATGTCGTCAACGGCTGCGATCTGGCACCGGTGTCCGCCTGCTAAGGCGGGAGGGGGTATGCTCACGAACGGCGCGGCGAGGCCGCGGCGTGACATGACGGATAAAGGATTCAGGCACATGGCAACAGGCACGGTGAAGTGGTTCAACTCCGACAAGGGTTATGGTTTCATCGCCCCCGATGACGGGACGGCGGACGTGTTCGTCCACTTCTCCGCGATCGCGTCTTCCGGCTACAGGTCGCTGGACGAAAACCAGAAGGTCGAGTTCGACACGACCCAGGGGCAGAAGGGACCGCAGGCGGAGAACGTCCGTCCGCTCTGACGTCTAAAGCTTCGCGACTTGCCGCGACACGCTAGTCCGGCACAGTCGGCTGATCTGCGGCGCCACCGGCGTGCGGCCTATGCTGCGCCGGATGCCGGTGGCGGCGCAATCAGATCAGCGAGCCGACGGGGTACCGAAGGCTAGATCCACGGCCACGACTCGCAAACGAGGCACGTGCCCTTCAGACGGCTGCGGGGGTTACGAGCGCGGTGCGCTCGGCATGCGGGGTGACGTATTGCTTCGGGTTGCGCTCAAGGCATCGCTGATGGCTGAGTGCTTCGCAAACGGGACAGGCAACGCGGATGGTGGGATCGGCATGCGCGAGCTGATCGGCACTTCCCATGCTGGCCATCACGCGGCCGATGGCGATTTCGGATTGTGTCGCAGACGCGCTCCGTGACGGCGCTGGCCTGAAGGGCATCGCGTTCATCTCATCTCAAATTGTTCCTACATGCAGGCTATCACTGCGCGGCGAATCACCGACTTCTATCAAATAATTCGAATTTACAGCCTAAAGGTCGCGTTAGATGGAACCGGACGGAAGACGGAATACCTAGCGGCATTTAAGGAACCTGAGCCGGTACAGCAGCTAGAGACAGCAACCGCAGCGTCGCCCAAAGTGACGCGCGTGAGCCGCGCAGCGACGCGGCCCGCAACCAGCAGACGCTCGTCCGGGCCGCCACCGCGGCCATCCACCGCGAGGGCCTGCGGGTCCCGATGGCGACGATCGCGCCGACGCGGGCGTCGGCGTCGGCACGCTCTACCGGCACTTCCCGACTCGTGAGGACCTGCTCAGCTACCTCACCCACGCCTCGTTCGAGTAGGTGCTGGCCAACGCCGCGGCCGCCGAGAACGGCACGACCGCCGCCCAGTCACTGCAGCAGTTCGTCGAAGCGGCCATCAGCCAGCGCAATCAGCTCGTGCTGCCGCTGCACGGCGGACCGCCTTTGACCTGGCGGGTACCTACGCGTTCGGCTATGAAGTAACGCATGTGCCGTAGTTCAATACCGGCGGATGCTTCCCCGTTCACGCAGCCCTGGCCATCTGGTTCCAGCCGTGCTTGTTCCATGTCAATCATCCATGTCTGATGTGCTTCGCCAACGTTTCCCGAAATCCGAGGGTCTGAGCGGCCGGCTGATCGTGGTCAATGCAACGCTTGAGGTGCATTTCTGTGCCGGCTCATTCCCGAGGTGCCTCCTGCGACAAGGCAGGGTGTCACCGGCGCCCGAGCCATCATCAGCCGAACGGCCCGGCCCCGTTGACCTGACCGATCGCGGGCGCTAGCGTCCCGGATGGGTGGGTTCTGTCACATTGGCCGATATCTGAGCCACCCAGCCGAGGAAACCAATGCCAAGGGAATGCTCCGGGCGGATCGTCCGGCGGCGTGCTCCGGGGCGGTCGATCGCGTGCCGATGATGGCTCTGGAGTCACTGCCGCTGGCCGGGATCCGCGTCCTGGATCTCAGCGGGCCGATCGGCAGTTACGGCGGACGGCTGCTGGCGGACGGTGGTGCCGACGTGGTCAAGGTGGAGCTCCCGGCCGGTGACGAGCTACGCCGCCAGGGTCCCTTCGCCGGCGGTCGCAGCGGCCCGGAACGCAGCCTCACCTTCGCCTACTATCACGCCAACAAGCGCGGGGTCGTGCTGGACTACCGCCGCGCGGAGGCGCTCAGCGTGCTGGCCGAGCTGGGCGCGAACGCCGACGTCGTGCTCCTGACTCCGCCGCTGGCCGGCTTCGACGCCGAGGCCCGCGAGCTGTCCTGGGCCGCCCCGGATGCGGTCGTCTGCTCGGTCACCCCGTTCGGGCTCAGCGGTCCGTACCGCACCTGGCGGGCCACCCATCTCACCTCTTCCGCGCTCGGCGGCGCCCTGTACTCACAGGGGCCGCCCGAAGGTCCGCCGGTCGTGATGCCGGGCCGCCAGCTGTATGACCACGCGGGCACGCAGATGGCGATCGCCGTGCTCGCGGCCCTGCGGGCCCGGCCCGCCGCAGGCGGGCAGTTCATCGAGATCTCCGCCCATGAGGTGCTGGGGTCCTACCTGAGCGAGCTGCACCGGTACACCAACGCCGAGGACATCACGCGGCGCCGCGACGATTACCCGGGCGTCGGGGGCATCTGGCCCTGTCGGGATGGCGTGATCGAGTTCATCGCCCTGACGGACAAGCACTGGGCGGGCCTGGTCCAGCTGCTCGGCAGCCCGCCCGAGCTCAGCGACCCCGCCTACGCCGACACGGCGGGCCGGCGGGATCACGCCGAGGAGATCATGGCCGTCGTCGCGCCCGCCCTCCTGGGGATGGACCGCGAAGACTTCGTCGGCCGCGCCCAGCAGCTCAGGGTGCCGTGCGCGCTGGTCAACACCGTGGGGCAGTTCACCCAGGACCCGCAGCCCCGCAGCCGGGGCTTCTTCGTGCCCAATCCGCTGGCCGGCCTTGGGGAGTTCGACCTCCCGGGCCAGCCGTTCTTGTCCGGGCAGCCGCTGCTGGCGCAGTACCGCCGCCCGGCACCCCGGCTCGGCCAGCATGATCCCGCCGCCATCGCCGCCGAATGGCGGTCGGCCCAAACGCCGCAGCCGCGGCCCGCCAGGCCGCTGTCCGCGATCAAGGTGATCTCGTTCGGCATGGTCGTCGCGGGAGCGGTGTCCGCCACGGTCCTGGCTGAGCTGGGCGCCGACGTGATCAAGATCGAGTCCCCCGCGGTGCCCGACACCACGCGCCGGCTTCGCCTGGGCGACGCGGTCTACGAGCCGTCCGGCGCGGAAACCTCCGCGGCCTACGCCAATTTCAACCGCTCGGTCCGCAGCCTGGCCCTGGACATGAAGCAGCCTGAGTCGGTCGACCTGGTGTTGCGGCTGGCCCGTACGGCGGACGTGGTGCTCGAGAACTACGGTCCGGACGTCCTGGAGCGCTGGGGCGTCGGTTACGACAAGATCGCCGCGGTGAACCCCCGGATCGTCATGCTGTCCCAGACAGGTTTCGGGCACGGCAGCGGGCCCCGGTCGCACTACCTGGCCTACGGCGCGACGATCTTCTCGTTCATGGGCATCACCCAGATGTGGGGCCGCTCCCATAGCACGCACTTCGACTATCTGGCCGGAGCGCACGGCGTGTTCGCCATCCTGGCCGCGCTCGCGGCCCGCGACCGTACCGGGCTGGGCACCCATATCGACCAGGCCCAGATCGGCGTGGGCGGGGCGGTCATGGGCCCGATGCTGCTGGATTTCGTGGTCAACGGGCACGAACCCGGCGAGGACCCGCCGCCCGGCATGGTGGTCCGGTGCCTCGGCGCCGATGCGTGGCTGGCGGTCGAGCCCGAGGACGACGAGGACTGGCTGCGGCTGGCCCAGCTGACCGGCACCGCCCATCCCGGCGACCACGCCGCGGTCACCGGCGCGGTGCGGAGCTGGGCCAGCACGCTGACGCCGCAGCAGGCGACGCGGATCATGCAGCGAGCGGGCCTGGCGGCCGGCGCGGTCCAGAACGCCGAGGATGTAGTCCGAGACCCCCAGCATCGCGAACGCCACTTCCTGCAGGAAATGGATCACCCCGATCTCGGCGTGGTCGAATACCCCGACCCGCCGTACCGGCTGTCCAAGACGCCCGCCACCATCCGGCGGCGGACCCCGCGTCTGGGGGAGCACACCGCCGAGATCCTCACCCAGTGGCTGGGCATGGCGCCGGAGGAGAGCCAGGCGTACGCATGGCCGCCACCGTCCCGGCGCGGTGCGCAGCCGGAATCTTGCGCATGACAGCGGGAGGAAATCATGCCTCATGACAATGTGACCGTGGAACGGATCGGGCACGTCAGCGTTATCCGCATGAACAGGCCTGAGGTGCTGAACGCGCTGAACGCGGGGCTGGCCCTCGACCTCAACGACGCCTTCGATGAGATTGAGGCCGGTTTCCCCGACATCCGGGCCGTGATCCTGACCGGCAAAGGCCGCGGCTTTTGCTCCGGCGCCGACGTCAACGACCAGATCGCGGCGGCTACCGGTGGCGGCCCCGCACCGGGGTATGACCCGCGCTCGAGCATCCCGCCGCTGGCGCCGCGGATGCGCCGCCTCGCGCAGCCGATCATCGCCGCGGTCAACGGTGTCGCCGTGGGCGCGGGGTTCTCGCTCAGCCTGGCCGCGGACATCCGGATCGCCTCCGATCAGGCCCGGTTCGCGAGCATCTTCGTCAAACGCGCGCTGGTACCCGACACCGGGTCGTCGGAGTCGATGGTGGACCTGGCCGGCCTGGGCATAGCGTCCGAGATGGCCTTCACCGGCCGTCTCTACGACGCCCAGTGGGCGCTGGGGAAGGGTCTGGTCAACTCGGTCGTGCCGCACGAGCGCCTGATGGACGAGGCCATGCTGCTCGCGAACGAGATCGCCGGGAATCCGCCGCTGACGGTCCGCTCGGCCAAGAAGCTGCTGAACCGCCGGTTCGGCCTGCAAGACTCACTCGCGCACGAGCACGACGCCAATGTGCCCTCGATGCCCAGCGATGACCGCATCGAGGCCCTCAAGGCGTTCGCGGAGAAGCGGCCCGGAGTCTTCACGGGTCGCTAAGCCGCAACCGGGTTCGTTTTCGGTGACCGTGGCGATGGCTGCTGCGCTCCCAGATCGGCGTCTAGGAGGCGCGGGCGGCCGCCATGGACGCCTTTCCTGGCCGGCCCTCAGGCCGGGTGCCGGCCTGCAGCGGTTCTCATGGGTGTCATGGAGATGTGTTCCGCGCTGTCGGCCGTGGCATCACGCCGGGCGGCTAATGGGGCCACCACCGGGATGGCGATGAACTAGAACTCGATGGCGTCTTCCGGGATGGCTACGGCTGGCTGGTGACTGCGGGCGGTCAGGGCGTGGTGTAGATGGCGGCCAGGTCGTCGTCGGCGTGACCGCTGGCCGCGGCCCGGCGCCAGCGGGGGAGCAGGGCGCTGGTGACGGCAAGTTCGGTACCGCTTTCCTGCGCGGCCTGGGCAGCGAGGTCGGCGTCCTTGAGCGCGTGCTTGAGGGCGAACGCGGGTGTGTAGTCGCTGGCTAGCATGCTGCGGGCCTTCTGCACCGCGTACGGTGATCCGAGCGGGGTGGATTCCAGCAGGTCCACGATCGCGGCCGGGTTCAGGCCGAGGTGGTCGGCGAAGGTGAGCGTTTCGGCGGTTGTCTCGGCGAGGTCGGCGAGCCAGTTGTTGAGGACCAGCTTGGCCCGGGTGCCGTTCCCGGCCGGGCCAAGCCAGGCGGTGGCCCGGCCGAGCGCGGTGAATACCGGGTCGACGGACGCCCGCATCCAGGACGGGCCGCTGGCCAGGATGGTCAGTTCGCCGGCCTGGGCTGGACCTTGGCTGCCGGAGACCGGGGCGTCGAAGAAGCTGATCCCGTGCGTGGTGGCGGTGTTGGCCAGCCGCTGCGTCCAGTCCAGTCCGACGGTGGCCATCTGGATCCAGATCAGGCCGGAGCCGGCGGCCATCAACAGCCCGTCCGGTCCGTTCCATGTCTCCTCGGTGGCGGGCCCGTCGGCCAGCATGGTGATGAGGATCCCGGCTCCCCGCACGGCATCGGCGGGGCTGGCCGCCACGGTTGCGCCGTCCTGGGTCAGGGCGGCGGCGTGGCTGGTGGTGCGGTCCCAGGCCCGAACCTCGAAGCCGGCCCGGGCCAGGTTGGCGGCCATCGGGGCGCCCATCCGCCCAGTGCCGAGAAACGCGATCACCTGCGTGGCGGTGCGCTGGCGCGGGCGCGAAAGGGCTGGTGTGGCCTGTGGCGTGAGTGTCACTGTCTGCATGGCGTTCTCCTGTTGGTTGTTCCGGATGGCAGTAAGCCTCGCGCCGGGCCGGGTGAGCCGGCGTCACACGGCCGGGTGAATCCTCAACCCCCGGCGGCGATCCCGAGGGCCGCGCTCATGAGGGCGATGATCGCTCCGCCGACCGTGATGGCCAGGAATGAGCGGGTGAAGCTGGTGCGGAAGAACTTGTGCCGGAGCCAGGCGAGGAGAAACAGTTCGCTGGCCACAACGGCTACAGCGACGCCGATGGCGGCGCTGTAGCCGGGGATGAGAAACGGCAGGGTGTGGAAGATGCCCCCGGCGAAGGTCCCGCCGCCGGTGATCGCGCCGCGTATGACGGGACTGCCGCGTCCGGTCAGGTCTCCGGTGTCGGACAGGCCCTCGGAGAAGGCCATGCTCACTCCCGCGCCGAGGGCCGTCGCGGCGCCGGTGAAAAATGCGGTCAGCGGGCGGTGGGTGGCCAGGGCCACCGCGAAGATGGGGGCCAGGGTCGACAGTGACCCGTCCATCAGCCCGCTGAGCGCAGGCTGGACGCGCCTGAGCAGGAACGACTGGGCAGCAGCAGGGTCCGGTGAGATCCCGGCTGGCGAGAGGGTGGTGCTGGTGCTCATCTGGATGCTCCGGTCAATCAGGAATCAGATGGCAGCCAGCATTACGTGAGGCCGGGTGAGCCCGGCCTCACGCTGCAGGGTGATTCCCGCCCGTCAGGGCCGGTGCGGTGAGGGGGCCAGCAGGCCGAGGGCCCGGGCCTGCTCGACGGCTTCGTGCCGCCGGTGTACGCCGAGCTTGTCGTAGGCGTGGCGCATGTGGGTCTTGACCGTGTTGACCGACAGGTAGAGCTGGTCGGCGATCTCCGGCGCGGACAGCTTGGTGGGCAGATAGCGCAGCACGCGGATCTCGCCTTGGCTGAGCGGCTCCGTCAGCCGGGGCGGACTCCCTGTGTGAGTCTCGGATCCGGCCAGGACATCCAGGATCTCGGAGATCAGGGCGGCGTGCGCGGTGCCCAGGCGGCGATGACGATCGAGCAGCCCCGGTGCCGGGTCGAGCAGGAACGGGAACAGCAGGTCTTCCTGCTTGGCCAGGCCCAGGGCGCGCTCCAGGGCGCGCCTAGCGGCGCCCGTGTCGCCCACGGCGTCGCGGGCGATCGCTTCCAGCAGCCACGCGTGGACCTCCCACAGGTGGGCGTTCGTCAGCGGCGCGGAGCCGTCCAGGACGGGCGCGAGCGCGCCAACGGCTGCTTCTGGAGCGCTCTGCGCGAGCCGCAGCACCGCCGCGGCGACGCGCATCTCGCCGCTGTCACGCTCCATCTCGTCCATCTCGGCCAGGGCTCGTTCGGCTTGATGGGTTTCGCCTAGTTTCACGAGCGCCTGCAGCCGATGCGACTTTCCCCGTCTGGCGAGCGTGTGCTCGGTCACGAGCATCCCGCCCAGCCGTTCGGCCGTCCGGCTCGCGGCCAGCGCCTCGGCGAACCGGCCGCGGGCGAGCTCGAGCATCACGCGACCGTAGTGCAGCCTCACGCCCGCCGCAGGCTCGGCCTCGGCGCGGAAGGTTCGCTCGGCCCGCTCCAGCGCTTGCTGGCCCTCCTCGAGTCGTCCCTGGGCGATCATCGCCACCCCCAGCGCCAGATAGGCGATACCGGCGACCGGCTCCTCCGTCCAGCCGTGCCGGCCGGCCAGCTCGATGGCCTGCCTGCTCCGCTCCGCCCCCAGCGGGAACGACCGCCAGCTCTCCAGCTGTGCCCCGTAGGCCAGGCCGCTGGCCTCCAGGTAGGGCCGTCCGAGCTGCCGGGCCAGGGTGACGCCCTCTTCGAGGTGCCGGTCGGCCTCCGCAAAGCGGGCCGTCCACAGCTCGGCGATGCCGAGATCGATCAGCGCCACCGCCCGCAGGTCTCCGCCCAGCCCCAGTTCCGCAGGACCCGGGGCGCTGGCCAGAGCCAGCAGTTCCTGCGCCTGCCGGGACACGGCCGGGACGTCTCCGCGCTGGCGGGCCAGCCGCATCCGGGCTAGGGCCAGTACTACCTGCGAGCGCCCCCGCCGCTCTACGGGCACCGATTCCAGCCCTCCAGTAGCCAGCGCCAGATAGCGTTCGGCTTCCTCCAGCGACCCCCGGGCCAGTTCATCTCCGGCCTTCCGCGCGGCCAGCTCCCCGTCCGCCGCGATCACGGCGGCCGGAAACCGGCCCAGGAGCTCGTGCGCCGTGGCCCCAAGCCCGTTGAGCCCGAAACCGACCCAGTGGTCGGACAGCAGCCGTGCGCCCAGGCCCCAGTCACCGCCCGCCTGGGCGTGCTGGACGGCCTCGACCAGGTACCCGTGGCCGGCGTACCAGCCGGCGGCGGCGGCGTGCAGCGCCGGCAGTTCAGACGGCGCCTCGCCGCGCAGTTCCAGCTGCAGCAGGTCGGCGAACAGCTGGTGGTAACGGAACCAGGACCGCCCCGCATCCAGCGCGACCACGAACGCGTTAGCCTGCTCCAGTTGCTGCAGGACCCGCTCCCCGCCCTCTGCTCCGGTCAGCAGGTCAGCCAGGTCGCCGTTCACCCGTTCCAGCACCGAGGTTCGCAGCAGCAGCCGGCGGACCGGCTGAGGCTGGCGCTCCAGGACCTCGGCCAGCAGGTACTCGGCCACGGCCCGCTCGCTGCCAGAGAACTCGGCGGCGAACCGCTCCGGATCCGGATGCCCGGCCAGCGACAGCGCCGCCAGCCGCAACCCCGCCACCCAGCCTTCGGTTCGGGCATAAAGTAGGCTGAGCGCGGGGTCGGACAACGGTATCCCGGCCGCCGCGAACAGTGCCCTCGCCTCCTCCAGGGTGAAGCGCAGATCAGCCGCCCGGATCTCGGCCAGTTCTCCCGCCAGCCGCAGCCGGTGCAGGCCCAGCCGCAGATCATGCCGGGTGGCCAGGACGAATCGCAGTTGCGGCGGCCCCCGCATGATCAGCAGCTCCAGCTGGCGTAGCGCCTCGGCCGAACGCAGCTCGTGCACGTCGTCGATCACCAGCCAGATCCGGTCTTCGAGCCGGCCGAGATCGGCCAGCAGCCGTTCGACGGCCGCCCAGCCGTCCAGGCCCGGGGCCGCCGTCAAGGGATTGACCAGCCCGGACCCGGCGGCCGTGTCGCGTAGCGCGCCGATCACCGACAGCCAGAACCGCTGCGGGTCATGCTCCTCGCCCGGCACCGTCACCCACGCGACCTGCCCGGCCGCGTCCGCCCCCTCGGCCCAGGAGCGCAGCAGGAACGTCTTGCCGCTCCCGGCTGGCGCGGACACCTCGGTCACCCGTCCCGCTGCGGCGAGCCGCCCGAAAAGTCCCGGCCGCGGGACCACTCCGTCCCGGACCCCGGCGGCACCCCCGGGACCGGCCGCTCCGGACCAGTGCGCAGGCCCCACAGAGTCCTCCTTGACCAGGCCTGCCGCCACAGTACGCCCCGGCTCGGGCGCAATCATCCTGCCGTGTGACGCGGCTCACCTCACCGGCCTTGAGGCTGGCAGCAGTCAGCAGAACAAAGAAAAAGAACTGGAGCCCAGAGATGAATCCCGTCATCACCGCCGGCCAGGAGAGGCCGACCACTATCGCGGCGCCGCCCGCCGCCCATCGGTCGGCCTTCTGGCTGCTGGCGGTCGTCTTCGCCGGGGTTATGCTCGGAACTACCCTGCCCACCCCGCTGTACGTCATCTACCAGGCCGAGTGGCATTTCTCTGCGGGCCTGGTGACGGTGATCTTCGCCGTGTACGCCGCCGGGGTCCTGGCCACCTTGCTGCTGGCCGGGCGGGCGTCGGACCAAGCCGGACGCAAGCCGGTACTGGCCGCGGCCCTTACCGCCAGCGCGCTGAGCACCGTGGCGTTCATCGTCGCCCCCGGCCCGGGCGTGCTTCTCGCCGCCCGGGTCCTGTCCGGGCTGTCAGCTGGGCTGATGACCGGAACGGCCACGGCCATGCTGACAGAATTGACGCACGCGCAGGCCAACCCCGGCCGTGCGTCGCTGGCGGCCACGGCCGCGAACATGGGCGGCCTGGGCCTGGGCCCGCTCATCGCCGGACTGTTCGCCCAGTACCTGCCCCACCCCACCACGCTGGTGTTCGAGGTGTACCTGGCCGTCCTGGCGGTGGCGGCCGTCTGCCTGCGTTTCGTGCCGGAAACGGTCAGCCCGCGCCGCCGGGCTAGCCTGCGCTTTTCCGGCCTGGGCGTCCCCCGGCGTGGCCGGAGCGAGTTCATTGCCGCCGGCGTCGCCGTATTCGCTGCGTTCGCCGTGCTCGGGCTGTTCAGCTCCCTGGTGCCCGGCTTCATCGGAGGCGTGTTGCATCAAGGCGACCATGCCGTCCAGGGCGCGGTGGTTTTCGCGATATTCGCGGTAGGAACCGTCACGCAGATTGCGCTGGCCCGGTCCAGCAGCTCCCGGGTCGCCCTGGCCGGATTGGGACTGCTGCTCGCCGCGCTCGGCCTGATCGTCGCCGCCTTGGCGCAGGCTGCGATGGGGTTGTTCCTCGCCGGGACGGCTGTCGGAGGGATTGCTGTGGGCGCCATCTTCCTGGCCAGCCTGGCCACCGCCAACCGCCTGGCCCCAGCTGAGCGGCGCGGCCAGGTCATATCCGCCTTCTTCGTGGCGTGCTACGCCGGCCTGATCGTCCCGGTGGTGGGAGTCGGCGTGCTCTCCGGGTGCATTGGCACATTCCCGGCCGTGCTTGCCTTCGCATCGATCCTCGCCGCCTTGTGCCTGTTCTCCCTGGCCAAGATCGCAGCGGCCGCCTCGTCGGACCCGACGGACAGTCAATGACCAGCGAGCAGCGCGACCGTCCGCCGTTGCCGACGTACCAGCTAAGGATCCGCGGTCACCTAGGTCCAGCGACGTTGCGCGCATTCTCGAGCCTGCGCGCCGAGACCGACGATCATGACACGTTGCTGCAAGGCGTAGCGGATCAAGCCGCACTCCACGGCATGCTAGCCCGCATCGAAGAACTCGGCCTCGAACTGCTCGAGCTCCGCCGCCTGAAAGCCCCGTGAACTCGCCGCATCCCGGGTCAGCCGAGCTGAGCAGCCTGCTTCAATATCGCTTCGGCTGGAAGATCTGGTCCATGACTTCAGCGCCCGTAGTGATCACTGGTCCTTCGGGACCCATCGGGTGCCGAGTCCGGCCGCCGCGGTGACCTTGCGAAAGTCCCGGCGCAGGTTATGCGACTCTAACGGCGTCCCAACAGAGGTGGTGAAGACCGGGCTGTGGTCTTGCCATAGGTCTCCGGCCTGCGCGCGCTTCTCCGCTTGCCGCCGCAGTTGCCCGAGCAGCGCATCTCCAGCGATCCTGGGGCACCTTCGGCGTTCTTCGCGATGCCGGGAGGCTACAACCTGGCTCCCACATTGGCTCCCAAGCCAATTTTCCGAGATCGAGGCTGGGGCCCTTAACTGCAGGTTCTTCGGTGGAGCTGAGGGGATTCGAACCCCTGACCCCCTCCATGCCATGGAGGTGCGCTACCAGCTGCGCTACAGCCCCGCAGGCCAACGTCCCGGCCTGGTCGGACCGGAACAGCATACCGGCTGCCAGACCTCGTTCGCACCACCTATCCCCAGCCCCGGGACGGGGGATAGGTGGTGCGAGAACTCAGGCGCTGATCAGCAGCGCGATGCGCGCCGACGATCACCGTCCGGCCGGTGCCCGGCCGATAACGTGGCCGACGAGGCTGGACGTACCTCGCCGCGCGGCGCCGCCGGGGCCTGCTGCAGGGCCGCCGTCCAGCGCTCGGTGCAGGACTTGACGTCCTTGCAGTACCAGCGGATGTCGGCGCACGCCGGGGTACCGTCCGCGATGAGCAGGCCCAGTGGATGCGTGACCCCGCACATCGAGCACTCCGCGACCTCCAGGGGACGCGGCCGGCTCTCGCCCACCTCGGGCGCGGGCGAGTTCACCACAGTGAGCCGGGGGCTCGCCGGGACCTGTTCATACTGCCTGATCTGCTGCGCCGTCAGTATCGGCGCGCCTTCTGCTGCTGCCATGACTCCTCCACGCGGGACCGGTCACGAGGCTTCCCGGTACCAGACCGCGGCAAGGTCAGCTCGCGACATCAATGGCAAGCCCGCTCATACCAGGCCCGCTCGTGGTTGGCCAAGCTCGGATACACCGAGCCCGCGACACCAAGGTAGCGGCACGCGTTCCGGCATCTCAAGACAAAAAGCGAAATTCCCGGGATATGAAACGATCGACGTCTGGATTACGTATACCACGCTGACCAGCGCCAACTCCTACGGCGACGGCTGCGCGCCGCTCCGCGGACGCGCGACCGCCAAAGGCCTCGTCCTTGGATTTTGTCCATTTTCCTGCCCGAGTGCACGGTTAATTCGGCCGTAATATTTACGTAAGGAATTCAAGGGGATTCACTGCGTAATCGTCCGGCGTTCCACGTCCGGGCCGCCGGAAACGAAGGGCGGCCACCGGCAAACCGGGACGACACACCCCGTTGCCATTGGGTTAAATCCGGGGAGGACGCAGGCCGCGCGGCGATAATCGAAGCTGCGTTGCTGAGCGCCTGACTGGAGAGAGCAGTTGATCAAGACAACCAGCCCGGGACGGGATGGCACCGTCCGCGTCACGTTCGCGCTTCCCGCCGATGAGCCCGAGGGCTCCGTGTCGGTCGTCGGAAGCTTCAACGACTGGGACCCCTTCGCCCACCCGCTTCGCCGCCGCGCCAACCGGACCCGCAGCGTCGCGGTGACGGTCCCGGTCGGCAGCACCCTGCATTTCCGCTACCTCGCCGAGGGCGGCAGATGGTTCGATGACGAGTCCATGCCCGCCACTGACGGCCGGGACGTAGCCCTGAACGTCTGACCAGCGGCATCGCCGGTGGCCCGGGCATGCCGTAGTACTCTGCGCACATGCCCAGGCTGCTGGTCGTCCACCACACGCCGTCGCCTGCCCTGCAGGCGATGCTTGAGTCCGTGCTCAGCGGAGCGCGGAACGACGAGATCGAGGGCGTCGAGGTCGTCATCCGGCCAGCCCTGACGGCCTCGCCGGTCGATGTCCTGGAAGCCGACGGATACCTGCTCGGCACCCCGGCCAATATCGGCTACATGTCCGGGGCCCTGAAGCACTTCTTCGACGGCATCTACTACCCGTGCCTGGAGGCGACCCAGCGACGCCCGTACGGCCTGTACGTGCACGGCGGCTCGGACACCACCGGAGCGGTGCGCGGCGTGGAGTCCATCACCACCGGCCTGCAGTGGCGGAAGGTCCAGGACCCGGTCTGCATTACCGGCACGCCGGGCAAGCAGGAACTGGAAGCCTGCTGGGAGATCGGCGCGGTGCTCGCCGCCGACCTCGCGGGCTACACCTGAGCCAGCCGGTCGTCAGGCCGCCGGGCTCAGCGCGGCGATGCACTCCTTGGCTCCGCACGTCTGCGACGACGGCGAGCCGCACACCCGTCCGCACGCGCACCGCCGGATCGGCTGCAGCCTGGTCGCCGGATACCACGCGACCAGGTCCGTCCCGGTGTCACGGACGCGCCGCAGCGTGCGGTCGGCCAGCACGACGAACGCCCGGCCCTCCGGCTCGTGCGCCCGGGACCGCGGATCGCTCCGGTCGAGAGTTGGCACGCCTTCCAGTTTACGGCCTGAGGCGCTACCGGCCGCCCTGCCGCGCTCCGGTCTGCCTCATCCGGTGGTGATCACCGGATAGTTGAGCCCCAGCACCACCGGTACCGCCCCGAACGGCCTGCGGAACCGCGTCCCCGGCTTGTCCGGTGCGCGGTCCGGGATCTCCGGCCAGCGCATCTTCAGGTGATGGGACGTGAGCCCCTCTACCGAGTACGGGAACTGCATGGCCGACACCTGGTGCGATTTCAGCAGCCCACCCCAGCGGAACGCCGCGAACACGCTGGCCAGCTCCTGGATACTGAGGATCAGCCGCTGCCGCAGATCGATCCCGTACACGGCCGCGGCCAGCTCGACCAGATCACCCGCCACCTGATCAAGCGCGTCGGCCTTGCTCCGGTAGGCCGTACCGTCCGGGTTCCCGGTACCGATCGGCTCGCCGTAGACCGGGGAGACGTCCGGCCGTGCCTCGCACTGCATCCAGTCGCACGCGGCCAGCAGCTCCCACCGAAGCCCGTGCAAGGAGCCGACCTCCCGGTAGATCGGCTTGGCCCGCAGCAGCGGCGTCTTCGCCGAGGCGACGAAGTCCGTCATCACCGTCCGCGGAACTTCCGGCACGTACCGCCGCAGGCTGACCCGCGCCGTCCGCGGCCCGGCCCGCAGCGCCGACCGAGCCTCCGCCCGCCGCCGCCCGCCGATAGCCAGCCCGCCCACCGCCGCCACGCCTGCCGACCCGTCCAGCACCCCAGGAATGTTCGCCGATCCCTGCCCCGGCCCCGTTACGCTCCCGGCCGCAGGCGTCCCGGCCTCAGCGGTCCCACTCCCGGCCTTCGCTGTCCCGTTCCCAGCCTTGGCTGTCCCGCTCCCAGCCTTCGCGGTCCCGTTCCCAGCCTTCGCGGTCCCGTTCCCAGCCTTCGCGGTCCCGCTCCCGGCCTGCCCCGCGACGGCTCCGGCCTTCACCGAGGCGCTGCTGCTGCCACCGCTGCTACGACTGCCTCCGGCCGCCTGCTTCGTCGCCGTCCCGCCCGCCTGATGCGCCGCCATCCCCAACGTGACCGCGTCAGGCTGCACCGCACCAGGAATGGCCGCATCCTCCGCGACTCCAGCCTGCGCCGAGCCGCCGGATCCAGACCCAGAGCGAGCCGCCGATCCCGAGACCGGAGACCCCGACCCGGCTGACCCCGGCCCAGCCGACCCCGTTCCTCCCGATCCGGACGCACCCGCCTTCTGCGCCGAGCTCCCGTTCTGCGTCGCGGCGATCCCGCTCGACGCTGTGGCCGAGCTCGCCTGCGCCGTCGAGGCGTCGAACCGGTACAGGTTGTACTGCCGCATCAGGGTGATAAGGCTGGCGCCGTAGTTCGGGTCCGTGGCGTATACCCCGGTCAGGTCGTTCGCGAAGGCGTCGGGGGAGCGGCGGTCGGCCATGGCCTGCTTGTAGCTCGACCCGGTGGCTAGCAGCAGCCCGTGATCAGAGATGCTCTGCGCCACGTCGGCGTAGACCCGGAACGGCGCGCTGATAGTCACGGCCTGGCCGTTCTGGTACTCCTGGGTGGGCCGCAGCACCGACCCGGCCGGCCCGGTGCCCTTGATGCCGAACAGGTTGTTGTCCTGCGCCGCCAGCTTGCTCTGGCCCCAGCCCGATTCATCGATGGCCTGGGCGATCGTCACTGCGGCCGGCACCCCGTACCTCTGCTGCGCCGCGATGGCGCCCGGCGCCACCGAGCTGATGAACGCCTGCTGCGCCGCCGTATCAGCACCCCCGGATGCCGCGGCGTCCGGCTGGGTCCGGCTGTACCGAGCCGCGGCCGAGGCCGTCGTCGCCGCCGACGCTGACGCCCCGGCCGACGTCGAGGCTCCGGCCGAGGCCGTCCCAGCGGCCGCCGAGTAGCTCGTCACGCTCCCCGAGACCGGCGACGAGCCGGGGATCGACGCCGCACCGGCGACCGTGACCTCCGCCGCCGAACCGCCCGCCGCGGCCGGTGCCGACTGCGACTGAGTCCGCGCCTGCGACTGCGACTGCGACTGCTGAGCCTGGCCCTGCTGGCTCACCGCCTGCCGGACCGAGCCCTGCCCTCCTGCGCTCCCGCCCAGGCTCATCGCCGGCGCCACCAGCCCCGGCACGTTCGCCTGCCCCTGAACGGCGGCCTGCTCCTGAGCCGAAGCCTGCTGGCCAGCTGCGTTACCCGGCCCCGCGCCCTGCGCGATGCTCGCCGTCTGCGTCGCCGCCTGCCCGCCGGCACTGGCCAGCCCGCCGTTGTTGACGAACCCCGTCACTCCCGCGGCGGCCAGCGAGCCGTCGTACTGATGGGCGTTGACCGAGAAGTTCGGCAGCGAGTCACCGCCGATTGTCGACAGGACCCCGCCGGAGTACCTGGTCACCACCTCGACGTGCCCGTGGAACAGGACCCAGTCCCCGGGCTGGGGAGCGTACCCGCTGCCGACCGCGTGCCAGCGGTGGTGGGCCTGCGCGTCCTGGACGACCGAGATGATGTTCATCGAGTCCGGGTTGGCGTCAACCCGGGCGTCGGCCCAGTCATGCATCGGCCACGGATAGGTGCTGCCACCGGAGACCCAGCTCTGCTGGCCGGCCGCCTCGGCCCCGGCCTCCAGCGTCAGGCTGGCGAACGCCGCGCAGGATTCTCCGTGATCCGCGCCGTCCAGGCTGTCGCCTTGCCAGATCAGCGCCTCCATCTGCGACGGCGACCGGCTCTGGGCCAGGTGCAGGTAGTGCTGCGCCGACTTCACGATCGCCGCCCGCAGCGCGGCGTCGCTGGCCGAGGAGGATCCGGCGGCGGTGACCGAGGCCGTCAGCTTGACCGGGACGCGGCTGGGCGAGGTCAGGTCGGCGGGCGTGCCATGGGCGAAGGACAGGCCGGTGACCGCGCCGGCCGTGCTCAGGCTGACCAGCGCGGTGGCCTGCTGCCATCGCGGCTTGCCGCTGGACCGCACCGTTACCTCCCTTCCTTTCATGCGCCGCGGGCCGGGCTAGCCCCGGACCAGCCTCAGGCGTGGGGCCCGAACAGGTTCTTCAGGATGGCCTGCACCTGAGGGTTGCCCGGGTCGGTGGCGTGCTGGTACAGCACGCTCGCCTCCTGCGCCACGGTGGCCGAGGCTCCGACGAACCACTTCTGGTACACGTCCGCCACCAGTGCGGCCTGCCCGGCCGGACTGCTCACCGGCGAGGCGCACAGGTCCGGGTAGCCCGCCCGGGTGATCACCGCGGCCGACCCGGTGTACTTCAGGCAGTTGGCCGGATCGCTCTCCAGGCCGGGCTGCACCGACGGCTTGCCGTCGCTGCCCGTCAGGCTGGCCCCGCCGATGATGTTGTTGATGGCCCGGGCCGCCACCTGCAGGCTGTCGACCGGGTTGGCCGGGTTGTACGGGTGGTGCAGGTTGAGTGACCAGGCCACCGCCCCGCCCTGGGCGGGCGAGATCGGCTCCAGGCCCTGCCGGCCGCTCTTGGCGTCGTTGAAGTTGGCGTTGTTCGCGCTGGTCATGAGCGAGAACACCCACAGGACCTGATTGGTGGAGGAGTCGCAGGCGAAGTTGACCAGGTTCGGCTCCGAGGCGACGTTGGGATTCTGGCAGGCCGTGGTGATCTCGGTCTTGACCAGCGCGACGCTCGGCGGCCAGGAGGCACCGGGCCGAAGCATGACGAACAGCAGCACGCCGACCACTGCGGCGACGACCAGTCCGATGGCCCAGCGGTGCCTCCGGCTGAACCGGCTCCGCTTCGCGCTGCGGCGTCCGTTCTCGATCAGCGCCCGGGTGCGCGCTTCCTCGGCCGCGTCCGCCTCGGCCGCCCGGGCCTGCTTGCGGCTGGTGCCGCGCCCGGTCGCGGTCCGCGCCGGCTGGCTGGGGATGGCCTTGGTGCGCCCGGCCGACCCGCGGAACGCGGGATGGGGAGCGCTGGGCACCGGGTCGGCGGCGAAGTCCGCCTCGGGCGTGTTCCGCTGGCGTGCCTCGCGCCAGACCGAGAGCTCGTTCTCGAGGTCTATGGCTCTGGTTTCGAGGTCGGATAGCCAAAGCTCGTCATCATCGTTAAAATGTTCGAACTCAGCGCTCATAGTCGTCACCTCTGCTTGGCGTCCTGAACTGGGTACTCAGGCCTGAGGGCCGGTTCGCGAGCTATGTCCCAGGCGGATCCGCCTGCTGCCGCTCACTCCCATCCCTTTATTAGAACATACGATCGGGTATCCAGGGAAGGAGTTATGGCAACATAGGTTATGTTCGAATAAACGATCTAGCCGCCGTTCCTGCGGTTCGGTCGCGGCTGCGGGCGGGCCGGGCCAGGCAGCGGATCAGGGGGTGAGGGCGGCTCGGAACAGCTCCGACAGTTCCGCATCCGAGAGCGCCGTAGCGTCCTGTGGCCGGATCCGGATCGTCGCCTTCCCGCTCAGCAACTCGGGGTGGCGCTCGGCGAAGCCGCCGTCGTGCCCCCGCGGCCAGCCGTAGAGCGACACGCCGTGCTGCCATGCGCCCAGGTACAGGCGCCGCCTTCCGGCCCGGTAGGTGGGCATCTTGTACGACAGGGTGACCTCGGCCACCGGGCAGGCGGCCAGGATCAGCCCGTGCATCCGGTCGAACAGCGGGCGCTGCGCCGGATCGAGCCCGTCGATGTACTCCCGAACGCCCTCGTCCACCATTCCATTGTCCGTCCTCGCCGCCGCCCGGATGGCCGCCCCGGCGGGGCGACGAAAGGGGTAATTGTCAGAAAGGCCGGAATCCGCTCGCGAGTGCGCCACGCCGCGCCGTGTCTCGGGCCGTGCCGGAAATAGCCACCGATAGACCGTTTACGCCATTTCATCTGGTCCGGCTCGTGCGGCGACAGCGCGCGGGAGGCGGTGTTATCAAATCTCCACTAATAGTGATAGCTGCAGCTAGATGAGCCCAGCGTTGATTGCGATGCGTGACGAAATACCGCGGCTCGCCCTAGTCCAGCGGCAATTACTGAAAGCACCCGTTGTGTTGCTCAGGGTGCTATATAACAGGTAAAGACGGCTTTTCCGCGTCCGCGGCAAGCCTTGAAGGGGGTGCAATGGTGGCGAGATTAGTCCCCGTTGGGCAGGAATCGTCGGCTGTTACTGACGGTGGGCCTACTGCCGAGATCCCGCCCGCCAGCGGCCGGCACGCGGCCCGTCATGCCCGCCCCGCCGATGACCCGGCGGCGCCGCCGGCCAGCTACCTGTCCATCCGCTCCGCCGAACGCCGGCGCTGCTCGGCCGACCTGGCCAGCCCCGACATCACCGGGGTGGTGCTGCACGGCCCGGGCGGCATCGGCAAATCGGCTCTCGCGGCGCAGATCGGCTCGCGTTTCGCCCGGCTGGCTGCGGGCGGCGCGGTGACCGTGGTCAGCGGCGAGGTGTCGGCGGCTGGTCTGGTCGCCGAGCCTGCCGATACCGACCTCGTCGTGCTGGATGACTTCGGTGACAACCTGGCCCTCGACGACGGCCGCGCCGTGGTCCGCGACCCGGCGCTCGCCGCCTTGCTGGCCGGCTGGACGGGAAAGCTGCTGATCATCTGCGAGACGCCGTTCGCCCTCCCCGAGCCGGGTCCGGGCCGGTTCGTGTTCCGCCGGGTCGGCCCGCTGACCCGCTCCGGGGGCGCAGAGTTCGCGCTGGCCCAGCCCGCACTGCGGACGCTGGAGGAGTCGCAGCGCGACCTGGCCTGGCGGCTGACGGCCGGCCATCCGCGCGCTATGGAATACCTGGACGCGCTGCTGGCCGCGGGCGTGCCGTTCGGTGACGTCGCCGTCCGCGTCGGCGCGGCCGCCCAGGATATGACTGGTCATGCCCCGGCCCGGACCGAGCCCACCGAGCTGGCCGAGTCGGCCGCTCAGTGCCTGGCCGAGGCCTCCGGTCAGCAGCTGCTCGGCGAGCTGATCAGCCGGCTGACGGCCGGCGCCCGTGACCTGGTCCTGCGGGCCTCGGTGTTCCGCGTGCCCGTCGAGCCTGGCGTCCTGGCCGCCCGGCCCGCGAACGTGGCCGAGGGCCTGGCCGCGGGCCTGCTCCGCACCGGCCCCGGCCGCGAGCTGACCGTCCCCCGCTCGACCGCGAGCGGCGTGCACCGCAGCCTGCGGGAGGCGGGACAGGCCGCCGAGCTGGCCCAGGCCCATCGGGAGGCGGCAGCCTACTGGCAGGCCCGCATCGGCGTGCCCGGCATCGGAGCGCGCGCGCAACTAGAGGCCAGCCATCATCTCCGCCAGGTGGCCGCCCTGACCGCTCCGCCGGTCTTCAGCGCGGCGGCCGGCCCCGTGGCCCGCCTGGGCGGCCGCGGCCGCCGCCGGCTGCGGCGACTCGGCCTGGTCTCGGTGGCGGGCGCGGCGGTGACCGTGCTGGCCGTCGAGGCGGCCGGCGGGCTGTCCGCGTCCCACCTGGCCTCCGCCGAGCGGCCGGAGGGCGCGAGCGCGCCCGCGCCGTTGTCCGCAACCAGCTCGGTGCGCGATCAGGCCGCGGGCTGGGTGGACAGCGAAGTCGGCACGGGCACCATCCTGGCCTGCGACCCGGCCATGTGCTCGGTCCTGGTCGGCCACGGCATCCCCGCGGCCAACCTGCTCGTGCTCGGGCCGGGCGCGGGTGACCCGCTGGGCTCGGAGGTGGTGGTGGCCACGCCCGCGGTCCGGGCCATGTTCGGCAGCCGCCTGGCCACGGTCTACGCGCCCCAGACGCTGGCCAGCTTCGGCGCCGGGGCCGCCCAGATCGACGTCCGGGTCGTCGCGGCCAACGGGGCGGCGGCCTACCGCACGGCGCTGGCCGCCGACCTGCGGGCCCGCCGGGCTGCCGGCCTGCAGCTGCTGTCCAGCGCGCAGGTCAGCGCGGCCACCCAGGCCCGGGAACAGCTCGCGGCGGGCCAGGTGGATTCCCGGCTGCTCATCGTGCTGGCCGCGCTGGCGCACTCGGCGCCCGTCCAGATCGCCTCGTTCGCCGACGCCGGCCCGGGCCAGCTCGGGCACCGCGCTGCGGACCGTCCAGCTCACGGCCGCCGCGTCCGACGCACGGGCCATGCTGGCCTTCGTCCGGGCGCAGCGGCCGCCGTACCTGGCCCTGCACTCCAGCCTGTCCGGCAGCGCCGGCGGCCCGCAGACGCTGACCGTCCAGTTCGCCGCCCCCGGCCCCCTCGGCTTGCTCGCCGCCGCCCCCTGACCGGCCGCGCTCAGCATTCTTATTCAGCCGAACGGGCCGTGCCTCGTGCCGCGGTCACTCCTTTTCCGCGACCCGGCCCGGTCCGGCGGCAGATATCGCGTGACGGGCGGCTTGGCCGCATTATTCCGTATCCAGGATCCTTGCCCGTATTATTGCCGTCGCACCTGGTCAGGATGGGTGTCGATGACCGGAAAGGCAAGATAGCGGCGAATATCTATATTCGCATCATTCTGCTCCCATTAATCGATAACGGTTAGCGCACAATCAGCCCTCGTATCTCTTCATTTCACGCACTGCGGCCATAGAGTCCGGCTGGCAGATAGCCGAAGCGAAAAGTGAGGGTTGCCATGAGTCAATTCCCAGATCCCGTCCCGACCGGCCCTCAATCGCCGCAATATCCGCCGCCGCCCGAGCCGGCGCCGTGGCCGGGCCAGGCTCAGGCCCAGGAAATGCCGCAGGCTCAGGGTTTCGGGCCGCCGCCGGGATCGGCGCCGCAGGGCAGGCCGGCCCCGGGCACGCCCGCGCCAGGCATGCCCGCATCAGGCATCCCGCCGCAGGCCGGCCCGGCCCAGGCCATGGCCCCCGGTTACGGCTTCGGCGCGGCCGCCGGGATGGCTGCCCCGGCCGGCATGTTTCTCGACCAGCCGTCCGGCCTGATGCTGCCGCAGGGGACCCAGCTGGCCAGCCCGGGCCGCCGGATCGGCGCCTATTTCCTGGCCATCCCGCTGGCCATCGTCACCCTGGGCATCGGCTACATCATCTGGGGCCTGCTCATCTGGGGCCGCGGCCAGACACCCGCTCTCCAGGTCCTGGGCATGCGCTGCTTCCTGCCGGACGCCGGCCGCGTACCGGGCTTCTGGCGGATGGCGCTGCGGGAGATCGTCGGGCGCCTCGTCGAGGGCCTGCTGTTCGTCACCGAGCTCGTGTCGTTCATCTTCATGCTGACCCGGAACGACCGTCGCACGCTGCACGACCTGGTGGCGGGCACCGTCGTTCTGCATGACCCGAACAAGGTCCTGGCCAGCAAGTGACCTGACCGCGGCTGGGCCTGCCGGACCGAGGTCGGGCAGGCCCGGCCCGGCGCGGCCAGGGCTCGGTACTCTTAAGGCTCGATGCTGGCCGGCGGCCCTTCCACCACGTCGCCGGCCGCGACGAGCGCGTCGATGCGCTCCGGCGGGTAGCCCACCTCGGCCAGGATCTGCCTGGTGTGCCCGCCCAGGCCGGGCGCCATCAGTGCCCCGGTCTGCGGTGTCCGCCCGAAGGCGGCCATCCGGCCCGGCACGAAGTAGGCGGCCCGGCCGGCCCGTTCGTGCCGGTGCAGCAGCCCGGCCGCCGCAGCCTCGCCGTCGTCGGCCAGTTCCGGCACCTGGCGCGCGGCCACCGCCGGGACGCCGAGCTCGGTCAGCACGCCGATCAGCTCGTCGCGGTCCCGCCCGGCCGAATGCTCCCGCCAGCATCTCGGCCAGCGCCGGATCTCCGGCTTCCTGCCCGGCGGGCAGCAGGCCGGCCCGCCGTAGCGCGGGCAGGTCCGATGGCCGGGCCTGGAGCCGGATCCACCCGTTCCGGGTGGCGTAGAGCCGGTCCAGCGGGCCCGGCCCCGGGTAGTCCCGGCCGCCGGTCCGGGCCGGGGGGCGCCCGTAGAACTGGGTCAGCTCGCCCGACTGCATGAACGTGGCCAGCGCATCCAATGAGGTACGGCCGCGCTGACCCCGGCCGCGCCGGGCCCGGCTGTACAGCGCTAGGCAGGTGCCGGCCACGGTCATGGCCGCGCCGGTCACGTCGTTCACGGCCACGGTCAGGAACACCGGCTCGCTGTCGCCGCCCTGGGCCATCATCATCCCGCTCATCCCCTGCAGGATGGGATCGAAGCCGGGCTGCCGGGCCAGCGGCCCGCCCTCGCCGAAGCCGGTGACCGACATGCTGATGATCCCCGGATTGACCGCGGCCAGCGACTCGTAGTCGATGCCGAGCCGCTGCAGCACGCCCGGCCGGTAGTTGTCGATCACCACGTCGGCGGAGCGGACCAGGTCGGCGAACACCTCCTTGCCGCCTGCCGTGCGCAGGTCGACCGGGATCGAGCGCATGCCGCGGTTGTAGACGAACCCGGGCGTGCGGAACGGATCCCCGTCCGGCGGCTCGAGCTTGAGGACGTCGGCCCCCAGCTCGGCCAGCAGCGACCCGGCGTACGGCCCGGCCAGGATGGTGCCCAGGTCCAGCACCCGCACGCCCGCCAGCGGCCCGGCGCCGGGATCCCCGGCCGCGGCCGGGGATCCCGGCGCCGGCTGAGCCGTCCAGTCCAGGTCAGCGCCGGCGCCGGGCGCCGGGGCGGGGGAGCGGATCGCGCCCGGCGTGCCGCCCAGCACCAGCGGGACGCCCGGCATCACCACCCGGCCGCGCTCGGGGTCGTCGACCTCGACCCGCATGCCGGTGTCGCGGATCTGCGGCTGGCCCAGCCAGCCCTCCCGGGGCATCAGCGGGCCGACCGGGACGCCCGCCTGGTCCAGGTCCGTCAGCCACTCATCCCGCGGCCGCGTCCGGAAGGCCTGTTCCATCCGGCTCCGCACCCAGCCGCGGTGCTCCGGCAGCTGCAGCCGGCTGAACTGGCCCTCGACGCGGGGATCCGACAGCACCTCGGCCAGCCCGAGCACGGCCAGCGCGGGCTGCTGGAATTTCGGTGTCAGGGCCCCCAGGAACAGCCACTCCCCGTCACCGCACTGGTATCGCGTGTAGCACGGATTCGCCCCGCCGGGGCCGGCCGGCCCGGCGGCCACGGCCTCCGGATCGATCAGGAAGGTCCCGCATCCGGCCACCAGGGCACCGTGCGCCCCGCTCACCGTCACCGTCTGGCCCCGTCCCGATGTCTCCCGCTCCACCAGCGCGGCCACGGCGCAGCCGGCCGCCCACAGCCCCTGCTCGTACAGCAGGTGCGGGTAGACCGGATCGACCGGGCCGTCGCCGAACGACGACTGCCGCATCGAGATCCCGGTCGCCGCGCTGAGCAGCTCGCCGGACTCCGCCCCGCCGGCCCACGGAGCCGGGCCGGTGCTCAGGTACGGCGGCATCCGGAGCATGACCAGCCGGCCATTGCCGACCTCGAGGGCCAGCGCGTCCAGGACGTCCCGGGACACCACCTGCCCCGGGACATCGCTGGTCACGCACACGTCCGCGCCGGCTATCAGGCGCGCCAGGGCGGCCCGGTCCGCGGCCGCCCGCTGGTCCACCACCACTGACTCCTTGCCGCGCTGCCAGGTCGGCCAGCCGGGCTGGGACCGGTCCGGGTCACCGCCCGGCGGCTCCACCTTGACGACCAGGGCGCCGAAGTCGGCCAGCAGCATCGTGGCCACTGCCCCGGCGATTCCTTTGCTCAGGTCTACGACCCGGATGCCCTCCAGGGGAGCCACCACCGCGAACGCCTCCTAGCCGGTCGTGCGCCTCGACGCGAGACCTCACTACGTCCCTTAGGGACAATGTAAACGTCCCGGTGGCGGCTGGGCGGCCTGCCGCAGGCCCGGCATAAGTCACGGCAAGGTAGCCCGGCAAACTGTTGCGTTCTCACGTTCGGCCGAAGAAGTGCCTTTCCTATCGGCATGCCCGGGGCCACCCGATAGGACGCGACGTGGCTCGCGATCGGCGTCTTTCTCGAGGCTTTTACCGTAACGAGCCGGCCGGAGACAAGGGCGTCGGTGGATTTTGTTGTCCTAGTTCCGGCCCTTCCGCGCCCCGAAGTTTGATTGCCCGGTCTAACTCGCCGCGCTAGCCGCAGTACCGTCCGCATTCAGCCGCAAGCCGTCACCCGCTCCGCTGCGGCCTGCCGGGCCGTTCCCGGCCAGTCTGGCGCCGGGTGTCCGGCCGACGCGGACGACCAGCGCTGTTCTGGTGACCCGCGACGATCGTGCGCGCTCGCCGCCCCCCGGCCTGCGGCCGCTCGCCGCCCCGCGGCCCGCGGCCGCCCGCCGCTCGGTACGGAAATTGCTTGCCGTGCGGCATGCGATTGCCGGGCCGCCCCGGTAACCCGATCGGCGCCCGCTGTGCCATGCCGAGGCGGCCGCGGATTCCGGGCGGCGTGCTTACTGCCGATGCGAGTAATAGCGCTGCCGGTCAGGCGGCATTGTCCGCGCTGAAAAGACCGATCAAGGGTCTTACCTAATCGAGATCCGGCAGCATACGCTGCTGCCTACAGCAAGTCGGATGAAATAGCGGAAGGATCTGGTCTGATGTCAGCTAGCAGCACAGCTAACGCGCAGCGCATCGTCGTCGGGGTCGATGGCTCTCCCTCGTCGCGTGCGGCGCTGCGCTGGGCGGTCGGGCAGGCGACGGCGACCGGCGGCACCGTGGATGCCGTCATGGCGTGGCACGCTCAGGCGGCCCCGCTGGTCGGCGGTTTCGGTCAGACGCCGAAGGAAGTTGACGACACCGACGTCCTGGCCGACGAGACGCGGCAGGCGCTGGACAAGGTGATCGGCGAGGAAGTGCAGGCCGACCAGTCCCGGGTCGTGCGCCCGCGGGTCATCATGGGTCACCCGGCTGAGGCCCTGATGTTCGCGGCCAGCGACGCCGACCTGCTCGCCGTCGGCAGCCGCGGCCACGGTGGCTTCACCGGGGTGCTGCTCGGCTCGGTCAGCCAGTACCTGGTGCATCACGCGAACTGCCCGGTGCTGGTCTTCCGGGGCGACGGCCGCCGGCTAGGCGCCTGACCCAGCGGGCTGGCAGCCGCCCCGGTGCCCCGTTCGGGTGCCCGCGGCGGTTACCCCGGCGGCAGTCCGTGCCGGCCGTGTCGTGCGTCTTGCTGTTGATCCTCTCGCTGACGACACGGTGCCCGGCGTCGCGCCCGTTACCCCGGCGCGCGACCCGCACGTCTGCCACCGGGCTGGTCCGCCGGTCCGCCCGGCTGCCTGTGGCAGCCCGGCGGCCCGGAGCGGCTGCCTGGCCCGCCCGGCCCTGAGCGCGCGACGCGCCGGCGCACAGTAGTTGCGCCTTTACGCTGCCGGTTGGGTGCTCGCCGAACTACGGTGAAGCCCATGCAAGACCGGGACGCGGTCGCCGCCATCGTGGCGGGCGACCCGCGGGGCATCGCCGCTGCCTACGACCGGCATGCCGTCCCGCTCTATTCCTACTGCCGCTCCCTGCTGGCCCAGCCGGCCGACGCGGCCGAGGTCATGCAGGAGACCCTCCTGCTGGCCACCGTCAGGCTGGGCCGCCTCCGCCAGCCTGAGCTGCTGCGCGCCTGGCTGTACGCGGCGGCCCGCAGTGACTGTCACCGGCGGCTGCGCTCCGGGCAGGCCGTCCCGGCCACCCGGCCGCCCGCGGACCTGAACACCGGGTCAGTCCGGGCCTGCGAGCCGCGTCAGCTCGTCCGTGCCGCCCTGGACGGCCTGCCGCCCGTCTCGCGCGATGTGGTCGAGCTGAGCCTGGTGCACGGGCTGAGCGGCAGTGAACTGGCCGCCTGTTACGGGGTGTCCCGCGGCCGGGCCCGTACGCTGCGCGCCCGGGCCCGCCGCGAGCTGGAACGGTCCCTGGGCGCGCTCGTCCTCGCCCGCCGTGACGTCAGCGCCGGCCGTGCTGCCTGCCCGGCCCTGGCCGCCCTGCTGGCCCGCCCGGGCCAGCCGCTGGGCGCGGCCGAGCGGCACCGGATCAGCCGCCACGCCGATCAGTGCGCGGCCTGCGCCGGGGTCAGGCGCCGTGAGCTGAGTCCGGCGCTGCAGGCCGGAGTGCCGCCGCTGACCGCGCTCGCGCCCTGGTTCCGCCAGCACGTGCTGTCCGCGTGCGCCGACGCCACGCCCGCTGACCGCGCCGCGGCGGCCGCCCGGGCGGGCCGGTTCGGCCCGGCCGGCCTGCCCGTGCCGTCCCAGCCGCCGGCCAGGCCCGGCCGGCGCCCGCTCGTCCGGCGGCCGTCCCTGACGGCCATCGGCGCCGCCGCCGCGGTCGCCGCGGTCGCGATCAGCATGCTGTTCCTCGGCTCCGGCGCGCCCTCGGCTCCGGCCTCCGGGGCCCGCGGCAGCGCCGGGCCCGGGGTGGTGGCCAACGGCCGCGGCGCCCCGTCACCGGACGCCCCGGCGGGGAGCGCGCCCGCGACCGGAGCCGCTCCCACCCCGGCCTTCGGCCCGGTCGTCGCCTCCGGGGCCGTCTCCGTCCCGCCCGCAGGCGGATCGCAGGCCGCCGCCTCGTCCGCGTCCACCCCGCCCGCCGCCCCGGGGACGCTGGGCGTTTCCCAGCGCCGGCTCGTGCTGGTCGACGTCGACGGCCACGGCGTCGGGACGTTCACCGTCACCGCCCGCGGCGGGCCGGTCAGCTACGCCATCACCGGCCCGGCCGACCTGACCGTCTCGCCCGCGTCCGGATCGCTCGCGGCCGGCGCCACCGCGACCATCACCGTGACGTCGGCGAGCCCGGTGGCGCTGAACGAGCAGCTCACCGTCAATCCCGGCGAGATCGCCATCACCGTGGTGCTGGGCGTCTCCCTGTAGGCAGGGCTACCACTCCACCAGGGTCCAGATCTCCGGCCGCGGCGCGTCCCCCACGTCCACCGAGGCGAACCGGCGGGCCGCCTCCTTCAGGTGGGTCATCGCCGCCTCGCCCTGCCCGTCGGCGTGCAGCAGGTCGGCCATATTCGTGTGCAGGGCCGCGATCCGGTGCTGATCGCCGAGCTCGCTGCCCAGCTCCAGCGCCTCCGCCGCCCGGACCAGCGCTTCCGGGGCGCGGCCGGTCTCGGCCAGCAGCCGGGCCAGGTTGTTCAGCGCCGCGACCGCCGCGCCCAGCTCGGGCAGCTGACGGGCCTCGGCCAGGCTGTCCCGCAGGTAGGCCTCGGCCGCGGCACCGTGGCCGGCCCGCGCGGCCAGCATGCCGAGCACGTTGAGCGCCTGGGCCGTGGCGCCCGGGTCGGCCGCGGCCTGGGCGCTCGACAGCGCCGCCTGGCCGAAGGCCGACGCCTGCTCCATCTCACCCCTCCGGTAGGCGACCACGGCCCGGTCCGCCTCGGCTCGCGCCCGCCGGCCCGGATCGGCGCCGGCCACCAGCTCGGCCACCACCGCCAGGTGCGCCTCGGCCAGGTCCCAGTCCCCGAGCCGGTGGTGCACGTCGGCCAGCTTGTGCTCGATGGCGGCCTGCATGGCCCGCCCGGCGCCGTCGCTGCCCTCGGCCGCCAGGGCCGCGGCCGTCTCGAACTCGGCCCGCGCTTCGGTGTACCGGCCCAGGGCGACCAGCACCTCACCCAGGGCCAGCCGGCCGGGCAGCTGCGGGTAGCCCAGCGCCAGGGCCCGGGCCAGGTGCGCGCGCGCCTCGGCGTGCGCGTACAGCTCCCGCGCGCCCTGGGCCGCCTGCCACCAGCGCTGCGCGGCTTCGGCGTCGCGCCCGGCCAGCTGCAGATGATCGGCGATGGTCGCGGCCCGGGTCGTGGCCGGGTCACGCTCGTGCCGCCGGGCCAGGATGTCCGCCGCCCGGCTGTGCAGCAGCCGCCGCCGGGCCAGCGTGGCCGAGTCGTACGCGGTGCGGCGCAGTGCCTCATAGGGGAATCCGTACGACGGCGCCTGGCCCGCGGCCGGGGGCGGCGTCTCGATCAGCAGTGACCGGGCCAGCGCCTCGTCCAGCGCCTCGACGACCTCGTCTTCCCCTCGGCCGCTGACCGCCCGGAGCAGGTCGGCGTCGTTGTCGCTGCCCAGTACCGCAGCCGCGGTCAGCAGCTGCCTGGTCGGCTCGGTGACCGCCTGGAGCCGGCCCCGCAGCAGGTCCCGCACGCTGGCCGGCGGCCACCAGCCGGCCGGCCCGGGGCCGGCCTCACCCGCCGTGCGCAGCGCCTCGACGTACTCGCGCACCAGCATGGGCAGCCCGCGGGTCTCGGCCATCAGCGTGTCCACGTCCACCTGCGGCATGCCGTCCAGGGCCAGCAGCGCGCCGATGGCCGCCGGGCCGAGCGGCCCGGGCTCGATGACCGCGCCCAGGTCCTGCTCCCCGGCCTCGGCCAGCGCCGTCCGCAGCACCGGCAGCCGTCCGGCCTGCTCGGCCTGCCAGCTCAGCACGAGCAGGAGCGGCCACTGGGCCAGCCGCCGGACCAGGTAGGCCAGCAGCCCGACCGACGAGCTGTCGGCCCAGTGCACGTCCTCCACGACCACCACGCCGGCCGGGCCCGGCCCCGCGGCCGCCGCCTGCAGCGTGTCGGCGATGGCCGCGTACAACCGGGTGACCGCGACCGGGCTGTCCAGAGGCGGCGCCGCCGAGTCAGGGTGGGCCGCGGCCAGCGCCGGGACCAGCCGCCCGGCCATCGCGGCCGTCTGGGCCGGCAGTGTCTCCGGCAGGTCGGGCCGGACGGCCAGCGCCGTCCGCAGCAGGTCCGCGGCCAGCACGAACGGCAGCGTCATCTCACCGTCGTGACAGCGGGCGGCCAGCACCGCGGCCCGGTCGGCCACCTCGGCCCGGAACTCGGTGATCAGCCTGGTCTTGCCCGCGCCGGCCGGCCCGGCGATGGCCACCGCCCGGCCGCTGCCGCCGGTGGCCTGCCACGCGGCCCGCAGCGCGGCCAGCTCGCCGTCCCGGCCCACCAGCGGCCACACCCCGGCCGCGCTCGCCTGCTCGGGTGGGGCCTGCTCCGGCTGGGCCCGCTCGGGCTGGGGCTGCTCGGGCGGGGCCTGCTCGGGCTGCACCGCGGCCGCCGGCCGGGGAGCCAGCCGCCCGGCCCGCACGTCGTCATACAGCTTGGTCGTCTCCGGCAGCGGCCGGACGGCCAGCTCGCGGTCCAGGACCCGGACCAGTGACCGGTACTGGCCCATGGCCGCCGAGCGCTGGCCGGCCCAGCCGTGCAGCCGGATGATCGCCTGGTGGGCCGGCTCGTGCAGCGGGTCGAGCTGCAGCCAGCGCCGGGCGTGCTTCATCGCGCGCTCCGCGTCGCCGTTCTCCATGCACGCCGCCACGAGTCGCTGCAGTCCGCGGGCCAGCGCCTGGCGCTGCGCCTCGGCCACCGAGGCCTGCCACTCCTCGAAGTCCGGGCAGCCGCGCAGGACGAAGCCGGACAGGAAATCGCCGCGGTACAACGCGGCCGCCCGTTCCAGGGACCCGTCGTCGGGCTGCGCGATCAGTGCCTCGAACTCGGTCACGTCCACCCGGACCACGGCCGGCTCCAGGGCCACGGCCGTGCGGGTGATGGCCAGGCCCGCGCCCATCGCGGCGGCCGTCACCGACAGCGTCCGGCGCAGCGAGGCCCGGCCCTTGGCGCTGTCGGCCTCCGGCCACAGCAGCTCGGTGAGCTCCTCGCGACTGTGCTCGCGGCCGGTGACGGCCAGCACGGCCAGCAGCGCGATGGCCTTACGGGTGTCGAAGGACACGGCCTGGCCGTCGCTCTGCACGACCGGCGGCCCGAGCAGGGCCAGGCTCAGCCCGGCCATCGCCAACGTCCCACCGGCTCACCGTAACGCATGCGCGTAAAAAACTACCGCCAGGGACTTGACGGCCGTAACGATCCCGTATCGCAATCTTCCTAGGCTGATTGTGCGTCGAAAGACCAGCCGCGAACCCGGAGTGTGACATGACGCAACAGGTGGGGAGAGCCGGCGGACTGCTCCAGTGTCCCGCGCGGCCGAGGTGGTGCCTGAGGGGGCCTCCGGGATCGCGGCCCCGAGTTCGCCGGCCGCAGACGGGCCGGCCGGGGCGGCCCCGGCGCTGCCAAGCGCCAGCCCGGCCGGTCCCGAGCCCGGCCGGTCCCGAGTCCCGCCGGCGCGGCTGGCGGCGCCGCGCGACGCCGGCCGCGGCCGACGCCGCGCCGCTCGCGCCGAGCGTCATGGCCGCCGGACCGGAGCTCGACCTGGCCTCCAACGACCCGCTGATCGGCTACCTGCTCAGCGCGGCCAGCGCCGTGGACATCACCCGGCTGGAGCTGCGCTCGCCGGCCCTGGAGGCGCTGCGGGCCGCGGGCGTGGTGCTGGTCGTGCCCCTCATCTCCTCGGGCAGCCTGGTCGGCCTGCTCAGCCTGGGCCCCCGGCGCTCCGAGCGCGGCTACTCGACCGACGACCTGCGGCTGCTCAACTCGCTGGCCGGCTACGCCGCTCCGGCCATGCGGGTCGGCCAGCTGGTCCGCCAGCAGGAGGCCGAAGCCCGGCAGCGGGAGCGGATCGACCAGGAGCTGAAGATCGCCCAGCTCATCCAGCAGCAGTTCCTGCCCAAGGAGCTGCCCGACCTGCCCAGCTGGCACGTGGCCGCCTTCTACCGGCCGGCCAGGACCGTCGGCGGCGACTTCTACGACTTCATCCCGCTGCCGGACGGGCGGGTCATGTTCGTGGTCGGTGACGTGACCGACAAGGGCGTGCCCGCCGCCCTGGTCATGGCCAGCACCCATTCGCTGCTGCGGGACGCCGCGCCGCGGCTCATCTCGCCCGGCCCGGTCCTCGGCCACGTCAACGACATGCTCTGCGTCGACATCCCGGCTCACATGTTCGTCACCTGCCTGGCCCTGGTCCTGGACCCGGTCAGCGGCCATGTGGAGTTCGCCAACGCCGGGCACGACGTCCCGTACGTGCGCACCCAGGCCGGCGTGCAGGAGCTGCGCGCCCGCGGCATGCCGCTGGGCCTGATGCCCGGCATGCCGTACGAGGAGATGACCTTCCAGTTCGAGCCGGGCGACTGCGCGCTGCTGCACAGCGACGGCCTGGCCGAGGCCCACGCGCCCGACCGCGAGATGTTCGGCTTCCCGCGGGTCTCGGCGCTGGTCGGCAAGGGACCCTCCGGCGAGGCCCTGATCGACCTGTGCCTGACCGAGCTGGCCAGCTTCACCGGCGCCGATCACGAGCAGGAAGACGACATCACCCTCGTCTCGCTCCAGCGATCGCCGTCCGCCTGGGCCCACGACCGCCACGACCACCCCCAGGAGGGCTCGCGATGACTCACGTCGCCCGCCCCGCGCCCGGCACGCCGCGCCGGCTAGACGCCTTCGAGCTGCCCAGCGCGCCCGGTAACGAGCGCCTCGCCCTGGCCCGGGTGGCGAGCAGCGTGGCCGGGCTGGGCCTGCCGCCGGACCGGCTGGAGAAGCTCAAGACCGCCGTGGCCGAGGCCACCATGAACGCCATCGAGCACGGCAACAAGAACCGGGCCGAGATCCCGGTGCAGGTCGAGGTCACCCAGGACGGCGACCAGATCGTGGTGTCCATCTCCGACCAGGGCGGCGAAGCGCCCGTCTCGGCCCGCCCGGCCGAGGAGCCTGACCTGCTCAAGAAGCTCGACGGCGGGCAGAGCCCCCGAGGGTGGGGCCTGTTCCTCATCCGCAACATGGTCGACGCCATGGACGTGACAACCAATGGCCAGCGGCACACCATCTGGCTGACCATGCGAACGGGAGGTGCTCCCAATGGCGAGCATGTGTGAAGCCAAGACGCGGCTAGTACCGGGCGCCGCCGTCATCGAGCTCTCCGGCGAGGTCGACGGGTCCGCCGCCGACGTGCTGACCGACGCCTACGCCGCGGCGGTCGACCACGACGCGGCCCTCGGCACCGTGGTGCTCGACTTCGCCAAGGTCGACTACATCAACTCCACCGGCATCGCGCTGATCGTCAGCGTCCTGGCCCGAGCCCGGGCGCAGCGCCGGAAGGTCGTCGCCAGCGGGCTGTCCCCGCACTACCGCGAGATCTTCGACATCACCAGGCTGTCTGACTTCATCGAGCTCTTCCCTGACCTCGACCGCGCCGTCAGCCAGCTCACCGGACCAGCCGCCTAGCGCGGCCCGCGAACTACCGCAGTACCAGGGTCATTAGGGGAGGAATCTCATGAGCGCACCGGCCATCACCATGGACGTCCGGCGGATCGGCGACGAGGTGGCCGTCGTCGACATCAAGGGAGAGGTCACCGCGGCCTGCGAGCCCGTGCTGATGTCGGCCTACGAGACGGCCAGCGACGGCCGGACGAGCCGGCTCGTGCTGAACTTCGCCGGCCTGGAGTACATGAACAGCGGCGGCATCGGCATGCTGGTCACCCTCCTGGTCCGCGCGAACCGGCAGCGCCAGCAGCTGGCCGCCTACGGGCTGAGCGACCACTACCGGGAGATCTTCGAGCTCACCCGGCTGGACGAGGCCATCACCATCTACGACAGCGAGGAATCGGCGCTCAGCGGCGCCGCCAGGTAGGGGAGGGGTCACGATGACCGAGACAGCAGGCCCGGACCGGGTCAGGTCGGCCGAGCAGATCGGGCTGAGCGCCCGCGAGGCCGCGTCCGCGCCGGGCGAGCCGAGGGACGCGGCCAGCTGGGCGCCGAAGGTCGAGCGGCTCCAGGTGCAGGCGCGGGACGGGGTCCGCGGCACCAACGTGGCGGGCCGTCGGCTGACCGGCCCGGTGCAGGGCTTCGGCAAGATGTGGCAGAAGACGTACCGGATGAACGTCGGTCCCGCGATCGCCCCGGAACGCGCCATCGCCACCTGGCGGGAGCATTTCCCGGAGTTCTGGCCCCGGGGCAACCGGTTCGCCGGCGCCCTCACCGGGATCAACCCCGGGGACGTAGCCCTGCTGGACCTGGCCGTCGGCGGCGGCGTCAAGCTGTCCACCGGGGTGTTCGTCCTGTACGCCGACTCCGAGTCGTTCACCTTGATGACCCCGCAGGGGCACATGTTCGCGGGCTGGATCACCTTCTCCGCCGAGCGCGAGGGCGACGCAGACCATCGTGCAGGCCCTGGTCCTGATGCGCGCGAACGACCCGCTGTACGAGATCGGCATGACCTTCGGCGGCTACCGCAAGGAAGACAGGTTCTGGGACGCCACGCTGACCGCGCTCGGCCGCCGGCTCGGTGTCGCGGGCCCGCAGGTCGCCCTGACCGCCACCTGCGTAGACTCCAAGCGACAGTGGCGTCACGCGGGGAACGTCTGGCACAACTCGATGATCCGCAGCATGCTGCAGACCATCGCCGCCCCGGTGACCAGCCTGGCCCGCGCGCTCCGGCCGGATCGCCGGCGCACGTAGCGCAGCGCGAGCAGAAGGGGCAGCATGGGGGGAAACCCGGACGCGGTGATCGTGGGCAGCGGCCCGAACGGCCTGGCTGCGGCCGTAACCCTGGCCGCGGCGGGACTGAAGGTCCAGGTCATCGAGGGTGCCCCGGACATCGGCGGCGGCTGCCGGACCTCCGAGCTCACCCTGCCGGGCTTCCGCCACGACGTGTGCTCCGCCGCCCACCCGCTCGCCCTGGCCTCGCCCTTCTTCCGCCGCTTCGACCTGGCCGCGCGCGGGGTCCGGTTCGCCCGCCCTGAGGTCGAGTTCGCCAACCCGCTGGACGGCGGCCGCGCCGCCGCCGTGTACCGCTCGGTGCTGGAGACCGCCGCCCGGCTCGGCCCCGACGGCCGGGCCTACCGGCGCCTGCTCACCCCGATGGTCCGGCACCTGGACGACATCTGCGCCGAGCTGCTCCGCCCGCTGCGCCGGCTGCCCGCCCATCCGCTGGTCATGGCCTCCTACGGCGCTCGCGGCGTGCTGCCCGTCTCGGCCCTGGTCCGGCGCTGGGGCACCCAGGAGGCCCGCGCCATCATGGGCGGCGCCGCGGCCCACTCGATGATGAGGTTCACCGACGTCCCGACCGGCGGCATCGGCCTCATGCTCGTCCTGCTCGCGCACGGGACGGGCTGGCCGGTCATCGAGGGCGGCAGCGCCCGGATCACCGACGTCATGGCCGACGCCGTCCGCGCCGCGGGCGGCAGCATCGAGACCGGCCGGTGGGTGCGCTCCCTGGCCGACCTCCCGGCCGGCGCCGCGGTCCTTCTCGACACCTCCCCGCGCGCCCTGGACGAGCTGGCCGGCAACCGGCTGCCCGGCCGTTACCGCGCTGCGCTGCGCCGCTACCGGTACGGCGCGGGCGTCTGCAAGGTGGACTTCGCGCTGTCCGGCCCGGTGCCGTGGACCAACGAGGACTGCCGCCGGGCCGGCACCCTGCACCTGGGCGGCACCTTCGAGGAGATGGCCGCGGCCGAGGCCGAGGTCGTCGCGGGCAAGCATCCGGACAACCCGTACGTGCTGGTCACCCAGCCCGGGGTCGCCGACCCGTCCCGCGCGCCGGCCGGGCGCCACACGCTGTGGGCCTACACCCACGTGCCGTCCGGCTCCGACGTGGACGTCACGGACCGGATCGAGGCGCAGATCGAGCGGTTCGCGCCCGGCTTCCGCGACCTGGTCCTGGCCCGCTGCGTGCGCACCGCCGCCGCCGAGGAGGCGGCCAACCCGAACTATGTCGGCGGGGACATCGCCGTCGGCCTGCAGACCCTGGGGCAGACCGTGTTCCGGCCCACCAGGCAGTGGAACCCGTACCGCACCCCGATCCGGGGCGTCTACCTGTGCTCGTCGGCCACCCCGCCGGTGCCCGGGGTGCACGGCCGGTGCGGCGAGCTGGCCGCCCTGACCGCGCTGCGGGACATGTTCGGCGTCCGCGAGCTTCCCGACATCAGCCCGGCTGCGCTGCGGCCCGCGCCGGTCCCGTCCTGACCCGCCGGGTTACTTCTTCGTGCCCTTGATCGACGTGCTCATGGTCGCCCCGGACGGCCGGGCGGACGTGCTGTAGTAGGCGATGCAGTGCAGGGCCCGGTCACCGTTCGGCCAGGTCGCCGCGTCCGGGATGATGTTGGTCCAGGTGTAGATCGACTTGGAGTACCCGATCCCGATGTAGCTGCGGAACGCGTTGTTGCACGCCGCGTTGCCGTCCTTGCTGATGGCGTCGCTGCCCGGGAACGAGCTCTGCTGCGGCCAGAAGCTGTCGTTGGCCAGGAACACTTCCGCGGTGTGCGGCTGGCTGCAGGGCACGGCCCGGGTCACCTTAGGCCACGGGTTGCTCGTGTTCAGCTGCATGTTGTCGCCGGTCAGGCAGTCGCCCGCCCGGAACTGGTCCAGCTGCAGGCCGCCTACCGTCGGGGTGGCGCTCGGGCTGGACCGCGCGCCCGCGGCGGGCGCGGGGTGGCCCAGGGACAGCACCACCGCGACCACGGCCGCCACGCCCGCCACCGCGGCGCCGGCCGCCACCCAGGCCCGCCGGCCCGGCCGCCGCCGGCCCGGCTGCTCCTGGCCGTGCCGGGCCTGGCCGAACCCCTGGCCCGCGCGCCGGTCTTCGGTTCCTGGCCCGGGTGCCGGGCCGGGACTGTCGGCCGTCAGCGGCTCGGCCGCCGCCGCGGTCCGCTGCGCGGTTACGTCCGCGAGCCGGGCCGGCAGCCAGTCCGACAGGTCCGCCGCCGGCGGATAGGCCGCGGTCAGCCCGGCCAGGAACTCCGCCGGGGTGGGCCGCTGCCGCGGGTCGCGCGCCAGGCACCGGCTGACCAGCGGGCGCAGCATGCCCGGCACCCCGTCCAGGCTGGGCGTGCCGTGCACCACGCGGTACAGCAGCGCGTTCGTCTCCCCGGTGCCGAACGCCCCCTGGCCCCGGGCCGCGTAGGTCAGCACGCCGCCCAGGCTGAACATGTCGCTGGCCGGGCCGACCTGCTGGCCCTGAGCCTGCTCCGGGGACATGAACGCGGGGGAGCCGACCATGTGGCCCGCCCCGGTCAGCGACGTGGCGTCCATCGCCGACGCGATCCCGAAGTCGATGATCCGCGGCCCGTCCGGGGCCAGCAGCACGTTGGACGGCTTCAGGTCGCGGTGGATGACCCCGGCCCGGTGGATCGCGTTGAGGCCCTCGGCCAGCCCGGCCGCCAGGGACAGCACCGTGGCGGGCGGCAGCGGGCCCTGCCGCTCCACCGCCTCGGCCAGCGACATGCCGGGCACGTACGCGGTGACCAGCCACGGCAGCGGGCTGTTCAGGTCGGCGTCCACCACCTGCGCGGTGAACAGGCCGCCCACCTTGCGGGCCGAGGCCACCTCGCGCGCGAACCGCTCCCGGAACCCGGAGTCCTCGGCCAGCGTCGGCCGGATCACCTTCACCGCGACCTGGCGCCCGCCCGGTGACCGGGCCAGGTACACCCGTCCCATCCCGCCGGTACCGAGCCTGCCCAGCAGCACGTACGACCCCACCTGTCGCGGGTCGTCGGCCTGCAACGCCGCCAAACCGGTCACCCCTACCCCTGCTGCCCTGGCCTGCGCCAGCTCTCCCCGGACGGCACGCACTCCCCACGGTAATGCGGCCTGGCCAGGCTCGGGCGGTGAAGCCAGCCACCGTGGATAATAGCTACCCGCCGGCCGGACGTGACGATCCTCGGGCTTCCGCCCGGCGCGTGTCCCAGACCCGCAACGGCTCACCCGGGCCGTATCGGCCGCAGTCAGGCTAGCTGCTGTTCAGCCACGTCGCGCTGAAGTCCTGCCCGTCGGTCAGCTCGGACACCGCGTCCTTGTCGGCCGACGTGTCGTTCACCATGGCCACCTGAGTCAGCCCGGCGGCCTCCCCGATGGGTGAGCCGTTGGCGGTCACGCCGGTGAAGCTCACCGTGCCGAAGTCGGTCAGCGGCAGCGGGGCACCGCCGGCCGTGCAGCACGGAGCCTCCGCTATCGCCTCGGCCGAGGACAGCTCCGGCGTCTGGCCCGTCGCGGCCTGGGTGGTGTGCCGCCAGCCCTGGGTGGCGTCCGCGATGGACAGGCTGAATTCCCCGTCACCCTGGTAGGTCACGCTGGCCGTGATCTGGTCGCCCGGCTGGACCGGGTCAGGGTAGTTCTGCGAGGCGCCGGGATACAGCTCGTACCAGGCGTAGTACGACGCGTCCGGCCCGCGGCAGTCCGCCTCGGTGCCGACCTGCTCGACCGTGCTGCTGGCCAGGCCGTCAAGCCCGACCCAGAAGGCGGCGTACTGATTGCCGCTGCCGCAGCTGCTGGCCGGCTGCGTCCAGCTGGCCGAGACGGCGGAAAAGATCCCCGACGTGCCGGCGTAGCCCGACCAGTTCGTGCTGTGCGCCGCCCCGCCGCCCCGCCCGGAGCTGCCCGCCGGCCCGGAGCCGCCGCCCGAACCGGCCCCACCGCCGCCGCCAGAGCCGGCACCAGAGCCGGCACCAGAGCCGGCCCCGGGGCCGCCGTGGCCGGGGATGACTGGGTGACTGGCCAGGTGCACCGGGCCGCCGGGGCCGGGCCACCCGCCCGGGCGCGTGTCCGGCGGCGCGGCCGACGCCCCGCTCGCGGTGAGGGCCCCCGCGCCCGTCACGGTGATCACGCCCAGGACGACGAACCATCGTCGTGGCATCCAGACTCCCCCAAGGCTGGCGAAGGGTAACTATTCCTTTACTCTGGGTGATCCTAACGTGCAGAAGCGGACAGCATAAGACCTCTGCGCCGAATTCTGGGCGGCCCCGGGTTTTGCTATGAAACCCGGCCTGACCTGGCCGCAGCCGTCCGCGGCGGCCGGTCTCCCGCCGGTCAGTGCCCGCCGCTGGGCAGCTCGGGCGGCGTGCTGCCCGGCCCGACCTGCGCCTTCAGCGCGGCCAGCTCGCTCTCCACGTCGGCGTCCGTGCCCGCCTGGTCCAGCTCGGCCTGGATGTCGTCGGTGTTCCCGCCCACGTCCTCCAGCACGCCGGACTGCAGCAGCTCGTCCACGGCACCCGCGCGGGCCTGCATCTGCTCGATCTTGTCCTGGGCCCGGGCCAGCTCCGCACCGGAGTCCGACAAGGTACCGGAGATCCCGGCCGCGCTCTCGTTGACCGCGGCGGTGGCGGCCGCCGCCGTGTATTCGGCCTTCAGCGTCTCCTTCTGCGTCCGGAACGTGGTGACCCGCTGCTGCAGGGCGGCCAGCGTCTGCTCCAGCTTCTGCTCCTGGTCGGCCAGCTGCTGGTGCTGGGCCTCCATCGGGTCGATCTGGGCCTGCGCCGCGGCCTTGCGCGACAGCGCCTCCCGGGCCAGGTCCTCCCGGCCCAGGGCCAGCGCCTGCTTGGCCTGGTCCTGCAGGTGGTCGACCGTGTGCTGCAGCTGTTGCTCCTGCAGCTCGAGCCGCTTCCGCGATGCGGCCACCGACACCAGCGCCTGGCGCACCTTGGTCAGCTGGTCGAGCATCTGCTCATACGACAGGTCGAGCATCTCGTCCGGCTTCTCCGCCGCGTCGAGGGCCTTGTTGGCCTTGGCCGAGACAATGTCGTGGGCCCGCTGGAAGAGTGACATGCCGCTGTGCTCCCCTCGTGAAACCGGCGTCTTGATGCCTGCCCGGCCGGTGACTTGCGTCCAATCTAGTTGGCCCGTTCAGTAATGCCGCAGGCTAGGCCCGCGCGGTACGGTCATACCGGTGAGCCCCGCCCCGCCCCGTGCCAACCCGCCCCGTACCGCCCGGCCCCGCATCGCCGTCGGCCCGGGACCCGCCGCCTGGGCCGCCGAGGCCATCCGCCGCGGCGGCGGCGACCCGGTCCCGCTGGACGGCGGCCCTGATCCGGACGGCCTGGTCTGGACCGACGCCGGGGCCATGGACGCGCTGCGCGACACGCTGGCCGCCCGGCCCGGGATCTCCTGGGTCCAGCTGCCCCAGGCCGGGGTGGAGGCCGCCTTCGCGGCCGGCGCCGTCGACCCCCGGCGTCGCTGGACCTCGGCCAAGGGCGCCTTCGCCGAGCCGGTCGCCGAGCACGCGCTGGCCCTGACCCTGGCCGGCCTGCGGCAGCTGAAGACCCGGGCCCGCGCCCGGTCCTGGGGCGCGCAGGCCGGGGAGACCCTGTTCGGCCAGCAGGTCACCGTGGTCGGCGGGGGCGGCATCGCCACCGTCCTGCTGCGCCTGCTGGGCCCCTTCGGCGCCGACGTCACCGTCGTCCGCCGCCAGGCCGAGCCGCTGGCCGGCGCGACGCGGACGGTCGGCCCCGGCCAGCTCCACCAGGCGCTGGCCGGCGCCCGGGCCGTCGTGCTCGCCCTGGCCCTGACCCCGCAGACTCGCGGCCTCATCGGCCGGGCCGAGCTGGCCGTCATGGCGCCGGATGCGTGGCTGGTCAACGTGGCCCGCGGTCCCCTGGTCGACACCGCGGCCCTCCTCGACGCCCTGCGCCGCGGCCAGCTCGGCGGCGCGGCCCTGGACGTGACCGACCCGGAGCCGCTGCCCGACGGTCACCCGCTGTGGGACCTGCCCAACTGCCTGATCACCCCGCACACCGCCGACACCCCGGAGATGATCCGCCTCCTGCTGGCCCGCCGGATCACCGACAACGTCCGGCGCCTGGCCGCCGGCCAGGAGCTGGCCGGCCTGATGGATCCCGGCCTCGGCTACTGACCGCACCGATGACCGGGCCGCCTCCGGCTCGTTATAGCGGCAGCAGCCCATCCCCGAGGAGGAGACATGACCGACCGCCCGCTCGTCACCAACCTGTGGTTCGACACCCAGGCCGAAGAGGCCGCCCGCTTCTACACCGGCATCTTCTCCGACAGCCGGCTCGGCCCCATCCACCGCGGCACGCCGGCCGGGCCCCGCGCCACCGACGAGGTCGTCCTGGTCGAGTTCGAGCTGAACGGCCAGAAGTTCTCCGGCCTGAACGGCGGCCCCCAGTTCACCTTCACCGAGGCCGTCTCGATCGTCGTCACCTGCGCAGACCAGGCCGAGGTCGACTACTACTGGGACCGCTTGTCCGACGGCGGCCAGGAAAACGTGTGCGGCTGGCTGAAGGACCGCTACGGGCTGTCCTGGCAGATCGTCCCGGCCGTGTTCTTCGACATGATCGCCGACCCGGACCGGGCCCGGGCTGGCCGCGCCATGCAGGCCATGTACGACATGACCAAGTTCGACGTGGCCGCCCTGGAGCGGGCCTACGCCGAGTCCGGACTGTTATAAACGCGGTGAACCGCGGGCCGCCCCGGCACGTGACAGGAGTATGGGGAGCACCATGGGGGCGTCAGGGCCCCGGCGGTCGCTGTTCGCGATCGCCGGGGCCGCTCTGCTCGTCGCGACCGGCGCCATACACCTGGACCTGTACCTGACCGGCTACCGGACCGTGCCGACGATCGGCTGGCTGTTCCTGCTCCAGGTCATCACGGCCTTCGCGCTGGCCGCCCTGATCGCCGCCACCGGCTGGTGGCTGGCCGCCGCGGCCGGCGCCGGATTCGCCCTGGCCACCCTGGGCGGGTACCTGCTGTCGCTGTGGGTCGGCCTGTTCGGCTTCACCGAGGTGCGCAGCACCTCCGGGATCGTGGCCGGGATCATCGACGTGGCCGCCTTCGCCACCCTGGCCGTCGCGGCTGCCCCCGGGCTGCCCTACGTCCAGCGCCTCGGCCGCCTCCTGCTGCCGCTCATCGGCGCCGCCTCGGCCGTGGCCCTCGCCCTGCTCATCGCGGCCGTGGCCACGCCCAGATCCCAGTCTCAGCCCACCGCGAGCGGCCCGGACATCCTGCAGGCCCGGGAGGTCGGCGGCGTCGCCCTGCTCACCAACGCCCAGGGTCTCACCCTGTACACCTTCGCCCCGGACAGCGCGGGCCAGTCTGCCTGCTACGGCAGCTGCGCCTCCTACTGGCCCCCGGTCACCGGGCACCCGACGGCCGGGCCCGGCGTCCACGGCCAGCTCGGCACCATCACCCGCACCGACGGCTCCCAGCAGGCCACCTACGGCGGGCGCCCGCTGTACACCTACATCGGCGACCGCGCGCCCGGCCAGGACACCGGCAACAACATCAACCTGAACGGCGGCCTGTGGCGCGACGTGCCCGTCGCGGGTTAGCCGTCCTGCTCGGCCACGCACCGGTTCACGCACTCGCCCAGGCCCTCGATCCAGGTCCGCAGCACGTTGCCGGGCTGCAGGTAGACCGGCGGGGTGCGGGCGTCGCCCACCCCGTCGGGAGTGCCGGTGACCAGCAGGTCGCCGGGCCGCAGGGTGATGACCTGGCTGGCGTAGGCCGCGATCTCGGCCGGGCCGAAGAGCAGGTCCGAGGTCCGGGCCCGCTGCATGACGGTCCCGTCCACCTCGCACCGCAGCTCCAGGTCATCCGCGTTCCCCAGCTCGTCCCGGGTGACCAGGTAGGGCCCGGCCGGGGTGCAGCCCTCGAACGCCTTGCCCTGCAGCCACTGCAGGGTCCGGCGCTGCCAGTCCCGCATCGACACGTCGTTGACCACCGTGTACCCGGCGATGGCCGCCGCGGCCTGCGCCGCGGTGGCCCGGTGCAGCGGCTGGCCGATGACCACGCCCAGCTCCGCCTCCCAGTCGACCCGGTCGCTCACCGAAGGCAGCACCAGGTCGTCGCGGGCACCCATCAGGCTGTCCGCGAACTTGCCGAACAGCGTCGGGTACTCGGGCAGCTCCCGGCCGGTCTCCAGGATGTGCGACCGGTAGTTCAGGCCCACGCACAGCACCTTGGCCGGCCGCGGCACGACCGGCGCGAAGTCCGCCTCGGCCGCCGGGACCGGCGCGGCCCCCGCCCGGGGCCGCCCCTCGCCGCCCGCGGCCAGCAGCTCGCCGACGTCCGCGGCCTCCAGCGGCACCAGGACGTCCCCGTCCAGCCGCGCCGCGCTCGTCCCGTACTCGGTCCGGATGGTCGCCAGTCGCATAGCGCGACTCTAGCCCCCGCCCGGCCGCAGCCGCCTACAGGTCCAGGACCATGTCCTCGGCCGCGACGGCCACCCGCGGGTCACCGCAGAACCGGGCGGCCAGCCCGTCCAGCGCCTCGTCGGTCCGGTCCGGCTTGTGGTGGAACAGCAGCACCCGCCGGGCGCCGGCCCGCCGGGCCAGGCCCACCGCGTAGTCGGCGGCCGGATGGCCGAACGACGCCTGCGCCGCCACCTCCTCCGGCCACAAGAACGCGTCGTGGATCAGCAGGTCCACGTCCGCGGCCAGGCTGAGCGCGGCCGGGTGGTACTCGCCCCAGCCCTCCGGGCCGGGGCCCAGCGCGGTCGGGCAGTGATCGGGGATGTAGGCCAGCGTCGAATGCCCGTCGCTGACCCGGTAGCCGAAGGTCCGGCCGCCCTTGTGCGGCACCTCTCGCGCCTCGACCGTGAAGTCCTCCGCCTTCCGGGCTCCCGGGGCCAGCGAGCCGAACGTCCAGGCGCCCCGCAGCCCGCTCGGCGTGATCGGGAAGTGCGGCGGGGACATCCCCCGGGCCAGCACGTCCTCCGCACCTGCACCCCCCTCCTGTTCGGGCAGCAGCAACGTCACCCGGGCGTCGTCACGGTCACCCGCGGTGAAGAACGGCAGCCCGTGCACGTGGTCCCAGTGCAGGTGCGTGAGCATGATCGTGCCGGCGAAGGGGCCGCCGCCCAGCAGCCGGCTCACCCGGCGCAGGCCGGTGCCGGCGTCCAGGATGAGCCGCGGCCCGGCGCTACCCGACAGGCCGGGATCCGGGGCGATGGCCACGCACGAGGTGTTACCGCCGTACCGGACGAACTCCGCGCCCGGGGCCGGTGTCGAGCCGCGGACACCGCATAGGTGAACGCGCACCCTCAATCACGCGCCGCGTCTTCACGCCGGTGCCCGGTGGCCAGCTCGGCCAGGTCGGACCCGTCGAGCTGCGCGGCGGGCACCGCGGCCACCCGGCAGGGCGTCACCGCGACCAGCGTGGACGTCCGGGTGCCGCCCTCCAGCGCGGCCCGCTCGCCCAGCACCGCGCCCGGCCCGTACTCGGCCAGCCGGGTGCCGTCCCGCTCCACCGCGATCACCCCGTCCAGGACCAGGAAGACCTCGAGGCCGGGCTCGCCCTGGCGCACCAGGTCGCTCCCGGCCGGGATGCTGCGCACCACGGGCCGGGCCGCCCCGTGCATGAGCTGCACCGACAGCGCGTGCTCCAGGGCCGTCTCGACCGCGGTGACCAGCGCGGGGGAGTCCTCCTCGCCCCACGGGGTGTGCGGGCCGAAGGACACCTGCATCCAGTCGCTGTAGTCGGTCAGGCCGGACTTGTGCGTCAGCTGGCCGGCCTCGCCGTAGACCCAGTGCCGGGGGAACCGGCTGGCTCCCTCCATCGCGTACTCGGCCCGGCCGTCGGCGTGCAGGGTCAGCGACAGCGTGGTCCACACCAGCGGCGCCTGCCACCGGACGTAGGGCGGCCGGCGCACCGGCCGCGGCGCGGGCAGCGCCGTCCGGCCGCCGGTCGTCTGGACGAACCGCATCGACGAGTCGCCTGCCTCGGGCTCGCGTTGCAGGTCGGGCAGGGCCACGGCCTGGAAGGTGTGTCGCAGCACGCCCAGCTTGACCGTGCTCGCCCCCATCAGGCCGCCGCCGTCGTAACCGCCGCCGGTGATCCGCCCCGCGTCGTCGACCTCGATCCAGGCCTTCAGCCGGTTGGCGAACCGGAACTTGTCGGCCGCCCGCAGCTCTTCGAGGTCGCCGAGGTCCGCGGGCGGCGGCTCGTCGTAGTGCGTGATGCCCGAGTCGAAGACGGCCCGGGTCGGGCCGGTGATGGCCTCCGACGGGATCCACGACAAGGAGGTGACGCTGCTGGAGAATCGCATGACTCCATGCTGCTCCCTGCGGCCGCCCCGGGCCAGGGTGCTGACCCGCGCGGCGGGCTGGCGTGCTAGCACCACCGCATGACGCGTGCCTGCCTCCTGGCTCGCCGCGCCGGTCCTGTGCGACAACTGGGATATGGATCACCAAGGCGGCAGCCCGCACGGCCCGATCAGCGTCTTCCTGGCGGATGACAACCTGATCGTCCGCGAGGGCGTGCGCGCCCTCATCAACGCCAAAGCCGACCTGGACGTGGTCGGCGTCGCGGCCGACTACGACGAGCTGGTCAGCGGCGCCGAAGCCACTCACCCCCAGGTCCTCGTGACCGACATCCGGATGCCGCCGTCGTTCTCCCGCGAGGGCATCGACGCCGCCCGCGAGGTGCGCAAGCGCCACCCCGGGACCGCAGTCGTGGTGCTGTCCCAGTACGAGGACCCCGAGTACGCGGTGTCGCTGCTGTCCGAGGGCTCGGCCGGCTACGGCTACCTGCTCAAGGACCGGGTGGCCGAGGGCAGCCAGCTGGTCGACGCCATCCGCACCGTGGCCACCGGCGGCACCGCCCTGGACCCGGCCATCGTCGAGGCGCTGGTGGCGCCGGTCGTCCCCGGCGGCGGCCTGAGCCCGGCCGAGGAGGAGCTGCTCGGCCTGATCGCGGAGGGCCGCACCATCAAGGCCATCGCCGCTATCCGGCACGTGCCGCCGCAGGCCGTCGCGGCCGAGGTCGACGCCGTGTTCGTCAGGCTGGCCCAGGGCGTGTCCGCGGGCAGCGACAGCGCGCTGCAGCGGCTGCGTGCTCTGCACCAGGCCATCGTGGACCGCGAGGAGCAGGGCGAGACGCTGTCCCGGCTGCTGCCCAGCGGCCTGGCCGCCAAGCTCAGGACCGAACGGCCCGACATCGGGGAGACCGAACGGGTCGTGGTCACCGTCCTGATGAGCGACATCCGCTCCTATTCCACCATCGCCGAGCACGCCGACCCGAGCCAGCTGGCCGGGCAGCTCAACACCCACCGCGCGGCCATGAACCAGGCCATCCTGGGTGAATCCGGCACCGTCATGCAGTTCGTCGGGGACGCGGTCATGGCGGTGTTCGGCGCCCCGTTCCCGCAACCCGACCACGCCGACCGGGCCGTGGCCGCCGCGCAGGCCATGCATGAGCGGCAGCAGGAGATCAACACCCGCTGGGGCGTCGGCGGCCTGCCGCCCTTCGGCCTCGGTCTCGGCCTGTCCACCGGCGAGGCCGCCGCCGCCCTGCTCGGATCGGCCGAGCACCTGGAGTACACGCTGGTCGGAGACACCGTCAACCTGTCGCAGCGCTTGCAGCAACTGGCGGACCCCGGCGAGACTGTGATGTCTGAGGCTACGTTCAAGGCGCTGAGCGCCCAGGTTCCGGCGGTCGCCCTCGGGGCGCAGCTGGTCAAGGGACGCGAGGCTCCGGTATTCGCCTACAAGATCAACCGGATGGGGGGACGATGAGCGAAAGCCGTCCCGCACTGACCGTACGCGGCGTGCGCAAGACGTTCGAGGCCGAGAACGCGCCGGTCCGCGCCCTGCGGGGCGTGAACCTGACCGTCGAGGCCGGTGAGTTCGCGGCCTTGATGGGCCCGTCGGGATGCGGCAAGTCCACGCTGCTGAACCTGGTGGCCGGGCTCGAGGTGCCCGACGAGGGCGAGATCACCGTGGCCGGCGAGCTGGTCACCGGCCGCACCGAGGATGAGCTGGCCCGGATGCGCCGCAGCCACGTGGGCCTGGTCTTCCAGTTCTTCAACCTGCTCGAGGGCATGACCGTGCTGGAGAACGTGGCCCTGCCCGCGATCATCGCGGGCCGAAAGCGCAAGATGGCCGAGACCCGCGCCGCTGACCTGCTCGACCTGCTCGGCATCGGGGACAAGGCCTCGGCCGTCCCGGGCGTGCTGTCCGGCGGCCAGCGCCAGCGGCTGGCCATCGCCCGCGCGCTGGCCAACGACCCCACCCTGCTGCTGGCCGACGAGCCGACCGGGGCGCTTGACTCCGAGGGCGGCGCCGAGGTCATCGAGCTCATGCGCCGGCTGCATCACGGCGGCCAGACCATCATCCTGGTCACCCACTCCGCCGAGGTGGCCGCCGCGGCCCAGCGCGTGGTCCGGATGCGGGACGGCCGGATCGAGGACGCTGAGCCGGCCGTCGGCGAGGACGTCGCCATCGGAGCCTGGTGACCGTGCATCCTGCTGTCACCGCCCGCGCGCCCGGCTGGACCCGCCAGGTCGTGTCCGGGCTGCTCGGGCTGGTGGCCACGGTGGCCGTGGCCGCGGTCGGGCTCCGGATCTCCGGGCTGACCGTCTTCGCCGCCATCGGCTTCGCCCTGGCCGTCGCGTGGGCCGTGGCCGGGATGGTGCTGGCCCGGTCCGCGGACCGGACCGCGGCCGGGCTGATGACCGGCGGCGCGCTGGCCGGCGCGGTGGCGCTGACCGCGGCCCGGATGGGGGCGCAGCACCACCCCGCCCGGCTGGCCGCGACCGTGATCGCCCCGCTGGTCATCGCGATCAGCTTCCACTTCCTGCTCGCTCTGCCCGACGGCCGCCTGGGCCGGCCGGCGTTCCGGGCCGTCGCCGCGCTCGGCTACGCCGGCGCGCTGGGCACCGGCGTCGGCCTGGCCCTGGCCGGCCGGCCGTTCCCGGTCATGGCCGGCGCGCTGATCTGGCCGCTCGCCGTCCTGTGCGCCCTGCCCTTCACCCGGCACCGCTACCTGCAGGCGGCCGGCCGCGACGCGGAGCGGATGCAGTGGCTGGGCGTGGGCCTGGTCGTGGCGGCCACCGTCGGCCTGATCAGCCTGGTCCTGCACCTGCTGGTGGGCTGGCCCGGCCAGGCCGCCGCGGTGGCGGCCTGCGCGACCGCGGCCGTGCCGCTGAGCGTGCTCGCGGCCGAATGGCCGCCACTGGCCCCGCACGGCGGCCGGGTGTTCGTGCAGACCCTGGCGGCGGCTGGCTCCAGCGTGGCCGTAGCCCTCATCTACCTGGTCATCGTGCTGGGGCTCGGCGACGCGCCGGACGACGACACCGACCGCCGGATCCTCGGCTTCTCGATGCTCGCCGCGGCCGTGGCCGCGGTCGCCTACCTGCCCGTCCGCGGTCGCCTGGTCGCCTCGGCGACCCGGTTCGTCTACGGCGCCCGGGAGGCGCCCGGCGAGGCGCTGCGGACCTTCGGGAGCCGGCTGACCCGGGCCGTGGCCATGGACGAGCTGCTGCTCCAGCTGGCCGAGTCGCTGCGCAAGACGATGCGCCTGGACAGCGCCGAGATCTACACCGGCACCGGCGACGTGCTCGACCGCACCGTGTCCGTCCCGGACGCCGGCGCCCGCTCGATCGTGCTGACCGACCGCGAGCGTCCCGTGGTGGCCCGGGCCGGGGTGTCCGGCAGCGCGTGGGCCTCGGTCTGGCTGCCCTCGCTGCTGGACCGGCGCGAGCAGGCTCAGCTGCGGGTCGCGCCGATCAGCCACGGCGGCGAGCTGCTCGGCCTCATCGTCGCGGAGCGGCCCGCCCGGGCCGACGTCTTCACCGAGGAGGACGACCGGGTGCTGACCGAGCTGGCCCGGCAGGCGGGCCTGGCCTTCCACAACTCCCGCCTCGACTCGGCCCTGCAGACCACGCTGGACGCGCTGCGGCGCCAGGCCGAGGAGCTGCGCGAGTCCCGGGCCCGCATCGTGGCCAGCGGGGACGCCGAGCGCCGCCGGGTGGAACGGAACCTGCACGACGGCGCCCAGCAGCACCTCGTCGCGCTGGCCATCAACCTGCGCCTGACCCGCGACATCGTGGCCGATGATCCCGACGGTGCCAGCGAGATGCTCGGCCAGCTAGCCGAGGACGTGCAGGCCACCATCAAGGAGCTGCGCGAGCTGGCCCACGGCATCTACCCGCCGCTGCTGGCCGACAACGGGCTGGGCGACGCGCTGCGCGCCGCGGCCAGCCGCAGTCCCCTCTCCGTCCGGGTCGACGTGGCCGACGGGGTGGGGCGCTACCCCGCCGAGGTCGAGGCGGCCGTCTACTTCTCCTGCACCGAGGCCCTGCAGAACGCGGCCAAGCACGCCGGGCAGGCCACCGTCGACCTGCGGCTGTGGACCGAATCAGGCGGGCTGCTGTTCTCGGTGGCCGACGACGGCCCGGGGTTCGACCCGGCCGCCGCCCGCGGCGGCCACGGCTACGTCAACATGGCCGACCGGCTGGGGGCCATCGGCGGCACCGTCCGCTGGGATTCGGCGCCCGGGCACGGGGCCACCATCAGCGGGTCGATCCCGCTGGCCGCGTAAGAGCCGGACGAACGCGCCGGAGTCCCGGTCCTCCCACAGCTGCTGCAGCGCGTCCGCGCCGAACCGCTCCTTGTTCAGGTAGCCGGTGGCCCCGCTCTCGGTCGCGGTGTGCGGCAGGTCGGCCAGGTCGTAGGTCGAGCACAGGAACACCACCACGTCCGGGTGGGCGGCCACGATGCGCCGGGTAGCCTCGATGCCGTTCATCTCCGGCATGTTGATGTCCATCAGGACCAGCGCCGGGTGCAGCTCGTCGACCAGCGCGATGGCCTCGGCCCCGCTGGCCGCCTCGCCCGCCAGCTCGAAGCCGGGCAGCCGTCGCAGCACCGCTTTCACGGCGAGGCGGAAAGGTGCCTGGTCATCCACGATGAGGACGGAGTGCGGGCTGCTCACCTCTCCAGCTTCGCACACGGCCCGGCGGGTGGGCAGCATGGTGCCACCCGCATCACAGGGGGGTCAGCTTCCCTGCCCGCGCCCCAGGAACAACAGCACGGCCATGACTCGCCGGTTCACGTCCTTCTCCTCACTCAGCCCGAGCTTGGCGAAGATCGAGTTGGTGTGCTTCTCCACCGCGCGCTCGGAGACCGAGACCGCGGCGGCGATGGCCGCGTTGTTCTTGCCCTGGGCCATCTCGGCCAGGATCTGGGTCTCCCGGGCGGTGAGGGTGTCCAGGCTGGAGGACCCCGGGTGCGACCGCGACCGCACCAGCTCGTCCACCACCATCGGGTCGATGACCGAGCCGCCGCTGGCCACCGCCCGGATCGCGTTGACCAGGTCATCGACGCTGGCCACCCGCTCCTTGAGCAGGTAGGCCCGGCCCGCGGAGCCGTGCTCGAGCAGCGCCACCGCGTAGGCGGGCGCGGTGTACTGGCTCAGCACCACCACCCCCACCCCGGGACGGTGCTCACGCAGCCACGCGGCCGCCTGGATGCCCTCGTCGCGGCCCGTGGGCGGCATCCGGATGTCGGTGATCACCACGTCCGGCTCGCTGGCCTCGATGACCGCGAACAGCTCGGGCAGATCGGCCGCGGTCCCCACCAGCTCGAAGTCCTGGGTGGACGCGACCAGCCGGGAGACGCCTTCCCGCAGGAGCACGTTGTCCTCGGCCAGCGCGACTTTGATGGCGGGCATGGCGTGATCGTAGCCTGGCCCGCCGTTACTCCGTGCGCAGGATCTCGCCGGCGTGCAGCCGGGCCGCGCGCCGGGCCGGCCAGCCGGCCAGCAGCAGGGCCGCTATCAGCGTCGCCGGCGCGATGGCCAGCAGCGCCCACACCGCCACCGGCGGCAGGTAGGCCACCGGGGCCATGTCGGCCGCCGCGTGCCACAGGACCCGGCCCAGCGCCAGTCCCAATGGGATCCCGAAGGCCAGCCCGATCACCGCCAGCAACGTCGCCTGCGTGACGATGACCAGCCGGCATTGCCGCCTGGTCAGGCCCAGCGCCCGTAGCACGGCCAGCTCGTGCCCGCGGCGGCGCACGGCGATGGACAAGGCGTGCCCGACGGCGCCGAGAGCCAGCACGGCCAGGAAGGCGCTCAGCGCCAGCGGAAGCACCGCCATGTCCCGGATCGCCTGGAGCTGTACCAGCCGAGTCGGCGGGAAGACGGAGACCTGCCCGGCTCCCTTGATCTTCGCTATCTTCGCGATCAGCCGGGCGGCCACCGCCTGCCCGTCAGCGCCCGGCCGCAGCGACAGGGCGGCGATGCGGAACTTGAAGCCGTAGTGGGCGCCGAGGAAGACCCGGTCATAGCCGGCTGAGGTGAGCCACGCGCCGTAGTCATAGTCGTTGTGCGGCCCGGACGGCACGAAACCGATCCCGGTGACCGTCATGGCCTGCGACCCCGTGCCGGCCGTCATCGGGATGACCGAGCCGGTCGCCGCGTGTAGCTCCGCCGCGGTGGTGGGAGCGAGCACGATCTCGTCCGCCGCGGCCGGCATCCGGCCCTCGCGCAGGACCACCGGCAGGCCCTTGCCGCCAACGGGCTGGTAGGTGAAGCTCTCCACCGAGACCGGCCCGGATTGGGCTCCGCCGATCCGCGCGTCGTCCACTCCGGTGACGTCCGGGTCGGCCGCCAGCACGGGCAGCACCTGGCCGGCCGGGCCGTAGTCCTGGCCGGCCTCGCCGAGGTAAGCGAGGAGCTGGTAGGTCTGGCCGAAGCGGGCCGGGTTGGCGGCCGCGTCGGAGATCCCGGCCGAGAACGTGAATGCGGCCAGCACGCCCAGCACCCCGGCCACGGCGCCCAGCAGGGCGGGCCGCACCGGCACCGCGGACCGGCCGCGCCCCGGCTCGAGCGCGAACCGTGCGCCCACCACCACGGGGACGCTGAGGCCGACCGCCGCCGCGGCCGCCGCCACCACCGATCGGCGGGGCACGGCCTTACGCCGGGCGGCGGTGAGCGCGAGGGCGGTGGAGACGGCTGCTCCCGCTCCGACCAGGACCGGGGCCAGCAGACCGCCGGGGCCGAGGATCAGCCAGTCGGCGTGGATGCCCGGCTGCGGTTCGATGCGGGCCGCGAATCCGATCGGCATCCATTTCGACGCGACGATGGCGCCCGCTACGCCGAGCGCCGCCCCGAGCGTGGCGGCCAGCAGCGGGGGAGCGGTGGCCGACGCGACGGCTTGGCGCGGCGTCAGGCCCACCGCCTGCAGCACCTGAAGGTCAGCCACGGTGCCCGAGGTGTACCTGGCCACCGACTGCCCGACCAGGAAGAACGCGGCAATCAGGGCCGCCAGGGCGAAGGCCAGCAGGCAGGCCGCCTCGTACCGGGCGATCCGCTCGATGGCGGCGGCGAAGAAGTCCCGGTTGTCCCACACGTCGATGTCCGACCGCCCGGTCACCCGCGCCAGGTCAGCGCGGAACGCCGGGATGGCCGCCCGGTCGCCGTTGAGCTTGATCAGCGCGTTGATGAACGTCTGGCCGCTGGTACCCAGCATGTTGGCCTGATAGCGGGCGTACAGGCCCGGTGAGGCCATCACGGCACCGGTCTGGCCGGGCACGTCCGCACCGAGGGAAAGCCAGGGCCCCCGGCCGATACCCACCACCCGGGCCTGGACGACCGGGCCACGTGGCGGCCCGGTGCTCCCGTCGTAACCCTGATCGGCCTGCTGCGGGCTGGCCAGGTACAGGGTCACCGTGTCGCCGACACCCTTGTGGTAGAAGGCCGAGAACTGCGGCGTGACGATGACCTCATCCGCCCGGGCCGGGTTGAACACCCGCCCGGCCAGCATGACCGGCTGCTCGATCGTCCGGCCCATCTCGTCGCCGATGGGCGGGAACAGGGTGGTCGCGTTCTGGCAGCAGGCCGACGCGAACCCGAACGTCACCGGGAACTCGCTGATGGCCGCCACTTCGGGAAGGGCACGGACCTTGCCCCAGGCGAAGCCGGGCTGGTTGGCCAGCACGGTCACCGTCGCGGGCCGCGTCTGGGCCCACAGCCGGTCGACCGCGCTCTGCCCGCGGCGGGCCCCGGCCGTCGCCGCGAGCACCGTCGCCGTAGCCAGCGCCACCAGCAGGGCCAGGACCAGCAACGACCGCCAGCGCCGCCGCGTCTCCAGGTCCAGCCAGGTCAGGACGATTCGCACAGGTCTAAGTAGATGGCCACCGCAAGCCGCCCACAAGGGTGCTAAGGCGCCCCGTGGCGGGAAGCTGGCCGCAGCGGGATCAGATGTGCTGCCACCACGGCTTCCGGTGATAACGGCCAGGACCCCGCTACTCGGTGCGCAAGATGAGGGCGGTGCGCAGCCGCGCGGCGCGGCGGGCGGGCCAGACGGCCAGCAGGATGGCGGCCAGCAGGGCCAGCGGCACGATCAGCGCCAGCGCCAGCGCCGCCACCGGCGGCTGGTAGGCCAGCGGGGTCATGTCGGCCGCAGCGTGCCACAGCAGCCTGCCGACCACCAGGCCCAGCGGGATCCCGAACGCCAGCCCGATCATCGCGAGCAGTGTCGCTTGCGTGATGATCACCAGGCGGGATTGTCGCCGGGTCAGGCCCAGCGCGCGCAGCACGGCCAGTTCTTGCCTGCGGCGGCGGACCGCGATGGACAGGGCGTGCCCGACCGCCCCGATGGCCAGCACGGCCAGGAAGGCGCCCAGCGCCAGCGGCAGCGCGGCCACGTCCTTGACCGCCTGGACCGCCCCCGGCGGATCCGGCGGCGTGAAGGAGAAAGCCGCCCCGCCCTTGATGGCCGCGGCCGTCTTGTCCAGCCGGGCGGCCGTCGCCTGCACATTCGCGCCCGGCCGCAGAGAGACCGCAGCCACGTGGAACTTGAACGCGTAATGCGCATCCTCGAACAGCCGGTCATACCCGGCCGGGGTGAGCCACGCCCCTGTGTCGTAGTAGTTGTGCGGCCCTTCCGGCACGAAACCGATGCCGGTCACGGTCATCGCCCGCGGCGCCGCGGCGCCGGACAGCCGGATGACGGAGCCGATGGCCGCGTGCATCTCAGTGGCGGTGGTGGGCGCGAGCACGATCTCGCCCGCCGTGGTCGGCATGCGGCCGCCGGTCAGCACCACAGGTACCTGCTTGCCCCCGACCGGGGTATAGGTGAAGCTCTCCACCGAGACCTGGCCGGATTGCGCGCCGCCGACCAGTGCGTCGTCGACCCCGGTGACGTCCGGGTCGGCGGCCACCGCCCGCAGGACCTGGCTGGCGGGCCCGAAGTCCTGCCCGGACAGGCCGAGGAACGTATCCAGCTGCCAGGTCTGGCCGAACCGGGCCGGGTTGGCGGCGGCGTCGGACACTCCGGCCGCGAACGTGAAGGCGGCCAGCACGCCCAGCACCCCGGCCACCGCGCCGAGCAGCGCCGGGCGGACCGGCACCGCCGCCCGGCCCCGGCCCGGCTCAAGCGCGAACCGCGTCCCCACCACGACGGGCACGCCGAGACCCGCGGCCGCCGCGGCCCGGGCCACGGCGGACCCGCGCGTGACATCCTGCCGCCGGCGGGCGCTGATCGTCAGGGCGGCGGCCGCCGCCGAGCCGGCCGCCACCAGGACGGGCGCCAGCAGCCAGCCCGGGCCGAGGATCAGCCAGTCGGCGCTGATGCCTGGCTGCGGTTCGTTGTAGGACGCCGCCCCGATCGGCATCCACGCCGACGCCACGATGGCCGCCGCGACGCCGACCGTGGACCCGGCCAGCGCGGCCAGCAGCGGCGGCCCGGTGGCCGAGGCAACGGCCTGGCGAGGCGTCATGCCCACCGCCTGCAGGACCTGGAGGTCGGATACGGTGGCCGAGGTGTACCTGGCCACCGACTGGCCGATCAGGAACAGCGCCGCCACCAGCGCGGCCAGCGCGAAGGCGAGCAGGCACGCGGCCTCGTACCGGGTGATCCGCTCGATGGTGCCGCCGAAGTACTCGCGGTTGTCCCACACGTCGATGTCCGAGCGGCCGGTCACCCGGGCCAGGTCGGCCCGGAAGGCGGGAATGGTCGCAGTGCCGCCCTTGAGCCGGATCAGCGCGTTGATGTACATCTGCCCGTTGGTGCCGATCACGTTGGCCTGGTAGCGGTCGTACAAGGCAGGCGAGGGCATCACGCCACCCTTGCCTCCGGGGCCATCTGTGGTGGAGGACCCGAAGACGTTACGCCCGACCCCGACGATGTGGGCCTTGATGACAGGTCCGAGCGGGGGCCCGGTCGTCCCGTCCCACCCGTCATTGACCTGCTGCGGGCTGGCCAGGCGCATGGTCACGACGTCCCCGACGCTCTTGTGGTAGGCGGCCGCGAACTGAGGGGTGACGAGGATCTCGTCGGCCCGGCCGGGATCGAACAGGTGCCCGGCCAGCAGCACCGGGCGTTCGATGGTCCGGAACGCCTCGTCACCTATCGGCGGGAACCCGAAGCTCGTCTCCGGACAGCAGTCCAGCACGAACGGGGTGCCGTTGACCGGGAACTCAGCGAGGACGGCGACCTCAGGCAGGGCGCGGACCTTGTCCCAGTCGAATCCGGGCTGGTTGGGCAGGACGGTCACGGTCGCGGGCAGCGTCTGCGCCCAGAGCCGATCGAATGCGGTCTGCCCGCGGCGGGCCCCCGCCGTCGCCGTGAGCACCGTCGCCGTGGCCAGCGCCACCAGGAGGGCCAGCACGAGCAGTGACCGCCAGCGCCGCCGCACCTCCAGCCGCAACCAGGTCAGGACAATTTGCACAGGTCTAAGTAGATGGTCAGCCGCCGCCCGCGGCAAGAGTGCTAAGGCCGCCTGTCCAGGGGTGGCTGGCTGCCCCGGCTGGGTGTGCTGACACCACCGCGGGCCCTTACTCAGCGCGCAGCAGCTGCCCGGGCCGCAACCGGGCCGCGCGCTCGCCCGGCCAGGCGGCCAGCACGATGGCGGCCGCCAGGGCCGCGGGCGCGATCAAAAGCAGGGCCCACACCGCCACCGGCGGGAAATAGGTCACCGGGGTCAGGTCCGCGGCTTCCCGCCACAGGACCCGGCCCAGGACCAGGCCCAGCGGGATCCCGAAGGCCAGCCCGATGACGCGAGCAGGCTCGCCTGCGTGACCAGCACCAGCCGGGACTGCCCTCTGGTCAGCCCCAGCGCCCGGAGCACGGCCAGCTCGTGCCGGCGGTGCCGCACCGCGCTGGACAGCGCGTGCCCGACGGCCGCCACGGCCAGCAGGATCAAGAAGGCGGCCAGGGCCAGCGGCAGTACGGCCATGTCCCTGAGCGCCAGTACTTCGCCGGGCGGGGTCGGGATCTCGAAGGTGAAGCCTTTGCCTCCCGGGATGGCCGCGGCCGCGGCGTCGAGCCGCTGCGCGACCGCCTGGACGCTGACGCCCGGCCGCAGCGATACCGCCCCGAGGTGGAACTTGAAGGGATAGTGCGCACCGCGGAACAGCTGGTCATACCCGCCCGGGGTGAGCCACGCGCCGTCGGAGTACTCGTTGTGCGGGCCCGACGGTACGAACCCGATGCCGGTCACCCGGAATGCCAGCTGGGTGGGCGTGCCGCCCGCCAGCCGGATGGTGCTGCCCGCGGCGGCGTGCAGGTCCTTGGCCGTCAGCGGGGCCAGGACGATCTCGTCTGCCGTTTCGGGCATCCGCCCGGCGCTGAGCACGACCGGGATCGACTTGTCGCCCACCGGGTCGTAGCTGAAGCTCTCGACCGAGACCCGGCCGGATTGCGCCCCGGCGACAAGCGTGTTCACCACGCCGGTGACGTCCCGGTCGGCCGCTGGGGCCTGCAGGATCTTGTCGGCCGGCCCGAAGTCCTGGCCGGACAGGCCGAAGAACCCCTCCAGCTGCCAGGTCTGCCCGTACCGGGCCGGGTTGGCCGTCGCGTCGGCCACTCCGGCCGAAAAGGTGAACGCGGCCAGCACGCCTAGCACGCCGGCCACCGCGCCCAGCAGCGCCGGGCGGACCGGCACCGCGGACCGGCCCCGCCCGGACTCGAGCGCGAACCGGGTGCCTACCACCACCGGTACCGGCAACCCAGCCCCGGCCGCGGCCGCCGCCACGGCGGACCGGCGCGGGACGCCGGGCCGTCTGCTCGCCGCCAGGGCGAGCGCCGCGAAAGCCGCCGACGCCGCTCCCACCAGCAACGGCGCGAGAAGCCAGCCCGGGCCGAGGATCAGCCAGTCCGCGTCGATGCCCTGCCGCGGCTCGACGTAGGCCGCCTCGCCGATCGGCATTACTGCGACGCCACGATGGCCGCCGCGACCCCGACCGTGGCCCCGGCCGCGGCGGCCAGGAACCCCGGTGCCGCCGCCGACCCGATCGCCTGCCGCGGGGTCAGGCCGACCGCCTGCAGAACCTGGAGGTCGGTCATCCTGGCCGAGGTGTACCGGGCCACGAACCCGCCGATGAGGAACAGGGCGGCCAGCAGCGCGGCCAGCCCGAAGGCCAGCAGGCAGGCCGCCTCGTACTCGGTCAGCCGCTGGATCGGCCCGCCGAAGTAGGACTCGTTATCCCACAGGTCGATATCGGCGCGGCCGGTCACCCGGGCCAGGTCGGCCCGGAACGCCGGGATCGCGGCGGCCCGCCCTTCAGCCGGACCAGCGCGTTGATGTAGGACTGACCGTTGGTGCCCATGATGTTTTTCTCGTACCGCTGAAACAGCGCCGGGGAGGTCAGCACCCCGCCGTGCTGGGTCGGCCCGTCCACGTTCACGCTGCCCCAGAAGGACCGGCCCACCCCGACGATGGTGGCCGTGATCGTGGGCCCGGCGGGCGGCCCGCTGGTGCCGTCGTAGCCCCCGTCCTGGTTGGACTGCGTGACGCTGGCCAGGCTCAGGGTCAGCGTGTCCCCGACGTGCTTGTGGTAGACCGCCTCGAACTGGGGCGTCACCACGATCTCGTCGGCGCGCTGCGGGTTGTACATCCGCCCCGACAGCATGACCGGCCGCTCGATGGTCGTGCCCATCTGGTCATCCACCGTGGGGAAGCCCGTGCTCGCCTCCGGGCAGCACTGCAGCGCGAACCCGAACACCACCGGGAACTCGGTCAGCGTCTCGACCTCGGGCAGCGCCCGGACCTTGCCCCAGTCGAAACCCGGCTGGTTGGGCAGCACGGTCACGGTTCCCGGCAAGGTCTGGGCCCAGAGCCGGTCAACGGCCGAATGCCCACGGCGAGCCCCCGCCGTCGCCGTGAGCACCGTCGCCGTGGACACCGCCACCAGCAACCCCAGCACCAGCAGTGATCGCCAGTGGTGACGCAGCTCCAGCCGCAGCCAGCTCAGGACAATTCGCACAGGTCCTAGTAGATGGGCGCCCGTCACGCGCCGCAAGAGTGCTACGCCGCCCGGCCCCGGGAAGCTGGCCGCACTGGTCTAGGTGTGCTGCCACCACCACAGGAAAATGCGCGAGCACGCTGGGCGCGAACCGGCCTGATCCGCACAATGATCCCTATGACGGTGAAAGTCCCGGTGGTCGCGCTGGCCTGCTGGCGATCCTCCCTGCGCGGGTCGTGGCGCCAGGTGCTGGCCCTGGCCCTGATCGCCGGGCTGCTCGGCGGGGTGGCCCTGGCCGCGGTGGCCGGGGCCCGGCGTACCGCGTCGGCTTACGGCCGCTACCTGACCGCGATCAACGCCAGCGACGTCTTCGTCAACGTACCCGGCGTGATTCCCGGCCTGGCGCCGACCGAGCCGGTCACCCTGATCTCCTCGCTGCCCGGAGTCGTCGGCCACGCTGCCTACGCCGGCTTGAACGGCTTCCCGGTCGTGCACGGCCAGGTCGACGACAACTTCCTGGACAACAGCATCAACGGCAGCCTGGACGGCGAGTACTTCAGCCAGGACCGCGCCACCGTGCTGGCGGGCCAGCTCCCGCCCGAAGACTCCACCACCACGGTCGTGCTCACCCCGGCCATCGCCAAGAGGTTCGGGGCCTGGCTCGGCAGCACCGTCAGCTACCAGTTCCGCCCGGTCAACGCCGAGGGCGCGCCGACGGCCCCGGCCTTCACCCGCTCCTACCGGGTGGCGGCCATCGTCCAGGTGCCGCCCGCGCTGGTCGACCAGTCCGACATCTCCGAAGGGAGCATCCTGCCGCCCGGGGCGACCCGGCAGGTGCTGTCGGCGTACTACTACGCCTGGATCGGGCTTCGGCTGGCTCACGGCACGGCCGGCATCCCAGACCTGCAGCGCCAGCTCTCCGCGCTGTCCGACCGCCTGGAGCAGCAGTTCGAGCAGCGCACCGGCCAGAAAGTCAGTGGTCCGGTGTTCACCATCAACCGCACCGACGTCATCCACAACCAGGTTCAGCAGGCCATCATGCCCGAGGCCGTCGCGCTGAGCCTGTTCGGCGGCATCGCCGCGCTCGCCTTGCTGGTCCTGGTCGCCCAGGGCCTGGTCCAGATGACCAGCCGCGCCGCGCCGGACATCGCCGTGCTGCGCGCCCTGGGCGCGACCCGCGGCCAGGCCGCGGCGGCCGCGGCCGGACCCGGGCTCATCACCGTGCTGGGCGGCGTGGCGCTGGCCGTCGTCGTCGCGGCGGCGCTCTCGCCGTTGGCGCCGGTCGGCCCGGTCCGCCAGTATGACCCGGACCGCGGCTTCAGCGCCGACGGCCTCGTCCTGATCGCGGGCCCCGCGCTCCTGCTCGTGATCCTGCTCGGCCTGCTGGCCTTCGTGGCTGTCCGCTCGGTCCGGCCGCGGCCGGCCAGCGCCGGCGCGCGCTCCTCGGCGGTGGCCCGCGCGGCGGCCGCCCTGGGCCTGCCCGCCGTGGCCGTCGTCGGCACCCGCAACGCGTTCGAACCGGGGTCCGGGCCCCGGTCCGTCCCGGTGCGCTCCGCGCTGGTCGGCTCGATCGCCGCCGTCACCGCGGTGGTCACCGCGGTGGTGTTCAACGCTAGCCTGGCCGGGCTGACGTCCCATCCGGCCCGGTACGGCTGGGACTGGGACCTGGCCATCCAGGCCGAGGCCGGTTACGGCAGCTTCAACCCGGGGACGATGGAGAAGCTGCTGGCGGGCCAGCCCGCCGTGGCCGCCTGGTCGGAGTTCTCGTTTGCGCAGCTGCCCATCGACGGCCAGATCATCCCGGCCCTCGGCCTGCAGCGCCAGCTCGGCTCGGTGGCGCCCCCCACCACCAGCGGACAGGCGCTGTCCGGTCCCGGCCAGGCCGAGCTGGGCTCGGCCACCCTGCGGCAGCTGGGCAAGAAGGTCGGCGACCGGGTCCGGATCGGCATCCCCGGGCACCAGCAGACGGTCGTGATCAGCGGGACGGTGACCCTGCCCTCGTTCGGCGTGGGTGCCGCCGATCACCCCTCCCTCGGGCGCGGCGTCATGGTCTCCGCGGCCACCCTGCGGGCCGCGATGGGCCAGTCCGGGTCCAGGCCGAGCCAGACCCAGGCCCTGCCCGTGCTGCCCTCGACGGCGCTGATCGACCTGGCCCCCGGGACCACCCCGACCCAGCGCGCCGCCCTGGTCACCCGGATCACCTCGGCCAACCCGGACGGGACCCCCGGCGGCACGTACGAGCTGGCCAACGCGCGGGCCGCGACCGTGGTCAACGCCGAGCAGCTGGGCGGCCAGCCGCTCGCCCTGGCCATCGGCATGGCCGTGGCCGCCGTGCTGTCGCTGGCCCTGACCGTCCTCAGCCTGGTCCGCCGTCGCCGCGGCGAGCTGGCCCTGCTCAAGGTGCTCGGCATGACGCGCCGGCAGCTCTGGGCCGTCATCGCCTGGCAGACCACGCTGACCCTGCTCATCGCCGTCGTGGCCGGCGGCGTGCTCGGCATCGTCGCCGGCCGGCTGGCCTGGCACGCCTTCGCCGGGTCCCTCGGCGTCGTTCCCGTGGTCGAGGTCTCGGTGTCCGCGCTCATCGCCGGCCTGCTCGTCCTGGTCCTGGCCGGCAACGTGCTGGCCGCGGTGCCCGCCGCCGTCGCCGCTCGGACCAGGCCGGCCGCCGCCCTGCGCGCCGAGTAACGCCTAGTCCGGCCGCCGCAGCTCGCGTTCGATCATCGCTACCAGGTCCGGCCGCCCGGCCAGGCCCCGGAGCACCTCGACCGGCACCCGCAGCTGGCGGGCCGCCGCGGCCACCACCGGCTGGAGCATGCCCAGGGCCTCGGCCAGGCCCTCGTCCCGGGTGTAGGTCGGCGGCAGGTCCTCGACCGACAGCTCGGCCGGGCGGCGGAATGTCCCGTCCGGGCCGGGCAGCCACGCCTCCCGCTCGGCCGTCACCGCCACCGCCGACCGGGTCCGCTCCCGGCTGGAGTCGCTGAAGGAGGCCAGCACCGACCGCTCCACCACTCCCGCCACCAGCCGCCGGTTCGGGGCCAGCAGCACGTTCCACACGTATTCGGACCGGGCGTGCCCCGGGTGGGCCAGCGCGACGTCCAGGCCGTCGATCTCCGCCGCCGGGTCGAAGCCGTCCAGCCCGCGCTCGTTGCGGCCGAATTCGACCGTGACCGGCACGTGCCCGGACGCGTCCGCCGTCCGGGCCCGGATCCCGACCGCCTGCCGCACCCCCATGCCGCACAGCTGGGCCAGCCACGGCCCGTACCGGTCGGCCGCGAACCACGCCCCGGGGTTGCCGTCGAAGTAGGTCTCCAGGTCCTTGCTCCGCTGATACAGCGACGGCGGGCACGACAGCCGCTGCTCGCCGGTGGCCGCGTTCTCCCCGATCAGGAAGGCCGTCTCCCGCAGCCGGCTGAGCAGCTCCTCCCGCCGCCCCGCCGCCGCCACGTCCAGCGCGGTCATCACCAGGTCCAGGTCGGCGTCGTGCTCGGCCCAGTCCAGATCCGCCGGGTCCAGCGCTACGTCCCGGCTGTCGTACCTGGGCAGCACGAGCTCCAGCACTTCGGCTACCACGTCCGGCTCGGCCAGCTCCAGCGCGGTCAGGAACGGCCGGGCGGCGGGGGAGTCCGCCACCGCCCGGCGGACTGTGGGCAGGCTGCTGCGGACCGGACCGGGCAGGTACGCGGCCGGGCGCCCGCCGGCGTCGAACGGGGCGGCCTGGCTGCCGTCCTCGAGCCGGATGACCGGCCGGTCCCGGGCCGCGGCCCACAGCCCCGAGTGCCGGTACAAGAACGCGTACAGCCGGGTGATCCACTCATCCGGCTGGGCCGCCAGGAACTCACCGGACAGCCGGCCCACCACGTCCTCGCCGGTCACCTCGGCCAGGCCCGCCTCGTCCCGCAGGTAGCGCCACAGCACCGGCGTGCCCGCCGGGCTGATCGCCTCGTCCGTGAACCACGCCTGCGGGCCCGGCCCGTACAGCGCTCCGAGCTGGCCGGGGTCGAGCAGCCCGGCCAGTTCCGGGTCACCGGCCAGCGCCAGCTCGCCCGCGGCCCGGTAACCGCCGCCCGCGGCCGGGATGAGCGGCTCGCGGGCCAGCGCCTCGCGCACCGTCTCGAACAGCGGCCGGAACATCGTGTCCGGGCCGAACCGCGCCGCCTCCAGCGGGAGCGCCGTGAGCGCGGCCACCGTCAGCAGGCCCGCCTCCCGCAGTTCCGGCAGCACCCCGGCCAGCAGCTCGGCCGTCTCGCGGACCAGGCCCTGGTTGGCCGGGTCGTGCTCGGGCACGTTGTCCCGGGCCGGCGTGGTGCGGTACGGCCCCTGCGTGATGAAGCCTCCGAACGTCTCCTTCTCGGTCGGGAAGAACACGCTGAGCGGGGCCCGGCTCACCGGGACGATCTGCCCGGCCTCGGTCCGGAACGCGATCTCCACCCGCAGCGGACCACCCGCAGCACCCGGGCCGCCGGCCTCTCGGTGCCAGACGAGCCAGTCCTGGGCCTGCCTCCGGCCCTTGGCCACGGTGACCCGGCGGCTGGTCTGGCTCCGTCGCTCGCTCCGCCGCGACATGACGGAGGCGGCCATCCCGGTCCCGCTCACCCGCAGCCGCGTGATGTGGCTCAGGAACAGCAGGATCTCCGGCTCGAGCGCGGTCAGCGCCGCGCCGATCTCCCGGGCGGCCGTCGCCGCGGGCACGTCGTCGCGGTCGAACGGGAACACGAACAGGGTCGTCCCGTCCGCGGGCCGCGGGTCGGCGGCCTGGGGCCGGACGTAGTCCTCGATCCGGAAATGCTCATCCCCGCTGTGCACCTCGGGAGAGCGGGTGTAAGCGTAGACCGCCTTGAACCCGATGCCGAACTGCCCGATCGAGGTGAGGTCGCCCGCCTTGCCGCTCTGGCCCACCCCGCACAGGCCGCGGACGTCGGCCTCGGTGAATCCCCGCCCGTCGTGCCGCAGCTCCAGCCGGTCCGGCCGCAGCTCGAAGGCCAGCTCGGTCGCCCCGGCGTCCTCGGCGTTCTGGATCAGCTCGAAGATGAAGTGGGTCCGCTCGCTGTACAGCTGGCCGAGCAGGTCCAGCACCGCGGTGTCCCAGCCGTACCGGGCGATGTTCTCGTCGCGGATCTTCTCGTAGTCGGCTGGCACCGCCGTTCCCCGCCGTTCCCTGCTGATCGCTGCGCTCCTGGGGGCCGGTCCCGGGCGGCCCGTCCGCGCCGAATCTACCCTGGCCCGGCATGACCGGACCAGACACCGCGTGTCCGTCCCGTTCGTGGGCGAAATGGGCAACTTTAATACTTTGCCTGAGTTTCCGAGCGCCACTCGCTAACTTAAAGTGAGGAACCGCAGTCGTTCCCTCACCGACGAGGGACCCCGTCGCCGGTAACCACTGAGAGGAACAATGGCCGCACCGACTTCACCTGCTATGACGATACCCCTTGACCGGGGAGTGGTGGCACGATGAGCCGACCGTCGACCTGGGCCGGGACCGCGGCTGCTGCCACGCAGCGCGACGACCGTCAGCGTTCCCTGCCCTCCGCCCAGTGCTCGCTGTGCGGCATTGCCCTGCCGACCGGGCTGATGGTCCCGGACGGCGGGCGGGCCTGCGCCGACATCCGCTGGTACTGCAAGGACGCCAAGTCCTGCACCGAGCGCTGGACGGGGAACCTGCCCCGCCACCCGCACATCGCGCCCACGTCGCCCAGCCTGGCCCCGCCGACCCTGCCCGAGCCGCCGCGTGCGGCGTCGCCGCTCACCGTCGACCGCCGCGGCCCGCGCCCGGTGCCCGCGGACCTGCGGGCCGCGCGCTCCGAGCAGGCCTGGTCGGCCGAGCCGTCCTGACCAGCCCGTCCTGAACCGGCCGCGCCTGCCCGGGCCTGTACGGACCTGGGCCGGCGCTTCGCCATGTCCGGGCCGGGCACCTGTGCTTTGACAGGCCGCCGTGTCCTCGTTTAGCGTCGTTTCTTCTGCGTACACCTTTTCGTGGGGGGCGAGCATGGCGGGGATGCCCGTGGCGCCCAGGCTGGGCTGGCCCAGCCGGGCGGACCGCGGCGAGCGCCGCTCGCCGGTCGAGATCGCGGCCAGCCTGGGCACCTACCTGACCCGTACCCACGCCGCGGAGGTCTCGAGGCTGCGCGCCGGGCCGTTCGGGCGCTGGGCCGACGGCGTGACCGCCATGCGGGCCGACTGCGTGGCCTTCGCCGGGCACTGGCAGGCCCACAACGACCAGGTCCTCGCCGAGCCCGGGCCGCTGTGGGTGGTGCTCGGCGATTCGACCGCCCAGGGCCTCGGCGCGTCCAGTCCGGACGGCGGCTACGTGGGCCAGGTGCTGCCGGGCTCTCCGGCTGCGCACCGGGCGGCCCTGGCGGGTCCTCAACCTGTCGGCCTCCGGGTCGATCATCAGCGACGTGCTCGAGCAGCAGCTGCCCCGGCTGCCCGCCTCCGCCGACCTGGTCACCTGCGGCATCGGCTTCAACGACATCTTCTACAACAGCCCGGGCAAGCTGTTTGCCGACCTGCGCGCGCTGATCGCCGCGGTACCGGACCGCACCGTGGTGCTCGACCTGCCCGTCCCGGCCGGCTACGCGGGCCTGCTCGGCCTGGCCAGCCGGCCGTACGTGGCGCGGATCAACCGCACCATCCACGCCGCCGCCGCGGCCCGCGGCCTGCCTGTGGCCGAGATCTCCCGGCACTTCCTGCCGCCGTGGGCCGGGAAGTTCGCCTCCGACTGCTTCCACCCCAGCCAGGACGGCTACCGCGACTGGAGCCGGGCCGTCCTCGCCGCTCTCTAGCCGGCGCAGGCCTCAGCTGGCCGCTGTCCCGGCCGCCTGCTCCAGCGGCAGGCCGTCCACCGTCAGCGTGACGTCCACGTTGCCCCGGGTGGCCACCGAGTACGGGCACCGCTCATGGGCTCGGGCCATCAGCTCCGCAGCCTGTACCGCGGTCAGCCCCGGCGCGTGCAGGTCCAGCGCCACCGTCAGGCCGAACCCGCCGTGCCCGGTCGGCCCGATCCCGACCTGGGAGGTGATCCGGGACGAGGACGCGTCCAGATCGCGGCCCCGGGCCACGCCCAGCAGCGCCGACTGGAAGCAGGCCGCGTAGCCGACCGCGAACAGCTGCTCGGGATTGGTCCCGGCACCGCCCTCTCCGCCCATGTCCTCCGGGACGGACAGGTCCACTTCGAGCCGGCCGTCGCTGGAGCGCCCGTGCCCCTGGCGTCCTCCTTCGACCACCGCCTCCGCGGTGTACAGCACCTTCTGCAGCGCAGCCATGGCCTGATCCTCTCCGTCGCCGGTTAGCGTCCAGCTACGCCAACCGCCCGGAGCCCGGAAATATGTCGGCCTGGGTTCGCCGGCGCCGGACCGGGTACCCGGCCGGTATGGACATGAAGCTCGAAGTCGTTCCGCTCCCGGTCCGGGACATCGACGCCGCTAAGGACTTCTACACCCGCCAGGTCGGCTTCGTTCTCGACCATGACGTCCGGCCCGGGCCCGGTATGCGGGTCGTCCAGATGACGCCCCCGGGCTCGGCCTGCTCGGTGGTCATCGGCGAGGGCCTGCCGCTCGGCGCGCCCGGCTCGGTCAAGGGGGTCCAGCTCACCGTCGAGGACCTGGACGCGGTCCAGGCCGAGCTGGCCGGCCGCGGCGTCGGCATCAGCGACGTCCAGCAGCTGGGCCCGGAGGGCTCACCCGGCTCCCGCTACTGCTTCTTCGACGACCCGGACGGCAACACCTGGGCCATCCAGGAGTACAAGCACGAGGCCTGACCACCGCGCGCCGCCGCCGGTTTCATGATCATGGGTCAAAGCGGGCCAGCAGCACCCGTTTTGGCCCATGATCATGGTCCGTGCCGGGGCTGCGAACTCAGCCCCCGACGCGGGCGACGGCGAAGACGGATTGGCCGAAGGGGGGGTGGATGAGGCGTTCGGCGGTGCGGGTGGCGGGCAGGACGATCTGGTCGTAGAGCTTGACCATGGGTCCTTCTTTGGGGGTGAGCTTGAAGATGCTGGTGGCTGTGTAGTAGCCGAGCAGGCCGAGGGCGTTGACGTAGCGGAGTTGCTCGACGGCCAGGCCGGCGTCGGTGAGGGCGGCGTGCATGGTTTTCTTGGTGTAGCGGCGGACGTGGCCGGTGGCGATGTCGACGGGGCTCATGGCGAAGGGGAAGGCGGGGACGATGAGGACGATCCGGCCGCCGGGGGCCAGGAGGCGGGCCATGGAGCGCAGGGCGGCGACGTGGTCGTTGATGTGTTCCAGGACGTTGTAGGAGACGGCGCCGGTGTAGGTGCCGGTCTGGTCGGTGGGCAGCAGCATTTCCCGGATGGTGATGGTGGGGTGGCCGCTGAGGCGTTCTTTGAGGGCGACGAGGCGGGCGGGGTCGGCTTCGGTGGCGGTGAACCGGGTGAAGTGGGGGGCCCATTCCAGGGCGTAGTCGCCCAGGCCGCTGCCGATCTCGATGGGGTCGGGGCCGAGGTAGGGGACGGCCAGCTCGACGAACCACCGGCGGTGGTTCACGGCTGTGGCCAGGCCCTCCAGGACCTCGGACTGCACGCCCTGGTCTCCGTTGATTCCCGTCATTAGACATCCCCGCAGTCGCTGCGTAACGGCGTCGGCCGCTCGGGCCTGGCTGATCCGGAAACCTTAGCGAACAATAAGGGCCTGATGTGCCGTACCGGCTAGGCTCGCCTGGGTGTCCGCGTCCCGCGCCGCCGTCGCGGTTGGCCGCCGGGCCGCGCTGGGCCGGCCCGGGGACCGGGTCGTGCCCCGGTGGGCGGATGCCGCCGCGATAACCGCCTATCTCGCCCTGGCCTGCTGGGTCACCAGCCGCCTGTGGCGCAGCACCGGCGCGCTGGCCCTGGTGAACGGCGGCTCCGACGTCCACTTCTTCGAGTGGGCCCTGGTCCACGCGACCCGGATCTTCACCCACGGCGAGAACCCGCTCTTCAGTCCCCAGCTGAACGCGCCGGACGGCGTGAACATGATGGCCAACACCGGGCTGCTCGGGCTGACCGTGCCGCTGGTCCCGGTCACCCTCCTGTTCGGCCCCGCCGTCACCTTCACCCTCATGCTGACCGGCGGCCTGGCCGGCACGGCCTGGGCCTGGTACCACGTGCTCTCCCGGCACGTGGTGGCCGCCTGGCCCGCCGCCCTGGCCGGCGGCCTGTTCGCCGGCTTCGCGCCCGGCCTGGTCAACCAGGCCAACGGCCACCCCGATCTGGTCGCCCAGTTCCTGATCCCGTTCATCCTCTGGCGGGCGCTGACCCTGCGGTCCGTCCGGGACGGCGTGCTGCTCGGCCTGCTCGTCACCTGGCAGGCGCTGCTGAACGAGGAACTTCTGTTCCAGGCCGGACTGGCCCTGGCCGTGTTCGTCGCGGCCTACGCCGCCTTCCGGCCGGCCGAGGTGCGGGCCCGGGCCAGAGCCTTCCTGACCGGGCTCGGGCCGGCCCTGCTGGTCGCCGGGGCGCTGCTGGCCTACCCGCTGTGGTTCCAGTTCGCCGGGCCGGGCAGCTACCGGTCGCTGCCCGACTCGGTCCTCGGCTACGGCACCGACCTGCGCGCCTTCACCGCGTTCGGCCAGCTCTCCCTGGTCCGCCACGGCGCCTCGCAGAGCAGCTACGGCGCCCCGCCGGAGGAGAACACGTTCTTCGGCGCGCCGCTGCTCATCGCGGCCGCGCTGGCCGTCGGCTGGCTCTGGCGGCGGCACGTGGCCGTGCGGGCCCTGGCCGTCGTCGCGCTCGTCTTCGCCGCGCTGGCCCTGGGCCGGACGGTGACCATCGGCGGACGGGTCCTGGCCGATGACGGCCCGATGAGCGCCCTGGGTCAGCTGCCCCTGCTCGACAACGCCGTGCCGGTCCGGTTCGGCCTGGCCTTGATCCCGGTGCTGGCCGTCCTGCTCGCCTTCGCCGTCGATGCGGCGGCGGCTGCGCCGAGTCCCTGGCTGCGGTACGGCTGGGCCGTGGTGCTGGCCGCGGTCCTGATCCCGATCGCGCCCGTCCCCGTCCGGACCGAGCCGGCCGTCCCGGTCCCGGCCTTCTTCACCACCGGGCTGTGGCGCCAGTACGTGCCGCCGGGCCAGTCGCTCTACCCCGCCGACGTGGCCGCCTGGGTCCCCTCGTTCACCACCATGGACTGGGATGACGCGACCGGCCAGGGTTACCGGATGGTCGGCGGGTACTTCCTGGCCCCGCACAGCGGCGGCCGGGCCGACTTCGGGCCGCCGCTGCGCCCGACCGACGAGCTGCTGCGCAGCATCATGCTCTACGAGGCGAACCAGCCCATCACCGCGGCCGAGCGCGCCGCTTTCCGGGCCGACGTGCGGTACTGGCACGCGGCCGTCGTGGTCCTCGGCCCTGACGCGCCGCGCCACGACCAGCTGCGCCGGGCCCTGGACCAGCTGACCGGGCGCCCGGCCCGCCGCGCCGGGGGAGTGCTCTTGTGGGATGTCCGGTCCGGTTCCGGCGGCTAGCCGCGTGGTAGACACGTGACATGACCACCTGGACGGTGCCCGACCTCGCTGACGTGCTCGCCGCCCGCCAGCGCATCGCTCCCTACCTCCAGCCCACCGCGCTGTACCGCTATCCGGCGCTGGACGCGGTAGCCGGGACGCGGGTGTGGGTCAAGCACGAGAACCACCAGCCGGTGGGCGCGTTCAAGGTCCGCGGCGGCGTGAACCTGATCAGCCAGCTGAGCGACGCCGAACGGCGCCGCGGCGTGATTGCCGCCTCGACCGGCAATCACGGCCAGTCGGTCGCCTACGCCGCGAACCTGTTCGGCGTCCGCGCCGTCATCTGCATGCCCGAGCGGGCCAACCCGGTCAAGGTCGAGTCGATGCAGGCCCTGGGAGCCGACGTCCTGTTCAGCGGCCGCGACTTCGATCAGGCCCGGGCGCACGCCGAGCAGCAGGCCGCCGAGCACGGCTACCGCTATATCCACTCCGGCGACGAGCCGCTGCTCATCACCGGCGTGGCCACCTATGTGCTGGAGATGCTCGAGGCCCAGCCGGACCTGGACGTGATCGTGGTCCCGGTCGGCGGCGGCAGCGGCGCGGCCGGCGCGTGCCTGGCGGCCAAGGCCATCCGCCCGTCCATCGAGGTCATCGCCGTGCAGTCCGACGCGGCCCCGGCCGCCTACCGGTCCTGGCGCCAGCACGCCCTGGTCTCGGCCGAGAACACCACCTTCGCCGAGGGCCTGGCCACCGGGGCCGCCTTCGAGCTGCCCCAGCAGATCCTCCGCGACCAGCTCGATGACTTCGTGCTGGTCTCCGACGACGCGCTGCGGTCCGCGACGCGGCTGATGATCGAAAAGACCCGCAACCTCGTCGAGCCGGCCGGCGCGGCCGCCCTGGCCGCCGTGCTGGCCGACCCGGGCCGGTTCGCCGGGCGGGACGTGGCCGTGGTGTGCAGCGGCGGCAACCTCAGCCCGGCCCAGCTCGCCGCGCTGTGGCCCGCGGAGGGCTAGCGTCATGGCCGCTGCGGAGGTCGAGGTCGAGGTCGGAGACCGGTCGGTCCGGATCACCAACCCGGGCCGGGTCTACTTCCCGGCCCGCGGTGAGACCAAGCTGGACCTGGTCCGCTATTACCTGTCGGTCGGCGACGGGATCGTCCGGGCGCTGCGCGAGCGGCCCTGCATGCTGCACCGGTTCCCGTCCGGGGTGGCCGGGCAGAAGGTGCACCAGAAGCGGGTGCCGGCCGGCGCGCCACCCTGGCTGGAGACGGTGCGGCTGTCCTTCCCCCGCTACGGCCGGCACGCCGACGAGCTGTGCGTGACCGAGCTGGCGGCGGTGGTGTGGGCCGTGCAGATGTCCACCGTGGAGTTCCACCCGTGGAACTCGCGGCGGGCCGACACCGAGCGCCCCGACGAGTGGCGCATCGACCTGGACCCCATGCCGCAGTGCGATTTCGGCACGGTGCGCCGGGTCGCCCGGCTCTGCCAGGAGATCCTGGGCGAGCTCGGCATCACCGGATGGCCGAAGACCTCCGGCGGCCACGGCCTGCACATCTACGTCCGGATCCAGCCCCGGTGGGGCTTCGCCGAGGTGCGGCGGGCCGCGCACGCCTTCGCCTGCGAGGTCGAGCGCCGGGCACCGGACCTGGTCACCACCACCTGGTGGCGCAAGGACCGCGATCCGGCCAAGCTGTTCGTCGACTACAACCAGAACGCCCGTGACCACACCATCGCCAGCGCCTACTCGGTGCGCGGCGTGCCGGAGGGGACCGTTTCCACCCCCATCACCTGGGACGAGATCGACGACGTCGACCCGCGCCGGTTCACCATCGCCACCGTGCCCGCCCGGTTCGCCGAGCTCGGTGACCTGCACCGGGGCATCGACGACGTGGCCTACTCCCTGGACGCCCTGCTGGCCTGGGCCGACCGCGACGGGCTCGACTAACGACCAGCGGGTCCCCACGGGCCCCCTCGCAACCGGTCCCTTGGTCATGAGAGGGTCGATATGTGTGCACCGCAGTGGTCAGTCTCCAGCCCGCGGCGCGGATGCCCCTGCTGCTCCTGGGTTTCCGCGATGAGTTCACCGGCCGTCCCTGGCGGCCGCCGGGCCGGCACTGGCCCGGATCGCCGCTGATCGGCGGGCGCGACGAGGAGGCGGGCGGCACCTGGCTCGCGCTGAATCCCGGCGTCCCCCGGGTCACCTGCCTGCTGAACGGCCGCGGCCAGCAGGCCGAGCCGGACCGGCGCCGGTCCCGGGGCGAGCTGCCGCTGCGAGGCGCGGGCAGCGGGCCTGAGGCCCTCAAGGAGCTCCAGGACGACCTGGCCACCCTGGCCTGCTACGACCCGTTCATCCTGCTGTCCGCCGACCTGACCTCGGCGCAGCTGCTGAGCTGGGACGGCAGCCGAGCCGTCCTGGCCGACCTGGGGCCGGGCACGCACATCATCACCAACTCCGGCCACACCTACCCGCCCGCCGCCGACGGCACGGCCCAGGACGACACCGCCCAGGGCGTCGCCGCCCATCACGGCATCGTCCAGGAGGACCACTCCACCCCCGAAGACACCGTCCCGCCCCGCAGCGTCACGGCCCCCGCCCGCCAGGACCAGCCCGCCCGCCAGGACCAGCCCGCCGGCCAGGACCAGCCCGCCCGCAGCACCCCGCCGCCGGACACCAAGGGCCGGCACTTCGGCCCTCGCTTCGGCGCCTACCGGCCCGCCGCCGACCCGGCCGCCAGCATGGCGGAGGCCTGGGGCGACTGGCTTACCCTGGCCCGCGGCGACGGCCTGCCCGGAGACGACTCCTCGGCCATCATCGCCCGCCGGGACCTGCCCGACGGCCGCCTGTGGGGCACCACGTCGGTCAGCCTGATCGCCCTGGGGCCCAGCCGGCTGCGCTACGACTTCCAGCCCGTCCCGGCCGACCCGGCCAGCTGGTACTCCGTCGACGTCGGCCGCCCGTAGCCGCATCCGTGCCGTCAGCGCGGCCAGGAACAGCGCGGTCGGCAGCGCCGCCAGCGCACCATCCTCAGCTGCGGCCCGCTCCCGCTGGACCACTGGCGCTGACCACCCGGCTCACGGCAGGTGCGGTGCCAGCCCCAGCTCGGCGAAGACCCGCTCGGTGTCCAGGAAGAACGTCATCCGGCTGACCCGCCCGCCGGACACCTCGTGCACCTGCAGCGCCCACGGCGCGTGCCCGCCCGCCGGGTCCGGCTTGTACTGCGCGAACGCCTGCACCCCGTTGACCAGCCCGGCAGGCACCAGGATCGAGTCCCGGCACAGGCTCGGCGTCGGCTCCAGCATCCAGGCGCAGACGTCCCGGGCGCCCCGGACCCAGAACGCGTACGGCGGCATCGTCATCAGCGCGTCGTCGGCCAGCAGCGTGACCAGCTGCTCCATGTCGTAGCGCTGGAAGGCGTCCACGTAGCGGTCCAGCAGGCTTGACTGGTCGGCGTCCAGCGGCGCGGGCCGCTGCTCCTCGGGCAGGTCGGCCAGCGTGGCCCGGGCCCGCTGCAGCGCGCTGTTGACCGCGGGCACGCTGGTGCCCAGCGTGCTGGCCGCCTCGGCGGCCGGCATCTTCAGCACCTCGCACAAGATCAGCGCGGCCCGCTGCCGGGCCGGCAGGTGCTGCAGCGCGGTGACGAAGGCCAGCCTTATCGTGTCCCGGGCCACCGCGATGTCGGCCGGGTCGCCGTGCTCGGGCAGCACCCGCTCGTCGGCGATGGGCGAGATCCACACCTCGTCCGGGCTCCAGTCGCCCAGCAGCGCCTCAACCGGCGGCGAGGCCGGGCCGAGGTCCATCGGCAGCGCCCGCCGCTGCCGGCCGCGCAGCATGTCCAGGCAGATGTTGGTGGCGATCCGGTACAGCCACGACCGGACGCTGGAGCGGCCCTCGAACCCGTCGGCCGCGCGCCACGCCCGCAGCATGGTCTCCTGCACGGCGTCGTCGGCCTCGAAGCCCGAGCCCAGCATGCGGTAGCAGTACCCGGTCAGCTCTCGGCGGTACTCCTCGAGCCTGTCCGGGCTGACCTCGACTGATGCGGTAGGAGCCATAGGGCCACCTTATGTCGGCCCGCCGACATTTTCCGCGCCTTCACACAGCCTCCATACCGTATCGGCTCATCAGCTCGCGCTCGGCCTCCGCAGACGGCGGCTGCGGGCCGGCCCACAGCCGGTCCAGCTCCGCGAAGTAGGCGTCCATGGCCGGGGCGTGCAGCGCCAGCAGCCGGCCCGGCTCGCCGCCCAGGTTCCCGAACGTGTGGGCCGCTCCCCGCGGCACCAGCAGGAAGTCCCCGGCGTGGGCGGCCAGCTCGGCGTCCTCCAGCCAGAAGGTGATCGTCCCGGCCAGCACGAAGAACGCCTCGGAGCAGTTCAGGTGCCGGTGCGCGGGCGGCGTGCGGGCCCCGGGCGGCACCGTCCGCTCCATCAGCGAGAAGTCCCCGCCGGTCTGCGCCGCGACGGCCTTGAACGCCATCACGTTCCCGCGAGCGGTCAGCCGCCGCCCCTGCCCCGATGGAACTATCCCGTCCATGCTGCCTATCCTCGCAGCATGACAGACCTGCTGGCCGGCGCGAAGGATGAGCTGTACTCCGGCGACCCGGACGCCTTCATGGCCCGGCGCCAGGAGCTCGTCGCCCAGGCCAAGGAGGCGGGGGAGCAGGACGCGGCCAAGCAGATCGGCGCGTTGCGCAAGCCCACCCGGTCGGCCTGGGTCCTCAACCGCCTGGCCCGTGCCGATCCGCAGGTCGCCCGGCGCCTGGCCGAGCTGGCCGCCGAGCTCCGCGAGGCCGGGCCGTCGGCCGGCGGCAGCCGGATCCGCGAGCTGACCGCGGCCCGGTCCGGCCTGGTCGACGAGCTCACCCGGCAGGCCTTCGCCGACCTGGACGCGCCGCCCGCCGCGGTGCGCGAGGAGGTCACCGCGACGCTGGACGCGGCCCTGGCCGATCCCGAGGTCGAGGCCAGCCTGGGCACCCTGGTCCGCGCCGCGCGCTGGGCCGGCTTCGGTCCCGGCGGCGGCCTGGCCCCGGCTCCGGCCCCGGCCCGGCCCCGCTCGCCCGCTCCGGCTGAGCCAACTGCCGAGCGCGAACGCCGTCGCCGCGAGAAGATCAGACAGGCCGAACGGGCCGTGGCTGACGCCGACCGGGCCGCTGACGCCGCTAACGCGGCTGAGCAGCAGCTGGAGGACACCGTCCGGCAGCTGGAAGCCGAGCTGGCGCAGGCGCGCCAGCAGCTCGCCGACGCACGACGGCAGGCCTACCGGGCCGAGTCGCAGCAGCGGCGGGCGGGCGAGACGCTGAACCGCCTCCGGGAGTGAACCTTTCCGGGTGGCCGGCGTCTCTAACTAGACATGACGCCGCACCCGCCAGGGCCGAACGGAGGATGGGTGGACACACTGACCGGGGTGGAACATCTGGCCGAGCCGGATGGATTCCGTCAATTCGTCCAGGCCCGGTCGCCCGCGCTGCTGCGGGCCGGCTGGCTGCTGACCGGGGACTGGGCCGCCGCCGAGGACCTGGTCCAGACCGCCCTCGCCGCGGCCTGGCCCAAGTGGGCCAGCCTGGACCGGCCCGACGCGCCCGAGCTGTACGTCCGCAAGATCATGGTGAACACCTACCTGCGCTGGCGGCAGCGCCGCTGGAACGGCGAGATCGCCACCGGGCAGCTGCCCGACAAGGCGGCCTACGGGGACGTGTTCGCGCTGGTGGACGCCCGCCAGTCGCTGCTCGCCGCGCTGGACCGGCTGCCCGCCCGGCAGCGGGCCGTCGTCGTGCTGCGCTATTTCGCCGACCAGACCGAGTCGCAGACCGCGGCGGCCATGGGCTGCTCGGTCGGCGCGGTGAAGTCCCACGCCGCCAAGGCGCTGGCCCGGCTCCGGGACGCCCCCGGCCTGGCCGAGGTTATGACCGGAGGGGTGGCATCGTGAACACCGAGGAACAGCGGCTTTCTGAGGCGCTGCACCGGCTCGCTCCCGAGCCGCCGCGCCCGGTGACCGTCGAGCAGGTCGCCTACCGCCTGGCCAGCGAGCCCCAGCTGGCCGCCGAGCCGCGCCCGCCGCGCCGCTTCGGCCGGTCCTGGGCGCCGCTGGCCGCCGCCGCCGCGGTCGTCGTGATCGCCGGCGCCGGGGCGGGCATCGCCGCCGTGGCCAGCTCGCATCACAGCAGCACCCCGCCGGCCGCCGGGACCAGTCCGGCCGCCTCCTCTTCCGCACCCTCCTCGCCCGCCTCCTCGCCGGCCGCCTCGACCCCGGCCTCGGCCGCGCCGGGCACCCGCATCGCGGGCGGCCCGTGGGACGCGGAACTGATCGGCCGCTCGAGCATCACCCAGAACTCGCTGGTCAGTGCGGGCGGTTCGCTGTACGCCTACGGGTCGGGCGCGCTGGAGCGGATCGACCCGGCCACCGGCGCCGTCGCGGCCAGCGTCAAGTACAGCCCGCCGCTGCTCAACCTGCCCGTCGTCATCGGTAGCACGGTCTGGGTCGTGACCTCCTACAGCGGTGGCAACGTCGTCCTGCACGGCTACGACGCGCAGACCCTGGCCCAGACCTCCTCGGTACTGGTGCCCGCCATCGGCCCGGTGGCCGGCTCGGCCTCCTCGGTGCTGGCCGGCGGCCCCGACGGCCACCTGTACGTGGCCGCCGGCCAGACCATCGCCATCGTCAACCCGTCCGGCGGGCAGATCCTGCAGCGGATCTACCTGACCGCGGGCACGGCCAGCTCACTGGCCATCTCGCCCGACGGGAGCAAGGCCTACATCGGCCTCGGCTCCTACCAGCTGCTGACCTATGACATCTCCTCCGCCACCGAGGTGTCCGCCAGCAAGCTGTCCGGCACCAGCTCCGGAGGCAACCTGGTCGCCACCGCGGGCGGGGTCTGGGGCACCACCGGTACCGGGCAGAGCCAGTGGACCTGGTTCGCGCCGGCCGGCAACCTGGCCAAGGCGGTCAAGGTCGGCCAGGGCGCAGGCGGTGGCCTCGGCTCGTTCCCGAGCTACAGCGGCGGCGTCGTCTGGGTCGGCGGCACAGGCAACCTGGTGTGCGCCAGCCCGGCCACCGGGAAGGTGCTGGCCCAGGCGCCGGTCCCCGCCGATCACGGCACGGCCACCTACTTCGGCAGCCCGGTGCGCAGCGGTGATCACGCCTACGCCCCCTTCACCGATGACCAGTCCCAGGTGTCCGGCCTGGCCCGGCTGACGCCCCCGGCGGCCTGCACCAGCCAGAGCTCCTAGGAGTACTGAGCTCCTAGCGGCCGGCCCGTCCCGGGCCCGCCGCCCGCTCCGCAGCGGGCGGCGGGCCCGGCGGCGTCCCGCCGCCGAACGGCCGCCCGCCCAGCTCCTCGCGATGGTGCGGAGTGGTCCAGCCGGACAGGTCCGGGCCCGCTGGGACGATCTGGGACGGGTTCAGGTTGGTGTGCACCTTGTAGTAGTGCTCTTTGGTCTGCTGGAAGTCGATCGTGTCGCCGAAGCCCGGGGTCTGGAACAGGTCCCGGGCGTAGGCCCACAGGACCGGCATCTCGGTGAGCTTGCTCCGGTTGCACTTGAAGTGGCCGTGGTAGACCGCGTCGAACCGGACCAGCGTGGGCCACAGCCGGATGTCGGCCTCGGTGATGGTGTCGCCGACCAGGTAGCGCCGGGTGGCCAGCCGCTCGGACAGCTCGTCCAGCCGGGCGAACAGCGCCCGGTAGGCCTCCTCGTAGGCGGCCTGGGTGCTGGCGAAGCCGCACCGGTACACGCCGTTGTTCACGTCCTCGTAGACGCCCGCGCTGACCTCTTCGATCTCATCGCGCCGCCGTTCCGGGTACAGGTCAGGCGCGCCCGCGCGATGCTGTGCCGTCCACTCCTGCTCCAGGTCCAGGGTGATCTGCCGGAAGTCGGCCGTCACCACCGCGCCGGCTGGCACGTCCACGATGGCCGGGACGGTCACGCCCCGGTCGTAGTCCGGCACCGCCTTCTCGTACGCCTGACGCAGCCAGTGGATGCCCAGCACCGGGTCCTGCCCGCCCGGGTCCAGGTCGAAGCTCCAGCTCCGCCAGTCGTGCTCGGGCCCGCAGATGCCCAGCGACAGTGCGTCCTCCAGGCCGAGCAGCCGCCGGACGATCATCGTCCGGTTCGCCCACGGGCAGGCCCGCGCCACCACCAGCCGGTACCGTCCCGGCTCCACCGGGAACGTCCCGTCCCGGCCGTCGGCGGTGATCTTCCCGTCCAGGTACCGGGTGTCCCGGACGAACGTCCCCGCCTCGTCCCCAGCCGTTGCCTCTGCCGTTCCCTCTGCCGCGCTCATTCCCTCACGCTACCCGCCGCGCCGCACGCCGCCCGTGTCGCCGCCCAGCCCGTGACACCCAACGATTGCGCAGCATTTGCCCCTCAGCCGCGCCGTGTCGTTTGCCAACACGCACCAGGAACTGCGACTATTTCCGCGTTTGCCCGGTGACTCAGTGACAGGAGGGCATATGGCGACCGGTGGTCCCAGAGTGAACCGTGCTCCCCGAGTGATCTGTGCTTCCCGAGCGGCTGCCTGCCGACGGGCCGCCGCCCGGTGGGCTGCCGCCGCGATCCTGTCCGCCGGCCTCGCCCTCACCCTGGCCGCGCCCGCCCGCGCCGCCGTTACCGCTCCCGCCGCCGTCGCCTCGAGCGCCACCGCCAGCACCCGGCCCACCGCCATCCCGCACGGCGTGCAGGCCAGGGCGGCCGCCATCGCCGACGCCGGGACCGGCCGGCTGCTGTGGAGCCGTGACCTGAACACCGAGCTGCCCATCGCCAGCCTGACCAAGGTCATGACCGCGCTGGTCGTGATCCGGGCCGGTGACCTGGGCCGGAAGATCACCGTCCCGTCGGCCGTGGTCGGCTACGTGGCCGACCACAACGCCAGCAGCGCCGGCCTGCACCCGGGGGACAGGCTGACCGCCACCCAGCTGCTGGCCGCCCTGCTGCTGCCGTCCGGAGCCGACGCCGCCTACACCCTGGCCGAGGCCTACGGTCCCGGCCTGCCGGCGTTCATCGGCAAGATGAACGCCACCGCCCGCCAGCTCGGCATGACCCGGACCCACTTCGCCAACTTCGACGGGCTGCCCTGGCCCACCGGCTACTCGACCTACTCCACCCCGGCCAGCCTCATCAAGCTGGGCCGCGCCGCGATGGCCTCCGCCGTCTTCCGCTCCCTGGCCGGCCGGCGCACCTACCACGTCGCCGCCGGCCACCGGAATCACGCCTACTACTGGCGGAACCTCAACCCGCTGCTCGGGGTCTATCCCGGCGCGACCGGGATCAAGACCGGCTACACCCTGGCCGCCGGGCACTGCCTGCTGTTCGAGGCCACCCGCGGCGGCCAGTCCTACATCGGCGTGAACCTCGACAGCCCCGGCGTCGGAGCCACGGTCGACGGCCGGGACGCCACCCGCATGCTGAACTGGGCCTTCAGCGTCTAGGGTTAGGGACCGCAGGCCACGCCCGTACAGCCGAAATGCTTGACCACCGGTGAATTGCCCGAAATCATCGGTGTTGCTTGTGCGCTAGTGAACCATGTGCATCATGGGCCGCGCGGTGGCCAGGAGCGACCGCGCGTCCGTTGTGACCAGACTGCTGACCCAGCCGTCCCTGACCTTGAATCGGAGATTACGACATGAGGGGCTTCAAGAACTTCCTGATGCGCGGCGACGTGATCGTCGTCGCCGTCGGCCTGGTGGTAGCGCTCGCCTTCAGCATGCTGATCACCGCCTTCACCACCGACATCATCAACCCGATCGTGGCCGCGGCCGGCGGCAGCACCGGAAACGGCCTGGGCTTCTACGTCAGCGACCACAACCAGAAGACGTTCGTGGACATCGGCGCCTTCATCTCCGCGATCATCTTCTTCGTCATCTTCATAGCCGTGGTCTACTTCGTCATCGTCGTGCCCTACAAGGCGGTCCAGGCCCGGCGCGGCCAGGTCGTGTTCGGCGACCCGGCCCCGGTCAAGACCTGCCCGGCGTGCCTGTCCACCGACCTGCCGGCGGGCGCGTCCAAGTGCAAGTACTGCGGGACCGACCAGCCCGTGACCGCCTGAGCCTACGGCTCGGCGAACACGCCCTCGCGGAGGTCGTAGTCGTACCGGTAGATCTCCTTGCCGTCGATGAACGCCCGCTCGGCCCGGCTCATCACGTCCAGCGGATCGCCCGACCAGACGACCAGATCGGCGTCCTTGCCCACGGACAAGGACCCGATACGGTCGGCGGCCCCGATGATCCGGGCCGGGTTGATCGTGACGGCCCGCAGCGCCGTCACCGGGTCCAGGCCCTCCTTGACCGCGAGCGTGGCCTGGTGGATCAGGAAGTGGATCGGCACCACCGGGTGGTCGGTGGTGATGGCGATCGTCACCCCGGCCGCGGCCAGCCGACCCGGGTTGGCCAGGGACCGGTTGCGCAGCTCGACCTTGGACCGGCTGGTGAACAGCGGCCCGATGATGACCGGGATGCCGGCCGCGGCGATCTGGTCGGCCAGCACGTAGGCCTCGGTGCCGTGGTCGATGACCAGGTCATAGCCGAACTCCCGGGCCATCCGCAGCGCGGTCGCGATGTCGTCGGCGCGATGGCAGTGCTGCCGCCACGGGATCTCCCGGCGCAGCACCATGCTGAGCGCCTCCAGGCGCAGGTCGCGATCGACCGCCGGCCGTTCGGCCGGGTCCTTGGCCTGCGCCGCGGCCAGCTTGGCCTGGTAGTTCTGCGCCGCCACGAACGCGCCGCGGATCACCGCGGCCGTGCCGAGCCGGGTCGACGGGGTCTCGTTCCGCTGGCCGTAGTTGCGCTTGGGGTTCTCGCCCAGCGCCGATTTCACCCCGGCCGGCGCGCGCAGCACCATCTGGTCCACGACGCGGCCCCAGCACTTGATGGCCGCCGTCTGGCCGCCGATCGGGTTGGCCGAGCCGGGGTTGACGTTGACGGCCAGGATGCCGCCGCCGATGGCGTCTCGCAGGCCCTGGTCTGCCGGGTTGATCGCGTCCAGCACGCGGACGTGCGCCGCGTTCGGCTGGCCCCGCTCGTTGGTGTCCTGGCCCGCCCAGCCCTGCGACTCCTCGGACGCCCCGGCGTGCACGTGCGCGTCGACGAAGCCGGGCAGCACCCACTTCCCGGTCGCGACCACCACCTCGGCCTCCGCCGGGACCTCGAAGCCGGGTCCCTCGACCGCCGCGATCTTCCCGTCCCGCAGCAGGACGGTCCCGCCGTCTATCGGCTCACCCTCGATCGGGACGACCCGGCCGCCGACGATGGCCGTGCTCACGCCGGCGCCTGCCCCCGCGCTGGCCTCAGCCACCCTTGCTGATCGCCTCGAGCTCGTCACCGCTCAGGTCGATGGAGACCGCGGCGATGTTCTCCTCGGCGTGCTCCGGCGAGCCGGTGCCCGGGATGGGCAGTATGGCCGGGGAGCTGGCCAGCAGCCAGGCCAGCACGATCTGCCGCTCGGTCACGCCCCGCCGCTCGGCGGCCACCGCCACCGCCGCCTTGCGGTCGGTCTGCTGGATCGGCGCCCACGGCAGGAAGACCACGCTCTCCTGCTCGCACAGGTCGACCACCGGCTGGGATGCCCGGTCGGTGACGTTGAACCGGTTCTGGACCGACACGATCGGGACGATCGCGCTCGCCTCGCGGAGCTGCTCCTCGGTCATGTTGGAGATGCCGACGTGCCGGATCTTGCCCTCGTTCTTCAGCTCGGCCAGGGCGCCGACCGACTCGGCCAGCGGCACCGCCGGGTCGGGCCGGTGCAGCTGGTAGAGCGGTATCTGCTCCAGCCGCAGCCGCCGCAGGCTGCCCTCGCACACCTCGCGCAGATGCTCCGGCCGCCCGTCCGGTTCCCAGCGGTTCGGCCCGGGCCGCAGCTGGCCGCCCTTGGTCGCGATGACCAGGTCGTCCGGGTACGGGTGCAGCGCCTCGGCGATTATCTCCTCGCTGACCGAAGGGCCGTAGGAGTCCGCGGTGTCGATGAAGTTCACGCCCAGCTCGACCACCCGCCGCAGGGTGGCGATGGCCACGTCGCGGCTGGGCGGCTCGCCCCAGATCCCGCTGCCGGTGATCCGCATCGCGCCGAATCCCATCCGGTTGACAGTCAGGTCTCCGCCCAGGTCAATGGTCCCCGCCGCGTCGGCGGTTGGCTGGCTGCTCATGCACGAAACCGTATCAGGCGGTGATTTTCGCCCGGGCCAGCGCTAGTTTCACCGCCTTGCGCAGGCTGTCGATGTCGTAGGCCCCGTAGTGCCGCTGCCCGTTGACGAAGAACGTCGGGGTCCCTGACACGCCGGACAGGTCGGCCGAGTCCACGTCCTCGGCCACGTGCGCCGCGCCCCCGTGCTTGCGCAGGTCGCCGGTGAACTTCTCCACATTGAGCCCGAGACCGGCGGCGTACCCGATCAGGTCGCGGGTGGTGAGCGCGCCCTGATGGTCCATCAGCACGTCGTGCATCTCCCAGAACTTGCCCTGCTTGGCTGCCGCCTCGGCCGCCTCGGCGGCCAGCTGGGCGTGCGGGTGGACGTCCGTCAGCGGCAGGTTCCGCCACACGTACCGGATGTCCCCGAAGTCCCGGAGCAGTTCCCGCACCGACGGCTCGGCCTGCCCGCAGTAGGGGCACTCGTGATCGCCGTACTCCACCACCGTCACCGGCGCGTCCGCCGGGCCCCGGATGTGATCGCGTTCCTCGTCGACCGGCACGACCAGGTCGGTGATGACCTCGCTGGTCCCCAGCAGCAGCCGGAACCGGGCCCTCATCGGCAGCCGGTTCACCAGCCCGAAGGCGAGCCAGGTCAGCCCGCTCGCGGCGACCACGGCGGTCAGGATGCCGACCTTGGCCTCGGCCAGGTCCAGGCCGTCCAGCGCCAGCGAGGCGATGAGCAGCGACACGGTGAACCCGATCCCGGCCACGGCGCCCGCGCCCGCCACCGCGCCCCAGCCGACCGACGGGGCCAGTCGTCCGTGGCTGAGCTTGGTCACCAGCCACGCGCAGGCCGAGGTGCCGAGCGGCTTGCCGATCAGGTAGCCCAGGCCGATGCCGATCGTCACCGGCGAGGTGTACGCCACGGCCAGGAACGAGGCGTTGAGGACCACCCCCGCGTTGGCCAGCGCGAACAGCGGCACGATGACGTAGCTCGACCATGGGTGGAACAGCTGGGCCAGCCGGTCGTTGGGCGAGATGGCCGTCCGGACCTCGTCCCGCGCGGTCTGCGCCAGCTCGGCCGTGGGCTGCTCGCGGAACGAGCGGAAGGCCTCGGACGCCTGCTCCAGCGAGGTCCGCGAGGCCGGGTAGGCGTAGGTCATCAGGCCCATGACCAGCCCGACCGTGATCGGGTCCACCCCGGACTTGAAGAACGCCACCCAGGCCGCGATCCCGATGAGCAGGTAGACCGGCCCGTACCGGATGCCCCGGGCCCTGACTCCGACCGCGACCAGCAGGAACGCGATTCCGACCAGCAGAGCCCGGAAATCGATCTGCCCGCTGTAGGCGATGGCGATGACGGCCAGGGCGACCAGGTCGTCGACCACCGAGAAGGTGAGCAGGTAGGTCCGGACCCGGTCCGGCAGCCGGCGGCCGATCAGCGCGAGCGCGCCGAGCGCGAACGCCGTGTCGGTCGACATGGCCATGCCCCACGCGTGGGCGGTCGGATGCCCGGCGTTCACGGCCAGGAAGATGGCCACCGGGACGGCCATGCCGGACAGCCCGATCAGCACCGGCAGCAGCAGCCGGCTGCGCACCCGCAGCTCGCCCACGTCGAATTCGCGCCGCGCCTCCAGCCCGACGACGAAGAAGAACAGCGCCATCAGCCCGGAGTTGACGAAGCCCCGCAGGTCGGTGACGACGCCCTGGCTGCCGATCAGCACCGAGACGTGCGTCGCCCACATCTTCTCGTAACCGGAAGCGCTGACGTTGGCCCAGATCAGAGCGACGATCGTCGCCGCCGCCAGGACCGAGGCGCTCCCCGTCTCGGTGCGCATGAAGGCGCGCAGCGAGGTTTCCCGGCTCCACGCCGTCCGCCCGGCTAGCGCCGACCCGGGCGACGCCGCCTCAGCAGACTCAGACACCCCTCAACGGTAACCGCTCGCGCCGGCCCGGGCCTACGCCTAGAACGGCGGCTCGTCGGAGAAGCCCGCCCCGTCCGCCGCCCACGGGTCCGCGTCCTCGCTCTGGCCGCCGCCCGCGCCGCCCGGCCGTCCGCCGCCGGCCCCGGCCGCTCCGCCAGCACCGCCCGGGCCGCCGGCACCGCCGGCGTTGGCGCCGACCCGTGCCGCCCGGTTGACCTTGGCCGAGGCGTTGCGCAGCGACGGGCCGACGTCATCGACCTCGACCTCATACACCGTGCGCTTCTCGCCTTCCCGGGTCTCATACGACCGCTGCCGCAGCCGCCCCGACACGATGACCCGCATCCCCCGGGTCAGCGACTCGGCCACGTTCTCCGCCGCCTGCCGCCACACATTGCACGTCAGGAACAGCGAATCACCGTCCTTCCACTCACCCGTCGCGTTATCCCGGAACCGCGGCGTGGACGCCACCCGGAACCGCGCCACCGGCTGCCCGGCCGGAGTGAACCGCAATTCCGGGTCCTCCACGAGGTTCCCCGCGATCGTGATCTGGGTGTCGCCTGCTGCCATCGCAGGCCTCCTTACCTAAAGTTCTCATTGCTGCTGCACAGCGTCTGTCCATAGTGTGTGCGACCCCACTGACATTTCCCCGGCGCCGCCCCGCGAGCTCTCCGGCTCCTGGGGGGAAACGCTCGGGTGGCTAGGCTCGGTAGCCATGAGCGCGGCTGAGGAGGGGGAGACCAGTTTCGAGGAGATGTACGCGAGCGCCGGGGAGGACCTTGAGGTCATCCCGTGGGCGCTGCTAGCCGCGCAGCCCGCTCTTGTCTCGTGGCTTGACCGCGTGCAGGCGGCTGCGGGCCAGGCGGCGCTGGTGGTCGGGTGCGGGTACGGCGATGACGCCGAGGAACTGAGCCGCCGGGAGCTGGCCGGGTTCCAGCGGGCGGGCCTGGCTGAGCTCGACTTCACCGGCGAGCCGGCGGGTGACGGACGCGGGCGGACCTTCACTGCCGTCTATCAGCGGCAGCAGTGAAGGCCTAAGCCCGGTACGAGTCTTTGGGCACTGCCTCAGAGCTTGCCGATGACCGAAGCCAGCCGCGCCACCCCGTCGGCGATCACCCGCTCGTTCGCCGTGGCGTACCCGAAGATCAGCCCGCCTGGGCCCGGGCCGGTGATCCGGTACGGGCCGACCGCGTCCAGGGCCACCCCGGCCCGGCGGGCCGCGCCGACCACCGTCGCTTCGTCCAGGCGCGGCGGCAGCCAGGTGACCAGGTGCAGCCCGGCCGAGATCCCGGCCGGCTCCAGCCCGGGCAGGTGCCTGCCCAGCGCGGCCAGCAGCGCGTCCCGCCGCCGCCGGTAGACCGGGCGCATCCGCCGCAGGTGCCGGTCGAACTCGCCGCGGGCCAGGAAGTCGGCGAACGCGAGCTGCTCCAGCGCCGGCGACCCGCGATCGGCGGCGACCTTGGCCTCGGCCATCGGCTCGGTCAGCCGGCTGGGCAGCACGAACCAGCCGAGCCGCAGCCCGGGGGCCAGCGTCTTGCTCGCCGACCCGGCGTAGATCACGTGGTCGGGGGCCAGGCCCTGCAGCGCGCCGACCGGCGTCCGGTCGTAGCGGTACTCGGCGTCGTAGTCGTCCTCGATGATGACCGCTCCCCGCTCGGCCGCCCAGCGGATCACCTCGGCCCGGTTCCGCGCGGACAGCACGGACCCGGTCGGCCATTGGTGCGACGGGGTCAGGATCACCGCCTCGGCCCCGCTGTCCCGCAGCAGGTCGACCCGGATGCCGTCGGCGTCGACCGGGATCCCGGTCACTTCCAGCCCGGCCGCCCGCGCGGCCGGCAGCGCGTCGTCCCGGGACGACGGGTCCTCCAGGGCCAGCCGCCTGACACCGGACGCGGCCAGCACCCCGGTCAGCAGGGCGACCCCCTGCGCGTAACCGGTGCAGATCACCATGTGCTCCGGGTCGGCCACCGTGCCGCGGACCCGGTTCAGGTAGTCGGCCAGGTTCTCGCGCAGGGCCGGCACCCCGCGCCCGGTCAGGTAGCCGAACACCTCGTTCGGCGCCTCGCTCAGCGCCCGCCGGATGGACCGCAGCCACGCGGCCCGCGGGAAGCTGGACACGTCGGCCCGGCCGTAGCTCAGGTCGAAGGCCGGCCGCGGCTCCCCGGCTGAGGCCGGAGCCCGGGCGGGCGCCGCGGGCCCGGTCGCCACCTGGGTGTACCCGCCCGCCCGGCTGGCCAGGTACCCCTCGGCCGTCAGCTGCTGGTACGCCTCCACCACCACGCCGCGGGACACGCCCAGGTCCGCCGACAGGGTGCGCGACGGCGGCAGCGCGGATCCGCGCGGCAGCCGCCCGGAGCGGATCGCGTCGCGGATCGACATCTCGATCTGCCGGTGCAGCGGGACCGGCCGGTCCGGCTCCAGCGTGACCAGCAGCTCAGAATTGGTCCTTACTTCAGCCATTAAACCGGACCTTATCATCAGGACCGATTTCTGCCAGGGTTCAACGTGTGACCACCGAACCGCGACCTGGGAGTTGACCATGGGCATCGCGCTCGCCCTCGCCGCCGCCGTGCTGTACGGCAGCTCGGACTTTGCCGGGGGACTGGCCGCCCGGTACCTCGGCCCGGTTCGGGTCAGCGTCGTCGGCTCGGCCGTGGCCTGCGTGCTGGCCTGGGCCGTGCTGCTGAGGTCCGGCGGCCCCGGGCCCAGCCTCCGGGCCGCCGGCTGGGGGCTGGGCAGCGGCCTGGCCGGCGGGACCGGGACGCTCGTGCTCTACCGGGGCCTGGCCCGCGGGCAGATGAGCGTGGTCGGGCCGGTATCCGCGGTGGGCGCGGCCGTCGTCCCGGTCCTGGCCGGCCTCGCGTTCGGCGAGCGGCCCAGCCTGCTGGCCGTGGCCGGCGTCCTGGTCGCCCTGCCCGCCATCGTCCTCGTCGCGGCCAGCGGCTCACTTCGGGGCGGCCTTGGCCAGCTGGGCGGCGGCCTGCGCGACGGGCTCATCGCCGGGCTGGCCTTCGGCGTCCTGTTCGTCGGCCTGGCCCAGGCCGGCCCGCACGCCGGCTTGTGGCCGGTGGCCTGCGAGCAGACCGGCACCCTGCTGCCGGTGCTCGCCGTCGCGGTCGCGACCCGCCAGCCGCTGCGCCTGCCGCTGTGCGCGGCCGGCCTGCCCGCACTGGCCGGGGCCACCGGCATGGCCGCCACCCTGGCCTACTTCTACGCCACGCACGCCAGCCTGCTGGCCGTGGCCGCCGTCGTGGTCTCGCTCTACCCCGGGATCACCGTCCTGCTGGCCCGGGTCGTCCTGCACGAGCGGTTCACTCCGGCCCAGCGCGCCGGCCTGGGCCTGGCCGCCCTGGCCGTCGCGGCCATCGCCGCGTGAGCCGCCTAGGCGATCAGGCCCGGCTCCGTGGCCGGCACCGCCCTGTCGGTGTACACCACCGAGTGCGCGGCCACGGCCGGGATCCGCGGTCCGGGCAGCACGATCCCGACCAGGTTCAACGGGTCGGCCGCTGACAGCCGGACCGTCTCGCCGTCCAGCGGCCGCTTGCGGATCTCCCGCAGCACGCCGACCGCGTCCGGGTGCGCGTACTGCTCGCCGCTGAACCCGTTGACGAAACGCCCGCCCGCCACCGTGCCCCGCGCCTCCATCCGGCGCAGCGCCCATAGCACTTCGCGCCACGGCACGGCCAGGTTCTCCCGGGCCAGCAGGTCCCGGAACACCACGCCCCAGCGCACCACCAGCTGCTCCGCGACCGCCTCGGCCAGCTCGTCCGGATCGCAGTCCGGCATCGCCGCGGGCAGCAGCGACCAGCGGCCCGCCGTCCGGGAGGCGAGCTGCCCGCCGCGACGCAGCCGGTGCCGCCCCAGCGAGGTCTGCGCCAGCGAGCGCTGGGCGAACAGCGAGCGCACGGCGCGGAACCCGTCCGCGGTGAGCAGGCCGCGGGCCACCCCGTCCCACAGCGCGTCCTCGATCTCGCCCGGCAGCCGCCCGGTCTCGGTGGTCAGGTCGGTCTGGAACAGCGCGCCCCGCTCGGCCAGCGCGTCCAGCACGTCCCGGGTCCGGCCGGGCCCGGGCCAGGATGCCGTCGCGTCGCCCCGGGCCGCGGCCAGCAGCCAGGCCAGATCGTCCCGGATCATCAGCGTGATCGGCGTCGCCCGCGACGGCGTCAGCCCCCGGCTGGGCCGGCCGCCAGCCTCACCAGCCCCACCAGCCTCCAAAACTTCAGACGCCTCCGGCCGCAGCGACAGCCGGCCCCAGGCCACGCCGCCGTCCAGGCACACCTCGTCCAGCCATTCCTTGCGGTACCCGGTCACCCGGGCGGGCAGGACGGCCTTCTCCCACGCCCCCGCGGCCAGCTCGAACCCCTGCAGCTGCTCGACCACGGCCAGCACGCCCCGGCTGCCCTCGCGCCTGGTCTCCGGCGTGACGTGCTGCCAGCGCAGCAGGAACCGCATGAAGTCCCGGGCGTTCACCGGCTCGACCTCGCGCCGCTTACGCTCCCGGGAGTAGGCGTGGATCCGGGCCAGCACCCGCCGCGCGCACCACTCCTCGACCGGGCCGTCCGGGTCGGTGAAGTGACCCCGCAGCGCGAACCCCTCGGTCTCCAGCCGGACCAGCGCGAGCGACACGTCGGCCTCGCGCAGCCCGGTGGCCCGGGCCAGGCCCGCCGCCGTGCACGGCCCGGACACGTCCAGGTGCCCGCGGAGCATCTCCGCCGTCACCGCCTCCGGCTCCATCGCCCGCGAACCCGGCCCGGCGCCGTCGGCAGGCAAGGCCGGATACAGCGGAGCGAGCAGCCCGCGCCGTTCGGTCGCACACCACCGCAGCCCGTCCGGCGCCGCCAGCGGACCCGCCCGCCCGGCCGCCGCCAGCGCGTCGAACCACGCCGCGAACTCCGGGTCCGGTGCCATCACGAACAGGGTCATGAGCAGGTCGTGCAGCTCGTCCGCGTCACGAGGCGCGGGCCGCACCTGCTCGGTGACCCGGGTGATGGCCGCCGGGTCCAGCCGGGCCAGGTCCCGGGCGTCGACCGGCAGCCCGCGGGGGATCTGCACCTGCCGGCTGCGGCGGTTCCCGGCCTCGGTCTCGTCGTCCAGGTAGGTGAACGGCGGCCCGTGCAGGATCTCGTGGGCCAGCACCGAAGGCTCCGTGGTGTCCCGCACGATGACCTCGATCCGCCCCGCCTCGATCCCGGCCACCAGCTCCCGCAGCCCCTCGATGTCCATCGCCTCGTGCAGGCAGTCCTCCAGCGTCTGCCGTACCAGCGGATGGTCGGGAATGTCGATCGGGCCCGGCGCCACGTTCTCCTGGCAGGCGGCCAGCGTCGGGAAAACCGCGGCCATCAGGTCGTCGGCCTCCATCCGCTGGATGGCCGGCGGGTTCTTCCGGCCCCCGCGCATCCGCAGCACGGTCAGCGAGGTGTTGAGGTTCCACCGCCAGCGCGCGGCGAACAGCGGCGAGGTCAGCACGGCCTGGCGCACCACCTGCTCCACCGAGGCCGAGGCCAGGAAGCGCGGCACGCTCTCCAGCGGGAAGCTGTGCTGCGGCCCGAGCGACAGCAGGATCGCGTTGTCGCTCGCCGCCGCCTGCAGCTCGAAGTCGAACGTCACGCAGAACCGTTTCCGCAGCGCCAGGCCGAACGCCCTGTTCACCCGCGTGCCGAACGGCGCGTGCCCGACCAGCTGCATGCCGCCCGCGTCGTCGAAGAACCGCTCCAGGATGATCGCGTTCATGGTCGGCAGCGACCCCAGCGCGGCCAGCCCGGCCAGCAGGTAGATCACGATGGTGTCCGCGGCAGCCGGGCCGATCCCGCACTCGGCCTGCAGCCAGGCCCGGCCGTCGGCGGGGGAGCGCTCGGCGATGGCCTGGCGCAGCGCCGAGACCTCCTCGGACAGCTCCCGGGTCCGGCCCGGGGCCTCGCCCTGCCAGTGCGGCACCGAGGGCGGCGCCCCGTTCGCGTCCACCACCCGGACCGTCCCCGGCTCCACCCGCCGGATCCGCCAGGAGTGCGTGCCGAGCAGGAACACATCGCCCGGCCGGCTCTCCACCGCCCACTCCTCGTGCACCGACCCGACCTGGACCTCGTCCGGCTCGGCCACCACCCGGAAGTCGCCCAGCTCGGGGATGGCCCCGCCCGAGGTCAGCGCGGCCAGCCGGGCCCCGCGCCTACCCTTCACCGTCCCGTTCACCTGGTCCCGGTGCAGGTAGTAGGCACGCCGCCCGCGGCCGGTCCGGATGCCCTCGGCCAGCAGCTCGGTGATGTCGTCGAATTCTTCCCGGGACAGGTCGCGGAACGGCGCCGCCCGCCGGGCCAGCTCGAGCAGCTCGCCTTCGGCCCACTGCTCGGCGGCCGACTCGGCCACCAGCTGCTGGGCCAGGATGTCCAGCGGCCGTTCCGGGATGACGATGGCATCCAGCCGGCCGCCCCGCACCCCGCGCATCAGCGCCGCGCACTCCACCAGCTCATCGCGGGTCGTGGGGTACAGGTAGCCGCGCGGCGTGCCCGACCGGGTGTGGTTGGACCGGCCGACCCGCTGCAGGAAGGTGGCCAGGCTCCGCGGCGAGCCGATCTGGCAGACCAGCTCGACCGGCCCGATGTCGATGCCCAGCTCGAGGGAGGCCGTGGCCACCAGCGCGCGCAGGTCCCCGGCCCGCAGCCGGGCCTCGACCCGCTGCCTGCGCCCCTTGGACAGCGAGCCGTGGTGCGCGGCCACGAACGCGCCCAGCTCCGAGCCGAGCCGCTCGCCGAGCTCGTGCGCGATCCGCTCGGCCATGCTCCGGGTGTTGACGAACACCAGCGTGGTCCGGTGCCGGGTCACGTGCTCCGCGATCCGGTCCAGGATCTGCGCTGACTGCTCGACCGTCGGCACCGCGCCGAGCTCGTCGTCGGGGATCTCCAGGGTCAGCTCGAGCGCCCGGCGGTGCCCGGAGTCCACGATCGCGCAGCGCGGCGTCCCGTCTGGGTTGTCCCGGTCCTGGCCCGCCCCGACCAGCAGCCGCGCCACCGCGCCGAGCGGCCGCACCGTGGCCGACAGGCCGACCCGCTGCACCGGCTCCTCGGCCACGTGGGCCAGCCGCTCCAGGGTCAGGGCCAGGTGCGAGCCGCGCTTGTTCCCGGCCACCGAGTGGATCTCATCCACGATGACGGTCTGCGCGCCGCGCAGCATGGCCCGGCTTCGCTCCGCCGTGACCAGCAGGAACAGCGACTCCGGAGTGGTGATCAGGATGTCCGGCGGGTGCTTGAGCATGGCCGCCCGCTCGGCCGGGGAGGTGTCGCCGGTCCGGACCGCGACCCGGATGGCGGGCGCGGCCAGGCCCAGTTCCTCGGCCACCGCGGCGATCTCTCGCAGCGGCGCCTCGAGGTTTTGCTGGATGTCGGTGGCCAGCGCCTTCAGCGGCGACACGTAGACCACCGCCGGCCCGCACGCGGCCGGCTCCTCCGCGTCGCCGGTCCCCGGCCCGCGCGCCGCTGCGCCCGCGGCCTGCTGGTACAGCCGGTCGATGCAGACCAGGAAGGCGGCCAGCGTCTTGCCCGACCCGGTCGGCGCCGCGATCAGCGTGTGCCGGCCCGCGGCGATCTCCCGCCACCCGCCCGCCTGCGGCTCGGTCGGCCCGGCCGGGAACCGGCGCGCGAACCAGGCCCGGACCGCGGGGTGGAATGACTCCAGCACCCGCTCACGGTACCTCCGGCCGCGGACATTTCCCGGGCCAAGCGGTCAGTACCAGGGCCTCTTCGGCCACCGCGACCTCAGCCGCCTAAATTAGCCCGCATGGACACAGTCGTCTCTGCCGACGGAACCCCCATCGCCTACACCGAGCAGGGCCACGGCCCGGTGCTGGTCGTGGTCGACGGAGCCATGGCCACCCCGGCCACCGGCAACAAGCCCGAGCAGGCTGCTCTGCTGGCCGAGCACTTCACCGTGCGCACCTTCTACCGCCGCGGCCGCGGGGACAGCGGCGACACCCCGCCCTACGCTCCGGAGCGAGAGCTCGACGACATCGAGGCCCTGATCGACCTGGGCGGCCAGCCTGCCTACCTGTACGGGCACTCCTCCGGTGGCTGCCTGGCCCTGGACGCCGCCGCCCGGTTCGGCGCCAGGCTGGCCAAGGTCGCCGTCTACGAGTTCCCTACAACGACGACAAAACCTTCCAGCCCAGCTGGGCCGCTTATCTCGACCAGCTCCACGCAGCCCTGGCCGAGCACCGGCTCGGCGACGCGCTCGCGCTGTTCCTGGCCCTGCTCGGGACCCCGGCCGACCAGATCGAAGCCATGCGCCAGACCCCGGTCTGGGCCAGCCTGGAGCCCATCGCCTCGACGCTGGGCCACGACCACGGCGGCGTCATGGGACCGGATCCGTCCATCCCGGTCGACCGGGTGGCCCGGGTGCAGGTCCCGACCCTGGCCATGAACGGGACCGTCAGCCCGCCCTTCATGGGTCAGACCGCCCAGACCCTGAGCCGCACCGTCGCGCACGGCGAGCTGCACGTCGTCGACGGCCAGGAGCACAACGTCGACCCCGCCGTCCTGGTGCCCCTGCTGGTCGCCTTCTTCCGCTGACCCGGAAATGTCAGTGGCCGGGTCTAGAGTCGAATAAAACAGCAAAAACCCGAATCTGCCTAACGGTCCGTCCTGCCTGCTCCGGTGAATGGAGGTGAGGACCTATGGGCGACAACGCACCTCCCGCCGGTCCCGCCGAGGCGATGGACATGGCCCTCACCAGCCTGAGATACCTGGCCGCCTCCGATCCCACCGCCCTGCCGGCGTCGGTCCAGGCCGAGCTCCTGCGAGCCCTCGAGCAGGCCGGCGCCATCACCACCGCGGCCCGGGCGTGGATCCTGGCCGCATTCACCGCCGGGCAGGGCTACAGCGAGGACGCGGACTACAGCCCGAAGGCGTGGCTGATCCACCAGACCGGAATCACCAGGGGCACCGCCCGCGCGCACATGAGCTGGGCCCGCCGCACCACCGGCCACCCCGCCGTGCTGCTAGCCCTGGCCGACGGCACCAGCATCAGTGCGTCCATGGCCGGGCTGATCTGCGGCTGGACCGACCGGCTCCCGGCCGATTGCCGGGCCGCCGCCGATGAGATCCTGATCGCCGCCGCCCGGGCCAGAGCCACTCAGGCCGAGCTGGCCGGACTAGCCGCGGAGATCTACGCCCGGTCCCGGCCCGGCCGCGACGACGACCCGGAGCCCGCGTTCGAGGACCGGCAGGTCCGGGTCGAGACCACCTTCGGCGGCGCCGGGGTCATCACCGGAGACCTCACCCCCGGATGCACGGCCATCGTGACCGCCGTCCTGGAGTCGCTGTCCGCCCCGGCCGGCGCGGAGGACACCCGGACCCGGGAGCAGCGCTACCACGACGCGCTGGAAGAGGCCATGCGCCGGCTGATCGCCTCCGGGCTGCTGCCGGACCGGGCCGGGCAGCCGACCAGGGCCCTGGTCCTCATGGCGCTGGCCGAGCTCCGCGCCGGCCCGGACGGCACCGCCCTGGAAACCGCGTGGATCACCGAGATGCAGATCCGGTGGGCCGCCCGCCGCGCTGAGGCCGCCGACGGCAACGGGGGAGACGGCAGCGCCTGGCTGACGGGTGATGCGGCTCGCGCGGCGGCGTGCGATGCGACCCTGACCCCGGTGGTCACCGGCGAGGTCAACATCACCGTCCTGGATGACCTGGTCCAGCTGTGCCTGCAGCTCGCTGGCCACGGCTGGCACCGTGCCAGCCAGGACCCGCACCCTGCCCCGTCGTCCGCTACCGAGGATGGGCCAGGCAGCGATACGCCCTCCGCCCAGGATCCGCACGGCGCCGCGGCCCCCGCCGGGCCGCCAACCGGCCTGGAGCACCTCAGCGCCATGTCCCGGGCGGCCCTGGAGCGGGCCATCATCGGCAAGGCCATCGACCTGCTGTCCGGACCCGGCGGCCTGGCGTCCTTCCTGCGGACCAAGCAACTCGGCGCCCGGCTCGCCGGCCCCAGCCTCCCCCTGGACATCGGGATCAGCTCCACCATCCCGGCCGGGATCCGGACCGCGGTCATCCTGCGGGACCGCAAATGCCGGTGGCCGGGCGGCTGCGAGCAGCCCGCCGCGGCCTGCCAGGTCCACCACGTCCGCCACCAGGCCCACGGCGGGCCCACCAGCGTGGCCGGCTGCGTCCTGCTGTGTAACTACCACCACCAGGTCGTCATCCACCGGCAGGGCTGGACCCTGGTCCTGAACCCCGACGGCACCACCACCGCCTGGAACCCGGGCCGGACCAAGATCCTGCACAGCCACGCCCCACCCGCCCGCGCCGGGTGAACACCCCCGCCCCAAGGCCAGCCCCGGCCCCGGCCGCGCGACATCAGCTCCGCGACCCTGCCGTCCTCGCCGCCGTCGAGGCCGCGGCGTCCGGCCACCTCGGAGACCCCTGGCACAGCCACGGCTTCATCAGCCTGGACGACCGTGCCTCCCATCCGTGCGGCATCTTCCGTGGCGAAGGTCTGTCCGTCTTCGTCAAGCTCAGCGCCGTCCGGGAGCACCTCACCGCGGAGCAGGATGGCCTGGCCTTCCTCAGCCGGCGCGCCGGAATCCCGATCCCGGCATTCGTCGGCTCCGGCCTGGCCGACGTGCCCGCCGGTACCCTCCTGCTGACCGAAGCCCTGCCCGAGCACCTGCCCGCCACCCGCCAGGCCGGCAACTGGCGTTCCATCGGCCACGTCCTGGCCGCCGTCCACCAGGTCAGCGCCCCGGAGTTCGGCTTCGGCCAGGACAACTTCTTCGGGCCGCTACGCCAAGACAACCGGCCCGCCGCCACCTGGGCCGAGTTCTACCGCGAGCGTCGCCTGCTGCCGCTCCTGGCCGCCGCCATCAGCTCCGGTCACCTCCCGGCCAGCCTGGCCGCCGGCGTCCACCGCATCGCCGAACGCCTCACCGACCTCTGCGGACCCGACCCGCGCCCCGCCCTCCTGCACGGAGACGCCCAGCAGCACAACTTCATCAGCACTCCCGTCGGCGCGGCGGTCATCGACGCCTGCCCCTACTTCGGCCACCCCGAGATCGACCTCGCCCAGCTCGGCTTCTTTGCCCCCGTGCCCGCCGATGTCTTCGCCGCCTACACCGAGACCGCGCCGATCGACCCGGGCTTCGCGAGCCGCCTGGAACTGTGGCGGCTGGCCACCTACCTGGCCGTGATCACCGTCGCTCCCGGCCCGTACCTGCCCCGGCTCGCCGCCGCCATCCGCCGCTACTCCTAGTCCGCTGACCACTACCATGACCGGATGCACGATCGGCTCTTGACCTGGTCCTGGGCCAGGATCGCGGTCCTCACCGCCCTGGTCGGCCTGGCCGCGGCCGGCTGCAGCAGCTCTGGCAGCACCACTGGCTCAGGCACCACCTCGTCCGCCCAGGCCCCGGGCGCCATCCCGGCCACTTCGCCGTCTGCCCACCCCACCTCGGCGTCCGCCTTCGCCGCCACCGTCGAGCCCTTCGACCCCGGGCACCCGGCCCGCACCCGCACCGGCCCGGCCGACTGCCCGGGCCAGGCCAGCACGGTGACCATCGTGCAGTGCTACGAGATCAAGACCGAGAACCTCGACGTGCAGATCGACGCCGTCCAGCAGGCCAACTACCAGCTCGCCCCGCTGAACAGCGTCAAGGCCGCCATCGTGGCCGAGGACCAGGCCTGGCTGGCCGCGCGCGGGCCGGTGTGCTCGGCGGCCTTCCACACCGGCGGGACCATCGACCAGATCAGCGTCGCGGCCTGCCTGCTGGATGAGAGCACGGCCCGGCTGAACGCCCTCAAGCACGTCACCCCGCCGGCGGCCATGCTCAAGTCCACCGACAGCACCAACCCTGGCGACCTGGCCTGGTACACCACGCCGGAAGGTTCCCGCATCGCCATGATCGATACGCAGGGCGACCAGACCGGCGGCGCGATCATCAGCTGGGTCATCATCGGCGGCGCCCAGGGGTTCGTGGTCAACCCCAAGCAGTTCTACTTCCAGGACGGCTCGTTCACCGATCCCGGTGCCATCCAGGGCACCGATCCCGCCCGCCATAAGGTCGCGACGGGCGTCATGTTCCAGTTCGGCCTCGACTACTCCCGCCTGTCCCGGGATCCGGGTCACGACCGTGCGGGCGGCTACAGCTACGTGCCCGGTACCCCAGTGGCCGTGTGGCGCTGAGACGCGGCTCAGCCGAAGGTGATCACGCTCTTGATGCCGACCGGCCGGCCCAGGATGAGCTCCGGGGCCTGCTCCGGCTGGTAGCGGCCCGCGATGAGGGTCGAGACCACGGCGGGCCAGCGCTGCCGGAAGATCTCCAGGTCTCGCAGCGCGGCGGCGAAGGCGTCGGCCCCGGCGTTGACCGTGCCCAGCAGCACCTGGTTCTTCAGCACCATCTCCCGCATGAGGCGAGCCGGGTCGGCCTCGATGAACGCCTGCAGACCCGGGACGCCGGTCAGCACGAAGATGCCGTTGGTGCCCAGCACCCGCAGCGCCTCCAGGGCGAAGTGCGAATGCCCGGCCGCCTCGTAGACCAGGTCGATGTTGCCGATCTGCACGGCCAGGTCGGCGAAGGGCGTGACCTGGCTGGAGACGTAGGTCGCGCCGATCCCGGCCACCAGGTCGATCCGCGGATCGGGCGCCACCTCGCGCGAGTACACGTAGGTGGTGAAGCCGGCCGAGGCCAGCGTCATCGCCCCCAGCAGCCCGACCGGCCCCATCCCGAGGACCAGCGCCGACAGCCCCCGGCCGCGTTCGGTCGAAGGGGTCTGCGGATCGATCCACGGCGGCCGGAACTGCATCATCCCGAAGATCTGCGCCAGCGCCTTCTCGGCGATGGTCAGCGGCTCGGCCAGCACCGCGATGTCCCGCAGGCCGGCCGGCACCAGGTTCATGTATCGCTCATGGTCGACGGCGTACTCGGCCATGTAGCCGTGCGCTTCCTTGATGCCCCGCTCGCGGAAGTCGCCCGTGTAGCAGTAGTCCTGGTGCCCGGTGCGGCAGGACAGGCAGCCGGGATCGGGACACGGACGGCGGACCGACGGCACGACCAGGTCTCCTACCCGCAGCCGCTCGACCGCCTGGCCCGCCTGCACCACCTCGGCCAGCGCCTCGTGCCCGATGACCAGGTGCTCATCTCCGGCCGGCGGCGTGCCGTACTCGAACGAGCAGATCTCCTTGTCGGTGCCGCAGATGCCGACGTCGAGCATCCGCAGCATGACCTGGTCCGGCTGGGTGATGGCGGGGTCTTCCTGCTCGATGACCCGGACCTGGTGAGTTCCGGGGAAGACCGCAACTGCTTTCATGCCTCTCCTGTGACCGACCCGGTGACTATGAAGGTGACTATGAACAGGACCGTGACCAGAGTGCCCGAGACCACCGTCTCCCGCCGGTCCCGGCCGGCGCCTCATTCCGCACGGGTGAGGCCGGCGACCGTGCCCGCGGGGAAGGATGCCAGTATGGCAGCGGTGCGCGAAACCGCCTCGCTCGGACGGCGCACCCCGGCGCTCCCCGTGCCCGAGGGGAAGCGGATCCGGCGTGGCTGAAGACCTCATGGCCGCCCCCCGGCCCAGCTCGCTGCGCGAATGGCACGCGGTGGTCTTCGCGCCCGTCGGCGACGGCCAGCGACGCCGCCGCGGCAGCGACGGGGCACGCCTGGCCCTCGCCGTCCTGGGCCTGGTCCTCTGCCTGCTGGTCATCCACTACGACTCGCGGGTCGACCGGGCCATCGCCCAGGTCATCAATCCGCCGCCGCGCAGCATCACCTGGCTGGTCACGGTCGTCTACCAGGTCGGCTCGTACGGCGTCGCGGTCGTGCTGATCCTGCTGGCCCTGGTCGCGCGCCGCTGGGAGGTCGCCCGCGACCTCGCGCTGAGCGCTGCGCTCACGGCCGCGGCGAGCGGGATCCTCGTCCTGCTGCTGGACAGCCGGGGCGGGCGCCCGCCCGGCATCGTGATCGACGGCTACTACCTGAGCTTCCCCGTCCTCCAGCTCGCTTTGTTCACCGCGGTCGCCACCGCGGCGCTGCCCTACCTGGCCCGGGGCGTGCAGCGCCTGATCGAGATCTTCATCGGCCTCGTCGCGCTCGCCTCAGCCGTCGGCGGGCACGGGCTGCCGCTCAACGTGCTGGGCAGCCTGGCCATCGGCTGGGCCGCGACGGCCGTGGTCCGGCTGGTCTTCGGTTCGCCGCTCGGCCTGCCGTCGACCGGGGACGTGCAGCTGCTGCTCGCGGAGCTCGGCGTCCACGCCGCCGACGTGCAGCCGAACCGGCGGCAGGTCTGGGGCGTAGCCCGGTACGAGGCCATCGAACTGGACCCGGCTGGGCCCCCTGGGCTCCCTGGGCCCCCTGGGCCCCCAGGGCCCCCTGGACGCCTCGCCATCGAGGTCTACGGCCGGGACGCCGCCGACGCCCGGCTGCTGACCAAGGCCGGCCGGTTCCTGCTCTACCGGGATTCCGGGCCGAGCCTCACCCTGACCCGGCTCCAGCAGGTCGAGCACGAGGCCTTCCTGGCCATGCGGGCGGCCCGGGCCGGTGCCGCCGTGCCCGACGTCGTCGAGGCGGGAACCGCCGGGCCCTCCCGGGACGCGCTGCTGGTCTACCGGCTGCCGCGGGGGACGCTCCTGTCGGACGCCGACCCGGCCGACCTGACCGACGTCGCCCTGGATGACGTGTACCGGCAACTGCTCATCCTGCGCCAGGCCAAGATCGCCCACGGCGCCATCAGCGGCGACGCGCTGCTGGTCAACCCGGCCGCTCAGACCATCACCCTCACCGACTTCCGGAACGTCTCGGCCGCCGCGTCAGCCGACCAGCTCGACCGCGACCTGGCCGGGGCCATGGCCGCTATCGCGGCCACCACCGGCGCCGAGCGGGCCGCCGACTCCGCCGCCCGGTGCCTCGAGCCCGCCGTGCTCGAGGGAGCGCTGCGGCACCTGCACCGGCCGGCCCTGGACCCGCTCCTCGCCCGCCAGGTGCGCCGCCGCAGCGGGCTGCTGGAAGAGGTCCGGCAGCATGCCGCCCAGGCCGCGACGATCGACGTACCGGAACTGGTCGAGCCCCGCCGGCTGAGCTGGCCGACGCTGATCATGATCATCGGCACGCTGATCGGCGGCTGGGCCCTGATCGGCGTGCTCATCGACGTCTCCCGTTCGTTCGACACCGTGATCGGGGCCAACTGGCTCTGGGTCCTCATGGCCCTCGTCCTGTCCCAGCTGGCCTACGTGGCCTCGGCCGTGGAAGGCGTCGGCAGCGTGTCCGGGCCTCTTCCGCTGGGCCGGACGGTGGCCGTCGAGGTGGCCAAGTCCTTCAGTGCCCTGGCCGGCGGCACGGCAGCCGTCTTCGCCACCCGGGTCCGCTTCTACCAGAAGCAGGGCTACGAACCCTCGGTTGCCCTGAGCTCGGGCGCCATCATGGCCACCTCCAGCTGGGTCGCCAAGGGGGTCCTGCTGGTCGTGTCGCTGCCCTTCGCCTGGAGCGCCATCAACTTCGAGGCCACGCCCGAGTCGGGCGGCCACTCCCAGCTGGTCTGGATCATCCTGGCCATCGTGGTGCTGGTCGCCGTGGTCGCCGGCCTGATCCTGGCCGTGCCCCGGCTCCGCAAGCTGGTCGCGGACAAGGCCCGGCCCAAGGTCCGCGACATCTGGGACAACCTCAAGGGCATCGCCAGTTCGCCGCGCAAGCTGGTGCTGCTGCTGGGCGGCTCGTTCGCCCAGGAGCTGCTGGTGGCCATGGCCCTGTCCGTCTCGCTGCGGGCCTTCGACGATCACCTCCGGCTGCCCGTCCTGATCGTCGTCATCATGCTGGCCGCCACGCTGGGCGGCGTCTCGCCCACGCCGGGCGGCCTGGGCGTGGTCGAAGCGGGCATGATCCTGGGCCTGACCGCGGCCGGGGTCTCGGAGGCCGACGCGACCGCCGCGGTCTTCATCCAGCGGCTGTTCACCTCCTACCTGCCGCCCATCTGGGGCTGGGCCACCCTGGTCTGGCTGCGGCGGCGGGACTACCTGTGAGCCAGCCTGGCGGCTGATCAGTCCTCGTCGGCGCCCAGATAGCTCCAGGCCTGCGGGAAGTTCCCGACGCCGAGCGACCGGCAGATCTTCTGCGCGGCCATGCAGACGCCCTCGGTGAAGGTCGGGTAGGCCAGCTGGAGCTCCGCGACCCGCTCGACGGTCATGCCCGCCGCCATGCACGCGGCCACCGTCTGCACGGTCTCGGCCGAGTACTCCCCGAGCACGTGGCCGCCGAGGATGAGGTGGCTGCTGCGGTCCGCGATCAGCTTGCAGAAGCCGTCCGGCCGGCCGTCGGCCACCGGCCGGACCAGGTCGTCGTAGCGGGCGATGCCCACGGCCACGTCGTGCTCCCCGGCCGCCTGGGCCTCGGTCAGGCCGACCCTCCCGTACTCGGGGTCGGTGAAGCTGCCGCTTGGCACCACGCCGTACTGGGCGTGCCGGGACGGCCCCAGGATGGCATTGGTGGCGGCGGTCCGGCCTTCCATCCGGGCTGACTGAACGAGCATGGAAAGGCCGTTGACGTCGCCTGCCGCGAAGATGTGCGGCACGTTCGTCCGCAGGTACTCATCGACCGGCACCGTGGCCCGGGTGGCCTGCACGCCGCTGGCGGCCAGGTTGAGGTCGTCCAGGCTGGCCGGCCAGCCGACCGCGAAGAAGACCGCGTCGGCCATCAGGTGGGAGCGCTCCTGGCCGGCCCGGTAGTCCACCCGGATGGCGCCGTCCGCGGCGCTGAGCCCCTCGACCAGCGTCTCGGTGTGGATGTCCATGCCCTGGGCGCGGAACGCCCGGACCAGCTCGGCCGACACGCTGGCGTCGGCCGACGGGATCAGGGCCGGGCCCGCCTCGAACACCGCCACCCGGGCGCCGAAGTCCTCGAAGATCGACGCCATCTGGCAGCCGGTATCGGCCCCGCCGACCACCGCGACCCGGCCGGGCAGGCTGGTCAGCGACGGGATGTCCTCGTAGGTGAGCGCGAGCTCGGCACCCGGTATGCCGAGCCGGCCGGCGTGCCCGCCCACGGCCAGGATGATGCGGTCGGCGGACCAGGTACGCGACCCGGCCGCCAGCGTGTGCGGGTCAGTGAAGCTCACCGGGCCCAGGCCCTCGAGCAGGTCGATCCCGTGGTGCCGCAGGTGGCCGCTCATGTCCTTTTTGTCGTGGGCGTACCGGGCCACCCGCTCGCTGTTGGCCATGGCGGCGGGCAGGTTGGGCACCGGGCGCGGCCCCTCCAGGCCGAACGTGGCCCACGACGACCAGTCCCGGGCCAGCCGGGCCGTCCGGGCCAGCGTCCGCACCGGCGCCGGACCGCGGTTGAGGCTCGTCCCGCCGACCTGGCCCGATTCCAGCAGCGTAACCTGCGCGCCGAGCTCTCGGCCCTGCAGAGCCGCGGTCACCCCGGCCGGCCCCCGCCCACGACCAGCAGGCTGTGCTCAGCGCTCATTCGTCCCTCTGGCTCCATGAGATGTGCCGGTCACCGGTTACCAGTCTGGCCGGGCCCCGGCCCGGCCTGAATCATCCCGCCCGGGTGATACGTCCCGCCCCGGACGGGCTGAGGCTGGGCTGGTGCCTGAAGGTGGCGGGCTGGCCGCCCGGATCGACCATGAGAAGGCTCGTCCGCTGGCCTGGAAGGCGGTCGCCAAGCGGGCCGTGGTGGTCGGCATCGCCGGGGTGGCCCTGTACCTCGTGCTCCCGTCGATCACCGAGGTCCTCGCCTCCTGGCCGCGCCTGTCGACCCTGCAGCCCTGGTGGTTCACCGCGGCCGTAGGGGCCGAGATTGCCCACTTCATCTGCACCTTCGCCCTACAGCGCTTGGCCTTGCGGACCAGGGCCTGGCTCCCGGTCATCACCTCGCAGCTGGCCAGCAACGCGATCTCGCTCATCATGCCGGGCGGCGCGCCGGTGGGCGCCGCGGTCCAGTTCCGGATGCTGGCCACCAGCGGCCTGGGCACCGGCTCGACCGTGGGCGGGCTGGCCGCGTTCTCGCTGCTCGGGGTGGCCGGGCTGCTGGCCCTGCCGGTGTTCGCCCTCCCGGTCATCCTGCTCGGCGCGCCCACCCCGCGGGGGCTGGTCAACACCGCCATCCTGGGCGCGATCGGGTTCGTCGCCTTCGCCGGCCTGGGCGCCGTCCTGCTGGCCTACGACGCGCCGCTGCGCTGGGCCGGCGGCTGGCCCAGCGGGCCAGGAACCTGGTCCTGCGCAAGCGCCCCCCCGCTGACCGGGCTCGATGACACCCTGCTGGCTCAGCGCAACGCCATCCGGGCCGTGCTGGGCCGGCAGTGGTGGCAGGCCCTGCTGCTGTCCGCGGGGCGGCTGGCCTTCGACTACCTGTGCCTGCTGTTCGCGCTGCGCGCCACCGGCAGTCACCCGCGTCCCTCGCTGATCCTGGTCGCCTACGCTGCGGCCGGCATCGTGGGCATGATCCCGGCCACCCCGGGCGGGCTGGGCCTGGTCGAGGCCAGCCTGACCGGCCTGCTGGTCCTGGCCCAGGTCGACTCCAGCCAGGCCGTGCTGGCCACCCTCACCTACCGGCTCGCGTCCTACTGGCTCCCGCTGGCCGCCGGACCGGTCGCCTACGGCCTGTTCAAGATCAAGTACCGCGGCCACCCGATGCCCGATCCGGCCGAGACCGACCCGGCCAGCCCCGCTCCCGCCTGACCGCCGCCCGCCGGTCACCCCGCCAGGAACCGCTGAGCGTTCCGGAGGGCCAGCGCGATGACCGTCTCCATCGGGTTGATGCCCAGCGGGCCGGGAAACAGGCTGGCGTCGGCCACGTACAGGCCGGGCACGCCGTGCACCGCCCCGAAGCTGTCGGTCACCCCGCGCCGCGGGTCCTCGTTCATCCGCGCCGTGCCCATCAGGTGCACCGAGTAGACCTGCAGCGCGGACCTGGGCACCGGCCGGGCCAGCAGGCTGGCCAGCTCGGCCGGGCTGGCCACCTCCGGCGCGCCGTCGAAGGGCAGCAGCAGCCGCCGGGCCCCGGCCGCGAACAGCGCCTGCCCGGTCAGCTCGACCCCGCGCACCAGCCGGGCCGCGTCGGCGGCGGCCAGACGGTAGAAGACCTGGGCCCCGAGACCGGGCACGGCCCGCACCCGCCCGGTCCCGGTGTCGGTCACCACCGGCCCGGCCGTCACGATCTGGTTGTAGTCCGCCATCAGCTCGCCGAGCCGGCGGCCGTAGGCCGGGGTGATCCCGGCCAGCGCGGCTGGCGGCAGGTTCTGCGCGGACAGCAGGATGCCCTCGGCCGCGAACTCGCGCACCTGGAAGGCCTGGTGCACGCCCTGCCATCCGGTCACGTCGGAGTCGAAGAACGCCGTCACCGTCGTGTTCGGGTGCAGCGACAGGTTGCGGCCCAGCTGACCTGACGCCGACCGCAGCCCCGAGCGGGCCAGCAGGGCCGGGGTCTGGATCGCCCCGCCCGCCACGATGACCGTCGGGGCCCGGACGCTCAGCCGCGCCCCGTTCGGCCCGGTGAACCGGCCGGTCACCCCGGACACGCCCGTCACCCCCGGCCCCCGGCGCCCGGACCGGGTGATCCGCTCCACCCGGCAGTCGGCGAACACCCGGGCGCCGAGCGCCAGCGCCCGCGGCACGCTGGTCACCAGCATGGAGCGCTTCGCGCCGGTCGGGCAGCCGCTGTTGCAGTTGTTCGTCCCCGCACAGTGCAGCTGGGCCCGCCGGTTGGCCACCACGGCCCAGCCGAGCGCGGCCGCGCCCGCTCGCATCAGCTCCGAATCCCGGCCGATCGTCTCCGGATCCTGCGGCCCCGCCGAATGCCGGGCCTCGGCCCGGGCGAAATACGGCGCCATGTCAGCCTCGCTGATGCCCCGTACCCCGCCCGCCGACCAGCGGTCCAGCACGCGGCCCGGCGCAGGCCAGGACATCCCGCCGTTGACCACGGTGGAACCGCCCACGCACCGGCCCTCGGCGAACACCACCGGCGGCTGCCCGACCGCCATCCCGCCGCCCCCGTCCCGGTACAGGGTCCGCAGCGCCCGCATGGTGTCCGCGCCGAACGACCCGGTCGGATGGTATCCGCCCTCCTCGATCACCACCACGTCCAGGCCCGCCTCGGCCAGCTCCGCGGCCGTGGTGGCCCCGCCCGCCCCCGAGCCGACGATCACCACGTCGCATTCCACGTGCACGTCCGCGCTGACGTCCGCCCCGGTCACCAGCCGACCGGCCCGGCCCGGCCGCACGACAGAGGGCAGCACGGCCGCCTCGCCCGCGGCGATGGCCGGGCCGTAGGACTCCAGCCGCCGCCGGGACACCGCCGCGATGAACGGGCCCGGCTGGTAGCCGATCTCGCGCTGCACCTCGGGCAGCTCGTAGTAGCACATCACCACCAGCCCGCGCAGCCGCTGGACCAGCTGGCCCGCGCCGCCACCCCGGTTCAGCACGGCCCGCAGGTACGCCTCGGCGGTCCCGTCATCCAGCCGGGTGAACCGCCGACCGCGGGCCGGGGGATACAGCCGCGCTCCCTCATCGAAGGTCAGCATCCCGGCTCGCAGGGCCCTCCGGGCTGCCGGGGCCAGCGCGCCGAGCATCAGCCCGAACTCCGCTAGTACGTCCTCGGCCCGGCCGCCTTCCCGCATCCCGGGCGGGCAGGCCACCTCGGCCAGCCGCCGGGCCACCCGCCGGACCCGGGGACCGAGCACCGGCCTGGTCATGTCCCCGCGGCGTCGGCGCGGAACACAGGCCAGCCGATCTCGGTCCGCCACTCAGCCTCGTCCGCGGTGTCGGCCGCGCCGACCAGGTAGTACTCGCGCAGCGGCCCGTCGATGCTGATCTCGTGCGTGGCCGTGTACGAGCCGAGCTTGGCGTAACTGAGGTCCGCGTCGGCCAGCGGGCCGAGGTGGCTGATGACGGCGAGCTCGGCCGCCGGGATCTCCAGCGCCTCCACCCGCCCGATAGCGCGCACCGGGCCCTCGACCGGCACGAACACGGTGGCCTGGCCGCGGTCATGCTGGAACAGCTCGCTGGCGAACACCCCGCCCGCGGGACCGCGGGTCCGCGCCCGCTGGGCCCGGACGGTGGCCTGCAGTTCGCCGAGGGCGCCCTGCCACCAGGCCAGGGCGTCGCCGCGGTCGACCATCGCGGTGATCGCGGCGGTCGTGGTGGCGGGCACGCTGCGATGCTCGATGGCCGCCACGGCCGCCGGCGGCGCCAGCAGGTCCCGCAGCGACTCGACCGCGGCCCGGGTCTGGGCCAGCTCGGCTTCCAGCCGCCCCAGGTGCGCGGCGATGAGCGCGTTACGGGATGCCGCGTCCGGCGCGGCCAGCACCGCCTTGACGTCGGCGACCGGCATCTCCAGGTCGCGCAGCCTGCGGATGACCTGCGCCGTCGGAATCTGCGCCGCCGAGTAGTACCGGTAGCCGGTGTCCGGGTTGACCGCGGCCGGGTCGAGCAGTCCCACCTCGTGGTAGTGGTGCAGCGTCTTGACGCTGAGATGCGTGGCCCGCGAGAAGTCGCCCACGGTCAGCCCGGCTGCCATCTGGCCATTGTGAACCCTCCGGTTACCGGAGGGTCAAGCGCCGGGCCGCCTGTTGACCCTTCGTCTGCCGGAGCACCGAGGCTGGGTTCATCAGCCACCCACCGAAGGGAACCGACATGACCGCCACCACCACCCTCGCCCCCGTCCTGGCCGAGCACCTCGCCGCCGTTAACGCCTTCGACACCGACGCCATCGTGGCCACCTTCGCCGAGGACGCCCTGGTCAATGACGCGCACCGGGAGTTCTGGGGCCGCGAGGCCATCGCCCGCTGGGTGGCCAGGGAACTGGTCGGCGACCGGGTGACGGTCGAAGTGACCGAGGTCCTGGACCACTACGGCGAGACGATCGTCCGCGGCCGCTACGACGGGGACTTCGACAAGGCGAACCTGCCGCCCGAGCTGATCCTGACCAACTACTTCACCGTCCGCGACGGCAAGATCGTCACCCTGGTCGTCATCCACAACACTCCGGCCCCCGGCTGAGGACAGGACTGGCCCGCAGGCCCCCTGTATTAGAGTGAAGGAAGGCCCGCAGGGGGCCTCCGGGTCCGCGGAAAGGGCAGAGCCCACCTGATATCGCACCGAGCAGGCAAGCCGCCGTACCTCCTTTCGGCCTGGCGACGCGGACCGCAGGCATGCGAAAGGAGTCGTCATGCCGGCCATCTCCCTGCCGGATGAGCCCAGCCTCGAGCAACTGCGCCACCAGGCCAAGGACCTGCGGCGGGCCGTGCTCGCGGGCCAGCCGGAAGCCCTGGCCGAGGCCGCCGTGCCGCCCGGCCCGTTCCCGCTGCACGCCGCGCAGCGCGTGCTGGCCCGCCGCTACGGCTTCCCGAGCTGGGCCCGCCTGAAGCATCATCTCGAGATCATCGAGCGCTACAGCCGCTACCCGGACCGCGTCCCGTCCGGCGCCAGCACCGTGGCCAGCACCGGGGCCAGCACCGGGGCCAGCACCGGGGCCAGCACCGATGCCGCCGCCGGCGACCCCTCCAGCCCGGCCGATCGCTTCCTGCGCCTGGCCGTCCTGCGCTACGCCGACGACCAGCCGGAGCAATGGGCGCAGGCCCGGCTGCTGCTGCGCCAGCACCCGGAGCTCACCGCGGGCAGCGCTCCGGCGGCCGCGGCGGCCGCCGACGTCGCCGCCCTGCGGCGCATCCTGGCCGCCGATCCCGGTGCCGCGCGCCGTGACGCCGGCCCGTTCCGCTGGCCGCCGTTGTGCTACCTGTCCTACGCCCGGCACGACCCGCAGATCGGCGCGGACGCCGTGCTGGCCGCCGCCCGGCTGCTGCTGGACGCGGGGGCCGACCCGAACGCCGGTTACCTCTGGCACGGCCTGCCCACCCCGTTCACCGTGCTGACCGGGGCCTTCGGCGAAGGGGAGCTGGGCCCGGTCCGCCAGCCCCGGCATCCGCACTCGCTGGCCCTGGCCCGCCTGCTGCTGCAGGCCGGTGCCGACCCGAACGACGGCCAGGCCCTCTACAACCGGATGTTCGAGCCCGGCGATGACCACCTGGAGCTGCTGCTGGAGTTCGGCCTGGGGCACGGCGACGGCGGCCCGTGGCGGGCCCTGCTCGGCGACGCCCTGGATTCTCCGGCCGAGCTGATCCGGGGCCAGCTGGCCTGGGCCATCACCCACGCCCTGGCCGGCCGGGTCCGGCTGCTGGTCGGTCACGGCGCCGACGTGACGGCCCCGTTCGCCGACGGTGCCACCGTGACCTCGATCGCCGCCACCACCGGCCACCCCGACCTGGTCGGATACCTGGTGGCCCAGGGTGCCCCGCCGCTTGACCTGGATCACAGCGAGGCGTTCGTCGCCGCGGCGCTCGCCGCTGACCGCCCGGCCCTGGACCTGCTGCTCCGCGACCGTCCGGGCCTGGCCGCCGAGGTCCGCGCCGCGCATCCGGCCCTGATCACCTGGGCCGCCGCCTGCGGCCGGCCCGAGGCGGCCGAGACCCTGGCCGCCCTGGGCTTCGACGTCAACGCCCTGGGCCGCACCGACGTGCCCAGCGATCAGCCCTGGCAGACCGCGCTGCACAAGGCGGCCGAGGACGGTCACCTGGAGCTGGCCCGCACCCTGCTGCGCCTGGGCGCCGATCCCGACCTGCGCGACCGCCGGTTCGACTCCACCCCGCTCGGCTGGGCCCGCTACTTCGGCCAGGAACCGCTGATCGCCCTGCTCGAGCCGCTCACCCGCCCCGACCCGGCCAGCGCCGGCACCCCTCCGGAAGGCACAGACCCGGCCGGCCCCGGCCCCGCTCCGGCCGGCCCCGCCTCCTGACCCGGCCGGCGCCACTCACCCGAGCTTTGTATAGTAAGTCCATCGGAATTATGGATAAATGACCCGGGCCGAACGATCCGTGGTCCCCGCCCAGCATCATCCTCACCCAGGCCGGAGGTAGGCGTCATGCGGATCGCCGTCGTTACCGGGAACCCCAAACCCGCGTCCCGGACCCACGGGGTCGCCCTCGCCGTGGCCGGGGCCCTGTCCGCCGGCCTGGCCGGCCCGCAGGCCGCGCCGCACGTGGTAGTCGACCTCAGCGAGCACGCGGCCAGCCTGTTCGACCCGTCGGCGGCCGAGCTGTCCCGGCTGACCGCCGAGGTGGCCGAGGCCGACATCGCCGTCTTCGCCTCGCCCACCTACAAGGCCTCCTACACCGGCCTGCTCAAGGCGTTCCTCGACCGGTACGGTAACAACGGCCTGGCCGGGGTGATCGCGGTGCCGGTCATGACCGGCGGCTGGGCGGGCCATCTGCTGGCCGTCGAGGTCCACCTGCGGCCGGTCCTGGTCGAGCTGGGCGCCACCGTGCCGGCCCGCGGCCTCTACGTCACCGAGCCCGAGCTGGCCGACCTGGACGCCGCGGTGGCCCGATGGGCCGCCGCCGCCGTCCCGCTGGTACGCGGCGCCCTGGCCGGGCACGAAACAGGCGGCGCTTAGAGCTGTCCCACCTCGGTCACCCGCAGCACGGCCGCGCCCGCCTCGTCCGAGGCGTCCAGGTCGACCTCGGCGCTGATGCCCCAGTCGTGGTCGCCCGCCGGGTCGTCGAAGATCTGCCGGAGGGCCCAGCGGCCCGGCTGCTGGTCGATGATCAGCAGCGCCGGCCCGCGCGCGTCCGGCCCGGTGCCGAGCTCGTCGTGGACCTCGAAGTACTCCTCCAGCACGTCGGCCCAGGCGTCCGCGTCCCAGCCGCTGGCCGCATCCAGCGCGCCCAGCTCGTCGTAGTGGCCGAGCGCGGCCAGCCTGACCCGGAGGAACATGGCGTTCCTGACCAGCACGCGGAAGGCCCTGGTGTTCGCGGTCACCGACGGCGGCCGGACCTCCGAGTCGGCCAGCTCCGGATCGGCCGGGTTCCGCAGCCGCTCCCATTCATCCAGCATGCTGGAGTCGACCTGGCGGACGATCTCGCCCAGCCACTCGATGAGATCGGTCAGCTCCTCGGTCTTGGCCTCGTCCGGTACCGTCTGCCGCAGCGCCTTGTACGCCTCAGCCAGGTAGCGCAGCACCAGCCCCTCCGAGCGGGACAGGCCGTAGAACGCCACGTACTCGGGAAAGGTCAGCGCCCGCTCGTACATGTCCCGGACCACTGACTTCGGCGACAGTGCGTAGTCCAGCACCCAGGGGTGGCCGCGGCGGTAGATGTCGTACGCGCCCTCCAGCGTGTCCTGCAGCGGCTTGGGGTAGGTCACGCTGTCCAGCATCTCCATCCGCTGGTCGTACTCCACGCCGTCCGCCTTCATCTGGGCCACCGCCTCGCCGCGGGCCCGGAACTGCTGGGCCGACAGCACCTGCCGCGGGTCATCCAGCGTCGCCTCGATGACCGACAGCACGTCCAGCGGGTAGGACGGCGACTCGCTGTCCAGCAGCCCGATGGCGGCCAGCGCGAACGGCGACAGCGGCTGGTTCAGCGCGAAGTCGTACTGCAGGTCCACCGTCAGCCGGACCGTGCGGCCCTCGGCGTCCGGCTCATCCAGCCGCTCGACCACCCCGCCCGCCAGCAGCGCCCGGTAGATGGCGATGGCCTGGTGGATGTGCCGCCGCTGCGCCGAGCGGTCCTCGTGGTTATCGGTCAGCAGGTGGCGCATCGCGGCGAACCCGTCGCCCGGCCGGGCGATGACGTTCAGCACCATGGCGTGGGTGACCCGGAAGCTCGACGTCAGCGGCTCCGGATCGGCCGCCACCAGCCGCTCGAAGGTCGGCTGGCCCCACGACACGAACCCGGCGGGCGGCTTCTTGCGCACCACCTTGCGCCGCGCCTTGGGGTCGTCGCCCGCCTTGGCCAGGGCCTTCTCGTTCTCCACCACGTGCTCCGGGGCCTGCACCACGACCCGCCCGGCGGTGTCGAACCCGGCCCGGCCCGCCCGCCCGGCGATCTGGTGGAACTCCCGGGCTTGCAGCAGCCGCGTCTTGGTCCCGTCGTACTTGGACAGCGCGGTGAACACCACGGTCCGGATCGGCACGTTGATCCCCACGCCCAGGGTGTCCGTGCCGCAGATGACCTTGAGCAGGCCGGCCTGAGTCAGCGTCTCCACCAGCCGCCGGTACCGGGGCAGCATGCCGGCGTGATGCACGCCGATGCCGTGCCGCACCAGCCGCGACAGCGTCTTGCCGAAGCCGGCCGTGAACCGGAAGTCGCCGATCAGCTCGGCGATGGCGTCCTTCTCGGCCCGGGTGCAGACGTTCACGCTCATCAGCGCCTGCGCCTGCTCCAGCGCCGCCGCCTGGGTGAAGTGCACCACGTAGACCGGGGCCTGGTTGGTGCTCAGCAGCTCGCTCAGCGTCTCGTGCAGCGGCTCGAGGCTGTAGGAGAACACCAGCGGCACCGGGCGCTCGACCGAGGAGACCACCGCGGTCGGCCGCCCGGTGCGCCGGGTCAGGTCCTCTTCGAACCGGGACACGTCGCCCAGCGTGGCCGACATGAGCAGGAACTGCGCGTACGGCAGCTCCAGCAGCGGGACCTGCCAGGCCCAGCCCCGGTCCGGGTCGGCGTAGAAGTGGAACTCGTCCATCACGACCAGGCCCGCGTCGGCCTCGGCCCCGTCCCGCAGCGCGATGCTGGCCAGGATCTCGGCCGTGCAGCAGATGATCGGGGCATCCGCGTTGACGCTGGCGTCGCCGGTCATCATGCCCACCTCGGCCGGGCCGAACGCGGCGCACAGGTCGAAGAACTTCTCCGACACCAGCGCCTTGATCGGCGCGGTGTAGAACGTGCGCCGCCCGTCCGCCAGCGCCGCGAAGTGGGCGCCCGCCGCCACCAGGCTCTTGCCCGACCCGGTCGGCGCGGACAGGATGACGTTCGCGCCCGACACCAGCTCGATGAGCGCTTCCTCCTGGTGCGGGTACAGGGCCAGCCCGCGCTCCTCCGACCAGCCGGCGAACGCGTCGAAGACCGCGTCTGGCTCAGGCGCGGCGGGCAGCAGGTCGGTGAGGGTCATGTCGCCATCAATGGTCGCAGGGTTTACCGGCACACGGCGTCATAGGACACCAGCAGGATGGGGGGTTACTAGTACGCAACGCCGGGCGGGCCTTGCTTATTCGCTAGGGTCATGACGTGCCGACTGTCCTCATCACCGGCGCCAGCTCCGGCTTCGGCGCCGCCATCGCCCGGCGCTTCGCCGCCCGCGGCGACCGGGTCATCGCCGCGGCCCGGCGGCCCGAGCGGCTCGCCGCCCTGGCCGACGAGCTCGGGCCTGACCTGCTCCTCCCGCTGACCCTCGACGTCCGGGACCGGTCCGAGGTGGAGCGGACCGCGGCCGCGCTGCCGCCCGCCTTCGCCGAGGTCGACATCCTGGTCAACAACGCCGGCCTGGCCCTCGGGCTGGAGCCCGCCGCCGAGGCCGACGTCGGCCAGTGGGAGCAGATGATCCAGACCAACTGCACCGGCCTGGTCTACCTGACCCGGGCCATCCTGCCCCAGATGGTCGCGCGCGGCCGCGGGCACGTCATCAACCTGGGCTCGATCGCCGGCACCTATCCCTACCCGGGCGGCAACGTCTACGGCGCGACCAAGGCCTTCGTCCACCAGTTCAGCCTCAACCTGCGCGCCGACCTGCACGGCACCGGCGTACGGGTCACCTGCGTCGAGCCCGGGCTGTCGGGCGGTACCGAGTTCTCCGACGTGCGCTTCGGCGGTGACCGCGACCGGGCCGCCGCCGTGTACTCCGGAACGCAGCCGCTGACCGCCGACGACATCGCCGCCGCCGTCGAGTGGGCCGCCCGCCAGCCGCCGCACGTCAACATCAACGTCATCGAGCTGATGCCGGTGAGCCAGAGCTTCGCCCCGCTCCAGGTCGACCGTCGCCCCTGAGCTCCGGCCCAGGCCATGATCGGGGGAGGGTCGTCGCGGGGTGCCGTCGTGCGGGCCGCCGCCGCGGCATTGACTCGCCGTTCACAAAATGGTCAGACTGTCCATATGGCGTCTCGGCGGTCTTGTGAGCCGCCGACGCGCGATGTTATACAGAGCCTGCGACGAATGCGCGAAACGCGACTGTAACCGTAGCAAGGGGTAATCGTGGCCTACGAAAATGTGGAAGTTGAACGGGTCGGGCATGTAGGGATTATCCGCTTGAACAGGCCCAAGCTGCTGAACGCGCTGAGCCCCGGGCTGTGCCTCGACCTGAACGACGCCCTCGACGAGCTCGAGGCCGAATTCCCCGAGATCCGGGCCATCATCCTCACCGGCAACGGCCGGGGCTTCTGCTCCGGGGCCGACCTGTCCGGCCAGATCGCCGCGGCCAACGGCCAGGCCGCTCCGCAGGCCTATAACCCGCGTGCGCTCATCCCGCCGCTTGCTCCGCGCTTCCGCCGCATGTCGCAGCCGATCATCGCCGCCGTCAACGGCGTCGCCGCCGGGGCCGGGTTCTCCCTCAGCCTGGCCTCCGATATCCGGATCGCCTCCGACCAGGCCCGCTTCGCCAGCATCTTCGTCAAGCGGGCCCTGGTCCCCGACACCGGGTCCTCGGAGTCCATGGTCGACCTGGTCGGCCTGGGCATCGCGTCGGAGATGGCCTTCACCGGCCGCCTGTTCGACGCCCAGTGGGCCCTGGACAAGGGCGTGGTCAACTCGGTCGTCCCGCACGAGCGGCTGATGGATGAGGCCATGGCCCTGGCCAACGAGATCTCCGGGAACCCGCCGCTGACCGTCCGCTCGGCCAAGCAGCTGCTGAACCGCCGGTTCTGGCTGGAGGACTCGCTGGCCCATGAGCACGACGCCAACGCCCCGTCGATGCCGAGCTCGGACCGCGTCGAGGCCCTCAAGGCCTTCGTCGAGAAGCGCGATCCGGTCTACCAGGGTCATTAACCCGCCGTCGTCCGGGCACGCGCCGGCCGCGCGGCGATGTCGCTTGCCGGCTGATAAGCATCGAAGCTTCGAAGCGTAAGGTGGAGATCATGGGCGGTCCTCTGGAGGGCTGGAAGGTCCTCGATCTCACTCAAGGTATTGCCGGGCCGTACGTGACGAAGCTCTGCTCGGACTACGGCGCCGACGTGATCAAGGTCGAGCGGCCCGGGTTCGGCGACGTGTCCCGGCGGATCGGCCCGTTCCCGGGCGACAACCCGCATCAGGAGAAGAGCGGGATGTACCTGACGCTCAACACCGGCAAGCGGAGCGTCACCCTGGACCTGAGCACCCGGACCGGCCGTGAGCTGTTCCTCGGGCTGGCCGCGGACGCGGACCTGATCGTGGAGAGCTACCGGCCCGGCACGCTGGAGAAGTGGGGCCTGGCGCCGGAGCGGCTGGCCCAGGCCGGGCCGGCCGCGCTGGTGCGGATCTCCAACTTCGGGCAGACCGGGCCGATGAAGGACTTCGAGGCCGACGACCTGATCGAGTACGCGGCGGCCGGCATCCTGCAGATCACCGGGCTCCCGGATCGCGGGCCGGTGGCGCTGGGCCTGTTCACGCCGCTGTTCCTGGCCGGGGCCATCTGCGCCCCGCTGGCCCTGGGCGCCATGCGGGCCGCGCACCGGGACCAGCAGCAGGAGGTCGTGGACTTCTCCATCCAGGAGGCGCTGGCCGGCTCGATGGACCGCGGCGGCCCCAACCTGGTCAGCTACCAGTACAGCGGCAGCCTGATGATCGAGCGCCGGGACGCCGACGTGCTGGCCACCCCGCTGCCCAACGGCGTCTACCAGTGTTCCGACGGGTACGTCCAGGTCACCACGCACTCGGTCTGGTTCAGCCGGTTCTGCCGGGTCATCGGCAAGCCGGAGTGGATCAAGGACGAGCGGATGACGGCCAACCTCAACAACGCCGAGGCGATCGGGGCCGAGACCGAAGCCGCCTTCCTGGACTGGCTCAAGCCGCTGACCAAGCAGGAGGCCATGGAACAGGCCCAGGCTCAGGGCTGGCCGCTGTCCGCGCTGAATACGCCGGCCGACGTGCTCCGCGACCCGCACATGCGCGAGCGCGGCTTCTTCGTCACCGTCGACCACCCCGAGGCCGGCGACGTCGAGCTGCCCGGCCTGGCCATGCGGTTCTCCGGCACGCCCGGCGAGCTGCGCCGCCCGCCCCTGCTGGGCGAGCACAACCTCGAGGTCTTCGGCGAGCTCGGTTACACCCCGCCGGAAGTCGCGGCACTGCGCACCCAGAACGTGATCTAGGTCTTCCGAAGGAGCAGGCAGGATGAATGACCGCAAGCCGCCGCTGGCTGGTGTCCGGGTTCTGGCCCAGGGACTGGTGTGGGCCGGGCCGTTCGCCACGGTGATCCTGGCCGACCTCGGCGCCGAGGTCATCGAGATCGAGTCGATCCAGCACCTCAACCCGACCCGCACCCAGATGCGGCACCTGCCCCCCGTGGTCCTGGAGGGCCCGGGCGGCAGCTACTACCTGGACCGGGACGGCTCGGAGGGCTTCTGGGACCGGCAGGCCTGGTTCAACTACGGCAAGCGGGGCTGCCTGTCGGCCACCTTCGACCTGAGCAGCGAACGCGGTCACGAGCTGTTCCTGGACCTGATCAAGCAGGCCGACGTCTTCCTGGAGAACAACGCGGCCAACGTGGTGGACAACCTGGGCATCGGCTGGGACGTGCTGCACGCGGCCAACCCGCAGCTGATCATGGTCCGGTTCCCCGGCTTCGGCATCACCGGGCCCTACGCCCACCACAAGGGCTACGGCACCAACATGGAGGCCATCGCCGGGCACACCATGGTCCGCGGCTACGTCGGGGACGACCCGTCCACCACCCCCAACTCGCTGCACGGCGACCCGAACGCCGGAACCCACGTGGCCTGGGCCGTGCAGGCCGCGCTGCTGGCCCGGGAGAAGACCGGCCAGGGCCAGCTGGTCGAGCTGTCGCAGTCCGAGGCGGTCCTGCACCACATCGCTTACGACGTGATGGACTACGAGTTCAACCAGCGGGAGCGGGGCCAGCGCGGCAACGACCACCCGGCCTTCGCGCCGTACGGGGTGTTCCCGTGCGCGGGCGACGACCGGTGGATCGCCATCGCCTGCACCTCCGACGCCGCCTTCGCCGCCCTGGCCCAGCAGCTGGACTCGGCCAAGTGGGCCGATGACGAGCAGTTCGCCACCACCATCGCCCGGCTGCGAAACCGCACCGCGGTCAACGAGGCGGTCGCCGAGCGCACCGGCCAGTACAACGCCGAGGAGCTGGCCCGCCGGCTGCAGGCCAGCGGCGTGAGCGCGGCCGCCCTGGCCCACCAGCAGGAGATGGCCGACGACGAGCACCTGAACGCCCGGAACTACTTCACCCCGATCACCCACCCGGCGGCCGGCACCCACCTGTACCCGGGGCCGCTGGGCAAGCTCCAGTACACCGCCGACGGGCCGCCCTTCCGGCCCGCGCCCACCCTGGGCCAGCACAACGAGTACGTGTACAAGGAGATCATCGGGCTGTCCGACGAGGACTACAAGAAGCTGGTCGACGACCAGGTCATCGGCACGATCTACCTCGAGAGCGCGCACGCGTAACGCGCCCGCGAGAGGTATCAGCCCAGGAAGTAGTCCGGCGGCAGGTTGGCCTCGATGGCCGCCAGCACCTCGTCTGAGTCCGGCGCGGTCCGCGGCCGGAACCGGGCCGCCACCGTGCCGTCCGGGCGGAGCAGGAACTTCTCGAAGTTCCACTGGATGTCCCCGGCCTCGCCCTGGGCGTCCGTCACCGAGGTCAGCTCGTCGTAGATCGCGTGCCGGCCCGCGCCGTTGACCTCGATCTTCTCGAACATCGGGAACGTGACCCCGTAGGTCGCCGAGCAGAACTCGGCGATCTCCGCCGCGGAGCCCGGTTCCTGGCCGCCGAACTGGTTGCACGGGAAGCCGACCACCGCGAACCCGCGGCCGGCGAACTGCTCGTGCAACTGCTCCAGCGCCGTGTACTGCGGCGTCAGCCCGCACTTGGAGGCCACGTTCACCACCAGCAGCGTCTTGCCGGGCGCCGCCACGGAGCCCAGCGAGGAGTCCTGCCCGGCCAGGGTCTTCACCGGGATGTCGAGTATGGTCACGTGTCCTACGCTACCGGGCCGTGATCTTGCGGAGCTACCACCGGGATGCCGATACTGCCCTTATGGGCGACCGAAATGTGCTGGGCGGCGAGCTCGAGCCGTGCGGATCTGATCCGCTGACCGGGTTCTACCGGGACGGGTGCTGCACCACCGGGACCGAGGACATCGGCAGCCACACCATCTGCGCCGTGATGACCGCGGAGTTCCTCGCGCATCAGCGCGGCATCGGCAACGACCTGTCCACCCCGATGCCGCAGTTCGCCTTTCCCGGCCTGGCGCCCGGCGACCGGTGGTGCGTGACCGCCGCCAACTGGCTGCGCGCGCACCACGACGGGGCCGCCGCCCCCGTCGTCCTGGCCTCGACCCACGAGCGCGCGCTGGAGATCGTCACCCTGGAGATCCTCAGGTCGTACTCGGTCGACGTCCCGGCCGACGCCGCCGCCCTCGACGAGTAGCCGCTCGCCGCCGCCCGTCAATCGTCCTAGAGTCGCAGCTATGACCGATGCGGATCGGCCCGGCCCGCTCCCGCCCGGGCCGGCCTGGCCCGACGTCTCGGCCCGGCGGGCCGCCGACGCGGACCGGGAGGTCATCGCCGAGCGGCTGCGGGTCGCGGCCGGCGAGGGCCGGATCGAGCTGTGGGAGCTGGACGAGCGGCTCGGCCGCGCCTACGGCGCCGAGACCTACGGCGACCTGGCCATGCTCGTCGCCGACCTGCCCGCGCAGCCGCCGTACACCAGCTACCCGGGGATCGCCGCCGAGCCGCAGACCCTGATGCTGCGGACCACCACGCCCAACATCAGGCAGGCCGGGCGCTGGATCGTCCCGGAGCGGATCACCGCCGAGTCCACCACCGGCTGGATCACCATCGACTTCACCCAGGCGTCCTGCGCCTACCGCCAGGTCACCGTGGAGGTGGTCACCCAGACCGGCTGGATCCAGCTCATCCTGCCCGACGGCTGGGCCGCCCAGGTCGCCCCGCGCAGCACCTACACCGGGCACATCAGCAACCGCGCCGCGCAGACGGCCGACCCGGGCGCCCCGACCGTCATCGTGACCGGCCACCCGCTGTTCGGCTACATCAAGATCCGCCAGCGCAAAAGGCGACGGTAGGAAGAACCAGGCTCCGGGCGCTGTTCGGGATAGTCGTGGACGAAACTAATGCTGCCCCGGCCGCGCTGACGTTCGGCCCCCGCCAGGTACCGCTCTCGGTCCTGGACACGGCGCCCGTCCCGGAGGGCAGCGACCCCGGCACCGCGCTGCACGCCACGATCGACCTGGCCCGGCACGCTGAGCGGCTCGGATACCACCGGTACTGGGTCGCCGAGCACCACAACATGCCCGGCATCGCCAGCTCCACCCCGCCCGTGCTGATCAGCCACATCGCCGACGTGACGTCGAGCATGCGGATCGGCTCCGGCGGCGTGATGCTGCCCAACCACACCTCGCTCGTCGTCGCCGAGCAGTTCGGCATGCTGGAAGCCCTCCACCCCGGCCGCATCGACCTGGGCATCGGCCGCGCGCCCGGCACCGACCAGCTGACCGCGGCCGCGCTGCGCCGCTCGCCCGACGGGCTGACCGCCGAGGAGTTCCCCGAGCAGCTCATCGAGCTGGCCGGGTTCTTCACCGGGCGCTGGCCGGCCGGCCACCCGTACGCCCGCATCACCGCCATGCCCGGCCGCGGCTACCAGCCGTCCATCTGGCTGCTCGGCTCCAGCGGCTACAGCGCCCAGGTAGCCGGCGTCCTCGGCCTGCCGTTCGCCTTCGCGCACCACTTCAGCGCGGCCAACACCCTCCCGGCGCTGGCCCTGTACCGGCAGCACTTCCGCCCCTCCGACGCGCTGGACCAGCCCTACGCCATGGTCGCCGCGGCCGTCATCTGCGCCGAGACCGACGAGCGGGCCCGGTTCCTGGCCGGCTCGGGCGCCCTGTCGTTCCTGCGCCTGCGCCAGGGCCGTCCCGGTGCGGTGCCCTCGCCCGAGGAGGCGGCCGCGCACCCCTACTCCGACGTCGAGCAGGCCTTCATCGCCGACCGGCAGGCCACCCAGATCATCGGCGCCCCCGGCACCGTCCGCGCCGGGGTGGCCAGCCTGCTCGAGGCCACCGAGGCCGACGAGCTGATGATCACCACCATGACCTTCGACCCCGCCGACCGGCTGCGCTCCTTCGAGCTCGTGGCCGAGCTGGCCCGCACGCCCAGCCCCGCCACCCAGTCAGCCGCCGCCCAGTCAGCCGCCGCCCAGCCCGCCGCCGGCTAGGCCCGCACCGGCCGCCCCCGGCGCCGCCAGCGCTCGGCCCGCCGGTCGGCCAGGATCTGGCGCACCACGTTGCGGCCCGGGATGCCGGTCACCCCGCCGCCGCCGTGGGTGGCCGAGCCCGCCTGGTACAGGCCCCGGACCGGGGTGCGCAGGTCGGCGTAGCCCGCCGCGGGCCGGGCGTGGAACATCTGCCCCAGCGACAGCTCGCCGTGGAAGATGTTCCCGCCGACCAGCCCGTACTCCTCCTGCATCTGGTGCGGTCCGATCACCTGCCGGTGCAGCACCGAGCTGGTGAAGCCCGGGGCCACCGCGTCCAGCCGGTCCAGCACCCGGTCGGCGTAGGCCTTCAGTTCCGTCTCGTGCGGCTCGTCCGCGTACGTCGACGGCACCCACTGGGTGAACAGCGACATGACGTGCTTCCCGGCCGGGGCCAGCGAGTCGTCGAACACGCTCGGGATGCAGATGTCGGCGAACGGCAGCCGGGCCGCGACGCCCGCTACCGCGTCCTGGAACGCGTTCTCGATGTCATCCAGCGATTCGGCCAGCACGATCGTGCCGCCGTACACCGACGGGTCGGGCTCCGGATAGGCGGCGAAGACCGGCAGCCGGTCCAGGGCCAGGTTGATCTTCACCGTGCCGCTGCGGCTGCGCCAGCCGCGGATGTCGGCCACGAACCCCTCGGGCAGGTCGGCGTCCTCCAGCAGCCGCAGGAACGAGATCTGCGGGTGCGCGGTGGTCACCACCACCGGCGCGTCGATCGACTCGCCGCTGGCCAGCGTCACGCCCGCCACCCGGCCGCCCCGGGTGCGGATGCGCGCCACCTCGGCGCCCGTCCTGACCTGCGCGCCGAACATCCGGGCCGCCCGCGCCAGGGCCCCGCTCACCGCGCCCATGCCGCCGCGCGGGAACCCCCACGCCCCGGACTGCCCGTCGGTCTCGCCGATGTGGTGGTGCAGCATGACGTAGGCGGTGCCCGCCGACCGCGGCCCGGCCCACGTCCCGATCACCCCCGACACCGACAGCAGGCCGCGCATGGCCGGGCTCTCGAAGTACCCCTCGACCAGGTCGGCGATGCTGTCGGTGAGCAGCCGGGTGACATCGACCGCGGCCCGCTCGTCCGCGGTGCGCAGCCGGCCGAGCAGCTGCGCCTGCCGGAGCAGGTCGGCCGGGCGCTTGGAGCCCAGCCGCGGCGGGATCTGGTGCAGCAGCGGCTCGAGGATCTGCCCGATGCGGGCCAGGTGCGCCTGATAGCCGCCGTAGGCGTCGGCGTCCCGGGCCGAGAACTTCGCGATCTCGGCCCGCCGCTGCGCCGGGTCGTCCGGCAGCCGCAGGTACCGCCCGTCCCGCCGCGGCGCGAAATACGGCCCCTGCGGGTACACGTGGTAGCCGTGCTGTTCCAGCCGCAGGTCCCGGACCAGCTCCGGCGGCAGCAGCGAGACCACGTAGGACAGGGACGTCACCGTGTAGTCCGGGCCGAACGGATGCTCGCTGACCGCCGCCCCGCCGGGCACGTCGCGCCGCTCGCACACCACCGTGCTCAGGCCTGCGCGGGCCAGGTACGCCGCCGCGACCAGCCCGTTGTGCCCGCCGCCGATCACTACCGCGTCCGCGCGTACCGTCACCGCGATCCCTTCCGCCAGGCTCCCTCCGCCGACGGTACGGGATCGGTGTCACGGCGGAGTCAAGGGCCTGGGCCGAACGGAACGTGGTGCACGCCACTGCGGCCACCGGCCGAGCCAGGGATGGAAGGCGCCCGCCCGGGGTACGACAGCGGGTGAGCCAATGTCCTACTATTCTAGTCAAAAATGTAGAACCGCGAGAATACCCCTGGAGGCCCCGTGGCGATGCCCGATTTCCTGGTCATCGGCGCCCCCAAGGCCGGCACCACGGCCCTGCATGCCGCCCTGTCCGGACACCCGGACCTGTACCTGTCGGCCATCAAGGAGCCGAAGTACTTCCTCACCGACGGCCCGCCGCCGGCCAAGGGCGGCCCCGGTGACGCCCTGACCTACCGCGAGCACGTCTGGCGCCGCGCGGACTACGAGGCCCTGTTCGCCCCGGCCCCGCCCGGCACGCTGACGGGCGAGTCGACCCCGCTCTACCTCTACAACCGGGGCGCCATGCGCCGGATCCGCGAGACGATCCCGGACGCCCGGCTCATCGTGATCGTCCGCGACCCGGTCGAGCGGGCCCACTCCAACTGGACCCACCTGTGGTCAGCCGGCCTGGAGCCCGTGCCCGACTTCGTCCAGGCCTGCGGCGAGGAGGACCGCCGGATCGCGGCGGGCTGGGCCAGCTTCTGGCACTACGTGGGCCTGGGCCGCTACGGGGAGCAGCTGGAGTACCTGTTCACCTTGTTCCCGCACGAGCAGGTCCTGGTCCTGCGCTACCGGATGCTGGTGGATGAGCCGGCCCAGACCCTGGACCGGATCTGCGCCTTCCTCGGCGTGGCCACCGGGGTGCTGACCGAGATCCCGCGGCAGAACGTCACCTCCCATCCCGAGCCCACCCTGGCCCACCGGGCCGTCTCGCTGGCCCAGCGCGCGGGCACCGCGGTGGGCAGCCGGGTGCCCGGCCTGACCGCGGCCACCCTGACCGCCCCGCTGGAACGGTTCCTGCAGCGGCACAGCCGCGAGCGCCAGCCGCTGAGCTGGGAGCAGCGCCAGGAGCTCCTGCCCCGCTTCGAACCGGACATCGAGCTCCTCGGGCGCGTCCTGGGCGAGGACTTCCGCGACTGGGTCCAGCCCCGGGAGCGTTCCGGGGGCATGGTCGGCGCCCGGCCGACCGGGCAGGGCCAGGCCCGCAACGGCCGCGCCCGCCCGTAGCCGCCCGTAGCGCCCGCCGTCGCCCGTGACCGGCCTCACCGGCTCCGCCGGTCAGGCCAGCTCGGTGACCAGGGCGTGCGAGCCGTCCTGCTCGGTCAGCTCGTAGTACAGCCGGCTGCCCCCGCCCGGCAGCGCCACGACGTCCAGGTAGCGCAGTCCGCCGCCGTGGTGGGGCGAGAAGGCCGCCGGGGCGTCGCCCACCGCGGTCAGGGCCGCCGGGTCCGTGCCGGTCGCCACCCCGGTCCGTTCCTCGAAATTCTCCGCCGCCGTGGCCCGCCCGTCGTAGTAGGCCGTCACCGTGCCGCCGCCGAACAGGACCGAGGTGACCCGCGCGCCCCGGGCGTCCCAGCGGCCCGGCGTGCCGCTCAGCGCGGTGCCGTGCCAGGTCCAGCTCAGGCCGTCCGGGCTGGTCGCGTACTCACTCGTCATCTGGTCGGTCGCCAGCGGGTCGGCCAGCGGGTGACACGACGCCCACAGATGCCACTGGCCCTGGTGGTGCCGGATCACCGGGTCCTTGACCCCGGTCTTGGCGTCGCCGGGCAGGGTCACCTCGCGGCGCCGCACGTCGAACTCGCCGGGGTGCGCCGCCTCGGTCACCTCCACCCGCCAGTGCTTGGTCCCGGACGTCGCGCAGCTCAAGTACAGCCGCCACCGCCCGTCCGGGGTGCGGACCAGCGCGGGCCGCTCCAGCGACTCGGTGTCCATCTCGTCCTTGGCGATCGTCAGCAGGGTCTCGAACCGCACGCCGTCCGCCGACCGGGCCACCGTCACGGCGTAGCCGCGGCCCTGCCCCACGGGCCGCCGCAGCCGGTAGGCCAGGAAGATCTCCCCCTCGTCGCCGGCCACCGCGCACGGCCCCCCGGCCCAGAACCCGGGCCCGTTTCCTGGCGGGCGAACCGCGATGGCGCCTTGCTCAGGGCGGGGCAGGAGCATCGGACGATCCCTTCTCCTCTATTCACACCGAAAAACTGGATATTACCTCGCCCCAGCCGCCGCACCGGCCAGCCCCGCACAGGCCAGCTGCCGCCTGGGCACCTCATGCCGTTATAGCAGCCGGGCCGGGCCCGCCCGCCCGGCCCGGCGAGGTCTGGTCCTTCTCCCCGCCGGGCCGGGCAGACGGCCGGCCCCAGTTTCCCGGCCGGTCAGGCCAGGTCGAACCGGTCCAGGTTCATGACCTTGACCCAGGCCGCCACGAAGTCCCGGACGAACTTCTCCTTGGCGTCATCGCTGGCGTAGACCTCGGCCAGCGCGCGCAGCTCGGAGTTCGAGCCGAAGACCAGGTCGGCGCGGGTGCCGGTCCACCGGACCGCGCCGGTCGAGCGGTCCCGGCCCTCGAACGCGTTCGCGTCCTCCGACGTCGCCGTCCACTCCGTGCCCATGTCGAGCAGGTTGGCGAAGAAGTCGTTGGTCAGCGTCCCGGGGGTGGTCGTGAAGACCCCGTGCTTGGAGCCGTCGTAGGTCGCCCCCAGCACGCGCAGGCCGCCGACCAGGACCGTCAGCTCCGGTGCGCTCAGCGTGAGCAGGTTGGCCTTGTCCAGCAGCAGGTACTCGGCCGGGAGCCGGGTGCCCTTCCCGAGGTAGTTGCGGAAGCCGTCCGCCCTCGGCTCGAGCGCGGCGAAGGACTCCGCGTCGGTCTGCTCCGGCGCGGCGTCAGCGCGGCCCGGCGCGAAGGCCACCTCGGCCTCGAACCCGGCGTCCCGGGCCGCCTTCTCCACCGCCGCCCCGCCCGCCAGCACGATCAGGTCGGCCAGCGAGATCTGCTGGCCGCCCGCCGCCGCGGCGTTGAACGACTGCTGGATGCCCTCCAGGGTGCGCAGCACCACGGCCAGCTGGTCCGGGTTGTTGACCTCCCAGCCGCTCTGCGGCTCCAGCCGGACCCGTGCCCCGTTGGCCCCGCCGCGCTTGTCGCTGCCGCGGAACGTGGACGCCGACGCCCAGGCCGCCGAGACCAGCTGGGCCACCGACAGGCCCGAGGCCAGCACCTGGCTCTTGAGGTCGGCGATCTCCGCCGCGCCGACCAGCTCGTGCGACACGGCGGGCACCGGGTCCTGCCAGATCAGCGTCTCGGACGGGACCTCCGGGCCGAGGTAGCGCACCACCGGGCCCATGTCCCGGTGGGTCAGCTTGAACCAGGCCCGCGCGAAGGCGTCCGCGAACTGGTCCGGGTTCGCCAGGAAGCGCCGGGAGATCTGCTCGTAGACCGGGTCCACCCGCAGCGACAGGTCGGTCGTCAGCATGGTCGGGGACCGGCGCTGCGACGGGTCCTGCGGGTCAGGCACCGTGCCCTCCCCGGCACCGTCCTTCGGCTTCCACTGCTGGGCGCCCGCCGGGCTGAGGCTCAGCTCCCACTCATAGCCGAACAGGGTCTCCAGGAAGCTGTTGTCCCACTGGATCGGCGTCGCCGTCCAGGTCACCTCCAGGCCGCTGGTGATCGCGTCCCGGCCCTTGCCGTTTCCGTAGCTGCTCGGCCAGCCCAGGCCCTGCAGCTCGATCGGGGCCGCCTCCGGGTCGGGCCCGACGCTCTCGGACGGCCCGGCGCCGTGCGTCTTGCCGAACGTGTGACCGCCCGCGATCAGGGCCACCGTCTCCTCGTCGTTCATCGCCATCCGGCGGAACGTCTCCCGGATGTCCCGGGCCGCGGCCAGCGGGTCGGGGTTGCCGTTCGGCCCCTCCGGGTTGACGTAGATCAGCCCCATCTGGACCGCGCCGAACGGCTCGGCCAGCTCACGGTCACCGCTGTACCGCTCGTCGCCGAGCCAGTCGGTCTCCGGGCCCCAGTAGACGTCCTCCTCGGGCTCCCAGGTGTCCACCCGGCCGCCGCCGAAGCCGAACGTGGCGAAGCCCATCGACTCCAGGGCCACGTTCCCCGCCAGCACCATGAGGTCGGCCCAGGAGATCTTCTGCCCGTACTTCTTCTTGACTGGCCACAGCAGCCGCCGGGCCTTGTCCAGGCTGACGTTGTCCGGCCAGCTGTTCAGCGGGGCGAACCGCTGCTGGCCCCCGCCGGCCCCGCCCCGCCCGTCGCTGATCCGGTAGGTGCCCGCGCTGTGCCACGCCATCCTGATCATCAGCGGCCCGTAGTGCCCGAAGTCGGCCGGCCACCACTCCTGCGAGGTGGTCAGCACCTCGGCGATGTCCTGCTTGACGGTGGCCAGGTCGAGCGAGCTGAACGCCTCGGCGTAGTTGAACTCCTCGCCCAGCGGGTTGGCCACGGCCGGGTTCTTGGCCAGGATCTTCAGGTTGAGGCGGCCCGGCCACCACTGCTGGTTGGCGTCGCCCTGGGTCGGGTGCACGCGGCCGTGCGCGACCGGGCAGCCCCCGCTCTCGGTCTCTCCGGCTTCCGGCGTCGGCTCGTCGGTGACGACTGGATCATGGTTCTCAGACACGGAATTCCTTCCGGGCTAGGCGGATCATGGATGCTCAGGCACTGCGGGCGGTGGAACAGGCGGGACACAGGCCCCAGTAGGTGACCTCGGCCTCGTCGATGGTGAAGCCCTGGTCGTCAGCGGCGGTGAGGCACGGCGCCTCGCCGACCGCGCACTCGACGTCGGCGACGGCGCCGCACGACCGGCACACCACGTGATGATGGTTGTCCCCGACGCGTCCCTCGAACCGGGGGGCACCGCCCGCCGGCTCGATGCGGCGCACCAGCCCGGCCGCGGTCAGCGCGTGCAGCGCCTCGTACACGGCCTGCAGGGAGACGTGGCCGATGCGGCCGCGGACCCCGGCCGCTACCGCCTCGACCCCGAGGTGGTCACCGTCCCGGACGGTCTCCAGCAGCGCGACCCGGGCGGCCGTCACTCGCAGCCCGGCCCCCCGCAGCTCCTCGGCGGCGGTCCGGGCGTCGGTCATGCCGCCAACCTACCGCCCTAAAGGCAAACGATTCAAGAATACGAATCGTCCCAGTGTTGCCTAAGCCCAGTGTTGCCTAAGCTCAGTGTTGACTAAGCCCGTGTTGAATCCTTACGCGTCGCGGCGCAGCAGTACGACGGCGGTGACCGCGATCAAGGCCGCGGCCAGGACCAGGAAGATCCCGCTCTCGATGCCCTGGAACGCCCAGTAGCGGCCGGCCGGCTGGTAGGTGAGGTACTCGCGGAAGTGGGATGCCGCCTGCAGGCATGCCTGCGGCGGGTTAAACGCGCCGCGGGTCGTCTGAGTGCACGAGGCGGGCAGATACGTAGCCGGGATGCCGTCGATGACGTTCACGTTGTTCCCGCTCGTGTCCACCGACTGTCCGTTCGGGCCGATCACGCCTGAGGCCAGCTGCCAGAACGAGCCGGCCGGGGTGAAGCTGCTGGTCGCTTTGTAATACACCGTGACCGGGGTCATGTAGTGCGGCCGCAGCAGCAGCGCGATCAGCGCCCGGACCGTGATGAACCCGGCCAGGGTGGCGATCATGGCCGGCAGCACCCGGCGGGTCAGCGCCCCGGCGGCGATGCCGAGAGCCACCGCGAACAGCGAGTACGCCACCGGGACCAGGCCCATGATGTCGAACCGGCCCGGGTTGAACGCGTCCAGCTGGAGCGCGTTGTTCGGCCCGGACCACCAGGTGACCAGGGCCGAGATGACCCCGCCCCAGATCGCGGCGGCCAGCAGCATCCAGCCCACCTTGACCGTCAGCCAGTGCCGGCGGGTGACGCCCTGCATCCAGGCGAACTGCGTGGTGCCCGCCTCGGCCTCGGCCGCCACCAGCGGCGCACCCCAGAACAGCCCGACCAGGGCGGGCGCGCCCAGCGTCGAGATGATCAGGAAGCCGACGGCGTGGCTGCCCAGGAACAGCCCGCCCAGGTGCTGGCAGCCCTGGCCCGCCGCGCAGGCCGCCTGCGCGGCCTGGTACTGGTGCGCCACCTGCCCTCCGGTGATCGCGATCAGCACCGCGAACGCGGCCAGCAGCACCGCGCCGGCCAGGAACTGGGCGCGGTGCTGGCGCCAGACGAGCCAGGTCATGACGGATCTCCCATCGTGGTTAGGGCGCCGTGGTCAAGGGGGCCAGCGCGGGCGGGGCGCCCGCGCCCAGGTAGGCCAGCACCAGCTCTTCCAGGCTCACGTCGCTCGCCTCGAAGGCCGGGTCGGCCAGCGGGCCGCGCAGCCGGACCAGCATGGTCGTCTGCCGCGGCGTGCGGGTGGCCTGCACCACCCGGTGATCGCGCTCGATGGCCGTGGTGTCCTTGCGCGGGCCGGTCAGCAGCTGGTGCTCGGCCAGCAGGTCATCGATGTCGCCGCACAGCTGGACCCGGGCGGCGGCCAGCATGATCAGGTGGTCGCAGACCCGTTCCAGGTCGGCGACCAGGTGAGAGGACAGCAGCACGGTCAGGCCGCCGGCTGCCACCGCGCCGGCCAGCAGGCCCAGGAAGTTCCGCCGGGCCAGCGGGTCCAGCGCCGCGACCGGCTCGTCCAGCAGCAGCAGCCGGGGCTGCTTGGCCAGGATCAGGGCCAGGGCCACCTGGGCCCGCTGGCCGCCGGACAGCTGGCCCGTGGCCCGGTCCAGCGGGATGTCCAGCGCGGCCAGCCGCTCCCGCACCGACCCGGCGTCCCAGCGCCGGTTCAGGTGCGCGCCCGCCCGGATGTGGTCTTCGGCCGACAGCCGCCGGTACAGCGGGATCTCCTGGGCCAGGAAGCCCACCTCGGCCAGGAAATCGGCCGCCTGGCGCGGGGGAGTGCCGTTCACCGTGGCCTGCCCCGCGGTCGGCCGGGACAGCCCGGCCAGCAGCCGCAGCAGCGTGGTCTTGCCCGCGCCGTTCGGCCCGATCAGGGCGCAGATCCGGCCCTCCGGGACGGTGACGGAGCAGTCGGCCAGCGCGGTCATCTTGCCGTAGCGCTTGGTCAGCCCCGTGGTCATCACGGCGGCAGTCATGCGATCTCCTCCTCCTCAGCCGCCCGCAGGGTGACCCGCAGCAGCTCCTCCATGGACTCGTCGTCGAGCCCGGCCTCGCGCGCCTCGCTCACCCACCGGCCCAGGCTGCGGGCCAGCCGGGCGTGCGTCCGCGGCGGCGGGCCGGGCGGCCGCTTCCGGACGAACGTGCCGTGTCCCGCCCGGGCCTCGACCAGCCCCTCGCGCTCCAGGTCGCGGTAGGCCTTCAGCACCGTGTTGGGGTTGATCGCCACCGCCGAGACGACCTCTCGCACCGTCGGCAGCTGATCGCCGACGTCGAGCACGCCCATCCGCAGCGCCTGCCTGACCTGCTGGACGATCTGCAGGTAAGGCGGCACCACCGACCGCCCGTCCACCCGGAAGCTGATCATCGGCCCGCCCTTCTAATGTACTAGCTAACTAAGACACTAGGAGCCAGAGCCAGTGCTGTCAAACACCCGCCCGGGCGCGCAGGTCATCGTGTGTCGTTACTCGTGCTGACCGGGCAGTGACGCACGATCTTGTCGCTCCCCAACTTCTGTGGCTGCTGTGACGCCGGCACGGATAGATCGCGCATCCGGGGGAAGACGAGTACCCGAGTTAGGGAGGCGATCAATGAACGAGAGCCTGAACCGCTGGCCGGCGCGGCCGGCCGCCAGCCAGTTCCCCGATCCACTCACCCCGCCGGAGCCGCTGCGGCCGCCCGAGCCGCTGACCCCACCGGACCCGTCACCGGCCCCGGATCCCCTGACGCCCCCGGAGCCGCAGATCCCGCCCGACCCGTCCCCGTCACCAGGGCCCCTGACGCCGCCGCCGCCGGATCCGTTCGCGCCGCCGCAGCCCTTCGAGCCGCCGGATCCGCTCCGGCCGCCCGCGCCGCCTGGTCGGCCCGAGCCGCTCGGCCCGATTCCGCCCGGCCCGTCCGAGCCCCCGCCGCCGTTTGAGCCGCCCAGCACGTAGCCGCCCAGCGCGTCAGCCGGCGCAGCGCGTAGCCGGCGCAGCACGTAGCGGCCGAGTACCCGCCGCTGAAGGCCGGTTACCGCGCCAGCCGCGCGGCCAGCCGCGCCACCAGGCGCCAGCCGAGCAGGAACAGCCCCAGAAACGCCAGCGCCACCACGATGAAGGCCGCGGCCGTGCCCTGCCCGCCGACGACCCGCAGCACCATGCCCAGGCCTGCGGCCCCGAGCCAGGCCCCGAGGCCGGCGGGCACCACGGCCAGCGGCCGCCGCCAGGCCCGGGTGACCAGCCAGCCGCCCGCCAGTCCAGCCAGGAACGGCCACGCGGTCGACGCCGTCCCGCTCACGCTCTCGCCGTCGGTGTGCGCCGCCCGCCCGATGAGGACGAACGCTGCCACGCAGCAGCAGTCGAGCACCGCTGCCAACCCCGTGGCCCTTGCCGAACGCATCCGCCCAGCCTAGCCAGAGCGCCAGCTAACCGGACCGCCAGCTAACCGGGCCAGCTAACCGGACCAGCCAGCCGGACCGCCAGCCCGACCGGACAGGCACAAACGCCAGCGATCCCCGCCGCAGGGTGGCGGGGATCGCTGGTTTGGCTGAGCCTGCCGCGGACTATGCGGCCTGCCCGCTGCCCAGGGTCACGGTCGTGGTGTGGGACGCACCGGACGCGTCGACCCAGCTGATGGAGATGGAGTCACCGGGGTGGTACTTGACCAGGGTCTTGGCCACGTCCTCGGAGGACGAGACGCTCTGGCCGCCCACCGCGGTCACGGTGTCGCCTTCGGCCAGGCCGGCCTGGGCCGCCGCCGAGCCGGAGACGGTCCCGGCCAGGGTCAGGCCGCTGGTGCTGCTGTTGCCGCCCTGGCTGCTCTGGCCGCCGAACCCGCCGAACCCGCCGAACTCACCTGAGCCGTTCGAGCCGTTCGAGCCGCTGCCCGAGCTGCTGCTCGACGAGCCGATCTCCAGGCCGAGGAAGGCGGTGTCGCCGATGTGGACGGTAGACGTCGTGGTGCCGGCCTCGATCGTCTTGGCGATGGACAGCGCCTTGTTGATCGGGATCGAGAAGGCCTGGGTGGCCGCGTCAGAGCCCGAGGACGACTGGCCCTGGAACTGGTAGCTGGAGCTGGCCGCGGTGTCCATGCCGACCACCTGGCCGTAGGCGTTGACCAGCGGACCGCCCGAGTCGCCGGGCTGGATGGGCGCGTTGGTCTCGATCAGCCCGGTCAGCTGCTCACTCGTGCTGGAGGACTCATCGGAGGCGGTGATCGACTGGTTCAGCGCGGTCACCGTGCCGGTCGCCACCGACGGGGTGCCCCCCTTGCCCTCGGCGTTGCCGAGCGCGGTCACCGCGTCGCCCGCCTGGACCGTGGAGGAGTCACCCAGGCTGGCCGTGGTCAGCCCGGACGCGTTCTGCAGCTGGATCACCGCCACGTCGTTGCTGGCGTCGTAGCCGACGACCTTCGCCGTGTAGGTCTTGCCGTTGCCGACGTCGGTGACCTTGAGGGAGGTCGCGCCCTCGACCACGTGGTTGTTGGTCAGCACCTCGCCGTTGGAGCTCAGCACGATCCCGGTCCCGGCCGCCTCGCCGCCCTGGAGGCTGTCCGTGGCGACTACGTCCACGATGGCCGGGTCGACCCGGCTGGCGATCTGCGACGAGGTCAGCGCCTGCTTGGACGTGGCCGTGACGGTGCCCGCCACGCCGTGGCCCATGCTGCCGATCAACCCGCCCAGCGTCGCGCCGGCCGCCAGCGCCACCGCGCCGGTCACGATCAACCCGCGCTTGTGGCTCCGGTGCGGCGGCGGCATCGGCGGCTCGCCGTACCCGTAACCGTAACCCGGCCCGCCTGCGTATCCGGAGCCGCCCGCGTAACCGGAACCGCCCGCCGGTGCCGGGTAGCCCTGGTGCTGACTCTGCCCGTACCCCGGGGAAGGGTTGCTTCCGCCGTGCGTGCCGCCCGTCTGCTCCTCGTTGTTCGGATCAAACGTCTGGCTCATGGGTCTCGCCCTCTATCCCTCAATCTGCGAGCCGCGGCGCTTGCGGCTTCGTCCGTTCGTTACATCCTGATATTCGGCTGCGCACCTTGAGGGAAGCCAAGGGGAGTCCTCGGCCATGCTGCATGTTTCCTGAACGTCTGCTGAGGCCGTTCAGGTTGAGGGCGTCTCCGACAAAGGGAGCAGGTCCGGCTCGGCCAGGTCGTCCTCGCCTGCGGTGAGCCACTCCCGGACGGCCAGGGCCAGCAGGGACGGCACCAGATCCCGGGACCGGCGGGCCAGCCACATCGTGCCCTTGGTCGCCATCCAGCGGATCTCCGCCCACCGGGACGGCGGCGGGGTGGACGGCTCCGGGTCCGGCTCGAGCCCGACCGGGACGCCCGCCGCGGCCAGCAGAGCGTGGAACTGGCAGGCCATGAAGCGGTGCCCGCGCTCGTTCGGATGCAGCCGGTCCACGCTCCAGTACCGGCGCTCGTAGATGGCCGGGTCCCGGGCCGCGTCCAGGTGCACCGTGCCGTACTGCCGGGCCACGTCGTCCAGCGCGTCGTTGACCGCCCGCACCCGCCTGCTCAGCGGCCGGGCCAGCATGGTGGGCAGGCCGAACATCTGCCCCGGGTCGGGCAGCCTCATGGTGAGCACCTGCGCGCCCGCCGACCGCAGGCCCTCGACCGTGCGGGCCACCGCCGGGCCGGTGCGCTGCGGGTCGAAGTTGCCCCGCAGGGTGTCGTTGATGCCCACCACCACGCTGGCCACGTCGGGCTTGAGGACCAGGGCGGCGGGCAGCTGGAGCCGCTCGACGTCGGCCGCCAGCGCGCCGAGCGTGGCCAGGTTGTGGGTCACCGGCTGCGGCAGGCTGGCGCCCAGCAGCGCGGCCCAGCCGCGCCAGCCGGTGCCGTCCGGGGCCGGGTCGCCCATGCCCACGGTGATCGAGTCGCCGAGTGCGACGAACGTCGTCATGCCCGCCTCCGCTCGCTCGTGGCCGCGGCGGCGGCCGCCACCGGCTCGGCCCGGCCCGCCGCCTCGTGGATGTCCAGGAAGGCCCGCACGGCCGCGGGCCAGCCGAACCGCTCGGCCCGGGCCCGGGCTGCGGCCCGGCGCTGCTGCTCGGGCCAGGACAAGACGGTCACCACCCCGGGCGCCAGGTCCTCGCCGGCCACGCTGGTCCCCGCGTTGCCCACCACCTCGGGCAGCGCGGACTCCGCGCTCACCACCACCGGCGTCCCGCAGGCCAGCGCCTCGAGCCCGGCCAGCCCGAAGGTTTCCGCCGGACCGGGAGCCAGGGCCACGTCCGCGCTGGCCAGCAGCGCGGCCAGCTCGGCCCGGCCGGGCAGGAACCCGGCGAACGTGACGGGCAGCCGGTCGCGCGCCGCGCGCCGCTCCAGCCGCCCGCGCAGCGGCCCGTCCCCGGCCACCACCAGCCGGGCCGGCCAGCCTGCCGCGCGCAGGGTGGCCAGCGTGTTCAGCGAGCGCTGCGGCTTCTTCTCCGGGGACAGCCGCCCGCAGTGCACCAGCAGGGTCTCCTCCGGGGCCGCGTAACGGTCCCGGACCAGCCGGTCCGGCGCCGCGAAGGTGGCCAGGTCGACGCCGAGCGGAGCGCGCACCAGGTTGGCCGCCCGGATCCGCTCGAATTCGGCCGCGGCCCACGCCGTCGTGCAGATCACCCGCTCATAGGCCCGGGCCGTGCGCCGGTTGACCGCGTCGACCGCGGCCAGGGCCGGCCCGCACCGGGACAGCCCCGGCAGGTCCAGCCCGGGCACGGCCAGCCTGATCAGGGCGGTGAGGCTCTCGTGCGAGATCATGACGGCGGGCACGCCGTGCTGGCGGGCCCACCGCCCGGTCCAGCGCAGCGTGGTCCGGTCCGACACCTCGAGCGTGTCCGGCCGCAGCTCGTGCAGCAGCGAGGCCACCCGGCGGCGGCCCAGCAGCACCCGGTACCCGCCGGTGAACGGCAGCCGCGGACCGCTCAGGGTGATCACCCGGCCCTGCGGGGTCTGCTCGTCGCTGTCCCGCTCGCCCGGGATGATCAGCACCGGCTCGTGGCCCGCGGCCAGGTAGCCGGCCCCGAGCTCGCGCAGCGACGTGCGCAGCCCGCCGGAGCGCGCGGCCACGTAGTTGGCCAGCCGCACGATCCTCATATCGTCACCCGGGCGGGCCGTCTGCGGCCCAGCACGGCAGCGTAGTGACCGATCAGCTCCTCGGTCAGCGCGGCCCACGAGCGGCCTAGCACCTTGCGCCGCCCGGCCTCGCCGAACGCCGCGCGCGCCTGCGGGTCGGCCGCCAGCCGGGCCACCGTCGCCGCGAACGCGGCCGGGTCGCCAGGTGGCACCAGGTAGCCGGTCACGCCGTCCTCGACCAGGTCCAGCGGCCCGCCTGCGGCGGGCGCCACCACCGGGAGCCCGCTGGCCGCTGCTTCTTGCAGGGTCTGGCCGAACGTCTCGTACGGCCCGCTGTGCACGAACACGTCCAGGCTGGCGTAGATGGCGGCGAGCTCGTCGCCGCGGCGCTCGCCCAGGAAGACCGCTCCCGGCAGCTGCTGGCGCAGGGCCGCCTCAGCCGGCCCGGCCCCCACGATGACCAGCCGTACCCCCGGCAGCCGGGTGATCCCGGCCAGCACCTCCACGTGCTTCTCCGGGGCCAGCCGGCCGACGTAGCCCGCGATCAGCTCGCCGCCCGGCGCCAGCCGGGCCCGGATCTCGGCGCTGCGCCGCGCCGGGTCGAAACGGGCCGTGTCCACCCCGCGGCCCCACAGCCACACGTCGCGGATCCCGCGGCCCAGCAGGCCGGTCGCGGTGACCGTGGACGGCGCCAGCGTCCGCGCCGCATGGTTGTGAATGCGGCGCAGCCAGCGCCACGCGACCGCCTCGCCGGGCCGCCCCAGCCGGTAGGCGTGCGCGTAGGACGGCAGGTCGGTCTGGAACACGGCGACCGCGGGCAGGCCCAGCCGGCTGGCCACCGTGGCCCCGTACGCGCCCAGCACCACCGGGCTGGCCAGGTGGACGACCTCGGTCCCGTGCCGGACCAGCGCGCGGCGCATCCGCCTGCTGGGCAGGCCGAGCCGGAAGCTCGGGTAGCCCGGCAGCGGCACGGCCGGGACGCGCACGACGGGATAGCCGAACGCGGGCTGCTCGCGGCCGCCGCGCGAGGCGGCTCGCCCTCGCGGCGGCTTGGGCGCGATGACCAGGGGCTGGTGGCCGCCGGCGGCGAGGAGCTCGGCCACCCGCACCACGCTGTGAGCGACGCCGTTGACGTCGGGCGGGAAGGACTCGGTGATGATCGCGACCCTCATGCTCACAAGGTCCGCTACCAACTGATCAACGGCCCGCAGCCGCCGTGACTTCCAGGCGAAGCTTCCGTGACTTCTTAGCGGCGCGTCACCGGAGGGCCGTCGTCGCAGCGCGGGCAGTACCGGGCCTCCGGGATGACGGCCAGCAGCCCGGCCGGGATGGCCGAGCCGCATTGCTCGCACCGGCCGAACGTGCCCGCCGCCAGCCGGCCGAGCGCCTCTTCGAGGTCCGCCAGTTTCCGGCGTGCGCGGCCCGCCTGATCCATGAGCTCCCGCAGGTCCGGGCGGTCATCGCCCCCGTGGTCATCGCCCCCGTGGTCATCGCCCCCGTGGTCATCGCCGCCGTCGGCGGCCGCCGCGTGGTAGGCCAGGGACAGCTCGGTGAGCTCCCGTAGCCGGGCCTGCCACCGGGCCTCCAGCAGCGCCCGCCACTGCGGCATCGTCCTCTCGGTCCGGGGGCCGACGGGGACTGTCGTGGTGGCCATCGCTCGCTCCTTCGGCTTGGCGGCGTTCTCCTACTGTCCCCGGGGCAGGTGAAACCCGGGCGCAGCGGCGATGGAGACGGGATGGACGCGCTGCTCGCCCCCGGGCTCAGCCGGCCGGCAGGCTCAGCGTCATCTGCGTGCCGTGCCCGCGCTGGCTGGCCGCCGTCACCTGGCCGCCGTGCGCGCGGGCCATCTCGGCCGCGACGGCCAGCCCGATGCCGCTGCCGGACGTCCGGGCCGCATCCTGGCCGCGGAAGAACCGGTCGAAGACGTGCGGCAGCTCCTCGGCCGGGATGCCCGGCCCGGTGTCGGCCACCGCCAGGACGGCCTCCAGGCCGGCCTGCCCGGTGCTGATCGTGACCTGGCCGCCCGGCGGGGTGAACTTCAGCGCGTTGCTCAGCAGGTTGGTGATCACCTGGTGCAGCCAGCGCGGATCGGCGCTGACCAGGGCCGGGGCCAGCTGCCGGCGGACCGTGATGCTGGCCGCCTCGAACCGGCGGCCCAGGCTGTCGGCCGCCGTGGCCGCCAGCGCGGCCAGGTCGCACGGCTGCAGGTCCAGGTGCAGCGCGGCGGCGTCGGCGGCGGCCAGGTCCTGCAGGTCCCCGACCATCCGCGCCAGCCGGAGCACCTCGTCGCGCAGTGACGCCAGCTCGGCCGGGGTCGGCTCGGTCACCCCGTCCAGCAGCGCCTCGTGCCCGGCCTGCAGGATGGCGATCGGGGTGCGCAGCTCGTGGGCCACGTCGGCCACCAGGTCGCGGCGGATCTGATCCTGCCGTTCCAGGGTCCCGGCCATCTGGTCGAAGGCGGTGGCCAGCTCGCGCAGCTCGGCCGGGGCGCGCATCGGGCCGGCCCGGGCCGCCCGGTCGCCGCTGGCCATGGCCCGGGTCACCGCGATCAGCCGGGCCACCGGGCGGGTGATCCGCCGGGCCACCACCAGCCCGGCCGCCAGGGCCAGCAGCGCGGCCAGCCCGGCCGTGCCGGCGATGGCCCGCAGCAGGTCGGACTGCAGCACCCGGTCCGAGGCGGTCAGGCCAGCACCGGTGAACCGGACCACCGCCTCGCCCACCTGCTGCCCGCGGACCACGATCGGGGCGCTGGACTGCGGCCCGGTCACCTGGGCGAACCGGGCCGAGGAGGCTACCGGCTGGCCGGACTGGTCACGGACCTGGACGTCCGCGCCGGTGCCCGTGGCCAGGTCCAGCACCGGCACCAGGTCGGCCGACACCCAGCTGTCCTCCCGGTCCCAGGACGCCGCCGACGCCACCGCGATGGCGTTGGCCAGCTGGGTGCGCTGCTCGGCGGTCAGGTTCGACACGTCCGCCGCCGCGAACGCCGCGATCAGCCCGGCCAGCAGCGCGATGGCCGCCAGCGCGACGGCCAGGAAGGCCAGCGCCAGCCTCAGCCCGAGAGTGTCGCCGCGGGTCCCGCGGCGGGCCGCATCGGCCTGATCATTCATCGCGGGCGAGGCCGAGCCGGTACCCGCCGCCCAGCACGGTCTGCACGATCACCGGGTTGCCCGGGTCCGCCTCGATCTTCCGGCGCAGGTTCTTCACGTGCGAGTCGATGGTCCGCTCGTAGCCCTCGAACTCATACCCCCGGACCCGGTTGATCAGCTCGTACCGCGAGTACACCCGGCCCGGGACGGTGGCCAGCGCGACCAGCACCCCCCATTCCGTCGGGGTCAGGTCCGCCGCCGTCCCGCGCACCTTCACCGCGCGCTGCGGCTCGTCGATGACCAGGGCTCCGCGGCCGTAGCTGGCCACCCCCTGGGCCGCGGCCGCGCCGCCGCGGCGCAGCACCGCCTGCACCCGCAGGACCAGCTCCCGGGGACTGAACGGCTTGGTCACGTAGTCGTCGGCGCCCAGCTCCAGCCCGGCGATCCGGTCCTCCTCGGTGCTGCGCGCCGTCAGCATCACGATCGGCACCGAGCCGGTGGCCCGTAGTTCCCGGGCCACCGTGTCGCCGCCCACGTCGGGCAGCCCGAGGTCCAGGACGACCAGGTCCGGCGCCGCCGATGACGCGATGGTGATCGCCTCGGCACCGGACCCGGTCGACAGCACCGTGTACCCGGCCTGCTCCAGGTAGGAGCGCACCAGATCCCGCAGCTTGCGCTCATCCTCTACCACCAGCACCGTTGCCGCCATCGCCGTCGACCTGCCTTTCTTGCGCTGACCCCTCCATGATTCCCACCGCAACCAGAACTGTCCCATCTGCCTGGGCTTTAGCCGTGCATCTCCATGCCGTCACCATGGCGGCTTCACCGTAGGGGCACCGGCGGGGTGTGCACTGACGATCACCACCCTCGGCAGCTAGGCGACCGTATGACCGTAAATGACCTGCTTGTGGCCGCGCCCTGGATCCTATTCGGCGTCGCCCTGGCCACGGTCTGCCTGCTGCTGTTCAGCGAGCGGGGCGGCGCTCCGGGGGATCACCCCGCCTTCCGTCACCTCCTGCGCCGCCGGATCTGGCGCCGCGGCCGGCACTGACCTACGATCGCGCCCGTCGCCACCGGCGCGATCGTGAGTGAGAATGGTCTGCGGGAAGGAGACGCTGATGAGCACGCTTGCTGACACATCGGTGACCGCCGGCTCCTCGCTGCGGGAGTTCCTGCACGGCCTGCCCGGGGTGGACCAGGTCGGCGCCGAGGCCCGCGCGGCCATGCTGGCCAGCCGGTCGATCAAGACCACGGCCAAGCAGTGGGCCCTGGACACCGCCATCTCGATGATCGACCTGACCACGCTGGAAGGCCAGGACACGCCGGGCAAGGTCCGGGCCATGTGCGCCAAGGCCCGCCGTCCCGACCCGGCTGACCCGACCGCGCCGCCGGTCGCGGCCGTGTGCATCTATCCCGACCTGGCCGGCCTGGCCGCGGCCGAGGTCAAGGGCACCGGGATCCACGTGGCCAGCGTGGCTACCGCGTTCCCGAGCGGCCGCAGCACCCTGGACGTCAAGCTGGCCGAGACCCGGTACGTCATCGAGGCCGGCGCCGACGAGGTGGACATGGTCATCGACCGGGGCGCCTTCCTGGCCGGCGACTACCAGCTCGTCTACGACGAGATCGCCGCCGTCCGCGAGGCCTGCGGCCAGCGGGCCCACTTGAAGGTCATCCTGGAGACCGGCGAGCTGGTCACCCTGGACAACGTGCGGCGCGCCTCGTGGCTGGCCATGCTGGCCGGCGCCGACTTCATCAAGACCTCGACCGGGAAGGTCACCCCGGCCGCGACCCTTCCGGTCACCCTGGTCATGCTCGAGGCGGTGCGCGACTTCCGGGCCGCCCGCGGCCGCCAGGTCGGGGTCAAGGCGGCGGGCGGCATCCGCACGGCCAAGGACGCCATCCGGTACCTGGTCCTGGTCAACGAGACGGCGGGGGAGGACTGGCTGGACCCGCAGTGGTTCCGCATCGGCGCCTCCAGCCTGCTGAACGACCTGCTCATGCAGCGGACCAAGCTCGCCACCGGGCGCTACTCCGGGCCCGACTACTACACCCTGGACTGACATGCCGAAGTTCGAGTACGCGCCCGCGCCGGAATCCCGCGCGGTCGTGTCCCTCAAGGAGTCCTACGGGCTGTTCATCGACGGGCAGTTCGTCCCCAGCGCCGACGGCCGGGCGTTCAAGACCATCTCGCCCGCCACCGAGGAGGTCCTGGCCGAAGTGGCCGAGGCGGGCCCGGCCGACGTGGACCGGGCCGTGACCGCGGCCCGGACCGCCTACGAGCGCACCTGGTCCAAGATGGCGCCCGCCGAACGCGGCAAGTACATCTTCCGCATCGCCCGGATCATCGCCGAGCGGGCCCGCGAGCTGGCCGTGCTGGAGTCGCTGGACAACGGCAAGCCGATCCGCGAGTCCCGCGACGTGGATATCCCGCTCGTCGCCTCGCACTTCTTCTACTACGCGGGCTGGGCCGACAAGCTCGAGTACGCCGGCTTCGGCCCGGCGCCCCGGCCGCTCGGCGTGGCCGGCCAGGTCATCCCGTGGAACTTCCCGCTGCTCATGCTGGCCTGGAAGATCGCCCCGGCGCTGGCCTGCGGCAACACCGTGGTGCTCAAGCCGGCCGAGACCACCCCGCTGACCGCGCTGCTCTTCGCCGAGATCTGCCAGCAGGCCGACCTGCCGCCCGGCGTGGTCAACATCCTCACCGGCGCCGGACAGACCGGCCGGGAGCTGGTCACCCACCCGGGCGTCAACAAGATCGCCTTCACCGGCTCGACCGAGGTGGGCAAGGAGATTGCCCGGTCGGTCGCCGTCCGCCCGGACCGCAAGCTCACCCTCGAGCTGGGCGGCAAGGCGGCCAACATCGTGTTCGAGGACGCGCCGGTCGACCAGGCCGTCGAGGGCATCGTCAACGGCATCTTCTTCAACCAGGGCCACGTCTGCTGCGCGGGCTCGCGGCTGCTGGTCCAGGAGTCCGGCTACGACGAGGTGATGGCGTCGCTGCAGCGGCGGCTGTCCACCCTGCGGCTGGGCGACCCGCTGGACAAGAACACCGACGTCGGCGCCATCAACTCCGCTGCCCAGCTGGCCAAGATCCGCGAGCTGTCCGACGTCGGCGAGGCCGAGGGCGCGCAGCGCTGGTCCGCGCCGTGCGAGCTGCCCGACACGGGCTTCTGGTTCCCGCCCACCGTGTTCACCGGGGTGTCGCAGGCCCATCGCATCGCCCGGGAGGAGATCTTCGGCCCGGTGCTGTCCGTGCTGACCTTCCGCACCCCGGCCGAGGCGGTGGAGAAGGCCAACAACACCCCGTACGGCCTGTCCGCCGGGATCTGGACCGACAAGGGCTCGCGGATCCTCTGGATGGCCGCCAAGCTGCGCGCCGGGGTGGTGTGGGCCAACACGTTCAACAAGTTCGACCCGACGTCCCCGTTCGGCGGCTACAAGGAATCCGGCTACGGCCGCGAGGGCGGCCGTCACGGACTGGAGGCCTACCTCGATGTCTGACTCCGAGCCCGGCCGCCTGGCCGTGTGGAAGACCTACAAGCTGTACATCGGCGGGGCCTTCCCCCGCTCGGAGAGCGGAAGGTCCTATCCGGTGACCGACCACAAGGACCGGTTCCTGGCCAACGCGGCCATGGCCTCGCGCAAGGACGCCCGGGACGCCGTGTCCGCCGCCCGCAAGGCGGTCTCCGGCTGGTCCGGCGCGACCGCCTACAACCGCGGCCAGGTGCTGTACCGGGTGGCCGAGCTGCTCGAAGGCCGCCGCGCGCAGTTCGCCGCCGACGTCCGCGCGGCCGAGGGCCTGTCCGCCCGGCAGACCGAGGCCGTGGTGGACGCGGCCATCGACCGGTGGGTCTGGTACGCAGGCTGGACCGACAAGATCGCCCAGGTCCAGGGCGCGGCCAACCCGGTGGCCGGGCCGTACTTCAACTTCTCCGTGCCCGAGCCCACCGGGGTGGTGGCCGTGATCGCCCCGCAGGCCTCCAGCCTGCTCGGCCTCATCTCGGTCATCGCCCCCGCCGCGGCCACCGGCAACACGGTCGTGGCCCTGGCCAGTGAGCGGTTCCCGCTGCCCGCCGTCTCGCTGGCGGAGGTGCTGGCCACCTCCGACGTCCCGGGCGGGGTCATCAACGTGCTGACCGGCCGCACCGCCGAGATCGCGCCCTGGCTCGCCTCGCACATGGACGTCAACGCGATCGACCTGACCGGCGCCCCGGACGACCTGGCCGATGACCTGGCCGTGGCCGCCGCCGAGAACCTCAAGCGGGTGCTGCGCCCGGGCGCCGAGGACCTGGCCGCGCCCCCGGGCCTGCAGCGCATGCTGGCCTACCTGGAGACCAAGACCGTCTGGCACCCGGTCGGCCTGTAGGCCGGTTAGCCGGCGTGGTGCTGCTGGTAGTGCTCGGCCAGCACGTCGTCGCCGAAGTCGTCCGCCGGGTCACGCCAGGCCGAGTGGATGTGGTTGCCGTTGCCCTGGGTGTTGTCGTGCTCGATGAGCAGCGTCGGGCCCTGCACCCGGAAGTAGTGCCGCTGGCCGGGCTCGGTGCCGCCCGCCCAGGCGAAGGCGAGCCGGTCCAGCCCGGTCTGCTCGAGCTCGTGCAGCCGCGCCCCGGCCAGCTCGTCGGGCAGCCGCCGCGCGAACGACCCGACCAGCGCGGCCAGGTCGTCGAGCTGGACCCGGTTCAGGTCCGCCCCCGCGACGCCCTTGGGGCCGGCCCGGACGTAGCTGAGGATGTCCCGCTCGTCGTCGCTGATCACGTAGTCCGGTTCCGGGGCGAACACCGCGTCCGGCCGCTCGACCGGGCCGATCCTGGGTACCATCCGGGCGGCCAGGTCCGGCGGCGGGCGGTGGTGGATGATCGCCGCCTGCCGCTGCGCCGGATTCAGCGAGTTCACCAGCGCGAAGCCGAGCTCCTCGTCGTCGGCCAGCGGGGCCAGCAGCGCGTGCGAGGCGGGCTGGGAGCCCAGCATGCACGGGGTGGGGGAGACCCACCGGCCGCCGGTGACGGTGAAGTTCAGCGACACGTGATGCCCGGCCAGCTGCCAGCCCCAGACGTCCTCGCCCGGCTCGCCGAACACCCTCAGGCAGTACCGCTCCGGGTCGAACAGGTCGGCCTGCCCGGGCGACAGCGCCCGCAGCACGTGCTCCATGGCCATGACCGAGACCACCTTGGTGTACCCGGCCAGGCTGGTCCCCGCCAGGATCAGCTCGTGCGCGAGCCTGCGCTGGTCGCCGGCCAGCGCCCCGATCGGCAGCCCGTCCCGGCTCCGCTCGGGCAGGAACGACCACTCGCGCCGCTCCTCGCCGAGCCCGCGGCCGGCCAGGCTTCGCTGCTCCACGGTGAGCGCGGCCAGGAACGCGACCGCCGCCGCCCTCATCCGCCCCGCCGTCTCCGGCGTACCCAGCCGTTCCATGTCCCCGTGCCTCCGATCATTCCGCCCGGCAGCTCCGCCCTCTTTTCTACCGAACGGGCCGTGGTGCCCGCCCCTGGGCACCCTCTCAGACCAATCGGCCCAGTCAGCAGCTCAGTCGGCCCAGTCAGCAGCTCAGTCGGCCCGGTCAGCAGCTCAGTCGGCCGGGTCAGCCCGGTCAGCTCAGCCGGAGTGCCGCCTCGGCCAGCCCGACGATGTCCGGGACGGCGGCGCTGATGTCCCGCTCCGGCCCGGCCACCGCGTCGAATGTCTCAAAGCTGGTCAGCGCGGCGAGTACCCGGACGACGCGGTCCGGCTCGGCGGCGCCCAGCCGCCCGGCCAGCACGGCCAGCCCGTCGCGGCGGCGCTGGTCCCGGGCCGCGATGACCGCGCCCACGTCGGGATCCAGCTGGGCCAGGGCGCGCAGGCGGCGCATGGCCGGCCGGTCCGCCGCCCAGAACCGGCCGAACGCCGCCACGAACAGCCCCAGCGCCTCCCGCGGCTCCGGCTCGGTGAACGCTGCTGCGAGGCCGGACAGCCCGCCCAGGTCGGCCAGCTGGTCGCACAAGGCCTCCAGCAGGCCCGCCTTGGAGCCGAACTGGTAGTAGACCGTCGCCCGGGCCACGTCGGCCTGCCGGGCCACGGCGTCCACCGTGAACGCGGTGTACCCCGCCGTCCCGCCCAGCAGCTGCCGGGCCGCGTCGAGGACCTGCCTGCGGGCCGCCTCGACCGGCTCACGCCGCTTGCCCAGGTTGTACGGACGCGGGCTCACCGAAACGCTCTCCCTTCCTGCACCGCCCCGAACCTACCGCCCGCCCCTGCCCCGGTCCGGCGCCCCGCACAGACCGCCGCCCCGCCCCCACCCCGCACTGGCCGCCACCCCCCGGCACGGCAGGCCGCCCGCCGTCGGCCGGTTCCATGATCGTGGACAGTTTTGGTCCGTATAGCGCCATTTCTGTCCACGATCATGGTGTCGCCCTGTCTCGTCTCGCCCTGACCGCGCGCCCTTGCCGTTTGACGGTCCCCGGCCCGGTTGATTTAATCAAACAAACAGTATGACTAATTTAACGGGGAGAAGCTCTCATGGCTACTGTCACCAGTGCTCAGCGGCCGCCCCGGCGGATGCGCCGCCAGGCCATGCTCTTCCGCATCGTCAACGTGCCCATGCGCCGGATCCTCGGGCTGCCTTTCCGGACCCCGCTGAGCAAGAACCTGATGCTGCTCTACCTGACCGGGCGGCGGACCGGGAAGTCCTACCGCCAGCCGGTCAGCTACGTCCGGGACGGCGACACGCTGCTCACGCCGGGTGGCGGGAAATGGAAGCTCAACCTGGCTGCCGGCCGGCCGGAGAAGATCCGCCTGGCCGGGCGCGTCGTGCAGGCCCGGCCCGACATCGTGGCCGAGCCCGGCGAGGTCGACCGGCTGCTGATGATCATGATCGAGGCGAACCCGCGGGCCGCGGGCTTCATCCCCATCCCGCGTCGCGAGGACGGCCACTTCGACGAGGCCCGGCTGGCCACGGCGATCGGCGGCGGGTTCCGGATCATCCGCTGGTACCTGCCCGCGGCCTGAGGCCGCCCGGCTAGATCAGCGGCCTGAGGCCGCCCGGCTAGACCCGGGGCAGGATCCCGGCCAGCAGGGCGCCCATCCGGCTGGCCGAGGCCCGGCCCGCCTCCACCACCTCCGCGTGGCTCAGGCCGTGCCCGGCCAGGCCCGCGGCCAGGTTCGTGACCAGCGATATGCCGAACACCTCGGCGCCCAGCTGGCGGGCGGCGATCGCCTCCAGCACGGTCGACATGCCGACCAGGTCGGCGCCCAGCCGCCCCAGCATGGTGATCTCGGCCGGGGTCTCGTAGTGCGGGCCGGGCAGCATCGCGTACACGCCCTCGGCCAGGCCCGGGTCCGCCTCGCGGGCCAGCGCGCGCAGCCGCGGCGAGTACAGGTCGGTCAGGTCGGTGAACCGCTCACCCGCTGACGGCGCGGGCCCGGACAGCGGGGACGTGGCGGTCAGGTTCAGGTGGTCGCTGATCAGCACCGGCTGGCCGACCGAGAGCCCGGGCCGGATGCCGCCTGCCGCGTTGGTCAGCACCACCGCCCGGCAGCCCGCCGATATCGCCGTGCGCACGCCGTGCACCACCGTGGCGGGCGGCCACCCCTCGTACAGGTGCACCCGGCCGAGGAACACCAGCACCCGCAGCGGTCCCGCGGCGACGTAGCGCACCGTGGGCACGTGCCCGGCCACCGTGGGCTCGGGGAAGCCGCCCAGTTCGGTCAGCGGGATCTCGGTCTCGGCGGTGCCGATCGCGTCGGCCGCCGGGGCCCAGCCCGAGCCCAGCACCACCGCGACGTCGGCCGGGCCGGCCAGTGAGGTCAGCTGGGCGGCGCTGGCCGCTGCTGTGGCGTACGGATCGTCGGTCACGAGCAGCATCTTGGCGCATGGCCCTGACCACGTCAGTTTCGGGATACCGTTACGTGGTGGACGAGCAGGCGCAGGCCGAGGGGGCCCCGGCCGACGAGGGCGCCGTTCCGGCACCGCCCCCGGCGCAGTCCGCGGACAAGCCGCCCAGCACGTGGGACGACCCGCGCATCCCGTGGTCCGGGAAGCCGCGCCGGGTCGACATCCTGTGCTGGGCCGGGATCATGCTCAGCGGCATCTTCTACTGGGTCCTGCTGCCGTTCCGGGCGCCGCTGGTCGGCACCCACCCGGTCGTGCTGGTGCTGCTCAACGGGAGCACCGAGGCGATCGTCTCCGCCGCGGCCTTCGCCCGTATCGGGCACGGATCGCTCATCGTGGTACTGCTGGCTGCCATCCCCGGCCTGATGAAGTTCGACCCGCTGTTCTGGTGGGCCTGGCCGGCTGTGGGGCGAGCGCCTCATCGCCATCTTGTCGGGACGGCGCAACCGCGGCGGCAAGTACATGGACCGGGTCCAGCGGTGGGGCCGCAAGTTCACCTGGCCCGCCGTGATCATCTCGCCGTTCCTGCCCATCCCGAGCGCCATCATCTACGCCGTGGCCGGCTGGGCCGGGATGCGGCTGCTCACCTTCATCATCCTGGACGTCATCGGCTCCCTGCTGTGGGCCGGGCTGCTGGCGGGCCTGGGCTACGCGCTCGGTCACCACGCGGTCGTGGTGGCCCAGGCCATCTCGCACTACGGCCTGTGGATCTCCATCGGCCTCATCGTCCTGATCGTCGTCTTCCAGATCCGCTCCCAGCGCCACCTGCTGGCCACCGCCGCGGCGGCCCGCGAGGCTCAGGCCGCGGCCCGGGCGGACGCCAGCCCGGCCGGCGACCCGGCCGGGGATACCCCGGCGGACGAGGCCCCGGCTAGCGAAGAGCCCCAGCGGATGCCCTAGCGTCCCTCCGGCCGCAATCGTCATCTGGGCCTCATGAGCCCCCCGCCCGTCCTGGCTTCACCGGCCGTCCTCTCACCTGCAACGCTCTTCGTTGAAACCGCAATGACCAGCGGCAACCGTTCGTTTGCACGATACAAATGAACGTGCAAACGGTATTGCATTAAGTGCCAAATCTCGGGCAGGATGTCAGTGCGCTGACCAGCCGAGGCCGGCGCGGGACAACACTTCGCGGGGTCGCGAATGGGCTTGAGTCACGTAGGGTTGCCTACCCGGACCAAGGTGGATCCCGCCTTGCGTCGGCCCACGGACCTGACCGCGAGGCTCCAGCACACCGCGGGCCGCCCGCGGGTGGTGCGGATTCCGTCGGACTGGTGGGACTCCCCGGCCGCGGCCGCCTGCCCGCTGGGCGTCAGCGCCCAGTCCAGCCGCGCCGCCCGTCGCTTTACCCGCAGCACGCTGCGGGAATGGGACCTGGCCGCGCTGGCCGATGACGCCGAGGCCATCGTCGGCGAGTTCGTGGCCAACGCGGTCTCGCACGCCGTGGCCTGCCCGATCCCCGCGCAGGCCCTGGGCCTGCGGCTGCTCCGGCGCACCGGTGAGGTCATGTGCGCCGTGCTCGATCCGTCCGACAGCGCGCCGATACTGCGGATGCCGGAGCGCAACGAAGAAGCCGGCCGCGGCCTGCAGATGGTCGACGCGCTGAGCGATGTCTGGGGCTGGAGCCCGGTCACCGGCCGCGGCAAGGCCGTGTGGGCCATCCTCTTCTGCGCCTTATCGCCAGCGGCCTGCCGCCACCGCGTTAACCTTGGGGCCGGGCATGAGGGCCGGGGCGTGAGGTAGACCGGGGCATGAGGTAGAGAGGCGTGGCATCGATGCCGTGGACATGGCGATACGAGAAGGCGGACGGCAGCGTCGTCACCGCCGATGACCTGCAAGAGGCGATCTTCGTCAGCCAGGGCGACGCGGAGAGCTGGCTGGGCGAGAACTGGCGCGCCCTGCTGGCCATCGGCGTCGACCAGGTCACCCTGCTCGAGGACACCCGGACCCAGTACGGCCCGATGAGCCTGCAGCCGGAAGACTAGATCTCGGCTCCCGGCTTGACCCGCGGCGCCGGGAAGCGCAGCCTGCGGATCTGCAGGGCCCGGGTGATGGCGTAGAGGGTCAGGCCCTTCATCGGCTCGTCTGGCATCCGCTCGTTCAGCAGCCGCCGCAGCCCGGCCTTGATGAGCTGGGTCTCCACCAGCAGGATCACGGCGATGATCAGGATGGCCGGCGAGATGATGCTCTGCCAGGCGTGCCCGCCGAAGAACCCGCCGAGGAGGAAGATCACCAGCACGTACATCATGTACTCGCTGGGCAGGCGCTTGGAGTCGATGAAGTCGCGGGCCAGCTGCCGTGCGGCGCCGCGGTCGCGCGGGTTCAGGGCCCAGGCCTCGCCGCGCTGCATGGCCGCGTACTTGCGCGTCCGCTCCGCCTTGGCCTGCGCCTTCTCTTCCGGGGTGCGTGGCTTGGCGGGCGGCGCGGCCCCCCCGATCGGCTGGCGCCTGTTGCGCTCGGCCACGCTGCGCTTGGGCGTCGGCCGGCCCTTGGCGGCCTCCGCGGGGGAGCGGAGCTGAGCTTCGTCGGCGGAGGCGTCCGGGCCCTGCGCGCCCGGGGAACCCTGGGCCGAGTCGTCCGTCGCCCCGGCGCTATTGCGTCGGAACACCCGCTCAGCTTAGTTGGCGGGGCCATTGCAGCGGTAGCTCCTATCCCGGGGACCGCGTAGGGTGGAATGCGACTAGTCGCACGGGCTCGTCCGCCGTCTAGCCGGGCGCCCGGCCACCTCGGCCCGGTCGCGTGGCCACGTCGGCGGCGTGAATGCTACGAAGGGGACGGCCGCGCGTATGAGCGTGATGAAGCGAGTCTCACTTGTCTTCAAGGCCAAGGCCAACAAGGCCCTGGACAAAATGGAAGACCCGCGTGAGACCCTGGACTACTCCTACCAGCGGCAGCTTGAACTGCTGACGAAGGTCCGCCGTGGGGTCGCGGACGTCGCCACCTCGCGCAAGCGGGTCGAGCTGCAGATGAATCAGCTACAGCAGCAGTCCAATAAGCTCCAGGACCAGGCGCGCAAGGCGCTGTCCATGGGCCGCGAGGACCTCGCCCGGGAGGCGCTGACGCGCAAATCGTCGGCCCAGGGCCAGCTGGACGAGCTGCAGGCCCAGTACGCCCAGCTGCAGGCCGAAGAAGAGAAGCTCACCGTCGCCTCCCAGCGGCTGCAGGCCAAGGTGGACGCCTTCCGCACCAGGAAGGAGACCATCAAGGCCACCTACACCGCGGCCGAGGCGCAGACCCGGATCAACGAGGCCTTCTCCGGTATCTCCGAGGAGATGGGCGACGTCGGCATGGCCATCCAGCGGGCCGAGGACAAGACCGCTCAGATGCAGGCCCGCGCGGGCGCGATCGACGAGCTCATGGCCTCCGGCGCGCTCGACGACGCGGTCAGCGGCCCCCGCGACGACATCGGCAGCGAGCTGGACGCCATGAGCGCCAGCAGCGACGTCGAGCGGGAGCTGGCCATGCTCAGGGGCGAGATCACCACCGGCGCCCCCAAGCAGCTCGAGGGAACCGCGGCCAACGGCGACGGCCAGGCCGCCCCGGCGGCCCCCGCGGCCGAGCAGGCCCCGTCCGCCGCCGGGGTGGCCGAAGAAGCCCGGGACGGTGAGCGGGCATGATCGTCAGGATCCTGGGCGAGGACCAGTTCAGCGTCGACGACTCGGCCACCGCGGAGCTCAACCAGCTGGATGACCAGCTGGAGGTGGCCGTCAACCGGAATGACGAGGCGGCCTTCGCGGCCGCGCTGGCCGGCCTGCTGGCCCGGGTCCGGTCGCTTGGCTCGCCGCTTCCCGCGGACACGCTGGAGCCGTCGGACCTGATCCTGCCGCCCGAGGACTCGAGCATGGACGAAGTGCGCGGCATGCTCACCGACGAAGGGCTCATACCGGGCTGAATCCGGGCCGGGCCCGTGGCCCGGACCGTCGCCGGTGCCCGGGGGAGCGCTAGGCGGACCTGCGGGCAACGTTCAGCCTAGGCTCAGCGTCGGTCGGATACAGTTCAGTAACAAGGGAGTGCTGGAGGCACCCGTCGGGGATGCCGGCGGGGGCCGAATCGGAGGTGGCGCCACATGGCGCGTACCAGGTATGCGCCTGACCGGGGGCTGTCGGTGCGGATGACCGCGACGATGTTCCTGCTTGGGCTCGTGTTTGTCGGATTCGTCGCTGCGATCATCGGGATCGGGGCGGCTACCCATGCGTCGGACGGCATCATCGTGCTGTTCGCGCTGGTTCTCGGGGGCGGCTTCGCGATCGGCTCGCTGTTCTACTCGGACAAGATCGCGCTCAGCACCGCCGGCGCGCGTGAGGTCAGCCCGCAAGAGGCGCCCCAGCTGCACGGGATCGTGGACCGTGTCTGCGCGCTGGCTGACATGTCCAAGCCGCGGGTGGCCATCGCCGACAGCCCGCTGCCCAACGCCTTCGCCACCGGGCGCAACGCCGACAAGTCGGTGCTCTGCGTGACCACCAGCCTGATGAACAAGCTGGACGACGACGAGCTCGAGGGCGTCATCGCGCACGAGCTGTCCCACGTGGCCCACAAGGACGTCCAGGTGATGACCATCGCCTCGTTCCTGGCCATCGTGGCCGCGCTGCTCATCAGGTTCTCGTTCTACGGCGAGCTGTTCGGCGGCGGCGGCCGCAGCAGCAATGACAACAACAGCAACGCCGGCTACCTGTTCTTCATCATCATGGCCGTCAGCATCGTCGTCTACGCGATCAGCTTCCTGCTCATCCGGCTGCTGTCCCGCTACCGCGAGCTGGCCGCAGACCGAAGCGGTGCCCTGCTCACCGGCCGGCCCAGCGCGCTGAAGAGCGCGCTGATCAAGGTCACCGGGGACATAGGCAAGATCCCGACCAAGGACCTGCGCACCGCCGAGCCGCTGAACGCGTTCTTCTTCGCCCCGGCCATGAGCCTGCGGGGCGGCGGGTCGAGCCTGTCCGCCATCTTCTCTACCCATCCGAGCCTCGAGCGCCGGCTGGCCGAGCTGGACAAGGTCCAGCGTCAGCTCAACCAGGCCGGGTAGGCGGGACCGTGGGCTTCCTGGACACCCTGCTGGGCCGTAGTAAGCCGGTCCAGCCCAAGCTGGACGACCTGTTCGCGCTGCCGTCGGCGGCCATCACGCTGGAGGCCGGCACCGGGTTCAAGCCGACCGGCTCCGGCTCGGTCTGCTTCCGGCAGGTCGAGGGCCGGTCCTTCAGCGACGTCCAGAAGGACGTGCAGGACCTGCTCAACATGAGCGCGGGCCAGGACGGCACGCTGCCGGTCGAGGTGACCGAGGATTCCTTCGGTTTCACCTGGCTGGTCAGCTCGCGCATGTCCGATCAGGTCGACCAGCTGGTCACCGACCTGCACGCGGTCAACTCCTCGCTGGTGGACGCCGGGTTCGGCCCGCAGCTGCTGTGCACCCTGGTCGCCTTCCGCGACGAGCGGGAGCGCCGCCTGGCGCTGATCTACCTGTACAAGCGGGGCACGTTCTACCCCTTCGCGCCGCTCGACGGCGAGCGCCGCGACAACGCGCTGGAACTGCAGGTCAAGGGGGACATCGGCGACGACCTCAAGTGGGAGGCCGACCTGACCCGGTGGTTCCCCGTCTGGGGCGCCCCCGGTGTCTAGCGGCCTGTGAGCCACGACTCACCGACAAGGTGGGGTGGCCGGAATGCGTATCCACCTAATAATGTTGGGAATGCACGTGGGTGCATGCCCACCCCGGAAGTATGGGGCACTAAGACCCGTCAGGAGCTAACGTGACTGTTCAGCAAGAGACCGCGCAGGGTGTCATCCTCACCGACGTCGCCGCGGCCAAGGTGGGCTCGCTGCTCTCCCAGGAGGGCCGGGACGACCTGCGGCTGCGCATCGCGGTTCAGCCCGGTGGCTGCTCCGGTCTCCGCTACCAGCTCTACTTCGACGAGCGGAGCATCGACGGCGACATCGTCAACGCGTTCAGCGGCGGCGTCGAGGTCGTGACCGACAAGATGAGCGCCCCGTACCTGATGGGCGCCACCATCGACTTCGTCGACACGATCGAGAAGCAGGGCTTCACGATCGACAACCCCAACGCGACGGGTTCCTGCGCCTGCGGCGACTCCTTCCACTGACGCACGACGACAACCTAACTTCATCGTGCGCATCGCCGTCACTGGGTCGATCGCGACCGACCACCTGATGACGTTCCCCGGCAAGTTCGCCGACCAGTTCGTGGCGGACAAGCTGGACAAGGTGGCGTTGTCCTTTCTCGTCGACGAGCTGCAGATCAGGCGCGGCGGCGTGGCCGCGAACATCGCCTTCGGGCTGGCCTGCCTCGGCGTGCGGCCGATCCTGATCGGCAGCGTCGGGCCGGACTTCGCCGAGTACCGCACCTGGCTGGAACAGCACGGGGTGGACACCAGCGGGGTGCGCGAATCGGCGCTGCACCACACCGCCCGGTTCGTGGCCACCACCGACCTGGTCGGTAACCAGATCGCCTCGTTCTACGCGGGCGCGATGAGCGAGGACGCCCAGATCGAGCTCGACGGGCTGGCTGACCGCTGCGATCTCGTCCTCATCGGGGCGACCGACCCTGAGGCCATGCTCAGCTTCACCAGCCAGTGCCGCAAGCTGGGCCTGCCCTTCATCGCCGACACCTCCTGGCAGCTGGCCCGGTTCGAGGGCCCGGATGTGCACGAGCTGGTGGACGGCGCCGCCTACCTGTTCTCGAACGAGTACGAGGCCGCGCTGATCGAGCAGAAGACCGGGTACACCCCGGCCGAGGTCCTCGGCCACGTCGGCATCCGGGTCACCACCCTGGGCGCCGACGGGGCGCGGATCGAGCAGCACGGCCAGCCGACGATCGAGGTTCCCGGGCTGGCTGACGCCCAGATGGCCGAGCCGACCGGCGCCGGAGACGCCTTCCGGTCCGGCTTCTTGTCCGCCGTGTCCTGGGGCCTGTCGCTGGAACGCGCCGCGCAGCTCGGCAACCTGCTGGCCGTGCACGCGCTGGAGACCGTCGGCACCCAGGAGTACGAGCTGAAGCCCGCCACCGTGACCGAGCGCCTGGCCACCGCCTACGGGCCGGCCGCGGCCGACGAGATCACCGCCTTCCTGCCCGACTAGCCCCGCGCCGCGCCGGCGGCCGGGTACCAACCGTCTGGCCTGCCCGGCCGTCATAATTGCTGGACGGCGCGCACGGCGCCGCGGGACGGGAGGCACGGCGTGTTGGCAACCAGCGAGCGTTCAGGTGACGGGCGGCAGGCCGGCCGCCGGGTGATGGCCCCGGCCGCCCTGGCCAAGGCGGGAGGCGCGGCTGCGGCCCTGGCCTGCCTGGCCCTGGCGGGCTGCTCGTCGTCCAGCTCATCCTCGGCCGCCGCCAGCCCGTCCGTCGCGACCACCACGGTCACCGCCACCGCGCCGGCCGCATCGTCCTCCCCGCCCGTGACCGGGCCCCCGGCCTGCGCGTCCAGCGGCCTGAAGGTCACCCAGGGCGGCAGCGACGGCTACGCCGGCGGCGTGTACGTGACCCTCGACTTCACCAACACCTCCGGCGCCACCTGCACGCTGTACGGCTACCCGGGCGTCTCGCTGACGACGGCCTCGCCGTACAACCAGATCGGCCTGGCCGCCAAGCGCGTCACCACCAGGCCCGTGAAGGTCGTCACGCTGGCCCCGGGCGCCGTCGCGAACGCGTCGCTGCAGATCGTGGACGCGCTGAACTTCCCGGCCTCCACCTGCAGCCCGGTCAAGGCCGCCAACCTGCGGGTCTTCCCGCCCAACCAGACGGCCTCCTTCTACCTGCCCAACGCGTCGCAGACCTGCAGCAAGCCGGTCCAGACCCTGTTCATCACCACGGTCCAGGCCGGCGCGACCAGCTCCTCCTGAGCATCCCCGCCCCGGCCGGGGAACCGGCCCAGCGAACCGGCCCAGCGCGGTCGCGGTAGCGTGGCAGCCATGACGAACCTGGGCGCGTCCGGTCTGGCCGGTGCTCTCGCCTCCGGGTATCACGGCCCGCCCGAGCTGACCGTGACCCGGGCGCTGACCCAGTGGACGCTCGACCCGTGGATGCTGATCCTGATCCTGATCCTCGGCGGCGGCTACCTGGCCGCGGTCCGGCGGGTCCGGGACTGGCCGGCGGCCCGGCCCGTCTGGTTCTGCGGCCTCGGCCTCGGCTTCCTGGTCATCGCCACCATGTCCTGGGTCGGCGTCTACACCCCGGTGCTGTTCTACGCCCGGGCCGTGCAGACCGTTTTGCTGGTCCTGGTCGTGCCGCTGTTCCTGGCCCTGGGCCGCCCGGTCACCCTGTTCGCCGCGGTCTTCCCGCGGGCCGGCCAGCGGCTCGTGGCGGGCATCCGCTCGCTGCCCGCGCGGATCGTCTTCTTCCCCGCCATCACCACCTTCGCCCTGATCGGCGTGCCGTTCGTGATGTACTTCACGTCCTGGTACACCGGGTTCTTCCACAGCGTGGGCCTGCGCGAGCTGACCTACGTGGTGCTGATGCTCCCCGGCTACCTGTTTTTCTGGACGCTGCTGCGCGTGGACCCGGTCCCCAAGGAGTACCCCTACGGGGTCTCGATGTGGATCACCGGCGCGGAGGTCATCGGGGACGCGTTCTTCGGCATCGCCGTCATCGCCGACCAGAACCTCCTCGGTGCCGCCTACTACCACGCCCTGGCCCGGCCCTGGGGGCCCAGCCTGACCACCGACCAGATCCTCGGCGGCGGCGTGCTGTGGGTCCTCGGCGACCTGGTCGGGCTGCCCTTCCTGGCCGCGCAGCTCATCCACATGATGCGCGAGGACGAGTCGGACGCGGCCCGGATCGACGCCGAGCTCGACGCCCGGGACGCGGAGCTCGAGGCTAATCCGCCCCCGCGCGCGGACAGCGAGGGCCAGGGCCAGCAGGCCGAGGCGCAGCAGCCGCTGTGGTGGGAGAGCGATCCCCGCTTCACGTCCCGCTTCCGGCGCGGCTGAGCAGGCCTCAGACCGCGCGCCGGATATACAGTGCCCAGCCGCGGGCCAGCTCGTCGTATCCGGCGAACTCATGCGCCTTCATCACGCACCAGGACGGCACGTCGGTGTACGCCGCCGGGTCGTCGGCCAGCACCGCGACGATCGCGCCCAGCGGCACGTCCCGGATCTGCTCGGCGAGCATGATGATCGGGATGGGGCACTTGCGGCCGAGTGCGTCGATGGTGAGCACGGGGGACAGGCCGTCCGCTCGAGCCACCGTCCGTTCGGGCTCCGGGGCCACGGCGGGACCGGCGGCGAGCGGGCCGCGGTCCGGGTGGCGCGACCCGGACCCGCGGCCGAACAAGCGCAGCCGGCGTCCGGTCATAGCTGCATCATGCCCGGCCCCGGTCCTGGTACGCGTGCCGGGGCACAAAGATGACGCAAACATGTGGGGGTCCTAGATGCCGCAGCGGCGGCGCGCGATACTGTTTGCACGACACGCTGTAGCAGAACCGAGGAAGGCCCTCGCCTTGACTGACGATCACGACGGACAGGGTTCGCCAAGACCTGTGTCCCCTGGTCCCCGCCGGGTGCGGCGCGCACGCGCGCTGGGCATGACGGCCGCGCTGGTGCTTGTCGTCCTCGGCCTGACCGGGTGCGCGAATAACCAGTTCACCCGTATTGGCTTCCCCAACCCGATTACCGAGCAGGGGAAGACGGTCATCACCATCTGGCAGGGCTCCTGGATCGCCGGCATGGCTGTCGGCATCCTGGTCTGGGGCATGATCCTGTGGGCGGTGATCTTCCACCGCAAGCGCAGCGACCGGCTGCCGCCGCAGGCGCGTTACAACATGCCGATCGAGATCATGTACACGGCCGTGCCGTTCGTGCTGATCGCGATCCTCTTCTACTACACGGCCAAGGACGAGAACTACCTCGACGCGGTCTCCTCCAAGCCTGACGTCCAGGTGAACGTGCTCGGCTTCCAGTGGAGCTGGCAGTTCAACTACCCGCAGTACCACGTGACCAACACGGGCAACATGAACGGGAACGGCCCGCTGCCGGTCCTGGAGATCCCGACGGGGGAGACGGTCGAGTTCAACCTGACCTCCGTCGACGTGCTGCACGCCTTCTGGGTCCCGGAGTTCCTCTACAAGCGGGACGTCATCCCGGGCCACCCGAACCACTTCCAGATCACGGCCACGCAGACCGGGACCTTCCTCGGGCACTGCAGTGAGCTGTGCGGGGTTTACCACAGCAAGATGCTGTTCACAGTAAAGGTTGTGACCCCGCAGCAGTTCCAGGCCGACATGGCCGCCGAGCAGGCGGCGCAGCAGACTTCCGGGAGCGCGCAATGAGCACCATCGAGCAACCGGTTACCGCCGCCCCGCAGCGCAGGCTCGAGAGCAAGGGGCTGGTCCTGCAGGGCTGGCTGTCCTCGACCGATCACAAGATCATCGGTCACATGTACCTCATCACCTCGTTCTTCTTCTTCCTGTGCGCCGGGGTGATGGCCCTGCTGATGAGGATCCAGCTCCTCGGGCCGAACCAGAACTTCATCTCTGACCAGCAGTACAACGAGCTGTTCACCATGCACGGCACGCTGATGCTGCTGCTGTTCGCCACGCCGCTGTTCATCGGGTTCGCCAACGAGCTGGTCCCGCTGCAGATCGGCGCCCCCGACGTGGCCTTCCCGCGGCTCAACCTGCTCAGCTACTACATGTTCACCTTCGGCGGGCTGATCCTGCTGGCCAGCTTCCTCACCCCGGGCGGCTCGGCCGCCTTCGGCTGGTACGCCTACGCCCCGCTGACCAGCGCGATCTACTCGCCCGGCGTGGGCGCCGACCTGTGGATCATGGGCCTGGTGCTGTCCGGCCTGGGCACCATCCTCGGCGGGGTCAACTTCGTCACCACCATCTTCTGCATGCGGGCCCCGGGCATGACGATGTTCCGGATGCCGATCTTCACCTGGAACGCGCTGCTCACCTCGATGCTGGTGCTGATGGCCTTCCCGGTGCTGGCCGCGGCGCTGCTCGTGCTCGAGATCGACCGCCGGCTCGGCTCGCACGTCTTCGACGCCAGCAGCGGCGGCGCCATCTTGTGGCAGAACCTGTTCTGGTTCTTCGGCCATCCCGAGGTGTACATCCTGGCCTTGCCCTTCTTCGGCATCGCCACCGAGATCTTCCCGGTGTTCAGCCGCAAGCCGCTGTTCGGCTACAAGACGCTGATCGCCGCCACGATCTCCATCGCGGGCCTGTCGATGACCGTGTGGGCGCACCACATGTTCACCACCGGCGCGGTGCTGCTGCCCTTCTTCTCCTTCATGACGTTCCTGATCGCGGTGCCCACCGGGGTGAAGTTCTTCAACTGGGTCGGCACCATGTGGCGCGGGTCGCTCACCTTCGAGCCGCCCATGCTGTTCGCCGTCGGGTTCCTCGTCATCTTCCTGTTCGGCGGCATCACCGGCATCATCCTGGCCTCCCCGCCGATGGACTTCGCCGTCTCGGACTCCTACTTCGTGGTGGCGCACTTCCACTACGTGCTGGCCGGGACGGTGCTGTTCGCCATGTTCGCCGGCTTCTACTTCTGGTGGCCGAAGATGACCGGGCACATGCTCAACTCCCGGCTGGGCAAGTTCAACTTCTGGCTGCTGTTCATCGGCTTCAACATGACGTTCCTGGTCCAGCACTGGACCGGTGTCGAGGGCCAGGTGCGGCGCACGGCCAACTACCCGGGCCTGCCGGGGAACGTGACCACGCTGAACGTCATCTCGACCGTCGGCTCCTGGCTGCTGGCCCTGTCCGTGCTGGTCTTCCTGTGGACCGTGTACGTCAGCTGGCGGTACGGGGAGCGGGTGGACGAAGAGGACCCGTGGGGCTTCTGCAGCTCCCTGGAGTGGGCCACGTCCTGCCCGCCGCCGCGGCACAACTTCTACCGGATCCCGCGGATCCGGTCCGAGCGGCCCGCCTTCGAGCTGCACTACCCGCACATCAAGGCCGGCCGTGAGTCGCTCGGCCTGGAGCAGACCATCCCGTCTCCCGAGGACGCGCACGAGAACAAGGTTGGGGAGATCAGCGCATGAAGGTCGAAGGCTGGCTCTTCCTGGGCTGCGGCATCTTCTTCGCCGGCGCTGACATCGTGTACTGGTATGTCTCGAAGGAGACCACCGGCACCGCCGCGCTGGCGTTCGCGGTCGGCCTGGCCGTGCTGACCGGCTTCTACGTGCTATTCACCGGCCGCCGGCTGCCGCTGCGGCCCGAGGACGACAACCAGGGCGAGATCGAGCAGGGCACCGGCGAGATCGGGTTCTTCAGCCCGCACAGCTGGTGGCCGCTGTTCGTGGCCCTCGGCGCCACGACCGCCTCGGTCGGCTTCGCGGTCGGCTGGTGGCTGTTCCTGATCGGCGCGATGCTGCTGATCCTCGCCGTGATCGGCTTCGTCTTCGAGTACTACCGGGGCCACTTCTCGCACTAGGCGGCGCGGTCACTCGCGGGCCGCTGACACCAGCCCGCACTGGTAGGCCAGGATGACCAGCTGGATGCGGTCCCGGGCGTCCAGCTTGGTCAGCAGGTGGGCCACGTGGGTCTTGGCCGTGGCCGGGCTGATGGTCAGCTGATCGGCGATCTCGGCGTTGGACAGGCCGCGGGCCACCATGGTCAGTACCTCGAGCTCCCGCTCGGTGAGCGCCCGGAGCACGGCCCCAGCACCGCTGCCGGCCACCGGGCTGGCCGTCTGTGCCGCCGCGGTCGGCCCGTTCGCCGGCTGGCGGGCGAACTCACTGATGAGGCGCTTGGTGATGCTCGGGGCCAGCAGCGCCTCTCCGGCCGCCACGACCCGGATCGCGGTGATCAGGTCGGCCGGCAGCGTGTCCTTGAGCAGGAAGCCGCTGGCGCCTGCCCGCAGCGCGGCGAACACGTAGTCGTCCAGGTCGAACGTGGTCAAGATGAGCACCCGCACTCCGGTGCCCCGGGTGATCTGGCGGGTCGCCTCGATCCCGTCCATCACCGGCATCCGCACGTCCATCAGGATCACGTCCGGCCGCGCCTGCCGGGCTTCGGCCACTGCCTCGGCGCCGTTGCCCGCCTCACCCACCACGGCCAGGCCCGGCGTGGCCGCGATGATCCCGCAGAACCCCACCCGGACCAGCGCCTGGTCGTCGGCCACCACCACCCGGATGGCCGCCGGGCCGGTCATGCGGCGCGGGGCGGCAGCGGGATGCGCGCCCGCACGCCGAAGCCGCTGCCCGGCCGCGGCCCGGCGCTGAACTCGCCGCCCAGCAGCGTGACCCGCTCGCGCATGCCGATGATGCCGTGCCCCCCGCCCGGCAGGCTGCCGCCCAGGGCCCGGGCGATGCCGTCGCGCGGGCCGGCCACCGCGCCCGCCAGCTCGGCGGCGGGCAGGCCGGCCCCGTCGTCGGTCACCTCGATGATCAGCTCGTCGTCGCGGCAGCCGAGCAGCACCTGGCAGGAGCCGGTCCGCGCGTGCTTGACCACGTTGGTCAGCGCCTCCTGCACCACCCGGTAGGCGGACAGGTCGATGCTCGGCGGGAGGTCCCGGGGCGCCCCGAAGCGGGTCACCTCGACCCGCACTCCGGCCCCGGCCGTCCGCGAGATCAGCCGGTCCAGGTCGGCCAGGCCCGGCGCCGGGGACAGCGGGGCCGCGCTGCGGCCGGCGCCGGACCCGGCGGCATCCGGGACCGGGCGAGGCCCGGTCCCGGGCCCCGCGCCGTCCGCCGTGAGCAGGCCCGGCCCGCCCGCCTGCGGCCGGCCGTCGTCGTCGTCGGCCTGCCGCAGGGCCCCGAGCATCCGGCGCATTTCGTCCAGCGCCTCGCGGCTGGTGGCCTGGATGGCCCCCAGCGCCTCCCTGGCGTCCTGCGGCTGCTCGTCGATCACGTACTGGCCGTAGCCCGCCTGGACCGCGATGACGCTCATGCTGTGCGCCACCACGTCGTGCAGTTCCCGGGCGATGCGCAGCCGTTCCTCGGCCACCGCCTTGCTGGCCGCCTGGGCCTGCAACCGGACGGCGTAGCTGCGCCGCTGGCGTACCGTGTCGCCGGCCGTCCAGACGACGATCACGCACAACGCGACCAGCAGCAGGACGTTCTTGTTGAAGCGGGTGGCGTCCCGGGCCGCGGCCAGCTGGATGTCGATGATCAGGGTGGCGAACACGGCCGTCAGCGCCCGGACCGCGTCCTGCCGCTGCTCATAGGTGGCGGCCACGACGTAGAGCACGTACGCCACCGGGAGGAAGAACAGCAGCGGGCTCACCGGCCGGCCCGCCACGGCGGTCAGCGCCGCCGAGGCGGCCAGGATGACCCCGAGCATGAGCATGGGGCGGTGCCGCCGCAGCGCCGCGGCCGCGGCCGTGGCCAGCAGCAGGAAGCCGGCCAGCGGGCCCGCCCCCGGCGTCTGGTAGGTGGACACCAGGCCGACCGGCCCCACCACGGTGGTCCTCAGTGCCGGGCGGAGCGCAGTGAACAGCAGCACCGCGATGGCCGCGCCGAACACGTAATCCAGTGCGGCCCAGTGCCCGGGCCTGAGCCGCATGCTCAGCGGCGGCCGGACAGCCGGATCATCCGACGTAGTACGCACCTTCCCACCGTAACCGCCCAGGTGGCCGCGGGCGTCATCCGGCAGGCGTACGCCGCCCAGCCGACCCCGGGAGTGACCCCCGGGGCCGTCCGGGCCACCGGCCCGGGCCGATGATTCCCGTCCGGCCCGGCCGTCTGCCCATCGGCGGGACATCGGCGGGACATCGGCGGGACATCGGCGGGACATCACAGCGACGGGACGAGAGGCGGAGCCGGACATGAACACCGACGGGACAGCACCAGGCCTGCACGAGATCCTGGACCGGCACGTCGGGAACGGCCCGCTGCCCGGCGCGGTGGGCTTGCTGGCCCGGGGCGACCGGACAGAACTGGCCGCCGTCGGCGCCCAGGGCGCCGGCGGGCCCCCGATGAGCCGGGACTCGATCTTCCGCTGGGCGTCGATCACCAAGCCGGTCACCGCCGCCGCGGTCATGATCCTCGTCCAGGACGGGCGGCTCGCCCTGGACGACCCGGCCGCCCGCTGGCTGCCCGAGCTGGCCCGGCCGTCAGTCGTCCGCACGCCCGCCAGCCCGCTCACCGACGTGGTCCCCGCGGCCCGGCCCATCACCGTTTTCGACCTGCTCACCTCCACCGCGGGCTACGGCTTCGCCGCCGATTCCGGGCTGCCCGCGGTGCAGCGGCTGGCCGGCGTGCAACGGGGCGGCCGCCTGCCGCGGGAGCTCCCGCCGCCGGACACCTGGATGGCGGAGCTGGCCGAGGTGCCGATGCTGGCCCAGCCGGGCCAGGCCTTCCTGTACGACACCTGCTCGTCCCTGCAGGGCGTACTGGTCGCCCGGGCCAGCGGCCAGCCGCTGCCCGGGTTCCTGGCCGAGCGGATCTTCGGCCCGCTCGGCATGGCCGACGCCGGGTTCGAGGTACCGCAGGCCAAGCGGGACCGGATGACCAGCTACTACCGCCGGGACGCCGACGGCGGCCTGGAGCTCCTCGACGGCCCGGACGGGCAGTGGACCACCCGGCCCGACTTCCCGGCCGGCAACGGCGGGCTGGCGGGCAGCGCCGCGGACTGGCTCGCGTTCGCGCGGATGCTGCTGGCCGGGGGAGTGGCGGCCGATGGCCGCCGGGTGCTGACCGAGGAGTCGGTCGCTGCGATGACCACCGATCACACCGCCCCGGCCCAGCGCGAGCTGGGGGCGATGTTCCTCGACGGCCAGGGCTGGGGGTTCGGCGGCTGCGTCGACATCGCCGTCCGCGACCCGTGGAACGTGCCCGGCCGCTACGGCTGGGTCGGCGCGACGGGCACCTCGGCCCACGTCATCCCGTCCACCGGCCTGATCGCCATCCTGCTCACCCAGGTCGCCGTGGACAGCCCGCTGCCCTCGCCCTGGCTGCCCGACTTCTGGACCTACACCACGAAGGCCAGGGTCTGAACGACGAACGCCCGCGCCCGAACGGCGAACGCCTGGGCCCGAACCACGAACGCTGGGCCTCAATGACGAAGGCCCGGCGCTGACGCTCTCGCGCCAGCACCGGGCCTCCGCCTGAGCCGGAAGTCGCAGCCGGAAGCTACGTGTCCGAGCGCTCGGTCTCGTCCGAGGCGTCGCCCGCGGGCAGCTCCCCGGTGCCGCTGCCCACGCCGGCGGGCTCCTGGTCTCCGGCGCCGTGGCCGTTGCCGATGGCGTGCCCGTCGCCGTGACCGTTCCCGTGGCCGTCGCCGTCCACCACGATCGTCTCGTTGAACGCGCGGTTGGCCACCCGGCGGGCGGCGCCCAGCGGGCCGCGGGTCCCCGGGGCGGGCACGCCGTCCCGGTTCTTCTGCGCCGTCCGCGACGCCCAGCTGGCGTCGTCCGGGCCCATGCCGGGCAGCAGCTCGGGCACCTTCTTGGACTCCAGCACGGCCAGCGCTTCTTCGTCGACCGGCTTGTGGACCTCGATGAAGCCGCCGTTGGGCAGCTGCCGGATGATGCCGGACTCGTAGCCGTGCAGCAGCTCGTCCCGGTCCTTGCGCTGCAGGCCCAGGCAGATCCGCCGGGTGATCACGAAGGCCAGGAACGGGCCCAGGAAGATCGCTACCCGGGATATCCACGTCACCGTGTACAGCGGGATCGACAGGTTGTCGGCGATGACGTCGTTGGCGCCCTCGAGCCACAGCACGCCGTAGAACACGATGGCGGCCATGCCCGTCGCCGTCCGGATCGGCGCATTACGCGGCCGGTCGTTGACGTTATGGACAGACCTGTCCCCGGTCGCCCACTGCTCGAAGAACGGCCAGAACGCCGCTCCGCCCAGCACCACGGTCAGTGGTATCGCGAACGGGATGAGCACGCTGAACGTGATCGTATGCCCGAGGAAGTTCCACTCCCAGGCAGGCATCATGCGCAGCGAGCCCTCCAGGATGCCCATGTAGAAGTCGGGCTGGGAGGCCGAGGAGATGGCGACCGGTGTGTACGGGCCGTACAGCCAGATCGGGTTGATCTGAGCGAAGGTGGCCAGCAGGGCCAGCGCGGCGAAGATGAAGAAGAACCAGGCGCCGCCCTTGGCCATGAAGTACGGGAACATGGGCTGACCGACGACGTTCTTCTCGGTCCGGCCCTTGCCCGGCATCTGGGTGTGCTTCTGCATCACCATGATGAACAGGTGCGCGGTGATCAGGGCCAGCAGCAGGCCCGGGATCAGCAGCACGTGGATGATGTACATCCGCGGCACGATCGCGCTTCCCGGGAATGCCCCGCCGAACAGGAAGAAGGCCAGGTAGGTCCCGACGATCGGGATGCCCTGCAGCACGCCCTCGAAGATCCGCAGGCCCGCGCCGGACAGCTGGTCGTCCGGGAGGGAGTAGCCGAACAGGCCCTCGATCAGGCCCATCGAGAACAGCCCGATGCCGATCAGCCAGTTGATCTCGCGCGGCTTGCGGTACGCGCCGGTGAAGAACACCCGCAGCATGTGGATGGTCAGCGCGGCCATGAACAGGTCGGCCGCCCAGTGGTGGATCTGCCGCATGAGCAGGCCGCCGCGGACGTCGAAGCTGATGTTCAGCGTCGAGGCGTAGGCCTGGCTCATCTTCAGGCCGTCGAACTTGGTGTACGACCCGTTGTAGATGACCTGGCCGGTGGACGGCTCGAAGAAGAAGGACAGGAACGTGCCGGTCAGCAGCAGGATGACGAACGACCACAGCGCGATCTCGCCCAGCATGAACGACCAGTGGTCCGGGAAGATCTTCTTCAGGAAGACCCGGATCCCGCGGGCCCCGTGGAACCGGTCATCCAGCCACGAGCCGGTCCCGCTCAGCGCCTTCGGGACGTCGAAGGTGTCATTGCTCATGTGAGCCTCCCGCTCGCCTCCGGGCCGCCGTGCCTGGTCTCGCTCATCCGCGCTCCCAGAAACTCGGGCCGACTGGCTGGGTGAAGTCGCTCTTAGCCACCAGATACCCCTGCGCGTCCGTGGTTATCGGAAGCTGGGGCAGCGGCCGCGCCGCCGGGCCGAAGATCACCGTGGCCCCGGTGGTGGCCTCGAAGGTCGACTGGTGGCACGGGCACAGGATGTGGTGCGTCGTCTGCTCATACAGCGCCACCGGGCATCCCACGTGCGTGCAGATCTTGGAGTAGGCGACGATGTTGTCGACTGTCCAGTTCATCGTGCCTACTAGCGTACTTCCCTGGTACCGGGTCGGGATATTCAGCTCACCCGGCCGGAACTTGATCAGGATGACCGCCGCCTTGGTCAGCGCGTCGTCGTCATCGGTGAAGCCCTCGGGCACGATGGTGATCATGCTGCCCGGTGCGCTGAACTCAGCCGGGGTGAGCGGCTGGTTGGTGCCGTAGACCAGCAGCCGCCGGCCGGGGCTCCACACCGTGTTCCGCAGGCTGGTGCCGGGCAGCGGGCCCAGGTCGCGGAGCAGTACCAGCGGCGCGGCCAGCAGCGGCAGCGTGCCCAGCATCAGGCTGCGCCGGACCAGCGGGCGCCTGACGAACTGGCTGGCCGCCGCGCCTTCCTTGAAGGTCTCACCGAACGCCGCGCGGTCCTCGTCCGTGGAGCGCAGGTCGTGGCGCTCTTCGACCATCTCCACGTCCGGCATCAGGTGGCGCACCCAGATCAGCGCGCCGAGGCCGAGCGCGAGCAGCGCGACCGACAGCGACACGCCCAGGGCCAGGTTGGAGCGCAGGGTGGAGTCGACCCCGCCGACCTCAAGGCCGATGTAGGCGGCGATGAACCCGCACCCGGCCAGGAAGGCCAGCGTGAACAGGCTCGCGACCACCTTCTCGGCCCGGGCGGCGTGCACCGGGTCGTCGGACTCCGCGGGCATCTCGGTCGCGAATTCCTCGACCTCGGTCCCGTGTTCCGCGGGCTCGTCTTCGCGGCCGAGCAGCGTCGGTGACGGCGGGGGAGTGCCGATCACCCGGTGCGGCGGGAGGGGGCCTTCCGTCTCGTCGCTCATTGTCTATTGCTCCGTCGTCTCTGGAGGCTCCGGCCTCGTGCCGCGCCGCTTAGCCGTGATCCACATCGCGCAGATGATCAGGAAGCCCAGCCCGCCGAGCCAGATGACCAGACCCTCGGTGGTCGGGCCGGCGCGGGCCAGCGAGAACCCGCCCGGGTTGGGCTCGGACCGGGTCTGCGTGATGTACGCGATGATGTCGCGCTTGGCTTCGGGGGTGACCGCCCCGTCGGCGAACACCGGCATGGCCTCGGGGCCGGTCAGCATGGCCGTGTAGATCTGCGTCGGGGTGGCCTGGTTCAGCGCGGGCGCGAACTTGCCGTAGGTCAGCGCGCCGCCGGACATGCCGGCGTTGTGGCACTGCGCGCAGTTCGCGTTGAACAGCTGCTCCCCGAGCGCGGTGTTCGCGCCCTGCGTCGATACCTGCTCGGCCGTCGGGATCGGCGGGCCGCCGCCCAGCGAGGCCACGTAGTCGGCGATCGCGTAGATCTGCGCCGGGCTGAACGTGGTCGGCTTGCGCGCGTTCTCCGCGCCGACTTCCTTGGCGGGCATCCGGCCGGTCGACATCTGGAAGTACACCGCCGCCGCGCCCGCGCCGACCAGGCTGGGGCCCTCGGAGGTACCCTGCGCTTCCAGGCCGTGGCAGCTCGAGCAGTTGGCCTGGAAGAGGGCCTTGCCCGCCGCGACACCGGGTGACGACGGAGCCGACTGCGCGCCCGCCGAATGACCGGTGAACACCGAGTACAACGTCGCCACGAGCGCGAGCCCGAGCAGCAGGGCCGCATAGCCAGCTACCGGGCTCCTCCGCCTGGCGTTGATCCAGCTCACTCGCTGTCCCCTGACTAGTGGATGAGATAGATGACGGTGAACAGGCCGATCCACACGACGTCGACGAAGTGCCAGTAGTACGACACCACGATCGCGCTGACTTGCTGTTCATGGGTGAAGGTGCGGGCGGTATACGTTCGGCCCAGCAGGAACAGGAACGCTACCAGGCCGCCCGCCACGTGCAGCCCGTGGAATCCCGTGGGCAGGTAGAACACCGAGCCGTACGCGCTCGAGGACAGGGTCAGGTGATCGTCCCTGACCAGTCCGAAGTACTCGTATCCCTGGCCCAGGTCGAAGTACAGCCCCATCAGGAAGGTGAGCACGTACCACTCGCGCAGGCCCCACTTCATCGGCTGGAACAACGTCCCGAGCCGGCGGACCTGGCCGCGCTCGGCGGCGAACACGCCCATCTGGCAGGTGACGCTGGACAGCAGCAGCACCGTGGTGTTCGTCGCTCCGAGGGCGATGTCCAGGTGCGCTCCGGGCCACTCCAGGCCCTGGCCCTTGGTCACCGACCTGATGGTGAAGTACATCGCGAACAGGGCCGCAAAGAACATCAGCTCAGAAGAGAGCCAGATGATCGTGCCCACGCTGACCAGGTTGGGTCTGCTGGCCGGCGTTCTGGGGCTCGTTTCCACGGTTGCTGTCGTCGCCACGAGGCCATTATTACGACAACCTGTAGGCGATCGCTACGCGACCCCCCGGCTTGGTCCGGCGCTTCGATAGCATGCCTGTCATGAAAGTCGTTGTGTACAGCCACGATGCGGATGTCCGGGCCCAGGTAAAGCTGGCCATCGGCCGTCGTCCCGCGATGGACGTACCGGATGCTGAGATCATCGAGGTCGCCACCGAGCCGGCCCTGTTCCGGCTGCTCGACACGGGCGGCGCCGACGTCATGGTGCTGGACGGCGAGGCCCAGCCGGCCGGCGGGATGGGCGTGTGCCGCCAGGCCAAGGACGAGATCTACCAGTGCCCGCCCGTGCTGCTGATCATCGGCCGTCCCGACGACGGCTGGCTGGCCACCTGGTCCCGGGCCGATGCCGTGGTCAGCCATCCGATCGACCCCATCGCGCTGGCCCGCGAGCTGGCCGGCCTGATGCGCGAGCGGGCGGCCGTGGCCGGCGCCTGACCGCGACCGCCTGGCCTATATCTCTTTATAACGATTCACGCCGAACGGGCCATGGTTCACCCGGCTCGTCCCCGCTATCCCCTCCCCGTGCCCGACGTTTTCCCCCAGGGAGCCGCCATGGATGCCCGCACCACGTGGCCCGCGCTGCTCGGCGCGCTGATCCGCGGCGACTCGCTGACCGCCGATGAGAGCGAATGGGCCATGAACGAGATCATGGACGGGGCGGCCACGCCCTCCCAGATCGCCGGGTTCGGGGTCGCGCTCCGGATCAAGGGCACGTCGGTGGCCGAGATGACCGGGCTGGCCCGGGCCATGCTGGCCCACGCCATGCCCATCAGCGTCCCGGGCCCGCTGACCGACCTGGTCGGGACGGGCGGCGACGGGGCACAGACGGTCAACGTGTCCACCATGGGCACCATCGTGGCCGCCGCGGCCGGCGCGCGGATGGTCAAGCACGGCAACCGGGCCGCGTCCTCCGCGAGCGGCGCCGCCGACGTGCTGGAGGCCCTGGGTGTGGTCATCGACCTGCCGCCCGCCGCCACCGAGGAACTGGCCGCCGAGGTCGGCGTGGCCTTCCTCTTCGCGTCCATGTACCACCCGGCGCTGCGCTATGCGGGCCCGACGCGCAGCGAGCTGGGCGTGCCGACCGTGTTCAACTTCCTGGGCCCGGTGGCCAACCCGGCCCGGCCCGCCGCCCTGGCGGTCGGGGTCTTCGACCCGGTAATGGCCGGGGTCATCGCCGGGGTGCTGGCCGGGCGCGGCTGCTCGGCCCTGGTCTTCCACGGCTCGGACGGCCTGGACGAGCTGACCACCACCGGCCCGTCGTCGGTCTGGGTCGTGCACGACGGCCAGGTGGCCAAGACCGAGTTCTCGCCCGCTGACCTCGGGCTGGCCCCGGCCTCGGTCGCCGACCTGCGCGGCGGTGACGCCGCGCACAACGCGGCCGTGGTCCGGGCCGTGCTGGCCGGCGAGCGCGGCCCGGTGCGGGACATCGTGCTGCTCAACGCGGCCGCCGCCCTGGCCGCCACGGCCGGCGTCGCGGGCCCCGAGGCGCTGACTCCAGCCCTGGCCGACGGCTACCGGCGCGCCGCCCAGGCGGTGGATTCCGGCGCCGCCGCCGCCCTGCTGGACCGCTGGATCCAGGTCAGCCGCCGGCTGGACCCCAAAACCCGCTAGCCGCCCGTCAGGCCTCGGTACTGAGGCCGAGGGAGAACGCGGCCTCCAGGTCGTGCCGCGAGTAGGTGCGGAACGCGATGTGCGTCTCGCTCTGGGTCACGCCCGGGACCTTGTTCAGCCGGCCGGGGATGACCTCGGCCAGTTCCTCGTGCGCGCGCACCCGGACGATGGCCACCAGGTCGAACTCGCCGGTCACCGAGTACACCTCGCTGACCCCCGGGACCTGGGCCATCGCCTCGGCCACCTCGCCGATGCGCTGGATGTCGGCTCGCACCAAGACGATCGCGGTGACCACTGACTGCCTCCCGGGCTGTGACGGCTGGCGCTTACGCTACTACGGCCGGCCAGGCCCGCAGCTGATCAAGGGTGCGGATGCCGCGGTGGGTGAGCCGCCTGATCAGCCAGCCGAGTACGTCGGCGGTGGCCCGCGCGTCGGCCAGCGCGCGGTGCGACGGAGCGGTGCGGGCCCGGAAGAAGCCGGCCAGCGTGCTCAGCTTGCAGTCCGGCACCTCGTCCGGGTCCATCAGCTGCCGGGCCAGCATGACCGTGTCCAGCACGGTGAAGGGCGGCCAGGCCACGCCGCACTCGGCGCACGCGGCCCGCAGGAAGCCCGTGTCGAACGGGGCGTTGTGCGCGACCAGCACGCACCCGCCGGCGAACGCGAGCAGCCCGGGCAGCACCGCCGGCAGCCGCGGGGCCGGCACCAGCATCTGGTCGCAGATGCCGGTCAGGTCCTCGATTCCCGGCGGCACCGGCAGGCCCGGGTTGACCAGCGAGGCGAACTCGCCCGTCCGCCGTCCGCCGCGTACCCGGACCGCCGCGATCTCGGTGATCCCGGCCGCGCCCGGCGACCAGCCCGTGGTCTCCAGGTCGATGACCGCGAAGGCCAGCTCCGCGAACTCCAGCTTCCCGAGCTCCGGCTTCCCGAGCTCCGGCCCCCCGGGCTCCGGCACCGGGACGGTCTGTGCTCCGGCTCCGGCTCCGGCTCCGGCCGGCTCGAGCTCGCAGATGGTCACGGACATCACAGTAGATCGGACCGCTGACATTTCCGGTCCCGGCGCGCCGTGTCCTCCGGGCACCCGTCTGTCGCCTCCCGGACCTGGTGTACCGGAAATGTCGGCGGGCGCCGTTAACGTGCGTCTGTCCAATTCGGCAATACATACAGAGGTGAAACGATGACTGATCGCAGCCCATACCAGATGCCCGTCTCGCCGCACCCGGATTGCGTAATTGAGGTCACCGAATCACGAAACGTGACAGGCCGTCTCGGGCCGGACGAGCGGCACGCCCTGCGGGTCCTGGCCGCGGCCGGACTGGTGTCGTCGCAGGCCCGGCCCGTGGTCAGATCGGCTGGCCGGCCCGCCGCCCGCGCCCGCAGGGCCGCCGGTTTCCGCCGCGCGAAAGCGTCGTGATGATAGCGAGCCGCTCACCACTGCGCGTGTCAAACGCGGCATCGTAATGGAGGAGTTGGGATTATGTGAACCGGTTGAATCGCTCAATTGGCTTTACTACGCTGGCTGGGAAATGTTGCCCGGCCGCTGACCAGCGGCCGGATCCCGGTCACGCAATGGTCGTGAGACGACAAGGAGCGTGGTGCGCGCGTGGGTACGCGGCTATGGGGCAGTCCGTCCCGGTTCCGCCGGGGGAGTGCAGTCGCGGCCGGGCTGCTGGCCGTCGGCGGCCTGATCGCGTCCACCTCGGCGGCTACCGCCGCGCCGAAGCCGACCGTCGCCCAGGTCCAGGCCAAGGTCAACGACCTGACGACGCAGTACGACCAGGTCACGGAGCAGCTCGACCAGGTCACTGAGCAGCTCTCCGGGGCCAAGACCAGGCTGACCCAGGCCCAGGCGGCCGTGAAGCACGCCAACGACCAGTTCCAGGCCGAGCGCACCAGCGTGGCCCAGATCGCCGCGGCCACCTTCGAGGACACCGCGAGCACCTCCATGGCCAACCTGCTGACCGCGGGTGATCCCTCGGCCATCCTCCAGCAGGGCTCGCTGCTGATGGAGCTGTCCGGCAACCGGAACGCGCAGACCAATCAGCTGCTGGCCGACGCCAGCCAGCTGACCAGTACCGAGCAGGACCTGCAGCGCACCGAGAGCGGGATCGCCCAGCTTCAGGCGCAGCTCACCGACCACAAGAGCTCCCTGGGCAAGCTCATCTCCACCGAGAAGACCACCCTGGCCAGCTTGACCGTGCCCGAGCAGCAGACGGTCCAGGCCCACTCGGTGGGCGGGAACGGGAGCAGCGCGCCGGCCGCCTACACCGGCTCGACCGCCTCGCAGGCGGGCAAGGCAGTCGCCTTCGTCTACGCCCAGCTGGGCTGCCCGTACGTCTACGGCGGGACCGGGCCGTGCCACTCGGGCTTCGACTGCTCCGGCCTGGCCCAGGCCGCGTGGGCCGCGGCCGGCGTGAGCATCCCCCGGACCAGCGAGGAGCAGTTTGCCTCCCTCCCGCATGTGTCCACGTCCTCGATGGAGCCGGGCGACCTGCTCATCTACAACGGCGAGGGCCACGTGGCCATGTACGTGGGCAACGGCTACATCATCGACGCGCCACATACCGGCCTGGACGTGGAGCGGATCCCGGAGAGCACGTCCTGGTACGCGGACAACCTCGACGGGGTCGTCCGCCCGTAGCCCAATTTGGGGTCGCGTCCTATCGCGAGTTTGTCTTAGTCTTGGTATGTGGACGATGGTCGGGGGACCGGGGGTTCGGCCCATGACGGAGGACCGGCGGAGCCGCCGGGCCTGCCGGAGGTAACGGCTGGTCCGCCGCACTGGATCCGCGGCCAGCTCCGCGAGATGCTGATGATCGGTTTCTTCGACCTCGGCGGGCCGCTTCTCGTCTACACGCTGGTCCGCTCGGCCGGGATGAGCACCGTGGCCGCGCTCCTGCTCAGCGGGATCCCGCCCGCCCTGGGCATCCTCATCGGGGCCGTGCTGGACCGCCGCCTCGACGTGATCGGCGTCGTGGTCCTGGGCGGCCTGGCCGTCGGCACGATCGCCGGCCTGGTCAGCAACAACCCCCGGCTCTACCTGCTGGAGGGAACGGTCCCGTCCCTGGTGTTCGCCCTGGCCTGCCTGGGGTCATTGCGGTCGGCCAAGCCGCTGATCTACCGGCTCGCGGTCCAGCTCCTCGGCCCGGCCTCTCCCAAGGGACGTCAGATCACCGACGCCTGGCGTTATCCGGTCTTCCGGCGCGCGTTCGGTGTCATCACCCTGGCCTGGGGCCTGGCCTACCTGGTCGAGGTGGCGGTGCGGCTGGTGGTCGTGGAGCTCACCTCCACCGGGATCGCCCTGGTCTTCTCCAAGGTGGTGCCGTATGCCTTCGCCGTCTGCCTGGCCGGCTGGACGGTGGCCTACGCCGAGCACGAGAGGCGCAAGGGGGAGCGGCTGGCTGCCGCGCAGGACCCCGGCCCCCGGGTACCCGTCGATGCCGAGCGCTTAGCCGTCCCGCCGATACACTCGTCCGGTGCCCCGCACCCTGGTCGTCACCAACGACTTCCCGCCCCGTCAGGGCGGTATCCAGTCGTTCGTGCACGGGCTGGTCACCCGCCTGCCGGCGGGCACGGCCGTCGTTTACGCGCCGGCCTGGGATGGTGCGGCTGAGTTCGACGCCGGGCAGTCCTTCCCGGTGATCCGCCACCCCACCTCGCTCATGCTGCCGGTGCCGTCGGTGGCCCGCCGCGCCGCGGTCATCGCCCGCGAGCACGGCTGCGACTCGGTCATGTTCGGCGCAGCCGCCCCGCTCGGCCTGATCGCCCCCGCCCTGCGCCGGGCCGGCGTGCGGCGGGCCGTCGCCCTGACGCACGGCCACGAGGCGGGCTGGGCCGCGCTGCCGGTGGCCCGCCAGCTGCTGCGCCGGATCGGCAACGAGGTCGACGTGGTGACCTACCTGGGTGAGTACGTCCGGACCCGGCTGGCCCGCGCGCTGTCGCCCGAGGCGGCCCGCCGGATGGTGCGCCTGACGCCCGGGGTCGACACGACCTTCTTCCGTCCCGGGGCGGGCGGCGCCGCCGTCCGCGACCGGCTCGGTCTCGGTCATCGTCCCGTCGTCGTCTGCGTGTCCCGGCTGGTCTGGCGCAAGGGCCAGGACACCTTGATCCAGGCCTGGCCCCGGGTGCTGGCCCGGCAGAGCGATGCGGTGCTGCTCCTGGTCGGCGACGGCCCGGCTGGCCCGGCCCTGCGACGGCAGGCCAACCAGCTCGGCCTGGGCGACGCCGTCCGCTTCGCCGGGGCGGTCCCGTGGTCCGAGCTGCCCAGCTACTACGACGCGGCCGACGTGTTCGCCATGCCGTGCCGGACCCGGCGCGGCGGCCTCGACGTGGAAGGGCTCGGCATCGTCTACCTCGAGGCGTCCGCCACCGGCCTGCCCGTCATCGGCGGCGACTCCGGCGGAGCCCCCGACGCCATCCTGGACGGCGAGTCCGGCTACGTCGTCCCGGGCTCGGCCGGGCCGCCCGGCGTGGCCGACCGCGTCATCGAGCTGCTGGCCGATCCGGTCGCGGCCCGGGCCATGGGGGAGAAGGGCCTGGCCTGGGTGGACCAGGAATGGCGCTGGGAGGTCGCCGCGGCCCGGCTGCCCCCGCTGCTGGCCGGCTAGGCGTACACCTGGTCGATGTCGTCGGCCAGCTCCGTCACCAGCACGGCCCGGCGCAGCTCCTGCTTGGCGCTGAGCTGGCCGCCCTCCACCGTGAATTCGCCGTCGAGGATGCGGAAGCGCCTGATCGACTCGGCCCGCGACACGGCCAGGTTCGCGTCGTCCACGGCCGCCTGGACCGCGGCCTGCAGCTCCGGGTCGTCGCGCAGCGCCGCGGCCGTAGCCTCGCCCGGCTTGCCGTGCGCCGCCTTCCACGGCCCGAAGGCGTCCGGGTCCAGGGTGATCAGCGCGGCGATGTACGGCTTGCCGTCGCCGATCACCATGGCCTGGCTGACCAGGGCGTGGCTGCGCAGCCGGTCCTCCAGCACGGCCGGGGCCACGTTCTTGCCGCCGGCCGTGACGATGATCTCCTTCTTCCGGCCGGTGATGGTCAGGTAGCCCTCGTCGTCCAGGGCCCCCAGGTCGCCGGTGCGGAACCAGCCGTCCTCGGTGAACGTCTGGATGGTCGCCTCCTCGGCGCGCCAGTAGCCGGGGAAGACGGTGCCGCCCCGGATCCAGATCTCGCCGTCCTCGCCGATCTTGATGGCCACCCCGGGCAGCGGCTGGCCCACGCTGCCGATCTTGTTGCGCTCCGGCCGGTTCACCGCCACGGCCGCCGTCGTCTCCGTCAGCCCGTAGCCCTGCAGCACGGTGACGCCCACGCCGCGGAAGAAGTGGCACAGCCGGGCTGGTCAGCGCGGCGCCCCCGGAGATGGTGTACTCCGCCCGGCCGCCCAGCGCCGCCCGCAGCTTGCCGTAGACCAGCCGGTCGAACACCGCGTGCTGGACCCGCAGGCCCAGCCCGGGGCCGCCTGCCGTGTCCTGCGCCTCGCTGTAGGCGATCGCCACCCGGGCCGCCCGGCCGAAGATCGCTCCCCGGCGGTCGCTGGCCGCCTTCTGCTCGGCGCCGTTGTACACCTTCTCGAACACCCGCGGCACGGCCAGGATGAAGGTGGGCCGGAAGGCGGCCAGCGCGGGCAGCAGCTCGTTGATGTCCGCGCAGTGCCCGAGCACCACCCCGGCGTCGATGCAGCCCACCTCGATGATGCGGGCGAACACGTGCGCCAGCGGCAGGAACAGCAGCGTGCCCGCGTCCTGCGCCTCGGTGAAGCTGGCCAGCGGGCCCAGGAAGGCGTTGCGCACGGCCGCCAGCAGGTTCTGGTGGGTCAGCTCGCAGCCCTTGGGCCGCCCGGTGGTGCCGGAGGTGTAGATGATGGTGGCCAGGCCGGACGCCGTGGCCACCTCGGCGCGGCCGGCCAGCGCCTGGTCCTCGATCCCCGCTCCGGCCTCGGTCACCGCGGCCAGCGACGCCTTCTCGGCCGGGTCGCCCACGGCGGGCGGCTCGATCCGCCAGACGTGCTCCAGCGCCGTGAGCCGCTCCCGCAGGCCGTCGATGACCTGCGCGTAGGCGGCGGTCTCCACGAAGCAGGCCCGCGCGCCCGAGTCGCCCAGGATCCACTCGGCCTGCTCGGCCGAGGATGTCTCGTAGACCGGCACGGTGACCGCGCCCGCGGCCCAGACGGCGTAGTCGATCAGCGTCCACTCATACCTGGTGTGCGACATCACCGCCACCCGGTCCCCGGGCTCGATGCCCGCCGCGATCAGGCCCTTGGCCAGGGCCGTGACCTCGCCGGCGAACTGGCCGGCCGTCACGTCCGTCCACGGCCCGGACAGGCCCTCCCGGCCCGGGCGGCGCATCACCACCGCCTGCGGCTGCTCGGCCGCCCGGCGGAACACGGCCTCGGCGAGATTCGCCGTGGCCGGGATCTCCGCCAGGGCCGGAAGGTTGTACTCGTCCACGGCGCCTCCGTCTATGGCGATAGCGGGCCTGGCCTGCCGTCCAGGACCGAGCCTCACGGCCAAGCTTATTGCTGACCGGGCCGGTTCCCGCGGCAGGATCACGCGCCGGTGCCGCCGGATCTGGCTCGCCGTACGGTAGTGACATGCGAGTTCACGTGGTGAGCGACGTGCACGGGCGGGCCGACGCGCTGGCCGCGGCGGGACACGGCGCCGACGCGGTGGTCTGCCTGGGCGACATGCTGCTGTTCCTGGACTACGCCGACTACGGGCAGGGGATCTTCGCCGACCTGTTCGGGGCCGCGGCCGCGCGCACCTACGTCGAGCTGCGCACCGCGGGCCGGATCGACGAGGCCCGGGAGTTCTCCTTCAGCCTCATGGCCCAGCAGACCGAACCCCGCGAGGTGCTGTTCGAGCGGGCCACCTCACGGCAGTACGCTGCGCTGTTCGGCGCCCTCCCCGAGCCCGCCTACCTGACCTACGGGAACGTGGACATCCCCCGGATGTGGGAGCAGTTCGCCAAGCCCGGGCACCACATCCTGGACGCTGCCGTCGTCGAGCTGGACGGCTGGCGGTTCGGCTTCGTCGGCGGCGGCCTGCTGTCCGCCTACCGCACCCCCAACGAGATGCCCGAAGATCAGTTCCGGGCCAAGCTCGAGGCGATCGGCGAGGTGGACGTGCTGTGCACGCACATCCCGCCTGCCGTGCCCGAGCTCTTGTACGACACGGTGGCCCGCCGCCTGGAGAAGGGCAGCGTGGCCCTGCTGGAGACGATCAAGGCCACCCGGCCGAGGTACTCCCTCTTCGGGCACGTGCACCAGCCGATGGCCCGCCGGACCAGGATCGGCGTCACTGAATGCCTGAACGTCGGCCACTTCCGCGCCTCCGGCGTTCCCTTTGCGCTCCAGTGGTAGCGGTACGATCGGGAGGTAGGAGGCATTAAGTGTCGCAATCTCCGGATGACGAAGACCAGCCTGGCCGGATTAACCCGCCCCGGGCCGGTGACCAGCCCCTCAGCGGCTCGCCGAGGGCCAATGGCTCGCCGAGTACCAATGGTTCGGCGGGCTCGTACGGCTCGTCCGGTGCCAGCGGTTCGCCGGCCCCGAACGGCCAGCCGAGAAGCAGCAGCCCGCCGTCCCGGTCCGACAGCCGCTCAGGCGGCGGTCAGAGCCGCCGGGCCAGCGACCCGGTCGCTGATTTCCAGCGCTGGATGATGCGGGCCGGCGCGCGCAGCATGGCCAACCAGGTCGCCGACCAGGTTCGCCGGACCCTCGGCCAGGAGCGGCGTGACCGGGGCCGTGGTGACGCCTGGGACACGGCCACCAACGAGGTGCCGCCGGGCGAGTCGCCCGAGTGCCAGTGGTGCCCGGTCTGCCAGGCCGCCCGTGCGGCCCGGCTGGGCGGGCCCGGCCTGATGTCCAGCCTCGCCGACGCCGGCGGCGTCCTGGCCTCCATGGCCCAGGACGCCTTCTCCGCCTTCGACCAGATCCTGAAGACGCAGAGCCAGGCCCGGCCGGGCTGACCGCCCGGCCCCGCCGCGTCCCGCGTCCGGCCCGGCTGACCGCCCGGCCCCGCCGCCTCCCGCGTCCGGCCCGGCTCCCGCAGCCGGGACCGCCGAGGGCACCGACCCGCCCGAGACCACCCATTGACCCTGGCTGTCGGCGTCGACGTCGGCGGCACCAAGGTCGCGGCGGGCGTGGTCGATGAGGACGGCCAGATCGTCGCCAAGCTCCGCCGGTCCACCCCCGCGGCCAGCCCGCCACTGACCGAGCAGGCCATCGCCGACGTGGTGACCGAGCTGCTGGCTCGCTACCAGGTCAGCGCCATCGGGCTCGGCGCCGCCGGGTTCGTGGACAGCGATCAGGCCACCATCTTGTTCGCGCCGAACCTGGCCTGGCGCGACGAGCCGCTGAAGCAACGCGTCGAGGAGCGGCTAGGCCGGGCGGTCGTGGTGGAAAATGACGCGGAAGCGTCCGCCTGGGCCGAGATGCGGTTCGGCGCCGCCCGCGGCTACCGCGACGTCATGCTCGTGGCCGTCGGCACCGGCATCGGCGCCGCCATCCTCATCGGCGGCGAGCTGTACCGCGGCCGATGGGGCCTGGCCGGCGAGCCGGGACACGTCCGCGTGGTCCCCGACGGGCGGCTCTGCGGCTGCGGCAACCGGGGCTGCTGGGAACAGTACGCCAGCGGCAGCGCCCTGGTCGCCGAGGCCCGCGAGTTTGCCCGGCGCACCCCGAAGGGCGCCACGCGGCTGCTTCAGCTGGGCGGGGGATCACCCGAGGGCATCTTCGGTCCGCAGATCACCCAGGCCGCGGCCGAAGGCGACCCGGCCGCAATGCGCTGCTTCCAGACCGTGGGCAGCTGGCTCGGCCAGGGGCTGGCCGACCTGGCCGCCATCCTCGACCCGGCCTGCTTTGTCATCGCCGGCGGTGTCTCCGAGGCCGGCGAGCTGCTGCTCGACCCGGCCCGCGCGTCCTTCGAGCGGGCCCTGACCGGCCGTGGCCACCGGCCGCTGGCCGAGATCAAGGTCGCGCAGCTCGGCGAGGACGCGGGCATCGTCGGCGCCGCCGACCTGGCCCGCGAAGCCAGCCAGCTCCCGGGAGATGCTGGGCCCGGCCCGGTGCCGTCCCCGGTGAAGGAGCGCCGCCTGCCGCGCTTCCGCCCGCTGGCCCGCCGGGCCTCAGCCGACCAGGCCTAGACGATTCGGGCCCAGACGATTCGGGCCTAGACGACCGCCCCGTCGTCACCGTCGTTGGGTCCGCCAGGCCCCGGGTCGTGCATCCGCAGCACCAGAATGGCGAACCCGGCCACGAACGCGGCGACCGCGAGAAACGCCGACAGCCCGGTGATCGTCCAGCCCACCGCCGTGGCCAGTACCAGGTAGCCCGGTCCGCCGAACAGCGCCACCCACGCGCCCTTGGCCACCGGGTCCAGCTTGGGCAGCGGCGGGGGAGGCGGCGGGATGTAGTGCTCGTCCTCGTCCCGGGCCGGCTTGCGGATGGTCCGCGCCACCTCGATGACCTCGGGGTCGTGGGCCCGCCCGTGCGCCCGTCGCCCGTGCCGCCCGGCCGTCCGGTTCCGCGTTTCCCGCTGATCGGCGGGCAGGCGTTCCCCGTTCAGCCGGGACCGCCCGTGACCGTCGGCCAGCCCGCTGTCTCCGCTGAGCCCGTTCAGCCCGTGCCCCCGGCCCAGCCCGTTCAGGCTGCTGCCGTCCAGCCCCGCTGAGCCGTTACTTCCGCCCAGCCCCGCTGAGCCGTTACTTCCGCCCAGCCCCGCCGAGCCGTTACTTCCGCCCAGGGCCGCTGGTCCGCTGCTGTCCGGCCGATCGCGCCGCCCGGCCGACCCGTCGCCGTCGGTCAGCCCGTCCAGCCCGGCCGCGCCGTTGCCTCCGGTCAACCCGCCCAGGCCGCCATCCTCGTCCAGCTCATCGAGGCCGCTGTTTCCGTTCCGTCCGTTCAGGCCGTTGACGCTGTCTGGCCCCTTGAGCCCGCCGCGTGCCGATTCACCCGAACCCGTCGCCCCAGCGGGGCCGGCCGCCCCACCCGAACTGTTCGCACGGCCTGACCCAGCCGTACCACCTGACCCAGCCGTACCACTTGGCCCAGCCGTACCACTTGGCCCAGCCGTCCCGGCCGGCCCGGTCGTGCCACCGCTAGCCAGTCCATTGGCGCCGCGGCCGCCGTCCGGCCGGTCCGGCCCATCACGGTCAGCGGGCCCCTCGCCGGCTGCCCCGGCGGTCTCAGCCGTCACGTCCTCGCGGGTTGGCCAGGGGACGGGATGATCCGCGTCTAGCGGCGCGTCAAACCGGGCGATGAGTTCGCGCCACGCCGCGTCCTCGCCGCTTTCTCTGCTCTCGGTGTCATCCCAGTCCGGCACGTCTCCACCGCTGCGAATCGAAATCTTTCCTCCACGATAGCCGTCGCCGGGGCGCGGCCGGGAGGATAAATGGCGGCATGGGCCACCTATCCCGAGCGCGTGCCCGCCTGGTCCTGCAGGAACGTCACGCTGCCCTCGAAGATTGCCTCTGCGTCGTTGTCCAGGGTGGCCACGTGATAGCTGTCCGGTAGCTCGCGCACCGTCACCTGGCTCGGGTTCAAGCCCTTGAGCAGGACCCGCATGCTGGCCGGGCCGACCACGTGGTCGACCTTGCTGCGGTACACCAGCACCGGCTGCGTGACCTCGCCGAGCTGACGGGTGGTGAGCTTCCACAGCTCAGGCAGGGTGGCCGCCGAGCGGACCGGCACGCGGTCGTAGCCCATCTCCCGCTGGCCGGGCTTCTTGATATCACTCGCTATGCCTGGCAGCGACTTCACCACGTGCTTGAGCACCGGGGCCAGTACGAACAGCCTGGTGTCCGGGGCCAGCGACGGGTTGACCAGGACCAGGCCGCGCACCGAGCCGCCGTGCAGCTCGGCCAGCCGCAGTGCCAGGCATCCGCCCATCGACAGGCCGAACACGAACGTCTCCTCGCACCGGCTGGCCAGCGCGCGGTACGCCCGGTCTACCTCGCCGAACCACTCCCGCCATCCGGTGCGGGCCATGTCCTGCCAGGTCGTGCCGTGGCCGGGCAGCCGGGGCAAGCTGACCGTGAAGCCGCGCTGGGCCAGGTACTCCGCCCAGGGCCGCAGGGTCTGCGGGCTGCCGGTGAAACCGTGGCACAGCAGCACCCCGACCGGGCCGCCCTGCTGCTCGAACGGCTCCATGCCGGGCCGGGCGGGAAGTGATGTTGGCACGCTCGCCATTATCGCTCTCCCGGCCCCGGCCGGCGCCGGGCCGTCCGCCGTTCGGTGATGTACGGCGTTCCCCGCCCGGCCCGGGTGAGGACCCGCGAATTTCTTTGGCTCGTGGCGCAGACGTGGGACGATGTGAGGGTGTTCTACTGGGTGACGAAATACACGCTGGGGATAACCCTGAAGATCATCTTCCGGCCCCGCGCGTCGGGGGTGAAGAACGTGCCGCGGCGAGGGCCGGTCATCCTGGCCAGCAACCACCTGTCGTTTTCCGATCACTTCTTCGGGCCGCTGCCCCTGCCGCGCAAGGTGATCTTCCTGGCCAAGTCGGAGTACTTCACCGGCAAGGGCCTGAAGGGCCTGCTCACCAAGTGGTTCTTCGCCGGGGTGGGGCAGATCCCGATCGACCGGGCCGGCGGGGAGGCGAGCGACCGGGCCATCCGCACCGGCATGAGCGTGCTCTCCGCCGGGCGCGTGCTCGGCATCTACCCGGAGGGCACCCGCAGCCCCGACGGCCGGCTGTACCGGGGCAAGACCGGCGTGGCCCGGCTCGCCATCGAGTCCGGCGCCCCGGTCATCCCGTGCGCCATGATCAACACCTTCGAGCTCCAGCCGCCCGGCACCATCCGGCCCGACTTCAAGGTCCGCCCCGAGGTCAGGTTCGGCGAGCCGCTCGACTTCTCCCAGTACCGCGGCCAGGCTGACGCAACGCTCCTGCGCACCGTGACCGACGAGATCATGCAGGCCATCGTGAAGCTCTCCGGCCAGGAGTACGTCGACCTCGATGCCCGCCGGGTCAAGGCCGAGATGCGCCTTGGTTCCGCGCCCGCCCGCGAGTCCGGCCTGGCTCCCTCCGCCCCGGACCCGGTCAAGCAGGCAAATCAGGGTGATCCCGGCCCATCCGGAGATAACGATCTAGCTTGATCCCTGGTCGGGCGGAGTTTACCGACGCTCATCCGGCATCCATCCGCGCGGGGCCGCCGGGCCACTATGGTGGATGCCATGCGAGTGGGAGTCCTTACCGGCGGCGGCGACTGCCCCGGCTTGAATGCAGTTATCCGCGCCGTGGTCCGCAAGGGCGTGCAGGAGTACGGCCTTGAATTCGTCGGGTTCCGTGACGGCTGGCGCGGGCCGCTCGAAGGCGACACCATGCCGCTGGACATCCAGGCCGTGCGCGGCATCCTGCCCCGCGGCGGGACGATCCTGGGGTCGTCCCGGACCAACCCGCTGAAGACCACGAGCGGCGGCGGCCGCAACGGCGTGGAGCGGATCAAGGACAACCTGGCCGGCCTCGGCGTCGACGCGCTGATCGCCATCGGCGGCGAGGACACCCTCGGCGTGGCGACCAGGCTCGGTGAGCAGGGGGTCCGGGTCGTCGGCGTGCCAAAGACGATCGACAACGATCTCGGCGCCACCGACTACACCTTCGGCTTCGACACCGCCGTGAACATCGCCATGGAGGCGATCGACCGGCTGCACACCACCGCCGAAAGCCACCACCGCGCGCTGATCGTCGAGGTCATGGGCCGTCACGCAGGCTGGATCGCGCTGCACGCCGGGCTGGCCGGCGGCGCCAACGTGATCCTCATCCCGGAGCGGCCCTTCGACATCGAGAAGGTCTGCGCCTACGTGCAGCACCGGTTCCAGACCAGGTTCGCGCCGATCGTGGTCGTGGCCGAGGGCGCGCATCCGCTCAGCGAGGACATGGCCACCTCCTCCGAGCAGCTCGACTCGTTCGGGCACGTGCGGCTGGGCGGCGTCGGGCAGACGCTGGCCGACGAGATCGAGAAGCGGACCGGTAAGGAAGCCCGCTGCACCGTCCTCGGCCACATCCAGCGCGGCGGCACGCCCACGGCCTTCGACCGGGTCCTCGCGACCAGGTTCGGCGTGCACGCGGTCCAGGCTGTGCACGAGGAGGCGTTCGGCGTGATGGTCGCGCTGCGCGGCACCGACATCGTCCGGGTGCCTCTGGCCGAGGCCACCAGCCAGCTCAAGCTGGTCCCGCCGCAGCGCTACTCCGAGGCCGAGGTCTTCTTCGGCTGAGCGGGGCGCTAGCCGTCAGTCCGAGGCGACGGTCGGCGACTCGGGCGCCGGCTGCGGGCCGATCGCGACCGCGAAAATGTGCAGGCCGCCGGGGGAGGCCGGGGCCCGGCCCGGCAGGGTCACCGCCTGGACCGTCTTGGCCGGCGTGATCGGGACCCCGGCGTAGAAGACGTACGCCGGCTGCCCCGCGGAGCCTGCGGTGGCCGACTCCGCCGCGTTGACGTACGGCACGACGGCGGCGACCTCGCTGCCCGGGGCCGCCGGGCCGAGGTATCCGCCAAGCGCCAGGTCAAAGCGGCTCGTGCTGCCATCGGTGTAGGAGACCGTCCCGGATCCGGTTGGCGCGCCCGTCCCGGCCGCGCCGAGGAACCCGAGCGTGGTGGCCGCCCCGGACAGCAGGATCGTCTGCCCGGCGGCGATCACGTTGTCGGGCTGCCCCGAGGGGACGTCCGGCCAGGAGAACGTGAGCCCGTTGCGAGTCAGCACCGCGCCCGGCCCGAGGCCGGCCTCGGCCAGTGCCTGCGCGGAGTAGCTGGCTCCGGCGCCGTCCAGGTCGGCCGCTCCGGCGCCGGTGTCGTCGCTGATCCCGGTGTTGTTGAATGCATCGGCCAAGGTGGCGTACGCGCTGAGCACGCTGACGCTGCCGTAGCCGACCCCTCGCTGGTCCCCGGCCGTGTACGCCGCCTGCACGGTGACCGGAGCCTGGCCCGGATGGGCGTCCGGCGGCACCGTGACCCGCCAGCTGGCCTGGACGGCCTGGCCGCTGCGCACCTGGCTGCGGGTGACCGGCGTCGTCGCCGTGACGGTCCAGCCGCCGGCCGAGGTGACCACGAACCCTACCCGGTCCAGGTCCAGGACCCCGTTGTTGCTGACCGTCGCCGTGACCGTGGTCCGGCCGCCCGGCGTGACCAGGCTGGGCGTGGCCTGCACCCGCAGCGTGCCGTACGGGACCGGGCGGCCGGCCGCCGCCACCGCGCGGACCTGGACCTCGGCGCTGGCCTGCCCGAGGGACGGATGGCTGGCCGTGACCGTGACCATGCCCGGCGAACCGGGCAGCGACCGGATCCACAAGGCGCCCACGCCGCCGGCCGCGGCGAAGTCGAACGGGTTGTCGCCGATCAGCACGCCCGGCCCGGCCACCGCCACCGTGACCTGCCCGGCGGCGTACGGCCGCGGCGCGCCGTAGCGGTCCGCGACACGGAAGGTCAGCCTCGTGGCGTCCACGCCGTCGCCGTCGATCTGCGCGTCGTCGGCGGCCAGCACGAGCCGGTCGCCGGACGGGTCGGCGGACAGCGAGCGGGAGGCCACCTTGACCTGGCCCAGGTAGCCGTCGATGCGCAGCTCGGGCCGGGATGAGCCGTCCACCGTGCTGAAGTCGACGAACGACGGGCGGGTACCTCAGGCCGGCGTAGTCGACCGCGTCCGGCTGGACGGTGGCGAAGTGCTGGCCTGCCACGTACACCTCGAGCCGGTCGGCGTTGCTGCAGATCATCGCGCCGCCCAGGCTCGTCACCGCCGACGCCGGGCCGAAGTCCCAGTAGAACGCGGGCGCGATGACCGGCGTGACGTGCGGGTCGACCTGAGCCTGGTAGATGGCGGCGCCCGGCTTGAGCACCCGGAACTGGTCGACCACGCCGGTGTACTTCACGCCCTGGTACTGGTTCCCGTTGCCCGACGGGTAGTCGAATCCGGACCAGGCGAGCAGCCCGCAGTACCGGTCGTCGGCCGCGGCCGCGTTGTGCACCTGCGCGTGCGCCACCGCCTGTCCCTGCTGGGTCACCTGGATGTCGGTGCGCCGGTAGTAGACGGCCGGCCCGGACAAGGTGCCGACCGCCTCGGTCACCAGGTAGGGCAGGCCCGGCCCGTTCACCGGCGGCTGCAGCTGCGGCTCCCGGTTCCCGGCCGGGTGGATGATCGAGGAGTAGTCGTTCTCGGCGAAGACATCCTGCTGGTAGTCGAGCGTCAGGCGCTGCCCGGCCATCGCGCCCGCCGTCGGCCGCGAGTCGTCCAGGGCGTGGGCCAGCTCGTTCGTGGCGGTGTAGAACGCGGTGTTGTTGCCCGTCTCGTTGAGCCGCGCGCCCCAGATGATGATCGAGGGATGGTTGCGATCGCGGACGATCATGTCCGCGATGTCGCGGCTGGCCATCGACTGCCAGGCCGCGTCGCCGACGTAGCCCCAGCCCGGGAGCCTCCTCCCAGACCATCAGCCCGAGCTCGTCGCAGGCGTCGCAGGAAGGCCGCGTGACTGGGGATAATGCGAGCAGCGCACCATGGTGCAGTTCAGCTCCCGCCGGATGATCTCGGCGTCCCTGGCCTGGACCCGGTCCGGCATGGCGCCGCCCGCGAACGGGAAGAACTGATGCCGGTTGACCCCGAAGAGCTTCACCCGCCGGCCGTTCAGGTAGAACCCGTCCGTCGCGAACCTGGCCTCGCGGAACCCGGCCGGCACCTGGTAGGAGTGCACCGCCGCGCCGTTCACCAGCAGCGTGACCATGACCTGGTACAGCTTCGGGTCATCGACGTCCCACAAGGTGATGTCACCCAGCCCGGACAGCGTCACGCCCGCCGTCGCCTGCCCCGGCCTGGCGATGGCCACCGGCACCTGGCCCGAGGCGATGATCCGGTCTCCGTCGGCCAGCACAGCCCTCAGCTGGACGCTGCCCGCCGGCTGAACCGCCGCGTCCAGCGCCGCCTCCACCACCACCTGCCGGGCCGCGGCGTCCAGCACGTTGACTGGCTTGGCGAACACGTCGGCCACGAACACCTGCGGCACCATCCGCAGTCGCACGTCGCGGTAGATGCCGCCCGGCTGCCAGAAGTCCACCGAGGTGCTCATCGCCGGCGCCGGCCGGTCCGGCGGGACGTCCAGGTTGAAGCCGGAGTCCAGCTGGACGGCCAGCACGTTCCCCTTCGGCCGCAGCGCCCCGGTGATCTCGGCGCTGAACGGCAGGTAACCGCCGAGATAGTCGGCCACGCTGATCCCGTTCAGCGTCACCGTTGAACGTGTCATCGCCCCGTCGAAATCAAGGAACACCCGCATGCCGCTCGCGCCTGCCGGCGCGTCGAAATGCTTCCGGTACATCCACACGCGTTCCCAGTCGCCCGGCGCCCAGTTCTGCCAGGACAACGGGGCCGCGCTGTGCGGCAGCGTCACCGTCGCGAACGATCTGTCGTCGAACCCGGCCCGCCCGCTCTCCGCTGAGCCCGGCCCGAACAGCCACCCGGTATTGAACGGAACCGTGCGGGCCCGCCCCGCCGCAGCCCCTGCACCGGCCGCAGCCCCCGCACCGGCCGCAGCCGTCTCCTCGGCCGCCCGGGCCTGCGGCACCAGCACGGCCGGCACCAGTCCCGTCGCCAGCCCCGCCGTCCCGCCTACCACCGACCGCAGAAACCGCCGCCGCCGGACCAGCACCGGCTGATCGCCGGCCAGCCGACTCCTCTCGTCCGGCGCCAGCCTGCCACCCGCCAGCCCGGCCCCGTCCCCCCGCGCGTCCACGCCGCGTGCTCTCCCCGTATGTCCCCTTAAGTCGGCGTAGTCCCCATACGCCCGCAGGCCAGCACGTTCTGCCTGCTTGTCGGCACGCTCTCACGAAACCCGCGCCCCGCCCCGCCAACCCGCCGGCGCCTCGCCGCCCGGCCAGGCCGCCGCTACACGCGGCCGCCCCGGCGGCGAGCCCGGCCTCCCCCAGCGAGCCCGCCCCGGCCCGCCAAGGTGTCCGCCCCTGGCTAGCCACCGCCAGCCCCATCGCTCACCTAGGCCGGGACTGTCCCTGCAACGGTGTTTCCGGCTCTGATCGCTGGACTGCAGGTTCGGCGGGAGAGGTGCCGTGATGACCGCGACACTAGAGAACGTGACGAAGAGGACGAAGCGGGAGCCGACCGCTGAGGAGAAGCTCGCGGAGGAGCTGGTGGCCCGGGCCCGGGAGCAGGGCCTGTCGCTGACCGGGCCGGATGGGCTGCTGAAGCAGCTGACCAAGACGGTGCTGGAGACGGCGCTGGATCAGGAGATGACCGAGCACCTGGGCCATGAGAAAGGCGCCCCGGCTGGCAACGAGACCGGGAACGTCCGCAATGGCAGCCGGGGCAAGACGGTTCTGACCGAGGCCAGTGGCCAGGTCGGCATCGAGGTGCCCCGGGACCGGGACGGGACGTTCGAGCCGCAGATCATCAAGAAGCGGCAGCGGCGGCTGACCGGGGTGGATGAGATCGTGCTGTCGCTGTATGCCAAGGGCCTGACGACCGGAGAGATCAGCGCGCATTTCGTGGAGATCTACGGTGCCTCGGTCAGCAAGGAGACGATCTCCCGGATCACTGACAAGGTCCTGGAGGAGATGACGGACTGGTGCGCCCGGCCGCTGGATGAGAGGCGGTTTCTATCTGTTGTCGCGAACGTGCTGGTTGCGTGTGGTGGTCAGCCATCGTCTCATGGCCTCAGCTGGGCTCTGGTCGCCTAGCACGATCCGTGGCCGGCGGTTGAGCTGGCGGGAAATCTGGCGCAAGTCGCTGGCGGTATGAATGGACAGGTCGGTGCTTTTGGGGAAGTACTGGCGGAGCAGGCCATTAGTGTTCTCGTTGGTCCCGCGCTGCCAGGGTGAGTGCGGGTCGCAGAAGTAGATCCGGAAGCCGGTCAGGGCGGCGATGTCGTGGTGCAGGGCCATCTCGCGGCCCTGGTCCCAGGTCAGCGTCAGGCGCAGCTGTTCGGGGATCGCAGCGGTCTGGGTGATCAGGGCATTTCGGAATTGCGGTGCCTTCCAGCCGCGGGGCAGGTGAATGAGCATGACGTAGCGGGTGGTCCGCTCGACCAGGGTCCCGATCGCGGAGGCCTGCCCGCGGCCGATGATCAGGTCGCCTTCCCAGTGTCCGGGCACCTGGCGGTCGCTGACGTGGGCAGGCCGCTGGCTGATCATGGTCATGTTCTTGATCTTGTTCGGGACCGGGACGCCCCGGCGGTGCGGTTTGCGGCGGGTGCGGCCGGTGCGCAGCTTGCCCGGCCGGGGGCATAGCCAGCCGGCGAACAGGGCCCGGTAGATGGTCTCCGGGCAGGCCCGCATACCCGGGTCACCGGGATAGGCCCGGGCCAGGTGCCGGGAGATCTGCTGCGGGGACCACCGCTCCTCCAGCTTGGTGTTCACCGCTGCCCGCAGCTCGACGTGGCTGCGGATCTTCTCTGGCTTGGGGCGGTGCCGGCGCAGCAGCGCCTGGTTATGAGCCCACCAGGGCTGATATCGGCCATCGGGCTTGCTGTTGCGGCTGATCTCCCGGTAGACGGACTGGAAGCTCTTGCCGATTTCCGCTGCGATCTGCTTGACGCTGCGGCCAGCCTGCAGGCCATCCGCGATGGCAATCCTGTCGTCCTGGGACAAAAACCGCGGCGCGACCGGGCCAGGGTCAGGAACGAGCATCCCGCCAGCGTCCAGGAACCACAGCGATCCGCAGCTGGTTGACACGCCGACAACCCGGGCCGCTGCCGCTCCTTTATATCCCTGCCGGAGCAGCTCGAAATACTGCCTCCTGACCTCCAACGGCAGCTTGTTATGAGCCCCTCGAGGCATCTGAACGTCCCTTCCACCAGACGTTCACAACCACCGATAGAACTCAAGAGATCTACGCGGCGGTCTTCATCGACGCCGTGGTGGTCAAGGTCCGGGACGGCCAGGTGGCCAACCGGCCCATCTATGCGGCCATCGGCGTCACCCTGGCCGGGGAGAAAGACATCCTGGGCTTGTGGGCCGGGACTGGCGGGGAAGGGGCCAAGTTCTGGATGAGCGTGCTGACCGATCTGAAGAACCGCGGGGTCAAGGACGTGTTCTTCGTGGTCTGTGATGGCCTGAAAGGCCTGCCGGAGGTAGTGGGGAATGCCTGGCCGCTGGCCATCGTGCAGACCTGCATCGTCCACTTGATCCGCAACACTTTCCGCCTGGCCTCCCGGCGGGACTGGGATGCGCTCAAGCGGGACATCAAGCCCATCTACACTGCGGTGAACGCCACCGCGGCCCGGGCTGCGCTTGATGAGCTGGCGGAGAAATGGGGCCGGCGCTACGGCGCGATCATCCGGCTGTGGGAGAACGCCTGGGAGGAGTTCATCCCGTTCCTGGACTACGACCTGGAGATCCGCAAGGTCATCTGCTCGACCAACGCCATCGAGTCGCTGAACGCTCGCTACCGGCGTGCCGTTAAGGCCCGCGGCCATTTCCCGACCGAGCAGGCCGCGCTCAAATGCCTCTACCTGGTCACCCGGTCCCTTGACCCCACCGGGACCGGGAAGACAAGGTGGGCGATGAGATGGAAACCCGCCCTGAACGCTTTCGCCATCACCTTCGGCGACCGGTTCCCGGCCGCCGAGACCTACTAACCATGACCGCCGGAAACACCGTTAATGAGATAGACCCCCTAGGCCACTTCGGCCAGTACCGATGGACCATCGGTGCCGCTATGCCGCCGGCGTGCGTCCACTGGGCGGAGACTGTGCGCGCCTGCCCGGGGATTTAGGCTCCCGGTGCGGATCTAAGGACTGGGATCTCGCCGACTGGCGGCGCGTCTTGGTGGCTGATGCGGGCGAGCTGGAGGAGGGTGTCGAGCGCGGTTTCGAGGGGACGGGTGTCGCGCTGGACTTGGGCGAGGAGGAGACCGCCCTGGAGTGTGGCGAGGAGGGTGACAGCGAGGTCGTCTGGGCCGGCGCCGTTCAGGGGATGCCCGGCGTCATGAAGACGGCGCAGCCCGTCGCTGATGGCGGCTGACCACTGCCCGAATCCTGCCGCGATCAGGGCTCGGGCCTGGGCGTCGGTCTCGGCGAGCTGCCCGGCGAGCGAGCCTAGCGGGCAGCCTCCTTGGCCGTCGCCGCTCTTTACCTGGGCGATCACCGTGTCCCGCCAGACTCGGAGCCCTTCGGAGCTGCTGAGATCGGCCTGCCGCTGGTTGCCGGTAATGGCTTCGGCCTGGTAGTCGATGACTGCCTGTACTAGCTCGTCTTTGCCGGCGAAGTAGTGGGACAGCTGCGAACCGCTCACCCCGGCCCGTGACCGGATGTCATCCAGCGTGGTACCCGCGACACCGGCTCGTAGATCAGCTGGGCGGCCGCCTCGACGATCCTGCTCCGGGTGCGCTCCCCTTTGGGGGTGAGCCGTGGCCGGTCATGTGCCTCATGTTCCACACTCTTACGGCACCAGCTTTCTGGGTTTGACAACCCATTTCGCGTCCGTAAGACTGGGCCACATAGCCCATTCTGAAGAGCGGAGAGTCATCATGATTCTTGTGACAACGGCCGGAAAGGTCGGATCCGAGGCGGTTCGCCTGGTGCGAGAGAGGGACCTGCCGGTCCGGGTGCTGGTGCGAGACCCGGCGAAGGTGACGGCGCTGGCCGAGGCCGGTGCAGAGGTCGCCGAAGGTGACCTGGACGTGCCGGCGAGCATCGACGACGCAATGGCGGGCGTCAGCGCCGTGGTGCTGGTCAGCCCGGCCGTGCCTGCCCAGGAGCTGAACGTCGTGGCCAGCGCGGCCCGGGCCGGTGTGGGCCATATCATCAAGGCCACCAGCAAGGCCTCGGCGGACTCGCCGATCGCGCGGCGGCGCGGGCAGGCTGAGATCGAGGCCGGGCTGGTCGCCTCCGGGATCCCGCACACCCTGCTGCGGTCGAACGCCTACATGCAGAACGTGCTAGCGCTGGCCCCGGCGATCGCGAAGACAAGCAGCTTCGGCTCCGCGGCCGGCCGGGGCCGCTCCGGCCTGATCGACGCCCGCGACGTCGCAGCGGTGGCCGCCGAAATCGCGGCCGCTCCCGCCGGGCACGCCGACCAGACCCACTGGCTCACCGGCCCCGAGCTGATCTCCAACTACGACGTGGCCGCCGTGCTGTCCGAGCTGCTCGGCAGGACCATCACCTACCGGGAGCTCACCTTCGAGGAGAACAAGGACGCGATGATCCGCGCCGGCATCCCCGCGCAGATCGCGAAGATGAACGCTCAGGCATTCAGCCTGACCGCCGATGGCGACGCCGAATGGGTCACCAAGGATGTCGCGTCGCTCCTAGGCCGCCCCGCCCGGTCCTTCGAGCAGTTCGCCGCCGACTACGCCGCCGCGTTCTCCTAGACACCCGGTACCGCCGCCGCAGCCGCAGCCAGGCGCCGGTGAACCCAGGCACGGCATCGGACGCCAGGTCCTGGCGCCAGGCAGGCGCCCTGGCCCGCAGGCCGCAGCCACCGCCAGGAGCCCGGCTTGCTCGTGCCACGATCAGAGCTGGACGGTTGCTTCTACGGTGAGCCGCCGGGCCTGCTTAGGATTTGAGGATTTGCCTCTCGCCGCTATAGCAGCACCGATGGTCCATCGGTGTCGCTGCCGGGCCCGATACGGAGCCATCAGGGCGGGCCACACCAGTCTCACTGGTCACCGAACCATCGACATGGTTGCCACAATCACGCGCACCTGACGACTTGGTTGCCACAACCATGTCGTTCGGATGCTCGCGGCCGCGCTAGGGAATCGGTCCAAAAAAATCCCCACCCCGCCCGCAGTGACCCACTGGCCGCACTTCGCCCGGGCCAGCCAGCCCACAGTCGCCAACCGATCCCAGTGGCCCTTGCCACCCAACTATCCGCCTGCGTATACTCGGAACCGAATACTCCAGAACGAACGCAAGCACGCAAGCAATCAAGCACCAACCCGGCCGCCAGAGGCCGGTCCGGCGAGAACCGAAGGCGGGTGAAGCGAATGCCTCCACGGCGCAAGGTGAGCAACCTGCTCGGCCTGTCCTTGCTGTCGCTTCTCGCGCAGCGGCCCATGTACCCCTACGAGATGGCCACCACGCTGCGCGAGCGCGGCAAGGACATCGCCATCAAGGTCAACTGGGGCTCGTTCTACACCGTGGTGCAGAACCTGGAGAAGTACGGCTTCATCGAGGCCGTCGAGGTGGCCCGGGAAGGCCGGCAGCCGGAGCGGACCACCTACCAGATCACCGAGGCGGGCCGGGCCGAGCTGATGAGCTGGCTCCGCGAGCTGCTCAGCGTGCCCGAGCGGGAGCACACCAGGTTCGAGGCCGCGCTGGCCGAGGCCGGGGCGCTCGCGCCCGACGAGCTGATCAGCCTGCTGCAGCAGCGGCTGGCCGCCCTCGAGGAGGCCAACGGCCGCCTCGACGCCGAGCTGACCGAGGCCAAGGCCCAGCTGCCCCGGCTGTTCCTCATCGAGGGGGAGTACTACCTCGCCCAGCGCCGGGCCGAGGAGCAGTGGGTGCGCGAGCTGCTGGCCGAGTTCACCAGCGGCACGTTCCCGGGCCTGGAGGCCTGGCGCCGCTTCCACCAGACCGGGGAGCTCCCGGCCGAAGTGGCGGCGCTGATGGGGCAGGAGGCGGCCAGGACCAAGGACGCATAAGAGACGTATAAGAAACGACCCCGGCCGGGTGCGGCAACACCGGCGGCCGGGGCCGTCAACCTCAAGTCGATCCCGCGAGCCGCGGAACCCGAGGTCCCACACCCAAGCGTAACCGGATTTTCTCCTCGCGGGCTGGATCGTCGCGATCCGTAACCGGAGTCACCGGGTCAACCGGAGGAGAAAACGCCCATGAGTTCTGCCGACTGCGCCATCGAGGCGCACGACCTGATCAAGACCTACGCCGTGCACGGCCAGCGTGACGGCATCCGCGCCCTGGACGGGCTCGATCTCAGCGTCCCGCGCGGCGTCATCTACGGCCTGCTCGGGCCGAACGGCTCAGGCAAGAGCACCACCGTCAAGATCCTCACCTCGCTGGCCCGACCGGACAGCGGCCAGGCCCGGGTGGCCGGCGTCGACGTGCTGGCCCGGCCGGGCCAGGTCCGGCACCTGATCGGCGTCGTGGCCCAGCGCTCCGGGTCCGACCCGACGGCGACCGGGCGGGAGAACCTGCTGCTGCAGGGCCGGCTGTACGGCCTGCGCGGCAGCACGGTCCGGGCCCGGGCGCAGCAGCTGCTGGACCACTTCGGTCTGGCCGACGCGGCCGGCGCTGGTCAAGACGTACTCCGGCGGCATGCAGCGCCGGCTGGACGTGGCCCTCGGCCTGATGCACCGGCCCGCGGTGCTGTTCCTGGACGAGCCGACCACCGGCCTGGACCCGGAGTCCCGGGCCGCCCTGTGGCAGGAGATCGGCCGCCTGGCCCGCGGTGAGGGCATGACCGTGCTGCTCACCACGCACTACCTGGAGGAAGCCGACCGGCTGGCCAGCGAGCTGGCCATCGTGGACCGCGGCCGGCTGGTGACCACCGGGACCCCGGACGGGCTCAAGGGCCAGCTGCGCGGCGATGCCGTGCACGTCGAGCTCCCGGCCGGGGCCGACCCGGGCCAGGTCCGGGCCGCGCTGGGCCGCCTGCCCGAAGTCCGGGACCTGGTCATCGCCGGGCGGGACGTGTCGGCGCGCAGCGACGACGGCGCAGCGGCCGTGCCCGTGGTCCTGGCCGCGCTGCAGCGCGCCGGGATCGCCGCCGCCTCGGTGGCCGTGGCCCGGCCGTCGCTGGACGACGTCTACCTGCGGCACACCGGCCGCCGCTACAGCGAATCCGAAGACCCTGACGGCCAGGACGCCCGCGGCGAGCGGGAACTGGCGGAAGTGAGCAACTGATGGCTACCGCGCAACTCCAGTCCGCCCCGTCGGCCGTCGCCGCCGCGCCCGCCAACTCCGCGTCGCTGCGCACCACGCTGGCGCACACCTGGTTCCTGACCGGCCGCAAGCTGCACGCCCTGGTCCGCCAGCCCTGGGTGCTGGCCTTCAGCGTCGTGCAGCCGGTGATCTGGCTGTTCCTGTTCGGCCAGCTGTTCCGCCAGGTCATCGACATCCCCGGCTTCGCCTACGGCGGCTCCTACCTGGACTACCTGGTCCCGGGCCTGATCGCGATGAACGCCATGTCCAACAACATGTGGGCCGGCATGACCATGATCGAGGAGATCGACCGGGGCACGCTGAACCGGTTCCTGGCCACGCCGGCCAGCCGGGTCGGGCTGATGAACGCCACCGTGGCCGAGCAGGCGGTCAGCACCACCGTGCAGTCGCTGATCATCGTCGGCCTCGGCCTGGCCGGCGGGGCCCGCTACCACGGCGGGGTGGCCGGGGTGGCCGTCATGGTCGCCGCCTCGGTCCTGGTCGGCGTGGTGTTCGGCGCCCTGTCCAACGCGGTCGGCATGCTGCTGCGCTCGCGCGAGGCGATCATCGGCGTCTACACGTTCTTCATGCTGCCGCTGATGTTCCTGTCCTCGGCCTTCATCCCGACCCAGCTGATGCCCGGCTGGATGCAGGCCATCGCGTCCCGCAACCCGCTCAACTGGGTCGTTCAGATCGGGCGCTCGGCGCTGTCGGCTCAGCCGGACTGGGCTGCCATCGGCATCCGCTGCGGCGGCCTGCTGGCCCTCGCGGTGGCGTGCGTGGCGGTCTCGGTGGTGACGTTCCGCTCCTATCAGAAGAACGTCTAACCGGGACGGGCAGGCCGGTACGGCGGCGCTTCGGGGGCCCGCCGTACCGGCCTCGCTCATCCGCACCGGCCGCGGTCAGGGCAGCTCGTCGATCCGGGTCCAGATACCCGGCGCGTGGTCCTCCCGGGGCATCCACAGCATCGGCTGCCTGCCCTCGTACCGGGACTGGAAGCCCTGGTCGCCGGGGAAACGGCCCTTGCGGTCAGGCCAGGTCACCTGCAGGACCGGCGGCCTGACGTACCCGTGGTAGCGGTCCGAGACGGCGAACAGGCTGGTCGAGCGCCAGCTCGCCCGGACCGGCCGGAGCGACAGCGGGCACGGGCAGATCCCGTCGATCACGTCTCCGGCCTCGATGACCGCGCCCCCAGCGATGCGTTCCCCGATCGCGTTCAGGATGATCGTCATGTGCTCGACCGGCAGGCCGAACATCGTCAGCTCCGGCCCCTGGTAACCGAGCCACAGGCCGATGGTGTACGCCCAGGGCGGCGCGATCGCGTCGCCCATGACCGCCGACACCGACCAGCCGAAGGTCCGGATGTCGTCGCTGACGGCCCGCATGCAGGCCTCCGGGTCCAGGCCCGCCGCCTGGGCCACCGCGTCGCATTCCGCGCACCGGCACGGCCGCTCCGGCGAGCTGGCGCGGCGTCTCCGTGGAGGGTTCATGCCGCTCACGCTAGGCCCGGGGTATGACATTCTCGCCAGGCTCAGCCCCGGGGCGCGTTCGCGATGTTGACCGCCCCGATGATGATCCAGATCAGCGCCACGAGGACGAACTGGGTCCCCGACACGGAGTTGTTCCCGTCCCCGCCCGGGTGCAGCACGGCCGCCGTGGCCCCGATGGCCATCCCCATCGAGCCCAGGGCCAGCAGTACCCGGCCGAACCCGAGCCGCCCGGGCAGCGGCATCCGGCGCGGCTTCATCGGCACCATGCCGCTCAGCTGCCCGGCCAGCCGGGCGTCGACCCGCCGGTCGATCTCCTCGCCGATCCGCTCGACCAGCCCCTCGGCCACGGCCGACTCGTAGCCCGGCCCGAGATCACGGTGGGCTCCGGCCGAGGCCTGGACTTCATCCCTGATGCTCACGTGACCCTCCCGCTGTCGTATGCCGTCACGCTAACGGCCGGGCGGTCTTGATCACATTGGGGCTAGCACCCGGTTCCCGTATCAGGCAGACCCGAAAAAGCCGGACGCCAACCACGCCGATCTGCTGGCAGACTGGGGAGGTGTCCGTGATCCACACCCCGCAGCCCGCGCCGCTGCCGGCTCAGGAAGCCGACCAGCACAGCGACAGTCAGCACAGCGACAGTCAGCACAGCGACGAGCCGTGCGTCCTGCTCAAGCTGGGCGAGATCGTCCTGAAGGGCGGCAACCGGCAGCAGTTCTCCCGCATGCTCCAGCACAACATCCGTGCCGCGCTGCATGAGATCGACCTGCCCGTGGACGTCCGGCAGCGGGACGGCGTCGTCATGCTGCGGGTGCTCGACGGCCAGCAGCGCGGCCCGGCCGCGTGGGCCGAGGCCGTGCAGCGGATCGCCGAGCGGATGCGCGACGTGCCCGGGATCGTCATCGTGGCCCAGCCGTTGCGGGTGGCCAAGACGCCCGAGGCGGTCGTCGCCGCGGCCGTCCGCCTGACCGCGGGCCGGCCGGGCCCGTTCGCGGTCCGGCCGCGCCGCCGGGACAAGCGCTTCCCGCTGACCTCCGCCGACCTGGCCGTGCTGGTCGGCCGCGAGATCCAGCGCGCGCACGGCCTCGACGTCGACCTGCGCAAGCCGAAGACCACGGTGTTCATCGAGGTCGACAGCGACGAGGCCTTCGTCTTCACCGAGGGGCAGCCCGGGCAGGGCGGCCTGCCGGTCGGCATGAGCGGCCGCGGCGTGGTCCTCATGTCCGGCGGCATCGACTCGCCCGTCGCCGCCTACCGGATGATGCGCCGCGGCATGCGCTGCCTGTTCCTGCACTTCTCCGGCATGCCGCTCACCGGCCCCGAGTCGATCTACAAGGCGTACGCGCTGGTCCGCGGGCTGGACCGGTTCCAGGGCGGGTCACGGCTGTTCGTCGTGCCGTTCGGCAAGGCTCAGCAGGCCCTGGCCTCCTCCGGCGCGGACCGGCTGCAGATCGTGGCCCAGCGCCGGCTGATGCTCAAGACCGGCGAGGCGCTGGCCCGGCGGATCGACGGCGCCGCGCTGGTCACCGGCGACTCACTCGGACAGGTCGCCAGCCAGACGCTGGCCAACCTGACCGCCCTGGACGACGCGGTCAAGCTGCCCATCCTGCGCCCGCTGATCGGCTGGGACAAGAGCGAGATCATGGCCGAGGCGCGCCGCATCCGCACCCTGGGCATCTCCGAGCTCCCCGACCAGGACTGCTGCACTGTGCTCACGCCCAAGCGGGTCGAGGTCCGGGCCAGGATCGACGACCTGCGCCGGATCGAGGGCCGGCTGGAGGCCGACGACCTGGCCGAGGAACTGGCCCGGACCGCGCAGGAATACCGGCATTAGACCGAACGGGCAATGGTACCTGCCGCCTCAGGCCGGCACCGGCTCGCTCGGGGTGGCCAGCGGCGGCGTGAGCGTGCGGCCGACCAGCGGGGACAGGTGAGCCGCGACGCTGGCCAGCTCGCGCAGGTCGGATTCCACCAGGGCCTGCGGGCCGTCGCACAGCGCGCTTTCCGGGTGCGGGTGCACGTCGACGATGATGCCGTCGGCGCCGACCGCGATCGCGGCCCGGGACAGCGGGACGACCAGGTCCCGGCGGCCGCCGGAATGCGAGGGGTCGACGATGACCGGCAGGTGCGACAGCCGCTGCGCCACCGGGACCGCGCTGATGTCCAGCGTGTTCCTGGTCGCCTTCTCGAAGGTCCGGATGCCGCGCTCGCACAGCACGATGTCGAGGTTGCCGCGCTGGGCGATGTACTCCGCGGCCATCAGCCATTCCTCGATGGTGGCGTTCATGCCGCGCTTGAGCATGACCGGCTTGCCCACCCCGCCGACCGCCTGCAGCAGCGGGAAGTTCTGCATGTTGCGCGTGCCGACCTGCAGCATGTCCGCGTAGCTGGCCACCAGGTCCACGTCGCCCGGGTCGACCACCTCGGTCACGATAGGCAGGCCGGTCTCGGTGCGCACGTCGGCCAGGATCTTCAGCCCGGCCTCGCCCAGCCCCTGGAAGGCGTACGGGGAGCTGCGCGGCTTGTACGCCCCGCCGCGCAGCAGCGCCGCCCCGGCGGCCTTGGCCATCAGCGCGGAGGCCAGCGTCTGCTCCGGCGTCTCCACCGCGCACGGCCCGGCGATGACGGTCAGCGTGTCCGGTCCGATCGGCACCCCGGCCACCGTGATCACCGAACGCTCCCGGCGGTGCTCCCGGCTGACCAGCTTGTACGGCGCGGTGATCCGGACCACGTCGCTGACGCCCGTCATGCCGCGCAGGTTCAGCGAGTCGAGCTGGTCGATGTCACCGACCAGGCCGACGATCGTCCGTGAGACGCCCCTGCTGACGAAGGCGTCGCCTCCTGCCTCACGGACCCGCTCCACCACTCCGTCGACGTCCGCCTTTTCCGCGTCTGCCGCCATCACGACCACCATCGCAACCCGCCTCCAGTCATAAAGAAAGCCCCGGGCCATTCGGCCCGGGGCTTCGTTAAGTCGCTTCTGTCAGCGCAAGGTCTGGCAGGCGACCGTCCGGGAACCGGGCCGGTAGCCAAATCCAAACCAAAACTGCTGACGCATGGCTGCACTATATACCCGGGCCGCGGCCGCCCGGCTAGAAGCCGCCCTGATTGTTGTTATTGCCCGGCAGGACCTGCAGCAGGATCGTGCTGCCCTTGGGCGCCTGGCCGAGCGGGCTGTAGTTCCAGACCCGGCGGTTGCCCGAGTTGCCCAGTCCGAACGACTCGACCTGCACCTTGAAGCCGGCCTGCTGCAGCTGCTGGGTGGCCTGGTTCACCGACATGCCGATGGTGTCCGGCACGTTGACCTCAGCCGGCCCAGCCGACACGTTTACGGTCAGCGTCTGGCCTTGCTGGTAGATCGAGCCGGCCTTCGGTTGCTGGCCGGTGATCGTGCCCTGCGGCTGCTCGCTGTTCTGGTCCTGTTGCTGGGACAAGGTGGCGCCGTTCTGAGACGCCCACTGCTGGGCCGCCTGCAGGTTCTGGCCGAAGAAGTCCGGCAGCGACAGGCCCTCGGAGACCATCAAGGTGACCGGCTTGGTCTGCGGCCAGGACGTGCCCGCGTCCGGGTTGGTGCTCACCACGGTGCCGACCGGGGAGAACGAAGGCGTCTTCTGGATGGTCCAGGTCAGGTGCACCTGCTTCAGGGCGGCCTCGGCCGCGGCCTGCTGCTCCCCGGTGACCTTGGGCACGACCGAGGTGAATGGCCCGGATGAGACCACGAGCGTCACCGGCGTGCCCTTGGCCGCCCGGCCGGTCGGGGTGGTGCCCACCACCGTGCCCTGCTTCACGGTGTTGCTGTGCACCGGTGAAGTCTTGGCCACCTTGAACCCGTCTGTCGTCAGCGCCGCCGTCGCCTGGGCCACCGAGTCGCCCGCCACGACCGGAATGGACGCGTACCGGCCCGAGGTCAGGTACCAGCCGCCGAACCCGAGCCCGGCCAGCAGGGCCAGCACCAGCACGACGATGGCCAGCCGCGGGCTGAACAGCCAGCGCTGCAGGAACGGCTCCCGGCCGCCGCCGAACCGGTCGTCGTCCTGATCGCGGTGCACGACCAGCGTGTGCGACCCGCCGTCGCTGCCGCCCGCGCCCGGCCCGGCGGTCGCGAACCCGCCCGTCCCGTAGCTTCCGGCCCCGTTGCCCGTGCCGGAGTTACCCCTGCCGGAATTGCCCGCCCCGGCGCTCCCGGCGCCCGCGCTGAAGTCCATGACCCCGATGCCGTGGCCCGGCCCGGTGCCGTCGGTGAATCTCGCCGCCGCGATGTCCTGGCCCGCCCCGGCCGCGGCGCCGCCCGCGGCCGCGCCGGCCGCCTCGCGGGCCCACCAGCCGTTGGTCGCGGCCGGGGTGTCCAGGCTAAGCCACGGGGCCTCGGCCGTGCCCTGGACGCCCGCGCCCATCGCGCCGGTGAGCCCGCTGGGCTCGCGCACCGTCTCCCGGACCTGGCGGACCGCGCGCGCGAACTCGCCCGCGTCGGCGGGCCGGGCCGCCGGGTCCCGGCTGGTCGCGGCCAGGACCAGCTGGTCCACGGCCGGCGGCAGGCCGGGCACCAGGGACGACGGGGCCGGGACATCGAAGTTGACGTGCTGGTAGGCGACGGCCAGCGGGGAGTCGCCGCTGAACGGCTGCTTGCCGGTGAGCAGCTCGAACAGCATGACCCCGGCCGAGTAGACGTCCGATCGCGGGCCCATGCTGCCGCCCGTGACCTGCTCCGGCGGCAGGTAGGCCACCGTGCCGATGAGCAGCCCCGTCCGGGTGTGCCCGGCGGCCGCCTGCGCCTTGGCCAGGCCGAAGTCGGCCACCTTGAGACGGCCGTCCGGCGTCAGCAGCACGTTCTCCGGCTTGACGTCGCGGTGCACGATGCCGGAGGCGTGCGCGGCGGCCAGGCCGTCCAGCACCCCGGTCATGATGTCGAGCGCCGCGGCGGGGGAGAACCGGCCGCGTTCCCTCAGCACGTCCTTGAGCGTGCGCCCGGGCACGTACTCCATGGCCAGGTAGGGGTAGGGCCCGTCGGTGCCCTGGTCGAAGACCGCGACCACGTTCTGGTGCGACAGCCGCGCCACCGACTTGGCCTCGCCGATGAACCGGCGGACGAAATCCTCGTCCCGGGCCAGGTCGGCGTGCATGACCTTGAGGGCCACCTCACGGTCCAGCCTGGTGTCGACCGCCCGGTAGACCGTCGCCATCCCGCCGTGGGCAATGCGCGCCATCACGGCGTAGCGCCCGTCCAGCAGGCGCCCGACGAGCGGGTCGGCCAGGGTATCGTCCATCGCGATGAGTTTACGGTTGTTTGGCTCTGTGCGGCGCGGCAAACACCAGGCCCTTGGGCCCGCGGCCGCGACGCCGGCCGGCGGCTTTTGAATAATGCTCCCTATGGCCGATGACGGACGGGTGCTGGTGGCGGGCGCGGGCCTGGCCGGGCTGCGCACCGTGACCGCGCTGCGGGAGCGCGGTTTCGCGGGCCGGATCACCTTGATCGGAGCCGAGACGCGGCCGCCGTACGACCGGCCGCCGCTGTCCAAGAAGGTGCTGACCGACGGGGTCGACCCGTCGCTGCACGCCGACTTCGCGGGCCTGGACGTGGCCTTCCGGCCCGGCGAGACGGCTACCAGCCTGGAGCCCGGTGTCCTGGTCACCGACCGGGCCCGGTATCCGTATGACCACCTGGTCCTGGCCACCGGGGCCGGGCCGGTCGCGCTGCCCGGGCCCGGCCCGCAGCGGTTCCTGCGCAGCTACGATGACGCGCTGGCCCTGCGGGCCCTGCTCCGGCCCGGGCTGCGGCTGGCCGTGGTGGGCGCCGGGTGGATCGGTGCTGAGCTGGCCACCGCGGCGGCCGCGGCCGGCGCCGAGGTCACCGTGGTCGAGGCCGGCCCGGCCCCGGCCGCCGCGGCCGTCGGCGCGGCGGTCGGGGCCAAGACCGCCCCCTGGTACGCGGAGGCCGGCGTGCAGCTGCGCACCGGCGTGCCGGTCGATTCGGTGCAGCCCGGCGGCCTGGCCCTGGCGGATGGCGGCTGGATCGCGGCCGACGAGATCGTCACCGCGGTCGGGGTCCGGCCGGCCACCGGCTGGCTGGCAAGTTCCGGCCTGCGGCTGGAGAACGGGGTGGCCGTTGACGCCTGGCCTGAGGGCCTCCGTGCCGGGCGTCTACGCCGTGGGGGACTGCGCCGCGTTCACCTCGCGCCGGTTCGGCCGGCGGCTCCGCTTCGAGCACTGGGACGTCGCGCTGCGCGCGCCCGAGACCGTCGCGGCCAACGTGCTCGGCGGGGATGAGGCCTACGACCCGGTGCCGTACTCCTGGTCCGAGCAGTTCGGCCGCATGGTCCAGTACGCCGGGTACCACGGTGCCGCCGACCGGATCGTCTGGCGCGGGGACCCGGCCGGCCCGGCCTGGGCCGCGTGCTGGCTCGCCGACGGCCGGCTGGTCGCCCTGCTGACCGTGGACCGGCCCCGGGACCTGCTCCAGGGCCGGCGGATGATCGCCGACGCCCGGCTGGTGGACGCCGCCCGGCTGGGCGACCCCGCCGTGCCGGTCAAGGACGCCGCCGCCTGAGCGTATGTCCTGGCCGACAGATTCTGCTCACCTGCGGGTCACCCCGGTGTTTGGAGTGGGCCCGGGCGTGGGACATTGGTGTCGTGGCGCAGATCGACCCCTCGACCGACGCTCTCGTCGGCGCATGGCTGTCACTCCCCGAGGTAGCCCGTCAGCTCGACATTCCGGCTGGGCGAGTGAAGCAGCTTCTCCGCGAACGCAAGCTCCTGGCCGTGAACCGCCCGGACCGGGCGCTCGCGGTTCCGGCCGCCTTCCTCGACGGCCAGCAGGTCGTCAAGGGGCTGCCCGGGACTCTCACCCTGCTCTTCGACTGCGGCTTCGACGAGCAGGACGCGCTCCGCTGGCTGTTCACCTCGGACGAGACGCTGCCCGGCACGCCGATCGACGCGCTCGCCAGGCACCGGGGCACCGAGGTGAACCGGAGGGCTCAGGCCCTCGCCTTCTAGAGCGGCTAGGCTTCCGCTATGCCGCCGAGCCCGCCGCGTCCGCGGCCCATCGCAGGTGCCGCGTTGCCGCATGCCGGCGTGCCGCCGCGGGAACGGCCTCAGCCGCTCATCCGCGACCTGCTCGCCGACGGCCGCCAGTCGTTCTCGTTCGAGTTCATGCCGCCCAAGACCGAGGCCGAGGAACACCAGCTCTGGCGGGCCATCAGGAAGCTGGAGCCGCTGCGGCCCACCTTCGTGTCGGTGACCTACGGCGCAGGCGGCTCGACCCGGGACCGGACGGTCCGGGTCACCGGCCGGATCGCCGCGGAGACCACCTTGACCGCGGTCGGGCACCTGACCGCCGTCAACCACTCGGTAGCCGAGCTCCGGCAGGTCATCGGGGCTTACGCCGCCGTCGGCGTGCACAACATGCTGGCCCTGCGCGGTGACCCGCCCGGTGACCCCAACGCCGAATGGGTCGCCCATCCGGACGGCTTCAGCTACACCGCCGAGCTGGTCAGCCTGGTCCGTTCGGCTGGTGACTTCAGTGTCGGCGTGGCCGCCTTCCCCGAGCAGCACCCCCGCTCGCCCAGCCTGGACGCGGACGTGGAGTTCTTCGTGAACAAGTGCCGGGCCGGCGCTGACTACGCCATCACCACCATGTTCTTCTACCCCGAGGACTACCTGCGGATGCGGGACCGGGTCGCGGCGCAGGGCTGCGACGTGCCAATCATCCCCGGCATCATGCCGGTGACGAGCCTGCGGGTCATCGAGCGCGCCATAGAGCTGGGCGGCTGCCGGATCCCTCCCGAGTTGTGGGAACGGCTGCAGGCCGTGGCCGATGACCGGTCCGCGGTCCGCGAGATCGGGGTGGACTACGCCGCCGGGATGTGCGAGCGGCTGCTGGCCGAGGGCGTGCCCGGCCTGCACTTCTTCACTCTCAACTGGTCCCGGGCCACCCGGGAGATCTACGAGCGGCTCGGCCTCTCCGAGCGGGGCGTCAGCGCCCGCAACGGCAGCTCGGCGCCCATCACCGCGTAAGGCGGGTCCCCGCTCGGGAAGAAGATGAAGCGGGTCAGCAGGTCGGTGAAGCCCGTCCCGCGGTACAGCCGCCGGGCCGGGGTGTCGGCGTCCCTGGTCGACAGCAGCGCCGTGCGCTCCGGCCGGCCCGAGGTGAGCTGCTGCAGCAGCCGGGCGCCGGTCCCGTGCCCCTGGTAATCCGGGGACACGTGCAGCTCGGCCACCTCGAAGGACTCCTCCAGCCACACGGCCGCCGCGGCCTGGCCGTGCGCGTCCACCAGCGCCCGGGCCACCGTGTCGTGCCACCACTGCCCGGGCGCGCCATGGAAGCCGTAGCTGAACGCGGCCGGCTCGCCGGTCCCGTCCACCGTGGCCAGCAGCGCGCGGAACCCCGGGTTGGCGGCGTGCCCGGCCATCACCGACCGGCGGCTCGGCAGCACCCACCGGGCCGGGTCCATCGCCGCCGCGTAGAGCTCGACCATGTCATCAAGCCGGGCGGTGAACTCCGCCGTGGTCAGCTCGCTGACCGAAAGCGCGCTCTGCATCTTCGCAAGCTTAACGAACGAGCCGGCCGCCGCCGCGGTTACACCAGCTGCCCACCCGCGCGGACGGCCTGGACCGTGACCTCGGCCCGGCCGAGCTGCGGGTGGCTGGCGGTCAGGCTGATGGTGCCCGCCTGGCCGGTGACCGAGCGGATCCACACCGCGCCGAGCCCGCCGTAGTCGCCGAAGGCGAACGGGTTGTCGCCGATCAGCGTGGCCGGGCCGCCCACCGTCAGGGTCACCGCCCCGGTCCTGGTCCGGCGCAGGTTGCCGTACTTGTCCACCGCGCGGAACAGCGCCCGGGTGGCGTCTGACCCGTCGGCTGCGATGGCCGCGTCGTCGACGGTCAGGGCCAGCCTGTCGCCCGCCGGGTTGGCCGCCATCCGCAGCTCGGTCACCTGCTGGCTGCCCATGTAGCCCTCGATCAGCAGGTCCGGCTGGCCCTGGGGCATGCCGCGGGGCAGGTTGACCATGAACGGGGGATGGACCAGCCCGTTGTACGGCGATTCCTGTGTCTCCGGCCGCCCGGTGGCGGCGTGCGTGCTGCCGATGAAGATCTCCAGCCGGTCGCAGTTGCTGGCGATCATCACCGCCGGGGCCGGGATGGGGAAGATCCCGTCTGGGTCCCAGAAGAAGACAGGCACGATGACCGGGCGCACCGACGGGTCCACCTGGGCCTGGTAGATGGCCGAGCCGGGCTTGAGGACCCGGAAGCTGTCCACCACCCCGGCGAACTTGACCGATTCTGGGTCCAGGCCTTCCGGCGAGGCGTAGTCGAAGCCGGCCCAGCCCAGCATCCCGGCGTACCCGGCTTCCTTGCGGGCCAGGCCCTGGGACTGGGCGTGCAGGGCGGCCTGCATGGCCAGCACGAACGGCGGGTCGGTCCAGGCGTAGTGGTGCGGCCGCGGCTCGGTGACCCCGACGGCCTCGGTGATCAGGTACGGCAGGCCGGGCATCGGGGGCCGCAGGGCCGCGTCGCCGGTCTGCGGGTCGCGCGTGTAGTCGTTGTAGGCGAAGACGTCTTCGTTCCAGTCCAGGGTCTTGTGGTACGTCATCGCCCCGGAGCTGGGCCGGGATCCGTCCAGTCCGGCCGCCACCTGCCGGGTGGTGGCCCACAGGTTGGGCAGCTCGGGCGGCACCTCGTTGAGCCGGGTGCCCCAGATGATGACCGAGGGGCGGCTGCGGTCCCGGGTCACCATCTCCCGGACGTTCTGCACCACCGCGTTCTGCCAGACCGGGCTGCTGTCCACGTTGTGCCAGCCCGGCGCCTCCTCCCAGACCAGCAGGCCCAGTTCGTCGCAGGCGTCGAGGAAGTGCGGCGACTGCGGGTAGTGCGAGCAGCGGACCATGTTGCAGTTGAGCTCGTACTTCAGGATCTCGGCGTCCCGGCGCTGCACCCGCTCCGGCATGGCCATGCCGGAGAACGGGTAGAGCTGGTGCCGGTTCAGCCCGAAGATCTGCAGCCGCTGGCCGTTCAGGTAGAACCCGTCAGGCCGGAACGATGCCTCCCGGAACCCGATCCGCTTGGTCAGCTCGTGGCTGCCGACGCCGGGAAAGGCCAGCACGGCCCGCACGGTGTACAGCTTCGGGTTGTCCGGGGACCACAAGGTGACTGGCCCGAGCTCGGTCAGGCTGAGCTTGGCCGTCGCCACGCCCGCCGACTTCATGGTGACCGCGATGATCTTGGTGGCGATCCGCGTGTCGCCGTCGAGCAGCTCGACCAGCAGGGTGCCGCGGGCGCTGCCCTGGATGGCGGAGTCCACCGTGCACTCCACGTCCACTCGCGGCGCTGTGCTGAGCACGTCGGCCGGGAGGGCGAACAGGTCGGACAGGAAGGCCTGGGGTACGACCCGAAGCGTGGCGTCGCGGTAGATCCCGCCGGGCTGGAAGAAGTCGACCGTCAGCACCCCGTTGCCCGGGCTGAACGGCGGCAGCGGCAGGCAGGTGGAGTCCACCACGACCGACAGCAGGTTGTCGCCCGCGGTGACATGACCGCTGAGCTCCGCGGAGAACCCCAGGTATCCGCCCTGGTGCGTGGCCACCGTCGTGTCGTTGATGACCACGGTGGCGTTCACCATGACCCCGTCGAAGTCGACCAGGATCCGGTTCCCCGGGGGGCGGGAGCTGATCAGCGGCCCGCCGTCGAAATGCCGCCGGTAGATCCACACCTGCTGCCAGCTGTCCGGGTTCCAGTACCGCCAGGACAGCGGCGTGACCGTGTGCGGCAGCGAGATCTGGGCGAAGCCGCTGTCCTCATAGAACGAGCTCTCCGAGCCCGCCATGTACTGGCCGCCGAACAGCCAGTTGGCGTTCAGCGGGACGGTCAGGTTGGTTGGCTGCGGCTCGACCGACGGCGCGACCCGCCCGACCAGGCTGGTCAGCCCCACCGCGGCACCGCCCGCCCCCGCGATCAGGCCGACCTGGATCAGCGTCCGCCGTGACACCCGCCAGGACTTTGCGTCCTCCTCACCCGATCCCCTCCACCCCGAAGTCCCCGGCCCCACGGGACGCGGGGGAGGAGGCGGCGGAACTGCGGTGAACGCCGCCGGGGCCACGCCTCCGGCGCTCTCCTGCAGGTGCGGCGCCTGCTCGTCCGGCTGCGGCGCTCCCGCCTGGCCCGGCGGCGTGCCCTCCGGGGCAGGCGTGCTGACCGCCCGGCTCCCCGTCACCCTCGCTGTTTCCCCGGCGGCCGCTTCCCCGGCGGCCGCGGGAGATGACCCCGGGGGGGAAGATGCCGCCTGGGAGGACACCGCCTGAGAAGACACCGCCTGAGAAGACTCTGTCTCCGCCGCGTCCTCGGACGGTTCCTCGACCGTGCCTGATTCCTCCGCGTTGTCCTCACCGGACGCGTCAAGCCCGGCTGCCTCCGGCGCGGAGCCAGGCTCCGCTGCCTCCGCCGGGCCGTCCTCCGTGCTGTCGTCGCTGGCCGCAGCGGGGCCCGCGCCCGGGCCAGCTGTCTGAGCGCGTGGTCCCGCCGGGGTCCCAGCGTGTGACGGGGCTGCCGTTGCCGCTTGCGTCACTTCGGCCCCGGCGGCCGCCGCGGCCGAAGCCGTCTTGATGGCCCCTGCGCGCTTGCCCCGCTGCTTCTTGGCACCTCGTGCCTTCTTGGCCCGCGCCGGCTGCTGGGCCTGGGCCTCGGCCTCCGCCCGGCCCGGCTCGGCGTCCGCCTCCACGATGGCATCGAACTCGGCCTGGACATCGTGCTGCGCCGTGCCGGTCTCCTGCTCCGGTCCGGCCTCGTGCGCGGCGCCGGCCTCGTGCGCGGCGCCGGCCTCGTGCGCGGCGCCGGCCTCGTGCAGCGAGACGAGTCCGTGCTCTGCGTCGCTCGCATGGGCGGTGTCGAGTTCGTCAGCCGCGGGTCTGGCGTCCGCATCAGTAACGCTAGACATAACGCCAACCCCCGTCGCCCTGAGCTCCCCGGCAGCTTCCGATGTGGCATCCTCCCCAACGCCTGGAGACCCGCCGCAGTTCCGGCCGGCGGTCTCCTGCTCCCGTCCGTGGCGGCGGGCGAGGACGGCACGCGTCAAAAATACAGTCCCGGGACGCTGGCCGCACAAACACCCGCGATGCACGCAAATAGCCTGGTCCGCAGGATGCCGCCAGGAAATCCGGCCCCTGGCCATCCAGGCCCCGTACCCCGGGTCGTCCGTCCAGGCCGGTGCCGTAGGTTTGCCCAGCCCCGGCGGATCTCAACCCGCTCTGCGTGCCCGGCGGAACCGGTCCCGGTGCCCGGTCTTCGCTGGCGGCCCCGCTGCCGCCCTGCTCGCGGGCAAAATGTCAGAGCCCCTCAGTATCTTCGAAAACATCGAATAACAACTGGACACTAGAACGAATTGATGTTCGAATAGGTGTACCGGCCCCGGGCGGTGCGGCGAGAAGAAAGCGTCTCGCCTGCCGGGGCAGGAGAGGAGATGAGGGGCGATGGTGAACACAGCGGGGGTGCGGACGAGCAGCCGGACCGGCTCGCGGCCTGCCGGGATGATGGCGGTGCCCGGGGTTCCTGTGCCGCCGACGGTGATCAGCATGCTCCAGTCCGCGCGGCGGGGACTCAGCGAGGCGGCCAGCGAGACGTCGCCCGGCGCGCGGTATGTCACGGCGCATCTGGCGGCGCTGCGGGCCGCGGCGGCCGTCGTGGCGGCCCGGGGCGAGCCCAAGACCAGGCGCCGTAAGCCGCATAGCGTGTGGGATCTGCTGCCGCAGGTCGAGCCGGCCCTCAGCGAGTGGGCGGCCTACTTCGCCGCCGGGGCCGGCAAGCGGGCGGCCGCCGAGGCTGGCCTGCCTCGCGCGGCTTCTGCCCGGGAGGCCGACGACCTGCTGCGGGATGCGGAGACGTTCCTGTCGCTCGCGGAGACCGCGCTTGGCGTCGAGGTCCCGTCTCCGCTCCCGCTCCGGCCGGCCGGTTAGCCCTTAGAACCCGTCGATCGCCCCGCGCGCGTCGGCGTCGAGGACGCCCCAGCTGATCAGTTCTTCCGTCAGGTCGGCCGGGGACTTGTCGTAAATAACCGCGAGCGAGCGAAGGTCTTCGTGCCGTACCGACAGGACGCGGCCGTTGTAGTCGCCGCGCTGGCTCTGGATGGTCGCCACGTACCGGGCCAGCGGGCCGACCTTGTCCTTCGGCAGCTGGCTCATCCGCTCGAGGTCGATGACCAGCTTGGGCGACGGCACCAGCGGCGTCGGGGTGGCATCGCCGGGCAGCAGCTCCGACACCGGCACCCCGTAGAACTCGGCCAGCTCGGCCAGCTTCTGGACGGTGACGGACCGGTCTCCGCGCTCATAGGAGCCGACCACGACGGCCTTCCAGCGGCCGCGGGACTTCTCCTCGACGCCGTGCAACGAGAGTCCTTGCTGGGTGCGGATGGCGCGCAGCCGCGCGCCGAGCGTCTTGGCGTACTCAGATGGCATAGTTCCTCGGTTCCCGGCCAGTCGTCGCTTACGGTAACGGTTACGCTCTGTGACGGTAGGCGGCGAGCGCGACCAGGTCAAGCCGAATGGCAAAAACTGGCTTAACTCGTGCGGTAACCGGCTTGCCATGCCGGATCAGTATCTACCCTCTGCCGGCCGCCCAGAACCCCTTTGTGATCAGGGATCACGTCTCTGCGGGCAGGGCGAGGGGGCGTGTTCGGGCACTGCCGCCCGGCGACGTCCCTCAGGTCGTGTGATGTAAATCACATTCGGGCTTCAGGGCGGGCCCCCGATCGGACTAGTCGGTAACTCCCCGTATGATCTTGGCCGAAGACATCCTTTAAGGACCGTCCTGAGAGGCGGGGAAGGAGGTCCGCTCATGTGCGCAGCCGGTCAACCGGTCGCGGGGCGTGATGGCCTTGATGTGCTCGACGCCGAAGAGATCAGACGTGCGCTGACCAGGATCGCGCACGAGATCCTGGAGCGCACCCACGGTGGCGAGGAGATCGTCCTACTCGGCATCCCGACGCGCGGCGTCCCGCTGGCCCGCCGCCTGGCCGCCCGGATCGAAGAGTTCGAGAACGTCGACGTCCCCTGCGGATCGCTCGACATCACCATGCACCGGGATGACCTCAGACTCCACCCGGCGCGTGCCCTCGGCCGCACCGAGCTGCCCCCTTCCGGAGTAGACGGGAAGACGGTCGTCCTGGTCGACGACGTGCTCTACTCCGGCCGGACCGTGCGTGCCGCCCTGGACGCGCTGAACGACCTCGGCCGCCCGCGTGCCGTGCAGCTGGCCGTCCTGGTCGACCGCGGCCACCGTGAGCTCCCGATCCGCGCCGACTACGTGGGCAAGAACCTGCCCACCTCGCAGCGCGAGGTCGTCCACGTCCTGCTCAGCGAGATCGACGCGCATGACGCCGTGACGATCAGCGACGCCGTGGTTTCCGGTAACGGAGTGGAGGAAGGACGATGAAACGCGATCTGATCTCGGCCGCCGACCTCACCCGCGGGGACGCGCTGCTCATCCTCGACACCGCCGAGGAACTGGCCGGGCTGGCTGACCGTCCCATCAAGAAGCTCCCCACGCTGCGCGGCCGGACGGTCGTCAACTTGTTCTACGAGGACTCAACCAGGACCCGGATCTCCTTCGAGGCCGCGGCCAAGCGGCTGTCCGCCGACGTGATCAACTTCTCGGCCAAGGGCTCCAGCGTGGGCAAGGGCGAGAGCCTCAAGGACACCGCGCTGACGCTGGAGGCCATGGGCGCCGATGCCGTGGTCATCCGGCACGGCGCCTCCGGAGCCGCCCACCGCCTGGCCGGCTGGGTCCGGGGCAGCGTGGTCAACGCCGGGGACGGCACCCACGAGCACCCGACCCAGGCCCTCCTCGACGCCTTCACCATCCGGCGCCGGCTGAGCGGCACCGCCGCGCCGGACGGCGGCCGCGGCACCGCGCTGGACGGCATCCGGGTCACCATCGTCGGCGACGTCCTGCACAGCCGGGTGGCCCGTTCCAACGTGCTGCTGCTAAGCGCGCTGGGGGCGGAGGTCACGCTGGCCGCCCCGCCCACCTTGCTGCCCCTGGCCGTCGACACCTGGCCCTGCGCGGTCAGCTACGACCTGGACACCGAGCTGCCCAAGAGCGACGTGGTCATGATGCTCCGGGTCCAGCAGGAACGGATGACCGCCGCGTACTTCCCGAGCGTGCGCGAGTACAGCCGCCGGTACGGGCTGGACACCGCGCGGATGGCCCGGCTGCCCGAGCACGCCATCGTTATGCACCCCGGGCCGATGAACCGCGGCGTCGAGATCGCCGCCGAGGTGGCCGACTCGGCGCGGTCCACCATCGTGGAACAGGTGGCCAACGGCGTCACCATCCGGATGGCCGTCTTGTACCTGCTGCTCGGCGGCACTGAGTTCCCGGAGGTGGCCGAATGACCGACACCCAGCCGACCTGGCTCATCAGGGGCGCCGCGATCGCCGGGGGCGAGTCTGCCCCCGCCGACCTGCTGCTGTCCGGCGGGACCATCACCGCCGTCGGGACGGACCTGGACGCCGCCGGCGCTCAGGTGCTCGACGCCTCCGGGCTGGTCGCCCTGCCCGGCCTCGTCGACCTGCACACCCACCTGCGCGAGCCGGGCCGCGAGGACGCCGAGACGGTGGAGACCGGGACCCGGGCCGCGGCGCTGGGCGGCTACACCGCCGTCCACGCCATGGCCAACACCGAGCCGGTAGCCGACACCGCCGGGGTGGTGGAGCAGGTCTGGCGGCTCGGCCGCGCGGCCGGGCACTGCGACGTGCAGCCCGTCGGCGCGGTCACCGCGGGGCTGGCCGGGACCAGGCTCGCCGAGCTCGGCACCATGGCTGACTCGGCCGCGCGGGTCCGGGTGTTCTCCGACGACGGCCACTGCGTGGCCGACCCGCTGCTGATGCGCCGCGCCCTGGAGTACGTCAAGGCCTTCGACGGGGTGATCGCCCAGCACGCGCAGGAGCCCCGGCTGACCGAGGGCGCGCAGCTCAACGAGGGGGAGGTCTCCGGCCGCCTCGGCCTGGCCGGCTGGCCTGCGGTCGCCGAGGAGGGGATCATCGCCCGGGACTGCCTGCTCGCCGCCCACGTCGGCTCCGCCCTGCACATCTGCCACGTCTCCACCGCGGGCTCGGCCGAGATCATCCGGTGGGCCAAGTCCAAGGGCTGGCCGGTCACCGCCGAGGTCACCCCGCATCACCTGCTGCTGACCGACGAGCTGGCGTCCGGCTATGACCCGGTGTTCAAGGTCAACCCGCCGCTGCGCACCGCGGCCGACGTGGCCGAGCTGCGGCGCGCGCTGGCCGACGGCACCATCGACTGCGTGGCCACCGATCACGCCCCGCACCCGGTCGAGGCCAAGGAGACCGAGTGGTCCGAAGCGGCGTTCGGCATGACCGGGCTGGAGACCGCGCTGCGCGTGGTGCAGCACGCCATGGTGGACACCGGGCTGCTGGACTGGGCCGGCGTCGCGGACCGGATGTCGGCCCGCCCGGCCCGGATCGGCCGGCTGGCCGGTCACGGCGCGCCGCTCGCCGTCGGCTCGCCCGCCCACCTCACCCTGTACGACCCGGGCGCGGCGCCCGAGCCGGTCACCGCGGCCGGCGCGTCCAAGAGCCGCAACACCCCGTTCGCCGGGATGCCGCTGCCCGGCCGGGTGGTCGCGACCTTCCTGCGCGGCGTCCCCACCGTTCTCGACGGAAAGCTCGCCTGAGATGACCACGATGAAAAGCGCCCTGCTCGTCCTGGAGGACGGCACCACCCTGCACGGCACCGCGTTCGGGGCGGACGGCGAGACCTTCGGCGAGATGGTCTTCAACACCGGCATGACCGGCTACCAGGAGACGCTGACCGATCCCTCCTACTGCCGGCAGATCGTCGCCATGACCGCCCCGCACATCGGCAACACCGGGGTCAATGACACCGATCCCGAGTCCGCCCGGGTCTGGGTCAGCGGGTACGTGGTGCGCGAGCCGGCCCGGATCGCCTCCAGCTGGCGCGCTCAGCAGGACCTGGACAGCTACCTCAAGGACCAGGGCATCACCGGCATCGCGGTCCGCGGCACCCGGGTGCTGACCCGGCGGGTCCGCGACCGGGGCGCCATGCGGGCCGCCATCAGCACCGTGGAGAGCAGTCCCGAGCGCCTACTGGAACGGGTGCTGGCCAGCCCGCAGATGGCCGGCGCCGACCTGGCCCGGGTGGTCAGCACGGCCGAGCCTTACACTGTCCGCCCGGACGGTCCCGTCCGGTACCGGGTCGTCGCCGTGGACCTGGGCATCAAGGCCTCCACGCCGCGTAACCTCGCGGCCCGCGGCTGCGAGGTCGTGGTGGTCCCCGCCACGGCCAGCGCGGCGGACATCCTGGCCGCCGGCCCGGACGGCGTGTTCTTCTCCAACGGCCCCGGCGACCCGGCCGCGGCCGGGTACGCGGTGGACGCCATGCGCGGGGTGCTGGACGCCGGGCTGCCCGTCTTCGGCATCTGCTTCGGCAGCCAGATCCTGGCCCAGGCCCTCGGCCTGCGCACCTACAAGCTGCGCTACGGCCACCGCGGGGTGAACCAGCCGGTCATCGACCTGGCCACCGGCCGGGTCTACATCACCAGCCACAACCACGGCTTCGCCGCCGCCCTCCCGGGCCACGCCGGGCACGACGACGCCGCCGGGGCCGTCGACGCCGCCGGGGCCGCCGACACCGCCGGCGCGGGCGTTTCCGCGGAAACGACCGGCGCCGCGGTCTGGTCGCACCTGCCCCCCGAGGCCCTCGTGCCGTTCGACACCCCGTACGGCCCGGCCCAGGTCAGCCACGTCAACCTGAACGACGGCGTGGTCGAGGGCCTGCGCCTGCTGCAGCGCCCGGTGTTCAGCGTGCAGTACCACCCGGAGGCCGCGCCCGGCCCGCACGACGCCGCGGATCATTTCGACCATTTCTGCGCCCTGCTTGAGACGGCAAGGCTCGACCAGGCGAGGGGATAGACCGTGCCGCGACGCGAGGATCTCAAATCAGTCCTGGTGATCGGCTCCGGGCCGATCGTCATCGGCCAGGGCTGCGAGTTCGACTACTCCGGCACCCAGGCGTGCCGGGTCCTCAAGAGCGAGGGCATCCGGGTCAGCCTGGTGAACTCCAACCCGGCCACCATCATGACCGACCCGGAGTTCGCCGACGCCACCTACGTCGAGCCGATCACGACCGAGACGCTGACCAAGGTCATCGCGCTCGAGCGTCCCGACGCCGTGCTGCCCACCCTGGGCGGCCAGACCGCGCTGAACGCCGCGGTGGCCCTGCACGACCAGGGCGTGCTGGCCGAGTACCACGTCGAGCTGATCGGCGCCAACATCGACGCCATCCGGGCCGGGGAGGACCGCGAGCGGTTCAAGGAGATCGTCCTCGGCCTCGGCGCGCAGGTGCCCGCCAGCCAGATCTGCCACGACCTCGACGAGTGCCTCGAGACGACCGGGCAGCTCGGCTACCCGGTCGTCGTGCGGCCCAGCTTCACCCTGGGCGGCCTCGGCTCCGGCATCGCCATGGACGAGGCGGACCTGCGCCGGATCGCCGGGGCGGGTCTGGACGCCAGCCCCACCCATGAGGTCCTGCTCGAGCAGAGCATCATCGGGTGGAAGGAGTTCGAGCTCGAGCTGATGCGCGACGCCAAGGACAACGTGGTCGTCGTCTGCTCCATCGAGAACATCGACCCGATGGGCGTGCACACCGGCGACTCGGTCACCGTGGCCCCGGCCCTGACCCTGACCGACCGCGAGTACCAGCGGATGCGCGACACGGCCATCGCCATCATGCGCGCCGTGGGCGTGGACACCGGCGGCTGCAACATCCAGTTCGCCGTGGACCCGGCCACCGGCCAGATGGTCGTCATCGAGATGAACCCGCGCGTCTCGCGCAGCAGCGCGCTGGCCTCCAAGGCCACCGGCTTCCCCATCGCCAAGATCGCCGCGCGGCTGGCCATCGGCTACACGCTGGATGAGATCCCGAACGACATCACCGGCCAGACGCCGGCCAGCTTCGAGCCCGCGCTGGACTACATCGTGGTCAAGGTGCCGCGGTTCGCATTCGAGAAGTTCCCGGGCGCCGACCCGACCCTCACCACCCACATGAAGAGCGTGGGGGAGGCTATGGCCATCGGCCGCAGCTTCCCCGAGGCCCTGCAGAAAGCCCTGCGCTCGCTGGAGAGCGACCACGGGCCGTTCGGCTTCGCCGATGATCCCGGCGCCGACGCGGGCCAGCTGGTGCGCGAGGCCGCCAGCCCGCACGACGGCCGCCTGGGCACCATCCACCGCGCCTTGTGGGCCGGCGCCAGCCCGGCCGACGTCGCTGCGGCCAGCGGCATCGACCCGTGGTTCATCGAGCAGATCCAGCACATCAACCAGGTTGCTGAGCAGGTGCGGCAGGCGCCGGCCCTGGACGCGGGCACGCTGGTGGCGGCCAAGCAGAACGGCTTCTCCGACGCGCAGCTCGCCGTGCTGCGCGGCACCACCGAGACGGTGATCCGGGAGATCCGCTGGGGCCTGGGCATCAACCCCGTCTACCACGCGGTCGACACCTGCGCCGCGGAGTTCGCCGCGCGCACCCCGTACCTCTACTCGACCTACGACGAGGAGAGCGAGGTCCCGGGCGGCACCAAGCCCAAGGTGATCATCCTGGGCAGCGGGCCGAACCGGATCGGCCAGGGCATCGAGTTCGACTACGCCTGCGTGCACGCGTCGTTCGCGCTGGCCGACGCGGGCTATGAGACCGTCATGGTCAACTGCAACCCCGAGACGGTCTCCACCGACTACGACACCTCCGGCCGGCTCTACTTCGAGCCGCTCACCCTGGAGGACGTCCTGGAGGTGGTCCGGGCCGAGCAGGCCACCGGCACCGTGGAGGGCGTGATCGTGCAGCTCGGCGGGCAGACCCCGCTCGGCCTGGCCCGGGCCCTGCAGTCCGCCCGCGTCCCGGTGGTGGGCACCTCGCCCGCGGCCATCCACCAGGCCGAGGACCGGGCCGCGTTCGCGCAGGTCCTGCTGCAGGCCGGGCTGACCGCGCCGCGCTACGGGACGGCCACCACCATCGGCCAGGCGGTCGCCATCGCCCAGGAGATCGGCTACCCGGTCCTGGTCCGGCCTTCTTACGTGCTCGGCGGGCGCGGCATGGAGATCGTCTACGACGACGCCACGCTGCAGGCCTACATGGGCCGCGCCACCGAGGTCAGCCCGGGCCACCCGGTGCTGATCGACCGCTTCCTCGACGACGCGATCGAGATCGACGTCGACGCCCTCTACGACGGCACCGAGCTGTACCTCGGCGGGGTGATGGAGCACATCGAGGAGGCCGGCATCCACTCCGGCGACTCGGCCTGCGCCCTGCCCCCCATCACCATCGGGCGCGCCGACATCGCGCAGATCCGCGCGGCCACCGAGGCCATCGCCCGCGGCGTCGGCGTCCGCGGCCTGCTCAACGTGCAGTACGCCATGGCCGGGGGAGTGCTGTACGTGCTCGAGGCCAACCCGCGCGCCTCCCGCACCGTGCCGTTCGTGTCCAAGGCCACCGCGGTGCCGCTGGCCAAGGCGGCCGCCCGGATCATGCTCGGCGCCAGCATCGCCGGGCTCCGGGCCGAGGGCATGCTGCAGGCCGACGGCGACGGCGGCGTCCTGCCGCTGGACGCGCCGGTCGCGGTCAAGGAGGCGGTGCTGCCCTTCGGGCGGTTCCGCGACCCGGCCGGGCAGGGCGTGGACACCGTGCTCGGCCCCGAGATGCGCTCGACCGGCGAGGTCATGGGCATCGACGTGATGTTCGGCACCGCCTACGCCAAGGCCCAGGCCGCGGTGTACGGCTCGCTGCCGGTCAAGGGCCGGGTCTTCGTTTCCGTCGCCAACCGGGACAAAAGGTCCATGATCTTTCCGGTCAAGCGCCTGGCCGACCTGGGCTTCGAGATCTGGGCCACCGACGGAACGGCCGAGGTGCTGCGCCGTCACGGGGTTCGTGCCAAGATCGTGCGAAAGCACGGCGACGGCCCGGGTGCCGACGGGGAACCGACCGTGGTGACGCGGATTCTCGCTGGTGAGGTGGACCTGATCGTGAACACGCCGTTCGGCAGCCCCGGGCAGTCCGGGCCCCGGCTCGACGGCTACGAGATCCGTACCGCCGCGGTGCGCCGCGGCATCCCCTGCGTGACCACCGCGGCCGGCCTGGCCGCCGCCGTGGAGGGCATCGAGGCCATCATCCGCGGCGAGATCGGCGTGCGGTCGCTGCAGGAGCACGCCGCGCTGCTGCGCGAACCACGCGAACCCAGCGTCTCCCGTGAGTGAGGCCGCCGCCTGCCCGGTCCAGGTCCGGGCGACCGTCCTGACCGCACGGCGGGTCGACGCCTATCACGCGCTGACCCTGGTCGCCCCGGCCATCGCCGCCCGGTTCCGGCCCGGCCAGTTCATCACCGTGGCCGTGGGCGGCCCGCAGACCTCGATGGTGGGACGGCGCGCCTTCGCCGTGCACGACATCCGGCCCGACCACGGCGGGACGATGGAAATCGTCTTCGAGGCGGTGGGCCCCGGCACCCAGTGGCTGGCCGGGCTGCGGGCCCGGGACCCGCTGGACGTGACCGGCCCCCTCGGCCGCCCGTTCCCGGTGCCGAAGAGCTCGTCCCGGTGCCTGCTGATCGGCGTGGGCTACGGCAGCGCGCCGCTGTTCGCGCTGGCCGCCCGGCTGTCCGACCGCGGCAGCACGGTCGACTACCTGCTCGGCGGGGCCAGCGCCGACCGGGTCTTCGGCGCGCTCACCGCCCGCCGCTCCGGGCGCAGCGCCACGGTAGCCACCGCCGACGGCTCGCTCGGCGCCCGCGGCCCGGTCACCGCCATGCTCGAGCAGGTCATCCGGGAGGCCCGCACCGAGGTGATCTACGCGTGCGCGCCGATCCCGGTGCTGCGGGACGTGACCGCGATGGCCGCTCAGTACTCCATCCCCGTGCAGGCCTCGGTGGACGTGCCCATGGCCTGCGGGATCGGCGTCTGCATGGGCTGCGTGCTGCCCGTGACCGGGACCGACGGCATCACCCGGATCGTCCGGGCCTGCGTGGACGGCCCGGTCTTCCGCGCCGACCTGGTCCGGTGGGACGACGTGGGCACCATCCCGTTCGATGCCCTCGGCGCGCCCGGCTGGCGGCGCGGCGACCGGGGCTCCGACGAGCTGCCGCCCGGCGACGGGGCCGTCTCCCCGGGACCGCAGTACCATGCCGGCTGACCTGCGGGCCCGGCTCGGCCAGGTCGAGCTGCCCAACCCGGTGCTGGCCGCGGCCGGCTGCGCGGGCGCGGGCCGTGAGCTGGCCCAGTTCATCGACGTGGCCCGGGCCGGGGCCATCATCAGCAAGTCGATCATGACCGAGCCGCGTACCGGCAACCCGGCGCCCCGGCTGACCGAGACCCCCAGCGGCATGCTCAACTCGGTCGGCCTGCAGGGCCCGGGCATCGACGCCTTCCTGCAGCGCGATCTGCCGTGGCTGTTGTCCCACGGCGCGCGCGTGGTGGTCTCGATCGCGGGCCAGACTGTCCGGGAGTACGGTGCGCTGGCCGCCCGGCTGTCCGACGCGGCCGGCGTGTGCGGGGTCGAGATCAACCTGTCCTGCCCCAACGCCGAGGACGCCGGGCGCCTGTTCGCGCTGGACCCGGCCACCGCCGGGACGGTGGTGGCCGCGGTGCGCGGCAGCCTCCGCTACGACATGCCGGTCTTCGCCAAGCTGTCGCCGGACGTGACCGACATCGTGGCCGTGGCCGGCGCGTGCGTCGGGGCCGGCGCGGACGGGCTCTCCCTGATCAACGTGATGATCGGCATGGCCATCGACCCGGCCACCATGCGCCCGGTCCTGGCGGGCGCCTACGGCGGGCTGTCCGGCCCGGCCGTGCGGCCCGTGGCCGTGCGGTGCGTATGGCAGGTGCGCGAGGCGTTCCCCGACGTGCCCATCATCGGCACCGGCGGGATCCGCACCGGCCGGGACGCGCTGGAGCTGCTGCTGGCCGGCGCGTCCATGATCGCCGTCGGCACCGCGATCGTGACCGACCCGTCCGCATGCTCCCGCGTGGTGCGGGAGCTGGAGGAAGAGCTGACCGCCGTCGGCGCGGATCGCGTCGCCGACGTCATCGGCCAGGCCCATGCGCCGCGCGGGGCCCTCGGGCGCGTGCGGTAGGAAGGAAGGACGAGAGGAGTGGGCGTGACCAAGCCGGCCCCGGTGGCCGTAGCACTCGACGCCCCTGACCTGGAGACGGCAGCTCGCTGGGCGGCGCTCGTGACGCCCCACGTGAGCACGGTCAAGGTCGGGCTGGAGCTGTACCTGCGCTACGGGCCGGAAGTGGTGGCCACGGTCCGGGGGGCCAGCCGCGTGTCGGTGTTCCTCGACCTCAAGCTGCATGACATCCCGGCTACCGTGGCCGGGGCGGCGCGCGCGGTGGCCCGGCTGCGGCCCGATGTCCTCACCGTGCACGCGGTGGGCGGCGCCGACGTGGTCCGGGCCGCGGTGGAGGCCTCGCCCGGCACGCTGGTCGCGGCGGTCACCGTGCTGACCTCGCTCAGCGCCCGGGACCTGGGCCAGATCGGCGTGACGGGCAGCGTGTCCGACGCGGTCCTGCGGCTGGCCGCGCTGTCGGTGGAGGCGGGCGCGCAAGGGCTGGTCTGCTCCCCGCGGGAGGTCTCCGCGGTCCGGGCCGAGGTCGGTCCGGACGTCACCCTGATCACCCCCGGTGTCCGCCCGGCCGGCGCCGACGCCAACGACCAGGCCCGCATCGCCACGCCGGAAGAGGCCGTGCTGGCCGGCGCGGACCTGCTGGTCATCGGGCGGCCCATCACCCGGGCCGCCGACCCGGGCGCGGCGGCCGCGGCCATCGCCGCCTCCCTCCGCAAGGTCACCGCAGCCCGCCGCGCCTGACCGCCGCGCCCGCCTGACCGCTGCGCCAGGGCCTGGCGGCTGCAGCCGCCGGGCCGTCGGGGCCGGTCGGCGTGTCCCCGCACGAGCGAAGTGACCTGGGGTGACGCCAAGCTCACGGAGTGAGTAAGATACCGCCCGTAAGTCCCGTCCGACCCGAACGCCGCCAGTCTCTCCCATCCCCTAGGACGCGTCCCGCCGCCGGCTGGTCCGGCCATCGCCAATCTGGGATAGGAGCCGGCTCCCGGCATGGCGCGTCGCGCAACCCCGGAGAGGCAAACGCAATAACCGGACGGCTCGCCGGATCCGGTAGATCCGGATATTCCGGTTCCGCATCAGGAAGGCCACAACTAGCGCCATGCCGAGCATCCCATCAAGCGCGCCTGTGGCATGCTCTCGGATGTCGGTGCGATCGCGACTTGTACAAATTTTTGCCCAGAAATGGCGGCTCGCTGGGAGGCTGGTCAGCGAGCCGGCGATTGATGGCATACGCTGGTGTCTTGCACCTGAGCACGGGGTATCGCCGCGGACGCCCCTTAGGTCGCAGCCTGGGGCCGACCAGTGCTAACTCTTAGTAATGAATCGGTTACTATTCGTAATATATTTCAATTTGTGATGACGTAAACCCAGGTTTGCGTTGCCGAAACGGCACGTGATTGGCTAGTTTCCCCTCCCGACAAACCTTTTTCCAACGAAACCCGAGGTGACCCCCAAGTGGCTCTTCCTCCCCTCACTCCTGAAGAGCGCGCCGCGGCCCTAGAGAAGGCGGCTCGCGCGCGGAAAGAACGCGCCGAGGTGAAGAATCGCCTCAAGCGCGGAGCGACGACCTTGTCCGAAGTCATCAAGGACGGTGGCCAGGATGACGTGATTGGCAAGATGAAGGTCTCCGCGCTGCTAGAGTCCCTGCCCGGTGTGGGCAAGGTGCGGGCCAAGCAGATCATGGAAAGGCTCGGCATTGCCGAATCGCGTCGCGTGCGCGGGCTCGGCACCAATCAGCGCTCTGCTCTTGAGCAAGAGTTCGGTGCCGATATCTGAACCGCGCGACAGTCGGGAACCTCATCCTGGCGGAGCCGCGGTCGCAACCCCGGTGCATTCACGGCTGACCGTGCTCTCCGGGCCCTCCGGGGTCGGGAAGAGCACGGTCATTGCCGAGCTCCGCAGGAGTTGCCCCGACATCTGGGTTTCCGTGTCGGTGACCACCCGCCGGCCGCGGCCCGGTGAAACCGATGGCCGCGAGTATTACTTCGTGGACGACGCCGGATTCGACCGGCTGGTCGCCGACCACGCCCTGCTGGAGTGGGCCTGGTTCGCCGGCAACCGGTACGGCACCCCCCGCGGGCCGCTGGCCGAGAAGCTCGAGGCGGGCGCGGCGTGCCTGCTGGAGATCGACCTGGCCGGGGCGCGGCAGGTCAAGCAGGCCGAGCCGGAAGCCCGGCTGGTCTTCCTGGCCCCGCCGTCCTGGGAGGAACTGGTCCGCCGGCTCACCGGCCGCGGCACCGAGCCGCCCGAGGTCCTGGCCCGGCGGCTCGACGCCGCCCGGGAGGAGCTGGCCGCGGCCGACGAATTCGAGGTCACGCTGGTCAACACCTCTGTCCAGGACGTGTGCCAGCAGCTGGTAGCCTTGATGAGTAAGTGCGCTTGATCGTAGGAAGGCAAAACGTGGCAGGGAACCAAGTCGCGGACGGCATCATCAATCCGCCGATCGACGAGCTGCTCGAGGTAGCGGACACCAGGTACCGTCTGGTGATCATGGCCGCCAAGCGCGCCCGGCAGATCAACGCCTATTACTCCCAGCTCGGTGAAGGCCTGCTTGAGTACGTCGGCCCGCTGGTCGAGACGCGCAGCCAGGAGAAGCCGCTGTCCATCTCGCTCCGCGAGATCAACAACCGGCTGCTCAACGTGGAAGTCATCGAGTCCTAGATCGCAGAAGCAGCAGGCATGCCGGCCCGCGTCGTCCTCGGCGTTGGGGCTGGCATTGCCGCGTATAAGGCCTGCGAGCTGCTCAGGCTGCTGACCGAATCGGGGCACAGCGTCCGGGTCGTGCCGACGCCGCAGGCCCTGCGGTTCGTGGGCGAGCCGACCTGGGCCGCCCTGTCCGGCCAGCCCGTCGCCACCGACGTGTGGACCGGCGTCGCCGAGGTGCCGCACGTCCGGCTCGGGCAGACGGCCGACCTGGTCGTGGTGGCCCCGGCCACCGCCGACCTGATGGCCCGGGCCGCGGCCGGGATGGCCGACGACCTGCTCACCACCACCCTGCTGACCGCCCGGTGCCCGGTGCTGTACGCCCCGGCCATGCATACCGAGATGTGGCAGCACCCGGCCACCCAGGCCAACGTCTCGCTGCTGCGCAGCCGCGGCGCCGTCGTGCTCGACCCGGCCGTCGGCCGTCTCACCGGCGCCGACAGCGGCGCAGGCCGGCTGCCCGAGCCGCCGGAGATCTTCTCGGCCGCGGTCCGGCTGCTGGCCCGTGCCGAGGCCGGAAGCGCCCTGGACCTGGCCGGACGCCGCGTGGTCGTCTCGGCCGGCGGTACCCGCGAGGAAATCGACCCGGTCCGCTTCATCGGCAACTGGTCCACCGGCACCCAGGGCTACGCGCTGGCCCGGGCCGCCGTCGCCAGGGGCGCCGAAGTCACCGTGGTCGCGGCCAACGTCGCCCTGCCCGACCCGGCCGGCGTCAAGGTCGTCCGCGTCGTCTCGGCCCGGGAGATGCAGGCCGCGGTGACCGCCGCCGCCGCCGGCGCCGACGTGGTCGTGATGGCCGCCGCGGTGGCCGACTACCGGCCGCAGACGCGGGCCGACGGCAAGATCAAGAAGGACGGGCAGGCACCCGAGCCGCTCCGCCTGGTCGAGAACCCGGACATCCTGGCCGGGCTGGGCGCCCAGCGGGGCGCCGGCTCGGCCCGGCCGGTCCTGGTCGGGTTCGCGGCCGAGACCGACACCTCCGAACATCTGGCCCTGGACAAGCTCGCCCGCAAAGGATGCGACATGCTGGTGGTCAACCCGGTCGGGAACGGCCTCGGCTTCGGTACCCCCGATAATGAGGCGGTCGTCTTCGGCGCTGACGGGTCGGTCACCCCGATCCCGCGCGGGCCCAAGGAATCGCTCGCCAACGTCGTCTGGGACCTGGTAGCCGCCCGGCTGCGCTGAGTGCCTGCCGACGGCACAGAAATACTTCCGTAAGAAGAGGAATGAACGGCCATCATGAATCAGACCGCCGACCTTCCTGCTCTAGATAGAATCACCCAAGTTGTCTGGGTCCTAGGAGGGGAACGACGTGGCGCGTCGCCTGTTTACTTCTGAGTCGGTGACCGAGGGTCATCCCGACAAGATGGCCGACCAGATCAGTGACGCCATCCTTGATTCGATGATCAAGGACGACCCGGGCAGCCGGGTCGCGGTGGAGACCATGATCACGACCGGCCAGGTCCATGTCGCAGGCGAGGTCACCACCCAGACCTACGTCGACATCCCCGGCATCATCAGGGAGAAGATCCTCGAGATCGGGTACGACTCCTCGGCCAAGGGCTACGACGGCGCCTCGTGCGGCGTCTCGGTCTCGATCGGCGCCCAGTCGCCGGACATCGCCCAGGGCGTCAACGACGCGTTCGAGTACCGCGAGGGCGAGGGCACCGAGGACTACGACCGGCAGGGCGCCGGTGACCAGGGCCTCATGTTCGGCTACGCGTGCCGCGAGACGCCCGAGCTGATGCCGCTGCCCATCATGCTGGCCCACAAGCTGGCTAAGCGGCTGTCCGAGGTCCGCCGCTCGGGCACCGTCCCGTACCTGCGCCCGGACGGCAAGACCCAGGTCACCATCGAGTACGCCGGCGATCAGCCGGTCCGCCTCGACACCGTGGTCGTCTCGACCCAGCACGCGCCCGACATCAACCTCAAGGAACTGCTCACCCCCGACATCCGGGACTACGTCGTCGAGCCGGTCGTGGCCGACCTGCAGCTCGACACCGAAGGGTTCCGGCTGCTCGTCAACCCGACCGGGCGGTTCGAGATCGGCGGCCCGATGGGCGACGCCGGGCTCACCGGGCGCAAGATCATCATCGACACCTACGGCGGCATGGCCCGGCACGGCGGCGGCGCCTTCTCCGGCAAGGACCCGTCGAAGGTCGACCGCAGCGCCGCCTACGCCATGCGCTGGGTGGCCAAGAACGTGGTGGCCGCGGGCCTGGCCGACCGCTGCGAGGCCCAGGTCGCCTACGCCATCGGCAAGGCCACCCCGGTCGGCCTGTTCATCGAGTGCTTCGGCACCGAGAAGATGCCGGTCGAGCAGATCCAGGACGCCGTGCTCAAGGTCTTCGATCTCCGGCCGCGGGCCATCATCGCCGCGCTGGACCTGCTCCGCCCGATCTACGCCCAGACCGCCGCCTACGGTCACTTCGGCCGGACCGAGCCCGACTTCTCCTGGGAGCGGGTCGACCGCGCCGACCAGCTCCGCGCCGCCGCGGGCGCCTGATCGCCTTTTTACCGAACGGGGCCGTGGTTCCAGCCCTGGGCCCGTTCGGCGTGACCGCGGCGAGGCCGGGGCGGACACCCGCCGCCCCGGCCTGGTTCGCGTCGGCCTGATTTCTGCGGGCCTGAACCGTCCTGAGGCGCTTCCGCAGCCCGCCCCTGAACGCGCGCACAAGCCACGCCGCTGGTCAGGGCCTCTGAGCCGCCAATATCGTCGTCGCCGTCTGGTAGGACGGAACCGTGGCGAAGCCCTCCAAGGATCAGGCGGTCAGTGACCGGCTGCCGGTCGCCCGGGTCGCGGTCGACATATCCCTCGCCCACCTTGACCGCCCCTTCGACTACCTGGTCCCGGCCCGGCTGGACGAGGCCGCCGTGCCGGGCTGCCGGGTGCGGGTCCGGTTCGCCGGCCAGCTGGTCGACGGCTACCTCCTGGACCGGGCCGATACCAGCGAGCACCAGGGCCGCCTGGCCCGCCTGGAACGGGTCATCTCACCTGAGCCCGTGCTCACCCCGGAGATCTTCAACCTGGCCCGCGCCGTGGCCGACCGCTACGCGGGCACCCTGGCCGACGTGCTGCGGCTGGCCATCCCGCCCCGCCACGCCACCGCCGAGAAGGAAGCCCCCGCCGCCCCCTCCGCGCTTCCCGAGCCGCCCGCTCCCTCCGCCGGATCCGACGATGCCGAGCTCGGGCCGGCTCCTGACGCCACGGCGATCTCGATCGTCACGCCCGACCTGCCTGCTCCCGGCTCCTGGACCCGGTACTCCGCGGGCCCGGCGTTCCTCGCCGCGCTGGCCGAAGGCCGCCCGGTGCGCGCCGCCTGGTCCGCCCTGCCCGGTCCGCAGTGGCCAGCCGAGATCGCCGTGGCCGCCGCCACCACGGCCGCCGCGGGCCGCGGCGTGGTCATCGTCGTGCCCGACGCCCGTGACCTGGCCCGGGTCGACGCCGCCTTGACCGAGGTGCTCCAGGGCCCCGGCACGCACACCTGCCTGACCGCCGACCTCGGCCCGGCCGAGCGTTACCGCCGCTGGCTGGCCGGGCTCCGCGGCACGGTCCGGATCGTGGCCGGCACCCGGGCCGCCATGTTCGCCCCGGTCTGCCGCCTGGGCCTGGTCGTGCTCTGGGACGACGGCGACGACCTGCACGCCGAGCCTCGCGCGCCGTACCCGAACGCCCGTGAGGTGCTCGCCCTGCGCGCGCACCGCGCCGGGGCCGCCGCCCTCATCGGCGGCTTCGCCCGGACCGCCGAGCTGACCCAGCTGGTCGCGTCCGGTTGGGCCAAGCCGCTGGCCGGCCGGCCGAGGTCCTGCGCCAGGCCGCGCCCCGGGTCCGGGCCGCCCCGGATGAGGCCGAGCTGGCCCGCGATGCCGCCGCCATGACCGCCCGGCTGCCCAGCCTGGCCCTGCGCACCGCCCGCACCGCCCTGGCCGGCGACATCCGCCCCAGTCCGGCCCTGGGCGCCGGCCCGGTCCTTGTCCAGGTGCCTCGCAGCGGCTACCTGGCCGCCATCGCCTGCAGCCGGTGCCGCGCCCAGGCCCGGTGCACGGTGTGCGGGGGGCCGCTGCACGTCGGCGGCTCGGCCGAGATGCCCGGCTGCCGGTGGTGCGGTGCGCTGGCGGCGGACTGGAGCTGTCCCCGGTGCGGATCCGGCCGTCTGCGCGCCCTGGTCACTGGGGCCGCGCGGACCGCGGAAGAGCTGGGCCGGGCCTTCCCGGGCGCCACCGTGCGCACGTCCGGCGGCCAGCACGTGCTGGCCGAGATCCCCGCCGAGCCGGCCCTGGTCATCGCCACGCCCGGAGCCGAACCGGTCGCGGCGCAGGGCTACGCTGCCGCCCTGCTGCTGGACGGCTGGGCCCTGCTCGGCCGTCCCAGCCTGCGCGCCGCCGAGGAAACGCTGCGCCGCTGGCTGAACGCCGCCGCCCTGGTCCGGCCGGGCGGCCCGGTGCTGGTGCTGGCCGAGTCCTCGCTGCCCGCGGTGCAGGCCCTGCTGCGCTGGGACCCGGCCGGCTTCGCCGAGCGCGAGCTGGCCGAGCGAGCCGAGCTCGGCTTCCCGCCCGCCGTGCGGATGGCCGCCGTCACCGGCCCGGCCGCCGCCCTGGCTGACTTCCTTGGCTCCGTGGAACTCCCGGCCCGGGCCGAGATCCTCGGTCCCGTCCCCGCCGAGTTTCACGCCGCTGAGCCCGCCGAGCCCGGCACCGATCCGGCGGAGCGCGCCCTGATCAGGGTGCCCCGCCCGGACGGGCTGCCGCTAGCCCGCGCGTTGCACGCCGCCCAGGCGGTCCGCAGTGCCCGCAAAGACGGCGGTGTCGTGCGGGTCCAGCTCGACCCGGCCGAGGTCGCCTGACGGATAAACTGGACGGGCGGCGTGTCGCCGCACGCATCCTGGAGGTTTCGTGAGCGTCAAGCCCATACGTCTGTTCGGCGACCCGGTGCTGCGCACCCCGGCCGAGCCGGTGCGCGACTTCGACGCCGAGCTGCGGCGGCTGGTCAAGGACCTCACCGAGACCATGGAGGACGCCCCCGGGCTCGGCCTGGCCGCGCCGCAGATCGGGGTCGGGCTGCGCGTCTTCACCTATCACGTGGACCCGCACGAGCCCGGTCACCTGATCAACCCGTCGCTCGACCTGTCCGACGAGGAAGACGAGGACGACGAGGGCTGCCTGTCCTTCCCGCACCTGGCCTACCCGGTCAAGCGCGCCTTCGGCGTGGTGGCCAAGGGCTTCAACATGTACGGGGACCCGGTGACGATCGAGGGCACCGAGCTGCTGGCCCGGTGCGTCCAGCACGAGACCGACCACCTGGACGGCATCTTGTTCATCGACCGGATGGACGCGGCCCAGCGCAAGCTGGCCATGAAGGCCATCCGCGAGGCCGAGTGGTGGGGTGACCCGATTCCGCAGGTGCGGGTGTCGCCGCACGAGACCTTCGGGCGGGCCCTGTAACCCATGCGCGTGGTCTTCGCAGGTACCCCGCAGACAGCGGTGCCGGCTCTCGAGGCGGTGCTGGCCTCCCGCCATGACGTCGTCGCGGTGCTGACCCGTCCCGACGCGCCTGCCGGCCGCGGCCGGCACGTCGAAGCCAGCCCGATCGCCCGCCGGGCGGCCGAGGCCGGGATCGAGGTGCTCACCCCGGCCCGGCCCCGGGACCCCGAGTTCCTCGACCGGCTGCGCGAGATCGCCCCCGACTGCGTCCCGATGGTCGCCTACGGAGCGCTGATCCCGCAGTCCGCCCTCGACGTGCCCGCCCACGGCTGGGTCAACCTGCACTTCTCGGTGCTGCCCGCCTGGCGCGGCGCCGCCCCGGTCCAGCACGCCATCCTGCACGGCGACGACGTGACCGGCGCCACCACCTTCAGCGTGGTCGCCGCGCTGGACGCGGGAGCGGTGTACGGGGTGCTCACCGAGCCGGTCCGGCCGGACGACACCAGCGGTGATCTGCTGGACCGGCTGGCGCACTCCGGGGCCCAGTTGCTCGTCGCCACCCTGGACGGCATCGAGGACGGCACCCTCGAGGCGGTCCCGCAGCCGGCCGAGGGCGTCAGCCTCGCGCCCAAGATCACCCCGGCTGACGCCCAGGTCAACTGGAAGCTGCCTGCGCACGTCGTGGACCGGGTCATCCGCGCCTGCACCCCGGAGCCAGGAGCCTGGACCGAGCACGACGGAGCCCGGCTGAAGCTCTGGCCGGTGTCCCTGGCCGCCCCGGCCGACCTCGACCTCGGGCCCGGCGAGCTGATGGTGGCCAAGAATGACGTCTTCGTCGGCACCGGCTCCCGCCCGGTCCGGCTCGGCGACGTGCAGGCGCCGGGCAAGCGCCGCATGCCCGCCTCGGCCTGGGCCCGCGGCCTGCACGCCGCCGACCTGGTTCGGCTCGGCTGACATGCCCCAGCCCGCCCGATCCGGTCAGCCGCGCGGCGGCCAGCCCCGCGACGGCCAGCCCCGCGACGGCCAGCCCCGTGATGGCCAGCCCCGTGATGGCCAGCCCCGCAGCGGCCGGTCCAAGCCCGGAGCCCCTCGCGGCGGCCAGTCCCGCGCGAGCCAGCCCCGATCCGGCCAGCCCCGATCCGGCCCGCCGGGATCCGGCCCGCGCGGCGGTTCCCGGCGCCGGGTCGACCCGGCGCGCCGCGTCGCCTACGACGTCCTGCGCGCCGTGGCCGAACGGGACGCCTACGCCAACCTGCTGCTGCCCTCCCTGCTCACCGAGCGCGGCCTGGCCGGCCGCGACGCGGCCTTCGCCACCGAGCTGACCTACGGCACGCTGCGCGGCCGCGGCACCTACGACGCGATCCTGGCCGCCTGCAGCGACCGCGACCAGCTCGACCCGCCGGTCCGCGACGTGCTGCGCCTGGGCGCCCACCAGCTGCTGGCCACCCGGGTCGGCGCCCACGCCGCCGTGGCCACCTCGGTCGACCTGACCAAGGACGTGTGCGGCCCCCGTCCCTCCGGCTTCGTCAACGCCGTACTCCGCCGGGTCGCCACCCGCGACCTGGACACCTGGACCGAGCTCATCGCTCCTAGCCGCGACCGCGACCCGGTCGGCTACCTGGCCGTCCGCTGCAGTTACCCGCCGTGGATCATCCGGGCCATCGGCGACGCGCTGGGCGACGCCAGCGCCGCCGAGCTCGAGGACGCCCTGGCCGCCGGCAACCTGCGCCCCGACGTGACCCTCGCCGTCACCCCCGGCGGCCAGCTGCCCGCCCCGGCCGACGCCACCCCGACCCGGTGGTCGCCCTACGGCCTGCGGCTGGCCGGCGGCGACCCGGCCCCCTACGTGGCCAGCGGTCAGGCCGTCGTCCAGGACGAGGCCAGCCAGCTCGCCGCCCTCGCTCTCGCCCGGGTCAGCCTGGCCCCGCCGCCCGGCACTGTCCCGGCCCCCGAAGGCCCGGATCAGGCCCCCGACGGCCTGGACCGTCTCTGGCTCGACCTGTGCGCGGGCCCCGGCGGCAAGGCCCGGATGCTGGCCGGTCTCGCTGCCCAGCGCGGCGCCCGGCTGGTCGCCTCCGACGTCCGCCCGCACCGGGCCGGCCAGGTCCAGGCCGCGCTGAGCCGTGCCCCGCACCACGCCGCCGGCACCCAGGCCGTCCTGGCCGCTGACGGCCTGCGCGTCCCGTGGCAGGCCGGGACCTTCGATCGCGTGCTCGCCGACGTCCCCTGCTCCAACCTCGGCTCGCTGCGCCGGCGGCCCGAAGCACGCTGGCGCAAGACCCCGGACGGCGTGGCCGAGCTGGCCGCCGTGCAACGCGGCCTGCTGACCGCGGCCATCGAATCGGCCCGGCCCGGCGGCGTGATCGCCTACGTGACCTGCTCCCCGCACCTGGCCGAGACCCGCGACGTGGTCCTCGACGTCGTCGGCGGCCGCGACGACGTCACCATCCTCGATGCGCCCGCCGTCCTGCCCGAGGTTCCCGGCCTGGCCGCGACCGACCTCCGGTTTGCCCAGTTCTGGCCGCACCGGCACGGCACCGACGCCATCTTCCTGGCCCTGCTCGTCCGGAGCTAGGCGCCCTTGAGGGCGCGGGGCGGGCGGAGGCGGGCGTTGCCGATGTCGGCCCGCTGGCCCTGGGCGTAGCCGTCGCTGTAGCCGCGGCCGCTGTAGGTGATACGGCTCTTCCTGGTCACCGGGTAGGCCTGCGCCACCTGGCGCCGGATGACCAGCGACCGGTCGGCCAGGACCAGCGCCGTGCTCGGCCCGTCCGGCCCGTCGTCCCGGGCGCTGGTCGCGGCCCGGTCCTCCGCGGAGCGCACCCGGGTGATGACCGCGGTGACGAAGCCGAGCAGCCAGCTCCGCCGCCACGCCCGCGCGCTGCGGACGCCGTCCGGGACGACGGCCGCGGTCAGCCCGTGGGCCATCTGCAGCAGCAGCGAGGTGTACAAGATGTCGGCCCGCTCCAGGTCCGACGCGAAGCCGAACACGTGGATGCGCGTCCCCGGCCCCCGGGTGTGCAGCAGCACGCACTGGCAGCGCATGGCGCTGGCCAGCCCGGCCAGCAGGTGCGCCCGGACCTGGGCCCACGGGTTGTCGATGTCGATGATGCGGCTGTCCGGCCGGTCCGTGTCCGGGCGGGACGCGGCCAGCCGCGCGCGGTCGATGCCGTAGCGGGCCATCAGCTCGGCGGCCTTCGCGGTGAGCGCCTCGGCCTCCGGCGGGGTGACCCCTTCGGCCTCGGCTTTGGCCAGCAGCTTGCGCACCCGGTCGAGTAGTGCGCTGGGCGGTTCCGACGGCATAGCACCCTCCAGTCCAGCCATGTCGAACTTAGTATCGAACCCTACCCCGGCGATCCGACATTCCCGCCCGCACCGCGACGCGCCGCTCGCCCGAGCGGGGGAGTGCGCCGCACCCAGGCAATCTACACTCAGGGCTGTGGCCGTTCAGATCTCGCCGAGCATCCTGTCCGCGGACTTCGCCCGGCTCGCCGACGAGGCCGCCGCGGTCGCCGGCGCGGCCGACTGGCTGCACGTGGACGTCATGGACAACCACTTCGTGCCCAACCTCACCCTCGGCCTGCCTGTCGTCCAGGCGCTGCTCAAGCACGCCACGCTGCCGCTGGACTGCCACCTGATGATCGACGACCCGGACCGCTGGGCCCCGGAGTACGCCGAGGCCGGCGCGCGCAACGTGACCATCCACGCCGAGGCGGCCCGCGCCCCGGTCCGCACCCTGCGCGCCATCCGCGCCGCCGGCGCCCGCGCCGGGCTGGCCGTCAACCCGGGCACCGCGATCGAGCCGTACGCGGACCTGCTGCCCGAGGTCGACATGCTGCTGCTGATGACCGTGGAGCCGGGCTTCGGCGGCCAGCCGTTCCTCGACCTCGTGCTGCCCAAGCTGCGCCGCGCCCGGAGCCTGGTCGCCGAGCGCGGCACCGAGGTCTGGCTCCAGGTCGACGGCGGGGTGCACGAGCAGACCATCGAGCGCTGCGCCGAGGCGGGCGCCGACGTGTTCGTGGCCGGCTCCGCCGTCTACGGCGCCGACGATCCCGCCCGCGCCGTGCAGGCCCTGCGCGCCCAGGCCGAGCAGGCCACCGCGCACGCCGCCTGGGCCGCCCACCGCCGATCAGGCCCGGGGCCGATCCCGCTCTCAGGCCGAACGGGCCGGGCTGACACTGTCCGCGCCCGCCGGAGCGCTCCCGGGCGCCGCCGCCGCGCGGCTCGGCGCGGCTGACGAAGTCCTTGCTGCGGATGAGCAGCAGCGCGCACACCGCCCCGACCAGCGCGACGCCGCCGGTCACGTAGAGCAGGTCGTTCAGGCCGGCCGCGAACGCGGACCTGACCGCGGCCGCCACCTCGCCGCGGCGCGCCGGGGGCAGGCTGGCCAGCAGCTGGCCGACCTGGCCCTGCCGGACCATGGCCGCGATCTGCGGAGCGGTCGAGGCCGACCGCCGGGTTGGCGGCCAGGTTGTGCTGCAGCGCGGCGCTGAAGATCGAGCCGAGCGCGGCGATGCCGGCCGCGATGCCGACCTGGCGGAACGTCGAGTTGACGCCCGAGGCCATGCCGGCCTTCTGCGGCGGCACCACGCCGATCGCGGTCGAGGCCAGCGGCGGGTTGACCAGGCCGCCGCCCAGGCCGGCCACGATGAAGCCCGGGATCAGGTGGGTCCAGTCGCTGGCCCCGGTCAGTCCGCCCATGACGATCAGCCCGACGCCGACACCGATGAGGCCGGGCCCGATGAGCCAGCGGGCTCGGCACGTGCTCGCTGAACCGGCCGGCCAGCGTCGCGGTGACCAGCTGGGCGCCGCTGATGATGGCCAGCCGCAGCCCGGCGTCCTGCGCCGAGTAGCCCAGCACGTCCTGCAGGTAGATGACCAGCCAGAGCAGCACGGCGTAGAGCGAGCCGTTCATGGCGAACGCGGCGATCGAGCCGCCGGCGAAAGTCGGCGTGCGCAGCAGCGACAGGTCGAACATCGGGTGCTCGACCCGCCGCTCGGCGGCGATGAACGCGGCCAGCGGCCACGGCCGCGGCGGCCAGGCAGACGATGACGCCGGTGTCGGACCAGCCGTTCTCGCCCGCCCGGATCAGCCCGTAGATCAGGCTGACCAGCCCGGCGGTCAGCAGCGCGAACCCGGCCCAGTCGGGCGGCGTCGGGTGCGGCGACTTGGACTCCTCCACCCGCCAGGCCGTGACCGCCACGGCCAGCACGCCGATCGGCACGTTGACCAGGAAGATCCCGCGCCAGCTCCAGTCGGTGGTGATCACGCCGCCGAGCACCGGGCCGAGCGCGGTGGAGATGCCCATGACCGCCCCCCACACGCCGAACGCCACGCCCCGATCGCGGCCCCGGAAGCTGTTGCCCGAGCAGGGCCAGCGACGTGGCGAACATGATCGCCCCGCCCACCCCCTGGCCGCTCCGGGACACGATCAGCATCAGCGGGTTCTGGGCCAGGCCGCACAGCAGCGAGCCGAGGGTGAAGATGACCAGCCCGATCTGGAACAGCCGCTTGCGGCCGTACCGGTCGGCCAGCACCCCCGAGGTCAGCAGCAGCGAGGCCAGCGTCAGCGCGTAGGCGTCGAGCACCCACTGCACGTCGCTGAAGCTCGCGTGCAGCCCGCTCTGGATCGCGGGCTGGGCCACCGTCACGATCGTGACGTCCAGCAGCAGCATGAAGACCCCGGCGCAGACCGCGATCAGGGTCCACCACTTCTTATCCATCGCTTCCCTCCGTAAGCCGGCGCCTTCCCCGTGCGCCGGTCATCATGCTGCGCGATCCCAGCCGGTCGGAATCCACGACTCAGGCGCGATTGTGCCGGATCTCGACATGACTACGCTGATTCGCGTGGAAGTCATCAGACCCTGGACGCGGTCGATCGGCAGATCATCCACACTTCTGTCGATCGAGCCGAGAGCCTCGTTCCGCACCATCGCCGACGTGATCGGCACCTCCGACCAGACCGCCGCCCGGCGTTACCGCAGGCTGGAGGAGTCGGCCGGGCTGCGAGTCCTCGGCGTGCCCGACGGGACCCGGCTCGGCTGGACCGACTGGTTCCTCCGGCTGCAGACCACCCCCGGCGGCGCCGACTCGCTCGCCGAGGCCCTGGCCCGCCGGCCCGACACCCGGTGGGTTCATCTCGCCTCGGGCGGGACCGAGATCATCTGCACGCTGCAGGCGCGCACCGAGGAGCAGCGCGACGCCCTGTTCCTGCACGGGCCTGCCGGGCAGCCGCCGCGTCGTGCAGATCTCCGCGCACTCCATCCTGCACAACTTCACCCCGGGCCCGTGGCGGCAGGCCACCCACGCGCTGTCCGCGGACCAGCTGGCCCGGATCCCGCGGCCCCCGGCCCCCAGACCCGCGCGCCCGGCCCGGTCCTGCTTGCCGAGGACGAGCCGCTGCTGAAGGAGCTGGCCCGCGACGGCCGGGCCAGCTCCGCCGCGCTCGCCGCGGCCATTCACTGGCACGAGTCGACCGTGCGGCGCCGGATCGAGGAGCTGCGCCAGTCCGGCCTGCTGGTCTTCGAGGTCGACGTCGACAACCGGGTCCTCGGCCTGAACACGCACGCCATGCTCTGGCTGTCGATCGAGCCCGCCCGGCTCGAGGAGGCGGGAACGGTCCTGGCCGGGCACCCGAGATCCCGTTCGCCGCCGCCACCACCGGGCTCGACCAACCTGGTCGCCAGCGCCGTCCTCCGCGACGCCCAGCACCTGTACGAGTACCTGACCGGCGAGCTGGCCCGCCTGCCCGGGCATGCGCACGGTGGAGACCGCGCCCGATCATCCGGACCCTCAAGCGCACCGGCTCAGTCGGCTAGCAGGGCTGCCCTGATGGGACCCGCCGCAGAGATCGATACCGATCGTCATGCTGACCGTGATCCCGGTCGACACGGTGAGCGACCCGGCCAGGGTCAGCAGACCGGCGCTCACGCTGACCGTGGTGGACTGCCCGGCGGCCAGCGTGCCCGAGGACGGCGACACGGTCAGGTTGCCGGCCAGGCCCGAGGACTCGGCGATGGACCAGTTCACCGGGCCGCCCGACGCCTTGAGGGTCAGCGTGCCGGCACCCGTAGGGAGAGCACCAGGCTGCCCGGCGACACGCTCAGCGTCCCCGGCGCGGGCGGGGCGGCGAGCTGCCCGTCTTCGTCGCCGGGCGCGGGCGCGGTCGCGCCCGCCGAGCCGGATGAGCCCGCCTTCGACCCGCCCGCCGCGGACCCGCCTGAGGATCCGGCCGAGCGACCCGCCCGAGGGCGCGGCCGGGCCGCCGGCCCGCCGCCGTGCCGCCTGCGGCGGAGCCGCCTCCCGGACGCGCCCGTGCGGCCCGCCGCCTGCCAGTAACCGCGGCACCGTGCCGCGGCCCGGGCGCCCCGCCCAGCCCGGGCACGCCGCCCAGCCCGGGCACGCCGCCGGTGCGCGACCGACGCCGGGCAGCGTCACGTCGCCGCGGCCGGCGACGGCGACAGCGCGCGTCCCGCGCCGGGCAGCGGCGACCCGCCCGGCTGCCCGGGAGGCCCGAGCGGCCCGCGCCCGCCCCGGTGTTCCGCCGATGATGCCCAGGCCGCCGCCCACGCGCCAGCGCCGACGCCCCGCCGAAGTGCGCCGGTGCTGCCGGCCGTCAAGGCCACGCCAGCCAGCGCCCGGCGGCTACCACCGCCGCCGCCCCCGCCGCCGCCGCGGCCAGGCCGCGGCGGGGCCGCCACCACGGCGCCTTCGGCGGGTCCAGCGGCCTTGGGGAAACCCGATGGCCGAACGGCCCGGCCCGCCGCGTCATCGTGGCCCGGTCGCGGCGGCCGCCGGGGCGTAGCTGCCGGCCAGCCGGAGCACCTGGTCCGCAGCCCGCCCGGCAACGCCGGCGCCAGCGCGGCGCCGGGGCCAGCCCGAGCAGCAGCGCCGGGGCCAGCTCGCGCCTCTTCCGGCCGGTGCAGGCCGCGGCAGCGCTCGATGTGCCGGTTGATCCGCTTGCGCATCAGGACGGTCAGCTCGCCGTCCCAGCTCATCCAGCATGCGCGCCCAGCGCCGTCGCAGTCGCCCCGCCCGGTCCGGGCCACGAGCAGCGCGCCGAGCGAGGTCTCCAGCTGGCCGCGGGCCCGGGACAGCAGCGCGTGCGCGTGATTGCGGGGCACCCCGAGCACGGCCGCGATCTCGGCCACGTCGAGCTCCTGCCGCAGCTGCAGCTCGATCAGGTCCTGCTCGCCTGGCGTTCAAGCCGCGTACCGCCGAGCGCAGCAGCGTCCGCAGCTCGTCCCGTTCGGCCGCACCGCCGATGTCGGCCGAGGCGTCGGTCAGGTCGGGCATCACCTCCAGCGGCGTCGCGACCTGCGCCGTCGCGGCGACCGCAGCCGCCGGTGGCACTCGTTGCGGGCCACTGCGTACAGCCACGGCCGGAGCCGGTTCGGCTCCCGCAGCCCGGCCAGGCTTGGAGGCCGCGATGACGAAGGTGTCCTGCACCGCGTCGGCCGCGTCGGCCGGCTCGCGCAGCAGCGACCGGCAGTAGGCTGTACAGCGGTGCCGCGTACCTGTCGTAGGCCTCCGCCAGCCCGTCTGGGTCACCCGCCACGATGGCCGCGACCAGTTCGCTGTCACGCATAGTGCTATGTAACACCCGTATCTGTGACCGTGCCGGCTTTCCCGCGCCTTTCCCGGCACCTGCCTGTTTTGTCCGGGCCCGGCGCCGGGAACCCGCCCCCCCACATCCGCCGCGCCGGGTCCCGGCCCGCCGTACTCGCGGTATGAGTCGGCCGGCCCGCGTCCGCCAACGCTTTTTCGCGGCGGATTCTCCGGCGTGGCGCGGTCAGGCGCCGACCAGCGGTCCACGTGGGCGAGCAGCTCGGCCAGCCGTGAGATCACCGCGTCCGGCCTGGCTGCCGGCGAACGCAGGCACGTCGGAGTTCGGCACCAGCACGGCGCGCATGCCCGCGCTCTTCGCGCCGTGGACGTCGTCGTAGGGCCGGTCGCCGACGAACACGCACTCGGCCGGGTCGCTCACGCCCACGGCCCGCATCGCCGCCCGGAACGCCTCCGGGTGCGGCTTGACCCACGGGATCTCGCTGCTGTACACCGCCCCGTCGATGAGGTCGAGCACCTCGTCGCGGACGAAGATCCGCTCGTGCGCCTCCCGCGGCCACATGGTGTTGGACAGCACGCCCACCTTGATGCCCCGCTCGCGCAGCCCGCGCAGCAGCGGCGGCACGTCCGGATCGGTCAGCGTGTGCGGATCCCACGCCTCGTAGTAACTGGCCAGGAAGTCGGCCGTGGCCAGCACCCCGGCCCGCGCGAACACCGAGTCAAGCGTCGCGCTCTGCTGGTCGCTCGCCCCGAGCCGCCACAGCTCCTGCTCCGCGGCCAGCGCCGTCGCCGCCATCCCCAGGGCATCAGATGCCGCATAGTGCCGGGCGCACACCCCCAGCCACAGCTCTTCGGAATCGATGTTGTGCCACGGCGTCAGCGTCCCGCCCCAGTCGAAGATCACCGCCCTGACCGCCACCATCCGATGCTAACCCGGCCCGCGGTACCGGCCCGGAAACATACGTCTCATCTTTTTGACAAAAACGACCAGTTTGATTGACTATACAGAGGTGGCTTCTGACTACGTGACGATAGGAACGCAGCTCGTGCCTCAGTCGCCCACCGACGCTGGCCTGGGCCTGGTGGACCCCGGCCATCCGTGGGGTGAGCACCCCGGCGCCGACGGCACCCTGCTCGCGATCGTGCCGATCCCGGGCACGCAGACCTCCCTGGCCATCGTCGGCTACGCCATCAGCACCGCCGCCGCCCCGCACCGCCAGCCCGCCGCGCGCGGCGTCCCGGGCCCCCAAACCCTCCAGGACCCCGCGGCCCAGCCCGGCCCGGCCGCCCTGGGCGCCGATCCGGACGGCCTGCTCATCGACCGCGTCCAGCGCCGCGTCTGGGCCGACGGCGGCGAGATCCCGCTGACCTTCCAGGAGTTCGAGCTGCTCGCCTTCCTCAGCGCTCACCCGGCCGAGGTCTTCAGCCGCGCCGACCTTCTCCGGCTCGTCTGGCAGCCGCCTGAGGAGCCTGGCCCGGCGGCCAGCCGGGAGCCGCGACGGCCGCTGTCCGCGCGCGTCGGCACCCGGACGGTTGACGTCCACGTCAGCCGGCTCCGGCGCAAGCTCGGCCCGGATTACGGCCAGTGCCTGGTCACCGAGCACCGGGCCGGCTACCAGTTCCGGCCGCTGCCCGCCGACGGCGGCGTACACGCCGAGCCCGCCGATGACAATGTGATCAACACGTCATGTCGGGCGGAATAACCCGTGTGGCACACTAGCTGTAAGAGTTAGTGCGTGCTCCGGGGTCGGTGAAACTCCGAACCGGCGGTTATAGTCCGCGACCCGTCCGCTTCCAGCGGCCGGTTGACCTGGTGAAATTCCAGGACCGACGGTTAAAGTCCGGATGGGAGGCAGCACGCGCGCGGCGAGGCCAGCGAAAGCGGGCCCCGGCCGCGTGGAAAAGGCGCAGATTCCCGCGCCAGCCCCGGAGCCGGAGGAATGGCTTCGAGGAGGCAAGCGCGGATGTTCACCGGGATCGTGGCCGAGCTCGGCGAGGTAGCCGGTATCGAGCGCCACGGCGACGCGGCCCAGCTCACCATCCGGGGTTCGACCGACGGCGTGATCACGGGTGAGTCGATCGCCGTCAACGGCGTCTGCCTGACCGTCACCAGCCTGCTGGACGGCACCTTCACCGCGGACGTCATGGGGGAGACCCTGGACCACTCCGCGCTGGGCGCGCTGGCCGCCGGAGCCCCGGTCAACCTGGAGCGCTCGGTCCGCCTCGCCGACCGGCTGGGCGGCCACCTGATGCAGGGCCACGTGGACGCCACCGGCACCGTCATCTCGCGCACGCCCGCCGAGCGCTGGGATCAGGTCCGGATCAGCCTCCCGGCCGGCATCTCCCGTTACGTGGTGCACAAGGGCTCGATCGCCGTCGACGGCATCAGCCTCACCGTATCCGCGGTAGGCCCGCCAGGGGAGGACTCCTGGTTCGAGGTCTGCCTCATCCCCGAGACCCTCAAGCGCACCACCATGGGCGCCCGGCAGCCGGGGGAGACCGTGAACCTGGAGGTCGACGTGATCGGCAAGTACGTGGAGAGGTTGCTCAACCGGGAGGCAGGCCAGTGAACGAGGAATTCGACGACATCGACCGCGCGATCAAGGACATCGCGGAGGGCCGTCCGGTGGTCGTGGTGGACGACGCCGACCGGGAGAACGAGGGTGACATCATCCTCGCGGCCAGCATGGCCACCCCCGAGCTGCTCGCCTTCATGATCCGCTACACCAGCGGCGTGATCTGCGTGCCCATGCGCGGCGCCGAGCTCGACCGGCTGCACCTGCCCTTGATGACCCCGCAGAACAACGAGCGGATGCGCACCGCGTTCACCCTCACCGTCGACGCCGCCGAGGGCGTGACCACCGGCATCTCGGCCGCAGACCGGACCACCACCATCGTCCGCCTGGTCGACCCGGCCAGCACCGCCGCCGACCTGGTCCGCCCCGGCCACATCTTCCCGCTGCGCTACGCCGAAGGCGGCGTGCTGCGCCGCCCCGGGCACACCGAGGCCGCCGTGGACCTGGCCCGGCTGGCCGGGCTCCCCGAGGTCGGCGTGCTGGCCGAGGTGGTCAACGACGACGGCACCATGGCCCGGCTGCCGCAGCTGCGGGTCTTCGCCAACGAGCACGGCCTGGCCCTGATCTCCATCGAGCAGCTGGTGGAGTACCGCCGGCGCACCGAGCGCCAGGTCATCCGCGAGGCCCAGACCCTGCTGCCGAACGCGTTCGGCCTGTGGCAGGCCTACGGGTACCGGCACGAGGTCGACGGTACCGAGTACGTGGCCCTGGTGCTCGGTGACATCGGCGACGGCACCGGCATGCTGACCCGGCTGCACTCCGAATGCCTGACCGGGGACGTCTTCGGCTCGCTGCGCTGCGACTGCGGCGCGCAGCTGGAAGCGGCCATGGCCGCCATCGCGGCCGAGGGCCGCGGCGTGGTCCTCTACCTGCGCGGGCACGAGGGCCGCGGCATCGGCCTGCTCAGCAAGCTGCGGGCCTACGAGCTGCAGGACGCGGGCGCGGACACGGTGGACGCCAACCTCGAGCTCGGGCTGCCCGCCGACGCCCGGGAGTACTCCTCCGGCGCGCAGATGCTGGCCGACCTGGGCGTCCGCTCGGTCCGCCTGCTCACCAACAACCCGGCCAAGGTCGCCGGCCTGACCGCCTGCGGGGTGGAGGTCACGGCCCGCGCCGCGCTGCCGGCCGCCGTCACGCCGTACAACATCAGGTACCTGACCACCAAGCGGGACCGTCTTGGCCACCAGATCCAGAACCTCTCCGAGGCCGAACGGGCCCTGGCCGAAGCAGCGGGTCACCTCGGCGAGGAACCCGTGGGGAGGGCCGCGGGATGAGCGGCGAGGGCCGGCCGGCGCCGCGGTCGACGCCTCGGCGCTGAAGCTGGCCATCGTGGCCACCAAGTGGCACCAGGAGATCACCGATTCGCTCGTCGACCGGGGGATCGCCGCCGCGGCCGCGTGCGGCATCACCGACCCGCTCGTGGTCCGGGTCCCCGGCGCGATCGAGCTGGCCGTGGTGGCGGCCGAGCTGGCCCGTCACCACGACGCGGTGGCCTGCCTCGGCACCGTGATCCGCGGCGGCACCCCGCACTTCGAGTACGTCTGCGACTCGGTGACCGCGGGCCTGACCCGGGTCGCGCTGGACGCCCGGACGCCGGTCGGCAACGGCGTGCTGACCTGTGACACGGTAGAGTCGGCTCGTGACCGGTGCGGGCTGCCCGACAGCCACGAAGACAAGGGATGGGAAGCCGTGGTGGCGGCGCTCGAGGTCGCGCTCGTGCTCCGATCCATCCGCCGTACCTACGACGAGCCCCTCTCCGTGAAGGTATAAGGACACCCCCGAATGCTGTCTCTGGTACTGCCCAAGGGCTCGCTCGAGCGGGCCACCCTCGACCTGTTCGATGCCGCCGACCTGACCGTCCGCCGGTCCTCGGACCGCGACTACCACGCCTCCATCGACGACCCGCGGATCGACAAGGTCCGGTTCCTGCGCCCGCAGGAGATCCCGTCCTACCTGGAGCGCGGGCTGTTCGACCTGGGCATCACCGGCCGGGACTGGATCACCGAGACCGAGGCCGACGTCACCTCGCTCGGCGAGCTGCAGTACTCCAAGGCCACCTCCCAGCCGGTCCGGGTCGTGCTGGCCGTGCCGGACGGCGCGCCCTGGCGGTCGGCCGCCGACCTGCCCGAGGGCGTCCGGATCTCGACCGAGTTCCCCTCGCTGACCCGGCGCTTCCTGGATGCGCACGGGGTCAAGGCAATGGTCATCCCGTCCTACGGCGCCACCGAGGCCAAGGTGCCCGACATCGTCGACGCCATCGTGGACCTCACCGAGACCGGCTCGTCGCTGCGCAAGAACGGCCTGCGCATCCTGGACACCCTGCTGACCAGCTACACCGAGCTGATCGCCTCCGGCCCGTCCTACGCCGACCCGGCCAAGCGGGCCGCCATGGAGGACATCGCGCTGCTGCTGCGCGGGGCCATCCAGGCCCGCGGCCACGTCCTGCTCAAGCTCAACGTGGCCGCCGACCAGCTCGCCGCGGTCACCGAGATGCTGCCCGCCCTGTCCTCGCCGACCATCACCACGCTGGCCCGGGGCGACATGAACGCGGTCGAGACGGTCGTGCCCAAGCGCGGCGTCAACACCCTGATCCCCGCCCTGAAGGCGGCCGGCGCCCAGGACATCCTGGAGATCCCCATCTCCAAGATCGTGGAGTAGCGATGCCGCCGTGGCACCGGCAGACCGCCCGGATCCTGCCGGTCGACCCCGAGGGCCGGGTGCTGCTGCTGCACGGCTGGGATCCCAACCACCCCGAGGCGCCGTTCTGGTTCAGCGTCGGCGGCGGAGCCGAGGGCGCCGAGTCGCTGCGCGAGGCGGGCGCCCGCGAGCTGCTCGAGGAGACCGGCATCGTGATCGACCCGGCCGCGCTCGGCGAGCCGATCGGGCAGAACACGGTCGAGTTCCACTTCGCCAGCTTCCACATCATCCAGAACCAGACCTACTACGCCATCGGCGTCGAGGCCGCCGACGTGACCCTCGACGGCCTGGACCAGCTGGAACGCGCCTCCACCGATAAGGCCGCCTGGCTGGCCGCCGAGGACTTCGGCCCCGACGACCGCCCCGCCGACCCCGACCTCCCCGACCTGATGCGCGCCGCCGCGGCCGCCGTCCAGGCCCGCGCCGGGGAATAGTCTCGCTGCGACAACCCTTTTCCTAGATTGAAAGCAACGCGGACGGCAAGCCTGAGGTGACGTAGCAGTGCGGGACATCCTGGAGAAGATCCTCCCTGTGGTGGGAAGCCGGGCAGACGTTCGGCCTGGCCACCGTGACGAATACCTATCGCAGCGCGCCCGCGTGACCCCGGTGCCGCGCTGGCCGTCTCGGCCGACGGCGAGGTCTTCGGCAGCGTGTCCGGCGGGTGCGTCGAGGGCGCCGTCTACGCGCTGGCGACCGACGTGGCCGAGAGCGGCACCCCGGTCCTGCAGACCTACGGCGTGAGCGACGACGACGCGTTCGCGGTCGGCCTGACCTGCGGCGGGATCATCGACATCTTCGTCGAGCCGGTCAGACAGGGAAAGCTTCCCCGAGCTGGGCGAGATCATGGCTGCGATCAACCGCGGCGAGCCGGTGGCCGTCGCGACGGTCATCTCCGGGCCGGGCCAGATCGGCGCCCGGCGGGTGATCTGGGCCCGTACCGACGCCGAAGCCGCGCAGGACGCGGACACCACGCACAGCGGGTGGCACGCGGGGTCCTCCGGCAGCCTGGGCGCTGAGATGCTGGATGAAGCCATCGACGTCGACGCCCGCGGCATGCTCGACCAGGGGCTGACCGGCGTCCGCCGGTACGGCGAGGGCGGCGTGCGCATGGGCGACGAGCTCAGCGTGTTCGTCAACTCCTTCGCCCCGCCGCCGCGGATGCTCGTCTTCGGCGCCATCGACTTCGCCGCCGCCGTCGCGCGGGTCGGGAAGTTCCTCGGCTACCACGTGACCCTGGTGGACGCCCGGCAGATCTTCGCCACCAAGTCGCGGTTCCCCGACGCGGACGAGGTCATTGTCGAGTGGCCGCACCGGTACCTGGCCGAGACCAGCGTGGACGCCAGGACCGTGATCTGCGTCCTCACCCACGACCCCAAGTTCGACGTGCCGGTGCTCGAGGTCGCACTGCGCAGCCCGGCCGGCTTCATCGGCGCGATGGGCAGCCGACGCACCCACGAAGACCGGCTCGAGCGGCTGCGCGAGGTCGGGATGACCGAGGAGGAACTGGCCCGGCTCCGCTCGCCCATCGGCCTGGATCTCGGGGCCCGGACGCCGGAGGAGACCGCGGTCTCCATCGCCGCCGAGCTGATCCAGCTCCGCTAGGGCGCACCGGCGACGCGCTGACCGGCACCTCGGGCCGAATTCACCCCGAGCTGGTCAGCTGAGCATCGCCGGCCGTTCAGGGCTTGCGGCCGACGCCGCCGCACAGCGAGTGCCGTGGCCCCTCCGGAGCTGTGCCCCGGTCGGGCCGCCACTCGTTTATCCAGGTCACGCCCGGTTCGATCAGCTCGAAGCCGTCGAAGAAGCGGCGGATCTCCGGCTGCGACCGGACGTGCAGCTGCGCCGACGCGTGCCGCAGGACGCTGGTCACGCTGCTCACGATGCCGGTCGGGTCCTCATCGGCGGCCACCGCCGGGCCGTGCGTGATGGCCAGGTAGCTGCCTGCCGGGAGCCGGTCCCGGTACTCGGCCATGATTCCGGTGCGGTTCCTCCGCGTCCGACAGCAGGTGCAGCACGCTGGTGCACAGCAGGGCCACCGGCTGCTCCAGGTCGAGCACGCCGCGCACGTCCGGGTGGCCCAGGACCTCCGCCGGGTCGCGCAGGTCGGCCAGGACCATGGCCACCCGCTCGCCGTCGGCCAGCAGCGCCTGGCCGTGCGTCAAGACCATCGGGTCGTTGTCGACGTAGACCACCCGCGCGTCCGGCGCGCTCGGTGGGCCATATCGTGCACGTTGGCCTGGGTGGGCAGGCCGGTGCCGAGATCCAGGAACTGCCGGATGCCCGCTTCGGCGGCCAGGTAGCGGACCACCCGGCGGATGAACGCGCGGTTGTCGCGGACGACTCCGGCCATGTCGGGGGTCGCCTCGATGAGCCGCTGCGCGGCCTGGCGGTCGGCCGCGAAGTTGTCCTTCCCGCCGAGCAGGTAGTCGTAGATCCGGGCCACGTTGGGCCTGGTCATATCGATGTCGGCGGGGGTCGGTGTCCGGTCGGTCATCGGTCGCCTCGCTCCTGGTCCGCCTGGATGCTACCGCAGATGGCCTGGCTACCATTAGGCCCGTGAGCGCCACAGTGACCGGAGTACTGCTCGCCGCCGGGCAAGGGTCGAGATTCGGCGGCCCCAAGGCGCTGATCGAGCTCGGCGGGCGGACCCTGGCCCAGCGCGGAGTGGACCTGCTGCGGGCCGGCGGGGCTGATCCCGTGCTGGTCGTCACCGGCGCCGCCCCGGTCGCCATCGCCGGGACCCGCACCGTGCACAACCCGGACTTCCGGACCGGCATGGGCTCCTCGCTCCGCGCCGCGCTGCGCTACCTGCAGACCGACCCGGCCGCTCCCGAGGCCCGCGCGGTGGTGGTGACGCTGGCCGATCAGCCGCTGGTCGGCGTCGAAGCGGTGGCCCGGCTGATCGCCGCGTTCACGGAGGGAGCCACCGTCGCGGTCGCCACCTACGACGGCAAGCCGCGTAATCCGGTCCTGCTGGCCCGCGAGCGCTGGGCTGAGGTGGCCGAGCTGGCCACCGGCGACTCGGGCGCCCGGGCTTTCCTGCGGGCCCGGCCCGAGCTGGTCACGTTCATCGAGTGCGGGGACGTCGGCCGGGCCGACGACATCGACACGCCGGAAGACCTGGCCCGGATCGCGGCCCTGGACGCCGGGACGTCATGACGAGGCCTGGATGCCCCAGGTGTGCGTGACCGTCTCGCCCGGCTGCAGGACCAGCAGGTCCTGGCCGGTCACGAAGGCGTTCGGCGGGCAGGTCATGGGCTCCATGGCCAGCGCCTTGCGGCGCCGCTCGGGTCCGAGCGGGTCGCCGGTGAACACCTGCAGCCAGCGGTAACCTGCCCCGGCCCACAGGCTGACCCGGGCCGCCGGGCCCGAGCCCGCGTCCGGGCCGGCCGTCAGGTGTACCCAGGCCCGGCCGTCGCCGTCCCGTTCCAGGCCGGTCAGCGCGTCGTCCAGCCGGGTCGCTCCGATCGGGTGCGGCTGGCGGAAGTCGAACGGCGTGCCCTCGACGCCGGCCGCGGGCCCGGACGGAATGCCGCGGTCGTCCATGGGCAGCCAGGAGCGGGCGGGCAGGGCCAGCTCGCAGCCGTCGACCGAAGGGGTGCCGAGGGTCAGGTAGGGATGCGATCCGGTCCCGTAGGGAGCCGCCCGGCGGCCCGCATTGCGCGCGGTGACGGTGAGCCGCAGCCCGCCCTCGGCCTCCATCCGGTACTCGGCCTCGATCTCCACGCTGAACGGATAGCCCTGCCAGCCGTGCGGGGCACAGCGGAGCACCACCGAGCTGGCCTCGTGACTGACCGGCGTCCACGCCGTCCAGCGGGTCAGCCCGTGGATCGCGTTGCCGCGAGCTGGCTCGGTCAGCGCCAGGTACTCCTCGGCGCCGTCGAAGGCGTAGTGGCCGCCGTCGATCCGGTTCGGCCAGGGGGCGAGCAGCTGGCCGGCGCTGGCCGGCGGCATCTCGTCGGCCTCGTAGCCGAGGAGCACCGGCTGGTCCTGCCACAGCAGCTCGCGCAGCCCGGCCCCGAGCTCGGTCACCGTGGCCCGGTACGGGCCAGCCGAGATCGGGAACTGCTGCCCGGTAAGCGGAACGGTCACCGCCCCAGCTTACGGATCACCCTCACCTCACCGGCAGGCCCCTCAGCTCACGGCAGGCCCTTATCTCACCGGCAGGCCCTCAGCTCACCGGCAGGCCCTGAGCTCATCGGCAGGCCCTCAGCTCACCGACAGGCGGAGCGCCGCGCGGCCTCCGGCCACCAGGCCCCAGGCCAGGTCCGCCCCCTGGACCCCGCTCAGCAACCGGGCCGCGGCCGGCTCGAGCGGCTCCTGGCCGGCCATCCCCAGCAGCACGGCGGAGGCTTCGCCGCCCGCCTGCCCGCTGGCCGCGCAGCGCAGCAGCGCGGCGGCCAGCGTGGTGGTCCGCTGCTCGGCGTAGCAGGTCGCCGAGGCGCTCAGCCAGTCCGCCAGCCAGACCGCCCGGGTGCCGCCCGAGATGGCCCCGCCCAGCAGCCGCAGGGCCAGCAGCACCCCGCTGACCACGCTGTCCCCGCTCGGCACCACGCCGGGCCCCAGGCCGGCCAGCTGCTCGACCGCTTCGACCGCGCCGGCCAGGTCACCGCTCGCACAGCAGGCTGCCAGCCGGCCCGGACCGTCCGTCTCGTCCAGGCCCGGGGCCACCTCCGCCGCCGCGCACAGCCGGGCCAGCGCGCTGCAGCCGTGGTCCAGCCGGGCCCGGGACAGCGGCCCGAATACGGGGGAGGGGTCCCACCAGCGCACGACCCTGAGGTCCAGGCCGCAGGCCACCACCCGGCCCTCGCCCGCCCAGCATTCCGCAGCCGTCCGGGCCTGGAAGGGGCCGGTGGTGACGATGGCGTTCGGCCACCGCAGCGCCTCGGGGGGAGCGATGGCGATGACACGCGGCCCGGCCGTCGCGTCGCCGAAGACCAGGCAGATCGCGTCCGGCAGGACGGCCAGCACCTTCCCGGGCTGGCGCGGGCCGCGCAGCACGTCCCGGACGGCCAGGCTGGCCACCCCGGTGGCCGGCGTGGCCGGGCGGCCGTCGTCCTCGGCGTGATCCAGCCGGGCCGGGCGGCGGCGGGTCGCAGGCACGGAGGTCAGCCTATCCCGGCGCGCAGCGCCCCTACCGGCCGCGCTGAGCCCTTACCGGCGTGCTGTGACGTTTATAACGTTCCGTACCGTAAAGGCGGCGAAATAAGTTCGTGATACGCAAGGGAAGGTTATCCGGATCAGCTCAGGAAGGCCGACGGGGCTGCTTGGGGAGCGGGGGACCGTCAGCCCCGTCGGCAAGACAAACCCTAGCCCGACGGGGTGTAGTGATGGGTAATTTTCCGCCTTGTAAGTACTTCGAAACGTTTTCCGCAGCGGCCGGCGGTAGCCCGGATCGCCCGGCCGGGCCGGATCCGTTCGGCCGGCCGTCGCGCTGAGCCGGGCTATTCGGAATGAGGCGGCCGCTGCGCACCGCCTCGGCGGCCAGCACGCCGAACAAGTAGAAATAGGCCGCCTCTTCGTCCTCGAAGAACCGCACTTCCAGCCGCGCGTCCTCGGTCCGGCTGAATACCTCGAACCCGCCGTCCACCGTGACCAGGCAGACCGCGCCCGGTACTTCCTTGTCGACCGCGTACGCGGCACGCGGGATGGCGGCCCGGGACAGGAGCTCGGCCAGCATCGCCTCCGGTGACACCCGGTCCCGGCGTGTGGTGCGCCGCCCGGCCGGCCCGCCCGGTCCAGGACCGGACTCCGCCTGAGGATCAGCCTCCGCTCCAGGACCGGACTCCGTCCGAGGATCAGCCTCCGCTCCGGGACCGGCCTCCGGCGCAGCCGCGGTCGCCGCCGGCTCCGGGGTGGTCGGCTCCGGAGCCGCCCGCTCCCGAGCGGCCAGCCCGGGCCACGGCCCGGGCGATCCGTGCCAGGCGGTCATCTCCTCCGGCCGGCCCACCCCCGAGCCCCCCGGCTGGCCGTCTTCCGCTAGATCGCGTGCCTCTAGGCCGCCTGCCTCTGGGCCGCCTGCGTCCGGCCCGCCTCCGGCCGGCTGCCCATGGCCGGCCGGCTCGTCCGGCCCGGCGGCAGGCTCGTCCTCGCCTGCCGGGGCCGCCGTCGGCTCAGCGTCCGGCTCAGCTGCCCCGTCCGTAGCCGGGAGCACCGTTTCCTCAGCCGCAGGCACCTCCGCATCCGCCGCATCCGCCGCCACGGCCGCATCTGGTGCCACGGCCGCTTCCGGCCCGGGCGGCTCGGCCGTCGCGAACGTGGCCGCGGCCAGCGGGACGTCGACCCGTTCTTCGGCCAGGCCGGTCACCTCGGCCCGGGTCACCACCACCTCGAAGACCTCGCGGTCGATCTCCCAGTAGCCCAGCTGCGCGGCCCGCATGGCGTCCCGGCCCAGGTAGGCGATGTGCAGCCGGTCGCCCAGGTCGTCGAGCACCAGGCAGGCCTCGCCCCGGTAGGCCCCCACCGGCCGGGAGAACCACAGGCTCTGCAGGTCGGCCACCCTGACCTGCTTGCGCCAGTGCCCGGCCGAGGCCTCGAAGCCCAGGTCAGCCGGGGGCGGCTCGGAGGATATGAGGGTGGCCTGGGTGCCGTCCGGTCCCAGTCCTGCCTGGAACGTGACGCCGCGATAGCTCGCCATCAGCCGAAGTCGCATGGCTCACGACTCCGCCGGGTGCCAGGCCAGGCCGTCGTAGCGGGCCACCAGCTCATCGCCGTCGGCGGCCAGCCGGCACAGGCCCGAGCCCACCGGGATCGGGATCGGCTCGAGGTAGAACTCGCCCGGGGTGGTGGCCGCCTGGTAGCCGTCCAGGGCCCGGGCCAGCCAGCACAGCAGGTACAGCTCGCTCATGGCCGGCGTGAACTCCGAGTTCTCCCAGCCCAGCCCCAGCGCGTGATACGCCTCGGCGGGATTGTGGAACCGGACGTCCTGGGCGCTGTACACGTAGCCGGCCAGCACCATCCGCTGGCCGTCCAGGTACGGGTTCACCAGGCGTGCGGGAACGGCCTTCCACATCGGCGTGCCCGGGGCGATTGCGGGCACCGGCTCGCGCTGGGCCACCACGCTCCCTTCGGTCCGCCGGACGTTCTCCGCACCACTGATTGTGCCTAGTTAATGACCGTGATTAGCAAAAGAACGGCATTCCGCGTGACAACTACTTTAAGTAGTAAATTCGGTGGCCCGCAATACTTTCCGTGTCTGCCCGACCGGCACCCGGGCCCGGGGCGCCGTGCCGTAGGGTCGGTGACGTGTCAGGGCATCCTCATTCCGGTGGGCACCTCAATCCTGGCCCGCAGCAGTTCCGCGGCGACCGCGGCGGCGCCGATCCGCAGGTGGCCGAGGCGCTGGCCGCCTATCAGGCGGGGCAGGGCAGCGAGCAGGCCGCGCTCGGCGCGCTGTCCGCAGCCCGGCTGCTCGTGCCCGTGGTCGCCGTCCTGGCCAGCCCGGAGGGCGGCCCGGCTGCGCCCCCCGGCGCCGGTGACGACCGCCTGGCTGGTGCCGGCGGCCCGGGCGACAAGGACAGCGAGATGGTCCTGCCCACCCTGATCGGCCAGGACGGGCGGCCCGCGGTCCTCGCCTTCACCGGCCTGGAGGCGCTGGCCCGGTGGCGACCGGACGCCCGCCCGGTACCCGCCGAGGCGGACAAGGTGTGGCGCGCCGCGGTGGCCGACGGCTGTGCCGTCGTCATCGACGTGGCCGGGCCGGTCCCGCTGGCCGTCGAGGGAGCCCGGCTGGCCGCCCTGGCCGGCCGGCAGCCCGTGCCCGCCGCTCACGAGGACCCCGACGTCCGCGACGCGGTCCAGGCCGCCGTGGCCGGCGAGCCCGTCATCGCGTCCTTCACCCTGGCCCCCGGCCGCACCGGCGGCACGGACCTCGCGGTCACCCTGCACACCGGGCCGGGCCGGGCCCGGGACCGCGGCGCCGCGGTCAACCGGGCCGCGTCCGGCATCGCCGCCCGGCTGGGTGGCCGGCTGCGCCGCGGCATCGAAGTCGTCATCGCCGACTGACAGCCGGGCACGAGCCGAGCACGAGCGGCACCCTGAGACCAGCAGAGCGAGGTCACCGGACCCCGTAGGATCAGGTGCATGTTTCGCTGGCTGACCGCAGGTGAATCGCACGGCCGCGCCCTCGTGGCCGTCGCCGAAGGCGTGCCCGCGGGGGTGCGCCTGACCACCGAGGACCTGTCCGCCGCCCTGGCCCGCAGGCGGGCCGGCTACGGCCGGGGCGCGCGGATGAGCTTCGAGCAGGACGAGGTCGAGCTCACCGCCGGCGTCCGCCACGGCCTGACCCTGGGCGGCCCGGTGGCGATCAGGATCGCCAACACCGAGTGGCCCAAGTGGGAGACGGTCATGTCTCCCGACCCGGTGGCCGAGTCCGTGCTGGAAGGCCAGGCCCGGAACGCGCCGCTGACCAGGCCCCGCCCCGGCCACGCCGACCTGGCCGGGATGCAGAAGTACGGCCACACCGACGCCCGCCCCATCCTGGAGCGGGCCAGCGCCCGGGAGACGGCGGCCCGGGTCGCGCTCGGCGAGGTGGCCCGCCGGCTGCTCAGCCAGGTGCTGTCGCTGGAGATCCTCAGCCACGTGGTCGCCCTCGGCCCGGTCAAGGCCCCGGACGGCCTGCTGCCGGGACCGCGCGACCTCGCGGCCATCGACGCCGACCCGGTGCGCTGCGCCGATCCCGCCACCAGCCAGGCCATGGTGGCCGAGATCGACTCGGCCAAGAAGGAGGGCGATACCCTGGGCGGCGTGGTCGAGGTCCTGGCCTACGGCGCTCCTCCCGGCCTGGGCAGCTTCATCCACTGGGACCGGCGGCTGGACGCCCGGCTGGCCGGCGCGCTGATGTCCATCCAGGCCATCAAGGGTGTCGAGGTGGGCGACGGCTTCACCACCGCCACCCGCCGCGGCTCAGTCGCGCACGACGAGATCGAGGTCGCCCAGGGCGGCGTCCACCGGCGCACCAACCGGGCCGGCGGCATCGAAGGCGGCATGAGCACCGGCGAGGTCATCCGGGTCCGGGCCGCGATGAAGCCCATCTCCACCGTGCCGCGCGCGCTGGACACCATCGACGTGGCCACCGGCGAGCCGGCCAAGGCCATCAACCAGCGCAGCGACGCGACCGCCGTCCCGGCCGCCGGCGTGGTGGCCGAGGCCATGGTGGCCCTCGTGCTGGCTGAGGCCGTGCTCGAGAAGTTCGGCGGCGACTCGGCCGAGGAACTGCGCCGCAACGTCGAGAGCTACCTCAAGTCCCTGGTGATCTCGTGACCGGTCAGCCGCCGGCCAGCCGCGGGCCGTGCTCATCGGGCCGCCCGGCGCAGGCAAATCGGCCGTCGGCCCGCTGCTGGCCCAGCGCCTCGGCACCGGCTTCCGTGACACAGACGCCGAGGTCGCCGCGGCCGCGGGCCAGCCGGTCAGTGACATCTTCGTCGAGCAGGGCGAACAGGCCTTCCGGGACCTGGAGCGCGCCGCCGCCACACAGGGGCTGCGCGAGCTCGCCGCTACCGGGGGCGTGCTCGCCCTTGGCAGCGGCGCGGTGCTGGACACCGATCTGGTGCGCCTGCTCGACGGCCTGCCCGTGGTCTACCTGGAGGCCGACTTCGGCACCATCGCGCGCCGCCTCGGCCTGGACCGGGCCCGCGTGGTCGTCCCCGGGAACCCGCGCGGCCGGCTCCGCGCCCTGCTGGAAGAGCGCCGGCCTGTCTACGAGAGCCTGGCCACGGTGACGGTGAACACCGACGACGACGATCCCGACGAGCTCGCCCGCCTCATCGCGGGCCGGATTGGCGAGCACGGATGACCGCGACCAGAATCGACGTCCGCCCCTCCGACGGCAGCCCGGCCTACCCGGTCGTGGTCGGCGTCGGGGTGCTCAGCGCGCTGCCCGACCTGATCCCCAAGCAGGCCGGGACGGTCGTGGTCATCCACGCCGAGCGGCTCGGACAGATCGCCCGCCCGGCCTGCGGGGCGCTGCGGGCGGCCGGGTTCGACGTCCGCGCCGAGCCCGTCCCGGACGGAGAAGAGGCCAAGACGGCGGAGGTCGCCGCCCGGCTGTGGTCCAGGCTCGCCGAGCACAAGATCACCCGGTCGGACGCCATCGTGGGCATCGGCGGGGGAGCCACCACCGACCTGGCCGGGTTCGTCGCGGCCACCTGGCTACGCGGCGTCCCGGTCGTGCTGGTCCCGACCACCCTGCTCGGCATGGCCGACGCGGCCGTGGGCGGCAAGACCGCCATCGACATCCCGGCGGGGAAGAACCTGGTCGGCGCCTTCCACTCCCCGGCCGGGGTGCTGGCCGACCTGGCCACCCTGGAGACACTGCCGCGGGCCGACTACGTGGCTGGCCTGGCCGAGGTGATCAAGGCCGGCTTCATCGCCGACCCGGTCATCCTGGACCTGGTCGAGCAGGACCCCGAGGGCGCCACCGTGCCGGAGGGAAAGTCCGCCCGCGAGCTGATCGAGCGCGCCATCCGGGTCAAGGCCGAGGTGGTGTCGGCCGACCTGACCGAGAAGGGGCTGCGGGAGATCCTGAATTACGGGCACACCCTGGGCCACGCCATCGAGCGGGTCGAGGAGTACCGGTTCCGGCACGGGGACGCGGTGTCCATCGGGATGGTCTTCGCCGCCGCCGTCGGCCGCCTGGCCGGCCGCCTCGACGAGCAGACCGAGGCCCGGCACCGGGACGTGCTGGCCAGCGTCGGCCTGCCCACCCGGTACTCTTCCGGTGCCTGGCCGGACCTGCGCCAGGCCATGAGCATGGACAAGAAGGCCCGTGGCGCGCGGCTGCGGTTCGTGGTGCTCGACGGGCTGGCTCGCCCCGGCATCCTGGACGACCCGCCCGAGGAGCTGCTGGCCCGCGCGTTTGAGGAGGTTACCCCGTGATCCCGCAAGTGCTCGTGCTCAACGGCCCGAACCTCGGCCGCCTCGGCATCCGGGAACCGGAGGTCTACGGCCACGCGACGTTCGACGACCTGGCCGACCTGTGCCGCGAGACCGGCCGGAAGCTCGGCCTGCACGTCGACGTCCGGCAGACCGACGACGAGCGGGAGATGATCAGCTGGGTGCACGAGGCCGCCGACGCCCGGATGCCGATCGTCATCAACCCGGCCGCCTTCACCCACTACTCCTACGCGCTGCGTGACGCCCTGGCCATGCGGACCGCCCCGCTGGTCGAGGTGCACATCTCCAACCCGGCCGCCCGGGAGTCGTTCCGGCACACCTCGGTGGTGGCCGCGGTAGCCGACGGCACGGTGGCCGGGTTCGGCCTCGTCTCCTACCAGCTCGCCCTCCAGGCCGTCGCCGAGCTGGTCGCCGAGGCCCCTCAGCCGGCCGCTGAGCAGGTGGCCGCTGAGCAGGTGGCCGCTGAGCAGGCGGCCGAGGCAGGCCAGCCGTGATCGTCCTGGTCGGCTTCATGGGCGCGGGCAAGACCACCGTCGGGCGGCTGCTGGCCGCCGAGCTCGGCCTGCCCTTCACCGACAGCGACCAGGTGATCGAGGAGCGAGCCGGGCGCCCGGTCCCGCAGATCTTCGCCGACGACGGCGAGCCTGCCTTCCGTACCCTGGAACACCAGGTCATCGCCAGCCTGCTGGACGGCCCCGAGCTGGTCCTGGCCCTGGGCGGCGGCGCGGCCGAGCACCCGCTCACTCGCCAGCGCCTGGCCGCGGCCCAGGTCGTCTACCTCCACGTCAGCTACGAGCAGGCCCTGGCCCGGGTCGGCGGCGATCCCGGCCGGCCGATGCTGGCCAAGCCCGGCCTGGCCGAGACCTACCAGCGCCGCCTGGCCGCCTACGCCTCGGTGGCCACCCTCACCGTCCCGACCGACGGCCTCCTGCCCGAGTCGGTCAGCAAGGACATCCTGGCCGCCCTGGACCGCTGACCGCTGGCCCGGTGCCCAGGCGCGGGCCGCCCTATCCGCGGCCGGAGGGCTGGCCGTACCCTGTCCCCATGCGGATAGGGATGGCACTGAACTACACGGGCGGCTTCGCCGAGACGGTGACCGAACTGGCCGACTACGAGCGGGCCGGAATGGACATCGTCTTCGTGGCCGAGCTGTACAGCTTCGACGCGGTCAGCCAGATGGGCTTCATCGCGGCCAAGACCGAGCGGATGCAGATCGCCTCCTCCATCCTGCCCATCTACTCCCGGACCCCGGCGCTGCTGGCCATGACCGCGGCCGGGCTGGACTACGTCTCGAACGGCCGGTTCATCCTCGGCCTGGGAGCCTCCGGCCCGCAGGTCATCGAGGGCTTCCACGGCCTGCCCTACGACGCCCCCATCGGCCGGACCCGCGAGATCATCGAGATCTGCCGTCAGGTCTGGCGCCGCGAGCCGCTGACCTACTCGGGCAAGTACTACCAGGTGCCCATGGCCGGCGGAACCGGCCTGGGCAAGCCGCTCAAGCTGGTCAACCACCCCGTCCGCGAGCGCGTCCCGATCTCCCTGGCCGCCCTCGGCCCCAAGAACGTCGAGCTCGCGGCCGAGCTGGCCGAAGCCTGGATGCCGGTCTTCTACCTGCCCGAGCGGGCCGGTGACGTGTGGGGCACGGCCCTGGCCGACGGGCTGGCCCGGCGCGATCCGGCGCTGGGCGCTCTGGACGTGATCGCCACCGCCCCGCTGGCCATCGGCGACGACGTGACCGCACTGCGTGACCGGGCCCGGCCGTTCCTGGCCCTGTACATCGGCGGGATGGGGGCCCGGGGCCGGAACTTCTACAACGACCTGGCCCGGCGGCTCGGCTACGAGGCCGAGGCCCAGGCCATCCAGGACGCCTACCTGGACGGCCGCAAGGCCGAGGCCGAGGCCCTGGTACCCGCCGAGCTGCTCGAGCGCACCAGCCTGATCGGGCCCGCGTCCTACGTGGCCGAGCGGGTCGCCGCCTACCGCGAGGCCGGCGTCACCACCCTGGGCGTCTCGCCCCTCGCGCCCAGCCACGAAGGCCGGGTCGCCCTCATCGAGCAGATCCGCGACCTGGCCGCCTAGGCCGGGCTTCATGGCAGAGGTGCACGCGGCGCGCCGCGCGGCGGCCGCCCGGCTCGTCGCCGCGGCGGGCGCGGACGCCGCGCTCATCACCCACGGGCCGAACGTCCGGTACCTCACCGGCCTGGCCAGCTCGAACGCCGCGGTGCTGCTGCCCGCCGAGGGCACCGCCATCCTGGCCACCGACTCGCGGTACGCGCTGGCCGCGCAGCGCGACAGCCCGGAACTCGAGCTGGTCATCGAGCGGTTCCTCGAGGCCGCGCTGGCCGCCCGGATGGCCGCCCGCGGCCAGCGCACGGTGGCCTTCGAGGCGCACGAGATGACCGTGGAGCGCCACGCGGAGCTGACCGCGAAGGCTAGCGGCGTGCGCCTGGTGCCGTTCGGCCGGAGGATAGAAGAGCTGCGGACGGTCAAGGATCCGTCCGAGCTGGAGCTGCTGGCCGCCGCGTGCCGGATCAGCGACCAGGCCATCGCCGACGTCTTCGCCCGGATCCGGCCTGGCCTGACCGAGCGCCAGCTGGCCGCTGCCCTGGACCGGCGGATGGTGGAGCTGGGCGCGCAGCGGCCCGCCTTCGACACCATCGTGGCCAGCGGGCCGAACGGCGCCCTGCCGCATCACGTCCCGACCGACCGGCCGATGCGCCGCGGCGACCTGATCACCATGGACTTCGGCGCCGCCTACGGCGGCTACCACGCCGACATGACCCGGACCGTCGCGCTGGGCGAGCCCTGGCCGGCAGCGGGAGATCTACGAGCTGGTCGCGGCCGCGCAGCGGGCCGGGATCCAGGCGGCCCGGCCCGGCGCCCAGGTGGCCGACGTGGATGCCGCCGCCCGGGACCTCATCCGCGACGCCGGGCACGGCGAGCATTTCGGCCACGGGCTGGGCCACGGCGTCGGCCTGGAGGTGCACGAGGCGCCGACCATCGGGTACTCCAGAACGGGTAAGCTTGCCAACCGGACCCCGGTGACCGTCGAGCCTGGCGTGTACCTGCCCGGCCGGGGCGGAGTCCGGATCGAGGACGTCCTGGTCGTGGGAGCGGGAACGGGCCTGGCCCAGACGCTCACCACGACGACGCGAGATCTTCTCACCCTTTGACCTGGAGCACGAACGTGGCCACCACGAACGACCTGAAGAACGGCATCACCCTGAACATCGACGGCAACCTCTGGAACGTCGTGGAGTTCCAGCACGTCAAGCCGGGCAAGGGCCCGGCCTTCGTGCGCACCAAGCTGAAGAACATCACGTCGGGCAAGGTCGTGGACCGGACCTTCAACGCCGGCGTCAAGGTCGACCTGGCCACCATCGACCGCCGCGAGATGCAGTACCTGTACCGCGAGGGCGCGGACTTCGTGTTCATGGACATGACCGACTACGACCAGCCGCACATCCCCGCCGACGTGGTCGGCGATGCGGCCAACTACCTGCTCGAGGAGCAGACGGTCACCATCGCGTTCAACGACGGCACCCCGCTGTACGTGGACATGCCCGCCGCCGTCGAGCTGACCATCAGCCAGACCGACCCCGGGGTCCAGGGCGACCGCTCCACCGGCGGCACCAAGCCGGCCACCCTGCAGACCGGCGCCACTATCCAGGTACCGCTGTTCATCTCGACCGGGGAGAAGATCAAGGTCGACACCCGGACCGGCCAGTATCTCGGTCGCGCCTGACCGATGCCCTCCGCCCGGAGTAAAGCGCGCAAGCGGGCACTGGACATCCTGTTCGAGGCCGAGCTGCGCGGCATATCAGTCCTTGACCTGCTCGCCGAGCGCACCACCCTGGCCTCGCCGCCGGTCTCGGAGTACGCCGCGGAACTCGTCCGCGGCGTGTCCGGGCACGCGGCCCGGATCGACGAGCTGATCTCGGAGTTCGCCGAGGGCTGGACCCTGGACCGGATGCCCATCGTGGACCGCAACGTGCTGCGGATCGGCCTGTTCGAGCTGCTGTGGGCCCCCGAGATCCCGGACGCCGTAGCCCTCAGCGAGGCCGTCGCCCTGGCCCGCGACCTGTCCACCGACGGCTCGCCGGCCTTCGTCAACGGCCTGCTGGCCCGCGTCGCCGGGCTGAAGCCCTCGCTCGAGCCCCAGGTCTCGCCGGAACCCTGAGCCCGCCGGAGGCTCAGGCCTGGGCGAAACGTACCCGCAGGTTGAAGCGGCGCAGCACCCGGAAGAACCAGACCGCCGAGGCGAACGTCCCGGCCACCGTGCCGCCCACCGTCACCGCGGTGGTCAGCAGCAGGAACGTCTTGACCGGCTCCACCGCCATCGCGCCGGCCAGCCCGGCCGTGGAGGCGGCGAAGATCCCGGCCCACAGCCAGGTCGCGCCCTGGAAGAAGCGGTGCAGCCCGGGGTGGTGCGACGGGTGGCGCAGCGCCACCACCTCCGCCGCGAGCTGGGCCACCAGCGGCCTGCGGGTCGGCGCGGTCCGCGCGAACAGCACGCACAGGCCCAGGTTGGCCAGCGGGAACTGCAGCAGGAAGACCAGCATGCTGCCGGTCACGAGCACGACCGCGGTCTGCAGGGTCAGCACCAGGCCGGAGATCATCAGCAGGCCGGGCACGGTGCCGGTCACGATCTTGCGGGTCAGCGCAGTCAGCCAGATCGCCCCCGCCGCCGCCAGCATGCCCGCGTTGCGCCCGCCCAAGGCGGCGCCGGCGAAGTACGCGATGACCGGAAGGCCGAGCGATTCGGTCAGGTTCCAGCCCGCCGTCAGCAACAGCTTGCAGGGGCGAGGCAACTCGAGGTGCTCAGCCATGGCGAAGAGCATACGGCGGCCGTATGGAGCCGCGCTGGAGATGCCACGAGGTCCGGCTGGGAGAAATCTGTGAATCCTGCATAGTCATATAAACGGCCAATCGGTCACCTATGTTCAAGGACGTTAACACGGCAACCTGAGTCTGACCCGCGCGACGCCGGGCCGCCGTTACATTGGACTCGGGGCAAGCTCGGGGAAGCTCGGGGACAGGAGGCTCGCGTGGCCGTGGACTTCAGGCGCGACGGCGTCCGTTCCTCCCTGGTCTGGGACGTGCTCAGCGCGGTCGTCGCCGCGCGGGTGGCGGCCACCGGCCGGCCCGCCCTGGACATCGTGGACGTGGGCGGCGGGACCGGCGGGCTGGCCGTCCCGTTCGCCGTCCTCGGGCACAACGTCACCGTCCTGGACCCGAACCCGGACGCCCTGGCCGCCGCGCAGCGGCGCGCCGCCGAGGCCGGGGCCCGGCTCGCCTCGGTGCAGGGCGAGGCGGCCAACCTGGGCGGCGTGGTCGGCCCGGACGCCGTCGACCTGGTCATCTGCCACAACGTGCTGGAGTACGTGGAGGAACCGGCCGGAGCCATGAGCGCGATCGCGTGCGTGCTGCGGCCCGGGGCCACGGTGAGCGTGCTGGCCTCCAACGCCATCGCCGCCGTCCTGCACCGCGCCCTGGCCGGCCGCTTCGCCGACGCCCGCGCCCTGCTGGCCGGCCTCAGGCCGGCGACTCCCGCCGTTTCACCCTGCCCGAGCTGAGCGCGCTGATCGAGCAGGCCGGGCTGAGCGTGGGGGAGGCGCACGGGCTGCGCGTCTTCAGCGGGCTGGTCCCCGGCACGCTGCTTGGCGGCGACGCCGCCGCGGCCGAGGAGCTGCGCGCGCTGGAGGAAGCCGCGGCCAGCACCCCGCCGCTGCGGGACATCGCCGCCCAGCTGCACGTCCTCGGCCACCGCTGACCGCGATGAATCCCGGGCCGGTTCCGGACGACACGGGCTGTCGCATCCTGCACGTGGACATGGACGCCTTCTACGCCAGCGTGGAGATCCGGGACCAGCCCGAGCTGGCCGGGCGCCCGGTCATCGTGGGCGGGACCGGCGGCCGCGGCGTGGTGCTGTCCGCGTCCTACCCGGCCCGCACGTTCGGGGTGCGCTCGGCCATGCCGGTGGGCCAGGCCCGGCGGCTGTGCCCGCACGCGGTCTTCGTCCCGCCCCGGCACCAGGCCTACGCGGCGACCTCCAAGGAGGTCATGGCCATCTTCGGCACGATCACCCCCGAGGTCGAGCCGCTCGCCCTGGACGAGGCCTTTCTCGACGTCTCCGGCGCGCTGCGCCGGCTCGGGCCGCCCGCCGCCATCGCCGCCCGGATCCGGGCCGAGGTCTGGCAGCAGCAGGGCATCACCTGCTCCGTGGGGGTCGCCCCGAGCAAGTTCGTGGCCAAGATCGCCTCGGCCCGGTGCAAGCCGGACGGGCTGCTCGTGGTGCCGCAGGCCGGCCTGCTCGATTTCCTGCACCCGCTTCCGGTCGCCGCGCTGTGGGGCGTGGGGGAGCGGTCCGGCCAGGCGCTGGCCCGGCTCGGGCTCAAGACCGTCGGCGACATCGCGCACACGCCGCTGGACACCCTCCAGCGCGACCTCGGCGCGGCGCACGGGTCGCACCTGTACGCGCTGGCCTGGGGCCGTGACGAGCGCCGGGTCACGCCGCGCTCGCCGGACAAGAGCATCGGCGCGGAGGAGACCTTCGCCCGCGACATCGGCGACCCCGACCGGATCCGCCGCGAGCTGCTGCGGCTCTCCGGCCGGGCCGCGACCGGGCTGCGGGCCGGCGGCTACGTGGCCCGGACAATTTCCGTCAAGCTGCGGCTGGCCAGCTTCAAGACCCTCACCCGGTCCCGCACGCTGCCCTACCCGACCGACGTGACGCATGAGATCTACGCCACAGCCTGCCAGCTGTACGAGTCCTCGGGCCTGGACCGCGGGACCCTGCTCCGGCTGGTCGGCGTGCGTGCATCCGGCCTGGTCCCGGCGGCCGGAGCCAGTTCCCAGCCAACCCTGGATGACCGCCCGACAGGCTGGCGGGAGGCCGAACGGGCGATGGATCAGCTGTCCCGGCGGTTCGGTTCCAGCGCGGTTAGGCCGGCCGCCCTGGTGGAAGATCCTGACCGAGACGGCCCCGCCGGCGGGGCCCGGCCCGGGGGTCCGGACCGCCCCGGACGGCCGTCTTCATGATGCGCTCTTGGGCCTACTCTTCCAAGCGGTGTGTCGACGCTCGTATTCTGGAAAAAGAACCGGGTATGTGAGGTGGAGGTCACCGCACACACGTGCCGGGCGCATGGGTTTTTCTTGGGAGGCGTCGTGCCGCTCTCTGAACACGAGCAGCGCCAGCTTGAGCAGATCGAGCAAGCGCTCTATCGCGAGGATCCGAAGTTCGGGCGCCTCGTGCGCTCGAGCGATCCTCGCGTGCACTACAAGCGCAAGCTGGTGCAGGCGGTCCTCGGTGTCCTGGTCGGCGCCGGGGCGCTCGTGGCCGGAGTACTGACTCATCGCCTGTACCTCGAGGCGATCGGTGCCGCGGTCGCGGCCCTGGCGCTGCTGTGGGGGATCGTCAGCTGGCGCCGGCACCTGGCCCGCGTGCGGCCCCCGCGCGCCCGCCGCGGCCGAGCCCAGCTCCGCGCGGTCGGGTCCACCAACCCGGGCCGGGCCCCCCAACCCCGGGCCGGCTGGCGGGCCCGGATGATGGAGCGCCTGGAAGAGCGCTGGAACCGGCGTCAGGAGGGCGACCGGCGAATGTAGCGCCGTCCTCCCGCCTTCCCATCGTGCGCCGCCGCCTGCCTGACCCGGCTCGCCCTGACCCCGGCTCGCCCCGGCCTCAGCTCATGGAGCGCCGCTCCGTCCAGCGGCGTGAGACCAGGGCCGTCAGCCGGTCAGGGATCCGCGCCGCCCCGTCGGCCAGCGCGCTGATGACCGAGGCCGGGAAGATCCTGGCCCGCCAGCGGCGCCCGCGCGGGGCGGCGGCCTCGATCCCGCGCCGCGCCGTCGTGCCGTCGGCCCGCAGGCTCTCGGATGCCGACGGCCGCGCCGCATACAGGGCGCGCTCCTCGGCCACGGCCAGCCGGCGGACCGCCTCCCGGGACGCCTCCGGCAGCCCGGCGCTGACCCGGTCGGCCAGCGTGCGCGGCGGCTCGCTGGGAGAGCGCCGCACACCGAGATCCTGCAGGTCGTCGCCGAACTCCAGCCAGGCCGCATGGGCCCGGCCCGCGTCATCGCCGGCCCGGTGCCAGCGCCACCGTCGCCGGGCCACCCGGATCACGCCCGGGACGACCAGGGCCGCCGCCCCGGCCGCGCCGAAAGCGATGCCCACCGTGGCCCAGGCCGCCTGCAGGTTCAGGCCGGAGGTATGAGCCAGCAGCCGGTACAGGGTCAGGGCCACGATCGCCGCGGCGGCCACCACCAGCGCCACGGCGGGCAGGCCTGCCCCCCGCCGTCGCTGGGTCCCGTCGGCCGGATGGGAGGCTTCGGCCCGCCGCGCGGGCGAGGCCGCGATCGCGGCGATCCCGGCCGCCAGGGCGACGGCCGCCGCCACGGCCAGGGCGATCGCCGTCCACGGCGTCCCGGCCGTGTTGGCCGGCCCGCTTCCGCCCGTCCCTGAGTCGTCCGGGATGAGCTTCCTGGCCCCCAGGCCCGGTGCCCCCGACGAACCGGTCGCACTCGCCGACGGCCCGGTGGCCGTGCTGCCCCCGGACGTCCCGCCGGCCGACGTCCCGCCCGACGTCTGGTAGCTGCCCGCCCGGGCGGTGCCGTCCCCGCCGTTCGGCGTGGCCTCGAACTTGATCCAGCCGTAGCCGGCGAAGTAGACCTCGGCCCACGCGTGCGCGTCGTCGGTCTTGACCACGTAGCCGTTCCCTGACCGGGCACCCGCGGTGAAGCCGCCCGCCAGCCGGGCCGGGATGCCGAGCAGGCGGGTGAGCACCGTCATCGCGTACGCCGACTGCACGCACACGCCGGAGCGGACCTTGGTCAGGAAGCTGAGCAGGCTGGCCGGGGAGTTGACCGGCGGCGCGCCCGAGCTGTAGGTGAACTGCGACCCGGACAGCCAGGTGGCCAGCGCGTTGACCTTGCCGAACTCGGTGCTGTAACCCGCCGTCACCTGCCTGGCGATCTGCTTCAGGGCCGCGGTCTGGAACGCCGCCGGGAGCGCCCGGTCGGCGGCCAGGCTGTCCGATGACGGCGGCGCGGCGTCGTTCAGCTGGGCCGCGCTGGGGCTCACCGCCGCGTACGTGCCCCGGTAGGCCTGCACCTCGGCGCCGGCGAACTGCGAGAACACCATCAGCTTGGGATCGGCCAGGAAATCCCCGGCCGTGGCGGAGACCTGCACGACCGGGTAGGGCAGGGCCAGGAAGGTGGGCAGCGACTTGTTCGTCAGCGCGTTGCCTGCCACCCTGACCGACACCGTGTACTGCGGGAACGAGCCCGGGTTGGTCAGTCCCTGCGGCGGCGGCAGCGTGCTGGCCTGCTGCTGGCCCGAGGCGTAGTCGCCGGTCCACTGGCCGCCGCCGTTCAGCGTGTCGTAGACATAGGTCCGCAGGTAGGGCGGGTTATCGGCCATCACCTGCGCCGGGGCGCTGGTGGTGTAGGTCAGCACCGTGGTCGGCTTGTGGGACTCCTGAAGCTGCTGCAGGGTCTGCTGGAGCGTGTCGGGCAGTGCGGCCGAGGTCGCGCTGCCGCCCCGGCCCCCGATGCCCGGGCCGGAGGAGAACAGCTTGCTGGCGTGCAGCCCGGGCACGACCAGCGGCACGAACAGGGCCAGCACCACCGACGCCAGCCCGACCCGGCGGCCCGCCGCGGCCAGCGCGCGGGTGTCCGGCCCGGCCGCCTTCAGGCTCTCCGGCCGGGCCTCGCCCGGCGCCGGCTCGGCCGCCGCCTGCGGCACGGGGCCTGATGGGGATGATGGGCTTTGGGGGGATGATGGGCCTTGGGGGGATGATGGGCCGCCGGCGACGTAGGTCCCGGACAGCGAACCGGATCGCCACAGGGACACCAGCCTGCCCCACACCCGGATCCGGTCGCGGCCGTCGGCACTCAGCATGGCCAGGTAGCCCGCTGCCCCCAGGCCGAAGACTATGGCCGTGCCCACGTCCTCATGCTGGGCGTTCATCGTGACCGGCACGGTGAACAGGACCAGCAGCGGCAGCCCGGCCAGGGCCGCGGACCGGAGCCGGACCGCGATCAGGTCGGTCACCGCGGCCGTGAAGCCGATCCCGGCCGCCGCGATGAGCACCAGGCTCGGCCGGGTCGGCGCGGGCGGGGCGTACTTGCGGGTGTCGCCGATTCCGGTCCCGGCCAGCTGCCACAGCCGGGTGATCGAGTCCCCGGTGGGGATGATCGCCCACGAGTGGCGCACCTCGAAGACCACGTTCAGGTACAGCAGCAGCCCGGCCAGCACGATCAGGAACCCGGCCACCACCGGCAGCGGCCGGAGCCGGCTCAGCGCGCCGAAGGCCGCGACCGTGATGACCGCCCCGGCCCCCGCGTAGAACCACTGAGCGCCCTCGAACAGCGGGTAGAGCACGAGCGAGGCGAGTATGCACGCGACCGCGACGGTCAGCGTCATCCGGCGGTTCCGGGTCATGCCGGCCCGCTTCGGTAGCCCGCGGCGCCTCCCAGGCCCGCGGAGCTTCCCAGGCCCGCCGGCGGCAGCGGCCGGTCGGCCGGCCGGTGCAGCTGCTGCCAGGCCTGGGCCAGCGGCGTGCCCGGGCTGGCCGTGGCCACCCGCCAGCCCGCCGCGGACAGGATCTGCGCGGCGCGCGTCGTCTCGTCGCCCGCCGCCGCCCCCTGATTCCACGAGCTCCACGCCGGGACGGTCAGCAGCAGCGCCATCGCGGGCGCGTTGCCGCGGCGGCTGGCGGCCAGGATCCCGGCGTCCTGCTCGGACAGCCGCCCGAGCACCGCGATCAGCTGGCCCCCGGCCGCGGCCAGGGCCGCGGTGCCAGGCACGATGCTGGTCTCCCGCGACGGGTTGATGACGGCCAGCATGTCCAGCAGGGTGTCGGAGAAGGTGCCGCTCGGCGCGATCTCGCCTGCCTCGGTGATCAGCCGGGCCCGGAACCCCTCGCCGGTCAGGTGGGCGCCGATCGAGGCCGCCGCGCTCACCGCGAACTCGAACGTGGCCGAGACCCCGCGGCCCGCATGCGCGAGCCGCCGGGTGTCCAGGAAGACCGACGCGCTGTTGCGCCACTGGTGCTCCTCGCGCCGCACCATCAGCTCGCCGTAGCGCGCCGTCGACCGCCAGTGCACCCGCCGCAGGCCGTCGCCGTCCTGGTAGGCCCGGGGCGCCGCGTCGTCCTCGCCGGTCGCCGAGATGGTCCGCATCCCCCCGTCGCCCTCGCCCAGCCAGCTGCTCTGCGCCGAGGCCCGCGGCAGCGGGTAGATCCTCGGCGTCACCACCAGCGTGCTGGTCGCGGCGAAGGACCGGGTGATCTCCACCAGCCCGAACGCGTCCGCCACCCGGACCCGCAGCGGCCCGATGGTGAACCGGCCGCGGGCGTCGGACCGGAGCTGATAGCTGAGCTCGCGGTTCCCGCCCGGCTCGATCTCGTCCAGCACGAACCGCGGCTGGCGGCCCATCGGCTGCGGCGTCACGTCCTCGGCCAGCAGGACGGCCGTCCGCCGCCGCGACACGTTGGCCAGCTGCGCCGTGACCGTGGCCGGGGTGCCCGGCCGGCACCCGCGGCGGATCCAGCCGCCTGGTGCAGGTCAGCCGGTACCGGGACCGGCGGGCGATCATCGCCGAGACCAGCGGGAGGATGACCAGCAGGGCGCCCACCCGGACCAGGTCGGTCTCCGGTATGGCCAGCCCGCACACGATGGCCGCGCCGCCCGCGGCGACGAACGACCGGCCCCGGGTGGTAAGCGAGCCGAACAGCGCCCGCATGGCTCTCCTTCCGAAACCGCCGACCCAGCCGGGCGAGCCTCAGCGCCGCGGCAGGGGCAGCTGGGTGACGATCCTCGAGATCACCTGCTCGGGCAGGTGCCGCTCCACGATGGCCTCGGCCGTAGGCAGCAGCCGGTGGGCCAGTACCGGCCCGGCCAGCGTCTGCACGTCGTCCGGGATCACGTAGTCGCGCCCGTCCAGCGCGGCCCAGGCCCGGCTGGCCCGCAGCAGCTGCAGCGTCGCCCGCGGCGACGCGCCCAGCCGCAGCTCCGGCGAGGTCCTGGTCTGCTGGACCAGGCTGATGATGTAGTCCTTGACCGGGTCTGACACCAGCACCTCGCGCACCGAGACGACGAGGTCCTGCACGTCGCTGGCCCGCGCGACCGGCTTGAGGTCCTCCAGCGGTGACGCCGAGCCGTGCGCGGCCAGCATCTCCCGCTCCGCGCCGGGCGAGGGGTAACCCAGCGAGATCCGCGCGGTGAACCGGTCCCGCTGCGCCTCGGGCAGCGGGTAGGTGCCCTCCATCTCCACCGGGTTCTGGGTGGCCACCACCATGAACGGCGCCTGCAGCGGGTAGGTCGTCCCGTCCACCGTGACCTGGCGCTCTTCCATGCACTCCAGCAGCGCTGACTGGGTCTTCGGTGAGGCCCGGTTGATCTCGTCGCCGAGCACGATGTTGGCGAAGACCGGTCCGGGCTTGAACTCGAAGTCGCGCCGTTCCTGGTTGAAGGCGCTGACTCCGGTGATGTCACTGGGCAGCAGGTCCGGCGTGAACTGGATCCGCTGGAAGACACCGTCGATGGCCCGGGCCAGGGACTTGGCCAGCATCGTCTTGCCCACGCCGGGCACGTCCTCGATGAGCAGGTGCCCCTCGGCGAGCAGCACGGTCAGCGCGAGCCGGATCGCCTCCGGCTTGCCCTCGATCACGGCCTCCATCGCGTGGCCGATCCGGCGGGCCGCCGGGACGAGATCATCGATCGGGCGCGCCGTCTGCCGTCCGGCGTCTAGAACCACAAGGCCTCCCTGAACGCGCTGGCGGGCAGGGCCAGCCAGACCCCGATCTGCGCTCCCGGCCGAGCGGCTGTACCGCTACAGTACGTCCTCCTTTGGCTCTCCCGCGACGTCTCGCGACCCCATCGCCGCCCCATCGTTACCCCGCCGCACCCCCGCCGCTCCACATCCCCCCACCAGCGCTCCCCGGCGGCCCTCGCGACCGCCTGGCGAACTCGAACCCCGAACCGGTTCATGATCCTGAGCTGCGCAGACGCAGCGATGGCACGAGGCGGCCGAGTGGCGCCGCCGCTCGGCCGCCCGGCCGGGCGAGCTCGGGGCCTGGATTTCCCCCACATCGCTCCCCATCGATCTAGCTGGGGTTTTGCGGCGCCGAATCGAAGAATTGCGGCCCGGAGACGTTGACGGTGGAGCAATGTGGAGTACAGTGGAGCGCAGTGGTGGGGGATGGCGCAGGAGGTGAGGGCCCGTGTTTCTCGGCACTCATCAGCCGCGGCTGGACGAGAAGGGCCGCCTCTTCCTGCCGGCCAAGTACCGGGAAGAACTTGCTGGAGGAGTGGTGATCACCAGAGGGCAGGAACGCTGCCTGTTCGTCTGGCCGCGAGATGAGTTCGCGCGCATCACCGAGAAGCTCCGCAACTCGCCGGTGACCGACAAGGCGGCCCGGGACTACAGCCGCGTGCTGTTCTCCGGCGCCTCTGACGAGCTTCCCGACCGGCAGGGCCGGGTCACCGTCCCGGCCGCCCTGCGGACCTACGCCGGGCTGCAGCGGGACTGCGTGGTCATCGGCGCCAACACCCGCCTCGAGATCTGGGACAGCCAGGCCTGGGAGAACTACCTGGGCACGCAGGAAGACTCGTTCGCCGAAGCCTCCGAGGAGGTGTTCCCCGGAATCCTCTGACGATCGCGGGCCGGCCTCCATCCGCCGCTCCCTGCTGGCATCACTTCCCCGGTGCCAGCCGGCAGCGCTCGCAGATGGGGGCCGGCCGAGGGGGAGACGGCGGACGCGCAGACGCAGCAGGACAGGACCTCCGGACACGGAGAGGGGGACGGATGGCAGGACAAGCGCACGTGCCGGTGCTGGCCGGCCGGGTCACCGCCCTGCTCGCCCCGGCCTTGGACGGCCCGGGCGCGGTCCTCATCGACGCCACCCTGGGCCGGGCCGGGCACGCCCGGGCCCTGCTCGACGCCTGCCCCGGCCTCCGGGTGGTCGGCGTGGACGCCGACGTGGCCGCCATCGACGCGGCCCGCGACCTGCTCGCCCCGTACGCCGACCGCGTCACCCTCGTGCACGCCCGCTACGACGAGATCCCGGAGATCGTCGCCGCGCTGCCCGCCGCAGGCCCGGATCCGGTCCAGATCATGGGGCTGCTGTTCGACCTGGGTGTCTCCTCCCCGCAGCTGGATGACGCCGAGCGCGGCTTCGCCTACGCCCAGGACGCCCCCCTCGACATGCGGATGGACCGCACCAGGGACCTGACCGCGGCGGACGTCATCAATGAGTACTCGGCCGCCGAGCTGACCCGGGTACTCCGCGAGTACGGCGAGGAGCGCTTCGCCCAGCGGATCGCCCGTGCTGTGGTCCGCGAGCGGGCCGCCGCGCCGATCACCTCCACCCAGCGGCTGTCTGCCATCGTCAAGGACGCCATCCCGGCCGCCACCCGCCGGACCGGCGGCAACCCCGCCAAGCGGACCTTCCAGGCCCTGCGGATCGAGGTCAACGACGAGCTCGGCACCCTGCGCCGGGCCCTGCCCGCCGCCCTGGAGGTGCTGGCCGTCGGCGGCCGCATCGTCGTCCTGGCCTACCACTCGCTCGAGGACCGCATCGTCAAGCGCGACCTGGTCCGCCTGTCCACCGACCAGACGCCGCCGCGCCTGCCGGTGCCCGCGCAGGCCTCCACCGCGCAGTTCCGCCTGCTGACCAGGGGCGCCGAGCGCCCGGAGCACGAAGAAGTCGCTGGCAACCCGCGTGCGGCGTCAGCCCGGCTGCGGGCGGCGGAGCGAATCCGGGACGCCGCATGATCCCAAGGGGGCACTGAATGGCCACGTCCACGACGCCGCGCACCCCCAGCACGGTCAGCCCGGGCAGCCGCCCGGCCGGCCGGGGCGCGCCCCCGGAGCGGGCCGCCCGAACACCCCGGGCCGTGCCCGCCGGGCGCGGTGCCCCGCCCCGGACCCGCCCGGTCGACGCGCCGCGTCACACCCGGCCCTACCCGGCGACCCGGCCCGCCACCCGGCCGCTGCCCGCCAAGCCCGGCCGGCCGCCGTCCCGCCCGGAGCTGGACCGCCCGGCGCTGGCCCGGCCCCGGGTCCGGCACCCGCGGGCCCCGTTCATCCTGCTCCTGGTCGCCCTGCTCGGCGGCGCGCTGGTCTGCCTGCTGGTCATCAGCACCACCCTGGCCGCAGGCTCCTACCAGGTCACCAGCCTGCAGCAGCAGAACGCCGCGCTGGCCAAGCAGCAGCAGCTGCTCACCCAGCAGGTGGCGCAGTCCTCCTCGCCGGCCCAGATCGCCCGGGAGGCCGAAGAGCTCGGCATGAAGCCGAACCCGAACCTCCAGTTCGTCGACCCCAAGAGCGGCAAGGTGGTCAAGGGTCATCCGTCCTCGGCCCAGTCGCAGATCGACGTGCCCGGGTACACCCCGTGACGGCGGGTTCGCCGCCGCCTCGTCCTCCCCGCGGCGGCCCCGCGGGACCCTCCGCCGGCCGGCCGGACCGGTCCCGCGACCCGCGGCGCAGGCCCGCCGGGCCGTCCGTTAGGCCCGGGCCGCGCAGCCAGGTCCGTTCGGCCCGGACAGCCCCGGTACCGCGGCCGCGCACCGTCTCCGCCAAGCCGCCGCCGCCCCGGCCGCCGCGCCGCATCATCCCGCGGGCCAACCCGGTCCGCCGCCTCGGCATCACCCTGCTGGCCATCGCCTTCGTGCTGACCCTGTTCGGGGCGCGCCTGGTCCAGCTCCAGGGCTTCGAGGGCGGCAAGTTCCGCACCCTGGCCTCCGACCAGCGGGACAAGACGATCGAGCTGCCCGCGCTGCGCGGCACCATCGCCGGCGCCAACGGCGAGGTGCTGGCCATGACCGTGGAGACCTACCTGGTCTACGCCGACCCGCCGCAGATCCCGGCCGCGCAGCTGAACCAGGTCGCGGCCAAGCTGGCCGGCTACCTCAGCATGCCGGTCGACCAGGTCCTGAACCTGCTCCAGAACCCGACCTCGCCGCAGTACGTCGTGCTGGCCAAGGGCGTGTCCGCCGCGGCGGGCAACGCCATCTCCGCGGCCAACCTGCCCGGCATCGCGCTCACCCCCAGCTACGCCCGGTCCTATCCCGACGGCGACTCCATGGCCGACCTCCTCGGCTTCACCGGCTCCGACAAGCAGGGCAACCTGACCGGCGCGGCCGGCCTGGAGCAGCAGTACAACTCGCTGCTGGCCGGGAAGTCCGGCAGCGAGCAGGTCCAGATCGGCACCAACGGCCAGCAGATCCCGCTCGCGGGCAGTGACGACAAGGCGGTGGTCAACGGCAGCAGCCTGCGGCTCACCATCGTCCCCGCGCTGCAGTACCAGGCCCAGCAGGCCTGCGCCGACCAGGTGGCCAAGAGCCAGGCCAGCAACTGCACGGTGGTGATCATCCAGCCCAAGACCGGTCACATCCTGGCCATGGCCCAGTGGCCCACCTATGACCCGTCGACCATCACCAACGTCAGCCAGGCCACCGACCTGGCTGTGCAGGCCCAGTTCGAGCCGGGCTCGACGGCCAAGGTCATCGCGGCCTCCGCCGCGTTCGAAAAGGGCGGCCAGACGCCGATGAGCGCCTACAAGATCCCGTACCAGATCAACGAGGGCGGGCAGCTCATCCACGACGCCGAGTGGTCGCCCGGCGAGAAGTACACCATCGCGGGCATCATCGCGCACTCCTCCAACGTCGGCATCTCCCAGGTCGCCGCGCACATTACCCCGCAGGTCGAGTACGACTACCTGAAGGCCTTCGGGCTGGGCCAGCCGAGCGGGCTGGACCTGCCCGGCGAGACGTCCGGCGACCTGCCCCCGGTCTCGCAGTGGTGGCCGGACACCCGGTACACGCTGGCCTTCGGCCAGGGCGTGGCCGCGACCGCCGTGCAGATGGCCGAGGTCTACGCGACGATCGCCAACAACGGCGTGCGGGTGCAGCCCACCCTGGTCGCGGGCAGCACCGACGCCGCGGGCAAGTACACCCCGGCCGCCGCCCCGGCCAGCACCCGCGTCATTCAGGCCAAGACCGCCGCCGAGCTGCGTCAGATCCTGGAGCAGGTGCCCGCCATCGACTCCGAAGGCGGCCAGCCCTGGGGCATCATCCCGGGTTACGCCATCGCCGCCAAGACCGGAACCTCGCAGGAATCCAACGGAAGCTGCGCGCTGTGCGTCTATGGTTCGAGCTACATTGGCATGGCTCCCGGCGATAACCCGCAGCTGGTGGTCGCGGTCAACGTGCAGAACCCCAAGAAAGGCGGCTACTACGGGGCCGTGGTCGCCGGGCCGGTCTTCTACAACGTCATGAAGCAGGCCCTGGCCACCCTGCAGATCCCGCCGGACGGCTCCACTCCGGCCAAGATCCGCCTGAACGGATGATGAAGAGAGGTACCCTCACCCCGTGGCGATCCGACCTGTGCGCCCGCAGCGCAGACCGCTGTCTGCTCTGGGCTCGCTGCTGGGCGTCCGGCTGGCGTCGGTAGGACCCTCTTTTTCGCCGGACGACCTGGGCTTCGTCAGCGGGATAACTCTCGACTCGCGCGCGGTGGTGCCGGGCGACCTGTACGTCGCGCTGTCCGGCAGCCGGGTGCACGGCGCCGCCTTCTGCGCCGACGCGGTGGCCGCGGGCGCGGTCGCGATCCTGACCGACCCGGACGGCAAGGCCCGCGCGGCGGCCACCGGGGTGCCGGTCTTCGTGCTGTCCGACCCGCGCGCCCGGCTGGGCGAGATCGCCTGCTGGGTGTACGGGAACCCGTCCTCCCGGCTGGCCCTCATCGGGGTCACCGGGACCAGTGGCAAGACCACCTCCACCTACCTGGTCGAATCCGGCCTGCGCCAGGCCGGCCACCGCACCGGCCTGATCGGCGGGGTGGAAACCCGGGTCGCGGGCGAGGCCCTGCCCAGCTCGCTGACCACCCCCGAGGCGCCCGACCTGCAGGCGCTGTTCGCCGTCATGGCCGAGCGCGGCGTGACCGCCGCCGCCATGGAGGTCTCCAGCCACTCCCTGGCCCTGGGCCGGGTCGCCGGCACCAGCTTCGACGTGGCCGTGTTCACCAACTTGTCCCAGGACCACCTGGACTTCCACGCCGACATGGAGGACTACTTCCGGGCCAAGGCCTCGCTGTTCCAGCCGCCCCTGATCGGCGTGGTGAACATCGACGACAAGTACGGCCGCCGGCTCGCGTCCTCGGCCGTCGTGCCGGTCACCACGTTCTCCGCGGCGGGCCAGCCCGAAGCGGACTGGCGCGCCGTTGACGTGCGCTCCGGCGCGGACGGCAGCGCGTTCCGGGTCATCGGGCCCGGCGGTGTCGAGGCCGACGTGTCGACCGGCATGGTCGGCACCTTCAACGTGGCCAACGCGCTCGGCGCGGTCGTCGCCCTGGTCGAGGCGGGGGTCCGGCTGGAAGACGCGGTGGCCGGGCATCGGGGCCTGCCCGGGCGTTCCCGGCCGGCTCGAGCGGGTGCCCTCGACCGGGCTGGACGTCACCGCGTTCGTCGACTACTCGCACAAGCCCGGGGCGGTGGAGGCCGTGCTGCGCTCGCTGCGCCCGGTCACCCGGGGACGGCTGATCATCGTGCTGGGCTGCGGCGGTGACCGGGACCGGGCCAAGCGCCCGATGATGGGCGCCGCAGCCGCCTCGCTGGCTGATGTGGCCATTCTCACCAGTGACAATCCCCGATCTGAGGACCCGCTGGCCATCCTGACCGCGATGCTGGACGGCGTGCTGAGCGTGCCGCAGTCTGGCCGGGCCCGGGTCATCGTCGAGCCGGACCGGGCCGCCGCCATCGGGCAGGCCGTCGGCCTGGCCGTCCCCGGCGACGTGCTGGTGGTGGCGGGCAAGGGGCACGAGACCGGGCAGTACGTCGGCGGCGCCGTGCTGCCCTTCGACGACCGGCAGGTCACCGCCGAGGCGCTGGAACGGCTGGCCAAGAGCCAGCCGCCGCCGGACCCGTGGGCGGTGGGCCGGTGATCCCGCTGACCCTGGCCCAGGTCGCCGAGATCACCGGCGGCCAGCTGCGCGGCGAGCCCGGGGCCGTCGTCGACGGCGAGGTCGTCATCGACTCCCGCCGGGCCTGCCCGGGCGGGCTGTTCGCCGCGGTCGCGGGGGAGCGGGCCGACGGGCACGATTTCGCTCCGGCCGCCGTGACGGCCGGGGCGACCGCGGTCCTGGCCACCCGCCCGGTCCCGGTGCCCGCCGTACTGGTCGCCGACATCCCGGCCGCGCTGGCCGCGCTGGCCCGGCACGCCGTCGGCGCGCTGCCCGAGCTGACCATCGCGGGCCTGACCGGCTCCTCGGGCAAGACCACGACCAAGGACCTGACCGCCCAGCTGACCGAGCGCCTCGGCCCCACCGTCGCGCCCGCCGGGTCGTTCAACAACGAGCTCGGCCACCCGCTGACCGTGCTGCGCGCCGACGCCGCGACCAGGTACCTGGTCCTCGAGCTGTCCGCCCGCGGACCCGGGCACATCGCCTACCTGTGCGGCATCGCCCCGCCCCGGTACGGCGCGGTGCTCAACGTCGGCCACGCCCACGCCGGGGAGTTCGGCGGGATGGAGCAGGTGGCCCGGGCCAAGGGCGAGCTGCCCGAGGCGCTGCCCGCCGACGGCGTGGCCGTCCTGAACGCCGACGACCCGCGCGTGGCGGCCATGGCCGCCCGGACCCGGGCCCGGGTCGTCACCTTCGGGGTGCAGGACCCGGCCGCCGTGATCCGCGCCACCGACATCCGGCTCGATGACCTCGGCCGGCGCTTTCACCCTGGTCACCCCCGAAGGCACCGCAACGGTCGCCCTCCGGCTGCACGGCGCGCACAATGTGCCGGACGCGCTGGCCGCCGCCGCGCTGGCCCGCGAGCTGGGCCTGAGCCTGGCCGGCATCGCCGACGGGCTGTCCGCCGCGGTGGCCCGCAGCCGCTGGCGGATGGAGGTCGCGCGCCGCCCGGACGGCGTCACGATCATCAACGACGCCTACAACGCCAACCCCGAATCGGTCCGGGCCGCCCTGGACGCGGTCGCCCACCTGGGCCGCGGCGGCCGCGCCTTCGCCGTCCTCGGTCACATGGCCGAGCTGGGCGACATCGCCGAGGCCAGCCACCAGGCCATCGGCGACTTCGCCGCCCGGGCCGACCTGGCCGGGATCATCGCGGTGGGCGAGCAGGCCGCGCCCATCCTGGCCGGCGCCCGGCGGGTGTCGGCCTGGCCCGGCGAGGCGCTGGCCGTCCCGGACGGCGCGGCCGCGGTCGAGGCCCTGTCCGGTCAGCTCAAGCCCGGTGACGTCGTGCTGGTCAAGGCGTCCCGGGCCGCTCACCTGGAGAGCGTGGCCGCCGCGCTGCTCGCCGCGGGGGAGGGCGCCTCGTGAAGACCGTCCTGCTGTCCGCGGCCGTCTCGCTGATCTGCGCGCTGTTCGGCACGCCGCTGGCCATCCGGGTCTTCACCCAGCGCGGCTACGGCCAGGAGATCCGGGCCGACGGGCCCGCCGGGCACCTGTCCAAGCGCGGCACGCCCACCATGGGCGGCACGGTGATCATCCTCGCCTCGCTGGCCGGGTACCTGGTCGGCCACGTGGCCACCGGCGATCCCATGTCGCCGTCCGGGCTGCTCGTGCTGTTCCTGATGACCGGGCTCGGCCTGGTCGGCTTCGCCGACGACTTCATCAAGCTGTACATGCAGCGCAGCCTGGGCCTGCGCAGCGGGGCCAAGCTGGCCGGCCAGGCCGTGGTGGGCGGGATCTTCGCCTTCCTGGCCATCAGGTTCCCCGACGGGGTGGACCTGACCCCGGCCTCCACCCACCTGTCCTTCTACGCCGACTTCGGCATCTCCGTCGGCCCGGTGCTGTTCGTCGTCTGGGTCATTGTCATGGTCTCGGCTACCTCCAACGCGGTGAACCTCACCGACGGCCTGGACGGCCTGGCCACCGGGGCCGCCATCCTGGCCCTGGCCGCCTACATGATCATCGGCATCTGGCAGCTGCGCAACGACTGCACCGTCTACCTGGCCCAGGCCTGCTACGACGTGCGCGACCCGCAGGACCTGGCCATCGTCGCGGCCACCGTCATGGGTGCCTGCATCGGCTTCCTGTGGTTCAACGCCCCGCCCGCCCGGATCTTCATGGGCGACACCGGCTCGCTGGCCCTGGGCGGCGCGCTGGCCGGCCTGGCCATCACCACCCACACCGAGCTGCTGCTGTTCCTGCTCGGCGGCCTGTTCGTCATCATCACCCTGTCGGTCGTGATCCAGGTCGGCTCGTTCAAGCTCACCGGTAAACGCGTGTTCCGGATGGCCCCGCTCCAGCACCACTTCGAGCTGGCCGGCTGGGCCGAGACCACCATCGTGGTCCGGTTCTGGATCATCGCCGGCATCTGCGTCGCCCTGGGCCTGGGCATCTTCTACGTCGGCTAGCCCCGCCGCCTGGCCGCCCCGCGCGCGCCAGCCACCTGAACCCCATCAGTCCCACCAGCCCCGAGCCCAACCGCGTGGTTGTCACAACCATGTCGTCAGGTGCGCGTGGTTGTGACAACCATGTCGTTAGGCCCGCGCCACGCGACCGCCCGGCCCCGGCCGCAGTCACGTCCCAGGCGTCAGGCAAAGGCGGCGAGCTGCTCGTCGACCGGCGCCCCGGTCATCCGGTTGGCCAGCGTGGACATCGTGTACGCGCCGATCCCGAGCACCACCTCCAGCGCGTTCGCACTGGTGAACCCGCTGGCCAGGAAGGCTTCCATGGCGTCGTCGCCCACCGCGCCCGCCGTCGCCAGCACCTGCCGGGTGAACACCCGGATCGCCTCCAGCCGGGGGTCGGGCACCAGCCCGCCGTCCCGCAGCGCCGCGATGACCTCCGCGGGCGCCTCCAGCGCGGTCAGCCGCGCGGTGTGCATGGCCACGCAGATCTCGCACCCGTTCCGGGTCGCGACGGTCATGATGACCGTCTCGCGGGCCAGCGGATCCAGCGAGGCCGCGTCGAACAGCGCGGTCATCTTCCCGAACCCCTCCAGCAGCTGCGGCGACGCGGCCCACCGGGCCATGGCGGCCGGCAGGTAGCCCAGCTGCTGCTGCGTCGCGGCCAGGAACCGCCGGGACTGCGGCGGGGCCGACTCGGTCGTGCATTCCGTGAACCAGTTCATGACAGCACCCTCCGGGGGCTAAGGTAGTCAACTAGGTTGTCTAAAAACAGTAAACAGGGTTGTCGATTATGTCAAACGAGGATGTGCCCGGCTACGGCTTCGAGTTGCCGTTGCTGCTGTTCGGTGGCTTCCGTTCGGTCATCGACGAGCTGCACGCCGAGCTGGCCCGCCGCGGCCACCCGGACCTGCGCCCCGCGCACGGCTTCGCGCTCCAGGCCATCGGGCTGGACGGCGCCACCGCCACCGAGACCGCCCGCCGCCTGGGCGTCTCCAAGCAGGCCGCGGGCAAGACCATCGACCGGCTGGCCGAGCTCGGTTACGTGCACAAGGCCGAGGACGACGCCGACCGGCGGCGCAAGCTGGTCCGCATCACGCCCCGCGGCGTGCAGGCCCTGGGCGCCTCGGCCGCCATCTTCGATGACATCCGGGCCCGCTGGGCCGCCGCGCTCGGCCCGGGCCGGCTGGCCGCCCTGGAGGCCGACCTGCGGGTCATGGCCGAGGGCGAGGCGTTCCGGCTGGACGTCCCGGGCTGGTTCGGCGGGTAGCGATCAGGCCTAACGGACCGGGGTGCGTGCTCATCGTCCGCCCGGCCCGCCACCGGGCCTCGGCCTCGCCCATCGGCGTGCACGGCGGGCCCTGGAAGAACGGCCAGATCTCCTCCGCGATGCAGCGCCAGTCAGCGGTCGCGGACAGCTCGCCGAGCAGGGCGAACAGGCCCAGGTTGATCCGCTGCAGGATCACGTACGAGCGCGGGATCCGCGCATAGGACGCCAGCGGGCTGCGGAAGTCGAAGAACCTCCGGCTCACCGCGGTGGCGTACTCGCTGGTCATGGTGCGCGGGCCGCGCTCCCGGACGGTGTCGTAGAACACCGCCATGTGCTCCACCACCAGCGGCGTGGACACCGGGGCGTCCGGCAGCAGGAAGCCGGCCTGGATCATGGCCCGGCGGAACGCCTCGGGATCGTCGTCCACGCACAGGTGCTTCACCATCGCCGCCAGCGGCGCCATCTCCTCGGCGGTGAAGTGCTTGACCAGGCCGAAGTCCAGGAAGGTGACCCGCCCGCCGGGCTGGAACAGGTAGTTGCCCGGGTGCGGGTCCCCGTTGAAGGCGTGCATCTCGTACAGGCTGCGGAAGGTGAACCGGTAGATCGTCTCGGCGGCCAGGTCGCGCTCGGCCTGGGACCAGGTGGCCAGCTCAGCGAACCGGGCCCCGTCGGCCAGCTCGCTGGTCACCACCCGCCGGGTGGACAGCTCCGGCACGATCCTGGGCACGGTGATGGTCGGGTGCCCGTCGAAGTAGTCGGCGAACAGCTGCTGGTTGCGGGCCTCGAGCTCGTAGTCGAGCTCCTCGGTGATCCGTTCCCGCAGCTCCGCGATCAGCGCGTCGACGTCCTGGGCCGGGGCGGTGACCTTCAGCATCCGGCGCAGCAGGGCCACGTTCCCCAGGTCGGCCGCGATCGTCTCGGCGATGCCCGGGTACTGGACCTTGACCGCGACCGCGCGGCCGTCGTGGGTGATGGCCCGGTGCACCTGCCCGATCGACGCGGCCGCGATGGGCTCCGGATCCCAGGTCGCGAAGGCCTGCTCCGGCGGCCGGCCCAGTTCCTCGGTCACCATCTGCGCGGCCAGCTCCGGGCTCATCGGCGGCACGCTGTCCTGCAGCCGGCTCAGCGTCCGGCGGGCCGCCGGGGTCAGGCCGTCGTCGACGTAGCTGGCCATCTGGCCCAGCTTCATCAGCACGCCCTTCATCGTGCCCAGCGTCGTGGCCACGTCCTCGGCCGTCTGCAGGGCCAGGTCGTTGCGCAGCTGCTGGCGGTGCTCGCCCGCGCTGGCGAACAGCCGGGGTGCGCTGGTCGCGTACCGTGCCCCGCCCCGGGCCGCCAGCCGGAGGGTGGCCAGCCCCCGCTCGGCGCGCAGCCGGCCGTAGCCGGGCGGGCGCACGCCGCGGCGGCCGCGCGTCCGGCCGCGGACCGTCAGCACCCCGGCCACGGCCGCGCCCGCCACCACCGCAGCGGCCAGGCCCGCGGCCAGCCTGGAGCGCACCGTCAAGCCTGCGCTCCGGCCCGCGCCTGGCGCATCCGCAACTGGAGCTGCTGCCGGGTCTCCAGCACCCCCGGCTCGGCCATGAAGACCGCGTCGAACACGCCCAGGGTCTGCCGGATCTCGGTCCGCCGTTCCGGCGTGACCGGTGGCGGCTCCGGGTAGCCGTACATCTCCCGGGCCCAGCCGGGCAGCGAGGCGATCGCCGCGTCCCGCAGGTCCTGCCAGAGCTCGGCGATCTCCTCGCCCATGCCCGCCGGGTCCAGCAGGTAGCCCATCGACTCGGCCGCCGCGGGCGTGCACCGCAGCTCGGGCCGGATCCCGTCCAGGTACTGCGCCACGGCGCTCACGCTGGCCGGGACGGTCCCGGCCGGGACCCCGAGCAGCTCGGCCGAGACGGCCATCTCGCTGACGTAGGCGTCCGCGTCGGCGTCGGTGGGCGGCGTGCCGAACATCGCGGCTGCGGCCAGCACCGAGTCCACCATGGCCACGTGCACCCACAGCAGCAGGGCCGGGTCGCCGGCCGCGTACGGCTGGCCGGTCACCGTGTCCGTGCCGCGGACGTGTTCGTGGACGGCCCGGACCCGGCGCGCCACCCGGGCGGCGGCCGCCCGGTCGCCGTAGGTCAAGGTGGTCAGGTAGGCCGAGGTGGCGGCGAGCCAGGCCGACCGGGTCGGCCCGCCAGTCGCTGTGCTGGTCGACCCCGGCCATGGCCAGCGGGTGCAGCGCCTGGACCAGCACCGACCGCAGCCCGGCGATCGGGCCCGACAGGTCGGCGGCCAGCCGCCAGGTCACGCTGCCCGCCCCGAAGTACCCCTCGTCCTGGACCTGCTCCGGCACCGCGGTGACGAAGGCGGCCGCGTACCGCTCGACCAGGCCGGTCGCGGAGGCGTACGGCTCGGTGCTCACGACGTTTCCTTACCCGGCGGCCGCAGCCCGGCGAACAGGTCATCCTCGGGCAGCGGCGCCCCGGTGGTGTCGCTGGCCCGGATGAAGCTCTCGAACCCGAAGGCCGTCTCGGCCACCTCCGGCGGGATCTTGCTGAACCATGACTCGGCGATCTGGCTGTGGTGCGCGAACAGGGCCTCGTTCTTGCGGTTCAGCATGGCCCGGATGTCGACCGTGGTGGTGATGCGCGCCTCGGACTCCTCGCCGCGGCGCAGCTGCTCCGGATCCGGGTCGGGCCGCTCGGGCACGTCCACGCCGAGCTCCCGCAGGGCCTCCCAGAGCTTGCGCCAGTTGCTGCTCCGGTTGGCGCTGAGGTACAGCTTGGCCGCGAGGCCGGTGTCCGCGAACGCGGCCTGCGCGCTGCGGCTGGCGTGCACGTGGTCGGGATGCTGGTAGGGACCCTGATCGTCGTAGGTGATGAGCACCTGCGGCCGGTACCGCTCGATCAGGCCGGAGATCCGGGCCGCCACCTTCTCCTGCGGGATGTTGCAGAACGCGTCGGGGCGGTCCTTGTAGTCCCAGTCCAGCATGCCCGAGTCCTGGTAGCCGAGCAGTTCCAGGTCCGAGACCCGCAGGATGGCGCAGGCCTCGCGCAGCTCAGCCAGCCGGTGCCGGGCCACCGCCTCCTCGTCGTGCCCTTCCTGGCCGGGTTTGATACCGCCCGGCGCATCGCCCAGCTCCCCGTTCGTGCAGGTCACGACCACCGTGCGGATGCCCTGGGCGGAATAAGTGGCCAGCACGCCCCCGGTGCTGGACGACTCGTCGTCGGGATGCGCATGGACCGCCATCATCGTCAGCGTTTCTGCCATGCTTCCAGCCTGCCCGACCGGGAGGCCCAGCGCCCAATCGAGGGTGGTGACTTAGCGCACGTCGGCGCTACGGCTAGTCGGTCCCGGCCGCCTCGCTCAGCGCCTCCGGGTGCATCCGGAGATAGTGCTTGGTCAGCACCGCGCTGGCCTGGCCGGGCTGGTAAGCCAGCGTGCGGCCGCAGATCTCGCAGCGGGTAAGGGGAAGCCGGGTTACCGTCACCGGGAAGCGTGAAGACTCAGACCTGCTCATCGCGTGCCATGATGCCAGACGGCCGGGCCGCGCTCGCGACCAGGCCGGGCGAATTCGGCCGCCGACACGCACCGGATGTCCGGGTCTTGTCCCGGATCGGCGCACAGACTTGAGCCATGTACCTGGAGGCCCCCGACAGCGCCGACCGCCTGGCGGACCCGGATGCCTCAGGGCAGCCTGGCCCGGGCGGGCTCGGGCTGGGCGGCGTCCGGGACCGGATCGGGATCTGGCGCGGCCTGCTCAACCGGCCGCTGACCTCCTACTACCTGGTCCTGGGCATCACCATCCTGCTGCTCGGCCTGGGCGTGGTCATGGTGCAGTCCACCGCGTCGGTCGCCGACCTGAGCGCCGGGCTGTCGCCCTACTCCGGCTTCAAGAAGGAGCTGATCGGCGCGGCCGTCGGGCTGCCGCTGATGTGGGCCGCGGCCCGCGCCAAGCCCCGGATCTTCCGTGCCTTCGCCTACCCGCTGCTCGCCGTGGCCGTGCTGGGCCTCGGGCTCACCCTCATCCACGGCGTCGGGGTGGCGCAGAACGGCGCGACCCGGTGGATCAACGTCGGCGGGCAGCAGGTCCAGCCGTCGGAGATCGCCAAGCTGGCCCTGGTCGTCTGGGGCGCCGACCTGCTCGCCCGCAAGGACCGGCTGGGGCAGCTCTCGGACTGGCGGCACATGCTCGTCCCGCTCATGCCGGGCACGGCCGTGCTGTGCCTGATGGTCATGACCGGCGACGACCTGGGCACCACCTTCATCCTGCTCGTCATCTTCCTGGCGCTGCTGTGGGTCATCGGCACCCCCGGGCGGGTTTTCGCCGGGCTGCTGATCCTGATGGGCCTGGCCGTCGGGCTGATGATCATCTCGAGCCTGTGGCGGTTCAAGCGGCTGGCCGGGTTCCTCGACCAGCAAAGCAACGCCACCGGGGCCAACTGGCAGTCCACTCAGGGCCAGTACGCGCTCGGCTCGGGCGGCATCTTCGGCGTCGGCCTGGGCGCCGGCCGGCAGAAGTGGGGATACGTCCCCGAGTCCACCAGTGACTTCATCTTCGCCACCATCGGCGAGGAGCTCGGGCTCATCGGCACGCTGTGCGTCACCGCCCTGTACGGCGGGCTGGCCTTCGCCGGGCTGCGGATCGCCCGGCGGGTGCCCGATATGTTCGCCCGGCTGGCCGCCACCGCCATCACCGCCTGGGTCGTGATCGAGGCCACCGTCAATATCGGCGCGGTGATCGGCGTGCTGCCCATCACCGGCGTGCCGCTGCCGCTGGTGTCGGCCGGCCTGTCGTCGCTGCTGAGCACCCTGGTCGCGCTGGGCATGCTGATGGCCTTCGCCCGGATGGAGCCGGGCGCCCAGGAAGCTTTGGCCGCACGCGGCCCCGGCTGGCCGCTGCGCGTTCTAAGCTGGCTCGGTCTATCAAAACGCCGACGATAGAGCGGCAGCAGGTCAGGGACGCGACATGAGGGTACTGCTCGCCGGCGGCGGGTCCGCCGGCCACATCGAACCAGCTCTCGCGCTGGCTGACGCCCTGCGCCGCGCGGCGCCGGAGGCCGAGGTGACCTGCCTGGGCACCGAGCGCGGCCTGGAGACCCGGCTGATCCCGCTGCGCGGCTATCCGCTGGAGCTCATCCCGGCCGTGCCGATGCCCCGCTCGGTGACGCCCAAGCTGCTGACCGTGCCCGGCCGGCTGGCCGGGGCCATCAACGCGGCGGCCGCCATCATGGACCAGATCGAGGCGGACGTCCTGGTCGGCTTCGGCGGCTACGTCGCTACCCCCGCCTACCTGGCCGCGCGGCGGCGCCGGGTCCCGATCGTCGTGCACGAGGCCAACCCGCGCCCGGGCCTGGCCAACCGGCTGGGCGCCCGGTTCACCACCCACGTGTTCACCGGGCACCCGGACACCCAGCTCAGGAACGGCCGGTACCTGGGCATCCCCATCCGGCGGGAGATCGCCGAGCTGGACCGGCTGGCCATCGGGGACAAGGCACGGGCCCATTTCGGCCTGCGGCCGGACCTGCCCGTGCTGCTGGTCACCGGCGGCTCACAGGGCGCGCGCTCGCTGAACGCGGCCACCGCCGGCGCGGCCGAGTGGTTCCGCGAGGCCGGGGTCCAGGTCCTGCACGTCATCGGCCCCCGGAACGCGGCCGAGGTGCCCGACCCGCCGCCCGGCGTGCCGTACGTCACCCTGCCCTACATCGACCGGATGGACCTGGCCTACGCGGCGGCGGACTTCGCCCTGTGCCGGGCCGGCGCCATGACCTGCGCCGAGCTCACCGCCGTGGGCCTGCCCGCCGCGTACGTGCCGTTGCCCGTCGGCAACGGCGAGCAGCGGCTGAACGCCGTGCCCATCGTCCAGCGCGGCGGCGGCATGCTGGTCAGCGACGCCGACCTGACGCCCGAGTGGATCCGGGACACGCTGCTGCCGGTGCTGGTCAACATCGACCAGGTCGCCGACATGTCGGAGGCCGCCGCCTCGCTCGGCCGCGGCGACGCCGACCAGCGGCTGGCCGAGGCGGTCATCGAGATCGTGACCGGGAAGGGCGCCGAAGCCGACCTCGACAAGGATGAACAGAATGCAGCCGCTCGTCACGCCGACTGAGCAGATCCCGGCCGTCCGCCTCGGGCGGGTGCACTTCACCGGGATCGGGGGCGCCGGCATGTCCGGCATCGCGCGGATCATGCTGGCCCGGGGGATCACCGTCTCCGGCAGCGACTCGATGCCGTCGGCCATGCTCAGTGACCTTCAGGCCCAGGGGGCCTGGGTGCACGTCGGCCACGCCGCCGCCAACCTCCGCGATCTCGGGCCGGGCGACACCCTGGTCGTGTCCAGCGCGATCCGCCCTGACAACCCGGAGCTGGTCGAGGCCACCCAGCGCGGGATGCGGGTCATCCACCGGGCCGCCGCGCTGGCCTCGGTCATGGCCGGCCGCCGGGTCATCGCCGTGGCGGGCACCCACGGCAAGACCACCACCACCTCCATGCTGACCACCGTGCTGCGGGACTGCGGCGCCGACCCGGGCTACGTCATCGGCGGCATCCTCACCGAGACCGGGCTGGGCGCCGAGGACGGCAAGGGCCTGGACTTCGTGGCCGAAGCCGACGAGAGCGACGGCTCGTTCCTGCTGCTCTCGCCGGACGTGGCCATCGTCACCAACGTGGAAGCCGACCACCTGGACAACTACGGCAGCCTGGCCGAGATCGAGGCCGCCTTCACCGCGTTCGGCGAGCGCGTCTCCAGCCTGGTACTGACCTGCGCCGATGACCCCGGCGCGCAGGCCCTGGCCGGCCGGCTCCAGCCCGCCCACCCGGGCCGGGTCCGCCGCTACGGGGAATCGCCCGGCGCGGACTACCAGCTCGGCGACGTCAAGGCCCAGGGACTGGCGGTCAGCTTCACCGTGGCGGCCCCCCGCAGCCCGTTCGGCGAGATCTTCACCCAGCTGACCGTGAACGTGCCCGGCCGGCACAACGCGCTGAACGCGACCGCGGCCTTCGCCGCGGCCGTGGAGCTCGGCTTCGCGCCGCCGCGGGTGGCCGCCGCGCTGGCCGGCTACCGCGGGGCCCGCCGCCGGATGGAGCTCAAGGGCGAGGTCGGCCAGGTGCGGGTCTTCGACAGCTACGCGCATCACCCGACCGAGCTGGCCGCCGACCTGCGGGCCGCCCGGGACATCGCGGCCGGCCGCGGCCGGGTCATCGCCGTCTTCCAGCCGCACCTGTTCAGCCGGACCCGGATCTTCGCCGCCGACTTCGGCGCCGCCCTCGGGCTGGCCGATCAGGCTCTCGTGCTCGACGTCTACGCCGCCCGGGAGGACCCGGAGCCCGGCGTGACCGGCGCGCTGGTGGCCGACGCGGTCCCGGGCGGCCGGGCCAGGTTCGTGCCGGACCGGGCCCAGGTCACCCCGGCCGTCATCAGCCTGGCCGCGCCTGGTGACGTGGTGCTGACCATGGGCGCCGGCGACGTCACCGCGCTCGGGCCCCAGATGGTCGAGGCCCTCCGGGAGCACGCCGGGTGAGCGGCCCGGCCGGCCCCGGGGTCTCGGTGCGGGACGATGCGTCCCCGCCGGAGGGCGCCTCGCCCGGCCGGCCCGCGCCGTACCGCCGCCGGCGCCTGGTCGTGCTCCTGATCGTGGCCGCGCTGGCCCTGGTCGGCGGGGCCGCCTGGACCCTGCTCGGCTCCGGGCTGTTCGCGGTCCGCTCCGTCGTCGTCACCGGCACCCGCCTGGTCCCGGACGCCCAGGTCCTGGCGGCCGCGGATGTGCAGAAGGGCACCCCGATCATCAGCGTCAACGTGGGCCAGATCGCGGCCCGGGTGCTGAAGCTCCAGCAGATCACCGGCGTCCAGGTCACCACCTCGTGGCCGGACCGCGTGGTCATCGCCGTCCGGGAGCGGACCGCGGCCGTGGCCGTGGCGCTGCCCGGCGGGGGATTCGACCTGCTCGACGCCAACGGCGTGATCGTGCAGCGGGTCAGGTCCCGGCCCGCCGGCACTCCGCTGTTCACCACCACCACGGCCGCGACCGCCCAGGCCGGCAGCCCGTACCTGGCCGCCACGGCGGCCGTGCTCACCGAGCTGCCAGCCTCGGTCCGCCACGCCGTGAACTCGGTCAGCGCGCCCGAGCCGGACCAGGTGACGTTGCGGCTGACCGGCGGCGTGACGCTGCTGTGGGGCAGCGCAGATCAGGCCGCGCTCAAAGCGCGGGTGCTTTCCGTGCTCATGGCCACGCACGCCCGCTATTACGACGTGAGCTCGCCGGACTCGGCCGTCACCAGCCCCAGTCCGTCGCCCGCCAGCTCGAGTTAGCGGCCTATCTCACGGCATTTTTTCGCTACCGGGACGCTAATGACAGACCGGTCCGCGACACGCTGAGCAGTTAGTTGACCCGGGTGCCCTCCGACCCTACTGTCCCTATGAATCGCACGGAGGACAAAAACTTTAAATCTTAACCTGAAGGTTAAACCTGATGGTGACGGACAATGCCCGGGCGGAGAATTCCGCGTCTCCTGCCGGGCGGCGTTTCCAGAGCCCAGGGCCACAATCGGCGGGTGGCGGCCGGGCATTTAATTTCGCTGCGCACCCGCTGATACGGCAGAGGTTAAACGAGCGGAAAGGTACCCTCCTCGTGGCTGCACCGCAGAACTATCTGGCGGTTATCAAGGTCGTCGGAATCGGCGGCGGCGGCGTCAACGCCGTCAATCGCATGATCGAAGAGGGACTCAAGGGCGTCGAGTTCATCGCGATCAATACTGATGCCCAGGCGCTGCTGATGAGCGACGCCGACGTCAAGCTCGACGTCGGCCGCGAGCTGACCAGAGGCCTGGGCGCCGGCGCCAACCCGGACGTCGGGGCCAAGGCCGCCGAGGACCACCGCGAGGAGATCGAGGAGGTTCTCAAGGGGGCCGACATGGTCTTCGTCACCGCGGGCGAGGGCGGCGGGACCGGCACCGGGGGAGCCCCCGTGGTGGCCAACGTGGCCCGCTCGCTCGGCGCGCTCACCATCGGCGTGGTCACCCGGCCGTTCGGCTTCGAGGGCAAGCGCCGGATCGTCCAGGCCGAGTCCGGCATCGAGAAGCTGCGCAGCGAGGTCGACACGCTGATCGTCATACCGAACGATCGCCTCCTGTCGATCTCCGACCGGCATGTGAGCGTGCTCGACGCGTTCAAGGCCGCGGACCAGGTGCTGCTCTCCGGTGTCCAGGGCATCACCGACCTCATCACCACCCCCGGCCTGATCAACCTGGACTTCGCCGACGTGAAGTCGGTCATGTCCGGCGCCGGCTCCGCCCTCATGGGCACCGGGTCCTCCCGCGGGGACGACCGGGCCGTGGCCGCGGCCGAGATGGCCATCTCCAGCCCGCTGCTCGAGGCCAGCATCGACGGGGCACATGGCGTGCTGCTGTCCATCCAGGGCGGGTCCGACCTCGGGCTGTTCGAGATCAACGAGGCCGCCCAGCTCGTGGCCAACTCCGCCGCGGTCGACGCCAACATCATCTTCGGCGCCGTCATCGACGACGCCCTCGGCGACGAGGTCCGGGTCACGGTCATCGCCGCCGGCCTGGACGAGATGCGCAACGGCCGCGCCGCCGCGGCGGGCGCCGAGGCCGTCGCCGCATTCAGCAGCGCCTCCTCCCTCGGTACCACTCCTCCGGCCAGCGTCCCGGCTCCGGCTCCGGCCGAGCCCCTCCTGCCGGCGGCGCCGAGCGCTCCCGCTGCGGTTCTTGCCCCGCCGAGCATTCCCGAGCCCGCCTCGGCAGCCGCCGAGACCCTGGCCGAGACGGCGGACACCGGGGACCTGCCCGCGGGCGAGCCCGCCTACGCGGGCCTGCTCGGCGCTCCGGTGCCGCAGGATGCGCCGCGCCGGGACAAGCCGGCCGAGCCGGAGGACCGGGCCGAGCCCATCGAGCCCGTCGCCGAGACGGAGACCTCTTATTCCTCCGCGTCTTCCGCCGGGTCGTACTCCTCTATCTCCCGCCCGGCTCACGCCGAGCTCGGACGGCCCTTCGACGTCGCCAGCCGGCGCCGTCCCGTCGTCTTCGAGGAAGACGACGACCTGGATGTCCCCGACTTCCTGAAGTGACCGCTGACCTCCGCCTGGAGGAACTCGCTGCGCGGCTGACCGCGGTGCAGGGCCGCATCGCCGCTGCGTGCGAGTCCTCCGGGCGGAAGACCGGGGACGTCACGCTGGTCGCGGTGACCAAGACCTTCCCGGCTTCCGACGTCCGGCTGCTGAACCAGCTCGGCGTCCGCGATTTCGGCGAGAACCGTGACGTCGAGGCCGCGCCGAAGGCGGCCCAATGCACGGAACTGAATCTCGTCTGGCATTTCGTCGGCCAGCTGCAGACTAATAAGGCGGCCAGCGTCGCTCAGTACGCCTCCTTCGTCCATTCGGTCGACCGGACGAGGCTCATCCGCGCGCTGGGTAACGGAGCACGCCGGGCCGGCCGGGTAATTGACTGCCTAATCGAGGTCAGCCTGGATGGCGACCCGGCCCGCGGCGGTGCGGCCGCCGCGGAGGTCCCCGCCCTGGCTGAGGCCCTGATGGCCGAGGACGGCCTCGTCCTGGCCGGGGTCATGGCCGTCGCCCCGCTGGGCGCGCTGCCCGCCGGGGCATTCACCCGGCTGCTCGATAGCGCCATGGCCGTACGAGCAATACGGCCTGCCGCCACGGCTATTTCGGCGGGCATGAGTGGTGACTTGGAGGCGGCAATTTCAGCTGGCGCGACACACGTGAGAATCGGTACGGCGTTGCTCGGCGATCGGGGGCCTCGTGTCAGGTAATGTCCCCAGCGTGGAGCCGGAATGGCTGGCTACGACGGGAACAGGCTGGGAGGACTGAAGTATGCCCAGTGCCATGCGCAAGATGGCGGTCTACCTCGGCCTTGTTGAGGACGAGCACCGCTACGGGGAAAAGTACGACTCCTACGGAGAGTACGAGGACTACGAAGAGTCCGTGGTCTCCGAAGAGCCGGACGAAACCGAATCGCGCCCCGGGCGGGATGACTACGGCGGATACCAGGTTCCCGAGTGGAAGCCCGAGCAGACGGCCGATCTCGCTCGTATCACGACACTGCATCCTCGCACTTACAATGAAGCACGTACGATTGGGGAGCACTTCCGCGAAGGCACTCCGGTGATCATGAACCTGACCGAGATGGTCGACAGTGACGCTAAGCGTCTCGTCGACTTCGCGGCGGGCCTGATCTTCGGTCTGCGCGGGAGCATCGAGCGCGTGACGAACAAGGTCTTCCTGTTGTCGCCGGCCAATGTTCAGGTGACCGCGGAAGACAAGGCTCGTATCGCGGAGCGAGGCTTCTTCAATCAGAGTTAGCGAGCAGCAGTGGTGACGTGACGCCGATCAGTTACTGCGCCGGGGGGCCCGGCGCCGAGGGCCGGGTGGATTCGTGGAAGTCCTGCAGATGTCCTGAGGTACGTGCTGACGATCTACCTGGTCATCCTGGTCGGCAGGATGATCTTCGGCTGGATTCAGGTTTTCGCGCGCGAGTGGCGCCCATCGGGCATCGTGCTTGTGCTGGCTGAAGCGATCTTTACCGTGACAGACCCGCCGCTGAAATTCCTGCGTCGCTTCATCCCGCCGCTCCGGCTCGGTATGGTGGCGATGGACCTCAGTTTCATGGTTCTGTTCATCGTGGTGTTGATCCTGCTCGAAGTGGCTGTGCCGCACCTTTGATTCGGGTACCGTCGTGAGGAACACGGTCCAAGTGCGCCGAGGAGACGAGATGCCGCTGACGCCCGCGGATGTGCGGAATAAGCAGTTCAGTACGACCAGGCTCCGGCCCGGCTACGACGAGGAAGAGGTCGATGCCTTCCTCGACGAGGTCGAGGGTGAGCTCGACCGGCTGATCCAGGAGAACGAAGAGCTCCGGGCCAAGCTGGCGGAAGTGCTGCGCGGAGGCAAGTCGGCGCGGTTCCCGCGCTGAGCTCTCCGCTGTCCGACCCGAAGCCAGACATGATGGCGTCCGAGCCACGGATGGAGCCGGAGCGCCGGCAGCCCGAGCCGGTCATGATGGGCGGCGGCATGCCGCACATCGAGGACAACATGGACACGGCCGCCCGCGTCCTCTCGCTGGCCCAGCAGACGGCCGACCAGGCCATCGCCGACGCCCGCCGGGAAGCCGACGAGACCCTCGGCCGCGCCCGCCGCGAGGCCGACGAGGTCCTGACCAAGGCTCGCCGCCAGGCCGAGCAGATCACCGGCGACGCCCGGGCCCGGGCCGAGAGCCTCGAGCGGGACGCGCAGGAGCGCCACCGTCAGGCCATGGGCTCGCTGGTGCAGACCCGCGAGGAACTGGAGCGCCGGGTCGACGACCTGCGTGCCTTCGAGCGGGAGTACCGCAGCAGGCTCAAGGCATACCTGGAAGGCCAGCTCCGCGACCTCGACGCGGGCGTGACCGAGACCGGTGGCTTCCCAGCCGTCGGCACAGGTACTCAGCCCGCGATGCCCGCCGCGCTCAGCGCGCCGGTCGGGGCCCGCAACGGTCAGTACGGGATGTCCGAGGTCGTGCCGCACTCCGGCGGGTTCCGCACCGCCGAGGGAGCGCCCCCGCGCGACCGTCGCTAGGCATTGAGGGCTTCGGGGAAACGCTGAGAGGACGCTCGTGATCCGGTTCAGCGCGTTCCTCGTGGCCGTGGCAGTCGGCCTGCTGGTCGCCGGAGTGGTGACCAGCAGGCTGATGCTTGTCTACGCGGCCATCGGGGTGAGCGGCGCAGCCCTCCTGTGCCTGGCCATCGGCGCCATCATCAAGCGCCGTGAGCTTTTCGGCCAGCCCGACTCGGCTCCGCTCCAGCCTGCCGCGACCCAGCAGGTCGTGCCCGACCCGGCCGCGGCCCAGTTGCAGCCCGCTACCCAGGCCGCTATGGCCCAGCCCGCCGCCGCCCAGCCGCCCGTGGTCCAGCCCGCCGTGGTCCCGCAGGTCACGGCCCTTCAGCCCGTCGCGTCGCCGCCGGCCCCCCAGCCCGCCCAGCCTGCCGCGGCTGCTGCCGCTCCCGGCGCCGAGCCCGCGACCACCCAGCTCGCCGCCCAGGCTCCCGCCGCGGCCGCCTCCGCCTGGACCTGGGGCTCGGATGCCCCGGCCACCCAGCCGCTGCGCGAGATCCCTCGCCCCGCGGCCCAGGTCTCCAGCACCCTGGACTCCCGCCCGGCCTTCCAGGCCGCGGACACCCGTCCCGCCCAGGAGATCCGGCCCGCCCCTCCGGCGCCCCCCTCGGCTCCCCAGCCCGCCGAGCCGTCCCTCCCGGCCGCATCGGCGGCCGCCACCGTCGCCGCCCCGCGACCCGAGGCCGAGCCCGCCGGGTCAGGCCCCGCCGATACGGCGCCTGCCGACACAGCGCCTGCCGACACAGCGCCTGCCGACACAGCGCCTGCCGACACAGCGCCTGCCGACACAGCGCCTGCCGACACAGCGCCTGCCGCCAGCGCCGCCACAGCCGCCGCCCGCAGAGCTCCCCGGCCGCCGAGGCCAGCGGAGCCCACCAGCCCGCGGCCCAGTCTCCCGCCGAAGAGCAGCCCACCCTCCAGCACGCCGCGGTCAAGATCGACGACGAGCCCGCCGCCGTCCTCCAGCGCGAGGTCACCGTCGTCCCGGGCGTCCCGCGCTACCACACGCCGCAGTGCCTGCTCATCCGGTTCATGGGCGACGGCGACCTGAACCGGATGACGGTCAGCGCCGCCCGCGCGTCCGGCTGCAGCCCGTGCCGGGCCTGCCTGCCGGATCAGCCCGACCCGGACACGGCCGCCGAGTTACATCCGCCGGAGCCAGAAGGTCAGGCCGAGGCTGGCCTCGACGTGCTCCCGCACCGCCTCGGCCTCCGGACCCGCCGAGCCCGGCCTCGAGACGACCGGCCCGTAGTCGGCGGCGAGGACCTCCCCGGCGATGAACCCCGCGTGCTCGGCGAGGGCCGCGGCCACCTGCGGATCATCCGCTGACCAGCGCAGCCAGATCCGGTCGGTGACCTCCAGGCCGTCGTTCTTGCGCGCGTCGGCGATCAGCCGGACGAACTCCCGGGCCACGCCCTCCCGGCGCAGCTCCGGGCTGACCGCGGTGTCGATGGCCACCGTCTCGCCGCCGTCGGTGGCCACCGCCCAGCCCGCCCGCGGCGTCCGGGTCACGATCACGTCGTCCGCGCCCAGCTCCACCGGCTCGGTGAAGCCCTCCGGCCGCACCCCGAACGTCCCGCCCGCCAGCACCGCGGCCGCCACCTCCGCGGCCGGCTGCTCAGCCAGCGCCGCCGCCACGGTCTTGGTCTGCGCCCCGAACCGCCGCCCCAGGGCCCGGAAGTTCGGCTTGACCCCGTAGTCGACCAGCTCGCCGGCCAGCGGCTCCAGCCCCGACACGTTCAGCTCAGCGGCGATCTCCGACCGCAGCTCGTCCGGCAGCTGGGCGAATCCGGCCGCCCCGATCAGCGCCCGGGACAGCGGCTGCCGCGTCCGCACCGACGCCCCGGCCCGGGCCGAACGTCCCAGCTCCACCAGACGTCGCACCAGTCCCATCTGCCCAGAGAGCGGGGAGTCGATCAGCGCCTCGTCGAAGCCCGGCCACGAGGCCAGGTGCACCGACTCGGCGTCGGCCGGGCCCCGCAGCACGCCCCACACGTAGTCGGTCACGAACGGCACGAACGGCGCCATCAGCAGCGTCAGCGTGAGCACGCATTCGTGCAGCGTGGCGAACGCCGCCGCGCCCTCGGGCTGGCCGGGGCCGTCCCAGAACCGGCGCCTCGACCGGCGCACGTACCAGTTGGACAGGTCGTCGATGAACGCCCCGAGCCGCCGCCCCGCCGCCGCCGTGTCGAACTCCTCCAGCGCCGCCGTCACGTCCCGCGTCACCGCGTGCAGCTCGCTCAGCACCCACCGGTCCAGCTGCGGCCGCTGCGTCACGGCCGGCGCGCGGCCAGGTCGGCCGGCGTCCAGCCGCCCGCGTTCGCGTACAGGACCAGGAACGAGGCCGTGTTCCAGTAGGTGAGCAGCACCTTCCTGACGATCTCGTTCAGCGCGTCGTGGCCGATCCGCCGGTCGCCCCACGGCGAGCCCGAGGCCGCGAAGAACCAGCGCAGCGCGTCCGCCCCGTGCTCCTCCATCAGCGGCATCGGCTCGAGCACGTTGCCCACGTGCTTGCTCATCTTGCGGCCCGCCTCGTCCAGGATGAGGCCCAGGCACACCACGTTCTCGTACGCCGAGCGTCCCTGCACCAGGGTCCCCACCGTCATCAGCGAGTAGAACCAGCCCCGGGTCTGGTCCAGCGCCTCGCAGATGAACTGGGCCGGGTACTCCGCCTGGAACTCCCGCGCGCCCCGCAGCGGCGCGCCGTGCTGGGCGAACGGCATCGAGCCGGAGTCGTACCAGACGTCGATCACCTCCGGCACCCGCCGCGCCCGCTGGCCGCATTCCGGGCAGCTGAAGGTCACCCCGTCGACGAAGGGCCGGTGCGGGTCGAGATCGGACAGGTCCGCACCCGACAGCTCCGACAGCTCCGACAGCGCCCCGACGCAGGTCACGTGGCCGTCCGCGCACTCCCACAGCGGCAGGGGAGTGCCCCAGTACCGGGTCCGCGACAGCGCCCAGTCCACGTTGTTGCGCAGCCACTCGCCGTACCGGCCGTGCTTCACCGTGGCCGGGTACCACCTCGTCTTCTCGTTCTCCGCGAGCAGCTGATCCTTGATCGCCGTGGTCCGGATGTACCAGGACGGCACCGCGTAGTACAGCAGCAGCGTCCCGCACCGCCAGCAGTGCGGGTAGCTGTGCTCGTGCCGGTGCGAGTCGAACAGCAGCCCGCGGTCGGCCAGGTCGCCGATCAGCACCGGGTCGGCGTCCTTGAAGAACAGCCCGCCGACCAGCATCAGGTCGTCCTCGAAGTGCCCGTCCGGCTTGACCGGGTTGACCACCGGCAGCCCGTGCGCCCGCGACACGTCCATGTCGTCGGCCCCGAACGCCGGCGCGATGTGCACCAGCCCGGTGCCGTCCTGCGTGGTGACGAACGACCCCGGGATCACCACGTGCGCGTCGGGGATGTCCTTTATCCCGAACGGAGGACGGTATCTGGCCCCGATCAATTCCTGGCCCGCGAACCGGGCGATGACCCGCCAGTCGTGATCCAGCACGGTGGCCACCAGGTCAGCCGCCACCACCACGCGGTTCCCGTCGCCGGAACGGGCCGCGACCACGTAGGCCGCCGCCGGGTGGACCGCCACCGCGGTGTTGGACACCAGCGTCCACGGGGTGGTCGTCCAGACCAGCAGATCGGCCCCGGCCAGCTCGGCCGGCGCCCCGTCCGGCACGCTGACCAGCGGGAACCTGACCGTGATGGCCGGGTCGGTGACCGTCTGGTAGACACCCTCCTGGCCCATCTCGTGGTCCGACAGCGGCGTGCCGCAGCGCGGGCAGTACGGGCTGATCCGGAAGTCGCGGACCAGCAGTCCCTTGTCGAAGATGACCTTGAGGGACCACCACACCGACTCGATGTAGCGCGGATCCATGGTCTGGTAGGCGTTCTCGGTGTCCGCCCAGTAGCCCATCCGCTGTGACATCTCCAGCCACGCGCCCACGTACCGCAGCACCGACTCGCGGCAGCGCTCGTTGAACCTGGCCACGCCGTAGGCCTCGATGTCGCGCTTGCCGGTCAGGCCGAGTTCCTTCTCCACCGCGACCTCGACCGGCAGCCCGTGGCAGTCCCAGCCGGCCCGGCGCGGCACGTGGAAGCCCTGCATGGTCTTGAACCGGGGGAACAGGTCCTTGAACGTCCGCGCCTCGACGTGGTGCGCGCCGGGCAGCCCGTTGGCCGTCGGCGGGCCCTCGTAGAAGATCCAGGACGGCCCGCCCGCCGTCTGCGCCAGGGACCGCTCGAAGGTCCCGGTCTCCCGCCAGCGGGCCAGGATCTCGTGTTCGAGTGCGGGCAGGTCGACCTGCGCGGGAAGCGGCGCGAATGGAGGCACCGGCCCAGGCTAACCCACCTCCGCCGACGCCGGTTTGCCACGCGTAGCAACGCGAATTATCCTCCGCTCATGCCTGCCGAGCCCCGCCGGAACTCTCCCGTCACCGGAACGCCCGTGACCTGCTTGACCAAGGAGAGCGCACGCTGGGCCGGATCGATGCGGGAACATATGGAGTATGCGAATCATGCGGCCAGCCGATCGGGAAGGCGCGCCTGATGGCGTTCCCGCGGGCGACCCTGTGCCTGACCTGCCAGCAGCGCGAGGGGCGGCACTGAACGATCCCGTGCGGCGGCCGCGCCGGGTCGGCCTCCTGCTGGGGGTCGCCGCGTTCGTCCTGGCCGCTGACATCATCTCCAAGGCCATCGTGGTGGCCAGGATGCCCGGCCATCCGCCCATCCGGCTGCTGGGCGGGTTCCTCACCATCACGCTGACCCGCAACGGCGGCGCCGCGTTCAGCATCGGCACCTCGATGACCATCGTCTTCACCGTCATTGCGGTGGGCGTGATCGTCTACATCCTGCGCACCGCCCGCAACCTGCGCAGTGTCGGCTGGGCCATCGCCCTCGGCCTGCTCCTCGGCGGCGCCATGGGCAACCTGGGCGACCGGATCTTCCGCGCCCCCGGCCTGTTCCGCGGCGAGGTGGTCGACTGGATCGAGTGGCCGCACTGGCCGATCTTCAACCTGGCCGACTCGGCCATCGTCTGCGCCGGGGTCCTGGTCGTCCTGCTCGCGTTGCGCGGCGTCCGCCTCGACGGCACCCGTCAAGTCACCGCACCGACCTCCCCGGCCGATGACCGCACCGGGTGAGCGCGAGGTCGCCGTCCCCGACGGGCTGGACGGGGAACGGCTCGATGCCGCGCTGTCCCGGATGTTCGGCCTGTCCCGGTCCAAGGCCGCCGAGCTGATCGGCGACGGCCTGGTCCTGCTCGACGGCCGTCCCGCGGCCAAGTCGGACCGGGTCCTGGCCGGGGACCCGCTGCAGGTCACCCTCCCGTCGCCCCGCCCGGCCGAGCTGCCCGCGCCGGTCGAGGGCCTGGCCGTCCTGTTCGAGGACGACGACATCCTGGTCATCGACAAGCCCCGCGGCGTGGCTGCCCACCCGGCCCCCGGCTGGACCGGCCCCACCGTCACCGGCGGCCTGGCCGCCACCGGCCACACCATCGCCACCAGCGGCGCGGCCGAGCGCCAGGGCATCGTCCACCGCCTGGACGCCAACACCACCGGCGTCATGGTCGTGGCCAAGAGCGAGCGCGCCTACTCCGAGCTGAAGCGCGCCTTCCGCGAGCGCACCGTGTCCAAGCGCTATCACGCCCTGGTCCAGGGCCATCCCGACCCGCTCCGCGGCACCGTGGACGCCCCCATCGGCCGTCACCCCGGCGGCGACGGCCGCTTCGCCGTGATCAGCGACGGCCGCCCCAGCGTGACCCACTACGACACCATGGAAGCCTTCCGCGCGGCCAGCCTGATCGGCGTCGACCTGGAAACCGGCCGCACCCACCAGATCCGCGTGCACATGTCCGCCATCCGGCACCCGTGCGTCGGCGACCTCCTCTACGGCGCCGATCCCGTCCTGGCCGCCCACCTGGGCCTGACCCGCCAGTGGCTGCACGCCGTCAGCCTCACCTTCGCCCACCCCGCCGACGGCCTGGAAGTCTCGTTCACCAGCCCCTACCCGCCCGACCTGGCCCGTGCCCTGGACCTGCTCCGCGCCGAAAGCTGACCGCTCCGGCGGGCCGCCTCTTCCAGCTCCGGCTTCCCCGCCCGTTACCTCCTCGTCCGCCGTTCCCCGATGGCCTTGACAGGCAGCCATCTGGCTGCCTAATGTAAAGAGCAGCCAATCGGCTGCCTTTCGAGGATGACGACATGGATGATGTGTTCAAAGCCCTGGCTGACCCCAGCCGGCGCCTGCTGCTGGACAGCCTGAACGCCCGCAACGGCCAGACCCTTCGGGAGCTGTCCGCCGGCCTGGAGATGGCCCGGCAGTCGGTCAGCAAGCACCTGGCCGTGCTCGAGGCCGCTGGCCTGGTCACCACGGTGCGCCGGGGCCGGGAGAAGCTGCACTACCTGAACGCCGCACCCATCAGCGACATCGCCGAACGCTGGATCAGCCGCTACGACCGGGCCCGGGTTGACGCCCTGGCCGATTTGAAGAAAGCCCTGGAGGAGACCGACATGGACACCCCGTCGTTCGTCTACACCACTTACATCCGCACCACGCCCGAGAAGCTGTGGCAGGGCCTGACCGACCCGGCCTTCACCCGGCATTACTGGCAGACCGAGCTGCGCACGGACTGGGCCAAGGGCTCGCCGATCACCTGGGACAACCACGGCGTCGTGATCAGCGATCCCGGCAGCGTCGTGCTCGAATCCGACCCGTACCGCCGCCTGTCCTACAGCTGGCACACCATGACCCCCGAGCTGGCCGACAAGTTCGGCTGGGAGGAGGAGTTCGTGGCCAAGCTGGCCGCCGAGCCGCGGTCCAAGGTCACCTTCGACCTCGAGCCCGTCACCCAGGGCGTGAAGCTGACCGTGACCCACGACGGCTTCGAGCCCGGCAGCATCGTGGTCCAGATGGTCAGCGTCGGCTGGCCCGATGTCATCTCCAGCCTCAAGACCCTGCTGGAAACCGGCGCGCCGCTCCCCGCCTAGTGCCGCCTTCCCGGCCGCGGCACAATGGCGGCGTGGAGATACCCGACCACATCGAGGCTCTGCGCCGCCAGGGCGACCTGCTCGCTGCCGCGGCCGGCCGGGCCGGCCTGGGCGCCCCCGTCCCGCCCTGCCCGGACGGCGGGTCAAAGAGCTGCTCCGGCACACCGGCTACGTCCATCGCTGGGCGGCACGGCACATCACCGAACGGCCGGAGGCGGTCCTCGACGGACCCTCCGAAGAGGAGATCCTGCACGGCGGCGCCTCCGACGCCGAGCTGCTCGCCTGGTTCCGCTCTGGCCACGCGGCCCTGGTCGAGACCCTGGCCCAGGCCGATCCCGCCCTGTTCGGCGTCTGGCAATCCAGCGTCCGCGTCCGCTGGGACTAGCCCGCCACCAGCCAGGATTGTCATAGCCGGGTGTTATCGTCAAATACATGTTCGATAGAACGCCCCGTTCGGCCGGCGCTCTCGCCGTCCTGGACCCCGCGCCCGGCCCTGAGGATCCTCCGCCTGTTCCCCTGGAGCGCCTCGAAGCTCAGATCTGCGAGCTGGCCGGCCATCTGGCCCCTCCACGCCGTTCTTGCCGCGGACCAGGAGCACTCGCGGCCCGAGCATCCGCACCCCGCCGACACCGACCACCCGGTCGGCCCCGAGCCCGCTCACCGCGCCCAGCCCGAGCCGTCAGGCGTTTCCGCGGAAACGCCTCCCGCTGCCCGACCCGTCGAGCCGACCTCCTCCAGCCTGGCCGACGCTCTCCTGGTCCTGGCCGAGTCGTTCCTCAGCCACGGGGCCTCCACCGCCGATGACCCGGACGTCTACCAGGTCGTCATCCACCTCGGTCCCGGCGCTGTCACCCCGCCCGGCCATATCCCTGATATCGCCGGCGTTTCCGCGGAAACGCCCGCCGTGCCGACGAACCCGCCCGCACCCGGACACCCCGCCGACCCGGCCCGCTGCCATGTCGAAGACGGCCCCGCCCTCAGCGCCGCCACCGCCCAGCGGATCGCCTGCTCCGCTACCTGGACCTGGATGCTGCACGACAGCGCCGGGAAACTGCTCGACCTCGGCCACCGCCGGCGCCGCCCGAGCTCGGCCCTCCGCCGAGCGGCCCGGGACCGGGACCACGGTCGCTGCCGGTTCCCCGGCTGCGAGTCCCGCCGCATCGACCTGCACCACATCCAGTACTGGTCCAACGGCGGCCACACCAAGCTCGACAACCTGATCAGCCTGTGCCGTCACCACCACCAGGTCGTCCACGACCGCGGCTACCTGATCGCCCTGACCGGACACGGCACCTTCACCTTCTACCGCCCCGACGGCACCGCCGTCCCGGCTGCCCCGACCCTGCCACCCAGCGACGGCTCAATAGAAGACGACCATGACGCCGACATCACCCCGGAGACGATCATCCCCGCCTGGTACGGCGAGCGCCTCGACCTTGACCACGCCATCTACGTCTGCTTCGCCAACGCCGCCCTCGCCGCCAGAACTCAAGCCGCCGCCGAGGCTAAAGCCGCCGAGGAAGACGAAGTCTGCCCCGAGGCAGCAACCAGCACCGAGGCCGCAACCTACCCGGTGCCTCCGGTCCAAGCCGCTCCTCCTGGCCCCGCGAGCCGCCGGATCATCGCCAATTCCGCGGACGTGCGGCTGCTGTCCCAGCCGTTCGCCTGGACCCCCGGCCCGCCCCGCTGGACCTCGGGATGAGCGCCGGAATCCGGCCTCCCGAACCGGACATTTGCGACCAGCCGGCCCGGGCCGGCGCGCCAACCCGGCGGCGCGGGCAGCGCTCCACTAGGGTGGTCAGCACCGGGTTGATGAGGCCGCACGCCGCCCCGAGGCCTGGCTCCGGTGGGCCGCGTGCGCTGCGCGCTGTGCCCTGAGGAGGCGGTTCGTCATGGCAGAGTCCAATCAGCCGTTCGCCCACCTGCATGTGCACACCGAGTACTCCATGCTGGACGGCGCGGCGCGGCTGAAGGACCTCATGGCCGAGGTCAAGGCTCAGGGCATGACGCACGTGGCCATGACCGACCACGGCAACGTGTTCGGCGCCGCCGAGTTCCACCGGCAGGCCGCCGAGGCGGGCGTCACGCCGGTCATCGGCATCGAGGCCTACGTCGCGCCGGAGGCGCGCGGCAACACTAAGCGCATCCTGTGGGGCCAGCCGCACCAGAAGAAGGACGACGTCTCGGCCGCCGGTGCCTACCTGCACAAGACCATCTGGGCCCAGGACAAGCACGGCCTGCACAACCTGTTCCGGCTCTCCTCCCGCTCTTACGCCGAAGGCTGGCTGGTCAAGTGGCCGCGGATGGACAAGGAGCTGCTGGCCGAGCACAGTCAGGGCCTGATGGCCTCCACCGGCTGCCCGTCCGGCGAGCTGCAGACCCGGCTCCGGCTCGGCCAGGAGGCCGAGGCCCTCAAGGCCGCCGCCGAGTGGCAGGACATCTTCGGGAAGGAGAACTACTTCCTGGAGCTGATGGACCACGGGCTGGACATCGAGCGCCGGGTCCGCGACGGCCTGCTCGAGATCGGCCGCAAGCTCGGCATCCCCCCGGTCGTCACCAACGACTCGCACTACACCCGCGAGAACGACGCCCAGGCCCAGGACATGCTCCTGTGCATCCAGACCGGCAAGAGCCTGGCCGACGCCGACCGGTTCCGCTTCGACGGCACCGGCTACTTCATCAAGCCCGCGGCGGACATGTACCAGCTGGACAGCAGCGACCTGTGGCAGGAAGGCTGCCGCAACAGCCAGCTGCTGATCGCCGACCGGGTCGACACCTCCGGCATGTTCGAGTTCCGCAACCTGATGCCCAGGTTCCCGATCCCCGAGGGCTTCGAGTCCGAGGAGGAGCTGTTCCGGGCCGAGGTGTGGAAGGGCATGGATCGCCGCTACCCGGACGGCTTCGACGAGCAGCGGCGCACCCAGGCCGAGTACGAGATCCAGATCATCTGCCAGATGGGCTTCCCGGCCTACTTCCTGGTCGTCGCCGACTTCATCATGTGGGCCAAGAACAACGGCGTCGCCGTCGGCCCGGGCCGCGGTTCGGCGGCCGGCTCGATCGTCGCCTACGCGATGGGCATCACCGACCTCGACCCGCTGACGCACGGGCTGATCTTCGAGCGGTTCCTCAACCCCGAGCGCATCTCGATGCCCGACATCGACATCGACTTCGACGAACGTGGCCGGGCCGACGTCATCCGGTACGTGACCCAGAAGTGGGGCTCGGACCGGGTCGCGCAGATCATCACCTACGGCACCATCAAGGCCAAGGCGGCCATCAAGGACTCCTGCCGGGTGCTCGGCCATCCCTACGCGCTGGGGGACCGGATCACCAAGGCCTTCCCGCCCGCGGTGATGGGCAAGGACATCTCGCTGTCGGCGATCTTCGACGACCAGCATTCCCGGTACAAGGAAGCGGGCGAGCTCCGCTCCCTGTACGAGAACGAGGCCGAGGTCAAGCAGGTCATCGACACGGCCCAGGGCATCGAGGGGCTGATCCGCCAGCCGGGCGTGCACGCCGCCGGGGTCATCATGTCGGCGGAACCGCTGACCGACCACATCCCGGTCTGGACCCGGCACACCGACGGCGCGGTCATCACGCAGTTCGACTACCCGACCTGCGAGGGCCTCGGCCTGCTGAAGATGGACTTCCTCGGCCTGCGCAACCTGACCATCATGGCCGACGCGGTCAAGGCCATCGAGAAGAACCGCGACATCTCCATCGACCTGCTCAGCCTGCCGCTGGACGACAAGCCGACGTATGAGCTGCTGTCCCGCGGCGACACCCTGGGCGTGTTCCAGCTCGACGGCGGCCCGCTGCGCAGCCTGCTGCGGCTGATGAAGCCGGACAACTTCGAGGACATCTCCGCCGTCATCGCGCTGTACCGGCCCGGCCCGATGGGCGTTAACTCGCACACCAACTACGCGCTGCGCAAGAACGCCCAGCAGGAGATCACGCCCATCCACCCCGAGCTCGAGGAACCGCTCAAGGACACCCTCGAGCTGACCTACGGCCTGATCATCTACCAGGAGCAGGTGCAGAAGGCCGCGCAGATCCTGGCCGGGTACACCCTCGGGCAAGCCGACCTGCTCCGCCGGGCCATGGGCAAGAAGAAGAAGGAGATCCTGGACAAGGAGTTCGTCCCGTTCGAGCAGGGCTGCAAGGAACGCGGCTACTCCGACAAGGCCATAAAGGCCGTCTGGGACGTCCTGGTGCCGTTCGCCGGCTACGCGTTCAACAAAGCGCACTCCGCCGCGTACGGGCTCGTCTCCTACTGGACCGCCTACCTGAAGGCCAACTACCCGGCCGAGTACATGGCCGCCCTGCTCACCTCGGTGGCCGACGACAAGGACAAGTCGGCCCTGTACCTGAGCGAGTGCCGCCGGATGGGGATCAAGGTCCTGCCGCCTGACGTCAACGAGTCGGTGGCCACCTTCGCCGCGGTCGGCACCGACGTCCGGTTCGGCCTGGCCGCGATCCGCAACGTGGGCGGGAACGTGGTCGAGGCGATCGTCGCGGCGCGCAAGTCGAAGGGCAGCTTCAGCGGGTTCACCGACTTCCTGCGCAAGGTCCCGCTGGTCGTCTGCAACAAGCGGGTCGTCGAGTCGCTGGTCAAGGCGGGCGCCTTCGACTCGTTCGGGGATGCGCGCAAGGGCCTGGTCATGGTGCACGAGCAAGCCGTCGACGCCGTGCTCGACATCAAGCGGAACGAGGCGATCGGCCAGGACTCCCTGTTCGGCGGCGACGCCGAGGCCGAGGCGGTCTTCGACATCCCGATCCCGACGGGGGAGTGGGACAAGTCCACCCTGCTGAACTTCGAGCGGGAGATGCTCGGCCTGTACGTCTCCGACCACCCGCTGTTCGGCATCGAGCACATCATCGCCCGGGAGAGCGACTGCGCGCTGGCCGACCTGAGCGCCGAGGACAGCGAGTCGCGGCCGCGCAGCGGGGACCGGTCCGACGCCCAGATCGTCAAGGTCGGCGGCATCCTGTCCGGCGTGCAGCGCAAGGTGACCAAGCAGGGCAACCAGTGGGCCGCCGCCACGCTGGAGGACCTGGCCGGCGCGATCGAGGTGCTGTTCTTCCCGCAGACCTACCAGCTGTACGCGACCACGATCACCGAGGACGCCGTCGTGGTGGTGAAGGGCAAGGTCGACCGCCGGGACGACGTGCCCAAGCTGATCGCCATGGACCTGACCCTGCCCGACCTGTCCATGGACGCCTCAGGTCCCTTCGTGGTGTCCATGTCCGTGGCCCGCTGCGTGCCGCCGGTCGTGGAGCGGCTGCGCGAGGTGCTGGTCACCCACCCGGGGCCTACCGAGGTCCACCTGAAGCTGCGCGGCCACCAGCGGACCACGCTGGTCCGTCTGGACGACAAACTGCGAGTAGCTGCCTCGGCCGCCCTGATCGGCGACCTGAAGCAGCTACTCGGCCCAGCGTGCGTCGGCTAACGCGTTCTTACCCGCAGCACGGGTAAGAACGCGCGCCGATCAGCGTCACGAACTCGGACCCACCAGCTGGTCCATGAACGCCTTGTACATGCGCAGCGTCTCGCGCAGCGTCTCGGTGTCGGCGTTGGAACCCTCGCCCCACCGGCCGCGCAGCGCGCTCGCGCGCTCCTGGATGGCGTGCTGCCGGTCCTGGATGGCGCGCTGCCGCTCCTGGATGGCCTCTTCCAGCTTCGAGGTGACCTGCGTGATGACCTCGGCGGCCTCGGTCACCGAGCCCTGCGGGTCGTCCACGAACCGGAACTGGATCTGCTCCCACTTCGTGGAGTACTGAGCGGCGTCCGGGAGCAGGTTGCCGAAGGCGATGTCGCCGAAGTCACCGAGCCTCTCGGTCGCCTCGCCCGGCCGCAGCCCGGCGTCCTCCGCCGACTCCGGACGCCCGGTCGCGTCGACCGCCGCCGGATCGGTGCCGGCGGCCCCGGTCCCGGCCACATCGGTGCCGGCCGCGACCGCGGGCTCAGCGGGAGTCGTGCCGCCTGGCCTGGCGGAGGTCAGGTCCTCCCGCTCCGTGCCGGTGCCGGCCAGGTTGCCGGCGTCGTTGCTCACAGTGCCGGCCTCGGTGGCGTAGCCGGAGCTCGCCGCCGCCGGGCTGCCATACTCCGGAGCCGTCGTCCCACGGCTGCCGGTCCCGGCGGGCTCGGTGCCGCCCTCGCCGTAGCCGGCCTCGGTGCCGGCCAGTCTCCCGTCGCCCGGAGCTGGCGCGAGCGGGTCCGCGCCGCTGCGGTCTGTCGTATCGGACGTGCCGGTCGCGGTCCTCGAAGGGTCCAAGGTCGCTGCACCCTCAGCTCGGCCGGTCTCCCGGAACTCACCGGCGTCGCGCGGGGTCTCGCGGTACTCCTCGGCGTCCCGGTAGACGCCGGGAGCCTCGCCGGCCTCCCGGTACTCACCGGTGTCCGCTGGGCCGGCACCTGCCGAGCCGAGGTCGCCCGAGCCGAGGTCGCCCGAGCCAATTCCGCCGGGCCGGGTTCCTGCTGCGTACTCCGGGTCGGCTCGGTCATCCACGGGCGCGTCGCGTCCGACGCCCTGGGCCTGCACCCGGGTGTCACCGCTCGTCATGGCCATCTCGTCCGGCACGGTCTCAGCGGGCACCCGCTGGTCCGGGACGGTCTGGTCCGGGCCGTCGGGCACCGTCTGGTCGGTGACCGGCTCGTCGGGCCGGTCACCGCGCAGCGCGGATGCGACCTTCTTCAGGCGGGTCACGGCCCCGCTCTGGCCAGCTTCGGTCTCGTCGTCATTGAGGGCCTGTTCGCGGGCATAACCGGTGCCCTGCGCCTGGCCTGTCTGGTCCTGCGTCATAGGGTTCACCCTTCCTGATCCGATGTGAATGCTTGTCGCGCTGCTCGTCGCCGGTCGGGGCAGCAGGTTTATCGGGCGGCCCGGTTCGTGTTGTCCGCGGGAAGATCTGCAGGCAGGTCACCACGCTGTTCCGGGACGCTGTGGTTCTCGGCCACCCCTCGCGTCTGCGCGGCCGCCCGGGTCTCCGCGGTCACGCCGTGATTCTCGGCGGGAAGGTTGGCCACGGCCGCCTGGTCACTGTCGGCTGCGGCCGCGGGCTCGGTACCGGGCCGAGCGCTACCAGCCTGAGCCGGGCCCTCGTGCAGGCCGGTCAGGTCCTCGAACAGCGCGCGGTAGCGGATCATCGCGTCCCTGAGCTGCTCAGTGGACGCCGATCCGGTCGGCAGGTCGTGAATCGGCCGGTAGCCCTCGTAGGACCGGGCGTGGTAGAACGACAGCGCCTCCATGCTGGCGTTCTCGTCGCTGGCCGGGTAGCCGCGGTCTCGCATGACCGCCCACACCAGGGTGTGCGCCGTGTTCACCGCCTCGGCGGGGGCGTCCACGAAGTTCTCCTGGATGACGGCCCAGTCGCTGCTGTACGTGGCCTGCTGCTGAGCGGTCAGGGGCCGGATGTCGAGCGACTTGACCCGGCGCTCCCGCGCGGCCAGCTCGGCGTCGGCCTTCCTGGCCCCCATCTGCTGGGCCATCCGGTCGTATTCGGGCCCGAATTGACGCCGTATCCGGGCTCGTCGCAGTTGCGCAGAGGCAACCACGACGATGGCCACCACGACAACGGCGGCGATGATGATGCCGATGATTGCTCCGGTCGACATGATTTCCTCCAATTGGGGGTCGAATCGCCCCCTCGACTACCCCTTGAGGCCCCCCTAAACGGGACAACTCGGCCATGAATCCTGGATACCGACCGTCACCAGCAGTGATGGCACGGCAAGACAACCTGCCGAGCCCCGGATCGCCGGACGAGTAGCATCGTGCGAGGGTTATCCGGCGACCAGGGAGGTCTCACGAACGGGCGGCTGGCCGCTTTCCTGACCGCGCTGGCCGCCAGCGCGGTCCTCGGGGCCGTGGCCGGGCTCATCTGGGCCGCGGTCGCGCCGACGCCCGTGCTGCAGGAGATCGCCCCCGGCGAGGCCCAGCTGGCCAACGCCGAAAGCAGCGCGTTCATCGTGGCCGATGCCTGGTTCGCGCTCATCACCGTGGTCTGCGGCCTGCTCACCGGCGTGCTGGGCTACCGCTTCCTCGGCCGGCGGGGCGGCCCGGCGGCCGTGGCCGGCCTGATCCTGGGCGCGGCCGCGGGCGCGGCGGCCGCCATGGGGGTCGGCGAGGCCGTCGGCACCGGAAGCTACGAGCACCTGCTCGCCGCCAGCGCGACCGGCACCTTGTTCCACGCCTCGCTCGCGCTCGGCGCCAAGAGCGCCCTCGCGCTGTGGCCGCTGTGCACCGCGGTGGTCATCCTCATCGCCGAGAGCGGCAAAGGTAAGGAAGACCGCCCGGAGATAACGGACGACGCCTCGTCCGAAATGTGGACGGGCGAGCCGCCCGAACCGCACGCTCCGTAGACTAGGCCCGTGATTTCCCGTATCGACCTGCGCGGTCGCCCCGCTGACCAGCTCAGCCGGGTCGCCCTGACCGGAATCCTGCCCCGGGCCACCACCGACGTCGAGGCGGCTGCCGCTCTCGTGCGTCCCGTGTGCGACGACATCCGGCATCGCGGTGCGCAGGCGGTGCGCGAGTACACCCTCCGCTTCGACGGCGTCGACCTGCCCAGCACCCTGGTCCCGCAGGCCGCCCTGGACCACGCCCTGGCCGACCTCGACCCCGCGGTGCGGGAGGCCCTGGAAGAGGCGGCCCGCCGCACCCGGCTGGTCCACCAGGCCCAGCTGCCGCCCGAGCGCCCCACCAGCGTCACCGGCGGCCTCACCGTCACCGGCCGCTTCGTCCCGGTCCAGCGGGCCGGGGTCTACGTGCCGGGCGGCCTGGTCGCCTATCCGTCCTCCGTGGTCATGAACGTCATCCCGGCCCAGATCGCGGGCGTCGCCTCGGTCGCCGTGGCCTCGCCGCCGCAGGCTGACCGCGGCGGCCTGCCGCACCCGTCGGTGCTGGCCGCCTGCGCCCTGCTCGGCGTGACCGAGGTGCACGCGGTAGGCGGGGCCCAGGCCCTGGCCATGTTCGCCTACGGCACCGAGGACTGCGCCCCGGCCGACGTCATCACCGGCCCCGGCAACGTGTACGTGGCCGCGGCCAAGCGGATCCTGCGCGGCGTGGTCGGCACCGACGGCGAGAACGGCCCGACCGAGGTGGCCGTCATCGCCGATGACACTGCCGAGCCGGCCTTCGTGGCCGCCGACCTGATCGCCCAGGCCGAGCACGACGAGCTGGCCGCCTGCCTGCTCATCACCACCGACGCCGCCCTGGCCGACCGCGTCGACGATGAGCTCACCATCCGGGTGCCGCAGGCCCGGCACCACGAGCGGGTGGCCGCGGCGCTGGCCGGGCAGTCCGCCTGCGTGCTGGTCGACGACATCGACGCGGCCCTGGCCGTGAGCGACGCCTGGGCCCCGGAGCACCTGGAGATCCAGGCCCGCGAGCCGGCCAAGCTGGCCGCGCGGGTCGTCAACGCCGGCGCCGTGTTCGCCGGGGCGTACGCGCCGGTCTCCCTGGGCGACTACCTGGCCGGGTCCAACCACGTGCTGCCCACCGGCGGGACCGCGCGGCACACCAGCGGCCTGTCTGTCTGGCCGTTCGGCCGGCTGGTCAACGTGATCGAGTGCGACGAGGCGACGCTGGCCGGGACCGCGCCGCTGATCGACGCACTCGGCGGCGCCGAGGACCTGGCCGCGCACGTGGGCGCGGTCCGCGTCCGCGTGCCTTCCGAAGGCGGTCCGGAGTAGATGGGCGGCGCACCACTGTCCGTTCGGCCCGACCTGGCCGACCTGCACCCGTACGGCGCCCCGCAGATCGACGTGCCGGTCCTGCTGAACACCAACGAGAACCCCTACCCGCCCAGCCCCGCGCTGCAGCGGGCCGTCGCCGACGCGGTGGCGCAGGCCGCCGGGACCCTGAACCGCTACCCGGACCGGGACGTCGTCGAGCTGCGCAAGGACCTGGCCGACTACCTCGGCCACGGGCTGACCGCCGCCCAGCTGTGGGCCGCCAACGGGTCCAACGAGATCATCCAGCAGCTGCTGCAGGCCTTCGGCGGGCCCGGCCGCTGCGCGCTGGGCTTCGAGCCCGGCTACTCCATGCACCCGCTCATCTCCCGGGTCACGTGCACCCGCTGGGTCGACGTCGACCGGGACGAGGACTTCGGGCTGGCCCCGGCCGATGCGGTCCGGGCCATCGAGCAGCACCAGCCCAGCCTGGTCTTCCTCACCTCGCCGAACAACCCGACCGGCACCTCGGCCTCGCTCGGGCTCATCGAGGCCATCTGCGCCGCCGCGCCCGGCCTGGTCGTGATCGACGAGGCCTACGCCGAGTTCGCCCGCGCGGGCACGCCCAGCGCGCTCACCCTGCTGCCCCGGTACCCAGGCCTGGTCGTCACCCGCACCATGTCCAAGGCCTTCGCCATGGCCGGCGCGCGGGTCGGCTACCTGGCCGCCGCGCCCGACGTGGTCGAAAAGCTGCTGCTGGTCCGGCTGCCCTATCACCTGTCCGCGGTCACCCAGGCGGTGGCGCGGGCCGCTCTCGCGCTGGCCGCCGAGCCGCTGGCCACCGTCACGTCTCTTCGGGCCGAACGAGACGAGCTGGTCAGCTGGCTGAGAGCACGCCAGCTCCGGGTGGCGGACTCGGACGCCAACTTCGTGCTGTTCGGCACGTTCGAGCAGCGCCGGCACGTCTGGCAGGGCCTGCTGGACCGCGGCGTGCTGGTCCGCGAGGTCGGCCCGCCGCGCTGGCTGCGGGTCACGGTGGGCACGGCCGCGGAGACGGCCGCCTTCAAGTCGGCGCTGAGCGAGGTGTTGGGGCTGTGAGCAGGACTGCCCGTGTCGAGCGGGTCACCAGGGAGACGCAGATCCTGGTCGAACTCGACCTGGACGGCATCGGGGTCACCGAGGTCAGCACCGGCGTCCCGTTCTTCGACCACATGCTGGCCCAGCTGGGCAAGCACGGCAGCCTCGACCTGACCGTGCGGACCAAGGGCGACGTCGAGATCGACGCGCACCACACCGTGGAGGACACCTCGATCGCGCTGGGCCAGGCGCTGCGCGAGGCGCTGGGCGACAAGAGCGGCATCACCCGGTTCGGCAACGCGCTGGTCCCGCTGGACGAGACGCTGGTCCAGGCCGCGGTCGACCTGTCCGGGCGGCCCTACGTGGTGCACCACGAGCCGGACGGCATGTCCCCGCTGATCGGCAGCTACGACACCACGCTGACCCGGCACATCTTCGAGTCGCTGGCCTTCGCCGCGGCCATCTGCCTGCACGTCCGGGTCATCGAGGGCCGCAACCCGCACCACATCGTCGAAGCCCAGTTCAAGGCGGTGGCCCGGGCCCTGCGCGCGGCCGCGGCCCCCGACCCGCGGGCCGGCGGCATCCCCAGCACCAAGGGCGTCCTGTTATGAGCCCGCGGGTCGTCGTGCTCGACTACGGGTCGGGGAACCTGCGCTCGGCCCAGCGGGCCCTGGCCCGGGTCGGCGCGCAGGCCGAGGTGACCGCCGACCCGGACGCCGCCCTGGAGTGCGACGGGCTGGCCGTCCCCGGGGTCGGCGCGTTCGCGGCCTGCATGACCGGGCTGCGGGCGGTGGGCGGCGACAAGCTGATCGCCCGGCGGCTCGAGCTCGGCCGTCCCGTGCTGGGCATCTGCGTCGGCATGCAGGTGCTGTTCGGCGCGGGCGTCGAGCACGGGACCTGGACCGAAGGCTGCGGGGCCTGGCCGGGCACGGTCGAGCGGCTCGACGCCGGGGTGCTGCCGCACATGGGCTGGAACACCGTGACCCCGGCCCCGGACTCGGCGCTGTTCGCCGGCATCCCGGCGCAGACCCGCTTCTACTTCGTGCACTCCTACGCGCTGCGGGCGGCCGGCGCGGACGAGCTCACCCGCGGCGGCGCCCGCGTCTCCTGGGCCGAGCACGGCGAGCGGTTCGCGGCCGCGGCCGAGCAGGGCGTCCTGTCCGCCACCCAGTTCCACCCCGAGAAGTCCGGCGACGCCGGCGCTGCCCTGCTCGCCAACTGGCTGAGGAGCCTCTGAGACCCTGTGAGCGATAGCGATCTCATCCTGCTTCCCGCCGTCGACGTGGCCGACGGGCGCGCGGTCCGGCTCGTCCAGGGGGAGGCCGGCAGCGAGCGCAACTACGGCGACCCGCTGGAGGCCGCCCTGGCCTGGCAGCAGGCCGGCGCCTCGTGGATTCACCTGGTCGACCTGGACGCCGCGTTCGGCCGCGGCTCCAACGCCGAGCTGCTGGCCCAGGTGGTGGGCAAGCTCGACATCCAGGTGGAGATGTCCGGCGGCATCAGGGACGACGACTCGCTGGCCCGCGCCCTGGGCACCGGGTGCGCCCGGGTCAACATCGGCACCGCCGCCCTGGAGCAGCCCGGCTGGGTGCGGTCGGTCATCGCCCGGCACGGCGACCAGGTCGCGGTCGGCCTGGACGTCCGGGGCACCCGGCTGGCCGCCCGCGGCTGGACCGCCGAGGGCGGGGAACTGCACGAGACCCTGGACCGGCTGAACGCCGAGGGCTGCGCCCGCTACGTGGTCACCGACGTGCTCAAGGACGGCACCCTGCGCGGGCCGAACCTGGACCTGCTGCGCGACGTCTGCGCCCGCACCAGCGCGCCCGTGGTGGCCAGCGGGGGAGTCTCCAGCCTGGCCGACCTGCGCGCCATCGCCTCCCTCGTCCCGCTCGGCGTGGAGGGCGCCATCGTCGGCGCGGCCCTCTACCAGGGCGCCTTCACCCTCGAGCAGGCCCTCGCCGAAGTCAGCGAGGCCGCCGCATGACCGTCGCGGTCCGGGTCATTCCCTGCCTGGACGTCGATGCGGGCCGGGTGGTCAAGGGGGTCAACTTCCGGGAGCTGCGGGACGCGGGCGACCCGGTGGAGCTGGCCGCCAGCTATGACGCCGAAGGCGCCGACGAGCTGACCTTCCTCGACATCACCGCGTCCAGCGGCGGCCGGGACACCATGCTGGAGGTGGTGCGCCGCACCGCCGAGCAGGTCTTCATCCCGCTCACCGTGGGCGGCGGGGTGCGCAGCGTGCAGGACGTGGACCGGCTGCTGCGGGCCGGGGCGGACAAGGTCTCGCTCAACACCGCCGCCATCGCCCGGCCCGAGCTGCTGTCCGAGGCCGCCGAGCGCTTCGGGTCCCAGTGCGTCGTGCTGTCGGTGGACGCCCGCCGGGCCGACGGGCCGCCCAGCGGCTTCGAGGTGACCACCCACGGCGGCCGGACCGGCACCGGGATCGACGCGGTGGAGTGGGCCCGCCGGGGCGTGCAGCTCGGCGCGGGGGAGATCCTGCTCAACTCGATGGACGCGGACGGCACCACGGCGGGCTTCGACACCGAGCTCATCCGGGACGTCCGGGCCGAGGTCACCGTCCCGGTCATCGCCAGCGGCGGCGCGGGCACGCTGGCTCACTTCGCTCCCGCCGTGGACGCCGGCGCCGACGCGGTGCTGGCCGCCAGCGTGTTCCACTTCGGCACACTGCGCATCAGCCAGGTCAAGAGCGCCCTGCAGGCCGCCGGGCACCCGGTCCGCTGAACCTGGCCCAGCCGAAGCGCTAGCTGGCCGCCCCGGCGGCCGGGACCGCGCTGCCGGCTGTGGACATCGCGGCGCCCACGATGCCGGCGTCGTTGTGCATGGCCGCGGGCACGATAGGAGCCCGGATGCCGGTCAGCCGCGGCACCCACTTCTCGGCCTGCCTGCTCACGCCGCCGCCCACGATGATCAGGCTCGGCGACAGCAGGGCCTCCATATGCTGCAGGTACTCCTCGACCCGCTCCGCCCACTTGGCCCAGTTCAGGTCGTGTTCGTTCTTGGCCCGCTCCGACGCGCGCTCCTCCGCGTCGCGGCCGCGGATCTCGATGTGCCCGAATTCGGTGTTCGGCACCAGCACGCCGCCAGCGAACAGCGCGCTGCCGATCCCGGTGCCGAAGGTGAGCATCAGCACCGTGCCCGGCTGGCTCGCCCCCGCCCCGAACGTCATCTCGGCCACGCCCGCTGCGTCCGCGTCGTTCATCACCCGGACCGGGCCGCCCGCCGCCTGGCCCAGCAGCGCGGCGGCGTCCAGCCCGATCCAGCCCTTGTCCAGGTTGGCCGCCGTCCTGGTCACGCCGTCGGTCACCACCCCGGGAAAGGTGATGCCCACCGGCCCGGACCAGCTGAACGCGGTGACCAGCTTCTCCACCACGCCCGCCACCGCGTCGGGGACAGCAGGCCGCGGCGTCTCGATCTTCTGCCGGTCTGCGAGCAGCTGGCCCGTGTCCACGTCCACCGGTGCCGCCTTGATGCCGGAACCGCCGATGTCAATGCCGAGTGCGTGCATGGCCTAAGCGTATTCGCCTAGCCCCGCACTGGTCATCCTTGTTCATCCTCGTTCCCGGCCGCGCTTGGACAGTCGGGTAATATCTTGATTGAGAGCTGGTCTTGGGGGCTTTGTCGAGGAAGGACGCGGCGGATGCGGTTCTTGAAGCTTGCCGCCATTGCGGGCGGCATACTGATCGCGTTTCTGGTCGTCGGCTCGGTGATCGGGTTCATCATCCACGCCGTGACCACGCTGGTGATCGCCGCGCTGGTCGTGGGTGCGGTCGTCGTGGCCATCAAGATGGCGCGGTCGGGTAAGCAGGTCTCGGGCAAGCGCGCCAAGCGCGAGGTCCGCGACGAGGAGCCCTACCAGCCGCTGCCGTCCGCTGAGGTGGACACGTTCGCGGTCCCGGCCCAGCAGCCGCGGCGCAACATCCCGAGCACGGCGGACATCGACGACGAGCTGGCCCGGCTCAAGCGCGAGATGGGCAGCTAATAGGGGTTATCGGGTCGGTCGGTGATGCGGCAGACTCGGTGCCTGGTGGCCGCCGGCGGGTGAGCACTCCGGTCAGCTGGGCCGTTGAGCCCTGAAGCTAGATCGTGCCCCTGCCGGTGACCGGGAGAGCTGTATCGCTGCTGGGATGTCGTGCCTGCCCTGGGGTGTGAGCACTGCTGCTATTAGCTCGCTGATGGTTCTCCCGCTGGCTGCCGTCGTTGTTCTGGTTGCTGCGGGCGGAGGGCTGATGCGGCTGTTCGTGGGTGATGACTGGGCTGAAGATCATCACGATGTCGAGGTGATGGACGAGGACGGGACGGTGCTGGCCCGGCGCCGCCTGCCAGAGGGTGCTGCGGGGATGGCCCGGCTGCATGAGCTGGCCGGCGGTCTGCTGAGCGAGGCGGATGACGAGCCGGAGGTGCTGGTCGGGATCGAGACTGATCATGGCCCGTGGGTGACGGCGCTGGTGGCGGCGGGTTACCGGGTGTTCCCGGTCAACCCGCAGCAGTCGGCGCGGTTCCGGGCCCGTTATGCGGTGTCAGGGGCCAAGAGCGACGCCGGCGATGCGCACGTGCTGGCGGACATGGTCCGGACTGATTCTCACCAGCTGCGCGAGGCGGCCGGCGACTCCCCGGAGGCGGCCGGGATCAAGGTCCTGGCCCGGATGCACAAGACGATGATCTGGAACCGGGCCCGGGAGGTGCAGCGGATGCGGCACCAGCTCCTGCACTACTTCCCGGCCGCGGTGGAGGCGTTCGGTGACCTGGCTGCCCCGGACACGCTGGAGCTGCTGTCCAGGGCCCCGGACCCGGTGCAGGCCCGCAGGCTGACCCGCGCCCAGGTCTCCGCGGTGCTTAAGCGGGCCGGGCGGCGGGACATCCCCGCGAAGGCCGCGGTCATCTTGACCGCATTGCGAGGCGAGCAGCTCGCCCAGCCGCCCGCGCTGACTGCCGCCTACGCCGCCACGGTCCGGTCGCTGACCGCGGTCATCACGGCACTGAATGAGCAGGTCAGCATCCTGGAAACCCAGGTGAGGGACCATTTTGGCCGGCACCCGGACGCTGAGATCATCACCTCCCAGCCCGGCATGGGCCTGATCCCAGGCGCCCGGGTGCTCGCAGAGTTCGGCGACGACCCCGCCCGCTACCGCGACGGCAAAGCCCGCCGCAACTACGCCGCCACCAGCCCGATCACCCGCGCCTCAGGCAAAAAGAGGATCGTCGCGGCCCGGTTCGTGCACAACGACCGGCTGGTCGACGCCCTCAACGCCCAGGCCTTCTCCGCCCTGAGCGCCTCACCCGGCGCCCGCGCCTACTACGACCAGCACCGCGCCAACGGCCACGGCCACAACGACGCCCTGCGACGCCTCGCCAACCGCCTCGTCGGCATCCTCCACGGCTGCCTCAAAACCCGCACCCCCTACAACGAAGACACCGCCTGGGCCCACCGCCACCACCAAGCCGCTTGACACGCTAACCCCTGGGATGTCTAGCTAGCTGCGCCAGCCGGCGGTGAGCTTGCTCACCGCCGCCTCGGTCCCGTCGAACCGGACCCGGGCGGCGCTGGTGCGGCCGAGCACCCACATGGTGAGCTCAGCCGGGCTGCCGATCACGGTCACCGCAGGCGTCGCGTTCTTGGCCGTGATCCGGTAGGAAGGCCCGTCGTCCTCCGCGTCGTCGCGGGCCAGTTCCACCCCGACCGGGGCCTTGCGCAGCATGAAGCGCGCGGCCCGCAGCCGCTGCCACAGCGCGCGGGACTCGCCCCGGCCGATCTCCCGTGGCTCCCAGTCCGGGCCCGCCCGGCGTACGTCCTCGTGATGCACGAAGTACTCCACCACGTTGGACCGCTCGTCCATGCCCGGCAGCGCCATGTAGGACAGTTTCGGCGGGCCGGACCTGAACATCTCGACCAGCTCGGGGAAGGGCGTCTTGCGCCGGATCTTGCTCTGCACCCGCGTGGTGTAGCCGGCCAGCGGGCCGCCCAGCAGGCCGGCCGCGGCGTCCGGCCGGTGCTCCCGCAGGACCAGGTGCGCGGCCAGGTCGCCGGTCGTCCATCCTTCGCACAGCGTCGGCGCGTCCGGCCCGGTCTCATCGAGCAGCGCGCTCAGGGCCAGCCGCTCATCTCGGGAATAGCTCACCTGCCGATGGTAGGCGGGATTGCTACCCTGGCTGAAGTCACGAGAAATGAGGAAGCGATGCTCGACCCTGCCATCGCCGCCCGGCTGAAGCGAGATCCAGCCGGCCTGATCGCGGCGATCGCCCAGCAGTACGACACCGGCGAGGTGCTGATGCTCGGCTGGATGGACGACGAGGCGCTGCATCGCACCCTGACCACCGGCCGCTGCACCTACTGGTCCCGCAGCCGCCAGGAGTACTGGGTCAAGGGCGAGACGTCCGGTCACCAGCAGTGGGTCAAGTCGGTCGCGCTGGACTGCGACGGCGACGCGCTGCTGGTCAAGGTCGACCAGGTGGGAGCGGCCTGCCACACCGGCGACCGGACCTGCTGGGACGCCGACGTGCTGCTCAAGGAGCAATAGGCCGGCATGCGCAGGCAATTCGGGCTGGTGCTGCTGCTCGGCGCCGTCGGCGCCGGCCTGGTCGTGCTCGCCACCCGCCAGGTCTGGGCCCACGCCATCTTCACCCCGCCCAGGCCGCTGCCCGAGCAGGACATCACCGTCACCGGCCAGCAGCTCGTCCCGCTGGCCAGCGCGCTCGCAATCGCCGCCCTGGCCTGCCTGGCCGCGGTGATCGCCACCAGGTCGCTGGCCCGGCGGGCGGCCGGCGGCCTGCTGGCCCTGCTGGGCCTGGGCGCGGCGGTGGCCGCGAGCGCGGGCGTCACGGCCGCCTCCGTGCTCGATTCGGCTCAGTCCAGCGCCGCCTCCGGCGCGCTCGGCGGCTCCACCACCGGCGGCACCTCGCCGGGCGGAGCCGCGCACGCCATCGTCATCGCCGGCTCCACCGGGCGGGTCGTCATGACCGGGACAACCTGGCATGCGGTGGCCATCGCCGGCGCGGTGGCCGTCATCCTGGCCGGCTTGCTCACCGTGTGGCGGGGTCCGGCCTGGCCCGTCATGTCCTCCCGGTTCGAGCGGCCCGGCCAGCAGCGCGCCCCCCGGGCCGCCGACTCCGCCTCCCTGTGGGAGTCGCTGAGCCGCGACGTGGACCCCACCGACGGCGCCGAGGACAGCCGCGGCCCTGAAGGCAGCCGCAGCACCGGGGACAGCCGCCCGGTGGACAGCACGGTCGGCCCGGGCCACCGGCAGGACCGGCCTGGTGGCGAACCGGCCTCCTGACCCGGCCCCGGCCCGCCGCGGGCCGGTCACCGTCCTGCTCGCTGAGCACGAGCCCGAGGTCGCCGAGATGTCGGCGCGCTACCTGCGCCGCGACGGGCTGGACGTCCGCCTGGTCACCGGCCCGGAACCGACGCTGGCCGAGCTGGCCGGCGGCCCGGCCGACGTAGCCGTGATCGACCTGACCATGCCCGGCCTGGACGCCCGGCGCATCCGCCGGGCCGTCCGCACCCCGGTCATCTTCCTGCTGGCCGGCCTCCGGGCGCCCCGCCCCCGGGGCCTGGCCGGCCGGGGCGAGCTGGCCGGCGCCCGGCGCTGGCTGGCCCGGCCGTTCAGCCCGCGCGAGCTGGTCACCCTGGTCCGCGACCTCGGCCAGCCGGGCCGCGCGACCGAGCCCGCGGCCGCGCTCGCCGACCGCAGCCGCGGCCGCCTGCGCCTGGACGGCGCCCGCCGGGCCGCGGTCGCCGGAGGCCGCCAGGTGCCCTTGACCCCCGCGGAGTTCGCGGTCCTGGCCGCCCTGCTGGACCACCCCGGGCGGGTCGTCTCGCGGCGCCAGCTGCTCACCGCGGCGGCCGGCCGGGCGCCGGCGACCGCGCCGCCGACGTCTACATCGCCCAGCTCCGGGCCAAGCTCGGCCCGCCGTGGCAGATCCGGACCGTCCGCGGCGCCGGCTACGCGCTGGATCACTGAGAGCGGCGGCGGCGCGCCCGGGTAATCTCTGTCCTGCCAGCGCTAGCGCCGATTCGAGGGGGCCCAGTCACAATGGCACAGACGGGCCGGGCTACCATCGGACGGCAACAGCACCACCGATGTGATGAGGGGACGAGCAGCCGCGTGAGTGTGCTCGACGAGATCCTAGACGGCGTGCGTGCCGATCTCGCCGAACGGCAGCGGCATGTCTCCCTGGACCACCTGAAGGAGATGGCGCGCCGCGCGCCGTCGCCCAAGGACGCCCTGGCCGCCCTGAAGAGCGAGGGCGTCAGCGTCATCGCCGAGGTGAAGCGGGCCAGCCCGTCCCGAGGGCAGATGGCCGAGATCGCCGATCCCGCCGCGCTGGCCGCGGACTACGAGGCCGGCGGGGCCAAGGTGATCAGCGTGCTGACCGAGCAGCGCCGGTTCGGCGGGTCGCTGGACGACCTGGGCGCCGTCCGCCGGGCCGTGCAGGTGCCCGTCTTGCGCAAGGACTTCGTGGTCAGCTCCTACCAGCTCTGGGAGGCCCGCGCCCACGGCGCCGACCTGGTCCTGCTCATCGTGGCCGCGCTCGAGCAGGCCGCGCTGGTCTCGCTGGTCGAACGCGCCGTCTCCATCGGCCTGCTGCCGCTGGTCGAGGTGCACGCCGAGGACGAGCTGGACCGGGCCATTGACGCCGGCGCCACCGTCATCGGGGTCAACGCCCGCAACCTGGCTACCCTCAAGGTAGACCGCGACATCTTCGGCCGCCTGGCGGGCCGGATCCCGGAAGGAATCGTGAAGATCGCCGAATCAGGTATCCGCGGGCCGCGTGACCTGCTCGCCTACGCCGCCTGCGGCGCCGACGCGGTGCTGGTGGGCGAGAGCCTGGTCACCGGGAAGGACCCGCGCGTCGCCGTCGCTGACCTGGTCACGGCCGGGCTCGCATCCCGCGCTGCGGGGTGAGCGCGGATGACCGCGGTCCCGGCCGAGCCCGACATCTCCCCGGTTCCCGATGTCTCCGGGCACTTCCGGGTGGCCGACATGGCCTTCGGCGGGCGGTTCGCGCCCGAGTCGCTGATGGCCGCGCTGGACGAGCTGACCGCCGAGTACGCCCAGGCCCGCCGCGACCCGCAGTTCCGCGCCGAGCTGGACGCCCTGCTGTCCGGCTACGCGGGCCGGCCCACGCTGCTGACCCGGGCCCGCCGGTTCGGCGAGCAGGCGGGCGGGGCCACCGTCCTGCTCAAGCGCGAGGACCTGACCCACACCGGGTCGCACAAGATCAACAACGTGCTGGGCCAGGTACTGCTGGCCCGCCGGATGGGCAAGCGCCGGGTCATCGCCGAGACCGGCGCCGGCCAGCACGGCGTGGCCACCGCCACCGCCGCGGCCCTGCTCGGCCTGGAGTGCTCGGTCTACATGGGCGAGGAGGACACCCAGCGCCAGGCGCTGAACGTGTCCCGGATGCGCATGCTCGGCGCCGAGGTCATCCCGGTCACCACCGGGACCAGGACGCTCAAGGACGCCATGAACGAGGCGTTCCGCGACTGGGTCACCACGGTGGCCTACACGCACTACTGCATCGGCTCGGTCGGCGGCCCGCACCCGTTCCCGATGATGGTCCGGGACTTCCAGCGGATCATCGGCCTGGAAGCCCGCGAGCAGGTGCTGGCCCAGGAGGGCCGGCTGCCGGACGCGGTCATCGCCTGTGTCGGCGGCGGCTCCAACGCGATCGGCATCTTCCACGCCTTCATCCCGGACAGCGGCGTCGCGCTGATCGGCTGCGAGGGCGGCGGCGACGGGCTGGACACGCCCCGGCACGCGGCCACCCTGACCGGCGGGTCCGAGGGCGTGCTGCACGGGATGCGGACCTTCGTGCTGCAGGACGGGGACGGCCAGACCCTGCCCACCCACTCCATCTCGGCCGGCCTGGACTATCCGGGCGTCGGTCCCGAGCACGTCTGGCTGATGGAAACCGGCCGGGCCACCTACCGGGCCGTCCCGGACACCGCGGCCATGCACGCCTTCGAGGTGCTGTGCCGCACCGAGGGCATCATCCCGGCCATCGAGTCCGCGCACGCGCTGGCCGGGGCGCTCGAGGTCGGCCGCGAGCTCGGCCCGGACGCGCTGATCCTGGTCAACCTGTCCGGCCGCGGCGATAAAGACGTCCACACCGCATCGAAATGGTTTGGCCTGTGACCACCGCCAGTCCCGTCGCCACCGCCTTCGGCAAGGCCACCGCCGACAACCGCGCCGCCCTGGTCGGCTACCTGCCGGCCGGGTTCCCCAGCGTGGACGGCGCCATCGAGGCCGCCCGGGCCATGGCCGAGGCCGGTGCCGACGTCATCGAGATCGGCCTGCCCTACTCCGACCCGCTGATGGACGGGCCGGTCATCGCCCAGGCGGTGACCCGCGCCCTGGAGGGCGGCGTCCGGGTCGCCGACGTCATGCGCACCGTCGAGGCGGTCGCCGCGACCGGCGTCGCGGTCCTGGTCATGACCTACTGGAACCCGGTCGACCAGTACGGCGTCGAGGCCTTCGCCCGCGACCTGGCCTCGGCCGGCGGCTCCGGGCTGATCACCCCTGACCTGCCGCCCGAGGAAGCCGCCTCCTGGCTGGCGGCCTCCGATCGGTACGACCTGGACCGGGTGTTCCTGGCCGCGCCCAGCTCCACCCCGGAGCGGCTGGCCACCATCACCCAGGCCTGCCGCGGCTTCGTCTACGCCGTCTCGCTGATGGGCACCACCGGCGTCCGTGACCAGGTCAGCGGAGACGCGGCGGGCCTGGTCCAGCGGATCCGCCCGCACACCAGCCTGCCGGTGGCGGTGGGCCTCGGGGTGAGCAACGGGGCCCAGGCCGCCGAGGTGGCCGGGTTCGCGGACGGCGTCATCGTCGGCACCGCCTTCGTCCGCCGGCTGCTCGCCTCCGCCGACCTCGGTGACGGCCGCGGGCCCGCTTCCGTCGCTGATCTCGCCGCCGAGCTGGCCGCCGCCGTCCGCCGCCGGGCCTGATCCGCCCTGGGTCCGCCGGCCCGGCTGATCCAGCCTTCGGGTTACCAGCATTACGCCGCAATTCCGTCGTCCCGGACGGCCCGCCGCCGGGGTCGCGGAACCGTCAGCCTGCCCGTCTGGGGTGATACGGCTGGCATCTTCTGTGACGAATCGCTTCTTACCGGACCTATGCCGTATACCGCGACGCGGCTTACGCCCAGCTCATCGGCACCGCGGCCCGCTCAGGCCCGCCAGCTGGTCTATACCTGCGCCCGGCAAGAGGCATGTCACCAGCGACGACGTATCCTGAAGCTAGCCTGGTAGACGAATCTTCCGGTGATGTAATGTCTATGTAACAGGGCCAGTGTCGTCCCGATCGCAGGGATGCGACGTAAGCGAGACGACAGGAGAGCGCATGGCGGCGGCTGGTCTTTACGACCCCACCTACGAACACGACGCGTGCGGCGTCGGCTTCGTCGCGGACCTGACCGGACGGGGTAGTCATGACGTGGTGGCCAATGCCCTGCAAGTGCTCCTTCACCTGGAACATCGCGGCGCGCAGGGCGGTGACCCGGGCACCGGAGACGGTGCCGGGATCCTGACCCAGGTACCCGACGCGTTCCTCCGCGAGGTCTGCGGCTTCGCGCTGCCCGAGCCTGGCTCCTACGCCGTCGGCCTGGCCTTTATCTCCGCCAAACGGGCCGTGGTCTCCGCCACCATCGAACGGCTCGCCGCGGCCGAGGGCCTGACCGTGCTGGGCTGGCGTGACGTCCCGCACGACACCGAGGCCTGCGGCGCCGGCGCCCTGTCGGTCCTGCCCGAGCTGGCCCAGCTGTTCGTGGCCGGCCAAAACGGCGAGTCCGGCCTGGAGCTCGAGCGGATGACGTTCTGCCTGCGCAAGCGGGCCGAGCACGAGGGCGGCGTGTACTTCGCCAGCCTGTCGCCGCGCACCATCGTGTACAAGGGCATGCTGTCCGCCCCCCAGGTCGAGGCGTTCTTCCCCGACCTGTCCGACCCGCGGTACCGCTCCGCCCTGGCCCTGGTCCACTCCCGGTTCTCCACCAACACCTTCCCCTCCTGGCCGCTGGCCCACCCCTACCGGTACGTCGCGCACAACGGCGAGATCAACACCGTCCGCGGCAACCGCAACTGGATGCGCGCCCGCGAGGCCATGCTGGCCAGCGACCTCATCCCGCCGTCGAAGGACGGCAAGGGCATCGAGCGGCTGTTCCCGATCCTCGACGACACCGGCAGCGACTCGGCCAGCTTCGACGAGTGCCTGGAGCTGCTGCACCTGGGCGGCCGGTCGCTCCCGCACTCGGTGCTCATGATGATCCCCGAGCCGTGGGAGAACCACGACGAGATGTCGCCCGGCCGCCGCGCCTTCTATGAGTTCCACTCCACCCTGATGGAGCCGTGGGACGGGCCGGCCCTGATCGCCTTCACCGACGGCTCGGTCATCGGGGCCGTGCTCGACCGCAACGGCCTGCGGCCCGGCCGGTACTGGGTCACCAGCGACGGCCTGGTCGTGCTGGCCAGCGAGGTCGGCGTGCTCGACATCGACCCCGCCACCGTGGTCCGCAAGGGCCGCCTGCAGCCCGGCCGCATCTTCCTGGCCGATACCGTGACCGGCCGGATCGTCGAGGACGAGGAAGTCAAGGCGGGCCTGTCCGCCGAGCATCCCTACGAGGCCTGGCTGCACGCCGGCCTGGTCCACCTCGACGACCTGCCCGAGCACCCCGCCGCCGAGCCGCCCGCCATCCCGCACCAGCGCGAGCTGACCGCCCCGGACGGCCGTGACCTGGTCACCGAGCAGCGGATGCACGGCTACACCGAAGAGGAGCTGCGGGTCATCATGACCCCGATGGCGCGCACCGGCGCCGAGCCCACCGGGTCGATGGGCACCGACACGCCGCTGGCCGTGCTGTCCGGCCGGCCGCGGCTGGTCTTCGACTACTTCACCCAGCTGTTCGCCCAGGTGACCAACCCGCCGCTGGACGCCATCCGGGAAGAGCTCGTCACCTCGCTGCGCACCACCACCGGCCCCGAGCAGAACCTGCTGGAGCCCCAGCCGTCCTCCTGCCGCCAGATCGTGCTGCCCTACCCGGTGCTCAGCGCCCGGGACGTGGCCCGGCTGGTGCACATCAACGACGACGGCAGCCTGCCCGGGCTGGCCTCCTACGTGGTCAACGGCCGCTACGACCCGCGCGGCGGCGGCGCCGGGCTGCGGGCCCGGCTGGCCGAGATCTGCGGCGAGACCTCCGCCGCCATCCGCGCCGGGGCCCGCCTGATCATCCTGTCCGACCGGTCCCGGGACCCCGCCGACGGCACCGTCCCGATCCCGTCGCTCATGCTCACCGGCGCGGTGCACCACCACCTGATCCGGGAGAAGACACGCACCCGGGCCGGGCTGGTCGTCGAGGCCGGGGACGTGCGCGAGTGCCATCACGTCGCGCTGCTGGTCGGCTTCGGCGCCGCGGCGGTCAACCCGTACCTGGCCATCGAGTCGGTCCGGGACCTGGTGCGGCGCGGCCTGCTCGAGGGCCTGACCGAGCAGCAGGCCGAGGCCAACCTGATCAAGGCCATGGGCAAGGGCCTGCTCAAGATCATGTCCAAGATGGGCGTGTCCACCGTGGCCTCCTACACCGGGGCGCAGATCTTCGAGGCCATCGGCCTCGGCCCGGAGGTCATCGAGACCTGCTTCGCGGGCACCACCTCGCGGCTGTCCGGCGTGGGCTTCGACGCCCTGGCCGCGGAGATCTCCCAGCGCACCACGCTGGCCCTGGCTGACCCGGCCGGGATGGACTACCGGCGGCTGGCCACCGGCGGTGAGTACCAGTGGCGCCGTGAGGGCGAGCCGCACCTGTTCAGCCCCGAAGCGGTCTTCAAGCTGCAGCACTCGACCCGCAGCCGCCAGTACGAGATCTTCAAGGAGTACACCTCGCTGGTCGATGACCAGTCGCGGGAGCTGATGACGCTGCGCGGCCTGCTCCGGATCTGCGGGGTCGATCCCGACACCCAGGCCGTCCAGGCCGTTCCGATCGATGAGGTCGAGCCGGTCTCCAGCATCGTGCGGAGGTTCGCCACCGGGGCCATGTCCTACGGCTCGATCTCGGCCGAGGCGCACGAGACGCTGGCCATCGCCATGAACCGGCTGGGCGGCCGGTCGAACACCGGCGAGGGCGGCGAGAACCCGGCCCGGTTCACCGCCGACGCCAACGGCGACCTGCGCCGGTCCGCGGTCAAGCAGGTGGCCAGCGGCCGGTTCGGCGTCACCAGCGAGTACCTGGCCAACTCCGACGACATCCAGATCAAGATGGCGCAGGGGGCCAAGCCGGGGGAGGGCGGCCAGCTGCCCGGGCACAAGGTCTACCCGTGGATCGCCCAGACCCGGTTCTCCACCCCCGGGGTGGGGCTGATCTCGCCGCCGCCGCACCACGACATCTACTCCATCGAGGACCTGGCCCAGCTCATCCACGACCTGAAGAACGCCAACCCCTCAGCCCGGGTGCACGTCAAGCTGGTGGCCGAGGTCGGGGTGGGCACCGTGGCCGCCGGGGTGTCCAAGGCGCACGCCGACGTGGTGCTGATCAGCGGGCACGACGGCGGCACCGGCGCCGCGCCGCTGACCTCCATCAAGCACGCCGGGGCGCCGTGGGAGCTCGGCCTGGCCGAGACCCAGCAGACCCTGCTGCGCAACAAGCTGCGCGACCGGATCGTGGTCCAGGTCGACGGCCAGCTCAAGACCGGCCGGGACGTGATCGTCGCCGCGCTGCTGGGCGGCGAGGAATTCGGTTTCGCCAGCGCGCCGCTGGTCGTGTCGGGCTGCGTCATGATGCGGGTCTGCCACCTGGATACCTGCCCGGTCGGCGTGGCCACCCAGAACCCCGAGCTGCGGGCCCGGTTCAGCGGCAAGCCGGAGTTCGTGGTCAACTTCTTCGAGTTCATCGCCGAGGAGGTCCGGGAGTACCTGGCCCGGCTGGGCTTCCGGTCGCTGGACGAGATCATCGGCCGGGTCGACCTGCTCGACGCGGCCCTGGCCGTGGAGCACTGGAAGGCCTCCGGGCTCGACCTGTCCCCGGTGCTGTACGCGCCCGAGCTGCCCGACGGTGCGGCCATCCGGAACGTCACCGGCCAGGACCACGGGCTGGAGAAGGCGCTGGACAACACGCTCATCCAGCTGGCCGAAGGGTCGCTGGCCGACGGCCGCCCGGTCCGCCTCGAGCTGCCCATCAGGAACGTGAACCGCACCGTCGGCACCATGCTCGGCTATGAGGTCAGCAAGCGGTGGGGCGGCCGGGGGCTGCCTGATAACACCATCGACATCTTCTTCACCGGCTCCGCCGGGCAGTCGTTCGGGGCCTTCCTGCCGCGCGGCGTCAGCCTGCACCTGGAGGGCGACGCGAACGACTACGTGGGCAAGGGCCTGTCCGGCGGACGGGTCATGGTCCGGCCCCCGGCGGTGTCCCCGTTCGCGGCCGAGGACCAGGTCATCGCGGGCAACGTGATCGGCTACGGCGCCACCGCGGGCGAGATCTTCCTGCGCGGCGTGGTCGGCGAGCGGTTCTGCGTCCGCAACTCCGGGGCGCTGGCCGTCGTCGAGGGCATCGGCGATCACGGCTGCGAGTACATGACCGGCGGCCGCGTGGTCATCATGGGCCCGATCGGCCGCAACTTCGCGGCCGGCATGTCCGGCGGCATCGCCTACGTCCTGGACCTCCCGGTGCACCGGGTCAACCGGGAGATGGTCGATCTCGACCCGCTGGATGACGACGACGCCGGCTTCCTGCGCGAGGTCGTCGAGCGCCATCAGGCCGAGACCGGTTCCTCCGTCGCGGCCAAGCTGCTGGCCAACTGGGACCCCGCCCGGTTCACCAAGATCATGCCCAAGGACTTCAAGCGAGTGCTGTCCGCCGCATCGCAGGCCGAGCGCGAGGGCCGCGACGTCAACGAGGCCGTCATGGCCGCGGCGCACGGCTAAGGAGGACGTGTCATGGCTGACCCGAAGGGGTTTCTGACGACCCCCCGGGAGACCCCGGCGCGTCGTCCCGTCGAGCTGCGGCTGATGGACTGGCGCGAAGTGTACGAGCCGTTCCCGTCCAGCCACCTGGAGCAGCAGGCCGGGCGCTGCATGGACTGCGGCATCCCGTTCTGCCACAGCGGCTGCCCGCTGGGGAACCTGATCCCCGAGTGGAACGACCTGGTCTGGCGGCGGGACTGGCAGCTGGCCGCCGACCGGCTGCACGCCACCAACAACTTCCCCGAGTTCACCGGCCGGCTGTGCCCGGCGCCGTGCGAGTCCGCCTGCGTGCTGGGCATCAACGCCGACCCGGTCACCATCAAGCAGGTCGAGGTGGAAATCGTCGACCGGGCCTTCGAGTCCGGCTGGGTCACCCCCCAGCCGCCGGCCGCGCTGAGCGGCCACACGGTGGCCGTCATCGGCTCCGGCCCGGCCGGGCTGGCCGCCGCCCAGCAGCTGACCCGGGCCGGGCACTCGGTCACCGTGTTCGAGCGTGACGACGCGGCCGGCGGCCTGCTGCGCTACGGCATCCCCGAGTTCAAGATGGAGAAGCGGCACCTGGACCGCCGCCTGGACCAGATGCGGGCCGAAGGCACCCAGTTCCGCTGCGGCGTGGACGTCACCGCCGAGGAGCTGCGGTCCTCCTTCGACGCCATCGTGCTGTGCGGCGGCGCGCGGGTGGCGCGGGACCTTCCGCTGCCCGGGCGGTCGCTGGGCGGCATCCACCAGGCCATGGACTACCTGCCCCTGGCCAACCGGGCCCTGACCGACGGGACCGAGCCGTCCATCATCGCCACCGGCAAGCACGTGGTCATCATCGGCGGCGGCGACACCGGCGCGGACTGCCTCGGCACCTCCCACCGGCAGGGCGCCGCCTCGGTCACGCAGCTCGAGATCCTGCCCCAGCCGCCCGCGTCCCGGCCCGGCCACCAGCCCTGGCCGACCTACCCGATGATCTACCGCGTCTCCAGCGCGCACGAGGAGGGCGGCGAGCGGGCTTACGCCGCGGCCACCCTGGAATTCCTGGGCGACGAGAACGGGCAGCTGCGGGCCCTCAAGCTGGCCGACGCGGACGGCTTCGAGCCGATGCCCGGCACCGAGCGCGAGCTGCCCTGCGACCTGGTCCTGCTCGCCCTGGGCTTCACCGGGGCCGAGCGCCCCGGGCTGCTTACCGACCTGGGCGTGGAGTTCGACGCCCGGGGCAACGTCAGCCGCGACGCCGAGTACGAGACTTCGGTGCCCGGCGTATTCACCGCCGGTGACATGGGGCGGGGGCAGTCGCTCATCGTCTGGGCCATCGCCGAGGGCCGCAGCGCCGCCGCCGGAGTTGACCGTTACCTGGGCGGGAAGGCCCAGCTGCCTGCACCGATTCCCCCCACAGCCCGTCCGCTTTCCTGACTTCAAGAGCGGATTGCCCGGTAGGCTCGTCTTCTGAGGGGTTGCTGACTGTGCACGGCACTTGGATGGGAAACGGAACAGTACATGGCGGTATGTCCCAACGGTCATGACTCGGAAACCAGTGACGCCTGTGCCGTGTGTGGCGTGCCCATCGTCACGCGACCCCCGCTTCCGGATCGTGTCGTAGGCAAGCATCACGCAGGCGCGCCCCGCCCGGCCGGCGAATCGGACGACACCTGCCCGTGGTGCGGCAGCCCGAGCCAGGGCCAGTTCTGCGTCCAGTGCGGCTTCCGCGTCCGCGGCCCCTACAACCGCCAGGCCGCCGCCCGGCTCGCCGCCGAGCAGTCTGCCGCCGCCGACCCTTCGGCCTCATCCGCACCTGCTATCCCGTCCGAACCGGCTTCCTCGCCCGAATCGGCTTCCTCGTTCGAGTCGGTTGTCCCGCTCGCCGCGCCCACCGAACGGGCAGCCGCCGCCGAACACTCAGCTCCTGCCGACCGCTCAGCCCCGTTCGAGCCGATTGCCCCAGCTGACCAGGAAGCTCCCCCCGGGCAGGACGATTCCCCGGTACCGCAAGGGTCCGTCGAGCCCTCCGAATGGGCCGAGCCGTCCCTGCCCGCCGAGCCGTCTCTGCCCGCCGAGCCGTCTCTGCCCGCACCGCCGGTCGCCGCCGGGCCGGAGGCCTCAACGTCGCCGGCTGTCTCGGCCCGGGCCCGCCGCCGGCTCCGCGGCGGAGGCGGCCGGTCCGCCGGAGCGGGACCTTGCGCCCGAGCCGGTCCCGGTACCCGAGATGGTGTTCTCACCTCGAGCGGCTACGGCTCCGCCCTGGGCGCCGGAGCCAGCCGCCTGGCCGCCGGCGAGAGCCGGCGGCCTGGTCCGCCCCGGAGCCCCGGGATCAAGCCCAGCGTTCCGCCGAGCCCGCCGTCTCAGCCTCGTCTGAGATGACGTCCTGGTCGACGGTCCCCGCCTCACCCGCTGGTCCCGCCTCACCCGCTGGTCCCGGCGGACCCACCAGTACCGCCGATCCCGCCCCGGTAACCGGCCCCACCCCGGTGACCGGCCCCGCCCCGGTCACGGGCCCCGCCCCGGCCGCCGGCCCCGCCGAGCCGACCGTCCCGTCCTGGTCGGATGCGACCGTCGCCGCGGCCGATCATGCACCATCCGGCCCGCCCGAATCTCTCTTCCCGCCCATCTCCCGGCCTGATTCGCCGCCGCCGCCTGAAGCCCGGCCCGCGGCACCCGCCGTGCCTGCCGCCGGCCCGCCCGGTCCGGCCAACTCACCGAGCTCCGCCGCTCAGCGGCCGGGCGGACCCGCCGTCTCCTCCGCCGCTGCCCACCCGAGCTCGCCGGCCCCCGGCCACCCGTCGGAAGATCCTGACTTCTGGGACTGGTTCCGCAATCCCGAGCCCCCTGCCGACCTCGCCGGACCGCCCGCGTCCGGCGGACCCCCCGGACCTCCCGAGCCGCCCGCCCCGGCCGGCCGGCCCGACCTGCTCGAGCTCGCGGCCTTGGCCAGCCCGCCCGTCATCGACGCTCCGCCTGCGACAGCCGAGCCCGAGCCCGAGCCCAGTCCGAGCTTCAGCCCGAGCCTTGGTCTGGGCCGTCCGGCCAGGCCGGCGAACCAGACACCGCGGGCGCCTCTGAGCCTTACTCCTGGTCCGCGCCGGGGGCCTCGCCGCCCACGCCTCCCTCGGGCTTGCCGATCCCGCCCACCGCGGTCGCGCCGGGGCCGGAACCCGTTCCGCCGCCGGTCGGCGCCGCGGCCACCACGCCGATGCCCAAGTTCACCCCGACCGCCTGGTCTGTCGTGGTCACCACCGACCGGGCCTACTTCGAGCGGATGCAGCACAATCCCTCGCACCCGGCCCCGGCCCTGCCCTTCCCGGGTGACGGCCCCGCTCAGCGGTTCACCCTGACCGGGACCCGGCTGCGAATCGGCCGGCGTAGCGCCGCCCGCGGCGTCGAACCGGAGATCGACCTGTCTGGCCCGCCCGCCGATCCGGGCATCAGCCGGCTCCACGCGCTGCTGCTGCCCGCACCGGACGGGACCTGGGCACTGCTGGATCTCGGCTCGGCCAACGGCACGCTGCTCAACGGCGAGGAGATCTCGGTCGGGGACCTGACTCCGCTGCACGATGGGGACCTGATCAACCTGGGCGCTTGGACCGCGATTGCGGTGCACCGCGAGTAAGATCGCGATGGCCCGCAACTAGGAGCGTCCTGGTACGTCGGTTTTGATAACGGGGGAAGCAGCATGACGGATCCGGACCAGGACTCTCGCGTGGCGGCCGCCTGCCCGTCATGCGAGGCGCCCGTGGGCGCCGATGACAGCTTCTGCCAGACCTGCGGGGCCGAGCTAGGCCCGTCCCCGGACCGGGGCCTGGCTCCATCGGGCCGCGACCATTCCGAGCTCGACCTCGGCCTGCTGGCCGGCGTGACCGACCGCGGCCTGCGCCACATCCGGAACGAAGACGCCATGGCCCTGGCCACGGCCGACACCGCGGACGGCTCGGTGGCTATCGCCGTGGTCTGTGACGGCGTGTCCACCTCGCCGCGGGCCGACGACGCGTCGCTGGCGGCCACCCAGGCCTCGATCCGGTCCCTCCTCACCTCGGCCGAGCAGGGCGAGGACCCGGCCGATGCGTCGCTGGCCGCCGTGCGTGCCGCCCATCAGGCCCTGACCGGACTCGGTTCACCGGGCGATGCTCCGTCAGCCACCTACATCTCCGCCGTGCTCGACAGCGGCGCGGTGACCGTCTGCTGGCTCGGCGACAGCCGCGCCTACTGGCTCAGCGCCGGCCCGGGCCCGGTCCGCCTCAGCACCGATGACTCGCTGGCCGAGGAAATGGTCGCCCGCGGCGTACTGGGTGAGAAGGAGGCCCTGGCCTCGCCCCAGGCTCACGTGATCACCCGCTGGCTCGGTGCCGACGTGACCGACCCGCAGCCGCACGTCGTCCGGTTCGAGCCGCCCGGCCCTGGTGTCGTGCTCGTCTGCTCCGATGGGCTGTGGAACTACCAGCCCGATGCGGCCGCCCTGGCGGCCCTGGCGCTTCCGGCCGCCCGCACCGATCCTCTCGGCGCGGCCGCTGCCCTGGTGAAGTTCGCCCTCGACGCCGGGGGGATGGACAACATCACGGCCGTGCTCGCCCCGTTCCCGCTCGCGCCGTTCCATGAAGAGCCTCCCCACCCGAAGACCGAACCTGTCCCGCGGATAGAGGACTGACGGGGAAGGGGAGGTAGTGATGGCCATCTGTCCCAACGGGCACGACTCGGCGAACAGCGACGTCTGCGACCTCTGCGGCCTCCGCATCGCCGGGCGCTACGAGCGGCCCGCAGCGCTGGATCAGCCCCGGGCCTTCGACCAGCCCCCGGCTTTCAACCAGCCCCCGGCCTTCAGTCAGCCCCCGGCCTTCAGTCAGTCACCTGCCTTCGACCAGCGTGGCGCCCGGCCCTCGGCCACCGGCGGCGGCGAACCGTGCCCGCGGTGCGGCACCGCCCGGGTCGGGCAGTTCTGTGAGGAATGCGGTCACCAGTTCGGCCCTCAGCAGTACGGGGGGGCCCTGCAGGTCGGCGCCACCCAGCCGCCGTGGGCTCCCGCCCCGCCCGCCGCCCCGCCCGCGGGCGACTCCTACCTTGCTCCGCCGTCCCCCACCCCGTGGCCGCCGCCCTTGCCGGAGCCGCCGCGGTCGTTCCAGGCGCCGCCCTGGGTCCCGGCCCCCGCCGCTCCGGCCGGCCCGGGCGCGCCGCGGCCCTTCACCCAGTCCGGCTGGCTGGCCGTGGTGTCCTGCGACCGCGCGTATCACGAGAATGTCCAGGCCGCCAACGCCTCCTACGCCCAGGTGTCGTGCCCCGAGCACTACGCCGAGCGCCGGTTCTCGCTCCGCGGCAGTCGGATGCAGATCGGCCGGCGCAGCGTCGCCCGCGGCGTCGAGCCGGAGATCGACCTGACCGGACCGCCGGCCGATCCGGGTGTCAGCCGCCTGCACGCGGTTTTGATTGCCACTCCCGACGGCGGCTGGTCGATATTGGACTCCGGATCGGCCAACGGCACGCTCGTCAACGGGAACGGAATTCCCACCGGAGTACAGGTTCCGCTCCGCGATGGCGATCGCATCAATCTGGGCGGCTGGACCGCAATTACCGTGCATCGCGGCTAGATATCGCGGTTTGGCCGATAGTCGGCCATACCGGAGGCACTAACGTATGCGGCATGATCAACGTGCCGCCCACCTCCGACCACGGTGAGGTCGACCTGGGCAACGCTGCCGGAGTGACCGACCGAGGTCTGCGGCACCCCCGTAACGAGGACGCGATGGCCCTCGGATCGCAGCCGACCCCCGACGGGCCCATGGTGGTGGCCGTGGTCTGTGACGGGGTTTCCTCCTCGCCGCGGCCTGACGAGGCTTCGCAAGCAGCCGCTCAGTCGGCCCTGGCCGTCCTGACCGAAGCGGCCCGGTCCCATGCCGACATCGCCGCGGCCTCCCAGGTCGCCGTGGCCGCCGCCCGTGAATCGGTGGCCGGGCTGGGGGAGCCGCCCAACGAGCGGTCCGCCACCACGTTCCTGTCCGCCGTCGCCGACCGGGACGGCTTCACCTTGTGCTGGCTCGGGGACAGCCGTGCCTACTGGCTGGCCGCCGACGACACCGAGTCCGTGCAGCTCACCCGGGACGACTCCGTCGCCGAGGGAATGGTGGAAGCGGGCCTGGCCACCGAGGAAACCGCCATGGCCCTCCCGCACGCGCACGTCCTGACCCGCTGGCTCGGCGCCGAAGCCGCTGACCTGGAGAACGACCCCGAGCGCGCTCCGCACGTCGAGCGGTTCTCCGTTTCCGGCCCCGGGATCCTGCTCACCTGCTCAGACGGGCTGTGGAACTACCTGCCCGACGCGGCCGACCTGGCTCGTCTGGCCCTGCCCCGGGCCCTCACCGACCCGCTCGGCGCCGCCACCGACATGGTGCGGTACGCCATCGACGCGGGCGGTGCCGACAACATCACCGCCGTCCTGATCCCGTACCCCCTGGCCGAGCCGTCCTGACCGAGCCGAACCGGTATTTCGCGCGCAGGCGCATCGGGCCATCAGAACGCGCATTGCGCGGCGTTCTGGATAAGCGCTATTGCCTTCCGGCGGAGATCATCCCCGGCGGGCATCAGCATTGTCGCCGCAACCACCGGCATAAGCGGAACGCTGGGATTCCCGGATTTCCGGCGGTGCCCCGGGTGGGATTCGAACCCACACTACATGCTGTTTGAGAGCATCGACTCTGCCGTTGGTCTACCGGGGCGTCGCGCTGCGTAGCAGGGAGCGGCCGAAAACAATCTACTCGATCACGATACTCTCGTGGGGTGAGCCAGAACCTGTTGCGCGTCGTGATCGCCGAGGATGAAGCCCTGATCCGCCTCGACCTGAAGGAGATGCTCGAGGAGGAGGGCTACTCCGTCGTGGCCGAAGTCGGCGACGGCGAGTCCGCCGTGCAGAGCGTGACCCAGCTGCGCCCGGATCTGGCCATCCTCGACATCAAGATGCCCGTCCTGGACGGGATCTCCGCCGCCGAGCGGATCGCCACCGAGCGGCTCGCGCCGGTCGTCATCCTGACCGCCTTCTCCCAGCGCGAGCTGGTCGAGCGGGCCCGCGACGCCGGGGCCATGGCCTACCTGGTCAAGCCGTTCACCAAGGCTGACCTGGTGCCGGCCGTCGAGATGGCCGTCAGCCGGTTCGCCGAGATCCGTGCCCTGGACACCGAGATCGACACGCTGCGGGACCGGCTAGAGGTCCGCAAGCTGCTCGACCGGGCCAAGGGCATCCTGCAGACCGAGCACGGGCTCAGCGAGCCGGACGCGTTCCGCTGGATCCAGAAGACGTCCATGGACCGCCGCCTGACCATGCGCAAGGTCGCCGAGGCGGTCATCGAGGGCAGCATGAACGTCCCGGCGGAAAGCGCCGAATCCTAGAAATACGCTGGTCAGACCGGCCAGACGTCGGGAGCCCAGGGGGCCGTTGGTACCGTGCCTGCCTTCCCCGGCTGACACGTTCTCTACTGGACCCCCCGGGCTCGAAGTCACAACGTTAGCGATTGCCGGGCGTAAGACGCAAAACCGGCTGGCCAGAGCTCGAACCCGGCATTGCCTTTCCGGTCACTTTGGGTTCACCGGGCCGACCGCCGCCGGCTGCGTTACCGGCCCGTCCGCGGCCCTGAGCAGGCAGGCAAGCCGCGACGTGCCGGGCTGGTGGCCGCCCGCATCCGTGACGGTGATGTCATTACTGCTCAGCGTGCGGCCGTTCGGCCCATAGGATCTTTTACGTGGAGTCACGAGAACCGGGGACCCAGGACCGGCTGCTGCTGCTCGACGGCCACTCGCTGGCCTACCGGGCCTTCTTCGCGCTGCCGATCGAGAACTTCTCCACCACCACCGGCCAGCCGACCAACGCGGTGTACGGCTTCACCGCGATGCTCATCAACGTGCTGCGCGACGAGAAGCCGACCCACGTCGCGGTGGCCTTCGACCGGGGCGAGCCCACCTTCCGGCACGAGCAGTGGGTGGAGTACAAGGCCAACCGGCGCGAGACGCCGGACGACTTCCGCAGCCAGCTCAGCCTGATCTTCGAGGTGCTCGACGCGCTCGGCATCCGGCGCCTGTCCGCCGCCGGGTACGAGGCCGACGACCTCATCGCCACCCTGGCCACCCAGGGCTCGGCCGAGGGCATGGACGTCCTCATCGTCACCGGCGACCGGGACGCCCTCCAGCTGGTCAGCGACCGGGTGACGGTGCTGATGACCCGGCGCGGCATCACCGAGATGACCCGCTTCACCCCCGACGCCGTGCAGGAGAAGTACGGGCTGTCCCCGGCGCAGTACCCCGACTTCGCGGCCGTGCGCGGCGACCCGAGCGACAACCTGCCCGGCATCCCGGGCGTGGGGGAGAAGACCGCGAGCAAGTGGATCAAGGAGTTCGGCTCGCTGACCGCGCTGGTCGACCGGGTGGACGAGGTCAAGGGCAAGGCCGGCGACGCGCTCCGCGAGCACCTGGCCAACGTGCTGCGCAACCGCCAGCTCACCTCGCTGGTCACCGACCTGCCCGCCGGGACCGTCGGCGCCGTGCCCGGGGACCTGCTGCCGGTCGCCTGGGACCGGGACACGATCCACCAGCTCTTCGACACCCTGCAGTTCCGCGTGCTGCGTGACCGGCTGTACCAGACGCTGCCGCACGGCCTCATCAGCACCGTCGGCGCCCCTGACCAGGCCGGCCTGCCCGACCAGGCGGAGGCCCAGGCCATCGAGGTGCTGGCCGACCTGCCCGGACCGGGACAGGTGGCAGGCTGGCTCGCCGCCCATTCGTCGGCCGAACGGTCCGGGCTGGCCGTGACCGGGACATGGGGACGCGGCACCGGGAACCTGTCCGCGGTGGCCATCGCCGCCCCGGACGGCCACGGTGCCTACCTGGATCCCGCGGCGCTGACCGACGACGACGAGCGGGCCCTGGCCGGCTGGCTGGCCGATCCCGCGCACCCGAAGGTGCTGCACGACGCCAAGGGCCCGATCCACGCCTTCGCCGCCCGCGGCTTCACGCTGGCCGGGCTGGAGTGCGACACCGCGCTAGCCGCCTACCTGGCCCTGCCCGGGCAGCGCACCTTCGACCTGGCCGACCTGACGCTGCGCTACACCGGCCAGGAGCTGCGCGAGGGCAGTGACGACGGCCAGCTCACCCTGGACGGGTCGGCCGAGCGCGACGCCGCCACCGGGCTCGTGCTGCGCGCCAAGGCCACGCTGGACCTGGCCGCCGCCCTGGACGAGGACCTGGACCGCCGCGAGGCCGGCGCGCTGCTGCGCGAGCTGGAGCTGCCCCTGGTCACCGTGCTGGCCAAGATGGAACGCACCGGGATCGCCGCCGACATCGACCACTTCGCGAGCATGTCGGCCACCCTGCACGGCGAGGTGAAGGCGGCCGAGCAGGCCGCGTTCGCGGTGGTCGGGCACGAGTTCAACCTCGGCTCGCCCAAGCAGCTGCAGGAGATCTTGTTCAACGAGCTGAGCCTGCCCAAGACCAAGCGGATCAAGACCGGGTACACCACCGACTCCGAGGCGCTCACCAGCCTGCTCGCGCAGACCGAGCATCCGCTGCTGGAGCACCTGCTGCGGCACCGTGACGTGTCCAAGCTGATGACCATCGTGGACTCGCTGATCCCCATGGCCGGCGAGGACGGCCGGATCCACACCACGTTCAACCAGACCGTGGCGGCCACCGGCCGGCTGTCCTCCACCGACCCCAACATGCAGAACATCCCGATCCGCAGCGAGCTCGGCCGGCAGATCCGCCGCGGCTTCGTGGTCGGGCCGGGGTACGAATGCCTGCTCACCGCCGACTACAGCCAGATCGAGCTGCGGATCATGGCGCACCTGTCCGGCGACGAGGCGCTGATCGCCGCGTTCGAGTCCGGGCACGACTTCCACGCCGCCACCGCCTCCCGGGTCTTCGGCGTGCCCGCCGAGGAGGTCGGGCCGGAGCTGCGGGCCAAGATCAAGGCCATGAACTACGGCCTGGCCTACGGCCTGTCCGCCTTCGGCCTGTCCCAGCAGCTGCGCATCTCGACCGACGAGGCGCGGGGGCTGATGGAGGAGTACTTCAAGGAGTTCGGCGGCGTCCGGGACTACCTGGCCGAAGTGGTCGGCCGGGCCCGGATGGACGGTTACACCGCGACCATGATGGGCCGCCGCCGCTACCTGCCCGACCTGACCTCCGACAACCGGCAGCGCCGCGAGATGGCCGAGCGGATGGCCCTCAACGCGCCGATCCAGGGCTCCGCCGCCGACGTGATCAAGGTGGCCATGCTGGCCGTGGACAGCTCGCTGGCCGGCTCGGGCCTGGAATCCCGGATGCTGCTGCAGGTTCACGACGAACTGCTCATCGAGGTCGCCCCCGGCGAGTACGACCAGGCCCGTGACCTGGTGTGCACGGCCATGGCGGGCGCCGCGGCCCTGCGCGTCCCGCTGGACGTCTCGGTCGGCACCGGCCGCAACTGGGACGACGCGGCTCACTGAGACCCGATTGTGGCCGCTCTCAATTGACCCTGTGGTCCAGCTCTCATATGCTGAACGCTGCGCCGTGTCCTCGTGCGTTCCGTCGCGATCACCGACCTGTGTCCCTGATCGCGCGGACGGCCACCGGGCGTGCCGTGGTCGGCCCGTGCTGGTTCCGGTAGGTCCTCTGGTCATCGTTTTCGGGATGCACAACGTGCGGCGTATCCCACAACTTTCCCTGTCCGCATCCGGAGCCAACCCACACATGACGAGCAGCACGCAAGCCAACTCGACGCCCAAGGTGGCGGTCAACGACATCGGGTCCGAGGAGGCATTCCTCGCCGCGATCGACGAAACCATCAAGTATTTCAACGACGGTGACATCGTCGAAGGAATAATCGTAAAGGTCGACCGAGACGAGGTCTTGCTCGATATCGGCTACAAGACGGAGGGGGTCATTCCCTCCCGTGAGCTATCGATCAAGCATGATGTCGACCCGCACGATGTCGTCAAGACCGGCGAACACGTCGAGGCCCTTGTCCTCCAGAAGGAAGACAAGGAAGGCCGCCTCATCCTGTCCAAGAAGCGGGCCCAGTACGAACGGGCCTGGGGCACGATCGAGAAGATCAAGGACGAGGACGGCGTGGTCACCGGCACGGTGATCGAGGTCGTCAAGGGCGGCCTGATCCTCGACATCGGGCTGCGCGGCTTCCTGCCCGCCTCCCTGGTCGAGATGCGCCGGGTCCGAGACCTCCAGCCGTACGTCGGCAAGGAGATCGAGGCCAAGATCATCGAGCTGGACAAGAACCGCAACAACGTGGTCCTGTCCCGCCGGGCGTGGCTGGAGCAGACCCAGTCCGAGGTCCGCCACACCTTCCTCAACACCCTGTCCAAGGGCCAGATCCGCAAGGGCGTCGTGTCCTCGATCGTCAACTTCGGCGCGTTCGTCGACCTGGGCGGCGTGGACGGCCTGGTGCACGTGTCCGAGCTGTCCTGGAAGCACATCGACCACCCGGGTGAGGTCGTCGAGGTCGGCCAGGAAGTGACCGTCGAGGTCCTCGACGTGGACATGGACCGCGAGCGCGTCTCGCTGTCGCTGAAGTCCACCCAGGAAGACCCGTGGCAGCAGTTCGCCCGGACCCACCAGATCGGCCAGGTCGTGCCCGGCCGGGTCACCAAGCTGGTGCCGTTCGGCGCGTTCGTCCGGGTCGAGGAGGGCATCGAGGGCCTGGTCCACATCTCCGAGCTGGCCGACCGCCACGTGGAGATCCCGGAGCAGGTCGTGCAGGTGGGCGACGAGATCTTCGTCAAGATCATCGACATCGACCTGGACCGGCGGCGGATCAGCCTGTCGCTCAAGCAGGCCAACGAGGGCACCATCGGCGAGGCCGTCGGCGAAGACTTCGACCCGACCCTCTACGGCATGCCCGCCTCCTACGACGAGCAGGGCAACTACGAGTACCCCGACGGCTTCGACCCGGAGACGGGCGAGTGGCTCGAGGGCTTCGACAAGCAGCGTGAGGAGTGGGAGCACCAGTACGCGGAGGCGCGCGCGAGGTTCGAGGCGCACCGCAAGCAGGTGGAGGAGTCCCGGGCCAAGGCCGACGAGGAAGAGGCGGCTGGGCTGGGCGACGGCGAGGCCGAGGGCGCAGCCGGCGCTCCGCGGCGCCGCACCCCGGCCCGCGCAGGCGGTGCAGGCGGCCCGGTCACCTCGACCTCGACGCCCGGCGCTGAGGCGACCGGCACGCTGGCCTCCGACGAGGCGCTGGCCGCACTCCGCGACCGGCTCTCCGGCCAGTCCTGACCAGCTAGGCAGCAGCGGCACCCACGGTTCGTGGGTGCCGCTGCTGCGTTCCCGGGCCGGTTGCAGCCACCCCTCGCCGGCCGGCTCAGCGGGTTTCCCCTACGCTATGGCCATGAGCGAGGGTCAAATCCGGGTACTTCGGGTCGGGCTGACCGGCGGCATCGCGTCCGGCAAGAGCGAGGTCTCCAAGCGGCTGGGCGGCCACGGCGCCTTCATCATCGACGGTGACCTCGGCGCCCGCGCCGTGGTCGAGCCGGGCACCCCGGGACTGGCGCAGGTCGCCGAGACCTTCGGGCCCGACGTGATCCGCGCGGACGGGACGCTGGACCGGCCGAAGCTCGGCGAGATCGTCTTCAACGACCCGGAGTCCCTGGCCAAGCTGAACGCCATCCTGCACCCGCTCATCTGGTCCTGGATGGATGACCAGGACCTCGCCGCCCGGGCCGCGGCCGGCGAGGACGGCGTGATCATCGTGGTCGACAACCCGCTGCTCATCGAGATGCACCGCACGCACACCGTCGAGCTGGTCATCGTCGTCGACATCCCGGTCGAGATCCAGGTGGAACGGCTCATCAGCTCCCGGGGCATGACCGAGGAGCAGGCCCGCGCCCGGATCGCCGCTCAGACCAGCCGTGACGAGCGCCTGGCCGTGGCCAGCATCGTCATCGAGACGGCCGGCACGCTGGAGGACCAGGATCGCCGCGTGGCCGAGGTCTGGGCCGACCTGCAGGACCGCCTGGCCCGCGCCGAGCCTGTCTCCCGCACCGCCCCGTCCCCGCTGTCGAGCTGAGCCGCTGGCTAATGTCCCGCCGCGAACTCCGCGATCTGGCCCGCACAGGCCGCCGCTGAGCGCGTGGTGGTGTCGACCTCGATGTCGTAGCTGACCCCGGCGTGGACCTTCGTCGCCTGCGCCGCCGCCATGCCCGTGATCCGGTCCGGGCGGCCCTCCTCCCGGACCGCCGCCACCAGCGGATCGCAGCGGACCCCCACCCACAGCACGCTCAGCCCGTCCAGCGCGTCCCTCAGGCGGCGCTGCCCGGCCGCTCCGGCCAGGAGCACCTCATCCAGGATCAGCCGCGCCCCGCCCCGGGACATGGCGGCCAGGCCCCGGTACCAGGCATCCTCGAGCGCCCGGAACTCCGGCGTCACCGTGACGGCGCCGTCCGGCTCGAGCACCAGGCCGGACCGGGGATCCTCGCCCCGGCCCGGCAGAGCCTCCAGCAGCGCGTCCACGCCGAACGTCAGCCACACTCCCGGCAGCACCTCCTGCAGCGCCCGCGCTATCGAGGTCTTCCCCGAGCTCGAGCCGCCGTTGAGCACGATCACCGCAGTCATGACTCTCCATAGTGCCCGGCCCGGGACGCATCGTTCCGCCTCGGAATGTCAGACCCCCCTTTTACAGTTGAACCCTCGGAGGTCAGGAGGCCAGTTCTGTGCGACCGGTAACAGATTTGAAGCGAAGGGTCGCGCCGATCCATGTCCAGACCGACATGGTGCCGGCCGGCGATCAGCCGCAGGCGATCGCGGAGATCTCCAGCCGTCTGGCGGCCGGGGAGAAGGACACCGTGCTGCTCGGCGCGACCGGCACCGGCAAGACCGCCACCGTGGCCTGGATCGCGGAGCAGGTGCAGCGCCCGGTGCTGGTCATGCTGCCGAATAAGACGCTGGCCGCCCAGTTCGCCAACGAGCTGCGCGAGATGCTGCCCGGCAACGCCATCGAGTACTTCGTCTCCTACTACGACTACTACCAGCCCGAGGCCTACGTCCCGCAGACCGACACCTACATCGAGAAGGACTCCTCGATCAACTCCGAGGTCGAGCGGCTGCGCCACTCGGCCACCAACTCGCTGCTGACCCGGCGCGACACCATCGTGGTGTCGTCCGTCTCGTGCATCTACGGCCTGGGCACGCCGCAGGAGTACGTCGACCGGATGCTCACCCTCAAGATCGGCGACACCATCGAGCGGGACATGCTGCTGCGCCAGCTGGTCGGCATGCAGTACGCGCGGAACGACATCGCCTTCACCCGCGGCACCTTCCGGGTCCGCGGCGACACCATCGAGATCATCCCGATGTACGAGGAGCTCGCCGTCCGCATCGAGATGTTCGGCGACGAGATCGAGCGGCTGATGACGCTGCACCCGCTCACCGGCGAGGTCATCAGCGAGGACGCCGAGCTCTACGTCTTCCCCGCCTCCCACTACGTGGCCGGCCCGGAGCGGATGGAGCGCGCCATCGCCGGCATCGAGGCCGAGCTGGCCGAGCGGCTCGGCGAGCTCGAGCGGCAGGGCAAGCTGCTCGAGGCCCAGCGGCTGCGGATGCGCACCACCTACGACATCGAGATGATGCGCCAGGTCGGCAGCTGCTCCGGCATCGAGAACTACTCCCGGCACATCGACGGCCGCGAGGCAGGCAGCCCGCCGAACACCCTGCTCGACTACTTCCCCGAGGACTTCGTCCTGGTCGTCGACGAGTCACACAACACCGTGCCGCAGATCGGCGCCATGTACGAAGGTGACGTGTCCCGCAAGCGGGTGCTGGTCGAGCACGGCTTCCGGCTGCCCAGCGCCATCGACAACCGGCCGCTGACCTGGGATGAGTTCCTGGACCGGATCGGCCAGACCATCTACCTGTCGGCCACCCCCGGCCCGTACGAGCTGGAGCGGGTCGGCGGTGACGTGGTCGAGCAGGTCATCCGGCCCACCGGGCTGGTCGACCCGGAGGTGCTGGTCAAGCCGACCAAGGGCCAGATCGACGACCTGCTGCACGAGATCGGCCTGCGGGTCGAGCGGGACGAGCGGGTCCTGGTCACCACCTTGACCAAGCGGATGGCCGAGGACCTGACCGACTACCTGCTCGAGAACGGGGTCCGGGCCCGCTACCTGCACAGTGAGGTCGACACGCTGCGCCGGGTCGAGCTGCTGCGCGAGCTGCGGCTGGGCGAGTACGACGTCCTGGTCGGCATCAACCTGCTCCGGGAAGGCCTCGACCTGCCCGAGGTGTCGCTGGTCGCCATCCTCGACGCCGACAAGGAGGGCTTCCTGCGCTCCGGCACGTCGCTCATCCAGACCATCGGCCGGGCCGCCCGGAACGTCTCTGGCCAGGTCATCATGTACGCCGACTCGGTGACCCCGTCCATGCAGCGGGCCATCGATGAGACGACCCGGCGGCGGGAGAAGCAGGTCGCCTACAACGAGGCCCACGGCCTGAACCCGCAGCCGCTGCGCAAGCGCATCGCCGACATCCTGGACCAGATCGTCCGCGAGGACGCCGACACCGAGCAGCTCATCGGCGGCGGCGGCCGGCAGCAGTCCCGCGGCAAGGCCCCGGTCCCCGGCCTGTCCAGCCGGGCCCGCGCCGCCGCCCAGAACGCGGCCAGCGCCGAGCCCGGCGAGGCCAGCAGCGCGGCCCGCGGCGAGCTCGTCGGCCTGATCACCGAGCTGACCGAGCAGATGCACACCGCGGCGGCCGAGCTCCAGTTCGAGGTGGCCGCCCGGCTCCGCGACGAGATCCGCGATCTCAAGCACGAGCTCCGCGGCATGCACGCCGCCGGCGTCTGACCCAGCGTTCCCCCGGGCCGCAAATAGCGCCGCTAAGGGCGAATTGCGGCCCGGTATAGTGCGGGGCGGAAGAAAACGGCGCGAGAGTCGGGGGACCGATGCCCTGGGTTATCCGCGACGTGGTCAATGACATCAACAAGGCCGTGGCCCGGCGCTGGCAGGGAATTGACCCGCTGTTGCCCGAGCCGGGCGATCTGCCTCACGGATGCATGGCGCCGCTGCTGGCCGCCGACGGCCACGGGCGCCCGTCCGGTATCGGGGTCTGCCGCCACCAGCACATCGCCGCCGACACCCTGGCCCAGACCTGGGGCGCCGCGACCCGGTTCTCCCTGACCCTGCGGCTGCGTGACGGGGACACCGGCGCCGCGGCCGATGACCTGCTCACCCAGTGGCGCCAGCACCTGGGCCGCCAGCCCGAGTTCGACGCGGCCGACACCGCCGCCGTGGTCAACTGGCCGTCCCGCGACATCACCGGCGTGCTGGCCCTGCTGCGGCACGGCCTCGTCCCCATGACCGTCATCGCCGCCCGCCCCCGTCCCGCCGGCGCCACCCGGGCCAGCGCCAGCGCACCCAGCGTCAGCCCGCCCAGCGCCATCCCCGCCGCCGATGCCCGGGCCGGCCTCGTCATCCGCCCCGCCACTCCCGCCGACCTGGACGTCGTGACCGAGTTCGAGCTGGGCGTGATCCGCTACGACGCGCACTTCGGCGCGGCCGTCCCGCGGCCGGCCACCGAGTCGCTGGTCCGCGCCGAGACCCAGGCCGGACTGGCCAAACGTCCCGGCTGGACCTTGCTGGCCGAGCGAGACGGCCGCCCGGTGGCGCTGGCCACCGTGGAGCCGCCTGAGGCCGCCGCCTGGGTCGCGGGCATGACCCGGCCGGGCACCACCGCCTACCTGCAGACCATGTTCGTGCGCCCGGAAGAGCGCGGCGGCGGCGTCGGCGCGGCCCTGGTCCGGCAGGTGCACGGCATGCTCGACGGCCTCGGCATCGACCTCACCGTCCTGCACCACGCGCAGCAGAATCCCTTGTCGTCACCGTTCTGGTACCAGATGGGCTACCGGCCGCTGTGGACCACCTGGGAGGCCCGGCCTGCCGCCGCTCTCCGCTGATCCGGATCGGGCCCGCGTCCGGTAACAACCCGGTCGCATCGGACCCCGCAGCCCCCGGACCCGGCATCATGGAAGCCGAGCCCACCGGAATGCTGAGCGTCACCTGACTGTTGGCTCAAAGAGAGGCAGCAAAGCGCCCGGGGGAGGTGTGCAGTGCTGGTCAGCCTCATCGCGGCCATCGTGGCGGCCGTGTTCTACGGCGTCGCCTCGGTCATGCAGGCCATCGCCGTCCGCGCGGCCAGCCACCGGGGCCCGCAGGACGCGGCCTCCAGCGGCGTCGACCCGGGCCTCGTCGTGCGCATGCTGCACCAGTGGCGCTTCGTGGCCAGCATCTGCCTGGACATGCTCGGCTTCGTGGCCCAGCTGATCGCCGTCCAGCGGCTTCCCCTGTTCGTCGTCCAGGCCTTCGTCGCCTCCAACCTGGCCGTGACCGCCGTCGTCGCCTGGCGGGTCATCGGCAGCTCGCTGGCCTGGCGTGAATGGGCCGCGGTGGCCGGAGTGGTGGCCGGGGTCGCCCTGCTCGGCTCCTCGGCCGGCGCGGAGGGCGCCAACGGGCTCGGGGGAGTGTTCAAGCTGGCCCTCATCGTGGCCGTGGCCGGGCTGGCCGTGCTGGGCCTGGCCGCCGCCAAGCTCACCGACCCCTACCGCACCACCGCGCTCGGCCTGGTGGCCGGCCTCGGTTTCGGCATCCTCAGCATCGCCGCCCGCGTCCTGAACGGCTTCGCGCCGCTCGAGCTGGCCCGCGACCCGGCCGCCTACGCCATCGCCGCGGCCGGCATCGTCTCGTTCATGTTCTACGCCACCGCCCTGGAAGGCGGCAGCGTGACCGTCGCGACCGCGGCCGTGGTGCTGAGCGAGACCATCCCGCCCGCCGTCGTCGGGGTCGTCTTCCTGGGCGACCAGACCCGGCCCGGCCTGGCCGCGATGGCCTGGGGCGGGTTCTTCATCGCCGTCGCCTCGGCCGTCCTGCTAGCCCGGTTCGGCGAGGCGCACCACGAAGAAGACGTGACCCGGACCGACGCCGCGGCCCATCGACGGGCAAATGCCGGGCCGGCCGCGGCCGGGCTGTTATCCTGGTGGCCCGTGGACTTGCAGTCTTTCTTCGCCGTTCCGGAACCCACGGGAGTCTCATAGTGGCCGCCTCATCCCTTCACTCACGGCCGGTTCAGACCAGACATCTCTTCGTCACCGGAGGCGTCGCCTCCAGCCTCGGCAAGGGACTCACGGCGTCCAGCCTGGGACGCCTGCTCAAGCTGCGCGGCCTGCGGGTCACCATGCAGAAGCTGGACCCTTACCTGAACGTCGACCCGGGCACCATGAACCCCTTCCAGCACGGCGAGGTGTTCGTCACCGACGACGGGACCGAGACCGACCTGGACGTCGGCCACTACGAGCGGTTCCTGGACACCAACCTCCAGGGCATGGCCAACGTCACCACCGGCCAGATCTACTCGACGGTCATCGCCAACGAGCGGCGCGGTGCCTACCTGGGCGACACCGTCCAGGTCATCCCGCACATCACCAACGAGATCAAGGCCCGCATCCTGAACATGGGCGGCGACGACGTCGACGTCGTCATCACCGAAGTCGGCGGCACGGTCGGGGACATCGAGTCGCTGCCCTTCCTGGAAGCCATCCGCCAGATCAGGCACGAGATCGGCCGGGACCGCTGCTTCTTCCTGCACGTCAGCCTGCTGCCCTACATCGGGCCGTCCGGTGAGCTGAAGACCAAGCCGACCCAGCACAGCGTGGCCGCGCTGCGCAGCATCGGCATCCAGCCCGACGCCATCGTGGCCCGCTCGGACCGGCCGATCAGCGAGGGCCTCAAGCGCAAGATCAGCCTGATGTGCGACGTGGACGAGGAGGCCGTGGTCTCCGCCCCGGACGCCCCGTCCATCTACGACATCCCCAAGGTGCTGCACGCCGAAGGGCTGGACGCCTACGTGGTGCGCCGCCTCGGGCTGCCCTTCCGCGACGTGGACTGGACCGAGTGGGACGAGCTGCTCCGCCGGGTGCACCGGCCCGCGCACAGCCTCACCATCGCGCTGGTCGGCAAGTACGTCGACCTGCCCGACGCCTACCTGTCCCCGGCCGAGGCGCTCAAGGCCGGCGGGTTCGCCAACGACGCGCAGGTCAACATCCGCTGGGTGATCAGCGACGCCTGCGAGGATCCCGCCGGAGCCGCCGCTGAGCTCGAAGGGGTCGACGGGATCCTGATCCCGGGCGGGTTCGGGGTCCGCGGCATCGACGGCAAGATCGGCGCCATCCGGTACGCGCGCGAGCACGGCATCCCGATCCTGGGCCTGTGCCTGGGTTTGCAGTGCATGGTCATCGAGGTGGCCCGGGACCTGGCCGGGCTGGCCGAGGCGGACAGCACCGAGTTCAACCCGGCCACGCCGTACCCGGTCATCTCCACCATGGCCGACCAGGAGGACGTCGTGGCCGGGGAGAGGGACATGGGGGGCACCATGCGCCTGGGCCTGTACCCGGCCGTGCTCAAGCCCGGGACCAAGGTCGAGGCGCTGTACGGCAGCACCCTGGCCGAAGAACGGCACCGGCACCGGTACGAGGTCGGCAACGCCTACCGCGGCGCGCTGGAAGAGGCCGGACTGGTCTTCTCCGGCCTGTCGCCGGACGGGCACCTGGTCGAGTTCGCCGAGCTGGCCGACCACCCGTTCTTCGTCGGCACCCAGGCCCACCCGGAGTTCCTGTCCCGCCCGACCCGGCCGCACCCGCTGTTCCAGGGCCTGATCGCCGCCGCCCTGGCGCGGTCCAAGTCGGCCGGGACCGTGGCCAGCCGCGCCGCGGCCAGCGCGTGAACATCGCGGACACCGCCGAGCACTGGCCCGTCGCCAGCTCCACCGAGCTGGCCCGCAGCCGCCTGTTCGCCGTCCGGGCCGACCAGGTCCGCACCCCGGAGAACCAGCTGGCCGAACGGGACATGGTGCTTCATCCCGGTGCCGTGGCCGTGCTCGCGCTGGATGACGCCGACCGGGTGCTGATGATCCGGCAGTACCGGCACCCGGTCCGCAGCCTGCTGTGGGAGGTCCCGGCCGGCCTGCGTGACGTGGCCGGGGAGGAACCGCACGTCACCGCGGCCCGGGAGCTGATGGAGGAGGCCTCCTTCCGCGCCAGCCACTGGCGGGTGCTGGCCGACTACTACTCCTCGCCCGGCTACAGCACCGAGCGGCTGCGCGTCTTCCTGGCCCGCGACCTGGAGCCGATCCCCGCCGCCGAACGCCATTTCGTCCCCGAGGCCGAGGAGGCCCATCTGCTCGTCGAGTGGGTCCCGCTGGACGAGGCGGTGGCCAAGGTCTTCGCCGGGGAGCTGCACAACGGGCCGGCCGTCCTGGCCCTCATGGCCGGGTATGCTGCCAGGTCGCAGGGGTATTCGGGGCTTCGGCCCGCCGATGCCCCGGAGGAGCAGTGGCGCTCGGCGTCACGGGGAGAACCAGCATGAAAGTCGGCGTTCCGAAGGAAGTCAAGGACAACGAGTACCGGGTGGCCATCACGCCCGCCGGGGTGCACGAGCTGACCCGGGGCAGCCATCAGGTCGTCATCGAGGCCGGGGCGGGGGAGGGCTCCTCGATCCCGGACGAGGACTTCATCGCGGCCGGGGCCAAGATCCTGCCCACGGCGGACGACGTATGGGCCGAGGGGGAGCTGATCCTCAAGGTCAAGGAGCCCGTGGAGCAGGAGTACCACCGGATGCGCTCCGGCCAGGTGCTGTTCACCTACCTGCACCTGGCCGCGTCCCGGGCCTGCACCGACGCGCTGCTGGCGGCGGGCGTCACCGCCATCGCGTACGAGACCGTCCAGCTGCCCGACGGGTCGCTGCCGCTGCTGGCGCCCATGTCGGAGGTGGCGGGCCGGATGGCGCCGCAGGTCGGGGCGCATCACCTGCAGCGTGATGGCGGCGGCCGCGGCGTGCTGATGGGCGGCGTGTCCGGTGTGTACGCGGCCAAGGTGGTCGTGCTCGGCGCCGGCGTGTCCGGGATGAACGCCGCCGCGATCGCGCTGGGCATGCAGGCCGAGGTGCTGCTGGTGGACAAGAACATCGCCCGGCTCCGCCAGGCCGACGCCATCTACCAGGGGCACTGCCAGACGGTGGCCTCGAACGCGTACGAGATCGAGCGCGCCGTGATCGACGCCGACCTGGTCATCGGGGCCGTCCTGGTGCCCGGGGCCAAGGCCCCCAAGCTGGTCAGCGACGAGCTGGTGGCCCGGATGAAGCCCGGCGCAGTGCTCGTCGACATCGCGATCGACCAGGGCGGCTGCTTCGAGGGCTCCCGGCCCACCACCCACGCGCACCCGACCTACCGCGTGCACGACGTGCTGTTCTACTGCGTGGCCAACATGCCGGGGGCCGTCCCGCACACCTCGACGCACGCGCTGACCAACGTCACCCTGCCCTACACGGTGGAGATCGCCGGCCGGGGCTGGCGCGACGCGCTGCGCGCCGATCCTGCCCTGGCCCTCGGCCTGAACACCTACGACGGCCAGGTGACCTGCCCGCCCGTCGCCGAAGCCCACGGCCTGCCCTACACCCCCCTCGCCGGCGTCCTGGCCTAGGCCGGGCATGCTGGCCGAGGACATCCAGGGCTACCTGCAGCACCTGGTCGTGGAGCGCGGCCTGGCCGCCAACACGGTCGCGTCCTACCGGCGGGACCTGCGCCGCTATGAGTCGGCGCTGACCCGCCAGGGCCGCAGCGGCCTGGCCCAGGTCACCCCGGCGGACGTGGCCGAGTTCCTGGCCTCGCTGCGCGAGGGCGACCCCGAGCACGCGGCCCTGTCGGTCAGCTCGGCGGCCCGGGCCGTCATCGCCGTCCGCGGCCTGCACGCCTTCGCCGCCGCCCAGGGCCTGGCCGACGGCGACCCGGCCCGGGAGGTACCGCCGCCCGCGCCGCCCCGCCGGCTGCCCAAGGCCATCACCGTGGCCGAGGTGGAGCGGCTGCTGGACGCGGCCGGTCCCGGCCCGGACGACCCGTCCGCCGATCCGCGGCTGCTCCGGGACCGGGCCCTGCTGGAGTTCCTGTACGGGACCGGCGCGCGGATCTCCGAGGCGACCGGGCTGGACGTCGACGAGCTGCACCTGGCCGACGACCCGGTGGTGCGGCTGGCCGGGAAGGGCGGCAAGCAGCGGGTCGTCCCGGTGGGCCGTTACGCGGCGCGCGCGCTGCAGGGCTACCTGGTCCGGGCCCGGCCCGCGCTGGCCGCCGGCGCCCGGCGAGCGTCGGTGAGCCCGGCGGTGTTCCTCAACGCGCGGGGCGGCCGGCTGACCCGGCAGGGGGCCTGGGGCATCCTGCACGGCGCCGCCGGGCGGGCCGGGCTGCCCGAGGTGTCCCCGCACACGCTGCGGCACTCCTTCGCCACCCACCTGCTCGACGGCGGGGCCGACATCCGCGTCGTCCAGGAGCTGCTCGGTCACGCCTCGGTCGCCACCACCCAGGTCTACACCCTGATCACCGTGGACCGGCTGCGCGAGGTGTACGCGTCGGCCCACCCGCGGGCCCGCTGAGCTGGCTGACCAGCTCGCTCAGCACCTGGCCCAGCGGCGCGTCCAGGGTGGCCGCAGCGTACGCGTCGCCCCGGGTCGCCCCCTGGTTGACGATCACCACCCGCGCCCCGTGCTTGGCCGCGTGCCGCACGTACCGGAAACCGGACATCACGGTCAGCGAGGAACCCAGGACGACCAGCGAGCGGCTCGCCGCGACCATCGCGTAGCACGCCTCGACCCGGGGCCGGGGCACGTTCTCGCCGAAGAACACCACGTCCGGCTTGAGCACGCCGTCGCACTGGCCGCAGCCGACGGTCTGGAAGGACTCGGTTGCCTCGTCGTCGAGCACCGCGTCCCCGTCCGGGTTGATCAGGCCCGGTTCGGCGACCCAGTCCGGGTTGGCCGCGGCCAGCCGCCGGTGCAGCTCGGTCCGCGAGGTCCGCTGCCCGCACGACAGGCAGGTCACCCGGTGCAGGCTGCCGTGCAGTTCGGTCACCCCGGACGCGCCTGCGGCCTGGTGCAGCCCGTCCACGTTCTGGGTGATGATCCCGGCCAGCAGGCCGCGGCGGCGCAGCTCGGCCACCGCGTAGTGGCCCCGGTTGGGGGCCGCCTGGGTGATGTGCCGCCAGCCCAGGTGGCTGCGCGCCCAGTACCGGCGCCGGGCCGCCGGGCTGGCGGTGAAGGCCTGATAGGTCATCGGGGTCGCGCGCCGGGCCAGCCCGGTCGGCCCGCGGTAGTCCGGGATGCCGGACTCGGTGGACAGGCCGGCGCCGCTCAGCACGACCGCGTGGCCGGCCGCGACGACGTCCAGGAGCACGCCGAACGCCCCGGCCGTGGTCGGCGAAGCCAGCTGGGTCACGCTTCCAGGTTACTTAGCGGTCTTGGTGATGGCCGCGGCGACGGTGGCCGCGGCCTCCTTGTCGAACATGATCGTGTAGTGGTTGGTGCCGGGCACCAGCTGCGGCCGCAGCTGCGGGGTCCGCTCGGCCCACGTCGCCACCAGCTCGGGCGGCAGCAGGCCGGGCGGCTCGCCCATGAATCCCGACGGCGCGGTCAGCAGGGGCGTCGGCTGGGTCAGCCGGCCGAGGGCGTCGGCGCACGGCTTGCCCGCCGTGATGTCCCGGGTGTCGGCGCTGACCGCGGCCTCGGACACCAGCGACCGCATGCTGCCCGGCTCGCCGGCCAGGTCGTAGCGCACGTACCCCTCCACGTCGGCGCTCCAGTGGCCGGCCAGCGCTGGGTGCGCCCGCCAGAAGGCCAGGTAGTCCTCGGTGCTGGCGAAGGTCTGCCGGAGCCGGGCGAGGGCCGGGCCGAGGGCCGCTTCCAGGGCCGCCTCGGCGTCCTCGCCGTCCGGCACCGGCAGCGGCACGCCGCCGTCGACCAGGACGAGCCGCCGCGACAGCTTCGGATTCGCGTCCTTGGCCAGCAGCGCCACGTAGGCGCCCATCGAATGCCCGGCCAGGACCGGCCGCCCGCCGAAGTGCCGCAGCACCGCGGTGACGTCAGCGGCGTGCCGCTCCAGCCCCCAGGGACCGGGCAGCTCGGCGCTGTGGCCCCGGCCGCGCAGATCGGGCGCGGCCAGCGTCCAGCCCGCGGGCATCTGCCGGGCCACCGCCTGCCACGCCATGGCCGATGCGGTGATCCCGTGCACCGCGACCGCGACCCGCGTGCCGGTGCCCCACACCAGCACGCGCAGATTTCCCCCGTCTACCGGGACGTCAAGCAGCCGGACTTGCATATGTGTACCTCCCCCAGCCTCGGCCGCTATGACCGGGACTGCCCATATCTACCGCCCATTATCCGCTGCGGAGATGAGGGCAGTATGCCAACTCCAGCACAATGCTGATGGGCAAATCATGCCACTCCCGGCCGAGTTGGAATACCGGGCATAAACCCGCGCCAAGGTGAGTTGGCCGGCGGTGATGATGTCATGGCGGCCGGCCCGCGGAAATGGCCGCGAGAACGGGCGCGCGGTTTTGTATACAAGAATCCCGGCCCAGGAACGGGATGCCGCCGGGCGGCCGCGAAAGCCGCCCGGCCCGCCCTCGGCTTCGATGATCTCATTCGCATCGAGTTCACCTCGGGTATCACTGGTCCGGCTAAAAGGCCGGGCCGCACTCGCGCACCGTGCATTCCCGGTAACAGGTTCTTCCCCGGCGTGCTCCGTTACTACACGCCGGCAAAAGAGCTTCCGTGCGCTCCTGGCCGCTGGCCGTTCGGCTAATCCTTGATCAGCGCCGCGAGCTGGTAGACCGGCGCCGGCCGGGCGCGGTCTTGATCCGGCAGGCCGGCCAGCTCCGCCGCCAGGCTGCTCACCTGGGCCGGTCCCGCCGCCGTGGCCCACGGCAGGCCGCCTGCGGCCAGCCTCCGGCGCCAGCGCCTGGGCGTGACCTCCTGGCCGAGGCCGCCGAAGGCCGTCCGGCCCGCCAGCGTGAGCCCGTGCATGGTCGCCACGGCCGCGACCCGGTCCAGCCGGTCGTCCTGCTCGCGGCCGAACCTGGCCCGGACCGGCGCCAGGATGGCGGCGGCGTCGTCGCCCGTCTCGGCCGAGAAGGCCGCGTCGTCCTTGCCGACCGTGGTGACCAGCAGGCCGCCCGGGCGCAGCACGCGCCCGGCCTCGGCCACGGCCGCGGCGCTGGCCGGCCCGCCCAGCAGGTGCAGCAGCCAGACCATGGTCACCGCGTCGACCGACCCGCCGGCCAGCGGCAGCCGGGTGACGTCGCCCAGCGCGATCCGGCCCGGCTGCCGCCCGGCCGCCACCGCGGCCATCCCCGCCGACTGGTCGATGCCGATAACGCGGCGGCCCGGGCGCGCCAGCCGCACGGTCACGATGCCGGTGCCGCATGCGACGTCGGCCACCCTCTCGACGCCGCGGGCCGCCCGGGCCAGGAGCGTCTCGATCGCGCCCGCGGCTGCGTCAGCCCGGGCGTCCCCGCCCCTCGTGGCGTCGTAATGCTCGGCCTCGCGGTCGTAATCCAGCACGTTCGTCACCCTAAGTTGGCCCGGCCCGACCTTGCGTCATACCGAGAATGGGACATCCCGCTGATTAGTGCGAAGTTAGGACATAGACCGAAATAAATGGTTGTATAAGTTAAAGCTCCAGGTCAGCGTATGATCGGACAGCTTGCAAGACAACCTCGCCGACGGCGGGGTTGTGGGGGTACGGAATGGGTGAGCAGCACCACAGTCTGACCCGCCTGGGCGGCGGGACTCCGTCGTGGCCCGTCGTCGTCGGTAACACGGCCCGGCTCTGGCTGCAGCGCCACCAGCCCAACAAGCCCGACAAGCTCGCGATGCCGGAGACGACGGGCGCGCGCCCGCACGCCCGCTGGCGGCGCGGCGTCCTGGTCCTGTGCGCGGTCCTGGCCATGGGCGCCGGGGCCCTGATCACGCTGGCCTTCACCCAGTCCGGCCAGCAGGCCGACCATGCCGCGGGACGGCCCACCAATGCGGCCAATTCATCCTCCGCGATGCAGCTCGCCGCGGCCAACCGCGATCAGGCCGCGTCCTGGGTGGCGGATCAGGTGCTGCCCAGCGTCCTGATCGGCTGTGACCCGCTCATGTGCCAGTCGCTGGAATCGGCCGGCGTCGCGGCCAGCAGGCTGTCGGAAATCTCCAGCTCGGCCTCGGATCCGCTCGGGGTGGAGGTCATCGTGGCCACCCCGGCCATCAGCAACCAGTTCGGCCCGCGGCTGGCCTCGGTGTACGCGCCGCTGGTGCTGGCCAGCTTCGGGTCCGGCGCTCAGCAGATCGCGATCCGCTACCTCGAGCCAGCCGGAGCCGCTGCTTTCGAACAGTCTGTCGCCGCCGCGCAGCGCTCCCGCGTCGAGGCGGGCGAGCAGCTGCTGACTAACAAGAACATCACGGCATCAGCGCAGGCCCGGGGCGCGCTGACGGCCGGCCAGGTCGATCCGCGGCTGCTTGTAACGCTTGGGCTACTTGCCCACGAAATGCCAGTACAACTGCTAATGTTCGATGACTCGTCGCCAGGTTCGAGCCCGGAGACTCCCTTCCGCGGCGCCGAAGATCGGCGCCCCGGCCTCCGCCGGCCTGTCGGCGATGCTCACGTTCCTGGCTCAGCAGACGACGTACAAGCCGTCGGACTTCGCCCCGGCCAGGATCGGCGGCAGCGAAGTGGTGTCAGTTCAGTACGACGCCCCAGGCCCCCTGGGGCTGGACAGCCCTTAGCCAGTGTCGGCTGGGGGCCTTGGGGAGGGTCAGTTGAAAATCATCGGGATTACCAGGCGGCTGCTCGTGCTGCTGGGCGCCTGCGCCCTGCTGCTCGGCGTGCCCGCCGCGGCCACCGCGTATGCGTCCTCCGCGACCACGGGCACGGGCTGGATCAGGCTCGCCCACCTGTCGCCGAATACGCCCGCGGTCGACGTCTACCTCTACTCCTTCGACAACTCCGACGCCATGATCGTGCTCCACCACGTGGCGTACGGCACCGTCTCGCCGTACGAGTCGGTGCACGCCGGCGACTACAGCGTGGCCATGCGCGCGGCCGGCGCCTCGGCGACCAGCCAGCCCGTGCTGTCCACCAGCGTGACCATCGCGGCCGGCCACGCCTACACCGTGGCGGGCATGGGCCCGGAATCGGGCCTGCGGCTGCAGGTCTGGACGACGACCTGACCACCCCGTCCGGGCAGTCCCTGGTCCGGGTCATCCAGGCCTCGCTGAAGCAACAGACGGTCAAGATCTGCGCCTGGGCTCGGACCTTCCTGGCCGACAGCCTGAAGTTCGCCAGCGTGAGCCCCTACAAGGCCGTCTCCCCCGGGCAGCCAGGCCGTCGCGGTCAGCGCCGCCGGCTCGGCCGACGCCAAGTCCAGCGTCTCGCTCGCCGCCGGCACCGTCCACACCCTGGTCGTGCTCGACGGCGCCAGCGGGCTGGAGATCGTCAACCTGGAGGACGCTTCCGGCAGCGGGCAAGCCCCCGGTCCGGCGGCGTCGCCACCGGCCTCGGCGGCACTGCGCCGCACGGTCCGGGCTCGCCGCTGCCCTGGCTGGCGGCTATCGGGGCCGGCCTGGTGCTCGCCGCTGACCGGCGGCCTGAAGCTGCGCCGTGGCCGCCGCGCGCGGCGCCGGGATCTAGCCCGATGCAGATCCGCAGGCCGGCCGCGGCCGTCGCGCTCGCGGCCGGCCTGGTCGTCATCGCGGGCGGGACGGCCGGCCTGCTGCTTACCCGGCACTCCACCCCGGCCCTGCGACCGGTCGCGGCCGGCATCAGCGCCCTGCCCGCGCCGACCGGCCCGATCGTGGCGCCGCCGCCCGCCTCGGCCTTGGCCTCGCCCGAAGCCGTCCCCGGCCCCGGTCTCGCTGACCATCCCGCTCATCGGCGTGCAGACCAAGCTGATCACCCTGGGTCTGGCCACGGACGGCGAGATGCAGGTGCCGACCCGAGTATTCGGTCGCGGGCTGGTTCACCGGCAGCCCGCGGCCCGGCGCGCTCGGCTCGTCCATCATCGTCGGGCCACATCGACATCCGACACCGGCCCGGGCGTCTTTTACCGGCTCCGAGCTGGTCAAGGGCGACAAGGTCTACGTCAAGCGGGCCGACGGCACCCTGGCCGAGTTCAGCGTCACCTCGGTCCAGAACTACGCGAAGACCACTTCCCGACCCAGGATGTCTACGGGCCCGTACCGGACGCCGAGCTGCGCCTGATCACCTGCGGCGGAGCCTTCGACCACAAGACCCGCCACTATGTGAGAACCTCGTCGTCTACGCCTCCGAGGTCAGCTGACCTGGATGACGCCCGAGCAGCGCTACGAGGACCTGATCGACGAGCTCACGGGCGAGCCCGGTGTCGTCCCGCCGCCGGGCGGCAGCGGGTTCGGCCGCAGTGCCCTGCGCTGCCGGGGGAAGATCTTCGCCATGCTGGTCCGCGGCCGCCTGGTCCTCAAGCTGCCCCGGGCCCGGGTCGATGAGCTGGTCGCCGCCGGTCACGGCGTACGGTTCGACGCCAACAAGGGCACCCCGATGAAGGAATGGCTGAGCCTCGACCCGGCGGCGCCACTGCCCTGGCTGCCGCTGGCCCGCGAAGCCCTGGACTTCGCCCGTTAGCCACTATCCTGAGGACGGAGCAGGCAGAACGGCCCAAGGAGGCATCGTGGAGCTGAAGGTCGCCGACGACCCGGGTAAGGCACGCTACGAGATCACCGCGGACGGCGAGCTGGCCGGCTTCGTGACCTACGAGCTGGGCGACGGGGTGATCAACCTCGTGCACACCGAGACCGACGACAAATTCCGCGGTCACGGGATCGCCGGGCAGCTGGTCCAGGCCACCCTGGACTCGGCCCGGGACCGGCACCTGGCCGTCCTGCCCACCTGCCCCTACGTGCGCCGGTGGCTCGGCGAGCACCCTGACTACCTGGAGCTGGTCCCCGCGGGCCGGCGGGCCGAATTCGGAGTCTGAGCCGCCCGGGGCCGATGAGTTTCTCTGTCGTGCGCCGTTCACCGGTGAGCGCCGGCGCCCGCCTGCGCCCGGGGAGGAAGGCCAACGCGCATGGACCGGCCGGAGCAGGCGCCGCGCAGCGAGGAACTGGTGCCCGCCGCTGTCGCGGGGGATGAGCATGCCTTCGCCGAACTGACCGAACGCCACCGGCGTGAGCTGCACGTGCACTGCTACCGCATGCTGGCCTCCTTCGACGAGGCCGAGGACGCGGTGCAGGAGACGTTCCTGCACGCCTGGCGCGGGCGGTCCGGGTTCGGCGGCACGCAGTTCCGCGCCTGGCTGTACCGCATCGCCACCAACGTCTGCCTCGACATGCTGCGGCGCAGCTCACGGAGCCCGGCCGGGGCGGGCTCAATGGCCGAGGTGCCGTGGATCCAGCCCTACCCGGATGCGCTGCTGGACCAGGCCGCGCCCGCCGACGAGCAGCCCGAGGCCGCCGCCATCCGGCGCGAGACCATCTCGCTGGCCTTCCTGGCCGCCCTGCAGCTGCTGCCGCCCCGGCAGCGCGCCGCGCTGATCGCCCGGGACGTGCTCGGCTGGCCGGCCAGCGAGACCGCCGCCGCCCTGGGCACCAGCGTCGCCGCGGCCAACAGCGCGCTGCAGCGGGCCCGCGCCACCCTGCAGGCCTACCTTCCGCCCAGCCGGGCCGACTGGTCGGCGGCCGAGCCGAGCGCGCAGGAGCAGGCCCTGCTGGCTGCGTTCATCGACGCCCACGAGCGGCTCGACGCCGAGGCGGCCATCGCGCTGGCCGCCCAGGACCTGCGGATCACCATGCCGCCCTTCCCGCAGCGCTTCGACCGGCCCGAGGCCATCCGCTCCCTCATGGCCGAGGCCACCACGATGGGGGAATGGCGCGTGCTGCCTGCGGCGGCCAACCGGATGCCCGCCGCCGCGGGCTACCTGCGCCCGCCAGGCGAGGCCATCTTCCGCGCCTTCAAGCTCGACGTCATCCGGGTGCAGGCCGGCCTGATCGCCGAGGTCACCACGTTCAACGCCGAGCTGTTCCCGGCCTTCGGCCTGCCCGCCACCCGCTAGCGAGCGTCAGAACAGGGCCGCGACCTCGGCCAGCGACCTGACCACCGTGGTCCCGGGCGCCGGGACCTTGTCGCGCAGCTCGCCGCGGACGATCTGCCGGGCCGCGATACCCAGGTCAGCGGCGCCCGCGCAGTAACGCGGCTGGTCATCGACGAAGACGGCGGCCGGCGCGGGCACGCCCACCTGAGCCAGCGCGTAACGGTAGATCTCCGCGGCCGGCTTGAACGCGCCGAACTCGCACGACAGGACCAGCGCGTCGGCCAGCTCGGCCACCCCGTTGCTCTCCAGCAGGTCACGCGTGTGCTGGCTGCAGTTGCTGACAATGGCGATCTTGATGCCGCGGGCCCGCAGTTCCCGCAGGAACGGCAGCGAGTCGTCGTACAGCCGGGCCCGGGCCAGCAGCAGCTCACGGTCCTTCTCGACCAGGGCCTTGACCAGTTCCGGCGGGGCCTGCGCGCCGCTGGAGCGCAGCAGCTGCTCGTATCCCTCGGCTGTCGTCAGCCGGCCTGTCCCGGTGTCCCGGCCGATCTGGCGCATGCCCGCGATCCAGGCCTCCGGGCTGAGCCCGGCCAGAGCGGGCAGCTCGCCCCGGTGCTGCTCGAAGTCGACCCACAGCAAGGTGTCGTAGACGTCGACCAGGCATGCTTCCCGCTCCGTCACACGACCAGCGTAGTGCGGCGCCTGCTGGCGACTCCAGCCTCGCTGGTAACACGGCTGTAATGCGGAAATCAGATCATGGCAGGCATGGATAACCTCCGCGCCGCCCCGGCGGCTCCCACGGGCTACCTGCCCATCGAGGAGCACGGGATCGTCGGCGACCTGCGGACCGTGGCCCTGGTGGGGACCGACGGCACCGTCGACTGGTACTGCCCGGCCAGGTTCGACGCTCCCTCGTTGTTCGGCGCGCTGCTGGACGCCCGCAAGGGCGGCTACTTCTCGCTGTGGTGCCGCGGCAGCGGCCGGCCCAAGCAGCTCTACCTGCCCGACACCAACATCCTGATGACCCGCTTCCAGGGCGCGGAGGCCGTCGGCGAGGTCATCGACTTCATGGTCCCGGCCACCAGCACCAGCAGCCGGCACCGCGACCTGCTCGTCCGGCAGGCCCGGGCTGTCCGCGGCCGGGCCACCTTCGAGCTGGCCTGCCACCCCGCGTTCGACTACGGCCGCGCCCCGCACACCGTGCGGCTGGTCACCGGGGTGGGCGCCGTCTTCGAGTCGGCCATGGGCCGGTGCGTGCTGCGCACCGAGGTGGCCCTCAAGATCGAGGAGTCCGGCGTCGCCGCCACCTTCACCCTGGAGGAGGGCGAGAGCGTCGACATCGAGCTGGAGTGGAACGGCGAGGTCCGGCCGCTGGCCGAGGGCGAGACGGACGAGCTGTTCACCCGGACGTCGGAGTTCTGGCAGAACTGGGTCAGCCAGTCCCGGTACCGGGGCCGGTGGCGGGAGATGGTCCAGCGCTCCGCGCTGGTCCTCAAGCTGCTCGTGTACCACCCCACCGGCGCCCTGGTCGCCGCTCCCACCACCTCGCTCCCCGAGCAGCTGGGCGGCGGCCGCAACTGGGACTACCGGTACAGCTGGCTCCGGGACGCCGCGTTCACCATCTACGCCCTGATGCGGCTGGGCTTCCTGGAGGAGGCCGCCTCGTTCATGGAGTGGGTGCAGCAGCGCTGCGAGTCCGCCACCAAGGAACGCGACGTCATGATCATGTACGCCGTCGACGGCAGCGAGTACATTCCCGAGACCGTCCTGGACCACCTTGACGGCTACCAGGGCTCGCGGCCGGTGCGGATCGGCAACAACGCGGTCGGGCAGCGGCAGATCGACGTGTACGGCGAGCTGATGGACTCGGTCTACCTGTTCAACCGCGAGGTGCCGATCTCCTACGACCTGTGGACCGGGCTGTGCCGGCGGCTGGACTGGCTGGCCGCGCACTGGAAGGAGCCGGACGAGGGCATCTGGGAGATCCGCGGGCCGCGCCAGCGGTTCACCTACTCGGCCCTGATGACCTGGGTCGCCTACGAGCGGGCCGGCCGCCTGGCCCGGGACCGCGGCCTGCCCGCGCCCGTCGAGCGCTGGCGCAAGCTGGCTGCCTCGGCGCACCGGTTCGTCCAGGAATCGTGCTGGGACCCGGAGCTGCGCAGCTACGTCATGTACCCGGGCAGCAAGCTCCTGGACGCCTCGGTGCTGGTCATGCCGCTGGTGAAGTTCGCCGGGCCGACCGATCCCCGGTTCTTGTCCACCCTGGACCGGATCGGCGCCGAGCTGAACTCCGACAGCCTGGTCTACCGGTACGCCAGCACCGGCATCGACGGGATCGCCGACGGTGAGGGTACATTCAATCTGTGCTCGTTCTGGTACGTCGAGGCCCTGACCCGCGCCGGCCGGGTCCGGGAAGCGCGGATGATCTTCGAGAAGATGCTCACCTACGCTAACCACCTCGGGCTGTACGCGGAGCAGATCGGCGCGTCCGGCGAGGCGCTCGGGAACTTCCCGCAGGCGTTTACGCACCTGGCCCTGATCAGCGCGGCGGTCAACCTGGACCAGGCCCTAGACCGCGCCGTCTCCTGACGAGCCAGGCGCACAGAAAGTAGGAAGAACCATGGACTGGGTGATCGCAGCCGTCCTGTTCGTGCTCATCGTGGCCGTCCTGGTCCAGCTGAAGCGGGTGGAGCGCCGCCGGCAGAAATCTGATTAGCCGTACCGCTGATCCGGCCCCGCCCGGCTCGTCTATCCACTAGACACGTAGCGAGCCGGAAGGGGCTGAGACGGGTGAACGAGCTTCGGACGCTGGTCGGCGGGCGCGGGCTGGTCGAGTCGCCGCGCTGGCACGGTGACCGGCTGTACTTCTCGGACTGGACCGCGGGCGAGGTGCTGGCCACCGACCTGGCCGGGCACACCGAGGTGATCGCGCGGGTCGCTTCGCTGCCGCTGTGCACCGCCTTCCGGCCCGACGGCGACCTGGTCATCGTCTCCTCCCCGGACGGCAAGCTGCTGCGCCGGGAGCCCGGCGGCGCGCTGTCCACCTACGCCGACCTCGGCCGGCCGGGCTGGAACGACATCGTCATCGACGGCCGCGGCAACGCGTACGTGAACGGGGCGGGCTTCAACCCGACCCTGGGGGAGCCGTTCGCGCCCGGCTTCGTGTACCTGGCCAAGGCCGACGGGTCGGTCCGGCCCGTCGCCGACGACATCGCCTTCCCCAACGGCATGGCCGTCACGGCCGGCAACACCACCTTGATCGTGGCCGACTCCTACTCCCACCAGCTGGTCGGCTTCGACATCGGCCCGGACGGGGGCCTGTCGAACCGGCATACCTGGGCCGACCTCGGTGACGGCACCCCGGACGGCATCTGCGCCGACGCCGGCGGACGCGATCTGGTACGCCGACGTGCCCGGGCAGCGGTGCGTCCGGGTCGCCGCCGGCGGTGCCGTCCAGCAGACCGTCGCCCTGGACCGCGGCGGCTTTGCCTGCGCCCTCGGCGGGCCGGCCGGGACCACGCTGTTCATCGTGGCCGCCCGGTGGCAGGGCATGACGGCCGGCGAGATGGTGGCCCCGGGCAGCGGGCAGGTCCTCGCCCTCGACGTGGACGTCCCCGGCGCCGGCTGGCCCTGACCTGCTGAGCCTGATCCAGGGCGGCCTCAGCCGTTACGTCTCCCCGCCGCGCCGCGTCAACCCGGTGACGCTCCAGCAGAAGGAGACACCACATGAAGCTCACCGTCATCGCGGCCACCGGCGGGATCGGCCGGGAGGTCATGGCGCAGGCGCTGGCCGCCGGCCACGACGTCACCGCCGTGGCCCGGCACCCCGAACGACTGTCACCCACCCCGGCGCGGCTCGTGACCGCCGATCTCGCCTCGCCTGACCCCGGGACCCTGCGCGCCGCCGTGCAGGGCGCCGACGCGGTCCTGTCCGCCCTGGGGCCCCGCTCCCGGGCCGACGCCGGGGTGACCTGGCGGGGCACCCTGGCCGTCACCCAGGCCATGGCCTCGGCCGGGGTCCGCCGGATCCTGGTCGTGAGCGCGGCGCCCATCGGCACGGTCGCCTCGCCCGCGCGCCCGCACCCGCCCCGCACCGATCCCGGCGACGGGTTCATCGTGCGTCACCTGGCCTTCCCGGTGGTGCGCGCGGTCTTCCGCGACAACTACGCCGACCTGGCCCGGATGGAGGACGTGCTGCGCGACAGCGGCCTGGACTGGACGGCGGTCCGGCCGCCCCGGCTGAACAGCAAGCCGGCCACCGGCCGGTACCGGACGGCGCTGGGCCGCAACCTCCGGCACGGGCTGGTCATCTCCCGCGCCGACGTGGCCGACTACCTGCTCCGGGCCGTCACCGAGCCCGGGACCCGCCAGCAGACCGTAGGCCTGGCCTACTAGCGGCCGTATACCATCAAAACGTCCACGACCAGGGCGGCGGCACCGGCCGCTGACCCGCCTGCGGCGGCGAAAGGTCTGCGGTGCGCGTCCGTCACCCCCATCGCCTGGCCCTCGGCCTGGCCGTGACCGCGGCCCTGGCCGGCGCCCTGGCCGCCTCCTCGGCCGGCGCCGCGGCGGGCTGCGGGACGCGGGGGACGGACTGCCGGTGGCTGGCCAGCTGGACGGCGGCGGCGGAGGCGCCCGCCCCCGCGCACCAGGCCGCCGCGGACGACTACTCCCGGGCCGGGTTCTCCGATCAGACGGTCAGGAACGTGGTGTGGACCAGCGCCGGCGGGCAGGCCGCGCGGATCAGGCTGTCCAACCAGTTCGGCACCCGGCCGGTCACCTTCAGCCAGGTCGACCTGGGCCTGTCCGCGGGCGGCCCGCTCGTCTTCAGCGGCACCAACCGGCGGGTCACCTTCGCCGGGCACGACGCGGTCACCATCGCCCCCGGGGCCTCCGCCGTCAGCGACCCGGTGGACCTGGCCGTCCCGGCCCAGACCTCGCTGGCCGTCAGCCTCTACGCCAGCGGCCCGACCGGGCCGGCCACCTACCACAGCGACGCCCAGCACCTCAGCTACGTCTCCGTCACCGGAGATCACGCCGCCAGCCTGACCGCCAGCGCGTTCCCGGTGACCAGCTCGCACTGGTACTTCCTCACCGAGGTCGACATCCTGGCCCGGGCCCCGGCCCGGGGCGGCACCATCGTGGCCTTCGGCGACTCGATCACCGACGGCTTCCGCTCGGCCGTCGGGGCCAACGCCCGGTGGCCCAACGACCTGGCCCGGCGCCTCGGCGGCGGCGCTGGCGGCGGGACGTCCCCGGTCGTCGACGAGGGCATCAGCAGCAACCGGGTGCTGACCGAATCGGGCCCCTCCGGGCTCAGCGCGCTGGCCCGCTTTCACCGCGACACGGCCGGCGTGTCCGGCGCCCGCTACGTCATCCTGCTCGAGGGCATCAACGACATCGAGACCGGGAAGACGACCGCCGCGGACATCACCGCCGGCGACCAGGACCTGATCGCCCAGGCCCGCGCGGCCGGCCTGGTCATCATCGGCGCCACCCTCACCCCCTACCAGGGCTCGGTGTTCTACTCCGCCGCCGGCGAAGCCGAGCGGCAGGCCGTCAACCGCTGGATCCGCACCAGCGGCGCCTTCGACGGCGTGGTCGACTTCGACCGGGCCGTCCGCGACCCGGCCGACCCGCTGCGGCTGCTCCCCGGCTACGACAGCGGTGACCACATCCACCCCGACGACGCCGGCTACCAGGCCATGGCCGGCGCGGTCAGCCTGAACCTGGTCCGGCCCTGGCCCCCGTCCGGCCCCGGCCGGCGCTGAACCCGTCCGCCGTCAGGCGGACGATCCGCGCCGGGACCGTGTCCGGGGCGGCCTGGCCTCGGGCTGCTCGATCAGCTTGACCGTGAGGTCGGGGCCGCCGGTCTCGACCACCTGGACCCGCTGGGGGAGCAGGGTCAAGAAGGCGCGGAAGCTCCGCGCCTCGTAGTTGTGCTCGTCGAAGGCCGGGTCCAGGGCCAGCATCTTGCTCTTCAGCCCGCCGGCCGTCAGGGTGTCGGCCGGTGATTCCTCGAACGCCCGGACCAGCAGCCGTTCGGCCTCGCCCAGGTCGAACGCGGCGGCCGGCCGGGCCTCCGGCTCGACCTCGGCCACCAGCGTGCCCCAGTACTTGTATTCCGAGCACACCGACACCAGCTTGCGGCTGGCGTTGGCCTCGGTGCCCACGCCCACCACCCACTTGCCGAACTCGCGGAGCCGCTGCACCAGCGGCGAGTAGTCGCCGTCCCCGCTGACCAGGACGAAGACGCTCACTTCCGGGTGCACGATCAGGGTCTCCATGGCGTCGACCGCCATCCTGATGTCGGCCGCGTTCTTGTTCTGGATGCCGACCCGCGCCACCTGGATCAGGTCGACGCCGTTCATGGCCAGGTCTTCCTGATGACCCCCGAACCGGGGGTTGGCCCAGTCCGCGTAGGCGCGGCGCACCGAGGCGTTGCCGTAGCCCCGGCACAGCCGGGTGAGCGCCTCGTACGGGGCCGGGTTGGCCTGGCCGGGCAGCTCCTTCACCGCGCCCAGTACCAGGTTCTCGAAATCGACGAACACCGCGACCTGCGCCGACCCGTCCGGCTCCACGCTCACCAGCCCCCAACCAAATTATCGTGTGTCGTTACCTCTCCCACGCCGCGGTAACGACACACGATCATGTGCCGAGCGCAGGGGCGACGCCGCTAGTGGACGTGGAAGCGCCAGTCCCGCGGCACGCGGCCCGTCGGCCCGGGCACGCCCTGGTCGGCCGGGTGGTCCTGCGGCGGGGCGAGTTCCGGGCCCTCGAAGGTCTCGTCGGTCTCGAAGTTGTAGAACCAGTCCTCGCCCGGCTCGAAGCTGCGGATGACCGGGTGCCCGGTCGCCTTGGCGTGCGCCGAGGCGTGCTGCGCCGGGGAGCTGTCACAGCAGCCGATGTGGCCGCACTGCGCGCAGCGGCGCAGGTGGACCCACCAGCCGCCGTCCGCGTCGCACTCCACGCAGCCGGTCCCGCTCGGGGGCACCGAAGGATCGATGCCTGCCATCTCGCTCATTCAGCTCTCCCTAGCCTTCGGCCTCGGTCACCGGCACGGCCGGCGGCGCGATCGGCAGCCGGACCCGGAACCGGGTGTCGCCGGGCTCTGACTCTACCGTCAGGTCCCCGTGATGCTTGTTCACCACGATGCGCCAGCTGATGTCCAGCCCGAGCCCGGTTCCCTCGCCCACCGGCTTGGTCGTGAAGAACGGCTCGAAGATCCGCTCCTTGATCTCCGGCGGCACCCCCGGCCCGGTGTCGCCGAACTCCACGAAGACCCGGTCCCGGTCCAGCCCGGTCCGGACGGTCAGCGTCCCGGACGTGCCCATGGCCGCCACCGCGTTGTCGATCAGGTTGGTCCACACCTGGTTCAGCTCGCCCGCGTAGGCGGAGATGTGCGGCAGGCCGGGCGCGTACTCCTTGACCACCCTGATACCGGCCGGGAACTTGCCGCCCAGCATCAGCAGCGTGCTGTCCAGCATCTCGTGCACGTCCACCGTGCCGAACGGCGCCCGGTCCAGCTGCGAGTACTGCTTGGCCGCGCCGACCAGGGTGGAGACCCGGGTGGTGGAGTCCTCGATCTCGTTCATCAGCAGCTCGGTGTCCACCGTGTAGTTCAGCCACCGCAGCGCGGCCTCCAGGGTGGCCGAGTCCACCGTCGACTCGACGTGGTCCAGCCAGGCCACATCCAGGCCGCCGGCCACGAAGGCCGGCGCGAGCTGCCAGCCGTCGCTGATCCCGCGCTCCTCCAGCCAGTCGGAGATCTCGTCTTCCCGGTCCGAGGCGTCCAGCGGGGTCAGCGACGCCGCCTTCGGCACCCGGTCGGCCGCCTCCTCCTGGAGCGTGATCAGGGTCTCCAGCGTGGTCCGGTCCCACTTGCCGCCCGCGATCATGGCCAGCTTGTGCCGCATCCCGGCCACCCGCTCGCGCAGCCCGGCCGTGGCCCGGACCGCGGCCGCGGCCGGGTTGTTCAGCTCGTGGGTCAGGCCCGCGGACAGCGAGCCGAGGGCCAGCAGCCGCTCGCGCTGCCCGATGGCCTGCTGGGTGTTCTTCTGCCCGAAGAACAACCCCTCCAGCAGATGCACCGCCATCGGGAACCACTCGCTCATCAGCTCAGCGAACAGGGGGGCGTCGAGCACGAAGTACCGGCACGGCGTGACGGCCCGCACCGAGTTCAGGTACACCTGCGGCATCCGGTCGGCCAGGTAGGCGGTGAACGCCCCCGAGTACACGCCGCGCTGGGAGGTCTTACTCACCTCCACGTCCTCGGACCCGACCCGGCGCGACAGCACCATGGTCCCCTCGAGCAGCACGTAGAAGCAGGTCGCGGGCTCGCCCTCGGTGAAGACCGGGCCGGGCTCGATCAGCTCCACGTGGCCTCGCCGGCACAGCCATTCCAGCTGGTCCTCGGTCAGCTTCTCGAACAGGAACAGCGTCCGCAGCTCGTCGACGTTGCACTCCAGCGGGCCCGAGACCCCGGCTGTCTCGCTCATGTCTTCTCCAGGTAACGATGCACCAGCATGACCGCCAGCGCGCCTTCGCCGACCGCCGAGGCGACCCGCTTGGCCGACTCGGCCCGCGCGTCCCCGGCCACGAACACCCCGGGCACGCTCGTCTCCAGGTGGTACGGCATGCGGTCCAGGTCCCAGCCCTTGGGCCGCTCGCCGTCCACGGACAGGTCCGGGCCCGCCAGCACGAACCCGAGCGCGTCCCGCTCCACCACGCCGTCCAGCCAGTCGGTGAGCGGCGCCGCGCCGATGAACAGGAACAGCAGCTGCGCCTCGGCCGTCTCGGTCGAGCCGTTCACCGCGTCCCGCAGCGTCAGGCTCTCCAGGTGCTCCTCGCCGACGGCCTCGGTGACCTCGGTGCAGGTCCGGACCGAGATGTTCGGCACGTCCCCGATCTGCTTGACCAGGTAGTACGACATCGACCGCTCCAGCGACGCCGAGCGGACCAGGATGGTCACCGACTTGGCGAACCGGGCCAGGTAGACCGCGGCCTGCCCGGCCGAGTTGGCCCCGCCGACCACGTAGACGTCCTGCCCCTCGCAGGTCGGCGCCTCGGTCAGCGCCGATCCGTAGAACACCCCGCGCCCGGTCAGGTCGGCCAGCCCGGGAGCGTCCAGCCGCCGGTAGGACACCCCGGTGGCCAGGATGACGGTGTGCGCGTCGATGGACGTCCCGTCCGCGAACGTGACCCGCCGCGCCGACCCGCGGACCTCCAGCCCGACGACCTCCCGGGTGGTCAGCACCTCGGCGCCGAACTTGGTCGCCTGCCGCCGGGCCCGGTCGGTCAGCTGGGCCCCGGACACCCCGTCGGGGAAGCCCAGGTAGTTCTCGATCCGCGAGCTCTGCCCGGCCTGCCCGCCGGTGGCCAGCCGCTCGACCAGCACCGTGCGCAGGCCCTCCGAGGCTCCGTACACCGCCGCGCCCAGCCCGGCCGGCCCGCCGCCGATCACGATCAGGTCATAGAACTCCTTGGCCGGCATGGTGGCCAGCCCGACCCGCGCGGCCAGCTCGCCGTCGGTCGGCTCGATCAGCGGCTCGCCGTCCGGGGTGACCACCAGCGGCAGGGTCAGCCCGTCCGCCCCGGCCGCGGCCAGCAGCCGCTCGCCCTCCGGCTCGTCCGCCGCGTACCACCGGTACGGCACCTGGTTGCGGGCCAGGAACTCGCGGACCTCCGATGACCGCGCCGACCAGCGGTGCCCGACCACCTTGGTCTCGGGCACCGGCCGGTGATCGGCGGTCCGCCACGCGTCCAGCAGCGCGTCGACCACCGGGTACAGCTTCTCCTCCGGCGGGTCCCACGGCTTGAGCAGGTAGTGGTCCAGGTCGACGACGTTGATCGCGTCGATGGCCGCGCCGGTGTCCGCGTACGCGGTGAGCAGGACCCGGCGCGCGCCCGGGTAGATGTCCATGGCCTGCTCGAGGAACTCGATACCGTTCAGCTCGGGCATCCGGTAGTCGGCCAGGATCACCGCCACCACGTCGCCGCGCAGCTTCATCTGCCGCAGCGCGTCCAGCCCGGCCGCCGCCGACTCGGCCCGCACGATCCGGTACTCCGCGCCGTACTGGCGGCGCAGGTCACGGGCCACGGCGCGGGACACGCCGGGGTCGTCATCGACGGTGAGGATCGCGGCGCGGCTCGTCTCGTCCTGGGCGGTCATAACGCCCATAGTAGGTGGCCCGCAGGCAGGCCCGGGAAAGCCGACGGGGCGGGCGGCCGCGCCTGCCCGGCGATAGGCCGAACGGATCGCCGCGTCCCGCCCGCGGTCAATCGGGCTTGTCCTCCAGCGCCGCCCGCAGGGCGGCCATGCCCCGCGCCGTGTGGCTCTTGACCGCCCCCTTGCTGATGCTCATGGCCGCCGCGATGTCCGCCTCGGACAGGTCCGCGTAGTAGCGCAGGATGATGGCCTCCCGCTGGCGCTCGGGCAGCCCGCGCAGGGCGCTGACCACCGCGGAGCGCTCGAGCATGACCATGGCGCCGTGCTCCGCGCTGGGCATGTCCGGCGGCGGCTTCGGGGCGTTCTTCTCCACCACCATCCGGTGCCGCAGGACCGAGCGCGCCCGGTTCACCACGGCCTGGCGCAGGTAGGCCAGGGCCTTGTCGGTGTCCTTGAGGCGATGCCAGCCGTCGTGCATGGCGATGAAGGCTTCCTGGACCACCTCCTCGGCCGTGGGCGTGTCCCGGACCAGCACGGCCGCCAGCCGCACCAGGGACCGGTACTGCATGGAGTACAGCTCGACCACGGCCAGCTCGGCGCTCCACTCCTTGCGCTTGGTCGGGGTGGCCAGGAACTCCTCGGGGGTGGCCGTGGCGGCCTGCTCGTCCGGGGTGCCGGCCGCGGCCAGGTCGTCGTTCTTCTCCAGCCAGGCCCGGTACTGCTCCAGGCCGGCGTCGAGGTCGTAGCCCGCCGCGAACTTCGGCTCCTGGGCCTCCGTGGCCTGCTGGAAGAGGCGGCCCGGCACGGCGTCATCGGGCGTGCTGCCGGCCCCCCCTCCGGCCTTCATGACCGCCCTCCTTCGTCCTGCTGGCCTTTCCGCTGGCCCCCGCCGTACGGATGATCGGGCCCGAGCTGCGCGATCAGTTTCCCCCGGACCCGGAACAAGGTGGCGCTCACCGTCTTCTCGGCCATCCCGAGGAAGGCGGCGATCTCCGACTCCTTCATACCCAGCTGCCAGCGCAGGACGGCCACGGCGTGCTGCCGTTCCGGCAGGTCCTGGATGATCTGCCCGCACCGCTGGAGCGTGATCGCGGAGAAGGCCGCCTCGGCCGGGTCCGCCGGGACCTTCCGGTAGCGGAGCTCGATCCGCGGCAGCCGTTCCCGGAACGCGGCCTCCCGCCGGAACCCGCTCACCGCGATGTTAGCCACCGTGCGGCGCAGCCAGCCGCGCCGCTGTTCCTCGGGCATGTCCCGCAGGCAGCCCCAGGCCCGGGCGGCCGCCTCGAAGGTCGCCTGGACCAGGTCATCGGACAGCGCCCGGTCCCCCCGGGTCAGCGCGTAGGCATGGCCGAAGACCGCCCGGGCGTGCGCCGCGAAGCAGGCGGCCAGCGCATCGGCGTCACGCGGTGTGATCATGCCATCACCCACCGCTCACCTCCGCGCCCGTGGCCCCTTAATCTATCCCCGCCGCCCACGCTAGACCGCAACACTGGTCACGGCCGCCAAAGTAGTCGACGCCAGCCGGGTATTGCCGCGGGACGCTGAAGATTTGCATAGCTAAGTCGCACAACAAGCCCGGTACCTCTACCGGGCGGGGCGGATTTTCGTTTATTTCGGGCTCGCCGATGTCGTTTTCTCGCTGGCCTGCGGCGGCCCCGCCCGCTCCCTCCGGCCGGGCGTACCGGGCGGAACTGGTCACAACGGGCTATTCATGGTCACTACTGGCGAACCCCTCCAGATTTGCCGTCCGTGACCGTAGTCTCGAAGGACCATGACCGTTACCGCCAGTGATCTTGACGCTGCGCTCGCGTGCGTCATGAGCGGCCTGCTGCCCGTGACCGACCGGGACTGGTCGGTGCGGGCGGGCACGTCGGAGTGGGACTGCTGGCGCACCGCCGAGCACATCGGCGACACCCTGCTCTCCTACGCCTGGCAGCTCGCCGTCCAGCCCACCACGCGCTACGTGCGGGCCGTGGCCACCGCCGAGAAGGACTCCTCCCCGGCCGAGGTGCTCGAGTTCGCCGTCACCGGCGGCCGGGTGCTGGCCTCGATGGTCCGCACCTCGCCGCCGCACGTCCGGGCCTTCCACCCGGCCGGGGTGGCCGACCCCGAGGGCTTCGCCGCGCTGGGCTGCCACGAGGCCCTGCTGGACGGCGACGACATCGCCCGCGGGTTCGGCCTCAGGCTCGACCCGCCGCGTGATGTCTGCCGCCGGGTGCTGTCCCGGCTGTACCCGCAGGCCCCGGCCGACCTGGGTGACGCCGATCCGTGGACGTCGCTGCGCTGGGCGGGCGGCCGCGCCGACCTGCCCGGCCGCCCGGCACCGCAGTGGCACCCCCATCCCGCCCCCCTGACCAGCTGACACTGACCAGCTGACCCTGACCACCTGACACTGGCCAGCTGAGCCGGGGGCCCTGTCCTCAGGGCTGGTAGGACCCCGGCTCCCAGGCCCGGGTGCTGACGCCGATCGCGTTCCAGGCGTTGATGGTCACGATGAGGCTGACCAGGGCGGCCACCTCCTGCGGGCTGAACTCGGCCGCCACCGCCTGGTAGGCCTGGTCCGGCACGTGCGTGGCGGCCAGCAGCGTCACCGCCTCGGTGAAGGCCAGCGCCGCCCGTTCCCGGGCGGTGAAGTACGGCGTCTCGGCCCAGGCCGACAGCCCGTAGATCCGCTGCTCGGTCTCGCCGATGGCGCGCGCGTCCTTGGCGTGCATGTCGATGCAGTAGGCGCAGCCGTTGAGCTGCGAGGCGCGGATCCGGATCAGCTCGCGCAGCCGCGGGTCGAGGCCGGCCCGGTCCAGCTCTTTGGTCGCCGCCTGGTCCAGGTGGGTCATGGCCCGGGCGAAGCCCGCGGCGTGGGTGTCGAAGTCCAGCCGGACCGGTATCTGGGTCATGTCGCTGCTCCCTGTCATGACCTCGACGCTACGGTCTCAAGCGGCCCACGATAAGGTCCGCTTCTATGGCAGATTCATGGGCCAAAAGCGTGGACCTGCATCTGGACCTGTCCGGTTCCCGGGTCCGTCACGGCCTGGAGACCGCCCTGCGCGAGTCGGTCCGGACCGGTCGGCTCGGGCCGAGGACCCGGCTGCCCTCCTCTCGCGCCCTGGCCGCCGACCTGGGCCTGGCCCGCAACACGGTGGCTGAGGTCTACACCCAGCTGATCGCCGAGGGCTGGCTCACCGCCCGGACCGGATCGGGGACCTCGGTCGCCGAGCGAGCCGCCGCCGATCCCGGCCCGGTCCCGGCCGCCCCGGCGCAGGCGGCCCCGCCCCGCTACGACCTGCGCGCCGGGGCACCGGACCTGTCCGCCTTCCCGCGCAGTGCCTGGCTGGCCGCCGGCCGCACGGTGCTGGCCGCCAGCCCCGCCGCGCTGCTGGACTACCCGGACCCGCGCGGCCTGCTCCCGCTGCGGACCGCGCTGGCCGGCTACCTGGCCCGGGCCCGGGGCGTGGCCGCCGACCCGGACCACATCGTCATCTGCGCGGGCTTCGCGCACGGCCTGGCCGTCACCGCCGCGGCGCTGGCCGCCGCCGGGGCGTCCACCCTCGCCGTGGAGGCCTACGGCCACCAGGCCCACCGCGACCTGGTCACGGCCCGCGGCCTGAGCCTGAAGATCCTGCCCGTCGACGCCGACGGCGCGCTGACCGGCGCGGCGGCCGGGACGGACGCCGCGCTGCTGACCCCGGCCCACCAGTTCCCGCTCGGTGTCACCCTGCACCCGCGGCGTCGCCGGGCCGCGGCGCGGTGGGGCGGGGTGGTCATCGAAGACGACTACGACGGGGAGTTCCGGTACGACCGGCAGCCGGTCGGCGCGTTGCAGGCCCTGGCCCCCGATCGCGTCATCTACGCCGGCACCGCGAGCAAGAGCCTGGCCCCGGCGCTGCGCCTCGGCTGGCTGGTCGTCCCGCCGCGGCTGCTGGACGCGGTGGCCGCGCAGCTCGTCGCGGGGCCGCCCGCGCTGGACCAGCTCACCCTGGCCGAGTTCATCGGCTCCGGCCGCTACGACCGCCAGGTCCGCCGGGTCCGGCTGGCCTACCGGCGGCGCCGCGACCGGCTCGCCGCCGAGCTGGACCGCCGCGGCTGGCGCGTCACCGGGATCGCCGCCGGGCTGCACGCGGTGGCAGAGCTGCCCAGCGCGCGCGCCGAGCGGCAGCTGGTCCGGCTGGCCGGCCGGCACGCTCTGGCTCTGCAGGGCCTGGAAAGCTACCGTGCCCCGGGCGCCGAGGCTGACCGGGCCGGCCTGGTCATCGGCTACGGACGGCCGGCCGAGCACGCCTACACCACGGCCCTGGCCCGGCTGTGCGCGGTCCTGGACGCGGGCCCCGGCCCGAGACTCACCCGCCCAGCGGGGGCGGCGGTTCCAGCGACGGCGCGGCCAGGAACGGGGTGACCGCGGCCGGCAGGGCGGGCGAGGCGAAGATGTCGTAGTGCGTCTGCCCCGGCAGCACCGCCAGCCGGGCCACCGGCCGCCGCGAGCCGTCCCAGGTCGCGTCCTGCTGCCCGCCGCCCAGCAGGCCGTAGAACTCGACCACGTGCGCGGGCCGCACCGCGTCGGCATCGGCGAAGACCAGCATGACCGGCGCGGCGATCCGGGCCACCTCGGCCGACCAGTCGTAGTCCCGGCGCAGCAGGTCACCGGTCTTGTCCAGCAGCACGCCGAAGTCCTCTACCCGGGGCGCGACCTGGCGGTAGTTCTCGCCCACCGGGGACTGCATCAGCATCTCGGCCGCCTGCGCCCCCATCTGGTCCATGCCGGCCAGGCTCTCCGGGTACCAGCCGTCCCGGCGACATGGGAACGACACGATCACCAGCCTGCGGACCAGGTCTGGATGCTGGATGGCGGTGCGCAGCGCGGCCCCGGCGCCGAACGAGTACCCCATCACGTCGGCCTGACCCAGGCCGAGGTGCTTGATCAGGCCCGCCACGTCGCCGGCCAGCGTCTCGTGCCGCAGCGGCCGGTCCACGTCCGCCGTGTGCCCGTGCGCCTGCAGGTCCACCGTGATGATCCGGCGGTCCCGGGCCAGCTCGGGCATGATAGCGCCGTACATGTCCCCCGAGCCCAGCCCGCCGTGCAGCAGGATCAGCGGCTGGCCGGAGCCGTGCTCCGCGTAGTACAGGTCGACACCGTTCACGTCCGCGTAGCTCATCGCCGTACCCTCCCGCCTGCCGGAATCTGGTGACCGGTGCCGCCGGGCGGCGGACCGGACACCGGTAAGACGCCGGCCAGCGCCCAGGCTCACCGGCCGGCCGGTGACTTACTTCCGCTCGGCCAGGGTGTGGATGATGTCGTGCCGGTCCGCGCCGGCCGCGAACAGCCGCCGGGCCTCGGCAAAGGTCCCGGCCGGGTCGCCGTCCCACAGCTCGGTCACCACCCGCTGGACCCCGGCCCGGAACTCCTCCTCGGTCGCACCGGAATGCGGCGAGCAGGCCGAGAACTCATTCGCGATGCGGGCCTCGCGCACGGCCGGGTCGCCCAGGTCGGCCGGGCCGGAAGCGGGCTCCACCCGGGGGATCGGCACCGCGAACATCCGCCGCGCCACCACGCCGGCCAGCTCGGCGACGTCCGCGTCGCTCACCGCCTGGTCGGCCAGGTAGCTGCGGGTGGTGCGGGCGTCCGGGTCGTCGTAGGCCGCCGCGAACCGGGTCAGCACGTCGGCCAGGCTGGTCATCAGCTGCTCGGTGGCCGCCTCGTCCAGGCCTCGGCGCTCGGCCGACCAGCGGGTCCACGCGGTCGCCGCCGGCTGCCAGCTGCCGGCGCTGCTCGTCGGTCAGGGTGAAGGTGTTCGGCACGTGGCCCAGCAGGATGCGCGCCACCTTCCGCGGCCCCACCTGGGCCGGCGGCTCGCCATTGATCCGGCTGCTGTAGCCGGTCAGCACCTCGGCCCAGAACCGGGTGGCGGCCTCGTCGGCGGCCACCGCCTCCGCCGCCAGCGGGCTGGCCAGGAACTCATCGACCGCCGCGGCGCGGTCGGCCGCGGTGAAGACCTGCTCCGGCTCGGCGCCCTCGGCGGGCAGCCGCCGCACCCGCGACCGGGCCACCGGCAGGTAGGCGTAGGTGTCCACCGACAGGTTCGGGTCACCCTCCTGGTCGCACCGGGCCAGCGGCGTCTCCAGGTGGCGCCGCGCCTGCGCCAGGCTGATCTCCTCGACCCGGTCGAAGGGATCGTCCACCCGGTTCAGGCCGTCGATCAGGCTGGCCGCGTCGACGGCCACGCCGACCGCGATCGCGATCGGGATGCCGGTCAGGTCGATGTGCCCGATGATGCCGTGCTCGGTCTCGCCGTAGCGGAAGGTCACCGCGACGGCCTCCTCGTCGCCGAAGACGTCGTACCGGCGCCAGGCCTTGACCGGGACCGCCTTGCCCGCTTCGGTCACCCACTCCGGCGGGTACATCCCCGCCTGGATCAGCGGGGCCAGCGCGTCGCTGGCCGCCCGCTTGGTCGCCCGCGAGCCCAGGGACATCAGCAGCCGCAGCATGGCCGCGGCGTCCGGCGAGCCACGCCGGACGGCGTCGTCCACCAGCACCGTCGAGATGAAGCCCTGGGCGTCACCGGGCGCCAGCTGCCCGACCCGCGGCAGGGCCATGCAGGTCGCCGCCTCCAGCTCGGACCGGAGCAGGTCGCCGGCCGCGATGGCCTGCCACAGGCTGCCCATCATCCGCTCGACGAGCGTGTCCGTCTCATCGCGCCCGGCGGCGCCTGCTGGGACCGGGCGACGAGCCCGGGTCTTGTTGCTCACGGGCGCCATCCTACGGCGCGGTCCGGCCCGGTCACGGCGTGCCCGCCGGGTACCCTGCCCTGTTATGCGTGCCGTGGTCCAGCGGGTCAGCAAGGCCAGCGTGAGCGTCGGCGGGCAGGTGGCCGGCGCGATCGACGAGCCCGGCCTGCTGGTCCTGGTCGGCATCACCCACGGCGACACCACCGAGCAGGCCGCCCGGCTGGCCGCCAAGCTGTGGGGCCTGCGGATCCTGCCCGGCGAGAAGTCCTGCTCCGACCTCGGTGCTCCGCTGCTGGTCATCAGCCAGTTCACGCTCTACGGCGAGGTGTCCAGAGGGCGTCGCCCGTCCTGGTCGGCCGCCGCGCCCGGGCCGGTCGCCGAGCCGGTGCTCGGGGCGCTGGTGCAGGCCCTGCGCGCCGCCGGAGCCCGGGTGCAGACCGGCGTGTTCGGCGCCGAGATGAAGGTCTCGCTGGTCAACGACGGCCCGGTCACCGTGGTCGTCGACCTGTGACCAGGTCGATTTACCAGGTCGACTTACGAGGTCGACGGACTGGCCTCGCTGGCGGGCGCCAGCCCGGCGATCACGCACTGCGGCCGGGCCCGCAGCGACACCTGGTCCTGCGCCTTGAACGACTGGTCGCAGAACGTCTGGGCCGCCTGCCCGCAGTAGTGGAAGGTCTCGCCGCCCATGGATCCCGGCATGGTGACGTTCACGCAGCCGTTCCCCGAGGTGGCGTAGCCGTCCGGCTTCAGCGCCCCCCAGACCGTCAGCCCGGCGATGAGCACCACGATGAGCGCGCCAACAACCCCGAGCGTCCGCTTCTGCCGCGGCGACATCCGGCCCTGGCCCAGGTTGGTCTTGGCGTACATGAAGCAACAGTGTAAGGGCTCGGCTGACGGTGCCCCGTGTTAGCGTCGGCGGCATCACGACCTGCACCGAAAGGCGGCAGCGATGGTGACACGTGACTCCCGGTGGCCGGCGGGCACGCCCTGCTGGGTTGAGGTCAGCGCGGACGACGTGCCGAGGGCGGTGGCCTTCTACCGCGCGCTGTTCAGCTGGGACATCCGCAGTGACGCCCCCGGCCCCGGCGGCTACTCCATCGCGCACGCCGGCGGCCGGATCGTCGCGGCCGTCAGCCCCAAGATGGGCCCCGCGGGGCCGCCGTCCGCGTGGACGACCTACCTGGCCACCGACGACATCGAGGCCAGCGCGGCCGCGATCGCCGCGGCGCGCGGCCAGCTGCTGACCGGTCCGCTCGACATCGCCGCCGAAGGCCGGATGGCGGTGGCGCGCGACCCGGCCGGCGCCGCTTTCGGCCTGTGGCAAGGCGGGCGCACGACCGGCATCGGCCTGGCCAGCGAGCCGGGCGCGCTGGCCTGGAACGAGCAATTCAGCCGGGACCGGGCCGCCAGCCTCGCTTTCTATCAGGCGGTCTTCGGCTATGGCTTCCAGGACATGAGCGGCGACGGCTTCAGCTACGGGGCGCTCACGGTGGACGGGCACATCATCGGCGGCCTGGGCGAGTACTCAGCGGACACCCCCGCCGGGCTTCCCGCCGCCTGGGCCACGTACTTTGCCGTCGCCGATACCGACGCGGCGGTGGCCCGGGTGACCGAGCTCGGCGGCCGTGTCGTCCAGCCTGCCCGGGACACCCCGTTCGGCCGGGTCGCCGCCGTCGCCGATTCCGAAGGCGCCGCGTTTTCCGTGATCACGCTGCTTCGGTGATCACGCTGCTTCGGTGATCACGCGGCCCGCACGCTAGCCCGGCCGGGTCAGCAGCCGGATGGTCTGCTGCAGGTTCCGCCAGGCTCCTCTGGCGTCCGCGGTTCGCCCGTGCGGGCCGCGCAGCCGGGCCGCGAAGGCCGACAGGTCATCCAGGGCCCAGCGCAGCCGGTAGAACTCCAGCAGCGCGGGATCGGCCGGGCGGCCGGTGGCCCGGGCGTACCGGGCCAGCTCCCGGCCGCCTGGGCAGGCCACCAGCCACAGGTCTCGTTCCGGCGGGGCCAGCCCGGCCGTGTCCCAGTCGACCAGGACCCGGGCCTCGCAGGCCCGCAGCACGTTGCCCGGATGAGGTTCGCCGTGGGTGATGACCGGCCCGGCCCCGCGGGCCCCCCCGGCCAGCTGGTCGAACGCGGCCAGCCGGCTGGTGATCAGGGGCCGGGACCGGGCCAGCAGGATCCGGGCCGCCTCGGCGAACGGCCCGCTGCGCCACGGGCCCGGCCGCCCGTCCAGCAGGGTCTCCAGCTCAGCCCGGCGCGGCAGCTCGATCTGGCTCACCGCCGGGCGGGCGGCCGTCGTGGACTGGTGCAGGGCGGCCAGCAGGTCCACCCGCGCGGCCCGTTCCCGGGCGGCCAGCACCGCGCCGAACCGGCCGGGCCGCCCGTCGACGAACCGGAACACCGTCACCGCGTACCGCTCGTCGACTGACCGGACGGCCTGCCCGGCCGTCCCCGGGACCGGCGCCGCCACGAACCGCAGCCCGGCCTCGCAGCGCAAGGTCACGGCCACGGCCATGGCCGTCCGCAGCCCGGCCAGCACGGCGGTCCGGGTCGTCCCGAGCCACGGCTTGTCGTCCAGGTCGTCGACCGTGACGAACCAGCGCCGCGCCGCCTGGTCCCGGACCTCCCAGTGGTAGCTCCCGCCGCCCACCGGGGCGTACCGCAGGGCCGCGGCCTGGATCCGCCAGCCCTCGGCCAGGGCCAGCCTCAGGTCGCCCTCGCGCATCCCGGCGGGCTTGTCCCGCATCGCCCGGCCCGGCCGCCTGCTTACGCCCCGGGCCGCGGGTGGCTGACCTGGCCGAGGAACAGCGGCAGGCCCGTCGGGAGATGCGCGATGGCGAACAGGAACGGCCGGTCCACGGTCATCGTCACCGGCGGCGGCCCGAGGACGGCGGCCAGCGGCCGGAAGCTCACCGCGGTGGCCGCGGCGGCCTCGGTGCCCTGCTCGTCCACGTCGATGAAGGCCTTGTGCGCGACCGCGTCGATGGCCAGCCGGGCCGCCTGGGTGATCCCGCCGAAATCCGCGTCGTCGGTGAAGGCTTCCCGCACGCCGAGCTGGCGCAGCACGGGAACGAGGTCGACGGCCGTCTCCAGCCGGAACTTGGGCAGCGCCAGGGTCACCTTGTGCCGGGCCGTCCCGGCCAGCAGGCCGCCCAGCCCGCGGCCGCCAGCGCCGGCCCCAGCGCCTGGACCGGGGACCTGGGGCCGTCCGGCAGCACCACGGCCATGGCCAGCGGGCTGTCCCGGTACGGCAGCACGACGGCCTGGTATCCGTCGCCCCGCACGTACTGCCGGGTGGCCGTGCCGTTCATCATCCGCACGGTCAGGGGCGTCCCGTCCGGGCCGTCCGGGTAGAACGGCGCGTCCGCGGTGGCCCGCTCACCGAACGTCTCGGCCCAGCCCGCCTTGAGGTAGATGGCACTGGTCAGCACCAGCCGGGTGGCCATGCTGACCGCGCCGGGCGCCAGCAGCCCGGTGATCTTCCCGGCCGTGTCGTCGGCCACCGCCTGGTTGATCCGGGCCCGGGCCGCGTCCGGCGCGGCCGCGAAGTCGGCGTCGGCGAACGCCGTCTGCCCGAGCCGCGCGGTGAAACCGGACTCCAGCGGCAGCCCGGCCTGCACCCACGCCGTGGCGGGCGCCCGGAAGGTCACCGACCCGCCCGCCGTCACGTCGGCCGTTACCGCGGCCATCCCGCGCAATCCATCGGCCGCGGCCTCAGCCAGGCCGCCGGCGCCCGCCGCGGGCTCACTCACGTGCAGCGCACGGCCCAGCTCGGCTGCCGTCTGGCCGCCCGCCCCGCACAGCGCCATCCGCAGCGCGCTGGCCACGCTGGCCGGGGAGAAGACCAGGTCGGCCGTGCTCGCCGACAGCAGCCGGTAAAGGTCCGCGCCGAACGCGTCGTCGGCGCTGGCGGCCATCGTCGCCCGCGGTACTGATTCATCGGGCATGCTCGCCACACCTCCGCTCTCCATACGATCACACCTCAGCCGGTGCCGCCGACTTGGTTAGGTCGCCGCGCCACGGGCAGCGGGTGCGCCGACGTCGAGACGGAGGATCTGCCATGGCCGCAGTGGGCTACACGCTGATGACCGAGCAAGCCGGGCCGAAGGACCTGGTGCGATGGGCGGCCCGGGCCGAGGACGTAGGCTTCGATCTGCTGGTCAGCAGCGACCACTTCTCGCCGTGGCTGGATGAGCAAGGCCACGCCCCGAACGCCTGGGTCACGCTGGGCGCGGTGGCGCAAGTCACCGACCGGGCCGAGCTGATGACGTACGTCACCTGCCCCACCATGCGCTACCACCCGGCCGTGGTGGCCCAGCAGGCGGCGACCCTGGGCCTGCTGAGCGACAACCGGTTCACCCTCGGCCTCGGCTCGGGGGAGAACCTGAACGAGCACGTCGTCGGCGAGGGCTGGCCCGACGCCGATCAGCGCCAGCGGATGCTGGCCGAGGCGGTGGGCATCATCCGGGAGCTGCTGGACGGCGGGTACGTCAACTTCGAGGGCGCGTACTTCCGGACCGACGGGGCCCGGCTCTGGGACCTGCCCAGCCGTCCGGTGCCGATCGGCGTGGCCGTGTCCGGGCGCCAGTCCTGCGAGCTGTTCGCGCCGCTGGCCGACGTGATGATCGCCGTCCAGCCGGACAGCTCCCTGGCCGGGTGGTGGGACGCCGCCTCGGACGCCGTCCAGCCCGCGCGCAAGGTCGGCCAGCTGCCCGTCTGCTGGGGGCCGGACCGCGACGAATGCGTCCGGCGCGCGCACGAGCAGTTCCGCTGGTTCGGCGGCGGCTGGAAGGTCAACGCCGAGCTGCCCAGCACGGCCGGGTTCGCCGGCGCCACCGGCTTCGTCCGGCCGCAGGACGTGGCCGACTCGATTCCGTGCGGCGATTCCGTCGACGCGGTGGCCGAGGCGGCCGGAGAGTTCGTCAAGGCCGGCTTCACCGACCTGGCCCTGGTCCAGATCGGCGGCACCGAGCCGGAGCAGGAGCGGTTCTTCGAGGCCGCGCCGGAGCTCATCGCCGCGTTGAGAGAGATCGCGGGCTAGGCTCGCCCGGGTGACCGATCTCGCGGATTTCACCCGGCTCATCGGCGCTGATCACGGCCTGGTCGTGGCGTCGGCGCTGCGGCCGGACGGAACGATCCAGTCCTCGGTAGTGAACGCCGGGGTGCTGCCTCATCCGGTGACCGGAGCCCCGGTGGTGGGCCTGGTCAGCCGGGGTGACGCCCGCCGCCTGCCCTACCTGCGGGCCCGTCCGCGGGCCACGGTCGTGGTCCGGGCCGGCTGGCAGTGGGCCGCCGTCGAAGGGCCGGCCGAGCTGTGCGGCCCCGATGACCCCGTGACCGGGGTGGACGCCGAACGGCTGCGCCTGCTGCTGCGGGACATCTTCACCGCGGCGGGCGGCACCCACGACGACTGGCCCGGTTACGACCGGGTCATGGCCGCCGAGCGCCGCACGGCCGTCCTGGTCACCCCCGAGCGGATCAGCCCCGCGTCCTGACGGTGCAGACCTACCGGCCCGCTCGCTAGCCCTACACGCCGGTCCGGGCCGTCAGCCGCCCCGAGTCGACGGCGGCCCGGAACGCCTCGTAGTCCCGCTCGTTCTGGTCGGCGTAGGCCGCGGAGAAGCCGGCGATGGCCCGGTCGAACGGGTCGCCCTTGCCCAGGTAGGAGGCGATGGCGATGCGGTCGCCCCAGCGGGCGTGAGCCCGGGCCAGCGTCGCGCCGCACATCCGCGAGTACAGCAGCGCGCCGGAGACGTCCATGGTGTCCACGTCGGCGCTGCCCTTCCAGTCCTGGAACTGGCGCACGTAGTAGTCGCGCGTCTGGCCGTCCATGCCCCTGATCCGCTGCCAGCCCAGGAAGATGTCCGTCGCGGCCTGCATCAGCCGCTGCCCGGCCACCACCCGCTCGCCGTGGTGGTCGTAGGTACTTCCGGGCAGAAACCGCTCGAGCACCGAGGTCTGCGCCTCCTTGACCTGGAGGAACAGCGGGTCATTCTGGTCGCGGCCGAGCAGCAGCACGATGTAGCAGCGGGTTCCGACGCTGCCTACGCCCACCATCTTGTAGGCCGAGTGCACGTAGCGGTACTCCTCGACCGGATGGTGGTGGCGCCCGAGCGTGTCTCCGGTAGGAGCCGAGCAGGTCCTTGATCAGCGGCTCCGGGTTTTCCCACTCCGTCCCCGGGAGGACCAGGTCCTCGATCGGGACGATGACCGGCGGGTCGGCCACGATGCGCAGCTCGCCGCCGACCTCGCCCGCGCGCTTGGCCAGCACCCGGACGCTGTCCCGGCTCCGGGCCTTGGCCACCATCGCCTCGGCCGCCTGCGCCGCGCTCTCATCGACCTGCTTGAGCCGGACCTGCTCGCGGACCAGCTTGAGCAGCATCCCGGCCTCGAAGTGCTCGTACCAGGCGGCCAGGCTGCCCATCCGGGCCGCCTGCCGCATCCGGTCCCGGTACTCGCGCACTCCGGCCAGCACGACCTCCCGCCGGTCGGCGGGGGAGAAGCCGCGGTCCCGGCCCATGATCTCGAAGCTGGCCGCCAGCCGCTTGACGTCCCACTCCCAGGGCCCGGGGAGGGTCTCGTCGAAGTCGTTGATGTCGAACAGCAGCCGCCGCTCCGGCGAGCCGAACAACCCGAAGTTCGACAGGTGCGCATCCCCGCACAGCTGCACGGTGATCCCGGTCACCGGGGTCGCCGCGAGATCGGCCGCCATGATCAGCGCTCCGCCGCGGTAGAAGGTGAACGGGGAGGCCAGCATCCGCCCGTACCGGACCGGCACCAGCTGCGGGACCCGGCTGGCCGCCTGGTCCTCCAGCAGCGCCACCGGGTCGGGGCGGTCCGCGGCGGGCCGCCACTGCCCGTGCGCTGACCGTGGCGCGCCCCGCCGGGCATCCCGGCCCCGGGCCACCCGCTCCTGCACGCTCAGGTGCCTGCGCCGCCACTCCGACGCGAACGGCCCAGCCCGGTCTTCCGGCACGTTCCCGGACTGGCCCGCGGCGATCTCGGAGGCTGTCATGGCTGTTCCCTTCCTTCGGTTGGGTGAATACCCAGCCGGCCGCTGGCACAATGCTGCGGTGACGCAGAACCAGGTTTCCGGCACCCCGTCCGTGAACCAGCGCATCGCCGACGAGCTGAGCGTGGCCGTCCGGCAGGTCAACGCCGCGGTGGAGCTGCTCGACGGCGGCTCGACCGTGCCGTTCATCGCCCGCTACCGCAAGGAGGTCACCGGCGCTCTCGACGACACGCAGCTGCGCACCCTGGAGGAGCGGCTGCGCTACCTCCGCGAGCTGGACGAGCGCCGCGACGCCATTCTCAAGGAGATCACCGGGCAGGGCAAGCTGACCGCCGAGCTCGAAGCGCAGCTTCGCGCGGCCGACGCCAAGGCCCGCCTGGAGGACCTGTACCTGCCCTACAAGCCCAAGCGCCGCACCAAGGCCCAGGCCGCGCGCGAGGCGGGCCTGGAACCGCTGGCCGACCTGCTGCTCGGCGATCCCGGCCAGGACCCGCAGCAGGCCGCCGCGGCCTTCACCAGCGAGCAGGTCCCGGACGCCGCGGCCGCCCTGGACGGGGCCCGGGCCATCCTGGTCGAGCGGTTCGCCGAAGACGCCGACCTGATCGGCCAGCTGCGCGAGGCCATGGCCGCCCGCGGCCGGCTGATCTCCAAGGTCCGCGACGGCCAGCAGCAGGCCGGGGCCAAGTTCGCCGACTACTTCGACTTCGCCGAGCCCTTCGCCCGCCTCCCCGGGCACCGCGTCCTGGCCCTGTTCCGCGGCGAGAAGGAGGAGGTCCTCGACCTCACCCTGGATCCCGGCGCCGACGACGCCGAGAACGGCCAGCGGATCGCCGACCGGTTCGGCGTCGCCGCCCTGGGCCGTCCCGCCGACCCGTGGCTCGCCGCCACCGTGCAGTGGGCCTGGCGGACCCGCATCCTGACCCGCCTCAGCGTCGACATCCGGGTCCGGCTGTGGCAGGCCGCCGAGGACGAGGCGGTCCGCGTGTTCGCGGCCAACCTCCGCGACCTGCTGCTGGCCGCCCCGGCCGGGGAGCGGGCCACCATCGGCCTGGACCCCGGCTTCCGGACCGGAGTCAAGGTCGCGGTCACCGACCCGACCGGCAAGGTGACCGCGACCGCGACCATCTACCCGCACGAGCCGCACCGCCAGTGGGACAAGTCCCTGGACACCCTGGCCGCGCTGGCCCGGCAGCACCGCGCCGAGCTCATCGCCATCGGCAACGGCACCGCCTCCCGGGAGACCGACCGGCTGGCCGCCGACCTGATCAAGCGGCACCCGGACCTCAAGCTGACCAAGGTCGCGGTGTCCGAGGCCGGGGCCAGCGTCTACTCCGCGTCCGCCTACGCCTCGGGCGAGCTGCCCGGCCTCGACGTCTCGCTGCGCGGCGCGGTGTCCATCGCCCGCCGGCTGCAGGACCCGCTGGCCGAGCTGGTCAAGATCGACCCCAAGTCCATCGGCGTCGGGCAGTACCAGCACGACGTCACCGAGGGCAAGCTGTCCCGCTCGCTGGACGCCGTGGTCGAGGACTGCGTGAACGCGGTCGGCGTCGACCTGAACACCGCGTCGGCGCCGCTGCTGGAGCGCGTCTCCGGCCTCACCCCGGGCCTGGCCGCCGCCATCGTGGCCCGGCGCGACGCCGAGGGACCGTTCGCCGCCCGCCGGGAACTGACCCAGGTGCCCCGGCTCGGCCCCAAGGCCTTCGAGCAGTGCGCCGGCTTCCTGCGCATCCGCGGCGGGGCCGACCCGCTGGACGCCTCCGGCGTGCACCCGGAGGCCTACCCGGTGGTCCGCCGGATCCTGGCCCGCACCGGCACCACGGCCAGCCAGCTGATCGGCGCCACCGCCACCTTGCGCGCGGTCAAGGCCGCCGATTTCACCGACGACCGGTTCGGCCTGCCCACCGTCACCGACATCCTGCGCGAGCTGGACCAAGCCCGGCCGCGACCCCCGCCCGGCCTTCGCCACCGCGACGTTCGCCGAGGGGATCGAGAAGATCTCCGACCTGCAGCCCGGCCTGGTCCTGGAGGGCGTGGTGACCAACGTGGCCGCCTTCGGCGCCTTCGTCGACATCGGCGTGCACTCAGACGGCCTGGTGCACGTGTCCGCCATGTCCCGCAGCTTCGTCTCCGACCCGCGCTCGGTGGTCAAGTCCGGCGACGTCGTCCGGGTCAAGGTGCTGTCCGTCGATGTGCCCCGGCACCGGATCTCCCTCACCCTCCGGCTGGATGACGAGGCCGCCCCGCCGGGCGGCAAGTCCGCCTCGCCGTCGCAGCCGGCCAACCCCGGGCCGCGCCCGGCTGGACCCAGCGCACGAGCCGGCGTCCGTTCGGCCCAAAACAGGAATTCAGGCCGAACGGACGGTGGTTCCGGCGGCGCGCTCGCCGATGCGCTGCGCCGGGCCGGGCTGGCCCCCGATAACCAGGCGGGCCCGCGCTCGCGATAACCGGTAGCATCGGGTCACTACCCCCTGTCCGACGACCAAGGAGTCCGCCGTGTCCAGCCCGCAGCTTCGCATCACCCTCGCCGGAAGCGAGCATGTGGTCGAGCCGGGCACGACCGCGGGCGCCGTGCTCGGCCCGCAGGCCGGCGTCGTCGCCGCCCGGGTCAACGGCGAGCTGCGCGACCTGGCCTGGCCGGTGGCCGACGGGGACGAGGTCGAGCCGGTCGACATCGGCAGCGACGACGGCCGCTACATCATGCGGCACTCCGCCGCGCACGTCATGGCCCAGGCCGTCCAGGAGCTGTTCCCGCAGGCCAAGCTGGGTATCGGGCCGCCCGTGGACAACGGGTTCTACTACGACTTCGACGTGCCCGAGCCGTTCACCCCCGAGGACCTGAAGGCCATCGAGGCGCGGATGCGGCAGATCGTCCGGCAGGGCCAGCGCTTCGCGCGCCGGGTGGTGACCGACGAGCAGGCCCGCGCCGAGCTCGCCGCCGAGCCGTACAAGCTGGAGCTCATCGGGCTCAAGGGCCGCGAATCCGGCTCGCTGGACTTCGAGCTGAGCGAGAACGTCGAGGTCGGCGGGACCCGAGCTGACCATCTACGACAACCTGAACCCGGGCTCGGGCGAGCTCGTCTGGAAGGACCTGTGCCGCGGCCCGCACCTGCCCACCACCAAGGGCATCCCGGCCTTCAGGCTGATGCGCACCGGCGGCGCCTACTGGCGGGGGAGTGAGAAGAACCCCCAGCTGCAGCGCATCTACGGCACCGCGTGGGAGTCCCGCGAGCGGCAGGACGAGTACCTGACCTTCCTGACCGAGGCCGAGAAGCGCGACCATCGCAAGCTCGGCACCGAGCTCGACCTGTTCTCGTTCCCGTCCGAGATCGGCAGCGGCCTGCCCGTCTTCCACCCCAAGGGCGGCCTGGTCCGGCGGCTCCTGGAGGACTACTCGCGGCAGCGCCACGAGGAAGCCGGCTACGCGTTCGTGAACACCCCGCACATCACCAAGTCCGACCTGTTCGAGATCTCCGGGCACCTGGACTGGTTCGGCGAGAACATCTTCCCGCCCATGGAGCTCGAGGGCGCCAGCTACTACCTCAAGCCCATGAACTGCCCGATGCACATCCTGATCTACCGGTCGCGGGGCCGGTCCTACCGCGAGCTGCCGCTGCCGCTGTTCGAGTTCGGCACCGTCTACCGGTACGAGAAGTCCGGCGTGGTGCACGGCCTGACCCGGGTCCGCGGGCTGACCATGGACGACGCGCACATCTTCTGCACCAGGGAGCAGGCCGGCGCCGAGCTGCGGCGGCTGCTCACCTTCGTGCTGGACCTGCTGCGCGACTACGGGCTCAACGACTTCTACCTGGAACTGTCCACCCGGGACGACGTCAAGGAGAAGTGGGTCGGCAGCCTGGAGGACTGGGAGCAGGCCACCGAGGAGCTGCGCCAGGCGGCCGAGGACTCCGGCCTGGAGCTGGTCGCCGACCCGGGCGGCGCCGCCTTCTACGGCCCGAAGATCTCCGTGCAGGCCCGCGACGCGATCGGCCGGACCTGGCAGCTGTCCACCATCCAGGTCGACTACAACCTGCCCCGCCGGTTCGGCCTGGAGTACCAGGCCGCCGACGGCAGCAGGCAGCAGCCGATCATGATCCACCGGGCCCTGTTCGGTTCGATCGAGCGGTTCTTCGGCATCCTGGTCGAGCACTACGCGGGCGCATTCCCGCCCTGGCTTGCCCCGGTCCAGGTCATCGGCATCCCGATCGCCGACGCGCATGTGCCCTACCTGTCCGAGGTGGCCGGGCGGCTGCGCGAGCACGGCATCCGGATTGAGGTGGACGCCAGCGACGACCGGATGCAGAAGAAGATCCGGACCGCGCAGCGGCAGAAGGTCCCGTACATGCTCATCGCGGGCGATGACGACGTGGCCGCGGGCGCGGTGTCGTTCCGCTACCGCGACGGGTCGCAGAAGAACGGCGTCCCGGTCTCCGAGGCCATCGCGGAGATCACCGCCGCCGTCCGCGACCGCGTACAGGTGTGACCGGCCCGCAGGAGCCGCCCGGGGGTGAGGCCGCCGAAGACGGGGACGCCTTCGCCAGCGTCCCCGACTCGTTCGGGCGGCTCTGGACGCCGCACCGGATGGCCTACATCAAGGGCGAGGGCAAGCCGACCGGCCCGGCGCCCGACGAGGGCTGCCCGTTCTGCCGCGCGCCCACGCTGAGCGACGAGGACGGCCTGATCGTGGCCCGCGGCACGCTGGTCTACGCGGTGCTCAACCTGTACCCCTACAACGCCGGGCACCTGCTGATCGTCCCGTTCCGGCACGTGGCCGACTACACCGACCTGACCACCGCCGAGGCGGCCGAGTTCGCCGGCTTCACCATGCGCGCCCTGCGGGCCGAGCGCGACGCCTCCGGCCCGCACGGGTTCAACGTGGGCATGAACCTGGGCTCGGTGGCCGGCGCCGGCATCGCCGCCCACCTGCACCAGCACGTGGTGCCCCGGTGGGGCGGCGACACCAACTTCATGCCGGTCATCGCGCGGACCCGCGTCCTGCCCCAGCTCCTCGCCGACACCCGCCAGCTCCTCGCCGACCACTGGCCCGCCCCCTAGCCGCCTGGGCCTGCGCCCGCGGCCAAGATCGTGTGCCGTTACCCCCGCCCAGGACGAGGTAACGACACACGATCACGGTCGTTCCGCGCGCTAACCCGCCTTTTCCCCGGCCGCCACCTTGCTGGCCAGGTGGGAGGGCAGCGGCTCGTAGCGGAGGTACTCCCGGGTGAACGACCCGGTGCCGTGCGACAGCGACCGCAGGTCGATGGTGTACCGGGTGATCTCCAGTTCCGGGATCTCCGCCTTGACCAGCGTCCGGCCCACCCCGACCGGCTCGGTGCCCAGCACCCGGCCGCGCCGGGTGGACAGGTCCGACATGACCGCGCCCACGTAGTCATCCGGTACCAGCACGCTGACCTCGTCGACCGGCTCGAGCAGGATGGGCTGGGCCTTGTCCACCGCGTCCTTCAGGGCCAGCCGCCCGGCCTTCTGGAAGGCCATGTCGGAGGAGTCGACCGAGTGCGCCTTGCCGTCGAACAGGGTGACCCGCACCCCGGTCATCGGGTAGCCGGCCAGCACGCCCTGCTCCATCTGCCAGCGGACGCCCTTCTCCACCGACGGGATGAACTGCCGCGGCACCACGCCGCCGACGATCTTGTCGACGAACTCGAAGGCGGCCGAGTCATCCAGCGGCTCGACCTCGACGTGGGCGATGCCGTACTCGCCGTGCCCGCCGGTCTGCTTGACGTTGCGGCCCAGGCCCTGGGCCTTGCCGCCGATCGTCTCGCGCAGCGGGACTCGCAGTTCGACCGTCTCGACCGCGACGCCGTACCGGTTGGCCAGCCGGTCCAGCAGCACGTCGGTGTGCGCCTCGCCCATGGTCCACAGCACCAGCTGGTGGGTCTCGGCGTTGTTCTCCAGCCGCAGCGTCGGGTCCTCGGCCACCAGCCGGCTCAGCCCCTGGGACAGCTTGTCGTCGTCCGCCTTGGACTTGGCCACGATGGCCACCGGCAGCAGCGGCTCGGGCATGGACCACGGCTCCATCAGCAGCGGGCTGTCCTTGTCCGACAGGGTGTCCCCGGTCTCGGCCGTGCCCAGCTTGGCCACCGCGCAGATGTCACCCGCCGCGCAGGCCGTCAGCGGCCGCTGCTGCTTGCCCAGCGGGGAGGTCAGCGCGCCGATCCGCTCGTCGTCGTCATGGTCGTTGTGCCCGCGGGCCGCCCGGCCGTGGCCGGACACGTGCACCGAGGCGTCCGGGCGCAGCGTGCCGGAGAACACCCGGACCAGGCTGATCCGGCCGACGTAGGGGTCGGAGGTCGTCTTGACCACCTCGGCCAGCAGCGGGCCGGCCGGGTCGGCGGACAGGCCGCTGACCGGCGTGCCGTCCGGCTTGGTCACCGCGGGCAGCGGGTGCTCGGCGGGGGAGGGGAAGGCCTCGGTCATCACCTCGAGCAGCTCGGCCATGCCGATCCGCTGCGGCGCGGAGGTGACCAGCACCGGGTAGAAGCTGCCCCGCGCGACCGCCTTCTCCAGGTCCTCGATGAGCACCTTGGGCTCGATCGTCTCGCCGGACAGGTACCTGTCCATGAGGCTCTCGTCTTCGCTCTCCTGGATGATGCCCTCGATCAGGGACCCGCGCAGCTCCTCCATCCGGTCCGCGTCCGCCGCGGCCGGGGCGCCCTCGCTGCGCTGGCCGCCGGAGTAGCTGAACAGCTTCTGCGACAGCAGCCCGATCAGCCCGTCCGCCGGGCTGCCGACCGGCAGGTACAACGGGGCCACCGCGTCGCCGAACGCCTCCCGGCACGCGGCCAGGGCGGCGTCGAAGTCGGCCCGCTGGTGGTCGATCTTGGTGATGACCACCGCGCGCGGCATGCCTACCGCCGCGCACTCTTCCCACAGCATCCGGGTCAGCCCGTCGATCCCTTCGGTGGCCGACACGGCGAACAGCGCCGAGTCCGCGCCGCGCAGCCCGGCCCGCAGGTCCCCGGTGAAGTCGGCGTAGCCCGGCGTGTCGAGCAGGTTGACCTTGATCCCGTTGTGCACCAGCGGCGCCAGGGTCAGGTTCACCGAGCGCTGCTGCCGGATCTCGGTCTCGTCGAAGTCGCTGACCGTGCTGCCCTCTTCGATGGTGCCCTGCCGCGAAATCGTCCCCGTCGCGGCGAGCAGCGCCTCCACCAGGCTGGACTTACCCGAACCGGAATGGCCGACCAGAACCACGTTCCGCACCTGATCGGCCGCCGGTACCCTGCCGGCGGCGCCGTCCGATCCACTTGATGTAGTTGCCAATGTGCCTTCGCCTCCTTGCGAATAGCTGCGCTACGCACGACCAGCCTCAACCCGCACCGGCCGTGACCACAACCCCCCCACCAAGAATCTTCCCGGTGACCAAAAAGTGAAGCCTGGGTTCTTTTCCCCGGCCTGCTGGATGGGGCGCCGTACCAGCTTTTACTGGTCGGGCGGCTCGTCCGTCAGCACGCGATTCCTCCGGATAGGATCGGCTCGCCATGCTGAACCCGCTGCGGCCCGCCATGACGCGCATCTTCACCCCGGTCGGCGCGGCGCTGGCCCGTACCCCCATCACCCCGAACATGATCACCGTGGCCGGCACGGTGGGCGTGGTCGGCGGGGCGCTCGGCCTGTTCCCGATCGGCGAGCTGTTCCCCGGCGCCTTCACCTGCACGATCTTCGTGCTGCTGGACATGGTCGACGGCGTGCTGGCCCGGATCAAGGGCACCAGCGGCACCTGGGGGGCGTTTCTCGACTCGACCATGGACCGGCTGGCCGACGCCGGCATCTTCAGCGGCCTGGTCATCTGGTTCATGCTCGGCGGGCGTAACCCGCTGCTGGCCGGAGTCTGCCTGTTCTGCCTGGTCATGGGCCTGCTGGTGTCCTACGCCAAGGCCCGGGCCGAGGGCCTGGGACTGCGCTGCGACGTGGGCCTGATCGAGCGGCCGGAGCGGATGCTGATTTCCCTGATCGCGGTCGGCGTGTCCGGCCTCGGCGTGCCGTACATTCTCAACGTGGGCTTGTGGGCCCTCGCGGTCGGCAGCGCCTTCACCTTCGGCCAGCGGGTGCTCGCGGTTCACCGGTCCGCGCGGGAAGCGGCCGATACGGGCGGGCCAGCTAGAGACGAGTAGGGTCAGCGCATGTCTTTGCGCCAGCGGCTGAGCGAGCAGCTGACGGGCTGGGCGTACCAGCTGGGCTGGAACCTGATCCGCCGCGTGCCGCAGTCATGGGCCCGGCGCGTCTTCGCCGCGGTGGCCGAGGTTGCCTGGCGGCGGCAGGGACCCAAGGTCCAGGTCCTTGAGTCCAACCTGCGTCACGTGCTGAGCTGGACCCAGGGGAGCCCGGACGTGGACGGCCAGGAGCTGCGCGCCCTGTCCCGGGTGGCCATGCGCTCCTACGCGCGGTACTGGCTGGAGGTCTTCCGCCTGCCAGAGATCCCGTTGCCGCGCATCGTGTCCGGCATGCACATCGCGCCGGAGGAGGAGGCGGCGCTGTTCGCCACCCTCCGGTCCGGCCGCGGCGTGATCCTGGCCCTGCCCCACATGGGCAACTTCGAGCAGGCCGGCGCCTGGGTCGTCGGCGCCGGGGCCGGCACGTTCACCACCGTCGCGGAGCGGCTGAAGCCCGAATCGGTCTACGAGGCGTTCCTGCGGTTCCGCCAGGGCCTGGGCATGGAGGTCCTGCCGCTGACCGGCGGCGCAGAGCCCGTTCGGCGTGCTGGCCCAGCGGCTGCGGGCCGGCGGCCTGGTCTGCCTGGTCAGCGACCGCGACCTGAAGGAAAGCGGCGTCGAGGTGCGAGATGTTCGGCGAGCAGGCCCGGATCGCCGCCACCGCCGCGCTGGCGGTGCACACCGGCGCCGCGCTGATGCCGGTCGCGCCGCTGGTTCGAGGGCGAGGACTGGGGCGCGCGCATCTACGACGAGGTCCCGGTGCCGGCCACGGGCACCCGGGCCGAGAAGATCGCCGCCATGAGCCAGCAGCATGGCCGCGTCTTCGAGCGACGGCATCGCCGCGCACCCGCAGGACTGGCACATGCTCCAGCGGGTCTTCACCGCCGATCTGGACCCGGCCCGGCTCGCCGCGCCGCTGGGCACGACCTCGCCATGAAGATCGGCATCGTCTGCCCCTACTCCTGGGATGTACCGGGCGGCGTGCAGCAGCACATCAGGGACCTGGCCGAGGCGCTGATCGAAGAGGGCCACGACGTCTCGGTGATCTCCCCGGCCGACGACGACACCCCGCTGCCGCCGTACGTGGTCGGGGCCGGCCGGGCGGTCCCGGTGCCGTACAACGGGTCGGTGGCCCGGCTGTCGTTCGGCTTCCTGTCCGTGAACCGGGTGCGGCGCTGGCTGCAAGGACGGCGGCTTCGACGTGCTGCACGTCCACGAGCCCGCCATCGCCGAGCCTGTCCCTGCTGGCCTGCTGGGTGGCCTCGGGACCGATCGTGGCCACGTTCCACACCGCGATACCCGCGCTCCCGGGTGCTGCTGGCCACCTAGCCGGTGCTGCGCACCGGCGCTGGAGAAGATCAACGGCCGGATCGCGGTCTCCGAGGCGGCCCGGACCACGCTGGTCGAGCACCTCGGCGGCGACGCGGTCGTCATCCCCAACGGCGTGGCCACCCGCCGCTACCGCAAGGCCGAGCCGCTGCCCGGCTGGCCCGGCCCGGCGGCACGCCATCGGCTTCCTCGGCCGGCTGGACGAGCCCCGCAAGGGCCTGCCCGTGCTGCTCAAGGCGTTCGAGATCCTCGGCCCGGAGCGGCCAGGGCTGCGGCTGCTGGTGGCCGGCCGGGCCGCCGACGCCGACGAGGTGCTGCAGCGCGTGCCCGCCGAGCTGCGCGACCGGGTGGTCCTGCTCGGCCAGGTCAGCGAGGAGGACAAGGTCCGCCTGCTGCACTCGGTCGACGTGTTCTGCTCGCCGAACACCGGCGGCGAGTCGTTCGGCATCGTCACCGCCGAGGCCATGGCCGCCGGGCGTGCCCATCGTGGCCAGCGACATCGAGGCGTTCCGCGCAGGTCCTGCGACGGCGGCCAGGCGGGGGAGCTGTTCGCCGTCGGCGACGCCGGCGACCTGGCCCGGGCGGCCGGGCGCCTGCTCGACGACGCCGGCCGCCGCGCCGAGCTGTCGGCCGCGGCGCTGGCCGCGGTGGCCCAGTACGACTGGTCGGTGGTGGCCCGCGACGTGCTGCGGGTCTACGAGACGGTCATCCTCGGCCGCACCCGGGTCGCCGTGTCCGCGACCGGCGGTCGAGTTCCCGTGATCATCGACATCATCCTCATCGTCGCGGGCGCGCTGTTCGTCGGCGTCTACGTGTCCTGGCGGGCGGGCCGGATCGACCGGCTGCACGCCCGGGTGGACATGGCCCGCGCCGCCCTGGACGCCACCTTGCTGCGGCGCAGCTCGGTCGCCCTGGAGCTGGCCGACCTCGGGGCTGCTCGACCCGGCCACCAGCCTGCTGCTGGCCGGCGCGGTGCACGGCACGCGCAGCGAGCGACCGCCCCCGGGACCTGGCCGAGAGCGACCTGACCCGGGCGCTGCGGGCCGCTTTCAGCCAGCCGGACTTCCGGGCCTCCCTCGGCGGCAAGGAAGGCGCCGACGAGTTGCTGGCCGGGGTCGAGGAGGCGGCCCACCAGGTGTTCGTGGCCCGCAAGTTCTACAACGACCTGGCCGCGGCGACCCGCGGCGCGCGGCAGCCGCCCGCTGGCCCGCGTCCTGCGCCTGTCCGGCCGGGCCCCGGCCCCGGAGTTCTTCGAGATGGACGACTCCCTGGTCGGCCGAGAAGGCCGGCACCGCGCTGGCCGGCTGACCGCGCCGTAACGGACGCGCAAACCGCCCGGCACGCTGGCCGGCAGCGGCCCTACCATGGACACAGCAATCACGAGCAAGCAAGTGAGGTTCCGAGTTGTCCACTATCGACGCTGACACGCAGTCTTCCTCCGGCCTGGCCACGGGCACCGCGCGGGTCAAGCGCGGCATGGCCGAGATGCTCAAGGGCGGCGTGATCATGGACGTGGTCACGCCCGACCAGGCCAAGATCGCCGAGGACGCCGGCGCGGTCGCCGTGATGGCGCTCGAGCGCGTGCCCGCCGACATCCGCGCCCAGGGCGGCGTGGCCCGGATGAGCGACCCGGACATGATCGACGGCATCATCGCCGCGGTGTCCATCCCGGTCATGGCCAAGTGCCGGATCGGCCACTTCGCCGAGGCGCAGGTCCTGCAGGCCATCGGGGTCGACTACATCGACGAGTCCGAGGTGCTCACCCCGGCCGACGAGGCCCACCACGTGGACAAGTGGAAGTTCACCGTGCCCTTCGTGTGCGGCGCCACCAACCTGGGCGAGGCGCTGCGCCGCATCGCCGAGGGCGCGGCCATGATCCGCTCCAAGGGCGAGGCCGGCACCGGCAACGTGGTCGAGGCGACCCGGCACATGCGCGACCATCCGGGCCGACATCGCCCGGCTGCACGGCCTGCCGCCGGAAGAGCTGTTCACCGCGGCCAAGGAGCTCGGCGCGCCCTACGAGCTGGTCGCCGAGGTGGCCCAGGCGGGCAGGCTCCCGGTCGTGCTGTTCACCGCGGGCGGCATCGCCACCCCGGCCGACGCCGCGCTGATGATGCAGCTCGGCGCCGAGGGCGTCTTCGTCGGCTCGGGCATCTTCAAGTCCGGCGACCCGGCCAAGCGCGCCGCCGCCATCGTGAAGGCCACCACCTTCCACGACGACCCGGACGTGGTGGCCAAGGTCTCCCGCGGCCTGGGCGAGGCCATGGTCGGCATCAACCTGGACACCCTGCCCGCCGAGCAGCACTACGCCACCCGCGGCTGGTAAGCCCCAGGCCAGGGCGACGGCGCCGGGAACGCGGCGGCCCGGCTCGTTGTTGTACTGAGCAACCCCCGCGACCTGAGGCCTCACCGCCTCAGCGCCGCGCTGCGCTCAAGCCAGTCCAGCGACCGTCCCGGGCCTGTCCAGGACGTCGGGAGGAATGATGAAAGCGGCTCCGGTCATCGGCGTGCTCGCCCTGCAGGGCGACGTGCCCGAGCACCTGCGCGCGCTCGCCGACGCCGGCGCCCGGGCCGTCCGGTGCGCCGCGCCGAGGAGCTCGACCGCCTCGACGGCCTGGTCATCCCGGGCGGCGAGTCGACCACGCTGTGGCGGCTCGCCGTCGCCTTCGACGTGCTCGAGCCGCTGCGCAAGCTGATCAGCGCCGGCCTGCCCGCCTTCGGCTCCTGCGCCGGGATGATCATGCTGGCCGACCGGCTGGCCGACGGCGCGGGCGGCCAGCTGACCTTCGGCGGCATCGACATGACCGTGCGCCGGAACGCGTTCGGCCGCCAGGTCGACTCGTTCGAGAGCGACATCGCCCTGTCCGGCCTGCCCGGCCGGTACGACCCCGGCCCGCTGCGGGCGGTGTTCATCCGCGCGCCCTGGGTGGAGGACAATGGCGAGGACGTCGTTGTCCTCGGCACCGAGCAGCGGACCGGTAGGATCGTCGCGGTCCGGCAGGGCCCGTTGCTCGCCACGGCCTTCCACCCGGAGCTGACCCCGGACCGGCGCATCCATGAGCTATTCGTTGACATCGTGAAGGACAACACATGAGCGGCCACTCCAAGTGGGCCACCACCAAGCACAAGAAGGCGGTGGTCGACGCCAAGCGCGGCAAGCTGTTCGCCAAGCTGATCAAGAACGTCGAGGTCGCCGCCCGCACCGGCGGGGGAGACCCGGCGGGCAACCCGACGCTGTACGACGCCATCCAGAAGGCCAAGAAGAGCTCGGTCCCCAACGACAACATCGACCGCGCCGTCCGCCGCGGCAGCGGCGCCGAGGCCGGCGGGGCCCAGTACGAGAACATCACCTACGAGGGCTACGGCCCCGGCGGGGTCGCGGTCCTGGTGGAGTGCCTGACCGACAACCGTAACCGGGCCGCCTCCGACGTGCGGGTCGCGTTCACCCGCAACGGCGGCTCGATGGCCGACCCCGGCTCGGTGTCGTACCTGTTCCACCGCAAGGGCGTCGTCGTGGTCGAGAAGAAGGGCACGCACCGAGGACGACGTGCTGACCGCGGTGCTCGACGCCGGCGCCGAGGAGGTCAACGACCTCGGCGAGTCCTTCGAGGTCGTGTCCGAGCCCACCGACCTGGTCGCGGCGCGCACGGCGCTGCAGGACGCGGGCATCGACTACGACTCCGCGGACGTGGCCTTCCTGCCCAGCGTCGAGATCGACCTGGACGAGGACCAGGCGCGGCGGATGTTCCGGCTCATCGAGGCGCTCGAGGACTCCGATGACGTGCAGGACGTGTACGCCAACTACTCGGTGTCCGACGAGATCATGGAGAAGCTCGACTGACCGCCGCGCTGATCTGCGGCCGCTGCGGCGCGCCTCACCCTGGTTAGCGCCGCCGCCGGGTAGGTTCGTCACGAACAGATGTTCGTGGACTTCCCGCGCCGGACGGAGCACCTGGTGAGCCTGACCTATGCGCGGCACCCCGTCCGGGTGCTCGGCGTGGACCCTGGACTGACCAGGTGCGGAGTTGGCGTGGTCGACGGCGCTCCGGGCCGCGCCCTGAGCATGGTCCGGGTCGGGGTCATCAGGACCGCGGCCGACGACGACATCGCCACCCGGCTGCTGGGCATCGAGACCGAGCTGGAAAGCTGGCTGGATGAGTGCCGCCCCGACGCGGTGGCCGTCGAGCGGGTCTTCAGCCAGTCGAACGTCCGGACCGTGATGGGCACCGCCCAGGCCGGCGCGGTCGCCATCGTCTGCGCGGCCCGCCGCGGGCTGCCCGTCGCGACCCACACGCCGAGTGAGGTCAAGGCGGCCGTGACCGGCAACGGCCGGGCCGACAAGGATCAGGTCACCACCATGGTGACCAAGCTGCTGCGGCTGGCCGACCCGCCGCGCCCGGCCGATGCCGCCGACGCGCTCGCGCTGGCCATCTGCCATCTGTGGCGCGGCGGCGGGACCGGGCTGCAGCGCGCCGCGCTGCGCCGGCTGGCGGCGCCCGGGCGAGGAGGAACCAGGTGATCGCTCATCTGCGCGGCACGGTGGCCGCCGTGGCCCCGGACGGCGCCGTGATCGAGGTCGGCGGCGTCGGCATGCGCGTGCAGTGCACCCCCGGCACCCTGGCCACCCTGGTCCTCGGCGAGCAGGCCCAGGTGGCCACCGCCCTGGTCGTCCGGGAAGACTCCCTCACCCTGTTCGGCTTTGCCTCCGACGACGAGCGGAACGTCTTCGAGCTGCTGCAGACGGCCAGCGGCGTGGGCCCCCGGCTGGCCCTGGCCATGCTGGCCGTGCACAGCCCCGACGCGCTGCGCCGGGCCGTGGCGGGCGAGGACCTCCGCGCCCTGACCATGGTGCCGGGCATCGGCAAGAAGGGCGCCGAGCGGATCGTGCTGGAGCTTCGCGACCGGCTCGGCCCGCCCGGCGAGATCAGCGCGGCCGTCGGCCTCGGCGGCCGCCCGCCGCAGGCTCCGCCGTGGCGCGACCAGGTGGCCTCCGGCCTGGTCAACCTGGGCTGGGCCGCCCGCGACGCCGACCAGGCCATCACCGCCCTGACCGAGGACGGCACCATCACGGTCACCGACGGCGAGCCGGTCGACGTCGCGCTCGTGCTGCGGGCCGCGCTACGCAAGCTCAGCAAGCAATGACGGCCGACCGCGACCCGCTGGACGCCGCGGACCCGCTGGACGCCGCGGACCCGCTGGACGCCGCGGACCCGCTGGACGCCGCGGACCCGCTGGACGCCGCGGACCCGCTGGACGCCGACCTGGACGCCACGGACTCGATGGACTCGCTGGCCCGGGCCGAGGAAGCCGAGCTGGCCCGCCGCGCCGCCGAGGGCGCCCCGGGCATCACCTCGACCCTGGCCGACGCAGACGAGCGGGTCATCGAGAGCGCCCTGCGGCCCAAGCGGCTCACCGAGTTCACCGGCCAGGCCCGGGTCCGGGAGCAGATGTCGCTCATCCTGACCAGCGCCCTGCGCCGGGGCCGGCCGCCGGATCACCTGCTGCTGTCCGGGCCGCCCGGCCTGGGCAAGACCACCATCGCCATGATCGTGGCCGCCGAGCTCGGCGCGCCGCTGCGCATCACCAGCGGCCCGGCCATCGAGCGATCCGGCGACCTGGCCGCCATCTTGTCCACCCTCAGCGAGGGCGAGGTGATCTTCATCGACGAGATCCACCGCCTGGCCCGGCCCGCCGAGGAGATGCTCTACCTGGCCATGGAGGACTTCCGGGTCGACGTCATCATCGGCAAGGGCCCGGGCGCGACCGCCATCCCGCTGGAGATCGCGCCCTTCACCCTGGTCGGGGCGACCACCCGGGCCGGGCTGCTGCCCGCCCCGCTGCGGGACCGGTTCGGCTTCACCGCGCACCTGGACTTCTACGCTCCTGATGAGCTGGAGCACATCATCCGCCGGTCCGCCGGGCTGCTCGGGGTGACGCTGACCGACGAGGGCGCGGCCGAGCTGTCTACCCGGTCCCGCGGCACGCCCCGGATCGCCAACCGGCTGCTGCGCCGGGTCCGCGACTACGCCGAGGTCCGGGCCGACGGCGTGGTCACCCTCGACATCGCCCGGGCCGCGCTCGAGCTCTACGAGGTGGACGACCACGGCCTGGACCGGCTCGACCGGGGGGTCCTGGACGCCGTGGTCCGGCGGTTCGGCGGCGGCCCGGTGGGGCTGTCGACCCTGGCCGTGGCCCTGGGGGAGGAGGCCGAGACGGTCGAGGTGGTGGCCGAGCCGTTCCTGGTCCGCTGCGGGCTGCTGGCCCGGACCCCCCGCGGCCGGGTGGCCACGGCGGCCGGCTGGGCTCATCTGGGCCTGACGCCCCCGCCGTCGCTGGGCGAATCGTCCACCCTGTTCGACTAATCCCCGGGTGCGCCGTTAGTTCCCGAGGCCACGCAGGCGCCCCGGCCACGGTAGTCTGCAAAACCTCGTAGCCTGTTGGTGCGCGGCCGAAGCGCGGTTAAACTTCGGCAGTTGGCCGGTGCCTGGTCTCGGCCACGCTCGCAGAATCAATCGGAAGGATGCCCCGCCATGGGGAGTGTCACAGGGGTCGTCGCGGCGACCAGTGGTAGCTCAGGCAGCAGTTCTTACACGTTCCTGCTGCTGATCGTGCTTGTCTTCGTCGGCTTCTACTTCCTGATGATCCGGCCGCAGCGCCGCCGGCAGCAGCAGGCCCAGCAGCAGCAGAAGACGCTTTCCCCCGGGGCCCGGGTCCGCACCACGGCCGGGATGTACGCCACCGTGTCCGCGGTCGACGGCGACGACGTGATCCTCGAGGTCGCGCCGGGCATCGACGTCCGCTACATGCGGCGCGCCGTCATGGAGGTCATCACCGCGGGCGAGCCCGAGGAGACCGAGCTCGAGGACGAGGCTGAGCTGCACGACGCCGAGTACGGCGAGTACGGCGAGGACGAGACCGCCGAGTACGACGAGACCGCCGAGTACGACGAGGACGCCGAGTACGAGGAGCAGGAGGCCGAAGACGGCGCCGGCCACGACGGCGAGCCCGCTGACGTCGACGCCGGCACCGCCGAGCCGGGCTCCGCCGAGGAGAACACGGGCGGCTCGCACGACGCCAACCACGCCCGGTCCGGCAACTGACCCGTCCCGCTCAGCGAGCAGCGACGCACCCTAGACAGGCGGAGAAGTGGCAGCCCCATCGAAGACCGGCCCGCACCCGGGCCGGACCCTTGCGGCGCTCATCGCGCTGATCGTGATCATGCTCCTGGCCATCCTGGGCGGGGACCTGTTCAGCCCGGGCCAGTGGGGCAAGAACTTCAAGATCGGCCTCGGGCTCGATCTGTCCAGCGGGACCCAGCTGAGCATGCAGGCGACCACCCTGAACGGTGGCACGCCCACCGCCGAGGAGATGAACGAGGCCACATCGATCATCTTGTCCCGGGTCAACGCCAGCGGTAACACCGGCGCCCAGGTGCAGACGCAGGGCAACGACATCCTGAACGTGTCGGTGCCCGGCAAGACCAGCCAGGAGACCCAGCAGCTGGTCAGCCAGACCGCCCTGCTGAACTTCCGCCAGACCCTGCTCTACGAGCCGTACGCCGGTACCACGACCGCCACCCCGTCGGCGTCCGCCTCGGGCAGCGCGAGCCCCCCGGCTCCCTCGGCCAGTGCCAGTGCCAGTGCCAGCTCCACGGCCAAGGCGTCGCCGTCGGCCAGCGCCACCAGCACGGCCAGCACGTCGGCCAAGATCGTCCCGGCCGCCAGCCCGACGCCGTCCGCCTCGGCCCAGGCCTCGACGTCGGCCAGCCCCAGCGCCAGCTCCACCGCCAGCGCGAACCCGAGCGCCACCCCGAGCCCGAGCTCGACGGCCACCACCGCCACCACCCTCGGCGACCCGAGCCTGGTCAAGGACCCGGCCACCATCGCGCTGTTCAACAAGGTGACGTGCACGCCGGGCGACACCACCAAGTGGAAGCAGCAGGCGGGCTACAACAACGCCGAGGACTACGACAACCCGAACGCGCAGGTCGTCTCCTGCGACAACCAGGGCAACAAGTACCTCCTCGACGTGGCCAAGGTCGAGGGCACCCAGATCAGCTCGGCCAGCGCCTCGCTGGCCACCAACAGCAACCAGTGGCAGGTGCTGCTGGGCCTGAAGAGCGCCGGGGCCACCGCGTTCGCCAACCTCACCTCAGACGTGGCCACCAAGTACTACGCCGCGGGCGGGGGCAACCCGGCCAGCAGCGACTACTGGCTGGCCACCGTGGCCGTCGTCCTGGACGGCAACGTGGTCACCGCGCCGGAGATCACCCAGTCCATCCCGGGCGGCCAGGCCCAGATCACCGGCAGCTTCACCCAGGCCCAGGCCACCCAGCTGGCCAACGTGCTGCAGTACGGGTCACTGCCGCTGAACTTCAAGATCCTGACCGCCGACACGGTGTCGCCCACCCTGGGCAAGGCCCAGCTGACCGGCGGCCTGATCGCGGCCGGCATCGGGCTCATCCTGGTGGTCATCTACTCCTTCCTGTACTACCGGGGCCTGGGCATCGTGTCGGTCCTCAGCCTGGTCACCGCCGGGGTGCTGGTCCTGCTGTCGGTCATCCTGCTCAGCAAGTACCAGAACTTCCACCTCGAGCTGGCCGGCATCGCGGGCCTCATCGTGGCCATCGGCATCACGGCCGACTCCTTCGTCGTGTTCTTCGAACGATTGCGTGACGAGGTCCGCGACGGTAAACAGCTCAGACCCGCCGTCGAGTCCGGCTGGAAGCGCGCCCGGCGCACCATCCTGGTCTCCGACACGGTCTCGTTCATCGCCGCCGTGCTGCTGTATTACTTCTCCATCGGCGAGGTCAAGGGCTTCGCCTACACCCTCGGCCTGACCACGCTCATCGACATCGTGGTCGTGTTCATGTTCACCAAGCCGATGGTGACCATCCTGGCCCGGACCAGGTTCTTCGGCGACGGCCACCCGATGTCCGGGCTGGACCCGAAGCGGCTCGGCGCCCGGACCCCGTGGCGGTCCTCGGTCCGCCGCACCACGACACGGCGCAGCGATCCGGACGCCAGAACCCGAAACACAGTGTCCCGCAGCACCACCGGGGAGGCATGATGTCGCGGCTCGGCCAGCTGGGCGGCAGGCTCTACCGCGGCGAGGTGTCCTACGACTTCGTCGGCCGCAAGCGCCTGTGGTACTCGATCTCCGCTGCCATCCTGCTCATCAGCATCGTCGCCCTGATCGTCCGCGGCCTGTCGTTCAGCGTGGACTTCCGGGGCGGGGCGGTGTTCCAGTTCTCCGCTCCGGCCTCCACCAGCCAGGCCCAGGTGTCCGAGGTGGTCTCCGGGGCCGGGGTCGACGGCGCGACCGTGCAGCAGCTCACCGGCAAGCTGGGCGACAAGTCCTGGGAAGTGCAGACCGACACGCTGACCAGCGACGAGACCAACAAGGTCGAAAACGCGCTGACCAGCGACCTGCACGCCACCAACATGAGCACCTCGTTCGTGGGGGCCAGCTGGGGCGGCCAGATCACCACCAAGGCCGTGCAGGCCCTGATCACCTTCCTGATCGTGATCGTGCTCTACCTGACGATCGCGTTCGAGTGGAAGATGGCGGTGGCCGCCTTCGTGGCCCTGCTGCACGACCTGGTCATCGCCACGGGCATCTATGCCCTGACCGGCTTCCAGGTCAGCCCCGCGACCGTCATCGGGTTGCTGACCATCCTGGGCTACTCGCTGTATGACACCGTGGTGGTGTTCGACAAGGTGCGGGAGAATACCGCCGGCCTGCTGGGCGGAGCCCGGACCACCTACAGCGACGCCGCCAACCTGGCCCTGAACCAGACCCTGGTCAGATCGATCAACACCTCGCTGATCGCGCTGCTCCCGGTGGCCGCCATCTTGTTCGTCGGCAGCGGCCTGCTCGGCGTCGGCGAGCTCAAGGACCTGGCCCTGGTCCTGTTCGTCGGCATGCTGTCCGGCACCTACTCCTCGATCTTCATCGCCACCCCGGTGCTGGCCGACCTGAAGGAGCGGGAGCCGCAGTACAAGGCGCTGGCCAAGCGGGTCAGCGTGCGCGCCGCCGGCGGCCGGTCCGCCCGGCGCGCGGCGGCCAAGACGGCGGCCCCCGGCGGCAGCGCGGCCGCGGCGCTGCCGGAGGACGAAGCCGACGCCGGGCCCGACGACTTCGACGACGGCTCCCCGTATCAGGACGATGGCGCCGACGCGGACGCCGTGACCGCCTCCGCGTCGCGGGTCCCGGCCGGCGGCACCTCGCCCGGCACGGTCCGGCCCGGCCCGCGGCAGCAGCCGCGGCGGTCCGGCGGCTCAACCCGGCACCGCCCGGCGGGCAAGAAGAAGCGGCGCTGAGCATGGCCGACCAGGCGCAGGCACCGGCCGGGGCAGAGCTGGCGCAGCTCATCTCGGCCCGGATCCGCGATGTGGCCGATTACCCGCAGCCGGGCGTGATGTTCAAGGACATCACCCCGCTGCTGGCCGACGGCCCGGCCTTCCGCGCCGTCGTCGACGTGCTGGCCGACAGCTACGGCCCGGTCGACAAGGTGGCGGGCATCGAGGCCCGGGGATTCATTCTCGCCGCCCCGGTCGCGACCAGGCTCGGCGCGGGATTCGTGCCCATCAGGAAGAAGGGCAAGCTGCCCGGGGCCACGTTGGCCGAGGACTACCAGCTCGAATACGGCACGGCCACCATCGAGGTGCACACCGATGCCTTCGACCCGGGTGACCGGGTGCTGGTCATCGACGACGTGCTGGCCACCGGCGGCACCGCCCGCGCCACGGCCGACCTGGTCCGGCGGGCCGGCGCGCAGGTCGTCGGCCTCACCGTCCTGCTCGAGCTGTCCTTCCTGCACGGCCGCGACCGGCTGGCCGACCTCCCGGTCACCTCGCTGATCACCGTCTAGTCTCGTGCCGCGCCCGGTGGGACACTGATCCGATGTCACGCCCGGCCGGATCTGCCGACGTCGACCCCGGGCCGCCGCCCGCCTCGCCGGCCCCGCGCCGGCGGGCCAGGACCCGGCCCGCTCCCGGCTGCGGACCGAGGTGGCCAGCCTGGTCATCTTCCTGGCCGTCCGGAGCTTCGCCCTGGGCGTCGCGGCCTTCCTGCTGCCCCGCGGCCGGTTCCGCAGCCACCTGCACTACTCGCTGTGGCACCTGATCTCATCCTGGGACGGCGCCAGCTTCCTCACCATCGCCGCGCACGGCTATTCCTACGTGCCGGGCGACCTGCGCCACGACGTCATCTTCGCCTGGTTCCCCGGGTACCCGGGCGCCGTCGACGCCATCGCCTGGATCCCCGGGGTCGGCATCGACCGGGCCGCGCTGTCCGTCACCGTCGCGTCCGGGGCGGCCGCGGCCTGGGGACTGGCCCGGCTCGGCCTGATCCTGACTGGCGACCGCCGGATCAGCCTGCTCCTGGTCGCCCTGTGGGCCGTCGCGCCGGGCTCGCTGGCCTGGGTCATGCTCTACTCCGACGCCCTGTTCTGCGCCCTGGCCGTCTGGTGCCTGGTCGCCCTGGCCGAACGGCGCTGGCTGATCGCAGCGGCCCTGTGCGTGCTGGCCGGGACGGTACGCAGCACGGCCCTGGCCCTGGTCGCGGCGATCGCCGTCGCCGCGCTACCCGCCGTCGTCCGGGCCGTGCGGGCCCGGCAGGCCCCCGGTGAATGGTGGCGGCCCGCGCTGGCCACCCTCGCTGCCCCGCTCGGCCTGGCCGGCTACTGGGCCTACTCGGCCTGGGCCACCCATCACCTCGGCGGTTTCACCTGGGTCGAGAAGAACGCGCACAACAGCTTCGACTTCGGCAAGGGCATCGTGATGGCGGCCAAGAACGCCATCATCACCGGGCCCGCCGCCTACGACGCGCTGACCCTCCTGGTCATCGCGGCCGGGGTCGGGCTCGCCGCCTGGAGCCTGGCCGAGCGCATGCCCGTCTGCCTGCACGTCTACACCCTGTCGGTGGTGCTGCTGGCCCTGGCTCCCGGGCCGCACTACCTGGGCTCCAAGCCGCGGTTCCTGCTGCCGGCCATGCTGCTGGGGCTCCCGCTGGCCCGCCTGCTGGCCCGCGGGCCGGCCTGGGTCAGCGCCCCGCTGATCCTGCTCTTCGCCGCGGCGTCCACCTGGTTCGGCCTGTACCTGATGAGCATCGGCTGGTCGCCGTGACACGCCCCTGACGGCCGCCATCCGGCCCGGTCCGCGACCCGTCCTCTGGACGGTGTGCCTCTTGACACGACGATGTGACGAGACACACGATAACAACGACACGAGCGAGAACGGATTGCCGCGTTATGCGGCGCAGTGCGGCGATGGAGCCTGATGGGACGGGATTGCTCCCGGGAACGCATCGGCTGACATGCCGGCTGGGCGCCTGGTGATCTGGGCTTGTCGAGCCGTCACTGACTGCCGTGAGGAGCACGAGTGCCTGGAGTTGACACCAAGTTCGTCAAGTACGAGGTCAAGAACCGGGTGGCGTGGGTCACGCTGAACCGGCCCGAGGCGATGAACGCGCTGAGCCAGGGCCTGCTCGCCGACCTGAATACGGTGTACCGCGAGATCGCGCGGGATGACGACGTGCTGGTCGTGATCATGACCGGCGAGGGCGGCCGGGCCTTCTCGGCCGGCATGGACCTGAAGGAGTTCTCCGCCCGCCAGGCCGAGCAGGCCGCCGCGGGGGAGACGCCAGCCGCGATCGGCGCCGGCAGCGACGGTCCCAGCGGGTTCTCCGCGGTCGGGCGGTGCCGCAAGCCGGTCATCGCCGCCATTGACGGGTACTGTCTGGCGGGCGGCTTCGAGCTGGCCATCCAGAGCGATATCCGGGTAGCCAGCGCCAAGTCGGTGTTCGGCCTCCCCGAGGCCCGGCGCAGCATCCTGGCCGGTCCCGGGCTGACCCAGCTGCCGCGGATGATCGCCTTGTCCGAGGCCTTGCGCATCGCGCTGACCGGCTCGCCGATCAGCGCCGAGCGGGCCTACCAGCTGGGCATCATCCAGGAGATCGCCGCCGATCGTGATGACGTGATGAAGGTGGCGCAGTCGATCGCGGATGAGATCTTGCTGGGTGCGCCGCTGGCCATGCAGGAGATCAAGCGGCTGGTCAAGGAGGGCGTGGAGATGACGATCCCGCAGGCGGAGATGCTGCGGGACATTCTGTCGGCTGAGCTGGCGCAGACCGAGGATGCGCTGGAGGGGCCGCGGGCCTTCGCCGAGAAGCGGGCGCCCAACTGGAAGATGCGGTGACCGGCCGCCCGCAGGCGCGGTGACCGGAGGCCGGACTGGGTAAGTGCAGTGACCGGCAGCCGGAGTGGTGCGCCGGGTCGTGGACACACATACGTGATCGGGAGGTCGTCGGGCATGGATGCTGAGCTGCGGTTGCAGGATTTTGCGCTGGAGGATTACCAGGAGATGATCGCGGGGTCGTTCCGCGATTTCTTTGAGAAGGAGTGCCCGTCCTCGCTGGTGCGGGAGACGGAGGCGGCGGGGTATGCGCCGGGTCTGTGGAAGCGGCTGGTGGGGATGGGCGCGGTGTCGATGGGCCTGCCGGCGGAGGCCGGGGGGACGGGTCGAGCCTGGTGGACCTGACCCTGGTGGCGGAGGAGGCGGGGTCGGTGATGGCGCCGGTTCCGCTGATCGCGCATGTGGTGGCGTCGCGGCTGCTGGCCCGGACGGGTGCGGACGGCGAGCTGATCACGGCTGCGTTGGGCGGGGACCGGGTCTTCACGCTGGCGCTGGCGCCGGTGAAGGGGGTTCGTCAGCTGGTCCCGGAGGCGAGTATTTCGGGGGATGTGATCGCGCTGGACGGGAATGAGCTGGTGTTGTTCTCGGGGGACGCGTCGGCGCATGTGGCGAATCAGGGCGGGTCGGCGGCGGGGTGGTGGGAGCCGGCCGGGAAGTCCCGGACGGTGCTGGCCAGCGGGGATCAGGCGGCGGCGGAGTATGGCCGGGCGGTGGCGGAGTGGAAGCTGCTGACGGCGGCGGCGCTGATCGGGCTGACGGAGCGGTCGATGTGGATCGGGGTGGAGTTCACCAAGACGCGGCGGACGATGGGGGTGCCGATCGGGGCGTTGCAGGGGGTGGCGTTCCCGCTGGCGGATGTGGCGATCGGGGTGACGGGGGGCCGGAACCTGATCCGGAAGGCGGCGTGGATGCTGGAGAACGACCCGGAGGCGCGGCCGGATCTGCCGTTGATCGCGTTTGCGTATGCGCGGGAGGTGGCCGGGCGCGGGGTGTCGATTTCCGCGCATGTGCAGGGCGGCCTGGGGGTGGCCCGGGAGGCGGACGCGACGTTGTACTTCGTGCGGGGCAAGGCCTGGGCCGCGCTGGCCGGGTCGGCCACCGATGACTACGTCACCATCGCCAAGGCCTACGCCGCCCGCATCGCCTAACCCCACCACGAATCAGCAGTTAGGAGTACATGGTGGACTTCTCAACGGTGGAACTCACCGAAGACCAGAAGAAGTTCCGGGACGAAGTCCGGGCCTTCCTGGATGAGCACCTGACCGACGCCGTGCAGGCGCGCCGTCACGCCGCCCAGGTCAACTACGACGAGGAGTTCTACCTCGCCATGGGGGCCCGGGGCTGGCTCGAGCCGCGCTGGAAGACCGAAGACGGCGGCGGCGGCCTGGACGACGTCCGGGCCCGCATCCTGGCTACCGAGCTGCGGCACCGGGACGCGCCGATCGGCCCGATCGGCCTCACCAACCTGGTGTGGCCGGCCGTGGTCGCTTCCGGCGACCCCGGGCTGCACGACGAGCTCAAGCCCGGCGTGGCCAAGGGCACGGTCCGCATCTCGCTGGGCTACACCGAGCCCGACGGCGGGTCGGACATCGCCAACGCCAAGACCCGCGCGGTCCGGGACGGCGATGAGTGGGTCATCAACGGGCAGAAGATCTTCACCACCAACGCCCAGTTCGCGACGCACATCTTCCTCATCACCCGGACCGACCCGACGCTGCCCAAGCACAAGGGCATGACCATGTTCCTGGTGCCGACCGCCTCGCCCGGGTTCGAGCGGCAGCCCATCCCGACCATCGGCGAAGAGACGACCAACATCACCTACTACACCGACATCCGGCTGCCGGACCGGAACCGCATCGGTGAGGTCAACAACGGCTGGTCGACGCTGCACGGCCCGCTGGACGCCGAGCACCACCTCGGCGGCCCGGCCAGCAAGCTCGAGGACGTCAGCGGCGGCATCGCGCACATGTACAACCTGCGCAAGTCGGTGGACGCCCTCGTGCAGTGGGCCCAGGACGCCCCCGACGGCGACGGGTCGGTGATCGACGACCCGGCCTTCCTGCGCACCATCGGCCATGTCCTGACCGAGATGGAGGCCGGAGCGTGCACGCCGGCCGCCATGGGGCGGGTCAAGGGCTCCGACGTGGCCCGGCTGTGCTGCGAGGAGCTCATCGACGTGGTCGGCCCGCAGGCCACCCTGCCCAAGGGCGCCGACGGGGCGATCGGCGACGGCGCGCTGGAGTACGCCCACCGGCAGGCGCAGCACACGGCCACGCCGGGCGGCACGACCGAAGTGTTCCGCACCATCATCGCCCAGCACGACCTGGGGCTCCCGCGGCCGGACTACCCGGGCCGCAAGGTGTTCCTGACCGGAGACCGCGGCGCCTCAGCGGCCTGACCGGACGGCCCTGGGCCGGTCCAGCCGCCCGCGGCTGGACCGGCCTCTCCGTGCCGGAGCAGGTGCGCTCAGCAGAAGCAGTTCAGCAGTTAGGAGTAACGCAAGTGGACTTCTCTCCCGTGGACCTCACCGAAGCCCAGCAGGCCTTCGCCGAGGAAGTAAGGGCCTTCCTGGATGAGAACATGACCGAGGAGGTCTACGCGCGCAGACGCGAGCGGGCCGATAACCAGGACGACGAGCTCTACCTGGCCGTCGGGGCCAAGGGCTGGCTGTTCCCGCGGTGGCGGAAGGAAGACGGCGGCGCCGAGCTGGACGACGTGTGCGCCAAGATCCTCGAGAACGAGCTGCGTGAGCGCGACGTGCCGATCGGCATCGTCGGGACCACCCGGCTGGTCTGGCCCGCCGTCGAGGCCCACGGTGACCCCGGCCTGCGGGACGAGCTGAAGGCGGGCGTGGCCCAGGGCACGGTCCGCTTCTCCCTGGGCTACACCGAGCCGGACGGCGGGTCGGACATCGCCAACGCCAAGACCCGCGCGGTCCGGGACGGCGATGAGTGGGTCATCAACGGGCAGAAGATCTTCACCTCGCGGGTGCAGTACGCCACCCACGTCTTCCTCATCACCCGGACCGACCCGACGCTGCCTAAGCACAAGGGCCTGACCATGTTCCTGGTCCCGACCAGCTCGCCCGGCTTCGAGCGGCAGCCGCTGCCCACCATCGGGGACGAGACGACGAATGTCAGCTTCTACAGTGACATCCGGCTGCCGGACCGGTACCGGATCGGCGAGGTCAACAACGGCTGGTCGGTGCTGCACGGGCCGCTGGACGCCGAGCACCACCTGGGCGGCCACGCCAGCAAGCTCGAAGAGGTCAGCGGCGGCACGTACCACATGTTCTACCTGAAGAACTCGGTCCGGGCCGCCGTGAACTGGGCCCGCGACGCCGACCACGACGGCGGGCCGGTCATCGAGGACAAGACGTTCCTGGCCGGGATCGGGCACCTGATCACCGAGATGGAGGCCGGCGGCTGCACGCCCTCGGCCATGGGCCGGATCAAGGGCTCGGACGTGGCCCGGCTGGGCTGCGAGGAGCTCATCGACCTGGTCGGCCCGGCCGCGACCCTGCCGTACGGCGCTGAGGGTGCCATCGGCGACGGCGTGATCGAGTTCGCTCACCGGCAGGCGCAGCACACCGCCACGCCGGGCGGCACGACCGAGGTGTTCCGGACCATCATCGCCCAGCACGACCTGGGCCTGCCCCGGCCGGACTACCCCGGCCGCAAGGCCTTCCTGGCCGGCGACCGCCCCGGCGCCGCCGCGTAGCGCGCACAGCGCCGCCGCCTGAATGGCACAGCGCGGCCGCTGGGCCCCGCAGCGATATCCCGGCCGGCTCCACCGGCCGGGATATCGCTGTTTTCATGACCGGGCACGCTCCGTGCCCGCGCCGGGGCGGCCTGCGTTGATCCGGGCGCAGGCGGCTATAGCCACCTTTACCAGCGAGTAAGCGTCAGCTACCCTGGCCAGAGAGTGACCCGGAGAATTGCGCCGCATCGCGCGTCAGTTCGCCGTTACGAATTCAGTCGTTAGGAGTAGCAGAAGTGGACTTTTCTGCCGTTGACCTCACCGAAGCTCAGCAGAAGTTTCGCGATGAGGTACGGGCGTTCCTGGATGAGCACCTGACCGAGGAGGTGTACGCCGGGGCCCGTGAGCGGACCGACCACTTCGATCTGGGCCTCTGGCTGGCCATGGGCGCCCAGGGCTGGCTGCAGCCGCGCTGGAAGAAGGAAGACGGCGGCGCCGACCTGGACGACGTCTCCATCCGGATCCTGGAGAGGGAGCTGCGCATGCGGGACGCCCCGGTGGCCGGCGGGGCCAACGACCTGATCTGGCCGGCCGTGGACGCGCACGGCGTGCCGGACCTGAAGGCCGAGCTCAAGCCGCAGGTGGCCGACGGGAACGCCCGGTTCGCCCTGGGCTACTCCGAGCCGGACGGCGGCTCGGACATCGCCAACGCCAAGACGCGGGCCGAACGTGACGGCGACGAGTGGGTCATCAACGGGGCGAAGATCTTCACCACCAGCGCCCAGAACTGCACCCACGTCTTCCTGATCACCCGGACCGACCCGACGCTGCCCAAGCACAAGGGCCTGACCATGTTCCTGGTCCCGCTGGACGCGCCGGGCGTCGAGGTCCAGGCGCTGCCCACCGTCGGCGACGAGCGCACCAACCTGACCTACTACAGCGACGTGCGTATCTCCGACCGGTACCGGCTCGGTGACGTCAACAGCGGCTGGTCGGTGCTGCACGGCCCGCTGGACGCCGAGCACAGCATCGGCGAGGAGGTCAGCAAGCTCGACGACCTGAGCATCGGCACCGGGCACATGCGCTACATGATCCCGGCCGTCGAGGCCGCCGCGAACTGGGCGCGGACCGCTCCCGACGGCGACGGCGCGATGATCGACGACAAGAGCTTCCTGGCCGGGCTCGGCCGCATGGTCGTCGAGATCGAGGCGGCCGTGGCCACCCCCGGGCCGATGGGCCGGATCAAGGGCGCCGAGGTGGCCATCGCCAACTCCGAGCGGCTGATCGACCTGGTCGGGCCCGAGGCGGTCCTGCCGTACGGCGCCGAGGGCACCATCGCCAACGGCGCCATCGAGGCCTCCCACCGGGCGGTCCAGGTCACCGCGACCTACGGCGGCACCGTCGAGGTGTTCCGGACCATCATCGCCCAGCACCACCTGGGCCTGCCGCGGCCGGACTACCCCGGCCGCAAGGCCTTCCTGCAGGGCGGTCGCTCCGCGGCCGCCTAGCCAGCGGTTCAGTTCGTCCGGTAGCGGCAGCGCGGTTTCCCGCGCTGCCGCTACCTTTTTGCTCTAGCGTTGCCCTCACCAGGCGCGTGAAATCCCATCGGGAATTGCACGCCTGGGATCTGGTGTTTAAGCCTTCTAAGTACAATGGTTGCTTGGCCGATCTGAGGAGCACGAGTGGCCGGTGATGTCATCACGACCGGCACCGCCGCTGCCGACGCTGCCCCGGCCGACGCGCCGCAGGAGACCGTTTCCGTAACTGCGGAGCAGGCCGAGGCCACGGCATCGGACGTGTCCGGTCCGCGCGCGGCGGACCGCGCCCCGCAGGACGCCCAGAAGACTGCTCCGGCCAAGCCCGAGACCGACCGGCCCCAGACTCAGACTCAGACCGCGAGCACGCCGCGCACCGGCTCCGCCGGATCCGCTGCCGCCGGATCCGCTGCCGCCGGATCCTCCGCCGCCGGATCCTCCGCCGCTGGACCCGCTGCCGCTGGACCCGCCGCCGGCGGTTCTGCCGCCGGGCGGAACCGGACCAACCCCGCCCGCACCGGCCGGGCCCGGGCCGCGGGCCAGCCCGCTGACGCCGCCGCCGGCGCCGGAGTCCGCCGTCGGCTGTCCCGGCTCGGCGCGCAGCGCGCCGCCAACCTGAACCCGGTGCTCGAGCCGCTCATCAAGACCGTGCGCGCCACCCACCCCAAGGCCGACGTCCGGCTCATCGAGCGGGCCTATAACACCGCCGCCCGCTGGCACAAGGACCAGAAGCGGCTCAGCGGCGACCCGTACATCACTCACCCGCTGGCCGTGGCCACCATCCTGGCCGAGCTGGGCATGAACACCGACACCATCTGCGCCGCGCTGCTGCACGACACGGTGGAGGACACCCCGTACACCCTGACCGAGCTGCGCGGCGAGTTCGGCGAGGACATCGCCGCCCTGGTCGACGGCGTGACCAAGCTGGACAAGGTCAAGTACGGCGCGTCCGCCGAGGCCGAGACCGTCCGCAAAATGGTCGTCGCCATGTCGCGCGACATCCGGGTGCTGGTCATCAAGCTGGCCGACCGGCTGCACAACATGCGCACCCTGCGCTACCTCAAGCGGGAGAAGCAGGAGCGCAAGTCCCGGGAGACCCTGGAGATCTACGCCCCGCTGGCTCACCGGCTGGGCATGAACACCGTCAAGTGGGAGCTGGAGGATCTCGCCTTCCAGACCCTGTACCCGAAGCGGTTCGACGAGATCGCCCGCCTGGTCTCCGGCCGGGCCCCGCGGCGCGACGTCTTCCTCCAGGAAGTCATCGAGGACGTCCGCGGCGACCTGCGCGAGGCCAAGATCAAGTCCACCGTGACCGGGCGCCCCAAGCACTACTACTCGATCTACCAGAAGATGATCGCCAAGAACGTCGGCTTCGACGACATCTACGACCTGGTCGGCATCCGGGTCCTGGTCGAGAACGTCCGCGACTGTTACGCGACGCTCGGCACCATCCACGCGCGGTGGAATCCCGTCCCCGGACGGTTCAAGGACTACATCGCGATGCCCAAGTTCAACATGTACCAGTCGCTGCACACCACGGTCATCGGTCCTGGCGGCAAGCCGGTTGAGCTGCAGATCCGGACCCTGGGCATGCACCGCCGGGCCGAGTACGGGGTCGCGGCGCACTGGAAGTACAAGGACGACATGACCTTGAGCGGTCAGTCCAAGGACGAGACGCAGGACATGGCGTGGCTGCGCCAGCTCGTCGACTGGCAGCGGGAGACCGAGGACCCGGCCGAGTTCCTGGAGTCGCTGCGCTTCGACCTGGCCGCGGCCGAGGTCTACGTGTTCACCCCCCGCGGCGACGTGATCCCGCTGCCGCAGGGTTCCACCGCGGTCGACTTCGCCTACGCTATCCACACCGAGGTCGGGCACCGGACGGTTGGTGCCCGGGTCAACGGGCGCCTGGTCGCGCTGGAATCGACCCTGGAGAACGGCGACACGGTCGAGATCTTCACCGCCAAGACGGCCGAGGCGGGACCGAGCCGGGACTGGCTCAAGTTCGTGCAGAGCCCCCGGGCCCGCAACAAGATCCGGCAGTGGTTCTCCAAGGAGCGCCGCGAGGCCGCGGTCGAGGCGGGCAAGGACCAGATCGCCCGGGCCATGCGCAAGCAGGGCCTGCCCCTGCAGCGGCTGGCCGCCGCCGACACGATCATCACCTTGGCCCGCGACCTGCGCTATCCGGACGTGTCGGCGCTGTACGCGGCGGTCGGCGAAGGCCGGGTCAGCGCCCAGTCGGTGGTCGAGAAGCTGGTCCGCTCGGTGGGCGGGCTGGCCGGCGCGCAGGAGGATCTGGCCGAGACCACGCTGCCGACCGACCCGCCCCGGCCCCGCCCGTCGGCGGACTCCGGGGTCGAGGTCACCGGTGCCCCGGACGTGTGGGTCCGGCTGTCGCGCTGCTGTACCCCGGTCCCCGGCGACCAGATCAGCGGCTTCGTGACCCACGGGCACGGCGTCTCGGTGCACCGCGTGGACTGCGTGAACATGGCCCACCTCAATGACACCCAGCGCGCCCGGATGGTCGACGTCAACTGGTCACTCAGCGACAGCTCGGTGTTCCTGGTCGCCATCCAGGTCGAAGCCCTGGACCGCACCCGGCTGCTGTCCGACGTGACCCGGGTGCTGTCCGACCAGCACGTCAACATCCTGTCGGCCACCGTCACCACCAGCCGTGACCGCGTCGCTGTCAGCCGCTTCACTTTCGAGATGGGCGACCCCAAGCACCTGGGCCACGTCCTGCGCGCCGTCCGCCAGATAGACGGTGTCTACGACGTCTACCGCGTCACGAGCTGATCGCGCGGCCTGGCGGAGGCCCACGGCCTCCCAGCCTCGCGTGATGAAACGGCGGGTACCGCAGCGGGAATGCGGACCCGGGGGGTCGTCCCCTGCCAGCTAGCTCTGCTAGCTGGAAAACAGAGCTAGCTGGAAATCAGAGCTAGCTGGAAATCAGAGCTAGCTGGAGAATTCGGCCAGCGTCCGCTCGGCTTCCTCCAGCCACGACCGCCGCGCCGCCAGCGCCTCCTCGGCGCTGCGCGCGGTCCGGTCGTCGCCCTGCTCGCGCGCCGTGGCCAGCCGTCCCTCTAGCTGCGCGATGGTGGACCGCAGCTGGGCCACGGTGCCCTCGGCGCGGGCCAGTGCCTCGGGGTTGGACTTGCGCCACTGGGCCTCTTCGGCCTTGCGCACCGCGTCCTCGACCCGGCGCAGGCCCGACTCCAGGTGCTCGCGGGAGTCCCGCGGCACCGGGCCGATCTGCTCCCAGCGTTCCTCGATGCCGCGCAGCGCCGTCCGGGCCGAGCGGAAGTCGGTGACCGGCAGCAGCGCCTGGGCCGTCTCCAGCAGCTGCTCCTTGGCCTCGGCGTGCTCGCGGAGCTCGGCGTCCTGGGCCGAGAACACCTCGGCCCGGGCCGAGAAGAACTTGTCCTGCGCGGCCCGGAACCGCTTCCACAGGTCGGCCTCGGCGTCCCGGTCCGCCCGGCCGGCCGTCTTCCACCGGTTCATCAGGTCGCGGTATGCGCTGGTCGTCGGGCCCCACTCGGTCGACCCGGACAGCGCGTCGGCCTCGGCGACGAGCTTCTCCTTGCGCGCCCTGACCTCTTCCCGTTCTGACTCCAGGTTGGCGAAGAAGGCCTTGCGCCGCTTGGTGAACGCGTTACGTGCCGCCGACAGCCGCTTCCACAGCGCGGTCTCGGTCGCCCGGTCCGCGTGCGGGGCCGCCTTCCACTCCTCGAGCAGCTCGCGCATCCGCTCGCCGCTGCTCTTCCAGTGAGTGGCCTCCGCGGCGATCTGCTCCGCCTCGGCGACGATCCGCTCCTTGATCTCCCGGGCGTGCACCCGGGCCTGCTCGCGGACCGCCTTGGCTTCCTCGCGGCGCTGGCCGACGTTCTCGGTCAGCGCCTCCAGCCGGACCCGCAGCCCGTCCAGGTCGCCGAGGGCGTTGGCCTCGGCGACCGCGGCGAGCAGTCGCTGGACGGTCGCCGCGGCCTGGGCCGGGGCCATGTCGGTCGAGCTGAGCCGCTGCTCGAGCAGGACCACCTCGGTCTCCAGCGACTCGTACTTGCGCTGGTAGAAGGCGATCGCCTCTTCCGGGCTGCCCGCCTGCCATGAGCCGATCACCCGCTCGCCGTCGGCGGTACGGACATAAACCGTCCCGTCGGCGTCGACCCGGCCCCACGGATGGTCAGCGGTGCTCACGGCGTACCTCCTGCGTCCTCTACCTCGTCAGGCTTTCTTGACCGCCACGCTGTCGATGATGACCTTGTCCTTCGGAGCGCCCCCGCCAGCTTGCGAATACGTGCACGAGGTTCCGGCCTTTGCCACATTCTGGACGATATTCAGCCCGGATGAAACCGTGGCGAAGGGCGTATAAGAAGTTCCGAGCCCGGAACTACTGTCCTGGAACACGATGAAGAACTGGCTGCCATTGCTGGTCGCGGTGCCTCCGTTGGCCATTGCGACGGTACCTGCCGGGTACTTGGCGTTGGTGAGATTTTCGCTGGCGAAATTGTAGCCCGGCCCCCCGGTGCCCACGGTGCTGGTGTCACTGCAGTCCAGCTTGGTGGTTGAGGTGGCGTAAGGGTCGCCGCACTGCAGCACGAAAATGCTGCTCGTCAGCAGCCGGTGACATTGGGTGTTGTTGAAATAACCCGCCTGGGCCAGGTGCACGAACGAGTTCACCGTGCAGGTCGCCTTGCTGTTCTCCAGGTTGAGCGTGATCGGGCCCAGGTTGGTGCTGATCGTGGCCGTGTAGGCGGCGGTGGTGTAGTCCGGCGTGGCCGACGGGAAGCTGACCTTCTTGGCCACCGGGTCGGCCGCGGCGTACGTGCAGTGCTGAGCGGGCTCGGCCACCGTGCTGGCCGACGCCGACGCCGACGCCGACGCGGACGTGCTCGGCGACGCGCTGGTCGTGGCCGACGCCTTCTTATCGCTGCCGCCCGGGAGGAAGACGACCAGCAGGGCGGCGATCAGGCCTACAGCCGCGAGCGCGCTGATCCCGATCAGCCAGCGCTTGCGAACCTGGTGCTGCCTGGTCCGGCGCTCTTCCTGCTGCCGGGTGTAGCGTTCCCTGGCTTGCCTGCGCTGGCGCTCGTTCTTACCCGCCACCTGCCGTGTCCTCCTTGACCAGTCGACTTGTGTGGCTACCGCAGGTATTCACGGGAGGCAGGCCGTCGAACCCGTATACCCTGATCTCGAGGCGATACCGGAGCTCACTCGGGGAAAGTTCCCCGGAACCCCGTAGATTTCGCGATCGTTCGCGAATCGTACCGTCACGATCGCGAGGCCGGTAGCTTCGTTACCGGTTCGCCGCCATGCGGGTCATCTCGGTAACCTGAGACACCGTACCGTGAGAAAGGACGGTTGTGCTCGTCGCAGGGTTCCCAGCAGGGTCGTTCGCGGCCAACTGTTATGTCGTCGCCGCCGCGCCCGGCGAGCAGTGCGTGATCATCGACCCGGGCCAGGACTCTCAGCCGGGGATCGAGGAGATCCTGGCTGAGCACCGGCTGCAGCCCGCCGCCGTGCTGCTCACGCACGGCCACCTGGACCACGTGTGGTCCGTCGGCCCGGTCTGCGGGGCCAAGAACATCCCGGCCTACATCCATCCCGCCGACCGCGACATGCTCAGTGATCCGGGCCGCGGCCTCTCGCTCGGAATGGGCCAGGAAGTATTCGGCGGCCTGGAATTCACCGAGCCGGCTGACGTGAAAGAGCTTTCCGACGGGACGACTTTGGACCTCGTCGGACTGGAGATCGTCGTCAGTCACGCGCCCGGTCATACTCAGGGCTCGGTGACATTCCGGCTGCCGCTCGGTTCGGGTAATACGGCACAAGGCGAAAACAAAATAAGCGCGGCCGCTGACCCGGGCGGCGTGCTGTTTTCCGGCGACCTGCTCTTTGCCGGATCGATCGGGCGCAGCGACCTGCCGGGCGGTGACTATCCCACCATCCTGCGCAGCCTGGCCCGCGTCTGCCTCACGCTGCCGGACGAGACCATCGTGCTGTCCGGGCACGGGCCGCAGACCACCATCGGCGACGAGCGCCGCAACAATCCGTTCCTGGCCGGCCTCACGCCGCCGTCAGGCCCCACCCGGGGGCTGTGAGCCGGCTCGGCGGCACGCGGCACGGATCGTTCGGAACATGCCAGATCCTGACAATCAGCAAAGGGGAACGGTGCGATGATCCGCACCCATGAGGCGGGCGCGCTGCGCGCGTCGCAGGCCGGGGACCACGTGGTGCTGGCCGGCTGGGTCGCCCGGCGGCGGGACCACGGCGGTGTCGTGTTCATCGACCTGCGTGACGCCAGCGGCGTGGTGCAGGTCGTGTGGCGCGGCGAGGAGGCCGTCGGCCACGAGCTGCGCGCCGAGTTCTGCGTGCGGGTCAACGGCACCGTGCGGCTGCGCCCGGCCGGGAACGAGAACCCCGAGTTGGCCACCGGGGCCATCGAGGTCGCCGCCGACGACGTCGAGGTGCTCAGCGAGGCCGACCCGCTGCCGTTCCCCATCGAGGGCAACACCGAGGTCAGCGAGGACGTCCGGCTCCGGTACCGGTACCTGGACATCAGGCGCGAGGACACCGCGCGGGCCCTGCGCGTCCGGTCGCAGGCCGCGTACCTGCTGTCCGACGTGATGCGCGAGCACCGCTTCGTCAACGTGGAGACGCCGTACCTGACCAGGTCCACCCCGGAGGGGGCCCGCGACTTCCTGGTCCCGGTCCGGCTGCGGCCCGGCAACTGGTACGCGCTGCCGCAGTCGCCGCAGCTGTTCAAGCAGCTGCTCATGGTGGGCGGCCTGGAGCGCTACTACCAGCTGGCCCGCTGCTTCCGCGACGAGGACTTCCGCAAGGACCGGCAGCCGGAATTCACCCAGATTGACGTCGAGATGTCCTTCGTCACCCGCGAGGACATCATCGCCGTGGCCGAGGACGTCGTCACCCGGCTGTGGGCCGAGCTGACCGGGTACCAGGTGCCCGCCCCGCTGCCTCGGATCAGCTACGCCGAGGCCATGGACCGCTACGGGTCGGACAAGCCCGACCTGCGCTTCAGCTGCGAGCTCACCGACCTGACCAGCTACTTCGACAGCACCGAGTTCCGGGTCTTCCAGGCCCCCTACGTCGGCGCCGTGGTCATGCCGGGCGGCGCGTCGCAGTCCCGCCGCGAGCTGGACGGCTGGCAGGAGTGGGCCAAGTCCCGCGGGGCCCGCGGCCTGGCCTACGCCCTGATCGGCGCCGACGGAACCCTGACCGGCTCGGTGGCCAGGAACCTCTCCGACGCCGAACGGTCCGGGCTGGCCGCGGTGACCGGCGCCTCCCCGGGCGACTGCGTGTTCTTCGCCGCGGGCGCGGCGCACGCGTCCAAGGAACTGCTCGGCGCGGCCCGGCTGGAGATCGGCCGCCGCTGCGACCTGATCGACGAGTCGGCCTGGTCGTTCCTGTGGGTGGTCGACGCGCCGATGTTCGAGGAGGACGGGAACGGCGGCTGGACCTCCGTGCACCACCCGTTCACCGCCCCGCTGGGCGACTGGGCCGGCAAGTTCGCCGCCGAGCCGGCCGGCGCGCTGGCCGACGCCTACGACATCGTGTGCAACGGCTACGAGATCGGCGGCGGCTCGATCCGCATCCACAACTCGGCCATGCAGCAGGCCGTGTTCGACGTCATCGGGCTGTCGCCCGCCGAGGCGCGCTCGCAGTTCGGCTTCCTCCTCGACGCGTTCAAGTACGGGCCGCCGCCGCACGGCGGCATCGCGTTCGGCTGGGACCGGGTGTGCATGCTGCTGGCCGCGGCCGACACCATCCGGGACGTCATCGCCTTCCCCAAGGCGGCCTCCGGCCTGGACCCGCTGACCGGCGCCCCCACCGTCATCACCCCCGAGCAGCGCCGCGAAGCCGGCATCGACGCCACCCCCGCCCCACCGGCCCCACCCGCCACTGCACCCCCCGCCTCCTGAGCCTCGTTTCATGATCGCGGGCAGTTCGGGCCCTATGCGAGCCAAAACTGCCCGCGATCATGAAAGCATCGCCCCGCACCCGGTCCCGCAGGCGCGGAGGGAACCAGTCCAGCCCCGCCGGCGGAGCAGCACCGCCACGGCCTGCGCCGTGCCGCATCGGCGATCGCCCAGGTCGAGCAGCCCGAACCGGAGCGTGACGATCCCGTTGACCGCGTTGGCGTTGTCACGCCGCTTGTCGCGCCACTGCTCATCAGCCGGGTGAGCGGCCGTCCCGTCGAGTTCCACGCACACTGCGAAACCTTCGTAGAGGTTGTCGAGGTACCGGCCGGCCCGACGCGGCCCGACCCGCGCCTGGCGGCGGGCGGCCGGCAGGCCGTGCGGGCGTTCCACCCGGTGCACATAGCGGTGTTCCAGCACCGAGAGGGCGCCGTCCCTCGCATCTCCTAGTGCCACCGCGATCTCCCGGCGCCAGCGCATTCGCTTGCGCGCATCCATGGCCGCCCGGATCCGGTCAGCCGTAGTTCTCCGTCGGCCGATAGCCCGGGAGATCCACATGTACGCCTCATCGAAGCTGGCCGCGGACTCCACCAGATCGAGCACCGTGTCCTCCACCCTGGTGCACGGCGGGACCATGACCGGATGCCGCGTCCTCACGATGGCATCCGACCGGTGGATGATGAGGCCCGGCACCTTCGCGCGCGCTGGCCTCTTCGACGACGGAACCGTGACGGTTATCAGCGAGCTGACCTCGTCTGTCAGGCCGTGCCGCTCGGCTGCCGTCTGGTGGCTCAGGACTGCTTCCGGCCCAGCCCGGAGCAACGCGGCCCAGAGCAGCGTCTCCCGTGAGGGCTCTCCGGAGTAGGCCGCGTAAACGCCTCGCTGAAGACGCTGCCACCTCCCGGTGCTCACCTTGCTGCGCATCGCGCCCGCCGCGACGTCAGCGGCTGCGCTCTGGCGGCGGGCGATGGCGTGGGCTTGCGCGGCGAGCAGCTCCCGGGACGGCGGGGACGGTTCAATGGAGGACACATGAGCCATGCTCCGAAAAGCCGTACGTACGGCGGGAAAACGACCGTAGCCTGTGGATAACGTGCTGCGGTACGGCAAAGCTGTGGATAACCCTGCCGAATCGCCGTTGGCGTGGGATAACAGCGAGCAGAGTAGGGTCTGAGGATGGCCGGAGCCGTGAAGGGGCCCGGGCAGGCGGGCGGTCAGTCCGAGAGCCTGTTCGACGACGCCGAAGAGACCGCGGCGCGCGCGAACGCGCCGCTCGCGGTGCGGATGCGGCCCCGCAACCTGGACGAGGTGATCGGGCAGCGTCACCTGACCAGCGCGGGCACGCCGTTCCGCAAGCTGATCGACAATGACGCGCCCATGTCGCTGCTGCTGTGGGGGCCGCCCGGCACGGGCAAGACCACCATGGCCTACGTCGTCAGCCAGGTGACCAGGCGGCGGTTCGTGGAGCTGTCCGCCGTCAGCGCCGGAGTCAAGGACGTCCGGGCCGCGGTGGACGCCGCCCGCCGCGCCCTGGGCATGAGCGGCGCGCAGACCGTCCTGTTCATCGACGAGGTGCACCGGTTCTCCAAGACGCAGCAGGACGCCCTGCTCCCGGCGGTGGAGAACCGCTGGGTCTCGTTCATCGGCGCCACCACCGAGAACCCGTTCTTCTCCGTCGTGTCGCCGCTGCTGTCCCGGTCGCTGCTGCTCACCCTGCAGCCGCTGTCCGACGACGACGTGCGCGAGGTCATCCAGCGGGCGCTGGCCAGCCCGCAGGGGCTGGCCGGCGCGGTCACCCTGGACGAGGACGCCGCCGCTCATCTCGTCCAGCTGGCCGGGGGTGACGCGCGGCGCGCGCTGACCTACCTCGAGGCCGCCGCCCTCGGCGTCCCGGCCGGCCAGCGCATCGACATCGCCACCCTGGAACGGGCCGTGGACCGGGCCGCGGTCCGCTACGACCGGGACGGCGACCAGCACTACGACGTGATCAGCGCGTTCATCAAGTCGATGCGGGGCAGCGACGCCGATGCCGCGCTGCACTACCTGGCCCGGATGATCGAGGCCGGGGAGGACCCGCGGTTCATCGCCCGGCGGCTCATCGTGCACGCCAGCGAGGACGTCGGCATGGCTGACCCGACGGCGCTGCTGACCGCGGTCGCCGCGGCCCAGGCAGTCGAGTTCGTCGGGCTGCCCGAGGCCCGCATCAACCTGGCCCAGGCGGTGATCCACATCGCCATGGCGCCCAAGTCCAACGCGGTGGTCGCCGCCATCGGCGCGGCCGGCGCGGACGTGCGAAACGGGCTAATAGGCGCGGTCCCCGCACACCTGCGCGACGCGCACTATCCTGGGGCGGGCAAGGTCGGTCACGGCGACGGCTACCTGTACCCGCACGACTTCGATGAGGGCATCGTCGCCCAGCGCTACGCTCCCGACCCGGTGGCGGACCGCACGTACTATCAGCCGTCGGCGCACGGCCAGGAGGCCCGGGTCGCCGAACGTGCCGCGCGGATCCGGGCCATCCTCCGCCGGGGGAGCGGCCGCGGGGACAACAGCGGAGACAACGAGGAGCAGGAAAAGCCATGAGCGAGCCAGCCGGCCGCTGGGTTGACCGATCCCGGCGAGCAGGAGCCACCGCATGAACGCGGCCGAGGTGGCCGCGCTGATCGCCGCCGTGTCCTTCGCCCTGCTCGTCCTCGTCGGGATCTTCGTCCTGTTCCGGCTCGGCCGCCTGCTGGGGGAGTCCAGCCGACTGGTCACGGACCTGCGCAAGCGCGGGGACGTCCTGCTGACCAGGGCCCAGGGCGCCGTCGACGGCGCCCAGGCCGCGGTGGACCGGGCCGGCCTGCAGCTGGACCGCTCCGAGTCGGTCACGGCCAGCATGGACGAGCTCGGCACCGGCATGGCCGAGCTGGCCGGGCAGGTGAATGCGCTGGCCGGGATGGGCCGGGCCATCGCGACCGGTCCCGTCGGCCGCGTCGGCGCGCTGGCCTACGGCGTCCGGCACGCCGTCAGCCTGCGCCGCCCGGAGGGCCGCGGCGCCCGGCGCACGCTGCCGGGCCGCGTCGTGGACCATGGCCAGCTAACCCCCGGCGAAGCGCGAGGCATCGTGCACAGCGAAGCGGGGAGCGCCGCCGGCCGCGGGGAGGCCCGATGATCCGCCGCGGCTTCTGGCTGACCGCGGGCGCGGTGACCGGCATCTACGGCTACCGCCGGGTGTCCGCCGCCGGGCGCCGCCTGTCGGCCAGCCTCAGCCCGACGGCCGCGGGCCGTCCGGCCGGCGCGCAAGGAACGGCCGCAGCGCCCGGAGCGGCCGCGGTCGGCCCGCTGACCGCCCCCGTCGTGACCGCCGCCACCGTCGCCGGGCTGGCGCGCGGGGCCGGGATGGGCCGCCGCGGTATGATCCGCCTGGCCCGGGAGACCTACCGGTTCAGCCGCGACGTGCGCGAAGGCATGCAGCTGTACCTGGACGAGCATCCTGCCGCGGGCTCCACTAGCCTCGCAACGGCCCGCAGCACATCGGACCGCAGCACCACGGACCGCAGTAACCTCGCGGCCGGACGCCCCCAGGGGGACGGCCGCGCAACGAACCTCGAACTCAAGGATGGCCACTGATGGAGTCGGCCGAGATCGCCCGCCGCTTCCTTAATTACTTCGAGCAGCAGGGGCACGCCATCGTGCCGTCGGCCAGCCTGGTCGCCGACGACCCCACCGTGCTGTTCGTCATCGCCGGCATGCAGCCCTTCAAGCCGTTCCTGCTCGGCCAGCAGACCCCGCCGTGGCGGCGGGTGGCCGACGTGCAGAAGTGCGTGCGCACCCTGGACATCGAGGAAGTCGGCAAGACCACCCGGCACGCCACCTTCTTCCAGATGCTGGGCAACTGGTCGTTCGGCGACTACTTCAAGGAAGGCGCCATCAGCTTCGCCTGGGAGCTGCTGACCCGTTCCGAGGCCGACGGCGGCTTCGGGTTCCCGGAGAGCAGGCTGTGGGCCACCGTCCTGCACGACGACGACGAGGCCTATGCCATCTGGCGGGACCAGGTCGGGCTGCCCGAGAGCCGGATCCAGCGCCGCGGCCTGAACGACAACTACTGGTCCATGGGCGTGCCCGGCCCGGGCGGGCCGTGCTCGGAGATCTACTACGACCGCGGCGCCGACTACGGCCGCGACGGCGGCCCGGAGGCTGACGAGGACCGCTTCCTGGAGGTCTGGAACCTGGTCTTCATGCAGGACCAGCTGAGCAAGGTCCGGGCCAAGGACGACTTCGACATCGAGGGCCCGCTGCCGTCCCGCAACGTCGACACCGGCATGGGCCTGGAGCGGATGGCCTCCATCCTGCAAGGCGTCGACAACCTGTACGAGATCGACACCACCTGGAAGATCCTGGACCGGGCGGCGGAGCTCACCGAGCAGGACTACGGCCGGGACACCAAGGCCGACGTGGCCCTGCGGGTCATCGCCGACCACGTGCGCAGCGCGGTCATGCTCATCGAGGACGGCGTGCTGCCCGGCAACGAGGGGCGCGGCTACGTGCTGCGCCGGATCATGCGGCGCAGCATCCGGAACCTGCGGCTGCTGTCCGGCGCCCAGCGCGGCGGCGGCGCGGGCAGCCACGAGAACTTCATGCACGACCTGACCGCGGCCGCCATCGACGCCATGGCGCCGCTCTACCCCGAGCTGCGCCGGGACGCGCCGAACATCCACACCGTCATGGACGCCGAGGAAGCCGCCTTCAGCAGCACCCTGCGCACCGGCACGGCGATCTTCGAGGTCGCCGTGGAGGAGAACCGGCGCAAGAACTCGCCCGCCATCTCCGGCGTCCAGGCCTTCCAGCTGCACGACACCTACGGCTTCCCGATCGACCTGACCCTGGAGATGGCGGCCGAGCAGGGCCTGGCCGTCGACGAGGACGGGTTCCGGCGGCTGATGGCCGAGCAGCGGGACCGCGCGCGGCGGGACGCGGCCGAGAAGAAGACCGGCAACGTCGACGTCTCGGTGTTCGCCGACGTGCTCGAGCGGTCCGGCGCGGTCACCTTCACCGGTTACGACCAGATCTCCGGCGAGGCCACCGTGCTCGGCCTGCTCGTCGACGGCGTCCCGGTGCCCAGCGCCGGAGCCGGCACCGAGCTCGACGTGGTCCTGGACCGCACCCCGTTCTACGCCGAGGGCGGCGGCCAGCTGTCCGACTCCGGCGTCATCACCGTGGACGGCGGCGTGGTCGACGTCTCCGACGTGCAGACCCCGCTGGCCGGGCTCATCGTGCACCGTGGCAAGGTCCGGTCCGGCGAGATCGTCACCGGCGCGCCCGCGCACGCCGAGATCGACGCGGAGCGCCGCCGGGCGCTGTCCCGGTCGCACACCGCCACGCACCTGGTGCACCGCGCGCTGCGCAACGCGCTGGGGGAATCGGCCGCCCAGGCCGGCTGGGAGAACGCGCCCGGCCGGCTGCGGTTCGACTTCACCGCCCAGGGCGCGGTCCCGCTCTCGGTCGTGCGGGACGCCGAGGACGAGGTCAACACCGTGCTGGTCAACGACCTGGACGTGCAGGCCTACTACACCTCGCAGGAGGAGGCGCGCGAGATGGGCGCGCTGGCCCTGTTCGGGGAGAAGTACGGCGACCGGGTCCGGGTCGTGGAGGTCGGCGACTACTCCCGCGAGCTGTGCGGCGGCACCCACGTGGTCCGGTCCGGCCAGCTCGGCCTGGTCAAGGTGCTGGGCGAGGCCTCCATCGGCTCGGGGGTACGGCGCATCGAGGCCCTCGTCGGCCTGGACGCGTTCCGCTTCCTGGCCCGGGAGAGCGTCCTGGTCAGCCAGCTCAGCGAGCAGCTCAAGGCCCCCCGCGAGCAGCTGCCGGAGCGGATCTCCGGCGTCATGACCAGGCTGCGCGACGCCGAGCGAGAGCTGCAGCGGCTGCGTGCCGCCCGGCTGCTGGAATCCGGCGACCAGATCGCGGCCGACGCCGAGGACATCAGCGGGATGGCCTTCGTCGCGCACCGCGTGCCCGACGGGACCGACGCGGACGACATCCGCAAGCTCGCGCTGGACGTACGCGGCCGGATCCCGCGCACCCGTCCCGGGGTGGTCATGATCGTGGGCGTGCCCGCCGACCGGCCGGTCGTGGTCATCGCGGTCAACGAGGCGGGCCGGGGCTTCGGCCTGTCGGCCGGCCAGCTGGTCGGGATCGCGGCCAAGGCCCTGGGCGGCGGCGGCGGCGGGCGGCCGGATGTCGCGCAGGGTGGCGGCGGACCGCTCGCGCCTGACTCGGGCGCGGTAGATGAGGCATTTGGGGCTGTCCGTGCCGGTTTGCGGGACATTCACGGCTCCGCTCGGTAGCGTATGGCCATGCAGCGCCCCAGCGGGGTTTCATCGCGCCCTGCCCGGGCCCCGGCCCGTGAACATCTGGTCATGCGTGAGTTCCCGGCCGCCTCGAGCCGCCCGGCCGGCCCGGTGAGGGCCGGCGTGCGGCTGGCCGTCGACGTGGGCTCGGTCCGGGTCGGGGTGGCGCGCTGCGACCCGGGCGGGATCCTGGCCAGCCCGCTGACCGTGGTCCGCTCCGGCCGCGGCGACCTGGACGAGCTCACCGCCCTGGCCGCCAGCGCCGAGGCCATCGAGGTCATCGTGGGCTTGCCCACCTCGCTGTCCGGCCGGGAGGGCGCCGCCGCGGCCACCGCCCGCCGGTTCGCTGTGGACCTGGCCGGCCGCCTCGCCCCCGTCCCGGTCCGGCTCTTCGACGAGCGGTTCACCACCACCCAGGCCCACGACGCGCTGCGCCGCGGCGGGAAGGACTCCCGGGCCCGCCGCTCCGTGGTCGACGCCGCCGCGGCCGCCGTCCTGCTGCAGGCCGCCCTGGATGCCGAACGGGCCACCGGCCTCCCCCCGGGCCAGCTCGTCGACGCCGCCGGGGGAGTGAGCACATGACCGACAACGGCAGCGCCTGGCCCCCGGGCCAGCACGATCCCCGGGCGTTCCAGCCGCCGAGCCCGGCTGAGCCGCCGGACCCCCTGCATCACGATCCGCGCGATCCCGGCCCGCGCTCCGCCGACCCGCGCTCGCCCTGGAGCCGGTCCCAGCAGGCCCGCCCCGGAAACGCCGGCTGGTCGGCCGGCGAGCCTGCGCCGTATGACCCAGCCCCCTACGAGCCTGCGCCGTATGACCCAGCCCCCTACGAGCCCGCGCTGCACGACCCTGCGCCGCACGACCCCGCGCCACACGCCGCGCCGCATGACGCCGCCCCCTACCAGCCCGGCCCGCAGGCGCCGGGCCCGTACGCGCCCAGCCCGCAGGCGCCAGGCTCGTACGCGCCCAGCCAGTACGCCGCGGGCCCGGAGCCTGGCGGGCCCGCGCCCGGCGCGGGATCAGGGGCCGGCGACTACCGCGATCCCAGTCCGTTCGGCGCGCCCACGGGCGAGGCCTACCAGCAACCCGCCGCGGAAGACTTCGATGCCGGCGACCGGTTCGTCCCCGGGTTCGGCGACGACCAGGCCGATGACGGCGGTACCTCGCGGCGCCGCCGCGGCCGGTCTGCCCGCCGCCGGGCCGCGGCCGCCGCCCCGCCGCCGCGACGGCGCCGCCGGTGGCGCTGGATCGCGCCGCTGGTCGCGCTGGCCGTCATCGTGGTCCCGCTCGCCGTCGGCGGCGGCTACGCCTATCACCTGTACATGAACAAGTACCACCCGGCCGACTACTCCGGCTCCGGTACCGGCCGCGTCGTGGTCCAGGTCCCCGACGGCGCCTCGGCCAGCAGCCTCGGCCCGGAGCTGGTCAAGCTCGGCGTGGTGGCCAGCTCCCGCGCCTTCGTCCTGGCCGCCGAGCACAACACGCACCCCAACGGCCTGCTGCCTGGCTTCTACGGCATGCACCAGCACATGCAGGCTTCACAGGCCTACTCGCTGTTGCTCGACCCGAAGAACCTGGTCCAGGTCACGGTGACCATCCCGGAGGGCTGGCGGCTCAGCCAGATCGTCGCCTACCTGGGCGCCAAGTCCGGCATCCCGGCCGCCAACTACCAGAAGGCCCTGCAGAACCCGGCCCAGCTGGGCCTGCCCGCCTCCGCGGGCGGCAAGCCGGAGGGCTACCTGTACCCGGCCACGTACGAGGTGCAGCCGCACGAGACCGCGCTCGGCGTGCTGGAAGGCATGGTCCAGCGGTTCAACCAGGAGTCGGCCACCATCGGCCTGCCCCAGGCCGCCAAGCAGGTCCACCTGACCGAAGCCCAGGTCATCACCGTGGCCAGCCTGGTCCAAGCCGAAGGCGGCCGGACCGAGGACTACCCCAAGATCGCCCGGGTCATCTACAACCGGCTCGCGCGGGGCATGCCGCTGCAGCTGGACAGCACCGTGCTGTACGGACTGAACGCCTACGGCATCATCGCCAGCAACGCCCAGCTCAACAGCACCTCGCCGTACAACACCTACAAGTACAAGGGCCTGACGCCCGGCCCCATCGACAGCCCGGGTAACGCCGCCATTCAGGCCGCGCTGCACCCAGCGTCAGGTAACTGGCTCTACTTTGTGACGGTGAACCCGAAGACCGGAGAGACCCTCTTCACCTCGAGCCAGTCCCAGTTCGAGCAGTACCGCGCCGAGCTCCAGCACAACCTGAGCCAGGGAAAGTGATGCCTGACGCAGCTCGCCGGGCCGCCGCGCTCGGCTCGCCGATCGCCCATTCGCTCTCCCCGGTGCTGCACACCGCGGCGTACGCCGCGCTGGGCCTGGACGGGTGGGCCTACTCGGCCATCGAGTGCGACGAGGCGGCCCTGCCCGCCCTGCTCGCCTCGTGCGGCCCGGAGTGGGCCGGCCTGTCGCTGACCATGCCGCTCAAGCGGGCCGTGCTGCCGCTGCTGGATACGACCGAGCCGCTGGCCGCCGAGGTCGGCGGGGCCAACACGGTGGTCTTCTCCGGCGGCCGCCGCCGCGGCTTCAACACCGACGTCCCCGGCATGGTGGCCGCCCTGGCCGAGGCCGGGGTGACCAGCGCGCCGGGTGTCACCATCCTCGGCGCGGGCGCGACCGCGGGCGCCGCGCTCGCCGCCGCCCGCGCCGCCGGGCTGGGCGATATCGTGGTCCAGGTCCGCGATGAGGCTCGGGCCGCCGACCTGCTGGCCGCCGCGCGCCGCCTCGGCCTGAGCGTTGAGCTGCGCCCGTTCGGCTCCCCGGTCCGCGCTGGTGACCTGCTGATCTCCACGGTCCCGGCCGGCGCCGCCGACTTCTTCGCCGAACGGGCCGTTGATCCCCGCTCCCGGCCCTGTGCCGTGTTCGACGTGGTGTACGACCCGTGGCCCACCCCGCTGGCCTCAGCTGCGAGCCAGGCCGGGCTGGTCGTCATCGGCGGCCTGGACCTCCTGCTGCACCAGGCCGCCCTCCAGGTCGAGCTCATGACCGGCCTGGCTCCCGCGCCGCTGGAGGCCATGCGCGCCGCCGGGCAGGCCGAGCTCGCCCGCCGCGCCGCCCAGCCTGCCCGCTAGCCCGTTCCGGGGCCCCCCAGCCACGCCGCCAGGGCGCGGCTGATGGCCTCGGGCTGGTCCTCGGGCAGGAAGTGCGTACCCGCCCCGACGCTCACGATGTCCAGGCTGGTCGCGTGGCGACGGCACCAGCTGACCTCCTCCGCGCCGACCACCGAGCCGGGCTCGCCGTGCAGCAGGAGGCGGGGCGCCGGGCCGCCCAGCAGCACCTCCTGGTTGCGCCGGATGACCTCGTCGACGTCGGCCGGGTCGCCGCCCACCGGGATCTGCTGGATCCAGCGCAGTACCGGAAGCCGGTCACGCGGGGTCAGGAACGGTTCCCGGTAGGCGTCGTGCTCCGCCGCGGTGAGCGTCCGGTTCATCCCGGCCGGCAGGACCTGCTCGATGAAGAAGTTCTCCTCCAGCACCAGCTGCTCGCCGGTACCTGCGGCGCGCAGCCGGGAGAACAGCTCGCCGGCCCCGGCTCCCATGTCCTCGAAACGGCCGAACGGGTGCAGGTGGCCCTCGCAGACGGCGATCCGTCCCACCACGTCAGGCCGCCGCCGCAGCAGGTCAAGGCCGAGGACGGCGCCCCAGTCATGCCCGACCACGGTGACGTCGCGCAGGGCCAGCTGGTCAGCGAACGCCTCCAGGTAGGCGGCGTGCTCCCCGAATCGGTAACCGATGTCCGGCTTGCCCGACCGGCCCATCCCGATCAGGTCCACGGCCACGCACCACGCCGACCCGGTCAGCCCCGGCAGCACGCGCCGCCACAAGAAAGACGAGGTCGGATTGCCGTGCAGGAACAAGATCGCGTCCCCCCGGCCTCCGGCCGCAAACCCCATGCGCGACCCGAGCACCGGCGCCTCGCCGAACGCCATTCCCGGCGGCGGCCAGGCCGCCGGCCCGGTCACGTCCGCCCGATCGTCGGTCACGGCCCGCCTCCCGTCAGATCAACGACATGATCGTCACAACCATGTCGTCCTGACCGCATGAGTGTGACAATAATGCGGTTCCGCCCATCCGCCGTCCGGCTCATCCGGCGGTTCCGCTCATCCGCCGTCCCGCTCACCTGCCTGTGCCCGCAGTATCGTCTCCTTGTCACCGTCCCCTCCAGTGACCGACAAGTAAAATTTTCTTGACAATTTTATTAGTCGGATGGCAGGCTTGGGGACATGATCGAGGTCGGGGTTATCGACGATCCGGCGGCCGCCGAGGCCGCCCTGGATCCGGCCCGCGCGCGCCTGCTGGCCCAGCTCACCGAGCCGCGGTCGGCGGCCATGCTGGCCGCGGTCATCGGGCTGCCGAGGCAGAAGGTCAACTATCACCTGCGGGCGCTGGAGCAGCACGGCCTGGTGGAGCTGGTGGAGGAGCGGCGCAAGGGCAACGTGACCGAGCGGCTGCTTCAGGCGTCCGCGGCGTCCTACGTCATCTCGCCCGCTGCGCTGGCCGCCGTCGCGCCCGACCCGGCCCGCGCCCCGGACGGCCTGTCGGCCCGCTGGCTGCTCGCCCTCGCCGCCCAGCTCGTCCGGGACGTCGGTGACCTCATCGCCGGGGCCACCCGGGCCAACAAGAAGCTGGCCACATTCGCCATGGACGGCACCGTCCGGTTCGGCTCCGCCGCCGACCGCGCCGCCTTCACGGCCGAGCTGATGCAGGCCGTCACCTCGCTGGTGGCCAAGTATCACGACGAGCAGGCCGAAGGCGGCCGCGACCACCACCTGGTCCTGGCCGTGCACCCCAGCCTCACACCCGCCCCCGGGTCCGGGACCCCGGACGCCGGGACCCCGGACGCCGGGACCCCGGACGCTCGAACCCCGGGCGCGGCCGTGCCCGGGAACGGGCCAGCGGAAGCGGGATCCTGATGGGCCAGCCGTTCGAGGAGCGCCAGCAAGCCGAGGTGCCGGCCAGCCCGGAGGACGCCTGGGCCGCCATCGCCACCGGCCCCGGGATCGACTCCTGGTTCATGGGCCGCAACGAGGTCCAGGCGGGGGAGGGCGGCGTCGTCCGCACCGTGTTCGGCGAGTACGCGCCCGAGCTGCCCATCAGCGGCTGGGAACCAGGCCGGAGGCTGGCGTACGGCAGCGGCCGGGCGCCGGACGGCCGGTCCATCGCCTATGAGTTCCTGATCGAGGGCCGCGCGGGCGGCAGCACCGTCCTGCGCACCGTGACCAGCGGCTTCCTGCCGGGTGACGACTGGGCCGAGGAGTTCGAGGCCATGCGCCTGGGCGGCGAGCTGTATTTCCGCACCCTGGTCGAGTACCTCACCTACTTCGCCGGGCGGTTCGCGGTCCCGGTCACCGCGTTCGGCCCGCCCGGCACCACCTGGGCCCGGGACCGTGCCCTGCTCTGCCGTGCGCTCGGCCTGGCCGGCCCGCCTGCCCCGGGCGACCTGGTCACCGTCACCGGCGAGGACGGTCAGGCCGCCGGCGGCCTCGTCTACGCCGTCAACGCCCACGCCATCGGCGTGCGGACGGCGGACGCGCTGTACCGGTTCATGCGAGGCTTCGGCCGGCCGGTCATCGCGGCCCATCACCTGTTCGGCGCCGACGCCGAGCCTGACGCAGCCCGCCAGGCCTGGGAGGCCTGGCTCAGCCGGACGCTCGCCTGAGCGGACGGCCATCGACCCGCACGGGGAGGACCATCATCATGAGTACCGTTCGCTCCGCCGACGGCACCGCCATCGGCTACACCCGGGACGGCCAGGGACCGCCGCTGATCCTGGTGGACGGGGCGCTGTGCAGCCGGTCGTTCGGCCCGATGCCGAAGCTGGCCGGGCAGCTGACCCCGCACTTCACCGTGTACACCTATGACCGCCGCGGCCGCGGCGAGAGCGGCGACACCCAGCCCTACGCGCCGGAGCGCGAGGTGGAGGACCTCGAGGCGCTGGCCGCCGTGGCCGGCGCCGCCGTGTACGTGCACGGCACCTCGTCCGGTGCCGCGCTGGCCCTGGAGGCGGCCAAGCGGCTCCGGTCGATCGCCAAGCTGGCCCTCTACGAGCCGCCCTTCATCGTCGACGACAGCCGCGAGCCGATGCCCGATGACTGGCTGCCGCGCCTCGAGCAGCTCATCGCCGGCCAGCGGCCGGGCGACGCGGTCAAGATGTTCATGCGGTTCGTCGGCGCCCCGGCCGCCTTCACCGCCGTCATGCCGCTCACGCCGGTGTGGGGCAAGCTCAAGGCGGTGGCGCCCACCCTGCCCTACGACATCACCCTGACCCGCGACCACCAGCGCGGCCTCCCGCTGACCGCGGGGGAGTGGGACGCGGTCAAGGTCCCGACGCTGGTCGCGGCGGGCGGCAAGAGCCCGGCCTGGATGGCCAACGGGACGCGGGCCCTGGCCGGCGCCCTGCCCGACGCGGCCTACCGCACCCTCCCCGGCCAGAACCACATGGTCAAGGCCCAGGCCATCGCGCCCGTGCTGACCGGGTTCTTCACCGCCTGAGATCAGGACGGAATCCGCCGACCCGGCTAGCTTCGCTTCCCGACCCCGCGGACCGGGCGGCCGTTCTCCAGGTAGACCAGCCGCTTGCGCCCGGCCGCGGCGCGGACCCGGCGCCTGATCGGCTTGCGGAGCAGGCCCAGGGCATCCGGCAGGGGCGCCAGCCGGTACTCGCAGATCTCCTCGGCCTGCAGCACGATCCCGGCCAGCGTCTCATCGCCGGCGCCCGCAGTCGAACAGGAACCGGATGCCGCCGGCCCGGCCCGGCTTCGGCAGGCGGAAGTCCATGCAGGCCAGCCGGCCGCGGGTCACCTCGATGCCGCACTCCTCGCGGACTTCGCGCCGGCAGGCGTCCCAGGGTGTCTCCCCGTCGGCCTCCATGACGCCGCCGGGGATGGTCCAGCCGCTCTTGTAGGTGGGCTTGAGGATCAGCAGCAGGCAGGCCCGGTCGAAGATCAGCGCCCCGGCCGACACCGGGATGGCCGGGACGCATCCTGTCCCGGCCGGATCACCATCACGTGCCACGACACGAATGATCCCCATTTCACGGAAAATACTCAGGCTGGGCGGTCTTTCTTTGGCAGCTTGCTGACCACGGCCGCGTAGGACGCGTCGATCGCCTCGGCCAGCTCGTCGCCGGGGATCGCGCCGCCGATCCGCAGCGTGTTCCAGCCCGACCGGCCGATGTAGGCCATCACCGACGCGTCCTCCGGGTAGCGCAGCAGCCATTCGTCCGCCGCGTCGCGGGTCGCGCCGCACTTCACGCCCACCGAGCTTCCCGAGCCGAGGAAGGCGAAGATCTTGGCGCCCACCTTGACCACCACGTCGCCTTCCCACGGCTCGTCCTGCCACGCTCCGGGCTTGGCCAGGCAGTAGCGCAGCACGTCATCCCAGGTCACAGTCGCTCCCTCGCCCTCGCCAGACCCGCCCTCGCCAGACCGGCCGTCACGGGTCGAACCGCACGGTCAGGCCCGCCACCGACCCGTCCCGCCAGGTCAGCTCCATCGTGCCGCCGCCTCCGGCGTCCCAGGCGAACCGCACGACGTCACGGTCGCCGTCACGGGAATCCGACACGCAGCTCATCGTGTCCGACGGCGGCTGCTCGGCGTAGGCGCGGATGATCTCCTCCCGCCCGGCGAAGGGCCCGGCCGGCACTCCGGCGAAGCGCATCACCGCGTCGGCGGTGAAGGCGGCACAGAACGCGGCCCAGTCCCGGCTGCGGACGGCCTCGTTGAAGGCCCGGAAGTGCTCCTCGACGCGGTCGGTCACCTCCGCCATCCTAGGCGCCCTCCCGCCGCCGCCCGGCGGCCGCGATGACAGAATGCTGGAGGATCCGGCCTGCCCAACGCGCCGCGGTCCACCTGGCAGCGCGGGACGGGGGACGAGATGGGCCCGGTCGGCTTCGACCTGGACATGACGCTGATCGATTCGCGCCCGGCCATCATGGCCTCGTTCGCGGCCCTGGCCCGGGACACCGGCACCGCCATCGACCTGGCCGCGGTGGACAGCAGGCTGGGGCTCAAGCTGGAAGACGAGCTGGAATTCTGGTACCCGCCGGATCAGCAGGCCGCCGCGGCCGACGGCTACCGTCGGCACTACGTCCAGCTCGCCGGGAGCATGACCACCGCGCTGCCCGGCGCGCTCGAGGCGCTGGCCGCGGTCCGCGCCGCGGGCCAGCGCGCCGTCATCATCACGGCCAAGCACCCGATCTCCGTGGAGCCGAGCCTGAAGGCCACCGGGATCAGCGCCGACGAGGTGTACACGTTCGTCCACGGCCCGGAGAAAGCGGCCGTGCTGCGCCGCCTGGCCGCGGCCGTCTACATCGGCGACAGCCCGCCTGACATGGCCGCCGCCGTGTCGGCCGGCGCGCGGGCCGTCGGCGTCGCCACCGGCTCGTTCACTCCCGACGACCTGACCCGGGCCGGAGCGGACGTGGTGCTGGACTCGCTCACCGCCTTCCCCGCCTGGTACCAGGCCGCCCGCGAGGCGCGGCGCCGCTAGCCCGCGGAGTCGGCCACCGCCGCCACGACCTGGTAGGGCAGGTGCCGCGGGTAGACCAGCAGGGCCCGGGCCACCTGCCGGACCCGCGGCCGCAGCGGCGTCATGACCTGCTCGCAGTACCGCCAGGCCCCGGCCTCGTCCGCGCCGAACCTGGCCCGCAGGCCCTGCCGGAACCGGCGCGCATCACCGCCGTCGTCGCGCCAGGCGGCCAGCCAGGCCGTGAGCTCGTCGTCGGTGGACGGCAGCGACCAGTCCCGCAGCTGCTCGGCGACCTGGCCTGCCGCGTCCACCACGAACGCGTCGCCGCCCCCTCCGGTCACCCCGTGCACGCGGCCCTGGCTGTCGCGCCCGTGCCGGATGCTGGCCGAGCTGAACCGCGCCCCGACGGCCAGGGCCGCGACCACGTGCCCGGCTTCGTGCCAGGCCGTGATGACGGCAGCCGTCCGCGCGGGCGCGTAGGTAGCCGCGGCGCCCCGGTCGTAGCGCTGCCTGATCCAGGTGTCGTGCACCACGGACTCGTCGTCATAGCGCACCAGCCAGGCTCAGCTCGGCCTGGACCTCGGCCAGGATCCGGGTCGCGGCCGGGGTCATGGCGGCGGGCACCCGGACAGCCTGCCATCGCCGGCGCGCGGCGGGCAACCGGCCCGGCCGCGGTCAGCCGGAGCTCAGCGCCGTCGTCACCGCCGCCACCGCCCGGGCCGTCGCCCCGGGCTGCCCGGTGTCCACCTCGATCAGCGGCCCGCCCAGCCGGAGCGGGGTGACCGTAGCCGCCAGCGAGGCGATGCGGGCCGCCGAGCCGACCCCGTCCGGGCTGATCATGTCCCGGTGGATCGGATGCCGCCCGGCCTCGCGCCGGGCCAGCGACCGGGACGCGGCCAGCTCCGGGTCGCAATGGCAGAACACCTCGGCGCCTCCTTGATCGGGTCCAGCGACAGCACGCTGAACCTCGTCGCGGCTCCGACCGCGCTGGCCATCGTGGACTTGCCGGTGCCCGGCGCGCCCGAGATGACGACCAGGGTCAACGGCTCAGCGGTCCGTGAGCGCCTGCGGGCGGGGTTTCCCGGTCAGCCACTGCCAGAACGTCCGGCGCGGCGGCCGGGCGATGACGTGGCCGCTGGCCACCCGGCCGGTGACCTCGATCCGCAGGATCTCCGGCCCGTCGTGGTCCTGCGGCGGCCGGACCCGGACATGGCCGCTGCGCACCGCCACGTCGTCGGTGTCCACCGTGATGCCCGGCCTGGTGACCAGCACGACGTGGCCGCTGCGGACCTCCACGTTGAGCTTCAGCACCGGCTGGGAGATCACCGCCTGGGTGAAGTCCAGGGTGAGATGGCCGCTGCGGATCCGGGCCTCCATCCGCCGCGGCACGACCCACCGGCCCTCGCGCTTGGTGTGGCCGCTGCCCGTATCGATGCGCACGACCTCTTTGGCCTGGGCCGCCAGGGCCCCGGCCGCCGCCCCGGTCGCGGGCAGGTCGGCCACCAGCCGCTCCAGCTCACCGTAGGTCCGGGCGGTCATGGCCTGCTCGAGGCGCTCGTCGAGCTCCTCCGCGGTCAGCCGCCCGTCGCCCGCGGACACCCGCAGCACCTCGACCACGCGGTCGCGGTCCTCGTGCGAGGCGCGCAGGTCACTGCGGGCCACCTCGTGGCCCGGCTCGGAATCCGCCATGAGAAAACGATAGTCCGCGCCGGCCCGCCGCCGCGCGCCGCCGGCCCGCCGTAACCCCTCCCGCCGCCTTTCCGCCGAACGTATCGTGGTGCCCGCACCCGACTTCCCTCCCGCCGCCCGAAGGGAGCGCGGCCCGATGGTGAACGCAGCTCGCCGCGCTCCCCGCGAGCAAGCGTCGCAGCTGCCGCTCGGCCCCGGCGTCTACCGGTTCCGGGACCAGGCTGGCCGCGTGCTGTATATCGGCCGGGCGGCGAGCCTGCGCCGCCGGGCCGTCTCGTACTGGGGTGACCTCAGTGACCGGGGTCACCTGGCCGCCATGGTGAGCCCGCATCGCCCGGGTCGAGGCGGTGCCCTGTGCCTCGGCTCACGAGGCGGCCTGGCTGGAGCGCAACCTGCTGCGGCGGCGCAAGCCGCCCTGGAACCGCGACGGCCGGGGCGGCCAGGAGTCCGAGGTCTGGATCCGGCTGAGCCAGGCCCCGGACGCGCCCGGCGTGAGCGTCGCGTTCCGGCGCACGGCCGGAGACCAGGCCCGGTACTTCGGCCCCTACCTGGGCTGGCGCAAGGCGCGGGACGCCGTGTCCGGGCTGGACCGGGTGCTGCCGCTCGGCCGCGCCGCCGGCCAGCCCGGACAGCCTGCCGGGACCGCCGGTGCGTCCGGGACCGGCCGTGCCTCCGGAACCGGGCGAATCCCCAGAACCGGCCGTGTCTCCGGGACCGCGCGTGAGCTGGCCCGCGCCCGCGGCGCCCCGCCCGCCGACGGCGACGTGCTGGCCCGCACGCTGTGCGCGGCGCTCAACCGCGAGCCCGGCCGCCCTGGACGTGGTCCGGGCCGAGCTGATCCGCCGCCGCGATGCCGCTGCGGACACGCTCGCCTTCGAGTTCGCGGGCCGGGTCCAGGCTGAGCTCGACGGGCTGGACTGGGTCACCGCCGAGCAGAAGGTCACCCAGGCTCAGCCCGGCGAATTCGACGTCCACGGCCGCGCCGGCGGCATCCTGGTCACCTTCGAGATCCGCGAGCGGCCGGCTGTCCGGCTGGACCCAGCGGGCCTGCCTCGCCGGCTCCCCGGCGGACCCGCCGCCGTATCCGGACCGGGCGCAGCCGGACTGGGCCTGCTTCGCCCGCCGTACCGCCGAGCTGGCCGCGCTCCTCGCCGGCTCACCCGTCCGCCCCGCCGAACTGGCCGCCGCGCTGGGTCAGGCTGTACCAGTTGCCGGAGTCGTCCCGCATCAGGGCCTCGATCCCGTAGGGGCGCTCGGCGGGCTCCTGGATGAACTCGACTCCCTTCCGGCCAGCGCGTCGTGGTCGGCCTTGCAGTCCGAGGTGGCCATGACGCCCGGGCTCAGCGCGCCCTTGGCCACCAGGGCCCGGACCTGCTGGGCCGACTCCTCGTCCAGCATGGAATGCATCGGGTCCAGCAGCAGCAGGTCCTGGCTGTCGTTGCCCGGCGGCTGGACGGTCAGCCAGCGCATGCCGCCGTCCAGCTGGATGTCGTTGGTCACCGTGAAGCCGAGCTTCTCGGTGTAGAACTCCTTGGCCGCGTCCTGATCCAGGACCCAGACGGTGACAATCGAGATTCCGTTGATCATGCCGCCGAGCCTAGGGCGCGGCGACGGGCGAGCGCTTCTCCGGAAGTGACGTGTCCGGCCGGGCGGCCGGGAGGCCGGTGCGCCACATCAGCGCGAAGCAGCCCGGAATGGGCGCGGGACCGCCGCGCCGTCCGGCTTCCTGCCGGTAGGCGGTGGGAGACATGCCGGTCACCTCGGCGAAACGGGCGCTGAACGTGCCCACGCTGGTGAAGCCGACCAGGTGGCAGATCTCGGTGACGGTCAGGTTGGCCGAGCGGAGCAGCTCGCAGGCGCGCTCCACCCTCCGTCTGGTCCGGTAGCGGCCCGGCGTCTCGCCGTAGGCGGCCCGGAAGGCCCGGATGAAGTGCTCACGCGAGTAGCCCGGCTCCCGCGGCCAGTGCCGGGATGGCGATCGGCTCGGTGAAGTCACGGTCGATCCGGTCCCGGGCGCGGCGCAGCATCCGCAGCGAGCTGACCTCGGCTTGCCTCATCGTTCCTTCGCTCGGCAGACGGCTGATTATTCGTATCTGAGGGCTATCGCACCGCAGGTAGGTCCATATAATCCCACTTAATGACTGACACGCGCGTCACATTCGCTCCGCTCGCCCTCGTCCCTGATGACCTTGCCGTGCAAGTGGACGGCCTGCGGATGAGCTACGGCCGGGCCGAGGTGCTGCGCGGCGTGGATTTCGGCGTCCGCTACGGCGAGGTGTTCTGCCTCCTCGGGCCGAACGGCGCAGGCAAGACCACCACCCTGGAAATCCTGGAGGGCTTCCGGACGCCGACGGGAGGGACGGTCCGGGTCCTCGGCCTAGACCCGGCCACGCACTCGGCCAAGCTCCGCGAGCGGGCCGGCATGGTCCTGCAGGAGTGCGGCTTCCCGCGGCAGGCCCGGGTCGCCGAGCTCATCGACATCTGGCGTAGCTACTACCCGCGGCCGCGTCCGCTGGATGAGCTGCTGGAGGTGGTCGAGCTCACCGAGCTGCGCGGCATGCAGGTCCGCAAGCTGTCCGGCGGCCAGCGCCGGCGCCTGGACTTCGCCCTGGCCCTGGCGGGCGATCCCGACCTGATCTTCTTCGACGAGCCGACCACCGGCTTCGATCCGGAGGCCCGCCGGCGGTGCTGGGCGGCCATCGAGAACCTGCGGCGGCTGGGCACCACCATCCTGCTCACCACGCACTACCTGGACGAGGCCGAGCGGCTGGCCGACCGGATCGCCATCCTGCGGGCCGGGCCGGATCGAGCTGTCCGGCACCACCGGCGAGGTGGCCTCCCGGGCCGGCCTGGCCACCCGGATCTCCTTCACCACGCCCGCCGCCCTGCGGCGCGGCCTGATCGCCCGGCCCGCAGGGATCGACCTCGCCGTCCGCGGCCCGCTGTCGGTCTGCCACACCGGCAACGCGGCCCTGACGCTGCGCCAGCTGCTCGACTGGGCCCTGGACAACCAGCTGGGCGACCTGGACGGCCTGACCGTCACCGCGCCCAGCCTGGAGGACACCTACCTGCAGCTCACCGGGACCGAGGCGGAGAGCGCGTGACCCGGTCGGTCCGCCTGGCCGCCCGGCAGGCCGTGCTGGAGCAGCGCAGCTTCTGGCGCAGCGCCGAGTACGCGCTGTTCACCTTCGCCTTCCCGCTGATGATCCTGCTGCTCATCGGGGCGGCCAACGTCGGCTCCTACCTGCCCGGCACCCAGGTCAAGAACACCACCGTCTTCGTGCCCGGCATCCTGGCCTTCGGCGTCATCGTGGCCGCCTACGTCAACCTCGGCTCCAAGATGGCCGTGCTGCGCCACGACGGCGTGCTCAAGCGGATCAAGACCACCCCGCTGCCGTCCTCGGCCTACCTCGGCGGCCTGCTGGCCAGCACCGTCGCCACCGTCCTCCTGATTACCGCGCTGACCGGCGCGATCGGCTGGCTGGCCTTCGGCGCGGGCCCGCGCCCCGGCGGCCTGCCCATGCTGACCGCCGGGCTGATCCTCGGCATCGTCTGCTTCGCCACCCTGGGCCTGGCCATCAGCTCGGTCATCACCAGCGCCGAATCAGCCGGCCCGATCGCCTACGCCAGCTTCCTGCCCATCGCGATCATCTCCGGCGTCTTCGACCCCACCTTCAGCGGGCTGCCGGGCTGGCTCTCCCGTCTGGTCGACGCCTTCCCGGTCAGGGCCCTGGCCCAGGTCCTGCGGGGCGCCTACACCGCTACCGCGTTCCCGGCCTGGGACCTGCTCAACCTGGCCCTGTGGACCGCCGCCGGCGCCTGCTTCGTGGCCTGGCGCTTCCGCTGGCACACCTAACCCACCCGGTGTTGAGCCTGCCCGCCCTCGCCGCGCGGCATCCCGGGTTAAGCCCGCGTGCCCGCACCGCTGCGCCTGGTTGTCCCGCCCGTCGCGCCAGCCTCATCCGTCCCTGTGTCCGCGACACCGATGGGACATCGCTGCTGCTATAGCGACACCTATGGTCCATCGGTGCTGCCCCCGAGGGCGCCGGTCCGGCAGGCCGTCAGCCCGGCAGGCCATCAAGCCCGGCAGGCCGTCAGCCCGGCCGGCGTCAGCCGTTCCAGCGCCAGCAGTCAGCGGCCTGGCCCGCGGCGCGGCCCTTGACCGCGATTCCCCTCAGCAGGGTGACGACCAGGATCATCATGCCCAGCAGGAACCCGACGAAGGCCGCGGGCACCATGAAGCCAGCGATCATGAACCCCGCGCCGAGGAGCAGGAACAGGGGCTCCCAGCGAACCCGAGTCGCACGCCCCAGCCGCATGACGCCCAGGACGGCCAGCACCGCCCCGGTCCGCAGGAACCAGCGGATCCGGCGCGGGCGCCCGGGCCGCCAAGCCCATGATCTGCCTGAGCTCCACACGACCAGACCTCTGCGACGCGGCCGCAGCCCCATGCCAGCTTCCCCTACGTTCGCCCGGCGCTGCCCGGTTGATCCGGCAGCGTCTCCTCACCATAAACGTTCGAACGCGGGGTGTCACCAGGCTGATTGGCCTCGCTGCGCGCTCAGGCTGGCATGCCAGAATAGGCCGGTGACGCATGGGGCTGGCATGGCTCGTGGGGGACCGTTGGGCCCGTCGGTCACCGCCCGGCGGGTGGCCGCCTACCGCCTGGGCTTCACCCGGGTTCCCGCTCCCTACGGCGACGCCGCCGCCGATGAGGCGCTGGCCGCGGACGTCGCCGCGGGCGAACAGCCCGGCACGGGCCGGATGCGCGGGCACATCGAGACCCGCACCAGGTTCTTCGACCGGGTGGTGGTCGAGGCCCTCGGCCACGGCGTCGGCCAGGTCGTCCTGGGCGCGGCCGGGTACGACGGCCGCCCCCTCCGCTACGCCAAGCCGGGTGTGCGCTGGTTCGAGGTCGATCAGCCCGCCACCCAGCAGGACAAGCGCGAGCGGCTGGACCGGCTCGGGCTGGCCAGCGCCCAGGTGCAATTCGTCGAGGCCGACTTCGCGGCCGATCCGGTCGCGGACCGGCTCACCGCCGCGGGCCTTGACCGCGGCCAGCGCACCCTGTTCCTGCTCGAAGGAGTGGCGGTCTACCTGGAGCTGCCCGTGCTGGATCGCGTCCTGCGCGAGTTCCGCCAGGTCGGACGCGACGGCAGCCTGCTGGCCGTCAGCGTGTCGACCACAGGCTCGGGCGGCCGGACCAGGGCCCGTTTCCAGGCCTCGGTCGCGGCCTGGGGCGAGCCGTCCCGGAACACCCTCGACGCCGACCAGGCCACCGGGGTGCTGGCCCGCGCCGGCTGGCGCGTCACGGCCGGCGACAGCGACACCGGCCGCGACAGCGACGCCGACGCTGACGACCCGGAGGCCCAGGGCCGCCGCGAGCGCCGCCGCGCCGCCGGCCTCCTCCTCGCCACCACGGCCCCCGTCCCCGCCGACACGCCCGCCCAACCCCATGAGCCCCAGCCGGCCAGCATCGCCACCCAACCGGCCCGGAGCACCCCGCCCACCCGGAGCACCCCGCCCGCCCGGGACGCCCGGCCAGCCGCTAAGACGCGACCGGCCCGTCAACCCCAGCCTGTCCCGCCCTCCACCGGGCCGCTCTCCCTGTCCGCCCTGCTGTCCCAGACCCTGGTCGCGTTCACCATCGAGCTCGACAACGAGGCCGAGCACCGCTTGCCGCACCGCACCACCGACCACGGGGCCGCCGCCCAGGGCGGCGGCGCGTGGCTGGTGTCGTGGGCCATGGCCGAGAACTGCCTGCGGTTCGTCTCCGACCAGCCCGTCACCGTCGCCGAGCTCGAGGCCCTGGCCCGGACCCCGACCAACCTGGACGGCATGCGCCGCTGGGGCTACATCACCATCGACGGCTCGGCCCAGAAGACCTACCGCGGCCGCCCCGGGCCGGGCGCCGTCCTGCGCGCCACCGCCCGCGGCCTGCGAGCCCGGGACACCTGGCTGCCGCTGCCCGGCCTGATCGAGCAGCGCTGGCGGGAGCGCTACGGCGCGGACGCGATCAGCGGACTGCGCGGCCCCCTGGAGCAGCTCGCCGGCCAGCTCGACCCCGGGCTGCCGGACGTGCTCCCGATCCTCGGCCCGGAGCTGTTCAGCCGGGGACCGGCGGCCGGCCTCCCGCCCCGTCCGGAGCCGCCTGATGCCGCCGCGCTGCCGCTGCCGGCCCTGCTGTCCCGGGCCCTGCTCGCCTTCGCCCTGGAGTACGAGGCTGAGTCGGCCGTCTCCCTGGCGGTGGGAGCCAACCTGCTCCGCGTCCTCGGCCCGGATCCGACCCGGCCGCGCGACCTCCCGCTGCTGACCGGGATCTCCAAGGAGGCGGTGAACTGGGCCCTGGGCGTGCTGCTCCGCGGCCGGCTCGCCGCCGAGGAACCGGACCCCGCCGCGCGCCGCGGTAAGGTCCTCCGGCTCACCGCAGCCGGCGAACGGGCCCGGCGGCTCTACCTCGGCCGGCTGGCCAAGGTCGAAGACCGCTGGTCACAGGCCTACGACCAGGTCGCGGCCCTGCGCCGGCCAGCCGAGGAACTGGCCATCGGTACCGATGGCCAGCCGCCGCTGCTGTTCCAGGCCCTGGAGCCCTACCCGGACAACTGGCGGGCGTCGCTGCGCCCGCCGGGCACGCTGCCGCACTACCCGATGGTGCTGCACCGCGGCGGCTACCCCGACGGCAGCTAGCCGTCGCCCGGCTCGTCCTCGGCCAGCACGTCCAGGATCGGCTGCCCGTACTTGGCCAGCTTGGTCTCGCCCACGCCGTTGATCTGCGCCAGCGCGGCCAGCGTGGACGGCGGCGGGGCGGCGATCTGCCGCAGCGTGGCGTCGTGGAAGATCACGTACGGCGGCATGCCCAGTTCCTTGGCCACGCTCGTCCGCCACGCCCGCAGCCGCTCGAACACCTGCTCCGCCTCGGCGCTCAGCTCGATCTGCGCCGCCCGGCGCGACGAGCCGCCCGCCTCGCGCCGTCCCGTCCGCCGCCCGCGACCGCGTGCCCCGCCCGCCGCGACCCGAGCCGCCGCTGCCGCACCGCCGGGGCCGGGCGCGGGGCGTCGCGGCGCAGCATCACCTGCCGCTCGCCGCGCAGCACCTCGCCGCTCAGCTCGGTCAGGGCCAGCGTGCCGTGGTCACCCTTGACGGCGAGCAGCCCGCCGAAGCCAGCAGCTGGCGGACCACGCCCCGCCATTCGGCCTCGCGCAGCTCGCCGCCGATGCCGAACACGGACAGGTTCTCGTGCCCGTACGACAGCACCCGCGGCGTCTTCTTCCCGAGCAGGATGTCGATCGGCTGCCCCGCGCCGAACGACGGCCCGCCGAGCCGCTCCAGCCGCACCACGGTCGACAGCAGCTTCTGCGCCGCCACCGTCCCGTCCCACACCGACGGCGGCGACAGGCAGGTGTCGCAGTTCCCGCACGGCCTCCGGCCAGGTCTCGCCGAAGTAGGCCAGCAGCTGCAGCCCGCCGGCACTCGGCCGTCTCGCACAGCGCGAGCATCGCGTCCAGGTGCGCCACCAGCCGCCGCCGGTGCGCGAGGTCGCCATCGGAGTCGTCGATCAGCCGCCGCTGCTGCACCACGTCGGCCAGCCCGTAGGCCAGCCACGCCGTGGCCGGGCGCGCCGTCCCGCCCGGCCCGCCCGGTCTCCTGGTAGTAGCCCTCGACCGACCGGGGCAGGTCCAGGTGCGCCACGAACCGCACGTCCGGCTTGTCGATGCCCATGCCGAACGCGATGGTGGCCACCATGATCAGGCCGTCCTCGCGCAGGAACCGGGACTGGTTCGCGGCCCGGGTCGCGGCGTCCAGCCCGGCGTGGTACGGCAGCGCCGTCAGCCCCTCGGCGCACAGGAAGTCCGCCGTCTTCTCCACCGAAGCCCGGGACAGGCAGTACACGATGCCCGCATCGCCCGGGTGCTCGGTGCGCAGCAGCCGCAGCAGCTGCTTGCGCGGCTCGTTCTTCGGCTCGATCCGGTACTGGATGTTGGGCCGGTCGAAGCTGGCCACGAAGTGCCGGGCCTCGCCCAGCGCCAGCCGGGTCACGATCTCGCCCAGGGTCTGCCGGGTCGCCGTGGCCGTCACCGCGATCCGGGGGACCGAAGGCCACCGCTCGTGCAGCACCGACAGCGCCGAGATAGTCGGGCCGGAAGTCGTGCCCCCACTGGGCCACGCAGTGCGCCTCGTCGATGGCGAACAGCGCCACGTTGCCCTTGTCCAGCAGCCGCAGCGCCGAGTCGGTCCGCAGCCGCTCCGGGGCCAGGTAGAGCAGGTCCAGCTTGCCGTCCATGAAGGCGTACTCGACGCCCCGGCGGGTGTCCGGATCCTGGGTGGAGTTCAGGAAGTCGGCCCGCACGCCGAGCAGCCGCAGCGCGTCGACCTGGTCCTGCATGAGCGCGATCAGCGGGGAGATGACCACCCCGGTGCCCTCCCGGACCAGCGAGGGGATCTGGTAGCACAGCGACTTGCCGCTGCCCGTCGGCATCAGCGCGACCGCGTCCCCGCCGCCGCACATGTGCTCGATGATCTCCTGCTGCTGACCGCGGAACGAGCTGTACCCGAACACGCGGTGCAGCGTCTCGGCGGCCGCCCCGCCGATGTCGCTGCCGAGTTCGCTCACGGGCGCGATTCTACGGCCCGCTACCGTCAGGAATCCCCGGACGAGGCGTCGAACATGTGCCGGAAGTAGAACTGCGGATCGCGCATGAACTGCCGCCACGCGGCGACCAGGCTCAGGTCATCCCAGGCGGCCTCGCGCATCCCCCACGGGCCGAGCTCGAGCAGGTTCGCCCCGGGGACGGCGGCCAGCACGGGGGAGTGGGTGGCCACCACCAGCTGGGACCCGCCGGCGGCCAGGTCGTGCAGCAGCGCGGCCAGCCCGAGCGAGGCGACGAACGACAGTGGCGCGTCCGGCTCGTCCATCAGGTAGAAGCCGCTGGAATTGACCCTGGTCCGCAGGATCTCCAGGAATGACTCCCCGTGCGAGAGCTCATGCAGCCGCTCGGGCACCCGGCCGGGGTTCTGCTCCAGGTAGGTGTACAGCTGGCTCATGGTGTCGGCCCGCAGGAAGTACGACCAGCGCGGCCGCGGGCCCCGCACCACGGTGAGCTGCCCGCCCACCCCCGGCTCGCTCGGCCTGACCTGGAACCCCTGGGCCATCGCCGAGCCGCCCTGCGGGTTCAGCCCGTACGCCTCGGCCAGGGTCTCCACCACGGTCGACTTCCCCGAGCCGTTCTCGCCGACCAGCACGGTCAGCCCAGCAGGCAGCTCCAGTCCCTCCCGCAGCAGCTGCGCCACGGCCGGGACGGTGCGGGGCCAGGCCGTCTGGCCGCCGGTCCCGTCTGGCCCGGGCCGGAACACCCGCACCGGACGGGCGTCGAATCCCTCGCGGGCGAGCCCGCTGCGCCTGGTCACGGGGAGACGATCACGATGTCGAGGGTCCGCGGCCCGTGCACGCCCTCGACCCGGCGCAGCTCGATGTCGCTGGTCGCGCTGGGCCCGCTGATCCAGGTCAGCGGGCGGCCCGGGTCCAGCGCCGCGACCGCGTCCGGCACGGCCGCGACGACCTGCCCGGCCGTGACCACGGCCAGGTGGTAGTCCGGCACCAGGCTGAAGGCGCGCCGGCCCTGCCCGGGCCGGCGTCCAGCACGATGGTCCCGGTCTCGGCGATCGCCACCGTGCAGGTCGTCACCACGCCGTCCAGCGCGTCGAGCGCTGCCACGTCCAGCGGCGGGTCGTCCAGCACCGCGCCCGGGAGCAGCGACGACCATCCGGCCGGGAACCCGGGCGGCACCCCGATCCGGGTCGCGCCGGCCGGCCGTGGTGTCCGCGATGACCCGGGCCGCCTCCGCCGCCGCGCAGCGGCGCACCGTGGCCTGGTAGTCCCCGGCGCGCTCGGCGAACAAGCTCACCAGCGCCTCCTCGCCCGCCGCCAGCCGGACCCGGCCGGCCGGTACTCCCGGGGCACCTCCGCCCCGGCGGCACCAGCGGCACCGTCGGCCGTGGCCGCGCGGATCCGCGCCAGCATCTGCTCCCGGCTGCTCACCGCGACCGTCCCCGCCACCAGTCCCGGAAGCTCTGCCGCGGCACCGCGGGCAGGTCACGCGCCTGCGTCCAGGCCCCGAGCGGCCCCGGCACCCGCCGTCCCCGGCGCCCCAGCCGCACCGCCAGCCCGTCCAGCAGCCGGCCCGCCGCCGGCGCCGGCCACCGGCCGGCCCGGCCGGCCCGCAGCGCCCGCGTCCAGCGCCGGGCATCGCTCATCGTCCAGGCCAGCCCGCGCATGGCCGCGGCCTCCGGCGTCGGTCCCCGGTGCCGGGCGCGCTGGTCGTCGATCACCCGGGCGCGCAGGTGAACGAGCATGGACGGGATGTCGATGGCCACCGGGCAGACCTCGTAGCACGCCCCGCACAGCGACGACGCGAACGGCAGGTCCGGGTTGTCGGCCACCCCGGTGAGCTGCGGGGACAGCACCGCCCCGATCGGGCCGGGGTAGACCGAGCCGTAGGCGTGGCCGCCGGTGCGCTCGTAGACCGGGCACACGTTCAGGCAGGCCGAGCACCTGATGCAGCGCAGCGCGGCCCGGCCCTGCGGGTCGGCCAGCGTCGCCGTCCGCCCGTTGTCCAGCAGGACCAGGTGGAAATCCTGGCCCTCGACCGCCCCGGCCCACATCGAGGTGTACGGGTTCATCCGCTCCGCGGTCGAAGAGCGCGGCAGCAGCTGGAGGAACACCTCCAGGTCCCGCCAGGCCGGCACCACCTTCTCGATGCCCATCACGGTGATCAGGGTGCGCGGCAGCGTCAGGCACATCCGCCCGTTGCCCTCGGACTCCACCACGGCCAGGGTGCCGGTCTCGGCCACCGCGAAGTTCGCCCCGGACACGGCCACCTGCGCGGCCAGGAACCGGCGGCGCAGGTAGGCGCGCGCCGCCGCGGCCAGCTCGGCCGGCTCGTCGGACAGGCCGGGTGGCGCGCCCGGCATCTCGCGCCGGAAGATGTCGCGGATCTGGCTGCGGTTGCGGTGGATGGCGGGGACCAGGATGTGGCTGGGCCGGTCGCGGCCGAGCTGGACGATCAGCTCGGCCAGGTCGGTCTCGACCGCCTCGACGCCCGCCGCGGCCAGGGCCTCGTTCAGCCCGATCTCCTGGGTGGCCATCGACTTGACCTTCACCACCTCCTGCTGGCCGGTCGCCGCGACCAGGCCGGTGATGATCTGGTTCGCCTCGTTCGCGTCGCCCGCCCAGTGCACCGTGCCGCCCCGCGCGGTGACCTGTTCCTCGAGCTTGATCAGGTAGCGGTCCAGGTGGGCCAGGACGTCGTCCTTGATGGCGGCGCCCGCGGCGCGCAGCTCAGCCCAGTCCGGTACCTCGGCCACCGCGCCCGCGCGCTTGGCCCGGATCGTCGACGTGGCGTGGCCCAGGTTGCGCCGCAGCTGGGCGTCGGCCACTGCCCGGGCCGACGTGACGGCGAACGGCGCCTCCTGGCGGAGCTGCCCGACGCCGCGCGGCGCGCCCGGCATCCCGAGGTACGTCACGGGTCCTCCCGGGTCGCGGCCAGGATCTCGGCCAGGTGCCGGGTGCCGATCCCGGTCCTCAGCCGCGACAGCCCGCCGCCGATGTGCATCAGGCACGATGCGTCGCCCGCGGTGGCGAACGCCGCGCCGGTCTGCCGCACGGCGGCGATCTTGTCGGCCAGCATGGCCCCCGACACCGCCGCGTTCTTCACCGCGAACGTCCCGCCGAACCCGCAGCACTGCTCGGCGCCGGGCAGCTCAGCCAGGTCGATGCCCTCGACCGCCCGCAGCAGCCGCAGCGGCCGGTCGCCCACCCCCAGCAGCCGCAGCGAGTGGCAGCTCGGATGGTAGGTCACCCGGTGCGGGAACCAGGCCCCGACGTCGGTCACGCCCAGCACGTCGACCAGGAACTCCGACAGCTCCCAGGTCCGCCCCGCGACCCCCGCCGCCTCCGCCGCCAGGGTGGCCGAGCCGTCCAGCCGCGCCAAGCTCGCGTGCTGGTGCCGGATCGCCGCCGTGCACGACCCGCTCGGCACCACGATCGCGTCGTACCCGCCGAACGCCGCCACGTGGTTGCGCACCAGCGGAATCGCCTCCCGCGGGTAGCCGCTGTTGACGTGCACCTGCCCGCAGCAGGTCTGCGCCCACGGCACCTCGACCCGCACGCCCAGCCGCTCCAGCACCCGCACCGTGGCCTGGGCCACCTGCGGCACGACGCCATCCACCAGGCAGGTGACGAACAGCGCGACCTTCACGACCGCTACCGCCGCGTGGTCCGCAGCCCGACCGTCACCATCGGGAGCACGAACTCGCCCCCGGCGGTTTCCGGCTGCGCGCGCAGCAGGTCCCGGACCTGGTCCAGCAGCCGGGACCGGTCGGGCTCGGGCAGGGTCAGGAAGTTCGAGTGAGTGCCGACCGTCGCCACCGTCTCCTCGGCCGTCCGCCGCTGCCCGTTCGGGAACTCCCGGGTCTCCGGCGGCCCGAGCAGGCCGCCGGGCCGCGGCCAGGCGCTGCACCCGGGCGTGCCCGGTCCCGTCCCGCCACCGCCGCAGCGTGATGTTCGACCGTCCCTTGCTCACCTCATCCAGCGCCGCGACCCAGCCCACCCGGTCGTCGTCCACGTTCCACAGCGCGGCCAGCACGCCGCCCGGCGCGAGCACCCGGGCGATCTCCGGCACGGCCCGGTCCAGGTCGAACCAGTGCAGGGCCTGGCCCACCAGGACGGCGTCGACGCTGCCGTCCGGCAGCGGGATCTCCTCCGCGCGGCCGGGCCCGGCCGGGATCGCGGGCAGCCGCCGGCGTAGCTCGGCCAGCATGGCCGGGTCCGGCTCCACCGCGGTCACCTCGGCGCCCAGGCCGGCCAGCGCGGCGGTCAGCTTCCCGGTCCCGGCGGCCAGGTCCAGCACCCGGAGCGGCCGGCGGCCGCGCACCGGCTCCAGCGCCCAGCGGACGGCGGCCTCGGCGTAGTCGGGCCGGTGCTCGGCGTAGGCCGCCGCGGCCGCGCCGAACGATGACCCGTTCACCCGCCGGTACTCCCGCTCGGCGGAGCTCTCCGGGCCGGTCAGGTCGTTCACCCGGCGCGCCTAATCGACGGCGTGCTTGAGGTCGTAGGCGGCCTGGGCCGAGCTGATCTCCGGCAGGTGGCAGTCGGCCCAGCTCACCAGCGCGCCGATCGCGTCCAGCAGGGTCAGCCCCATCGGGGTCAGCGCGTAGTCGACCCGCGGCGGGATGACCGGGTGGATGGTCCGGGTCACGATGCCGTCCCGCTCCAGGCCGCGCAAGGTCACGGTCAGCATCCTGGCCGTGATGCCGTCGACCGCCCGGTGCAGCTCGCTGAACCGCCTGGTGCCCTGGCCGAGCAGGTCGATGACCAGCATCGACCACTTGTCGCCGACCCTCTGCAGCACCTCACGCGCGCGGCACGGCGACAGCTCGCCCGCCGCCTCCGCCGCGTCGGCTCCGGCCGGCCCGGCCTGTGTCGCGGGCGGCTCGCGAACCGGCTCAACCTGCCCGGAATCCACGACAGCCCCTCCTTGCGTATCCCATCAGGGTACTTCCACCTGCTCGTCCGCCAAGAACCTCGGCGATTGCCGCCAAGTGTTTGACTGTTCAATTATAGGTGGTTACTATAAAGAAGCAACGCACGAAACCGAACTTCAGCACCAGAATATACTGTCCCTATCTGGAGGAACGATGAGCGAGACCGCCGTGGAGATTCCCGGCTACGTAGCCGGCACCTGGAACATCGACCCGGTTCACTCCGAGGTGTCCTTTGTCGTGCGGCACATGATGGTGAGCAAGGTCCGCGGCCGCTTCGACAAGTTCGAGGGCACCATCACCACCGCCCCGGACCCGCTGGCCTCCTCCGTCAGCGCCGACATCGACCTCAGCTCGGTGAACACCGGCAATGAGGCCCGCGACAACCACATCCGCAGTGAGGACTTCTTCCACATCGAGTAGCACCCCACGATGACCTTCCGCTCCACCGGCGTGCGCCCGGACGGGGACGACTTCCTGCTCGACGGTGACCTGACCCTGCGCGACATCACCCGGCCGGTGACCCTCAAGCTCGAGGTCAACGGCTTCGGGCCGGACGCCTACGGCGGCACCCGGGCCGGCTTCTCGGCCACCACCGAGATCAACAGGAACGACTGGAACGTCAGCTACAACGGCGCCATCCCGGGCGCCAGCAACGCCGTGGTCCTCAGCGACAAGGTCACGATCAACCTGGAGATCGAGGCCGTCCTGAACAAGGACGCCTAAGGCATCCGCGCCGCACCGGGCCGGGGGCGACCGCCGCGAGCGGGCCCCCGGCCTCGTGCTTTTCCGACCGAACGAGCCGTGCTGCCCGCTCAGCTGCTCGTCTCGTGCTTGACCAGGTAGTCGAGGTAGAGGGGCCGTAGCGCCTCGGCCACGTCGCCTTCCCCTGACCCGATCGCGTCGTCGAGCAGTGCCGTCACCTTGGTGATGTCCCGCCCGGCCTCCTCGTCGTGTCCCTCGGACGCCTCGGCTGCCGGGATGGCGCGCAGCAGCTCCCAGAGGAACCCCACGTCGAGGTGATGCACCGCCCGCCGCACGGCGCGGTCGTGCAGCTCATGGGACGAAAGCTGCGTCCAGTTCATCGCGGGTAGCCACGCGTGGACTTTATCGCCTGCGGGCCGTCGGCGCGCCCCGGCCCAGGCCGCCGGACACGGCCCGCGCCACCGACAGCAGCCCGGGATGCCCGGGCAGGTCCTCGAGCAGGACCGGCTGCCCGTCGGCTCCGGCCAGCGGGATCCGCCAGTTCGGGTACTCATCCACCGTGCCCGGCAGGTTCTGCGGCCGCCGCTCGCCGACCGCCTCGGCCAGTGACACGCCGATCAGCAGGGCGGGCGTCAGGGCCAGGTAGCCGTACAGCGCCGCGGTGAACTCCTCCGGCGTCACGCCGTCCCGGCTCGCCCCGTTCAGGGGCCCGCCCCGGCCCGCCCCGCCCAGGAGCCCCTCGCGGGCCAGCACGGCCAGCCACCCGTCGACCTCCCGGCGGGCCGCGGCCTGCTCGTCCGCTTCCGGCTCGGTCAGCAGGCCGAGCCGGGCCCGCAGGCTGATCTGCTCGCCGGTCAGGAAGGTCCCGGCCGGGGGCATGTCGTGGGTGCCGACCGTGGCCAGGCAGCCGCGCCGCCACGCGCGCGGCCGGCGCGGGGTGCCGTCCTGGCGGCGCTCGAACCAGGCCATCGAGGTGCCGAGCACCCGGCGCTCGGCCAGGAACTGGCGCAGCCACGGCTCGACCGTGCCCAGGTCCTCGCCGATGGCCAGGGCCTGCGCGCCCGCCGCGCCGGCGCACAGCACGTCGCCGATCAGCTCGTGGTCGTACCGCACGTACGTGCCCTGGCCCGGGTCCATCCCGGCCGGGATCCACCACAGCCGGGCCAGTCCCATGACGTGATCGATCCGCATCCCGCCCGCGTGCCGGGTCGTCGCGGCGACCAGCTCGGCCAGCGGGCGGCCCGCCTGGGCGGCCAGCCAGCCCGGGTGCCACGGCGGCAGCGTCCAGTCCTGGCCCCGCTGGTTGAACTCATCCGGCGGGGCGCCGACGCTGACCCCGGTGACGAACACGTCCTGCCGGGCCCACGCGTCCGCGCCGCCCGGATGGGCGCCCACCGCGAGGTCGGCGATGACCCCGATGCCCATGCCCGCGTCCCGGGCTGCCCGCTGCGCCGCCGCGGCCTGCCCGGCCGTCAGCCACTGCAGCCAGGCGTGGAAGTCGACCCGCGCCGCCCGCTCCCGGCCCAGCGCGGCCACCTCCGCCGAACGCGGATCGGCCAGCCCGGCCGGCCACGCTCGCCAGTCCGGCCCGTGCACCTCCGCGATGGCGCACCAGGTGGCCCAGTCCTCCAGGGCGTCGCGGTCCGCGGCCCGGAACGCGTCGAACTCGGCCTCCCGGGCCCGGCTCAGGCCGGCCGCCCGGATGATCTCCAGCGCCGCGGCCTTGGCCGCCCACACCGCGTCCCGGTCGATCAGCCCCGCCGACCGGCTCGCCGCCCGCAGCGGCGCGCCCAGCGCATCGACCCGGCCCCGGTCGCCCGCGCTCAGCGCGGCGTACTCCGGGATGTCCTCGATCCGCAGGTACAGCGGAGACAGGTGCCGCCTGGTCATGGCCAGGTAGGGGGAGGGGCTGACCGGAGTCGGCCGGCTCGGCCGCATGCAGCGGGTTGACCAGCACGAAGTCCGCGCCCAGCGCACGGCCGCTCCAGGCGGCCAGGTCGGCCAGGTCGCGCAGGTCGCCGTGCCCCCACGAGTCCCGCGACCGCACCGAGTACAGCTGCGCGGTGAAGCCCCAGGACCGGCGCCGCGGCCACGGCGCCGCCGCGCCCCAGGTCCGGTCCTGCCCGGCCGCCGGCGGCCGGTAGTCGCCCAGCGCGTCCAGCACCGCGGCCAGCGTCTCGTCGCTGACGTCCGCGTCGCGGCCGCGCCAGTTCCGGTACGAGACCGCGACGCCGTGCTCCTGCGCCCGGCGAACCAGCTCCGCCCGTCCCGTCACCGGGTCAGTCCCCGCCGGTCGGCTCCAGCACGAACACCGGGATCAGCCGCGTGGTCTTCTCCTGGTACTCCGCGTAGGGCGGGTACGCTGCCACCGCCCGGTCCCACCACGCGGTGCGCTCGTCGCCGCTGATCTCGCGGGCCCGGTAGTCCTGCTTGTCCGCGCCGTCCTGCACCTCGACCAGCGGGTTCGCGCGGACGCTGTAGTACCACAGCGGGTGCTCCGGCGCGCCGCCCTTGGACGCCACCATGGCGTACCGGCCCTCGTGCTCGACGCGCATCACCGGCGTCTTGTGGACCTTGCCGCTCTTGGCCCCCACGTTGGTCACGATCACCACCGGCAGGCCGGTGTCACGCAGCGTGGTGCCCTGCGTCCCGTTCGAGCCCTCATAGAGCTCGACCTGCTCGCGCACCCAGGCTGCCGGACTCGGCTCGTAGACTCCTTCAACAGGCATACGGCTAGTCAACACCAGCCGCGGCGCCTGCCGTCGGCCAGGGTCCCGGCAAGAAGGACGCCGCTGAGATCGGGAGCCAGCCCCCGAGCCGCGCGGCCCGGACGGCCGCGCTGGCTGATCACACTGGTCGGGACGGCGAGATTCGAACTCGCGGCCTTCGGTCCCCCAGACCGACGCGCTAACCAAGCTGCGCCACGTCCCGTCGCCACCACGCTGCTGGTGACGCCGGCCCTCAACCGCCGGGCTGGCCTCGTCAGCTTAGCGCAATCGCGCCGTGCCCAGGAACCGTGCGGGAACCAAGGCGCGCCGCCGCGCATGCATGATCTGGGGCGGCCGGAAAGCTAGCATGTGCCGGGCATGGCCGGGACGGCTCGTTCGTTGAGACACAAAGAGCCCGGAGCAGGCGGACGGAGGGGCGGGGTCGTTGAGGGTCATTGGCGCTCGCCGCGCGGCCGACGGCGACGAGTATGACGAGCTGGGACCCATCGGGCCCAAAGGCCCGCGGGGCCCCGGAGGCACCCGCCCGCTGCCGCAGCGCAGCTGGCGCCGCCGGCTGGCCTTCACCGTCATCAAGCTCGTGGCCGCCGTCATCGTCCTGGTCGTGACGGCCGTCGCGCTGCTCTACGTGATCACCCCGTCGGCCGGCCAGGCCACCGCGCTGACCGCGGCCCAGGCCCGCGAGCACGACATCGCCTACCCGGGCCCGCCCGTGCCGCAGTATTTCGCCGAAGCCCTGGTCGCCACCGAGGACCACCGCTTCTACACCGATCCGGGCGTCGACCCCCTGGCCCTGGTCCGGGTGGCCGCCTCCTGGATCACCGGGCACACCGACGGCGGCGGCAGCACGCTGGACCAGCAGCTGGCCAAGAACCTGTACACCTCCGGGCAGAGCAGCTTCACGCAGACGATCGAGCAGGTCGTGCTGGCCGTCAAGCTCAACCAGGCCTACACCCGCGACGAGATCCTGCGCATGTACGCGGAGGTCGCCTACTACGGCCACGGCTACTACGGCCTGCAGGCGGCCAGCTGCGGCTACTTCGGCAAGCCCCCGTCGCAGCTGACCCTCGTGCAGGCGGCCATGCTGGCCGGGGCGGTCAACGCGCCGACCTACGACGACCCGCTGGTCTACCCGGACAACGCCCGCACCCGGCTGGTGCACGTGATCGACCGGATGACCTCGGTCGGCTACCTGACCAAGGCACAGCAGCAGGCCGCGCTCAGCGCCCCGCTCAACCTGCCGTCCGTGCGCGGCTGCCAGCAGCCCCAGTAGGGCCGGCTCAGGCGCCCGGGGAGGATGTCTCCGGCTCGAGCTGCTCCTCGACGGGCGGGCCCGCGTACAGGAAGACCCACCGGCGGTAGCTGTAGAGCCGGAATATCGTGGCCAGGGCGATGCCGGCCAGGTTGGCCGCGTTGAACGCGACGTTGCCGGTCAGGCCGAGCCCGTAGTGGACGATCGCCACGACGCCGTCGGTGATGAGGATGCCGATCCCGTTGAACAGGAAGAACAGCAGCGACTCGCGGCGCCAGTGGCTGCCCCGGCGATGGCGGAACGCCCAGAACTTGTTGCCCGCGAACGCGAACACCGTGGCCAGGACGTTGGCCAGGGTCGTGGCCAGGATCGGGCCCATGTGGGCGCCGGAGTGGAACACGTTGATCAGGACGAAGGTGAGCACGAATGCGAGGCTGCCCACGATCCCGAACTTGGCCACCTCGTGGATCAGCACCCGGAATCGCTCGTACAACTCGCGCACAGGCTTCACCGCGGTCCCCTGAGTCGGTCCTTCCCCGATGCCCCAGACACTATCGCGCCCCCGGTCGTGGTCCGGGTCAGGTGGCAAAACCGTTGGGGGAATGTCATCACCCGCGGCTAGCCTGGGTCGGTGCTGGAACGTCCCGACGCCGAGGTGCTGGTCCGGGCGCGCGGCCTGGTCAAGCAGTTCGGCGGGTTCACCGCGGTCGACGGGATCGACTTCGACCTGTACCGCGGCGAGGCCTTCGGCTTCCTCGGGCCCAACGGCGCGGGCAAGTCCTCCACCATGCGGATGATCGGCTGCGTCTCGCCGCCCACCCGCGGTGAGCTGAGCATCCTCGGCCGCGATCCGGTCCGGGACGGCCCGGCCATCCGGGCCCGGCTGGGCGTGGTGCCGCAGGAGGACACCCTCGACGTCGAGCTGACCGTGCGGGAGAACCTGCTCGTCTACGGCCGCTACTTCGGGCTGCCGCGCCGCGTCATCCGGGACCGGACCGCGGCCCTGCTGGACTTCGTGCAGCTCGCCGACCGCGCCGACGACCAGGTCGACCCGCTGTCCGGCGGCCTCAAGCGCCGCCTGACCATTGCCCGCTCGCTGATCAACGAGCCCGAGATCCTCATCCTGGACGAGCCCACCACCGGACTGGACCCGCAGGCCCGGCACGTGGTGTGGGACCGGCTGTTCCGGCTCAAGCAGCGCGGCGTCACGCTGATCCTGACCACGCACTACATGGACGAGGCCGAGCAGCTGTGCGACCGGCTGGTGGTGATGGATCACGGCCGGTTCGCCGCCGAGGGCTCGCCCCGCGACCTGATCGCCCGCTACTGCTCGGCCGAGGTCCTCGAGCTGCGCTTCGACCCGGACCTGCACCAGGCGGCGACCGACAAGCTCAAGGACTTTTCCGCCGAACGGACCGAGGTGCTCGCTGACCGCATCCTGCTCTACGTGCCCGACGGGGACGCCGCGCTGACCGCCGTCCGCGCGGCCGGGCCTGGAACCTCTCACCTCGCTGGTCCGCCGCGGCACCCTGGAGGACGTGTTCCTCCGGCTAACCGGCCGCCGCCTGGAGGACTAGCCATGGCCGCCTCCGTGGCCGGCCCTGCTCCGGCCAGCTGGCCGCTCTCCTCGCCCTCGTTCCTGGCCTTCCGGTGCTGGCTGACCGTCTACCGGCGGATCTGGCGCTCCAGCATCTTGGTCCACCGTGCTCGGGCCGGTGTGCTACCTGGCCGCGCTGGGCTTCGGGCTGGGCACGCTGGTCGACCAGCACGGGACGGCCAGCCTGGGCGGGGTGAGCTACCTGGCCTTCGTGGCCCCGGCCATCCTGGCCTCGGGCGCGATGAACACCGCCATGCAGGAGGCGTCCTACCCGGTGTTCGGGTCGCTGAAGTGGAACCGGATCTACGTCGGGGCGCAGTCCTCCCCGCTGCGCCCGGCCGACATCTTCCGCGGCCACCTGCTCTTCATGATCATGCGCGTCGCGATACACGCCGCCTGGGTCACGGTGCTGATCTGGGCCTTCGGCGCGTCCCGCAGCCCCTGGCTGGTGCTGGCCTTCCCGGCCGCGGTGCTGACCGGGGCCGCCTTCGCCGCTCCCATCGCGGCCTGGGCCGTCACCGTCACCGCGGAGGCCACCTTCTCCTACCTCTTCCGGTTCGTGATGATGCCGCTGATGCTGTTCTCCGGCACGTTCTTCCCGCTGTCCCAGCTGCCCGGCTGGCTGCAGGCCGTCGCCTACGCCACGCCGCTGAGGCACGGGGTCGCCCTGTGCCGGGCGCTTCAGCCTGGGGACCGCGGCCGCCGATCCGGTCGGCCTGCTCGGCGACGCCGCCTACCTGGCCGCGCTGACCGCCGCCGGGATCTGGGCCGGGGCCCGCACCTACCGCAGGCGGCTGTATGTCTAGCGGCACGCTGCGGATGCTGCCGCCCGCGGCGGGCTGCTGGCCCGGCTGCGCCGGCGGCCGGCACCGAGACCAGCAGCCTGCGCCTGATCGAGCGGCACGCCCGCGCCTACCGGCGGGCCTGGCTGGTGTTCGTGTCCGGGATCTTCGAGCCGCTGTTCTACCTGCTGTCGGTCGGGCCTCGGGCTGGGCGTGCTGATCGGCAAGGTGCCCGGGCCGGGCGGGCAGCCCGTCCCGTACCGGGAGTTCGTCGCGCCCGGCCTGCTCGCCGTGTCCTCGATGAACGGCGCCATGTACGACTCCACCTTCAACGTCTTCTTCCGGCTGAAGTACGCCAAGCTGTACGACGCCCTGCTGGCCACGCCGATGCGGCCGTCCCAGGTCGCGCTGGGCGAGATCGGCTGGGCCCTGATCCGCGGCACCATCTACGCCGTTGCCTTCATCCTGGTCATGCTGGCCCTGGGCCTGGTCCACTCGCCGTGGGTGATCCTGGCCGTCCCGGGGGCCGTCCTGATCGGCTTCGCCTTCGCCGCCCTCGGCATGACCGGGACCACCTACATGAAGAGCTGGCAGGACTTCGACTACGTGGTGCTGGCCAGCATGCCGCTGTTCCTGTTCTCCGCCACCTTCTACCCGCTGTCGGTCTACCCGCGGCCGGTCCAGGTCGTCATCGAGTTCACGCCGCTCTACCAGGGCGTCGTGCTGCTGCGCGACGTGACCGCCGGCGTGCTCGGCCCCGGCCTGCTGTGGCGGGCCGCCTACCTCGCCGCCATCGGCGCGGCCGGCCTGTACGCGTCGGGCCGGCGGATCGGCAAGCTCCTGCTCGTGTGACCCATGCCTGTCGCGGGGCCGAACCGATATCCTGCGCCCGATGCCGGAGCAACACCCAGGGCCGCCAGGCACCGGACCGGGCCCGCTGACCGAGGCGACGTCGGCCGAGGTCGCGCCTCCGGAGGCTCGGTCTCCGCGGGGCTCGTGGTCCGACCCGGTCACCTGGGTCATCGCCGCGGCCGTGTTCGCCGCCTACACCATCATCTCGGTGACCCAGCTCATGCGGCTCAGCCCGACCACCTGGGACCTGGGCATCTACACCGAGGACGTCAAGCACTACGCGGACCTCAGCGCGCCGGTCGTCGATATCAGGGGCGCGGGCTTCAACCTGCTCGGTGACCACTTCCAGCCCATCGTCAGCCTGCTGGCCCCGTTCTTCCGGATCTTCCCGTCCGCCGCCACCCTGCTCGTGGCCCAGGCCCTGCTCGCCGCGGCCTCGGTCTTCCCGGTCAGCCAGCTCGCCCGCGAGAAACTGGGGCCCGGCCCCGGCCGCGCCGTGGCCGTCGCCTACGGGTTCTGCTGGGGGCTGCAGCAGCTGGCCCACTTCGACTTCCACGAGATCGCCTTCGCCGTGCCGCTGCTGGCCTTCTCGCTGTGCGCGCTGGTCCGCGGCCAGACCCGGGTCGCGGTGGCCTGGGCCGTGCCGCTGGTCTTCGTCAAGGAGGACCAGGGCTTCACCGTGGCCGCCATCGGGATCTACCTGATCGTGGCCGGGCTGCGGGCCGCGGCGCCGCCGCCGGGACAGGCCGCCGGACCCGCAGGCCCAGCCGACCCCGGCGGCCGCCGCCGGATGGCCGCCGGGCTGTTCCTGCTCATCTGGGGCTTCGCCTGGTCGTTCGTGGCCATCGGGCTGATCATCCCGCACTTCAACCCGGGCCACGTGTACCAGTACTGGGACGACGGCGGGATCGTGTCCCCGGGCGGCCACCTGTCGGCGTTCGGCCTGGGCCTGCAGTTCCTGCACGCCTGGCCGGACAAGCTGCTGACCGTGGTCATGCTGCTGCTGCCGACCGCGTTCATCGCCGTCCGGTCACCGGTCACCCTGATCGCCGTGCCCGCCCTGGCACTGCGCTTCGTCTCCACCGACAGCAGCTACTGGGGCACCTACTGGCACTACAACGCCACCGTGATGCCCGTCGTCTTCGTGGCCGCCGTCGACGCGCTGGCCCGCATCCAGCGCGCCATGGCCGCCGACGCCGCGGGCGGGCTGGCCGGCTGGGCCAGCGGGGGCCGCGGCCTGTGGCGGGCCGCGCAGGCCGGGGCGAGGCGCTACGGCGCGGCCCTGCTGCTGGCCATCGCCGTGCCGCTCGCCCTGCAGTTCCCGCTCAGCCAGCTCTGGCAGGCCGGCTCCTACCGGATCAGCCCGCACGTGACCGCGGCCGCCCGCGCCATGGCCCAGGTGCCGGACGGCGCCACCGTCCTGACCACCCTGGACCTGCTCGCCCCGCTGGCCGCCCGCACCGATACGTTCTGGCTGGGCAACAGCGGCAACCCGCAGGCCCAGTACATCGTGTTCGACGGCCTGCACAGCGACTACTCCCCGGCCCCGGCCGACGTCCCGGCCTTCATCGCCAGCCTGTACCCGCCGCACACCTACGCCGAGATCTTCGCCGCCGGCGACGTGTACGTCTTCCGCCGCGTCTCCTGACCCGCCCCGCCGTCCCGGTCCCTGCCTGGTGGCCAGCAAAGTGTGCTAAGGAAGAACTGTGGTAAAGAACACATCATGGTGACGTCTGCTGAGCTCCGCGATCGGGCCCGCGAGTTCCTGGCCGGTCACGACCCGAAGGCCATGCCCAAGCAGGACTTCCTCGACGCCCGCTTCGACGCCGGCCTGGCCTGGGTCCACTACCCCGAGGGGCTCGGCGGGCTGGGCCTGTCCCGGTCGCTGCAGCGGGTCGTCGACGCCGAGTTCTCCGCGGCCGGCTCGCCCGGGAACAACGCCGAGCAGAACGGCATCGGCCTCGGCATGGCCGCGCCGACCATCCTGGCCTACGGCAGTGAGGAGCAGCGGCGGCGCTGGCTGCGTGAGCTGTGGACCGGCCGGGAGGTGTGGTGCCAGCTGTTCAGCGAGCCCGGCGCGGGCAGCGACCTGGCCGGGCTGGGCACCCGGGCCATCCGGGACGGCGACGGCTGGGTGGTCAACGGCCAGAAGGTGTGGACCTCGCAGGCCCACGTGGCCCGGCGCGCGCTGCTGCTCGCCCGCAGCGACCCCGACCTGCCCAAGCACCAGGGCCTCACCTACTTCTCGGTGGACATGGCGGCGCCCGGAGTCGAGGTACGCCCGCTGCGCCAGCTCACCGGGGAGGCGCAGTTCAACGAGGTGTTCCTGACCGATCTGTGGATCCCCGACACCGACCGGATCGGCGAGGTCGGCGAGGGCTGGAAGGTGGCCAACGCCACCTTGATGAGCGAGCGGGTCAGCATCGGCGCCGCCCGGGCCAACCCCCGCGAGGGCGGCATGATCGGCCCGCTGGCCCGGACCTGGCGGTCCCGTCCCGAGCTGCGCACTCCTGGCCTGCACGACCGGCTGCTGCGGCTGTGGACCGACGCCGAGGTGGCCCGGCTGGCCGGCGAGCGGCTTCGCCAGCAGCTCGCCGCGGGCCAGCCCGGCCCCGAGGGCTCGGCGGCCAAGCTGGTCTTTGCCCGGCTCAACCAGGAGATCTCCGCGCTCGAGGTCGAGCTCAACGGCGGTGACGGGCTGCGCTACGACGACTGGAGCATGCGCCGCCCGGCGGGCGCCGCCTTCACCGGCCGCGGCCCCGGCTACCGGTACCTGCGGGCCCGGGCCAACTCCATCGAAGGGGGTACCTCGGAGGTCCTCCGCAACGTCGTCGCGGAGCGGGTCATGGGCCTGCCCGGCGAGCCGCGGACCGACAAGGACGTCCCCTGGAAGGACCTGCCGCGATGAGCGATAGGGCCGAGCTTCCCGACCTCCTGTACTCAGATACCGAACGGGCCCTGGGCGACAGCATCGGCGCCCTGCTCGCCGACCGGGGGAGCCCGGAGGTGATCCGGGCCCGCATCGAGTCGGTCGAGACCTACGACGACGGGCTCTGGCAGGCGCTGGCCGCGGACCTGGGCTGCGCCGGGCTGCTCATCCCGGAGGCCGACGGCGGCGCCGGCGCCTCCTACCGGGAGATGGGCTCGGCCGCCGAGGCGCTGGGTGCCGGGGTCGCCCCCGTGCCCTACCTGGGCAGCGCCGTCGTGGCCACCGCTGCGCTGCTCAGCGCGGTATCGGGCCCCGCAGGGCCGGCGGCGGACCTGCTGCGGAAGATGGCGGACGGCCGCCTGACCGCGGCGCTGGCCGTGCCGTTCGCCAGCGCCCCCGGCAGCGCCTTCCCGCTCTCGGTCCGGGTCGTCGGCCCGCGCCCGGGTGACGACCGGACCGGGATGGCCCGGCTGCGCGGCATGGTCGCCGGGGTCGCCGACGCGCTGCCCGCGGGCGTGCTGCTCGTCCCGGCCGACGGCGTGCCGCACGGGCTGTACCTGGTCGACATGTCGGCCCCCGGCGTGGCCAAAGCCCCGGTGGTGTCGCTGGACATGACCCGGCAGCTGTGCGACCTGTCCTTCGACGACACGCCCGCCACCCTGGTCGTATCCGGGCCGGCGGCCTCTCGCGCGCTGGCCGCCGGGCTGGCCGCCGGGGCCGGAGTGCTGGCCAGCGAGCTGGTCGGGCTGGCCCAGCGATGCGTGGACATGACCGTGGCCTACGTGAAGCAGCGGCACCAGTTCGGCCGCCCGGTCGGGTCGTTCCAGGCCCTCAAGCACCGGCTGGCCGACGTGTGGGTGACGGTCAGCCAGGCCCGCGCGGCGGCCCGGTACGCGGCGGCCTGCCTGGCCGACGGCGACCCCGACGCCCCGATCGCGGTGGCGCTGGCCAAGGCCTACTGCTCCGACGCCGCCCTGTACGCCGCGCAGGAATGCGTCCAGCTGCACGGCGGTATCGGCTTCACCTGGGAGCATCCCGCGCACCTGTACCTGAAGCGGGCCAAGGCCGACTCGATCGCGTTCGGCACCGCGGACGCGCACCGGGCCGCCCTGGCTGCCCTGGCCGACCTGCCCGCCTGACCGGTGAGCGCCATGCCCGGCACGGGCCTGCCCGATGAGGCCGAGTTGCGGCGGCGGGCCGCCCGGCTGTCCCTGGAGCAGCAGGTCCGGCTGCTCACCGGGGCCGACTTCTGGGCCCTGCACGCCGAGCCGGCGGCCGGGCTGCGCCGGCTGGTCATGTCCGACGGGCCGGCCGGCGTCCGGGGCGAGACCTGGGACGAGCGGGACACCTCGGCCAACGTGCCGTGCGGCACGGCCCTGGCCGCCACCTGGGACCCCGCCCGGGTCGCGGCCATCGGCGGGCTGCTGGCCCGCGAGGCGAGGCGCAAGGGCGTCGACGTACTGCTCGCCCCGACCGTCAACCTGCACCGGACTCCGTACGCGGGCCGCAGCTTCGAGTGCTTCTCCGAGGACCCGCTGCTGACCGCCCGGATCGGGGCCGCCTACGTCCGGGGCGTGCAGGACGGCGGGGTCGGCGTGACCGTCAAGCATTTCGTCGGCAACGACAGCGAGACCGAGCGGATGAGCGTCGACGTCCGGGTCGGCGAGCGGGTGCTGCGAGAGCTGTACCTGGCGCCGTTCGAGGCCATCGTCCGCGACGAAGGCGCATGGGCGGTGATGGCCGCTTACAACGGCGTGAACGGGACGCCAATGACGACCAGCCCGCTGCTGCATGAGCTGCTCCGCGCGGAGTGGGACTACGACGGGCTGATCGTGTCCGACTGGACGGCCGCGCACGACACCGTCGGCACCGCCCGGGCCGCCCTGGACCTGGCCATGCCCGGGCCCGCGAGCCGGTACGGCCCGTGGGGACAGGCCCTGCTCGCCGCCGTCGCCGATGGCGCGGTCAGCGAGAAGCAGATCGAGGACAAGGTGGTCCGGATCCTCCGCCTGGCCGCCCGGGTCGGCGCTCTGGACGGCGGTCCCGCGGTGCCCGCGGTGCCCGGGCCCGACCCGGATTCAGTAGCGGTCGGCCGGGAGCTGCGGGAGGCCGCCGCGGCCGGCTTCGTGCTGGCCCGCAACGACGGCACCCTGCCGCTGACCCGCGAGCCGCCTGACGGCGGCGAGCGCCGCCTGCGCGTCGCCGTCATCGGGCCGAACGCCGAGATGGCCCGGACCATGGGCGGCGGCAGCGCCACCGTCTTCCCGCCGTACACCATCTCGCCGGTGGAGGGCCTGCGCCTGGCCGGCCTGGACGTGACCTACGCACCAGGCGTGACCGGTCACCTGCGCGCCCCGCAGGCCCGGGCGCCATGGCTGCTGCGGCCCGGCCAGGCCGGCGGCTCCGGGACCGGGACCGAAGTCCGCTACCTCACCGCGGCCGGCGAGGTGGCCCGGGCGGAACTGCGGGACGGGGCCACCTTCATGTGGCCGGACGGCCTGGCCGCCGGCCCGCTGGCCGCTCTCGCCGAGCCGGTCGCCACCGTGCAGGTCCGCTGCGTGATCCGGGCCACCGACCCCGGCGTCTACCAGCTCGGGGTCTCCGGCGTGGGCCGGTACCGGCTGCTGGTCGACGGGGCGGAGGTCTTCGACGCCACCTTGGCCCTGCCCGCCGGCGCCGACGTCGTCGAGGTCCTGATGCGGCCGCCGCAGCGGCTGGCGCCCGTCCCGCTGGCCGCCGGCCAGTCGGTTGAGGTGCTGGCCGAGCACGACGTGCTGTCCTCGCCCCCGTCCGGGATCGGCCCGGTCATGCAGCTCAACCTGGTGCCGCCGCACGGGTCCGACGATGCGGAGATCGCGGCCGCCGCTGCCCTGGCCGGCGCCCGTGACGCCGCCGTCCTGGTCGTGGGTACCACCGCCGACGTGGAGAGCGAGGGCTTCGACCGGACCACGCTGGCCCTGCCCGGCCGCCAGGACGAGCTGGTCCGGACGGTCATCGCGGCCAACCCGCGGACCGTGGTAGTGGTGAACTCCGGTGCCCCCGTCCTGCTGCCCTGGGCGGATGACGCCGCGGCCGTGCTGCTGTCCTGGTTCGGCGGCCAGGAGTACGGCAACGCGCTGGCCGACGTGCTCGTCGGCGCGGCCGAGCCCGGCGGCCGGCTGCCCATGACCTGGCCCGCCGCCGAGGACGGCCTGCCGTCGGCTGCGCCCGAGGGCGGCGTGCTGACCTACCGCGAGGGACTGTTCATCGGCTACCGCGGCTATGACCGTGACGGGCGCACCCCGTTGTTCCCGTTCGGCCACGGCCTGGGCTACACCACCTGGGCGTACGACTCTCTCGTGGTCCCCGACGACGCGACCCGGGTCTGCGCCTGCGTCACCGTCCGCAACACCGGCTCCCGCCGCGGCCGGGAGGTGGTCCAGGTCTACCTGTCCCGGCCCGGCTCGGGTATCGAGCGGCCGCCCAAATGGCTGGCCGGCTTCGCCGCGGTCGACGCGGATCCCGGCGAGACCGTCACCGTCACCATTGTCATCCCCGAGCGCGCCTTCCAGCACTGGGCCGGTGACGCCCAGACCGGCCCGGGCTGGACCGTCGAGCCCGGGCCGTTCGCCCTCGCCGCGGGCCCGTCGTCCGCCTCGCTGCCGCTGTCGGCCCGGATCCAGTTCCCGTGACCGCCCGGCCGGCTTCTCCTGGCCGCATACGGGTCGCTATGCCCGCCTGGTCCGGCTATCTGATGATTTATCGGCTGGACCGGCCCGCTTATGTTACGGACACATGACGCACCGAATAGGCCGCCCGTAACGCCCCTGGCGTCACCTAACCGTGACACAGCTCGCTGACCAGCCGATCAGCGGTGACACATCAGCGAAACGTCCGTCGCACTCGTTACCGCCCGCGTAACAAGCGAGTAATACCACCGAAACTCGCGCATGGGACACATGCCTTGCAGATACATGGAGCGGCCGGGGTTAAGCCAGCGCGGACGTTGGCCCCAGAAGGCCCCCGATAGCCCTGGAGGCGTCGTGATTCCCTACGCTAGCTGGCTAAATGCCGGGGATAATTCCTGGCAGTTGACAGCCGGCACTTTGGTCGGGTTGATGTCGATCCCGGCCCTGGCCGTCCTCTACGGCGGCCTGGTGCAGAAGAAATGGGCGATGAACACCGTCATGATGGTGTTCACCACCTTTGGCATTGTCCTGGTCGTGTGGGTGCTGTGGGGATTCAAGCTGGGCTTCGGCACGCCGCTGGTCAAGACGTTCATCGGTGATCCGCGGACCATCCTCGGGGCGTCTGCGGAAGAAGGCCAGGCGAGCATCCCGCTGGTCAACGCGGCCGTCCCACCCTGGCATCTACCCGGGGCCTCGGTCGAGTACTTCCAGTTCGTGTTCGCCGCGATCACCCCGATCCTGTTCATCGGCAGCGTCCTCGGCCGGATCAGCTTCAAGGTCTGGATGGTCTTCGTCCCGCTGTGGATCACGTTCGCCTACTGTGTCAACGCCTTCCTGGTCTGGGGCGGCGGCTACTGGGCCTGGCAAGGGCGCCCTGGACTTCTCCGGCGGATACGTCATCCACCTGGCCGCAGGCACCTCGGGCTTCGTGGCCGCCGCCGTCATCGGCCCCCGGCTCAAGCGTGACCGTGAGCGCGCCATCCCGAACAACCTGATGTTCGTCGCGGTCGGCGCCGGCATCCTGTGGCTCGGCTGGAACGGCTTCAACGGCGGTGACCCGTACTTCGCGGGGGCGGACGCCGCCGCCGCGGTGCTCAACACCAACCTGGCCACCGCGGTCGCCATGCTGACCTGGATCCTCATGGACATGCTGTTCAGCAGCGAGAAGAAGCCCACCTTCCTCGGCGCCCTGAACGGCATGATCTGCGGCCTGGTCGCCATCACCCCCGGAGCCGGTTACGTGAACGGCCTCGGCGCGCTGCTGACCGGCCTGATCGCCTCGGCCCTCATCTGGGTCGCCTGGTACTACCTGCCCAAGTACGTCTGGCCGTTCAACAAGGTCGACGACGCGCTCGGCGTGGTCTACACCCACGGCCTCTGCGGCCTCATTGGCGGCCTGCTGGTCGGCTTGTTCGCCGACCCGAAGGTGATCGTCTACCTGGGCGTCGGCAACGGTTCCGGGTTCTCCGGCGCGGGCCTGTTCTACGGCCACCCGCACCAGCTGCTCGTCCAGTTCGAGACGGCGCTGACCATCATCATCTGGGACGCGGTCGTCACGTTCGTCATCCTCATGATCATCAAGTACGTGTTCCGCATGCGGCTCCGGTTCCCGGATGAGGTCCTGGAGATCGGCGACGTCGCGGTGCACGGCGAGGAGGCCTACCCGGCCGACGACCTGATCAGCGCGAGCTCCACCTCGATGGCCGACGAGGTGAGCCCGGGCGGCAAGGTGCCCGAGAAGGCGGGCTCGAGCGACGCATAGCCTGCGCTACGTGCGGCCGTAGCGCAACCAGGGGCGCACCCGGGCACCGGACTACCACCGGTGCCCGGGTGCGCACTCGGTTTTCCGGCCCTTTTCGGGTCGCCCGCCCCGCCGTGCCGCCCCTCGCCCGCCGTGCCGCCCCTCGCCCGCCGTGCCGCGCAGATCACGCCGCAGGCCGGATTGATACAGTTCCCGGGGCCGTTGTACCGGGAAAGCCCGCCGGTCACGGTGGCAGCGCGAGGTTCGGGGTGATGCATGGCCAAGGCCGTCGTCAAGGCAACAACCCTGGTCAGCCAGGACGGCGTGCCGATCGACGCCGTGCACCTGCCGGGTCCCCCTGGGCCCCCTGGCTCGGGCGGCCTGGCCATCGTCATCGCGCACGGGTTCACCCTGTCCTGGCAGCGCGCCACCGTCTGGCGGGTGGCCAGCCGGTTCAACCAGGCCGCGGGCGTGGTCACCTTCGACTTCCGGGGTCACGGCCGTTCCGGCGGGCTGTCCACGGTCGGCGACCGGGAGATCTGGGACCTGGACGTGGCCGTGGCCTGGGCCCGGGAGCTGGGCTACGAGCGGGTCGCGGTGGCCGGTTTCTCCATGGGCGCCTCCGTCGCGCTGCGGCACGCGGGCCTGCTCGGCGGGGTCGACGCCGTGGTGTCCGTCAGCGGCGCCGGCCGGTGGTATTACCGCGGCAGCTCGCGGATGCGCTGGGTGCACCGGGCCATCGAGCGGCGGGCCGGGCGGTACGTGGCCAAGCGGTGGCTGCAGACCCGGATCGCCTCGGAAGGCTGGCAGCCGGTCCCCGTGCCGCTGGCCGAGGCGGCGGCCAAGATCGCCCCGGTGCCGCTGCTCATCGTGCACGGCGACCAGGACCTCTACTTCCCGGCCGAGCATGCTCGCCAGCTGTACCAGGCCGCCCGCGAGCCGAAGGACCTGTGGCTGATTCCCGGCATGGGCCACGCCGAGTCCGCCTGCAGCACCGAGCTCATCGACCGCATCGCCGCCTGGATCGGCCAGGCCGTCCGGGACCCTACGCTGGGAGGGGCACGGCGGGAACGCGCGAGCACCCGGGAGGCATCATGAGCGCCAAGGTCGCTGAACTGGCTGGCCTCGAAGTACCCACCGGCCTGCTGATCGGCGGGGAGTGGACCGGCGGCCGGGACGGCGGCACCCTGGCCGTGATCGACCCGGCCACCGAGGACGCGGTGGCCGAGGTGGCCGACGGCACCGTCGAGGACGCGCTGAGCGCCGTCACGGCCGCGCATGACGCCCTGGCCGGCTGGGCCGCGACCCCGCCGCGGGAACGGGCCGAGTGCCTGCGCCGGGCCTTCGAGCTGATGACCCGGAACGCGGACGCGCTGGCCCGGCTCATGGTCATCGAGAACGGCAAGGCCCTGCGCGACGCCCGGGCCGAGGCCGCCTACGCAGCCGAGTTCTTCCGCTGGTACGCCGAGGAAGCGGTCCGGATGGAAGGTGCGCTGATGCAGGCGCCGTCGGGCGCCAACAAGATCCTCGTCCTGCGCCAGCCGGTCGGCGTCTCGGTCCTGGTCACGCCCTGGAACTTCCCGGCCGCGATGGCCACCCGCAAGATCGGCCCGGCACTGGCGGCGGGCTGCACGGTGGTCCTCAAGCCGGCCCCGGAGACCCCGCTGACCGCGCTGTACATCGCCGACCTGCTCGGCCAGGCGGGCGTGCCCGACGGGGTCGTCAACGTGCTGACCTCAAACCGGTCCGGCGCCGTCGTCTCAGCCATGCTGCACGACCCGCGGGTGCGCAAGCTGTCCTTCACCGGGTCCACCGAAGTCGGCCGCATCCTGCTGCGGGAGGCCGCTGACACCATCGTGAACTGCTCGATGGAGCTCGGCGGCAACGCGCCGTTCATCATCTTCGACGACGCGGATATCGACGCCGCCGTCGAGGGAGCCCTGATCGCCAAGATCCGCAACGGGGGAGAGGCCTGCACCGCGGCCAACCGCTTTTACGTGCACGAAGCGGTGGCCGATGAGTTCAGCCGGGCCTTCGCGGCCCGCCTGGACCGCATGGTCGTCGGCCCCGGCCTGGACGAGCGCACCGACGTCGGCCCGCTGGTCAACGAGCCGGCCCGGACCAAGGTGGCCGAGCTCGTCGAGTCCGCGGCCGCTGACGGGGGCACCGTGCTGACCGGCGGCCGGGCGCCTGACCGGCGCGGCTACTTCTACGCCCCGACCCTGATCGACCAGGTCCCGGCGGATGCCGGCATCCTGGGCACCGAGATCTTCGGCCCGGTCGCCCCGGTGGTCCGGTTCAGCTCCGAAGCGGACGCCGTGGCCTGGGCCAACGACACCGAGTTCGGGCTGGTCTCCTATGTCTACACCCGCGACCTGAGCCGCGGCCTGCGGGTGTCGGAGGCGCTGGAAACCGGCATGGTGGGCCTCAACCGCGGCCTGGTCTCGGACCCGGCCGCGCCGTTCGGCGGGGTCAAGCAGTCCGGCATCGGCCGCGAGGGCGCCCATGACGGGCTGCTGGAGTTCACCGAGGCCAAGTACATCGCCACCAGCTGGTGAGCCACTAGACTCCCCGTTCCATGGGGTCGGCCCGCGCGGGAACGCAGACGCAGTCCCCGTCCGGCCCGGCCGGGGGCCCGGGCGCCGCGGCCCCGCCGTGGTACGCCGAGCGGCGCCGCTGGCTCCGGGCGGCCGCCTGGGCCGTCCTGGCCGCGGCGCTGTTCACCGCCTACCTCCGGCTGTCCCGGACCCAGCCCGAGAACTCCGACCAGGCCAACATCCTGCTGGCCGCCTCCGACATGCTGCACGGCAACCTGCTGCTGCACGGCTGGTATCTGACCGACGTGTCGTTCTACACCACCGAGCTGCCCCAGTACGTCCTGCTGGAACTCTTGTTCGGCGTGCACGCCGGCACCGCGCACGTCGCGGCGGCGATGACCTACACGCTGGCCGTGCTGCTCGCCATCCTGGTCGCCCGGGGCGGGTTCGCCAGCCGGGCCGCGCTTGTTCGGCTGGCCATCGTGACCGGCATCCTGCTCGCGCCGCAGCTCGGCGTCGGCGTCGCGGCCCTGCTGCTGTCCGTCGGCCACATCGGCACCTCAGTCCCGGTCCTGCTCATCTGGCTGTTCCTGGACCGGGCGCGCCCCCGCCGCTACGTGCCGGTGCTGGTCGGGCTGGGCCTGGCCTGGGCCTGCGTCGGCGACCAGCTCGTGCTCATCATCGGCATCGTGCCGCTGGCCCTGGTCTGCGCCCTGCGGCTGGCCGAGGCGGCCGTCCGCGAGCGCAGCGTGCCGCGTGCCCTGTCGGCCCGGACCCTCGAGCTGTCCCTGATCGTGGCCGCGGCCGCCGCCGCCGGGCTGGCCTGGGCGGCCGGGGGGGTCCTGCGCGCGCTCGGCGGCTTCGTCATGAACCCCATCCCGTTCACCTTCACCCTGCACCGCATCGGCGCCAACCTGCACTCGCTGTGGGCCGTGCCGCAGGTCTTCGGGGCCGACTACCGCGGGCTGGCCGGCGCCTCGCTCGCCCTGGCCCTGCTGCACATGGTGAGCCTGGCCGTGGTCGCGGTGGCCCTGATCCTGGCCGCCAGGCGGTTCTTCTCCGGCGCGGAGCTGGTCGACCAGCTGCTGGCCGTGGCCATCGCCGGCAACATCGTCTTGTTCGTGATCACCAGCGCCGGCTCCGAGGGCCCGCACGAGATCGCCATCGTCGCCCCGTTCGGCGCCGCCCTGGCCGCCCGCATGCTGGCCCGCCCCCGCCCCCGCCCCCGCCCCCGCCCCGGGCCAACCCCCGCTCCGGAGCCGCGCGCCGCGGCGTCGCCCGCCGTCCGCGGGCTCCGCGCCGCCGCCTCCGTCGCGGGCGGCGCCGTCCTGCTCGGCTACCTCGCCGGCCTCGTCCACGAGGCGGTCCAGCCCGCCCAGCCGCCGAACTACGCCAGCCTCGCACCCTGGCTGCAGGCTCACGGCCTGCACTACGGCCTGGGCGGCTACTGGGAGAGCAGCATCATCACCGTCGAGTCCGGCGGTCAGGTCAAGGTCCGGGCGCTGGCCAAGAAGACCCTGGCCCCGGACCTGTGGCTGGCCAAGCCCGCCTGGTACGACCCGGCCGCCCAGCAGGCCAACTTCATCGTCCTGACGTCCACTCCCGGCCTGCTCAACTGGCCGCCGACGGCCCTGATCGCCAAGTACTTCGGCCGCCCGGCGCATACCTACCGCGTCGGCCCCTACGCCGTGCTGGTCTGGGACCGTAACCTGCTGCCCCTCCTCCCGCACTGACCCCGGGAAGCGGCTCGCAGCCGCGGGTCAGCTCCCGGACGGCCGGTAGACCATGGCGCCGTCGGCCTGGTACGCGAACCGGAACCCGGTGCCGGCCAGGTAGGCCTTCAGGGCCGGGCTCGGGTCCGGCAGCCACACCAGCAGCCAGCCCACGTTCAGCTTGCGCAGGTCGGCCCGGGCCGCCGCGATCTGCGCCGGGCTCCGGGCCCATCCGTGCTGGGCCTGGTTGAGCTGCCAGTAGAACTGGTTCCGCTGGATCGCGGCCAGCGTCTTGGTCGGCACCCAGGATGAGTAGGTGAACGCGCGGGGATGCCCGTCCTCGGTGGCCATCAAGATGGCCCGGGCGTCCGGGTTCTCGCCCCACTGCGGGACCACGTACTGGCCGAACGGCACGTCCACCACCACCGAGCCCGAGTGATCCGCGGCGATGGGACCGTCCAGCGCCGCCCGTGTCGCCGGCATGGCCGGGACGCCCCGCGGGCTGCCCGGCCAGCCCGCTTCGGCGATCCCCAGCACGGCCACCACGACCAGGGCTGCCGCCGGCCAGGCCCGCCGGGCGGTCCCGCCGTCGACCCGGCGCGCCTGCCGCACCAGCCAGTCCACCCCCGCCCCGGCCAGCAGGGCCGCGCCGACCAGCGCCAGCAGCGTCATCCGGTCGGCCTCGCGGAAGATCGACAGCCCCGGCACCCGGATGAACCAGGTGTAGGGCATCAGGGCCGAGACCCGCAGGCCGTTCCAGTGCTGGGCCAGCGGCACGAAGGTGCGGTAGCCGACCTTGAGCACCGGGCCCAGCGCCAGCGCGGCGCCGCCCGCCCACAGCAGCGCCAGCAGCCAGGCGCTGCGCCGCCGCCAGCTGACGATCAGGCCCGTCACGGCCAGCACGCCCAGCACGACGCCGAACGTGTTCAGGTTCTCGAACGTCGTCTGCCAGTAGTAGAAGTGGCCCAGGCCGGACACTCCCGGGTCGTCAGCCAGCCGGGGGGAGGGCGCGAACAGGTCCTTCACGTTGGCCACCCAGGACGTGTAGCCGAGCCAGGTCGCCTGCGTCACCGTCCCGCTGGAGCGGGTCTGGTGAAACATGGCCACCAGCTGGGCGCTGCCCAGCACCACGAAGGCCGCGCCGGCGATCGCGGCGGCCCGCAGCCGGGTCAGGGCCACCGCCACGGACCCGGACCGGACCAGCCAGCCGATCAGCACCAGCGCGGCCAGGATCAGCGCCATCACCGCCGATTCCTGGTTGACCAGCAGGCAGGCAGCCAGCACCGCGCCCAGGATCACGGCCTGGGCCAGCGTGGGCTTGCGGCGCAGCCGGACCGCCGCCTCCAGGGTCACCGGCAGGAAGAGCGTGCCGTAGGCGATGTTCAGGTGGTACCAGCCCTGGTAGGTGACCATGCCCGACAGGCCGAAGAACGCGCCCGCCGCGATGGCCCCGGTGCGGCTCGGCAGCCACAGCCGGGCCGCCCGGTACATGGCGTAGGCCGAGAGCCCGGGCAGCGCGATGACCAGCAGGTTGTACGCCGCCGACGGGCCGAAGGCCAGGGTGACCGGCAGCATCACCACGCCGAGCAGCGGCACCAGCGTGTGGTAGGCCAGCTGGAGGCCGACCGGGGCGGCCATGAACGTGGTCGACCACGGGTTGTGCAGGTGGACGACCTGGTGCGCGACCCACCACAGGTCCCACACGTAGACGGCCACGTCCCGGGTCGAGGGCAGCTTGGCGCCGGTCAGGTAGCTGGCCAGCGGCCAGGTCACGGCGATCCCGGCGACCAGGAAGCCGATCAGCACGGCCAGCTCCCGCGCCCACGGCCGCCCGGCCGTCTCGCGCAGCCGCCCGGCCCGCCCGGCCGCCTGCTGCTGCCGGTCGGCCACCTGCTCGTGCGTCATGAACGGCAGCCTAGTAGGCCAGCCGGGCCCAGGCCCCGAGGTTGCCGGGTACGTCCCCTCAGCACCCTGCGGGTGCCGTGGCCGGCCCGGCGGCCAGGCCCGGCAGCAGGTTCTGTGACCAGACCAGGACCTGGTAGCCGGCCACCTGGTACCGCGCCGCCGGCAGGCCGAACGTCCGCTGCGCCACGCCCGCCCACCGGCCGGCCGTGCCCGCCGGGCAGGTCCGGGGCAGCACAAGGAAGGTGGCGTCATGCCGCGCCGGGTCGTACCAGGAACCCTCGGCCGGCCACGCCCGCGGCGCCAGCGCGGCGCCGGCCTGGCTCACCGGCCGGACCAGGACCCGGTCACCGCTGTCCAGCGTGATGGCGTCGGCGTCGGCGCTGGCGGCCAGCCCGTAGCTCAGCTGGCTGGCCGCCAGCCACGCCGCCACCTGCTCGCGCGGATCGGCCCGCCAGGGCTGGGCCGAGTCGTGCACCAAGACGGCCGAGTAGCAGGCCAGGATCAGCGCCAGCGCCGGGATGAGCCGCCCGCGGATGAGCGGCCCGGCCAGCAGCCGCCCGGCCAGCACCGCCCCCACCGGCAGCAGGCCGGCCATCTGGGCCGCGCTGCCGGTCGCGTCCGGCGTCCCGCGCAGCACGTAGGCCGCCAGCAGCACGACCGCCGTAATGGCCAGGACCTGGACGATCAGGTCCTGGCGCCCGAACCGGCGCAGCGCCCGCGCGGTGGCCCATGCCGCCAGCGTCACTCCGGCCAGGTGCAGCAGCGTCACGGCCGCGTGCGGGCCGAGCCGGGCGCCGGAGAAGTCCCCGCCGAACAGCAGCAGCACGCTCTCCGCCGCCGACCACACGTTGGCCGACATGGTGCTGACGACCGCGAAGGCCACGCCGGCCGGCCGGGCGGTGAACCCGCCCAGGTGACGGATCAGCGCCAGCACGGCCGGGGGCGCCCCGGCCGAGGCGATCGCCCCGGCCGCCAGGGACAGCTCATACCAGTTCTCCCGCAGTGCGCCGCCCCGGCGGTACATCCGGACCGTGCACACCACCACCAGCGGCACGACCCCTTCGACCAGCGCCAGCGGATCGGCGACCTGGACCCAGGCCAGGCCGGCCGCGGCCAGCAGCGGGATCCACCACCGGGGCCGGGCCCGGTCCAGCAGGAGCCAGATGCCCAGCAGCGGCACCTGGGTGCCGGCGTGATCGGGGCCCGACAGCAGCGCGGCGCTGCCCGGCCCGAGCGACGGCGCCAGCATGATCCCGGCGGCGATCAGCATCCGGACCGCGCCCTCGCGGCCCCCCGCCTGCCCCCGGGCCAGCAGCGCCGCGCCCAGCACCATCAGCGTGTAGCTGATGGCCGCGGCGATGTGCACCACGTCCGGGTTCAGCCCGCGGGCCAGTTCCACCAGCAGGTACTGCGGCAGCTCGGTGGTGTAGAACGACACGTCCGGCACCGTCCAGCCGCGCAGCATGGCGTTGCCGTGCAGCATGTCCCAGGCCTGCAGCGCGTTGGCCGCGCCCGCCGGGGTGAGGGTGACGGTCCGCGCCTGCCGCAGGTACGCGGCGAACAGGGCTAAGCCTGCCGCGGCGAACACCGCCGGCCCGGCCAGCCGCCGCAGCCAGTCCGGGCCCTCCCGGAGGTCAGCGGCCGGCGCGGCCTCGGGCGCGGCGACGAGCGTGTCCACCTCGTTATCGCCCACTTTGTACTCCCCGTGTGCCCGCCAGACGTCTTTAGTGTTGACTGAGGGTAGCAGCGGGACACATCTCGTTACCGCCTGTACACATCAATGGGCTAGCTCGCGAGCGAAAAACCGAACGCCGCGTACGAAACTCGTGCGTCACGAGGGAGCGGTATGGTGGGGCGTCAAGCGGGCGCCGGGGCGACCCGGTAGGGGAAAAATCGGAAGGTACTCGATGAGTGGTACGTCGGAATCTGGCCAGTTTGACCGCCAGGTCGTAGTCATTGGCGGCGGCGGCCACGTGGGCCTTCCGCTCGCCATCGCCTTCGCCGACCGCGGCGCCAAGGTGGGCATCTACGACGTCAGCGAGACCGCCGTCCAGACCGTTAACTCGGGCCGGATGCCCTTCGCCGAGCCGGGCGCCGAGGAGGTCCTGCAGCGGGCCATCGCGGCCGGGCGGCTGGAGGCCTCGACCGACCCGTCCATCGTGGCCTCCGCCGAGCACGTGGTGGTCGTCATCGGCACGCCGGTCGACGAGCACCTCAACCCCAACCAGGCCGCGATCCCGAACGCGCTGGAGGGCTGCACCAAGTACATGCGGGACGGCCAGCTGCTCATCCTGCGCAGCACCGTCTACCCGGGCGTGACCGCCCTGGTCGAGAAGATGGTGGCCGGCTTCGGCCGGCAGATCGAGGTCGCCTTCTGCCCCGAGCGCATCGCCGAGGGCAAGGCCATGACCGAGCTGTTCGAGCTGCCGCAGATCGTCTCCGCGCGCTCCTCGGTCGCGCTGGACCGCGCGGCCAAGCTGTTCGGCCTGCTGACCGACACCATCGTGCCGATGACGCCCGAGGAAGCCGAGCTGGCCAAGCTGTTCACCAACGTCTGGCGCTACATCAAGTTCGCCACCGCCAACCAGCTGTACATGATGGCCAACGACCGCGGCCTGGACTTCGAGAAGATCCGCCAGGGCCTGGCCGCGGACTACCCGCGGGCCGCTGACATGCCGGCCGCCGGGTTCGCCGCCGGGCCGTGCCTGTTCAAGGACACGATGCAGCTCGCCGCGTTCAACCACAACAACTTCGCCCTGGGCCACACCGCGATGGCCATCAACGAGGGCCTGCCGCTGTACGTGGTAGCCAAGCTCGAGCAGCGCTACGACCTGGCCTCCATGAAGGTGGGCATCCTGGGCATGGCCTTCAAGGGCGGCTCGGACGACATCAGGTCGAGCCTGTCCTACAAGCTCAAGCGCATCCTGGCCTTCAAGGCGGACAGCGTAATGACCACCGACCCGTACGTCACCGTCGACCCGGCGCTGCGCCCGCTGGAAGAGGTCATCGCCGCCTCGGACCTGCTGGTCATCGGCGCGCCGCACCCCGAGTACCGGGACCTGGCCACCGGCAAGCCGGTCGCCGACATCTGGAACATCCTGGGCCAGGGCGTGCGCGTATGAGCGAAGAGCCGCGGGTCTCGGTCGTGGTCCCCTCCTACAACGAGGGTGACCAGATCGTGCCCGTCCTGGACCGGCTGTTCGAGTCGGTCCACCTCCAGTGCGAGGTGCTCGTCGTCGTCGACGACGAGCAGGACAGCACCGTGCCCGTGGTGGCGGAGTACTCGCTCAAGGAGCCGCGCATCCGCTGCCTGGTCAACACCTACGGCCGCGGGCCCGCCAACGCGATCAGGTTCGGCATCGACACCGCCGCGGCCCCGGTCACGGTGGTCACCATGGCCGACGGCTGCGATGACCCGCGGCAGATCGACGAGCTGGCCCGGCTCGTCGAGCGCGGCGTGGCCGTGGCCGCCGCGTCCCGGTACATGCCCGGCGGCCAGCAGGTCGGCGGCCCGGTGCTCAAGGGGTTCCTGTCCCGCACGGCCGGGCGGTCGCTGCGCGTACTGGCCCACACCGGCACCAGGGACGCGACCAACTCGTTCAAGGCGTACTCGACCGAGTTCGTGCGCAACGTCGGCATCGACTCGCGGCACGGATTCGAGATCGGCATCGAGCTGACCGCCAAGGCCAAGCGCCTCGGCCTGCCCGTGGCGGAGATCCCCACCATCTGGCTGGACCGGCAGGCGGGAGAATCCAATTTCCGCGTGGCCAGCTGGATTCCGCAGTACCTGCGCTGGTACCGGTTCGCCTTCGGCCCCCGGCTGACCGCAGAGCAGATCCGGTCCCGGGGCGAAGCGGCCCAGGAGAAACAGTAAAGCGCCCGGCCACCAAGAAGGGATAGCGATGCAGAAGGTTCTGGTCAGCGGCTCGGCGGGGTTCATCGGCGGGTACGTCGTTGAAGAGCTGCTCCGGCGCGGCTACGCGGTGGTGGGGGTGGACAACTTCTCCAAGTACGGGAAGGTCCGCAAGTCCTACGACGACCACCCGCGCTACCAGCTCGTCGAGGGCGACGCGCGCGACGTCGACCTGATGACGCGGCTGCTGGCCGACTGCGACCACTTCATCGCCGGGGCGGCGATGATCGGCGGCATCTCCTACTTCCACACCTACGCCTATGACCTGCTCGCCACCAACGAGCGGATCATCGCGTCCTCCTGCGACGCCGCCATCGCCGCGCACCGCGACGGCAAGCTGCGCAAGGTCACCTACCTGTCGTCCTCGATGGTCTTCGAGAGCGCGGATGAGTGGCCCTCCTACGAAGGCCAGCAGCGCGAGATCCCGCCCCCGCTGTCGTCCTACGGCTTCCAGAAGCTGGCCGTGGAGTACTTCGCCAAGGCCGCCTGGGACCAGTACGAGCTGCCCTACACGCTGCTGCGCCCGTTCAACTGCGTGGGCATCGGCGAGAGCCGGGCCCTGGGCGATGAGCAGATCCTGTCCGGGAACGTCCAGCTGGCCATGAGCCACGTCGTCCCCGACCTGGTGCAGAAGGTGCTCAAGGGCCAGGACCCGCTGCACATCCTGGGCAGCGGCGACCAGATCCGGCACTACACCTACGGCGGCGACCTGGCCGCCGGCGTGGTCACCGCCATGGAGCACGAAGACGCCCTCAACGAGGACTTCAACCTGTCCACCGCGGAGAGCACCACCGTGCGGGAGCTGGCCGAGCTCATCTGGCGCAAGGTCAAGGGCGACGACGTCCCGCTCCGGCTCGTTCACGACGACCCGTTCGAGTTCGACGTGCAGCGCCGGGTGCCCGACACGGAGAAGGCCAAGAAGCTGCTCGGCTTCGAGGCCACCACCAGCCTCGAAGCGATGATCGACGAGGTCATCCCGTGGATCGACGAGGCCATCAAGAACGGGACGATCTGACCGTCCGTCCCGGCACCACCTGCCGCGATGGCCGGGCCGCAGACCGCATCACCGGCGCCTGCCGCCGGTGACGGCCCGCGCCCGGCCGCCGGCCGCCCGTCCCCGGGTCAGCCCGCCGCGGGCCGGTCCTCGCGCCCGGCCCCGCGGCGCCGCCCCTGGTGGGTCTGGGCCGCGCCGTTCGCGATTGTCCTGGCCGTGCTCGTCATCCGCAGCCGGTTCCTGTTCGCCGCGGCCTTCTACGAGCAGGGCGACGCCGGGGCCAACTCGATCCTGATCCAGCGGGCCATGCACGGCACGCTGCTCATCGGGAACTACTCCCGGGAAGGCTTCAACCATCCCGGCCCCGCCTTCTTGTACGTGCAGGCGGCCGGCCAGTGGCTGTTCGCCGACGCGCTGCACCTGGTGCCGGCCGCGTGGAACGCCCACGTCCTGGCCGTCTTCGTGCTGAACAGCGCGTTCGCCTCGATGCTCACCGCCGTGATGTACGGCTGGACCCGGTCGGTGCGCGGCGCGGCGGCCTGCCTGGCCGTGCTCCTCGGCTTCGTCGCCACCGAGCCGTCCATCCTCAGCCTGGACTGGATGCCGTGGATGTACGTCCCGGCCTACCTGGTGTTCCTGGCCGCGGCGGCGTCGGTCGCGGCCGGCGCGGTCCGGGACCTGTGGCTGCTCACGCTGGCCGGCTGGTTCCTGCTGCACGGCCACGCCTGCTTCCTGCTCATCGTCCCGGTCGTCCTGGCCGCCGTAGCGGCCGCGCTGGCCCGGCAGTACGGGCTGCGCCCGTGCCTGCGGGCCCTGGCCCGGCCGCGGGCCTGGGTCCCGGTCGCCGCGATCAGCGCCGTCTTCGCGCTGCCCGTCGTGGCCAACCTGATCCTGCACTGGCCGGGGGACTTCGGCCGCTACTTCTCCTACGGCAGCTCGGCCCGGGCCGGCGGCCACGGCCTCAGGCCGGTGGCGCGGTACGTGCTGTGGTACTGGTGGCAGGGCGGCCGGCTGTGGGCTGCGGCCCTGGTGCCGGTGGTGCTGTACGCCGTGGCCATCGCCGCGGCGGCCTGGCTGACCCGGGGCCGGCTGCGCCGCTTCCTGGCCGCCGTGCTGGCCGTCAACGTGGTCTCCACCGTCGCGTTCACGGCCTACGTCGCGGCCGGCGTCGACACCTTGTCCCAGTCCTACATCGGCTACTTCTACTTCTCCGCGCCCATCCTCACCCTGCTGGTCATCGCCGTGGCCGCGGTGCACGCGCCGCCGGCGCCGCTGGGTACCGCGCTGGCCGCCGTCGCGGCCGCGGCCGCCGTCGCGGCGTTCGCCGTCGCGCCCGCCACGGCGGTGAGCACCCAGGACACCGACGCGGCCCTGCCCGGCGCGGTCCGGGCCGTCGCCGCTCAGGCCGGCGGGCAGACCGTCGTCATCCGCTTCGACCACGACGCCTGGATCGACGTGACCGGTTTCCTGGTCCAGGCCGAACGGACCGGGGTGCGGGCCTGCGTGGCCGATTCCAGCTGGTCGTTCATGATGTCCCCGCAGCTCATCTGCACCGCCAGCCAATTGGCCAGCGGACTGCCCTTCGTGTTCACCGCCCCGGCCGCACCCCCCGGCCCGCCCCTCCTCGCCACCCTCAGGAACTCCCAGATCACCCGCGGCTCTTAGCCGCCCCTTCCGCGCTTCAGCCGCGCCGCGTTAACGCGGGCAGTTACGGCCTTATACGAGCCAGAAGTGCCCGCGATCATGGACGAGCCCCGCGGACCGGTCGCTGGCGGGCCGGCCGGACCTTAGGCTTACCCCTTGTGAGCACCCAAGCCGCGGTGCGTTCGCCGGGGACCGGGCGCAGCCGGGCGCGCGCGGCCTGGCGGCCCGCGGCGGTCGTGGTGGCCGTGGCCGTCCTGGCCGTCCTGTACTGGCGGCAGTCGCAGTCGGTGTCCCTGGGCTCGGACGGCGCCAGCAACGTCCTGCAGGCCTGGGCCATGCTGCACGGGAACGTGCTGCTGCACGGCTGGCACGTCTCGGACGTCTCCTTCTACACCACCGAACTGCCTCAGTACGTCCTGATCACGTCCGTGCTGGGGCTGGGCGCCTGGGTGGTCCACGTCGGCGCGGCCATGACCTATGCCCTGCTGGTGCTGCTGGGCGGCCTGCTCGCCGCCGGGCGGGTCCGCGGCCCGGCCGGCTGGGCCCGGGCCCTGCTGGCCGCGGCCCTGCTGGTCGCTCCCGCGCTCAGCGCCACCCAGATCCTGCTCCTGTCCCCGGACCACACCGGCACCGCCGTGCCCGTGCTGGTCATCTGGCTGCTCATCGACCGGGTCACCCCGGATCGCTGGCCCGCCGCCCGGTGGGCCGGGCCGGCGGCCGTCTTCGTCCTGCTCACCTGGACCATGGCCGGCGACTCGATCGTGCTGCTCACCTGCATCGCGCCGCTCATCCTGGCCTGCGTGCTGCGCGCCGGCCGGGGGCTGGTCCGGCACGCGCAGCCGCCCGCCACCCGGTGGTATGAGCTGTCCCTGGCCGCGGCCGCCGCCGCGGCGGGCGGCCTGGGCTCGGCCGCGCCGGCGCATCATCACCGCGCTGGGCGGCTTCCAGCAGGCGCCGGTCCAGGCCCAGACGTCCGTCGACCAACCTCCAGCATCAGGCCTGGGTGACGCTCCAGGGCGTGCTCGAGCTGTTCGGGGCCGACATCCTGGACGCCCGGCCTGCGATCGAGCTGGTCTTCGCCTGGCTGCACCTGATCGGCGTGCTCGCCTTCCTCGCCGCGCTGGGCCTCGCCCTGGCCCGGTTCTTCCGCGCCGCCGACCTGCTGGTGCCGGCCTTCGCGGCCGCCATCTTGATCAACGTGGCCAGCTACCTCTTCAGCCTGCACGCGGTGGACCTGCTCGGCGCCCGCGAGATCGCCGCCGTGCTGCCGCTGGGCGCCGTGCTGACCGGCCGGCTGCTGGGCGAGCCGCTGCTCGGCGCGCTGCGCGGCGGCCGCCCCGCGCGGGCCTGGCTGCTGCCCGTGCTCGGCGTGACCGTGGCCGGGCTACGCTGGCCTCGCTGGCCTACGGGGCCGTGCAGCCGACGCCCCCGCCCGCCCACCAGGGGCTGGCCTCCTGGCTGGCCGCGCGCGGGCTGACCGACGGCCTGGCCGGGTACTGGCAGGCCAACAGCACCACGCTGGCCAGCGGCGGCCAGGTCCAGGTCAGCGCGGTCACCGTGAACCCGGCCGGGCAGCTGGTGCCGTATGAGTGGGAGACCGACGACGCGGCCTACGACCCGGCCCGGCGGGACGCCACGTTCATGGTCACCGGCGGCCCCTCCCCGCTGCCCGGGGGAGCGCCCGCGGCGCTGCGCACCTTCGGCTCGCCCGCGCAGATCTACCGCTTCGACGGCTACACCGTCATGGTCTGGGACGCCAACCTGCTCACCCGCCTGGGCAGGCCCGGGATCACCGGGACCAGCTGACCTCACATGTACAGGATGCGGCGCCGGGCCACCACTAGCAGCGCCGGGATCACGCAGGCGGCGATCAGCCCCAGGTACCGTCCCGGCAGGTAGCGCCGGGGCGTGGCCAGCAGCAGGACCAGGGCCATCAGGTACGGCTCGATGAGCGAGCGGCCCTCGCCGAACGTGCTGGTCCAGATCTGGCTGGACAGCAGCCCGAGCTGGAGCACGAAGAACACGAAGGCCAGCCGCTCGTGCGCCGGCGCGGTCGTGACCAGCAGCACGGCCAGGCCGGCCACGATGAACACGCCCAGCGTGACGTACTCGAGCATGGCGATGTCGATCGGGCTCAGGTGCGCGAAGTTCAGGTGCCCGGTGTCGTGCTTGAGCGCCCGGAGCATGGCCGTGAACGGCACCGCGAGATTGCGGTCGCCGCTGGCCACCAGCGGGTACCGGCCCTTGATCACGACGTGCGCCAGGAGCTGCAGCACGCCGTACGCGCAGGCCGGGACGACCCAGGTCAGGTCGGCCAGGCCGGGCCTGGTCCGGCGCCGGGCCATGGCCACCAGCCGGGTCACCGCGATCGCGGCCGGCGCCAGCAGCACCGTTTCCCGGGTGACCGCGCCCGCCGCGAACGCCACGGTGGCCAGGACCGGCCTGCTGCGCCGGTAGGCCAGCAGGCCGCCTAGCATGCACACCTCGGCCAGCGGCTCGGCCGTGTCCCGGCCCACGCTGATGACCAGGCCGAAGTAGGCCACGAAGGCCAGGCCCCACAGCGCGTGCCGCCCGGACTCGCGGGCGAACATGCCGCCCAGATAGGCCATGGCCGCCACGGCCAGCAGGTTGATCGCGACCAGGGCGACCGGCACCAGCCGGTGCTGGCCGAGCGAGACCAGCCAGGCCAGGGCCGGGTACCCGATCCGGGTGTACCGGTAGGACTGGTCCATGGTGATGCCGAACGCCGTCTTGCTCCAGTCCAGCGGGTCCAGCGCCAGCCGGTAGTAGAACTGGCCGTCGTAGCCGGCCGACGGGACCAGCAGCACGCCGTGCGGTAGCTGGGCCCGGTGGGTGTAAGTGTGCCCGGCCATGATGAACAGGGTCAGGTGTCCCTTGGCCCACACCTGCCACCGGGCCAGCGCGAAGCCGAGCCAGCCCAGGAACGCGATCACGGCCGGCACAGCCGGCCGGTTGAGCTTGGTCAGCACGGGTGGGGTGCGGTGCCGGAGAGAGCTGTCCTCTTCCGACGTCGACGTAAGCTGCAACCCCGAGCCTCCACCGTCTGCGGTCAGCAAATAAAGGTCAGGCTCGGCCCCAGCCCCACCAGCGATGCCACACTACCGTGTGAGAACTGCTCTCCGAGGTGCCGACGGAATAGGACGTGATGGCTGCCGTGCCGAAGGGCGGAGCGCCGCAGGCCTCCGCCGCGCCGACCCGCGCCGACCCGTCACGGGCCCCCGCGCGGCCGGGCGGCCGCCGGCGCCGCCTGCTGGCCCTCGGCGTGCTGGCCGTCGTCGTGGCCGCCCTGTTCGCGGCCTACCTTCAGGTGTCGCGCACCTACGCTATGAACTCCGACTCGGCGAACATCCTGCTCATGTCGTGGGACATGCTGCACGGCAACGTGCTGCTGCACGGCTGGTACGCCTCTGACGTCTCGTTCTACACCACCGAGCTGCCGCAGTACGCGCTGCTCGAGGCGGTCATCGGGCTGCACGCCGGCACCGCCCACGTGGCCGCGGCCATGACCTACACCCTGGTCCTGATCCTGGCCGTGCTGCTGGCCCGGGGCCGGACCGGCGAGGCTTCAGGGCGGGCCGGCTGGGCCCCGATGGGACTGACGGCCGGCCTGATGATCGCCCCGCAGCTCGGCGTGGGCGTCTTCGTCCTGCTGCTGTCCGTGGGTCACATCGGGACCGCGGTCCCGCTCATGCTCATCTGGCTGCTGCTGGACTGGGCCGCGGGGCGGCCGCCCGGGGCTGGCCGCCGGGTCGTTCGCTGGGCCGTCCCCGCCGCGGCCGGGATCTTGCTGACCTGGGTGCTGATCGCCGATCCGCTCGCGGCTGTGGTGGGGGTCCTGCCGCTCGTCGTGGTGTGCGCCGTGCGCGTCATCGGCGGCGTCCGCGCCGCCGGGCCGGCCGGGCGCCGGGCCGCGCTGCGCGGGCAAGGCTACGAGCTGTCGCTGGCCGCCGCCGCCGTCGCGTCCTACGGACTGGCCGCGGTGCTCAACCACCTGCTGCGGGCCGGCGGCGGCTTCTTCCTGCACCCGGTGGGCTATCAGCTCGCCCCGCTGCCCACCTGGCCCAAGCACGCCCTGGTCACCGGGCAGGGGCTGCTGGCCCTGTTCGGCGCCAAGCCGCAGAGGCCGGCCGCCGCCCTGGCCTTCGCCCTCGTCCACCTGGCCGGGGTGGGCCTGGTCGCCTGGGCCATGGCCCGGGTCGCCCGGCGCTTCCTCCGCTGGCCCGACCTGGTCAGCCAGGTCCTGGTCGTCGCCATCGTCCTCAACGTGGTCGCCTACGTGCCCAGTACGCTGGCCGACGCCACCGACCTGAACGCGCGGGAGTTCGTCGTCGTGCTGCCGTTCGGCGCCGTCCTGGCCGGGCGCGCGCTGGCCGGGCCGGTCCCGGCCGGGCTCGGCCTGGCCCGCCTCCCGGACCTGCTCCGGCCGTCCGGGCCGGCCCGCTGGCGCCCCGCCCTGGCCGCCGCGGTGGCCGCCGCCTACCTGGCCAGCCTGGGCTACGCCGCCGCCCAGCCGTCCGCCCCGCCGGCCAACGCCCAGCTCGCGGCGTTCCTGGCCGAGCATCACCTGACCGAGGGCATCAGCGGGTACTGGCAGGGGAGCATCGTCACCGTCGGCAGCGGCGGGGCGGTCACGATCAGGGCCGTGCAGCCGTCGCTGAAGCCGTACCTGTGGGAGGCCAAGGGCTCCTGGTACGATCCGCGCACCCAGCGCGCCACCTTCCTGGTCACCCAGGACCAGCCTGGCTACTTCAACCGCTTCCAGCCCAGCGCCGCGGCCGTGGCCGCGCTGGGCCCGCCCGAGCGCACCTATCACGTCGCCTCCTACACCATCGAGGTCTGGGACAAGAACCTGCTCGCCGGGCCCGGCTTAGCACCTCTCGCGCGTGTCCCGGCCTGGGCGGGTGTTCTCACCGGGCGATGAGACGTAGCCTTGGCGTGTGGACCGGCGAATCTTCGGGCTTGAGAACGAGTACGGCGTCACGTGTACCTTCCGTGGCCAACGGCGGCTGTCACCTGACGAGGTGGCGCGGTATTTGTTCCGGCGAGTGGTGTCATGGGGCCGCAGCAGCAACGTGTTCCTCCGGAACGGAGCCCGGCTCTACCTCGACGTAGGTAGCCACCCGGAGTACGCCACCCCGGAGTGCGACAACGTCCTGGACCTCGTCGCGCACGACAAGGCGGGCGAGCGGATCCTGGAGGGCCTGCTGGTCGACGCCGACCGGCGGCTGCGCGAGGAGGGCATCGCCGGGGATATCTACCTGTTCAAGAACAACACGGACTCGGCCGGCAACTCCTACGGCTGCCACGAGAACTACCTGGTGGGCCGGCACGGCGAGTTCGGCAGGCTGGCCGACATCCTCATCCCGTTCCTGGTCACCCGGCAGATCATCTGCGGCGCGGGCAAGGTCCTGCAGACGCCGCGCGGCGCGGTGTACTGCGTCAGCCAGCGGGCCGAGCACATCTGGGAGAGCGTCTCCTCGGCCACCACCAGGTCTCGCCCCATCATCAACACGCGCGATGAGCCGCACGCCGATGCCGAGCGGTTCCGCCGCCTGCACGTGATCGTGGGCGACTCCAACATGAGCGAGACCACCACGCTGCTCAAGGTGGGCTCGACCGACCTGGTGCTGCGGATGATCGAGGCCGGCGCCATCATGCGCGACCTGACCCTGGACAACGCCATCCGGGCCATCCGCGAGGTCAGCCACGACATGACCGGCCGCAGCCGGGTCCGGCTGGCCAACGGCCGGGAGCTGTCCGCGCTGGACATCCAGTACGAGTACCTGAACCGGGCCAAGGACTTCACCGACCGGACCGGTGCCGACCCGGTCAGCAAGCGGGTCCTGGACATGTGGGAGCGGGCCCTGCACGCCATCGAGACCGGCAACCTGGACCTCATCGCCCGGGAGGTCGACTGGGTCACCAAGTACCAGCTCATCGAGCGGTACCGGGCCAAGCACGACCTGCCGCTGTCCTCGCCCCGGGTCGCCCAGCTCGACCTGGCCTACCACGACGTGCACCGCGGCCGCGGCCTGTACTACCTGCTGCAGAAGGCCGGGGCGGTGGAGCGCGCGGCCCGTGACATCGACATCTTCGAGGCCAAGTCGGTCCCCCCGCAGACCACCCGGGCTAAGCTCCGCGGCGAGTTCATCCGCCGCGCCCAGGAGAAGCGCCGCGACTTCACCGTCGACTGGGTCCACCTGAAGCTGAACGACCAGGCCCAGCGCACCGTGCTGTGCAAGGATCCCTTCCGCTCCGTCGACGAGCGGGTAGAAAAGCTCATCGCCGGCATGTAACCCGGGCCGCCCCGTCATCGTGTGCCGTCACCTCTTTCTCACCGAGGTGACGGCACACGATCAGCTCTGGCCGCCCGCGGTGGCACAGCACCGGCCAACACAGTCGGCCACCTGAGGACAAAACTCCCAGTAGAGTGTCTGCGGCTGCTGCCGTCCCCCACTATTGAGGTTTTTATGCGACGCCTTCTAACGCTAGCGATAATCCCGCTGCTGGCCTGCCTGGTCATCGCGGGTTGCTCGTCCGCCAAGCCGAGCGCCAGCTCGAGCGCCTCCGCCAGCACCGCGGTGAACAACGCCAAGGTGGCGGTGACCGGGGCGTTCGGCAAGACGCCCACGGTGAAGATCCCCGCGGTCAAGGCGGACAACGCGCTGACCGTCAAGACCGTCATCCCGGGTACGGGCGCCACCGTGACCAAGTCCGACGCGATGGCGGCCAACTTCGTCCTGTACTTCTGGGACGGCACCTCCAACTCCCAGAAGGCCAACACCTTCACCGCCAACCCGACCGTGATCGGCGGCACCATGCTGCCGGGCCTGGAGACCGCCCTGGTCGGCAAGAAGGTCGGCAGCCGTGTCCTCGCGGTCATCCCGCCCTCGCAGGCGTACGGCACTTCCGGGGACTCCCAGCTGGGCATCAGCGGGACGACCACCCTGGTGTTCGTCATCGACCTGATCAAGTCCTACTCCGACACCGCCTCGGCCACCGGCACCCAGGTCACCAACGGCGGCGGCACCCTGCCCACCGTGACCGCCCACGCCAACGCGGCGCCGACCGTCACCATCCCGGCGGGCAACCCGCCGTCGACCCTGGTGACCAAGACCCTCATCCAGGGCAACGGGCCGAAGCTGGCCAAGGGCCAGTTCGTCATCGCGCAGTACACCGGGTACATCTGGCGGACCAAGAAGGTGTTCAGCTCCTCCTGGTCGTCCGGGTCGCCGTTCGGCTTCATCATCGGCGCGTCGCCCGCGCAGGTGATCACCGGCTGGGACACCGGGCTGACCGGGGCGACCGTCGGCAGCCGGGTCATGCTCGTCATCCCGCCCAAGGACGGCTACGGCAGCTCCGGGGATTCCGCGTCGGGCATCACCGGCACCGACACGCTGGTGTTCGTGGTCGACATCATCGACGCGCTGACGCCGACCCCGTCCTCCTAGCCGCTCGCCTCGCTGGCCAGCAGCCGGACGGCGTGCCGTCCGGCTGCGGCCGCGGCCAGGAAGTAGGCCGGATCCTCGTCCAGCCCGCGGCCCATCGTCGACAGCCGGGCCGGGCTGGCCCGCAGCGCGGCCTCCAGGCCGCCGACCGGAACGGTCACCACCTCGTGCCGTGAGCTCAGCCCGGCCGCCTGGGCGGCGACCCGGTCGCCGAACGGCCCGGGCAGGGCCGGGACCACCACGTCGGCCCGGCCCAGGGCCACCCGCCCGTAGGCCGTCAGGCTGTGGTGCGAGACGCCGCGATGCCGTTCGCGCTCGTCGGCCTGGCTGATCCGCAGGGACGCCACCGCGCGCCCGCCCAGCGCCGCGGCCGCGTTGACCGCCTCGCCCGCCGCCACCCCGGAAAAGCCCCACCGGGTCCCGGTGCCCAGGTTGCCCGGGCCCTGCGCGACGACCGCGAGGTCGGCGCCGAGCACGTGCCGGGCGGCCAGCAGGCCGGTGTGCACGGTGACCGTCTCCAGGTCCCCGCCGAACGACTGCCCGGTGGTGACGGTCGCGGCCAGCCAGCCCGCCGCCGTCAGCTCCGCGCAGGAACGGGAGAACCAGGCGGGCAGCGCGCCGCCGTCCTGCATCACGTACACCACCCGGACGCGGTGGCCGTCCCGGCCGCGGCGGCCGCCCGCCCGTTCGGCCTCGTCGTGCACCCCGGCCAGCACGGCGGCCAGGGCCGAGTGCAGGTCGGCCACCACGACCGGCATCGCGCCGATGTCGTCCGCGTCGCGGAGCACGTCATGGTGCGGCGAGCCCTGCTCGTCGGCGCCCGCCACGATGGCCTGCAGCGGGGTGTACCGGGCCTTGACCAGGTGGCCGGCCAGCTCGGGGTCCGGCGGGAGGCGATCCGGGATGGCCACCACCAGGGCGTACCCGCCGGTGCCGAGCCCGAGGTCCAGCGCGCCGGTGTTGAGCAGCACCCGGTCGCCCGGCCGGGGCCGGCCGGTCAGCGCCGGGTAGGCCAGCGCCCGGATCACCCCTCCGCCCGCCGACACCTCGAGCTCGACCGCGCCCGGCCACTCGCGCCGCAGCGCGCTGACCGTCCCGTCTCGCCATGTGATCACGAGCGGCAGCCTATCCAGGGGCATCCGGGGGGATGGCTCTCCCCGGATATAGGTGAGCCCCGCAGAGCACTCCCCGGGAGACAATAACCTGATCGGTAGGGGGCAGGTTTGGAGGGCTCATGTCCAGGCGCAAGACCGAGCGGTTGCTCGGCCTTGTCGTGTGCCTGCTGTCGAGCAGGCGCTATCTGACGGCCGAACAGATCAGGCAGGCGGTGCCCGGCTACCCGGAGCAGGACGAGCTGTTCAAGCGGATGTTCGAGCGGGACAAGGAAGACCTCCGTGACCTCGGCGTCCCGCTGGAGACCGGCACCAACCACCCGTTCGACACCGAGCCCGGCTACCGGATCACCCAGCAGGCCTACGAGCTGCCCGAGCTGCGGCTGGAGGCCGACGAGGCGGCCGTGCTCGGCCTGGCCGCCCGGGTCTGGCAGCGGGCCGCCCTGGAAGGCGCGGCCGCCGGGGCGCTGCTGAAGCTGCGGGCGGCTGGCATCGAGGCCGGCGACGAGCACCCGGCCCCGCAGGGCATCGAACCGCGGCTCGGCACGCCCGAGCCGGCCTTCGGGCCGCTGTGGGAAGCGGTCCGGGACCGCAGGCCGGTGACGTTCAGCTACCGCGCGGCGGGCCGCAGCGAGCCGCAGCGGCGTGAGCTCGAGCCGTGGGGCGTGGTCAACCGGCACGGCCGGTGGTACGTGGCCGGCTGGGACCGGGGCCGCCAGGCCACCCGGGTGTTCCGGCTCGGCCGCATCGCCGGGCCGGTGAAGTTCGCCGGGCCCTCGGGCAGCGCGGCCGTGCCGGAAGGCACCGACGTGCGGGAGCTGGTCCGGGACTGGGACTCGGTGCCCGCGCGCGAGCACACCGCCGTGCTGCGGGTGCGGCCCGGCGCGGGGGTCGGGCTGCGGCAGTACGCCGTCTCGGTGCGGCCCGACGAGTCTGACCCGGCGGGCTGGGACCTGCTCACGACCCGCTTCGGCGACGTCGGCTCCTTCGCCGACTACGCTGCCTCGTTCGGGCCGGACTTGGTCGTCATGGACCCGCCTGACCTGCGTGAAGCCGTGATCGCCCGGCTCAAGGGAGCGCTCGCGTGAGCCCGCGCCGCCCCCCTGAGGAGGCCCGGTGAGCGCCGTGGTCACGTCCACCGAGCGGCTGCAGCGGCTGCTCGCCCTGGTGCCCTACGTGGTCACCAGGAAATCTGTCGGGCTGGCCGAGACCGCGGCCGCGTTCGGGGTCAGCGAGCGCGAGCTCGTCGACGACCTGAACCTGCTGTGGTGCGTCGAGCTGCGCGCGCCCGACCCGTACTGCCCCATCGACTTGTCCTATGAGGGCGGCGAGATCGTCGTCAGCCAGGCTGAGTCCATGGGCCGCCCGCTGCGCCTGGCCGTCGACGAGGCCAGTGCGCTGCTCGTCGCGCTCCGGATGCTGGCCGAGCTGCCCGGCGAGCAGGACCGGTCGGCCATGTCCCGGCTGATCGCCAAGCTCGAGGACGCGGCGGGGGAGGCGGCCTCGGTCAGCGCCCAGGTCGCGGTGCAGGTCGACCTGCACGGCGACCGGACGGAAGAGCTGGCCGCCCAGGTCCGGTCGGCCATCGCCGCCGGGCGGCGGCTGCACCTGCGCTACTACGTCCCAGGCCGGGACGAGGCCACCGAGCGGGACGTGGACCCGATGCGGCTGCTGGTCGTGGACGGCCGGCCCTACCTGGAGGGCTGGTGCCTGCGGGCCGAGGGCATGCGGCTGTTCCGGCTGGACCGGGTGCTGGAGCTGACCGTCCTGGAGGAGGCCGCGTCCCCGCCGCCCGAGGCCGAGCCGGTCGACGTGGACCAGGGACTGTTCCGGCCCTCGGCCGACGACGTGCAGGTCGAGCTCGAGCTGTCCGCCGGAGGCCGCTGGGTGGCCGAGCAGTACCCGTGCGAATCAGTGTCCGACCTGCCGGACGGCCGGCTCCGGGTCGTCCTGCGCACCCCGGACACCGGCTGGGTCCGGCGGCTGGCCCTGCGGCTCGGCGAGGACGGCCGGGTCATCTCGCCGCCCGGCCTGGTCACCGAGGTCCGCGAGGTGGCCACGGCGGCCCTGGCCAACTACGTGCCCTGAGCCCCCCAAGGGCCCGCTCAGCCGGAGACGAAAAGCGGCGTTGCCAGATCGCCTCATCAGGAAACGCCTCCGGAACATTCCGACGTGTAGACTCGGCGCGAGAATATCGTCGTCTGATGCGCAAAGAGGACGCTCATGAACTTTGGGGACCTGTTCGACAGCCCGTGGAAGATCCTGATCGTCGCGGTGGTCATCATCGTGCTGTTCGGGTCGAAGAAGCTGCCGCACGCCGCCCGTTCGCTGGGGCAGTCGATGCGCATCCTGAAGCGTGAAGTGCAGGGTATGCACGAGGAAGACAGCGAGACCGGCGCCCCGGCCGCGGCCCAGGCCTCCGGCCCGGCCGCCCCGCTGCCGCCCGCTCAGCTCACCGCGGCCGCCGCGGCGCCCGCACCCGCTCCGGCGACCGTGCCCGCGGCTGACCAGCAGTCCCAGATCGACGCGCTGCAGCAGCAGATCCGCGACCTGCAGCGGTCGGCCGCGATGGACACCGTCCCGGCGGACGCGCCGCGCACCCAGCAGCCCAGCTAGGTCCCGTGCCCCGGTAGCTGCTAGGCGGGAGGGGTCATGGCCAAACTCGGCGGCGCCATCCAGGGCGCCCGCATCGTCGGCGAGCGCTTCGTGCGCTCCCAGAAACGGCAGAACCCCGAGGGGCGCATGCCGCTGATGGACCACATCCGGGAGTTGCGCAACCGGGTGGTCAAATGCCTATTGGTGCTGGCCGTCGGGATGGTCATCGGGTTCATCTTCTTCAACCCGGTCTGGCACGTCATCGAGCACCCGCTGTGCAACGCGGACATCCGCGGGCACACCGGCTGTGACCTGCTCGGCACCAACCAGCTCGTCTTCCACGGGCCGCTGGACCCGTTCTACCTGCGGGTCAAGGTCGCGCTGATCGTCGGGCTGGCGCTGTCCTCGCCGGTCTGGCTGTACCAGCTCTGGGGCTTCGTCTCACCCGGGCTGTACGCTCGGGAGAAGCGCTGGGGGCACATCTTCGTCGGCACCGCCGTCCCGCTGTTCCTGCTCGGGGTCACGCTGGCCTACCTGTCGCTGGGCCGGTCCATGCACTACCTGCTCGGCCTGACCCCGCAGGGGGTCGCGAACCTGATCGAAGTCGACCAGTACATGAGCTTCGTCATGGCCATGATGCTGGCCTTCGGGCTCGCCTTCGAGGTCCCGCTGCTGATCATCATGCTCAACCTGGCCGGCATCCTGACCCACGAGCGGTTCAAGAAGTTCCGGCGGATCCTGATCTTTGCCGTGTTCGTGGTCTCCGGCATGGCCAACCCCAGCCCCGACCCGATCACCATGCTCATCCTGGGCGGCGGCTGCGTGGCCATGGTCGAGGTGGCCGAGCTCATCATCTGGTACCACGACCGCCGGCAGGCCCGCCTGCACCCCGACCCGTACGCCGGCCTGGCCGACGACGAGCTGTCCCCGATCGAGCTCCCCGATGACGAGGAGACCCACAGCCGCCTCAACTGAGCGGCGACCTAGGCTGGAGCCATGACGACACCGGCGGAACGGTACGCTGCGTCCCGCGACCGGCAGTCTGATCCTGAGCTGGCGTCCTTCCGCGGGCTGTACGACTTCGACTTCGACGGCTTCCAGGTGGCCGCGTGCCGAGCCGTGGGCTCCGGCCGCGGGGTGCTGGTCGCCGCGCCCACCGGATCAGGCAAGACCGTGGTCGGCGAGTTCGCCGTGCACCTGGCCCTGGCCCAGGGCCTGAAGTGCTTCTACACCACCCCGATCAAGGCCCTGTCCAACCAGAAGTACGCTGACCTGGTCCGCCGCTACGACCAGCGCACCGTCGGCCTGCTGACCGGGGACAACAGCATCAACGGCGACGCGCCGGTGGTGGTGATGACCACCGAGGTGCTGCGCAACATGCTCTACGTCGGCTCGCCCGCGCTGGCCGGCCTGGGCTACGTCGTCCTCGACGAGGTGCACTACCTGGCCGACTCCTCCCGGGGCGCCGTCTGGGAAGAGGTGATCATCCACCTGCCGGAGCCGGTGCGGGTGGTGGCCCTGTCTGCGACGGTGAGCAACGCCGAGGAGTTCGGCGACTGGCTGGATCAGGTCCGGGGCGGGACCACCGTCATCGTGGACGAGCACCGGCCGGTGCCGCTGTGGCAGCACGTGCTGGCCGGGAACCGGCTGTACGACCTGTTCACCGACGATGAACACACCCGGGTCAACTCCGAGCTGCTGCGGGTGGCCCAGCGCGACGTCTGGCTCGACCGCCGCACCACCGGGCGGTCGGCCCGCGGCCCGCGGCGGCCCCGCCGGTTCGCCCCGGCCTACCGGCCGGATGTCATCTCCCGGCTGGACAACGGCGGCCTGCTGCCCGCCATCACCTTCATCTTCAGCCGGGCCGGCTGCGACGCCGCCGTCCAGCAGTGCCTGGCCGCCGGGCTGCGGCTGACCGGGCCGGGCGAGGCCGACCAGATCCAGCAGATCGCCGAGCGCCGGACCGCGCACATCCCGCCCGAGGACCTGATCGTCCTGGGCTACGGCGAATGGCTCGACGGGCTGCGCCGCGGCATCGCCGCCCACCACGCCGGGATGCTGCCCGCGTTCAAGGAAGTGGTCGAGGAACTGTTCGCCGCGGGGCTGGTCCGCGCCGTGTTCGCGACCGAGACCCTGGCCCTCGGCATCAACATGCCGGCCAGGACCGTGGTCATCGAGAAGCTCGACAAGTGGAACGGCGAGACCCACGCCAACCTGACCCCGGGCGAGTACACCCAGCTCACCGGCCGGGCCGGACGCCGCGGGATCGACGTGGAAGGGCACGCGGTCGTGCTGTGGCAGCCCGGCATGGACCCCGGCGCGGTGGCCGGCCTGGCCAGCACCCGGACCTACCCGCTGAACTCCAGCTTCCGCCCGTCCTACAACATGGCCGTCAACCTGACCGGCTGGGCCGGGCGGGCCCGGGCCGCCGCCCTGCTCGAGTCCTCCTTCGCCCAGTTCCAGGCCGACCGCGGGGTCCTCGGCACCAGCCGCCAGATCCGCAAGAACCGCCAGGCCATGGCCGAGCTGACCGAGTCGATGAGCTGCGACAAGGGTGACTTCGCCGAGTACGCCCAGCTGCGGCGCTCGCTGACGGTCCGCGAGAACGACCTGTCCCGGGCGCGGGCCGCCTCCCGCCGGGCCGAGGCGGCCAAGTCGCTGTCCCGGCTGCGGCCCGGTGACATCATCCGGGTCCCGGGCGGCCGGCGGGCCGGGCTGGCCATCGTGCTGCAGCCCGGCTTGTACGCCACCGGCGGCAATGGCCGCCACGACGGGCCCGGCCCGCTCGTGCTCACCGAGAGCCGACAGGTCAAGCGGCTGGCCCCGGCTGATTTCCCCGGCCCGACCGAGGTCATCGACAAGATCCGGATCCCGGGCTGGTTCAGCCCGCGCTCGCCGCAGCACCGCAAGGACCTCGCCTCCACCATGCGGAACCGGCTCGCCGCCCGCCCTGACGGCGGCCGCAGCCAGGGCCGGGACGGCGGCCCGCCCGGGTACGGCTCGCCCGACGACGAGGTGGCCGACCTGCGGCGCCGGATCCGGCACCACCCGTGCCACGACTGCCCGGACCGCGAGGAGCACGCCCGCTACGCCGAGCGGTACCTGCGGCTGCGCCGCGAGACCGAGGCGCTCGAGCGCCGCGTCGCGGGCCGCTCGCACGTGATCGCCCGTACCTTCGACCGGGTATGCCTGGTCCTAGAGCGCCTCGGCTACCTGGACGGGGACACCGTGACCCCGGACGGGCGGCGGCTGGCCCGGCTGTACTCCGAGCTGGACCTGCTGGCCGCTGAGTGCATGCGCCGCGGCCTGTGGGACGGCCTGTCCCCGGCCGAGCTCGCCGCGGTCGCCTCGGCCCTGACCTTCACCTCGCGCCAGGCCGACGACACCCACCCGCCCCGGCTGCCCAAGGGCCGCACGCCCGAGGTGCTGACCGCCATGATCCGCACCTGGAGCGAGCTGGACCAGCTGGAGAAGGACAACGACCTGTCCTTCCTCCGCGAGCCCGACCTGGGCTTCGCCTGGGCCGCCTACCGCTGGGCCCGCGGCGCCAAGCTGGAGACCGTGCTGGACGAGGCCCCGGACCTGACCCCCGGGGACTTCGTCCGCGCGGTCAAGCAGCTCATCGACATCCTGGACCAGATCGCCGCCGCCGCCCCCCTAGCCGCCGCACCCCGCGCCGCCCCCGATCCCGCCACGGACGCCGATCCCGCCGCTGCCCCCGATCCCGCTCCGGCCCGCGACCCCGCGCGTGACCTGTCGGCCGCCGCCCGGTCCGCGATCGACGCGATGCGCCGCGGCGTGATCGCCTACTCAGCCGTCGCCGACTAACCCGGCCCTCCGCGGTCGCCCTCCAGCGCCTGGCACTGATCGATGCCGTCTATGCGTCCGGCGCCTGATTGGCATTCGTGTCGATGCACGGTCGGCCATTACCGTGGGAGGCAGGAGGTGTCATGTCGCTGACCAGTACCGTTGGCGTCGCCGCGAGCGCGGCGACGATCGAGGGAACCTGCCCCGAACGCCTCGTGCGATCGGTCCGCGCCCAGGTCGCTCTGGGGCTGGGCTGGCCGCAGGCCGCCGAGCGCGTCGTGTCCGCGCTGCGCGGCCAGCTGCCCCGGACCGCTGACCTGCTGCCCGCCCGCCTGCGGGACGGGGATCCGGCCGGATACCAGAGCCACCTGCTCCACGCCGAGCCGGACGGCTCGTTCTCGATCTCGGTCATGGTCTGGCGGCCCGGTCAGCAGACCGTGATTCACGATCACGTCGCCTGGTGCGTGACCGGGGTCCTGCAGGGCCGAGAGCATGAGGAGGTCTTCGCCCTCGCCCCCGGCGGCCGGGCGCTGGTCCTGGCCGCCCGCAACGTGAACCCGGCCGGGTCGGTGAGCGGCTTCGCCCCGCCCGGCGACATTCACCGGGTCCGCAACGACGGCCGCGGCGTGGCCGTTTCCATGCACGTCTACGGGGCCGACCTCTCCCGCCTGGGCAGCAGCATCCGCCGGGAATATCAGCTGCCCGTCCGGCCGTAATCAGCGCGTTCGATCCGGTCCGGGCTCGCCGTCATCCCGCCTCCTTTCGCGGAACCCTGGAAAATAACGATCGGCCCTGGTGCAAACCGAAGCCAAATGTTAATTTCTTGGGACTTGTCAGCGACGCAGGGGAGGGGCCTGGGGGGATGAGACGACTATTGGCTTTTGCCGGTGCGGCCGGCCTGGTGGGCGCGGCTTTGTCGGTGACCGGGCTGGGCGCGACAGCGGCGGGCGCCAGCTCGAACACGGTGTACGTATCGCCGCACGGCAACTACAAGGCGCATGACCGCTCCTGCGGCAGCGCCAGGTATTCCTCGATCCAGTCCGCCGTCCACGGGGCGCCATTGCACGGCAACGTCGTTGTCTGCCCCGGGGTCTACAAGACGAGCGTCACGATTGACCGCGCCGTGAACCTGTACGGCAGGCCGGGTGCCGTGATCGACGCCACCGGCAAGTCGTACGGCATCGGCGTGGCCGTGTCGTGGGTGACGGTCAGCGGAATGACCGTCGAGAACGCCAGCCTGCTGACTGACAGCTCGCCCGCCGACGGAATCGTCACCGCCGGATTTGTGCAGGGCCAGCCCAAGACGGCCAATCACGTCACGATTTCCGGGAACACGGTCAAGAACAACAAGGGTTCCGGGATCGACCTCAACAGCACGTCGTACTCGACCGCCATCAAGAACCTGGCCACCGGCAACGGCGTCGGCATCAACATGGCCGACGACCTCGGCCCGGCCGCGTCGCACAACCGGATCACCGGCAACGTGACCAGCAACAACCCGGGCGGCTGCGGTATCGCCCTGGCTGACCACACCGGGGCCGGCATCTTCGACAACGTCATCTCGGGCAACGTGGCCAACAACAACGGGCTCGGCACTCCGTCGGCGCCCAATGCCTCGGCAGGCAGCGGCCTTATCCTGGCCGACCCGACCCCGAAGGGCGGCGTCTACAACAACCTGGTCATCGGTAACTCGTTCTCGGGTAACGGCCACGCCGGATTTGCCATTCACGCGCATGTCCCCGGGGCCAACTTCACCGGCAACGTGATCACCAGGAACCTGATCGGGCGCAACAACCTGCGCACGGATTCGCATGACCTGAAGGCGACCGGCGTCTACCTGGCCGACGCCAGCCCGCTCAAGATCACGGTGAATTACAACACGATCTACGACAACTACTACGGCATCTTCACCGCCGGTAAGGTCACCGTGGTCGGCGCGGCCACCAACCGCTTCGTCAAGGTCGCCCACAACCTGCACAACTACCCGACCTATCCCTGACCCGCAGACGGCCGTCGCGGGCCGGGAGTTGTCCGGACCGCGACGCGCCGCATTAGCTGAACCTGCGTGCCGCTCCCGGCCATCACCGGGAGCGGCACGTGTATTTCCCCGGTGCCCGCTTGCTCCGTAAAAACAGGACAGGAGCGGAGAAGCCATGACGGTTGATCCAGAAAGCCACTTCCGGTCGGCGCTCGTCGGTGACCTGAAGCTGCCGGCCGGCCCGACGTCAGCCGACCGGCCCGGCCAGGTCGACCCGCTCGAGAAGGTACCGATGCTGATCGAGCTGAACGTCCTGTACCCCGGGGGCCTGGCCGTCGTCCGGCAGGCGTTCTATGACCTGTGGGGGGACTACGCCGAACGAGCCGGGGGTTACTGGCCGCCGGAACCGGCCACGTCCGGCCCGGTCCAGCCGCCCGTCCCGGACAAGCTCGCGCTGGTCGCGCCCAAGCTCTACCAGTGCGTCCTGTCCCGTGCTGACGCCGAGGAGATGGTCCGCGCCGACCGCGAGGCGGCCCGCCGCCAGGGCCGCCCGCCGATCATCTTCCGGGTCTGGCCGGACTACCCGATCCACCCCCAGATCGACCGTTCCGCGCCGACCGTCAAGGCCGACGCGGCCTGGCGGGCCTACGGCGCCCGCGGCCGCGGCGTGGTCTGGGCCGTGATCGACAGCGGAATCGACGCCTGCCACCCGCACTTCTCCGCGCTGGAACTCGCCGCCGAGGGCCAGGGGCAGATCCAGGCGCAGGGCCGGACCAGCCAGCTGCACCGCGATTTCAGCTACCTGGTCAACCCGGACCAGCCGCTGCCTGCTCCGGCCGCCGGCGCGCCCATCACCGGCCTGGCCCTGTCCGACGACAGCGGGCACGGCACCCACGTGGCGGGCATCATCGCCGGGATGGCGCCGGACGCCCTGACCGCCCGCGTCGCGGACTCCAAGGAGCCGACCGACGGCGCGTATGTCCAGCGGGCTCACGGCCCGCTGTCCGGCATGGCGCCGGCCTGTGAGCTGGTCAGCCTGAGGGTCATGCGGCGCAGCCCGCAGGGCACCTGGATCACGTCCTCCAGCGCTGTCATCCGGGCCCTGACCTACCTGCGCACCGAGGTCAACGTCGACCCGGCCGTACTGCGCGTGCACGGCGTGAACATGAGCCTGGGCTGCGAATGGAAGCCCGACCAGTACGCGGCGGGCCAGTCGCCGCTGTGCCAGGCCGTCAACCAGCTGGTGGCCTCCGGCGTCGTGGCGGTGGTGTCGGCCGGCAACTACGGGGCCAGCACCACCCGCGGGGACTCGGCCAACACCGCGGCCATCCTCGGCTCGATCACCGAGCCGGCCCACGCCCAGGACTGCATCGCGGTCGGCTCGACGCACCGGGAGGCGCCGCACGCCTTCGGGATCACCTGGACGTCCGGCAAGGGCCCGACCCTGGACGGCCGGATGAAACCGGACGTGGTGGCGCCGGGGGAGTGGATCGCCTCGGCCGCGACCGGCGAGATCAGGGCCAGCGCCGGGATGAACCCGGCGGCCGGCGATACCGACCCGGCCCGGCTGCTCACCTACGCCGAGCAGTCCGGTACCTCGATGGCCGCCCCGCACGTCTCCGGCGTCATCGCGGCCTTCCTGTCCTCCCGGCCCGAGTTCATCGGCCGCCCCCGCGAGGTCAAGGACCTGCTCATGGCCAGCGCCACCGATCTCGGCCGGGAGCGGTTCGCGCAGGGCGCAGGCCTGGTCGACCTGATGCGAATGCTGTCGGACGTCTGAGAGAGGAACACCGCCATGCGGCAACTGCCCGGGACCGGCGAGCCGGTATGGGACCTGCAGTTCGACGAGAACGGAGCGCTGACCTCGCCCGCGGCCAGCGAATTCCTGAACGAGGCCGCGGCGGGAGGCCTCACCGACCTGTTCGTCTTCAGCCACGGGTGGGGCACCGCGCAAGACAGCGCGCTCGACCTGTACAACCACATGTTCCCGCTTATCGCCACCGCGGCCCAGGGCCTGGGTGACCTGGCCGCCATCGGCTTCGCCGGGATCTACTGGCCGTCGCTGTGGTTCCCGCCCACCCAGGCCACCCCGCCCGGGACGGCCGGAGCGCAGCAGGCGGACAGCGGCGCCCTGGTCAACCTGAGCGCCGGATCGGCCGAGGTATCGGGGGCCGACATCGCCGCCTCGCTCCGGCCCGGGTTCGCCGACCCGGGCCAGCAGGACACCATCACCCAGATCGGCGCCCTGATCGACCAGGGCCTGACCCCGGCCGCCGCCGCCGAGCCCGAGGCGGCCAAGCAGCAGCGGCTGCAGCAGATCAGCCAGCTGATCAGGTCGCTGACCCCGCCGCCGCCCGCCGACGGGGAATTCGAGGACTCCGGCGAGACCGCGCTGCTGTTCACCGACGATCCCGCGGCCGACTACCAGGCCACCGCGGACACGTTCGGCTCGGCGCCGGCCGGCGGCGCGGAGCAGGGCCTCGGCGACTGGTTCAACAAGGCCGTCAACGGGGCCAAGGACGTGCTGCGGGTCTTCTCCTACAACACCATGAAGGCGCGGGCCGGGACCGTCGGCCGGGCCGGCCTGGGCCCGCTGCTCACCGCGCTGCACGCCCAGTCGCCCGGCCTGCGGGTCCACCTGGTCGGGCACAGCTTCGGCGCCCGGCTGGTGTCCTTCGCCCTGGCCGGCGTGGGTACCCCGGCGCAGAGCCCGGTCAGCTCGCTGACCCTCCTGCAGGGCGCGTTCTCGCACTGGTCGTTCGCCCACGCCGAGGCCAACCCGTTCGGCGATCCCGGCGCGCTGAACACCGTCGCCGACCGGGTGCACGGGCCCCTGGTGGCCACGCACACCTCGCTGGACTGGGCCGTCGGCGTCTGGTACCCCAAGGCGTCGTTCCTGGCCCAGCAGGACGCCGAGGCGACGGTCGCGGACCGCTGGGGCGGCATGGGCTCGGACGGCTTCCAGGCCGTCACCCCTGCGCACGACGTGAGCATGCCCGCCCAGGGCGGCACGAGCTACGGCCTGGCGCCGGGCGCCTTCTACCGGATCGATGCCGTCAGCGTCATCAACAACACGGCCGGCGAGCCGTTCTCCGGGGCCCACTCCGACATCCGCAAGCCCCCGGTCGCCCAGCTGATCGCCGCGGCCGCCGCCGCTCACGCCTAGCCCCCGCCCCGGACCCAGCGTCCGCAGGCCGGGCCGCTAGCCCGGAGCCGACGCGAGCTCCCGCGCGCGCAGGGCCGCGCCCGGTTGTTTCCGGCTGCCTTCGTATGGCGCGGCCGTGACCGCCGCCCGGAATAAAGATTGCGCTCCGATCGTCATCGATATATCGTTAACCTAACGACAAGGATCGAGAAGCGATCTAGAGAGCATTGAAGGAGCATCACATGCATGACGAACACTGGGGAGATCCCCGTGAAGCCCTGCGAGGGCACATCCGCGGCCGGGCCCGCGCGCGCGGCGGTCCGGGTCCGTGGGGGCCGGGCGGTCCTGGCCCGTTCGGCTTCGAGATGCGCGGCGGCCCGTTCGGGCCGCCGAGGTTCCGTGGCCCTGGCGGCCGCGGCCCGCGCGTCCGGCGCGGTGACGTCCGCGCGGCCATCCTCGACCTGCTGGCCGAAGGCCAGTCCTGGAACGGCTACCAGCTCATCCAGGAGATCGGCGAGCGCACGCAGGGCGTGTGGCGGCCGAGCGCCGGGTCGGTCTACCCGGCCCTGCAGCAGCTGGAGGACGAGGGCCTGATCCAGGCCGAGGCGGGCGCTGACCGGCGGCGGAACTTCACGCTGACCGACGAGGGCCGGACCTACGTCCAGGCCCACGCCGAGGAGCTGCGGGCGTCCTGGGACGCCGTGACCGGCAGCGTGGACGACGCCTCGGTCCAGATGCACAACCTGGCCCGCCAGGTGGCCATGGCCACCGTCCAGGTCGCCCAGGCCGGCACGCCGGCCCAGGTCCAGCAGGCCAGCAAGATCCTGGCCGACACCCGCAAGGCGCTGTACCGTATCCTCGCCGCAGACGACTCCGAAGCGGAGGGGGACGCGCAGGCGTGACTCCGGCGGTCTCGGTCAGCTCGCTGACCAAGAAGTACGGCGACATCGAGGCCGTCCGCGGCATCGATTTCGAGGTCGCGGCCGGGGAGACCTTCGGCTTCCTCGGCCCGAACGGCGCCGGCAAGTCCACCACGATCAAGATCCTGTGCACCCTGGCGGACCCCACCTCGGGAACCGCCAGGGTCGCGGGACACGACGTGGTCAGGGAGCGGGACACCGTGCGCCGCAACATCGGCCTGGTCTTCCAGGACACCACCCTGGACAACTACCTGACCGGCGAGCAGAACCTGCGCTTTCACGCCGACCTGTACGGCGTGCCGAAGGCCGCCTTCGCGCCGCGGCTGCGCCAGGTGCTGGAGATGGTCGGGCTGTGGGACCGCCGGGGGAGCGTCGTCGCCACCTACTCCGGCGGCATGAAACGGCGGCTGGAGATCGCCCGCGGCCTGCTGCACGCGCCGCACGTGCTGTTCCTGGACGAGCCCACCGTGGGCCTGGACCCGCAGACCAGGGTGTCCATCTGGGCCTACATCACCGAGCTCAAGCAGCGCGAGGACATCACCATCTTCCTCACCACCCACTACATGGACGAGGCGGAGAACTGCGACCGGATCGCGATCATCGATCAGGGCCTGATCGTGGCCATCGACACCCCGGAGGCGCTGAAGGCGTCCATCGGCAAGGACCGGGTCCAGATCAGCACGGCCGATGACCAGGCGGCCATCCGCGCGCTGGCCGAGCTGTTCGGCCTGGAGGCGGGCCTGCACGAGAACCGGGTCGACGTTCTCGGTGGAGTCCGGCGAGCACTTCGTGCCCCAGCTGTTCGCCCGGCTGCCCGTCGCCATCCGCTCGGTGAGCGTGGCCCGGCCCTCCCTGGACGACGTGTTCATGTCCTACACGGGCCGGACGATCCGCGACTCGGAGGCTTCGGTCGGCGACCGGAACCGCCTGCTCGCGACCCGGTTCGGCAGGAGGTAGCAGTGGCCACCAGAGACGTTCAGGCGCAGGCGGCGGCGGCAGGCACCCCGGCCGGGGATCAGGCCCTGACCGAGGCCATCCGGGTCGCCGTGCCCGAGCGCAGCCTCCGGCACGACCTGCGCGCGGTCAGCATCGTCTGGCGCCGTGAGCTGATCAGGTTCCGCACCGACCGGCTGCGGGCCGTCACGTCCCTGGTCCAGCCGGTCCTGTTCCTGTTCGTGCTCGGCACCGGGCTGTCCACGCTGGCCGGGCGGGGGCTGCCGTCCGGCGTCGACTTCAAGACGTTCATCTACCCGGGCGTGCTGGCCATGTCGGTGCTGTTCACCGCGATCTTCTCGGCCGCGTCGATCGTCTGGGACCGGGAGTTCGGGTTCCTCCGCGAGATGCTGGTCGCGCCGGTCCGGCGGTGGGCGATCGTGGTCGGCAAGTGCCTGGGCGGCGCCACCGTGGCCACCGTCCAGGGCATCATCTTCCTGGCCCTGGCGGGCGTCGCGCACGTGCCCTACGACCCGGTCCTGCTGCTGACCCTGATCGGGGAACTGCTGCTGCTGTCGTTCACGCTGACCGCGTTCGGCGTCATGATGGCGGCCCGGGTCAAGCAGATCCAGGCCTTCATGGCCCTGACCCAGATGTTCGTGCTGCCGCTGTTCTTCCTGTCCGGCGCGCTGTACCCGCTCAACGGGCTGCCCGGCTGGCTGACCGTTCTCACCCGCATTGATCCGCTGACCTACATCGTGGACCCGATGCGGCAGGCGGTGTTCAGCCACCTGTCGATCGCTCCCGCCGCGCTGCGGGCCCTGAGCCCCGGCGTCACATGGTTTGGCTGGGTCGTCCCACTGGGACTATCTCTGGCCATGGTCGCCGCGATGGGCGGCGCCATGCTCGCCATAGCCATAGCCGAGTTCCGTAAGACCGAATAGTCCCGCGAAGACTAGCCCGCAATGCGCGCGGCGCCCATGAGTAGGCGCTCGCTGATCATTCCCCGCTAAAAGCGGAAAGCAAGTCCGGCATTCCCGGAAAGCCAGCCAAAGGCCCAATCCAAACCGGTCTGCCACCCTCCGCCTACGTTATGCATCCTGAAGAACCTCAGAGCTAGCCGCCCGCCATCACCCGGCCGGGGACCGTCCGCCCGAGCCGCCGCAAACAGCAGAAACCCGGCCTAGAGGCCCTTAACCTGGCTAACCAACCGCCCCGGCCGCCCTGTCCCTGCCAGCCCCCCGGTCCCGACCTCCACCCCGCCCCGCCCAGCCCACAGCCCAGCCGACCCCAACCCGACCAGCCCAACCAGAACAATAGAGAAGGCCCGGCCCGCCAGGCTAAAGGCCCAGTTCACGGACAGATGAAGGCCTGCAGGCCAAAGGCCCCCGACGCAATGCCGTCGGGGAGCTCCGGGGAGTCGTCCTCCCGGGAAAGCACTGCGAGTCATTAGCGAAGCCGCCAGAAAGGCGGTGAAGTTAGGGCGACGCCGGGTGGCTACGGGGGCAAACCACCCGGCGTCGCGTTCATCGGCGTTCCGACGGGGGCCCGGAACGCCGGCAGTGGCGCCCTGACGGGGGACCAGAGCACCGATATGAATGCTACACGGAAACACCCCCTAGTGTGTCAAGACCTAATCACCGACGAGATCGCCGGATGTGGCTGAACAGGGGGAATCAGTTGGCGCTGCCGGGCGGCGGCGAGGGCCGCTGGCCGTTTTCCGTCGGCGGGGCCGCCGGGTCGCGCCGGGCCGGCACGTTGGGCCGGTACTCCATGAAGCCGCGGGTGTTGTTTGGCTCCCGGCCGCCGTTGGCGAACACCACGGCGAAATAGGGAATGAAGATAGCCGCGATGGCGGGGAGCGCCGCCAGCCAGCCCAGGTGATTGGCGAACATGATGATCGCGATGACGAAGCAGACCGCCCGGATGCCCATCAGGAGCAGGTACCGCCGCTGCCGGAAGCTGATGTCGTCGGACAGCGACCGGCGCGCCTGCGTCACCATGTGCACTTGCGGCCGGTCCCGGCCGCTGCGGGTCCACCTCACTACCCCAAGGTATGCCCGCCGCCGCGTGCTGGCGACCACCGGCCCGGTGTTGGCTAGCTGGCCTGGCTCACCGAGGACATGTTGAAGCCCTCGACCCGGACCGGGGGCATCGCCGCGCGGTTGAAGTAATCGCCCCATTCGCGCGGCAGCGTGGGCACCGTGGCGCCGACCTCGGCCAGCCGCCCGAGCATGCCCACCGGCGATTCGTTGAACCTGAAGTTGTTGACCGCGCCGACCACCTCGCCGTTCTCGACCAGGTACACCCCGTCCCGGGTCAGCCCGGTCAGCAGCAGGACCTGCGGGTCGACCTCGCGGATGTACCACAGGCAGGTCAGCAGCAGCGCCCGGCCGGTGGAGGCGATCATCTCCTCCAGCGTCGGCGCCGCGGCGGCCGACGTGGTCAGGGTCAGGTTGTCGATGGCCGGGGTGAAGGGCAGCCCGGCCAGCCCGGCCGAGTGCCGTGAGGAGTGCAGGGCGGCCAGCGAGCCGTCCTGGATCCACGCCGTCCGGCTCATCGGCAGGCCGTTGTCGAAGACCGAGGAGTCCGACCCGGACGCGTGCGCGACCACGAACGGGGCGCTGCGCAGCCCGGCCGCCCGCGGGTCGCTGGACAGCGTGACGGGCTGGCTGGTCAGCTGCTCGCCGACCCGGGTCCCGCCGCCGGGCTTGCTGAACACGGTGCGCCCGTCCGCGGCGTCCTTGGCCCCGGCCGACCAGTACAGGTAGACCATCATGTCGGACACGGCGGTCGGCGGCAGCAGCGTCTCGTACCGCCCGGCGGGCAGCGGGACCGACCGCCTGGCCCAGTCCAGGCGGGTGCTGAGCTGGGCGTCCAGGCCGGAGATATCCACGTCGGTGAAGTCGCGGGTGGCCGCGCCGGTCCAGGCCGAGCGGGCCAGGTCGGCGGACTTCGCGTTCAGCTCGACCTGCCCGGCCGGCTGGTCGTGCCGCCGCCGCAGCCCGGCCGAGGTCCCCAGGAACGTGCTGACCAGGTCGTGCTCGGCGAACCCGTACAGCTTGCGGCCCGCCGCCGCCGCCTCGCGCAGCGTCTGGCCGAGGGTCTCCGCGAAGTCGCGCAGCACGGCGATCTCGGTCTGGCCCGGCGCATCGTCCCAGGACGGCCCGTCGTCTTTTCTCCCGAACGCATCGTCCGGCTGCGATCCGGCCAGCGGCGCAGCGTCCTCGGCGGGCATCGCCTCGGCGGCGGCGTGCTCCGCTTCCCGGACTACGTCCTCGACCTGGTCGGGGCGCACCCCGGCGCGGGAGATGATCCCGGCCGCGGCCCCGTCCGGGCGCCGGTCGATGGCGATGACGGTGAGCTGGCGCGACCGGGACACCCCGTTGGTGGTGAGGGTGTTGCCCGCCCAGCGCAGGTTGGCGCTGGAAGTCTCCTCGGCGATGACCACGCAGTCGTCGGACCGGCTGGCCGCCAGCGCCCGCTCGACAGCCTCCTGCGGATTCACTGGCCGCCCTCCTCGACGGTGTTGAGGATCCGTATCCCGCGGAACAGGGCGGCCGGGCAGCCGTGGCTGACCGGGGCGACCTGGCCCGGCTGGCCCTTGCCGCAGTTGAACGCCCCGCCGAGCACGTAGGTCTGCGGGCCGCCCACGGCTTCCATGGCGCCCCAGAAGTCGGTGGTGGTGGCCTGGTAGGCCACGTCCCGCAGCTGCCCGGCCAGCTGGCCGCCGGAGATCTTGTAGAAGCGCTGGCCGGTGAACTGGAAGTTGTACCGCTGCATGTCGATCGACCAGCTGTTGTCGCCGACGACGTAGATGCCGTCCTGGACCCCGGCGATGAGGTCCGCGGTCGACGGGCCGCCGGCCGGGCCGGCTGCAAGGACACGTTGGCCATCCGCTGCAGCGGGATGTGATTCGGCCCGTCGGAGAACGCGCAGCCGTTGGAGCGGCCGAAGCCGCTGTGAGCGGCCATCCGGCGGTCGAGCTGATAGCCGGTCAGGATGCCGCCGGTGACCAGGTCCCAGGACTGGCCGGCCACGCCTTCGTCGTCGTAGCCCACGGTGGCCAGCCCGTGCTCCGCGGTGCGGTCCCCGGTGACGTGCATGATGCCGGAGCCGTAGCGCAGCCGGCCGAGCAAGTCCGGGGTGGCGAATGACGTCCCGGCGTACGCGGCCTCGTAGCCGAGGGCCCGGTCCAGCTCGGTGGCGTGACCGATCGACTCGTGGATGGTCAGCCACAGGTTGGACGGGTCGATGACCACGTCGTAGTGCCCGGCCTTGACCGACGGGGCGGCCAGCTTGGCCGCGAGCAGCTCGGGCAGCTCGGCCAGCTCGGCCTCGAAGTCCCAGCCCGTCCCGGTCAGGTACTCATACCCCCGCCCGGCGGGCGGGGCCAGCGTGCGCATGGTGTCGAACTTGCCCTCGTCGGTGACCGCGACCGCGGTCAGGGCCGGGAACAGCCGGACCCGCTGCTGGGTGGCCGTGGTGGCCTCATCGGCGTAGAACTTGCACTCGCGGACCTGGCTCAGCGCGGCGTCCACGTGGCTGACCGCGGCGTGGCCGAGCAGGTCGGTGCTCCACTGGGCCAGCCGGGCCACCTTGTCCGGCACGCTGACCGTGAACGGGTCCACGTCGTAGGCCGACACCCAGGTCACCTCGCCGTAGCCGGGCTCGGGGGCGAGCTCGATGGGCTCGGTGTTCATGGCCGCGGCGACCCTGGCCACCTCGACCGCCTGCCGGGCCGCGAGCGCCGCGGCGTCCGCGGTCATGTCCACCGCCGAGGCGAAGCCCCAGGTGCCGTCCACGATGACCCGGACGGCCAGGCCGCTGTCATCGGCGTCGAACAGGGTCTGCGGGGTCCCGTCGGACAGCCCGATCCGCTGGCCCCTGATCCGCTCGGCCCGGAAGTCAGCGTGCTGGGCGCCGAGGGACCTGGCCTGGGCGAGCGCCGCGTCGGCCAGGTTGCGCAGCGGCAGGGCGGTGAACTCGGGGTCAATCCTTGACGCGTCATGGTTCACGCGGCGTGAGTCTACTCAACCTGCGTTCTGAGCCGTGTCGCGCGTCCCGCCCGGCGCCATCAGGGCCCGGGCCGGCGCCACGATGCGGCCCGGCCTGCTGCGGTACCCTCGGTGAGCCGAGAAGAGAGGTGACCATGGGACGCTCTGTGCTGGTGACGGGCGGGAACCGCGGTATCGGGCTGGCCATCGCCCGGCGGCTGGCCGCCGACGGGGACAGCGTCACCGTCACCTCGCGCTCCGGCGAGCCGGTGGACGGGCTCAAGGTCGTCCGCTGCGACGTCCGGGAGGCAGGCTCGGTCGACGCGGCCTTCGGCGCGGTGGAGCAGGACCAGGGGCCGGTCGAGGTCCTGGTGGCCAACGCCGGCATCACCCGGGACCAGCTCCTCGCGCTACTCAGCGAGGACGACTTCGCCATGGTCCTGGACACCAACCTGACCGGCGCGTACCGGGCCGCCAAGCGGGCCGTGCGGGGCATGATGAAGATGCGCCGCGGCCGCCTGATCTTCATCTCCTCCGTGGTCGGCCTGTACGGGTCCGCCGGGCAGGCCAACTACGCGGCGTCCAAGGCCGGGCTGGTCGGGATGGCCCGGTCGCTGGCCCGGGAGCTCGGCTCCCGCAACATCACGTCCAACGTGATCGCTCCCGGCTTCGTGGACAGCGACATGACCGCCGGCCTGGCGCAGGAGCGCAAGGCGGCCATCCTGGCCGCCGTGCCGCTGTCCCGGTTCGCCTCGCCGGACGAGGTCGCCGCCACCGTGGCCTTCCTGGCCGGCCCCGATGCCGCCTACATCACCGGCGCCGTCATCCCGGTCGACGGCGGCCTGGGCATGGGCCATTAGGGCCCGACCGGCCCGACGAACAGACAGCGGAGGAGCAGATGGGCATCCTGGCGGGCAAGCGGATCCTGGTCACCGGGGTCATCACCGACGCGTCGATCGCGTTCCACGTGGCCCGGGTGGCCCAGACCGAAGGCGCCACCGTGGTCGTGACGGGATTCGGCCGGATGAGCCTGGTCGAGCGGATCGCCAAGCGGCTGCCCGAGCCGCCGCCGGTCATCGAGCTGGACGTGACCAGCGAGGAGCACCTGGAGTCGCTGGCCGACCGGGTCCGCGAGCACGTGGACGGGCTGGACGGGGTGCTGCACGCCATTGCCTACGCCAACCCGGCCGAGGCGCTGGGCGGGAACTTCCTGCGCACCAAGTGGGCCGACGTGGCCACCGCCGTCCAGGTGTCCACCTACTCCCTCAAGGCCGTCGCCACCGCGGCCCTGCCGCTGATGGGCGCGGGCGGTTCGGTCGTCGGCCTGGACTTCGACGCCAGCGTGGCCTGGCCGGGATACGACTGGATGGGCGTGGCCAAGGCCGGCCTGGAGTCGTGCGCCCGGTACCTGGCCCGTGACCTCGGACCCCGGGGCGTGCGGGTCAACCTGGTCGCGGCGGGCCCGCTGCGGACCATGGCCGCCAACGCGATCCCGGGCTTCGACCGGTTCGAGAGCGTGTGGGACGACCGGGCCCCGCTCGGCTGGGACATCGCCGACCCCGAGCCGGTGGCGCGCGCGTGCGTGGCCCTGCTGTCCGGCTGGTTCCCCGCCACCACCGGCGAGATCGTGCACGTCGACGGGGGCGTGCACGCGATGGGGGCCTGATGAGCCAGTACGTCCTCACCCTGTCCTGCCCGGACCGCGTCGGGATCGTGCACGCGGTCGCGGCCTACCTGCACCAGGCCGGCTGCAACGTGCTGGACAGCCAGCAGTTCGGCGACCGGACGGTCGAGGGGTCGAGCCAGTTCTTCATGCGCGTCCACCTGGAGAGCCTGGAGCCGGACCCGGCCAGCTACGACCGACGCTGCGGTCCGGCTTCGTCCCGGTGGCGGACGAGTTCGGCATGGAGTGGGAGCTGCACGACACCGCCGTCCAGCCCCGCGTGCTGATCATGGTGTCCAAGGCCGGGCACTGCCTGAACGACCTGCTCTACCGGCGGGCGCGCCGAGTCGCTGCGGATCGACGTGCCCGCTGGTCGTCGGCAACCACCCCGACCTGGCCGCGCTGGCCGCGGCGCACGGCGTGCCGTTCGAGCACGTGCCCAGCGTGCCGGGCGACCCGGCTGTCCGCGCAGCGCGCCGAGAGCCGCCTGCTCGACCTGGTCAGCGAGCTGGGCATCGACTTCGTGGTGCTGGCCCGCTACATGCGCATCCTGTCCCCGGAGCTGTGCGCCAAGCTGCCCGGCCGCATCATCAACATCCATCACTCGTTCCTGCCGAGCTTCAAGGGAGCGCGCCCTTACCACCAGGCGCACGCGCACGGCGTGAAGCTGATCGGCGCGACCGCGCACTACGTCACCGCCGACCTCGACGAGGGCCCGATCATCGAGCAGGAGGTGGCCCGCGTCGACCACACCAGCAGCCCGGCCAGCCTGGCCGCCATCGGCCGCGACGCCGAGCGGGTGGCGCTGGCCCGCGCGGTCCGCTGGCACGCCGAGCACCGCGTCCTGCTGCACGGGCGGCGCACCATCATCTTCCGCTGAGGACGTGGGGGACCGCGCGGCCGCGGTGAGCCCGGCACCCGGGGGCCGTCCGCGGCGCGGCCGGACGTGCCGGATATCCTCCGGCAGGAGGTGGCCATGACGGAAAGACTTCCGTATACAGTCATTGCTGGCGCTACTGTGACCAAAGTTAACGATAGGGCACAGATCCGGAAATATTCCGCTGCTACCTCGGACATGACAGGACGCTGCCGGCAAGGGATTGATGGCAAGTTGTGACTTTTTCGGCGAGAGTTCGATGCAAAAGGCAACTTACGCTTTCGCTAACTCATAACGCCGGTAGGTAACCGGCCGACCTGCATGGGCGCAAGCCCCGGGTCGGCACGGGGAGGGCCGGGGAGGACGGGCCGCACCGGGAACTCCGGGGGGACTGCGACCCGCTTCCCCGCGACGGTGCGGAGCGGATCACCGGCGAACTGCGAGAAAGAAGGGCGACAAGCTGATGACCCCAGGACGGACCAGAAGCGCGAACAGCGCGAGGAGGGAGGGGCGATGACTAGATTCGGCACGCAAGCGGATCGGCGCCCTCGCCCTCGCGGTGGCGAGCATCACCGCCATCGCCGCCTGCAGCAGCAGCGGGAGCAGCGGCAGCGCCGCCTCGCACCTCGAGCTCCGGCGGGATCGACGCAGCCCGGCTCCATCGGGGCGATCCCGGCGGCCGGGACCGCCCAGCGGCAAGGCCGGCACGATCACCTGCGGCTACCTGGCCGCCAACGCGCCGAACTGGATCCTGCCCCAGGTGACCGCCGCGTCCAACTCGGTCTACAACACCTACCTGTTCGAGTACGAGATGTGGCGGCCGCTCTACTACGCCCCCAACGGCATCCTCGCAGACCGTCGACGAGACGATCAGCCCGGCGAACGCGCCCGTCTGGTCCAACGACGACAAGACGGTGGACGATCTCCCTGAAGCCGTGGAAGTGGTCCGACGGCACCAGCCCTCACCGCCAAGGACCTGCTCTTCTCGATCGACGAGATCATCGCGGCGGTCAAGGAGTCCCCGGCGAACTGGGCCGCCTACGGCGGCCGGCTTCTTCCCGGACACCGATCGCCAGCATGTCGGCGCCGAACGCCAACACGCTGGTGATCAACCTGAAGAGCCGGTCAACCCGACCTGGATCAAGAGGACATCCTCGGGTCCATCTCGCTGCTTCCCGTCGACCAAGTGGGCCAACGCCTCGGCCGGCGGCGCCGACGCTGGACTACACCCAGACCCGGCGAACGCGAAGAAGATCTTCAACTACCTCACCGCGCAGTCCAAGTCGGTGAACACCTACGCCACCAACCCGCTGTGGCAGGTCGTGGACGGACCGTACAAGCTCCAGTCCTTCAACGCCACCACCGGCGCGTTCACGCATGGTCCCGAACACCAGCTACAGCGGCCCGCACGTGACCCCGATGTCCACCTTCGCGGGCTGCCCTTCACCTCGAACGCCGCGCAGTTCAACGCGGTCAAGAGCAAGTCGGTCGACGTCGGCTTCATCCCGCCGGAGGACGTGCCGCAGATGCCAAGTCGCTCAAGGGCCTGGGCTACAACTACTACGGCATGCCCGACTTCGGCATGACTACTTCGCCGCACTACAACTTCAAGGACAAGACCGGCGACTTCAACAACATCGTCAACCAGCTGTACTTCCGGCAGGCGATGCAGCACCTGGAGGACCAGCAGGGCCGGATCAAGGCCTTCATGCACGGGGCGGGCGCGCCGGTCTACGGCCCGATCCCGGCCTACCCGCAGAGCCCGTACCTGCCGGCCAACGCAGCGACCAACCCGTACCCGTTCAGCGTCGCCACCGCGGTCAGCACTGCTGAAGGCCAACGGCTGGAACGTCGTCCCGAACGGCACCGACACCTGCGCCAAGCGCGGGCACCGGCGCCGGGCGAGTGCGGCGCCGGCATCCCGGCCGGCACCAAGCTGGCCTTCAACCTGATCTACAACGCCGTCGCGCCGTATCACCCAGGAGGTCGAGGACCTGGCCTCCAACGCGAAGCAGGCCGGGATCAACATCACGCTGCAGAGCAGCAACTTCAACTTCATGATCGCACAACTACATCGACCCGCGTCGCCGGCGAACGACAACAAGTGGGCCATGGAGGACTTCGGCGGCGAGACCGATGTCCACCTACCCCACCACGTTCGGCCTGTTCAACACCAGCGGGTCCGGCCAGCTCGGCGACTACAGCAACCCGACCGCCGACCAGCTGATCAACGCGTCCATCACCAGCGCCAACCCGACCGCGGTGTCCAACGAGCTGTCCTTCCTGGCCACGGACCTGCCGGTGCTGTGGCAGCCCAACCCGGACCACATCTGGGCCTGGAAGACAACATCTCGTCGTCCCGTCCCGAGGCCTTGGAGAACCTGACCCAGTACTACCGCCACGCCGGAGTTCTGGTACCTGACCAAGTAGAGTTACTGGCACGTAACGCCTGCTGGACTGGCCTGCCTCCCGGTGATACACCGGGAGGCAGGCCACCAGCCTGGAAGGAGGGCTCCCCACCGGTGACCGCCTACCTGCTGCGCCGGCTCGGGACGTCCATCATCGTCCTGATCGGCATCTCCATCTTCATTTATCTCCTGCTGCACGCGGTCTTCCCGTCGCCGGCCCGGGCCGTGCTCGGCCTGCGCGCCGACGGCCCAGCAAGTCAACGCTTGGAACCAGGAAAACGGCTTCGACCGGCCCGCTGATCGTGCAGTACCTCAGCTACATGAACGGCCTGCTGCACGGCAACCTGGGCTACTCCTACGCGAGCAACCAGACCGTGGGCGCGCTGTTCGCCGAGCGGCTGGCCCGCAGCATCTACCTGTCCGGCATCTCGCTGCTGTTCGCCATCATCATCGCCCTGCCGCTCGGCATCTTCCAGGCCGTCCGGCGCAACTCCCTCGGCGACAACTGGCCACCAGCGGGGCCTTCATCCTGTACTCGATGCCGTCCTTCTTGCTCGGGCTCATCCTCATCCAGGTCTTCGCCCTGTCCTTCCCCATCTTCGGCTTCGAGGCCAGCCAGTCCACCTCGATCTGGGCCGTGCATCGGTGACTGGCACTGACATGTCCCTGCCCGATCCTGACCCTCACGCTGCTCACCGTGGCCAACTTCTCCCGGTACATGCGGTCGTCGTCGATCGACGTGCTGGCCCAGGACTACATCAAGGTGGCGCGGGCCAAGGGCCTGCCCGAGCGGCTGGTGCTGTCGCGGCACATGGTGCGCAACGCGTCGCTGCCGATGATCACCCTGATCGGGCTGTTCCTCCCGGCCCTGCTGGCCGGGAACCTGATCATCGAGACCCTGTTCAACTACCAGGGCCTGGGCCTGCTGTTCTACAACAGCCTGGGCAAGGAGGACTATCCGGTGCTGCTGGCCTACACCCTGCTCGGCGCCGTCTTCGTCGTCCTGGGCAATCTGATCGCGGACCTCGCGCTGACCGCGGCCGACCCGCGTATCCGGCTGGCCTGACCGGCCGGGCAGAAAGGAGGCCATCGTGGCAGCAGCGCCCCAGGCATCGCTCCCCCCGCTGGACACCACCCGCGCCCCTGAGGCCGGCGAGGTCGGCGCGGTCCAGAGCGGGTGGCGTCTGGCCCTCCGCGAGTTCATGCATAACCGGCTGGCCGTCATCGGCCTGATCATCCTGGTCTTCATGGTGGTGTTCTGCTTCCTCGGCCCGCTCTTCTACCACGGCAACGTGAGCCAGGTGAGCCTGATCGACTCGCACGACCCGCCGGGCGCCGGGCACCCGCTCGGCACGGACATCAACGGCTTCGACGTCCTGGGCCAGCTCATGAAGGGCGGCCAGGACGCCCTGGAGATCGGCTTCTTCGCCGCCTTCGTCGCCATCACCATCGGCTCCCTGGTCGGCGCGATCGCCGGGCTGGCCGGCGGGTTCACCGACACCGTGCTGATGCGCGTGGTCGACATCTTCCTGTCGGTCCCGTTCCTGTTCGTCGTGCTGATCCTGGCCGTCAGGTACGGCGCCACCGTGCTGTCCTTGTCCCTGGTCATCGGCGGGTTCTCGTGGCAGGTCCCGGCCCGGCTGGTGCGCGGCGAGGTGCTTTCCATCAGGGAACGCGACTTCGTCCTGGCCGCGCGGGCGGCGGGCGCGGGCAGCTGGCGGCTGATCCGCAAGCACCTGCTCCCGAACGCGCTCGGCGTGATGATCGTCAACGTGACGTTCCAGGTGGCCGACGCCATCCTGGCCGTCGCCTACGTCGGCTTCCTCGGCTTCGGCCTGCACTACCCCAACACCGACTGGGGCGACATGATCTCCGACGGCATCCAGTACATGCAGGACGGCTACTGGTGGCTCATCTATCCGGTCGGCGCCTGCATCGTGCTGACCGTGATGGCGCTGAACTTCATCGGAGACGCGCTCCGGGACTCCCTGGACGTCCGGCTCAGACGCCGTTAGCGCCCGCCCCTGCCGGGTACCCGCCGAACAGCCGTCACGAACGAGAGGTAATCGCCGCCATGGCGCCCGTGCTTGACATCAAGGACCTGTCGACGCACATCAAGCTGACCAGTTCCGTGGTCCAGGCCGTGGGCAACGTCGACCTGAGCATCGAGGCGGGAGAGACGCTCGGCGTCGTCGGCGAGTCGGGCTGCGGGAAGTCCATGACCGGCCTGTCGATCATGGGCCTGCTTCCCCCGGGCGGCTCCATCGTGGGCGGCTCGATCAAGCTCAACGACCGCGAGCTCGTCGGCCTCAAGCAGGACGAGCTGCGGGCCATCCGCGGCAACGAGATCGGCATGATCTTCCAGGATCCGCTGACCTCCCTCGACCCGACCAAGACCATCGGCTACCAGGTCGCCGAGCCGGTCCAGCTGCACCGCGGCGCGTCGAGGTCCGAGGCCAGGGAGCGGGCCCTGGAGGTGCTGTCCCTGGTCGGCCTGCCCCGGCCCAAGGAACGGCTCGATGACTACCCGCACCAGCTGTCCGGCGGCCTGCGGCAGCGCGTGATGATCGCGATGGCGCTGGCCAACGAGCCCAAGCTGCTCATCGCCGACGAGCCGACCACCGCCCTGGACGTCACCATCCAGGCCCAGATCCTGACCCTGCTCCGGGACCTGAAGGACCGCCTGGGCATGGCCATGCTGCTCATCACCCACGACATGGGCGTGATCGCCGGCCACGCCGACCGGGTCAACGTCATGTACGCCGGCCGGGTCGTCGAGACCGCCGACGCGGTCGAGCTGTTCGAGTCGATGCACCACCCCTACACCCAGGGCCTGCTCGCTTCTATCCCGCAGCTCGACCAGGACGCCAGCAAGGCGCTGCACGCCGTCCCCGGCCTGCCGCCCGACCTGGCCCACCCGCCCGCGGGCTGCCGGTTCGCCCCCCGCTGCCCGCGGGCCAGCGACAAGTGCCGGTCCGAGGAGCCCCCGCTGTCCGGCCCGACGCCCGACCATCAGTTCTCCTGCTGGCACCCGGTGGACGGCCCGCTCGTCCTGGCCGTGATCGGCGCCCAGGGACCGGACGCGGTCAGCACCGGGCTGGTCGGCTCCGACGCCGAGAGCCTGGCCCAGGCCGCGGCGGGCGACCGGGCCGGCCTCGTCACCGACGCGCCGCTGGCCGACGGGGCGCTGGCCGACGGGGCGCTGGCCCCGGCCGGCGAGCAGCAGACGCCGGCTGACGTCCCGGCCGCCGACGGCCGCCTAGACGTGACCGAACGGCCCGGGCCGCCCGCTTCCGGGGACGGCAACGGCACCGCCCCGCTGCTCGACCTGAAGAACCTGGTCAAGGAGTACCCGATCACCGCCGGCCTGCTGCGCCGCCAGGTGGCGAGCGTCAAGGCCGTCTCGGACGTGTCCTTCTCGGTGCCCGCCGGGACCACGTTCGGGCTGGTCGGCGAGTCCGGCTGCGGCAAGACCACGCTCGGCAAGCTGATCGTGGCCCTGGAGAAGCCCAACTCCGGCGACATCACCCTGGGCGGGATGGACGTGACCACGCTGAGCGGCAACGAGCTGCGCCGCAGGCGCCGCGACCTGCAGCTCATGTTCCAGGACCCGCACTCCTCCCTCGACCCGAGGATGCGCGTCGGCTCGATCATCGGGGAGCCGATGGCCATCCAGCGCCTCGGCAGCAAGCGGGCTCAGCAGGACCGGGTCTTCGAGCTGCTGGGCGAGGTCGGGCTGCCCCGCAACGCGGTGGAACGCTACCCGCACGAGTTCTCCGGCGGCCAGCGGCAGCGGATCGGCCTGGCCCGGGCCCTGACCCTCAACCCCCGCCTCATCGTGGCCGACGAGCCGGTCAGCGCCCTGGACGTGTCGATCCGCGCCCAGGTCCTCAACCTGATGAAGCGGCTGCAGGCCACGCACGGGCTGACCTACGTGGTCATCTCGCACGACCTGGCCGTGGTCAAGTACATGGCCGAGCGGATCGGCGTCATGTACCTGGGCAAGCTGGTCGAGATCGGCTCCGGGCAGGACATCTACCAGCGGGCCGCGCATCCCTACACGGCCGGCCTGATCGCCACCATCCCGGCGCCCAATCCCGCCGTGGAACGGGCCAAGCAGGGCGCTGCCATCCGCGGCGAGCTGCCCAGCCCGGTCAACCCGCCGTCCGGATGCCGGTTCCGCACCCGGTGCCCGTTCGCACAGGAGCTGTGCGCGAACGAGGAGCCCAAGCTCCGGTCGTTCGGCCCGGGTCACATGGCCGCCTGCCACTTCCCGCTGCAGACCCCGGACGGCCAGGACATGTCCACCCCGGCCCTGACCACCGCCTGATCCGCGGGCCGACCGGATGCGCCGAGATCCTCGACGCGCCCTTGCCCCCGGCGCCGATGATGCCGATACTCCTGTCATGGGAGGGTCGGCGGCGGACACGCCCGGTGCGCCCGAGTATCTCCGCGCTTCCGACGCGGAGCGCGACCGCGCGGTCAGCGCGCTCCGGCAGGAGTTCATCGCGGGCCGCCTCTCGCACGAGACCTTCATGGTGCGGATGAACAGCGCCCTGGACGCCCGCGACCACGGCCAGCTCGACGGGCTGTTCGCCGACCTGCCGCCCCGGCCGGCCACGCTGCTGGGCCGGGTGCGGGCCGCCGTCGGCCGCTGGGCCGCCGCGCCGGGCTCCGCGCAGGCCAGTTCCGGCCCGCCTGCACCAGGGCCGGTCCCGGCCGTGGTGGCCGTCCCGGTCCCGGCCCTGCCGCCCCCGCCGATGGTCTTCCCGCCTGGCCACGGGACCAGCTTCACCATCGGCCGGACCCACGACTGCGACCTGCGCATCGCCGACCTGTCGGTGTCGCGGCTGCACGCCCAGCTCGACCGCACCGAAGACGGCTGGCTGCTCAGCGACCTGGGCTCGCACAACGGCACCCGGCTGAACGGCTGGCGGGTCCGCGAGCCCGTCCCGGTCCGTCCCGGGGACGTGGTGCAGTTCGGCTCGGCCACCTTCGTCATCCATGGCCCGGCGGACGCCGGCTGGCCGCAAGCGGGCTGACCGGCCCGCTTCCCCCGGCCGGACGGCCCCGTCACCCGGGTGCATTACAGTCAGAGAGCGTGACGACCGTATTGCTGGTGCGGCACGGGCTTACCGCGTCCACCGGGGAACTGCTGACTGGATGGACGCCGGGCATCCCGCTGGATGACCGCGGCCTGGCCCAGGCGACCGCGCTGGCCGCCCGGCTCGCCCCGCTCCCGCTCGACGCCATCGTGGCCAGCCCGCTGGACCGCTGCCAGCAGACCGCGGCGGTCATCGCCCGCGGCCGCGACGGCCTGCAGATCGCCACCGATGACCGGGTGGGGGAGTGCCGATACGGGGACTGGACCGGCCAGCCGCTGAAGAAGCTGGCCGAGGAGAAGCTCTGGCGGGTGGTCCAGGCCCATCCCAGCGCGGTGACCTTCCCCGGCCCGGACGGTGAGTCGATGCCCCAGATGCAGCACCGGGCGGTGACCGCGATCCGGGACTGGAACGCCCGCCTCGGCGAGGACGCCACCTACCTGGTCTGCTCGCACGGCGACGTCATCAAGGCCATCGTGGCCGACGCGCTGGGCCTGCACCTCGATCAGTACCAGCGGATCCAGGCCGACCCCTGCTCGCTGACCGTGATCAGGTACACGCCGCTGCGCCCGTTCGTGCTCCGGATGAACGACCGGGGCGGCGCGGTGGAGGACCTGCTGCCCAAGCCCGCCGACAAGTCTGAGGGTGATGAGGCGGCCAGCGACGCCGCGGTCGGCGGCGGGTCCGGCGGAGCCCCAGAAGCCCCCGGAGCCGATGGTGCCGCCCCGGCGGCGAGTTTGTCACCCGATGGTCATCACGAGTCCGCGGACACGCGAGGATAGGACTATGCCGGTCTACTTCTATGACCCGCCGGACAGGTTCGTAGCCGGTGCGGTGGGACAGCCAGGGGAACGGACCTTCTACCTGCAGGCGACCGCCACCGGTCGCGTCACCAGCGTGGCCCTGGAGAAGTTCCAGGTGAGCCTGCTGGCCGAGCGCATCGACGAGCTACTGGACGAGGTGCTGCGGCGCACCAGCGGAGACCCGGAGGTGCCGGCCGCGGCTCCGGCCGCGCTGGAGGACGACGCCCCGCTCGACCTGCCGCTGCTGGAGGACTTCCGCGTCGGCGCCATCGCGCTGGCCTGGGACGGTGACGGCGGCATGGTCGTGATCGAGGCGCAGGAGGAGTCCGAGGACCCGGTGGAACCGCTGGCCGACGAGGTCCCCGCGGACGGCCCGGGGGTGCTGCGGGTGCGCATCACGCCCGGCGTGGCGCGCGCCTTCGCCCAGCGCGCGGCCAAGATCGTCGCGGCCGGGCGGCCGCCGTGCCCGCTATGCGGGCTGCCGCTGGACACGGACGGGCACATCTGCCCGCGGCAGAACGGCCACCGCCTCAGCCATGCTTGACCCCGACCGTCCGCAGGCCGGATCCGCTGACACCGAAGCCGTCCTCGACCTGCTCACCAGCGGCCCGCTGGAGATCGAGGGACGCCTGGTCGACGCGTCCAACGCCACCATGTACTGCACGATCAAGACCGGCCGCCGCGGCTCACGGGGCGGCCGGAACAGCCGGGACCCGGTCACCGAGACGGCCTGCGTCTACAAGCCCATCGCGGGCGAACGGCCGCTGTGGGACTTTCCCACCGGCACGCTGGCCGGGCGCGAGGTGGCCGCCTACGTGGTGTCCCGCGCGTCCGGCTGGAACGTCGTGCCGCCCACTGTGATGCGGGACGGGCCGATGGGACCTGGCATGTGCCAGCTGTGGATCGACTACGACCGTGAGGTCGACCGGATCGCCCTGTCCCGCCGCAATGATCATCAGGGCCTGCGCGACATGGCCGTGTTCGATGCGGTGGTGAACAACGCCGACCGGAAGATCGGCCACCTGCTGCCCGCGCCCGGCGGCCACCTGTACGGCTGCGACCACGGCGTCTGCTTCGCCGAGGAGTACAAGCTGCGCACCGTGCTATGGCAGTGGCGGGGCAGCACCCTGCCGCGGCGCTCGGTCGAGACCCTGCGCCACCTGAACGCGCAGTTCACCGAGGGCACCCTGGCCGCGGACCTGTCCGGGCTGCTGACCGAGAGCGAGATCATGGCCACCCGGATCAGGGTCGAGACCCTGCTCGAGCACCGGGTCCACCCGTACCCGCCCGACGACTGGCCGGCCGTTCCCTGGCCGCCGATCTAGGGTCAGGCGCCGCCGGTCAGGTGCCGTCCGGCTCGTCCGTGCCGCCCTGACGCCGGAAGTACCGCTCGAACTCGCGGGCGATCGCGTCGCCGCTCGCCTCGGGCAGGTCCATCGCGTCCTTGGCTTCCTCCAGGGTCCGGACGTAGTCGGCCACCTCGGAGTCCTGCTGGGCCAGCTCGTCCACGCCGCGTTCCCAGGCCCGGGCCTCCTCGGGCAGGTCCGCCAGCGGCAGCGGCGCGTCCAGGATGTCCTCGACGCCGCGCAGCAGAGCCAGCGTGGCCTTGGGGGAGGGCGGCTGCGCCACGTAGTGCGGCACCTGCGCCCACAGCGAGACCGTCGGCAGGCCGACGCCGTTGCAGGTGTGCTGGAGCACGCCCAGGATCCCGGTCGGCCCCTGGTAGTCCGACCGGCCGCCGCCCGCCAGCTCGCTGGCCAGCTTGGCGTTCGTCGAGCCGACTGACACCGGAACCGGGCGGGTGTGCGGCGCGTCGGCCAGCAGCGCCCCGAGCAGGATGACCATCTCGACGCCCAGGCTCTGCAGGCCGTCCACCAGTTCGTCGCTGAACGCCCGCCAGCGCATGTTCGGCTCGATGCCGTGCACCAGGATCACGTCCCGGTTCAGCCCGGTGGGCGGGATCGTGCCGTCGGCCGGGTGCGCCCGGGCCACCGAGATCCTGGTCGTCGGCCAGATCAGGCGCCGGGTATGGCCGCCCTCGATCTCCACCACCGGCCGGTTGACCTGGAAGTCGTAGAATTCCTCCGGATCGATGGCCCCGATCGGCGCCGCCTGCCAGGCGATGCCCAGGTGATTGACCACCCCGCTGGCCGCCTCGCCCGCGTCGTTCCAGCCTTCGAAGCCGGCGATGGCGACCGGAGAGGCAAGTTCGCCGATGTCGCTGAACTCGATGACTCCCACCTCCCACCACCGAGAACCGTTCGGTTACAGACTACGTGGTCAGGTTAACTCGTTGGGTGACCGAGGGCGTGTCCCGCGACCCCGGGCCTTTGTCCAGGTAATTGGTTCTGGCAGCAGCCTAGAATAGACCCTTATGAACTCTCTACGAGGAGTCCTGTCCGAGCGGGTCGTGGTGGCTGACGGGGCGATGGGGACCATGCTCCAGGCCAGCGACGCGACGCTCGACGATTTCGACGGCCACGAGGGCTGCAACGAGATCTTGAACGTGACCCGGCCGGACGTGGTGACCTCGGTCCACGACGCCTACTTCGAGGCGGGCGCGGACTGCGTCACTACCAACTCCTTCGGCTCGAACATGGGCAACCTCGGCGAGTACGGGCTCGTCAGCCGGATCGAGGAACTGTCCGAGGCGTCCGCCCGGCTGGCCCGGGCCGCCGCGGACCGCTGGACCACTCCCGGCCGGCCGCGCTGGGTCCTGGGCTCGGTCGGCCCCGGCACCAAGCTGCCCACTCTCGGCCACACCACGTTCCGCGAGCTGCGCGACACCTACCAGCTCAACGCGGAGGGGCTGCTGCGGGGCGGCGCGGACGCGCTGATCATCGAGACCTGCCAGGACCTGCTCCAGGCCAAGGCGGCCATCATCGGCTGCAAGCGGGCCGTGGCCAAGCTGGCCCCGGACGCGATGGTCATCGCCCAGGTCACCATCGAGACGACCGGCGCGATGCTGCTCGGCACCGAGATCGCCGCGGCGCTGACCGCCCTGGAGCCGCTCGGCATCGACATGATCGGGCTGAACTGCGCGACCGGCCCGGGCGAGATGAGCGAGCACCTGCGCCACCTGGCCGGGCACTCCTCGATCCCGATCTCCTGCGAGCCGAACGCCGGCCTGCCCGTGCTCACCTCCCACGGGGCCAGCTACCCGCTGACCCCGGCCCAGCTGGCCGACGCCCACGAGCGGTTCACCAGGGAATTCGGCCTGTCGCTGGTGGGCGGCTGCTGCGGTACCACCCCCGAGCACATCGCCGCGCTGGCCGACCGGGTGGGCGGCCGGGCCATCGCGCCGCGGCGGCCGCGCCGCGATTCCGGCGTCGCCTCGCTGTACGCGCACGTCCCGTTCCGGCAGGACACCGCCTTCCTGGCCATCGGCGAGCGGACCAACGCCAACGGGTCCAAGGCGTTCCGCGAGGCCATGCTCGAGGAACGGTGGGAGGACTGCGTGCAGATCGCCCGGGCCCAGACCCGGGACGGCGCGCACCTACTGGACGTCTGCGTGGACTACGTCGGCCGGGACGGGGTGGCCGACATGCGCGAGGTGGCGGGCCGGCTGGCTACGGCCGCCACGCTGCCGCTGGTCCTGGACTCGACTGAGGCCGCGGTGATCGAGGCCGGGCTGGAGCTGACCGGAGGCCGCTCGGTCATCAACTCGGTCAACTACGAGGACGGCGACGGGCCCGACTCGCGCATCGCGCGGGTCATGCCCATGGTCCGCGAGCACGGCGCCGCCGTCATCGCGCTGGCCATCGACGAGCGGGGCCAGGCCCGCACCGCGCAGTGGAAGGTCGAGGTCGCCGAGCGGCTGATCGCGGACCTGACCGGTAACTGGGGCATGCGGGTCGAGGACATCATCGTGGACCTGCTGACCTTCCCCATCGCCACCGGCCAGGAGGAGACCCGCCGCGACGGCCTCGAGACCATCGAGGCCATCGCCGAGCTCAAGCGCCGCCATCCCGCCGTGCAGACCACGCTGGGCATCTCCAACGTGTCGTTCGGGCTCAAGCCCGCGGCCCGCGCCGTGCTGAACTCGGTGTTCCTGGCCGAGTGCGTGCGGGCCGGCCTGGACTCCGCCATCGTGCACGCGGCGCGGATCGTGCCCATCGCCCGGATCCCGGACGAGCAGCGGCAGGTGGCCCTGGACCTGGTCTACGACCGGCGGCGGGAGGGCTACGACCCGCTGGCCCGGCTGCTGGAGCTGTTCGAGGGCGTGGACGCGGCCGAGCTGAAGGCCAGCCGCGCCGCCGAGCTGGCCGCCCTGCCGCTGTGGGACCGGCTCAAGCGGCGGATCATCGACGGCGAGCGGCCCGGCCTGGAGCCGGACCTGGACACCGCGCTGACCGAGCGGCCCGCCCTGGAGATCGTCAACGACGTGCTGCTGGACGGCATGAAGACCGTCGGCGAGCTGTTCGGCTCCGGGCAGATGCAGCTGCCGTTCGTGCTCACCTCGGCCGAGGTGATGAAGGCCGCCGTTGCCTATCTCGAGCCGCACATGGACCGGACCGATGAGGCGGGCAAGGGCAAGATCGTGCTGGCCACGGTCAAGGGCGACGTGCACGACATCGGCAAGAACCTGGTGGACATCATCTTGTCCAACAACGGCTACGAGGTCGTGAACATCGGCATCAAGCAGCCGATCTCGTCCATCGTGGCCGCCGCCGAGGAGAGCGACGCGGACGTCATCGGCATGTCGGGCCTGCTGGTCAAGTCGACCGTGGTCATGCGCGACAACCTGGCCGAGCTGAACTCCCGCGGCCTGGCCCGCCGCTGGCCGGTGCTGCTGGGCGGCGCCGCGCTGACCCGCGCCTACGTGGAGCAGGACCTGGGCGCGGTGTTCGAGGGCGAGGTCAGGTACGCCCGGGACGCGTTCGAGGGCCTGCGGCTGATGGACGCGGCCATGGCCGTTAAGCGTGGCGACCCCGGGGCCGCGCTGCCTGCGCCGCGGACCCGGCGAGTGCGGGCCACGACCCCGGCCCAGGGGACCGGCGACCAGGACGCGGAGCAGGCCGGCGCCGCCCGCTCGGATGTCTCGACCCAGGTCGAGGTTCCGGCCGTGCCGTTCTTCGGGACCGACGTGATCAAGGGCGTGCCACTGGCGGACTACGCCGCCTACCTGGACGAGCGGGCCTTGTTCATGGGCCAGTGGGGGCTCAAGCCGGGCCGTGGTCACGGCGGCGCCAGCTACGAGGAGCTGGTCGAGACCGAGGGCCGGCCGCGGCTGCGCATGTGGCTGGAACGGGCCCAGACCGAGGGCCTGCTCGAGGCGGCCGTGGTCTACGGGTACTTCCGGTGCGTGAGCTCCGGCAACGACCTGATCGTGCTGGACGACCAGGGCGCCGAGCGGGAGCGGTTCAGCTTCCCCCGGCAGCGGCGCGACCGGCGGCTGTGCCTGGCCGACTTCTTCAAGTCCGCGGACTCGGGCCAGACCGACGTGGTCGCCTTCCAGCTCGCCACCATGGGCCAGAAGATCTCCGAGGCCACGGCCGAGCTGTTCGCCAAGAACGCCTACCGGGACTACCTGGAGCTGCACGGCCTGTCGGTCCAGCTGACCGAGGCGCTGGCCGAGTACTGGCACACCCGGGTCCGCCGCGAGCTGGGCATCGGCGGCGCCGACCCGGCCGACCTGGACGGCTTCTTCAAGGTGGACTACCGCGGCGCGCGCTACTCCTTCGGCTACCCCGCCTGCCCCGACCTGGCCGACCGGGCCAAGGTCGTCCGGCTGCTCGAGCCGTCCCGGATCGGCGTGGAGCTGTCCGAGGAGATGCAGCTGCATCCCGAGCAGTCCACCGACGCCATCGTGGTGCACCACCCCGAGGCCAAGTACTTCAGCGTATGAACCAGCCCGCGGTGGCGGTCCTGTTCGACATGGACGGGCTGCTGATCGACTCCGAGCCGCTGTGGCTCGAGGCCGAGACGGCAGTGATGGCCCGGCTCGGCGGCCACTGGGACGCCGGGGACCAGGCCGCGCTGGTCGGCGGCAGCCTGGCCCTGACCGTGCGCACTTTGCTGGCCAAGGCCCCGCGGGCCGCCCCGCCCGAGCTGGTCGGGGAGTGGGTCATGGCCCACGTCACCGACCGCGTCCGGCGCGGTGGCGTGCCGGTCCGCCCCGGCGCGCGTGAGCTGCTGGCCGGCGTGGCCGCGGCCGGCCTGCCGCGGGCGCTGGTGACCTCGTCGCAGCGCGGTTTCATGGAGGCCGTGCTGGCCAGCACCGGGATGACCTTCGACGTCCTGGTCAGCGGCCAGGACGTCACCGCGACCAAGCCCGACCCCGAGCCCTACCTGCTGGCCGCCAAGCTGACCGGCGTGCCCCCCGGCGACTGCTTCGCCCTGGAGGACTCGCCCAACGGGGTGGCCTCGGCCACCGCGGCCGGCTGCCGGGTCATCGCCGTGCCCTCGGTGCTGCCCCTGCCGCCCGCCCCCGGCCGGATCGTCGTGCCGTCGCTGCTCGACCTGACCGCCGGGCCCCGGGGGATCGCCGTCCGGACGGCTGGCCCTGGGCTCACCCCGGGGGCTAGCCCCAGGGATTGCACGCCAAACACCGCCTAGACTCCGAGATAGACCACGGGGAGGTGCCCATGTCCAACTACGACAACATTGCCTGGCTGCCGTTGTGCGCAGGACTGACCGGGCTCGGCCTGGTGCTGAGCTACCTCGTGATGCGGCGGCGCGGGCTGGGCTCGGGCCTGCGCTGGGCGGCGTGGTCGCTGCTGCCGCTGGCCGCCTACCTGACCGGCGCGATCAAGATGATCTGGAAGATGGGCGTCGCCATCGGCGACTTCGCCAAGGGCTTCGTGTTCTCCGCGGAGGTCTGGGCGGGCATCGCCGTGGCCGGGCTGGCTGTGGTCCTGTTCGTGGCCTCCGGGCCGCTGCGGCGCCGGGCCAAGGGCCAGGGGCAAGCACAGCGCAGCGGTGACGGCCGGGCCGTCGGCGCCCGGGCCGGTACGCCCGGCACCGGACCGGGACAGGCCGGCCGCGAGATCAGCACCCGGACCGGCCCGGTGGCCCCGGTGACAGCCGCCAGCCCGGCGCCTGCGCCGGCCAAAGCGCGCAAGGGCAAGGCCGCCGCGGCCGATGACGACGACCTCGCTGACGTGGAAGACATCCTGCGTCGTCACGGCATCACCTGAAGCCTGCGCGGGGAGTACGGCAGAGATTTAGCGGAGTACGGCAGAGATTTAACTGTCGACCGGTCTGGCCGGAAATATTGGGGAAATAAACGTCTGCTACCGCAGATTCCCTCGCCTTCTGCTCACTCATGCGTAAGGCTGTGGCCTTCATTCACGTTCTCTTTGTTTCTCTGTAGTCACACGCGAAACTTCAGTGGCGGACTATGACAAATGAGAACGGTTTTCGTCACGATCCTGCTACGACTGCCGCGCGGGACTGGTACGAGCGAGGCAAATGACGGAATCTCACTAGGTAAAGCCCGAGCGCGTGGCATCGCGGTACTCGTGGGGATGTGCCCCGCACGCACTAGCCGGCTTGTCTTTCGTGCAGAGATTGGTGCCTAGCGATGGCCGTGCCCATAGACGTGGCGACGGGCCCCGGCGATCCGGGGTCCGACGTTCCGTCTCCCGTGCCCGGGCAGGCCATCGAGGGCCGGTCGCCCGGTCAGATCGCCTGGATGCGGCTGCGCCGGGACAAGGTGGCCATGGGCGGCGGCATCGTCGTGGCCCTGCTCATCCTCACCGCCATCTTCGGCCCGCACCTGGTGCAGAACCCCAACCTGTACCACTCCAACCTCATCAATCCCACGTTCCTGAAGCCCACCGGCTCCTTCGGCGGGATCAGCCTGGCCCACCCGCTGGGCGTGGAGCCGGAAACCGGTCGTGACGTGCTGGCCCGGATCGTGGTCGGCGCCCAGTACTCGCTGCTCATCGCGTTCCTGGCCACTCTGCTGGCCGTCACCCTCGGCACCTTCTTCGGCGTGCTGGCCGGGTACGTCGGCGGCTGGGCGGACTCGGTGATCGCCCGGGCCATGGATGTGTTCCTGGCCTTCCCGTTGCTGGTCTTCGCCCTGGCCCTGGCGGGCGTCATCCCGTACAACGCGTTCGGCCTGTCCGGTAACTCGCTGCGGATCGCGGTGCTGGTCTTCGTCATCGGCTTCTTCAACTGGCCGTACATGGGCCGTATCATCCGCGGCCAGACCTTGTCCCTGCGCGAGCGCGAGTTCGTCGACGCCGCCCGCAGCCTGGGCGCCCGGACGCCGTACATCCTGTTCCGGGAGCTGCTGCCCAACCTGGTGGCGCCGATCCTGGTCTACTCCACGCTGCTGATCCCGACCAACATCTTGTTCGAGGCGGCCCTGGACTACCTGGGCGTCGGCCTGTACGTACCCACGCCGACCTGGGGCCAGATGCTCTCCAGCGCGGTGCAGAACGGCTACTACTACATCGACCCGGAGTACATGCTCGTGCCCGGGATCACTATTTTCATCACGGTAATGGCATTCAACCTCTTCGGAGACGGGCTCCGCGATGCACTGGATCCGAGGACCCGGTGACCAGCGGGCGCGGTGTTGACGGGAAAGCAACAGGAGGCGGTTTCACGGCATGAACAGACGCAGGATCTTCGCCGCGGTGGCCCTGGGGGCGGCCGCCGCCCTCACGGCCAGTGCGTGTAGCAGCAGCGGCAGCAGCAGCGGCAGCACGGCGTCCTCAGGCGGGACGGCGTCCTTCAACGCCGGCACGAGCAGCGTGGTCAACCCCTCCACCGCCAAGGGCGGGACGCTGACCATGGCCTCGTCCAGCACGCCGGACTCGTTCGACCCCGGTAACACCTACTACGCATGGGTCCTGGACTTCGACAACCTGTTCACCATGCCGCTGTACACCTACAAGTCGTGCCCCGGCACCTGCGGGGCCCAGATCGTCCCCGACCTGGCCACCGACATGGGCACGACCAGCAGTGACGGCAAGACCTTCACCGTCCACATCCAGTCCAACGTCAAGTACGAGGACGGCACCGTCGTCACCGCCCAGGACGTGAAGTACGGGATCGAGCGCACCTACGACCGGACGGTGGCGGCCAACGGCCCGACCTACTACCAGGCCGTCCTCACCGACCCGACGTACCCGGGCCCGTTCAAGGACCGGTCCAAGAACCTCATGGGCCTGACCGCGATCGACACCCCGAACGCGACGACGCTCGTGTTCCACCTGCAGGCCCCCTACCCGGACCTGCCGTACGTGCTGGCCTTCCCGAGCAGCGCCCCGGTCCCGCCGGCCAAGGACACCGGCACCAACTACCAGCTGCACCCGATTTCGACCGGGCCGTACATGTTCCAGAGCTACCAGCTCAACAAGCAGCTCACGCTGGTGCCCAACCCGAACTGGAACCCGGCCACTGACCCGAACGCGAGCCAGTTGCCCGCGAAGATCGTCGTCAGCCTGAACGTGAACCAGGCGGACATCGACAACCGGCTGCTGGCCGGCGACCTGGACGTGGACGTGCAGGGCACCGGCGTGGCCGCGGCCGCCCAGGCCCGGATCCTGGCCAGCCCGACCCTGAAGGCCAACGCGGACAACGCGTTCACCGGGCGCGCCTGGTTCGCCTACCTGAACACCAAGGTGGCCCCGCTGAACAACCTGGCCTGCCGCCAGGCGATCGAGTACGCGGTGAACAAGACCAACGTGCAGACGGCCTGGGGCGGCCCGGTCGCGGGCGGCAGCATCGGCAGCACGGTGATGCCGCCGGTCATCGCCGGCTACAAGTCCTTCGACCTGTACGAGGCCCTGACCCAGCCCACCGGTGACGTCGCCAAGGCCAAGGCGGCCCTGGCCCAGTGCGGCCAGCCGAACGGCTTCAGCACCAACATGGCCTATCGGTCCGACCGGCCCAAGGAGACCGCCGCCGCCACCGCCATCCAGGCCTCGCTGGCCCAGGTGGGGATCAAGGTCACGCTGAAGGGCTTCCCGTCGGGCAGCTACTACACCAACTTCGCCGGCGCCCCGGCCTACGTGCAGTCGCACGACCTGGGCATCGCCTCGGGCGGCTGGTCCGCCGACTGGCCGAACGGCAACGGGTTCCTGTACTCCCTGACCAACGGGAACTCCATTACCTCCACCGGCAACAGCAACGTCGCCGAGCTGAACGACCCGGCGGTCAACAACCTGTTCACCCAGTCGAACACGCTCAGCGGGTCCGCCCGGACGGCGATCTGGTCGCAGATCGACATGCAGACCATGAAGGACGCCGCCGTGCTGCCCGAGGTGTACGCCAAGTCGCTGGACTACCGCTCGCCGACCCTGACCAACGCCTACATCTGGGATCAGTTCGGCATGTACAACTACGCGGTGCTGGGCAAGAAGTCCTGACCTGACGGCCCGGTCCGTCTCGGATAACGAGAGCAGGTGAAGGCGCCGCCGCCGGGCGGGGGACACCCATCCCCGCCCGGCGGCGGCTCCCGTTCGAATGATCTACTTCATCATCCGGCGCCTCTTCCTGACCGTGTTCCTGCTGCTCCTGGTCAGCTTCATCACGTTCGCGATCTTCTTCCTGGTGCCGCGGCTGGCCGGGCAGACCTCCTACCAGCTCGCCGCCCAGTACGTGGGCCGCAACCCGATTCCCTCCGAGATCAAGGCGGTCGAGGCCAAGCTGGGCCTGGACGCCCCCATCTACCTGCAGTACGGCCGGTACGTGAAAGGCATCGTGTTCGGCACGCACTTCAACGCCGGCACCGATGTCAGCTACTGCCCGTTCCCGTGCTTCGGCTACTCGTTCCGCAATCAGCAGCCGGTCTGGCCGCAGCTGATCAGCGACGCCCCGGTCACGCTGTCGCTGGCCATCGGGGCCTCTATCTTGTGGCTGATCGGCGGGGTGGCCATCGGCGTGCTGTCCGCGCTGCGCCGCGGCAGCATCTTCGACCGGCTGTCCATGGGCGTCGCGCTGGCCGGCGTGTCGCTGCCGGTGTTCTTCACCGGCCTGATCGCCCTGGAGCTGTTCAGCTACAAGTGGCCGATCTTCCCCAACGTGCACTACGTCCCGCTCACCACCAACCCGCTGCTGTGGGCCCGCAACCTGGTCCTGCCCTGGCTCACCCTGGCCTTCCTGTACGCGGCGCTCTATGCCCGGCTGACCAGGGCTGCCATGCTGGAGACCATGGGCGAGGACTACATCCGGACGGCCCGCGCCAAGGGCCTGCCCGAACGCGTGGTGGTGATCCGGCATGCCCTGCGGGCCTCGCTGACCCCCATCATCACCATCTTCGGACTGGACCTGGGCCTGCTGCTCGGCGGCGCGATCCTCACCGAGACCACGTTCTCCCTGCCCGGCCTGGGGCAGTTCACCATCCTGGCCATCCAGAACCAGGACCTGCCTGAGATCATGGGCGTGGTCCTGCTGGCCTCCTTCTTCATCGTCCTGGCCAACCTGGTCGTCGACATCCTGTACGCCGTGGTCGACCCGAGGGTGCGGCTCTGATGGCTCCCATGCTCGAGGTCCGTGACCTGCGGGTCCAGTTCCCGACCGACGACGGGCTGGTCCGGGCGGTCGACGGCGTCTCCTTCAGCGTGGAGCGCGGCCGCACGCTCGGCATCGTGGGCGAGTCCGGGTCAGGCAAGAGCGTGACCAGCATGAGCATCCTGGGCCTGCACGAGGGGTCCCGGGCCCAGATCACCGGTGAGATCACGCTGGACGGCGAGAACCTGGTCGGCGCCGACCAGGCCCGGATCCGCGCCCTGCGCGGCGACAAGATGGCCATGATCTTCCAGGATCCGCTGTCCGCCCTGCACCCCTTCTACACCGTCGGGGCCCAGATCATCGAGGCCTACCGGGTCCACAACAAGGTCAGCAAGAAAGCCGCCCGCCAGCATGCCGTCGACCTGCTCGCCCGGGTCGGCATCCCGCAGCCGCAGACCCGGGTCGATGACTACCCGCACCAGTTCTCCGGCGGCATGCGCCAGCGCGTGATGATCGCCATGGCCCTGTCCTGCGATCCGGAGCTGCTCATCGCCGACGAGCCCACCACCGCCCTCGACGTCACCGTCCAGGCGCAGATCCTGGACCTGATCAACGACCTGCAGTCCGAGTTCGGCTCGGCGGTCATCATCATCACCCACGACCTGGGCGTGGTCGCCGAGCTGTCGGACGAGATCCTCGTCATGTACGCGGGCCGGGTGGCCGAGTACGGGTCGGCCGCGGACATCTTCGCCCGGCCCGAGCACCCGTACACCTGGGGCCTGCTGTCCTCCATGCCCCGGCTGGACCGGGAGCGCACCGCCCGGCTGGTGCCCATCCCCGGCACCCCGCCCAGCCTGATCCGGGTCCCGCCCGGCTGCCCGTTCCATCCCCGCTGCCGCTACCGCGAGCTGGTCACCGGCGACCGCTGCGAGACGGAGGTACCCGTGCTGCACGAGGCGGTGACGCCGGGCCACGCGACGGCCTGCCACCTGACCGCCGAGCAGCGGACCCGGCAGTGGGCCGAGCTGCTGGCCGCCGAGGCCCCCGGGGCCGCGGCCGGCGAGCGTGAGCCCAGGGAGCGGGTGTGACCGAGCAGGCGCAGACCCCGGCCGCGGCCGGGCCCGAGCCGGCCCCGCAGCGCTCCGGCGACGTCCTGCTCCAGGTCAACGACCTGGTCAGGCACTTCCCTGTCACCCGCGGCGTGGTCTTCCGGCACAAGGTCGGCGCGGTCCGGGCCGTGGACGGGATCGACCTGTCGGTGGCCCGGGGCCAGACCCTCGGCCTGGTCGGCGAGTCGGGCTGCGGCAAGACGACCACCGGGCGGCTGCTGACCCGGCTCGACGAGCCGACCAGCGGGCAGATCGTCATCGACGGGCACGACGTCACGCACCTGCGCCCGGGCCAGATGCGCCCGCTGCGCCGCGAGATGCAGATGATCTTCCAGGACCCGTACTCCTCGCTCAACCCGCGGCATACCGTCGGCGCCATCGTCGGCGCCCCGTTCCGGCTGCAGAAGGTCGACACGCCCGGCGGGATCCGGCGCAGCGTGCAGGAGCTGCTCGAGCTCGTCGGGCTCAGCCCGGAGCACTACAACCGCTATCCGCACGAGTTCTCCGGCGGCCAGCGGCAGCGCATCGGCATCGCCCGCACCCTGGCCCTGCGGCCCAAGCTCATCATCGCCGACGAGCCGGTCTCCGCGCTCGACGTCTCGATCCAGGCCCAGGTGATCAACCTGCTCGAGGACCTGCAGGACGAACTGGGCCTGACCTACGTGGTGATCGCCCACGACCTGTCCGTGGTCCGGCACATCAGCGACCAGGTCGCGGTCATGTACCTGGGCAAGATCGTCGAGGTGGCCGACCGGGACAAGCTGTACAGCGCGCCGCGGCATCCGTACACGGTCGCCCTGCTGTCGGCCGTCCCGGTGCCCGAGCCGCTCAGCAGCCCGACCGGCCAGCGGGAACGCCGCGAGCGGATCAGGCTGGAGGGCGACGTGCCCAGCCCGCTGCTGCCGCCGCCCGCGTGCCGGTTCCACACCCGGTGCTGGAAGGCGCAGCAGATCTGCCGGACCACCGAGCCGCCGCTGGCCGAGCTGGTCCCGGGGCACAAGGTGGCCTGCCACTTCCCGGAGAACACCCCGCCCGCGCCCGGCAGCACGCCGGACGACGCCTCGTCCTCAGCCGCCGGCCAGCCGGCCTGAGGGCTCGCCGGTAACGTTCGGGAATCGATTGCCAGCTCGGCTGCCGGATGCGGCCGCCCGTGCCACCATTTTCCAGGGAAGAGGGGGTTTCGTTGGCGCTGGCGCCGCTGTCGCCGGGTGATCCGGAGCGCATTGGCCGTTACCGGCTGACCGCCCGGCTGGGCTCCGGCGGGATGGGCGTGGTCTACCTGGGCGCCGCCGAGGACGGCCGCCAGGTCGCGGTGAAGGTGCTGCGTCCGGAGATGGCCGAGGACCCGGAGTTCCGGGCCCGGTTCAGCCGCGAGGTGACCACGCTGACCCGGGTCACGGGCATGTGCACGGTGCGGGTCATCGAGGCCGACACCCAGGCGGCCCGGCCCTTCCTGGCCACCGAGTACATCGACGGGCCCTCGCTGTCGGACTACATCAGCGAGCACGGGGCGCTCGGGCCGCAGATGCTGTACGGCCTGGCCACCGGCCTCGCCGAAGCACTGGCCGCCATCCACGGCTCCGGGGTGATCCACCGCGACCTCAAGCCGTCCAACGTGCTGCTGACCGCGGGCGGGCCCAAGGTCATCGACTTCGGCATCGCGCAGGCCGGAGACGCGACCGGCCTGACCAGGACGGGCATGACGGTGGGCTCGATCGGGTTCATGTCCCCGGAGCAGATCATGGGGGAGGCCGTCCCCGCGTCGGACATCTTCTCCTGGGCGGTGACGATCGCCTACGCGGCGACCGGGACCGCCCCGTTCGGTACCGGCGTGTCCTCCGCCATCTTCTACCGGATCATGAACACCGAGCCGGACATCGCCGCCGTGCCGGGCTCGCTCCGGCCGTGGGTCGCGGCCGCCCTGGCCAAGGAACCGCAGCAGCGCCCCACCGCCGAGCAGCTGCTCCGCGATCTCACCCACACCTCCACGCAGCCGGCCGACGGCTTCGACGCGCCCACCCAGACGGTCCTGGCCCAGACCTGGCGCCCTGCCGCAGCCGGCGCCCGGTCGCCCAGCTATGCCGGCGGTCCCGGCGCCCCGGGACGTCCCGGCTACCCGGCGTCCGCGAGCCGGGAGCCGGCCACGGCCGATCACGCCATCCCGCCGCCCGCGTCGTCGCCTGCCTCGGCGCCCACCCTGGCCCCGGCCGGGCCTCGCCGCCGCCCGGCCCGGGTCTACGCCGCCCTGGCCGTGGCCGTCCTGGTCGCCGCGGCCGGGACCGTGGTGGGCCTGGTCGTCTCCGGGCACTCCGGTCCGGGCCAGCCCGCTTCCGATGTCGCGGGCGCGGGCACCAGCGCCGCCGCGAGCGGCACGGCGGCCGCGTTCAACGCCGGCCTGGCCGGCGTGGTCAGCCCCTCGGGGCACAAGGGCGGCACCCTGACCTTCGATGCGCAGGGCACCCCGGACTCCTTCGACCCGGGCAACACCTACCTGCCCTGGGTGGAGAACTTCGACCGGCTCTACTCGATGCCGATGTTCACCTACAAGTCCTGCCCGGGCTCATGCGGCCTGCAGCTCGTCCCCGACCTGGCCGCGGACATGGGCACGGCCAGCTCCGACGGGATGACCTGGACCTTCCACATCCAGTCCGGGGTCAAGTACGAGAACGGCACGGTCGTCACCGCGCAAGACGTCAAGTACGCCGTCGAGCGCACCTACGACCGGTCGGTGCTGGGCGACGGCCCGAGCTACTACCAGACGGTGCTCGCCGACCCGGACTACCCGGGCCCCTACACCGACCGGTCCAAGAACCTGATGGGCCTGACCGCGATCGACATCCCGAACGCCACCACCCTCGTCTTCCACCTGCAGTTCCCGTTCCCGGACCTGCCCTACCTGCTGGCCTTCGGCGAGACGGCCCCGGTCCCGGCCGGCGCCGACACCGGCGCCAACTACCAGGCCCACCCGCTGTCGACCGGTCCGTACATGTTCTCCAGCTACTCGCCGGACTCGCGGCTCGAGCTGGTGCCGAATCCGCACTGGGACCCGGCCACCGACCCGAACGCCAGGCAGCTGCCCAGCCGGATCGTGCTGAACCTGAGCGTGAACCAGGCCAGCATCGACCGCGGCCTGCTGGCCGGCCAGATCGACGTGGACGCGGAGGGCCAGGGCGTCGCGTCGTCGGCGCAGGCCACGATCTTGTCCAACGCGGCCGACAAGACCCGCGCGGACAACCCGTTCGACGGGTTCGCCCGGTTCATGTACCTCAGCACCAAGGTCGCGCCGCTGAACAACGCGCACTGCCGCGAGGCGGTGGAGTACGCGGCGGACAAGACGTCTATCCAGGCGGCCTGGGGCGGCGCCACGGACGGCCAGCTCGCCAGCACCGTCATGCCGCCCGTCGTGCAGGGTTACAAGCCGTTCGACCTGTACCACGCGCTGTCCCAGCCGGCCGGTGACGTGACCGCGGCCCGGCAGCAGCTCGCGCTGTGCGGTCAGCCCGGTGGCTTCAGCACCAACCTGGCCTACCGGGACGACCAGCCGCAGGAGGCCGCGGCGGCCCGCGCGCTGCAGACGGCCCTGGCCCGGGTGGGCATCATGGTGACGCTCAGGGGGTCATCCACCGACGACTACTACTCCAGTGCGGCCGGCTCCACCGAGTACGTCAACTCCCACGGCGTCGGCATCGCGGCCGGCCTGTGGCAGGGGGACTGGCCGAACGGCTACGGGTTCCTCGACTCGCTCACCGCCGGGAACGCCATCTCGGCCACCGGCAACGCCAACATCGCCGAGCTCAACGACCCGGTCGTCAACAACCTGTTCGTCCAGTCCGCCGCGGCCAGCGGCGCGGTCCGGACCGCGATCTGGTCCCAGATCGACGAGCAGGTCATGAAGGACGCGGCCATCTTGCCCGGGATCTACGCCAAGACGGTGCTGTACCGGCCGGCCACCCTGGCCAATGTCTACGTGCAGGCCTACTACGGCATGTACAACGACGCCGTCCTCGGCGCGAGCTCCTGACCCCGCGGACGTTACGCCGCGCCGTCCTGCGGCGGCAGCGGCGGCGGGGTGCCGCCGAACTCCGGGCACAGCGCCTTGTGGTTGCACCAGTCGCACAGCCTGCTCGGCCGGGGCCGGAAGTCGCCCGCGGCCCGGGCTCGCTCGATGGCCTGCCACAACGCGGTGATCTTGCGCTCGGTGGCCAGCAGGTCAGCCTCGTCCGGCGCGTAGCGCAGGATCTCGCCCTCGGCCAGGTACATGAGCTGCAGCATCCGCGGCACCTGGCCGCGCAGGCGCCAGATGACCAGCGCGTAGAACTTCATCTGGAACAGCGCGCTGGCCTCGAACGCCTCCCGTGGCGCGCGGCCGGTCTTGTAGTCCACGATCCTGATCTCGCCGCCCGGCGCCACGTCCAGCCGGTCGATATAGCCGCGCAGCCGCAGCCCCGACTCCAGCGTGGTCTCCACGTAGCTTTCCCGCGCGGCCGGCTCCAGCCGGCGCGGGTCCTCGAGGGTGAAGTACGCGTCCAGGATGGCGGTGGCCGACTTCAGCCACTCGGCCCAGCCCGCCTCGTCGCCGAACAGCGCGGCCAGCTCGGGTTCCTCGGCGGCCAGCCGTTCCCACTCCGGCAGCAGCAGGGCCCGCGCCGCCTCCGGGGTCCGCCCCGCGGCCGGCAGGTCGAACAGCCGCTCCAGCGCCGCGTGGACCAGCGTCCCGCGCGCCGTGGCCTCGGTGGGCGGCTCGGGCAGCCGGTCGATCACCCGGAACCGGTACAGCAGGGGGCAGGTCATGAAGTCGCCCGCGCGTGACGGCGACAGCGCCGGCCCGCGGGGCTCCGCCGCACCCTCCGGCCGGTCCAGCACCATCTCTTCCACACCGCCACCGTAGGGCACGGCACCGACATTCGGGGGGAACTGCGCCCGCGGGTCGTGGCTCCGGGTTGGCGCGGCACATAGCATCGGTACCGTGGCACGTACGACGCCGCAGAAGCAGCAGCAGACGCAGCGCCGCGACGCCGGTCCGGGGATCGTCATCGCGCGCCCGTTTGGCATCCCGGTCTACATCTCGCCGTACTGGTTCCTGATCGCCGGCGTCTTCATCTTCATCTACGCCAATGACCTGGCCGACACCCTGCACGGCACGACCAGGTACCTGGTCGCGGCGGCCTTCGTCGTGCTGCTCTACGCCTCGGTCCTGGTCCACGAGCTGAGCCACTCCCTGGTCGCGCGCGGCTTCGGGCTGCCGGTCCGCCGCATCCTGCTCTACCCGCTCGGCGGCCTGTCGGAGATCGAGCAGGAGCCGGACACCCCGGGCCGGGAGTTCCTGGTCTCGGCGGCCGGCCCGGCCCTGTCCCTGGTCCTGGCGGGCGTCGGCTACGCCCTGGGCTACGTGGTGACCCCCGGGACCATCGGCGGCACGCTCGTGGCCCAGCTGATGTGGGCCAACCTGGTGGTGGGGATCTTCAACCTGCTCCCCGGCCTGCCGCTGGATGGCGGGCGGATGCTGCGCGCCGTGATCTGGAAGGTGACCGGCCGCCCGGGGGCGTCCACCATCGCCGCGGCCTGGGCCGGCCGCGTGCTGGCCGTCGGCATGTTCGTGCTGGTCCTGGTGCCCGCGGTGCACAGCCGGATCGGCGGGGACATGGTCACGATCATCTGGCTGGCCGTGATCGCCGCCTTCATGTGGACCGGGGCGGGGCAGGCCATCCGGGCGGTCAGGTTCCGTGAGCGGCTGCCCGCGCTGCAGGCCCGCCGGCTGGCCCGCAAGGCGGTGTCGGTCGCGGCCGACACTCCGCTGGCCGAGGCGATCAGGCGCGCGGACGAGAGCCAGGCCCGGGCGGTGGTGGTGGTCGACCACGAGGACAAGCCGATCGCCATCGTCAACGAGTCGGCCGTGATGGCCACGCCGCCGCAGCGCCGGCCCTGGATCGAGGCGGGCGCGCTGGCCCGGACCATCGAGCCCAGCCTGGTGCTGCCCGCCGACCTGTCCGGCATGGCCCTGCTGGACGCCCTCCGCCGGGCCCCGGCCACCGAGTACCTGCTGGTCGAGCCGTCCGGCCAGGTCTACGGCGTGCTGGCCGCCCGGGACGTCGAGCACGCCTTCTCCGGCGTCTGACCCGAGCTGCGCTCGCACTAAGCCGTACTCACTAGTCTGGGCGCCATGACCAAACCGCGGCACGGGCCGCTGACGGCGGGGGAGCCGGTCCGGCTGACCGATCCCAAGGGCCGCAGCCACATCATCACCTTGCGGGCCGGCGCGTCCTTTCACACCCACCGGGGCATGCTGAGCCACGATGACATCATCGGCGGCCCGGACGGGAACGTGGTCCGGTCCGGCGGCGGCACCCCCTACGTGGTCTTCCGGCCGCTGCTGGCCGACTACACGCTGAGCATGAAGCGCGGCGCGGCCGTGGTCTACCCCAAGGACGCCGCCCAGATCGTCGCCTTCGCCGACGTCTTCCCCGGCGCCCGGGTGCTGGAGGCCGGCGCGGGATCCGGCGCGCTGTCCTGCTGGCTGCTGCGGGCCGTCGGCGAGCAGGGCACGCTGGTCTCGTTCGAGCGCCGCCCCGACTTCGCCGAGATCGCCCAGCGTAACGTCGAGCAGTTCTTCGGCGGCCCGCCGACGGCCTGGCAGCTGGTCACGGCGGAGTTCGGTGGCGCCGCGGCCGATCACGCCCTGGCCGACTTCGACCGGGTCATCCTGGACATGCTCGCGCCGTGGGAGTGCCTGGAGGCCGTCGCGGCGGCGCTGGCCCCGGGCGGCCTGCTCTGCTGCTACGTGGCCACCACCACCCAGCTGTCCCGGGTCGTCGAGGGGCTGCGCGGGCACGGCAGCTTCGACGAGCCGTCCTCCTGGGAGAGCCTGGTCCGGGGCTGGCACGTGGAGGACCTGGCTGTCCGGCCGGAGCACCGCATGGTCGGGCACACGGGTTTCCTGGTCACCGCCCGGCGGCTGGCTCCCGGCGTGGTCCCGCCGCCCCGGCGGCGCCGCCCGCAGAGCCAGAACCAGGGCCGCGGCGACGCCGCGGGAACGGCGTCTTCCCGGGGCGCCTGGCGGTTCCGGGGAGCCGTCCGAGGGCATGGATCCCCCCGGGCACGACGGGTTGCCGGCCGAGGACACCTCGTCCAGCTGACCGTGAACGGTAACGCTTAGCGATGCTGATGTGACGGGATAGTGGTCAGACTGGGTCCGCGGCGGCACCGAAACGCCGTCGCGAGGTTAGGGATAGCCGGTCTGTAGGTAATGTCTTAGTAGCGGGACATGAGGAGGCGAGGGCGTGGCCACCAGAGATGACAGCGGGCGTGCTTCACGACATGACGATGAGGTGAAGAGCCTTACCGCGCAGATCTCCTTCCTCGACGAGGAGATCGCGGTGCTGCGGCGTCGGCTGGCGGACTCGCCGCGCCAGGTGAGATTGCTCGAGGAGAGGCTGCGCGAGACCGAAGGCAGCCTGACCGGCGTCACCAGCCAGAACGAGCGGCTGGCCGCCACTTTGCGCGAGGCGCGGGACCAGATCGTCGCGCTGAAGGAAGAGGTGGACCGGCTGGCCCAGCCGCCGTCCGGGTTCGGCGTCTTCCTGAGCTCAGCCGACGAGGAGACCGCCGACGTGTTCACCGGCGGCCGCAAGATGCGCGTGAACGTCTCGCCGAATGTCGACTTGTCGCAGCTGCGCCCCGGCCAGGAAGTGGTCCTGAACGAGGCGCTCAACATCGTCATCGCCCAGGGCTACGAGCAGGTGGGCGAGGTCGTCATGCTCAAGGAGGTGCTGGCCGACCGCGAGCGCGCGCTGGTCATCTCCCAGGCGGACGAGGAGCGGGTCGTGCGGCTGGCCGAGCCGCTCATGCGCGAGACGATGCGAGCCGGCGACTCGCTGCTGCTGGACTCCCGGTCCGGCTACGTCTACGAGCGCATCCCCAAGGCCGAGGTCGAGGAGCTGATCCTGGAGGAAGTCCCGGACATCTCCTACTCCGACATCGGCGGGCTGGGCCCGCAGATCGAGCAGATCAGGGACGCCGTCGAGCTGCCTTACCTGCACGCCGACCTGTTCCGTGAGCACCAGCTCAGGCCGCCCAAGGGCATCCTGCTCTACGGGCCGCCCGGCTGCGGCAAGACGCTGATCGCCAAGGCGGTCGCGAACTCGCTGGCCAAGCAGGTCGCGGCCAAGGCCGGACAGGGCGAGGCTCCTACCGAGGCCAAGAGCTTCTTCCTCAACATCAAGGGCCCCGAGCTGCTCAACAAGTACGTGGGCGAGACCGAGCGGCACATCAGGCTGGTGTTCCAGCGGGCCCGGGAGAAGGCCAGCGAGGGCATGCCGGTCATCGTGTTCTTCGACGAGATGGACTCGATCTTCCGCACCCGCGGCTCCGGTGTCTCCAGTGACGTGGAGAACACCATCGTGCCGCAACTGCTGTCCGAGATCGACGGCGTGGAAGGCCTGGAGAACGTCATCGTCATCGGGGCCAGCAACCGCGAGGACATGATCGACCCGGCCATCCTGCGGCCCGGCCGGCTGGACGTCAAGATCAAGATCGAGCGCCCGGACGCCGAGGCGGCCAGGGACATCTTCTCCAAGTACGTCCTGAAGGAACTGCCGCTGCACCCGGACGACATCACCGAGCACGGCGGGTCGTCGCAGGCCACGGTCGAGGGCATGATCCAGCGCACCGTCGAGCGCATGTACACCGAGTCCGAGGAGAACCGGTTCCTCGAGGTGACCTACGCCAACGGCGACAAGGAAGTGCTGTACTTCAAGGACTTCAACTCCGGCGCCATGATCGAGAACATCGTGGCCCGGGCCAAGAAGATGGCCATCAAGCAGTTCCTCGACACCGGCCAGAAGGGCATGCGGGTGAGCCACCTGCTCGCCGCCTGCGTAGACGAGTTCAGCGAGAACGAGGACCTGCCCAACACCACCAACCCGGACGACTGGGCTCGCATCTCCGGCAAGAAGGGCGAGCGCATCGTCTACATCCGGACCCTGGTCTCCGGCAAGACCGGGACCGAGGCCGGCCGCTCGATCGACACCGTCGCCAACACCGGCCAGTACCTGTAGTGAGGCGTTGTTTCCCCCTGGCCCCAGGGCCAGGGGGAGCGCCCGCCGCCCGCCGGGCCGCACGCCCGGCGCGGCTGCTCAACCCCCCTGTTTCCCCCTTAGCCCGGTAGGCTTCTTGATATGAGCGTTCTTCGCGTGATGGGCACCGAAACGGAATATGGCATCTCCGTGCCCGGTCAGCCCGGTGCCAACGCGATGGTGACCTCGTCCCAGATCGTCAACGCCTACCAGGCCGCCACCGCGGCGCGGGCGCGGCGGGCCCGGTGGGACTTCGAGGAGGAGAACCCGCTCCGGGACGCCCGGGGGTTTGACCTCACCCGCGAGTCAGCCGACTCCTCCCAGCTGACCGACGAGGACCTCGGCCTGGCCAATGTCATCCTGACCAACGGCGGCCGGCTGTACGTCGACCACGCGCACCCGGAGTACTCCGCCCCGGAGACCACCAACCCGCTGTCCGCGGTGATCTGGGACAAGGCCGGGGAGCGGGTCATGGCCGAGGCCGCGGCCAAGGCCGCCACCGTGCCGGGCAGCGCGCCCATCCAGCTGTACAAGAACAACACCGACAACAAGGGCGCTTCCTACGGCTCGCACGAGAACTACCTGATGCGGCGCTCGACGGCGTTCGCCGACATCGTCAAGTTTCTCGTCCCGTTCTTCGTGACCCGCCAGGTGATGTGCGGGGCCGGCCGGGTCGGGATCGGCGCCGACGGCCGCGGCACAGGCTTCCAGGTCAGCCAGCGCGCTGACTTCTTCGAGGTCGAGGTGGGACTGGAGACCACGCTCAAGCGGCCCATCATCAACACCCGCGACGAGCCGCACGCCGACCCGGAGAAGTACCGGCGGCTGCACGTGATCATCGGCGACGCCAACATGAGCGAGGTGTCCACCTACCTCAAGGTCGGCACCACCTCCCTGGTCCTGTCCATGATCGAGGACAAGTTCCTGGGCACCGACCTGTCCGTGGAGTCGCCCGTGGCCGAGCTGCGCGCCATCTCCCACGACCCGACCTGCCGCCGGCTGGTCACCCTCAAGGACGGCCGGAAGATGACCGCCGTCCAGCTCCAGGCCGAGTACCTCGAGCTGGCCCGCAAGTACACCGAGGACCGCTACGGCGGCGACGTCGACGACATCACCGCCGACGTGCTGGCCCGGTGGGAATCGGTGCTGAACCGGCTGGCCGAGGATCCGATGCTGCTGTCCCGGGAACTAGACTGGGTGGCCAAGCTAGAGCTGCTCGAGGGCTACCGGACCCGGGACGGGCTCGACTGGGACAGCCCGCGCCTGCAGCTGGTGGACCTCCAGTACTCCGACGTGCGCCCGGACCGGGGCCTGTACAACCGGCTCGCCGCCCGCGGCCGGATGGTCCGGCTGACCGACGACGAGACCGTCGACCGCGCGGTCGAGAACCCCCCGGAGGACACCCGGGCCTACTTCCGCGGCCGCTGCCTGCGGCAGTACTCCGAGTCGGTGGCCGCCGCCTCCTGGGACTCGGTCATCTTCGATGTCCCGGGCCGTGAGTCGCTGCAGCGCGTTCCCACCCTGGAGCCGCTGCGCGGGACCAGGGCACACGTCGGCGACCTGCTGGACCGGTGCCGTACCGCGGGCGAGCTGGTCTCCGCCCTGACCGGCCAGGACTGATCCGCCGGACCCGGTCCGCCCGCCGCTGACCGGCGGCCGGCGGCCGCTTTCCCCGCAGAGAAGTTTGGCCGGCGGGGATTGGACGGGACTCTCACGGGTGACGATAGCGTTGGGACAGACGGAGGTGTCGACATGGCAACCAATGACACGGGCGGTCAGCGCCAGACCACCAGGCGCACGGACAAGACCGAGCAGGAAGAGACCGGGACCACCGACGAGGGCCGGGAGCGGCAGGAAAAGCTCACCGACGACGTCGACTCGATCCTGGATGAGATCGACGAGGTCCTCGAGGAGAACGCCGAGGAATTCGTCCGTTCCTACGTCCAGAAGGGCGGCCAGTAGCAGGCCGGCGGCTTTCCGCCGTAGGCGGACGCACCGGGCCCGTCCCGGTGCCCTCCCGCTCCGGCGGGGCAGTAGGGTCTGAGCAAGGCAGTGCTGTGCTGACCGTATCGGGAGGAGGATGGCGTTGAGCTCGTACCTCGACGGCATGCAGTCCGGCTCGTCCGCCTGGGCAGAAGAGGGGATGCGGTCCCGGCCGCCGGCCCGGCCCGGATCCTTTATGGAGCGGCAGGGCTCGTCGTTCGCTGACTTCCTTTCCTCCCACTCTCCTGACCTGCTGCCCGGCCGGGTGCCGGCGCTCAGCTCCGCCTCCGACTCCGCAACGCTGCGGGACCTGCCCCACGCGACGACGATCGTGGCGGTCATCTGCCACAACGGCGTGGTGCTGGCCGGCGACCGCCGGGCCACCGCGGGCAGCATGATCGCCAAGCGGGACGTGGAGAAGGTGTTCCGCAGCGACGAGTTCTCCGCCATGGGCTACGCGGGAACCGGCAGCGTGGGCATCGAGTTCGTCCGGCTGTTCCAGGTCGAGCTCGAGCACTACGAGAAGATGGAAGGGCGCCCGCTGTCCCTGGAGGGCAAGGCCAACCGGCTGGCCTGGATGATCCGGGGCAACCTGGCCGCGGCCATGCAGGGCCTCATCGTCGTCCCGCTGTTCGTCGGTTACGACGAGGAGACGGGCCAGGGCCGGATGTTCAGCTACGACGTGGCCGGCGGTCCCTACGAGGAGAGCAAGTTCTTCTCCATCGGCTCCGGGTCGATCTTCGCCCGCGGCGCGCTGAAGAAGTTCTACGTCGACGACATGCCGGTCGATGACGCCGTGCTGGCCTGCGTCCAGGCGCTCTACGACGCGGCCGACGACGACTCGGCCACCGGCGGCCCGGACCTGACCCGCCGGATCTTCCCGGTCGTGGCCACCGTGACCGCCGACGGCTTCCGCAAGCTGCCCGAGGCCGAGGCCGCGGAGGTCGCCGAGCAGGTCGTGCGGGAGCGGATGAGCGAGCCTGACGGCCCGCGCGCCTCACTGCGCAGCTCCAGCTAGCGAGTCTTTCCCGTCCCCGTCTCGTCCGACCACCTGACAGATAAGGAAGCGCCCGCGGTGTCCATGCCGTTCGGTTACGTCTCACCCGCGCAGGCCATGCGGGACAAGGCCGAGTACGCCCGCCAGGGGATCGCCCGCGGCCGCAGCTGCGTCACGCTGCAGTACGAGGGCGGGATCATGCTGATGGCGCCCAACCCCTCCAGCGCGCTGCACAAGATCAGCGAGATCTACGACCGGATCGCCTTCGCCGCCGTGGGCCGGTACAACGAGTACGAGAACCTGCGCAAGGCCGGGATCACCTACGCGGACATCACCGGGTACCAGTTCGACCGGCGCGACGTGACTGCGCGCGGCATCGCCAACTACTACGCGCAGAACCTCGGCACGATCTTCACCGAGAGCATGAAGCCGTTCGAGGTCGAGATCGTGGTGGCCGAGGTCGGCGCGCAGCCCGAGGCCGACCAGATCTACCGGATCACCTTCGACGGGTCGGTCACCGACGAGCCCGGCTTCGTGGCCTTCGGCGGCCAGGCCGACCAGGTCTCCGCCGCCCTGAAGGAGCACTACTCCCCGGGCCTGTCCCTGTCCGAGGCGTTCGGCGTGGCCTTGTCCGCCCTGTCGGCCAGCGGCAACGGCGAGCGCAGCGACGTGTCCGCGGCCAGCCTGGAAGTGGCCATCCTGGACCGGGCCCGTGACCACCGCGCGTTCCGCCGTGTCCGCGGGGCCCGGCTCGAAGAGCTCATCGCCGAAAGCAGCCCCGCCGGGCAGGCCGCGCCCGAGGCCTCGGCGCCCGAGGCCTCGGCGCCCGAGACGGCCGCACCCCCGGCCGACACCGGCCCGGCCACCGGCCCCAGCGCCGGCCGCACCGACCGCGGCACGGGCGTCAACGGCACCGGCGGCGACAGCCCGTCCGCCCCGCTCTAGCCGTCCCCCGCGGCGGCGGGCCTCTCAGCCTGAGCCCGGCCGCGCCCGGCTCAGGCTGAGCAGGCCGTTACAGCGGGATGTTCGCGTGCGCGCCCCGCAGCTGGGGCGCCTCGGCGATGGCCTTGGCCAGCTCGCGGCGCGTCTGGCTGGGCTCCAGGATGGCGTCGATGACGCCGATCTCCACCGCGCGGTCCAGGCCGCCCGCGGCGGCCTCGTGCTCGGCGGCCAGCTCGGCCTCGACCTCGTGCAGGCGCTCCGGCTCCACCGCGGCCAGCGTGCGCCGGTGCAGGATGCGGATGGCCGCGACCGCGCCCATCACCGCCACCTCCGCTCCGGGCCAGGCGTAGACCTTGGTCGCGCCCAGGGCCCGGCAGTTCATCGCGATATAGGCGCCGCCGTAGGCCTTGCGGGTCACCAGCGTCACCCGCGGCACCGATGCCTCGCTGAACGCGTGCAGCAGCTTGGCCCCGCGGCGGACCACGCCGTCCCATTCCTGGCCGACGCCCGGCAGGTAGCCGGGCACGTCGACCAGGACCACGAGCGGCACGCCGAACGCGTCGCACATCCGGACGAAGCGGGCCGCCTTCTCCGCCGAGGCGGCGTCCAGGCAGCCGCCCAGCCGCATCGGGTTGCTGGCCACCACGCCCACCGTGCGGCCCGCCAGGCGGCCCAGGATGGTCACGATGTTGGGCGCCCACCGGGGGTGCAGTTCCACGCCCGGCTCGTCGAGCAGCTTGCCCGTCAGGACGTGCACGTCATAGGCGCGCCGGGCCGAGTCGGGCAGCAGCCCGGACAGGTCGCGGTCCTCGGCGTCCTCGCCGATCTTGCCCTGGTCGCTGAACAGCGCGGCCAGCTGGCGGGCCTTGCCCAGCGCCTCGGCATCGGACTCGGTCACCACGTGCACCACGCCGGAGCGGCGGCTGTGCGGCTCCGGGCCGCCGAGCCGCTCGGCGTCGACGTCCTCGCCGGTCACCGAGCGCACCACGTCCGGGCCGGTGACGAACAGGCGGCCCTGCGCGGAGAGGATCACGATGTCGGTCAGCGCCGGGCCGTAGGCCGCGCCGCCCGCCGCCGGGCCGAGCACCACGGAGATCTGCGGCACCCTTCCGGACGCGGCGGTCATCGCGGCGAAGATCGTCCCTACCGCGTGCAGGCTGGCCACGCCCTCGGCCAGCCGGGCGCCGCCGGAGTGCCACAGCCCCACGATCGGGACCCCGCGGGAGACCGCCTCGGTGTAGGCCCCGACGATCACGGCGCAGCCCTCGGTGCCCATGGCCCCGCCCTGCACCCGCGGGTCGCAGGCGAACGCCACCGTGCCCGCGCCGTGCACCAGCCCGACGCCGGCCACCACTCCGCTGTGCTCGTGGCCATCGGTGGGCAGCACCTCCAGCGTGCCCGGGTCGAACAGGGCCGCCAGCCGCTCCCGCGGGTCGCGGGGGAGCGGCTGAGGCCCGCTGTCTGCGGGCATGCCGGACTCGACGGTGGTCGTCATCTGAGGTCTCCTATGGGTGAGGGACGAGGTCAGGCGGCGGTGAACACCAGGGATACGTTGTGCCCGCCGAACCCGAACGAGTTGTTGAGCACGGCCATCGGGCCGGATCCGTGCTTGGCCAGCGGCCGCGGCTCGGTAGCCACGTCGATGGTCACGTCCTCGTCGATGTCCTCGAGGTTGATGGTCGGCGGGGCCGTCTTGTCCTGCAGCGCCTTGATGACCGCCACCGACTCGATGGCCCCGGCCCCGCCGAGCAGGTGCCCGGTCATCGACTTGGTGGCCGAGACGATCACGCCGTCGACCGCCGGGCCGAGCGCCTTGGCCAGGGCCTGGGCCTCGACCGGGTCGCCTTCGGGGGTCGAGGTCGCGTGCGCGTTCAGGTGCACGACGTCCGCCGGGTCGACGTGCCCGTCAGCCAGCGCCCGGCTGATGGCCGCGATCACGCCCGCCCCGTCGGGGGCCGGGTGCGCGATGTGGTAGGCGTCGGAGGAGTACCCGGCGCCCGCCGCGATGGCGTACACCGTGGCGTTGCGCCGCCGCGCGTGCGACAGCGACTCCAGCACCAGCACGCCGGCGCCCTCGCCGAGGACGAAGCCGTCCCGGGCCTTGTCGTAGGGGCGCGAGGCGCGCTCCGGCTCGTCGTTGCGGGTCGACATGGCCCGCATGACCGCGAACGAGCCGATGTTCAGCGGCATGATGGCCGCCTCGGTCCCGCCCGCCAGCACCACGTCGGCCCGGCCGGAGCGGATCATGTCGATGCCGTAGCCGATGGCCTCGGCCCCGGACGCGCAGGCGCTGACCACCGAGTGGGCCCCGGCCCGCGCGTTGAGCTCCATGCTGATCAGCCCGGCCGAGCCGTTCGGCATCAGCATCGGCACGGTGAAGGGCGAGATGCGCTGCCAGCCCTTCTCCTTCAGCGTGTCGTACGCGGACAAGATGGAGCCGATGCCGCCGATACCGGTCGTCACCGTCACGCCGAGCCGCTCCGGGTCGACCTCGGGGCTGCCCGCGTCGGCCCACGCCTCGCGGGCGGCCACCAGCGCGAACTGCTCGCAGCGGTCCATCCGGCGGGCCGGCACCCGGCCCACCGTCTCCACCGGGTCGACGGCCGCCATGGCGGCGATCTTGACCGGCAGATCCTCGGCCCACGGCTCCTCGATCCGCCGCACGCCGCTGGTCCCGGCCAGCATGGCCGACCAGGTCGACGCGACGTCCCCGCCGAGCGGGGTGGTCGCGCCGAGCCCGGTGACGACTACGGTCTCGCGGTCTGCGCTCACGCTGAGCTCCCGTCCGCCTTGGCCACGAAGTTCACGACGTCCTGGACGGTCTTGAGGTCCTTGAGCTGGTCGTCCGGGATCTCGACGCCGAACTTGTCCTGGGCCGCGACGGCGATCTCGACCATGGACAGCGAGTCGATGTCGAGGTCGTCCACGAAGCTCTTGGCCGGGGTCACCTCGTCGGCGGGAACGCCGGCGATCTCCTCGACAATTTCGCCCAGTCCGGCGAGGATCTCCTGCTCTGTCATGGTCCTTGCTCCCTTATCTGAAATGGGTTTTCTGGTCTGTTCGCCCAGGCCGCAGCGGACGCTGACGCCGCGCCGCCCGGGCAAGCGCGGCTAGGGTACCGTGATCACCTGCGCCGCGTAGCACATGCCGGCGCCGAAGCCGATGAGCAGCGCAGGCGATCCCGGCTTCACGCCGCCCCGCTCGCTCATCCGGGACAGCGCCAGCGGGATCGACGCCGAGGACGTGTTGCCGGCGTGCACGATGTCGTCGGCCACCCGCTCCCGCGGCACGCCGAGCCTGCGCGCGATGGCCTCGATGATCCGCAGGTTGGCCTGGTGCGGCACGAACGCCCCCAGGTCGCTCAGCTCCACCCCGGCCCGCTCGGCGGCCTGCGCGGCGATCGGGTGCATGGCCGTGGTGGCCCAGCGGAACACCGCCTGGCCTTCCTGGTGCAGGAACGAGTTGCGGTCCGCGATGATGATGTTGTCGGCCAGGTCGCCCGCGCTGCCCCAGACCACCGGGCCGATGCCGGGCGGCTCGCCGTCGGCGACCGGGCCGACCACCGCGGCGCCGGCTCCGTCGGCGAAGATGATGCAGGTGGCGCGGTCCTCGGGGTCGACCCAGGCCGTCATCTTCTCCGCGCCGATGACCAGCACGTGCCGGGCTGAGCCGGCCCGGATGGCGTCCGCGGCGTTGGCCAGCGCGTAGCAGAAGCCCGCGCACGCGGCGTTCAGGTCGTAGGCCCCGGGCGCCACGACGCCGAGCCGGTGCGCGGCCACCGCGGCCGTGTTCGGGATCGGCGACTCGGTGCTGCAGGTGGCCACGATGACCAGGTCGATGTCGGCCGGGGACAGCCCGCTGCCGGCCAGCGCCTTGCCGCCGGCCGCGACGGCCATGTCGGTCACCGTCTCGTCCGGGCCGGCGTAACGCCGGTCGATGATGCCGACCCGGCTCTGGATCCACTCATCGCTGGTGTCGATCCGGGCCGCCAGGTCTTCGTTGGTCACCACGTTGCCGGGCTGGTAGGCACCCAGCGAGATGATCCGTGCGCCCGCGGCGGGCGGGAATGCACTGGTGTGGCTCATGCGCCTTCCTTCGGCTGTACGCGGACCACGGGCTGGCCCTCGCTGACCGGGTCCCCGTCCTCCACCAGCCACTCGATGATGTCCGCGGGCCAGGGCGCGGACAGCGCCCGCTCACCGCCGCGGGCCACCACGGTGCCCAGCTCTCCGCCGGCCCGGAACGTGCCGGACGTCGGCGCCACGATCAGCCGCCACTCGGGCGTGTGGCCGTGCCCGTGTCCCTCGGGCTCGGACAGGTGCTCGGCGATCAGCTCGCGCGCGGCGGCCAGGTCGTCCGGCGTCTTGATGGCCAGCTGGGCCACGCCGGGCAGCGCCCGGCGGGCCAGGCCGGTCAGCGTGCCCGCCGGCGGCAGCTCGATCAGTGCCGTCACGCCCAGGTCGGTCATGGTGTTCATGGCCAGGTCCCAGCGCACCGGCGCGGCCACCTGGGCCACGATCCGCTCCAGCCAGTCCTTGCCCGTGGTGACCGCGGCGCCGTCCGCGTTGGACAGCAGGGTGATGACCGGGTCGGCCACCGAGACCTCGGCCGCCGCGCTGCGCAGGGCGGCCACGGCCGGCTCCATGAACCGGGTGTGGAACGCTCCGGCCACCTGCAGCGGACGCACCCGCGCCCCGGCCGGCGGGTCAGCCGCGAGGGCCTCCAGCCCGGCCAGCGTGCCGGCCGCCACGACCTGTCCCGGCGCGTTCATGTTGGCCGGGGTCAGCCCGTGCCGCTCCAGCGCCGCGAGCACCTCGGCCTCGTCGCCGCCCAGCACGGCCGACATCCCGGTCGGCTCGGCCGCCGCGGCCTGCGCCATGGCGTCGCCCCGGACCCGGACCAGGCGCATCGCGTCGGCCTCGGTCAGCACTCCGGCCAGCGCGCCGGCCGCCAGCTCGCCGACGCTGTGCCCGGCGATCACGTCGGCCTGGATGTCGCCGGGGCGGCCTCCCGCCAGCGCGCCCGCCACGGCCAGCGCGGCCCCGACCAGCAGCGGCTGCGCGACCGCCGTGTCCCTGATCTCGTCCGCGGTACCGGTCGTGCCGTACTTGATCAGGTCCCGGCCTGCCAGCTCAGAAGCCGCCGCCAGGCGCTCGGCCACGCCGGGTACCTCCAGCCAGGGCTCGAGGAAACCTGGCGTCTGAGCCCCCTGCCCGGGAGAGGTGATAATCAGCATCTCATCAGAGTGCCCTGTAGAAGTCCGCTAGATGAATGCCGAACGGCACGAAGTTAGTCGCTATTTCTTTGTAGCATTCCTACAAGGTCGTTTACGTAGCTGTTACCGGCCTGTCACGCCGCGCGTGCCCCGCGGCCCCGGCCGGAGGCTCGCGGCCAGGTCAACAGGCCAGGGGGCGCCCAGGGGAGTCAGCGGCGCTTGTCGGCCAGCCGGCCCAGCGCGATCGCCACCCACAGCGTGAAGCCGTCCCGCCCGGACGACGGCGAGTAGTCGGTGAGCTCCGCCACCCGGCGCAGCCGGTACCGGACCGTGTTCGGGTGCACGTACAGCAGGCGCGCGGTGGCCTCCAGCGACGAGCCCTGCTCCAGGTAGGTCGTCAGGGTGTCCAGCAGCGCGTGCCCGCCGCCCAGCAGCGGCTCGTAGACGTCGCTGATCAGCGCGGCCCGGGCGTCCGGGTCGCCGCTCAGCGCCCGCTCGGGCAGCAGGTCGTCGGCGCCGGTCGGCCGGGGCGCGTCCGGCCAGGCCGGGGCGGCGCGCAGCGCGGCCAGCGCGGCCCGGGCCGAGATCGACGCGCTGCGCAGGTCACGGACCAGCGGGCCGACGATCACCGGCCCTGGCCCGAACCGCCCGGCGAACCGCTCGGCGGCGGCGATGGGGTCATCGCTACCCCCGATGACCAGGATGAGCCGGTTGCCGTGCACGCCGGCCAGCAGGTCCAGCCGGGCCCGCCGGGCCTGCGCGCGCAGCTCCTCGATGAGCGGCTCGACCACGACGCCCGGCCGCCCGGCGAGCCCGGCATCATCGCCCAGGCCGGCGTCCTCGTCGCCGATGGTCCCGACCACCACCGTGACCGGCGTTGACGACCAGTTCAGCGCGGCCGCCCACGAGTGCAGCGACTCCTCGGTGTCGCCCCGCACCAGTGAGTCGACCACCAGCGCCTCCAGCCGGGCGTCCCACGCGCCGCGCGCCTCCGCGGTGCGCGCGTACACCAGGGCCGCGCTGAAGGCGATCTCCCGGGCGTAGGTCAGCACCGCCTCGCGCAGCTCCGCCTCGTTGCCCGGCGCGGCCAGCTCGTCGACCCGGGATTCCACCGCATCGATGATGACCCGCACCATCTCCACCGCGTGCTGCAGGCTGACCGCCCGGGCCAGCTCCCGCGGGGCCGTGCCGAACACCTCGGTCACCGCGGGCCGGTCCCGCTCGGGATGGGCGATCCAGTCGCTGAACGCGGCCACTCCCGCCTGCGCGACCAGCCCGAGCCAGGACCGGTTCTCCGCGGACAGCTGCCTGAACCAGGGCAGCCGGCTTCTCCATCGCGGTGATGGCGGCCGTGCCCAGGGTGCCGGCCGACCGCTCGATCCGGCGGACGGTCTCCGCGTTCACCCGCGGGCCGCCCGCCCGGGCCTGATCGGCCGCCATCGCCGCGCTCGCCGGCGCAGGCCGCGTTACGACAGGGCCTCGCTCACCGGGAGGTCCAGGCCGTAGCGGGCGATGGCCTGAGCCGGAAGGCCGGCGTCCACCGCCCCGGACCGGGCCAGCTCCCACAGCACCGCCACGGCGATCGACTCCGCGTCCACGTGGAAGTACCGCCGGGCCGCCGGGCGGGTGTCGGAGAAGCCGAACCCGTCGGTCCCCAGCGAGGTGTACGTCCCGGGCACCCAGCGGGCGATCTGGTCGGGCACCGCCTTGATCCAGTCCGACACCGCCACCACCGGGCCCTGCGCGCCGGCCAGGGCCGAGGCCACGTAGGGCACGCGCGGCGGCTCGGCGGGATGCAGCATGTTCCAGGACTCGCAGGCCAGCGCCTCCCGGCGCAGCTCGGTCCACGAGGTGGCCGACCAGACGTCAGCCGACACGCCCCAGTCGGTGGCCAGCAGCTCCTGAGCGCGCAGCGCCTCCCGGACGGTCACCCCCGAGGCCAGGATCTGGCCCCGCGGCGCCGAGCCCGCCTCCGGCGACGGCGCGTACAGGTACAGCCCCCGCAGGATGGCCTTCTCCAGCTCGGCCGGGCCGCCCGGGAAGGACGAGAGCTCGGCCGGCTGCGGGTACGGCTCGTTGTACACGGTCAGGTAGTAGAAGATGTTCTCGCCGTCCGGGTGCTCCGGCGAGGCGTCGTACATCCGGCGCAGCGCGTCGCGGACCACGTAGGACAGCTCGAAGGCCCACGCGCAGTCATACGACACGCAGGCCTCCGACACCGAGGACAGCAGCAGCGAGTGCCCGTCGTTGTGCTGCAGGCCCTCACCGGTCAGCGTGGTCCGGCCGGCCGTGGCCCCGAGCAGGAAGCCGCGGCCCAGCTGGTCGCCGAACGCCCACATCTCATCGCCGGTCCGCTGCCAGCCGAACATCGAGTAGAACACGTACACCGGGATCATGTGCGTGCCGTGCGTGGCGTAGGAGGTCCCGGCCGCGATCACCGAGCCCATTGCGCCCGCCTCGCTGATGCCCTCGTGCAGGATCTGGCCCTTCTCGGACTCCTTGTAGGACAGCAGCAGGTTCCGGTCGACGGCATCGTAGGTCTGCCCGTGCGGGGAGTAGATCTTCGCCGTCGGGAACAGCGAGTCCATGCCGAACGTCCGGGCCTCGTCCGGGATGATGGGCACGAACCGCTCGCCGATCTCCGGGTCCTTCATCAGGTCCTTGAGCAGCCGGACGAACGCCATGGTGGTGGCGACGGCCTGCTTGCCCGACCCCTTGCGCAGCTCGTCGTACGCCGCGTCGCCCGGCAGGTTCAGCGCCTTGGCCCGCACCACCCGGCGCGGCAGCACGCCGCCCAGGGCCGCCCGCCGCTCGCGCATGTACTGGATCTCGTCGGAGTTCTCGCCCGGGTGGTAGTAGGGCGGCAGCTCGGCTTCCAGCGCGGCGTCCGGGATGTCCAGGAACAGCCGGTCCCGGAAGTCCTTCAGCTCGGCCACGGTCAGCTTCTTCATCTGGTGCGTGGCGTTGCGGGCCTCGAAGTCCGGCCCCAGCGTCCAGCCCTTGATGGTGTGGGCCAGGATGACCGTCGGCTGGCCGGTGTGCTCCCGGGCCGCCTTGAAGGCCGCGTACACCTTGCGGTAGTCGTGGCCGCCGCGGGACAGGTTGCGCAGCTCCTCATCCGACAGGTGCGCCACCATGGAGCGCAGCCGGGGGTCGCCGCCGAAGAAGTTCTCCCGGATGTAGGCGCCAGACTCCACGCTGTAGGTCTGGAACTGTCCGTCCGGCGTGGTGTTCATCTTGTTCACCAGCACGCCGTCGGTGTCGGCGGCCAGCAGCGGGTCCCAGTCGCGGCCCCAGATGACCTTGATGACGTTCCAGCCCGCACCGCGGAAGGTCGACTCCAGCTCCTGGATGATCTTGCCGTTGCCGCGCACCGGGCCGTCCAGCCGCTGCAGGTTGCAGTTGATGACGAAGGTCAGGTTGTCCAGTTCCTCGCGGGCGGCCACGCCGATAGCGCCGATGGCCTCCGGCTCGTCCATCTCGCCGTCACCGAGGAACGCCCATACGTGCGAGCGCGAGGTGTCGTGGATCTCGCGGGCCAGCAGGTACCGGTTGAACCGGGCCTGGTAGATCGAGTTCAGCGGGCCCAGGCCCATGGACACCGTCGGGAACTCCCAGAAGTCCGGCATCAGCCGTGGGTGCGGGTAGGAGGGCAGCCCGCCGCCGCGGTGCGAGAGCTCCTGCCGGAACCCGTTGAGCTGGTCCTCGCTCAGCCGCCCCTCCAGGAAGGCCCGCGCGTAGATGCCCGGGGCCGCGTGGCCCTGGATGAAGACCTGGTCGCCGGATTCGCCGTGGTCCTTGCCGTGGAAGAAGTGGTTGAAGCCCACCTCGTACAGCGAGGCCGCCGAGGCGTAGGTGGCGATGTGGCCGCCCACGCCCAGGCCGGGCCGGTTGGCCCGCGACACCATGATGGCGGCGTTCCACCGGACGTAGGCCCTGATCCGGCGCTCGACGTACTCATCGCCCGGGAACCACGGCTCCCGCTCGGGCGGGATGGTGTTGATGTAGTCGGTGCTGCGCAGGCCGGGCACGCCGACCTGCTGCTCGCGCGCCCGCTCCAGCAGGCGCAGCATGACGTACCTGGCCCGGGTCCGGCCTCTGCTCTGGACGACGTCGTCGAAGGACTCGATCCATTCGCGGGTCTCGTCTGGATCGGTATCGGGCAGCTGGCTCGGCAGGCCGTCGCTGATAATGGAGAATCGCTGGCGTCCGGAAGCCACGGGGTAGCCTCGCCTTCCGCAGTAACTCGGGCGGCTGTTGGCCGCGGGGGTTGGTGCCTTGTCACGGGCCCTTGCTCGGTACTGTCCAGGTCAATCGTCTTACGAACCGGCCCGGAGCGCACCTCTACTTGACGGTAGCTGCCGCGGGCGAGAGCTCATGCAGCGGGCGGGCCGGGACGCCCGGCCAATCCCCGGTTTCGCGCAGAGCGGAGCCTGGAAGTTACGCTAGGTGATGAATGCGGTCCTAGAGTAACGGCTCCGCGGCCCCGCCAGATCAAAATATGGGGCCTGATTTCGCGGGCCTGGCGATTGGCACTTGCGCACCGGGCCGACCCAGTGTGAACTGTCCCAACAAGAAGTAGCTGACGCGTCGCCGCCGGAAGGCGCACCGGCGCGGGGAAGGATCCAGGAGGACGTCAGTGAGCGCGACCGCGGGCCAGGCCCAGGATGAACGCGGCCAGGCCGAGCGGCTCGGCATCAAGCCGGGCCAGGTGGTGCAGGAAATCGGCTACGACGATGATTGCGACGAGCAGCTGCGCGAAGCGATCACCCAGATCGACGATGTGGAGCTGGTCGACGAAGACTACGACGACGTCGTCGACGTGGTCCTGCTGTGGTGGCGCGACGAGGACGGTGACCTCGTCGACGCGCTGGTCGACGCGCTGACGCCGCTGGCCGACGGCGGGTACATCTGGCTGCTCACGCCCAAGGCGGGCCGGGACGGCCACGTGGAGCCCAGCGACATCGGCGAGGCCGCGCCCACGGCCGGCCTCTCCCAGACCTCCAGCGTGAGCGCGGGCCGCGACTGGTCCGGCACCCGTCTGGTCGCGCCGAAGGCACGACGGTAGCCGCCGTCCGCGCCGCGGCCGCCGGACCGGCCGCGGAAGGATCAGGCGTGCCGGTGGACGTCGGTGACCAGGCGCCGGACTTCGAGCTGCCCGACCAGCACGGCACGCCCGTGCGGCTGTCCCGCTTCCGCGGCGCCCGGAACGTGCTGCTGGTCTTCTACCCGCTCGCCTTCAGCGGCGTGTGCACCGGCGAGCTGACCGCCCTGCGCGATGAATTCCCCGCCCTGGCCCGCGCCGACGTCGAGCTGCTCACCGTGTCGGTGGACTCCGTCTTCACGCACCGGACCTGGGCTGACGCTGAGCACTTCGGCTTCGGGCTGCTCTCGGATTTCTGGCCGCACGGCGAGGTGGCCAGGCGGTACGGTGTCTTCGACCCGGACCGCGGCGTGGCGGTCAGGGGCACGTACGTCATCGACCAGGCCGGCGTCGTGCGGTGGAAGGTGATCAACCCGATCCCGCAGGCGCGCGACCTCGCCGAGTACGCCCGGGCGCTCGCCGCTCTCGGCTAGCGCAGGTTTCATCACGGGAGGTCGTCGGGAGTGCCGTGTTACCGCTGCGGTATGCGGCAGACAGACCCGGAACGCGGCCAGAGCCCCTGGCGGCGCGGGGTCAGGCACGACCGCCTCGTGCTCATCTGCCCCGGGTGCCAGGAGTCAGCCGACTGGACCGCCGAGCTCGAGCACTGCGCCAAGTGCCGTAGCGCTCACCTGATCCGGCGGCTGGGCCAGGTCGAGTGCCTGGACTGCGGGCTGGTCAGCGACAGCCGGGCCGCGGTCCAGGCCGTCGCTACCGACCCGGCCGTGACCAAGGACGGCTCCCTGGCCGACGAGGTCAGCCGCGCACTGGACCGCCTGCTGGGCCGCGCCTGATCCGCCCCGCCGGCCCGTCCGGTGTTTAGGACAGGTTGTGCCTGGTAGCCAAGAGGACCAGAGCAGCCGAGTCGCGACGGGGAGGACGTCATGAACGCCAAGGTGCGTGACGTGATGACCCCAGGTCCCATCGGGGTCGATTACCACCAGTCCATCGGTGACGCCGCGCGGACCATGCGGGACTGGGGAGTGGGCGCCGTCCTGGTCGTCAGCGGCCAGACGCTGCACGGCCTGGTCACCGCCCGCGACCTGGTCGTCCGGGCGGTGGCCGAAGCGCGGTGCCCGGACGAGCCGGTCGGCCCGCTGGCCAGCGGTGACCTCATCGGGGTCCGCGCCGACGAGGACGCGGACGTCGCCGAGCGGCTGATGCGCGCGCACTCCGTGCGCCGGCTGCCGGTGATCGACGACGGTCAGGTCGCGGGCGTGGTGTCGCTGGGCGACCTGGCCCTGCACGACCAGGCCGCGTGACCGCGGGCCCCGACCCGGTCCGCCTGAATGGGCCCGGACAGCATTAAGCCGCCGCACGCGGCGGCGGCCTAAGCAGGAACCCCGGCTAGCGGTCCGAGTCCCCGGACGGGTGCTCGGCGTGCACCCGGGCCTCGTGCTCGGCGTGCGCCTTGGCTCGTGCCTGCGCCGAGAGCACGTCCTCCTCTTCCGCGGTCGGCGGGTCGCCCCCGCCAAACGGCACCGGCGCGTCCCGCGTCGGGGCCACGCTGCGGCCGCCGCCTACGTGCTGGCCTCCCTGGACGAGCCCCGTCATCTCGCTGCGCTGCGGGTGCTCCTGCCCGGGGTGGTCGGCGGCGCGCCGGACCAGGAGAACCCAGGTGAGCAGCGCTACCACGGCGACCACGGCGATAACCACGATCCCGATCGTGGATCCCGACATGCGACCTCCCTGTGTTGCGTTCTGGCCGTCTACCCTGGCCTGCCGGGTTAAACCTCGCCGTTTGCCCGCCGCCGTAGCGGGTACTCGCCAACGAACATCCCTGGAGGTGAGCCCATGGCGAGGAAGCTGCGGGACATCATGTCCCCGGCGCCGGTGAGCCTGCCCGCGACCGAGACGGCGGCGACCGCCGCGCGGGCCATGAAGGAACACGGCGTCGGCACTGTGCTGGTCAGCATCGACGGCCAGCTCGCCGGACTCCTCACCGACCAGGACATCACCGTCCGGGTCCTGGCCGAGGACCTGGACCCCCAGCTGACCTGCATCGGTGACATCTGCAGCACCAGCCTGGCCACGCTCGGCCCCGACGACGACACCGAGGCCGCGGCCCGGCTCGTCCGGGACCGGGCCGTGCGGCGCATCCCGGTGGTCCGGGACGGCGTCCCGGTCGGCGTGGTGTCCATCGGGGATCTCGCCCTGGACCGGGACGAGCGACCGGCCCGGCCTGGCGTCTTCGCCGCCCCGCCCGGCGCCTGACGGGCCGGGTGTCGCATGCCAGAAAGATCAGAGCTGATCGTCAAGGCGCTGCTCGACCAGTGCGGCTTCACCTACGCCGAGGAAGCGGGCATCAAGCTGGCTGACCGGCCCGGGCCGCTGTACCAGCTGCTCGTCCTGACCACGCTGCTGTCCGCGCGGATCACCGCGGACATCGCGGTCGGTGCCGCGCACGAGCTGTTCGCGGCCGGCTACCGCAGCCCTAAGGCCATGAGCGAGGCCAGCTGGCAGGACCGGGTCGACGCGCTCGGCCGCGGCCACTACCGGCGCTACGACGAGAGCACCGCCACCGAGCTCGGCGACGGCGCGGACCTGCTGACCAGCCGGTGGCACGGCGACCTGCGCCGCCTGCGCGACGACGCCGGCCCGGACACCGACCGGCTCGCCTCGCTGCTGACCGAGTTCCCCGGCATCGGCCCGACCGGAGCCAGCATCTTCCTGCGTGAGGTCCAGGACACCTGGCCTGCGGTGGCGCCCTACGCCGACGCCCGGGTCATCAGCGGCGCCCGGCGGGTGGGACTGCCCGGCGACGGCCCGGACCTGGCCCGGGTGCTGGCCGCCAGCGGTCAGCCCGCGCGGGTCGCGGCGGCCTTGATCCGGGTGTCGATGAGCCAGCACGCGGCCAGCGAGGTGACCGCCGCGGTGCCCGACTTAGCCGCCTGATCACCCGAGGCGCGGTAGTTGCCGGCAGAATTGTGCTCAACTGAGTCGTGCGCGTAATCAAGCCGGTAAGCTGCGAATGTCGCCGGTTGTGACCAGAAGGCGGGGGTAGGCGCTCGTCCCGTGCCCCGCGTTCGTCATGGTGCTAGGAGTTCGCGGTGAGTTTGCCTTCCGCCCAGCAACGGATCCTCAATCGCATGGACGGCGCGCTGAAGGTCAGCGACCCCCGTCTGGTGTCGATGTTCGCTATTTTCGCCCGGCTGCACGTTCATGAGCCGGTCGGCGTGGAGCCGCTGGCCAGACCCAGGCCCCGGCCGCGGCGCTTCGGCTGGCTGCGGGCGGGCACCAGCATCTACGCGTTCGTGCTGGTCCCGATGATGCTGGCCATGATCACCGTCGGGGCCCTGCTCAGCAGCCGGACGCACGTCATGGCCGCCTGCGATACCGGCTACTCGACCGCCGACGCGGGGAACGGTACTCCCTGGACCGGCGCCCGGCCCTGGTGCCAGACGACCTTCCAGAAGACCACCGCGTCCGGGGCCCGGCTGGCCGCCTGCGCGGCCCGGCTGCCGGCCATCCGCTTCGTCACCCGGATCGGCAGCGACGCGATCGCCCCCATGACCCGGGCCACCGCGGGCGCTTCGCTCGCCGCCTGCTAGGCGGGCGGAGGTCAGGGTGCCGATCGAGCAACTCGGGCACGAAGCCGCCGAACTGCTCAGCGTGGCCAACGCGGGCGGCGCCCGGTCGCTGAACCGGTTCACCGAGCTCGCCGCCGGGCAGGTCCCGGCCTGCGCCGGGGCGCACGCCGCGGTCTGGCATGACGGCGAGGTCGTCGAGGCGACGGCCACCCATCCGGACCTGGCCGAGCTGGCCGACCTGCAGCTCGGGTCCGGGTCCGGTCCGCTGGTCGAGGCCGCGGTTTCGGGCCTGCCGGTCAGCTGTCCCGACCTGCTGGCCGAGACCCGCTGGCCGCAGTACGCCGACGCAGCCCTGCGCCGCGGTGTCCGCTGCTCGGTGCACCTCGTCCGCGATGTCCCGGACGGCGCCCTGGTCCTGTCGCTGTTCGCGGTGCGGCCCGGCGTGCTGGACGCGCAGTCCAACCCGATGGCGGACACGCTCGCTGCCTTCGGCGGGGCCATGCTGGCCAACGCCACCGCCTACGGCCAGGCCCAGCGCACCGCCAGCCAGCTCAAGGACGCCGTGGTGGCCCGTTCGGTGGTGGACCAGGCCAAGGGCATCTTGATGCACGCCCTGGGCTGCGACGCGGACGACGCGCTGGGCCGGCTGCGCCAGGAGTCCCAGCGCCGGCACGTCAAGGTCACCGAGGTGGCCGCCGAGGTCGTGGCCCGGGCCAAGGCCGGCAAGGGCGGTTCCCGGCCCCGGACGGGCTGAGGCTCAGCGGGCCGGGGCGTCCCGGTCCGGGCCCGGCGGGGCCTTCACCCTGGCCGCCAGGATGGTCATGTCGTCGCGCAGCTCGTCCGCGGAGAAGCCGGACGCCAGGCTCTGCATCATCCGGACCGTCTCGCCGGCCGGCCGCCCCGCCAGCCCGGCCAGCTCCTCGGCCAACACGTCGTCGAAGTAGCGCATGTCGGGGCTGCGCGCATCGGTCAGCCCGTCGGAGTAGAAGAAGAGCAGGTCGCCCTCGCCCAGCTCGAGTTCCTCGCGCTGCGGGTCGGGCTCCGGGAACAGGCCCAGCGGCAGGCCGCCGCCGTCCAGCACGTCGACCCGCCCGTCCGGGTGCACCAGCGCTGGCCCGGGATGCCCGGCACTGGCCAGCGTGACGTGCAGCCGCTCGCCTGACCAGCGCAGGTAGGCGAGCTTGGCCGTCACGAACCGGTCCTCATAATCGCCGGCCAGCATCAGCTCGTTGACCTTGACCAGCACGTCCACCGGGTCTGGGTTCCAGTGCGCCAGCGCTCGGATCGCGTGCCGGGCCGCGGCGGTCATCGCCGCGGCCTCCTGGCCCTTGCCGCAGACGTCCCCGACCACGATGGCCCATCCGCCGGTGACCGGAAACACGTCGTAGAAGTCGCCGCTCACCTCCAGGCTCCCGGTGGACGGCTGGTAGGACGGCGACAGCTCGAGCCCCGGGACCTCCGGCAAGGTCGCGGGCAGCAGGCTGCTCTGCAGCGTCTCGGCCACCGCCGACCGATCGCGGAACATGCGGTCCGCCCTCAGCGCGACGCCCAGATGCTGGCCCAGATCCTCGGCCAGGGCCAGGTCGGTGAGCTCGAAGCGCCCCTCGGCCGCCGTGCGGGCCAGCGTCAGCGCCCCGTATCGGGTCACGCCGTCGGTGATCGGCACGCTGAGCAGCGAGGTCACCCCGGCCAGCATGAGCAGCGGGGTCTCGTCCGGGCCGGCGCCCAGGGCGCCGGCGTCGTCGGCGTGGGCCAGCAGGATGGACCGGGCCGCGGCATGCACCTGGCCCGGCACCGTCTGGGGCTGCGGGTCGACTCCGCGTACCTTCCGGGCCAGGTCCTGCGACGGGCCGTCCGCCGGGCCGATGACGAACTGGCGCCGCAGCGCGCCCGCGCGCTCGATGTCGACGAGCACCCAGCTGGCCAGCCCCCCGCCCGCCAGCAGACGTGCGCACCGCTGCAGCGTGACCGCTTCGCTGAACGTGCTGTTGTCCAGCAGCAGCCGGGTCACGGCCGTGATCATGTCCGTCCGCCGGGTCATGGCCCGGACCACGTCGCCCGGCGTCCCGTCTGGCCGTCCCGATGTCCGGCCCGCCCGGGCCGGGGCCGCTGAGGCGACCGGGCTGGCCGTCACCACCAGCAGCCGCGTTCCGTCTGGGAGGGTGGCGACATCCACGGCCAGCGTGACCTCTACCGGGCCGTCGGGGCCGAGCAGCCGGCAGTCCACCAGCTTGGCCTTCCCGGTCCGGATGACCGCGGCCAGCTGGCTCTTGACCGCCGCGCGCGACGGCGGATCGACGAACGCGGTCAGCGACTTGCCGGTCGCGTACCCGGAGGGAGCGCCGATCAGCTCGCCGGCCTGGCCGTTGGCTCGCCGTACCGTGGCGTCAGCCTCGAGCACGAACATGGGCACGGGCGCCCCGGCGAACACCGCTCGCAGCAGGGCCCGCTCTGCGCTGAGGGTGTCTGCGGGCGCCGCGGCCGCTGGTTCCCCGGCTGTCTCGGCCACCTGGGCCAGCTGCTCGACGGCCGCGTCGAGCTCGGCGAAAGCCGCTTCGAGCAGGGGACGCGGATCAGCACCCGGCAGGGCCGCGGACTGGCGCAGCGCATCGCGCCGCTCGGCCAGGCCGGCGAGGTCGGCGGCTCCCGAGCCGTCTGCCCGTGTGTCTTGCGGCATGTCTCCCGACCGGTATCCCTGGTGAACCCCCTAGCCGACTCAATAGTACTGGCGGGAGTACGAACTAATGCACAAGAATCCGCCGGGACCCCAGGGATCCCGGCGGATTCTCGGCTGCTTCGGTTACCAGTGCCAGCGAGGCCGCGGATGAGGGCAGCTCAGTCCTCGTAGACGTCCTCGACGACCTCGGTCTCGCCCGGGCGCATGTCCTCAGCGCTGGCGGGCACGTTCTGGGTGGTGCCGCTCTGGGCCGGGGCCTCGCGGCCGCCCGGCAGGGCGGCCGGCACGCGGCTGTTGGCCGGGTTGCGGTCCACGCCGGTCGGATAGATGACCTCGTCTCCGCCGCCGGGCCGCACGCGGGCCTGGCGGACGAACAGCCGCCGGCCGACCCACGCGTAGCCCCGGCGCGGGATGGCCAGGCCCAGGATGCCGACGACCATGATCACCCAGCCGGCGATGTTCCAGTTGAAGAAAGAGGGATTGGATCTGACGGCGAAGGCGAGGATCGCCCCGACGCAGATCAGCGCGAGCCCCGTACCGGTTCTCATGAGAGTCCTTCCGATGTCTTGGCCCGCCCGGCGAGTGCGGACGGCTCAGCCGAAGCGGAGCCGTCTGGCTCTTCGAGCAGCTTGCCCTTGAGGTAATTCAGCGCCCGGGTCAGCAGCCGCGACACGTGCATCTGCGAGATGCCGAGCCGGTCGCCGATCTCGGTCTGGGTCAGGTTGCCGTAGAACCGCATGACCAGGATGCGCTGCTCGCGCTCGGGCAGCTCCTCCCAATGCGTGTTGACCGCTTCCATGTCGATCGTGTGCGCGACCTCCGGGTCGTCATCGCCCAGCAGGTCGGCCAGCAGGGCCGGGTCCTCCCGGTCAGACAGCGGAGCGTCGAGGGAGTAGCTGCTGAACATCAGGTCCGCCTGGCGAGCTTCGACCATGTCGTCCGCGCTGACGCCGAGCCGTTCGGCCAGCTCGTCTTCAGTCGGTACCCGGCCCAGTTGCTGGGTGAGGTCCTCGGTGGCCTTGCGCAGCTCGAGCAGCAGCTCCTGGGCCGACCGGCGGACGTGAATCTGCCACCGCTTATCGCGGAAGTGGCGCTTGATCTCGCCGCTCACGCAGGGCTGGGCGTAGGCCGACAGGCTGGTGCCGAAACCCGGATCGAAGTTGTTGATCGCCTTCAGCAGGCCGACGTAGCCTACCTGCATCAGGTCCTCGGTCGGCTCGGGACTGCCGCGGTACTGGCGCACGCACGAGCGGACCAGCTTGCTGTACCGGTCCACCAGCACCTCGCACACCGTGGCGTGCTCTTCGCTGTCCCGCGGCAGCTCATGCAGCCGGGCCAGCAGCTCGCCATCGGGCCGGGCCTTCAGCTCGGCCTGGGTCGGCAGGTGCACACTGGCGTCAGGGAGGCCAGCGGCCTTGCGGGCCGGCGCCTGGAGCATTCCCTTTGTCACGACTCTCCCCGCAACCCTCGGAATTGTGGACGAGTAGGGTGTGCCCGGCCCGCGGCGGATAAACGTACCCAGGTGTGATGCTCATCACAACCAAGCCCTGGTTCGCGGAACGGAGGTGTAGCCGCCGGGCGGCCGGGAAGCAGAGGCGCCACTGCCAGCACAGTTCCGCGTGAGCACCGGCTCAGAGCCCGTGAGGACCCGTGATGACCACGACTTCAACCGCCGTCAACTGGCGTTCGGCGGGCGCGTGCCTATCGGCCGATCCCGACCTGTTCTTCCCGATCTCGACCACGGGGCCGGGGGAGCGGCAGGTCGCCCGGGCCAAAGTCATCTGCGCGGGGTGCGTCGTGCGCCAGGAGTGCCTGGAGTTCGCCATGACGAACGACCTGCCGTACGGCATCTGGGGCGGCAGCACCCCCGAGGACCGTCAGCGTCAGCGCCGGCGGACGCGCCGCGCCGCGGCCGCCGCCAAGCGGGCCGTCCGGGTCTAGGCCGTCCCGGCTCGCCGCCCGGCGGGAACCGGCGGCCGGGCCGCCTCAGCGGCCCGCGAGCCAGCGCTCCATGCAGGCCAGCAGCTCGTCGGTGTCCACCGGCTTGGTCACGTAGTCGCTGGCGCCCGCCGCGATGCTCTTCTCCCGGTCGCCGGGCATGGCCCGGGCCGTCACCGCGATGATAGGCAGGGTGGCGAACGCCGGCATCTGCCGGATCTCGTGCATGGTGGCGTAGCCGTCCAGCTCCGGCATCATGACGTCCATCAAGATGAGGTCCGGGTCCTCCCCGCTGAGCAGCGCCTCGATGCCCTTCCGGCCGTCCGGGGCCTGCGCGACGGCCATGCCCTGCAGTTCCAGGCTGCTGGTGATGGCGAACACGTTGCGGGCGTCGTCGTCGATGAGCAGGATGCGCCGGCCGCGCAGCGCCTCGTGCCCGGCCGCCACCGGCACCGCGTCGAACGGCGTGTCGGCCGGAGCCTCGCTGATCAGCGCGGGCAGGTGCTCAGGCTGAGCCGCCGACAGGTGCAGCACGATGCGCTCGCGGAGCTCGTCGAGCGACGGCAGCAGCTCGAGGTACGCCGAGCCGAACCGGGTCCGGGCCAGCCGCGCCTGGGCGCTGTCCAGCGTGTCCCGGGTGTGCGCGAGGACGGGCACGTCCTGCTGGCCCGGCTCCTCGCGCAGTCGCTCGAGGAAGGCGAAGGCGGACGCATCGGCCAGCCCGAGGTCCAGCACGACGCACTGGTGCGGGGCCTCGTTCAGGGCCTCGATGCCCTGCTCCGGGGTGACCGCCGTCTGGACCTGGACCGGGCCGTCGATACCGGTCAGGTCGGACACCGCGCTGTGCGCGAGCAGGGTCAGCAGGCCGCCGCTGGCACTCTCCATGACCAGCACTCGCCGGCCGGGCGACATCTCTTCCTCGGCCAGCACCGGCTGCAGCGCCAGGGCCTGCCTCGCCTCGGCCTGCCCGTTCCCGTTGGGGGTGACGCTCACCCCGTTCGCCAGCTCGGCTCCCGGGTCGGTCACCGCGCCGGGCAGGTCGCACGGCAGGTACAAGGTGAAGGTACTGCCGTGGCCCAGCTCGCTCTCGGCGCTGATGTCGCCGCCCAGCAGCGCGCCGACCTCGCGGACGATGGACAGGCCCAGGCCGGTCCCGCCGTAACGGCGTGACAGGGTACCGTCGCCCTGCTGGAAGGCGCCGAAGATGGTGGTCAGGTTCTCCTGCGCGATCCCGATGCCGGTGTCGGTCACCGAGAACTCCATGATCGCCGCGCCGTCCCCGCCGCGCCGGCCCGACAGGCCGACCCGGAGCCGCACGTTGCCGCGCTCGGTGAACTTGACCGCGTTCGACAGCAGGTTGCCCAGCACCTGGCGCAGCCGCTGCCGGTCGGTGAACAGCTCCAGCGGCGCGCCCGGGTCGGTCTGGATGGCGAAGTCCAGCCCCTTCTCCGCGGTGAGCGGCTGGAAAGTGGCCTGGATGTCCTCCAGCAGCGCGCTGAGCCGGAACCGCTCGGCGTGGATGTCCATCCGGCCCGCCTCGACCTTGGACAGGTCGAGGATGTCGTTGATCAGCTGCAGCAGGTCCGAGCCCGCCGAGTGGATGACGTTGGCGTACTCGACCTGCTTGGCCGTGAGGTTCCGGCTGGGATTCTGCGCCAGCAGCCGGGCCAGGATGAGCAGGCTGTTCAGCGGGGTGCGCAGCTCGTGCGACATGTTGGCCAGGAACTGCGACTTGTACTTCGAGGCCAGGGCCAGCTGCTGGGCGCGTTCCTCGATCTCCTGCCTGGCCTGCTCGATCTCGGTGTTCTTCGTCTCGATGTCGCGGTTCTGCGCGGCCAGCAGGGCGGCCTGGTCTTCCAGGTCGGCGTTGGACACCTGCAGCTCCACCTGCTGGGCCTGCAGTTCCTCCGACCGGGCCTGCAGCTCGGAGGTCAGCCGCTGCGACTCCTCGAGCAGCGCGTCGGTGCGCGCGTTGGCGATGATCGTGTTGACGTTGACCCCGAGCGTCTCGGTCAGCTGCTCAAGGAAGTCGGTCTGCACCTCGCTGAACGCGGTGAAGGAGGCCAGCTCGATCACGCCCAGCACCTGGTCCTCGAACAGGATGGGCACAATGGCCAGGTTGGCCGGATCCGCCTCGCCCAGGCCAGAGGAGATCTTGATGTAGCCCTCGGGGACGGCGGCCACCACCACCGCCCGCTTGCTCCGCGCCACCTGGCCGATCAGCGACTGGCCGATCCGGTACTGGATCGGCGCCCCCAGGTCGGCGCGCAGGCCGTAGCCGGCGATGAGCCGCAGCCGGGTCTCCCCGTCCAGGCCCTGCTCGGCCAGGAAGAACGTGCCGTGCTGCGCGCCCACCAGCGGGGCCAGCTCGTCCATGATCAGCTCGGCCACGATGGCCAGGTCCCGGTGCCCCTGGATCATCCCGTTGATGTGGGCCAGGGCGGTCTTCAGCCAGTCCTGCTGCTGGTTGGCCAGGATGGTCTCGCGCAGCGAGACGACCATCGCGTTGATGTTGTCCTTGAGCTCGGCCACCTCGCCCTGGGCCTCGACCGAGATCGACCGGGTCAGGTCGCCCGCCGCGACGGCGCTGGTCACCTCGGCGATCGCGCGGACCTGGCGGGTCAGGTTCCCGGCCAGCTCGTTCACGTTCTCGGTCAGCCGCTTCCAGGTGCCCGAGACGCCCTCGACCTCGGCCTGGCCGCCGAGGCGCCCTTCGCTGCCCACTTCCCGCGCCACCCGGGTCACCTCGGCGGCGAACGAGGAGAGCTGGTCGACCATGGTGTTGATGGTCGTCTTCAGCTCCAGGATCTCGCCCTGGGCGTCCACGTCGATCTTCTTGGACAGGTCGCCCTGGGCGACGGCCGTGGTGACCTGGGCGATGTTACGGACCTGGCTGGTCAGGTTGTTGGCCATCGAGTTGACGTTGTCGGTCAGGTCCTTCCAGGTCCCCGCGACGCCCTTGACGTCGGCCTGGCCGCCCAGCCGGCCCTCGGTGCCCACCTCGCGGGCCACCCGGGTCACCTCGTCGGCGAACGCGGACAGGGTGCCGACCATCCGGTTGATGGTCTGGGTCAGGACCGCGACCTCGCCCTCGGCGTTCACGGTGATCTTCTGGCTCAGGTCTCCGCGCTCGACCGCCGTCGCCACCTGGGCGATGGACCGCACCTGGGCCGTCAGGTTGGACGCCATGACGTTGACGTTGTCGGTCAGGTCCTTCCAGGTCCCGGACACGCCGCGGACCACGGCCTGGCCGCCCAGGTTGCCCTGGGTGCCCACGTCGCGGGCCACCCGGGTCACCTCGTCGGCGAACGCGGAGAGCTGGTCGACCATCGTGTTGATGGTCTCCTTCAGCTCCAGGATCTCGCCGCGGGCGTCGACCCGGATCTTCTGGCTCAGGTCGCCCTTGGCCACCGCCGTGGTCACCTGGGCGATGGACCGCACCTGGTCGGTCAGGTTGGCCGCCATCGAGTTGACGTTGTCGGTCAGGTCCTTCCACGTCCCCGACACGCCCTTGACGTCGGCCTGGCCGCCCAGCCGGCCCTCGCTGCCCACCTCGCGGGCCACCCGGGTCACCTCATCGGCGAACGAGGACAGCTGGTCGACCATGGTGTTGAGGGTGGACTTCAGCTCGAGGATCTCGCCGCGCGCGTCCACGTCGATCTTCTGGCTCAGGTCGCCCTTGGCCACCGCCGTGGCCACCTGGGCGATCGACCGGACCTGCCCGGTGAGGTTACCCGCCATGGCGTTGACGTTGTCGGTCAGGTCCTTCCACGTCCCGGTCACCCCGGGCACGTAGGCCTGTCCGCCGAGCTTCCCCTCCGTGCCCACCTCGCGGGACACCCGGGTCACCTCCGAGGTGAACAGGTCGAGCTGGTCCGCCATCCCGTTGAAGACGGTCGCGATCTCGTCCATCAGCGGGTCGCCCGTCTTGGCCAGGCGGGTGCTGAAGTCCCCGCCGCGGACGGCGGTCAGGCCTTCCAGCAGCTGCTCGAGGCCGGATTTGTCGAGCCGCGGGCCCGACTGGACGGTATCGGTCACCAGGCCACTCCCATCGCGTGCCATCTCTACTGATGGTAGTCGCGGAAGTAATTATCATGAGCCGAACAAGACCTTTACCGATAGCGTATGGACCTTGTGCCACGCCGACGGCAGGTTGCTGAGCTGGCCTTTGGCGGGACGGTCAGCGAGCGGAGAGGTTTTCGGGCATGCCTGGCAGCGACGAAGATGTGACGCGGCTGATCGCGGTCATCGAGCGCCAGCGGCGTGAGCTCGACCGGATCCGCGCCTCCGGCGCGGCGGAGTCCGTGATCGCGATGGCCCGCGGGGCGCTGATGGAGCGGCTCGGCCTGACCTCGGCCGCGGCCGCCAGCCAGCTCGCCGAGCTGTCCGCCGCCACCGGGGTGCCGCTCGGCGAGATGGCCGCGGCCGTCCTGTCCGCCGAAGGGGACGCGAGCGTCCCGGCCGGGGACGCCTTCCCCGGCCCGTCCGCCAGCCCGGACCCGGCCGCCGACCCGGGCGCCGCGGGCGGCACCGGAGCCGCTCCGGCCGCGGGCCCTGCGGCCGGCCCGCGGCCCGGCCATGAAGGCGCGGGATCCACGGGGCCCAGCACGCTGCTGGCCGAGGCCGCGGCCGAGCTGGCCGCCGACGGCGCCGAGCTGGCCGGCGCGCTGGCCGGGCAGGTGCTGGCGCCCATGGGCGCGGCCGCGGTGATGATCTGGGTCCTGGAGGCCGACGGTTCGCTGGCCCTGCTGGGCGAGGCGGGCCTGTCCGGCGCGGAGTCGAGTCACTGGCGGCGCGTCCCCCCGCAGCTGGACTTTCCCGCTCAGCGGGTCGCCCGTGGCGGCCCTGACCTGTGGTGGCACGCCGGCCGGCCGGCCGCCGACCAGGTGCCCGTCATCGGCTCGCCGCTCGCCGCCAGTGCCGTGCTGGCCCTGCGGGCGCGCAACGGCGAGCTGCTCGGCGTCATGACCGTCGCCTGGCCGGGGCCGCTCGCCGAGTTCAGCACCGAGGTCAGGCAGCGCCTGCTGGCCGTCGCCGCGGGCTGCGCCCGGGTCCTGAGCTCCCGTCTCACCCGCGGTGACCTGGCCGCCGAGCACCCGCGGGCAGCCCTGTACTCGCTGCTGGACGACCTGTCCGAGCCGGTCCTGGTGCTCAAGGCCATCACCGGCGCGGACAGCCAGGTCACCGACTTCAGCATCGAGCATGTCAGCCCGGACTACCGCGATCCCGACGGCCGCACCGGCGCCGACCTGACCGGCCTGACCCTGCTGGAAGCCTTCCCGGCCAGCGTGTCCGGGCTGTTCACCCGGGCCGTCCAGGTCCTGGCCGACGGCACCTCCCAGCAGCTGCCGGGGCGGGAAGAGCTGCGGGTGGCCCGGTTCTACGACGGCGTCATCGTCAGCTGGCGGGATGAGCCTTCAGCCGGCCAGACCACGGTTCTCCTGGAGCACGCGCAGCGCGTCGGGCGGCTGGGCGGCTGGGAGGAGAACCTGGTCAACGGCACGGTGCTGTGGACCGACTCGGCGTTCGGCCTGTTCGGTCTCACGCCCCGCCCGGGGGCCGAGATCCCCCTGGCCGACCTGCACAACTACGTGATGGCGGCCGACCGGCCCGAGGTCAAGCTCATGCAGCAGCGCCTGCTGGAACGCGGCGAGGCCGCCACGGCGACCTTCCGCGTCGTCCATCCCGAGGACCGGAGCATCCGCCAGATCCGCGTGTTCGCCGAGCCCGTCACCGACCCGTCGGGCCCGGTGGTGGCCCTGCGCGGCGCGTTCCAGGACGTCTCGGCGCACTATCACACCCAGGTCGCCCTGGCCGCCACGAGTGACCAGCTCGCCGAGGAGCACACCTTGGCCCTGCGGCTGCAGCAGGCCATCATGCCGCCGGATGCGTCTCCGGTCGAGGCGGCGGGCATCGACGTGGCCGTCCGCTACCGGCCCGCGGGCCAGGGGCACCTGGTCGGCGGCGACTGGTACGACACCCTGGTGCTGCCCGATAACGAGGTGCTGCTGGTCGTGGGCGACGTGGCGGGCCACGGCATCGACGCGGTGACCGGCATGGTGGCGGCCCGCAACTCGCTGCGCGGCCTGGCCATCACCGGCGCCGGGCCGGGCGACCTGCTCCGCATGCTCAACGGCGTGCTGTGCCACTTGACCTCGGGCGTGATCGGCACCGTGGTGTGCGGCGTGTACAACCCCGAGACCGGCGTGCTGCGCTGGGCCCGGGCCGGCCACCTGCCGCCCGTCCTGGTGCACAGCGGCGGAGCGCGCCAGCTTCCGCTACCCGGCGGGGTGCTGCTCGGCATGGACCCGGACGCCGAGTACGAGGAGTCGATCCAGCCGCTGGAACCGGGCGACACCGTGCTGCTGTTCACCGACGGGCTGATCGAGCGCCGCGGTGAGTCCATCGAGGAGGTCCTCGCCGAGTTCGTCGCCGCCGTGGCGGCGGGCCACGCCGCCGCGCCGGACGGCGATCCGACCGCCGCCGCCCAGGCCGACCGCATCATGGCCGGCGCGGCCTCCGACACTGACGACGACGCCTGCCTGGTCGCGATCCGGGTGCGCTGACGCGCACTGTCTGGCCGGCCAGCTCAGTGGCGCCGCGCCAGCGGGAAGACGAACCACAGCGCGCCGAACATGACCAGGGCGAACGCGCTGATCACCCCGGCGGTCACGCCGCTGGCCACGAAGCTGGTCACCAGCCAGACCGCGGCCGTGACGGCCAGGCCGACCACGGCCAGCCCGGCGACCGCCATCACGTTGGCCGCCTGCACCAGGCCTTCCTTCCGGCCCTGCCGGAACACCAGCCGGTGATAGGCGACCGGTCCCAGCAGCAGCGCCGTAGCCACCACCGACAGCGTCAGGCTGGCCAGGTACAGATCGCGCTGGCCCGGGCTCAGCTTGGTAAACCGGTTGGTGAACGGCAGCGAGAGCAGGAAGCCGAACAGCACCTGCACCCCCAGCCCGGCCACCCGCAGTTCCTGCAGCAGCTCGGCCAGGTTCCGGTCGTCGCGCTCCGCCTCGGTCTCGTTCCGCGCGTCGCGCGATCCGCCGTCGGCCATCTCAGCTCACCTCCCGGCCCGGAAACCCTGTTACCCAGGTCTAGCAGGCGCAATCCAGCCCCGTGCGGCAGGTGTGGGCCGGTCCGATCCGGGCAGGGGCCCGTCAGGCCGCCGGCCCGCTGGCGTGCCGCCGAAGGAGGACAATCATGGCCATCGCGACCACCAACCCCGCCACCGGGGAAACGGTGAAGACCTATGACGAGATGGGCGAGGCGGACGTCGAGCGCTGCCTGGCCGCAGCGGCCTCGGCGTTCAGCCGGTACCGGCTGACCAGTTTCGCCGAACGGGCCCGCTGGATGACCGAGGCAGCGGCGATCCTGGACCGCGAGCAGGAGCAGGTCGCGGCCATGATGACCACCGAGATGGGCAAGACGCTGGCCGCGGCCCGGCAGGAGGTGGCCAAATGCGCCAGCGCCTGCCGGTACTACGCCGAGCACGCCGAGGGCTTCCTGGCCGACGAGCCCGCCGGTGCGGCCGCCGTCGGCGCAGCCGAGGCCCGGGTGGCCTACCAGCCGCTCGGCCCGGTCCTGGCCGTCATGCCGTGGAACTTCCCGCTCTGGCAGGCCATGCGCTTCGCCGCCCCGGCTCTCATGGCGGGCAACGTCGGCCTGCTCAAGCACGCCTCCAACGTGCCGCAGACCGCGCTGTTCATGCAGGACCTGTTCGCCCGGGCCGGGCTTCCCGGACGGGGCCTTCCAGACCCTGCTCGTCGGCTCGTCCCGTATCGAGGCCATCCTGCGCGACCCCCGGGTGGTGGCCGCGACCTTGACCGGGTCCAATCCGGCCGGGTCCGCGGTGGCCGCCATCGCCGGGAGCGAGATCAAGAAGGTGGTGCTGGAGCTGGGCGGCAGCGACCCGTTCATCGTCATGCCGTCCGCCGACCTGCCCCGGGCGGCCGAGGTCGCCGCCATCGCGCGCTGCCTGAACAACGGCCAGTCGTGCATCGCGGCCAAGCGCTTCATCGTCCACGACGCCGTCTACGAGGAGTTCGAGCGGCTCTTCGTCCGAGCAGATGACGGCCCAGGCCGTGGGCGACCCGATGGCCGAAGGCACCGACATCGGCCCGCTGGCCTCGGAGCAGCAGCGCGACGACGTCGAGCACCTGGTGGCCGACGCCGCGGCCAAGGGGGCGAAGGTCCTGTGCGGCGGCGCCGCGCCCGAAGGCCCCGGCTTCTTCTACCCGCCGACGGTCCTGGCCGGGATCACCCCGGAGATGCGAGTGCACACCGAGGAGGTCTTCGGCCCGGTCGCCACCGTCTACCGCGTCCCGGATCTCGATGCCGCCATCACGCTGGCCAACGGCACCGAGTTCGGCCTGGGCGCCAACGCCTGGACCGGCGACCCGGCCGAGCAGAGCCGGTTCATCCGCGACCTGGACGCCGGCCTGGTGTTCATCAACGGGAACGTGACCTCTTACCCGCAGCTGCCCTTCGGCGGCGTCAAGACCTCGGGCTACGGCCGCGAGCTGTCCAGCCAGGGCATCCGCGAGTTCTGCAACGTCAAGGCCGTCTGGATCGGGCCGAGCGCCTAGCCGCGCACTGAGCGAGGCCGGTCGCTACCTCCGGACACGCCGAAGGCCCGGGAATGCGTCGACGCTTCCCGGGCCCTCGGAAGTCAGCCTCAGCGGCCTACGCGGCCGTGGCGGCGGCCGCCTTGTCGTAGACGGCCAGCGTCTCGGACGCGATCCGGTCCCAGGAGTACCGGGACCGGGCCCGGTCGACGGCCGCGACGCCGTACGCCTCGAGCAGCATGGGGTGCGCGAGCAGCTGGCGGATCCGCTGGGCCAGCAGCGCCGGCCGGCCCGGCTGGATCAGGATGCCGGTCGTCCCGTCGACCACCGCGTCCGCGTGCCCGTCCACCGGGGGAGCGATGACCGGAGTCCCGCACGCCATGGCCTCCAGGGTCGTCATGCCGGACGGCGCGTACTGGCAGGTACTGACGACCAGGTCAGCGGACCGCAGTAGGGCGGGCATCTCGGTACGCGCTACCTGCCCGCAGAAGATCACCCGGTCGGCGATGCCGAGCGCGGCCGCGAACTTGGCCAGGCCGGCGTAAGCCTCGGTGTCCGGCCTGGCGCGCGCCGATTCGTCCACGACGACGAGCTCGGCCTCGGGTACCCGGGTCAGGGCCCGGAGCAGTGTCTCGAGGGCCGCCCGCTCGGTCAGGTCGGTCCTGGTCACCAGCCGCGGGCGGCCGTTCCGCTTGGCCGCCGGGCCTTCCGGGGTGAACAGGTCAGTGTCGATGCCCCACGGCACGACCCGGATCGAGGACCGCTGCACGCCCAGGTTGGCCAGGTCCGAGGCCTCGGCCGAGTGCGTGGCGACCACTGCGGCTGCGCTGCGCCCGATGGCCGGTTCCAGCCGGAGGCGGGCCGCCGCGGTGTCGTCGGCCTGGCTCCCGTCGCGGAGCTCGGTGGCGCCCAGCGTGTTGAACTCCTGCACCACCGGGATGCGGCTGTCACGGGCAGCGACCAGTGCGGCCAGCCCGCTCGTCCAGCGCAGCGCGTGCACGATGTCGGGCCGCTCGAGCTCGAAGCTGCTGCGCAGCGGGCCGCTGAAGGCGGGCACCCGGTCCAGCAGGTCGGCGTCGGCCCGCGCATCGTCGCTGGCCGCCTCGGCGATGGGGCCCGCGTCGATGTGCTCGACCCGGACGCCGTCACCCAGCTCGGCGCGGTCGGGGGCGTCGGTCTGCTGCTTCTGGGCGTAGATGGTGACCTGGTGGCCGTGGTCGGCCAGCTTACGGCTGAGTTCGCCGAGCCCGATGTCATCGCTGTCCGGGCCGGAGCCCGCCCGCGGGGTGAGCGGAGTCGCGTTCTGGGCTACTAGGGCGATCTTCATCCGAGATGCCTCCTGTGTGACGACGGGGGGATCACGGGTTTCGCCAGGAAGCGCAAAAAGTGGTACCTCGGAGCGCGCTCTGCGAAAACACCGTGTCGCATTGAGCGTGCCTGCGTCGTAGGCACCACTAGGGGAGAGCATATCCCATCCCGGCGATTGGCAAACACATCGCCGGGGTAGGTGTCGCGCGGCCAGTTCGCAGCCGGGCGTCCAGCCCGCGGCGCCTCGGCCACGGTGCCGAACACCGGAATCAGCCGGTCAGCGGTGGTCAGCCGCAAGATCTTGGCTACCGCGGGCTGGGGTGAGACCAGGGCCAGCACGCCGCCCTCACGGTCCATCGACCGGTTGGCCCGCAGCAGCGCGTGCAGCGCCGAGGAATCCATGAACCTAAGGCCCGACAGGTCGATGATCAGCGTGCGCGGCTGCTGGGCCACCTCGTCATCCAGCAGGCGGCGCAGCTCGTCCGTATTCGTGACGTCCGCCTCGCCGGCGACCTCTACCAAAGTGTAGGGCTCACCTGCGGACTCACGAGCTGTCACCGAGACCGTCAGCAGATCCACGCCCTTGTTTTACCACACGGCCGGCGGCCCGGGTGCGGCCGTGACCGGGCCGGGACCAGCCCGCCGGAAACCGGGTCAGGGACCGGGCTTCAGCCGGGGCAGTTTCATGTGCAGCCGGATCGTGGTCCCGTCCCCATCGGAGCTGATGTCGACGTCGTCGCAGACCTGGTGGACGATCCACAGCCCGTGCCCGCCCATCGCGTCCATGGCGGGTTTGCGCTGGCCAGCCAGCGGATCCTGGATGACACCCTCGTCGTGGACCTGGCACACGATCTCGTCGCTGTCGTACCAGATCTTCAGCGACCCGGGCGATTGCGCGTGCCGGACGGTATTGGCTGCCACCTCGCTGACCGCCAGGACCAGGTCGAGGGCCCGCTGCTCGGGCAGCCCGGCCTCCTTCGCATAGCGGTAGACCACGGCGCGAACCGCGGCCAGGTCGGTGGTGTAGGTGTAAGCCATATCACGCAGCCGGTCTCCGGTACCGGGCCAAGGCGCGTCGGCCGGAGCCTCCTGTGCTCCGGTCTTTGCCCCCCAGCCCATCGGCAGCCACATTACACCGCCGTTCATTACGGGATGCCGGGAAGGTGGCGGTGTCGCCCGGCGCGACATGTACGTCATTTCCTTTACCTTCCGCACGTGTATCCGGCGCTGGCGGGGTAGACAAATTGTCGGCCCCAGGCCGCACTTCCTGATGGCAGTATCGGCTCGTCTTTCGGAGGTAGACATGCGCGTCGGAGGTCTCATCGTGCTGATCTGGCTGATTATCGGCGCGATCGCCGCTGGTCAACGCGGCTATTTCGGCTCGTCCTCGACGGATTGCGCCCACGCGGGCGACATTATCGCGACCATTGCCGCTGGTCCGCTTAATTACCTCGGTGTCAATCCGAAGATCTCCTGCCACCTGCCCACCCCTAGCAGCTAGGCGCCCGGCTCCGGGCGGAGCCCCACCTAGCCGCCTTTCCCGGCCTTTTCCCCAATGGAACCGGGTTGGGACGTCTGATGGCGTTGGCACGCGTGGCGGATACCCGGGGAGCCGGCCCCTAAACGCCTGGCAGGCTCCCCGTCGCATCATCAGCCTCACCGGGCATCACGGCGAATCCCTGGCTGAGGCGATCGGCGGGCCGGAGTTACCCGCCGAACGCAGCCGCAAAGCCGTCAGTCGTTCGGAAACGAATTCCATCCTTCCTCCTGTTCGAACGTGTTTGTCCGGCTCAGCGCCGGGCAGCGGTGGGTCTCCACAAGGGGGTTGCTGATGTCAGAAGCCGTTCGCCATCGCCCCGAACTGCTCGGGCCCGCCTCGGTCGAGCACGCCTCCGCCGGCGTGCCCCGCCCGCCGCACACGGAAAAGGTCGCGGCCGCGTTCACGGCCGCCGTGCAGGCTGGCCGGCTCGACCTGCCGCTGCCCGGCCGCGGGCACACGCGCGACCGATGGACGGCTCTCGCCGACCTGGCCGGCGAAGACCTGAGCGTCGCCCGGCTGAGCGAGGGGCATACCGACGCTCTGGCCATCCTGGCCGAGCTGGGCACCGCCGCTCCGCCGCCCGGCAGCCGCTGGGGCGTGTGGGCCGCACAACCGCCCGGCCCTGGGCTTACCGCCCGGCTGGACGGCAGGAGCTGGCGGCTCGACGGCATCAAGCAGTACTGCTCGGGCGCCCGGTCGTGCACCAACGTCGCTGGTCACCGCCACCGCCCCTGACGGCGACCGGCTGTTCACGGCCGGCACCCGCGACCTGTGGCCCCTGCCGGGTACCTGGCGGGCCACCGGCATGGCGGCCAGCGACACCCTCGACGTCAGTTTTGACAGCATCCCGGCCGAGGCCGTCGGGGACCCCGGGAGCTACACCGCCCGGCCCGGCTTCGCGCATGGCGGGGCGGGAGTGGCCGCCTGCTGGTACGGCGGCGCCCGGGCCGTTGGCCAGACGCTGAGTGCGGCCGCCGCCGGACGAGACATCGGCCCGCACGCACTGGCCCATCTCGGCGCGGTCGACATCGCGCTGAGCACGGCCCGGACCGCGCTCGACGTCGCCGCGGCCGAGATCGATGCTGACCCCGAAGACCGCCTAGGCGGGGGAGCGCGGCGCGCCCTGCGCCTGCGGGCCCTGGTCGAGGCGGTCGCCACTGACGTCATGCGCCGGGTCGGCCGGGCCCTGGGAGCGGGCCCGCTGTCCCGCGACGAGGCGCACTCCCGCCGGGTCGCCGACCTCACCGTCTACCTGCGCCAGCATCATGCCGAACGTGACCTGGCCCGGCTCGGTTCCCTGGTCGCCAGCGACGGCGCCGCGTGGTACCGCGACGGCGCCCGAGCCCAACCTCATCGATGCGCCTGGTACCCGGCCGGACGCCTGGACCTCCTGGGCCGGGCTGCGGCAGCTGCCGGCCGCCGACCCTTCCGGCTGGCCCAGCGTGGCCGTGGTCGCTGCGCATCCCGACGACGAGGTCCTCGGCGTCGGCGGGACGATGGCCATCCTGGCTGCCGCCGGAGCCCGGCTGCGGCTGATCGCCGTCACTGACGGAGACGCGTCCCATCCGGATTCCGACTCGGCCCTCATCGCCCGGACACGGGCCGAGGAATCCGCTGCCGCCCTCGACCGGCTAGGTGCCCGGGGCGCCGAGGTGATCCGGCTGCGGCTCCCGGACACGGCCGTCGCTGATCACGAGGAAGAGCTCACGGCCACCCTGCGTGAGCTGTGCGCCGGGTTCGACGTCTGGCTCGCGCCCTGGGAAGAAGACGCGCACGCCGATCATGAGGCGGCGGGCCGCGCGGCCCGCCGGGCCGCCGCCGGCGCCGCCCGGCCGGTGCTGAGCTACCCGATCTGGATGTGGCACTGGGCCCGGCCCGCTGATCCGCGCGTCCCGTGGCCCCGGGCCTGCCGGATACCGCTGCCGGCCGGCATCCCGGCCCGGAAGCAGAGCGCCATCGGTGCCTTCGCCAGCCAGCTGACCGTCCGCGGGCCGGGTCTCGGGCCGGTGCTGCCACCGGAGATCGTGGCCCACTTCACCAGGCCGACCTGGAGGTGCTGCTCCGGTGATCCCTTCCGGAGCCCCCGGCACGCTGGGCGCAGCCTATTTCGACGCCATGTACCAGGCTGCGCCGGACCCGTGGGGTTTTGAGAACCGCTGGTATGAACAGCGGAAATACGCGCATCAGCCTGGCCCAGCTTCCGCTCCGGCGGTACCGCCGCGTCTTCGAACCCGGCTGCTCCATCGGCGTGCTCACCGAGATGCTCGCCCCGCGCTGCGACGCGCGTGCTGTCCTGCGATGTCGCCGCCGCGGCGGTCCGGGCCGCCGCGAGGCGGACCCAGGGCGCGCCGCACGTCCTGGTCGAGCAGCGGGACACTCCCAGGGCAGTGGCCGACCGGGCCGCTTTGACCTCATCGTGTTCTCCGAGCTCTTGTACTACTTCGGCGACCAGGATCTCGGGCAGATCCTGAACACGCGGCCGTCCGGCCCTGCAGCCGGGCGGGCACCCTGCTCGCCGTGCACTGGCGGCACCCGGTGGCCGACTACCCCCGTTCCGGCGACGACGTCCACCGGGTGCTCGGCGCGCAGCCCGGCCTGGCCCGGCTGGTCCGGCACGCCGAGCCCGACTTCCTGGCCGAGGTCTACATCCGCACCGATGGAACGGCCCGTCTCGGTGGCCCAGGCGACAGGCCTGGTGTGATCGAGGCCATCGGCGTCAGCGTGGTGCCCGCGCACAACGAGGAGGTCGCTGCTGCCGGCCTGCCTGGACGCGCTGCGGCCGCGCCGCCCGCCAGGTCAGCGTCCCGGTGCATGTGCTGGTGGTCGCCGACTCCTGCACCGACCGACCGTCGCCGTGGCGCGAGGGCGCGGAGCGCTCGGGTCACCGGTATCGGCGCCCGCAATGTGGGCGCCGCGCGGGCGGCCGGGATGGCCGAACTGCTGCGGCTGACCGCCGGCGCAGACCCGGCCGCGTCTGGCTGGCCACCACCGATGCCGACACCGTGGTGCCGCCCGGACTGGCTGGGGCGCCAGCTCGCGCACGCCGACCGGGGCTGGGACGTCGTCCTCGGCACCGTCACCGTGGCGGACTGGGACGGGCACCCGCCGCACGTGCCGGCCGCGTTCGCCGCGCGCTACGGCTTCGGCGACGGGCTCGCACTCGCACGTCCACGGCGCCAACATCGGCATCCGGGCTTCCGCCTACCTGGCCGCGGGCGGCTTCCGGGCCCTGGCGCACCGCCGAGGACCACGCATCTGCTCGCCGCCGTCACCCGTATCGGCTGGCCGGTGCTGCGCGCCGCCGACGTCACGGTGCAGACCTCGGCCCGCCGTCAGGCCCGCGCTCCTCGCGGGTTCGGCCACCTGCTGCGGACGCTAGCCGCGCCGACCTCGGCCTCCGGCCAGTATCCGCAGGCCATGATCTCCGCGCCTGGCCAGCGAAGACGGTTAACCCAAGCTGCCCCGGGTAACCGTTGCGGACTGGCTCGTTACCACATCGCGGCCTGCGCTGACGTGCCGGACGTCGACCAAGGAGGGGCATCATGCCGAAGACGACCAAGAGCGGCAAGCCGCGCGTCAAGGAGCTGCCTGGCACCCTGCAGCGCTCGCCCGAGAAGGCCCAGGACACCTTCGCCCAGGCCCATGACAGTGCCCTGGAGACCTACGACGGTGACGAGGAGATCGCGCACCGGGTCGCCTTCAACGCGGTCAAGCACGCCTTCGAGAAGGTCGGCGACCACTGGCAGAAGAAGGACCACAAGGGCCCGTCCGACGAACGGGCCGCCAGCCCCCGCGCCCGGCAGAACGTCGGCCGGACGGCCGGCGGCGTCGATGTCCTGGGCCACACGAAGAAGGAGCTCATGGACCGGGCGGCCAAGCTCGGCATCCGCGGCCGCTCGCGGATGACCAAGCAGGAGCTGGGCGAGGCCATCGCCCGCAAGCAGGACTGACGCCGCCCGCCGGCGTCGGCGTTTATCCCGGGCCGGCCCGGGCAGCGAAAATCTCCATGAGTGATGACGTCCAAACCGGGACCGTGACCACCAAGGTCCCGGCACGCCTGGATCGCCTGCCCTGGTCGCGCTGGCACTGGATGATCGTGATCGGCCTCGGCACGGTGTGGGTGCTGGACGGCCTGGAAGTCACCATCGTCGGCAACATCTCCGGGCAGATCAGCAAGCCCGGCAGCGGCCTCGACATCACCCAGTCCCAGATCACCGGCTTCGGTGCGGCGATCTACGTCCTGGGCGCCTGCCTGGGCGCGCTGTTCTTCGGCTGGCTCACCGACCGGTTCGGCCGCAAGAAGCTGTTCATGATCACCTTGGGCACCTACCTGATCGCCACCGCGATGACCGCCCTCTCCTTTGCCCCGTGGTGGTTCTTCCTGTTCCGGTTCCTGACCGGGTTCGGCATCGGCGGCGAGTACGCCGCCATCAACTCGGCCATCGACGAGCTGATCCCGAGCCGGCACCGTGGCGTCATCGACATCGTCATCAACGGCACCTACTGGGCCGGGGCGGCGGCCGGCGCGCTGCTCACCATCCCGGCCACCAATGACTTGCCCGTCAACGTCGGCTGGCGGGTCTGCTTCGGCCTGGGCGTGGTCCTCGGCGTGGTCGTGCTGCTGGTCCGGCGCAACGTCCCGGAGAGCCCCCGCTGGCTGTTCATCCACGGCCGGCAGCAGGAGGCCGAGGACCTCGTGGACGGGATCGAAGATCAGGTCGAGAGCGAGACCGGCGAACAGCTGCCCGAGCCGGACCGCTCCATCACCATCCGGCAGCGCAAGACGATCGGGTTCATCACCATCGCCCGGACCATGATCACCCTGTACCCGCGGCGCACCATCCTGGGCCTCTCCCTGTTCATCGGCCAGGCCTTCCTCTACAACGCGATCACGTTCGGCTACGCGCAGATCCTCCAGACCTTCTTTGGCGTCAAGACCAACCCCGGCTACTACTTCGCGGTCATCGCGGTCGGCAACCTGTTCGGCGCGCTGCTGCTCGGACGGCTGTTCGACACGATCGGCCGCAAGCCCATGATCGCGGGCACCTACATCGTGTCCGGGGTGCTCCTGTTCCTCACCGCCTGGCTGTTCGACCAGGGCGTGCTGAGCGCTGTCACCATGACCGCATGCTGGACCGGCGTGCTGTTCTTCGCCTCGGCCGGCGCCAGCGCGGCCTACCTGACCGTCAGCGAGGTCTTCCCGATGGAGACCCGCGCCCTGGCCATCGCGTTTTTCTACGCCGTGGGCACGGCCGCAGGCGGCATCTCTGGGCCGCTGCTGTTCTCGTCCCTGGTCGGCACGGGCAAGGTCCCGGACACGGTGCTGGCCTTCTGCATCGGCGCCAGCCTGATGATCCTGGCCGGGCTGGCCGAGGTCTTCCTGGGCGTGAAGGCCGAACGGCAAAGCCTGGAGGACATCGCCCAGCCGCTCACCGCGGCCGACGCCGAGGGCTCACCGCCGCCTGCGTCCCGGGCCCGGACGGCGCACTGACCCGGGACCTCGGGCCCGGCCATGACCGCTGCTCGAACCGTGTTTGAGCGATTACATCCGGGGCAGTCACCGGGTCGTGAGCTTGCCCAACCAAGAGCAGCAGTCTCTTGACCTCATCGAGGGCGGCCTGCGCGGCAGCGCACCATGGCTCGTCTCGATGTTCTCCATCTTCACCCGGCTCGCGAACGACGACCGGATCCCGCCGCACGAGACCATCGTGCCCTCGGCTCGCGGCAAGGTAAGCCAGATGGCCGTCGAGCTGTGCCTGGCGCTGCCGCTGGCCCTGGGCCTGGTGGCCGTCGCTATCTTCCTCGCCGTCAGTACGCCTGCGGCGCACGGCTGCCTGGCCGCTCGGCGGGGCGGCCTACGAGGTGGCGGCCAACCCCACCGTCAGCTGCCAGACCGCGGCGCCTAAACCCTAGGCGCCGCTGTGCGCCGGCCGCATTGATCCGTCTGCCGCGTTAGAGCCTCCTTCACCTGGGTAGCGCACCCAACTCAACGGATTGGAAGGGACACACGTGGAACCTATCGGCGCTACCGGGCTCACCGTCCAGGAGCATTCGACCGAGGAGCACTCGACCGGGGAGCTCGTCAAGCTGATGTCTGAGCAGGTCTCGACGCTCGTCCGGGATGAGCTGAAGCTGGCCCAGCTGGAGATGACCGGCAAGGGAAAGCAGGCGGCCCTGGGGGCCGGGATGTTCGGCGTCTCCGGCCTCACCGCCGCCTACGCAGTGGCCTGCCTGCTGGCCTGCGCCATCATCGCCCTCGCCGGCGCGGTGGCGGCCTGGCTGGCGGCGCTCATCGTCGGCGCGGCCCTGCTGGCCGTCGCGGGCGGCGCGGCCCTGCTGGGGCGCCGGCGGCTGCGCCGGGCCGCCCCCGCGGTGCCCGAGCAGGCCACCGCCAGCGTCAAGGCCGACGTGGCGGAGATCAAGGAGGCGGTGCACCATGAGCGCGGATGACCTGAGGCAGGAAATCGAGCTCACCCGGCAGCGCCTGGGGGAGACCGTGGACGAGCTGGCCGCCAAGGCCGACGTGAAGGCCCGGGCCCGGGACAAGGCCGTCCAGGTCAAGGCGCAGGCCCAGGATCAGGTGGCCAAGACGACCGCGCGGGCTCGCGAGCAGGTGGCCGGGGTCTCCGGCCGGGTCAGCCAGAACGAAGCCGTACGGCGCCGCTGGCCGGTCGCGGTCGGTGCCGCCGTCGCGCTCGCGGCCGCCGTGGCCTTCTGGCGCTGGAAGCAGAGCTAGGGCGCGTCGGACAGGGCCTCGTCCAGCTCAGTGAAGATGGGCAGCACCTGGTCGGCGCCCACTAGCGCCAGCACCCGCATCACCGGGGCGGCCCCGACCACCAGCCGCACCTCGCCGCCCGCGGCCAGCGCGTCCTTGTGCGCCTGCACGAGTTCCTTCAAGGCGGCCGAATCGCAGAAGATCGTCGTCGACATGTCCACGACCATCGTCGCGTTCCCGCCGTCCAGGCAGGACGCCAGCGCGTCCCGCAGGGCGTCCGCGTTGGTCGTGTCGATCTCGGCGGGTGCCGCCACCACCGGCAGCCCTTCGGCCCACCGGATGTCAAAGCTCCCGCCTGTCATCTCATCACCTCCGACGCGTATCGGATGCGCGAGCATGGCCGGTGGCGGGCTGACTGAGACTCCTCACCCGGGACCGGCTGGCTCGTCAACCGCATCTGTCATGCTATCTCGCCCGGGCGCCGGGCCGGTGTTTGAGCGCGCCGTCAATTGGTAGCCAAAAGGCCTGGACCATGACAAAGGGACGGTGCGCACGTGGCGGAGAAGCGATGGCGCTGCGGTCGGCCGCGGACTCGCTGACGGGCGGCGCGGGCGGACCGCTGCGGCGCAGCGACCCGGCCGGGACCGGGATCCGGCGCCGTCGGCGCGGGCGCGGCTTCAGCTACCTGGACTCCGGCTCGGCCGTGGTCTCCGACCCCGAGGTACTGGCCCGGATCAAGGCCCTGGTCATCCCGCCCGCCTGGGAGGACGTGTGGATCTGCGCTGATCCGCGCGGTCATATCCAGGCCATCGGGACCGACTCCGCGGGCCGTCGCCAGTACCGCTATCACGACTTGTGGCGGGAGCAGCGGGACCACGACAAGCACGACCGGATCCTCCAGTTCGGCTCGGCCCTGCCGCGTATCCGCGAGGTCGTCACTGATCGCCTCGACGCCCGGGGCATGGGCCGGGACCGGGTGCTGTCCGCCGCGATCCGCCTGATCGATCTCGGGTTCTTCCGCTCGGGCGGTGAGGAGTACGCCGACGAACACGGCACCTACGGGCTGGCCACCATCCGCAAGGAGCACGTCACGGTGTCCAAGGGCCAGCTCAGATTCGACTACCTGGCCAAGGGCTCTCAGCAGCGGGAACTGGCCGTCGCCGAAGAGGACGTCTGCGCCGCCGTCCGCAGCCTGCTGCGCCGCAAGGGTGGCGGGGACTCGCTGCTGGTCTACCGGACCCGGGCCGGCTGGCACGACGTGACCGGCGCCGACCTCAACGACTACCTGCGGGAGATCTCCGGCGGCGACTTCACGGCCAAGGACTTCCGCACCTGGCATGCCACCGTGCTGGCCGCCGTCGGCCTGGCCGTATCCGAAGCCGCCGCCGATCGCAGTGACCGGGCCCGCCAGCTCGCCATCGTCCGCGTGGTCAAGGAGGTGGCCCAGTACCTGGGCAACACCCCGGCCGTCGCCCGGGCCTCCTACATCGACCCGCGGGTCATCGAGCAGTACGAGCACGGCCGGACCATCGTCTCGGTGCTAGGCGACCTGGGCCGGGACAGCGACTTCGGCGACCTGGCCACCCGCGGCCGGGCCGAAGCGGCCGTCGTGAAGCTGCTCGGCTCGGCGGCCTAGCTCTTCCGGTCCTTGCCGCCCTTGGCCAGGTCACGCCAGCTGGACTCGGACACGTCGACGTCATACTTCCTGGCCGCGGCCACGATCCGCTTCCAGGCCCGGTCACGCTCGGCGTCGCTGACCCCTTCGACCTGATCGAAGCGGGCGATCGCGTTCCGGACGTGACTGGCGTCGGTCAGCGGTTCCTTGCGTTCGGCGGGGAAGGCGAACTCCTTGTCGGCCAGCTGGTCCTTCTCCGCCGTGCTCATGCCCTCCGTGCTGCGCGGCACCTGCTCGCCGCGCGCCCGTGCGCTTTGCGCCTGGCGGGCCTTGACCAGGTTCTTGCGGGCGGATTCCTTCTGCCGTTCGGTGGCCACGGCGTCTCCTTTCGACTCCGTCGGCCCTACCCGGCGCCGGCCGTTCCAATCCGCCCGGCCACCCCGGCTACCAGCACCGCACCGCACCGGCGCCGCACCCCGAAATGCATAGCCGGAATTATCGCAATCAAAATGAGATAGGCGGGTTAGCGCGCCCTGCTTTCGCGGCTTAAGCGGGCTGCCGCGGAATGCGTAATCTGGTCCGCCCAAGGGAGTGGCAAAAGCCAATTAGCCGCACCGGTGAAAAGTGTAATCAACGGCCAAGAATTCGCGGGAACATAAAACGAGGCCCCCTCCATGTATGAGATGGAGGGGGCCTCGCCTGGTCACGCTTCACCGGGCCTGTCAGTCGCCTGACCTGCTCAGATCTGCAGACCGCCCGCTGGTGCCGTGTACCCCGCGGCCGAAGCCGGTTTCCCGTTTCCCGCTACGTTCCCGGAGTTGCCTCTGAGTTGGTACCCGTTTTCATCGGTGAGGTATTTCTACTGCCCCGGCCGCATGCCGCGCAAGGGCTCGCGGCAAAAAGATGCAGGTTTTTTTTCGTCCACATCATGTCCACAGAATCTGGCCCAGTTATCCGCAGTCGGAGCCGGTTATCCACCGTATTATTCACACCCTTTCCACAGATCACGGCCGGTGATCACGCCGGTAAGTCAGCCGGGCCGCCGCGCCCACGGTCTCGGCGGCGACCAGGGCCAGCTCGGCCGGCGGCCCGTCATCCGGGAACACCCGCTGGCCGGCGCCGAGCACCAGCGGGAAGACCAGCAGCCGGTACTCATCGACCAGGTCGCGCGCGGCCAGCGCCCGGACGACGCTGGCGCTGCCCGCCACGATGATGTCCTGCGCCTGCTTGCGCTCCTTCACCGCCGCCACCAGGTCGCCCTCCAGGACGGCCGAGTTCTGCCATCGTCCGGCCGTCTCCAGCGAGCGCGACGCGACCAGCTTGGGCACCGCGTTCATCGCGTCCGAGAACTCGTCGTGCCGGCCGGGCCAGATCCCGGCGAACATTTCCCAGGTGCGCCTGGCCGAGCAGCATCGTCCCGGTGCGGAGCACCTCGCCGAGGGCGAACTTGTCCCCGGCCACCGCTTCTGGCCCGTACCTGAACGCCCAGCCTCCCAGCGGCGTCCCTTCCCTCCCGTCCGGGTCCTGCATGACCCCGTCGACGGACATGAACTCGATGACGATGACACGCCCCATCACTGACCTCCGGCCGGCTCGTTGCTGCTTTTCCGACGAACAGCCCGGGGCCCGGGGGACACCCGCGGCCGCATTCTCTTGACAAATTAGTGAGTCATCACTAACTTAACGGTCATGACCGAAACCAAGCAGCGGATGCCGGCGGCCGAGCGCCGCGAGCTCGTCTTGGACGCCGCTGTGGCCGACTTCGCCGTGCACGGGCTGGCCGGCACCTCCACCGAGGACGTCGCCCGCCGGGCCGGGATCAGCCAGCCCTACCTGTTCCGCCTCTTCCCGACGAAGAAGGCGCTGTTCATCGAGCTGGTCGAGCGGTGCTTCCGCCGGGTGCGGGAGGCCTTCGCCGCCGCGGCGGAGGACCTGACCGGCGAAGAGGCCATGATGGCCATGGCCCGGGAGTACGAGCGGCTGCTCGAGGACCGGACGCTGCTCCTGCTGCAGATGCAGGCCTACGCGGCCTGCGGGGATCCCGAGATCAGGGACGCCACCCGCACCGGCTACAAGCGGCTCTGGGAGCAGACCGAGCGGCTGACCGGGCTGCCGTTCCAGACCGTGGTGGACTTCTTCTCCGTCGGCATGCTGATGAACGTGGCCGCGGCGATGGACCTGCCCTCGGTCGACGAGCGGTGGACCAGCTGGTGCCCCAAGGACTCACTCGCGTAATTTTTTTTAAGCCCACAAGTTAGTGATTACTCACTTCCTAGGAGGGAAGATGACCCCGAAGAGCCGCACCACGTGGACCTTCGTCGTGACGTCGGCCGCGCTGTTCATGGCCTCGCTCGACAACCTGGTGGTGACCACCGCCCTGCCCTCGATCCGGGACCACCTGCACGCTTCCCTCCAGGGACTGCAGTGGACGGTCAACGCCTACACGCTCACCTTCGCCGTCCTGCTGCTGACCGGGGCTACCCTCGGCGAGCGGTACGGCCGCCGCCGGATGTTCGTCGCCGGGCTGGCCCTGTTCACCGCCGGGTCCGCGGCCGCCGCGCTCGCCCCGGGCATCGGCTGGCTCGTCGCCGCGCGTGCCGTCCAGGGGGTCGGGGCCGCCATGGTCGTCCCGCTGACCCTGACCCTGCTGTCGGCGGCCGTGTCACCCGAACGCCGCGGGCTGGCCCTGGGGGCCTGGGGCGCGGTCGGCGGCCTGGCCATCGCCATCGGCCCGCTGGTCGGCGGGGCAGTCGTCGAGGGCGCCTCGTGGCAGTGGATCTTCTGGCTGAACGTCCCGATCGGCATCGCCCTGCTGCCCGTCGCCCGGGCCCGGCTCACCGAGAGCCGCGGGCCTGCCACCAGCCTGGACCTGCCCGGCGTGGTGCTGGCCAGCCTGGGCCTGCTGGGTATTGTGTTCGGCCTGGTCCGCGGCAATGACCACGGCTGGACCAGCGCCACCGTCCTGCTGCCCATGGTGATCGGCGCGCTGCTGGTGGCCGGGTTCGTGGCCTGGGAGCTGCGCACCCGCGAGCCGATGCTGCCCATGCACCTGTTCCGCAGCCGCGGCTTCACCGTGACCAACCTCGCCTCGCTGCTGATGTTCTTCGGGATGTTCGGGTCGATCTTCCTGCTCGCGCAGTTCCTGCAGGTCGTCCAGCACCTCAGCCCGCTCCAGGCCGGCCTGCGGACGCTGCCCTGGACCGGCATGCCGGTGCTCATCGCCCCGGTGGCGGGCGCGCTGTCGGACCGCATCGGCGGGCGCTGGCTGCTGGCCACCGGCCTGGCCCTGCAGGCCATCGGGCTGGGCTGGCTGGCCGCCGTGGTCAGCCCCACGGTGGCTTACCTCACGCTGGTGCCGGCCTTCGTGGTCGCCGGCGTCGGGATGTCGCTGTTCTTCGCCCCGGTGGCCAACGTGGTGCTCAGCTCGGTGCGTCGTGACCAGGAGGGCATCGCCTCGGGCGCCAACAACGCCATCCGCGAGCTCGGCGGCGTCTTCGGGATCGCGGTGCTCGGCGCGGTGTTCTCCGCGCACGGCAGCTACGCCAGCGGCTCGGCCTTCGTGGCCGGCCTGGCCCCGGCCGTGTGGATCGGCGCCGCGGGCGTGGCCGCCGCGGCCATCGCCGCCCTGTTCCTGCCCGGCACCCGTCGCGCCCAGGCCGATGACCCGGCCGGCGCCCCGGCCGCCGAGCTGGAGCAGGTGGGCTGACCTCCGGCCGGCACCGCCAGCAGAACCGCACCCAGGCCCGGGTCCTCGCGCCAGCCGCGAGGACCCGGGCCCTGGCTTGCCTATCCGATCGGGAGCCACCGGCCGGCGTAGCGCAGGCACCCGGCCCGCAGCTCGCCCGCGTCGATCGCGGCCTGCTCGCTGACCGCGTCGGCCCCGCGCAGCTGGGGGAAGAAGTACGGCCCGGTGCTCAGCTGGCTGGTCGTGAACCGGGCCGCCAGCTCCCGGCGGATGGCCGAAGCCGGATGCAGCCCGTACTCGGCCCGCCAGCCCTGGAAGTACGCCTCCCAGGACAGCCCGGACTCCGCCCACTCGGCGCGCATCCGGCTCAGCCAGGCCTTCGGCTCGTCTTCGCCGCGGGGCTCGTGCCGGAAGCACCACTGCGCGGTTGCCTCGTCGAAATCCTCGCTGATCATCTCCAGCACGACCAGGACGCCGCCCGGGCGCAGGACCTCGGCCACATGGTCCAGCGCCGCGCCGGGATCGGTCACGTGGTGCAGGGACAGCGAGGCGACCACCGCATCCGCCGGGCCGGAGCCCTGGTACTCCTCGAACGTGGTCCGCTGGTAGTCCGGCTCGTCCGGGGCCGCCGGGTCGACGCCCGTCGCGTGGTAGCCGGCCTGGATCAGGGCCGGGACGTGCCCGCCCGAGGTCCCGCAGCCCAGCTCGACCACCCGGGCCGGCGCCGGCGGCAGCTGGCCGCGGACGAACGGCCAGGTCTCCGACAGCCAGATGAAGTCGATCGGCGTGACCCCGGCCTCGGCCTCGTGCTCGGGACCCTCCTGGTGCCCGTGCCCGCCGCTGTGTCCATGCTCATGGCCGTGCTCGTTCCCGCCGTGCTCGTGCGCCTCGCTTGCGGCCATGCCGCATGGTAACCCGCGCCGTGTCTCCCGCCCCGGACCGAGCCCGGCCGGCCGGGACCCTTACGGTGGACGTCGTGCGGAGCGTGCCGTGGTGGGGCGTGGTGTCAGCCTGCTTGTCGCCCGTGCTGCTCGTCACCGGCTGGACGGTGGCCGCCGACCTGCAGCCGCAGTTCGACCCGGTCCGGGACACGGTCAGCTTGCTGGCCGCGGTCGGCGCCACCGACCGCTGGGTCATGTCGCTGACCTTCGTGCTCGTCGGCCTGTGCGATACCGTCACCGCGCTGGCCCTGCGCCCGGCCCGGCGGGCCGGGCGGGTGCTGCTGATCGCCGGGTCCGTCTCCGGCATGCTGGTCGCGGGCTATCCCGAGAACCTGCGGGGCGGCTTCGGCTCGGTGCCGCACTTCGTGCTGGGCGTGCTGGGGTTCGCCCTGCTCACCTTCTGGCCGCTGGCCGCCGCCCGGCCCGGCCCGGACCAGCCGTGGGCGCTGCGCCCCGGCCCGGCCGCCGTGGCGGTGGCCGGGCAGATCGCCCTGCTGGCCTGGTTCGGCGCGGAACTGATCACCGCGGCCGGTCAGGCCGGCCTGGCCGAGCGGATCATCGGGGCCGCCCAGGCAATGTGGCCGCTGGCCGTCGTCCTGTCGGCCCGGCTGACCGCACCTGCCCCGGCGCTGGCCGGCGTTGACCAGGCCCGGGACGCTAACAAGGCCAGGACCGCGTAGGCCACGGCCGCGGACGCGGCGCCCAGGACCGAGCCCGCGATGACCTGGGCCACGGTGTGTTCCCGCAGCGCCACCCGGGACCAGCCGAGCAGCACGACCAGCGCGTAGCCGGGCCAGACCAGCGGGCCGAACGTCAGGGCCAGGATGACGACCGAGCCCGACGCTACCGCGCAGTGGATGGAGATCTTCCACATGGTGGTCACCGCGGCCAGCAGCGCCACGCTGGCCAGCATGAAGGCCAGGTACCCGGTCAGCAGGCCCGGGGCGCCGCCCGCGGTGAGCAGGACCAGCCCGGCCGCGACCGAGGCCGCGCTGAACGCCAGCACGGCCAGCCGGGGCCGGCGCGCCCCGACGTTGCGGTCGCTCCACCGGCCGCGGCGGATGCCGTAGGCGATGAACAGCGAGGGCAGCACGGCCGTGAACAGCGCGGCCAGCAGGCCCCAGCCGGCCCCCGCGACCCGGTCGGCGTGCCAGCCGATCAGCACCATGGTGACCAGCAGCCAGTTCTTCGGCTCGAGCCAGTAGCTGCAGCGCCGGGCCCAGCCTTGGCGATCGCCCATGGGCAGAAGGTACCGTGCCCGCGCCGGCGGCGCGAAGGGCAGGCCCCGGCGCGCCGCTGGCCCCCAGCCGCGTTATTCGGGCTACCATCGGCAGCAGGCGATTGTCCCGGTTTGTATCCCGGGCCGGAAGGATCCGCGGAGGAGCCATGAGCAAGGGGACGCTGATCTTGTTCATCTGGCTCATCATCGGAGCCGCTGCGGCCGGCCAGCGGGGCTACTTCAGCGCTTCGAACTTCAGCTGCACCCAGGGCGCGACGGTGGCCGTGACGATCGCGGCCGGGCCGCTCAACTACCTCGGGCTGGACCCGAAGATCTCCTGCGCGGCGCCCAAGCCGCCGTCACCCTCTGGCTGAGCCCGCCCGGCCCCGGTATACGTTGCTTTCATGGCATCGACGGATAAGATCGAGGCGTTCCTGGCCGAGCCGCGCAATGTGGTGGTGGCCGGCGTCCGCCAAAACGGGCGCCCGCACCTGAGCCCCAACTGGTTCTTCTGGGACGGCGAGCGGTTCTACGTCTCGACCACCAGGAACCGGGTCAAGTACAGGGTCTTCCGCCGCGACCCGCGGGTCGAGCTGCTGGTCGACGACCCGACCGCGTTCCGCGCCGTGCTGATCACCGGCACGGCCGACGTGCGCGAGGATCTCGCCGCCGAGCTGCCCCGGTTCAAGGCCATCCGGGCCAAGCACGGCATGCGGATCCCGGACGACGCCGAGCACCTGCAGGCCCTGGCCGACGAGGGCCGGGTCCTGCTGGCCATCACTCCCGACGCCCCGCTGTCCGGCTGGACGGCATGGGGACTGGACTGACCAGACCGCAGGGCGCGCAGAGCAGGAAGGGGACAGGCGTGGACGAGCAGGCCATCGCGCAGGCGATCCTGCCGGGACCGGACGCGATCGTGGCCGCCGACACCGAGGGCGTCATCAGGTTCTGGAACGCCGGAGCCGAGCGGATCTTCGGGCACTCTGCGGAGCACGCGATCGGCCGGTCGCTCGACCTGATCATCCCCGAACGGCTGCGCGAACGGCACTGGGCCGGCTGGCAGCAGGTGATCGCCACCGGCCAGAGCCGTTACGGCGCCGCCGAGCTGCTCGCCGTGCCCGGCGTCCGGCGGGACGGCACCACGGTCTCGGTGGAATTCACCATCCACCCGGTCCGCGACGCCGGCGGCCAGCTGGTCGGCCTGGCCGCCACCATGCGGGACGTGACCCGGCAGTTCAACGAACTGCGCGAGCTGCGCCGCCGGGCCGCCGCCGCGGGCTGACCAAGGTCCCACCCGGGCTCAGGCCCCGGCGGCCTGCACCGCGGCCCGGATGGCGTCCTCCAGGCCCTCCAGCGGCAGCTTCCCGTCGATCCGCTGGCCATCGACGTAGAACTTGGGCGTGGCGTTGACGCCGTCCCGGGCCGCCTCCCGCAGGTCCCGCTCGATCTTGGCCGTGTGTGCCATCTCGGTCACCTCGCGGCGGAACCGGCCGACATCCAGGTCCAGGTCGGCCGCGCAGTCCAGCAGCGAGGCCAGGTCGAGCAGGGCCGACGGCTGCAGCAGCCGCTCGTACATGGCCCAGAACGCCCCCTGGGCCGCGGCCGCCTCGGCCGCCTGGGCGGCCTGCAGCGCGTGCGGGTGCAGTTCGGCGATGGGGAAGTTGCGGAACACGAACCGGACCGAGTCGGGATACCGGTCCAGCATCTCGCGCACGTCGCGGGCTGCGCCCCGGCAGAACGGGCACTCGTAGTCGCCGTACTCCAGGACCGTGACCGGGGCATCGGGGCGGCCGAGGATGTGGTCCTGGGCCGTCACGTCAGTGACCGCAAACTCCTCCATCCCCACAGGATGGCACGAAACGGCACCCCCGCGGCGGTCAGCCCGTGACCTCGCGCAGCCGGCCGGTCTCCACCTCGTAGACGAAGCCGCGTACCGAGTCCTTGTGCGGGATGAACGGGCTGGCCTTGATCCGGGCGATGGACTGGCGGACGTCCGCGTCCAGGTCGGGAAAGGCTTCCAGCGCGAACGAGGGCCGCAGCCCGGTCTCCGCCTGGATCTGGTCCTTCACGTCGTCGTCGCGGAAGGTGAGCATGCCGCAGCCGGTGTGGTGGATGAGGATGATCTCGGTGGTGCCCAGCAGCCGCTGGGAGATGGTGATCGACCGGATCACGTCGTCGGTCACCACGCCGCCCGCATTGCGCACCACGTGCGCGTCGCCCTCGGTCAGCCCGAGCACCCCGTAGGGGTTGAGCCGGGCGTCCATGCACGCCACGACCAGGACGTTCAGGGCAGGCGGCGACGGAAGGCCGCCGTGCGCGAAGCCGGCCGCGTACTGCTCGGCGTTGGCCACCAGCGTGTCGGTACTGCTCACGGGCGCTCCTGTGTGCTGAGACAACTGAGCCCGGGTCCGCGCGGGGACCCGGGCTCAGCTCACGCCGTGCTAGCTCGAGGCGAGGCGGTCGACCATGTCCTGGTGCAGCTCCCACAGCCGCTTGGGCAGGTGCTCGCCGAACATCTGGAAGAATTCCGGCATCTGGTCCGCTTCCAGCTTCCACGCCTGCGCGTCCACCGTCAGCAGCGGCTCAAGGTCGGCCTCGGACAGGTCCAGGCCGTCCAGGTCCAGCGAGCCCGGCGCGGGCAGGTGCCCGATCGGGGTCTCCACCGCGTCGGCGTCACCGGACAGCCGCTCGACGATCCACTTCAGCACCCGGCTGTTCTCGCCGAACCCGGGCCAGATGAAGTGCCCGTCGGCGTCCTTGCGGAACCAGTTCACGTAGAACAGCTTGGGCAGCTTGGCCGGGTCGGGCGCATTGGCCCCGATCCGGAGCCAGTGGCCGAAGTAGTCGCCCATGTTGTAGCCGCAGAACGGCAGCATCGCGAACGGGTCGCGGCGCAGCTCGCCGACCGTGCCCTCGGCCGCGGCGGTCTTCTCCGAGGCCACGTTGGCCCCGAGGAACACGCCGTGGTCCCAGCCGAACGACTCGGTCACCAGCGGCACGTTCGTGGCCCGCCGTCCGCCGAACAAGATGGCCGAGATCGGCACGCCGGCCGGGCTGTCCCACTCCGGCGCGATGATCGGGCACTGGTCGGCCGGGGTGGTGAACCGCGAGTTGGGGTGCGCGGCCGGCTCGGTGCTGGCCGGGGTCCAGTCGCGGCCCTTCCAGTCGATCAGGTGCGCGGGCGGCTCCTCGGTCAGGCCCTCCCACCACACGTCGCCGTCGTCGGTCAGCGCCACGTTGGTGAAGATGTTGTTGGCGTACATGGCCGCGATGGCGTTGGCGTTGGTCTTGTTGCCCGTGCCCGGCGCGACGCCGAAGAACCCGGCCTCCGGGTTGATCGCGTACAGCTGCCCGTCCGGCCCGAACCGCATCCAGGCGATGTCGTCGCCGACCGTCTCGGCCTTCCAGCCGGGCACGGTGGGCTGCAGCATGGCCAGGTTGGTCTTGCCGCACGCCGACGGGAACGCCGCCGCGATGTACTTGGCCTCGCCGCTCGGCGGGGTGAGCTTGAGGATGAGCATGTGCTCGGCCAGCCAGCCCTCGTCCCGCGCCATCGTCGAGGCGATCCGCAGCGCGTAGCACTTCTTGCCCAGCAGGGCGTTGCCGCCGTACCCCGAGCCGTAGGACCAGATCTCACGCGTCTCGGGGAAGTGCGAGATGTACTTGGTCGAGCTGCACGGCCACGGGACGTCCTCCTGGCCCGGCTCCAGCGGCGCGCCGACCGTGTGCACCGCCTTGACCCACGACCCGCGCTTCTCGATCTCGCGCAGCGCCGCGTCGCCCATCCGGGTCATGGTCCGCATCGACACCACCACGTACGGCGAGTCGCTGATCTCCACGCCGACCTGGGAGATGCTGCCGCCCAGCGGGCCCATGCAGAACGGGATCACGTACATCGTGCGGCCGCGCATGCAGCCGTCGAAGATGCCCGAGAACGTCGCGCGCATCTCGGCGGGCGCGATCCAGTTGTTGGTCGGGCCAGGCGTCCGCCTCCTTCTCGGAGCAGATGAACGTCCGGTCCTCGACCCGGGCCACGTCATTGGGGTCAGAGACGCAGCGGAAGCTGTTCGGGCGCAGCTCGGGGTTCAGCCGCACGAACGTGCCGCTGTCGACCAGCTGGGTGGTCAGCCGGTCCCATTCCTCTTGTGAACCGTCGCACCACACGACGGCGTCGGGCTTGGTCAGTTCTGCGATCTCGCTGACCCATTCAGCCAGCTCGGGCAGGCTCGTTTTGGCTCGGCTGTCGGTGGGTTGAACGCTAACCATTGTTGTCTCTCCTGAGTGGGACCCGGCATCTCACTTGCGTGCGTACCTTGCGTAGACATCGGCGGCCTCAGGCCGCCTGGGCGGTAGGGGGAGCCGTGACGGCCCAGTGGATCGCGTGCACCACCGCCTGCCCGGCCGGCCGCACCAGCACCGTCTCGGTGATGGGCAGCCGGGGCAGCCGCAGCGGGCGTCGCGCCCAGCCCGGCAGCAGCGACACCGCGGCCGCGGCCAGCATCCCGTACGGGGCGCGGGCGATCACGGGGAGCGGGGGACGCAGCAGCAGGAACCGGGCCGCTTCCCTCGCCTGCGGGGTGGCGGCCAGCTCGGGCCGGTAGGCCCGGATTCGCATCTCGAGCTCCGCCTCGGTGCGAGGCGGGTCAGGGACGCCGAGTTCGATGCCGATCCTGGCCATGTCGGCGACGTACCCATCGCGCTCGGCCGGGTCAAGCGGCCGGACGCCGAAGGATGAGTGGGCTCGCAGGAAGCTATCGGCCTCCGCGATGTGCACCCAGGTTAGCAGGTGCGGGTCGGACGCCGAGTACGGCCGCCCGTCGGGCGCCGTGCCGGCCACGCGCTCGTGCACGGCCCGGACCCGGGCGATGGCCTGTTCCACGTCGCCGGTCCGGCCGTAGGTGGTGGCGCCGATGAAACGGCTGGTCCGCTGCAGCCGCCCCCACGGGTCGCCGTGATAGTCAGAGTGCTCAGCCACGGCCGCCATGGCCAGCGGGTGTAGTGACTGCAGCAGCAAGGCTCTGATCGCTCCGATGAAGATAGCCGAGTCGCCGTGGACCCGGCGGATCGGCCGGTCTTCGGTGAACCAGGGCTCGCCTTCCGGCTGGGCCGGCCTCGGTCCGCGTGACGCGCCCGGGCCTGCCACTCGCTCGGTGATCGCGGCGCCAATTCTCCGGCGAACCCGGTCCGTGGCGCCTTGCCCCTTCATCTACCTATTATCAACACCGATCGGGACTAACCAAGTGTGAGCCGTCGCACAACCGCCTTTTACCAGGCCTTGTTACCACTCCGTAACCGGGTCCCCGGGCCGCCGCGGCGGGCGCCTGACCGGCGGCGCAGCATGGATTTCCCCGTTCTGAAACACCATTTTTACGCCGAACGGACTGTGGTGCGTGTCACCCGCCCTTCTCATCCCGCCCCCGGGGCCGCAGCCGCCGCCCGCCGCGACGTGCCCGCCGCGACGTGCCCGCCGCGACGTCGGACCTCCGAGGACACCCTCTTCCATCACTTCGGCGTGCTGCGGGACGACTACTCGGCCAAGCCGGCCTTCGGCGTCCTGCGCGACCTGATCGCCGAGCTGGGCGCCGCGCCGCAGCCGGGGCCCGGGTCATCCTGACGGCCGGTCCCCTCAGCCGATCGGTGGACGGGTTTTCAGCCGTCCGGCCCACTGCGCGTGTCAACCAGGAAACTGGCCGCCCGGTCGATGCACCCTAGGAGCCAGGCTGCCAGGCTGACGGTAACGAAGCAGCAGGCGGCCGCGTCCGGGGCTGACGAGGGGCCGGGGGACATCCCCCAGGGCGGCCGGCCTGATCATGACGAGGGGAAATTATGACACCGACAGCTGAGGCGGCCGGGACCGATCAGTCCGCTCCGGCGGCGCACTCGGTCGCGCTGTCCAAGACGTACGGCACCGGCCCGGCCCGGGTGCGCGCGCTGGCCAACGTCAGCGTCACCTTCGACCGCGGCCGGTTCACCGCCGTCATGGGCCCGTCGGGCTCGGGCAAGTCGACGTTCATGCACTGCATGGCGGGCCTGGACCGGCCCACCTCCGGGCAGGTGTTCGTGGGCGGGACGGACATCGGCACCCTGGACGACGCCGGGCTGACCCGGCTGCGCCGGGACCGGATCGGCTTCGTCTTCCAGTCCTTCAACCTGATCCCGACCCTGACCGCGGCCGAGAACATCGCGCTGCCGGTCGCCCTGGCCGGGGCCAAGGTCGACCAGGGCTGGCTGGACTTCCTGGTCAAGGAGCTGGGTATCGCCGACCGGGTCACGCACCGGCCCACCGAGCTGTCCGGCGGCCAGCAGCAGCGGGTGGCCTGCGCCCGGGCCCTGATCAACAAGCCGGACCTCATCTTCGCCGACGAGCCCACCGGCAACCTGGACTCCAACGCCTCAGCCGACCTGCTCGGGTTCCTGCGCCGCTCGGTCAGCGAGCTCGGCCAGTCCATCGTCATGGTCACCCATGACCCGCGCGGGGCGGCGTACGCCGACCGGGTGGTGTTCCTGGCCGACGGCGCCGTCGTCGGCGACCTGCACCAGCCGACCGCCGACTCGGTCCTGGAGCGGATGCGGACGCTGGGGGCCTGACATGTGGAAAGTGACGCTCAAGGGCCTGCTGGCCCATAAGCTCCGGCTGGCGCTGACCGCGCTGGCCATCGTGCTCGGGGTGACGTTCATCTCCGGCACCTTCGTGCTGACCGACACCTTGCACAACACGTTCAGCAGCCTGTTCGGCAACATCTACGCCAAGGTCGACTTCCAGGTCCGCGGCGTGGCCCAGCTCGGCAGCGGCGGGAACGCGGTCCGCAACCAGCTCTCGCAGTCGCTGCTGCCCACCGTCCGGTCCGTGCCCGGCGTGGCCACCGCGCAGGGCGAGGTCTCCGGCTATGCCCAGTACATCGCGCCCGACGGTAAGGCCATCCAGACCGGCGGCGCGCCCACCCTGGCCGTGAACTTCGACCCGGATCCGCGGCTGTCCAGCCTGCACCTGGTCGACGGGACCGCGCCGGCCGCCGCCAGTGACGTGGTCATGGACGCCGGCACGGCGCAGAAGTACGGCTTCCGCGTCGGCCAGCAGGTCCGGGTCCTGACCACCGGGCCGACCCGGACCTTCACCATCTCCGGCATCGCCGAGTTCGGCACGGCCAACAACCTGGCCGGGGCGACCGTGGCCGCCTTCGCCCTGCCCACCGCGCAGTCCATCACCGGCGAGAGCGGCAAGCTCGGCGACATCAACGTGGTGACCGCGCCCGGGGCCAGCAAGCCCGCCGTGCAGCAGGCCATCGCCCGGGTGCTGCCCGCCGGGGTGCAGGTGGTCACCGGGCAGACCGTGGTCAGCGAGAGCACTGATTCCATCAACCAGGCCCTCGGCTTCTTCTCCACCGCGCTGCTGGTCTTCGCGTTCATCTCGCTGTTCGTCGGCGGGTTCACCATCTTCAACACGTTCTCGATCATCGTCGGGCAGCGCACCAGGGAACTGGCCCTGCTGCGGATCGTCGGGGCCAGCCGCCGCCAGGTGTTCCGCTCGGTGCTGACCGAGGCCGCCCTCACCGGGCTGGTCTCCTCGGTCATCGGGCTGGGCCTCGGGGTGCTGGCCGCGCTCGGGCTGCAGGCCCTGCTGCGCGGGTTCGGGGTCACCCTGCCGCCCGGCTCGCTGGTCTTCGAGCCGCGCACCGCCCTGGTCGGGCTCGGTGTCGGCGTGGGCGTGACCGTCGTAGCCGCCATCGGCCCGGCCCGCGGCGCGGTGCGCATCGCGCCGGTCGCCGCGCTGGATGACCGGCGGTCCCGGCCCACCGCCGCCTCGTTGCGCCGCCGGTTCATCGCCGGCGGGGTGCTCGGCCTGTTCGGCGTGGCCCTGCTGGCCGTCGGGCTGGCCCAGCCGGCCATCGAGCTGGTCGGCGTCGGCGCGGTCGGCGTCTTCCTCGGCGCCGCCACCCTGGCCCCGGCCATCGCCCGCCCGCTGTCCAGCGTGATCGGCCGGCCGCTGGCCCGGGTTCTCGGCGAGCCGGGCAAGCTCGGCCGGCAGAACTCCATGCGCAGCCCCCGCCGCACGGCCCAGACCGCCTCGGCGCTGATGGTCGGCCTGGCCCTGGTGGCCGCGATGTCCGTCTTCGGCGCCTCGGTGTCCCGGTCGGCCACCAGCAGCGCGGACCAGGCCATCAGTGCCGACCTGATCGTCACCCCCAGCGGGCCGGGGGAGCTGAGCAACTCGGCCGTCAGGCAGGCCACCGGCGTGGCCGGGGTCAGCGCCGCCACCCGGGTCTACAACGGGCAGTTCGAGTTCGGCGACACCCTCTCCACCCTGACCGCGGTGTCCACCGCCAACCTGGCCAGCACGGTGATCCTGCGCATGACGTCGGGCACCGCGGCCGCCCTGGGCCAGGGCGGGCTGCTCATCGACTCGACCACGGCCCAGAACAAGCACCTGGCCGTCGGGGACACCGCGCCGGCCAGGTTCGCCAGGACCGGCCCGGCCCAGCTGCGCATCGGCGGCATCTACGAGGCCAACGCCCTGATCGGCAGCTACCTGGTCAGCTCGGCCTTCTACCAGGCCCACTTCCAGGCCCAGCCCCCGGTCGCCCTGCTGCTGCGCACCGGCGGCGCGGACAACGCGGTGACCAGCGCCCTGGCCCCGTACCCGAATATCCAGGTCCAGACCAAGGCCCAGTTCGAGCAGGCCCAGGTGGCCAGCGTGAACCAGCTGCTCGGCCTGGTCTACGCGCTCCTCGCGCTGGCCGTGCTCGTCGCGCTCATCGGCATCGTGAACACGCTCATGCTGTCGGTCTTCGAGCGGACCCGGGAGATCGGCCTGCTCCGCGCGGTCGGCATGCGGCGCCGCCAGGTCCGCACCATGATCCGGTCCGAGGCGGTCATCCTGGCCATCTTCGGCGCCATCATCGGGATCGTCATCGGCACCGCCATGGGCGTGGCCCTGGTCTCCTCGCTGAAGCAGCAGGGCATCACCGACACCGTGGTCCCGGTGCCCAGCCTGATCATCTTCCTGGTCCTGGCCGCGATCCTGGGCCTGATCGCCGCCACCTGGCCCGCCCGCCGCGCGGCCCGGCTCGACGTGCTGGCGGCCATCGCCGCTCAGTGACCCGGCTGGTCAGCCGGGAGCGAAACCTCAGCGTGCGGGCGCGGCGCCGCTCGTACGCTGAGGTATGGCCACCCGCGCGCGCGTCATCCCGCTCCGCCGCCCGCCCGCGGCGAGCGCCCCTGACCTCGAGTCCCGTCCCGCCGAGCCTGCGCGGCCCGAGCCCCCGCGCCCCGAGTCGCTGCGCCCGGAGCCCCTGCGCCCCGAGTCACTGCGCCCGGAGCCCCTGCGCCCGGAGCCCCTGTGGCGCGAGGCCCTGGGCGACCGGCTGCGCGAGCTGCGCCTGGACCAGGGCGAGACCCTGGCCGAGACGGCGGCCCGGGCCGGGCTCTCGCCCCAGTACCTGTCCGAGGTCGAGCGCGGCCGCAAGGAACCCTCCAGCGAGATGATCGCCGCGCTGGCCGGCGCGCTGGGCACCTCGCTGGCCGGGCTGACCGAGCAGGTGGCCGGCGACCTGCGCCGCCAGCAGGCCAGCCGGGCCCGGCGCGGGCCCGGCCCGGTCATGCTGTCGCTCGCGGCGTGAGCCGGCCGGGCTCACCCGCCGCCGCCGTGCCGTCCGCGGCGCGCTGGCCCAGCACTTGGTCGACGATCCCGTAGGACAGCGCCGCCTGGGCCGTCAGCACCCGGTCCCGGTCGGTGTCGGCCCGCAGCGCCGCGGCCGACTGGCCGGTGTGCGCGGACAGGATGGCCTCGATGTCGGCCCGCATCCGGACCAGCTCGTCGGCCTGCAAGATGAGGTCCGGGATGGCGCCCTGGCCCCGGGCCGCGGGCTGGTGCAGCACCACCCGCGCGTGCGGCAGTGCCGACCGGCGGCCCGCCGTCCCGGCCGCGAGCAGCACCGCGCCGACCCCGATGGCCTGGCCCACGCAGGTCGTCGCCACCGGTGCCTGGATGTACTGCATGGTGTCGTACACGGCCAGCATGGACGGCAGGTCGCCGCCCTCGCAGTTGACGTACAGGTTGATCTCGAGCTCCTGGCTCTCGGCCTCCAGGTGCAGCAGCTGGGCGATGAGCGCGTTGGCCACGCCCGGGTCGATGCCGGTGCCCAGGTACACGATCCGCTCGGTGAGCAGGTGCGAGTACACGTCCATGATCCGCTCGCCCCGCGGGTGCTGGGCGATCACGTTGGGAATGGTGTAGCTGCTCACGCGCTGCTCCTCATGTCCGGGGCCGACAGCCCGATCTGGTGCCTCCTGGCCGGCATCACCTGGCCGAACGAGCCGACGATCTGGTCGATGAACCCGTACTCCCGGGCCTCGTCCGCCGTGTACCAGTGGTCGTGCAGCGAGTCGGCGAAGATCCGCTCCACCGGCTGCCCGGTGTCCTCGGCGATCAGGCCGAGCACGACCTCCACCGTGTGGCGCAGGTCGTCGGCCTGGACCTCGATGTCCACCGCGCTGCCGCCGATGCCGGCCGACCCGCGGTGCATCAGGATGCGCGCGTGCGGCAGCGCCGACCGCTTGCCCCTGGCCCCGGCCGACAGCAGGAACTGCCCGGCGCTGCAGGCCAGCCCGAGGGCCAGCGTCGAGACCTCGCACGGCACCAGCCGCATGACGTCCCGGATGGCGAGCATGGACGGGACCGACCCGCCGGGGGAGTGGATCCACAGCGCGATGTCGGAGCCCGGGTCCTCGGCGGCCAGGGTGAGCAGCTGGGCGGCCAGCAGCGTCCCGTTGTCGTCGTCGAGCACGCCGTCCAGGACCAGGATGCGCCGCGTCAGCAGCTGCTCCCGGGCCCGCTCGCTGAACAGGGGGTTCTTCTCGTCGTGAGCCATGAGCCCAGCCTGCGCCCGGCGCAGGCGGCCGGGCCCGGCCCGCTGCCGTGAGCAGATCCGCTCACAGCAGCGCCCGCCGCCGGCCGGTCAGCTGACTTGACACAGCGTCAAATCAGTGGCCGCACACTCTTGAGGCGCCCCCGCCCGGTCGTTATTGTGCTGAACAGGAATGCTTCGAGAGATTGAGGGGTTTTTTCGTGGCTGAAAAGACATTCGACCTGCTGACATACGAGAAGCGGAATCGCGTCGCGTGGATCACCATCCACAACGAGGCCCGGATGAACGCGCTGAGCACCGGCGTGATGAACGGCCTCTACGACAGCTTCGAAGAGGCCGACAACGACGATGAGGTCCTGGTCGTCGTGCTGACCGGGGCCGGCGGCCGCGCCTTCTGCGCCGGTGCCGACCTGCGCGAGATGACTGAGCGGGACCAGGCCACCGGGGTCGGTACCGCGCAGCGGGCCAAGAACGGGTTCGAGAAGATCGGCAGCATCCTCAAGCCCGTCATCGGCGCGGTCGACGGCTACGCGCTGGCCGGCGGCATGCAGCTGTCCGCCCGCTGCGACTTCCGCATCGCCACCCAGAAGTCCACCTTCGGGATGCCCGAGCCGCTGCGCAGCCTGGTGCCGATCAACCTGATGGACACCCTGGAGATCGGGTTCGTGCCGCTGGGCAACGCGCTGTGGATCATCCTGTCCGGTGAGCACTTCTCCGCTGAGGAAGCGCACCGGATCGGCTTCGTGCAGTGGGTCGTGCCGGACCGCGAGGCCATGCTGGAAGAGGCCGAGAAGCGGGCCGAGATCCTCAAGCTGTGCGCGCCGCTGGCCGTCAAGGCGCTGAAGAACGGCGTGCACCTGCACATGAACCCGCCGACCCCGCCCACCGGCGTCACGCTGCTGGAGCACCTGCGCGAGGTCAACGGCCCATGGTACGCCAAGGTCGACGCGAGCGAGGACCGGCTCGAGGGCCCGAAGGCGTTCGCCGAGAAGCGCGCCCCGAACTGGAAGGGCCGCTGAGGCTCCGGCCTTAGCCCCCGCCGAACGGAAGTGGCCGCCAGGTTCGCCTGGCGGCCACACTGTTAGGCATGTCATCACCTTCCGCTCCTGAAGTCGGCGAGCTGCTGGCCGAGGTGGCCGGGCGGGCCAGGCGCTACCTGGCCGGCCTGGACCAGCGCCCGGTCGCCCCGGACGCCGCCGCCCTGGCCGGCCTGGACCGGTTCGCCGAGCCGCTGCCCGAGCAGCCCGGGGACCCGGCCGGGACCCTGGCCCTGCTCGACGACGCGGGCTCGCCCGCCACCATGGCCAGCGCCGGCGGCCGCTACTTCGGCTACGTCATCGGCGGCTCCTATCCCGTCGCGCTGGCCGCGAACTGGCTGGCCAGCACCTGGGACCAGAACGCGGCGCTGCCGTCCATGTCCCCGGTCGCGGCCCGCCTGCACGACGTGGTGACCGGGTGGCTGGGCGAGCTGTTCGGGCTGCCCGCGGGCCACGCTGCGGTGTTCGTGACCGGGGCGGCCATGGCGAATGCCACCGCGCTCACCGCGGCCCGCGACCGGCAGCTGGCCGCCGCGGGCTGGGACGTGCAGGCCGACGGCCTGTTCGGGGCGCCCGAGCTGACCGTGGTCGTCGGCGAGAAGGCCCACTCAACGTTGATCAAGGCCCTCGGCATGATCGGGCTCGGCCGCGAGCGGGTCCGCCGCGTCCCGGCCGATGACCAGGGCCGGCTGCGCGCCGACCTGCTGCCCCGTGACGTGCGGGGGCCGGCCGTGATCTGCGTGCAGGCCGGCGAGGTCAACACCGGCGCGTTCGACCCGTTCCCGGCCGTCCTGGACTGGGCCCGGGAGCGCGATGCGTGGGTGCACGCGGACGGCGCGTTCGGCCTGTGGGCGCTGGCCGACCCGTCCCGCGCGCACCTCACCGCCGGCCTGACCGGCGCGGACTCCTGGGCCACCGACGGGCACAAGTGGCTCAACGTCCCCTACGACTGCGGCATCGCCCTGACCCGGCGGCCCGAGGACCTGCGCCGCAGCTTCGCCGCCGAGGCTGGCTACCTGCCCTTCGGCGGCGGCTTCGAGGCCATGCACCACACCCCGCAGGCCTCCCAGCGCGCCCGCCAGGTCGAGGTCTGGGCCGTGCTGCGCACCCTGGGCCGCCAGGGCGTGGCCGACCTGGTCACCCGGACCTGCGGCTACGCCCAGGTCATGGCCGGCCGCCTGCAGGCCGCGGGCCTGGACGTGCTGAACGAGGTGGTGCTCAACCAGGTCCTGGTCCGGGCGGGCACCGACGAGCAGACGCTGGCCCTGATCCGGGCCGTCCAGGACGACGGGACCTGCTGGTGCGGTCCGACCACCTGGGAGCAGCGGCCCGCCATGCGGATCAGCGTCTCGGGCTGGGCCACCACCGAACGCGACGTCGAGGCCAGCGCGGACGCCATCATCGCTGCCGCCAAGCAGGTGACCGCCCGCTAGCCGGGCCGGCCGTTCGGCGGATGGTCCTTACGTGTCCCAGCTGTGCAGGAAGGCCGCGTCCCGCGCCGACATCTCGGCCCGGAACATCGGGTGCAGGTCCATCGATGGTGAGTACTGGCTGGCCGGGACCTCCCGGCCCAGGGCCTCGGCCATGGCCCGGACGTGGTGCGGGCCGGCCCCGCAGCAGATGCCCACGTAGTCCACGCCCAGCTCGCGCGCGGTGGTGGCGAACTGCGCCATCTCGAACCGGGTGCAGGTGAACGGGTCCAGCGCGATCGGGAACGCGCGGTCGCCCTGCTCGGAGCGCAGCGTCTCCATCGTCGGCATGGCCGGGCTGGTCCGGTACGGCACCGGCTGCATGGCCACCGCGCAGTCCACCGCCTCCCGGATCTCGGTGATCAGCGGGATCATCGTCTGCGGGCCGCGGTCGCAGTTCAGCCCGACCACCTGCGCGCCCTCGGCGGCCAGGATGCGGCACGCCTCCGCGTACGGGTAGCCGTCCCGGGTCCGGTCCGGCTGGGTCGGGGCCAGCGTCACCATCGCGGCCAGCCCGAGGTCCCTGATCACCTCCAGCGCGATCAGCGCCTCGCCCAGGTAGTCGTTGGTCTCGGAGATGACGAAGTCGACGCCCTCCTCGGCCGCCCAGCCGAGCTGGTCCCGGTAGGTGGCCCGGACGATCTCAGCCGTGGCCGGGTCCTCCGGGTCATAGGCCCAGGTGTTGCACACGTTCCCGGCCACCAGCGCGTCGCCCTCGGCCGCGACGTCGCGGGCGAGCCGCACCGCCTGGCGGTTCATCTCCTCCAGGTCGTCTTCGCGGCCCACGTCCCGCAGCTTCTCCCGGTGCGCGTAGTAGGTCAGCGCGACCATCACCTCGGCGCCCGCCCGCAGGAACTCCCGGTGCAGCTCGCGCACCGCGTCCGGGAAGTCCAGCACCACCTCGGGCACGAACGGGCCGGCCTTGATGTAGCCGCGCCGTTCCAGCTCGAACACGTAGCCCTCGGCGCCGAGCACGGCGCCGGACTTCAGCCGGTCGGCCAGGGAAACAGTCATGATGCCACCTCGGTGACTAGCGGCCCGGCGAACCGCGCGGGCGTGAAACGGCCGATGTCGTAGACCGTGCCGCGCTGCACGGACAGCTGGGCCAGCACCCGGCCGACCCAGGGCGCGAACTTGTAACCCGTGCCCCGCCAGCCGACCCCGGTGAACACGTCGTCGACGCCGGGCACCGCGCCCAGGATGAACTCGTCGTCGGCGACCAGGTCGTACCAGCAGGTGTCGACGCCGCTGGCCGCGGCCACGTCGACCACCTCGGCGCCGTGCAGCCCCGGCATGCACTCGGCCACGAATTCCTCCACGCTCCCGATCCGGCTCAGCGCGCGGGTCACGTCCGGCGGGTTGTAGAAGCCGATCTTCACCCCGGGCGTCTTCCCGTCGTAGATCGGATGGCCGTAGATGCCGATGTCCAGGTACGCGAACACCGGCATGGCCTGCTCGGTGAACTGCTCGCGCACGTCCTCGGCCGGGATGAAGTACTTGGACTGCGACGGGCGGTCCGGGCTCAGCGGGAACCGGGCCGAGCAGCCGGGCAGCAGCCCGAGCAGGTCGTTGGTGCCCAGCCCGGCCGTGATGACCAGGACGTCGGAGGTGACCGGCCCGTCCGCCGTGGCCACCGTCCAGGTGCCGCCGGACCGGGTGATGGCCTGCGGCTCGGTGTTCTCGGCCACCGTGACCCCGCGGGCGGCCAGGGCCGCGCGCAGCACCCGGGTCACCGCGGCCAGGTCGGCGAACCCGGCGTCCACGTCCAGCCAGCCGCCGTCCGCGTCGAACTGCGGGAACCGGCCGGACAGCTCGTCCCGGGAGAACGCCTCGCGGCGCAGCTGGAGCTGCTCCAGCACCGCGTAGCTCTCCACCGCGTAGGTCCGGCTGCGGTCCAGGTCCGGGGTGACGCTGTCCTTGACCAGGTTGAGGCAGCCGCAGTCGACCAGCAGCCGCTCGCCGGACTCGCGCTCCAGCTCCCGCCACAGCTGCCGGGCCTCGAAGGCCAGGCGGGCGTAGGCCGGGTCCCGGTAGTCGTTGCGCACCGACCGGGTCAGGCCGAACGACGCCGTCGCCGGGTCGCCCACCCGGGACCGTTCCAGCACCGTCACCGAGTCGGCCAGCGGCGCGGCGTAGTACGCCGTCATGAGCCCCATGACCCCGCCGCCGATGATCGTTAGCCGACCCGCCACCCGCGCGCTCCTTCGCTCCGTGCCCGTTCGCCGTTGTAGGAGTATAAGCAGGACATTCGCGCTCAAGGGCGATCGATGTCGATCCGTTCCCCGGCCGCCGCGGCCAGCCCCCCCGGGCTGGTCGACTGCCCCGGCCAACCGCGTGGTTGTCACAACCATGTCGTCAGGACCGCGTGGTTGTCACAACCATGTCGTTAGCTCTCGCGACGGCCGCCGCCCGCGGTGGCGGTACGCTGCAAGCGGCCGTTGATCGCCCGCGTCCCCACGGAGCCACCCGCTCATGCTGAGCCAGCACCTCGTCGATTCCCTGTTCCCGCCCGACCTGCCCGAGCCGGGGGAGTGGGAGCGCCGCTACCCGCCGCGTGACCTGCCCGCCGGCGCCGAAGTGACCCGGTTCTCGCCCAGCCCGACCGGCTTCCTGCACATCGGCGGCGTGTACGTGGCCACCCTGGACGTGGACCTGGCCCGGCACTCGGCCGGACGCTACCTGGTCCGGCTGGAGGACACCGACCAGGCCCGCGTCACCGAGGGCGCGGCCGAGCAGTTCGCCGAGGCCTTCGCCTACTTCTCCATCGAGCCGGACGAGGACACCCAGCGCGGCTCCTACGGGCCGTACCTGCAGTCCGCCCGGGCGCAGATCTACCTGACCTACGTCCGTGAGCTGGTCCGCCAGGGCCAGGCCTACCCGTGCTTCGCGACCAAGGCCGACCTGGAGGAGATCACCGCCCGGCAGCGGGCCACCGGCGCGCTGCCCGGCTACTACGGCACCTGGGCCATCTGGCGGGACGCCCCCGAGGAGCAGGTCGCCGGGCGGCTGGCCGCCGGGGACCCGTACGTGATCCGGTTCCGCTCCCCAGGCGCCGCCGGGACCCGGGTCAGCTTCACCGACGTCATCCGGGGCGAGCTCAGCCTGGACGACAACCGCAACGACGCGGTCATCCTGAAGAGCAGCGACACCGAGCCGCGGCTGCCCACCTACCACTTCGCGCACGCCGTCGACGATCACCTGATGCGGGTATCCCTGGTCGTGCGGGGCGAGGAGTGGATCTCCTCGGTGCCGCTGCACCTGCAGCTGTTCGACGCCCTCGGCTTCCCCCGGGTCCGGTACGCGCACGTCGCCCTGCTGATGAAGCAGGACGGCTCCAGCCGCCGCAAGCTGTCCAAGCGCCGCGACCCGGAGGCCAGCGTCAGCTACTACATCGAGCAGGGCTTCCCGGCCCCGGCCGTGCAGTACTACCTGCGCGGCCTGGCCAACGGCCGGCTGGCCGAGTTCCCCCTCGAGCAAGCCCTGGCTGAGCCGATCGCGCTGTCCGAGATGGGCCTGGCCGGCCCGCTGGTCGACATGGTCAAGCTCGACGACATCTGCGCCGACTACGTGGCCACGCTGCCCGGCGCGCAGATCCTGGCCGAGGTCACCGCGTGGGCGGGCCGCTACGCCCCCGGCCTGGTGCCGGTCCTGGACGCCCGGCGGGACCTGGCCCTGGCCGCGCTGGCCATCGAGCGCGAGGGGGTCGACAACCCGCGCAAGGACCTGCGCAAGTGGGCCGACTTCCCGGCCGTCTACGGCTACTTCTTCCCCGAGCTGTTCGCCCCGGTCACCGACCCGGCCGACGCCCGGTTCGGCGGCCTGGAGCCGGACCTGGTCCGGGCCGTGGCGGCCGCCTTCGCCCGCGGCTACACCCCGCCCGGACCGGACGTCGACTGGTTCGGCCAGGTCCGCCAGGTCGCGGCCGATCTTGGCTTCGCGCCCAACCAGAAGGCCTACAAGAAGGACCCGGACGCCTATCCCGGCTCGATCCGCGAGGCCTCCCAGATCATCCGGGTCCTGATCACCGGCACGCCGCGCAGCCCCGACCTGGCCCAGGTGGCCGGGGCGCTCGGCCCCGACGAGGTGCTGCGCCGGGTCGGCGCGGTCGGCTAGTTACCTATCCCCTCGCTGCTTCGTCACCGTGACAGATCACGACAGCAGAGGGGATCACCATGGATGCGCGCTTCGGCTACTACGACAACGCGGTCGCGGCCCGGTTCGCCACGTACATCAACTCGGCGGGCGCGGTCATCACCGCCTCGGGCCTGCCGCCCGCCACGCAGGAGCTGGTCAAGATCCGGGCCAGCCAGATCAACGGCTGCTCGGTCTGCACCGACATGCACACCAAGGACGCCGCCCAGGCCGGCCAGAGCCAGGCCCGGCTCAACCTGGTCGCGGCCTGGCGGGAGGCGGGCGTCTTCACCGAGGCCGAACGGGCCGCCCTGGAGCTCACCGAGGCCGGCACCCGGATCGCGGACGCGGCGGCCGGCGTGCCCGACGAGGCCTGGGCCAACGCGGCCAGGCACTACGACGACGACCAGCTCGCCGCGCTGGTCTCGCTCATCGCGCTCATCAACGCCTATAACCGGATGAACGTCATCACCCGGCAGCCCGCCGGTGACTATCAGCCCGGCCAGCGGGGCTGACGAGCGAGTAGGCTGCCGGTGGCCACAAGGCAGGACTCACCGGGGAGGCAGACCATGCCGCTGTTCTCGAACGCCAAGGACCAGGGCAGCGCGAGCTGGGAACCGGAAGCGGCCGAGGGCCGGCTGGCCCGGACGGCGGGCGCGGCCCAGGCTGGGGTGTTCACCTCTGACCTGTCGGTGTCGGAGTACGTGCTGCTCGGCGAGGCGGGTTTCGAGCCGCTCGGGTTCGTCGTCGGGTCCTCCATCTACCACGTCGGCCTGCAGGCCGGCCGCTGGAGCCAGAACCAGGAGCTGCAGGTCCTGACCCAGGCCATGTACCACGCCCGGGAGCTGGCCATGGACCGGATGCGGGCCGAGGCCGACGCCCTGGGCGCCGACGGCATCGTGGGCATGCAGCTGCGCCTGCAGATGTACGCCTGGGGCGAGAACTGCCTGGAGTTCATCGCCACCGGGACCGCCGTCCGCCACCTGGACGGGCAGGGCGCCCACCGCGCGCCGGACGGGCGGGCCTTCACCTCCGACCTGTCGGCGCAGGACTTCTTCCGGCTGCTGGCCGCGGGCGCCGTGCCGGTGGCCTTCGTGCTCGGCACCTGCGTCTACCACATCGCCCACCAGGGCATGATGCAGTCGCTGCGGCAGATCGGCCAGAACCAGGAGATGGTGCAGTTCACCCAGGGCGTCTACGAGGCCCGCGAGCTGGCCCTGGCCCGGATGCAGGCCGAGTCCGAGGCAGCCCGCGCGTCGGGCATCGTGGGCGTGACGGTCGAGGTCAGGAACCACGTCTGGGGCGCGCACGCAACCGAGTTCCTGGCCACCGGCACCGCGGTGCGGCGGCTGGCCGCCGAGCACCGGCTGCCGGCCACCTCGCCCAAGCCCACCTTCACCCTCGGCCTGGACATCTGACCCTAGGCCTGCTGGCCGGGCGGCCCGCTCGTGCTCTCGCCCAGCCGCAGGAGGGCCGGCACCACCTCGCCCGGCGCCTGGTCCTCCCCGGCGTCCAGCTGCCGCAGCACCCGGGCCACCACCCGGCGGGCGATCTCCTCGACCGGGATGGCCACGCTGGTCAGCCGGGGGTGCAGCAGCCCGGCGGCGGCGCTGCCGTCGAAGCCGGTGACGCCGAGATCACGGCCGATCCGCAGGCCCAGCTCGGCCGCCACCCCATAGGTCACCGCGGCCAGCCGGTCGCTGCCGGTCACGACCGCGTCCGGCCGGCCCGGCCCGCCGGGCCCGGCCCGCCGGGGGCCAGCAGCGACCCGATCGCCCGGCGCGCGCCGGCCTTGTTCACCAGCACCACCCGCGCGCCGTCGTCCCCGGCCCGGAAGCCGGTGACCCGCTCGAGATCCCAGTGGTCCGCCGTCTGGTAGCCGACGAACGCCAGCCGGCGGTAGCCCCGGGCCCGGACGTGCCGGACCGCCTCGGCGACGGCGGCGCGGTTGTCGATGTCGACCCAGTGCTGCGGCAGCCCGGGGCCGAGGTACCCGAAGCAGGCGAACGGCATCCCGGCCTCGGCCAGCAGCGACACCCGCGGGTCGTCGGGCTGGACCTCCGACAGCAGGAAGCCGTCGACGCTCCGGCTGGCCATCAGGCGGCGCATCTCCTCGCGCGGATCGCCGTCCGGCGCGGTCACTATCACGCCGTGCCCGCGGCGGCCGCTCGCCGCCGCCAGAGCCTGCAGGAACTGCTGCATGATGTAGTTATCGGGCCGCAGCTGGATGGGCGGCATGACGTAGGCGAGCTGCCGGGTCCGCCGTGACCGCAGGCTCCGGGCCCCGTGGTTGGGGGAGTAGCCCAGCGCCGTTACCGCCTCCAGCACCCGGGCCCTGGTCGCCTCGCCCACCCGGCCGCTGCCGTTGAGCACGTTGGAGACGGTCTGCCGGCCGACGCCGGCCAGCCGGGCCACATCCTCGATGGTGGCGGCGGGCTGGCCTGGGCCTGGGCGGGACCTGGTCACACGGCCACCGTACCTCCCCGCGCGTGTCGGACCTTGACACCGGATAGGCTCAGCGCTTCGATATGGTAGATCGTTCCACCACAAGGCGGGACGCCGTGATCCTGGATGGGGGCCCGTCATGCCGCGTGCCGCCGACCCCGGTGCCGGGTGGTGGCGGCAGCCGGTCATCTACCAGGTCCACCCGCCCAGCTTCGCCGCCCCAGGCCGTCCAACCCGGGCCAGCATCGGGCCCGGCCGCGGGACTGGTGCCAGTGCCAGTGCCAGTCCCAGTCCCAGTGCCAGTCCCAGTGCCGGCGCCAGTGCTCTGCGCGGTGTCGCCGCCGCCGCGCCCTACCTGGCCGGGCTCGGCGTGGACGCGGTCTGGCTCAGCCCGTTCGACCCGTCCGCCCTGGCCGACGACGGGCCGGGTGATGGGCTGGGTACGCTGGCCGACTTCGACGTGCTCGACGCCGCCCTGCACGCGCACGGGATCCAGGTCCTCGCCGATCTCGCGCCGAACGCCCCGGCCTTCGACTTCGAGCTGCTCGAGGCCGACTGGGACGCCGGGTCGTTCCTGGGCACCGTGGCCGACCGGCTCCTGGCCGTGCCCCGCGCCGGGCTGCCCACCTGGGTGCTGTCCAGCCCGGACGCGGCCCCGCGGCGGGCCCGCGCGGCGGCCCTGCTCATGCTGGCCCTGCCGGGATCGGCCTTCCTCTACCAGGGCGAAGAACTCGGGCCCGGCATCGTCGGCGACCTCGCGTCGGGCATCCGGGCCCAGCAGCACGACCCGGGCTCGATGCTGAACCTGTACCGTCAGGCGCTGGCCTGGCGGCGCAAGCTGCAGGCCGGGCCGAGCCTGGAGTGGATGCCCGGCACCGGCGGCCAGGTCCTGGACCTGCGCCGTCCGGGCGGCTGGCGGTCGGTGACCAACGTCGGCCCGTACCCGGTGCCGCTGCCGCCCGGCACGATCGTGGCCACCAGCAGCCCGCTGGCCAGCGTCGGCCCGGACAGCGCGATGCTGCCCGCCGACACTACGGCCTGGGTCCTCACCGGCTGACCGCGGCGGCCGGCCGTCGGAGCCGTCGGTTCCTGCCCCGCTCCGCCCGGGTCAGCTCCGCCCGCCGCCCGCGGCCGCGGCCGCACTCCGGGCGTTGATGACCCGGTCCGCCGTGATGCCGGCCTTCGCGGCCCGCACCGTCCCGTTCCCCAGCCAGTCGAGCTGGCCCGGCGCGTGCGCGTCGGTGTCGATGGCGAACAGGCAGCCCGCCCCGGCCGCCTGGGCCAGCAGCGGGTCCGGCGGGTCCATCCGCTCCGGCCGGCAGTTGATCTCCACGGCCACGCCGTGCTCCCGGCACGCCTCGAACACCGCGTCGGCGTCGAACGCCGACTCCGGGCGCTTGGTCCGGCCGCCCAGCATCCGGCCGGTGCAGTGGCCCAGCACGTCCACGTGCGGGTTGCTCACCGCGGCCACCATCCGCGCCGTCATCGGCCCGGCGGGCATCCGCAGCTGGGAGTGCACGCTGGCCACCACCATGTCCAGCCGGGCCAGCAGGTCCTCGCGCTGGTCCAGCGCGCCGTCCTCCAGGATGTCGACCTCGATCCCGGTCAGGATCCGGAACGGGGCGAGCGCCACGTTCAGCTCGCTGACCAGCTCGAGCTGCGCCTCCAGCCGTTCGGCGGACAGCCCGTTGGCTACCGTCAGCCGCGGCGAGTGATCGGTCAGCGCCATCCACTCGTGCCCTAGCGCCCGCGCCGCCTGGGCCATCTCCTCCGGCGGGCTGCCGCCGTCGGAGGCGTTCGAGTGCGCGTGGCAGTCGCCCCGCAGCGCCTCCCGCAGCGCGTCGGCCTCACCGGGCGGCGGCCGCTCGGCCAGCAGCCGGGTCAGGTAGGCCGGCTCGCTGCCGGCCACGGCCTCGGTGATGACCCGGGCCGTGGTCGCGCCGATGCCCGGCAGCGCCTCCAGGGTGCCCGCGGCGGCGCGGCGCTCGAGGTCGCCCGGCTTCAGCGTCCCGGCCACCTCGGCCGCGCGCCGGAAGGCCCGCACGCGGTAGGTCGGTTCCCCGCTCCGCTCGAGCTCGAAGGCGATCTGCCGCAGCGCCTGCACTGGATCCACTGCTCATCTCTACCCGGTCGCGGGCCAGGAATCCCCGCCGGGCCAGGCACAATTGAGCCTGTGCAGGTCGCGATGCTGGCCCGCGCTGACGTCGCGGCCCGGGCGCTGACATCCCGCTGACACGCCTCGGCTGACACACTGGGGGAGGGATTCCGGCCAGGAACGGGGGATGGGATGCTCGGCGTGGACTCGGAGGTGGGCCGGCTGCGGCAGGTCATCCTGCACCGCCCTGACCTGGAGCTCAAGCGCCTGACTCCGGACAACGCGGCCGACCTGCTCTTCGACGACGTGCTGTGGGTGAGCCGGGCCCAGGAGGAGCATGACGCCTTCGCCGCCGTGCTGCGCTCGCGCGGCGTCGCCGTCCACTACTACGGCGACCTGCTGGTCCAGACCCTGGATATCCCGGCCGCCCGCGAGTACATCCTGGACCGGGTCTTCGACCCGCGCTGGCACGGCCCGCTGGCCGCCGGGGCGCTGCAGGCGGCCATGGACCAGCTCGACTCCGGACGCCTGGCCACGTACCTGACCGGCGGCATCACCAAGGGCGAGATCGCCGAGCTCGGCCCGGAGCCCAAGAGCATCGCCTACCGCTCGCTGGACCCCGACGATTTCGTCCTCGCCCCGCTGCCCAACCTGCTCTACCAGCGCGACACGTCATGCTGGATCTACGGCGGGGTGTCGGTCAACGCCATGGCCCGCCCGGCCCGGATCCGGGAGACCGTGACCGGCGAGGCCATCTACCGGTGGCACCCGATGTTCGCCGCCGCCGACTTCGATATCTGGTATCACGGCCCGGACGCCGCGCCCGCCACCATCGAGGGCGGCGACGTCCTGGTCATCGGCCACGGCGCGGTGCTGGTCGGGATGAGCGAGCGGACCACCCCGCAGGCCGTCGAGATGCTGGCCCGCCGGCTCTTCGACGCGGGCGCGGCCCGCTGCCTGGTCGCCATCGACATGCCGAAGCAGCGGGCCTTCATGCACCTGGACACCCTGCTGACCATGGCCGACTACGGGGTCTTCACCAAGTACGCCGGGATGGGCATGCTGCCCTCCTACACGGTCGAGCCGGGCGCCAGCTCCGCCGAGCTGAAGATCACCAGCCATCCGCCGGAGGACATGCACCGGGCCATCGCCGCCGCCCTGGACCGCCCGCGCATCACCGTCCTGACCGCGGTCCAGGATGTGCACTCGGCTCAGCGCGAGCAGTGGGACGACGGCTGCAACGTGCTCGCCGTCGAGCCCGGCGTCGTCGTCGCCTACGAGCGGAACGTCACCACTAACGCCTACCTCCGGGATAACGGCGTCCAGGTGCTGGCCGTGCCGGGCGGCGAGCTCGGCCGCGGGCGGGGCGGCCCGCGCTGCATGAGCTGCCCGATCGAACGTGACGCCTGACACCCTCCGGCGGTCATCATGGGTCGTTACCGGCATGTGAACGAGGGAGTGTCACCCGAGCAGGAGCTGCATCGCAGCAGGTGAGAGACCGGTAGCAGGGCGGAGCCGGGAGAGAAGGTTTTAAGCTCGGCTAACGATCACACTATGAGACATACGATCTTGGGGTCTGTTTCACAGGCCTATTCACGTCCTATGGTCTAGACATGACCACGAATGACACGCTGCGCGTGACCGACTCACGAACCGGCCGCAGCTACGAGATCCCCATTGTCGATGGGGCTATCCGCGCCATCGACCTAAGGCAGATCAAGACGTCCGACGATGACTTCGGGCTGCTCTCCTATGACCCTGCCTTCCAGAACACGGCCAGCTGCCGAAGCGCCATCACCTTCATTGACGGCGACGAGGGCATCTTGCGCTACCGCGGTTACCCGATTCAGGAACTGGCCGAGCGCTCGAACTTCCTGGACGTCGCCTGGCTGGTCCTGAACGGCGAGCTGCCCGACAAGACCGAGTCGGCCAACTGGGCTCACGATATCGCCCAGAACTCCCTCGTACACGAGAACCTCAAGAAGTTCATGGACGGCTTCCACCACGACGCTCACCCGATGGGCATCCTGGTCGCTACCCTGGGCGCGCTGGGCACCTTCTACCCCGAGTCCAAGGCGGTCCACAACCTGGACGTCCAGCGCGAGGAGATCGTCCGGCTGATCGCCCAGACGCCCACCCTGGCGGCCTTCGCCTACCGGCACGCGCGCGGCCTGCCGTACGTGTACCCGGACGAGGAGCTGTCCTACGCGGGCAACTTCCTGGCCATGATGTCCAAGACGGGCGAGGGTACGTACCGTCCGGACCCGGTCCTCGAGCATGCCCTGGACGTGCTGTTCATCCTGCACGCCGACCACGAGCAGAACTGCTCGACCAACGCGATGCGGGCCGTGTCCAGCTCCGAGGCCGACCCGTACTCCTCGGCGGCCGCCGCGGCGGCCGCTCTGTACGGCCCGCTGCACGGCGGGGCCAACGAGGCGGTGCTGAACCAGCTGCGGGAGATCGGCTCGGTCGACAACATCCCCGGCTACATCGCGCGGGTCAAGGCCGGCGAGCTGCGGCTGATGGGCTTCGGCCACCGGGTGTACAAGAACTACGACCCGCGGGCCACCATCATCAAGACCGTCGCGGACCAGGTGTTCGAGGTCACCGGGCGCAACCCGCTGCTCGACATCGCCCTCGAGCTCGAGCGGATCGCACTGGCCGATGACTACTTCATCAGCCACAAGCTGTACCCGAACGTGGACTTCTACTCGGGCATCATCTACCAGGCAATGGGCTTCCCGGTGGCGATGTTCCCGGTGCTGTTCGCCATCGGGCGCATGCCGGGCTGGCTGGCCCACTGGCTGGAGAGCTCGCACGACTCCGAGCAGAAGATCGCCCGCCCGCGTCAGCTCTACACCGGGATCGACATCCGGCACCTCAACGGCCAGGAGGCCTGATCGCCTGATCGTCTGAGTACCTGACCGCAGCGTAGCTTCGTGGCTGAGGCCGGGCCGGCGCCGAGAGGCGCCCGGCCCGGCCCTCGCTGCGTCAGCTCAGGTTGATCTCGAAGAACGCGCCCTGCTCGTCGTGCAGGATCCGGGCTGACCCGGCCCAGCCGGCGAAACCACCCGTCCCGGTGTTCGGCACGATGTGGCCGAACCACGTGCTCGGGTCGGACTCCAGCCCGCCGTGCTGCACGGTGACCGCGCCCTCCTGCCCGCCCTGGGTCCGGCCGGTGATCCGCTCGGTCGCCACGTACGATCGCTCGCCGTCCACCGTTCCCGCCGCCATGAACACCGTCGTGCCCTGCCCGATGATCCCGGCGGTGAACGTCTTGGCGAAGACCAGCACGCCGAACCAGTCCGCTTCCAGTCCCGTGACCTCCCGCGGCTCGGCGCTGTCCACGGTGAATCGGGCGATCAACGGCATCATGTCCTCCTGCGGGCCGGGGTGAGCACGAAAAAGATACCTGCGCGATGTCGATCACGGCGCGAGCCATTCGTGTAGAGGATGAACCAGCATCCGACAACGGGAGGAACGCAATGAGCAGGATCGTGGTCACCGAGTTCGTGTCGCTCGACGGAGTCATGGAAGAGCCGCGGTGGACCTTCGATTTCGACCGGGCCAAGGAAGGCGACCAGTTCAAGTACGAGGAACTGTTCGACGCCGAGTCGCTGCTTCTCGGCCGGACCACCTATCAGGGCTTCGCCGCCGCCTGGCCGAACATGGACCAGGACGACTTCGGCCAGCGGATGAACAGCATCCACAAGTACGTCGTCTCCAGCACCCTGGCCGACAGCGACGCGACCTGGGGCCCGACCACCGTGCTGCGCGGTGACGTGGCCGCCGAGGTCGCGGCCATCAAGGCCCAGCCCGGCGGGAACCTGCTCGTCGAGGGCAGCGCCCAGCTGGTCCACTCGCTGGTCCAGCACGACCTGGTCGATGAGTACCGGCTGATGGTGTTCCCGGTCATCCTGGGCGGGGGCAAGCGCGCCTTCCCCGGCTCTATGCCCGAGGCAGCCAAGCTGACCGTGACCAACTCGCGCACCGTCGGCACCGGCGTCCAGCTTCTCAACCTGGTCCCGGACCGGACCGCCGCCCCGGCCGCCAGCTGAGCGGCCCATAGGCCCGGCCCGCCTGGCCGGCCCGGTCCCGGGTCCGCCAGGCGGGCCGCCGCGTCTCGGGCGATTGCCCGGAATCGGCGTAGTTTGTCTGGGACCATGAGACCGCTGCCCGGGAGGGAGCGGCTCATGAACATTCGGGACTCGGCTGACCTCAGCGACGAGCGGCCTGCCGAGCACGAGACCCTGCGCGCCATCCTGGCTGGCCGGTGGTCCGCGGGCGGCCCGGGTCTCGCCGAGCAGCAGTCTCCCGACCTCGAGCATGGCTACAGCCCCGGCCTGCACGCCTGGCTGACCCGCGAGTTCGGCCTGGCCGGCTGGACGATTCCCGAGGAGTTCGGCGGCCTGGGCAAGTCCCAGGTCGAAGCCTGCGCCATCCACGCCGAGCTGGGCCGCGCCCTGTACCCCGGGCCGTTCCTGTCCAGCTCCGTCGCGGCCGGCGCGCTGCTGGCCGCCGGCCACCGGGAAGCCTGCCAGCGCTGGCTGCCCCGGCTGGCCGCCGGGACGGCCGCTGGTACGGTCGCCGCTGCCGACGAAACCGGCCGCTGGCCCCCCGCCGCAGGCAGCGTCCGGGCCGGGTACGGCACCGGCGGCTGGCGCCTGACCGGCCGGCGCTGGTACGTCGCCGCCGCCGACGCGGCCGACCTCATGCTCGTCCCCGCCGCCATCGAGTCCGGCCTGGCCATGTTCCTGGCCGAGACACGCCACCCGGGCCTCATCCTGGCCCGGCAGCTGGACCTGGACCTCACCCGCCGGATCAGCATCGTCACCTTCGACTCCGCCCCGGCTGAGCTGCTGGCTAAAGACGGCGCCGGGGCCCTGGCCCGCGCCGAGCGCGAGTTCCTCATCGCCGCCGCCGCGGAGGCGGCCGGTGGCATCGGCTGGTGCCTGGACGCGGCCCTGGGCTACGTCCGGGAGCGGGACCGGGACGCCTCCTTCGGCTTCGAGCAGGCCGCTCAGCTCTGCGTCGACCTGCTGGCCGACATGGATAGCGTCTCGGCCGCGGCCCGCTACGCCGCGGCCGCCAGCGACACCCGCGCCTCCGACGCCCAGCCCGCGGCCCACCGGGCGGCGCTGCTGGCCGGGGAGTCCCACCGCCGCGCCGTCGACGCCTCCCTCAGCTTCGCCGGCGAAACCGAAGGCCTGCTGCACTACCGTCGCGCCTGGTCAGCGGAACGCCTGTCCGGTGGTCCCCAGGCCCACCGAGACGCTCTCGCCGCCCAGTTAGCCAAACCGCGACCCGCGACCGCCGGCATCTCGTAATATTTCTGTGGTCATTCAGTAACTATCTGTGATCGCTGGCTAAGAGGTGCCGTGAGGACTATAGGGGTTCTGGCCGCCGTGATCGGCGGTCTCCTGCTCGGCGCCAGCACGCCGGCCGTCGCCAGCGTGTTCGCAGGCACCAGCGTGTCCGCGGGCAGCAGCGGCATCACCATCGGCCCGATGCAGATCAACCCCGTCGGCCACCCGAAGCTGTGCTGGCAGGCCACCGGGAACGGGGCTCCCGTCGAGCTGGAAACCTGCCAGAAGGACCTGCAGAACCAGCAGTGGTCGCTGACCCCCGACGGTGTCCTGATCAACGGCATCGGCTACTGCCTGGAAGCCCTGCCCGGCAAGCCCAAGGGCACGCCCCTGTTCATCGACTTCGCCAGCCAGTGCGGCGGCACCCGCGGCCAGGTGTGGACCTACAACGGCAGCACCGGCCAGCTGTCCAGCCCCGGCACCTGCGCCGCCGTGGGCGGCAAGCTCGAGACCGGCGCCCAGATCGTCCGCGCCTTGTCCTGCGCGCGGGGCCTGCGCTGGAGCCTCGGTTACAGCAGCGTCACCCTGGCCGCCGGCCGCGGCAGCGGCCCCGCCGGCGGCTCCTTCTCCGCCTCGGTGACCGTGGCCAACGCGGCGACGGCCCAGCCCGCCTACGGCACCGCCGTCACCCTCGCCGTGCCGAAGACCCTGACCGCCACCGCCCTGACCGCCTCCGGCGGGGCGGCCGGCTTCCGCTGCGCCACTGCGACGGCCACCTGCACCGGCACCCTCCCCGCCGGATCCTCGGGCCAGGTCACCGTCTCCGGCCAGCTCCCGTCCGGCTCGGCCCCGGGCGACTCCTACACCCTGACGGCCAAGATCACCGTCACCGGGACCTCTCAGCAGTCCGGCACCAAGCGCACCACCGCTTCGGTCAAGGTCGTGGTCGGGGCGGCCGCCCCGGCGTCCGCCACGGAAGGCCGTTTCGTCCCGCTGAGCATGCCCCTGCTGGCCCTCATCGTCGGCCTGCTGATCCTCGGCGGCGGCCTGCTGCTCGGCCTGGCCGCCCGCCGCCGTCCCGGCCACCGGAAGCGAGGCTTCGACAGCTCTCGCGCCTTCGACGACACCCACCCCTACCGGCTCCCGCCGATCTACTCCGTCACGCGCCCCCGCGAGACCCAGGCCGCCCGTGCGGCTCCGCCGCTGCGCGATGACCCGCCCTCCAGCGAGCCTCAGCCTCCGACCGACGCTCGCCCCCCGCGCGGCGAGCGGCCCGTCTACGACGCGCCGAGCCTTCCCGTGGATCCGCCCGCCTACGAGGCTTGGCCCTCGCACGACGACCAGCCTGCCTTCGAGGCTCCGCGTCCCCGCGATGGGAACCTGCTGGAAGACACCCGCGTCGATGATGTCCGGCCCTCGTACGAAGGCCGCCGGCGCCGGTCCGGCGCGGACCCGATCTCTGCATCCCAGGCCGGCGCCCGCTCCGGCCGGCACGCCGCCAACCGCTGACGCTGCACCGGGTTCATGTCGCCGTTCCGCATCAGATGCGGCCACTTGTAGGGACCGGTACGCTGGCTGCGTTCCCGGTATGCGTCGTCACGACGTACGCCACGGGCGCATAGCTCAGCGGTAGAGCGCTCGCCTTACAAGCGAGAAGTCATAGGTTCGAACCCTATTGTGCCCACCAGGTCAGAGCGTTTTCGAGTGGTTCTGGCGATCGGCTGGGAGCCAAACCGGGAGCCAAAGAGCTACCCTGACTTCATGGCGGACGCGTCGGCTAGGCGCCGCGGGCATGGCGAAGATGCCATCTACTTCGCGGCGGATAAGGACCGGTAGATCGGTGCGGTCTCGCTCGGCTTCGGCCCGGACGGAAAGCGCCTGCGCCGGAAGGTCTCCGGCAAGACCAAGCAGGAAGTCCGGGACAAGCTCAAGGCGGTCCACGCCGAGCTCGATGCTGGGCTGCAGCCGTCGGCGGGATATACGGTCCGGGCGGCGGTCGATGACTGGCTTGCGTACGGCCACCTCGCCAATGGGGTACTGATAGCCCGCGCTGTAAAGGTGTCGTTTTCGGCCTAGCGGCTAACTGCATGGCAGAGGTTGGCGCTGCGGCAACCTGAACCGGCCGGTCCGTACCTTTGGCTGCCATATGTCATGCTGTCCGGTCGCTATCCGCGGGAACAGGGTCCAGTTCCGATGGAGTGTTTTCTGGGCTTGATCCGCTTTGGCAGACAGGTTTCTTGAGTTGATCATGCCGCTTGCCGGGCGGCGTTGTGGTGGGCTGATTCGTATTCGGCGGGGCTGAGGTAGCCGAGGGCGGAATGGAGCCGGCGGGTGTTGTACCAGCCCTCGATGTAGCCGAAAATGGCCCGGTGCAGCCCGGCCCGAGTCGGCCAGGCCCGGTCGTTGATGAGTTCCCTTTTGATGGTGGCGAAGAAGCTCTCGGCGACGGCGTTGTCCCAGCATTCGCCTTTCCTGGAAACGGACAGGATCACGCCGTTTGCGCTGGCCAGGGCCGCGTAGCCCTTGCTGGTGTACTGGGCGCCGCGATCGCTGTGAAATATCACCCCGTCCGCGGGGCGGCGCTGGGTGAAGGCCATCGCCAGGGCGTCCTCGACGAGGCTGGTGCGCATGTGATCGGCCAGGGCCCAGCCGACCACGCGGCGGCTGGACAGGTCGATGACGGTGGCCAGGTAGGTCCAGCCCTGCCAGGTCATGATGTAGGTGATGTCCCCGGCGTAACGCCGGCCCGTGCCCGGGCGGGGCGCGAAGTCGTGCTGGATCAGGCCCCGGGCCCGTTCGGCAGCCGGGTCGGCGATGGTGGTGGCCCGCCACCGCTTCTTGCGGCGGCCCTCGAGCCCGGCGGCGCGCATCAGCCGGGCGACCCGCCGCTTCCCGCAGCGGGTGTCCTGCCGGCGCAGCGCCTGGTGGACCCGGGGTGACCCGTAGGTGCCCTGGGACTCGGCGTGGATGCTGGTGATCCTGGCGGTGATCGCGGCGTCGGCGACCGCCCGCGGCGAGGGGGTGGCATGGCGGCGCTGGTAGCAGGCGGCACGGGAGACCTCCAGCAGGCGGCACGCACGGGCAACACCGTGGCCTGCGGCTTGTTCCGCCCCGATGAAGGACTGGGCCTTCACCGGGTCTCCTGAGCGAAAAAAGCCGTCGCCCGCTTCAACACCTCGACATCCTCCCGCAGCGACCGGTTCTCCCGCCGCAGCCGGGCCAGCTCAGCCCGCTCATCACTGCTCAGCCCCGGCCGCTGGCCCGCATCAGTCTCGGCCTGGGCGACCCAGGCCCGCACCGCGGTCTCGGTCAGGTCAAAGTCTTTGGCGACCTGCCCGATCGTGCGGTCACCAGCCCGGCACCGCTCCACGATCCCCGCCTTGAACTCCGGCGTGAACGACCGGCGACGACGCGGCTGCTTCCGCCCCATGGTCTCCATGATGAACATCCTCCCGTCCAGGGAGTAACCCCTGATGGTGAATGTCCCTCAAACCGGAGGAAGCCCATTCTGCGGCAAGACAGCCGGCTTCGGCGTATCGGGTCCGGTCGTGATCGGAGGAGGCGGAGTCTCTTCGGGCGGTTCGCCCTAGGTCGTCCTCGCCGTTCTCGACCGGCGGCAGCGTGGCCGGATCACGGTCAGTCATGAGATCGCGACTGACCGGTTTGATCTTGGCTTAACGGTTGACGTCTGGCTCGCTGACATAACGCTTGTATGCGTCTTCCAGCTCGGGTGAGCCCGGCGGCTCCATGTACTCATGAACCGTCCCGAGCTGGCGTTCGCAGAAGTCGAGCGCATCCTGTTGCCTGGCATGGAGCTTGTGGCCCTGCGGCGGCGCTACGACGTTGCGGGCTATGTCCATCTGGGCCAGTGCCTCATGCACGGTACGGCGGATCGTGATGTTCAGCGCGCGCATTTGCCCGTCGCTGATGAATCCTTTCCCGCTGGCTGGGTCGTCGGGGTCGAACGCTGGGCAGCCCTGGAAGGTCTGCAGCGCGTCATGGAGGGCCTGGGCGACAACCCAGGTCCGGAGCTGTTCGTAGCTGATTTTCTCGTCGGGGCGGTGGAGGAGGGCCAGCAGGGCGGTGGCTGTCATGGACGCGATCGTTTCTCCGGGTGAGGAGCCTGGGCTGCCGCCCTGCCCCTCTACAGCTTGGCGAGGCATCCCGCCGGTGTCGTGGGAGATGCGGCGGAGCGCTCCCGGGCGCATTCCCGGTGCTGTCCAGGCGGCATAACACCAGAGGGAGCCAGTCAGAATGATCGGTGCTGAAGCTGCACTAGGCCTGTAATCTACCTGTGTGACAGCAGAATAAATACTTATGAATACCTTTAGGTTAACTGGAAGGTTCCTGATTGAGGCGAACCCGCAGGAGGCGCACGCAAACGGCGGCTGAGGTCGTTTCCGGAACGGTTCGATCGGCCGCCAACCAGAGGCGTCCGGAGACATGGCCCGCCGCCGGGAGAGGCACTCAGCTGGGTCGGGCCGTGACCGTCCTCCCGCGGCTAGCCCGCGTCAGGCCAGAAGGATCATCATGGCTAGCGCCCGCACCACCGCACCAGCTCAGTCGGCGGCGGTCATCACTAGTTCCTGGCCGACGGCTCAGAGGGCTCGGTTCCCGGTTCGGGGGAGGCCCGGATTCCCGTACGCATATAACGGACGGTCATGCCGTGGCGGGCCGGATGTTCGCATTGAGATGGAAAATATTGGTGGGGTCATACTCGGCCTTGATCCGGCTGAGCCGCTGGTATTTCTCGGCTCCGTAGCTGGCGATGATCCGGTCTTCCTCGAATTCGGACATGAAATTGACGTAGCTGCCCGCGCCGCCCGCGGCGGGCACGAGATCGGCCCAGAAGGACCGGACCCAGGCCCGGTCGGCTTCGTACAGCTCGATGGTCGGTGCGAGGGCCGCGATGTTAAGGACGTAGCGGGTCCGGCGGCTGCCCCCGAAAGAGCTGTCCTCCTCGGCCGGCTCGGCGTACTTTCCGCCCAGCACAAAGAGAGGCATGAACGACATAGGTGACGCCTTGCGCGGGACATGACGGGCGATGACGTCGATCGCATCGTCGGTCAACTCGTCGAGGTTTATCGCTTTCTCATAACCGCGGATACCCCACGGAGCGGCCTCGTCGAACATCTGCTGGAGCGCGGTGTAGGGGATAGGCGTGTCGAATGTGAACAGCGGAAGGACTGCTTGGCGGAGATCGCTGACTGCCCGTGAATGCGCCTCCGGCGCCCCGAAGTCGACCAGTACGACAGCATAGCCCGGCGCGCCGTGGTACTGCTCGGGTACAAACGGCGCGGGCGGCGCGTTCAGCGCGGCCAGGAAGATACCGATATCTCCCGGCAGGCCCCGGATCTGGTCCCGTATCGCGCGGAATGCCTGCGGGCCATTTTCGAGGTCCCAGAAGCTCAGGGCCAGCTGGACCATCGGGCCCACCTGGTGCAGCTGGAACTCAAATTCGGTCACTACCCCAAAGTTGCCGCCGCCGCCCCGTACCGCCCAGAACAACTCCGGGTTCTCCTGCGCCGAAGCCCGGACGATCGCCCCCTCCGCCGTCACGAGCTGCACCGACAGGAGATTGTCACAGCTCAGGCCGGCTTTACGGCTCAGCCAGCCCATTCCGCCGCCGAGGGTCAGTCCGGCCACGCCGGTATGGCTGACGAATCCGCCGGGTGCGGCCAGGCCATGTTCCTGAGTGGCCGCGTCCAGCTGCGACCAGCGCGTGCCGGCCCCGCAGCGCGCCGTCTTCGCGGCCGTGTCGACGTCGATATCGCAGAGTGGGCCCATGTCGATCATCACCGCGTCATCCGCGATACATGCGCCGGAGAAGTTGTGACCACCGCCGCGGACAGCCAGGTCCCGCCCGCAGGCCCGAGCGAATCTGACCGCAGCGGCCACGTCATGAGCCGAGCGAGCCTGGGCTATTACCCACGGCCGCCGGTCGATCTGGCCGTTCCACACGCATTCGGCGCGGACAGCGTCATAGTCAGCGTCCTGGGCTGTCACGACTCGGCCCTTGAATTCGTCACGGAACGACGTCAGCTCGCCTGCCAACAAATTACTCATCTGCCCCTCCCCAAAACCCGCTCGAAACCCGACGATATCGAATTACCGTAGGGTAAGCAAGAAGGGCAGGCCTGCGAAACTCGGGGCAGAAGCGACTTAGTAGATGCTTTTCGGTAAGCAAATAACGCCAATGATCACGGCCGCTCCCTGCCTACCAAAGGCATCAATTGAAACACAACCCGAGCGCATCCGACTCCCGCCAGCACTCTCTCCAGCAGGAATGCATGGTGGCCGGTGAATACTGTCCTGTCGCTCCAGTTTTCCCGCGAGGCCGGAGCGTGTCCGTGCGGACTCTCCACGGTCTCCCGCATTCTGTGCCTGTGATTAGTTCCCGGGTAATTATTGCTCGCCGATAAGCATATGTCTCGTCCTTCATGAGTTTCAGCCGTACGTCAAGCGCTCAATGCGCGCCGACCCGATAATGACCCGGGAAACTTCAAACATGAATTATCAATTTCCGTTATAGACCGCCGTGATTGGCTTGCACGTGCCCTCTTCTGGGTTGGCGCACACGCCCGGCTCTGTCCGATCGGGACGGGCCGGCTTGGCCTACGAGATGGCTTCCCAACGCGTGGGGAGCCCTCATCGTAGGCACCGGAGTGGCCACCGCCGAGGAGATCGGCCATGCGCACTTGAGCAGCGGCTGCGGGACGAAAAGAAGAGGACTGGAGTGGTCGCTGCCTCTCCATGCTGCTGAGCGCATGGGCGACCACCGGCCCGGCGTAACGCGAGCGACCAGCGAACGCCGCGGTAACGGCCACAGACTTCCTGATACGCCAGGTGACACCCGGCCACGATCACTGCAGGTAGATACCATGCGCAGCCATGTCCAGCATCGTTTGGCGACGTTGTGGACCTTGCTTACCAGCGAGGGGTCATAGGTTCGAACCCTATTGCGTCCACCGAATAATCCCAGTTAGGAGTCGTATCAGTCCCAGTTGGGGTCGCTTCCGCCGGGCCTGGCCGCCACCCTGTGCCTAGTGGTCTCAGTCCGTCCGCATGGTGAAGTGCGTTCCCGAGGGCACCGTTACCGGTAACCCTGAAGGTGACGATTGTCGGCCTGACCACCCGGCCTGGGCCGGGTGGTCAGCTTTCGGCTGCCGCACCCGGCCCTAGCGCGAGGGCTCGCCTAGATCGTTTTGAGTGGCCGCGGAGCTGGCCGCCCGCTCAGGACGGCTGCGGGACGATCCGGATGTAGGGCAGGGGCGATTCCCAGCTGCCGAAGATGTCCTTGGCCGCGTCGTTGCTGACCGAGCTGGCGATGACGACGTCGTCGCCCTGCTTCCAGTTGACCGGGGTGGCCACCTTGTTCTTGGCGGTGAGCTGGAGGGAGTCGATGACCCGGAGGATCTCGTCGAAGTTGCGCCCGGTGGTCATGGGGTAGAGCAGGATCAGCTTGATCTTCTTGTCCGGACCGACCACGAAGACGCCGCGCACCGTCTGGTTGTCGGCTGCCGTGCGGTCGGCCGGGTCGCCGCTGACGTCGGCCCCGAGCATCCCGTAGGCCTTGGAGACGGAGAAGTCGGCGTCGCCGATCATCGGGTAGTTCGGCGCGGCGCCCTGTGACTTCTCGATGTCGGCGCCCCAGCTGGCGTGCTTCTCGACCGGGTCGACCGACAGGGCCAGGATCTTGACGCCGCGCTTGTCGAACTCCGGCTTGATCTTGGCCATGTAACCGAGCTCGGTGGTGCAGATCGGGGTGAAGTCCTTCGGGTGCGAGAAGATGACGCCCCAGGAGTCGCCCAGCCATTCATGGAAGCTGACCGGGCCCTCGCTGGTCTCGGCGGTGAAGTCGGGAGCGGTGTCACCGATCGTCAGGCTCATGATGAGTCTCCGTTCAGGTACGCGGGATTAGCGGACGGATGGCGGCCTTGCAGGCCCCGGGAACGTGACTGGAGTGCGCGGCCAGGGCCTTCCGGCCCAGTGCAAGGTACACCGAGGGCGTCCGCCCGACCAAATCCCGGTAAAATAAGTAGATATTATCTGGTTATGAGATGTGTGGTGCTATCTCTGGTCATCAACTCGCCGGACCCGAGCACCGGGCAGCCGCTGACCCAGCACGATCTGCTGCGGAGCGCGCTCGCTGAGGCCGTCATCCCCGAGCTGCGCCGCCGCTACCCAGACTCACTCTGGAACCAACACGCGAACGGCAGATACAGAGCCCCCGGTCAGCGGCGCACCCTGCGGCCACTGCCGGTCTCCCGGGTCGAATGAGGTAGGGATGGCGGCTCGCCGCGTCACGACGGTGCTGTGGGATATCGATGGCACGCTTGTCCGGTCCGGGGGAGTGGCCGCACGAGCCTTCCTCGATGCGGTGACCGAAGTGACGGGTGTCCGGCCGACGGCCGAGCGGCGTTACTACGGGGGCCGGCTCGCCCCTGAGATCGCGGACATGCTGCTTGCTGCCGTGGGGTCGCAGACGACCCGCGTTGCCGACGTTCTCGACGTGCTCCAGCGCCTGGTCGCCGAGCGCCTCGACGAACTGCGGGCGCAAACCAGCACCTACCCCGGAGTGAATGCTCTGCTGGCCAGCCTGGCGGAGGCAGGTGTCGTTCAGACAGTGGTAACCGCAACATCGCGGCCGTCGCCCGGTACAAGCTTGAGGCCAGGGGCCTGATCCCGCCGATAGCGCCCGACCTCGGCGGATACGGAGACAGCGCTCCGGATCGCGCCGCCGTCGCCCGGGTGGCACTCGACCGGCTGGCCGCGGCCGGGCGGTATCCGGGCCCTGACGAGGTGTGGATCGTCGGAGATACGCCCCGCGATCTCGCCTGCGCCCGGGCGGTCGGTGTGCAATGCGCGCTCGTGGCCACCGGGCGGAACACCGTCGAGGACCTGAATGGCCTTGGGGCAGACATCGTCCTGCCGGATTTCTCTTGCCCCAAACCCCTGCTTCACCTCTGGCGACTCTGAACCACCGCACTGCTGAACCCTGCGGATCGCTGGGGACGACACTTGCGCCGGGCAGCCCGTCTTTATCAAGGGCCCAGGGCTTGGTGTCCCATGAGCTGTGTCTGCGACGAATCAGGGCAACCGTCTGCTCGATGGTGCGTGCTTGCAAGATGAAACGCTCGGGGACCGATGCGAGAAGATCTCGCTGTCACTGGTTGCGTATGTGAGGCTGGTCACGGGGGGCTAGCGCAGAGGTCGGAAGGCGGCGCGCAACTCCTCCGAGAAGAGCCCAGGTTCCTCCCAAGCTGCGAAGTGACCGCCCTTGTCCACTTCATTGAAGTAGATGACGTTCGGGTACGCCTTCTCGACCCAGCTGCGCGGGGTCCGCCAGATCTCCCCGGGGAATGTCGTGAAGCCGACGGGAATCGAAACCGGCCGGGGAGCCTGGCCGGCCGCACGGGCATTTTCTTGCCCTTCCTCCCAGTACGAGCGCGCCGCCGATGCCCCTGTGCTTGTCAGCCAATACAGCGTAATGTTGTCGACAATGTGTTCCCGGGTGAGATTGCCCGAAAACTGTCCGTCGACAAAACCGCGGGCGATCTTCTGATAACTGTCGGTATCGTGATCGATCATCCATGCTGCCAGCGCGACAGGTGAATCCAGGAGGGCGTATCCAATCGTCTCCGGGCGTGTCGCCTGCTCGATGAAGTACCCAGTGCCGGTCGCACGGAACTCGGTGAGCGCGTCGTGGGCAGCACGCTCTTCGGCCGAGGGCGGCGACTCGCTCAGGGCCTCGGCATCGCCCAGCGCCGGAGTGAGAAGGTTGGTGTGGATGCCGATCAGCCCGTCAAGGCCCAGCCGGCCCATTGCGTCGGTGACCTGGGAGCCCACGTCACCCCCCTGCGCGACGTAGCGGGTATAACCTAGGCGCCGCATCAGCTCGTCCCATGCTTGGCCGATACGGATGGGTCCCCATCCGAGTTCGGCCGGCTCATCGGAGAATCCGTAGCCGGGGATCGAGGGCAGCACGAGGTGGAACGCGTCCTCGGCTCGGCCGCCGTACGCGGCGGGATCGGTGAGCGGGCCGATGGTCTCGAGTAGCTCGATGACCGAGCCCGGCCAGCCGTGCGTCATGATCAATGGCAGCGCGTTCGTGCGGGCCGACTTGACGTGGATGAAGTGGATGTCCAGCCCGTCGATCTTGGTCTTGAATTGCGGCAGCGCGTTCAGTCGCGTCTCGCACCGACGCCAGTCGTACTCTGTCGTCCAGTAGCGCGCCAGATTCTGTACGGCCGCCAATTGCACACCCTGTGAGCGGTCGGTGACGAGTTCCCTGGTCGGCCAGCGTGTCCCGTTGATACGACGGTGCAGCTCGTCGATCTCAGTCTGCGGTACTTCGATTCGGAACGGCCGGATCGCGTTCGCAGTCGTTGTCTCGCTCATGACCGAGGCCTCCACTTCGTGTCCGCTGCGCGTCTTTTGACCATGAAATGCGGTGACTTCGCAGCGAAGATCCCTCGATGAGCATAAAACCGAAACCTTGATTGAGCGAGAGGCGGCCCACGATTCGGTCAACACGCACAACGGCAGCCGGGCGTGCCGTGATCACGCCTGCCACGGACACAGAACAACGGTCTGCAGGTTCATGAGTCTCGGTCACAGAACAAAATCTCCAGCGGCCGCGAACCGGGCGTCTGCCGCAGGATTTGCCCGACCGGAATCCTGCTCGCTAGCCGAAGGTAAATGCGAACGTTTCGATTCCGGGGTCCAGAAAGGTGATCTCGAAGGTGCGATCGATGATCTGCCCGGGCTGGCGCAGGAGTTGGTACAGGCGCTGCTGGGTGACCGTTCCGTGTCCTTGGTTGTCGATGTCGGCACCGTGCGCGGCCCCGGGCGGCTGGCCGTCGAGGATCACCCGGAACCGGACGGAGGCCTGGCCGCTGGCAGGGCCCATGACCAGGTTGAGGTCACGGGCGTGGAAACGGTAACTGATCCGCCCGTTGGCGGCGTTCGACCTGGTCGGCTGGCCTTCCACGGTCCAGTCACCCGACAAGGCCCATTGGTTTCGGCCAAGAGAAAGGGGCAAGTCGTAGGACTGAGGTTCACTAGGCCGTATACCGCCGGGAGAGCTGAAGTTCTCGGTGCGCTCGTAGCCGGTGTAGTTCTCGGCGGATCTCAGGGAGGCCCAGTCGGCAGGAGCCTCCGCTCCGACGGCGTTAACCGAGACCAGGTCCTGGGCGACGCCTTCGGCCCCGGCCTCGGCCAGCAGTTGCTGGATGACCATCTCCGATTGCTGGTATTCGCCTTCCCCGAAATGATGGTGCCGTATCCGGCCCTGCCCATCGGCGAAGTACAGGGCGGGCCAGTAATGATTGTCGAACGCCTGCCACACCCTGTAGTCGCTATCGATCGCGACCGGGTAGTCGACCCTCAGGTCGCGTACTGCCCGCCTGACATTCTCGGCGTCGTGCTCGAAGCCGAACTCGGGGGTGTGGACGCCGATTACCATCAGTCCCTGCCCGGAGTACTTGTGCGACCAAGCGCGGACGTAGGGCAGCTGACGTAGCCAGTTGATGCAGGTATAGGTCCAGAAACTAGCCAGGACCACCTTCCCGCGCAGGCCCTCCGGGGCCAGCGGCGGCGAATTGAGCCACCCGGTCGAACCACTGAAAGAGGGTAGTTCACCCTCGACAGGCAGCACGGCCGAGGCCATGTGCAGCCCGGCCGGTGTGGGCCAACGCGGTTTCATGACGCTCCTCCTGTCTCCTGGGGTCGGCATCACTTATGGCATAACCATCGCATCTCGCGCCTCGCGGCACGCCCGTGAAACTCCCTGGCTCCCACCCTGGACTTTCCCGGCGCCCCTGTCACCGCGAAGGATCCTTGTCCTGGTCTTGGCCGGGCCACCGCGAAATCTCGCTACCAGGGTCCGCACCAAGACTTTCGTCGGACGGCACCTCCAGATTGCTGCCCCGCGGTGGTGATGCGGCTCGCCCTCCGCAGCGGTGTTCCTTGCCGCGGCGGAGGCAGCGCACCGTCGGATCGAGCTGGGCACCGCGGTGATCCCGATCGGTTACGAATCGCCGTTCCGCCTCGCCGAGGACCTCTCGCTGGCGGACGTGCTGTCCCGCGGGCGGCTTCAGGTCGGGTTCAGCTCCTCGATGCCGCATGCCGAGATCCTCGGCGACCTCGTCTATGACGGCGACTGGCGCAGCTTCGATCTCAAGCACGGGCGGATCACCCGGCTAGTGGAAAACCTTCGCGGGAACTTAATCGGTGGCGAGGACACCGCCATCCGGTCGCCCGGTAATGTGCAGCGTCCGCGGTTGCAGCCGTACTCCGACGGCCTGGCTGAGCGGATCTGGTACGGCGCCGGCAGCGCCAGCTCGGCGAAGTGGGCGGGGGAGCAGAGCCTGAACCTGCGTGATCTTCGGCGATGGCGCGACCGACTTCTACGCGGAGCAGAACGCGGTGCTCGACGCCTACCTGTCGGCGCTGCCGGCGCCCGTACCGGGCACATCCTCATCGGGCGGCTCATCGTCCCGACCGACAGCGCAGACGCCAGGCAGCGGGCGCGGTCCTCAGCGAGCACCTGTGCCAGGGCTGGCTGGAGGGCTACCTGCTGACCGGCCGGCACGGGCTGTTCAACTGCTACGAGGCGTTCATCCACATCGTCGACTCGATGTTCAACCAGCACGCCAAGTGGCTGAAGGTCACCAACGGCATCGGCTGGCGGCGGCCGGTCGCGTCGCTGAACTACCTGCTGTCCTCGCTGGTGTGGCGGCAGGACCACAACGGGTTCAGTCACCAGGACCCGGGCTTCATCGACCACGTGGTGAACAAGAAGGCCGAGATCATCCGGGTCTACCTGCCGCCGGACGCCAACTGCCTGCTGTCGGTGGCCGACCACTGCCTGCGGTCCCGGCAGTACGTCAACGTCATCGTGGCGGGCAAGCAGCCCAGCCCGCAGTGGCTGAGCATGGACCAGGCCGTCATCCACTGCACCCGCGGAGCCGGGATCTGGGACTGGGCGTCCTCGGACAGCGAGGGCGCGCCGGACGTGGTGATGGCCTGCTGCGGGGACATCCCGACGGTGGAGACGCTGGCCGCGGTGTCACTGCTGCGCGAGCACCTGCCCCGGCTCAAGGTGCGGGTGGTGAACGTGGTGGACCTGATGCGGCTGGAACCGGAGAGCGAGCATCCGCACGGGATGTCGGACGCGGAGTTCGACGCGCTTTTCACCACGGACGTTCCGGTGATCTTCGCCTATCACGGATACCCGTCGCTGATCCACCGGCTGGTCTACCAGCGGCACGGGCACCCGAACTTCCACGTCCGCGGGTACCAGGAGGAGGGCACGACGACCACGCCGTTCGACATGGTCATGCTGAACGACCTGGACCGCTTCCACCTGGTCATGGACGTCATCGACCGGGTGCCCGGGCTGGCCCCGACGGCCGGGCACGTCCGGCAGCTGATGACGGACAAGCGGATCACGTGCCGGGCCTACACCCGCGAGGAGGGTGAAGATGCACCCGAAATCCGCGACTGGTCCTGGCCGCATCAGCTAATAGGGGTTATCGGGTCGGTCGGTGATGCGGCAGACTCGGTGCCTGGTGGCCGCCGGCGGGTGAGCACTCCGGTCAGCTGGGCCGTTGAGCCCTGAAGCTAGATCGTGCCCCTGCCGGTGACCGGGAGAGCTGTATCGCTGCTGGGATGTCGTGCCTGCCCTGGGGTGTGAGCACTGCTGCTATTAGCTCGCTGATGGTTCTCCCGCTGGCTGCCGTCGTTGTTCTGGTTGCTGCGGGCGGAGGGCTGATGCGGCTGTTCGTGGGTGATGACTGGGCTGAAGATCATCACGATGTCGAGGTGATGGACGAGGACGGGACGGTGCTGGCCCGGCGCCGCCTGCCAGAGGGTGCTGCGGGGATGGCCCGGCTGCATGAGCTGGCCGGCGGTCTGCTGAGCGAGGCGGATGACGAGCCGGAGGTGCTGGTCGGGATCGAGACTGATCATGGCCCGTGGGTGACGGCGCTGGTGGCGGCGGGTTACCGGGTGTTCCCGGTCAACCCGCAGCAGTCGGCGCGGTTCCGGGCCCGTTATGCGGTGTCAGGGGCCAAGAGCGACGCCGGCGATGCGCACGTGCTGGCGGACATGGTCCGGACTGATTCTCACCAGCTGCGCGAGGCGGCCGGCGACTCCCCGGAGGCGGCCGGGATCAAGGTCCTGGCCCGGATGCACAAGACGATGATCTGGAACCGGGCCCGGGAGGTGCAGCGGATGCGGCACCAGCTCCTGCACTACTTCCCGGCCGCGGTGGAGGCGTTCGGTGACCTGGCTGCCCCGGACACGCTGGAGCTGCTGTCCAGGGCCCCGGACCCGGTGCAGGCCCGCAGGCTGACCCGCGCCCAGGTCTCCGCGGTGCTTAAGCGGGCCGGGCGGCGGGACATCCCCGCGAAGGCCGCGGTCATCTTGACCGCATTGCGAGGCGAGCAGCTCGCCCAGCCGCCCGCGCTGACTGCCGCCTACGCCGCCACGGTCCGGTCGCTGACCGCGGTCATCACGGCACTGAATGAGCAGGTCAGCATCCTGGAAACCCAGGTGAGGGACCATTTTGGCCGGCACCCGGACGCTGAGATCATCACCTCCCAGCCCGGCATGGGCCTGATCCCAGGCGCCCGGGTGCTCGCAGAGTTCGGCGACGACCCCGCCCGCTACCGCGACGGCAAAGCCCGCCGCAACTACGCCGCCACCAGCCCGATCACCCGCGCCTCAGGCAAAAAGAGGATCGTCGCGGCCCGGTTCGTGCACAACGACCGGCTGGTCGACGCCCTCAACGCCCAGGCCTTCTCCGCCCTGAGCGCCTCACCCGGCGCCCGCGCCTACTACGACCAGCACCGCGCCAACGGCCACGGCCACAACGACGCCCTGCGACGCCTCGCCAACCGCCTCGTCGGCATCCTCCACGGCTGCCTCAAAACCCGCACCCCCTACAACGAAGACACCGCCTGGGCCCACCGCCACCACCAAGCCGCTTGACACGCTAACCCCTGGGATGTCTAGCTGATCGCAGTCCCGAATAGGTGCCCGATGCCATAGGTCAGCGCGAGGCCGGCGCCGCCGCCGATGACGACGCGAAGGACTGCGCGACGTACGTTGCTGCGCCCGATGCCGGCGCTGATAGCGCCGGTCAGCGCCAGCGCGACCAGCACGGCCATGAAGGTCACGGGGACCCGCCACGTCACCGGAGGCAGCAAGATGGCCAGCATCGGCAGCAGCGCGCCGAGAATGAATGAGAACGCCGACGCGGCGGCGGCCTGCAGGGGCCAGGCGAGGTCATCAGGGTTGATATGAAGCTCGGCTTCGGCGTGCGCGGCGAACGCGCCGTGCGCGGTCAGCTCGGCCGCCACGGTGCGGGCCGTCGCGGCCGACAATCCCTTCGCCCGGTAAATCGCGGCCAGCTCGGCCAGCTCTGCCTCCGGGTGCTGAGCGAGCTCGGCTCGCTCCATCGCCAGCTGCGCGCTTTCGCTGTCCCGCTGACTGCTCACCGACACGTACTCGCCCAGCGACATTGACACCGCACCCGCGACGAGGCCCGCGAGTCCCGCCGTGAAAATCACCCCTCGAGAGGCGCTTGCGCCGGCGACACCGATCACGATGCCGGCCACCGAGACGATCCCGTCATCAGCGCCCAGTACTCCGGCCCGCAGCCAGTTCAGTCGGCCCGCAGACCCGCCGGAATGCTGTTCGCCGGGATGCGCCGCCTGTCCGCCTGCGCCTGTCATCTGCTCAGTAACCGGCATCGACGCCTCATCGGCCATGCCTTCCGGTGAAGCAGGCGTGCTTCCCTGTCCACCAAAATCAGCGTCCACCACACGAATGAGCCTTACCGGAGATTCGCCTCGGGCCGGACTCCGTGCGCTTCCCGGTCCTCCTGCGGCGGCGGACCTACCGGTGCCAGCCGGACCAGCAGGTTATACGTCACCAGCGCGATGGCCAGATGCATGACGAGGAGGACAGCCACGGCCTTGGCCGGCTGGCCGAGATGCAGGATGTAGAGGTCCGGGAGCCAGAGGACCAGCGTGACCAGGATGGCCAGGCGGAAGAACAGCCACCGGGGCGCGGATGAGATGCGGGTGACGACCGGCCATGCCGCGCAGGCGATGAGGACTCCGATGACCGTCAGCTTGCTGTAGTCGGCAAACTGAAAATGCTCATATCCCTTGGTTTCGGGGAAGATGGCCTGCCCGATGGCGACCAGGATGGCATCGATGGCCAGGGACCCGGCCACGGCGGCGATGGTAGCCAGCAGAATCCTCGACGTCCGCGGCTGGCTGTGCCTGGGCCGCAAGTCGATTCTGCCCAGGGATTGGAGCTGCTTGAGCATGCCCGCAGATTAAGCGGTATCCCGCCGAGAACGGCCCAGCTTCATTCGGTCTTCATGATTGCCACCGAATTTTGCTGCCCGGCCGTTAACGCGGTCCCGCAGGACAGCTGCTTTCTTAGGCCAGGATGCGCTGCCGGTGTCCGGAGCGTCACGGTCTCTTCATGAAGCCTTCGTAGCCTCACTGAGGTGCCGAAGAAATCAGTGCTCATGATGATCAGTTCGCGATGAAAGACAGCGAGCACCGTAAGGCCGCAGCATGCTGCGCCGCCGGGTCCGGTCAGAGGAAACGCCTAACTAGTTTGCAGCCGCTGGCCAGATCCATGGCTGATACCTGAACCATGCCGTCTGCTACCCAGCTGGCCGCCCCTGCCCTCCACGGGCCGGGCTCATTCGGCGCGCCGCCCGATCGGGTGAGGGCTCATCCCATAGCCGTCCTGGCGGCTATCACAGCGGGGGCGGTGGCCACGGTCGCCTGGTGGTGGCAGGACACCCCGGCCATTCACGGGTGGGGCGACTGGCTGACTAACGCGGGCCGGATCACCGGCCTGCTCGCCGGCTACGGCGTGGTCGTGCTCGTCGCGCTGATGGCGCGGCTGCCGCCCGTCGAGCGCGGCGTCGGCGCTGACCGGCTGGCCCGGTGGCATGCCATGGGCGGCCGTTACGTGGTCGGCCTGGTCGTCACGCACGCGCTGCTGATCATCTGGGGTTACGCGGTGACGGCGCACACCAACGTGGTGAATCAGACCGCAACGCTGCTGACCAGCTACCCGGACGTCCTGGCCGCCACGGCCGGCGGCCTTCTCCTGGTGGGCGTCGGGATCAGCTCCGCGCGGGCTGCCCGCCGAAGGCTCCGTTATGAAACCTGGTACTACCTGCACTTCTATACTTACCTGGCGGTGGCTCTGGCCTTCAGCCACCAGTTCGCCGCCGGGGCCGAATTCATCTCCAGCCTCCCGGCCCGTATCGCGTGGGTCGGCCTGTACGTGCTCGTGGGCGGCGCGATCGCGTGGTACCGGTTCATCACGCCGATGCGGCAGGCGGCGCGGCACCGGCTGCGGGTCATGGCCGTGTATCCCGAGGCTCCCGGGGTGGTCAGCATCGTGATCGCCGGCCGGCATCTGGACGAGCTGCAGGCTGAGCCCGGCCAGTTCCTGCGCTGGCGTTTCCTGGCCCGCGGCCTGTGGTGGATCTCCGCTCCGTACTCGCTGTCCGCGGCTCCCCGGCGGGACCGGCTGCGCATCACGGTCAAGGCTCTCGGAGACCACAGCTACGCCCTGGCCGGCCTGCGCCCCGGGATACGGGTCCTGGCCGAGGGCCCGTACGGAGCGCTGACCGGCGCGGCCCGGCGGCAGCGCCGGGTGCTTCTGATCGCCGGAGGGGTCGGCATCACCCCGCTGCGCGCGCTGTTCGAGACGCTCCCGGCCAGCCCCGGTGACCTCACCCTCATCTACCGGGCCAGCGACGACCGCGACATCGTGTTCCGCCGCGAGCTGGAACAGCTCGCCCGGCACCGCCGCGCCCGGCTGTGGTTCCTCACCGGCAGCCGGGCCGACCTCGGCGGCGACCCGCTGACCCCTGCTGCCCTCGCCGCCAACATCCCCGGCCTGGCCCGTCACGATGTCTACCTGTGCGGACCCGACGGCATGACGGCCGCCGTCGCCCGCTCGCTGCGTGCCGCCGGGGTACCGCGGCGGCAGATTCACCACGAGTCCTTCACGTTCTGACGGCCCCTCGGGAGGCAGTCCATGCTCCGCGTCATCCTCGCGATCGTCGGCACCGCCGCCGGGCTGATCTTCCTGCTGTCGTTCAAGACCCACAGCCCCGGCGCCGCCGCCACGCCGTCCGCCGCGATCAGCGGCGGCACGGCTACCCCCAGCGCCTCCGGGTCCGCGAGCTCATCGGCTCCTGGCAGCGCCCCGACCAGCAGTACGCGGAAAGCAGCCGCCAAGACCGTGACCGGAGATGCCGCGGACACCCGGTACGGGCCCGTCCAGGTCAAGGTCACCGTCAAGAACGGCAAGCTCACCGCCGTCGACGCTGTCGAGTACCCGCAGCAGGACCCCCGTGACGCCCAGATCAACTCCTACGCCATCCCGGCCCTGAACGCCGAAGCACTCGCTGCCGGGAGCGCCCATATCGACGTGGTCACCGGCGCCACCTACACCTCCGAGGGCTACGCCACCTCGCTGCAAAGCGCCCTGGACAAGGCGGGCCTCTAAGAGCCTGCTTGAGAACTTAGGTGACCTGGTCTTGGTCCTGCGGATTGAGTTTCCGGGCGAGGCGGCGGGTCATTACGATGATCATGGCCCAGTAGATGTAGGTCTCGTGGTGGGCGGGCTGGCGTTCGTAGTCGCGGACGGTGCGGCGGTGGCGGGTGATCCAGGACAGGGTGCGCTCGACGACCCACCGGCGCGGCAGCACTTTGAAGGCGTGCAGGTCATCGGGGCGCTTGACGATTTCCAGCGTCAGCTTCGGCTTGAGCTTGCTGCTGGCCCAGGTGACGAGCTGGCCGGCGTAGCCGCCATCAGCCCAGGCCAGCTTGATGGCGGGGAATGCTTTGCGCAGGTTCCACAGCAGCGGTTTTGCCGCGTCGCGGTCCTGCGCTGAGGCGGCGGTGACCAGGACTGTCAGGAGCAGCCCGAGCGTGTCCACGGCGATGTGCCGCTTGGTCCCGTTGATCTTCTTCCCGGCGTCATAGCCGCGGCGGGTTCGGGCGATCATCTCCGAGCCTTTCACCGACTGGGAATCGATGATCGCCGCGCTGGGCCGGGGACTGCGGCCGGCCGCGGCGCGCACCCGCTCCCGCAGGTCATCATGCATCTGCTGTGCCGATCCGTCTGCCTGCCATTTATCCAGCCACCAGTAGACGGTGCCCGCGGGCGGGAAGTCCGCGGGCAGCGCCCGCCACACCGGCCCGTTATGGGTCAGGTAGCGGATCGCGTCCACGATGTCGCGCATGCACCAGCTGGCCGGGCGGCCGCCGCGGCCGGCCAGCCACGCTGGGGCGGGCAGTAACGGCTCACAGACCGCCCATTCCGCCCCGGTCATGTCCGAGGGATAGCGGCGAGCACGGCGGCTACGGGAGATCCCCGCCGGGCAGCACCGGCACGCCACCATGCCGGGGGCAGCAGCGGGCTGGACATCACGATCTGCAGCAGAGTAGAACGGCACGCAAGGCTCCTGGCATCGCGCTGGCTTCGACACCCAAGCGATTACCAGGAGCCTCTTACGTCACTTCAACGACACACCGCACTACGCCCGGGAAGATCCAGATACGTCCTGACCGACGGCAGGCAGGTTCTCAAGCAGGCTCTAAGTGGCTAGCGAATTCCGGGGAGGAAAACGGAAATCCGCGGAGGCGGAAATCGAGCGACGCTGGGTGACCTAGTGCGGCAGATATCCAAGCTCAACACCGTCCACTGTCTCGACCTGATCCAGCCCGCCGACGCATACAGGCCGGAGCCCGACGTCGTATATCAGCGTCTCGACCTGGGCCCTCGCGGGCCCGTCAGCACCCGCGTAAAACTGATCGGCTCGTTCGCCGCCCGGAAACTCAGGGTCGGCAAAGTTCTCCCAGCCCAGGGTGTTGAACACGCGGAAGTATGCGGCATCAGGCGCTGCCTGGCTGATGGCCTGCTGGGAGTTCCTCGGAGAGTGGCGCCACCGGCGAATGGCTCAGCGGAGGGGGTCGGAGGGCCTCCACTCGATCAGGACGATGGTGGCGTCGTCGGAGAGCCGGCCGTGCTGGTATTCGGTGATGTTCTGGGTCAGGCGCCGGAGCATCTCCGGGATGGGCGTGCCCGAGTGGCTGTGGCGGATGACGAAGTCGCTGAGCAGCTCGATGCCGAACGGTTTGCCGTCGGCGGCGCGGCCCTCCGTGACGCCATCGGTGTACAGGAGTATCCGGTCACCGGGTTCCAGCTGCTCCGTGTAGGCGTCCGGCCCGTCGTCGCTGCGAGGCAGCGTCTCGCGGATTCCGTGACGGGTGCCCGTGACCTGCTCGGCCAAGCCGAGCGGCGGCTGCGGCCTGCGGGAGAGTTCCTTGATCATCTTGTTGCCCCGGATCAGCAACGGCGGCGGGTGCCCGCACGAGATCCAGGTGAAGACGCCGGTCGGCACGTCCAGGTCGCACAGCAGTGCGGTGACGTACCGGCTGTCGCCGAACTGGCGGGCGATGGCATGGTCGGCGCGGGTGATGATGTCTTGCAGTGTCCCGCCGGATCGGCGGGCGCTTCGGCACGACGCCATCGCCACGCTGGCCAGGAGCCCGGCGGCCAGATCATGACCAACGGCATCGAAAACCGACACGTGCAAGCGGTCTCCGATTATCGAATAGTCATAGGCGTCTCCGCCGACTTCGTAGGCTGGTTCCAGCGCCGTCGCCACGGTCACCCCGTCGGTGGCGAACGTCCGGGGCGCCAGGAACGCCCACACCATCTCGGCCTGCAGGGCCATGGGCTGGCTGCGCCGGGTCTGGGCGTAGGTGTCGCTGTAGTGGCTCTTGCTGACGATCATCAGCGCCGCCAGGGAGGCGAGCGTCTCATACCGGGCGAGCATCATGTCGCTCACATCAGTGACCGTCAGCTCCAAGACCCCCAGCCGTTCGGTCCCGTCCACCAGCGGGATCCACACCTGGTGGCGATCACCGTCACCTGCTGGGGCAGCCCGGTTACGGAGTGCCCGGTACGCATGTCCGGCCTCAGTGGAGTCGATCGCGTGCATCTCCGGTGAGTGGCTCGCGCCGCCGGGCACCGCCCGCAGGTATCGCTGCTCGAGATCGGCCAGGTAGATACGGGCCATGATCACGCCCAGCGGACCGGCGGCGTCCATCAGGGCGTCTGCTATCTGCTCCGGCGCCAGCAGGTGAGACCGGGCCAGCAGGTCGGCCGTCACCTGGCCGGTGAGCGCATCAACGACATGCGGCTGTTTTCCAATCATCCTGATTCCCCCTGGTCCTCCAGTCGGCGGGCCGCTTGGCACGATCGCTGGGGGCCCTCTCCTTCCCGCAAGTTCCGCGCCCACACGTGCTCACCATGGCGACCACCGCGCCGACCTGAGGTCACCAGCGCCCAAGGTGCGCGGAGGCTTGGCGCCAATGGCTCAGCCGAAACCGGACCCGGCGGGTCACGGGTAACCGTGACGTTCACCCTGCTGCAATAGGAGCACGCACCAGTGGCGCCTGGCACATTCGTGCCTGCCGCACAGGTACTTCAAGGCACGACGAACGGCCATTGAACTGCGCACATTTAGGCCAGCGTGCTCATTCGGTCCATCAGCTGTCTGCGTGGTGTGGCAACGCGGCGGGTGGAGAAGCTGACGGAATCCCAGGTATTACGAGGCTATGCCTGCTGCAGGTCAGCGAGATAACCCGGGATCTGGATGCGCAGGTGATAGAGAGCCGGCGTTGTCATGCATCGATTGCCTTTGCGCGGAGCCGGGCAACCTTCGAAGCGGGAGTGCTGCGCCTCGGGGCTGTCGACGACTTTCGCGGCGGCGAGGTCGTGGGTGAGGTCGAGGATTGCTTGGCTTAGATGTTTGCGAGCGCGTCGGGCTAAGCGGTACGGGGGCTGATTGCGGTTCCTATGCTGAAAGTCGGACGCGGCATGCCTGCGGCTAAGGCGGGGGCGACGCTAGGCGGTCATCGATGACCTAGAGGCTGGGCCGAATCGGTCGGCCACAGCCGCGGCTCATCGTGAGGGGTCTCCGGCCTGTGGCCTCCGATAACTGCGAATGGCGGGCCAGCGGAGCTAACGGCGCTTTGCCGCAGAGCGCTGAGCGGAGTTATCTGGTGATCATGACGGGGCTTCCTAGGGGAACTCGGGCGAGTGCGCGGAGTGCTGCGGCGGGGACGCGGACGCAGCCGTGGCTGATGGCGTGGCCGAATACGGCCGGGGCGGGCCAGCCGTGCAGGCCTACGGTGCCGGGGCCGCCGCCGTAGGTGGTCAGGGTGTTGGAGTGGGTGCCGAGTGGGAGGATAAGCGGGCTGTAGGTCGGCTGCCGTGGTGTCAGGGAGGCGAGCAGGAAGGTGCGCCCGGTCGGGGTGGGCGTGCCGGGGGCGCCTTCGGCTACTGTCCAGGTGCCCAGGCTGCGGCCCGCGTCCAGGATGGTCAGCCGGTAGGTGGTGAGGCTGATGTTGATCTGGTACGGGGTGTAGGCGGTTTGAAGCTTTCCGCCGCCGAGGTAGATCCAGCCGGTGGATTGGTTCGGTCGGGTGGGCAGCAGGATGCGGTCCCAGCCGGGCTGGGACTGGACGACTGGGACCCAGGTCGGGCTGCCGAGCTCGGTGACCGGCAGCATGGCCACGGCGGGGCCGCCTGGGCGGGAGTAGATCACCAGGGGTGTCGTGGGATGGACCACGGTCCCCGTTTCTGGCCCGAACGCCGCTGGGTCGTGCGGTGCCGTGGGGGTCGTCCCGTAGGTGGTGGCCATCGGCAGTCGCGCCGTCTGCCCGGCGGCGAGGTGTACGGCCTGCACCGCGGCGGGCGCGCCGCCGGCCCGCGACCCCTCAGCGGTCTGTGACCCTCCGGTAACGTGTGGTTCCCCCGTGACGTGTGGTGCCCCCGTGACCTGTGCCTGCCCGGTGGAGTGCGGCGCCCCGGTGGCAGGCACCGCCCGGGTAGCAGGCACCGCCCGGGTGGCAGGTGGCTGGACGGTGGCGTGCGCCGCTCCAGTGGCATGCTGTGGGCTGGCTATCCCGCAGCCGGTGGCCAGGACGGCGACGGTTAGTGCGATGACCGACAGGGGCGCTGTTGCCTGAGCCGCGGACCGGCAGGACCGGTCAGTTCGGAAGCGAAGCGGCATGAGGACCTCCGGGATGAAAGGAATCAAGACCCGGCGTGGCCTATTGCAGCTTTAGTGCGCGTGCCGTGAGCGGCCTGCCCGGGAAATGCGCGGCATGGTCTGGGCGGCGCGACGCTGAACGGTAATTCTTCCTGAACTGTAACACGACAGAACACGAGCCGGAAGGAGAGGTTTTCCGGTAATTTACCTATTAATGCCCTTATGAAACCTTTTACTCTTGGAGAAATTAATTCCCGGGACTGGTGAAGGGTCTTTTGCCGTGAAAAGCGTGTAGGTTGATCTGGCAGCCCCCTAGACCTCGGGACGATACCGGCGACTCAGCGGGGGGCATCTGGAATCCACTTTCGGCCGTTTCGGTCATTCGAGCCTTGCTGGCATGCCAGGAAGGCGGCAGGGATTCATTCCTCATGATCCCTGTTTCCCTGGAATAAAATCACGGAAGTGATATTCGTATGCCTAAAATTCGCCGCGGCCGCGCTTGGAACAGGCGAACCCGCTACTTCTGGCTGGCGGTCTGCCCCGTAGTCGCGATCGCCATAGCCGTTATCGGCATGTCTGTCTTTAGCCAGTCCGCAACTGCGGCGACCGCCCCGGTGGGTCTGGGGACGGCGAGCAGCTACGCGGTCCTGGCCGGATCCACTGTCACCAACACCGGCCCGAGCGTGATCAGCGGGAACGTCGGCGTGAGCCCGGGGACTGCCGTGACCGGGTTTCCTCCGGGTACGGTCACCAGCGGCACCATCCACGCTGCCGACGCCGCCGCGGCGGGCGCCCAGGCCGATCTGACCACCGCCTACAACGATGCGGCCGGACGAGTGAAATCAGCCTCCATCGGCGGCTTCATCGGCGCCGGCCGAACTCTCGCGCCCGGCGTTTACAACGCCACGTCCTCGCTGGACGTCGGCGGTTCGCTGACGCTGGACGCACACGGCGACCCGAACGCAGTCTTCATCTTCCAGGCCGGTTCCACCCTGGGCACCGACACGGGCACGACGGTCCGCCTGCGCGGCGGGGCTCAGGCCTGCAACATCTTCTGGCAGGTGGGCAGCTCCGCGACCCTCAAGACAAGTTCCACGTTCGTGGGCACCATCCTGGCCCTGACATCCATCGCGGTACAGACCGGCGACACCATCACCGGCCGCGTGCTAGCCCGCAACGGAGCCGTCACCCTAGACGACGACACGATCACTGCGCCCAGCTGCGCCACCGGGCCGTCGCCGTCGCCTACCGGGACCGGGCCGTCGCCGTCGCCTACCGGGACCGGGCCGTCGCCGTCGCCTACCGGGACCGGGCCGTCGCCGTCGCCTACCGGGACCGGGCCGTCGCCGTCGCCTACCGGGACCGGGCCGTCGCCGTCGCCCACCGGGACCGGGCCGTCGCCGTCGCCCACCGGGACCGGGCCGTCGGCCTCGCCCACCGGGACCGGGCCGTCGGCCTCGCCCACCGGGACCGGGCCGTCGGCCTCGCCCACCGGGACCGGGCCGTCGGCCTCGCCCACTGGGACCGGGCCCACTTCGAAGGCGACCAGCCCAGCGAACAAGACCAAGCCAAAGGGAGCGCCCGTGCCTACGCCTATCGATACCACGTTCCCGGTGACCGGCTGAGGATTCGCACCCTGACGGCGCGATCAGAGGGCTGGTTCGCGCTATATATGCCGTCGCGGACCAGGTAAGCGACATATCGAGAGATCAGTATATTCCCGGGGTCGGCCGTAAGGCTGCTTAATTGCGGCTCAGTCACGCCAATATTAGATGGTCGCATCTGGCCATAGATTGACATATATGTCTCTACTCTGGTCGTTATCTGAATACGAAAGTGAGGGGAGGGCGGCAATGAGCGAGGTCGAACCTGAGGCTGACGGCCTGAGCGAGATTGAACAGCTTTCCGACGAGCTGTCCAGACGCGATCTGCATGTCACTCTGGCGCCTGATGGCAATAACGATCTAATGCTCGAGGTGATCAACTCCCGGCTGGACTTCACGGGCGCGGCAGTGCGTGCTGGTCGGGTCTATTGGCGTGACGGCGCGTTCTGGTGGTCGCGGCTGGCCGAGCCGGAGCGGCTGCCCAATATCACCAGTGCGGTCGAGCGCATCACCGCGTCGTTGCGGTGGTCCTGGCAGGATTCTGCCCTGGCGCCTCCGGCACCGCCGGGTGACAGCTGAGCCGTCGGCCGACCCGGGTGTCTGCGCTCCGATAGGGGCGACGCCGCGAGGCTTTCCCGCTCCCATTTCGCGTCGGCAAACGTGAACCGGGAGCCTGTGCGACGGGGACGCTGCGCGGCTCTCAAGACCGGGCGCTCTGCGCAAGAGTGCCCGGGGTGCGGCGGCTCCGCCCAGTTCAAGCCCGGCGCAGGTCGGGGAGGCATGTCCGGGCAGAGGAGCAGCGGAGGCCGCCGCACCACCACGGGGCGATCGCTAAGGGAAAGGCCGGCATGGCAAGGAGGTATCTGATGAACAGTAACGATTTCAGCAGGCGGCTCGGCTGCAAGCTCCGGAGGGCTCGCCTGAATCGCAGTCTGTCGCTGGCGCAGGTTGAGGAGAAGTCCGATGGCCGCTGGACGAAGAGAAGCCTGGGCGACTACGAGTCCGGCAGGCGCAACATCAAGGCTGAGGCGTTCGCGGAGCTGGCCGCGTTCTACGGCGTCCCCCTTGATGAACTGCTGCCCGAAACCAACATACCCAGACCGCTTTAAGCGGCCCGAAGCTGGCTAGCATACTGTAACCCACGCGCAGCTAGCCTAATAGAACCCTTCCCGTATCTATGGACGCGCTCGCAATTTCGAGCACCACGCTGGCGTCCACAATATTAAATTGCCGTTCGATTAGCTGACAGAAAGGGCTAATCGTCGCTCGGCTGATGTCCAGATGGAACTCATGGCCGCGCGGCTGCTCGACAGTATTGCTCCGGTCTGCCTAGATAAGCGGTAACGACGGCTGGCGGCGGTGGACATCGAAGCACTTCCACGGACAGCGCAGACCGCGTGTCTAAGCTTCACCGCCCGGTGGCCGCTTCCGGCTGTGAGCGGCAGGTTAGCGGGTTGCGCTGGGAGATCTCGTCGGATTCAGCGATGTGGTCGGCTTCAACGGCTCGAGGTCCTTGGCCCAGGCGTTCGCGAGCGTGCCGCGGCAGCTTGAGGGAGCTGGTGGCAGCGCTCGGCCGGGCGGCGCGCCCCGGATCAGCCCCGTGTTCCTCGATGAGGGGTTCTGCAGGGCCGCGGCGGCCTCGCCTGGGCGGCCCGCTCTCGCTGGCACGACACCGCCTAGCGGGCCGGACATAGACTCCGGGGTTCCCCTGAAAGCGTGGACACTTTGAGTTGGGTGATCTTTCCTGTCCGTGCTTCCTGATAGCTGCCATATTCTGCCGGGATGATGGTCCTGTCCAGGGAGGAACGACCTTGACAGGGCTGAGGACCGGCCGATCCTGGGTGGTGGAGAAGTGCGGGCATCTCAGGTTGCCGTTCCGGTCTTTAGTGCCTGTTCATAGGTGAGTGGGCTCATCATGCCCAGTGCGGAGTGCCGCCGGTCCTGGTTGTAGTCCTGGATCCGGCTGCTGACCCGGGCCCGGGCTGCTGCCCTGGTCGTGAAGTGCTCGAGAGCGCGGAGCTCGAATTCCAGGGTGGAGTGCCAGGACTCGATGACCGCGTTGTCCAGCGCGGACCCGGGGCGGCCCATCGACTGGGAGATCCCCAGCCGGGCGCAGGCCTGCCGGACCCGGCCGGCGGTGTATTGGGCGAGTTCAACCGGTCGTTGCAACACCGGGCTGTTGGAGTGAGCGTAGCTGTTCCTCGAAGACTTCGGCGGGGGTCTTCCAGCCGAGGATCTTGCGGGGGCGGTTGTTGATCGCGAGAGCGACGGCTTCGAGGTCCTCGGCCGGACCACCGGGACAGGTCGGTTCCTTTCGGGAAGTACTGGCGGAGCAGGCCGTTGGTGTTCTCGTTCGTTGGCCGCTGCCACGGCGAGTGCGGGTCGGCGAAGAACACCTTCGTGCCGGTGTCGAGCGCGAACTGGGCATGGCCGGACAGTTCTTTGCCGCGATCCCAGGTGAGGGTCTTGCGCAGCTGCCCGGGCAGCTTCGTCATCGACGCCGTCAGCGCGGCGTTCATCGCGACGGCGCCGTAGCCGCCGAGAGAGGGGCCGTTCTTCACCGGTGGCTTCTCGCCCCAGCCCTCGATCCGGGGCAGGTGGACCAGGAGCGTGGACCGGCTGCTGCGCTCGACGAGCGTGCCGATCGCGGACCGGCCCGTCCCGATGATCAGGTCGCCTTCCCAGTGCCCGGGGACCGCGCGGTCGGCGGCCTCGGCGGGCCGCTCGCTGATCACGACGTCGGCGGTGACATGCCCTTGCGGCTTGTTCCGCGACCGGGCTCGCGGTTCCCGCAGCGCCCGGCCGGTGCGCAGGCACGCCACCAGCTCCCGTTTGAGCGCGCCACGGCCCTGCGATGAACAGCGACTGGTAGATCGCCTCGTGGCTGATGCGCATGGACTCATCATCGGGGAACTCGACCCTGAGCCGGTGCTGATCTGCTCCGGGCTCCACGCCGTCGCCCACCGCCGGTCCTGCCGGTGCGGCTTGTTCAGCCCCTTCCACGCGGGCGTCTTCGGCCCGGCCACGATCGTGCCGTCGGGCCGGCGGACGCTGCCGGACGAGCCGCTCCTGCACGTACTCACGCAACCTGTCGTTGCCCGCGAGCTTCGCGGTCTTCGGGCGCTTGGCGGCCTGCTGGGCCTTCCACTGCGCCACCACGGCGCGGTAGTCCTGCTTCCCGCTCCGGGTCGCCGCGTTGCGGCGCAGCTCGCGCGAGATCGTCCCCGGGTCACGGCCGAGCCGGCGGGCGATCTCCCGCACGCCCGGCGTCCCGGGCGCGCAGCAGCGCGATCTCCTCACGCTCGGCGAACGACAGGTACCGGCCCGTGGGCTCGGCCAGGCTGAGCGGCGGCATCCCGCCAGCGTGCCGGAACCAGCGCGCCCCGACCGGCCACGACACGCCCACCGACTCCGCGGCCTCGGCCGTCGTCACTCCCGTCGCGATCAGCCGCCAGAACTCCCGCTGCACCGCACGAGAGGGCTCAGGCCGGCCCGGCGACCGCATCGCGCGGCCGCAACGCCCGATCCGCCGCCCACTGCCGCCGGGCCCCCGCAGGCACCTGCGGCATACTGCTTCCTGCCGCGTCCCATCCCACACCTCCGTGATCGGGGTGTTGCGACGACCAGTTGAATCCGCCTTCGCTGCCCCGGTCGGTATGCATGATGACGCCGGGGACGTGCCCGCCGCGTATCGCCACCGCCATGACCAGCGCACTGCAGGCCAGCTGGGCGTCATGGTGCTCGCCGACCGCGAACCCGAGCACCCGCCGGGAGGCCATGTCCATGACCGAGGCCAGGTAGAGCTTGCCCTCACCCGTGGGGATCTCGGTGCCGTCGCCATACCACTTGACGTTGAGCCGCTGCGCGGGGAAGTCCCGCTTAACCAGGTCCGGTGCCCGCCAGCGGCCTTTCCCAGGCCGGGTCGTGGACCGGCGTTTCTTCTTCCGCCGGGCGGCCAGGCCCTGCTCGCGCATGACCGCGGCCACGGTGTTCTCGCTGACCTTCCAGCCCAGCTCACGCAGGTCAGCGGTAATCCGCGGCGACCCGTAGGTGCCCCGGTGCGCGCGGAAGAGCCGGCGCACTTCGGCGGCCAGGGCCTCCCGCCGCGCCGCCCGCGGCGGCAGCGCCGTCTTTGTGTTTGTAAAACCAGGACCGGGACACGCCCAGCGCCCGGCAGCTCACCACGTGCGGGATCTGGTGCTCATCCCCCTGGGCGGCGATCAAGGCGGCCACCGCTACCGCCCCATCGCGTCCTTGACCCAGAGGGCGACACTGCGCTTTAGGACATCACGCTCCATCGCCAGCTCCGCGTTCTCCCTGCGCAGCCGGGCCAGCTCCGCCCGCTCATCCTCGGACAGCCCGCCGTTCCCGTCGCTCCGGCGGCGCTTGTCCGCGTTCACCCAGTTCCCCAGGGTGCCCTCGTTGATGCCCAGGTCCTTGGCGACTTGCGCGACCGGGCGGCCGGTCTCCCGGACCAGCCGGACCGCGCCCTCCTTGAAGTCCTGATCGAACTTCCTGCGTGTTTCTCCCATCGCCGTCCTCCTTAAGGCGATGTGTCCACGTTACGAGGGGAAGCCCACTCTTTGCTCTGCTGTTGGCCAGCCGCGGGCACTGCCCGGCGGCGGGCGCAAGCTCCGATTGTCCACGATTTTAATGTTGTGTATATACGTCCAGACACTCAGGCACGCGTAAGGACCTTGATCTCCGGCCATCCGCCACGGCGGACGACGGCCATGGTGCCTGCGAGCAGCTCAACACGAGTCCACGACAGCCGGATTTGCGGAGTGTTGCGCGTAGCGTGCCTGAATGTTGTCGCGGTCGCCATACATGGCCGGCCTTGTGGGTGGCGACGGTTAGTCTGCGGGTGCAGCGCGAACCATCCGGATATTCGGTTTCGTCGCCCGCCTTCAGGACAGCTCCCAAAAGCACGCCGGCTGCTCGATTCACTGCCGGTGGTGTCGGGTTGACCGGTCGACGCGCGGTGAGGTGGGTTGGTGTGGCTGTCACGAGGTGCCTGGACCGGTTCCAGCAGAAGCACCCTTGGGTAGGTTTCCCGCTTGCGGTGGTCTACAAGTACTACGACGACTTCGGCGGGTACCTCGCGGCGCTGCTGACCTACTACGGGTTCGTCTCGCTGTTCCCGCTGCTGCTGCTGGTCTCGACGACCCTAAGCATCGTGCTGTCGGGTGACCCGAGGTTGCAGCAGGAGGTGCTCACATCGGCGCTGCACCAGTTTCCTGTGATCGGAGCGGATCTGACGCAGCCCAAGCGCCTTGGCGGCGGCCCCATCGGCCTGGTCGTCGGGCTCGCCGGGTCCCTTTACGGCGGCCTGGGAGTGGCGCAGGCCTTCCAGTATGCGGCCAACACCGTGTGGGCCGTGCCGCGCAACAACCGGCCGAATCCCTTCAAGTCCCGTGGCCGCAGCTTCGTCCTGCTCGCCACGGCCGGATTGGCCGTCCTGGCCACGACCGGTCTGTCTATCGCGGGCGGCGGCGGAGCCGGGGCGCTCGGGATAGCCGGCCGGTCCCTGGCGCTGGCCGCGGCCGTGGTGATCAACATTGCGGTGGCGATATTCGCGTTCCGTTATGCGCCGACGCGACGGCTATCGGTGCGCGACGTCGCGCCGGGCGCGGTGGCGGCGGCGGTGGTATGGCAGTTGCTGCAGTCCTTCGGGGTCATCTACGTCCGGCACGTGGTCGAGCGCGCCACCGCCACGAACGCGGTATTCGCCCTGGTCCTTGGCCTGCTCGCGTTTTTGTACATCACGGCCACGGCCGTCCTGCTCTGCGCGGAGATCAACGTCGTGCACGTTAATAAGTTGCACCCCAGGTCACTGCTCACCCCCTTCACCGACAATGTCACCTTGACGACCGCCGACCGGCATGCATACTCTCGCCAGGCTAAAGCTCAGCGTAGTAAGGGCTTTGAGCGCGTCGAGGTCAATTTTGACCAGCCAACATCTGAACCGGCCCGTGACGACCCGCCCGTAAGCAAGGCGCCGAGTTAATTCAGCCAGGCCAGCGCCAGAACCGTGCACGCTCACCCGGCGGGTTTGGCATCACGCGGCCGATCGCCTGCGCCGTCGTGCTGCGGGCCTGTCCCTGCGGGCGGCGACGGCACAGGCCCGACCAGCTCAGCATGGTCGGTGCTGGTCATCCCGGGCAGCTGGCCGCTGCCAACGAACTACTGGCGCCGCCAGGCATAGATCACCTGCGCGCTGATCTGTAGATCATCAGCGACCTGCGCAACCGGCCGTCGCGCGGCCGCCAGATCCATTACCTTCCGCCGGAAGCTCTGCCGGGTAACGCCTCGGCACAGCGTCTTCCTCAAGGTGCTAGATGAGTGATCATCCAGCATCCCGACTCCAGAGATCCCGGGGAACCTCACCTGACGGTTTCTCTGGATGGGCCTACTTGACTGGTTGCGGCGGCGATGTCGGGGTAGCGGGGTCATGTCATGAGGAGACGGGTATGCCCAGCAGTGCAGCTCGCGGACGAGGAAACCGTCGTCCAGGCTGGTGGCGGTGCGGCCGGAGGTGGGTTTTGCCGCCTTCGGGTCATCAGTTTGGCTCTTAGACCAATCCCGCGGACGACCAGCGTGATGCGATGTCCCTCGCTGAGAAGCTCGCAGGACAATACCTGATCGGTGAGGCTGTCGTCGGCGGGTGAATCCTGTACCAGTGCCGGCGGATGAAAATGGACCCTCCTCCCTGATAGTGGGGAGTGATCAACGTGGAGGACTGGGCGGAGATCCGTCGGTTGCATCGGGCGGAGGGTATGCCGGTGCGGGCGATTGCGCGTCGGCTGGGGATGGGCCGGAACACGGTGCGGCGGGCGCTGGCGGCGGAGGGGCCGCCGAGGTATCAGCGGCCGGCGAAGGGGTCGGTTGTGGATGCGGCCGAGCCGCGGATCCGGGAGCTGCTGGCGCAGTGGCCGGATATGCCGGCGACGGTGATCGCGGAGCGGATCGGCTGGGAGCGGTCGCTGACGGTGCTGAAGGTCCGGGTGCGGGAGCTGCGGCCGTTGTTCGTCCCGCCGGATCCGGCGTCGCGGACGGAGTATCTGCCCGGTGAGCTGGCCCAGTGTGATTTGTGGTTCCCGCCGGCGGATGTGCCGGTGGGGGCGGGTCAGGCGGGGCGGCCGCCGGTGCTGGTGATGGTGGCCGGGTATTCGCGGGTGATGACGGCCCGGATGATCCCGTCGCGTCAGGGCCCGGACCTGCTGGCCGGGCACTGGGCCCTGATCAGCGGCCTGGGTGCCGTGCCGCGGGCTCTGGTCTGGGACAACGAGTCGGCGGTCGGGCAGTGGCGGGCCGGGAAGCCGGTGCTGACCGAGGCCATGAACGGGTTCCGGGGGACGCTGGGGATCACGGTGATCCAGTGCCGGCCGCGGGACCCGGAGGCCAAGGGCCTGGTTGAGCGGGCCAACGGCTATCTGGAGACATCGTTTCTGCCTGGCCGCCGGTTCGCCAGCCCAGCGGACTTCAACGCCCAGCTGGCGGACTGGCTAATGCGGGCGAACACCCGTCAGCACCGGACGCTGGGATGCCGCCGGCCGACCGGTGGGAGGCCGATAAGGCCGCGATGCTCCAGCTGCCGCCGGTGGCCCCGGTGACCGGGTGGCGGCTGGCCACCCGGCTGCCCCGCGACCATTACGTCCGGGTGGATTCCAACGATTACTCGGTGCACCCCTCGGTCATCGGCCGCACGGTCGAGATCGCGGCTGGGCTGGAGGAGGTCACGGTCACCTGCGCCGGCCGGCAGGTCGCCTGGCACCCGCGGTGCTGGGCCGCCCACCAGAGCATCACCGACCCGGCCCATGCCGCCGCGGCGGCGCAGCTGCGCCAGGCCCGCCGCCTGATCACGACCCGCCCGGCTGACACCGACGTGCAGCAGCGGGCCCTGGGCGACTACGACCGGATCCTGGGCACCGGCGATCAGGGAGCGGCGTGATGCCCGGCCGGGCTGGCGCCACGGCACCGGGCCGGGACGTGTCCTCAGAGATCGCCTACCTGGCCCGGGCGCTGAAGGCCCCGTCGCTGGGCGGGGCGGTGGAACGGCTCGCCGAACGGGCCCGGGCCGAATCCTGGACCCATGAGGAGTTCCTGGCCGCCTGCCTGCAACGCGAGGTCGCCGCCCGGGAGTCCCACGGCGGCGAGGGCCGTATCCGCGCCGCCCGGTTCCCAGCCCGCAAGTCGCTGGAAGACTTCGACTTCGATCACCAGCGGTCGCTGAAACGCGAGACCATCACCCACCTCGGCACCCTGGACTTCGTCACCGCGAAAGACAACGTGGTGTTCCTCGGGCCGCCCGGCACCGGCAAAACCCACCTGTCCACCGGGCTGGGCATCCGGGCCTGCCAGGCCGGGCACCGGGTCGCATTCGCCACCGCCTCACAGTGGGTCGCCCGGCTCACCGACGCCCACCACGCCGGCCGCCTCCAGGACGAACTCACCCGCCTGGGCCGCGTCCCGCTGCTGATCATCGACGAGGTCGGCTACATCCCCTTCGAAGCCGAGGCTGCCAACCTGTTCTTCCAGCTCGTCAGCTCCCGCTACGAGCGGGCCAGCCTCATCGTCACCTCCAACAAGCCGTTCGGCCGCTGGGGCGAAGTCTTCGGCGACGACACCGTCGCCGCCGCCATGATCGACCGCCTCGTCCACCACGCCGAAGTCATCGCCCTCAAAGGAGACAGCTACCGCCTCAAAGACCGAGACCTCGGCCGCGTCCCCGCGGCCACCACCAGCAACTAAAACACAACAATCACAGGGCAGGCGGGTCCATTTTCAGCCGCCGCAGCCGGGTCCACATTGGGCCGCCGTTGACAGAGGCCAGGAAGGTGAGCAGGTGACGCCAGGTAACGACTATCTCCTTGCTGACGTCAATGGCGTGCCCGTCGTGAGCACTCCTGCAGAAATTGACGTGACGACTGTGGACCAGCTGCAAGTCGTCCTGCTCGAAGCAGCCAGCGGCGAAGAACGAACGGTTGTGGTGGACATGAGCCGGACCCGGTTCTGCGACTCGGCCGGCCTCAATACCGTCCTGAGGGCGCACAGGCGCATGGCCAGCGAGGGCCGTGAACTGCGGGTGGTTGTCCCTGCGGCTGGCGCGGTCCCCCGCGTCTTCAAGCTGACCGGGCTAGATCAGTATCTGCGCTGCTTTGCCGGCCTTGAGCAGGCCCTGGCCCAAGCCCGCAAGGCCCCCACGCCGCCCGAGGGCATGCCCAGGCTAGGTCAGGGTTTAGGCCTCGCTGCATGGTCCATAGTGACGAGGGTAGGTGGGACCCCCGGTAAAGCTACGTAAGGGGACGAGCCGTATGTGCGACCACGGGCCGGGAGAGCCCCGCAGTGGCCACTCCGACCCACAAAGGGAGAACCCCTCAGGCACTCGGGCACATGGCACCGACCATAAGCAGCTGGTAGATCAGCCCTTCAACGCCGGCTCGCTGAGACATTTGCGAGCGGCACTAGCCGCCGCCGCCGCAGCGGCAGGCCTGGCTCACGACCGCATACAAGACGCCGTCATCGCGACTCATGAACTAGCTGCCAACGCCGTGCGGCACGGCGCGGGCCACGGACGACTACGCCAGTGGACCGACGGGCAGCAGATGCACTGCCGCATCAGCGACCCCGGTCCGGCCGACCGCAACGCCGCGTGGCCTGACCAGCACTGGCCCTGGGTCGCCGAACACGGCCACGGCCTCTGGCTGGCCACCCAGGCCTCCGATCACCTCATCATCAACCGCCACGTAGGCCCTGGCACCGACATCACCATCATCTTCGCGATCCATCCGCAACGATGAATATCTGGCTCCCTGAGATCGCTGGGCCGTGCACGGCACGAGCGCTGCCAAACCCGCGGCCGACGGCTCAGATCGTTCGGTACAACGCGTGACAGCGCTTCCAAAATTAGTTTCGTTTTTCTCCAGGACTGCTGACCCTCAGCTCGGGCTAGAACTGGGTATGCTTGCCGTCGCCACAGTCAAAGCCACCGGTATCTTGGTGGAGATCCCGCGACCTGGCTACTGGAGGCTCCGGGGAGCAAACCGGGGGGCCAGCAGAGGGAGACATATGGCAGCCTTCAGCGACGTCAGGTGGCATCGTCTCCAGCTAGCGGGCATTCCATGCGACACTGGGCGATGCTTACCGACAGTTCGCATGCGCCTTACAAGCGAGGGGTCATAGGTTCGAACCCTATTGCGCCCACCAAATCATTGGACTTTTCGGAACCTTGCCTATCCGTATAAGCCCCTGAGCGACTAGGTGAGCGGCGGCCAGGTAATGGGCTCTGAACGGAGAGGGGAACCCCATGGTGATGCGACGCGGGGACGGGGATGCCTCGGAGGCGGCTGAGCCCCTGCTGCGAGGGGAGTTGACTGACCTGGACGCCCAGATCGGTGAGCGATTGGCGTTGGCGCGCGAGTTGACGAGTCGTCTGGTGCAGTCCAGAGCTGAGATAGATCGGCTTCGAGCCGATTTCTACGACTGGGATGACTACAATGAGCAATTGCTGCAATTCCGCTTCACGACCAACAAGATTTCATACGAGTACAAGAGGGTGACCTTCGGGACCGGTAACGCTCCTAGTCCGGCGGTAGAGTTGGCGTGGCTTCGGGAAGACATCACGACACAAGCGCGCAAGCTGGAATCGCTTCGCCAGAAACTAGAGCTCTTTAGCCCGGGGTCCACGCAATTATAAGCTGCGCTCACCTGGCGGGGAGTCTAGAGGCGAAAGCTGCGTACCGAACAGTGGCAGCCCCAGCGACAGGTCGGCAGTACGACCCAAGCTATTCGGCCTTCATGAACTGCTGGCCGCCCGAAGGCGTTCGGCCATGCTCGACATCACCTGCAGCGCGAACATCGGCGTCTCCTGGACCAGGGACAGGAACCTGTGCCGGTCGATCACCGCAAGCTTGGTGTCGGTTACCGCGACAGCCGTCCCGCTTCGCGGCGAGGAATCAATGATCGCCATCTCGCCGAATGTGTCGTCGGGGCCGAACCGGTGAACCGCCCCATTGGGCAGCCGTACCTCCACGGCTCCTTCCAGGATGCCGAACATCTCGGCCCCGCTCGCACCCTCCTCGAAGATTACGGCGCCGGCCGGCACGTCCCTAAAGGACTTGGCGTTGTAGAACACGCCCGGAATCTTCATCAGGGTCCCTCCGCTGCATCTGCGCGCAATCGATGGTTAGCAGGATCAGTGGTACCGGCACATCCGGCTATGCGTAATCCCAGACTTTGTCGTCCCAGGCCTGTACCACCGCAGGTATATAAGGGTTGATGTTGATTCCCTGCTCTTTGAGCCAGGCGTCGTCGTCGTATGTGTCGGTGTACCGGGCGCCGCTGTCGCACATGAGCGTGACAATAGAACCGGCTTCTTGATCCGCGCTCATCTCGCAGGCCAGTCGCAGGGCGCCGAAGACATTGGTGCCGGTCGAGGGGCCGGCCGAGATTCCCAGCCGGTGGTTCAGGAAACGCATGGTCGCCACCGAGGCGCCGTCCGGGACTCCCAGCATCCGGTCCACCACGCTCGGCACGAAGGACGGCTCCACCCGCGGCCGGCCGATGCCCTCGATACGCGACCCGGCGCTCTTCGCCGCCGCACCCTGGTAAAACGGGAGGAAGGCGGAGCCCTCCGGATCTACGACGCACAGCCTGGTGGGGGCGCCGTGCAGGCGCAAGTACCTGCCGAAGGTGGCCGCGGTACCCCCGGTTCCGGCGCCGACGACGATCCAGGACGGTATGCGGTGCGGTTCGAGGGCCATCTGGGCCAGCGTCGATTCGGCGATGTTGTTGTTGCCCCGCCAGTCCGTGGCCCGCTCGGCATAGGTGAACTGGTCGAGGAAGTGCCCGCCCAGCTCGGCTGCGAGCTGGGCGGCGACCTCGGAGACGGCGGCCGCGTCCTCGATGAGGTGGCATCGGCCGCCCTCCCGCTTGATCAGCGCGATCTTGGCCGGGCTGGTCGTGCGCGACATCACGGCGACGAACGGCACCCCGATAAGCCGCGCGAAGTAGGCCTCGGACACCGCGGTGGACCCGCTGGACGCCTCGACCACCGTGGTGTCAGGGCCGATCCACCCGTTGCAGAGTGCGTACAGGAACAGCGACCGGGCGAGCCGGTGCTTCAGAGACCCGGTCGGGTGCGTGGACTCATCCTTGAGGTACAGGTCGACGGGCCCGGGCAGCGGCAGTTTCACCAGGTGGGTGTCTGCGCTGCGGCGCGAGTCAGCCTCCAGCCGCTGGATCGCCGTGGCGGTCCAGTCTCGGTCGATGGTTATCGCGGGGCGGTGGTCAATCAGGTGCGCAACGGCGCCAGAGCGGACCATAAGCCGGATTGTAGACGAATGGGGTCCGCTGAGATCCGCGTGCTGGGCGTGCACGCCATGATGCAGGCCGGCCTGCGAGAGCGGACAATGGTCGGGTGGCCCCCACCCGCCTGCTCGGTATCTTCGCCCATCCTGATGACGAGACGTTCTGCGCCGGGGGAACGTTCGCCCGCTACGCGGAGCAGGGTGCCGAGATCATGGTGGTGTCGGCCACCCGCGGCCAGGCGGGCCAGATCCGCGATGCTGCCGTCGGTAACCGGCGTACCATCGCCGCGGTCCGGGAGGCCGAGCTGCGCCTGGCCTGCGAGTGCCTCGGCGTCACCAGGGTTCGCTGCCTGGACTATGTCGACGGCACCCTCGCCGAGGCTGAGTTCCCGGCCCTGGTGGACGAGGTTGCCGAGGTCATCTGCGAGTTCCGGCCGGACATTGTCATCACGTTCGGCCCCGACGGCGGCTACGGCCATCCCGACCACGTGACGATCAGCGCCGCGGCGACGGCCGCCTGCCGGCGGACCGCCGCCCCTCAGCTCTACTACAGCCACTTCCCGTCAGGCGACCTGCTGATGCTGGAGCGCCTGGCGACATGGCTGACGAGCCAGCCGAACCGCTTTGCGGGCACGCTCGACTTCGCCCACTCTCTGCTCTTGCTGGCCGAGGCGTGCGGCACCATGCGTCACATCCGCGACCACGTCGAAGTCCGCTGGTTCCCGCCGGGTTCGTACGTCGTAGAGCAGGGCGAGGAAGCCGCTGAGCTGTTCTTGATCTTGTCGGGTGAAGCAGAGGTGTGGCAGGAGGGCAGCGACGGCGGCCGCGAGCAGGTCGGCCGGCTCGGGCTGGGGGAGTTCATCGGTGAGCTCGGCATTGCCCGCCGCCGGAGCCGCAACGCCGACGTGGTGGCTGCCGCCAGCCTTACGTGCCTGGTCCTGTCTCCCGAACCGCCGACCAAGTTCGCGGGGCGGGGCGAGGGAGCGCGCCTGGCCAGTGCGCTGCCCGGCGCACCGGCGAACCCGCCTCCCATATCGGAGGACATGCGGGCCGTCCCGGGGCTCGTCTCCTGCGACGTATCCGAGCAGGTCATGCGTAAGGTCAAAGCCCTTTCCGTCTACCGCAGCCAGTTCCCGCTGGAACCGGACATGTTTCCGGAGTTCTTGCTGCAGGAGATGTTCGGCTCCGAATACTTCCTGGTCGCCACGCCCGATCAGCCTGCTTAGCGGGACGAGATGCCCCCGGGTGCCCGTCCCTGAACTAGGGGTCCGGCGGACTACTCAGCAAGCGCCGGCTCACGCCGGCGCCGCAGGCCGAGGAGGTACGGCATGCCGAGGCCAGCGGCCGTGAAGGTCCTTCCGAGCCGTCCGCGCCAGGTCACCTCGGGCAGCGGCGGGAGAGAAGGCTCCGCCAGGCTCTCGACGTCGACGAAGTAGGCGTTGACGGGGCCTATCCCGTCGAGGTCCGGTGAGATCTCCTGCGCGGAGCTGGGTACAGCGCTCTTGCCGGCCCGGTAGAGCTCCTCGGACATCAGCACGTACTCGGGTATCTCGACCGGGTTTTTCAGCAGCCGGTGGACCAGGATGACGTCGAACCCGACGAGGTTGGTCCGCTTCCGGATGGTCTGCGTGGCGACATCGGCGACGTGCGCCACGAACTTCAGCTTGAGGTTGCCCACCTCCTTGCAGCCAGCGCACGGACACAGGTTGGCGGCGACGTAGGCGCGCTCGGAATGGAAGGCCCGCCGCATGGTGGCGGCCGCCTGCAGGATCTCGGTCACCGCCACGTTGGGGTCGAGGGTCTCGGCGTCCCGGGACAGGAAGGCGGCGTCACCCTCGAGCTCGATGAGCTTGAAGCCGGGCGCGGCGTCAATCACCTTCTTGAGCAGCCTCGTCGTGTTGACCTCGGCGTGCGCGAGGCTGAACCGATGGGTGCGCATGTATTCGGTGTAACCGCTCATGTCGGCAATCAGGAGCAATGTGCGCACGAGCGGCATGCAGGTTCTCCCATGTATCAGCTGACCTGTAGAAGCCGTCGCTCACCGTTCCAGGTCAGTGGTCATGGTATCGCCCGGTAAAGTCCGGGGGAATGACGGCACGTTTCCAGGATCTCTGCCTTGACGCCAGCGATCACCAGGCTCTAGCCGATCAGCAGCCGTGATGCCGTCAGCAAACCATATTTCTACTGCAGCAAATGGGTAGCTGAGCTGCGTTGTTCTGGCCCGGGCCCGTGCCCCAAGCTGGCCCGCATGAGCCCGCAGCCAACACTGCACCTAGCCGCCCAGACCGTCGGGCTTGCTGCCGCCTTCTCCGCGCAGACGGACCCGATCCGGCGGAAGTATGACCTCGCCGCGATGAGCGAGGCCGCGCAGCTGCTCGAAGGGGCCAAGTTCGACGCGGTCTTCGAGGCCGACCCGGTGATCTTCGATATTGACGACACCGACTCGATCTACGCGAACCTGGCGGTCGATGCGACCGCCGCTGCCGCTGCCCTGGCCGGGGTCACCCGCAGGATCGGGCTGGTCTCGACGGCGACCACCACCTTCAACGTTCCCTACGGGCTGGCCCGGCAGTTTCAGACCATCGACCAGCTCAGCGGCGGCCGACTCGGCTGGAACGCGGTGACCTCCTTCGGCGGCGAACGGCAGTTCGGCTTCGATGAACTCCCCGATCAGACGATCCGCTATCAGCGGGCGGCGGAGTTCGTCGACATCGTCCAGGGCCTGTGGCGTGGCTGGCACGCCGACGCCGTCGGCGCCGGCGCCGGGAACAGGCCGCGCATTGACGCGGGCAAGATCGACCAGCTCAGCTATGAGGGCGAGTTCCTGCGTGCGCACGGAGCGCTCGGCATCCCGCGCTCGCCGCAGGGATGGCCGGTGCAGTGGCAGGCCGGGGCCTCGGCCGAAGGACTGCGGTTCGCGGCCAAGTACGCCGAGGCGATCTACTCCGCCTCTCCCGATCTGGAACACGCCATCGCCTTCAAGAGCCGGCTGGCCGCGGCGGTGGCCGGGCCGGGCGGCCGCGGTGCGCCGGTGCCGCTGGTCTTTCCGGGGATACACCTGACCGGTGCCGCCAGCCAGGCCGAGGCCGAAGACGAGGAGCGGGCGCTCACCGGTCAGCTCGATTTCGAGGCCGGCCTGCGCAGCCTCGCGCTCGCCTTCGGAGCCGTGGCGGCCACCGAGCGTGGCGGGGATAACGCCGTTGACCTCAGCGACCTCGACCTCGATCAGCCCATTCCGGTCGAACGGATCGATGCGCTGCCCGACAGCGAGACACTGCGGCGGCGGCGCAGCCGCTCTGAGCTGTACCGCGGGCTGGCCCGCAAGGGGCTGACCCTGCGCCAGCTGATCGTCGAGCATCTGCAGGGTCATGCCCACTACCGCTTCACCGGCAGCTTCGAGCAGATCGCCGATGAACTCCAGCTCTGGTTCGAGGCCGGCGGCGCGGACGGGATCGTGCTGAACTTTCACAACGGTGCCGCGGGCGTCCGCGGATTCATCGAGCACGTCGTCCCGCGCCTGCAGGACCGTGGCCTGTACCGCCGCGACTACTCGGGCAGCACCCTGCGCGAGCACCTCGGCCTGCCCATCCCGGGCTGACCGTCAGTCCCGAGGCTTAGCAGGCAGGCGGTGGTCGAAGTACATGTACAGCGCCCCCACGCCGACCAGCACCAGGTTGAGGATGAGCCCGTTGCGGATGACGTCGACATAGCCGAGCTTGTCCACCTCGATAAACGGATACGGGTACCAGTGCGCGACGGCGCCGTGGACGAAGGTCCAGGCGACGTACAGGACGGGCCAGATCAGCGAGAGCAGCAGCGTGTTCTCGGAAATGCGCGGGCGAGGCCCGAAGATCAGCCAGCCGGCCACCGCGAGCACGGGCGAGAGATAGTGCACGAGAGTGTTGGTGAACGCTGCCGCGCCGTGCAGCTCGACGATGCCGCGGAGCAGGGTGGAGTACACGACGCCGGTGACCGTGATCCCGAAGAGGGCATTCAGCCGCAGGACGCGCCAGACCGGCCCGTCATGACCGGGATTGAACACCAGCGGCGCCGAGGTGACCGCGACCAGGATGTTGGCCTCAGTCGTGAAATAGCTGAAGAAGCGGACCATCAACGTGACATGACCAGGCAGCTGGCCGCTGGCGCTGGTGACGACTCCGACGCCCTGCAGGAACAGCACCAGCTGCCAGATGACGCCCGTCGCGGACACCGCGAACAGCGCGAGATACCACAGCGATGACACACGGCGAAGACTGCTCGGGGCCTTCACGGATCAAGGATAGGGAAGCCGCGCCCGGAACCCGCCGGGCCACGCCGCGGCTGGCTCCGGCAGCGGCGCGCAGCGACCGTGTCCAAGGGGGTGCGGGGGGACGTCATGCCGGGACCGCGTAGGCGACGATGTTGTCGCGGTAGTGCCCGGTGGCGGCGTCAAACGGGCCGCCGCAGGTGACGATCACGAGCCGCGGAGCTACCTGCTGGCCGAACACGGCGGCCGCGGGCAGCTGTGTCTTGGCGTAGGCCCGGATCGCCTGTACGGCGTACCGCCAGGTGCGGCCGCCGGTGATGACCGACACGCGTGCGCCCGGGCGAAGGTCCTTCAGCTTGAACAGGGCGCCCAGCCCCTGGGTGGCGCTGTCCACGTGCCCGACCAGCACGGTGGCTCCGGAGGCCTGGCCCGGTGAGCCTCCTCCGGCCCACCAGCCCACCACCGACGGGCTGGCCGGGATGCCGAGCGTGCCGTCCGTCGCCACCCCGACCGGCACCACCGGCGCGTTAACGCCGAGGGCGGCGATCTGCAGCCGGACCGGGACCGCGGTGACGGCCACTCCGGCCAGGCCGTCCTGCCCGGGAGAGGCCTGCGCAGGACGGCCTGCCGGAAGAGCAGCAGGCGAGGCGGCCGGGATGACGCCGACGTTATGGTCCGGCGGCCTGGTCGCCGCGTAGCCGGCGATGGACGCGCCGGTCAGCATGATCCCGGCGGCGAGGACGGCCGCCGGCCAGCGGATCACCCGCCGCCGCTCTAGCCCGCGCGGCGGTGCCGCACGATGCTCGCCGTCCCGGCCGAGAACAGAAGCAGCCCCGCCAGGCCCGCCACGGCGAACGGCCAGGCCGGGGTGGCCGGGTCGGCGCCCTGCCCGCCGCTGCCGGCCTGCGCGCCCGACGGCATCCCGCCCAGCGGGTACTGCTGGGTCACGGCGGCCAGCGTCTTGTCCGAGGCCGAGCCGATGGCGTAGACGACGGTGCCCATCCCGGCCGTCACCGGCACGTCTACCGGGCCGAGCACGGCGGCGGTCTGGCCGGCCAGGGTGACCTTGGCGCTGACCGTGCCGGCCGGGACGCCGAGCGCCTGCTGGTGTCTGTTGGCCAGCCCGCTGATCACCTTGGCCGTCCCGGCGTAGACATCCACGGCGGGCGCCGCCGCGGTGTGCCGCACGACCAGCCGGCCCTGCCCGGAGCCGACCGCGCTGGTGTCATTGACGAACGGGGTCAACGCGGGCTGCCCGGCCGCCGTCAGGTCGGCGACGATGGTCAGGTTGGCCCCCGCGGGCACCTGCTCGGTAGCGGACAAGACGGGCGTGCTGTCGGCGGCCGAGCCGGCCTTGCGGACGGCGATGGAGTAGCTTCCCGCGGGCAGGCTCAGCGGGCTGGTGACGGTCTTGAACATGAAGTCAGACACGATCTTGCGGCCGTTGGCGTAGACGTCCACCGGCGTGTTCGGGATCCCGTGGACGATGGTCACGCTGGCATCTGCTGTCGCGGCCATCGCGGGCGACGCCGCGAAGGGCGCCGCGGCCACGCAGAACGCCGCTGCCGTCACGCACAGGCTGAGCTTGGACAATCTCATGGGGGTGCTCCGCATCAGTTGGTTGCATGCCGTGCCGATTCCCCCTCTACGCGGCGGGGGCCCGGTTCGGATGCAGCCGCAGGCGCCGGGCCGGACTCTGGGACCATGGGAGCCGGCATGCGACCGTCCTGACGGAGGAGCACGATGGCAAAGACACCGGAGGCTGGCCAGGTTCCGCCCGACTTCACCTTGCCGGGCATCCAGTTCGCCGACGGCGAGGCCCGCCCGGGCGAGTACACCCTGTCACAGCAGCGCGGCACGCCGGTGGTGCTGGCCTTCTACCCCGGCGACAACACCAGCGTCTGCACCAAGCAGCTGTGCTCCTACACCGCGGGCCTGGAGAACTTCAGCAGCTTCGACGCGACCGTCTGGGCCATCAGCCCGCAGGGCCTGGCCAGCCATGAGACGTTTGCGCGCCGGTACGGCCTGGCCTTTCCGCTGCTGGCCGACGAAGGGCTGGCCGTGACCCGGCAGTACGGCATCACGCTGCCCGGCGCCGGGCTGCGGCGGTCGGTCTTCGTCCTGGATGCCGACGGCGTGCTGCGCTGGAAGCACGTCACGCTGGTCGGTCTCACCTTCCCGTCCGCTGAAACGATCTCGGCTCAGCTCGCTGCCCTGGCCACGGCCTGACCGCTGCTTCCGGTGCCGTCACCGGCCCGGCGGAGGACTACCCGGACTGCTCGGAGAATTGCTGGGCTTCCCCGGTGTGTTCCGTTACCCACTTGGCGAGCGCCTCGGCCAGGGACTCCGGGAGCCCTGCGGGAGGCTCCGGAACGGGAAACAGCGAGGAGATCTCTGAGCTGATCGTGCCGACGTAGTAGATCTTCGTGTCGTTGTCGAGCGCGTCGGCCGCCTCGAAGTATTCATCAGGGCCCCCGTCGCCCTCGGCCAGGATCTCGCCCGAGCGGAAGTCCGTGATCTCCCAGCGGTCCTCCGTCAGCTGACCGCCGCCCACCAGCCGGAAGCCTTCTGCTTCGATCCGGGCGATCTCGTCGTCCTCGGCCTTCTCGGCCCTCGCGGCCGCGTCGAGGACGGCCCGCAAGTACTCCCTGATGACATCGGCCATGATCGGCTCCTTACGGCTGACTCCACCCGGGCCTGCACCTGGACGGCCCGACCGGCATCTTCGCACGAACCGGTGACGTCATGGGCGACCCCCGGCGCTAGCGCTCGGGACCGCTCCCGGTGATCGCGCCCAGGGCGTCGGCGATGAGCGCGACCAGCTCGTCGTGGGACACCGAACCCATCTCCTCGAACCATCCCAGCGAGCGCCCGAGGCTGATCCCGACCAGCGCGGAGACCGCGACCTGCGCCCGCAGCTCGGGGCGATCGACGCCGCGCGCGGTCAGGCCGGCTGCCGGCGGGCCGACCAGGCGCCGGGCCACGCGGTTCAGCGCGGCGTCGCGGATCTCGGCCGAGGTGTCCGAACGGACGATGGCCTGAAGGATCGGGCCCGGTCCCCGCTGGTCGGCCCGGGTCACCATCACGTCGGCGATCTGCTCCAGGTTCTCGTACTCGCTCGGGGTGCCGTCCGCGTCCTCGGCCGCGACCGCGGCGATGTACAGGTCAGCCTTGCTGCCGAAGTACCGGGCGATGAGCGCCGCGTCGACCCCGGCCCGCTCGCCGATCTCCCGGATCGTGGTGCCCTCGAAGCCCTGCTGGCCGAAGAGGGCCTGGGCCGCCCTGAGCAGGGCGTCCTTGCTCGCCGCGGCGTGCCGGGGCCGGCCCGCCCGGTCTGCGCTGAGGCTCTGCGCCGACGCGTCCCTGGCCCGGTCACACGCTGCCGGACGCGGCGGGGTTCGAGGCGGCCCTGCTGCTCGCGGCCGGCCTGTGCCTGCTCACCGGGCTGGTCAGCTACGTGCTGCCCGGCCGGACACCGGCGCCGCCGGGCGGGCTGAGCCCCGATGAGGAGGAGGACCTCGAGATGCTGATGAAGGAGGAGGCCGAGCTGGGCGGCGCGGGTGGCTTGACGGCCGCCGTCATGGAGGTGCTCCCGCACTCGTCATCGGGTGATGTCACTGGATGATGACATCTAGATGCGCCTCAATGCAAAGCGGAATCGACCGTACGGCCGCGATTGCCTCGGGAGCCTGCGCGCGCCTCGAACTCGTCGCTCTGATATATGTCATTAATCAACGTGATGAGGTATCGTCATCAGTACAGCGGGATTTTGGCGCCGCCAAAGTCCTGTTCAGCTGTGAAAAGTTGCTCCGGACCCTGGCAGCGGTTCGATACGAACTGCCGACCTGGAGGTGCCGTGAGCCGTGCTACCCGGATGGCCGCCACGAGATGGCCTGGCCGCCAGCAGAAGGTGCTCAACCGGGTCAGGCAGCAGCTCCTCGCCGAAGATCCTCGCCTGGCCCGGGTGCTCGCGTCCTTCGCCAGGCTGGCACCGGACGATGCCATGCCTGCCGCCGAGCGGATCGAGGCGGGCCCCCAGCGCCTGCTGCGAGTGGGCCGGAACGGCCGGCGCAGGCGCCGGGCTGTCGGGACGGACGGGACAGGATGCACGCCACGGCACGAGGGGACCATTCATGATTGAGGCAGCGAATACAACGGCATCGCCCGCCGCTATCTGGGCCATCGTCATCATCATGCCGATCATGGCGCTGATCTTGATCCTTGCGCCTGCGCTTGCCGACACGTGGAATGCGCGGTTTGATCGCGGTGCCCGCGGCGCCGGCCGACTGGGGCCGGCGATCGGAGACGTGGTCACCCATGCCGGAGCGCTCGGCGCGGACACGGCGGACGCGGACACGGCCAGTGCGGGCCAGGCCGGTGCCGGAGCACCGGCGGCGGGGGAGAGTACGGGAGCCGCCGAGAGGATGCCAGGGGCGTCGGTTCCCGCGCCGCGGACCGAACCGCAGACGGGCGAGCGGCCTGGTGTCCTGGGAAGTCCCGGGCTCCGTTAAGGACCTCGAAGCATGACGGATGTTGGCCTCAGCAACAGCGAACGTGATGGTCATGTCGTCGTGGCCTTGTGCGGTGATCTGGACCTGGTGAGCGTCGCGGCCGTCGAGGCGGCCGTAACGGCCCTAGTAGCGCACGGCCAGAGCCTGATCATCGATATGTCGGGGCTAGACTTCATTGACTGCGCCTCGCTCAGTGCGGTGCTGAGGATCCAGGAAATGATCCGCCATGAGGGCGGTGACATGGTCCTGGCCGGGCCGCAACTGCGGGCCCGGAGACTCCTGGCCCTGACCGGCAAGGATGCCGCGCTTTCCGTCGCGGCCGGGGTAGCGCCTGCGGCGGCGGCCCTGGCTGGCGGCAGGCACGCTGACCACTGAGGAGCGCCTCGCAGCGAGCGCGAGACGACCGGGAGGCAGGGCCATCGCATACTGGCGCCGGACGACCACGGTCAGCGCAGCCCGCCTCCTGCAGGGCGCCTGGCACTGTTGGGCATCCGCGTGACTGAGAGCCGTGCCGTGGTGTTGTGGGGGCGGGTGGCGGCTCATGCCGCGGCGCGGGGGGGCCGGCCCTCGGTGGCTGATGTGTGTGCGGTGGCGGTCGGTTCGGCGCGGCTGAGCGGGGGGTGGGTGGCGGCGGCGCGGGGCGAGGATCCGGATTTCGCGATGGGCGTGACGGGTCTGGCGGGTGAGCAGGTGGCTGAGCTTCAGCTGATGCTGGGGGAGGGGCCCTGCCGTGATGCGCTGGCGTCGGCTGCGCCTGTCCTGGTCTCTGACCTGGCTGATGCGGAGTCCGGCCGCCGGTGGCCGGCGTTTACGGTGGCGGCCCGGCAGCTCGGTGCCTGCGCGGTGTTCGCGTTCCCGCTGGTCGTGGGGGCGATCCGGTCCGGGGTGCTGGGCTTGTACCGTGACTCGGTCGGCCCGCTGTCGCACAGCCAGCTCGGTGACCTGCTCATCCTGGCCGACGCGGCGACGCTGATGCTGCTCAGCAGCGCCGACGGCGGCGTGGCTGGCCGCGACCGCTCGGACGGCGAGGACGGCGCGGGGCTGGACGGGCAGGCCCCGGACCTGGCCCTGCACCGTGCTGAGATCGACCAGGCCACCGGGATGCTGACGGTTCAGCTCGGTGTCCCGGCGGCGGAGGCGTTCGCCCGGCTCCGGGCCTACGCCTACGCTCAGGACCGGCGGCTGGCCGAGGTGGCCGGCGACGTCGTCGCCCGGCGGCTGCGGCTGGACCGCGACCGGGGTCAGGACGGCGGCCCGTGACCTGCCTGCTCAACGGTGACCATGCCTGCTGCTGCCGCTGCGGGCCGTTCCTGCTATCTGGTGAAAGGTGACCGTGATGGATACCGCCCTGCTGTCGGACACGTTCGTGGAGCTGGCCGACACGATGGTCGCCGATTTCGATGTGATCGATTTCCTGCACCTGCTCACCGACCGCAGCGTGCGGCTGCTGGAGGCCTCGGCGGCCGGGGTGCTGCTGGCCGATCCCCGTGGCGAGCTGCGGGTGGCGGCGGCCTCGTCGGAGGCGACGGCGCTGGTGGAGCTGTTCCAGCTGCAAAACGACGAGGGGCCGTGCCTGGACTGCGTCCGGACCGGCCGGCCGGTCATCGCCGCGGATCTGGCCGGGGCCGGGCAGCAGTGGCCGAGGTTCGCGCAGGCGGCCGGGGAGGCCGGGTTCCGGACCGTGCAGGCGCTGCCGATGCGGTTGCGGGATCAGGTCATCGGGGCGCTGAACCTGTTCGGGGCCGAGCCGGGGCCGTTCAGCCCGGACAGCCTGCGGATCGGCCAGGCGCTGGCTGACGTGGCCACCATCGGGCTGCTGCACGAGCGGAACGTGCGCCGTGGTGAGGCGGTCGCCGAGCAGCTCCAGGGCGCCCTGAACAGCCGGGTGGTCATCGAGCAGGCCAAGGGCAAGATCGCCGAGCGGTACGGCGTGAGCATGGATGACGCGTTCGCCGTGCTGCGCAAGCACGCCCGGGACAGCAACCAGCGCCTCACCGAAGTCGCCCGCTCCTTCATCGACAACGCCGCCGCGGAACTCCCCCCGGCGCCAGGCGCCAGGCGCGCGGACGGTTAGCCGCGGGCCGGTGGCCAGGCCTAGGCCGGCATTACCGCGCGAGGCTTCCTGGTTGTCTGTTGCAATTCGGCTGGCCTCCGTGACGGGAGGGTGTCCTGCCCGCCTTCCCAGTCCCACGTGTCCAGCTCGCCGGCGTCTGGTCTGTCCCCGGCGGGTGCGGGTCCCGGGACGGCGGCCGTAACGACGGAGGCGAGCAGGACGGGGCTGCGGGTGCGGTTGCCTGCCTGGGCGGCTTGTCCCATCACGGCCAGGGCGGCCGGCTCGCTGGTCTGCGGCGGGACGGTGAGCAGATCGGTCCGCCCGGTCCTCGAAATCGCGGTGAGCAGCCCGGCGGGCATGGTCTCAAACCAGCCGAGCCGAACGGTTCGGTGGCCTGACGCGCTGTCGACACGCAGCCGCCGAGGCCGGCTATCGTCCCAGCCGGCCCGGCCGATCATGATGCTGGTGATCGGGCCGTGCCGATCGTCGAGAGCCAGGATCAGCCTCGGCAGCTCGGCGGCTGGATCCGATGAGTGCGGCCACCAGCCCCCGTCGAGCGCGGTACGGCCCGACAGGTCCGGCCCCAGCCGCAGCCTAGCTGCCGGCCCGGGGCTGCCGACTGCGACAGATGACAGCGTGGTCGCCGTGACGTGTGGTGATGCTGATTGGGTCATGACTTGCTTCCTTCGTGCAGCGACCGGGCCGCGGCGCGCTGCGGTGGTTCAGTGCCTGCGTAGGAAAAAGACGACGAGAACGATGATCACGACGAGGACAACTGTCCCGTGCCCAGAATTGGTCGGCTGATTATTTGGCTGACCACTTATCTACATTGTAGATCTACATTAAATCACCTGCACAAACCGATGTCAACGATGTAGACCTACGATATAGTCATGATGGATGGCCCGGCCGTGGCGATTCCGGGCAGAAAGCCGGCTCGAGGCCGGATATCGGCCGGAATCGCGGGCAGCATCGCCACCCACCTCACGTTCGGAGATATCTCATGGCTGATCCACTCGGCGAGCTGTCCGCACAGGGCGTCTCAGTCTGGCTCGATGACCTGTCCCGGGAACTGCTGGCCGGCGGTGACCTGGACCGGCTCATCCGCGACCGGCACGTCGTCGGGGTCACCACCAACCCCACCATTTTCGCTTCCGCCCTGGCCAATGGCGAGCGCTACACCAGCCAGCTGCGCGAGCTGGCCGGCCAGCACGCCGGCCTCGACGAGGCGATCTTCGCCATCACGACCGACGACGTCCGCGCCGCCGCCGACCTGTTCCAGCCCGTATTTGAGGCCACGGGGGGCGTCGACGGCCGGGTATCCATCGAGGTGGATCCCCGGCTGGCCCGCGACACGGATGCCACCATCACCGCCGCCCGGGCCCTGTCCCGGGCCGTCGACCGGGCCAATGTGCTGGTCAAGATCCCCGCCACCGAGCCAGGGCTGGCGGCCATTACCGCTACCATCGCCGCCGGGATCAGCGTCAACGTCACCTTGATCTTCTCCCTCGAGCGGTACCAGCAGGTCATCGACGCCTATCTGGCTGGCCTGGACGAGGCCCGGGACGCCGGTCTGCCGCTGGACGGCATCCACTCCGTGGCCTCGTTCTTCGTCTCCCGCGTCGACACCGATGTCGACGCGCGGCTCGACGCCCTGGGCACCGATCGGGCCCGCGCGCTGAAAGGGCAGGCCGGGCTGGCCAACGCCCGGCTCGCCTACCGCATGCACCAGGAAAACCTGGCCAGTGACCGGTGGCACAGCCTCGCCGCCGCCGGCGCGCATCCCCAGCGTCCGCTGTGGGCCTCCACCGGCGTCAAGGACCCCGCCTATGCCGACACGCTCTACGTCGAAGGGCTCATCGTCGCCGGCAGTGTCAGCACCATGCCTGGCGGCACCCTGGCTGCCTTCGCCGATCACGGCACCGTGCCCGGCGACACGGTGACCGGTACCTACGAGCGCGCCCAGGTCCACCTCCGCGCGCTCGCCGATCTCGGGATCGACTACGCCGAGGTCACCGATGGCCTGGAAGCCCAGGGCCTGGAAAAGTTCGAGAAAAGCTGGAACGAGCTCAGCGCTACCGTCCAGCACGAGATCAGCAAAGTCATCAGCGCCTAGCAGGCGGAGCGGACGGGCCCGGCGGTTAGCGGCCCCCGGTCTGCTCGATAGCGTGCTTGAGGCCCCGCATCGTCTCGTCCAGGCCGTCGTCGATGCTCGGGCCCTCGACGCGTTCGGTATGCAGCCGCACGGTCAGTCGGGAGGAGAACTGGTCGCTGCCGGGATCGACGTCCAGCTCTCCGTGGTAGCCGCCGGGTCCTGCGGCTCCCCACTGCAGGGAGCGCCCGTCGGTCACCACTTTCAGCCACGCCTCGCTCTGGACGTCCCGGGCCGGTCCGTCCGGCGGGTCCACGTGCGCCGTGACGTCCACCCTGTCGCCGTGCGCCGGTGTGGCGGAAGTCAGCCGCGGCAGGTAGCGAGGCAGGTTCTCGACATCAGCCAGGTAGCTGAACAGCCGCGCGGGCGGGACCTGGACCGTGGTGGATCGTTCGTAGTCTCCCATGCCGGTCCCGCTTACCCTTGGCTCGGCCAGAAAACCTCCGCCCACGCTGCGCTCCTTCGCCGCTTCCCCGGGATTCCGCGGTCTGGCGGGTGTCCACCAGTTGGCCGGGCCGAGGACGGCGACGAGGGCGGGGGCGAGGAGGCCGCGGACGATGGTGGCATCGATGATGATCCCGAGCGCGAGTGCGGTGGCGAGAATCTTGACGTCGGTGGCGGGGACCCGCGATAGGGCGATGAAAGCCAGGAACAAGATGAGGGCAAGGCCGCCAACACCGACCAGCGGTGAGCGATGACGAAGCGAGCCAGCGTGGTCATTTCTGAGCGGCTCCGCGGGCGAGCAGGCTACGGAAGCGTTCTAACCGGCGCTCAGCTGGTCTCGTCCGCCTTGCTGGCGTTGCCGAGGGCCATGAAAGGTGGGGCCACAGGCCGACGAGCCGCGCAGGAACTTGATCATGGTGTGGTTCTTCGTTCAGATCGGGCTGAGGATGCGGTCCGGGACCGCCGCCACCGCGCGGCCAGCAGGCGTCGCTCGTTCTCGTCGTATCCGCCCCAGATCCCGAACTCCTGCCCGGTCGCCACGGCATATGTCAGGCACGGCCGTTGAACTGGGCAGGCGGCGCACAGCGCTTTGGCCTCATGGATCTCGGTCACGGCTTCGGCCGTCGATCCGGCCGAGAAGAAGAGCTCGGCATCGGCCTGGCGGCATGCCGCCCGTTCTCGCCAGCGCGTGCGTTCCTCACTGAGACCGCCGGCTTCCCGGAGCCGTGCCCCGGCCAGGAACAGGCTGATGATAGCGCTGGTCATGGTCGCTCTGCCGGGTTCGGTGGTCGCGCTGTGCTGCGGCTCATGACACCTCCGGTGCGCCGATCCGTACTGGGATCGCCACCAGGGTCTGGAGCGGCTGTGAGGCTGGTGTTGCTATGCCGGTTCCAGCATGCCAGCCTATGTAAGCTGTAATGTACATCATTCTGACTGAATGGCGATAGTCATCATGAGTAGCTTTGATGCTGTGGAGGGCGGCGGCGATCCGGCTGTGCTGTCGATCAGCGAGGTCTCCCGCCGGACCGGGATTCCGGTCGCCGGGCTGCGTAACTGGGAACAGCGCTACGGCCTGCCTCGTCCGCAGCGCTCGGCGAGCGGGCGGCGCCGTTACCGGGAATCCGACTGCGCTTTGCTGGCCGACGTCCTACGCCGGCGTGCCGTGGGGCTGTCCCTGCGGGCGGCGACGGCACAGGCCCTGGCCAGTGCCGCCCACGACCCCCAGCAGTCGATCTTCGCGGGGCTTCGCCAGCTTCATCCCGGCCTCCGTGTCCACGTCCTGAATAAGACGGTGCTCCTCGCCATGACCAGGGCGATAGAGGACGAGTGCTGCGCCCGCGCGCAGCGGCCCGTCCTGATCGGGTCGTTTCAGCGCCAGCGTTACTACCAGGCTTCTTCAGCCCGATGGGCGGAACTGGCCCGCAGCGCCGAGCACACGGTGGTCTTCGCCGACTTCGAGCGTGTCCGCGAGCTGCCCGGTCCGCTCACCCAGATACCGGCACCCGGGAAGTCCTCGCTACTGCGGGAGTGGACTCTGGTCTGTGACGCCCCTGATCTGCCCGCGTGCATAGCGGGGTGGGAGCGTCCGGGACAAGATCACTCCCGCGACCCGGACCGGCTCTTCGAGGTGCTGTGGTCGGTCGACTCCCAGGTCGTCCGCAACGCGGCCCGGATCGGCACCGGGCTCGCGTCCCAGGCGGCCCCGGGGCTTCCCGGGCAGCTTGAACCCCGGCTCGGCGGGGAACCGGGCCCTAATTCCGCTGACCTCAGCCGGGCCAGCGGCCTCCTCGAACGGACCCTCGACTACGTAGCCGCGATCTACCGGTAGCCCGGCACCGCCCCGGTCAGCCAGCCCTGGGCCTGCTGGCCGGGGCGCTGCTGCTCGCCTTGCTGGGCGCCGAGCACGACGAGGACCCCGGTGAGGACCGGGGTGGCCCACTGCAGGATCCGGAGCCGCTGCTGGATCCGGGCGACGTCCTCCGGTGCGGTGTCAGCGGGGACGGTACCGCCTTCGGCCTTGACGTCACCGGCTGTGCCGAGCCTGGCGCCGAGCAGATGCGCGCCTATCGCGGCCGCGGCGAACGGGGCCCACCGGGCCCACCCGGACGCGGCGATTTTCGCTCGTTCGGCCGGGTCACTCACGTCCTTGGACGCGCCGTTAAGGGCCACCGCGCCCATCAGCGATCCGCCGAACCACCCGGCCGCGCCCACGTCGTGCAGGGAGCGGATCACGGTGTTACGACTGTTCATAATGACTCCTTGTCGCTATGCGGGCACCACTGCCTCCCGGCCGGGGTGCCGGCCGGGAGGCAGTGGCGTGCAGGCTCACATCAGGTGTCAGCGCCTGATCGGTCCGGTCACAGCAGCTTGCCGAGGCCGCCGAGCTTGTCGGTGATGTCGCTGGGGTCGATGCCGTACTTGGAGAGCAGCCCGGCGTGCTGGGCGTTGTCGGTGTCGACCTGGTCGGGTAGCTCGCTGCTGGCCTGGCTGGCCTGGTCGCCCTTGCCCTGGCTTTGCAGTAGCTGGACAATCTGGTCCTTGTTGATGTTCATCGCTGCTCTCCTCGGGTTAGTTCGGACGCGCGGACTAGCGGTTGGTGTCGGTGGCGTTGATGTCGGGGTCGTCGATCTGCTCCTTGCGGAGGGTCTCGCTGACCTCGTGGTCCTCGGTGACGGTTTCGGTGCCGAGCCGCACGCGCTCCACGGGGACGGTCTCCTTCTCCACCACGGGACGCTCGGCGTGCAGGGTGACCTCGTGCTCTTCCTCGCTGATGTCGCGGCCGGAGGTCGCTGCGCCGCGGTTGGCGTCGGTGATCGGCTCGCGCTCCAGGCGGACTTCCTCGTGGCTGACCGGGACGGTCTGGGTGACGTTCTCGGTCACCACGTACTTGCGCAGCCGCGCCCGCCCGGCCTCGGCCTGCTCGGTGCCGACGTGCAGCCGCTCCTCGGACCGGGTCATCGCGTCACCGGTGGTCGGCCCGGAGGTGTCCCGGCCCTGGATGCCCGCCCGGCCGGCCATGTCGTCCCGGGTGTCCCCCGCATACCCCTGATCCTGGTCCTGGTAGGAAGCGTCCTGGTAAGAAGCATCCTGGCCCCGGTCCTGGCTGGTGTCGCCCAGGTAGCCGTTGTAATGGGCGTACAGGGCCTCGTTATCGGAGTCCTCGACGTGGCCGTCGCTGTCGGCGTCGATGCTGGGGGCGTCCTGGACCATGTCCTTGGACACGGCGAGCTGCAGGTCATCCCCGCTGGGCCGGGACCCGTGCAGCGGGGCGAAGCTCTGCTTGGTGCCGAACATCCCGGTGGTGATGGTCACCCACAGCGGCTCGCTGGTCTGGTCATCGACGAAGATGTGCCCGACCTTGCCGAGCTTCGCGCCGTTCACGTCCACGGCGGTCTGGCCTTCCATGTTCTGCAATTCCTCGGTGCTGGGCATGCTTGTCTCCTTCTGCTGGATGATGCGGTTGGTTTCCCGGCGGGGTGGTGCCCGGGGCGGGATGAGTCCTGCTCCTCCCGCCCCGGAGTCACAGGCCAGCCAGATGCTGGCGGGAGGGAGGCCTAGATGCGGGTGGCGCCGTAACTCTCGCCGTCGGCGGCCTGGGTGCCGTTCGCATACTGCCCGGCCGCGGCCTGGGCCTGCCGGGCCTGGTCCTTGACGGAGGGGGCGTTGCGGGCCGACTCGGCGATCTTCGGCTTCTCCTCGTCGTACTTGTCGGCGACGGCTTCCCAGCGCCGGGACATGGTGCGGATTCCGCCGCCGCCGACCGCGACCACGACCACGCCGACCAGGGCGGCCAGCGCGGCGTACAGCACGGCGTTGACCACGTTGGTGGCGACGTGCAGCTGGTCCAGCGCGGCGATCAGCCCCAGGGCCAGGATCAGCCCGGATGCGACGTTGCCCAGGGCCTTGCCGTAGGACACCCCGGACAGGCTGTTCTCGATCAGGGCCTTGGCCGCGGCGGCGATGGCCGAGGCGATGATGACGATGACGATGGCGACGAACACCAGCGGCAGATAGGCGATCACGGCGTGCAGGTAGCTGCTGATCGGGTTGTTCCCGAACACGCCGAACGCGGTCGACAGGACGAACAGCATCAGCGCGTAGTACACGATCTTGGCCAGGATGCCGGAGGCGTCGTACTTGCTGCTCTCCAGCGCCCTCTTGATCCCGCCGCGTTCCACGGCCTTGTCGAAGCCGACCCGGGTCAGCACCGCCGAGATCGCCTTGGTGATGACCTTGGCGATCAGCCAGCCGACGACCAGGATGATCAGGAACACCACGAATTTCGGCACGAACGTCGCTACGTTCGACCACGCACTGGAAACACCAGTGCCGTAATTAATAGCCGTGGGCATGGACGGGCCTCCAGGAAATGACATGGGGATGCCCGGCTTCCGGGCATCTGCTGCTAATGCGCGAGGACCCGGTTTTGGAGCCTACGGCTACATAATCTGCTGTTCGGGCCGCCGGAGCGGTGGACTGCAGCTGGGCGCCGCCACTTTGCGGCCATACCAGTTAGACACCGTCCGGCCGAAAACGTCGCAGATTATTTCCGGCGTACCCAGGCGACGGTCAGCGCCAGCTGCTGAGGGTGGCAGCCAGGGCACGGCGGCCGCGGAACAGGTGGCTGCGCACGGCTGGGATGGTCGTGCAGGTCAGGGAGGCGATCCGGGCGTAGGACAGGCCGTCGAGGTGGTACAAGGTGATGGCGGACCGCTGGGCGGCCGGGAGCATCCGCACCGCCTCCCGGACCGACCGGACGGCGGCGGCCCGTTCCGCTGTCTCGGCCGGGCCTTCTCGCGTCCCCGCCGCACGGCTCGCCTGGTCCAGGCTGACCGGGTAGCGGCGCCGGCTGGCCTTGCTGAGGGCCAGCCGGGTCACGATGTGATGAAGCCAGGTCCCGAACGCGCAGTCGCCGCGGAACCCGGCCAGGCCGTGCCAGGCGGCCAGGAACGCATCCTGGGTGGTGTCCTGCGCATCCTGACGATCGCGCAGCACCGCCAGCGCGGCGCGGTACGCCCGCCCGGCGTGACGGCTCGTAAGCTCGTCGAAGGCCCGCGGGTCGCCCTGCCGGGCCCGCGCGACGAGCTCCTGGTCCGGGACCGCCTGCCCGGACTCCGGACCTGTCCGGTCAGCCGGTGCGGCGAGGATGCCAACAGCCACTACAGGTACCTCCGGTGTGGGTTCGATCCCTGCCACCTGGGTCTGGAGTGGACTTGACGTGCGCGGGTCTCGGAAAATAACGGCCGGCAATCACGCACTGTAGGTAATGCTACGCTGATCTTGTCGTTAAGATTGCCACCCGCTGATCGGCGTTATTGGCCGTTGTTGGTCCCATGAATGAAAACCAGGCTCGTGAATTGTCGCGCCGGCGGCGGGATTTTATCCGGGCTCATCATCCGGACCGGGGCGGTGACCCAGGCTTGTTCGCCGCGGGCCTGCGCGCCTTTGATCCGGGCCCGGAAACAGACCCTGCGCCGCTGCCCAGGGTCGTCATCGTCAAGCGCCGCTCATGGCTGGCCCAGCTGGCCGGTCCCGTGGTGAAGCGCGCCGGCCGCGTTACCGGGCGTTCGCGCGGCCGTGTGGCCTAATCGCCGTCGTCCAGGACGTCGTCCACGGTGACGTTGACTTTTATGTTCTGCAGACCGACCTGGTCTCGCAGGGTGGCGATGATCTGCCGCTGGATATCCCGGGCGATCTGGTGCGCCGGGTCGTTATAGGTCACGGCTACCGCCAGGTCGACTACTGCGGTGCGGCCGAGCACGCCGACGGCGGCATTCGGGTGGCGGTGTCCGAGAGTTGCTTTTTCGGTGAGGGCCGCGATCTTGCCGTGCATACTGCGGCCGAGGGCCACCTTGACGCCGGGGATCGTCCGGGCGCAGTCACGGGCCAGCGCCGCCACGATCCGCGCGGCGACCCGGATGGTGCCGTAGTCGGTGATTTCCAGGGTGTACCAGGTGTCGCGGACCAGGGAACGGATGTGGCTCATCACCGCTGCGGTCAGGCCAGGGGGAGCCGGCACGGGCGCCGCGGCCAGTTCTGCGACCGGCGCCCACAGGGCGCCGAATTCCGCGAGCGCGGCCTGGCAGTGCACGCAGTGCTGCTGGTGAGCATCGAGATCGCCGCCGCGTCCGCCGGCCGCCTGCTCGAGCAGGAGGTCGACGTCAGCGCCGCAGGGCAAGCTGGCCGCGTTCAGCCAGGCACGTCCGGGCGCGCCGTCGGCCGGCCGGTCGTTCACTGGGCCGGTCACCTCCATTCCTCCAGCTTGGCCCCCAGCGCGCGGCGGGCGCGGAACAGGTGGCTGCGGACGGCCGGCTCGGTACTGCCGGTCACGTCTGCTATGTCAGCGTAGGACAGTCCCTCGAAATGATGAAGAACGATGACCGCGCGCTGCGCGAAGGGCAGCCCGAGCAGAGCGCCGGTGACCGCGTCGACCGCGAGATTGCGCTCGGCCAGGACGGCAGGTTCATCGGCCGCGTCGGCCAGGTCTGGAGCAAGCTCCAGTGAACTGGCTGGGCGGCCGCGGTTGACCACGTTCAGCGCCCGGCGGGTGACGATCTGGTACAGCCAGGTGGAAAACGATGATCCCGCCCGGAACCGGGCCAGGTTCTCCCATGCGGCGATGAGCGCTTCCTGGGCGATGTCCTGAGCGTCGTGGTGGTTGCCGGTCAGCCGGAAGGCGACCCGGTAAGCCAGGGCCGAGTGGCGCTGGACCAGCAGTTCGTAGGCGTCGACGTAGCCTTCCTGGGCCCGCCTGACCAGGTAGGCATCGCCTACCGCGGGCTGGGTCGCCTGTGCCGCTGCCGTCAATGTCCCCGGGCTCCTTCGTCCCCCGGCCGTGCCGGGAGGACCTCGCATACCCGTTACGGGCCAGAGCATTCACACTTCGCTCGCCGCAGAAAAATCTCCCCAAAAGGTGCGAGGATCTGCGCCGGCTGGTGTCTAACCAGATGTCGCCCGGACGGCCTCGCGGTCCGGCTTCCCGATGACCCTCCTGAAGGAGTGCAGCCTCATGACCCAGCCCGCAGCGCCTACGGCCGACCAGAGCCCGGCTACGGCTAACAACACGGCCAGTCCCACGACCCGGGACCGGCTGGCGACCGGTGACGGCCAGATCACCGTGGCCGAGAACGTCGTGCAGAAGATCGCGGGCAAGGCCTGCCGTGAAGTGGCGGGAGTACACGCCATGGGCACCAGCGGCAGCCGCGCGTTCGGCGCCATCCGTGAGCGCATCCCCGGCAGCGCCGGCCCGAACGTGTCGCAGGGCGTCGGAGTGGAGGTGGGCGAGACCGAAGCCGCCATCGACCTGGACATCGTGGTGGAGTACGGCGCCAGCATCGCCGACCTGGGACGCAGCATCCAGCGGAACGTCAAGCAGACGGTCGAGCGGATGACCGGCCTGCGCGTGGTGGAAGTCAACATCGCCGTCGACGACGTCTTCCTGCCCACCGACGGCGACGACGGCCAGGACCCCGCTCCCTCGCGAGTGTCATGACCCTGGCCCGGGAAAGCTACGCGCCCGCAGCTTCAGTCATCGACGGTGTCGACGTCGATGCTGTGGCCGCGGCCGTGAGCGCCTGCGCCGGAGTGGCCGCGCTGGACGGCGGCCCGTTCGGTACGGTCACCACCTATCTCCCGGGCCGGAGAGTCGCTGGCGTGATGATCGGCGACGGACGGGTCACGGTTCAGGTCCGGGTCCGGTGGGGGACAACGGCACCCGATCTGGCCGCGGTGATCACCGCCACCCTGGCCCCGCTGACGGGCGGGTGGCCAGTCGACGTGGTGATCGCCGATATCGACGATCCGCCGCCGTCTCTCCCGGCCAGCGCGCCTGCCGGAGTCCTTTCCCCGATCCGGGGCGGCCGGCGGTCTGAACGCCGTGGCCCCGGTCCTTCCTGCAATGTGGATGTGAGTGATGAACCGTACCGTTCTTGCCACCATCACCGGCCTTATCCTGGGCGTGGCCTTGGTGTTCGGCAATTTCGGCGACATGCTGATCGTGGCCCTGTTCGGCGCGATCGGCTATGGCGTCGCCAAGATCCTCGACGGTGAGATCGACGCGCAGGCGTGGCTGTCCCGCAGCCGCCGCAGCAGCAGATGAGCACCGTCGCCGAAGCCGGGCCCCGGCCGCTGGCCGGCCGCACGGACCTGGGCACGATCAGCATTGCCGACAGCGCCGTGACCAAGATCGCCGCCCGGGCCGCAGCGGAGAATCCCGACGCCGGAGCAGCAGCGGCCCGCCTGTTCGGCCGGGCCGTTCCCGGGGCGGGCAATCTGGGGGTGCGCGGCACGGACCTGTCCGCGCTCCCGAAAACCTCCGTGCAGGTCGACGGATCCAAGGCGTACGTGACCTTGGAGATCGCCGTCCGCTGGCCAGCTTCGGTCGCCGAGGTCACCGCACAGGTCCGCCGCCATGTGCGGGACCGGGTCCGTGACCTGGCCGGGCTGGAGGTCGACGAGGTGCACATCATCGTGGCCGACCTCGCCACCGACATCACCCCGGCGCCCCGGGTCCATTAGGGAGACGCAGATGCGCCTGGTAAACCGGCCGCTGGCCTTCATTCTCGCTGCCGCTCTGCTCGCGGGCAGTGTGGTTGTCATCGCCGAGGTCATAGGATTCGCCGTCCACCGCAGCCCGCTCCTGGTGCACTGGAGCAGCTGGGAGCAGTGGGCCCGGGCAACCCGCTGGGACGCCCTCGTCGTGCGGGTATGGTCCGCCATCCTGATCGTCATCGGCGCCGTCATCCTGGCCCTGGAACTCAAGCCTCCCCGCGCCCGGCGCCTGGCGCTGCGGTCTGGAGATGACGCCACCGATGCGGCTGTCACCCGCCGCGGCCTGGCCGACGCGCTGCGGTCCGCCGCGACCGGAGTCGACGGAATATCCAGCGCCTCCGCCAAGGTCCGCCGCCGCCACGCCAGCATCACCGCAGCGTCCGCCGCCCAGAGCCGCTCGGCCGCGACGGCACTGACCGAGCCCGTCACCGAAGCGCTACGCAGCCAACTCGAGCGCCTCGACCTGCGCCGTCCGCTGCGCCTCAAAGTACATGTCGTCACGAGAGGCCGCTGATGCACGCCGACCGTACTAATCGCCTGGCCCTGATCTTCTCCGGGCTGCTCATCCTGATAGCAGGCGCGGCCGGGATGGCCGCCTCGGCCGGCGCGTTCGGTGCAGGCTTTTCCCGGCGGGGCCTCTTCGACAATCGCGCCAGCAGCTACATCGGCCAGCACGGCGGCTGGCTGTGGGCCGCCGTGGCCGTCGCGTGCCTGCTGCTCGCCCTGGCCTGCCTGCGGTGGATCCTGGCCCTGCTCGCTTCCACCGACCGGGTCAAAGACATCACCATCACCGTTGATGCCGATCAGGGCACCACCGTCCTGCACTCCGCGGCTATCACCGATGCCCTCATCCGGGAAATCGGCACCTATCACGGTGTCGATACGGCCCGAGGCCGGATCATCGGCGACGCCCGCAACCCGGAAATCGTGCTCAGCGTCACCCCCTCCGCCTCCGCTGACCTCAAGGCTCTGCATCAGCGCATCGAAGCCGAGGCCCTGGCCCACGCACGGCAAGCGCTCGGAAAGCCGTCCGCGCCTATTCAGCTCGACCTCGCCTGACGCTGACAGCTATCCCCGCCGCGGCCCGTTAGGCTGCTGTGGTGACGGCACCGGCCCCGCGCGAGATCTGGCTGCACGACTTCCCGGTCCCGGGCCGCTGCGAGGCGAACGCGGTGCGCCGAGCGGCTCGGCTTCGACGGGCTGCTGCTGGCCGACAGCCAGAACCTGGTCGGCGACGTGTTCGCCGAGCTCGGCGTCCTGACCCGGGCCACCAGCCGCCTCGGCCTGGGCACCGGGGTGACCAACCCCCTGACCCGGCACCCGGCCGTGACAGCTGCGGCCATCGCCACCGTCCAGCTGGAGTCCGGCGGCCGGGCGGTGCTCGGCCTCGGCCGGGTGACTCATCGCCGCCACGGGGCCGGCTACCGTGGCCGCCGCGGCCGCCGCGGCCGCCGCGGCGGACCGCGTCATGCTGACCGTCGGGGCTGACCCCGCGCGGGTGGCGTGGGGGATCCAGACCGCCCGGCAGGCCCGGATCGCGGCCGGGCTGGACCCGGCGGCGCTGCGGGTGGGCGCGTACCTCAACGTCGGCTGCCACCCCGACCTGGCCGTCGCCCGGGCCATGGTCCGGGGCAGCGCGGCCATCTTCGCTCACTTCTCGGCCATGAGCCCGCGGCCGCCACGGCTCTCGGCCGGGACGCCGCGGTGGTCGGGCAGGTCGGGCGCCGTTACGACGAGGCGCGCCACGGATTGTCCGACGCGGCCCAGGCGAGCACCCTGGATGACGACTTCGTGGACCGCTTCGCCGTCGTCGGCCCGGCGGCCCGGTACGCCGAGCGGATGGGCGGCCTGTTCGAGCTCGGCCTGGACCGCGTCGTGGTCGTCCCCGGGTCACGGGACACCGACCCGGACGTGCTGGCCCGCAGCAACGAGCTGTTCGCCCGTGACGTGATCCCGCAGGTACGCGCCACCTGATCATCGGGAGGAGCTCCACGTGGTCTCCACCGTCCGCGCACGTCGCCTCCACGGAGGGGATCGCGGCCCGTGCTACCTCTTAGGGCACGCGTGCTCACCCTCCGCCGACCAAAGGACCTGACCGTGCCTGATTCCGGGCCCACCGATTTCCGCCCGCCGGCTCTGCGCAGCGAGCTCACCGTGCAGGACATGTCGGCCGCCGGTGACGACGTGTGGGCGGTGGGCCGGTCCGGCTTCCCCGGCCCCGCGCTCATCGCGCACTCAGCGGCCGGCCAGCCGTGGCAGCTGACCTCGTATGCGACGTCGAGCGGGGCCAGGTTCACCGACCTGGCCGGCGTCCACGCCGTCAGCGGCGCAGACGTGTGGGGCGTCGGCTCGGATGAGGTTCCGTCCCGGATGCATATCGCCCATGGTGACGGGACCGGCTGGCATCCGGCCGACAGCCCGGGCGGCGCCGGCAACAGCGGCCTGTCCGCCGTGGCCGCCGCAGGCCCCGGCGACGCTCTCGCGGTCGGGGCCCGCAGGCCCGTGCCCGGCCCGATGTCGCCCGCCCTTCCGCCGCTGGCCGTGTGGGAAACCCTGGCCGTCCGCTGGGACGGCACCCGGTGGGCCGCCGTGCCCAGCCCCGGCTCCGGGCACGGCATACTCAGCAGCATCTGCGCGGCCGGCCCCGGCGAATACTGGGCAGCCGGCACGACCGCGCTGTCCGCGAGGTCAGGAAACTTCGCCTTCCTGGCCCGCTACGCCGGCGAGCGCTGGCAGGAGGCTGACGTCGAGGTTCCCGGCTCGGTCAACGCCGTGGCCTGCGCCGGTCCCGGCGACATCTGGGCCGTCGGCCAGGACCAGGACCCCAGCCATCCCCCCGTCCCGCTCATCCTGCACTATGACGGCCACGACTGGACTCCCGTCAGCCCGCCGCCGATTCCCGGGCAGTCGTGGCTGAACAGCGTGACCTGCGCGGGATCCGGCAACGTCCGGGCCGTCGGAGCTCAAGATCACGACGGCGCACAGATCGGCCCGCTCATCATGCACTTCGACGGGTCATCCTGGACCGTCATCGACCCGCCCGCCACCGCGGCGCCCGCGGTCCTGCAGGCCGTCGTCGTCCTGCCTAGCGGCGATGCGTACGCGGCCGGGATGGCCAGCTCCCTTCCTGCCGATACGGGCTACATGATTCCGCTGGCCACGCGGCCCTGACGAGGGCGGCGGCACGCGCCGGCGGCCAACGGCCGGCCAGCCCGGCTGAAATGCGCCGAAATCATGCCTCGCGCCCGGCATCGGCGTAATACTCTCTTACCCGAATCCTGCGGGCGTCGCGGATCTCGATGCTAGGACGCGAATGACATGAAATGGCTGCGGCGACCTGCCGCCGGGTCAGAGCTAAACGCTACGGCGGATGGGGCGCAGCCACCGCCGGAGGCTGCTGCGGGACGGCGCAGGCGGCGCCGCCGCATCGTCGTCCTGATCGCGGCGCCCTTCGTCCTCATATTCCTGTGGCTCGCGGTCTCCTATACCGTCTGGATGGTGCGGCCGAGCAGCATGACGTGGGGGGCGAACAGCGCCGAATGGGTCAGGAACGACGTCCCGTTCGGCAACTGGATGGTCGACAGCGGCGAGCACATCTACTACACCGTGAACGCCCCGAAGACCGGCGGGCCGCAGCTCAACAGCCTGCCCGCGGTCGGGCAGAGCCCCGCGCAGACCAGTTCCCCCACCTCACACGCCGCGGCCTGGCCGGCGCCGATCAAGCCGGTGTTCGCGCACCCGCTGCCCGGCGAGGGAGTCTGGAAGGCGACCGGCCCGCCGAACGACGGCGGCCCGCCCGTGCTGCTGACGACCTACCGGCCCGAGGTGGCCTACCCCCAGCTGGTCGCCTACGTCGCCTGGTTCGACCACACGCGCACCCAGATCGGCTACTACCCGGGCCGCTACGAGCCGCCGGCCGCCGCCGTGCGAGGGCCCATGATGGTCCCTGACGATCAGCGCTGGCGGCTGCTGGCCACCTTCAACGGCGGCTTCACCTACACCGACGGCGCCAACGGCTCAGCCGACAACGGCCGCACCAACGAGCCGCTGAAGGACGGCAACGCCACGCTCATCGGCTACCGCGACGGCCGCGTCGCGATCGTGAACTGGAGCGGCGGGCCGAACGCGGGATCGGACGTCGCCTGGGCCCGGCAGAGCCTGGCTCCGATCGTCTGGAACGGGAAGCTCAACCCGGAGCTGAACGATGACCCGAACAGCGCGCAGTGGGGGTACACGCTCGGCGGCCTGACCCGGGTCTGGCGCAGCGGCGTCGGCGTCGACAGCCGCGGCAACCTCATCTACGTCGCCGCCGACGATCAGACCGTGATCACCCTGGCCAAGATCCTCCAGCACGCCGGCGCGGTCCGGGCCATGGAGTTCGACATCAACCCGGAATGGCACACCCTGATCACCTACACCCACAACGACAACGGTGATCTCGTCCCCTCGCTGGTCGGGCCGAACCCCATGCAGTCGTCCAACCGCTACCTGGTTCCCGACGACCGGGACTTCTTTGCCGTGTACCTGCCCCGGCCCGGTCCCGTCAGCGTCCCCTTCAAGTGACCCGGGGGAGACGCCGGCCCGTCGCGGCTCAGGTGTCCAGCAGGCCCAGCCTGCGGGACTCCATGACGGCCTGGTTGCGGCTGGAGACCCCGAGCTTGCGGTAGATCGAGTAGGCCTGGGACCTGACCGTGTTACGGGACACGAAGAGCTCCTCGCCGATCTCCGGGAACGACAGATGGGTGCTGAGGAACGGCAGCAGCCGCAGCTCGGCGGCACTCAGCGCGGACGCGCCGGGCAGGCTCGAGGGCCGTCTTCCCGCCACCTGAGCGCGCAGTTCCCTGACGTGCAGGCCAAAGACGCCGAGGTCAGGCCGCCGGCTGAGGATCTCGTCGATTTCCCGGAGCAGGGTGCGTGCCGCGGCCGGCTCTCCCAGCGCGAGGTGACTCGCGGCCAGCTCCAGCCGGGCCTGGACCGCCAGGTGCGGGACGGCATACGTCAGGGCCGGGCGCAGGCGCTGGGCCCGGGCCAGTTCGCTGCGGGCCCGCACCTTGTCGCCGTGGTGCAGGGCGATCCGCGCGGCGGCAGCGTGCACGATGGTGACCGGCGGCTGGTCTTCCAGGCTCGCGTCCCGCGCCAGCATCCGGGCCTGGCCCAGGTACCGCTCGGCGATCTCCCACTTGCCGTTGGTCACGGCCAGCAGCGACCGCTCGGCCAGCGCCACGCACGGCCCGACCGTCACCCCGCTGGCCGGCCCTTTCGTGATCGCCGCCTCGAACAGGTCATCAGCCGTGTCCGCGTCGGCCGCCATCAGGTGCGCCATCCCCAGGTACAGGGTCGCCGCCGTCTGCCAGAAGCTCCCGGCGTCCAGCGTCGCCGCGGCCAGTTGCGCGTCGGCCTGCATCTGGGCTACGCCGTAGCGGCACAGCAGCGCCCGGAGCAGCGCCAGCCATGGCTCGAGGGAGGAGCTCCGGTCGGGCAGCCGCGCCACCGCGGTCGCCTGCTCGGCCGCCTGCGCCCACCGCTCGGCCTCCGCCGGCTTCCCGGTGAGGGCGAAGACCAGCCCGGCCAGCACGGCGACGGCCGGGTAGTCCTTCATGGCCCCGTGATCCTCGAGCCAGCTGAACCACCGCTCGACCGTCTCGGTCCGGCCGCGCTGGTAGGCGGGGAACGACAGCACGGCCACCAGCCGGGCGACGGACTCGACCTCGCCGGTCTGCATCCAGTACGCCAGTGCCTCACCTGGTTGCCCGTTGGCCTCATGCCACCGGGCGGCCCGCTGCCTCAGCACCGGGATCAGGCCAGGCTCCAGCCGATGCAGCTCGGCCAGCAGCAGGTCCCGGAACAGGTGGTGGTAGCGGTACCACTGTCCCGGCCCGTCCAGCGGCACCAGCAGCAGGTTCGAGCGGGCCAGCTCGGCCAGCATCCCGGCCGAATCTTGCCGCTCGAGCATCGCGTCGCACAGCGGGCCGGACATGCGGTCGATGGCCGAGCTGCGGGTCAGGAACATCCGCTCCGCCTCGGGGAGCCGGTCCAGCAGCTCAGACCGCAGGTAATCACCCATGAACAGGTCGTCCCCGGTGAACGCCAGGGCGGTCTCGCCGCGTTCGCCGCCCGCCTTGATGGCCAGCGCGGCCAGGTACAGGCCAGCAGGCCAGCCCTCCGTGCGCCGGTGCAGCTCGGCGGCCTTCTCCTCGCCGAGGGCGACCCCGGCGTGCTGCAGCAGCGACGAGGCTTCCGCGCCGGTCAGCGACAGATCGTCCGGGCCGACCTCCAGGATCCGGCCCTCGGCGCGCAGCCGCGCGATGCGCAGCGGCGGGTCGGCCCGGCCCGCCAGGACCAGCCGCGAACCGGCCGGAACATGATCAGCGAGGACCGACAGGGCCGAGCGGCACTCCCGGTTGTGCAGCACATGCACGTCATCCAGCACGAGCACGAGCGGCGTCGACATCGACGCGAAAGCGGAGCCGAGCCGCGGCACCACCGAGCCGGGCACCGAACTGGCCGACGACGCGAGCGCATCGAATACCCGCTCATCGATCGGCTCGATCTCATCCAGCGCGGCCGCGATATAGGCCAGCAGCACCTTCGGGTCGTTGTCTGCCTCCTCGACCGTCACCCAGGCAAAAGGCGGCCCGCCACGGTCAGCCCACTGCGACAGCAACGTCGACTTCCCGTAGCCCGGCGGGGCCAGCATCGAGACGACCGGCCGGTCATCACCCTCGGCCATCCGCCGGAGCAGCTCCGGGCGGTCCACGATCCCCGGCCGCAGCGGCGGGCGCCGCAGCTTGGACCCGATCAGGTCAAGGCGCGGCCGCCGCGGGTGTCCGGCCCGGCCATCCGGCCCGGCTCTCTCACTGATGCTCATGCCCCACCCAACACTCCCACCACGATGGCTTAGAGCCTAAGCGACGGTCGCCTCAGCCCACACCAGCGCTGCCGAGCACAAGACTGACCGTCAGCTCTTGACCAGCAGGAATACCGTCATGCTGGGGACGCTCTGCCGGAAGACGACCCGGTAGTGGGCCTCCTCCAAGGCCGCGGCCTGGGCCGTTATCGGATCCCCGTACGGACTCGCTGGGCTGCCGAAGGTGACAACCCAGACCCGGGGCGCATGGCCCAGGCAGGCGGCCGAGTCGCTGCAGAAGACGGGGTACAGGTGCTGGAGCTGGTTGACCGTCTGATCCAGGAACAGCGGGCGCGGCAGCTGCTTGGGCCCGACGTCACGTTCCAGGTAGTACTGGACGCCGAGGTTGAGCATCTCCCATCCCTCGCCGCCATCCGGGTAGGCGATGCCGTCGCCGGGCTTGATGTCGCGCGCGATGATCTTGGCCGCGCCCGGGAAGTCCGGGTAGCCCGCCGGGCCGATCGGGTAGAAGGCCCAGTTGTGGGCGCCCAGCGTCCGGATCGCCGCCTGGTCGCCCGCGCCGAGCAGGCCGACGGCCAGCACGAAGGCCATCGCCGCCCGCAGGTCGAGCCGGGCCAGGCCGATCCCGGCCAGCACCGCCCACGCGGCCACGGTGGTCAGCAGGAAGCGGGGGAAGAAGAACGAATGCTGGCCCAGCGACACCAGGAACACCGCGCCAGGCGGCACGAGCGCGAGGGCCGTCGCCAGCACGGCGGGCCGCCGGTTCATGGCCCAGGCCAGGATGCCCAGCAGGATCAGCGCCGCCGCCACCGATGTCGAGTAGAACAGGTTCCTGGCGAAGAAGGCGAACACGTGCAGGTGCAGGCTCGGCTTCGCAATCCAGCCGACCGAGCCGCTCTCCTCGTGCCAGCTGAGGATGGCCAGCGGCAGCCACGCGGCGAACCCGCCCAGCGCGGCCGGCACGAACCAGAAGTAGCGCTTGTCCCGGTCCCGCCACCAGCAGATGACCACCACGGCCGCCTGGCCGGTCACCGCGGACAGCGCCACCGGATCCAGGTAGCCGAGGACGGCCACGCTCACCCCGTACGCCACCCAGCGGCGAGCGGCCGGCTTTTCCAGCGCGCGCAGCAGCAGCAGCGTGGCCAGCGTGGCCACCAGTACCTCGAGGGCGTATGACCTGATCTCCTGGGCGAACCGGGACACGCTGGGGATCAGCGCGAAGACCAGGCCGGCCAGCAGCCCGGCCCGGGGGCTGGCCAGCTTGCGGCCGACCAGCGTGACGCAGACCGCCGCTCCCGCCATGGCCAGCACGGACAGCCCGCGCATGACCAGCGTCGACGAGCCGAACGCCGAGGTCCAGAAGTGCAGCAGCAGGTAGTAGACGACGTGGTTGGCGTCCGAGTGCCCGGCCGTGGCGATGACATCCGGCAGCGGCCGGGTGGCCACCGCCCAGCTGGCCAGCTCATCGCGCCACAGCTCAGGCCGGCCGCTGATACCAGCCCACGACGACGGTCAGCAGCGCCGGCCACAGCCAGGGCAGGCGCATGACCCAGCCGGACATGGCGCCGAACGACGGTCTCGCGGTCCGGTCGCCGTCCCGGCTCGGGTCGCCGTGTCCCGTGCTGGTGCCTTCGGGGACGTCCTCGGTATCGGTAAGGGTCATCGCTACCTGCTGGTCGGGTACGGGATTCAGGCCGCGCATTCGCGGCAATAGGTCCCTATGCCTCGCGTCGCTACTTTATCGGCATAGCGGCCAGCCGCGCTCAGCGTGGCGTTATGTCGGATACGCGGGCGACGGCGAAGACGGATTGGCCGAAGGGGGGGTGGATGAGGCGTTCGGCGGTGCGGGTGGCGGGCAGGACGATCTGGTCGTAGAGCTTGACCATGGGTCCTTCTTTGGGGGTGAGCTTGAAGATGCTGGTGGCTGTGTAGTAGCCGAGCAGGCCGAGGGCGTTGACGTAGCGGAGTTGCTCGACGGCCAGGCCGGCGTTGGTGAGGGCGGCGTGCATGGTTTTCTTGGTGTAGCGGCGGACGTGGCCGGTGGCGATGTCGACGGGGCTCATGGCGAAGGGGAAGGCGGGGACGATGAGGACGATCCGGCCGCCGGGGGCCAGGAGGCGGGCCATGGAGCGCAGGGCGGCGACGTGGTCGTCGATGTGTTCCAGGACGTTGTAGGAGACGGCGCCGGTGTAGGTGCCGGTCTGGTCGGTGGGCAGCAGCATTTCCCGGATGGTGATGGTGGGGTGGCCGCTGAGGCGTTCTTTGAGGGCGACGAGGCGGGCGGGGTCGGCTTCGGTGGCGGTGAACCGGGTGAAGTGGGGGGCCCATTCCAGGGCGTAGTCGCCCAGGCCGCTGCCGATCTCGATGGGGTCGGGGCCGAGGTAGGGGACGGCCAGCTCGACGAACCACCGGCGGTGGTTCACGGCTGTGGCCAGGCCCTCCAGGACCTCGGACTGCACGCCCTGGTCTCCGTTGATTCCCGTCATTAGACATCCCCGCAGTCGCTGAGCTGGTTGCGCCGGCCGTCTCCTCGGCTGCGTTCCCGGCGTCATGGGCTGATTGGGGAACCTTAGCGAAGAATGGTTGCGGAACGCGGAAACCAGGGGCGCCGATACACGTTCGTGTCCGCGCCGGGTGGCACACTGGTCGGGCTCATAGCGTCATCAGGCTGACCCGATCGGGAGCTCGTCATGGCAAAAACCTCGCTGCCGGGCCCGGCGGCCCCGCAGCAGGGCAGGCTGCAGCTGTCGGCGCTGATCAAGCGGAAAATCACCGCCCGGAAGGGCGATCCCGTCGGGCGGCTGAGCGATGTCATCGTCCGGCTCCGCGACCATGACTACCCGCTGGTCACCGGCGTGGTCGCGGCGGCCGAAGGGCGGAAGATCTTCCTGTCCACCGGGCAGTTCGCCGCCCTGGACCGCGAGGAGCTGCGGCTCGGCCGCACCAGGATCGACCTGAGCTGGTTCGAGCGGCGCGAGGGCGAGGTCCTGCTGCGGGCCGACCTCCTCGGCCGCAAGGTGATCGACATCCAGACCGCGCAGAAGGTCCGCGCCGCCGATCTGGAGCTGGCCCGGCAGGACGGTGAGTGGGTTCTGGTCGGCGTGCTCATCCGGCGCAAGAAACGGTGGAAACCCGGCCCGGCCGGCGCGCAGCCCGAGGCGAGCGCCGGACCAGGCGGCGAGGAGCGCCCGACGTTCCGTGACTGGTCGATGATCGACCCGCGGCTCGGCTCTGGCTGATCGGGCGCCCTCCTAGGATGGGGGTTCGTCCTGGCCGTTCAGTTTTGCTTGTTTCGGCGCCCGGCGGCTTGCCCGTGCTCATCCGGTGAGCGCGATGCGGGCGTCCCGTGTGACAGGAGCCCGCGATGGCGTCATCGTCTCCCCAGCGGCGCCTTCGGGCCCCGGCTGCGAACGTGCTGCGCCGCCGCAACGACCGGCTGACGACAAGGCGCGCCGTCCAGCAGGCCATCGTCAGCGTGGCCAGCCTGCTGGGCGCCCCGGTCTCCAACCAGGCCGGGCAGCGGGTCGGCCCGCTGGTCGACCTGGTGGCCCGGATGCACGGGCAGGACCAGTACCCCCCGCTCACCGGCCTGCTGCTGCACGTGGGCTCGCGCCACAGCTTCTTGCCCATCGAGGGCGTCGACCGGATCACCCACCAGGCCGTCTACCTGCGCACCGCCCGGTTCGACCTGCGTGAGTTCACCCGGCGGCCCGGTGAGGTGCTGCTGGCCAAGGACGTGCTCGACCACCAGGTGATCGACCTTGACGGCCGCCAGGTCATCCGGGCCGCCGACCTGTACCTGGCCCCGGTCGGCGAGCAGTTCCTGCTGGTCGGCCTCGATGTCAGCCTGGCCACCCTGCTGCGGCGGCTCGGCCCGAAAAGGCTGCGCGGCCGCCCGACGCCCGAACGGGTCATCGACTGGGATGCCGTGGCCCCGTTCGATGACGACCTGACCAGCTCCCCGTCCGCGGTTCACCTGCGGGCCACCGATGAGCAGCTCCGCCGGATGGCCCCGGCCGACCTGGCCGACCTGCTGGAGGACCTGGGACGGCCCGGCCGCCAGGACCTGCTGTCCCGGCTGGGCGAGGACGCCGCCGCCGACGCCCTGGAGGAGATGGACCCCGACGAGCTCGAGGCCCTGCTGCGCGAAGCGGCCCCGGCCCGGGCCGCGGCCCTGATCGCGGCCATGGAGCCGGACGAGGCCGTCGATGCCCTGCGCGACCTGTCCGATGACGAGCGCGACAGCATCCTCGCGGCCCTCCCCGGGGAGAAGGCCGCCGAGCTCACCGCCCTGCTCACCTACCCGGAGGACACCGCGGGCGGCTTCATGACCACCGTGCTGGTCCACGCCCGGCCCGTCCACACCATCGGCGAGGTCAAGGCCATGATCGCCGGGATGCGCGAGCACCGCGAGGAGATCGACGCCGTGGTGATCTGCAGCGACGACGGCGTCCTGCTGGCCGACCTGCCCCTGTTCGACCTGGTCACCAACCCGGACGGCACCATGCTCAGCGACGTCATCGACGCCGAGGGCCAGCCCGAGCCGCTGACCGTGCGGCCCGAGGCCTCCGTCGGCGACGTCGCCGATCAGCTCGTCCGGACCCGGCGCTCTTCCCTGCTGGTCACCGGCGGCGACGACAAGCCCATCGGCCGGATCCTGGCCGATGACGTCCTGGACGCGGTTCTGCCCGAGCGGGGGCGGCTGCACTTCCCGAGGCTCCTGCAGTGACCCGCCCCGACCTGGAGCAGGCCGTTGAGCCCGCCGCCGCTGACCACGAGCTCAAGCATCGCGCCGCCCGGGTGGTGCGGCGGCTCCCGGGCGGCCGCCGCTTCCTGATCTACCTGGCCATCGCCGGGCCCGGGGTCATCGCCGCGAACGCCGGGAACGACGCGGCCGGCATCGCCACCTATTCCAGCGCCGGATCCCAGTTCGTCTACCGGACCTTGTTCTTCATGGTCCTGGTCACCATCGCCCTGGTCATCGTGCAGGAAATGGCCATCCGGCTCGGCACCTTCACCGGCCGGGGGATCGCGGCGCTGATCCGGGAGCAGTTCAGCCTCCGCCTGACCGGGATAGCGCTGTTCTGCGTGCTGCTGGCCAACACCGGCCTGGTCGTCAGCGAGTTCGCCGGCATCGGCGCCGCCTTCGAGCTGCTCGGGATCAGCCGCTACTGGGTCATCCCGCCCGCCGCCATCCTGATCTGGGGCCTGGTCCTGTTCGGCTCCTACCGCTACGCCGAGCGCATCTTCCTGGTCCTGTCGCTGGCCTTTTTCGCCTATCCGGTGGCCGCGATCCTGGGCCACCCCGACTGGGCGGCGGTCGGCCAGAACCTCGTCATCCCGCATTTCCTGCTGTCCAAGGGCTACCTGCTGCTGGGCGTGGCGCTGATCGGCACCACGGTCAGTCCTTACATGCAGTTCTACGCCGCCGCCGGCGTCGTCGACCGCGGCGCCGGGCCCGACAACTACCGCAACGCCCGGCTGGACGCCGTCACCGGGGCGCTCTTCGCGTGCATCATCAGCATCACCATCATCATCGCGACCGCCGCGACCATCGGCGGCCGGGGCCCGCTGACCTCGGCCAAGGAGGCCGCCGAGGCCCTCCGTCCCGTCGCGGGCAGCGGCGCGGAGCTCCTGTTCGCCGTCGGGCTGCTCGGGGCCAGCGCCCTGGCCGGGGCGGTCGTCCCGCTGTCCAGCAGCTACGCGATCAGCGAGGCGGTCGGCGTCGAGCGATCGGTGTCCCGCCGGTTCCGCGAAGCGCCCCTGTTCCTGGGCCTGTTCACCTTCCAGATCGCGCTCGGCGCGGCCGTCGCCCTGACCCCGGTCAACCTCATCACGCTGCTCATCGGCACCCAGGTCCTGCAGGGCATCGTCACCCCGGTCGTGCTGATCTACATTCTCATCCTGACCAACCGCAAGGACGTGCTGGGCGACGCGGCCAACAAGCCCGCGTTCCGCGCGGTCGCCACCGTCGCCATCGTCGGCATCAGCGCCATGTCGCTGCTGCTGCTCGGCCAGACCGTCCTGGGCTGGCTCGGCATCGGCTGACCCGGGCACCGGGTGGCCCGCTGACCGTCCGGAGTTATCGTGAGGTGTCAGCGTGGACGAGTCCGGAGGCGTCGGAATGAGCGAGTACAAGGTGGTCAACCCGGCCACGAACCAGACCGAGCGTGAGTTCCCGACCGCTACCGATGCGGAGGTCCAGCAGGTCCTGGAGCGCGCGGCCGAGGCGTTCACGTCGTGGCGCGGCATCGCCAAGGACGAACGGGCCAAGGTCCTGCTGCGGGTAGCCGAGCTGTACCGGGAGCGGATCGACGAGCTGGCCGCCCTGATCACCCGGGAGATGGGCAAGCCCACCCGGGAGGCCAAGGGCGAGATCATGCTGGTGGCGAGCATCTACCGCTACTACTCCGAGCAGGGCCCGGCGCTGCTGGCCGACACCCCGCTCAGCCCGCGGGCCGGGGGACAGGCCGTGATCCGCAAGGAGCCCATCGGCCCGCTGCTCGGCATCATGCCGTGGAACTTCCCGTACTACCAGGTGGCCCGCTTCGCCGCGCCGAACCTGATGGCGGGTAACACGATCATCCTGAAGCACGCGCCGCAGGACCCGGAGTCCGCCCTGGCCATGGAGCAGATCTTCCGTGACGCCGGGCTGCCCGCCGACGCCTACATCAACATCTTCGCGTCCAACAGCCAGGTCGCGGACATGATCGCCGACCCGCGGGTGGCCGCCGTGTCGGTGACCGGCAGCGAGCGGGCCGGCGTCGGCCGTGGCCGAGGTGGCGGGCCGCAACCTCAAGAAGTACGTCCTGGAACTCGGCGGCTCTGACCCGTTCATCGTGCTGGACAGCGACGACATCGCCAAGACGGTGAAGGACGCCGTGGCGGGCCGGATGGGCAACGCCGGCCAGGCTTGCACCGCGGCCAAGCGGATGATCGTCGTCGGTGAGCTCTACGACGAGTTCACCAGCCAGTTCACCGCGGCCATGGCCTCGCTGCAGCCGGGAGATCCCGCCGATCCGGCGACCGTCCTGGGCCCGCTGTCCTCCGAAGGCGCCGCCGAGCGCCTCATGGGCCAGATCCAGGACGCGGTCGACAAGGGCGCCACGCTGCGCACCGGCGGCAAGCGGCCCGACCGCCCGGGGGCGTACGTGGAGCCCACCGTCCTGACCGACGTCACCCCGGACATGCGGGCCTATCACGAGGAACTGTTCGGTCCCGCCGCCGTCGTCTACCGGGTCGCGGACGCCGGCGAAGCGGTCGCGCTGGCCAACTCCTCGTCGTTCGGCCTGGGCGGCGCCGTCTACAGCGCCGACCCGGAGCGGGCCCAGGAGGTCGCTGACCTGCTCGACACCGGCATGGTGTGGATCAACAACCCGACCGGCTCGATGGCCGACCTCCCGTTCGGCGGGACCAAGCGCTCCGGCGTGGGCCGCGAGCTCGGCTCCTACGGCATCGACGAGTTCGTGAACAAGAAGCTGATCTACACCCCGGCTGCCCGCTGACCAGGACCGGGCGGCCCGCCGCCTAGGACCACGGCGGCCGGGCCGCCGCTGGTCCTAGGCTGGGGCGTATGACTCTTCCCTCCGGCATCCCCGTCGATGAGCTGGATCCCGGGATCCGCCCGCAAGACGACCTGTTCCGGCACGTCAACGGCCGGTGGCTCGAGCACACCCCGATCCCGGCGGACCGGGCCCGCGACAGCACCTTCTCGAACCTGGCCGACCAGGCCGAGATCGCGGTGCGCGAGATCGTGGAAGAGGCCGCCTCCGCCGCCGGGGGCAGCGAGGAAAAGAAATTCGGCGACCTGTACGCCAGCTTCATGGACACCGGCCGGGCGGAACAGCTCGGCGGGCAGCCCATCAGCGAGGCCCTGGCGGCCGTCCAGGCCATCAGCTCCCTCCCGGAGCTGATGGCGGCGATCGGGCGGCTGCAGCCCTCGGGCATCGGCGGCTTCTACCGGATCTTCGTCGACACCGACCCGGGCGACCCGGAACGTTACCTGGTCTTCTTCGAGCAGGGCGGCATCTCCCTGCCGGATGAGAGCTACTACCACCAGGAGCGGTTCGCCAGCGTCCGGGACGCGTTCGCCGGGCACGTGCAGCGGATGTTCGAGCTGGCCGGGCTGCCGGACGGGGCCGGGGCCGCCGGGCGGGTGCTCGAGCTGGAGACGGCCGTAGCAGGCCACCACTGGGACAAGGTCACCAACCGCGAGCGGGAGAAGACCTACAACCTGGTCAGCTGGGCCGACGTCCTGTCCGGGGGGCCGGACCTGCGCGGATGGCAGGCGGCCCTGGACCCGCCGGCCGGCGCGTTCGACGAGATCGTGCTCCGCCAGCCGAGCTTCAGCACCGGGCTGGCCTCGCTGCTCACCGACGAGCACATCCCGGCGTGGCGGGACTGGCTGAGCTGGCGGGTGATCCACGCCGCGGCCCGCTATCTGTCCGACGCGTTCGTCGCCGAAGACTTCGATTTCTACGGCCGGGCCCTGAGCGGCACCCCGGAGCTGCGCGAGCGCTGGAAGCGCGGCGTCTCGCTGGCCGAGTCGGCGATGGGAGAGGCCGTCGGCCGGGCCTACGTGGCCCGGCACTTCCCGGCCGGGGCCCGGGAGAGCATGGATCTCCTGGTCGCCAACCTCCTGGAGGCCTACCGCCAGAGCATCGAGAAGCTCGACTGGATGGGCGCGGACACCCGGCAGCGGGCCCTGGACAAGCTCGGGAAGTTCACGCCCAAGATCGGCTACCCGGCCAAGTGGCGCGACTACTCGGGCCTGCAGACCGACCCGGCCGACCTCATGGCCAACGTGCGGGCGGCTCACGCCTTCGAGTTCCGCCGCGAGCTGGCCAAGATCGGCCAGCCGGTGGACCGCGACGAGTGGCACATGACCCCGCAGACGGTCAACGCCTACTACAACTCGGGCATGAACGAGATCGTGTTCCCCGCCGCCATCCTCCAGGACCCGTTCTTCAACCCGGCCCGCGACGACGCGGCCAACTACGGGGCGATCGGCGCCATCATCGGCCACGAGATCGGCCACGGCTTCGACGACCAGGGCTCCAAGGTCGACGGCGACGGCCGGCTCACCGACTGGTGGACCGCGGCGGACCGGCAGGCCTTCGAGACGCGGACCGGGTCCCTCATCGAGCAGTACAACCGCCTGGCGCCCAACCAGGTGCCGGACCAGCACGTGAACGGGGCGCTGACCATCGGGGAGAACATCGGGGATCTCGGCGGCGTGGGGATCGCCTGGCAGGCCTACCAGGTGTCGCTGCGCGGCCAGGAGGCGCCGGTCCTCGACGGCCTGACCGGCGCCCAGCGCTTCTTCATCTCCTGGGCCCGGGTCTGGAAGGTCAAGGCCCGCGACGAGGAGGCCATCCGGCTGCTGGCCACCGACCCGCATTCCCCGGGTGAGTTCCGGTGCAACCAGATCGTGCGCAACCTCGACGAGTTCTACGCCGCCTTCGACGTCGGCGCCGACGACGAGCTGTGGCTCGACCCGGCCGCCCGGGTCCGCATCTGGTAGCCGGGATCAGGTCAGGGGTTGAGGACGTGGTGCAGCCGGATGGCGGCGGCGAGCTCACTGCTGCGGGTCAGCACGCCGTGGCCGAGCAGCTCCTCGACCCCGTGGATCCGGTAGGCGACGGTGCGGTCGCTGACGTTGAGCTCGGCCGCCGTGGCGGCCGCGTTGAAGCCGGCCCGCAGGTAGCTCTCGAGAGTGTCGCGCAGCACGCTGGTCCGCGGGTCGCGGGTAGCCAGCGAGCCCAGCTCACGTTCGACGAACCGCCGCGCAGCACGGACGTCGCCTAGCAGCACGGCCTCCAGCGCGACGTCGTCGTAGCGGGTCACCGGCTGCGTCAGGTGCGCGGCGACCCGGTGCGCGGCGAGGGCCTGCTCGTGGCTGTCGCGGAACCCCTCGATTCCCCACGCGGGTTCCCCGACGGCGTAGCGGGTCCGGGCCCCGGCCCCGGGTCCCTGGGCCCAGGCGTCTTGTTCCTGGCCGTGGCGGCCGCGGCGGGATGAGCCGAGCCAGGCCCAGACCGTATCGTCGGTCATCGCGACCGTGAGCAGGCTGCACTCCCGCCGGCGGGCAAGATCCCGCAGCGACGCGTCCGCGTCCCGGCCGGTCGCGACGACGGCCAGGTGCTCTTGCTCGAGCCGGTAGCCGAGCTCCGCGCTGTCGATGTCCGCCCCGCCGAGTACGTCGCGTACCAGCTGAACGCGCCGCTGGATGCTGCTGCGGAGTATCCGCTGGCGCTCGTCGGTGTACTCCTCCGATATCTCGCTGACGACGTGATCCACGTAGGCAAACAGGTATTTGGAGCCGATCAGGGTGGCGCTGTGCCGCTGCGCCGCGGGCAGGTTCAGGTCCTCGACAATCGCGAAGAACCGCTCGAGCACCACCGCGTGCCCGATGCGGTAGGTGTGCAGCAGGGGTTCGAGGGCTATCCCGGCCCGGGCGGTAGCCCGCGCCTCGGTGACCGCCTCGGCCGGTGAGCTGCGGGGCGGCTGCCGGTCGCCGCCGAGCGCGGGCAGCGCGGCCCGGATGTTGCCGTAGCACGACGCTCGCAGGCCCGCCGCCAGCTCTGGCCGCGAGGCCACGTCAAAGCTGGGTGCCTCGTCCTGCATCCGGGCCAGCATGACCTCGACCAGCTCGTCGGTCTCGCTGGTCAGCCTGGCCGCGACGATCCGCAGCGTCTCGTCGACGCCGGCCGTGGCCGCCGTTCTCGTCTGCACGACCCGCTCCTTATCCGGTCACGGTGGTCGCCACCCGGTGCCTGGCCCTTTCGGCATACCGCAAACCCTCCGTACCCAGTCTGCGGCTTCCGCATAGCGGGCCGGCCGGGCACGGCGCGAGGCTCAGTCCATCAGCGAGCACCGTCCCTGAGGAGGCAATCCGGTGAAGGCACAAGACACAATCCCGGCGGCCCGCGCCCTGCGGCCGGGTGACGACGGGTATGAGGCCGCGGCCCGCACCTTCTTCGCGACTGGCCGTCCGGCCCTGGTGGCCCGGCCTCGCGACCCGCAGGAAGTCGCAGCCGCTCTTGCTCAGGCGGCACGTGACGGCTGGGCGGTCTCGGTGCGCTCAGGGGGCCACAGCCCGCTCGGCCGCAGTACCAACACCGGCGGCATGGTGATCGACCTGGCCCACCTGGACGACGTCGAAGTCCTGGACCGCGAGCGCCGGCTGGTCCGTATCGGCGGCGGCGCGACCTGGGGACGGGTGGCTGAGGCCCTCGACCCGTTCGGGTGGGCTCTCACGTCGGGGGACACCGCGAACGTCGGCGTCGGCGGCCTGACCCTGGGCGGGGGCATCGGCTGGATGGTCCGCCGGTACGGGCTGACCATCGACAGCCTGGCCGGAGCCCGCGTCATCACCGCCGATGGCCGCCTGCTCGCCACCTCGGCGCAGCAGCATCCAGACCTGTTCTGGGCCCTTCGCGGCGGCGGCGGCAACTTCGGCGTGGTGGTCGACCTTGATTTCATCGCGCAGCCGGTCGGCACCGTCCACTTCGGCACGATCGCCTACCGGCCTGACGACCCCGCCGGCCTGCTGGCCCGGTGGCGCGAGGTCATGCGGGCCGCCCCGGAACAGTTGTCCAGCACCCTGGCCTTCCCGCCGCGTACGCCCGAGGCGGCCCCGGCCGCGCTCGTGCTGGCCTGCTACGCCGGCGAGCCCGGGACCACGGAGCGGGAGGCCGACGCCGCCATCGAGCCCTTGCTCAGGCTGGGCACCGTGACCGCCGCCAGCATCAGCGAACGCCGGTACGGCGAGATCATGGAAGACGCCGCGCCGCCGCCGGGCCTGCGCCTGGTCACCCGCAGTGCCCTGGTCACGGAGCTCGGCGGGGCCGTGACGGCGGAGATCGGCCGCCTGCTCGACAGCCCCGTCCCCCCGGCCGTCGCCGTGCGCAGCCTGGGCGGAGCATTCGGCCGGGTGCCGGCCGCCGCGACCGCCTTCGCGCACCGGGACGCGGAGGCCATGATCGTCGCCCTGCTCATGCTTCCTGGCCCGGCCACTGACCTGGATGTCGGTCAAGCACTCGGCCCGTGGCGTGCCGTGGCCGCCCGCGGCACCGGCCCGTATCTCAACTTCCAGGGTTCGGCGACGGCCGCGGACCTGGCCGCCGCGTACCCGCCCGCGACCTACGCCCGGCTGGCCGCCGTCAAACGGGCCTATGACCCCGGCAACCGGTTCGCGCTCAACCACAACATCATCCCGGCCGATCACCCGGCCCCGGGGGAGCAGACATGACCGCCCGAGCCGACCGGGTCACGAGCGATTCCCAGTCCGGATGGCGAGTCGTCAAAGACGGCCGGGATTTCCCGCTCCGCGTCGTCGTCGATCAGGTTGCGGGCACCGTCGGCTACCTCCGCCAGATAGCACCCGGACGTGGCGGCGGCGCTTGCCTCAGAGTCGTGCCGCGGCCTGGCGGCGGGTGCGTCATCGTCATGACCGTGCCCGCCGCGCCCGGTGCAGATTCAGCTCAGACCGCGGCGGCGCTGGCCCGGGAACTTCGCGCGCTCGCCGTCCTGCTCGGCCCAGCCCGAACCGATCCAGCCCGCTAGGAGAGAGTGATGACCAGCAACCCCGCCATGACCCGAGTTGATCCGCAGCTGCGGGAATTCGTTTCGTCGTTCCCGCCGGCCGACCTGAGTGACCCGGTCACGGCGCGCCAGAACCTGGCCCGGCTCGCCGCGGCCGCGCCGGCGCCGGATACCACCGGGATGACAATCGAGGACCGTATGATCCCCGCCAGCCCAGACGTGCCCGTGCGGATCTACCGCCCGCATCGACCGCACGGCGCCATCATCTGGCTGCACGGCGGCGGGTTTGTCATGGGTGACCTGGAGACCGAGCATCCCTGGGCGACCCGGATCGCGGACGGCTCCGGGGCCATGGTGGTCTCGGTGGGCTACCGGCTGGCCCCCGAGCACCGTTTCCCGGCCGCCCTGGACGACGCCTACGCCGCGCTGCGCTGGACGGCCGGGCACGCCGCCGAGCTCGGCCTCGACGCCGGGCCGATAGCGGTCGGCGGACACGCCGCCGGCGCGGGGCTCGCGGCCGCGGTGGCGCTGCGGGCCCGTGACCAGCACGGGCCGCCGATCAGCTTCCAGCTGCTCAACCAGCCCGAGCTCGATGACCGGCAGCAGACGTGGTCGGCCCGGAATTTCACCGCGACGCCCTTCATGACGCGCGCGAAGGTCACCGCGTCCTGGCGGCACTACCTGGGCCAGGCTGCGGTATCCCCGTACGCGGCCCCGGCCCGGGCCGGGGACCTGTCCGCCCTGCCCCCGGCTTATATCGCCTGCGCGGAGCTCGACCCGAACCGCGACGAGGCGATCAGCTTCGCCCAGCGCCTGCTCCAGGCCGGCGTGCCCGCCGAGCTGCACCAGTGGCCCGGCACCTTCCACGGCTCGCAGGCCATCGTGTCGGCCGAGGTTTCCCGCAGGCAGATCGGCGAACTCGGCGCTGCCTTGCGACGTGCCCTGGCCGCCTGAGCGTGCGCGTGCTCGCCGGGCGCCGGCCGCCGTTTCCGGATCCAGGCCTATCCTGGCCTGGTGCGCCTGGTCTCGCTGCTGCCCTCGGCGACCGAGATCGTGTACGCGCTCGGCCTGGGCGACGATCTGGTCGGCGTGACGTTCGAGTGCGATGAGCCCCCGGCCGCCCGCCGCGACAAGACCATCGTGGTGGGCGGCCGGGACACCAGCGCGATGACCCCCGGCGAGATCGACGCCTACGTCCGCGCACAGCTGGCCGCCGGCCAGGACCTGTACACCCTGCACGCCCGGGCGCTGGCCGGGCTGGCCCCGGACCTGATCCTGACCCAGGACCTGTGCCGCGTGTGCGCGCTGCCGTCCGGTCACGTCGAGGACGCCCTGGACTACCTCGGCTGCCGCGCCGACGTCCTGTCCCTGGACCCGCACACCCTGGACGACGTCCTGGACTCGGTCCTCTCGGTAGGAGCCCGGGCCGGGGTCCCGGACCAGGCCTCGGCCCTGGTCGCCCGCCTGCGCGGCCGGCTGGACCGGACCGCGGCCCAGGTGGCCGGCCGCCGCCGCCCCCGGGTCGCGGTGATCGAGTGGGTTGACCCGCCGTTCACCGCCGGGCACTGGATACCCGACCTGGTCACCGCCGCCGGCGGCGAGCCAGTGGCCGCCCGGCCCGGCCGCCCGTCGGTCCCCTCCAGCTGGGACGCCATCGCGGCCGCCGCGCCGGAACTGGTCATCGTGGCCCCCTGCGGCTACCACCTGGCCGGCGCCGCCGACCAGGCCCAGGCCGTCGTCCGGGCCCTTCCGGGTGTGCCGGTCTGGGCCATCGACGCCGACGGGATCGTCGTCCGCCCCGGTCCCCGCCTGGTCGAGGGCGTCGAGGCCATCGCCTCGGTTCTCCACCCGGACGCCGTGCCCGCGGCGCCTCCTGGCGCGATACGCCAGGTCGTCCCGTAGGCCGTCCGCGGCCGCGCCAGCAAGCCGCAGCCCTAGCCGGGTGGGTTCAGCCGTTCCAGCCGGGTCCAGCCGTTCCAGCCGCGTTCGCGCATGAGCTCCTGGAGCCGTACCGCTCGCGGGTCGTACTCCACGGCTAGCGCGTCCAGCAGGTTGAACGGCATGTCGTCGCGGGTCACGTCGCTGGGCAGGACGTCGCCGGAGGCGTAGGCCTGCTCGGCCATCGCGGCCATGATGTCGGCGACTTCCGCCAGCCTCGGGTCATCCCCTGCCGCGTCGCTGTCCAGGAGCTCGGACAGCAGCCGGTACAAGCGGACAACTTGCGGGTTCTCCAGCTCGGCCAGCTTGCCGGGTATCCACTCGCGGATGCGGTCGGGCCAGCGGGCCGCGATCAGGATCCACCCGTCTCGCTCGCCGTCCATCATCCGCTCCGACACGCCGACCTGCCGGAGCCGGTCGAGGTAGTAGGTCACCTCGGGCGGCAGCGCCAGGCTGTCCCCGGCGGCGAGCTGGGCGATCTGCTTGCGGCTGACCTCCAGCCGCTCGATCTCCTCGCGCAGGTGGCTGTCGATCCGCTGGACCGCTTCGTCGAAGGCCGGCGCGTCAGCGTGCAGCATCGGCCCGATCTCCGAGAGCGGCACGCCGGCGCCCGCCAGGGCGCGGATCTTGATCAGGGTCACCACGGCCGATGCGCCGTACCGCCGGTATCCGGAGGCGTCTCGCTCCGGCTCGGGCAGCAGCCCGATCTGGTGATAGTGCCGGACCGCCCGGACGGTGACCCCGGCGTATGCCGCCAGTTGGCTGATTGTCAGCATGTCCCGATCCTGCCTCTTATGACCCGGACTGGTCGACGTGTGCCTCAGGAGATCCTGCGCCGGTACAGCAGGCCGGCTGCCGCGTAGGCGACGGCCAGGATGCCGAGGCACCAGGCCAGGGCGGTCCAGACGCCGGTACCGACCGGCTGCTGGGCGAACAGCGCCCGGATGGTGTTGACGATGGAGGTCACCGGCTGGTGCTCGGCGAAGGCGCGCACCGGCGCGGGCATGGTGGCGGTGGGTACGAACGCCGAGCTGATGAAGGGCAGGAAGATGAGCGGGTAGGCGAACGCGCTCGCGCCGTCCACGCTCTTGGCCGTGAGGCCGGGGATGACCGCGAGCCAGGTCAGGGCCAGGGTGAACAGGAAGAGGAGGCCGGCCACCGCGAGCCAGGCCAGCGGTCCGGCACCGGTGCGGAAGCCCATCGCGAAGGCGATCCCGGTGACGACCGCCAGGGAGACCACGTTGGCCGCCAGGGAGGTCAGCACGTGCGCCCACAGCACGCCGGGCCGGGCGATCGGCATCGACTGGAAGCGCTCGAAGATCCCGCCCTGGATGTCGGTGAAGAGCCGGAAGGCGGTGTAGGAGATGCCGGAGGCGATGGTGATGAGCAGGATGCCGGGCAGCATGTAGTTCACGTAGGAGGCTGACCCGGTGTTGATCGCGCCGCCGAACACGTAGACGAACAGCAGCATCAGGGCGATCGGCGTGATCACGGTGGTGATGATGGTGTCCGGGCTGCGGGTGATGTGGCGCAGGGTCCGGCCCGTGAGGATGGCGGTGTCGCCGGCGAAATGCGTGGCCATGGTCGTCCGTTCCTTTACTTCTCGTCCGGGTTGTCGCTGTCGCTGCCGGCGTGGCCGATGACCGCGAAGAAGACGTCTTCGAGGGACGGCTGCTTCTCGACGTACTCGACCTTGGCGGGCGGCAGGAGCTGCTTGAGCTCGGCCAGGGTGCCGTTGACGATGATCCGGCCCTGATGCAGGATCGCGATCTGGTCGGCCAGCTGCTCGGCTTCGTCCAGGTACTGGGTGGTGAGCAGCACCGTGGTGCCGCCCTGGGCGAGCTGCCTGACCGCCTGCCAGACCTCGAGCCGGGCCTGCGGGTCCAGCCCGGACGTCGGCTCGTCGAGGAAGATGACCGGCGGGTCCCCGATCAGGCTCATCGCGATGTCCAGGCGGCGTCGCATGCCGCCGGAGTAGGTCGCGGCCCGCCGGGCGCCCGCCTCGGTCAGCGAGAAGCGCCGCAGCAGGTCATCCGCGACCGCGGCCGGGTCGCGGACGCGCCGTAGCCGGGCCACCAGGAGCAGGTTCTCCCGGCCGCTGAGGATCTCGTCGACCGCGGCGAACTGGCCGGTGAGGCTGATGGACGCGCGGACGTCGCCCGCCTGCGCCGCGACGTCGAAACCGCTGACCCGGGCCGTCCCGGTGTCGGCCCGCAGCAGCGTGGACAGGATCTTCACCAGTGTGGTCTTGCCCGCCCCGTTGGAGCCGAGCAGGGCGAAGATGCTGCCTCGCGCCACCTCGAAGTCCACGCCGCGCAGCACGCGCAGTTCCTTGTATGACTTCTCCAGGCCCTGCACCTGGATCGCGGGTCCCGGGACCCGCTCGGTTGTGGCAAAGATGCTCATGCCCGCCAGCATGCAAGGTTGACGCTACGTCAAGGTCAAGGGCGCCGAGCTGATCCGAGGCAGAATTTTCCGGCCGCCGATCCAGCCGGATCCGCGGTCGTCAGCTTTCTCGCGCCTGGCCTCGCCTGACGGTCTGGTCAGCCGGAGATCCGGCCGGCGCCCTTGCGTACCCGGGCTGACCGGTCGATCAGCTCGCGCAGCGCGTCCTCATCCACCTCATCGAGGCGCCTGATGTAGAGGCAGCCTTTCCCGGCCTTGTGCGGGCCCAGCCGTGCTAGGACTGACCGATGGCGAGTCGCGAACTCGCCGATCAGGTAAATGGCCAGGTGCTGGCGGCGCGGTGAGAAGCTGGCCAGCGCCGAATCACCCTCGCGGCCAGTGGGGTACCGGTAGTGATAGGTGCCGAAGCCGATGATGCTGGCTCCCCACATCGCGGGCGGCTCGCCCGTGACGGCCGCCATCAGAGCGCAAAGCCGTCGTGCGTCGTCGCGTCGCTGCCCATCGGGCACTCGGGCCAGAAAGCCCTCCACTGGTGCGCTGCTCTGGCGCATCGCGGGGCCCTTGCCAGCCGCCATGTCGTCATGGTCTCACAGCTGCCCGGCCTCGCTCGACGGCCTGGATGAAGTTGCCCATGATGGCCGCGCCGTGACTGGTCAGGATCGACTCGGGGTGGACCTGGAGTCCCTGCACCGGCTGGGTGGCGTGCCGCAGCGCCATCGGGAGGCCCGCCCGGGTACGCGCCGTCACGACAAGCGCCGGGGGCAGTGTCTCCTCGGCCACGATCAGCGAGTGGTAGCGGGCCGCCTCGAATCCCTGCGGCAGCCCGGCCAGCACCCCGGACCCGTCGTGGACTATCTCGGCCGCCTGGCCGTGGACCGGCTGCGGGGAACGCCCGACCGTGGCGCCGAACGCGGCCGCGATGGCCTGATGCCCGAGGCACACCCCCAGCAGCGGGGTGCGGGCGCCGCACCGGCGCACTACCGCCATGCTGATCCCGGCGTCGGCCGGGGTTCCCGGTCCGGGGGAGATCACGATCCCGGCCGGGGCGAAGGCGGCGACCTGATCGGCTGATACCTGGTCGTTCCGGACGATCTCCACGTCGCCGCCACTGGTCGCCAGCAGGTGGGCCAGGTTGTGCGTGAAGGAGTCGTAGTTGTCGATCAGCACGATGACCGGCTTCCCGCGGCCGCGGCGGCGGCCCGGCTGGGGGACCGGCCAGCCGGCCTGGCGCGGCGGCGCCGGGCGGCCCCGGTCGGCGGGCCGAGCGGCCAGGGCCGCGGCCAGCAGCTCGGTCACCGGTCCCGGAGCGCAGGCCACCGGGCACCCGCCGACGGCTTCCACCGGGACCACTCCGCGCAGGGCATTGGTCACGAACACCTCGCTGGCCTCGGCCAGCTGGGCCCGGGTGAGCGTGCCTTCGCTCACCTCGACCCCGGCGAGCCGCGCGGCGGCCAGCACGGCCGCCCGGGTGATGCCAGGCAGGATCCGCCCGTCCGCTGGCGGTGTCCGCAGCCTGCCGGCCACCACGGCGAAGACGCTGGCCCGGTCGGTTTCCAGCGCCTCGCCGCCGGCGTCCTCGATGAGGAGCTGCTCGCCGCGCTCCCGCTGCTGGCTGAGCTCGGCCAGCAGGCGCCGGTCCAGCCACTTGTGGTCGCCGAGACCGCCCGCGATCACCGCGGGGTGCAGCCGCGCCGTCTCCGGCTGCCCGTCGACCGGGACGACGGCGACGGTGGCCCGCAGCTGGCCGCCCACCGGCTGCGCCGTGATGCGCAGCCTGCCGGACGGATGCTGCGCCAGGCAGGCGGCCAGGTCGTCGTGCAGGGACGGCGGCAGGTCTTTCCCGTACAGCTGCCGGGTGCTGTCGCCCAGCCGGGTCAGGTGGGCGCCGAGGTCGCGCGTGGCGCCCCGCTCGACCAGCAGCGAGGTGAACACCCCGGCCGCTGGCCTCGGGCGCAGCGACGGCCGGCCCGCGGCCGGTTCCGGCCCGGTCCCCGGCGGCCTCTCGGCCGGCCCGGCGGACAGGGCGCTGCCCGCGGCCCGGATCAGCGGAGCCGCCTTGAGCAGGCACTCGGAGAATTCGTCCTCATCCTGCGAGCCGGCTACGATCCCGCCGCCGGCGCCGAGCCATACCCGGCCGTCGCTGAATTCGAAGGTCCGGATGGCGACGTTCAGCTCCAGCCCGGCGGCCGGGCTGCGGTACCCGACCGCGCCGGTGTAGATCTCCCGGGGAACCGCCTCCAGCTCGTGAATGACCTCGAGCGCCCGGATCTTGGGCGCGCCGGTCACCGAACCGGGCGGGAAGGTGGCCCGGATGAGGTCACCGTCCCCGGACGCCGGCTCCAGGCTCCCGCGCACGTCGGAGACCAGATGCCAGACCCCCGGGTGCGGCTCGGCGTCCAGCAGCCGGGGGACCTCGACGCTGCCCGGCACGCAGACCCGGCTGAGATCGTTACGCATCAGGTCGACGATCATCACGTTCTCGGCCCGGTTCTTGGCCGACTTCTTCAGCTCGCCGCGCTGCGCATCGGCCCGGGGCCCGGCGCCGGACCGGGGGCTGGTGCCCTTGATCGGGCTGGCCAGCACCGTCCGCCCGGTCCGCCGCAGGAAGAGCTCGGGCGACAAGCTGGCCACGGCGCCGCCGGGCAGGCGCAGGAACGCCGCGTAGGGCGGCTGCAGCTCGGCGGCCGCCCGGCAGAACACGTCGACCGGGTCGCCGTCGAAGCTGGCCTCCAGCCGCAGGCAGATGTTGGCCTGGAAGAGGTCTCCCTGCCGGATGTACTCGACGGCGCGGCGGACCGCTTCCCGGTGCTCGCCCGGCGACGGGATCAGCTCGAAGTCGCCGCAGGCGTAGTCGAGGGACGCCGGTACCGGGCCGCGGGCCCGGCGCGTCAGCTCTTCGAAGCGCTGGTCGATCTCGGCGGCGCGGCCCGGCGTCCACAACGCCTCGAAGGACCACCGGGCCGTCGCCCGTTCCCAGCGCAGCACGTGGTCGTAGTAGCCGAACCACCAGTCCGGCAGCCGCCGCGCCCCGCCCGGGGCCGGCGGCTGGGGGACCAGCTCACGGCCCAGGCCGTAGCCCAGGGCCCCGATCCAGCCGCCGCCGAACCCGGGGCCGCCCGCCTCGGGAAAAGGCACGTCCAGCACGTCACCGAGGTCCTGCGGCGGGCTGCGGACCGCCGCCGGCTCGGATCCGATCACCGCGCCGCCCCCGGCCCAGTCGCCGAGCAACGCGACCGGATGCCGGTCGCCGCGCACCAGCCTGAGCACCTCGAGCGGCTCCAGCTCCCAGTCCAGGGCCTGGCGCAGGAGACGGTACTTAGGCTGCTCCTGCACCGCTCATCACTCCTCATCACCCCAGCGCCGGGCCGGGGCGCCGCCCGCACCGGAATGACAGCGTAGTTCCGGTCCTCGGCCAGCACCCCGGCCGCGGCTAACCGGCTGGTCTTCCCCCGGCCCCGCACGCCGGGCGGCGTCGGTCAGTGAGCCAGCTGGCGGCGGGCTTGCCGGGCGGCGGCGACCAGGTTGCGCAACGCCGGTTCGGCCTCGGCGTAGCCGCGGGTCTTCAGGCCGCAGTCGGGGTTGACCCACAGCTGCCCGGGCTCGACGCTCTGCAGGGCGCGCAGCAGTGCGGCGGTCATCTCCTCGACGGACGGGACGCGGGGGGAGTGGATGTCGTAGATGCCGGGGCCGATGCCGTGGGTGTACCCGGCCGTGCGCAGCCCGGACAGCAGCTCCATGCGCGAGCGGGCGGCCTCGATGCTGGTCACGTCGGCGTCCAGGTCCTCGATGGCGCCGATGATCTCGCCGAATTCCGAGTAGCACATGTGGGTGTGGATCTGGGTCGAGGCGGCCGCGCCGGAGGTGGCCAGCCGGAACGCGCCGACCGCCCAGCGCAGGTATTCCTGGTGGTGGGCCCGGCGCAGCGGCAGCAGTTCCCGAAGGGCCGGCTCGTCGACCTGGATGATCCGGATGCCTGCCGCTTCCAGGTCGTGGATCTCGTCGCGCAGGGCCAGTGCCACCTGCCGCGCGGTCTCGCCGAGGGGCTGGTCGTCCCGGACGAAGGACCAGGCCAGCATCGTCACCGGGCCGGTGAGCATCCCCTTGACCGGCTTGCTCGTCCGGGACTGGGCATAGGTGGCCCAGGCCACGGTCATCGGATGAGGCCGGTCGACGTCGCCGTGCAGGATGGGCGGGCGCACGTAGCGGGTGCCGTAGGACTGCACCCAGCCGTTCTCGGTGGCGGCGTACCCGTCCAGCTGCTCGGCGAAGTACTGCACCATGTCGTTCCGCTCGGGCTCGCCGTGCACCAGGACGTCCAGGCCGATGTCTTCTTGCAGGGCGATGACCTGGTCGATCTCGGCTCGCATCGCGGCCGTGTAGGCGTCGTCGCTGATCCGCCCCGCCTTGTGGTCGGCGCGGGCCCTGCGGATCGCCTCGGTCTGCGGGAACGACCCGATGGTGGTCGTGGGCAGGACCGGCAGGCTGTCAGCCTGCTCGGCGAGCCGGGTGCCGTAGGCCGGGCGCGCGGTGAGGTCACCCAGCGCCTCGAGCCGGGCCCGGACGCGGCCGTTGACGGCCGGGCCCGGCAGCGCGGCCACCTCGCCCAGGACGTCCCGGCCTTCGGTGAGGGCGCGGCCGAGCGTGACGACCTCGTCGACCTTCTGCCGGGCGAAGGCCAGCCGGCGGGCCAGCTCGGCGGGCAGCGACTTCTCCGCGCTCAGGTCGAGCGGCACGTGCAGCAGGGAGCAGGAGGTACTGACGGCCAGCTGCCCGGCCAGGCCGAGCAGCGACGCGCACATGGACAACGCCCCGGCCAGGTCGGCGCGCCAGACATTCCGGCCGTCGATGACGCCGGCCACCAGCGTCTTGCCGCCGATTCCGCCCGCCTGCGCCAGCGCCTCGCGGTTCCCCGGCCCGGCCACGAAGTCCAGGCTGATCGCCTCCACCGGACTCGCCGCCAGCACCGGCAGCGCCGCCCCGATCTCGCCGAAGTAGGTCCCGGCCATCATGGCGGGCCGCGCCGTCAGCGCGCCCAGCCGCTGGTAAGAACGCTCCAGGGCGCCAAGCTCGTCACCGGTCCGGTCGGCGGCCAGGACCGGCTCATCCAGCTGCACCCATTCGGCGCCGGCGTCACGCAGAGCCGCGAGCAGCTCGGCGTAGGCCTCCAGCAGCGGATCCAGCCGGTCCAGCAGGCTGAACCCAGGCTCGGCGGGCTTGGACAGCAGCAGCAGGGACAGCGGGCCGAGCAGCACGGGCCGGGTCTCGATGCCCAGGGCCCGGGCCTCCTGGTACTCCCGCAGCGGCTTGTCGCCCGACAGCCGGAACACCGTGTCCGGGCCGAGCTCGGGCACCAGGTAGTGGTAGTTCGTGTCGAACCACTTGGTCATCTCGAGCGGGGCGATGCCGTCGGTGCCCCGGGCCATCGCGAAGTAGCCGTCCAGCCCGGACAGGCCCGCGAACCGCTCCGGCACCGCACCGAACAGCACCGCCGTGTCCAGCACCTGGTCATACCAGGAGAACGTGTTGGACGGGATGGCCGACAGGCCCGCATCTCGCAGCGTCTGCCAGGTCTCCCGGCGCAGCCGCGCCCCGGTCTGCTCCAGCTCCTCGCGGCCGATCCGGCCCGCCCACCAGGCTTCGGTGGCCCTTTTCAGTTCCCGGCGCCCGCCGATCCGCGGGTACCCCAGCACGGTCGTCTCCATGGCCCATGTCTCCCTCGCAGCCATCACCCATGGCCCGCCAGAGGAAGAGGGCGCGGCGACCATGCCGCTGTCCCGGGCTCTCCCGCGAAGCCACAGACACCGCGCGCCGGGCGGCGCGCGAGCGGAGGCAGGTCTTCGGACTCACGGGCCCGGTACCGTCCGGCACCGCCTACTGGCCGTCGCTTCCCAGGCCCGCAGGCCCAGTGCTGATGACGGCGGTCGTTCCCGTTCACCGCTGCGGGGCAGTCCCGGACTCACACCGGGTTCCCTCTTACGACACCCGGGCGCAACCCCGGATGAACCGTCCGCAGCCGCAGTATACGCAGGCACCCTCGCCCCGGGCTCCGCGGCCGGACCGCCTTCCGGCGCGGGGGCCGCGAACGGTGTGCTCGGCGCGGACGGCGGTACCCTGACCTCAGGAGGCGTGATGGTCTGGATCGGCGGTCCGCGGCGGGACCCGCAAGACCACCTCGGCCGCGGTCGGCGGGGGCTGTACCTGCACGATCCTCCGCCCGGGTACCATCCGCCCCGGCCCAGGATGCCGGTGGCGCAGCAGCAGCGGAAGCTGCGCCAGGACTGGCTGCTGGAGCACATCCTGGTCGTGATCCTGGTGCCGTCGGCGGCCGTGGTCGCCGTCATCATCGTCTTGATGATCGCGGGCTTCCGTTAGCGTGACTCCCGCCCCCGCGGAGCGCGGCGCCGGCGCCGCCGCGTCGGTCCGCTACCGCGACCTGGGGACCGTGCTCGTCGAACGGGCCGGGGCCGAGCTGCCGGTCGCGGGCCTGAAACCGGCCACCATCCTGGCCCTGCTGCTCATCCGGATGAACCGGCGGGTTTCCGCGGACGAGCTGATGGACGCCCTGTGGGGCGAGAAGGTCTCGCCGCGGTCCAGGACCACCCTGGAGTCGCACATCTGGCGGCTGCGCCTGCTTCTCGACCCCGGCCTGCCCAGCGCGAGCTCGTCCGTGCTGGTCAGCGACTCCGGGGGTTACCGGCTGACCGTGCCGCCAGAGGGCACGGACTCGGCCCGCTTCACCGCCCTGGCCGCCCGGGCCGCGGCGGCGCTGGCCGACGGCGTCCCGGGCCGGGCGCTGCCGCTGGCCGACGAGGCGCTCGGCCTGTGGCGGGGCCGCCCCTATGAGCCGATGTCGGACGCGCTGTGGGCGGTGCCCGCGGTGAACCGGCTCGAGGAGCTCCGGGATCAGCTGCGGGAAACCCAGGTGGCCGCGTGGGTCGAGTCCGGTCAGCCGGAACGAGCCCTGGGCGAGCTGGAGACGCTGCTCACCGAGATGCCGTACCGCGAGCGGCTCTGGGTGCTGCAGATGCGGGCCCTGCAGGACTGCGGGCGTCCGTCGGAGGCGCTGGAGGCCTACCGGCGGGCCCGCGCCGTCCTGCTCGACGAGGTCGGGCTGGAGCCGGGGGAGGAACTGCGCGAGCAGCAGCGCCGCATCCTGGCTCAGGATGCGGCACCGGGCGGGCCGGCCAGGCTGGACGATCAGCCGATGCGGGTCGTGGTCGGCGAGGATCACGCGCTGGTGCGCGAGGGGATCGTCCGGATGCTGGAGCGGGCCGGCCTCGATGTCGTCGGCGAGGCGGCGGACGCCGGCCAGGTGCTGGCCGCCGTGCGGGCCCAGCGCCCGGACGTGGTGGTCACCGACATCCAGATGCCGCCCGACGGCACCGACGACGGCCTGCGGGCGGCCATCGCGATCCGGCAGGCCATGCCGGATGTCGGGGTCATCGTGCTGTCGCAGTTCCTCGACGACCGCTACGCCATGGAACTGGTCGCGGGCCGGGCCGAACGGGTGGGCTACCTGCTGAAGGAGAAGGTGGCCTCGCCCGACGTGCTCGCCGAGGCGGTACGCCGGGTGGCCGCCGGCGGGTCGGCGCTGGACCCGGACGTGGTCGACCGGCTGGTGAACCGGGCCCGGGTCGGCAGCCCGCTGGACCGGCTGACCTCGCGGGAGAAGGAGGTGCTGGCCCTGATGGCCGCCGGGCATTCCAATACGGGCATCGCGGCCCGGCTGTCCGTCACGGTGCCGTCGGTCGAGCGGCACGTGACCGGGATCTTCGCCAAGCTGGGCCTGCGGGAAAGCGACGGCCAGCAGCACCGCCGGGTGGCCGCCGTCCTGGCCTACCTGCAGCACTGAACGGACAAACTCGATGACCTCGCCTGACGACCTGCGGATCAAGATCCTCGATGCCGTCCTGCAGCCGGTCTGGGTGGTGGACGTCGACGGGCTGATCATTTTCGCCAACCCGGCGTCGCTGGCCATGCTGGGCTACCGGGACGCCACCGAGCTGCAGGGAAGGTCGTCCCACGACACCGTCCACTACCGGTACCCGGACGGCCTGCCGTACCCCGCATCGGACTGCCCGATGCTCGCCCCGCGGAACACGGGCCGCAGCGGGCACGGCGAGGACGAGTGGTTCGTCCGGCGCGACGGGTCGATGTTCCCGGTCGCGTGGTGGTCGGCTCCCATCGACCTGGACACCGGCCGCGGCGCCGTGCTGACCTTCCTGGACCTCACCGGGCAGCGGGCGGCCGAGCAGGCGCAGCGGGAGCGGGACGCGGCCGAGATCCGCACCGCCGAGTCCCGGGCCGCCCAGCGCCGCATCGTGGAGAGCACCGCGAAGGTCCGCGAGCGGATGGCGCGCGACATCCACGACGGGGCCCAGCAGCAGCTGGTGGCCGTGCTGATGGAACTTCACCTGCTGAAAGAGCAGCTGCCCGGCGAGCTCGCGGCGCAGGCCCAGCTGACGATCGAGCACGCCTCGGCGGCCATCGGCGAGCTGCGCGCGCTCGCGGCCGGCATGCACCCGCCGATCCTCACCACCCGCGGCCTGTTCGCGGCGGTCGAGACGCTGGCCAAGGGCGCGCCGCTGCCCGTCGTGACGCACGGCTCGTCCGATCAGCGGCTCGCCCCGCTGATCGAGGCGAACGCCTACTTCTTCGTCGCCGAGGCGCTGACCAACGCGGTCAAGCACGCCCGCGCGTCCCGGGTCGACATCGACCTGCGCATCTGCCGGACCGAGCTGGTCCTGGACGTCGCCGACGACGGGATCGGCGGTGCCGCGCTGGACGGCGCGGGCACCGGCCTGTCCGGGCTGCAGGACCGGATCTCAGCTCTGGACGGCCGCTTCAGCCTCGACTCGCCGCCGGGCGTCGGCACCCGCCTGCACGCGGTCATCCCGCTGCCTGACCAGACTGTGCCTTAAGGCCGGCCCTCGGGCAGACCCCCGGCGGCCTGGTACCGGCCGTCCGGGATTTGGAGCGGTTTTTGAGGCCTGGGTGCCAGCGTGGAGTCAAGAATCCCGCTCCGAGGAGAAGGCACCGTGGGCAGCACTCTGGACACCATCGTCATCCTGGGGACGGTGCTTCACTTCATCGTCTTCGGGGTCATGCTCTGGATCCGGGTCCATCGCTGGGAAGACGACGGCGTGACCGGGCCGGCCCGGCGGTCACGCCCTGCGCCCTGTGCGGCGAGCCCTCCACCCACCGCAGCTACGACGGGCTGGACCCGAACGAGCAGCGCGATCCGCACAGCGGAATGGCCTGGTCGCCCGACATCACCCACTACCAGCCCCTCTGCGCGGCTCACTGACCGCGCCCCGCTACTCATGGACAAACGCGGCCTCCAACGCTTTCATGGGTAACAGCCGGGCGGAGGGCAGACCAGTCAAGCCGGCGGGGGAGACGGCATGTCACGTCGCGGTGCATCCGGCCGGCGCTGGAGGATGTTCTCGAAGTGGCGGCAGGCGCTGGCTGCGGGTGGCGTGCTGGCGGTGGCCGGGGCGACGGCGCTGGCCGGCGCGGGAACCGCCGCAGCGGCGGCGCCCAGGGGCCCAGCGCTCGTGCTCAGCCCGTCCCCGTATGACTACGGGCAGGTCAGCCCGGGACAGTCAGCCTCACGCACGTTCATCTTGACCAACTCGGGCCAGAGAGCCACCGGCAAGCTGCGGGTACGGCTGTCCGGCTCGCCCGCTTTCCGCATTACCCGCAGCAACTGCCCCGCCGCCCGGCTGCGTCCTGGCCGGGCATGCGCGATCACCGTGCGGTTCGCCCCGGCCCAGGCGGGCCGCGTCACTGCCACGCTGACCGCGGCCAGCGGGAGCAGCTCTCGGCATGCGGTCAGCGTCGCTGACGTCCTGACCGGCGGGCGAGCCCTGGGCACTGCCGCTGGCCAGGTCTACTGGGTCAGCACCGACGAAATCTGGGCGGCTAACCTCGACGGCAGCAGCCCGCACGTCATCGTCACCGGCCAGATCGGCGCGGAGGGGATAGCCGCCGACAGCAGCCACCTGTACTGGGCCGACACTGCGGCCGGCGCGATCTGGGAAGCCAACCTGGACGGCGGCAGCCCGCACGTCATCATCACGGCCCAGCGCGGCGAGGCGGGCCTGGCCGTTACATCCAGCCATATCTACTGGGCCAATGACGGTGGCGGAGCGGACCGGGCGGGCACGATCTGGGCCGCCAACCTGGACGGCAGCGGATCGCACGTCATCGTCACCAGGCAGACTCTCCCGGCCGGGGTCGCGGCCGACGCCAGCCACGTCTACTGGGCCGACGACGGGAACGATACCGCCGGGAACGGCACGATCATGGCGGCCGATCCGGACGGGACCAGCCCGCACGCGATCGTCACCGGCCAGGCCGTGCCGGCCGGGGTGGCCGTCGACGCCGGCCACCTGTACTGGGTTAGCACCGGTGACGGCACCGTGAGCCAGGCCGGCCTGGATGGAACCAGCCCGCACGCCATCGTCACCGGCCAGAACAATCCCTCCGGCGTTGCTTCCGACGGCAGCCACCTGTACTGGGCCAGCACCGGTGACGGCACCGTGAACCAGGCCAACCCAGACGGGACCAGCCCGCACGCCATCGTCACCGGCCAGCTCAGCCCGTCCTGGCTGGCGGTCACGCCCGCGGCGTAGCGGGGAACCCGTGCGTTACCGGGGACACCCTTGTCGGGTCACCTCGGACGCCGGAGGCTACCGGCCGTCGTTCGCCGCGGCGATGAGCTCCAGGATGCGAGCGGGCGGCAGGTGCTGCTCGTAGATCCGGACGCCGAACGGCGACAGGGCGTCCTCGATCGCGCTCACCACCGTGGGGGGCGCCACGATCATGCCGCCCTCGCCGACCCCGCGGAAGTTGACGTCCGCGTCCAGCGGGATGGTCTGCAGGTGCTCGATCTCGATCCGCGGGACGTCACAGGCCGTCGGCATCAGGTAGTCCATGAACGTGGCCGACTGGTAGGCGCCGTCTTCGCCGTAGGCCGACCGCTCGAGCAGCACCGCGCCGATGCCCTGGGCTACGCCGCCCCGGATCTGGCCCTCGACGATGGCCGGGTTGATCAGGGCGCCGCAGTCCTCGACCGCGATGTAGCGCTCCACCTTGACCAGGCCGGTCTCGACGTCGACGTCCACGATCGCGCAGTGCGTGCCGCCGGACCAGCCGCCCTCCCCGCCGTCGTAGACGGCCTCCACCTCGAACTCCACGCCCACGCCGCCCTCGAAGGACCCCGACGCGGCCCGCCGCGCGACCTCGCTGACCGGTATCGCGCTGTCCGGGTCTCCCCGTACCCAGACGTTGCCGTCGGTGATGACCAGGTCCGTCGGGCTGGCCTCCATGAGCTGCCCGGCGAAATCGAGCACCTTCTCCTTGAGCTGCCGGGCGCCGTGCAGGGCCACGCCACCGGTCATAGTGGCCGAGCGGCTGCCGCCGGTCAGCCCGAACGGGACGAGATCGCTGTCGCCGACCACCACCCGGACCTGCTCGAACGGCACGCCGAACTCGTCCGCCGCGATCTGGGCCAGCGTCGTCTGGTGGCTCTGGCCGTGCGGCATCTGCCCGGTGAACAGCACGACGATGCCGTCCTCCGCCAGGCGCAGCCGCATGGACTCACTGCCCAGCACGCCGTCCGGCTGCTCCGGCCGCGGGCCGGGAGCGGCCTCGATGAACGTGGCCACCCCGATGCCCAGGTAGTGGCCCTGCGCCCGGGCTTCAGCCTGACGCCGCCGGAACGCCGGCACGTCAGCCAGCTCGGCCACCCGCTCCAGCGCCTCGCTGGTCGTGACGCCCACCAGCGGGCGCCCGGTGATCATCCGGGCCGGCGGGCTGGTCAGCGGGGCGACGTTACGCCGCCGGATCTCGAACTGGTCGACGCCCAGGTCCCGGGCGATCAGGTCCAGCACGCGTTCCCGGATGAACGTCTCGGAGGCCCACGGCCCGCGGTAGGCGACGTAGGACGCCTTGTTCGTGATCGCGGCGGTGGACTCGAAGCCCATGGCCGCGAGCTGGTACGGGCCGGGCAGCATGGCCTGCATGATGTCCGGGACCATAGTGCCCATCCCGGGGTAGGCGCCGGTGTCGATGACCATCTGCACGTCCAGCCCCTGCAGGTCACCCTGGTTGCTGACCGCGGCCCGGATGTCGAAGCTCTCCTCGCGCGCCTGCCCGGACACGGTCAGGTTCTCACCGCGGTCCTCGATCCACTTGACCGGCCGGCTGAGGTGGCGCGAGGCGGCGGCCACGGCCAGCTCCTCGCGGGAGGCCCCGATCTTCAGGCCGAACGAGCCGCCGATATCGCCCGCCAGCACTCGCACCTTGTCCGCCGCCAGGCCCAGCCGCGCGGCCACCCCGTTCCTGGTGATGTGCACGCTCTGCGTGGCCGCGTAGACGGTCATGATCCCGGTGCTGGCGTCCCAGCTGGCCACGCAGCCGCGGCCTTCCATGGGCACGTTCTGGTGCCGGTGCACGTCGATGTGGACCTCGACCACCCGGTCGGCCCCGGCGAAGGTCCCGGACACGTCGCCGAACTCGTTCCGCGAGTGCGGGCGGGCGATGTTGTCGCCCAGGTTGGCGAACAGCGGCGGGCTGCTCGGGTCCAGCGCGAAGGCGGCGCTCACCACCGGGGGCAGGTCGTCGTAGTCGACCTCCACCAGCTCGCAGCCGTCCTCGGCCAGGTACCGGCTCTCGGCGATCACGACCGCCACCGGATCGCCCACCAGGCGTACCTTGTCCGTGGCCAGCAAGGTGAACTCCGGAGTGGGACCGGCCGGGCTGAACAGGGCCAGCAGCGGGTCCGGCGCGTCGACGGTCAGCGCCTCCAGATCGGCGCCGGTCAGCACGGCCACCACGCCGGGCAGCGCGCGGGCCTCCGCGGCGTCGACGGACAGGACGCGGGCGTGCGCCATCGGCGAGCGCACGAACGCGGCATGCAGCATGCCGGGCAGCTTGATGTCGTCGACGTACCGGCCCGAGCCGGTCAGGATGCGCGGGTCCTCCGAGCGCTTGATGCTGGCGCCGGTGTAGCGCTCAGCGGCGATTGCGGTCATGGTCGTTACCTCGCTCGGGACTCTCGGGTGCGCTCGGCGGCCAGCAGGACGCCGTTGATGATGCTCTCGTAGCCGGTGCACCGGCAGATGTTGCCCGACAGGGCCTCGCGGAGCTCCTGCTCGCCGGCGTCGGGGTGCTCGCCGAGGAACGCGGTCGCCGACATGACGAAGCCGGGCGTGCAGAACCCGCACTGGAAGCTGTGCGAGTCCCACAGCGCCTGCTGCAGGGTGCCCATCTCGCCGTCGGTGGCCAGCCCCTCGATGGTCGTGATGTCGCGGCCGGCCGCCTGGACCGCGAGCATCAGGCACGAGCGCACCGGGCGGCCGTCGATGACGACCGTGCACGCGCCGCAGACCCCGTGCTCGCAGCCCACGTGGGTGCCGGTGAGCTCCAGGTCGTCCCGCAGGAAGTCGGCGAGCGTCTTGCGCGCCTCCGGCGAGCCCGTGCGCGTCGCGCCGTTGACCGTCATGCTGATGTCCGGCATCGTCACTGCCTCTCCCGGGCGTCGCCCGCCGCCGCTTGCAGGCCGCGGCGCACCAGGGCCGCCGCGATCGTCTTCCGGTAAGCCGAGGACCCGTTCAGGTCGGCCGGCGGCTGGACGTCGTCGGTGGCCCGGCGGGCCGCCTCGCCGAACAGCTCCGCCGACGGCCGCTCGCCGGCCAGCAGGTCCTCCGCGGCGCTGGCCCGGACCGGGGTGTCGGACAGCCCGGCGAAGGCCAGCCGAGCGTCGGTGATGACGCCGTCGGCGAGCGTCAGCGCGGTGGCCAGGCCGACCACGGCGAAGTCACCGTGCCGCCGGGCCACTTCCAAGAAGCTGATGCCCGTGCCCGGCTGCGCCGTCGGGAACCGCACCTGCACGAGCAGCTCGTCGGGCTGCCGCGCGGTCATGAAGTAACCCTCGAACCACTCGGCCGCCGGGATGACCCGCTCGCCCGACTGGCTGCGCACCACCAGCTCGGCGTCCAGCGCGCAGGCCACGGCGGGTAGCTCGCCGGCCGGGTCGCTGTGGGCCAGGCTGCCGCCGATGGTCCCGCGGCTCCGGATGGCCTCGTGGCCGATGAAGGGCAGCGCCGCCGCCAGCAGCGGCACGGCCTGCGCCACCCGCGGTGATTCCTCGGCCATGTACTCGCGCGTGGTGGCGCCGATGGCCGTCCAGCCGTCGTCGGCTGAGATGCCGGACAACTCCTCGATGCCGTTGACGTCGACCAGCACCGCCGGGCGGGCCAGGCGCAGGGCCAGCAGCGGGATGAGGCTCTGTCCGCCGGCCAGCACGCTGGCGTCGTCCTGGTGCTCGGCCAGCAATTCCACGGCTTCGGAGATAGTCTCAGGCGCCTCGTAGTCAACGGGAGGCAATTTCATCGGCGCGCCCTTCAATTCGGCAGCGCTGCTCTACAGCGTTTCTCGCTAACTCAGCCTGCCCGACATCACCGAAGACCGCAACCGTGCTTTGGAAAACCCTTGCCTCCTTTTTACCGGCGCGGCCAGGTATTCACATTGTGAATAGCCGGAAAGGAAATTCCCGGCTTTCCGGAAAGGCGGGCTAGACGCGCGGAGCGGTCCAGTCCCGCTCTTCTCCGACCACCTCCCGGTAGGGGCGGCGGGTGTCCACGCTGAGTTCGCGGGGCATGCCGAGGATCCGCTCGCTGATGCCGTTGCGCTGCATCTCGTTGCTGCCGGCGGCGATGGCGATGACCTTGCTGTTGAGGAAGTCGGTGGCGCGTTCGCGGTCCTCGCTGCCCGGCTCCCAGGTCATGGCGCCGGCGCCGCCGATCTCGACCGGCAGCCGGCCGCGGACCGGAGAGTAGGTGCCGCGGAACAGCTTGCCGTAGGCGGCCAGGCCCGGGTTGAACCCGCCGGCCTGCCCGGCCAGCGCGATCCGCCAGGCCAGCGACCGGGTGACGAAGTCGATCATGTGGCCGCGGGCCACCTTCTGCCGGACCAGCGGGTCGCCCTGAAGGCCGAGCCGCCGGGCCTCCGCGGCCAGGTCCGGGGCCAGCGGCCCGGGGCCGGCCAGGTGATCTCCCACCGGGCCGTGGCCGGCGCCGCGTTCGTAGACGAGCATGGTCTGGGTGACGGCCCAGCCGTCGTTGACCTCGCCGATCCGGTACAGGTCCGGGACGACGACCTCGTCGAAGAAGTCCTCGCAGAACTCGCCGGTCTCATCGACCCGCTTGATCTGCCGGATGGTGACCCCGGGCAGGTCGACCGGAAACGCGAACCAGGTCAGGCCGCGGTGCTTGGGCACGTCCCAGTCGGTCCGGGCCAGGCAGAACCCCCAGTCCGCCAGGTGCGCGTACGTGCTCCAGATCTTCTGCCCGGTCAGGATCCAGGTGTCCCCGTCCCGCACCGCGCGGGTCCGCACCCCGGCCAGGTCCGAGCCGCCGGACGGCTCAGAGAAGAACTTGCAGGTCGAGATCTCGCCGCGGAGCACCTGGGGCACGAACCAGCGCAGGAACTCCGGCTGCGCGTGCACCAGCATGGTCGGCACGTTGCAGCCGAAGGTGCCGCTGTGCAGCGCGTAGGCCGGGAGGACGAAGCCGGCCGCCTCCTCCTCGAAGGCCAGCTCGTACTCCGGCGGAAGCCCCTGCCCGCCGTACTCCGCCGGCCAGGCGATGCCCGAGTAGCCCGCCTCGTAGACCTTGCGCTGCAACGCCCGGTGAGCGGCCATCTCACCGGGTTCCTTGACCTCGCCCGCGGCCGGGTCGCCGCTCTTCGGCTCCAGGTTCGCCGTGATCCAGGCCCGGGCCGCGGCCCGGTACTCGGGCAGCGGCGGGATGGCCTGGTCAGTGTTCGGCCGGTCGATCGTGTCCGTCATCGCGTTTCGTCCTCCTGCTCAGCGTGCATCCGGCCGGATGGCTACCGGCCCTGGAAACGGGGCGGGCGCTTCTCCAGGAACGCGCGGACGCCCTCTTTGTGATCGAAGGTGTCCCGCGCGATAGCCTGAGCCTGCGCGCCGAGCACCAGTGCGTCGTGGAAGTCCTGGTCGTAGCTCTGCTGCACCATCTGCTTGATCAGGCCCATCGCGAAGACCGGCCCGTGGGCGAGCTTGGTGGCAAATTCGAGGCTGCGTTTCATCAGGTCTTCGTCGCTCGTCACCTCGTTGACCAGGCCGATGCGGTACGCCTCCTGCGCGGGCACCGGCTCGCCGGTGTACTGCATCCACAGCGTGTTGGCCATGCCGATCAGCCGCGGCAGCAGCCAGGCGCTCCCGTCGCCGGTCACCAGGCCGTTCCTGATGAAGGCCTCGCTGAACCGTGCGCTCTCACCCGCGATCCGGAAGTCGCAGTACAGGGCGATGCCGCAGCCCAGTCCGTAGGCCGCTCCGTTGACCGCCGCGATCGACGGCTTCTGCAGGTTGTACAGCAGCGTCACGATCTCGGGCCCGGTCCTGCTGGTCCGGGGTCCTGCCGACGGGTGTAGAAGGGATCGAGCTTCTCCCACGGCGACCGCTCGTCCTCGTCCTCGGCCTGGGCCGCGCCGGACTGTTCGCGTTCCTCGATGCTCCGGGCGAAGCCGCGGACGTTCGCGCCGGAGGAGAAGGCCGTCCCGGCCCCGGTGATGAGCAGGACCTTGAGGTCGCGGTCCGCGGAGAAACGCTTGATCTCGGCGATGAGCTCCGACATCAGCACCTCGTCCAGGGCGTTCCTGGTGGCCGGGTCGTCGATGGTGAGGACCAGGACGCCGTCCGGGGTGGTCTGCGACCCCAGTTTCGTCAACGGCGCGTCAGCGCTCATGCTCTGCTACCTCTCTAGCTAGGGATTGCTGTCCGCTCGCCGCCGGCCCAGACGGCGAGCGCGTCCGCGATCGTCACGCCTCCGGCCGCTTCGTGCACGATGACCGGGTTCAGGTCCATCTCGCTCAGGGTGCCGGCCAGCTGGGTTCCCAGCACCGAGATCCGGCTGACGAGCCGGCCGAACGCCGCGGTGTCCACGGCCGGCCGGCCGTTCCCGCCCGCCAGGAGAGGCCAGCACCGCAGGCGGCGCAGCAACGGCTCCACCTCGGCCTCGGCCAGCGGCGCGGGGGCGATGACCACGTCATCCAGCAACTCGGTCAGCACGCCGCCCGCCGCGACCACCACGAACGTGCCCAGGTCCGGCTCGGTCTTCAGGCCCACCAGCATCTCCACGCCGCCGGCCGCCATCCGCTCGACCAGCGCGCCCGCCGGGTCGGCCGCGCGGCCGCCGCCATGACCCGCTGGTACGCCGCCCTGAGTTCCTCCTCGTCCCGTACCCCCAGGGCCACGCCGCCCGCCTCGGCCTTGTGCGCCAGGCTGGGCGCCTGGACCTTGACGGCCAGCGGGTAACCCACCGCGCGGGCGGTCTGGACCGCCTCGTCGAGGTCCCGGGCCAGGCGGCCTTCGGGAACCGGGAACCCGCTGGCCCGCAGCCAGGCCTTGACCTCGAATTCGCACAGCGCCGGCGTTGTCCCCCCGGCCTCCCTGGTCCCGCTTCGCGGCGGCGGAACCAGCGGGCCAGGCCCGGCCGGCGCCGTCCCGTCCGCCTTCAGCCGGGCCGCCGCCTCGCTGTAGCGGGACAGCGCCTTGATGCCGGTGGCCAGCCCGTGCGGGGTGACGAAGTTCGGCAGTCGCAGCTCGCTCAGCGCGTCCAGCTGCTCGGCGGAGGCCGGATGATGGGCATAGGCGAAGCAGGGCTTCGCGGCGGCGTCGATCACCTCGCGGATGGTCGCCCGGTGGCCGGCGTCGGTCAGCTGGGGCCCGATGGCGATCAGGCCGATGGCGTCGATCCGGGGGGAGGCGGCCACCGCGCCGATGGCCTTGATCAGGCTGTCGATGCCGCCCGCCGTGACGTCCACCGGATTGCGGGCCGCGGCGTAGTAGGCCAGGTCCGCGAAGATGGCCTCCTGTCGGTCGGCCTCCAGTTCCGGCACGGCCAGGCCCGCCGCCTCGCACGCCTCGGCGGTCCACACGGCCGCGCCGCCGCTGCCGGTGATGATGCCGACGCCCCGGCCGCCGATGTCGCCCCAGCAGGACAGCGCGGCCGCCGCGTCGAGCATGTCGGACACGTCTGTCGCCTGGTAGACGCCGTAGTGGTCGAACAGCGCGCGGTACAGCTCCGGCTGGCCCGCCGCGTGGGCGGTGTGCGAGACCGCCGCCGAGCGCCCGGCCTCGGACGTTCCCATCTTGGCGATGACCACGGCCTTGCCGCGTTCGGCGTACCTGGGCAGGATGCTCCGCAGCCGCTGCGGTGACCGGAATCCCTCCACGAACATGACCACGACCCTGGTCCGCGGGTCGTCCAGGAAATACTCCAGGAAGTCGGCGGCCTCGAGATCCACCTCGTTCCCGGCGCTCACCACGTAGCTGAAGCCCATGCCGCGCGCAGCGCCGTACTCCGCGATCCCGAACGCGAGCCCGCCGCTCTGCGAGATCACCGCGATGTTGCCCGGCCGCAGCGCGGCGTCAGCGCCGCCGCTGAACGTCACCGGTATGTCGTCGTGCACGTTCATGACGCCGATGCCGTTGGGCCCGGCGACTCGCACCGGCCCGCGCCGCGCCGCCGCCTCCAGCTCCCGGAAATAGTCCTTGCCCTGCTCGCCCCGGCCCTCGAACCCGGAGGTGAGGACGTAGGCGGCCGGCACGCCGCTGCGGCCGCAGTCCTCGACCGCTGCGGGAACCAGCCGGGCCGGCACGCTGATCAGGGCCAGGTCAACCGGCGCGCCTATGGCGGCCACGTCGTGATAGGCCGGCAGCCCGCCCACGGTGCTGCGATTCGGATTGACGATGTAAATCTGGCCGGAATAGCCATGCCGCCGCAGAATCCCGAGCGGGCGCCCGGCAATAGCCGTCTCATCTCCTGATGCGCCGATAAGAGCGATGGATTGCGGATGGAAAAGGCGGTGCACGGCCTGCTGGGTATTGTGCTGCACCTGTGCGCTCACCTCTTAGCGGTGGCCGGTTCCATTGCCCTTTCGGACGGGCGAGAATTAGTCAGCGGCGGCTGAGTCCCGCGAGGGCCCCACGAGGACCCGCGAACGTCGCCAGATCGGCGGAGGACTTAGTTCCATATTTATGGCTCAATCGAACTACATCGACTATAAACCTCGGGCTCGGCCGCGGCCAGAGGCGAACCGCGGCGATGGCGGCGCCCGCGGAGCCAGCCGGCCCGGCCCCGTGCTTGATCCGGGCCGGCTGACGGCTTATCGTTCCGGGAAATGACCCGGGTGAATTGGCCGCCCGTGACCGATTCAGAGCGTGACAGGGGAGTATTCGCGTGAGCCTGGTTGAGTATTCGCTGGAAGATCACGTCGCGGTGATCCGGCTGAACCGGCCGGAACGGCTCAACGCAATGTCGCCCGAGATGACCGACGAGTTCGTCGACGCCTTCGGCCGGTTCAACGCCGATGACGACGCCTGGGTCGGGATCCTGACCGGCACCGGCCGCTCCTTCTGCGCGGGCCGGGACATGAAGGCGCAGGCCGAGGGCTTTGCCCGCGACGAGGGCAAGGTACTGGGCCGGGAGTACACGCCTGAGCGGAACCTGTTCGGGCTGTCCGACACGGACAAGCCGCTCATCGCCGCGGTCAACGGCTTCGCCATCGGCCTGGGCTGGTACATGACCGCAGGATGCGACATCCGGATCGCCGCGGCCGGGGCCGAGTTCGCGATGGCCGAGGTGCCGACGGGGGTCATCGGGCCCTACTGGCTGGCCGGCGTCGAGCTGCTGCCGTGGCCGCTCGCGGCCGAGTTCGCCATCCTGGGCGAGCGGGTGCGGGCCGAGCGGCTGCTGGCCTGCGGCGCGCTCAATGCCGTGGTACCCGGGCCCGAGCTGATGGACGAGGCCCGCCGGTGGGCCGAGAAGTTCGTCCGGCTGCCGCCGCGGCACGTCCGGGCGACCAAGGCGCTGATGCTGGCCACCCGCCGCCTGCCCGGGCCGGACCTGCAGGCCCGGGAGCGGGCCATCCGCGACGAGCTGGCCGAGCTCGCCGATAGCCAGGAAGCCGTCCTGGCCTGGATGCAGCGCAGGCCAGGCGTCTTCCGCGGCGCCTGACCGCTCCGATCCCGCGAAAGGGGGTTGCCATGGCCGAGATCGAGCCGGGCGAGTACGTCGACACCTACGTCAACCTGCCGAGTAAGCAGCGGCAATCCGAGGAGTCGGTCGACCCGAACATCCGGCAGTGGTTCCTGAAGTCATCGCCCGACCTGCTCGGCGGCGTCAGCACCGAGCAATGGGTGGGCAAGATGACCGCGGCCGGCATCGAGCGGGGCCTGCTGAACTTCTCCCCGCACAGCGCCGCCAGCCCGGCCGGGCCGGCGGTGCCCGCCACCGCGCCGATGAGCCTGGATGATTTCCGAGCCCGATGCGAGGAGATCGCGGCGGTGTGCCGGGCCCACCCGGGCCGGATCTTCGGCAGCTGCAACATCGATCCCAACCTCGGCATGGACGCGGTCCGGATGGTCGAGATCGCGGTCAGGGAGTACGACTTCCGCGCGGTCCGGCTGATGGGCGCGCTCACCAACCTGCGGCCGAACGACGCCCTGTGCTTCCCCATCTATACCAAGTGCATCGAGCTCGGCATCCCGGTCGTCATCAATATCGGGTTCCCCGGGCCCATGCGTTACGCCAAGTTCCAGCGCCCGATCGACCTCGACGACGTGTGCGTGACCTATCCCGAGCTCATGGTGGTCGCGACGCACATCGGCCACCCGTGGCACCTGGAGACGGTGGCGCTGCTCCAGAAGCACCCGAACTTCCGCCTGATGACGTCGGGGTTCGTGCCCAAGTACATCCCCGAGGAGATCATCTACACACTCAACACGCGAGCCCAGCACAAGGTCATGTTCGCGGCCGACTACCCGATCCAGGACTTCCGGCGCTGCGTCGATGAGGCCCTGAAGCTCCCGCTGCGACCGGGCCTGCTCCGCCGCTATATGCGTGAGAACGCGCTCGAGACCTTCCGGCTGGAATAGCCGCTCAGGCGCCGCCGTGCAGGGCCTCCTGCAGGTCCTTCTCGTCGTCCTTGGACAGCGAGGTCTTCAAGACCGTGCCGCCGTACTTGCTCATCGCCTCGACGGCCTTGTCGGTGGTCATCTTCTCCAGCATGAGGAACAACGCCGACGTGCCGGGCAGGACCAGGCCACGGACCTGGTCCTGGAACTGCTGGTCGATGCTCGTCTTGGCGAACCGGCCCATCAGCGCGCCCAGCCCGGCTCCCACCGCCATCCCGAGCACGGGGATGAAGAACAGCAAGCCGAACAGGAAACCCCAGAACAGGCCCCAGCTCGCTCCCTTGGTCATCGGGTGGTGACTGGTGGTGACGTGATAGCTGCCGTCCTTGTCCCGGGTGATCACCGCGATGGCGTCAGGCTGGATGATCAGGTCGGCGGCCAGCAGGCGGGCCTCGTCGGCGGCGGTAAAGGCGGTGGTCTCGTCCGGATATCCGATGGCGATCAGCTCAGCCATGGCGCACCTCTCCTCGGCCTCGGAATTCGCGATCAGCGTAAGGGCGCAGGCGGGCTCGCCGTACCACCCCTGGCGGATGATCGGCCGGCCGGCGGCTTCGGCTGACTGACGTCGTCCGCCGCGGGTGATGAACCGCTGCCCTCCGATGGGTCATTCTCGTGCCTAAGCTCCTCGCGAGCCCGGAAAGAGAATGCGAATGACAACATCACGCTCGAACCGCCAGACCGCCCGCCGGCTGATCGGCCTGGCCCTGGTCGCCCACATGCTCCGCAGCCGCGGCTTCTACGAACGGGTCGCCGTCGCCGCGGTCATCGTGGCCGCGGTGGCCGCCATGAACTCCGAAGGCCGGGCCAAGGCCCTCGCCGGCCTGGCCGCCTGGGCCAAGCGGCAGGATCAGCGCCTGGAGCACACGGTGAAGGCCGCCCTGACCTCGGACTGACGGCCCGGACGACCAGGCCCGCTGGCCGCCCCATTCCGTGCGTCAGGTGCATAGGCCGCGAAAGGAGGGAGAGACAAGTCCGTACCAGACCGACGGAGGTGGAGACGAGTGCAGTGGCGTCCGGCGTTCATGACCGAGGTCTCCGGGACCCTACAGCAGCTGGGCCTGGAGGCCTGCCCGGTCTGCAGCTCGTCCGAGCCGCTGCACATGAGCTGCTTTCCGGTCCTCCTGGTTGACGGGCGATTCCCGGTCACCGACGCCCTGCCGGTCGGCGAGCTCCCCGAGGGCGACCTGACCTTCGCCGTACGGCTGGAGTGCCTCACCTGCGGTCACCTCATGCTCTTCAACGCCGAGCGGTACCGCACCGGCGACGAGAAGATCCTGGTGGAGGACGGCGAGGGCCCCCGAGCGGACCAGTAGCCCGCCGGTCATCCGTACTGGGTGATGGCCGCCGCACCCAGGCCGGGAAGGCTGCCGTTATGACGGAATTCACCATGGGAGCCAGGGTCATGTGCACCGACGGGTTCTGCGGCGTCGTGCGCCGCACCATCCTGGACCCGGCCGCTGGCACGCTGACCCACCTGGTCGTCGAGCCGGAACATCACCACCACGCCGGCGGCCGCCTGGTGCCCGTCAGGCTGGCCGAGCCGGCCGGGGAGCAGATCAGGCTGCGCTGCACCCTGGAGGAATTCGGCCGGCTGGATCCGGCCGAGGAGGTCGACCTGGCCAGCAGCGACTACGGCGGCGGCTACGGGGCCGCCGAGGCCGTGCAGGGCTACGGCGACGTCGGCGGCATGGGCGTCGGCGCCTCCTCCTCCGGCCTGGGCATCGGCATGGGCCTGGGCCAGCAGCCGGCGATGATCCTCAGCCATTCGGTCCCGCTCGGCGAGACCGAAGTGGAGCGGGACGAGCCCGTGCACGCCACCGACGGTGAGATCGGCCGGGTGGAGGGGTTCGTCGTGGACTCCGCGCGCGGCCAGGTGACCCACGTCCTGCTGCAGGAAGGGCACCTGTGGGGCCGCAAGCACGTGGCCATCCCGATCAGCGCGGTCGCCTCGGTCAACGCCGGCATCCGGCTCAGCATCAGCAAGCGTCAGGTGGCCGACCTGCCGCCATTCGACCCGGCCGGCTGAGGCCTGCCCGGGCCCGACGCGCAGCAGCATTCCCCGCGCCACGGGCGGCGGGTCATCACCCGCAGCGGATGAGCACGGCCGCCGACGGCCCTCCTCGCTCCCGGTTCCGCCCCGTCCGGTCACCCGTGACGGGTGATGGCCCCGCGCGGACCAGGGCGCTGGCCAGCCCGGGTCCGGGCTTTCATGTGGATGGGATGATGCGGCGCTCGCGCCCATGACGTTGGCTGGGGTTTGCGGGGGCCGGCCAGCGCGTCCCCACCTGACGACCGGAAGGGTTCCCATGGTTGTCCAGGTCCCTCACCAGGCGCCGTCCCGCCGCCAGCGGCAGGCCGGGTCGGATCATCCCATCCTCGTGTCCAAGATCTCCGCGCCGGGCGTGCCCGCCTGGGCCGTTCCCCGTCCGCGCCTCACCAGCCTGATCGCCGGGGGAGTGCAAGGTGGCCCGCTGACCGTTGTCACCGGGCCGCCCGGCGCGGGCAAGACGATGGCCTTGGCGCTGTGGACGGCCGCCGAGCCGGGCCCGGTGGCCTGGGTCGGGCTGGACGAATTCGACAACCGGCCCGGCGTCTTCTGGTCCTACGTGGTGGCCGCGCTGCGCCAGGCCGGCGTCACCCTGCCCAGGACCGCGCGGACCGTGCCGCACGCCCGGGCGGGTGACGACGGATTCCTGCCCCGGCTGACGGCCGAGCTGGCCGTCCAGGACCCGCCGGTCACCCTGGTCATCGACGACCTGCATCTGCTGACCGATCCAGGCATCGGAAAAGGGCTCGAGTTCCTGCTGCGCAACGCGGAACCGGGCCTGCGGCTGCTGGTCGCCTCGCGGATGGACCCGTTGCTGCCGCTGCACCGTTACCGGCTGGCCGGGCTGGTGACCGAGATCCGCGCCCGCGACCTGGCTTTCACCCTCGATGAGGCCGGCCTGCTGCTGGGCCGGCACGGCGGCCTGCTCACCGCGGAGGCGCTGGCGAGCCTGAACCAGCGGACCGAGGGCTGGGCGGCGGGCCTGCGGATGGCCGCGATGTCCCTGGCCAGCCGCCCCGACCCGGATGTGTTCGTCAGGGAGCTCATCGCCGAGGACAGCGCGCTGGCCTGGTACCTGGTCGATGAGGTCCTCAACGTCCAGCCGCCGGAGGTCCGGGAGCTGCTCCTGGTCACCAGCATCCTGGACCGGGTGAGCGTAGCGGCGGCAGCCGAGCTGACCGGGAATGAGCAAGCCGGCACCATGCTGGCCGCTTTGGCCCACACCAACGCGACGATGGTGCAGCCGATCGGCTCCGGGTGGTACCGCTACCACACGCTGTTCGCCGAGCTTCTCAGCCTGAGGCTCCGGCATGAGCACCCGGACCGGCTGGCCTCGCTGCACCAGCGCGCGGCCCGCTGGTACGCGCAGGCGGGCATGCTCACTGAGGCGGTGCGGCACGCCGTGGCCGCCGGTGACTGGCCGCTGGCCGCCGAGCTGGTGATCGACGACCTGGCCATCGGCCCGATCCTGCGGCCCGGTGATGACCGCGGGGCCTGGGACGAGATCGCCGGGCTGCCCTCCGGGGAGGCCTGGCTGACCCCGCAGCCGCACCTGGTGTCGGCGGCCACGGCCCTGGGCGCGGGCGAGCTGGGGTCGTGCGCGGCCGCTCTGGAGGCCGCCGAGGAGCTGATCGGGCGGCTGCCCGAGCCGGCCGAGCCGGCGTCCCGCCTGACCGCCGCGCTGATCCGGCTGATGGTCGGCCTGCGCTGTGGCGACCTCGGCCGGGCGGCGGCCGGGGCGGACCGCGCGGAGCGCGCGGCCGCGGCGATCCCGGCGGAGAAACTGGCCCGGCGTCCCGAGCTCCGGCTGGGGGTCCTGTCCGGCCGCGCCGCCGTCGAGCTGTGGTCGGGCCGCTGCGACGAGGCGGCCCGGCTGCTGGAGATCGAGGTGGCCGCGGTCGACCGCGAGCCGCAGCGATGCGCAACGCTCGGGCTGCTGGCCCTGGCCGAGGCGATGCGCGGCCGGCTCCGGCGCGCCGCCGAGCTGGCCGGCCAGGCGGTCTCGCTGGCCCGCCAGCAGCCCGGTGGCCCCGCGGCGGCACCGCTGGTCGCACTGGCCTGGGTGCACCTGGCCCGGTACGAGCTGCGCGAGGCCCGCAGCTGCCTCAAGCTGGCCGATGACGCCCTGGGCGCCGCGCCCGACAAGTTCGTCAGCGCCGTGGCCTACCTGGTCGCCGCGGCCGGCGCCCTGGCCGAAGGACGTCCGCCGGTCGCGGCGCAGATCGTCGCCCGGGCCCGGGCCGGATGGTCCGTCCCGGCCTGGCTGGACCACCAGCTCGGCCTGGTCAAGGCGCGGGCCCGCGCGGCGGACGGCGACGTCCAGGCCGCCGTGTCGGCCGCGGCGGAAGGCGGCCCGTCGCTCGCTGTCGCGGTCACCCTGGCTCATATCTGGGCTGCGGCCGGCGACATGCAGGCCGCCCAGCGTGCGCTGGCCCCGGCCCTGGCCCGCGCGGCTGACGCGCCGGACCCGGTCCGGGCCGAGGCCTGGCTCGCGGAGGCACGGCTGAGCTACGCCGCCGCCGAGCACGGGCGCGGCCGCCGGGCCCTGGCGTCGGCGCTGCGGCTGGCCGAGCGTGAGCAGTTCAGGCTGCCGATCGCGCTGCAGCGCGACTGGCTCGAGGACGTGCTTCGGCACGATCCGGAACTGGCCAGCAGCCACCGCCTCCTGCTGGCCCCGGTGTTCGGCCGGGCGGGACTCACCCGGCCACCGGACGGGGACCAGCCGCCCGCCCTGCTCGTCGAGCCGCTGACCGACCGCGAGCGGGAGGTGCTGCTGCACGTGTCGGGCATGCTCAACACCGCCGAGGTAGCCGAGCAGATGTACATCTCGGTCAACACGGTCAAGACGCATCTCCGGAACATCTACCGCAAGCTGGCCGCGGCCCACCGCAACGAGGCGGTGCGCCGGGCCCGGCAGCTTCAGCTGATCTGAACCCCGACCCGGGCCGCGGCATCAGCCAGCTCCTCCCCGGTGGCCGGTCAGCGGTGCCGGCGGCTCGGCAGGATCGCGCCGAGCAGCCACAAGACCGGGAACACGAAGCCGATCAGCCCCAGGACCCAGTGTCCCTTGCGGAAGCTCGTGACGGCCAGGGTGATGATCAGCACGAGGTAGATGAGCGAGAGCGTGATAGCCCAACCCGTTCCGGACAATAGGGGCCTCCTTGGCGCGCCATGGTGATCGTGCCTCGATCCTGGGGCGTCCCGGCCTGCGCGACCTCACCCGCCGCAGGTGAGGACCAGCATGTCGCCGGACGGCAAGATCACAATCAGCCACCCGAGCGCGTGCGGAGGCAGCAGATGCAGATCGATGATGAGCCCGCCCTAGGCTGGACCCTGGTCCTGCGGCGCCAGCCCGTTCACCTGGTAGCAGGCCGCCCCGAAGGCGGCTACACCGACGCCTACGAGCTCATCTGCTGCGACTGCGGTGACGACCCTGAGCTCGACTACCGCGACATCCCGGCTGACCTGCAGCGCATCCGCGGCCCGTACCTTCTCTCGGCGGGCATCGAGGCGTACCGGCAGCACGACATACGCCGGCACGGGGCGCCGCCGGTCATCATGACTCGTGACCGGGTAGGCCTGCGGGGTCAACCGCGCGGCTAGTCGGTGCTGGCCGTGCCGCCCGTCTCGAACCGCTCGTACCTGCGGGTGCTCTCGTCCTGCGGTGCGTTCGCCGCGCTGACTTGCTCATTGGCTAGCTGCGCGCCCCGGACGACGAGATAAGCGAAGACGCCGATGAACGGCGCCAGTATCACCAGGATCAGCCAGCCCACCTTGGCCCACGGGCTGATGCTGCGGCTCCGCAGGATATTCAGGATGGCCCATACCACCAGCACGATCAGCACGATCCAGGCGAACAGCTCCAGCATGGTCAGGAACAGATTCCACAACGGGTAACTCATTTGCCTTCACCTCCGTCCAGGACATGCGGATAGCGGCCTGCACCCCTGTGGTCAGAACGGCGCCGGAATGCGCTGCCACGGCCGGTCCGGCGGTGCGTAGCCATCGGGTTTCTGCCGTTTGGGCAATGTCACGTCCCGATGCGCCAGCGGCTTATACGGGACCTGGCTGAGCAGGTGGCTGATGATGTTCAGCCGGGCGCGCTTCTTGTCGTCGGCGTCCGCGATGTACCAGGGAGCCCAGGCCGTGTCGGTGGCGGCCAGCATCGCGTCCCTGGCCCTGGAGTAGTCGTACCACCGGCGATAGGACTTCAGGTCCATCGGCGACAGTTTCCAGATTTTCCGAGGGTCGTTGATCCTGCTTTCCAGCCGCCGTGTCTGCTCGTCGGGACTGACCTCCAGCCAGTACTTCAGCAGCAGGATCCCGGATTCGGTCATGGCCTTTTCCCAGGCCGGGGTGAGCTCAAGGAATCGCTCGGTCTCCTCAGGGCGGCAAAAGCCCATCACCCGCTCGACGCCCGCCCGGTTGTACCAGCTGCGGTCGAAGATCACGACCTCGCCGGCCGCCGGGAAATGCTGGACGTAGCGCTGCACGTACATCTGCGACTTCTCCCGCTCGGTCGGAGTGGGCAGGGCCACGACCCGGAATACCCGCGGGCTCACCCGCTCGGTGATCCGCTTGATCGTGCCTCCCTTCCCGGCCGTGTCGCGGCCCTCGAAGACGACGCAGATCTTGGCCCCTGAATCCTTCACCCACTCCTGCATGGCGACGAGCTCGCCGTGCAGGATCCGGATCTCGCGCTCGTACTCCTTCCGCCGCATCCGCCGGGGCGGCGCAGCTCCGGCATTTTCCCCGGCGGCCGCGGGCGGTGCCCCGGTGACCGCCTTGTCCCGGCCCTTCTTCTTGGCCATGTCGTTCCCTCCATCGGCGCGATGACCCGGGCTTAGCCCGCCGAGACGGCGGGCAGGCTGTCCATCGTCGGATCATGGCTCGCTCACCGGCCGCCGAGCAGGACCACGCCGAGGAAGGCCGTGATCGACAGCAGGAATTCAGCCTTTTGCTGCCGCCACAGCCGCACCGTGGCCGGGATGTCAGCCAATGACAGCGAGGCGGTGATCACCACCGCGGCGAGCGCCGGCTGCGGGAGGTTCCGGAACAGGCCCGGGACCAGCACGATCATTCCGATGATCAACACGGCCCCGGTGATCCCGGTGAGCTGGGTCTTGGCCCCGGACCGTTCGGCCACTGCGGTATGCGAGCCGCTGGTGCGACGGAAACCCCTGGAACAGGCCGGCGTCCAGGTTCGCCACCCCGATCCCGATCATCTCGCCGTTGCCGTCGATCTCCTGCCCGGTGCGGGCGGCGAACGCGGACGCGGTGGAGATGGTGTCGGCCAGCGACACCAGGGCGATGCCCAGGGCTCCGCCGAGCAACGGACCGAGGTTGCTCACGCTGATGTCCGGGATGGTGAGCGGCGGGAACCCTTCGGGCAGCACTCCCACCAGGCTGACGCCATGGTCGGCCAGGTTGAACACGCTGGCCGCCGCGATCGCCAGGACCACCATGACCAGGACGGCGGGGACCTTGGGCAGCCAGCGCTGCAGCACCAGGATCAGCGCGATCCCGGCCATGCCGGTCACGACCGCGGCCGTTACCGCCTCACCATGGGCCAGGCCCTTGACCAGCCCGGCGACCTCGCCCAGAAAGCTGTCGGCATCGACCTTGAATCCGAGCAGCTTCTGGAAGTCGTCCACCACGATGGCCGAGCCGCCCGGCAGCTCGGCGGCGTCGTTGGCCACCGATGCCGTGACGTCAGCCGACATGGTCCCGTCCATGGCCAGCAGCTCGGCCGCGTCAGCACCGAAACGTGGTTCGCCGACCCGTGGTGCCTCGGTGAAGGCGGCCCAGAACCGGACGGGGTCGGCGTCGGACTTGTCACACGACAACCAGTACGTCGTGCAGGCCGGCCGTGCCGCCGCCCAGTCGGCGAGCAGGACGCTTTTCCCCGCCCGGCCGACCCCACCACCACCGTCAGCCGCTGGCTGGCTCCAGCGGTCAGCCGTTCACGCAACGCCGGCCGGTGAACGAGCGTGGCCGGCAGCCTCGGCGGCCGGAACTTCGTCCCTGCGAACCTCGCGCCACGCGAGGCACCATCTCCGTTATCTTCGCTCCCTGGCATGGAACCTGATCCCTGGGCCTCAGGCGTGGCCCGAGGCTCTGTCGCTCCTTGAGCCACTCTGTCAGTATTTACGGCCATTGTGATAGTGACGACATTGGATCACGGCGCCCTGAGCTACTTCATCACCCTTCTTATAGGTTTATTAGGTATTTGCTGGCCGCGCTGGGAGGCGGCCCTGGAGCCGGCCGTGTTCTTCTGTTCTTCAACCGGCCTGGTGTCTACCGCTGTGAAAAGCGTTAAGCCGTGAGTACCTGGGACGGTTCTGGTCCTTGGATCACCCTCGCGAGGGCGATCACGAGGAGCTAGCTTCACGGCACGCTGGGGTCGTTCAGGAATGGGGACCGAGAATGGCCCGGGAGGCGTGACCTTGGTGCAGACACAGATTTACGAGATCACTTTTCTGGGTCAGGCGGGCACTGCGCTGCGTACTGAGTTCGAGGACTGCGAGCTCACCATCGGCCGGGGCACCACGACCCTCCGCGCCCAGCTCCCGGATCGGGCGGCCCTGTCCGGGCTGATGGAGCGCATCAACAGCCTGGGGCTCGACGTCATCGACGTCAGCCTGATGGCGCCGCCCGGGCGGTGACTAAGGTCAGCTCGCCGTCAGGGTGCTCGCTGCGGCGCCGGAGATGCGGTGCTCGGCTTGCCCGCGGGCAATTTAACTGCGACGGGAACCGAGCCCACCAGGGCCGTGCCCAGCGACGACCCGAGGTTCGACACGCTGCGGGACAAGCCTGATATCTCACCCTGATCGGCCTCGGAGAAGCTGGACTGGACCACATTCACCGAGGAAGTCAGCATTACCCCTACGCCCGCCCCGAACAGGCCCGGTATCCACCGCCAGACGCCCGCATGCGCGCGAACCAGGGCGAGCAGCAGGAGCATGCCGACGGCGGTGATGAGAAAGCCGCTGATGATGAGCCACCGCTGAGGGTGCCGCCGGGCGAAGCGGTCGGCGCCCGCCGACGCGATCGGGATGCCGATCGTGCCCGGAGTGAGGATGAGGCCGGTCTGGACCGCGTCGTAGTGGTTGACCTCTGGAAGAACCACAGGAGGAACAGGGCGCCGATGGTGAGATCTTGCCGCGACGCCCCGAAGCCGTACGTCCGGGACTGCAGCAGCCCGAGCACGACGAAGAACAAGCCCAGAGCGGACAGTACCGCCCCGCCGACGTCAAAGCGGGATCGCTGGGTGCCCGCTGCGTAGCTGGCGATGAATTGCGCCAGCGCCAGCGGAAGGATCATCGCCCGGGCCGGATCGGCCGCCTTCGGCGCGGTAATGCCGTTCCGCACCCGGACCCATGGCTTCCGCTGCGCTGCGGCCCGTGTCCGCTGCGGCCTTTGTCTCCCGTTCAAGCCGTCTGCTGTTCCGGGCGTCGCGGCTTGCTATCACCCCCTCCCGGGTGATTCCGGCCTGCGGCGGGTCCCGGGGCCGGTCTTGCCTTGCTTGTCCGCTAGGCACATAATCGTCTCCTGCCTTGCCGATCCCGGACGCTTAATGGCCGGCTGGCCTCCGCGGCAATTAAGGGAAAGGGACCGCTCGTGATCTTGGGGTGGACGGATTCGGGCTCTCCGGCCGGGCTGAGATCATTCGAGCCTTCCCGCGTAGCCGACCTGGAGTACCGGATGTGGGTGGCGTACTACCTGCGCCGCTGGACCCGGCTGCTCGGGGCGCTGCTCAGCCTGCTCTGGCTTGGTTCCCGTTCGGACCCAGCCCGGGCGGTGCGCGGGGCCTGGCTGATGATGCGGGCCGCCCGGTTCTGGGCGCCTTTCCCGGACAATGACCCGGACCGGGCGCAAGCCTGCCTGCGAAAGCTCTACGCGCTGGTCAAGCTCCGGTACGGTCAGCCCGCCGATCCGGCCCGGGCGGCCAGCCTGGAAATCGACTGGTGGCGGGCGCACCGGCAGCGGCAGTATGCCTGCGGGCCGGCCGACGTGGCCGACGAGCTGGTCGAGGCGGTGGCCCGTCTGTACTCGTATCTGTTCGGCGTGGTCGAGGCGGTGGTCCGGCCCGCCGCCGTGCACCGCGTGCAGGCCATGGACCTGTCCGATCAGTGGGTTCGCGAAGGCTGCCAGGCCGATAGCCCGCTGCTCTCGCTGGAGCGCGCCGCGCTGGTCCGGGCCTACACGGCCCTGCACGCCGCCGTCGGCCCCGAAAATCCCTAGACGTTCCCGAGCCCGGCCCGGAATATTTGGGTGCACCAACCACTTGTCCCGTACAAGTAATGCTGCACAGGTGACGGGAATGATGGGCCATGCCGGACAGCGCGACCGCGACACCGTCCTCAAAACTCATGGCGCACGCCGGGACGGCGCCCCGCCCGGAGACCGTGGCCGGGGTGGCCGAGTCGTTCCGGGATCTTCAGCGCACGGTGCGCCGGTCCAAGGCCCGGCTGCTGGCCGCCGCGAGCAACGACGTCGAGTCGGCCACCCAGATGCTCCTGCATACCGTGGCGGCCGAAGGCCCGATACGGGCCAGCGCCCTGGCCGTCAGCGTGCAGGCGGACCTGTCCACGGTCAGCCGGCAGGTCGCCGCGCTGGTCAGCCGCGGGTTGCTCGAGCGCCAGGCTGATCAGCACGACGGCCGGGCCAGCCTGCTGGCCGTCACCGACGTTGGACAAGCCGCCCTGGCCCAGTACGAGCAAGGCCGTCAGGCGTTCTTCGACGAGGTGCTGGCCGGCTGGAGCACGGCGGAGATGAGCCAGTTCGCCCAGCAGCTGGAACGGTTTACCGCCGCTTACGACCGCATTCACACGGCCCGGATGAAGAAGAAAGGCTTTAACGCATGACCGCCACTGCCACCCGCCCGGCTGATCCAGCATCGGACGGTGTGCTGTCTCACCGCGAGGTCCTGACGATCCTGTCCGGGCTGCTGCTGGGCATGTTCCTGGCCGCCCTGGACCAGACGATCGTCTCGACCGCGATCAAGACGATCGGCAACGACCTGCACAACCTGACCGCGCAGGCCTGGGTCACCACCGCGTTCCTGATCACCTCGACCATCGCGGCGCTGCTGTTCGGGAAGCTGTCCGACCTCTACGGCCGCAAGCGGCTGTTCATGCTCTCGATCGTCATCTTCGTCGTCGGCTCCGCGCTGTGCGGCCTGGCCACCTCGATGTACGAGCTGGCCGCGTTCCGTGCCTTCCAGGGCATCGGCGCAGGCGGCATCATGCCGCTGGCCCTGGCCGTCATCGGGGACATCATCCCGCCCCGTGAGCGGGCCCGCTACCAGGGCTACATGATGGCCACCTTCGCCAGCGCCTCGGTGCTCGGCCCGGTGCTCGGCGGCCTGCTGGCCGGGACGAACGACTTCCTCGGCGTCGCCGGGTGGCGGTGGATCTTCTACATCAACGTCCCGATCGCCGCCGCCGCGCTGCTCGTCGTGGCCCGGGTCCTCAAGATCGACTACGTCCGCCGGGAGCGGCGCATCGACTGGTGGGGCTCGGTCATGCTGATCGTCGGGCTGGTGCCGCTGCTGGTCGTCGCCGAGCAGGGCGCGAGCTGGGGCTGGTCCTCACCCGTCGCCTTCGTCTGCTACGTCCTCGGCGTGGCCGGCCTGGCCATGTTCATCTGGGTCCAGCACCGGATGGGCGATGACGCGCTGCTGCCGCTGCGGCTGTTCCGCAGCTCCACCTTCTCCGTGGCCGCCAGCCAGGTCACCATCGTCGGCATGGCCATGTTCGGCGGCCTGTCCGTCATCCCGCTGTACCTGCAGATCGTCAAGGGCGCCTCACCCACCAAGTCCGGCCTGCTCCTGCTGCCCATGGTCGCCGGGCTGATGCTCGCCTCGCTGGTCGCCGGGCGGCTGATCGCCCGCACCGGCCGGTACAAGATCTTCCCCGTGATCGGCTCGGTGCTCATGCTCATCGGCGCCCTCCTGCTCATCTCGCTGGGCGCCGACACGCCGCTGTGGCGCACCGACATCTTCGTGGCCATCTTCGGCATCGGGCTCGGCCTGAACATGCAGAGCCTCGTGCTGGCCATGCAGAACGCCGTGCCCGCCCAGGACATGGGCATCGCCTCGGCCTCCTCGACGTTCTTCCGCTCCATCGGCGGCACGCTGGGCACCGCCATCTTCCTGTCCATCCTGTTCTCCCAGGCCAGCAGCAAGATCAGCCAGGCCTACGCCAAGGCCGCCACCGACCCGTCCTTCCTGGCCGCGGCCAAGGCCCACCCGGGCCAGCTCGCCTCGCTGCGCCAGCACCTGGGCCGCGGCCTGGACGACACCTCCTTCCTGAACGGCCTGGCCAAGCCGCTGGTCCACCCGTTCTACGCCGGGTTCTCCTCGGCCGGCGACGTCGTCTTCGCCGTCACCGCCGTCATCCTCGTCGCCGCCGTCGTCCTGTCCGCCTGCCTCAAGGAAGTGCCGCTGCGGCTCGTCTCGGGCAACCAGGCCCGCGCCGCCGCCGAGGCCGCGGCCCGGGCCGCCGAGGACGCCCCGGGTGAGGATGCCCGGAACGAGAGCTTCCCGGGCGACGGCACCGTGACGAACGGCACCACCGCCCCGCGGCCCCAGCCCGGGCCGGCCTAACCGGGGTCCGGGCGGGGGTCGATGCGGATCTCCGCCGACCACTGATCCGGCGGCTGACGGTGCAGGTCGAGGTAGCGGCGGGCGATGCGGTCCGGTTCGAGGCCCGGCTGGCCGATGGCGCCGTTGACGGTGATCATCGCGGCGTGCACGCCCGCCGGGCGCCGGTCCTCGAACAAGGCCAGGGCGTAGGCCCGCAGCGCCGCCTTGCCGACCGACAGGGCGGTGTACCGGGCTGAGGGCCGCAGTCCCACGTCGCCGCCGGTGAACAGCACCGTGCCGTGCCCGCCGCGCAGCCGGGGGAGCACGGCGTCAACGGCCACCCGGGCGCCCGTGACGTTCACCGCCAGCCTGCTGTTCCACTCATCGAGGGACAGCTCGGCGGGCCGGTCCGGCCGGACCACGGCGGCGTTGTAGATGAGCACCTCGGGTGCTCCGAGCTCGTCGGCGGCCCGGCTGGCCGCCGCCTCGAGGCTCGCCGGATCGCCCGCGTCAGCGTGGTACGCCCGGGCCTGGTGGCCGCTCCCGGCCAGCTCGGCCGCCAGGCCCTGCAGCCGCTCCCGGCTGCGGCCCAGCAGGGCGACCGGGTGGCCCTCGCCGCCGAAGACCCAGCCGAGGGCCAGGCCGAGCCCGGGACCGGCGCCGACCACGATGACCGATCCCGGGGCGTTGTCTTCAGAGCTCATGCATCTGATACTGAAAGCCTCTTCACTGAGAGGGAAGACCCGATGGCCGTGGAGCAGACCGCAGACCCGAATCCGTCCTCGGCGGCCGCGCAGGCTCCCGGTGCCTTCTTCCACGCCGACGGCGACGCCGTGATCCCTACCCAGCTCGCCGCCAGCCCGTGGGGCCCGGTGCTGCACGGCCGGATGACGGGCGGGCTGGCCGCCCGGGCGGTCCAGCAGGCGCTGGCCGAGGAGCCGGACCTGATCTGCACCCGGCTGACCATCGACATGTTCAAGTCGGCGCCGCTGGCCCCGATGCAGGTCAGCACCAGGACGGTGCGCAGCGGGCGCCGGATCAGGATCATCGAGGCCACGGTCGAGCAGGACGGCACGGCCATCGGGCAGGGCAAGTTCGTGCTGCTGCGCCGGGCCGAGCAGCCGGACGGCGTCTTCCGGGAGACGCCCGGCTGGGCGGCCCCGGCTCCCGGCCCCGAGCTGGGCCCGCCGGACCGCTCGACCTTCTCCGGCCTGGAGGGCGCCGCCGAGGGCCACCGCTGGACCGCGCCGCACCAGTCGTGGCGAGTCAACGGGTCATCCGGCCCGGAGTCGGCCGGCACCTGGGTCCGGGACGTCTACCCCCTGGTGGCGGGCGAGGAGCTCACCCCGCTCGTGCGGCTCGGCCTGGCCGGGGACCTGGCCAGCGGGGAAGCCAACACCTCCACCCGCGGGCTGCACTTCATCAACGCGGACTACACCATCTACCTGGGCCGGGAGCTGGACGGCGAGTACATCGGCCTGCAGCCCTACGGGCACGTCAGCGACCGGGGCGTGGCCACCGGCCAGGTCGTCGTGCACGACCGCCGCGGCCCGCTCGGCTTCATCACCACCACGGCCCTGGCCAACTAGGCGCCGGGCGCCTCATATCCCGCCGGTACGGCCCGCGGGATAGTTCCGGAACATGGCCTCCTCGGCGAAGGAGGCCAGCAGCTGGCCCTCGTCGGAGTAGGCCAGGCCCCGCCCATAGACCCAGCCGCCGCCGGCGAAGGTGCTCTCCTGGCTGAACCGCAGCCACGGGCGCCCGGCCGCCGCGGCGTGGAACACCACGTCGCTGGTCGTGATGACCGCCATCAGGTCATGGTGCGCCGAGTGCATGCTGATCCCCGGATGCGGGAGGACGGCCGCGCTGACCAGGAAGGTGTTCGCCTCGAACGCGATCAGCGCCTCCATCAGGCCCGGGCGTTCGGGCAGTCCCGCGGAGCGCACCCAGGTGTCCCACCGGGGCGCCGCCGTCAGGTCCGGGTCGAACGGATCGGTCCCGCCGACCGCGCGGACCTCGGCGTAGTTACTGGCCACAGCGGGCGCTGCGGCCGACGGCCCGGGGATATCCGCCGGGACCTCGGGCTGGTGCCTGATGACGTCACCGGTCTGCGGGCCGAGCAGCACGTATCCGTGCGCGCACAGCCGGCCGTCCTGCGTGACGGAGGCGGCCGCCGCGGTCAGCTGCCGCCCGCCGCGCAGGACGGTGAACTCCGCCCGCATCGGCTGGGCCGGGGAGGCCGCGCCCAGGAAGGCCACGTGGACCGACCGCAGGTCCTGCCCGGCGAACGCGCGGCCTGCCGCCGCGGTCACGACCGCGGTCAGCATGCCCGCCGAGTGGAACTCCTGCGCCGGATCAGGGTCGGCCTGGACGACCAGCGCATGGTCCCCGGCCGGCTCCAGATCCAGTACCTTCGCGAAGGCCGCGAGGTCAGCCACGGCTCATCCTCATCCGGCCGGCCTCACTCGGCCCAGTTGGGTTCCCGCTTCTCCATGAAGGCCGCCGGGCCCTCGGCCGCGTCCGGGTGCGTCCAGTGCGCGACCAGCGGGGCGTACCCGTTGTTATAGGCGTCGGTCAGGCCGAATTCCAGGCTCTCCCAGATGGCCCGCAGCGAGATCTGCAGGGTGGCCGGGGACGCTGCGGCGGTGAACCGGGCCAGCTCCATAGCCCGCTCCATGAGCTTCTCGCCCGGCATGACCTCGCTGACCATGCCCACCTCGCAGGCCCGCTCCGCGGTCATCCGCTCGTGCCGGCCCACGCACACCATTCGCGTGACCAGCCCGAGCGGCATCTTCCGGGACAGCCCGATCGGCTCCAGCGCGGTCACCTGGCCCACGTTGACGTGACTGTCGGTAAAGGTGGCCTTGTCGCTGGCGATGACGATGTCTGCGTCGGCCACGAAGTGCAGGCCGGCCCCGGCGCAGACGCCGTTAACCGCAGTGATGACCGGCTTGTAGATTTTCGCCTGCCGAGCCGTGAACCGGGGCAGCTGCGGGTTCTCGGGGACAACTCCGTCCCCGCCGGGCCGGGCGGCCATGTCGGCGCCCGAGCAGAAGCCCCGGCCCGCCCCGGTCAGCACCACGACCCGGACGGTCGGGTCGGCGTCGATCTCGGGCCAGATCTGGACCAGCCGGCTCATCAGCTCGGCGCTCAGCGCGTTCAGCCGTTCCGGCTGGTTGAACGTGAGCACCACGATGTGATCTTCGGGCCGCTCCACCAGGAGCGCGCCGTCCTTTTGCTCTTCAACCATTTCGATCTCCCATCCTGCTGCGATGATCAGCTCAGCGGCCGCGGGGCATGCCGAGCAGGCGCTGGGCCAAAAGGTTGCGCTGGATCTGTTCCGTACCGCCGAACACGCTGGTCGGACGGGACCGGAAGTAACTGGCCCACCAGCCCTCCCGGACGCCGGTCACGGCGTCCGCGCCGACCACGTCCAGGGCGACGTGCTCGATCTCCTGGACGGTGGAGGACCACAGCAGCTTGCCGACCGACCCTTCCGGGCCGGGCATCCGCCCGGACACCCGCAGCGACAGCTGCTTCATCGAGTCGTAGTTCAGCACCTCGCCCAGGACGTAGGCCCAGGCCAGCTGCTCGCGGATGCGAGGGTCACCGTCGATGCCGCGCTCGGCCGCGACGTCCTCGAGCATGACCAGCTCGGACCGGTAGCCGGGCATGATGCCGATGTCGCCGGGCCCGCGCTCGTAGGCCAGCGCCTGCATGGCCAGCCGCCAGCCCGCCCCCGGCTCGCCGATCCGGTTCTCGACCGGGACCAGGACGTCGTCGAACCCGCACTCGCCGGTGTGCACCGCGCGGTCACTGGTCATCACCCCGCCGGGCCGGACCCCGGGGGTCTTCATGTCGACCAGCAGGATGGAGATGCCGTTGTGCTTCGGCACGTCCGGCTCGGTGCGCGCCAGCAGGAAGCACCAGTCAGCGGTGGGCGCTCCGCTGGTCCACAGCTTGCTCCCGTTGACCACGTAATGATCGCCGTCCAGCACGGCCCGGGTCTTCAGCGCAGCCAGGTCCGAGCCGCCGCTGGGCTCGCTGAACCCCTGGCACCAGTTCAGGTCGCCCCGCATGGTGGGCAGCACGAACTTCTCCCGCTGCTCGGGGGTCCCGGCCATCATCACGACCCGTTCCAGGTACATCCCCCGCAACCCGGGCGCACCGGCCGCGGCGGCCTCGTCGTTGAAGATGGCGTCGTAGATCGGGCTGATCCCGCCGCCGCCCCACTCCACCGGCCAGGACTGCAGGGTGTAACCGGCGTCGAACAGCAGCCGCTTCCATTCATTCTGCCGTTGCAGGGTCTGCCCGGGGTCAGGGTCGGGGTCCTGGGCGCCGCCGTACTGGAGCCCGGTGCGCGGGAACGGCACCGGGCAGTTCTCGGCCAGCCAGGCCCGCGCCTTGGCCCGGTACTCCGCCTGCTCCGGAGTGTCGCGGAAGTCCATTGTCTGCTCCTTGATTCCGGGGGCGGGCTACGAGCCGGCCGGGGACAGCCGGGCCAGCCGCCGGACGGCGATCGCGGCCAGCTGGACATGGGCGTCGCCGAGCAGGAACTGGTTCAGCAGGATCCGCCGGGCGTAGAAGTGCGCGATGTGCTCCCAGGTCTGCCCGATCCCGCCGTACATCTGCATCACCGTCTCGGCCACCCCGAGGAACTGCCGGGCCGCGTAGGCCTTGACCACCCGGGCGGCCAGCAGCGCCTCGGCCGGGTCTTCCTCGTCCACCGCCCAGGAGGCGTAGTTGTTGGTGTTACGCAGCCCCTCGCAGGCCACGAAGGCGTCCGCGGCCATGTGCTGCAGGCCCTGGAACGTCCCGATCGGCACCCCGAATGCCTCCCGGGTCTTGGAGTACTCCACCACCCCGCGCAGCGCCGCCTCGGCCGCGCCGGTCATCTCCGCCGCCAGGGCGCTGAGGCCCAGCGCCAGCCACCGGTCCATCGCCTCGTCCGACGGAACCCCGCCCACCTGCTCCGGCGCCAGCCCGGCCGCATCGCGCAGCCGGTACAGCGGCAGGCTCAGCTCCACCGAGTCCAGCCGCTCCAGGTCACCCTGACCGGTGGGCACCCTGATCAGCTCACCCGGCCCGGCGGCGCGGGCCAGCACGGCCTGGAACCCGGGCGTGCCGACCAGCACCGCCTCCGCGAGGCCGTCAGCCCGGGCCACGCCGCCCAGGTCCGGGCACAGGGCCAGGCCCAGGATGGCCCGGCCCTCGGCCACGTCGGCCTGCAGCGGGGCCGGGACGCCGGCTATGGCCAGCAGTTCGGGGACCAGCACCCCGGAGACCACGTAGCCGACCGGCACGAGCGCCGCGCCCATGGCTTCGCTCACCACGGCCGCCTCGACTCCGCTGGCCACCGGGCGGCCCGCCTCATCCCGGGCCCGCAAACCCAGCAATCCGGCCCGGGCCAGTTCCTGCCAGCAGGCCACCGGGTCAGCGGTGTCGAGGTCCGCGGGGTTGGCCAGGCCCAGCTTCCGGCCCAGGTCCTGAGCGGTCTCCTGGAGCATGACCTGTTCGTCTGTCAGTAGCGCGAGCATGCCATCCGCCTCCCGGCCGGGCCATCGCCATTGTGTCCCAGGCCACAATCGTCGCAAGGCCCCGTGCCAGGGGCAACCCTTAACTGTTTACGACCTTCGAACTTTTTCCCGGCCGCCGCGCCTCAGCCGCGCTGCCGCCGCATGGCCAGCACCTCGCTGAACGGCACGCCCCGGTCGGGCGTCGCCTCCCGGGGCAGCCCGAGGACGCGCTCGGAGACTCCGTTGCGCTGCATCTCCTGGCTGCCGCCCGCCACCGTGCCGATGCGGGCGCCCAGCCACGCCTGGGTGAACGGGCTGATGGTGTCATCGCCGCCGCGGATCGCGCCTTGGGTGCCGGCGATCTCCATGGCGATCTCCTTGAGCCGGAAGCCCTGCTGGCCCGACATGAGCCGCACGATCGAGGCCGCTGCCTCCGGCAGCTTCCCCGTTCGCAGCGCGGCGTTGATCCGGCTGATCAGCGGCTCGGGCAGGGTCGTCAGGATGATGGCCTCGGCGATCAGCTGCCGGGTGTAGCTGTCGTCGTTACGGCCCATGGCCTTGGCCAGCGCGGCGAGTTCCCCGATGAAGTCGCTCTCGCCTTCGTCGCCTGCCATCGCGTGGTCGTTCAGGCTGTTGCCGCCGGTCATGTTCCGCTCGTGGAACAGGAGCTTGGAGGTAACCCGCCAGCCGTCGTTCTCCGGGCCGATGAGCTGGTCCGGGGTGAGCTGGACGTCGTCGAAGAACTCCTGGCAGAAGTGCGAGCCGCCGGTGGTCAGCTTGATCGGCGTCACCGTCACGCCCGGGCTGCGGATCGGCATCATGAACAGCGACAGCCCGGCGTGCTTGGGCACGTCGACGTTGGTCCGGGCCAGGATCATGGTGTAGTCGGAGAAGTGCGCCCCGGTGCTCCAGATCTTCGAGCCGTTCAGCCGGAACATGTCGCCGTCCCGGTCGGCCCGGGTCAGCAGGCCGGCCAGGTCCGAGCCGCCGCTGGGCTCGGACAGGAACTGCACCCACAGCTCCCGGCCGTCCAGCATGGCCGGGATGTGCGCCGCCTTCTGCTCCTCGGTGCCGAAGTCCAGCATGGTCGGGCCGAGGATGCCGTGCGTGACGGTGAAGCTCAGCGGCACCCGGTACCCCGCGGTGGCCTCGTGCCAGGCCAGCTGGTGCTCGCGGGTCAGGCCCTGGCCGCCGTACTGTCTGGGGTAACGAAGGCCGGCGAACCCGCCGTCGTAGATCTTCTTCTGCAGGGCCCGGTCCTCGGCCACGATCCGCAGGTGCTCATCGTCGGTCACCAGCAAGCCCTCCGTCCCGTCGGCGGGAGGCAGGTTCTGCTCCACCCAGGCCCTGGCGCGGGCCCGGAAAGCTTCCGGAGTTTCCGTCGTTGGCGTGCTCATCAGCGCTCCTTCAGGTAGGCGGCCAGTTCAGGTAGGCGGCCAGACAAAGGCCTGGATTTCCTCGGGCGGCAGGCCGAGCCACTCGGTGAGGATCTCGGTGGTGTGCTCCCCGAGCCGCGGGGTGCGCCGCCTGATGGTGGCGGGCGTCTTGGACAGCCGGTGCGGCGCCCCGGCGTACTCGGCCACGCCGAGGTCGGGGTGGTCCATCTCGTGCAGGTAATGCCGTTCGCGGTGCTGCGGGTCGCGCGTGACGTCTTCGGTGCTCTGCACCGCGCCGGCCGCCAGCCCGGCCCGCTGCAGCAGCCGCATCGCCTGCTGCGGGGTCAGGGCGGCGGCCCAGGCCTCGAGCGCCTCGATGACCCCCGCGTGGTCGCCCGGGTCGGCCGCGCCCACCACCGCGGCGAGCTGCTCCCAGTCGGCCTCGTCCTCGGGTTCGACGGCCAGCCAGCCATCGTCGCCGAGACCGCGGACGACCAGGCCGGGCGGCGGATCCTCGCCCGGTTCGTGCCCGTTGACCAGGAAATCCAGCAGCATCGGGCCCATGATCGCCCCCGCCACCTCGATCTGCGCCTGGTCGATATGCGTGCCCTGGCCGGTGCGGTCGCGGGCGGCCAGCGCGGCCAGGATCGCGAACAGGCCGTGGGCGGCCGCCGGGTAGTCGCTGGCCGTGGGGTGGGACTGGCCCCAGATCCTGGTCAGCCCAACAAAGGAGAAGACGGTCGACGCGTACGCGAGGTAGTGCGACCGGGGCCCGGTGTGGCCGAAGCCGGTCTGCGACAGCATGACGATCTTCGGGTTGACCGCCGCGATCTTCTCGTAACCCAGGCCCCAGCGTTCCAGCACGTCGGAGCTGAGGTTCTCCAGGACCACGTCGGCCGCGGTGGCCAGCCGCAGGACCAGGTCGACGGAGGAGGGCTGCTTCATGTCCAGCGCCAGGCTGCGGATCGACCGGTTATAGCTGGCGAAGATCGGCGACGTGGGCGCTCCGGAGGGCTCGAGCACCGCCGGGTCACCCATCCGGACCCGGCGCACGCTGTCGGGCATCGTCGGGGACTCGATCTTGATGACGTCGGCACCCAGCTCGGACAGCATCGTGGCGCAGACGGCGCCGGCGATGACCATGCCGAACGAGATCACCTTGATCCCGGCCAGCGGGCGGCCCGGCGGCAGCTGCGGCCGGGAGGACTGCCATTCCCGGATGATGGCCGCGGGCTCGTATCCGCCCAGCGGGGGAGCCGGGCGCCGGTACTGCGCCAGCAGGGGCGGCCGGGACCGGAAGGGCTTGCCCGGGATGTCGAACTCGCCCAGCGCGGCGAGCGGCTGGCGCACGAAGAAGCCGCGGCTGCGCGGCTGCCGGTCCTGGGCGAACTGCCCCACCGTATTGACCAGCGAGCACGGGACGCTGAGAGCCTGGCCGCGGGACACGAAGTCTTCCCGGTCCATCGCGGCGATCGCGGGCTCGATGACGGCCAGGATCTCGTCCGAGCGCTGCATCCGGACGGTCATGTCGGACAGCGCGGGATCGCTGAGCTCAGCCGGCTGGCCCAGCAGCTGGACCAGCCCGGCCCAGTGCTTCTCGGTCGAGGCGGTGAACTCGACCAGCCCGTCCCGGCACGGCCAGATGCCGGCCACCCTCGCTATATCGGCCCGGCGCCGCATCAGGTCCGAGAAATTGGTGTACCGGTGCAGCTCGTACGAGCTGGACGCCATCACCTCATGCGCCGAGATGTCGATGAACTGGCCGCCCGCCTCGGGCCGGGCCCGCAGCGCCGCGAGCACGGCGGCGGCGGCGTTGGTGCCCGCGTGGTCATAGAGCTGCCGGCCCCGCACGATCAGGGGCGGGCCTTCGGGCGGCCCGTAGTGGTACATCGCGCCGCCCAGCGCGGCCGACGTCAGGTGAGTGGCCCGCCAGGTCCGGTAGGGGCCGGTCAGCCCGAACGGCGTCACCGAGCAGACCACCGCATCCGGGCCCGCCCAGGACAGCTCGCCCGAGTCCGGGTCGAAGCCCGCCACCGGCGGGGTCAGCAGCACCACGTCGGCGTGCGCGCCCAGCCCGGCCAGCGTCCCGAGCGCCTCCGGGCTGCGGTAGTCGAGCACGATCCCGCGCTTGTTGGCGTGATAGTAGGCGAACGAAAGGCTCCGTTCGGCGCCCGGCTGGCGGCCGGCGAACGGGCCCTGGCGGCGCAGGTCGTCACCTTCCGGAAGCTCGACCTTGACCACGTCGGCACCGATGTCCGCGAGCAGCCGCCCGCCGTAGGCACCGACCGGCCCGCTGAGCTCCAGTACGCGGATTCCGTCCAGCGGGAGCGGCCCAGAGGTCGTCATTGGCCCTCCTTGCGTCCCTTCCTGCATACACCCGGACATACCGGCTCGCCCAGATCTACCGGGCCAGCTCTTGCCGGGCCGTGTTTGACCTGCGGCTAGCCGGGCAACGCAGCGGCATGGACACCAGCACGGAAGCCGCCCGGTGAACCCGCTCTCGCCCGTGCGGAAGCTGATGGGCGGACTGGACGACTGGCAACGCCGGAACCGCTGGGCCGGCGTGCCCTACGCCGTGGTGAAGAAGTTCGGCGACGACAACGCCAACCTGCTGGTCGTAGCGCTGGCCTGGTACGGCTTCACCGCGATCTTCCCGCTGCTGCTGGTCGTGGTCACGCTGCTCGGCTTCATCGGTGCCCAGTCGATCGGGTCGGACGTCATCCGCACGCTGCACGAGTTCCCCGTGGTCGGGTCCAGCTTCAACCCGGCCAGCAACAGCGCGCTGCACGGCAGCGGAATCGGCCTGGTCATCGGGCTGCTCGGCCTGCTGTACGGCGCCCAGGGCGTGACCCAGACCGCGCAGCAGGCCATGGCCACGGTCTGGAACATCCCGCAGACCGAGCGCACCGGGTTCCTGCCCCGGCTCGGGCGCAGCCTGGGCGGCCTGTTCATCATCGGCGCCTCCTTCGTCATCAACGCCTTCGTCACCACCTACGCCACCGGCGGCACCGCCAACTACGCCATCCGGGTGCCGGTCCTGATCGGCCTGGTGATCATCAACGTCGGGCTGTACTTCGCGAGCTTCACCGTGCTGACGGCCAAGGCGATCGGCCCGCGCGGGCTGCTGCCCGGGGCCGTCCTCGGCGCCGTCGGGTTCACCGCGCTGATCACCGTCGGCACCGGGCTGATGACCCACCAGCTCAAGAACGCCTCGGCGACCTACGGCACCTTCGGCACGGTCATCGGCATCGTGGCCTTCCTGCTGCTGCTGGCCAAGCTCAGCATCTACGCCGCGGAGCTGAACCCGGTGCTGTCCCGTTCCCTCTACCCGCGGGCCCTGCCCCTGGGCGGCGAGCCGACCACCGAAGACCAGAAGGTTCTCGCCGCCCTGGTGCACGAGGAGCGGCGCCGCGACGACCAGGCCATCGGCGTCGGCTTCGGAGACGACGCTCCTGCCGAAGCCGCGTCCGATGCCACCCGGGAAGCCGATCTCCCTCCAGGTCGTGATCCGGCGGAGCCGGCCCCGGCCAGCAGCCTGAGAAGGCCGCCGCGGCCGGGCGCCACGCCAGTTCAGCGCCGGGGTTGATCGGGCGGCTGAGCGCGCCGATCGCCCGGCCGCTGTCGGCCGTGCGCGACCGGATCCCGCGCCGGAACTAGGCGGTTACTTGACGGCGACGGGGTTCGCCGGGGATCCCACCCCGCCCGCCACCCGCAGCGGCGGCCCGGAGAAGAAGAAGTCCCACTGCCCGTCCTCGGCACAGTCAGCCGCCAGCGCCTCCAGGTCGAACATCTCGCCGAACATCATGCCCACGTCCCGGAGCATCACGCAGTGCAGCGGGAACAGCGCGCCCTCGGTGCGGGACGGCTGAATCTCGATGCCCCAGTTGTCCGCCGCGAGAGTGGCCACCTCTCGGTCGCAGAGCCACTCGGCGCACTCCAGGGCCAGCCCCGGGCTCGCCGCGATCCACTCCGCCGTCCAGCCCTCGACGACTGACTTGCGTCGCCATCCGGTCCGGAACAGCAGCGCGTCACCCGTCCCGACCCGGACGCCCTGCCGCTCCTCGGCCGCCTCCAGGTCGGCGACGCCGATCGGCTTGTCATCAGCCCTGATCCAGTCCACCCCGCGCAGCCGCGCGATGTCCAGCAGGACGCCGCGGCCGACCGCACCCGGAAGCACCTGGTCAATGCCGTTGCGGCTGGCGCCGCTGCGGGCGGTGATGGCGCGTGAGGCGGTCACGTCGTTGTAGAACTTGTCGTCGTACCCGACGTGCGCCAGGCTGTCCCACTGCGACGCGCACTGCAGGGTCAAGGTCAGCATGTCATCGGCGATGACGACGCCGTCGGGTGAGGAGAACTCGCCGGGCATCATCGTCATGGCGTGGATCGGGTTGAACCTCCGGCCGCCGCCGCGCTGCGGCCCGTCGCTGTCCAGCGGAAGGCTGAGCTCGAAGACCTTGCCCGAGCGGATCGACGACGAAGCCCGGAGCACGTGCGCGGGGGTGATGAAGTTCAGGGTCCCGCGCTGGTCATCGGCTCCCCAGCGGCCCCAGTTCGACAGCCGCTTGCCCAGTTTCTTGAAATCGAGCTCCTTGAAGTCACCGGGCCCGCTCATAGTGCCACCCGGCCGGTTTCCACGGCGCCGAGCCAGGGTTCCAGCGCGACCAGCAGGCCCTCCGGATTGTCTAGGGTGATGCTGTGACCGCAATCCGGGACGGACGCGAAGGAGACGTTGGCGTTCTCGGCCTGCATGCGCTGCGCCGTCTCGGCCGCCAGGACCTCGCTGTCCGCGCCGCGGACCAGCAGCACCGGGCAGCGCACTGCGCGCCAGGCGTCCCAGAGCTGATCGGGGGTGAGATCGAAGATCGCGCCGGGCTGGCTGCGCAGGGCCTTGTCCATCTTGAAGGTGAGCGTGCCGTCCGGCTGAGACCGCAGCGCGTGCCGGACCCGGTGCCGGAGCGCTTCGTCGGTGGGCCGCGGATTGGCCGCGCGGGCCTCGGCCACCGCCTCGTCCTCGGAGCCGAAGACCTCGGGCCTGGCCATGGTCGCGGAGATGTTCCTCGCGCCGGCCGGCGCGATCTCCGGTCCGATGTCCAGGACCACCAGCCGCCGGACGCGCTCGGGGTGAGCCGCCGCGAAGACGAACGAGACGAGGCCGCCCATGGACAGCCCCATCAGCGTCACCTCGCCCAGCTGCAGGCGGTCCAGGAAGGCCAGCAGGTCCCCGGCCATCGGGACGAAGCCGTACTGCGGGGCCCAGTCGCTGTCCCCGTGCCCGCGCTGGTCCAGGGCCAGGACGCGGTACCTGTCGCTCAGCGCGGCGGCCGTGTGGTCCCAGGTGCGCGCGTGACCGGACAGCCCGTGCAGCATCACCAGCGGCGGGCCGTCGCCGCCCCAGTCCGTGTAGTGGAAGTTCAGCCCGCCGAGATCGAGATTGCCCGACGTGAAGTCAGTCGCCATTGACCCTTCGCCTCCAGCTCCGCCCTACGACTCACCCTAATCTCGCCGCGCCCGATGGGCGAGAGATGACAAGGCATCCGTGGCCCGCCTGTGGCCGGCCTGCGCCCGCGTGAGAGGGTGAGCTCGTGGTGACTTCGCCGCCACCGGCGGGCGCTCTGCTGTCGGTCAATGTGGGCCTGCCGCGGGACGTGACCTGGCAGGGCCGGACAGTCCATACCGGGGTATGGAAGGAACCGGTGGCCGGGCCCCGGATGGTGCGCCAGCTCAACATCGACGGTGACGGACAGGGCGATCTGGCCGGGCACGGCGGTGAGCAGCGGGCGGTCTTCGTCTACCAGATCGAGTCCTACCGGTACTGGCAGCAGGAACTGGGCCGGGAGGACTTCAGCTACGGGCAGTTCGGCGAGAATTTCACCGTGCAGGGACTGGCCGACGACCAGGTCTGCATCGGCGACCGGTATCAGATCGGGAGCGCGGTCTTCGAGGTCACCCAGCCCCGGGTCACCTGCTTCCGGGTCGGTATCCGGATGAACGACGCGCGGATCCCGGCGCTGCTGGTCGCCCGGCACCGGCCCGGCTTCTACCTTCGGGTGCTGACCGAGGGCCTGGTGAGCGCCGGGCAGGACATCATCAAGCTGTCCTCCGGCCCGGAAGCCATGACGGTCGCGGAGCTGGACGCCCTGCTGTACCTGCCCGGGCATCCCCGCCCGCAGCTGCAGCGCGCCCTGCGGATCCCGGCGCTGAGCGCCGGATGGAGATCCTCCTTCACCGAACTGCTGGGCCAGACCGGGACGCTCGCGGGCAATGCGGGCCTGGCCGAGGCGAGCCCGCCGCCCGCGTGGCCGGGATTCCGCCCGCTGGCCGTGGCGGGCGTCGACCAGGAGAGCGACACCGTCATATCCGTGCACCTGGCCGAGCCCGACGGCGGCCAGGTGCCGGCCGCGCTGCCCGGGCAGTTCCTGACCCTGCGGCTGCATCCCGACCCGGCCGGCGCGCCTGTACTGCGCAGCTACTCCCTGTCGGGCCCGCCGGGCGCCCGCGAGTACCGCATCAGCGTCAAGCGCGAGCAGCATGGCCTGGGCAGCCAGTTCCTGCACACCCGGGTGCACCCGGGTGACCAGCTCGAGGTCGCCGCGCCGCGGGGGACCTTCACGCTGCGCCCGGGCCCGGCTCCGGTCCTGCTGATCAGCGCGGGGGTCGGCGCCACGCCGGTGCTGGCCATGCTGCACTCGCTGGCCGCCGCCCGGTCCGGCCGGGAGATCTGGTGGCTGCACGGCGCGCGCCGCCGCGCCGATGAGCCGTTCGCGGCCGAATCCCGCGCCCTGCTGGCCGCGCTGCCGCACGCGCACCGGCACATCTGCTACAGCAGCCCTGGCCCCGCCGACCTGGCGGGCCGTGACTACGACACGGCGGGACGCCTGTCGGCACCGGTCCTGGCCGGGCTGGGGCTGCCCCGTGACGCCGACGCCTACCTGTGCGGCCCGCCCGCGTTCATGGCCGAGATGTCCGCGGCCCTGGCTGCGGAGGGCATCGACGCGGCCCGCATCCACACCGAGATCTTCGGCGCCGGGCCGGCCCAGACGCCGGGCATCGCGCCGGTCGCCGGCCGTCGGCCGCATCCGCCCGCCGGCCCGCCCGGGAAGGGCCCCGTGGTGGCGTTCGCGCGCAGCAGCCTGAGCGCGCCGTGGGACCCCGGCTACGCCAGCCTGCTGGAGTTCGCCGAAGCCTGCGACGTGCCGGTGCGCTGGTCCTGCCGGACCGGGGTGTGCCACACCTGCGAGACCGCCGTCGTATCCGGGACGGTCCGCTACGACCCCGACCCGGTCGATGACCCAGCCGACGGTAGCACCCTGATCTGCTGCTCGCAGCCCCGCGGAGACCTGGTCCTGGACCTGTGACGACCCGGATGCGCTCGCTGGGCACCGGCTGGACCGACGGCGTCGGCCACCTGGGGGCGGCGTGCTGATCGCCGGGGCGCTGTTCAACGTGGCCGCGCCGGCCGCCTACCGCGCCTTCATGACGAAGGCCTGGCTCTCCTCCGGCGGCATGCCCAGCCACTCGGCCAGGATCTCGGTGGTGTGCTCGCCCAGCCGCGGGGTCCGCCGCCGGATCGCGGCCGGGGTCTTGGCCAGCCGGTACGGCGGCCCGGCGTACTCGGCCACGCCGAGATCGGGGTGGGACATCTCCTGCAGGAAGTGCCGCCATCGGTGCTGGGCGTCCCGGGTGACGTCCTCGGTGTCCTGAACCGCCCCGGCCGCCAGGCCGGCCCGCTGCAGCAGGCGCATGGCCTGATGCGGGGTCAGGGCACCGGCCCAGGCCCGCAGGGCGTCGGTCACCGCGGCCCGGTCCGCGGGATCAGCCGCGCCGACGATCCCGGCCAGCCGCTGCCAGTCCTCGTCCGTCTGCGGCTCGACGGCCAGCCAGCGGTCCTCGCCCAGGCTGCGGACGACCAGGCCGGGCGCCGGGTCCTGGCCGGGCTCGTGCCCGTTGACCAGGTAGTCGAGCAGCATCGGGCCCATGATGGCCCCGGCCACGTCGATCTGGGCCTGGTCGATGTGGGTGCCCAGGCCGGTCCGGTCGCGCGCCGCCAGCGCGGCCAGGATGGCGAACAGGCCGTGCGAGGACGCCGGGTAGTCACTCGCGGTCGGATGGGACTGGCCCCAGATCTCGCTCAGCCCGACGAACGCGAACACGGTCACCGCGTAGGCCAGGTAGTGCGACCGCGGCCCGGTATGACCGAACCCGGTCTGCGACAGCATCACGATCCGCGGGTTCGCCGCCGACAGCTTGCCGTAGCCGATGCCCCAGCGCTCCAGCACGTCCGGCCCGAAGTTCTCCAGCACCACGTCCGCCTCGGCGACCAGCCGCAGCACCAGGTCCACCGACTCGGGCTGCTTCATGTCCAGCGCCAGGCTGCGGACCGAACGGTTGAAGTTCGCGAACATCGCGGAGGTGAGCGCGCCGGACGGCTCGCGGACCTCCGGCTCGGTCGCGCGCATCCGGCGTACCTGGTCCGGCACCGAGGGCGACTCGATCTTGATCACGTCAGCGCCCAGCTCGGCCAGGGCCGTGGCGCAGGTCGCGCCCGCGATGACCATGCCGAACGAGATGACCTTCAGCCCCGCCAGCGGCTTGACCGGTTCCGCAGGCGGCTCCGGCGCTGGGCCCGCGGCCCGCCACTCGGCGGCGATCGCGGCCGCGTCATGCTCACCGAGACGGGGCGCCGGGCGCCGGTACTGGGCCAGCAACGGCTCGGTGGACAAGAAAGGCCGGCCCGGTACGTCGAACTCCCCGAGGCCCGCCACCGGCTGGCGCACGAAGAAGCCCCGGCTGCGCGGCTGCGGGTCCGCGGTGAACTGCCCCACCGTGTTGACCAGCGAGCACGGGACGCTGAGGGCCTGCCCGCGGCTCACGAAGTCCTCGCGGTCCATAGCCGCGATCATCGGGGCGATGACCGCCATCAGCTCCTCGGCCCGCTCCTGCCGGACCACTGGGTCGGTCAGCGCCGGGTCGGTGAGTTCGGCCGGGCTGCCGAGCAGCCGGACGAACCCGGACCACTGCTTGTCGGTCACGGTGACGAACTCGACCAGCCCGTCCCGGCACGGCCAGATCCCCGCCACGCCCGGCATCTTGCTGCGCCGGGCGATTTCCTCGAAGTTGGTGTAGCGGAACAGCTCGTGCACGCCGGCCGTCAGCGCTTCGTGCGCCGAGACGTCGATGAACTGCCCGCCCGCGGCCGGCCGGGCCCGCAGTGCGGCCAGCACCGCAATGGCGACGTGCGTGCCCACCTGGTCATACAGCTGGCTGCCCCGGGTGATCAGGGGTGGCCCCTCGGGCGGCCCGTACTGGTACATGGCCCCGGCCAGGGCGCTGGAGGTGAGCTGCGTCGCCCGCCAGGACCGGTAGGGTCCGCTGACGCCGAACGGCGTGACCGAGCACACCACCGCCTCCGGGCCGGCCCAGGACAGCCCGCCCGTCTGCGGGTCGAAGCCGGCCACCGGCGGGGTCAGCAGCACCACGTCGGCGTGCGCGCCCAGCTCGGCCAGATCCCCGATCGCCGCCGGATCGCGGTAGTCGGCCACGATCCCGCGCTTGTTGGCGTGGTAGTAGACGAAGGGCAGGCTCCGTTCCGGGTCAGGCGAGCCGCCCGCGAACGGCCCCTGCCGCCGCAGCTCGTCTCCGTCCGGCAGCTCGACCTTGACCACATCGGCGCCGATGTCGGCCAGCAGCCGTCCGCCGTAGCTTCCGGCCGGACCACTCAGATCCAGCACCCGGATCCCGCTCAACGGCAGCGACAACCTCGATCTCCCTTACCTGGCTGGCATCTACCAGGCAGTAGATCACGGCGCCGCCCGCGCCCGCGACGTGCCCTCGGCCGGACGGCTAACCGAACAGCTGGCTCGCGCTCAGGTCCCGGTAGCTCAGCCAGGCGAACGCGCCGAAGAGCACCGGTACCACGATCCAGCGCTCCCGCCAGGTCCCGGTGGTGAACGACAGGGGCCGCGGCAGGCCGAGGTGGCGTCGGGAGAACGGCCAGGCCAGCGGGCATCCCTCCACCGTCAGCATGTCACCGGCCAGATGAGCTCCCGTGCCCACCGCCGCCGCGATCGGCACCAAGGCCAGGCCGTAGCCGGTCCAGCACATCAGCCCCGCCGCGACCAGCCCCACGAGGTTCTCGCCGTGCGCCGGGCCCGGGCGCAGCGCGTCGGCCGCCGCCGCGAGGCCCGCGGCCAGGACCAGGGCCAGCACCACCCGGCCGGGCCAGGTGTCACGGAACAGGCAGGCCAGCCAGGCCACGGCGGTGAACGCGCCCACGCCGACCAGGGAGTGGGTTCCGTGCCGGTGACCGCCGCTGACCTTGCGGATGACCCAGGCCAGGGCCTCGGTCACGAACCCGAGGGAGCGGGCGCTGGTGCTGCCGCACTGGTCGATGTCCGGGGCCAGGGCGTAGGCGGCGGTCAGCCCGCACAGCAGGGCCAGCTGGCCCGGCCTCGTGCAGGGCGAGCGAGCCGACGCCGAGGCCGGCGACTGCTCCGCTGAGCGCGTGGGACCGGCCGAGCATGCCACACCCCCCTCCTGCCGCGGCGACCCGTGCCGGGCCCGGCGAGCCTACCGGCCTGGCCGCGCCCGGCCCGGTAGCCATCGCCGGCGCAGCGAAAATCGCAGCCGGAAAATCGCAGCGATTACAGTGGCCCGATGGCAGGGGATCAGGCCGGGCGGGTGGACAGCTGGATCTGGTCGGTCCGGCTGGCCGGCACCCGATCGGCCGCGTCCGCCGCCTGCCGGGCCTGGCCACGTCCGGGTCAACGGCACCCGGGTCAAGCCCGCCCACCCCGTCCAGGCCGGCGACGAGGTGCGGCTGCGGTTCGCCGGCCGGGAGCGGATCGTGGTCGTGCAGCGGGTCATCAGCAAGCGCGTCGGCGCGCCGGTGGCCGCCGAGTGCTACGTCGACCACAGCCCTCCGCCGCCGCCCCGCGAGGAGGTCGTCCCGGTGGCGGTTCGCGACCGCGGGGCCGGCCGCCCGACCAAGCGCGAGCGGCGGAGTATCGAGAAGCTGCTCGGCCGGGGCCGGCCCGGCTAGAGCGCGGGGCTGCTCCCGCCGTCGAGGTTGACGGCCGAGCCGGTCACGTAGGACGAGCGATCCGACAGCAGGTAAGCGCCCAGGTCAGCGAATTCCTCCGCCCGGCCGACCCGGCCCAGCGGGATCGCGGCGCTGTCGGCCATCCGCCGGTACAGCTCGTCTTCGGACTGGCCCGCCGCCTCGGCCCGGCGCCGCCACTGCCCGCTGGCCACCAGCCCGATGAGCACGGCGTTGACCCGGATGCCGTGCTCCCCGAGGTCCTTGGACGACGCCTTGGTGACGGCCAGGCCGGCCGCACGGGAGGCCGCCGTGGGCAGCGACGAGCCGCCCGGCGCCTTGGCCCCGACATTGAGCACGTTGATGATGGCCCCGCCGCCCGCCGCGGTCAGGTGCGGGACGGCCAGCCGGGTGCACCGGGCCGCGGCCAGCACCTTGAGCTCCAGGTCGGCCAGCCACTCCTCGTCCGAGACCTGATCGACCCGGCCCGCGGCGCTGCGGCCCGCGTTGTTCACCAGGCCGTCGAGGCGGCCCCACCGGGCGACGGCGGCCGCGACGAACCGTTCCAGGTCGGCCGCGCGGGTGACATCGGCCTGCACCGCGAGCGCATCGCCGCCCGCCTGCCGCAGCCGCTGCTGCGTCGCGGCCAGCCGCTGCGCGTCCCGCCCGCAGACCGCGACCCGGGCTCCCTCCTCGACCAGGCGGTCCGCCAGCGCCGCGCCCAGCCCGTCGGTCCCGCCCGTGATGAGGATGACCTTGCCGTCCAGATGCAGATCCATGGGGCCATTGTGGCCCGGCCGCCCGGGTAAATCAGGTCCGCGGTTAGGCTCACGGCAGGACCCCGCAACGGAAGACACCGCGCGGTAAGACTCGCGGGCGACGCCCCGGTGAGGAGCAACATGGCCGAGTCCAGGCCGCACTACGGCCTGTTCCAGCGGCGCGTAGCGGGGGATGACGCCCTGCTGGAGCTGGCCGCGCTCCGCTTCGGCCAGATGGGCTTGGCCGCCGAGCTCTACGCCGACGCGCCCGGGGACCTCGAGCGCGTGCTGCCGTTCGTGCCCCCGCACCCGCTCCAGCCGATGGTGCACCTGAACCGGCGCATCAACGTGCTGCACGAGACGGGCCGCTCCGCCGTCGCGGACTTCGCCGGCCGGTTCGCCGGGCGCGTGGCCGGCTTCGTCGTCCATGACCAGTCCGACATGGGCGGGCAGGCCGACCGGCTGCTGGCGGCGATGCGCGAGCTCGATTCGGGGCTGGGGCGCTCGCCGGTCGGCCCGCTGGTCTTTCTGGAGTACGCCGCGGGCCATGACCCGGGCTGGTTCGCCGGGCTGGCCGAGCGGCTGGCCGACGCCGAGCGGGTCAGCTTCTGCATCGACGTCGGTCACCTCGGCGTCCGGCAGGCGTCCGCGGCCTTCGGCCGCCGCCATCCCGACCTGCGCCTGACCCGCCTCAGCGTGCAGGACGACCGGCTGCCGGAACTGGCCGGCGATGTCCAGGACGCGGTGGCCTCCGGCGTGCGGGACGTCCTCGAGGTCATCGCCTCGATCGGCTCGGTCGGCAAGCGCCTGCACTTCCACCTGCACGACAACCATCCGCTCGTGCCGGGCCTGGCGGATCACTTCACGTTCCTGACCCGGCTGCCGATCCCGTTCAGCTATCAGGGGCGTACCTCCCTGAGCATGATGTACGGGCCGGGCGGCCTGGCCGCCCTGGTCTCGGCGGCCCGGGCGGCGTGCCGTCCGGGCGCCCCGTCCTTCACGCTGGAGATTCACCAGGTCGAAGGGCGCCTGCCGCTGGCCGACGCCGCGCCGCTGTTCGCCCGCTGGACCGATCTCACCAATGCCGAGCGGATGAACTACTGGCTCTCGGTGCTGGGCGAGAACGCCCTGCTGCTGGCTCAGGCGGACGCCCGGGCACTCGGATCCTGAACCGGGATCCTGAAGACGTGCAGTGACTGGTCCTTGGCCCGGAAACGGGGATCGTGCCCGGGCTTGGCCTTGTCCGAGCACATGACGACCTGGTCGGGCCCCATCCAGGACACCCCCTCGGCCGTGCCGTACACGATGGCGCCGTCCGCGGCGCGCGGCAGGGCGTAGGTCGTCCCGGCGCCCTCGACCGCCCAGTCGCCCGGCGCCAGGCGGCCGAGCCACAGGGCCGAGGAGACCTGCGAGAGCACCGCGACCCGGTCACCGGTCACCGCGATGCCGCTGTAGTCCTCGAACAGCACCGTCTCGGGCAGCCGGATCTCGCTCACCCGGTCCCAGTGGCGGCGCCCCCGGCGGAACACCTGGATCCGGCCGCCGCCGGGAACCCGGCCCGCGGCGCCCCCTTTGCCCCGGTTGCCCTCGCACAGGCCGAGCAGGTAGGCCTGCCCGTCGCGGTGCACGCAGGTCAGCCCCTCCAGCCCCTTGTTCGGCCGGTCGAGCGGGAAGTCCAGCCAGCTCCGGCTGATGTAGCCGAGCCCGGCGTCGTACTCCTGCACCGCGGCCATGTACTCGCCGTGGCCGCGGCGCAGCGATTCGATCAGCACGTAGAAATGGCCTGACTGAGGGTCATGCGCGATGTCCTCGAAGCCGCTGCGCAGGCCCTTGCGCTGCCTGACCAGGTGGCTTCCGTCCGCCGCCGGCATCAGCTCCGGGCTGATGCGGGCGATGTGCGGCAGGTTGTCGAAGATGATGTAGAACAGCCCGTCCAGGGCCAGCACGCCGCTGGCCTCCAGCCTCGGGTCAGCCGGGCTGCCGAGCAGGGCCGAGATCTTGGCTTCCCTGACCAGCTCGAGCTGCGAGGCCGCCGGGCTCATTGTCACCTCAGGCCGTCCTGGTCACCGTGCCGCGGGCAGCAGTGCCGCGGGCAGCGGTTCCGCGGCCTCGGGGAAGCCCGGCTGGGCGGCCGCGCGGGGCGTCTGGATCCGCAGCCGGTCCAGCTGCTGGTGCGCGCTGTCGCGGCGCATGCGGACATAGTGGACGATGCCGTCGGCCTTCTCCCGGTCGTGCCGCAGCTCGTTCTGCTGGCAGCCGCTGAGGTAGACCTCGTCGTTGGTGAACTGGCGCCCGGTGAACGGCTGGCCGTAGGGCGAGCCCGACTCGAGGTAGGCGGCCTGGCGCACCCGGCCCCACAGGCCGTTCCCGGAGCCGGCCGCGATCTGCTCGCTGACCGCGCCGGGGTTGAACGACGTCTCCAGCAGGTATTCGGTGAAATCCAGGTAGTACTGGCGATAGTCGTGATTGCGCAGCAGGTTCTGCACGAGCGGGATATGGGAGGTCGCCCGGCCGTCCCAGTAGGGCCTCGTGCTGGCCGGCCAGTCGAGGATGTCGGAGTACTGCCACTTCGTGCCGAAGTAGTCGATGCCCAGGCAGTTGTCGTAGTCCCAGGGGATGAACGTGAAATAGGGGGCGGCCATGAAATCATTCTCCGCGCCGTGCCGCCCGGAGTTGTAGAGGTAATAGTTGGACGGGGTCGCGTAATAGTTGTCCCAGCTGCCCAGCAGCACGTTGACGGCCGCCCACCGCAGGAACGCGCGGGCGTTCATGATGCCGTCGACCGACTCGCGGAACGCGTCGGTACCGAAGCGCCCCGCCCCGCCGCCGATCCCGGTCCCGTTGATGGTCCTGATGAACTGGGCCAGGTCGTCGTAGCTGCTGGCGTCGCGGTCGCCGGTGTTGGTCTTGAGCCGGTACGTCCGGTCGCCGTCGGCGCGGTCCCGCCAGTACTGGCGGCCGCTGTCGTCGCCGTCCGGTCCGATCCGGTGCTCCAGGGTGGCGGCGCCGATGTCGCCGCAGTAGGCCTTGTACAGGTTGCCGCGGTGGTTCGCGCCGAAATGGTCCTTCAGGAACCTCTTGTCGACCTGCTCGATCACCGAGAACAGGCCGTAGTAGGTCGCGTCGAAGGCGAGCTTGGCGTAGGTGTGCCGGGGCGCGGGGACTCCCGCCTTCCCGAACAGGTGCCAGGCCAGCGCCTCGCGCATCTGGGACGGGTCGTTGTACATCGACTTGAGGTTGAGGCACGTCATCCCGGCCAGCGGGCCGCTGTCGTGCCCGAGGTTGACCTTCCACGACCGCTTCGGGGCGTGCAGGGTCCGGTTGCCGCTGTTGGACAGCGCGAAGCCCTGTATGCCGGCGGCGGCGTCCGGGCCGGCCGGGCCGCTGATGTGATGGCTGCTGGCCGGGTCGGTCGGCCACACCCCCAGCCGGGCGCCAGGCACTTCCGCCTTGCTCGTCAGCACGCCCGCGTGCTGACCGAAGCCGGTGACGTGGAACATGTGCATCTCGGCCGAAAAGAAGCCGTCCTTGGCCTGCGCCGCCCGGGCGGCCTGGTCCGTCTCGCTCATGGCGTTCCTCCGAATGCGGGTCTCTACCCGTCCGGAGGCGGCCGCCGTGCTTCTGATACACCGGCCGGCGCCAGCCGGACCAGCAGGTTGTACGTCACCAGCGCGATGGCCAGGTATGACCTTGAGGACCGCGACCGCCTCGGCCGGCTGGCCGCGGTCCAGGATGTACAGGTCGGGCAGCCACGGCACCAGGGTCACCAGGACCGCCAGCCCGAAGAAGAGCCACCGGGGCGCGGATGAGATCCGGGTGACCGCCGGCCAGGCCGCGGGCCACGGCCGCGACGGTGGCCGCGATGATCCTCGACGCCCGCGGCGGGCGGTGGGCCGCCGCAGGTCGATCCGGGCCCGCGATTCGAGCTGCTTGAGCATGCCCGGAGACTAGGCGGCGCCCGCTTCGGCACCGCCCGCTCTCACGCCGTCTTCATGAATGGCCTTCTGGTTTCCCGAACCTGGCCCGGCCTGCGGGTCAGCCGCCGTCACCGCGGGCCCGGGCGAGCTGGGCGGCCGCGTGCCGGGTGATCGAGCCGCCGTCGTCGGCGGTGGTCAGCAGGGTGCAGCCTGCCTCGCGGTAGCGGCGGGTCACGGAGCCGTCCGTGGCGTGCACCCCGACCGGCTTGCCCGCGGCCGCGCAGGCCGCCCAGATGCGGCCCAGCGCCGGCCCCAGCACCGGGTCGTCCGGGTCGAGCTCGCAGCCCAGGGACAAGGACAGGTCGCGCGGGCCGACGTAGACGCCGTCGACGCCGTCGGTGGCCACGATGGCGTCGACGTCGGCCAGCGCCGCGGCCGACTCGACCATGACCACGCAGAACGGATCCGCGGCCGCCAGCACGCCGCCCGCGGACCGGTGTCCGGCGGGCGGGAACCGGACGGTGCCGGCCACCTCGCGGGCCTGGGCCGCCGAGTCGACGTTCGGCACGATGACGCCCTCGCAGCCCAGGTCAAGGGCCCGCCCGATGTCGGCGGTGTGCGCGTGCCGGACCCGCGCCACCGGCGTCGCCCCGGCCTGCCGGATCGCCGTGGTCAGCGCGGGCAGGTCGGCCTCTGCCGCCCCGCCGTGCTGAAGGTCGACGACCACGTAGTCCAGGCCCGCGGCGGCCAGCAGCCGCACGCTCAGCGCGGACGGGATCACCGACCAGGCCCCGTAGACGGGCTCCAGGGCGGCGATCCGGGAACGAAAGGTGACGGCTTGTGGCATGACACCAGCGAACCACACCGCCGGCGCGGGCACACCGCCGCTAGCGATGCTGGAGCCGGTCGGCCAGGGTGAGCGCGAGCCGGGCCTTGACGGCCGGCTCGGCCTCGGCCAGCCACTGCAGGTCCTCGTGGGCCAGCCGCAGCAGCCGGCCCGGCTCAGTGCAGCGGACCGTGGCCAGCCGGGCGTACCCGTAGCCGCCGCCCCAGTCGCGGGCGGCCAGCTCGCCGAAGTGATCGCCGGTGCTCAGGGTGCGGATGAGCTGGGAGTCGATGAGGACGTCGTAGCGGCCGGCCAGGATCAGGTAGAAGAACCGGTCAGCGTCCCAGCGCCGGGTGACCTCGTCGCCGGGCGCCACGTCGAGGACGACGCCGCGGGCCCGGATGGCGTGCCGGGTCGCGCCCGCGACGCCGTCGAGCAGCGCGACGCCGTCGAGCGCCTCGCGGCCAGCACGGACGCCGGGCTCCGGGACGAGCCCGCCCCGGACGTGAGACTGGATCACCGGGCTCCCGTGGCCGGGCGGGGCCGCCGCGGTGGCGAAGTGCTCGATCACCGCCCGCACGTGCTCCGCGCCGGTCGTCGGGTTCAGGACGCACAGCCGGATCGCGTGCCGTCCGGCCAGCCTGGTCGTGGAGACCAGGGCCGTCCCGGCGCGTTCCAGCTCCGCGGCCAGCGCGATCCCGCGGCGTTCGGTCTCGGCCTCATCGCAGCCCGGCCACTCCCGGCGGAAGCAGATGATGCCTAGCGTGGCCGCGGCCATCAGGCTCAGCCCGGGCCGGCCGCGGACCAGGTCCTCGGCGTACTCGGCCAGGTCCAGGTTGCGCTGGACGCAGGCCCGGAACGCAGCCAGGCCGAAGGTCTGCACGCTCATCCAGACCTTCAGGGCGCGGAAGCCCCGGGACAGCTGCAGGCCCCGGTCGGCGAAGTTGACCTCGACCGCCTCCTGGGTGGCGTCGCCGTCGAGATAGTCGGGGTGGATGGCGAACGTCCGCTCCAGCCGGGCGCCGTCACGGATCAGCACGCAGCCGCATTCCATCGGCTGGTAGAGCCATTTGTGCGGGTCGAGGGTCACCGAGTCGGCGCGCTCGATGCCGGACAGCTCGCGACGGCCCTTGGCCGTGAGCGCGGCGAAGCCCCCGTAGGCGGCGTCCACGTGCAGCCACAGCCCCTCGGCGGCACACACGTCGGCCAGGTCGGCGAGCGGATCGACGGCCCCGGTATTGGTCGACCCGGCGCTGGCGCACAGCGCGAACGGGATCCGGCCCGCCGCCCGGTCGGCCCGGACCGCCGCGGCCACCGTGCCCGGGGCCAGCCGCCAGCGGTCGTCGGTCGGCAGGACCCGCACCTGCTCGGGCAGCAGCCCCATGGCGCGGGCCGTCCGGGCGACCGAGGAGTGCGCCTGGTCGGACACGTAGACCACCGAAGCCGGTGACGGGCCGCCGGCCGCCTCGCGGGCCACCAGCAGGGCGGTCAGGTTGGCCGCGGAGCCGCCGGTGACCAGGACGCCCGCCGTGCCCGCGGGCAGCCCCAGCCAGCCGCGGAACCAGTCGATGACCTCCAGCTCGACCTGCGCCGCGCCCGCTGATTCCAGCCACGCGCCGCAGTACAGGTTGGCCGCGGCCGCCGTCATCTCGGCCAGCGCGGCCGGCCAGGTGGTGAAGCTCGGGACGAAGGCCAGGTAGCCGGGGTGATCGCTGCGCGCGGCGTGCGGGAGTACGTCGGTGAGCACCCGGCTCAGCACCTCGGCGTAGTCGGCAGGCTGCTCGGGCGGCGGGCCGCCCAGCCGCGCCTGCAGGCCGGACGCCTGGCCGCGGCGCAGCACCGGGTCAGCCGCCGGGTCGGCCAGCCGGGCCACCAGCGCGTCGACGGTGGCGTAGCCGGCGCGCCGCATGGCGTCCGGATCCATGGCCAGCGGATGCTCCACAGCGGTCTCCTGTCTGCGTTCGGTCCGGTCGTGCCTACGGCTGGTCGGCCGCGAGCCGCGTGTCGGCGATCCGGCTGGCCTGCCGCCGGGTGGGCGCGTGCCCGAGCACCGCCGTCAGGAACGAGTCCCGGCCGAGCCGGTAGACGGTGCCGGGCGTGCGGGCGATGACCGTCGCGGTCCGCGGGACCGCGTGCAGCAGCGCGATCTCGCCCACGCCCTCGCCGCGGCCGAACCGTCCCAGCCAACGCCCGTCCTGGACCGCCTGGAGCTCGCCGGAGGCGATCGCGTAGTAGGCGTCGGCCGGGTCTCCCTGCCGGATCAAGACCTCCCCGGCGGTCAGCGTCACCGGTTCCAGCGCGGCGGCCAGGCCTTCCAGCGCGGGCGCGGGCAGCTCGGCGAACAGCGGCAGGCGGCGCAGCAGCGCGATCTGGACCACCGGTACCGCGGTGCCGGAATCGAGCCGGAACAGGGCGCGGCCGCCCGCGGCGGCGGCCAGCGGCAGCACGGCCGCGACGCCGAGCACGGCCAGCTGGCTGCCGCCCAGGTGAGCCAGGGCCGGGACCAGCAGGGCGCCGATGGCCAGCCCGGCCATGACCAGGCCCTCCAGCACGCCGAAGATCCGTCCGATGAGCTGCGGCGGGACCGAACGCTGAAGCAGCGTGCGCGCCGCCACGTTGAGCAGGCCGTGGCTGGCGCCGGCCACGACCAGCAGGGCTACCGTCCCGGCTGGCCCCGGGCCAGGCGCGATCGCGGCCAGGGACGCGCTGAAGGCCAGGGCGGCCGCCACGATCGGGCCGCCGAGCCGTCGCCCGACCAGGGTCGCGCTCGCGGCGGCGGCCAGCACCGCGCCCGCGCCGAACGCGAACTCCAGGTAGCCGACCCAGTCGGCGGGGCGCTTGAGCACGGTGAAGGCGAGGATGACCACCAGCAGGTCCAGCGCGCCGACCACGATGGCGTCCGCGGTCACCAGGGCCAGCATGAGGCGCAGCCGCGGCCGGCCCGCGGCCAGCCGCAGCCCGGCGCCGAGGCCGGCCGTCACCGCCCCCGCCGCATGCCCGGCGGCCGGGGCCGGGGCCGGGCCTGGCCGCCCGGCCGCCAGCAGCCCCGCGACCAGCGCGAGGCCAGCGCACACGGCGAAGACGCTGCCCGCCCCGGCCAGCGAGATCAGCACGCCGGCCAGCAGGCCGGCCCCGGCCAGCCCGGCGGCGTCCAGCCCGCCCGCGACCACGTTGGCCGCCGTGAGCTGGTCGGGGGTGGCCGCTAGGGACGGGATCAGCGCGGACTGCGCCGGGCGGGTGAGGGTCACCGCCGCCGAGGCCGCCACCGCCGCCGCGTAGGCGGCCAGCGGCCCGCCCGCCTCGATGGCCGCGGCGGTGACCGCCATGGCGGCGGCCTGCACCAGGTAGCCGCCCGTCAGCATGACCGCGGGCGAGCGGCGGTCGGCGAAACCCGCGGCCAGGGGCGCCACCACCGCGGCCGGGACCAGCTGCGCCACTGCCACCAGTCCCGCCACCGTGGTGCCGCCCCGGGCGTAGGCGTACACCAGCATGGCGATCCAGACCGCGTTCTCGGTCAGGACGAACATCACGTACGCCGCCAGCACGCGGGTCAGCGCCCGGTTGCCCGCCAGGGAGCGGAAGGCGCGCCGCCGGCCGCCCCGCGGGGCCTCGGGATGCATGAGCCAATCTTCTGATCAGGCCGGACGGCCCGGGCAGGGTGCTAGCCGACGCAACCCGGGTGTGTCACCACCATTCCGTAGGGTGGGCCCATGACCATTCAGCGGATGGACAACGTGGCCATCGTCGTCGACGACCTGGATGCCGCGATCGGCTTCTTCGCCGCGCTCGGCATGGCACTGGAAGGCCGGAGCGAGATCGAGGGCCTGTTCGCGGACCGCACCGTGGGCCTGGACGGCCTGCGGAGCGAGATCGCGATGATGCGGGTCCCGGACGCCCCTGGCCGGCTCGAGCTGACCAGGTATCACGTCCCCGCGCCGGTCGCCGCCGGGCCGCAGCCCCCGCCGCCCAACACGCTGGGCCTGCACCGCGTCATGTTCGCCGTCGACGACATCAAGGACACCGTCGACCGGCTGCGCGGCCACGGCGCCGAGCTGCTGGGCGAGATCGCGCAGTACGAGAACATGTTCCTGCTCTGCTACCTGCGCGGCCCGGCCGGCATCATCGTCGCCCTGGCCGAGCAGATCGGCTGACCGGCGCGGCTGTGAGCGCCAGCTACTACGACGGGCTGCCGCCGGTCCGCGATCCCGGCCCCGGGCTGCCCGCAGTGATGGACGGCCTCCGGCCGCCGTACCGGGTGACGGCGTCGGTCGCCGTCCCGGCGGGCCGGATCGTCGTCGCCTTCGCCTCCGACAACGCCGAGCTCAGCCGGATGTTCGCGGCCAACTGGGCGCCGGCCGCGGCCGGCGAGCGGCCGGACGCCACCTTGTGCGCGCTGACCGGGCCCGCTTCCGGCTACGGGCTCGAGGACCGGTGGGACGGCGCGCGCTGGTGGTCGCCGCGGGACAAGGTGATGCTGGCCTTCGGCTTCGGCGCCTACCGGCTGGTCAAGGTGTGCGTCCGGGGCATCTGCTCGGCCGTGAGCACGGACGACACGGTGTTCGTGCACGGCTGCACCCTGACCCTGGCCGCCGGATCGGACCGGCGCGGCGTGATCATCACCGGGACGTCGGGGGCCGGGAAGACCACGCTGGTCGCGGGACTCCTGCAGCACCGTGAGGTCGACGTCGGGGTGCTGGACGACGACTGGGGCGCGGTCTCGCTGCGCAGCGGGCAGGCGGCCAGCACGGGGGAGCGGATGCTGCACATGAAGACCGGCAGCGTGCTGGCCTTGCGGCCCGGTTTCTTCGCCGCCGCGCCGGGCCGGGCGTACGCCCGGGACCAGTCCGACCCGGACCGGTCCGCGCGGATGCTCGTCTCCCCGCGCAGCGTCTACGGTGCCTCCTGGCGTACCGCGGCGGCGGCCATCGGCCATGTGGCCGTGGTGGTGCGAGAGCCCCCGGGCTGGCGGCCGCCCGGGACCGACAACGAGGCGGTCGAGGCCCTGGAGGACAAGGGCGGCGCGAGCCTGATCCATCACCACGAAATGTTCCTCAACGGGTCACTGATCCTGACCACGGAGCACGACAGAATGCGGGAAGAGCAGCGGTACCGGCGGCTTCTCGGCCGCACCAGGGTCTCCTGGATAAATAACTGCGGCACCCCGCAGGATCTGACCCGTGACTTCCTCGCCGCCGTCCTGGCCGGGAATTCTCCCTAGCTGCCTGATTTCAGGAACTGCAGCTCACCGAGGTGCAGATGAAGATCCAGTGGAGACTGCGTGCCGTTCATATGAAGGCTCAGCCATGACCACGGCCTGGCCCGCCGCCGGAGGCCCGGGCCAGCTCTGGCGGGAACGGCACGCAGTGCGGATAATGGCCGTCTAAGGGGAGGGACGGGCCATGAAATCCGTGCGTCGTGGGGTTCTTGTTGCGTGCGTCATCACCGTCGCGGCCGTCCTGAGCAGCCTGGCCTCGCCCGCGGGGGCGGCGGTCAGCCGGGCCAGCCAGCCCGCCAAGGCAGCCCCCAAGACCTGCCCGCGCGCCTCCTACGGCGCGCACTACTACGCCCCGGGCAACGGCAAGACGGTCGCGCTCACCTTCGACGACGGCCCGGGCAAGAGCACGCCGGCCATCCTGCGGATCCTGGCCCGCTACAAGGTCCCGGCCACCTTCTTCAACCTCGGCCGGCAGGTCTCCGGCTGGCCGACGTCGGTCCGGGCGGAGGTCAAGGCCGGGTACGCGATGGGCGATCACACCTGGGATCACGCGAACCTGCTCCTTCTCTCGGCATCCAGCCAGGCCCGCGAGATCGACCGGATGAACTCCGCCCTGCGGTCCGTGGCCAAGGTGAACGCCTGCGCGTTCCGCCCGCCGTACGGCAACTACAACTCGACCACGCTGAGGCTGGCCCAGCAGCGCCGGATGAGCGTGTGGCTGTGGTCGGTGGACACCGAGGACTGGAAGGCCGAGGGGTCCTCCTCGTCGTACTGGGTCAACCGGATCATCCGGCTCGCCGAGTCCGAAGGCGGCGCGCAGCGCCACCCCGTCGTGCTGATGCACAACCAGGCGGCCGGGAACCCGGCCACCGTCGCCGCGCTGCCGGCCATCATCCGGTACTTCAAGGCCCACGGCTACCGCTTCGTAGCGCTCTAGCCCCGGGGCCTATATCGGGCACGTTAAGGCGTAAAAGCAGGGCTTGAAACGACTTGCCCGCCGTTAGTGGATTAGCCCGGTTGCCCGGGGGCAGTACAGCTGCAGGTCGTCGCGAAGCGTCCGCGCTCACTCAGTGATCGCAGGTCGGCTGACGCCACGGGCCGCAGGGCTCCCGGTTCTCTCCCCCCCAGAGCCGGGAGCCCCTGCCCCGTCGCCGAGAGCTGCTGGCCAGCTGCCGAAGGTAGGAAGGGCCCGGCCCACCCCAGACACCGAGAACAGGCGGCGGACAATGCCGTCAGCCGGCCGGAGCAGGCGCAGTTCACCACCCGCGGCCAGCGCCTGCTTGTGCGCCCGGATCAACGTGGTGCGCCCGGCGCAGTCGCAGAAGGTGCTACGGGTCATGTCGACCACGACTATCCCGTGGCCCGGCCCGGTCGCCTCGGCCAAGCTGAGGCGGAACCGGCCGGCCGTGGCAATGTCAATCTCGGCTGGCGCCGTCACCACCGCCGGCCCTCGGCCCGCCGGCGCGAAATCGGCGCCCTGCGCGTTCATCCCGCCCCCATTACCTGGCCTCAAGCCGTCGCGGACCGGCTTAGCCGTGCAAACCCTCCTCAGCCTGGCTTCCTCGACCACAGCGGGCTGTTCCGCCTCAGCTCGCCCCTCCGGTGGCGAAGTACGGCCCCGATGGCGACGGCGGAAACGAAGCCCAGACCGTGGCCACGAGAAAACCTCGGCAAGACGTAAAGATTTGACGCGGCGCTGAGGAGTACGCGGGCGGTCCCGGGTAAGTGCGGCCGACGACCACTTCTGAAGGAGTCACGATGGCGGACAACATCTACTCGGTCAATGAGATCGTCGGCTCGTCCACCATGGGCATCGACGACGCGATCAAGGGCGCCCTCGCCCGCGCGGCGCAGACCCTGCGGAATCTCGACTGGTTCGAGGTCAAGGAGATCCGCGGCCACGTCGAGGACGACGGAAACCACTACTTCCAGGTCACCGTGAAGGTGGGGTTCCGCGTCGAGGACCACTTCAAGTAGCGCTCCGGCCCGGTTCTCGGGCGAAGGCCAGGCCGGCAGAGCGGATCCACCGAAAACGAAAATCTTTCTGGCCGTCGGTCGCGGAAACGAAGATCGTGCGAATGTTCCTGGTCAGCACCGTGTGAAGCCCGGCCGAACGGGTAAGCGGCCCTAGTTATCGCTGAATCGAAACGGAGATTTTATGCCCAGGTCCAGCCGCTACGGGCTGCGCGCGAACGAACTTCCCAGGACACTGCAACGTTCCAGCCCTGAAGCCCAGGAGGTGTTCCGGCAGGCTCACCAGGAGGCCGTCCAGGCCCACGGCGAGACAGATGAGGCCTCGCGGGTGGCCTACGACGCACTGAAGCAGAAATTCGAGAAGCTGGGCGACCACTGGATCGCCAAGGACGCTTCGCTTGGCCGCAGCTGATGACCAGCCTTTCCTGAGGGTAAGGCGGCGGCCTAGCTGCCCGCGGCGGCATCGCTCCGGCGGCGCTCGTTGAAGCGGTCCGCTGCGGACCGGCCCCAGGCGGTCAGCCGGTCGAAGGCCTGCCGCGGCAGGGCCGGGTGCAGATCGTATCCCGGGGTGCCGGTCCCGCCGGTCCCGCCGCCAGCAGCCGGGGCAGGCAGGCCGAGCTGCTGCACCAGGTGCAGGATGTCGCTGGTTAGCCCGGGGACGATCCCCGATATCCGGGAGACCACCTGGCCGGCCGGAGTCAGGATGATCTCGGCCCGGCGCGCCCGGACCGCCGCCACGATCTGCCGGGCGGCCCGCTCGGCGTCCATCGACACCAGCGGCAGGCTGGCCCCGAGGGCGAACCAGGTGAACTCCTTGTCGGCCTGCCCGGTGAAGCGGGCCTGCAGATGGGAACCGGTTCGCATCAGCCCGGGCACGACGGTGGTCACGGTAACCGGACCGCGGCCCAGCTCGGCGCGCAGCCCCTCGGAGAAGCCGACGGCGGCGAACTTGGCCGTGCTGTAGGGCAGCAGGTGCGGGACGCTGATCTTGCCGCCGATCGAGGCGATGGTCACTATCCGGCCGTGGCCCTGAGCCTGCATGACCGGCAGCGCCGTCAGGGCCAGCCGGACCGGGGCCAGCGCCATCGTGGCCAGCGCGGTCTCGAAGTGCCCGGCCGTGGCGTCGTCCACCGGACCGACCTGGATGATCCCGGCGTTGCTGATGACCATGTCCAGCCGGCCGTAGGCCTCGCGGGCGGTGTCCACCAGCCGCTGCGGCGTGTCGGCATCGGTGACGTCGCAGGCCACCGCGACCACCTCGGCACCGGCCGTGCGCATCCGGTCGGCAGCTTCCCGCAGCTCAGCTGCGTCGCGGGCGCAGATCACCAGCCGGCAGCCGTGCCGGGCCAGCTCCTGCGCCAGCAGCAGGCCGAGTCCGCGCGATGCCCCGGTGACCACCGCGACCTCGCCGCGGATGTCGTCTTTCATGTACCCGTCCCCTTCGCCGTCCGTCAGAGTCCGGCTCGCTTCCCCCGCGCCCAGCCCGGAAACAGAAATCCGCCGGGACGGTGTGAGATCGCGGCCGGGACGGGCAGGGACCGCGCCATGAAGGCACTGACGTGGCCGGGAAATCTGGACGGGCCGGCCCCGCACGGCTACGACATCGTCCGGCGCAAGGCCGACGGCTGCCTGAAGGTGGTGCGGCAGCCATAGCCACCGCCTGGATCGGCACCTCGGGCTGGAGCTACGACCACTGGCAGCCGGAGCTGTACCCGCCCGGGCTGCCGAGCCGGGATCGGCTCAGCTACTACGCGGCGGCCTTCCCGACCGCCGAGCTCAACAGCAGCTTCTACCGCTGGCCCGGCCCGGCCGCGTTCCGCGGCTGGCGGGAACGGCTGCCGGAGGGCTTCCGGCTGTCGGTCAAGGCCCCTCGCGGCCTGACCCACGCCCGTCGGCTCTACGAGCCGGAGCAGTGGCTGGAACGCATCGCGGCGGGCTGGCACGAGCTCGGCGACCGTCGGGCGGTGCTGCTGGTGCAGCTTCCGCCGGCCCTGGCCCGCGACGACGCCCGGCTGGCCTGCTTCCTACGGCTCGTCCCGTCCTGGATCCGGGTGGCGGTGGAGTTCCGGCATCCCAGCTGGATGCACGAGGAGATCTATGCGCTACTGGCTGAGCACCGGGCCGCGTACTGCGTGATGAGCGGCGCGAACCTGCCGTGCGTGCTGCGCGCCACCACGGACTTCGTCTACCTGCGGCTGCACGGCCCGGACCACCAGCACCTCTACGCCGGCTCCTACTCGGGTACCGACCTGGGGTGGTGGGCCGACCGGATCCGCGAATGGAACCAGGCCGGCCACGACGTCTTCGCCTACTTCAACAACGACGGCGACGCCAACGCGGTCCGCAATGCCCGGACCCTCCGTGCCCTGGTCGGGCCCGCATGATCCTGCGTTTGACCTGGTGAGCTCGGGTGGCGGGAGTAACCACTAAGCCCTAGGCCGGGCCGTCCGTCGTCTGCAGCGACGGCGCTTCCTGCTCGGTTTCGGCGCGCCGCGCCTCGGGCTTGGACTGGATGAACCCGGCCGCCACCAGGCTGAGCAGCGCCTGCCCGCACGCCACCAGGAACGCGACGGCGAACCGGTCCGGCCCGTGCCCGGCGGCCACGATCGCGCCGGACAGGCTGATCCCGGCCACCGCCCCGACCTGCCCCATCATCTGCAGCAGCCCGGACGCGGTGGCCCGCCGGTCCTCCTCCACCGCGTTGACCACCGACGTGGTGAGCGCGGGGGAGCTCATGCCCTGCCCGAACCCGGCCATGATGTTGCCCACCACGACCAGCCCGAGCGACGCCCACACGGCACTCGCCGCGAAAACGGGCAAGCCGAGAGCCATGATCGCCGTCCCGGCCATCGCCGACCCGCGCGGTGTCAGCCCGCGGATCCGCGAGGTGACCTGCGCCCCGACGCAGAAGGCGCCGGTCCTCAGGACCAGGATCAGCGAAGCCCGCGCCGCGGACAGGCCGAACTGCAGCTCGAGCAGCAGCGGGGTCAGGATGTAGCCGCTCATGTACACGAACGTGGCGAACCCCTGGGCCAGGAGGGGCCCGGAGAAGTTCCGGACCCGGAGCAGGTCCAGCGGCAGCACGGGGGAGGGCGCGGTCTTCTCCACCCGGAAGAAGATGACGAAGGCGGCCGCGCTGACCACGGCCGCCCCGATGACCCACGGGCGCTTGTCCGGCTGCGGGAACAGTTCCAGGGCGGTCAGGCCCGCGCCCAGCGCCACAGCCAGCGCGCTGAGCCCGCGGACGTCGATCCGCGTCCGCCGCTGCGGGATCCCTCTCGGCAGGACCAGCCAGGCGTAGCCGCACGCGGCCACGGTCAGGAAACCCTGCACGACGAAGATCGACCGCCAGCCGAACGCGTCGATGAGCGGGCCCCCGGCAATGAGGCCCACCACCGGGGACCCGGCGGCGGCCAGCGACCAGTAGCCCATGATGCGCAGCCGGCGCTCGGGCGGGTAGACCGCGGCCATCAGGGCCAGCGACGCCGGGGTCGTCGCCGCCCCGCACACCTGGCCCAGCGTGCGGACCCCGATCAGCAGCGGGAGGGTCGGGGCCACGGCGCTGAGGAACGCGGCCAGCGTCGCGCCCAGCGACCCCACCATGAAGACCCGCCGGTGGCCGAAGATGTCGCTGACCCGGCCCAGGACCGGCAGGGCGATGGCGAACGCCAGCGGCGGCGCGGTCAGAACCCAGGTCACCGCGTCCAGCGACGCGTTGAACTCCTGCTCGAGCTGCGGCAGGGCCAGGGTGAAGACGGTGACCGGGAAGGTCGTCGCCACCATGCCGCCCAGCGCGGCCGACAGCACGAACGAGGGTTTGGAGAAGCGAGCAGAGAGGCTGCTTGTCAACGCAGGCCTCCAGGTCCGGGGTGCCTGGCGTCCTCTGTACAGGGTTAATGGCTAACGCCATCGTGATCTCGCCCCACCGCCCTGTCAACAGGCCGATGTGTCGATTAAGCGGCCCGCGCGCCCGCGCTGATCAAGACTGCGCGGCCCGGGCCTCCAGGGCCTGCCGGGCCTCGTCCAGGGTCCGGGTCAGCGGTATCCGGCGGTCCAGCCCGGCCAGGCTGAACAGCTGCCAGACCTGCGGCTGGGCGCAGACGACCTGCAGCGCGCCGCCGTGCGAGGCGGCCCGGTTGGCCGTGCCGACCAGGACCCCGAGCCCGGCCGAATCGATGAAGCTGGTCTGGTCAAGGTCCGTCACCAGCGGGCGCGTGCTGGCGGCCAGCTCGAAAAGCCGCTCCCGGAGCCCGCCCACGGTGCTCATGTCGATCTCCCCGGAGACGGTCACGATGGTGCAGTCCTGCTCGTGCCGGGCCTCGATGCTCAGTGCTTCAGTCAAATTCGCAGGTCCCCGTCTGTCTGATGATCCGGCCTGCCCAGGGCATGGCTCTGGGCGGGCAGCGTGGTTACAACTCAATCACGCCGCTCGCCCAGATGCCTGCCGAATCTCGGCTTTCACCCCATTGGCTAGCGGCGGGTGAAGGTCAGGTGGGTGACCCCGCTGGGGGAGCTGGCCGATTCGATGACGAAGCGCTCCTCCAGCCCCTCCAGGCCGTCCCAGACCCGCTCGCCGCGGCCCAGCAGGATCGGGACGAGCGCCACGTGCATGTAGTCAACCAGGTCAGCGGCCAGGAACTGGCGGACCGTGTCCGGGCCGCCGCCGATGCGGACGTCCAGGCCGCCGGCCGCCTCCCGGGCCGCGGCGAGAGCGTCGGCCGGGCTGGCCTCGATGAAGCGGAACGTCGTGCCGCCCTTCATCTCGACCGAGGGCCGGGGATAGTGGGTAAGCACGAAGACCGGGGTGTGGAACGGCGGCTCGTCGCCCCACCAGCCGTTCCACTGCTGGTCCGCCCACGGCCCGCGTTGCGGGCCGAACTTGTTACGGCCCATGATCTCCGCTCCGATGCCCGGTCCCCAGCCGCGGGCGAAGGTGTCGTCGATGCCGGTGCTGCCCTCCTGGCCTTGCATGGCCTGAAAGGTCCGGGTCGGAAAGAACCACTGCATCAGCCGTTGCCCGGCGTGCCCGAAAGGCGACTCGAGGGTCTGGTCGGCTCCGGTGCCGAATCCGTCGAGCGAGACAGCGAGATTGTGTACGCGAACCATGGACATGACAGATGGACCTCCGCTCGGTGCTGCATTCATCGGTGTCACGATCCAGTCGTAGCCGCCCGCCGGAGCTCGACATGGCCCGCGGAAAATTCTTATCAGGACGACTGGCGCAGACGGGGGAGGATCTGCTGGCCCACCCGGGCCAGCTCGCGCAGGTACGGGGTGTCGGACAGCACGAAATGGGTCACCCCGAGGTCCTGGTACCTCCTCAGCGCGCTGGTCACGTCGGCGGGCGAGCCGACCAGCCAGGTCGTCGCGGCGCCGCCGCCGCCCACCTTTCCCGGGGCCGTGTAGAGGCAGGAGTCGAGGACTTCGCCTCGTCCGGCCAGGTCCAGCAGGCGCTGCTGCCCGACTGCGGGCCCCCCGAGTGCTGCATCGGCTTCTCGCCCGGATCGGTCGCCATCCGGGCGACCTTCTCTTCCGCGTCACGCCAGGCCTCCTCGGCCGTGTCGCGGATCAGGGTGGTGATGCGCAGCCCGAACTGCAGCGGCGGGTGCTCGCGTCCGAGGGCGTGGCCCAGCGACCTGAGCCGGTCGATCCGCTCGGCGATCCCGTCCAGCGGCTCTCCCCAGAACAACTGGACGTCCGCCTCGGTCGCCGCCACCCGCTGGGCGGCTTCCGAAGCTCCGCCGAAGTACAGGGTCGGGTGCCTTCCTTGCTCGAACCCGTACGGCCGCAGCGCCAGGGTGGAGGACTCGACCCCGAAGTGCTCGCCGCGGTAGGTCACGTTCTCCTGCGTCCACAGCAGCCGGACCAGCTGCATGAACTCACGGGTTCGGCCGTATCGGCGGGCCGGGTCGGCCTGGCCGTCGCCGTAGGCGGCCAGGTGATCGATCCCGGTGACGACGTTGACCAGGACGCGTCCGCAGCTGAGGCGGTCGAGCGTGGCCGCGGCGCTGGCGAACTGGGCGGGCAGCCAGTAGCCGGGGCGGATCGCGATCAGCGGCTTGAAGGTCGTCGTCCGCGCGGCCAGCGCGGCCGCAACGGTGAACGTGTCGGGCCGCCCCCAGCCCGCCCCGAGCAGGGCTCCGTCCCAGCCGTGCTCTTCCGCGGCCCGGGCCTGCCCGGCCGAGAACTCCAGCGACCCCCAGCCCTCCGTCGTTGGGTCGCCGCGGTGGCCGGCTTCCACCGTGTTGGGGATGTACCAGAGGAACTCAGCGCTCACCGTAACCTCCCGGAGCTAAAGACTACTATTACGATAGAAATAAATGACTTTAGGCCGGTGCTCCGTCCGGGACGCAGTCCCTGGTCGACCGCCCCGGCCGGCGGCTGGGCTTCAGAGCTGCTGGGCGGCCTCGCCGATGGCCTGGTCGAGGATGGCCAGCCCGAGCCCCAGTTCGGTTTCAGTGGCGGTCAGCGGCGGGGCGATCCGGAACACCCCGCCCATGCCGGGCAGCTGGACGATGTTCATGTGCAGGCCCAGTTCCAGACAGCGCCGGGTGACGAACGCGCCGAGCTCGTCGGAGCTGCGCTTGGTCTGCCGGTCGACGACCAGCTCCAGGCCGGCCAGCAGGCCGCGGCCGCGGATGTCCCCGACGATCTCGTGACGGCCGGCCAGCTGCTCCAGCCCGCGGCGCAGGAAGCCGCCCAGGTCGCGGGCGCGCTCGTCCATCCGGTCCCGCTGCAGCACGTCGAGGACCGTGTTCCCGACCGCGGCCGGCAGCGGATCGGAGACGTGCGTGGTGAAGAACAGGAAGCCGCGATCGTGGGCGCGATCTTCCAGCTCGGCGCTGGTCAGCACGGCGGCCAGCGGCAGCCCGGCGCCGAGCGTCTTGGACAGCGTGAGGATGTCCGGCACGATGCCGTCCCGCTCGAAGGCGTACCAGCTGCCGGTCCGGCACAGCCCGGTCTGGGCCTCGTCGACGATCAGCAGCATCCCGCGTTCCCGGCACTTGTCCCGCAGCGCCGCGAAGTAGCCCGGCGGCGGCTCGATGATGCCCCCGGAGCTGAGGATCGGCTCGACGATGCAGGCGGCCAGGCTGCCCACCGACTGCGCGTCGACCAGGGCGAAACCGAAGTCCAGCTGACGCTGCCAGTCCAGGTCGCCGTCGGGGGTGGTGAAGTCGGGGCGGTAGCGGTAGGGCGCCGGGATGGCGAAGTTGCCCGGCGCGGCCGGCCCGTAACCCTTCCGGCCAGCGCTGTAGGTGGCCGCCGCGGCGGCGTGCGTCATGCCGTGCCAGGACCGGGCGAACGACACGATCTCATGCTTTCCGGTGACCAGCTTGGCCATCCGGATGGCCGCCTCGTTCGCCTCGGCCCCGGTGGTCAGCAGCAGTGCCTTGTCCAGCGGGTCGGGCAGGGTCTGCGCCAGCCTGCGGGCCAGGTCCACCACCGGGCGGCTCAGCATGCCGCTGAACAGGTGGTCCAGCGTGGCCGCCTGCCGGGCGAGCGTCGCGACGATCTCCGGGTGCGAGTGGCCCAGGATCGCGCTCATCTGACCCGAGGTGAAGTCGAGGATCTTCCGGCCGCCCTCGGTGTACAGGAAGCTGCCGGCGGCGCGGTCGATGACCTCGCGGGTGAACCCGCCCGCGCCGTTGTAGCGGACCAGGTGCCGGTCGGCATCGGCCCAGAAGTCGTCATCTGCGGACACCAGCGCGGGGCTCGGGACAGCCATGGCCCCGACAGTACGTCGGGGCCATGGCGCCCGTCCATCTACGGCGCCGCCGGCGGTCTGATGCAGCTGGGCGCGGGCGGGGAGCTGACCTGCGACATCATCGCGGTCTCGTGGGCCGTGTCGGTCATGACGCCGACCACGATGATGTCCCCGGCCGGGGCGTGGCCGCTCACCGTGATGCCGCCGTCCGCGGACCGGCCGGCCTGCGTGGTGACCAGCTCACCCTGGGCCGATGCCGCAGGCGGCCGCAGCGCCCGGGCGGCCGGCCCGGATGGGCACCACGACCACGTTGTCGCCCAGCGCGCGCAGCTTGGCGTTGGCCTGGCCGATGCCGGCGGCCTGGTGGCCAGCGCGGCGTGCCTCAGCCGGGCTGATCGCCGGTGACCACCGGGCGGGCCGGATCCGAACTCCAGGCCGACCAGGATCCGGGATACAGCGCGGCCGGCACCCCGAGACGGCTGAGAACCAGGATGTCCAGGGTGGCCGCGACTCCGCCGCCGCAGTAGACACCGGGCGGTGCCGCCTGGTCCACGCCCAGGGCCGAGTAGTGGGCCCGTAGCTCCTCAGGCGCCCTGAGCAGCCCGTCCGGCCCGATGTTGTCCGTGCCCGGCGCGCTCAGCGCGCCGGGTATGTGCCCCGTCCCGGGGCCGGCGCCGGTGTAGGCGTCCGGATTGCGCGCGTCCAGCAGCAGCCCGGTCCGGGCCAGGCCGGCCGCATCGTCGGCGTCCAGGACGGGCAGCGATCCGGTCGAGACGGTGAGCGTGCCGCGGCCCTCGGCCGGCTCCTCGGCGGTCAGCACGCCGCCCGCGGCCGCCCAGGCGGCGGCGCCGCCGTCGAGATAGCGGACGTCGGGCACGCCCGCCCAGCGCAGCACCCACCACCCGCGGGTGGCAATGGCCGCGGACTCGGCCGAGTAGACGACGGCCAGCGAGCCGGGGCTGATGCCCCAGCGGCGGACGTCGGCCTGGATCGCGTCGTCGGCCGGCAGGGGATTGGTCCCGGACCGCGGCGTCCGGGGCCCGGCCAGCTGATCGGTCAGCGTGACGAAGTGCGCGCCGGGCAGGTGACCGTCCCGGTAGGCGGCCCTGGCTTCCGGCGTGTCGTCCCGCCGGATGTCCAGCAGCACGACATCCCGGCCCGCCGCCAGCTCAGCCCGCAGCTCAGCGGCGGAGATCACGACGTCGGCGGGCTGCGCGCCGGGTGCGGTCATCAGGGGCCTCGTTCCTGGGGGCGTCGAGGTGGCACTTGCGATGGTAGATGCGCCCCTGGCCGGCCGCCAGGGTAGGCACCGCCCGGCTCGCGCCGTAAAGTGGCCCTGTACCCATAATCCACTATGCCTAGCGAAATAATGGATAAAGCGCTCCCGTTGTACGAGTCGCCCTGATCGGAAAGGACGTGCTGATCCGTGACGAGTAACCCGGCGGGCCGACCGGCTCCCCTTCACCTGGCCGTGGCCCTCGACGGCGCCGGCTGGCATCCCGGCGCGTGGCGCGAGCCCGACGCGCAGCCGGAGCGGCTGCTCACCGCGGCCTACTGGGCGGGGCTGGCCGCCCGTGCCGAGCGCGGGCTGCTCGACTTCCTGACCATCGAGGACGGGCTGGCCCTGCAGTCCGATGACCATGTCCGGCCCGACTCCCGCACCGACCGGGTCCGGGGCCGGCTGGACGCGGTCCTCATCGCGGCCCGCATCGCCCCGACGACCCGGCACATCGGGTTCGTGCCGACCGCGATCACCGCCTACACCGAGCCGTTCCACCTGTCCAAGGCCATCGCCACCCTGGACTACGTGAGCGGCGGCCGGGGCGGTATCCGGATCCAGGTCGGCGCGCGTCCCGAGACGGCGGCTCATTTCGGCCGGCGCCAGGATCCGCCGCTGGCCGACCGCCGCGACCCGGAGGTGCAGCGGCTGATCGCCGACCGCTTCGACGAGGCCGCCGACTACGTGGAGGTGCTGCGCCGGCTCTGGGACAGCTGGGAAGATGACGCGGAGATCCGCGACGTGGCCACCGGGCGGTTCGTCAACCGGGACAAGCTGCACTACATCGACTTCGAAGGCCGCTGGTTCTCGGTCAAAGGGCCGTCGATCACCCCGCGCCCGCCGCAGGGCCAGCCGGTCGTCGCCGCGCTCGGCCACGCCAGCGTGCCGTACCGGCTGATCGCCCGCTCCGCCGACGTCGGGTTCGTCACGCCCCGGGACGCCGCCCAGGCCGCCGGTCTCGTGACCGAGATCCGCGCCGAGCAGGACCGGGCCGGGCGCGGCGCGGACACCCTGCACGTCTTCGGTGACCTGGTCGTCTTCCTGGACCAGACCGGCGGCGCAGCCGTCGCGCGCCAGCAGCGCCTAGACGAGCTGGCCGGCGCCGAGTACCGCAGCGACGCACTGGTCTACGCCGGCACCGCGGCGGGCCTGGCCGACCTGCTGCAGGACTGGCAGTCCTCCGGCCTGTCCGGCTTCCGGCTGCGCCCCGGCGCCCTGCCCCACGACCTGACCCAGATCACCGGCCAGCTGGTTCCCGAGCTGCAGCGGCGCGGCCTGTTCCGCACCGGCTACGAGGCCGGCACGCTGCGCGGGCTGCTCGGCCTGGGCCGCCCCGCCAACCGATACGCCGCCGCCTGAACGCCGTCACGGCCCGAAACCCCGAGGACACGACAGCCATGACCAAGCAGATCCACCTGGCCGCTCACTTTCCCGGCGTCAACAACACCACCGTCTGGAGCGACCCGGCGGGCGGCAGCCACATCGAGTTCGACTCGTTCCGCCAGTTCACCCAGACTGCCGAGCGCGGCAAGTTCGACTTCATGTTCCTGGCCGAGGGGCTGCGGCTGCGCGAGCAGAACGGGAAGATCTACGACTTGGACGTGGTCGGCCTGCCGGATACCTTCACCATCCTGGCCGCGCTGGCCGCGGTGACCGAGAACATCGGGCTGACCGGCACCATCAACTCCACCTTCAACGAGCCGTACGAGGTCGCCCGCCAGTTCGCCAGCCTCGATCACCTGTCCGGCGGCCGCGCCGCCTGGAACGTGGTCACCTCGTGGGACGCCTTTACCGGGGAGAACTTCCGCCGCGGCGGCTACCTGGCCCAGGGCGACCGCTACGAGCGGGCCCGGACCTTCCTGGCCACCGCGACCGAGCTGTGGGACTCCTGGCACGGCGACGAGATCGTGGCCGACAAGGACACCGGCCAGTTCCTCAGCACCCCGGACCCGGGGGCGTTCCGCCACCGGGACGCGTTCTTCGACATCGCCGGGCACTTCAACGTGCCGCGCTCGCCGCAGGGACGGCCGGTGATCTTCCAGGCGGGCGACTCCGACGAAGGCCGCGACTTCGCCGCCGCCTCAGCCGACGCCATCTTCTCCCGCCACTCCACCCTGGAGGCCGGCCAGGCCTTCTACGCCGACGTCAAGGGGCGGCTGCCCAAGTTCGGCCGGGCCCGTGACGAGCTGCTCATCCTGCCCGCGGCCACCTTCGTGCTCGGCGACACCGACGCCGAGGCGGCCGACCTGGCCCGGCAGGTCCGCCGGGCCCAGGTCTCGCCGGCCACCGCGCTGATGTTCATCGAGCAGCTGTGGAACACCGAGCTGCCCGGCTTCGACGTGGACGGCCCGCTGCCCGCCTTCGACCCGGTCGTCAGCGACACCCTGATCTCCAAGGGCCGGGCCAGCGTCCGGCAGTTCGCCAAGGACCCGGTCGCGCAGGCCGCCGAGTGGCGGGCCCGCGCCGAGGCCGGGAACCTGTCGGCCCGCGAGGTCGTCATCGAGGTCACCGGCCGGCAGTCCTTCGTCGGCTCAGCGGAGACGGTCGCCACCCAGATCAACCAGCTCGTCCAGGCCGACGCGGCCGACGGCTACATCCTCGTCCCGCACATCACCCCCGGTGGCCTGACCCCGTTCGTCGACCAGGTCGTCCCGCTGCTGCAGGAGCGCGGCGTGTTCCGCGCCGACTACGCCGGCACCACGCTCCGCGACCACCTGGGCCTGAGTCCCCTGAGCCCTCCGGGCCCAGCGGCCCCGCTAGGCCAGCCCGGCCACCAAGCCGTTGCCGCCGCCGGCTGAGGAGGAACCCCGCATGACCGCCACCCCGCTGACCGTCCTGGACCTGGTCCCCATCTCGGCCGGCTCCGACGCCACCCAGGCCCTGCGGAACAGCATCGACCTGGCCCAGCAGACCGAACGGCTCGGCTATGCCCGCTACTGGTTCGCCGAGCACCACCTCAACCCGGGCGTGGCTGGCACCTCCCCGGCCGTCGTGCTGGCCCTGACCGCCGCGGCCACCTCCCGCATCCGGCTCGGTTCCGGCGCGGTGCAGATGGGGCACCGCACCGCGCTGGCCACGGTCGAGGAGTTCGGCCTGCTCGACGCGCTGCACCCGGGGCGGTTCGACCTCGGCCTGGGCCGGTCCGGCGGACGGCCCGCCGAGCCTAAGGCCCCCGCCCTGGCCGGCGGCGGTTCCGCGGCCACCGTGGTCAACGGCCGGACCCCGAACGGCCTGCTCATCCCGCCCCGGTTCTCCTTCCAGCGCCTGCTCGGCTCGCCCCGGATCGCGCTGCAGAGGCGGCTGCTGCAGCTGCCGGGCGCCGAATCGCAGAACTACACCGAGCAGGTCGGCGACGTGCTGGCCCTGATCGCCGGGACCTACCGCTCCGAGGAGGGGGCTGAGGCGCACATCGTGCCGGGCGAGCACGCCGCGCTGCAGATCTGGATCCTGGGCAGCAGCGGCGGGGAGAGCGCCGAGGTGGCCGGGCACAACGGCCTGCGCTTCGCGGCCAACTATCACGTCAGCCCGGCCACCGTGCTCGAGGCGGTGGACGGCTACCGGGCCGCCTTCAAGCCCTCGGACGGGCTCGACCGGCCCCACGTCAGAGTCTCCGCCGACGTGGTGGTGGCCGACACCGAGGCCAGGGCCCGTGACCTGGCCTCGGGCTACGGCCTCTGGGTGCGCAGCATCCGGACCGCCGAGGGGGCCATCCAGTTTCCCGCGCCGGAGCAGGCCCACCGCCACGAGTGGAGCCCGGAAGAGCGAGAACTCGTCGCCGACCGGATCGACACCCAGTTCGTCGGCACCCCCGGCCAGGTCGCAGACCAGCTGGAACGCCTGCGTGACGCCACCGAGGCCGACGAGCTGATCATCACCACCATCACCCATGACCACGCCGACCGGGTCCGGTCCTACCAGCTCCTGGCCGAGGAATGGGACCGCCGGTAGGGCTCAGCCCAGCCCTGCTAGCGCGGCCAGCTTGCGCCGGAGCACGCCGCGCTCCCGCTCGTTCCCGCACAAACCGATGGCCCGCTCGATCTCCGGCCGGGCCTCCTCCGGCCTCCCCAGCCGGCTGAGCAGCTCGCCACGCACGCTCGGCAGCAGGTAGGAACCGCCCAGGCCGCCCGCCGCGGCCAGCTCGTCCACCATCAGCAGCGCGGCGGCGGGGCCCCGGGCCATCGAGACGGCGACCGCCCGGTTGAGCTCCACGACCGGCGACGGTGCCAGCCGGCCGAGGGCCTCGTAAAGCAGCACGATCTGCTCCCAGTCGGTGGCCTCGACCGAAGGCGCGACCGCGTGGCATTCGGCGATGGCCGCCTGCACGCCGTAGGCGCCCAGCCCGCGCCCGGCCCGCCCGGCCTGGGCCAGCGCGGCCCGGCCGCGCCGGATCGCCGCCCGGTCCCAGCGCCGTCGGTCCTGGTCGGCCAGCAGGACCGGTTCGCCGTCCGCGCCCAGGCGGGCCGGGAACCGGGCCGCGGTCAGCTCGAGCAGCGCGAGCAGGCCGTGCGTCTCCGGCTCCTCCGGGACCAGCCGGGCCAGGATCCGGGACAGCCGGATCGACTCCCGGGCCAGGTCAGGACGGATCAGCTCGCTGCCCGCCGAGGCCGTCGATCCTTCGGTGAAGATCAGGTACAGCACGCTGAGCACCGGGCTCAGCCGCTTGCGGCGCTCATCCGGCGGCGGCACGGCGAACGGCACCCGCGCCGCCGCCAGCGTCTTCTTGGCCCGGGTGATCCGGGCCTGCACCGTGGCCGTCGGCACCAGGAAGGCCCGGGCGATCTCCTCGCTGGTCAGGCCGCCCAGCACCCGCAGGGTGAGCGCGACCTGCGCCTCCCGGGCCAGCACCGGGTGGCAGGCGGTGAACATCAGGGCCAGCACGTCGTCGCCGATCCGGTCCGGATCCCACAGCAGCCCATCGTCCGCGGCCTCGACCGCCGGGCCCCCGTCAGGGCCGCCGGAGGCCACGCCGCCCTCGCCCAGGTGCCGGGCCAGGGCGGCGTACCTCTCGTCCAGGGCCGAACGCCGGCGGTAGAAGTCGATGGCGCGACGCCGGCCCACGGTGAGCAGCCATCCCGCCGGGTTGCGGGGCACGCCGTCCCGCGGCCACGCCACCAGCGCCTCGGCCAGCGCCTCCTGGGCCAGGTCCTCGGCCAGCGCGAAGTCCCCGGTGAACCGGGCCAGCGCGGCCACGATGCGCGAGGACTCGATCCGCCACACCGCGGCCACGGCCTGGCGGCTGCCCGGCGGGCGGCTCACAGCTGGCCGGTCGCCTCCCGCCACGCCCGTTCCTTCCGGATCCACTCGTTGTCCTGCGGGAACTCGTCGATGCTGGTGATGCGCCGGATCTCCGTCTTCACCCCGGGACCGCTCATCGGCGCCCGCTTGGCCCACTCGACGGCCTCCTCCTGCGTGGCCACGTCCAGGATCCAGAACCCGCCGAACAGCTCCTTCGTCTCACCGTACGGCCCGTCGGTGACCACCGGGGCCTCAGCCGAGTAGTCCACCACCACTCCCTTGGCCGCGTCATCGAGGCCCTCCGCCGCGACCAGCACCCCGGCCGAGATCATCTCGTCGTTGAACCGGCCCATGGCCTCGATGATCTGGCTGAAGTCGACGTCCTGGAAGGCGGCGAAAGCCTCGTCGGTCGCCCGCATGATCAGCATGTACTTCACGTTTCCTCCTTCAGTCCCCGGATCCCGTCTGGATCCTGTCCTGCGTAGGTCGAACGGCGGCGGCCCCGATCGACAGCAGCCGCGGCTGCTTTCCGACACTTCTGTACCGGAACGGCTTATCGTGGCTGTCATGACGGTTGCGCCGCCCCACGAGTACATCCCGGCTGGCCCGCTCGCCATCGAGCCAGGCCGGCGATTCCAGCCCGTGGCGGTGCACCGGGCCGCCTTCGCCGCCGTGCTCGAGGGCGTGGCGACCGGCGACTACGACCAGGAAGTCATCGCCTGGCTGACCCACCTGGACGACACCACCTGCCGGGTGGTCACGTCCTTGCTGTGGCGCTGCCGCCAGGCGCCCCCGCTCACCGAGGCGTAACCCGCCGGTCAGCCCGCGGCGAGCCGCTCCCGCAGGCCGGCCGCCAGGCCCGCGATGGTCAGCAGGTCGATCAGGCCGCCGCCCGATTCGGCCAGCCGCTTGCGGCGGACCCCCCCGAGCCTGAGCCTCAGGTGGATCCGGGTGGCCGGGCGGGCTCCGGGGCCGCCGGCGCCGGTCAGGGTGATCGACCAGGTGAGGTTGACCCGCCCGCGCCGGGACCGGTACACCAGCGTGTCCGGCGCGCTCAGCTCCGCGACCTCGAACGTGGCGTCCCGTCCGCCGTAGTCCGGGATGACGTCACCGGCCCGCAGCTGCAGCCAGGCCGGGTTGACGGCCCGCGCCGCCCGGCGAGAGCGGGGGATGAGCCGTTCCGCCGAGCGCGGCAGGTACCAGCCGGCCCGGCCCTTGCCCAGCTGCAGCAGCCACGGCCACACCGCCTCGGGTGCGCCGCTCACCGTGAAGGCCCGGTCCATGACCACGTCGGCCGCGGCGACCAGCCCGTCGCCGGGCCGCGCCGCTGCTACCTCATCCGGCCTGGCCCGGACGCCTGACAGTGACCTGCTCATCTCCCGAGATTAGTCGAACCGGTGCGCGGTGATGAACGTCACCATTCATTACTCTCGCTAACAATTCTTGTTACTTTTGCTCTGACGCGCTGAGCAATGATGGTCAGGCCCAACTCCAGACGGGAACACCTGTGACCCCTTCGGGTAAGGCCTTCGATAACCGCGTAACCCGGCTCCTCGGAGTCGACATCCCGATCCTGCAGGCGCCCATGGGCCACATCGCCAAGCCGGCCCTGGTCGCCGCGGTGGCCGAGACGGGCGCGGTAGGCCTGGTCCCCGGCTCGCTCGGACACGACGAGACGAAGGCCGACATCCACTGGATCCGGGAGCTGACGGACCGCAGGTTCGGGCTCAACATCCCCATCGCGTTCGTCCGGGACCCGGCCATCGTGCAGCTGATCGTGGACGAGGGGATCGACTTCGTCACCACCTCGGCCGGGTCGCCGGCCAGGTACACCCCGGCGCTCAAGGAGGCCGGGCTGACCGTCTTCCACGTCGTCCCGTCGCTGACCGCGGCGCTGAAGGCGGTGGACGCGGGAGTGGACGGGCTCATCGTCGAGGGCAGCGAGGGCGCCGGCTTCAAGAACCCCAGGGACGTCTCGACCATGGTCCTGCTCCCGCTGATCTGCAGCCGGGTCAGCGTCCCGGTCATCGCCGCGGGCGGGATCGCCGACGGCCTGTCGATGGCGGCCGCCTTCGCCCTGGGCGCCGAGGGCGTGCTCATGGGCACCCGGATGATGGCCGCGGCGGAATCGCTCGTGCACGACAACCTCAAGCAGGCCGTGGTGAACGCGGCCGAAACCGACACGATGATCATCAACCGGGAGAACGGGCATCCGGTGCGAGTCTTCCGGACCGACACCGCGGCCGCGTTCGAGTTCGGCGGCGGGGGAAACCCGATGGCTTTGCTGGGCGACATCGCCACGCTCTACCGCCGCGGCGAGCTGGACGCCGCCGAGGAGGACGAGCTCACCTGGGAGGACCCGGCCCTAGCCAGCCAGGGATAGCCGGGTCATGCCGTCTCCGGGGCCTGGCCGTCCTGGCCGTCCAGCCCGGCCGGATCCTCGGGCGGCACGGCTACGGCCGGGTCGGCGGCCAGCAGCGGCACCCCGATGTCGGCGGGCGTCAGCGGCGCCGACCGGTGCAGCCGCACCGCGATGAGCGGGTAGACCAGGACCGACAGGACGCCCGCGCCGACCAGCGCCGCCTCGGTCGACGGGAGCATGACGCCGTCCTGCTCGCCTACCTCGGCCAGCGCGATCAGCAGCGGCAGCGTGGTCGCGGTGATGAACGTCATCTCGGCCCGCTGCCCAGCCGGCAGGACGTGCCGGTAGACCAGCAGCGACGGCAGGCCGCGCACGATCAGCAGCAGCCCGAAGAAGATGAGCAGGCGCAGCGGGTCCTGGCTGATCGCCTTCAGGTCCAGGCCCATGCCCGAGGAGATGAAGAAGATCGGGATGAAGATCCCGTACCCGACGGCGTCGAACTTGTGCTCCAGCCCCTCGGTGTCGATGTTGAACCGGCGTGTCCAGGCCCGGATCACCATCCCGGCCAGCACCGCGCCCAGCACCACGTCCAGGCCGAACCGGCTGGCCACCGCGAGCAGCAGGAACAGCAGGACGATGGCCCAGCGCAGCGTGGTCTGCCCGGTCGCGTCCTGGCCCTCGCGGATGACCCGCTGCACCGTGGCGCTGCGGGCCAGGCCCGGCGCGGCCGTCAGGGCCAGGGCCAGTACCCCGACCCCGACCACCGAGGCCAGCGCGATGAAGTGGCCCTTCTGGGACAGGAAGATGGCGATGATCATGATCGGGAACAGCTCGCCGACCGCCCCCGCCGCGTACACGTACTGGCCGAACCGCCCGGACAGCATGTCGTTGTCCCGCAGGATGGGCAGCAGCGTGCCGAGCGCCGTGGTCGTCAGGGCCAGCCCGACCGGCACGAAGTCCCTGATGTAGCCGGCCGCGTCCAGTACGGCCGCCACCCCCACGGCCAGCACGGCCGAGATCAGCCAGCCGCCCATGGCCAGCCTGCCCGGCTGCTGCCGCAGCAGGGCCGGGTCCAGCTCGTAACCGGCCAGCAGGAACAAGAACCCGAGCCCGATGTTGGACAGCAGCTGAATGTTGGACGTCTCGGCGATGCCCAGCACGTGCGGGCCGATCAGGACGCCGCCCAGCAGGAAGATGACCACCTGCGGGATGCGCGGGCCCGGCAGCGCGGCCACCAGTATCGGGGTGAGCGCGGCGACCAGCGCCACGGCCACCAGGTCCACGAACCCCTGGTTCAGGTCCATCGTCCCCGCCTCACCTCGCGTGCCTCCCGTCCCTGCTTATCTCCGCACACGGTATTCAGGCAATACCCCGGAGCGGCGCGCCGGAAGACCCGGGAAGGATGAGGTGACGCGCGCGCCGGGCCGTCTTCGGCGCCCTGGCCGGCTGAGCTCGTCGCGGTCCTGTTTTCTGGGCGGGCTCCTGACGTCCTGACCGGTGTCCTGGTCCTGGCGCCTCAGTCCTCGCCGTCAAGTGACCGGGCCTGTGCCAGGGCCTCGACCAGCGCCGGGATGGCGAGCAGCTCGGTGTCGGTCTGCATCCCGCGCATGTAGGGCTTGATGTGCAGGCCGCCGAAGTGCTCCACGATCTCCGGGTAGTCGTCCACCACGAAGTCGGGCAGCACCGGGATCCCGAAGGTCGCCAGCCCGGCGGCGAAGTCGGATAGCGGCTTCTGGTAGATCCCGGCCACCAGGTGGCCCAGTCCCTCCCGCTCGACGAACGCCTTCCGGATCCCGACACCCGACCAGATGTAGACCGTGTGGCCATCCGCGATGAGCTGTTCGAGGACCTGGTGGGTGTTGGGTCGCAAGGCGCCGTCGAAACTCAGCAAAGTGTCGTCGACGTCGAAGAAGATGTTCACGGCCGGACACGCCCTCCCGCTCTCCGCTGGCCCTTTACGCCCTAGTTTGCCTGCCGAAAGTCATCTCTGGCCAGCCCGCAAACGGGGTAAGTGTCTTCATGCGGTCTTCACCGCGTCTTTATCCCGGATTCTCCGCGGTGTGCGGCAGTAGTCCTCAGCAAGCCCGAAGGGACGATGCGATGACACAAGCCCGGCCGACGGCCCTGCGTGCCGCCTGGCTGTTCGACGGCGTGAACGCCGCGCTGATCCGCGACCCGGTGCTGGTGATCGAGGGCGGCATCATCCGCGGCGTCGAATCCGGCGGCCCGGTCCCGCCGGACGCCGAGGTGGTCGACCTGCCCGGGGCCACCCTGCTGCCCGGGCTGGTCGACACGCACGTCCACCTGGCCTTCGACGCCAGCGCCCAGCCGGTCGCGAACCTGGCCCGCCGGGCCGACAGCGAGGTCATCGAGGCCATGACCCGGGCGGGCCAGGCCGCCCTGCGCGGCGGGGTCACCACCGTCCGCGACCTCGGCGACCGCGGCTACCTGTCCCTGAGCCTGCGCGGCCAGGCCGGCCTGCCCACCATCCTCGCGGCCGGGCCGCCCATCACCACGCCCGGCGGCCACTGTCACTACCTGGGCGGGGAGACGGCGCCGACCGCCGAGGGCGTCCGCGCCGCCGTCCGAGAGCACGTCGCCCGCGGCACCGACGTCATCAAGATCATGGCCAGCGGCGGGAACCTGACCCCCGGCACCCGCCAGGACCTGGCCCAGTTCCCGCCCGGGGTGCTGCGCCACGCCGTCGACGAGGCGCACCGGTTCGGGCTGCCGGTCACCGCGCACGCGCACGCCGCCGTGGCCGTCGCCGACGCGGTCGAGGCCGGCGTCGACGGGATGGAGCATGTGACCTTCTGGACGCACGACAGCATCGAGGCGCCCGACGCGCTGATCCAGCTGATCGCTGACCGGCGGATCGTGGTGGGCGCCACCATCGGCCAGGTGGCCGTGCCGGAGCCGGCCCCCGCCTGCCGTGGCCGCGCGCATGCCCCTGATCATCGCCACCCTCCGGCGGCTGTACGCGGCCGGAGCGCTGGTGGTCGCGGGCACGGACGCCGGCATCGGGCCGCCCAAGCCGCACGACGCGGTCCGCTACGCCCCGGCCATGCTCGGCCAGCTGGGCGTGAGCCCGGCCGAGGCGCTGCGCATCGTCACCTCCGTCGCGGCCGGGGTGTGCGGGCTCGGGCACCGCAAGGGCCGGCTCGCCCCCGGCTTCGAGGCCGACATCCTGGCCGTCGACGGCGACCCGCTCACCGACACCGGCGCCTTGCACCGCATCCGCGCCGTGTACGCCCGCGGCACGGCCGTGCCGGACGCCGCGACGTACGCTGGCTGAGGTAGCCGCATCCTCGCCGTCCGGGAGCCGTCGTGCCGAATTCGATAGCCGAGACCCTGGCCCGGTGGGCCGCGCAGTTCGAGCCGGCCCCGGGTGACCTGGAGCTGGCCGACCGCTCGCTGCGGGACACGATGGCCGTCGCCCTGGCCGCCCGCGGCCACCGGGTCACCCGGCTGTCCGCCGGCCTGCCCGACGGGGCGCGCTGGGCCGTGGCCGGGCACATCCTGGACTTCGACGACCTGCACATGCCGTCGACCGCGCACATCAGCGCGGTCTGCGTGCCGACCGCCCTGGCCGCCGGCGGCGGCCCGCGCGCCTACCTGGCCGCGGCCGGCGTGATGGCCCGGCTCGGCACCGCCCTGGGCTGGGCGCACTACTCGGCGGGCTGGCACGCCACCTGCACCGCGGGGGCGCCCGCCAGCGCGGCCGGGGCGGCCGTCGCGCTGGGCCTGCCCGCCGAGCAGATCGCGGTGGCCATGGCCCTGGCCGTCCCCGCGGCCGGCGGGGTCCAGCGCGCGTTCGGCACCGACGCCAAGTCGCTCCAGGTCGGCTTCGCGGTCGACGCCGGGATCCGGGCCGCCCGGCTGGCCGCCGCGGGCGCGCAGGCCGACCCGTCCGCCCTGGACGCCTGGCTGGCCCTGGTGGGCGGCGACCCGGCCGCGGCCGACCCCGACGGGGCCGCCGTGCCCGGCGGCCTCGCTGTCAAGCTCTACCCGTGCTGCTATGCGCTGCAGCGGCCCATCGCCACCCTGGCCGGGCTGGCCCCGGGCCTGGACCCGGCTGATGTCCGGCGGATCGTGCTGCGCACCCCGGAGGCCACGGTGGTGCCGCTGATCCACCACCGCCCGCGGACCGGGCTGCAGGGCAAGTTCAGCCTGGAGTACGCGGCGGCCGCCGCGCTCCTGGACGACTATGCCGGGTTCGCCAGCTTCACCGACGCCGCCGTGCAACGCCCCGGCGCGCAGCGGCTGATCGGCCTGGTCGAGACCAAGCTCGAGCCTGGCGGCCAGGGCCTGCTCGACGGCGAGCTGGCCGCGGAGATCCACACCGGCACCGGCGCCGTCATCGAGGGCGTCCAGCAGTTCCCGCCCGGCTCCCCGGCCGTGCCGCCCACGCCGGCCCAGTTCCAGGCCAAGCTGTCCGACTGCGTCCGCGGCCTCGACACCGACCCGGCCGCCTGGACCTGGGAGAGCGCCGCGGCCACGCTGCGCCGCCTACTCCCCGAACAGGTCCCGGATGAGAGCATCTGATCCCCAGCGGGCCCACTCGGCCGGCGCCCAGCCGGCCTCGAGCACCAGGTCCCGGTAGAGGGCCGGCCCGGTCAGCGCGAACAGCAGGTCAGCGGCACGCTGGTGCGTCATTCCGGCGCGCAGCGGCGTCTTGTCGCTCAGCGCCCGGCCCAGGTCGCCCATGTCGGAGCGGCGCAGCTGTTCGGACTGGGCGTAGATCTCCCCGGCCGGCTCCTGGACGGCGGCCTGGAACACGGGCAGCAGGGGTGCCATCCGGGCGTTGATCGCGCCGACGCCCGCGAACAGCAGCGGGATCGCCTGTCGCGCGTCGGGCGCGGCCATGGCCTCGACGTGCCAGTCCTGCAGCGCAGGCGGGCGGCCGTCCTCGCCCAGCACGGTCCATTCGAACACCGACCGCAGCAGGTCGTCCTTGGTGTGGAAGGCGAAGTACACCGTCTGCACCGCCACGCCGGCCGCGTCAGCGATCAGCTGCATGGTGGTGGGCCGGTAGCCGTTCTGGCGGAACAGCTCGTACGCGCTGCCGATGATCCGGGCGCGGGTGGCGTCGCTGCGAGCGCGGCGGTTGACAGGGCTCACAGCCCGGAGTCTACTAATGACTATCACTAGTTATGAACTCTAGTGATGACAGCTAGTGAGAGTGAGCCTCCCATGATCAAGCTGGCTGCCCGCGTGGCTGTCGCCGGTGCCGTCATCCAGGTCAGCTACGGCCTCCTGGCGTGCGTCTTCAGGTATCCCGCCATCACCGGCCGGCCGTTTGAGGCGCTGTGGGCGCTCGCCAACGCGGGCATGATCGCCAGCATCATCGTCTGGCTGGCGGCCGGCGTCGCGACGCGCCGGCTCGCGCTGATCGGCGGCGGGCTGGCCATCGCGGGCCACGTCATCCGCATCGGGGTCTCGGTCGTGCTCGAGGTCCGGCCCGGCGCGGCGGTCGACCAGGCCATCGTGACATCCATCATGGCGATGTTCATCGGCCTGGCCCTGCTCGGCGCGGCCACCGTGCGGGCGGGCGTCCTGACCGGGCCGCCCGAATGGGCCCCGCTGATCGTGCTGGCCGGCGGCCTGATCGCCGCGCCGTTCTACTCCTTCGACAAGGTGGTGCACTTCATCCTGCTCGGCCTGCTCTGGGGTCTTACCTGGCTGTACATGGCGCTGACCGGCTACCGCCTGGCGGCCGCGCCCGGCCCGGCCGCAGCAGCCCCCCGGCTGCCGCGCCCCGCGCGGTACGCGTAGCCACGATCAGCCAGCTGGCCACCAGCACCGCGGGCAGGGTCCGGTAGTGCACCATCCGCGACCAGATCGCCGCGATGATGACCCCCGACGCGAACAGGCTGAGGCCGAACATGGCGTAGCAGGCCAGCAGCAGGGGCCGGGCCCCTGGTCGCGGGCTGGGCTCAGGTCGCGGTGGACGTGGCCGCGGCGCTGGACGCGGGCGTGATCGCGCTGCGCCGCGAGCGCGACTCCCGGCTGCGGATCGCGGCCAGCATGACCGTGGCCGAGTACCTGCTCCCGGTCTGGCTGACCGCCGCAGCGGCGTGCCCGCCGCCGAGCTGTCCTCGACCATCGCCATCAAGGCCGCCGTCGCGGCCAGGCCCCGGCCCGGGACCTGCGCGTCATCGCCGCCGGGCGGTTACCCGGGCGTGGCCCCGCTCATCGGCGCTGACTTGCCGGGCGCCGCCTCGGCCTCCTCGATGGTGCCCTCGAGCTGCAGCTGCGGCAGGATGCGGTCCAGCCACCGCGGTATCCACCAGGCGTGCGAGCCCAGCAGAGACATCACCGCGGGCACCAGCACCATCCGGACCAGGGACGCGTCGATTAGCACGGCGAAGGCCATCCCGATGGCGAGCATCTTCACCGTGGGGTCGTCATCCAGCACGAAGCTGGCGAAGACCGTCACCATGATGGCCGCCGCCGTGGTGATGACCCGGGCCGTCGCGCCGATGCCGATGGCCACGCTGCGGTGCGCGTCGCCGGTCTCAAGCCACGCCTCGTGCACCCGGGACAGCAGGAAGACCTCGTAGTCCATCGACAGGCCGAAGACGATCGCGAACACCAGCATCGGCACGTAAGCGGGAATCGGCAGCGTGGTCTGCAGGCCGATCAGGCTCTTGCCCCAGCCCCACTGGAAGATGGCCACGATGACGCCGTAGGCCGCCCCGATGGACAGCAGGTTCATGATCGCGGCCTTGGTCGCGATGACCACCGACCGGAAGGCCATGGTGAGCAGGATGAAGGCGACCACGACCACGGTCAGGATGAGCCAGACCATCCGCCCGGTGATCCGCTCGGTGAAGTCGACCGTGCCGGCCGTAGTCCCGGTGACGTAGCTGGTCGCGTGCTCCTTGGGCAGCACGTCGTCGCGGAGCTGGTTGACCAGGTTCTCGGTCTGCACCGCCTGCGGCCTGGTCGTCGGGACCACGCTGAACAGGGCCGTGGTCCCGGCCTGGTTCACCGTCGGCGGCCCGACCGAGGCCACCCCTGGGGTGGCCGCCACGTCCTTGGTCATGGTGTTGAGCAGCGTCTGGTTGTCCGAGGAGGACTGCTTGGGCAGGTCGACGACCACCACGAGCGGGCCGTTCACTCCGGGCCCGAACCCCTGCGAGATCAGGTCGAAGGCCCGCCGGTTGCTCTCCGAGGTCGGGTTCGTGCCGTTGTCGGGCTGCCCCAGGGTGATGGAGAACAGCGGGATGGCCAGGATGATCAGCACCGCCACGCTGGCGATGGCCCACGGCCAGGGCCGGTCGCTGACCTTGCGGCCCCAGCGGGCGAACGCGCTGTGCTCATGGTGCTCGGTCGTCGTGGCGGCGCTGCGGGCGGCCTGCTCCTGCGCCGAGATGCCGGCCTTCCTGGCCTGGAACCGGGACCGGAGCGACCGCACGTTCGTCTTGGCCACGCCCATGAACGCCGGGACCAGGGTCAGCGCGGCCAGCATGGTGACCGCGACGACGATCGCGGCGGCCAGGCCCAGCGAGCCCACGAAGGCCACGCCGGACACGTACAGGCCCAGGATCGAGATGACCACCGTGCTGCCCGCGACCACGATGGCCGCGCCCGACGTCGCCTCGGCCCGCGCCGCGGACGTCACCACGTCCATACCGCTGTCCAGCTGCTCACGGTGCCGGGCCACCAGGAACAGCCCGTAGTCGACGGCCACTCCGAGCCCGAGCAGGGTGGCGATGGTGGGCGCGGTGGTGGGGAAGGTCATAGCCGCGGCCAGCAGCCCGAGCAGCGACAGCCCGGCCCCGACGCTGAAGATCGCCGACAGCAGCGGGATGGCCGCCGCGATCAGCGAGCCGAACATGAACAGCAGCAGGATCAGCGCGCAGGTCAGGCCGATGACCTCCGACTTCAGGTCGTCGGTCTGCTGGCCGATCTGGCCCGCGCCGCCGCCGTACTCGACCTGAAGCCCGGCCGCCCTGGCCGGCTCGACGGCCTTGTTCAGGCTGTTCAGGTAGTCGCTGTCAAGCGTGCTGGGGTTCACGCTCCAGGACACGCTGGAGTAGGCGATGGTGCCGTCCTGGGAGACCGCGGTGGAACTGGAGGAGGCGAACGGGCTGACCGCCTTGATGACGTCGGGCAGCTTGGCCACGTTGGCCGTGGCCTGGTTCACCTGGTCGGTGTCAGCGGACACCTTTCCACTGGGCGAGTGAAAGACGATCTGGCCCGCGTAACCGCCCTGCTGCGGGAAATCGGCGTTCAGCACATCCTGGCCGGTCGCCGATCCGGTGCCCGATACGGTGAAGTTATTGACGTATTCTCCGCCGAAGGCGTGCCGGGCCAGTACGGTGCCGACCAGAATGACCAGCCAGGCGATTATGACGGCCCAACGCCATCTGGCTGAGAACCCGCCGAGCCGTTCCAGCAAGCGGTTCACGTCAATCCCCCCTCGTGAGCCAGACGGCGCAGACCAAGTAACGGAAATGCAGAAAAAGATTCCGATAAACCGCGCCACGGTCTAATCGGACCGTGCGCGGACCTTCTCCCATTCCCGCTATGTGGTCCGGATTGAGACTTTATTTTGCTGCTCACCGTGGTGTCAATGCAGGCAACAGGCCCCGGACAGCCGCGTGGCCGGGCACTCGTTCCCGAGCGCCCGGCCGCACGCGGGCCGGCTGGACCGGTCTAGGAGGTCTTGATCCAGGCCGCCTTGGTGTTGGGGTACTCCTCGACGTGGTGGATGCCGTCCTCACGCGCCGTAGCCGCTCATCTTGTAGCTGCCGAACGGCACCGCCGGGTCCATCGCCTGGTAGCAGTTGACCCACACCTTGGGTGGCCGCCTCGGTCAGCGGCGGCGATGGCTATCGGAGCTCGGGCAGGGCCGCGGCCATCAGGTCGACGATCGCGGCCGGCTCGGTGATGCCGCTGGCGTAGACGTAGGCAGCGGTGAAGCCGAGGTCCTTCATCTCGGCCGCCGCGCGGACCAGGTCATCCTTGGTGCTGGACGGGTCGATGCGGATCATCGTGGTCTTCTCGATCTGGTCGTAGTCGCGGCTGACTGCGTCGCAGTGCTGGCGCAGCACCTCGAGCTTGTGCCCGGCCGCCGCGCTGGCCCCGATGTTGCAGGCGTCGGCGTACTGGGCCACCAGGCGCAGCGTCTTCTTCTCCCCGCCGCCGCCGATCATCAGGAACGGGTGCGGGCGCTGCTGGCTCTGCGGCGAGTTCAGCGTCCGCCCCAGCTGGTAGTACTTGCCGCCGTAAGGTGCCTCGGAGTCCGACCACATTTGCAGGCAGATCTGCAGCGCTTCCTCCAGCCGCTCGAACCGCTCGGCCACGGGCGGGAACCTGAACCCCAGCCCGGCGGACTCGTCCTCGTTCCAGGCGGCGCCCACGCCCAGCCCGGCGCGGCCGCCGGACAGCACGTCCAGGGTGGTGACCGCCTTGGCCAGCAGCGCCGGCTCGCGGTAGATCACGCCCGTGACCAGGGTGTGCAGCCGCACGGTCTGGGTGTGCGCGGCCAGGAAGCCCAGCGCGGTGTAGGCCTCGAGCATCTCGTGCTCGGCCGGCCCGACCCCGCGGATCTGCCAGAAGTGGTCCATCACCGTGATCCGGGTGATGCCCGCCGCCTCCGCGTTCTGCGCGTGCCGGGCCAGGGCCGGCCCAGCGCGCCATCGGTCCAGGTGAAATCGGCGATGTGCAGGCCCAGTTCCATGTCCGTCCCTCCCTTACGCGGCTGAGCGGCGGTCCAGCGGGCGGCGGCGGCTGGCCCCGTCGCTCAGCGCCCGGGCCTCGAAGCCGCCGTCAGCGGGATTGAGGTTGACGCCCGGCGGGACGATCTGGTCGATGCGGTCCAGGATGTCGTCGCCCAGGGTGACGTCCGCGCCGGCCAGCAGGTCGGTGAGCTGGTCCATGGTCCGCGGCCCGATGATGGCCGCCGTCACGGCCGGGTGGGTGACGACGAACGCCATGGCCATGTGGGTCAGCGAGCAGCCCGCCTCGGCCGCCACCTTGATCAGCTCCTCGACCGCGTCCAGCTTGACCCGGTTCACCGGCAGCGACGGATCGAAGCTGTCCGACAGCCGGCGGGACCGCTCGGCCGTGGAACTGGTCTCCCGGCGGATCCGGCCGGTGAGCCACCCGGCGGCCAGCGGGCTCCACGGGATGACCCCCATCCCGTACTTCTCGCACGTCGGCAGGATCGAGCTCTCGATACCCCGGACGAAGATCGAGTACGGCGGCTGCTCAGACCGGAACCGGACCAGCCCGCGCTTCTCCGCCGTCCACTGCGCCTCGACGATCTGCTCGGCCGGGAAGGTCGAGGACCCGACGGCCCGGACCTTCCCTGAGTGGACCAGATCCGACAGCGCCGACAGGGTCTCCTCGATGTCAGTGTGGAAGTCCGGCCGGTGGATCTGGTACAAGTCCAGGTAGTCGGTCTGCAGCCGGCGCAGGCTGTTCTCCACTTCGCGGACCAGCCAGCGCCGGGAGTTTCCCTTCATGTTGATGTCGCGGCCCATCGACCCGTGTGCCTTGGTGGCCAGGATGACGTCCTCGCGGCGGCCTTTCAGCGCCTTCCCGACGATCTCCTCCGACTCGCCCTGGGAGTACACGTCGGCGGTGTCGATGAAGTTGATCCCGCCGTCCAGCGCGGTATGGATGATCCGTGCGCACTCGTCGTGATCGGGGTTGCCCCGGGGCCCGAACATCATCGCCCCGAGGCAATAGGTGCTCACCCGCATACCGGTACCGCCGAGCGTCCGAAACCGCATAGGGGCCTACCTTCCGTCGCGCTGATCGGCTGAGTGTCGTGCAGGCCCGATCTGGTTCAGGACCGGCCCCGGGGTACGTCGGCTGCGCAGTTGTCGTAGTAGGTGATCTTCGCGTCCAGGAGCTTCAGGCATTCCCGCTGGGCGGTGAGATCCCGGCGGACCTGGTCGCGGTGACTTCTGAGCAGCTCGATCCGCTCCTGGTGACCCGCGCCGGACCGGACCAGCTCGGCGTAGCGCTGCATGTTCCGCACCGGCATCCCGGTGGCCCGCAGCTTGGTCAGCAGCGACAGCCAGTCCAGGTCGGCGTCGCTGAACCGCCACCGCCCGTCGCTGCCGCGCGCGATCGGCGCCAGCAGACCGATGCGCTCATACCAGCGCAGGGTGTGCTGCGAGAGGCCGCATTTCTCAGCCGCCTCGCCGGTCGTCCAGGTCGTCACGATGTAAAGCCTACGAGTTAGAGTGCGCTCCAGCGCAAGTCGCAGTGAGACTACTCGGATTTCTCCTGCGGTGCCTGCTGATGCCCGAGCGCCACCGCGCTGGCTACCAGGCAGCCGAACGCCGCGACCTGTAGCACCGCCCGGCCGCCGTGCGGCAGCGTCTCGCCGAACAGCACGAACCCGGCGGCGATCGGGACCGCGTTGGTCGCCATCGTGGCCAGCCCGGCCGCGGTCAGCGCGTCACCCCGCTGGTAGGCCCACTGCAGCACGCTGGTGCCGATCAGGTAGGCCACGATGAGCGTGATCAGCGCGAGCAGCCACCACCCGCCGTAACCCACCAGCTTGGCCGACACGTCACCGTCGGCGAACAGCAGCCCGGCGGCCAGCCCCAGCGACGCGGCGCGGGCGAAACGCGTCGGCGTGGCGATCAGCAGGACTGCGCCGCCGCCGCACGCGGCCAGCCAGATGATGACGCCGAGCGCGGCCGGGCGCCGGTCGGCTTCCGCGGTGTCCACCAGGGATAGCGACAGCAGGGCCAGCCCGGCCACGGCCAGCACCACGGCCACCTGCTCGCGGCGGGCCAGCCGGGACGGATGCCCGCGCGCGGTGGCGAAGGCCAGCACGGCGACGCCGGAGGCCGCGACCGCCTGCACCAGCGACAGCGGGGCCAGCCGCAGGGCGGCCACGTACAGCAGCCAGCCCGCCGTCTCGGCGCCGAACGCCAGCAGCCAGCGCCGGTTGCCCAGCACGAGCCGGGCTGACGTGAGCGGGTGGCTCGCCGACAGCGGCGGCAGGGTCGCCACCGCGTCGTGCTCCAGCGAGTAGGCCGTGTTGGTCACCAGCGCGGAGGCAAACGCGACCGTCAGGCCGGCCCATATCGGCGCCACCCTGCGCACAGTATCAGCAGCACCAGCGAATCCCGCTGGTCAGCTGATCCGGCTTCGCCGTGCGTCGCTCAGGAGCCGTGATTCCCGGCGGCTGATTCCGGCGTCTCGTTCGTCCGGGCCGGCGTCTCGTTCATCCGTTCCGGGACGTCCGCCTTCGCTGACCCGTCCGGCGTGGTCCGCCGCGCCTTGACGTGCGCCCTGATCCGCCGGCCCGCCTCGATCAGCCCGCTGATCACCGCGGTGCCGCCGAACGCGACCAGGAACCCGAGCCAGGGCTTGTCCTCGAAGGCCACGCCGCCCAGCCGCCCGATGAAGAAGGCGTACAGGGCCCAGATGACGGCCGCGATCGCGGTGGCGATCATGAACTTGCGGCGGTTGTAGCCGATGACCCCGCAGGTCAGCGTGATCGCGGTCCGGCCGCCCGGGATGAACCGGCACACGATGATCATCTGCATCCCGAACCGGTCCAGGGAGCTGACCGCCCAGTCGCGCTGCCGGGCGCCCTTCTCGCTGGAGAAGAACCGCCGCTCCGCCCACGGGCCAAACCGGCGGCCGATGAGGTAGGAGAGGTTGTCGCCCAGGAACGCGCCGAACGCCGCGCAGGCGATCAGCAGCGCGATCCGCGGGTCGGTGCTGCCCGCCGTGGCCACGCCCAGCGCGATGATCGCGGTCTCGCTCGGGACCAGCGGGACGATCGCGTCCAGTGCGGGCAGCACGATCGCGATGGCATAGGAGAGCGCGGAGTCGACCTGAAGGCTGGTGAATACGCTCAACGACACCCCCATCCGCGCCTGCCAGCATAGTTTGCGCTCGTCATGAGGAGTCTTGATGGAGACCGGACGGAGGCTGGCTCACCTTCCCGGCTGTCCCTCATGCTCATCCTTAGCGCCCAGCACCGCCCCGGCGTGGGCCCGCTGGTCCGGGTGGCGCCGGGACCTGATCAGGCTGGCTACGGTAGTCACGGCCAGCACGCCGCCGATCACGGCCAGGGACAGCGCGGTGCTGATCTCGGGGACGCCGTGCCACAGCCCGTGCGCCCAGTGCAGGATGAGCTTGGCCCCGATGAAGGCCAGGATGACGGCCAGCCCGGCCGACAGGTACACCAGCCGATCGAGCAGCCCCGTGACCAGGAAATACAGCGCGCGCAGGCCGAGCAGCGCGAAAGCGTTGGCCGCGAACACGATGTAGGCCTCGTTCGTCACGCCGAAGACGGCCGGGATCGAGTCCAGGGCGAAGAGCATGTCCGTGCCGCCGATGGCGATGAACACGATGAACAGCGGCGTGACCATCCGCCGGCCGTCCACCCGGGTGATCAGCCGCCCGCCGTCGTAGGCGTCGGTGACCGGCAGCAGCCGCCGCGCGGCGCGGACCAGCGGGCTGCCCGCCACGTCCGGGTCGGCTTCCCGGTGGGTGAACAGCCGCACCGCCGTCCAGACCAGGGCCAGGCCGAAGATCAGGAACATGAACGACAGCGCCGACAACAGCGCCGCCCCGACGGCGATGAACGCCGCCCGCAGGCACAGCGAGGCGGCGATGCCGAAGATCAGCACCCGCTGCTGGTGCTCCCGGGGCACGGCGAAAGACGACATGATGATCACGAACACGAACAGGTTGTCGACCGACAGGCTCTTTTCCACGATGTAGCCCGCGAAGTACTGGCCGCCGTAGGACCAGCCGTTCATGCTGCCCAGGACGACGCCGAACCCCACCGCCACGGCCACGAAGAACACCGACCACAGCGCTGCCTCGCCGAAGCTGACCGCGTGCGGCCGCAGCGTCGCCACCAGCAGGTCGACCGCGAACAGCGCCGCCACGACGCCGAGCAGGATCACCCAGTCGACCGCCGTCACGCTCACCGGGGGCCCCCGCCCCCATCACCCCACGTCATGCCGTCAACCTAAGGGATGCCCGGCGATGCATCGGCTCGCCGCGGCCCGCGGGCGCCTTACTATCCTGGGCCGGTGCATAAGACCCAGGGACAGCGTGACCCGGCGGCGGCGTTCCCGCTCGCCCGGGTCCGCGACGACGCCGCCGATCGCCGGCAGGCCAACCAGGCCATCGCGGTCAGCGCCCTCGGCCTGGGCCTCACCGGCCTGGCCGAGCTGCTGGTCGCCCTGGTGACCGGCTCGGTCGGCCTGCTGAGCGACGCGATCCACAACCTGTCCGACGTCTCGACCAGCGCGGTGGTCTTCCTCGGCTTCCGGCTGTCGCGCCGTCCGCCGACGGACCGGTACCCCTACGGGCTGGAGCGCGCCGAGGACCTGGCCGGGGTCGGCATCGCCGTCGTCATCTGGATCAGCGCCGCGTTCGCCGGGTTCGAGAGCGTCCGCAAGCTCGTTGACCATGGCCACACCGCGCACGTCACGGCGGGCATCGCTGGCGCGGTCCTGGGCATTGTCGGCAACCAGCTGGTGGCCCGGTACAAGCTGCGGGTCGGCCGTCGCATCAACTCCGCCACCTTGATCGCGGACGCCCGGCATTCCTGGCTGGACGCCCTGTCCTCGGCCGGGGCGCTGGCCGGCCTGATCGCGGTGGCCTGCGGGCAGCCCTGGGGCGACCCGCTGGCCGGGCTGCTGGTCACCCTGTTCATCTGTCATGTCGGCTACGAGGTGACCAAGGACGTCGTGCACCGGCTGGCCGACGGCGTCGACCCGGACGTGATCACCGCCGCCGAGGCCGCCGCCGGATCGGTCCCCGGTGTCATCCACGCCCATGCCCGGGCCCGCTGGACCGGCCGTACCCTGCGGGTCGAGATCGAGGGCTGGGTCGACCCGGAGCTGACCGCCGCCGGAGCCGACGCCCTCGGCCGCCGGGTCGCGGACGAGATCTCCCGCCAGCTTCCTGAGGCGGGCAGCTTCACCTGGACCACCCGCGCCGCCCCGCCTAGCGGCGCTCAGTCCTCGAAGCGGCGTCCCAGCACAACGACGTCCTGCGCGACGTAGCCCAGGCGCTCGTAGAAGCCCAGCGTGGCCAGGTTCGTGGTGCGGACCATGAACTGGATCTTCGGCATGCCCCGGGCCTTCACCCAGTCCTCGCACGCGGCCATCATCTGCTGGCCCAGCCGCTGGCCCCGCCTGGCCGGGTCCACGGCCAGGTAGTAGACCCAGCCCCGGTGCCCGTCGTGGCCGACCATGGCCGTGGCCATCAGTCCGCCGTCGTCGGCCAGCCCGGCCAGGATGTCCGATGCGGGGCCGGCCGCTGCCCGGCGCAGGTCGGCGCCGGCATCATTCCACGGCCGGGTCAGGCCGCAGTCCTGCCACAGCCGGATGGCCGCGTCATGGAGATCCTCGGGCAGCGGTTCGATCCTCACCTGCTGCAGCGTACTGTCGGCGCGCCGCCCCGGACATGTTTGATCGTTCCTCACGTTCGTGACAGAGTCCCGACATCATTCAACAAAATGCCTCGGAAACCTGGGCAGGAGGACAGCTATGAACCGGCCATCCGCCGATACGAGCGACGCACCGGTCCGCGCACGACGACGGCTGGGCCGGTCCTGGCCGATGGCCGCCGGGGCGGCGATCGCCGCGGTCGGCCTGGCCGTCGGATCGCTCACCGCGGCCCACGCCGCCTCGGCCGGCAACCCGCCCGCGCCGACCATCGAACAGCAGGCGGCCAAGGTTCGCGCGGCCGACGCGTTCGACCCGGTGAACGGCAACAACGAGACCAACCTCGGCGTGCTCGAGGACCAGATCAAGCACTACTACGGTTCGGCGGGCGCGACGTACCCGGTGGTCGGCGCGGTCACCATCCCGTCCAGCAGCGGTAACTACGCCGCCCAGATGAAGCAGATCGTGACCGATGCCGAGAAGTGGCTGGACACCAACATCCGCCACTACCGCGGGGCGGCGCAGCCTGCCGTCGTGTTCGACATCGACGACACCCTGCTCAACACCTACGACTACGAGATCGCCCAGCAGTTCGGCTACACCCCGGCCAGTAACGCGGTATGGGTCAACGCCGGGGCGTTCCCGGCCGTGTTCGACATGCCGCAGCTGGTGAACTTCGCGGCCGGCCGCGGCTACGCGGTCTTCTTCATCACCGGCCGGCCCGAGTCCCAGGCCGCCGCCACGGTCAGCAACCTGGTCAGCGACGGCTACGCGGCCCCGCAGTCCGGGCACCTGTTCCTCAAGCCGGCCGCGACGCCGTCGTACCTGACCTGCGCCAACCCGGCCGCCTGCACGACGACCGAGTACAAGTCCGGCACCCGGAAGTACATCAGCAGCCTGGGCTACAGCATCCAGGCCGACGTCGGCGACCAGTACAGCGACCTGCTCGGCGGCGACGCCGGGCACCAGGTCAAGATCCCCAACCCGATGTACTACATCCCCTGACCGCCCTCGGCCGGACGTCCCCCGACGAGGGGACGTCCGGCCGGCAGGCCCAGGTGATCGCGCAGCGTCCGGCCGGCGTACTCGGTCCGGAACCGGCCCTGGCGCTGCAGGATGGGCAGCACGTGGTCGACGAACGCGGTCAGCTCGTACGGCTGCGTCGAGCCCATGATGGTGAAGCCGTCCACCGCGCCCGCGTCCTGCCAGGCGGTCACGTGCGCGGCCAGCTGTTCCGGCGTGCCGACGAAGTGCATCTGGCCCGCCCCGCCGGTGATCTGCTGGGCGACCTCGCGCAAAGACGCCTCCGGGCGGGCCCGCGCCGCCGCGTACAGCAGTTCCGCGCGGCTCGACGGCGCCGACCGTTCGGTCCACAGCTCGGGCGGCAGCGGTGCATCCGGGTCGAACGCGTCCGGGTCCAGCCCGGCCGTGTACAGCGCGTTCTGCCAGCGGAAGTCCGGGCTCATCAGCTCCTCCAGCCGCCGCGCCCGGGCCTGCGCCTCGGCCTCGGTGCCGCCCAGGGTCACCATCAGCGCGGGCAGCACCAGTACCTGCCCGGGATCGCGGCCCGCCGCCGCGGCCTGGGCGTGCAGGTCGGACCGGAAGGCCACCGCCGCCTCGAGCGACGGCGGCCCGGAGAAGACCAGCTCGGCGTACCGGGCCGCCAGCCCGATGCCGGCCGCCGACTGCCCCGCCTGGACCAGCACCGGGTGGCCCTGCGGGGAGCGGGGGAAGGGCAGGATGCCCGACGAGTCGTAGTACTGGCCGTGGAAGCGCGGGTCGTGCAGCTTGCCGCGGTCGGCCCACACGCCGCGCTCCCGGTCGCCGATGACCGCGTCCTCCGCCCAGCTGTCCCAGGCGCGGAGGGCGACCTCGACGAACTCATGGGCGCGGGCGTAACGGTCGGCGTGCTCGGGGTGGAATGGCTCGCCGAACGCGGCGGCGGCCAGCGGCGTGACCGTGGTGACGATGTTCCACCCGGCCCGGCCGCCGCTGAGGTGATCGAGGGTCGCGAACCGCCGGGCCAGCTCCCACGGCTTGCTGTAGGTCGTCGAGCCCGTCCCGATCAGGCCGATATCGCTGGTCACCGCGGCCAGCGCCGACAGCACCGAGACCGGGTCGAACTGGGTCTGCGGCAGGTAGGCGGCCCGGTACTCGGCGATGGCGATGTTGTCGGCCAGGAAGACCGCGTCCATCAGGCCGCGCTCGGCGATGCGCGCGATGTCGGCGTAGTAGGGCAGCCCGAGCACCCCGCGGACATCGTCCGGCACCACCCGCCACGCCGACTCGTGGTACCCGTTCGGCCAGATGAACGCGGTGAAGTGCAGCGGCCGGGCCGTCATCGGCTTTCCCTCCAGGATCGTCAGAGCGGGTCGGAGACCCCGAGCGGCGGCCCGCTGAACTCGACCCAGTTGGCCTGGCCTACCGCGGCCAGCGCCTCCGGGCCCGCCAGGCCGGGCGGCAGCGCGGCGAACTCCTCGAAGAAGCGTTCCAGGCCGGACGGGGTGGAGATAACCAGCAGCCGCCCCGGGGCCTCCCCGGTGTTCTGGAAGGCGTGCGGCGTGCCGCGCGGGCCGAAGGCCAGGCCGCCCGCCGACGCCCGGAGCATGGCCCCGCCGGCCTTGAACCGGAAGTCACCCTCGAGCACGTACCACAGCTCGTCCTCGCGCAGGTGCGTGTGCAGCGCGGGCCCGTGCCCGGGCCCGATCACGAGCTCCAGGACGGTGAGCGAGCCGTTGGTCTGCCTGGTCGCCGCCTTGACCGTGACCGAGTCGCCAGGGGTCGGCGTCGCCATCGCCGCTCCCTCGCCCGCCTGCACGGCGAAGGCCGGGAACGTGCCGCCGGAAGGCCGGGTCTCGCTCACGTGCCACCCTCCCCGTCTGGAGCCTGCTGCGATCATATGCCGCCTGCGGCCGCCGTCCCGGGCCTGCTACCAGGTCGGGGTCAGGCCGCCGTCGATGGTGAAGTCCGCCCCGGTGATGTTGGCCGCGAGGTCGCTGGCCAGGAACAGCACCAGGTCAGCGACCTCGCTGGGCTGGGTGAACCGGCCGGTGGCCATCTCGCCGGCCGCCGCGCTGGCCACGTCGGCCGCCGCGGCCCCGGTGGCCCGGCTCACGGTCTGCGCGACGCCGCCCGCGCCCAGCCACAGGTCGGTGGCCACCGGGCCGGGGCTGACCGTGTTGACCCGGACCCCCTTCGGCCCGACCTCCTTGGACAGGGCCTTGCTGAACGCGGCCAGCCCGGCCTTGGCCGCGCTGGCCAGCCCCAGCTCCATGTCCCGTCTCCTCACCATTGCCGATGAGCAGACGCTAACCTGCCGGAGCCCGCCGCGCTTGAGGCAGCCGGCTGAACCCGGGTCCGGGTGCGCCTCCGCCGGCACCCGGACCAGCTCCTCCAGACCGCCCGCTACGGCGCCGGCGGGATGTTCTGGTTGATGCGGAACGTGTTGTCCGGGTCGTAGCGCTTCTTGATCGCCGCCAGCCGGTCGTAGTTGCCGCGGTAGGCCTCCCGGACCCGGTCCTGGCCCTCGTCCATCTGGAAGTTGACGTAGCTGCCGCCCGCTGCGGTCGGATGCAGAGCCTCCCAGTAGTCCTGAGCCCACTTCGTGATGAGCCCGGCGTTGGCCGGGTCCGGGTCGACGCCGACGATGACGCCGGCACAGCCGCCGTCCCGGTAAGGGAAGGCGGTCGCGTCCGGGGCGACCCGGCTGGCCGCACCGTCGATCGGGTACAGGTGCATGGTCGAATGCCCGGTCGGCAGCTGAGCGCCGTGCCTGACGTGCACGTCGATGGCCGCGTCGGAGATCTCCCGGAAGAAGTCCGTCTTCCAGTACCACTGCAGCCCGGCCGGGTACAGCGGGTCGAAGGCACTCTGCAGCGCGGTGAAAGGCATCGGCTGCAGCCCGACCACCAGCGGTGAGCCGAACGTCCTGACCGGCTCCAGCACCTCATCAGCCTGAGCGTGCGGGCCGGTGTAGCACCACACGATGCCGCAGGCCTTGCGTCCCCACAGTTCCTCGGGGAAGGGCGGGGCCGGCGGGATGGTCAGCATGGCGATCCAGCCGCTGAGCTCTTCGGGCAGCGACGGCACCAGGTCCCGGTACCAGCGCATCACCTCGGCCGTGTCGGCCAGGTCGTACAGCACTGGGCCGCCGATGATGGTCCCGTTCTCGCCGATCGGGTGGCAGCGGAAGGTGAAGGAGGTGACGATGCCGAAGTTCCCGCCGCCGCCGCGCAGCGCCCAGAACAGGTCGGGGTGGGAGTCCGCGCTGGCCGTCACGAAGCGGCCGTCGGCCAGTACCACGTCGGCGGCCAGCAGGTTGTCGACGGTCAGCCCGAACCGGCGGGACAGGTAGCCGATGCCGCCGCCCAGCGTCAGCCCGCCCACCCCGGTGGAGGACAGGAATCCCGACGGCGTGGCCATCCCGAACGCCACCGTGGCGTGGTCGACGTCCCCCCACAGTGCAGCCGGCGTCGGCGCGCACGGTGCGCTGGTCCGGGCTGACCGTGGTGCTGCGCAGCAGCGACAGGTCGATGACCAGGGCATCGTCGGCGACGCCCAGGCCGCCTGCGTTGTGGCCGCCGCCGCGGACGGCGATGGTAATGCCGCGGGCCCGGGCGAACCGCACGCAGGCGACCACGTCGGCGGCGTCCCGGACCCGCACGATGGCCTGCGGGTGCTTGTCGATCATGCCGTTGTAGACGGCGCGAGCCTGGTCGTAGCCGGGGTCGCCCGGCCTGGTCAGGTCGCCGCGGAGGGCGGCGGTGAGCTCTTCGTAGCCGGTTTCGGTGGCTGATGCGGTCATGATGTGTCCTTCGTGTGCGTAAAGCTGGCAGGTACAGGCCCGACGCTAGGCAGGGTCGCGTTCGCGCAGCGTTCGCGGCGCGGGCGCCTGCTCATCCCGCCGGGAGAACGCCGGGAACGGGTCCGCGAACGCCGCGCCGGCGCAGGTCCTCCTCGCATCGCCGCAGCAGCGCGCGGCTGCCCTGCCCGGCGGCCAGTTCGGCGGCGGAGCGCAGCCGCGCGACTGCGGCCTCCTGGTCTTCGTCGCAGGCGGCCCGCAGGCGCATGACCTCGGGCAGCCACCACAGGTCGTCGTGCACCTTCGCGGCGGCGAGGGCGGCATCCAGGCTGGCTCGGGCCGCGGCGGGCTGGCCGTCGCGGGCCTGCAGATCGGCCAGCAGGGACAGCCAGTACGGCATGCGGGCGAAGGCGTTCTGGGCCCGCAGGGCGCCGATGCCCTGGCGGGCCAGCCCGATGCCGTCGCTGCCCGGCCGGGACCAGCCGTCCAGGACGAGCCCCCACTCGCGGTAGTAGGCGAAGTCGTAGCGGTCGCACAGCTCGCCGAGTTCCCCGACGGCTTCCCGCAGCCCGGCCCGGTCGCCCTCGATCTGGCAGGTGATGCCGGCGTAGGCCAGGGCCACGGCCAGGTTGTACGGGCCGGCGCCCGCGCGGGCCAGCGCGACGGCCGACTGGGAGGCGGCCCGGGCCCGGCGGTCGTCGCCGAGCAGCCAGTGGGCATGCGCGGAGACCGCCGTGCAGTGCACGTCCGCCCGGGTGCCGACGCTCAGCGTCACCGCCGGGCTGAGAGCCGCCAGCGCGATCTCGGCGTGCCGCAGGCCCTCGGCCAGCCGGCCCAGGCTGACCGCCGACACGCTGACCACGAAGTGCGCCGGGGCGGTCAGCTCCGAGCCCGGGCCGAGCAGGTCCAGCGCCCGGGTGGCCAGCTGATAGCTGTCGGCCGTGCGTCCCGAGACGAACCTGGTCGTCCACAGGGCGACCGTCGCCGCGGCGACCGCGTCGCGGCTGCCGAGCGCCTCGGCCAGGACGACCGAACGTTCCAGGGTCTGCTGCACCTCCGGTGATGAGTAGCCGTGCCGGGCGTTCAGCGGCGCGGCCAGGGCCTCCAGGACGGCGAGCTCGCGGGCATCGCGGCCGGGGCCCGGCGGCATCTTGTCGATGACCGACAGAGCTAGCCGGTGCAGCCGGATGGCCTCGGCGTACCCGAACCGGGAGGCGGCCACCGCGGCCGCCCGGCGGTAGTACTCGACCGCCCGGGCGTCCCGGCCGGCCCGCACATACTGCTCGGCCAGCTGAGCCGCGACGGCGTCCAGGTCGTCGGCGTACAGCAGCTCGAGCCCCTGCGCCACGCGCCGGTGCAGCAGCCAGCGCTTCGGCGGGCTGACCTGCGCGTAGGCTGCCTCGCGGAGCATGTCGTGAGCGAAGTCGTAGCCGTCGCCGAGCTCCCGCACGATCCGCCGCCGCCACAGCTCGTCGATCGCCTGCACGACCGTGTCGGCCTTCAGGTCGCTGGCCTCGGTGAGCAGGCCGAGGGTGAAGTTGGTGCCCACCGCCGCGGCCAGGCCCGCCACCTCGCGGGCCTCCACGCTGGCCTGCTGGAACCGCATCCGCAGCACGGCCTGCAGGTCACTGCCGGGCGGCGGCCTGCCGTCCGGCCCGGCCGAGTTACGGACCGCCTCGATGACGTACAGCGGGAACCCTCCGGTGGTGGCGTGCAGCAGGTCCGCCTCGGCGGGCGGCAGCGCGTGCCCGGCGACCGCCTCGGCCAGCCGGGCCGTCTCGGCGGCCGGCAGCGGGGCCAGCTGGATCTCGGTGAGCAGGCCGCTGGCCCGCATCCGGGTCGTCCACTCCGCGAACTCAGGATCGGTTCCCGGGTCGTCGTCTCGCAGCGTCGCGGCGACCAGCAGCGGGCGGCCATCGGCCAGCCGCAGGCACAGCGCGATGAGCGCGAGCGTCTCCAGGTCGCACCACTGGATGTCATCCAGGATCAGCAGCGTCGGGCGGTCCGCGGCCATCAGGGCCCGGGCCAGGCCCTCCAGGAACCGGTGGCGCTGCCAGGCGTCAGCCATGGCCCCGGTCCCGGTTTCCCGGCCGGCCGAGCCGTCCGCCGGCAGCAGCCGCCCGACCTCCTCCCGCCAGGCCGGGGACAGGTTCGCCGTCGCGGCCCGGATGGCCTCGTTCCGCAGCCAGTCCGCCACCGGGGCCAGGGCCAGCCGCCCCACGTTCCCGAAGCACCGGGTGCTCGCCACCACCGCGCCCTGCTGCCGGGCCGTGGTCGCGATCTCGCCCACCAGGCGGCTCTTGCCCACGCCCGCCCCGCCGCGGATGAGTATCAGGCCGGGACGCCCGGCCGTCGCGGCTGTCCACGCCTGCCCGAGCCGGGCCAGCTCCCCGGCCCGCCCGAAGAGCCGGTTGCCGGCCGCGCCGGGGCGCCCGGCCGGAGTGGCCCTCTCGGCGGGCGGCTCGCCCGCCGGGGCGGGCTGCGCCATCAGGCGCTGGAAGACCCGGTAGGTAGCGGCGTCCGGCTCCACCCCCAGTTCCCGCTCCAGCACCGAGGCGCAGTGGTGGTAGGTACTGACTGCGCCGGCCCGGTCGCCGGCCTCGGCCTGCAGCCGCATCAGGGTCCGGTAGCCGGATTCCTCCAGCGGCTGCAGCTGGATCCGGCGGCGCGCGGCCTCCGTCGCTCCCGGCAGGTCACCGCGGCGCTCGCGGGCCTCGGCGAGCAGATCGCACAGGCCGGTGCACTGCCGCTCGAGCTCGGCGCGGGCCTGCAGCACCCAGTCGTCGTACACCCCCGGGAGCAGTTCCCCCCGGTATTCGGAAAGAGCGCGGGCGGCGTGCACCAGCAGCCGTTCGGCCTCGTCACCGGCGGCTGCGGCCAGTGCGGCGGCCCGCGCCCGGTCGAAGGCCCGCACGTCGACCAGGCAGGTGACGGTGTCCTGCCAGCACAGATCCTGGGTCGTCACCACCAGCGCCGGCTCGTCCCCGAGCACCTGGCGCAGGTGGTGCAGCTCGCGCCGCAGGTTGGTCAGCGCCTGCGCGTCGCCGGACTCCGGCCAGAACAGGCCGGCGATCCGCGACCGCGGCTGCGGCGAGCCGGCGTGCAGGGCCAGGAACGCGACCAGGGCGATCGCGCGCGCCGACGGAGCCCGGGCCAGGCCGCCGGTGATGCTCGCCTCGCCGAGCAGCGATACGCGCAGGACCACGGTGCGCCGCCCCCTTCCGTCAGGGCGGGCCCGTGGCCGCCGTGGCGGCCAGGACCCCGTCTATTTCCGCGGCCGGGGCATCGAGCTCGGCGGCCAGGTACTCATGGATCATCCGGATCGCCGTGGCACCGTCACCGACCGCCGAGGCCACCCGCTTGATCGACCTGTAGCGGACGTCGCCCACCGCGAAGACACCCGGCATCGAGGTCTCCAGCGGCAGGGCGGCCGGGCCGCCGGCCATGTCGCGGCCGGTCAGCGCGTACCCCTCGCGAAGCTGGACCGCGGCGGGCAGCCACCCGGTGCGCGGCTCCCCGCCGATGAGCACGAACAGCGCGGTGGCCGGGATCTGCTCGGTGCGGCCGTCGCGCCGGTCCCGCAGGGTCAGGCCCTCCAGCCGCTCGGTCCCGGCGCCGTCGATGACCTCGGTCCGCAGCCGCACGCTGAGGTTGGCGGTGGCCTCGATCTCCCGGATCAGGTACTCCGACATCGACCGGGCCAGGCTGTCTCCGCGGACGAGCATCGTGACCTGCCGGGCGTGCCGGGCCAGGTGCAACGCGGCCTGGCCCGCGGAGTTACCGGCGCCGATCACGAACGCGTCGCGCCCGGTCATGGCCCCGGCCTCGCTCCCGGCCGCGCCGTAGAAGACGCCCGCGCCGATCAGCGCCTCCAGCCGCGGGATGCCCAGGCGGCGCCAGGTGATCCCGGTCGCGGCCACCACCGCGCGGGCCGTGACGCGGTGGCCGTCCTCCAGGGACACCGCGAGCCGGTCCCCGGCCCGTTCCAGCCCGGCCACCCGCTGCGCGAAGATCATGTGCGCGCCGAACATCCAGGCCTGCTCGCAGGCCCGGCGGGTCAGCGCGTGCCCGCTGACGCCGTGCGGGAAGCCGGGGTAGTTCCGGATCATCGGGCTGCTCCCGGCCTGGCCGCCGGAGACGGCCTCTTCCAGGACCGCCGTGCGCAGGCCCTCGGACGCCGCGTAGACCGCCGCGGACAGGCCCGCCGGCCCGGCCCCGACGATGACGACGTCGCAGTCGCCCACGTCCTCGCAGACCGTCCCGCCCACCGCGGCGATCAGCCCGGCGTGGTCCGGCCGGATCGTCAGCTGGCCGTCGTGGCGGATCAGGACCGGCAGCTGCGAGCTGTCCAGGCCGCGCTCGCGGAGCAGCCGGCGGCCGGCCTCGCTGCCCGCCGCGGTGAACCGGTACGGCACGTTGAACCGGGTCAGCAGGTCCCGCAGCTCATGCCCGGCGGGGTCGTCCCGTCCCAGCACGGTGAACAGGTCGAAGGCGGCGTCGGAGTCCCGGGCCCAGCCGGCCAGGGACTCGCTGACCACGCTGTACAGGTCCTGCTCGCGCATCCACGGCTTGGTCAGGTGATAGTCGGCCTGGCCCAGCGTCATGGCCTGCACGATCGGGCTCTGCGCGGAGTAGTCCCGCTCCACCAGCAGGATCCGCACGGCCAGCGGGTGCATCTCGTGGGCCAGCCCGAGGAACGCGACCCCGCTCATCCCGTCCAGTTCCTGGCCGACGATGAGCAGCGCCACCGGCACCCGGCGGTCGGCCAGCTCGCGCAGGGCGGTGAGCCCGGCGGCGGGCGACGACTCGCCGATGATGCGGAACTCCCGGCCGAACCGGCGGCCCAGGTCGGCCCGCAACGCGTCCACCGCGCCGCGATCCCCGTCCACCGCGAACAGGACCGGCTGCGGCGCGGGTGGCCGTCCGTCGTCCGGTGGTGTGCCGCTCATCAGATCTCCCTCGGCTCGGGTGCCCAGACACCGCGACGCTAGGGCCGGGATCGTTCGCGCAGCGTTCGGCGCGAGCCGGGGGAGGGGCACGGCCGGGAGCTGGGGCGGAGCCGTGAGAGCTTCACCTGCCAGGCCAGTGCGGGCGGGTGGAGACCCGGTGGGCCCCGTGTGCAGATCGGGTGGAGATTACGCCATTAACCGATCTTTCTGGACTTGCGAGTCCATTTTCGGCGTCCCATGCTGGGCGGCATGAAGGACTACTACCTGCTGGGACGATCGGGCCTGCGCGTCAGCCCGCTGACGCTCGGGACGATGAACTTCGGGACCGGCGGCTTCCATGCCGCGTACGGCAAGACCGCCGATGAGGCGCGCGGCATCTTCCGCCGCTACGTCGAGGCCGGCGGCAACGTGATCGACACCGCCGACTTCTATACCGCGGGCCAGAGCGAGGCCATCCTGGGCGAGCTCATCGCCGAAGCCGGGCTGCGGGACCAGCTGGTGCTCACCACGAAGTTCACCAACAGCGTCAGCCCCGGTGACCCGAACGCGGGCGGCAACGGCCGCAAGCACATGATCAGGGCCGTGGAGGCGTCGCTTCGCCGCCTGCGAACGGACTACCTCGACCTGTTCCTGCTGCACACCTGGGACCGGATCACCCCGGCTGAGGAGGTGGTGCGCAGCTTCGATGACCTCATCCGGGCGGGCAAGATCCGCTATGCCGGGCCTGTCCGACGTCCCGGCCTGGTATGCGGCGCGATCCCAGACGCTGGCCGAGGCGCACTCCCTGGCTCCCATGATCAGCCTGCAGCTGCCCTACTCGCTCATCGAGCGGACCATCGAGGCCGAGCACGTGGCGGCGAGCCAGGCTCTCGGGCTCGGTATCTCGGCGTGGAGCCCGCTCGGCGGCGGGTTCCTGACCGGCAAGTACACCAGCGCGGCCGGCGGACTGAGCGGCGGCGGACGGCTCAGCCTGGCCGGCACGTCCGGGACGGCCTGGACGGCCCGGCACTGGGCCGTGCTGGCCGCGGTGCGCACCGCGGCCGATGCGCTCGGGGTGACGATGGCCCAGGTGGCCATCAACTGGGTGGCCAGCCAGCCGGGCGTCGCCTCGGCCATCGTCGGGGCCAGCCATCCTGACCAGCTCGACGCCAGCCTGGCCGCGCTCGACTTCGAGCTGCCGCCCGAGCTGCGGGCCATGCTGGACGAGGCCAGCGCCGTGCCGCCCGCGTCGGTCTACCGCATGTTCACCCCGGCCTACCAGGGCTGGCTGGTCAGCCCGGGCGTCCGGCTGGGGGACAAGCCGGACGGCTACCGGCCGGCCGTGCGCAACTGGGCCGCAGATGCCGCGGGCTGAGCCCGGCCCGCCCCGCCCGCGTCCCGCAGCCGGGCGATGCCCCAGTCCAGCGCGGCCCGCAGCTGGGTGGAGTCGCCGGTGGCCAGCATGATGGTGACGCCGCCCTGGATTCCGGCCAGCAGCGCCGCGGCCGCCTGATCGACGTCGAAGGTCCCCGGCAGCTCGCCGCCGGCCTGCAGCGCCCGGATCCCGGCCGCGATGCTGGCTTGCCACCTGCGCAGCAGCCCGGCCACGATGGCCCGGGCGGCGGGCGTCACGTACCCGGCGTGCAGGAACAGCGAGCCGAGCGGGCAGAAGTCGCCCTGCTTCTCATACCGCTGCACCACGGCGTCACGCCACTGGTACCAGGCCTGCCACGAGTGCAGGTCGCCCAGGAACGGTTCCTGGTCCTCCAGCACCCGGTCGGCCTCGAACTGCACGACGGCCAGCAGCAGGTCCTCCTTGCCGCCGGGGAAGTAATGGAAGAGCTGGCTCTTGCTGGTGCCGGTGTGAGCGCGCACCTCATCCAGGGTCGCGGCGGCCACCCCGAGATCCCGGATCACCTCGGCGGCGCCTTCGACGATGCGAGCGCGGGTGGCGCGGCCCTTCGCCGTGAGGCTCACGCGGCGAACCCGCGCAGCAGGGCGTACGCCTGGCGCAGGGCGGCGGCCAGATGCCGGCTCGAGCCGGTGGCTCTGTCGATCACCGCGCCGCCCTGGACCGCGGCCAGCACCGCCGAGGCCACCTCGCTGACCGGGACGTCGGGCCGCAGCAGCCCGTCCGAGCGCATCTTCTCCAGCTCCGCCCGCAGCCGCGCCGCCCAGTGCTCGTAGGCGTGCCCGATGAGGGCGCGGCTCGCCGGGTCGTTGTCCACGGCCCGGGCGGCCAGCGCGGCCACCTCGCACAGGTCGTCCTGGGCCTGCCGCTCATGCAGCCGCATCATGGTCTCGATCCACTGCTCCCACGCCTCCCAGGTGTCCAGCCGCGCCGGGGTGCTGGCCTCGACCAGTCTTTCCAGCTGGCGTTGCGTCGCGGCGCTGCGCACGTCGTCCTTGCCGCCCGGGAAGTAGTGGAAGAGCTGCCCCTTGCTCGTGCTGGTCGCGCGCAGTACCTCATCGAGATTGAGGTTCTCGGCGCCCCCCGCGACCAGCATGTCGACCGCCGCCTCCAGGATCCGCGCCCGGGTGGCCCGGCCCTTTGCCGTAGTCATAGTTCACGCTAACCCAGCCTTTGGACTTCACGGTCCAGACTTAGGGCGTAGGGCTCCCCGAGGAACACGTGGAAAGGCAACCGACATGACGCGAGTGGTGGTGACCGGCTTCGGCGCCGACGGCACGTCGACGGTGGTGCGGGACGAGCAGCTGCAGCCGCGGCCCGGCAGCAACCTGTTCGAGGTGTGGGGCTACGACGACGGCCCGGTCGCCCTGCCGGGCGGGGTGGGCGAGGGCCGGGACTTCGGCACCCACTTCCCGCCCGCCCACGGCCTGCGGGTCTACTCCTCCCGGATGCAGCCCGGCGCTGCCCCGGCCGGCGGGGCGGCCGCTCCGCCCGCTGACCTGACCGACAGCATGCGGCGCGGCAACCTGGGCCCGGACCGGTCGGCTGGCTTCCACGTCTCGGACACCGTGGACGTCGGGCTGATCATCTCCGGCGAGATGGGCCTGGAGCTCGAGGACGGCGTGATCACCACGCTGCGGCCGGGCGACGTGGTCATCCAGAACGGCACCAACCACGCCTGGCACCCGAGCCCCACGCTGGGCTGCGAGATCGTCTGGGTCCTGGTCGGCGCCACCCGCGAGGCGGGCTCCTAGGCCGCGCCGACCGCCAGCTGCTCGTCGCGGGCCAGCTCGGCCTCGGTGGCCAGCTCGTGGCCGTGCGGCGTCTTGTCCCACGCCGAGCGCTGCGACCGGGTGAGCAGCTTGCGCAGCGCCCGGTAGGCCGACACCGAGGTGAAGGCCCACCACAGCGGGGTGAACAGCAGCCGGAACACCAGGCCGTACTCCTGCTCATGCAGGTAGTCGGCCAGCGGCAGCTCGCTGGGCTCGGCCGCGGTCTCGTGCTGCTGCTGCTGGCGCAGCGGGGTGATGAGCTTCTGGCCGAACAGGACGCCGTTGCCGGCCAGGGCGATGAAGGCGCCGGCGTAGAAGACCGGCGGCGGGAACAGGCCGTCGATGAAGCTGGACACCGCGGTCAGCCCGTCCAGGCGGGCCGCGATGTAGAAGATCGTCGCCGACCACATCAGCGGGTTCAGAAGCAGGGACAGCGGCGTGCCCAGCATGAACAAGATGAAGGCGGCGTAGCGCACCGGGCCGACCGACCGCATCAGCTGGGCCGGGTGCCGGGTGTGCACCAGGCCGGTCTGCGCGAAGCCCTGCAGCCACCGGCTGCGCTGCTTCTTGGCCACCACGGCCACGTCGGGCGCCTCCTCGTAGGTGACCGAGTCCAGCATGCCGATCTCGTAGCCGGCCAGGGCCAGCCGCATGGCCAGGTCCGCGTCCTCGGTCACGTTGTACGGGTCCCACGGGCCGCGCATCGTCACCGGGTTGCCCTCGTCGTCGGCGAACTCCCACTCGCCGTTCGCCGCGGACACCGCTTCCAGCGCCTCGCGGCTGAAGTGGTTGCTCGTGCCGCCCAGCGGCGGGATGAGGCCCAGCCGGGACATGCCGCCCAGCACCCAGCGGAAGTGAGCCACGTACTCAGCCCAGTAGAAGGAGCTGATCCAGCTGCCGCGCGGGTTCCAGAAGACCAGCCGCGCCTGCAGGCAGCCGACCCGGCGGCGCCGTGCCGCCGACGTACGGAAGCCGGCCACCGCCCGCAGCAGCTGATCGGGCTCGGGCCGGTCCTCGGCGTCGAAGATGGTGACGATGTCCCCGGTCGCGTGCATGTAGCCGTAGTTGCAGGCCTTCGGCTTGGTCCGCGGCCCGGCCTCGGGGGCGGTGAGCACCTCGAAGTGGGGCGGCAGGTCCATGGCCGCCGCCGCGGCCTGGGTCTCGAGGTCGTCCTTTTCCAGCAGCAGCAGGATCTGCAGCTTCTCGGCCGGGTAGCGCAGGCCGGACAGCCCCGTGACCAGCTTGCCCAGGATGTTGGCCTCGCCGTACAGCGGCAGCAGCACGGTGTACCGGGGCAGGTCCGGGTCGCCGGTGGCGGGCAGCTCGCCGTGCGGCTCGGCCGGCCGCGCGGCCGCGTGCCAGATGATGAGCTTGAAGCCGACGAACACGATATAGAACGCGATGGCCAGGGCCACCGCCACCTTGAGCAGCAGCACCGGCCCGAAGGCCGCCGCCACCGCGATGGCCACCGAGGCGATGGCGATCCCCAGGATCACCTGGCCGGTGCTCAGGAGCCGGGCCGCGGTCTCTGGCTTATACGTGGTGCGCACGATGTCCTACTTCCTCAGCCGGTAGACCCGGTAGTCATGGTCTGCGGTCTGGTAGACGAGCGAGTAGCTGCTCAGCTGGGCCTGGCCGAGGGTCAGGCAGACCTTGTCGGGCGACGGGGTGTCGCCGCAGCGGGCCACGATCCACTCGATGTGGTTGGCCGCCGGGTTCTTCAGCGAGGGCAGCCACTGCCGGTAGCTTCCCTCGTAGACCAGCTGGTCAGAGGGAATGGCGAAGGCGATGTTCTCGTTGCCGAACGATTCCATGAGCACCAGCCCGCCGGTGTAGTGCGTGTTGAGGTAGCCCACCACCGGATCCTGGGCCACCACCGTGGTGGAGGTCAGCGTCTCCCGTGCCGCGGTGTAGGTGATCACGTTGTCGTGCCGGATCGCTTCGGCCCCCAGGCCGATGGCCAGGGCCAGCACCAGGCCGCCCGCCACATACATGGCCGGCCTGATCCGCTGCAGGGCCCCGGCCAGGTAGCCGGTCAGGATGGCCGCCGGGACCAGCATGATCAGCCCGAACCGGACGTTGTACAGGTCGTCGCTGATCTGCAGGACGTGCAGCGGGCGCTGCCCGCCGTACAGGGACACGATGAAGAACGGCACGATGATCAGCAGCGACAGGACCGGCAGCGTGCGGGCGACGGTGCGCTTGACCAGCCACTCGCGGACGACCAGGCCCGCCAGCCCGGCCGCGGCCAGCAGCAGCAGCGGCCCGGTCTCGTTGTCCACCATCGCGTACCAGTACGTCTTGGCCGCCACCGGCCAGTGGCCGATGAACGGCTCCCCGCTGGACACCCAGTTCGACGGCTTGGCGAAGTCGCCGGTCTGGAAGTCCAGCGGGTTGCCGAAGATGGCCCAGTTCCAGATGAGCCAGCCCACGATCCCGGCGAAGGCCATGACCGCGAAGGCGATGAACCGGTCCCGGGTGGCCGCCCGGCGGACCCGGGCCGTCAGGGCCCCGGGCCGGCGGCGCCACGCGATGTAGATCACCGCGACGGCCAGGCAGGCCAGCACTGGCCAGCTCTCGTACCGGGTCAGGGTGGCGCACAGCGCGGCGATGGCCCCGGCGATGAGGTACTGGTACTTGTCCGTGTCGGCCCACTGCTGGACGCAGTAGACCATCGCGGCCAGCATGCAGAACAACAGCGCCTCGGTCATCGGGGTGCTCTGCATGTAGAGCATGTTGACGTTCAGCGCGAAGACGCCCGCGGCGACCATGCCCGCGAACTTCCGGCCGGCCAGCCGGAAGGTGATCTTGTAGATCAGCACCGCGGTGGCCACGTAGGAGGCCATCGAGACGATGCTGCCCGCGAAGCCGTTCTGGTAGAGCGCGGTGACCCGCACCAGGGGCAGCATGAGCAGGTGCGGCAGCGGCAGCCACACGTAGCCGAGCTGGGCCAGGCCCGGGCTGGTGCTGCTGACCACGCGGCGGGCGATCTCCAGGTGCGAGATCGAGTCCACGTAGAGCAGGGATCCGTGCACCCGGACGGTGACGGCGTAGGCGATCACCGAGATGACCGCGGCGGCCAGCCCGACGCCCCAGGCGATGAGGTCGCGCCCGGCCTTGGCCGGCTGCTGGTCGGTGGGCCGTGACGGCCGCTGCAGGACGCTGGCGGCCATGTCAGTTTTCCGTTCGGAGGGTGAGGCGGAGCTGGAACAGGCAGGCCAGGGAGGCCATCACGACCTTGAGGTCAGAGCCGGTCTGCCGTCCGTGGCTGCGCGGCTTGTGGATGACGCCGGCTTCGGTCATCGCGTAGCCCGCGGCGGTGGCCCGGGACAGCACTTCCGGTGACACGGCGGCGTAGCCGCCGCTGATCCGGGGCTCGACGTCGGCCAGGACGGCCCGGGCGAAGAGCTTGAACCCGCAGTCGACGTCGCGGGCGGTCCTGGCCCCCAGCACCAGGCTCGACAGCCAGTGCCAGCCGCGGCCCATGAGCCGCCGCTTCAGCGAGTCGGCCCGGGCGATGCGGTACCCGACGGCCAGGTCCGCGTCGCGTTCGGTCAGGGCCGCGAGCAGGGTGCCGAAAGAGGCGATCTCGAATTGGTCGTCGGCGTCGCAGAAGCCGATCAGGCCGTGCCCGGTGTCCAGTGCGGCCCGGAAGCCGGTCCGCAGCGCGGCGCCATATCCCTTGTTCTTGCTGTGGTGCACGGCCTGGACATTTCCGGGGTAATGACGGGCCAGCTGCTCGGCCGCCTCGAAAGTGTCATCACTGGTGCTGCCGTCGTCCACGATGATGACCGTGAACGGGCAGCCGAGCGCGCCGAAATAGTCGACGATTCCCGGCACGATATTGCGCAGGTTGGTCGCTTCGTTGAAGGCGGGCAGGAAGAAGGCGACTCCGTCCTGCTGCGCCCGCGCGGGGATGTCGGCCAGCTCAGGGCGGGCTTCCCGCTGCGCGCTGACGCGCTGGCCGGCCGCCGCTTCGCGAAAGGTGACGAAGTGGTTGAGGGTGAAGGTCAGGGCCGCGCCGGCCATGATGCCGATGGCCGAGGCGGCCAGCAGCGGGGTGCCTGCGCGGGTGCCGATGGTGAACACCAGCTCGTTGACCGCGAGCGCGACCAGCGCCACCGCGTTGAACGCGGCCCAGCGCGCCGTCCACGCCCGGCCGCGGCGGTCCCCGGTCGGCCTGCGGTCGCGCCAGGTGACACCCGCGCTGAGCGCGAAGTTGGCCTGCGCCGAGACGGCGAAGCCGATCCCGTTGGCCAGCACCTCGCCGACGCCCAGCCGGACCAGCCCGGCCAGCACCAGCAGCTGGCCCAGGGTGCACGATACGGCCACCGCGGCGAAACGCGCTGGGCGGAATTGCCAGATACGCCTGAGGAAATCAGCCGGCCTCGTCGACGGCATTTCAAAGGGCAGGATCCCGAGAGCCTCGTCCAGCTCGGCGGCCGTGCGGGCCTCGTCCCCGCCGGAAACCTCCTGCTGCCGGCGAATCATCCCAGCGCCCCCTGAGTTCGTGACCGGGAGCATGTGACGGCGTTCCCGGTGCCTGACCTCAGAGTCGGCTGGCGCGGTTACCGTGATCGGTGCGCCATTGGTGCAGAAAGGTTGCAGCAGTGGCGGGCGGTATTTTTCGCTGGGACGATGCCGTAGAAATGGCGCCAATTCCGGTAAACGCCAGATGTCCGAATAAGCGCGCGAAAGCACTTTATCCGGGTATTTAACCCGGCCTGGGGCGGCCGTTATCTCGGCGGCGCGCTGGCCCGGACCGGCAGCCGGACCTGAAGGACGGTGCAGCCGGGGCGCGAGTCGATGGCGATCGTCCCGCCGTGCCGCTCGGTGATGATGCGGCGGGCGATGTCCAGGCCCAGGCCGGTGCCCTGCCCGGTCGGCTTGGTCGTGAAGAAGGCCTCGAAGGCGCGGGCCGCGACATCCGGCGGCATCCCGCGGCCGCTGTCCTCGACGTCGATGACGACCTCGGTGCCCTCGGCCCGGGCCGACAGCCGGATGGTGCCCTGGCCGTCTATCGCCTCGACGGCGTTGTCGATGAGGTTGGTCCACACCTGGTTGAGCTCGCCGGCGTGCGCTTCGACCTGCGGGAGGCCTGCGGCGTAGTCGCGTTCCACGGTGATGCCGTCGCCCAGCTTGTGACCCAGCATGGCCAGGGTGGCGTCCAGGCCCTCGGTGATGTCGGTGCGCTGCATCGAGGCCCGGTCCATCTGGGAGTAGGACTTGACCGCGGTGACCAGGGCCGAGATGCGCTGGCTCGACTCCTTCAGCTCGGCCAGCAGCGGCGCCGCCGACAGGGCGCCCGCGGCCCACTCCAGGGCCGGCTCCAGGGCCGGGCCGTCCAGGATGCCCGCGGCCCGCTCGCACCAGGCCAGGTCGACCCCGGCCGCGGCCAGCGGCGGGGCGATCTCCCACTCCCGGCTGACGCCGTGGTCGGCCAGCCAGTCGGCCAGGGCCTCCTCCCGGTCGGCCAGCGCCAGTGCGTCCGGCGCCCGCACGTCGGGGGCCGTGGCCGGGCCGGCCACCTCCTGGCGCAGCAGGTCCAGCTGGGCGAGCTGCCCGGCCGAGACCCCGCGGGCGGCCAGCCCGCTGACCGAGGCCACCAGCGCCTGGCAGGCGTCCTGCAGCGCGTCGACCGCGCGGACGGCCGCCGCGGCCGGGTTGTTGATCTCATGCGCGAGCCCGGCGGCCAGCGTGCCCAGGCTGACCAGGGACTGGCGCTGGCGGGCCGTGGCCTCGATGGAGCGCGCGGTCCGGTACAGGCCCTCGATCAGGTGCCCGCCCAGCGGGAACCAGGCGCTGACCCGCTCCCGCAGCACGCTGGCCGGAATCTGCAGCACCCGGCTGGGCGTCGCCACCCGGCCGGTGGCCAGGTAGACACCCTGCTCGTCCCAGGCCCGGAAGCCGCCCGCCCACCGCCCCGGGGTGTCCATCCGGGCCACGACGGTGTCCTCGGGGCCGACATGGCGGATCAGGTCCACCGCGCCGTCCAGCAGCACCCACCAGAAGTCCGCGTACTCGCCCTCCCGGAACAGCTCCAGCCCCGGCTGGGCGGCCAGCTCGGTGCTGCCCGTCACCAGCTCGGCGAGCTGCTGGTCGGTCAGGCCCGCAAACAGGTCAACGGACCGCAGCTCATCCAGCTGACGTGTCATGGCACCAGTGTGGCCTGCGCCGGGCCGCGACGCCATCCGCTGCTCAGGGCGCCGGGCTGACCCTGGCTAGGCTGGGCTGCCATGCGGATCTTCGTGGCCGGGGCCAGCGGCGTCATCGGCGTCCGCCTGCTCCCGCTGCTCGTCGCGGACGGGCACGTGGCGGCGGCCATGACCCGGTCACCCGGGAAGGCGGCCCTGCTGGCCGGCCTGGGCGCCGAGCCGGTCGTCTGCGACGTGTTCGACGCGGCCGGCCTGGCCCAGGCGGTGGCCCGGTTCCGCCCCGACCTGGTCATGCACCAGCTCACCGACCTGCCCGATGACGCGGCCGACATCGCCCGGCTCGGCGGCCGTAACGACCGGATCCGCACCGAGGGCACCGCTAACCTGCTCGCCGCGGCGGCCGCGGCCGGGGCGCCGCGCGTCATCGCGCAGAGCATCTCCTGGGAGCTGCCCGCCGCGGAACGCCACGCGGTGATCGCCGCCCACGAGCGGGCCGTGCTCCAGGCCGGCGGGGTGGTGATCCGCTATGGGCAGCTGTGGGGGCCCGGTACCTACTACCCGGACGCCCCGCCCGACCCGCCGCGCGTCCACGTCGACGAGGCCGCCCGCCAGACGATCCCCGTCCTGGCCGTGCCGCCCGGCCTGACCGTCGTGGCCGACGACCGGGCTGCCGGGCCCGACCGGCCCTAGCCCGAGACCGGTTCCCGGGCGCTGGACCGCAGGAACGCGGCCATCGCCAGCGAGCAGACGCACAGCGCGGCCGCCGACAAGGCGAGCGCCGGGCGCAGCCCGATCACCGCGCCGAGCAGCCCGACGGTGAACCCGCTGCCGATCCGCATGCCGTTGGCGCTCGTGCTGTACACGCCGATGACCTGGCCCTTCTTCGCGCGCGGCGCGCGCAGCTGGGTGACCGTCATGGTGATCGACAGCGTGGCCAGGTTGGCGATACCGCCGATGACGAGCAACGGGGCGGCCACCAGGTAGTTGTGGCTGAGCGCGAAGAGCACCGTCGACGCGCCGTAGATGACGGTGGACCACAAGGCAGCGCGGACCGTGAGCCTGACCCACCCGGTGCCCTCGAGCAGCAGGCCGCCGACCACCCCGCCCAGGCCGTTGGCGAACAGCAGCACGCCGTAGGCCGCGCCGCTGGACAGCCCGGTCGTCGTGCCCGCGATGGTCGGCATCACCGTCTGCATGGCCGCGCCGATGAAGAACGAGCCGAGCCCAGCCAGGATGATCATGGCCGCCAGCACCCGGTCCTTGCTGACGTCCCGGAACACCTTCACCGCGGCCAGCGCGTTGACGCGGTCCTTGGCGATGAGGCCGTACCGGGTGTGGCCAGTGTACTTCGTCCGCGCGGCCAGGATGGTCAGCGGCAGGTAGAAGGCGATGTTGACCCAGATGCCGTGCACCGGGCCGAGCCCGAGCAGCAGGGCCGAGCCGACCACCGGGCCGCACAGGATGCCGAGCGAGCGGGCCGTCGAATTCAGCCTGATCGCGCTGGGCAGGTCGACTGTGCCCACGAAGTCCTCGAGCAGCAGCTGCTCGGGAGGCGCCCACAACGCCCCGGCCATGCCGTGCAGGACCAGCAGGATGCAGGCGTTCCATACCGTCAGGGAGCCGGTGGCGAACAAGATGCCCCAGGTCAGCGAGACCAGCATGAACAGCGCTTGCGAGCCCTGGATCAGCTTGCGGCAGTCCAGCCGGTCGGCCAGCGCGCCGAAGTACGGCGACAGCAGCAGGAACGGCAGCCAGTGGCTGATCACCTCGAAACCGGTCAGCGCGGGGGAGTGGAACCTCTGCCACACCACCCAGTAGGTGATGACGTGCTCGATGTTGTCGGCCATCATGGCCAGCGCCCCGCCGCACAGGTAGTTCCGGCAGGACGGGTTGCGCAGCGCCGCGAACTTCGCCGGCCGGCAGGCTCGCCCAGGACCCCGTGGGCCCCCGGGCCTCCGCAGGCGGCGCCGCAGGCGGCTCGGCCTCCAGGACCGGGATATGGCTGGGGATGCCGCACGCTGCACACACGCCTGACACTCTACTCAGCCGGTCGTTAGTGCCGCTAACGGTCGGCGTAGCCCCGTCTAGGCGGTGCTGGGCACCGCCGCCCAGAAGGCGCAGTGGTGCTCAGCCGAGACGTCGACCGTCTTGATGCCGGCCGCGTTCATCTGCAGCGTCGGCCCGCTGGTGCCGGTGAGCTTCGGCCTATCAGGCCGCCGTGGTCATGCTCAGGAACTCTGTCACGTCCAGGAGCCTCAGCACCTGCCGTTCCAGCGGCCGGATGCCGCTCCGGGTCTCGTCGTGGTACAGCCGCGGGGACGTCAGCCGGACCACATGCCCGCCGGTCCGCAGCTCGCAGCCGCCCGCGGCCAGCACGTTCTTGACCCAGTCGGTGTCCGCCCCGTAGGTCAGGGCGAACACGTACCCGCCGTGCACGCCGAACACGTTGACCGGCGTCTGGTAGGTCCGTCCCGAACGGCGGCCGCGGTGGACGATGACGCCCAGCCCGGGCGCCCACGGGGCGATCCGCCTGGTCACCTTGTTCAGCCCGGCCCGGTTCCAGGACCGGACGATCCGCGGGATCGGCATGCACCCTCCTGCTGGGAATACTGCGAGGTTATCCGTGCTTTTCCATGATGTCCGGTCGAGGGGAGTAGCCCTCCGGGATCTCGTCAGCACGCCGCAGCCTGCGCGGCCGGGACCCGGGCCACCTCCCTGGCAGCGAGACCTCGCCCGGGCCGGTTCGCTCCGGCCGTGCACGGGGCGCTCGGCAGGCATCGGAGATCCTCCGTGACCGGAAGAAACTACCTCAAGACCACCCTGCTGCTGGCCGTCATGAGCGGCCTGCTGCTGGCCCTCGGCGCGCTGCTCGGCGGCAACTGGATCACCATCGCGCTGGTGGCGGCGATCGGGATGAACGGGTTCGCCTACTTCATGTCGGACAAGATCGCCCTCCGGGCCTCCGGCGCGGTCCCGGTGAGCGAGGCCGAGTTCCCCGAGCTGCACCGGATCGTCGGCGACCTCGCCGCCCGCGCCGACCTCCCCGTGCCGCGGCTGTACGTATCGCCGAGCCCGCAGCCGAACGCGTTCGCCACCGGCCGCAATCCCCGGCACGCCGCGGTGGTCGTCACCCAGGGCATCCTGCCCATCCTGGACCGCCGCGAGCTGGCCGGGGTGCTCGCTCACGAGCTGTCCCACGTGCAGAACCGGGACATCCTGATCTCCTCGGTGGCCGCCACCTTCGGCGCCGTGATCACCTGGGTGGCCCAGTTCGCGCTGTTCTTCGGCGGCAGCGACGACGACGAGGGCACCAACCCGATCGCCGCGCTGCTGATGGTGGTGCTGGCCCCGATCTCGGCCGTGCTGATCCAGCTGGCCGTGTCCCGCAGCCGTGAGTTCGGCGCGGACTCCAGCGGCGCCCGGATCACCTCCGACCCGCTGGCGCTGGCCAGCGCCCTGCGCAAGATCGAGGCCTACTCCCGCGGGACCGCTCCGGCCACCAGCAACCCGTCTACCGCGCATCTGTTCATCTCCAGCCCGTTCCGCGGCGGCAGCGGGGTGACCAGCCTGTTCTCCACCCACCCCAGCACCGCCGAGCGGGTGCAGCGGCTGGAGCGGATGGCCGTCGGCGCCCCGGCGCCCGCGGTAGGCCTGGCCGGCCGGGGCCGGTAACTCCGGTACTACCCCGCAGGCGTACCAGGCCCGGGCGGGCAGGGTGAAGGGCCCGTCCGGGACCTGTCGCCGGCAGGCCTCCCGGACCTCGGCCTGCTGGCCCGGTGCCAGCGAGCGCAGGTAGTGCCCGGCCGGGCCGATCGCGAGCGTGAACGGCTCCCAGAAGTCGTCGAAGCCGAGGTACCGGGCCTGGCTGGTCAGGACGCCGCCGGTGACGTCCTTCAGGCCGGCCCGGGCCAGCCGGGCCGCGAGGTCGCCCTCGCTGGTGCCGGGCAGCGCCGCCTCGCCCGGGGCGGCCGGCTCCGCCCGCCGCGCCGCGTCCCAGAAAATCTGCAGCATGGTCATGCCGCCGGTGACGGTGTCCCACATGCACGCGGCGACGGCCCCGCCGGGCCGGGTGACCCGCGTCATCTCCCGGAGGCCGAGATCCGGGTCCCGCATGAAGCCCACCACCAGGCAGGCCAGCGCCGCGTCGAAGTGCGCGTCCGGCCAGGGCAGCTCCTCCGCGGCCCCGGTCCGCACGTCCGCGCCGGGATGGCGGTCCCGGCAGGCGGCGGCGAACTGCGGGGCGGGATCGATCGCGGCCACCTGGGCCGCCCCGAGCCGGGCGGCCAGCTCGCCGGTCAGGGCGCCCGGCCCGCAGCCCACGTCGAGGGCCCGAAGGCCGCCCCGGACGCCGGCCGCGTCGGCCAGCGCCGCGGCCAGGGAGGGCGTGTACCGGCCCATGTAGCGGTCGTAATGCTCGGCCGGCGCCCGGAACATAGCGGGAGACCTCGGCTCAGCGGGCATGACGTGCCTCTCGGTCGGGACGGATCAGGGGTGCAGCTGGTAGAAGCGCCACAGGTCATGCTCGACGGGCAGGATATCCACCCGGCGGTAGCCGGCCTCGGCGGCGTAGCCGCGCAGCACGTCGGGACGCAGCACCGTGCCGGTCCCGGCCGAGCCGGGCTGCTCAGGCTGTCCGGCAGGCAGATGAACAGGCTGAGCCTGTACAGCAGCCGCTCGATGTCGTCACCTGGAGCGGCGAACTCGGCGGCCGCCTTCATGTCGGCGGCTAGGACGGTGCCCTCCGTCCCGGACATCTGCCGCATGGCGGCCAGGGCTGGCACCGGATAAGGCAGGTCGTGCACGCATTCGAACGCGGTCACCAGGTCATAGGGTCCGTACCCGGTGGCGGTGCTGATGTCGGCGTGGTGGACCCGGACCCGGTCGTCCAGCCTGGCCTCGGCGATGTTGCGCCGGGCCGCCTCGACCGAGGCGGGATCGAGGTCGAAGCCGTCGACCTGCAGCAGCGGGTAGCTGCGGGCCAGCCCGATGCACGACCAGCCGGTCCCGCAGCCGATGTCGGCCACCCGGGCGGGCGGGCCGGCCAGCAGCCGCTGCCGTACCTCGGGCAGCGCGCCCAGCCACTCGCCGCCCAGCAGACTCAGGTAGGCCGGGCGGTTCAGCTCGGCCTCGGACTCGCGCATGTCCGCCCCGAACTCGGCCCAGGACACCCCGTGACCGGAGCGGTAGGCCTGGGCCAGAACGGGGAGCTGCCGGGCCGCCGCGGCGAGCTGGCGGGCCAGCGGGGCCAGGTAGCTGAGCTGGTCCGGGTCGGCCAGGACCTCAGCCACGCCCGCTCCGAGCCGGTAACGGCGGGCGTCGGGTTCCTCACCCGGGCCGGCCACCTCGAGCAAGCCGGTCACGGCCTGCTGCTCCAGCCATTCTCGCGCGTACCGCGGCGCGGTGCCGCTCGCCGCGGCCAGCGCGGGCGGGGTCGGCGGCGCTCGCTCGGCCAGTATCCGGTAGTAGCCCAGCCGGGTCCCCAGCGCGATGGCCAGGATGTCGAGCGTGCCGGCCGCAGCCATGAGGACCCGGTCTGCAACCGCGGCCCCATCCTGCGTACCCATCGCGCATCCTCCCGTGAGGAAGCCCAGCCCAGCCCCGCGGTGTGAAGACCGGGTGAAAGCGGGCTGTGCCTCAGCAGGACGCGAAAGGCCGCTGACCGGGGCTCGGTCAGCGGCCCTTCGCCGTGCTAGGCCGTTACGCGGCGGCGCCGGGGCGCTCGCCGGTCAGGAACACCTTGCGGCCGGGGTAGTCCGGCCGCGGCAGGCCCAGGTCGTGCTGGGCCACGATGGTCCGGAACACCTCGACCGTGCCGCCCGGGACGGCGCTGTGCTGCGCCTGCCGGTGGCCGTACTCGATGATGCCGTCACCGATCGCGCCGTCCTCCCCGTACGGGATGGTCGCGGCCGGCCCGACCAGGTCAATGAGCTTCTCGAAGCCCAGCCGGGCCGTGTCGGAACCGATGACCTTGCCCATCGCCGTGGGCGTGCAGGCGCTGCCTTCCATGTTGGTCAGCAGCTGCCCGATCCCGGCCAGGAAGGCAGAGTCCTCGATCATCGGGCCGTTCCCGTCCGGGGCCGTCTTGGCCCAGTCCAGCGCGGCCTCGACCGACTGCATCAGGTTGCGGACGATGTTGCCGCCGGGGCCCACGTCCTCGAGCTGGCTGACGTGCTCGCCGAGGTGGTGCTCGGCGTCCAGCGGCCCGTGCAGGGTCGACCAGCCGTTGTTGACCTCGCCGATCCGGTTCCGGTCCGGGAGCCGGATGTCGGTGTAGAAGCTGACGTTGGTCGTCTCATCCCCGATGGTGGGCAGCGGCTGCCGCTCGAACCCGGGTGAGCTGGTCGGGACCAGGAACATCGTCATGCCCTTGTGCTTGGGCAGCGTCGGGTCGGTCCGGGTGATCAGGAAGACGTGGGTCGCGTACTGCACGTTGGAGGTGAAGATCTTCTGCCCGTTGATGACCCACTCATCACCGTCCCGGACCGCGCGGGTCTTGGCGTTGGCGATGTCCGAGCCGCCGTCCGGCTCGGTGTAGCCGAGCGCGAAGCGGACCGTGCCCTTGGCCACGCCGGGCATGAGCTCATCGCGCAGCCCGCGGTCGGCCGAGGTGTCGATGGCCGGCCAGACCAGCTTGGTCGTGGCGAGGATGCCGATCTGCTGGTCCCGCTTGCGCATCTCGGCTTCGAGGATCTTGATGCTCACCTCGTCCAGCCCGGCGCCGCCGTCCTCCTTGCTCCAGCGGGGCCACAGCCAGCCCTTGGCCCCGAGGGCCTGGTAGAAGCCCTCGTCGTAGCTCGAGGACCGCTCGCGCATCCCGGCGAGCACTTCGGGGGTCAGCTGCTCATCCAGGAACGCCCCGACTTCCTGGGCGAACGCCTTCTGAGCCTCAGTGAGATCAACGGCCGAGAAATCCATCTTTGACACTCCTAACGACTGAAGTCTCGCGGCGTGCTCACGCGGGTGCTCGCGGAGCACTGCCTCGACTGTCATCGTGTTTGCGGCAAATCGCCTTGTCAAGAGGCACCCGGCCGGGCGTTCAGTCAATTTCGCCCACGAACATAGTTAGCTGCGCAAACTTCCGGGCCGTCTAATGTGGCCGCCACGCACGGCGATGGAGCGGAGACCGGGGACTCGACGGCTGTTCACCCCTCGGCCGGGAGCGGGAAAACGAGATACTGACATCGCGACCCGGCCGCTAACGCTCTCCATGAGACGGCCTGCCGCCAACTGAGGAGAGATCGCGATGGGCACGATGATGGCGCTGCGGGCGCACGCCCGCGGTGGTCCCGAGCAGCTCGTCTACGAGCAGGCCCCGGCGCCCGCCGCCGGGCCGGGGGAAGCGCTGGTGGCCGTGCACGCCGCGGCCATCACCTTCGCCGAGCTGACCTGGGACCTGTCGTGGACCACCCGGGACGGCGCCGACCGGACGCCGGTCATCCCGTCGCACGAGATGTCCGGGGTCATCGCCGGGCTCGGGGACGGCGTCACCGGCCTGGCTGTCGGCGAGGAGGTGATCGGGCTGATCGATTTCGACCGGGACGGCGCGGCCGCCGGATACGTGGCCGTCCCGGCCGCCACCCTGGCCGCGAAGCCCGCGTCCGTCCCGCACCAGCAGGCGGCGGCGCTGCCCCTGGCCGCCCTGACCGCCTGGCAGGCCCTGGTGGGCTACGCCGCCGTCAAGGCCGGCGAGCGGGTCCTCGTCCTGGGCGGCGCAGGAGGCGTCGGGCTGTTCGCCGTCCAGCTCGCCGCCATCCTCGGCGGGCGCGTGACCGCGACCGGCCGGGCCGCCGACGCCGACCTGGTCCGCGGCCTGGGCGCGGACCACTACCTCGAGGTCGGCGCCGCGCCCGCACCGGGCGAGGCCGACGTGGTCATCGACACGGTCGGCGCCGCCCTGACCGCTGCCTACGACCTGCTGCGCGAGGGCGGACGGCTGGTGACCCTCAGCGCGCCGCCTGACCTGGAGCGGGCCGCCCGGCGGCGGATCCACGCGATGTTCTTCGTCGTGGCGCAGGACCCGGACGGGCTGGCCAGCCTGTCCGCCCTGGCCGAGGCGGGCCGGCTGCGCGCGGTGCTGAGCCAGACCTTCCCGCTGGCCGACGGACGCCGCGCCTTCCTCAGCGGCGGGCAGCCCCGGCTGCCCGGGAAGACCGTCCTGGCCGTCCGGCCGTGACCACGACGACCTGACCGGCTCCGGGACGCCGCCGCCCAGCCGGACGAGAGCGGCGCCACACGCTGGCGGTTCTGACCGGATCAGCCCCGGCCGCAGTATCTTCAGCTGATGGCCAGCGACAGCCCAGATACCCGCGTACGGATGCGCCACGCGTCCGCTGGGATGCGGGTGATCAGCGCGTGGCTGATCGGTACCGCGGTCGGCCTCGCGGCCTCCCTACGCGCGGTACCGTCGGCGGCCGTGCTGATCGGCTGGGACTCCGCCGTGGCGATCTACCTGGCCTGGACCTGGGTCGCCGTGTGGGGCCTGGATCCCGATCTCACCGCGGGGCTGGCCAAACGGGAAGATCCCAGCCGCGCCGTCACCGAGCTGCTGCTCATCGGCGCGGGCCTGGCCGAGCTGGTCGCGGTGGCCTTCGCCTTGGCCCGCGCCGGGCAGGCGGCCGGCGGTACCAAGGCGTTCCTCATCACGCTCGGCCTGTTCAGCGTCGTGCTGTCCTGGGCCCTGGTGCACACCATCTACATGCTGCGCTACGCCCGGGCCTACTATTCCGTCCCGGCGGGCGGCATCGAGTTCAACGAGGACGAGCCGCCCACCTACATCGACTTCGCCTACTTTGCCTTCACCGTCGGGATGACCTTCCAGGTGGCCGACACCAACATCACCTCCAAGGCCGTGCGGCGGCTGACCCTGCGTCACGCCCTGCTCGCCTACCTGTTCGGCGCGGTCCTGCTGGGCCTGGTCATCAACGTGGTCACCGCCCTGCTCCACTAGGCGGTGAAACAACACTTGTTGTCCTTCGAACAACAGGTGTAGTATTCCGGCATGGCCGACCAACCCGTCAATCGCCCAGCTAATCGCCCAGCTAGTCGCAGGGAAGCGCTGCTGGACGCGGCCATCACGGTGCTGGGCGAGCGCGGGATGCGGGCCCTCACACACCGGGCCGCCGACGCCGAGGCGGGCGTGGCCCCGGGCTCGGCGGCCAACTACTTTCCGACCCGGGAGTCGCTGCTCGAGGCCATCGCCGACCGGGTGTCGGAGGCCGAGCGCCGCCACTTCGACGAGATCGCCGCCGAGGTGGTTCCCGCCACTCCCGCCGACCTCGGCCGGGCCCTGGCCGGGTTCACCCGCGACGTCACCGGTCCCCGGCGGACGCTGACCCTGGCCCGCTACGCCATCCTGGTCGAGGCCGGGCACGACCCAGGGATCCGGCAGCGGCTGGCCGAGACCGGGAGCCGGGTCAACGCCTGGTTCGCCAACTGGCTCCGGCTGATCGGCTCCCGCGACACCGGCCGCGACGTCCACGTGCTGGGCAACTACCTGACCGGCCTGATGCTGCACCAGCTCGCCCTGCCCGACCCGGCCTTCGACCCCGCGGACAACATCACCGCCCTGCTCCAGGCCCTGGTCCAGCCCGCCCCGGCCCGCGCGTCGTGAACGAGCACCTGGAACGCGCCGAGATCTGGTCCGCGGTCGATGACCAGCGCCGCGCCCTGGTCCGCCTGCTCGAGGACCTCTCCGAGGATGAGTGGCGCCAGCCGTCGCTATGCGAGCGCTGGAGCATCCGGCAGGTCGCGGCGCACGTGGCCCTGCAGAACACCACCTGGCCGATGATGCCCCAGGCCATGGGGGCCACGGTTCGCCACGGCGGCATGAACGGCGCGATCCGCGCGCTGGCCTGCCGTCACGCCGAGCTCCCGACCGAGATCATCGTGGCCGAGATCCGCGACCGGATCGGGGTGTGGCGGCCGCTCCCGGCCGTGACCTACCGCGAGACGGTCATCGACTACCTGGTGCACGGCCAGGACATCGCCATCCCGCTCGGCCGGAGCCTGCCGATGCCGCCCGGCCTCGCGGTCATCGCCGCGGACCGGGTCTGGTCCAGTCCCCGGATGTTCCACGCCCGACAGAAGCTGGCGGGCTACCGGCTGCTGGCCGACGACGTGCCGTGGGCGGCCGGGGACGGCCTGGAGATCTCCGGGCCGATCGGCGCGCTGCTGCTGCTCCTCACCGGCCGGGCCGCCGGGCTCCAGGACGTGTCCGGCCCCGGGGCCGCCCGGCTGCGTGGTTAGCCGCCGGGTGCCCGGGTAGCGGCCCATGACCGCTCCGGCCCCACTGACCGCACTAGCACTGGTCTGCACCCTCAATCCCTCGCCGGCCGAGTCCAGCAGCGAGCTGATCGCCCAGCAGCTGCTCGCCCAGCTGGCCCGGCACGGCGTGACCGGGACCACGGTCCGGGTCGTCGATCACGACGTCAAGCCCGGAGTCGAGCTCGACATGGGCCACTGCGACGCATGGCCCGGGATCCGCCGGCAGCTGGTCAGCGCCGACATCCTGATCATCGCCACGCCAACCTGGATGGGCCAGCCGAGCAGCGTCTGCCAGCGTCTGCCACCACATCAGCGCCATCGTGTTCCAGGGCCTCAACGACGTCGGCTTCACCATCCCGGCGCAGGGCGTCACCTACTGGAACGGCGAGGCCATGCACGGCACCGACGACAAAGACCTCGACGAGACCCCGGAGGCCGCCGCTTCCGCCACGGCGACCGCCGCCGCCAACGCGGCCCACCTCGCGCGGCTGCTGCGCGAAAGAAACGATCCGCCCGTCAGGTAACGCGCCTGGTCACCGCTCGAAGCGCCAGGTCGTCTGGCTGAACGCGTCGCCCTTGCGGAACCCGAGGCCGCGGGCTGGCCGGACCCGGAACACCAGCACCCGTCCGGCCAGCGACCGGTGCTCGAACGCCCCGTCGCGGACCACGAAGTCCCACATCGTCGTGCCGTACTTCCGGCCGAAGGCCTCGGCCACGAGCTGCAGCTCTGCCTCGTCCGAGACCTGCTCGGCTGCTCCCTCGAGCACCACGTCCAGGCCGCCGTCGGACAGCTCGCTGCGCCCGGCGGTCAGGGCGCAGCCGGAATTGCGGGCCAGGTTCTCCGCCTTCCGTTCGTCCGGGCCGGTCGCGAACCACAGCGCGTCGTCGTGCCAGACCGCGATGAGCGGAGTGACGTGCGGCCGGCCGTCCGGGCGGACCGTGGACAGCCAGAAGGTGTCGGCGCCGAGGATCTGCTCCAGGCCGTCCTGCCACGGGACGGGCTCGGCCCCGGGCTCGCTGAACCCGTGAATCTCGGCGACCACCGTGACCGGTGAGGCGCTCATCCAGGTGCTCCCTTCAGCTGAGGCTTTCGTCACGTCCGGACTTAGGTTAGGCTTACCAAACGGTGCCTAGGTAAGGCTTACCAAACAACGCGACCGAGAGGAATCCCGACGCATGTTCGCGTGTATCTGCCGGGCCGTGACCTACGACGAGGTCAACGCCGCCATTGACGATGGCGCGGACACCGTCGAAGCCGTGGCGGATGCCACCGAGGCCTGTACCGGCTGCGGATGCTGCGAGGACCGGATCGAGTCCATGATCGTCGAACGCGGGCGGCAATGCCCGCTACTGGCCCAGCGTGTCGCCTGAAGCGGGGGAGCGCACCCGCTAACCTAGGCGGATGCAAGGAGACGGCCAGGTCATCGAGTTCCTGAACGAGCAGCTCACCGCGGAGCTGACCGCCATCAACCAGTACTTCCTGCACGCCAAGATGCAGGAGAACCTGGGCTGGGTGAAGCTCGCCAGGCATACGCGCGCAGAGTCCATCGACGAGATGCGGCACGCCGACATCCTCACCGACCGGATCTTGTTCCTCGACGGCCTGCCCAACCTCCAGCGGCTGTTCCCGCTGCGCATCGGCCAGACGATCACCCAGATGCTCGAGGCCGACATGGCCGTCGAGGTCGAGGCCGTCGACCGGCTGCGCCGCGGCATCGAGTACATGCGCAGCGTCTCCGACGTCACCAGCGCGAACCTCTTCGAGGCGATCCTGGCCGACGAGGAATCGCACATCGACTACCTCGAGACCCAGATCAGGCTGGTCGAGCAGCTCGGCGAGCAGCTCTACCTGGCCCAGCTGGTCGAGCAGCCCAGCAGCTGACCGGTCACCGGCCGGGCTCGGCCAGGTTCTCCCGGGCCCACAACGCGGCCGAGGTCCGGTCCCGCACCCCGATACGGCGGAAGATGCTGCCGATGTGCACCTTGACCGTGCTCTCGCTGATGCCGAGCCGGCGGGCGATCTGCTTGTTGGCCAGGCCCTGAGCAGCCAGCCGGAGCACCTGCTTCTCCCGGTCGCTGAGCAGTTCCGCGGCGGGCGGCGGCTGCTGGCCGGGCAGCAGGGCGCCAGCCACCCGGGGGTCGAGCGGCGTGTGCCCGTCGGCTGCGGCCCGGACCGCGGCCAGCAGGTCATCCGGGCGGGAGTCCTTCAGCAGGTAACCGATGGCGCCTGCGGCCAGCACGTCGGTGACGCGCTGCCGGTCGGAGAATGAGGTCAGCGCGACGACCCGGGTGTCCGGCTGCTCGGCGAGCAGCATCCTGGTCGCCTCCACCCCGTCCAGGACCGGCATGGACAGGTCCATCAGCGCCACGCCCGGGCGGGTGACCCGGGCCACCTCCAGCGCCTGGCGGCCGTCGGCCGCCTCACCGACGACCTCGACGTCCGGCGCCGCGGCCAGCAGCGAGATCAGGCCGGCCCGGACCAGCCGGTGGTCGTCCACGACCAGGACCCGGATCACGCCGCGCTCACCTCGTACCGCAGGCGCGTCCCCGTGCCGGTGCCCGCCGAGCTGAGCAGGCTGAGCCTGCCGCCGCCGTGCCGGGCAGCGTCCGCGATCAGGGCCAGGCCGAAGTGGCCTTCGACGGCCGCGCTCCCGGCGTCGAATCCGCGGCCGTCGTCCCGGACCTCCAGCACCGTTCTCCCGTCCTCGCCTCGACCCAGCCCGATGGTGATACGCCCGGCCCCGGCGTGGCGCAGCGCGTTGCGGAGGCCCTCCTGCGCGATCCGGAACATCACTTCCTGCTGCTGCTCCGGCAGCGCGTCGGCCGCGGCCGCGTCCACCTCGGCCGCCACCGCGGCTTCCCGGCCGGACGCGCCGCTGGCCAGGTCGTGCAGCGCGCTGGCCAGCCCGGCGGCGCGCAGGCTGGGCGGGTAGATGTCGACCAGCAGCGACCGCAGCCCGGCCACGCTGTCGCGGACGGTGGCGGCCACCGAGTGCAGGCCGTCCGCCCGGGTGCGGTCACCGTCGGCTTCGGCCTGCTGGGCCTGGGCGGCGGCCGCGAACGAGGCCGCGACCAGCTGCTGCACCACGCCGTCGTGCAGGGTGGCCGCGATCCGCCTGCGCTCGTCCTCCGAGGCGGCCAGGGCCTGGCTCATCAGCTGCTCGCGCTCGGCCCGCGCCCGCCGTGAGCGCACTGCCATCAGCCAGCCCGCGCCAGCCAGCACAAGGGCCAGAGCCAGCAGGCAGCTCAGCATGACCCCGGCGAAGGCACGCCAGAGCTGGTGACTGCGCTGACTGACCACGTCGTACTTGAAGTAGGTCTCGAACAGCAGCGGCTGCCCGTCCGGCGTCCAGACCGGCCGGTACACCTCGAGCAGCTTCCCTTCACCGCGCTCGAACCGGTTCTCCGGCAGCTGCAGGTCGCTGATGTCGGCGTCAGTGCGGGGGGAGACCAGCGCCGAGCGGGCCTCCGGCTCGAGCGCGAAGCTCTCGCCGATGAGCCGCGGCTCATCGGAGTACAGCACCGTCCCGTCCGGGGTCCATAGCTTGACCCGGACCATCGACCCGTTCTGCAGCCAGTGCCGGACCAGCGGGTCGAGCACCGCCCGGGCCTGGGCCGGGTCGTGCGGCATGGCGTCGGTCAGCGCGGGCGCCACGACGCTGTCGGCCAGGTCGTCCGTGAGCTCGGCGACGTCATGGACGGCTTCGGACTCCGCGATCCGCTGGCTCACCACCGCGCCCGCCAGCGCGACGACAACGGCCACGACCAGCGCGGCCAGCGCAACCGGGAGGATGACGCGGCGCAGGCCAACCGGGCCGACGCCCGCCTGGCCGGCGCCCGGCTCGGCCAGCACCACCCAGCCCGCGGACGCCGCCGGGTCCGCCCCGGCGACGTCCGCTTCCGCTGGCGTGCTGCGCCGCACGGCTCAGCCGTCACCGTGGGAATGATGACCGCCCCGGTCATCGGCCGGCTCGGCGGGCGGCGCGGCCCCGCCCCGGTCATCGCCCGGTTCGGCGTGCGCCGTCGCACCGCCCCGGTCATCCCCGGCCTCCGCCGTACGGGCCGGGCCCGAGCCGTTTACCGCCGCGCTGGCGACCGCCGTCGTGGCGCCGCCCCGGTCGTCACCCGGCTCGGCGTGCCGCATCGCGCCGCCCCGGTCATCGCCCGGCTCCGGGTGCACGCTCGGCGACCCCGTGACCCCGCTGGCCGGAGCCGTGCTGGCCGCCGTCCCGCTGGCCCGGGCCCCGTCCTGCCCGCGGTCATCCGCGAATTGCGGCTGCTGCGCCTGGCTGGGCACCGGCACCGGGATCTGGTGGCTGAAGGACGGATTCCCGGCCAGCCCGGCCACGGCGGGCGTAGCGGCGATGCCACCCGTGGCCACGACCGCGGCCAGGATGAGCAGCAAGCGTTTCATGATCGCTCCTCGTGAGTGCGTAACCGATAGGACGTTTATCGCGCTCAGGAGGTTCAACCCGCTATTAGACCAACGGACTACTACCTGCCCCCGGCCGCGGCCGTATTCCGGTCCCGCCGCGTCCGATTCCCGGCCCTGATCCTGGCCAACATCGGCACCATCTTGTGGCTGTGGAGCATGTACGTCTACATCCCGATCAACTACCCGACCCGGATGCGGTCGCTGGGCACCGGCTGGACCGACGGCGTCGGCCACCTCGGCGCCTGGGGCGGCGTCCTGCTGTGCGGGCAGCTGTTCATCATCACCGCGCCGCGCAGCTTCGTAGTGTTCATCACCATCCCGCGCGCGCTGGTCCCGGGCATCCTGATCGCGATCTTCGGCAAGCGCCAGCGGGCCCGGGCGCTGGAGGAGATGGCCCGATAGACGCTGGGCCGCCGGCCGGGGTAGGCCGCTGGCTCTTTCCCGAGGTGTCTCCGGCGGCCACAGGGTGTCACCGGCGGCCCAGCCCGCACCACGCCGGCCTCCCGCTTTCTGACAGGCGGGAGGCCAGCGCCTTTCCGGGCTTTATGGGTGTCCGCTTATCCTTTTCTCAACTGTCGTATTTAGCGTGAGGTCATGGATCGCGGGCCTGCTGTCATCGACGGTGCCGCCCCGCGGACCTCCGGGAACCGGGGCCCGCGCCGCCTGCTTGCCGCCGGGATAGCGGCCCTGGTCATCCTGCTCGTGGTCGTCGCGGTCCTGGCGACCCGGCTGGCCAGCACGCCTCCTGCGGCCCGCGCCCAGGCCGCCTCGCCGAGCGCCAGCCCGAGCCCGACCGCCAGCCTGACCGTGCCGGTCATCTACCAGCGCGTCGGGCCGTCCGTGGTCATCGTCCGCACCCCGCACGACCTGGGCACCGGCGTCATCGTGGCCGACAACGGGACCATCCTGACCGCCAACCACGTCATCGCCGGCGGCGGCGCCATCCAGGTCACCTTCGCCGACGGCACGACGGCCGCCGCCACGGTGGCCGGCGCCGATGCCACGCTGGATATCGCCACTCTCACCCCGGCCAAGCTGCCCCAGGTCGTCGTGCCCGCCACCCTCGGCGCCGCGGGCGGCGTCGGGTCACCGGTCGTCGCCATCGGCAACCCGCTCGGGCTGGCCGACAGCGTGTCCTCGGGCGTGATCTCCGGCCTCAACCGGACCGCGGACACCAGCAACGGGAAGTACTCCGGGCTCATCCAGTTCGACGCATCGGTCAACCCGGGCAGCTCAGGCGGCCCGCTGATCGACGCGCGCGGGATGGTCATCGGCATCGTGGTCTCGATCGCGTCGCCCGATGGCAAGGACGCCTTCGCCGGCATCGGGTTCGCCGTGCCGATCGGCACCGCGCTCGGCGGGGGCGGCCCGGGGTCCGGGAACGGGCCGCAGATATGAGCAGTCCAGCACGCGATCAAGGAGCCTGATGACGACCCCTACGCCGAACGACGGCCGGCCTGCCCTGGCGGGCAACCCGCTGCAGCCGGTGCTGTTCGAGGTCAAGCGCACCATCGTCGGCCAGGACATCCTCCTGGAGCGGATGGCTATCGCGCTGCTGGCCGGCGGTCACCTGCTCGTCGAGGGCGTTCCCGGGCTGGCTAAGACGCTGTCGGTGAAGTCGCTGGCCTCAGCGGTGGGCGGGCAGTTCCAGCGCATCCAGTTCACCCCCGACCTGGTGCCGGCCGACCTGACCGGGACCCGCGTGTACCACCAGCACACCGGCGAGTTCGAGACCCAGCTCGGCCCGGTCTTCACCAACCTGCTGCTGGCCGACGAGATCAACCGCGCGCCGGCCAAGGTGCAGAGCGCCCTGCTGGAGGTGATGCAGGAACACCAGGTGACCATCGGCCGCGAGACCCACCACGTGCCCGAGCCGTTCCTGGTCATGGCCACCCAGAACCCGATCGAGTCCGAAGGCACCTACCCCCTGCCCGAGGCCCAGGTCGACCGGTTCATGATGAAGGTCGTCGTCGACTACCCGACCGGCACCGAGGAACACGCCATCGTGGACCGCGCGCTGCGCCCGGCCGAGCCGGTCCGGGCCATGCTGCAGGCCGCTGACCTGATCCGTATGCAGGAGCAGGTGCGGGAGATCTACGTCGACACCGCCGTGGTCGACTACGCCGTGCGGCTGGTCAACGCCAGCCGCCGGCCGTCCTCCGCCGGGCTGGGCGAGCTCGCCCGGTATGTCAGCTACGGCGCCAGCCCGCGCGCCTCGATCGCCCTGGTGATCGGGGCCCGGGCGCTCGCCTTCCTGTACGGCCGCGACTACGTGCTGCCCGGCGACGTCCGCGAGCTCGCCCTGGACGTCCTGCGGCACCGCATCGTGCTGTCCTACGAGGCGCTCGCCGACGACGTCAGCCCCGATGCGATCATCACGCGGGTGCTCGGCGCGGTGACCGAGCCCGACGTCGTCCTGAGCGGCCGCTGAGCCCATGCCCGCGCGCACCACTCCCGAGCGGCTGCTGGCCCGCCTCGAATGGCGGGTCGTCCGCCGCCTGGACGGCCGCCTGCTCGGCGACTACCGGACCGCCCAGCGCGGGACCGGGACCGACCTGGCGGGCCTGCGCGAGTACGCCGAGGGCGACGACGCGCGGCACATCGACTGGAACGTCACCGCCCGGCTGAACGAGCCGCAGCTGCGGGTGTTCACCGAGGACCGCGAGCTCACCGCCTGGCTGGTGCTGGACTGCTCGGCGTCGATGACCGTGGGCGCGCCCGGCCGCGGCAAGCACGACGTGCTCGGCGAGCTGGCCCTGGTCCTGGCCCGGCTGCTCGGCCGGGGCGGCAACCGGGTCGGCGCGGTGCTCTACGACTCCGGCGCGGTGCGCACCGTGCCGCTTGGCACCGGGCGCCGGCATGCGCTGCGCATCGGGGCCGAGCTGGACCGGGTCGCCGGCGCCGGGCGCGGGCCGGCCACCACCGACCTGGCCGCCATGCTCGACGCGGTGGCCAAGCTGGCCCGCCGCCGGGCGCTGATCGTGGTCATCTCCGACTTCATCGGCACCGGCGACTGGGGAAGGTCCCTGCTGCGCCTGGTCCCGCGGCACGAGGTCGTCGCCCTGCGCGTCACCGACGCCGCCGACGACGAGCTGCCCGACGTCGGCGTGGTGGTCGTCGAGGACGCCGAGACCGGCGAGCAGCTCGTCATCGACTCCTCCGACCCGCTGCTGCGGGCCCGGGTCCGGGCGGGCGTCGCGGAACGCGAGGCGGGCCTGGCCGCCGGGATGCGGCGGGCCGGCGTCCCGGTGCACCGCATCGGCACCGATGCCGACCTGGCCACCGCGCTCATCCAGGTCGTCGCGAGCACCAGGCGCAGGCGCGCGTGAGCCTCGCCGATCCCTTCCTGCTGGCCGCCGGCCTGCTCATCGCGGCCGCCCTGGCCTGGGCGGCCGTCTTCGCCGGCCGCCGCCGCACCGCGGCCCTGACCGCCGCCGGGGTCGCGGCGGGCGGCCCCGGGCGCGGCCGGGCGGGCGTGTGGCTCACCATCGCGGGCCTGGCCGTGCTGGCCCTGGCCGTGGCCGGCCCGTCGGCCACGGTGCCGGTCTCCCATGCCTCGGGCACCGTCATCCTGGCCGTCGACGTCTCGGGCAGTATGGCCGCCACCGACGTGGCGCCCACCCGGCTAGATGCGGCCAAGCAGGCGGCGCTGTCCTTCATCGCCGCCCAGCCCGCCAGCGTCGACATCGGCGTGGTCGCCTTCCAGCAGGGCGGCCTGGAAGCGGCGCTGCCCACCGCCGACCACGCCACCTCTTCCTCGGCCATCCAGCGGCTGAAGACCGGCGGCGGCACCTCCCTGGGCGACGCCATCCTGGCCTCGCTGTCCGCGATCACCCACAAGACCGTCGCTATCGGCCGGGACGGCAGCTTGCCGGACATCGGCTACTGGCCGTCGGCCACCATCGTCTTGTTCTCCGACGGCCAGGACGGCGGCGGCGACAGCGCTAGTGCAGGGGCCAGTTCGGGCGGCGGTGCCGGCAGCGGCGGTGCCTCCGCCGACGCCGACACGGCGGCCGCGGTGGCCCAGAAGGCGGGCGTGCACATCGACACCGTGGGCGTCGGCACCGCCGGGGGCACCACCGTCGAGGTCGGCGGGTACCACCTGTTCACCGCGCTCAACCAGGCCGCCCTCACCTCGATCTCGCAGGGCACCGGGGGCACCTACCATCCGGCCTCCGACGCGAGCGAGCTCAACGGGATCGCCTCCTCGATCAACCTGAGGCTCACCGTGACCAACGAGCCGCTGCCGTTGGCCGGCGCGTTCATCGCCCTGGCCCTGGCCCTGCTCGCGGCGGGCGCCGTACTGACCGTGACCCGGACAGGCAGGCTGGTCTGATGTCGTTCTCCTGGCCGTGGGCCCTGCTCGCGCTGCTGGTCATCCCCCTGGTCTTCGCCGCCCGGTGGCTGGCCGCCCGGCGGCGCAGGCGCGCCGTGGTCCGGGTCACCTCCATCTCGCTGGTCGCCGCGGCCGTCCCGGGCCGCTCCCGCTGGCGGCGGCGCATCCCGGTGGCTCTGCTGACGCTCGGCCTGGCCGTGCTCGCCGTCGGCGCCGCCCGCCCGCAGGCCACGGTGCCGGTGGCCTCATCATCCGCGACCATCGTGCTCGCCATGGACATCTCCGGCTCGATGTGCTCCACCGACATCCCGCCGAACCGGATCACCGCCGCCGAGAAAGCGGCCACCGCCTTCATCAAGTCCCAGGCCGGCGGCCCGCGGATCGGCCTGGTCGCCTTCGCGGGCACGGCCGTCGACCTGGTCCCGCCCAGCACGGACACCAAGCAGCTGCTCAGCGCCCTGGACGGCCTGACCACCTCGTTCGGCACCGCCATCGGCGAGGGCATCGTGACCTCACTCGACGCCATCGCGCAGGTTGACCCGTCGGTCGCGCCGACCGGCGCGAACGTCACCCGCAAGCCCGGGTCCGGCTACGCCAACGACGTGATCGTCGTGCTCACCGACGGCTCCAACAACCGCGGCGTCGACCCGCAGACCGCCGCCCAGCAGGCCGCGGCGCGGGGCGTGCGCGTGTTCACCATCGGCTACGGCACCGACAACCCGGGCTCTATCGCCTGCAGCTCCACGCAGTTCGGCGGGTTCGGCGGCGCGGGCGGCGGGGGAGGGGGCGGCGGGTTCGGCGGCCAGGTCGGCGGGGAAGCCAACCCGTTCGACGCCAACTTCGCCGCCCTGACCCAGATCTCCCAGACCACCGGCGGCACCTTCTACCGGGCCCAGGACGCCGACCAGCTCAGCAAGGCCCTGGCCCAGCTGCCCGACGCCTTCACCATCGTCCGCAAGCACGTCGACATCGCCTCGTGGTTCGCGGCCGGCGGCGGCCTGCTCATCGCCGCGGCCCTGGCCCTGTCGCTGTGGTGGAACCGGACCCGGCGGGGGCCAGCCCCGGGTCGCTAGGCCGGGTCGAGCCCCAGCCGCCGCCGCACCACCTGGTGCGCCAGGTCCAGGACGGCCGGGTCGTCGTGCAGGACGAAGCTGGCGTCGGCGGCCAGGATGATCCCGTTCAGCTCGAACGCAAGCTGGTCGGGACGCTCGGTGGCGGCCAGCTCGCCCTGCTCCATGGCCGTGACCGCGAAGCCCTTGATGAGCGCGACCAGGTCCTTCTGGAAGGCCACGATCTGCTCCTTGACCGGGCCCGGGCGGGTGCCCATCTCCAGCGCCGCCGAGGCGAAGAAACACCCGCCGGGGAAGGTGCGCCGGCGCAGGTGGTCGAAGAAGGCGTCGCACAGGGCGGTCAGCTGGGCCAGGCCCGCCGGGGCGGCCAGGGCGGGCTGCACGACCTCCTCGGCGAAGTTCCGGCCCGCCGCCTCGACGGTGGCCAGCTGCAGTTCCTGCTTGGAGCCGAAGTGCGCGTACAGGCCGCTCTTGCTCATGCCCAGCGCCGTGGCCAGGTGCCCGATGGTCAGGCCCTCCAGCCCGTCGACGGTGGCCAGGGACACGGCGGCCTGCAGGATGGCGCTGCGGGTGCGCTGGCCGTCGGCGCGGGTCCGCCGCGGCACCCGCTCGGGGCTGCTCGTCTCGGTCATCTCGTTGACAAGATAGCACGATCGGTCGTACTTTCAATTGAACGAACGATCGTGCTATCTAGCAAACCGAAAGCCGTGACGGCCCAGCCAGGCCGCCGCGGCCGGGCGGAAGGAGCCTGCCATGACCGGAAAAGCCGCGATCAGCCTGACCACGGGCCTGGAGGACGCGGAGAAGGTGACGGTGGCCTTCCTGGTCGCGGTCGGCGCCGCGGAGTCCGGGCGGCCGACCGTGATGTTCCAGACCAAGGAGGCCGTCCGGCTGGCCCTGGAGGGAGTGGCCACCGGGGTCGCCTGCGACGGCTGCCCGCCGCTGGCCGACCTGCTGGCCCGGTATGAGAAGGCGGGCGGCCGCTACCTGGTCTGCCCGGTCTGCTTCAACGCCAAGCAGCTCGACAAGGGCAGCCTGCTGCCCAACGCCGAGCTGGCCGGCACCGTCCAGCTGTGGGAGTGGATCGGCGACGAGGGCGCCACCACCTTCAGCTACTGATCAGCCCGCCCCCCGCCCGTGCCGCCGCGCGAACCGGGCCCGGTGCGCCTCGATCATGTCCGCCTCGGTCGTGTGCCCGTCGTCGTAGGCCGGGGAGACGACCGGGGCGGCGGATCGCACCTCGAGCACGACGATCACGCCGACCCGGGCGGTCAGCGTCGAGCCGCCCGCCCGCATCCGCTCGATCCCCGCGGCGAAGGCTGCCGAGCCCGGCTCGTGCAGTACGGCCGGGCCCTTGAACCGGTAGCCCTTGCGCGCGAACGGGTCGACCACATTGACTTCGACCAGGGATCCGGCCCGGATGTTAGCCGTGGTCTGCGGCGAGCAGATATCCGCGCAGAACAGGTGGTCGTCGTCCCACACGCGGGTCGACCCCTTCGGCGAGAGGTTCGGTGACCCGTCCGCGCTGACGGTGGCCCAGAATCCGAGCTGCTGCTCCTCGACCAGCCGCTTCATGTCGTCAGTCAAGATCCCCATCGATCTTCACCTCCGCTTCCCACCCTAGGCGCGGCCCGCGGGTCCCGGTTTGACCCTGATGCGCCAGGTAGCCGCGGCCAGGTGATGACCGGAGCTCCGGGCCCGGCGCCCGGTCCCGGCTGGTGGACGGCATCCCGGTCCTGTGGCAGGTGCCCCCCGGTCCGCCCGGCTGCGGGTGACCGTGCATCCCGGGGTTGACCATCTCAGTGCCGTGCGGAGCCCGGAGCTGCACCGTCGCTGCCTGGACTGGTTCCTCCCGGCGGGCTGAGCCCGAAGACCTCTGCGGTCCAGGCCCCCGGGCCCAGGGCGTCCAGGGCCCGGGCGATGCGGCGTTCCTCGTAGCCGAAGTGCGATTCCAGGATGGCGGTGAGACCGTCGAGCTCCCGGGCCAGCGGCCCCGGCTCTCGCCCGGCGGCCAGCAGCTCGCGGACCTGCGCGAGCAGGCCCGCGACCAGGGCGTGGTCCTCCAGGAGTTTGTCGATGACCAGGGCCAGGCCGGGTGCGGCGGCCCGTAGCGCGGGCAGCAGCTGGCTGTCCTCGCCGGCGTGATGGGTGCCGATCGCGGCGCAGGCGCTGAGGCAGTGGCTGAGCAGGCCCGCCGGGATGACGTCGCCGGCCGGGCCGGGATCACGGCCGGCGGCCAGCTCCCGGCGCAGCCCGGCCAGCTGCTCCCGCAGGGCCTGGTGAACCTGGATCAGCTGCTCGCTGAGGGCCGCGGCGCGGTCGGGTGTCGCCAACGCGGATGTGGGCCTTCCGCTGCCGTGCCTCCATGCCTGACGCGGTCCGCCACCGGCACGCGGCACTTCCTGCATGCAAGCGGCCCCGGGCTCCGATGTCAAATGGCCAGCCGGTGCGGCGGCTGGCTCGGCTCCGTTAGCGGCTGCTCACGCAGCGCCTGCCATCGCAGAATACTTCGATCAGTCTCTTAACAACTTGATAACTGGACGCTAAGATATAATCCATTTCAATTCCTATTGAACATGCCGATAACCGGCGGACGGGGGAACGGAATTGGGCAAGGATTATCGGGCTGCATCCGTCAGCCTGACCGTTGTCCCCGGCAAGCGCTTTGACTATAACCCGCACGAGACCAGCGGCCGGGTCTCGGTTGTCCAGGACGACCTGACCGAGGCTCAGGAGCGCTGGCGGGGCCGCATGACGTGGCTGGCCGTGGACGAGACCAAGTTCGGTATCCGCAAGACCCGGGTCAACGTCCGGCTTGACCGGGACGAGGCGCTGACCTTGGCCGATGAGATCATCGGCCCGTCGGACTCGCGGGGCCTGCTCACCCGTGACCAGGCCGTCAGGCGGGTCGCGGCCCTGTGCCAGGCGTGGGGGATCACCACCGAAGAGCTCGAAGCCGAGCAGGTGATGCAGGCGCTGAACGGCAGATTAGCGATAGCTCAATAATTACTGAAAGAACTCACTCCGATATATGCCTGCCGGCAAGTATTCTCGCCATTTGAACGCTATCTCCGCCGTCCGGGAAGGTACCCGCGCTTAGCTGCGGGGGTTTGCGGCGATGATCTCGCGCGGATCGAAGATTACCCGGATCCTGACGATCTTGCCGTCCTCGACATGCATCCAGTTCACGGTGGGTGCGGGCGGCGCGTTCTCGGTGTGGAGGTCGAACCAGGTCAGGACGTCGGGACCGTCGCTGAACACCTTGATGACGTTGATGCCGGTGATCAGCTGCGCCATCTGCATCAGCCCGGCCAGGCCTTGAAGTACGTCTCGGCTGCGGCCCGGGCCTCGTCGCTCATGCTGTCTCCCTCCGGATCGGTGCTACGTTCGGCTCCCCGTCTGGCTGCCGGGCAAACCCGGACGGCCGGAACGGCCGCTGCGTGCGACAATGGCTCATGCGATGCTCCGTCCACGCCGGCTGGCACGGCGGGCCGGGCCGCTCCTTAGCGTGAGGCAATGGCTGGCGCCGCTGATGCTGGCCGCCGCGCGGGGGCGGCGGCGTCCAGCTCGGTGGCTGCTGCCCGCGCTGGGCATCGCGCTCGCCGCCGCGTTCGCCGCGGGGGTGGCGGCCCAGTCCCAGATCGCCGGTGATCAAAGCGCCCGGTCGGTCCTGGCTCAACCGCGCCCGCCAGCAGCGACGTCCGCGTCACCTGGCAGGGCCCGGTGACGGCGGCCGTGGCGGGCCAGGCTGCCTCGCTGGTCAGCGGCCTCGGCCTCGGCTCGCCGACCGAAGTGGTGCTGATGAACCCGGTCCGGCTCGGGGGAGCGGTCGTCCGGCCCGCCGCCATCTCCCCGCTGAGCCGCTGGCTCCCGGCCGGCGCCGGAGCCAGCTGGGGCCCTGCCGGCCGAGCCGGTGCCCGGTGCTGCTCGCCGGCGGCGGCGCAGTCCCGTCGGCGCTGGAGGCGGCCGGGGTCAACCTCGAGGTCGTCGGACAGGTGCCGCTGACGCTCAGCCGTCCCGCTCGGGTACGTCCCGGCCACGGCCGGGGCCGGGCCCGTTGTGGTGACCGGCGACGTCACCGGGCTGGAATCCGCTGCCCGGGCTGAGCGGCCTGTACCGCACGCACAGCTGGCTGGCCCCGCTGGCCATCGCCGAGCTGCACTGGCTGGGACCTGGCCTCCGTCGAGGACCGGCTCGCGCGATCCCAGGCCCGGCTGCTGCTCAGCGGCAGCCAGTTCACCCTGAGCGCGCCGTTCGCCGCCCTGGACGACGCCCGCCACCAGGCCGAGCGCCGTGCCGCAGCGGCTGCTGCTCGCGGGCGGCGGCGCGATCGCCGCGCTGGCCCTGTTCATCGTCCTGGCGCCGGCGGTCTGCGCCGAGACCAGCAGGCCGAGCTCGAGCGGCTGCGCAACGCCGGCGCCCGGAGCGGCACAGTGCGTGGCGTTCGTGGCCGCCGAGTCGGGCTGGCTGTCGGCCGCCGCCCTGGCCGCGGGCGCCGCGGTGGCGACTGGCCGCGGCGGCCCTGCTGGCCAGTGGCCGGCACGTGCCGGCGGCGTGCGTGCTGCACAGCGCTCCTCACCCCGGCCGGGGCGCTCACCCTGTGCCTCGCCTGGCTGGCCATGACGCTGCTGCTCAGCGCGCTGGTCCTGCTGCACGGCACGCGGCTCATCGACGCGCTGGCCCTGGCCGCGGCCGCCGCGCTGGCCGCGGCGCTGATCGAGGGCACCGGCACGCGCGAACGCGCTGACCCTGCTGCTGGCCCCGCTGTGCTGCCTGGCCGTCGGGGTGCTGACCTTCCGCGGCGCGGGCGTGGTCCTGCGGGGCGCGGAACGCCTCGCGCGCGGCGGCCCGGTGCTGCCGCGCCTGGCCCTGATCGGCCTGGCCCGCTCGCCCGGCACGGCCGCGCTGGCCATCGCCTTCATCGCCGTCAGCACCGGCCTGGGCGGCTTTGCCCTCGCCTACCGGTCCACCCTGATCCGCAGCGCCGCCGACCAGGCCGCCGAGCAGGTCCCGCTCGACGCCATCGTCTCCGCCGAGCCGACGCTTTCACGCGCCCCGCTCGAGCTGGCCTCGCTGACGACGTTGGCGAGTCGCTGGCCGGCGGAGCCGTGCTGCCCGTCCGCCGCACCGACGCGAACTTCGTCGAGCGGCGCGGCAGACCGTCACCGTGCCGGCTATCGGCGTGCCGGCCGGCGCGCTGACCCTGATCCACGGCTGGCGCGCCAGCGACGGCTCGGCCCCGCTGGCCCAGCTCGCCGCCCGGCTCGCGCCGTCACGGCCCGGTCCGGACGCCGGCACCGACACTCCCGGCCGGCACCCGCTGGCTCTCGCTGGCCGTCCGCCGCGCAGGGCCCGCGGCCGACGTGACCGCCGCGCTGCGGGACGCCCGAGGCGCCATCACGCAGGCTCAAGTTCGGCACCGCCGGAGACCGGGCCGCGGCGCTGCGCGCCGCCGTGCCCGCCGGGACGCTGGGAGCTCGAGGCCCTGGAGCTCGACGAGCCCACCGGCCTGGACATCACCAACGGCCATCAGAACGGCGAGAATGCCGGCGCCGCGACCCAGGCCACCGCCCAGGTCACGCTCGGCCCGGTGCTCGCGCGCAGGCCGGCGGCGCAGGCCCCGGCCGGCACGCTGCGCAGCGTGCCGCTCGGGGCCTGGCGCGCCGTGGGCGCGGCCAGCGACCGGGCCCAGCACCGGGGCGGCCACCGTGACCGTGAGCTTCGCGGCCACCGGAGCGCCCGGCATCCTGCGCCCGGAGCAGCCTTCGGACTCGCGGCCGGTTCCGGTCCTGGCCGACCCGCAGACCGCCGCGTCGGCCGGTCCCGGCGGCAGCATGGCCCTCACCGTCGACGGCCTGCCGGTCACCGCGCGCGTGGCCGGCGTGCTGACACCGCTTCCCCGCGCTCCCGCGCGACGCGGCGCGGGCTTCGTCATCGCCGACGAGGCGACCCTGGCCGGGGCCCTGGACGCCCAGCTGCCCGGCCAGGGGCGCGCCGACGAGCTGTGGATCGCCACCGCCCACCCCGCGCCCGCTGCGCGCCGCGCTCGGCACCGGCGCGCTGACCCAGCTCGACTCCGCCTTCCGCGCCGACGTCGAGCAGCAGCTGCTGACCGCGCCGGTAGCCCGCGGGGTCCTGGGCACGCTGATCGCGGCCGCTGTGCTGTCCGTGCTGCTGGCCGCGATCGGGCTGCTCGACCGCGCTGGTCGGCGCGCTGCGCGACCGGCGGGTGGAGACCGACCTGGTGGAGCAGGGCGTCGGCGCCCGCGGCCTGCGGGCCGAGCTGCGCACGCAGGCTCGCGCTCAGCATCGTCCTGGGCGTGGCCGTCGGCCTCGGCGTAGCCGTGCTGCTGACCCAGCTGGCCGTGGCCAGCGTCCGCGCGGCGGGCACGGTGGCCGATCCCAGGCCGCCGCTGATCGCGATCGCGCCGTGGCCGCAGCTCGTGGCCTGGGCGGCGGTCATGCTCGCGGTCCTGGCCGTAGCGGGCGGGCTCGGCACCCGGGCCCAGGCCGCCGCCCGGGACCGGGAGCGCGGGCCATGACCGAGGCGGTGGCCGAGCTGCGCGATGTGTTCTGCGTGCACCGGACCAATGAAGGGGACGCGGCGGCGCTGCAGGGGACGAATCTGGAGCTGGCCCGCGGCGAGGTGCTGTGCGTGCTGGGCCCCAGCGGGGCCGGGAAGAGCACGCTGCTGCGGGTGGTGGCCGGGGTCCAGCAGCCGTCCGCCGGGATGGTGCTGGTCGCTGGGCCGCGACGTCGGCCGCATGCCCGCCCGGGCCAGGTCGCGGTTCCGCCACGCGCTGGTCGGGCTTCCTCGGGCAGACGCCCAGGCCGCGCTGAGCGCCGGACCTGAGGATCGCGCGACGCGATCGGGCTGGCTCTCGCGCTGCGCGGCCGCCCCGCGGCGCAGCGTCCGGGCCGGGTCGGCGAGCTGCTCAGCGCGGCCGGGCTGGCCGACCGGGCCGACGCGTTCCCGGGGCAGCTGTCCGGCGGCGAGCGGCAGCGGGCTGCCCTGTGCGCGGCGGTGGCCCACCGGCCCGCCCTGCTGCTCGCCGACGAGCCGACCGCCGAGCTCGACGACGCCAGTGCCCGGGCCATCCGGGCGCTGATCCTCCAGCTGGCCCGGAGCGAGGGCACCAGCGTCCTGCTGGTCACCCACGACCTGGCCACCGCCGAGGTGGCGGACCGCATCGTGCGGATCAGGGACGGGCGGATCGTCAGCGACCGGGCAGGCGGCACCGACGCGCTGGTCGTCGACCGCGGCTGGCTGCAGCTCCCCCCCGACCTGCTCGCCCAGGCCGGCATCGGACCCCGGGCCCGGGTGGAGCTCTCACCGGACGGACTGGTCGTGACGCAGGCGCCCGGCGGCCCGGCCCCGCCGGCCCCGGTCCCGGTCCCGCCCGGGCCGCCGGGCGAATGCCCGACCCCGGTCCGCGTCGAGCTGTGCTCGGTGGCGCGTGCCTTCGGGCGCGGCCGGGTACGGCGCGAGGTGCTGCGCGGCCTGTCGCACGACTTCGCGCCCGGCCAGCTGACGGTGATCACCGGCCGCTCCGGCGCAGGCAAGACCACCCTGCTCCAGCTCGCGGCCGGGCTCGACCGCCCCAGCTCGGGCCAGGTGACGCTGGACGGGCGGTCGCTCGGCGAGCTCACCGACGAGCAGCTGGCCGGCCTGCGCCGCCAGCGGATCGGCTACCTGTCGCAGGAGCCCGCGCCCATCGGCTTCCTCAGCGCCACCGAGAACGTCGTGCTCAGCCTGCGGCTGCGCGGCTGGGCGGCCGACGCCGCCGCGGCGCGGGCCGCGGCCGCGCTGGCCCGGACCGGGCTGAGCGACCGGGCCCGGCAGCGCGTCCAGCGGCTGTCCACCGGGGAAGCCCAGCGCCTCGGGCTGGCCCGGGCGCTGGCCGCCGCCCGGGGGCTGCTCATCGTCGACGAGCCGACCTCCAGCCAGGATGAGGGCAACGCGCGGGACATCGCCGCCCTGCTGCTCGCCGCGGCCCGCGACGAGGGCCAGACGGTGATCTGCGCCAGCCACGATCCGGCCGTGATCGGCCAGGCCGACCAGGTGGTCGCCCTCAGTGCCTAGTACCGTGCGCCTGAGCCGCCCGGGCGGGAGGTCCCGATGAGCGAGCCGCACCCGCTGGCCCGGCTGGAGTCGGCGCTGGGCGTCCGCATGCCCGCGGAGTACCGGAACGGCCTGGCCGCCGAGGCCCGCGTCGTGCTGGCCGGCCCGCGGCCCGGGCATGAGGTCTGGCTGTACGCGGTGCCGGACCTGGCCGGCATCAACGAGGCGGCCGAGCTGCCGGGCCGCCTGCCCGGCCTGGTCATCATCGGCACTGACGGCGGCCGGGAGGCCGTCGCCCTGGACGGGCGCGCCGACCCGCCGCCGGTGGTCATCGTCGACGTCGTCTTCGAGGGATGGGACGACGCCCTCTGGCAGGCTCCCGACCTGGCCACGTTCCTGCGGGAGTATCCCGAGACCGGCCTGCGCTGGAGCTGACACCGCGCTGGCCCTAGGGAAACGTGCCCTCCCACGCCGCCGGCTCGGCCTCAGCCGGCCCGCAGGTAGGTCAGCACGGCCAGCACCCGGCGGTGCGCGTCGTCGCTGTCGGCGATGTCGAGCTTGGCCAGCAGCCGGCGCACGTGCGCCTCCACCGTGCGCTCGCTGAGGAACAGCCGCCGGGCCACGCCCGCGTTGGTCAGCCCCTGCGCCATCAGCCGCAGCACGTCGTACTCGCGCTCGGTCAGGTCCGCGAGACCACGCCGCCCCAGCAGCTGGCCGACCACGTGCGGATCCAGGGCGGAGCCGCCCTTGGCCACCCGGTCGACCGCGGCCAGGAAGTCGGCCACGTCCAGGACCCGGTCCTTGAGCAGGTAGCCGAACCCGCCCCGGGCGACCAGGTCGACCGTGTGCGCGGTCTCGATGTGCTGGGACAACAGCAGCACCCCGGTGGCCGGGCGGGCCGCCTTGAGCTCAGCCGCCGCGCGGGTGCCCTCGTCGGTGTAGGTCGGCGGCAGCCGGATGTCCAGCAGGACGATGTCCGGCTCGCGCTCGGCGACCAGGCCGGTCAGTCCCGCCGCGTCGCCGAACGAGCCCACCACCTCGTGCTGCGCATCGCGGAACAGCCCGGCCAGCCCCTCCCGCAGCAGGACCTGGTCCTCGACCAGCATCACCCGCATGGCAGCTCCGCGGTGAGGCTGGTGCCGCTCGGGTCGCTGCGGACCAGCAGCGTGCCGCCCGCGGCGTCCACCCGGTCGGCCAGGCCGGCCAGCCCCGAGCCCGGCCGCGGGGCGGCGCCGCCCACGCCGTTGTCGGCCACCGAGACGAGCAGCGAGCCGTTGCGCCGTTCGGCCCGGATGATGGCCGCGGAGGCCTGCGCGTGCTTGATCACGTTGGTCAGGCCCTCGCAGCCGACGAAGTACGCCGTCGCCTCCACGGTCCGGTCCAGCCGGTCGACCGCGACCTCGACGGTGACGGGCAGCGGCGCCCGCTCGGCCAGCTCGCGGAAGGCCGCGCCGATTCCCGCATCGAGCTGGGCCAGCGGCAGCTGGCGGGTCAGGTTCCTGAGCTCCTCGATGGTCACGGCCAGCTCGGCGACCGCCACGTCGAGGCGGTCGGCCTCGGCGTCCCGGCCCACCGCCCGCAGCCGGGACTCGGCCGCCCGCAGCGAGATGCCCACCGTGACCAGCCGCTGCTGGGCGCCGTCGTGCAGATCCCGCTGGATCCGGCGCCGTTCCTCGTCGGCGGCGCCCGCGATCCGGGCCCGGGACCGGTCCAGCTCGGCCAGCTGGCGGTTGAGGCCGATGCCCAGCCGGGCGATCTCGATGGCCAGCCGGCTGCGCTCGATCGCGCCGCGGACCGTGGCGTCGCGTCCCGGGTCGCCGGCCGGGTCGTACTCCACCAGCACGTCAGTCGTCCCGCCCCGGTCCAGGCGCACCCCCGGCCGGGCCGGGTCCGGCTCGGCCGGGTTCCCCCGGACGTCGCAGTAGTGCCCCGAAGGCGGCAGCAGCAGGAGCACCCGCAACGTCGGGTCATGCAGGACCTCCCGGAGCAGGCCCTCCACCCGCTCCGGTTGCTCGGTTCCCGCGCGCAGGCCCTCCAGGAAACGGTCGATACGGACGCCGGCGCTGTGCTTGTCGCGGTAGAACCTGCGGTCCACCGTGTCCTGCACGGCCCGGCGCAGCGGCCGGAACGCCGCCGCCGCCACCAGCGTCCCGGCCGCCGCCGTCCAGGACGAGAACCCGCCCAGGATCGCGCCCAGCGCGATAGCGGTCCCGCCGTAGGCCGCGCCGAGCAGGACCGACAGCGTGAGGTACACGACCGTCCGGTTGAGGATCCGGTCCACGTCGAACAGCCGGTATCGCAGCACCGACGCGCCCAGGCACAGCGCCGCCGCGGTCAGGGCCACCGGCGTCAGGGCCTGCACCACCGAGGACCTGAGGTAGAACGGCACGCACGCCGCCAGGACCACCACGATGTCCAGGCCGGCCAGTGCCACCCATTTGAGCTGCAGCCGCTCGACCGGCCCGGCGGCCTGGTACCGCGCGACCAGCGAGGCCAGCGAGCCGACCGCGGCCGCGATCAGCAGGCCACCGCCCACCGCGGTCAGCACTCCGTAGGGCGGCCCCGGCACGGCGTACGGGTTCACGCCCGACACGAAATTCCGGCCGTTGGCCGGGTCGAGCAGCCAGGCCGTGATGTACATCGCGTCGCCCAGGCAGCCCGCCCAGGCCACCAGCCGCCAGCGGGGCCCGGGCAGCCGCCCGGTCGGGACGAACAGCAGGGCCAGTACCCACATCAGCGCGCCGGGCGACCAGAACCCGAACCCGAGCCACTCGGCCAGCGGCCCGCCGGGCCAGTGGTCCAGCGAGGCGCGGTGCCCGTACGCCGCCACGAAGTCCGACAGCACCGCGGTCACGGTCGTGAACCCAGCCAGGATCCACCCGATCGGGCTACGCGGATGGCGCACCGCGATGAGCGCGCCGATGACCGCGATGGTCGTTGTACACGCCGAACAGCACGCTCATGTACGGCGGCTTGAGCCCCCACGACAGGGTCACCGCGCCGGCTTCGGCCGCGCCGGTGACGCCGACGCACACGCCGGCCAGCAGACCGGCGCGCGGTGCTCGCATGAGCCCATTGTCAGCCGCCCGCGCCGTTCGCGCATCAGTGCCAGTACGCCATCGAATGCCGCGCTGCCGCCGATGTGCCGGCCCGGGCGCGCCGCCTAGCGTCAGCCATGTCACCGCCGAGCCGAGGAGCGCCCCGATGAACGAGCCGGCCGCCGCCGAGCGTGTCCCCGTCGCCACCCCGGTCCCGGGCACCCAGCCGGGACAAGTAGCCCTCGGCCGGGTGACCGGAGCGGCCGGCCTGGTCACCCTGGTGACGGTGGTCGGGACCTCCCTGGCCAACGGCTACCAGCACCAGTCGGTGACCGAGAGCACGCCCGCCATCCTGCGCTTCTTCGCCTCACTCGATGACCAGGCGGGCTGGCTGACGTCCTACGCCACCTCGGTCGGGCTGATCGCCTGCCTGTGGTTCGCCATCGGGCTGGCCCTCACTCTGCGTCCCTTCGAGCGGGGCGTGCCGTGGCGCTCCGCCTTCCTGGCCGCGGCGGGCGTCATCAGCGTCGTGTCCGGCCAGATCGCCTCCTGGGACGCGGCGGTGTTCCGGTCCGGCACCATCAGCCCGCAGGTGGCCACCTACGCCTACGACCTGGGCAACATCTCGTTCGCCAACAGCTGGGTCGCGACCGGAGCCGTCGGCATCTGCGCCGGGCTGGTCATGCTCCGGGCCCCGGGCGTGCCGCGCTGGGCGGCCTGGTGGGGCCTGATCGCGGGCGCGGGCGAGGTACTGGCCCGGGCCTGGTTCCGGCACGGCTTCGCCTACGGGCCCTTCGCCGCCTACTGGCTGTGGGTCCTGGCCGTCTCCGTCCTGCTGCTGGCCGGACGGTTCAGCACATCACATCACTGAGGAGAATCGACATGACCACCGCATCCCGGCTGACCACCCGTTCCGCCGTCCTGCCCGCCGCCCCGGCGGCCATCTTCGCCCTGCTCGGGCTCATCGACATCGCCCTGCTCGGCGTCATCGGATCCTCGATCGCCCCGCCGCTCGGCGTCAGCCTCCTGGTCGCGGCGCTCGGCCTGATTACCCTGGCCGCCCTGATCCCAGCCCGTAACGGCAGCCGCCTGGCCCTGCGGACCGCCGTCGCGGCCCGCGTCATCTCCGCGCTGCTGGCCTTCGGCGCCTACGTCGCGGGCGCCCCGGCCTGGATCATCGCCACCGAGACCTTCGTCATCGTCGCGACGGTCATCGCGCTCGTCCTGCTCCGCCGTGAATCCCGGCTGCCGGGGGCCTGAGCATGGCCCGCCTGCGCTTCGTCCTGGCCGGCGCCCTGCTCGGGCTGACCTGGGCAGCCAGCCTGCGCGGCTACATGATGCAGATCGCCGGCCCGGACTCCACCTTCACCTTCAGCGGCACCTTCGGGATCATCCTCCCGTCCGGCACGCTGACCGGCGCGCTGCTGGGCTGGGCCGCCTACCAGCACCAAGCCGGGCGCCAGGACCGGCTGCTCGTCGCGGCCCCGCTGCTGCTCGGGATCCTCCCGGTCGCGGCGACCGGCGAACCCGACCTGGCTCCGGCCATCCTGGCCCTGGCCGGGATGATCGGCGGCTATGCCCTTTCCGGCCGCGGCCCGCGCTGGACCCGGCTGGTGGCCGGGATCCTCACCGCCGGCGCCGCCGTGGCCCCGTTCTGCGCCCCCGGGCAGTTCCCCGACCTCAGCGCCACGACACCGCACGGGGCCTGGGCCGCCACGCTCGGCTCGTCCCTGTTCCTGGCCTTCGCGCTGGCCTGTTCCATCCCGATGCGCGCCGTGCGTCAGGCCGGGCCTTCCCGGCTCGGCCGCCGCCGGCGGACCTCGGCGGTCAGCTTGACCGACCGCTCCTCCTCGGGCGACTCACGGCAGGCCGAGCTGACCGTGAAGATGAGGCCGCCGCGGCCGAGCCGGACCCGGCTGACCCGGACCGGGTTGTCGGCGTCGGGAAGGACAACCACGTCACCCACGTCAACGTCATCGGCTGGAATCAAGTCCTCCACATAAAGGGACTGTACGGCCGTCCCGGCCGACCCCGGCCCCGAATGAACGTGAGATGTCTCATAGGCCAACGCCGGCCGCCTCCCGCGCCCATCCGTCCGGCTCGCTTTCGGCTCGGCCGGCCCGGCGTCGCTAGGCTGAGGCCGTGGCGCTCCTGGACCTGACCCGAGACGACGACCGTCATGTCTCCGAGCGGCTGGCCGCCGAGCCGGTCATCTGGCTCGGCACGGTCAGCCCGGACGGGCGGCCGCACAACGTGCCGGTCTGGTTCGCCTGGCAGGACCCGAGCCTGCTCATCTTCAGCAGGCCCAAGACGGCCAAGGTCAGGAACCTGCGGCAGTCGGCCGCGGTCAGCCTGGCCCTGGACTCGGCGGCCTCCGGCCAGGACGTGGTGCTGGCCGAGGGCCGGGCGGAGCTCATCACCCATGCGGGCGCGCATCCGCACTTCCTGGGCGAGCATTTCCGGCACAAGTACGCAGCGGCCCTGGGGGACCAGCCCTTCGAGGAGTGGCGCGCGCAGTTCTCCCAGCCGGTGCTGGTTCACGTGGAGCGGATCATCGCCTGGCGCCGGACGCCGGATGGGGTGGCCTACCGGACCCGTCCCTGAGGCGACAGCCACACCGACACGTGCGCGGGCTGTACGGCCTGGTCCACCACGCCCACCAGGTCGTCGCGTACCAGGTCGAAGTCGACGGCGTGGCGCATCCGCGCCGAGAACGCGGCCACCACCGCCTCGGCGTTGTACCGGGACCGGTTGAAGCGCCGGTCGACGACCCGCTGCACCCGCCGCCGCACCGGGTTGAACAGGGCCGCGGTGACCAGCGTGCAGACCGCCACGGCGGCCGCCGACCGGAACGGCAGCACATGGGTGGCCAGCAGCACCAGCCCGGTGTACACGCCGACCAGCAGGCCGGTGATCAGCGCGTACGAGATGACGCGGCTGATGATCCGGTCCAGCTCGTAGAGCCGGTACTTCAGCACGGCCACGCCCATGCACACCGGCAGCGCCCCGAAGGCCAGCACGACGAGCGCCTCGACCAGCGGATACGTGCCGAACCCGGGCGGCTGCCCCATGGCCAGCGGGATGACGAAAATCCCCAGCAGGGCCGCCACCAGCGTGACGGCCGCCCCGCTGTACAGCCACTTGAGCTGCTGGCGGCGCTCGCCGTCGGCCTGCCGGTAGGTCGGGACCTGGATGACGATCCAGGCCAGCCAGGCGGCCAGCGACAACGCGATGACGGCCGCCGAGAGGACGGCGTACTCGGGAAAGGCGGAGGCGGTCACGTCGCCCTGAACGGAGACCTGCACGTCATGCCGGGCCACGTCGGCCAGGCCGGAGGTCGAGGCCGTCACGCCGAGCAGCACGCCCACGATCAGCAGGATCTTCGCCGGCCGCCGCCACCGGCCGCCCGGCAGCTTCCCGTCGGGGAACAGCCAGAGCAGGATCGCGACCAGCACCAGGAACATCGGCCAGGTCTCCTGGACGGCCACCGCCACCCAGCCGAACGGCATGGTTCCCGGATGCAGCCGGTAGGCCAGGATGATGTACTGGTTGGACGGGCTGGCCCCGGTGAACAAGACCCCGAACAGCAGCCAGCCGATGGGATTGCCCGGCCGGCGGGCCGCGAGCAAGGTGGCCACCGAGGCGGCCGGCACCCCCGCCGCGGCCACCGCCAGCGAGTCGACCAGCGGGCCGCCGGTACCCGGGTAGTGGGTGAGCCAGTCGAGCCACACGGTGGCCACGCACATGGCGAGCACGGCCAGGCCGAGCAGGACCGCCACTACCTGGGCCGCCCGCCTGCGAGTCACGATCAACACCCTAAGCCCGGACCGTCCCGGGATCGTTACGGCCGCCACGCCCTCCCGCCGCGCTTGACTGATCAGACCGGTCTGTCTATTCTCGATCTATACAGACCTGTCTACTCAGTCGGTGGGTGACCAGAATGACGTTCCAGGACGGTGCCGGGCCCGAGGCGGATTTCGCGCAGCCGGAGCCGGCCTCACCATCAGCCGGACGGCCGGCCGCCCTCCGGGTCCTGCCGGGCCACCCGGCCCGGGCGACGGGGACCCTCCCGGATGACCCGTTCATGCGGCGGCCCCTGCTGCGCGGCCGGCGGCTGACCGGCCGCCCGGCCGTCTTCGTGCTGGCCTCGCTGATCGTGGCCCTGCTGGCCTCCTCGGCCGCGCCGACCCCGCTGTACGCGATCTACCAGGCCCAGTGGCACTTCACGCCGATCACCACCACCATCGTGTTCGGGGTGTACGCGGTGGCCGTGCTGGTCTCCCTGCTGGTCCTGGGCAAGCTGTCCGACCACGTCGGGCGCCGGCCGGTGCTGCTGGCCGCGCTGGCCGTGCACGCCGCCTCGCTGGTCATCTTCGCCACCGCCGCCGGGGTCCCCGAGCTGCTCGCCGCGCGGGTCGTGCAGGGCCTGTCCACCGGAGCGGCGCTGGGCGCGATCGGCGCGGCCATGCTGGACATGGACCGCGAGCTGGGCACGTTCGCCAACGCGGTGTCGCCGGGCATGGGCACCGCTACCGGGGCCCTGCTGTCCGCCCTGGCCATCCGCTTCCTGCCCGACCCGACCCATCTCATCTACCTGGCCCTGATCGGCGTGCTGGCCCTGCAGGCCGCCGCCATCGCCGTGATGCGCGAGACGGTCAGCCCGGAGCCGGGCGCCCTGGCCAGCCTGAAGCCGGAGATCACCCTGCCGCGCGCGCTGCGGGCCCCGGTACTGACCGCCGTCCCGGTCCTGTTCGCGGTGTGGGCGCTGGCCGGGCTGTACGGCGCGCTCGGTCCGGCCCTGGTGCACGCGCTGACCGGTTCGGGCAACGTGGTGCTCGGCGCGCTCAGCCTGTTCGTCCTGGCCGGATCGGCCGTCGTCGCCACCATCGCGCTGCGCCGGGTCCCGGCCCGGACCATGATGCTGGTCGGCATCCTGGCCCTGATGGCCGGCGTGAGCGTGACCATCGCGGCGGTGAGCGCGGGCTCTGCGCCGGTGTTCTTCGCCGGCTCGGTGATCGCCGGCGTCGGGTTCGGCAGCGGCTTCCAGGGCAGCATCCGGACCGTGGTCCCGAAGGCTGCCGCCCACCAGCGGGCAGGCCTGGTCTCGCTGCTGTACGTGGTGTCCTACCTCGGCCTGGGCGTGCCCGCGGTGGCCGCCGGGTTCGGCGTGGTGCACGGCGGAGGGCTGATCGACACCACCCGCTACTACGGCGCCGCCCTGATCGGGCTGGCCGTTCTCGCCCTGTTCGGCCTGCTCAACACTCGCACGGCCGGTGCTCCGAGGCAGGCCGAGGGCATACGATAGACAGTGCTGTCTAGGAAGGTGGCGGTCACGGTGGCGGTCAAGGAAGCGAGCACGACCCGGCCCTCGGCGCGCGAGCGGCTGCTGGCCGCGGCCAACGAGCTGTTCTACAACGAGGGCGTGCACACGGTCGGCATCGACCGCGTCATCGAGCAGGCCGGAGTGGCCAAAGCCTCCCTGTACAACACCTTCGGCAGCAAGGACGAGCTGGTCCGGGCCTACCTGGAGAGCCGTCACGCTAGCCTGACCCGGCGCATGAGGCGGGCCATGGACCGCTACGACAGCCCGCGTGAACGCCTGCTGGCGGTTTTCGAGGTCCAGGCTGAGATGTTCGCCCAGCCCGGCTACCAGGGCTGCGCGTTCGCCCGGGCCAGCGCAGAGTCCCATCCCGGCGACATGGTGGAGCAAGTCACCGGGGCCCATCGCAGTTGGATGCGCGAGCTGCTGACCGAACTGGCCGAGCAGGCGGACGTACCCGAGCCCGAGCTGCTGGCCCGCCAGCTTCACCTGCTCTTCGATGGCGCCAACCAAGCCGTGCGGATGGACCACGACTACGGCGCCGCCGCCACGGCGCGCGCGGCGGCGGCCACCCTGTTCGACGCCGCCCTGGAGCGTGAGCCCTGAGCACGCCCCGCGCGGTCGTGCTGGTGCTGCACGGCGGCACGTCGGTCAGCACCAGCCCCACCACCCCGGCCCAGCTGGCCGTGCTGCGGATGATCCCGGTGGCCCAGGCCATCCGGCACGCGGTGCGCGGGCAGCACGTCGAGGTGCGGCGGCCCCGGTTCACGGTCCGGGGCTGGAACGAGGCCCAGGCCTCGCCCGTGGCCGACGTGAGCCGGCTGCTGGACGAGCTGGCCGCGGCCGTCGGCCAGGTCCCGGTCGTGCTGGTCGGGCACTCGATGGGCGCCCGGGCCGCCCTGCGGGCCGGCGGCCATCCGATGGTGACCGCGGTGGCCGGGCTGGCGCCCTGGCTGCCGCCGGGCGAGCCCGTCGCCCAGCTGGCGGGCCGCCGCCTCCTGTTCGCGCACGCCACCGGGGACCGTATCACCCGGCCGTCGGACACCTGGGCCTTCGCCGCCCGGGCCCGGGAGGCCAGCCCGGTCGCCGCCATCGAGGTACGCGACAGCGAGCACGCCATGCTCCGCCGGGCGGGCCTGTGGCATCAGCTGGCCGCCGAGTTCACCCTGGACGCCCTCGGCCTGCCGCCCGCCGACGAGGCGCTCCGCGAGACGATGGACAAGGCCGAAGCCGGCTCGGACCGCGTCGTCCTCTAACCCGGTGCGGTAACTCTGCCGGTCCGCGCCGCCGGGCCCGCCGCGCCCGCCGCCACTGGGCCCAGCGGTCGGTCATCCGGCCGGCCCAGGCGTCGAGCTGCTGGGACGTGGTGTCGAACAACTGCTCCTTCAGCAGCGGGTCGGGCCCGGGATCCGGCCTGCGCGCATCCTCGGCGGCGTCGGCCGCGCTCTGCTCGAGGGCCTCCCTGACCTCGTCGTCGCTCACGATGCACCGCCCTGCGGCGCAGACCCGGCGCCCAGCGCGGCCAGCTCCCCGTCCAGCAGGCCGAACGCCTGGTTCGTCGCGGCCGCGAGCCGCTCCGCGATCACGTCCGGCGGCTGCCCGTCCAGGCTGTCGCGCCGGGCCTGGTCGAGCAGGCTGTTCCGCAGCGCGGTCAGGATGCCCGCTGCGGCCACCGCGGCGATGTCGCCGGGGGAGACGGCCAGCTCCCCGGCCAGGGTGGCGGCCAGGTGGCCCGCCGACCGGTCGACCATGAGCCGGGCCCGCCCCTGCAGGGCCGGGCTGCGGTCGACGAGCCGGTAGAAGTCGCCCATGGCCGGCGCGAGCCCGGCTCGCCAGTCGCGCGCCTCGATCAGGGCCAGCATGTCCCGCCGGGCCGCGGCCGCGAACGACTCGCCGGGCCGCCGGCCCCGCACCACCCGGCTGAGGTGCTCGACCACCTCGTCCTGCCGGTCGTAAAAGAGGTCTTCCTTGGTCGGGAAATAGTTGAACACGGTGGTCACGCTGACCTCGGCCGCCTCGGCCACCTCGGCCACGGTGACCGCGTCGAAGCCGCGCGCGGCGAACAGGCCCATGGCCGTCTCCGCGACCAGGGCCCGCGTCCGGGCCTTCTTCCGCTCCCTGAGCCCGCCTGAGGTGCCTGCCATGCCCCGATGCTAACACGTATATGTTGTCACTATAAAATTTGTGTGACATCATAAAAGGTATGGCAGCAAACCTGACTCAGAGGATGCAGGCCGACGCCGGCGAAGGCGAGCAGACCCCGGCTCGGCGCGGCCACGGGCTGATCACCCCGGAGTGGCTCGCGGCGCTGCGCCGCGGACGGCGCCCGATGCCGGCCACGCTGCTCATCGCGGCCGGCTGTCTCGGCGTCTGGCTGGCCTCGCTGGCCACCGGGGGATCGCTGTGGAGCGGCTCGGTGCACGGGCCGGTCGACCACGCCCTGGCCCGCAACGCGGTGCTGATCGCGGACGGCCAGTGGTGGCGGGCCCTTAGCTACGGCACGCTGAACCTGTCGCTGTTCGCCTTCGCCTACACGATGGCGCTGTTCCTGCTGGCCGGGCTGCAGGTCGAGCGGACCTACGGCACCGCCCGCTACCTGGCCGTGCTCGTCCCGTCGTGGACGACGGGGGCACTGGTCGGGCTGCTCGTCGAGCCGGCCGCCGCCTTCAACGCAGGGACCTCGGGGGCCACCTTCGGCGTGGCCGCCGCCGCGACCATCGACCTGCTCCGCCGGGGCGTGCCCTGGCACCGCACGTTCTGGGTGCCGACGCTGGCCATCATCCTGGTCCTCGGCTTCATCTTCCCGGCCAGCGTCACCTGGGGCGCGCACGTCGGCGGCCTCCTGGCCGGCACCGCGGTCGGTGCCGTCGCCTGCGCCCCGCGCCGCAGCGCTGACCCGAGCCGGGCCGGCTCCAGGCGGCTGGCCTGGGCCCTGCTCCTGGCCGCCGTCCTGGCGGCCGGCACCCTGCTGGCGGTGCCGGCCGCCGCCCACCACACGGTGAGCCACGGGCCGATGCTCGTGGCTCAGAAGTCGTCGTCGAACGACACCTCGCCGGTGACCCCGACCTGATAGGCCGAGACCCGGCGCTCGAAGAAGTTGGACAGCTCCTGGACGTCCTGCAGCTCCATGAAGGCCAGCGGGTTGGGCGAGCCGTACAGCGGCTCGAGGCCGAGCTGGGCCAGCCGCCGGTCGGCGACGTGCTGCAGGTAGGACCGAACGTCGGCCAGGCTCAGCCCGGCCACCCCCATCCCGAGCAGGTCCTCGGCGAACTGCACCTCGCAGTCCACCGCCTCGGCCAGCATGTCCCGGATCTGGCCGGCCAGTTCCTCGTCGAACAGGTCCGGCTCCTCCTGGCGGGCCGTCTGGACCACGTCGAAGGCGAACCCCATGTGCATCGACTCGTCGCGGAATACCCAGTTGGTTCCCGAGGCCAGCCCGTTCAGCAGGCCGCGGGAGCGCAGGAAGTACACGTAGGCGAACGCGCCGTAGAAGAACAGGCCCTCGATGCAGGCCGCGAAGCAGATCAGGTTGAGCAGGAATGACCGCCGGTCGGCGGCGGTCCGCAGCGCGCGCACCTCTTGCAGCGAGTCGATCCACTTGAAGCAGAACTGCGCCTTGCGGGCGATGGACGGGATGTTCTCCACGGCCGCGAAGGCCTGCGCCCGTTCGGTCTCGTCCGGGACGTAGGTGTCCAGCAGGGTCAGGTAGAACTGCACGTGGACGGCTTCCTCGAACAGCTGCCGGGACAGGTACAGCCGCGCCTCGGGCGAGTTGACGTGCTGGTACAGGTTCAGCACCAGGTTGTTGGAGACGATGGTGTCGCCGGTGGCGAAGAACGCGACCAGGCGGGAGACCAGGTGCCGTTCGGCTGGTGACATCTTGGTCAGGTCGGCCAGGTCGGAGTGCAGGTCGACCTCCTCCACCGTCCAGGTGTTCTTGATCGCATCCCGGAACCGGTCGTAGAAGTGCGGGTAGCGCATCGGCCGCAGGGTCAGGTCCAGGCCGGGATCGAGCAGCAGCTGCCCCTGAGCGGTCACTGGCACGCCTCGCAGGTCTCGGGGTTTTCCAGGGAGCAGGCGATGCCGGCGGCCTCGTCGGACGCCGGGGCCTGCGTCATGACCGGCACGGTGGCCTGGGCGATCCGGGTGGCCGGGCGGGACCGCAGGTAGTACGTGGTCTTCAGGCCCGACTTCCAGGCGTGCAGGTACATCGAGGACAGCCGGCCGATGGTCGGCGCGGCCATGAACAGGTTCAGCGACTGGCTCTGGTCGATGAACGGGGCCCGCGCCGCGGCCAGGTCGATGAGCGCCCGCTGCGGCAGTTCCCAGGCGGTGCGGAACAGCATCCGGGTCTGCTCGGGCAGCCCGGCCAGGTGCTGCACCGAGCCGTCCGCCTGCTTGATCTGGTCCCGGATCGTGGCGGTCCACAGGCCGTGCGCCTTCAGCTCGGCCACCAGCGCGTTGTTGATCTGGAGGAACTCACCCGACATGGTCTCGCGCTTGAACAGGTTCGAGACCTGGGGCTCGATGCACTCATAGCACCCGGCGATCGAGGCGATGGTCGCGGTCGGCGCGACCGCGACGAGCAGGGAGTTACGCAGGCCGGCCTGCTTGATCCGCTGGCGCAGCGCCTTCCACCGCGCGCCCTGCGTGCCGGTCACGTGCCACAGGTCGGGCTGCAGCTGGCCCGCGGCGGCACGGGTCTGCGCGAAGGCGGGATGCGCTCCGTGCTGCTCGGCCAGGTCCGCGGAGGCCTCCAGGGCGGTCAGGTAGGTCTCCTCGGCGATCCGCGCGGACAGCTCGCGGGCCTCGGGGGAGTCGAACGGCAGCCGGAGCGCGAAGAACACGTCCTGCAGGCCCATCACGCCCAGCCCGACCGGCCGCCAGCGCGGGTTCGAGGCGGCCGCCTGGCCGCTCGGGTAGAAGGTCAGGTCGACGACCCGGTCCAGGAACGGCACCGCGGTGCGCACCGTGTCTCGCAGCTTGTCCCAGTCGACCTGGGGCTGGCCGTCCGGACCGGTGGCCAGGTGCCGGCCAAGGTTGATGGACCCGAGGTTGCAGACCGCCGTCTCGGTGTCGGTGGTCACCTCGGTGATCTCGGTGCACAGGTTGGACAGGTGCACCACGTTGCCGTCCTGGCCGGTCTGGTTGCACTTGGCGTTGCTGGCGTCCTTGAACGTCATCCAGCCGTTGCCGGTCTGGGCCAGGGTCCGCATCATCTTCCCGTACAGGTCCCGGGCCTTGACCTGCCGGACATAGCGGCCCTCGGCCTCGGCGGCCCGGTAGGCCGCGTCGAACGCCTCGCCCCACAGGTCGGGCAGCTCCGGCACCTGGTCCGGGTCGATCAGCGACCACATCTCGTCCGCCTCGACCCGGCGCATGAACTCGTCCGGGATCCAGTTGGCCACGTTCAGGTTGTGCGTGCGCCGGGCGTCCTCGCCGGTGTTGTCCCGCAGCTCGAGGAACTCCTCGATGTCCGGGTGCCAGGGTTCCAGGTAGACGCAGGCCGCGCCCTTGCGCCGGCCGCCCTGGTTCACCGCCGCCACCGACGCGTCCAGGGTGCGCAGGAACGGCACGATGCCGTTGGACGCGCCGTTGGTGCCGCGGATCAGGGTGCCCCGGGACCGGACCCGGGTCCAGGAGATGCCGATGCCGCCGGAGAACTTGCTCAGCTGGGCCACCTGGCCGTACCGGGCGTAGATGGACGCCAGGTCATCGCGCGGGGAGTCGACCAGGAAGCAGGAGGACATCTGCGGGTGGGCCGTGCCGGAGTTGAACAGGGTGGGCGAGCTGGGCAGGTAGGCCAGCGAGGACAGCAGCCGGTAGAACGTGATGGCCTCGGCCGGGGTCTGCGACACTCCGCAGGCCACCCGGAGCAGGAAGTACTGCGGGGTCTCGATGACCAGCCGGGTGGACGGGTGGCGCAGCAGGTACCGGTCGTAGACGGTCTTGATCCCGAAGTACTCGAAGGTCCGGTCGGCCGCATGGTCGACGGCGTCGTCCAGCTTGCGCGCATTGTCCTTGACGAACGCCGCGGTCAGGTCTCCGATGAGCCCCTCGGCGTGGCCCAGGCTGACCGACTGGCTGAACGACGCGATGCCCTGCCCGCGGACTTCCTTGCCGATGTAACCTGCCAGCAGCCGGCCCGCCAGCCGGGAGTACTGCGGCTCTTCGCCGGTCATTTCCGCCGCGGTCTGGATCGACAGCCGGTCCAGCTCGGCGGTGGTGGCCCCGTCGTACAGGCCGCTGATCGTCTTGGTCGCGACCCGCATCGGGTCGACCTCGTCAAGTCCGCCCGCGCAGCGCTCGACCGCGCGGACGATCTTGTTCACGTCTACCGCCTCAGCGTCGCCGTTGCGCTTTCGCACCTGCATCCGGGCCTGCGCCGTGGGCTTGACCGGCGCGGAATCGGTCACCATCATGGCTCTCTCCTCGCGAGCTCGTTCCCGAGACCCCGGGCCACGCGAGCGGGCGGCCAGGCCGGCGCCGTGCCGTCAGGGCAGCGAGCCGGGCCCGTCGGCCGTCCCGCGCGGCCGGAGCCACCGTGCGCCTCACGCGCACGGTGCGCTGGCAGGTCTTCGGACTCGCGGGCGCAGCGCCGTGCCCGGCGCTTCCTAGTGGCCGTCGCTTCCCAGGCACGGAGCCCAGTGCTTCTCCCGCCGCGCGCAAGCGCAGCCCGGACGGCGGTCGTTCCCACTTACCGCTGCGGGGCAGTCCCGGATTCTCACCGGGTTCCCTGTTGCCTCCGCGAGCCTGGAGAGCCCGCGGAACCAGCTGCGAGGAACACCATATGTAGGCCGGCTGCCGAAGCCAAGCACCATATGTCGTGCCGGCGTGTCGGTGTGCCATGCTGGCGGGCATGACCCACGACCACCCTGCCCCCGACGACACCGCCCAGGCGGAATGGGACGAGCGGTACGCCAGCGCCGACCGGATCTGGAGCGGCCAGCCCAACGGCGCGCTGGTCCGCGAGGTGGCCGGGCTGAGCCCCGGACGCGCGCTGGACGTCGGCTGCGGCGAGGGCGCCGATGCCGTCTGGCTGGCCCGGCGCGGCTGGGACGTGACGGCGCTGGACGTCTCCGGGGTCGCGCTGGACCGGGCCCGCGCGCACGCGGCCGAGGCCGGGGCCGATGTGACGTGGGTGCACGCCGGCCTGCTCGACGCCCAGCTGCCGCCAGCCGCCTTCGACCTGGTGTCCGCGCAGTACCCGGCGCTGCGGCGCACGCCGGGAGAGACGGCCGAGCAGCTCCTGGCCGGCGCCGTGGCGCCCGGCGGCACGCTGCTCGTCGTCCACCACGACATGAGCGACGGGGCGTTCGCGGCCGAGCACGACATCGACCCGGAGGAGTGGGTCGGCCCGCGCGAGGTGGCCCGCCTGCTGGATTCCTCCTGGGCGGTTGAGGTCGACGGGCTGCGCGAGCGCACCATCAGCGGCGGGGCGGGCGCGCACCACCACCATGACGTCGTGCTGCGCGCCCGCCGAGCCGCCTGACTACCCCTGGGTGGCGATCCGGTCCAGGTTCTCGACCGACTGCTGGAGCATCTCCACCGGCACCACCGGCCACGGCCGCGCGTCCTTGCGCTCCTGCGGGATGGCGGTCCAGTCGCAGTAGTTGGTCACGTCGCACTCGGTGTCGCTGACCGGCTCGATCTGCCAGCCGTACACGTGCCCCAGCGGGGGCCGCTCCGCGCTGCCCACGCTCCATTCGATCAGCCGGTCCGGCACGATCTGCGTCACGGTGTTGCGGACCTTGTACTTGACCAGGTTGGGGATGTCATTCAGCGGCGTGCGGTCCATGTCCATGTCGAACGTGTCGCCCACCGCGGTCAGCGGCTTGGCCTCGGGGGAGGCTTCCAGCATGCCGGAGCCGTCGATCTGGACATGCCCGTCCGGGCTGCTCACGATCAGGAAGATTGTGCTGGCCGGGGCGGCGATGCGCCGGGTGGCCGATACGCGTTCGGAGGACATGCCATCTCCTGTGGTCGGGGCGTTACCGACACGCTATCGGCCTAGCGCTGTGATTGTTAGCCAACCCTCGACGGAACAGCCCGGTGCGTTTGGCCCCGCACCGGCCGGGCAAGCAGCCCGCTAGGACACTCCCCGACCAGGAAGGCAGCTGAGATGCCGACGCACACCGACGCGGTGGTGATCGGGGCCGGGCTGGCCGGCCTGAGCGCCGCCGCGCACCTGCACCAGGCCGGGCTGGGCACCGTGGTCTGCGAGGCCGGCGACGAGGTGGGCGGCCGGGTCCGCACGGACCGCCGCGACGGCTTCCTCCTGGACCGCGGGTTCCAGGTCCTGCTGCCCGCCTACCCTGAGCTCGGCCGCCAGGTCGACCTGGCCGCGCTCGACCTCCGGCCGTTCCTGCGCGGCCTGCTCAAGACCACAGATACCGAACGGACCTGGCTCGCCGCTCCGTGGCATAGTCCGCAGGCCGCGGCCGGGACGGTCGGCTTCGTGCGCGGCCACCCCCGGGACAGCCTGGCGCTGGCCGCGGTGTCGCTCCGCGACGTGCTCGCGCCCGGGCCGCGGCTCAGCCGGTCCGGCACCGGGACCAGCACGCTGACCGACCTGCGCTCCCGGGTGTCCGAGGCCACCTTCACCAGCGTGCTGCGGCCCTTCCTGGCCGGGGTGTTCCTCGACCCGTCGCTCGGTACCTCGGCCACCTTGTTCCACCTGATCTGGCGGTGCTTCCTGCGCGGCGGCGCCGCGCTGCCCGCGGGCGGCATGCAGATGCTGCCCCGGCTGCTCGCCGCCGGCCTGCCCGACGGCGCGGTGCGCACCGGGACGGAGGTGGCCGAGATCGAGGACGCGGGCGTGCGGACCAGTGACGGCGAGCAGATCCAGGCCCGGGTGGTGATCATCGCCACCGACGGCAGCACCGCGGCGACCCTGGCCCACGGGGCCCCGGACGTGCCGGCGCCGGGCTGGCACCCGGTCACCACGTTCTACTACCGGCTCCCGGCCTCGCCGCTGGGCGCGCCGGTCCTGGTCATCGACGGCGACGGCGAGCTGTTGCTCAACGCGACCGTGCTCAGCGACGTCGCGGCCGGCTACGCCCCGCCCGGCACGTCGCTGGTCGCCGCCTCGGTGCCCGGGCGCGCGGACCCGGCCCTGGAGCCGGAGGTCCGCGCCCGGCTGGCCCGGATGTACGACACGGCCACCGCGGACTGGGAGCTGCTGGAGACCTACGCGATACCCCGCGCCCTGCCCGTCCTGCCCGCCGGGCAGCCGCTGGCCCGCCCGGTCCGGCTCGGGCCGGGCCGCTACGTCTGCGGCGACCACCGTGACACGCCCTCGATCCAGGGTGCCCTGGTCTCCGGGCGGCGGGCCGCCCGGGCCGTCCTGGCCGACCTGGCCCGGCCATCATGACCGGCGCCCAGCCGCGTCCCTGGCGCCGCTACGGGCTGACCAGCGCGGCGGCCGCCGCGGCCGCGGCCGCCGGGGCGCTGCCGGTGGACCCGGACAGCGCCTGGTACCGCGGCCTGGCCAAGCCGGCCTGGCAGCCTCCGCCGCAGGCGTTCGGCCTGGTCTGGACGCCGCTGTACGCCAGTATCGCCTGGTCCGCCGGACATGCCCTGGGCCGGGCCCGCGGCCGCCCGCGGCGCGCGCTGGCCGTCAGCGTGGGCGTCAACCTGGCCCTGAACGCCGGCTATACCTGGGCCTTCTTCGGCCGCCGCAGCCCGCGCGCCGGGCTGGCCGCCACCGTGCTGCTGGATCTGAGCAACGCTGAGCTGATCCGGCGCACCGCCCGGGCCGATCCGAGCGCCGCGGCCGCGCTCGCGCCCTACGCGGCGTGGTGCGTGTTCGCCCCCGCGCTGAGCGCCAGCATCGCCCGGCGCAATCCCGGCCAGCGGGGGCAGCTGACCAAGGCTACTGACCGGGTTAGCTGACTGGCTCGAGGACGATCACGGGAATCTCCCGCGGGGTGGCCTTGACCTCGTACTCCGCGAAGTTCGGCCGGGCCCGCTTCTGCCGTTCCCAGATGTCCTCGCGCTCGCCCGGGCCTGCCACGTGCGCGCGGACCGGGATGGTCCGCGTCCCGACCTCGATGATCACGTCCGGGTGGGCTACGACGTTGTGGTACCAGGCCGGGTTGACCGGGGCGCCGCCCATCGAGGCGAAGATGGCGAAGTTCGGGCCGACCGGCTGGTAGACGAGCGGGCTGACCCGCTCGGTTCCGCTCTGGGCGCCGGTGTGGTGCAACAGCAGGACGGTGGCGTTCGCGAACTGGCCGCCGACGTGGCCGGCGTTCGAGCGGAACTCCTCGATGACCCTGGCGTTGAAATCTGCGGGACTGGTCACGCCCCGATTCTAAGCCGCCCCGAACCTGGTCATACTGGATAACGTGCTGGAACTGCGGCCGAACTGCGAATGCTGTGACCGGGACCTCGACCCGGCCTCGCCGGACGTGCTCATCTGCTCGTATGAGTGCACCTGGTGCCGGGACTGCGCCGAGAACGCCCTGCACGGCGTCTGCCCCGACTGCGGCGGCGAGCTCGTCCGGCGTCCGGTCCGCCCGGCCGCGCTGCTGGCCACCAACCCGCCGTCGGCCACCCGGGTCGTCCGGCCCGGATGCGCCCGCCTCAGCCGTCCGGGCTGAGGTCACCGCGGCGCTTGTCCGGCCGCAGGCCCCGCCAGCTCGGGTGCCGCAGCATCCGCTCCGAGGTCCACTCGGTGAAGGCCACCTCGCCGACCAGCTGGGGCTGAACCCAGTGCGCGTCCCGCGCGTGCGCGGCGGGCACCGGGGCGGCGAACGGGCTGGTGGCCCGGCGCAGCGGGCCCAGCCGCCGGGCCAGGTCGGCCAGCATGGCCTGGGTGAAGCCGGTCCCGACGTGCCCGGCGTAGCGGAGCTGCCCGCCGGGCCGGCCGTCGTGCGGCACGCCGAGCAGCAGCGAGCCGATCGTGCCCGCGCGCCGGCCCTGGCCCGGCTTCCAGCCGCCGATGACCACCTCGGCGTGCCGGACGTTCTTGACCTTGATCCAGTCACCTCGCCGGCCGGGACGGTAGGCCGAGGCCAGCGGCTTGCCAACCACGCCCTCCAGGCCGTTGGCCGTGCTGGCCGCCAGCACGTCGGCTCCGCCGCCCTGGTACCACGGCGGGGTGCGGACCGGCCCGGCGCCCAGGCCGAGGCCCTCGAGCCGGTCCCGGCGCTCGGTGTACGGCCGGGCCAGCAGGCTCTCGCCGCCGGCGTGCAGCACGTCGAACAGGTACAGCTGCACCGGGGCGCGGCGGACCAGCGCATCAGGCGGGCGGCCGACGTGCATGCGGGACTGGAGCAGGCCGAAATCGGGCCGGCCGCCGCGGACGGCGATGATCTCCCCGTCCAGGATCACCGGGACCGCGACCTGGCCGGCCAGCACGGCCAGTTCCGGGTAGCGGCCCGTCACGTCGTTCCCGTTGCGGGACAGCAGCCGCACCCGGCCGCCGCTGAGGTAGGCGATCGCGCGCACGCCGTCCCACTTGAACTCCCAGCCGTACCGGCTGTCGTCATGCGGCAGTCCCGGGCTCGGGCTGGCCAGCATCGGCCTGATCAGCCGCGGCATTTCCCCCATGCCACACCATCCCCTGAAGTACCAGATACCCCAGGAGAAACTGCTCTACTCCTCTGACCTGCCCCTTTGGTAAGTTCGCCGTCATGAGAGCGCCCCGCCGCATCCAGCTGCACCGGACCAAGGGCTGGCGCAAGCCGCCCGGCGCAGTCGTCGTGGCCCGCCCCTCGAAGTGGGGTAACCCGTACCTGGTCGCCGAGCACGGCCGCGACGAGGCGGTCCGGCTGTATCGCGAGCACCTGGGCCGCCATCCCGAGCTGATCGCCGCCGCCCGCGCCGAGCTGTCCGGGCGGGACCTGGCCTGCTGGTGCGGGGCCGGCCAGGCCTGCCACGGCGATGTCCTGCTCGAGCTGGCCAACCGCCCGGACTAAGCCGCCTGCGGTGCCTTAGTAGGCATCTGCGCAGGCAAGATAGGCAAATCTCCCGATGAGGGAGCGGGGGTCTTACCGCGAGACTCGATAGTGAGCAGCCAAGCAGGAAGCGGTGAGGCAGATGGGCGCAGACCTAGCCCGAGAGCAGCTGTCGTTCTGGCGGATCGTGGACGTCCCGTTCGAGACGCTGGCCGCGGCACTGGACAGCATGCCGGACAGCCGGGAGGCGCGGCTCGGGCGCAGCGAGCGGCGCGGGCCGGGCGAAGCCGGCGATCGCACGGACACCCGGCGGGTCGAGGTCCGGCTCGGCCGCGGTCCGCTCCGCCCGGTCCTGCCCATGCGGCTGGAGATCGACCGCTGGTCAGACACCGCGACCGCCGTGGAGCTCGTCCCGAGCCGGATGGTCCGCCCGTCCGAGGCCTACTTCGAGGCCGGGCACCACTTCCTCGACACGCTGACCCGGTCGCTGGTACCGCTCGCGGCGTAGGGCTCGGGACCGGCGTCCCCTACGCTGTCAGGTCCTCGCGATGAGGTACCGGAATACGTTCTCCTGACGGTAACTGCCGTCTGGCTTGCGGCTGCCGGCGAAGGCGCGGGTCAGCGCGCCCCGGACGGCAGCCAGCCCGGAGTGCTGGATCGCGGCCCGGGCCGGCCCGGAGCTGAGCTGGGTGCGCACCGCCGTGGCCAGGTCCGGGTAGATCAGCGGGTTGGGCACATCCCGGACCATGACCGGGCGAAGGCCCGCCAGCTCGGCCAGGTACTCGAGCTGCCCGTCCTCGCTCCAGGCGATAGCACCCGGAGCCGCAGGCGGGCTGGCCGGCAGCAGGGGACCCAGCTCGGCGAACATCACCCCGCTCTCGCACTGCTCCGGCGGACCCCATACCAGCAGGCTGATCAGGCCGCCGGGCCGGACGACCTGGCTCATGTTCGTGACTGCGGCCACAGGATCTTCGGCGAACTGCACCGCGTTGAACACGGTCACCACGTCGAACGCGTGCGCATCGTAGGGCAGCGGGTCTTCCAGGTCGCCGACCGCGACCTGCGCGTCAGGCACCCGCTCGCGGGCGATCTCCGTCAGTGACGCCGTGGCGTCCAGGCCCGACACGACCGCGCCGCGGCGCGCCGCCAGCAGCAGCGCGAAGCCGCCGCCGCAGCCCACATCGAGGAGCCGGGTACCGGCTCCTACCTCGGCCGCGTCCAGCACCGCCTGGTAGAAGGGCGTGCACATCGGCTCGTTGTAGTCCGCCCAGTCCCGCGCTCCGGGACCCCAGAGCTCTGCCTGTTCCTTGCCTGTTCCCATGGCTTTCTCCTTGTCGCAGCGGGTTCCGGCCGCACCGAACCGTCTGCGGTGCGGTCCTGGCTCATCGTCGGCCGGCCTCGCGCCCGTGCGCATCGGGGGAAACACGTAGCTGGCTACGTAACCGGCCGGCGCATACTGATCTGATGGCGGGCCTGCGTTGTCCCCTGGTCATCGGCCGCAGCGCCGAGACTGCCGTGCTCCGGTCCGCCCTCACGACGGCCGGAGCCGGCGCCGGCGGGGTCGTCTTCCTCTGCGGCGAGCCGGGGATCGGCAAGTCGCGGCTGGCCGGCGAGCTGGCCGCCGCCGCGCGGGCCGAGGGCGCGACAGTCCTGGTCGGCCGGGCCGTCCCCAGTGACAACAGCAGTCCGTACCGGCCGCTGACCGAGGCCCTGCTCCAGGCCCTGCGCGGGCGCCCGCTTTCCGCCGACGCCGGCCTGGCTCCCTGGCTAGGCGCCCTCCATGCGGTCATCCCGGCGGCGCTGCCCGCATCGGCCGAGCGTGGCGAGCAGGCGGCCGTCGACTTCGGGCCTGCCGTGCGCGGCGAGGCCGTTCTCCAGTTGCTGCGTCGCCTGGCCGACCCCGCCGGGCTGCTCATGATGCTCGAGGACCTGCACTGGGCTGATCCGGACACCCTCACAGTGCTGGAGTACCTGGCCGACAACCTGGACCGGGAAGCAGTGTTGTGCGTCGCGACCCTCCGGAGCGAGCCCGCAGCCGCGGCCGCAGACCTCATGACCCGGCTCCATCGTCGCGGCGCGGCGGTCCTGGTCGAGCTCGGCCGGCTCTCCGATCACGAAGTCGCGGAGATGGCCCGGGCGTGCCTCCCGACGGCGGATGACGACGTCATCACCCGCGTCCAGCGGGTCGCCGACGGCATCCCGTTCCTGGTCGAGGAGGCGCTGGCCGAGCCGGGCGTGCCGAGATCGTTCGCCGAGGCTGTCCGAGCCCGTATGGCGAGCCTGGACGAGGACGAGCAATTGGTCCTACACACGGCCGCTCTGTTCGGGCGCCAGTTCGACTGGCAGATGCTGCCCGCCGCGACCGGCTTGCCGTCCGATGTCATCGCCCGCGCCCTGGAACGAGCAGTGGAGTCACAGCTGCTCATCCTGGACGGCGACGCCTTCTGGTTCCGGCACATGCTGACTAGGGAAGCAGTAGCGGCCGAGCTACTGCCGCCCCGGCGGGTCACGCTGGCCGCTCGCGCGCTGGCCGCGCTGGAGGCCGCCCGCCCTGGGCTGCCCGGCGCGGCCAGCGACGCGGCCGCTGACCTGGCCGCGCAGGCCGGGGACTCGGCCCGGGCCGGCGCCCTGCTGACTGCGTCCGGCCGATCGGCGCTGGCTCGGGGAGCGCTGGCCACCGCGGCCGATACGCTACGCCGTGCGGCTCAGCTGGCCACAGATCCGGAGCGCCGCACTGAGGCTGAAACGCTGCTGGTGGAGAGCCTGGCGCTGAGCGGCCAGGTTGATGAGGCCACGCTGGTCGGCGAGCGGCTCATCGACCAGCTCGCCTCAGCCAGCCCTCCGGCCCGGGTGGCGCTTCATCTGACCCTCGCCCATGCCGCGGTGGGCGGGACCCGCTGGGCCTCGGCCCGCCGGCATCTCAGGCTGGCCGATGACCTGCTCGCGGCCTGGCCCGAGCCTCGGCTGGCCGCGCTGGCGGCCGTGCTGGATGCTGAGGCAGAGTTCGCGTCCGGCCAGGTCGGCCATGCTCGCGAGCTGGCCGAGAAGGCTCTGGCCTCGGCCGCGGCCAGTGCGGAGGTTCGCTGTCACGCGCTGGAGCTGCTCGGTCGCTTGCGGCGCGCGAACGATCTGGATTCGGCCAGGAAAGCGTTCGAGGGTGCCCTGGCCATCGCTGACGCGGCTGGCCTGGCCGTATGGCGGCTGCGCGCCCTTCATGAACTCGGCACGATCGATCTGTTCGATCACGCCGGCTCCGAACGCCTCGCCCGAGCTCGTCGCACCGCCGGCGAGCTCGGCGCCGCCAGCACCGGCGCGCTCATCGACTTGCAGCTCACGGCGGCCGCTGTGTTCCGCTTCGAGCTCGGCGAGGCCGAACGGCACGCCCAGTCAGCGCTGGCCGTCAGCACCCGGCTCGGCCTGAGCCAGCTGCGCGCCGTGGTGCTGGTGTTCTTGGCTGAGGTGCACGGGCTGCACCGCGATCGGGCAGAAATGGAGCGATTCATCGGCCTCGCCCGCGCGGCCGCGCCGGGTGATCCGGAGATCGAAGGCAGCGCCCTGGCCGGCGCGCGGGGGATGCGAGCTCTGCTCGATGACGACACCGCCACCGCCGTGGCCGACCTAGGCCAGGGCATCGAGCTCCTGGACACCCTTCCGCAGCAGGGCCCGGCTCCCTACCGCGGCCTATGGCCCCTGCTGCTGGCCGCACAGGACGACGGCCGGGCGACGGCTGCCATCGGTCACGCCCGGGACATCGGCCTGACCGTGAACCGCGCCAACCGGGGCCTGCTGGGGTACGCCGACGCGATCGTCGCCGGGCGCTCCGGCCAGCCGGAGCGGGCTACCGCACTGGCCGCGGCCGCCGACGCTGATCTGGTGCACTTCCCGGTATGGGCGGATCTGGCCCGGCTGTACGCGGCCGAGCCTGCCCGAGCCGACGGCTGGGGCCGGCCCCAGCCGTGGCTGGAGGCCGCTGCAGGCACGTTTGCCCGGCACTGGATTGAGCCGCTGGCCGAGCGCTGCCATCGGCTGCTCGCTGCAGCCGGCGCCGAGCCGCTGGGTCAAGCTCGGCATCACCAACCGGGAGGCCGATGTGCTTCGCCTCGTTGCCGCGGGCCGCTCCAACAAGGAGATCGCGGCGCACCTGCACCTGTCACCCCGCACCGTGGAAAAGCACGTGGAGAACCTGCTCCGCAAGACCGGCTCCCGGTCCAGGACCCAGCTCGTGGCCGCTACCGGCCGGGAACCCGGATAACCCAGACGGCCATTGCCACCGGGTGGACAAGATGGCAACTTAGGAGGGAATCCCGGCTCGGGTCACTGCCCGCGAGGCAGGTCGATGGCCAGGCCGCAGGCGGAAAGGGACACGCGCATGAAGCTCGGCCTGTCGATTGGCTACTCAGGAGCAAGGGTCAGTTTTCCGATCGAACTGATCAAACACGCGGAGAACCTGGGTTACGACTCGGTCTGGACGGCGGAGGCATACGGGTCCGACGCGATGACCCCGCTGGCCTGGATCGCCGCGCAGACCTCGCGGATCAAGCTGGGCACCGGGATCGTCCAGCTGGCCGGCCGCACCCCGGCCATGTGCGCCATGCAGGCCATGACCATCGACGGCCTGGCCGGCGGCGGCCGGATGATCGTCGGCCTGGGGGTGTCCGGCCCGCAGATCGTCGAGGGCTGGTACGGCCAGCCGTGGGGCAAGCCGTACTACCGCGTCCGCGACTACGTGCAGATCATGCAGAAGATCTTCCGGCGCGAGGGACCGGTGTCGCACGAGGGCCGCGAGATCTCCCTGCCCTACACCGGCGAAGGCTCGACCGGCCTGGGCAAGCCGCTGTTCTCCATCGTGCATCCCGAGGCGCCCATCCCGATCTTCCTGGGCAGCGGGGGAGACGCCATGCTCCGGCTGTGCGGCGAGCTGTGCGACGGCGTGCTGCCGCTGCGGTTCATCCCGTCCCAGGCGGCCCGGTTCAAGACGGCCATCGAGGAGGGCTTCGCCCGGGCCGGGAACGGCAAGTCCTGGGACGGCTTCTCCTTCGAGCCCGGCGTCGCCGTCACCGTCACCGATGACGTCAAGTCGGCGCTGGCCGCCCAGAAGCCGCGCATCGCCCTGTACGTCGGCGGGATGGGCCACCCGAGCGTGAACTTCCACAAGCGGGCCATGGAACAGCTCGGCTTCGCCGACGCCGCGGCCCGGATCGAGGAGCTGTTCCGCTCCGGCCGCAAGGACGAGGCCGCCGACGCGGTGCCGGACGAGTTCGTCGACGACGCCGCGCTGATCGGGTCGCCGCAGCGCATCCGCGAGCGCTACCGGGCCTGGGCCGACTGCGGCCTGGTCACCGGGCTGCACGTCGGGACCCCGCAGCCCAGGGCCGTGGAGCTGATGGCCGAGATCGCGCTGGCCGACCAGCCGGTCGGGGCCGCTACAGGTTCCTGATCTGGTCGATGCTGTCCGTCTCCGAGGGATCCTCGGCCTCGACCTCCAGGAACGCCCGGGCGCACTCGACGGCGACGTCAGGGGCCAGCCGCTTCAGGCTGAGCGCCAGCACGTTGGCGTCGTTCCACCGCCGGGCGTTCCTGGCGATCCACGGCTCCCAGGCCAGCGCGGCCCGGACCCCCGGCACCTTGTTGGCCGCGATCGACGTCCCGGTGCCGGTCCAGCACATGACCACGCCGAAATCGGCCCGGCCCGCGGCCACCGCCTGGCCCACGGCCCGGGCGAACTCCGGCCAGCTGCCGCTGCTGAGCACCTCCAGGTCGCCCGCCTCGCGCAGGTAGCCGGCCACCGCCCGCGTGCACTCGTTGTCGTCATCGGCCCCGAACGCGATCCGCATGGGCTGAATCTACCGACTCAGAACAGGACCGAGCCGGCCGACTTGTCATACGGCTTGATCTCGGCCAGCCGGGCGTCGGTGAGCTTGCGGGCCCACTCGGGATCGGCCAGCACGGCCCGGCCGAGAGCCACCAGGTCGAACTCGCCGCGGCGGAACAGCTCGACCAGCGGGGCCAGGGTCAGGCTCGGCTCGGCGGCCTCGTCCGGGCCGGCCTGGAACTGGGTGGCGACGCCGACCGAGCCGATGGCGATGACCGGGACCCGGGACAGCTGCCTGGTCCAGCCGGCCAGCGTCCGGTCCGAGCCCTCGAAGGCCGGCCGCCAGTAGCGCCGGGTGGAGACGTGGAACATCGAGACGCCCGCGTCCACCAGCGGGGTCAGGAAAGCGGCCAGCTCATCCGCGCTCTGCGCGATCTGGGCGTCGTAGTGGCCGCCCTTCCACTGCGAGAAACGGAAGGCGACGGGGTAGTCCGGGCCGGCCGCGGCCCGCACCGCGGCCACCACCTCGGCGCTGAACCGCACCCGGGCCGCCATGTCGCCGCCGTAGCGGTCCCTCCGGCGGTTGGACACCGGCCAGTGGAACTGGTCCAGCAGGTAGCCGTGCGCCCCGTGCAGCTCGACGCCGTCGAACCCGGCCGCCCGGGCGTCGGCCGCGGCCCGGCCGAACGAGGCGGCGACGTCGGCCAGGTCCTGCTCGCTGGCCGGCTCGCCGATGGTCTCGCCCGCCGCGTTCACGCCCGACGGGCTGATGACCGGAGCGTCCGGGAACGGCAGCGAGCCGGGCTGGCGCTGGGCCCCGAGGTGCCACAGCTGAGGGAAGATCAGGCCGCCCTCGGCGTGCACCCCGGCGGCGACCCGGCGCCATCCGGCCAGGGCGTGGGTGCCGAAGAAACGCGGGACGCGGTCACTGGACCCGGCCGACGGATGGTCGACGTAGGTGCCCTCGGTGATGAGCAGGCCGAGGGACGACGCGCGCCTGCGATAATAAGCCGCGACATCCTCGCCCGGGACGCCGCCGGGGGAGAACTGGCGGGTCATCGGGGCCATGACCAGGCGGTTGCGCAGGTGCAGGCCGGCCAGGTCGGCCGGGGCCAGCAGCGGCGCGGGATCGGTGTCATCAAGCAGCGTCCGCACCGGGGCGGACGTGGTCAGGTCGGTCACGACCAGAGCGAACAGTGCCCCCGGAGCGGCTATTCCGGTGCGGCTATTCCGGCGTGGCCCGGCGCAGCGCGGCCAGGATCGCCAGGGTGCGCGCCTTCTCCTCGTCGCTGCCGTGCGGGCTGGCCACCAGGTCAGTGGCGCCCGCGTCGGCGTAGGCCCGCACCGCCCGCTCGATCACGCCCTCGTCGCCCGCGATGATCGTCTCGCCGATCCCGGACATGCCCTGGCGGTCCAGCAGCGACCGGTAGCTGGCGAACCGGCCCGCGCCGCCCAAGGCCGTCTCGACCCGCTCGCGGGCTCCGGCGGCGTCGGCGGTGGCGATCATGATGATGTCCGCCACGACGCGCGGCGCGGGGCGCCCGGCGGCCGCGGCGGCCCGGGTGACGGCGGGCGCGATGTGCTCCGCGATGGTCCGCGGGGTGGTCCACACCGTGACCGTCCCGTCGGCCAGCTCGCCCGCGATGGCCAGCATGACCGGCCCGAGCGCGGCCAGCAGCACCGAAGGCGGCCGGGCGCCGGGGACCTGCACCTGTCCGGCCGCCGTGATGACCTCGCCGTGGAAGGCGGCCTGCTCTCCGCGGAGCAGCGGCATGAGCGCCGACAGGTACTCCCGGGTGTGCCGGGCCGGGCGGTCGTAGGAATAGCCGAACTGCTCCTCGATGATCGGCCGGTGGCTGGGACCGATGCCGAGGGTGAACCGGTTTCCGGTGACGGCCTGGGCGGTGAGCGCCTGGCTGGCCAGCGCGAGCGGATGCCGTGGGTAGGTTGGCGTCACCGCCGTCCCGACCTCGATCCCCGGTACCTGCGCGCCGCTGAGCTGGGCCAGGCCGATCGCGTCCCAGGACAGGACCTGGTTGAAAAAGGCGCTGTCCAGCCCGGCTTCCGCGGCCTGCCGCACCTGCCCGATGATCTCTTCGGCCCGGAGCCCGCCGGTGCCGACCTGAACGCCCAGGCGCATAGCCCTAGGTTAACCGGCTGGCCGCCACCCCTGGGCGGGCCGGGCGAATCGCGCTAGTGTGCTGACCAAGCGCATGTTTCGAGACATTGAGAGGTTTTGACAATGGCGGTCAAGACATTCGAGCTAGTCAGCTACGAAAAGAAGAACCGGGTCGCGTGGATCACGATTAACAACGAGTCCCGGATGAACGCGCTCAGCACCGGGGTCAACAACGGCCTCTACGACGCCTTCGATGAAGTCGACCGTGACGACGACGTGCTGGTCGCCGTGCTGACCGGCGCGGGCGGCCGGGCGTTCTGCGCCGGGGCCGACCTGAAGGAGATGACCGAGCGGGACCAGACCACCGGCGTCGGCAGGCCAGGCCAACCGGAAGAGCGGCCTGGACCGCCCGACTCACACGCTCAAGCCCATCATCGCCGCCATTGACGGCTTCGCGCTGGCCGGCGGCATGCAGCTGTCCGCCCGCTGTGACTTCCGGATCGCCACGGCCAAGTCCACCTTCGGGATGCCCGAGCCGCTGCGCAGCCTGACCCCGATCAACATGATGGACACCCTGGAGCTGGGCTTCGTCCCGCTGGGCGACGCGCTGTGGATCATCCTGTCCGGCGCGCACCTGTCGGCTCAGGAGGCGCACCGGATCGGCTTCGTGCAGTGGGTCGTGCCGGACCGCGACGCGATGATGGAAGAGGCCGAGAAGCGGGCCGAGATCCTCAAGCTGTGCGCGCCGCTGGCCGTGCAGGCGCTGAAGAACGGCGTGCACCTGCACATGAACCCGCCCACCCCGCCGGAGGGCGTCACCCTGCTGGAGCACCTGCGCGAGGTCAACGGCCCCTGGTACAAGAAGGTCGACGAGAGCGAAGACCGCCTCGAGGGCCCGAAGGCCTTCGCCGAGAAGCGCGCGCCGAACTGGAAGGGCCGCTGAGCCCAGGCCTGACGGCCGGCCGCTCCTAGCGGGGCGGCCGGTCGGCCAGCCCGTCCGCGACGATGAACTGGCACCGGGTCTTCTCGATCCGCCAGCCGTCGGCGGTCCGGATCAGCTCGTCGGAGTACACCGCGTTCCGCGAGGCACCGTCGGCGCGGTCGACGAACAGCAGGTTGCGCCGGGTGCGGGCCCGGCCGTCGCCGAGCATCTCGATGACCGGCGGCCCGCCCAGGTGCAGCCCGCCGGGCGCGGCGGCCATCATCGCCCGCAGGCCGTCATGCCCGCTGAAGGCCCGCCCGTATACCTCGTAACGAGCGTCGGGCGTGAACAGCGCCACCCACCCCTCGACGTCGTCCAGGTCCAGGGTCAGGCAGTATCGCGCCAGCAGATCGCTGATGGCCACGTGATCGTCGGGGGCAGGCAACATCGTCGCTCCTCACCGCATCCCGGGCCGGCGTCGGCCCGCGCCTGCCCTCATCGTGCCGTCACCGACACCGCGTTGTCGATCATGCGGGACACGCCGGCGTCCCGATAGACGTTGCGCTGGAAGGCCGATCCGTTCCCGCGGGCCAGCACCTCGGCCAGCAGCTCGGTGACGGTGCCGGTGTCGTCTGCGTCGTCCAGGGCGCCCCGGACGTGCTCGACCAGCTCGTTGGCCACCGCCCAGGCCGGCTCGGCAGGCCGGTCAGCGGGCTGACCAGGACGTCGTCCAGGCCCGATCGGCTGGCCCGCCAGGCGGCGAGGCGCAGCAGCTCGATGCGGTGCTGGCCGGTGTCCTCGCCCGCGCGCCACCGGCGGGCCTCGGTCTCCACCAGGCCCCGGGCCAGGGCGGTGATCAGCACCGCGTCGTCGGCGTACAGGCAGACATCAGAGATGCGGATCTCCAGCGTGGGGAAGTGCTCGGACAGCCGGGCGTCGAAGTACAGCATGCCGGTATCCAGCAGCGTGCCGGTGCGGACCATCTTCTGCACGGTCTGCTGGTAGGCCTCGGCACTGCCGAAGGCGTCCGTCGGCCCGGCCGTGGGCCAGCGGCTCCAGGCCTGGTACCGGAAGCTGGCGTACGCGCTGTCGTGTCCCTGCCAGAACGGCGAGTTCGCGCTGAGGGCCAGCAGGACGGCCAGCCACGGCCTGATGCGGTCGAGCACGGCCACCCCCTCCTCAGCGGAGGAGATCTCGATGTGCACGTGGCAGCCGCAGGTGAGCTGCTCGTCGGCCGTCAGGCCGAACGCACGGGCCATGGCCAGGTATCGTCCCTCGCGCACCAGCTCAGGGACGACCGGTACGGGCGAGGTGGCCAGCGCGGCGACCTGCGCGCCGGCCCGGCCGGCCACCTCCGCGGCGAGGGCCCGGCAACGGCGCAGCTCACGACTGAGCTCGCTCAGCTCGTGGGCCGGCCTGGAGTTCGTCTCCAGCTGCTGCAGCTTCAGCTCGAAGCCCAGCGACTCCGCCGCCTCGACGTCGGCCGGGTCGTCCGGCGTGCTGTCCTGCGCGTCCAGTTCCTTGATCCCGCGCAGCGCCGCCTCGGCCACCGCCCTGGGCTCCCCGCTCCCGGGCTCAACCAGCAGCAGTTCCTCCTCCACGCCCACACTGCGAATCGTCATTGCCCCTGCATGCCCGCCAGATACCGTCATAACCACCCGATCCGGGCCGATGAATTCGGTCGTGAGCGTCCGTCTGAACAGGGACGGGCGGATACTTGCGCAGGGAAAGGGGCTACCAATGACCGAGCCGAAGACGGACGTCCTGAACGTGTCGGGCGCGGACCTGTACTACGACATCCGGCGCAGCGACTCCAGCACCCAGCCGGTCCTGCTCATCATCGGGTCGCCGATGGGCGCGGACGGATTCGTGACCCTGGCCGGGCACTTCACCGACCGGACGGTCGTGACCTACGACCCGCGCAGCTCAGGGCGCAGTCAGCGCACCGACGGCTCGCTGGTGACCACGCCGGAGGAGCACGCTGATGACCTGCACCGGCTCATCTCCGCGCTAGACGCCGGGCCTGTCGAGATCTTCGCCAGCAGCGGGGGAGCGGTCAACGCGCTGGCCCTGGTGGCCCGGCACCCGGAGCAGGTCCGGACCCTGGTCGCGCATGAGCCGCCCTCTTTCGTCGACCTGCCCGACGCGGCCGTCGTGATGGCCGCCTGCGAGGACATGCACGAAACCTACCTGCGCAGCGGGTTCGGCCCGGCCATGGCCAAGTTCATCGCGCTGCTCAGCGTGTCAGGCCCGCTCCCGGCCGACTTCGCCCAGCAGCCCGCGCCCGACCCGGGCATGTTCGGGCTCCCGACCGAGGACGACGGCTCCCGCGGTGACCCGCTGCTGGGCCAGAACATGCCCTCGTGCCCCGCCTACCAGCACGACTTCGACGCTCTCCGGGCGGCCTCGACCCGGGTGGTCATCGGCGTCGGCGAAGAGTCCGGGCAGGCGGTGGCCGGGCGCGCAGGCGCCGCCGTGGCCGAGCGGCTAGGCCTGGCGCCGGTCGTCTTCCCGGGCGGCCACGACGGCTTCCTCGGCGGTGAGTACGGCGGCATGGGGAAGCCCGACGCCTTCGCCGCCACGCTGCGGACCGTGCTGGCCGACGCCTGACCGCCCTACGCCGCCTCGGGCAGGCGGTTCATGCCGTACCAGGCGATCTCGGCCAGGATCTCCAGCCCCCAGCGGTTGGCCACGTCGATGTCCGAGCCGTCGTACGGGCAGCTGGACGGGTGGTCGTCCTTGACGTCGGCGAACACGCCGCGCGAGTAGCGGTCGATGGCGAGATGCCTCGCCTGCGACCAGGCTTCCCCTTCCGGGGATTCGAGCCAGGCGGTCAGCGCGCGGCCCTCCAGGGCGCGAACGGCATCGGGGCCGCCTGACTCCGGCACGCTTCTCATGGCCTTCCCCGCTACCCCAGGTAAGCGGACTTACGCCGGCCGGGCATGGCTGGCGTGAATCCGGGCACGCCGTAGATGAAGACCGCTTAGGGGAAGCCGTGAGCGATGGCTGGGACCACAGACAACCGGTGCAGCGACCCGGGCTTCTGCGGCTGCGGATGCGCGGACTGCCGGGGGAAGCTGCACTGCTGGCAGCACAGCGCTAACTGCCACAAGGGCTGCCTGAGGTAGCCCCCGGGGGCCCGGTGCTCTTGAGGCGGCTCGCGCTGATCGTTATTGTGCTGAGCAAGGCATGCTTCGAGAGATAGAGAGGTTTTTCGTGGCCGAGAAGACTTTTGAACTGGTGACATACGAGAAGTCGAACCGGATCGCCTGGATCACCATCCGGAACGAGTCGCGGATGAACGCCCTCAGCACCGGCGTGCTGAACGGCCTGCACGACAGCTTCGCCGAGGCTGACGCCGACGACGACGTGCTGGTGGTCGTGCTGACCGGTGCGGGCGGCCGGGCCTTCTGCGCGGGCATGGACCTCAAGGAGATGACCGAGCGGGACCAGGCCGGCTCGAAGGCGACGGCCAAGGACGGCTTTGGCGCGGTGGGCAGCACCCTCAAGCCGGTCATCGGCTGTGTCGACGGGTTTGCGCTGGCCGGCGGCATGCAGATCGCAGCCCGCTGCGACTTCCGGATCGCCACGGCCAAGTCCACCTTCGGGATGCCCGAGCCGCTGCGCAGCCTGGTCCCGATCAACCTGATGGACACCATGGAGATCGGGTTCGTGCCGCTGGGCAACGCGCTGTGGATCATCCTGTCCGGTGAGCACTTCTCCGCTGAGGAAGCGCACCGGATCGGCTTCGTGCAGTGGATCGTACCGGACCGGGACGCGATGATGGCCGAGGCGGAGAAGCGGGCCGAGATCCTCAAGCTGTGTGCGCCGCTGGCCGTCAAGGCGCTGAAGAACGGCGTGCACCTGCACATGAACCCGCCGACCCCGCCCACCGGCGTCACGCTGCTGGAGCACCTGCGCGAGGTCAACGGCCCGTGGTACGCCAAGGTCGACGCGAGCGAGGACCGGCTCGAGGGCCCGAAGGCGTTCGCCGAGAAGCGCGCCCCGAACTGGAAGGGCCGCTAAGCCCTAGCCTGCACCACGCGACCAGCTGTCCCGGCCGGCGACCCGATGAAGGGTCGCCGGCCGGTGTCGGCTGTCCTACCTGCAGAAACGTCCCGATGTGACGTAGCATACGGCCCGGAATCAGGAGTCAATTTGATAGTCTCGAAAATATGAGCCACACCCGGATTGGCATCTTGAGCGACACCCATCTGGGTGGACATCAGAAGTTGTGGGACGAAATCGGCGTGGTCTTCGAGGGCGTCGACCTGATCCTGCACTCTGGCGACGTTTCCTATCCCTCGGTCCTGGACCGCTGCGAGGAATGGGCCCCGGTGCTGTGCTGCCTGGGCAACCACGACGAGGGCGTCCAGAATGACCCGCGCGTGAAGCCGATGCAGCTGCTGGACATCGAGGGCTTCCGGATCGCGATGGTCCACGACATGGACCCGGAAAACGCGCCCATCGACGAGCTCGTGCACCGCTTCCTTTACGGCGAGCGCGCGGACATTTTCATCTGCGGTGACTCCCATTACGAGCGGATGGATTACCGCGACGGCGTCCTGCAGATCAACTCGGGCAGTGCGGTACTGCCGCACAACTACTCGCAGCGGCTGGGCACGGTGGCCATCCTGGACCTGGAACCAGGCCAGCTGCGCGCCAAGATCGTCAAGCTGGGTGAGTCGCCCGGCCTGCGCAACCCGGGTATCGAGTTCGAGTTCGACGGCACTTCCGTGAACATTCCGGCTGAGTCGGCCGGCCGTTACATGGAATACCGGAACCGGGCGACATGAGCTAGTCGCTCACGGCGTGGCTCGCTTTGCGCCGTTCGTTCTCGCGTTACGGTTTCTCCAGGCCACGGGAGGAGCCAGACGTGAAAACGGCCCTATTGAATTCCGTCGGGATCGTTCTTGTCGTGATGGCGTGCGTCATGATGTGCGTCGCCCTCAACAGCGTGAGCTGACCGGCGGGTTCAGCCCGCCCGGACCGGGCGGTACTGCGGCTCCCACATCAGCGCCCGCACCTGGGCGGGCAGGTCGGCCTCCAGCGTGGCCGAGGCCAGGCCCTCGGCCGCCGCCGCCCGGGCCACCGCCGTCGCCACCGCGACCGATGTTTCCCGCAGGTCGGTCACCCGCGGCAGCAGCGGAGCGCCCGGAGCGGAGGTGTCGGCGATCTCCGCCACCGCGTAGGCAGCGGCCAGCAGCATCCCGTCGGTCACCCGCCGCGCTCGCGCCGCGGTCACGCCCAGGCCCAGGCCCGGGAAGATCAGGGCATTGTTGGCCTGCCCGATCTCATACCGCCGCCCGCCGTAGTCCACCGCCCCGAACGGGCTCCCGGCCGCGACCAGCGCCCGGCCCTCGGTCCACCGGATGAGATCAGTCGGCACCGCCTCGGACAGCGCGGTCGGGTTCGACATGGGCAGGATCACCGGCCGTTCGGCATGAGCCGCCATGTCACGGACGATGGCCTCGGTGAAGGCACCGGTCCGCCCGGACGTCCCGATCAGGACCGTCGGGTGCACCTGGGCCACCACCTCGGCCAGGCCAGGCGCCGCCCGCCCCGCCGGTCACCTCGCCCGGGTCGCGGGCGTACCGGTGCTGCGCGTCGCTGAGCCCGGGCATGTCCCGCGTCAGCAGGCCCGGCCGGTCCACGGCCCAGAACCGCCGCCGGGCCTCCTCCGCGGGCATGCCGTCGGCCGCCATGGCCGCGGCCAGCTGGTCGGCGATGCCGGCCCCGGCCGTGCCCATCCCGAAGATGACGATCCGGTGCCCGGTCAGCGGCACCCCGGTCGCCTTGGTCGCGGCCAGCACCGCGGCCAGGTTGACCGCGCCGGTGCCCTGGATGTCGTCGTTGAAGGTCAGCCGCCGGGTCCGGTACCGCTCCAGCAGCCGCCGGGCGTTAGCCACGCCGAGATCCTCCCAGTGCAGCAGCGCCTGCGGGAACAGCCTGCTCACCGCGAGCACGAACTCCTCGAGGAAGGCGTCGTACTCGGCCGCGGGCACCCGGGGGTGCCGGTTCCCGATGTAGACCGGGTCCTCCAGCAGGCTCTGCCGGTCGGTGCCGACGTCCAGCATGACCGGGATGGTGCGGCCGGGATCGATCCCGCCCGCCGCGGTGTAGACGGTGAGCTTGCCCACCGCGATGCTCATGCCGCCGACGCCCCAGTCGCCGATACCCAGGATGGCCCCCGCGTCGGTGGCCACGATCAGGTCCACGTCGCCCGGCCCGAGGCCCGAGGCGAGCAGTGAGGCCTCGATCAGCTCCGGGCGGTCCACGGACAGGTAGATCCCGCGCGGCCGCCGGTATTCCTGGCTGTAGCGCTCGATGGCCTGGGCCACCGTCGGCGTGTAGACGATGGGCAGCATCTCGGTGAGGTGCTCGGTGAGCAGCCGGTAGAACAGCACCTCGTTGCGGTCCCGCAGGGCGGTCAGGGTGACGTGCCGGGACAGGTCGTCGGGCTGGCTCCGGTACTGCGCGTACACCCGGGCCACCTGGTCCTCCAGGGTGAAGTGCGCGGCCGGGATCAAGCCGGTCAGGCCCAGCTCACGACGTTCACCCTCGGTGAACGCAGTGCCCTTGTTGATCTGCGGATCAGCCAGCACCTGCCGGCCGCGCAGCACGGTCCACCACGCACCCTGCTCGTCCCGCCACACCGTCTTCATGCCGTCAGATCGTAGAGCCCATCGCCGGAACTTGCTCGCGGCTGGCCCGCCCTTGCTGCCGTTCCTGGCCCCGCCATAGGGTCGAGAGGTGATCCGGTGGCGGCCCAGCCAGGAGCTGGTGGTCGTGGTGACGTACACCGTCGGCCTCTACATGACCGTCGTGGACAACACCATCATCTACACCGCTCTGCCTTCTCTGGCCCGCGACTTTCACGTCTCGCTGGACTCCGCGCAATGGGTGACGCTGAGCTACCTGCTGACCCTGGCCGTGATCATCCCGTCGTCGGGCTGGATCGGCGACCGGTTCGGCACCCGGCGCACGTTCCTGATCGCGCTGGTGCTGTTCACCGTGGCCTCCGCACTGTGCGGCCTGTCCGCCTCGCTGACCCAGCTGGTCATCTTCCGGATCATCCAGGGCGTGGGCGGCGGGCTGATCATCCCGGTCGGGCAGGCCATGCTGTTCCGGACCTGGCCGCCCGAGCGGCGGGCCCGGGCGGCCGCCCTGGTCGCGCTGGGCACGTCCCTCGGCCCGGCCACCGGCCCGCTGCTGGGCGGCGTCCTGACCACGTACTTGTCGTGGCGCTGGTGCTTTTTTGTCAACGTCCCGTTCGGCACCATCGTCGTGATCATCGCGCTGCTGTACCTGGCCGAGCATCGCGAGCCGGCCGCCGGCCGCCTGGACATCGGCGGCTTCGTGCTGGCCGGCGGCGGCCTGGCCCTGGTCCTGTACGCGCTGAGCCAGGCACCCGAACGGGGCTGGAGCAGCCCGGTCATCATCGGCGCAGGCCTGGGCGGGCTGGTCGCGCTGGCCGGGCTGGTCGTGATCGAGCTTCGGGCCAAGACCCCGATGCTGAACCTGCGGCTGCTGCACAACCGGATCTTCCGCACCACCGTGCTGGTCTCGGTGTGCAGCCTGGGCGTGTACAGCGGCTACCTGTTCCTGATGCCCGAGTTCCTGCAGCAGGCTCGCGGCGCCTCGCCGCTGAGCTCGGGCCTGACCACCTTTCCCGGCGCCGTCGGCGTGTGGACCAGCTCCCAGATCGCGGCCCGGCTGTATCCGCGCCTCGGGCCGCGGCGGATCGCCGCCGGCAGCCTGCTCTGGGTCACGACCGTCTTCTGCCTGCTCGGGGTGGCCGTCGGGCTGGACACCAGCGTCTGGATCATCCGGCTGCTGACCTTCTGCAACGGGTTCGGCATCGGCGCCTGCGGCATCGCCCTGCAGAGCTCGTCGTTCGCCACCATCGCCTCGGCCGACACCGGCCGGGCCGCCGCGCTGTTCCAGACCTCGACCCAGGTCGCGGGCGGTATCGGGGTGGCCGTGCTGGTCACCGTGGTCTCGGCCAGCGCGCCGGCCGGGGCGACCGGCGCGGCCCTGATCCCGGCCTTCCACCGTGCCTTCCTGACTGCGGGCGGGATGATCGTCATCGGCGCGCTGATCGCGCTGACCATCCGCGACGCCGACGCCGCCGTGACCATGCGCCGGAAGCCTCCCGCGGCCGCCGCGGCCGTCGCGCCCGGCGCCGCCGAGGGCACCGTGGAGCTCGGCTGATCCGGGCTCGGCTGATCTGTGCGGGCGGGGGAGCCGCTGATAAGCTGGCGGCTGAACTGAATACCCACGGGAGCTCGGGCTGACCGGGCTGAGAGGGTGGCTGGACCTGCGCGCCACCGACCGTATGAACCTGTCCGGGTAATGCCGGCGTAGGGAGGCTGCCGTGGCCGCAACCAGCACCAGCGAGCACGACCCCTTCATCACCGTCCCCGGTGACCGTCACTCAGAGGTGCCGCGCACCCTGGCCGAGCCGGTGCCGCAGGCCCTGAGCATGCTGGACCAGTTCGGGCTGTGGGGCAACCTGGGCGTGACCCTGCTCGGCTTCACCGGCGCCATCTTCGTGCTGCAGCCGGGCGGGGCCGGGACCCCGGAGCTGTCCCTGGCCGCCGCGCTGACCGCCATCGTGACCGGCACCGTGCTGGGCGCGCTGGGGCTCGCGCTGGCCGGGCTGCCCGGGGCCCAGACGGGCGCCCCGGCCATGGTGCTGCTGCGCGGGCTGTTCGGGGCCCGGCTGTCCTACCTGCCGACTGTGCTGAACATCCTGCAGTGCGTCGGCTGGGCCACCTTCGAGCTGGTCACCATCGCCACCGCGGCGCACACCGTGGCGCCCGCCCTGCCCCGCCAGGCCTACGTGCTGATCGCCGGAGCCGCCACCGCGCTGCTGACCGTCCGGCCGCTCGGCGCGGTCCGGGTGCTGCGCCGGTACGCGACCGGCGCCGTGCTGGTCGTGATGGTCTACCTGTTCATCCAGCTGATCAGGCACCCGCTGCCCGGCTTCACGCACGGCACCTGGTCGGGCTACTGGGTCGCCACCGACACCGTCGTCGCCGTCGCCATCTCGTTCGCGCCGCTGGCCGCCGACTACACCCGGCACTCGCGCACGCCGCGCGCGGCCTTCACCGGCGCCCTGGTCGGCTTCAGCGTCACCCAGGTGCTGTGCTACGTCATCGGCCTGCTCGCCCTGGTCACCGTGGCGCGTGACCCGGACGACATCTACGGCGCCTTCATCGCGCTGCCGGTGGGCTCGCTGGCCTTCGCCGTGCTGGCCACCAGGGAACTGGACCAGTCCTTCGCCGACGTGTACTCCACCGCCGTCTCGGTGCAGAACCTGCGTCCGCTGTGGGACCGGCGGATCCTGGCCGGGCTGATCGCGGCCCTGGCCACCGGGGGAGCGCTGTGGCTCAACATCGCCGACTACGAGAACTTCCTCACCCTGATCGGCTCGGTGTTCGTGCCCATGACGGCCGTCCTGATCACCGGGTACTACACCCGGTCCCAGGACGGCTGGGACATGTCCGAGACGGCCCCGTCGCGGTGGCTGATGCTGCTGCCGTGGGCCGCGGGCTTCGTCACCTACCAGCTCATCAACCCGGGCTACGTCTCGTGGTGGGCCTCGGCCTGGACCTCAGCCGGCCACGCCATCGGCTTCACCCCGGCCAGCTGGATGTCGGCGTCCATCCTGTCCTTCGCCGTGGCCGCGGCGATCACCCTGGCCGTCCAGCTGGCCCTCAGCGGCCGCCGTACTCCTCGTCGGTGACGTGCTCGCCCCAGGCCGACTCGGGCCGGTCGTCCGCGGGACCCTCGGTGATGGTCAGGTGGGTCATGAAGTGATCCGGGGCGGCGCCGTGCCAGTGCCACTCGTCCGGCGGGGTCAAGATGACCTCGCCCGGGTGGATCTCGGTGACCTCGCCGCCGCGGGACTGGATGCGGCCCCGGCCCTCCAGCACGTAGAGGGTCTGCCCGACCGCGTGCGAATGCCAGGCCGTGCGCGCTGACGGGGTGAAGTGCACCGCGCTCATCCGCAGCCGCGAAGGTTCCTCGCCGCGGACGATCGGGTCGAGGTACACGTCGCCGGTGAACATCTCGGCGGGTCCCTTGGCGGTCGGCGGCTTGGCCGGAATTTCCACGGTTTCCTCCTCGGCGAGGTCCTAGTCCAGCACGAGGTTACGCGCCGCGCCGGAGCCGGCCCGCTCCGGGCCTGGGCTGCCCTCGGCCCCCGCCGGAAATCGGTCAGCTGACCGATGTCTTCCACTGAAAGTTGCAGCAGGATTTGTAGTGCAACCGGTCGAGCGCGCGCTACGGCGACGCCCGGGGCGGCCGGAGGCAGCGCAGCAGAGTGACCGCTCTGCCGGACCCGGCCTGTGAGGGAACCCGATGAAGGTGCTGGCAGCTATCCTCCCGACCGACTTGAGCCGGGCCGGCCTGAACCGGGCCGAGGCCGGGCTACTCGGCCTACGCCGTCGGCATGTCCCGCTCGCCGCCGGGCCGGCCGCGGCCCGCCAGGCGCGCGACCACGTGCGGGATACCCTCGGCTCCTGGCGCGTCCCCGTCGATGCGGAAGTCGTCACCCTGCTCACCAGCGAGCTGGTGACCAACGCCATCAGGCACACCTCGGGTCGCGGCATCACCCTGGACATCAGCTGGTGGCCCGATCTGCTGCGCGTCGGCGTGCACGACTCGTCGAAGGCCCGGCCCGAGCGCCGCGACGTGCCGTCCGACGCCGAGACCGGGCGGGGCCTGATGCTGGTCACCGCGCTGGCCGCCGAGTGGGGTGTCATACCCGACGCGGCCGGAAAATCCGTCTACTTCACTCTCGCGCTGGGCCCGGGCGTGCCCCGGCCGCGAGAGGAACAGGCGTGGGGACTGTGAGCCGTAAACCCTCCCCTGCGGGCTCACAGTCCCCACTAGTCCCGGTTACTTCGGCTCCTCCAGCGTGCGCAGGGCGGCCTCGCGCGCGATGTCGGTACGAGAGTGCACGTCGAGCTTCTTGAGGATGTGCGAGACGTGCGTCGCGATCGTCCGGCGCGACAGCAGCAGCCGGGCGGCGATCTCCGGATTGGACAGGCCCTCTTCCACGAACGAGGCGACCTTCACCTCGGTGGCGGTGAGGCTGTCCCAGCCGGTGCGGGCCCGCCGGTGCTTGGCGCGCGGCCCGCGGCGGATGCCGTGCGCGCGGAACGCCGCCTGGAGCCGGACAATGTCGGCCGCCGCGTCCAGCAGCGTGTAGGTCTCGATCGCGCTGGTGAACGCGTCCCGGCCCTGGTCGCGATCACCGCCGTCGATGAGCTGCCCGGCTGCGGCCTCCAGCGCCTTGGCCTGCAGCAGCGGCCAGCCTGCGTCGCCGTAGCGCTGCGCGGCCGTCAGCAGCAGGCCGGCGTCACCGCCCAGCATCCCGCGGCAGTACAGCGCGTTGGCCTGCCGGTGCGGGATCTGCGACCCGTCGGCGAGCGTCTCGGCCTGGCCGGCCAGCGCCTGCGCGGAGCCCAGATCGCCGGCCTGCAGGGCCAGCCGCACGGCGTCGGGGAGCAGGTCCTCGATCTGCTCGAGCTCAGCGGCGTCGGCGTCGAAGCCGTCGGTCAGGGCCAGCAGCGCTTCGGCCAGCGCGCCGTCCTGCTCCCGGTCCAGGCTGCGGGCCAGGGCCAGCGGCCCGATGAGCCGCTGGCCCAGCCGCTCCGCGTGCGGGACGGCGGCGGCCAGCAGCCGGCGCGCCTCGTCCGTCTCGTCCCGGTGGAAGCTGATCACCGCGGCGATGCCGAGATTGCAGCACGCCACCGTGGGCGTCATCAGGTTCTCCGGCACGAGCCCGATCTGGGTCAGCGCGTCGTCCCAGCGTCCGGTCATGAACAGCAGCTCGCCGACGGCGCTGTGCGCCTGCGCCAGCCGGATGGCCGTGCCCACCTGGTCGGCCAGCTGCCTGGCCTCCTCGGCCGCCGCGAACGCCTCCTCGTACTGGTCCAGGCTGCCCAGCGTGACCGCCTTGTTAATGTCCAGTAGCAGCCGCAGGTCGCTCAGGGCCGGATCGGCTTCGGTCGCGGCCAGGGCCCGGTCGAAGAACGGCAGGGCCTCGGTCATCTGCCCCCGGGCCGAGGTGACCAGGGCCAGCATGAGCAGGGCCCAGCCGGCCGCCCAGTTGTCCCCGGCCTCCGCGGCCGCCTTCAGGGCGCTGGCCGCGACCTCACCCGCCTTCTCCACGTCGCCGCGGTTGCTGTGCGTCCGCGCCGCCAGCACCAGCAGCCGGGCCCGGTTCCCGGCCGAGATCCCGGGCGTGCCCAGCGCCCGGTCCAGGGTGGCCAGCGACTCGGCGAACTGGCCGGCCACGCCGCGGCACTGCGCGAGCGTCCACTGCAGGTCGACCTGGACGTCGGGCTCGGCGCGCGGCAGCGCCTGGTCCGCGACCCGCTCGGCGGCGGCTCGGTCCCCGATGCGGTACAGCGCGTCGGCCAGCCGGCTGGCCAGCCAGCCGTGCTGCGGCGAGCCGGGCGGGGTGCTGGTCACCGCCTGGCGCAGCAGCCCGGCCGCGACCCCCGGCGCCTGGGCGATCAGCGAGTCCGCGCTGCCGGCTAGCCAGGCCAGCAGCCAGCCGTCCGCCTGCCCGTCCGGGTCCCCGCCTTCGGCGGCGGCCCGCTGCAGCTGCCGGGCCACCCGGTCAGCGGGCGCGCCCCCCTCGGCCAGGGCCCGCCCGGCGTCCCGGTGCCAGGCCGCGCGGACCGAAGCCGTCATCTCGTCGTACAGGGCCGACCGGATCAGCGGATGCCGGAAGGCCAGCCCGTGCCCGGACTCGGCCAGCACGCCGGCCGCCCGGGCCTCATCCACCGACGGCAGCAGGTCCGGCACGCTGCGACCCAGCACGACGGCCAGGTCGGGGACGGCGAAGTCCATGCCGAGCAGGGCCGCCGCCCGGAGCACGTCCCGCACCGGCCCGGTCGCGAAGCCCAGGCGGTCCGCGATGGCCGCTGACAGCGAGTCGGGCGCGGCGCCGCCGGCCACCCCGGCGGCGCCCGAGGGCGTCAGGGTCAGGCCCGAGCTGCGGTCCAGTGCGGCGATGAGCTCCGTGACGTACAGCGGGTTGCCCGTCGCTCCGTCGGCGAGCCGCAGCAGCTCGGCGTCGGGCCGCCCGCCCGCCAGGGCCGTCACCAGCTCGGCCACCTCCGGCTCGGTGAGCGCGGCGAGCTGGACCCGGACGACGTCCGCGGCCACCCGCCGCAGGGCCAGCAGGTCGGCGCGCTGCGGCACCGGGCGCAGGGTGCCGATCAGCAGCAGCGGCTCGTCCTGCGCCGACCTGGCCAGCCGCCCCCACAGGGCGACGCTGGCCGGGTCGGCCCACTGGAGATCCTCGATGACCAGGATGGTCGGCCGTACCGCGCACTGCTCGGCCACCAGGGCCAGCAGCTGCTCGGCCAGCACGGCGGGCACGTCCGTGCCGCGATCGGCGCTGACCTCACCGCGCAGCAGCCGGACGATGACGTTCCGCCGGGGGTTGGCCGACGGCTCGCGCACCCGCAGGCCGTCGAGGAAGGGCAGCAGCGGCAGCGCCTGGCCCAGCTCGTCGCCTGCTCCCCAGAACACCTGGCAGCCGGCTTCGGCCGCGCCGGCCAGCCCGGACCGGATCAGGGCTGACTTGCCGATGCCCGGCTCGCCCTCGATCAGCAGCGAGCCGGCGGGGCGCCCGCGCGCCACGTCTTTTACCATGCCCGCCAGCAGCGCCAGCTCGCGTTTGCGGCCGATTAGCGCACCAGGGGCGGCCGCCGGGTGCATGGAGCAAACTGTACTACCAGAACATTTCCCGAACAAGCGTACTTTTTTCGGACATTAATTCGTCTCTTCCGCTTGTTCGGGGGTGCCTGATGACTTGCCCCGCCCGGGCTCAGATGCAAATTTCACCGCACCTTGCGGCGCATATAAGAGATGAAATTACGTCGCATTCTGAAATGCAGATTACCGGCAATTTTTAGTATTTGAAAATAATTGGCTAATACCTTACCTTTGTGCATGAAGGCCAAATACTGACAGTAACTCACCAATGACTCAGCGGCGCCGGCGAGTTGGTGAGCTGCATGCCAGATGGCTGACCTGTATCGATGCCCATGGAGGAAACATGCGCATAAGGCGAGCCCTCACTCGTGTCATCCTAGCAGTCGGCGCCGTAGGGTCAATTGTGGCCGGCACGGCTGCGCCCATTGCCATGCAAGCGGCGCCCGCAGCCCACGTCGTGGCCATGGGCACCCACCATTACGACTGAAATACACCCCTGCTTTACCGCTTTTTTGACGCGCGACGTAACGGCCTGCCGGAGATTCGCTGAATCATCGGCAGGCCAGTCGTGTGAAAAAGGCCAGCCGGCGGCCGCGATTGCGTGCGCCAAGGCGGCGGCGCGCCCGGACCATCCTGGATAACCCGTAACTCTGAGCGTATTAATTCACGCATGCCCCCTTAGCAATAGAGCCCTACAGGAGTCGTAGCGCCCCGGCTTTTGCGCGTGGCTCAGGCATGACGCCGGTTGTCATGGGCACGTCAACGGTGTACAGAGGATTTCACGGATAGTTTCGGTGAAATCGGCGTGACCGGCCGCGCGCGGCACCGAGGAGGAGGGACGCCCGATGATCGCGCCAGCAAGTCCCACGGTGCGCCGGCGTCGGCTTGCCGCCGAGCTGCGCGGGATCAGGGAGAGCAAGGGCAAGAGCGGTGATGCGGTCGCGGCCGCCCTGAAGTGGTCACCGTCCAAGATCAGCCGCTACGAGCGAGCCCGGACGGGCCTGCGGCCCCGGGATGTCGAGCGGCTGCTGGACTACTACCAGATCACCGGGCAACGGCGGGCTCTGCTGCTCGCCCTGGCTCAGGATGCGGCGCAGAAAGGCTGGTGGGAAGAGTACGCCGACAGCCTGTCGGAAGACTATTCGCAGTTCATCGGCCTGGAGCACGAAGCGACGTCCATCGCCATCTGGCATGTCGATGTCGTGCCCGGGCTGCTGCAGACCCAGAGCTACGCCCAGCACATCATCAGCAGCTACAGCCGGGTCGAGCCGGTGGCGCCGGGCATGGTCGGCCGGATGGTCAGGGTCCGCCTGCAGCGCCAGCAGGTGCTGGAACGCGACGGGCTCCAGCTCACCGTGGTGCTCGACGAGTCCGTCCTGCGCCGCCGGATCGGCGATGACGCGGTCATGCACGCGCAGCTGCTCCGGCTGGCCCGCGACGCCGAGCGGCCGAATCTCGCCCTGCGCATCCTCCCGCTGGATGCCCAGCACACCGTGTTCGGCGAGTCCTTCACCATCTTCGGCTTCGCCGGATACGGCTTCGCCGACGACAGCGACGCGATGCTGCAGGACGTGGTGAGCACCGAGCAGCTCCGGTCCGGCTTCACCCTGGAGGGGGAGCGCGAGACCTACCTGCACCGCATCGCGTTCCAGATGCTGGCCGACGCCTCGCTCGACCGGTCCGCCTCCGCGGAACTGATCCTCAAGACCGCGGCGTCTCACTGGTCCGGCGGCCCGGGAGACGGGACCTGAGTGTCGGTTGAATAAACCACCGTGCCCGGTGTGATCGCTGATAGTACGCTCGTGAATTAGCGCCTACATTAGGTGAATAAACGCCTACTTTCCGTGCGCATTCCCGACAACACACCCCCGATCAGTGAGGTACCAACGGTGGGACGATCGACGCGCGAAAATCCGGCCGGCCGGCCGGATCCGGGTTCGCAGTGGACCAAGAGCTCGCTGAGCTTCTCCAACGGCAACTGCGTCGAGGTGGCCAGCCTCGACGGCCAGATCGGCGTACGCAACAGCCGGGACCGCAACGGCTCGGTGCTCCGGTTCACGCCGGATGAGTGGGACGCCTTCCTCGGCGGCGTCCGCAACGGGGAATTTGACGGCTTCGGCCGCGCCTGACGGCTCCCGGGGGGCCTGCCGCGCCCGGTGCGGGCCCCCTAGCCGAACTCGGCGCTGAGCTGGACCCGGGCCTGCGCCATCTGGTCGGCGATGGCCGGGTCAGGGGCCGGGTAACTCGGGTCGATGGCCTGCAGCGCCGTCACCACGATGGCCGCCGTGGCCAGCCGCCCGAACCACTTGTGGTCGGCCGGGACCACGTGCCAGGGTGCCCACTTGGTGCTGGTGCGGCTCAGCATGGTCCCGAAGGCCCGCTGGTAGTCGTCCCAGTACTGACGCTCCTTGACGTCGCTGGGAGAGAACTTCCAGTTCTTCTCCGGATGCTCGATCCGCTTGACGAACCGCTTGGCCTGCTCCCGCTTGGACAGGTTCAGCATGATCTTGACGATGTGGATCCCGTTGTCGACCAGGTAGCGCTCCCAGTCGTTGATCTCGCGGTAGCGCCGGTCCCAGACGCTTTCCTCGCCTGCCGCGGGCATCTTCTCCGCCGCCAGCAGTTCCTGATGGACCCGGACGACCAGCACCTCTTCGTAGTGAGACCGGTTGAAGATCCCGATCCGGCCCCGTCCCGGCAGGGCCAGCTGGTAGCGCCACAGGAAGTCGTGGTTGAGCTCCTCGACCGACGGCTGCTTGAAGGAGCGGACCTCCACCCCCTGCGGGTTGACCCCGCTCATCACGTGCTTGATCGTGCTGTCCTTGCCCGCCGCGTCGATGCCCTGCAGCACCACGAGCAGGCCGTAGGTGTCCTGGGCGGCGAGCCGGTCCTGATAGTCGGCCAGCAGCTGCACGGTCTCCGTCAGCAGCTCGCCGGCCTGGGCGCGTTCCACCGAGCCGGTGTAGCCGGGGTCGAAGTCGCGGTGCAGCCTGATCTCCCGGCCCGGCGCCACCTTGAGCGGCGCGGCCAGGTCGGTCATGAAGCGAAGGCGCTTGTCCATCCCCTCACATGGTGGCACGCGCCGCCGGCGCCGCGGCCAGGGGCCGTCCGATCCGGCCATCCTTCGGTGTGCTAAGAAAACCTCAGCAGCGACGCTGAGAGAAGGGAACTGAGCCATGTGGAACTCGTTCCGCACCGACGCCCTCGACGGTCTCACGGCCGAGGTGATCACCTACCCAGGCGGCGGCGGAGACCCCATCCACGCCTACGTCGTCCGGCCCACCGGGACTGACCCGCTCCCCGGGATCGTGGCCGCGCACCACCTGCCGGGCTGGGATGAGTTCTACCGGGAGTTCTGCGACCGCTTCGCGCGGCACGGCTACGCCGTGATCTGCCCCGACCTATACTGCCGCTTCGGCCACGGCAGCCCGGACGACGTGACGGCCGCGGTCCGCGCCCAGGGCGGCGCCCCCGACGACGGCGTGGTGGCCGATCTCGCGGCCGCGCAGGCCTGGCTGAAGGCCCAGCCCGGCAGCAACGGCAAGGTTGGCGTCATCGGCAGCTGCTCCGGCGGCCGTCACGCGCTGCTGGCCGCCTCCCGGGCCCCCGGGTTCGACGCCGTGGTGGACCTGTGGGGCGGGGGAGTGATCCAGGCCCCCGAGGAGCTGACGCCCGCCCGCCCGGTCGCGCCGATCGACTACACCAGCGACCTGTCCGTGCCGCTGCTCGGCCTGTTCGGCAACGACGACAGTCACCCCTCGCCGGCCCAGGTGGACCAGCACGAGGCCGAGCTCAAGCGGCTCGGCAAGACTTATGAGTTCCACCGTTACGACGGGGCCGGCCACGGCTTCTTCTACTACCACACCCCGATGTACCGGCCCGAGGCGGCGATGGACGGCTGGGAGAAGGCGCTCGCCTTCTTCGGCAGCCAGCTGTCGAGCTGACCGGGCGCGGGGCGGCCGCGCGGGCTACTCGACCTGGACCCAGCTGAGCAGATCGTCCTGGCTGACCGTGTTGAGCAAGAGCGGATGATCCGAGGACATGTGCCCGCGGATCACGCCGATCACCTGGTCATCGCTGTCGCCCCGGGCCACGAACCCGCACTCGCACCGGATCAGCTTCGCCATCGCAGCCTCCATCTACCTTTCTCCGCAGCGTAGTGCCACGATGTTGGCGTGACCTTGGCGTCGCCGCGTTACCCGGTGCGCATCCAGATCTGCGGGGCGCTGGCCGTCGAGCGCGACGGCCAGCGCCTGGACGGACTCCTGCCTGGCCGTCAGGGCCGGTTGCTGTTCATCTACCTGATCGTCAACCGCCATCGCCAGGCCTCGCGGGACGAGCTGGCCGAGGCGCTGTGGCGGGAGCTGGATCCCGTGGCCGTCGACGCCCGGCTCAGCCCCCTGCTGTCCAAGCTGCGCCGGGTCTTCGGCGCCGCGGCGGTGGACGGGCGCTCGTCTGTGCGGCTGTGGCTGCCTGGCGCGTGGGTCGATCTCGAAGCGGCCGCCGAGGCCATCCACCGGGCTGAATCGTCCGTGGCCCAGCGGGACTGGGCCCGAGCATGGGGTCCGGCGCTGACCGCCATGCTGGTCGCCGAGCGCGATTTCCTCCCCGGCGAGGACGCTCCGTGGGCCGATGAGATCCGGCACCAGCTGACCGAGATCCGGCTGCGCGCCCTGGAGTGTTACGCCGCGGCCGGGCTGGGCCTGGGCGGGACCGAGCTCGCGGCGGCGGTCCGGGCTGGGCGGCAGCTCAGCCGGCTGGCCCCGCTGCGGGAGAGCGGCCACCGGTATCTCATGCAGGCGCTGGCCGCCCAGGGGAATCTGGCCGAGGCCCTGGATGTCTACGGCCAGCTCAGCGAGTGCCTGCGGGACCAGCTCGGCGTCTCGCCCAGCCCTGCTTCCCGGCTGCTGTACCAGACGCTGCTGGCCACCACCTGACCGCCGAGCCACGCCAAGGTTGCGCCAATCTCACGGCAACCTCGCGGCTAGGGTCTCGCCGTAGAACGGTCCCGTAAGCGCCCCCAGCTACGGAGATTCAGATGACAACGACAGCTCACCCGGCCGACCGCGACCGCACGGATCCCGGCCCCGAAGTCCTGGTGGATCCTCAGTGGCTGGAAGACCACCTGACCGACCCGCACGTGCGCGTCGTCGAAGTGGACGTCAGCCCGGCCGCCTACGACCGCGGGCATATCGAGGGGGCGGTGCTGTGGAACGTCTACACCGACCTCAAGGACAGCGGCTATCACCTGAGAGATTCCGCAGCGCTGCAGGGCCTGATGGCGCGTTCCGGCATCGGCCCCGACTCCACCGTCGTGTTCTACGGATACGCGCCCGCCCTCGGGCTGTGGGTGATGAAGCTCTACGGGCACCGCGACGTCCGGATTCTCGACTGTTCCCGCGAGGCCTGGCAGGCGGCGGGACGCCGGTGGGACCTCGCCGGGCGGATGCCCGCGGCGGGCGACCTCCGTCTCGGCCGGGAGCAGCGGGAGATCCGGGCCGACGCCGCAGCCGTCCTGGAGGCCATCGGCCGCCCGGGCACGATCGTGGTCGACGTGCGCTCGGCGGCCGAGTTCCAGGGCGAGCGGTTCTGGCCCTCGGGCGGAATGGAACCGGGCGGCCGGGCCGGCCACGTGCCCTCGGCCGTCCACCAGCCGATTGACGGCCTGTACCGCGAGGACGGCTCGTTCCGCTCCGTGGCCGAGCTACGTCGGGTCTTCTCCGCGATTGACCTCAGCCGCAACGAGGAGCTCATCACCTACTGCACCATCGGCGGCCGCGCCGCGACGGCCTGGTTCGTCCTGACGTACCTGATCGGCCGGGACAAAGTCCAGGTCTACGACGGCTCCTGGGCCGAATGGGGGCGGCTGCCCGCCGTGCCGGTCGCAGGCCCCTGAGCTGTCCTGGGCGAAATACGCATTGGCGCCTCAGCTGCGGGTAAAGCGATGGCCGGCGATCATGTTCCCGCCTCTGGTGGGAAGATGTGGCTTACCTTTGACGACCCGGCCTGGACGAGCAGAGATGAGGCTGACAATGGCGCTGCCTTTTGATTCCGAGGCAAAGCTGCAGGAATATGCCCACCCGCAGACCATCGTGTCGACCGAGTGGGTCGCCGAGCACCTCGACGACCCCGGCCTCGTGGTGGCGGAGTCCGACGAGGACGTGCTGCTCTACGAGACCGGACACATCCCCGGCGCGGTGAAGCTCGACTGGCACACCGAACTCAACGACCCGGTCACCCGTGACTACGTGGACGGGCCCGGCTTCGCCCGGTTGATGTCGGACAAGGGAATCAGCCGCGACACGACCCTGGTGCTCTACGGCGACCGCAACAATTGGTGGGCCGCCTACGCCCTGTGGGTCGTCTCGCTCTTCGCTCACCCCGATGTCCGGCTGATGGACGGCGGGCGGGCCAAGTGGGTGGCCGAGGGCCGCGCGCTGACCACCGACGAGCCGAAGCGGCCGCCGACCGACTACCCGGTCATCAACCGCGACGACAGCCAGATCCGCGCGTTCCAGAACCAGGTCGTGTCTCACCTGGGCCAGCCGCTGATCGACGTCCGGTCGCCGGGGGAGTACAGCGGCCAGCTGCTGCACATGCCGGACTACCCGCAGGAAGGCGCCCTGCGCGGCGGGCACATTCCCGGTGCCCGCAGCGTGCCGTGGGCCCGTGCCGCCGCCGAGGACGGCACCTTCCGCTCCCGCACCGAGCTGGAAGCCATCTACCTGGGCGAGGCCGGCCTGGCCAGCGACGACGACGTGGTCGTGTACTGCCGCATCGGCGAGCGGTCCAGTCACACCTGGTTCGTGCTGCATCACCTGCTCGGCCTGCCGCACGTGCGGAACTACGACGGGTCCTGGACCGAGTGGGGCAACAGCGTCCGGGCGCCGATCACCCGGGGCGAAAATCCGTGAGCACGCCCACGCTCAACCCGCGCTTGCAGGAGATCGTCGACGACTTCAACGCCATGGCGGGCAAGGAACGGCTCCAGCTTCTGCTCGAGTTCGCCGGGGAGCTGCCCGCGCTGCCCGAGCGCTACGCCGAGCACCACGACCTGCTCGAGCCGGTGCCGGAGTGCCAGTCGCCGCTGTTCCTGGCCGTCGAGGTCAGCCCGGACGGGACCGCCCACCTGTTCTTCGAGGCGCCGCCCGAGGCGCCGACCACGCGCGGCTTCGCCAGCATCCTGCACGCCGGGCTGGACGGCCTGTCGGCGGAGGAGGTGCTGGCCACCCCGGGGGAGTTCTCCAGCCAGCTCGGCCTGGCCGACCTGGTCAGCCCGCTGCGGCTGCGCGGCATGGCCGCCATGCTGGACCGGATCAAGCGCCAGGTCCGCGAGCAGCGCGGCTGACCGGCCTATTGGCGCGGTCCGGCCCTTGAACATGGAGCGCCCGGGAGCAACAGTAGGAGGACCCCACCGAAGGAGAGTCGATGAAGACCAGGGCAGCCGTTATCCACGAGCCGGGCAAGCCCCTCGAGATCGAGGAGCTCGAGCTCGACGAGCCGCAAACCGGCGAGATCCTGATCCGGTACCTGTACTCAGGCCTGTGCCACTCCGACCTCCACATCATCACCGGTGACATGATCACCCGGACCCCCATGGTGCTCGGCCATGAGGGAGCCGGCATCGTCGAGCAGGTGGGGCCGGGCGTGACCCGCGTCGCCCCCGGGGACCACGTGGTCTGCTCCTTCATCCCGAACTGCGGGACCTGCCGGTACTGCTCCACCGGCCGCCAGTCGATCTGCGACTGGGGCGCGACGACCCTGCGCGGCTCGCTGCCCGGCGACCGGTTCCCGATCACCGGGCCCGGCGGCCAGTACGGCGCCATGTGCATGATCGGCACCTTCAGCCAGTACGGCCTGATCCACCAGAACTCCGCGGTCAAGGTGGACGACGACCTGCCGCTGGACAAGGCCGTGCTGCTCGGCTGCGGCGTGCCGACCGGCTGGGGCTCGGCCGTCTACACGGCCAACGTCACTGCGGGCGACACCGTAGCCGTGTACGGCATCGGCGGCATCGGCATCAACGCCATCCAGGGGGCCCGTTACGCCGGGGCCAAGAACGTCATCGCCATCGACCCGCTGGACAACAAGCGGGAGAAGGCCCTGGAGCTCGGCGCCACCCACGCGTTCAGCGACTACGACGAGGCCCAGGCCACCATCGCGCAGCTGACCCGGGGCCAGGGCGCCGACTCGGCCATCCTGACCGTCGACATCATGACGGCCGCCGTGGTCGAGGCCGGCTTCAACGCGGTCGGCAAGGGCGGCGTGGTCGTGCTCACCGGCCTGGGCCGGATGGAGCCGAACATCCAGCTGCCGGGCAACATCCTCACGCTGTACCGCAAGAGCGTGAAGGGCAGCCTGTTCGGTGACTGCAACCCGACCTACGACATCCCCAAGCTGCTCGGGCTGTACCGGGACGGCCAGCTCAAGCTGGACGAGCTCATCACCCGGACCTACACCCTGGACCAGGTCAACGAGGGCTACGACGACCTCCTGGCCGGCAAGAACGTCCGGGGCGTCATCGTGCACGAGCACTAGGCGGGAGCGGATGGCCGACGCCGGCGATGTGCGCCGTCTGGCGCTGGCCTTGCCGCACGTGGAGGAGATCGACAGCGACGGCTTCGACTTCCGGGTCGGCGGTAAGGGATTCGTGTGGTCCTATCCCGAACGCCGGCCCGGCCAGCGTCGCGTCATCCGGACCGACATCGCCGTGCTCTACGTCGGTGACGAAGCCGAGAAGCAGGCCCTGCTTCTCGGTGAGCCGGACCGGTTCTTCACCGCACCCGGCTACGACGGGTGGCCCCTGGTCATGCTCCGCCTGGCCGAGGTCGACGTCGCCCGTCTCGAGGAGCTGGTCACCGACGCATGGCGCATGCGCGCGCCCAGCGACCTCAACATCGACCTCGACCTCGGCCTGGACTCAGGCCGACCGTAACTGGAGGGCTCGTGTCACCCGGCGCGGGCGGGCGGGGCGTGGCTGTGCAGGATCTTGGTCCGGCCGGGGTTCCAGGCGGTGGTGGTGCCGTCGGGGTTCAGGACCAGGGTCCAGCCCTGCCGGTGGATGACGACCTGATGGTGGTAGGAGCACAGCAGGACGCAGCCGGCCACGCTGGTGGGCCCGCCGTCCGCCTGGTGGCGGACGTGATGGACCTGGCAGGCCGCGGCGGGCTGCTCGCAGCCACCCGGCCACCGGCATCTGCGGTCCCGCAGGATGACCGCGGTCCGGATCCCGGCCGGGATGGTGGAGCTGACCCCGATGTCCAGCGGCAGGCTGGGCCCGGCGAGCCGGGCGCCGAGCTGCTTGGTCCGCAGGAAGGACGCCAGGCCGCCGGGCCCGGACAGCAGGTCGATGGCCTTGCCGATGATGGCCCGTTCCAGCGCGGCCCGGGACATGCCGGTGAGGTGGTCCAGGCCCGTCGGGCCGGAAGCCTCCGAGGCGGGGGCGGAGCCAGGGTGCGGGGCGTGCCCGCCGGCCGCCGGGGAGCAGTGCCAGCCGTGCCCGCCCAGTTGCAGGCAGAGCTGGACCAGGTCGTCCAGGATGGTGATGTTGACGTTGCCGGTGACCACCGGGGTGAGGGTCGCGTCGCAGGCCGCGGCGCGGGCATCGTCGCCGTCCAGCCAGGCGCCGCCGTCTGCGCCGTTGCCGTCGGCGGCCTCGGCGCGGCGGGCGGCCCAGCGGATCTGCATCTCGGTGATCCACAGGGTTTCCAGGGCGGAGCCGTCCGGCCCGGCGCGGAGCTCGGCCAGCGCGATGTAGACCATGGCCTTGGTCGGCTGCCCGGCCCGGTCCGGCAGCAGGCCCGACGCGATCAGCCGGCGCATCGCCTCTTCCAGCGCGTCGTGGTAGCGCTGCTCCCGGGTCCGGGTGTCCTCCGCGCCCGCCGGGGCCGACAAGGACTCCAGCACGGCGGTCACGATGGCCGTGCACTCGGGGGTGAGGTCGCCGGTGATGACCCCGGCGCCGCCGAACGTGGTCTCCACCCGGACCTGCCGGTCCTCGAACCCCAGCCCCGGGTCGTCCTCCCCATCGGGCCGGGACCGGGCGTAGATCTCCGCCGCCAGCCCGGCCAGGTCTGCACGGCTGGCCCCGGCCCGCGCCGCGGCGATCAGGATCTCATCGGCGGCGGCCCGGCAATCGGACGGGAGCCGGTCAGACCAGCCGCAGATCAGTCCCGCCATCGACTCGCTGACGATGGTGCCCTCAGTCAGGGCCAGCAGCACCACGGGGTGCCCGGTGGTGCGCCGGGCCCAGCTTATGTGGCCGCGGGCGGCACCTTTGGTCACCCCGGTCTTGTGGATCAGCCACGCCGTCGGGCTGTAGTCCGCGTCCTCGCTGTAGCCCTGCCCGGCGGTGAACGCGGCCAGGACCCACGCCCGGGCCGCGGTGGTGATGGCGCCGGCCTGCTCGAGGGCCCGCAGGATCTCCGCCTGGACCGACGCCGGCAGGGCGGTGGGATCGGAGGCGGCCAGGAATCTCAGCCCGGTGAGGGCCATGTCCATCGCCTCAGGGGCGCTGGTTGGCGCAGCATTGTTGCCCACTGGTCCTCACCTCCTGCGGCGTAGACCACGGACCAAAGCCCGTATTGAGTGATCTATTCGATACTAAATCCGGGCACTGACATTTCTGAGCACAACACGAGAACATTCACTCGATCGCATGGGGATGGCATGGCTGGCGGCGGATCAATCCGTGAAGGCGCGCCTCAGCGGCCCAGACCGCCGCGGGAGACGAGCTGAGCCGCGATCACGTTCCGCTGGATCTCGTTGGTGCCCTCGCCGACGATCATCAGCGGCGCGTCGCGGAAGTACCGTTCGACGTCGTATTCCGTCGAGTACCCGTACCCGCCGTGGATGCGGACCGCGTTGAGGGCGATCTCCATGGCCGCCTCGGAGGCGAACAGCTTGGCCATCCCGGCCTCCAGGTCGCACCGCAGGCCCGCGTCGTAACGCTCGGCGGCGTACTGGACGAGCTGCCGGGAGGCGGTCAGCTTGGCCGCCATGTCGGCCAGCATGCCGCCCACCGCCTGGTGCTTCCAGATCGGAACGCCGAAGCTCTCCCGCTCCTGGGCGTACTTCAGCGCGTCGTCGAAGGCGGCCTGGGCCACGCCCACCGCGCGGGACGCGACCTGGATGCGGCCGATCTCCAGGCCCTTCATCATCTGGGCGAAGCCGTGGCCGGGCTCGCCGCCGAGCACTGCGTCGGCGGGCGCGTAGTAGTCGGTGAACGACAGCTCGCAGCTCTCCACGCCCTTGTAGCCCAGCTTGGGCAGGTCGCGGGAGACCTCCAGCCCGGGACCGTGCTCGACCAGCAGGATGCTGATGCCCCGGTGCCGCGGCGTGGCCGCCGGGTCGGTCTTGCACAGCAGGGCGATGACCTGCGAGCGGCGGGCGTTGGTGATCCACGTCTTGGTTCCGCTGATCCGGTAGCCGTCGCCGTCCGGCCGCGCGACGGTGGTGATGGCCTGCAGGTCCGAGCCGCCGCCCGGTTCGGTCAGCGCCATCGTGGCCCGAACCTCGCCCGTCGCCATCCGCGGCAGGTAGCGCTGTTTCTGCTCCTCGGTACCGAAGGCCAGCAGCAGCTTGGACACGACGGTGTGGCCGCCCATCGCCCCGGCCAGGCTCATCCAGCCCCGGGCCAGCTCGGCGGTCACTTCGGCGTAGCACGGCGTGGAGACCGGCGCGGGCCCGTAGGGCGCGGGGATGGCCAGCCCGAAGATGCCCAGGGCCTTCATCTGCGCGATCAGCTTCTCCGGGTATTCCCCGGCGTGCTCGAGCTCCCGGACCACCGGCCGTACCTCGCGGTCGGTGAACTCGGCCACCGTGCTGACGACCGCTTGCTCTTCCGGGGAGAGAGTGCTCACGACTCGACCTTCCGTCGGCTGTCCACTTGTCGTCCATTACAACCCACCCCGCTGCGGAGCCGCGCCTTCAGCCCCGCACACTAGGTGTCAGGCGGCGCACCGCCGCGCCGCACCGACGTTCTGCCCAGGAGCGTGACCATGCTGCCGTCGCCCGCCGAAGGACCGACCGCCGCGTTGGCGACCGCGGTCACGCCGACGGCCGGGGCCGCGCCCGTCGAAGGGCCCTACTTCGACGAGCTGGCCGTGGGCCAGCGGTTCAGCGGCGCCCCGGGCATCACCCTGACCTCCGGGCTGGCCGCGGCGCATCAGGCCATCACCGCCAGCCGGCTGGCCCTGGTGACCGACCAGGAGCTCTGCCGCCAGGTCACCGGCGGCGCCCCGGTCGCCTCGCCCGCCCTGGTCTGGGACCTGGCCATCGGGCAGTCCACCGTGGTCACCCAGCACGTCCGGGCCAACCTGTTCTACCGCGGGCTGGCCTTCCATCGTGCGCCCCGGCTTGGTGACACCCTCCGGACCTCGACCGAAGTCGTCGCGCTCAAGCAGAACCGGCCGCGGAAGGACCGCCCGCCGACCGGGCTGGCCGTCCTGCGGATCACCACCGTCGACCAGGATCAGCGGCCGGTCCTCGACTTCTGGCGCTGCGCCATGCTGCCCCTTCGCGACCAGGACCGGGTCACCGGGCACGCCGACGACCTGGACTCCATCGGCCCGGCCGCCGAAAGGTCAGGCCCCGGGGGGTCAGGCCCCGGAGGGTCAGGAACCGACGGCTCAGGAACCGGCGGCTCAGGAACCGGCGGCTCAGGAACCGGCGGCTCAGGAACCGGCGGCTCAGGCACCGAGAGCCCGAACGCCGATGGCCCGGGCCTGCCCGACCTGATCAGCGGCTGGCGGCTCGACCGGTTCGCCGACCAGGTCGCGGGGCCGCGGCTGGCCGAGCTGAAGGCCGGGCGGAGCTGGGCCGTGCCCGGCGGTGACGTCGTCTCCAGCGCTCCGGAGCTGGCCCGGCTGACCCTCAACGTGGCCATGGCCCACCACGACGCGCAGGCCGCCGAGGGCCGGCGCCTGGTCTACGGCGGGCATACCATCGGGCTCGCCCTCGGGCAGGCGGCCCGGTCGCTGCCTTCCCTGGTCACGGTGGCCGCCTGGCACGGCTGTGACCACCTGGCTCCGGTTCACGAGGGCGACACCCTGCGCAGCACCATCTCCGTCGAGCAGATCGACCCGCTGCCCGGCGGCGGCGGACTGGTGCATTTGCGCTCCCTGGTCACGGCCGAGGCCCCGGGGTCGCAGCCCGGGGTCGGCTGGCCCGCCGGGTCCCGCTCGCCCGGCGGCCTCGGCTGGCCGGGCGCGCCGGTCCGTCATCAGCCCGCGGACACCGCCCCGCGGGACGTCCTGGACTGGCGTTTCGTCGCCGTCGTGGCCTAGCCCAATTTGGGCCCCGCGCATCCACCCATACGTAAGGTCTGGCCTGTACCATCACGGCCATGAACCCACTGTCCGGCGTTCTGTCGGAAGCCTGGCGGATGTACAAGACGTTCGCCAAGCATCTGCTCGCGATCGCCTTCGTTATTTACCTGATCGCCGCCGTCATCACCGCGCTTCTTGCCCTGGCCGGCGGCACCATCGGTGTCCTGCTGGGCTCGTTCGTGTCCGTGGTAGCGGCCTTCCTGCTGCAGGCGACGCTGGTCAAGGCGGTGCAGGACGTACGGGACGGGCGCGCTGACCTGTCCATCAAGGAGACGGTGAACCAGGCCACGCCGTTCATCCTGCCGGTCGCCGGCGCGTCGATCCTGGCTGGCATCGCCATCACCATCGGGCTGCTGCTGCTCATCGTGCCCGGCCTGATCCTGATCACCATCTGGGCCGTGATCGTGCCGTGCATCGTCATCGAGCGGACCGGGGCGCTGGGCTCGTTCGGCCGTAGCCGCCAGCTGGTGCGCGGGCACGGCTGGCACGTGTTCGGCACGCTGGTGCTGGTCTACATCATCATGCTGGTGGCCAACATCATCCTCGGCATCATCTTCTCGGCCCTGCCGCACGTGCTGGGCGACGGCCTGAGCTCGGTCATCTCCGGCACGCTGATCTCGCCGTTCCTCGCCATCGTGGTCACCCTGGTCTATTACCGGCTGCTCAGCGGCCCCGGCCCGGTCGCCGGCGACCAGTGGCCGCAGAACTACGGCGGCTACGGGCAGCCCCCGCAGGGCGCCGACCAGTACGCCGGCGGCTTCAACCAGCCTCAGCAGGGTGGCTTCACCGAGCCCCCGCAGCAGCCGGGCAGCTGGAACCAGCCCACCTGGGGCGGTCCTCAGCAGCCCCCGCAGGGCGGCGAGCAGTACGGCGGCGGCTACAACCAGCCTCCCCAGGAGGGCGGGTACAACCAGCCCCCGCAGGGCGGCTCAGAGCCGCCCACGCGGCAGGTCCCCCGGTGGGACGACCCGCAGCAGCCGCCGCGGTAGGCGTCAGGAGGCGGTGAGGCGGGCCAGCGCGCGGCCCGCCTCACGCCCGCTGAACAGGCAGCCGCCCAGGAACGACCCTTCCAGCGAGCGGTGGCCGTGCATGCCGCCCCCGCCGAACCCGGCCGCCTCGCCCGCGGCGAACAGCCCCCCCACCGGCTCGCCGGGCCAGCCCTCGCTGAGCACCTGCCCGGACAGGTCGGTCTGCAGGCCGCCCAGCGTCTTGCGGGTCAGGATGTTCAGCCGCACTGCGATCAGCGGCCCGGCCTTCGGGTCCAGGATCCGGTGCGGCGCCGCGGCCCGGGCCAGCCGGTCGCCCCGGAAGCGCCGCGCGTTCTGGATGGCCATGACCTGCAGGTCCTTGGTGAACGGGTTGCCGATCTCCCGGTCCCGGGCCACGATCTGCCGCCGCAGGTCGGCCATGTCGATCAGCGCCTCGCCCGCCAGCTTGTTCATCCCGTCGACCAGCTCGGGCAGCGTCCGGGCGACCACGAAGTCGGCGCCGCGCTCCTTGAACGCCGCCACTGGCCCGGGGGCGCCGGACCGGATCCGCCGCAGGGTCAGCCGGAGGTCCTTGCCGGTCAGGTCCGGGTTCTGCTCCGAGCCGGACAGCGCGAACTCCTTCTCCAGGATCTTCTGGGTCAGCACGAACCAGGAGTAGTCGTAGCCGGTCTCCTGGATGGCGGCCAGCGTGCCCAGGTTGTCAAAGCCGGGGAAATTGGGCGCCGGGAAGCGCTGGCCGCGGGCGTCGAACCACAGCGAGGAGGGGCCGGCCAGGATCCTGATGCCGTGCTCGGCCCAGACCGGGTTCCAGTTCTGGATGCCCTCGGCGTAGTGCCACATCCGGCTCCGGTTGACCACCCGCCCCCCGGTGCGCTCCGCGATGCCCAGCATCCGCCCGTCCACGTACTCGGGCACTCCGGCGACCAGCTTCGTGGGCGCCCGGCCCGGCCAGTTCTGCCGGACCAGGTCCAGATTGCCGCCGATCCCGCCGGAGCAGACCAGCACGGCCGGGGCGTGCAGCTCGAACTGGCCGACCTCGGTCCGTGAGCTGGGTGCCCCGCGGGGCGCGCTGCTGGGCTCCAGGATCGCGCCGCGCACGCCGTCGACCATCCCGCCGGTCACGGTCAGCCCGTCCACCCGGTGCCGGAACCGCAGGCCCACTAGCCCGGACGCCTCACGGACCCGCTGCTCGAACGGCGCCACCAGCGCCGGGCCGGTGCCCCAGGTGACGTGGAAGCGAGGTACCGAGTTGCCGTGCCCGTCGGCCAGGTAGCCGCCCCGCTCGGCCCAGCCGATCACCGGGAACCAGCGCAGGCCCATCCCGTGCAGCCAGCGCCGCTTCTCGCCGGCCGCGAAGTCCACGTAGGCCTGCGCCCACCGGTAGGCCCAGTAGTCCTCGTCCGCGGGGTCGTCGATGCCGCCGTCGAAGTAGGCGCTGCCCAGCCAGTCCTGCCAGGCCAGCTCGGCCGAATCCTTAATCCGGAGCCGGCGCTGCTCGAAGGAGTTCACCAGGAACAGGCCGCCGAACGACCAGAAGGCCTGCCCGCCCAGGTTCGACTCGGGCTCCTGGTCCAGCAGCAGCACCCGCCGCCCGGCCGCGGCCAGTTCGGCCGTCGCAGTCAGCCCGGCCAGCCCCGCGCCCACCACGATCACATCAGCGTCCATCAGCTCATCAAATCGCATCCCTCACACGGTCACCAGAGACGGTTCCGTGTCGTCCGCCACAATTGCCCAGACGGGCCCGACGGGGAAGGGACAACGAGCCAGGACGGGCCGCCTCAGGCGGCCAGCGACTGGGTGACCGTGGCCGGCCCGGTCACCCAGCGGTGCCCGTTGAACACCTGCGGGCGGGTTCCGGTGTAGATCAGGGTGATCTTGGTGTACCGCCGGACACCGGGGTGGCCGCTCAGCGGTGCGGCGCCCCACAGCACGACCAGGGCCGGGTAGCGGTGCAGGTGCCCGGCCGCGCAGTTGGGCTGACAGTCGTTCAGCACCTGGGTGCCGTACCCGCTGGCCAGCTTGGCCGTCCAGCTCGTCCAGGTCAGCCCGGTGAGGGCGTTATTGCCGTCCGCGCAGGCCAGGGTGAGCGAGCCGGGCCGCACCGCCGAGTGGCCCGGGCAGTTGACCACCACCGGGCCTGGCGACGAGGGCCCGGCCACCGAGGCGGAGGCGGCCGACGCGGCGCCGCCGGTGCCGGTGCCGAGGCCCAGGCCCAGGGGCAGCGCCAGCGCGCCGACCGCCGTGATCACCAGGCACAGGCGTCCTCGCCGCATGATGCTCCTCGTGACTTAAAGTGACCGTAAGGATGCGAAACGCTATCGATCGTCGCCCACTTTAGACGCCGCACCCGGCCCCGCGGTTGGCCGTTCTCAGGGATTCACCGGAACGCCGAGGCCGGGCAGCACCTGAGCCGACGGGAGCGCGGCCAGCAGCCGGCCCGGCAGCCTCAGCTTGGAGCCGCGGAGGCCCGATCCGATGATCACCGAAGCGGTCTTGGCCGCCGCCTCGTCCACCAGGACCGGCCAGTCCGCGGGCAGCCCGACCGGCGTGATCCCGCCGTACTCCATGCCGGTGGCCGCGGTCACCGCGTCGACCGGGGCGAACGACGCCTTCCGCGCGTCCAGGTGCCGCCGGGCCAGGCCGTTCACGTCGGCCCGGGTGGTGGCGGTCACCACGCACGCCGCGTACGTCGTGCTGCCGCCCCGCCGGGCCGCGATGACCACGCAGTTCGCCGACTCGGCCGCGGTCACCCCGTACTGCTCGCAGAACGCCGCCGTGTCGGCCAGCGCCGGGTCGATCTCGGCCACCAGGACCTCATCAGCTCCCGGCCAGCCGTGCAGCGCGTCCGCTACCGCGGGGGCCAGCAGGTCCGGCCGGGACAAGGCGGGCTGAAACGACAGCTGCTCACTCATCCCGCCATCCAACCACGGCCTTAGCACCGCCACAGGGGGCCCGCGCAGGCCCGCAGGGCAGAAACGAGAGCCGAAAATCGTTATGCACGTCGGGCCGTTCCGCCTTATCCTTCCCGCCGCGATGGAGCCGAGATCCGTGACGTCTTCGCCCGCTGAGCCGGGCGCGCCGCAGGCGCAGCCCGAGCCGGCCGAGGCGCGATCCCGGCGTTCCCGATCCCGGCGTCCCGCCCGGCGCTCCAACCCCTCCCGTCATGAGCGCCACGAACGCCATGAGCGGCACGCCGCCGCGCGCGCCGCCCGCCGGGCATCCATGCCGCCCATCGCCTACCCGCCCGAGCTGCCCGTCAGCCAGCTCAAGGACGAGATCGCCAAGGCCATCGAGGACCACCAGGTCGTCATCGTCGCGGGGGAGACCGGCTCGGGCAAGACGACCCAGATCCCGAAAATCTGCCTCGAGCTGGGCCGCGGGGTGGCCGGCCAGATCGGCCACACCCAGCCGCGTCGCCTGGCCGCCCGGACGGTGGCCGAGCGGATCGCCGAGGAACTGGGCAGCCCGCTCGGCGAGACGGTGGGCTACCAGGTGCGGTTTACCGACGTGTCCGCCGACGACACGCTGGTCAAGCTCATGACCGACGGCATCCTGCTCAACGAGCTCGGCCGTGACCGCATGCTCAGCCGCTACGACACGCTGATCATCGACGAGGCGCACGAGCGCAGCCTGAACATCGACTTCATCCTCGGCTACCTGCGGCGGCTGCTGCCGCAGCGGCCCGACCTCAAGCTCATCATCACCTCGGCCACCATCGACCCCGAGCGTTTCGCGGCGGCCTTCGGCGACGCGCCCATCGTCGAGGTGTCCGGCCGTACTTACCCGGTCGAGACCCGCTACCGGCCGGTGGCCGACGACAGCGACCAGGGCCAGGCCATCAGCGACGCGATCGACGAGCTGTCGGCCGAGGGACCCGGTGACATCCTGGTCTTCCTGTCCGGCGAGCGGGAGATTCGCGACACCGCCGACCTGCTGGCCGGCCGGGACCGGCTCGACGTGCTCCCGCTGTACTCCCGGCTGTCGGCCGCCGAGCAGCACCGGGTGTTCGACCGCCGTCAGGCCTCCTCTTACACCCGCCGGGTCGTCCTGGCCACCAACGTGGCCGAGACCTCCCTGACCGTGCCCGGCATCCACTACGTCATCGACCCCGGCACCGCGCGGATCTCCCGCTACAGCCGCGGGACCAAGGTGCAGCGGCTGCCCATCGAGCCGATCTCGCAGGCCTCGGCCAACCAGCGCCAGGGCCGCTGCGGCCGGACCGCGGACGGGATTTGCATCCGGCTGTACTCCGAGGAGGACTTCCAGGCGCGCCCGGAGTTCACCGAGCCGGAGATCCTGCGCACCAACCTGGCCTCGGTCATCCTGCAGATGGCCGCGATCGGCCTGGGCGACGTGCCGAAGTTCCCGTTCATCGACCCGCCCGACGCGCGCAACATCGCCGACGGCCTGGCCCTGCTGGCCGAGCTCAACGCGTTCTCCGACGGCCGGATCACCGGGCTGGGCCGTAAGCTGGCCCGGCTCCCGATCGACCCCCGGCTGGGCCGGATGATCCTGGCCGCCGACCGCAACGGCTGCGTCCGCGAGGTCCTGATCATCGCCGCGGCCCTGTCCATCCAGGACCCGCGCGAGCGGCCCGCCGACGCCCAGCAGGGGGCCGACGAGGCCCACCGCCGTTTCGCCGACCCCGACTCCGATTTCGCCGCCTACCTGAAGCTGTGGGACTACCTGGCCGAGCGGCAGGCCGAGCTGTCCTCCTCGGCGTTCCGCCGGATGTGCCGCGCCGAGTACCTGAACTACCTGAGGGTCCGCGAGTGGCAGGACCTCCAGGGCCAGCTGCAGAGGCTGGCCGGCGACCTGAAGGTGTCGGTCAGATCGTCATCATCCGAACGGTCGTTGGTTCACCTGTCCCTGCTTCCTGGCCTGCTCTCCCAGATCGGCATGAAGGCCGAGGCCGGCCCCTCGACCCGGGCCGCGGGCTCCGGCGGGCGGCGGCCCCGCGCCGAGTACCTCGGCGCGCGCAGCGCCCGGTTCGCCATCTTCCCCGGCTCGGGCCTGGCCCGGAAGGCGCCGGACTGGATCGTCGCCGCCGAGCTGGTCGAGACCTCCCAGCTGTGGGCCCGTGTCGTGGCGCGCATCGACCCGGAGTGGATCGAGCCGCTGGCCGCCCACCTGGTCCGGCGCAGCTACAGCGAGCCGCACTGGGAGCGCAAGCGGGGCAGCGCCGTCGCGCTGGAGAAGGTCACCCTGTACGGCGTGCCGATCGTGGCCGACCGCAAGGTCAGCTACGGGCGCATCGACCCGGCCGCCGCGCGCGAGCTGTTCATCCGGCATGCCCTGGTCGAAGGGGACTGGCAGACCAGCCACCGGTTCTTCGCCGAGAACCGGCGGCTGCTGGATGAGGCGGCCGAGGTAGAACACCGCGCCCGGCGCCGCGGCCTGGTCGTCGGCGAGGACCAGCTGGCCGCCTTCTACGAGGCGCGCATCCCGGCCGAGGTGGTCTCGGCCCAGCACTTCGACACCTGGTGGAAGCAGGCCCGCCGGGCTGACCCCGGCCTGCTCACGTTCAAGGCGGACGACCTGCTCACCGACGACGCGGCCGGGGTCGCCGCCGAGTCCTACCCGGACATCTGGACGTCGCAGTCGCCGGGCCTGGCCGAGCTGCCGCTGTCCTACGCCTTCGAGCCGGGCAGCGACGCCGACGGCGTGACCGTCGACCTCCCGCTCAGCCGGCTCAACCAGGTCAACCCGGCCGAGTTCTCCTGGCAGATCCCCGGGCTGCGGACCGAGCTGGTCACCGAGATGATCAGGTCTCTGCCTAAGGCCCTGCGCCGCGACCTGGTGCCCGCCCCGGACGTGGCCCGCGAGGTCACCGCGCGGCTCGGCGAGCCGTCCGGTGACCTGCGCGACGCGGTGTCCCGCGAGGTGCGGGCCCTGCGCGGCGTGAGCGTGCCGCGCGAGGCGTGGGATCTGTCCCGGCTGCCCGCGCACCTGCGGATCACCATCCGGGTGACCGACGGCGACCGCATCCTGGCCGAGGGGAAGGACGTCGCCGAACTGCAGCGTGAGCTCCGGCCCCGGCTGCGCGCGGTGCTGTCCAAGGCGGCTGCGGGCCTGACCCGGTCCGGCCTGACCTCGTGGGACATCGGCTCGCTGCCCGAGGTCTTCCGGTCCGGCACCGTGCTGGCCTACCCGGCGCTGGCCGACGCCGGCACCGCGGTGGACGTGCGGCTGTACGAGACCGAGGCGGCGGCTCGCTCGGCCATGTGGGCCGGGACCAGGCGGCTGATCCTGCTGGGAGCCCCGTCGCCGGTCAAGGCCATCGCCGACCGCCTGTCCACGCCGGCCAAGCTGGCCCTCAGCCACAACCCGCACGGCAGCGTGGCGGTCATGTTCGCCGACTGCGTCAGCTGCGCGGCCGACTACCTGATGGCCGAGGCGGGCGGCCCGGTCCGCGACCGCGACGGCTTCGAGCGGCTGTCGGCCGCGGTACGGGCCGGGCTGCGTGAGGTGACCGCCGAGGTCGTGGGCCACGTCGAGGCGGCGCTGCGCCTGGCGCACGCCATCGAGGCCCGCCTGGACGAGACCCGGGCCGACGCGGTCCAGCCGGCCGTGGCGGACATGCGGGCCCAGCTGGCCGGGCTCATCAGCCCGGGCTTCGTCACCGCCACCGGGTACCGGCGGCTGCCGCAGCTGAGCCGCTACCTGACCGGCATCGAGCGGCGGCTGGACAAGCTGCCGCAGAGCCCGTCCCGCGACGCGGCCAGCATGGCCGTGGCCCAGCGCGCCGCTCAGGCCTACCGCGAGACGCTGGCCGAGCTGCCTCCGGCCCGCCGTCGCGACCCGGACGTCACCGAGATCCGCTGGCTGCTCGAGGAGCTGCGGGTCAGCCTGTTCGCCCAGACCCTGGGCACCCGGGTCCCGGTGTCCGAAAACCGGATCCTCTCCGCCCTGGACCGGCTCCGCTAAGCCGCCTTCTCCGCGCCGCTTCTCCTGGTTCAAGGGCGTGTCGTCACCACCCATGGACTACATCAGGTGCTACTTTCCTGTTGAGTGTGACAAAGCACGCAGGAAGGCGGGAACCGTGATCGCAGATGCCCCCGTGCGGCGCCGCCTGGTCGGCGGCGCGCTGCGCCGGTACCGGGAGAACGTCGGCTACGCGCTCGAGGACGCCGCCCGCGTCCTGGAATGCGACCGTTCCAAGATCAGCCGGATCGAGACCGGCCAGCGCGGCATCCGGCCCAGGGAGCTGCGCGAGCTGCTGGCTGAGTACGGGGTCCCGGCCAGCGAGCAGCTCGCCCTGGTCTCCATCGCCGGCCGGGGCAGTCCGCGCAGCTGGTGGCATCCCTTCGCCGGGATCCTGCCCGACGCCTACCTGGACTACGTGATCATGGAATCGGCGGCCTCCGAGATCATGACCTTCGACGCCCAGCTCATCCCCGGCCTGCTGCAGACCGACGACTACGCCCGCGCCGTCGCCGCCGCGGAGCCCGGCTACGAAACTGACGAGCAGCGGGCGGACGTCGTGGCCGCGGCCGCCATGCGACGCCAGGCCGTCCTGGACGGCCGCCGGCTGTGCGTGGTCCTCGGCGAGGGCGCCTTGCTCCAGGCCGTCGGCGGCCCCGAGGTCATGGCCGGGCAGCTGAGGCACCTGGCCGCGCTGGCCGGCCAGGCCCGGCGTCACGCTCCAGGTGCTGCCGTTCTCGGCCGGCGCGCACGGCGCCGCGGGCGGCGGCTCCCTGGCCATCCTGAGATTTCCCGACGCCCCTAGCCTGGGCGTCGTCTACCTGGAGGCCCTGTCCGGCGGCGTGTATCTCGAGAGCCAGGCCGACGTGGCCCGCTACGTCCGGGCCTTCGCGCTGCTGCGCTCGGCAGCCCTCGGCCCGGCTGACAGCCAGCGGCTCCTGGGGCGCCTTATCGGCTGACGGGCGGCCCAGGGGTCTTGCCGGTTCTAGGAGGTTTTAAAGGGTCCGGTCCGGCACGCGGCCGGACCTCGGACGCGGCGCGCGCAGCTGCTGGGTGACCGCGGCCAGCTTGTCGATGATGTCCTGGATGTCCCGCAGCGATTCGCTGGTCGGCCGGGCCGGGGCGCCCTCATCGACGGCCGCCTCAAGCGCCTCGGGTGCGGGCGGGCTGACGTCGTGCGCGGCGTCGCTGGACTTCATCGCGATGTCTCCTGGGCCGAGCCGGGCCGGCGGGATTTCCGCAGGCGAATGGCGCCGGGCTTATTGTCGAGCCTTCGGCGCGTTAAGCTCATGATCTGATCGTAATGGCTCGCGAACATCGTGTCAGCCATTAGCCGAAGACGCTCTCATTCAGCTTGTTCACCGCCCCTAGCTGGCTAAATGATCTTCGACCGGTGACCGGGATCGCCGCTTCGCGCCGGACGAAGATCATCGGCGTCCTTTTCGCCGCAAGGTCAGCGAAATGCACATGCAAATGCAATTTAAAGCACCGCATTCCCCGCGGGATGAGAACGTCAGTGACGCCCCGGCGGGTTCTGGCGCACGGCCTTCGCGAACTCCTCGGGTGACAGCGCCGCGACCGGCAGCGGGGTGACGCCCTCGCGTTCGGGCCGCAGGCCGTCGAGCACCAGGGTCAGGTACCGCCGCCAGATCTCCGGACTCGCCTGTCGGGCGAACTGCGCCGCGTCAGTCATCACGAAGACGATGAAGGGGATGTCGGTCGGCTCGAGGTCGGCCCGGAGCTGCCCGGCCGCCTTGGCCCGCTCGACCAGCCGGGTCACCAGGGGCGCGTTCCGCTGCCGCGCGTACCAGGTCTTGTCCCGGCCATAGCCGGCGTACATCATCATCTGGCGCAGCCCGCGGTCATCGGCCATCATCTCGGCCGCCCGGATCATGAAGCCGACCAGGCCGGTCCACGGATCCGGGACCTGCGCCGCCTCTTCGGCCAGCGTGGCCACGCTCTCGATCCGGTCCACGAACAGCGCCTCGATCAGGTCCTCCTTGGCCGGGAAGCGCCGGTAGACGGTTCCCACCCCGACCCCGGCGCGGCGGGCCACCTCATCAAGGCTGGCCTCCAGTCCGAGGTCATTGAAGACCTCGGAGGCGGCGGCCAGGATGCGCTGGCGGTTGCGCTCCGCGTCCCGCCGCAGCGGGCGGCTGCGCGGACCTGGCTCCTCCGGGCCTGCGGGGCTCGGCCCCAACGTCCACCTCCGGGGAAATAAGTGGATACAACCTCTCCGCTTAGTGTTATCGTGACCGTAAGCGGAGAAGATCTCTCCAGATTGGTGAAGCTCATGTCTGATGTCAACTCCACCAGCGGCGCGCCGGACCGGCGGCGCTGGCTCATTCTCGGCGTGATCGGCCTCGCGCAGCTCATGGTGGTGCTGGACGCCACCGTGATGAACATCGCCCTCCCGTCGGCCCAGCACGACCTGGGGTTCAGCACCGCGGACCGGCAGTGGGTGGTCACCGCCTACACCCTGGCCTTCGGCAGCCTGCTCCTGCTCGGCGGCCGGCTGTCGGACCTGATCGGCCGCAAGGTCACCTTCCTGGTCGGGCTGATCGGCTTCGCCGGCGTCTCGGCCATCGGCGGGGCCTCGGTCAACTTCGCCATGCTGGTCACCGCCCGGGCCTGCCAGGGAGCGTTCGCCGCCATCCTGGTGCCCTCGGCCCTGTCCCTGCTGACCACCACGTTCAGCGAGCCGGGGGAGCGCGGCCGGGCGTTCGGCGTCTACGGGGCCATCGCTGCCGCGGGCGGCGCGGTCGGCCTGCTGCTCGGCGGGACCCTGACCGAGTACCTGTCGTGGCGGTGGACCCTGTACGTCAACCTGTTCTTCGCCGCCACGGCCTTCGTGGGCGGCCTGATGCTGCTGCCGCGCACCACCGCCCACAACCGGCCGCGGCTCGACATCCCGGGCGTGCTGCTGGTCTCGGGCGGGTTGTTCTGCCTGGTATACGGGTTCTCGAACGCGGCCACGCACAGCTGGCACGCAGCGTCCACCTACGGCTTCCTCGCCGCCGGGGTCGCGCTGCTGGCCGCCTTCGCCCTCTGGCAGACGCGAGCGGCCAACCCGCTGCTGCCCCCGCGGGTGGCCCTGGACCGCAACCGGGGCGGAGCCTACCTGTCGATGCTGGTCGCCTCGGCCGCCATGTTCGGCACGTTCCTGTTCCTGACCTACTACCTGCAGCAGACCCTGGGCTACAGCCCGATCGTCACCGGTTTCGCCGTGCTGCCCATCGTGGGCGGCATCGCGGTCTCGGCCAACGTGTCCAACATCGTGCTCATGCCCCGGCTGGGACCCAAGCCGATCGTTCCGGCAGGCATGCTGATCGCGGCGGCCGCGGCCGTTTGGTTCGCCCAGCTCGGCCCGCACACTAGTTACGCCGGAGGCGTGCTCGGCCCGCTCATCCTGACCGGTGTCGGCCTCGGCATGGTCATCGCGCCGTCCATCAACACCGGCACGTTCGGCGTGGCCCCGCAGGACGCGGGCGTGGCCTCGGCCACCGTCACGGTCGGCCAGCAGCTCGGCGCCTCCATCGGCACCTCGCTGCTCAACACCGTCTTCGCCAGCGCCGTGGCGTCCTACGCCGCCGCGCACGCCGCGTCGGCCCGGAGCATCGGGCTGCCCGCGCTGACCAGGCTGGCCCTGCTGCACGGCTACGACGCGGGGTTCTGGTGGACGTCCGGGATCCTGGCCGGCGGCGCCGTCCTGGCCGCGATCCTGTTCCGCCGCGGGCCGCTGAGCCAGCCAGGCACCCCCGGCGCCGGCGCCGGGACCGGCGAAGCCGAGCTGAGCGCCGGCCCGGCTATCCCGGCCTGAGGCTTACCGCTGGCTATCCTGAACGGGTCCCGCCGACCTGGGAGAAGCCATGCCCCAGCCAGGTGAAGCACAGCACGGTGAAACACAGCACGGTGAAGCGCTCTCGCCGGAAGCCCTCTGGCTCATCGACGGCCAGTACGCGGACCGGCCGCAGCTGCGGCCCGTCCTGGACGCCGTGCTGGCCGTGCTGCCCGAGGTCGGGCCGGTCACCGTGGAGCCCCGGCCGACCCTGGTCTCGCTGGCCACGCCGCGCCGGGTCTTCGCCGTGGTCCAGGCCACGACCAGGAGCCGGGTGGACCTCGGCCTGCGGCTCGAGGAGGCCGGGCGGCCCGCCCACCCCCGCCTGCTGCCGGCCCGGGACCTCGGCCCCGCCCGCGTCCGGCTGGCCCTGACTGGACCGGGCGACGTGGACGGCCAGGCCGTCGGCTGGCTTCGCCTGGCTTATGCGCAGAACGCCGGGCCGCCGCCGCCGCGCCGTAAGCCTGCGCCGCGGCCCCGGCCCGAGCCCGTGCCCCTGCGGGTGGTCATCGAGGCCTCCGGCCTGACCGGCCGGACCTTCCAGGCCGAGCCCGGCCTGCCCACCTACCGCAACGTGCACCTGGCCCTGCGCAGCACGAGCAAGGACCGCCCGTCGCTGGAGACCCCGGGCCACCCGTGGCGCGCCACCGACCCCGTGCCCGGCGACGCCCCGTCCGGCCGCTGGGAAGCCGAGATCACTCTCAGGCGCGACGCGGGCGGCCTGGACTTCGGCGGCCCGTTCGTCCGCGGTGACCGCGCCGACCGCCACCTGGGCCTGGTCTGGGGCGACGTCTCGGCCGACGGCATGTTCCGGCTGATCAGCGGCTCCAAGCTCAAGCTGGCCCAGGTCGACCCCGCCCTGGTCACCGAAGCCCACAGCTCGGGCTCCGAGCTGACCGCCCGGATCCGCTACTCCGACGAGGCCCGGCTGCTCCGCCCGCCCGAGCTGTCCTGGTCGGTCGCCCAGAGCTGAGCCACGCGCTGCGCCTGCGCCCGGGAGGCGGCGACGTCGGCCACCACGCAGGCGATGTTGTCCGGCCCGCCTGCCGCGTTGGCCAGGTCGATCAGGCCTTGCCCGGCCTGCTCCGGGTCGCTGGCGGCCTGCAGCGTCTCCTGGATGGCCCCGGATCCGCTCAGCGGCCTGGCCGGGCGCTTCGTCAGCCAGGTCGCAGACGGCGCCGATGGCCGGCAGCGGCATGCCGAGTCGCCGCAGCCAGGCCACCAGGCGGGCCCGTTCAAGCTGGTCAGGCCGGTAGAACCGGTAGCCCGAGACCTCGTCCACGTGCGCCGGCCTCAGCAGGCCGAGCGAGTCGTAGAGGCGGAGGGCCTTCGGCGAGAGCCGTGAGGCCCGGGCGAACGCCCCGATGGTCAGCAGCTCCACGCGGTTCCCTCCTTCGGCCGGTACCGGCATGCTCGGCCTTGACCCAGGGTGAAGGTCAACCGGCCGTCCACCCGAACGGCTGCAGGTCGGGTTCGACCCAGTCGTGCCGGGCCTCCGGCGCGGCCAGGGTGGACGACCGGTAGTGCCGGGCCAGCAGTCGCTTGTCCACCGGGCGCGCTGGAGGTGACGAGAATGGGGGAGTGGATGCCTCCTGGATGATCGACGAGCTGGCTCACGCGGGACCCGAGCACCTCGATCCCGCCTTCGTGGCCGGCTATGACCGTAAGCAGGGCTATCCCGATCCGGCGGAGGATCTCGCCGTCTTCGAGGCGCACGGCCTCGGCCCGCGCTCGGAGGTCCTGGACTTCGGCGCGGGATCCGGGCAGTTCGCCCTGGCCGCGGCCCGGCGGTTCGGCCGGGTGACGGCGCTGGATGTCTCGCCCGTCATGGTGGCCGTGCTGCGCGAGCGAGCCTCCGCCGCGGGCCTGGCCAACCTGGACTGCGTCCAGGCCGGCTTCCTCAGCTACTCCGGCCGCGAGCCGCTCGCTGACGGCGTCTATACCCGCAACGCGCTGCACCAGCTGCCCGACTTCTGGAAGGCCCTGGCCCTGGACCGGATGGCCGGGATGCTGCGGCCCGGCGGCGTGCTCCGGCTGCATGACCTGATCTACGACTTCCGCCCGGCCGAGGCGGCCGACGTCTTCCGCCGTTGGTTCGGCCAGGCCGCGACCGACCCGGCGGCCGGCTACACCAGCGAGGATTTCGCCGAGCACATCCGGACCGAGTTCAGCACGTTCCGCTGGCTGCTCGAGCCGATGCTGGCCGCGGCCGGCTTCGAGATCGTCGCCGCCCATTTCGACCGGCAGCTGTACGGCACCTACACCTGCGTCAGGGCCTGACCGGGCGGCTCAGCGGCGGTCGGTGAGCAGCCGGGCGGCCAGTTCCCGGCGGCTGCGCACGCCGACCTTGTCGAACACCGCGGTCAGGTGCTCCTGGACGGTGTTGGCCGAGATGTGCAGCAGCCCGGTGATCTCCCGGGTCGATCGGCCCTGCAGGACCAGCGCCGCTACCCGTTCCTGGGCCGGGGTGAGCCCGTAGGCGGTCAGGAACAGCGAGCTGAGCTGGGCCGGGGAGGCGGGCTCGAGCACCACCCCGGTCTGGCGTCCGCCCGGCCCGTCCAGGCTGGTCGCGTGGATGCTCACCCACCGGCCGGCCCGGGTCTGCACCCGGACGGTCGGCACTGCGGGCGGCCCGGCGGATGACCCGGCGGGGGAGCCAGCCAGGGACGCCGCTGCGTACTCGAGCCGGGCCAGCCGCGCGGCCGCGGTGTAGACGGCCAGCGGCAGCCCGTCCGGCGGGCCGGGCTCGGGGCCGGGCATCTCGTCCAGCCAGTACCGGGCCTCCGGGCTGACCGACACCACCTCCAGGCCCGCGTCGAGCAGGATGACGCCCGGGGCGGCCGGCTCATGGCCCGCGTCGGCCGCGGCCTGGACGGCCACCGCCCGCCGCAGTCCCTCGGCCACGTGCGGGGCGATGCGCTCCACCACCCGCATCTCCTGGCCGGTGAAGCCGAACGCCGAGTCTTCCCGGTGCAGGCACAGCACGCCCCAGCAGTGCGACCCGGTCACCAGCGCGGCACGCAGCTCGTCGCCCAGGCCGAGCGGCGCCATGATCTCCCGGTACCGCGGGCTGGCCGACCGGTCCCCGCTGGTGGCCCGGTCCAGCGAGGTAACCCGGTCGGCCGAGCTGGCCAGCGCGCCGAACTTGTTCACGTCCGCCCGGCCGAACTCATTGTCCAGGAACAGCGGCGTGGCCGCCCCGAGCGGCCCCTCGGCCACCGCGGTGGTGAACAGCAGGGTGACCGGGTCCACGGTGGCGAAGAAGGCCACGTCGGCGGGCACGATCCGGCGCAGCCGGTACAGCACCTCGGCCCGCAGCCGGTCCGCGTCCAGCCCGGCGTAGCACCGCCGGATGATGTCGGCGACGTGACGCTCCACCGGAGCTCCGGCCATGCCAATCAACGTACGCCCCGCGGCCTCGGCTGGATAGCGGCGCTCGGGCCAGTCAGGGCTGCGCCCATCAGGGCTGGGCCAGCCCGAGCTGGGTCAGCAGGCCGAGGTCGTCCAGCCGGCCCCAGCGCTCGGTGATGCGGCCGTCCCGGACCCGGAAGATCTGGATCCCGCTCAGGGTCACGGTCCGGCCGCTGGCCGGCACGCCCATGATCTCGCCGCGCTGGGTGCCGCTCGCGGTGAACTGCTCGACGACCAGGTCGCCCTCGCCGATGAGCAGGCCCAGGTCGCTGTGCCAGTCCGGGAAGGCCGAACGGAACATGGCCGCGGCCGCCCGCATGCCCTCGCGGTCCGCCGAGCCGCCGAACGGCGGGTCGTGGTTGATGAAATCCTCGGCCAGGAAGGCGTCGGCCGCGCCGAGGTCGCCCTTGGTGAACAGCGCGTCGATGAAGTCGCTGACGATGGACTTGTTCTGCGTGGTCTGGTTCTGCTCGGTACTGGTCATGCCGCCATCCTCGGGCGGCCCCGCGGCGGCCACTACCCCAGCAAGTTGGGGTTTGCGCCGGCCGCCCGGTCGCCGCAGCTAGACCAGCTCGGTGCCGGTCAGGGTGCGGTACAGCTCCAGGTACCGCTCCCGGGTCGCGGTCACGACCTCGTCCGGGATGGCCGGGCCGGGCGGCTGCCGGTCCCAGTCCAGGCCGGCCGACCAGTCCCGGAGGAACTGCTTGTCCAGCGACCGCTGCGGACGGCCCGGCGCCCACTCCGAGGCGAGCCAGAACCGCGACGAGTCAGGGGTGAGCACCTCATCGGCCAGCACCAGGGTGCCGTCCTCGGCCAGCCCGAGCTCCAGCTTGGTGTCCGCGATGATCACGCCGCGGGAGGCGGCCAGCTCGGCCCCGCGCCGGTAGACCTCCAGGGTGACCTGCTCCAGGGCTGCGGCCGCCGGGGCGCCGACCAGGTCGGTGAGCTCGGCGCGCGTCATCGGCTCGTCGTGGCCGGTGGCGGCCTTGGTCGTCGGCGTGAACACCGGCTCCGCCAGCCGGGAGCCCTCTTCCAGGCCAGGCGGCAGCGCCACCCCGCCGATCGCCCCGCTCTGCCGGTAGGACTCCAGGCCCAGGCCGGCCAGGTAGCCGCGGGCGATGCACTCCACCGGCAGCATCCGCAGCCGCTGGCACCTGATGGCCCGGCCCGCCCACTGCGCCGGGATCTCCCCGCCGACGATGACGTGGTTGGCCACCACGTCTGTGAGCTGCCAGAACCACCACACGGACAGCTGGGTCAGCACCTTGCCCTTGTCCGGGATGGGCGTGGGCAGCACCACGTCGTAGACGCTGACCCGGTCTGAGGCGACCATGATCAGGTCGTCGCCGTCCTCGTACATGTCCCGGACCTTGCCGGAATACAGCAGTTCCACGCCCGCAGCGTACTAGGGCCGCCCGAGCGTACGATCGGGGCCATGGCCGACCTCGAGGCGCAGTTCCTCCAGGTACAGACGACGACCGACTCGCGGGCCGAGGCGATGGAGCTCTCCCGGGCCGCGGTCGAGGCGCGGCTGGCCGCCTGCGCCCAGGTGGCCGGGCCGGTCGCGTCGTCGTACTGGTGGGACGGCCGCCTGGAGCAGGCCGAGGAGTGGCTGATCCTGCTGGAGCTCCCGGCCGACCGCTACGACGAGCTCGCCGCCTTCATCACCGAGCACCACAGCTACGACGAGCCGCCCATCCTGGCCGTGCCCATCGTGGCCGGCACCGCCTCGTTCCTGACCTCGATCAGGGACGAGACCCGGCGTTTTTAGGCCCGGCGCTGCTAGCCCGTCAGGACCGGGCCGGGCGGCACGTTCCAGGCCGCGATGACCGGCTGCTCGTGCTCATCGCCCAGCGTGCTGACCGTCCCGGTGTCCAGCCGGAACAGCTTGCCGTCCGGCGGCTCCAGGCCCAGCCAGCGGGCGGTGAGCACCCGCAGCACGTGGCCGTGGGCGACCAGGGCCACGTCGCCGCGGTCCAGCATGGGCCGGACCCGGGCCAGCACCCGGTCGGTCCGCTCGCCGACCTGCCGGGCGCTCTCGCCGGGATGCTCGGCGTCGCCGGCGATCACGCCGTCGCTCCACAGCGACCAGCCCGGCTGCCGTTCCTGGATCTGCGGCGTGGTCAGCCCCTCGTAGCCGCCGTAGTCCCACTCCCACAGGTCCGGGTCCAGCTGCAGGCCGGTCAGCCCGGCCAGCTCGGCGGTCCGCATGGCCCGCTGCGCCGGGCTGCACAGCACGGCGGTGATATCGCAGCCGGCCAGCATCGGAGCCAGCGCCGCGGCCGCGGCCTCCCCGGCCCGGGTGAGCGGGATGTCGGTCCGGCCCGTGTGCTGCCCGGACTTGCTCCACTCGGTCTCGCCGTGCCGCAGCAGGATCAGCGCGCCCATGGCTCGCTAACATATCGGTCAATGGATACCCCGACTGCGCCCGGCCCGCTGGCCGGCGTCCGGGTGCTCGACCTGACCAGGGCACTGTCCGGACCTTTCGCCACCATGATCCTCGGCGACCTCGGGGCCGAGGTGATCAAGCTCGAAGACCCCCGGCGGGGCGATGACACCCGCAGCTGGGGGCCGCCGTTCCAGGGCGGCGAGGCTTCCTACTTCCTGTCCGCCAACCGCAATAAGCGCAGCGTGGCCGTCGACCTCAAGGCGCCCGAAGGCCGGCTGCTGGCCCAGCAGCTGGCCGCGGCCTCGGACATCGTGATCGAGAACTTCCGGCCCGGCACCGCGGCCCGGCTGGGCCTGGGCTACGCGGAGCTGTCCGAGCAGAACCCCGGGCTCATCTACGCCTCGATCAGCGGGTACGGGCAGACCGGCCCGGACTCCGCGCTGCCCGGCTACGACGCCATCGCGCAGGCCCTGTCCGGCGTCATGAGCATCACCGGGGAGGCCGACGGCGAGCCGGTCCGGGCCAGCCCGTCGCTGGCCGACGTGGGCGCGGGCATGTGGGCGGTGATCGGCATCACCTCCGCCCTGCACGCCCGGTCGGCCACCGGCCGAGGCCAGCTGGTCGACATCTCCCTGCTGGACGGGCAGATCTCCTGGCTCACGTACGCGGCCAGCCGGTACTTCGCGACCGGCGAGACGCCGGTCCGGCACGGCAGCGCCCACGAGAGCCTGGTGCCCTACCAGGTCTTCCCGACCGCCGACGACCCGCTGATGGTGGCCGTCGGCAGCGAGGGCCTGTGGCGCCGGTTCACCGCGGCGGTCGGCCTGGACGAGCTGACCGATGACCCGCGCTACGCGACCAGCCCGGACCGGCTGCACCACCAGGACACGCTGATCCCGCGCATCACCCAGACGTTGGCCGCCCGCGGCTGCAAAGAGTGGACTGCGGTGCTGGCCGCGGCCGGGGTGCCGGCCGGGCCGGTCAACACGATCCCGGCCGCGCTGGCCCATCCGCAGGTCATCGCGCGCGACATGGTGGTCGAGATGGAGCACCCGGCGGCCGGCCCGATCAAGGTGCTCGGCTCGCCGCTCAAGCTGTCGGCTCAGCCGGCCAGCATCCGCCGCCCGCCGCCCACCCTGGGCCAGCACACCGACGAGATCCTGGCTGAGGCCGGGTACAGCGCGGACCGCATCGCCGAGCTGCGCCAGGCGGGCGTGGTCGCCTAGGTGTACTGATTAGGGCCCGGCAGCAGCAGGCCCTAGAGCAGCCTGCGCAGCGCCAGCAGGTCCCGCACGCTGGCCTGGATCTTGACCCGGCCCGCCATCCACATCCGGGCGATGTTGGCCGGCGTCGCCGCGATCGACACCACGTCGTCGCTCGCCGCGGTCAGCCGGATGTCGGCGGGCGGGTCGTCCGGCCCGGCCTCGGTGACGGGCTCGGCGCCCGTGTCGGTGATCCTGGTGACGAACGTGAGGTCCAGGTCGGTGACGTGCGTGCTGATCGAGCGGTTGCTGAAGAAGCTGGACCGCTCCTTCTCGGGCATTTCGCCCAACCGGGCGGTGAGGGCCTGCAGCGCCTCGCGGCACTCCTCGGCTGTGGCCATGCTCGCCTCGCTCTTGTCAGCATCGGACGGTAGCGTTCCAGCCGGAGGGTAGCGCACGCCGCGCCCTCCCTCGGTCCCGAGGGACGAGGATTCCGGCCGCAACCGGTACAGATCATGTCCGCGGGGGAGGTGACGAGGGTGAGTGAGGAAGATCATCAAGATCATCAGGCCGAACGGGCCGTGCTGCAGCCGCCGGTAACCGGCGACGCCCGGGTGGATGACGCGGTGGCCCAGCTGAGCCGCATGAACGGCCAGCCGGCCGCCGAGCACGTCGCCATCCTGGAGGAGGCGCACGGGCGGCTGCGGGACATCCTGGACGAACTGGCCGAGGGCCAGGGCGCGGACGGGCCGGAGTCGCGTTGACCGCAGTGCGGGCGAGACTCGACGCCGAGCTGGTCAGGCGGGGACTGGCCCGGTCCCGGGAGCAGGCTGGCGAGCTGGTCGCGGCGGGCCTGGTCGCGGTGGCGGGCCAGGTGGCGTCCAAGCCGGCCACGCAGGTGTCCCGGGACGCCCCGATCACCGTGGTGGAGCGCTCCGAGCCGGATTACGTGTCCCGCGGCGGGCACAAGCTGGCCGGCGCGCTGGAGGCCTTCGGCGCGGGCCTGCCCGTCGCGGGCCGCAACGCCCTGGACGCGGGCGCGTCCACCGGCGGCTTCACCGACGTGCTGCTGCGCGCCGGCGCCGCGCACGTGGTCGCGGCCGACGTCGGCTACGGCCAGCTGGCCTGGTCGCTGCGCACCGACCCCCGGGTCGCGGTGCTGGACCGGGTGAACGTCCGGACCCTGGAGCACGTGACGCCGGCGCCCGACCTGGTCGTGGCGGATCTGTCGTTCATCTCCCTGACCTTGGTGCTGCCGGCCCTGGCGGCCTGCGCCACCCCGGACGCGGACTTCGTGCTCATGGTCAAGCCCCAGTTCGAGGTGGGCAAGGGCCGCGTCGGCGCCGGAGGCGTGGTGCGCGAAGCCGCCGATCGTTCGGCCGCCGTGGTGAAGGTAGCCGCAGCGGCGGCCGAGCTCGGCCTCGGGGTCCGCGGGATCACGGCGAGCCCGCTACCCGGTCCGGCCGGAAACGTGGAATATTTCCTGTGGCTGCACCGGGACGCGCCACCGCTCGACCTGGGCGAATTGCAGCAGGCAATCGAGGAGGGACCCACCTAGTGGGACGCACGATGCTGGTGACGGCGCACACCGGACGGGACGCCGCGATCCGCAGCGCCCGGCAGGTAGCCGAGCGGCTGGCCGCCGCCGGGATCACGGTCCGCACCCTCGCGGGCGAGACCAGCTACCCGGGCGGCGAGGAGGTACCGTCCGGGCCGGCCGCGGCCGAGGGTGCCGAGCTGGTCATCGTCCTGGGCGGTGACGGCAGCCTGCTGCGGGCCGCGGAGCTGTCCCGGCCGGCCAAGGTCCCGCTGATCGGGGTCAACCTGGGCCACGTCGGCTTCCTGGCCGAGGCCGACCCGGACGGGCTGGACGACATGGTCGACCGGGTCGTGGCCCGGCAGTACACCGTCGAGGAGCGGATGACGCTCGACGTCAGCGTGCAGGGCCGGGAGACCGGCTGGGCGCTGAACGAGGCCACCGTGGAGAAGGCGGCCCGGGAGCGGATGATCGACGTCATCACCGAGGTCGACGGGCGCCCGCTGTCCCGCTGGGGCTGTGACGGCGTGGTCTGCTCGACCCCGACCGGGTCGACCGCGTACGCCTTCTCCGCGGGCGGCCCGGTGGTCTGGCCGGATGTCGAGGCGCTGCTGATGGTGCCGATCAGCGCCCATGCGCTGTTCGCGCCGCCTATGGTGGTCTCGCCGCAGTCGGTGCTCGCCGTCGAGCTGATCGCCGGGGACGAGCTGTCAGGCGCGGTCCTGTGGTGCGATGGCCGGCGTAAAGTCGACTTGCCGCCTGGAGCCCGGGTGGAGGTCCGCCGGGGCACGCTGCCGGTGCTGCTGGCCCGGCTCCAGGGCCCGGGCCCGGCCGGGTTCACCGACCGCCTGGTGGCCAAGTTCGGCCTGCCCGTCTCGGGCTGGCGGGGCCGTACCCGGGAGGACGCTGGCGAGCATGCTTGAGGAAGTCCGAATCTCCGGCCTCGGCGTCATCGACGAGGCCGTGCTGGACCTGTCCGCCGGGTTCACCGCGCTGACCGGCGAGACCGGTGCGGGCAAGACCATGGTGGTCACGGCGCTCGGGCTGCTGTTCGGCGGCCGGGCTGACCCGGCCCGGGTGCGGCCGGGCGCGCCGCGCGCCACGGTGGAAGGACGGCTGCAGGTCACCGGCGAGGTGGCCCGGGAGGTCGAGGACGCCGGGGGAGACCTGGACGAGGACGGCACCGTGCTGGTGCTCAGCCGGTCGGTCTCGGCCGAGGGCCGGTCGCGCGCGTTCGCCGGGGGCCGCTCGGTCCCGGTGTCGCTGCTGCAGGTGCTGGCCGACGACCTGGTCGCCGTGCACGGGCAGTCCGACCAGCAGCAGCTGCTGCGGCCCGGCCGGCAGCGGGAGGCGCTGGACCGGTTCGGCGGGCCCGAGCTGGCCGCGCTGCTGGCCGACTACCGGCGCGTGTACGCCCGCCACCAGGCGGTCCGGGCCGAGCTGGACGAGCTGACCCGCGCCGAGCGGGAGCGGGCCGCCGAAGCGGACCAGCTCCGGCTCGGCCTGACCGAGATCGAGCAGGTCAATCCCGCCGACGGCGAGGACACCGCGCTGCTCGCCGAGGACGAGCGGCTGTCCAACGCCGACGCCCTGCACGCCGCGGCCGCTGCCGCGCACGAGGCCCTGGCCGGCGAGGTGGCCAGCTCCGCCGTCGACAGCACCGACGTGCTGACCCTGCTCGGCCAGGCCGGGCACGCCCTGGACCCGGTCCGCTCCATCGACCCGGCCCTGGAGGGGCTGGCTGGCCGCCTGTCCGAAGCGGCCTACCTGCTCTCCGACGTGGCCGCTGACCTGGCCTCCTATACCGAGACGCTGGACTCCGACCCGGCCCGGCTGGCCGCCGTGCAGGAGCGCCGGGCCGCCCTGAACCGGCTGGTCCGCAGCTACGGCGCCCCCTCGGCCGACATCGCCGGCGTGCTGGAGTGGTCCAAGCAGGCCGCGGTCCGGCTGGCCGAGCTCGAGGGCGACACCGACAAGATCCCGGCGCTGGCCGCCGAGGAAGCCGAGCTGGCCACCCAGGTCGGGTCGCTGGCCGCGGACCTGACCGCGCTGCGGGCCCAGGCCGCGGACCGGTTCGCGGTGGAGGTGACGGCCGAGCTGACCGAGCTGGCCATGCCGCACGCGTCGCTGACCGCCGCGCTGACCGAGCTGGACGAGCCCGGGCCGTACGGCGCCGACGACGTGGAGATCAGGCTGGCCGCCCATCCCGGCGCGCCGCCGCTGCCGCTGAACAAGGGCGCCTCCGGCGGCGAGCTGTCCCGGGTCATGCTGGCCATCGAGGTCGTGTTCGCCGGCGCGGACCCGGTGCCGACATTCGTGTTCGACGAGGTCGACGCCGGGGTCGGCGGCCGGGCCGCGGTCGAGATCGGCCGGCGGCTGGCCCGGCTGGCCCGCTCCTCGCAGGTCATCGTGGTCACCCACCTGCCGCAGGTCGCCGCGTTCGCGGACAACCACCTGGTCGTGCAGAAGTCGAACGACGGGCTGGTCACCGCCAGCGGTGTCACCCGGCTGGACCAGCCGGCCCGCATCCGGGAGCTGTCCCGGATGCTGGGCGGCCTGGAAGACTCCGAGTACGGCCAGGCGCACGCCGAGGAACTGCTGGACCTGGCCGCCCGCGAGCGGGAGACCGACTGGCCGTGGGACGACTGACCCCGGCTGGCGAGCCGCCCACGGCTACCGTCCTCTCCGGAACCGCCGCGCCCGCCCCCGAGCCTGCCGCAGCCGGCGACGGCCGTCGAGGGCTCAGCTGGCCTGGATCGCCGCCTACGCGGTGGCGGCCGTGGTGCTGTTCTTCTGCTACCTGCGGGTCTCCGCCACCCAGCCGGTTTCCTCCGACCCCGCGTCCAACGCCCTGGAGGCGTGGGACATGCTGCACGGCAACCCGCTGCTGCGCGGCTGGACCCTGACCGACGTGTCCTTCTACACCACCGAGCTGCCCGAGTACATGATCGTGGAGGTCATCCGCGGGCTGGGGCCGGACGTGGTGCACACCGCGGCCGCGTTCACGTACACGCTGCTGGTGCTGCTGGCCGGCCTGCTGGCCAAGGGCCGCGCCACCGGCCGCGAGGGCGTGGCCCGGGTCCTGGTCGGCTCCGGCATCATGCTCGCCCCGCAGCTCGGCAACCCGGTCTACGTGCTGGTGCTGGTGCCCGACCACGTCGGGACCGGCGTGCCCATGCTGGCCATCTTCTTGATCCTGGACCGCGCGCCGCGGCGCTGGTTCGTGCCGCCGCTGGTCGGGCTGATGCTGGCCTGGGCCACCGTCGCCGACCGGCTGGTGGTCGACGCCACCCTGCTGCCCATCCTGGTCGCCTGCGGCGTCCGGGTCTACCAGGGCGCGGTGCGGGCCCGCCGCGGCCTGGCCGCGGTGTGGTTCGAGCTGTCGCTGGTCGCGGCCAGCCTGGCCGCGCTGGCCGTCTCCCTGGTCGTCCTGCGGGTCATCCGGCACCTGGGCGCGTTCATCCTGCTGCCGCTGAACGCCAGCGTGGCGCACGCCGCGGCGCTGCCCAAGAACTTCCGGATCACCGGCGAAGGCCTGCTCGACCTGTACGGCGCCAACGTGGTGAACATGCCGCTCGGCCCGCGGACGGCCCTGGCCGCGGTGCACCTGCTCGGCCTGGCCCTGGCCTCCTGGGGCCTGCTGCGCGCGCTGCGCCGCTTCTTCCGCTGCGACGACCTGGTCACCCAGGTGCTGGCCCTGGGCATCCTGGCCGACGTGTGCGCCTTCGTGTTCAGCGGGCTGCCCTACTCCAACTGGGACGCCCGGCAGATCTCCGCCGCGCTGCCGTTCGGGGCCGCGCTGGCCGGCCGCGTGCTGACCGCCGACCTGCTGAGGGCCCGGCTGGCCCCGGTCCTGGCCTTGCTCCTGGCCTGTTACACCGCCGCGCTGGGCTACGCCGTGGCCCAGCCCGCCGTGCCCGCCCACGACCAGCCGCTGGCCGACTGGCTGGCCGCGCATCACCTGACTTACGGCCTGTCCGTCTACCTCGAGGGCAACGTGACCACGCTGGCCAGCGGGGGCCAGGTCCAGCTGGCCACGGTGTCCTGGGGCCCGGGTAAGGCGGTGCCGCGGGCCTACCAGTCGAAGTCATCGTGGTATGACCCGCAGCAGCACTACGCCAACTTCGTGGTCAACACCGCCGTCGACCAGCCGCAGACCCTCATCCCGTCCGGCGACCTGCTGGCCGCGTTCGGCCGGCCGGCCGCCATCTACCACGACGGGCCCTACACGATCATGGTGTGGAACAAGAACCTGCTGGCCGACCTCGGCCGCCCGGCCAAGGAGGGACCGGGCAACATCGGGGCGGGCGCTCCCGGGTCCGGTGACCTGGCCCCGGCCGCCGGGGCGCGCCGCTGATGGCCCGTGACGTCCTGGCCGCGGCACGCGAGCTGGCCGATCAGGTCCTGTTCCCGGACGCGATGCGGATCGACCGCCTCGACGCGCTCCCGGCCGCGCACCTGGACGAGTTCGCCCTGATGGGCCTGTACGGCGCGCCCGCCCCGGCCGCGGCCGGCGGGCTGGGCCTGGATCGCCGCGAGACCGGCCTGCTGGTCGAGGAGCTGGCCAGCGGCTGCCTGGCCGCGGCGTTCGTCTTGATCCAGCACTTCCGGCTGCTCGCCACGCTGGCCGCCCCCGGCACCCGGGCCCGGCTGCGGGACCGCTGGCTCGCCGACGCCTGCCAGGGACGGCTGCGCTCCGGGGTGGCGCTGACCGGGCTCATCCCCGGCCCGCCGCAGCTGCGCGCCGAGATCGGCGAGGGCGGGTGGCGGCTGGACGGCGCGGCGCCGTGGGTGACCGGCTGGGGCCTGATCGACGTGGTCGAGGTCGTGGCCCGCGGGCCGGAGGACACCGTGGTCACGCTGCTCATGGACGCTGCCGCCCAGCCCGGGCTGTCGGTCAGCCGGACGCGGCTCGCCGCGGTCGACGCCAGCGTCACCGTCCGGCTCGGCTTCGACGGGGTGGTCGTCCCGCCGGACCGCTTCGCCGGGCAGGAGCCCTTCGACCCGGCCGTCAGCGTGCAGCCCGCGGGGCTGCGGCTCAACGGGTCGCTCGCCCTGGGCGTGGCCCTCCGGTGCGTCCGGCTGCTGGGTCCCGGCCCGCTCGATGATGAGCTGGCCGCGTGCCGGGACCGGCTCGACGCAGCGGTGGACGCCGGCCCGGCCCCGATGGCCGCGGCCCGGGCCGCCGCCTCCGAGCTGGCCGTCCGGGCCGCCGCGGCCCTGACCGTCCGGGACGGGGCCGGCGCTATCACGCTGGACGCGCACGCCCAGCGGCTCGCCCGCGAGGCGCTGTTCCTGCTCGTCTTCGGGTCCCGCCCCGCGATCAAGGCCGAGCTCGCCGGGCTCCTCGGTCGAAGGTCAGCCTCCTGAACCGCCCGCGATCTCATAGGACCACAGCTCGCTGCTGATCCCGACCGGCGCCGCGGCCGCCCCGCCGGCCCGCTCGCCCGCCGACCGGTGCCCGTGCCCGAAGGCCGGGGAGTTCAGCCAGGCCTGGAACGCCGCATCGTCCCGCCAGCGGGTCACCACCAGCCAGGTGGTGCGCTCGTCGGTCGGCTTGAGCAGCTCGAATCCCTCGAACCCGTCCTGGTCGTCCACCGCCCCGGCTCGCGCTGCGAACCGGCGGGCCAGCTCGTCGCCGCTGTCGGCGGGCACCGTGATGGCGTTGATCCTCACTACGGTCATGGCCAAGATCATGCCAGCCGTCCGGGGTGGTTAGAGCGCTGAGCCCCGGGTAGACGCCGCTAATGCCTCATGCCGCCTCGACGCTGCTGGACGGCCGCTATGCGCTGGACGAGCTGATCGGGACGGGCGGGTTCTGCGAGGTGTGGCGGGCCACCGACACCATCCTGGGCCGCCCGGTCGCGGTCAAGCTGCTGTACCCCGGCCCGGCCCACCAGCCCGAGGCGCGGGCCCGGTTCAAGGGCGAGGCCCAGCATGCGGGGGCGCTGTCCGACCAGCACATCGCCCGGGTCTACGACTACGCCGAGCCGGCCGACGGCGAGGCCTACCTGGTCATGGAGCTGGTCGACGGGCCATCGCTGGCCGACGTCCTGGCCCGCGGGCCGCTGCACCCGGCCCGGGCCATGGACGTGGTGGCCCAGGTCGCCTCGGGCCTGCAGGCGGCCCACCGGGCCGGAGTGATCCACCGCGACATCAAGCCGGCCAACATCTTGTTCACCGCCGACGGCCAGGTGAAGATCACCGACTTCGGCATCGCCCACGCGGTCGGCGCGCTGCCGCTCACCGCCTCGGGGACGGTGATGGGCACGCCGGGCTACATCGCGCCGGAGCGCGTCTCCGGCGGCCGCGACGGAGCGCCGGGCGACCTGTACGCCCTCGGGATCGTGGCCTACGAGTGCCTGGCCGGGACGCGGCCCTTCTCCGGCGCGCCCCTCGAGGTGGCCGTCGCGCACCGGGATCAGCCGCTGCCGCCGCTGCCCCCGTCCGTGCCGGCCGAGATGGTCACGCTGGTGATGATGCTGACCGCCAAGGACCCGGCCTGGCGGCCGGCCAGCGCGGGAGAGGTGGCCGAGCGCGCCGCCTGGCTCCGGGACGGCCTGCCGGGCACCCCGCCCTCCGCCCCGCCGGTGCCGACCCGGCCGGTGGCGGCGGCCGAGCTGTCCCACCCCGGGCACCAGGATCATGCTGCGGGCCGCCCTGGCCCGCGCCGCAGCCAGGTGCTGGCCCTGGCGGCGGCCATACTCGCCGCGGCCGTGGCTCTCGGTGCGGTCGGCCTGGCCTGGTACACGGCCGCTTCGCCGTCCGCCTCGCACCCGCCGGCCCCGCAGTCGTCGGCCGCGGAGTCGTCACCGTCTGCTGCGCCCCGCTCATCCGCCGCGGGCACCCCGGCACCATCGGCACGGGCGGCCCCTTCTTCTTCCTCATCCTCCTTGCCGTCGGCTGCGGCCAGCCAGCCGTCCGGAGCCAGCTCCACGGCCAGTGCCACCGCCACCGCGTCCGGCACGGGATCAGGCACCGGCGGACACGGGCACCAGGGCGAGGGAAACAGCCCGGGCCAGGACAACGGCAACGGGAAGAGCAAGGGAAAAGGCAACGGCAACTAACCGCTGAGCAGGCGGGACCGCCGGGCTAGCGGTCCGGCTGCCGGTCTTCGTCGTAGATGGCCTGATTGCCCTGCTCCGGCTGGTACGGGCCTTGTTCCGGGTGGCTGAGGCGGCCCTGATCCTGGTCTTGGTCCTGCTGGCCCTGCTCGTCAGGCCCCTGGTCTTCAGGCGCCTGGTCGCCGTGCGCCTCTTCGCCGGGCTCATAGCCGCGCGGATGCTGGGCGGACTGGTCCACGCCGTCCCGGTCGCGGCCTTCCTCGCCGGTCAGGTTCATGGGTACCCCCTCGTTGCTGGCCGGACCGTCCGGCCGTCGCATGAGGCAGCGCCCTACCCGCCCCCGGCGCCTGAAACGTCGTCATCTGGCCCGGCGGGGGCCTGCAGCCGGGCGGCCTGCCGGGCCAGGTAGCGCCGTTCCGGCAGGCTGGTGGCCAGCCGGGCCGCCTGCAGGTAGTCCGCGGCGGCGGCGTGGCGCTGGCCGTCCAGCTCGCGCAGGTGGGCGCGGGCGGCCAGCAGGCGGTGATGCCGGGCCATCCGCTGATCGGCGGCCAGCTCCTCCAGCACCCGCAGGCCGCCTGCGGCCCGTCGGCCATGCCCGCCGCGACCGCCCGGTTGAGCGTCGTGAACGGGTTGGGGGCCAAGGCTTCCAGCAGGAGGTACAGCGAGAGAATCTGCGGCCAGTCGGTCTGGGCCATGCTCGGCGCCTCGTCGTGGATCGCGGCGATGGCCGCCTGCAGCTGGTACGGGCCGGGCGTGCCGCGAGGCAGGGCCGCCTCGACCAGCGCCGTTCCCTCGGCGATCTGCCCGGAGTCCCAGCGGCTGCGGTCCTGCTCGGCCAGCGGGACCAGCGAGCCGTCCGGCTGGGTCCGGGCGGCGCGGCGGGCGTCGGTCAGCAGCATCAAGGCCAGCAGGCCGGCCACCTCGCTGTCCTCCGGCAGCAGGCGCCGCAGCCAGCGAGTCAGCCGGATCGCCTCCCGGGACAGCGCGGGGACGGTCAGCTCGTCCCCGTCGGTGGTGCTGTAACCCTCGTTGAAGATCAGGTACAGCACGTGCAGGCCGGCCTGCAGCCGTTCGGTCCGCTCGGCCCGGGGCGGCAGGGTGAAGTCCGCGCCCGCCCGCGTGATGGTCTGCTTGGCCCGGCTGATCCGCTGCGCCATCGTCGCCTCCGGCACGCCGAACGCCGCGGCGATCTGCGCCGTGGACAGCCCGCCGACCGCGCGCAGGGTCAGCGCGACCTGGCTGGGCGAGGACAGCGCCGGATGGCAGCAGCCGAACAGCAGGGCCAGCGAGTCGTCGCGGCCGGGCTGTACGGCGTCGGCCGGCGGCCCGACCAGGTCCGCCTGCGGGGTGACCGCGACGATCAGCTCCTCCCGGTTCCGCCGGGCCGCCTCGCTGCGGACCTGATCCAGGAAGCGCCGGGTGCCGACCGTGATGAGCCAGCCGCGCGGGTTCTCCGGTATGCCGTCAGCCGGCCACTGCACCGCCGCGGCCAGCAGCGCTTCCTGGCTGGCGTCCTCGCACAGGTGGAATTGCCCGTACCGCCGCACCAGGGCGGCGAGGACCTGCGGCGCCAGCTCCCGCAGCAGGTCCTCGACTCCCCGGCGGCCAGTCACACGTCCTGCGCCGCCTCGTGCAGGATCGGCCAGAACTCCACCGGCTCGACATCGGCCCATGGCATCTCCGCCGCGATCGCCAGCGCGCGCTCCTCGCTCTCGCAGTCCAGCAGGTAGAAGCTGGCGATGTACTCCTTGGTCTCCAGGTACGGCCCGTCGGTCACCGCGGGCTGCCCGTTGTCCCGGCGCACCAGCCGGGCCGCCGCGGCGTCGGCCAGCCCGTAGGCGCCGATCAGCTCGCCGGTCTGCGCGTACTTCTTGTTGAACGCGTCCTGCTTGGCGATCTCCGCCGGGAACTGATCGGCCGGGATCGAGGCCCACTTCTCCTGGTTGCCGTAGATCAGCAGTAGATACTTCATCGCAAGTCCCCTTCGCCGTCCGCGCGCCCCTTCGGCGCGCTCTCACCCCTGGGTCGGAGCCGTCAGCCCGTCCTCGACATGGCACGATCATAATTTCCGCCGAAGGAGCGCAGCGATGAACGACTACCCGGCCGCGATCACCCCCGTGAACCACGTCGAGCCGGTGCCGCGGCGCATCCGGGCCTTCCTCGGCGGGCAGCAGGTCCTCGACACCACGCGGGCGCTGTACGTGTGGGAATGGGCGAACTACCCGCAGTACTACATCCCGCTGGCCGACGTGCGCCAGGATCTGCTGGCCGGCCAGGGCCACACCCAGAACACCGGCCGCGGCCTGGTCGACGTGCGCGATCTGCGGGCCGGGGACGCCGACCGGCCCCGGGCCGCGCGGGTGGTGGCCGAGTCGCCGATCAGCGGGCTGGCCGGCACCGTCCGCTTCGAGTGGGCCGCGATGGACGCCTGGTTCGAGGAAGATGAGCAGGTCTTCGTCCACCCGCGCAGCCCGTACACCCGGGTCGACGCGATCCGGTCCAACCGCCCGGTCCGGGTGGAACTGGACGGCACGGTGCTGGCCGACGCGTGCTCGTCGGTGATGGTCTTCGAGACCGGCCTGCCCACCCGCTACTACCTGAGCCGGACCGACGTCGACTTCGCCCACCTGGTCCCGTCCGGCACCGTGAGCGCCTGCCCGTACAAGGGCACGACCAGCGGCTACTGGTCCATCCAGGCCGGCGGCACGGTGCACCAGGACCTGGCCTGGAGCTACGACTTCCCGACCCGGCAGCTGCTGCCCATCGCCGGGCTGATCGCCTTCTACAACGAGAAGCTCGACATCATCCTGGACGGGCAGCCGCTGCCGCGGCCGCAGACGCACTTCTTCGCCTAGGCCACCGGGGCGGGGGAGCGGATCGCCTCCGGATAGCTGGCCGGCACCGAGCCGATGACGTTCAGGTACTCCACGAAGAAGTAGACGGCCTTGAAGAACTGCAGCAGCTCGCCGTCTTCGAGCACCATCTTGCGGTACATCACCGTGCGCTGCGCGTCATACCCCTCGTGCAGCGCCTTCCAGTCCTGGTAGTCCATGCCGAGCACGTAGGTCGCCTCGACCTGCTCGTCCGGGCCGACGATCCGGCAGTCCATGACCGTGCCGCCGCCCCACTGCACGAACAGGAACGATCCCAGCTCGCGGCAGCCCATGGCCCACGACGCCGGGTACACGCTCCGGATGTAGGCGATGAAGTCCCAGTATTCCTGCAGCTTGCCCTCGCGGGCCTGCTCGGACGGGCCCGCCTCGAGGGCGTCCCGGACCGACTCGGCCCACGACGGGCTGAAGAATTCGGCCACCTGCCTCACCCGCCCGCCAGGACCGGCTGGACCTTCTCCAGCAGCTCCTCCAGGTCAGGCGACAGGCCGATGCCCACGTCGTTCAGCTTGCGCCGCAGCTGCTGGAAGAACAGCACCCGCACCTCTTCCTCGGTCCAGCCCAGCGGCTCGTAGTAGACCCGCCGGCTGACCACGCCGGAGACCGACAGGATGGTCCGCAGCGTCTCGTGGATCTCGTTGATCATCGTCGGGTCCTTGCGGACCGCGTCCTGCAGGTAGCGCATGCCCCCCTGGACGTGCCGCGACTCGTCCCGGCAGGTCGCGGTGAAGCCGGTGTAGTAGCCGGGCAGGAACCCGCGCCAGCGGGCGTAGGACAGCGTCACCTTCATGACCGACAGGGCCAGCACGCCCTCGATCCACAGGAAGTACGTGGTGCCGTAGCGGACCCGGGCCCGCTCGTCGTATGGGTTCTTCCGCAGCTCCTCCGCCTGGTAGGCCAGCAGGCCGAACGGCGCGACGAACGTCTCGGACACCCACGGGAACGACGCGTCCAGGATGTCCATGATGTCGTCGCCCTGAAGCCCGACGACTTCCCGGTAGAACCGGTCGAAGAAGACGGTGTGCCGGGCCTCGTCCTCGATCTGCGCCGCGATGTGGAGCTTCTCCTCCTCGGTGGCGCCGATCATGAACACCGGCAGCTCGATCTCCACCTGCCGCTCGCCGTGGTGGAAGCCGGAGGCGATGCCGATGAACGAGGTCCGCTCCTCCTCGGTCATCTTCTGGTCCCAGTCGATCTTGTCCTGGGTGAAGTCCAGGTCGTACACGTCCCACCGCTGCTTGAGGTACCGGCGGTACAGCGTGGTGAAGTCCGGCAGCGATCGCAGGTCCTTGTGGACGTACTCGATCACGTCGTCGATGTCCACGTTCAGCACCTCGGCCAGCGCGGATTCCTCGATTTCGCGGACCTGGTCGCCGCTGAGCGCGCGCGGGCCTTCCCGAAGGACCGCGGTCGGGCTCTTACGTTCGGTCATACCGGCCCCCTTGCCGACATAACGGGTTACTAGTTAGTAGCCGTGTAGCTATTCGACTCGGTTGGCCCGCGCCGCGTCAAGGGCGATGAGACCCGGGGCTGGCCGCCGTCCTGACTGACGACGCACAATGAGCTTCCGGAGGCGATGATGAACACCGAATTCACCGCGACCCTGCAGCGCAGCGAGGCCAAGGGCGGCTGGACGTACCTGGTCTGGCCGCCGTCGGCGGAGTTCTTCGGCACCAGGGGCCTGGTCAAGGTGCGGGGCACCATCGACGGCCACCCGTTCCGCAGCTCGTTCATGGCCCTGGGCGACGGCACCCACAAGCTGCCGGTCAAGGCCGACATCCGCCGGGCGATCGGCAAGCAGGCCGGCGACACGGTCTCCGTCTGCCTGCTCGAGCGCCTGAACAGCTAGGCCGGAACCGACAGCGACAGGCCGAACTGGCCCGCGGAGTCCGTCCACCAGGACCGCAGGGCCAGGCCGGCCGCCGCCAGTTCGGCGGCCACGCCCGCGCGGCGGAACTTGGCCGACACCTCGGTCCGCATCTCCTCCCCGGCCGCGAACCGCACGGTCAGCCCGATGCCGGGCAGCCGGACCGCCTGGTCCGTCAGCGAGCGCAGCCGCATCTCGATCCACTCCCGCGTCGCGTCCCACACCGCCACGTGCTCGAACTCGTCGGCGTCGAAGTCCGCGCTGAGCTCGGCGTTCAGCACCGACAGCACGTTCTTGTTGAAGGCGGCCGTGACCCCGGAGTCGTCGTCGTACGCGGCGACCAGGGTGGCCGGGTCCTTGACCAGGTCGGTGCCGAGCAGGAAGAAGTCGCCCGGCCGCAGCCCGGCCCGGACCCGGCCCAGGAACGCGGCCCGCTGGTCCGGCAGCAGGTTCCCGATGGTGCTGCCCAGGAAGGCCACCAGCCGCGGGCCGGGCTCGTCGCCGTCGGCCGCGAACCCGAGGTCCTGCTCGAAATCCGAGACCACGGCCCGCACGTCCAGCCCCGGGTACTCCGCGGTCAGCGCGTCCGCCGCCGCGGCCAGCGCGGGCTCGCTCACGTCCACCGGCACGTAGCACCGCAGCGGACCCGCGCCGCGGAGCGCGTCCAGCAGCAGCCGGGTCTTGTCCGAGGAGCCCGAGCCCAGCTCGACCAGCGTCCCGGCCCCGGTCTGCGCGGCGAGGGTCCCTGCCTGCGTGCGCAGGATCTCCCGCTCGGCCCGGGTCGGGTAGTACTCGGGCAGCTCGGTGATCTTCTCGAACAGCGCGCTGCCCTGCGCATCATAGAACCACTTGGGCGGCAGCGACTTCGGGTCGCGGGCCAGCCCGGCCCGCGCGTCGGCGCGCAGGGCCTGGGCCAGGAACCCGGCGGGAAGCCGGCGGTCAAGTGAGCTCACGGGATCGCGATCCTTTCGTCGGGGAAGGCCGGGGGAACGGGTCCGGGCCGCAGGCTGGCGACCTGCACGCCGTCGGCGGTGGCGGTGACGACGGACTGGTCCGGCACCTTGGCCCAGCCGGGCTCGTCATCGCCTGGCTCCGAGGCGACCACCACCGCGTCCGCGGTGCGGCGGTAGTACAGGGTGTCGCCCGCCGCGGTGGCCGCGATCACCTCGCCGTCGGTCAGCAGGAAGTTGAACCGGCCGGTCAGGCCGGCCGCCCGCAGCGCCCCGGCCGTGTCGGCCAGGGCCTCGCCGGGCGGGCGGCCCCGCCCCAGCCGGTCCAGGACCAGGGCCCACAGCAGGGCCGAGTCGACCCGGGCCTCCAGGCCGAGCAGGGCGCGGGCGGGCAGGGCGGCGGCCAGCCCGGCCGCGGATTGCGGGTACCCGTCGATCCGGCCGTTGTGGCTGAACAGCCACCGGCCCGACGCGAACGGCGCGGCCGCGGCGGCGCCTTCCGCGCTGCCCGGCGTCGCGTCCCGGACCGCGGCCAGGATGGCCCCGGACCTGGTCACCCGGGCCACGTCGGCGAAGCTCTCATCGGCCCAGATGGGCCCGGCCCGGCGGTACCTGGCTGGCTGCGGGTCGCCCGCCGCGTACCAGCCGACGCCGAACCCGTCCGCGTTCACCGTCCCGTGCCGCTGGAAGCGGGGCGCCCAGCTCTGCGTGTACAGCCCGTGCGGCGGCCCGGCCAGCACCGCGCGCAGCGTGGCCGCAGCCCCGAGGTAGGCCAGGTGCCGGCACATCAGGCCAGCTCCGGGGCGCCCGAGCGGGCGGTCCGGAACCCGGCGAAGATCTGCCGCCGGATCGGGTAGTCCCAGTTGCGGAACGTGCCCCGGCAGGCCACTGGGCTGACCGCGAAGGACCCGCCGCGCAGCACCTTGTACTCGGGCCCGAAGAACACCTCGGAGTACTCCCGGTAGGGCCAGGCCGCGAACCCCGGGTAGGGCAGGAAGTCCGAGCTCGTCCACTCCCACACGTCCCCGATCAGCTGCCGGGCTCCGCACGGTGCCTGGCCGTCTGGGTAGGAGCCGGCCGGCGCGGGGCGCAGGAACTCCTGGCCGAGGTTGGCCCGGGCGGCGTCCGGCTCCGCGTTCCCCCACGGGAAGCGGCGGGACAGCCCGGTCACCGGGTCGAAGCGGGCCGCCTTCTCCCATTCGGCCTCGGTCGGCAGCCGGCGGCCCGCCCACCGGGCGTAGGCGTCGGCCTCGTACCAGCACACGTGCAGCACGGGCTCCTCCGGGCGGACCGGCTCGGTGACGCCGAAGGACGTCCGCAGCCACTGGGCGCCGTCGCGGCGCCAGTACAGCGGGGCGGTCAGCCCGGCCCGCTGCCGGTGATCCCAGCCCGCCGCAGTCCACCAGCGCGGGTCGTCGTAGCCGCCGGCCGCGATGAACTCGGCGTAGGCGCCGCAGCTGACCGGCGTGGTGTCGAGGTAGAACGGGGCCACCGGCACGGTGTGCGCGGGCCGCTCGTTGTCCAGGGCCCAGGGCTCGGTCGAGGTCCCCATGCTGAACGGGCCGCCCGGGACCAGCACCTCGGCGGGCAGCCGCAGCGCATCGGCCGGCGCGGGACCGGGCGCGGCCGCGTGCAGCACCGGGGCGCCCTGGCGGAGCTGGTGGGTGATCAGCATCGTCTCGTCGTGCTGCACCTCGTGCTGGGCCACCATCCCGAACGCGAACCCGTCGGCGAGCAGCCGGGTGCCGCCCTCCAGCGGTGCCCGCTCCAGCAGGTCCAGCACCCGGCCGCGGACCTCGTGGCCGTAGGCCCTGGCCTCGGCCGGGGCCAGCAGCGGCAGCGAGGGCCGCTCCGAACGGGGGTGCTCGAAGGCGTCGTAGAGCGGGTCGATCTCCGGATGCAGGGAGTCGCGGCCGCCGACCTCGCGCAGCAGCCACAGCTCTTCCTGGTTGGCGATGTGGGCCAGGTCCCACACCAGCGGGGACATCAGCGGCGAGTGCTGTCTGACCAGGTCGTCCTCGTCCACCGCCTCGGTCAGCAGCGCGGTCCGCTGCCGCGCGCCGGCCAGCGCCCGCGCGATCGTCTCCCGCAGCTCCTCGGCTGGCTGGGTCATCTGACTGCCTCCAGTTGATCGTTGGCCGGGCATCGGTCTTGCCGTACGTACCGTTCGGTGAAATCGGCCACCGCCTGCCGGATGGGGGCCGGCGCGCCCGCCCGGTCCAGCGCGGCCCCGGCCGCCTCGAAGCACCGCCTGCTGGCCAGGCTGAGGGCGGGATCGGCCGGCCCGGACCGGGCCGCGCGAAGCCACGGGTCCGCGCCGTCCAGGCCGGCCCCGGCCCACACCGGCTCGGTCGCGGCCAGCGCCGCGTCGGCGGCGCGCTCGTCGTCAGCCAGCGCGCTTACCACCGCCGCGGGCACCACCCAGCCGTCCCCGGGCTGCGCGTCGATCATCCGCAGCTCGAGGTGCCCGTGCGGCCGTACCGGCGGGAACAGGGTGGACAGGTGGTAGTCCAGGTCCTCGCGGGTCGGGGCGCGCAGTGCGCCCGAGCCGCTGTCCCGCACCCAGTCGCGGAAGGTCAGCCCGGGCGGCGCGGTCCAGTCGGCGGACTGCGGATCGCGGACGCACATCAGCTGCGCGTCCAGGGCGTAGGCGGTCCACGCGTCGCGCGGATCCCCATCGATGGCCGGCGCCCGGGTCCGGCCCGGGTCCATGTTGGCCCAGACCTGCTGCCGGGCCGACTGCCAGCCGGTCGGCTGGCCGCGCCGCAGCGGGGAGTTGGCGAACGCCGCCACCAGCACCGGCCCGATCGCGTGCAGCAGCCGCCAGCGCGACCGGTACCCGGACTCGCCCGGGCTGTCATCGCCCGCGTCCAGGCAGACCTGCACCGACGCGGTCCCGCACATCATCTGGCGGCCCCACGGGCCGCCGCGGTCGAAGAACTTCTCCATGGCCGCGTACCGCGGCTGATCCAGCACCCGCCGGGGCGGGCGGAGGGGATCCAGGCCGTAGCCGCAGAGCTCCAGGCCGGCCGCCGCGGCTGCGTCACGCAAGGCGGCCAGGTCCCGCCCGGTTACCGCTACGAGATCACCGAGCGTGACGGCGGGGGCCGAGCTCAGCTCGAGCTGCCCGCCGGGCTCCACGGTCAGGGTGGCCCCCGACTCCAGAGCCGGTATGTCGTACCGAACGATCCGTTGTTCGGGTCCCTGGTAGCCGTTACCGCGGGCCGGGGGATCGGCCTCGAAGGCGGCCAGGGCGGCGGCTACCTGCTCCGCCCGGACCGGCTGTGCTGGGTCTCGCGGGTCGCGGACCAGCCATTCAAGTTCCACGCCCACCCGCTGCGGTGGGCCGGTCTTGAAGCAGATCCCGTGAATATGAGCCTCAGCGTCCGCCTCAGTGAAGCGTGCCCCCTTTATCACGAGCGCCACACTACCCGACGGGTCTGACATTTAACCGGAGCCGGATGATGGGTCACATTCAGGGTGAGGTGATATCTTTATGTGCACGCTGCGTAATCGGTTTTGACGATCAGTCGCAGGCAGAATGACACGCCGTGAGCGCCAACCTGGATGTTGACGGCGGGGTCCTCTGGCAGGATGGACCTGATGAAGTTGCCGTCCGTGATTCCGCCGGTGTTCCGGGGCAAGGCGGGGGAGCCACCCGGGATCGTCGCCGTCGCGCGCGTGGACCGCAAGACCAAGAGCATCAGCAAGCGGCTCAACGTCGGCGAGATCGCCGTCATCGACCATTCCGACCTGGACCGGGTCAGCGCCGAGGAACTGATCAGGCGCAAGGTGTCGGCCGTCGTCAACGCCTCCATGAGCATCACCGGCCGGTACCCGAACCTCGGCCCGCAGCTGCTGCTCGACGCGGGCATCCCGGTCATCGACGGGGTCGGCTCCGACGTGATGGTCAAGGTCTCGGACGGCACCGTGGTCCGGCTGGACGAGGAGACCCTGTACCTGGGCGACCAGGTCATCGCCAAGGGCACCCCGCTGACCCAGGAGTCGGTCGACGCGGCCATGTCCGAGGCACGGTCCATGGTGGCCGTGCAGATCGAGTCGTTCGCCGAGAACACGCTGGAGTTCCTGCGCCGCGAGCACGCCCTGCTCACCATGGGCATCCCGGCGCCTCAGATGGGGACGGACATGGCCGGGCGCCATGTCCTGGTCGTGGTCCGCGGCTACCACTACCGCGAGGACCTGGCCGCTCTCCGGCCCTACATCCGCGAGTACAAGCCGGTGATGATCGGCGTGGACGGCGGCGCGGACGCCCTGATCGAGGCCGGGTACCAGCCCGACGTCATCTTCGGCGACATGGACTCGATCTCGGACGAGGCGCTGTGCTGCGGCGCGGAGCTCGTCGTGCACGCCTACCCGGACGGCCGGGCTCCGGGGCTGGCCCGGATCAGCGAGCTCAGCCTGGACGCCGTCACCCTGCCGGCCCCGGGCACGAGCGAGGACGTCGCGCTGCTCCTGGCCGACGCCAAGCAGGCCAGCCTGATCGCCGTGGTGGGGACCCACCACACGCTCGAGGAGTTCCTGGACAAGGGCCGGCCGGGCATGTCGAGCACGTTCATCACCCACCTGCGGGTGGCCGGCAAGCTGGTCAACGCCCGCGGCGTCCACCAGCTCTACCACAGCCGCATCTCCGGCTGGTCGCTGCTGGTCCTGGTGCTGGCCGCCGCCGTGACCGTGCTGATCGCCGTGCTGTTCTCCCCGGCCGAGCCGGTGCTGGCCAGGTACTTCGAAGCGACCTGGCACTCCTTCACGGCCAGGTTCTAGCCGGGCGGCTCGTCCCGCAGCAGCTCCTCGCGCAGCTCCTCGTCCTCGGGCTGGGGGCTGCCGGTCACCGCCTCGTAGGCCTGGCCGATCCGGTCCCACACCGAGTCGCCCACGCTGCCCAGCATGTGCGCGGCGGCCGGGCCGCCGCCCGCGCCGAAGTTGTCGCTGCCCATCTGCCGGATGAAGTCGCGATCCACGCTCGAGCCCGGCGGGATGTGCAGCTGACCGGTGTCCAGGTAGTGCTCGAGCCGGCGGGCCGGGCTCTCCTCGGGGTGCCTGCGCAGTCTGCTCACCTCGGCCGTCTCCTGCTCGTCACCAGGCTCCGGCTCGTAGCCAGGTTCCCGCTCATCGATGGCCATGGACGGCACCTCCCGCGTAACGCCTCATCTCCAATCTACGGCGATGTCCCGGTATCGGCACCGATGAGCCGCCTGGGTGCGACACTCCCGCTCGGCGAGGACCGGCTTTCACCCTGTCGGCGCTGGTAGTGTCGCCGGGTATGAGCAGTCACCCTGCCCTGTCGCAAGCCGGGGGTCGACAGTGATCGACTTCCGCTACCACCTAGTCTCGATCGTGGCCGTGTTCCTCGCGCTGGCCATCGGCATCGTGCTCGGTTCCACCGAGCTGCAGGGGCCTACCTACAACTTGCTCAACCAGACCACCGCCAAGCTGCAGAACGAGCTGGACCAGACCAGCAATCAGCGCGACGCGGCGCAGCAGCAGGCCAACCTGGGTGAGAACTACGCTCAGGCGGTCCAGCCCGTCGTGCTGCACAACCTGCTCCAGGGCCAGCGGCTGCTGATCGTCACCGAGCCGGGCGCGCCGGCCTCGGTGGTCAACGCGATCAGCAAGGCCGCCACGCAGAACGCGGGGGCCACGGTGACCGGGCAGATCTCGCTGCAGCCGAAGTTCTTCGACAACAGCGACACCACGCTGGCCGGCCTCAACCAGACCAACCTGTCGATGGCCCAGGCGGACAACATCGTGCTGCGGACCGGCGCCACCTACCAGCAGCAGGCCGTCCAGGTCATCGCCAGCGAGGTGCTGACCCAGGCGTCCGGTACGACGGGCAGCCCGTCCGCGACTAACGGCGGGCAGGACACCAACGCGCAGACCATGCTGTCGGCCTACGCCAGCCAGGGGTTCCTGAGCACCAGCGGCCAGCCCTCGGCGCGGGCCAGCCTGGCCTTGCTGGTGACCGCGCAGTCCGCGCCGGCCCGGGGCAGCTCCGATCCTCTCGACCAGGTCCTGGTGCCGGTGGCCACCGAGCTGGCCGCCAGCAGCGCGGCCGCCGTGGTGGCGGGCGTGTCGGCCAATTCCGGCGCGGGCAGCGCGATCGCCGTCATCCGCGGCAGCAGCGCGTCCGGCAAGGTCTCCACCGTCGATGACGCTGACCTGGTCATCGGGCAGACCGCGGCCATCCAGGCTATGGCCCTGCAGCTGCAGGGCGGCAACCCGGGCAGTTACGGCCTGGCCGGCGGAGCCAGCGCCGCCGCGCCGAATCCCGCGCCCACCGCGGGCGCGGGCTCGTCGCCGAACGCATCGGCGTCGTCGGCCGCCAAGAAGGACAACAAGAACAAGTGAGCCGGGCCAGCGCCGGCCGCGAGCTGATCGCAGCGGCGGCGGCGAGCGTCACCGCGGCCGCGGTGACGCGGCTGGCCTACGGCGCCGCCCGCTGGCGTCCGCCCGGCGGCGCATCGGCCTGGTCGCGCGTCAACCACCGCAGCGAGCCGGTCACCCTGCTGGAAGGCCCCGCGCTGGCGGCCGGCCTGATCGCGGGCGTGCTCGCGCACGGCGGCACCCGGCCGTCGGCCGGCTGGCCCTGGTGGTCGTCGAGGCCCGCCCTGGCCATAGCGGCCGGGGCGGCCGGGGCGGCCGCCTTCGGCGGCTACGACGACCTGGCCGGCTCGGGGAACCGGCGCGGTTTCGGCGGCCACCTGGGCGCGCTGCGGCACGGCGAGGTGACCACCGGCGCGGTCAAGCTGGCCGGCATCGGCCTGACCGGGCTGTCCAGCGCGGCGCTGGCCGGAGGGCCGGCCGCGGATGTCGTCATCAACGCCGGCCTGGTGGCCGGCGGGGCCAACCTGCTCAACCTGTTCGACCTGCGGCCCGGCCGGGCGATCAAGGTCGCCGTCGGCTCCACGGCCCTGATCGCCGCGGCCAGCCCGGCGGCGGCCCTGGCCTCAGCGCCGCCGCTGGCCGCGGCGTTCGCGCTGCTGCCCGAAGACCTGGGCGAGCGGGCCATGCTCGGTGACTGCGGGGCCAACGCGCTGGGCGCCGCGCTGGGCGCCGCCGCGGGCGGGATGCCGCGCGCGGCCCGGATCGCGCTGCTGGCCGGGATCATCGGGCTCACGGCGGCCAGCGAGAAGGTCAGCTTCACCAAGGTGATCGAGCGCACGCCCGCCCTGCGCTGGCTGGACATGCTGGGCCGCCGTCCGGCCGACCCGGCGCCGAGGATCACGATCCCGGCGCCGCGCCGGGATCCGATGGAACCGGCCGGGGCAGGCACCACGGCCCGTCCGGACGATCCGCCGCTGCCGGGCCAGTGACTGTCCCGGTGGCCGAGCTGGGAAGTGCTCGGCGGCGAGCCAGCAGCATAGGCCGGGCGGCGCTGCTGATCGGCGCGATCACGCTGCTTGCCCGGATGATCGGCTTCGGCCGCCAGGTGGTGTTCGCGCACACCGTCCAGGCCCAGTGCCTGGGCACCGCCTACACCACGGCCAACATGGTGCCGAACATCATCTACGACATCGTCATGGGCGGGGCGCTCACTGCCGTGGTGGTGCCGGTGCTGGCCGGGCCGGCCAGCGCGCTCGGGGCGGACCGCAAGCAGGTGCGGCAGACGTCCGCCGCCCTGCTCACCTGGACGGTGGTGCTGCTCGTCCCGCTCAGCGCGGTCGTCGCCCTCGCCGCCCGGCCGGTGGTCTCGGCGCTGCTCGGCGACACTCCCGGCTGCCCGCGCGCGACCATGGTCTCGCTCGCCGCGCGGATGCTGGTCATCTTCGCCCCGCAGATCCTGCTCTACGGGCTGGCCGTGGTGTTGTACGGCATCCTCCAGTCGCACCGCAAGTTCGCCGCCCCGGCGCTGGCCCCAGTGCTGTCCAGCCTGGTCGTGATCGGTGCCTACCTGTGGTTCGACGCGGTCGCCGACAGCTCCCAGTTCCTGCGCCGCCCGGTGCCCAGCGAGGCCTGGATCGTGCTCGCCGTCGGGACCACGGCCGGGGTCGCGGCCCTGGTGGTGACCCCGCTGGTGCCCACCGCCCGGCTGCGGCTGCGGCTGCGGCCGACGCTGAAGTTCCCGCCCGGGGTCGGAGTCCGGGTCCGGTCGCTGGCCGCCGCCGGGTTCGTGACCATCATCGCCCAGGACATCTCGGTGGCGGTGGTCATCGTGCTGGCCAACTCCCGCGGCGGCGGCGGCACGCTCGTCCTGTACAGCTTCGCCTGGGCCGTGTTCTTCGTGCCCTACGCCGTGCTGTCGGTGCCCATCGCCACCAGCGCCTTCCCGGAGATGGCCGTGCGCGGCGAGTCCTTCGACGCCACCGTGGCCAGCTCGACCCGGACCGTGACGGTGGCCTCCTGGCTGGGCGTGGCGGCCATGGCCGGCGCCTGCGTGCCGCTGGCCCGGGTCTTCCAGTCGCACGTGGCCCAGGCCCCCGACGCCCGGCAGCTGGCCATCGCCCTGGTCGCCTTCGCGCCCGGGCTCGTCGGCTACGGGCTGAGCGCCAACCTGTCCCGGGCCCTGTACGCCCAGGGCCACAGCCGCGCGTCGGCGGCGGCGGTCAGCGGCGGCTGGATCCTGGTCATCGCGGCGGACCTGCTCATCGTGCCCTTCGTGCCCCGGACGCAGGTCGTGCCCTGGCTCGGGGCGGCCACCACCATCGGGCTCACCGGCTCCGGCCTGGCCCTGCTCCTGCTCATCCGCCGCTACCGCGGGCCCGGCGCCCTGCGCGGGTTCGGCCGAGCCGCGGCCGCCGGCCTGGCCGGCGCGCTGGCCGGCACGGCCGCCGGGCTCGGCGTGGCCATGGCCCTCCCGGAGACCGGCTTCCTGCCCAACGTCGGCGTCACGCTGCTGGCCAGCGCGGCGGTGCTGGCCGTCTTCCTGGCCGTCGTGGCCGTGGTCGACGGGGGAGACCTGCGTGCGGCCCTGCGCCGCGGGATCAGGGTGCTGGGCCGCGCGTCCACCGATCCCCCGCGGGTCGGTGCGTGAAGGTCGCCTTCGTCCTCGGCAGCACCGCCGGCGGCACCGGCCGGCACGTCTGGATGCTGGCCGCCGGCTGCGCGGCGCGGGGCGTGCGAGCCGAGGTGTTCGGCCCGGCCGAGGCTGACCGCCAGGCCGGCCAGGTCGGCCGGGCCGGCCTCGGGTTCACCGAGGTCGACATCGGACCGCGGCCGCGGCTGCCTCGCGACCTGCGGACCATCGCCCGGCTGCGCCGCCTGCTCGGCGCCTGGCGGCCCGACGTCGTGCACGCCCACGGGCTGCGGGCCGGGGCTCTCGCCGCGCTGGCCGCGGCGCTCATCCGGCCGACCGCCCATGCGGCGCGGCCCGCGCTGATCGTCACCGTGCACAACGCCCCGCCCGGCGCAGGGGTCACCGGCGCTGTCTACCGGGTGCTCGAGAAGATCGTCGCCCGCGGCGCCGCCACGGTGCTGTGCGTCTCCGCCGACCTGGAGCAGCGGATGCGGGCGGCGGGCGCGCGCCGGGTCGGCCGGGCCGTGGTGCCGGCCCTCCCGGCCGAGACGGACGTTGCCGCGGAAACGCGCCCCCAGCTGATCGCCGAGCTCCGCGCTGAGCTCGGTGCGCAGGTCGGGCAGCCTCTGGTGCTCGGCGCGGGCCGGCTGGCCCCGCAGAAGGGCTTCGAGCTGCTGCTGGAGGCGGCGGTGACGTGGGGTGACCTGCGCCCGGCGCCGCTGCTCGTCATCGCCGGGGACGGGCCGCTGGCCGGCCCGCTGCGCTCCCGGGCCGCCTCGCTCGGCCTGGCCGCCCGGTTCACCGGCTACCGCCGCGACCTGCCTGCCCTGCTGGCCGCCGCCGACGTCTTCGTCCTGCCCAGCACGTGGGAGGGCCAGTCCCTGGTCCTGCAGGAAGCGCTGCGAGCCGGGGTCCCGGTGGTGGCCACCCGGGCCGGCGGCAACGCCGACGTGACCGGCCCGGACGCCGTGCTGCTCGTCCCGCCCGGCGACCGGCAGGCGCTCGGCGCCGCCGTGCGCGCTGTACTGGGCGACCCGGCCCTGGCCGCCCGGCTGCGCCAGGCGGCCGCGCGGCGCAGCCGGGAGCTGCCCGGCCCCGAGGCGGCGGTAGACGCGGCCCTGGCCGAATACCGCCGGGTCGTGCCGGGCCAAAACGCCGCCCGCTGAGCGGCGAAGACGTCACAATGAACCGTGACATACGGCCAGGAAACAGCGGTATGCCCGCAATGCGGCAGCGCCGCGGCGGTGCACTCGGTCGCGGAATGGGCGGCGATGGCGCCCGGTCAGATGCCCGGCGGGATGAGCCCGCCCGGACCCGCACCTACGCCGCCGGCCCCGGCCCCGGTTCCGCCGCCCGGCTACTACGGCGTGCCGGCCCCGGGTCCCCAGGCGGGCTTTCCGGACCCACGGCAATATCAGCAGCCTGCTGGCTTCCCGGACCCGTCGCAGTACCAGCCGCCCGCGGCGGCACCGTCAGAGCAGCCGCCCGGGACCCCGCCGCTCCCACCGCCAGCTCCCTGGCCGAGCCAGCAGCAACAGCTGCCGCCGGCCCCCGCCCAGGGCTGGTCGGGACAGGCGCAGCCGCCGCCGTCATCGTCGACCCGGCGCCGCGGCGGGTGGGTCGGCAGCAGCGCCCGGGAAGTATTCGACGAGGGCCTGACCGACGCGGTGCTGGGCGTGGCCGGCCGGGCGCTGGGCCGGGCCATCAGCAAGCGGGTCCGCCAGGTCGTCGAGGAGCAGGTCGTGCCGGCCATGGCCGCCCGGCTGGATACGGCACGCAGCGAGCGGTCGGCCATCGCCCAGCGTCATCCTGAGCTGCGGGCCTGCCTCACCGACGGGGTGGTGTTCCTGGCCGGCGGCCGCCGCGTCCTGCCCCTGGCCAGCGCGCTGGCCGTCCAGACCGCCGAGCAGTCCGATGCGCTGGTGGCCCAGCTCAGGGGCTGAGCCCAGCGGCTGGCCTGAGGGCTGGGCTCAGGGGCTGAGCCAGTCGCGGGCCACCCGGCCGGCTAGTTCCTCCAGCAGCGGCCCGGCCTGGTCCCGGCTGCGGGCCGGGTCCGGCTCGAGGTCGGCCAGGGCGTAGGTCTGCGCGAAACCGGCCGAACGGAGCTGGCTCACGCTCAGCGAGCAGGTCCCGGCCACCGCCACCACCGGCACCTCGGGGGCGTGCGCCGCGACGGCGCGGGCCACACCGGCCGGCGCCTTGCCGCGCAGCGTCTGCGCGTCCAGCGCCCCCTCGCCGGTGACGACCAGCCGCGCGCCTGGCAGCCGGTCGGCGAAGGACAGCAGGCCGAGCAGCACCTCGATCCCGGGCCGGGCGTCGGCGCCGAGAAAGGCCAGCGCCGCGAAACCCAGGCCGCCGGCCGCTCCCGCGCCCGCCCGGTCCCGGCTCGGCCGGCCGAGCGCCCGCTCGGCCACGTCGGCCCACCGGGCCAGGCCGCGTTCGAGCCGGGCCACATCCGGCGCCGAGGCGCCCTTCTGCGGCCCGTAGACCGCGGCGGCGCCGTGCTCGCCGAGCAGCGGGTTGTCCACGTCGGTGGCCACCACCACGTCCACCCCCGGCGGCGGCCGCAGCCCGGACAGGTCGATCCGGTCCAGCCCGGCCAGCGCTTCCCCGCCGGGCGGCAGCTCGGCTCCCGATTCATCCAGCAGCCGCGCCCCGAGCGCCGTGACCAGGCCCGCGCCGCCGTCGGTGCACGCCACGCCGCCCAGGCCGAGCACGATCCGCCGGGCGCCCAGGGCCGCGGCCGCGTTGACGAGCTCACCGACCCCGCGGCTGGAGGCGGTCAGCGGAGCGGGTACCCCGCCGGGCAGCCGGGCCAGCCCGGCCGCCTGCGCGGACTCGATGACCGCGGTCCCGGCGCGGAACGCGAACGCCGCCCGGATCCGCTCACCGGTCGGGCCAGGCACGTCGGCCTCGGCCCGCCGGAACCCGGCCGTCACGGCCGCCTCGACCGTCCCGTCTCCGCCGTCCGCGACCGGCAGCCGGATGACCCGCAGCCCCGGCCGGGCCCGCTCCAGCCCGGCGGCCAGGCGCGCGGCCGCCTGCGCGGCGGTCAGCGTGCCCTTGAACTTGTCCGGGGCCAGCAGCACGTGGCTCACGGCCGCCGTACCGTCAGGCCGTCTCCTCCCAGCGCTGCCGGACCGCGGCCAGGCCCTCATCGGTCAGCGAGCCGTACAGCCGCAGCCGGGCCACCCCGCCGTCGGGGAAGATGTTCAGCCGGATGTGGGTGGCCGTGTCGCTCTCCACCCGGAACCGGTGCGGGGTGTCCGGCAGCAGCTTGACCTGGGGCAGCAGGTCGCGCCAGGCCCGCTCGTCGGCCAGCAGCCCGGCCGAGGCCCGCCCGTGGGCGTCCAGGACCTGCAGCGACGCGGACTCCGGCTGGTTCCCGCGGAACCAGGACGTGTCGATCTCGGCCAGCTTGATGACGCTCTGGCCGGTCAGCCGGACGACCAGCCATTCATGGCCCGGCCGGCGGCGCCGGCGCGTCTCCCAGCCCTCGCCCATCACCCGGGGCAGGCCGGGGGAGATGAGGTTGCGCGGGGCGGAGTAGAACTGGTCGCTGCGCGCCGCGATGTCGGCGCCGTTCTCCAGCGCGGCCAGGTCGAAGGTCAGGCCCTCCAGCAGCTCCGGATCGGGCACCACCTCACCGTGGACGTGCAGCCGGGCCACCCCGCCGTCGGGGAAGATGTTCAGCCGGACGTGCGTGAGCCGGCGGCCGGAGCTGATCCGGAACGCGTGCCGGGAGTCACCGGTCAGCAGGGCCCGCGGCACGATCTCCCGCCACCCGGCCGCCTCGACCAGCTCCTCGGCCGACGGGTAGCCGCTGACCGAGTAGCCGTCGACCGAGCAGGCCTGCGGGAAGTTGCCGGTGAAGTAGGCCGTGTCGACCACGATGGAGCGCACCACGCCGGGCGTGCCGAGCCGGACGATCACCCAGTCCCGGGCCGTCCGGTCGGGCTGCGTGCCCCCGGGCGCCCGCAGCCGCCTGGTTTCCCAGCCGTCGTAGACCTGGCCCTTGGCGTCATAGGTCTCGGGCACGAATACCGGCGCGTTCGGCTTGAGCAGGTTCTCCTTGGCCGCGAAGAACTCGTCACTGGCCGCCACGATCGAGCCACGGAGCCGGAGCAGGTCGGGGAGCAGCTGTTCGTCCATGTACCGGTTCTTCCCTTTCAGCCCCGGTTAAGCAGTCGGCCTCCGGGCTCGCCGTGCGGCACCCCGCTGCGCGGGTCGAGCAGGGTGGTGCCGCGTAGCCACGCCTGCCGCACCCGACCGTACAGCTCCCGGCCCGCGTACGGCGTCACCGGGTGCCGGTGCTGCAGGCGGCTCGGGTCGACCACGAAGGACTCGTCCGGGTCGAAGGCCACCAGGTCGGCGTCGCACCCGGCGGCCAGCCGTCCCTTGGCCGTCAGGCCGGCCAGCTCCGCCGGGGCCGCCGCCATCCACCGGACGATGTCATCGAGGGTCCGGCCCCGCCGCCGGGCCGCGGTCCATACCGCCGGCAGCCCGAGCTGGAGCGAGGCGATGCCGCCCCAGGCCGCGCCGAAATCACCGTGGCCGGCCGCCTTCATCTCGGGCGGGCACGGCGAATGGTCCGACACCACGCAGTCGATCACGCCGCCCTCCAGGCCGCGCCACAGCGCCTCCCGGTTGATCGAGTCCCGGATCGGCGGGCAGCACTTGAACTCGGTGGCGCCGTCCGGTACCTGCTCGGCCGCGAAGTACAGGTAGTGCGGGCAGGTCTCGGCGGTCAGCTGGATGCCCGCGGCCTTCGCCGCGGCGATCATGGCCACGCACTCCGCCGCGGACAGGTGCACGATGTGGGCCTGCCCGCCGGTGCCGGCGGCCGCGGCGATCACCTTCTCGATGGCCCGCCGCTCGCCCACCGGGGGCCGGGACGCGACGAACGCGCCGAAGTCCGTCCCGGACACCGGCTTGATCTCGGCCGGGTCCTCCGCGTGCACGATCAGCCGGGCGCCCAGCCCGGCCAGCGTGCCGAGCACGGATCGCAGCTCGGCCACGTCGAGCGGCGGGAACTCCGGGACGCCGGAGTCGATCAGGAAGCACTTGAAGCCGACCACGCCGGCCTCGTGCAGGCCGGCCAGCTCGTGGTCGTTGCCGGGCACGGCGCCGCCCCAGAAGGCCACGTCGACCCAGCATTTCCCGGCCGCGGCCGTCCGCTTGACGGTCAGCGCGTCCACCGACACGGTCGGCGGCAGCGAATTGAGCGGCATGTCGCAGATCGTGGTCACTCCGCCCGCCGCGGCGGCCCGGGTGGCGGTGTCGAACCCCTCCCACTCGGTCCGGCCCGGCTCGTTGACGTGCACGTGGGTGTCGACCAGGCCCGGCAGCAGTGACAGGCCGCCCAGGTCTATGTCGCGGTCCGCGGCCAGGTCCGCGTCGTAGTCCGTCACCGCCGCGATAGCCGGGCCGCTGATCGCGACGGCGGCCGGGCGCGTCCCGTCCGGCAGCACCGCCCGGCGGGACCGGACCACCAGGTCATACGTCGTCATCTGACTCCCTGACACGGGGACGATCCCCTCCAGCCGAAGCTCGCCGAGCTGTCCGCCGGATCCGGCGGCTGATACTCGCACCCGATCCACCCCTGGTAGCCCTGCCCGGCCAGCTGCCGGAACAGGGCCTCGAAGTCCATCGTCCCCGTGCCCGGGGCTCCGCGGCCGGGCGTGTCGGCCACCTGGACGTGCGCGACGTCGCCAGCGTAGCGGGCCAGCGTCCCGGCCACGTCCTCGCCCATCCGGCTCAGGTGATACACATCGGCCAGCAAGGCGATGTTCCCGGCGCCCGCGGCGCGTACGGCGCCGATGACCTCGGCGGCCCGCCCGCTGGAGGTGATCACGGCCCGCGGGGTGTCGTAGGAGTTCAGCGGCTCGACCACGATCGCGGCCCCGGCCCGGGCCGCCGCGGCCGCGGCCAGGGCCAGGTTCTGCACCGCCAGCTCCTGCTGCTGCGCTTCGGTCAGGCCGTCGGCCCGGTTCCCGTACAGCGCGTTGAGCACGCCGCACCCGGTCCGGGCGGCGATGCCCGCGCAGACGTCGATGTTGTCCCGGAAAGCGGCCGACCCGGCCGGGAGCGAGAGCAGCCCGCGGTCACCGGCCGCCAGGTCCCCGCCCGCGAAGTTGAGCGCGGCCAGCCGGACGCCCGCGTCGGCCAGCGAGCCGATGAACGCGTCTACCGCGCGGTCCGGCGGCACCGGCTCGGCGAACGGCCACCAGAACTCCACCGCGTCGAACCCGGCCGCCCGCGCCGCCGCCGGGCGCTCCAGCAGCGGCCGCTCGGTGAACAGGATGGAACAGTTGACGTCGAACCGCTGGCCGTACGTGCGCACAGCGGAAGTCTCTCACCCGTCCCGGCGGCCGCGGCGGCGCCGGGAGTTTCCGCCTCCGCCCGTGCGCGTGTCGCCTGGTAGCAGGGGCTGGGATCGACGATCATGGTCTCACTCCTTCAACGACGAGTTGAAGGTTGATGCTCGGTACGGCGCTAGCGCTGGCCCCGCACGACACCGCAGACGAAGAGGCGAGGACGATGCATCTGCTCGATAGGCCGGGAATCGCGCGGCGCATCGGCACGGCCCTCGGCGGTTCGGCCGTCGTGCTGGCCGGTACGGCCGCGTTCGCGCTGCCCGCCGCGGCCAAGCCGCATCAGGCCGCCCCCACCTACACCGTGCGCTCCCTGGTGTCAGGCCAGAGCCTGCGCCACAACTACGCCAGGGCCGGGTCCATGACGCGGCTGTCCGAGCCGCTGAGCCAGCCCGGAAGCCTGACCATGCTCGACGGCCACCTGTTCGCCGCGTTCGGCAACGGCGTGGGCCCGCAGGGCCAGGCCAGCCCGGACGGGAACCGGGACAGCACCATCGTGGAGCTCAGCACCGCGGGCCAGGTCGTCAGGCAGTGGGACATCCAGGGCCGCAGCAGCGGCCTGGCCGCCAACCGGCGGACCGGGCTGCTGGTGGCCACGGTCAACCCGGCCGGTCACTCCCGCCTGTACACGCTGCGGCCCGCCACCGGCGTGGTCGTGTCCTACGGCTACGCCAAGCCCCTCCCGCACAACGGCGGGACCAGCGGCGTCTCCTTCGCAGGCGGCAAGATCATCCTCGCGGCGTCCGACCCCGGCACCACCGGCCAGGTCGCGCCCGCGGCCGGCTACCCGGCTGCGTACCTGGTGACCCTGGACAAGGCCAAGCGCCAGGCTGCAGCCAGCGCGCTGTTCTCCGAGCAGGCGAAGGCCACCGCGGCCAACGGCCAGCACTACGGCCACCTCGTCACGCTCGGCCTGACCGATCCGGCGGCCACCGAGGTCGTGCCGTCTGTCCAGCCCCGGTTCGCCGGTGACGTCCTGCTGTCCAGCCCGGGCACCAAGCAACAGGTCTACCTGAGCGCCCCGGGCAGCAAGCAGGAGCGCCTGTCGGTGCTGAACCTGTCCCAGCCGGTCGGCGAGACGACCTGGTCGACGAGCTGGAAGGGCGCGTTCTACGCCACCGATGCGGCCGGCGACACCGTCGACGTGATCAACGGCTCGTTCTGGCCGGGCACCGCGTTCGTCGCCGCCACCGGGTCGACGGGCAGCTACCTCGGGCAGCTGAACATGTTCAACGGCCACGTCGGCCCGGTCTCGCTGCGCGGCGCCACCCTGCACCCGTCCGGGCTGGCCTTCGTCGCGTCCTAGGCCCGGGCCAGGTAGGCGCGCCAGCCGCCGAACCCGGTGATGTCGCTGAGCTCCAGCGCCGGGCGCTCCCGCCGCAGGATCATGCCCAGCGCGTCCAGGCCGCCGGCCAGCTGCACCACGCCCAGCTCCAGCTCGGGCGGCTCGGCGGGCAGCAGATCGTCGCGCAGCAGGTCCAGCGGCAGGTCGTACACCTCACCCGCGATGGCCGACCCGGGGTGCGCCGGGCCGGCGGCCTCGCTGGCCAGCTGCAGGGCCGGGTAGCGGTCCCCGACCGAGTAGAGCCGGTACAGCGGCGCGGTGCGGGTCTCGGCCACCAGCGGGCAGTCGCGCAGCAGGTGGTGCAGTGAACCGCCGCGCATCCCGCCTCCGTTGAGGAACATGTACGGCATCGCTCTCACGTCCCGGTGATGTGCTCAGGGCGGACCGGGACCCGAGTCAGGTCCCGGCCGGTGGCGGCCCGGATCGCGGCCACCACCGCGGGAGTCGAGGATATCGTCGGCGGCTCGCCCACCCCGCGCAGGCCGTACGGGGCGTGCGGATCGGCCAGCTCCAGCACGTCCAGCCGGACCGGCGGCATGTCCAAGATGGTGGGGATCAGGTAGTCGGTGAAGGACGGGTTGCGCACCACGCCGTCGGTCACCTGGATCTCCTCCATCACGGCCAGGCCGAGACCCTGGGCGATGCCGCCCTGGATCTGGCCCTCCACCGCCTGCGGGTTCATGGCCTTGCCCACGTCCTGCGCGGTGGCGATCTCCACCACCTTGACCAGGCCCAGCTCGGTGTCCACGTCGACCACGGCGCGGTGCGCGGCGAACGCGTACTGGACGTGAGCCTGGCCCTGACCGGTCTCCGGGTCCAGCGTCTCGGTGGGCCGGTGCCGCCAGGTCACCGTCCGCTCAGCGGGCTCGGCCAGCAAGGCGGCCAGGCTCGGGGCCGGGGCGCCGAACCGCTCCGCCGCCCGGCGGTCGAGCTCGGCCCGCACCGCCTGGCAGGCGGCCCGCACCGCGCCGCCGGTCACGTAGGTCTGCCGGGAGGCCGAGGAGGAACCGGCGCTGCCGATCGAGGTGTCGGCGGGCAGGATGACGACCTGCTCCACCCCGAGCTCCGTCCGGGCGATCTGGCTCAGCACCGTGACCAGGCCCTGCCCCACCTCGGCCGCCGCGGTGTGCACCTGGACGACCGGCTCGCCCCCGGCCAGCTCCAGCCGGACCCGGGCCGTGGAGTAGTCGTCGAAGCCTTCGGAGAAGCAGATGTTCTTGATCCCCACCGCGTACCCGACGCCGCGCACCACCCCCTCGCCGTGCGTGGTGTTGCCCACCCCGCCGGGTACCGTCCGCAGGTCGGCCGGGCCGCCGCCGGCGGCGGGCGGCAGCGGCCGGGACCGGACCAGGCTGAGGATCTCGGCCACCGGGGCGGCTGAGTCCACCACCTGGCCGGTCGGCATGACCGAGCCCTCCCGCATCGCGTTGCGGAGCCGCAGCTCGACCGGGTCCAGGCCGAGCTCGGCGGCCAGCTTGTCCATCTGCGTCTCGTAGGCGAAGCAGGCCTGCACCGCGCCGAAGCCGCGCATCGCGCCGCAGGGCGGGTTGTTGGTGTAGGCCGCGAAGCAGTCCATCGCCACGTGCGGCACCTCATACGGGCCGATGCCGAGCGTCGCCGCGTTGGCCGCCACGGCCGGCGAGCTGGACGCGTACGCGCCGCCGTCCAGCACGATGTCCGCCTTGACGTACACCAGCCGCCCGTCGGCCGTGCTGCCGTGCTCGTAGCGCATCGAGGCCGGGTGCCGGTGCACGTGCCCGAAGAAGGACTCCTCCCGGGAGTACACCATCTTGACCGGCTTGCGGGTGCGCAGCGCGAGCAGGCACGCGTGGATCTGCATCGACACGTCCTCGCGGGCGCCGAACGCGCCGCCCACCCCGGACAGGGTGATGCGCACCTTCTCCTCGGCCAGGCCCAGGCAGGCCGCGATCTGGCCCCGGTCGGCGTGCAGCCACTGGGTGGCCACGAAAAGGTCGACGCCGCCGTCCTCGGCCGCCACGGCCAGGCCCGACTCGGGGCCGAGGAAGGCCTGGTCCTGCATGCCGACCTGGTACTCGCCGCGCACCACGACGTCCGCCCGGGTGTCCGGGCGGCCCTTGCGGATCTGCACGTGGCGGACCAGGTTGCCCCCCTCGTGCAGGGCCGGGGCACCCGGGGCCAAGGCTGCGCGCGCGTCGGTCACCGGCGGCAGCACCTGGTAGGCGGCGTTGATCCGGGCCGCGGCCCGCCGGGCCGTCTCCGGATGATCGGCCGCGACCAGGGCCACCGGCTCGCCCTGGTACCGGACCTGGTCCCAGGCCAGCACCGGCTGGTCCTTGTGCTCCAGGCCGTAGGTCCTGGCGCCGGGCACGTCCTCGTGGGTCAGCACGGCGGCCACCCCGGGCACGGCCAGCGCCGCGCTGATGTCCAGCCCGAGCAGCCGGGCCCGCGGATGCGGGCTGCGCAGCGTGACACCCCACAGCATGCCGTCCAGCCACAGGTCGGAGGCGTAGGCGAACTCCCCGGTCACCTTCTGCCGGCCGTCCGGCCGGGCCGGGCTGTCGCCGATCCCGCCGCGCAGGCCGCGTTCGGCGCGGGTGGCGGTCGCCGGGCCACGGGTAACGGTCATCGCGCCGCCCCGGATTCCGCGCTCATCCGGGCCGCGGCCAGCCGCACGGCCTCCAGGATCTTCTCGTAGCCCGTGCACCGGCACAGGTTGCCAGCCAGCGCCTCGCGGATGTCCGCGTCGGCGGGCACGCCCGCGCTGCGGGCCAGCAGGTCCTGGGTCGCGACGATCAGGCCTGGCGTGCAGAAGCCGCACTGCACCGCGCCCGCCTCGATGAAGGCCTGCTGGACCGGGTGCAGCGCCCCGGGGGCCGGTCCGGCCAGGCCCTCGACCGTGACCACGTCGCGGCCCGCCGCCTGCCCGGCCGCGACCAGGCACGCGCACACCGGCACGTCATCGAGCAGCACCGTGCACGAGCCGCACTCGCCCTGCTCGCAGGCGTTCTTGGAGCCGGGCAGCGCCAGCCGCTCGCGGAGCACGAACAGCAGGCTCTCGCCCTCCCACACGTCATCGGCGGTGGCCTGCTCGCCGTTGACCGTCAGCGTCACCCGCATTCCGTCCTCCTCCCGGCCCGGTGCGATTCGGCCCAGGCCCAGGCCAGCGTCCGCCGGGCCAGCACGGCCAGGGCGTGCCGCCGGTAGGCGGCCGATCCCCGCACGTCATCGATGGGCCGGGCCGCCGCCGCGACCAGCTCGCCGAACCGGGCCGTGACCGGATCCGGGAGCGGGTCCGGTGCGTCCCACCGGCCCGGCTCGGCCAGCACGCCGGCCAGGAACTCCTCCGCGTCGGCGGCGCGCAGCGGGGTGGGGCCGGCCGAGCCGATCCCGGTGCCCACCCCCGGCGGCCGGCCCGGCGCCGGAGGCCGCAGTTCCAGCGCGAACGCGCAGACCGCGATGACCATCGCGTTCCTGGTGCCGACCTTGGCGAACTGCTGGGGTCCCGGCGCGACCGGGATCAGCACCGCGGTGATGAGCTCGTCCGGTTCCAGCACGTTCCGCTTGGGCCCGGCGTAGAACTCGGCCGCCGGGATGACCCGCGTGCCGCGGACGGAGCGCACCTCGACCGAGGCCCGGGCGGCCAGCAGCACCGGGTGCGTGTCGCCGGCCGGCGAGGCGGCGCCCAGGTTGCCGCCCACCGTGCCGCGGTTGCGGATCTGCGGCGACCCGACCGTGCGGGCCGCCATGGCCAGCCCGGGCAGCACCGCGCCCAGCTCGGCGATGAGCCGCGTGTAGGTCACCCCGGCGCCGATCCGCAGCTGGCCGCCGTCCCGGCGCCAGGTGGCCAGCTCGCCGACCCGGTTCAGGTCCAGCAGCGCGTCGGGCCGCCGCGCGTCGAAGTTGATCTCGACCATGACGTCGGTGCCGCCCGCGACCGGCACCGCGCCGGGCTGCTCCGCCTTGGCCGCGAGCGCCTCAGCCAGCGACCCGGGCGCCAGGAATTCCATGGCCTACCACGCTCTCCCGGCGGGCGGCGCCTCGTCCCGGGTCACGGTCCCCTCGATGAGCCCGTACGGCCGGTCGGCGGCGTAGAACACCTCCCCGCCGTTGGTCAGGCCGAACGGCGACATGTCGACCTCGAAGTGGTGCTTGTTCGGCAGCGCCAGCCGGATCTCGGCGATCTCCGGCCGGCCCTCCAGCACCCGGCGGCCCATGGCGTACAGCGTCTGCTGCAGCGAGTAGCTGTAGGTCTCCGTGAATCCGGCCAGCAGCAGCTCCCGGGCCCCGGCGTAGGACTCATCCCAGCCGGGCCCGGGGGCCGGCTCGGCCGAGGCGTGCCGCCACTGCGCATCCACCGCGGTGGCCAGGATCCGGTCCTTGGTCTCGGCCAGGGTGGTGTACCGGTCCCGGGCGAAGCCCCAGAACTCCGAGCCCGCCGAGTTCAGTACGACCAGGTCGCGCAGCCCGGAGACGACCCAGGAGTCCCGGCCGTCGTGGCTGACCGTCGTGGTCCTGGTCTCCCGCCCGGAGCGGGCGAAGGAATGGCCGCCCAGCCGCTCCCACCCGTACTGCTCCACCTGGACCCGGGCGAACGTGATGGCCTGCTGCGACGCCACGAAGTGCCGGGCCAGCAGCAGCGCGAAATCCTCGATCTGGCTGACCCCGTGCTCCTTGGCCATGGCGAACACCGTGTTCTTCTGCGCGTCGGTGGTCAGCACGGCCGAGTTGTCGCCGGTCAGGTGGACCGCGTCCAGGTCGCCGGACAGCGCCACGCTGACGTTCAGGTCGGTGATCTCGTGTCTGCCGTCTTCGCGGCTGACGTGCAGGAGGCGGACTTCCGCCTTCCCGTACCGGTTGTCGCCCAGCACGATGCCCATGGCTCAGCTCCCGCGGTAGGTGGAATAGGCGTACGGGCTCAGCAGCAGCGGCACGTGGTAGTGCTGGCCATCGCTGGCCATCTCGAAGGTCACCGTGACCACGGGGTAGAACGACGCCATCCCGAGAGCCGCGAAGTAGGCCCCGCTGCCGAACGTGATCCGGTACCCGCCAGGCCCGAAGCTGCCCAGCCCCAGCCGCCCGTCCGCGCCGGTGCGGCCCTGTCCGGCCAGCGCCCAGCCGCCCGGTCCCAGGTGCTCCAGGCGCACCTCCAGCGCCGCCGCGGGCCGCCCGGCTACGGCGTCCAGGACGTGCGTGGACAGCGTCGCCGCGGTCATAGGCCCAGGGTCTTCGCTCATAGGCTCAGGGTCTTCGCTCATAGGCTCAGCAGCCTGGCCAGGCGCAGCCGGGTGATCTTTCGCAGTTCTTCTTTCACCACCGGCCGTTCGGCCTCCTCGTCGTTCCGCAGCCTGGCCTGCAGCGCGGCCAGCATCTGCTCGCCGGACAGGCCGCTGGCGCAGATCAGGAACACATGGCCGAACCGGCCCTGGTAGGCCGCGTTCCCGTCAGCCAGCGCCTGGCGCACGCCGTCGCTGGCCGACGCGGCCCCGGACTGCTCGCCCGCCGACCAGCCCCCGCTGCGCACCCGGTCCCCGATCCGGGGGTGGGCGTTCATGCTCTCGACGATATCGTCCCAGGTCAGGCCCGTGAAAACGGCGTCCACCGCGGTCCAGACGGCGTCCGGCCCGGGGTACGGGCGCCCGCCGGCCATCCGCCGGGCGAACGACGCCGACGCGCAGCACGCGAGCAGGTCCCGCTCGGCGACCTGCGGCGGAGCCGCGTTGAACGCCGCCAGCGTCGAGGCCTGCGGGTCCTGGCTCCCCATGTGATCATCCAACCAGCCGGTCCCGCCCAGGTGATAGGCGCCTATCGAATCAATCGCCGGTAACCTGAGCGCAGCGGTTTTGTAGCTTTCGCTAAACAACCGGTGGCTACGGTGCCCCAGGAAGGCTCGGCGCCGGAGGTGATCGCGATGCCCTTGCAGGTGCGGGATCTGCTCAACGCGCCTGGCCTCGGGCTCAGGCTGCTCACCGATGCGTCCGGGGCCGACCATGAGATCCGGCACGTCTTCACCACCGACCTGCCCGATCCCAGCCGCTACCTGACACCGGACGACCTGGTCCTGACCGGCATGACCTGGTGCCGGGAGGCCGGGGACGCCGACCGTTTCGTGCGGGCCATGGCCCAGGCCGGGGCGGGCGTGATGGGTGCCGGGGAGGCCCTCGGCGCGATCAAGCCCGAGGTCATCCAGGCCTGCGGCCAGTACGGCATCGCGCTGCTCGCGGTGCCGGCCGAGACGTCCTTCGCCCTGGTCAGCGACGAGGTCAGCCGCCGGCTGACCGGCGACCGGGTCACGGCCATGACCCGGGTGCTCGGGCGGCGCCGGCTGCTGCTGTCCGCGGTGGCCGAGGGCGCGGGCCTGGACGCCATGTTCCGGCTGATGGGCCGCGAGATGGGCGTCGACTGCTGGCTGCTCACCGCCATGGGCCGGGTGGTGGGCGGGACCGGGCCGTCCCTGGCCGCGCCGCTCGGGGTCCGGCTGGCCGCGGAGTACCTGCGAGCCGACCGGCTGCCCACGGCGGTGAGGATCCCCAGTTCCGCATCCGGCGGGGGGAAGTTCACCCTGTTCGGCGTGGGCGGCGAGCCGCGGGTCACCAGCTGGTTCGTGGCCTGCGCCGGGCACGAGCAGGACTGGGGCCCGGCCGTCCATGAGCTGCGTGAATCGGTCGCGGAGCTGGCCGCGGACGCGGCCCTGGAACGGGCCCGGCTGGACGCCGGGCGGGCCGGTGACCGAAAGCTGGCCGAGGCCATCGTCACCATGCTCGCCGCCCAGGCCGAGGGCACGGCCCGGTCCGAGGTCGCCTCGCTGATGCGCACCGCCGGGCTGGCCCCCGACGCGGCCTACCTGGTCGCCGCGATGACCGCCGACGCCGCCCGGATGGCCGGGCAGAACGCCGAACGCTGGCGCTGTGACCTGGCCGAGGAACTGGCCGTGCCGTACGCCGGCGGCGCCGTGGCCGCGCCGCTCGGCGACCAGGTCGTGATCCTGCTGCCGCTGCCCGCCGACCACGAGGCGGCCGCCCCGCACGCGTTCACCGAGCGGCTGCGTGCCGCGGCGCCGGTGCTGGAGTGCGACCGCTCCCGGGTCCGGCTGGCCGTGGGGGTCAGCGCGCCCGCGGCGGGGGTGGCCGGCCTGGCCGGGGCGCTGCACGAGGCGGGCAGCGCCCGCCGGCTGGCTGTCCTCCGGGCCGCCTCGGCCGTCTCGGCCGTGGCCAGCGACGAGGTGGCCTCGCACGAGCTGCTGCTGGCCGGCGTGCCGGGCAGCGTGCTGCGCTCGTTCCGGCAGCGGCTGCTCGGCCCGCTGGAGGACTACGACGAGCGGCACCGGGCCGAGCTGCTGCCCACCCTGCGCGAGTTCCTGGCCTGCTCGGGTTCCTGGAATTCCTGCGCGGCCACCATGTATGTCCACGTCAACACGGTGCGGTACCGGATCCGGCGGATCGAGGAGCTGACCGGCCGCGACCTGTCCTCGCTGGATGACCAGGTGGATTTCTTCCTCGCGCTGCGGATTAACTAGGGCGGATTCACTAGCTTTGGCCAGATGGTGGTGATCCGGGCGGCTTCGGCCGCGGACGCGCCGCAGATCGCGGCGGTCATGCGCGACAGCTGGCTGGCGGCCTACGACGGGCTCATCGAGCCTGGCTTCATCGACCGGGCCACGGCTCCGGACCGCGGCGCGCGGGTCCGCCAGTCGTTCTGGTCCCGGCCCTGGCAGCGGATGCTGGCCGCGATCGAAGGCCGCGACGTCGTCGGCTACGCGACCTTCGGGCCCGAGCTGGACGTGCTCACCATGCCCTGGCCCTACCCGCCCAGCGCAGCCGGCTGGGCCGGGGAGACGGCCGAGCTCTACGCGCTCTACGTGCACCCGGACTGGTGGTCGACCGGCACCGGGCGGGCGCTGGCCGACCAGGTCCTGGCCCAGGTCCGCGCGGCCGGGTACACCGCCATCACGCTGTGGGTGCTGGAGTCCAACGCCCGGGCCCGCCGCTTCTACGACCGGGCCGGGTTCGCCGCCGACGGCGCCCGGCACCTGCTGGACGACCTCGGCGGGGTCACGGAGATTCGCTACCGCCGGGACCTGAACCCCTGACCGGCCAGGCTATGGCCGTGACCGCAGGGTGGCCACGCCCTCGCCGGACAGGTCGCCGAGGGCCTGATGACGGCCGGTCATGGCCATGACCAGGGACAGCATCGGGCCGGTCACCTCCGGCCCGGTGCCGTGCGACCAGTCGGCGTCGGTGGCCCGCAGGGTCAGGCCCGCGATCCGGCGCTTGCTCCCGATGAGCAGGTTCGAGCCCTGGTAGAAGTCGGCCACCTGGATCACGGCCTCGTCCGGGTAGTGGTGCTCGATGCCCAGCGGCCTGCGGATGTCCTCGGCGTGCACGATCACCTCGCCCAGCCAGGTACCCGCCGGGCCCGGCGGGTGCTTGACCCAGGTCACCCGGGCCTCGAAGTTGCTCAGCGTCTGGGCCGGCGACGAGCCGCGGTGGGCCGCCACCCCGGCCTCCTGCAGCTTGTCGAAGCTGAACCCGTTGGCCACCAGCTGGCCGAGGAACGACGGCGGCGTCAGGCCCGCGGCCGAGGTCAGCTGAGCCAGCACGTCGCGCACCGTCCACTGGCCGCACAGCGACGGCGTGGCCCAGTCCTGGCCGCTGCGGCCGAGCAGGTCGGCCGCCAGGGCCTTGCGCTCCTCATGGATCACCGGCCAGGTCTCCATGCATCCTCCCCCTGCCGGGGGCCTGGCGGCCGTGCCCGGTTTGTTCGTTTACGCCTAAATTAGACATCCTTCGAACAATCGGAATCGTATAGTTGGGGGCAACGGGAGGGCAACACGAGCGTGCGGGACATCCAGAAGGTACTAGCGGCGCTAGCCTCGCCGGTCAGACGCGAGATCCTCGGCCTGATCTGGGACCGGGAGCTGTCCGCGGGGGACATCGCCGCGGCCTTCCCGGTGACCAAGCCGACCATCTCCCAGCATCTGGCCGTGCTGCGCGAGGCCGGCCTGGCCGCGTCCACCGCGGTCGGCACCTCCCGCCGCTACCGGGCCCGGCCCGAATCCCTGCACGGCCTGCACGGCGCGCTGGCCAGCCCGGCCAAGTGGGTCAACGCCGACACCAGCCCCGGCACCCCCGGCGACCCGGTCGCGGACGTGCGCACCAAGCAGGTCGTGGTGGCCCAGATCGCCGTCGAGGTCAGCCCGGCGGCCGCCTTCGCCGCCTTCGCCGACCCGGTCATCTTCTCCCGCTGGCTCGGCGTCCCGGTCACCATCGAGGACCGCCGGGTCGCCTTCACCATGGAGTGGGGCACCAGCGTGCGTGGCCGGTATGAGGTGCTCTGCCCGCCCGAGCTGATCGCCATGCGGTGGGACTTCGACGATGAGAACGTGCCCGTGCCGGGCGTCGAGCTGGTCAGCTACCTGCGGGTCCACCCGCATCCCGAGGGTGCGCGGGTGGAGGTCCATCAGCTCGTGGACACGCTCGTCCAGGTCCAGTTCATGGAGCGGGCCTGGGCCGAGGTCCTCGGCCGGCTGCGGGCCGGGGCGGCCCGGGCCGCCGACCTCGGCGAGCCCATGCCGCTGCGCCCCAGCCGCCCCAAGCAGCGGTTAGGGCCGCCGCTCACCAGCCCCGCTCGCGCCATTCGCCCAGGTGCGGGCGCTCGGTGCCGAGCGTGGTGTCGTTCCCGTGCCCGGGGTACACCCAGGTCGGGTCGGGCAGCCGGTCGAACAGCCGCTCGCTCACGTCGTCGATCAGCGAGGTGAAGGCCTCGGGCGACTGGGTCGCGCCCACCCCGCCGGGGAACAGCGAGTCCCCGGTGAACAGGTGCGGCGAGCCGGCCAGCCTGCCGCCCGCGTCGTACAGCACCGCGAGGCTGCCCGGCGTGTGCCCGCGCAGATGGATGAAGGAGACGGCGCAGTCCCCGAAGGACAGGGTGTCGCCGTGCTCGGCCCGCCGTCCGACCTCGACCGGCAGCTCATCGGCGTCGGCCGGGTGCGCGACCACCACCGCGCCGGTGCTGGCGGCCACCTCGGCCAGCGCCTGCCAGTGGTCCCCGTGCCGGTGCGTGGTCACGATGGCGGTCACCGGCGTGTCGCCGATCAGCTCGATCAGCCGCCCGGCCTCGTTGGCCGCGTCGATGAGCACCGCCTGGCCCGTGCCGCCGCAACGCAGCAGGTAGGCGTTGTTGTCCATCGGGCCCACGGCTATCTTGGTCACGGTCAGCCCGTCGATCTCACGGGTGTCGGGCGGGCCGCCGACCTGAACCTCTCCCGAGTACGTCACACCCAAGAACCTATACCGAACGGACCGAGGCTCATGCCCCGCGTCGGCGTCCCCGCCGCCGGTGGCCGACGCCGAGCCGGGCTGGAGCGCCGCGTGAAGATCACCGTCCTGGGCGCCGCCGACGTACGCCGGCTGCTCGGCTACCGCGAGTGCGCGGACGTGATGCGCGAGGCCCTGGCTGAGCTGGCCCGCGGCCAGATCCAGCAGCCGCTGCGGACCATGGTCCGGCTGCGCGACGCGGCCGGGTTCATGGGCCTGATGCCGGCCTACTCGCCGGCCGCCGGGTACGGGCTGAAGGCCCTGTGCATCACGCCCGGCAACCCGGCCGTCGGGAAGGACGCGCACCAGGGCGGGGTGCTGCTGTTCGCGCCCGACACGGGGGAGCCGCTGGCCCTGGTCAACGCCTCCGCGGTGACGGAGATCCGGACCGCGGCCGTCTCCGCCGTGGCCACCGGCCTGCTGGCCCGGCCGGGCGCGTCCCGGCTGGCCGTCATCGGCGTCGGCGTGCAGGGCCGGGCGCACGCGCGGGCGCTGGCCGCCACCCGGCCGCTGGATGACATCCGGCTGGCCGGGCGCGATCCGGCCCGGGTCCGCGCGGCCGCCGAGGAGCTGGCTGCGGAGCTGAGCGTGCCGGTCTCCGCCTGCGCGGCCGTGCCGGAGGCCCTCGCGGGCGCCGACCTGGTGGTCACGGCCACCACCTCGGCCACGCCCGTGATCCGGCGCGAATGGCTGGCTCCCGGAGCCCACGTCAACGCGGTCGGCGCGTGCGTGCCGACCGACCGCGAGCTCGACACCGCCACCATGGCCCAGGCAGCGGTGTTCGCCGACAGCCGGGAGTCCGTGCTCAGCGAGGCCGGGGACTACCTGCTGGCCGCCCGGGACGGCGCCGGCAATCCGGTCCGGGCCGAGCTCGGCGAGCTGCTGCTGGGCCGCGCGCCCGGCCGGGCCGACCGGGATGAGATCACCGTCTTCGAATCCCTCGGCCTGGCCGCCGAGGACCTCGCCGCCGCCCGCTATCTGTACCAGCAGGCGCTGCGCCACGGCGCCGGGACCGCGGCCGAGTTCTGAGGCCGCCCGGGCCGGTGGGCGGGCGGGCAGGGCGGCCCGGAAGACGGCCACGAATCGCCGTTTCGTTCGCTATCGTGGGATGAGCGGGGCGGGCATAACGGCAGGCGATCTGGTGCTTTTAATGGCAACGGGGCAGGGCCCGGGCGCGGCGACCAAGAATGTCAGACCCCCCGGCTACGATCGCGACGCGATCCACGGCTTACCTACCCAGGGCAATCTGAGTCCCGATCCATAGAGAGCATCCGACCCATAGAGAGCAGAGGCGCAGTGGCTGACCGGCTTGTCGTTCGCGGCGCCCGCGAGCACAACCTCAAGGATGTCTCGCTGGACCTGCCGCGTGACGCCATGATCGTGTTCACCGGCTTGTCCGGCTCGGGTAAGTCCAGCCTCGCGTTCGACACCATCTTCGCCGAGGGTCAGCGGCGGTACGTGGAATCGCTGTCGGCCTATGCCCGGCAGTTCCTCGGCCAGATGGACAAGCCCGACGTCGACTTCATCGACGGCCTGTCACCCGCGGTTTCCATCGATCAGAAGTCCGCCAGCCGGAACCCGCGCTCGACGGTGGGCACGATCACCGAGGTCTACGACTACCTGCGGCTGCTGTACGCCCGGATCGGCAAGCCGCACTGCCCGATCTGCGGCCGGCCGATCGCCCGGCAGAGCCCGCAGCAGATCGTGGACCGGGTCATGGAGCTGGAGGACGGGACCAGGTTCCAGATCCTGGCTCCGGTGGTCCGCGGCCGCAAGGGAGAGTACGGGGAGCTGCTGCGCGAGCTGCAGACCAAGGGCTACTCCCGGGCCCGCGTCGACGGCACCATCATCCGGCTGGACGAGGCGCTGACCGGGCAGCTGCCCGCGCTGAAGAAGTACGAGAAGCACGACATCGAGGTCATCGTCGACCGGCTCGCGGTCAAGGACAACGCCCGCCGCCGGCTGACCGACTCGGTGGAGACCGCGCTCGTCCTGTCCGGCGGGGTGGTCATCCTCGACCTCGTCGACCTGCCCGCGGACGACCCGCACCGCGAGCGGATGTACTCCGAGCACCTGGCCTGCCTGTACGACGACCTGTCCTTCGATGAGCTCGAGCCGCGGTCGTTCTCGTTCAACTCACCGTGGGGAGCCTGCCCGGACTGCACCGGGCTGGGCACCAAGCTCGAGGTCGACCCGGAGCTGATCGTCCCGGACGAGAGCAAGTCGCTGGCCGAGGGGGCCCTGGCCCCGTGGAGCAGCGGCCACCTGAGCGACTACTTCGAGCGGCTGATCGAGGCCCTGGCCGAGACCATCGGGTTCCGGATCGACACGCCCTGGGCCAAGCTGCCCGCCGCGGCCCGGCAGGCCCTGCTGCGCGGTCACGACGGGCAGGTCCACGTCCGGTACAAGAACCGGTACGGCCGGGAGCGCTCGTACTACACCACCTTCGAGGGCGTCATCCGCTGGGTCGAGCGCCGGCACGCCGAGGCCGAGTCGGACACCAGCCGGGAGAAGTTCGCCGGCTACATGCGCGAGGTGCCGTGCCCGTCCTGCGGCGGGGCGCGGCTCAAGCCGGTGGCGCTGGCCGTGACCGTGGACGGCCGGTCCATCGCCGAGCTGTGCGGCCTGCCCGTCGGCGACCTGGCCAAGCAGCTGCTCACGCTGGAGCTGTCCGGCCGGGACCAGCAGATCGCCGGGCGGATCACCAAGGAGGTCAACGCCCGGCTGGGCTTCCTGCTCGACGTGGGCCTGGACTACCTGACCCTGGACCGCGGGGCGGCGACGCTGGCCGGCGGCGAGGCCCAGCGGATCCGGCTGGCCACCCAGATCGGCTCGGGCCTGGTCGGAGTGCTGTACGTGCTGGACGAGCCGTCCATCGGCCTGCACCAGCGGGACAACCACCGGCTGCTCGACACGCTGCTGCGGCTGCGGGACCTGGGCAACACGCTGATCGTCGTCGAGCACGACGAGGACACCATCCGGGCCGCGGACTGGGTGGTGGACATCGGACCGCAGGCCGGCGAGCACGGCGGCCACGTCGTGGTGTCCGGCCCCGTGTCCGACCTGCTGGCCAGCCCGGACTCGCTGACCGGCGCCTACCTGACGGGCCGCGAATCGATCCCGGTGCCCGCCACCCGCCGGGCGCGGAACAAGAAGCGCGAGATCACGGTCAAGGGCGCGACCGAGCACAACCTGCGCGGCGTCGACGTCGCGTTCCCGCTGGGCTGCCTGGTCGCCGTCACCGGGGTGTCGGGATCCGGCAAGTCGACTCTGGTCAATGACATTTTGTACCGGGCCCTGGCCCGGGAGCTGAACGGCGCCCGCACCGTGCCCGGCAAGCACGTCCGGGTGACCGGCATGCAGCAGCTGGACAAGGTCGTCCACGTTGATCAAGGCCCGATCGGGCGGACGCCCCGGTCGAACCCGGCCACTTACACCGGCGTGTTCGACCACGTGCGGAAGCTGTTCGCCGCGACCACCGAGGCCAAGATCCGCGGCTACCAGCCGGGCCGGTTCTCCTTCAACGTCAAGGGCGGCCGGTGCGAGGCCTGCTCCGGGGACGGCACTATCAAGATCGAGATGCAGTTCCTGCCCGACGTCTACGTGCCGTGCGAGGTCTGCCACGGCGCCCGGTACAACACCGACACCCTCCAGGTGCACTTCAAGGGCAAGACCATCGCCGAGGTCCTGGATATGCCGATCGAGGAGGCGTCGGAGTTCTTCGAGGCGGTTCCGGCTATCCACCGGCACCTGAAGACCCTGGTCGACGTCGGCCTCGGCTACGTCCGCCTCGGCCAGCCGGCCCCGACCTTGTCCGGCGGCGAGGCGCAGCGCGTCAAGCTTGCCTCCGAGCTGCAGAAGCGGGCCACCGGCCGGACCATCTACGTCCTGGACGAGCCCACCACCGGGCTGCACTTCGAGGACATCCGCAAGCTGCTCGGCGTGCTGTCCCGGCTGGTCGAGACGGGCAACACGGTCATCGTCATCGAGCACAACCTGGACGTCATCAAGACCGCCGACTGGGTCATCGACCTCGGCCCCGAGGGCGGGGCGGGCGGCGGGATGATCGTCGCCGCCGGGCCGCCGGAGCAGGTCGCGACCGTCGAGGAGAGCTACACCGGGCAGTTCCTCAAGAAGCTGCTCGACGTCTGAGCACGGCTAGCGGGGAAGCCGGGCCGCCCGCGGCCACCCCGCTGGCGTCAGTCGCCGGCCAGCCGGGCCGCCCGCCCGTTCAGGTACCGCTGCTGCGGGAGGTTGCCCGTCAGCGCGGCCGCGGCGAGATAGGCCTCCCGGGCCGCGAGCCGGTCCCCGGCCAGCTCCAGCAGGTGCGCCCGGACCGCGGGCACCCGGTGGTCGGAGGCCATCCGGGGGTCGGCCTCCAGCCCGGCGACGAGCTCCAGCCCGGCGGCCGGCCCGCGGGTCATGGCCACCGCGACCGCGTGGTTGAGCCGGACCACCGGGTTGTCCGACAGGTGCAATAGCAGCTCGTACAGGGCGGTGATCTGCGGCCAGTCGGTCTGCTCGGCGGCGGGCGCCTCGTCGTGCAGGGCGGCGATGGCCGCCTGCAGCTGGTACGGCCCGGCCGGGCCGCGGGCCAGCGCGCCGGTGAGGAGGTCCACGCCCTCGGCGATCCGGCCCGCGTCCCACCGCGCCCGGTCCTGGTCGGCCATCGGGATCAGCGCGCCGTCCGGCCCGGTCCGCGCCGGACGCCGGGCGTCGGTCAGCAGCATGAGGGCCAGCAGGCCGGTAACCTCCCCGTCCTCGGGCAGCAGGCGGTGCACCAGGCGGGCCAGCCGGATCCCCTCGGCGGCCAGCTCGGCGCGGTGCAGGCTGGGACCGGAGGTGCTGGCGTAGCCCTCGGTGAAGATCAGGTACAGCACGTGCAGCACGGCCGCCAGCCGGGCCGGGCGCTGCTGCGGCCGCGGCAGCCCGAACGGCACGGCGCTGTCCTTGACCTGGCCCTTGGCCCGGCTGATCCGCCGGGTCATGGTCGCCTCCGGGACCAGGAAGGCCCGGGCGATCTCGGCCGTGCTCAGGCCGCCCACCGCCCGCAGCGTCAGCGCGATCTGCGAGGCGGGCGTCAGCGCCGGGTGGCAGCACATGAACAGCAGGATCAGCGTGTCGTCCCGGTCCGCGGGCGCGGCGTCGGCCGCCGGGGCCAGCCACTGCTCGGGCAGCACCCACCGGGCGACCGCGTCCTCGCGCCGCTGCCGGGCCGACTCGGCGCGCAGCAGGTCGGTCAGCCGCCGCGAGGCGACCGTGATCAGCCAGCCGCGCGGGCGCTCCGGCACGCCGTCGGCCGGCCACTGCCGGGCCGCGGCGATCAGCGCCTCCTGGGTGGCGTCCTCGGCCTCCTCGAAGTGCCCGTACCGCCGGACCAGCGCCCCGAGGACCTGCGGTGCCAGCCGGCGCAGCAGGTCCTCGGTTTCCGGCACCGTGATCAGCCGTCCAGCTCGGCCCGGGACTCGGCAATCGGCCGGATGTCGATGGCCTCGGCCCGCTCGCGCAGGTGCGCCGGGCCCGGAATCTGGGTCAGCCGGGCCGCGATCTCGGTGGCCCGGTCGAAGCTCTCGCAGTCCACGATCCAGTACCCGGCCAGGACTTCCTCGGTCTCGGCGTACGGGCCGTCCGTCACCACCGGGACGTCGTTGCGCAGCCGGATCCGGCGGGCGTGAACCGGCGCGGTCAGCCCCTGGGTGTCCACCAGCTCGCCCGAGGCGACCAGGTCGTTGGCGAAGCCCTCCATGAAGGACCCCAGGGCGGCGAACTCCGCACCGGACCAGGCGGGCGTGCCCTCGGCGGCCTGCCCGGCCATCGAGTCGTAGTCCCGCTGCGAGCCGTAGACCAGGATCATGTACTTCATGTTCGCTCCTCTCGGTTGACGCCTATCGGTGCTTGCGATGGAGACGTCGAGGCCGCGGGCCGATCCCGGACATGGCCTGCAGCGTATAGTCACCCCGGCGAAGGGGGAGATGGCGCAGTGGAGATCATGACCAGCGGCGGCCTGGCCCAGGTCGACGTGGACAGAGCCGTCCTGGACGCCAGCCCGGGCGGCGAAGAAGCCACCGCGGCACGCTTTCTGCTGATCCTGACGCACGGGGCAGGCGGCCGCGCGGACGCGCCTGACCTGCTCGCCGCCCGGGACGCGGCGGCCGCGCTGGGCGGCCTGGTGGTCCGGGTCACCCAGCCCTACCGGGTCAAGGGCGCCCGGGCACCCGGCTCGGCGGACCGCCAGGACGCAGCCTGGACCGAGGTCGTGGCCGCACTGGTCCCGCTCGCCCCCGGCATGCCGCTCGTCCAGGGCGGCCGCAGCAACGGCGCCCGGGTCGCCTGCCGGACCGCGGCCGCCGTCGGCGCCCGGGCCGTGATCGCGCTGGCCTTCCCGCTGCTGCCACCCGGCCCGGCCGGGCGCAGCCGGATCGCCGAGCTCCGGGCCGCCCGGGCGGCCGGGGCCGCGGTCCTGGTGGTGAACGGCGAGCGCGACCCGTTCGGCGTTCCCGCCGCGGCCGAGGCCGATCGTGTCGTCGTCGTGCCGGGGGAGACGCACACGCTTAAGGGCCACCGCGCGGTCATCACGAGGGCCGTCGCCGACTGGCTGCCCGGAGTGCTGGACGGCGGCGTGCTGGCCTGAACGTGACGTCAGCGGGCGACGTCAGCGCGAAAAGCGAAAAGGAGGTTCCGCGGAGTGCCCGGATCGGGGCCTCCGCTCGGGATGGCCGGAGCCTGTCAGGCGGCCGGCGCGCGCCCGCCGTGCCGCGGTACGGTCCGGGCCGGGCGGTCGAACACGAGGTCGGTCGGCCTGTGCGGCGCGATCGACTCACCGTCGGGGAGGAGTTCCCCCGTGTCGTCAAAGATCACGATGCCGTTGCAGAGCAGGCTCCAGCCCTGCTCGGGGTGGCTGGCGATAGTGTGCGCCGCCTCACGGTCCGGCGCTGATGCGTCCGGACACGGCGGCGTGTGTGGGCACATATGAGTGCCTCCTGGCTGGTTGCTCATCCTTCTTCTTCGAACCGTTGTTAGTTTGCCGCAGGCTTCGCGTTCCACCTATGGCCCATGCGCACCGTTTCCGCGATGGCCATCTATAGCTTTCCGCTAGTTTCCGTCTGACACCAATTAACTACTAGTTGTAACTAGGTTGTTCCCTTAGCCTTCTGACCTGCGTCGTAGTGGACGCCGGTCGAGTGGCCTAGACCAACTGTGCTCCTACTCCATAGTAGGTGCAAGCGACACGCCAGACTGACGACCGCAGGCCGGCCGCCACAGGCGGCCCTGGCAGGGCTCTGGCCAGGTCTTTCTGCCCAAATAAAGACTCCTGACCAGCTCGTCAGGTCAACCTGCGCTGATCAGGAGTAATTCGCCCCCAATGGGGGCGAACGTCACGCCTTGCTGATTTCGGCGGCCATCGGGCCCGGTTCGAACGGCTCGGCCGGGATGTGGTTCAGCCGGTGGGTCTCACGGAGCGTCAGCAGCCGCTCGGCCTCAGAGGTCAGCGCGTGCACGCCCGGCTTGGCCATGCCCTTGCGGCGGTAGATGCGGTCGTCGTAGCCACGAACGCCGATCTCGACGCGCTGGGCCGCGTAGGCGGCGCGTACTGCTGAGGTCAGCGCGGCGTCCAGGTCGAGCGCGCAGCGGCGCACCTCGGCCACCGGGGCCTGCCGGGCCTGGGCCTGCCGGAGCTGGCTCTCCGCCTCAGCCGCGACGGCGAGGAGGTCCTCGCGCTGGTCCGCGAGCTCCGCGTCGGCCTTGAGGCTCTTCTCCGCCTCGCTGCTGGGCTTGAACCGGCCCCTGACCCCAGGTCTCATGGCTCATAGGTTAGCCCAGCCCGGCGGCGACGCGCGGTCGGCCCGGCCCGCGCCGCCGTGGCGTCCGCGGGCCGGGCCGACCGGGCTGGCTACGCCTCCGCGGCGGGCGGGCCGTCCTGGCCGAAGGTGACCAGCACGGTGCGCTCCTCGGTCCCGCGTAGCACGGTCAGCTCCACATGGCCCGCGGTCGCGGCCGCGGCCAGCGCGCCGTACAGATCGTCGGCGGACCGGACGGGCTGCCCGGCCGCGGTGACGATCAGGTCGCCCCGGGCCAAGCCGGCCCGGGCGGCCGGGCTGTCCTCGGACACCTCGCGGATCAGCAGGCCGTCGGCCTCCGGGAGGCCGACCGCGCGGCGCAGCCGCCGGGCCACGTGACCCGGGGCGATGGCCACGCCCAGCCGCGGCGCCCGGACCGACTCCCCGCGACCGAGCGCGTCGACCTTGCCCCGCAGCGCCTCGTCGGCCGGGATGGCCAGGTAGAAGCCCTCGTCCAGCCGGTTGGTGTTGATGCCGAGCAGCTGGCCGCCCGCGGTCAGCACCGGGCCGCCCGAGGATCCCGGCAGCAGCGGCGCGGTGTGCTCCAGGCTGCCGGTGATCCGCATCCCGCGCGGGCCGCGGAACGACCGGTCGATCCCGGAGACGAACCCGAAGGTGACCCGCAGGCCGCGGCCGCCCGGGTTGGCCAGGGCGAAGACCGCTGAACCGATTGACGGGGCGCCGGCGGCCGGCAGGTCCGTGGCCCACTCCAGGGCCGGGGCCCCGGCCGTGTCGACCTCGATCACGGCCAGGTCGCCGTCGATGTCGTGGCCCGCCACCGTGCCGTCGGCCGTGCGGCCGTCGGCGAAGGTGACCGTGACCTCGCTGCCGCGGATGTTGTGGGCGTTGGTCAGCACGCGGCCGTCGCCCAGCACGATGCCGGAGCCGACGCCCCACCGCTGCCCGATGCCGACAACGGAGGCGCCGGCGTCCTGGGCCAGCCGGGCGATGCTGGCAGATATCTCATCGAGGACCGTCATCCTCTTCACTCCCTTTCGAGATGGTAGTAACTTGCAAATTACTACTGACTTGGGAAAGGTCAATGCGCGCGGCTACGATTTCGCTCATGGCTCAGCAGCACACGGCCCAGCACACGGGCCAGCCGCAGACGGCTCAGCGGCAGACGGCCCGGCAGCAGACGGCCCAGCAGGCCGATTCCTCGCCGCTGGCCGAGGCGCTGGCCCGGGTCGGCGACCGGTGGACGCTGCTGGTGGTGGAGGCGCTGCTAGGCGGGCCCCGGCGGTTCAACGAGCTGCAGGAGCAGCTGCCCGGCATCGCGTCGAACATCCTGTCCGACCGCCTCAAGCGGCTCGAGCGGGACGGGCTGCTGGTGGCCCGCCCCTACTCCGACCGGCCGCCGCGGGCGGCCTACCAGCTGACCGCCGAGGGCCGGGAGCTGGCCAGCGCGCTGCGCCTGCTGGCCGCCTGGGGAGCCGGCCACGCCGACCCGGCCCAGGCGCCCGTGCACCCCGCGTGCGGCACCCCGGTCGAGGCCCGCTGGTACTGCCCGACCTGCGATCACCTGGTCGACGACGAGCCCGGCGACGCCACGGTCCACTACGTCTGAACCCGGGCTCAGGCCAGGCTGGCCTCCCAGCTGGAGTGCAGCGCCGCGTACTCGCCGTCGCCCGCCATCAGCTCGGCCGGCGTCCCGTCCTCGGTGACCCGGCCGTGGTCCAGCACCAGCACCCGGTCGGCGATGGCCACGGTGGACAGCCGGTGGGCGATGATGACCGCCGTCCGGCCGGCCAGCACGGTCCGCAGCGCGGCCTGCACCAGCCGCTCGCTCGGGATGTCCAGCAGCGAGGTCGCCTCGTCCAGCACCAGCACGGCCGGGGCGGCCAGGAAGGCCCGGGCGAACGAGATCAGCTGGCGCTGGCCCGCCGACAGCCGGCCGCCGCGCTTGCCGACCGGAGTGTCGTAGCCCTCGGGCAGGGCCGCGATGAAGTCGTGCGCGCCGATCATCGTGGCCGCCGTCCGCACCTCCTCGTCGGAGGCATCCGGGCGGCCCAGCCTGATGTTGTCCGCTACCGACCCGTCGAACAGGAAGTTCTCCTGGGTGATGACGATGACCTCGGACCGCAGGGCCGCGTCGGGCAGCTGCCGCAGGTCGGTCCCGTCCAGGGTGACCCGGCCCGAGCGCGGGTCGTAGAACCGGCCCAGCAGCCGGGCGATGGTCGTCTTGCCCGCGCCGGTCTCGCCCACCAGCGCCACCGTCTGGCCGGCCGGGATGTCCAGGTCCAGGCCGGGCAGCACGAGGCTGTCCCGGTAGCCGAAGGTGACCTCCTCGAACCGGACCCGCCGCCCGGCCGAGTCCCCGCTGCGGGCGGGCAGCACGGCCGGGGAGGCCGGCTCGGGCACCGCGGCCTCCTGCTCGAGCACGCCGGAGATCTTCTCCAGGCCGGAGGCCGCCGACTGGAACGTGTTGTAGAACTGCGACACGTCCTCCAGCGGGTCGAAGAAGCGCTGCAGGTAGAGCAGGAACGTGGCCAGCACGCCGACCTTGATGTCGCCGTCGATGGCCAGCAGGCCGCCGTAGCCCAGGATCACGCCGGTGATGACGTTGCCGACCAGGGACACGCTCGGCCCGAAGATGGCGTACAGCCGGGCGGCGTCCCGGCTGGCGTCCGCGTAGTCCTGGCCCTGCCGGGAGAACAGCGCGGCGTTCCGCGGTTCCCGGCGGAAGGCCTGCACCGCGCGTATCCCGCCGAACGTCTCGACGAACTGCACGATGACCAGCGCGATCGCGTCCCGGGTGTGCCGGTAGGCCCGGGCTGAGCCGCGGCGGAACCAGGTCGTCAGAAAGGCCAGCGGGATGAAGCCGCCCAGCACCACCAGGCCGAGCCGCCAGTCCAGCAGCAGCATGCCCGTCCCCACCAGGACCAGGGTCAAGATGGCGGCGATCAGCGAGTCCAGGCCCTCCTCGAACAGGTCCGAGATCGACTCGATGTCCGAGGTCTGCCGGGAGATGACCCGGCCCGAGGTGTAGCTCTCGTGGAAGGCGACGTCCAGGGCCTGGTTGTGCGCGAACAGCCGGTTACGCAGCTCCAGCACTACCTGCTGGCCGACCCGGCCGGTCATGGTCACGAACATGCGGGTGGTGACGGCCTGGACCGCCACCGCGATGGCGAAGGCCGCGGCCAAGGTGAGCAGCGGCGCCGGATCGCTGGTGTGCAGCAGCGGCGGCAGACCGTTGTCGATGGCCAGGCCGACCAGCCACGGGCCGGCCAGCGCGGCCAGGCTCTCGATCACGATCAGCGTGATGGTGATAATCACCTCGCGGCGGTGCGGGCGCAGCAGGTTCCCGAGCAGCCGCCTGCTCCGCGAGCGCAGCAGCTCGGCCAGGCCGGCGGTGATGTCGTCGGCCTGCTCGGCCGCGACTCCGCGCCACGCGTCAGCGTCGGTGCTCACGCGCTCTCCTCCAGTTCTTCCATGTCCATCAGGTCCGCGTACTCGGCGTTGGCGGCCAGCAGGTCCCGGTGACTGCCGGTGGCCGCGATCACCCCGCCGGACAGCAGCGCCACCGTGTCGGCCAGCGCGACCGTCGACGGCCGGTGCGCCACGACCAGGGCCGTGGCGTCGGCCAGGATCTCGCGCAGCGCCCGGGTCACCCGCTCCTCGGTGTGCACGTCCAGGGCGGACAGCGGGTCGTCCAGGATCAGCACGTCCGGGCGGGCCAGGATGGCCCGGGCCAGCGCGATCCGCTGCCGCTGTCCGCCGGACAGCGCGATGCCCTGCTCGCCGATCCTGGTGTCCAGGCCCCACGGCAGCTCGTAGGCGAACCGGGCCTGCGCCGCGGTCAGCGCGGCCTCGACCGCGGCCTCGTCGGCGTCCGGCGCGCCGAACATGACGTTCTCCCGCACGCTGGCCGAGAACAGGGTGGCCTCTTCGAAGGCGCAGCTGACCGCGGTGCGCAGCACGGTCAGCGGGAGATCCCGGATGTCCGTCCCGTCCAGCCGGACCGTTCCCGCGGTCGGGTCGGCCAGCCGCGGCACGAGCTGCAGCAAGGTGGACTTCCCCGAGCCGGTGGCCCCGGTGAGGACCAGGGTCTGGCCGGGGGCCAGGTCCAGCACGATGTCCCGCAGCACCGGCTCGGCCGCCCCCGGGTACTGCAAGGACACGTGGTCGAAGACCAGGCGGCCGCGCTCGGCCCCGGCGGGCGAGTCGGCGGGCGGCCGGGCTCGCGGCACGGCCCGTTCGGACGCCGGGAGCAGGCCGGGCCGGTCGGTGATTTCCGGCTCCGCGTCGAAGATCTCCAGCACCCGCTGCGCCGCGGTGGCTGCCTCCTGGCCCGACGCGATGATGTAGCCGAGCGACTCGACCGGCCAGACGAGCTGCAGGGCCAGCGTGATGAAGGCGATCAGGCCGCCCAGGGTCAGCGACCCGTCGCTGACCGCCACCGCACCGAGCACGATGACCAGGCCGATGACGGCGTTGGGGATCAGGTCGAGCAGGGCCCAGAAGGAGCCGAGCAGGCGGGCCTTCTCGACCTGCGTCCGGTAGACCCGGGTGGCCTGTGCGTCGTGCCCGGCCGACGCCTGCGGGCCGCGGCCCAGCGCCTTCAGCACCCGGATGCCGGTCGCCGCCTCCTCGATCAGCGTGGCCAGGTCGCCCTGCTGGTCCTGGACCTGGCGGGACAGCACCCGGTAGCGCTTCTCGAACCGCAGGCAGACCGGCACCACGGGCGCGAACACCACGCCGGTGATCAGGCCGAGCCACCAGTTCAGCCGGATCAGCAGGATGACCACGGCCAGGAACGTCAGCACGTTCGTGATCATGAAGACCAGGCCGAACCCGGCGAACCGGCGGATGGCCGACAGGTCGGTGGTGGCCCGGGACAGCAGCTGGCCGGACTGCCAGTTGTCGTGGAAGGATGGCTGCAGTTTCTGCAGGTGGGCGTACAGGTCGTCGCGGAGGGTCTTCTCCATGGCCGCGACCGCGTCGGCCTGGACCCAGCGGCGGATCAGGTTCAGCAGCGCCGTGACCAGGCCCAGCCCGATCGCGGCCAGGGCCAGCGGGATCAGCAGCCCTTTGTCGTCGTGCCCGATGGCCGTGTCCACCACCGTCTTGGTCAGCAGCGGGATGGCGATGTCGGCGGCGGTAGCGCCGAGCGCCGCGACCAGCATGACGATCATCTGGACGCGGAACGGCTTCAGGTAACCTCGCAGGCGCCACAATGCCCCGACCTGCCGTCCCCGGCCCGAGGCGCGCGTCACCCGCGAGGGTAGAAGGGGGGGCATCTAACCGAGGCTAATTCGCCGTCGGTCGACTGTCACCTCCTTTTCCCGGCCGTTCAAGCCGTTTCCCCTGCCGCATAGGGCCTTGCGCTGTAGAGTGGTGCGCCGTTGAGCCGGAGCGTAACCGTTTGAATACGGAGGGTTTCCATGGGCGGTGGAGGGCACCCGGAGCGCCCGGGACCCGCGGGGCGGTACCTGTCTGGGCTGTGCGCCGCGGCGGTAGGACTCTGCGCGGCGGGCTGGCTGGTACTGACGCCCTTCGCGTTCGGCTACCGGGGCAGCTCGCATGACGCGAAGCTGACCGACCTGGCCACCGGCGGCGGCCTGGCCGTCGTCTGCCTGGTCACCATGATCGCCTGGGCCGTCGCCTGGCGGCGGGCCCTGCGGGCCGACGGCGTGCTGACCCGCACGGACCACGCCCGGCGCCGCCGGGACCGGGCCGCCGCGGTGAGCGCCGCCGATCCCGACCAGGTCCTGGCCACCCTGCGCGCCATGCTCGACCCGCTGCTGGTCCCGACCGCCCCGGCCGCGCTGCCCGTCGCCTCGACCCCGGCTGAGGGGGCCGGGGCCGATGCGGTCAACGCCAGCGCGGTCAACGCAAATGGGGTCAGCGCCAGCGCGGCCGACACTAGGGCGGCCCACACCAGTACGAATAGCACCACGTCGCTGCACGGCGAGGAGGTCCACGGTGAGGTCGGCGCCGTAGGCGGGGAGCCTGCTGCCGATGAGCTCGGCGCCGTTGGCGAGGCAGAATGGACCGCGCCAGCCCGGGCCGCCGAGCCGGGCCTGGTCACCACGCCCGCGCCCGGCCAGTTCGCCGTGCTGGCGGGCGGGGTGATTCCCGAGCCCCGGAACGGCGCGGAGATGACCGGGGGGATCGCGGTCATCGAATCCATGCTGGCCGAAGCCGAGGCGAGGCGGGGCTTCGACGAAGAGGAGACCTGGTGAGGAAGCTGGCCCTGGCCGGGCTGCTGATCATGGCCGCCGCCGGAGCGTGGCTGGTCGCGGCGCCGTTCGTGCTGCACTATCAGCCGTCAGGAGCGCGGTGGACCGGGGCGGCCCGGATGGACATGGCCGTCGGTGTCGTGGTGGCCGCGGTCGGCCTGGCCGGCTTCTTCGGCGCCCTCGCCGGGGGAGTACGCGAGCTGTATGCCACCGCGGCCCGCAGTCCCGAGACCGGAGCTGGCCAAGCCCGCTGACCTGCCCGCCTCACGGATGCGGGGGTAATGGCGAAGCCCGCTGGCCTGTCCGTCCCGCGGGCGCGGGGAGAATGTAGCCCGTGAGCTTCGATGTCTCCCGGATACGGTCCGCCTACCCCGCCCTGAAGGACGGCTACGCCTACCTGGACGGCGCGGCCGGCACCCAGGTCCCGTCGGCCGTCATCGACGCCATCGCGGACACCTACCGGGCCGGGATCGGCAACGCGGGCGGCGCCTTCCCGGCCAGCGAGCGGGCCAGCAGCGTGATGGCCGAGTGCCGCCGGGCTCTGGCCGACTTGACCGGCGCCGAGCCAGAAGGCGTCATCCTCGGGCCGAACATGACCACCCTGACCTACCGGCTGGCCGACACGCTGGCCCGGCAGTGGGGCCCGGGCGACGAGGTGATCGTGTCCCGGCTGGACCATGACGCCAACATCCGGCCCTGGGTCCAGGCCGCCGGACGTAGCGGCGCCACGGTTAAGTGGGCGGAAGTCGACATATCGACAGCGGAGCTCCCGGTCGGCCAGTACGCCTCGATGTTGTCCGGACGCACCCGGCTGGTCGCGGTCACGGCCGCCAGCAACCTGGTCGGCACCAGGCCGGACGTGCCGGCCATCACCGCCGCCGCGCATGCGGCCGGCGCCCTGTGTTTCGTAGACGGCGTGCACGCCACCCCGCACGTCCCAGTCGACGTCCGGGCGCTGGGCGCCGACTTCTACGCCACCAGCGCCTACAAGTGGTCCGGGCCGCACATCGGCACCATCGTCGCCGATCCTGCCCTGCTGGAGACGCTGCACCCGGACAAGCTCGTGCCCGCTCCGTCCGGCGTGCCGGGCCGGTTCGAGCGCGGCACCCCCGGCTACGCCGACCTGGCCGGGGTGACCGCAGCGGTCGAGCACCTGGCCGGGCTGGATCCAGCCGCGGCCGGGAACCGCCGGGCCCGGCTGCTGGCCTCGATGGCCGCCGTCGAGCAGTACGAGAGCCAGCTGTTCCGCCGCCTGCTCGACGGGCTGGCCAAGCTGAGTCACGTGACCCTCCACGGTCAGGCCGCGCGGCGGACCCCGACGGCGTTCTTCACCGTGGCGGGCCATACACCGGCACAGGTTGCTGCCGCGCTCGCGGCTCGCCGGGTCAACGTATGGCACGGCGACAACTACGCGCGGGAACTGGCCACCGCGCTCGGCCTGCCCGGGGGCGGTGTCCGGGCCGGGCTGGTCCACTACAACGACGAGGCCGATGTCAGCCGGCTGCTGGCCGCCGTAGCGGAACTCGAGTAAGACCGCGTACGCTGAGGGTGGTTCCGTCCGCTGGGGACGGGGGAGCTGAGGTCGAAGCGATGACAGCGTTTGGCAGCCTGCTGGCCGTCCTGGCCGGGATGCTGCGCGGCCTCGGCCACCTCGCTCTGAACCTGGGCCAGCTCACGATGAACCTGGGCCACCTCACCCTGAGTGCCTCGGCCCCGTCCGCGCTGACCGCACTGGCCGCGGCCGTCCTGGCCGGCGCCATGCTCGCCGCCCTGGTCGCTCTGCTCACCTCGGTAGCTGCCCTTTCCCGCACCGCCGCAGCCCTGCCGCTGACCCGCCGTGCGCGGGCGCTGCAGGAGAAGTCATGGCGGGCCGCGTTCCTGCGGCAGCGCGACCCCGACGCGGCGGGCCGCGCCCGGCCCAGAGCACCGTCGGCGGCCCTAGCGGCCGCCTCCGCGAGCTAGAACCGCTAGCCAGAACGGGCTCTGCCAACCAGCACAGCCTGTTAGCCAGCACAGCCTGTTAGCCAGCACAGCCTGTTGATCGGCACAGCCTGTTGACCGCCAGAGCTTGCTAGGCAGCAGAGCTTGCTAGCCAGCACAGCGCTCGTCAGCACAGCGCGTTAGCCCGCGGACCCGCGGCCGCTTCCAGCACCCATCAGTCCTCGCTGGAAGGCCGTTAATCGTGACCAGTTTCCTTGGCGTCCCCGTGGACGCTGCCTACCACCTCGTCTCCGGATTCACCGGTTTCCTCACCCCCGCCCTGGGCGGCGTGGCCGCCGTGGCCGCGATCATCCTGTTCACCGTGGCTGTGCGGGCCCTGCTCATGCCGCTCAGCCTGCGCGCCCTGCGTGGCCAGGCGGTCATGGCCAAGCTGGCCCCGCAGCTGCAGGTCCTGCGCCAGAAGTACGCCAAGCAGCCGGAGCGGCTGCAGCGCGAGATGACCGAGCTGTACCGGCGCGAAGGCACCAGCATGCTCGCCGGGATCACGCCGTTCCTGCTCCAGTGGCCGCTGGTATCAGTCATGTACCTGCTGTTCCGCTCGGCCCAGATCGGCGGGACGCCGAACACCCTGCTCAGCCACGACCTGCTCGGCGTCCCGCTCGGCAGCCACTGGCTGGCCGGAGCGGGCGCGCTCAGCGGGCACGGCCTGGTCTTCCTGGGCCTGTTCATCCTGCTGGCCGTCGCGGCCGGGCTGGCGGTCCGTCTGGGCCAGCTGATGACCCCGGTGCCGCCCGCTACGACCCACGCCAGGGCCGGTGCGCCCGGTACGCCTGGTACGCCTGGTACGCCCGGTGGTGCTGCCGTACCCGGCAGTCGCACCACTGGCTGGCTGCTGCGGATCCTGCCCTACGTGACCGTGGTGATCGCCGCCTTCCTGCCGCTGGCCGCCGGGATCTACCTGCTCACCTCCACCGCCTGGGCGCTGGCCGAACGGGCCTTCTTCTGGAAGACCGGCCGCATCCCGGGCGCCCTGCCGAGCCCCGAGCGAGCGCCAGTAGCCGCTCGCGACCGGGTCTGACCTGGTCTGCTGGTGCCGCCCTCACCGGGGCGGGGCGGCACCGGCAGACCTCGGATGCGCACGAGGTCGCATCGGCCCTCAGACCCGTACCGGACCCGCTGGATCGTGGTGCTCAGATCGGGTACCGGGTGGGCTCGGTCGTGTACTGCCGGCCGGAAGGCGTAGTCCAGCGGACCTCGCCGCTGCCGAGCTGCTCGGCCTTCCACCGCGGGTCCTGCTTGAGGCGATGGTCGAACCGGCATTTCGGATCGCCGTTGCACAAGCAGGTCCGGCCGCCGGCCTCATAAGGCACGCTGTGCTCGAAGTCGCACCGGGCCGAAGGCCGGCGGCATCCCGGCCCGGTGCAGGTGGCGTGCCGGATCTCGGTCAGGTGCCGGAGTCGAACGCCGGGATCATGGCCACTGGCCTCGTGCCGGTGGTCGCAATCTGTCGTTGAGAGTGACTCGATCGCAACGATCAGGTCCCGTTGTCCTGGGACGCCGGTCGACAGGCGCCAGGTACCGAACCCGCCCGGCGGTCCGGCCTGCTCGGTGCGGTAGAAGCGGGGCGGGTGTGGAGCGTCCCTCGCGGTCGGCCTGTCCCGTTTGGAGCGGCGCCCGAGGGCGGCGGACGGGGCGCGGCGGGCGCAGCCGTGCCCGATGGCGTGGCCCAGGCTGTCGGTGACCGTCACGCACCAGGTTGACCGGCTGCTGAGCGCCGCGGCTTGAGCTAGATCCCGGGCCAGGGCCGGGTCGACCGGCCCGATGCCACCCAGCTCGCCGGGCCGGTCGGCCAGGCCGAGCATGGTGGCCAGCGGGGTCGTCAGGTTGACTCGCCCGGCGAACCCGGGCGGGATCACTCCGCTCAGCGGGCCGGCCGGCGCTGGCTCGCCCGGCTCATCCGAGGGCGCGTCGCCGTTCGTGCCACGTTCGCGGTGGTTACCGGGCGGCTGGGGACGCGAATCCATGCCGAGGAGGATGTCCAGGTAGGCGCGGGCGCGGAGCTGGTCCATGCTGCCTTCCAGGCCGGCCTTCTTCAGTTGCCCGGCCCACCAGGTCACCCGCTGATCGGCGGCCAGTACCTGGGCGGGCGGCAGCTCGCGGCCGGCCAGGCCCGCGTTGCCGGACGGTTCGGCCCAGCGCTCGACGCGGGCCTGCTTGGCGGCCTGCTCGCGGCGCTTGCGGGCCTTTTCGGGCGCGACCAGGAAGACGGCCCGCTGGATGGCAGCCCGAAGGGCGCCCGGGGTGAGCGATCCGGCTCGGTCCAGCACGATGGCCTCAGCCGCCCGGGCTTCGGCGGGATCCAGGACGGCAGTCGCGGCGGCGATGATCCGCACCTTGGTCAGGTTCAGCACGCCGGACCGGAACGCCGACCTGGTCCCCGGCAGGCTGACCTCGAGTTCGCGGGAGACGCCTAGCATCTCCTCGGCCTCACCGGCAGAGATGCCGAGAGCCGGGCTGAGCTCGCGGCCGGTGAACTCGTGCCACGCCTCGGGCATCGCCGCCTCGCCTTCCGGCGCACAGCCGGGAGCGGGACGACGGCGGATGAAGGCGGCGACCGCGGCATACTTGCGGGCGGCCATGGCCGATTCGGCGCGGTCACCGGCGCAGATCACTCCGAGCAACTCGTCGTCGGTTGCGTCCTGGTAGGCGTCATCGTCCCCGGCGGCGTCCTCCAGGAACGAGGCCAGCGCGGCGCAGCCCGGGGCGGTGTCCAGCGCATGGCCGGTAGCGAAGCCGGCCGTCGAGCTGGCGAATTCGCCCGGAAAGCGGTCCGCGGACCCGGGCATCCCCGGGCCCCGCCGACCCAGAGTCGCCCCGGCCGCGCCCAGAGCGGCAGTGTGGCCGAGCCGGGCTGCGACCTGCTCGGCCTCTGCCTGCTCAGCAGCGATTTCGTGAGCTTCCGTCACCAGCTCGGCGAACTCGGCGGCATCGAGCCAGGGCGGGGAGTCTGGATCCTCGTCTAGCTCCAAGCCGGAGAGATCATCCAGGTGGTCGGCCCGGGCGGCCAGGTAGGCCGGATCATCCATCCACTCCGGCCACGGGTTACCGGGAGCAGGGTGTGACGGGAGACTTGCGCCTGGGGGAGTCGCACCGGACTCCGCGGGGAGGCCGGGCGAGTCTTGCTCCCGCCTCGGGTCACGGGAAGCCGGTGTTTCGCTCATGAGGTCGATCCATTCAGGGCGATTGACCTGTACGTAGGACAGAGTATCGAAAATGGTCCTTACAACTCCAACGACACGCCGCAGAGAGCGAAAAAAAGGCGAAGACGGATGGAATGCTCGGACGCCTGGCGTCGCAGCGTGGGCAGCTGTTACCGGAGATACAGCATCTGCGGCCCCGGGTAGCCGAGCGGGACGGGCAGCGTGGGAACCGCAGCTACGGGGTGATCAGGGTGCGCAACAGGCGGGCCGGGGGCGAGCCGTGGGCCAGGATGCGGTCGTGCAGGTCACGGTCGGACAGGCCGGGGTCGGCCTGGCGCATCCAGGCGGCCAGGTCGGACACCTCGGTGTAGCCGACGTAGTAGGTCGACAGCTGAGTCGAGGTAAGCAGGGCCCGGCGCCACTTGCCGGCCGCTTCGCTCTCCTCTTGGTGGCCGCGGCCGGTCATCAGGGCCATCGCCTCGGCCTCGGTCATGCCGTGGCCGTGCACCCGGGCGTCCAGGATGGCGTTGATGATGGTGCGCAGCTGCATCTTGAGCTGCTGCATGCGGACCGCGCGCGGGTCGCCGTCGCCGGGATAGCCCTGCTCGGCCATGATCCGCTCGGCGTAGACCGCCCAGCCTTCGACGAACGACCCGGAGCGCAGCGCGGCCCGGATCGAGGTCTGCGACCCGGAGAACCGCCGCGAGTGCTGAAGCTGCAGGTAGTGGCCCGGCATCGCCTCGTGGACCATCAGGTTGTGCACCATGTGCCGGTTGTACTCGCGGTAGAACGACGCGACCCGCTCGGCGGACCAGTCCGACGGCGTCGGTGACACGGCGATGAACGTGGCCAGCGGCGCCTGCTCCAGCGGCCCCGGCGAGTCGCAGTAGGCCACGGCGACGCCCCGGTCGATCTCGGGCATCGGGATGACCTCGACCGGGTCGTGGTGGACCGTGACCAGCTGCCGGTCCGCTACGAACCGCGTCAGCGCGGCCAGCGCGTCCCGGCCGAAACCGAGGATGGTCGCGTCATCCGGCATGTCCCGGGCCAGCTGGTCCAGCACCTGGCGCACGACCTCCGGGCTGCGGGCCGCGCCAGGCCCGGCGAGCTGCGCGGCCAGCTCGGCGATCTGCTCGCTGACCAGCTCCAGGTCGGCTTCGGCCCGGGTCAGCACGGCATCCGCCTCGGCGGCCGAGCTCAGCGCCAGGGACAGCTTGCGGGCGAACCGCTCCGGCCCGATCCGCGGGTCCCGGTCGCCGTCGGGTCCGGGGGCCGCGTCGGCCAGCCGGGCGGCCAGCCAGTCCCGGTGCTCGGCCAGGGCTTCGAGGGCCGCCGGGCGCACCGAGGCCAGCTGCGCCGCCGAGCCCGCCGCAACAGAGCCCGCCGCAACAGAGCCCGCCGCAACAGAGCCCGCCGCGGCCGAGCCGGACGCACCGGCCAGAACGGCGTCGATCTGCTCGCTGACCAGCGCGATCGTGCCGGTGAACTGCGCGATGGCCGTCTCGAGGTGCACCCGGGGCATGGCCCCGAGCTGCCGCCGGGCCTCGGCCAGGCTCTCCGGAATCGCGGCCAGGCGGGCCGCCACCGAAGCCAGCCGGTCCGGCAGCGGGGCGAAGTCCCGGGCCAGCAGCGGGTAGATGGCCCGCCCCGGGTTGGCCAGCAGCGGGTTCCAGGTGTGCTCGGCCAGCTCGTCGAGCTCCAGGACCCGTCGCGCCACGCTGTCGGCCATCATGGCCGCGTCGACGCGGTGCTCGGGTGACAGCGCCGCAGCATCCACTGCGCCCAGCCGGGACGCCCAGCCGTCCAGCGCGTGCCGCTCGTCGGCCAGCGCCGTCCGCGACGAGTCCGGCATGCGGTCGTCGAACCGATGATCGCCCAGGTCAGTAGCCTCGTCCGGGTGCCGCTGCGCCCGGTCGTCGAGGTAGTCACCCGCCAGCTTCGCGAACTCCCGGTCGGCCTCGCTGTCCATCGCGCCTCCTCGCGTCCCGCTACCTACAGCGCCTACCGTACGGGCCTAACCGTAACGAGCGGCGGGCCGCGGAGTCAGGGCCGACAGATAAGCCGTGACCCGTGGAAACCCCACCAGGTCCCCGGGGCGACTAACGTTGGGAGCCGTGAAGGCATCACCACAGAGCCAGCTCCGCCTGCTCGAGCTGGCCGACCTGGACACCGAGCTCGCCCGGCTGAATCACCGCCGGCGTAGTTTGCCCGAAGTTGCCGAGCTCGCCCGCCTGGAGGCCAGGTCCAGCGAGCTCAAGGACGAGATCGTCGTGGCCGAGACCGAGCTCAGCGACCTGTCGCGCGAAGAGACCCGGGCCGAGCGGGACGTCGACCAGGTCCGCACCCGGATCGACCGGGACCGCGGCCGGCTGGACGCCGGCCAGGTGTCGGCCGCCCGCGAGCTGGCCAACCTGCAGTCCGAGATCGAATCGTTGCGCCGCCGGCAAGGCGACCTGGAAGAGATCGTGCTCGAGCTCATGGAGCGCCGCGAGGGCCTGGTCAGCCGGCGAGACGAGCTGGCCGCCGAACGAGACGGCCTCAGCACCGAGATCGGCGTGCTGACCGCCCGCCGGGACACCGCCTTCAAGGAGATCGACGAGCAGGCGGGCAAGGCGTCGGAGCAGCGTGTCGGCGTGGTCGCCGACGTGCCGGCCGACCTGCTCAAGCTGTACGAGCAGATCCGTGACGCCCGCGGCGTCGGCGCGGCCATGCTGCGCGCCGGGCGCTGCGAGGGATGCCACCTGAACCTGAACCAGGCCGACCTGAACGAGATCCGGGCCGCCGCGGCCGACGACGTGGTCCGGTGCGAAGAGTGCCGGCGGATCCTCATCCGAACCGCGGAATCGGGGCTCTAGCGTGCCGCCCAGGACGGCCTGGGGGCCAGCCCGCGGAGAGCCGGCCGGCACCCTGCTGCTGCGGCACGGCCAGACGCCCATGTCGGTCCAGCGGCAGTACTCGGGCCGGTCCGACGCCGAGCTGACCCCGGCCGGCCTGGCCCAGGCCGCGGCGGCGGCCAAGAGCCTGGCCGGCGCCGACCTGGCGGCTATCTTCACCTCGCCGCTGCGGCGGGCCGTGCAGACCGCGCAGGAGGTGGCCGCCGTCACCGGGGCCGAGGTCGTCACCGACGAGGGCTTCCGGGAGACCGACTTCGGCGCCTGGGAGGGCCGCACCTTCACCGAGGTCCGGGAGGGCTGGGCCGAGGAGATGGCGGCCTGGATGGCCGACCCGCAGATCGCCCCGCCCGGCGGCGAGAGCTTCGCCGACGTGGCCGTGCGGGTCACCGCCGCCCTGCACCGCGTGCTGGCCGGCCGCGAAGGCCAGCGGGTGCTGATCGTGAGCCATGTCACGCCCATCAAGACGCTTGTCGCGGAGGCCCTGCTCGCCCCGCCTGCCGCCCTGTACCGCATGCACCTGGACCTGGCCGCGCTGTCCGAGATCGACTGGTATTCCAACGGCACAGCTGTGCTCCGGTCGTTCAATGACACCGGCCACCTGTCCTGATCAATAGAATCCACGTCTATGGACGATCCCGGGCGGCTGACCGCTCCTGGCAGCCTGCTGAACGGGCCGGTGCTCGCCCTCGATAACGATGAGAGCGAGAAGCCGCCCGCCGAGGGCGACAGCCTGGCCGCTCTCGCGGCCCGGTACGGCCTGCGGCCCAGCGCCGCTCGTCCCCGCCTGCTCGCCTACATCCGCTCGGTCTGGGACCGGCGGCACTTCATCCTCACCTACGCCACGGCGCGGAACGTCTCGATGTACACCGAGGCGCGGCTCGGCCAGCTGTGGCAGGTGCTGACGCCGCTGCTCAACTCGGCCGTCTACTACCTGGTCTTCGGCGTCCTGTTCCAGGCCAACCGGGGGATCAGCCACTACACGGCGTACCTGGTCACCGGCGTGTTCATCTTCGCCTTCACCGAACGGTCCGTGGTGACCGGATCGAACGTGATGCGAGCCAACCTGGCGCTGATCCGGGCGCTGCACTTCCCGCGCGCCTGCCTGCCGCTGGCCTACGTGCTGGTGGAGTTCCAGCAGCTGGTCGTGTCCATGGTGGTGCTGTTCGCCATCGTGCTCGGCACCGGGGAGCCGCTCACCTGGTACTGGCTGTTCCTGGTGCCGGTGCTGTTCCTGCAGGCCACGTTCAACATGGGCATCGCGCTGGTGATGGCCCGGCTGGGGGCCGGCGCGCAGGACTTCAGCCAGCTCATCCCGTTCTTCACCCGGATCTGGCGGTACTTCTGCGGGGTCATGTACTCCATCGCCTCGCTGCCCGCCGAGCTGCCGAGCTGGGCCAAGGACGTGCTCTCGCTCAACCCGGCCGCCGTGTACATCTCGCTGACCAGGTACTCGATCATGGCCACCGAGCGCCAGTACGCGCCGGGCGCCAAGCCCTACAACGCCGCGGCCTGCAAGCTGTTCTCGGTGACCAAGAACCCGCCGCTGCAGGCTTACTGCCATCCGATCGTCCAGATCAACGAGCTGTGGATAGCCGGGGTCGCCTGGGCTCTGATCGCGCTGGCCGGCGGGGTGCTGTACTTCTGGCAGGCCGAGACCAAGTACGGCCGCGGCTGATCCGATACCGGGGGTCTGGCTAGCCGGACGCCACTCTGGCAGACTCACCGATCATGACGGGTCTCACGCTCACCGGACTTGAAGGCAAGGTCGCCGTCGTCACGGGCGCCGGACGGATGCGCTCGATCGGGCGGCCGATCGCTGTGGAGCTGGCCCGGGCCGGCTGTGACGTGGTGCTGACCGGCACCGGGCGCGCGCCGGACCGGTATCCGGACGACGAGAAGCAAGCGGGCTGGCGTGACATCGACTCGGTGGCCGAGGAGATCAAGGCCGTCGGCCGCCAGGTCCTCCCGGTGATCAGCGACGTGTCCGATCCGGCCGCCGTCGACCGGCTGCGGGCCCAGGTGCTGGACACCTTCGGCCGGGTCGACATCGTGGTCAACAACGCAGGCGCGGCCCGCGGCGCGGACCGGGTCCCGGTCATCGACCTCGACGTCGAGTTGTGGCAGAACGTCATCAACGTGAACCTCAACGGCACCTTCTACATGAGCCGGGCCTTCGGCCAGGCCATGGTCGAGGCGGGCCGCGGCGGGAGCATCGTCAACATCTCCTCCATCGCGGGCAAGATCATGGCCGCCAACGCGGCCGCCTACTCCTCCTCCAAGGCCGGCATCCACGCCCTGACCTGCGCGATGGCCTCCGAGCTCGGTAAGTCGAACGTCCGCGTCAACGCCATCTGCCCGGGCCTGATCGACACGTTCCGGATGGACGACATCCCGCGCGGCCAGGTCTGGGACGAGATGGTGCAGCGGACCGTGCCGCTGGGCCGGTCGGGCACGGGCGAGGAGATCGCCTGGATGACCGTCTACCTCTGCTCGGACCAGGGCAACTGGATCACCGGCCAGCTCTACAGCGTGGACGGCGGGGCGGTCACCGGCCGCTGAGCCGGGTTCCGGGCGTTCAGCCAGTCGCCGGACAGCAGCGCGGCCAGGGTGGCCAGCGCCCACACCGCGTGCGTGTCCTGCTGCGGCGTCCGCAGCGCGCGCTCGGCCGCCGACCTGCGGACCAGGCCGAACATCCCGCCTGCCGCGCCCACGTCCAGGGCGTACTCGCGCAGCAGCCGGGCCATCCGGTCCCCGTAGGCCTGCCGCCAGTCATCGGAGCCGGAGGGCCCGGCCGGTGCCGAGCGGGCCTCCGCACGGACCGGCGAGATCCGGGGCCCGGACTTCCAGCTGCTGCCCGCCAGGGGCAGCTCGAGCAGCTCCGGGCTCAGCTCGGCCAGCACGCCGCGGTGCAGCCGGTCGGTGATCCGGTCCGGCAGCGGGACGGCCCGTGCGGCCCGGACCACCTGGTCATCGAACAGCGGCTGGGCCATCGGCGACCGGAGCAGGTAGGCCTGCCGGGCCGCGGCCGACCACCGGCCCGCCCGGTTCACCAGGTAGAACTGGTCCAGCGCGTGCAGCGGGCCACGGCCGAGCGCGGCCGCGAACGGGGCCAGGCTGGCCAGGTACTCCCCGGCGGCGGCCGGGTGCAGCAGGCTCAGCCGGCGGGTGACCATGCGGCGGAACAGCTCGGCGCCCCGGGCCTCGCTCCAGGCCCGGGCGGGCGACCGTTTCGTCCAGGCCGCGGGCGCGTAACCGCCGCGCAGCAGCTCGCCGCCGTGCCCGCCCGCCTGCACCGGCTCCGCGGCCCGCTGCGGGTCGGGGCGGCCCAGGTTCTCGAAGGCCGACAGCATCCCGTCGCAGACCAATACGGCCGAACGGAGCCGTGCGACCAGCTCGCCTTCATCAGGGGCCTGCTGCGGCGCGGCCGCGCGCGGCTCGGTCACCACGTGCTCGACACCCAGGCGGCGGGCGATCATGGCCGCCACGATCACGTCCGGGTGGCTGGCGAAGCCGTGCGTGCGGGCCCGGAACGGCACCTTGGCCGCGGTCAGCGCGGCGGCCACCAGCCGGCTGTCCTTCCCGCCGGTCAGCGACAGCTCCACCGGGACGCCCGCCTCGCCCAGCGGCCGGACCGCCTCGACCAGGGCGTCGGCCACCGCCCGGTACGAGCCAGCCTGCCCGCCCGCCCGGCCTGCGCCGGAGGCGCCGGCCTCCAGGGTGCTGGCGTCCGGGGTGCCGGCATCCAGGGTGCTGGCGTCCGGGATTCCGCTTTGCGCAGCCGCGACCGCCAGGCGGCCGGCCGTGACCGTGAGCTGCTGGGCGCTGCCCAGGGCCCGGACCCCGTGGAACGGGGTGGCCGCGCCGACCGGGTAGCCGAGGGCCAGGAACGCGGTGACCGTGACCGGGTCGGGCTGGCCGAGCCGGCCCGCCACGGCGGCCGCCCAGGAGGCGCGGTCGCTGATGATCACCGCTCCGGGCACCTCAGCCAGGTAGACCGGGTCGACGCGGGTCAGCGTGGTGCGCGCCCGGACGCTGACCTGGTCGGCCCAGATGGTGCCGGCCTGCGACCGGTAAGCCGTCCCGGGCGGCCCGGCCGGGCTTGCGGAGGCGGTGGTGCCGGCGCCCGGAGCGGCAGGCCAGCGCAGGACCGCGGCCCGCCCGGACGAAGCCTCCCAGGCGATCGCCGGCGGGCCGGGGATCGGCATGACCCGGGGGTCGGCGCCGATGGCCGCGCTGACCAGCGCCGCGCAGCCCTCGCGGGTCGAGGCGCTGACCGCGAGCGTGAAGTACATGCCGCCTCAGCCGGAGCCGAGCAGCTCGAGCGCCGGGTCCGGCCGGGCCGGGTCGAGGTCGGTGCTGAGCAGGCTGTACCAGGCCTCGCAGACCCGCTGCACGTTGAACGCCGCCGCGGCCTGCGCGTGCGCGTCCTGGCCCGCCTGCCGCCAGGCGGCCTCATCATCCAGCGCCGCGATCGCGGCCGCCATCTCGGCCGGGCCGTCGTGGAGCCAGCGCGTGTCATAGATGGTCTCCGCGCCCGGCCAGTGCCGCACCACCGGCACCGCGCGGGACGCCATGCCCTCGGCCGGGGCCACGTGGAAGCTCTCGTCGTCGCTGGTGGACAGCACGAAGCCAACCCGGCGCAGCCAGGCCGGGACGTCCGGCCCGGCGTCGTCGAAGACCACCGCGCCGCGCAGCAGCGGCGAGCGCTGCACCCGGCGCAGCGCGTCGGCGTAGTGCGCCCGCTCACCGGTGTTCTGCCAGACCCACCAGTGCTCCCACGGCATGCCCGACTTGATGAACAGCTGGTACCGGTCGTCGTCGCGGCGCAGCTCCTCCAGCACGTCCAGGGCCAGGTCCAGCCGCTTGCGGGACGGGACGATGCCGACCAGGCCCAGGTGGAACCGGGCGCCGTCCAGCTTGGGCCGGTCCAGCTGCTCGATGTCCAAGGCGTTCGGCACGGTCACGACCTTGGTCTCCGGCCAGCCGGTCGCCTCCCGGGTCAGCTGCGTGTAGTGCCTGCTCACGCAGGCCACCTGGCTGACCGCGCTGATCTTGACCTGGGACGGGTAGGCCGAGGCCAGCTCGAACCGGTGCAGCCGGACCAGCAGCCGGGCGTCGCGCCGCTTGTGCTTGCTGTACCAGACGGCGTTCGGCCCGCACCACTCGCAGATGACCACGTCGGCCCACTCGGCCAGCTCGCGGCTGGCCGCCTCGTCGTGCTTGCCCAGCGCGGCCCACTTGTCCAGCCGCACCTCCAGGTCCGGCTGGCGCTGCAGGTAGTCCAGCAGGGGAGTGAAGAACTTCAGGTCGTGCCCGGCCACTACCACCCGCCGCTTCGGCGCGGCCGCGCCGTCGCCCAGGCGGGCCACGGGCAGGGCCCGGGACAGGTAACCACGGAGCCGTTCGGCCGCCCGGTCCAGCGTGAACTCCCGCGCGGCCTGGCCGGCCCGGTCGGCGGCCGACCGGTACAGCCGCGGGTCGGCGGCCGCCGCGGCCGCGACCTCCACCACGTCGTCGAGGGTCGCCGCGAACAGCGGGTAGTCGGCGCCCAGCAGGTTCTCGTGCATGGGCGTGCGGTTGAGGATCACCGGCAGCCCGATGGCGCCGTACTCCAGCACCTTGGTCGACAGCTCCAGGCTCGCGTCCAGCTCCGGGTGCCGCCAGCCCAGCCCGATGTCGCAGGTGGCCGAGATCCGCAGCGCGTCCTCGCGGGAGTGCCCGCCGTGCCAGGTCACGCCCTTGGCGTCCAGCGCGGCGCGCATCCGCTGCTGGTAGTCACCGGGGGAGTTGTGGATCTTGTCCCCGATCATGTGCAGCTCGGTGGTCACCCCGCGGGCGGCCAGCAGGCCGGGCAGCTCGGTCATCTCCAGCGTGTTCCACCGCGGCGCGAACTTGCCCGAGTAGACCAGGCGCAGCGGCGAGGCGGCCGGCTCCGCGCCGCGCGCGGCCGGGATGTCGGTCAGCATCGGGGGCAGCAGCACGCACTTGCCGCAGGCCGCCGGGATGCTGCCCTCCAGGAAGCAGCGCAGCTCCTCGGTCTGGCACAGCACGTACTTCGCGGCCGAGGCGATCATGGCCAGCTCCTCGGCGGCGGCGGCCGTCAGGCCCGGGACCGACTGCGGGACGTCGGTCAGGTAGGGCCACAGCCGCCCGGTGAACGTGCCGCTCTTGGCCGCCGCGGCGGTGACCGCGCGGCCCCGCATCACGACCAGGTCATACGGCGTCTCCGCGTCCAGCCGGGCCAGCAGATCCGGGGCGGCGGCGGCCGGTAGCGGGCCGGGGCCCTCGATCAGCTGCTCCTCGACCGGGCGGCGGACCGTCACGCCCGGCTGGGCCAGCAGCGGGTCGATCAGGCGGCTGGTGCGCACCGGCGCCTTGAGCACCAGGGTCACCTCGCAGCCCGCCGCGGCCAGCGCCTGCGTGACGGACTGCAGCCAGATGGCCGACCCGTCGATCAGGTTCAGGTCGATGTCACCGTAGACAAGCGCGCGCGTGCTCAACGCGGACAACTCCTTTAACTGACAGAGAACAGCCGAAGGCCGTGGCCGGGACCGTCGGGGCTGAAGTGCTCCCGGCGGGCCAGGGCCGGCTCCAGCGAGGTCACGTACGCGTAGCGGGAGCCCGCGAAGCCGACCGCGTCGGCCTGGGCGCTCTCCCGCGCGCAGGCCAGGTCGAGCAGGTACTCCGAGTCCGGTGCGTGGTCTGCGGGCCACGGCGCCACCCACGGCGTGTTGGCCGTCCGGGCCGCCTGGGCCAGCCAGCCCGAGTCGGTGCCCGGGATGGCCGTAATCGTGACGCCCCGCGCGGCCAGGTCCGACAGTGCCGCGGTGACGGCGTGGCTGGCCGCCTCGGCCGAGCCGCCCGGACGGCCGGTGACGACCGCGACCAGCTCGGCGGGGGCCAGCCGCTGCCGGCTGACGCTGGCCGCCAGGCCGGCCGCCGTCTCGGCGTCCGGCACCAGGGCCAGCACCGCGATCTGCCGGCCGCTGACCAGGTGCGCGGGCAGCCCGGTCCGGGCGGCCAGCGCGGCGAGCCGGGCCGGCGTGGCGTGCTCGGTGAAGATGTCCCGGAGCGGGCCGAACGCGTCGGCCCCGGCCCGCGGCGGCTCGGCCTGAGCGGCCGCGAGCTGCTCCCGCACCGCGGGCAGCCCGCCGCCGGCCAGCACCACCCGGGCCCCGCTGGCCTGCTGCTCCCGGGCCTGGTCGGCGGACACCGAGAGGAACACGGCGTGCTCCCGGTACAGCCCGGGACGGCGCCGCCAGCCGATGTCGCCGGTCACCGTGACCGGCCCGCCCGGCCCGGTCAGGGTGTCCAGCAGGGCCCGCACCCCGGGCGGCTGGCGCGGATCCCGCGCCCCGGCGAAGACCGGGTCGGCCGGGCGCTCGGCGGCCAGCCCGATCGGGTTGAACCGGGCCAGCTGCACGCCGAAGCCGTCGTCGGACACCACGTCGCAGCTGGCCGCGACCCAGTCCAGGCCGGGAGCCAGGTGGGCGGGCACGTTGCGGATGAACACCACCGGCTTGCCCTGCGCGCGGGCCGCCGCGATCAGCCGGCCGAGCCGCCGCCCGCGGTCGGTCGCGGCCGGGTCGCCCGCATAGGCCCAGGGCGAGCCGGCCAGCATGGCGGCCGCCTCGATCAGCACCAGGTCCGCGCCGACGCTCTCCAGCATCACGTCCACGTCGTGCGGGACCAGCGGGTACACGGCCGCGTCGGGGGCCAGGGTGGTGCACGACTGCGCGGTCAGCACGCCGGTGATGACCAGCCCGGGAGCGTCCAGGCCGATGCCCGGCGCGCCCAGCCCGGGCGCGGTCAGCGCGGTCAGGAACCGCTCCCCGCCGCCGGCCAGGTCGCCGAGCTGCGCGGAGGCCAGGGCCAGGGTGGCGGCTCCCGGCCCGTTCAGCCGGCCGCGGCCCCGCCACATCTTGACCAGCTCCATCGGCAGCTGCACGCCGCGGGACAGCGGGCGGCGGGCCGCGCGGACCAGGGTCCGGCCCAGCACCAGCGTGGCCGAGTTCTCCAGCGCGGCCAGCCGGGACTGCGTCATGGCCAGCTGAAGCTTGGTGTCTCGCAGGCTGCGAGCCAGCCGGTCCCGTTCGGTGGCCAGGCCCGGGTCGCCGCCCGGGCCGAGCGCGGCCTCGTCATCGGTGACGTCGACGTCCAGCCCGGTGTCGTCTCCGGGGACGGTGCTCATGGGTGGCCCTCCCGGTCCAGCCAGGCGGTGATGATGCGGGCGATGCGCGGCCCGGCGTGCCCGTCCCACAGCGGGGGCAGCTCGCCGGCGTACGGTCCATCCTGGCAGGCCTTGCTGACCGCGGCGGCCAGTTCGGCGTCGGTTACGAGACGGTTGCTCCCGCTGGTGATGGTGATGGGCCGCTCGGTGTTGGGCCGCAGGGTCAGGCACGGCACCCGCAGCAGGGTGGTCTCCTCCTGCACCCCGCCGGAGTCGGTCACCACCGCCGCGGCCCCCTTGACCAGGCCCATGAACTCCAGGTAGCCCAGCGGGTCGCAGATGTGCACCCGGGGATGGGCGCCCAGGCCGGCCGCCTCCAGGGTGGCCCGGCTCCGCGGGTGGACCGGGATGACCAGGTCCAGCTCGCCGGCCACCTCGTGCAGCGCGCGGACCAGGACCGCGGCCTTCTGCGGGTCGTCGACGTTGCCGGGCCGGTGCAAGGTGGCCACCACGTACCGCTCCGGCAGCCCGGCCGCCTCGCGGGCCGCGGCCACGTCGAACCGGGGCAGCTGGGCCAGCAGCGTGTCGATCATCGGGTTGCCCACCAGGTGCACCGCGTCGACCGGGCGCCCCTCCCGGGCCAGGTAGCCGATGGCCTCCGGCGAGGTCGCGAACAGCAGCGCGCACAGCTGGTCGGTGAGCCGCCGGTTGATCTCCTCCGGCATGGAGTCATCGAAGCTGCGCAGCCCGGCCTCCACGTGGGCCAGCGGCACGCCCAGCTTGGATCCGGCCACCGCCGCGCCCAGGGTCGAGTTCACGTCGCCGTAGACGACGACCAGCGCGGGGGAGTAGTCGAGGAAGTCGCGCTCCAGCCCGGTCATGATCTCGGCCGTCTGCCGCGCGTGGCTGCCCGAGCCGACGCCCAGGTTCACGTCCGGCCGGGGCAGGCCGAGCTGGACGAAGAAGACCTCGGACATGCGCTCGTCGTAGTGCTGCCCGGTGTGCACGATCCGCTGCTCGTGCCCCAGCTCCGCCAGGGCCGCGATCACCGGGGCGGCCTTCATGAAGTTAGGCCTCGCGCCCAGCACGTGCGTGATAGGTCCGCGCATCGCGTCCTTCCCGTTCACCGAACCGATATCATCTGCCGTGATGACGTCAGCCCTGCGCCGGCCGGGCCCCCGCCTCCACGACCTGCACGCGTCGCCTCGCGCCCTCGTGCTCGCAGCCTCGATTGCCTGGCGGCACGTGGCCGCGGACCCGGTCCGTGCCGTGGTCCTGGCCCAGAGAGTACTGCCCCCGCCGCTGCGCGGGGGTCTCCGGCTCGCCGGACCCTACGGCCGCGCCGCGGTCGCGTGGGGCGCGGGCGACCGGGCCGGGGCGCTGGCCGGCCTGGACCGCTCGCCTCGCCGGCTGGCTGCCTTCGCCCTGGCCGTGGACCAGCCCGACGCCGCGGCCGGCGCGGTGGCGCGGCTCGCCGAGTCCGACCCGGCCCGCCCGGTGCTGGCCGCCCGGCTGGCCTGGCGCCAGGGCCGCCTCACCGACGGCCTCGACGCGCTCACCCCGGCCCGCGGCCGCCGGGCCCGCCGCCTGCGCGCGCAGCTCACCGCCGAGCGCGCCGTGCTCACGCCGCCTCCAGCCTCCGATTTCATGATCGCGGGCAGAAATGGTCCGTATAGGGCCCAAACTGCCCGCGATCATGAACGCCCCGGCTCCGGGCGCCGTGCCCCCCGCCGCCGCGGCGCGACGACCGGCCGCGTGCTGCACCTGGTCAACGACGCGCTGCCCACGGCCAGCGCCGGGTACACCATCCGGACCCATGAGATCGTGCTGGCCCAGCGGCAGGCCGGGCTGGACCCGCACGTGGCGACCAGGATCGGCTTTCCGGTCACCCAGGGCCGGATCGACGGCCGCCAGCTGGTCACCCTGGACGGCATCCCGTATCACCGGCTGCTGCCCTGGCGGATGCCCGCCCGGGCCGACCGGGCCGCCGCCGCGGGCCTGGACAAGGCTGCCCGGCTCACCCGGCAGGTCCGGCCCGGCGTGCTGCACGCGGCCAGCAACTACACCAACGCGGTGGTCGCGCTCGGCCTGCGCGAGCGGTTCGGCCTGCCCGTGGTGTACGAGGTGCGCGGGTTCTGGGAGGACACCTGGCTGTCCCGGTCCGCCGACAGCGAGCAGCGGGCGGCCAGCGAGCTGTACCGGCTCAGCCGCCAGCTGGAGACCCAGTGCATGCAGGCCGCCGACCTGGTCGTGACGCTGGGCGAGGCCATGCGCGAGGAGATCGTGGCCCGCGGCGTCCCGGCCGACAAGATCGTCATCGTGCCGAACGCGGTCAGCGAGGACTTCCTCCGCCCGCTGCCCGACGCCAGCGGCCTGCGCCGCGAGCTGGGCCTCCAGCCCGGCGAGCACGTCATCGGCGAGGTCTCCAGCCTGGTCCCGCACGAGGGCATGGGCACCCTGCTGGAGGCCACCCGGCTGCTGCGCGACCGGGGCCTGCCGGTGCGGGCCCTGATCGTCGGCGACGGGCCCGAAGGCCCCGCCCTGCAGCGCCAGGCCCGGGAGCTCGGGCTGGGCCAGGCGGTCATCTTCACCGGGCGGGTGCCCGCCGCGAAGGTCCGCGACTACCACGCGCTGCTGGACGTCTTCGTCGTCCCCCGGACCCCGGACCGGGTCTGCCAGCTGGTGACGCCGCTGAAGCCGGTCGAGGCGATGGCCAGCGGGCTGTGCGTGGTGACCAGTGACGTGCGGGCGCTGGCCGAAATCGTCAAACCCGATGTGACCGGGGCCCTGACAACAGCGCAAGATCCGGTGGCCCTAGCCGATAGTCTTGAGCACCTGGTCTGCAGCCCAGACCTCAGGAAAAAGCTCGGCGACAACGCGCGCGAATGGGTGGCCGCCGACCGGACCTGGGCGCATAATGCCGCGCGGTACAAAGATGCATACGCGCGGCTCGGCGCCATATAGACAAGTGCGAACTACCAGCCTTTTCTAGCCAAGGGGGCTACATGCCGGCACAGGACGTAGTGGTCATCGGGCTCGGCTATGTCGGCCTCCCGCTGGCCATCCAGGCGGTGCGGTCCGGATTCCGGGTCACCGGGCTGGACACCAGCGAGCGAATCGTGGGCGGCCTGATGTCCGGGCGCTCGCACGTCGACGACGTGACCGACGACGAGATCGCCGAGATCCTGGCCGCCGGGTTCCGGGCCACCACCGACGAGACCCAGGTCGGGCAGGCCGACGTCGTCGTGCTGTGCGTGCCGACGCCGCTGTCCGAAGCCGACGGCCCGGACCTGTCCGCGGTCAAGGCGGCCACCGCGACGGCCGGCACCCTGGTCAAGGCGGGCACGCTGGTGTCGCTGGAGTCCACCACCTACCCGGGCACGACCGAGGAAGTGGTCCGGCCGCTGCTGGAGAAGGCGTCCGGGCTGACCGCCGGGATCGAGTTCCACCTGGCCTTCTCGCCGGAGCGGATCGACCCGGGCAACCCGGTCTACGGCTTCGCCAACACGCCCAAGATCGTCGGCGGGCTGACCCCGTCCTGCACCGACGCGGCCGAGGCGTTCTACGGCCAGATCTGCGAGCAGGTCGTCCGGGCCAAGTCGGCCCGCGAGGCGGAGATGGCCAAGCTGCTGGAGAACACCTACCGGCACGTGAACATCGCCCTGGTCAACGAGATGGCCATCTTCTGCCGCGAGCTGGACATCGACCTGTGGGACTCGATCCGGTGCGCCGCCACCAAGCCGTTCGGCTTCCAGGCCTTCTACCCCGGGCCGGGCGTCGGCGGCCACTGCATCCCGATCGACCCGAACTACCTGTCCTACAAGGTCCGCACGCTCGGTTACCCGTTCCGGTTCGTCGAGCTGGCCCAGGAGATCAACAGCCGGATGCCCGGCTACGTCACCGACCGGGCCGCCGAGCTGCTCAACCGGCACGCCAAGGCGGTCAACGGGGCCAAGGTCCTGCTCCTCGGCGTGACCTACAAGCGGGACATCGCCGACCAGCGCGAATCGCCCGCCCGGCCGCTGGCCCGCAAGCTGCTGTCTCGCGGCGCCGTGGTCAGCTACCACGACCCGCACGTGCCGGACTGGCAGGTCGACGGCCGTCCGGTGCCCCGCGCGGAGGACCTGGCCGCCGCGCTGGCCGACGCCGACCTGGTCATCCTGCTGCAGGGGCACCGCGAATACGACCCGGAGCAGCTGGCCCGCGACGCCCGGCTGCTGCTCGACACCCGCGGCATGGTCCCGGCCTCGCCGCACGTCGAGGCGCTATGACCCCGATGCGGGTGGTGGTCTGCACGATCGTCCACCATCCCGCGGACGCCCGGATCTACCACCGGCAGATCCGGGCCCTGCTCGAGGCCGGCCACCAGGTCACCTACATCGCCCCGGCCGGCGTCGAGAATTTTTCCGCCGAACGCTCCCTGCCTCAGCTCAGGATAATCCCGGTCCCGCGCGCGGTGGGCCGAGACCGGCTGGGCGCCCTGCGCGCCGCCCGGCGCGCGCTGGCCAAGTACGGGACCCGGGCCGACCTGATCCTGATCCACGACCCCGAGCTGCTGCTGGCCCTGCCGCCGCGCCGGTTCCGGCCGCCCACCGTGTGGGACGTGCACGAGGACACCGCGGCCGCGCTGAGCACCAAGGCCTGGCTGCCGGAACGGCTGCGGCCGCCGGTGGCCGCGGCCGTGCACGCGGCCGAGCGGGCCGCCGAGCACCGCATCCACCTCATCCTGGCCGAGCAGGGCTACGTGCCCCGCTTCACCCGGATCCACCCGGTCGTGCCCAACACCACCTACGTCCCCGAGACGGTGCCCCCGCCCGACCCGCCGGAGGCCGCGTCTCGGGTCGTCTACGTCGGGCACCTGTCCCCGGACCGCGGCGCGGCCGAGATGATCGAGATGGCCCTGCTGCTGCGCCCGCACGGCATCAGCGTGGAGCTGATCGGCCCGGCTGATGAGCAGGCCCGGGCCATGATCGAGCCCGCCCAGGCCGAGGGGCTGGTCCGCTGGCCCGGCTTCGTCCCCAACGACCAGGCCCTGCCCATGATCGACGGCGCGCTGGCCGGCCTGTCGCTGCTCCAGGACGAGGCGAACTTCCGGCACTCGCTGCCGACCAAGGTGGTGGAGTACATGGCCCGCGGCGTGCCGGTGGTGACCACCCCGCTGCCCGCCGCCGCCGACCTGGCCACCCAGTACGAGTGCGGCTTCGTGGTCCCGTTCGGCGACCCGCGCGCCGCGGCCGACGCGGTGCTGATGCTGGCCGGGGACGCCTCGCTGCGGGCCAAGATGGGCAGCCGCGGGCACGAGGCGGCGCTGAGCTCGCTGGGCTGGAACGCCGACGCGGAGGCCTTCGTTTCACAGCTGGAAGCCTGGGCCAGGACGCCATAACCGCTGGCCGGACGCGTGCTATTGTGACGTGTCCCCGGCGCCGAGAAAGGGATTCAGCGTGCTCGCAGGCCTAACGCGCGCTCCGCTGGTGCAGCGGGTGCACGCGCTGATCGCGGGCAATCTGCTGTTCGCCGGGGCGCTCGCGGTGGGCGCGCTCATCCGGCTGGTGACCATGCTCGGCTACCCGGGCGCGCTGTGGTTCTCCGGCGACTCGTTCGTCTACCTCGGCGCCGCGCTGCGGCCGCGGCCCAACCTGTCCAAGAGCACGGGCTACTCGTTCTTCCTCCGGGGCCTGCTGCCTTTTCACAGCCTGACGCTGGTCACGGCCGTTCAGCACCTGATGGGGCTGGGCATCGCGGTCATGATCTACGTGCTGGCCCGCCGCGCCGGGGTGTCGAAGATCTGGTCCACGGCGGCGACGCTGCCGGTGCTGCTGGACGCCTTCGAGATCGAAGACGAGCACATGATCATGGCCGAGACGCTGTTCACGTTCCTGATCATGCTGGCCATGCTGCTCCTCCTGTGGCGGTACCGGACGTCCTGGCCGGTGGCGCTAGGGGCGGGGCTGCTCGTCGGGTACGCCATCACCGTGCGCAGCGAGGGCATCCCGCTGCTGGTCCTGCTGCCCGCCTTCCTGGTCTACCGCGCGGTGCGGCTGGGCTGGAAGAAGTGGCGCAACTACATCGCCGCCATCGCCATGGGTCTGGGCGCCCTGGCCCCGGTGATGACGTATGCGGCCTGGTTCCACCAGTGGAACGGTAGCTACGGGCTGACCCGGTCCGACGGGTTCTACCTGTGGGGCCGGGTGTCATCGTTCGCCGACTGCGCGGTCATCCAGCCGCCCGCTGACGAGCTGTCCATCTGCCCGACCGGATCGCCGTCCAGCCGGACGCCACCGGGACACTACATCTGGCACTTCACGCCGATCCACACCATCCCGGGCGGCCCGGTCAGCGTGGCCAATAACGAGCTGCTCCGGGACTTCGCCATCCGGGCCATCGAGGCTCAGCCGCTCGGCTACGCCAAGTCGGTGCTGAACGGGGTGGCCAAGGCGTTCGAGTGGCCGCGCCAGAACTACCCGGATGTCGGCACGGTGTCGTTCTACTACTTCTCGTTCCGCACCCAGATCGTGCCCGACAATCACACCTGGATCCTGGGCGGCACCGCCTACCAGGACGCGGTCAGCTACGGGCATGCCACCCCCAGCCGAGTCGACAAGTCGTTCGCGCGGTTCGACGTCAAGTACCAGAAGTACATCTACACGTGGGGCCCGCTGCTGGCGATCATCGTGGCCCTGGGCCTCGGGGGAGTGGTCCGCATCACCGGGCTGCGCCAGCGCCGTCCCCGGCTGACCTTCTCCCGGCTCAACGGCAGCATGCTGCCCTGGGCCATCGGCGTCACGCTGCTGGTCGCGCCGGTCGCTCTGGCCGACTTCGACTACCGCTACCTGCTGCCCGTCCTGCCCTTCGTCTCGCTGGCCGCGGGCCTGGCCTTCGCCCCGGCCCGGATCCGCCCCGCGCCTCGGCCGTCAGGATCCGAGCCGTCCGAGCCGTCCGAGTCGCACGCCGACGAGCAGCCCTCAGAACTGAGTAGTCAGGCTCCGGGCCGTCAGGTTCCGGGCTCGGTCAGCTGAGCCGGGAGTATTCTTTGACCCGGGTGAGTCGGCCGGGCGGTCGCACCGGGCGCAAGTCCGGTGAGGAAGGTCCGGGCTCCACAGGGCAGGGTGGTCGGTAACGCCGACCCGGGGTGACCCGCGGGACAGTGCCACAGAAAACAGACCGCCCCGCGTCTCGGCGCGGGGTAAGGGTGAAACGGTGGTGTAAGAGACCACCAGCGCCGCAGGTGACTGCGGCGGCTCGGTAAACCCCACCCGGAGCAAGGCCAAGAGGGGAACCTCGGTTCCCTGCGCGAGCGATTGAGGGCGGCCCGCCCGATGCTCGCGGGTAGGCCGCACGAGGCTGTCGGCAACGGCAGTCCCAGATGGATGACCGCCGCCCCGCGCAAGCGGGCGCACAGAACCCGGCCTACAGGCCGGCTCACCCCCATTAGAGGCTCCTGACCTGCCGCGCGAGAACAAGCTGCGCGGCAGGCTGAAGGTTCCTCGGCGGTGGCTTTGGCTCAGGAGTTCACGTCGGCGAGGGGGATGATGTCGACCTTGACGTCGTCGCCGTTGAGTTCCATGGTCGCGACGTGTCCCATTTTCCTGCTGTTGCCGATCATGGTGGGGCTGCCGGGGTTGACGAAGAGGACGTCGTCGTGCGTTTCGACCATGGTTTCGTGCGTGTAGCCGAGGACGACGATGTCGACGGGCTTGCCGAAGACCTCAAGGAGCTCGGCCTTGAGGCTTTTGCTCTCCGGATAGTGATCGAGGTCGTGGGGGTAGATGTCGTCGGGGTAGTAGCGGAGGTCGAGTTTGTGGATGACGCCGATGGTGCGGCCTTCGATCTCGACGGTGATCGGCTTGCTAATGCGGGGGGCGCCTTCGCCGACGTGGTGGAAGCTGTTGGTGGTGGCTGTGACGGGGGCGATCTGTTCGAGCCAGTGGATGCAGTCTTCGGTGTACACGTCGCCGGCGTGGAGGATGAGGTCGACGTCCTGGAAGGCGGTTTTGACTTCGGCAGGCGGCTCGGGGCCCATGGAGGGGATGTGGGTGTCGGAGATGAGGCCGATTTTCACGCTGGTTCCTTCCAGGCGGTGGTGGCGACTACCACCATGGCACCCTGGCACCCATCCACGTCAATACGACGGTGCGTTCCTCAGCATGTGACATGAGGCTCACGGGCGACGCGGCTTACCCCTGTCGATGAGTTTCCTGCCGCGGGCACGTCGACTCTGCGATGACCGGCAGGACGTGACGTTCCGGAACCATAGATGAGCGGGGAGCACTGTGAGCAGCATCAGGGTGTTGGTGGCGGGAGCGAGCATCGCGGGGCCTGCGCTGGCGCACTGGCTGCGGCGGCGGGGCGCTGAGGTGACCGTGGTGGAGCGCGCCCCTGGGCTGCGACCCGGCGGGCAGGCGGTGGATGCGCGCGGGGTGACGAAGGAGGTCATCCGCCGGATGGGGCTGGATGCGGCGGTGCGGGCGGCCTGTACCGAGACCGTTGGCGCGCACATGGTGGATGCGGACGGGAACGTGCTGCAGACCTTCAGCGCCGGCGACGATGGCGGCGACGGCTACATCTCGGAGATCGAGATCCTGCGCGGTGACTTGTCCCAAGTGCTCTACGACGATACCAAGGACGGCGTTGAGTACATGTTCAGCGACCGGATCGCCGAGCTCACCCAGGACGCGGATGGTGTCGACGTGGCCTTCGCGGGCGGTGGCCGACGGCGGTTCGACCTGGTGATCGGGGCGGACGGGCTGCACTCGACGCTGCGCGCGATGGTTTTCGGGCCGCCTGAGCGGTTCGTCCGCCACCTGGGGCACGTGCTGGCCTTCTATAGCGTGCCCAACGAGTTCGGGCTGGACCGCTGGATGTTCGTTCGAGTACCAGGAACCGGAGTCTGGACGTTCGGCCCTCCTGCGGCCTATCCAGGACGCGGCCCGGGGGATGGCCATGTTCTCCTTCCCCGCCGCCGACTTCGACGTCGACTACCGCGACATCGGAGCCCAGATGCTCTTGCTGCGCGAGCGGCTGGCGGGGCTGGGCTGGTTGACCCCGCGCCTCCTCGAGCATCTGAACGACACGCCGGACTTCTACTTCGACCAGGTCGCCCAGGTCGTGATGGACCGCTGGTCGAGCGGGCGGGTGGCGCTGCTCGGAGATGCGGCGTTCAGCTCGTCGCCGCTGTCCGGGCAGGGCACCGGGCTGGCCCTGGTCGGCGCCTACCTGCTGGCTGGCGAGCTGGCTGCGGCCGGGTGGGATCCGGAGGCTGGGTTCGCCGGCTACGAGGAGCGGATGCGCTCGTTCGTCGAGGCCAACCAGGAGATCGGCCGGTTGAACGCGCGCAGCCGTGACGTCCCTGAGCCGGACGCCGAGCCGGGCCTTTCGCCCGAAGAATGGCCCATGGAGCTGATCGAGCGCGCGATCAACGGCGTCGAGCTTCCCGACTACGAAGGAGTACCGGACTCCGGGGCATCGGACGGATCGCCGGTAGCCTCGGTGGCCAAGCCGTAGGAAGCCGAGAAGCTGCGCCTGGACCGCGAGCTACGGCCGGGGGCCGGGGCGCCAGTCCACTCCGATGGTGCCTACCGCGGCTGAGATTCCGCTGCGGCCGCCGCCGCGGCCCCGCAGGACGTAGGCGATGCCCACCGCGATCAGCCCCCCGGCCACCGGGCCGACCAGGTAGGCCCACCATGCGGTCCAGTCGCCCTTGACTAGAGCCGGGCCGAGTGACCGGGCCGGGTTCATCGACGCGATCTGCTGAGCGCCCGATGCGGTACCGAGGATGACGCTCACCAGGCCGGCGGTCAGCATCAGTTCCCACAGCATCGCGCTGGCCGTCGGAACTCCGCTGCCCGGCAGGGTCAGCCCCGCGCTGCCCTGCTTGCCGAGGAACGCCCACAGCACCAGCGTGGCCAGGATCGCACCAGCAAACTGGGCGACGATGTAGGCCGGGACGCGTTTCCGCGGGAAGTCGCCCCGGCCGCAAATGCGATGCTGACGGCAGGGTTCAGATGGGCGCCGGACACGGTCCCCGTGAACAGGATGATGGCCATCACCATCAAAGCCGGAGCTACCACCTTCGCCCCGTAGGGGACCGCATCGCCGCCGAACCGGGCGCTAACCATTCCGCCGCCGACGGCCACCAGGACGAGGGCAAAAGTCACCCCTGCGGCTCGTCAGAGGCATCCTCCGGAACGGATGAAACCCGGACAAACTCCACGAGTTACCGGCGGCGGTGCGCCGGGCTGACCCGCGGCGAAGCTCGCCCGTTTCGGGCCGCTAACCGAAATTCACTCGATCCGAGGGATGGCGCCGACCTAAGCGGATTGGGTCGCCCGGACGGTGGCGTTGCCAGAGCTCCAAGCCGATGACCTAATCAACAAAGCCTCCCTCGCTGTCCGACACGATGCGGCTTAGAGATCAGCAGCTCTGAGCTAGACGGAGGACAAGGCCGGTGTTACGTTCCGCGGTATGGGATCGGCGTGGGCCGGGTGCCTGGGGCGGCGCCCTTCTCGCCCGGAGTCGTATTCAGCGCGACCATGCCGCTGGGCTGGATGTGCTGATCATGATTCTCAGTGCGTTCTTATCCGGTTTCAGGATTCAATATTCGGAATTCGCCAGTGCCGCCGCCATCTGGAGAATATGGCCAGTCGGCCGGCGGATTCAGTAGCTAGCAGTTAGGAGTGTCAGACCATGGATTTCTCAGCAGTTGACCTCACCGAGGCCCAGCAGTCGTTCGCCGACGAGGTCCGCGCGTTCCTGGATGAGCACCTGACCGAGGACGTTTACGCGAGGGCCCGCGAGACGGGGAACCTCTACGACCGGGGGGTCCAGCTGGCCATGGGTGCCCGGGGCTGGGCCATGCCCAAGTGGAAGAAGGAGGACGGCGGCGCAGAGCTGGACGACGCGTCCGTCAGGATCCTCCACACCGAGATGGTGAAGCGAAACGCGCCCGTCGCTGGCCCCGGTGACGCGGCCATGGTGTGGTCGGCAGTGGCGGCATCCGGGGACCCGGGGCTGGTCGCGGAGCTGAAGCCGCAGGTCGCCCGCGGTGAGGTCCGGTTTGCCCTGGGCTATAGCGAGCCGGATGGCGGGTCGGATATCGCCGGGGCGAAGACGCGGGCCGTTCGAGATGGCGACGAATGGGTCATCAACGGCCAGAAGATCTTCACCAGCGGCGCCCACAACTGCGAGTACATCTTCCTGATCACGCGGACCGACCCGACGCTGCCCAAGCACAAGGGCCTGACCATGTTCCTGGTGCCGATCAACGCGCCGGGCATCGAGGTCCAGGCGCTGCCCACCCTCGGCGAGCGGACCAACATTACGTACTACACCGACGTCCGCCTCCCCGACCGGTACCGCATCGGGGACGTCAACAACGGCTGGTCGGTCCTGCACGGCCCGCTGGACATCGAGCACAGCATCGGCGAGGAGCTCAGCAAGCTCGACGACCTCAGCGTCGGCGTCGCCCATATGCGCCACCTGAATTACGCCATGGAGGCCGCAGCGCGGTGGGCCAAGGATGCTCCGGCCGTGGACGGGTCCACGATGGCCGAGGACAACGCGTTCATGGCTGGGTTCGGGCGTCTTCTGGTGGAGATGGAGGCCGCGGCGGACACGCCGGGGCCGATGGGCCGGATCAAGGGCGCCGACACCGCGATCGCGGGTGCCGAGCGGCTGATCGACCTGATCGGCGCGCAGGCGGTCCTGGCCTTCGGCGCGGACGGCGCCATCGCCGAGGGCGTGGTCGAGCACGCCCACCGGGCGGTCCAGGTGACCGCGACCTACGGCGGCACCAATGAGGTGTTCCGGACCATCATCGCCCAGCAGCATCTGGGACTCCCGCGGCCCGATTACCCCGGCCGCAAGGTGTTCCTGCAGGGCCGGGACGCCGCGGCCTGACCTGAAAGCCTGGGGCACAGAAGGAAACGTTTGCCGGCTGACCGGGACGCTTCCATGGGGCGTTACTGACCAGCCGGGTCATGCCGAGGGCCTGGTCTAGCTGCCGCCGCGGGCTAGGCGTTCACGCCGTGGGCGATGTGTCTTGCTGGGCGGACTCTTCGAGGGCCTGCTCATCCGCATACGGCCCGGCGTGCTCCTTCATGCCGCCGAGTTCGCTGGCGATCGCGTGTCCTTCGGCGGTGATGGTGTACCCGTGGATGGAACCGGATTCGGTGCTCGCCGTGCAGGCGATCAGGCCGCGGTTCTTCAAGGTCCGGAGCGTGTGGGTGTAATGCGGGTACTTCTTCGCCTGGCGGCCGTCGTCAAGGTCGAGGAGGACCTGCACTTGCCGGGGAGTGAGGCGCGGGCGCGGCTTCGGCCTTTTCCGGGACTTACGCGATTCCGGCTGGACTGCGGGGTCCCAGATAAGGTCCTGGCGGATCCGTTCCTTGCTGACGTGAAAGACGGCGCCGATCTCGTCGAGGGTGCAGCCGAGGTCTCGTAGCTGGTGAGCGATTTTCTTGCGGCGGATCCGCGGCGTCTCCCGGTCGAAGGCCGCCCGGGCCTTATTGAGAGCCCTGGCCCGTTCGGTGGCGGCGCGTTGCGTTCTGGCCGCGGCGGCCACGGCCAGGGCTGGCGCCTGGTCGTGCTGGTCGAGCCAGCTGCGCCCTGCGGGGGTGATACGCCAGAGGATGGCGGGCCGGCCGCGTCGTCTGGGAACACGGCCCGCCCGTTCCACGTGACCGGCCTGCTCATGCCGGTGCAGGATCCGGCTGCAGGAGGGAAGCAGCTTGCGGCGGCGGCCTGGCTCGGCCAGCAGGCCGGCCAGGACCGCTGCGGTAAGCGGTTCCGGGTTATCCGCCAGCGCCCTGAGGAGCTGCACAGACCGGGACTCTGCTTCTGCCGCGGGTGCCGCGGCCGGGATGGTGACGGTCTGGCTGTCACTCATCGCTTTCCTTCGTGGTTGTCGCGGGTCGCCTGTCGTGCCGACCAAGTCGGCCCCCCGCCATGGATGGTCATGGGGGAGGCCGGCTGTGGTGGAGGGCTGGGCCGCCGGAGACACCTCGGGTAGAGCCGGGCGGCCCAGGTCCAGCAGTCCCGTCTAGCGGGACAGTTCTTCGACCGTCCGGCGGCGCTGGCGGATGCCGAAGAAGCCGACCAGGATGCCCGGGACCAGGGCGCCCGGGATGGTGATGAGCAGGATCCAGTTCAGCGGGTTGGAGGCGACGAAGATGTGACCGCAGAGCAGCACGCCGCCCCAGGCCCCGAGGTGGCCTACGCCGTCCGTCCAGCCAGTCCCCAGTCCGCGCATCCGGGTCGGGAAGTTCAGCGGCACGTAGGCGTACATGTTCCACAGGAAGATGACGGTGCCGGTGACCTGGACGAAGTACAGGATGATGACGGCGGTCTTGTCGTGCGTGGCGTTCATCCCGAACCAGCCGCCGGCCATGATGATGGCCCCGACTAGCACCATGTAGCGGCGCTCGACCTTGTCGCCGAAGTAGGCGTTGATGGCGTAGAACCCGGCCGCGATCAGGCCGCCCCAGGCGGTCAGCTCGAAGACCAGGCCCGCGCTGAAGCCGCGGCTGCCGGACAGGAACAGGTAGGCGTAGGAGGCGTTGCCGTAGACGATGCCGCCGTACAGCAGGACGAAGACGACCAGCATGAACACGGTCCGGAACCAGTAGTCCTTGCCGAACACGGCGAACATGTTCGTCTTCTCTTCGGCCACGACCGTGTGCTGCTCGCTCAGGTCGGGCTCGGGCAGCACGGGGTAACGCTTCATGACCCGGGCTTCCATCTTCTCCATGACCTTGCGCGCGTCATCGAACCGTTCCCGGGATTCCAGCCAGCGGGGCGATTCGTACATCCGCCAGGCCAGCAGGGGCAGCACGATGAGCAGGTTGATGCCGGACAGCAGCCACTGGAAGGCCTGGTAGTGGGCCGGGATCATGAAGTGCGGGATCCAGCCGATCAGCACGAACTCGAGCATGATGATGGCCAGCACCTGGCCGCCCATGGTCACCTTGCCGCGGATGGTCGGGCCGGTCATCTCGGACAGGTAGACCACGTTGATGGCCAGGGCGCCGCCGCAGCCCAGGCCGGTGAAGATGGACAGCACCACCAGCGCGGGATAGTTGGTGACGTAGGCGAAGGGCCAGGAGAACGCGGCGGCGAGCACCGCGGAGATCATCAGGCCGTTGCGGCGGCCGATCTTGTCGGCCAGCCAGCCCATGGTGTAGCCGCCGATGAGGATGCCGATGCCGACTTCGAAGGCGTAGATGACGGAGTACTGCGAGGACGTGATCAGGCCCTTGGGCGCCCAGATGAACGGGTAGAGCCGCAGGGCCGGGCCGTCGGTGGCCAGCATGGCCGCCCAGGCCAGCTGGACGATCAGGGCCAGCTCCCACTGCATCGCGGTGAGCGGGAGCCGGTCGACCCGCGCGGCCATCTCGCCGCGCACCACCACGGTGCCGGCGGTGCCGGCGGCGCCCGAAGTGTCTTGTGCCATTGACATTTCTCCTTGCTGCCATCCGGCGTCGGGGGATGGCTGGAAAGCGGGGAAAGGCGTTGCTGTGGCGTGCCGAGCGGAACCTCCACTGATGTTCGGGCACGCCGAAATCGAGCCAAGGCGTTGCTGGTCACGGCCTGCCTTGCGGGCATGGACGCAGGTCAGCACGCAAGGCTGTGTGTGGGGCTTCGTTGCCCTCGTCGCGCTCAATATTGCGAAACGGTAACCAAATCCTGTGCATTAAGCCTTTGGGTGTCGGCCAGACTCGCAGGATTACAGGGACGTTAATGGGATTGTTGGATCCTTAAAGCAGGATGTCAACCCCTCCGGTCAGATATTTGCCTGCCGTAACTTGCTTTCAGGCAATTGCCTGTAGTCATTTGCCTGCCGTCATTTGTGTGCAGGCAGAAATTTCCGGGACGCGTAACGGAGAGGATTGAATTCGGGACTAATAACGTCCGATTTGTTCGGGACTATTAGCGTCTGAATTGATGGCCGCGCAGCGGCGCGGCCCCGCTGGCCATGACCCCGTGCAGGCGTCGGCCGGATACGAGCACTTCGGCACGATCGTGCCCGCCTTCTTCCCCGGTAACACCATCCACTACGGCACCGGCAGCTAGGTCGAGTTAGAGCGCCTCCCGTGGCCACATGCGGAAGCGGGCGTCTGCTAGAGGTGACCCCTCTGAATCACCTGGGAGAGTTCGTGCCTGGTCATGGTCTTGGTCGCTGTAGTGCCGCGATCTCCCCGGCTCAAGCATGTACCCGTCCAGCAGGGAGTCGACATAGCGTCACAAGATTGCGGGGACGGACGTCGGCGGTGGAGCTGTTGACTGCCCCGCTGATCCAGAAGGTCATCATGACGTCGGTGACGGTCAGGTCCCGCTCCAGCCGGCGGGCTACGAGCGTGCTGAGCAAGGCACCCACGTCCGCGAAATGCCGGTATACGGTGCCGGCGCCGGTTCCCGCAGCGGCCCCGTATACCGCGGCCTACTGGCCTGCGCGGCCTTCGTCCGCCGGCCGGCGCTGTTCGATGAGGTGCCGTCCGCGTTCGTAGTCGGGGTCGGCGCCGTGGGTCAAGACGCCAGCGAGCACGCCCTCTCGGGAGTACCAGACGGTGAACGCTCCGCCGCCGTGGTCGACGAGCCCGGCATCGTCAAAGCCGTCTCCCCAGGCCGCGTACTTGAGGGTCCGGTCACCGATGGTGGACCAGAAACCGGGCACCTCGGCCCACGAGGCTTCCGCGCCGGCGGCGGTCCGGCCCGCGACCTGGCCCATGGCCAGGGCCTCGCCCCAGTGCTCGACAGCCAGGTGACGTCCGGCCGCGGCATTGAACGCGACGGCCACGTCACCCGCGGCCAGGACCCGCGCGGCGCTGCTGCCCATGTGCGCGTCGACCTTGATCCGGCCGGACTCCACGGTCAGGCCGGCCTCGGCGGCCAGGCTGGCTTCGGGGTCCACGCCCCCGGCGACCAGTATGAGTTCTCCCTCGGCGCTGGCCTGGCCCGCGAGCCGGACCCGGCCGACCTCGAGTGCCTCCACCTCCACGCCTAGGCGGAGCGAGACGCCGTCGCCTTCCAGCCAGGACCGCAGAATCCGGCTCGCGGCATCGCCGAGCCGGGCGGCCTGGGGGCCGTCTTCCATGCTCACCAGCGTCACGGCCAGCCCGCGCCGGGCCAGCGACGCGGCGGCCTCGCAGCCGATGAAGCCAGATCCGACCACGACCGCCGAACGGGCCTGGGCCGCAGCCTCGCGCAACTCCCTGGCCTGCTGCCGGGAGCGCAGGTAGAAGACACCGGAGCCGCCGGCCCCTGGTACCGGCAGCGGTTTCGGCGAGGCCCCGGTAGCCAGGATGCACCAGCCGTAGCTGAGGGCCTGGCCATCGGGCAGGATGACGACCCCGCGGGCCGGGTCGAGCGATCGCGCCCGGGTCCCGAGCCGGACGTCGATGTCGTGGCGGCGGTAGAAGTCCTCGTCTTCCAGCGGCAGGTCGTCCTCTGCTGACTCACCGCGCAGGAAGTCCTTGGACAGCGGCGGCCGGTTGTAGGGCAGGTGCTCATCGGCGGACACCAGCACGACCTCCCCGCCGGCGCCCGCGTCCCGGTAAGCCCGGACCGCCTCGAGGGCGGCTGGCCCGCCGCCTACGACGACCAGCCGCTCAGCGGTCACAATGCCACCGCCACGGCTGGCCATGGCGATCCGTGCCGGGATCGGGTGCGATGGCCGACCTCAGTCATCCGGCTTGTCGTCCTCCGCGGTCTTCGCCCGGGATGAGGCGTCGGCCTTCGAGCTGGGCGGCGGGTCTTCAGCGCTGGGCAGCCGGGATGAGACCTTCGGCCCGGCGCCGGACACGGACGTGCCGGTGTCCTCGTGCGTCCCGTGACGTTCGGCCGCGTTTTCGTCTGGCCCTGGCTGGCTCATAGCCGCTCCTCTCGGTCGTCTGACCGTGCCGCGGCTACCCGGCTGACCGCCGTTGAACCTTCTGACCGGGATCAGGCCGTGGCCGGTCAGCCTTCAGGGGAATGGCATCGAGCCCAGCCACCACGCTGTGGCCGGGCCCGACGGTCTGCTGCGCTACTTGACGCGGATGGTGACCGTAGCCGTCTTCACCACGGGCGGCAGCTTGGTCACGTTCACCCTCAGGATCTCGCCGTTGTCCGGCTGGCCGGTGGCGGGCAGCACCTTCTGGTGCACGGTCCACAGCCCGGACGGGTCAACGGCGATGGTATCGATGCCGAAGTCGTCGTCGTTGGACAGGTACAGCGTCTTGCCGCCGTCCGTGGTGGACACTCCCTCGACCTTGTCGTGGCCGAACAGCGCGCCGGTCGGGTCGAGCTGGGTCAGCAGCGTGCCCACCTCCACGTAGGGCTGCTTGCTGGCCACCTGGACGCCCGCCTGGGTCAGCGCGGCGAGTGCCGCGCTGGTGCCGTCGGTCCCGACGAAGCCCTCCGGGGTCTTGCCGTCGATGGTCAGGTTGCCGACGTCGGTGGCGCCCTTGAGGTTCACCTCGTACAGCGTCTTGTGCGCGCCCGGCTCGAAGTTGCCGTCGCGCTCATCGACGAGGAACGTCGTGTTCGACAGCGCGGTGATCTCGCTGTTCGCGTCGCCGGTGGTGGCCGGGTCGTCGAGCAGGTAGAGGTACTGCTTGGTCTTGAAGGTGCGCAGGTCGACCGTGATGATGCGGGTCACGGCCACCTTGCTGGCCTTGGTCGAGCCGAGGTCCGGGATCTGCAGGGCGGACTGCATGGCGCCCACCAGGGTCTTGCCGTCCGGCGTGATCGTCAGGCCCTCCATGCCCTTGTTGGTCAGGCGGTCGGCCAGGATGGCGGGCAGGTACCCGATGATGTCGTGGAACTTGTTGTCCGGGCTGTTCTGGTACGGGGTCAGCCGGCCGATCTCGTAGCCGCTGGCGTTGAAGTGCGTGATGTAGGGGCCGTACTCGTCCGACACCCAGAACGATCCGTCCGGCATGGCTACCAGGCCCTCGGAGTCGTAACCGTACGGGTCGTTCGCGACCGGCTGCGGGGTGACCTTGCCGTCCTTCAGGGTGGCGTTGGTCGCGGCGACGTCGTCGATGACTTCCTTGGTGTCGTGCGGCGGGCGGCCGCTGTAGTTCACCCCGCTCAGGGGCTTGGGGCCCTTCAGGGTGACCGTCCTGAGCAGCTCGGCCTTGCCGTTGACCAGCTTGAACTCGCCGATCTCGGGGGCGAAGTTCAGCACCATCTCCGACTTGTTGCCGTCGGGGGCGTCGGCGTTCGGCCCGCGGTCGGTCAGGCCGTAGAAGTAGCCCGGCCGCCCGGGCACGGCCGCCAGCGAGGAGCCGAAGCCTTCACCCGAGATCTTCGTCGTGGTGCCGTTCGGCCCGGGGACCGTGGTCAGGGCCGGGATCGGCGCCCCCTGGGCCGTGGCGTCCTTGAAGAGCTGCACGGCGTTGGTCGCGGTGTAGGTGAAGGTGTCCGTGCCGGTGAAGCCGGCCTTGGGCGTGTAGGTGAACGTGCCGTCCGTGTTGACCGTCACCGTCCCGTTCGACGGGCTGGTGTGCCGCACCACGGCGGTCGCGCCGTTGTCGTTGCGCAGCACGCTGCCGCTCACCGGGCCGTGGCCGGAGAAGGAGTCGTTGCCGACGCCGAAGAGCGCCGCCTTCGACGGCTGCGCCGCGGCCTGGGCCGCGCCGGTTCCCGCGCCCACCAGGGCGACCGCGACACCCGTCACCAGGACAACGCGGGTGCGCTTACGAGATGTGGAGGTTTGTGAAGTCACCTACGTAAGTTGTCGGTCTGGTGCGAACCTCGAGTTTCCCCGACATGAACACCCGGCCGCCAGCAAAAGAACGCTAGGTCATCAGGAGGGCCGAACGGGCCGTGCCTAGTGCCGCTGGTAATCGATCGTGACGTTGTAGGAGGTGCCGAACTTCTGCCGGACCTCGACCTTCAGCGACACCGCCCCCGGTCCCGAAGCGACCGCTACGTCGCCGACGCCGTAGGGCGCCTGGTAGAGATGCCCGAAGTCGTCGCTGTCGCTGACCTGGCGGGGAACCACGACCACCGGGGACTGGCCGGTCGGAACCGTCGCGTCCACCGTGTAGACGAGCACGCCGTCGCCCCAGTACTGGCCGTTGTCGGCCAGCACCGGCTGGGCCAGCTCGACGACGAAGACCTGGGACGGGTGGCCGGCGTCATCGACGGGGAGCACGATCATGGACACGCCGTACGGATCCGGCAGCGGGCTCAGCGTGATGTTCCAGCCTGCGGTGCTGTCCGTCACGTAGGTCGCCTTGTCCGCGGGCAGCCATCCGTTCTTGTGGCGGTGCCAGCCCATAAAGCTGACGCAGTGGAAGATGTCGCACATGATCTCCCAGCATCCGACTTCGGACTGATCCGGCGCTTCCCCGGCGACGTACAGGTCGGGCAGGCCGAACAGGTGGCCGATCTCGTGCACCAGGGTGATGTAGCGATTGCCGTAGCTGTCGTGGGCCAGGGTCACCGCCAGCCGTATCTTGCCGCTGGGCGACGTGGCCTCCGAACCGGCGAGCGGGGTGAAGCCAGGCGAGTACTGGAAACCGGGCGAATCGTTGTTCGCGGCCACGACGAACACCATCTGATAGTCGGAGAACCTGACCTCGGCCGGGTGGAAGAGGGCGGCTGCGGCGCTGATGTAGGACCGCTGGGAGTCGAAGTCTTCCAGGTTGTAGCTGGTGGATGGCTTGGACAGTCGCCGCCAGCCCAGGTCCGAGCGCACCGTCACGTCCAGGGTGAGCCGTCCGTAGGACTGGTCCCGGTACAGCTGCTGCGCCTGCCCGCCGCCGAGCAGGTGATCCCCGGCGGCCGCGGCCGAGGCCGACCCGGCGGGCACGTCCGGGAAGTCCACGAAGATCATCACCGCCTTCACCGTTCCCTGCGGCCGGGCGAACCGGGTGAAGTCGGTCGGCCCCTCGGTCTGCTCCACGTCCCCGTGCGGGTCCAGAGCCGGGATGGGGACGGTGCCGGGCACCGGGCCCGCGGCGGTCAGCGTCCAGTGCTGGCCGGCCCGTCGCCGGTGCTGAGCCGGGGACCGAGTGCGTCACCGCTGGCCTCCAGGGAGCTATCCGGCCCGGTGAAGTCGCTGGTCAGCTGGTAGGTCCCGTCCGGCTGCGCCGTCAGCGTCCAGATCTGGCCAGTGACGTGGCCGGTCGCGGCCAGCCACGGCGTGGTGTCAGTCCCGTCGTTGATGACGTCGAGGGAGAAGCCGTCACCGAGGTAGGACGTCCGCAGCGCGTATGTGCCGTCGCTGCGGGGGACGAGGCGCCACAGCTGGCCGGGGGAGTCGCTGGCCGGCGCCATCATGAGCAGGCCGCTCCCGTCGGGCCGCACGTCGAGGGCCTGGCCGCCGAGAAAGCTGCTGGCCAGATGGTAAAAGACCGACGTGTCCACTCTGCCCCCTGGGATCAGCTGGCGCCGGTCAGCCCGGCGTGACCAGCAGGCGATGAAGCTCGAGAACCTGATCATTCCTGCTGGGCAGGGAGTTACCCGCCGCGGGCAGGACCATTTCGAGCTGTCCGTCGGTGAAGGGCTGGCCCGGTATCGGCAGGAGCCAGCCTCGGCTGGCCACCGTAATGGCCAGGTTGGCATGAGCGGCAGCAGCCGTGGCGGTGAGCGCTTTCAGCGGCGCCACGTCGGCCGGGGGCAGGACAATCCAGAATCCGTCCAGGCCCTGGGCCCGGAGCGCGTCCGTGATGACCGGGCCGGCGGCGGCCGACGTGACAGCCACCGGCGTGCCGAGCTGGCGGTAACACCGGCCCGTGCCGCCGGTGAGCATGACCGAGCCGGCCGGGCAGCTGCCCGCGCCGGCCTGGCAGGCTGCGCACGGCGCCCAGGGCGAATGCCGCCTGGACTGGGTCGTCGCAGACGGCCCGGGACGAGACCGCATCCCTCACCCTCCATGGCGGTCACCAGCACCAAGCGCCCGATCAGCGTAACGCTCGGGGTGCTGGCGGGCGAGCATCCGATTCCGGCGGCGATGAGTTTCGCCGGGCCTGCCGTCTGCCTTCACGCAGGCCATCAACGAGATCAGAGGAGAAGATCATGACCGCCACCTACACCTTCGACGTCTTTTCCAGCCTCGACGGCTTCGGCTCGCATCATGGTGACTGGGGCGGCTACTGGGGCAAGCAGGGCCCCGAGCTGCTCGGCCGCCGCTTCGACATGTACGGCGGGCCGCAGCGGATGATCCTCGGGGCCAACACCTACCGGCAGTTCGCCCAGATGCTGGCGGCCAGCGCCGAAGGAGATGACGTGCGTGATCCGTGGGTCGCCCGGATGCTGAGCCTGCCGCTCACGGTGGTCTCCAGCACGCTGGAGGGCCCGCTCGACTGGCCGAACGCCGCCATCGTGCGCGGCGACGCCGTCGACATCGTGGCCCGGCTCAAGGCGGACTCAGATACGCCGTTGCGGTCGCACGGCAGCCTGTCGCTGAACCACGCGCTGATGGCGGCCGGCCTGGTCGACCGGGTTCAGGTCACGGTCTACCCGGTGATCACCGGCCGGACCGGCGAGGAGCCGGTCTTCGCGGGGGCGGAAGACTTCGACCTCGAGCTGATCGAGGCCCGGACGCTGGACCGCAACATCCAGGAGCTCACCTACCGGCCCACACGGCACGCCTGACGGACGGCAGGCCGCCAGGCCGCCGGATCAGTGCTCGGATGGATCAACCGGGGGCTTGCCCCCGACCGCGGCGACCGCCTGCGAGCGGCCCTCCGCCTTCCACCACGTCCGGGCGGCCGCGTGCGCCTTGCGCTGCCCGACCGGGCGGTCCGGCAGGTCGTACTCGAGCAGGATGCTGTCGAACCGGGGCTCGTAGTGCCGCCCGGAAAGCGACCACACGGTCAGGTGCCGCTGCCAGTTCCAGTCCACGGCGAACCCAGTCGGATCGGTCAACACCACTGTCATGCCGCACTCCCATGAGGAAAATGGCCGGTTGTCCAGCACGGCCGCTGCGCCTCCCGCAAGGCGCGAGTCCGCAGGGCGTGACCCCTCCATGATGCCTTGATACCCAGGCTGACGGCTAACCAGGTCGGACGGGACGATCGATCCGCACGGGTGCCACCGGTGCCCTGAGCCCGCCAATAGCGCACAATGGTGTTATTGCGACCTGTCATACCAGGGCCGCGCCGCCGCCGTTCCCGCCGGGGACGGGCCGCGGCGATGTCCCAAAGAGTCACCGTTAGGAGTGCCAGAGGATGGATTTCTCAGCCGTTGCTCTCACTGAAGAACAGCAGGCGTTCGCGAAGGAGGTGCGAGCGTTCCTGGATGAGCACGTGACTGACGAAGTGAAGGCCGGCATGCGCGAGCGGTCCTCGACGTATGACGAGGGCTTGCACCTCGCGCTGGGCGCCAAGGGCTGGTTGTGGCCGCGCTGGAGCAAGGAAGACGGCGGCGCCGGGCTCGACGACGTCAAGGTCAAGATCCTCGAGACCGAACTGCACAGCCGGGTTGAGTCGAACGTCATGCTCGGCACCACCGTCCTGTGCTGGCCCGCCGTCGAGAAGGACGGCGACCCGTCGCTGCGCGACGAGCTGAAGCCCGGCATCGCCAACGGCACCGTGCGGATCGCCCAGGGCTACACCGAGCCGGACGGCGGCTCGGACATCGCCAACGCCAAGACCCGCGCGGTCCGGGACGGCGATGAGTGGATCATCAACGGGCAGAAGATCTTCACCTCCAACGCGCAGTACGCCACCCACGTCTTCCTCATCACCCGGACCGACCCGACGCTGCCCAAGCACAAGGGCATGACGATGTTCCTGGTCCCGACCAGCTCGGAAGGTTTCGAGCGGCAGCCGCTGCCCACCATCGGGGATGAGACGACCAACGTCAGCTTCTACAGCGACATCCGGCTGCCCGACCGGTACCGCGTCGGCGAGGTCAACAACGGCTGGGCCGTGCTGCACGGCCCGCTGGACGCCGAGCACCACCTCGACGGCCCGGCCAGCAAGCTGGAGGAGATCGGCCCCGGCGAGGGCATCGTGCGACACCTGTCCCACTCGGTTGACGCCGCCCTGGACTGGGCCAAGACGGCCCCGGACGGGAACGGCCCGATGATCGAGGACCCTGCCTTCCTGACCGGGATCGGGCAGCTGCTGACCGACATGGAGGCTAGCGCCTGCACTCCGACGGCGATGGGCAAGATCAAGGGCTCGGACACGGCCCGGCTGGGCTTCGAGAAGCTCATTGACCTGGTCGGGTCGGCCGCGACCATCCCGTACGGGGAGGACGGCGCGATCGGTGACGGCATCATCGAGTACGGCCACCGGCAGGCGCAGCACAGTGCCGTCCCGGGCGGCACGGTCGAGGTGTTCCGGACCATCGTGGCCCAGCACGACCTGGGCCTGCCGCGGCCGGACTACCCCGGCCGCAAGGTGTTCCTGACCGGCGAGCGCCCCGGCGCCGCCGCGTAACGGCGTAACGGCAGCACGCGATGCGGGCCGGACCGGGTCAGCTGACCTGGTCCGGCCCGCATTGTGCTTATACGCGGGCCTGGGGTCAGTGCTCGTTCTTGATCACGAAGTAGGATCCGCGGATCGTCCCGGCCAGCCTCGACTTCTGCCGGGCGAACTTGAACTGCGAGAGCTCCGCCGGGACGTCCATCCCGTCGGAGAGCTTGAACCCGACGGCTCGCTTCTTGGCGTCGCCGATGGTGTACATCACGTTGATCGACAGGCCGCTCTGGTAGAAGACGTAGGCCATCCGGATGTCCTCGACCTGGAAGGCCGTGGCCTCCAGCGGCGGCGACGCGATGACCAGGTCGCGTTCGTCCTTGAGGATCTCGTTCACCCAGTCGACGGCTTCCTGGGCGTCGGCCGCGGGCTCCACGGTGAAGTCGTGATCGTACTTGTTCTTGAAGTAGCGGGCCTCGTTGGCCCGCAGCCCGGCCAGCGCGTCGGCCACCGGCGAGGACTCCAGGCCGGTGGTCGAGACGGTGGAGAAGTCCACGGTGTAGGGCATAAACGCACTCCCGGAACGCGCGACGGCCGGTCCGTCTCCTCGGCCGGATGCTACCTCAGCGCGCGCTGCGCAGGGAAAACGCGTTGCCCCGCGCGGGTGGCCCGGCTTACGCTGGCCGCGCCGCGCGGCAGGAAATGTCCGCTGTTCCAGGAAGGAGGTGCTCGCGATGTTCACTCGTAAGCCGCCTCTAGGAGTTGCTCTCTAGCACGCCTAGAGACGCACTGCGGGCACCCTCAGGATCTGGCGACAGCCAGTCCTGAGGGTGCTTTGTTTCCGGCCGCTGCTTCATCTCCGCTTCTAACAGATGCCGGACCGGCACGCCGAGCTCGGTGCGGGCGTGCTCGACCACCTCCAGCGCCTCGGAGCTTGAGCGGGCCGCCGTCGTGGGCAGAAGTCGTCATGCCCTCAATGACTGCCCGCCGCCCGGGCGGCCGACCACCGTCCCGATCGCCTGGCGGCCCCTAGCGCGGCGCCCTTGAGCGGCGTAATGATGGGAAACGCCGTCATCCCGCAGCGATCGAGGGATATGCCTTGACTGAGAACCGCCAGGAAACCATTACCGGAGCGGCCGGAGTCGCCCAGATCATCGCCTCGCTGGAGGAGCCGGTCGTGCTGGGCATCCCCGGCGGCCACATGATGGCCGTGTTCGACGCGCTGTCCGTCCGGCAGGACACGGTGCGGACCCTGCTGCTGCGCGAGGAATCGCTGGCCACGGTCATGGCCGAGGCCCACGGCCGGCTGACCGCCCGGCCCGCCGTCGTGATGGGGCAGGGAGCCTGGGTCCTGGGCAACGCCGGCATCGGGATCATGGAGGCCCACCTGGGCAGCTCGCCCATGATCATCCTGGTCGACGCCACCGAGGGCGGCTCGTACTCCCACCACGGGCCCTACCAGTCCGGATACGGGGACTATGGCGCGTACGACATCGTCAACGGCTTCCGGGCCATCACCAAGCAGGTCTTCGTGGCGCTCGATCCCGTCCAGGCCGTGCAGATGACGCAGCTCGCCGTCAAGCACGCCCTGGCCGGCCAGCCCGGGCCGGTGGCCGTCGTCTTCCACAGCCGGGCCCTGACCGAGCCGGTCAGCGAGGCCGACTCGGCCCGGCTCTACCTGGACCGCGCGTACTACACCCGGTCTCCGCTGTCTCCGCTGGCCAGCGACGTGACCGAGGCCGCCGCCCTGATCCGCGCCGCGGCCCGGCCGGTGCTGGTCGCGGGTAACGGCATCCGGCTGGCCCGCGCCGAGGCGGCGCTGCGGGCCTTCGCCGACCTACTCGACCTGCCCGTCGCCACCACCGCGGCCGGCAAGGGCGTCTTCCCCGAGACCCACCCGCTGGCCCTGGGGGTGATGGGCTCCTTCGGGCACGCCACGGCCAACGCGGCGGTCGGTGACGCGGACCTGATCCTGGCGGTGGCGACGAAGCTCGGCGCGACCGACACGGCCAACGAGAACCCGGCTCTGATCGACGCGCACCGGCAGAAGATCATCCAGATCGACGCGGAGCCGCTGAATGCGGGGTGGACCTACCCGGCCGACGTCCAGATCATCAGCGACGCCGCGGCCGGGCTCGACGCCCTGGCCGCGGAGACGGGCCAGCCGGATGCCGACGGCCTGGCCCGCGTCGCCCGCCTGCGGGACCAGCTCGGCTGGCATGCCGAGCTGCGGGCGAGCGAGGCTGGCGGCGAGCTGCGGCCCCGCCGGGTGGCTCAGATCCTGGCCGAGGAGGCGCCGCCGAACAGCGTCATGACCTGCGACGCCGGGGAGAACCGGCTGTTCATGCTGCACGACTTCGTGGTCGGCGAGGGCGGCACCCTCATCCAGCCCAACGGCGGCGGCGGCATGGGCTACGCGATCCCGGCCGCCATGGCCGCGGCGCTGTCCGGCGACCGCCCGGCGTACGCGGTGTGCGGCGACGGCGGTTTCGCCATGACCATGCACGGCCTGATGAGCGCGGTGGAGAACCAGCTCCGGATGACCGTCGTCGTCCTCAACAACCGGGCCCTGGGCTGGGTCTACCACGGCGCGGGCAACAAGCCGTTCGCCTCGACGTTCGCCGACTTCGACCTGGCGGGCATCGCGGCGGCCATCGGCTGCGCGGCCAGCACGGTGACCAGCGAAGACGAGCTGCGCAAGGCGCTGAGCGAGGCGGCCGGGCACCCGGGGACCTCCGTCATCGTGGCGCGGACCTCGCTGGAGGATTCCTACCTGGACGTGATGTCCTCGCTGTCCGGCCGGCCTGCGGAGTCAGTCGACGACAACCGCTGACCCGCAGCGAGCTCAGCCTGGTCCGGAGTCGGCGGGCGGGACGCAGACCGTGATGGAGCCGGGCCAGACCTTGATACGCAGCTTCCGGGTGGCCGGGCGCGTGCCGCCGTCCAGCTCGAAGGCGACCTCCCGGTCGAACCGGATGCTGATCTTCCGTCCCCGGGTGACCTCGGCGAACGGAGATCGCTCGGGATGTCTCAGGGCGACGCGGCCGAACGTCCGGGCCCACTGGACCGCGTTCGAGGCCGTCACCACCCCGAGCTCGAGGCGGCCGTCGTCCGGCTGGGCCTTCGGGAAGGCCTTGATCCCGCCGAGAATCTCGCCGACGTTGGCGACCAGGACGCAGGCGACCTTGCCCATGAAGAAATGCTGGCCGTCGACCTTGATCGCCGCCGTGACCCGAGGCGCCTTCAGGTTCTTCAGCCCGGTGACGATGTAGGCGGCGCGGCCCAGCCGCTCCTTCGCGCCCCGGTCAGCGTCAGCGATCATCCGCGCATCCAGGCCCGCTCCCGCCATCACCGCGAAGTGCTCGCCGTTCACCGTGCCGGTGTCGAGGCTGCGCCGGTCGCCGTGCAGTCCGATCCGGACCGCCTCGGCCAGGTCACGCGGAATGCCCAGGTTCGAGGCGAGCAGGTTCGCCGTGCCGGCGGGCAAGATCGCTATCGCCACCTCCCGGCCGGCCAGCGCGTCGATGCAGCGCTGGACCGTGCCGTCGCCGCCCCAGACGAACACCACGTCAGCGCCTCGATCGGCCGCCTTCCGGGCGTATTCGGGAGCGTGCCGGCTCTTCTTCACCTCGAACCACGCCGGGTCGCTCACTCCCTCGCGGGCCAGGACCTGTCGTAGCTCGGCCAGCCCGCCGCCGAAGGTTTTCCGTGAGTGCGCCACGACGGCGATGTCAGCCATCTGGTCAGACCTTCCGCCAGCGTGCCTCGCACAGCCCGTATATGCCGAAGATCAGGAGGCCTAGGGCGGCCAGCAGCATGATGAACTCGCCGAACGGCTGCCCGCGCAAGGTCAGCAGGGCCCGGTCGATGCCGCCGGACTCCGTGGCCCGGTGGGTGATCGCCGCGTCGATGACCAGGACGCCGGCCAGGGCGAAGACCAGGCCCCGGGCGATCGTTCCGGTGATGCCGAGCAGCTTCACCACCTGGCGGGTCCTGGCGCTCATCATCCCGGTCCGCAGGAATCTCATGAATTTCTGCCGCACGCCCTCGACGACCAGCACGGCGCCGCAGATGACAACGGCCAGCCCGACGGCGCCGACCAGGATCCGGCCGCCTGCGTGCTGCATGACGGTGGCCGTCATATCTTCCTGGCGGCCCGCCTGGCTGCGCGCCGTGCCAAAGATCACCGTGAAGGTCAGGTAGGAAAAGCCCGCATAGATGAGGGCCCGGGCGAATGACTTGAGCCGGGGGCCGATTCCAGGCTGCTCGCCGGTCACGCCGAACGCGGCCTCGCTCAGCCGCCATAGCGCGTAGCAGGCGAAGCCGATGCCGAGCAGCCACAGCAAGACGAGCCCGTAGGACTTGCCCGCCAGCAGCTGCAGCGCGCCTTGCTGGTCCGCCTCACGCGAACTCTGCCCGAGGGCGACGAGCGCCGCGACCCAGCCGACCAGGATGTAGATGACACCGCGGGCGGTCAGGCCCGCCCGGGCCAGGAAATGCGCAGCCTGGCTGCGGGAGGCTTTCCTGGCCGAGCGCATTACCTGCGGTGCCGAGGCGGAATGCATACCCGTATCTACCGCGCCGGAAAGACGGCAAACCTGCGCATTAACACAAATGCTCTCAGAAATACGCGTGAAATGACCGGCCATGGGCAGTAGGCCACGCATGTCCGTCCGAGCCGGCCGCCGGCACATTCTCGGTCCGCTCGCCCTCATCACGGCGGCGGCCTTCGTGTTCGCGCTCCTGCTGCTTCTGGTACGACTGCAGTGGGCTCCGCTGGAGTCGGTCGACCGCGGTGCCGCCGACCGGCTCAATAGCCTGGTGGCCGGTCATCCCGTCGTCGTCGGCATCATCAAGGCGGTCACCTGGCTGGGCAGCGGCGGCGTGCTGTGGACGGTGACCATGGCGGCTGCCCTCCTGCTGGCCCTGCGGCGGCGCTGGCGGCTCACCATCTACCTCCTGGTCGCCGGCGCAGGTGAGCTGGTCCTCAACCCGGTGCTCAAGGCGCTGGTCGGCCGGCTTCGGCCGGTGGTGCCGCACCCGATCGCGTACGGCACCGGGGACAGCTTCCCGAGCGGGCACGCGCTCGGGTCGATCGTCTGTTACGGGGCGCTGCTGCTGGTCTTCCTGCCCGCGGCCCGCGGGCCATGGCGCCGCGTGCTGACCATCGTGATCGTCACCCTGATCGCGGCCATCGGGATCAGCAGGCTGCTGCTCGGCGTGCATTACCTGTCCGACGTTCTCGGCGCCTGGGCCCTCGGCGTCACCTGGCTGGGCCTGACCGCGTTCGCTTTCGAGCTTTCCCGCCGGGCCGCCGGGCAGCCGGTGACCGACCCGGTGACCGAGGGCCTCGAGCCCGAGGCCCGCGCCGACCTGAAGCCGACCGAACCGGAGACCACCGTGCCTCATGACCGTGCCCGCACGTACGGCCGGACCGCCGCGCTGGTCGTGGTGGCCTGGGTGATGATCGTCGGCGTGCTGACCGGTATCGGCAAGCTGATCATGACCACCGGCAACGGGAACGGGAACCTGCTCGGCGATCACGCGATCCCGCACTGGTTCGCCGTGCACCGCACCGCCGCGCTGAACCACTGGAGCCTGATCGCCAGCAACCTGGGCGCGACCCAGGACATCCTCATCGTGAGCGCCATCACCTGCGTCGTGTTCGTCGCCCTCACCCGGCGCTGGCGGCCGGTCGTCTTCGTCGCGGCGGTCATGGTGGGTGAGCTGGCCGCCTTCCTGACCGTCGCCGCCATCGTCAAGCGGCCCAGGCCCGACGTGCCGCACATGGACTCGAACCTGCCCACTTCGGCCTTCCCGTCCGGGCACATGGCCGCCACCACGTGCCTCTACGTCGGCCTCGCCATCCTGGTCATCGGCCACGCCCGCGGCTGGTGGCGTTTCCTGTTCCTGATCCCGGCGATCGTCATGCCGGTCATGATCGCCCTGTCCCGCATCTACCGGGGCGAGCATCACCCCACCGACATCCTGGCCAGCATGCTCTTTGCCGCCCTCTGGCTGACCGCGGCCGCCCTGCTGGTCAAGCCGAACGAGGCCGGCCGCGAGCGCCCGGCCGTCCAGCCGGAGCCCGGGGCCGATCCGGTGCCCGCGGCACCGGGCCGCGCAGAGAGGATGAGCTGAGATGGCCGGCGTGAACGCCTGGGAGAAGATCGAGCGCCAGCAGCTTCGCGGCCGGGACCGGGGCCGGCGCCATCACCGGCCCGGCGAGCGCCCCGACCCCGGCCGTCCGGCCGGCACCGACCGGCTGCCGCAGATCAAGCACATCGTCGTGCTGATGATGGAGAACCACTCCTTCGACAACTACCTCGGCACCCTCGGCCGCGGTGACGGGCTCCCGCTCGGTGACGACGGAGCCCCGAACGCCGAGAATCCCGACTCCGCGGGAACGATGGTCCGGGCGTATCACGCGCCGTCCACCGTGCAGAAGGCCGGAACACCGACGCAGAGCTGGAACGCCAGCCATGTGCAGTGGGCCAGCGGGAAACTGGACGGCTTCGTCACCGCGTCCGAGCAGACCGTCCCGGACGGCGACAAGACCGCGGCCATGCGCTACTGGACCGTCCAGGACCTGCCCTTCTACCACGGCCTGGCCGAGACGTTCCCGCTCGCTGACCGCTGGTTCGCCCCGTGCCTGGGGCCCACCTTCCCGAACCGCAGGTTCCTGCTCGCCGGGACGGCTAACGGCCTGATGGACGACCTGCCGGTGAACCTTCTCGACCGGCCGAAGGCCGGCACCATCATGGACGTGCTGACCAGGCACAAGATCTCCTGGGTCAACTACCGGCCCGCAGGCGAGGACCAGTCCGAATTCCGCCGTTTCGTGCAGTACCGGCGCCGCCGGGCCCGGCACCACCTGGCCCACTTCGGCCGCCCGCTGCGCGCCGACAGCGACGGCTTCAAGCGCGACCTGCAGTTCACGACGGCCATCTACCCGCTCGGGGTGGCGGGCTACATGGCCCACGTCCGCAGCATCGACCGGTTCTTTGCCGACGCTGACAGCGGGAACCTCCCGTCGTTCTGCATCGTCGACCCTGACTTCCGCGCCTTCTCGGAGGAGAACCCGCAGGACATCCGCAAGGGGGAGAGCTTCGCCGCCGAGGTGATCAGCCGGGTCATGCACGGTCCGGGCTGGGCCGACACGCTGCTGATCTGGACCTACGACGAGCACGGCGGCTACTACGACCACGTCGCCCCGCCGCCGGCCGTGCCGCCCGACGACGTCCCGGGCCGCAGCCTGGTCGCGCACCCTTCCCGGTCCGCAGCGTGCTCAAGGTGCTGTTCCCCGGCTACGTCCGGAACGCCGAGCAGCTCGTCCAGGGCCCGGACGACTACTCAAACTACGGGTTCCGGGTCCCGGCCGTCATCGTGTCGCCCTACGCCCGGCCCGGCTGCGTCCTGTCGGACGTGCTGGATCACACCTCGGTGCTGAAGCTGGTCGAGGAGAAGTGGAACCTGCCCGCGCTGACCCGGCGCGACGCGGCGGCCACCTCGCCGCTCGGCGCTCTGGACCTGGCCGCGCCGCCGGCGTTCCTGACGCCGCCGGAGCTGCCCGCGCCCGCGCTGGCCTGGGGTACCTGGTAGGCGACCGGCGGCACCCCGGGGCGGCCAGCGTGGTGGCCTGCGGCGGAACAGGCCGCTAGGGTCGGCGCATGGCCTCCTGGTGGCACCGCGACGTGATCGCGGCCGGCAAGCTGCCGCTGATGCTGTGCTTCCTGGCCTTCGTCGCCACCTTCCTGACCACGCGGATGATCACCCGGCTGATCCGCGACGGCCGCGGACCGTTCCGCAACCAGGAGACGGCCAGCGGGACGCACATCCACCACTCCGTGCCGGGCATCATCCTGCTCATCACCGGAGCCTTCACCGCCGTCGCCGGCCCCGATGGGCTCGGCTGGCGCTCCTTTGCCGGGGTCCTGGTCGGCATCGGCACGTCCCTGGTCCTCGACGAGTTCGCCATGATCTTGCACCTGCAGGACGTCTACTGGAGCGGCGAGGGCCAGCTCTCCGTCGAGGCGGTGACCCTCACGGCCGCCTGCCTCGGGCTGGCCCTGTGCGGGTTCAGCCCGTTCGGCGTGCAGGACATCGACGGCATCGAGCTGTCGCTGCGGCTGACCGCGACCGGGATCCTGGTCATCGACGGCGTCCTGGCCTTCATTTGCGTGCTGAAGGGCAAGTACCGGACGGCCCTGTTCGGCCTGTTCCTGCCGCCCGTCGGGGCGATCGGCACGCTGCGCCTGGCCCGCCCGACCTCGATCTGGGCGCGGCACCGGTACGGCCCCAAGCGGAAGGAACGGGCCACCCGCCGCGCGGCCGACTTCGACCGGCGCTTCGGCCCCCTCCAGACCGACTGGGTGGACTTCTTCGGCGGGAAGCCGTCCCAGCCGAACCCGCCGCCGGCCGCGACGCCCACTGCCGAACCCGACAGGCGGTAACACCATGCCCGAAAACTACTTCGGCCCGCGCATCGCCGAGATCTACGACACCAGGTGGGCGGACCTGTTCGAGCCGTCGGTCCTGGACCCGGCGGTGAGTTTCCTGGCCGGCCTGGCCGGGACGGGCTCCGCGCTGGAATTCGGCATCGGGACCGGCCGGGTCGCGCTGCCGCTGCAGCCGGCAGGGCGTCCGGGTGCACGGGATCGAGCTGTCCCCGGACATGGTCGCGCAGCTGCGGGCCAAGCCCGGAGCCGAGGCCATCGGCGTGACGATCGGCGATTTCGCCGCCGCCCGGGTGGACGGCACGTTCGGCCTGGCCTACCTGCTGCGCAACACGATCATGAACCTGACCACCCAGGACGCGCAGGTGGCGTGCTTCGCGACGGCGGCCCGCCAGCTGGAGCCGGGCGGCTGGTTCGTGATCGAGGTCATGGTGCCCGAGTTGCGGCGGCTGCCGCCCGGCGAGAGCGTCCGGCCCTTCGAGGTGACCTCCGCGCATCTGGGCTTCGATGAGTACGCCCCCGCGACTCAGGGCCTGATCTCGCACCACTACTGGACCGAGAACGGCCGGACAGAGGCCTATTCGGTGCCGTTCCGCTACGTATGGCCCGCCGAGCTGGACCTGATGGCGCGGCTGGCCGGGATGACCCTGCGCGAACGCTGGAGCGACTGGAACCGCGCGCCGTTCACCAGCGAGAGCCGGAGCCACGTCTCGGTCTGGCAGAAGGACTGATCACCCCGGCCCGGTGGATACTGGTCTGGTGCGCCAGGCTTTCGTCCACGACGCGGTCGTGACCATGGCTCCGGGCGGTGACCTGCGGGCTCCGGGAGCCGCCATCACGGTGGCTCTGTGCGGGCACTGGGAGCACGAGCCGCCCTGCCCGCTGGCCCCGCACCACACCGAGGCCCGGCGTACCGAGGACCAGGGATCCGGCGATCAGGGGTCCGGCGATCAGGTGCAGCTGCGGGTGCTCTTCGCCGCCGAGCCCGCCGCCGAGGCCGAGGTGCGCGGCCGGATCGAAGCCGCCCTGGCCGAGTCCCGGCTCACCGGCCCCGACGGCGTCGCCACGCGCTGGCAGCTGCGCAGCGCGCAGCCGGGCCTGCTGCGGGCCGACGAGGCCGCGCACGCCGGGCGGCTCATCCAGGGCTGAGACCAGCGGTCCTGGCCGTGCGGCGCCAGACCCTGGCCGGTGAGTCCGTGCTGGTGGTGACGTCGGCGACGGCCAGGCCGGGGCCGCCCGCCGCGCTCCGCGCGGCCCAGGAGCCGTCCGGGGTGACCAGCCCGGACGGCGGCGCGCCGTCCTCGGCTGGGCCTGCGTAGCTGACCCACAGCGAGTTGGCCGCGGCGTGGCCGGCCGCCTCCACCGCGAAGATGCCCGGCACCTCCGCGTTGCCGTGGGTGGAGAACAAGATGGCGTCGGCGTCCCGCTCCTCGTAGGCGGCGAACAGCTCCGGGTAGTGGGTCTCCATGCCGAGAGCGCAGCCGAAACGGACGCCCGACGCGGTGAACATCAGCGGGCCGTGCCCGGCCGCGTACATGAACGTGGACTTGGTCTTCGACAGCATGCGCTCGTCGTAGCGGCCGACGAGCCGGCCCCGGCTGGACAGGACGAACAGGCAGTTGCTCGGCCGGGAGCCGCTCCGGAGCGGTGGATGCCGCCGACCACGGTCCACAGGCCGAGCCGGCCGGCCAGTTCGGCCACCCCGGCCAGCTCCCGGGCCAGGCCGTCCCAGTCGGCGCGGTCCCAGTCGGCCGGCCCGACCACGTCCGGCCCGGTACTGGACATGATCCGCTTCCCCGGTGAGGTCAGCGCGCCTTCGGGGAAGTGCACCAGCCGGGCGCCGCGGTCGCGGGCCTGCCGCATCAGGTCCCGGACCGCGGCGCCGCTGGCCCTGACCTGGGCGTCGTCGCCGGGGTCGGGGAACAGCGGCAGCTGCGCCGCCGCCACCGTGATCGACCTGGGGCCGCCGGCCAGCTGCTGCCGGGCGGCGGTGTAGGACTCGCCGGTTTTGCCGGCGCGGGCACGGACACGTTGCTTCAGGTTCCGGTTCGCGGTCATCGCGGGCCTCCACGTCGCGAGCGGGCCTTCCCAGCGGCGCACCCGAGACGAGCAGGCGGTCGCAGCTACGGCCCGAGTCAGCAGACCCTTTGCCCCCGGCGAGTGGCCGGCGCTGGGAGCCGGCCATGGAGGTTCGGCGTGAGCCACGCCCGGGGCCAGCATAACGAGCGGTGCCGGGCCATCGCGAGCTCAGGAATCCGTGAACTGGGGCATGATCTGCGCGGCGAACATCGCGACCGTGACGGCCTGCAGTTCGGGCGGGCAGTTGCCGCCGATCGAGGGACGCAGGTTGACGTACTGCACGCCGAGGTCGTCGCGCAGCTCGGCCACCTTGCGGGCCACCGTCTCGGGGCTGCCCACCAGCGCCGTCTGGCTGGCGAAGCGCTCCGGATCGAGATCCTCATCGTCCGCGCCCGGCCGGAGCCGGTCCGGCTGGGAACGCGCCAGCTGATCGGTGAGCCGGGCGATGAGCGGCTCGGCCCGCTGGCGGGCCTCGGCGTCGGTCTCGGCCACCAGGCAGAACCGCTCGACCGGGACCCGGGCCGGATCTCCGCCCGCCGAGCCGAACAGGTCCAGGCACCGCCGCACCGCCGAGGGCCGGTAGCCGCCGGGCAGGATGAGCCCGTACCCGCGCCCCGCCGCCCAGGTGATCGCGTCATCGTCCCGGGCCGCGACGAACACCGGGGGATGCGGCTGCTGCAGCGTCGGGCGCAGCTCGTAGTTCGCGCCGTCCACCGCGGCCGGCTGGCCGCTCCAGTAGCCGAGCAGGGTGCCCAGGGCCTCCGGCAGATCCGCCGCGGCCTGCTCGCCCCGGGTGAACGTGTTCGGCAGCTTGGGATGGGGCCAGCCCACCCCGAGGTTGACCCGGCCGCCCGACAGCGCGTCCAGCGTGGCGATGTCGGTGGCCAGCCGGACCGGATCGTGCAGCGCGGGCAGCAGCGCCGAGAACCCGATCCGGATCCGCTGGGTGGCGCCGGCCACCGCCGCGGCGACCATCAGCGCCGAGCGCATGTTGCGGCCGCCGGCCGGCCCGGAGCTCAGCTGCTGCTCGATGAGCCACAGGGCTTCATAGCCCAGTTCATCGGCGGTCCGGGCCAGTTCCAGGGTGGGCACCGCGCTGCGCGGATCCAGGTCTCCGCGGCCTCCCGGCAGGGCGAATCGCATGCCGCTCACCTCCATGGTCCGGTCCGGCTGCGACGGCGTGCGGCCGGAGGTCGGGAATCGTCTCAATGAGACTAGTCGGATGCGGGTACGGTGGCGCTCATGGATGAGCAGCCGGCGCACAACCACCGGACACGGGACATCAAACAGGATGGCTCGTGCCCGGCGTGCCTCGTCCTGCTCGCGCAGCAGCACGGCAGCCTGGCCGCGGCCGAAGCCGAGCGCCGGGAGTGGCTGGCCCAGGCGGCCGGACCGGAGCACGAGGCCGGTCCCGGCGGGCGGGACGACCCCGAACTCCAGGACGGCGCCGAGGGCTAGGGCCCACCGGCGGGATAGCGCGCAGGCCTGGCCGTTTGGTAGGCCAAATCACTGTCATGTCGTCCCGTACGCTGCTGGGCGTGCTGACGCCCTCATCGAACACCCGGCTCGAGCCGCTGACCTCGGCCATGCTGGCGACGACGCCGTCGGTGACCGCGCACTTCAGCCGGTTCCGGGTCACCGATGTCGGCCTCGGCGCGGCCGCCCAGTTCGATCCGGCGCCCATCATCGAGGCCGCCCGGCTGCTGGCCGACGCCCGGGTCGACTCGATCGTGTGGAGCGGCACGTCAGGAGGCTGGCGGGGCATCGCGGACGATCAGGCCCTGTGCGCGGCCCTCAGCGAGGCCACCGGCGTGCCCGCCACCACCTCGACGCTCGCCCTGCTGGCCGCGCTGCGGCTGCTGGGCACGCGCCTGGCTCGGGCTGGTCACCCCGTACCCGGCCGACATGCACCACGCCGTGGTCCGCACCCTGACCGGGGAGGGCCTGGAGGTGACCGCGTCGGCCTACGACGGCTTCACCACGTCCAACTGGGAGCTGAGCACCATGTCACCGGAGCGGATCGGCGTCATGGTCGAGCAGGTGGCCGCGGCCTGCCCGGACGCCATCACGGTGTTCTGCACCAACCTGGCCGCGGCGGACCAGGCCGAGGCCTGGGAAGCGGCCTTCGGCCTGCCCGTCCTGGACTCGGTCAGCCTGGCCGTCTGGCACGCGCTGGAGCTGTCCGGGTATACCGGGCCGCGGCCGGCCTGGCTGGGGGAGGCTGTTCAGCCTCCGCGGGCGGTGACGTGACCGGCCCAGGCGACCGGACGCAGCGCGACCGGCCGCCGCGCCGCCGGTACCTCGACGTCGCCGAGTACGTCCTGCGCTCGGTGGCGTCGGGCCTGATCAGCCGGGGGGACCGGCTGCCTAACGAACGCGAGCTGGGCGCGCGGTGCGGCGTGAGCAGGTCCTCGGTCCGCGAGGCGCTGCTCGCCCTGGAGCTCGGCGGCGTCATCGAGGGCCTGCCGGGATCCGGGTGGTACCTGACCGGTGTCGGCGTCCCGGCCAGCACGCCGGTCACCCCGGCGCTGGACTCCTCGCCGCGCGACCTGCTCGAGGCCCGCCGCATCGTGGAGCCGCCCGTCGCGCAGCTGTCGGCCTGGCGGATCGGGCCGCACGATGCGGGGCGGCTCGCCGCGCTCATCGACGAAGCCGAGCAGCTGTCCGCCGCGCCGCCGGGCGACGGCCTGGACCCGTTCGTCCGGCTCAACCTGGCCTTCCACCGGGAGCTCGCCCGGCTCAGCGGCAACCACGTCCTGGCCGGCCTGACCAGCCACCTCGTCGACGCCAACGAGCACCCGCTGTGGCTGCTGGTGGACAGCCTGGTCGCCGGCTCGCCGGCGGTGCGGACCGCCCAGCTGGCCGAGCACCGGGCCATCCTGGCCGCGGTCGCCGAGCACCGCGGCGAAGACGCCGCCCAGGCCATGTCACGGCACCTCGGCGCGCTCACCAGGCGCATGTTCGGGCGGCCGAACGGGCGGGGGCGCCTGCCCGCCAGGAAATTGGCCTGACCGCTTTCGCCGTCACCGTTCACCGGGCCGGGACACGCCGGAAACCCGGCCCGCCTAGCGTTCGGTTCCGTGAAGCGCATCGAGATCTGCATCGGGGTTGACGTCGACGCCGTGGCCGGCTGGCTCGGGTCCTACGGCGGCCAGGATTCGCCGAACGACATCCAGCGCGGCATGTTCGCCGGCGAGGTGGGCACGCCCCGGCTGCTGAAGCTGTTCGGCCGGTACGGCCTCAAGACGACGTGGTTCATCCCCGGGCACTCGATCGAGACCTTCCCGGGGCAGATGGCCGCCGTGGCCGCGGCCGGGCACGAGATAGGCGCGCACGGCTACGCGCACGAGAACCCGATCAGGCTCAGCCCCCAGCAGGAACGGGACATCCTGGGCAAGTCGGTCGAGCTGATCACGTCGCTGACCGGGCGGAACCCGGCCGGCTACGTCGCCCCCTGGTGGGAGATGTCAGAGGCGACGGCGGCCCTGCTGCTGGAGAGCGGCTTCAGCTACGACCACTCGCAGAACTACGACGACTTCGTCCCGTTCTACGCGCGGGTCGGCGACACGTGGACGAACATCGACTACGCCGCCGAGGCGGCGGCCTGGATGCGCCCGCTGCAGCGCGGCCATGAGATCGACCTGGTGGAGTTCTGCGGCAACTGGTACGTCGATGACCTGCCGCCGATGATGTTCATCAAGCAATCGCCCAACAGCCACGGTTTCGTCTCGCCGCGGGACGTCGAGGCGCTGTGGCGGGACCAGTTCGAGTGGGTGTACCGGGAACTCGACTACGCCGTCTTCCCGGTGACCCTGCACCCCGACGTCAGCGGAAGGCCGCAGGTCCTGCTCATGCTCGAGCGCCTCATCGAAGACTGGCAGGCCCGCGACGGCGTTGTTTTCGTCACCTTTGAGGAATCGGCGGCCGGATTCCGGGACCGTTACCCGTTCACCGGGCCGGCCTGCGCGTCCTCGGCCGGCTGACGGCCGCTGCGGCTACCAGCGCAGCTCGGCGGCGATCTCGGCGGCGACCGCGCAGCACAGCTCGTCCCCGCCGTAGACCTAGTTGAGGTAGATGCCGGTGTCGGGGAACCGCGGCACGTCACCCATGAGCATCAGCTCGGGAATGTTCTTGGTGTTGCTCAGGCTGGTCAGCCAGTCGGAGAAGGTGATCGGCACCAGGTTGAGCGTGACGCCGATCTGCTTGAGATCGGACTGGAGCAGGGTGGCTTCCTGGGTGAACTCAGCCAGCGCGGGCTGGTAACGCAAGGTCAGCGTCGTGACGCCCGCCTGGTTCAGCAGCGTCTTGGCCTCGGCTCAGGTTGTAGGCGTAACCAGAGAGCGTGGGCTGGCAGGTCATGGTCGAGGGCAGGATCCCCGACAGCGTGGTGCCCTTGCCGTCCCACACGGCCTTGAGGCCGCCCTCGTAGTTGTAGACCATCCTGCAGCGCCTGGCGGACCCTGATGTCCTTGGTCGCGCCCTCGTTGGGGTTCGCCCAGATGTACTCGGTCAGGCCCGAGTTGATCCACGCGGTGGTCACGCCGTTCTTGCCCGCGACGGCCTTGGCGTCGGCCGAGGACAGCTTCATGGCGATGTTGGCGGTCCCGGAGCGCAGGTCCGCGGCCTCGGTCGAGCTGCCGTCCACCTCCTTGAGCTCGCATGCTGGCCTGCCGGGTCGGGTCGTAGTCGAAGTACCCGGACCAGAGGTTGACGGTGACGTCGGCCAGCGTGTTGGTCTCGCCGAGGGTGTACGGCCCGCTGCCCGGCGTCGTGCGAGGCCAGCCAGCCCTGGGCGTGGTCGCTGCCCATGTTCGTGGTGACCAGCTTGGAGTTGAGGATGTAGATCTTGCTCAGCTCGCGCATGAAGAACGAGTCGGCCGCGCTGAGGTTGATGGTGAACGACGTCGGGCTGTGGATGGTCATCGACTTGTAGCCCGCGAGGTAGCTCGCGACGCCGGAGTTGACGGCCAGGTCCCGCTCGATGGTGAACTGCACGTCCTGCGCGGTCACCGGCGAGCCGTCGTGGAACTTCAGCCCCGGACCGCAGCGTGATGTCGACCGCCTTGGCGCCAGGCTCGGTGGTGAACGTCTGGGCGATCACCCCGGTCAGCTGGTCCTGGGAGTTGTAGGTCACCAGCGGGTCGTAGATGAGGCTGGCGATGTTGTCGACCTCGGCCTGGACGGCCTGGACGGGGTCGATGGTGGTGACCTGGTTGGCGTACACCACGGTCAGCGCGGTCGAGCTGGCGCCTGAGCTGGCGCCGAGCCGGTGCCGGAAGCAGACGCGCTGCTGCCGTTGCTGCCGCTGCAGGCGGCGAGGAGGACAAGGGGCAGGCAGGCGGCCGCGGCCAGGACGGGCTTGAGGCGGCGCGCCTTCCGGTAGTCGGAAACTCTCATCGGTGGGCCCGCGGGGCGAGGTGGGCTCCTTAACGCGCCTCGCTCGCGCGAGACACCGTTTGGTATACCAAAGAGTCACAGTGAGGTCATCTCGGCCACGTTTCGTCCCGGTAAACTGCGCATCACTTGACAATTTGGTCTACCATAATCGATCGCAGCGGACACTCGGGGAGAATGGTCACGTGAGCAGCGCAGCGCAGATCGAGGGAGAAGAGTCACTCGTCCCAGCACATCTACCGGGGCATCCGCAGCAAGATCATCAGCGGCGCGCTCCCGCAGGGATCACGGCTGCGCGAGCGGGACCTGGCCGAGGAGTTCCAGGTCTCCCGCGTCCCGCTACGGGAGGCCTTTCCCCAGCTCGAGGCGGACGGGTTCATCCAGTCGCTCGCTGCGCCGGGGCGTCCGGGTCGACCTCGCTGACGCTGAAGGACGTGGACGAGCTGTTCGAGGCACGGCTCGGCATCGAGGTGTACGCCACCCGGCTGGCCGCCGCCCGCGCGGCCGCGGGCGCGCCCACCGCGGTGCTCGGGGCCTACCCTCGCGGCCGCGGAGGCGGCCTATTCGACGAACGACGCCGGACTTCATCGCCGAGCGGAACGTCGCCGTGCACGACGAGATCGTGCTGGCTGGCCGGCAACTCGCTGCTGTCCGAAGATGATGCAGGCCATCTCGGGGCGCTACCGGTGGATCTTCCGGATGACCTACACGCCGGAGGTGGCCGGGTCAGGCCACGAGCACCGCGAGATCTTCGAGGCCATCCGCAGCGGCGACCCCGACCTGGCCGCGGCCGTGGCCCTGCACGCACGTCGTCCACGGGCGCAAGCCGACGCTGGCCATGCTGGCCGGGAAGCTGCCCCCGGAGTAGGCCCCGGGCCCACCGAACAACGCGCTTAGCCTGAAGGAGAGTGAATGTCCGCCGAGACACGTTCCCTTGATGAGCTCCTGCGGGTCTCGCTGGAGCAGGCCCGCGAGGCCGAGCAGGCCGGCGACCACCCCGTTCGGCACGGTCATCGTCACCGGGGAGGGCAGCATCGCCGAGCGGAACCGGGTCGAACTCGATCCCGGACCCGACCGCGCACAGCGAGGTCATGGCGCTGCGCACCGCCGCGCTCCGCTGGGGCCTGGCCAGCCTGGCGGGCTGGGCCATGGTGACCAGCTTCGAGCCCTGCCCGATGTGCCTGCGGGGCCATCCTCGAGGCCGGCGTCAAGACCCTGGTCATCGCGGCCGGCGCACCGTCGGCGAGGCCCCGCTCGGCGACTACGACGTCGAGGCGCTGCTGGCCATGACCGGGCGGACCGGCGACATCGCCGTGCAGACGCGGCCGCTGCTGGAGATCGCCGAGTTCTATTCCTGAGCTACCGGGCCTGAGCCGCCGTGGAATGCGGTCCGGGCGGCCCGCGTTGACGCGCTGGTGAAGAACATTGGCTTCCTGTCGTTCGGCCACTGGTCGGACTCGCCCGGCTCACAGACCAGGTCCGGGTCGGACGCGTTGCTGCAGTCGATTGACCTGGCCGTAGCCGCCGAGGAACTGGGCGCCGACGGCGCGTACTTCCGCGTCCACCATTTCGCCCGGCAGCTGGGGTCGCCCTTCCCGCTGCTGGCCGCGGTCGGCGCGCGCACCAGCCGGATCGAGATCGGCACGGCCGTCATCGACATGCGGTACGAGAACCCGCTGTACATGGCGGAAGACGCCGGCGCGGCCGACCTCATCGCCGGCGGCCGGCTCCAGCTCGGCATCAGCCGCGGCTCACCCGAGCAGGTCATCGACGGCTACCGCTACTTCGGCTACCAGCCGCCCGAGGGCCAGACCGACGCCGACATGGCCCGGACGCACGCCCAGGTGCTGCTGGAGGTGCTCCGCGGCGAGGGCTTCGCGCAGCCCAACCCGAGCCCGATGTTCCCGAACCCGCCCGGCCTGCTGCGCCCAGAGCCGTACTCACCCGGCCTGCGCGATCGCATCTGGTGGGGGGCCGCCTCCCAGCAGACGGCGGTCTGGGCGGCCGAGCTGGGCGTGAACCTGCAGAGCTCGACCCTGATCACCAACGAGTCGGACAAGCCCTTCCACGTCCAGCAGGCCGAGCAGATCCAGGGCTACCGCGACGCGTGGAAGCAGGCCGGGCACGAGCGGGAGCCCCGGGTCTCGGTCAGCCGGAGCATCTTCGCCCTGGTCGACGACCGGGACCGGGCCTACTTCGGCGCGCGGAATCAGGACGGCGACCAGATCGGGATGATCGACGCGCAGACCCAGGCCATCTTCGGCCGCAGCTACGCGGCCGAGCCGGACGTCCTGATCCAGCAGCTCAAGGAGGACGAGGCGATCGCCGCGGCGGACACCCTGCTGCTCACCGTGCCCAACCAGCTCGGCGTGGACTACAACGCCCACGTCATCGAGGCCATCCTGACGCACGTGGCACCCGGCCTGGGCTGGCGGTAGCCGGCCCAGGGCCGCCTGGGCCTCGCGCCCGCGGCGGTTCAGCCCGGGACGGCCTCGGTGTCTGGGCCGAGGGCGTCGTCGACGGCCAGGCCGCGGGCCGCGAACTGGTCCCGGGCCTGCCGGCGCAGGTCCTCCCGGTCGCGCAGCAGCGCGATCGCCGCCGGGACGTCGGCCCGGTCGGCGGCCGGGACACAGAACCAGGGCCAGCTGAGCAGGCGCCGGTAGATGCCCGCCTGGTCAGACGGCGGGGCCGGCTCGGTGGCGCCGGGCGCCATCGCCAGGGCGCCCCACCGGGACCGGTAGAACACCCACCCGGGCACCGCGGCCGACGGGCAGCCGGCCAGCTGCAGCTCATACGGCGCGTAGACCAGCCGGTAGTTGATCTCGGTCGCGTTGACCAGCTCGAGCTGCACCGGGTCGAGCCAGGTCAGCCACTGGTCCTGCCAGCCGGGACGCCGCACCGGGGCGGCCGGCACGTACCCCCACCGGCCGACGTGCGCGGAGAACCCGACGCCGATCCCGCTCACCCGGGCCCGGATGATCGGGACCAGGCCGAGCGCGGGCCGGGACGGCTCGCGGAGCTTGCGGGCCAGCTGGGCCGGGCTACGGTTCGACCCCACGGCCAGGACCGGGGTCCGACCGGCCATCGCCGCCGCGTCCTGGCCGACCAGGTATTCGTCCAGCGTGGCCAGGCCGCGCCCTGCCCCAGCCGCGGGGCCGCTCCCGGCCTGCACCGACCACCGGCCGACGTCCGGGCCGCCGGCGGCCAGCGGGAGCAGCTCGCCGCCGGCCAGCAGCACGTCGCCGGGCGGCGGCGTGCCCGGATAGGAGATCGGATCGTCGGCCGGAGCCAGTCCCAGGGCGGCACTCACCTGGCCGCCTCCGCCTGGCGCAGGCCCGTCAGGCGGCACAGGGCCGCGAAGCCTTCTGCAGATCCCGGCCACTGATACCGGACGGCCGCCAGGGTGGCGTGCCGGACGGTCCAGCGAAGTACCAGGATGACCATCACGGCGTCGTCGGCGAAGCCCAGCACCGGGATGAAGTCGGGTACCAGGTCCACCGGGGAGGCCAGGTAGGCCAGCAGCAGGGCGAGCCCGACGCGCACCCGACGCGGCAAGCTGGCGTCCCGGGCCAGCCGGGGCAGCAGGCGCAGCAGGTCAGGCAGCAGCCGCAGGGCCTCGCGCAGCGACCCGCCCCGCGGGTGCGCGACGATCAGCATGACGATCAGCGCCACCCAGGTGAGCACCAGGCCGGCCGTGAGCCCGAGCAGCAGATCCCACCACCACGATCCCCGCATGGTGCATGCCTAGCACGCCGGCTACTTTCGCGACGGCCGTTCGCCCGGCCGGTAGATGTGCAGCGCGGTGCTGCCGAACGTCCTGGCCTCGGCCAGCTCGAGGGGCAGCGCCCCGGACAAGCCGGCGAACAGCGGCAGCCCGCCGCCGAACGCGACTGGATGACCAGCACGTACTCGTCGATGAGGCCGGCCCTCGACAGCGACTGGGCGAAGCTTGCGCCGCCCCACGCGATGATCTCGCCGCCGGGCTGGCGCCGCAGGGAGTCGATCTCGGCGGCGGCTGCCCCGCGGGCGATCGAGGATCCCGGCCAGGCCGCCTCGGGCAGCGACCGGGAGAACACCACCTTGGGAATGTCGTTCATCGGAGCGGCGTACTCGTCGTCCGAGGTGGGCCAGAATCCGGCCATCTCCTCGTAGGTCACCCGGCCCATGATGTGCGTGCCGGCGCGGCGGATCCGGTCGAGCTTCCAGTGCTTCAGCTCGTCCGGCTCGGCGATGCCGCCGGCGTGCCCGTGCGGGCCGGCCACATACCCGTCAACCGAGATGCTCATGATCAGGACTACGTTTCGCATGGTCAGACCCTTCGTCGTTGATGGGCTCATGTGGTTCAGACGCGAAACAGGCTTGCTTCTGACCGGTCCGAACGGGCTGAATATTACGCGTGGCGGACATTCAGGGCTCGTACGACGAGCTGTTCATGGCGGTGCCCAACGCGCTGGCCGAGCTGCTCGATCACGGTGACGCGGGGGCCTCGGCCGCGGTCTTCGTGGACGGCGAGCCGGTGGTCGACGTCTGGGGCGGATGCGCTGACGCGCAGCGGGCCGTCCCGTGGCAGCAGGACACGATCGCGAACGTCTGGTCGGTGACCAAGACGATGACCGCGCTGAGCGCGCTGATCCTGGCCGACGGCGGCGACCTCGACGTGGACGCGCCGGTCGCCCGCTACTGGCCGGAATTCGCCGCGGCCGGCAAGGAGAAGGTGCGGGTGCGGCACCTGCTCGCGCATACCGCCGGGCTGCCCGACTGGAACGGGCCGGTCGAAGAGCTGTACGACTGGGAGGCCGCCACCGCCCGGCTGGCCGCCCAGGCCCCGCAGTGGGAACCGGGCACCGCGGCCGGATACCACGGGCTCACCCAGGGATTCCTGGTCGGCGAGGTGGTGCGCCGGATCACCGGCCGTAGCGTCGGCGAGTACTTCGCCGAGCAGGTCGCCGGGCCGCTCGGCGCCGACTTCCACATCGGCGTGCCTGCCGAGCTCGATGACCGGATCGCGCTCACCATCCCGCCGCCGTCACGGGACGAGGACTACGTGGCCAGCGCCGGCCGCAGCACCGCGGCCCCCGCCGCCGGCACCCCGATCCGGGTCCGGGACGGGAACAGCATGGCCTGGCGCCGCGCGCAGATCCCGGCGGCGAGCGGGTTCGGCAACGCCCGTTCGGTCGCCCTGGTGCAGTCGCTGCTGGCCTGCGGGGGAGTAGTGCAGGGACGGCGGCTGCTGTCCCGGGCGGCCTGTGACTACGCCCGGCAGGAGCAGTTCCACGGCATCGACCGCCGGCTGGGCATGCCGATGCGGTGGGGCCTGGGCTACGCGCTGTTCGGCAGCACCTTCGGCTGGGGCGGCTGGGGCGGCTCCATCGTCATGATCGAGCCCGGCGAGCGGATGGCAGTGGCCTTCGTGACCAACCAGATGCGCGAGCCGTCCGGCGACAGCCGGGGTCTGGAGGTCGTCATGGCCGCCTACGACGGGCTCCAGGGCCTGCGAGCCTGAGCCGAGCAGCCAGCGTCGGCCGCTCAGCTCACCCGGTCAGCCGGGTCCTGCGGGGTCCGGGGCAGCATGAAGGCCCCCGGGTCGAAGGTGCCGGCGTCGACGATGACCCAGGACAGGTCGGTCACGATCTGCCGCAGCGTCTCGGTGCCGTCGTCGCCGAGCTGCCGCCAGGCCGGCATGGCCAGCCGGTTGGTCTGGGCTTCGACGTCGGCCCGCACTTTCACGCCGGCCGGGGTCAGGGCCAGCTCCGGCCCGTCCGCGAGCAGGCCCCGGCGGCGCAGGTTCTCGGTCCCGGCCGCCCACTCCTCGTCGGTCCAGCCGCGGCCGGCCTGCCCGGCGGCCGGGGTGACGCTGCGCCCGGTGGCGATGAAGCTGATGTGAGCCTCGATGCCGCTGAGCTCGGCCGCGGTCAGCGCGGCGATGTGCCCGTCGCCGCGGTACTCGCGCAGCAGGCTGGCGCCCAGCCACAGCCGCAGGTGCGGATCCTCCGGCCACTCCAGCTCGGTGTGCCCCGCGAACAGCGGCCGCCCGCTGACGCCCAGCCCGTCGGTGGCCCGCCTGATCAACGCCGAGGCCCACTCGACCTCGGGCGCGCCGATGCGGCCGCCCAGCAGCCGCCGCAAGGCGGTGTCGGCGACGCGCCACCGGGCCGCGATGATCTGCTCGACGCTGGCCAGGGACCAGGCCCGCGGGATGACCTCGGCGATCAGGCTGGGGCTGAAGCTGTAGAAGGCGGCGGCCACGGTCGCCGCGCTGACCGCACCCATCGGCGCGCTGCGGCTGGCGAAGTAGCCCATCCGCCCGGCATCCAGGCCGATCGCCTCGTACTCGGCCGGTCCCTCCGGGACCATGTAGACCATCGACTGGTAGGGCTCCAGGGCCCGCTGCAGGCGGGCGGCCACGTCGGCGTCGTCGCGCATGACCCTAGTCAACTACGGAGGGCGCTCAGGAATCGGGCCGGGCCTGCCGCTGTTGCCTCCGGCATGAGCAGAGCGGTGATGCTGGAATCGTTCGGCGGTCCTGAGGTACTCGACCTGCGCCAGGTTGAGGAGCCGCACGCCTGCCCAGGGCAGCTCCGAGTGCGGGTCACCGCGGCCGGCCTGAACCCGATGGACTGGATCATCACCGCGAACGAGCAGGCGGCGTCGAACTTCGGGCTGAGCCTGCCGACCGGCTTCGGCAATGACTACGCGGGCGTCGTGGACGAGGTCGGGGACGGCGTGACCGGGTTCGCGCCCGGTGACCGGGTCTACGGGGGAGCCCTCGGCCGGGCGGTCGCCGACTACGCCGTCATCCGTCCCGGCGAGGCGCATCACACCCCGGACGGCGTCGACGACGCCACCGCCAGCACCCTGGCCGTGGCCGCGGCGACCGCCGAGGCGGCGCTGGCCGCGATCGGTGTCGGCCCGGGTGACACGGTCCTGATCGGCGGGGCCGCCGGCGGGGTGGGCGTCTTCACCGTTCAGCTTGCCAGGCTGGCCGGGGCCGGGGTGATCGGCACGTCTTCGGAGGCGTCCTTCGACTTCCTGCGCAGCCTGGGCGCCGAGCCGGTCGCCTACGGGACCGGGCTGGCCAGCCGGGTGCGGGCCCTCGCTCCCGGGGGGATCACCGCGGCCACCGACATGTTCGGCACCGAGACCGCGTACGCCGCGCTGGAGCTGGGCGTGCCGCCCGAGCGGATCTCGACCATCGCGGCGCGCGACCCGGAGCTGCCGGCCAAAGCCACCGGAGGGCGGGACGCCGCCCCGGGCACTCTCGAGCGCGTGGCCAACCTGATCGCGGGCGGGCAGCTCACCGTCCCGATCGCCGCGACCTACCCGGTCGAGCGCATCCGGGATGCGGTCACCTTCCAGGCCTGGCCGCCATGTCCGGGGCAAGGTCGTCGTTACCCTCTGACGCCGCGGGCGGGCGGCGGGCTCTCAGGCCTCGCCGAACCTCGGGTCCCGGTTCTCGAAGCGGGCGGTGACCGCCTCCAGCTGGTTCGGGCTGCCGATCAGCGCGCGGATCTCGTCCTGCTCGGCGGCGAAGCCCGAGGCCAGGTCGGTGTGCCCGGCCAGGTCGAGCAGCCGCTTGGCCGCCCGGATCGCGTGCGGGCTGCGCCCGGCGATCTCCCGGGCCAGGGCCAGGGCCGCGGCGAGCGGGTCGGGGTCGGTGCGCGTGGCCAGGCCGATCCGGGCCGCCTCCTCGCCGCTGACGATCCGCGCGGTGTAGGTCAGCTCCTTGGCCACGTCCCGGCCGACCAGCTCGGGCAGCAGCTGGGTGCCGGTCATGTCCGGGATCAGGCCCCACGCCACCTCGAACACCGACAGCCGGGCGTCGGGCGCGACGATCCGGATGTCCGCGCCCAGCGCGATCTGCAGGCCGCCGCCGAGCGCGTTGCCGCGCATGGCCGCGATCACCGGGACCGGGAGCTCGGCCCAGATGTAGGCGGCGCGCTGCCCGGCGACCTTGGTCGGCCCGCCCGAGGGCGGGCGCTGCGCGGCCGCGGAGAGCCGGTCACCGGAGGCCATGGCCTGGAAGGACGCGAAGTCCAGGCCGGCGCAGAAGTCGGGGCCCTCGCCGGACAGCACCACCACCCGCAGCCCCGGCTCGGTCATGAGCCGCTCGCCGGTGGCGACGAGCGCCTCGAACATGGCCGGGTCGAGCGCGTTGCGCTTCTCGGGCCGGCTCAGCCGGACGTCGGCCACCCCGCCGGTCATGGTGACGGTGACCCGCTGGGCGGTCTCGGTCGTCGTGTCGCTCATCGGTCTGCGCTCCGTCCGTTCGGCCTACGAACGCATCATGACACGGCCTGACGCGCCCGGCGCCGTCCGGCCGCGGTCAGAACTCGAGCAGCTCGCGGACCTCGACGTAACCGTAGGTGGGCAGCTTGTTCGCCCACTCGACGGCGGCGTCCATGTCCGGCAGGTTCATGATGTAGAAGGCCTGGATCTGCCGCTGGCCCTCGGCGAACGGGCGGCGGGCTACCGCGCCTTCGAGGTCGTGGCCGGCGATCGCCGTCTGCACGAGCCGGGCCTGCGTCGCCGCGGGCGCCAGCGCGCCGTTGAGCACGAACGCGCCGGCCGCCTTGACCTGCTCGTCGAAATCGGCCCACGCCTGGAAGTCGCTCGCGTCACCGCTCGCGGCGTCGGCGTCGGCCCACATCAGCATCAGGTAGCGCATGGCCGCATCGTAGGCCCGGGGCCTGACATTTACCGGCGCCGACCAGTCCGCCGCGGCACGGCCAGGAATGGTCGAGGCGCAGGTCAGAGCAGGACTAGACCCTGAAACGAAGCCGCAGTACGGTGGTATTACCGCTGATAAGCAATCGTCTCGGAGCGCCGGGAACGCCTGCCATGGCCATGCAGACCGACCGGTTTCCGGACATGTCTGGCGAGGTGGAGGCGGTCCCGGTGCCCGGTACCGAGTTCTCCTGCATGATGGTCGGCGGCGTGCCCGTCGTGTGCACCCCGGAAGAGATCGACATCAACAGCGCGGGGATGCTCCGCGAGGTCCTCCTCGAGGCGACCAGCCGACGGCGCTGGGCGGTCGTGGTGGACATGAGCGGCACGCTGTTCTGCGACTCGTCCGGGCTGCACGCCCTGCTCCGGGCGCATAAGCGGGCCCTGTCCGAGGGTCACGAGCTGCGCCTGGTCATCCCCCCGGACGGCGCGGTGCCGCGCCTGATGATGCTGACCGGCATCGACAGCATCATCCCCTGTTTTTCCAGTCAGGCCGAGGCCCTGTCCCGGTCCGTGGCCGCGATCTAGCGCCGCGGTCCGGGGCCGCGCCGGCCTCGAGCCGCCAGCACGACGGCAGGGCAACGCGCATGAGCGCGGCCCTGTCGCCGGGCCCGGCGGCTGAGCATCCGCGTCACTTGCGGAACGCGTCCTTGACCTTCTCGCCGGCCTGCTTCACGTCGCCCTTGGCCTCGTCCGCCTTGCCTTCGCTCTCCATGGTGGGGGAGCCGATGGCCTGGCCGACGTTCTTCTTGACCTTGCCCTTGACCTCTTCGGCCTTGTCCTTGGCCTTGTCTACTGCGCTCATATCCGTTCCTCTCTGCTGGGAGCCCTGAGCCGTCTACCCCACCTGCCCCGTCCGGGCCGGTCCTAACGTCGCGCGAGTAATGTCTCGTTGCGCCGGAGTGCGCCGGCCGCCGGCCAGGTAACGTCCGGGCATGAGATGGCAACCGCACGAGCCGGTCTGCGCCGAGTGCGGCTTCGACTGGAGCCTGCCCCGCGAGGACAGCATTGACCTGGTGGCCCGGGCTCCCGGTGCGGTGACCGCGGCCATGGCCCGGCATCCGGACCCGGAACGGCGTGACGGCCGGCCCTGGTCGGCGGCCATGTACCTGTGGCACATGGTGGACGTGCTGCGGATCGGCACCGAGCGCCTGCTGACCCTCAGCCATGACCCCGGCCGCGGCCTGGCCTGCTGGGACGAGAACGCGCTGGCCGACGTGCGGCGCTACGAGCGGCTCTCGCCCGCCGTGGGCCTGATCGTGCTGTCGTCGGCGGCCGGCGAGTGGCAGGCGGCGGCCCGGGCGACTCCGGCCGCGGCGGAGGTCGAGCATCCGGAGTTCGGCACGATGGGCGCGGTGGAGGTCATCCGCCGCAACGCGCACGAGATGCACCATCACCTGATGGACATCAACCGCCGGCAGGCCTGAGCCGGATTTCCATGTCCCGCGCGCATCGCCTCCATCCGGGCTGCACGCCGTCCGGTTTCGCTGAGTCAGGCTGATCATCCATAGGCAAAGGACGCGGGCATGGATCAGGGGAGCGTCAGCGAAGCCGACGTCGCGGAACTCATCGAGCAGGCCACGCAGGCCACCGCGGCTTACATCCGCGGAGAAATCCGCCGCTACCTGACGCTCATCGAGCACGCCGAGGACTACACGCTCATGCCGCCCTACGGCGGCGAGCCCAGGCGCGGCTTCGACGTCGCCGACGCGCTGGAAACCACGCCGAAGATGTTCCGGGGCGGCGAGGCGGACCTGGAGGTCGCCCAGGTGATCACGTCAGGTGACCTGGCCGTGCTAGTGGCGGTCGAGCGGCAGCATGGCGAGGTGGCCGGCCTGCCGGACCAGGACTGGTCGCTGCGCGTGACCCTGGTCTTCCGGCGCGAAGGTGGCCGGTGGCGGCTGGTGCACCGCCATGCCGACCCGCTCGTTCACCCCATCAGCATGGAGCAGATGGCGGTCATCGCCCGCGGCCCGGGCTGACCGGCCGGCCAGGGCCGGGGCGCTGCGCCGTAGGCGAGGGATCCCGGCAGGAAACCCGGCGTGGCGGTCCGGCCTAGAAGTCGCCGCCGCCGAAGCTGTCTCCGCCCCCGCCGAAGTCCCCGCCGCCGAAGCTGTCGCCGCCCCCGCCGAAGTCCCCGCCACCGTAGTTGTCGCCGTTGCCGAGGTCCCCGCCGCCGTAGTTGTCTCCGCCGCCGTAGTTGTCTCCGCCGCCGTAGCCGTAGTTCTCGTTGATGATGACCGGCGAGGACAGCGCCGAGCCGAGCAGGAAGCCGGTCAGCATCTCCCCGCCGTAACCGAAGCCGCCCCAGTAGGACGGTGCGAAGCCGGAGTTGACGTACACCACCCGGTCGCCGGAGGCGTCCTGCACGGTCCGCATGTCCGGCTGGAGGCCCTGCTCGATCTTGCGCTCGCAGTCGATGCAGGCCGGCACGGTGCGCGCCGGGCCGCCATCCGGGGGAGCCCAGGACACGTCGGCCACCGACATGCCGTGCCGCGGGTCGAAGAAGCACATCGGCCGCCGGCCGGGCTTGGGCTGGCCGGCGGCCAGGGCCTGCGCGCAGGCCAGGCGGTACTGGCCCTCGGCGATGGCCCGGCTGACCGCTCTCATGTCCTGCGGACGGCGGGCCGAGTCCAGCGCGCTGGTGCCCCGCTCGTAGGCGGCCAGCGCGGCCGCCTGCTCGCTGGCCGCTTCCGGGTTGCCCTGAATGGAGACGTCGTTCTCGTGATCGGTGATCTTGTTACTCAGCGCGATCAGGTCGTCCTGAGCCGCCAGCCGGGCCTCGTTCAGCTCCTGCCGCCTGCGGTTGCGGCGGGGCCGCCAGATCAAGAAGACGCCCAGCAGCACCACGACGGCGATGACGGCCAGCACGATCAGGGCGATCAGCGCGCCCGAGCCCGAGCCGCCCGACCCCTCTTTGGCCTTCACGTCGCTGACGAACTGCTGCATCGCGGCGAAGATATTGTCATCCGACTGGTGCTGGTCGACCACGGTGGTGGCGATGCTCGACGCGGTTCCGGCCGGAATCACGCCCTGGTTGTAGGCGCCGAACCGCTGCGACTGGGTCTCCAGGAAGCCGACCACGAACTGCTTCTTGTCCGCGTTCAGCATGCTGACGATCTGCCGCATGTCGGCGTCGTAGCCCGCCGTGCCCGCGGACGCGGCGACCAGGTAGATGTCGTCGCCGCCGATCTGCTTCTCCAGCTGGGCCTGCTGGCTGGTGGAGATGAGGTTCTGCCCCTCGCTGGTCACGCACACGTGCTGCGTCTTGAGGCAGTCGGACAGGGTGCTGGCGCGGGCCGGGGACGCGGCCAGCCAAGCCACCGCGAGCACGCCCACTATCAGGGTCAAGAGCCGTCGCACGTGGTCAACTTACCCGCAGGTTACGTCGGGTGGGGCCAAGCTGATCCCGGGGTTATTAGAACACCGGCCAGCCGCCGACCGGGTAGCCCACGGCCCGCAGGTACCCGCGGGCTTCGGCCACCGCGGCGTCGATGTCGGTGAGGCGCAGGCCAACGATGTAGTCCTCGGGCGTGCCCTTGCCGTCGGTGTCGTAGGTCAGCACCCAGCCCGATCGCCAGCCCCGGCCGAGCCGGTAGTGGTCATGCCAGATGAGCATCGGGGTCAGCCGCCGGTCGAAGACGACATCGCCCTGCCCCGGGTCGTCGGAGAACGCGCGACTGCCGACATCGGGCCGAACGATCACCCGGATCGCGGGGAGTTCCTCGTCACGGAGCTGGCCGATCTCGCCAGTCGGTTTGGCCATACTTAAACTCTGCCAAATCTGCGGCCCGGCCGGTACACGGTCGGCCGGGCCGCAGCCGCTCTCCGCCCTCGGCGGGAGGACAGGTCAGGCCGGGCCGACGGGCGGCCAGCCGGGGACGCCCGCGTCGAGTTCCACGCCGAAGGTGTTCAGGAAGCTGGACACGAAGAAGTAACAGCCCGCGGCGGCCACGAACTCGATGATCTCCTTGGTGGACCAGCGGGCAGCCAGCTCGGCCCAGGTCTGGTCGGTCACGCAGAAGTCGGCGTACAGCTCGTCGGCCAGCTGGAGCAGGACCCGGTCGTCGTCAGCCCACGGATAGGTGATCAGGGGCCTGGTCACCGCGACGATCTCCGCCTCGGTGAGGCCTGCTTCCCGGCCGAAGATGGTGTGCTGGCCGAACTCGTACTGGGCTCCGCAGTTCCAGCCGGTGCGCAGGATGACCAGCTCACGCTGGCGCCGCGGGGTCGACGCCTCGTTCACCACGAAGCCCGCGAACGTGCCGAACGCCGCGGCCAGCTCCGGGTGCAGGGCGAGCGTCGCGGAGACGTTGGCGGTGTACCGGCCGCGGTTCTCGGCCAGGACGGCGGGATCAGGCGCGACGCGGGCTCGCGCGGGTCGGGCCATGCTCATGGTTCCTCCAGTGGTGGGCCGGGTACCGGACGATGGACACTGCGTCCAGTTTCGGCCAGCGTACGACGCCGCGTAGAGTCCGGCCCATGCCTGCTTACGTCATCACCGATTCACACGTCACCGATCCGGAGAAGTACGCCCAGTACGCGGCCCGGACGCCGGCCGCGGTCGCGGCGGGCGGCGGGCGCTTCCTGGCCCGAGGGGGCCAGACCATGGTCCTGGAGGGGGACTGGCTGCCCGCCCGCGTCGTGGTCATCGAGTTCGAGGACCTGGCCGCCGCGAAGCGCTGGTATGAGTCGCAGGCCTACCAGGAGGCCCGGACGTTCCGCGAGGGCGCGGCGGGCTTCAACATGATCGTGGTCGAAGGCGTCGAGTAGCTCAGCGCGAGCCGGCGGCCTGCTCGGGATCCGGCGCGAAAAGCGGCTCGGAGTCAAAGATCTGCTGCAGGTGCTGCCATGGATCGACGCACTCGCCGCCGACCAGGTCATCCAGCCAGATGCGCAGGCCCGCCACGGCCCGCGCGACCAGCAGCCGGGTCCGCCAGCTGGGCGCGCCCGGTGCCGGGCTGCGCGCCGCCAGCTGCTGGGCCAGCAGGGGCTCCTGCTCGGACAGCCTGGTCAGCGGGGAGAGGCGGATGTCAGCCGAGGCCTGGCGCACCTCGGCCAGCTGACGCAGCCGGATGCGGTGGCTCAGGGCGTAGGCGGCCATCTCGGTCAGCGCGGCCCGCAGGACCACCGGGTCCGGTAGATCCGCAGGCGCCGAGGTGATGGCGGCCGCGACCCGCGCCGTCATCTCACGGGCCGGCTCGGTCAGCACGTCATCCTTGGCCGCGAAGTAACGAAAGAAGGTGCGGCGGCCGATCCCGGCCGCGTCGCAGATGTCAGCCACGGTGACGTTGCAGTAGCCGCGCTCAGCGAACAGGCTGAACGCCGCGTCGACGGTGGCAGCACGGTTGTCGACGCGGTTGCGCTCTCTCAGGTCGGCGATGACGCGCCTCCGCGGGCGGACGGGTGGTAGCGGACGGGGTGGCAGCGGTGGTGTGATGCCCGCCGCCCTCGGCTGGCCTTGCCTCAGGCGAGTTGCTGATGGCACCATATGCCATGAAGGCGCGCCGTGTCATGTTTCGCGCCACACTGCGCCCAACCCCCCTGCGCGCCGTGCCGCACTGGCCGAGAGGCGGTCCATGATCGACGAAATGCCAGCGGGCCCGCCTGGCGAGGGCAGCCCGGCGCGCCGGACCGCCGAGCCGGACGCGGGCGGCTGGCAGCCGGCCCAGATCGCCGCCGTGGCGGTCGTCTGCCTGGCCGGGCTGATGGTGTCCCTGACCATGTCGGTGCTGATCCCGGTGCTGCCCCAGGTGGCCAAGGACCTGCACAGCTCGACCACCAGCACCGAGTGGCTGCTGACCTCGACCCTGCTCGCCGCGGGCGTGGCTGTGCCGATCGTCGGGCGCCTCGGTGACCTGTACGGCAAGCGGCTGCTGCTGATGATGTGCGCCGGCTTCCTGACCATCGGCTCGCTCATCTGCGCCCTGAGCAACAGCCTGGTCCCGATGATCATCGGCCGCGGCGTCACCGGCTTGTCGCTGGCCGCCGTCCCGCTCGGCATCAGCCTGATCACCGTCACGCTGCCCGCCCGCCGGGCCTTGTTCGGCGTGGCGCTGGTCAGCGCGACACTGGGCATCGGCGGCGCGCTCGGCCTGCCGCTGGCCGGATTCGTCGGCGAGCACGCCAACTACCACCTGCTGTTCTGGATCCTGCTCGGCGGCGGCATCGTGTCGCTGCTGGGCAGCTTGCTGTTCCTCACCGAGCCCCCGCAGCAGCGCGGGAACAGCCGGTTCGACCTGCTCGGAGCGATCTGGCTGGCCGTGGCCCTGCTCTGCCTGCTGCTGCCGCTGAGCGAGGCCGCGGTATGGGGCTGGGGCTCGCCGCGGACCCTGGGACTGCTGGCCCTGGCCATCGTCCTGCTCGTCGGCTTCGTGCTGCTGGAGCGCCGGCGACCCTCCCCGCTGGTGGACATCGCGGCCAACGCCCGGCCAGCCCTGCTGCGCACCAACATCGCCTCGGTGTGCGTCGGCTTCGCCATGTTCGCCAGCTTCATCGGCACGGCCGCCTACGTGCAGGCGCCGCCGGCCTCCGGCTACGGCTTCGGGACATCCATCGTGGTCAGCGGCCTGTGCATGCTGCCCAGCGGCCTGGCGCAGCTGGCCCTGTCGCCCGTCTCGGCCGTCATCTCCCGCCGCTTCGGCCCCAAGATCACGCTGTGCCTCGGCGCCCTGGTGGTGGCGGCCGGGTTCGCCAGCCGCATCTTCCTGACCAGTGACCTGTGGGAGATCGTCTTCGGTACCACCGTGGCCGGGGCGGGAATCGGCATCGCGTTCGCGGCCATGCCGGCCCTCATCGCGCTGGGCGCCCCGCACTCCGAGATCGCCTCCGCCAACGGCCTGAACTCGCTGTCCCGCGCGTCCGGCAGCTCGCTGGCCAGCGCCATCGGCGGTACGGTGCTGGCTTCCTCGGTGGTGGTGGTGGGCGGCGTGGCCTTCCCGTCGCTGGCCTCTTACCAGATCCTGTTCGCGCTGTGCGCCACGGCCGCGGCCCTGGGCGCGGTCATCGCCCTGCTGGTGCCCTACCCGCGCGGCTACTCGCCGTCGGCGGGGGTCATGCTGGACTCCGAGCCGGAGTGGCAGCTGACCGAGCACGAGCCCGCCGGCCACGGCTCCGGCCATGCCCGCCCCGGCGTCCCGCCGCTGGCCGCTAGCACCAGCCTGCCGCCGGTGCCGTCCAAGGCGGACGAGTCCGCGGTCTGATCCTGGGCCGGGCCGGGGTCAGTTCAGGCTCAGCTAGACCCGTTCAGGGCCACCCGGGCGTCCGCCTGCGGCGCCCTGGTCGGCCGGGCCTTCGCCTGCCGTCCACGATCGATACACGCCGTGTTAAGGATCGCGCGGTCACCGGGCGGCTCAGATTGTATGGTCAGGATTCGTGGAGGATCTGGTCTTTCCCGGCGACGTGAACGCCGGCGACGTGGTCGAGCTGCCCGGCACGAGCAGCGCGGTCATGGTCAAGACCATCCAGCTCGGGCAGGGCGGGTTCATCCTGACCGTGGCGCCCGTCGGCGACGACCGGGTCCAGGCTGAGCGCCTGGTCACGCTGACCGCCGCGGCACGGCTGCGCAGGCGCGGCCCGGACCTGGCCGGCTAGCGGCCCGGACAGTCCGGAGCTCTCGCTAAGCAGCGGCGGACCGGGCGCCCGGGCCTGTCGCGGCTGTCTCCGGGCATGCGCGAACCCGGGCGCCCTGCAGCGTAACAAGACACATTTTTCGGTTAGCCGCGAGCAGCGGCCGACACCGGAAATCACCGGGTCAAGGGCGGTTCGGCACTCAGTGGCTGAGCGTGCCGAATGTCACATCGGAGGAGTAGATTTTCTCCCACTTGATGCCACCGGAAGGCGTGGTGGCCGCCACGAGGTATTTTCCGCCCTCGTAAATGCCCACGTGGTACACGTAGCTGTTCGGATTCGAATTCACGTGGAAGAAGACGAGGTCGCCGCCCCACGCCTTGCTCTTGCTGATGGCGCGTGTATGCCGGAACTGCTCGTCCGCAGTCCGGGGGAGCGACTTACCGTAATGGCGGTACACGTACGAGGTGAGACCGCTGCAGTCAAAGCCTGAGCTGGGAGAACTTCCGCCGTAGCGGTACGGAACCTTGCCGACGAAGGTCTCCACGTAGGTCGATACCTTTTGGTTGAACGACATCGTATGAGCGCTAGCCGTTCCAGGAAAAAACGCCAGACTTACTGCCATCGTTCCGGCGATGGTGCCTATCTTATGTCGCAGTGCCACAGTCGTGCCCTTCTCGCGGAATGCGGACGGATCGATGGGTCGCCTCTTCACAACCCATATACGCGGACCGGCTTCGCGTCCGATGTAACGGCGCCGCCAGCTCACGTTACGCAGGGCAAGCGTCTATCTACGCTCTGATGTAAATGGCCCATATGGCAACATCATGAAGGCATGATGGCGGCAAAGTCCAGCAACTCTGGCAATTGTCCCAAGTTATGGAACATTCAAATGGGCATAGACATAGGCGAGTAACAGGTTTAACAGCGGTATCACGGAGAGGTATCTAGGGTATTACAGGCAGTAATTTTATCGATACCTGGCAGGTCATTCTGCTCCCGCTAGCCTTATCAGATAATGGCAAAGGGGCAGCTCAGAGCCGATGTAGCTGGCTAGCCTGCTGATCCTGAATTAGCCCAGGTTCAGGTCGGCCAGACGGGCCACGGCAGTCGCCAGCCAGGCCTGGTAGGCGTCGAGATCCCGGCCGGTCAGGCGGGTGATGAGCAGGTACGTCTCGGCCGCGCCGAGGACGGCGGAGGTGTCGATCAGCCAGGGCAGGTCAGCTCCGGCGCCGAGGAGGCCGTCGTCGGCCATCCGGGTCCAGAACAGCACGTAGAACTGCCGGGTCTGCTCGCGGCCCTGCTGCCAGAATCCGGCGATGAGCGGCTCGGATGCGGCCGCCTGCTGGGCCACCGCGAACAGGGCCCCGCTGCGTTCCATGATCTGCCGCGCCGCCGCCGCATTCGCCGTGATCCGCTCGCCGGCGGTCGGCGCGGTCATCGCGGCCTGCGCCCAGTCGCGGCCCAGCACGTCGACCGCCTCGGTGTCGCCCACGATGGCTACGTCCACGACCCGCTTGAACAGCGCGACCTTCGTCCCGAAGCGCAGGTAGACGGTGCGCGCGCCGACTCCGGCGTGCCTGGCCACCGCCTCCAGGGTGGTGGCGTGATACCCGTCGGCCAGGAAGACCTCGGTGGCCGCGGTCACGATCCGGGCCTCAGTCTGGGCGATCTGGGCCCGCCGCAACGTGGGCCGTCCGCCGCCGGGATTGACATCACCAGGCATAAATTGCAGTATAACTGCAACGAATACACCCACACTGCATTGGGGGTGGCAGGCGTGGCCGACGCACCTGCCCTGGCCGGGGTCCACCACCTGAAGCTGCCCGTGACGGACCTGGAGCGGTCCCGGGAGTGGTACCTCAGCCGGCTGGGCTACCAGGTCCAGATGGAGTTCGTCGAGCAAGGCCAGCTGATGGGCCTCGCGCTCGCCCATCCCAACGGCGGCCCGATGCTGGCCCTGCGGCTGGACCCGGAACGCTGCCGGGCCGCGGCCGGCTTCGACTACTTCGCGATCGGCGTGCCTGACCGGGAGGCCATCGAGGGACTCGCGGCCCGGCTGACCGCCTTCGGCGAGCAGCACGCAGGCGTGCACTGGGCCAGCATCGGCTGGATCTTGCCCGAGCTGCACGATCCGGACGGGCACGAGGTCCGCTTCTACACCGTCCAGCACCACACCGAGCCCGATCCCCAGGCGGTCAGCGTGATCAACGACCCGCGGGAGACGGCCGGTCACCGGGCCGGCCAGCCGGACGGCCGCGGGTAGGCTACTGGTCCGCCGCGGCCACGCCCCCGGCGGGCGGCTGGCACGACGGGCACCAGTAGGTGATCCGGTCCTGCTGCCCCTGCGCCCGGACCGGAGTGCCGCAGCGCCGGCACGGACGGCCGCGCCGGCCGTAGACCCAGTGTTCCTCGCCGCGGCGCGTGCTCCCGGTCGTGATGTGACCGGGCCGCTCCTTGTTGGCCTCCAGCAGGCGGTGCGCGAGATCCGCCATGGCGCCCAGGTCCGTGACCTCCCCGGTGGGACGCCAGGGGCTGACGCCCCGCAGGAACAGCAGCTCGGCCTTGTACACGTTGCCGATGCCGGCCAGGTTGCGCTGGTCGAGCAGGGCCTCGCCGACCGGCCGGCCTGGATCCGCCGACAGCCGCCGGACCGCTTCGGCGCGGTCCCAGTCCGGGCCCAGCAGGTCCGGGCCGAGGTGGCCGACCGCCTCCCGCTCCTCGCTCGTGCGGATCAGCTCGACGACGCCCAGCAGGTACCCGATGGCCCGCCAGTCGACGTTGGCCAGCACCAGCCTGATCCGGTGGCTGTCGCGCATCGGCTCGGCCGCCAGGCCGGACCCGCCATGAACCGTCCATGCGCAGGTGAGTGTGCACGGTCAGGCCGCCCTCGGTCCGGGTCAGCAGATGCTTTCCGGCCGAGACCGTCTCGGTCACGACATCACCGGTCAGGTCAGCGGTGGCCAGCCGCGGGACGCGGAAGTCACTCCGGGTCAGCGGGCGGCCGGCCAGCGCCTGGTGCAGGCGCCGGGCGGTGGCCCACACCACGTCTCCCTCGGGCATAAGCCGTGTCTAGTGCGCCCAGCCGCGTAATGCCAACTGCCCGCGCCGGCCGACCGGGCAGGCTGGTGTCGCCGACCGCGGCCGAGATGGCTCCTGGGCAGTTGCGGCTAGCGGGCCGGCGGCCGGGGTGCCCGTGGGTCCTGCGGCGGCCGGTAGCCCTGGGCCGGCGGGTAACCCTGCGCCGGCGGGTAACCCTGCGCCTGCGGATAACCCTGAGCTGGCGGATAACCCTGAGCTGGCGGATAGCCCTGCGCCTGCGGATAGCCCTGCGCTGGCGGATAGGCGCCCGGGGCGCCCCGGCCAGCGTTGCCGTAGCCGCCGTCGGGCGCCGGGTTCCGTCCTCGGTTGCCGTACCCGGGATCGCTCGCCGGGCCGGTGTCCCGGCCGGTGCCCGGGTACGCCGACATGCCGAGCGGCGATGGCGAGGCGCCCAGGGGGTCCTGCGAGGCGCCTAGCGGGGCCTGGGGCGCGCCGTAGGGCCGCGGGGCGTACCGGGCCGCGGGGCTGGCGTCGTAGCCGTTCGCGGCGGGCGGGTGGTAGGCCTGGCTCGCCGTCGTCCCGGCCGAGCCGCCCGGCCACGTCTGCTCCTGGGGGAGCACGTCCGCCCAGGGCCGGGCCTGGTGCGGGCCGGTGTTCCCGCCTGCGGCTTCGGCGGACCGCGATGCCGGCGGCCGGGAGCGGCCGCCCACCGCTCCCGCGGCCCGTTGCGCGTACGCCGGGCTGGTCAGCGGATCCTCGCCGGCGCGTCCTGGGGTGCTCGGCAGGTCCGGGCGCAGGGCTGACCCAGCAGGACGGACCGCCGGCCGGGCGGCCGGCTGGGCCTGGCGGTCCGCGGTCCGGGCCTGCGGCGCGGCCGGAACCGGCTGAGTGGCGGCCGGGAAAGGCTGGCTGGCGCCGCGCTCCGGCCGGGACCCCTGGACCGGAGGGGTGGCTTGCGCGGAAGCCGATGCGGTGCGCGGCAGGTCCGTCACGGCCGGCTGGACAGCCGTCCGGTCATCGGGGCGGGACGCAGTGACGGCCGAGTGCGGGTTGGTCGGCTCGCTGCCGTCGGCCCCGACCGCAGCGCGGCGGCCGCGGGCTCCAGCCTGCGGCTCCGGCCGGGATCCTGCGGACGGAAGCTCAGGCAGCCGCCCCGCCTGCGCCGGACGCCGGTGGCCGGCACCTTCGGGCTGGGCCGTCCGGGCCGTGGTGGCCAGCGGGCGGTCGGCGGCCAGGTCATCCCAGAACTGCTCGTCCGACACGCCGCCGAAGGTCGCCGTGGGCCACAGTTCCTGGTCGACGTCGCTGCCCTTGCGCCAGCCCACGCGCCGCCGTGATCGCGACGAGGTCAGGGCGGCCGCCGGCTCGGACTCGCGGGCCCGGCGCGCCGCTAGCCGGCTCTCCGGCGCCACGTCGGCCTCGTTCCCGGAGTCGATCGGCCGGGCCCGGCGTCCGGTGCCGGCCTGCGCGAAGTCTTCAGGCTCGCCCTGCGGACCGGTCAGGCCGACCATGGTGCTCGGCTCGGCGAAGTCGAAGGCCCGGGCGGCCTGTGCCGGGCGGCCGGATCGCCCGGCCGCCTGCGCGGCGGGCCGGACCAGCGATGACGGCGGCGCCCCGCCCGGCCGGGCCGCCGGGCGCGCGCCCGCCGTCCGGCTCGCGCCGGACGCCCTGGATCCCCGGGACGTCCTGGACCCGCCGGACCGGCGCGAGGCCGGCCCTTCTGCCGCCGCCGGTCCGCTGGAGTGACCTGGGCGCAAGCTGAAATAGAAAGCCGCCGCGATGCCGGCGATTCCCACAATGGCGAGTGCCGCGATCAAGATCATGGTCTCCATCCAGAATGCCGGGCCGGCGGAGGGATGTCGGGGACGCGAACCAGGCGCACGCGGCCGATGACGCGAGCCTTCCCTCGGTCTCGCGAGCACCCCGCAACCCGCTTGATCATCACAGATTGTTGCTCACGGCCGGGGAGCGTGTCACGCGATTGACAAAGTTGCGCTTCGGGCGGGTCACGAGCCTTCGCCGGGCCCCCTACGGATAGCCCGTAACGACTATTCTCCCTCGTCCGATGGTTGCCGAGGCAATCGCCGACCAGACTTCGAGCAGAGGAGCGCCGTTCGGCAGGTTCAGCTCCCGATCCAGGGCATAAACGGTAAATCGGTAAGCGTGCGAATGGCCGCTCGGACACGGTGCGTCATAATTCGCCGCCCCCGCGCTGTTCAGCGCCTGCCGGGCCCCGGTCGGCAGCGCGCCCTCCTGGATGTCGGTGGCACCGGGCTGGATATCGAACGCCAGCCAGTAGATGTACGGGGTGATCGGCGCGGAGGAATCGTCGGCCACCACCGCCAGGCTCTTGGTGTTGGCAGGCGCAGCCGACCAGTCGATCGGCGGGCTTATCCCGGCCCCGTGGCAGGTGTAGCGCTCGGGCAGGATGCCCCTGATGAAGGCCTGGCTGCTGACTGTCATCGAGCGCGGCGGGACCGGTGCGCCCTGGCCCGCCTGCCCGCAGCCGGCCAGGGTAAGCGCCACCGCCACGACCGCCGCATACCGGAACGGCCGACGCCATGCTGACCTGGGCGACACGCGCCGCAGGCCGCCGCGGCGGATCCGGTGCTGGCTTGACCTCACCTCTCGCCTCTCTCCCGCGCCGAGGTCGATACTAGGACGTGCCCGGTACCGCAGGGCGTGACGACGTGCGGAATGTCCGCAGGAGAATATGGCGCGCTAGGAAGCCCCGGCCGCCCATGAGCCGTCCTGCTGGTGCGATGGCGCCGCGGCCACCTGCGGGGACCTGATGACCAAGACCGCCTCGACCTGATCGTCGCCGACCGGGGCGTAGCTGTGGGCCACATCGCTGATCCACTGGGCCGACTGCCCGGCGGCCAGTTCACGCTCCTCGCCCACCCGCCCGGCCCGCACCCGGCCGGACGTGACGAGCAGGTGCTCGACCGTCCCGGCGCCGTGGCCGCCGGACTGGCGCCCCGGGCCCGGAACGAGCGTCAGCCGGTACACCTCCACCGTCCACCCGCTCTCGCTGTGCACGTCGAGCAGGCGGGCCTCGATCCCCGGCGAGGCGATACGGGCCCCGGCGCGCCCGTCCAGCAGGTCCGCGAGCGGCAGCCCGAGAGCGTCCGCGATCGCGTACAAGGTGCCGAGCGTCGGGTTGCGGGCGCCGTTCTCGATTTCCGAGAGCGATCCTTTGCCCACGCCCGCGGCGCCGGCCAGCGTACCGAGCGACAGCCCGCGAGCCTGGCGCGCGGCCCGGACCCGGGCGCCGACGATCGTGGCGAGATCCTCCACGGTTACCGATGGTAGCAGCGAGGGTTCTGTAAACAGAACGCTCTGCGGTATGTTCCGTTTATGGAACCCAGGGAGGCAGGTGGTCCCCACCTGGTCGCCGCGGGCATCGTGGCGGCCCTGGTCGGCTACACGGGCGCTTTCGCGGTGGTGCTCGCCGGGCTGCGGGCGGTGGGCGCATCTCCGACTCAGGCGGCGTCCGGGCTGCTCGCGGTGACCGCCACCGGGGGTCTGGGCTCGGTATGGCTGAGCCGCCGGCATCGGATCCCGGTCCTGCTGGCCTGGTCGACGCCGGGTGCCGCCCTGCTGGCCAGCACCGGGCCGGTACGCGGCGGCTGGCCCGCGGCCGTCGGCGCCTTCGTGATCTGCGGCGTGCTCATCGGGCTGACCGGCGTCTGGCCGCGCCTGGGTGCGCTGATCGCATCGATCCCGGCGGCGATCGCGCAGGCCATGCTGGCCGGTGTCGTCCTCGAGCTGTGCCTCACGCCGGTCCGGGGGTTCGTCGCGCATCCGGCGGAGGTAGCGCCGATCCTGATCACCTGGCTCGTGCTCATGCGGTTCGCCCCCAAGTGGGCGGTACCGGCCGCCTTCGCCGCCGCGCTGATCGTGGTCGGTATCGACGCCGCCCACCACGGCGGCGTGCACGGGAGCCTGCTTCCCCAGCTGTCCTGGACCACCCCGCGCTTTACCTCGGCGGGGCTCTTGAGCCTGGCGCTCCCGCTCTACATCGTGACGATGGCCGGGCAGAACGTGCCCGGGACGGCCGTGCTCGCGACCTACGGCTACCAAATCCCGTGGCGCGAGGCCATGACCACCACCGGTATCGGCACGATTGCGGGGGCCTTCGCGGGCGGCCACGCCATCAACCTGGCCGCGATCAGCGCGGCCCTGGTGGCGGGCCCGGCAGGCGGACCTGACCCCGCCAGGCGCTGGAGAGCCGCGGTCAGCGCTGGCTGTTCCTTTCTCGTGCTGGCCCTGGTCTCCGGAGCGCTCACCACGCTGATCAGCGTGGCCCCGGCAAGTGTCGTCGGCGCCGTGGCCGGGCTCGCGCTGCTGGCCACCCTGGGCTCATCGCTGGCGGCCGCGCTGAGCTCCGAGCGCGACCGGCTGGCCGCCGCGCTCACGTTCGTGGTGGCGACGTCCGGCGCGACCTTCCTCGGCGTCAGCTCGGCCTTCTGGGCGCTGCTGGCCGGCCTGGCCCTGATGCTGGTCATGCGCCGCCCGGCGCCTGCCCCTGAGAGCGAGCGCACGGACCAGGACGCTCCGGCGACCAGCGGCGGTCAGGCCAGCTGAACGGATCCAGCTGAGCCGGTCCTGCTGGGCCGACTACTGGTCGGGTCTAGCTGCGCCGGGCTTCAGTCCTGCTGGCGGGAACTGCCGAACATGATCTCGTCCCAGGACGGGACCGACGAACGCTTGCCTCGGGCCGCCTTCCGCCCCGAACGGCCGGTCTGCGCTGTCGCCGTCTCCGCCTGGGCCGGGTCGTCCACGGCCGGCGCCTCGGTGTCAGCCGACGTCATGGCCGGCAGGCTGTCCTGCTCAGGCTCGGCTGCCGTCCGGCGGGCCGCGGCCGCCTTGCGTCCCGCGCTGCGTGGCCACGAGGTCCGCTCCGCGGCCGGGCGCGAGTCCTCGCTGGGCTCCGCCGGCGCCGGGGGCTCCGCCGGAGCGGGCACGGAAACCGTCCGGGCGGACGGCGCCGACCCGGACGAGGCAATGTCGGAGCCGGCCGGGCGGCCGGATCCGGGGCGGTCGATCCGGTGCCGGCAGGCTGATCCGTTATCGGCCGCGGGCCCGTGAGCCGGGGCACTGTGCGCCGGGGCTCCCTGGGACGGAGCACCGTGGGACGGAGCGCTGTGAGCCGGAGCACCGTGGGACGGGGCAGGAGCGGGGGCACTGTGACCCGAGGGCTCGTGCCCGGCCGAGCTGCGGCCGACGGTCCCGGTCATCCGCGGGGCCAGGCGGGTCACGGTCGCCTCGCCGGGCAGCGAGGCAGGCGGCTCGGCCAGCTCACTGCCGGGCAGCGAGATGCGCGCGGCGGTGTCATCCACCGGCAGCACGTGCCGGCGGCGCGGGTCGAAGAGCCACTCGGCCACGCGCGGGCCGCCGCCGGAGGTGAAGGTGAGCTGCACCTGCCAGCTGCCGTCGCCGCGCTTCTTCGCGTCCCACTGGGTGTCGTCCGGGTCGGACCCGATCGCGCTGAGCCGCTGGGTCACGATCTCGCCCAGCCGCGGGCCGGGCGCCGAATCGCCGTGACGGCGCACCGAGGCGTTCTGCGCCTGGTCGGCCACGTAGGCCCGCTCGGCCAGTACCGGTCCCTCGAACCAGCGCACGCGCTCGACCGCGATGCCGGCCGCGTCCGCGATTTCCTCCACCGTCTCGCCGGCGCGGATTCGTGCCTGGATCTCCTTGGGTCGCAACGGGCTCTCCACCTCTATTTCGTACTGCGCGAGCCGGGAAGTCTGGCCGAGGGCCACAGCCCTGAGCCGTTCGTCAATCGGCAGCATGAAGCGTGCGCTGCGCCCAGGGACGGCCAGGACGGCATAGCGACCGTCCTCGCTTACCGCGACGAAGCGCAGTTCCTGCATCGCCGTCCTTTCCGTTCCGACCCGCGAAAGCCCCTCCGCGGCCTCCGGCGAATCGGTCCCGCCGCCGTCCGTTGCTGGAGCTTTCCCGGCGTACTCTAGCCCAGCAGCCAGCGCGGAGACGGTGGACTGCTCCACCTCCACGAGTGTGTCTGGTCTGGTCCGTCATAGCCAGCACCCCGCCCGGCATGTCCGGAGTTAATCCCGGTCCGCCCCGCTCAAGTCCCAAGTCGGCCGGTTCCGCTCGGCCGCGGGTACGCTGTGCACACGCGCACGCGGGGGAGCGGGCCGGGCCCGCAGGAGGTGACCCGTCAGGTGCAGATCCCGACTGGGGACGTCACCGGAGCACGCTTCGGGCAGGAGCAGGTCGGCCCGGAACTGGCCGACATCGTGTCCCGGCTCCGCCGGGCTATGCGCCGGGCGGCCCGCGCCGCTGATCCCGGGCTCGGCCTGTCCGTCGCCCAGCTCGAGCTGCTGTCCTGCATGGCCGAGCACCCCGGCATCCGGCCCAGCCAGCTGGCCCGGATGCTGCGGCTCGCGCCCAGCTCGGTGGCCACGCTGCTGGGCGGGCTGCAGTCGGCCGGCTACCTGACCCGGACTCCCGGCGCCGACCTGGCCGGGGACCGGCGGACCGTCCGCCTGGATCTGTCCGGCTCCGGCGCCGCGGCCGTGACCCGCTGGCACCGGGTCAACGAGGAGATCATCCAGTCCGCGCTGGCGGCGCTGCCCGAGCGTGACCAGGCCGCGCTACGCGACGCCGCGCCCGCGCTGCGCGACCTGACCTCGTCCATTGACGCCCAGGCCGACTGAGGCCCCAAGAGCCCCTAAGAGCCCTAAGAGCCGCTAAGAAGCGAAGACGCCCGGAGAGGCCCGGGGATCCCGGGCCTCTCCGGGCGTCAGCCGCACGGCCTTACTGCGGGCCTGGCTCGTCGCGCCGCGGGCTGGCCGCGGCCCCGGATTCCTCGGGCCCGAGCTCTTCGGGGCGGGCCGCCGCGGCCGACGCCGCCTCCTGGCCGGCGACGTCGCTGTCCCCGGTCGGGGCGGTCCGGCTCAGGTTGGACGGCCACCAGTTCCAGCGGCCCAGCAGGACCGCCGTGCACGGCACCAGGATGGTGCGGACGATGAACGTGTCCATCAGCACCCCCAGGGCCAGGCCGATGCCGACGTCGCGGATCTGGCTTCCGCCCGAGCCGCGCCCGCCGACCACGGCGAATACCGCGAACGTGCCCGCCAGGACCAGGCCCGCCGAGGTGACCGTCGTCCCGGTCGCGTTCAGCGCCCGCGCCACCGCGTCGCGGATGGTCAGCGTATAGGCCTCTTCCCGGATCCGCGACATGACCAGGATGTTGTAGTCCTCGCCCAGGGCGAGCAGGAACACGAACATCAGGAACGGCAGGATGAAGGTCAGGCCGGTCTCGCTGCCGATCTTCATGAACACGATCACCGACAGCCCCAGCGCCGCGAAGTACGACAGCGCCACCGACAAGATCAGGTAAATCGGGGCCACCAGGGACCGCATGACCAGGATGAGCAGCAGCCCGATCACCACGATCGCGATCGGCACCACGTGCACCAGGTCGCTGTCGGAGATCTGGCTGATGTCATAGAAGGCCGGAGCCTCCCCGCCGACCCCCCAGTCCGTGGCGCCGAGCGTCTTAGCCACCGAGGCCGCTTCGGTGCGGATGGCCGGCACCGCGTTCATGGCCGCCGTGGTGGACGGGTCGCCCGCCTTCAGAGCCGTCTCGAACTGGATCGTCTTGCCGTCCGGGCTGACGTACTGGCCGGTGGCCTGGTAGAGCCGGTAGGTCTGGACCGGTACCGTCGACTGGCTGGGCGGCGTGGTCGGCAGCGCGGCCGCGTTCCCGAGCTCACTGTGGAGCTGGGTGTACTGGGCCGGCGTCAGGCCGGTACCGCCCACCGGGTTGAGCGGTCCGGTGACGCCAGTGAACAGCCCGCTGGCCGTGAGCTGCTGCTCGGCGGTGACCAGCGGCTGCGGGTTGTCCCAGACCGGCTGCGACAGCCGGTAGATGAGGTTGGTCGGGTTGGCCGAGCTCTGCGGGAAGTGCTGGGCCAGCAAATCCTGCCCGGCGGCCGAATCCGAGCCGGACGGCGCGCTGATCGACCCGCCGAACCCGCCCGGCTGGTACGCCGGAACCGCGAGGGCCAGCGCGCCGAATCCGAGCACCCCGATGGTGAGGGGCACCACCGGCCGGCGCACGAGCCGGGCCGCGATCCGGCCCCACACGCCGGGCTTCCCGGTCCCGGCCTTGGTCTTGCTGGGCCAGAAGGCCGCCCGGCCGAACACGGCGAGCAGTGCGGGCAGCAGGGTGAGGCCGGCCAGCAGCATGGTGCCGATGCCGATGGCCAGCGGGATGCCGAGCTGGGAGTAGATCTGGAACGTCGCGGCCAGCAGCGACAGCAGGGCCGCGATCACGGTCAGGGCCGAGAAGGTGATGGTCTCGCCGACCCGCATGACCGCAGTGCGGACCGCCTCCTTGGTGTCGGCGCCCTCCCGCAGGTTTTCCCGGACCCGGAAGACCAGGAACAGGCCGTAGTCGGTGCCCGCGCCCAGGACCAGCACGATGAGCATCAGCTGCGACAGCTGCGAGACCTTGAGGCCGGCGTGCGCGGCCGCGCCGACCAGCGGGCCGGAGATGGTCACGGCCAGCAAGGCCGGGATGACGGTGATCAGCGGGGCCAGCAGCGAGCGGAAGATCAGCAGCAGCAGGATCAGGATGAAGATCAGCGCGACGTCCTGCACGCTGTTGCCGGTGCTGCCGGACTGTTTCTGCTGGTCGACCTGGATCGCGACCTGCCCGGCCAGGTGCACCTCCAGGCCCGGCGGCGGGCTGGCCCGGGTGATCTGCGCGCGCAGGTTGTCGATCAGGCCGGTGACGGCATCCTGGTCGTTCTGCGAGACGTTGGACAGGACCTGCAGCTGCTCGGCCTGGCCGTCGCTGGAGCGGCCCAGGTCGCGGACGCTCACCACCGTCGGCACGGTACGCAGGCTGCTCTGCAGGCTGGTGAGCCAGGACTGGTCGGCTGCGGTCAGCGTCCCCTGGCTGACCGCGGCCACGACCGGCACAGGCGAGTCGGTGTTGCTGATGCCGAACGGCGCGGCCAGGTCAGACGCATGCTGGCTCGGCGCGTTGGCGGGCAGGAAGGCGCTGTTGTTGCCTTGTGTCACGCTGGCCAGTGACGGCAGGAACTTCGGCACGGCGACCGCCGCGACGACCCAGGCCACGATGACGAGCCAGCGAAATTTGACGGCGAACGCGCCGATGCCCCCGAAGATGGCGTGAATGCGCACGCGGCAAGCATATTGGGTAGTGGCTGAGATCCGGCTTAGAGGGAGCCGGGGACACGCGGCCCTCCGCGGCCCCAGGTCCATGACGTGCGGCGTTCCCGGCCGTAAGCTTCCCCAGGTGCGTACCACTAAGGGGGTGTGGGCATGCGCCATGTGACCGGGGTGGCTCTGGCCGTCGTCATGGCTGTCGCGCTGTTCTTCGCAGGCTCGTGGGGCTACCTGAAACTTCTGGCCAGCCCGGCCAGGAGCGGCGTGCTGCCCGCGGCCGGAGGATCTCTCATTCATCAGCACGCGGTCCTCGAGGGGTTCGGCGCGCTGCTCGCGGTGGGCCTGCTGGCCGCGGTCCTGGCCGTGACCCCGGCCGTCTCGCCGCTGGCGGCCGGCCTGCCCGGCCTGGCCCTGCTCGGCTGGACCGGGCTGTACCTGGCCAGCGCCCAACGGGCGGTCCGCTACATCCCGCTGCGGCCGGGCCCGTTCGGCGCCGGGTTCGAGGCCCTGCTCTTCGACGGCGTGCTGGCCCTGGCCGGGCTGGTCATGGTCGTCCCGCTGTTCGTGCCGTCCCGGTGGCGGCGCCGGCCGGGCTCGTCGTCCTACGATGCGACGTACCGCGAGCTGGAGGCGACCCAGGCCATGGACGCCGTGGGGCTGCTGGACAACTGGACCGCGACGGCGCCGCAGCCGCGGATGGAACCGGGCAGGGGGCCCAGGGGGCCCAGGGGGCCCAAGGGGCGCTGCCCTGGGTCCCAGCCGAGCCCGGCCCCGCGGCCCCGCCCGGCTACCGGTAGAGCCCTGCTGCCGGCCGAGCCCGACTACCGGCAGGACGCAGCGAACCCCCGGTTCCACCTCGCCCGGAACGTGGTGGAAGCCGGGGGTTCACGTCACTCAGCGCCGCCCGGAGCGTCGGCGCAGCTCAGTACGTTCGGCCCTGCTCAGCTGGCAGAACTGCTCAGCCGTGGCGCTTAGCTGTTGAACTGGGCGGCCTCGGTGGAGCCCGCCAGGGCGGTCGTCTCGGAGTCCGGCGAGATGGCCTGGGTGACCATGTCGAAGTAGCCGGTGCCGGCCTCGCGCTGGTGCCGGGTCGCGGTGTAGCCGTTCTTCTCGGCGGCGAATTCCGCGTTCTGCAGCTTGACGAAGGCGGGCATCTGCTCGGCCGCGAAGCCGCTGGCCAGCTCGAACATCGAGTAGTTCAGCGCGTGGAAGCCGGCCAGCGTGATGAACTGGAACCGGTAGCCCATGGCCGCGAGCTCCTTGCTGAACTTCGCGATCGTCGCGGCATCCAGGTTCGCCTGCCAGTTGAACGACGGCGAGCAGTTGTAGGCCAGCAGCTGGTCCGGGTGCTCCTTCTTGACCGCCTCGGCGAACTGGCGGGCGATCTCCAGGTCCGGGGTGGAGGTCTCCATCCAGATCAGGTCGGAGTACGGCGCGTAGGCCAGCGCCCGGGCGATGCACGGCTCGACGCCGTTCCGCACCCGGTAGAAGCCCTCCGCGGTGCGCTCGCCGGTGACGAACGGGCGGTCCCGCTCGTCCACGTCCGAGGTCATCAGGGTGGCCGCGTCGGCGTCGGTCCGCGCGACGACCACGCTCGGCACGTTGCAGACGTCCGCGGCCAGCCGCGCGGAATTCAGCACCTTGATGTGCTGGGCGGTCGGGATCAGCACCTTGCCGCCCAGGTGGCCGCACTTCTTCTCGGACGACAGCTGGTCCTCGAAGTGCACGCCCGCCGCGCCCGCGGCGATCATCGACTTCATCAGCTCGAAGGCGTTGAGGATGCCGCCGAAGCCCGCCTCGGCGTCAGCCACGATCGGGGCCATCCAGTAGGTCGAGTCGTCGTCGCCGTCCTGCGACTCCGACCAGGCGATCTGGTCGGCCCGCAGCAGCGCGTTGTTGATCCGGCGCACCATCTGCGGCACCGAGTTGGCCGGGTACAGGCTCTGGTCGGGGTAGGTCTGCCCGGCTAGGTTGCCGTCCGCCGCGACCTGCCAGCCCGACAGGTAGATGGCCTTGAGGCCCGCCTTGACCTGCTGGACGGCCTGGTTGCCGGTGATCGCCCCCAGGGCGGTGATGGCGTCTTCCTCGGCCAGCAGCTGGCGCAGCCGCTGCGCGCCGAGCCGGGCCAGGGTGTACTCCTCCTGGACCGATCCGCGCAGCCGGATGACGTCCTCAGCGGAGTACGTCCGGGAGGTGTTCTTCCACTGGGCGTCGGTTGCCCACTCTTCGCTTAGCTTGGCCGCCTGCTGGCTGATGCTTGCCACTGTGTTGCCTTCCTCGCAAATGCCGGGATCCCGGTCCGGACGGGACCTTTACTACAGGCTCTCCGGCCGGGCCGCTGTAGCATAGGGTTCAGTGTCCATAAAATCCTAGAAATTTTCCAAACCAGCAAGATATAGTGAGCTTCACGATGAAAGAACGGCAGAATTTGGCTCGCGCCGCCGATGGTATAGACCTTGTGACATTCGGTCAGCGGCTCCGCCACTTGCGGCGGGCCCAGGGCCTGACCCTTACCGAGCTGGGCGAGCGGGTCGGCCGCGCGCCCTCGGCTCTGTCGCTGCTGGAGAACGGGCGCCGGGAGCCGAAGCTGTCGCTCATCGAGCAGCTGGCCGCGGCCCTGTCCGTGCCGGTGTCCGAGCTGCTCAGCAGGCAGCCGCCCAGCCGCCGGGCCCAGCTCGAGATCGCCCTGGCCGACGCCCAGCAGGACCCCTCCTACCGGCGCCTCGGCCTGGCGCCGCTCAAGGTCGGCACCCGCGTGCCCACCGACGTGCTCGAGCACCTGGTCGCGGTGGCCGCGGAGCTGCGGTCCCAGCAGTCCAAGCCGACGGCCAGCCCCGAGGAAGCGCGGGCCGCCAACGCCGCCCTGCGCGACGCCATGCGGGAGCGGGACAACTACTTCGAGGTCATCGAGCGTGAGGCCGCCGCGGCGCTGACCGCCGGCGGTTACTCAGGCGGCGCGCTGTCCCAGGGCATGCTGGTCTCGGTGGTCAGCCGGCACGGCTTCGCCGTCCGGTACGTCCAGGACCTGCCCCGGTCGGTGCGGTCGCTGACCGACCTGCGCAACCACCGCATCTACGTCAAGCAGGAGTCGGTGGGCACGCACTCGCCGCGGGCCGTGGTGCTGCAGGCGCTGGGCCACTTCCTGCTCGGCCACAAGGTACCCAGGGACTTCGCCGACTTCCTGCGGCAGCGGGTCGAGGCCAACTACTTCGCCGCCGCCGTCCTGATGCCCGAGCCCGCCGTGGTGCCCGTCCTCGAGCGAGCCAAGCAGGATCGGGACCTGGCCGTCGAGGACCTGGTCGATCTGTTCTCCGTCTCCTACGAGATGGCCGCGCACCGGTTCACCAACCTGGCCACCCATCACCTGGAGGTGTCCTGCCACTTCGTGAAGAACGACGCGAGCGGGATCATCTACAAGGCGTACGAGAATGACGGCGTGCTGTTTCCGGCCGATCCGCTGGGGGCCATCGAGGGGCAGCGGCTGTGCCGCGAGTGGGCGGGCCGCCAGGTCTTCGGGGCGGGGGACCGCTTCTCGCCGTACTACCAGTACTCCGACACCCCGTCGGGCAGCTACTTCTGCATCGCCCAGGTCGACCCGCGGGCGGACCAGGGGTTCGCCATCACCTTCGGCGTGCCGTTCGAGCACTCCCGGTGGTTCCGCGGCCGCGAGGTGACCATCAGGAAGCGCTCGGCCTGCCCGGACGGCGGCTGCTGCAGCAGGCCGCCCGTCTCCCTGGCCGAGCGGTGGGAAGGCAACGCCTGGCCGTCGGCCCGCGCGCACTCCCACATCCTGTCCGTGCTGCCGGCCGGGAACTTCCCCGGCGTCGATGACGCCGACATCTTCGAGTTCCTCGACCGCTACGGGGACGACTGAGGGCTCAGCTGATGACTCTGCTCGGCCCGGCCGGCACCGAGGCGCCGCGGACGAAGTACCCGAGGCCCGGGACCGGGTAGATCAGCTCCTCGCCCTCGAGGATCCGCATGGCCTTGCCGACCGTCTGGCGGGAGTGGCCGTGCTCGCGGCGCAAGGTCGCGATCGACGGGACCGGGCCGCCCGGGGCCCGCGCCCCGCTGGCGATCTGCTCCCGGATCAGCGCCGCGAGACGCATGTACGCCCGCGGGTCGGGCATGGAGGGTGCCGTCATGTCCCGGATCGTACACGATGGGTATCGAAGGTAGTCGACTATTAACGGACAATCACGCTCGCCCGAGCCGGCGCATCCACCAGGGCCGGGCGACGGCCCCGAGGCGGCGTAAATGTCGGCGGCCGGTCCTAGCCTCGGGCCATGGACATCATCCTGATTCCCGGCTTCTGGCTCGACGGCTCGTCCTGGGACGAGGTGACGCCGGCGCTGAAGCAGGCCGGGCACCGCACCCACGTTCTCACCCTGCCCGGCATGGAGTCCGCGGACGCCGACCGCAGCGGGATCACGCTGCGGGAACACGTCGAAGCGGTGGCGTCCGCCATCGACTCCGTCGCCCCGGCCGGCGGCCAGGTCGTGCTGGTCGGGCACTCCGGCGGCGGGACGATCGGGCACGGCGCGGTGGACGCGCGGCCCGCGAAGGTCGCCCGGATGATCTACGTCGACAGCGGTCCCGTCGGCGAGGGCGGTGTCATCAACGACGAGCTTCCGGTGGTCGGCGGCGAGATCCCGCTGCCGGACTGGTCGGCGTTCGAGGACGCGGACCTGGTCGACCTGGACGACGACAAGCGCGCGGCCTTCCGGGCCCGGTCCATCCCGACCCCGGCCCGGGTCGCCTCGGATCCGATTCACCTGACCGACGAGCGCCGTTACGACGTCCCGGTCACCGTCATCGCGTGCGAGTTCCCGACCGAGATGCTCCGCACGTGGATTGCCGAGGGCCACCCGCGGGTCAGCGAGATCGCCCGGATCCGCGACGTCGAGTACGTCGACCTGCCCACCGGCCACTGGCCGCAGTTCACCCGGCCTCAGGACCTGGCCCAGGCCATCCTGGCCAGCACAGGCCCGGTCCTCACCGGCCCGCTAGGCACCGGATCCTCAAGGACACCGGCTCCTCAGCCACCTCAGGACACCGGGCGGTAGGCCGCGGCCGGCGGCGGGCCCGCCTCGATGAGGCGCTCGATGTCCTCGCCGAACGGCCGGTCCGCCTCGACCGGCGGGATCAGGTCGGCCAGCCAGTCCAGCAGGGCCCGGGACCGGGACGTCAGCGCGCCTCCGGGCAGGCCAGACAGCACCGCGGCCTGGTAGCCGGCCAGCAGCTCGCAGGCGGTGACCGCGTGCGCGTGCCGCAGCGCGGCGGCCAGCTTCTCGGTCGCCTCCCAGGCGAAGCCCTGCACGTCCTCCTGGCCGGCCGAGGTCTCGATCAGGCCGACCGCGGTCGCGGCGGCCAGCCGCCGCATGGCGTGCACCTCCCCGGCGGCCCGCTTGTGCACCGGGGCCAGCCCGGCCTGCGGGCCTGGCTCCCGGGCCAGCTGCGCGGGCAGCCCGGTGACGGCCGGGTCCATCAGCCGGTGGATGCGCGCCGCGGAGACCTCGGCGGCGTGGCACAGCGCCGCCGTGACCAGGTCGCAGTAGGCGGTCAGGTCGATCCCGTGGAATCCGGCCGTGCCGGTGAACTGCCCGTCGAGGTAGGCGGGGGAATCGGTCACCCCGGCCAGGGCCCGGAGCGCGGCCGCCTCCAGCAGCCCGGCGGCCCGTGCGATCTGGGTCAGCGCCGGGCCGGCCACCCGGAACGACACCGGCGCCTGCAGCGAGCCGGGCGCGGGCTCCTCCCCGGCGGTGGCCCGGATCCGGGCCAGCACGGCGGCCAGCACGTCGTCGCCGCGGGCACAGGCGGCCTGGTACGGATCGCGCGAGGCCCGGGCGGCCAGCACGGACAGCGCCGCCGATGACTCCATGAGCGCGGCCAGCGCGGCGGTCTCGCCCAGCCGCAGCGCGGCCAGGCCGGTCGCTCCGGGCACGCCCTGGATCAGCGCGATGCCCTCCTTCGGGCCCAGGACGAACTCTTCCAACCCGGCCTCCCGCAGGGCCTGGCCGGCCGGGCTGGTGGTATCGTCCGCCCGCAGCACCCGGCCGATGCCGACCAGCGGGCCGAACGCGTGGGCCAGCTGCATGATCTCCCCGGCCGCGCCCGCGCCGCCGCGCGGGATGGCCGGCACCAGCCCGAGGTTGAGGAACTCGGCCAGCCGCAGGCACAGGCCGTCGGAGACGGCGGCGTCGCCCGAGGTGAACGTGACCAGCCGGGCCGTGATGACCGCCCGCGCCTCGGCCGCGGTCAGCCACGGCGGCCCGCCCGTGGCCCGGGCCAGCATCAGGTTCCGCTGGTGCGAGCGCTGCTGTTCCTCGGTGAGCCGCACCGAGGACAGCTTGCCCATCCCGGTGTTCACGCCGTACACCAGGCGCCCGTCGGCCAGCGCGTCCAGGGCCGCGGCCCGCTGCCGCCGGAGACCGGCGAGCAGCTGCGGCGCGAGGCTCACCGGCTGGCCGCGGGCCACGTCCCGGATCACACCCAGCCCGGTGCCCGGCCCGGTGACCTCGGCGGCCGCCACGGCTACCGGTACCTGAGCATCGTGCCTGCGCCGGCCTGCTCCGCCTTGCTCAGGATGGCCAGCCCGACGGCGATGTCCAGGATGGCCAGGCCCCGGTGCCAGAACAAGATCCGCTCGTCGTCCCGCTCCCGGCCCGGCTTGCGGCCGGTGACGATCTCGCCCAGCTCGGCGTACAGCGACCGGGCCGTCAGCCGGCCGGTGTCGACATGCCGGCGCAGCGACCCGAACTGCCCGGACTGCGCCTCCCGCCAGTCGTCCACCACCACCTTGTCCATCACGTCCAGCAGGTCGAGCTCCACCGCGCTGATCGTGCCGTAGGGCACGACGAAGGCCCCGGGCTTGACCCAGGCCGTGCGCAGCAGCGGCTCCGGCTCGGTCAGCCGCGACGCCTCGACCAGGATGTCGGCCCCGTCGAAGACCTCCTCGGCCGAGGCGGCGACGCGGACGGGCGTGTCGGTGACCTCGGCCAGCTGCCGGGCGAAGGCCTCCCGGGACTCCGGCCTGCGGCTGGTGACCCGGATCTCCTCCAGGCCGAACATCCCGTCCAGCAGCACCACGTTCCAGAACGCCGTGCCGCGGGCGCCGACGTGGCCGAGCACCTTGGCCTGCGGCCGGGCCAGGTAGCGGGCGCCGACCGCGGTCATCGCCCCGGTCCGGCAGGCCGTGATCATGGTGGCGTCCATGATGGCCAGCGGGACCCCGGTCTGCGGGTCGTACAGGGTCAGCAGCCCGAGCTCGCTGGGCAGGCCGGCCGCGTAGTTGGACACGAAATCGCCGACCACCTTGATGCCGCTCACCCCGCTGGCCCCGCTCGCGCCGGGCCCGGGCAGCGCGCCGCGCAGCACGTTGAAGTGCCCGGCGCCGCCGTTGTCCGGGACCAGGTGGACCCGGGGCTCGATCACCGCCTGGCCGTCACCGTGCGCGCGCACGGCGCCGGTGACCGCGGCCAGGATCTCCGCGTGGGTCAGCCCGAGGGAGTCGATGTCCGGCCCGGACAGGAACCGAAGCCACAGGTCCGCGTTCACTCTGGCAACCTACCTGGCATGCTGTTCACGTGACTGACCCGTCCCCGCCGCAGGGCCGCCTGGCCCGGCTCTACCGGTACGCCGATGTCCGGCACGTGCCGCTGCGGACGATCGTGGTCACGGTCGGGGTGGTGGCGGCCACCTACCTGGCCGGCAAGCTGATCTACCGGCTGCGGGAGATCGTCCTCATCATCTTGGTGGCCGGGTTCGTCGCGCTGCTGCTCAACCCGCTCGTGGTCGTGCTGGAGCGCCGGCTGCACCTGCGCCGGGGCTTCGCCGTCACCATCGTCACCATCCTGGCCGCGCTGGCCTTCCTCGGCCTGGCCCTGGTCTTCGGCTACCCGCTGGTGAACGGCATCACCCGCCTGGTCGACCGGCTGCCGAGCTACATTCAAAGCGCCGAGCAGGGCACCGGGTGGATCGGCCACATCGCCCGCAAATACCACATCTTGAACTGGGTGCAGCGCAACACGCCCAAGCTGGTCGGCTACGCGCAGACGCTCAGCAAGCCGGCCCTGAGCATCGGCACGGCCGCCTTCTCGCTCGTCCTCGAGCTGTTCACCATCTTCATCCTGGTCCTGCTGCTGATGCTCGAGGGCCCGAAGATGCGCCGCTGGATCATGGGCCAGCTGTCGCCGCAGCGCGCGGAGACCGTGACCCGGGTGGCCCGCGAGGTCCAGCAGTCGGTCGTCGGCTACATGCTGGGGAACTTCCTGACCTCGCTCATCGCCGGGCTGGTGGTGTTCGTGACGCTGCTGGCCGTCGGCGTGCCGTACCCGCTGCTGTGGGGCATCTGGGTGGCCCTGGTCGACTTCCTGCCCATGATCGGCGGGGCCCTGGCCGGCATCCCCACCGTCTTGTTCGCGTTCATCCACAGCCTCACGGCCGGCATCATCACCCTGGTCGTGTTCCTGGTCTACACCCAGGTCGAAAACCACATCCTGAACCCGGTCATCATGAGCCGGACGGTGCGGATCAACCCGCTGCTGGTGCTGCTGGCCGTGCTGATCGGCGCCTCCCTGGGCAGCCTGGTGGGCGGCCTGTTCGGCGGGTTCGTCGCGGCCCTGCTGGCCATCCCGGTGGCCGGCGCGCTGCAGGTGCTGGTCCGCGAGGCCTGGACGGCCACCGCCTACAAGCCGCCCGCCGTCCAGCCGGAGGGCGATACGGACGCCGCGCTAGCCGAAGACCTCTTCCCCGCTCCGCCCGAGGTACGAGAGCATGACAACTAACCGCTAGAACCGAACAGGAGGGCCGCCATGCCGGAAGCGTCGGTACTCGGGATCGTGCTGGCCGGCGGAGCGGGCACCCGCCTGAGCCCGCTGACCGCGGACCGGGCCAAGCCGGCGGTGCCGTTCGGCGGGGTCTACCGGCTGATCGACTTCGCCCTGTCCAACCTGGCCAACGGCGGCATCCGCAAGATCTGCGTGCTGACCCAGTACAAGAGCCACAGCCTGGACCGGCACATCTCGACCACATGGCGGATGAGCTCCCTGCTGGGGAACTACGTCACCCCGGTGCCGGCCCAGCAGCGGCTCGGGCCGCACTGGTACACCGGCTCGGCGGACGCGATCTTCCAGTCGATGAACCTGATCAACGACGAGCAGCCGGACATCGTCATCGTCTTCGGCGCCGACCACGTGTACCGGATGGACCCGATGCAGATGATCGAGCATCACGTCCGGCACGGCGCCGGGGTCACCGTGGCGGCCATACCCGTGCCGCGGTCCGAGGCCTCCGCGTTCGGCATCGTCAGCGTGACCGAGGACGGCCGGACCATCGACGCGTTCCTGGAGAAGCCGGCCGACCCGCCGCCCATGCCGGGCCACCCGGACCTGGCCTACTCCTCCATGGGCAACTACGTCTTCGACACCGCCGTGCTGGTCGACGCGCTGAGCAAGGACGCGGCCGACGAGTCGAGCCGGCATGACATCGGCGGCAACATCATCCCGAACCTGGTGGCCAACGGCGTCGCGCAGGCCTACGACTTCTCGCTCAACGAGGTTCCCGGGGCGACCGAGCGGGACGCCGGGTACTGGCGCGACGTCGGCACGCTGGAGTCTTACTTCGAGGCGCAGATGGACCTGTGCGCGGTGGAGCCGATCTTCAACCTGTACAACGACAAGTGGCCGATCCTGACCCACGTGCCGTCGCTGCCGCCGGCCAAGTTCGTGCACGACGCGGGCGACCGGGTCGGCCGGGCCATCGACAGCCTGGTCAGCCCGGGGGTCATCATCTCCGGCGGCCTGGTTCGCCAGTCGGTGCTCTCGCCCGGGGTCCGGGTCAACAGCTGGGCCACCGTGGAGCGGTCTGTGCTGCTGAACAACACCAAAGTGGGCCGCAACGCCCTGGTCCGGGACGCGATCATCGACAAGAACGTGGTCGTGCCGGAGTGGGCGCAGGTCGGGGTGGACAAGGAGCACGACCGGGCCCGGGGCTTCGTCGTCTCGCCGGGCGGGATCACCGTGGTGGGCAAGGGCCAGGAGGTCACCCTGTGACCGGTCCGCTGCGGGTGGCCCTGCTGACCCGCGAGTACCCGCCCGAGGTCTACGGCGGGGCCGGGGTGCACGTCACCTACCTGGCCCGCGAGCTGGCCGCCCTGGTCGAACTGACCGTGCACTGCCAGGGCGCCGGCCGGCCGGACGCGGTCGCGCACCGGCCCTGGGAGCTGCTGGCCGACGCCAACCAGGCCCTGCAGGTCATCTCGACCGACCTGTCCATGACCGCCGCGACCGGCGCCGCGCAGCTGGTCCACTCGCACACCTGGTACGCCAACCTGGGCGGCCACCTGGCCTCGCTGCTCTACGGCATCCCGCACGTCATGACCATGCACTCGCTGGAAGCGCTGCGCCCGTGGAAGGCCGAGCAGCTCGGCGGCGGCTACCAGCTGTCCAGCTGGTGCGAGCGGACCTCGGCCGCCTCGGCCGCCGCCGTGGTGGCCGTCTCGGACGGCATGGCCGCCGACATCACCGCGGCCTACCCCGAGATCCCGGCCGAACGGATCCGGGTTATCCGCAACGGCATCGACACCTCGGAGTACCAGCCGGATCCCGGCACCGACGTGCTCGAGCGGCACGGCATCGACCCCCGCCGCCCCTACGTCATCTTCGTCGGCCGGATCACCCGGCAGAAGGGGGTGCCGGTCCTGCTCCGCGCGGCCGCCGCGCTGGTCCCGCAGGCCCAGCTGGTGCTGTGCGCCGGGCAGGCCGACACCGCGGAGCTGGAGGCCGAGGTGACAGACCTGGTGGGCGGACTGCGCGCCAGCCGCTCCGGCGTGGTGTGGATCCCGGAGATGCTGCCCAAGCGCGAGGTGATCCAGCTGCTCAGTCACGCCACGGTGTTCGCCTGCCCGTCGGTCTACGAGCCGCTCGGCATCGTGAACCTGGAGGCGATGGCCTGCGGAACCGCGGTGGTGGGCTCGCGCACCGGTGGCATCCCGGAGGTCGTCGCGGACGGCGCGACCGGCCTGCTGGTCCCGCCGGGGGAGCCCGAGCCGCTGGCCGAGGCGCTGAACACGCTCATCACCGACCCGGACCGGGCCGCCGCGATGGGCCAGGCGGGCCGGGACCGGGCCGTCGCCGAGTTCGGCTGGGCGGCCATCGCGGCCCAGACCGCCGCCCTGTACGCCGAGCTGGCGGGCTGATCCCGTAAGTTACATCTGTCCATTAAGGGGCATCGAGCAACAGTAGAAACTTCCGTCTGGCCTGGAGCGTAGCGTCGCACGAATGGTGACATCCCGACGGCCGGGTTCCAGACTGGAGACAGCAGCGCCACGCCAGAACCGGGGAGAGAACACGATGAGCGGCAGCGGCAGCGCCGGCGGCCAGTCCAAGAGCCTCATCCTGACTGCGATGATCTTCGCGGTCGCCATGACCTTCATCGACCAGACGATCGTGTCGATCGGCTCGACCACCATCCAGCACGATCTGGGCCTGTCGTCCAGCGGCATGCAGTGGGCCATCAACGCCTACCTGCTGTCCCTGTCCGCCTTCTTCGCCTTCGGCGGCCGCCTGGGCGACACGGTCGGGCACCGCCGCATGGTCGTGCTGGGCGTGATCATCTTCGCGGGCGCCTCGGCGCTGTGCGGTGCCACGCCGAGCGGCAGCGTGGCCGAGGCGTGGCTGATCATCTTCCGCGCCGTCCAGGGCCTGGGCGGGGCGATCATGTTCCCGGCCGCCATCGCCATCGTGGTGCAGACGTTCGACCTGCGCTCCCGCGGCCGGGCCCTGGCCCTGTTCTTCGGCGTGGCCGGCGGCCTGACCGCGGTCGGCCCGATCGCGGGCGGCTACCTGATCCAGTGGACGTGGCGGTCGATCTTCTGGATCAACGTCCCGGTCGCCCTGATCGCGCTGGTCCTGATCGCCATCTCCAAGCCGGAGAACCAGAGCCGCCCGGCGCCGATGGACTACCGTGGCCTGGCCCTGATCGTCGGCGGCGTCGGGCTGAGCGTATTCGGCTTCCAGCAGTCGTCCATCTGGGGCTGGGGCAACCCGGCCATCGAGATCTCCATCGCGGTCGGCGTAGCCCTGCTGGTGGTGTTCTACTTCGTCGAGCGCCGCACCGACTCCCCGCTGATGAACGTGCGCATCTTCGAGAACCGCCCGTTCCTGGTGGAGAACATCATCCTGTTCATCTCCATGATGGCCTTCATCCCGGTGTTCTTCTTCGCCAGCACCTACGGGCAGATCTCGCTGGCCCTGAAGCCGACCGACTCCAGCCTGCTCATCCTGTACTTCTTCATCGGCTTCGTCATCTTCGCGCAGGTCGGCGGCCGGATGCTGGACCGGATCGGAGCCAAGCGCCCGGTCGTCGTGGGCTGCATCCTGGCCGCGGTCGGGTATTTCCTGTGGGCCGGCCGGGTGACCAGCCTGAGCAAGAGCAGCCAGATCATCTTCATCATCATGGCCGGGGCCGGCATGGGACTCATGCTCGGCCAGGCCAACACCGACGCCATCAACCGGGCGTCCCGCTACTCCTACGGCGAGGCCACCGGCATCACCCAGACCGTCCGAAACTACGGGGCCAGCCTCGGCTTCGCCATCCTGGGCACCATCTTGATCAGCGAGTTCCGGGACTCGATCACCTCCTCGCTGATCGCCCGCGGCGTGCCCGCCCCGGCCGCCGCGACCCAGGCCGCGCAGATCGCCCAGCTCCAGGGCGGCAACGGCAACACCGCCGGGACGATCCCGCAGTTCATCCGGCTCGACTTCGCCGACGCCACCCGGGACGTGCTGTACGGCATGGCCATCGTCATGGCCGTCGCCGCCCTGGTCGCGCTGCGCGGACTGTCCCGGGGCGTGCAGCAGGACATGGACGCGTCCGGCCCGGACGACGAGAGCCAGGCCCGCGACAACGAGTCCGACGCCGTGAACCCCGCCTTCGGCTGAGCCGACAGCGGCGAAGGCCCGGGCCCTCCCCTTTCCGTGCGGGGAGAGCCCGGGCCTTTCCGTGCCGGTGGGTCAGGACGCGGGGCCGGAGCCGACGTACAGGTCGACCAGGCCGGACACGTAGCGCCCGCCCTTGATGTCACCGTCCGGGACCAGCCGCGGCTGGGCCAGCGTGACGCCGTCCTCGTTGAGCGAGATCTGCAGCGGGCGTCCGCCGACGAACTGCTCGAACGGCGTCACCGTGGCCACGTAGTTGTCATCGCCCACGCCCGCCACCCAGGTGTTCACGGTCGGGAACCAGATCCCGGCGGCGGCCAGCACCGTGGACAGGGACGGGCCGACCTCGGTGTGGGTCTGCACCCCGGACGGGCCGGCGAACGAGACCTTGAGCGTCTCCTTGGGCAGCCGGGCCAGCAGGGCGGCGCTCAGCGTCACCACGTGCTTCCCGTTGACGACGGTCAGCGGGCTGCCCGCCGACGGGCTGGTGTTGGTCGCGGGGGCGGTCGCGATTCCCACCGTCACCTTGGACGCCGCGAGCACGGTCCGCACCGGCGCGCTGTCACCGGGGACGACCAGCTCCGGGCCGCCCGGGATGGGCCGCCCGTTGGCGGTCAGCGCGATCAGCGCCGGGTGGTTGCCGAAGTTCGGGTCCAGCTCGCCCACCGCGAAGGTGACCTGGCGCTTGTCGTAGCCGGTGACCGTGGCGGTGACCCGCAGGATCGAGTTCTTGGTGTTCACCAGAGCCGGGTAGGCCGGGACGGCGTCGGTGACCAGCGTCTCGAGCGACACGCCGGTGACCTTGACCTTTCCGAAGAAGCCCACGCTCACGGTGGCCGTGGTCTGCGGAAGCTGGGCCAACTGCGCCGCCGTGTAGGAGGCCGGGGTGGTCACCTCCCCGCCGACCGACAGCACCGGCTTGGCCGCGGGCGTAGCCTCGCTCGCGAACGCGGGGACAGCCGTGCCGACCAGGCCGGCGACGCAGGCCGCCGCGGCCGTGATGATCGAAATCCGAGCTCGACGTCGAGCCACACTTACCTCCGTTAGCGTCAATGATCCCGTTAGGCCGGTCATGTCACGGCACGGGCGGATCCGCAGGCAATGATGGCAATTCCGCTTGCGTTGCGCAAGTGTCAGGTGCATCGGGCGATTCGTCTAGGCCGGCTCGTCCAGCGGCCCGGTCAGCGCCTCCATCGGCCCGGTCACCTCGCCCAGTGACTCATCGAGCGGCTGCGGCGCGGCGGGCAGCACGTGCGCCAGGTAGTCCTTGATGGCGGCGGCGGTGCCGACGTCACGGCCGGCCGCCTCGGACATGTACCAGCGGTGCTCGAGGATCTCGTGGAACATCTCGGCCGGCGGCATCCGGCCGCGGAGGTCCGCCGGGATGGCGGCGATCATCGGGTCGTAGATCTCCTCCAGCCAGCGGTTGGCCGCGACGATCTCGGAGATCGGGTGTCCTTCCTTCCGCTCCGCCCAGGCCCGGAAGCCGGCGATGTCGTTGAGCAGGCGGCGGGCCTGGTTCTCCCCGGCGTCGATCCCGGTGCGCAGGTAGAGCTGCCGGGCGAACTGGCCCGACTCGGGCACCCGGGTCCGCAGCCGCAGCTTGTTCCCTTCCTCGGTCGGGATCAGCTCGACCTCGTCGACGTCGAAGCCCAGATTGTTCAGCCGCTGCAGCCGCTCGGCGATGCGCCGCCGCTGATCGCCCGGGCGCAGGATCTCCTCGCGGGTCAGCTCCCGCCACAGCGACGCATAGCGCCGGCCCAGCTCCCCGGCGATCTCCATCGGGTCGACGTCGTCGTGCAGCAGCAGCGCGGCCTGCAGGTCCAGCAGCTCCCCGGCCACCCGCTCGGTGGCCAGCTCGATGTCGTACTCACGCTGCCCGTCGGACAGCTTGGGCTGCTGCTCGCTGGTCTCGGCGTCGACCAGGTAGGCCTCCAGCGTGCCGGCGTCGTGGCGGAACAGCGCGTTGGACAACGAGCAGTCGCCCCAGAAGAACCCGGACAGGTGCAGCCGGACCAGCAGTTCCACCAGCGCGTCGAGCAGCCCGTCGACGGGCTGGACGCCGCGCGGATGGGAGAAGACGGCCCGGTAGGTGGTGGCGTAGGTGAGGAACCTGGTCACCAGGATGGCGTCGGCGTCCGGATCGTCCGGGTCCCGGTCGACCGCGATCCCGACCGCCTCGGCGGCGGGCACGCCCCGGCTGGCCATGGCCCGCAGCAGCCGGAATTCCCGCCGGGCCAGCCGCTCGTTCAGCTCCTTAAGCGCGTACAGCGTGCCGTCGTCATAGGCGAACCGGACCACGTGCCGGGAGATGCCCCGCTGCCGGATCTCGACCAGCCGCTCGTCCCGCCACTGCGCCAGCGGCGCGGACCACGGCAGGGTCAGCAGGCCCGCCGCATGATCGGCGGGAGGAGTGAAGACGAACCGCACCTGACCTCCCTGTCCGGCGTGGCTGAAGGCTCAGTCACCTCAGCCGAGCTGGCCTGGTGACATGTTCGCCCCGCTGATCACCACCGCGACGTGCTCGCCCGGGGCGGGCTTGTAGGCCCCGGCCAGCAGGGCCGCGGTGCCGACCGACGCGGCGGGCTCGGCGGCCACCCGGAACGCCTGCCACAGCGCCCGCTGCGCGGCCAGGATCGCGGCGTCCCCGACCAGCACGACATCGTCAACATAAGCCTGGGTGATCGGAAACACCAGCTCACCCACCTGCCGGGGGGCCAGGGCGTCAGCCGCCACGCTGCCCGCCGGGGCGTCCACCGGCTGGCCCGCGGCCCGGGCGCAGGCCAGGGTGGGAGCGCCCTCGGGCTCCACCCCGACCACTTTGACCCGCCCGGCGAACCAGGCGGCCACCCCGGAGATCAGGCCGCCGCCGCCCACCGGCACCAGCACCGTGTCCAGGCGGGCCGCCTGCTCGGCCAGCTCCAGCCCCAGCGTGCCCTGGCCGGTGATCGTCTCGCGCTGGTCATAAGCGTGCACGCTGATGGCCCCTGAGCCCCGCTGGAATTCCTGGGCCGCGGCCAGGGCGTCGGCGTAGCGCTCGCCGGTAACGACCAGCTCGGCGCCCAGGCCGCGGATCCGCTCCATCTTGGTCGGCGCTGAGACGGCCGGCACGAAGATGGTGGCCGGCACGCCGAGCCGGCGGGCGGCGTAGGCGACCGCCACGCCGTGGTTGCCGCCGGACGCGGCGACCACCCCAGCCGCCGGCACTTCCCGGGTCAGCAGGTTGGTGAAGGCCCCGCGGGCCTTGAAGGACCCGGCGCACTGCATGTACTCCAGCTTCAGCGTGGCCCGCGGCAGTGCCGCGGCCGAGTCGTCCAGCTCGCTGAGCTCGACCTCGATGACCGGCGTGCGGCGGATGTACGGGCGGATGAGGTCGTAGCAGCCGTGGATGTCGTCGGGAGTGATCACCCCAGCAGGGTAACTCCAGCCGGACCGCCGCCCGTGGTACCGTTCCGCGCCCTTTAGGGGGAGACTATTTAGCATGACTGAGCACAGCCACGACCACGACGCCCTCGATGACGCCTGCGCGGTCGCCCACGGAGCCGATACCCTCGACGCTTCCTGCGCGGTCGCCCACGAGGCCACACCCGCCCCGGTAGTGTCATCGGCCCTGTCATCCGAAGCGACGGAACGCATCCTGGTGGCGGTCTTCGCCTCGCCGGTGTCCGGTTTCCTGCTGAAGTACGCCGCCGACCTGGGCTACCGGGGCTACCTGGTCGAGCCGGACGAGGGCCGGGCCGCGGGGGCGGCCGCGCTCGGGTTCCCGCTCATCAGCGTCCCGCCGGAGGACCTGGGCGACTCGGCCGACGTGATCGTGACCGATCATCACCGGGACGAGCTCGGGCTCGTGCTGCGGGACATGCTGGCCACCAAGGCCCGGTGGATCGGGGTGCTGGGCAACCGGTGGCACGTGGGGCCGCACATCGAGATGCTCACCAGCCTCGGCGTCCCGCCGGAGGAGATCGCTCGCGTGCACCGGCCGATCGGGCTCAACATCGGCTCCAAGACCCCGGCCGAGATCGCCCTCTCGGTGCTGGCCGGACTGGTGGCCGAGCGCAACGACCGGCCGGGCGGATTCGAGTTCGACCCGGCCAAGACGGCCGTCACGGCATAACTCCGCGCGGCCGGCGGTTTCAGCCGGTAGCGGGTGCCGCGCAGGTGCGCGGGTCGGGCTGACTTCAGCCACGTAGGGCCAAGGCATACGGGAGGCGGGCTTGGCCGGGGCGTTTTTCCGGCATCGGGGGCTCATCGCGTTCTCCGCCGGGGGAGCGATGGCCGAAGCCCTGGTGCTCTCCTTCCTGGCGCCGGCCGCCCGGCCGCTCGCGCCCCAGGTCACAGCCCTCCCGCCGCTGTCCGCCTACCACGACCTGCGCTGGCTCTTCGCGTTCAACCAGACCTGGCTCGGCTTCACCGCCGTCTTCCTCGCGCTGGTGCTGGCCCGCGCCACGGTGGATGCCGTCCTGCTCCTGCTCGCCTGGCCCAGGCCGTCCGGCCGGGGCGTCCCGGCCCTGCCCCGGCCGAGCTTGGCCAGCTCGGTCGTGTCCTGCGCGGTGATGACCATCCTGGTCGGGCTGGTCATGTCCCCGGTGGTCACGCTGATGTTCGGAGTGGCCCTGCTCCCGTTCTCCTGGCCGTACCTGGCCGCGGTGCCGATCCTGCTCGGCACCGCGCTGGCGCTGAGCCAGGGCGGGGTCGGCCCGGCCTGGTGGCGCCGGCTTCCGCCGGTGCCCACGATGGCCTGGCTGATTTCCACGTTCCTGCTGCTGTCGGCGGTCTCGGCGCTGATGGCACGCCTGGACACCCCGGCCACCGTGGCCCTGGCCGGGCTGGCCGGGGTGATCAACGCGCGGGCCTGGTACGGGCTCACCACCGCCGCCGTCCGGCGCTCGCTGGACCGGCCCCTGCACCCGTGGCACTGGCGCGCCACGTTGCAGCGGCTGCGCCGCACGCTGAACGACCGGACCGCCTGGGTCCCGATGGCACCGCTGGCCGCGGTCATGGTCATCGTCATGGTCGTGGGCGTGGCCCGGCTGGCCCTGACCGGCACCATCAATTTCCCCACGGGATCCGACGTCGTCAGCGCCGGCGCGGCGGTCGGCCTGAGCGCGTCCGGCCACGCCGCAGGCAGCGCGAAGGGCGCCGTCCGGGTCGCCGCGACCTCGTCCAAGCCGCGGGGGGCGGTGCTGGTCGTGGAGGGCTTCGGCTCCAACTGCTGTAACGCGGCCAACACGCTGCGGGCCGAGGAGCCGGGCCTGATCGTACGCCAGTTCTCCTACCTGGGCCTCAGCTCCGCCGGGCAGCCCACCCCGTATCAGCGGGCCGGGAACCTGACCATCCAGGGCCTCGGTGACATGATGGCCAGCCAGCTGGAGGACCTTTACCACCAGGCCGGGGTGCGGGTCGACGTGGTGGCCGAGAGCGAGGGCACCCTCGGCCTGTACGCCATGCTGGCCCGCCACCCGGACCTGCCGGTCGGGTCGGTCACGCTGCTGAGCCCCATCATCGAGCCCGGTCAGCTGGGCCAGGCCGAGGGTACCGTGCCGGGCGAGGCCCTGACCACGCTGAACAACCTGGTCGGCGGCATGTCGCCCTACGGCAGCTCCGGGGCCGATGCGCTGATCGACTCGGTCAGCCAGTTCGGCGCCCGCTACTTCGAGCAGGTCAGCCAGGAACGCTCGCTGCCCTGGCTCGCGGTCATCCCGCTCGCTGACGCGGTGACCCTGCCGGTGTGCTCGTGGCCGCGCAACGTGCTGTTCGTCGACGGCTTCCACGGCGGCCTGCTGGGCAACACCTCGGCCCGGCAGATGGTCGAGGCGTTCCTGGACGAGGGCACGGCGAGCGCCGGCCCCGCGCAGCAGGACCTGCGCGGCACGGCCCAGGTCGTGGCGGCCGCCGCCGCGGCCTGGCGGATGCCGCAGCTGCGGGCCGCGTGTCCCAGCTGAGAACACGGCTGAGAAACACAGCTGAGTGACACAGCTGGGTCACGGGGCCGAGCCGGGCGCGGCCCTGCTTGGCGGGACCGGCGGCTATCCGCTACTGTGATCCTCGTGACGCGGACTGATCTTCTTCAGTGGTGGCGCCGCCAGTAGGCGGCACGCTTATTCGCGCTCAGGCACAGAAGCGACCGCTCGGGAAACGGCGGCCGCTTTTTCTTTTTTCCGGCCGCCGCCCGGGCCTGAACCCCGGAGGGGCCCCGTGGATGCGGACCGTACGGAACTGACGACCCGTGGGGGCGTGCGGGTCACCCGTACCGCCACCCCGTTTGATCCGAGCGAGCTGGACCGGATCGCGGCCATCGTCGACGAGCGCCGCGGCGGAGTGATGAGCTCGGGCATGGAGTATCCCGGGCGGTACAGCCGCTGGCACATGGCCTACGCCGATCCGTGCCTGGAGATCACAGCGGCCGGGCGGCAGATCACCGCCCGGGCCCTGAACGACCGCGGCCGGGTGCTGCTGCCGGTGATCCGTGCCGCCATGACGCGGGCCGGCGACCCGGTCGATGAGGACACGGTGCTCATCCCCGAGCCCGACCGGGACTACACCGAAGAGGAACGCAGCCGCCGGCCCACCGTGTTCAGCGCGCTGCGGGAGATCGCGGCCGCGTTCGGCAGCGAGGACCCGCACCTGGGACTGTACGGGGCGTTCGGTTACGACCTGGCCTTCCAGTTCGAGCCGGTGCGGCTGCAGCGCGAGCGCCCGGCCGGGCAGCGGGACCTGGTCCTGCACCTGCCGGACGAGATCTGGGTCTTCGACCGGATGCGCGAGGAGGCGGTCAGGTACTCCTACGAGTTCGAGGTGGACGGCACCTCGACCGCCGGGCTCGGCCGGCTGACGGCACGCACCGGCGCGGAGCACGAGCCAGCGTCCGTTCGGCCCGTTGATCTCCCCCCGCCGCCCGAGGCGGGCAGCTACGCACGGGTGGTGGAAGAGGCGCGGGAGCGGTTTGCCTGCGGGGACCTGTTCGAGGTCGTGCCCAGCCACGTGTTCCACGGGCGGTGCGAGTCGCCCGCCGCGTTCTACGACCTGCTGCGGCAGCGGAACCCGGCCCCGTATGAGTTCCTGTTCAACCTGGGCCAGGGCGAGTACCTGGTCGGCGCGTCGCCCGAGATGTACGTGCGGGTCACCGGAGACCGGGTGGAGACCTGCCCGATCGCCGGGACCATCGCCCGCGGCGAGGACACGCTGCAGGACGCGGCCAACATCGCCACCCTGCTCGGCTCGGCCAAGGAGGAGTCCGAGCTGACCATGTGCACCGACGTAGACCGCAACGACAAGGCGCGGGTGTGCGTGCCGGGCACGGTCCGGGTCATCGGGCGGCGGCAGATCGAGATGTACAGCCGCCTCATCCACACCGTCGACCACATCGAGGGCCGGCTCCGGCCCGGCTACGACGCCTTCGACGCGTTCCTCACCCACATGTGGGCGGTCACCGTGACCGGTGCGCCGAAGACCTGGGCCATGCAGTTCATCGAGGACCACGAGAAGACGCCGCGCCGCTGGTACGGCGGGGCGGTCGGCAAGATCGGCTTCGACGGGTCGATGAACACCGGGCTCACGCTGCGGACCGCCCACATCACCGGCGGGATCGCCGCCGTCCGGGCCGGCGCCACCCTGCTGTATGACTCGATTCCCGAGGCCGAGGAAGCCGAGACCCACATCAAGGCCCGGGCCCTGCTGGAGGCGCTGGCCGAGGCCGACCGGCGCGCGCGGGGCGAGGCCAGCCCGGCCGCGGCGCCCGCCGGGCCAGCCGTCGCCGCCCCGGCCGAGAACGGCGGCCGCAGCCTGCGGGTCCTGCTGGTGGACCACCAGGACTCGTTCGTGCACACCCTCGGCGACTACTTCCGCCAGCACGGGGCCGAGGTGACCACGCTGCGGTTCGGGTTCGCCCCGGCGCTGCTGGACTCCTACGCCCCGGACCTGGTCGTGCTGTCGCCCGGGCCGGGCCGTCCGGCCGACTTCGGCTGCTCGGCGCTGCTGGACGAGGTGTACGCGCGCGGGCTGCCGGCCTTCGGCGTGTGCCTGGGCCTGCAGGCCATGGTCGAGCACGCCGGCGGCGAGCTGTCGCTGCTGCCCGAGCCCTCGCACGGCAAGCCCGGGCAGGTCCAGGTGGCCGGGGGAGAGCTGCTCGCCGGGCTGCCGGCCGAGTTCACGGCCGGGCGTTACCACAGCCTGTACGCCCCGGCCGAGCAGGTCCGCGGCGGCTTCGCGGTGACCGCGGCCACGCCCGACGGGGTGGTGATGGCCATCGAGGACGACCAGGCCGGCCGGTGGGCCGTGCAGTTCCACCCGGAGTCCATCCTGACCGCCTCCGGCCGGGCCGGCCACCAGATCATCGCCAACGTGCTGGAGCTGTGCCGGGCCCGGGCCGGCGCCATCTCGTGACCTGCCCATGACCGCCGGGGCGGGCCTGTAGTGTGCTGTGCCATGAGGAGCGTGGAACCCGAGGTCTTCCTGGTCGCACGGCCCGAGGTCGACTACGAGGCGATGGCCGCCTACCTGCGCGAGGTAGGCGGCGAACGCTGGCTGGAACGGCTGGACCGGGACCAGCTCGGCAATGACGCCCAGGACCTGGCCGAGTTCGCCGGGAAGATGTGCTATCGGTCCTGGGAGCCGGGCCTCAACCCGAACGTGCGCCGGGTCCGCGACGACCAGGCCGCCTACCTGCAGAACATCCTGAAGCAGGCGCACGGCTCGGTGCTCGAGCACGTCAGCTTCACCTTCGTGCTGCACAACGTGTCGCGGGTCTTCACCCACGAGCTGGTGCGGCACCGGCCCGGCACGGCGGTGTCGCAGGAGTCGCTGCGCTACGTCCGGCTGGACGAGCTGCCCTTCTGGTTCCCGGAGTGGGCCCAGGAGGACGCGGAGCTGATGAAGCGGGCCACCGCCCTGCTCAGCGAGCTCGAGCAGTTCCAGCAGTGGATGGCCGGGCACTTCGCGCTGGACGAAGACGACACCAAGATGCACGAGAAGAAGCACAAGACGTCGTTCATGCGGAGGTTCGCGCCCGAGGGCGTGGGCACGGGCCTGGTTTGGACGGCCAACATCCGGACGCTCCGGCACACCCTCGAGTCGCGCACCGATCAGGGGGCCGAGGAGGAGATCCGCCTGGTCTTCGGCAAGATCGGGGAGCTGATGCGGACCGAGGCACCCGCCCTGTTCGGCGACTACACGGTGACCGACGGGACCTGGACCCCCGGCTGGCGCAAGGTCTGAGGACGCCCAGCCAGCCCCGGGGTGCCGCCGGGCCTAGCCGGCCGGGACGCCCAGGTCGCAGTGGATCCTGGAACCGGGGACGCCGCGGTAGGCCAGGGCCTGCACGGTCTTGACCATCATGGCGTCCGGCCCGCTGACGTAGATGTCCCGGTCCTGGCAGGGGGCCTTGGCGGCCACCTCGGGGACCGTGCCGAACATGACGCCCGGGCCGGGCTCGTCTGAGACGGCCGGGATGACCTGCAGCCACGGATAGGCCCGTTCCATCTCCTGCAGCGCGGCCAGGTCGTAGAGCTCGCGGTGCCGGCGCGCGCCGGCGACCAGCATGACCTCCCGGGGCCGGGCCGTCCCGGGCGCCGCGGCCCCGATCAGCGCCTCGATGATGGCCTTGACCGGGGCCAGCCCGGTCCCGCCCGCCAGGCACAGCACGTCCCGCGGCGAGGTGGCGTCGGCCGTCATCGCGCCCTCGGCCGCGCCGAGCAGCAGCGGGTCCCCGGGCCGGACGTGCTGGACCAGTGCCGGGCTGACCAGGCCGCCCGGCAGGGCCCGGACGTGCAGCTGCAGCAGCCCGTCCGGGCGAGGCGCGTTCGCGACGGAGTAGCTGCGCCACAGCCGCGGCCGGTGCGGGGTCTGCACGGCGACGTGCTGCCCGGGCTGGTACTCCAGCGGCGGGTCGGGCGCGACGGTGAGGACGGCGAGGTCGGGTCCGCGCAGCTGCCTGCCGGTGACGGTGGCCACCCACCAGGCCGGGGCGTGCTCGGCATCGCGCTCCGCCGCGCTGGCCATGACCTGGGCGGCGTGATCGAAGGCGCGCTCCCAGGCCAGCTGGGCCGGCTCGTCCCAGGCCGCCCAGGCGAACCGCTGCAGCGTCTCCAGCAGCGCGGCGCGGAACACGGCGTAGTGCCGCTCGCCGGCCCCGAACTTGCGGTGCGAGCGGCCGAGCCGCTGCAGGTACGGCTCGAGCGCAGCCGGGTCGTGCTGGCCGCCGGCGATGCGGACCAGGGCGTGGAAGAGACGCCGGCGCTGCCCGTCCAGGGCGGGCGGGAACATGGCCCGGAGCTCGTCGTCCAGGGCGAACAGCCGGCTGTAGAAGTACGTCATGGCCGTATCGGCGGCCGGCTCGAGGCCGAACAGGGCCTCCTGGGCCGGATGGGCGCCGAGGCCGGTACGGTGGAGCACCGAGGACGACTCAGACCGGTATACCGGACCGCCGCCCCCCGTCACGTCCACACCCTCAGTGTCGCATCAAGAGCGGAACGCTATCATCGATTCCCGGCAAGCCGGGATCAACCGGCGCTAGCGATTTTCCCGGTGGGCAGGCCCTCTGCGGGCGCGATGGACCATTATGGGCAGTGGGACTTGAGGGCAGGAGGACGACGGAATGGGCCGCCCGATCATCGGCATCACCGGAGAGCTGGAGGCAGCTCGCTGGCGTGAGTGGATTCGCGAGGCGGTCATCTCGCCGGTGAGCTACACCCGGGCGGTCGAGCGGGCCGGCGGGTCGCCGGTCGTGCTGCCGCCCGTTCCGTCGAGTTCCGTGGACAGCCTGATCGCCAAGCTCGACGGGCTGGTCATCTCCGGCGGCCGGGACGTCAACCCGGCCCTGTACGACCAGCCCGCGCACGAGCAGACCGACGTCCCCGACCACCGGCGGGACCGGTTCGAGCTGCTCATGATCCGCGCGGCCATCGACGCGGACCTGCCCTTCCTGGCCATCTCCCGGGGCATGCACATCCTCAACGTGGCCCGCGGCGGCACCCTCACCCAGCACCTGCCCGACCGGCTCGGCACCGAGAGCCACAAGCCCGACCCGGTCAAGCTGACCATGCACGACCTGGAGATCAGCGCGGCCAGCAAGCTGGGCCGGGCCCTCGGCGGCCGGGCCCAGGCACCCGCCGCCCATCACCAGGGGATCGACCGGATCGGCACCGGGCTGCTCACCGTGGCCTGGACCACCGACCAGGTGGTGGAGGCCGTCGAGCTGGACGGCCACAAGTTCGGCCTCGGGGTGCAGTGGCATCCCGAGGAGGGCGATGACGGCCGGGTCTTCGAGGCCCTGGTCGCCGCGGCCAAGACCGCGCCGCCGCCCAAGCCGGCTGCCCGAGCCCGCCGGCCGCAACAAGCGCAACCGCCGCCAGGCCGCCCGCTCCTGATCGCCCGGCCAGCCGCCGCCGCTGCTAGAGGGGCGGCTGGTAGCTGCTGACCCAGTGGACCTGGAGCCAGGCCATGAAGCTGGACCAGGCACCGGTGACCTCGAGCAGGCCGACGCCGACCAGCATGGCCCCGCCGATCCGGGTGACCAGGCGGGCACGGCGCCGGAAGAAAGCGAACGCCCGCATCACCATCGAGAAGCCGAGCGACACCAGCAGGAACGGGATGCCCAGGCCGAGCGCGTAGACGAAGGCCAGCACCGCGCCGCGGCCCACGGTCCCGGTCGAAGCGGACAGGGCCAGCACGGCGGTGAGCGTGGGCCCGATGCAGGGCGTCCAGCCCAGGCCGAACATCACCCCCAGCAGCGGCGCGCCGGCCAGGCCCGCCTTGGGCCGCGCGGCCGGGCGGACGATCCGGCCCGCGAAGGAGAACCGGTCGAAGACCCCGGCGAACAGCAGCCCGAGCAGGATGGTCAGGCCGCCGAGGATGCGGGTCAGCTGGCTGGCGTGGCCGGTCAGCAGGTGGCCCAGGCCACCGAGGGCGGCCCCGTAGGCGACGAACACGACCGAGAAGCCGAGCACGAACAGCGCCGTCCCGGCCACCACCCGGCCGCGCGGCGGGGGCCCGGCCGGGATGACCGGAGCGACCGGGGGAGCGGCCACCGCCACGCCCGACCCGTCCGGCCCGGGCGCGGGCGGCGCCGACGGCCCGGCGGCCGGGGCGGGCGGCGCGCCCGCGGCGCCGGCCATGCCGGTGACGAAGGACAGGTAGCCGGGCACCAGCGGCAGGCAGCACGGCGACAGGAACGTCACCGCGCCGGCCGCGGCCGCTACCGGCAGCGCCAGGATCAGCGGGCCGGAGGAGACCAGTTGGGCCGCTCCGCTCATGGGTTCACTATGCCATGCGGGCTCCGGCCGGGTGACGGCCGGCTACTACGTCTCGTAGTCGCGCCCCGGGTAAAGGCCCGTCGTGCGGACCGCGGGATGGCCCGTGTCGGACGTCCCGTGCCGCACGTCCCGGGCCGGCCGGAGCGGCTAAGGTTGGCCGGGTGAGATCGGTCCTCACCCGCCAGCAACCAGCAGCCAGGAGCGGCAGCGCCTCTGGCCGCTGGCTGCTGCTGGCCGGGCTGGTCGTCTTCGGCGTCGCGCTCGCCGGCTACGTGAGCTACATGGTCGGCCACGCGATGGGCTACACCATGGACCCGGTGGACCTGGCCGTGTACCGGTCCGGGGGCCTCATCGCCCGGCACATCCGGCCGTACTACGACCCGAGCCTGGCCTCTCCGCTGTACGACTGGGTCGGCTACGGCAAGCTCCACCTGCCCTTCACCTACACGCCGTTCGCGGCCGTCGCGTTCTCGGCCGTCTCCCTCGTCCCGTACCAGCTGTCCCTCAAGCTCTCGGTGGCGGTGGACCTGGTCGCGCTGCTGGCCACGGTGTGGTTCACCCTGGGCGGCCTGGGCTACCGCCGCCTCGCCGTCCGGGCCGGCGCGACGCTGCTGGGCGCGGGAGCGCTGCTGTGGACCGAGCCGGTGCTGCGGACCATCTACCTCGGCCAGGTCAACCTGGTCCTGCTGGCCCTGATCATGTGGGACCTGGGCCAGCCGGACACGGCCAAGAGCCGCTGGTGGAAGGGCTTCGGCACGGGCGTGGCGGCCGGCATCAAGCTGGTCCCGCTGATCTTCATCCCGTACCTGCTGGTGGCCAGGAAGTTCCGCCAGGCGGCGATGGCCCTGGCCGGGTTCGTGTTCACCGTGCTCCTGGGCTTCATCGTCCTGCCGTCGGACTCGGCCAGCTGGTGGTTCGACGGGCTGTTCGCGCAGAGCAAGCGGACCGGGTTCACCGGGTGGGCCGGCAACCAGTCACTCGACGGCTTCATCACCCGGCTGGCGGGCAGCATCCACGGCGGCCGGGTGGCGTGGGTCGCGGTGGCCGTGGTCTTCGCCGTGGCCGGGGTGATCTGCGCGGGCCTGCTGGACCGCAAGGGCCAGCCGATGCTCGGCCTGCTCATGGCCGCCGTGACCGGCCTGCTGGTCTCGCCGGTGAGCTGGGATCACCACTGGGTCTGGATCGTGCCGGGCGCGGTCATCGCCGCGCACTACGCCGCGGCGGCCTGGCGGCGCGGAGCGCGGAAGTTGGCCGTGGCCTGCGGGCTGGTGGCCGTGGCCGTGGTGGCCTGGTTCGGGGCCTGGCCGACCCGGTTCTTCCATGTCATGCCGCCCAACCTGGGCACCGACTCGCTCGGACTGCTGTGGATCCCGAAGAACACCAACCCGGTCTGGTACCTGTGGTGGGGAGATCAGGCCTCGTTCCCCGAGTACCACTGGCACGGGTGGTCCCTGATCTGGGGTAACGCCTACGTCCTAGCCGGGCTGGCCGTGTTCGGCGTGCTGGCCGCGGTCTCGGTGCTGCTGCGGCCCGGTACCAGCGGGCCGGATGATGAGCCCGGGCCGGAACCGGCCGACGCGGCCCGGCCCGCCGCGGGTGCCCGCCTAGAGTGAGCCCCTAGAGTGACATCGTGGCCTGGGTCAACGAGGAAGTCGCGGGGCTGCTGCGCGAGTACGCCGAGCTGATCCAGATCACCGGCGGCGACGTGTTCCGGGCCCGGAACTACGAGAAGGCGGCCCGGTCGGTCCGCGGCTGGGCCGACGACGTCGGCCAGCTCGACGCCAACGGCCTGCGGGCCATCCCCGGCGTCGGCGCGTCCATCGCGGCGAAGATCACCGAATTCCTGGCCACTGGCCGGATCGCCGCGCTGGAGGAGCTGCGGGCCCGGATCCCGGACGGCGTGCTGGAGCTGACCCGGGTGCCCGGGCTCGGGCCCAAGCGGGCCCTGCAGCTGAGCCGCGAGCTGGGGGTCTCGTCGGTCGACGATCTTGCCGCGGCGATCACCGCGGGCCGGCTCGAGGGACTGGCCGGGTTCGGCGCGCGCAGCGAGGAACGGCTGGCCAGCGGGATCGAGGTGTACCGGCAGGGACGTGAGCGCATCCTGCTCGACGTGGCCCTGCGCACGGCGCGGGCCATGGTGGCGGCGGTCTCCGCGGTACCGGGCTGCCAGCAGTGCACCTACGCCGGCTCGCTGCGCCGCTGGCGGGAGACCATCGGGGACGTCGACATCCTGGCCGCCGCCGTCGACTCGGCGCCGCTGATGGCCGCGTCCAGCGCCGGGCCGGACGTCGCCGCGGTGATCGTCAGCGGCCCGTCCAAGACCTCGATCCGCACCCCGGCCGGACTGCAGGTGGACCTGCGGGTGGTCCCGCCGGACGCCTGGGGCGCGGCGCTGCAGTACTTCACCGGCTCGCAGGCCCACAACGTCGCCGTCCGGCAGATCGCGGTGCGCCAGAAGCTCAGGCTGTCGGAGTACGGCCTGTTCGAGGCGGAGACGGGCCAGCTGATCGTCTCGCGTACCGAGGAAGAGGTCTACGGTCGGCTCGGGCTGGCCTGGATCCCGCCCGCGATGCGGGAGGATCACGGCGAGGTCGAGGCCGCGGCCCGGGACGAGATCCCGCGCCTGGTCGGTGAGCAGGACCTGCGCGGAGACCTGCACACGCACACCGACCTGACCGACGGGGTGGCCAGCATGGCGGACATGGTGGCCGCGGCGGCCCGGCGAGGCTATGAGTACTACGCGGTCACCGACCACGCGCCCGACCTGTTCTTCCAGCGGATGACCGACGAGAAGATGCTGGCCCAGCGGGAGCAGCTGCGGGCCCTGGATGCGCCCCTGGAGCTGCTGCACGGCACCGAGCTGAACATCGCCCCGGACGGGTCGGTGGACTGGGGCGAGGACTTCCTGGCCGGGTTCGACCTGTGCGTCGCGTCCGTGCACTCTCACTTCGACCAGCCGCGGGCCGAGATGACCAGGCGCTTCGTCGCGGCCTGCGAGAACCCGCGGGTGAACGTCATCGGGCATCCGCTCACCCGGCGGATCGGCCGCCGGCCGCCGGTCGAGGTCGACTTCGGCGAGCTGTTCCGCGCCTGCGCCCGCACCGGCACCGCGCTGGAGATCAACGCCTCGCCGCAGCGGCTGGACCTGCCCTCGGATCATCTACGCGCGGCCCGTGACGCGGGGGTGGTGTTCGCCATCGACAGCGACGCGCACTCCGTCGGGGATCTGGCCAATATGCCGTACGGCGTCGGCACCGCGCAGCGCGGCTGGCTGACCGCCGACGACGTGATCAACACGTGGCCGCCGGGCCGGCTCCGGGCCTTCCTGCGCAAGGGCCGCTGAATACACCGGTCGCCGTTCACCGGTGAGAAACGGCGCGCCGGGCGGTCTATACCGGTGGGCGGCCGGCGTGGCCGCGGGAGGAGCCATGACGGGCCAGTGCGGCGCGCTCGACGTACCGCCGGATTCGATCGCGCTGCTGGGCGGCGCGATCCGCTACGCGCTGGGCGCCTGCGCCCAGGTCAGGCCCGCGGAGCTGAGCCTGCCCACGCCGTGCGCGGGCTGGGACCTGCGCGCCCTGCTCGCCCACCTGGCCGCCTCGATGGCTGACCTGACCTCAGGCCTGCGGACCGGCTCGCTCGAGCTGACCGCCCCGGCACCGGCCGTCCCGGCCAGCCGGGACAGCCGGGCCGCGGCCGGCGACCCGGTCGAGGTCGTCCGCGACCAGGCCGCTAACCTGCTCGTCGCCTGCTACGCCCATCACGGCCGCGGCCGGTTCATCGCGGTCGGCGGCGTGCCCCTGGCCGCCGGGATCGTGGCGTGCACCGCGGCCCTGGAGATCACCGTGCACGGCTGGGATGTGTCGGCCGCCCGAGGCCGGGCCGAAGAGATCCCGCCCGGCCTCGCCGCCTCGATCCTTCAGCTCAGCCCGCTGCTCGTGGCCTCCCGCGACGGCCTGTTCGCCGCGCCGGTCGCGGTCCCGGCGGACGCCAGCCCGGGCCGCCGGCTGGTCGCTTTCCTGGGTCGCGACCCGTTTCCCGGGCCCGGGCCGGCGTAGGCCCGGCTCCCGCCCGCTCCCCCCGGCGAGCAGGGACCGGTGGCGTAGGGTAGCCCGATGACACCGGTGTTCGGGCTCTGCGATCACTACCTGACGCGGTGGGCGGCCCTGGATCCGGTTTCGGCCGGGATGCAGGGCATCACCGGGTCCTTCGCCCCGGCCACCGACTACAGCCCGGACGGGTTCGCGGCCCGGGCCGAGCTGATCAGCGAGACCCTGGCCGCGCTGGAGCCGATGGCCGTCACCTCGGCCGCCGACCGGCTCGCGGCCGGCTTCCTGCGCGAGCGGCTGACCGCCCAGCTGGCCTGGCACCGGCTGGACGAGCCGCTGCGGTTGCTGCAGGCCCCGCTCGGCCTGGTCAGCTCGCTGCGGGACAGTGCCGACCTGCTGCCGCGTAACGACGACGAGGCCTGGCACCGCGTCGCGCAGCGGCTGGCCGCCCTCCCGGCCATGTTCGACGGCTGGCGGGCCAGCCTGGAGCTCGGGCTGGCCCGGGGCCTGCCCGCGGCCCGCCGGCAGGCGGTCGAGCAGGCCGCGGCGGCCGAGCTCTGCGCGGGCAGCCACGCCGCGCTGGTGGCCAGCTACGGCGACGGGCCGGTCGCCGGCGAGCTCGCCGCGGCCGCCGCGCAGGCCGATCAGGGATACGCCGAGGTGGCCCGCTACCTGCGGGAGGACTACGCGCCGCGGGCCGCGGCGGCGGACGGCGTCGGGGCCGAACGGTACGCGGTCGCGGCCCGGCTCAGCCTCGGAGCCGACATCGACTTCGCCGAGGCCTACCAGTGGGGCTGGGCCGAGCTCAGGCGGATCGACGCCGAGATGAAGGCCGAGGCCAGCAGCGTCAAGGCCGGGGCCAGCGTGGCCGAGGCGACCGCGATCCTGAACGAGACGTACTACGTCACCGGGGAGGACGCCTACCTGGCCTGGCTGCAGGACCGGCACGACCAGGCCATCGAGCAGCTCAACGGCGTGCACTTCGACATCCCGCCCGCGCTGCGCACCATCCAGGCGGTGCTGGCCCGCGGCTCGAGTTCCGGGGCGGCGTACTACACCGGGCCCAGCGAGGACCTGACCCGGCCGGGCCGGACCTGGTGGCCGCTGGCCGGCCGGGATCCGCACGGCCCGTTCCAGACCTGGACCGAGCTGTCCACCGTCTTCCACGAGGGCGTGCCCGGCCACCACCTGCAGATCGGCGCGGCCCGGACGGCGGGGGACAGCCTGTCCCGGTTCGCCAAGTCGAGCTTCGTCAGCGGCCACGGCGAGGGCTGGGCCCTGTACGCCGAGCGCCTCGCGGACGAGCTGGGCTGGTTCACTGAGCCCGGGGCCCGGCTGGGGATGCTGGGCGGCTCGGCGTTCCGCGCCGCGCGGGTCGTCATCGACATCGGCGTCCACCTGGACCTGCCCCTGCCGGACGGCTCCCGGTGGAACTTCGACCGGGCGTGCCAGGTGCTGAGCACGGCCGGGCACGGCGAGCCGCACCGGATCCATTCCGAGGTGGTCCGCTACTTCGGCTGGCCGTCCCAGGCCATCTCCTACAAGCTCGGCGAGCGCGCCTGGCTGGCGGCCCGGGCCGAGGCGATGCGCCGCCCGGGCTTCGACCTGAAGCGCTGGCACTCCGCCGCCCTGAGCCTGGGCCCGATCGGCCTGGCCGGGCTGGCCGACACGCTGGCCAGCGCCGGAGTGTCCTGAGCCGGGGTGTCCTGAGCCGGGTGTCCTGCGGAGGCACCGGGCAGGCGGGCGGGGCCGGCTTACCGCGGGGAGCGGGACCGGCCCGGCCGCAGCTTGATCCAGGCGAAAACGCCGATGGCCACCAGCAGCAGCCACGGGGTGAACAGCAGGTGCACGGCGGCACCGAGCACGATCAGGGCCAGGATGGCCAGCAGGACGACGGCGATGATGGCGAACATGGGATTGGTCTCCTTGCTATGAGGCTGGCCCGGGCCGGGCGACTCCGGCCGTGACGGTGGTCAGGTTCATGCTTCAAGCGTGCCGCCGGCCCGCGGCCGCGTCGATCGGTGACAGCCCTGATTCGTCCCTGATCCGCGGCCGCAGGCCTCAGGGACATCCCTGAGGCAGGCCGGTCAGAAGCGGACCGTGATCTCCCGGCCCCGGTCGTCGGGCTGCGGCTCGCCGGGGACGACGACCGCCTGCCCCGCCGCGATGCGGCGCGCGCTCCAGGCCACGGCGGCGGCGTCCAGGATGTCGCCCAGCACGCCCGCCGGAGCCGGGCCGGGAATCTCGATGCCCGCCTTCGCCAGCACCCGGATCCGGTCGGCGCGGCCCGGTGCGGTGTGCTTGCTGGCCGCCAGCGGCGCCCCGGCCATGGCGCCGAAGGCCAGCTCCGGATGCACCTCATAGATCGGGTGCCGGCACGTGCCGCGGTAGGCGTCGGCCTCGAGCAGCTTGACCCGCAGGCCCCAGGCCTGCGCGCTGAAGCCCTGCCCGGTCAGCTCACGGCAGCGCCGGTTGGCCTCGGCGTAGCTGGCCTGCTCCCAGACCGGACGGGGCGGGATGGCGAACACCGAGCTGCGGCGCGGGCCGAGCAGTCCCCGGGCGGCCCGGTCGGCCTCGCGCCAGCCGGCCGGAAGCAGCCCGAGCGGCATGTCGATGCCGACCACGGTGCTGTCGTCCGGGGCCAGCAGCGGGGCGAGCAGGTCGCGCAGCGACGGCCCCACCTCGACCGCGATCCCGGGCTTCCCGGGCCGAACCGTCAAACAGACCGCGACCCAGCCACCCCGGCACGCGTCTACCCCGATGACGCGGATACCGATTCGGTCACCCAACTGAGTTCTCCGGCTCGCTTTTCCGGTAATGTCCGGCGAGGCTACCAGCTGTACAGTCAGTGACCAGTTACGCTCTTGCTGGTGTCAAGCAGAGGCAGTCTCCTCGAAGACCGGGCGTCGCGTGTCGACGTGAGCCCGGTCATGGTCCGGTGCACGGCACCGGACGCACTGTCCAACTTGGTCTCCGTCCTGGAGCTGGCCGCTGACGGCCAGATACGCTGCCTGGCCGGCAGCAGGCGGCCGACCGCGGCGACGGTCAGGCTGGTCGAGGACGTCCTGGTCGCGGGTGACTACTACGACAACGCCGAGCCCATCGCGGCGTTCGCGTGGCCGCTGCTGATCCAGGCCGGCGGCCTGGCCCGGCTGGCCGGCTCGCGGCTCGAGCTGTCCCCGCGCGGGCGCGCGACGCTGGACAACCCCGGCTACGAAGCGCTCGGAGTGCTGTGGGCCCGGTGGCAGAGCAGCGTGTCCAACGATGAGCTGGCCCGGATCGAGGCCATCCAGGGCCAGCGCAAGCCCGGCACCCTGACCTCGGCGGTCAGCCGGCGCGCGGCCGTGGCGGGCGGCCTGGCCGCGCTGACCCCGGGCTCCTGGACCGGCGTCGGCAAGGTGCTCGCCCTGCTGCGGGCCCAGCAGCCGCCGCTGGTGGCGACCAAGAGCCTGCGGGCGCTGTGGCGGCTGTACGTCACCGACTCCTACCACGGCTCGCTCGGCCACGCCGGCCCGCGGGCCTGGGACGTGGTGGAGGGACGGTACGCGCTGTGCGTGCTGTTCGAGTACGCGGCCACCGCGGGCCTGATCGACGTCGCCTACACCGGCCCGTCCGGCGCGCGCGATGACTACCGGACGCTGTGGGGCGCCGAGCAGCTCAGCTGCCTGTCCCGCTATGACGGCCTGACCGCGGTCCGGGTCAACGAGCTGGGCGCCGCCGTCCTGCACAACCCGGCCGCGCTGGCCTGGCTCGACCTGCCCGTGCCGCGCCGCGCGGATCACCTGGAGGCACCATGAAACGGTCGTGGCTGACCCGCGGAGCACTGGCCGCCGGGCTGGCTCTGCTCATGCTCACTCCGGCCGTGGCGGCCAGCGCGGCCCCGGCCGCGCAGGCAGCGCCGGCCAGCGACGGGCCGCCCGGCTTCTGGTGGGGCACGGACAGCTTCAATGTCCCGGTGACCGGCAGCGCCCCGTACAAGATGCCCTTCCTGGGCGGCTCCTACGGCGGCTACATCGGGATGGCCGGCAACTGGGCCTACTGGCAGGGCTGCAAGGGCGGATTCATCGCCTTCTCCTCGGCCAACGCGGCCCAGGCTCACCTGAACTACACCAAGTACCACTTGGGCGTCGGCGACGGAGCGTACTGGTTCATGGGCGGTCCCGGCGTGGACCCGCACTACACCGGGACGGCCGCGGAAGCCTATAAGTGGGGAGCGGCGCAGGCTGCCCGGGCCCTGTCCGACATCGCCAACGGCCCGTTCGACTACAAGGTCGTCTGGATGGACATCGAGCTGCCCGGGATCGCCCCGGCCAAGGACAACGGCTGGAACTCGGTGTACACCTCGTCGTGCAGCGGAGTGGTCAGGCAGAGCTTCGTGCCGACCAGCGTGGACCGCGCGGACTTCAACGGCTTCTTCGACTACGTCACCGCGCACTCCTCCGACAAGGTCGGCGTCTACTCCGACGCCGGGGTGTGGTCCTCGATCTTCGGCACCGGCAGCGACTCGAAGATCCCGAACACCTACGAGTGGACCTACGAGCCGGAGACCACCAACTACGCCGGGGCTTATCCCTACGGCTGGTGCCTGAACCACGGGCGCGGCTCATGCGCGCAGTTCTTCGGCGGGCAGACCAACGCCAGCAGCCACGCGGTGGCGTGGCAGTGGTCCGGCGGCGGCGGGGTCACCAACGGCATCGGCGGCTTCAACGGCGACCTGGACCAGATCGACTCGAGCCGGCTGGGGTAGCGGGATCACCCGGCCGTTCGGCCGTGGCGGGCGCCTGCCGGCGCGGCGGGTCAGCCTTCGCCGGTCAGCGGCTCGAGCAGGAGGTCGGGGTAGTCACGCTGCACCTGGCCGAGCCGCCACTTGTCGCTGAACAAGGCGAGCATGGCGCCGTCGTGGCGGCGGGTCAGCACTTCGACGGCCCGCTGCCCGGACAGGGCCCGTGCCCCGTCGGGGTCGGTCCGCCGGGCCAGCGTGTAGTCGAGGTGGTCGAGCTCGGCCCGGGACCCGAACTCGTGCTCCAGCCGGTGCAGCACCACGTCGAACTGCAGCGGGCCGACGGCGGCCAGCACCGGAGCCTGGTCGCCGCGCACGTCGGAGGACAGGACCTGGACCACGCCCTCGGTGTCGAGCTGCTCGATCCCGCGGCGGAACTGCTTGGCCTTGCCCGCGTCCTTGCCGCGTACCACGGCGAAGTGCTCGGGCGCGAAGCTCGGGATGGGCGGGTACTCCACTGGCGGCTCACCGGCGTACAGCGTGTCGCCCGGGCGCAGCGCGGTCGCGTTGACCAGCCCGATCACGTCGCCGGGGAAGGCCTCCTCGACCGTCTCCCGGTCCTGGCCGAACATCGACTGGGCGTACTTAGTGGCGAACGGGCGCCCGGTCGCGGCGTGGGTCAGCACCATGCCGCGCTCGAACCGGCCCGAGCACACCCGGACGAAGGCCATCCGGTCGCGGTGCGCCGGGTCCATGTTGGCCTGCACCTTGAACACCAGGCCGGAGAACGGCGCGTCCAGCGGCCGCGGCTCGTCCTTGATGTCCTCCCGCGCGTCCGGCGCGGGGGCGAGCGCGGTGACCGCGTCGAGCAGGCGGCGGACGCCGAAGTTGGGCAGCGCGGCGCCGAACAGCACCGGGCTGCACGTCCCGGCGAGGAAAGCCGGCATGTCGACATCCGGGCCGTAGATCTCCTCGAGGAGCTCGAGCTCCTCGAGGGCCGCGGCGTAGGCGTCCCCGTCGCGGGCCGCGGCGGCCGCCGGGTCGAGCAGCGTCTCCAGGGCCCGCCCCGCCCCGCCCGGGGTCCGGGTGAACGTGACGTACTCGCCGCTGGCCCGGTCGATCAGCCCGCGGAAGTCGCCGGCCACCCCGACCGGCCAGTTCACCGGGGCCGGCCGCAGGCCGATCCGCTGCTCGATCTCGTCCAGCAGTTCCAGCGGCTCCCGGCCCGGCCGGTCCCACTTGTTGACGAAGGTGATGACCGGGACGGCCCGGCTGCGGCAGACGTCGAACAGCTTCAGCGTCTGCGGCTCCAGGCCCTTGGCCGAGTCCAGCAGCATGATCGCGCCGTCGACCGCGGACAGCACCCGGTAGGTGTCCTCGGAGAAGTCCGCGTGGCCCGGGGTGTCGAGCAGGTTCAGCACCATGTCCTGGTAGTCGAAGCGGAGCGCGGCCGAGGTGATCGAGATGCCGCGGGCCCGCTCCATCGCCATCCAGTCCGAGGTCACGCCGCGGCGGCCGGCCTTGCCGTGCACCGCGCCCGCGTTCGTGATGGCCGACGCGTGCAGGGCCAGCGCCTCGGTCAGGGTCGACTTGCCCGCGTCGGGGTGGCTGATGACCGCGAACGCCCGGCGCCTGCCCGCCTCGTCCAGGACCCTCGAGCCGGGTGCCCTGCTGTCGGGCGCCTTCTCGCTGGCGGCTCGCGGAAGCGCCCCCGTATCCGCCGTTGTCACTTACGTGAGGATACTGGGTCCGTGGACCGCGTCCTGACCATCCCGAACGCGATCAGCGCACTGCGGCTGGCCGGCGTCCCGGTCTTCCTGTGGCTGGTCCTCGGGCCCCGCACGGCCACCGCCGATGCCTGGGCGGTCGCCGTGCTCATCATCGCCGGCCTGTCCGACTGGCTGGACGGCAAGCTGGCCCGGGCGCTGAACCAGGGCAGCCGCCTCGGCCAGCTGCTCGACCCGGCCGCCGACCGGCTCTACATCGCCGCCACGCTCGTCGCCCTGGCCGTGCGGGGCATCATCCCCTGGTGGCTGTTCGGCGTGCTGGCCCTGCGGGAACTGGTCGTGGGCGGGGCGCTGGCCGTGCTGAAGCGGCGGACCGGCATCGGCACGCTGCAGGTCAGCCTGGTCGGCAAGGCCGCCACCTTGTGCCTGCTGTACGCTTTCCCGCTGCTCTTCCTGGGCGATCACCCCGGCTGGGGCGGGACGCTGGCCCGGGTCATAGGCTGGGCTTTCGCGATATGGGGGACGATCTTGTACTGGTGGGCCGCCATGCTCTACCTCACCCAGGTCCGGCGCTTGTCCGGCGGCGGTGGGGTACACACATAGCGGGAGATACCGGGAAGGAGCGGCGAAACCATTGAAGGCCGTCGTCATGGCAGGTGGCGAAGGGACCCGGCTGCGGCCGATGACTGCCAACCAGCCCAAGCCCATGCTCCCGGTGGCCAACCGGCCGATCATGGAACACGTTCTCCGGCTGCTGCGCCGGCACGGGTTCGACGAGACCGTGGTGACCGTCCAGTTCCTCGCTGCCCTCGTCCGCAATTACTTCGGGGACGGCGAGGAATTCGGGATGAGCCTGCAGTACGCCACCGAGGAGATGCCGCTGGGCACCGCGGGCAGCGTGCGGAACGCCGCGGACGCGCTGCGCGACGAGCCGTTCCTGGTCATCTCGGGTGACGCGCTGACCGACCTGGACCTGACCGCGATGGTCGACTTCCACAAGCAGAAAGGCGCGCTGGTCACCGTGGGCCTGGCCCGGGTGCCCAACCCGCTCGAATTCGGCATCGTGATCACCCAGGAGGACGGCCAGATCCAGCGATTCCTGGAGAAGCCGAGCTGGGGGCAGGTGTTCTCGGACACCGTCAACACCGGCGTGTACGTGATGGAGCCCGAGGTGCTGGCCGAGGTCCCGCCGGGCGAGATGGTCGACTGGTCCGGTGACATCTTCCCCAAGCTGCTCAAGCGGGGCGCCCCGATGTTCGGCTACGTCTCCGAGGACTACTGGGAGGACGTCGGCACGCACGAGAGCTACCTGAAGGCCCAGGCCGACGTGCTGGCCCGCCGGGTGCAGACCGACATCGCCGGGTTCGAGGTATCGCCCGGCGTCTGGGTCGCGGAGGGCGCGGAGGTCGACCCGGACGCGGTCCTGACCGGCCCGCTGTGCATCGGCGACTACGCCAAGATCGAGGCCGGCGCGCACGTCCGCGAGTTCACTGTCATCGGCAGCAACGTGGTGGTCAAGGAAGGCGCCTTCCTGCACCGCGCGGTGGTGCACAACAACGTCTACGTGGGCCAGGGCGTCACCTTGCGCGGCTGCGTGATCGGGAAGAACACCGACGTGATGCGGCTGGCCCGGATCGAGGAGGGGGCGGTCGTCGGGGACGAGTGCGTCATCGAGCCCGAGGCCTACCTGTCCGCCGGGGTGAAGGTCTACCCGTTCAAGACCATCGAGGCCGGCGCGGTGGTGAACAACAGCGTGATCTGGGAGTCCCGCGGCCAGCGCACCCTGTTCGGGCCGCGGGGCGTCTCCGGGCTGATCAACGTGGAGGTCACCCCCGAGCTGGCCGTCCGGCTGGCCAGCGCGTACGCCACCACGCTGCGCAAGGGCTCGACGGTGACCACGTCCCGGGACGCGTCCCGCGCGGCGCGGACGCTGAAGCGCGCGGTCCAGGGCGCGCTGAACGCCAGCGCCATCAACGTGGTGGACATCGAGGCCCAGCCGCTGCCGGTGGCCCGGTTCGAGACGGCCCGGGAGCAGTACAGCGGCGGGGTGGTGCTGCGCACCACGCCCGGCGACCCGCAGTCCGCGGACATCATCTTCCTGGACGAGCGAGGGGCCGAGCTGTCCCCGGCCGACCAGCGCAAGCTGGAGCGCGTCTTCTCCCGGCAGGAGTTCCGCCGGGCCTTCCCGGGCGAGATCGCCGAGCTCAGCTACGCGCCCCGGGTGGTCGAGTCGTACACCAGGGAGCTGCTGCGGTGCGTCGACATGACCGGGGTGCGTGACGCCAACCTCAAGGTCGTCGCCGACTGCGCGGGCGGCACCACCTCGCTGGTCCTGCCCAGCCTGCTCGGCACGATCGGGGTGGACGTGCTCACCCTGAACAACCGGCTGGATGAGGTGTCGCCGACCGAGAGCGTCGCGCAGCAGCGGGCCGGCCTGCAGCGGCTGGCCGAGATGGTGTCGTCCTCCCGGGCCGCGTTCGGCGTCCGGTTCGACCAGGTGGGGGAGCGGATCCAGCTCGTCGACGAGAAGGGCGAGCTGGTCGACGAGGACCGGGCCCTGCTGGCCGTGCTGGACCTGGTGGCCGCCGAGCGCAAGTCCGGCCGGGTCGCCCTGCCCGTCACCACCACCCGGGTGGCCGAGCAGGTCTGCCGGTTCCACGGGGTCCAGGTGACCTGGACCCCGACCTCGATGGACGCGCTGACCGTGGCCGCGGCCGAGGAGGACGTGATCTTCGCCGCCGACGGGCGCGGCGGGTTCGTGGTGCCGGAGTGCACCCGCACGGTCGACGGCATCGCCGCCTTCGTGCGGCTGCTCGGCCTGGTCGCGCGGACCCGGCTCACGCTCAGCCAGATCGACGCCCGGATCCCGGTGGCCAACCTGCTCAAGCGGTCGATCCCGACCCCGTGGGCGGCCAAGGGCAGCGTGATGCGCACCGTGGTCGAGGCGGCCGGCGCCAACGAGATCGACACCACCGACGGGGTCCGGGTCGTCCTGCCCGATCGCGGCTGGGTGCTGGTGCTGCCGGACCCGGCCGACGCGGTGACGCACCTGTGGGCCGAGGGCACCGACGCCGACAGCGCCCAGCTGCTCATGGAGGAGTGGGCCGACGTGGTCGAGCAGGCCGGGCGTTAGACCCGGATCCACGGCCTGTGTCCGGGTAGGCTAAGTCTCTTCACGAAGTTCCGAAACGCGAAAACCACGCGATACTCGCAATTAATCGCAAATATCGCGGATATGCGAAATAGCGCCTTGCGCGGGCAGAACGGATTTCCGGCCCGCAGCGGCGGCGGCCCGCCGGCCCGGCGGGTCACGGTGATACACGGCGGAGGTGAGATGGCGATGTGGCGTAAGCGGCGCGGGGACAAGACGAACCGCGACCGGCACGGGCTGTTCGCGTGGCGCGTGGACCGCCATGCCCCCGTCCAGGTACCTTTGGCTGGATCGCCTGAACAGCTCGCGGAGGGGAGGCCGGGCGGAGACATGGCTGCTATCTACTGCGCCCGGTGCGGCCGGCCGAATTCCGAGAGTGCCAGGTTCTGCTCGAACTGCGGGACCCAGCTGGCCCTCCCCGGAGCGGCCGCGACGCAGAACCTCGGCGAGCGGCCGGGGGAGACCACCTCGACGCTGTCGCTGAACCGGTCGGACGAGGCCGACTTCGGCGACGACCTGTTCCCTGATTCCGCCTCGCTGGGCGCGCTGCCCGAGGGCAGCGCCCTGCTGGTGGTCATGCGCGGCCCGAACGCCGGCAGCAGGTTCCGGCTCGACGGCGGGCTGACCACGGCCGGGCGGCACCCGGACAGCGACATCTTCCTGGACGACGTGACCGTCTCCCGGCGGCACGCGGAGTTCGAGCGCCGGGGTTCCTTCTACACGGTCCGGGACGTGGGCAGCCTCAACGGCACCTACGTCAACCGGGAGCGCATCGAGGAAGCCGAGCTGACCGGCGGGGACGAAGTCCAGATCGGCAAGTTCCGGCTGCTGTTCCTGACCAGCCAGAACCTGGGCTCGAACCCGTCCGCGGCCGATCCTCGCGGCAGGGGCGCGCAGGATCGCGCGTGAGGGACCGGACGGAAAGCAACCCATGAGCGAACAGCCTGCGCGCGGCCAGTTCGGTATCGGGGAGGTCCTCGCGCAACTGCGCCCGGAATTTCCTGACATCAGCGCGTCCAAGATCCGCTTCCTGGAGGACAAGGGGCTGATCGAGCCGGCCCGGTCACGGTCGGGCTACCGGCGGTTCTCGGCCGGGGACATCCAGCGGCTGCGTTACATCCTCACCGTGCAGCGCGACACCTACCTGCCGCTGCAGGTGATCAGGGAGCGGCTCGCCGACGACGACGCGGACGGCGCCGCGGCCCCGGACGGCGCGGTCGGCTCGGGGTTCGGCCGCGTGGCCGCGGCCGGGCGGGACGGTTCCGGCCGGGCCGACATGACCCGGCGTCAGCTGCTGGAGGCGGCGGAGATCGCCGAAGACGAGCTGGCCGACCTCGAGGAGTACGGGCTCATCCGGCGGGTGGGCCGGCAGTACGGCCCGGAGGCGCTGGCCGTGGCCCGCTCGGTGGCCGCCCTGCGCCAGTACGGCGTGGGCGCCCGGCACTTGCGGGCGGTCAAGGCCGCGGCCGACCGGGACGCCAACCTGGTCGAGCAGGTGGTGGCGCCGCAGCTGCGCCAGCGCGACCCCGGGGCCCGGGACGCGGCGGCCCGGACGGCGTGGCAGATCGCGGATCTGACCCTGCGGCTGCACGCCACGCTGGTCGAATCCGCGCTGGCTGAGGCGGGGCTGGCGGCGGTGCCGGTGCGGGCGGCCAAAAACATCCAGAAAACCGACATATCGGACCAGGTCGACGATTCTGAGGGCCCGTCCGCGGGGGGCCTGAGGTCAGCTTCCGGCCGATTACGGGTGTACCTTGGCAAGGGTAGGGGTGGCCAGCCGAGGTTCGCCGGGTACGCGAGGACGGAGCTGCATGCGGCAGATGGAGGTCATCGGCGTCCGGGTCGAGATGCCGTCGAACAGCCCCATCGTCTTGCTCAAGGAGGCGCAGGGTAACCGCTACCTGCCCATCTGGATCGGGGCGGTAGAGGCTACGGCGATCGCCTTCGCCCAGCAGGGCATGACGTCGGTCCGGCCGCTGACGCACGACCTGTTCAAGGACGTGCTCGAGACGCTGAACGTCCAGCTCAGCACGGTGAACATCACCGAGCTGCGGGACGGCATCTTCTATGCCGACCTGGTGTTCTCCAACGGCGCCGAGGTGAGCGCCCGGCCGTCGGACTCCATCGCGCTCGCGCTGCGCACCGGGGCGCAGATCTTCGCCAGCGAGGAGATCCTGGACGAGGCAGGCGTGCCTATCCCGGACGAGCAAGAGGACGAGGTCGAGAAGTTCCGGGAGTTCCTCGACAACATCTCTCCTGAGGATTTCGGCCGGGCCACGTCAGCCGGCCAGCATCGCGGATACCGGCGCCGGCGGCCCCTGCGTCCGGGTATGCCGCGGTGCCGCTGATGAGGGGCGTTGGGTCCGGGAATGTGACGACGCGCCGCGGCTGGTCGTTGACGCCACTAGCCGGTGCGGCTTACGGTGCGAATGCCGTGGGTAGCCAGATCCCGTGGAGGTAAACGTGGCAATCACCAGCAACGACAAGGACGGCGGGCCGTCCGCTGCTGGCGACCCACGGGTGGGTCAGGGCGTCCTGTTCGAGACCGACGAGGCGCTCGGGATCACGCCCGGAGCGGACGCCGAGGCCGGCCACGACGCCACGTCGGGGGACGTCGGCTACCGCGGCCCGACGGCCTGCTCGGCGGCCGGGATCACCTACCGCCAGCTGGACTACTGGGCCCGCACCGGCCTGGTCGAGCCGAGCGTCCGCTCGGCCCACGGATCCGGGTCCCAGCGGCTGTACAGCTTCCGCGACATCCTGGTCCTGAAGGTGGTCAAGCGGCTGCTGGACACCGGGATCTCACTGCAGCAGATCCGCGCCGCGGTCCAGCATCTGCGCGACCGCGGCACCGACGACCTGGCCCAGGTGACGCTGATGAGCGACGGCGTCACCGTGTACGAGTGCACCTCAGCGGACGAGGTCGTGGACCTGCTGCAGGGCGGCCAGGGCGTATTCGGCATCGCGCTCGGGCGGGTCTGGCACGAGGTCGAGGGCGACCTGTCCGTCCTTCCCGCTGTCCGGGCCGAAGATGGCTTCGTCGCGGTGGACCCGAGCGGCTCGTTCGAGGGATCCCCGAGCGCCCAGGACGACCTGGCCAAGCGCCGCCTGCGCCGCACCAGCTGACCGGCCTGGCCCGGGCCCGCGCGGAAAGGCCGGTTCCGGCCCGGTGCGCCCGGCTTCGGCCGGGGGTGACAGTCACGGGCCGTTCTGTTTAAATTCTCCCATCGCTGGCGGGCGCGCCCGCCCCGGCGAAGCGTGACCATCGTCGCCTGCCCTGCGTACAGGGCCGCGACTGGAGGGGGACCAGTGACCAGCGCGGCCGCGGCCTGACGTGAACGACACCCTGATGCCGGGCGGCGGCGTCGCGCGGCGGCCGCTGCACTTCATCATCATGGCGGACTGCTCCGGCTCCATGAAGGGAGCCAAGATGCAGGCGCTGAACTCCGCGCTGCGCGGCATGCTGCCGCATCTGCTCCGATGGGAACGCGAGCAGCTCAAGGCCCAGCTGCTCATCCGGATCTTGGCCTTCGCCACCGACGCCCGCTGGCATGTCGCCGCGCCCACCCCGGTGCAGGAGCTGAACGCGGGCTGGCGCGACCTGGAGTACGTCCACTGGGGATGGACGAACATGGGGCCCGCGTTCGAGGCGGTGGCGGCGGCCGTCGCGCCCGGTCAGCTCGAGACCCGCGCCCTGCGCCCGGCCATCCTGCTCGTGACCGACGGGCTGCCCACCGATCCGCCCGGCGGCTTCGAGCGCGGGCTGACCGCCCTGACCAGCCAGCCCGCGGGCCGCGGCTCGCTGCGCCTGGCCGTGGCCATCGGGCGCGACGCGAACTCCGAGCCGCTCGACCGGTTCCGCAGCCCAGAAGTCCCGGTCCTGCTCGCGGAGACCGCCGACATGATCGCCAAGCGGCTGGTCGTCGCGTCGATCGCCGTGTCCCGGATGTCGGAGGCAGGCGCCGACCGGGATGCTCTGGCGCAACAGCTCCTGCAGCCCGACGCGGTGGCAGGCTCCGGCCTCGACGACGATCCCATCTTGTGATGCCCGTGCCTGCCGACTCGCCCGGACCGACCGCACGCGACGGCCGGGACTCCTGGCTGGCCCTGACCGCCTCCCAGCGCGGCGCCGCGCATGAGGCCATGGGCCTGCCCAATCAGGACGCGGTGGCGGTCCACCAGGTCAGCCCGGACGCCGTGGCCGTGGCCGTGGCCGACGGGCACGGCCATCACCGGCACTTCCGCAGCGCCCGCGGCTCGGAGCTGGCCGTCACCGTCGCGGGGCCGGCCGCCGCCGGGCTGGCCGCCCGCCTGGCTGAGCTCGGGACGGCCGGGCAGATCGAGTCTCAGGCCCTCGGCTCGCTGGTGCCCGACCTGGTCGGCCGGTGGCGGGACGCGGTGCACGACGACCTGGCGGCCCGGCCGTTCAGCGCCGAGGAAGCCGAACACCGGTTCCGCGGCGACGATGCCCTGATCGCCTACGGATCGACCTTGCTGCTGGCCATCGCGGCGCCCCGGTGGCTCGTGCTCGTCCAGATCGGCGACGGGGACATCGTGGCCGTCCAGCCCGACGGCCGGGCCCTGCTCCCGGTACCGGGCGACCCGTCCCTTGACGGTCGCCAGACCACCAGCTTGTGCGGGCCGGAAGCCGAACGGGACTTCCGCGCCGGGGTCGTCGACATGTCGACCACCGCGCTATCCGGCGTCCTGCTGGCCACCGACGGCTACGGCAACGCCCAGGTGGCCGACCCGTGGGCCGAGGCGGTCAGCGCGGACCTGGCCCAGCTGATCAGCGGCCGGCCGCGGCAATGGCTGGCCGGCCAGCTGCCGTCGTGGGCCGGCCGCTGCGCCTCGGCTGACGGCAGCGCCGATGACACCACGGTCGCGCTGCTGCTCGCGCCGCAGACGCTCGCCTCGCCTGAAGCCGCGGCGGAGACGGTGGACATACCGCGGGTCCGGGCCGAGCCTGCGGGGCCGGCCGAGCCTGCGGGGCCGGCCGGGACGCAGACGCCTCCGGACGGACTCATCGCGGCGCCCCGTGACGGCCGCCGGCCAGCGCGGCGGTCGCGGCGCCTGGCGGTGATCGGGGCGGCGGTCGTGGTCATCGCGGCGGTGGCCGTGTTCCTGGCCGTCAGCCTGGGGTCGTCCCCGGGCCCGAAACCGGCGCCCACGACATCGTGTACGTCGCCGTCAGGGGTCGCGACGGCAAGCAGCACCGCCCGTGCCGCGACCGGCGGCACCCTTCAGCACGCGACCGCGACCGCGGGGGCCAGGTCGCCGGCGCCCGCGGCCAGCGCCTCATGCCAGCCGGGACCGGGCCGATGACGGACGGGGACATCCCGCTGACCGGGCAGACCGTCTACATGGTCCGGGCCGCGCGCACCCCGGTGCTGGTGGGCGAGCGGATAGGCGAAGGCGGCCAGGGCGTGGTGCACGCCGCGCAGGTCGGCGGCGGCCCGTGCGCTGTGAAGTGGTACCGGCCCGTGCAGCGTCCTAAGGAGCTACGGGACCAGATCACCCGGCTGATCGACTCCGGCAGCCCGAGCCCGGCCTTCCTGTGGCCCTTCGACCTGGTCGAGAGCGACGAGCTGCCGGGCTTCGGCTACGTCATGCCCTTGCTCGGCCCGGGCTTCCAGCCGGTCGGGCAGCTGCTCGCCCAGCAGCAGCCGCCGTCCTTCCAGGTCATGATCACCCTCGGCCTGCGGCTGGTGGCCGCATTCCACGCCCTGCACCGCGCCGGGCTGTGCTACCGCGACATCAACGAGAAGAACCTGCAGGTGGACGTGGCCCGGGCCGAGATGGCGATCATCGACAACGACAACGTCGGAGTCGACCACGACGAGGTGTTCGTCCGGGGGACCGGCGGCTTCATGGCCCCCGAGGTGGTCCGCCTGGAGCAGCTCCCGACCGAGCGGACGGACCTGCACTCGCTGGCCGTCCTGCTGTTCTACCTGTTCGTGCACGGGCACCCCCTGGAGGGGACGAAGGGTGACAAGCACCAGTCGTGGTCCCGGTCGCGGGAGTCCGAGAACCAGCTCGAGCTGCGCACCTACGGGCTGGAGCCGGTCTTCGTCTTCGACCCGCAGAATCCGTCCAACCCTCCGCCGCCGGGCGACCCGATGCTCACCTGGTGGCCGATCTACCCGCGGTTCTTCCGCGAGCTGTTCGAGCAGTCCTTCACCGCCGGGCTGGTCAACCCGGTCAGCGGCCGGGTCCCCGAGGGCATCTGGCGGCAGGAGCTGAACCGCCTCGCGGACTGCGTGTCGGCGTGCGCATGCGGCGCCGCGGTCTTCTTCGACCCGGCCGATCCGGGCCTGCGCTGCTGGCACTGCGGCCAGGTCCCGGCCCGGCCCCCGCTCCTGCAGCTGCCCGGGGCCGCCTTGGTGCTGTCGCCCGGCACGGGCGTAACCTCCGACCACCTGCACCAGGACGGTGACCGGGACCGGGTCATCGGCATGGTGGAGGCTCATCCCGCCGATCCCGCGGCGGTCGTGCTGCGGAACATCGGCCAGGACAGCTGGACGATCACGCCGGACGGCGGGTCGGCCATCATCGTGCCGCCGAGCAGACGGCTCGGCGTCCGGAACATGATCATCGAGTTCGGAGCGGTACGGGGGCGGATCACCGTCCGCTAGGCGGCGCGGCCGCGGGAGCCTGGGAGCAGCATGAACGAACTGCACGTGACCTTCGACGGGCGGAGCCACACCTTCCTGCCCGGGCAGACGGTCCTCATCGGCCGCCTGTCGGACAACACCGTCGTGGTCAGCGACCCGACGGTCTCGCGCCGGCACGCCCAGCTCAGCTGGGGCCCGGGCGGCTGGAAGTTCGAGACCGCCGGCGAGGCCCGTGCCTTCCTGCAGGGCCAGGAGGTCAGCCACGTGACCGTGGACCACCCGGTCGAGCTGGCCCTGGCCTCGCCGCAGGGCCCGGTCCTGCGGCTGGCTCCGGCCGAGACGGGCGGGCACCCGGCGACCGAGCGGGCCGCCGGACCGGAGGCGGTCCCGGCCGGCCCTGCGGCCCTCGGCGCCGCCCCGGACCCGGCCGATGTCGGCCCCGGCGGCTGGCCCGGGCCCGGCAGTGTGCCAGTCCCCGGCGGCGCGCCAGGTCCCGCCGGGCCGGGTCAGTACGGTCCCGGTCAGTACGGTCCCGGTCAGTACGGCCCGGGTCAGCCAGGCCCGGGCCAGTACGGGCCGGGTCAGTACGGGCCGCCTGGCGGCCCCTATCCTCCGGGCGGCTACGGTCCGCCCGGAGGGCCGAACCCGCCGGGCGGCTACACCCCGCCGCCCGGCCGGCCGATCCCGCCGGGCGCCGCCGCCCACGGGCCGGGCAGCCACCACCCGGGCGTGGCCGATGAGCTCGTGCTGGCCTTCGAGATCCTGGTCCCGGTCAAGACGTGGCTGCACAACCCGGGCTGGCGCCAGGGCATCCGGCTGCTGGTCATCGCCTATGCGCTGCTCCCGCTGATCTTCCTGGCCCTGTTCTCCTCGTCCTCCAGCCTGGCCGTGCCGGGCTTCGCCTACAGCCTGTATGTCGCGCCGCTGTGGCTCATCGCGTTCTGGCTGCTGGTGCGTCCCGGTCACATCGCCGCGCTGGAGATCTGGACCGGCGTCGGGATCGTCGCCTGGGTCACGGTGTGGCTGTACGCCGTCACCGTCAACATCAATGACCAGCTGGTCGACTCGGTGCGCAACGGCAACTTCTTCGCCGCCCTGATCGTGGGTTACAACGAGGAGATCACCAAGGCGCTGCCGATCGTGCTGGCCGCGCTCATCCTGCTGAAGTTCCGGGCTACCAAGCTCAGCGTGCGGATGTGGATGTTCCTCGGCACCGTGTCGGGCCTCACCTTCGGGATCCTGGAGGAGAGGCTGTACACCGAAGTGGCCATCGCGCAGGTGGCGCAGGCCAACAACGTCTCGGCCGCCGATGCGGGCGTGCTCGATTTCGCGTTCCGGGTCTTCGTCGACGGCTTCGAGCACGCCGTCTGGGCCGGGGTGGCGGCGTTCTTCGTCGGGATCGCCATCAACTACCCGCGGCGCCGCTGGCCGCTTATCCTGCTCGGCGTGTCCATCGTCGCCGTCCTGCACGGCCTGAACGACTGGAGCGTTTCCACCTTCAACTCCTACTGGCCCGGGATCCTCATCCAGGCCGTGTCCCTGCTGCTGTTCATCGGCTACACCATGTCCGCGTCCTCGATCGAGAGCGAGGTCAGGCGGACGCCGCTGTTCCGGGGTGACTCGATGGTCATGGAGGCGTTCACCGATCCCCGCCGGAAGGCCGCCTCTGACCAGTAGAAATACGCTTTCGGCAGCAAGACGGCCGGGCCGGGCGCAGGCCCGGGCCCGGCCCGGAAGCGGCGGGATGATCGTCAGTACCTTGCCGACCGGCGATTATGCAGGAGAATATGAGCCTGGCCGTTCGGTTCGGCAGTCGCTGCGAGCTGGGCGCCGCGCTTCTCCTGATGATGCCCGTGCTCCCGACAGGGATCCGATAGGGACAGGTGTACACGTGGTTCCTACCTTGACTGCCCGCCGACAGACCACGGCGTTGCCGCTGGTCCAGCGCTCGTCCCGCGGCGGGAGGCCGACATGAGCGGGGGCGGCGTGCTGCCCGGCCTGTGGCCGATCCAGGGAGAGGGCGTGCTGGCCCGCCAGGGCGACCTGGTCCTGCTCATGCACCCGGCCGGCGGGACCTTCACCGACCGGCTGCTCAACGTGCTGGCCGAGGCGGCCCGGGCCCGGGATGACGGCCTGCGGTTCACCGAGCTGGTCGCGGCCGAGTTCGACTCGGACGCGGCCGCGGCCGAGTCGGCGGGCGGCCGCGGCGGGCCGGCCGTGGTCGCATTCGGCCCGGCCGGCGGCGGGACGGCGTTGGCGGTCTACGGCACCGGCTGGGCCGACATCACCACCACCAGCGGAGCGCAGCGGCTGACGCCCGGCGAGCCGTACGGCAGGCTCCGCTGCGTCCTGCCCTCGGGCCTGATCATGGTCAGCGCCGGCGTGCAGCCGGTGGCCCAGGACAGCGAGACCGACCCTTACCTGCGCCTGGCTGACGGCATGGTCCGCGCGGTAGCCCTGGTCTTCGCCCCCGAAGAAGCCGGCCCGGCAGGAGCAGTCCCAGCTCAGGCCGGCCCAGCTCAGGCCGGCCCAGCTCAGGCCCCCGCCCAGCTCGACGCCACCCCACCCGACGCGGTGGAAGCCGTCCCAGCCGCCCCGGCCGGTCCCGGGTACGTCCCGCCCGAGGCGGCGGGGCCCGGCGCGGCGGCCGACATGGCGCTGGCCGCGCCTGCCGCCGCCGGCCTGGCGGCCGAGCCGTCGCCCGTGCCGCCCGAGGCCGAGCACCTGCGCGAGGAGTATCAGCCGCCCGCCCCGTCCCAGGAGCAGGCGCCGGAAGCGCCGGAGCCGGAGCCCGATCAGGGCTCCCTGCTCGAGGCTGCCCCGCCTCGTGACCTGGACCAGGAACCGGCTCACGGGCTGGAGCCCGAGGTGGCCAGCGGGCTGGAGGCCGAGCCGCACGATCCCGGCGCCGAGTACTACGCCACCCGGGCCGAGCCCTTCCCCGAGCCGTACATCCCGGGCGGCGAGCCGGGCGAGCCGTACCCGCCGCAGACCCAGGCGGCCGATGCCTACGCGGCGCACGCCCAGGAGGCGCCCCCCGGGCCGAACGGCGCGGACGCGGCCCAGCCGGACTACGCCGCGGGCCCCGGCACCGAGCCCGCCGGGCACGCGATGGGCGCCCCGGGCGCGGAGCTGATCGAGGGCGTCTACTGTCAGAACGGGCACTTCAACGACCCGGACGCGCGCGAGTGCGCGGCCTGCGGCATCGGCCTGGAGCAGGTCGGCCACGCCCGTCAGCAGGGCATGCGGCCGCCGCTCGGTGTCATCATCCTCGATGACGGCTCGGTCTGCCAGCTCGACACGGACTACGTCATCGGCCGCGAGCCCACCTTGGACGGGTCGGTGGCCGAAGGCCGGGCCCGGCCGCTGCGGGTGGCCGACTCCTCCGGGGTGGTGTCCAGGATCCACGCCCGGGTCGAGCTCGACGGCTGGCACGTCTTCCTCACCGACCTGAAGTCCGCGAACGGCACCCAGGTGCTGCTGCCCGGCGAGCGGAACCCCATCAGCCTCCAGCCCGGGGTCCGGACCCCGCTGGTGGCCGGGGCCCTGATCCGGCTGGGCGGTGAGTTCGGGCTGCAGTACGACTCGCGCCGCCCGGCGTAGGGCCCCGACGCACCGGAGCTCCCGGCTTCCGGCCGGGAGGGAGACGCTAGATGACTTCAGAGGTGATCAGCGAGCCTGCTGGCGTGCGCTTCGGGCCCTACATCCTCACCTCGGTCCTGGGCCGGGGCGGGATGGGCGTGGTCTACCGGGCGTTCGACACGGTCAAGGGCCGGACCGTGGCCCTCAAGGTGCTGATTCCCGACCTCGCCGCCGACCGCGGGTTCCAGGACCGGTTCCGCCGTGAGTCCAAGCGCGCGGCCCGGCTCAGCGAGCCGCACATCATCCCCATTCACGACTACGGCCAGATCGACGGCCAGCTCTTTATCGACATGCGGCTGGTCGAGGGCATCGACCTGGCCGCGATGCTGCACCGGGACGGCCCGATGCCGCCTCCCGCCGCGGCCTGGATCATCGCCCAGATCGCCTCGGCCCTGGACGCCGCCCACGCCGACGGGCTGATCCACCGGGACGTCAAGCCGTCCAACATCCTGATCAGCGGCCACGGCCAGAGCATGCCGTTCGCCTACCTGATCGACTTCGGCATCGCCCGGGGCGTCAGCACGGCCAGCCTGTCCACCAGCAGCGGGGCCATCGGCACGGTCGCCTACATGGCTCCCGAGCGGTTCCAGGGCTCACCCGGCGAGGCCGCCGCCGACGAGTACTCGCTGGCCTGCGTGCTGTATGAGTGCCTGACCGGCCGGCCGCCGTTCGCCGGCGAGCTGGTCGCCATCATGTGGGCCCACATCAACGCGCCGCCGCCCCCGCCCAGCACGCTGCGGCCCGGGCTGCCCGCCGCGCTCGACGCCGTCCTCGCCCGCGGGCTGGCCAAGGACCCGGCCCGCCGTTTCGGCTCGGCGACCCTGCTGGCCGAGGCCATCCTGGCCGCCGCCTCCGGCGAATCGGCGCCGGCCAGTTCCCCGCGGGTGACCGGCCGCGGCGATCCGCCCACGGTCAGGGACTCCGTCCCGGCCCCGGAATCGGTCCCGGCGCCTGACCCCGGGCTCGCCGCCCCGCTGTGGGACAGCGACCCGCGCGCGGAGACCACGGCTGCGCTGCGGGCCGTCCTGGCCGACCCGGACCTGGGCGTGGCCGCCCTGTCCAGCGCGCAGGCCCTGGCGCGGGCCCTGGACCGGCTGCTGCCGGGCCGGCCGCGGGAGACCAAGGTGCTGGTCGCCGCGGCCGAAGACGGCGTGGCCGACGCCCTGCGGTACCGGACGGCGCAGGGCATGGCCCCGGCCCTGGTCCGCCAGGAGGCGGCCGGGACGCTGGCCCGGCACACCGGCTTCCGGCCCGATGCCTGCCAGTGGGCGGTCGACGGGCTGGCGGCCGCGCTCGGCCTGGCCGGCCATCCCCGGCCGGAGCCCTAGCCGCGCCGCGCAGGCTCCGCCCGTCCGGTGATCCGGCTGGTAAGATCGGACCTGCTGTTGACACCGGCCGGGAGAGATCCCGCAGTGCGGCGGGCGCCGAAGGGGCAACTTCCCCGGAACCTCTCAGGCACACGAACCGGCCGGGACAGGCATCTCTGAAGCGGGCCCGTTCCCGCGACAGACGGGGAGCCAGCGACCGCGCTCGTCCGGGAGGCTCTCCATGACCGACTTTGCCGCACGCCACATCGGGCCGGACGAGGCCGCCCAGCAGCACATGCTGGCCAGCCTCGGCTACTCCTCCCTCGACGAGCTCACCCGGGCCGCGCTGCCCGAGGACACCCAGCTGGCCAAGCTCACCCTGCCCGACCCGCTGACCGAGACCGAGTCGCTGGCCGAGCTGCGCCGGATGGCGAGCCGTAATCACGTGCTGACCTCGATGATCGGGCTGGGCTTCTACGGCACGATCACGCCGGCCGTGATCCGCCGTAACGTGCTGGAGAACCCGTCCTGGTACACGGCGTACACCCCGTACCAGCCGGAGATCTCCCAGGGTCGCCTCGAGGCCCTGCTGAACTTCCAGACGATGATCGCCGACCTCACCGCGCTGCCCTGGGCCGGGGCGTCGCTGCTGGATGAGTCCTCGGCCGCGGCCGAGGCCATGACGCTGGCGCGCCGGGCGGCCAAGAAGGGGCACGTCTTCCTGGCCGACGCCGACTGCCTGCCGCAGACCCTGGCCGTGCTGCGGACCCGGGCCGAGCCGCTCGGCATCCACCTGGTCGTGGAGCCGGTCACGGCCGAGGCCATCGCCCGCACCGAAGGCCTGTTCGGCGTGCTGCTCCAGTTTCCCGGCGCCTCGGGCGCCGTCCGCGACCTGCGGCCGCTGATCGACGCGGCGCACGAGCGCGGCGCGGTGGCCGCGGTGGCCGCCGACCTGCTGGCCCTGACCCTGCTGACGCCGCCCGGCGAGCTGGGCGCCGACATCGCGGTCGGCTCCAGCCAGCGGTTCGGGGTGCCGATGTGGTTCGGCGGACCGCACGCCGGCTACATGTCGGTCAGCGACCCGCTCAAGCGGCAGCTCCCCGGCCGGCTGGTCGGGGTCTCGGTCGACGCCGACGGCCGGCCCGCCTACCGGCTCGCCCTGCAGGCCCGCGAGCAGCACATCCGCCGGGAGAAGGCGACCAGCAACATCTGCACGGCCCAGGTCCTGCTGGCCGTGACGGCCGCCATGTACGCCGCCTACCACGGGCCCGACGGCCTGGCCGCCATCGCCCGGGGCGCGCACCGCAGCGCCGCGGTCCTCGCCGCCACCCTGCGCGACTTCGGCATCCGAACGGACGGTGGCGACTTCTTCGACACCATCCGGATCGTGTTCCCGGGCGGACGCGACGAGGCCTCCCGGGCCCTGGACCGGGCGCGGGCCGCGGGCTTCAACCTGTACCTGGCGCCCGACGGCGCGCTGCAGGCCAGCTGCGACGAGACCACCGCCGACGAGCAGCTGCGGGCGCTGGTCGCCGCTGTCGCCCAGGTCGAGCGGGCCGCCGAGGTCGAGCTGTCGCAGGCGGAGCCGGACGTGCTGCCCGGCGCACTGCGGCGCACCTCGCCGTTCCTGACCCACCCGGTGTTCAGCGCGCACCGCAGCGAGACCGCCATGCTGCGCTACCTGCGGCGGCTGGCCGACTTCGACATCGCGCTGGACCGCTCGATGATCCCGCTGGGCTCCTGCACCATGAAGCTCAACGCGGCGGCCGAGATGGAGCCGGTCAGCTGGCCGGAGTTCGCCGGGCTGCACCCGTTCGCGCCCGCCCCCCAGACCGGCGGGTACCTGGAGCTGATCGAATCACTGGAAGACCGGCTGGCCGCCCTGACCGGCTACGACGCGGTGTCCGTCCAGCCGAACGCCGGCTCCCAGGGTGAGCTGGCCGGCCTGCTCGCCATCCGGGCCTACCACGCCTCGCCGCGGCGATCAGGACCGCGACGTCTGCCTGATCCCCGAGTCGGCGCACGGCACCAACGCGGCCAGCGCGGTGCTGGCCGGGCTCCGGGTCGCGGTGGTCAAGTGCGGCGCGGACGGGGCCATCGACCCCGGCGACCTGCAGGCCAAGCTGGAGGCCCACGACGGGCAGGTGGCCGCGGTCATGCTGACCTACCCGTCCACGGCCGGCGTCTACGAGCAGGACGTGACCGCCGTCTGCGCGGCCGTGCACGCGGCCGGCGGCCAGGTCTACATCGACGGCGCCAACTTCAACGCGCTGGTCGGGGTGGCCACCCTGGCCTCGTTCGGCGCCGACGTGTCGCACCTGAACCTGCACAAGACGTTCTGCATCCCGCACGGCGGCGGCGGCCCGGGCGTCGGCCCGGTGGCGGCCCGGGCTCACCTGGCCGAGTTCCTGCCCGGCCGCGGCGCCGTCGGACCGGTGGCGGCGGCCCCGTACGGCTCCGCGGGCATCCTGCCCATCTCGTGGGCCTACATCGCCATGATGAGCGCGGACGGGCTGCGCCGGGCCACCGAGGTGGCGGTGCTGTCGGCTAACTACGTGGCCCGGCGGCTGGCGCCGCACTACCCGCTGCTGTACACCGGCCGCAGCGGCCTGGTCGCGCACGAGTGCGTGATCGACCTGCGCCCGCTGACCAGGGACACCGGCATCACCGTGGACGACGTGGCCAAGCGTCTGATCGACTACGGCTTCCACGCGCCCACCATGTCGTTCCCGGTCGCCGGCACGTTCATGATCGAGCCGACCGAGAGCGAGAGCCTGGCCGAGCTCGACCGGTTCTGCGAGGCCATGATCGCGATCCGGGCCGAGATCGCGCGGGTGGCCGACGGCCGCTACGACCCGGACGACAACCCGCTGAAGAACGCCCCGCACACCGCCGAGATGCTCATCGCCGGGGAGTGGAAGCACCCCTACACCCAGGAGCAGGCGGCCTACCCGGACGGCGTGGACCGCCGGGCGAAGTACTGGCCGCCGGTGCGCCGGATCGACCAGGCCTACGGCGACCGCAACCTGCTGTGCGCCTGCCCGCCCCCGGAGGCCTTCGAGAGCTGACGGTCCGGGCTGGCGCCCGCCCCGGCCGCGCGCGCCGCGCACGTCCCTGGGGGGAGGGGGACGCTCGGGGAGGAGAGGCGGCGCGCGCGGCTGAGGGCGCGCCCTACTGGGCGGCTACCGGGAAGGCTTCCAGGTCAGACAGGTGCGGCGGCAGGCTCATGGGGACGACGCTCTCCTGCTCCTGCGGGTCGGTGCGGGCCACGACGGCCACCGTCATGACGTCGCTGCGGTTCACCGGCAGGTGCGGAGTGCCCGGCGGGACGTACATGAAGTCGCCGGCCTTGACCACCGACCGGTGCCGCAGGCCCTCGCCGTGCCAGACCTCGGTCTCGCCGCTGACCGTGTAGATGGCCGACTCGTGCCCGTCGTGGGCGTGCGGGACGCCGCGGGTGCCGGGCGGGATGGTGACCAGGTGCAGGCACAGGGCCTGCGCGCCGGCTGACCGGCTGCTGACCCCGGTGGCCAGGCTCATGCCCTGCTTGCCGTCGTAGGAGCCGCCGGCCCGGATGATGATGACGTCACCGGGTGCGTCGACGGCCAGGGCCGGGGGGTGGAGGACGCTCTCTGGACTTTCGGTTACTCTGAGCATTTGATCATGTCCTATCCGTGATATCCCCCAAAGGCAGGTTATGGCTGTATGTGTTCATATGAGTACTCTCCGCACAGGAAAGGATTGCTGGCCTCGCGGTTAGGCTGACCTGCCGTGAGGGTAAGGCCAGCCTCTGGCGGGTCAGGCCTGCAGCTGCCGGATCTCGGCCAGCACCCGGGCCCGGGTAACGGCCGGGTCGAGGCCCAGGCGGGGGAGCGTCACCGCGGCCAGCTGGCCGCGCGGTTGCCGCTCGGCCACCCGCAGCAGCCCCAGCAGCAGGTGCTCGGTGCCGATGTAGTTGTGGTGCAGGGCCTTGGCCTCCTTCAGGGCCAGGCCGAGAGACAGCTTGGACTGGTCGGTGAGCGGCGTCCGGCCGGCCCAGTTGAGCGGGCCCCGCGGGGCCAGCGGCACCCGCTCGAGCGCCCCGGGGCCGAAGTTCTCCTCGATCCTGCGCTTGATCTCGTCCAGGTCGATGCCGATGGCGGCCAGCGCCTCGGCGTCCCCGGGCCGGGTGTCGGCGGGGCCGGGCGGCGCGGGCGCCCCGGCCGGGCTGCTGCGCGCGATCTCCTGCTCGACCGCGGCCGCGTCCACGCCCAGGCCTTCCAGGGCCCGGGCGGCGAGCCCGTCCGCGGCGGCCAGCCCGTACAGCACGTGCTCGGGGCGGACCTGGTCATCGCCTCGCTCGGCGGCCTCGTTCTTGGCCAGGATCACGACTTTCCTGGCCCGGTCGGTGAATCGCTCGAACATCGCGGGTCTCTCTCCTCGGTCAGCGGGTGCGGGAACGGCGGGCCGCCAGGCTGCCGTCGGCCCGGCGGGCGTGCTTCTTGTGGGCGGCCTGCCGGGACACGCCGAGGAGCTCCGCGATCTCCTGCCATGACCAGCCATGCGCCCGTGCGTTGTCGACCTGGAGCGCCTCGAGCTGCTCGAGCAGCCGGCGCAGGGCCGCGACGGCGCGCAGCCCGGTACTCGGGTCCGAGCTGTCGGCCGCGGCGGCCAGGGCGGGTGCGTTGTCCATGGTGTCAATCTATGTTGACACCTTCAGGCCTGTCAACTTCGGTTGACGACGGTTCGCGGCCCGGCCGCCGGGCCGCATGATTGAACCGAGGCGGCCCGCGCCACGTAGTCCCCACTAGCGGTGCCGTGCCCGGACAGGAGGTGTGGTGAGCAGCCCGATCCGCGGGTCCGTGCCGTCCCGCGCTGCGCCGCGCCCCGGGCCGGGCATCATCCTGGCCGTGATCGGGACTGGCGCGGCCGCCGTCCTCGTGCTGTGGTGGCACAGCACGCCGGGTGTCAGCGGACTCGGCGGCTGGCTGACCGGCGCAGGCCAGATCCTGGGGCTGCTGGCCGGCTACGGCGTCGCGGTCCTGGTCGCCCTGATGGCCCGGCTGCCGCCGCTGGAACGCGGCCTCGGCACCGACCGGCTGGCCCGCTGGCACTCCGTCGGGGGCCGGTACGTGGTCAGCCTGATCGTCGCGCACGGCCTGCTCATCCTGTGGGGTTACGCGGTCCAGGCGCACGTCAGCCTGGCCAGCCAGACGGCCACCCTGCTCACCCAGTACCCGGACGTGCTGATGGCCACCGTGGCCGGCTTCCTGCTGCTCGGCGTCGGCGTGGCCTCCATGCGGGCCGCGCGGCGCAGGCTCCGCTACGAGACCTGGTACTACCTGCACCTGTACGCCTACCTGGCGCTGGCCCTGGCCTTCAGTCACCAGTTCGCCGACGGCTCGGCGTTCGCCGGTGACCGGGCCGCGCGGATCTGCTGGTCGGCCATGTACCTGGCGGTGGCCGCGGCCGTGCTGTGGTACCGGGTCGCCGTCCCGCTGCGCGGGTACGCCCGGCACGAGCTCACCGTGGTCGGCGTCCGGCCCGAGGGACCCGGGGTGACGTCGGTCTACATCGGCGGCTCCCGCCTCGGCGAGCTCGCCGCCGAGCCCGGGCAGTTCTTCCGCTGGCGCTTCCTGACCAGGTCGCTGTGGTGGTCGTCGCATCCCTACTCGCTGTCGGCCGCGCCCGGTCCCGATGTCCTGCGGATCACCGCGAAGGGCCGCGGCGATCACAGCGCTGCGCTGGCCAGCCTGCGGCCCGGTACCCGGGTCATGGCCGAAGGGCCCTACGGCGCGCTCACCGCCCGGCCCGCTGGCCGCGGTACGGTCCTGCTCGCGGGCGGCGTGGGCATCACCCCGCTGCGGGCCATGTTCGCCGCGCTGCCCGCGCCGGTCACCCTCATCTACCGGGCCCGCAGCGAGCGGGACATCGTCTTCCGGGACGAGCTGGACGCCATCGCGGCCGAACGCGGCGCCGCGGTGTACTACCTGCTCGGAGCCAGGGCCGAGATCGGCGGGGACCCGCTGTCCGCCCCGATGCTCCGCTCGCTCGTCCCGGGCCTGGCCGGCCGGGAGGCCTACGTGTGCGGGCCGGGCGGCATGATCGCCGCCGCCGTCGCGGCCCTGCGCGCCGCCGGGATGCCGCGGCGGCACATCCACGTCGAGCTGTTCGAGTTCTGAAGGAGCCGATACCTCCATGCGCAGGGTGATCCTGGCCGTCACCGGCACCGTCGCCGGGCTGATCGCCCTGCTGTCGTTCAAGTCTCACGCTCCGGCCCAGCCGGCTGCCGCGGCCGGGCCTGCCTCCGGTCCGGCCGCGGCAGCGCGGCCGGCGCCGAGCACGGCCGGGAGCGCGGGTCAGGCCACTGTCACCGGCCAGGCGGCCGAGACGGCCTACGGCCCGGTGCAGGTCCAGCTGACCGAGGACAGCGGCAAGATCGTCAAGGTCGCCATCCTGCAGCAGCCGGCCAGCACCGAGCATGACCTCCAGCTCGGCCAGGCCGCCTTTCCCCGGCTGATCGGCGAGACGCTGACCGCGCAGAGCGCGACGATTGACGCCGTGTCCGGGGCCACCTACACCAGCGAGGGCTACATCTCCTCGCTGCAGAGCGCCCTGGACCGGGCCCGGTGACCGGCCCCGCCCGTCCGGGCCGGATCCGGCACGCCGAGCACGTGATGGGCACCGTGGTCTCCTTCGACGTCCCGGACTGGACCTGCGCGAGCCCGGCCGGCGACAGCGCCCTGAGCCAGGCCATCCGGTGGCTGCACCGGGCCGACGCCCTGTTCTCGCCCTACCGGGCGGACAGCGACGTGACCCGGCTCGGCCGCGGATCGCTCGCGCTGGCCGACTGCGCGCCGGAAGTAGCCGACGTACTGCAGGCCTGCGCCCAGGTCAGCGCGCTCAGCGGCGGCTATTTCACCGCGTCTCCCGGCGGCAGGCTCGATCCGTCCGGGTACGTGAAGGGCTGGGCCGTCGAGCGGGCGGCGGCCCTGCTGACCGCGGCCGGCTCGGCCAGCCACTGCGTCAACGGCGGCGGCGACGTCCAGTGCGCCGGCGGCCCGGCCCCGGGCCAGTCCTGGCGGGTGGGGATCGCTGATCCGCTGCGGCGCGGCGCCCTGGCCCTGGTCATCACCGGGCGCGACCTCGCCGTGGCCACCTCCGGGGTGGCCGAGCGCGGCCCGCACATCATCGACCCGCACACCGGCCAGCGCGGACGGCCTGGCCAGCATCACCGTGGTGGGCGGGGGACTGGCCGCCACGGATGCGTACGCCACCGCAGCCTTCGCCATGGGACCCGCCGCCCGGGACTGGGTGGAGAGCCTGGACGGCTACGAGGCCTTCGCCGTCACCCCGGCCGGGACGACCTGGCAGACCAGCGGGCTCGGCGCGCTGGCCGGCCCGCCCTGACCTCACAGCAGGGTCGGCTGGCCCCCGTCGTAGACCAGCAGGCCGTCCTCGCGCAGCCGCAGCCCGGGAGACAGCCGGTGCTCCTCGAGCCGGCCGTCGTGCATCAGGTGGCTGACCGGGACGCCGCGGACGGCCGTCACGAAGTCAGCCAGCATCCGGCGGTGGCAGCGCCACCACAGGCTCTCGGCGCACATCACGGCCGTGCCCTGATCCCGGGCCTGGGCCAGGACCTGATCCACCGAGGCCTGGAAGACCGGACTGCGCATGTGAGCGGCGTAGCCGCGCAGCGAGTCGATCTCGAAGGCCACGTCCGGCGAGTCGGGCTCGGCCTCCCGCAGGCCGCCCAGCCGCTTGTCCCAGCGGTAGCCGATGCCTGCCTCAGGCAGCCAGCGCTCGAGCGCGGCCCGGGCCACGTGGGGATGACGGCGGCTGCCCGGCGCAGTCCTGACATCGACCACCGCCGAGACGCCTGCGTCCCGCAACAGGCCGATGATCTGCTCCGATGAGGCGGCCCCGTGTCCGAATGTCAGCAGCATCCGCTGGCCTCTTCAGTATTCATTGGCCTGGCTTCTACCCCGCACGCCCCGGGTCTATTCGCCCTAATTTGCGGCTAAGGCCCGGCTGGCGCCGGCCGCCGCCGCGACCTGGCCGGGAGCTGGCCGTTAATCCGGTTGGCCGCCCGGCCCGCTCGCGTTAAGCTGCCGGACGTGCACCGCTTCCTGCCGATCACCCCGCCGGCCCGCTCCTAGCGGGGTGTGAGCCCTCCGGGCCCGTCCGGGCCCCGGCGGCGCCGCCGAGCAGGCCGCGCCGCCCGGTTCGTGATCCCTGGCGCGCTCGTGCGCGGCCTCCCGATCGCAGCCTGCTGCGCCCCGCTTCCGCGACCCGTCCCTTCCCGTCGCAGGAGCGATTCTCATGCCTTCCCTTCTCGCGGTGCCGCGCGCGCGCCGCCGGCCCGGATCGGGCCTTCCTTTCCTCGTCGCGTCCGGGCTGCTGTGGGGCACCGGCGGCCTGACCGGCAGCCTGCTCGGCCGCGTCGCGGGCCTGCCGGCCCTGTCCGTGGCCGCCTACCGGCTCACCTCCGGCGGCCTGCTGATCGTCGTCTTCCTGGCCGTGACCGGGCGGCGCCCGCCGGCGGCCGGGCCGCGTGGCGCCGCATCGCGGCCATCGCCGCGCTGGCTGCGCTGTACCAGAGCTGCTACTTCACCGCCGTCGCGCTGACCTCGGTGGCCCTGGCCACCCTGGTCACGATCGGCACCGCTCCGGTGATCGTGCTCGCCGTCAGCTGGCTCTCCGGCCAGGACACGGGCCGGCTGGCGCCGCTCGCCGCCGGTCTGGCGCTGGCCGGCCTCGGCCTGCTGGTCGGCCTCCCGTCAGGGTTCAGCGGGGCCGCGGCGGCGGCGAGCACCGCCCTGGCGGTGCTCGCCGCGGGCGGCTTCGCGGCCGTCACCCTGATCGGGGCCCGGCCGGTGCCCGGGCTGGATGACCTGACGGTGACCGGATACGGGTTCACCCTCGGCGGCCTGGTCCTGATGCCGGCCGCACAGGCGCTGGGCGGCCTGGCCTTCCGGCCCGGCCCGCAGGCCCTCGGGCTGCTGGCCGTGCTGGCCGTCGGCCCGACCGCGGCCGCCTACGTGCTGTATTTCCGCGGCCTGCGGACCGCCGCGGCCAGCACCGGCGCGCTGCTGGCCTTGCTCGAGCCGCTGACCGGCGCGCTGCTGGCCGCGCTCGTGCTGGACCAGCGGCTGAGCTCGGCCGGGATCGCGGGCGCGGCGCTGCTGACGGCCGCGGTGGCGGTCACGGTCCGCTGCGGGGACCGGCGGTGAGGGCGTCGAGCAGCTCACGCTCGCGGCCCGCGCTCAGTCCCGCGCGCCGCGGCCGGCCCAGGCCCTGCTCGCGCTCCCAGGCCAGCACGTCGGCCTGCAGCTCGGCGCGCGCCCGGTGCCGCAGCCCGGCCGCCTCGGCGGCCGCGCCGCTGCGGGCGGCGAAGCCCTCCCAGCCGGGCTCCGACACCCACATGGGCAGCGATTCCGGGCCCATCCACTCGGCCACGCCGTGCGCGGCCAGCCAGCCGGGGGCGGCGGCGATCACCGGGCCGGCATGCCCGCCGACCGCCCGGGCCTGCTCGATCCAGTCGCCGAACGGCACGACCGGGCCCACCGTGTCATAGGTCCCGGTGCGCCCCGTCTCGGCCGAGTCCAGCAGCCAGGCGGTCAGGTCGCGAACGTCGATCACCTGAGTCAGCGCTTCCTGCGCGGCCGGGATGAGCATGGCCCCGGCCGGGTCCCGGGCGGCCCGGGCCACCCAGTACCCGGACCGGCCGCTGTGGTCGCCCGGGCCGCCGATCAGGCCGGCCCGGGCGATGAGCACCCGCCCGGCCGCGGCCGGGGCGCTGGCCTGCTCGCACGCCACCTTGGCCTCGCCGTACGCCTCCGCGTCCGCCTCGTCGGTGCGGCAGGCCGGCAGCACGGGCGTGGACTCATCGGCGCCGATGACCGCGTGCGAGGCGTAGACGCTGCCCGACGACACGTAGGTCCAGTGCGCGGCTCGCTGGCCGAGGGCAGCCACGGCACCGCGCACCATCCCGGGCTGCCACGACACCTCGATCACCGCGTCCCAGTCCTGGCCGCTGACCAGGTCGTAGGCTCCGCCGCCGCGCCGGTCGGCGGCCACCAGGACCGTGCCCGCCGCGGCCGGGCCGCTGTCCCCGCGGGCCAGGCAGGTCACCGCGTGCCCCCGGCCGGCCGCCTGCCGGCCCAGCTCGCGGCCCAGCCAGGCCGTGCCCCCCAGGATGAGAATCTCCATGAGCGCCACTCCATCACGACGGCGTGGGGGCTCGCGCTCGCGTTCACGGCAGGCGAAGGTGATCCCTGGACCAAACCTCAGGAAGGCTTGAGAGGCCGTTCAGCCAACCTCCAGGGCAGATTCCTAGATTCCGTACAGAGATTGCGACGGGGTGCGCTACATGACTGAGCAGGAAGGGATCGGGCCGTGCTGGACAATGTGACCATCGCCTACCGGGGCGCCACTTACGAGATCGGGCGCGGGCGCGATTACTTCGGGATCTGGACCCTGGACGGGCCCCGGTCGCAGCCGATGGAGGCGTGGCCGGAGACCCAGGAGGGCTGGTCGGCGGCCTGGACCCGCTTCTCCGCCCTCGAGGTCCCGGAGACGATCACCCCGGCGGCGCAGGAGCGGGCCCAGGACGGCCCGCTGACCCAGCGCCTCGGCGGCACGGCCGGGGCGGGCGGCGGGCTGACCGCGGCCCTGCTGCTCGGCGTGGGCACGGCACTGGGCGTGTTCGGGCTGTTCCCGGCCTACCTGAACGGGGCGAGCCTGGCCTCCTCGCCCGACAACCTGACCGCACACGTGATCTACCTGGCCGTCTGGGCCGCCAGCGCGGTGCTCATCGCGCTGGGCGGCGCCCGGCTCAGGATCGGTGCCCTGCTCGCCACGGGCCTCAGCCTGGTGACGTTCGGCCTGTTCCTGTCCGATGCCGGAACCCCGCTTTCCGGGGGTGCCCACCTGGCGGGCGCCGGCCTGGTGCTCAGCCTGCTGGGCTGGCTGGCCTGCGCGGCGGGTTCCGCGATGGCGTTCTGGCTGGCCAGGGCCTCCGGCTGGAAGGCCGGTCCGGGCGCGGCGGCCGGGCGCTGGATCCCGGTCGGCCGGCTGCGCAGCTCCGGTGTCGGACCTGCCGTGCTGCTGATCCTGGCCGGGCTCGGCGCCGCCGCCGCTTTCGCGCCGGCCTGGGACAGCTTCGTCCTGCAGGCCGCCTCCGGGCAGTCGCAGACGCTGACCGCGGGTGACGCCTTCGCCGAGCCGGGCTGGGTCATCGCCGGTAGCGTGGCGGTGATGGTGGCCCTGGCCGCGCTGGTCATCCTGTCGGCCTTCTGGCGCCCGGCCCGGTACGGCGCGGTCCTGCTGGCCGGGGCCATCATCCCGATGGCGGCGCAGGGCATCTCGGCCATCATCCAGATCGGCGAGCCGATCTCCCCGACCCAGTTCGGGTTCTCGGCCAGCCAGGCCAGCCAGCTCGGCCTGACGGTGAGCGCGGGGCTGACCCCGGCGTTCTGGATCTACGCCGTGTTCGTGGTCGTGCTCATCGTCTCGTGCGCGTGGATGCTGTTCACCCCGCAGCCTGCCGCCGAGCTGGCCGGCCCGGGTTCGTCCGCGGGACCGGCCGACGGCCCCGAGACGGACGCTCCCCCCTGGCATGTCGCCCAGTCCGGCGGTTACGTGAGCGGCCTGCGCGAGGACGAGAACCGCGACACGCGGTACGGGTACGCCGAGCCCGGTGACCTGGCCGCCGCTGAGACCGAGCCGAGCCAGGCCGCCGCCGAGACCGGCGCGGGGGAGCCCGCCGCCGGGAACGCCCCGGGCGACAGCCGCAGCGCGGGCCAGGATGCGGCGGCCGCCGACCAGGCCGCCCGGCAGGAGCAGCCGGGACCGGCCTAGGGGACCAGGCGCACCGGCAGTGACTCCAGGCCGTGGATGAGCGTGCTGGGACGCCACCGGAGCGCGTCCGGCGGCACCGCGAGCGTCATGTCGCCGTAGCGCTCGAGCAGCCCGGTGAACGCGATCTCGGCCTCCAGCCGGGCCAGCGGAGCGCCCAGGCAGAAGTGGATGCCGTGACCGAAGGCCAGGTGGGCCCCGCCGTCCCGGCCCAGGTCGAGCCGGTCCGGGTCGGGGTAGCGGGCCGGGTCCCGGTCCGCCCCGCTGAGCGAGACGAGCACCGCCTCATTCGGGCCGATGGGCACCCCGCCGATCTCGACCGGCCCGGCGGCGAACCGGAACGTGGCGTTGTTGACCGGGTTCACGTACCGCAGGAGCTCCTCGACCGCGGGGGCCAGCAGCGACCGGTCGGCGCGCAGCCGGGCCAGCTCACCCGGGTTGAGCAGCAGCGCGAGCATCCCGCTGGCGATGAGGTTGACCGTGGTCTCGTGCCCGGCCACCATCAGCAGGAACGCCATCGACAGCAGCTCGTTCTCGCTCAGCCGGTCGGTGTCGTCCCGGGCCGAGATCAGCGCGGACAGCAGGTCATCGCCGGGCTCTCGCCGCCGCCGGGCCAGCAGCGCCTGGAAGTAGCCGATCATCGCGGTCGCGTCGGCCCGGAACACCTCCGGGGAGACGGTGTCCGAGACGATCGTCGCGGACCAGGCCCGGAACTGGTCCTGGTCACCGACGGGCACGCCGAGCAGCTCGCAGATGACGGTGATCGGCAGCGGGAACGCGAAGGCGGGCAGCAGGTCGACGTCACGCTGCGCCGACATGTCGTCCAGCAGCCCCGCGGTGATGGCCGCGATCCGGGGCCGCAGCCGCTCCACCCGGCGGGCGGTGAAGCCCTTGTTGACCAGGGTGCGCAGCCGGGCGTGGTCCGGCGGGTCGCTGTTGAGCATGTGCAGCTCGAGCGAGGCCAGCATGGAATCCGGCTCCGGGCGCCAGCCCCTGGGCAGCTTGAGCAGCCGGGGGTCGGCCAGCGCGGCGCGGGCCTCGGCGTACCCGGTGACCAGCCAGACCGGCGTGCCGCCCGGCATGATCACCGGCGCGACCGGCCGCTGGGCCCGCAGCCGGGCGTGCACGGAGTAGGGATCGGCAAAATAGTCGGCGCCGAGGTGCTCGGCGGCGTTCGCCTGAGTCATGGCCTGCCCCTAACCGGATCGGGCGAGATTCCCCGCACGCCAGCTTAAGTAATAACTTATACGCTGTAAAGGAGCGGTCCTGGCCGGCTGCCCCGGGACCGGGCGGCTGCCGCCACAACCGTGACGGCCACCAGTTCCACCGCCCTATCAGCACCACTGCAGCCGGCACCAGCAGCGTCCTGACCAGGAAGGTGTCCATCAGCACGCCGAGGGCCAGGCCGACGCCGACATCCACGATGGTCCGGACGTTCTGCTGCCCGGCGCTGCCCGAGCCGACCACGGCCAGGACCCCGAACGTCCCGGCCAGCACCAGGCCGGCCGAGGTGACGGTGGTGCCGGTGACCTGGAGCGCACGGCTGACCGCCTCCCGCAAGGGCAGCCGGTGTGCCTCCTCCCTGATCCGGGTCATGACCAGGATGTTGTAGTCCTCGCCCAGGGCCAGCAGGAACATGAACAGCAGGAACGGCAGGATGAAAGTCAGCCCGGGCTGGCCAGGCCGCGCCCTGGAAGACCAGCACGGTCAGGCCCAGGGCCGCGAAATACGAGAGCACCACCGACGCGATCAGGTACAGCGGCGCGACCAGGCTGCGCATGACCAGGGCCAGCAGGACCGCGATGACCGCCACCGCGATCGGGATCACGGTGCGCAGGTCCCCGTCGGACAGCTCGGCGACGTCGTAGGTGAACGCGGCCTGGCCGGTGACCCCGTAGGCCGGCGCCCCGGCCGCGGCGGCCGCCCGGGCGGCCGCCGCGCGGATGGCGGGCACCGCCTCCTCGGCCGCCGTCGAGGCCGGGCTGCCCGCGGTCAGCGCGGCCGCGAACGAGATGGTCGTGCCGTCGGTGCTCACGAACGACCCGCTGGCCCGGTAGGCCTGGTAAGCCGCCCGCTGGGCCGGCGGGACCCGGGCGTCGTCCGCCGCGGCCAGCGCGCGCGGCGGCCCGTACGCGGCGGCCAGCGCGGCGAACCGGGCCGGGGACAGCGCCGCGCCGTTGGGGTCGAGCGGACCGGACACGGCGGTGAAGTGCGGATCGGCGGCCAGCTGCCGCTCGGCGGCGGCCACCGCATCCGGGTCCGCCCAGGCGGGCCGGGACAGCCGCAGCACGATGACCGTGGGGTTGGCCGCGGCCTGCGGGAAGTGCCCGGCCAGCAGGGCGTTGCCCGCGGCCGAGTCGGTGCTGGCCGGCGCGGCGGCCGGGCCGCCGAATCCGGACGCCACGTAACCCGCCGAGGCCGCGGCCAGCGCGCCGAAGACGGCCAGCCCGGCGGCCAGCGTCCAGCCCGGGCGGCGCACGATCCGGGCGCAGGCCGGCCCCCACCAGCCGGGCCGCCCGCTGCCCGGCTGGACCGGGGACGGCCAGAACGCCGCCGGGCCGATGATGGCCAGCAGCGCGGGCAGCAGCGTCAGGCCGGCGATGAGCATGAGCCCGATCGCGATGGCCAGCGGGGCGGCCAGGCCCGAGTACAGGCTGAAGGACGCGGTAGCCAGCGAGAGCAGCGCGGCGATCAGGATGCCCGCGGAGAAGGTGATCGTCTCGCCCACCCGCGCCACCGCGGCCGTGACCGCCTCGCGGCAGCGCTGCCGCGGCCGCACCGCGGGGCCGCAGGCAGGCGGCACGGCGGCCCGCAGCTCCTCGCGGACCCGGAACATCAGGAACAGGGCGTAGTCGGTGCCCGCCCCCAGGACCAGCACGATCAGCAGCAGCGAGGCGATCTGCGACACGCCCAGCCCGTGCCAGGCCGCCTCGGCGGTGAGCCGCTCGGCGACCAGCACCACCAGCAGCGCGGGCAGCACCGCGATCAGCGGGGCCAGCGCCGACCGGAAGACGGCGATCAGCAGGGCGACGACGAAGATGATCGAGAACCACTGGACCTGGCCGCCGGTCTTGCTCGTGGTCGCGTTGGTGTCGACCCGCGTCGCGACCTGGCCCGCGGTGTGCACCTGGAGCCCGGGCGGCCGCGGCGCAGCCCCGACCGCGGCCCGCAGGCCCGCCACCACGCTGGCCTGCTGCGCGCTGGCCAGGCCGCCGGACTGGGCCAGGGCGGCCAGCACGGTGAGCTGCTCGGCCCGCCCGTCGGCGGACGGCCCCGCGTCCCGCACCCCGGTCACCATCGGCACCGCGGCCAGGGCCCGGGCCAGCCGCGCGACGGCCTGCTGATCGGCGGCGGTCAGGGCCGCGCCCGGGCGGGCGGCCACCACGGTGACCGCGGTGAGCGAGGCGCCCTGCAGCGGGGAGGCCAGCTGGGCCGCGCGCTCGCTCGGCGCGCTGGCGGGCAGGAAGGAGGTGTTGTCGCTCTGCGTCACCGACGACAGCGACGGCAGCCCGATCATCGCCGCGGTCACCCCGGCCAGCCAGACCACGACGATGGCCCACCGGAAGCGGACGGCCAGCCGCCCGGCCGCGGCGAACAGGGAACCCACGGAGGCCATCGTGGCGGGCATTCTACGATCCGGAAGCGGAATATGTCAGGCCCGGCGGAGCGTAAAGTTGCTTCGTGACAGATCGGCTCGGCTACCGCCCGGCGCCGGGCGCCATACCCGACTCACCCGGCGTTTACCGGTTCCGTGATCAGCACGGCCGGGTGATTTACGTCGGCAAGGCGAAGTCGCTGCGCCAGCGGCTGAACTCCTACTTCGCCGACTTCGCCAGCCTGCACCCGCGGACCCAGGCCATGCTCAGCACCGCGGCCGGCGTGGACTGGACGGTGGTCGGCACCGAGGTCGAGGCGTTCCAGCTCGAGTACTCCTGGATCAAGGAGTTCGATCCCCGCTTCAACGTCAAGTACCGCGACGACAAGAGCTACCCGTACCTGGCCGTCACCATGAGCGAGGACTACCCGCGGGTCATGGTGATGCGCGGCGCCAAGCGCAAGGGCACCCGGTACTTCGGGCCGTACAGCCACGCCTGGGCCATCCGCGACACCGTCGACACGCTGCTGCGGGTGTTCCCGGTGCGAACCTGCTCGGCGGGCGTGTTCAGGCGGTCCGGGCAGATCGGCCGGCCCTGCCTGCTCGGCTACATCGGCAAGTGCTCCGCGCCGTGCGTCGGCCGGGTCAGCGCCGAGGAGCACCGCGTGCTGGCCGAGGACTTCTGCGACTTCATGGCCGGGCAGACCAGCCGGTTCGCCGGCCAGCTCGAAACCGAGATGAAGCAGGCCGCCGCGGCCGAGGAGTTCGAGCGGGCCGCCCGGCTGCGCGACGACCTGCGGGCCCTCGAACGCGCCATCGAGAAGCAGGCCGTGGTGCTGGGGGACGGCACCGACTGCGACGTGATCGCGCTGGCCGAGGACCAGCTCGAGGCGGCGGTCCAGGTGTTCTACGTGCGCGGCGGGCGGGTCCGCGGCCAGCGCGGCTGGGTGCTGGACAAGGTGGAGGACGTCACCACGGCCAGCCTGGTGGAGAACTTCCTCGGCCAGGTCTACGGCGACAGCCAGACCGGCGCCGAGGCGGTCAACGCGGGCATGCCCCGGGAGATCCTGGTCGCCGAGCTGCCGCCGGATCCGGCCACCATGACCGAGTGGCTGGCCGAGCGCCGCGGCGGGCCGGTCAGCCTCCGGGTCCCGCAGCGCGGCGACAAGAAGGCGCTGATGGACACCGTGGCCCGCAACGCCGCCCAGACCCTGGTCCTGCACAAGACCCGCCGGGCCAGCGACCTGACCACCAGGAGCAAGGCGCTCAACGAGATCGCCGACGGGCTCGGGCTGGAGGACGCGCCGCTGCGGATCGAGTGCTACGACGTGTCGAACCTGCAGGGCACCCACGTGGTGGCCTCGATGGTGGTGTTCGAGGACGGCCTGGCCCGCAAGAGCGAGTACCGCCGGTTCGCCATCAAGGGCCTGGACGGCACCGACGACATCTCCGCCATCCACGAGGTGATCCTCCGCCGCTTCCGCCGGTACCTGGCCGAACGCGAGAAGACCGGCGAGCTGGACACCCTGGGCGACCCGGAGGCCGACGAGCCGGAAGAGGTGAGCGGGCGCACGGGTGGGCCGGCAGGGCAGGAGGGGGGGTTGGCAGGGCGAAAAAAATTTGCTTACCCGCCCAACCTGGTGGTGGTCGACGGCGGGCCGCTGCAGGCGGCCGCGGCGGCCCGGGCCCTGGCCGAGCTGGGCATCGACGACGTGGCCGTGTGCGGGCTGGCCAAGCGGCTGGAGGAGGTCTGGCTGCCCGGCGAGGAGTACCCGGTCATCCTGCCGCGCAGCAGCGAGGGGCTCTACCTGCTGCAGCGGGTCCGGGACGAGGCGCACCGGTTCGCCATCACCTACCACCGGCAGAAGCGCGGCAAGGCGGCCACGGCCAGCGTGCTGGACGACGTGCCCGGGCTCGGGCGGGCCCGCCGGGCCACCCTGCTCAAGCACTTCGGCTCGGTGCGCAAGCTGCGGGCCGCCAGCGTCGAGGACATCGGCGCGGTGCCCGGCATCGGGCCCAAGCTGGCCGCCACCATCTCCGTCGCGCTCGGCTCGAACCTGGCGGGGGAGCAGCATGCGGACGAGTGAGGACCAGACCGAGGTCGTCATCATCACCGGCCTGTCCGGGGCCGGCCGGTCCAGCGCGGCCAAGGCCCTGGAGGACCTGGGCTGGTACGTGGTGGACAACCTGCCGCCGAACCTGCTGCCGACCATGGCTGACCTGGCCGCGCGGACCAACGGCGCGGTGTCGCGGATGGCCGCGGTGGTCGACGTGCGCAGCCGCGCCTTCAGCACTGACCTGAAGTCAGCGCTCAGCGAGCTGGCCGCGCAGGGCGCCGCGGCCCGAATCGTGTTCCTGGAGGCGGGCGAGGACACGCTGGTGCGCCGCTTCGACAGCGAGCGGCGGCCGCACCCGCTGCAGGGCTCGGGACGGGTGACCGACGGCATCGCCGCCGAGCAGGAACTGCTGCGCGGGGTCCGCGGCGACGCCGACCTGGTCCTGGACACCTCCCGGCTCAACGTCCACCAGCTGCGCGCCCGGATCAGTGACTTCTTCGGCGGGGCCGCGACCGGCCTGCGCCTGTCGCTGATCTCGTTCGGCTACAAGTACGGCCTGCCGGTGGACGCCGACATCGTGGCGGACTGCCGGTTCCTGCCCAACCCGCACTGGGTCCCCGAGCTCGCCGCCATGACCGGGCAGGACGCCCCGGTGCGGGACTTCGTCCTGGCCCAGCCCGGAGCCGAGGAGTTCATCCGGCACTACACCGACCTGCTGCACCTGGTGCTGCCCGGCTACGAGCGGGAGGGCAAGCGGTTCGTGACCCTCGCGGTGGGCTGCACCGGGGGCATGCACCGCAGCGTGGCCGTGGCCGGCGAGCTGGCCGCCCGGCTGGGCGGTGCCGAGGTCCAGGTCGTGCACCGGGACCTCGGCCGGGAGTGAGCCGCCGGTGACCGGTGAGCGGACGGTGGCGCTCGGCGGCGGGCACGGCCTGGCGGCGTCGCTGGGCGCGCTGCGCCGGGTGACGGGCGACCTCACCGCGATCGTGACGGTGGCCGACGACGGCGGGTCGAGCGGGCGGCTGCGCCGCGACTACGGCGTGCTGCCCCCCGGGGACCTGCGGATGGCGCTGGCCGCGCTGTGCCGGGACGACGACTGGGGCAACACCTGGAGCCGCGTGGTGCAGCACCGGTTCGGCGGCGACCGCGAGCTGGCCGGCCACGCCGTCGGCAACCTGCTCATCGTGGCCCTGTGGGACCTGCTCGGCGACACCGTGGCCGGCCTGGACTGGGTCGCCCGCCTGCTCGGCACCGGCGGGCGGGTGCTGCCCATGGCGGCGGTGCCGCTGGACATCGTGGCCGAGGTCGTCGGGGCCGACCCGGCCCGGCCGGACGCGGTGAGCACCGTACGCGGGCAGGCTGAGTGCGCCACCACGCCGGGGCAGGTGCAGTCGATCACGCTGGTGCCGGCCGACCCGCCCGCCGTGCCGGAAGCCGTGCAGGCCGTCCTGGACGCGGAGTGGGTGGTGTTCGGCCCGGGCTCGTGGTTCACCAGCGTCCTGCCGCACCTGCTCGTCCCCGAGCTCGGCGCGGCGCTGCACGTCACCCGGGCCAGGCGGCTGGTGGTCCTCAACCTGGCCCCGCAACCGGGAGAAACCGCCGGCTTTTCGCCGCACAAGCACCTGGAAGTTCTCGCTCGGCACGCGCCGGCCCTTACTGTGGATGTAGTTCTCGCGGACACCAGGGCCGCGGGAACCGGTAACCTAGCCGACCTGGAGAAGGCAGCGAGCATGCTCGGAGCCCGGCTGGTGATGGCCGATGTGGCGGCCAGCGACGGCACGCCCCGCCATGACCCCACGCTCCTGGCCGCCGCCTACGCCCAGATTTTCGCTGCTCAGCAGCACGGACAGGGGGAATGACGCCGATGGCGATGACCAGCGTGGTGAAAGACGAGCTCAGCCGGGTGCCGGTCATCAAGCCGTGCTGCCGCAAGGCGGAGGTCTCCACGCTGCTCAGGTTCGCCGGCGGCCTGCACCTGACGGAGGGCCGGGTGGTGATCGAGGCGGAACTCGACACCGGCGCGGCGGCCCGGCGGCTGCGGGCCGCTATCACCGAGGTCTTCGGCCACCCGGCCGAGTTCCAGGTCCTGGCGCCCAGCGGCCTGCGGAAGGGCAGCCGGTACCTGGTCCGGGTGGACAAGGGCCAGGCGGGCGAGATGCTGGCCCGCCAGACCGGCCTGATCGACGCGCACGGCCGCCCGGTACGGGGCCTGCCCCGCCAGGTCGTCTCCGGCGCCCTGTGCGACTGCGAGGCTGCGTGGCGCGGCGCGTTCCTGGCCCATGGCTCGCTGACCGAGCCGGGCCGGTCGATGGCCCTGGAGATCACCTGCCCCGGCTCGGAGGCGGCGCTCGCCCTGGTCGGCGCGGCCCGCCGGATGAAGGTGCACGCGAAGGCGCGGGACGTGCGCGGCGTGGACCGGGTGGTCATCAGGGACGGCGAGGCCATCTCGGCCATGCTGACCCGGCTCGGGGCGCACCAGGCCGTGCTGGCCTGGGAGGAGCGCCGGATGCGCCGGGAGGTCCGGGCGACCGCGAACCGGCTGGCCAACTTCGACGACGCCAACCTGCGCCGCAGCGCCCGCGCGGCGGTGGCGGCCGGAGCGCGGGTGGAACGGGCCCTGGAGATCCTCGGCCCCGACGCCCCCCAGCACCTGACTATGGCCGGGCAGCTGCGGATGGCGCACCGCCAGGCCAGCCTGGAGGAGCTGGGCCAGCTGGCCGACCCGCCGCTGACCAAGGACGCCATCGCGGGCCGCATCAGGCGCCTGCTGGCCATGGCCGACCGCCGCGCCGCCGATCAGGGCATCCCCACCACCGAGGCCTGCCTGACCGTCGACATGCTCCCGTGACCGCGCGGGACGCCAGTGCCGCTGGCGGCCGAGCTTGACCTAGCCTGGTGTTCAGACCAGCATGAGATAGCAGGCCGCTAGGAGGGCAGGGACTGTCCGGGTCATGGTCGGCACACAGGAGCACGGACGGTCAGGGCTGCCGCACGGCGGCGGCAAACCGATGTTCGACCTGATCTGGTCCAAGCTGCGGCGTCCCGTCGCGCGGCCCGGGATCATCCGCCGGACCGCGCTGCTGGACAAGCTGGAGCTGGCCGCTCCCGGCCCGATCGTCAGCGTGCAGGCCCCGGGCGGGTACGGCAAGACCACGCTGCTGGCCCAGTGGACCGAGGGCAAGGCCAAGTCCGTCGCGTGGGTCTCCCTGGACGAGCGGGACAACGACCCGAAGCTGCTGCTGACCTGCATCGCCAAGGCGCTCGACGCCATCGAGCCGGTGGGCGGGAGGGTGTTCGGCGCGCTGGCCTCGCCGGCCAGCTCGGTGCTCGCCGCGGCCGTGCCGCGCCTGGGGTCCGCGCTGGCCTCGATGAGCCCCCCCGTGCTGCTCGTGCTGGACGACGTGCACCTGCTGCGTGACCTGGAGTGCCGGGCCGCGGTGGCCGCCCTGGCCGACCATGTGCCCAAGGAATCCCGGCTGGTTCTCGCCGGGCGGGGCACGCCCCCGCTGCCGGCGGCGCGGCTGCGGGCCGAGGGCCGGCTGCTTGTCATCGGCCCCGGCGACCTGTCCCTGACCAGCCAGGAGGCCGGCGAGCTGCTGCGCGCCGCCGCCGGGCCCGCCGGGCCCGCCGCCGGCGAGCTGGCCGAGCTGTACCGGCGGAGCGCGGGACGGCCCGCCAGCCTGTACCTGGCCGCGCTGGCCGTCCGGGCCGGCGGCCCGGTCCCCGCTGGGCCGGGCCGGGCCGGGCCGGGCGCTGCCGCCGAGCCCGGGGCGGCCAGGACCCGGCCGAGGCTGGAGCCGGAGGACGTGGCCCGGGAGTACCTGTCCCGGATCCCCGCCGCGGAGCGCGACTTCCTGACCCGGACGGCGGTGCTGGACCGGCTGTGCGGGCCGCTGTGCGAGGCCGTGCTCGGCCGCGGCGGTGGGAGCGCCGCGCTGGCCGCCCTGGCCGGCTCGAACCTGCTGGTCATCCCGCAGGACCGGCTGGGCCGGTGGTACCGCTACCACCCGGTCCTGCGGGACGTGCTGCTCGCCGAGCTGCACCGGGCCGAGCCCGGCGCCGCCCCCGTCCTGCGCCGCCGCGCATCCGCCTGGTGCGCCGGCAGCGGCCTGCCCGAGGAGGCAGTGGAGTACGCCATGGCCGCCGGGGACATCGACGAGGCAGCCCGGCTGGTGGCCGAGCTCTCGGTGCCCGGCCAGCGCGAGGACCGGCTCACCACGCTGCCGCGCTGGCACCGGTGGCTGGAAGACCGGGGCGCGATGAAAGGGCATCCGGTGCTGTCCGTCTGGGCCGCCTTCCTGGCCCTGGAAACGGGCCAGGCGGCCGACGCCGAACGGCGGGCGGTCCTGGCCGACCAGGCGCTCGCCAGCCAGGACGGGGCCAGCCAGGACGGGGCCAGCCAGGACGGGGCCAGCCAGGACGCTCCCAGCCAGGACGCCGCCCGGGCCTGGGCCGGCGTGCTGCGGGCCAGCTTGTGCCGGCACGGGGTCGGGCCGATGCGCACCGACGCCGACGAGGCCGCGCGGCAGCTCGCCGCCCGGGGAATCAGCGCCCCGGCCGCGGTTCTCCTGCAGGGGCTGGCCCGCGTCGCGGGCGGTGAGCCCGGGACCGCCGAGCCGTACCTGGAGCAGGCCGCCGCGGCCGCGGCCGACGCCGGGGCCCAGGCCGTGCTGGCCATGGCGCTGAGCGAGCGGTCGCTGCTGCTGCTGGCCCGCAACGACTGGGGCGAGGGGCAGGCCCTGGCCGACCGGGCCGGGGTGGTGCTGCGGGAAGCCGGGATCGAGGATAGCGACGCCGCGGCGCTGGTGTTCGCCCTGCAGGCCCGGATGGCCTTGCACCGGCTCGATTCCGACGGCGCGCGGCGGGCCCTGGTCGGCGCCCAGCGGCGGCGGCACCTGCTGGGCGACGCGGCGCCCGTCCTGGCCGTCCAGGTCCGCATCGAGCTCATCCGCTGCTACCTCGAGCTGGACGACGCGCCCGGGGCCGCGACCCTGATGCGGGAGGCCGAGGAGCTGCTCGGGCGTCACCCCGGGCTGGGGGTGCTGGCCGCCGACGCCCGGGAGCTGCGGGCCATGGTGGCCGAGCAGCCGGCCGGCCCGGCCGGGCCGTCGGCCCTGACCGCCGCCGAGCTGCGCCTCCTCCCGCTGTTGTCCGGCCGCCTGACCTGGCCGCAGATCGGTGCCGAGCTGTCGCTTCCGACGGGCACCGTCCGGTCCCGCGCGGCGTCGGTCTACCGCAAGCTCGGCACCGCCGGGCGCGAGCAGGCCGTCGCCCGCGCCCGCGAGCTCGGCCTGCTCGACCGCTAGGACCGCTCAGCCGGACGGCCGCAGCCGGGCCCGGGCGCGGGTCAGGAAGTCGCGTTCGGCGGCGTTCTCGGTGCGGCCGAGCGCGGCCTGGTAGGCCGCGTCGGCCTCGTCCGGCCGGCCGAGGCGGCGCAGCAGGTCGGCCCGGATGGCGTGGAACAGGTAGTAGCGCTCCAGATCCAGGCGGTCGACGGCGGCCAGGCCGGCCGCTGGTCCGGCGACCTCGGCGACCGCGACGGCCCGGTTGAGCGCCACTACCGGGCCCGGCGCGATGGCCATCAGCTGGTCGTACAGGGCCAGCACCTGGTTCCAGTCGGTGGCCGCCGCGACCGGCGCGTCGCTGTGCACCGCGCTGATGGCCGCCTGGATCTGGTACGGCCCGGGCTGGCCGCGCCGCAGGCAGCGGCGGACCAGGTCCTGCCCCTCGGCCACCAGTGACCGGTCCCACCGGGACCGGTCCTGGTCGGCCAGCAGGACCAGCGCGCCGTCCGGGCCGGTCCGCGCCGGGCGGCGGGACTCGGTGAGCAGCATCAGGGCCAGCAGGCCGGTCACCTCGGGCTCGTCGGGCATGAGCCCGGCCAGCAGCCGGCCCAGCCTGATCGCCTCGGCGCACAGGTCGGCCCGGCCCAGGTGGCTACCGGAGCTCGCCGTGTAGCCCTCGTTGAAGATCAGGTAGAGCACGGCCAGCACCGCGGCCAGCCGCGCGGGCAGGTCCGCCGCGGCCGGGACGCGGTAGGGGATGCCCGCCGCCTTGATCTTGCCCTTGGCCCGGACCAGCCGCTGGGCCATGGTCGGCTCCGGGACCAGGAACGCCCGGGCGATCTCGCTCGTGGTCAGCCCGCCCAGCAGCCGCAGGGTGAGCGCGACCTGGGCGGCCCGGCCCAGGGCCGGGTGGCAGCAGGTGAACATGAGCCGGAGCCGGTCATCGCGCACAGGGCCCTCCTCCGCCGGTTCATTCTGGGCAGCCGGCTCGTTCTGGGCACTGAGCAGCACGGCCTGGGCGTGCTTGTCCTCCCGGGCCGCCTCGCGCCGCAGCCGGTCGATGGCCCGGTGGCGGGCGGTGGTGATGATCCACCCGGCCGGGCTGGGCGGCAGCCCGGCCTCGGGCCAGCGCCGGGCCGCCTCGGCGAACGCGTCCTGCACCGCGTCCTCCGCGGTGTCGATGTCGCCGAAGACCCGGGTCAGTACGGCCACGGCCCGGCCGTACTCCTCGCGGAAGACCCTCTCGATGCCGGCCCGGCCCGGCCCGGGCCCGTTCAGTCCGGAGCCTCTTCCTGGAAGGGCCGGACCTCGACCGGGACGGCGCAGGCCCGGGTGGCCTTGCGGGCCCAGGCCAGCGCGGCGTCCAGGTCGGCCGCCCTGATGACCCAGAAGCCGCCCACGTGCTCCTTGCCCTCGGCGAACGGCCCGTCGGTGATCAGCACGTCGTCACCTTCGGCTCGGACCACGGTGGCCGTGCTGGACGGGTGCAGGCCTCCGCCGAACACCCAGGCGCCGGCCGTCTGGAGCTCGGCGTTCAGCGCATCGACGTCCCGGAAGACGGCCGCCATGGCCTCGGGCGAGGGATTGCCGTCTTCGGGGTGATACACGCTGAGCAGGTACTGCTTCATTGGTGCCTCCTTGGCGCCGATCCGCCCGCGACGCGGGTGTCTACCTTCTACACGAGCGGGCGGGTCCTGGATCGACACGGCCGCGAAGAAGTTCGGGACCGGCCGCATGACCCGGCACGTGAACCACGGCCCGTTCTGCCCATAAATCGCCGGGCTTGATATCGTCGTAACGGCAGGGTCCGTGCATGCCTGCCCGGCACCGCAGCCGAGACAGGCTCCGGACTGCGGCCGGGCGGCGTCTTCGGTGATCCCCGGAGGGCGGCATCCGATAGTCTCTTCACCGCTGGCGATTACGGGGATCGACGAGGAGACTTGGTACTGTGACCATTCGCGTGGGAATCAACGGGTTCGGCCGGATCGGCCGTAACTTCTGGCGCGCCGCCGCCGCGGCGGACGGCGACCGGGGCTTCGAGATCGTGGCCGCGAACGACCTCGGCGACATCGCCACCATGGCGCACCTGCTCAAGTACGACACCGTGATCGGCACGCTGAAGGACGACGTGTCGGTCTCCGGTGACGAGATCCGCGTCGGCGACAAGGCGATCAAGATCCTGGCCGAGCGCGAGCCGGCCAAGCTGCCCTGGGGCGACCTCGGCGTGGACATCGTCATCGAGTCCACCGGCCGGTTCACCAGCGGCCCCGCCGCCCGGGCCCACATCGACGGCGGAGCCAAGAAGGTCATCGTCTCCGCGCCGGCCAAGGACGAGGACATCACGATCGTGATGGGCGTCAACGACGAGAAGTACGACGCCGACGCGCACGCGATCATCTCCAACGCCTCCTGCACCACCAACTGCGTGGCGCCGATGGCCAAGGTGCTGCTGGACAACTTCGGCATCGTCAAGGGCCTGATGACGACGGTGCACGCCTACACCCAGGACCAGAACCTCCAGGACGGCCCGCACAAGGACCTGCGCCGGGCCCGCGCGGCCGCGCTCAACATCGTGCCCACCTCGACCGGCGCCGCGAAGGCCACCAGCCTGGTCATCCCCGAGCTCAAGGGCAAGCTGGACGGGTACTCGCTGCGCGTCCCGGTGCCGGACGGCTCGATCACCGACCTGGTCGTGGAGCTGGGCCGCGACGTCACCAAGGACGAGGTCAACGCCGCGTTCAAGACGGCCGCCGAGGGAGCGCTCAAGGGCATCGTCTACTACACCGAGGACCCGATCGTCTCCTCCGACATCGTCGGCTCGCCGGCGTCCTGCACGTTCGACGCGTCGATCACCATGGCCTACGGGAACCAGGTCAAGGTCTTCGGCTGGTACGACAACGAGTGGGGCTACTCCAGCCGCCTGGTTGACCTGACCGCGCTCGTCGCCTCCCGGCTGCGGTAATGCAGTCCGTCGATGACCTGGAGGTCCTCGGCCGGCGTGTGCTGCTGCGCTCGGACCTCAACGTCCCGCTCGACCTGACCGGCAGCGGCGAGATCACCGACGACGGCCGGATCCGGGCCAGCCTGCCGGTGATCAGCAAGCTGTCGGACCGGGGCGCGCGGGTGATCATCATCGCCCACCTCGGCCGGCCCAAGGGCGCCACGTTCGCCGAGGCCGCGGCGGGCGGCCCGTCGCTGCGGCCGGTGGCCGAGCGGCTCGGTGAGCTGCTCGGGCGCCCGGTGGCCTTCGCCACCGACGTGGCCGGCGAGTCGGCGGAGAAGACGGCGTTCGGCCTGGGCGACGAGGACGTCGCGCTGCTGGAGAACGTGCGGTTCGAGCCCGCCGAGACGAGCAAGGACGCCGCCGAGCGGGGCGCGTTCGCGCAGCAGCTGGCCCGGCTGGGCGAGCTGTACGTGGACGACGCGTTCGGCGCCGTGCACCGCAAGCACGCCTCCGTCTACGACCTGCCCGCGCTGCTCCCGCACGCGGCAGGCGACCTGGTGCGGGACGAGGTGTCGGTGCTGCGCCAGCTCACCAGCGACCCGGCACGCCCGTTCGTGGTCGTGCTGGGCGGCAAGAAGCCGTCGGACAAGCTGGCCGTGATCGGGAACCTGCTCGGCCTGGCCGACCGGATCCTCATCGGCGGTGGCATGGGCTACACCTTCCTGGCCGCCCAGGGCTACGAGGTCGGCAACTCGGTCCTGGAGGCCGACCAGATCCCTGCGGTCAAGGCGGTGATGGAGGAGGCCGAACGGCGCGGCGTCGAGCTCGTGCTGCCCGTCGACCTGGTCGCGGCCACGCACTTCGCGCCGGACGCCGACCACGCCGTGGTGCCGGTGACGGACTTCCCGGCCGACCGCGAGGGGGTGGACGCCGGGCCGCAGACCCGGGCCCTGTTCGCGGAGAAGCTGGCCGACGCCAAGACGGTGTTCTGGAACGGCCCGGTCGGGGTGTTCGAGTTCCCGGCCTTCTCGGCCGGCACCCGGGCAGTGGCCGAGGCCGTCGGCCGGGTGAACGGGCTGACCGTGGTGGGCGGCGGCGACTCCGCCGCGGCGATCCGGGCCCTCGGCCTGGACGAGGCCGCCTACGGTCACATCTCGACCGGCGGCGGGGCAAGCCTGGAGTACCTGGAAGGCAAGACGCTGCCCGGGCTGACGGCACTTGAGGACGGTTCGTGAGCACTGGTTCCCGCCCGGCAGGCGGCCGCCTGCCGCTGATGGCGGGCAACTGGAAGATGCACAACAACCATCTCGAGGCCATCGCGCTGGTGCAGAAGCTGGCGTTCACGCTGACCGGGCGCGACTACGACGCCGTCGAGGCGGCGGTCATCGCGCCGTTCACCGACCTGCGCAGCGTGCAGACCCTGATCGAGGGGGACAAGCTGCGGCTGTCCTACGGCGGCCAGGACCTGTCCCCGCATGACAGCGGCGCCTACACCGGCGACATCTCCGGGGCCATGCTGGCCAAGCTGGGCTGCGATTACGTGCTGGTCGGCCACTCCGAGCGACGCCAGTACCACGGCGAGACCGACGAGCTGGCCGCGGCCAAGGTGCAGGCCGCGCTGCGGTGGGACCTGACGCCGATCCTGTGCCTGGGCGAGTCGCTGGCCACCCGCCAGTCCGGCGACCACACCGGCCACTGCCTGGCCCAGCTCGAGATCGCCCTCAAGGGCGTCCCGGCCGAGGCGGTCGCCGCCATGGTCATCGCCTATGAGCCGGTCTGGGCCATCGGCACCGGCGAAGTGGCCAGCCCGGGCGACGCCCAGGAGATGGCCGGGGCGATTAGGTCCCGTGTTTCGGAGCTTCATGATGCCGAGACGGCCGCCGGTGTGCGTATCCTGTATGGCGGGTCCGTCAAGCCCGACAATATCGCGCCCATCATGGCGGAGCCGGACGTCGACGGGGCCCTCGTCGGCGGCGCCAGTCTCGACGCCGGGCAGTTCGCTCAGATCTGCCGGTACCGTGAGCTGGCGGCCTAATTCTTTCTCGGCAGGAGCTGGATAGCAGAGATGGTTATCGGGGTTTCCGTTATCCTGATTATCACGAGTCTCGTGATGATCTTGCTCGTCCTGCTGCACAAGGGCAAGGGCGGCGGCTTGTCAGACCTGTTCGGCGGCGGGGTGTCCTCTACCCTGGGCTCCTCCTCCGTCGTCGAGCGGAACCTGGACCGGATCACGATCTTCTTCGGTGTCTTGTGGTTCGTCTGCATCATCGCGCTCGGCTTCCTGGTCAATCGTTAACACGTATCTCTTTCCCGCACCGAAGTTCTGTTCTACAGCTCTATGGTCTTCTAGGGGTGATCTGTGAGTAGTGGTAGCGCTATACGCGGCAGCAGGGTCGGCGCGGGGCCCATGGGTGAGGCCGAGCGCGGAGAGTCCGCGCCTCGGGTCTGGGTGTCATTCTGGTGCGCGAACGGGCACGAGACGCGCCCGAGTTTCGCCACCGACGCGGCCATCCCGGACACCTGGGAGTGCCCCCGGTGCGGTAACCCGGCCGGGCAGAACGAGCAGGCCCCGCCGGCTCCGCCGCGGGTCGAGCCGTACAAGACGCACCTCGCGTACGTGAAGGAGCGCCGCAGCGACTCCGACGGCGAGGCCATCCTGGCCGAGGCCCTGGCCCGCCTGCGCGGCGCCGCCTCCGCCTGATCGCGTGAGTGAAACCCCGGCCGCACAGCGTTTCGACGCGCTGGCGCCGGGGTTTTCTCATGTCCCGGGCCCGGCGCAGGCGGCCGCCCGGGCCGCCCTGCGGCACTACGGCGGGCTGGCCGGCGCGTCGCTGGAGCTGCTGGCCATCTCGGAGAACGCCACCTTCCTGGTCCGCGACCGGCAGCATGGCCTCTCGGTACTGCGGGTGCACCGGCTCGGCTATCACGGCGAGCAGGAGATCATCTCCGAGCTGGCCTGGATGGACGCGCTGCGGGCCGAGGCCGGGGTGCGCACGCCCCGGGTGCTGCCCGCCGCGGACGGCCGCCCGGTGGTGACGGTATCCGGCGGCGGCGGCCCGCGGCACTGCGTCCGGTTCGAGTTCCTGCCCGGTACCGAACCGGGTAGCACAGAGCTGGGTAGCACAGAGCCGGATAACACGGGGCCGGACGCAGGCCGGCACTTCGAGCAGCTCGGCGAGATCACCGCGCGGATGCACCGGCACGCCCGGGCCTGGGCGCGCCCGCCCTGGTTCACCCGGTTCCACTGGGACGACGACGCGGCGTTCGGGACCCGGCCCCGCTGGGGACGCTGGCAGGACGGGGCCGGCGTGGGCCCGGCCGAGGAGCAGGTCCTCGGCCGGCTTGAGCAGGCGGTGCGCGCGCGGCTGGCCGCGTTCGGCCGGGACCCGCGCCGGTACGGCCTGGTGCACGCCGACACCCGGCCCGCCAACCTGCTGGTGCACGGCGGGGCGGTCAGCGTGATCGACTTCGACGACTGCGGGTTCGGCTGGTACCTGTACGACCTGGCCGCCTCGGTGAGCTTCTTCGAGCACTCACCCGCCGTTCCCGGCCTGATCGACCGCTGGCTGGCCGGCGACCGGCGGGCCTGCCCGCTGCCCGCCGCGGACGAAGCCGAGATCTGGACCTTCATCTTGTTCCGGCGGCTGCTCCTGGTCGCCTGGATCGGCTCCCACCAGGACGTCCCGGCCGCCGCCCGGCTCGGCGCGGGCTTCACCCGGGACAGCTGCGACCTGGCCGAGACCTACCTGAGCACGTACCGACGAAGGAGCTGACATGTTCACATCGCTGGCCGGCCGGGTCGTGGTGGTCACCGGCGGGACGCGCGGCATCGGCCGGGGCGTCGCCGCCGTGTTCGCCCGCAACGGCGCTCGCGTCCTGATCACCGGCCGGGACACCGACACCGCGCGGCGGGCCGCCGAGGAGCTCGACGCGCTGGCGGAGCGCCCCGGCGAGGTCTCGTTCGTGGCCGCCGACGTCTCCAGCCGCGAGGACTGCCGCCGGATGGCCGCGGTCGCGGCCGAACGGCTGGGCGGCATCGACGTGCTGGTCGCCAACGCCGGGGTCTTCCCCAGCGCCCGGCTGGCTGACATCACCGAGGACGCGGTGGACCAGGTACTCGGCACCAACCTGAAGGGCACGGTGTTCTCGGTCCAGGCCTGCCTGCCCGCGCTGGCCCGGTCGGGCCGGGGCCGGGTCATCCTCATCTCCTCCATCACCGGGCCGATCACCGGCTACCCGGGCTGGACCGGCTACGGCGCGACCAAGGCCGGCCAGCTGGGCTTCATGCGCACCGCCGCGATCGAGCTGGCCCCCAGCAATATCACCGTGAACGCGCTGCTCCCCGGCAACATCGTCACCGAGAACACGGCCGGGGCCGGCCCGGACTACGAGACGAAGATGGCGGCCTCGATCCCGCTCGGCAAGCTGGGCACCGTCGAGGACATCGGGCACGCCGCGCTGTTCCTGGCCACCGAGGAAGCGGGCTACATCACCGGCCAGACCCTGGTCATCGACGGCGGCCAGGTGCTGCCCGAGGTGCCCCAGGCCGTCCAGGCGGCCCGGGAGCGCTGACCGGTCCCGGGCCGTAACGATCCCGGAACGGCCCGGGCGTAGCGTGAGGCCCGGACCGGGAGGGAGCGAGGCATGGCTGAGCAGGCGGCGCGGCCGTCTTCATCGCGGCCGGCCTGACCCTGGTCAAGCTGAACGACCCGGCCTGCCCGCTGCGGATCCTGCAGTTCGCAGCCGCGGGCGGTACGCTCGCGCTGCCGGTGAGCATCGGGTTCGGCATCCTGAAGTTCCGGCTGTATGACATCGACCGGATCATCAGCCGCACCCTGGCCTACGCCATCGTGACCGGGCTGCTGATCGGCGTGTACGCCGGGCTGGTCCTGCTGGCCACCGGCGTGTTCCGGTTCCACGGCACGGTCGCGGTGGACCTGGGCACGGTCCGCTCGGACCTGGCCGCCACCGTGGGCCGGGCCCGGGCCCGGCCGGGGCCCGGCGCGCCGGTCAGTGCCGGAAGGACTGGCGCTTGGCCTGGATCTCCGGCGGCGGCTGGGTCTGCGGATGCTGCTGCAGGATCTGGACGTGCTTGCGCAGGTCGTCCAGCAGCAGGTTGGCCAGGTCCTTGCTGAAGCCGTTCCTGATCACGATCCGCATGACCTCGGTGCCCTGCATGTCCTCCGGGAAGGTGTACGCCGGCACCTGCCAGCCGCGCTGGCGCAGCCGCTCGGACAGGTCGAACACCGAGTAGCCGGTCACCTCCTCGCGCAGCTTGAAGGCGAACACCGGCAGCTCGCTGCCGTCGGTGAGCAGCTCGAACGGGCCCAGCTTGGCGATCTCGCCGGACAGGAACAGCGCGATGTCCTGGCAGGTCTGCTGGACGTGCCGGTAGCCCTCCCAGCCGAGCCGGATGAAGTTGTAGTACTGCGCCGCGACCTGGGCTCCGGGCCGGGAGAAGTTGAGCGCGAAGGTGGGCATCTCCCCGCCCAGGTAGTTGACCTTGAAGACCAGGTCCTCGGGCAGGTGGTCCGGGCTACGCCAGATGATCCAGCCCACCCCGGGGTACACCAGGCCGTATTTGTGGCCCGAGGCGTTGATCGAGGCCACCCGCGGCACCCGGAAGTCCCACGGCAGGTCCTGATGCAGGAACGGGGCGACGAACCCGCCGGAGGCGGCGTCGACGTGCACCGGCACGTCGTGACCCTGGTCGGCCTGCAGCTGGTCCAGCGCCCGGCTGATCTCCAGTACCGGCTCATAGCTGCCGTCCATGGTCGAGCCCATGATGGCGACCACGCCGATGGTGTTCTCGTCGCACTGGGCCGCCGCCTCCGCGGGCCCGAGGTGCAGCCGGCCGGGCACCATCGGCGCGTAGCGGGGCTCGACGTCCCAGTAGCGGCAGAACTTCTCCCAGCACACCTGGACGTTCGCGCCCATGACCAGGTTGGGCCGGGTGGTGTCCTGCCCGGCGGCGCGCCGCCGGGCCCGCCAGCGCCACAGCAGGGCCATCCCGCCCAGCATGCAGGCCTCGCTCGAGCCGGTGGTGGAGCACCCGGTCGCCGCGCTGCCCTCCGGCGCGTTCCACAGGTGGCTGATGATGTTGACGCAGCGCCGCTCGAGCTCGGCGGTCTGCGGGTACTCGTCCTTGTCGATCATGTTCTTGGACGAGCACTCGGCGATCAGCCATTCCGCCTCCGGCTCCATCCAGGTCGTGACGAAAGTGGCCAGGTTCAGCCGGGCGTTGCCGTCCAGGATGAGCTCGTCCCGCACGATCTGCAGCGCGGTCCGCGGCAGCACCCCGTTCTCGGCCAGCATGTACCGGGGGATCTCCCGGTTCTCCTCCCGGAAGTAGACGGGGTTGATCTCGAGCTCGGCGTCGCCGTCGGACTCGTCCACCTTCGTGTGCAGCGGCATCGCAGCCTCCCTGCTCGACCGGGCGCCTCCCGGGTCTTTCCGGGCGCCTGTCCCGGGCCAGGCTAACGTCCCGGTCCGGCCGGCGTGCCGGGGGTCAGCCGAACGGTTGATGGCGGCCGGCCCAGACGGCCGATCCGCGGGCCGCCTGCCCGGCGCCCCGATCATGGCCTGGCGGGCGATCCGGCGCGGGTGCCTCCCGGGCCAGGCTGGAACCACGGCGACCTTAGGGAGGCAATCATGACGCCGGTCATCGAGGTGGCAGGGCTCACCAAGCGGTACGGGGGACACGCCGTGGTGGACGGGATCTGTTTCGGCGTCGAGCGGGGCGAGATCTTCGGCATCCTCGGGCCGAACGGCGCGGGCAAGACCACCACCGTGGAATGCCTGGAGGGGCTGCGCCGGCGCGACTCGGGCCAGGTCCGGATCCTCGGCCTCGACCCGCAGGCCGACGGCTATCGCCTGCACCGCAAGATCGGCGTCCAGCTCCAGGAGAGCCAGCTGCAGGACAAGCTCACCGTCCGCGAGGCGCTCCGGCTGTACGCGTCGTTCTACCCGGAGCCGGCGGACTGGCGGGAGCTGCTGGACCGCTGGGGCCTGGCCGCCAAGAGCGGCACCAGTTTCTGCAAGCTGTCCGGCGGCCAGAAGCAGCGGCTGTTCATCGCGCTGGCCCTGGTCGGCCGCCCGGAGGTGGTGTTCCTCGACGAGCTCACCTCGGGGCTGGACCCGGGGGCCCGGCGCGCCACCTGGGAGCTGATCGGCCAGGTGCGCGACAGCGGGGTCACCGTCGTGCTGGTCAGCCACTTCGTGGACGAGGTGGAGGAGCTGTGCGACCGGGTCGCGATCCTGGAACAGGGGCGGATCGCGGCCCTGGACACCCCGGCGGGCCTGGTCGACGCGGCCGGCGGCGAGTACCGGCTCCGGTTCCGCCCGCTCGGTGCCGTCCTGGATGGGGCCCTCGCCGACGAGCAGTCGCTGACCGCGCTGCCCGGCGTGCGCGCGGTCAGCCGCCAGGGGAGCACCGTCACCGTCACCGGGACCGGCGACTTCGCCTCGGCGGTCACCGCCGAGCTGGCCCGCAGGCAGGTCATCATGGCCGACCTGCGGATCGAAGGACGCAGCCTGGACAGCGCCTACGTGGCGCTGACCGGCCAGAGCATGGACACGTGAGGAAGGCGCAGACCATGAACGGATTCAGCAGGCTCGCGGCCGTCGAGGCCCGGCTGTTCCTGCGGGAGCGGGCCAGCCTGATCGCGGTGTTCGGGCTGCCGGTGGCCCTGGTCATCGGCTTCGGCCTCATCCCCGGGTTCAGCGACCCGCAGAAGGGCCTCTCCGGCCAGCGCGGCACCGAGTACATCGCCGCCCTGGGCGTTGCCATCGTGCTGGCCATCCTGGGCCTGACCGGCGTGCCCATGGTCATCGGCCAGTACCGGGAGCGCGGCATCCTGCGGCGGATGGCCGTCACGCCGGTGCGGCCGCTGGCCCTGCTGCTGGCCGACCTGGCCGTCTGGGCGGCCGCCGCGGTACTGTCGGTGGCCCTGGTCGTCACCGTGGTGCGGTTCGCCTTCCACGTGCCCGCCCCGGTCGAGACGGGCTGGTTCCTGCTGTCGGTCCTGCTCGGCATCGGCGCGCTGTTCGCGCTCGGCCTGCTGGCGGCGGCGCTCGCGCCGTCGGCCCGCAGCGCGGCCGGTATCGGCTGGCTGCTGTTCTTCCCCAACATGTTCCTGGCCGGGGTGTACTTCCCGACCGAGGAGATGAGCCCGGTGATGCGGCAGATCGGCAACTTCAGCCCGCTCGGCGCGGCCCTGCACGCGGTGCGGGACAGCTGGATGGGGCTGGAGCCCCGGCCCGAGTACCTGGGCATAATGGCGGCATGGGCCCTGATCTGCGGGGCCCTCGCGGTCCGCTTCTTCCGCTGGGCCCAGGCATAGGGAAGGAGGAGCGGTGACGATCCGGACGCCGGACAGTCACTTCGAGGAGCTGGAACGCCGCGGCGACCGGCTGGCCCGGGTGGTTCCCTTCGCGCTGCTCGTCGTCCCGCTCCTCCCGTACGCGCTGTCCCAGGCGCCGAGCGCGGGGGCGTTCGGCATCACCGTCGCGGTGGCGGCGGCCGCGGCGGCCTGGATCGCCTGGATGGTCATCCTGCACCCCGGCTGGGCCCAGCGGCCCTGGCCGACCCGGATCTACTTTGCCGGCCTGATCGTGTTCATCGCCGCCCTGACCATCCGCAGCCCCTGGTTCGCCTTCTTCACCTGGATCGGCTTCCTGCAGGCCTTCATGCTGCTGACCGGGGCGTGGCGGTGGGTGGTCTCCGGGATTGTCGCCGTCTTCTTCGGCATGGCCCAGGCCGGCGGGTTCCACCGGCCGGCCCCGGCCTCGGTGGCCATCTGGATCCTGCTGGGCGGCGTCGACCTGGGCCTGGTCGGCGCGTTCGTGCTGCTGGGGGCCAAGACCGCGGACCAGAACGAGGCCCGCAAGCAGATGATCGCCGAGCTGGCCGAGGCCAACCAGCGGCTGGAGGACATGATCGCGGAGAACACCGGGCTGCAGGCTCAGCTGCTCACCCAGGCCCGGGAGGCGGGCGCGGGGGACGAGCGGCAGCGGATGGCCCGGGAGATCCATGACACGCTGGCCCAGGGGCTGACCGGCATCATCACCCAGCTCGAGGCGGCTCAGCAGATGGTCGGCGAGGCCGAGCGCGAGCGCCGGATCGGGAACGCCACCCGGCTGGCCCGGGACAGCCTGGCCGAGGCCCGCCGTTCGGTGCAGGCCCTGCGGCCGCAGGCCCTGGAAGACAGCAAGCTGCCCGAGGCGCTGGCCGGCGAGGTGGCCAGGTGGACCACCACCAGCGGCGTGCCCGCCGAGGTCGCCGCCACCGGCGACCCGCGGGCCCTGCACCCGGAGGTGGAGGTTACCCTGCTGCGGGTCGCGCAGGAGGCCCTGGCCAACGTGGCCAGGCACGCCGCCGCGTCGCACGCCTGGGTCACCCTCTCCTACATGGAGGACGTGGTCAGCCTGGACGTCCGCGACGACGGCGCCGGCTTCATCCCGGCGGCGTCCGCCCACGGCTCCGAGGCCGGGATGGCCGCGTCGGCCAGCGGCGGGTTCGGGCTGATCGCCATGCGGCAGCGGGTCAACCGGCTGGCCGGCCAGCTGGAGATCGAATCAGAGCCCGGGGGAGGCACCGCGGTGTCGGCCAGCCTGCCCGCCATCGGTCTGGGAGGAGCCACGTGAGCATCCGGCTGCTGATCGCGGACGACCACCCGGTCGTCCGGGACGGCCTGCGCGGCATCTTCGAGTCCAGCGACGAGTTCGAGGTGGTGGGCGAGGCGTCCAACGGCCGGGAAGCCGTCGACCGGGCCGCGGTCCTGAAGCCCGACGTGGTCCTGATGGACCTGCGGATGCCCGACCTCGACGGGGTGAGCGCGATCAGGCTCCTGGTCCAGCGCGGCATCAGCGCCCGGGTGCTCGTGCTGACCACGTTCGATACCGACACCGACGTCGTCCCGGCCATCGAGGCCGGCGCCACCGGCTACCTGCTCAAGGACTCCCCGCCCGCCGAGCTGCTCCGCGGCGTCCGCGCCGCCGCCCGCGGCGAGGCGGTTCTCTCGCCGTCGGTGGCGACCCGGCTGATCGGCCAGGTCAGGACCCCGGCCCGGGAGCCGCTCAGCCAGCGCGAGCTGGACATCCTGGGGCTGATCGCGCACGGCTGCTCCAACCGCGAGGCCGCCTCGCGCCTGTTCATCAGCGAGGCCACGGTCAAGACCCATGTCCTGCACATCTACGCCAAGCTGGGCGTCAACGACCGGGCCGCCGCCGTGGCCGCCGGGTTCGAGCGGGGCCTGCTGCCCCGTCCGGTGGCCTAGGAGCTCTTCCGGGTGTAGCGGCAGAGCAGGTAGCCGTCGTCTTCCAGGACCGAGGCCAGGTCGAGGTAGTGCGGCGCGCTGGCGGGCCGCTCGCCGGTCACGATCCGGCCGCCGTCCGGGCCGGCCAGCACCGGGCTGAGGGTCAGGCACAGCTCGTCCAGCAGGCCCGCCTCGATGATCTGGGCCAGCAGGTGCGGGCCGCCCTCGGCCAGCATCCGGCGGTGGCCGCGCTCGGCCAGCGCGGCGGCGGCCGCCTTCAGGTCGACGCCCTCCTGGCCGGCCACGATGACCTCGGCCGGGCCGTCCAGGGCGGCGCGGCGGTCGGCTGGGGCCCGCTCGGTGGTGATGATGATGGTGCGGGCTGAGGCCGGGGCCTCGGCGATGAGCGGGCTGGCCGGGTCGAGGTCCAGGCGGGACGTGATGACCGCGATCGGCGGGGTCGGCGCCCGGCCCGCCCGCAGGCCGGGCCGCAGCTCGTGCGGGCGGACCGGCTTGTACTTCTCGGCCCGGACGGTCGCGGCGCCGACCACGATTACGTCGGCCAGGGTGCGCAGCAGCGCGAACAGCCGCCGGTCCGCGTCCGACGACAGGCCCCTGGTCACCCCGTCGAGGCTGCCCGCGCCGTCGACGCTGGCCACCATGTTGGCCCGCAGCCACGGCCCGGGCGGGTAGGCGTACAGCTCGGCCAGGGCGGCGTCACCCAGCGGAGGGGCGAAGATCTGGCGCACGGTCAGCCCGCCGACCGCAGCACGACGGCGGACCGGCTGCCCACCTTGACCTCGCTCTTGGGCAGCAGGGCGGCCCCGTCCTCCTCGTCACTGGCCTCCGCGGTGCTGGTGTCGATCACGATCTCCCAGCCCGCGGCCAGGCTGGAGTCGGGCAGGGTGAACATGATCGCCTCGCTGTGCGCGTTGAACAGCAGCAGGAACTTGGCGTCCACCACCCGGCCGCCGCGCGGGTCCGGCTCGCTGATGGCCTCGCCGTTCAGCAGGGCCGCGAGCGACTGGGCGTAGCCGGTCTGCCAGTCCTGCTGGATCATCTCCTCGCCGCTCGGGGTCAGCCAGGTGATGTCGCTGCTCTGGTCCTCGGTGTCCGGCCGCCCGCGGAAGAACCGGCGCCGCCGGAACACCGGGTGGTCGCGGCGCAGCCCGGCCAGGGCCTCGGTGAACCGCAGCAGCTCCCGCTCGGAGCTGGCCAGGCTCCAGTCCAGCCAGGAAATGTCGTTGTCCTGGCAGTAGGCGTTGTTGTTGCCCTGCTGCGACCGGCCCATCTCGTCGCCCGCCGTCAGCATCGGGACGCCCTGGGACAGGAACAAGGTGACCAGGAAGTTTCGCTTCTGCCGGGCGCGCAGCTCGGCGACGGCCGGGTCGTCCGTCGGCCCTTCCTCGCCGCAGTTCCAGGACCGGTTGTCGTTCGTGCCGTCCCGGTTGTCCTCGCCGTTGGCCTCGTTGTGCTTGTGGTCGTAGCTGACCAGGTCGCCCAGGGTGAACCCGTCGTGGCAGGTGACGAAGTTGATCGACGCGACCGGCCGGCGGCCGCTGGTCGCGTACAGGTCACTGGACCCGGTAAGCCGGGAGGCGAACTCGCCCACCGACTCCGGGCGGCCGCGCCAGAAGTCCCGGATGGAGTCCCGGTACTTGCCGTTCCACTCGGTCCACAGCGGCGGGAAGTTGCCCACCTGATAGCCGCCCTCGCCGATATCCCACGGCTCGGCGATCAGCTTCACCTGGGAGACCACCGGATCCTGATGGACCAGGTCGAAGAACGTGGACAGCCGGTCCACGTCGTGCAGTTCCCGGGCCAGGGCCGAGGCCAGGTCGAACCGGAACCCGTCGACGTGCATCTCCAGGACCCAGTACCGCAGCGAGTCCATGACCAGCTGGAGCGAGTGCGGGTGCCGGGCGTTCAGGCTGTTCCCGCAGCCGGTGTAGTCCAGGTAGCGCCACGGCGCGGCGCCGTCGAGCCGGTAGTAGGCGCTGTTGTCGATGCCGCGGAAGGACAGGGTGGGGCCGCGGTGGTCCCCTTCGGCGGTGTGGTTGTAGACGACGTCGAGGATGACCTCGATGCCCGCCTCGTGCAGGGCCTTGACCATGGCCTTGAACTCGCCGACCTGCTCGCCGCGCTGGCCGGCCGAGGAGTACCGGTTGTGCGGGGCCAGGAAGCCGATGGTGTTGTAGCCCCAGTAGTTGACCATGCCCCGCTCGACCAGGGACTGCTCGGACACGAACTGGTGCACCGGCATCAGCTCCACGGCCGTGACGCCGATCCGCTGCAGGTGCGCGATGACGGCGGGGTGGGCCAGGCCCGCGTAGGTGCCGCGCTGGTCCGCGGGCACGGCGGGATGGCGCAGGGTCAGCCCGCGCACGTGCGCCTCGTAGATGACCGTCTGGTGGTACGGGGTCTGCGGCGCCCGGTCGTGGCCCCAGTCGAAGAAGGGGTTGATGACCACGTTCTTGGGCATGTGCGGCGCGCTGTCGGTGGTGTTGCGCTTCCTGGGCTGGCCGAGCTGATAGTCGAACAGCGAGTCATCCCAGCTGATGTCGCCCTCGACCGCCTTGCCGTAGGGATCCAGCAGCAGCTTGGAGCCGTCGCAGCGCAGCCCGCGCGCCGGATCCCAGGGCCCGTGCACCCGGTACCCGTACCGCTGGCCGGGCGAGACGCCGGGCAGGTAGACGTGCCAGACGAAGCCGTCCATCTCGGTCAGCTCGACCCGCTCCTCGATCAGCGGGCCGTCCTCATCCTCGCCGCTCGCGGAGAACAGGCACAGCTCGACGCTGTCGGCCACCTCCGAGAACAAGGCAAAGTTCGTCCCCCAGCCGTCCCAGGTGGCGCCTAGCGGATACGGCGTTCCTGGCCAGGTACGCATTCGCCCCCTTCTCCTGCGGATGCCAGCGAGTCAGGCCGCCTCGGTCAGCCGCCGGCTAACCCGGGTACGCGCGTGCCCGGAGGGACGTACGATACCGGAACGTGATCTGCGGGTCGGGATCCCCGGCGTTCGCGCGGGGACTTACTAGAGTCTTACCCAGTTTTACGCGGCTGCCCGCGCCCGGGTGCCCGCCTCCTGGTAACGGTCGAGAATCACGTCGGCCAGCTCCGGTGACGCGCCCAGCGCGGGGGAGACGGCGGCCGCGCCCGCGGCCAGGGACATCTCGCGGATCTTGTCGGCGAACACGCCCGGCGCGAGCAGGTAGCTCGCCACCACGACCCGGCGGGCGCCAGCCTGCCGCAGCGCGGCCACGGCCTCGGCCGGGTCGGGGCCGGCTGCCGACGCGTACGCGGGGCGCACCGCCTGCCAGCCGGCCCGGGCCTGCCAGTCCGCGGCCAGCCGCGCGACGGCGGCGTTCGCCTCCGGGTCGCTGGACCCGGCGGAGGCCAGGACCACGGAGACGGAGGCCGGGTCCTGCAGCGCCGCCGGGGGCAGCCGGCGTTCCAGCGCGGTGAGCAGCAGCGGGTGCGGCCCGAGCGTGTCGCCGTAGCTGACCCGCGCCTGGGTGGCCGAACGGGCTAGCGCGCGCGGGATGTCGGTCTTGCTGTGATACGCCGCGGTGAGCAGCAGCGGCAGTACCGTCACCGGCTCGCCCGGGCCGAACGCGCTCAGCACCGACGGCAGCGACGGCGCCGCGTGGCCCAGGTAGGCCACCCGGACCTCAGGCAGGCTGATCCCGCGCCCGGCGGCCCGGCCCGGGACCAGGTCCATCAGCTCGCCGACGGCGGCCGCCGCGCGCGGGTCCGTGCTGCCGTGCGCCACGGCCACCAGGGCGCGGCGCGGGGATGATGCTTCCTGCCCGGGAGCAGGATCAGACATGGATGCCGCACTCGGTCTTGCCGGTGCCCGCCCACCGCCCGCTGCGCGGGTCGGCGCCCGCCTCGATCCGGATGGTGCAGGTCGCGCAGCCGATGGAGGGGTAGCCGTCGTAGACCAGGGGGTTGACCAGCACGTTGTTGGTCTGGATGTAGTCGTCGACCTGCTTCTGGCTCCAGTTCACGATCGGGTTGACCTTGACCATCTCGCGGCGGTCGTCCCACTCGACCGCGCGCGCCTCGCGGCGGCTGCTGGTCTCGTCGCGCCGCACGCCGGTGATCCACGCGTCATAGTTCGCCAGGGCCCGCTCCAGCGGCTCCACCTTGCGCAGGTAGCAGCACAGGTCCGGGTTGCGCCCGTACAGCCGCGGGCCGAGCTCGGCGTCCTGCTCGGCCACGGTGCGCGACGGCGTCGCGTTGACCAGGGTGATCGGGTAGACCGCCGACACGGCGTCCCGGGTCCCGATCGTCTCGGGGAAGTGGTACCCGGTGTCCAGGAACACCACGTCGATGCCGGGGCGGACGCCGGAGGCCAGGTGGACGATCACCGCGTCGGTCATGGACGAGGTGATGCAGATCCGGTCCCCGAAGGTGTCCGTCGCCCAGCGGATGATGTCTTCGGCGGAGGAGTCTTCCAGTTCCTCGGCGGCCTTATCGACGAGGGTGCGCATGAGCTCGGGCTCCTCCAAGCTGGTCTGCTCCAGGCCGCATGGTATGAGGGAGGTCACAGGGTCACTCCTATTCCGGCAAAGCGTAGCTGGAAACTCCTGGTGCAACTGCGGCAATGCCATTCGCCGTCAGTAGCTCCTTGCGGTTCGAGGTCTTCCTCGCCGCAGTAAGGGCAGTAAAACGGGACAGCCCGGTTGCTCACGTCAGGTCCTCCTCGGCCGCCCGGGCGGCCCAGGCGGCGAATGACTCTCCATCTGCCCGGCCAGCCTGGAATCGCCGCAGGACTCGCTCTACGTAGTCTGGCAATTCCTCGGCCGTGGCCTTGAGGCCGCGCACCTTCCGGCCGAACCCCGACGTCGCGCCGTCGCCGCCGTTCAGGCTGCCGCCCAGGTGGATCTGGAAGCCCTCGACCTGGGTGCCGTCCGGCCCGGTGACCAGCGAGCCCTTGAGCCCGATGTCGGCGGTCTGGATCCGGGCGCAGGAGTTCGGGCAGCCGTTGACGTTGATGGTCACCGGGACCTCGAAGCCGGGCAGCCGCCGCTCGAGCTCGGTGATCAGGTCCGCGGCCCGGGCCTTGGTCTCCACGATGGCGAGCTTGCAGAACTCGATGCCGGTGCAGGCCATCGTGTGCCGGCGGAACGCGCTGGGCTCGGCGGGCAGCCCGGCCGCGTCCAGCTCGGCGACCAGTTCCGCGGTGCGCTCGGGCGGCACGTCGAGGATGACCATCTTCTGCTCGGTGGTGGTCCGGACCCGGCCGCTGCCGTACCGGTCGGCCAGGTCGGCGACGGCGTCCAGGGCATCGGCGGACAGCCGGCCGACGGTCGGCGCGAAGCCGACGTAGCAGTTCCCGTCCCGCTGCGGGTGGACCCCGACGTGGTCGCGGACCCCGTGCCGCGGCTCGGCCGGCGCGGGGCCGTCCGGCAGCGCGTACCCGAGGTACTCCTTCTCCAGCACCTCGCGGAACTTCTCCGGGCCCCAGTCGGCGACCAGGAACTTGATACGGGCCCGGTGCCGCAGCCGGCGGTAGCCGTAGTCGCGGAACAGCCCGGTCACCCCGGCCCACACCTCGGCCACCTGGGCGGGCCGGACGAACGCGCCGAGGCGCTTGCCGATCATCGGGTTGGTGGACAGGCCGCCGCCCACCCACAGGTCGTACCCGACCTCGCCGGCCGGGTTGACTACGCCGACGAACGCGATGTCGTTGATCTCGTGGATGGCGCACTGGGCCGCGCAGCCGCTGATCGTCGACTTGAACTTGCGCGGCAGGTTGGAGAAGGCCGCGTCGCCGATGTACTCCGAGGTGATGGACTCGATCTGCGGCGTGCCGTCGATGACCTCGTCGGCGTCCAGGCCGGCCAGCGGGCAGCCCAGGATCACCCGGGGGGTGTCCCCGCAGGCCTCGGTGGTGCTCAGCCCGACCGACTCCAGGGCCTCCCAGATGGCCGGGACGCTCTCGATCTCGATCCAGTGCAGCTGGACGTTCTGCCGGTCGGTGACGTCGGCCGTGCCGCGCGCGTACCGCCGGGAGATGTCGGCGATCGTCTTGAGCTGACGGTTGTCGAGCTGGCCGCCGTCGATCCTGACCCGCAGCATGAAGTAGCGGTCGTCCAGTTCCTCGGGCTCCAGGACCGCCGTCTTGCCGCCGTCGATGCCGGGCCGTCGCTGGGTGTAAAGCCCGAACCAGCGGAAACGCCCGCGCAGGTCAGCGGGATCGATGGAGTCGAAGCCGTTCCTGGAGTAGACGTCGATGATCCGCTGCCGGACGTTGAGCCCGTCGTCGTTCTTCTTGCTCTCTTCGTTCTTGTTCAACGGCTCGCGGTAGCCGAGGGCCCACTGGCCCTCGCCGCGCTTTCGCCGTGACTTGGTCCCGGTCGTGGCCGCGACTGGCATCGATGAAGTTCCTTCAGGGCTCGGGGCGCACGGCGCGAGAGCCTGGACCTGCTGGGCCGACCTGGGCCCGGCTTCGGCGTCAGCCTCAGCCCGGGTTATGACAGGCGGGTTCTACAGCAGAAGGCACCCGGCATCGCACGCCTGCTCCATTTGAGAAATAGCAGCAGCGATTAACGGGTGTCGCGACAGATGGCACTACGGACGCGGAGGAAGTCGACGTGCCGACGCACGACGAGCAACGGGTCCGTAACACTCATTACAGCAGGATCACATGTAACGGCCCGGGCTGTCCAGGACAAGTCCGGCATGTGGACAGTCCTTGTTCGCTCCGGGGTCATACGCGTGCCAACGAAGCGGCCGTCGCGGATTATTCCCGGCCGTGCGGCCGGCCGGCCCAGGCCCTGGTCAGCCCTGGCGGACCCAGCTCAGCGACGGCTCGGAACCGGACGAGGCTGACTGAGGCGATTCCTGGTGCTGGCAGTCACACCACGTGCCGCCCGGGCAGTCATCGTGATGCCGCTTCCGGCACGGTGCGCAGATCATGTCTCTATTGTGCGGTCTGCCCGGGACCGGTACGCGTGTCTCGGGCCGGCTGGGCTACCGGCCGCGAAAGCCGCGAAAGCCCCCGGAGAAGTCTCCGGGGGCTCGGCGTTCTGGCGTGCGGCAGCGGCCTGGTCGGGCCTCAGGCCGCGTTGGCCCGGCGCATGCGGCGACGGCGCTCGGCGGCCCGCTCGTCCTCGTTCAGCCCGCCCCAGGTGCCGTACTTCTCCGGGCGGGAGACCGCGTAGTTCAGGCACTCGAGCCGGACCGGGCAGGCCGCGCAGATCTCCTTGGCCTTGCGCTCCCTGATATCGCGCTCCGGCTGGCGCTCGCCGTCCGGGCCGAAGAAGAGCAACAGGTCCTCGCCACGACATCCGGCAGCATCCTGCCAGCCCCAGTTGGGGCGGGGGAGCGCGGCCGACTGCCGACGTACCTGAGACATTGGACAATCACCTCAACCAAGCTGCATCAAATCGTGCGTTACAGTGTCAATAATGCGTTCGGAGCCGGAAGGCTCGCGGACAGGTCATCGCGCACCAGGCCTGCCGGTTACCCCCGACGCAAGATACAACGCGTCTCAGCGACGTGATGTTCCCGTGTACGGGCGAGGCGATCGCGTAAGCAATCGGTCACCCTACCGAACGGCCGGCGCCAGCGATCTGGTTCACTCGTCCTTGCTAAACCATCGCGCAGGGCGCTGCATGCCCGCGGATAATGATGCCATCGTCTATGTCACCTTCGCATGCGGGGTGGCGAAATTCACCGTGCGATTTCTGGTTTTTTCTCAGGCGTCTCGCTAGTGACGGCTAGCCTGCCTGGCAATACCCGTATCGAACTGGACATAGGGATGGGAGCACGTCAGCATGGGCAGCATGTCAGCGTCGGACGCAGCGCCCCTGCCCCGGCTCGGCGAGGTCTTTTTCGATGTGCGCGGCAGCTCACGCAGCATGCGCCTGAGCTGGTACGCCGACACGGGTATCTCGGTTTTCAGCGTCTGGCAGGGCGGCACGTGCACGGGAACCTTCCGGCTGCCGCAAGAGGAACTGTCGCGACTGATCGACGCCTTGCAGCGCGGAATGCATCACGATCCGCGCGACCCGCGCGGCGGTGCCGGTTTCTCTGCTCAGCTGCCTACTGCTCCGACCGATCCGAGACTTACCGCGGTGCCTGGATACGTAGGCCGCGAAGCTGATTTCACCGGGCCGTTCACGGGTGATTTCCGCGCGGTACGCGCCGACGATCCGGCGGGCGTGATGATGCTCGGCGAGGCGGCGGCCCCGCTGGCCCTGCCGCCTGGCGGGGGACCCGCGGCCTATCCGGGGGTGGCCCAATACGGGGCGCCGTATCCCGGGCAGGCACAGTACCCGGCCCCCGGCCAGTATGCGGAGCAGGGCTACGCCCAGCAGGCCCCGTATTACGACCAGGGCAGCTACTCCGGTGCGAGCCAGTACCCGCAGCAGGTCGGCGCGGCACCGTACGGGCAGTATCCGGGGCAGGCTGACTATCCCGGCCAGCCGCAATATCCCGGGCAGGCCCAATATCCGGGGCAGCCCGGGTACGCCGATCCGTCGTATCCCGGCCCCGCTCAGTACGCGGATCAGGATCCGTACGGCGCGCTGACGCAGTACGCGGACCAGGGCTATCCCGGGGCGGATGACCCGGGCTCGGGCCGCCAGGAGCGCTACAGCGCCCAGACGCCAGGAGCAGGCCCGGGCTACGACCAGGGCTACCCGGCCGCGCCTGGCCCGCTCGACGCGGGCTACAGGTACGGCGAGCCGTCGCCGCCCGGGCCGGCCCCGCTGGACGACCAGGCTTCCAGCTACCGGGAGCCTGGCTACCAGGAACAGGGGTACGCCGGCTCGTACCCGGACCCGGGCCGGGCAGGCAGCCGGTATGACGGCTACCCGGCTGGGCCGGAGCAATACCGCGGCGGCGAAGCCGGGCCGGCCCAGCACAGCAGCGGATACGACAGCAACGACTACGGCCAGGCCAGCCGGGGCCACGACGAGCAGGGCTACGGCCGCCTGGGCTCCGTGGCCGGCAGTTACGGCCTGGGCGGCTACCCGGGGGACGCCCTGGACCGGGCCAGCGGCAACGGCGCCGGCTACGGCAGTGCCGACTACAGCGCCAGTTACGACGGTGCCGGTTACGAGGGCAGTTACAACGGCACCGGCTACGGCGGTGCCGGTTACGAGGGTGGCAGCTACAACGGCACCGGCTACGGCAATGACAGCTACGGCGGGCCAGGCTATGGCAGTGACACTTACGGCGCCCCCGGCTATGGCGATGGCCGTCCTGGCGGGGATTACGCGGCCACCGGCTACGGCCGCAGCGACCAGGACCCCAGGTACGCCCAGCCCGGCTACGACGGCAGCGGGGACGCCTACGGTACCCAGCACGCGGCGAACGGCTACGGCGGCTACAGCGAGAACGGTTACGGCGGCCAGCACGCCGAGAATGGTTACAGCGGCTACGCCGCGGACGGCTACCCCGCGGACGGCTACCCCGGGATCGGTCACGACGACGGCGGCTACGGCGGGTCGAGCCCGGCCGGCTACCGCGATCAGTCCGGCCACCAGGCCAATGGCTACGAATCCGGAACCGGCTACGAATCCGGCTATGGCTCCGGGTACGGCGCGCCCGGGACGGGCTACGAGCAGCCTGGCTATGAGGCGAACGGCTACGGCCAGCCTGGCCCGGCTCGTGACGGCAGCAGCTACAACGGGAGCCACGCCGGTAGCTACCGGGAGAGCGGGCTAGGCGACGCGGGACGGACCGGGCCGGGCTACACCGGGAGCCACGCAGGCGGCGGCTACGACCAGTCTCGCCATGAGCAGTCTCCCTATGACCAGGTCGGCTACGACCAGGCCGGCTATGGTCCCGCTGGCTTCGACCAGGCCGGCCATGACCCGAATAGCCACCCGGGCAGCGGCTACGACGGGGGTCCGGCCACGCCGGGCGGCCACCGGGCCGGCGAGGCAGGCGGGCCGGGGGAGCGGGCGCCGTACCCGGATCCGGACGAGACACCGAGCGAGCCAATGACCTCGTTTCCCTACGACGGCGACCCGCCGGCCGATCGGGAACACAGGCGCCGCCGACGGCGTTAGACTCAGACAGCCGGTGCGGCTGTGTCCCCGGGCCGCACCTATTGCCTTCACGGACTACCGTTCGGCTGGAGCCGTGTTGTGCCTTTCGCCGAGAGGCGACCTCCGCACCGGTGAGCGCGAGAAAGGGCCGGCTGGGCAAGTCCCAGCCGGCTCTTTGTCGTATCTGGGGTTGGGCCGGGCCGGGGTTCAGGCCGGTCCCGGGGGCGCCGGCTGTTCCGGGCCGCCCGGCGTACCTGCGGTCACGGCCGTGACCGAAGGGGCCGGCGAGGCCTGCGGGAGATCTTCCTCGTCCTCATCCCCGATCGGCGGGATCGGCCCGATCACCGCGTTCAGGACCTGGGAGTTGGGGATGGCCATGACCCGGCCGTCGGTCTCCAGCCGCACGTAGGTGATCCCGATCTCCACCACCGTGCCGTCCAGCGTGCCGCCGAGCGCCCCGGCCTGCAGCCGGATCGGGTCGCCGACCCGGAACGGGTGGGCGAACAGCAGGACCAGGCCCGCGAACACGTTGCTCAGCGCCTGCTGTGCGGCGATGCCGACGAACACGCTGGTCAGCGCGCCGCCCAGGACCAGCTGGGTGACCGGCACGCCGAGCAGGTCGAGCGTGATGACCAGCGTGATGAAGGCGCCGATGATCAGCACCACGTACCGGACGATCGCCGCGTGCGCCGCGCCCACCCGCCGCTCGAGGACCGACCGGGCCTGCCCGGCCAGGCCGAAGGTGGCCAGCGCCCCGAACACGCCGAACAGCACGGCCGTCCCGTACGCGATGACCTGGTTGGTGAGGTGGCTCGCCGTGAAGAGGGCGTCGGAATCCATCCGCCGCTGCCGCGAGATGATCGCGGCCGCGATCGCGAGGATCAAGGCGATGATCGACCGCCAGGGGCGGGCCCGGCGCTTGACTTTCTCCACCCGTGCCGACAAGTCGACCTGCGGATCCTGCACCCGCTGCTCCTCTTCCTGCCCCCGGCCTGGCCCGTACCTGGCTCAACGCTATCGGGCGGGAGGCCCGCGCCGTGGGATGAAGGCCGCAAGCGCCCGCCGCTGAAATCGCAGTTCGGCGGACACGTCGAGATGCTACGGTGACGGCGAGTGATCGATGACGCGTCCGGGCGCGCCGTTGGGCGTTTGGGCGCCTTCTGGGTTCGCGTTGACGGCTAATATTTGCGAAGGCAGCCGTGCGGACGTGCTAGATCGCCGAGGCCTGCGGCAGCAGCGGACAAACCGGGGATACATGGGATCGGACCCGGGCAGGCTTTGACAGTCGGGAGGCGGTCGTTGACGAACACGACCACCGGTAGCGAGCTCATCGTTCCCGGTGAGCCGCCGTCGGCACGCCGGGGCCTGCCGCTGGGCCGGATCGTGCGCCCGGTCATGGCGCACTGGCCGTTCGCCCTCGTGGTGCTGGCCGCCGTGCTGGCGCGGATCGTCGTGGTCCTCGGCTTCCCGCCGATCTTCTGGTTCAGCGACTCCTACAACTACATCTACGACGCGGTAACCCACCAGCCGGACCTGGCCCGGCCGAACGGCTACCCGTTCTTCCTCGACCTGCTGCTCCCGCTGCACAGCGACCTGGCCATCGGCCTGGTCCAGGCGGCCATGGGCGTCGCCATGGGCGTGGCCATCTACGCGCTGCTCCGGCACCGGGGCCTGCCCTGGTGGGGCGCGACCCTGCCCACCCTGCCGGTGCTGTTCGACGCCTACGAGCTGCACCTCGAGCACATGATCACGGCCGACCCGCTGTTCATCTTCCTGGTCACCATCGCGGTGATCATCTTGTGCTGGAGTGACCGGCCGTCGGTGCTGACCGCGGTCATCGCCGGGCTGCTCATCGGCTACGCGACGCTGGTCCGGTCGGTGGGGGAGCCGCTGCTGGTCGTGGCCCTGGTCGCCATGCTGGTCCGCCGGGCCGGCTGGCGCCGCCTGCTGGCCCTCCTGGTGGCGGGCCTCGTGCCCATCGGGCTGTACATGCTCTGGTTTCACCAGTCGACCGGGAAGTACGCGCTGAGCGAGTCCTCGGGCAGCTTCCTGTACAGCCGGGTCAGCACGTTCGCCGACTGCAAGAAGATGGACGAGGCCGCCCTGCTGGCCTACCTGTGCGATCCGACCAGCCCGAAGTACCGCCCGCCGGCCGGGGAGTACATCTGGGCCGACAGCGAGCTGCCGCCGTATGAGAAGGTGAACACGCCGCTGTACCTGGCCCTGGGCAGCGACACCTCGCAGCGGTTCAACTCGGTGATCGGCGCCCAGATGCGGCAGTTCGCCGAGAACGCCATCACGTCCCAGCCCAAGGCGTACCTGCGGACCGTGGTCAACGACGTGCTGCACACGTTCGGCTGGACCCGGCAGCCCGACCCGAACGACTACGCGGGCAACGGGCCGAACTTCCGGTTCGTTACCACCGGCGAGATGAACGCGCAGATCCCCTGGTACGCCACGCCGGTGCACATCCCCGGCACGCCCACGTACCAGCCCAAGAGCACCAGCCTGACCTGGTGCAACGCGGCCTGCCAGCTGACCGACCAGCAGGCCGTCGTGATCATGAAGGCGGAGAAGGACTTCGCCGGCCAGGGCTACGGCTGGACCACGGCGGTCCAGCCGTGGGCGAAGCTGCTGCAGCGCTACGAGCGGCACGTGTTCCTGCCCGGCACGCTGCTGGGCGTGATCGTGCTCATCGGCGCGGCCGGGGTGATCAGCCGCTGGCGCCGCTGGGGCGGCGTCGGCCTGCTGCCCTGGCTGGTCGGGGCGCTGCTGATCGTGCTGCCGCCCATGACGGCCGGGTTCAGCTACCGGTACGTGCTGGCCGCTGTGCCGCTGGCCTGCCTGGCCGCCGGGCTGGCCTTCACCCGGACGGCGGACAGCACCCGGGCGCCCGGCCGCCGGCCGGCGGGCGGTCAGTGCGCGCCCTGGCGGCCGATCTGCGGCGGAACCTTGGCCGCCGCCGCGCTGTCGATCAGGAATAGCGTCCGCTGCCGCCCCCGCGCTCCGGCCGCCGGGACCTGAACCGGGCCCGCGTCAGACAGGGCCATCGCAATCGCGTCAGCCTTCTCCGCGCCGGAGGCGAGGATCCACACCTCCCGGGCCGCCTGGATCGACGGCAGGGTCAGGGTCAGCCGGGTGGGCGGCGGCTTGGGTGATCCCCGGACGGCGACCACCGGCCGTTCGTCATAGAGCGCAGGCAGGCCGGGGAACAGGGAGGCCACGTGCGCCTCGGGGCCGATGCCCAGCATGAGCACGTCGAACTCCGGCACCGGGCCGTGGTCCTCGGGCTGGGTCGCGGCCTGCAGCCAGGAGGCGTACCGGGCCGCGGCCGCCTCCGGGTTGTCGCCGTCCGGGCCGTCCGGGCCCGGCATCGGGTGCACCCGGGCCGGGTCGACGTCCACGTGGTCGAGCAGCGCGGCGCGCGCCCCGGTCTCGTTCCGGTCCGGGTCGCCGGTAGCGGCAAACCGCTCGTCGCCCCACCAGATGTCCAGGTGCGGCCAGTCGATGGCGTCCCGGGCCGGGCGCGGCGGCCAGCTCAGCCAGGACGGCGGTGCCGATGCCGCCTCCGGTCAGCACGACCGAGGCCGTGCCCCGCGCCGCCATCGAATCGACCAGCCGGGTGACCAGCCGCGCGGCGACCGCCTTGGCCAGCAGCGAGCCGTCCCGGTGCACGATCACCTCGGGCACGCTCATGACCCCTCACCGCGTGCCGCGCCCTCGGCCAGCGCCCGCAGCGTCTCGGCGTACACCTCGTCGGGCTCGAGCCGGCGCAGCTCCTCGGCGATCAGGTCGTCGGTGTCCCGCCGGTGCAGGGCCACCCGCCGCTCGGGCCGGCCGGGCCAGGTCAGCGTGGCGTTCCTGGCGTCCGGGCGGGTGATGGCGATCTTCCCGTCCGGGGTATCGAAGCTGACCTCGGTGACGCCCGGCCCTTCGGACTCCCCGCGCCGCACCTCGATGCCCAGCCGGGCGGCCAGCCAGGCGGCGATCAGGTCGGCGGTCGGGTTGGCCGCCTCGGCCAGCACCTCGCCGCGGAGCAGCTCCGGGTAGGACTGGTCAAAGGTGGCGGCCAGCAGGGTGCGCCATGAGGTCGACCGGGTCCAGCTCAGGTCGGTGTCACCCGGCTTGTAGGACTTGGCCAGGCCCAGCAGCATGTCGCGGGGCGAGTCGCTGGAGGCGGAGTCGGTCACCCGGCGCTGGGCCACCGACCCGAGCGGGTCGCCCGCCGGCGCGGCCGGCGCGTCCTGCGGCCACCAGGTCACGACGGGAACGTCCGGTGCGAGCAGCGGCGCGACCACCGAGTCGGCGTGCTGGCCGAGCGGGCCGTACATGCGCAGCAGGATGGTCTCGCCCGGGCCGGTCTCGCCCACCTTGATCTCGGCGTCCAGCCGGGACTCGGCCTTGGGCCGCCGGGTGATGACGGCCAGCACCCGGCTCGGGTGCTCCCGGCCCGCGTGGCTCGCCGCGCGCACCGCGTCGTACTGCTCGGCCTCGTCAGTGACGATGATGAGGGTCAGCACCATGCCCGAGGTGGGCCCGCCCATCCGGCGGCGGGCCTGGGTCAGGGCGTCGTGGATCGCGCCGGTGGTGGTGTCGGTCAGGTCAATGGTCATCGCCCGGTTCCCTCCTGCGCCCGCGCGCCTACAGGCGGCGCCACGCGCGCCCGTCCCTGGCCATCAGCGCATCGGCGGACGACGGGCCCGCCGTGCCGGCCGGGTACTGGTCCGGCTTGGTGTAGGCGGCCCAGAAGTCTTCCACCGGGTCGAGGATCCGCCAGCCCAGCTCGACTTCGGCCTGCCGGGGGAACAGCGGCGGGTCGCCGATGAGCACGTCCAGGAGCAGCCGCTCGTAGGCCTCGGGGCTGGACTCGGTGAACGACTCGCCGTAGGCGAAGTCCATGTTCACGTCCCGGACCTCCATGGCCGTCCCGGGCACCTTGGAGCCGAACCGCACGGTGATGCCCTCGTCCGGCTGGATCCGGATGACCAGCGCGTTCTGGCCGAGCTCCTCGGTGTCGGTCGCAGAGAAGGGCAGGTGCGGCGCGCGCTGGAAGATCAGCGCGATCTCCGTCATCCGCCGCGGCAGCCGCTTGCCGGCCCGCAGGTAGAACGGCACCCCGGCCCAGCGCCTGGTGTCGACGCCGAGGCGCAGCGCGGCGTAGGTCTCGGTCCCGGAGTCCGGCGGGATGCCGTCCTCCTCCAGGAAGCCCTGCACCTGGCGGCCGCCCTGCCATCCGGCCGAGTACTGCCCGCGCGCGGTGCCGGCGGCCAGGTCGGCGGGCAGCCGGATGGCCGACAGCACCTTCTCCTTCTCCATTCGCAGCGACTGCGCGTCGAACGCGGCGGGTTCCTCCATGGCGGTCAGGGCCAGCAGCTGGAGCAGGTGGTTCTGGATCACGTCGCGGGCTGCGCCGATGCCGTCGTAGTAGCCGGCCCGGCCGCCGATACCGATGTCCTCGGCCATGGTGATCTGCACGTGGTCGACGTAACCGCGGTTCCAGATCGGCTCGTACATCTCGTTGGCGAAGCGCAGGGCCAGGATGTTCTGCACTGTCTCCTTGCCGAGATAGTGGTCGATGCGGAACACCGAGTCCGGCGGGAAGACCGACTCCAGGATGTCGTTCAGCTCCCGCGCGCTGGCCAGGTCGTGGCCGAACGGCTTCTCGATCACCACCCGGCGCCAGCCGCCGCTGCTTTCGCCGTCGCCGTCGCCGGAGTCCGACAGGCCGCTGCGCTTGAGCTGGCGGACCACGACCGGGAACTGGCTCGGCGGGATCGACAGGTAGAACGCGTAGTTCCCGCCGGTGCTCCGCTCGGCGTCCAGCGTCCGCACGGTGTGGGCCAGCTCGTCGAAGGCCGCGTCGTCGTCGAAGCTGCCGGAGACGAACCGGACGCCCTCGCTGAGCTGCTCCCACACCGCGTCCCGGAACGGCGTGCGGGCGTACTCCTTGACCGCCTGGTAGGTGACCTGGGCGAAGTCCTCGTCTTCCCAGTTCCGCCGGGCGAAGCCGACGAACGAGAAGCCGGGCGGCAGCAGCCCCCGGTTGGCCAGGTCGTAGATGGCCGGCATCAGCTTCTTACGGGCCAGGTCGCCGGTGACGCCGAACATGACCAGGACACACGGCCCGGCCACCTGCGGGATGCGCCGGTCCCGCGGGTCGCGCAGCGGGTTGGCCGACGGTGACGGCTGGCCCAGCGCGGCGAGGAGACCGGGATTGGCCGGTATCAGGCCTTCGGGGTTTCCCGGTTCGGCCGTCATGCGGCCCCCCCGGTCATGCCCGTTCCAGTGCATGCCCGTGTGGTCATCGGCGGTTCAGCGCCCCAGGTTCTTCTTGATGGCCTCGAGGAGTTCTGTCCAGGACGCCTCGAACTTCGCGACGCCCTCGTCTTCGAGGACCTGCACCACGTCGTCGTAGCTGATGTTGAGCTGCTCCAGGTCGGCCAGCACCTGCCGGGCCTCGTCGTAGTGACCGTGTACGGTGTCGCCGGCCAGCTCGCCGTGATCGGCCATGGCCTTCAGCGTGGCCTCCGGTATCGTGTTGACCGTGTCGTCCACCACCAGGTCGACCACGTACATGGTGTCGGGGAAGGCCGGGTCCTTGGTCGAGGTCGACGCCCACAGCGGCCGCTGGCGGCGCGCGCCCCGGTCCTCTACGGCCTGCCACCGGTCGGTGGCCAGGCGCTGCTCGAACAGCTCGTAGGCCAGCCGCGCGTTGGCCACCGCCGCCTTGCCGCGCAGCGCCGTGGCCCCGGGGGTGCCCAGCTTGTCCAGCCGGGAGTCGACCTCGGTGTCCATCCGGCTGACGAAGAAGGACGCCACCGAGCGGATCTGGGACAGGTCGCGGCCGGCCTTGTCGGCCTGCTCCAGGCCGGCCAGGTACGCGTCGATGACCTCGCCGTAGCGCTCGAGGGAGAAGATCAGCGTGACGTTGATGCTGATGCCCTCGGCGATGGCCGCGGTGATCGCGGGCAGCCCCTCGGGGGTGGCCGGGATCTTGATGTACAGGTTGGGGCGTTCCACGGTCCACCACAGCGCGCGCGCCTCGGCGATGGTCGCCTCGGTGTTCTTGGCCAGCCGGGGGTCGACCTCGAGCGAGACCCGGCCGTCCTGGCCGCCGGAGGCATCGTAGACCGGGCGCAGCACGTCGCAGGCCCAGCGGATGTCGTAGGTGGTGATGGCCCGGGACGCCTCGTCCACCGAGACACCGCGGATCTTGAGGTCCTTGAGCTGCTCGTCGTACGCGTCGCCGTGGTCCAGCGCGTGCGCGAAGATGGTGGGGTTGGAGGTCACGCCGACCACGTGGTAGCGTGTCGATCAGTTCCTGCAGGTTGCCGGTGCGCAGCCGGTCGCGGCTGATGTCATCCAGCCACACCGACACGCCGGCCTCGGATAGCTGTCCGAGAACGTCTCCTGACACCGTTTCGCTTCCCTTCCCTGCGTGCCTGAGGGCCGGGCGATCAGGCCCTGACCCGGGCCAAACTGTCGCGGGCGGCTTCGGCTACCCGCTCCGCGGTGATGCCGAACTCCTGGTAGAGCTTCTGGTAGGCGGCCGAGGCGCCGAAATGGTCTACGCCAACTGACGCGCCCGCATCTCCTACGAACAACTTCCACGGTGCGGTAATGCCCGCCTCCACCGAGACCCGCGCGGTGATGGTGGACGGCAGCACCTCGCGCCGGTAGGACTCGTCCTGCTCCTCGAACCACTCCACGCACGGCATGGACACCACCCGGGCCGAGATGCCGTCCGCAGCGAGCTGCTCGCGGGCCTGCAGCGCGATCTCCACCTCGCTGCCGGTGCCGATGAGGATCACGTCGTCCCCGCCCGCCAGCACGTAACCGCCGCGGGCCGCGCCCTCCGCGCTGGCCAGGCCGGTCTCGGCCGACCGGTCGAGGGTCGGGACGTTCTGCCGGGTCAGGCACAGCGCGGCCGGCTGGGCCCGCTCCAGGACGGTGCGCCAGGCCACGGCGGTCTCGTTCGCGTCCCCCGGCCGGACCACGTTGAACTGGGGGATGGCGCGCAGCGCCCACAGGTGCTCGATGGGCTGATGGGTCGGGCCGTCCTCGCCCAGGCCGATCGAGTCGTGCGTCCACACGTAGGTGACGGGCAGCTCCATCAGGGCGGCCAGCCGGACCGAGGGCCGCATGTAGTCGCTGAACACCATGAACGTCCCGCCGTAGGGCCGGGTGCCGCCGCTCAGCGCGATCCCGTTCAGGATCGCCCCCATGCCGTGCTCGCGGATGCCGAAGTGCAGCGTCCGGCCGTACGGGTTACCGGGGAACATCTGGGTCTGGTGCTCGGTCGGGATGAAGGACGGCTCGCCCTCCATGGTGGTCAGGTTGCTCTCGGCCAGGTCGGCCGAGCCGCCCCACAGCTCGGGCAGCACCGGGGCCAGGGCGTTGAGGATCTCGCCCGAGGCCTTGCGGGTGGCGATGCCCTTGGCGTCCGGCTCGAAGGCCGGCAGCGCCGCGGTCCAGCCGTCCGGGAGCCGGTGATCGGCCATCCGGTCGAACAGCGCCTTGCGCTCCGGGTTGGCGGCGGCCCAGGTGGCGAACCCTGCCTCCCACTCCGCGTGCGCCTGCTTGCCTCGCTCGGCGACCTGGCGCGCGCGGGCCACGGCCTCTTCCTCGACCGGGAAGTCGACGTCCGGGTCGAAGTTCAGGATCTCCTTGGTGGCCCGGACCTCGTCCACGCCCAGCGCCGACCCGTGCGCCGCGCCGGTGTCCTTCTTGTGCGGCGCGGGCCAGCCGATGATCGTCTGCAGGGAGATGAAGGACGGTGCCTCGGTGTGCTCCTTGGCGTTCAGGAACGCCCGGTAGAGCGCCTGGACGTCTTCCTCGTAGCCGCCGTCGGCGGTCCGCCAGGTCAGCCGCTGCACGTGCCAGCCGTAGGCCTCGTACCGGGCCGCGACGTCCTCGGACTTGGCGATGTTGGTGTCGTCCTCGATGGAGATGGTGTTGTTGTCGTACAGGAGGATGAGGTTGCCGAGCTCCTGGTGGGCGGCCAGCGAGGACGTCTCGTGGCTGATGCCCTCCTCGATGTCGCCGTCGGAGGCGAAGCAGTACACGAAGTGGTCGAACAGGCTCTCGCCCGGCGCGGTGTCCGGATCGAACAGCCCGTGCTCGCGGCGCGCGCCCATGGCCATGCCAACCGCGTTGCCGATGCCCTGGCCGAGCGGGCCGGTGGTGACCTCGATGCCCGGGGTGAGCCGGTGCTCGGGGTGCCCGGGCGTGATGCTGCCCCAGGTCCGGTAGCCCTTGAGGTCATCCAGCGTCAGCCCGTACCCGGACAGGTAGAGCTGGATGTACTGGCTGAGGCTGGAGTGCCCGCAGGACAGCACGAAGCGGTCCCGGCCTGGCCAGTTGGGATGGGCCGGGTCGTGTCTGAGCAGGTGCTGGTAGAGCAGGTAGGCCGCCGGGGCCAGGCTCATCGCCGTGCCCGGGTGGCCGGAGCCCGCTTTCTGGACCGAGTCCATGGCGAGAACCCGGACGAGGTCAACGGCGCGCTTGTCGGTCGCCGTCCAGTCAAGCTTGGACTGAGTGCTCACGGCTACGAGCCTATCGGTCCAGCGGCTCCGGCTGGCGGTAGGGGGCGGCTTCCGGGGGCGCCGGAGATGGCCTGGTCAGCGGCCCGCGGTCGCGGGTGAGCAGGAACAGCCGCAGCACGGAGATCCACACGATGACCGAGCCGGTCACGTGCACCCAGACCAGGCCGGCCGGCAGGTGGCTGAAGTACTGGGCGTAGCCGATCACGCCCTGGGCGCTGACCGCCGCGAACATGATCCAGCTGGCCCGCACCACGCGGGCCGGGGCGCCGGACATGCGCAGCCCGACCACCAGGGCCACGGCCAGGCCGGCGATGAGCCAGCCGATGTCGGCGTGCAGCTGCGTGACGCCCGCCAGCGGGAGCTGGTACCGCGGCGCGGACGCGTTCCCGGCCAGCGGGCCGGTCCCGGTCACCACCGTGCCCGCGGCCAGCATCAGGCTGGTCACCGCGACCAGCAGGCCCGCCAGGACCTGGAGGTCCTTCCGGACCACGGTGGCGGGCCGTCCGGTGCCCTGGGTGCACCGGACGTGCAGCACGACGGCGGCGGCCACGATCGAGGCCGAGACGAGGAAGTGGATGGACACGCTCACCGGGTTGAGGTCGGTGAGCACGACGATCCCGCCGATCGCGGCCTGCGCGAACACCCCGGCCGGCTGGATCGCGGCCAGCCAGATCAGGTCGCGCCGCTTCTCGCCCTGCGGGCGGAACCGCCAGGCCGCCACCAGGACCAGCACGGTGATGACGACCAGCGGGAAGTTGAGCAGCCGGTTGCCGAACTCGATCCAGGTGTTGAGCAGGGTCTGCCCGGCGTTCTTGCTGGCCACGATGTCGGCTTGGCTGCACTGCGGCCAGTCGGGGCAGCCCAGGCCGGACGAGCTGAGCCGGACCGCCTCGCCGGTGGAGATGATCACCGCGTCGGCGATGACCCCGGCCAGCGCGATCCGCCGCATCGACTGGGCCGTCGGCGACAGCACGGGCCGGGCGAATCTCGACGCCCCGAGGCGGGCGGCCCAGGAGCGCAGGCGGTCGGCAGGCACGCCCATCATGGTAAGGCGCGGCCCGACGCGCCCGCGCACGCGACCATCACGCAGCCGATGCCGAGCCACTCCAGCGGGCTGAGCTGCTGGCTGAGCAGGACCAGGCCGATCAGCGCCGCGACCGCGGGCTCCACGCTCATCCACACGCCGAACAGGCGCATCGGCATCCGCCGCAGCGCCTCCAGTTCCAGGCCGTAGGGGATGACCGAGGACAGGATGCCGATGGCCGCCCCGGTGGCCAGCACGCCGGGCCGGAACATGGCGCTGCCGCCGGCCGCCACCGCGGGCGGCGTGACCAGGATCCCGGCCACGATCATGGCGATGGCCAGGCCGGTGGAGCCGGTGAAGCGCCGTCCGGTGGCCGAGCTGAGCACGATGTAGGAGGCCCAGCTGATCGCGGCCACCACCGCGAACGCGACGCCGACCAGGTTCAGCTGGCCGGAGCCGCCCCGGGTCAGCAGCGCGACGCCGGCCGCGGCCAGCACCACCCAGGCGACATCCCGCACGTGCCGGGACCCGGCCACCGCCACGGCCAGCGGCCCGAGGAACTCGATGGTCACCGCCACGCCCAGCGGGATCCGGGAGAAGGCCTGGTAGATCGAGAAGTTCATGACCAGCAGCGCGATGCCGAACGCGACGGCGGTCCAGCCGCCGGGCAGGTGCCTGCTCCGGCGCAGCTCGCCGGCCGCCCGGGCCAGCCCGCGGGAGGAGATGACGGCCATCGCCACCGCCGAGGTCCACAGCCGCAGCCCGGTGACCGCCGCCGGGGACACCTCGGCGAACAGCTTGTCGGCCACCCCCGCCCCGGCCTGCACCGAGATGATCCCGAACAGCACCATCGCCGCGGGCAGGGCCAGCGGGCCGCGGGTTTGCCGGTCCGCAGCGTCAGGGGCCACGTCGGCCCGGCGGGTCCGGCTCACTCCCAGCGGAAGGTCCGGGCGGCCAGCGTGATGGCCACGGCCGCCCAGACGGCGAGCGTGACCGTGTCCCGGGCCGGGAAAGCCAGGTGGTACTGCAGCACGTTGCGCAGCCCGGTGGACAGCGCCCCGGTGGGCAGCAGCTCGAGGACCGGCCGCGTCCCGGCCGGGAACTTGGCCAGCGAGAAGATCACCCCGCCCAGGCCGAGCAGCAGGATGTAGACCAGGTTGGCCGCGGCCAGCGTGGCCTCGGCCCGCAGCGTGCCCGCCATGAGCAGGGCGAGCCCGCTGAAGGCCGCGGTGCCGAGCAGGATCAGCAGCGGGGCGGTCACGATCGCGGCCGGGCTGGCGTTCGGCCGCCAGCCGATGCCCAGCGCGATGGCCAGTATCAGCATGGCCTGCAGCAGCTCGACCCCGATGACCGTCACCGTCTTGGCCGCGATCAGGCCGCCGCGGGACAGCGGCGTGGCACCCAGCCGCTTCAGCACCCCGTAACGGCGCTCGAACCCGGTGGCGATGGCCTGGCTGGTGAACGCGGTCGACATCACGGCCAGCGCGATGATGCCGGGGGTCAGGAAGTTGATCCGGCTCAGCCCGCCGCCGAAGCTGATCAGCGGCTCCAGGCTGAACGCGGTCAGCAGCAGCAGCGGGATGATGAGCGTGAGCAGCAGCTGCTCGCCGTTGCGGAGCAGGGTCCTGGTCTCCAGCCCGGCCTGGGCCATGATCATCCGGCCGGCCGGCGCGGCCCCGGGCGCGGGCGCGAACAGCTCGCGGGCCCCTGGGGCCTCGGCCAGGGCGTTCTCGCTCACGCGCGCAGGTCCTTCCCGGTGAGCTCGAGGAACACGTCCTCCAGAGTGCGGCTCTCGATGCGCACGCTGTTGGCCAGCACGCCGCGCTCGGCGCACCAGGCCGTCACCGCGGCGAGCAGCAGCGGGTCCACCGCGCCGTGCACCTCGAGGATGTAGTGGCCCGCCGGGGACTCCTTCACCGCGCTGGCCGGCGGCAGCACGCTGAGCAGGCTGTCGATGTCCAGCCCGGCCTCGGCGCGGAACCGGAGCTGGCCGACCGTGCCGGTCAGCTGGCCCGGCGTGTCCGCCGCCACCAGCTGCCCGTGGTCGATGATGGCCACGAAGTCGCAGAGCCGCTCGGCCTCTTCCATGAAATGCGTGGTGAGGATCACGCTCGCGCCCGCCTGGCGCAGCTGGCCGATCAGCTCCCAGGTGGCGTGCCGGGCCTGCGGGTCCATGCCCGCCGTGGGCTCGTCGAGGAAGACCAGGTCCGGGCGGCCGATGACGGCCGCGGCCAGCGACAGCCGCTGCTGCTGCCCGCCGGACAGCCGCTTGTACGGGGTGCGGGCCACCTCGGTCAGGCCGACCAGGTCGAGCAGCCGGGCCGGGGGGATGGGCCGGGCGTGGAACCGGCTGAGCAGGTTCAGGTAGTCGGCGGCCGGCACGGCCGGGGGTATGCCGCCGGACTGGAGCATCACGCCCACCCGCGGCCGCAGCGCCCGCGCGTCCCGGGCCGGGTCCAGGCCGAGCACCCGGACCGTGCCCTGGTCCGGGCGGCGGTAGCCCTCGCAGATCTCCACCGTGGTGGTCTTGCCTGCGCCGTTGGGCCCGAGGATGCCGGTGACCGCGCCGCGGGCAGCGGTCAGCGTGAGCCCGTCCACGGCCGCGACCTGGCCGTAGTGCTTGACCAGCCCGACAAGCTCGACAGCAGGCGCTGCCGCATCGCCAGGGCCGCTGCCGGTGCTCACGCACGCGAGTCTACGCAGGCGCCGCCGCCCGCGCCCACGTGGGCGCGGGCGGCGTGGCGGCCCGGCGCCGATATACCCCTGATGGGTACCATGCCGGCATGAGCCTGCTGCACGGCCTCGGGCACGCGCTGGCCATCACCGGGTCGATGACGTGGGCGATCACCTGGGCCCTGATCCTCGGGTTCGGCCTCTCGGCGATGGTCCAGGCCCTGGTCAGGAAGTCCACCGTGGTGCGGCTGCTCGGCGATGACCGGCCGCGCACGCTGGCCGTGGCCACCGGCCTGGGCGCGGCGTCCTCCTCGTGCTCCTACGCAGCCGTGGCCCTGGCCCGCTCGCTGTTCCGCCAGGGGGCCAGCTTCACCGCGGCGATGGCCTTCGAGATCGCCTCGACCAACCTGGTCATCGAGCTCGGCGTGATCCTGGCCCTGCTCATGGGCTGGCAGTTCACCCTGGCCGAGTTCACCGGGGGCCCGGTCATGATCGTGGCCCTGGCCGTCCTGTTCCGCCTGCTGCTCACCGAGCGGCTGCTGAGCCAGGCCCGGGCCCAGGCCGACCGGGGCGTGGCCGGCTCCATGGAGGGCCACGCCGCGATGGACATGTCCGTCCCGGACAGCGGCTCGTTCGCCCGGCGGCTGTTCTCGCCGGGCGGCTACACCGCCGTGGCCCACGTCTTCACCATGGAGTGGGCGGCCATCCTCCGGGACCTGGTCATCGGCCTGTTCGCGGCGGGCGCCATCGCGGCCTGGGTGCCCGATCACTTCTGGTCCGACTTCTTCATCGCGGGCCACCCGCTGGCCGCGGAGATCTGGGGCCCGCTCATCGGCCCGGTGGTGGCCATCGTCTCGTTCGTGTGCTCGATCGGGAACGTGCCGCTGGCCATCGTGCTGTGGCAGGGCGGCATCAGCTTCGGCGGCGTGATCGCCTTCATCTTCGCCGACCTCATCATCGCGCCGCTGCTGAACATCTACCGCAAGTACTACGGCGGCCGGATGGCCCTGTTCCTGCTGGGCACCTTCTACGCCACCATGGCCGCGGCCGGCTACCTGGTCGAAGTGGTCTTCGGCGGCCTGGGCCTGGTGCCCGACCGGGCCCGCGCCCGCATTCCCGACGACGGCGTGTCCTGGAACTACACCACCTGGCTGAACATCGTGTTCCTGGCTCTGGCGGCCATGCTGCTCATCCGGTTCGTCCGCACCGGCGGGGTCGCTATGCTGCGGATGATGGGCGGCTCACCCGATGAGCATGAGCACCATGACTCCCACGCGTCACACTAGGAGGACGGCCGGATGGACCAAGACCGGGCTCGCAGCCTGCTCACCGCCGAGCGCGACGAGGTGCGCAGCCTGCTCCAGGGGGCCGAGTCGGCCGGCCAGGGCGACCGCCAGGCCGAAGTCGAGACCGAGGCCGAGGACGAGGGCGACGCGGCCCAGGCGCTGACCGCCGAGGGCCAGGACGACGCCATCGCCGAGAGCCTGCGCGACCGGCTGGGCGCCATCGACCGCGCCCTGCACCGGCTGGAGGACGGCAGCTACGGCCGCTCGGTCCGCAGCGGCGACCCGATCCCCGACGAGCGGCTGGAGGCCGACCCGGCCGCCGAGCTGACCATCGAGGAAGCCCGCGCCGCCGAGCGCCGCTGACCACAGACGGCCTCAGCGGGCGGCCTCAGCGGGCGGCCTCAGCGGGCGGCGGCAGGCGGCAGGGGAGGCGGCGGGGGCGGGCCTGCCTTCTTGCGCCCCGTCCGCTGGTCCGGGGCCCGCTTGTCCGGCGGCGGCCAGTCCGGCCCGGCCGGCCACGAGGCCACCCGCGACGGGCGGTCGGAATGCGGGTTGCGGCCGTGCGCGACGAACCGTTCCATCCGGGTCGCGCCGGTCAGCTCGACCCGGGCTGTGACGAGCTCCGCGCCGTCCCCGGTGATCTCCACCCAGCAGATCTGCTGGGCGCGCACGTACGCCGGGGGCAGGCCGAACTTCCCGCCGATGCCCTCCACCACCGAGGTGCACGACCCGGAGTTGGCGTAGAAGCCGGCGCCCGAGGCGGCCAGCTCCGGGTGGTGGGTATGGCCGGAGATGAACCCGTGGTAGCCGTCGGCGACCAGGTCGCAGGCCCGCTGGCGGGCGGCGTGGTTCTGCCCGTAGCCGCGGTTGCCCAGGGCCAGCGTGCTGATCGACAGCCAGGCGCGGCGGGCCATCAACGCGACCACCACGATGATCACGACCAGGTCCGCGGCCGCCCCGTAGCCCAGGATCTCGGCCCGGTGCACCCACACGTCGGTGTCCGGGTACCGGGTGGTGAACGCGGCGAACACGCCGACCCGGATCACGATCAGCAGCGCGAGCGGGATGGCGATCAGCCACCACAGGTGGCGGCCCAGCTTGCGGTAGACCATCCGGGACCCGATGAAGGACGGGAAGTCGGTCGGGTCGGCCATCTCGTGCGCCCCGTCGACCCAGCCCCGGCCGAGCCACTCGATCCGCGGCATGACCTCCCGCACGATGTGGTGGCCCAGCGGGGTGTCCAGCGGGTTGCGGGCGTCGCAGAAGCAGTTGTACGGGTCGAGCTGGTGGCCGTGCTCGACCCGGATCTTCCGGCCGTCGGCCAGGATCAGGTCGGCGGCCAGGCACAGCCGGGCGCCGGTCATCTCCCGCACCACGTCCGCGGCCTTCACGTCCCAGGCCAGGTCGCCGTCGTGGTTGCCGACCGCGTAGATGACCTGGCCGCCCCGCGCCGTCACCTCGAGCAGCGCCGCGCACAGGTCCTCGTGCGGGCGCAGGATGTCGGTCGGCGTCGTGCCGGGGGAGCCGAGCAGCTCGATCAGGTCCCCGGCCAGCACCACGGTCAGCGCGGCCTGCTCGCCCGCCAGGTGCCGGGCCAGCGTCTCGCAGGACCGCCCGGAGACGTCCGTCCGTTCCGGGGGCAGGTGCAGGTCGCTGACCGTGATCACCTTCCCGCCGGGCGGGATGCCGACCTCGAGCAGGTCAGCGAGCTCGGGTCGCGGCGAGGGCATCAGCGTGCGTGCCTTCCTGGCCAGTCCCATGGGACGCCGTCTGGGGGAGCCGTCTGGTCCGTTCGTACCACGTTCTCTCCCCGTCAGGCAGCCGGGGCATGCCGCGGCACCGAGAATTCACGGCGCGGACGCCTGCGGCGCCGCTCGCCGAGCCACCGCCCGTTCGGCTCATTAAAAGGATTTTCACCGCGGGCCGGCCCGGATACCGTCCCTGCTATGGATGACCCCGGCGAGTACGACCACCGCGCGGTGGAGGACGCCTCCCGCGCGCTGTGGGAGGCGCACGACGTGTACCGGTACGACCGCGACGGGCGCGGGCCGGTCTTCAGCGTCGACACCCCGCCGCCGTACGTATCGGCGTCGCACCTGCACGTGGGCCACGCCATGAGCTACTCCCAGCCGGACTTCATCGTGCGCTACCGGCGGATGCGCGGCGAGCGGGTGTTCTACCCGATCGGGTTCGACGACAACGGGCTGCCCACCGAGCGGTACGTGGAGCAGGCCTACGGGGTCCGGGCCGTCGACATGCCGCGGGCCGAGTTCATCGCGCTGTGCCTGGCCGAGACCCGGCGCACCGCCGAGCGGTATGAGGACCTGTGGCGGCGGCTGGGCCTGTCGGTGGACTGGTCGCTGCGCTACTCGACCATCGACGCCCGCTGCCAGCGGACCGCCCAGGCCAGCTTCATCGCGCTGCACGAGGCGGGCCACCTGCGGCGGGCCGCCGACCCCATCCTGTGGTGCCCGCTGGACCAGACCTCGCTGGCCCAGGCCGACACCGAGGACCTGGAGCGGACCAGCAGGCTGCACACCATCGACTTCGGCGGCGGGCTGCAGATCGCCACCACCAGGCCCGAGCTGCTGCCCGGCTGCGTGGCCCTCTACCACCACCCGGCCGACGCCCGGTACGCCGGGCTGAGCACGGCCCGGGTGCCGCTGTTCGGCTATGAGGTGCCGGTGCTGGCCGACGAGGACGTGGACCCGGAGTACGGCACCGGGCTGATGATGGTGTGCACGTTCGGCGACGGCGAGGACGTGCTGCGCTGGCGCCGCGACCAGCTGGGGCTGCGGCTGGTCATCGGGCCGGACGGGCGGCTGGGCGAGCAGGCCGGCCCGTTCGCCGGGCTGGCCGTGACGCAGGCCCGCTCGGCCGTGGTCAAGGCGCTGGCCGACGCCGGGCTGCTGGCCGGCAGCGTCCCGCTGCGCCAGGTGGTCAACGTGCACGAGCGGTGCCAGACGCCGGTGGAGTTCCAGATCCGGCCGCAGTGGTTCATCGGGGTGCGCGAGCACGCCGACCGGTTCCGGGCCCGGGCGGCCGAGCTGGAGTGGATCCCGGCCTTCATGCGCCGCCGCCTGGAGGACTGGATCGACGGGCTGAAGTGGGACTGGAACATCACCCGGCAGCGCCGCTACGGGGTGCCGTTCCCGGTCTGGTTCTGCGCGTCCTGCGACGCGCCGGTGCTGGCCCGGCTCGAGGACCTGCCGGTGGACCCGCTGGCCGACCAGCCGCCCGTCACCGCGTGTCCCGGGTGCGGCGCGGCGGAGTTCGCGCCCGACCCGGACGTGATGGACACCTGGATGACGTCCTCGCTGTCGCCGCAGATCAACGACGGCTGGGCGGTGGGCGGCACCGACCCGGCGCTGGCCCCGATGTCCATGCGCGTGCAGGCCTTCGAGATCATCCGGACCTGGCTGTTCTATTCCGTGGTGCAGTCCGAGCTGCTCTTCGGCCGGGTGCCCTGGCGCACCGCGCTGATCTCCGGCTGGGGCCTGAGCGAGCAGGGCAAGAAACTGTCCAAGCGGGACCTGGACCGCTCCACCGGGGCGGACGGCTTCAACCGGTACGTGCCGGACGACGTGATGGGCAAGTACGGCGCGGACGCGCTGCGGCTGTGGGCCACCCGCGGCCGCATCGGCACCGACCTGCGCTACACCGAGAAGGACGTGCGCACCGGCCGCAAGTTCACCGTCAAGCTGTGGAACGTGGGCCGCTTCGTGTCCCTGTCCGCCGGCCCGTTCGACGCTGGCCAGTCCGGCCCGCCGGCCGCCGCCCCGCCGCCGGCCGAGCGGGACGTCGTGGACCGCTGGGTCCTGTCCCACCTGGCCGACACGGTGGCCGAGGCCACGGCGGCGTTCGAGGAGCACGACTACATGCAGGCCCACCAGGCCGTGTCCCGGATGTTCTGGTCGGTCTACTGCGACCGGTACATCGAGATGATCAAGGACCGGCTCGACGACAGCGCCCGGGGCACGCTGTGGGAGTCGTTCCGGGTCCTGCTCGGGCTCTTCGCGCCCTTCGCGCCGTTCCTGACCGAGCATCTCTACCAGCGGTTCTACCGGGCGCAGGAGGACGCGGTCTCGCTGCACCTGACCTCCTGGCCGGCCGCCGACCCGCGCTGGTCCTCCGACCGCTCCGCGGTGGACCAGCTGGCCGTGATCCTGGACGCCACCCACGTGCTGCGCAGCGGGCTGCGGCTGGGCAACTCGGTCCGGCTCGGCCAGCTGACCGTGCAGCCGCACGACGAGGCGGCGAGCCTGCTGCTGGACCAGATCGCCGAGCCGCTGCGCATCGCGGCCCGGGCCGACGCCGTGGTCCGCGGCTCCGCCGAGCACCCCAGCGGCGTTCCCGGCATCACCGTCGGCATCGCCGTGTGACCCTCGGTTGCGGCGCGCCCGGGAGGTAAATTCCGGGGCCGTGATTTTCGTCACGCCGGTGTTGCGGAAAGTTTGCTAAGGGCCCTTGATTTACGGCACAATGATGTTGTGAAAAACGTGCGATCATCTGACGGCCCGACCCGGGCCCAGGTCGCGCGGCTGATCCTGGAACTCGGGCCGTCAACCGCCGCGACGCTGGGCGGCCGGCTCGGTCTCACTCCCGCTGCCATCCGGCGGCACCTGGACCACCTGCTGGGCGAGGGGCTCATCGAGGCCCGGACCTCCCGGACCTACGGCAACCGGGGCCGGGGCCGCCCGGCCAAGGTCTTCGTCATCACCGACGCGGGCCGCAGCGCGTTCGAGCACGCCTACGATGACCTGGCCACCGGGGCCCTGCGGTACATCGCCGAGACGGCCGGCCCGGAGGCCGTGGCCCGGTTCGCCCGGACCCAGACCGCCGACCTGGAACGCCGGTACGCGCCGGCCGTGGCCCAGGGCGACCTGGCCGCCCGGGTCCAGGCCCTGGCCAAGGCGCTGTCGGCCGACGGCTACGCCGCCTCCGCCGGGCCCGCCCCGCAGATCGCCGGCTCGGCGGGGGAGCAGCTCTGCCAGCACCACTGCCCGGTCGCCCACGTGGCGGCCGAGTTCCCCGAGCTGTGCGAGGCGGAGACCGAGGCGTTCGGCAGGCTGCTCGGCACGCCGGTGCGCCGTCTCGCTACGATCGCCCACGGCGACGGAATCTGCACCACGCACGTAACCCACGTCACGGGAACCGGGCCCGGACCAGGGAACGCCAGCACCGCTGGATCTGTTGTACTGCACGGCGAATCTAATGAAATCCCAGAGTCCGGAGGGCTCTTGACATGACCACCACCACGAATGAACAGCTCGAAGGGCTGGGCACGTACAGGTTCGGCTGGGCCGACTCGGACGTGGCCGGCGCGTCTGCGCGCCGCGGCCTGTCCGAAGAGGTGGTCCGTGACATCTCGGCCCGCAAGAACGAGCCGGAATGGATGCTCGACCTGCGCCTCAAGGGCCTGAAGTCCTACGGCCGCAAGCCGCTGCCGACCTGGGGCGCCGACCTGTCGGAGATCGACTTCGACAACATCAAGTACTTCGTCCGCTCGACGGAGAAGCAGGCCGCGAGCTGGGACGAGCTGCCCGCCGACATCAAGAGCACCTACGACCGGCTCGGCATCCCCGAGGCGGAGAAGCAGCGCCTGATCGCGGGCGTCGCGGCGCAGTACGAATCCGAGGTCGTCTACCACAAGATCAGGGAAGACCTGGAAGAGAAGGGCGTCATCTTCCTGGACACCGACACGGCGCTGCGGGAGAAGCCGGAGCTGTTCAAGGAGTACTACGGCACCGTCATCCCGCCGGGCGACAACAAGTTCGCCGCGCTGAACACGGCCGTCTGGTCCGGCGGCAGCTTCATCTACGTGCCGAAGGGCGTGCACGTGGAGATCCCGCTGCAGGCCTACTTCCGGATCAACACCGAGAACATGGGCCAGTTCGAGCGGACCCTGATCATCGTGGACGAGGGTGCCTACGTGCACTACGTCGAGGGCTGCACCGCGCCGATCTACAAGTCCGACTCGCTGCACTCCGCGGTGGTCGAGATCATCGTCAAGAAGGACGCGCGCTGCCGGTACACGACCATCCAGAACTGGTCGAACAACGTGTACAACCTGGTCACCAAGCGGGCCATCGCCGAGCAGGGCGCGACCATGGAGTGGATCGACGGCAACATCGGCTCCAAGGTGACGATGAAGTACCCGGCCGTCTACCTGATGGGCGAGCACGCCCACGGCGAGACGCTGTCCATCGCCTTCGCGGGCGCGGGCCAGCACCAGGACGCCGGGGCCAAGATGGTGCACTGCGCGCCGAACACCTCCTCGACCATCGTGTCCAAGTCGGTGGCCCGCAGCGGCGGCCGGACCTCCTACCGCGGCCTGGTCAACGTCCAGGACGGGGCCGAGCACTCCAAGTCCACGGTCAAGTGCGACGCGCTGCTGGTCGACACGATCAGCCGCAGCGACACCTATCCCTACGTGGACGTCCGCGAGGACGACGTGGAGATGGGCCACGAGGCCAGCGTGTCCAAGATCTCCGAGGACCAGCTGTTCTACCTGATGAGCCGGGGCATGACCGAGGACGAAGCCGCGGCCACCATCGTCCGCGGGTTCGTCGAGCCGATCGCCCGCGAGCTGCCCATGGAGTACGCGCTCGAGCTGAACCGGCTGATCGAGCTTCAGATGGAGGGGGCGGTCGGCTGATGTCGGCTGGGCTTCAGGGAGCGGTCGAATCCGCCCCCGTCACCAGGCTGCACGAGCGCCGGTCCTACGACCCGGCGGATTTCGGGGTGCCGGACGGCCGCGAGGAGGAGTGGCGGTTCACCCCGCTGCGCCGGCTGCGGGGCCTGCACACCGACGCCGCGCCGGCCGCGTCCTCGCCCGCGGTCACCGAGGTCGACGCGGCCCCGGAGGCCAAGAGCTTTTCCGCCGAACGGTCGGTGGCGGACGCCGGCGCGACGTTCGTGCCCGCCGACCGGGTCAGCGCGCAGGCCTACGCGTCCTCGCCGCAGGCCACGGTGATCACCGTGCCGGCTGAGGCCGAGGCCTCCCGGCCCACCTTCGTCACCGTGACCGGCCAGGGCGGCACCGGCTACGGCCACCTGCTGGTGCAGGCCGAGCCGTACTCCCGGGCCGTGGTCGTGATCGACTACCGCGGCGGCGGTACGTACGCGGACAACGTCGAGCTGGTGGTGGGCGACGGCGCCTCGCTGTCGGTGGTCAGCGTGCAGGGCTGGGACGGCGACGCCGTGCACGTCTCGCACCACTACGCCACCCTGGGCCGGGACGCCCGGCTCCGGCACGCCGCGGTCAGCCTGGGCGGGTCGGTGGTCCGGCTGGGCGTCGAGGTCCGGTACGGCGGCCCCGGCGGAGACGCCGACCTGACCGGGCTGTACTTCGCCGACGCGGACCAGCACCTGGAGCACCGGCTGTTCGTCGACCACGACGTGCCGAACTGCCGCAGCCGGGTCGCCTACAAGGGCGCGCTGCAGGGCGCGGGCGCGCACGCGGTCTGGATCGGCGACGTGCTGATCCGGCCCGGGGCGGCCGGCACCGACACCTACGAGTACAACCGCAACCTGGTCCTGGGGGACGGCACCCGGGTCGACTCGGTGCCCAACCTGGAGATCCTCACCGGGGAGATCGTCGGGGCCGGGCACGCCAGCGCCAGCGGGCGGCTGGAGGACCATCACCTGTTCTACCTGATGGCCCGCGGCATCCCGTTCGCCGAGGCCCGCAAGCTGGTCATCCGCGGGTTCTTCGGCCAGCTGATCGCCGGCATCGAGGTACCGGAGCTGCGTGAGCGGCTCGCCGAGGCGATCGAGGCCGAGCTCACCGCACCGCCGGCTGCGGCGGGCACCGGGACTTCGCGATGACCGAGGCCGCCTTCACCCGGGCCTGCGCCCTGTCCGAGCTCCCCGCCGAGGGGGTGATCGGCGTCGAGGTCGACGGCGAGCCGGTCGCCGTGGCCCGGGTGGCCGGGGAGATCTACGCCATCCGGGACGTCTGCTCGCACGCCGAAGTGCTGCTGAGCGAAGGCGAGGTCTACGACCACACGGTCGAGTGCTGGCTGCACGGGTCCTGCTTCGACCTGCGCACCGGCCAGCCGACCGGGCCGCCCGCGTCGGCGCCCGTGCCCGTCTATCCCGTCAAGATCGAAGGCGACGACGTCTACGTCGCCACGAAGGAGTCATAGTGTCCACGCTCGAGATCCGCGACCTGCACGTCAGCGTGGAAGCCCCGGCCGAATCGGGCGGCGCCGTCGTGCACCAGGAGATCCTGCGCGGGGTGGACCTGAACGTCGCCGAGGGCGAGACCCACGCCATCATGGGCCCGAACGGCTCCGGCAAGTCCACCCTGGCCTACGCGATCGCCGGCCACCCGAAGTACCTGGTCACCAAGGGCAGCGTCACCCTGGACGGCGAGGACGTGCTGGCCATGTCGGTGGACGCCCGGGCCCGGGCCGGCCTGTTCCTGGCCATGCAGTACCCGGTCGAGGTGCCCGGCGTCTCGGTGTCCAACTTCCTGCGCACCGCGGTCACCGCGGTCCGGGGCGAGGCGCCCAAGCTGCGCGACTTCGTCAAGGAGCTGCGCTCGACCATGGCCGCGCTGTCCATCGACCCGGCCTTCGCCGAGCGGAACCTGAACGAGGGCTTCTCCGGCGGGGAGAAGAAGCGGCACGAGATCCTCCAGCTCGAGCTGCTCCAGCCTAAGATCGCCATCCTCGATGAGACCGACTCCGGCCTGGACGTCGACGCCCTCAAGGTCGTCTCCGAGGGCATCAACCGGTTCCGCCAGGAGTCCGGCCACGGGGTCCTGCTGATCACCCACTACAACCGGATCCTGCGCTACGTGAAGCCGGACTTCGTGCACGTCTTCGTGGCCGGCCGCGTGGTCGAGGAGGGCGGCGCCGACCTGGCCGTGCGGCTGGAGAACGAGGGGTATGAGAAGTTCCTCGGGGTCCCGGCATGACCGTCTACCCCGAGCACCTCGACGTCGAGGCCGTTCGGGCTGACTTCCCCGCGCTGGCCCGGACGGTCCGCAACGGCAACCCGCTGATCTACCTGGACTCCGGCGCGACCTCGCAGAAGCCGGTCTCGGTGCTCGACGCCGAGCGCACCTTCTACGAGCAGCACAACGGGGCCGCGCACCGCGGCGCCCACCTGCTCAGCGAGGAGGGCACCGAGATCTACGAGGCCGCGCGGGCCAAGGTGGCCGCGTTCCTCGGCGCTGACCCGGGCGAGATCGTCTTCACCAAGAGCGCGACCGAGTCCATCAACCTGGTCGCCTATACCCTCACCGCCTCCATCGGGCCGGGCGATGAGATCCTCCTGTCGGAGATGGAGCACCACGCCAACCTGGTGCCCTGGCACCTGCTGGCCGAGCGCACCGGCGCGACACTGCGCTGGTTCAAGGTCACGCCCGAGGGACGGCTGGACGTCGACCCGTCGCTGATCACCGAGCGGACCAAGATCGTCGCCGTCACCGGCCAGTCGAACGTGACCGGCGTGATCCCGCCGGTGGCCGAGATCACCGCGCTGGCCCATGAGCGGGGCGTCCCGGTCCTGGCCGACGGCGCCCAGCTCGTGCCGCACCACCCGGTGGACGTGGCCGCGCTGGACGTGGACTTCCTGGCCTTCTCCGGGCACAAGATGCTCGGGCCGCTCGGCCTGGGCGTGCTGTACGGGAAGGCCGCCCGGCTCGAGGCGCTGCCGCCGTTCCTGGGCGGCGGGGACATGATCGAGGTCGTCCGGATGGAGGGCTCGACCTTCCAGCCGCCGCCGGCCCGGTTCGAGCCCGGCGTCCCGCCCGCCCCGGAGGCGGCCGGCCTGGCCGCCGCCATCGACTACCTCAACGCGCTGGGCATGGAGAACGTGGCGGCGCACGAGGAGTCGCTGACCGCACACGCCCTCGACGCGCTGCGCGAGATCAACGGGGTCAGCATCCTCGGCCCGGACACGACCAAGGACCGCGGCGGCGCGGTGGCCTTCGAGGTCGACGGCGTGCACCCGCACGACGTGGGCCAGGTGCTCGACGAGGTGGGCATCGCGGTCCGCACCGGCCACCACTGCGCCCAGCCGCTGCACCGGGCCCTGGGCGTGCAGGCCAGCACCCGGGCGACGTTCTACGTCTACAACACGCACGCGGAGGTCGACGCGCTGGCCGAGGGCATCCGCTATGCTCAGCGCTTCTTCGGCGTCCGGCAATAGCCAGCCCGTTTTCGGTGTTATGCAAGCTAGCCCGGGGACCCATCCCGGGAACCCGTGAGGACGAGATGCAGATCGAGTCGATGTACCAGGACATCATCCTGGACCACTACCGCAACCCTCATCACAAGGGCCTGCGGGAGCCGTTCGACGTCGAGGTGCACCACGTCAACCCGCTGTGCGGCGACGAAGTGACGATGCGGGTCGCCCTGAAGGATGTCGACGGCCAGCCGGTGGTGGCGGACATCTCCTACGACTCGCTGGGCTGCTCGATCAGCCAGGCCAGCGCGTCGATCATGACCGACCTGGTCATCGGCAAGCCGGTCGACGAGGCCATGGCCATCAGCCAGGAGTTCCTCGGGCTCATGCAGTCCAAGGGACAGGGCTCGCCGGACGAGGGCCTGCTCGAGGACGCGGTCGCGTTCGCGGGCGTGTCCAAGTACCCGTCCCGGGTCAAGTGCGCGCTGCTCGGCTGGATGGCGTGGAAGGACGCGACCGCCCAGGCCCTCGAAGGAAGCACGAGGTAGGACGATGACAGAGAACGCCGCCGCCGAGACCGTTGAGGCCGAGGCCCAGGAAGCTCCTGAGACCCCGGCCGAGCAGTCCGTCCTGACCGGCCTGGACAACCTGACGCCCGAGCAGGAAGACGTGCTCGAGGCCCTGCGGGACGTGGTGGACCCCGAGCTGGGGATCAACGTGGTGGACCTGGGCCTGATCTACGGCCTCGACCTCGACGCCGACAAGCTGGCCACCATCGACATGACCCTGACCAGCGCGGCCTGCCCGCTCACCGACGTCATCGAGGATCAGGCCCGGGAGGCGCTCGACGGGCTGGTCAGCGACTTCCGCATCAACTGGGTGTGGATGCCGCCGTGGGGGCCGGAGAACATCACCGATGACGGCCGCGAGCAGCTGCGCGCCCTCGGCTTCAACATCTAGGCTCTCCCGCCCCGCCCCGCCTTACCCCGGCCGGCCCGGCGTCCTGTTCGTCAGGGCCGGATGAAGAACGGCTCGGCCTGGGCGGCGATCCAGTCGTCGAGCTCGTCCGGCTCGCCCTCGCCGGGGAAGGCGACGTCGATCGGGAAGCCCTGCTGGGGAACGGCGCTGACGGCCCGCTGGATCGCGCCGAGGACCTGGAGCTGCACCGCCTCTGAATCGGGGTCGTTCAGCGCCACCGAGATGACCAGGCCCTCGCCCTCGCCGGGCACCGACAGCCAGGTCCGGGAGGCCTCGTTGACCTCGGGTATGACGTCCAGCTCGCCGCGGATCTCGGCCAGCAGCACGACCGGGTCAGCCGGGGGCCGGCCCACCCGGACCTGGGCGCCGTCCGCCGTGGCCCACGCCGCGGCCAGGTAGCCCACGCCTTCGGGGTAGATCGGCACGCTGGCGTCCGCCCCCGGGTTGAGGGCGATGCCCATCCCGCCCGGCAGCAGCCGGGCCAGCTCCGCGGCCGGCACCACGATATGCGGCATGGCCGCGAACGGGCCGTCGCCCGGCTGCCCGGCGTCATCAGCCGGCGTCCGGACCGCCGGCACCGGGCTGGCCTGCCTGGCGCTGGCCTGCTTGGCCCGCTCGTGCCAGTCGGCCAGCTGCCCGGCCGAGGTGAAGGCAGGCACGAACTCGGCCCCCAGGTAGGTGACCGTGGGCAGCTGGACGGCCGAGCCGTCGGTGACGGGCCGCTCGTCATCGGGCAGCGGGAGCCACAGGCGCCCTCGGCTAAGCTCGTCGAGCAGCTCGATGACCCGGTCCGGGTCCTTGGTCGCGGCGGCGAGGGCGTGCTCGATCGCGGCCGGCGGAAGCTCCGGCTGAGGCGCCGCGGGCTGACCCGGGTGCCCCCAGCCGATCGCCCCGGGCCGCATGAAGGTGCCGCCCTGCGACATGGCAGAGCCCGGGGTCGGAGTCATCGGGTTCATATGAGTGTTCCTGTCGTCAACTACTCGGACGGTTGGCCAATCAGTAGAACGGATAGTAGCCACGTTGGGTCAGTGCGTAATGAAGAATCCGGCAGCAGGGGGCGGGCGCTGGGTGGATGTTCCGCCAGAGCGTTTCGTGTCATGGATTGTCGGGTTTACTGAGCGTCACGGACCTGGGCCCGTGCAGGGCGACGAATCCGGCGCGACCGTCACCTTCCACGCCCTGGACGGGGCGGCCGCCGAGTGCCACCCGCCCTTCCCGCCGCTGCCGCCGGGCGCGGTGGCTCGGGCGGGCGCGGACGCGGCGGGCACCGGCCCGGCGGGTACCGCCGCGGCCATCGCCGGGCACGCCCTGGCCGACCGGACGGTGGGCGTGCTGCTGGTCCGGCTGGGCGGGTACGCGGCCGGGGTCTTCACCGGCTCGCCGCCGCGGCTCGCCGCGTCGGCCACCGGCCGCCGGCCGGTGCACGGCCGCAGCGCCGCCGGGGGCTGGTCCCAGCACCGCTTCGCCCGGCGGCGGGAGAACCAGGCCGCGGCCGCGTTGCGGGCCGCCGCGGACGCCGCCGTCCGGGTCTTCGCCCCGTACCAGCTGGACGCCCTGGTGCTGGGCGGGGACAAGCGGTCGGCCGCAGGCCTGGCGGGCGATCCGCGGCTGGCCCCGGACCTGGCCCGGGCCACCGGCCGCTTCCTCACCGTCCCAGATCCCCGGCGGGCCGTCCTGGCTCAGGCACCGGAGAGCTTCCTGGCCATCCGCATCCGGCTGACCGAGCCGAAACCGGATCGCCCGGGTCCGGCCGGTCACGTAAAATAGCGGGCGTGCTGCCGACGACGGACTGAGGAGACGCTCAAGGGGAGAGTTCTGTCCGTGTCCGTCCGTTCAGCAGGAGCAGCGTAATCATGATCGTCGCCACCGGAATCGAACTGCGCGCCGGCGCGCGCCTGCTTCTGGACGACGCGTCCTTCCAGGTCGCCGCCGGGGACCGGATCGGCCTGGTGGGCCGCAACGGGGCGGGCAAGACCACGCTGGCCAAGGTGCTGGCCGGCGGCGGCCTGCCCGCCGCGGGCTCGGTGCGGCGTTCGGGCGCGGTCGGCTACCTGCCGCAGGACCCCCGCACCGGGGACCTGGACACGCTGGCCATGGACCGGGTGCTGTCAGCGCGCGGCCTGGACGAGCTCCGGGCCGACCTGCGCGCGGCCGAGGCCCAGATGGCCGACCCCGACCCCGGGAAGTCCGCCGCGGCCATCCGCCGGTACGGACGGCTGGAGGAGCGCCTCGCCGTGCTGGGCGGGTACGCGGCCGAGTCGCAGGCCGCCTCGATCACGGCCAGCCTGGGGCTGCCCGACCGGGTGCTGGCCCAGCCGCTGCACACGCTGTCCGGCGGCCAGCGGCGCCGGGTCGAGCTGGCCCGGATCCTGTTCTCGGACTCCTCGACCATGCTGCTGGACGAGCCGACCAACCACCTGGACGCGGACTCGGTGGCCTGGCTCCGGGAACACCTCAAGGCCTACCGCGGCGGCCTGGTGGTCATCAGCCACGACGTGGCCCTGCTGGCCGACGTGGTCAACAAGGTCTTCTACCTCGATGCCCAGCGGGCCTGCCTGGATCAGTACAACCTGGGCTGGAAGGCCTACCTGCAGCAGCGCGAGACCGACGAGCGGCGCCGCCAGCGGGAGCGGGCCAACGCCGGCCGCCAGGCCGGCGCGCTGATGGCGCAGGCGGACAAGATGCGGGCCAAGGCGACCAAGGCCAAGGCGGCGCAGAACATGCAGCGCCGGGCCGAGCGGCTGCTGGCCGGCGTGGAGGCCGAGCGGGCCGCGGACCGGGTGGCCCGGCTCCGCTTCCCGGTGCCGACGCCGTGCGGCCGGACGCCGCTGACCGCCACCGGCCTGTCCAAGTCCTACGGGTCGACCGAGGTGTTCTCCGCGGTGGACGTCGCCGTCGACCGGGGCAGCCGGGTGGTCGTCCTCGGGCTCAACGGGGCGGGCAAGACGACCCTGCTGCGGCTCCTGGCCGGCCTGGAAAGGCCGGATACCGGAAAAGTGACGCCGGGCCACGGGCTCAACCTCGGATATTACGCTCAGGAGCACGAGACTCTGGAAACTGAGCGCACCGTCCTGGAGCACATGCAAACGGCTGCGCCGGACCTTATCGAATCAGAGCAGCGCAAGGTCCTGGGGTCATTCCTGTTCTCCGGTGATGACGTGGGAAAGCCCGCCGGAGTGCTTTCCGGCGGCGAGAAGACGCGGCTGGCGCTGGCCCTTCTGGTCGTATCGGGAGCCAACGTCCTGCTGCTGGACGAGCCGACCAACAACCTCGACCCGGCCAGCAGGGAAGAGGTGCTGGACGCGCTGCGCGGCTTCGCGGGCGCCATTGTCCTGGTGACCCACGATGAAGGCGCGGTCGAGGCCCTTTCCCCGGAACGGGTAATCGTCCTGCCCGATGGGGTGGAAGACGCATGGAGCGAGGATTTCGCGGATCTCGTGGCCCTGGCCTAAGGCGCGTTTCCGGCGCGGCACGGAAAGGTCATGTTCGTGACCTGGGGTTATAAAAATAAGTAAGCATTTGCACCCATCCGGGTAGTCAATCACGCTAGCCATGCCTGATCATTACGGAGGGAGATCAGTTACTTCCTGCTCACTACCGCTGACAAGGAGGTGCATGTGGCCGACACGAGCCTCAAGAAGGGCACCCGGGTGACCGGCGACGATCGCAGCAAGCTGGCGACGGCGCTGCGGAAGCGGTACGACAGCGGTGAAAGCATCCGCGACCTGGCCGCGTCGACCGGACGGTCCTACGGATTCGTCCACCGGATCCTCACCGAGAACGGGGCGGAGCTGCGCGGCCGCGGCGGCGCGACCCGGGGCGCCAAGGCCAAGTTCTGACGCCCGCGCCGGCCGCCGCCGGCCGCCGGTCACCCAGGGTTCGCTGCTAGCTGATAGCGTTCGTGCCCGGAACGGGAACGAACAGCGCCCTCGGAGGGGTTTCCCTGGTCATGCATGGCGGCCCCGTCATGGTGCGAGGGTTCCGGCTGGACCCCAACGTCACCAAACAGAAGCTCAAGCCGGGCACGGTGCGCCGGATCGCGCGCTACGCCCGGCCCTACCGGCTGTACCTCATCGTCTTCCTGCTCGCCACCGCGGTCGACGCCGTGATCACGGTGGTCAACCCGCTGCTGCTGCGCGAGATCATCGATCACGGCATCCTGGCCAAAGACAACGCGCTCGTGGTCGGGCTCGCGCTGGCCGTGGCCGGGGTCGCGATCTTCGACGCGCTGCTCGGCTTCGTGATCCGCTGGTTCTCCGCCCGCATCGGCGAGGGGCTCATCTACGACCTGCGCACCGAGGTCTTCGACCACGTGCAGCAGCAGCCCATCGCGTTCTTCACCCGGGCCCAGACCGGGTCGCTGGTCAGCCGGCTCGACGGGGACGTCGTCGGCGCCCAGCAGGCCATCACCTCCACCCTGTCCGGGATACTGTCCAACGTCTTGGCCCTGGTCGTCATCTCGGTCACGCTGTTCTACCTGTCCTGGATCGTCAGTGTCATCGCGCTGGCCCTGATCCCGCTGTTCCTGCTGCCCGCCCGGCTGGTGGGCCGCAAGCTGCAGCGCCTCACCCGGGAGTCGATGCAGCTCAACGCCGAGATGGGCTCGACCATGACCGAGCGCTTCAACGTGGCGGGCGCCATGCTGGTCAAGCTGTTCGGCCGGCCGCGGGATGAGTCGAGGCTGTTCGCGCAGCGCGCCGCCCGGGTCCGCGACATCGGTGTCGTCCAGTCGGTCTACGGGCAGGTCTTCTTCGTCTCGCTGACCCTGCTCACCTCGCTGGTGACCGCGCTGGTCTACGGCCTGGGCGGCTCGCTGGTCATCGACGGCACCCTGCAGATCGGCACGCTGGTCGCGCTGACCACCCTGCTGGGCCGGGTCTACGGCCCGATCGCGTCGCTGTCCAACGTGCAGATCAGCGTGATGACCGCGCTGGTCAGCTTCGACCGGGTGTTCGAGGTCCTGGACCTCAAGCCGCTCATCGCCGAGCATCCGGATGCCGCCGAGCTGCCCGCCCAGGTGAGCGCGGGCCCGGGACGGCAGACGGCGCCGGAGATCCAGTTCGACCACGTCTCGTTCCGCTATCCGACGGCGGCCGAGGTGTCGCTGGCCTCGCTGGAGTCGATCGCCCGGGCCGTGCCCGAGCGGCCGGAATCCTCGGCCGGCGTGCTCCGCGACGTCAGCTTCCGCGCGCCCTCCGGCCAGCTGACCGCGCTGGTCGGGCCGTCGGGGGCCGGGAAGACCACCATCACGGCGCTGGCCGCCCGCCTGTATGACCCGGACCAGGGCACGGTGCGGATCGGCGGCGACGACATCCGGGACGTCACCCTGGAGTCGCTGCACGACGTGGTGGGGGTGGTGACCCAGGACGCGCACCTGTTCCACGACACCATCCGGGCCAACCTGATCTACGCGCGGCCCTCGGCCACCGAGCTCGAGCTGATCGAGGCGTGCGAGGCGGCCCAGATCTGGGAGCTGGTCACCAGCCTGCCCGACGGGCTGGACACCGTGGTCGGCGACCGCGGCTACCGGCTGTCCGGCGGGGAGAAGCAGCGCGTCGCGCTGGCCCGGCTGCTGCTCAAGGCGCCGTCGGTGGTCGTGCTGGACGAGGCCACCGCCCACCTGGACTCCGAATCCGAGGCGGCCGTGCAGCACGCGCTGAAGAGCGCGCTGGCCGGCCGGACCTCGCTGGTCATCGCGCACCGGCTGTCCACCATCAGGGAGGCCGACCAGATCCTGGTCGTCGAGGAGGGCCGCATCGCCGAGCGGGGCACGCACGCCGAGCTGCTGGCCGCAGGCGGCCTGTACGCCGACCTGTACCACACTCAGTTCGCCGACCAGGCCGCCTGAGCGGCGCGCTGTGAGCAGAAACCGGGAGCAGGCGCCGGGAGCCGGGTGCGGCACTAGTCGCGGTAGCCCTCGGCCTGCAGGGTGAACAGCTCGGCGTAGACGCCGCCGGCGGCCATCAGCTCGGCGTGGCTGCCGGCCTCGGCCACCCGGCCGTCCTCCAGCACGATGATCTGATCGGCCATGTGCACGGTGCCGAACCGGTGCGAGACCAGGACGGTGACCGTCCCGCCCGCGTCGCCGGCCCCGTCCAGCCCGCGGGCGGCCTCCCGGTAGCTGGCGAACAGGGCGGCCTCGCTGGCCGCGTCCAGGCTGGCCGTCGGCTCATCCAGCACGATGAGCAGCGGCCCTTCGCGCATCAGCCCCCGGGCCAGGGCCAGCCGCTGCCACTGGCCGCCGGACAGCGCCCGGCCGCCGACGTACGGGCCGAGCAGGGTGTCCAGCCCCAGCGCCTGGTCCCGGCCCCCGGCGCCGGCGGGGCCGGCTGGGCCTCGGTCCCGGTCTCGCCGCCGCCGGATGAGTCCTCGGCGGTCACCAGGTCCCCGCGCCGGCCCGGCCGATGGCGCTGAGCACGACCTCGCGGTCCTCGATGCGCGGCAGGTCGCCGGCCCCGACTCCGTCGCCCAGCGACATGGCGAACCGGACGAAGTCCTGGAACGCGCCGGTCGTGGCCTCGCGCCAGCGTTCGGGGCTGATGTCGGCCAGGTCGGTCCCGTCGACCGTGATCCGGCCCTCGGCCGGCCGGTACATGCCGGTGAGCAGCTTGATCAATGTCGACTTGCCGGCTCCGTTCTCGCCCACCACCGCGACCGTCGAGCCGGCCCGCAGGGTGAGGCTGACGTCGGACAGGGCCGGGGTGTCCTGGCCGGGGTAGGTGAAGCCCACGTGATCCAGCCGGATGGCGTCGGTCAGGGCGGCGGGCACGTCCCGGCTCGCGGCGGGCCGCTGGGCGGCCACGTAGTCCTCCAGCCACAGCAGCCGGTCGGCGGTCGCGGCCGCCGTCGCGAACGAGCCGGCGCTGGTGCTGGCCCCGCTCACCTGCCGCTGGGCCCGGCGCAGCAGGCTGACCACCTCGACCACCGACCCTGGCGAGGCGTGGCCGTGCGCGGCCCGCAGCACCAGGGCCAGGATCGCGCCGCCGAAGCCGGCCGCGTACAGGACCCAGCCGGCCGCCTCCCACCAGGCCGCGGCACGGGCGGCGCGCAAGGCCCGGGCGTTGACCTCCGCGCTGAGCCGGGCGTGCCGGGCCAGCAGCCCCTCGGTCACCCCGAAGGTGCGCAGCTCCCGGGCCGGCCCGGCGGTCGAGGCGGCCGAGAACAGGTCATCGCGCAGCCGCCGGCCGTCGGCCAGCTCATCGTCGGAGCGCTGCTGCACCCTGGCCGCCTTCCGGTCGGCCAGGGCGGGCGCCACGGCCAGCAGCGGCACCACGACCAGCGGCGGCCAGACCAGGCCGAGCAGCACGGCCGCGCCGACGAACTGGATGCCCGACCGGACCAGGCCCAGGGTCTGGGCGGGCGCGCCGGCCAGCACCCGGCGGCGCTCGCGCAGGGTGTCGATCTCAGCCAGGTAGTCGGGCCGCTCGAAATGCTCCAGGAACGGCGCCTGGCAGGTCAGGTCGCCGACCCGCAGGCTGATGCTCAGGTTGGCCAGGTCGGTCAGCTTGGCGTTGAGCGCCGCGCCGATCAGCTGCAGGGCCCATCCGCCCGGGAAGGCGACGGCAGTGACGATGAGCCCGGCGATGAGCGGGCCGCTGCGGTGCTCGGCCGCCCCGTCCACGATGGCGCGGAAGCCCAGCGGGTAGGCCAGCATCAGGATCGAGGAGCCGAGCGCGGCCGCCACGCACTGGGTGGCCAGCAGCGGGGCGGCCCGCCACGCGGTGCCGAACAGGAGGTCCAGCCGGCGCAGCTGGCGGCGCAGCGCCGGCCAGCGACCGGTCGCGGGCGGGCTCGGTGCTCATCGCGCCCGCCTCCTGCCTTCGCCGCGGCCGTCCGCCTGTCGGGCGGCTCCCGGGCCGGCCGAGGCGAACCGGGCCGCCTGGGTGGCGAACATCCCGGCGTAGCTGCCCCCGGCCGCGATCAGCTCCTGGTGGCTGCCCAGCTCGGTGATCCGGCCTTCCGCCAGCACGGCGATCCGCTCGGCGCGCCGGACGGTGGCGAACCGGTGCGAGATGACCATGGTGGTCAGCCCGGCGGTGAGCTCCAGGAACCGGTTGTAGAACGCGGCCTCGGCCCGGATGTCCAGCTGGGCCGTGGGCTCGTCCAGGACCAGCACCCGCGCGCCGCGCGCGGCCGCGTAGAGCGCCCGGGCCAGGGCGATCCGCTGCCACTGCCCGCCGGACAGGTCGGTGCCGCCGCGGTAACCCGGCGCGCAGACGGTGTCCCAGCCGTCCGGCAGGCCGCGGATGAAGTCCAGCGCGCCGGCCTGGGCCGCGGCCCGCTCCAGCGCCGCCTCGTCGAAGTCGCCGCGCAGGCCGTCGGCGGTCAGGTCCCGGAAGGCGACGTTCTCCCGGGCGGTCAGCGGGTAGCGGCCGAAGTCCTGGTTCACCACCGCGACCTGCTGCTGCCACGAGCGGGGGTCCAGGTCCCGCACGTCGGTGCCGTCGACCGTGATCCGCCCGCCGGTCGGTTCCCGCAACCTGGCCAGCAGGGTGACCAGGGTGGTCTTGCCCGCGCCGTTGGATCCCACCAGGGCCAGTGACCGGCCCGCGGCCAGCTCCAGGTCCAGGCCCTCGTACACCGGCGCGCCGCCGCCGGGGTAGCGGTAGGCGACGGCCTCGAACCGGATGACCTGTTCCGGCCGGCCCCCGCCGTCCCGGTCCCCGGCGCCGGGGTCTGCGCCAGAGTCAGCGCCGCGGCCGACGCCGGGTGACGCGGCGGGATCGCGGAGCCGGGTGATCAGGTCGTCGACGTCGGGCACGGCCGCGAGCATCTGCTCGAGCGCGACGTCGGCCGCCGTCACCCCGCCCACCTGCATGGTGGACGGCAGCATGGGCAGCAGCACCGCGACCGTGCCCAGCGCGATGTCGTTATTCCAGGCCGCCAGGGCCACCGCGCCCGCGCCGGCCGCGTACATCACGCCGACGCCGAGGCCGAACAGCAGCGCCCGGTTCCGGAACCGGCGCATCTCCTGCCACGGGGCCTGCATGCCGGCCAGCCACTCGTCCCGGTGGCGGCGCAGGATCCACCGGCCCAGGCCGAACACCCTGACCTCCTTGGCGAAGGCGGGCCGGTAGGCGCAGCCCAGGTAGTACCAGCTGTGCCGCAGGTCGGGGGCGGCCCGCCGGACCAGCAGGGCCCGCTCGGCCAGCAGCCGGCGCAGCGGCGGCCGCAGCAGCGACCAGCCGACGAAGAACATCAGCCCGAGGTACCAGCGGAACGTGCCGATGACCACGCAGGCCAGCAGGCCGCCGAGCCGGTCGCCGAACGCGCTGGCCAGGGCCATCGGCGCGTCCGCTGGCCGGGAGGTGGACAGCTCGCCGCTGGCCGAGGACAGCTGGTCCAGGACGGCCGAGTCCTCCAGGTGCTCGACCCCGGCTGGGGCGCAGACGGCCTGGGCCAGCCGGCCCTGCAGGCCGGCCGACATGGCCGCCGAGGTGTGCGCCGCCATCAGGTCCTCCGCCGGGCTGCGCAGCAGCGACAGCGCGTAGGCGCCGGTGCCGAGGGCCAGCGCGACGATCAGCGCGTGCCCGGCCGGCGAGCTGAGCCCGTCCGTCACCGCGGCCGGGATGCGGCCGACCGCGCGTCCCAGGGCGATCAGGGCCAGGTTGGGCAGCACGCCGTCGGCCACGATGAACAGCCCGAGCAGGACGGCCAGCCTCGGGCTGGTCTCCCAGAGCAGCCGGATCACCCGGGCCCGGGAGGAGCCGGCCAGCCGCTGCCGGGGCGAGCGGGACAGCCGCCGAAGCGGCTCCAGGGCGGCCTGCCCGTGATCCATGAGCGCCGAGACCAAGTTCCGCTCCAAAACTGATTTGAATCGGTATTGGTACTAAGATGGTGCCACCTCAGCTTAGCGAGCCACCCAGCCGGAGGTGAAATAGTTTCCCCGCCCCGGGCCCCGCGCCAGCGCCGGGCCGCCGCCACCCGGCGCCGCCTCTACGAGGCGGCCATGGCCGAGTACGCCCGGGTGGGCCTGGAGGGCGCCCGGGTCGAGGACATCGTGGCCGCCGCGGGCGTCAGCTGGGGAACCTTCTTCCACTACTTCCCCGCCAAGGAGGACGTGCTGCTGGACGCGGCGGCCGAGGTCTGCCGGGCCTACGCCGAGGCGGCCGTGGCCGGCCTGGAGGCGGGCCAGCCGACCGGGCGGGTGCTGGGCCTGGCCTTCGAGGCGATGTACCGGGCGGCCGCCGAGGTCACGCCCTCGGCCGCGCTGCGCGGCCGGATGATGCTCTTTGTCCTCGGCCATCCCGGGCGGCTGACCGAGTTCCTCGGCGAGGACGTGCTGCCGCCGGTCCCGGCCACGACCGCGGTGCTGGCCGAGGGCCAGCTGCGCGGGGAGATCCGGGACGACGAGCCGCCCGAGTCGCTGGCCGTCATCCTGCTCTACGCGGTGCTGTTCGGGGCCCGCCGCGGCACGACGATCGGCCGGCCGCCCGGCTCGACGCCGCTGGGCCGGCTGGCCCTGTCCGTCGTGCTGCGCGGCCTGCGCCCGTGGCCCGCCCCGGACGAGGACCAGCCGGGGGAGGGGGATCAGGCCGGCTCGGTGTAGCCCAGGCGCCTGAGCTCGTCGCCGGCCAGCTTCTCCACCTGCTCCGCGTCCTGCGCGCTGAGCGGCGTGGCCGGCGGCTGGAGCCGCCCGCGCTGCCGGGAGGTGCGGGCCACGTCCCGGATCTCGGCCGTGGCCAGGGCACCGCCGGTGAACCGGGACAGCTCGGCGGCCGCCTCGTCCGGCCGGCTCAGCAGGTCCTCGTACCTGACCGTCTTCAGCTGCCCGGCGGGCAGGCTGTTGTGCAGCCGGGCCGCCAGCCGGACCGACCAGCGCCAGCGCAGCGCGCAGCGGGCCGCGGGGGACAGCTGCGGCCAGATCTGCCGGTCGCTCTCGGTCTCGATGCCGAAGAACGGGTTGGGGAACTCTTCGTCGACGTTCACCAGGCTCGGCCGGTACCAGGCCATGACCAGGGGATCGGCCAGCATGCTGGCCACCACGTCCCGCCCGTCCCTGATGACCTGCACGATCCGCGCGTCCGGGAAGGCGTAGGTCAGAGCGTCGGCGCAGTAGATAAGGTCCGGGCTGGCGTCCCCGAACCGCTCCAGGTCCCGCACCTCGGCGCACGGCCCGACGGCGTCGGCGGCCAGGCCGCCCGCCGCCCGGCAGGGCCGGGCGCATTCCAGGCAGCCATGCGGTGTCACCCGCCAGCCCTGGGCGAAGGCGTCCCGGATGACGGTGGCCGCGGCCTGGTTCCGGCCCTGGTGCATGGACGGGCGCCGCGCGAAGGCGTACACCACCCGCAGCACGCTGGGCTGCCCCATGGTGAGGTGGAAGCTCCCGGACGCCTTCAGCGCGCGCCCGATGAGATCGGCTCCCGAATGCGGCGCGCCCAGCACGAACACCGGCTCGTAGACGCTCAGGGAATTGACGATCAGGATGTGACGGGCGGTGCGCATGTAGTGCCTGACAAGCCTGGGTGCTCTCGGGGGCGGACGGTACAGCGGCGAGCGGTGGCGCAGCGCCCGGGTCTGGTGCCCGCGAGCCTGCCGTCGCGAGGATAACACCCTGCACGCAGCGGTCAGGCCGCCTCACGCCGGGCAGCGGCGCCCCCGCCGGGCCAAGCCTGTTGCCGGACCAGGCGGCCCGAAGCCGTAGGCTGGGCTCGTGCGGGTACTACCCGATGTAGTCGGCAGCCGGTCGCGGCTCCTGCTTGCCGCCGGGACAGCGGCCGTCGCGGTGACCGCGCTGGCGGGATGCTCCCAGTTCAGCTCTGCGCTCGGCCAGCGCCAGGCCATCGTGAGCTTCACCTCAAAGGCGACCCTGGCCCAGCGGATGCAGGTGAGCACGGCCTGCGTCAACCCGCCCGACGTCACCCCGCAGCCGGTGCCGAGTACCGTGAAGACCGCTTATCAGCTGCCGCAGGTCGTCTACCAGATCAGCAAGGCGTCCGACGCGGACGTGGCCCGGCTGGAGACGTGCCTGGACAAGTTCCCGGCGGTGGCCGGCGTCACCCTCCAGGACGCCAGCGACGAGGGCAGCTGACCCGGGCCTCCTCATTAACGTGTGTCGTTACCGTGCTCAGACCGAGGTAGCGACACACGGTCAGCGGCGTGCCTAGGGCGGGAGAGCGCCGCTTACCAGGCGGTTGGCGGCGGACCGGCGGTCCGATTCCCTACCATGCCGGCTTTATGTATAGTTAACCGAGCTGGTTTCCTATGTAAACGATTGAGAATAAAGATTTAGGAGCGTGGAATGCGACGAGCTAGGGTCGCCGCAGTAGCAGTCATAGGCGCCGCCGCTCTGGCGGCCGCAGGCTGTTCCTCTTCGTCCTCGTCATCAGCGGCGAGCGGATCTTCCAGCAGCGCGGCTGCGGCGCCGGTGACGGTCCGGCTGGGCTTCCTGGAGAACATCACGCACGCCTCGGCGCTGATCGGGCTGAAGGAGGGCTACTTCACCCAGGCCCTGGGCTCGGCCGGGACGGTGAAGCCGACCGCGTTCAGCAGCGGGACGCAGGAGACGACGGCCATCCTGGCCGGTCAGCTCGACGCCGCCTACGTCGGCCCGAACCCGGCCATCAACGCCTGGCAGAAGTCCAACGGCACAGCCATCAAGGTGGTCTCCGGGGCTGCGACCGGCGGCGCCTCGGTGGTGGCCGCCAAGGGCATCACCTCGGCCGCCCAGCTCAAGGGCAAGTCGCTGGCCACGCCGTCGCTCGGTAACACCCAGGACGTCGCGCTGCGCTACTGGCTGAAGCAGAACGGTATCGCCACCACCACGACCGGCGGCGGAGACGCGTTCGTGAAGCCGACCACCCCCAACTCGGCGGCCGTGCTGGAGTTCAAGTCCGGGCAGATCGCCGGCGGCTCGGAGCCCGCTCCGTATGACATCCAGATGGTCCAGGACGGCGGGACCGTGCTGCTCAGCGAGCCCGGCGTCACCACCTTGCTGGTCGTGACCCAGAGCTTCCTGACCGCCCACCCAGACATCGTCTCCGACCTGCTCAACGCCCAGATCAAGGCCAACGACCTGATCAAGTCCAACCCGACGCAGGCGCAGTCCGACACCAACGCCGAGCTGGCCCTGTACACCGGCAAGCCGCTCGCGTCGGGCCTGGTGGCGTCCTCCTTCAAGGAGATCACCTTCACCAACGACCCGGACCAGTCGTCGCTGACCACCGACGCGTCCCAGGCCGTCTCGCTGGGCCTGCTCAAGCCGGTCAACCTGAACGGCATCTTTGATCTCACGCTGCTCAACAAGGCGCTGTCGGCGGCGGGCGAGTCGCAGATCGGCGCCTAGGCCCCGAAACCCACGGTCAGGCAGGGGAACATCATGACGGTCACCGGTCATCCTCCGGCGGTCGAGGAAGCAGCCGGCATGGTCCGGCTGGAGGGCGTGTCCAAGGTGTTCGGGCGGGGCAACACCGCCGTCCGGGCCCTGGACCAGATTTCACTGGACGTCCCGCCCGGGGAATTCACCTGCCTGATCGGGGCCTCGGGCTGCGGCAAGTCCACGCTGCTGTCCCTGGTCGCCGGGCTGGAGGAGCCGACGGCCGGGCAGGTGTCGGTGTCCGGCCGGGTGGCCCTGATGTTCCAGGAGCCCGCGCTGTTCCCGTGGCTCACCGCGGCCGGCAACGTGGAGCTCGCCCTGCGGGCCCGCGGGGCCGGCCGGGCCGAGCGGCGGGCCCGGGCCGCGGAGCTGCTCGAGGCGGTGCACCTGGGCGGCTTCGGCGGCAAGCGGCCGCACGAGCTGTCCGGCGGCATGCGCCAGCGGGTGGCGCTGGCCCGCGCGCTGGCCCAGGACGCCGACGTGCTGCTGATGGACGAGCCGTTCGGCGCGCTGGACGCCATCACCCGGGACCTGCTGCACGACGAGCTGGACCAGGTGTGCGCGGGACGCCAGCTCACCATCGTGTTCGTAACCCACAACGTCCGGGAGGCGGTCCGGCTCGGCGACCGGGTGGTGCTGCTGAGCAGCCTGCCCGGCCGCGTGGTCGAGACCTTTCCGGTCCCCATCAAGCGTCCTCGGCGGATCGACTCGGCGCCGGTCGCGGAGCTGGCCAGTCAGATCACCGACCGGCTTCGTGAGGAGATGAGCCGTGCCCACGGGTGACGAGAAGACATCACTGCCGGCCTACGCCGAGCGGCTGGCCTGGCTCGAGTCGCTCGAGACGGACACGCCGGCCGACCGGCGCGGGCGCCGCCTGGTGGGCCGCGGCTGGTCGTCCCTGTGGCCGATGGTGCTGGCCATCGCCATCGTGCTGGCCATCTGGGAGGTCATCCACCTCACCGGCTGGAAGAAGCTGATCTTCCCCGCCCCGGGCCCGACCCTGGCCAACCTGTGGGATCAGCTCGGAACGGCCCAGCTCTGGCACGCCATCGGCGTCACCGCCATGCGCGCCATCATCGGGTTCGCGCTGGCCGTGCTGATCGGGTCGGTCATCGGCGCGCTGGTCTCGCGCATCCCGCCGCTCCGGGCGGGGATCGGCTCGCTGATCACCGGGCTGCAGACTCTTCCGTCGATCGCCTGGTTCCCGTTCGCGATCATCCTGTTCGGCATCAGCACCAGCGCCATCTTGTTCGTCATCATCCTGGGTGCGGCCCCGTCGATCGCCAACGGACTGATCGCGGGGGTGGACTACACCCCGCCGCTGCTACTGCGGGCGGGCAAGATGATGGGCCTGCGCCGGCTCTCGCTGTACCGGCACCTGATCCTGCCCGCGTCGCTGCCGGCCTTCGTGGCCGGGCTGCGGCAGGGCTGGGCGTTTGCCTGGCGGAGCCTGATGGCAGGCGAGCTGCTGGTGGTCATCGCGGGCCAGCCGTCGCTCGGCGTGCTGCTGTCCACCGACCAGGATCAGGCCGACCTGGAGAGCGCCACCTCGGTCATCATCGTGATCCTGGTCCTGGGCATCATCGTGCACACGCTGTTCGGCGTGGCCGACAAGGCCATCCGCCGCCGCTGGGGCCTCACCGGCGCTCCCTGACCGCGGGGCGAGCCGACGGCGGCCGGGCCTGGGCCGCCGTCGGCTGGGTAACGTCGGGAGCATGCACCCCGAATCGGCCCGGCTGACCTACCGCGAGATGACCCCCGCCGACCTCGGCGACATGTTCCGCCTGCTCGGCGACCCGGAGGTCATGACCTACTACCCGCGGCCGAAGACCCGCGACGAGGCCGCCTACTGGATCGAGTGGAACCGCGGCCTGTACCGCATGCGCGGCCACGGCCTGTGGCTGCTGGCCGGCCCGGACGGGCGGTTCATCGGCGACTGCGGCCTGACCCCGCAACCGGTGAACGGCGTCATCGAGCTGGAGGTGGGCTACCACGTGCTGCCGGAGTTCCAGGGCCTCGGCTATGCCACCGAGGCGGCCGCCGCATCCCGCGACTTCGCCCGGGACGTGCTCGGCGCCGGGCGGCTGATCGCGATCATCCACCCGGACAACAAGCCCTCCCAGCGGGTCGCGGAGAAGATCGGGCTGCGGCCGGAGAAGCGCGCCACGGTGCACGGCGGCCGGGAATCGGTCATCTACGCCGCCGCGCTCGGCCCGCAGTAGGACGGCCGCGGATGCGCCAGGACACGCCCGTGGACGGATTCCGCCTGGCCTACGAGCGGAGCGGAGCGGGGCCGGCGCCGGGGCGCCCGCCGTCGTGCTGCTGCACGGCTGGCCGGGGGACCGGACCGACTATCGTTCGGTCGTCCCGCTGCTGGCCCCGGAGACCCAGCGCGAATTCTGGTACCAGGCGTTCCACCAGCTCGAGGTGGGCACCGAGCTGATCGACGGCCAGCCAGGGCCGTCCGCGCCTACCTGCGGCATTTCTGGTCGCACTGGTCCGGGCCCGGCGACCGTGCTGTGGCCCGGAGCACGACCCGCTGTTCCCCCGCGCGTGGTCCGGCCGCGTCGGCGAGTTCTTCGCCTCCGCCCGGGTCAGCTGGCTCGACGGGGCCGGCCACTTCTCGCCGCTGGAGGCGCCGGGCCCGTTCGCGGCGGCCGTCATCGCCGCTGCGGCCGGCTGACCCTGTCTGAGCCCGGATGCGATACTCGACCTCATGAGATTCCGGGCCACGGTGGAGCTGAACGGCAAGACGGCGACCGGGATCGAAGTCCCAGCCGACGTCGTGGCCGGCCTGGGCCAGGGCCAGCGCCCGCCGGTCGTGGTGAGCATCGGCGGCCACTCCTACCGCACCACGGTGGCGCGGATGCGCGGCCGGTTCCTGATCCCGCTCAGCGCGGAGAACCGGACAGCGGCCGGCGTCACGGCCGGGCAGGAGGTCGACGTCAACCTCGAGCCCGACGCTGCGCCGCGCGAGGTTCAGGTCCCGGCCGACCTGGCCGAGGCGATCGCGGCCGACCAGGCGGCCCAGGCCTGTTTCGAGGGCCTGGCCTTCACGCACCGCAAGGAGTGGGTGCGCTGGGTCGAGGAGGCCAAGAAGGCCGAGACCCGGGCCGCCCGCATCACCCGGACCGTCGAGTCGCTGCACGACGGCAAGCGCTCCCGCTGACGATCAGGACGGCGGAGGCGCCGGCTCCTTAGGCTCCTTAGGCTCCTTAGGCTCCTTAGGCTCCTTAGGCTCCTTGGCCTGCGACCAGCTGCGCACGATCGTGGTGTCGGAGATGAACCGCACCCCGGAACCCGGGGCCCACCGGCTCGCCGCCTCGAGCAGCCCGTCCTCCACGATCCCGGCCACGGTCTCGGCGTGCTCGCGCGGGCCGTGCACGAGCAGCTCGTCGTGCAGGCACAGCACCACCCGGGCGCCCAGGTGGGCGCACCGGGCCCGGACGGTCAGCGCCCACATCTTGAACAGCTCGGCCGCTGCGCCCTGGATCATGGCGTTGCGGGCGTACCGGCCGTAGGCCGCAGCCCGGCTGGCGCTGCGCGGCTCGGCGGCGGTGAGCACGATCAGCCGGCCGCCGTAGGTCCGCAGGTCGCGGCCGGCCTGCCCGGCCCGGTCGGCCGCGTCCAGGTAGGCCATGGCCACCGGGTAGGCGGCGTTGAGCCGGCGCAGCGCCTGCGCCCCGTGCCCGGTGGTCTGCCCGTACATGGCGCCGAGCACCGCCACCTTGGCCGTGGGCCGGTCCACGCCGAGCTGCCCGGCCACCGGCGCGTACAGGTCGTCGGCCCGCGCGGCCGCGGCCAGGGCCCGGTCGCCGGACACCGCGGCCAGCACCCGCGGCTCGATCTGGCCCAGGTCGGCCCGGACGAACAGGTGGCCGTCCTCGGCCACCACCGCCTCGCGCAGGTCGGCGGGCATGTTGTGCAGGCCGGCCGACGCGGTCATCCGGCCCGCCGCGCCGTCGGAGCCGGTCCAGGCGCCGCGCAACCGCCCGTCCGCGCCCAGGTTCTCATCCAGCCAGGCGTACCCGTAGGTGGTCGCGATCCGCTCGGCCTTGCGCCACTCCAGCAGGGCGTCGACCAGCGGGTGGGCCTCGCGCAGCTCGCGTAGCCGCCAGGCCCGGGTGTCCGGTACGTCCACCCCGATCCGGGCCAGCAGCGAGCGGACCTGGGCTGGGCTGCGCAGGTCGACCGGGGGCCCGCCCGGCACGTGCCGCAGCACCTGCGCGTCGCGCTCGGCCCGGGCCGCGGCCGCCTCGGCGTCACTGCGGGGCCGGGGCCCGATGAAGCCGGCCAGCACCCGCTCGGCCGTCGCCCGGTCTACCGGCAGCCCGTCGGCGCGCAGCTCGGCGCACAGCAGCTCGGCGGTCGACTCCGCGCGCGCCGTGGCCACCGCCATGGGCCGGTCGGCCATCCCGGCCAGCGCGGCCTGCTGCAGCTCGGCCAGCGACCGCGCCGCCTCGGCCCAGCGGGCCAGCCGGTCGGCGCCGTCCGACCAGCCGCCGCTGACCCATTCCGGCCGCAGGTACCCGTCCGGCGCCACCGGGTCGCTGTCGTCGCCGTCATCCGGGCCGGAGATCGCGAACAGGTCCAGCGGGCCGCCGTCGGGCAGGGCATCGGTGGCCAGGCCCCGGGCCATGGCCCAGGCCCAGCCGGGATCGGCCCGCCACCCGCCGAACAGCAGCCGGTGCGCGGCCACGATGTCCCAGCAGGTGGCCAGCCGGACGCCCGCCGCTACCAGCGGCGCCGCCGCCTGGCTGGACCACAGCACCCACCGCGGCCGCAGCTCGGCGTCCGCCCGCCCGACCTGCGCGGCCAGCTCCGCGGGGAGCCCGGCGACGGCCAACCCGGTGACAGCCGGGCCGGCCGCAGGCGAGCCGGAGACGGGCGGCCCGCAGATCTGGCCGGCCGTCAGGGACCAGGCCCGGCCCGCGACGGCCACACCCAGCCCGAGGCCGGAAGCCACGGCCAGTCCGACCAGGTCCCCTCGGGCCACGCCGGCCCGACGCAGCGAAGCGGCCAGGTCAGGGCCCGGGGCGATGGTGCCGGTCACGGTCCCACCCTGCCACGGGCCGCCGCGGCTGTCGCACAAATGGCTGCTGGCCCTGCCCCGTTCGCGGGGCAGGGCCAGCAGGGTCGGTCCGGATCAGGCTCTTTCCCTCAGCCTGATCCGGGAGGTTAAGGCCGGGCCGCCGCAGACACCTCAGGAAAGAGCCGGCGACCCAGCCGTCCGGTACGCCAGCCCTACTGCGCCAGCTCCTCCAGCGCCCGGGAGCGCTGCCGCTTGCCGAACACCGCGACCATGAGGCCGGGGAGCAGCGCGCACGGAATGGTGATGAACACGATCCAGCTCCGCGGGGAGGCGGCGCTGAACAGCGCGCCGGCGATCAGCACGCCGCCCCAGGCGCCGAGGTGGCCGATGCCGTCGGTCCAGCCGGTGCCGAGCGAGCGCATCCGGGTCGGGTAGTTGACCGGGATGTACATGTACATGCTCCACAGCCAGATGACCAGGCCGATCTGCTGCAGGAGGTAGAACACGTACAGTGCCCCGGTGTTGTGCACCGCGTAGACGCCCCACCAGCCGCCGGCGTAAACGACAGCACCGATGAGCTGGGTGTACTTCATCTCCAGCCGCTCGCCGATGAACGCGTTGAGCACGTAGACCAAGGTGCCGGCCACGCCCGCCCAGGCGGTCAGGGCGAAGATGAACCCTGGTCCGTAGCCACGGCTCTCGGACAGGAACAAGAAGGACTGGCTGGCGCCACCGTAGACCACGCCGGCGTACCCCAGCACCATGACCACGAACAGGAAGACGGTGGTGACCAGGTACTGCTTGCCGAACGGCGCGAACATGTTCGTCTTCTCGCTCGCCACCACCTGATACGGGGTCAGGTCGGGCTCGGGCAGCACGGGGTGACGCTTCATGACCCGGGCTTCCATCTTCTCCACGGCGATGCGCGCCTTGTCGTGCAGGCCCTTGGCCTCCAGCCAGCGCGGCGACTCGGGCATCCGGAAGACCAGCGCCACGGCCACGAGCAGGTTCAGGATGGTCAGCATCCACAGGAACCACCGGTAGTGACCGGGGAACCAGTAATGCGGGATGATGCCGGAGAAGACGACGAAGAGCAGGAAGATGCAGACCGTCTGGGTGACCATGGTGATCCGGGGCCTGACCTTCGGGCCCATGATCTCGCTCATGTAGACCACGTTGACGGCCAGGAACCCGGCGAAGCCCAGGGTGTCCAGGATCGACAAGACGAACAGGGCCGCGTAATTGGTCACGTAGCCGAACGGCCAGATGAACAGGCCGGCCAGGGTGGCCGACAGGATCAGGGCCTTGCGGCGGCCGACCTTGTCCGACAGCCAGCCGATGGCGTAGCCGCCGATGACGATGCTGATGCCGGCCTGCAGCGCATACAGCACGTCGTACTGGCTGTGGGTGATGACCTTGGCCGGCAGCCAGATGAAGGGATAGAGCCGGGCGGCGATGCCGTCCGTGGAGGCCGAGGTCGACCAGCCGATCTGAATGATCAGGCAGATCTCCCAGGCCATGAAGCTCATCGGCAGGCGGTCGATCCGCGCTGCGATCTCGCCGGGAATCACCGTAGTGGTGCCAGTCCCGGCTCCTGAGGTGTCTTGTGCCATTCGCAGTTCTCCTTGCGGGCCATCCGGTGTCAAGGGTGGCGGGGTAAAACGGGGAATTGCGGCACCTTTCCTGCTGGTGTCGAGGGTGTTCGTTTCGCAGCCGACGGTGCCTGTTTTCATGCGCAGGCCAACGCCAGGTATGACGCTGACCAGCACCTAGGGTGCGGTGTCGGCGTCGTTGCCCTGACCGCGGCGGGTAGAGACGGCTGGCTAATCGGCCCTTGAGCCTTTGCCGCAAGGCGATTCTCAAGAACCGTTACAGCCGTGTTAAAGGAATATTGGACGGCCGTCGTCAGAAAGTCAAGACCTTGCCCTGGAGCAAGTGCTGGAAAGCAATTGCGCATAGGCAATTGCCGCTAGGCAAGTAATTACCCTTCGGCTGACCTCAGTAGCGCATTGACATCGCGGCGCGCACTTCGTCCAGGGTGGCGGTGGCCATCGCCGCGGCGCGCTCGTTGCCCTCGTGCAGCACCTGGCGGACATAGCCCAGGTCACGGGCGTACTCCGCGCGCCGGGCGCGGATCGGGGCCAGCAGCTCGTTGACCGCGGTGGCGGTCAGGTCCTTGAGCGCCGCGGATCCGGCCGACCCGAGGCAGGCCGCCACGTCGTCCGGATCCTGCCCGAGCGCGAGGGCGGCCAGCAGCACCAGGTTGGAGACTTCCGGGCGCAGCGCGGGATCGTAACTGATCTGCCGGTCGGCGTCGGTTGTCGCGCCGCGGATGAGCCGGGCCGTCTCGTCCGCGGTGGCGGCCAGCGCGATGGCGTTGCCCCGGCTCTTGCTCATCTTGCCGCCGTCCATGCCGAGCAGCAGCGGCGCGGCCGACAGCAGGGCATCCGGCACCGGGAAGACCTCGGTGCCGTACCGGCTGTTGAACCGGCGCGCGATGACCCGGGTCAGCTCCAGGTGCGGCAGCTGGTCCTGCCCGACCGGGACCAGGTTCGCCTTGCAGAACAAGATGTCGGCCGCCTGGTGCACGGGATAGGTCAGCATGAGGCCGCTGACCGCGGCCTGCCGCGAGTGCGCGATCTCGTCCTTGACCGTGGGGTTGCGCTCGAGCTCGGGCACCGAGACCAGGCTGAGGAAGGGCAGCAGCAGCTGGTTCAGGGCCGGCACCGCGCTGTGCGCGAAGATCACCGTGCGCGCCGGGTCCAGTCCCACGGCCAGGTAGTCCAGGACCAGGCCGGTGACGTACTCATCCAGGTGGTCGGCGGTGTCGCGGTCGGTGAGCACCTGGTAGTCGGCGATCAGCACCAGGACCTCGGCGCCGAGGTCCTGCAGCCGGACCCGGTTGCGCAGGGTGCCGAAGTAGTGCCCCAGGTGCAGCGGCCCGGTCGGCCGGTCTCCAGTCAGGATCCGGAACTGCCCGGCGTCCCGCCCGATCAGCTCCTCTAGTTCCGCCGAGCGCTTCAGCGCGGGGGTGGTCATGGCCATCGTCCTCTCCGGTCAGGTCCGGGCGGACGGGCCCGTGCAGAGCACGAAAAAGCCGCCCTTCCGGACGGCCTCGAATTCGGGTTACGGTGCGCCGTCCTAACTGGACGGCCACCACTGGGCACCCGACGAATTCCGCACGTGACCATCATAACCATCTTCAGCCCGAACGGACCGAGCCCTCAGCCGCCGGCCCTCGCTGCCGCGTCCCGGCCAGAACGAACGCCGCGCCGGCACCCAGCTCGACTCCGGCCGCAGCCAGCAGGCAGCCGGTCGCTGACCGGGAGGCCAGCGGGCCACCGCCACGGCTGGACCCTGGTCCTCAACCCTGACGGCAGCACCACCGCCTGGAACCCCCAAACGGGCCAAGATCCTGCACAGCCACGCCCCACCCGGCCGCGCCGGGTAATTGCAGCTCCGACCGAGCGGCCTTACTGGGCGTCGCCCGTCACCAGTCCGCGAGAACCTGGCTCACCCGAATCTGGCCCGCCCGGATGCAGACCGTCAGGGCTGTTCGCGGGCACCATCGCGGCCCGGGCCGCCGACAGCGCGTCCAGCACGTGGCGTGTCTCGGTTATCACCTGGCTGAGGGCCGGGTCGTCGCCGTCCTTGGGGCCCTGGGAGGTGCGGGAATCTTCGGCGGGGATGGCACCTGGGGGAACCGGCGTGCCCGGCCTGACGGGAGGGCCCAGGGCGGCGGGCGGATCCGAGGCCGGCCGCTCCGGGCGCGGCGCCGGGCCAGAGGTGCCGAGGAGCCAGGAGGCAGTCTGGGCGAAACTCGCCGCCAGGGCGGCGCGGCAGCCGGCGAGCTGGCCGGCAGGCAGCCGGGCGCCGTCGTGCTCGGCCGCGGCCAGGGCCAGGCCGCACTCGCTGATCCGGTCCATGGCGGCGAGCACCGTCCGTAGCGGCCGGCCGTCCGGGCGCCGCCGGGGCGGCTCAGCCAGCGCGCGCCGGACCGCGTCCCAGGCCTGGGCCCGGGCCCGCCGGGCGGCTAGCCGGGCCGGCCGCGCCGCCTGCTGATCGCCGCCGGAATAGGCGGCCAGGATCGCGTCCAGCCAGCGCCCTTCGGCCGTCACGTAGGCGGCCAGGCTGTCCAGGGTGCGGGGCGCCTCCCGCGGTGGCCACAGGGTGATGGCGGCCAGCGCGATGACGGTCCCGACGGCGGTATCGACGATCCGGTTGCCCAGCGCTCCGACCGGCGAGCCGCCGCTGAAGTCGGCCAGCAGGGCGACCAGCACGGTCAGCACCACCGAGAACAGCGCATAGTTGGCCGGGAACAGCGCGTACGCCGCGAAGGCCAGGACGGCCAGCAGGATCACGATCGCAGCGTCATCCAGGGGGAACAGGGTGACGATGGCCCAGGCGATGGTGACCCCGGCCATCGTGCCCGCGGCCCGGGCGACCCCGCGCGCCATGGTGGTGCCGTAGTCCGGCTTGAGCACGAACAGGACGGTGAGCGGGACCCAGTCCCCCGAGCCGAGCGACAACTCCCGGTAGGCCACCACGGCCACGATCAGAGCCAGCGAGAGCCGCGCGGCGTGCCGGAACCCGCTGGATTCCGGCGTGAGCTCGGCACGCAGCGCGTCGAGCGGATGCGGGCGGCCCGCCGGGCCGGGCGCCCCGGCCCGGCTGCGGCTGGCGGCGGCGGCGATCCAGCCCGCCAGGCTGTCCGCCGAGCGGCGGGCCGCGGGATCGGCGATGGCCTGGCTGATACTGGTCAGGTCGGCCAGCGCGCCCTCGGCGGCTCGGGCGGTGCCGTCCGCCGCGATGACGTCCAGCGCCGGCGCGGCCGCGGTCATGGCCGCCGGTGCTCCGGCCGCGCCGGATCGGGCCAGCGCGGCCAGCGCGGCCAGTTCCAGCCGGATCCACTCGCCCTGCTCGGTCAGCGCGCGCAGTGTCCCGCGTTCGCCAGGCCGCGCCGGGCCCTCGCCGACCGTCTCCGCGGCCGCGGCGAGCGCGGCCGCCGTGTCCTGGAAGGCGGCGGGCCCGGGCGCGCGGGCGCACGCCGCGAGCGCGCGGTAGGCGTCGGCCACGGCCCGGCGCTCGACCGCGAACGGCCGGAGCGGCCAGGCGGCCACGGCGAGCACGGTCTGGATCAGCCCGCCCGCGGTGATCAGCGCCGCCTCGCGCAGCACGGCCTGGCCGTGCAGGTTGAGGTCGCCGGCCAGCAGCAGGGCCCAGGTGGACAGCATCCCGACGAAGGCGGCCCGGGTCCCGAACGAGACCAGCAGGCCGCCGGCGAACCCCCACAGGCCCATGAGCAGCACGGTGGCCAGGGCGCTCGGGCCAGCCAGGCCGCCCGCCAGCGCGGCGGCGCCGACAGCAGCGGTGGTGGCCAGCAGCGTCGCCGACCGGATCCCGTAGCGCCCGCCGAGGTTGGCGAAGCCGACGATCAGGGCGCCCGCTGACGCCGTCACGCCGTCGGCGGCGTGACCGGTCGCCAGCCCGGCCAGGAGCGGGATCAGGTAGCCGACGGCACTCGGGACCGCGGCCGCCAGCGCCAGCCGTGACCGGTCCACGCGCGCCAGCTCGCGCGCCCGCGAGCTCAGGCGGACCGCGGCAGCAGGCGCGCCTCCCGGGCGCGGAGAATGATGGGCCCCGGCGATGCGCTCATAGTAGCGCGGCCCCTTCCGCGGGCCCGGGTAGCGTGCCGCCGGACAGGCCTGGCAGGCTGTCCGCGTGCACTTGGGACTCATCGCCATCGTGGTCAGCGACTATGACCCCGCGATCCGCTTCTTCGTCGACGTCCTGGGCTTCGAGCTGGTGGAGGATTCCCCGGCCCTGACCAACGACGAGCGGCCCAAGCGCTGGGTCGTGGTCCGGCCGCCCGGGGCGCAGACCGGGCTGCTGCTCGCGCGGGCCGACGGCGACGACCAAGCCGCGGCCGTCGGCCGCCAGACCGGCGGCCGGGTCGGCTTCTTCCTCCAGGTGGACGACTTCGACGCGGCGTTCGCCCGGATGACCGCGGCCGAGGTGCAGTTCCTCACCGTCCCGCGGGACGAGCCGTACGGCCGGGTGGCCGTGTTCGCCGACATCGCGGGCAACAAGTGGGACCTCATCGGCCCCGCATCGTAGCCCGGGCCGCGCAGGTGAACAGCTCCTACCATGGGACAACTCGCGTGCCCCGGTCGTGAAAGGGTAGGTGCACATGGACTACGTACACCTCGGCCGTTCCGGCCTGTCCGTCAGCCGCCTGTGCCTCGGCACGATGAACTTCGGCCCGCTGACCCCGCCCGCCGACGCCCACGCCATCATGGATCACGCGCACGAGACCGGGATCAACTTCTTCGACACCGCCAACCGCTACGGCGGGGCCCAGGGCCCGCCCGGGCAGGTCGGCCAGAACGACGAGGCCCACGCGGGCTGGACCGAGGAGATCATCGGGGCGTGGTTCGCGGCCGGCGGCGGCCGCCGGGAGCGCACCGTGCTGGCCACCAAGCTGTACGGGGCCACGGGGGACTGGCCGAACGAGGGCAAGCTGTCCGCGCTGAACATCCGCCGGGCCTGCGACGCCTCCCTGCGCCGGCTGGGCACCGACTACATCGACGTCTACCAGATGCATCACATCGACCGGGACACCTCGTGGGACGAGATCTGGCAGGCGATGGAGGTCCTCGTCGCCCAGGGCAAGATCCTGTACGTCGGATCGTCCAACTTCGCGGGCTGGAACATCGTCCAGGCCAATGACGTGGCCGCCGCGCGCGGGTTCTTCGGCCTGGTCAGCGAGCAGTCCATCTACAACCTGCTGACCCGGCACATCGAGCTTGAGGTGCTGCCCGCGGCCACCGAGTACGGCGTCGGCGTGATCCCGTGGTCCCCGCTGCACGGCGGCCTGCTCGGCGGCGTGCTCAGGAAGGAGCGGGAGGGCCGCCGCCGGCTGGCGGGCCGGGCGGCCAAGACGCTGGCGGACCACCGCGAGGAGATCGCCGCCTACGAGGACCTGTGCGGCGAGCTGGGTGCCGAGCCGGCCGACGTGGCCCTGGCCTGGCTCATGCACCAGGACGGAGTCACCGGGCCGATCATCGGCCCGCGGACCATCGGCCAGCTGGACGATGCCCTGCGCGCCCTGTCCGTCTCGCTCGACGACGAGGTGCTCAAGCGCCTCGACGAGCTGTTCCCCGGCTACCGCCCCGCCCCGGAGCACTACGCCTGGTGAGAGTGCCGAGCGCCACTGACACGGCCTGCGCGGCGCCCCCGCTGCTGCGGGACCGGTCGGCCGGCGTGCAGCGCGTCACGAACATCGAGCTGTTCTTCGACCTGGTGTACGTGTTCGCGGTCACCCAGCTGTCGCACTACCTGCTCGGCCACGCCACCGTGCGCGGCGCGCTGCAGGCCGGGCTGCTGCTGGCCATGGTCTGGCTGGTCTGGTCCTACACCACCTGGGTGACGAACTGGCTGGACCCGGACCTGATGGCGGTGCGGCTGCTGCTCGTGGTGCTCATGCTGGTCAGCCTGGCCATGTCGACGGCGCTGCCACGGGCCTTCTCCGACCTCGGCCTGTGGGTCGGCGTGGCCTACGCGCTGCAGCAGGTCGGCCGGAGCGTGTTCATGGTCATCGCGCTGCGGGGCCACCCGCTGCAGGCCAACTTCCAGCGGATCCTGGCCTGGTGCGTGGCCAGCAGCACCCTGGCCGTGGCCGGGGGCCTGGCGCACGGCCACGCCCGGGCGCTGCTGTGGCTCGGCTCGGTGTGCATCGACCTGACCGGCGGCCTGGCCGGCTTCTACACCCCGGGCCTGGGCCGGTCCCGCACATCGGACTGGACCATCGAGGGCGGTCACTTCGCCGAACGCTGCCAGGCCTTCGTGCTGATCGCGCTGGGCGAGTCGATCGTCATCATCGGCGCCACCCTGACCAGCAGGGAAGTGGACGCCGGCAACGTGACCGCGTTCGTGGTCGCCTTCACCGGGGCGGTCGCGCTGTGGTGGCTGTACTTCGACCAGAGCGCGGAGGCCGCCGCGGAGAAGATCGCCCGTTCCGATGACCCGGGGCGGCTGGGCCGTTCGGCCTATCACCTGATCCACCCGGTGATGGTGGCGGGCATCATCGTCTGCGCCGCCGCCGACGAGATGGTGCTGTCCGAGCCAGGCGAGACGGCCACGGTCGCGGCGGCCTGGATGATCCTGGGCGGCCCGGCCCTGTTCCTGGCCGGGCACGCCGCGTTCAAGCTGGTCATCTGGCAGACGGTGTCCTGGCCCCGGGTGGCCGGGGTGGCCGTCCTCGCCCTGCTGGGCCTGGCCGCCACGGCCATCCCCGAGCTCGGCCTGGCCGCCTGCGCCGCCGCCGTGGTCGCCGTGGTCGCGGCCTGTGACCGGCTGTCCGGGCCGCATCCGGTGGACTGACCCGGCCGCAGCGGACCGCAGGGCACGGAATAGACACGCCGTCTTGGCTGCTGATTTCGGCAGAGGGGCCCCTAGCCGCCCGGGGATCCGCGGTCAGCGGCCCTTCCGGCGTGCCGAGCGCCGCGTTGCCGGTCCGAGGAAGGATTAACGACACGATGAGCCAGCCGACGCCGGACAGGCACGCGTGGGCCCAGCCCCAGGTCGAGGATCTGGGCGGGGGCGTGTACCGGATCCCGCTGCCGCTGGGCATGGACGCGTTGCGGGCGGTGAACATCTACGCCATCACCGACGCCGAGGGCGTCGACCTCATCGACGGCGGCATGGCCATCGTCGAGGCCCGGGAACAGCTCGTCACCGGGCTGAAGCAGATCGGCTGCGAGCTCGGCGACATCAGGAACTTCTTCGTCACCCACGTCCACATCGACCACTACTCGCTGGCCGTCGAGCTGCGCAAGACGCTGCACAACGTGGTCTCCCTCGGCGAGGGGGAACGCGCCAACCTGAAGGCCCTGCGCGAGGTGCGCACCCAGATCGGCCACGGCTTCGGCGGTGACCTGCACCGGCTGGGCGCCGCCGAGATCGCCCCCATCCTGGCCCGGACGGCCCACCCCGCCGGGCACGGCTTCAGCTCCTGGGAAGACCCCGACCGCTGGCTGGACGACCAGGCCGAGCTGGACCTGCGGACCCGGACGCTGACCGCCTACCACACCCCGGGCCACACCCGGGGGCACGTGATCTTCCACGACCCCGAAGCCAAGATCATGTTCGCCGGCGACGATGTGCTCCCGCACATCACCCCGTCGATCGGCTTCGAGTCCGCCCCGAGCCGCCTGGCGCTGGGTGACTACCTCACCTCTTTGCACCGCACCCTGAGCCTGCCCGACGCGCGGCTGTTCCCGGCCCACGGCCCGGTGACCGGCAGCACCCACGACCGGGTGAACGAGCTGCTGGCCCACCACGACCTGCGGCTGGCCGAGATGCACCAGGCCGTGCTGGGCGGCCACGCCACCGCGTACGAGGTGGCCAAGGAGATCAAGTGGACCCGGTCGCTGCGCGCGTTCAGTGACCTGGACGTGCACAGCCAGTTCCTGGCCGTCAACGAGACCGGCGCGCACCTGGAGGTGCTGACCGTCCGCGGCGAGCTGACCCGCAAGACCTCCCAGGACGGCGTCGACTACTACGAAGGCGCGGTGGCCAGCTAGCCCCGGCTAGGCGCAGACCCGCTGGGTGCCGGTGTAGACGTTCATCGTGGTCCCGCGCAGGAACCCGACCAGGGTCAGGCCGCCCTCCTCGGCCAAGGACGCGGCCAGCGAGGACGGCGCGGACACGGCGGCCAGCACCGGGACGCCGATCATGATCGCCTTCTGGGCCAGCTCGAACGACGCGCGCCCGCTGACCAGCAGGACGTGACCGGCCAGCGGCAGCAGGCCGGAGCGCAGCGCCCAGCCGGCCACCTTGTCCACCGCGTTGTGCCGGCCCACGTCCTCGCGCATGGCCAGCAGTGTGCCGTCCGGCGTGAACAGCCCGGCCGCGTGCAGCCCGCCGGTCCGGCTGAACACCCGCTGGGCCTCCCGCAGCGTGTCGGGCAGGGCGGCCAGCACGGCGGGGGAGACCCGGACCGGGTCGGCGGCCACGTCGAAGGCGGACCGGACCTTGATCGACTCGATGCTGTCCTTGCCGCACACCCCGCAGGCGCTGGTGGTGAGGAACTTCCGGGCCGCGCCGGGCTGGTCCTCCCGCTGGTAGCGCAGCACGGATCCCGGCCGGGCCGTCACCGCCGCGACATTGACGTCGCACATGCGGATCTCGTGTACCTCGTCGAGTCCGCCGATCAGGCCCTCGGTGAACAGGAAGCCGGCGGCCAGGTCGATGTCGTGACCGGGGGTCCGCATGGTCACCGTGAGCGGCTCGTCGTCGACCCGGATCTCCAGCGGTTCCTCGACCGCGAGCAGGTCGGCGCGGTAATCCGCGGTGCCGTCCACCGGGACCCGCAGCACCCGCCGCCGGGCCGTCGTCGTAGCGCTCATAGACCCGAGGCTACGCCCGCCGGACCGGGCCCGGAACGCCGCGTGCCGGGCCCGGCGGGAGGCCGGGCCCGGCACGCGGTCGGGTAATGCGGGTACTACGAGTGTCAGCTGGCGAAGTCCAGCAGCGGCTGCGCGCGGCTGGGGTGGCGCAGCTTGGACAGCGACTGCTTCTCCAGCTGCCGGATCCGCTCCCGGGTCAGGCCGAGCGCCCGGCCGATCTCGTCCAGCGTGTGCGGGTTGCCGTCGTACAGGCCGAACCGCATGGCCATGATCGTGGCCTCGCGCGGCGTCAGCGCGTCCAGTGCCGAGCGCAGCTGCTCCGCCATCAGCTGGCGGTCGACCATCTCGGAGGCCTCGGGCGCGTCGACGTCCTCGATGAGGTCGCCGATGGAGGTCTCCCCGTCCTCGCCGATGGTGGAGTCCAGCGAGATCGGCTGGCGCGAGGTGCGCAGCAGCTCCTCGATCTGGTCCGGGGTCCGGTCCAGCTCGACGGCCAGCTCCTCCGGGGTCGGCTCGCGGCCCAGGCGCTGGTGCATGTCACGCTCGACCCGGCTCAGCTTGCTGAGCATCTCGAGCACGTGCACCGGGAGCCGGATGGTCCGGGCCGAGTCGGCGAAGCCGCGCTGGATGGCCTGCCGGATCCACCACATGGCGTACGTAGAGAACTTGTAGCCCTTGGTGTAGTCGAACTTCTCGACGGCCCGGATCAGGCCCAGGTTGCCTTCCTGCACCACGTCCAGCAGGGACAGGCCCCGGTCGCTGTACTTCTTGGCCACCGATACGACCAGCCGCAGGTTGGCCTCGAGCATGTGGGCCTTGGCCCGTCGCCCGTCCTCGGCGATCAGCTCCAGGTCCCGCCGGTAGTCCTCGGTCAGCCCGGCCGCGCTCTCCAGCTTGTGCTCGGCGAACAGCCCGGCCTCGATCCGCTTGGCCAGGTCGACCTCCTGCTCGGCGGTCAGCAGGCTGGTCCGGCCGATCGACTTCAGATAGGTGTGCACCGAGTCGCCCATCGCGGGCGTCTGGTCGTCCAGGTCGACGTCGGCCAGCCGGTCGGAGTCAGCCATCGCGGCCGCCTCGGCCTCGAGGTTGACCACGTCGGCGTCCGCGTCCCCGTCGGCGTCGTCGCCGGACTCGGCCGACTTGGGGCCTGCGCTGGCCTTGCCCTTGCCCTTGGCCGTGCGAGCCGAAGCCGCCGAGCGCGCCGGGCGGCTCTTGACGTCGCCCTCGGCCAGCTCGTTGGCCAACCGCACGCCCGCCTCGGTGAGCTCGCGAAGAATGGACCGTCCCTCGGCCGGCGTCAGTCCTGCCTGGTCAAAGGCGCTCCTCAGCTCCGCAAGAGACAGGTGACCCTGGCTACGCCCCCGCTGGATGAGATCATCCACTCGGGTCGTGCTCGCCTCTTCGTCTGTGTCAGCGACCGATGAGGTCGCCATAGCGATCCGCGGCATGAGACACCTCCCTCCTAAACACGTATGAAAGCCACACGTCGTTCACGGGTTTCCACCCAGTACCCCTCGTTTCCCCGCGCAGTCCTCAGCGGGGCAGATTGTCCGGGCACTATTAACTAACGCTTCCCGCCTCAGTTTGTTCCCGCGGAGCAGCTCCCGCTTGAGCCGGGTGAGGTCGTGCTTCCCGCTTGCCAGCATGGGAATCGCGTCGACCAAAACGACCTTGCCCGGAGCAGCGTAACGCGGCAGGCGCTGCCGCACACGCAGACGGAGCAATTCGGCGGCCGGCGGGTCGTCCGGGTCATCCGGGACCACGACCGCTACGACCAGTTCGCCCCATTCCGGGTCGGGCACGCCGATTACGGCCGCGTCCCGGACCTCCGGGCAGGCCTGCAGGGCCGCGGCCACCTCGCCCGGGACCACCTTGTGGCCGCCGGTGTTGATGACGTCGTCGGCGCGGCCGCGCACGACCAGCCGGCCGCCCGGATCCAGCCGGCCCAGGTCCCCGGTGCGGAACCACGGGCCGGGCGCTCCGGCGGAGGCAGCCGGGGCGGGCCGGTAGCCGGAGAACAGCACCGGGCCGCCGATCCAGATGCGCTCGTCGTCGCCGATCCGGACCTGCACGCCGTCCAGCGGCACGCCGTCGTACACGCAACCGCCGCAGGTCTCGGTCATGCCGTAGGTCGTCATCACCGGGACCCCGGCCGCGCGGGCCGCGTCCACCAGGCCGGGCGGGGCGGCGGCCCCGCCGAGCAGCACCGAGGAGAACCCGGACAGCGCGCCGGGGTCCGCCAGCAACCGCACCAGCTGGGTCGGCACCAGCGACACGTGAGCGCAGCCGGAGGCCGCCACGGCCTGCGCGTCGGCCCGCTCGGCCAGTACCGGCTCGGTGCCGCTGACCAGCGAGCGGACCAGGACCTGGATCCCGGCGATGTGCGAGACGGGCAGGCAGCACAGCCACCGCTGGCCCGGCCGGGCCCCGACCCGGGCCAGCGACGCCCGCGCCGAATGCTGCAGCGCCGCCGCGCTGAGCTGGACGCCCTTCGGCACGCCGGTGGATCCCGAGGTGCTCACCACGACCGCCGTACCTTCGGCCAGCTCCGCCGTCTGGGCCGAACGGAACGTGCTGACCGCGCCGTCGGCGCCCTCCACGCGGGCCGGGGCCAGCGCCGCCAGCAGCTCAGCCTGCCGGGACGGCGGAAGCGCGGCGTCCACCGGGGCGATGGCCGGGCCGCTGCCGTCCAGCGCGGCGGCCAGCAGCTCGAGCAGCCGCGGCCCGGCCCGCTCGACCATGACCGCATGCAGAGGTCGCTTCGTCACGATCGTTAAGGTTAGATCCCGGACCTTAGGGAGGTTACGAGTGGTCGAACTGAGTCCCGGGATGCTGGCCGGGCTGCGCGCGTTCGCCATCCCCATGCCGGTGAAGTTCCGCGGCGTGACGGTGCGCGAAGGCGCGCTGATCGAGGGTCCCGGAGGCTGGGGGGAGTTCTCCCCGTTCTCGGAGTACGGGCCGCGGGAGTGCGCGCGCTGGCTGGCCAGCGCGCTGGAGTCCGCGGCCGGGACGTGGCCCGCCCCGGTGCGGGACCGGATCCCGGTCAACGTCACCGTGCCCGCCATCGGCCCGGAGCTGGCCATCCGGATCGTCTCCGCCTCGGGCTGCCGGACGGCCAAGGTCAAGGTGGCCGAGCGCGGCCAGGACGAGGCCCAGGACATCGCCCGGGTCGAGGCCGTCCGCGAGGCGATCGGCCCGTCCGGCCGGATCCGGGTCGACGCCAACGGCGGCTGGGAGACCGGCCAGGCGGTGCGCATGCTCCGGCGCCTGGCCGCGTTCGGCCTGGAGTACGCCGAGCAGCCCTGCGCCACCCTGGAGGAACTGGCCCAGGTCCGCCGCCAGGTCGAGGTCCCGGTGGCCGCGGATGAGTCCATCCGGCGGGCCGAGGACCCGCTGCGGGTCCGGGCCGCGGGCGCGGCCGACATCGTGGTGCTGAAGGTCCAGCCGCTCGGCGGTGTCCGGGCCGCGCTGCAGATCGCCGAGGCCTGCGGCCTGCCGGTCGTGGTCTCCAGCGCCGTCGACACCTCGGTCGGCCTGGCCGCCGGGGTGGCGCTGGCCGCCGCGCTGCCCGAGCTGCCCTACGCCTGCGGCCTGGGCACCATGTCGCTGCTGTCCGGGGACGTCACGGCCGAGCCGCTGGTGCCCGTCCAGGGCGAGCTGCCGGTCCGCCGGCCGGCCGTCGACCCCGGCCGGCTCGCAGCCTTCGAGGTCGACCCCGGGCCGTGGCGGGAACGCGCCGCCGCGGCGGCGGAGTACCTCGGCGAGGTAGGCCCCTCGGCCGCGACGCCGGCCGGGCCATCCGGCCCGCCGCGGTCGTGAACCCGTCCACCGCGTTCGGCCGGGTCCTCTGCGACGAGCTGGCCCGGTGCGGGCTGCGCGAGGTCGTGCTGGCCCCCGGATCGCGCAGCACCCCGATCGCCATGGCCCTGTTCGACCTGGAGCGCAGTGGGCGGCTGCGGCTGCACGTCCGGCTGGACGAGCGGTCCGCGTCGTTCACCGCCCTCGGGCTGGCCCGGGCGGGCGGCCGACCGGTGGCCGTGCTGTGCACGTCCGGCACCGCGGCGGCTAACTTCCACCCGGCGGTGATCGAGGCCGACGAGTCCGCCGTCCCGCTGCTGGTGCTGACGGCCGACCGGCCGCCCGAGCTGTCCGGCACCGGCGCCAACCAGGCCATCGACCAGGTCAAGCTGTACGGCAGCGCGGTGCGCTGGTTTGTCCAGGCCGGGCTGCCCGAGCGCAGGGCCGGGATGACCGCCTACTGGCGCTCGCTGGCCGGCCAGGCCTGGGCCCAGGCCTCGGGCGCGGCCGGCGGCCTGCCCGGCCCGGTCCACCTCAACCTCCCGCTGCGCGACCCGCTCACTCCCGAGCTCCCCGGCGCCGCGGCGCCGGACTGGCCTGAGTCACTGGACGGGCGGCCCGGCGGCCGGCCCTGGACGCGCTTCGAGGCGCCCGGCCCGGCCACCGGGCGGCTCGAGCTGCCCTGGGCCGAACGCGGCCTGGTCGTCTGCGGTGACGGCGACTACGACGCGGCCGCCCTGGTCGACCTGGCCGAGCAGGCCGGCTGGCCGGTGCTGGCCGAGCCGTCGTCGGGGGCCCGGCGCGGGCCGAACGCGCTGCCCTCCTACCAGTACCTGCTGGGCACGCCGGAGTTCACGGCCGCGTACCGACCCGAGGTGATCGTGTCGGCGGGCCGTCCCGGCCTGTCCCGGCCCCAGTCGGCCCTGCTGGCCGGCCCGGCCGCCCGGCACGTGGTCATCAGCCAGGGACCCGGCCGGTGGGCCGACCCGCAGCGGGCCGCGACCGACGTCGCCGCGGCCGTCCAGCTAGCAGGCGGGCCCGGCGGCCGGCCGGGCGGCGGCACCCCGTGGCTGGCCGCGTGGCGCCAGGCCGACCAGGCCGCCCGGCACGCGGCGGACGCCATCCTGGACGCCGCCGGCGGCCTGACCGAGCCCGGGCTGGCCCGGGACCTGGTCCCGGCTGTCCCGGAGAACGCACTGATCTGGACGGCCAGCAGCCTGCCCGTTCGGGATCTCGATTTCCACGGCCTGCCCCGGGCTGACGTCCGCATCCTGGCCAGCCGGGGAGCCAGCGGCATCGACGGGACCGTGTCATCGGCTATCGGCGCGGCCCTGGCCCACGCCGGTCCCGCCTTCGCCCTGGTCGGTGACCTGGCCTTCCTGCACGACGCGGCCGGGCTGGCCCTCGGGCCCCCCGAGCCGCGGCCGGACCTGTGCCTGGTGGTGGTCAACAACGACGGCGGCGGTATCTTCTCCACCCTGGAGCAGGCCTCGTTCGCCGGCTCGTTCGAGCGGCTCTTCGGCACCCCGCACGGGGCCGCTCTGGACCACGTCGCGGCCGCGTTCGGCCTGCCCTACCAGCGCCTGGACCAGGCCGAAGACCTGCCTAAGGCGCTGGCCGGCACCGGCCTGCGGGTGGTGGAGGCGCGCACCAACCGGCCGGCGGGCGCGGCGCTGCGGGCCCAGCTCCGCGAGGCGGCCGTCGCGGCGGTCCGCTCGCTGGCCTAGGGCGGCGCGGCGACTCGGGCCGGTAATAAAGGCGTGCGAGGATGCCGGAATGCGCGCAGTGACCCTGACGTCGTTCGGCGGCGTGGACGCACTGGAACTGGCCGAGCTGCCCGAGCCGCCGGTGGCCGAGGGCGCCGAGGTGGTCAGCGTCCGGGCCGTCGCGCTCGGGCCCTGGGACCTGTCCGCGGCCAGCGGCTACTTCCGGGACCTCGGCGGGTCGACCGACTTCCCGCAGGTCCAAGGCTGGGATTTCGCCGGCGAGACCGCCGCGGGACGGCGCGTCCTCGGCTTCACCGCCCAGCCGTGGATGGGCGCCGGAGCCCTGGCCGACCGGATCGCGGTGCCGTCCGCGCTGCTCGCCCCGCTGCCGGACGCCCTGGACTGGGCCCAGGGCGCGGCGTTGCCGGTCACGGCGCTGACCGCCCGGCTGCTGTGCGACGCGGCCGGCCTGGGGCCGGGTCAGCTGGTGCTGGTCACCGGCGCGGCGGGCATGGTCGGCGGGATGACGGCGCAGCTGGCCCGGGCGGCCGGCGCCCGGGTGATCGCCGCGGTGCGTGACGCCGACGCCGAGCAGGCGCAGCGCCTCGGCGCGGAGGCGACGGTCGGGACCGGCGACAGCCTGGCCGGCGATCTGCGGCGGGGCTGGCCGGAAGGCTTCGACGCGTGCCTGGACACGGTCGGGCTGGCGGCCGCGGTCGCAGCGGTACGGGACGGCGGGGCCTACGTGACCACCCAGCCGACCGGCGTGCCCGCGGCCGAGCGGGGCATCACCGCGCAGGCGGTCCAGGTCCAGCCGGACGCCGAGGCGCTCGGCCCGCTGGCGGAGCAGGCCGCGGACGGCGTCCTCACCGTCCGGGTCGCGGCCACCGTGCCGCTGGCGGAGTTCCGGCGCGGCTATGAGCTGCTGGCCCGCGGCGGCCTGAACGGCAAGGTCGTGGTCGAGATCGGCTAGCCGGGCCCGGCTAGCATGCGGGCATGGCTTACGACGCCGAGCTGGCCGAGCGGGTCCGGGACCGGATGATCGCCGTGGCCGGGGTCAGCGAGAAAAAGATGTTCGGCGGCCTCGCGTTCCTGACCTGGGGAAACATGACGGTCGGGGTGTACGGCGACGGCCTGCTGGCCCGGATCGAGCCCGGCACCGCGGGCCAGGTGCTGGCCGCGGAGCCCGGCGCGCGGCCGTTTGACATGGGCGGGCGCGAGATGCGCGGCTGGGTCGTGGTCGCAGCCGAGAGGCTGACCGACGACGAGCTGGACCGCTGGATCGGCCTGTGCCGCGGCTACGTGGCCACCCTGCCGCGAAAGTAGGGCTGCGAAAGTAGGGCCGCGGATGCGGCTAGCCAGCCAGGACGCCGCGCATGGGGCGGAACTTGACCTGCGCCTCGGCTAGCTCGGAGGCGGGATCGGAGCCGGCCACGATGCCGCATCCGGCGAACAGCCGGGCCGTGCGGCCGGACAGCTGCGCGCAGCGCAGCGCGATGCCCCACTCGCCGTTACCGTCGGTGTCCACCCAGCCGACCGGGCCCGCGTACCGTTCCCGGTCCATGTGCTCGAGCTCGCGGATGAGCTCCACCGCCGTCCCGGTCGGGGTGCCGGCCACCGCAGCGGTGGGATGCACCGCGGCGGCCAGGCCGAGCGCGGACCGGGACGTGCCGTCCGCGGCCAGCGTGCCGCGGACCCAGGTGCCCAGGTGCTGCAGGTTAGGCAGCTTGATCAGGCCCGGCCGCGGCTGGCTGTAGAGCTCGTCGCACAGGGGGCCGAGCGTCTCGCGCATCGAGGCCACCGCGTAGGCGTGCTCCTCGGTGTTCTTCGGCGACGCCAGCAGCGCGGCGCCCAGCGCCTCGTCCTGGGCCGGGTCGTCGCCCCGGGGGGTGGTGCCCGCCAGGACCAGCGCGCTGACCTTCCGGCCGTTCTGCCGGATGAGCAGCTCCGGGGTGGCGCCCACCATCCCGTCGCAGGCGAAGGTGAAGCATTCCGGGTACCGGCTGGCCAGCCGGCGCAGCAGGACGCGGACGTCGATGGTCTCGGCGGCCGTCGCGAACAGGTCCTGGGCCAGGACCACCTTGCGCAGCTGGCCCGCCTTGATGGCCGTCACCGCCGCGGCGACCGCCTGCTCCCACTGCGGGCCGGGCAGGCTGCCGTCGGTCCAGCGCACGCCGTCCGGCGCGGGCGCGGGCCGCGCCTGCGGGTCGGTCGGCCAGCCGAGCGCGGCCAGGTCGGGATCGCGCTCGGGGGTGACGGTGGTGAGCCAGGCCTGCCCCTGGCCGTCGCGGCCGATCAGGATGCGCGGCACGATCAGCGTGGAGCCTTCGGATGAGGCGTCGAAGGTGAAGGTGCCGAACGCGACCGGCCCGGAGCCGCGCACCCGGACCTGGTCGTCGATGTCAGCCGGGTCGAACAGCGAGGGAAGCCACTTCTCCCCGGCCGTGAACCGGTCCTCGCCCGCCGGCAGGGTGGCCCGCGCCGCCTCCCCCCAGCCGGCCAGCCCGGCGCCGTGGTTGATCCACGACACCGCGTCCGGTTGGGGGAGGAGGGCGAGGAGGTCTCCGGGATCCGGGATGGCGACCGAGCGGGCGAACAGCCGTTCCGTCTCTGGACGGCTCGGCACCGTCACGCCGCCATCCGAGTCACCTGATCACCGGTCACGACCCCACATTCTAGGTGCCGTCGACCCCCGCGCCGGCCTGCGCGTGGCCCGCTTCGGATGTGCCGTCCGTCACGGGCTCGGCGTCGCGGCGGGACAGCGCGCTCGGCCACCACATGTGCCGGCCCACGTCCAGGGTCAGCGCGGTCACCAGGACGGACCGGACCACGATGGTGTCCAGCAGCACGCCGAGCGCGACCGCGAAGCCGATCTCGGTGAACTCCACCAGCGGCAGCGTGCCCAGCACGGCGAACGTGCCGGCCAGCACCAGGCCGGCCGAGGTGATGACGCCGCCGGTGGCGCCCAGGCCGGTCAGGGCGCCACGCCAGGTGCCGGACCGGATCGACTCCTCCCGTACCCGGGTCATCAGGAAGATGTTGTAGTCGATGCCCAGGGCGACCAGGAACACGAAGACGAACAGCGGCACCGAGGTGTCGGCCCCGGCGAACCCGAAGACGTGCCCGAAGAACAGCGCGGAAATGCCCAGCGCCGCCCCGAAGGACAGCACCACCGTGGCGATGAGCAGCAGCGGCGCCACGATGGCCCGCAGCAGCAGCCCCAGGATGAGCAGCACCACGCCGAGGATCAGCGGGATGAGCAGGTTCCGGTCATGAGCCGCGGCGCTCTGCACGTCCTTGTTGATGGCGGTGGCCCCGCCCACCCTCGCGTCCGCACTCGGGATGGCGTGCACGGTGGTCCTGACCTTGTCCACCAGCGCGTACGCCTCCGGGCTGTCCGGCGGCGGGGTCATCGTGGCCTGCACGAAGGCCCGGCCGTTCTGGGTCACCGGCGTGGTGACCGACGCGATGCCGGGGGTGCCGGCCAGGGCCGACCGGACCGCGTCGGCGCTGGCCGCGGTGGAGGTGATCTGCACCGGCTCACCCGACCCGGCCGGGAAGTGGGTGGCCAGCACGTTCTGCGCGGTGACCGACGGCTGGGTGCCCCGGAAGGCCTGGGCCGTGGTCAGCGTGCCGAACTTGAACCCGATCAGGCCCAGCGACCCGGCCGCGAGCAAGATGGCGGTCACCACCCACACGGCTCGCGGGCTGTGGCTGATGGCCCGGCCGACCCGCGCCCAGATGCCGCGGGTGGTCGGCTCCGGGGAGCCGTACCTCGGCTTGACCGGCCAGAACATCCACCGGCCGACGATCACCAGCAGGGCCGGCAGCAGGGTGATCATGGCCATCAGGCCGACGGCCACGCCGACCGCCGCCACCGGTCCCAGGCCGGAGATGTCGTTGGACTCGGCGGCCAGCAGGCACAGCATCCCGGTGATCACGGTCGCGCCGCTGGCGATGATGGCGGGCCCGGCCCGGCGCAGGGCGACCGCCATGGCGTGGTGGCGGTCCTCGTGCCGGCGTAGTTCCTCCCGGTACCTGGCCACCAGCAGCAGCGCGTAGTCGGTACTGGCCCCGATGACCAGCACGACCAGGATGCCGCCGCTCTGCCCGTTCACGGTCAGGCTCGCGTGCTGGGTCAGCAGGTAGATGATGGCTTCCGAGGCGGTCAGGGCCACGCCCGCCGAGATGATGGGCAGCAGCCACAGCAGCGGGCTGCGGTAGGTCAGCAGCAGCAGGACGATGACCACGCCCAGGGCTGAGTACAGCAGCGTCGAGTCGATGCCCTTGAAGATCTTGAGCTGATCGTTCGCGCTGGCCGCCGGGCCGCCGACGTAGACGGACAAGCCGTCCGCGTTCTTGGTCGCGGTGTCGGTCACGCTGGTGATGAAGCCGCTGATGTCGGCGTTGTAGCCGAGGTCGGAGCCGACCACGGTCTGGATCGCCTTGTGGTCCTGGGACACCTCCGGCGGGGCCACCCGCCCGTCCACCGCGGGCAGCGCGGCGAAGGAGCGCGCGTCGGCCTGCGCCTTGGACAGGTCGGCCGCCGTGATGCCGCTGTCGCGGACGTAGACGACCAGCGCCGGGTTGTAGTCCTTGGACTGGAAACTGGCCTGTTCGTTGAGTTCCTGCGTCGACTCGGCCGACCCGGGCAGGTAGGCCGAAGCGTCGTTCTTCTCTGCTCCCTGGAGCTTCCCGGCCAGGCCGCCCAGGAGGGCCACGATGATCAGCCAGAACACCACGATGACCCACTTCGTCCGCCGCCCGCAGATGAAGGAGATCACTTTGTTGGTGCCGGGCTCGTCAGGCCGGGTCTGCGCGAAGCCCCGTCCGGCCTGATCGTAGTCCTGGTCCCGAGCGTCTTTTGCCTGGTTGTTACGGGGCGCCCCCGCGGTCCCGCGTGCCACGTCGTCCTCCTAGACCAATCTGAAGTTTTTCTTAGGAAATACGATGTATCGCGTTACGTTCCGGTGTCAAGCCATATCCGGAAGTGCCCGATTTCGCTCAGGGCGATCACCCTGGCCCGGCCGCCTGGCGGCTCCGGGCCGGCAGCGGGAGCGGGAGGGCCGGGAGCCCGTCCAGGCTGGCCGCGTTGTACGGCTTGGCCGCGCAGTACTCGGCGAACTGCTCGTCGGTCTTGCGGCCGAAGTAGTCCGAGTGCAGGGTCCGCTCGCCCTGGTAGTCCATGAACGGCGCGGCGAACCCGCAGGTGTCGGTGATCAGCTCGGCGGCCACCAGGACGATGGCGCGGACGCCGGGAGCGTCGGCGTCCGCGAAGCACCGGATCAGGCCGTCCCAGCGCTCGTCATCGCGGAACACCGGCTCGCCGCGGCCGTGGACCCGGACGATGGACGGCGGCCCGGTGAACGCGCACCACATGACCGTGATCCGGCCGTTCTCCCGCAGGTGGGCCAGGGTCTCCGCGTGGCTCCCGCCGAAGTCGAGGTAGGCGACGGCGTGCGGGCCGAGCACGGCCAGCGATCCGGAGCGCCCCTTGGGGGAGAGGTTGACCCGGCCGTCCCCGGCCAGCGGCGCGGTGGCCACGAAGAAGACCGGCTGCTGCTCGATGAAGGACCGCAGCCGTCCGTCGATCCGTTCGTAGACCTTGCTCATGGTCTGGCACCCCGTCCTCTCGTCTCATATAACGAGACCATATGTCTCGTTATTCAGGATGACGATAACACGGCAAGCCGTGCCGGTCACCGGATAAACCGGGCTCCGGCGGGCGCCCGGCTCACCGGCGGATAGCGGCCCGGCCAGGACGAGGCACGGGCTGCGGCGCGCCAGGGCTACAGCAGGGTGAGCTGCTCACCGCGGGCGGGGGAGCGTGCGGCGCCCCGGCCGTCCCGGGCCTGGGCCGCGGGATCCCCGGCCGCCGCCGGCTCGTCCTGTGCTGCCCCGTAATGCGGCCGGCCCCGCGGGCCGGGCGGCATGGGGTTCACGGGCCCGGGTCCCCGGCCCCGGCCGGACATGGACCGCGGGCGGCCCACCCCGTACTTGTCGGCCAGCTCGCGGACCTGGCCGGTGATGCGGGCCTGGTAGGACTTCGGCGCGTAGGCGCCCCGGCCGTACAGCTCCAGGTACCGGCCGACCAGCCGGGGGTGCTGAGCGCCCAGCCAGCGGAAGAACCACTCCCGGGTCCCCGGCCGCAGGTGCAGTACGATCGGCGTCACGTGCGTGGCCCCGGCCGCCGCGATCTGCCGGACCGCGGCGTCAAGCTGGGCGGGGGAGTCGGACAGGAACGGGATGACCGGGCCCATCAGGACCCCGCAGGCCAGGCCCCGGTCATTCAGCGTCGCGCACGCCTCCAGCCGGCGGGCCGGATCGGGCGTGCCGGGCTCGACAGATCGCCAAAGCTCTTTATCGACAAATCCGGCCGAAACGTTCAGCCCGACGTCGGTGACCTCGGCCGCCTCGGCCAGCAGGTCGATGTCCCGCAGGATCAGCGTGCCCTTGGTCAGGATCGAGAATGGGTTCGCGGCGTCCGTCAGGGCCCTGATGATGCCGGGCATGAGCTGGTAACGGCCCTCGGCCCGCTGGTAGCAGTCCACGTTGGTACCCATCGCGATGTGCTCGCCCGCCCAGGCCGGCGAGGCCAGCTTCTTGCGCACCAGCTCGGGCGCATTGACCTTGACCACGACCTTGGTGTCGAAGTCCGCGCCGGCGTCCAGGTCCAGGTAGGTGTGGGTGTTGCGGGCGAAGCAGTTGTGGCTGACCACGCCATCGGCGATGAAGTCCCCGGTCCCGGTGGTGATGTCGTACATCGGCAGGTCAAGCCCCATCGGCTCGATGGCCGCGATCCGCAGCCGGGCCCCGCTCTTCAAAGCCAGGCCCTCGATTGACCGCTTGCGGGTGATGGCCGGGTCGGTGGTGTGGAAGAACCGCAGCACCTCGGGGAGCCCGCCGCGCAGCCGGACGTAGCTCAGCCCGTTCGGCCTGGACAGCCGTTCCACGACGTACCGGAAGCCGAGCGCCGTCAGGCAGGAGGTGGTCCAGCCGATGATTTCCGGATCGGTGTTGGCGATGCGCAGGCTCCCGCCGTAGCTTCCCTCGGCGTCGAAGATCCCGGCCAGGAATCCTTTACGCCAGTCGAGCGTCGGCTGCTGCGGCCAGGCGATCAGCTGCTCGACGGCGAGGACCTGATCACGTCCGCTGGCCCGGATGGCCGTCACGCGCCTGCGGGCTCCGGCGGCCTCGGCGAAGGTGAACTCGGTGCACGGGACACCCGCGCCGGCCAGGTAGCCAGCGGCCCGGGCCAGCCCGTCCGGGTCGGCCAAGGCCAGCCGGAACCGGTGCATGTCGCCGCCGCCGGCGCCCGGCGGACGCTGATAGGAGTAGTGCCCGACCGACCCGTCGCCCCGGATCATGCCGCACAGGTAGCCGCGCTGGTAATCGGCCGTGTCCTTGGGCGGCTCAGCGAAGCCGCCCACGCCCATCAGCTTGTTGTTGACGGTCAGGAACGGTCGCTGACCTGGCCCATGCTCGGCCCCCGTCACGTGCTTCCAGCCGCGCTCGGTCAGGAAGCGGTGGTCATCGCTGGCCACCAGGGCCGTCCCGTCCTCGAGGACAATCCGGCAGGCGGGCTTGAGCGTCGACCAGTGCGCCAGCACGGTGGTGACCGCGTACCGGCGGTAGGCGCCGCTGCGCACCGTGCCGTAGATCTCGTCCCCGGCCCGCACCTCGGCCAGCGGCTTCGTCCGGCCGTCCGCCATCAGGATCGGGGTCTGGCCCGCCATACAGTAGCGGCAAGCATGCTGGCAGCCCCGGTAGGGGTTGATGGTCCAGCGGAACGACATCCGGGATGACTCCGGGACGCGGTTGACCACCGACTTGGCCGTGACCTCGTAGAAGGTCATGCCCCGGAAGCCGGGCGTATCGAAGGTCCGGGCCACCGCCCCGCGCTCGATGAGCGGGATGGCCACGTCGCGCGGCCCGGCCGAGAACAGGGCCTCGCCGTCGGCGGCCTGCTGGTCGTCCAGGCGTAGATTGTCCCAACGCATGCCGGCCACGATAGAACGCCTTTTCGATAACCACAACCATGACACGCGCTCGCTCGCCAGGATTATGTAGCGCTGCCCATGGGTAGGATCCGCCCTGGTGAGCCAGATCTCACTATCTGGAAAACAGGCTGGGTACGAAGACAGAACAATTGGATAAAGGCCCCCTCCTGGGGGATAGTGAGAGAGTACCGAGCGGTCGCGACGCGGAGGGGGTGTCGGCATGGCGCTGTCACAGGACGAGCAACGCTTGCTCGCTGAGATCGAGCGTCGGCTGGCCGGGGATGACCCCGGGCTCGCCTCATCGCTGACGTCGTTCCGACGGCCGCCGGGCAAGATGCTGCGCTCGACCCGCGCCCGCATCGTCGGCTCCATGTTCACGGTCCTGCTGGTGGCCATGGTGTCGCTCACGGTCTACGCCATGATCCCGTTCCGGGCGCAGATGAGCGGGAAGAGCCCGTCGACGGCGACGTCATCGAGCGTCCCGGGCCGGACCGCGATCTCGGACGCGAGCAGTAATTCCTCCACGGCCTCGCCGGTGAGCACGCAGCCGTCGGCCCGTACCAGTGCGGTGAGCACCACCGCCAGCGCGACGTCCGGCCCGGGCGGCCCTGCGCTGGCCGATCAGCCGCAGGCCAAGGCCGCGACGACGCTGCTGCTGCCCTCGGGCAAGCCGTAACCGCGGTCGCGCGGCGCCGGACGTCCTAGCCCTCGCGGTAGAGCTGGACGAGATAACGCTCCAGCCCCTCCAGCGTCCGTTTCTCCTGCTGGAACTCATCGCTGAGCGGATTACGCTGCCCGTCGAACAGGGCTGTGTACCGCCGCGTCACCACGTCGCGGTTGCTGGCGTAGACGCGGACCGAGTAGTCGCCGACGCCGCCGGCCAGGCGCAGGCCCTGGACCGCGGTCCCGGACAGGCCCATGCTGACGCTCAGCTGGCCGCGCAGGTAGATGCTCCCCTTGGCTTCCTCGTCCCAGGCGTCGCCGCAGGGCGGGGGAGCGCCGTCCCATTCCTCCAGGACCAGCCGGACGTCGATGTCCTCCTGCAGGCTGCCCACCCACAGCTGCTCGCGGCTGGTGCTGATGAGCGCGCCCACCGGGGACAGCGGTCCACCCGGGGCATCGGGGTCCACGGCCGGATCGTGCAGCCGGAACATTCGTCGTTCTGGCGTCACCGGGATCACCAGCTGCAGGAGCCTGCGGCTCATGGCTTCCCCCTCGGCACGTTGATACCTTCACATATCGGACTGCTCAACTAGCAAATCTAGACTGCAGACTCACGGCGTGAGGCCAAAACGCATTCTGTAATGCATAGAGTAGCCACTTGACTACCCAAAGCATTGGCGTACCGTCGTACCTGTTATGACCTTTGTGTCCGATACGCACACGAGGTCATCCGGCCCACCGCCCTGAGCCGAGCGCGACCCGACCGGCCCGCTATCCGAGGGATTTTCCCGATGCAGCCATCAGCACGACGCGGCGACTGGCGCTCACTCAATGTATCTGATCAGCTACCGAAAAGCACGGACCGCGCCCGCGTGCTGACCCTGCGGCCGGCCGAGACCCCGGCGCCAGGCCAGCTGGCCGGCGGCGCCGGGCCGGTCCCGGTTCGGGCCGCGACCCAGGGACGCCGGGTGCTGCTGCTGGCCGTATGCTGCCTGAGCCTGTTCATGGTCGGGCTGGACAACACCATCGTGAACGTGGGCCTGCCGTCCATCGGGAATGACCTGCACGCCGGCGTGTCCGGGCTGCAGTGGACGGTCGCCGCTTACACCGTCACGCTGGCCGCCCTGCTGATGTTCTCCGGTGCGCTGGCGGACCGGATCGGCCGCCGGACCGTCTTCCAGGTCGGGCTGGCCCTGTTCACCCTGGGCTCGTGGCTGTGCAGCCTGGCGCCCAGCCTGGGCGCCCTGATCGGCTTCCGGGTCCTGCAGGGCGCGGGCGGCTCGATGCTCAACCCGGCGGCGCTGGGCATCATCACCAACACCTTCACCGGCCGCGCCGAGCGGGCCCGGGCCATCGGGGTATGGGACGGCGTGTTCGGCTTGTCCATGGCCCTCGGGCCGGTGCTCGGCGGGGTGCTGGTCGCCGCGGCGGGCTGGCGCGGGATCTTCTGGGCCAACATCCCGGTCGGGCTGGCCGCCATCTGCCTGACCGCGCTGTTCGTGCCGGAGTCCAGGGCGCCGCGGGCCCGGCGGGCCGATCCGGCGGGCCAGCTCCTGGTCATCATCGGTCTCGGGTCGCTGGCCTACGCGATCATCGAGGGCCCTTCCGCGGGCTGGCGCTCGCCGCAGATCGCCGGCTTCTTCGTCCTGGCCGCGGCGGCGCTGACCATGCTGGTCATCTATGAACCGCGGCGCGACGAGCCGATGATCGACTTCCGGTTCTTCCGCAGCGTGCCGTTCGCGGGCGCCAACCTGACCGCGGTGTGCGCCATCGCGGCGATGGCGGGCTTCTTGTTCCTGTCCACGCTGTACCTGCAGGACGTCCGGGGCCTGTCGGCCCTGCAGGCCGGCCTGACCATCCTGCCCATGCCGGTGGTCATGGCCTTGTGCGCGCCGCTGGCGGGCCGGATGGTGGCCCGGCGCGGCCCGCGCGTGCCGCTGATCATCGCGGGCGCGGCCCTCACCCTGAGCAGCGCAGCCCTGTCCCAGCTGACCGCCGCGACGCCGCACGGGTACCTGATCGCCGCCTACGCGCTGTTCGGCGTCGGCGCGGGCATGGTGAGCTCGCCGATCACCAATGCCTTCATGTCCGGGGTGCCGCAGTCCCAGGCCGGGATGGCCTCCGGCATGAACTCCTCGACCCGCCAGCTCGGCCAGTCGCTGGGCGTGGCCATCACCGGCTCGGTGCTGGCCGCCAGCATCCGCGGGCCGATGCAGTCCGGCTTCGCGCACGCCGCCCAGGCCGGCTGGTGGATCCTGACCTGCTGCGGGTACGCCGTGCTCCTGCTCGGGCTGCTGTGCACCACGCAGTGGGCCCGGGCCACGGCGGCGCGGCTGGCCTGACCGTGCGCCCGGCCTGACCGCACGCCCATCCGCCTGGCCTCCGCCCGCACGGTGACCGGCACGTCAGTCCCGGCCGCAGGCGCCGGAAATATCCCGCCGGCCTCCGGTAGTTAGTTGCCAATAGGCAAGTATTTCGTCCCGATCCGGGTGACGTGACATGCCAGAGCTCAGCCGCCGGCGGCGGATGCTGGTGCTCGTCTTTGCTGCTTCAGCCTGTTCACCGTCGGCCTGGAACGTGCCTACGATGAGTGTTGACCTAGCGATAGCGCAGCTCAGGGCATCGGGGCGCCTCGGGCGGGAACGATCTGTCTAGGTGGGCGCAAGAGCAGCCGTTGAGACATTGCTCTCGACCGGCTCGTGGCAGCAATCGCTGTACGAGCCGTCAAGCTCGCAACGCTCGCGGCATTCGGTACAGGTAAAGGTGATAGTCACTTCTACAGCTCTTCGCCGGCCGCATCGGCGGCGTCGCCTTCATCGGCGGCCAGCGTGGCGGCGTACCTCTCGGAGATGCGCCGCACGACCTTCCATGTGATCGTGCCTTCGGTGACGTTGTAGCCTTCGCCGCTGTGCGGCCAGGCCGGGGTAACGACGGCCTTTCGAGTTCGGACGGTGGTATGGCCCTTGGGATGCTTGATGACGTAAACCGGCATATTTCTGATCGTCATAATCCCAGCTTTCAGCTTTTTTTCGCTACCCCGATCATATATTACGCAAGGGGCATCGGCGGAATCGGCGATTCTGGCGGAAATATCCGTTCTAGCTGGTCAAGAAGCTCTTTAAGCTCATGGGCTACCTTGACCCTCTCGGCATCGTCCGCGTCGGCCCACGTAGCGACCCAATGCCAGCGCGGCGCCGCCTGGTGTTCGATCCGGACGTGAGGGTAGGCCGCCTGGAAGGCTTGCTTCCGCAGCACGGTATCCAGGTACTCCCGTGCCCGCTCTTCGCTCATGTCCGGGCAATGTAGCCGGTCAAACACGGCGGCGGAAGGTGTTTTGGCCGGTCAAAGCCAGTATGGCGGCCGTCCGGGCGGCGCTGAGAGCGCGCCGCTGCGGCCATCGTGGACGATGGCCCTCGCGAGGGCCGACCATGCTGGCCGCCTGAGCCAGGCATGCCCTTCTCGCAGGCGGGCGTCGCTTCCGGGATCGCCTCTGCCAGCAGGCAGGCCGGCACGTCGCTCGGGGTGGCCGTGTCCGGGTCCATCCGAAGACCCTGGCGATGAGTAGCCGACCCGGGCCAGCCTGCCGCCGGGGCCGGGCGAGCCGTCACGCCCGGCTGAGCCCGGGCGGGGGAGCGGCTAGCCGCAGCCGCAGGCTCCGCCGCAGCAGCCGCCGCCGCCGCCGAAGCCGGCCTGGTCACTGCCGACGGCCAGCCCTGACACCGAGATGGCGGACAGCAGCTTCACCGTGTCGTCGTGACCCTGCGGGCAGGTGCACGGCGCCGACGACTCGGCCATCGGGCGGTTGAGCTCGAACGTGTCGCCGCAGGCGCGGCAGCGGTATTCGTAACGTGGCACGGTACGAATCTACCCCGGCCCGCGCCGCTGTGTTAACGGCCCGCGGCGCCGCGAGTCCTGTCGGCCGGGCGGGCCACGGGATCGGGGCGCCCGTTGGTGGCCGCCGGCTGGGCGTGCCCGTTGCTGGCCGCCGGCGCGGCGTGGCCGTTCGCGGAGCCCGCGGCCGCGCCGTTCGGCGTGCCGACTTCGGCCACCGGGGTAGGCAGCACGGCGACCGCCGCGATCTCTTCGGGGTCCTGGTAATAGAACTGCTTGCCGCGGGTCAGCGAGACGACCGCGCCGATCAGCGACATGATGGCGGCCGCGCTGAAGACGATGATCAGGCCGTGGTGGAAGGGCGCCGAGATGGCGTTGGGGAAGAACTCGTGGCCGGTGAGCACGTCGACGTTATGCTGCGGCAGCTTGTCCAGGATCCCGTAGGGCTGCAGCAGGTTCTGCACCGGGTTGTAGCCGAGCAGGGCGGAGAACAGCGTGCTGACCGGCGGCAGGTGCGCGACCTCGTTCGCGATCGGGTACGGCACGCCCTGGCCGGTGAGCCCGCTGGTCAGGGTCTTGGGCAGGCTGGAGGCCAGGCCGGCGATCATGAGCGAGAAGAAGATGCCGATGGACAGGGCCATGCCGGAGTTCTGGAAGGTGGCCCGCATGCCGGAGGCCTGGCCGCGCTGGCTGGCCGGCACGGCACTCATGACCGCCGCGGTGTTGGGCGAGGTGAACAGGCCGGAGCCGACCCCGTTGCCGAAGATCAGCAGCGCGAAGGCCCAGTAGGGGAAGACCACGGGCAGCAGCATCAGGCCGGTGAAACAGGCCGCGGCCACCAGCAGGCCGGCGGTGGCGAACAGCCGCTGCCCGTACCGGTCCGACAGCACGCCGGAGATCGGGCCCGCGATCATGAAGCCCGCGGTGAGCGGCAGCATGTAGATCCCGGCCCAGATCGGGGTGTCCACGAAGTTGTAGCCGTGCAGCGGCAGCCAGATGCCGGCTAGCCAGATGACCAGCATGAACTGCAGGCCGCCGCGGGCGATCGAGCCGAGCAGGCTGGCCAGGTTGCCGGTCCAGAACGCTCTGATCTTGAACAGGGCCATGTTGAACATGGGCTCGTCGATCTTCGTCTCGAAGACGCAGAAGATGGCCAGCAAGACGACGCCGCCGATCAGCCCGCCGATGATCAGCGGGTTGGTCCACCCGGTCGGGTTGTTCTTGTAGGGCCGGATCCCGCTGGTGATGGCGACCAGCAGCATGCCCAGGCCGACCGCGAACAGGATGTTCCCGATCCAGTCGATCCTGGCCTTCTTGACCGTGGCGATCTCGTGCAGGCTCAGATACGACCAGATCGTGCCGAACACCCCGATCGGCACGTTCACCCAGAACACCAGGCGCCAGTCCCACGCGGCCAGCACCCCGCCCAGCAGCAGGCCGATGAACTGCCCGGAGACCGCGGCGATCTGGTTGATGCCCAGGGCCATGCCGCGCCGGTTGGCCGGGAAGGCGTCGGTCAGGATCGCGGCCGAGTTGGCCATCAGCATCGCGCCGCCGAAGGCCTGCACGAAGCGCCACAAGATCAGCCACAGCGCGCCTGCCTGGCCCTTGTACGGATCCAGGGACAGCGCGATGGACGAGATGGTGAAGACCACGAAGCCCAGGTTGTAGATCTTCACCCGGCCGTACATATCGCCGAGCCGGCCCAGCGTCACGACCACGATCGACTGCACCAGGAGGTAACCCAGGACTAGCCACAGCAGGTAGGTCACGTTGCCCGGGGCGAGCGGGTTGAGGTCGATGCCGCGGAAGATGGCGGGCATCGCGATGATCACGATGGTCGCGTCGATGGTGGCGATGAGCGCGCTCATCGTCGTGTTGGACAGGGCAATCCACGGGTACCGGTTCGACCGAGTTCTGACTGACGTCCCGTTCATGTGCCCCAAATCCGCGCGTCGCCGAGTGTCTGGACAGTCTAACCCGAGACACTTGCTTAATGGCAACTATCTAAATACGGACGGCATAAGGCTGGAACGTCATCGTCACCAGGGGAACCCGGCGTGCCGCCCGGGACGCCGGGCGTGCGCTCCGCGATGTAGTAGATGGCAGTGAGGCCGTCCAGAGCAAACGAGGCGTAGGAGTTGACCAGGGCCACGACCATGGCCAGCACGTAGACGCCGGCCCCGCCGACGAACCGCACCCGCGCCGGCCAGCGGCGCCCGGGCGGCACCGGCTCGAACACCCGGGGGCTGCGCAGCGTCCACTCCAGGATGGCGCCGAAGCCGACCGACATGCCGAGGAACACCCCGGCGTACAGCGCCATCGCCACCCGCGCGTCGGCGTCGTTCTCGGGCAGGTAGTCCGCCGCGATGGAGGTGCTGAACGGGATCAGCACGACGAACAGCAGCAGGACCAGGTTGAGGAACAGCAGCGTCCGGTCCACCGACCTGACCGCCCGCAGCAGCGAGTGATGGTTGACCCAGATGATGCCGATGGTGAAGAAGCTGATCAGGTAGGCCAGCAGGGCGGGCCACTTCGCGCCGAGCTGGTCGATGAGCCGGCCGTGACCTGGTCCCTCCACGGCGATGTCGAGGGCCAGCAGCGTGATGGCGACCGCGAAGACGCCGTCGCTGAACGCCTCCAGCCTGGACCGGTCCACTGTCCTGGCCCTCCAGGATGCCGAGCTGCGGGTCATGCCGGACCCGACGATGGTACCGAGGAAGGGCAGGCCACGAAGCCGAACGACCGTCGGTTACAGCAGCCGGACTTTGCGTGTTCGCTTGCGCGGCGCGGCCGGGCCGGGCATCCTGACGGCCATGACCCGGGACGCCAGCGACCCTGGCCAGACCAGCAGGCGGGCCTTCCTGGGCCTCGGCGCGATCGGCGCCGCGGCCCTCGCCGCCGGCTGCAGCGCGTCCGGCTCCGGATCCTCGGCGCGGACCGCGGTGAGCTCCGTTCGGCCCTCGGCCAGCCGGTCGGTGCCGGAGAACTCCCGGCCCGGCGACCCGCACTGGGCGATCCGGTCGCCGGGCGCGGCCAGCGCCGTCGTGGGCTACGCCGGCGCGGCCAGCGTGCTCACCGGTCAGTCGTTCCCGCTGTTCGTCTCCACCACATCCTCCGGCTTCCGGGTCCGGGCGTTCCGGCTCGGCTGGTACGGCGGGGACGGCGCGCGCCAGGTCTGGCAGTCCGGACCGCTGCGCGGCGGCCGGCAGAAGGGGCCCAGCCTGGCCGCCGCGACCAACACGGTCAGCACGGACTGGGACCCGGTGGTCGAGGTGCCGACCGATGACTGGCCGGCCGGGGCGTACCTGCTCCGGCTGGACGCCGACTCCGGGGCCCAGCGGTACGTGCCGATGACCGTCCGCTCGGCCAGCACCGCGGGCAAGATCGTGCTCAAGGCGGCCGTGGCCACCTGGCAGGCCTACAACACCTGGGGCGGCTACGACCTGTACCAGGGTCCGGCCGGGACCTACGCCAAGCGGTCGCTGGCCGTCAGCCTGAACCGGCCCTACGGCAACAACGGCGCATCCATGTTCCTCACCTACGAGCGGAACGTGGTCCGGCTGGCCGAGTCGCTGGGCGTCCCGCTGGCCTACGCCACCGGATCGGACATCGCGGCCGACCCGCACCTGCTCAGCGGGGCCAGCGCGCTGATCTCGCCTGGCCACGACGAGTACTGGTCGCCGGCCGAGCGGGCCAACGTGACCACCGCCCGGGACGCCGGGGTCAACCTGGCCTTCCTCGGCGCCAACGCGATGTTCCGGCGGATCAGGATGGACCAGGACGACCGGCTGGTCATCTGCTACAAGACCAGCTATGCCTCCGATCCGGAGTACGGGAAGAACGACGCGCTGGTGACCGCGGACTGGCGCGAGCCCCCGGCGGCCGACCCGGAGTCCTCCCTCATCGGCACCATCTACGAGGGTTACCCGGCCACCGCCGCCTACCAGGTGGCCGCCCCGGACAGCTGGCTGTTTGCCGGGACCGGGGTGCGCGAGGGGGCCCGTTTCGCCAACCTGGTCGGCGTCGAGTACGACCGGGTCAATCCGGCCTACCCGGTGCCGCGCCCGATCCAGGTCCTGTCGCACTCACCGCTGGTGTGCCAGGGCAAGCAGAGCTTCGGCGACTCGGCCTACTACACCCACCCCGGCGGGGCCGGGGTGTTCAACTCGGGCACGATGCGCTGGGTCGAGGCCATCTACGGCGACCAGCCGCACGGCATCGGCGGCCGCACCCCGGCCTTCGTCAAGCAGGTCACGTCGAACCTGTTCCGGGCGTTCGCCGACGGGCCGGCCGCGGCCAAGTACCCGGCCCGGGACAACCTGGACGCCATCGGCGAGTACCAGGGTGACCCGGTCGGGGATCCGGCCAGCCTGCAGTAGGCGGTCCCGGCCGGCGGTGCCGTCAGCTCGCGGGCGGCGGGCAGCCCAGGGCGGCGAGTTCCGCGTGCCCCTCGGCGGTGCGGCCGGGGAGCAGCAGCAGGGTGCAGGCCCGCTCGAAGCGGGCTCCGATCGCCTCCCACCCGGCCACCGAGGCGGCCAGGGCCCCGGGGTCGCCGTGCCGGCGGCCGCGGGCCCGGGCCAGGCAGGCCCCGGCCCAGTCGTTCTCCCGGCCGGCAGCCTCGGCTGCGGCCAGCTGCCGGTCGGCGTCGGGCAGGCCGGCGACCACCGCGATCTCCGCGGCCGTGGCCCAGGCGTAGGCGCTGAAGTCGTTGTGCGGCTCGTCATACCAGCTGGCTGACGGGCCGATGAGGCCGCTCATCGCGGCGGCCGCCTCCTGGAGGCGGCCGGCGTGCAGCGCGACCCGGGCGTCGGCGAACGCGATGACCTCGGCCCGGACCTGCGTGGCCGGGGTGGTGCGGTTGACCGAGCTGAGCTCGGCGAAGCGGTCCTTCCACAGCAGGCGGCCCACCTCGTCGCCGCGCAGCCCGTAGGCCAGGACCAGGAAATACGTGGCGGGCGCCATCCAGTTGGCGGCCGGGCGGCCGACCCGGAGCCACGCCTGCCACATCTGCCCGGCGTAGCCGAAGGCCTCCTCGAACCGGCCCATCAGCACCAGCGGGATGACCGGCTTGCTGGCCGTCATGTGCGGCTGGCCGGCCGCGATCTGGTCATCGCCGATGGACAGGGCCGCATCCAGGGCGTCGGGCAGCGCGCCGGCGGCCAGCGCGAGCTCGGTCATCATGTGGAAGGTGTCGACGATCTCCTGCCCGCACCGGGGGTCGTGCCGGGACAGCTGGTCCAGCAGCTGGCCTCGCTCGGTATTGAGCCGGTGCGCCTCGCGGTGTCGGCCGCTGTAGCTGAGCACGGCCACTGAGGCGTCCAGCGCGCCGGTGATCAGCACCGGGTCCCCGGACCGGCGGGCGGCGGCCAGGCCGTCGCTAGCGTGCGGCTCGATCGGGATGCTGTCGATGGCGGACCACGCCCGGGCGGCGGCCAGCTGGGCGGCCACAGCCGGGTCATCTCCGTCCGGCGCGGCGCGCTGCGCCTCGTCGACGATCTGCCGGACGCGCTCATCGGAGGGCGGATCGGGGAACGTGGCCACGAACCGGCGGGAGATGACGGCCGCGTAGGCCAGGCAGGCCGAGGCGGCCGCCTCATCGCCGGCCCGGGCGGCGTGCTCCGCCGCGTCCATGAGCAGCTCGAAGGACAGGTCGCCGCGGCCCTCGGCCAGCCCGCACTCGGCGGCAGAACGCAGGTCGGCGGCGGCCTCGGCGGTGGAGGGAGCGTGCGCGGCGGCGGCCTGGTAGTGGCCGCGGGCCTCGACCAGGAACCCGCGGGCGTAGCTGAGATGGCCCAGGCTGCGGGCCAGCCGGCGGGTCACGCCGCCCGGCCCGGGACCCGGGGCCGCCGAGGCCAGCGCGACCCGGAGGTCGTCGGCAACGGTATCGAAGGCCTCCCGCCATCCCCGGCCCGTTTCCAGGGCGAGCTCCAGCCCGGCCGCCGTGGCCGCGGCCCAGCCCAGGTGACGTTCGCGGACCGGCGTGAGCTCGCCCGCCTCGGCCAGCTTGTCCAGCGCGAAGGCGCGGACGGTGGCCAGCATCTGCCACCGGCTGCCGTCGATGTCCCGCCGGCGGGCCAGCAGGCTCTTGTCCGCGAGCCGGCCGGTGAGATCGGCCACCGCGGCCCGGTCCGCAGCGGCGACCGCCGCGCCGGCCTCCAGGTCGAACCCGCCGGCGAACACGCCCAGCTGGCGGAACAGCACCCGCTCCGGCTCCTCCAGCAGGTCGTGACTCCAGTCGATGACCGTGCGCAGCGACCGGTGCCGCTCGTCGCCGCCGCGGCCGCCCGCCAGCAGCCGCAGGTGATCGTGGAGCCCGGCCAGTAGCCCCTCGGTGCCGAGCGAGGCGCTGCGGGCCGCGGCCAGCTCGATGGCCAGCGGCATCCCGTCCAGCCGGGCGCACAGCTCGCCGAGCGCCCCCGGCTCGGAGGCAAAGCCCGGGTCGGCGGCCCGGGCCCGCTCCAGGAACAGCGCCTCAGCCTCGGATCCGGCCGTGCCGCCGGTCCCGGCCGAGACCAGCGACATGGGCGGGATGGCCAGCACCCGTTCCCCGGGCACCGCGAGCCGCTCCCGGCTGGTGGCCAGCACGGTCAGGCCCGGGCACGCGGCCAGCATCCGCTCGATCAGCCCGGCCGCGGCCTCGAGCAGGTGCTCGCAGTTGTCGAAGACCAGCAGCGTCCGGCCGCGGGCCAGGTACTCCCACACCACCGCCTCCAGCGGCTCCCCGGCCCGTCCCGTCACGCCCAGCACCGCGGCCACCGCCTGGGCCACGAAGTCATCCCGGACCGGGACCAGGTCCACGAACGCGCTGATCAGGTAGTCCGGAGCGGCCGCCTCGGCGGCCCGCACGGCCAGCCGGGTCTTGCCCACGCCGCCGGGTCCGGTCAGCGTCAGCAGCCTGGTCTCGGCCAGGGCGGCCTGCACCGCGGCGGCCAGGGCCTCCCGGCCGATGAAGCTGGTACGGACGGCCGGCAGGCTGGCCACCCGGCGCCGGCCCGGCCCGGCGCGGCGCCGCCGTGAGGCCCGGCGCCAGCTCGGCCAGGCTCCGGCGATCCGGCACCCCGAGCTTGCGCAGCAGCGCGGAGACATGGCTTTCCACCGTGCGCACCGAGATGTGCAGCCGGCCGGCGATCTGGGCGTTGCTCAGGTGCGCGCCAACCGCCGCGAGGACCTCGGCCTCGCGCTCGGATATCCCGGCTGGGTAAGTGGCAGACCCCACGGTCCCATCATGGCCGGTCGGTGGCGGTCTGCGTAATACGTCCGTGGTGAATCGGTGCTGGCCACGGATGTCCGCGAGGTGCCCGGCGGCGCAGGCTGCCCATACAAGCCGCGCACCGAGGAGAACATCATGCATCCCGACATCACCGCCGTCATCGCCCGCCAGCGGCACGCCGAGCTGACCGCAGCAGCCCGTGACTCCCGGCTCGCCCGGGAGGCCCGGCACGCCCGGCGGACCGCCCGGGACGCCGCGAGGGCCAGCCGCCGCGGCCGTGCCCGGCTGGCCACGGGCCTCACCTCGGCGCGCTAACCGGCCCCGTGGCCGGCACCGGTACTGACAACGAAAGGACCTCCGCCATGACTGCCATCGACGAGAACGAACTGCACGAGTTCGCCGGCCGCTTCATCGCCGACCTCGGCGCCGCCTCCCATGCCGCCACGGTCGTGCTCGGCGACCGGCTCGGCCTGTACAAGGCCCTGGCCCGGACGGGAGCGGCCACGCCCGCCGAGCTGGCCGCCCAGGCCGGCTGCGACGAGCGATACATCATGGAATGGCTCAACGCCCAGGCCGCCTCGGGCTACTGCAGCTACGACCCGGGCACCGGCCGAGTACTGGCTCAGCCCTGCGCAGGCCGCCTGCCTGGCTGATGACACAAGCCCCGCCTTCCTCGCGGCGGGCATGACCCTGGCCGCGGCCATGTTCAAGGACGGCGACCTGCTGGCCAGCGCCTACCGGTCGGGCAGCGGGGTCGGCTGGGGTGAGCATCACGCCGACCTGTTCGCCGGCGTCGAGCGCTTCTTCCGGCCCGGCTACCAGGCCAACCTGATCGGGAGCTGGATCCCGGCGCTTGACGGCGTGACGGGCAGGCTGCAGGCCGGCATCGACGTGGCCGACATCGGCTGCGGGCACGGCGCGTCCACCATCCTGCTCGCCCAGGCCTTCCCGGCCAGCCGTTTCACCGGCTTTGACCCACACGAGCCGTCGGTGCTGGCCGCGCGCAAGGCGGCCGGCGAGGCCGGGGTAGGCGACCGGGTCAGCTTCGAGGTCGCCGGCGCGCAGGACTTCCCGGGCCGCGGCTTCGGCCTGGCCTGCATCTTCGACGCCTTGCACGACATGGGCGACCCGGCGGGCGCAGCCCGGCACATCCGCTCGGCCCTGGCCGAGGACGGCACCTGGATGCTGGTCGAGCCCATGGCCGGGGAGTCGGTGGCCGACAACCTCAATCCCGTCGGCCGGGTCTTCTACTCCGCCTCATCGCTGGTGTGCACCCCCTGCGCCCGGTCTCAGCCTGGCGGCTGGGCCCTGGGCAGCCAGGCCAGCGAGGCCCAGCTGCGGGCGATCTGCGCGGGCGGCGGGTTCACCCGGTTCCGCCAGGCGGCGCAGACGCCGGTGAACCGCGTCTTCGACGTGCGCCCCTGACGGTCGGCCGGGCCGTCAGGCGCTCAGGCCGGCGTCGACCGGGATGACGGCGCCGGTCAGGGCGGCGGAGTCCGGGCCGCACAGCCAGGCCACCGCGGCGGCGACCTCGCCGGGCTCGAGCAGACGGCGCAGCAGCGCCTGGGCCGCGAAGGTCTCCTGGTCGGGCAGGTCGTACACGGCGGCGCTGGCCGCCAGCATCGGGCCGCGGGTCGAGCCCGGGCAGACGGCGTTGGCCGTCACCCCGGTGCCGGCCAGGTCGGCGGCCAGCGCGCGGACGTAGCCCACCACCCCGGCCTTGGCCGCGGAGTAGGCGGCCAGCTGCGGCATGGCCCGCAGCGCGGCCGCCGAGGCGATCGCGACGAACCGGCCCTGGCCGGCCTGGATCATGGCCGGGACGCACGCCTCGGCCAGGTACCGGACGCCGAGCAGGTTCACCCGCAGGATCAGGTCGAACGCCTCGTCGGGCACCGCCCAGGCCGGGTCACCGCGGATCACGCCCGCCGCCGCCACTACCGCAGCCGGCGCCCGGCCGGCCAGCCGCTCGCGCAGCTCGTCCCGCACCGAGCCGTCACCGACGTCGGCGACCAGGGCCTCCACCCCGGCCGCGCCGGCCTCGGCGCAGTCCCGCGCCACCGCGGCCAGGTCCGCCGGCGAGGGCATCGGGTAGCCGGCCGGCGGCTGCGGCGCGCACGCGTCGACCAGCAGCAGGGACCAGCCGTCAGCGGCCAGCCGGACGGCGGTCGCCGCACCGATGCCCCGCGCCGCCCCGGTCACCACGGCCAGCCCGGTCATGCCGCCCTCATCCGGCCGGCCATGCGGGCCTTCGTTCGGCGTGCCGTCATGCCGCCTCCGTTTGCCGTGCCGTCATGCCGGCCTTCGTTCGCCGAGCCCGTCCAGCGCCTCGTTCAGCCCGTCCGCCAGCAGCGCGAGGAGCCGCTCGCCCTCGGCCGCCGAGGCGCCCGCCGGGTCGCCCAGCACGCCGTTCGGGCTGACCGCGCGGACGCCGTGCTCGCGCAGCAGCGGGAGGATCTGCCCGATCGGGCGGACGTCGCCCCGCTCGGCCGTCTCCAGCCGCACCAGGCCGGGGTCCAGGGCCAGCATGACCGACGTCTCCGCCCGGCCGGCGTGCGCGTCACCGCCGGGCAGCGCGGCGTGCCAGGCCCGGCAGGACCGGCCTTCGTAGCGGAGCCGGGCCGCCGCGGCCTCCACCGCGGTGACATTTCCGCCGTGCCCGTTGACCAGCATCATCGCGGGCCAGTCCAGGCTGGCGTGCCTGGCCTAGCTCGATGAGGCAGGCGGTGAGCGCGTCGGCGCCGATGGACAGCGTGCCGGGAAAGGCGGCGTGCTCGCCGCTGGCGCCGATCGGCAGCGCGGGCGCCAGGGCCACGCCTGGGCGGCCGGCGCACGCCCGCCGCGCGACGGCCACAGCGATCCGGGTGTCGGTGTCCAGCGGCAGATGCGGGCCGTGCTGCTCCAGGGAGCCGACCGGGACCACGAGCAGCCGCCGTGTCCCGGTCTCGACCTCGGGCCAGTGCGCGCCGGCCAGCTCGAAGGGCGCCGTCTCGAGGGCCGCCGGTCCCGATGCGACGTCCGGGCTCACGAGGGGGCCGGGAGGCCGGTGCCGGTGCCGGTGCCGGTGAAGGCGGCGCCGAGCTCCCGGACCGCGGCGTCGAGCAGCACGCCGAGGTCGGCGTCCTCGTCGTCGAGCCACCGCTGGTAGGCCGCGATGGCAACGCCCAGGATGGCATGCGAGATGGCCTGCGGGGCGAGCGCGTCCGGGCGCTGGCCGGTGCGCTCGGCCACGAACTCGGCCACCACCGCGCGCCAGGCGGCGAACCGCAGCGTCGAATGGGCGAGCAGGGCCGGCACCCGCAGGATCAGCTCCATCCGGCGCCGGTGCCAGGGCACCGCAGCGGGCTCGACCTGGTTGAAGTCGACCAGCGCGACCCGGATCGCGTCCATCAGCTGGGTGTCACGGGGGCTGGCCTTCAGCCGGGCGCGCATCCGCTCGAGCTCCAGCTCGAACATGCCCCAAGGCACGTCGTTCTTGGAGGGGAAGTACCGGAAGAAGGTCCGGCGGCCGATGCCCGCCGCGGACGCGATGTCGTCCACGGTGGTCTGCTCGAAGCCGTTCGCCTCGAACAAGCCGAATGCGACCTGTTCCAGCTCGGCCTGCGAGGTCACGCGCCGCCGGCCGGGCTGCCCGGCCGGGTCCGGGCGATCACCGCCCGGCGAGCCGTCCGGCACCGCTGCCGACATCGCCACCACCGCCCCGCTGATCACGACCGCCCGTCCGCTGGCCATCTTACGGCCCGTGACGAATTAGTTCCGTGGCGCCGGTCACGCCCGAAGGCTTGATCGGTGACGTTCGGTACCGATACTATGGCACCCGGTGCCACGAAGCTGGAGGTACTCATGAGCGACAACCCCGCCGTCGCCCCGGCCGCCGACCAGGACGAGAACGAGCCGCTCGCCACGGACGAGCTCCTGGTCGAGGAGGTCTCGATAGACGGCATGTGCGGTGTCTACTGACCTAGCCCCCTCGGCCGCCGGGCCGGGCGCGCCGCCCTTCGACCTGGACGACCCGTGGCGCCTGCATGACCGGGCCGCGGTCCGCCCGGAGCCGTTCGGCGCCATGCTCTATCACTTCGGTACCCGCAACCTGTCTTTCGTCAAGAGCACCACCCTGCTCGTGATCCTGGAGCAGCTGGCCGGCCAGCCCACCGCCCGCGCGGCCTGCGCGGCGGCCGGAGTGCCGGAGGCGGAGCTGCCGGGTTACGCACGTGCGCTCGGCACCCTGGCCGGCTCGGGGATGATCGTCCCCCGCAGCCAGCCGGGACGGCAGGAACCGGCCCTGCCGCCGCAGCCGCAGGCCGGCCCGGTCGGGGGCCCGCCCGGCCCGGTCGGCCGCGCCGCCGGCGCGGCCCGGCCCGCCGGGCGGCTGACCGACCTGTTCGAGCTGGGCCTGACCTCGCCGATCTGCCTGACCTGGGAACTCACCTACGCCTGCAATCTGGCCTGCGTGCACTGCCTGTCGAGCTCAGGCCGCCGGGACCCGCGCGAGCTGAGCACGGCCGAGTGCCGCGCCGTCATCGACGAGCTGCAGCGGATGCAGGTGTTCTACGTCAACATCGGCGGCGGCGAGCCGACGGTGCGCCCGGACTTCTGGGAGCTGCTGGACTACGCCACCGGGCACCAGGTGGGCGTCAAGTTCTCCACCAACGGGATCAAGCTGGACGCCGCGGCCGCGCGGCGGCTGGCGGCCAGCGACTACGTCGACGTGCAGATCTCCCTGGACGGGGCCACGCCGGACGTCAACGACGCGGTCCGGGGCGCCGGCTCCTACGACACCGCCGTCCGGGCCATGCGCAACCTGGCCGAGGCCGGCTTCCGCGGCTTCAAGATCTCCGTGGTGGCCACCAGGCACAACATCGGCCAGCTCGACCAGTTCGCGGCGCTGGCCGCCGACTTCGACGCCCAGCTGCGGCTGACCCGGCTGCGCCCGTCCGGCCGCGGCGCCGACGCGTGGCCGGAGCTGCACCCGACGGCCGGGCAGCAGCGGGAGCTCTACGACTGGCTGTCCGCGCACGGCGACCGGGTGCTGACCGGTGACTCGTTCTTCCACCTGTCCCCGTACGGCAAGGCGCTGCCCGGGCTGAACATGTGCGGGGCGGGCCGCGTGGTCTGCCTCATCGACCCGGTCGGCGACGTGTACGCCTGCCCGTTCGCCATCCATGACAACTTCCTGGCCGGCAGCGTCCGCCAGCCGGGCGGCTTCGAGGCCGTGTGGCGGGAATCCCCGCTGTTCACCGACCTGCGCCAGCCGCAGACCGGGGGAGCGTGCCAGTCCTGCGGCGCGTACGACGCCTGCCGGGGCGGCTGCATGGCGGCCAAGTTCTTCACCGGCCTGCCCTTGGACGGCCCCGACCCGGAGTGCGTGCAGGGCCACGGCGAGGCCGCGCTGGCCGCGGCCCGGGCGGGCGGCGCCGGCCTGCCCCGCCCGTCCGGCGACCACTCGCACCGCCTGGTGCCGGTCACCATCGGCCGCCGCCGCCCGCCGGAGCGAGCCTGCGATGAGGACCCGCTGGCCGGCTTCACCGTCGGCGACGCCCGCTGACCACCGCCGGGACGGGCACCGCGCCCGGGCCGCCGGATGAGCTGGTCCCGGCGGGACTGCCGCTGTGCCCGGATCGGGACACCCGGCTGCTGGCGGACGGCACCGTGCTGGCCGGCGGGTCGCCGGTCCGGGTCCTGCGGCTGACCGCCGCGGGGGCCCGCCAGGTCCGCGGCTGGCTGTCCGGGACGCCGGTGCCCGACAGCCGGCAGGCCCGGGCGCTGGCCCGGCGCCTGCTCGACGCCGGCCTCGCGCATCCCGCGCCCGGCCGGGACGCCGAGCCGGGACGCTGGCGGTCCGGAGACGTCACGGTGGTCATCCCGGTCCGGGACCGGCAGGCCGAGCTGGCCCGCTGCCTGGCCGGGCTGGCGGACCTGCCCCGGGTCATCGTGGTCGACGACGGTTCCGCCGACCCGGCGGCGATCGCGCGCGCGGCGGCGCAGGCCGGCGCCCGGGTGCTGCGCCGGCCGGTGAACGGCGGGCCGGCGGCGGCCCGGAACACCGGGCTGGCCGCGGCGGCCACCCCGCTGGTGGCGTTCCTCGATTCCGACTGCGTGCCCGAGCCGGGCTGGCTGGACGCGCTGCTGCCGCACTTCGCCGACCCGGCGGTGGGCGCCGTCGCGCCGCGGATTCTCCCGGCCGAGCCCGGGCGCAGCTGGCTGGCGCGCTACGAGGGGGCCAGCTCCGCCCTGGACATGGGCGCCCGGGCCAGCATCGTGCGGCCCGGCGCGCGGGTGTCCTACGTGCCGGGCGCGGCCCTGGTCGTGCGCCGCACCGCGGCCGGGCCCGGTTTCGCCGAGGACATGCAGGTGGGGGAGGACGTCGACTTCGGCTGGCGGCTGGCCGCGGCGGGCTGGCGGGTGCGCTACGAGCCGGCGGCGACCATGCGGCACCAGCACCGGGTGCAGCTGCGCAGCTGGTTCGCCCGGCGGAAGGACTACGGCACCTCGGCCGCCCGGCTGGAACAGCGCCATCCCGGGTCGGCGCGGCCGCTGCGGATCTCGGCCTGGACCGCGCTGGCCTGGACGGCGGCCGCGGCGGGCCGTCCCGCGGCCGGGGCGGCGGTGGCCGGCGCCAGCGTGGCCCTGCTGGCCCGGCGGCTGGCCCGGGTGACGGGCGAGCCGTGGCCCGCGGCCCGGACGGCCTGGCCGCTGGCCGCCCGGCTGGCCGGCGGCGGGACCCTGGCCGCGGGCCAGCCGCTGGGCCGGGCCATCTCCCGGGCCTGGTGGCCCGCCGCGGTGGCCGCCGGGCTGGCCGTGCGGCGAGCGCGGTACCCGCTGGCCGCGCTGGTCCTGGCGCCGCCGCTGCTGGACTGGCTGGAGCGCCGGCCGCCGCTGGACCCGGCGCGGTACGCCGCCGCCCGGCTGCTGGACGACGTGGCCTACGGCCTGGGCGTGTGGGAGGGCTGCGTGCGGCAGCGCACCATCGCACCGCTCGTCCCGGTCATCACCGGCCCGGCGCCCCGGGGCGGCCGCACCCCGATCCTGGTCTCGGTCGCGGTCAGGCTGGGCCACCCGAAGTCCGCCTCGCGGTGGGCTTCCCGCGAGCCGCGGCGCGCGGTTCCCCGGGCACCTTCAGGGCGAAACCCGCCGGGACGATGACGTCGTCGGGGGACAGGTCGGCGACCGACGCCCGGCCCAGCGCCAGCAGGGTGGAGTCGATGCCGCCGCGCAGCACGTCGAAGACGTTCCTGACGCCCGCCGAGCCGCCCGCGGCCAGGCCCCACAGGTAGGCCCGGCCGACCATGACCGCGCGGGCGCCCAGGGCCAGCGCCTTGACCACGTCGCTGCCGCGCCGGATCCCTCCGTCCAGCAGGACCTCGGCCTGGCCGCCCACGGCGGCCGCGATCCCGGGCAGGGCCCGGATGGAGGCCGGCGTGCCGTCCAGGTTGTTGCCTCCGTGGTTGGAGACCGAGACCGCGTCGGCGCCGAGGTCTACGCAGCGGCGCGCGTCATCGGCCCGCATGACGCCCTTGACCATGAACGGGCCGCCCCACTGCTCGCGCAGCCAGGCCAGGTCGTCCCAGCTGGGCGGGGGAGTCTGCATCCACTCGCCGTAGACGCCGAAGAACGTCGGGGCCGGGCCGCCCGGCGGGGCCATGTTCGGCACGGTGAGATCGGGCAGGCCGCCGGCCCGCAGCCACTGGCGGACGTACCCGGGCCGGGCCAGGCCCTCCGGCGCGAACCGGAGCAGGGCCCGCAGGTCAATCGTCTCCGGGATGGCCGGGCTGCCCCAGTCCCGGCCGTTGGAGAACGACCAGTCCAGGGTGACGATCAGGGCCTTGGCCCCGGCCCGGCGGGCCCGGTCGATCCGCTGCTCGATGACGTCCTTACCGCCGGACCAGTAGACCTGGAAGAACAGCGCCGGGTTGATGACCGCCACGTCCTCCACCGGCCTGCTGGCGAACGCGCTCAGGCCCATGGCCGTGCCCGCTTCCGCCGTACCGCGGGCCACGGCCACCTCACCCTCGGGGTGCACGGCCTGCACGCCGGTGGGGGAGGCGATGACCGGCAGGGAGATCTCCTGGCCGAGCACCGTGGTGGCCTGCTGGCGGGCGGCCGGCTGGCTGGCGATCCGCGGGGGCGTGAACCGCAGCTCGCTGAAGGCGGCCACGTTGTCCTGCAAGGTGAGGCCCTTCTCGGTGCCGGCCACCAGGGCCAGGTACACCGACCTGGGCAGATGCCGCCGGGCCCGCCGGCGTGCCTCCTCTACCGTCTCGAACCACTCGCGCGTGCTCGCCATCGGGCCCCCTCGCCGGCCCGCCCAGAGGCGGGTTTTGGCACTCAGTGCTGTAATCATAGCCGCCCGGGGCCGGCCGTAGTATCCATCATCATGTCCGCGCGCGACCCAGACCCGTCCCGGCCGCTGTCGCGGCACCCGGACCGGCTCCGGTGGGACGCCAAGTACGCGAGCGGCCGGGCGCCGTCCTTCGCCCCCCGCGAGCTGGCCGTCCAGGCGCTGGCCCGGGACCTGCCCGGCGGCCCGGTGGCCGACCTGGCCTGCGGCCCTTCCGGCAGCGCGCTGCTGGCCGCGGCGGCCGGGCGGCCGGTCACGGCGGTGGACATCTCGGAGCGGGCCCTGGGCCTGCTCGGCGCCGAGGCCCGCCGGCGGGGCCTGGCGCACCTGCTCACCCTGGTCCCGGCCGACCTGGCCCGCTGGCAGCCCGCGCCCGGCTCGTACGCGCTGGTGCTGTGCACCGGCTGGTGGGACCGGGCGGTCTTCGGCACGGCCGCCGGGGCGGTCGCCGACGGCGGGCTGCTGGGCTGGGAGGCGTTCACCGCCGAGGCGCGCCGGGCCAGGCCGAGCCTGTCGGCGGAGTGGTGCCTGGGCCCGGGCGAGCCCGCCCGCCTGCTCCCGGCCGGCTTCACCGTGCTGGACCAGCACGAGCTCGAGGACCGCCAGGGGCTGATGCGCAGGCAGCTGCTGGCCCGCCGGGAAGGGCCCGGCGGTAGGCTGGGTGACCGATGACATCGCCCCAGACCGGCCTGTCCCCGGGCTCGCCCGGGCTGGCTGCCCGGCTGCCCGGCCCGATCGTGATCGCTCCCATGGCGGGCGGCCCGTCCGGCCCGGGCCTGGTCATCGCCGCGGCCGCCGCGGGCGCGCTGGGCTTCCTGGCGGCCGGCGACAAGACACCCGAGGCGATGACGGCCGAGATGTCCGCCGTGCGGGCCGCGACCGGCCGGCCGTTCGGGGTCAACGTCTTCGTGCCCGGGAGGCCGGACGCGGACGCCGGGGCGCTGGGCCGGTACCTGGACGAGCTGCGGGCCGCCTGCCCGCTCGCCGAGGCCAGCTGGGACGACGACGGCTTCGAGGGCAAGGTCGCCGCGCTGCTGGCCGCCCCGCCCGCCGTGGTCAGCTTCACCTTCGGCTGCCCGCCGGCCGGGGTCATCCGCGCCCTGCAGGCGGCCGGGGCCGCGGTGGTCATCACCGTGACCAGTCCCGGCGAGGCCGCGCTGGCCGCCGGGGCGGGCGCCGACGGGCTGTGCGTGCAGGGCTACGAGGCGGGCGCCCACCGCGGGACGTTCGGCAACGACGACGCGCCGGGCCAGGACTACGGCCTGCTGTCGCTCATCGGCGAGGTGGCCGCGATCACCGGCCTGCCGCAGGTCGCGGCGGGCGGCATCATGACCTCGCGCCAGGTCCGCGCCGTGCTCGCGGCCGGGGCGGTGGCGGCGCAGTGCGGCACCGCGTTCCTGCGCTGCCCGGAAAGCGGCGCCCACCCGGCGTACAAGGCGGCGCTGGCTGACCCGCAGTACACCGCGACCACGCTGACCCGGGCGTTCAGCGGGCGGCCGGCCCGCGGGCTGGTCAACCGGTTCATCCTGGATCACCAGGGCGCGCCGGCGGCCTACCCGCAGATCAACAACGCCACCCGGCCGCTGCGGGCGGCCGCGGCCGCCCGCGGGGACACCCACGGCATGTCGCTGTGGGCCGGGCAGGGGTACCGGTCAGCGACCGACGAGCCCGCCGCCGAGGTCATCAGGCGGCTGGCCGCGGCTTAGGTCCTCCCACAGGGCCCGGCGGTGAGCCCATTCGACCAGGTCCTGGCGCTCGATGGCGGCGGCCATGAGATCGCCGAACGAATCGGGGGTGCAGGCGAACGCGGGCACGCCCAGTTCGCCCAGGGCGGCGGCGAGCTCGTGGTCGTAACCGGGCGCGCCCTCGTCGGACAGCGCCAGCAGGGCGATGACCTGGGTGCCGGCCGCGGTCATGTCGGCCACCCGGCGCAGCATGGCGGCCGCGTCGCCGCCCTCGAACAGGTCACTGACCAGGATCAGGATGGTGCTGGCCGGCCGGGTGATGAGCTGCTGGCAGTAGGCCAGCGCGCGGTTGATGTCGGTGCCGCCGCCGAGCTGGATGCCGAACAGCACGTCGACCGGGTCGCTGAGCTGGTCGGTCAGGTCGGCGACAGCGGTGTCGAAGGCCACCACCGAGGTGCGCAGCGACCGGACCGAGGCCAGCACCGAGCCGAACACCCCGGCGTACACCACCGAGGAAGCCATCGAGCCGCTCTGGTCCAGGCAGACGATGACGTCGCGGGCGACCGCCTGCCGCTGCCGGGCGTAGCCGACCAGCCGCTCCGGCACGACGGTGCGCTCCCGGGGCAGGTAGTGGCGCAGGTTGGCCCGGATGGTGCGGTCCCAGTCGACGTCGGACGGCCGCCGGGGGCGGCTGGTGCGGCTGGCCCGGTTCAGCGCGCCGGTGACGGCCGAGCGGGTCCGCTGGGCCAGCCGTCGCTCCAGGTCAGCGGTCACGGCGCGGATGACGGCCCGGGCCGACTCGCGGGCCTGCTCGGGCAGCGCCCGGCTCAGCGACATCAGCGTGCCGACCAGGTGCACGTCCGGCTCGACCGCCTCCAGCAGCTCCGGCTCGAGCAGCAGCCGGTCCAGGCCGAGCCGCTCGATCGCGTCCTTCTGCATCACCTGCACGACGCCGACCGGGAAGAACGTGCGGATGTCACCGAGCCAGCGGGCCACCTGCGGGGCCGAGCCGCCCAGCCCGGCCTGGCCGCGGCCCGGCCGAAGCGGGATCGGCCGTCTGGCCGGGGCCAGCCTGCGGACCCGGGCCCGGTCCCTCTCCTGAGCCTGGCCCGTCACCTGGACCGGGCCCTTCGCCGGGCCCTTCTCCCTCGCCCGGGCCGGTGCCCTCGCCGGAACCGGTCCCGTCCCCTGAGCCGGTGCCCGCAGCTGAGCTCGGCGGTTCATCCGGGCCGGAGTTGTACAGCGCGCCGAGGGCGGCGTCGATCAGGGCGTCCTGGTCGCCGAGCATGACACCGGTCCCGTCGGCGGCGCCCAGGGCCAGCCGCCAGCGCCGCATCCGCTCGTCGGGGCCGGCGCTTGACGTCGCCGCTCCGGGGACGGCGCCGAGGATGGCCGCGACGGCGGCCACGGCGCTCGCCGCCCGGTCCTCGTCCAGGTCATCGTCGGGAGACGGGGCCGGAGCGGGGGGCTGGCCGGTGCCGTCCAGCCGGGCCGCCTTGGCCCCGATGGCCTGCCGCTCGGGCGGCGCGAACTCACTGAACGTCCGGCGCAGCGCGGGCAGCACGGCGGTGAACGCGTCGCCGGTCAGCCCGGACAGCCAGCCGTCGGCCAGGCTGAGCAGCCTCTCGTCGTGCAGCAGGAGCAGGCCGCTGCCGGCCAGGAACCCCTCGGCCCAGCTGGCCGCGTCCGCGGCCGGGGCGGCGGCGGACAGCTCGCGCGACATCCGGGTGGCGGCCCGGCCCGCGGACAGCCGCCCGGCGTCGAGCAGCAGCCGGGTCAGCCGGCCGGAGATGAGCGGGGGAGACGCGGCCGCCATCCGGGCCAGCGTGTCCAGCCACCGTTCCCGGCTGCCGACGTCGGCCAGCAGGCCGGCGGCCGCGTGCACGGCGTCGATCCGGTCCCGCAGGGCCTTCCCGGCCTCCTCGTCCAGCGAGAGGACGGCGGCGGGCAGGCCGGCGCAGATCCGGGTGAGCAGCTCCACCGCGACGTCGCCCAGCCGCCCCGGGTTGGTGCCGCGAACGTCGCCGTACCGGGCCGCGCGGACCAGGGCGGGCAGCGCCGTCATCAGCCGGGTCACGTCGCCGTCCGCGGCGGCCCGGGCGCGGATCGCCGCGAGGACCTCGGCCAGGGCGTCGCCCAGGTCGGCCAGCAGGCACCGTTCGGCCAGCGCGGTCAGCTCCTCCACCCCGGCCCTCGCGGCCAGCTCGGCCGCCCGCTGCGCCGCGGCGGCGGCCACCGTGCTGCCCCACACGCTGGCCTCGATCAGGGCCAGGTCCAGCTCGGGCCGCCAGGCCAGCAGCCAGCTCTCCCGGAACGTCCCGATGTTCTCGGTCAGGCCCTGCTGCGCGGCCTGCCCCACCGGACCTCCAGCAGCGCGAGGCGGTGCAGGAGCCTGCTGCGGGCCAGGTCGGTCGGCTTGCGCAGGTCCAGGTCCAGGTCCCGGGGAGCCGCCTCCGGGCGCAGCCGGAGCCGGCGCTGCTGATCACGGGTGTCCTGCTGCAGCGGCACCATGGGGGTGTCGGCCGGGACCGCGCCGAGGCGCTCGCCGATGACCAGGCGCCGCTGGATGAGCCTGCTGAGCACGTCGCTGCCCTCGCACAGCACGGCCCGGGCCGCCTCGGTGACCTCTTCCAGCCCGGCCAGCGGCCGGCCGCGCAGCGCGGCCAGCGCCTCGGCCAGCCGGACCGCCTCGATGACGTGCGCAGGCGACGCGGCCACGCCCTCGTCGCGCAGTACCCCCGCGGCCCGGGCCAGCCACCTTTCGACCGGCTGGCCGGGCGAGGCGAACAGGTGGTCATACCAGCCGGGGGAGCGGATGCCGGCTCCGTAACCGGACGCGTAGGCCAGCCGGCCGTAGGACCACGGGATCCAGGTCAGGACGGCCCGGACCCGCGGCAGGCCGCGCAGCAGCCGGTCGTCGGCGGCGGCGGGCGGCAGGTCGGACAGGGCCGGCACGTGCCAGGCGCCGCAGACCACCGCGATGCGCTGGTAGCCGTCCTTGACGGCACGGCGGAGCACCCGGCGCATGTACGCCTCGCGGACCGCGTCCTGCGGGCCGGGGTCGGGATCCTCGGCGCGGAGGATGCCGATGGCCTCGGCCAGCGCGCCGAACACGTCCGGGCCCGGGACGTGCTCGACGGCGTCCTCCCACCAGCGTTCGGGGTCGTCGTAGCCGGCCGCGGCGGCCAGCTCGGCGACCGGGTCGGCGCGCGCCCGCGAGGACTTCGGGCCAGCACCGGTCATGGCCAGCTGGTGCGCGGCGGGCAGGTCGCAGAACCGGGCCGGGACACCCGCGGCCAGCGCGTAGCTGATGGCCTGCCATTCCGGTGAGAAGACCGCGAACGGCCAGAACGCGGCGGCGTCCGGGGCGCCCGGCACGTAGCCCAGCAGCGCCACCGGCGGGAGCATGTCCTGGTGGCCGGCCAGCGCGACCAGGTCGTCGGCTTCCGGCGGGCCTTCGATCAGCACCACGTCCGGTTCCAGCGCGGCCAGCGCCGCCCGCACGGACCGGGCCGAGCCGGGCCCGTGATGGCGGATCCCGAACAGGCGGGTGATGCTCACCAGCCGGCCACCTCGCGGCAGGCGCGGTAGAACTCGCTCCAGCCGTCGCGTTCCCGGATGACGGTCTCCAGGTACTCCTGCCACACCACGCGGTCGGCCACCGGGTCGTCCACCACCGCGCCGGTGATGCCGCCGGCCACGTCGGCCGGGCGCAGCACGCCGTCGCCGAAGTGCGCGGCCAGGGCCAGGCCGCTGGTGATGACCGAGATCGCCTCGGCCGGGGACAGCGTCCCGCTGGGCGACTTGACCTTGGACTGGCCGTCCTCGGTGACGCCCTGGCGCAGCTCGCGGAACACGGTCACCACCCGCCGGATCTCCTCGGCCCCCGCGGTGGCCTGCGGCAGCCCGATCGAACGGCCCAGCTGCGTGACCCGCCGGGTCACGATCTCCATCTCCTGCTCGGCGGAGTCCGGGACCGGCAGCACGACGGTGTTGAACCGCCTGCGCAGGGCGCTGGACAGGTCGTTGACGCCGCGGTCGCGGTCGTTCGCGGTGGCGATCACGTTGAAGCCACCGATGGCCTGCACCTCGCTGCCCAGCTCGGGGATGGGCAGCGTCTTCTCGGACAGGATCGTGATCAGCGCGTCCTGCACCTCCGGGGGCATCCGGGTCAGCTCCTCGACCCGGGCGATCTTGCCGGCCGCCATCGCCCGCATCACCGGGCTCGGCACCATGGCCTCGCGCGAGGGCCCCTCGGCGATCAGCCGCGCGTAGTTCCAGCCGTACCGGACCGCCTCCTCGGCCAGGCCCGCGGTGCCCTGCACCATCAGCGTCGAGTCGCCGCAGATGGCCGCGGCCAGGTGCTCGGACACCCACGTCTTGGCCGTGCCGGGCACGCCGAGCAGCAGCAGGGCCCGGTCGGTGGCCAGGGTGGCCACCGCGACCTCGACCAGGCGGCGGGAGCCGACGTACTTCGGCGTGATGGCCAGGCCCCCGGCCTCGCCGCCCAGCAGGTAGGTCGTCACCGCCCACGGCGACAGCGCCCAGCCCGGCGGGCGGGGCCGGTCGTCGGCGGCGGCCAGCTCGGCCAGCTCGGCCCGGTGCTCGTGCTCGGCGTGCGGGCGCAGGATGCCCTCAGCGGCCGCGGTCGTCATGTCCGTGCTCCTCCCCAGCGTTCCCGTCGTGCGCCAGCTCCTCCAGCATGTCCCAGCGGAACCGCAGCGCGGCCAGGACGCCCGCCACGGCGGGCGGCGTGCCCGGCCCGGAATCGGGCAGCGCACCCGGCGCGCCCAGCTCCGGGTCGGCCTGGCGGGCCAGCTCCCGGAGCAGCTGCAGCTGGGCGGCGGTCAGCCTCAGCTGGCCGTCGGCCGCGCGGCGGATCAGCGCGGCCGTCCACTCCGGGTCCCGCTGCGCGACCGCCGCGCGCCCCCAGGCCGCGAGCAGCATCGGGGCCCACTCGCCGCCGGGCAGGGCGGCGAGCTGCGCCGGGGTCAGGCCGGAGTCCGCCGTCCAGGCCCGCAACGGGGCCCGGGCCACGATCTCATACAGCAGCCGGGCCCGGTCGGGCTGCTGCGAACCGGGCGCGGCCGTCAGCGGCGGGATCCCGTCGCGGGCCATGGCCTCGTCGCGCTCGGCCGGGAGCGTGACGGTCAGGCGCGGGCCGCCGGGACCAGGCTCGATCCGGACGAAGGCCAGCGCGCGCCGGGTCATCCGGCGGCCCAGTGCCGATCCGGGCAGCCGGGCCAGCAGGGCGGCCGCGCGGGCCCGCACGTCCGCCGACCGGTCGGTCAGGGCCGTCTCCAGCAGCGGCTCGTCGCCGGCTCCGAGCCGGCCGGCCAGCATCGTCAGGAAGCCCAGCCGCTCGCGGGCCGGGGCCGCGTCCCAGCCGGCCAGGACCAGGTCCCGGGCCGCGGCCGGGTCGGCGGCTCGCAGCCAGGCCAGGTAGTCGAGCCGCTGCGTCGTATCGCCCAGCCGCCAGATCTCGGGCTGGCCCGGCCCGGTGCGGTCCAGCTCGGTCACGAAAGCCCAGTCCGGGTTCATCGCGGCCAGCCAGCGGGCCCGCGGCCCGCCCGCCTCGGCCGCCAGGCGCCGCAGCCCGCCGTCGGAGGGCCCGGCGCGGCGGGCCCGGTCCAGCAGCGCGGGCAGGAACTCCGGCGGCGGCCGCAGCCCGCGGCGAGCGGCCGCGGCCAGCCATTCGGGTAGCAGCCCGGGGTACTCCGCCAGGCGCTGGACGCCGAGCAGCCGGGCCAGCCGGCTCGCGGCGGCCGGGCTGACCAGGGGCCTGGGGTCGGGGTCGCTGGCGGGCAGCGGCCGGGCCGGGCCGGGCCGGCGGCAGGCCCGGCGGGCCGCGGTGGCCAGCACGGCGAGGTCCAGCAAGACAGCGGCCGGATCGGACTCGGCCCGGTGGCCCGCCGTGCCATCGGCGGGGGCGGCGGCGCCCGCCGGGGGCAGGCCGGGGAGGCGCAGGGCGGGAACCGCGGCCCGTTCGGTCCCGATCAGGCTCGCGGTGACCAGGTCACGCCAGGCCCTCACAGCGGTACCGGCCGCCCGGTCTCGTCCCAGGCGGCCAGCGGCCACAGGCCGCGCGGCGTCCACTCGCCGGCCACGGTCAGCGGCTGCCCGCCGGACAGCGCGAACAGCGGCCAGCAGGGGCCCGCGCCCGGGTGCAGCGGCAGCGCGCCGCCGTCGGCGTCACGCAGGGCGGGGCGGGGATCGCGGGCCGGGACGGCGTCCAGCACGGCCGGCCAGCTGTCCAGCCAGGGGTCCGCGGCCAGCGCCGCGGCGTAGGCGGCCAGCAGGCCGGCCGCGCTGGTGCCGGGGGGCGGCCCGGCGGGCACGGTGTCCTGTCGCTGCGCGACCAGCGCCCGCAGCGGCACCGCACCGGGGTAGAAGGCCAGGTCGGCTTCGGTTTCGGTGCCGGGGGCCAGCGAGTCGTCCAGCGACGCGCCCGCCGCGGCGAAGCTGAGGACCAGCGCAGGCCGTCCGGTGCGGCGGCCGCGCAGCCAGGTCCGGCGGGTCTGGATCCGCTCGCCGTCGGTGTCCCGGGCGCCCAGCACCTGCCACCGGTCCCGGACCGGGGCCGCGGCGGCCAGCACCTCGGCCTGCCGGACGGCGAAGCCAACCCGGGAGCGGACCGTGGCCCGCAGCCCGGGGCTGACCCGGTCCTGAGCCCGGTAGGCGGCGCCGAGCAGGCGCAGCAGGGCGTATTCCTCCAGCAGCCGGTCCTCCCAGCCGGCCCCGGAATGCGGCACGGCGGCCAGCGCCCGCAGCCGGTCAGCCAGGCCGGGGGCCTGCGCGTCGACCATGCGGGCGGCGATCTCGTCCCAGTGCCGGTAGCCGGCCCGCTGGCTGGCGGCCAGGCCGTGCCGCACCTGGTCGCGCAGCCAGGAGTCCAGCTCCGCGACGCCGGCCGTGACCCGGGCCTCCCGCTGCTCGGCCCGGCGCTGCGCGGCGGCCGGGTCAGCCAGCGGCCTGGGCGCGGCGGTGTCGGGCTGGACGGCTTCCACACGGGCACCTTATGCGCGCCGGCTGGCATAAAGCGGAGCGGCGGGCCGTTGGCCTAGCCGGAAGCGGCCAGGGCGGCCGTCCCTGACGGGAAGGCCGGGGTCCGGGGCGGATCCCCCGGATGACAGGAGGCAGACGTGAAGGCAGTGCGCTTCGACAGCTACGGCGGGATCGACGTCCTGAAGGTCGTGGACGTGCCGCGCCCGGTTCCCGGCGACGGCCAGGTCCTGGTCCAGGTCAAGGCGGCCGGGATCAATCCAGGCGAGGCCAAGATCCGCGACGGGCTGCTAGACGCCATGTGGCCCGCCACGTTCCCGTCCGGCCAGGGCAGCGACCTGGCCGGGATCGTCGCCGAGACCGGGCCGGGCGTCACTGGCGCCGCGGCCGGCGACGAGGTCATCGGCTGGACCGACAACCGGGCCAGCCAGGCGGAGTACGCCGTGGTCGAGGCGGAGCACCTGACGGCCCGGCCGGCCGGAGTGCCCTGGGCGGCGGCCGGGTCGCTGTTCGTGGCCGGGGCGACGGCCTGGGCCGCCGTCCGCGCGGTCAGCCTGACCGCGGGTGACACGGTGGTGGTGTCCGGGGCGGCCGGCGGGGTCGGGGTGCTGGCCGTCCAGCTGGCCCGGCGGGCCGGGGCGACGGTGATCGGGCTGGCCAGCGAGGGCCACCATCCCTGGCTGTCCGAGCACGGGGTCATCCCGGTGAGCTACGGCGACGGGGTGGCCGGCCGGATCGGCGCGGCGGCCAGCAAGGTGGACGCCTTCATCGACACGTTCGGCGCGGGCTACGTGGAGCTGGCCCTGGAACTGGGCGTCGAGCCGTCCCGCATCGACACCATTGCCGACTTCCAGGCCGTCGAGCGGTTCGGCGTCAAGGCCGAGGGCAACGCGGCCGGCGCCCGCGCCAGCGTGCTGGCTGAGCTCGCGGGCCTGATCGAGGCCGGGCAGCTGGACGTGCCGGTCGCCGCCACCTACCCGCTGGACCGGGTCCAGGACGCCTACCGCGACCTGGCCGGCGGCCACACGCTGGGCAAGATCGTCCTGCTGCCGTAAGCCGGGCTCCCGGGCAGGCGTAGTGTCGTGACCATGGGTGAGCTGCTGCCGCTGTTCCCGCTCGGCGCGGTGCTGTACCCGGGCATGCTGATGCCGCTGCACATCTTCGAAGAGCGCTACCGGCAGCTGGTCCGGGACCTGCTCGACGGGCCGGAGCCGCGGCGGTTCGGCGTGATCGCCATCCGGAAGGGCCGGGAGACCGGCATCGACGGGGTCGAATCGCTCTACCCGATCGGCTGCCTGGCCACCGTGCGCCAGGTCGAGTCCCTGGACGACGGCCAGTTCGACCTGGTCACCGTGGGCACCCAGCGGTTCCGGCTGGACGCCCTGGACGAGGAGCGGCCCTACCTGCGGGGCGAGGTCGAGCTGCTCGCCGCCGACGAGGTCGACCGGGAGGCCGCGGCGCCGCTGGTGCGCACCGTGCAGGAGGCCTTCCGCGCCTACATCGACGTGCTGGCCCGGCGGGGCGGCGCCACCCTGGAGATCGAGGAGGTGCCGGCCGAGCCGGGCCTGCTGTCCTTCGTGGTGGCGGCGGCCATGGTGGTCGACCTGCCGGAGCACCAGGCGCTGCTGGCCGAGCCGGGCACCATCCGGCGGCTGGCCGCTGAGCGGGCCCTGCTGTCCCGGGAGGTGGCCATGCTGCAGGCCACCACGTCGCGGCCCGCCCCGGACCTGAGGTACTCGCCGTACAGCCCGAACTGAAACAGGTGGGCCGCCGGTTTCGGCGGGTAGGTTCAGCGCATGGCTGAACCGGAAACCGGGCCCGACGACCTCGCGGCGCAGGCCGCGCAGGCCGCCGCCGACGTGACCGAAGCCGAGCACGCCCAGGACCGGCGGCGGATCGCGGCCGCGTTCGCCCGGGCGGCGAGTTCCAGCGCGCGGGCGGCGGGGCGCGGCACCCGTGCCGCGCAGCGCAGGATCACCGCCCTGCGGCACGGGGCCGGCTCGGGCACGGGCTGGCTGACCGGGCAGGTGATGGCGATGGCCCCGCGGCTGCGGGTGCGGGACCAGGCCGCGCTGCGGCGGCAGTTCCCGGGCCGGTCCGCGGACGAGATCGCCGACGCGCTCATCACCGGGGCCTCCCGTGCCTCGGCTGCGGCGGGCGGCGCGGTCGGCGCCTGGTCCGTGCTGCCCATAGTGCCCGCCTTCCCGGCCGAGGTCGCGGCCGAGACGCTGATCGTGGTGGGCATCGAGATCAAGCTCATCGCCGAGCTGCACGAGTGCTACGGCGCCCCGGCGCCGGGCCGCGGGCCGGAGCGGATGGGGGCCTACCTGGCCGCGTGGGCGCACCGCCGCGGCGTGTACATGATCCCCGGCGGGCTGGCCCTGGCGGCCGGGTCCCCGCTGACCCGGCAGCTGCGCCGGCGGCTGGCGGCCCGGGCCGGGCGCAGCGCCATCGCGCTGGGCCCGCTGCTGACCGGGGCCGCGGCCGGGGCGTTCTTCAACAGCCGCGAGACCAGGCACCTGGGCCGGGCCGTGCGCCGCGACCTGCGCCGGGGCATGCTGACGTGACCTCGGCCGGCGGCTGACGGCCCGGCGGCGGACGGCGTTACGGCTGGCCGGCCACGTTCTGCAGCCTGACCTCGCCGTGCGCCAGGAGGCGGCCGGAGGCGTCGGTGACGTCGACCCGCCACAGCTGCTGGGTGCGGCCCTGGCTCAGGGCGGTAGCTTCGACGCTCACCCGGCCTTCGGTGACCGAGCGCAGGAAGTGCGTCGTGTTGGTCAGGCCGACGGCGACCTGGCCCCGGTCGTGCACCGCGGCGCTGGCCCCGAGGCTGGCCGCGCTCTCCACCACCGTGGTGTAGACGCCGCCGTGCACGATGCCCCACGGGGTGTGGTGGTCCGGGCCGAGGTCCAGGTGGCCGGCGACCCGGGTCGCGGTGATCTCATCCGGCACCAGGCCGACCGCGCGCATGAAGGCACCCGAGGAGGCCAGGCTGGCGGCCTGCAGGCTGGGCCGGGCCGAGGGCCGGGCCCCTGGGCCGGGGTCAGCTGAGCCGGCGTCAGCGCTCACGGCCGGCCCCGGCGCTCGGGCCGGGCTGCGAGCCGCGTGGCTCGAAGACCAGGCAGGTCGTGGTGGCGTGCGCGTACAGGGTGCCGTCGGGCGAGGTGAGCCGGCCGGACGCGGTGACGACCCGGCTGCCCGCGCTCACCACCTCGCCGGCGGCCAGCACCCCGGGGGTGGCCACGGTCAGCGCCTTGACCAGGTTCACCTTCAGCTCCAGCGTGGTGTAGGCCTGGCCGCGGTCCAGGGTGGAGTGGACCGCGCAGCCCATCGCGGAGTCCAGCAGGGTGCAGAAGACGCCGCCGTGCACGGACCCGATCGGGTTGTACAGGTACTCGCCGACCGCCAGCGAGAACGTCACCCGCCCCGGCTCGATCTCAGTGATGCCCATCCCGAGCAGGGCCGCGATGGGCGGCAGCGGGGCCCGCCCGTCCGCCATCGACCGCAGGTACTCCAGGCCGGACAGGCCGCGGGCCAGCGCCGCCCCGGTCATCGGGTCTTCCCAGCTGACCTCTCGTCTGCGCGCAGGCTCTGTCATGACCATCACTGTAGGAGTAGTGAGTTCTATGACGCAACCATCTATGCTGGGCACGTGAAACGGACCAGCTTCGAGGACATGACGTGCTCGGTGGCCCAGTGCCTGGAGGTGGTGGGCGACTGGTGGAGCCTGCTCATCATCAGGGACGCCTTCCTCGGCGTCACCCGCTTCGACGACTTCCAGGTGCGGCTGGGCATCTCCCGCAACATCCTGACCCAGCGGCTGGGGCACCTGGCCGACGGCGGGATCCTCAGCCGGGTGCCCTACTCCGACCACCCGCCCCGCGCGGAGTACCGGCTCACGGCCAAGGGCCGCGACCTGTGGCACGTGATCACGGCCATGCGCCAGTGGGGTGACCGCTGGGCGGCCCCGGACGGGCCGCCGGTCGAGGTCCGGCACGCCGGCTGCGGGCAGCTGGTGACGGCCGTGCCGGCCTGCTCGCACTGCGGCGAGCCGCTCGACGCGCGGTCGGTGACCGCGGTCCCGGGCCCCGGGGCCTCGCCGGGCGATTTCGACCGGACCGTCCTATCCCCGCGAGGGCGCTAGTCTCAGGTTCATGGGGGTCCCGATAGCGCTGTCGGAGTGGACAGTGCTGGTGCTGCTCAGCCAGCGCCCCGCGCACGGCTTCGCCGTCTCGCAGCTCACCGCGGAGCACGGCGAGCTCGGCCGGATCTGGCGCGTTCCCCGGCCGGTCGTGTACCGGTCGATCGGACGGCTCGTCGAGGCCGGCCTGATCACGCCCGTCTCGGTGGAGGCCGGCCAGGGCCCGCAGCGGACCATCTACACGGTGACCGAGAAGGGCCGCCAGGAGGCCGAGCGGTGGCTGGGCACGCCGGTGGAGCACGTCCGGGACATCCGCTCCCAGCTGCTGATCAAGCTCGCCCTGCTGCACCGGGCCGGCCGTGATCCAGGCGAGCTGATCCGCCGCCAGCGTGCCGCCCTGGAGCCGATAGCGCTGGCCACCCAGGACCGGGCCACCCAGGATCTGACGGGCCGGGAGGCGGGCGCCAGGCCGGACGGCTTCGACGCGATCCTGCTGGCCTGGCGCCGCGCCACCGCCGCGGCCGCGCTCGGCTTCCTCGACGACATCGCAGGCACCGCGGAACCGGAGGGCCAGGCATGACCGGTTACACGTCCCCGTCGACCGGGCGGGCGGTCCGGGCCGTCCTGTTCGACACGTTCGGCACGGTGGTCGACTGGCGCTCCGGGGTCTCGGCCGCCGTGGGCGGCTTCGCGACCCGGTACGGCCTGGCCCTGGACCCGGCGGAGTTCGCCGACGCGTGGCGGGCGCAGTACGGGCCGTCCATGGAGCAGGTGCGGTCCGGCCAGCGCCCCTACGTCTGGTTGGACACCCTGCACCGGGAGAACCTGGACCTGGTGCTGCGCGCCCATGGCCTGGATCCCGCCGCCTTCGCCCCGGCCGACCTGGACGCCCTCAACCTGGCCTGGCACTACCTCCCGCCCTGGCCGGACAGCGTGGCCGGGCTCAGCCAGCTCAGGCGTGATTTCATCGTCGGGCCGCTGTCGAACGGGCACACCGCCCTGCTGCTGCACATGGCCAAGGCAGGCGGGCTGCCGTGGGACCTGATCCTCGGCTCGGACGTCAGCCGCGCCTACAAACCCAGCCCGCAGGCCTACCTGTCGCCGCCGGCCATGCTCGGCCTGGACCCGGGCGAGGTGATGCTGGCCGCCGCGCACAGCGGCGACCTGGCCGCCGCCCGGGGCTGCGGGCTGGCCACCGCGTTCATCGCGCGCCCGGATGAGCACGGCCCCGGCCGCGGCGCCGACGCGGCCGCCCCGGGCGACTGGGACGCCGTCACCGCCTCGATCACCGACCTGGCCCGCCAGCTGCAGGGGGAGGACCGATGAGCACCCCGACCGCGCCCGGCCGGACCCGCCCGCCGTTCCGCGCCGACCACGTCGGCAGCCTGCTGCGCCCGCCGCGGCTGCACCAGGCCCGCGATGACTTCGCGGCCGGCCGGATTACCGCCGCGCAGCTGCGCGAGACCGAGGACGAGGAGATCGTCACGGCGATCCGGATGCAGGAGGACGTCGGCCTGCAGTCGGCCACCGACGGGGAGTTCCGCCGGGCCACCTGGCACATGGACTTCATCTATGCCCTCGGCGGCATCTCCGCCGCCCCCGGCCAGCTGTCGGTCCGGTTCACCAACCCGGGCGGCACCATCGAATGGACCCCGGCCGCGCTGCACGTGGGCAGCCGGGTGCACCTGGACCACACGATCTTCGGCGAGGACTTCGCCTTCCTGCGGGACCATGTCCGGACGGCCGTGCCCAAGCTGACCATCCCGTCGCCCAACATGGTGCACTACCGCGGCGGTCCCGCCGCGATGGACCCGGCCGTGTACCCGGACCCGGAGCAGTTCTGGTCCGACCTGGCCGGCGCGTACGCCGAGGAGGTGCGGCGGCTGGGCGAGCTGGGCTGCACCTACCTGCAGTTCGACGACACCAGCCTGGCCTACCTCAACGACCCGGCCCAGCGGGCCGAGATCGCCGCGCGCGGCGAGGACGCCGAGCACCTGCACCTGCGCTACATCACCCAGATCAACGCGGCCGTGCGGGGCAGGCCGGACGGGATGGCCGTCACCACCCACATGTGCCGCGGCAACTACCGGTCGAGCTGGGCCGCCTCGGGCGGCTATGACTTCGTGGCCGAGGCGCTGTTCTCCCAGCTGGACGTGGACGGGTTCTTCCTGGAATTCGACGACGAGCGCTCCGGCGGCTTCGCGCCGCTGCGGTTCGTTCCGCCGGGCAAGATGGTGGTGCTCGGCCTGGTCACCACCAAGCGCCCGGAACTGGAATCGGCCGACGGCCTCAAGCGCCGGATCGACGAGGCGGCCCGCTACGTCCCGCTGGAGCAGCTGTGCCTGTCTGGGCAGTGCGGCTTCTCCTCCACCGTGGAGGGCAACGCGCTGACCCAGCAGGAGCAGGTGGCCAAGCTCCGCCTGGTAGCCGACGTCGCCCGCGACGTCTGGGGCTGACCGCCTCGGGAGCAGCGGATCAGCTGTCCTGCACAGCGCGGCTGACGAGCTCGGCGGCGACCACCGCGACCTTGCGGCGCTCGGCCCGGGCCTGGGCGCGGATCTGCTCGTAGGCGGCCTGGGCGGACAGGCCGTGCCGCCCGATGAGCACGCCCTTGGCCTGCTCGATGACGGCCCGCGTGTTCAGCGCCCCCTGCAGCTGCTGGGCCAGCTCGGTCTGCTCCTCGCCGAGCATCATGCTCGCGATGAGCAGGGCGGCCAGGTCGGTGAAGGCCAGCAGGGCCAGCTCGGCCTCGGCCGACCACGGATGCTCATCCTCCGACAGCACCGCGACCACGCCTATGGCGTCCTGGTTATAGGGGATGGGGCTGGCCAGCACGGCGCGCACGCCCTTGTCGATCGCGGCCTTGCTGAAGGAGGGCCAGCGCAGGTCGGTCACCAGGTCCGGTGCGCTGACCATCACCTTGTCCTCGAAAGACGTGATGCACGGGCCCTCCTGGTGCTCGACCTGCAGCTCCTCCAGGTGCCGGACCCGCTGATCGGAGACGGCGGCGTTCCGCAGGTGGTGCTCGGTGTCGGCCAGCATCAGGCCGGCCCCGTCCACGGAGAAGATGGCGTGGGTGGTGTGGACGATCTGGCTCATCGCCTCCTCGACCCGCATCTCGCCGAAACGCAGCTTGCCCAGGTCGTTGAGGGCCTGCCGCACGTCCTTGGGCGTGACGGACATGCTCGCTCCTTCGGTCAGTCAACGATCTCGCAGCCGGAATCGTAGCCGGTCAGCTGCAGTACCCGGCGGATCACCGGATTCGGCCGCCGGATGATCAGCCGCGCGCCGTCGGGCAGGAACTCACCGGCGCTGGCCACCACCCGGGCCGAGCCAGGCGTCCATGAAGCCGGCTCCGGCCAGGTCCAGGACGAGCCGCCGCGGCTCGGCGGCCAGGGCCGCCGAGAGCCGCTCGGCCAGCAGCGGCCGGGAGACCAGGTCCAGGTCACCGGTGACACTCACTACGGCCGTTTCCTGTTTCACGTCTACCTCGATCACCACTCGCGCCCCGGGCGAACCAGCCGGGCCGTGAGCTGACGGATCGAGCGGATAAGAGAGCCACATCATGCGATCCCCAACTCGGCTGCGACCTGTGCTCAGCCGGCTCCTGTCAGGGGGCCTCTTCTAGCGGTTATCCGAGAGGAGGCGGGGGCAGAACCGGCCGGACGACGGGCCGCAGAGTCTGGGCGGCGTCATGATTGGCTTCAGTATGCCTCAGCCGGGCGGCTAAGGGGAACCGGTGCCGGTCCCGGGCGCGCCGGGGTGATCTGCGAGGCTTGTCCCATGCGGTGGATCGACCTGGACGGGGCCGTCAACGTGCGCGACGTGGGCGGCCTGCCGGCCGTGGACGGCGGGCCGACCGTGCCCGGCCGGCTGCTGCGGTCCGACAACCTGCAGGCCCTCTCGACGGCCGATGTGCGCCGGCTGGTAGACGACCTCGGCGTGACCACCGTCATCGACCTGCGCAGCTCGGCGGAGCGGGCCTCGGAGGGCGCGGCCCCGCTGGACGCCGTGCCCGGCCTGCGGCGCCTGCACTACCCGGTCATCCCCGAGCTCGGGTCGGCTACCGACGTGGTGGCCGACGCGCTGCTGGTCAAGCTCGAGCAGCGGCGGTCGCGCTTCCCGGACGATCCCATGTGCGGCTTCTACCTCGGTTACCTGGAGGACCGGCCGGACCAGGTGGCCGGGGCGGTCCGCAGCATCGCCCGGGACGAGGGCACGGCCCTGGTGCACTGCGCGGCCGGCAAGGACCGCACCGGCGTGGTGGTGGCCCTGGCCCTGACCGCGGCCGGGGTACGGCCGGAGGCCGTGGTGGCCGACTACGCGGCCACCGCCGAGCGCATCGACGCCATCCTGGGCCGGCTGCGGAGCTCCGCCACGTACGCCGACGACATCGACCGCAGGCCGGCCGAGGCGCACCGGCCGCGTCCGGAGACCATGACCAACTTCCTGGCCGAGGTCGGCGCGCGGTACGGCGGGGCCGCCCGGTGGCTGAGTGACCAGGGCGTCACCCAGGAAGAACTGGGCCTGCTGCGCGACAAACTGCGCCGTCCCTGAGCCGCCTGACGGCATCACCAAGCTGACCGTCAACGGATGCCCGGCCGCCACGAGCCGGATACCTCCCGTTTTCCTGGGCTCGTCATGATCTCGACTTGTCTAGCCAAGATATGGCTTTTTCATCCCGGGTCCCGGGGACTGTGCTTGGGAGGGAAATAAGTGCGCTCAAGGCAACTGATCGCGGTCAGCGCCGTGGTTGTCAGCGGCCTGGTGCTCACGGCCGCCTGCAGCTCGTCGAATTCCAGCAGCAGCGCCAGCACCAGCAGCGGAACCAACTGGGCGACCGTCACCTCCGCCTCGGCGGGCGGCGGCATGGACGCCCTCGTCGCCGCGGCCAAGAAGGAGGGCCAGCTCAACGTCATCACGCTGCCGTCCAACTGGGCCAACTACGGCACCATCATGAAGGACTTCACGGCCAAGTACGGGATCAAGATCACCGACGCGAACCCGGACGGCTCCAGCCAGGACGAGCTCAACGCCGTCAGCCAGCTCAAGGGCCAGAGCCGGGCCCCCGACGTCCTCGACGTGGGCACCGCGTTCGGCGTCAAGGGCGACCAGCAGGGCCTGCTGGCCCCGTACAAGGTGACGACCTACAGCAACATCCCGGCCGACGCCAAGGCGGCCGACGCAACCTACTACGCGGACTACGGCGGCTACGTGGCCATCGGGTACGACCCGTCCAAGGTGAAGACCCCGCCCACCTCGTTCGCCAGCCTGCTGAACCCGGTCTACAAGAACCAGGTCGCCATCAACGGCAACCCGACCCAGGCCAGCGCGGCCTTCTCCGCGGTGTTCGCCGCGGCCCTGGCCAACGGCGGCTCGTTGGACAACATCGCGCCCGGCGTCGACTACTTCAAGAAGCTGCACACCATGGGTAACTTCGTGCCGGTCACGGCCAGCGCGGCCACCATGGAAAGCGGCCAGACACCCATCATCGTCTGGTGGGACTACCTGCTGGCCTCCGAGATCGGGCCCAGCGTCAAGGACCTGAAGATCGTCATCCCGTCGGACGCCTCCTACGCGGCCTACTACGACCAGGCCATCAGCAAGACCGCGCCGCACCCGGCCGCGGCCCGGCTGTGGGAGGAGTACCTGTACTCGACCGCCGGCCAGAACCTCTGGCTGCAGGGCGAGGCCCGGCCGATCGAGCTGCAGAACCTGGTGACGGCGGGCACGGTGGATGAGCAGGCCTACCAGGCCCTGCCGCCCGCGCCGTCCGGCAGCGTGACGTTCCCGACCCAGCAGCAGCAGTCGACGGCCGAGAACGTCGTCGCCCAGCAGTGGTCCAGCGTGATCGGCTAGCCGGTGGACCAGACCGTAACGGCCTCCGGTGCCCCGGGATCCCTCGCGGATCCCGGGGCTTCCGGGTCCGGGCCCGCCGCCGCGGCTGGGCCGCCGGCCCGGCTGACCCCGCTGGGCGTGCTGCGCTGGCTGCGCCGGTTCGCCGGGATCCTGCCCTTCGGGGCCTACATCACCCTCGGCCTGCTGCTGCCCATGGCCGCGGTCGCCATCGGCGCCTTCCAGGACGACGACGGCAATTTCACGCTCAGCAACATCAGCGCCGCCACCCATGGCATCTACCTGCACGGGTTCTGGCAGAGCATCATCTTGTCCGTCCTGACCTCGGTGCTGCCCGCCATCTTCGGGCTGATGATCGCCTATGCCATCTTCACCGCCAAGCGCGGCAACTTCCTGCGCCAGCTGGTCGTCACCGCCTCGGGCGTCTTCGCCAACTTCGGCGGCGTGCCGCTGGCCTTCCTGTTCATCGCCTCCCTCGGCTCCACCGGCCTGATCACGCACTGGCTGGCCAACATCGGGCTGGACCTGTACGGGCACGGCTTCAATCTGTACTCGCTGGCCGGCGTGGTCGTCGTCTACCTGTACTTCCAGATCCCGCTCATGGTGCTGATCATCCTGCCCGCGCTGGAAGGGCTGCGGCCCTCCTGGCGGGAGGCGGCCCAGAACCTGGGCGCGCGGACCTGGGACTACTGGCGCTACGTGGGCGGCCCGGCGCTGTTCCCGTCCTTCCTCGGCTGCGTGCTGCTGCTGTTCGGCAGCGCGTTGTCGGCGTACGCCACGACCGAGGCGCTGACCAACGGGACCATCCCGCTGACCGCGATCCAGATCGGGTCGTTCCTGAACGGGAACGTCATCGCCGGCCAGGAGAACATCGGCAAGGCCCTCGGGCTGGGCATGGTCGTCATCATCACCGTCGCCATGATCATCTACGTCATCCTGCAGAGGAGGTCGGCCAAGTGGCTGCGGTAGCCGAGTCCCCGGCCGCCATGGCGCCCAGGCGCACCGCGCAGCGCGGCGCCGCCCGGGCGGCCGCCTGGCGCTGGACGATCCTGATCATCGCGGCGGTGTACTTCCTGCTGCCGCTGATCGTCGCCTTCCGGTTCGCCGGCCTGAAGTCCTTCAGCGCGGTGATCAGCCAGGACGGCTTCACCTCGTCGCTGGGCCTGTCGCTGCGGCTGGCCGTGATCACCACCGTGATCACCATCGTGCTCATGCTGCCGACTACGGTCTACGTCCACCTGCGGCTGCCTCAGCTCCGGCAGCTGATGGAAGGGATCACGATCCTGCCCATCGTGATCCCGCCGGTGGTGCTGATCGTCGGCGTGCTGCAGATCGCGCCGGGTCCGCTGAAGGACTCGCCCTACCTGCTGGCGCTGGAGTACGTCGTACTGGCTATGCCGTTCGCCTACCGCGCCATCGACGCCGGGCTGCGGGCGCTGGACCTCAAGACGATCGTGGAGGCGTCCAACTCACTCGGCGCAGGCTGGGTCAGCACGCTGCTGCGGGTGGTCCTGCCCAACCTCAGCACCGCGGTGCTCTCGGCCGTGGTGCTGACCGTGGCGCTGGTCCTCGGCGAGTACACCATGGCCAGCCTGGCCCTGTTCCAGACCTTCCCGGTATGGATCTACGTCAACAGCCAGGCCAGCGGCCAGATCTCGGTCGCGGCGTCACTCCTGGCGCTGCTCGTGACCTGGGTGTTCCTGATGGCCATCACCATGCTCGGCACCATGCGGTCACGCCGGAGAGGCGGGGCCGCGGTGACGCTCTTCACCGTCGCACCTCAAGAAACGCGAGGTAACTGATGTCGACCAACACCGACCGTGAGGCCGCCACGGCCGCCGGCGCCGCGAGCGCGGCCCCGGCCGGCGGCACCGGCGGCACCGGCGGCACCGGCGTGGTGTTGCGGGACCTGAACCGCTCGTTCGGGGTGACCAAGGCCCTGGACGGGCTGTCGATCGAGATGGCTCCCGGCGAGCTCGTCGCGCTGCTCGGGCCGTCCGGCTGCGGCAAGACCACGGCCTTGCGCATCGTGGCCGGCTTCGAGACCGCGGACACCGGCGCGGTGCTGGTCGACGGCCGGGACATCTCGGCCATGCCCGCGGCCAAGCGGGACATGGGCATGGTGTTTCAGAGCTACAGCCTGTTCCCGAACATGAATGCGCTGGACAACGTGGGCTTTGGCCTGCGGATGCGCAAGGTCGGGACGGCTGAGCGGCGCAAGAAGGCTGGCGAGCTGCTGGACCTGGTCGGCTTGGCCCCGCAGGCCGGGCGGTACCCGCACCAGCTGTCCGGCGGCCAGCAGCAGCGGGTCGCGCTGGCCCGGGCGCTGGCCATCGAGCCCCGGGTGCTGCTGCTGGACGAGCCGCTGTCGGCGCTGGACGCCAAGGTCCGGCTGCAGCTGCGCGAGCAGATCCGGGCGCTGCAACAGCGGCTCGGGACCACGACCCTGTTCGTGACCCACGACCAGGAGGAGGCGCTGTCCACGGCCGACCGGGTCGGGGTCATGCGGCAGGGCCAGCTGGAGCAGATCGCCACGCCCGATGAGCTGTACGACCACCCGGCCACGGCGTTCGTGGCCGAGTTCGTCGGCATCATGAACCGGATCCCCGGCGAGCTGCGGACCGACGGTACGGTGACCGTGCTGGACGCCACCGTGCCGGTCATGAACCGCGACGCAGAGCTGCGGCCGGGCCCGGTGGACGTGCTGGTCCGCCCGGAGGGCCTGACCATGGAGGTGGTCGAGAACGGCAGCGGGATCGTCACCACCCGGACGTTCCTCGGCTCGGTGACCCGGGTCGGCGTGCTGCTGTCCGGCGACGTGACGGTGCAGGTCGACAAGTCGAGCTCCGAGGCGGCGCTGGCGCCGGGCACGTCGGTCCGGGTGAAGGTGCCGAAGGCCCCGGTGCTCATCTCCGCCCGGCGCTAGCCGCGGTCCTGTTACCCGGTGATCCGGGGGAGCAGGTCGGCGATGGTGTCGAGGATGAGCGGCGCGCCCGCCCGGGCCAGGTCCTCGCGGGAGCCGGCCCCGGTCAGCACGCCCGCCACCACCCCGGCCCCGGCCCGCAGCCCGGACTCGACGTCGCTGGCCGTGTCGCCGGCCACGGCCAGCTCGCTGACCGCTCCGCCGCCCAGCCGCAGCAGCGCGGTCAGCGGCAGGTCCGGCCACGGGCGGCCGCGGCCCGCGTCGGCCGGGGACAGGGCGAGGTCGACCTGGCAGGCCCAGCCCAGCGCGGCGATGATGGCGTCCCGGGTCGCGGGGGAGAAGCCGGTGGCCAGGCAGACGCGCACGCCGGCCTCGCGGCAGGCCGTGAACACCTGCTCGGCGCCGGGCAGCGGCGCGACCTGGCCGGCCCGGACCGCGGCCGCGTAGTGCTGCTCGAAGGCCTCGTTGGTCTGCTGCGCGGCCTGCTCCTCACCGAGGATCCGGCGGAACACCTCGATCTTGGACTGGCCCATGGTGGCCTGCACATCCTTCATGGCCTGGTTGAACTCGGCCGGCGGCAGGTTCTGCGCGGCGATGGCCCTGGTGAAGGCGTCGATCACCGTACCGTCGTCGAGGACCGTCGTGCCGGCCATGTCCAGGCAGGCCACGGTGATTCGGGTCATGAGAAGGTCTCCTCCGCGATCGCCGGGGAACAGGTCATGCCGCGCCCGCCCGGCCCGGTGACCAGGACGACGCCAGGCTCGGGCTCGGACCGGTGGTAGAGCGCCGGGCCTGCGCTGACCTCGCTGTAGACCCCGGCCCAGCGCCGCTGGACCCGGGGGACGGGCCCGCCGAGCAGCGCCTCGGCCCGGGCCTGCAGGTGGTCGTAGGCGTCGGAGTCCACGTCGAACGCGAACGGCTCGTCGTATTCGTGCGTGTCACCGATGGTCAGGCTGCCGTCGGCCCGCTGCACCATGAGCAGCTGGGCCCGGGCCTGCGCGGCGGCGGGCGCCTGCGGCGGCAGCTGGCCGCGCCCGGGCAGGTCGTAGGCGGGGTAGTAGCGCAGTGAGTCGCCGTCGGCAACCGCGGTGGACAGCCGGCCGGGCATCGGCGCGGTCTGCATCATCTGCAGCCGGACCCGGCGCACGCCGTCGCGCGCCAGCGCGCCGAGGTAGCGGCCGACGACGCCGGTGAACACCGCCCCCGGGCACAGGATGACCAGGTCGCACGGATGCCAGGCGCCGGTGTGGTCGCGCACCGCGTTGGGCGCGACCTCCGTCACCTCGCGCCCGGGCCGCCACTCATAGCCGGGTCCGGCCAGGTGGGAGCGGAGCGCGGGCAGGGCCAGCCGCGGCTCGACGATCGCGTCGGCGCGGCACAGCAGGCCGCCGGCCACCTCGCCGCGCAGGGCGGGATTAGCCGCCCGGACGGCGGCCGGGTCCAGCAGCTCGACGTCGCGCAGGGCCGCGTCGCCGACGGCAGCGGCCTCCTTGAGCAGGCGCAGCTCGGCCTCGTCGGCGGCCAGGGTGAGCGAGCCGGCGGCGCGGAAGTGCAGCCCGGGCACGGCCGCGCCCAGCTCGGCCCACAGCTCCCGGGCCCGCAGGGCCAGGGCGAGCTCCGGCCCGGGGCGCCGGCCGCTCACCCAGACCAGGCCGAAGTTACGGACGCTCGCGCCCCGGGCCTCGGCCTCGCGCTCCAGGTGCGTCACCTGGTATCCGCGCCGCCGGGCCGCGACGGCGTGCATCGTGCCGAGAATCCCGCCGCCGACCACCACGATCCGTTGCGTCCGCCGCATGCCCGCCAGTATAGTCGAAATGTCCCAACTTGTATAGCCAACTTACTTCACGACGGAATCCAGTCAGGATTCAGGAGATGGCACTTGAGCAGCCAGGATGTCGGATATCTGGAAGTCGAGACGGACGGTTCCCTGCTCCGTTTCCCTGCCGTTTGGCTGCGCGACAACTGCCGTGCCCGGAGTGCCTCGATCCGGTCAGCGGGCAGAAGCTGACGGACGTCGCCGGGCGGCCCGAGGACCTGGCCCGGCCGCCGGAGGCGAGCTGGCCGCGGTACCTGGCCCACCCGGCCGTCCGGGCCGGCGCGCTGCAGGCCGTGCTGCGCTGGGGCTTCGTGCTGCTCCGCGACGTGCCCGTCGAGCCCGGCCTGGTGCTGGAGGTCGCGGCCAGCTTCGGCTTCGTGCGCGAGACGAACTACGGCCGGCTGTTCGACGTCCGGGTCGAGCACCCCGGTCCCGTTCGGCTACCGGGACGGCGGGACCGAGCTGCGGGCCTGCCAGCCGCTCATCCAGCTCAGCCCGGACGGCCGCGTGCAGGGCGTCCGGTTCAACAGCCAGGCCCAGCCGCTGCGGCTGGACTACGACCAGGTGACCGCGTTCTACGCCGCCTACGCCCGGTGGGCGGCCCTGCTGGCCCGGCCGGAGCGGCAGCTGAACCTGCGTCTGGTCCCGGGAGACTGCCTCATCTTCGACAACACCCGCATCCTGCACGCCCGGACCGAGTTCCGGGCCACCGCCGCCCGGCACCTGCAGGGCTGCTACGCCGACCTGGACGGGCTGGCCAGCACGCTGGCCGTCCTGCAACGAGAGGAGACGCCGTGACGGCGGTGGAGGAGATCGGGGAGCTGTTCGACGGGCCGGGGGCGCGGGACTACCTCGGCGAGCCGGTGACCATCGGCGAGCACATGCGGCAGGCCGGGGCGCTGGCCCAGGCGGCCGGGGCGCCGCCCGCCCTGATCGCCGCGGCCCTGCTGCACGACGTCGGGCACCTGCTCTGGCGAGAAATGGACGGACCTCCAGGGGGGTCTGGGGGGACGTCCCCCCAGGAAAGAACAGAGGACCGGCACGGGGAGGCCGGCGCGGGCTGGCTCAGCCAGTGGTTCGGCCCGGAGGTGACCGAGCCGGTGCGGCTGCACGTGGCGGCCAAGCGGTACCTGTGCGCCGTCGACGCGGGCTACGCCGGGCTGCTGTCGGCCGAGTCGGTCCGCACCCTGGCCGTGCAGGGCGGCCCGATGCCGGCGGCCGAGGCGGCGCAGTTCGAGGCCGGGCCGCACGCCCGCGACGCGGTGGCGGTACGCCGCTGGGACGATCAGGCCAAGGACCCGGCCGCCGCCGCGCCGCCGTTCGGGCACTTCGCGCCGCTAGTCGCGGCGCTGGCCCGGGGCTGAGGCGGCCGGGGTCCGGGACAGCGCGTTGACGGCGGTCGAGTTGTGCACGCTGAACGCGACCGCGCTGCCCACGTAGCGGTCATCGGACCACTCCACCGGGACGCCGGCCGGGTCGGTGGTGAGCCGCCGCTCGCGCAGCATCGGCACCCGCGGGCTGACGCCGAGCAGCCGGGCGTCCTGCGCTGAGGCCGGGACGGCGTCGATGACGTGCTCCGCGTCGGCGAACACGATGCCCAGTTCCTCCAGGCTCTCGGTGATCGAGCAGGCGGCCAGGTCCATCCCGGCGACCAGCGCGCCGACCTGCTCCGGGTAGGCGCCGCGCTCCACCATCACCGGGCGGCCGGACAGCAGCCGGACCCGGACCAGCCGGTAGACGGGCTGGCCGGCGGGCAGGCCGAGCCGCTCCGCCTCGGCGGGCCTGGCCGCCGCGCGCTGCATCGAGATGACCCGGCCGCCGGGCTCCTCGCCCATGGCCCGGGCCCAGCGGGAGAACGAGAGCAGCTCGCCGAAGCTCTGCACCCGCGGGCCGCCGATGACCACCCGGCGGGCTCCCCGGCGGGACGCGATCACCCCGTCGGCGCGCAGCGCCGCGAACGCCTGGCGGACCGTGCCGCGGGACACCAGGTACCGCTCGGCCAGCTCGCTCTCGGACGGCAGCCGGGTGCCCGCCGCGTACCCGCCCGCCGCGATGGCCGCCCTGATGTCGTCGGCGACCTTGCGGTACAGCGCAGGTGACCGGGGCACCGCCTGTTCTACGGCCATGGATACCGAGCGTATCCGGCCTTTCGCCGATTCCGGGCGAGCGCCCCGCCGTGTCGGCCGGGGCACGGTCTGGGCGACAATAGGCCCATGCCTGCGTATCGTCACTGCAGGCACTGCTGGGGTGCCTGCGACGGCGGATGCCTGCTGCCGGACGGCTCCGGCGCGTGCATCCACTCCCTGAACGTGAGCGCCCGGCAGCGGGTCCGGCTGTGGCTGGCCCGGCTGCGCCTGCTCAGAACTCCAGGATGACCCGGCCGCGGGTGCCGCCCGCCTCCAGGATGCGGTGCGCCTCGGCGGCCTGCTCGGCGGGCAGGGACCGGGCCACGCGCAGCGTCACCTGGCCGTCCTCGACCTGCTGCCGCAGCCGGTCCAGCTTGGCCTGCTCGCGCTCGTAGGTCCGCACCCGCACCGGGTGGAAGGTGATGCCGCGCTGCTCGCCGCCGCGGAAGCCGCGCACGGTGGCGATGCGGCCGCCGTCGCGGACGGCGGGCACGGCCAGCTCGTCCAGCAGGGCCCCGTCGATCAGCCCGTCAGCGCCATCGGGCACCACCGCGCGGACCTGCGCGGCGAAGTCCGGGCCGCGCCGCACCACGATGTCGGCGCCCAGGTCCTTGACCAGCTGCTCGTCCTGCTCGGAGGCGTCGGCGATGACCCGCAGGCCGGCCGCCCGGCCCAGCTCCACGGCGTACCCGCCGACCGCCCCGGCCGCGCCGGTCACGGCCAGCACCTGGCCGGGCGCCAGCTCGAGCAGGTCGAAGGCCTGCACGGTGGTCAGGCCGTTCATCGGCAGCGTGGCGGCCTCGGCGTGGCTGGCCCCGGCCGGTACCCGGGCCACCGCCTCGGCGGGCAGCACGATCAGCTCGGAGTACGCACCGTGCGGGCCGTGCGGGAGCACGATGCCCATCACGTCGTCGCCCGGCCGCAGGTCCGTCGAGGTCTGCGGGCCGACCTGGTCCAGCACGCCCGCCACGTCCATGCCCGGCACGTACGGGGACGGCACGTCCTTGAGCACGTCGGCCAGGACGCCGGCGCGCAGGATGGTGTCCGTCGGGTTCACCGCGGCCGCGCGCACCCTGATGCGCACCTCGCCCGGTCCCGCCTGCGGGTCAGGCAGCTCCACGACGCGCAGTGCGTCCGGCCCGCCGAATTCCGTTACTCCGATAGCCCTCATGGCAGCCAGAAGCCGACCCGGAGCGCCGTTATTCCGACTTCTCGGCGAAACCTGAGCGAAGCGGCGAAACCCGCTGTTTACCTGCGCGTGTCTAGCCGCCGGCCGGGCGTAATCGGTACAATTTCAACCGATCGGTAGTGGCGCCGGCCTGCTACCCGCGGGCGCGGCGAGCAGGCAGAGGAGACGGATGAGCGAGCTCATCGGCGTACACCAGACCGACACCGACCAGAAGGCCCTCCGCATCAACCTCGACCCGCGGTGGTACGGCACCATCGCGGAGATCGGCGCCGGCCAGGAGGTGGTCCGCTGGTTCTTCCGGGTGGGCGGCGCCGCGGGCACGGTCGCCAAGTCGATATCCGCCTACGACATGGCGGTCAGCGACGCGGTCTACGGCAAGGCCGAGCGCTACGTCTCCATGGGCCGCCTGCAGGGCATGCTGGACAAGGAGTTCCAGCTCAACGTCGAGCGGCTGGGCGACGAGCGCGGCGACACGAACTGCTTCTTCGCCTTCGCCGACACGGTGGTGGCGCGCAGCTTCCGGGGCGGCAACGAGTGCCACGGCTGGATGGGCGTGAAGTTCCAGTCCCAGCCGCACGACGAGCCGAGCCAGCTCATCATGCACGTCAGGATGCTGGACGTGGAGGCCTGGCTGCAGCAGGAGGCGCTGGGCATCGTCGGCGTGAACATGCTGTACGGGGCGTTCTTCGAGAACCACGAGCCGGAGCGGCTGATCGAGAGCCTGCTGGACGGGCTGACCGTCGGCCGGATCGAGATCGACATGATCCAGTTCCGCGGCATCGAGTTCCGCGGCGTGGACAACCGGCTGATGGCGCTCAAGCTGGTCCAGGTCGGGCTGAGCGGGGTGGCCATGTTCGGCCCGGACCGGGCCGTGCTTCAGCCGAGCGAGGTGCTGCGCAAGAAGGCCGTCCTGCTGGAGCGGGGCAGCTTCCGCCCGCCGACGCACGTGAACCTGGACATGCTCGACACGGCCCAGGCCAAGTTCGAGCAGGACCCGGCCGTGGCCGGCAAGGAGATCCTGCAGCTCACCGAGATCACCATGCGCAACCTGCTGGCCGGCGGCCAGGACGTCGACCGGCGGGACTTCCTGGCCCGGGCCGAGCTGCTCGCCGCCTGCGGCAAGACGGTGCTGATCACTGACTACTTCGACTACTACCGGCTGGCCGCCTACATCGGGGAGCGGACGAACGAGCGGATCGGCATCGTGATGGGCGTGCCGAGCCTGTTCGACCTGTTCGACGAGAAGAACCACAGCCAGCTGCCCGGCGGGATCCTGGAGAGCTTCGGCCGGCTGTTCAAGAACGGCCTGAAGCTCTACGTCTACCCGCACCGGCCGACGCCCGACAACGAGCTGCGCACCGTGTACGACATCAAGGTGCAGGACGAGCTGCAGCCGCTGTACGACTACCTCTACGGCCGCGGCAGCTTCGTCCACCTGGACAACTACCGGCCCGAGTACCTGCCCATCTTCAGCCGCGACGTGCTGCGCCGGATCGCCGGCCAGGACGCCTCGTGGGAGGCGATGGTCCCTGAGGAAGTCTGCGACCTGATCAAGAGCCGGGCGTTCTTCGGCTACGTCCGGCCGGGCCGGCACTACCCCGACGACTGAGGGCCGGGACCGGGCCGCCGCTGTCCACGGTGCGGCCGGCATTGTGGAAATCCTGGGGATCGTTTCGCGTATTGCCTTTAGACCGGCCTAATGAGCCTGTGCATAACCAGTTGATAACGCACCTGTAAAAACTCTGGACAAGACCTCGCCACAGCGTTCATCATCACCTTCCGCGAAGCCTCTCACCTGCACGTTTACTGCGAACGTCTTGTTTATCCAGCTACAAAGGCATTTCTCTTCCGCATCGCGGCTAAGCGGGAGATCCGGGCAATGCGGCCTTGTCGTGACCAGCTGCCCAACAAAGGGCGACGTCCGCGTGTCTCGCGCGCGGGGCGCTAGTAACCAGACGAGCACGCACTGCGACGTTCCGGTCCGACCGGCACAAACACGGACGTCAGGCGGAGGCGACGGCCGCCGGCGGCAGGGCCGCGGCGTCGGCGGCCGCCCAGGTCAGCGGGTCCGGCCCCCGGGCGGCGAGCTCGGGCAGCTGCAGCGCGCACCACGGCGAGGCGGGCTGCCGGCCGTCGCGGACGGCCGCGCCGAATTCGGCCCAGTCCATCCAGCGCACCTCGGCCACCTCAGCCGGGTCCGGGTCGGGAGCCTCGTCGGAGTAAGCCGCGTAGACCGGGCAGATCTCGTTCTCCAGCACGCCGTTGGCCATCCGGGCCTGGTACCGGAACCCGGGCAGCATGAGCACCAGCTCAGCCGTCCCGATGCCCAGCTCCTGCCGGAGCCGGCGCCGGACGCTGTCGTGAATAGGCTCGCCGGGAGCCGGGTGCCCGCAGCACGTGTTGGTCCACACCCCGGGGAAGGTGTGCTTGGACTCGGCCCGCCGGGTCAGCAGGAACTGGCCCGCGCCGTTGAACAGGTAGGCCGAGAAGGCCAGGTGCATCGGGGTCTGGGCGTGGTGGACGGTGGCCTTGGCCGCGACGCCGCAGGGGGCCCCGCTCTCATCCACGAGGACGACGTTCTCCACGTGCTCCTGCCTGGTGTTCCGGGTGCGGAAAGGGACAAAGGTGAACAATACCCGCCCGGTTATGGCCGTCCGTGAGATCGCCCGTCAGTGCGGATCCTTGGGGACCTCATGGCCGCTCGCGCCGACCAGGAAGTCCAGGTCCGCCCCCGCCTCGGCCTGCTGGACGTGCTCGCAGTACAGCCGGGTCCAGCCCCGGCTCGCGTGCGGCGCGGGCGGGCGCCAGGCGGCGCGCCGTTCGGCCAGCTCGTCCTCGCCCACCTCCAGGGTCACGGCCCGGCCCGGGACGTCCAGGGTGATCCAGTCGCCGGTCCGGACCAGGGCCAGCGGGCCGCCCGCCGCGGCCTCCGGCGAGGTGTGCAGGACGACGGTCCCGTAGGCCGTGCCGGACATCCGGCCGTCGCAGATCCGCACCATGTCGCGGACGCCGCGCAGCAGCAGCTTCCGGGGCAGGGCCACGTTGGCCACCTCCGGCATGCCGGGGTAGCCGCGCGGCCCGCAGTACCGGATGACCAGCACGGTGTCCTCGTCCACGTCGAGGCCGGGATCGTTCGACACCGCGTAGTAGTCGGCCGGGGAGTCGAAGACCAGGGCCCGGCCCCGGTGCCGGAGCAGGTGCGGGGAGGCGGCGGACTGCTTGATGACCGCGCCGCCCGGCGCCAGGTTGCCGCGCAGCACCGCGGTCCCGGTCCCGGCGGGCTGCATCGGCTCGGCGACGGTGGTGATGACCTCGCGGTTCCAGCACTCGGCCTCGGCGACGTTCGCGCCGATGGCCGCGCCGGTCACGGTGATCGGCTCCGGGTCGAGCAGGCCGGCCTCGGCCAGCTCGCGCATCACCGCGGGCAGGCCGCCGGCGTAGCAGAAGTCCTCCATCAGGTACTTGCCGTTGGGCTGCAGATTGACCAGCGTGGGGACGTCCCGGCCCAGCACGTCGAAGTCGTCCAGGGCCAGCGGCACGCCCAGCCGACCGGCGATGGCCAGCAGGTGGATGACCGAGTTGGTCGACCCGCCGATGGCCGCGTTGACCCTGATCGCGTTCTCGAACGCGGCCCGGGTCATGATGGCGGAAGGACGTAGGTCCCGCCGGACCAGGTCGACGATGACCTGCCCGGCGCGCTGCGCCGTCTCATACCGGCGCGAGTCCACCGCGGGCCAGCTCGCCGAGTAGGGCAGCTGCATGCCGAGGGCCTCGGCCATGGAGGCCATCGTCGATGCGGTGCCCATGGTCATGCAGTGGCCGTTGGACCGGGCCATGCACCCCTCGGCGAACTCGCATTCTTCCTGGGTGATCCGCCCGGCCACCAGGTCTTCCTCGAGCCGCCACACCGCCGTCCCCGATCCGACGTCGGCGCCGCGGTACTTGCCGTTCAGCATCGGGCCGCCGGTGACCATGATCGCGGGCAGGTCCACGCTTGCCGCCGCCATCAGCAGCCCGGGCGTGGTCTTGTCACACCCGGACAGCAGCACCACCCCGTCCAGCGGGTTGGCCCGCATCAGCTCCTCGGCCTCCATGGCCAGCAGGTTGCGGTAGAGCATGGTCGTGGGCCGCATCAGCGTCTCGCCCAGCGCCATGGCCGGGAACTCCAGCGGGAACCCGCCCGCCTGCCAGACCCCGCGCTTGACCGACTCCGCCACCCGCTGCAGGTGCACGTTGCACGGGGCCAGCTCCGACCAGGTGGTGGCGATGCCGATGACCGGGCGGCCGTCGAAGACCTCCGGTGTGAAGCCCTGGGCGCGCATCCACGAGCGGTGGTTCATCCCGCTCCGCCCGGTCGCGCCGAACCAGTGGGTGCTGCGGAGTCCGCTGTCAGGAGTCATGCTTCATACCTAACATCCCCGGCCCGGCAGCGGACCCGGGCCGGGGACGGGCATTCTGGCCGACGTCCAGGACCGGCAGCCGGTCAGGACGCCGTGAGGTCCAGCGAGGCGGCGATGGCGCGCAGCGCGGGCAGCGGGTCCTTGGCCAGGACCTGCACCGCTACGTGGTCCGCGCCCGCATCCAGGTGCGCGGCCACGCCGCGGGCCAGCGCCTCGCCGTCACCGTGGATGGCCAGCGCGTCGATCAGCGCGTCGCTGCCGTCGTTGGCCACGTCTTCTTCGCTCCAGCCGATCCGGCGCAGGTTGCTGACGTAGTTGGTCAGGCCGAGATACGGGTTGGCCACCCGCGGCCGGCCGATGGCCCGGGCCTTCTCCGGGTCGGTCTCGAGCACCACCTTCTGCTCGGGCGCGAGCAGCTTGCCCGGGCCGAGGATCTCCCGGGCCTGCCGGGTGTGCTCCGGCGTGACCAGGTAGGGGTGCGCGCCGGCCGTCCGGTCGGCGGCCAGCTTGAGGACCCGCGGGCCGAGGGCGGCCAGCGCGCGCCCTTCGACCGGGACCTTGAGCTCGTCGAGCTGGTCAAGGTAGGAGACCAGGGTCGCGTACGGCTTCTGGTACTGATCCACCGCTTCCGGGTGCCCGATGCCCAGGCCGAGGAGGAAGCGCCCTGGGTGCTTGGCCTCGATCCGGTGATAGTCAGCGGCGATCGTCGCGGCGTCGTCCTTCCACACGTTGACGATCCCGGTGGCCACGGCGACGTGGTCGGTGGTGTCGAGGAGGTCCTCGACCACCTTGAGGTCGCCGCCGGGCGAACCGCCCAGCCAGAAGGCTCCGTAGCCGAGTGCCTCGACCTCGGATACCACCTCGGGGCTGAGCGCCGAGGGGTGCAGCCAGAATCCGATCCTGCCCAGTTGGATGCTCATGTCCCGAACAAGCCTGCCCGGGCGGCGATTCATTCCGTCCCGCGCGCCCCTTCTGCCCGGCCCGGATTCATCAGGCCGAACGGGCCCTGCTTCGAGCAGCCGCCCCTGGTATCAGCAAGGAGCAGATTGCACGTCTGCGACGGCGTTCGGCCCGTGCGTTGTTCCCTCCTGTGAGCAGGTGCTGGTTGTTGTCGGGGGGTGGCGGGCCGGGGTCTCCGGCCGGGTTCCCGTCGCCCGGCCGGAGACCCCGCCCCGGTTTACCTCGTGCGGTCAGGACCGGCTGGTCACAAGCCCAGGCCGGCCGACCCGTTCCCGGCACCGCTGCTCAGCGCCGAGATCGGCGCGTTCACCGAGCCGGGCAGCTGCACCGAGACCAGCGACCCGCCGCTGGAGGACGAGCTGCTGCTGCCGGTGCTCGAGGAGCCGGTGCTGGTGCTGGTGGAGCTGGTGCTGGTCGCCGAGCCGTTGCCGGTGTCGTGGCTGGCCACCGAGACGGGCAGGTTGACCGAGTCCAGGCCGGACACCGACACCACCGACCCGCGGCTCGCGGGACTGGATGACGCCGAGGACCCCGACGCCGACCCATTACCCGTGTTGCTGCTGGCCACCGAGACCGGGGCGTTGACCGAGGCCGGCAGGTTCACCGACGCCAGCGACCCCGTGCTCGCCGTGCTGGGGCTGCTGCCCGAGCCGGCGGAGCCCGGCCGCGGACCCGTTACCCGTGTCGTGACTGGCCACCGAGACCGGGGCGTTGACCGAACTCGGGAGGTTCACCGAGGCCAGCGACCCGCCGCTGGCGGAACCGGACGACGCCGGGGAACCCGGCGCAGACCCGTTGCCGGTGCTGGTGCTGAGTACCGAGACCGGCAGGTTGACCGAGCCGGGGAGGTCGACGGAGATCAGCGATCCGCCGGCCGCGGGCCCGCTGCCGCCGCTGGTTCCGGTGCCGCCGGCGGCGGAGCCGTTGCCGGTGCCGTTGCTCAGGACCGAGATGGGCAGGCTGACCGGGCCGGGCCCGGTCAGCGAGATCAGCGACCCGCCCGCCGTCGTGCTCCCGGCCCCGGAGCTCCCGGTCGCGGAGCCGTTCCCCGAGCCATCACTCAGGATCGAGACCGGCAGGTTGACCGAGCCGGGCAGGCTGACCGAGATCAGGCCCCCGCCGCCGCCGGCCCCGCCCGAGCCGCCCTGACCCGAACCGCCGGTCCCGCCAGTGCCACCGGTCCCGCCGGTGCCACCCTGGCCGCCGGTGCCGCCCTGGCCGCCGGTCCCGCCAGTGCCACCCTGGCCGCCAGTGCCACCCTGGCCGCCGGTACCGCCGGTGCCGCCCTGGCCGCCGGTGCCGCCGGTGCCGCCTTGGCCGCCGGTGCCGCCGGTGCCTCCGCCGGGGGTGCCGGGGTGGTGGGGGGAGCAGGGCCCGGCCGGGCCGTAGTGCCAGGCGGCCGGGGCGGGATAGGACGGGCCCGGATACGGCGACCCGGTCGAGGCTGGCTGGCAGGGACTGGCCAGCGCGGCGCCGGCCAGGATCACCGGAGCGATCAGCCCGGCAGACCCCGCTGCCAGGCGCGCGAACATGCGCTTCATTACACTCTCCTTGCACGAACGAACGAAGAAAAAAAGGGGACGCCGGCATCCGCCCGCGCCACAGAACCCCCAAAAGAGGAAAAGGGGAAAGGGGAACCCGGGGTCCCGGGGGTCCCGGTGCGGGCGGGTGACACCAGCGATCGCTGGTGTCAGCGGGGCCTGCTAGCCGGGGTTCTCGAGCAAGGAGACCAGGGCGGCCGCGGACGGGACCACGGCCAGCCGCCGGACCCGCGCCAGGCCCGGCAGGACCAGGCCGGCCAGGACCAGCAACGCCAGCCCGGCCAGCCCCGCCGCACCCGGACCAGACCCCGCCGCCGACAAGACCCCCGTCCCGCCGGGAACCCCGGCCGGGACGACAGGCGGCACGGCGGGCACGGCGGGCACGGCAGGCATCCCGGGAAGACCGGAACCGGGGACGCCAGCACCAGAGGCACTGCGGGCGGCGGACATCGCGGTCCACGCCATCCCGGCCGCGCCAGCCATCCCGGCGCCAGCCATCCCGGCGCCGGCCATCCCGGCCGGGACGCTGTTAACGAGGAGGCCGGTCCCGGACACGACGCCGGCCGGGGCCCCTGAACCCGGCGGCACCAGCACAGGACCCGGCACGACAAACCCCGGCCCGGGAACACCCCGACCCGGGACACCAGAAGAAACCGCAGAACCAGGCAGGCCACCCGCCGGAGACAACCCACCCGGGCCGGAGCCAACCCGGGAGACAACGCCGGCCAGGGTCCCGGCCAGGCCCCCGACGGTACCGCCTGCCGTGTCCACCACCCCGGCCAGGGCACCAGACAGATCGGTGACGGCCTGCCCGGCGCTGTCCACAGTTCCCGAAACAGCGCCGGCCAGGTTGGTGACGGTTCCGCCGGCAGTGTCCACCACGCCGGTCAGCGCACCGGTCAGGCTGGTGACCGTAACTGCGGCATCATCCCCGGCTCCGGGGAGCGTCCCGGCCAGGCCGCCGACGGCGGACCCGGTGCTGGTTACCGCGCTGGTCACGTGGTTCACGGCCGGGCCTGCTCCGGCGACGACGCCGGAGGCGGTCCCGGCGAGGTTCTTGACGACGCTGCCGCCGCTGCTCACCGTGCCGGAAACGGTGCTGGTCGCGGACTTGACCACCGAGGCCACCGAGCCGGAGGACCCCGACATCGGGGTCGCGCTCTGGCCCGCCGGTTCGGTCGAAGACGGGCTGTTCGCGGAGGTCTTCGCGGCGCTGGAGGTGGTGCTGCTGGAGGTGGTGCTGCTGGCTATCCCAGCCGCGTTCGAGGCAGCGCTCGTGCCTGTGCCGGTCACGGTCGAGGCGGCCCCGGAGACCGTGCCGGCCACCTGGGAGACCGTCGAGGTGGCAGCTCCGGCCGTGGTCGTCACCAGGCCAGTCGCTCCGGAGACGGTACCGGAGAGGGCCGAGACCAGGGATCCGCCTGTGCCGGCCGGAGCTTGCGTACTCGCCGAAGCCGGGCCAGCCAGCAGCGCGCCTATGCCGAAAGCCAGGCATAGGCCGCCGACTACTGACCCAAAGGCGTACAACAGCACCTTCAGGGCCAGTCTGCACCAGCCCTTCATGCCTGGCACGCTAATAACTCAAAGCGACAAAGTCCAGACTCAGAGTGAAATTATTCTGAATCGCCGAAGCGTGCTCACTGAAGCCTTATCGATTACGACGAGGGATGTCTTTGTGGATTTACCTCTAAACCAGAAATAAACTGACCTAAGCCGTTGCTGCTGTTCGCTGGCCAGGATAGCGATTTTTTTCGACCTCCCAATTTCGGGCATTTGCCGCGAACCGGTTATTGCTCCTGACTCCATGAATCGGCGCGGCCGACGGCCGGCCGCAATATCCAGCCGCCATTACCTTGCGACAGGACCCGGGTGACATAGGCGGCCATGGCGGTGGGCAGATCGGCGGGGTGACGGCGGGCCGCGGCCGCGCTGACCGCCGTCAGCACCTCGGCGCTGGCGCGGGCGGCGCGGTACAGGTCAGCCGTGTCCAGGGCGGCGACCGTCGCCTCGATGCCGGGCGGGAGATGGCCCGGGTCGTGGTCCAGCACCTGCGACAGGCCATGCCAGGGATACATCGCATCGTTGGCCGCGGCCCACAGCGCCCAGATCCGATGGCGGGCCTCGTGCAGCCGGTTGTGCGCTTCCCAGAGCGAGCCCCGGCGCAGGTACTTGTGCGCGTCGATCAGCGCGCACCAGCCGAGGAACGCCCACTCCCGGACCTGCTCACCAGTCACCTCGTAGGCGGCGCGCGGCTCGATGCCGTCCGGCTGGTCACCGCCGACCGGGGCGGGGCCGGCTGCGGCATAGCCGCCGGATATCCCGGGCGCCGGGGGAGCCGGGAGGCCCGGGGCCTGGTACAGCGGGATGAAGTCCGGGGCGCCGCCGCGGCGGTGCCGGGCCTGGATGTCCGCGTCGGGCACGATGGCCAGGTCCAGCTGGGTCCCGTCGGTGAACTGGGCGAAGATACGCCGGACCCCCTGGCTGGCGGAGCTGGCCGGATGCCGGAGCACGTCGACGAGCTCGCCCACCCCGGGCAGGGCCGCCAGGACCTGTGCCTCCGCGGACTCCACTTGCCTCGCGCAGCCGGCCCGGGCTCGGCGTCAACGCCCAGGGCGGCGTCGATGTCGGACAGGGCGTCGGCCGCGCCCCGGCCCAGCGAGCAGCCCACCTGGAACGATCTGGCCAGCGGCCAGTTCTGGCAGCAGCCGACCAGCGCGGTCAAGACGCGCCGCTGCGCGGCCAGCTGATCGGGCAGGGCTTCGAGCCAGGCACGGCCCGACCGGCGGTCCGCCTCATCTGGTGCGTGACCTGCGGATTCGCTCCCCAGCCTGGTCATCGTTGGGTGCCGCCTCTCCGATCATGCCGCTTCGCCGCATGGTTAAAGATCCTGTGCCGCGGTGAATTCCGGCACCGCCTGCCCGCCCGGCATTTCTGTGCGGCGGTAACCCCCGGTGGGTGATGCGCGAGGCTGGTATCGGAGGTGAAGATGACCCTTGTGGCGACGATGGCCGATCCGGCTCTGGGCACGACTCCGGCCCGACGCTGGCTGGCGCGGCTGAGCTTCCTGCTGGCCGGGGTGGCGGCCGTGATCCCGCCCGCGTTCGCCGAGCTGAGGAGCCTGGCCATGCTGGGCGTCGGCCTGGCGGCCGCGGCGGTGAGCATCGTGGCCGGGTACTTCTTCCTGGCCCGGCGCGGGCTGTGGCGATGGGTGGCCCTTACGGTGTTCGTCCTCGCGCCGGTCGCCGTGGTGCTCGTCTTCGCGTTCGCCGGCCTGCTGTGGGTGGCGGTCGCGTCGGCGGCGGCCTGGCTGCTGGCCGCGCTGACGGCCCGCTCCGCGCTGACCGTTGACGGCGCGGACTGGCGAATGCCCGAGTACCCGGCCCAGCCGCCCGCCCGGCACCCGTTCCTGATCATGAACCCGAGGTCCGGCGGCGGGAAGGTGGGGAAGTTCGACCTGGTCCGGAAGGCCGAGGCGCTGGGCGCTACGGTGTTCCTCATCGACGGACCCGAGCCGATTGACATCGCCGAGGTGGCCCGCCAGGCGGTAGCCGACGGAGCCGACCTCCTCGGCGCGGCCGGGGGGACGGCACTCAGGCCCTGGTGGCCGGCGTAGCGTCCGAGCACGGCCTCCCGTTCCTGGTGATCTCGGCGGGCACGCGCAATCACTTCGCCCTGGACCTCGGGCTGGACCGCGAGGACCCCGCCGCAGGCCTGGACGCCCTGTCGGACGGTGTCGAGCTGCATGTCGATCTCGGTGTGATCGGCGGCCGGACGTTCGTCAACAACGTGTCCTTCGGCGCCTACGCCGAGATCGTCGAGACCCCCGAATACCGCGGCGACAAGATCGGCACCACCCTGGACCTGCTCCCTGACCTGCTGCAAGGCCAACGCGGGTCTGCGCTCACGGCCCGGGTCGGCAGCACCGAGATCCGCGAGCCGCAGGCGCTGCTGATCGCGAACAACCCCTACGGGTCCGGGGACATCGCGGGCCTGGGCCGCCGGTTCCGGCTGGACCGCGGCGTGCTCGGGGTGATCGGGGTCAGGGTCGGCAGCGCCGGGCAGGCGCTGAGCCTGCTCGCCGGCAAGCGCAGCGAAGGGCTGAGCCTGCTGGCGGCCGAGCGGGTCATGGTCAGCGCCGGCGCCGAGGAGATACCGGTCGGCGTGGACGGTGAGGCGATCCTGATGCGCACTCCGGTGGAGTGCGCGATCCAGCCTGCGGCCCTGCGGGTCAGGGTGCCCAGGAACCGTCCGGGAGTCCCGCGGCCCAAGCCCGCGCTGAACTGGACCCGGTTGCGGCGGCTGGCCGCCCCGATGCGGTCGGATCGGCCGGCCGGGGCTATCCCGCCCGCCGAGGCTGCGGAAATGCCGCCGAGTGGGTGACCGCCGCCCGGGCCGGGGCTTCGGCCTGCGGGCCAGCTACGAGCAGCCGGTGAACTGGCCCGAGGCGCTGCGCCGGGTGCGGGACCTGTCGGCGCGAACCGTCATCCTCGACGTTGAGCCCCTGCTCGCCATCTGGGATGCCGGCCGGGAGACCCTCGACGAGGGGCTCGCGGCCGTCGTGCCGCAGGTGGCGACGGTGCCGGGTGTCCAGGTGATCTGCGTGGCCACCAACTCGCGGCGCCCCCGGCCCGAGCTGCCGCAGGCGGAAGGGCTGACAACGGCCTGGATCGCGGCGGCCGGCAAGCCGCTGCGAACGGCTCCCTACCGGGACTTCCCGCGGCCCGGGGTGGTGATCGGCGACCAGGTGGCCACGGACGGCGTGCTGGCCTGGCGGCTCGGCTACGCCTTCGTGCACTACCGGCCCGAGCTGGACCGCATCCCGGCTGGCCCGTGGCTGATGGAACGGCTCGGCCGGATGATCCGGCCGCTGCTGTTCACCCGGCAGACCTGAGCGGGAGAGCTCAGCCGCCTGCCGGGTACCGCAGTTCCCGCAGAACTTCGCGCCGCCGGGCAGCTCGGTGCCGCACTCGGTGCAGTGCACGACGGCAGGAGCAAGGCCCTGCCCGCAGTTCATGCAGAACCTCGCGCCCGCCGGGTTCGGGGCCTGGCAGGACGCGCAGGCGGCGCCGGCCGCCTGCGGGGCCGCGACGGTCGGCGGGGCCGCCGCGGGCTGCTGCGGGGCCTCGGCCTGCGGAGCCTGCGGCACACCTTGCTGGGCCGCCTGCATCGCCTGCGCCTGCTGTGCTCCGAACGCGCTGGCCAGCCCGAATCCGGCGCCGAGGAACGCGCCCTCGGTCCCGGCGCCGCCCTGGGCCATGCCCTGCCCGGCGCCCAGCGCCATCTCGCCCGCGGCGTAGTTCTGGAACCCGCCCGCCAGCTGGGAGTAGCTGGTGTCCTTGGCCAGCTGCTTGAGCTGCTGCTCGTCCTCGGGGGACAGGTTGATGTCGAAGTTGCCCATCCGGGTCAGCTGGACGCCGTACGCCGCGAGCTGCCCGTTGCCGGCCTCGATGGTGTTCTGCTCGATCTCCGCCGAGTACGCCATCAGGCCCAGGATGGGCCAGCCGTTGCGGATGATCTGGGTCGTCACGTGGGTCCGCAGCACCTTGAGCAGCTGGTCGCTGACCCACCCGGCGATCCGCTCGTTGTCGGTGACGTCCACGGTGGCGGTCAGGTTGGTGACCAGCCGGACCGGGTCGGCTACCCGCAGCGCGTAGTCCCCGAAGACCCGGAGGGTCACGACCAGGCCGGTCCGCGGGTCCTGCACGTCATCGACCCGGCCGCCGAACTTGAAGCCGGTGTACTCGCGGGTGCCGACGAAGTAGAGCTCGGCCCGGTAGGCGTTGCCCCCGGTGACGTGGTCGATGACCACGCCCAGACCGGGCAGCTCATTGGCGTCGATCTGGTGCCGGCCGGGGCCCATGGTCTGCACGACCTGCCCGGTGTGGACGAACATGGCCAGCTCGTCCGCGTTGACGATCGCGCGGGTGAAGCGGCGGATGTTGATGTCCGGCCATTTGAAGACGATCTGACCTTTGCGGTCATCAGGTACGGCGATGAACTCCCGCCCGAGCAGTGCCATGGCGCAACCATACCCGCTCGTTGTTTGCGGCATAGGGCGCTATGCGTGCATCGTGACCTGCTATCTTCCCTGCGTGGAACTGATCCAATGCCAGTGGTGCCAAGCCCAGAATCAGCCTGGGACCACCAGCTGCCAGACCTGTGGCGCGCCGCTGAACGAACGGGACAAGGTCAGCGACTCGGGCTGGCGGGAGGCTCCCCGGCTGCGGGACATGACCGAGTTCCGGTTCTCCGGCAGCACCTGCCAGGTCGAGGGCGAGCTGGTGCCGGTGGCCGAGATCAGCCTGCACCCGCAGGACGGCGTCTACTTCGAGCACCACGTCCTGCTGTGGAAGGACGAGTCGGTGCCGCTGTCCTCGCTGAACACCGGCGGCGGGATGAAGCGGATGATCGGCGGCATGCCGCACATCGTCACCGTGGCCCAGGGGCCCGGGCGGATCGCGTTCTCCCGGGACGCGCCCGGCGAGCTGGTGGTGCTGCCGCTGCACCCGGGCATGGAACTGGACGTCCGCGAGCACGCCTTCCTGGTCGCCTCGCACAGCATCCAGTACTCGTTCGTGCGGATCAAGGGCCTGGTCAACCTGCTGCACGGCGGGAACGGCATGTACATGGACCGGTTCATCACGGCCGGCTACCCGGGCATGCTGCTGCTGCACGGCAACGGCAACGTGCTGGAGCGGACCCTCAAGCCGGGCGAGAAGATCCTGGTCGAGCCGGGCGGCTTCCTGTACAAGGACTCCACCGTGCAGATGCAGGCGGCCCAGATGCCGCTGCGGACCGGCCTGATGCGGCACGGCATGTACCTGGCCGAGATGACCGGGCCGGGCCGGGTCGGCATCCAGTCCATGTACGTCCACCACCACGCGGACTGAGGACTCAGGCCCCCGGGATGAGCGCCACCAGATGAACACCTACATCTGCCGGTACTGCCGGCAGCCCAGCGACCCGAACTCGCCGACCTGCCCGCTGTGCGGGGCGCCGGTGGACATCCGGTCGGTGGTGAGCCAGTCCGGCTGGGTCGAGCAGCCGCCCATCAGGGACATGGCCCGGCTGCAGTTCGGCCGCTCCCACGTGCAGATCGCGGGCACCAGCGTGCCGGTGGCGGAGTTCAACCTGGCCCCGGACGACTGGATCTACTTCTCCCACCACGTGCTGCTGTGGACCGAGCCGCAGACCCGGCTGGCCAACATGTCGCTGCGCGGCGCGTGGAACCGCAAGCTGGCCGGGATGCCGCTGGTCATGGTCGAGGCGCACGGCCCCGGCCACCTGGCGCTGTCGGACAACCACGCGGGCGAGGTGGTGGCCCTGCCGCTGCAGCACAGCCAGCAGATCTGGGTCCGCGAGCACCGCTTCGTCACCGCCACCGGGAACATCCGGTACGAGTGGCACCCCACCGGCCTGTGGTACACCACCGGCAGCGGAGATGACCAGGAGACGCACTACCCGATGGGGCAGTACGGCGACGTGTTCAGCGCCACCGGGGGACCGGGGCTGCTGCTCCTGCACTCGCCGGGCAACACGTTCATCCGCGACCTGCGGGACGGCGAGAGCCTGCTGATCCAGCCCAGCGCGCTGCTGTACCGGGACGTGAGCGTCCGGGTGGCGCTGCACCTGGAATACCCGCGGAACACGGGCCTGGCCTTCTGGCACAGCCGGTGGAGTTACCGCAACGTCATGGCCCGGCTGTACGGCCCGGGCCGGGTCGCGGTGCAGTCCATCTACGAGCGGCCGGAGAACACCGACCAGATCACCAGCCACTCCTACGCGACCACCCACCACTGGTGAGGACCTGACGCCGCGGACCGCGTGCCGGGCCGCGCGGCGTCAGGACCGCGGCTCGGCGGTGAGCAGGTGGTACTGCCACGGCCCCAGGTCCACGAACAGGCCCGGCTGGGCCAGCTCGGCGCCGTCCCGGTCGAAGATGCGCCCGTCCAGCAGGTCGGTGAGCCGCCAGGCCGGGCTGGGCAGGTCGTCCCACAGCGGGATCAGCGCCTGGGCCGGCTGCGCCGACAGGTTGACCACGACCGCGTACCGGCCGGCGCCGTCTTCGCTGGTCCAGGTCCAGGCGACCAGGTTCCGGCAGGACTGGTTGTCCGGCCAGCCGGACGGCTCGAGCAGCCGCCACCTGCCCGCCCGCACCTGGCGGCCGGCCAGCGCGGCCAGCAGCGCCCAGTACCAGCGGGCCAGCTCGGTGTCGGGCCTCTCGTCCGGGCGGCGGCCCAGGAAGACGGGCGGGCGCACCCGGCGCCCCTCGAACTGCCCCTCGTGCCACAGCGTGGCCCCGGGCAGGGTGCCGATGGCCACCGCCGCAGCCTGGCTGGCCTCGCGGGGCAGGCGGCTGGCGATCCGGGGCTCGTCGTGGTTCTCCAGGAACCGGACCAGGCCGGCCTGGTAGGCCAGGTCGGCGTGCAGGTGACCGCGGGTGCCGTCCAGGTCCCCGCCGATGATCCGGTCGTAGAGGCGCTTGTCGTAGCAGAAGGCGAACCCCTGCTGCTGCAGCGTCCACTCCATGTCCCAGTAGGCCTCTGCGATCAGCACCGTGTCCGGATGCTGCTGGCGCAGCTCGGCGATGACCGCGGGCCAGAACTCCTGCTCCGGCCGGGCGCCGGCCCGGCCGCCCCAGGTCCGGTTGAAGACGTCATTGGTCAGCAGCATGGCCATATCGCAGCGGATCCCGTCGCACTGGCTGGCGATGGCGGCCAGCGTCCGGGCCGTCTCGTCCCGCAGGTCGGCGGAGAACGCGTTGAGCTGCACCACGTCCGGCCAGGGCGGGAAGTAGGGGTCGCGGCCGCGGGCCAGCACCGCGCCGCCCGCCGCCAGCCAGGCCGCGGAATCGGCGCGCAGGTCATCGGCCGTCCCGGTGACGAACAGCTCGGGACGGCTGGTGACCCACGGGTGGTCCGGTGCCACGTGGTTGGGCACGTAGTCCAGCACCAGCCGCAGGCCGCGGTCGGCCAGCGCGGCCCGCGCGGCGGCCAGCCCGGCTGGCCCGCCGAAGGCCGGGTCGGCCACGTACCGGCGGACGCAGTACGGCGAGCCGATCACGTCCTCGCGCCGGACGTCGGGCAGCGCCTCGGACCACGATGACTGCAGCCCGGCGTCGGCCAGGGCCACCTGGAGCCCGGCCGGGCTGCGTTCCCACACGCCCATCAGCCAGACCGCGTCGATGCCCGGCGGGGTGACCGCGTCCCAGGCCGCGGGGGTCACGTCGGCCAGCGTCACCGGCTGCCCGGCGGCCCGGGACAGCTCGTCCAGCCACACCGCGGTGTTGATCTCGTAGATCACCGGGTGGCCCGGCCACCCGGTCGTCGCTGGGTCCATGAGGCCAGCATGGACCACGCCGCGAGACGTCGTGTCACCCGGGGCGGGGGATGGTCGGGCGGCGACACGGGGGGAAACCCCACCCCGAAGACGGGTGGCAGCCGCGTACCGGGCCGGCCCCCGGATCCCTAGCGTTGAGGGCAGATCGACGAGGACCGTGCCCGCCTGACGGGGGCCGGGCACGTCTTCGCACCACGAGGGAGGAATCTCATGATCGAGGCACGCGGCCTGGTCAAGCGCTACGGCTCCACGACCGCCGTGGACAACCTCAGCTTTGACGTGCGGCCTGGTACGGTGACCGGCTTTCTCGGCCCGAACGGCGCCGGCAAGTCCACCACCATGCGGATGATCCTCGGCCTGGACCGGCCGGACGCCGGGACGGCCCGGGTCAACGGCCAGGACTACCACGAGCTGCGCTGGCCGCTGCGGGAGGTCGGGGCCCTGCTGGAGGCCCGCGCCTTCCACCCCGGGCGCACGGCCCGCAACCACCTGGCGGCGCTGGCCGCGGCGAGCGGGATCCCGGCCAAGCGGGTCGGCGAGGTGCTCGAGATCACCGGCATGGGCCCGGCCGCCGACCGCCGCGCGGGAAAGTTCTCGCTCGGCATGGCCCAGCGGCTGGGGATCGCCGCGGCCCTGCTCGGCGACCCGGCGGTGCTGATGCTCGACGAGCCGGTCAACGGCCTGGACCCCGAGGGCATCCGCTGGATCCGCAACCTGCTGAAGAGCCTGGCCGCGGGCGGCCGCACCGTGCTCATCTCCAGCCACCTGATCAGCGAGGTGGCCCAGACCGCTGACGATCTCATCGTCGTCGGCCGGGGCCGCCTGCTGGCCCAGACCACGGTGGCCGAGCTGTCCGCCACCGGCAGCTCGCTGGAAGAGGCCTTCTTCCGGCTCACCGAGGGCAGCACCGAGTACAACGCCACCTACGAACCGATTGACGGGATCAACTACCCCCTGAGGAGCGTGTCATGACCACCGCGACCCTGACCCGGGCCGGGGCCCGGCCGGCCGGAGGTTACGGCTTCCGTGACGTGGCCCGGATGGAATGGCTGAAGCTGCGCAGCGTCCGCTCGACCTGGTGGACCCTGCTCATCTTCGCCGCCGCCATGATCGGCCTGGCCATCCCGATCCTGATCCACCTGAACTATGGGGCCCTGTCGGCCGCGGACAAGGCCGCCTTCGACCCGACTAACGACAGTTTCGCCGGGCTGGCCGTGGGCCAGCTCGCCCTGGGCGTGCTGGGCGTGCTGGTGATGACCGGGGAGTTCTCCTCCGGGATGATCCGGGCCACGTTCGCGGCCGCGCCGCGGCGCCCGCTGGTGCTGGCGGCCAAGGCGGCCGTGGTGGCCGCGGTGACGCTGGTGGCGGGGGAGATCCTGGCGTTCGTTGCCTTCTTCGTGGGCGAGGCGGTGCTGCGGTCCCCGGCCCCGCACGCCGCGCTGGGCCAGCCCGGGGTGCTGCGGGCGGTGCTGATGGCGGGCGCCTACCCGGCGCTGATCGCGCTGTTCGGCATCGGCCTGGGCGCGGTGATCCGGCACACCGCCGGGGCCATCTCGGCCCTGGCCGGCATCTTGTTCGCGCTGCCGCTCATCCTGCTCCCGTTCGGGGACGCGGTGAACAACGCGGTCGACCCGTACATGCCGATGCTGATGGCGGAGAACTCGCTGTCTGCGGTGAAGCCGCTGCCTCACACCCTCTCGCCGGGCGTGTCGTTCGGCCTGCTGTGCGTGTACGCGATCGCCGCGCTGGCCGTCGGGGCGTGGGCGCTGAGCCGGCGCGACGCGTAGCGGGAACAATAGAAGACATGCGCGAGGACATCCGGCGGGTGACGGGCACCATCCTGCGTGCCCCGTTCACCCGCCGGACCGTGCGTGAGCTGCTGTACTGCGGAATGGGCGGGACGGCCGGGCTGATCGGGTTCCTGGTCATCCTGACCGTCCTCGTCTTGGGCCTGACCATCTCGGTCTCGGTGCTGGGCACCGTCATCGGGCTGCTGCTGCTGACCCTGGCCACCAGGCTCGGCCGCCGCCTGGGCGCGCTGCACCGGCGGCTGGCCGGCTGGCTGCTGGACTTCCGGGTCGGGGCGCCGCCCCGGTTCTCACCGGGCAGCGGCATCCTCGGCCGGGTGGACCAGCGGCTGCGGGACCGGGTGGCCTGGCGGGCCATCGCCTACAGCCTGGTCAAGCTGCCCGTCGGGGCCGTGCAGTTCTACGCCGTGTGCGCGGTGGTAGTCGGCCTGATCGACGTCACCTACCCGGTCGACTGGCTGCTGTTCCGCCACCACCCGGCGGGCACCGCGCTGGGCCCGATGACGGCCATCTCGCCGCTGCCGTTCGGCGGCGACCTGAGCATCAGGACCTACCCCGGCACCTTCTGCGTGGCCCTGTTCGGCGCCGGGGCGGTGGTGGCCGGCTCGTGGCTGGGCCGGGTCATCAACGGCGGCGACCGGTGGCTGATCCGCAGCCTGCTGGGCCCGAGCCGGGTCAGCGAGCTGGAGCGGACCCGGTCGCTGGCCGTGGAGGACGCCGCCGCCGAGCTGCGCCGGGTCGAGCGCGACCTGCACGACGGCGCGCAGATGCGGCTGGCCGCGCTGGCCATGAACCTCGGCATGGCTCGCGACAAGCTGGGGGAGGACGACGAGGAGCAGGCCAGCCGGGCGGCCGACAACGCGGCCACGGTCCGCGAGCTGATCGACGCCGCGCACCACAACGCCCTGGACGCCCTGGCCGACCTGCGCGACCTGGCCCGCGGCATCCACCCGCCCGCGCTGGACAACGGCCTGCCCAGCGCGCTGGCCACGCTGGCCGCCAGCAGCGCGATCCCGGCCGCGGTCAGCGGCGACCTGTCGACCCGGCCCGCGCCGGCCATCGAGACCATCGCCTACTTCTGCGCGGCCGAGCTGATCGCCAACGCGACCAAGCACAGCTACGCCAACGAGATCGCCATCAAGATCTCCACCGAACGGACCGGGGTTTTCCGCCTCGAGGTCACCGACGACGGCGTCGGCGGGGCGGACGCGTCGCGCGGCAGCGGCCTGGCCGGGCTGGCCCAGCGGGTGTCCACGGTGGACGGGCACCTGGAGGTGTCCAGCCCGCCGGGCGGCCCGACCACGGTGACCGTCAAGCTGCCGCTGAAGGCGTAACGGGACAGGCAGGCCGGGTGCGAAGGGACAGAACGATGCGGGTGGTGATCGCCGAGGATGCCGCGCTGCTGCGCGAAGGGCTGACCCGGCTGCTGGAGGACCGCGGCCACAGCGTGGCTGCGGCCGTGATCGACGGGGACGCGCTGCTGACCGCGGTGGCCGAGCACGAGCCGGACGTGGCCGTGGTCGACATCCGGATGCCGCCCACGCACACCGACGAGGGCCTGCGCGCCGCGCTGGCCCTGCGCCAGTCCTTCCCCGGCACCGGGGTGCTGATGTTCTCCCAGTACATCGAGACGTCCTACAGCGCGCAGCTGCTCGAGGGCGGGGCGGCCGGCGTCGGCTACCTGCTCAAGGACCGGGTGGCCAACGTGGCCGAGTTCACCGCCGCGCTGGAGCGGGTGGCCGGCGGCGGCACCGCGCTGGATCCCGAGGTGGTCAGCCAGCTGTTCCGGGCCAGCCGCAAGCACGGCGGCCTGGCCACCTTGACCCCGCGGGAGCGCCAGGTGCTGGCCCTGATGGCCGAGGGCCGGTCCAATTCCGCCATCGCCGGCGACCTGGTAGTCTCCGGCGGCGCCATCGAGAAGCACGTGGCCAGCATCTTCGCCAAGCTCGGGCTCCCCCCGGACGAGAGCGACAACCGGCGCGTGCTGGCCGTGCTGCGCTACCTGGGTTCTCCCGCCTGAGGCTCGCGCCAGGAGTACCTGGCGGGACGGGGAGTGGCCGAGTTCTTCACCATCAGCTACGCCGACCCGGCCAGCTACGCGGGCGACTGGGGCGGCCCCAGCCTGGCCGCCGTGTTCGCCGTGCACAGCGGCCCGGCCGTGCTCATCGTGGCCGCGTCGGCGATCTACCTGATCCGCCGCGGAGGTCCCGGACAGGCCGGAGTTGACACCCTTGGCTAATTAGATTAGCTTTACGGCTATTAAGAATAGCCAAGGAGGATGAGATGACCGAGTACCTGGAGATCCAGGGCGGCCGGATCGCCTACGAGGAGACCGGCACGGGCCCGCTGGTGGTGCTCTCGCACGGCATCGGCGACCGCCGGCAGGCGTACCGGTTCCTGGCCCCGAAGCTGGCCCAGGCCGGCTACCGGGTGGTCAGCGCGGACCTGCGGGGTCACGGCGACTCCAGCATGGGCTGGCCGTCGGTGACCGGCAAGGAGGCCATCACCCGGACCGACATCGCCGGCGACCTGCTCGCGCTGATCCGGCATCTCGGCGGGCCGGCCGTCATCGTCGGGCAGTCGATCTCCGGCGGGGCGGCCACCATCGCCGCGGCCCAGGCCCCGGACCTGGTCCGCGGCATCGTCGAGATCGGCCCGTTCACCCGGACGGTGAAGATCAGCCCGAGCGGCCTGATCCGGGTCCGCCGCTACCGCCAGGGCGGGTTCCGGCTCATCGGCACCCAGGTGTTCCGCAGCCTGCGCCAGTGGCTGCGCTACCTGGACCTGGCCTACCCGACCAAGCCCGCGGACTACGCCGAGTACATGGCCGCGCTGAAGGCCAAGCTCAGCGAGCCCGGCCGGATGGCCGAGTTCCTGAAGACGGGCAAGTCCACCCCGGCCGACGCCCAGGCCCAGCTGGGCCGCGTCACCTGCCCGGCCCTGATCATCATGGGCACGCTCGACCCCGACTTCGCCGACCCCCGGGCTGAGGCCGAGGCGGTGGTGGCGGCCATACCCTCCGGGCGGGCCACGGCGGCCATGGTCAACGGCGGCGGCCACTACCCGCACGCGCAGTGCCCCGATGAGGTGGCCGCGCTGATCCTGCCCTTCCTCAAGGAGCACGCGGGTGCCTAGAGCGGGACTGAACAGCCACGACGTGACGGCCGCGGCGGCCGGGCTGGCCGACGAGATCGGGATCCAGGGCGTGACCATGGGCCTGCTCGCCGAGCGGCTCGGCGTCAAGCCCCCCTCGCTGTACAAGCACGTCGACAGCCTGGCCGACGTCCAGCACCGGGTGGCCAGCCTGGCCATGGCCGAGCTCAGCGAGCTGATCCGCGACGCGGTCCAGGGCCGGTCCGGGACCGACGCGCTGGCCGCCTTCATGACCGCGATCCGCGGTTACGTCCTGGCTCACCCCGGCCGGTACATGGCCACCACCGGCGTGGCGGCCAACGGCCCGGACGATCCGCTGCTGGCCGCCAGCGACCGGGTCATCGGCTCCCTGGCCGCGGTGCTGCGCGGCTACGGCATCGCGGCGGGCGAGATGGACCACGCGCTGCGCACGGTGCGCAGCACGATCCACGGCTTCGCCGTCCTGGAGGCCTCGCACGGGTTCCAGTGGGCCGCCGACCCCGACGAGAGCTTCCGGTGGCTGATCGCGTTCGTCGACCGGGGGCTGCGGGCCAGCCGGGAGGGCTAGCCGGGCTGGCGGGTGCTGCGCAGGCAGCGGCAGATCAGCGGCAGGTCGATCCGCTGCCACGGCTGGCCGTCCAGCCAGCCCAGGACCCGGCGGGCGAAGGCCTCCCGGGCGCCGGCATCGAGCGTGATCACGCCGCTGTAGGTGCCGAGCAGGCCGGCCAGCTCATCCTTGGTCATCGGCGCCGAGTACTCCACCGTGCGCTCCCCGGCGGCCGACATCGGCGTGCCCGCCGGGAACGTCACCTGGCGGCGCCGCCGGCCTCGCGGGCCCTCCGGGCCGGCTGGTTGAACTCGGCCACCCACGGCACCCGCACGTCCCGGGATACCCACAGCACGCCCAGCCTGCCGCCGGGCCGCAGCACCCGGGCGATCTCCGGGACGGCCCGGTCCGGGTCCAGCCAGTGCCAGGCGGCCGAGACGATCACGGCGTCCACCGACGCGTCCGGCAGCGGGGTGTCCTCACCGCGCCCGGGAAGGACCTCCGCGCCCGGGCAGCGGGCGGTCAGCACGGCCCGCATCCGCCGACCCGAAGGACAGCCTGCGCGTCTCGCGATCGGTCACTCCGGCAGGCTATCGGCCGGGCTCGCCGTCCCGGCGCGGCTGCCGGTGTGGACGGCCACGCCCGCCACGACCAGGGCGATGCCCGCCGCGTCCTGGACGGTCGGGATCTGGCTCAGCACGACCGCGCCGATGACGGTGGCGAACACCGGCAGCAGCGCGAGCATCAGGGAGAAGGTGGCGCGCGGCAGCCGGGCCATGGCCAGCTGGTCGGTGACGTACGGGATCACCGAGGAGCACACCCCGACGCCCAGCCCGGCCGCCAGCAGGGCCGGCTGCCCGAACGCGGGCAGTGCCCCGGCCAGTCCCCACGGGGTGGCCGCGACCGCGGCGACGGCCATGGCCGCGGCCAGCCGGTCCAGGCCCGAGGGCCGATCGGGGCCCGGGTTGGCCAGCCGGTGGCCGAGCACGATGTAGGCCATGAACAGCGCGCAGTTGGCGAAGGCCAGCGCGAAGCCGAGCGGCGCGGCGGCCAGCCGCAGCGTGGTGATGGTGGCCACGCCCGTGGTGGTCAGGGCCAGCGCCCCGGCGTTGCGCCAGGTCCGTACCCCGGCCGCGGCCAGGATCACGGTGCCCAGGAACTCGATCGCGCCCACCGTCGACAGCGGCAGCCGGTCCACCGCGAGGTAGAAGACGGAGTTCATCACGGCCAGCACCAGGCCCAGCGCGACCAGGGTCAGCCGCTCGCCGCGGCTGAGCTGCCCGAGCCACCGCCACGGCGGCCGCCGCCAGAGCGCGAAGACGGCCGCCGCGCTGGCGATCCGCAGCCAGGCCACGCCCAGCACGCTGACCCGGGCGAAAAGCAGCACGGCCAGTGACGGGCCGAGGTAGTGGAAGACGGCGCTGACCAGGAAGAACGACTGCGGCGGGACGCGCCGGGTCCACCCGCCCGGGGAGCTCGCCGGTTGCGGCCTGTCTGGCACCGGCGCATCATATGAAGCTCACCGCGCCGGAATGAAGAGCAAGGTCACCGTCATGACCCCCGATCTGCCGTCGAAACAACGGAATTTCATCCGCCAGGCCTTCGAAATCCCGGACTCGCCGCTGGACGCGGCGGATCGGCGGATCGTCGCGGAGCTCCAGGCGGCACCGCGGCTGCGGGTGGCCGAGCTGGCCCGGCGGATCGGGCTGTCCGGCCCGGCCACCGCCGAGCGGCTGCGCCGGCTGGAGGACGGCGGCGTGGTGACCTACCGGGCCGAGATCAGCCCGCGTGCCCTGGGCTACGCCATCTGCGCCATCGTCCGGATCAGCCCGTCCGGCGGGGGCCTGCGGCTGATCCCCGGGATCGCCCGCGAGGTGCCGAACGTCACCGAGTGCTACCGCATCACGGGGGAGGACTGCTACTTCATGAAGGTCTGGCTGCGCTCCATCGAGGACCTGGAGCCGATCCTGGACCTGTTCACCCCGCACGGCCGGACCACCACCTCGATCGTGCACTCCGCGCCGGTCCCGCCGCGGGCCCTGCCCGTGCCGGTTGACTCTCCCGTAAGGGGAGAGCCGAGGATCGCGGCGACGCGTCCCGCGAGGAAAGGCAGGCCCGTCGCATGAGCGTGCTGGTATCGATCGGCGACTTCTCCCGGATGACTCACCTGAGCGTGAAGGCGCTGCGCTTTTATCACGACCAGGGGCTGCTCGAGCCAGCCCGGATCGACCCGGACAGCGGCTACCGGTTCTATGATCCGCGCCAGGTCCCGGTGGCCCAGGTGATCCGGCGGTTCCGCGACCTGGACATGCCCCTGGACCAGGTCCGGGCCGTGCTCCAGGCGCCCGACACCGAGACCAGGACCAGGGAGATCATCGCCCACCTGACCGCCATGGAAGCCCGGCTGGCCGAGATGCAGATGAGCGTGGCCAGCCTGCGCGCCCTGCTGGAAGGCCCGCAGGCTCGGCCGGAGGTAGCGTTCCGGTCGATCCCGGTCACGCCCGCCCTGGCCATCCGCGAGACGGTGACCGCCGAGCAGGCCTGGGCCTGGGGCAGCGGCGCCTTCGAGGAGCTGTACGACCGGATCGGCCGGGCCGGCCTGTCGGCCGCCGGCCCGGGCGGCGCGCTGTTCCCGGCTGGCTTCTTCGAGCTGGAGCAGGCCGAGCTGACCGCCTTCGTCCCGGTCGCGGCCCCGGGCCCGGCCCGCTGGGTCCCCGGGCCGGATGGGAGGGCCCAGCTGCTGACCATCCCGGCCGCCGAGGCGGCGGTGATGGTGCACGCCGGCTCGCTGGCCGACGCCGACCAGACCTACGGACTGCTCGGCACCGTGGTGGCCGAGCGGGCCATCGGCGTGGACGGCCCGATCCGCGAGTACTACCAGGTCCCGTTCACCGAGCCGGACCCGGCCCGGCACCGCACCGAGATCTGCTGGCCGGTGTTCCAGACCGCTTGACTCTCCCGTTACGGGAGCACCCAGGCTCGGAACATGACAGCAACCCGAAGCCTTCCCAGCTCCGAGCAGGCCCCGGCGCGCGCATCCTGGGCGCCGCTGGCCGTGCTCATGACCGGCACGTTCATGTTCGTGCTGGACTTTTTCATCCTGAACGTGGCGCTGCCGTCCATCCAGCAGGGCCTGCACGCCGGCCAGAGCGCCGTCGAGTGGATCGTGGCCGGCTACGCGCTGTCCACCGCCGTCCTGCTCGTCACCGGCGGGCGCCTGGGCGACCGGTTCGGCCGGCGCCGGATGTTCAGCCTCGGGATGGCGGTGTTCACCGTCACCTCGGCGGCGTGCGCGCTGGCCCCGGACCCGGGCGTGCTGGTCGCGGCCCGGGTCGTGCAGGGCGCCGGGGCGGCCCTGATGGCGCCGAACATCCTGTCCATCCTGGGCGTGGTCTACACCGGGCCGGCCCGGGTGCGGGCCATCAGCATCTACGGCATGGTCATGGGGCTGGCCGCCACGGCCGGCCAGCTCATCGGCGGCGTCCTGATCGGCGCGGACGTGGCCGGGCTGGGCTGGCGGGCCATCTTCTGGATCAACGTGCCGCTCGGCGTGGCCGCGCTGGTGGCCGCCCCGCGCGCGGTGCCTGAGTCGCGGGACGGGCAGGGTTCGCGGCTGGACCTGCCCGGCGTGGCCCTGATCACCGCCTGCCTGGTCGCCGTGGTCCTGCCGCTGAGCGAAGGGCGCCAGGCGGGCTGGCCGGCCTGGTCCTGGGCGTCGCTGGCCGCGTCCGTGCCGCTGGCCGCGACCTTCGTCGCCTACCAGCGGCGCAAGGCGGCCCGCGGCGGCTCGCCGCTGCTTGACCCGCGCATCTTCGCCGCCTGGCCGCTGCGGGCCGGGCTGCTCACCCAGACCGTGTTCTGGTGCCAGCAGGCCGCCGGGTACCTGGTTCTCGGCCTGTACCTGCAGCAGGGCCGGGGCCTGTCGGCCCTGGCCGCGGGCGCGGTGTTCACCGTCCTGGCCGCCGGCTACCTGGCCACCTCGTTCCGGGCGCCGGCGCTGACCATGCGCTTCGGGCACGCGGTGATCGCCGCCGGGGCGCTGGCCGGGGCGGCCGGCGACGCCGCCTTGTGGCTGGCCACCGCGCACGGCGGCGGCTCGGTGGCGTGGCTGTTCCCCGGGCTGCTGCTGCTCGGAGCGGGGCAGGGGCTGTGCATCACCCCGCTGACCTCGACCGTGCTCAGCCACGCCGAGCCGGCCACGGCCGGCTCGGTGGCCGGGGCGCTGTCCACCGCCCAGCAGGTGGGCAACGCCATCGGCGTGGCCGTCACCGGCGTGCTGTTCTTCGGCGCCCTCGGGCACGGCTACGACGTGGCCTTCGAGCGCAGCGTGCTCCAGATGGGCGCCCTGCTGCTCGTGGTGGCCGCGCTCACCCGGCTGATGGGACGCCAGCGAGCCGACTGAGCCGCTGGCCCGGGACCGGGTGCTGGTGCCACGGCCCGTTCGGATGAAAGAAAAAACAGCCGGCCCCGCTGGCCTGCACGTCCTTGCGTGCGGGCCCGCGGGGGCCGATGTCGCGGGCCTGCGTCGGATAACCTGGCCAACGTGCAGCCGGCCCGAGGAGACGTGGAGAGAGATGCCCAGACGGGTGCAGCCCTACGGCTCCGCCGTTGACGCCGAGTCAGCCGCGCTGGCCCGCAGCAGGCCGGGATACCCGTCCCAGGCCGACCATGACCTGGGCAGCACGCTGACGGCACGCGAGGTCGCCCGGCAGGCGGCCGACGCCGTCCGGGAGCTCAACGACCTGACCACCGCCGGCGCCGACGTGGCCGGGCTGGATGACGCCCGCGAGGTCATCGCCAGCCTGCAGCGGATGAGCCTGGAGCTGCCCCGGCTGTGCGAGCAGCTGGCCCGGATCCTCGTCGTGCAGCGCGAAGACCGGCAGGCCTCAGCCGGCCCCGGCCAGGATCCCGATTTCTGGGTGACCGAGGCCGTCGAGGCGCTGGCCGCGGCCGGGCGCGCCGCCGACATGCTCGCCGCGTCGCTGGCCGAGGCCAGGCAGACGTCGGCGGAGCTGCGGACCCGCCCGGCCGGCTGACCAGCCGGAGTGCCTACTCGAAGCTGGGCTTGCGGTCCCGGCTGCGCTTGAGCTCGAAGAAGCCGTCCGCCTCGGTGACCAGGGCCACGCCGTCCCACAGCCGCCCGGCGGCCTCGCCGCGCGGGATGGGCGTGATGACCGGGCCGAAGATGGCGTTCCCGCGGATCCGGACCACCGGGGTGCCGACGTCCAGGCCGACCACGTCGAAGGCCTCGTTGTGCGAGTCCTTGATCTTCTGGTCGAACTCGGTGCTGTCCGCCGCGCTGGCCAGCTCGGCCGGCAGGCCGACCTCGGCCAGGGCCTCGGGGATCACGTTCGGGTCCTGCCTGCGGCCCTCGTTGTGGATCCGGGTGCCGAGCGCGGTGTACAGCGGCCCGTAGATGCCGGGGCCGTTCTGCTCGGCGGCGGCGGCACAGACGCGCACGTACAGCCACGCCTTGCTCATCCGTTCCAGGTACTCCGGGCTGAGCCCCTCACCCTTGTGCTGCTCCAGGTTGAGGTAGGCCAGCGACATGATCCGCCAGTCGGCCCGTACCGGCCGGACCTTCTCGACCTCCGTGATCCAGCGGGAGGTGATCCAGGCCCAGGGGCAGAGCGGATCGAACCAGAATTGCACGTCTTCAAGATGCTGCGTCTGTGCTGTCACGCTCGCGGCAACCCCGGCCCGCACCCGCGTATTCCGGCCTGCCGGAGCTATTCCCAGGTCACCCGATTGTGATCTGCGTCACAGAATGGCCTCGTGGCACATGCCGATCAGCCGGCCGAGCACCGCCCCGGCGCTGGCCCGCAGGCCGTCGTGCTCGTACTCGCTGGTGACCCAGGTCCGCAGGCCGCGGATCGAGGCCGCCGTCCGCATGGACAGCTCGCGGTCCACGTACATGTCGTCGTAGTAGACGGCCGCGGCCACCGGGACCTCGTTGGCGGCCAGCCGCGACGGGTCGTACAGCGGCGGCCAGCTGTCCCGCTCGGCCAGCAGCTCGGCCGCCTCGCGCAGCGGCCGCAGCACCGGGTCGGCGTCGATCATCCAGGGGTAGATCATCTCGCCGGTGAACGGCAGCGGGGCAGCCCCCGCTTCCGCGTCCAGCACCGGCCCGGGGTCGAACGCCGGGAACTCGGCCCGGATCCGCTGCGCGGACCACCTGGTCGCGGCGCCCTGCGCGTAGCAGGCCTCGTGCAGCAGCGCGTACAGCGGGCCGTCCGCGAAGCTGAGCCGCTCCGTCACCGCGTAGCGGAACGCGTCGGACAGCTCGTCGCCGGCGAACGGGTCCTCGAGCAGGTAGTGCAGTTCGTCGCTGCCCGTGCTGCGGCCCAGCAGGATGCCCAGGGACTGCAAGGCCGGCACCGACAGCGGTGCGCCGTCCGGCCGCCGGACGTCGTGCCGGTCCAAATGCTGGGCGATCAGGGCCGCCTGCCCGACGTCACCGGGGTAGCGCTCGAAGTGGGCGGCCGTCTTGGCCGCCACCGTGCGGTAGGTCCGCCGGTACACGTCGTCGGCCGACGCGGACAGCCCGGGCAGGCCGCCGGTGAGGAAGGCCTCGCGGATCCCGTGCGGGGCGAAGGACAGGTAGGTGACGGTGCAGAACCCGCCGAAGCTCTGCCCCAGCACGCTCCACGGCGCGCCGCCGGTCAGCTCGCGCCTGATCAGCTCGGCGTCCAGCACGATGCTGTCCGCGCGGAACCGGGCCAGGTAGTCGGCCTGGGCCCGGGGCGACCCGAGCCGGGCCAGGGTCTGCCGGGTGGCCGGCGTGGACCGGCCGGTGCCGCGCTGGTCCAGCAGCAGCACCCGGTAGTCCTCCAGCGCGCGGTTCAGCCAGCCGTCCCGGCCCTGCGGCCGCGGGGCGCCGAACCCCGGGCCGCCCTGCAGGAACAGCAGCCAGGGCAGGTCGGCTCCGGCCTTTCCCGCCGCGACCACCTCCCGGGCGAACACCTCGATCTGCTCGCCGTCCGGGCGGGCGTGATCCAGCGGGACGGCGAAGACGCGGTCGGTCAGCACGGTGCCGGCCTGGCGGTAGGTGATCACGTTCCGACCGTACCGGCCGGCCGCCCGGTAGGGTCGGCGGCATGAGCCAGGGCCCCCGTGCGGTCGGCGCCGCCGAGCGGCGCCGCCGGCTGGCCGTCCGGCACCACCTCGCCCCGGGGGAGCGGGCCACGTCGGCCGCGGCCGCGGCGGAAGGCATGATCGGCCTGCACGGCACCGACCCGGCATCGGTCTACCTGTCCGCGTGGGCCCGGACCCGGGATGTCGACATCGCGGCCCTGGAGCACGCGCTGTACGAGGAGCGCAGCCTGGTGCGGATGCTGGGCATGCGCCGGACGGTATTCGTCGTGCCGGCCGCCCTGGTCCCGGTCATCCAGGCCGCCTGTACCGACCAGATCGCCGAGCGGCTTCGCCGCCAGCTGGCCCAGCAGGTCGAGGCGTCCGGGATCGCCGCCGACGGGGCGAGCTGGCTCAAGGAGACGGGTGAGGCCACGGTCCGCGCCCTGGCGGCCCGCGGCGTGGCCACCGGCGCCGAGCTGGCCCGGGAGGAGCCGCGGCTGCGCGCCCAGATCATCGTGGCCGAGGGCAAGTCCTACGGCGGGCCGGCGAACGTGACGAGCCGCCTGCTCACCGTGCTGTCCGCCGAGGGCCTGATCGTCCGCGGACGGCCGCGCGGCGGCTGGACCTCCAGCCAGTTCACCTGGACCGTCGCCGCCGACCTGGACCGGCCGCCCGCGGCCGAGGCCCGGGCCGAGCTGGCCCGGCGCTGGCTGTCGGCCTTCGGCCCGGCCCCGGCATCCGACCTGCAGTGGTGGACCGGGCTGACCGGCGGGCAGGTCCGCCAGGCACTGGCCCAGCTCGATGTGGCCGAGGTCGACCTGGACGGCAGCCCGGGCCTGATGCTCGCCGCCGACCTGCCCGCCCTGGCGGACGCGCCCGCTCCCGAGCCGTGGGCGGCGCTGCTGCCCGCGCTGGACCCGACCGCTATGGGCTGGCGCGAGCGGCGCTGGTACCTGGGCGAGCATGCCCCGGCGCTGTTCGACCGGTCCGGGAACATCGGCCCGACGGCCTGGTGGGACGGCCGGATCGTGGGCGGCTGGGCGCAGCGTCAGGACGGCGAGATCGCGGTCCGGCTGCTGGAGGACGTGGGCGCCGACGCCACCCGGGCCCTGCAGGCGGAGGCGGCGCGGCTGGCGGAGTGGATCGGGCCGGAGGCTCGGATCACGCCCAGATTCCGCACGCCGATCGAGCGTGAGCTGCGCGGCTAGAAAAAAGTCGCCGGAAGCCTTGAAACATACGCATAAAACGCGTACCGCGGGAACCTTCTGATTCGTGATTACCTTCATCATCTGGATCTGCATCATCGGGCTGATCGCGGGCGCACTGGCCCGGCTGCTGCTGCCGGGCCGCGACCCCATCGGCATCCTGGGCACCATCGTGGTCGGGATCATCGGCTCGTTCATCGGTGGCTTCCTGGACAACCTCTGGAAGTACCACACGCTGAACGTGCACAGCTTCCACTCCGTCGGCCTCATCGGCTCGGTCATCGGGGCCATCGTGCTGCTGCTCCTGCTCCGGGTCACCCGCCTGGAGCCGGGTCACCGCCGCCGGTACTGACGGCGGGCAGCGTCCCAGGCCCGGACAGGCCCAGGCCGAATCGAGGGTAAAGCGCAACGTCGTGGAACCGGGTGACGGCCCGGATCCTGGAACCAGAAATCGTCAGCACGAAGAGCCCGGCCGGGTCCATGCCCGGCCGGGCTCTTCGCGGTTCACCGTGGTAGCTGGCCAGGGCGGGCTGGGTGTTGGCTGAGGTCGGCACCAGCGCGACCGGCCGGTCACCCCGGTAGCCGAAGCTGGCCGCCAGGAAGGCGCCGATGGCGGCGGCGCCCTGGTACGCCTGCGACGCGGGCGGCATGGACAGCCAGGCGTCGTCGGTGAGCAGCGCGAGCACGCCGCCGATGTCGCCGGCTGCGTACGCGTCCGCGAACTGGCGGGCCAGAGCGCGTTCCTGGGCTGATCCCGGCCGCGGCGGCTGATCCCGGCCCTGGCCGGCGGCCTGGCGGGCCCGCTGCAGGCTGCCCTTGACCGCGCCCTGCGTGGTGCCGAGCAGGCTGGCCGCCTCGGCGGCGCCGAACCCGAGCACGTCCCGGAGCAAGAGGGCGGCGGCCTGGCGCGGCGGCATCCGCTGCAGCCCGGCGATGAAGGCCAGCTCGATGGTCTCGGTGGCCTGGTAGCGGGCCTCGGGCCCGGGAGCCGGGTCGCTCAGCCCGGCCAGCAGCGAGTCCGGGTAGGGCTGCAGCCAGGTGATCTCGGCCCGGCTGGTCGGCTCGGGCGGCGCGAACGGCGGGACCGGCTCGGCCGGGCGGCGGCGGGCGGCGCGCCGGGCGTTCAGGCACCGGTTGGCGGCGATCTTGAACAGCCAGGTCCGCACGGACGCGCGCCCGGCGAACCCGGGCAGCCCGGTCCAGGCCGCGAGCAGGGTCTCCTGCAGCATGTCCTCGGCCTCGGTCAGCGAGCCGAGCATCCGGTAGCAGTGCAGCTGCAGCTCGCGCCGGTACGGGTCGGTCAGCGCGCGGAAGGCCTGCTCGTCCCCGGCCCGGGCGCGCTGCAGGACCCCGCTCTCGCTCACCTCACGATGCCCTTTCCGGCTCCGCGGTCCGTTTGCGGCCGGTCCGGTGTCAGTACCGGTAAAACCCCGTCCGGAAGGGCACCGCCATGACCGAGACCGGCAGCATCGCGCTGCGCACCGCGCTGGCCTACTACCGGGCCTGGACCAGTCACGACCTGGACCAGGCCATGAGCTACATCGCCGAGGACATCGTATGTGACGCCCCGGCGGGCCGCTTGGCGGGCGCGCCCGCCTACCGGGCCTTCATGGGCCCGTTCACGCAGATCCTGCAGGAGGCCCGGCTGATCGCCGCGTTCGGCGACGAGCAGACCGCGGTCATCGTGTACGACACCCGGACCGTGCCGGTGCCGAGCGCCCCCGCCGCTGAGTGCGTGACGGTGGCCGGCGGCCTCATCACCTACAGCCGGTTCATCTTCGACCGGGCGCCGTTCGACGCGGCCCGCCAGGCCGGGCCTAGGCCGTGACGGCCGCGACCGCCTCGATCTCGACCAGCTGGCCGGGATAGCCGAGCACGGACACGCCCAGCAGCGTGCTCGGCGCGTCGTGGTCACCGAACGCCGCCCTGATGACATCCCACGCCGCGACCAGGTCGGCCCGCTCGGCCGAGGCGACGAAGACCGTCGTCTTGAGCACGTCGCCGAGGGTGGCGCCCGCGGCGCCCAGCGCCGTCCCGAGGTTGGCCACGGCCAGGCCGGCCTGGGCCCGGATGTCGCCGGCGCCGGTCACCTGGCCGTCGCCGTCCAGCGGACAGGCTCCGGCGGTGAAGATCAGCGACCCGGGCGGGGCGACCGAGGCGTAGGCGTACGGGGCTCCGGCGTACAGGCTGTCACTGCGGATGAGGTTGATCGCCATTGACGAAGTGTGCCAGCAGCCGGCCGATTACTCCGGCCTCGGCCGGCCGTCTGATAGACCGGGGCGACAGGACGGAGGATCGGATGAGCGTGTTCGTGCTGGTTCCCGGGGCGGGCGGTTCCGCGTGGTACTGGCATCTGGTGGCCCGGGAGCTGGCCGGGCTGGGCCACGAGGCCATCGCGGTCGACCTGCCGGGCGCCGATGACTCCGTCGGCCTGCCCGAGTACGCCGACGCGGTGGTCGCCGCGGCCCGGGACCACCGCGACGTGATCATGGTCGGGCAGTCGATGGGCGCCTTCACCGCGCCGGCGACCTGCTCGCGCGTCCCGGCCCGGCTGCTGGTCCTGGTCAACCCGATGATCCCGCGGCCGGGCGAGACGCCGGGGGAGTGGTGGGAGCACACCGGCTGGGAGGCGGCCCGCGTCGCGGCGGCCCAGGCCGGCGGGTACCCGGCGGAGTTCGACCTGGCCAGCTATTTCCTGCACGACGTGCCCGCGGACGTCGCCGCCGAGGGCGAGTCGCACGCCCGGCCCGAGGCCGAGATCGCGTTCGGCCAGCCGTTCGCGATCGACCGTTGGCCGGACGTGCCGACCCGGGTGGTGGCCGGCCGCGACGACCGGTTCTTCCCGCTGGACTTCCAGCGCCGGGTGGCCCGGGAGCGGCTGGGCGCGCAGGTCGACGTGGTGCCCGGCGGCCACCTGGCCGCCCTGGCCCGCCCGGCCGAGCTGACCGCCCAGCTCATCTCCTACCTGTGAGCCGTCAGGCGGGCCGGCTTTCAGCGGCATCCCGGGCCTAGCCGCTCATCAGCCAGCTGCCCCCGCCGGGCTCGGATAGCCGGGCACCTCGCCCGGGCTGACCAGGCCCAGCCTGCGGGTGGTCCGGGTCAGCGCAACGTACAGGTCAGCCCGGCCGCGGGGGGAGTCCTGCTCGATCCCGGCCGGGTCGGCGATGATCACCGAGTCGAACTCCAGGCCCTTGGCCTGCCCGGGGGACAGCACCGCCACCGGGGCGTCCAGGTCCGGGCCGGGCGGAAGGCCGAGCGCCGCCGCCGCGGCGGCCACGCCCGCCGCCGGGGCGATGACCGCCACCCGCCCGGTCCCGATCAGCCGGGTCTCCGCGGCCACCAACTCCGCCAGGTCCGCGGCGGCGCCGGCGGCGTACCACGGCGCCTCCGCGGAGTCCCGCACCGCCTCAGGAGCCTCGCTGCCCGGCGGCAGGAGGGCGGCGGCCAGCGCCATGACCGGCGCCGGGGTCCGGTAGTTGACCGTGAGCCGCGCGGTGCGCCACCGCCCGGACGCGACCGGGTCGAGCATCTGGGCCCACGACTCGGCCCCGCCCGGCGTGCTGGTCTGGGCCAGGTCGCCGACCACGGTCATGGACCGCGCCGGGCAGTGCCGTAGCACCATCCGCCAGGCCATCGCGGACAGCTCCTGCGCCTCGTCGACGATGACGTGCCCGTAGGCCCAGGTCCGGTCCTGCAGGGCCCGGTCGGCCAGCAGGCCGCCGGAGGCTGGCTCCAGGTTGCGGTCAGCGATCCAGGCCACGAACGCGTCCCGCTCCAGCGGCGGCACCACAATGGCCTCGTCCCTGGTGAGCTGGGCCACCAGCTCCGCCGCGTACTGCATCGACTCGGCCCGGCCGGCTTCGGCCTCGGCCCGCTCGCGCCGCGCGGCGTGCTCGGTGGCGTCCAGCGGGCCGAGCAGCTCGGCCAGCTCGTCGAGCAGCGGGACGTCGGCGACCGTCCACGGTCCGGGAGCATCACGGGCGATCGCCGCGCGTTCGGCGTCGCCGAGATCGAGCCGCCCGGGGTCGGCGAGCAGCTGGCCGAGCAGCTGCTCGGGCGCGAGCTCGGGCCACAGGACGTCGAGCACGCCGCGCAGGGCAGGCGCGGCGGCCAGCTCGGCCCGCAGCTCGGCTTCCTCATCGGGGGCCAGGATCCGCCGGCCGCCCAGGTCGCGCAGCCGCTGGCGGGACAGCTGGCGGACCACGGAGCTGATGAAGACGCGCCGGGCGGGGTTGTGCGCCAGCCGGTCGCCGGTGTCGGGATCGACGCGTTCGGCGGCCTCGGCCCGGGCCTGCTGGCAGATGCGCGGCGTGAGCTGGTAGGCCACCCCGTCGATCTTGATCTCGATGGCGGCGGCCGGGGCCTGGCGGGTGCCGGCGACGGCCGCCGCCAGCGCGCCGGCCATCCGGCCGTCTCCCTTGACCCGGGCCGCCTGCGGCGGGTCCTCGCGGCGGGCATCGACGCCTGGGTACAGCGAGCCGACCGTGGCCAGCACGACGTCGTTCTCGCCCAGCGAGGGCAGCACCTGGTCGATGTAGCGCAGGAAGACGGGGCTCGGGCCGAGGATGAGGATCCCGCGCCGGGCCAGGCGCTTGCGGTAGGTGTACAGCAGGTACGCGGCCCGGTGCAGCGCGACCACCGTCTTGCCCGTGCCCGGCCCGCCTTCGACGACGAGGATCCCGCCCGGGTCCTCGCGGATGATCCGGTCCTGGTCGGCCTGGATGGTGGCCACGATGTCGCCCATCCGCCCGGTCCGGCCGCGCCGCAGCGAGGCCAGCAGCGCCGCCTCCCCGGCCAGGTGCCGCTCGTCGACGGCGTCCAGGTCGAGCACGTCGTCGTCCAGGCTCACCACCCGCCGCAGCTCGGTGTGCAGGTGACGCCGCCGGGTCACGCCGTACCGCTGCCGGGGGGTGGCGCGGTAGAAGGCTTCGGCGGCGCGGGCTCGCCAGTCGACCAGCAGCGTCTCGTGCTCCTCGCTGCGCAGCCCGAGCCGGCCGACATAGAACCGTTCGCCGTCGTCGAAGTCCAGGCGGCCGAAGCACAGGTTCCGCTCCGCAGCGTCGAGTTCCGCCGCGCGGTCCCGGTATTCCTCGGCGAGCGACTCGCGCTCGGACCATCCCTGCTCGTTCTCGGCCGTCGGCCCGAGGTGCACCTCAGCCAGCCGCTCCCTGGTCGCGGCCCGCAGTTCGTCCAGCCGTCCGTAAAGCATCGTGATGTACGCCTGCTCTTGCGCCAGCTCGGCGTCGCCGGTTGACTCCATTTCCCGCGCCGTGCTATCTTTAAATTGGGACAAGAGTGAGTCACCCTTTCGCATGCAGACAGAGAAATCTCACTTTACCCAGTCGCCCGCCATTCTGGTACCGTCCAGGCGGGCTTTTTTCATGCCCGCCTGGAGTTCCTGTTATCAGCCGGCGCTGATGGCGGGGGAGCGGGGCGCGAAGGCCTAGGACGACCTTGATGGACCCGGGCCTCGGCCGGGTCCATCAAGGTCTCTACCTGCGCTGATAACGACGCGCTGACCGCGGCGCGGTAAGCGCTCACGGGTTGCAGGTGATGCGGAATTTCTCCCACGAGCCGACCCGGGTCGCGTCGGAGTGGATGGTGTCAGTAACGCGCCCGCCGCCGTCCACGGCGGTCAGGTAATGGTCATTGACGGTCTCGATCGCTACATAACCGCCCGGCTCGTCGACCATGAAGAATTCTTCCCAGGAAAGCAGCTGGTTGGCATTGGAATGGATGACGTCGGTCTCCCGGCCGCCGCCGCCGACCGCGGTGAGATAGTGGCCGTTGACCGTCTGGAAGCCGTTGAGAAAGTCCGGGCTCGAGTCCGAGTAGACGATCGTGAAGGTCTCCCAGGCACCGACCCTGGTCGCGTTGGTGTGGATGACGTCGGTCGTGCGGTTTCCGCCGCCCACCGCGGTGAGATAGTGACCGTTGATCGTCTGAATGCTGCAGTTGTGGACCGAAATCTGCACGGCGGGCGAGGCCGCGCTGGCCGAAGCCGTGCTGCCCGAGAGTGTGCCGGCCGACAGCGTGCCGTGCGAAACGGTGCTGGTCAAGGCGGTGCCGGTCGACGCGTTACCGGCCAGAGCGGTGCCGCCGGGCGCGGTGCTGGCCGAGGCCGTTCCGGTCAGGCCTAGCCCGGCGATCGCCGCCGCGGCGGCAGCGACGCCCGCCGCCCGTCCAGGCGTCCTGTTGATCTTCATGATTCGTTCCCTCAGTAAAAGGTTCCTGCCCAAGGGCGCACGCGAGCGCGGGCTCACGTCCGCCGGGGGAGAGGCGGCGGTTCCCTGGTTCGGTCCCGGGAACCGCCGCGCCCCCTCATCTCCGCCTAGGCGCCCTCAAGGCGCCCGGCCGGACTCAGTGGCCGCAGCTGATCTTGAACTTCTCCCAGGCGCCGACCCGGGTGGCATCCGAGTGGATTGTGTCGGTGATCCGGCCGCCGCCGCCCACCGCGGTGAGGTAGTGCCCGTTGATCGTGCGGATGGAGAACTGGCCGTTCCCCAGGTAGTTCAGGGTGAAGTCCTCCCAGCCCAGGGCCTTGGTGGCGTTCGAGTGGATCACGTCGGTGATCCGGCCGCCGCCGCCCACCGCGGTCAGGTAGTGCCCGTTGACGGTGTCAAAGGAGTAGAAGCCGTCGTGCGAATAGACCACCGAGAACTTCTCCCACGACCCGATGCGGACCGCGTCCGTGTGAATGACGTTGGTGACCCGGCCGCCGCCGCCCACCGCGGTCACGTAATGGCCGTTGACGGTCTGCAGGACGCAACCGCGGGCCACCACGCTGGCCGCAGGCTTGGCGGTACTCGCCGACGCGGTACCGGTCATGCCCACCCCGGCAATCGTGGCGGCGGCCACGGCAACCCCGGCAGCCCGGCCAAGCGTCTTCTTGATGTTCATAATCTTTCCCTTTCTTAGAAAAACGGTACTTTGAACCGACACAATTGGTTCCGATGAGGTCAAATCGGCATGCTGAAATAGCCGGGATAAATGATTGAGCGCACGGGAAATGCAGCATTTGGTGGGCAGCATTTCAAGAATCCGGGCCGTGACGGCACGAGCCGGGCCGGGACTTCACCAGCGCAAGGAGCTGGTCACGCCAACGTTAGAGGGAACTGACCAGTAGGTTCTTAGAGCGGGACAAAATGACAATGGGTGCCGAGGTGGCTGCCTGACGCAGCAGCCGGGCTACTGAGCTGCCGGACGGGAGTGCGCCCGCCGGGTAACAGTGCAGTGCCGTTGCCGCAAAGCCGCATAACCGCGTCGGGGACACCGGGATTGTTGGTGCCGCCGGGCTTCAGCCGCGCAAAACGCGATATGGCAATTTCGTCTCACATTTGTAAGAACGGGACCGGCCACGGGGCGGTTCATGGCAATCTGGCGAGACTGTCATTCCGCTGACGCCAGCGTCAGCGGGGGGTGCATCCGCGCAGGTAGGCCGGGAGTCAGGGCAGCCTGGCCCAGGCTGGCTTCCCGCCCGCCGATGAGTTCGCGGCGCCCGTACCGTCCAGATCAGCAACGGAAGAACAGCGAAGGACGTAAGGGGTCACCAGCATGAGCGCAATCACCCAGACCTCGGGAACGCCAGGCACTGGCGCTTATGTCGAGGTCAACGGACTCAACCTGTACTACGAGACGCACGGCGCCGGGAGTCCGCTGGTGTTGCTGCACGGCGGGCTGGGTTCGGGGGAGATGTTCGAGGTGATCCTGCCCATCCTTAGTGAGCGGTACCTGGTCATCACCCCCGACCTGCAGGGTCACGGCCGGACGGCCGACATCGACCGCCCGCTCGACGTCACCCTGATGGCCGACGACATCGCGGCGCTCATCGACCACCTGGGCCTGGACCGGCCCGAGGTGATGGGCTTCTCGCTCGGCGGCGGGGTGGCCTTGCAGACCGCCATCAAGTACCCGTCCCGCGTCGGCCGGGCCGTCGTGGTGTCGGCGAATATCCGGCGCAGCGCGATCTACCCGGAGATGCTCGAGCAGCAGGTCCAGGTCAACGCCGCGGCCGCGGAGTTCATGAAGGAAACCCCGATGTACGAGCTCTACCAGCGGGTCGCGCCGCACCCGGAGAACTTTCCCCGGCTGCTCGACAAGGCCGGCGAGTCGATGGCCCAGGACTTCGATTTCACCGACGGGGTACGCGGCCTGCAGGTGCCGACTCTGATCGTCGCGGCCGACGCCGACATGGCACCGCCCAGCCATTACGTCGAGGTCTTCGGCTTGCTCGACGGCGGCCTGCGGGACGGCGGCTGGATGGATGAGGGCCGGCCGAAGGGCGGCCACGCGCTGGCCATCATTCCCGGCACGACGCATTACAACATCGTCGACTCGCCGTTGCTGGCCGCCACGGCGCTGGCGTTCCTCGACAAATAGCAGCCACCGGTGGCCGGCGGCACGCGAAAGCAGCTAGCGCGTGCCGCCGGATACCGCACCGGCTGACAGGAAGCGGCCACGGCGGGTCAGCAGCCCGTTACGGACGCCGGTCTCTTCCTGAGCACCCCGATCCCTGACCACCCCGATCCGCCTTACTTTACATAATGTGCATTATCGGCGCAGGACCACAAGGGCCGGACAGCGCTGGAGCGGGCCCGTCGAACGACGGCCAGGACGACACATGAACGCCTGTCCCAGCCAGCCAGTTGCGGACGCCCGCAGCGAATCAGAGGACACACGAGCGCCGGCCAGGACACGCCAGCGTAAGGATCGGTCAGGACGCGAGAACGTCTGGATAGCCGAACGCTGTTACCAGCGCGGTTTCGTGGAACTTGACCACCCGGCTGAGCCGGCGGCCGTCACGGCCAGCACTACGATGCCGTCGGCCCGCAGCACCCCGTCGGCGGCCCGGCGGTAGACGACGGCCGCGGGCTGGCCGTTGGCGGTGGTCGCGATCAGCCGCCAGTCCCCCGGCTTACCGAACACGTATTCGTCCAGTAGCCCGATGCACATGGCCCGGCCCGCCTGCCAGTCGCGGAACGGCGTGGCTTCCAGGGTGGCGTCGGCCCGCAGGACCTGCTCCAGCAGCCGGGCGTCACTGCGCACGAAGGCGGCGATGTAGCCGTCCAGCAGCGCCCGGGCCCGGTCGTCGGCCGGCTCGAGCAGGTCCCCGGGCTCCCCTATCCCGTCCAGGCGGGCCCGGGCCCGCTGCAGGCCGCTCTTGACCGCCGCCGTGGTGGTGCCCAGGATCTCGGCCGTCTCGGCCGCTGAGAAGGCCATGACCTCGCGCAGGATCAGGATCGCGCGCTGCCGGGCGGGCAGGTGCTGGAGGCTGGCGATGAGGGCCAGCCGCAGCGACTCCCGCCCGATCACCACCGCGGCCGGGTCATCGGCGGGCCGCGCGATCCAGGCGTCCGGCAGCGGCTCGAGCCAGGAGACCTCACCGGGCGCGGCGAGAGCCGGCGGGCGGCCGGGTCCGTCGTACGGGCCGGCCAGGCCTGAGGGCAGCATCCGGACCGGCCGCGGCTTCAGCGCCGTCAGGCACACGTTGGTGGCGATCGTGTACAGCCAGGTCCGGATCGAGGCGCGGCCCTCGAATCCGGCGTAGGACCGCCAGGCCCGCAGGTAGGTCTCCTGCACCAGGTCCTCGGCATCGTGTGCCGAGCCGGTCAGGCGGTAGCAGTGCGCCAGCAGCTCCCGGCGGAACCGCTCGGTGTCAGCGGTGAACCGGTCCTGATCCGCAGCTCGCGACGGCGGGGTCACGCCGCGAGCCTAGCTGGCCGCCCGGCGGGCCCGGGTCCGCGCTCAGGCCTCATCGAGCTCCAGGATCATCGCCCGGAACGTCGCGTAGCGGGCCAGGTTCTCGGTGGCGTCCTGGGCGGCGCGCTGGCCGATCTCGGATCCGAGCCGGGAGGTGGACGTCCCGGTAGTAACGTTCGAACGCGTCGACGTCGGAGGGCATGTCGTACAGCACGATGAAGCGCGCCGCCGGGCGGGCGGCCGGGTCCGCAGTAGTGGTCATATCCGTCTCCTCGGCGGTCAGGGCAGCAGGGCCAGCTTGCCGGTGGTGGCCCGGGCTTCCAGTTCGGCCAGGGCCTTCGGGCCGTCGGCCAGGTCGTACGCGGTGGGCTGACCGGGCCTGATCACGCCCGCGGCGATCAGCGCGAGCAGCTCGCCCATGACCTCGCCGAAGATGCGCGGCGCCGCCTGGCTCAGCACGCCGATGTTGAGGCCGATGACGTGGACCTGGTGCCGGTAGACCAGCTCCCAGTTGGTGACCGGGGCCTCGCCGCCCGCCGAGCCGATGACCACGACCCGGCCGGTGACCCGCCGGGCCGCGGCCAGGCTGGCCTGGAACGTCGCGCCGCCGACCGATTCCAGCACGACGTCGGCGCCGGCGCCGGCGGTCAGCTGGCGCACGTCGGCGGCGAGATCGGCCCGGCGGGAGTCCAGGACGTGATCGGCGCCCAGGCCTCGCACCGTGTCGTGCTTGCCGGGTGAGGCGGCGGCGATGACCGTCGCGCCGAAATGCTTGGCCAGGGTGACGGCGGCCTGCCCGGTCGCACCCGCCGCGGCGTGCACCAGCACGGTCTGCCCGGCGCTGAGATGGCCCAGCGGCCGGAGGGCGGCCAGCGCCGTCGGCCAGTTCACGACCAGGCCGAGCGCCTGCTGCTCAGTCCAGCCCGGCGGCACCGGCAGGGCCGCTGCCGCGGCCAGCACCATGTACTCGGCGAAGGCGCCGACGCCGAGGCCGACCGCGCAGGTTCCCGGGGCCAGGCCGGCGGCAGACTCCCCCGCGGCGACGATCACGCCGGCGCCTTCGAAGCCGGCCAGGTACGGAGGCGGCGGGCCGTCCCCGAATGTGCCGCGGGCCATGGCGAGGTCAGCGAAGTTCACCCCGGCGGCACCCACCCGGATCAGGACCTCGTCCGGGCCGGGATGCGGCACCGGCGCATCGGTGATCAGGCGCATGTCCTGGGGGCCGTCGAGAGAGGCCTGCTGCAGGGCGCGCATGGTGAGGGGGATGGTCATGGCGAGGAGGGTTCCTTTCCCGGCTCGGGTGATCGGGGCCGGGTGGCCGGCCACGTCTTACCCGAGGTAGACCTCGGCCGCGGCCAGGAGGAATCGCCCGCCGCCGAGCAGGCTTGCTCGACCGGCACCAGTACAGGATCTGGAACGTGCCGCCGGGTCGCTCCGCCCGATGGGAACGTGGGAGGGTGAGCCAGCCAGAGCACCTGCAGGTGGACGCCGGCGACGCGGTCATCAGCGTCACGCGCTCCGGCGACGGGCCGGGCGTGCTGCTGCTGCACGGATTCCCGCAGACCAGCCTGATGTGGCGGGAGGTCGTCCCTGGCCTGGCCGGCCAGTTCACCGTCGTCTGCGCCGACCTGCGCGGCTACGGCGGCAGCAGCGCACCGCCGTCAGCGGCGGACCACTCGCCCTACTCCAAGCGAGCCATGGCCGCCGACATGGTCCGCGTCATGGCCCGCCTTGGCTTCGACCGGTTCTGCGTGGCGGGCCACGACCGCGGCGGCCGGGTGGCCTACCGCGCGGCGCTTGACCACCCCGGCCGGGTGAACGTGCTGGCCGTGCTGGACGTGCTGCCGGTCAGCACCGTGTGGGAGCACGCGGACGACCGTTTCGCGCTGGGCTTCTGGCCGTGGTCCCTGCTGGCCCAGCCCGCACCGCTGCCCGAGCGCCTGCTCGGCGCGGCGCCGGAGGCCATCATCGAGCACGCGCTGGGCCCGGAATGGGGCACCCCGTCCGCCACCTTTGACCCTGGCGTCCGCGCCGCCTACCTCGCCGCGATCAGCGATGCCGAGCACGTCCACGCCATCTGCGAGGAATACCGCGCCGCCGCGGGCCTCGACCGCGATCACGACCGGGCCGACCGGGCCGCGGGGCGCCGCATCGGGTGTCCGCTGCTCGCCCTGTGGAGCGCGTCCGGGCCGCTAGCGACCTGGGTATCAGGATGCGGGCGGCCCGATGGCGTTGTGGCGTGAGCTGGCGGCCGATGTCACCGGCGGGCCGGTGGCTGGCGGCCACTTCTTCCCCGAGGAACATCCCGCGGCGCTCGCCTCCGCGCTCAGCGAGTTCTTCGCCCCGGCCGCCGGGGCCTAGCCGGACCGGACGGGGCGGGTCAGAACCAGTGCAGGACCGGGTGGCCGTTGTGCCACCAGGTCAGCACGACCTTGCCGATCATGCTCGAGCCCTGGATCGGGCCCCAGTACCGGCTGTCGCATGAGTCAGAACGGTTGTCGCCCAGCATGTAGAACTCGCCGGCCAGGCACCCGGTACGGATGCTGCTGGCTGGCGATCGACGGCCCGAGCCGGTCGTCGCTGGGCAGGTACGGCTCGGCGAGCCGCTTGCCGTCCACGTAGATGCTGCTGCCGGAGGAATAGATGGTCTGGCCGGGCAGCGCGATGACCCGCTTGACCAGGGCGCCGCCCGGCCCCGGGCACCGGTCGAGCGGCGGCTCGCTGAACACCACGATCTCGCCCTCGTGCACGTCGTGCCAGCTGAAGAACGCCTTCTGGGCCACGATCCGGTCGTACACGCTGAGCGTGGGCGTCATCGACGCGGACGGGATCCAGAAGGTCTGGAACGCGAAGGTCCGCAGCAGGCCGGCCAGCACCACGGCCGTCACGACGATGACGGCCGTCTCCCCCAGCAGCCGCTTCAGGCCGCGACGCCGCGGCGGCGGCCCAGCGCTGCCGTCCGCGGCCTGACCCGGGTCGGCAGGCGGCCCGCCATCCTCGCCGGGACTCGCCTCAGCAGGCCCGGTCATGCCCGGTGACCCAGATGATCAGCTGCTGGCTCGCCGCGGCCGGGGCCGCCGGAACGGCGATGGCCGGGGCGGGCGAGCAGGACGGAGACGCCTCCGGCACGCTCTGGTTGGCGGCCCGCGCCGGTGACGCCGTGGCCAGCACCCCGGCCGAGATGCCCACCGAGCTGGCCGCGACCAGCAGCGCGCAGGCCATCGCGCTCAGGCGGCGGCCCGGCGGCGGCGTCAGCCACTCCCGTGCCGCCCAGGCCAGGTAGCTCCAGGCGACCGAGGCGGCCGGGGTCCCGTCCTGGATGAGCAGCGCAGCCAGCTCGGCCGCCTCGGCGCCGTGCCGTTGGCGCCAGCGGGCCGGATAGCACCGCAGCGCGGCCCGGACCAGCCGGGAGTCAGCCATCAGATGCCGCCCAGCTGCAGCCGCAGCCGCCCGGCCGCGCTGACCCGCTCCACCGCGTCGAGGTGCTCGCGCAGCGCGGCCGCCCCGGGCGCGGTGATCCGGTACGGGTGGCGCCGGTCGTCGGCCGGCAGCGCCTCGATCAGGCCCAGCCGCTCCAGCCGGTCCAGCGCACCGTAGAGCGTGCCGGGCCCCAGCTCGACGCCGGCCAGCTCCTTGATGTCCTGGATCAGCGCGTAGCCGTGCTTGGCTCCCCCGGCCAGGCTGACCAGGATCAGCACTGTCGCCTCGCCCGCCCGGCGCAGCACGTCCTGGCCGCCCCCGCTGTCCTGCCTGCCGATCGCCATTCACCCCTCCTCTTACGTCGGCCAATATATCAGTCAACGTAATAGAAGGCGGCCGGACGGCGGATTCGCTCAGCCGGCTCCGGTGTAGAACGCCGTGGTGTGGTCCGCGGCCGCCCGGGCCGCGGCCGGGTCGGTGCCCGAGGCCACGCTGGCCTGATACCACGCCTCGCTGGAGGCGGTCATGAACCGGCGGCCCTCCTCCGACGCCGACCATGCGGCGACGCGGGCCGGGTCGACTGCTTCCCCCGTGCTCAGGTGCAGGTACAGGCCGATCAGGCCGCTGTCCCAGCCGACGCCGACGGCGCCGGGGCCGAACTGCGCCCACACCTCATCTTCCACGCGCGCGACGTGGCTGAGCCGGAACAGGGTCCGGCCGCCGCCCTCGTCGCTCAGCCGCAGCTCGATCCAGCTCACGTCGCTACCCATCTCCCAGGTCGCGTCGAAGCCGCGCGGCGGGTCGCAGCGGGTGACCGTACCGCCCGCGTTGCCGTCCAGCTGGTACCGGCCGCCTTCTTTGAGCTCGCCGGTCACCGGGAGGAACCAGCGCGGGATGCGCTGGGGGCTGGTGCAGGCGTCCCAGACGTCCGGCAGGTCAGCAGCGTAGCTGCGGGACAGGGTCACCACCCGGGCCTGGCCGGCCTCCAGGAACCGGCCGCCCACCTCGCGGCGGACCGCGTTGATCTCCTCGGTCACGTCGATCATGTCTTCTTCCTCCGCTCACGTTTTCCTCGCGCCAGCTCGGTGGCCAGCGCGTCCAGGTGCGGCGTCCAGAACCGGCGGAACTGGCCCAGCCAGTCGTCGGCCTCCCGCAGCGGCGCGGGTGCCACCGCGTACAGGCGGCGCGCGCCGTCCGGCCGCACCGTGGCGAACCCGTTGTCCCGGAGCACCTTGAGGTGCTGCGAGACGGCCGGCTGGGAGATGCCGAACTCGCCCTGGATCACCTCGCAGACCGCGCCGGAGGTGAGCTCTCCTCCCCCGATCAGCTCCAGGATGCGGCGCCGCACCGGGTCGCCGAGGACATCGAACGCATGCACCAGGCCATCATATCATTAATCACTTATATAAGTAGTTGCTGATATCCGGGTACGGGCCCGGCGTCCTGCCGCCTGAGCCGCCCTCTGGGGTAGACAGAGGGCCGCTCAGGCGGGGCCCGCGCCGGACGGCACGGATGCGCGGACGACGGGCACGTGCGGGATCTGGTCGACGCATCGAGAAAGGGAACGACATGGCAGATGCGCCGGAGGTCACGGAGCTGCGGCTGGTCGTGACCGCGCCGGACTACGAGGAGGCCCTGCGGTTCTACCGCGACGTACTCGGGCTGGCCGAGCGGGCCGCCTACTCCTCCCCCGGCGGCCGGGTCACGCTCCTGGAGGCGGGGCGGGCCACCCTGGAGATCGCCGATCCCTCGCACGCCGCCTACATCGACGAGGTAGAGGTGGGCCGGCGGGTAGCAGGCCACGTACGGGTCGCCTTCGAGGTCAGCGACACCGCGGCCGCGACCAGAAAGCTCGCCGCGGCCGGCGCCGAGGTGGTGGCCGCCCCGACGCCCACGCCGTGGCAGTCGCTGAACAGCCGCCTGGAAGGCCCGGCCGGGCTTCAGCTCACGCTCTTCTCCGACCTGCCCTGAGCCTGCTGAAGTCCGGCGCCACGCCGGGGCGGGTCACCCCGCGGACCGGAGATTTGGGCTGTGATTAGCGGGTACTGGCGAACGGTCTGCCTCACGGGCCACTCGCGGCCCCGATCTTGACAGGAGCGTCATGCCCGACAGCTACGCCGACCTCGACCGAGCCCTGCCGGGCCGGGTCCATCAGCCCGGCTCCCCCGGCTTCGAGTCGGCGTGCGCCGGATTCGACCTGGCGGCTCTTCCCGTCCCTGACGTGGTGGTCGCCGTGACGGCCGAGTCCGACGTCACGGCCGCGGTGCGCTTCGCGGCCGATCGCGGGATGCCCGTCTCGGTCCGGGTCACGGGTCATGGCTCCCTTCCCGGCATCGACAGCGGCGTACTGATCGACACCAGGGCGATGTCGTCCGTCGCCGTCGACCCGGAGCAGCGAACCGCGACACTCGGCGCGGGCGTCACGTGGCACCCCGTACTGCAGGCGTGCGCGGAGCCGGGGCTCGCCCCGCTGTCCGGGTCGGCACCCGGCGTCGGAGCCGTCTCCTACACGCTCGGCGGCGGCCTCGGGCCGCTCGGCCGTAAGTACGGCTACTCGGCCGATCTGGTCCGGCGCGTGCGGCTGGTGACCGCGGCCGGCGAGCCGCTGGAGGTCACGGCGGAGACCGAGCCCGAGCTGTTCTGGGCCATCCGGGGCGGCGGCGGGAACTTCGGGGTGGTGACCGAGCTGGAGATTGGCCTCGTACCGGTCCGCACCCTGTACGGAGGCGGCCTGTTCTTCCCCGGCGAGGCGGCACCCGCCCTGCTCGCCGCCTTCGGGCCGTGCACGGCCGCGGCTCCGGACGAGCTGAGCCTGTCGATCGCGTTCATCACCTTCCCCGACGTCGACGCCGTCCCCCCGCCGCTGCGCGGCCGGTTCGCCGCCCACGTCAGGGTGGCTTACGTGGGGGCGCCTGCCGACGCGGAGGCTCTCATCACGCCGCTGCGGGCGGCGGCGGCCCCGTTCCTGGACACGGTCGGGACCCTGCCCATCACCGAGATCGGCACCATCCACGCCGACCCCACCGATCCGGCGCCGGTCAGCTACGGCAGTGCGCTGCTCCCCCGGTGGGACGACGCCGCGATCGACGTCATCCGCCACCACATCGGGGCGGACACCCCGTACATACTGGAGATACGGCACCTGGGCGGCGCGCTCGGCAGGCCGCCCGCGGGCGGGAACGCGGTCAGCCACCGCGACGCCCAGTTCAACGTGTTCACCTCGGCTTACCCCGGGCCGGCCTTCGACGACGCCATCGGGCTGCAGGCCGAGCTGTACCGGCAGCTGCACCCCTGGAGCTCCGGGCGGGCGCTGTACAACTTCGCCGCCCCGGTGGACGGGCACCCGGCCGAAGCGCACGTCGCCTTCGACGAGCCCACCCTGGCCCGGCTGCGGCACGTCAAGCAGGCCTGGGATCCCGGCGACATGTTCTGCTTCAACGTCAACGTGTCCCCGTCCGCGCAAGGCGCTCCGTAACCAGATCCCGCCGGTAACGTGGCGTGTCATGGCGCTCGAGCGCGCCGCCTGCATCGCCTTCGCGGCCTTCGGAGCGCTCTGGGGTGTCTGGGGCACGGCCGTGCCGGAGGTGCAGCACGCCGCCCACGTCAGCGACGGGGGCCCGGGGCGGCCCCGCGGCTGTTCCCGCTGGTGGTCACCGGCCTGGTCGGCGCGCTGGCCTTCGCGGTCGAGAACGCGCGCCAGTCCTGGGGCGCGCTGTTCCTGCGTGATCAGTTCTCGGCCGGGAGCGGGCTGGCCGCCGCGGCGCCGGCCGTCTTCGCCGCCGCGGTCGCCGCAGGCCGTTTCGCAGCCGGCGGCCCCTGGCGGCCGCCGGGACGGTCCTGCTGGCCCGTTCCTGGAACGTCGCCGCCGCCCTGGCCGGGCTCGCGCTGGCCGCGGCGGGCACGTCGGTCCTGTTCCCCACCCTGCGGCGGGAGGCACTGAGCGGGATCCGCCCTGGCCGCCGTGGCCGCCGTCACCGGCTGGCCCGTCGCCCGGTGGGCCGGGCGGGCGGTGCGCCAGCGCGCGGGTCAGGCGCCGACGTAGGCGGCGAGGTGCTCGCCGGTCAGGGTGGCGCGGCTGGCCACCAGGTCAGCCGGGGTCCCGGTGAAGACGATCCGGCCGCCGTCGTGGCCCGCGCCGGGCCCGAGGTCGATGATCCAGTCGGCGTGGGCCATGACCGCCTGGTGATGCTCGACGACGATGACTGACTTGCCGGAGTCGACGAGCCGGTCCAGCAGGCCGAGCAGCTGCTCGACGTCGGCCAGGTGCAGGCCCGCGGTGGGCTCGTCCAGGATGTAGGTGCCGCCGTCCGCGGCCATGTGGGTGGCCAGCTTGAGCCGCTGACGCTCGCCGCCGGACAAGGTGGTGAGCGGCTGGCCGATGGTGAGGTAGCCCAGGCCGACGTCCGCCAGCCGGCTGAGGATGGCGTGCGCGGCGGGAGTCCGCGCCTCGCCGTCGCCGAAGAAGTCCCGGGCCTCGGCCACCGGCATGGCCAGCACCTCGGAGATGTCGCGGCCGCCGAGGTGGTAGTCGAGCACCGAGGCGTCGAACCGCTTTCCCTCGCACTCCTCGCAGGTGACCGCGACCCCGGCCATCATGGCCAGGTCGGTGTAGATGACGCCGGCCCCGTTGCAGGTGGGGCAGGCGCCGTCGGAGTTCGGGCTGAACAGGGCGGGCTTGACCCCGTTGGCTTTGGCGAAGGCGGTGCGGATCGGGTCCAGCAGCTTGGTGTAGGTGGCCGGGTTGCTCCGCCGCGAGCCGCGGATCGCGCCCTGGTCGACCGACACCACGTCGGCGTCCCTGGGGATCGACCCGTCCACCAGCGAGCTCTTGCCCGAGCCCGCCACGCCGGTGATCACCACGAGCACGCCGAGCGGGATGTCGACGTCGACGTCCCGCAGGTTGTGCGTGGCCGCCTCGCGGATCTCCAGCGTCCCGGTGGGCTGGCGCACCTCGTCCTTGAGGGCGGCCCGGTCGTCCAGGTGGCGGCCGGTGATGGTGTCGCTGGCCCGCAGGCCCTCGACGGTGCCCTCGAAGCAGACGGTGCCGCCCGCCGCGCCGGCGCCGGGTCCGAGGTCGACGGCGTGGTCGGCGATGTCGATGGTCTCCGGCTTGTGCTCCACCACCAGCACCGTGTTGCCTTTGTCCCGCAGCCGGAGCAGCAGGTCGTTCATCCGCTGGATGTCGTGCGGGTGCAGCCCGACGGTCGGCTCGTCGAAGACGTACGTGACGTCGGTGAGCGACGACCCGAGCTGGCGGATCATCTTGACCCGCTGGGCCTCGCCGCCGGACAAGGTGGCGGCCGGCCGGTCGAGCGACAGGTAGCCCAGCCCGATCTCGGCGAACGACTCGAGGGTGCGCCGGAGCGTGTCCAGCAGCGGCGCGACGGACGGGTCGTCCAGCCCGGCGGCCCACTCGGCCAGGTCGCTGACCTGCATCGCGCAGGCGTCGGCGATGCTGATCCCGTTGATCTTCGAGGACCGGGCCGCCCGGCCAGCCGGGTGCCGTCGCACTCGGGGCAGGTGGTGAACGTGACGGCCCGGTCGACGAACGCCCGGATGTGCGGCTGCATCGCGTCGGGGTCCTTGGACAGCATCGACTTCTGCAGCCGCGGGATCAGGCCCTCGTAGGTCATGTTGATGCCGGCGATCTTCATCCGGACCGGCTCGTGGTGCAGGAAGTCGGTCAGCTCCTTCTTGGTGAACTTGCCGATCGGCTTGTCCGGGTCGAAGAAGCCCGACTCCATGTACAGCCGGGAGTTCCAGCCTCCGCCGGTGTACCCCGGGACGGTGAACGCGCCCTCCCGCAGCGACTTGGTCTCGTCGTAGAGCTGGGACAGGTCCAGGTCGGTGACCGTGCCCCGGCCCTCGCAGCGCGGGCACATGCCGCCGGTGATGCTGAAGCTGCGCCGCTCCCGCACCTTCTGCCCGGCCCGCTCGAGGGTGACCGCGCCGGCCCCGCTGATCGAAGCGACGTTGAAGGAGTACGCCTGCGGCGAGCCGATGTGCGGCTGGCCGAGGCGGCTGAACAGGATGCGCAGCATCGCGTTGGCGTCGGTGGCGGTGCCGACCGTGGACCGCGGGTCAGCGCCCATCCGCTGCTGGTCGACGATGATCGCGGTGGTCAGGCCGTCCAGCACGTCGACCTCGGGCCGGGCCAGGGTCGGCATGAAGCCCTGCACGAAGGCGCTGTAGGTCTCGTTGATCAGCCGCTGCGACTCTGCGGCGATGGTGCCGAACACCAGGGAGCTCTTGCCTGACCGGAGACGCCGGTGAACACGGTCAGGCGGCGTTTCGGCAGCTCGATGCTGACGTCCTTGAGGTTGTTGACCCGCGCGCCGTGCACCCGGATGACATCGTGCTGGTCCGCCGCGTGCGACGCGGAACCTCCGGTGTCGGTCCCCCTGGCCATGGTCCCGTCCTCCCTCGCGCCGCGGTCGCGGTCACCCTACGCGATCCGCCCCGGCCGGCGGCGCCGGCCGGGGCAGCGGGGGATCATCACGGGTCCTGGAGCAGCCCCAGGACGTTGCCGTCGGGGTCGGTGAAGGTGGCCACCAGGCGGCCGTTGCCGACGTCCCGCGGCGCGTCCTTCACGGTTCCCCCGGCCGCCGTCACCTCGGCCAGCTTGGCCTCGATGTCCGACACGTGCCAGTAGGCCACCGGCGAGGTCATGGCGTCCGGGCCGCCGCCCGGCACCAGGCCGATGTGCTGGCCCGCGACGTCGAAGCCGACGTAGTACGACGAATCCGCCTGCGGCTGAAGGCCGAGCAGGGCGGCGTACACCGGCTTGGCCTTCTCCAGGTCAGACACCGGATGCAGGACGGTCTTGATTCCCTCGGTCGACGAGCTGGTCATGGTCCCTCCGTAGTGATCGGTTAGCAGGTACTGCGACCAGGCTAGGCACCGCCGGCCGGCCTGCGCTTCTTCATTCCTGCTCGGTTCCGCGGGCCGCCGGGCCGGGTCTCCATCTGGGCTCCATGTCATCTGGACCGCGCCTGCACATCGCCGCCCTTGCCTGGTGCCGCCGGGCCGGTGGCCCGGGTCAGGGGCCGGTGGCCCGCGTCGTCTTCGGGGCAGGCATTGATCATCAGCCGCCAGGTCGAGCTGCGCAGGCTCGATGAGCTGCTCACCGCGCTGGCGGACGGCCACGGCGGAGCGCTGGTCGTGCACGGGGACGCCGGGATCGGCAAGACCACGCTGCTGCACGCCCTGGCCGAGCGGGCCGGCGACACGGTCACGGTGGTCCGGGCCCGCGGCAACCAGACCGAGGCCGAGCTGCCCTTCGCGGCGCTCGCCGACCTGCTCGGACCGGTGCTGTGCCATCTGGACGCGCTGCCCGGTGCGCAGGCGGCGGCGCTGAAGAGCGCGCTGGCCCTGGAGCCGCCGCGCCCCGGCGACCGGCTGGCGGTCTGCGTGGCCGCGCTCGCCTTGCTGCGCGCCGCGGCCCGCCGCCGCCCGGTCCTGGCCGTCGTCGATGACGTCCACTGGGCCGACGCGTCCTCCCGCGAGTGCATCGAGTACGTCGCGCACCGGGCGGACGGCCCGCTGGCCGTCGTGCTGGCGGCCCGCGACCCGCTGTACCCGGCCGAACGGGTCCGCCTGCCCGAGCTGGCCGTCGGCCCGGTCGACGACGCCGCCGCAGCCGAGCTGCTCCGGCGGCGGAATCCGGGCCTGGCGCCTTCGGCGGCCGCTGCGATCACGCAGGCGGCCGCGGGCAACCCGCTGGCCCTGGTCGAGCTGCCCGCCGTGCTGCCCGACGGCCAGCGCCGCGGCACGGCGGCCCTGGACCTGCCGCTCGCGCCGGGCGGGCGCCTGCAGCACGCGTTCGCGGGCCGGGTCGAGGCCCTGGACGAGCAGGCCCGGCGGGCCCTGCTGATCGCGGCCGCCTGCGACGGGGGCGCGCTGGCCGTCATCGCGGCCGCCTGCCGGCACGCGGGGTGCAGCGCCGCGCGGCTGGCCGAGGCCGAGGAGCTGGGCCTGGTCCGGCTCGGCCCGGGCCAGGTGAGCTTCACCCATCCGCTGATCCGCGGCCTGGTGTACGCCCGGGCGGGCGCGGCCCGCCGCCGCGCCGCGCACGCCGCGCTGGCCGCCGCACTGCCGGACGACGACCGCCGGGCCTGGCATCAGGCCGCCGCCGCGATCGGGCCCGACGAGGACGTGGCCCGGGCCCTGGAGCGGGTGGGCGGCCAGGCCGTCGCCCGCCGCGCCTACGCGGCGGGCGCGGACGCGCTGGAACGGGCCGCCCGCCTCACGCCGGCCGCCGATGCTGCCGCCCGCCGCCTGATCGCGGCGGGCCAGGCGGCGGCCGAGCCGGCCTGGCCGACCGTGCGCTGGAGCTTTTCGCCGAGGCGGCGAAGACCGCGGTGGACGCCAGCCAGGCCGCGCGGGCGCAACTGCTCCGCGGCCGGATGCTGGCCTGGCGGGGCCGGGCCGCCGAGGCGACTCCGCTGCTCATCGGCGAGGCCCGCCAGGTCGCCGGGCGCTGGCCGGACCAGGCCGCGGCCATGCTGGCCGAGGCGGCCAACGGGTCCACGATCTCGGGGTGCTACCTGGACGCCGAGCGGCTGGCCCGGGAGGCGGCCGGCCTGCTGAGCGAGGACGCGGGCCCGGCCGTGCGCGGGCCGGTGCTGGCCGCGCTCGGCTGGTCGCTCACCCTGCGCGGCCGGGCGGCCGAGGCCCGGCCGGTGCTGGCCGAGGCCAGCGGCCTGGCGGCCGGGCTGGACCGGCTCGGGCCGGACTGGTCGTGGCTGCACGTCATCCTGCGGTCCCAGATCCCGCTCGGGGAGTTCGAGCAGGCCCGGGCGGACAGCCAGGAACTGTGCCGCCGGGCTCGTGACGCGGGGGCGCTGGGCACGCTGAGCGGAGCGCTCCAGGTGGCCGCCGACACCGCGTTCCGGCTCGGTGACTGGGACGCCGCCGACGTCGCGGCGCTCGAGGCGATCCAGGTCGCGGCAGACGTCGGCCAGCCCGCCGTGGCGGGCTGGGCCCTGACCATCCGGGCCCGGATCCTGGCCGCCCGCGGCCGGCCCGAGGACAGCCGGGCCGCGGCCCAGACCGCGCTCGGCCTGGCCGAGGCCGGGATCAGCGCCGGCCTGCGCTTCGTGCACGGCGCGCTCGGGTTCCTGGAGCTCGGCCTGGACCGGGCCGAGGCGGCGGCCAGCGAACTGGAGGCCATCGAGCGGCTGGTCGAGGGTACCGGAGCCGAGGAGCCGACCATCGTCCCGTGGGCCCAGGATCTGATCGAGGCCTACGTCCGGCTGGGCCGGGACGCCGAGGCCCGCCGCGTGCTGGCCCGGCTGGAGGACCAGGCGGCCTCCAGCGCCAGCCCGGTGGCGGCCGCCGCCGCGGCCCGCAGCCGCGGGCTGCTCGAGGAGGACTTCGAGCCTGCTTTCACCCGCGCGCTCGCGCTGGACGACCAGCGGCCGATGCCGTTCGAGCGGTCCCGCACGCTGCTCGCGCTCGGCCGCCGCCTGCACCGGGCGGGCCGCCGCGCCGAGGCCCGCGGCCAGCTGCGGGCCGCGATGGAAGGCTTCCGGCAGCTGGGCGCCGAGGTGTGGGCCGGGCACGCGGAACAGGAGCTGCGCGCGGCCGGCGGTCGGCGCCGGCAGCAGCGGGACGCCCGGTCGCTCACGCCGCAGGAGCGGCGGGTGGCCGAGGCGGTGCAGCGCGGGGCCTCCAACCGCGCCATCGCGGCCGACATGTTCCTGTCCCCCAAGACGGTGGAGTTCCACCTCCGCCAGATCTACCGCAAGCTGGACATCCACTCCCGCACCCAGCTCGTCGCGGCGCTGGCCGCCGGTCCCGAGCCGGCTAAAAGCCGGTAAATCACCCGGTGCGCCGCGGCCGGCCGGATCATACGGTCACGTGGTAACCCCGCCCATTCCCGAAGAGGCCACGATGAGCACGACGGAGACGCGCCCGGTCCCGGCGCGGTAGCCCGATGGCCGCCGACCCGGTGGACGTGCGGGCCATCCGCAGGCACTTCGCCTTCCCCAAGACCGGCCGGATCGTCACCAACAACGCGGCGAGCACCCAGCCGGCCACCGAGCTGGTCCGGCTGTACCAGTCCCTGGCCCCGGGCTACGAGAACGTCCACCGGGGGCAGTCGGCCGCGTCGCAGCAGATGACCGCCCGGTTCGAGGACGCCTACGACACCATCGCCTCCTTCATCGGCGCGCCGGGCCGGTCGTCCATCGCGCTGTACCGGAACACGACGGAGGCCATCAACGCGGTCATGTACTCGCTGCTGACCGAGTTCCGCGACGGCGACAACGTGGTCAGCACGCTGATGGAGCACAACTCCAACTATGTCCCGTGGCACGCGCTGTGCCGGGAGATCCTGCCCCGCCTGGGCCGCCGGGTCGAATGCCGGCTGGCCCGGTTCGACCCGGTCACCGGCGAGCTGGACCTGGAGCACCTGGCCTCGCTGGTCGACGCGCGCACCAAGCTGGTGTGCTGCACCGGCGCCTCGAACTTCCTGGGCACCCGCACCCCGCTCGGGGCGATCGGCGCGGTGGCCGCGGCCAGCGGCTACCGCCAGCCGAACGGCGAGCAGCGTTCCTACCTGCTCATCGACGCGGCCCAGCTGGTGCCAGGGACGTTCACCGACGTCCGGGCGCTCGGCGCCGACTTCCTGGCCTTCTCCTTCCACAAGATGCTCGCGCCGTTCGGGATCGGCGTGCTGTACGCCCGCGAGCGCCTGCTCCGCGAGGCGCTGCCGTTCCTGTACGGCGGGGACATGATCGCCGAAGGACACGTGTTCCCGGACCAGGTGGACTACAACGACCTGCCCTGGAAGTACGCGGCCGGGACGCCCAACATCCTGGGCGCGATCGTCTCCGGGCAGGCCCTGCGGCTGCTGGCCGACCTGGCCCTGAGCCCGGCCCGCCCGGCCTGGTTCGGCACGGCCCGGCCGCTGGACGCCGCGGCCGCGCGGGCGGCCATGGACCGGGTCTCGGCCTGGAACCAGCAGCTGACCGGGCGGGCGCTGGACGGGCTGAGCGCCATCGGCGGGATCACCATCTACGGGCCGCGCGACCCGCGCCGCCGGACCTCCCTGGTCGCCTTCAACCTGGCCGGCCGCGACCCGTTCGCGGTGGCGGAGGCGCTCGATGCGGCCGGGATCGAGGCACGGGCCGGCTGTCACTGCGCCACGCTGGCTCACCACGCGCTCGGGCTGAGCCCGCCGGCCAGCTGCCGGCTGAGCTTCTACCTCTACAACACCCCGGAGGAAGTGGACCGGGCCGTGGACGCCGTCGCGGCCATCGCGGCCGGCGGCCGGGCGCCGCGGTGGCGATCCCGGAGCTCGCTGAGGAAGGCCCGCCACCGTAGCGGCGGGACGGCCAGGACCGCGCCGGCCGCGTTCCGGCTGTCCCGGATGCCGATCAGCCCGCCCGGCAGCCCGGCGACTTCCACGCAGTTGCCGTTGGCGTAGCTGTAGGAGCTCTTGGTCCATACCGGCCCCGGGAAGGCCGGGGCCGGCCGCGGCTGCGCGCCCCGGGCGTCCTGGCCGCACAGGCCGTCCATGAGCTGGCTCACGCCGATCGTCGGTCAGTGGGGACGGCGAGCCGGACGGGGTTTGCGGCTCACCGTCCCCACGCTCAGGGTCTCCGGGCCGCCGTCAGCGGGCGGCCCGGGAGCGGGCCGGGGCCCGGATCCGAGAGTGAAGTACATGGCCCGGCCCGCCGGGGTACCGAACGCGCCCCACTCGGCCGACAGGGCCGCGACCAGGACCAGCCCGCCGCCGGCGACGGCCGTCTCGGCCGGACCACCCGGGTCCGCCAGGCCGGATGCCTCGGTCACGTCAACGCGGAACGCGTCGCGGGAGCACCGCAGGCCCAGCGTTACGCTCGGCCCGGCCCACGACCAGACGGCGGCGGTGACCAGGTCACTGGCCAGCAGCACGGCCACGTCGGGATCGACGGGCACGGCCCAGGCCCGCAGGGCGGCCCGGACCTGACGGCGCGCGTGCCCCGCGGCCTGGGGCTCCCGGGCCAGCAGCGCGCTCCGCTGGCGCACGTCGGTCGGGCTGGTGAGGATCATCGTGGTACCGGGTCCTTGCCGTGCTGAAATCCTGTTGCGAGGAAAATCCTGCTGCAACTTGCACTGCAAGACATCGGTCAGCTGACGGATATTGAACAGGGTGCGGTGACGGGGCCCGGACTCCCGGCGGTCAGGCCCCGCTGACCGGGCCGTCCCAAGACCAGCGCGGGAGGGCCAGTCCATCGGGGACATCGCCGGCCGAGCCGTGATAGCGCGCCATGGTGGTGGTCGTGGCCCAGGCGAAGTAGTCGTGCAGGACCTGGCGCAGCCGCTCATCGGCACCCAGGCCCGCGTCGGCCAGGGCCAGGTCGAAGCAGGCGATGGCACGCTGGTCCATCTCGTCGTGCGGGCCGTTGCCGCTGTGGATCCGCACCACCGAGGTCTCGTCGCCGTAGTGAGCGGTGTAGTCGGCCGGGCCGCCCAGGGCCTGCGCCCAGTAGGCGGCCAGCCGCTCGGAGTGGTCGGCCCGGTAGCCGTGGCTGAAGGCGTGGCTCACCAGCTCATCGGCCATGACCCGGGCGTGCCACGCGCTGGCCAGGCGCCGCAGGCCGTCGGTGCCGCCCGCTGCCTCATACACCGTCCCCATGGTCCAAGACTGGCACACCCGGCCGCGCGCTCAGGCCCCGATGGCGTCCAGTTCGGCGGCCGCGGCGGGCGGCAGCTCCAGGCCGGCCCCCGCCACGTTCTCCCGCAGGTGCGCGAGCGAGGAGGTGCCCGGGATGAGCAGGATGTTCGGCGAGCGCTGCAGCAGCCAGGCCAGGGCCACCGACATCGGCGGCGCGCCCAGCCGCCCGGCCACCGCGGTGAGGACGCCGGACTGCAGCGGGCTGAAGCCGCCCAGGGGGAAATACGGAACGTACGCGATGCCCTGCTGCGCGGTCAGCTCGACCAGCTCGTCGTCGTCGCGCCGGGCCAGGTTGTAGAAGTTCTGCACGCAGGCCACCGGCGCGATGGACTGCGCCTCGGCCAGCTGGGCGGCGTCGACGGTGCTCACGCCCAGGTGCCGGATCAGCCCCTGCTGGCGCAGCGCGGCGAGCTCCTCGAACTGCGGCGCGAGCGAGCCCGGCACGGCCGAGTGCGCGTCCGATCCCCCGCCCGCCCGCAGGTTGACCACGTCGAGCACGTCCAGGCCCAGGTGGTCGAGGTTGTCGTGGACCTGCTGGCGCAGCTCGGCGGGCGTGCGGGCGGGCAGCCAGCCGCCGCGCGCGTCGCGGCGGGCGCCGACCTTGGTCACGATGTGCAGGTCGCCGGGGTAGGGCGCGAGCGCCTCGCGGATGATCTCGTTGGTCACCTGCGGCCCGTAGTAATCGGAGGTGTCGAGATGGTTGATGCCGAAGTCGACGGCGGCCCGCAGCACGGCGATGGCCTCGTCCCGGTCCTTCGGCGGCCCGAAGACGCCGGGGCCGGCCAGCTGCATGGCGCCGTAGCCGACCCGGGTGAGCTCCAGATCGGCCATCGGGTAGGTCCCGCCCGGAAGCTGGGTGACGGTCATGATCTCCTCTCCCGGCCCGCGGCCGGTCGCCGCGAGCCGTGACCCAGGATCCTCCGGCCCGCCGCGGCCAGCCAGCACCCCGGTCATCCTGGGAGCGCCAGGACCAGGATCCGACCGGACGGCCCCCGTACACTGGGCGTGTGACCAGGACGAACGCGCTGGGCGAATATCTCCGTGCGCGTCGCGAGCAGGTCGACCCGGCCGACGCCGGGCTGGCCGTCACGGGCGTGCGGCGCACGCCGGGCCTGCGGCGCGAGGAGGTCGCCACGCTGGCGGGCATCAGCGCCGACTACTACCTGCGGCTGGAGCAGGGCCGCGACCGCAACCCGTCGCCGCCGGTGCTCGAGGCGCTGGCCCGCGTCCTCGGGCTCGACCCGGCCGCGACCCGGTACCTGCTGACCCTGTCCGGCACCCGCGCGGCAGGGCCGCGGCGGCCGCGCCGCGAGGTGGTGCCGTCCGGCATCCGGCAACTGCTCGACGCGCTCGGGCTGCCCGCGTTCGTCGAGAACCGAATGTTCGACGTGCTGGCCGCCAACCGCCTGGCCACCGCCATGTCGCCGAGCGTCAGGCCGGGGGCCAACCGGCTGCGCGCGCTGTTCCTCGACGAGGAGGAGCACGACCTGTACCCGGACTGGGACCGCGCCACCGCCGCCCTGGTCGCCTCGTTCCGGACCTCGATCGGCCCGGACGCCGACGACCCGCGGATCGCGCAGCTGGTCGGCGAGCTCTCCCTGGCCAGCGAGCCGTTCCGGCGGCTGTGGGCCCGGCACGACGTCCGGGCCCTGTCCGGCGCGGCCACCCGGCTGAACCACCCGCAGGTCGGGCTGATGGAGCTGCGGCTGGAGAAGCTGGCCCTCGGCGACACGGCCGGGCAGCTGCTGGTCATCTATCACGCCGAGCCCGGGTCGGACAGCGCCCGGTCGCTGGCCCTGCTCGGGTCGCTGGCGGCGACGGGCGAGCCCGGCCGGGGATGAGGCCGCGCGGAGCCGGCCCTGACCGCGCGGCACCCGGCGCGGTGAGCGTGCGCACGCCGAGCGCCCCGGCCGGGCAGGTCACCCTGGCCGGCCTGGAAGCCGACCCGCATCCGGTGCTGGCCCGGCTGCGGGCGCAGGCGCCGGTCTGCTGGGTGCCGGCCCTGGGCGCCTGGCTGGTCACCGGCTACCGGCCGGCCGTCGGCGTGCTCCGCGACGCCCGCTCGTTCACGGTGGACGACCCCCGGTTCTCCACGGCCAAGGTGGTCGGGCCGAGCATGCTCTCCCTCGACGGCGGCCAGCACGCCCGGCACCGGGCCCCGTTCGCCGGGCCGTTCCGGGCCGGCCAGATCCGCGCCCGGCTCGAGGCGTTCACCTGGGATGAGGCGTCCCGGCTGGTGGCCGCCATCCGGCCGGGCGGGCAGGCCGAGCTGCGCCGCGCGGTGGCCGGGCCGCTGGCCGCCGCGGTCATGGCCGAAGCGCTGGGGCTGGGGCACGACGACCCGGCCCGGATCCTCGGCTGGTACGACGGCATCGTGGCCGCCGTCCAGGCCGAGGCCGCGCTCCAGGCCGGGCCCGGAGCCGAGGAGCCCGGAGGCGAGCAGACCCCAGCCGGGCGAGCCGGCGCCGGAGCGGCGGCCGCGGGGCAGGCGGCCTTCGCCGCGCTGGCCGGCCGCCTCACGCAGGTCATCCGCGCTGACCTCCCCGGCTCGCTGCTGGCCGCGGCGGCCGGGCCGCTGACCACCGACGAGGCCGTCTCCAACGCGGCGGTGCTGCTGTTCGGCGGCATCGAGACCACCGAGGGGATGATCGCCAACGCCGTGCTGCACCTGCTGTCCTCCCCCGCCGCGCTGGGGGCGGTCCGCGCCGACCCGGGCCTGATCCCGGCGGCGGTGGAGGAATCGCTGCGGCTCGAGCCGGCCGCGGCGGTCGTGGACCGGTACGCGACCCGCGATGTCGAGCTGGCCGGAGCGCGGATCCGGTCCGGTGACCAGGTGACCGTCTCGATCACCGGGGCGAACCGGGACCCGGCGGTCTTCGCGCGCCCCGGCGTCTTCGACCTCCGCCGCCCGGACGCGGGCCGGCACCTGGCCTTCGCTCACGGCCCGCACTTCTGCATCGGCGCCCACCTGGCCCGGCTGGAAGCGCGCGCCGCCGTGGCCACCCTGCTGGGGCAGCTGCCCGGGCTGCGGCTGGATCCCCGCTCCCCCAGCGCGCCGGCCGGTTTGGTCTTCCGCAAGCCGGGCAGCCTGGCCGCGTGCTGGAATGCGCCGTGAGGCGCGCGCCGGCACCCGGTCTACACTCTGCGCTTTACAGCTTCTGCGCATACAACGGGGGCCGCACCGGCCCGGCCGAGAGATGCCCTTTACAGATACCCCGAGAGATGGGAGACGCGATGTCCGAGCAGGACCCAGACGAGCCCGCCGAATTCGCTGAGCAGTTCCCCGAGCGGTTCCGCCGGGACCGCACGCAGCACGGCGGCGAGATCGACCGGCTGGACGAGGATCACCTGGCCGCACTGACCGAGGAGGAGCGCGTCGCGGCCGGCGTCGACGCCTACGACCCGGACGAGGTGCCGCCCGCCACCGACGCGGCGCCGCTGACCCAGGACGTCCGGGACACCGAGCAGTACCAGGAGGAGCGCGCCGAGGTCAGGCGCGAAGTGGAGCGGGGCGAACTGCGGCCCGTCGACGACGAGCACCCGTTCCCGCCCACCCGGTACGACGACTAGGCCGCAGGCTGAGCCGGGCCGGCTGAGCTGAGCGGCACCGGCTGAGCCGTGCTCCGGCCCGGGGCCGCGCCCCGGGCCGGGCGGTCAGCGGGCGCCCAGGACCACGCTGGCTTCGGCCGTGTAGGCCAGGAAGGTCAGCGACTCCTGGAAGTACAGCTGCACGTACTCGGAGTCGTGCGACAGGTAGCCGATGGACAGGTCCTGGCCGAGGCGCAGCTCGTAGTCGCCGCCGCGGGCGGACAGCAGCAGCGCCCCGGTGATGGCCGGAGCCCAGATGATCTCGCCGTCCAGGACCCGGGCCAGGTGCTCCCGGATCGGGTAGCCGTGCTCGGTGGTCTCGCTGACCAGGGTGTACGCGTCGGCGGACAGCAGCAGCGAGAACGGCCCGCCCACGCCCGCCAGCCGAAGCGCGCTGATGGCCTGGCTGACCGTTACCGGGTATTCGCTGGCCTCGGCGGGCAGGGTCAGGACCGGGTTGGACGTGCTCCGCCTGACCCCGGTGATCCCGGCGGCCGGGTAGCCGTCGAAGACCGCGCGGTCCTCGGCGAAGGCGATCTGCCGGGCCGCATCCTTGACCGGGTCCCAGTCCGGGTCCTGCGCGCCCCGCTCGACGCTGTCCACGTCAATCCTGCTCACCGTGAACGGCACTCGCAGCTGGACGAGCTGCTGCGTGCTGCGCAGCCAGGACTGGATCCCGGCCGGGTCGGGTCCCGGCGGCTGGATCTCGGCCAGGTGGCCGGTGTCGACGCTGGCCAGCCCGAGGCCGTCCGGGCCGGTGACGTCCACCACCCGCCGCCCGGCCACGTGCTGCTCGAAGGTGCGCCGGGCCTCGGCCTCGATGCTCGCCCAGGCGGCATCGGAGACCGGGGCGAGCTCGCGGTGCAGGTTGTTCATGAAGTGCTCCTCCTCAAGCTGCCAATGCCCAGGGAACCATCCTGCGCCCCGCCGTCCCCGGGTTGGTCCGCCGCCGGGGCGGACGGGCCGGGATCGCCCGGCGGGCCGGGAAGGTCGTCAAGGAAATCCGCCGTCGGCGCGAAGAACAGGCCGCCGGTGACCGCGGTGGAGAAATCCAGGATGCGGTCGGTGTTCCCCGGCGGGTCCCCGATGAACATGTGGCTGAGCATCAGCTCGGTGACACTCGGGGTGGCCGCGTAGGCGATGTAGTAGGTGCCGAACTCCCCGCGCCCCAGCTCGCCGAACGGCATGTTGGCCCGCAGGATCTGGCGCTGCGTGCCGTCCGGCTCCTCGATGGTGTTCAGGGCCACGTGCGAGTAGGCCGGCTTGACGTCGTCCGGCATCTCGATGTCGGACAGCTTGTACCGGCCGATCGCGTTCTCCTGGTCCTCGGTGGACAGCGCGTTCCAGGCCGCCATGTCGTGCAGGTACTTCTGGACGATCACGTAGCTGCCGCCCGCGAAGTCCGGGTCGGACGCGCCGACCAGGGCGGCCACCCCGGCCGCGCGGCCCGCCGGGTTCTCGGTGCCGTCGACGAAGCCGAGCAGGTCCCGTTCGTCGAAGTAGCGGAACCCGTGTACCTCATCAGCCACGGTGACCGCCCCGGCCAGCCAGGCTCAGGGCGTGCGTGGCGAACTCGAAGCACACGTCCATCCGCTCATGCCGCAGGTGCAGCAGCAGGTCGCCCGCGGTGCCCGGCGCCCGGTGCCGGGCCCCGGCCAGCTCGCGGAACGGGTGCAGCTCGGCCGGGCGCGGGCCGGCGAACAGCCGGTCCCAGGCGGGTGAGGAGATGGCGGCGACGGCGGCCAGCGCGGCGTCCGGAGCCCGGAAGCCGACCGCGCGGGCCAGGCTGGTCCAGTCGCCGAGCAGGTCCCTGACGGCCGCCTCGCCGCCGGGCTCGATGGTCAGGACCAGGAAGATCGCGTTCGCGGTGAGCGGGGTCAGGATGGCCTGCGGCTCGGGCGCCGGGACGGCGACCGGCGGAACAGGTGACCGCTCCGTCACGGGACTATCCTCCCCCTCCGCTGGCAACAACCACGTCATCGGACAGGCTAGCGGTAGCAGGGTGCCGCAGAGCACGCGGCACGGCCCGTTCGGCCCGGGTATGACCGCCGTGTCCGGGAACGATTCCATAGCGCCGCAAGCCGGCTGCGGCGCGTCGTTAGACTGAGCCGTCATGAGCATCGAGCCCCCGCCGGCCAAGCGGGTCAGCCGCGAGCGCACCTACCACGGCGACACCGTCATCGACGAGTACGCCTGGCTGGCCGACAAGGATGACCCGGACACCATCGCCTACCTGACCGCCGAGAACGCCTACGCCGAGGCGGCCACGGCCGGGCTCGGCCCGCTGCAAGAGGACATCTTCGCCGAGATCAGGGCGCGGACGCAGGAGAGCGACCTGTCGGTCCCGGTACGCAAGGGCGGCTGGTGGCAGTACGCCCGGACGGTGGAGGGCCAGCAGTACGCGGTGCACTGCCGGCGCGCGGTCGCCTCAGGCGAGGTGACCCCGCCCGAGGCGGCGGACGGCCAGCCGCTGGACGGCGAGGAAGTGCTGCTGGACGACAACGAGCTGGCCGCCGGGGCCGGGTTCTTCGCCCTGGGCGCCTACCAGCCGAGCCCGGACTGGCGCTGGCTGGCCTACTCCACCGACTTCACCGGCGACGAGCGGTTCACCATCCGGGTCAAGGACCTGGCCACCGGCGCGCTGCTGGCCGATGAGATCCCCGGCGCCTACTACGGCTGCGCGTGGTCGCTGGACGGCTCGGCGCTGTTCTACGTGACCGTCGACGACGCGTGGCGGCCGTTCCGGGTCTGGCGGCACCGGGTGGGCACCCCGGCCGCCCAGGACGTCATCGTGTTCGAGGAGGCCGACGAGCGCTTCCACGTCGACGTCGGCCGGACCCGCAGCGAGCGCTTCGTGGTGATCAGGAGCGCGAGCAAGCTGACCAGCGAGGTGCTGCTCATCGACGCGGACGCGGCGGACGGCGAGCCGGCCGTGGTGGCGCCGCGGCGGCACGGCGTGGACTACGACGTCGACGACGCGGGCGACCGGCTGCTCATCCTGCACAACGACGGCGCAGAGAACTTTGAGCTGGCCACCGCGCCGCTGGCCGACCCGGCGTCCTGGACGCCGCTGGTGCCGCACCGGGCCGACACCCGGCTGCTGAGCATGGCCGCCTTCGCGGGCTTCATCGTGGTCTAGTTCCGCCGGGACGGGCTGACCGGGCTGCGGATCCTGCGCGGGGACAGCGAGCGCGACCTGCGCTTCCCCGAGCCGATCTACCGGGTCTCCCCCGGCCCGAACCCGGAGTTCGAGGCCACCCGGTTCCGGCTGTCCTACACCTCCCTGGTCACGCCCGGCTCGGTCTACGACTGCGACCTGGCCACCGGCGAGCTGACCCTGCTCAAGCGCCAGCCGGTGCTGCCCTCGCCGTCCGGCCAGCCCTACCGGCCCGAGGACTACGAGCAGCACCGCGAGTGGGCGGTCGCCTCCGACGGCACCCGGATCCCGATCTCGCTGGTCTGCCGGCGGGGCACGCCGCGGGACGGCAGCGCGCCGTGCCTGCTGTCCGGCTACGGCAGCTACGAGATCTCCCGCGACCCCGGCTTCTCCATCCCGGTGCTGTCGCTGCTGGACCGCGGCTTCGTGTACGCCGTGGCGCACATCCGCGGCGGCGGTGAGATGGGCCGGGCCTGGTACAACGACGGGAAGCTGCTGCGCAAGAAGAACACCTTCACCGACTTCATCGCCTGTGCCGAGCACCTGGAGCGGTCGGGCTGGACGTCGGCGTCCCGGCTGGTGGCCCGGGGCGGCTCGGCGGGCGGGCTGCTGATGGGCGCGGTGGCCAACCTGGCCCCGCAGGACTTCGCCGGCATCGTGGCCCAGGTGCCGTTCGTCGACGCGCTGACCACGATCCTGGACCCGTCGCTGCCGCTGACCGTCACCGAGTGGGAGGAGTGGGGCGACCCGCTGCACGACCCGGCCGCGTACGCGTACATGAAGTCCTACACCCCGTACGAGAACGTGACCGCGCAGGCCTACCCGCCGATCTTCGCGCTGGCCGGCCTGAACGACACCCGGGTGACCTACCACGAGCCGGCCAAGTGGATCGCCCGGCTGCGGGCCACCGGGCACGGCGGGCCGTTCCTGCTCAAGACCGAGATGGAGGCGGGTCACGGCGGGCGCAGCGGGCGTTATGACGCCTGGCGCGAGGAGGCGCTGGTGCTGGCCTGGATCATCCAGACGGCGGGCGGCGGCGGTCCCCGGGCGGAAAACCCGGAGGCGGCTACACCTGGAAGAGGGCGCTGACCGACTCCCCGTCGTGGATGCGGCTGATCGCCTGGGCCAGGGCCGGGGCGACCGACAGCACCTGCAGCTGGGGATGGTCGGCCGGGACGGGCGCGGAGTTGGTGCAGACCACCTCGGTCACCTCGGCAGCCAGCTTCTCCAGCGAGCCGGCCGCGAACAGGCCGTGCGTGCAGGCCACCGCGACCGAACGCACGTGGTGCTCGCGCAGCCGCTCCAGCAGCTCGAACACGGTGGTGCCGCGGGAGATCTCGTCGTCGATGACGATCACGTCCCGGTCGTCGACCTCGCCGATGATGGCGTTGATCCGCACCTGGGTGTCGCTGAGGCGCTCCTTGGAGCCCGCGGCGACCGGCACGCCGAGCCTGCGGGCGAACTCCGCGGCGCTCTTGGCGTAGCCCAGGTCCGGGGCCACCACCACGGTGCGGGACAGGTCCCGGTCGCGGAAGTGCGCGGCCAGCTCGCGCAGCGCGTGCAGGTGGTCGACGGGCACCGAGAAGAACCCGTGCACCTGCGGCGAGTGCAGGGTCAAGGTGAGCACGCGGTCCACGCCCGCGGTGACCAGCAGGTCGGCCACCAGCCGGGCGCCGATCGAGATCCTCGGCTTGTCCTTCTTGTCCGAACGGGCGTAGGCGAAGTGCGGCATCACCGCGGTCACCCGCGCGGCCGAGGCGCCGCGCGCGGCGTCGGCCATCAGCAGCAGCTCGACCAGGTGCTCCTGGACCGGCTGGACGATGGGCTGGATCAAGAACACGTCCCGCTCCCGGCAGTTGGCCTGGAGCTGGACTTCCATGCAGTCGTTGGCGAACCGCTCGAGCACGACCGGCTGCTGCGGCACGCCCAGGAAGGCGCAGATCTCGGCGGTCAGCGCCGGGTGGGCGCTGCCGCCGAAGACGACGATCTCACGCACGCCCGGGCCTTTGGGTGTCCCGCAAGTGGCCCGGCGCCGCGTGCGGCGTCTTGGACGGCGGGAGGCCGAGCTTCTGCATGATCTCGACCTGGACGGCCTCGGCCTCGGGCTGGGCGTCCACCATGATCACGTACTGCTTGGCCTGGAACACCTCCAGGATCGGGCTGGTCGTCTCGTGGTAGGTCCGCAGCCGGACGGCCAGCGCCTCCTCGGTGTCGTCCTCCCGGGTGACCAGCTGGCCGCCGCACTCATCGCACTTGCCGCTGACCGTCGGGGGGTTGTCGAGCAGGTGGAAGCTGGTGCCGCAGTCCGCGCACTGCCGGCGGTGGAGCACCCGGCGGCGGACCTCGTTGTCCGGCACGTCCAGCACGATGACGCCGTCGATGTCGTAGTTCTCCAGGAAGAACTCGGCCTGCGGGCGGTTACGCGGGAACCCGTCGATGACGAACCCGAAATTCCAGTCGTGGTCGCCCAGCCGCTGCGTGATCACCGCCTGGACCAGGTCGTCGCTGAGCAACTCGCCGGAGGCCATGACCCGCTGGATGTGCGCGCCAATTTTCGTGTGATTGCGCACATGCCATCGGAAGATGTCGCCCATGCTGATGTGGACGATCTCCAGATCAGCCGCAAGCATCTGGCTGTGCGTGCTCTTCCCGCTGCCCTGCACGCCCATCATCACGTATTTATGCATGTCAACACCCTGGCTTATCGGTCGGCATGGTTATGGCTAGGTCCGGTGCCGGGCCGGTGCCGGCAAGCCAAGCTTGCGCTCGCACGCCCGTCGTAGGGGGCCGCTGACCAGCAGCCGGAGCTGCGGCCAGTCGTCGTGCAGACGCCGCGCGTTGAGGAACCGGGCCAGGTCGTTCGGCCGTCCCTGGCTCAGCACGATGCTATACAGCTGCAGCCTGGGGTTCTCTCGCGCGACGTCGAACTCGCGCAGCCCGTGCCACGTGAGGTGAACCGGCAGCACGACAATCCCCCGCCAGGGCCCGTGCAGGTCATCCAGCCGGTCGGGCAGTCGCGCAGCCTGGGGCGACCAGCTGGTGAACAGGCTCATAAGAGAAAATTATCGGCATACAGGCGGGCAGCGCTAACCGGAGTTCACCACATCGCCGCTCACTTTCCCCGCAGCGCTACGCTCATGGCATGGAAAACGCCGCCCGCGCCGACCGCGCCGCGCCGCCTGGCGCAGCGCCGGAGGCGCCGGTGCGGGCCGGCGCCGACCTGGCGGCACCCAGCCGGCCGGCGCCGAGCCGGACGGCACCGGCGTGGCGGGCGCCGCGGCGGCCGCCGACGGGCCGGTGTGGCGTTTCCTGATCAAGCCCCGCTGGCTGGCCTGGCACGTGTTCATGGTGCTGTCGGTCTGGGGCATGCTGTGGCTCGGCGACTGGCAGCTGCACCGCGCGCTGGACGGCAACCCGCTGAGCTGGGCGTACACATTTGAGTGGCCGCTGTTCTCCGGCTTCGCCGTGGTGTTCTGGGCCAAGACGATCAGGGATGAGTTCCGGATCAGGCGCGGCGAGGCGGTGCCGGGATCGGCGGCCGCCCGCGGCACGGCCGACCGGGGCCTGCCGGCCGCGGTCCCGGCCGAGCAGCTGCCGGCCGAGCCGGAGGACCCCGAGCTCAGCGCGTACAACGCCTACCTGGCCCGGCTGAACGACGGGTCCGGCGGACGCAGCCAGGGACACGGGTGGCGCAGCTAGGCTGCGCGGCCCGGGGATCGAAGGAGATGAGAGCGTGACGGCAGCGGTACTCCGGTACCGGGTGATGGCCTACATCACCGGCGTGGTGCTGGTGATCCTGTGCTTCGTCGGCATCCCGCTGCAGATCGCGGGGTACCCGGCGGTCGCCAACGACGTCGGCGTGGTGCACGGCATCCTGTACATCATCTACCTGGTCTTCGCCTGGCTGCTGTCCAGGAAGCTGTCGCTGGCCACCGGGCCGACCGTGATCATGCTGCTGGCCGGCACGGTCCCGATCATGACGTTCATCGTCGAGCGCTGGGTCACCCGCCGGTACATCAACCCTGAGCTGGCCACCCTGGCCGGCCAGGCCGAGCCTGTGAGCCGGTGACCGACCACTACTTCTCGGCCCAGCCGGGCGCGGCGCACCGGCCCGGCCTGGTCCGGGTCGTGCTGCCCGACGTCTACCTGGAACTGGCTACGGACGCCGGGGTGTTCTCCCCCGGCCGGCTCGACCCCGGGACCCGGCTGCTGCTGGAGGAGACACCGGCCCCGCCGGCCGCCGGCGACCTGCTCGACCTCGGCTGCGGGTACGGCCCGGTGGCGTGCGTGCTGGCCAAGCGGTCTCCCGGCGCCACGGTGTGGGCCGTCGACGTCAACGAGCGGGCGCTGGACCTGTGCGCGCGCAACGCCGCCGCGGCCGGGCTGGCCAACGTGCGCTGCGCCACCCCGGACGACCCGGCGGTCCCGGCCCGGCTCGCCGGGATCTGGTCCAACCCGCCGGTACGCATCGGCAAGCCGGCCCTGCACGAGCTGCTGGCCGGCTGGCTCGGGCGGCTGGCTCCCGGCGGGCAGGCCTACCTGGTGGCCGGGCGCAATCTCGGCGCCGACTCGCTGCACCGCTGGCTGGCCGGGCAGGGCTGGCCGGTGACCCGGCGGGCCGCGCGGAGCGGCTACCGCCTGCTCCAGGTCGACTTCTCGGCCGAACGAACCGTGGCGGCTCCCCCGTGACCCCGCGCGTGCCGTCCGGTGGTCCCGGCGACGCCGGGCCGCGCCAGCTGCGCCCGGTGGAGGTCAAGCGGCTGAACCGGGAGTGGCGCCGGGCCGCTGACGCCCGGCTGGCCCTGCTGCTGGACGCGGTCGGGCAGCCGTTCAACGTCGGGTCGATCGTCCGCTCCGCCGCGGCGTTCGGCGCCGAGCAGCTGTGGCTGTGCGGCAGCACCGTGCCGCTGACCCACCCGGGGGTGGCCAAGACCGCGCTCGGCACCCAGCGGCTCGTGCCAGGCCGTGACCGAGCCGAGCCCGGCCGCGGCGGCCAAGGCGGCGGCCGCCGCGGGCCTGCGGGTGGTGGCCATCGAGCTCGCCTCGGGCGCGGTCCCGCTGCACGAGGCGCCGCTGGACGGCGATGTCTGCCTGGCGGTGGGCAACGAGGACCACGGCTGCTCGCCGGCCCTGCTCGCGGCGGCGGACGTGATCGCCTACATCCCGCAGCCGGGCCGGGTCGGGTCGCTCAACGTGGCGGTGGCCGCCGCGGTGGCCATGGCCGAGGTGCGCCGCCGGGCCTGGACGGCCTAGCGGCGCCGCGCGGAAACGATCAGGGCCGCGACGGGCAGCTGACATCCGGTGTTCACCGGTCAGGTGCCGGCTGCGGGCATACTAGCCATCGTGCGAGTACCGTTCCTCGATCACCCCCGGCCCGTCGCGTTCGCCCACCGCGGCGGCGCGGCCCACGCCCCGGAGAACTCACCGGCCGCCTTCGAGCACGCGGTCAAGCTCGGCTACGCCTACCTGGAGACCGACGCCCGCGCCACCTCCGACGGCCGGCTGGTCGCCTTCCACGACCGCACGCTGGACCGGGTGACCGATGCGGCCGGGCCGGTCAACGCGCGCACCTTCGCCGACCTCAGCGCGATGCGCGTCTCGGGCACCGAGCCGATCCCGCTGCTGGAGGACCTGCTTGCCGCGTGGCCGGACGCGCGCTTCAACATCGACCTCAAGGACGGGCCCGGCATCTCGCTGCTGCCCGAGGTGCTGCGGCGCACCGGGGCCTGGGACCGCGTCTGCGTGACCTCGTTCTCCGGCAGCCGGCTCCGGTCGGCCCGCGCGCTGCTGGACCGGCCGGTGTGCATGGCCGCCTCGCCGACCGCGATCGCCGGGATCCGCTGCAACATCGGCTCGTCGGCCAGCTGGCCGCAACTGCAGATGTACCGGGGCGTCCTGTCCCGGGCGTGGGTCCGGTGCGCCCAGGTGCCGGCGCCGGTGGCCACCGCGGGCTTCATCCGCCGCGCCCACGCCCTCGGGCTGGACGTGCACGTGTGGACGATCAACGAGCGGGCCGAGATGATCCGGTTCCTGGATCTCGGCGCCGACGGCGTCATGACCGACGACATCGAGACGCTGCGCGAGGTGCTCATCGAGCGCGGTCAGTGGCATCCGCGGGCCGGCTCGGCGCCCGCCGAGGGATCTGGCGACCCCGTCCCGACAGCCTCCTGAAACAATCCCGACAGCCCCCTGAAACACGCCAGAAGGCTGATAGCTGCGAAGTTCGGCCCGAAACTACGGTTGGGTAACGCCCGGAGCGGGAATCTTGTCCGGGAATCCAGTGTTGCCAAGTAATACCGTTGACCGCCTGGGAGGCAGCTAGCATGGCCGAACGCGCACTCCGCGGCACCCGGCTCGGGGCGACGAGCTACGAGAACGACAGGAACACCGACCTGGCGCCGCGTCAGGATGTCGCATTCGATTGCCCGAATGGGCACCATTTTAGCGTGCCCTTTGCGGCCGAGGCGGAACTTCCCGCGACCTGGGAGTGCCGTGTCTGCGGCGCAGTGGCCCTGGCCGCCACCGGCGAGTCGCCCTCGCCGAAGAAGGTCAAGCCGCCGCGCAGCCACTGGGACATGCTCATGGAGCGGCGGACCGTCGAGGACCTGGAGGCCGTGCTGGCCGAGAGGCTCGAGGTCATCCGCGAGCGCCGCGTCAGCGGCGTCATCGAGACCCGTAGCAGCAGTCGCACCGAGCGCCGGAGCGCCTGAACCGCTCCGTCCGCAGCCAGGGCCGGTTCGCCGTCAGGCGAGCCGGCCTCTCGCTGTCTCCTTGAGCCCGGCGGCTCAGGCGGCCCGGTGCGGACGCAGGCGGCGCAGCCGTTTGGCGGTGCCCCACTGGGCCACCCGCCAGAACGCCTCCAGGATGATGTTGTTGCTCATCTTGGACGCGCCGTGCTCGCGCTCGACGAACGTGATCGGCACCTCGACGATCCTCAGCCCGGCGTCGGCCACCCGGTTGGTGAGATCGATCTGGAAGCAGTAGCCGGCCGACTCGACCTGGTCCAGGCTGATCGTGCGCAGCGTCGAGGCACGGTAGGCGCGGAAGCCGGCCGTCGCGTCGCGGACCTTCAGGCCCAGCATGAGCCGGGTGTAGACGTTCGCGCCCCGGGACAGTGCCTCGCGGGACCGGGGCCAGTTGACCACCCGGCCGCCGGGCATCCAGCGGGACCCGATGGACAGGTCCGCGCCGGCCGTCGCGCCGACCAGGGCGGGCAGGTGCTCGGGCTGGTGCGAGCCGTCCGCGTCCATCTCCACGATCACGTCGTAGCCGCGCTCCAGGGCCCAGCCGAACCCGGCGATGTAGGCCTTGCCCAGCCCGGCCTTCTCGGTCCGGTGCATGACCTGGACCTGGGGATCGGCCTCGGCCAGCTTGTCGGCGAGGTCGCCTGTGCCGTCCGGGCTGTTGTCGTCTACGACCAGCAGGTCAGCCTCGGGCAGGGCGGCCCTGACGCGGCTGGTGATCGACTCGAGGTTCTGCCGCTCGTTGTACGTCGGCATGATGATCACGGTCCGGCCGACCGGCTCGTCGGCGGGTGGATGTGGCGCTGTCACTACCTCTGCCTATTCCTGCGGTGGTTGACAGGAGATGTCACGGACGGGTGGACGTCATGATATCCCCGTAGTCGGGCTACCCCGGGCAGCCGCCCGGCCGTGTCCCCAGACGCTGGCGAGCCGACCGGGGACCGGCCTCGCCTCATCCTGCCTGTCCCGCCGGCCGCTCGCGGCCAGGACGTGGCCGGGTCAGGAATGGGACCCGGGCACACCTTCGGACCGGAGTCTGTCCCGCTGGCCACGGGCTCAGCCATCCGTTGTCTACTGGGTGCCCGGGTCCCTTCCACGCCCAACCCCCTGTCCAGCCGGATCTGCGCCGCAGGCCCCCTCAGCCCTTTGCGCGCCGCGTCGGCTTCGGGGCGGCTGGATGCTGGCACCCCCCGGCGAGACGCTTCTCCGAACCTGACGAGCCTGTCGGTCCGGCTAGCGAGCCCGGTGCTGGACTGAGCAGCAACTTACCGCTGTTCCAGGCGATGTCAACGGGAACCTTAGCATTGACGTGACACAGAGTGACTATTTGACTACGTTGTGTCGCAGCTCGGTGAATTATTCCTTAGCCCCATCTGTCACTTCTGTACGGGAACAACACCATCTTCCCTGAAGGCCGGAAAAATCCACGGCCGTTACTCTCTTTGCGGGCTGCGTATTCGGGGTATGCATCACCCACTTGGCGCCACGAGGCCGTGTCCGCCTTGTCCGTTATGTTCATGCGGCCGACGCCGCACTCTCCGCCCGGAGGTGATGCGAATGAATGCTAGCGCCGACCGGCTCACTCGCCTGGTTCGCCACGCCGTGGACTTCGCCCGCTCGGTCAGCACTGACCTGACGGCCCGCAGCGGCGGTCCCGATGCCTGACGACCGCCACGGAGGCCAGGTCTCGACGGTGGGCGAGATGATGCACACCCGGGTGGTGTATACCACGCCGGACAGCCCGATGGCCGAGGCCGCCGCCGAGATGGTGCACGAGCGCGTGGGCTCGGCCCTGGTCATGGACGGCCCGTTCCTGGCCGGCATCCTCACCGAGCGCGACATCCTGCGGGCCGCCGCGGCCGCGACTGACCTCACCGCCGTCCTGGTCTCGGCGTGGATGACCAAGGACCCGCAGTCCGCCGAGCCCGGCACCACCATCGAGGACGCGGCCGAGATGATGTTGGTGAACGGCTTCCGCCATCTCCCGGTCATGGAGGGCCGGACCGTACGCGGCGTGGTCAGCATGCGCGACCTGGCCGCGGCCCGGATCCACCGGCCGGACCACTCGGCCGCGCCGGAGAGCTGACCGCCCGCGCCCTCGCGCGATAATCGGCCCATGCTGGAGACCCCGGATGAGCTCGCGCGGCTGCAGGACCTGCTGGACCGCAGCGCGGCCGGCGCCGGCCCGCACCTGCGGGACATCATCACCGACGAGCGCCGGCTGACCGCGGCACAGGTCTGCGAGCTGCTGCCGGGCATGCGGCTGCTGGTCGCGGCCACGGTCACCGCCGACGGGCGCCCGCTGGCCGGCCCGGTGGACGGATATTTCCTGCACGGCTGCTTCTACTTCAGCTCGGGCCGCGACTCGGTGCGGATGCGCCACCTGGCCGCCCGCCCGGCGGTCAGCGCCACCCATCTGCCCGGCGAGGAGCTGGCCGTGACCGTGCACGGCCGGGCCGAGCTGTTCGACCTGAACGGGCCCGGCGGCCGGGAGCTCCGGCAGGCCATGCTCGACCACTACCTGCCCCGGCAGGGCCCGTCGTTCGAGACCTGGCTGGACGAGGTCGACGCCCTCGGGGCCAGGATCGACGCGGCCCGCATGTTCACCTTCGCCAGCTCGTGAACCCGGGGGCGTGCGGGCCGGCCAGCCGCCGCTCGGCGGGGGTGTAGACGCCGAGCCGGGCCCGGTCGCCGTACGGGAGCCAGTCCAGGGCCAGCCGGCGGGCGATGTAGTCGACCGCGGAGCAGGCCCTCGGGATGTCCGGGTCGTCGGTCGCCCCGCTGGGCGCGAAGACCTGGCCCAGCCCGGGCCGGATCAGCTCGGCCAGCGGGACCCGGTGCCGGAGCCCTACCGACAGCGCGACCGCGTACGTGCTGGCCAGGCCCGCGCTGCTGGTGCCGTGCTTGCCCCAGTGGATGAACACCTCGCCGAGGCTCCCGTCGTCCCGCTGGTTGGCGGTGAGGTAGAACCGTTCCGCTCCGATGGACACGGCCGTGGTATGCCCGCGGCGGCGCGCGGGCATGGGCGCGGGCCGCTCGATACCCGGTGCCACGGCTGTCCTCCCGCCTGCGCCTCCGCGGCCGTGATCGGCCGGCGGAACGTCTCTCCTACTCTCGGACTGTTTTCGTCACTATATTTGATTAGTGCCCGGAAGGTGGCAGCAGGCTGGGCGTTTCAGCGCCGGGCGCTGGTGTCCCGGCGAACTCGGCGTGCCAGCGGCGGCCCAGCAGCACGGCCCGGGCCGTGAGCCACACGCCGAGGGCGGCCCAGATGCCGGGCAGGCCCAGGCCGTGGAAGGCCAGCACGAGCGCGGCCAGCGGCAGGTAAGCGAAGACGGCCAGGATCATGGCCCGGCGCATGGCCACGTAGTCGGCGATGCCGAGGATCAGCCCGTCCAGGACGAAGGCCAGCGCGGTGGCCGGCTGGGTGAGCGCGGCCACCAGCAGCGCGGTCGTGGCGGCCTGCCGGATCGCCGCGTCGTGGGTGAACAGGTCGGGCACGACGAAGGCCAGCGCGGCGGTCAGCACGCCGACGGCGATCCCGGCCAGCAGGCCGAGCCGGAGGATGCGCTGGCCCACCTGCCGCGCGCCCGGCTTGTCGCCGGCCCCGAGGTGCGAGCTGACGAAGACCTGGGCCGGGACGGCCAGCGCGTCCAGCAGCAGCGCGAGCAGGAGCCAGACGCGCATGGCGATCTGCTGCCCGCCGAGGGCCACCGGGCCCAGCCGGGCCGCTATCCCGGTCGTGGTCAGCGGGACCACGCCGAGGGCGATGGTGCGGACCGAGAGCTGGTGGCCGTCGCGCAGCAGCGCGGTGACCTCCTCCCGCCCCGGCCGGGCCAGCCGGATCCGGGCCCGGCGCCAGGACGCCGCGGCGTACAGGCCGGCCGCCAGCACCTGGGCCATGACCGTGCCCCAGGCCGAGCCGAGCAGGCCCAGGTGCAGGCCGTAGACCAGGGCCAGTTCCAGCAGCACGTTGGCCGTGTTGGCGGCGACGGCGATGCGCAGCGGCGTGCGGGTGTCGGCCAGGCCGACCAGGTGCCCGTTCCCGGCGAACGACAGGTACAGGAAGGGCAGCCCCACCGCGGACACCCGGAGGTAGCCGACCGCTCCGGCCAGCACCGCCCCGCGGCCGCCCAGCGCGACGACGATCGGGGTGGCCGCGGCCACCACGGCCAGCGCGACCACGATCCCGCCGGCGACCGCGACCAGGTAGGCCGACCCGGCCGTCCGGGCTGCCCGGTCCGCCGCGCGCCCGGCGGCCAGGCTGGCCACCGCGGAGGTGGTGGCCATGGTCAGGAACACGGCCAGCCAGGCGACCGCGTTGAGCGCGGTCGAGGCGATGGCCAGCGAGCCGAGCGGGTCCCGGCCGAGGTGGCCGACGATGGCCGTGTCGGCCAGGCTGTAAGCGGGCTCGGCGGCGATGGCGCCGAGCGCGGGCCAGGCCAGCGCGGCGATGCGGCGGTCCAGATCGCGGTCCGGCCGGACGCGCCCTGTCCCGGTGAGCATGAGTCCTAGTCTCCGTGCTGGGCCGTGATAGGCGCAAAACCGGTTCGGCCCGGCCGCGGGGCGGATGGCAGACTGCTGGGGTGCGGTTTTCCTCCGGTGATGTCGCTGCGGCCCGCACGCTGACCGACGGCGGGCCCGGCCGCCCGCTGCGGGCGCTGGTCCTGTTCGTGTGCGTCCTGGTCCTGGTCGACACCATGTTCTTCACCGCGCTGACCCCGCTGCTGCCGCACTACACGCAGGTGGCCCACCTGACGAAGTCGGACGCGGGCCTGCTGGTGGCCAGCTACCCGCTGGGCACGCTGATCGGGGCGCTGCCGGGCGGGATCCTGGCCAGCCGGCTGGGCTACCGCACCGTCACGCTGCTCGGGCTGGCCCTGATGAGCGTGTCGACCCTGGTCTTCGGCTGGGCCACCGAGGCGGCCGTGCTGGATGCCGCCCGGTTCGTGCAGGGCCTGGCCGGCGCGTGCACCTGGGCCGCCGGGCTGGCCTGGCTGGCCACCAAGGCGCCGCCCGAGCGGCGCGGCCAGCTGCTGGGCACGGCCATGGGCGCGGCCGTCGGGGGCGCCTTGTTCGGCCCGGTCATCGGCGCGGTGGCCGGCTGGGTCGGCACCGGGCCCGCGTTCTCCCTGGCCGCGGTGCTGGGCGCGCTGCTCATGGCCGCTGCCTTCACCGTGCCGTCGCCGGCTCCGTCGCCGCCGCAGTCGATGCGGGTCATCCTGCCCGCCCTGCGGGACCGGCGGGTGGTGACCGGGCTGTGGCTGACCGCGCTGGCCGGCATCGCGCTCGGCATGATCGACCTGCTGTCCCCGCTGCGGCTGTCGCGCCTGGGCGTGAGCACGCTGGTCATCGCGGCCACGTTCCTGGCCTCCGCGGGCCTGGAGGCCGGGCTCGCGCCGCTGGCCGGACGGCAGGCGGACCGGCGCGGGCCGCTGGTGCCGATCCGGGTCGCCCTGGCCGTCGCGGTGGCCGTGGCCCTGCTGGCCCCGACCCTCGGGCCGCCATGGCTGCTGGTGCTGGTGCTGATCGTCGGCATGCCGGCCTTCGGGATCTTGTTCACCCCGGCCATGACGCTGATCAGCGAGGGCGCCAGCCGGCTCGAGATCGACCAGGGACTGGCCTTCGGGACCGGGAACCTGGCCTGGGCGGCGGGCCAGGGCATTTCCGCCGCGGGCAGCGGCGCCCTGGCCCAGGCCACCTCAGACCTGGTCCCCTACTGCGTGCTGGCCGGGCTGTGCCTGCTGACCCTGGCCGTGCTGCGGCCGCGCGGGGCTCAGCCCGCGGCCGGCGCTCAGCCCGCGGCGGACGCTCAGCAGTAGACGTAGCCCTTGCTGGTGCCCTTGTATGTGCACGAGTCGATGGTCGTGCCGTTCTGGTTCCGCAGCACCGCGGTGTCCCCGGTGTTGTTCCAGATGTACCAGGAATGGTTCCAGTACCGGTCGGTCTGCGTGCCGGTGCCGTGCCCGGTATGAATGGTCACGTAGCCGTGCGGCTTGATGGTGTAGGAGCCGAACACGAAAACATGGCCCGCTTTGTCACGGAGCGTCCAGTGCGCCGGGCTGATGCTCGAGCCCGAGGTGTTGTGCAGTTTCACCCATTCGTGGTTCAGGCTGGTATTGCCGCCGTGGTCCGCACCCGGCGAGTTGTACCAGATCTCGTAGATCTGCATCCGGAACGTCCCGGCCTGCGCGGCCGCCCCTGAGGTCATGGCCAGGCCCGCGGTCAGGCCCAGGGCCAGCAGGACGGCCGCCGCCCAAATCGTCATCTTCCGCAATTTTCTTCCCCCTCGTTACTGCTTTATCGCCATTCAGCGCGGCTCAAGACCGGCAAAGACTAACAGCGCGGGACCGAGTAAATGCGACATACGGAAATCCTCATCACAGGCCGCCGGCGACGGGCCCCGAATGGCTATTGCCTATTGAATACTGCCCGTCATGCGGGACCGGGCGGCGGTGGCCGGCCGTCCTGGTTTGCCCGCCAAGGGCGCCGGGTAGTCGCGTGGCCGGGGTGATGGCCGGATGGACAGGCGCTGGCTGTTCGCGGACCAGCTGGGTCCGCATTTCCTGGACGCCCGGGACCAGCCGGTGCTGATCGTCGAGTCGCGGGCGGCGCTGCGCCGCCGGCCAGTGCACCGGCGCCGGGCGCACCTGGTGCTGTCCGCGCTGCGGCATCGCGCCGCCGAGCTGGGCGACCGGGCTGTCCTGATCCAGGCCGGCACCTACCGCGAGGCGGTGGAACAGCTCGGCGAGGAGCTGTCGGTGTGCGCGCCCACCTCCTGGGCGGCCCGTGACCTGGTGGCCTCGCTCCCCCGGGTCAGCGTGCTCCCGGCCCGCGGGTTTGCCTCCAGCGCAGCGGAATTCGCCGACTGGGTGCGGCAGCGGGGACGGCGCCGCCTGCTGCTGGAGGACTTCTACCGGGACGTGCGGCGGCGGCTGGGCCTGCTCATGGACGGGGCCGAGCCGGCCGGCGGCCGGTGGAACTTCGACCAGGAGAACCGGGAGCCGCCGCCCGCCGGCGGGCTCGCCCTGCCCGCTCCCGCGGGCTTCCGCGAGGACGAGATCGACGAGCAGGTCCGCCGGGACCTGGACCGCTGGCAGCGGGCGGGCGAGATCCGGCTGACCGGGCAGGACGGCCCCCGCGAGTTCCCCGTCACCCGGGCCGAGGCCCGGCGGGCGCTGCGCTCCTTCATCGCCCGGCGGCTCCCGGCCTTCGGCCCGCAGCAGGACGCGATGCTGGCCGGCGACCCGGTGATGGCCCACAGCCTGCTGTCCCCGGCGCTCAACCTGGGGCTGCTGGACCCGGTGGAGTGCGCGCAGGCGGCCGAGGAGGCCTACCGGGCCGGGCAGGCCCCGCTGGCCAGCGTGGAGGGGTTCATCCGCCAGCTCGTCGGCTGGCGGGACTACGTGTGGCACCTGTACTGGCACCTCGGCGCGGATTACCGGCACCGCAACGCGCTGCGGGCCCGGACCCCGCTGCCGGACTGGTTCACCGGCCTGGACGCGGACGCCGTGCAGGCCTCCTGCCTGAAGGACGCGCTGGCCCGGGTGCGCGAGCACGGCTATGCCCACCACATCATCCGGCTGATGGTGCTGGGGAACTACGCCCTGCAGCGCGGCTGGGACCCGGCCGAGCTGACCGGCTGGTTCCACGCCAACTTCGTGGACGGCTACGACTGGGTCATGGTGCCGAGCGTGGTGGGCATGTCGCAGCACGCGGACGGCGGCCTGCTCGCGACCAAGCCGTACACGGGCGGCGGCGCCTACATCAACCGGATGAGCGACTACTGCGGCGGGTGCCGGTACCGGCCGACGGTGCGGCTCGGCCCGGACGCCTGCCCGTTCACCGCGGGCTACTGGTCGTTCCTGGACCGGCACGCGGACCGGTTCGCCCGCAACCCGCGGATGGCCCGCCAGGTCAAGGGCGCGGCCCGGCTGGCCGATCTGCGCCGGGTCGTCGCGCAGGAGAAAGACCGCGGCAGCGCAGCCCCCTGACCGGACCGGGGCCTCTGGACGCGGTGCAGGCTAGCGGGTCGTCCAGGAGACGGGATCAGGCGGCTCATAACGGCAGACGGTTCCCAGGCGGACCGCGCTCCGAAGGTGGGCACCGAGCTCGGGGTGGACCCGATCGACCTTGGCGAGCGCCTCTCGGACCCGGGCACTGACCGTCTTCCTGGCCCGTTCGGCCTCATCTCCGAGGCGCCGCTTGCGGCCGCCTAGGCCGGTAGCGGCGGTGAGCTCATGGATAAGGGCCGCGCGCTCGGCATGCAGCTGACGGGACCGTCCGGCCAGGCCGGCGGCGTCGGCCGCGTCCAGCTCCGCGGCTAGCTGGCCGAGGCGCTGCCCGTACTCGGCCCTGGCCCGGTCGTCCAGCACAGGATCGGCGCCGGTACGCAACCCCTCGTGGCCGGTCAAGGTGAAGACGTGCACGTCCGCGCCGTGGGCACTGATCATGGCCTCGATGTCGGCCAGGCCCTTGGTCTCGGGCAGCTGGGCCCTCCTGCCTCCGAAGCAGAGCAGCCGTACGCCGTTCACCAGCCGGAACTCGTTGATTTCCGCAGCCGCCTGCGACTCGCCAAGCTCATCCAGGGCACGGCCGGTCACGCGTGCCCACCCGGCCGCGCCGAGCCGCTTGTGCATGGCCAAGGCCGCGCGGAAATGAACCTCGGCGGAAGCTCGGTCGCCGAGGGCGGCGGCCAGGGTCCCGAGGTGATGGTCGACGGCCGCATGGTAGGACGCGCAGCCGCCCACGACCACGTGGGTACCGGCGTGCGGAAGTAGCCGCTGATAGACCCAGCGGCGCTGTTCATCGGAGCCCGCCACGGCGAAAACCACGGCCGCGGCGGCGAGTCCCTCCAGGCCGGTCCAGACCGGGATGTCGAGCACGCTGAAGTCGCCGAGCACGGCGGCCGCCGTCACCGCATCGCCGCGGGCGGCGTGCGGCCACGCCCGCAGCAGCGGAAAGGCGAACCACAGCGGGTCAGAATCGCCGATCTGAGTGGCTGGCTCGCGGACACCGAGGGCCACCAGGGCCCAGCGAGAGGTGCAGAAGCAGCCGACGGCATCCTGCTCGCCGATGGCCAGACCCAGTTCCAGCGCTTGCTCGCCGAGCTTGGCCGATGCCTCGGCTTGGCCAATTAGCTGAGCGAAGGTCGCTCGTCGGGTAAGCGCGCTCCAGCGGCCTCGTGCGTGGCCTAGTTCCTCGGCTAGCGCGACGTAGCTGAGGAGCTCCGCGCGGCCGTCCGGTTCGCCGAGCTCGAGCAGGGCGGCGGCCCGCAGCAGGCGGGCTTCGGCCACCAGGTCAGCGTCACCGCAGGTCCGCGCCGCATCGAGCATTTCGGCGATGACCGCGAGCCGGGCCTTGGCCGTGCCCGGGAACCACATGGCGTCATGCTCGGCGAGCTTGGCCGTCGCCAAGGCGCTGGCATCGCCTGCGGCGACCGCGAGCTCGACGGCCTGGCGCGCGGTCCCCCTCTCCTCCGGCCCGGGCGGCCGGTCCAGCCCATGTCGCAGGACGCGGGCCAGCGCGGCCAGTACCCGGGACCGCAGAGCCAGTGCGGCACCGTCTTCCGCCAACTGCTGCGCGGCCTCGCGCAGCACGGCGACCAGTTCGGCGTTACGCGCGCCTGATCGGTGTCCCAGCATCTGCAGGCCGAGTGCCGCTCCGGCCAGCTCGGCAGCGTTCGATGCTGCCCGGCTGGCCTCGATGACCTGCCGGTAGCACTGCGCGGCCTGACCGGGCTGCCCGGCCCGGTCATAGGAAGCAGCCAGTTGCAGCAGGATTTCGTGGCGCATGGCCGCCGGGCCGTGCTGTCCGGTGATCTTCAGGGCGCGCAGGTAATGCGCGCAGGCGTCTTCGTGCCCGAGGCGCTCGGTCGCCTGCTGGGCCGCCAAGAGCGAATAGCGAAGGGCCTCGGCACGCGCCTCCGGTCCCGCCTCTACCAGGTGCCCGGCGATCCGGGCGGCCGGGCCTGCCCGGGCCTGCAGGGCCCGGCCGACCGCCAGGTTGAGCCTGACCCGGTCCGGTGTGCTCAGGCCGTCGAGAATCGTCTCGCGATACAGGTCGTGGCTGAACGAGCTCCCCGTGATGACGCCAGCCAGCCGGGCCTCGTCCAGCAGGCCAGCCGCTGTTGTCTCGGCGGCCGGGAGGCCGTCACCGTCGAGCAGGCTCAGGTCGATATGACGACCAGCCACCGCGGCCCACTCCAGCAGCCGGACGCAGTCGGTCGACAGCCGAGCTAGCCTCCGGCGCAGCGTCTCGGCGACGCTGGCCGGGATCTGGGCAGGCTGGATCCACGAGCCCTGAGCCATCAGTAGCCGGATCAGTTCGCGAAGGAAGAACGGGTTACCGCCGCTGCGTTGCCCGAGGCTTGCGGTGACCTCCGCCGGTAGCCCGGGGCCGGCCAGCGAGCCGGCCAGGGCCGCGACGCCCGCTGCGGACAGGCCGGCCAGCGCGATCTGCTGAGCCCCGCCCTCGATCTCGCGCAGCTGCGGGGGCGCGTCGGCGTCCCGGTAGGCGCCCAGGATCACCACCCTCGCCGGCCTGGCGCGGGCCAAGAACCCGAGCAGCCGCAGCGATGGCTCGTCGGCCCAGTGCAGATCGTCCAGAGCCACGATGACGAGCCCGCGGGCCGCCAGGCGGAGCAGGCACTGCGACACCGCTTCGAACAAGCGGAACTGGGCATCAGCGGCCGCCGCCGCGGACATCGGCTGGGCTGCCCCGGAGGACTGCAGCAGCCAGGCGGCTTCGCCGAGCTCAGCGGCAGGCAGGCCGCTGGCCCTGATCACCTGTGACCAGGGCCAGTAGGGCGGTGCCCCGTCCCCCTCCCAGCAGAATCCGCGCAGGACCTGCGCCTCCGGGGCGCCGGGCCCGGTGAGCTCGGCGAGGATCGCCGTCTTGCCGATACCAGCCTCGCCAGTGATCAGGACGAACTGCCCGGACCCGGCCGATGCCTGGCTGATCTGCGCGCGGATGTCAGCGAGGACCTGCTCGCGCCCGACGAGCCGACCGGTTCCGCTCATGGCATCATCATGGCCACTCAGGGCCGCAGCTCCAAGACCAGGTTGAGCGGGGCCGGCACACCGAGCCGCCGGACCCGCCCGAACCCGGCGTCAGCGGCCAGGCTCCGAAGCAGCTTCTCCCCGGCTTGCGCGCCCAGTGGCTCGGGTGCGGCGGCTGTCTTCTGGGACACCGCATTCGGAGTGCATACCAGCGTCGAGACGGCGTAGAACATGCGCCCGCTCGGGTGAAAGTTGCCTTGAACATCATCGGCGCCCAGTGGCTCGAACAGCAGCACGGCGCCGGACGGCGCCAGAGCGTGCCGGGCCCGCTCCAGCGCGCCGAGCGGATCCCCCATGTCGTGCAATGAGTCGAAGAAGGTAACCAGGTCATAGCTCCGGCCCGGAAGGTCAGCGGCCGCAGCCACCTCGAACCGGACATTGCGGGCACCTCTTCGCCCCGCTTCGGCCCGCGCGTGGGCAACTGACGCGTCGTGGTAATCGACGCCGAGGATGCTGGCCGCAGGGAACAATTCGGCCATCGACAGCGTCGGCGCGCCGTAACCGCAGCCGATGTCGGCGACCGATCCGCCCGCCGCGAGGGCCTCCGGTACGCCGGCCACGGCCGCCACGGCCGCCCCGATGAGCTCGCTCGGCAGCATGAGCCTGGTGAACTCGTCCAGTCCGTGCCAGTACTCCTCGGTGCGCTGATGCCAGCCGAACCCTCGGCCGCTGCTGAACGCCTCGCTGAACGCGGCGTACCCCTCGCCCATCGAGGACAGCATGGTGGCGCACGCATCGACTAGCGCGCCGCCCGGGCCGTAGCACAGGGCCGCAGCCGCCGCATCGGGTAGCAAGAACGTGCCGCCGGCCGGGTCATAGTCCAGGTAGCCGCCCGCGGCCTGAGCCCGCAGCCATTCCCGGACCAGCGCCGGATCGACGTTGACCCGCGCGGCCACCTCGGCCGTGGTCAGCGGTCCGGCGCCGGCCAGGGCCGCCCACAGCCCGCTGCGGGTGCCGAGCGACGTCAGCAGCACGCCCAGTGCCGCGCCGAGCTCGCTGACGAGCTTTCCCATCTGCTCCTCGACCGCCTGGTCGAGGTTCTCTGGTCGCGAAGGGCTGCCTTCCGGCATCGCCGTGGTCGCGTGCTCTCCGTTCATGACATGCTTCCTCTCGCCCGGCCGGGCTCATCCCGGCCGCTACAGAATGGGCGCGAGGTGTCGCATGGCGGCCGCGAGATCAGAACTCGCGGCCCGGAGGGCCGGGTTAATGTCCCCCGCCGGGCGAGCGATGGCGGGCGGCGAGGTCAGCTAGACGCTGCCGGACGGCCGGCCAGTCGGCCGCGGTGACGCTGTAGCGGGCCGAATCCCGCGGCTTGCCGTCCGTGCCAAGGCGGTGCGCGCGCAGGATGCCCTCGAAGCTCGCGCCGATCCGTTCCATGGCCCGCCGGGAGCGCTCGTTGCGCGCGTCGGTGTGCAGGCAGACCGACTGGACCTGCCAGGTCACGAAGGCGTGGGTCAGCATCAGGCGCTTCATCTCGGTGTTCGCCCCGGTCCTGACGGCCGCCGGGCTGAGCCAGGTAAAGCCGATCTCGCAGGTGTCGGGACGGCCGTGCGCCGCGGGTTCCGGCCAGGCCCAGTAGTCGAAGTCGAAGAACCGGGTCGAGCCGATGACCGTGGCGTCGCCGGTCCTGACCACCGCGAACGGGACCGCGGCTCCGGCGTCCCGGGCCGCGACGGCCTTCTCGACGTACTGCCGGACCTGGGCCTCGTCCTGCGGCACCGCCGACCAGCGGTACAGCTCCGCGCCGCCGGCCGCCGCGGCGACCAGGCCGGGCACGTGCCGGCCGCCGAGCGGCTCGAGCCGGACGACCGGGCCGGCCAGCGTTCCCGCGGTCACGGCCGCCGGGGCCGGGGCCGCGGACGCGTCGCTGCGGTTCGGCCGTTCCAGGAAGCGGCCGCTGGGCGCGGCGAAGCCGAACTGCCGGTACAGGCCGTGCGCGTCGGCGGTGTGCAGCATCCAGCGCCACCCGGCGCCGGGGCCCTCGTCGATCATGGCCCGCACGATGGCCTGGCCCAGCCCGGCGCCGCGGTGGCCGGGCAGCACGTACACGTCGGACAGGTAGGCGGACGCTCCGTCGGCGAAGGCGCGGGCGAACCCGACCATGGCCCCGGCCTGGTCATACACGCCCACCACCCGCCAGGCCTCGGTGATCTGCCGCTTGATGTCCTCCGCGCTGCGCCAGCGGGCCCAGTAGGCCTGGGTGGTCAGGAAGGCCACCGCCGCGTCGGGGTCGATCCGCGCCGGGTCGTCGTCGAGCTCGTAGCCGCCCGTGCTCATCCGCGTCACGGCACCTCCAGGGCGTCCAGGGCGTGGTCGATATCGGCGATGATGTCGGCGGCAGGCTCCACGCCGACCGAGAGCCTGATCAGGCCGTCCGGCGCCGTCTCCCCCGCCCACCGGGCGCGGCGTTCCCAGGTCGACTCCACGCCGCCGAAGCTGGTGGCGGGCAGGATCAGCCGCGCGGCCGCCACGACCTGGTCGGCAACCTCGGCCGGGCCCACGTCGAAGGACAGCAGCGGCCCGAAGCCGTCCGGCATCTGCCGCCGGGCCGCCTCCCGCGTCGACGGGTCGAACCCCGGGTAGTAGACGGCGCGGACCCGCGGGTGGGCGGCCAGGTGCTCGGCCACGGCCTGCGCGCTGGCGCACTGGCGGGCGATCCGCAGCGGCAGGGTCTTCAGCCCGCGCAGCGACAGCCAGGCCTCGAACGGCCCGGGGATGCCGCCGCTGCTGCCCCGCCAGGCCCGCAGGCCGGCGATGAGCTCGTCGTCCCGGCTGACCACCGCGCCGCCGATCACGTCGGAGTGCCCGGAGATGGCCTTGGTCAGCGAGTACAGCGAGGCCGTCGCGCCCCAGTCCAGCGGCCGCTGGAGCAGGCCGGTCACGGCGGTGTTGTCCACCACCATCGGCGCGCCGGACGCCGCTGCCGCCTTGGCCAGCGCGGCCAGGTCGGCCACCCGCAGCAGCGGGTTGGTCGGCGTCTCGGCCCACAGCACCGAGGACCCGGCCGCGAGCTCCCGCTCGACCGCGGGCAGGTCCCCCAGGTCGACCGGCACCGGCTCGGCGCCGTGCGGCTTCAGCTTGCCCGCCAGCACCCGCGTCCCGTAGTAGCCGTCGGCAGCCAGCACGATGCGCTCCCGGCCGGCGGCCAGGGCCAGCATCAGGGCCAGCGAGGCAGCCTGGCCCGAGGCGAAGGCGACCGCGCGGGCGTCCTCCAGGCCGCCGAGGGCGGCCTCGAGCGCCTCCCAGCCCGGGTTGCTGTCCCGGCCGTAGCCCCGGCCCGGCTGCGGCGGGCCCGCCGAGACGAAGATGCTGGCCGGGACGAGCGGCGGCGTGACCGGATGGCCGGGCGTGCGGTCGGTGCCGGCGTGGATCAGCCTGGCCTCGGCCGAGAAGCTCCCGGTCACGAACGCCCCCGCGCGACCGCCAGGAATGTTACAGTACATATTGTGAACATACCGGTACGATATCGCCTGACGGGCAGTACCGCCAGAGAGATATCGGCCAGCGTCGAGGCCGGCGTCCGCGGCGGGCAGCTGAGCCCGGGCGACCGGCTGCCGGCCGTCCGCGAGCTGGCCGATCAGCTCGGGGTGAGCCCGACCACCGTGGCCGCCGCCTACGGCGACCTGCGCCGCCGCGGTATCACCGCAGGCGCGGGCCGGGCCGGCACCCGGATCCGCGGCGCTCCCCCGGTCAGCCGCCGGGGCTACCTGGCCGTCCCGGAGGGCATCCGGGACCTCATCACCGGCGGCCCGGACCCCCGGCTGCTGCCCGCCCTGCCGCCGCGGCCGGCCACGGCCACGGCCCGGCTGTACGGCGAGCCCCCGGTGGCGCCGCGGCTTCGCCGGCTGGCCGCCGAGCAGCTGGCGGCCGACGGGATCGACACGGCCAGCCTGATGGTGGCCGGGGGCGCCCTGGACGCCATCGAGCGGGTCCTGGCCACCTGGCTCGCCCCCTCGGACCGGGTCATCGTCGAGGACCCCGGCCACGCCGTGACCTTCGACCTGGTCGCGGCCATGGGCTACACCGCGGTGCCGGTGCCGGTGGACGACCTGGGCCTGCGGCCCGCCGAGCTGGCCGCCGCGCTGGAACGGGGCGCGAGCGCGGTCATCACGACCCCGCGGGCGCAGGCCGCCACCGGCGCGGCCTGGGACGCCGACCGCGCTGCGGTACTCGGCGCGGTGCTGGCGCGCCACCCGTCGGTCGGGGTCATCGAGGACGATCACGCCGGCCCGGTCGCGGGCGTCCCGGCCTTCTCGCTGTGCGCCGGGCTCCCCGGCCGCGACCGGTGGGTCACGATCCGCTCGGTCTCCAAGTCGCTCGGCCCGGATCTCCGGCTGGCCGTCGTGGCCGGGGACGAGGCGACCGTGGCCCGGGTCGCGGGCCGGCAGGCCCTCGGCACCGGCTGGGTGAGCTACCAGCTGCAGGAACTGGTCGCGGACCTGTGGGCGGACCCGTCGGTGACCCGCGCGCTGCGGCACGCGGCCGGTAGCTACGCGCGCCGCGGCGCGGCCCTGCGCGCGGCCCTGCGCGGTCACGGCATCACGGCCAGCGGCCGGTCCGGGTTCAGCTGCTGGGTCCCGACGGCCGACGAGGACGGCGTGGCGTCCGCGCTGGCCGAGGCGGGCTGGGCGGTGGCACCCGGGCAGCGGTTCCGGATGGCCGCGCCGCCTGGGGTCAGGATCTCCTTCGCCACCCTGGAAGCGGGCGACGCCGAGTCGTTCGCTGCCGATTTCGCCGCCGCCCTGCGGCACCGACCCGCCCGCCTGGACTGAGGCCGGAACCGGGGCGTTAGCTATTAAAACGGCCGGGGAAATGGATAACGGCCTGACCGCCTCGCGGAGCGCAGGCGGTAGCTATAGCGTTGGGCCATGGCGCTTCGCAGCGAACAGATCAGCCTCCACCTCAACGCCTACCTGGCCGCGCACACCAGCCCGCCGGACGCCGTGCTGCGGGAACTGGCCACGGAGACCGCCGAGCTGTTCCCGACCGAGGTCAGCCTGCAGATCCCGCCCGAGCAGGGCACGTTCATGACGATGATCACCCAGCTGACCGGCGCCCGCACCGCGATCGAGATCGGCACCTTCACCGGCTACTCCTCGATCTGCATCACCCGGGGGCTGGCCCCGGGCGGGACGCTGCTGTGCTGCGACATCAGCGAGGAGTGGACCTCGGTGGCCCGGAAATACTGGGAGAAGGCCGGGCTGGCCGACCGGATCAAGCTGCGGCTCGCCCCGGCCCTGCAGACCCTGCGGTCGCTGCCTGATGAGGAGCTGTTCGACCTGGCCTTCATCGACGCCGACAAGGAGGGCTACCTCGGCTACTGGCGCGAGGTGGTGCCCCGGGTCCGCTCGGGCGGCCTGATCATGGTGGACAACACGTTCTCCCACGGCCGGGTCATCGACGCCGGCAACGACAGCCCGCTGGTGATCGCGGTCCGGGACCTCAATGACCACGCGGCGGCCGACGACCGGGTCGAGGTGGCCATGGTGCCGCTCGGCGACGGACTCACCCTGGCGCGCAAGAAGTAGCCTCTTAGGGCTGGCTTGCTCCCCGGGCCCGCCGCGACGGGGCACTGCTCAGCGGCACCGGGGCCAGCCGGGCCGCCCCGCCCGCGGGCATCTCGCCCGCGTCCGGTTCGGCCGTCTCCGGTGCCGCGGCCGATTCCCGGACGACCAGCTCAGGGGCGAGGTAGAGGATCTTGACCGGCGCGTCGTGCTGCCCGATCCGCTCCAGCAGCAGCTGCGCCGCCTCAGTCCCGAGCTGGTAGTGCGGGAACCGCACGGTGGTCAGCGGCGGGCGGACCCGGTCCACGAACGGCAGGTCGTTGAAGCCCATGACCGAGATGTCATCGGGGCAGCGCAGGCCGGCCTCGTCGAGCGCGGCGTAGCAGCCCACGGCCAGCGTGTCGTTGCCCGCCATCACCGCGGTGAAGCCGCCCGGCCCGGCCAGCAGCTCCCGGCCGCAGCGCAGGCCCTCCTCGACGGAGTAGCGGCCGGCGTAGGCGATCAGGTCCTCGTCAACGGCCAGCCCGTGCGCGGCCATGCCGTCCCGGAAGCCGCGCAGCCGGCTGCACGGCGGGCGAGGCGTCCTGCGGGCCGGCGATGTAGGCGATCCGGGCGTGGCCGAGCCGGGCCAGGTGACTGACCGCCATCCGGGCGCCCTGCTCGTTGTCGACCGACACAGAGGAGAAGGCGTAGTCCTGGGACAGCCGGTTCATCAGCACCACCGGCACGTCGGCCGCGGCCACCTCGGCCAGCAGGCGGTCATGCAGGGTCGCGGTGGCCAGCGCGAAGCCGTCGACGTGCCGGGCCCGCATCTGCTCGAAGAGCATCCGCTCCCGGCCCGGGTCGGAGTCGGTGTTGCCGATCAGGGCCACATAGCCGGCCGCGGCGAGCTTGTCCTCCAGGCCGCGGACGATCGGCGGGAACAGCGGGTTGTTCAGGTCCGGGATCAGCACGCCCACGGTGTGCGAACGGCGGGTCCGCAGGCTGCGGGCCACCGGGTTGGGCTGGTAGCCGAGCGAGGCGGCGGCCGCCGCGACCCGCTGGGCGGTGTCCTCGCTGACCAGGATCCGGGTCTCCGGGTTGAGAGCCCGGGACGCGGTGGCCGGATGGACCCCGGCGGCGGCGGCCACGTCTCGCAGGGTGGCAGGGCGGTCGGGCACCGCTCACCTCGCTCCCCCCACGACTGCGCCGTGGCACCGTGTCATGCGTCTTCGCACTCCGGACGCCTTTAACAGTATCTCCGGCGCCGGCGGCCAGGTTACGGCCGAGGCTGGCCCGCCGTGGTCAGCATCGAAGCCGGGAGGGTCCGGGCCAGCACGCCGCGGTGGGTCGGGACCGCGTCGGCGTGGCGCTGCTCGCCCGCCTCGGTCAGCACCACGTAGATGCCGCGACGGTCCTGGTCACAGCCGCACCGCTCGACCAGGCCGTGCCGGGCCAGCCGGTCCACCAGGCGGGACAGCGCGCTCTGGCTCAGGTGCACGGCCTCGGCCAGGTCCTGGGCGCGGAACTTGTGCTCCTCGCTCTCGACCAGCCGGTCGAGGACCTCGAAGTCGCTGACGCCCAGCCCGTGCTGCTCGCCGAGCTCGTGCTCCAGGGCGGCGCAGGCCGCCGCGTGGCAGGCCGCCATCTCCCGCCAGGCGGTCACCACGCTGTCCTGGGCTACGCTCACGGGCGCATCATAACGCCGCCCGCCCGATGATTGCAAACGCAATTATTGCTTTTGCATCTAGTGCTTGCGCATGCATATAGTCACACCATGACATCGACACGCGCGCTGGCCGATGACAGCCGCCACTGGACACCGCGGCTGTGGGGCATCCTCATCGTGCTCGGCGGCGCGCTGTGCCTGGACGCGCTGGACGTGTCGATGGTCGGCGTGGCCCTGCCGTCCATCCGGTCCGCGCTCGGCCTGTCCACGTCGTCCCTGCAGTGGATCGTCAGCGGCTACGTGCTCGGCTACGGCGGGCTGCTGCTGCTGGGCGGCCGGGCCGCGGACCTGCTGGGCCGGCGCCGGGTGCTGCTGGCCGCCGTGGCCGTCTTCGCGGTGGCGTCCCTGCTCGGGGGCCTGGTGAGTAGCCCGGGCCTGCTGATCGGGGCCCGGTTCGTCAAGGGCGTCGCGGCGGCGTTCACCGCCCCGGCCAGCATGTCGCTGCTCACCACCACGTTCCCTGAGGGGCCGGCCCGGGACCGGGCGTTCAGCATCTACTCGATCTTCGGGGCCAGCGGGTTCTCCCTGGGCCTGGTGCTGTCCGGGTTCATCACCCAGGTCAGCTGGCGGTGGACGCTGCTGGTGTCCGCCCCGGCGGCGGCCGTGGTCCTGCTCGCCGCGTGGCGGGTCATCCCGGCCGACAAGAACGTCGCCCGCGGCCAGCGCAAGTTCGACCTGCCCGGCGCCTTCATCATCACCGCCGGCATGCTGCTGCTGGTCTACACCTTGGTGTCCGCGCAGCAGGCGGGCTGGGCCTCGGCCCGGACGATCGGCTCGTTCGCGCTCGTCACCGTGCTGCTCGCGGTGTTCGTGATCGTCGAGCAGCACAGCCGCGACCCCCTGGTCCCGTTCGGCATCTTCTCGCTGCCCGGCATCCGGCGGGCCAACCTCGGGGCCATCACCCTGTTCGGCAGCTACATCTCGTTCCAGTTCCTGGTGACCCAGTACCTCCAGACGATGGCCGGCTGGTCGGCGATCTCCACCGCGCTGGCCTTCCTGCCCGCCGGGGTCACGGTGGTGGTGCTGTCGTTCCGGATGGACTCACTGCTGGGCCGGTTCGGTCCGGCTCCGCTGACCGCGCTCGCCTTCACCTTCCTGGTGCTGGCCTACGTGGTCTTCCTGCGCGCCGGGACCAGGCCGGACTTCGTAGGCGTCATGCTGCCCGCCACCGTCCTGCTCGGCCTGGCCTTCGGCCTGGGCTTCTCCTCGCTCAGCGTGGCGGCCACGGGCGGCGTCCCGGACGCCGAGCAGGGACTGGCGGCCAGCTTGTTCCAGACCTCGTTCCAGGTCGGCGGGGCCGTCGTGCTGGGCATCGTCACGGCCGTGGTGGACGCAGGCGGGGCGAACAAGATCTCCTCCGCGCCCGCGGTCCTGGCCGCCTACCGGCCGGCCCTGGCCCTGATCACCGGCGTCGCGGTAATCGGGATGCTGATCGCGCTGACCGGCCTGCGGGACCGGCAGGGCTGGCAGGCCAACCGCGGCAGCCTGCCTGTCCGGGATCTCGCCTCCGAGGCGGGCTCCCAGGTGGCGGGCCAGGCCGGCGAGGGCGAGCTGGCCGGCCGCCCGGCCGGGCCGCGGACCGCCGAGGTGACCGACGGGACGGCCGCGTCCGCCCGGTAGGACGGCCCGGCGTGGCCTAGCGGTGCGCCGAGATGATGATCACCACGGACGAGCCGCGACCCGGACGCCCGCCAGCCGCGGGTCCCGTCCCGGCGGCCGGCGACAGAATGGTCCGGGACCAGCTGACGTGCCACCGCGGCACGTGCCGGCTGCAGCCAGCCGGGTCCCCCGGCTGGCCGGGGGCCTCGCCCCGCTGAGGCGGACCGGGTGATCTCGGCGCGGCGCTGCGCGGCCAGGGTCTTGGCTATCTCCGGATGCATGATGGGCTCCCCTCGTGCGGTGAGGTTCGGAGTACGTTAAACACGATATATCTTGAGTTTGGCTTCTTCAAGATATATCTCGAACTTTGGTGGCGGGCAGCGGATGGTCAGCCCGGCTGCTGCGGCCCCGTCTCGCCGTCCCGGTCAGCCTCACCGGGTCCGGCCTCCGCGGGCAGCAGGGGCAGGTCCAGGACCGGGTAGCCGAGCAGGATGAGATCGACCGGGATGGCCCCGGCCGGACGGAGCTTCGGGTCCCGCCGCTCGGCGAGCTTCCGGGCCCGGGACAGCCGGTCGAAGGTGTCCCTGAGCTCGGTGAACAGTTCCTCGGTCTCCTCGCGCGTGAGGTACAGGGTCGCGGTAGAGCCGCCGAGCGTGACGTCCAGCCCCTCGGGCCAGCGGCCGATCGAGGACAGGCTGCGCCGGGCCCGGGCCAGCGACCGGTCCAGCCACACCTGGTCGAGCGCCTCGGCGGCCTGCGAGGCCTGCGGGTCATCGTCCCGGCGGGTCTGCCAGCTCATCCGGTCATAGGCCCGGCGCCACGGGCGCTCCCGGCCCCGGCCGCCGCCCGCCTCCTCGACGAACCCGTACTTGGCCAGGGTCCGCAGGTGGAAGGCGCAGTTGGCCGGGGACTCCCCCAGCATGTCGCTGGCCTGCGTCGCGGTCAGCGTCCCGGCCTGACCCAGCGCCTCCAGCAGCGCCCACCGCACCGGATGGGCCAGGGCCCGGATGGCCTTCGGGTCGGTCAGGTTGAGCCCCTCCGGCGCTTCCGGCTGCGGCGCCGGCACGGGCGTCTCGTCGGCCGCGAATTCTTCGGAAGTCATGTTTCGAAACACTACCTTCGAAAGGGTTGTTTTGACAAGTCTCTCGAAACATTTCTTCCGAAGCTTTCGGCTGAGTAACTAACGGTGCTGCCGGGGTTCAGGAGACGAGCAAGCGTGCCGCCGCGGAGGCCGCCGGCGGCTCAGGGCAGGGCGGGCAGGGCCGGCAGGTCGTGCAGGACGCGGACGGGGCCGTCCCCGCCGCCCAGACCGGGCAGGCCGTGGGCGACCGCGTCGCCGGCCACGGCGGCGGCCTGGCGGGCCGCGTCGGGCAGGGACAGGCCCGCAGCCAGGCCGGCGGCCAGCGCCGCGGAGTGGGTGCAGCCGGCGCCGTGGGTGGCGGCCACCGGGTAGCGGGCGACCGGGATGGCCAGGTGCCGGGTGCCGTCGTAGAGATGGTCGACAGGGTCGGCCCCGTGCCCGCCGGTGACCAGCGCCGCGGGCGCGCCCAGCTTGACCAGGCCCTCGGCCAGCACGGCGCGGTCCTGCGTGGCCAGCCCGGTGAGGGCCTGGGCCTCGGGCAGGTTCGGGGTCACCACCGTGGCCAGCGGGAACAGCCGGGCGACCAGGGTGTCCACCGCGTCGGGCCGCAGCAGCCGGGCGCCGGAGCTGGCCACCATGACCGGGTCGAGCACCAGCGGCAGCTGCCGTCCGGCCAGGGCGCCGGCCACGGCCTGGATCAGCGGCGCGGAGAACAGCATGCCGGTCTTGGCCGCGTCGGCGCCGATGTCGTCCAGCACGGCGTCGATCTGGGCTCGGACGAAGTCGGGCGGCAGCTCGTGGATGGCGGTCACGCCCACGGTGTTCTGCGCGGTGAGGGCGACGATGGCGGACATGCCGTGCGCCCCCAGGCGGGCGAACGCCTTCAGGTCGGCCTGGATGCCCGCGCCGCCGCCGGAGTCGGACGACGCGATGGTCAGGACCCGCGGGGTGCCGGTCACGCCGGGAGCTCCGGACGCCCGTCGGCCGGGCTGGAGGCCTGGGCGTGCCACCGGCGGGGAATCCGCCCGGCGGTGCGGGCTGCGTACCCGGCCGTCACGGCCAGCCGGATGGCGGTGGCCATCCGCTCGGGCTCGGCCGCCCGGGTGATGGCCGAGGCGACCAGGACGGCGTCGCAGCCCAGCTCCATGGCCAGCGCCGCGTCGCTGGCCGTGCCGATGCCGGCGTCGAGGATGACTGGGACCCCGGCCTGCTCGACGATCATGGCGATGTTGTGCGGGTTGCGGATCCCGAGGCCTGAGCCGATCGGGGCGCCGAGCGGCATGACGGCCGCGCACCCGGCCCGTTCCAGGTGCCGGGCCAGGACCGGGTCGTCGCTGGTGTACGGCAGCACCACGAACCCGTCGGCGACCATCATCCGGGCCGCGTCGAGCAGCTCGACCGGATCCGGCAGCAGCGTGTGGTCGTCGGCCACGACCTCGAGCTTGACCCAGTCGGTGCCCAGCGCCTCGCGGGCCAGGCGGGCCACGAGCAGGGCCTCGCTGGCCGTGTGGCAGCCGGCCGTGTTGGGCAGGATGCTCAGCCCGGCCTCCCGCAGCGTGCCGAGCAGGGTGCCGGCCCCGTTCCCCGCCGGGGCGACCCGGCGCATGGCCACGGTGGCCAGCACGGCGCCGGAGGCGGCGGCCGCCCGGCGCAGCACGTCCAGGCTCGGCACTCCCCCGGTGCCGAGGATGAGCCGGGAGGACAGCTCCCGGCCGGCCACCGTCCACGGCTCGTCCGCCGCCCACGGGGCGGCGGCCTGGCTCAGCACCTCGGAATCGGTCATCTCATCCTCCTTGCACGGCCGTGACGACTTCGACCTGGTCGCCGTCGCGCAGCGGGGTGTCCGACCAGGCGCCGCGAGGCACCACGTCGCCGTTGACGGCGGCCGCGACCCCGCTGGCCAGGCTGGTCAGCACGGCGACCGCCTCGGCCACGCTGGACCCGTCGGGCAGCTGGCGCGCATCGCCGTTCAGCTTCACCTGGACGCTCATCCGCGGCCCTCCGGCCCGGCGAACCGCAGCGGCGTGAACGGCTCCCATTCTGCGGCGGGCCGCTGGCCGTCCAGCAGCGCGGTGACCGCGTCGGCCGTCGCCGCCGACATCAAGATCCCGTTGCGGAAGTGACCGGTGGCCAGCAGCAGCCCGTCCGGCCCGCAGCGGCCCACCAGCGGGCCGTTGTCCGGCGTGCCCGGCCGCAGCCCGGCGCACGTCTCGGCCAGGACCAGCTCGCTGGTCACCGGCAGGATGCTCATCGCGTCGTGCAGCAGGTCGTGCACGGCGCCGGCGGTCACCGTCCGGTCCTCGCCGCGTTCCTCGGCGGTGGCGCCCACAACCACCTCGCCGTCGGCCCGCGGCACCAGGTACACGTCGGCGCCGCGGACCAGGGACCGGACCGTGTGGCTGAGCACCGGGGCCAGGCCCGCCGGGTGACGCAGCCGCAGCAGCTGGCCCTTGACCGGGCGGATCACCCCGCGCAGCGGCTCCGGCAGCCCGGCCACGGCGCCGGACCAGCATCCGGCCGCGACCACCACGTACGCCGCGTCGATGTCCCCGCCGCCTGCGAGGCGGACCCCGGCGGCCCGCCCGCCGGAGGTCCTGACCTCGGTCACGCGGTCGGCGATGAACCGGACCTTGGCCCGCCGCGCCGCCTCGGCCAGGGCCGCGGCGTACCGGCGGTTGTCGACGGACCAGTCGCCCGGGAACAGCACGCCGCCGTGCACGTCCGGGGCCAGGAACGGCTCGAGCTCGCGGCAGGCCCGGCTGGTCAGCTCCTCGGCCGCCAGCCCGACCGACCGGCGGAAGGCGGTCAGCCGCAGCAGCGCGGCGTAATCCCCCGGGTCGTAGGCGACCGACAGCGTGCCCTCGCGGCGCAGCCCGACCTGGCCGCCGGAAGCCTCTTCCAGCTCGGCCGCGAACGAGCCGAACCGGGCCACGGCCAGCAGGTTGAGCTGGAGGAGGTCGGCCTCGCCGAACAGGGCCTCCGAGGCCGGGGCCAGCATGCCCGCGGCCACCTGGGTGGCGGCGTCCCCCAGCCCGGGGTCGGCCAGCACGACATCGAGCCCGGCGGCGGCGGCCCGCCACGCGATCGCGGTCCCGATGACGCCGCCGCCCGCGACGACGAGGTCGGCGATCTCAGCCACGAACGAACACTCCCTTCGCCGGCATTACCCGGATCAGGTTCGACGGTCGGAGGCAGGGCCTCCCTCTCAGCCCGGCTGGGCTCCCGTGGCCGGACTGCTACCCGGCGGCTTCAGCCTATATCACCTGGCGCGGGCCGCCCCGGCTCGCCGTGGCACCATGGCAGCGTGAGCACCGACCCGCGCCAGCGGCTGGCCGCCGCCCGGCTCTACCTGTGCACCGACGCCCGGCGCTCCCGCGGCGACCTGGTGCCGTTCCTGGACGCCGTGCTGGGCGCCGGGGTGGACATCATCCAGCTGCGGGAGAAGGGCCTGGAGGCGCAGGAGGAGCTCGCGCTGCTGGAGGTGTTCGCCGACGCGTGCCGCCGCCACGGCCGGCTGCTGGCCGTCAACGACCGGGCCGACGTGGCCCTGGCCGCAGGCGCCGACATCCTGCACCTGGGCCAGGACGACCTGCCGGTCCAGACCGCGCGGCGCATCCTGGGACCCGGCCCGCTGATCGGGCGCAGCAGCCACAGCCCGGCCCAGGCGGACGCGGCCGCCGCCGAGCCCGGCGTCGACTACTTCTGCGCCGGGCCGCTGTGGACCACGCCCACCAAGCCGGGGCGCCCGGCCACCGGCCTCGGCCTGCTCGGCCACGTGGCGGCCGCGGCCCCGGAGCGGCCGTGGTTCGCCATCGGCGGGATCAGCCGGGACCGGCTGGAGGAGGTACTGGCCGCGGGAGCCACCCGGGTGGTGGTCGTCCGGGCCCTGACCGAGGCCGACGACCCGGCCGCGGCCGCGCGGGCCTTCGCGGACCGGCTGGCCGCGGCGGGCTAGATGCACGCCTATGAGCCGGCGGGCGCCCGGGTCCTGCTGGCCGAGATCATCCGCTAGCCCGGACCGGCCGCTCCCGTGACACGCGCCGTCCGGTCGGCGGGGCATGCCACGATGAGACCATGCGGATCGCCGGGGTGGAATCGACAGACCTGTTCGTGGGGACCACGCAGCGCCCGCTGCAGGTGGTCCGGGTAACGCTGGACAACGACGGCCCGGCTGACCCGGCGGACACGTCGGCCACCATCTACCTGGACGGTCCCGGAACCAGGACCCCCGGGCCGTTCGGCCTGACCGGCCTGGGCCCGGGCGAGCAGCGAGCCTTCGAGGTCCCGGTCGAGATCGCGGCGCCCTATCAGCCCGGCAGCACGCGCCGGATCACGGTCACGGCCGAGACCGCCGCCGGGCGCACCACGGCCGAGGCGGACATCACCGTGGCCGAGCCGGGCTGGACGATGTGGATGGTCTCCCACTTCCACTACGACCCGGTCTGGTGGAACACCCAGGGCCAGTTCGCCGAGTCCCGGCTCAGCCTGCCCGATGAGGACGGCCAGCTGCCCGACGTCCGGGCCGCCTTCGAGCTGGTCCGGGAGCACCTGGACAAGGCCAGGACGGATCCGGACTACAAGTTCGTGCTGGCCGAGATCGACTACCTCAAGCCGTACGTCGACGCCTACCCGGGCGACCGGCAGGACCTGCGCGCGCTGCTGGCCGAGGGGCGGCTGGAGGTCGTCGGCGGCAACTACAACGAGCCGAGCACCAACCTGATCAGCGCCGAGTCCATGATCCGCAACGCGGTGTACGGGATCGGCTACCAGCGGGACGTGTTCGGCGGCGACCCGCAGTCGGCGTGGATGCTCGACGTGTTCGGGCACGACCCGGGGTATCCGGGGCTGATGGCGGCGGCCGGGCTGACCTCCTCGGCGTGGGCTCGCGGGCCGTTCCACCAGTGGGGCCCGGCGGGAGCCGAGGGCGGCATCGGCCGGATGCAGTTCCGCAGCGAGTTCGAGTGGCTGGCCCCGGACGGGCAGGGCCTGCTCACCGCCTACATGGCGCACCACTACGGGGCGGGCTGGAAGCTGCACACGCTGCCCGACCTGCAGGCCGCCGAGGCCGAGGCCTACGGGCAGTTCCGCGCCCTGGCCCAGGTCGCGGCGACCCGCAACGTGATGCTGCCGGTCGGGTCGGACCACGTCATCCCGGCCCGCTGGGTGACCGACATCCACCGGGACTGGAACCAGCGGTACGTGTGGCCGCGGTTCACCACCGCCGTTCCCCGCGACTTCTTCGACGCGGTGCGGGCCGACTCCGGCCCGGCCGGGTCCGCGGCCGGACGGTGGATCACCCCGCAGACCAGGGACATGAACCCGGTCTACACCGGCAAGGACGTCTCCTACATCGACACCAAGCAGGCCCAGCGGGCCATCGAGACCGCGGTGGCCGAGGGCGAGCGGTTCGCTGCGCTGGCCTGGCTGGCCGGGGCGCCGTTCCCGCACGCGGCGCTGGATAAGGCGTGGCGGCTGCTGGCCTACGGCGCGCACCACGACGGCATCACCGGGGTCGAATCCGACCAGGTGTACCTGGACCTGCTGGGCGGCTGGCGGGAGGCATGGGAACTGGGCACCGGCGCGCGGCGCGACGCGCTGCGCTACCTGGCCGGACGCCCGGGCGCCCCGTCCGGCGCCCGGCCGGCCGGGCCGACCGGCCGGATCGGGCAGGCTGAGCCTGGCCGGATCGGGCCGGTGCGGGTGTTCAACGGGCTGGCCCGGCCGCGGGATCAGATGGCCACGGTCACCGTGCCGGTACCGGACGACGGGACCCGCTGGGTCGAGCTGCGCGACGACGCGGGCCAGCCGGTGCCGGCCCTGGCCGACGGCGTGCGCCGGCGCGAGGACGGGTCGCTGGCCGAGGTGACCCTGACCTTCCCGGCGGCCGGCGTACCGGCTCTCGGCTGCCGGGCCTACCAGGTCACGCCGGCCGCGGACGGGGACCAGGCCGCCGCCGGCGGCTGGGCCGAGCTGCCCGACGGGATCGACCTCATCGAGAACAGCCGGTACCTGATCAGCGCGGATCCGGCGCAGGGCGGGACGATCAGCGTCACCGACAAGCGCACCGGGGCCAGCGTGCTGACCGGGCCGGGCAACGAGCTGGTCATCCAGGATGAGTACGCGCAGCACCCGCGGCACGGCGAGGGCCCGTGGCACCTGTCGCCCAAGGCGCCGGGCGCGGGCTCGGCGGGAGCCCCGGCCGTGGTGCGGGCCGAGCGGTGCCCGGCCGGCGCGCGGCTGGTGGCGTGGTTCACCCTGGACGGGCTCGAGGTGACCCAGGAGACGGTGCTGTGGGACGGCGCGGACCGGATCGAGTTCCGTACCCACGTCGACGGTTACTCGGCGCACGACCGGCTGCTGCGGGTCCGGTTCCCGGCGGACGTGCCCGGGGGGCTGCCGGTGTACCAGACGGCGACCGCGGTGATCGGCCGGACGTTCGGCGCGGCTGAGGTGGACTCGGCGGACCACTGGTACACGCTGGACAACCCGGCCTACCAGTGGTTCGGGCTCGGTTCGGTGGCGCGGGTCCGCACCGGCGGGGCCGGCGGGCCGGACCAGGCCATCGGGGTGGCCGAGGTGGTCTGCCCGGACGGCGGGCCCGGGCCGGCGCTGCGGGAAGTGGTCCGGGACCTGATGGTGGCGCTGGCCGCGGCCGGGGTGACCGCCACCTGCGGCCAGGCCGACGGGCCCCGGTACGGCGGCCTGGACGCGGACTCCAACCTGCCCGACGTCAGGATCGCGGTGGGCGGCCCGGACGTGAACTCGTTCACGGCCGAGGTGCTGGCCGCGGCCGGCCCGGGATACGCCAAGGCGGTGGCGGGCGGGGAGCACGCCCGGGTGTGGGTGCCGGCCGCGCGCAGCCGGGCCGAGGCCTTCGGGCCGAGCGCCGATGTCCGCGGGACGGCCGACCTGCCGGTGCTGATCGTGTCCTCCGGCGGCCCGGACGAGCTGGCCGCGGCGGTCACCGCCCTGGCCGGGGACCTGGCCGACGGCGTGGTGGAAGGGGCCGAGGACGCCGGGGACGGCGGCGAGCGGCCTCGCGCCGTCCCGCTGGCCGACCGGTCGGTGGCGCTGATGAACCGCGGCACGCCGGGCGGCGTCGTCACGCCCGACGGCACCTTGCACATGTCGCTGATGCGGTCGTGCAGCGCGTGGCCGTCGCGGATCTGGATCGACGGCGAGGCCCGGACCGCGCCGGACGGCAGCAGCTTCGCCTGGCAGCACTGGAGCCACACATTCGAGTACGCGCTGGCCGCCGGGCCGGGCGACTGCCGGGCGGCAGGCTTCACGGCCAGCGCCGAGGACTACAACCACGACCTGATCGCCGTGCTGGCCAGCGACGGGGACGGCGACGCGGCGAGTGCGGTCGCCGCGGCAGGCCTGCTGTCGGTCGAGCCGGCCACGGTCACCCTCAGCGCGGCCAAGCCGCGCGGCAATCCGCTGGCCCGGGGCGGCAGCCTGCCCGGCAGCGAGGCCGCCGGCGCCGGAGACGCCGGCGCGGACACCGACGGCGGGGACACCGGCCTGCTCACCGTCCGGCTCCGGGAGACCGCCGGGCGCCCCGTGGCCGCCCGGGTGCAGTTCGGGCGGCAGGCGTTCACGGTCCGCGAGGCGTGGCTGGATGACCTGCTCGAGGGCAGCGACGACGGCGAGCGGCTGCCGGTGGCCGACGGCGCGGTGACGGTCGACATGCCGGCTTTCGGCACGGTGACGCTGACCGTCCGGGCCACCCGTGCGGGCGGCGAGGCCCCAGCCCCGGTGCGGGTGCCGGCCGAGCCGGTCCAGCCGGTGTACGCGCGGTACTGGCTGCACGGCAAGGGCCCGGCGCCGGCCGGGAACATGCCGGTCGCGGTCCACTTCTCCCCCACCCGGGCCGCCCTGCCCGACGCCGGGGCGGCCGTCCCGGTCACCCTCACGGTAGCGGCCAGCCGCCTGCCGGCCCGCGGCCGGGTCGAGCTGGCCGCGCCCGACGGGATCACCGTGGAGGCGCCCGGCGACCTGGCCTACCAGGCCGGGGCCGGCGACTACGCGGCCTGGGAGCTGACTGTGCGGGCGGAACCGCAGACGCCCCCGGGACGCTACTTCGTGGCCGCCCGGATCGGCGACGAGCACGGCCAGGTCATCGAGGACACCCTGATGGTCGCGGTGGGCGAGCGGCGCTGGCCCGACCCGGAGCTGCCGCCGGAGGAGGCGCTGGAGGTGATGCAGGAGGACTTCATGGCCTCGGCGGGCGAGCTGGACGTGGACGCGCTCACCCCGGAAGTGCGCCTGGCCCCGGGCGGCGCGGGCGAGATCGCGCTCAGCCTGACCAGCCACCTGGGCTGCGAGGTGCGCGGCGAGGTCCAGCTGCTGTCGCCGTTCGGCAGCTGGGAGATGGTCTCCCCGCCGGTGCGGGGCTTCACCGCCGCGCCGGGCGAGCCCGCCGAGCTGAGCTTCGCGGTCGCCGCGCCGGCCACCGCCCGGCCCGGCACGCGCTGGTGGGCGCTGGCCAAGGTGATGTACTTCGGCCGGGTCCGGTACGCCCGGGCCGTCCCGGTAACGATCGAGGCGGCCTAGAAACTCTTGCGCTGCGGGCGAACAATGTACGGTAGGAGCCTCGGCTTGTTCATCCACCTATGACGCGCGAACCCTGAGGACCCATGCCGTCCGCTGCCCCGTTGCTCGCCGGCAACCTGCCGGCTGAGCCGAACAGCTTCATCGGCCGCGAGCGAGACCTCGCTGAGCTGGCCCGGCTGCTCACTGAGGTGCGGGCGCTGACCCTCAGCGGTCCCGGCGGGATCGGGAAGACCCGGCTGGCGGTGCGGCTGGCCCGCGACGTGATCACCGGGACGGCGGGCGACCCGGCCGAAGACGAGGCGCTGGACGCGGCCGACCTCGAGGAGGCCTGGCTGGTCGAGCTGGCCGACTGGCAGGGCCCGACCGCGCAGCGGGTGGCGGCCACCATCGGGGTGCGCGAGGAGCCGGGCGTCCCGCTGGCCAACACGCTGGCCGAGGCGCTGCGCTCCCGGCACATGCTGCTCGTCCTGGACACCTGCGAGCACCAGGTCAGCGACTGCGCGACGCTGGTCCAGCTGCTGCTGGCCCGGTGCCCGTGGCTGCGCATCGTGGCGACCAGCCGCGAGCCGCTGCGGGTCCGCGGCGAGACCGTCTGGCGGGTGCAGCCGCTGGACCTGCCGCCGGACGACGCGCCGGGTGACGAGCTGGCCCGGCACGAGGCGGTCCGGCTGTTCGCCGAGCGGGCGGCCGGCGCCCGGCCGGGCTTCATCCTGACCGAGGAGAACGCGGCGTCGGTGGCCCGGCTGTGCCGGACGCTGGACGGCATCCCGCTCGGCATCGAACTGTCCGCGGCCCGGGTCCGCGCCCTGTCGGTCGAGCAGATCGCCGACCGGCTTCGGGACCGGTTCCAGCTGCTCGGCTCCGGTGACCGGACGGCACCGCCGCGGCAGCAGACGCTGCGGGCCGCGGTGGACTGGAGCTACGAGCTGCTGGACGAGGGCGAGCAGACGCTGCTGCGCCGCCTGGCCGTGTTCTCCGGCTGGAACCTGGACATGGCCGAGCAGGTCTGCTCCGGCGACGGCATCCCGGCCGACGCGGTCCTGGACCTGCTCATCTCGCTTATCGACAAATCGCTCGTGGTCCTCGACGCCGAAGCGGCCGGGGATGCCCGGTACCGGCTGCTCGACACCATCCGGGAGTACGCCCTGGAGCGGCTCATCGCCGCGGGCGAGCAGACCCGGCTGTTCCTGCGGCACCGCGACTGCATCCTGGCCCTGGTCGAGGACACGGCCGACCGGATGTTCCGCCGCGGCGAGCCGCCCTGGCCGGTCCGGCTGGCCATCTTCCGCCGCGGCCTGGCCGAGATGGGCAACTTCCGGATCGCGCTGGCCACCTCGCTCACGCACGGGCACGCCGCCGAGGGCCTGCGGCTGTGCACCGGGCTGCGCAACATCTGGGTCCCGCAGAGCGCCCAGCGGGAAGCGGCCACCTGGTTCGACCGGTTCCTCGTCCTGGAAGGCGAGGTGCCGCCGGCGGTCCGCGGGCGGGCCCTGGCCGAGCGGGCCGACACCGCCTTCGACCTGGAGGACTACGACACGCTGCTGCGCTGCGCGCAGGAGAGCCTGGAGATCAGCCAGGCCGGCCGGGACGGCGGGACCGCGACGACCGCGCTGCGGGCCCTCGGCCAGGCTGCCCTGCGGGCCGGCCGGTTCGGCGAGGCCGCCACGCTGATCGACCAGGCCGCCGAGACGGCCGAGCAGGCGGGGAACGACTGGGAGGCCGGCGCTGGCCCTGGCCGCCCGGGCCGCGGCCGAGGTCCGGCAGGGCAAGCTGAAGTCCGCGCAGCGGTCGTATGAGACCGCGCAGGAGCTGATGAGCGACAACAACCGCTGGGGCCTGGCGCAGATCCAGTACGGCATGGGCACGCTGGCCCGGGCCCGGGGCGACGCCGAGATGGCGCTGCGGCACTTCGAAGAGGCCGCCGAGATCTTCGGCGAGCTGGACGCCTGGATGGAGATCGCCCGCTGCCTGGCCGGCATCGGCTGGGTCATGCTGGGCCGCGGTGACCTCGGCACGGCCCGGGACAAGCTGGCTGAGAGCCTGCGGATCAGCCAGGCCTGCGGACAGCGGCTCAGCACGGCCCGCGGCCTGGAGGCGTTCGCGGCCCTGGCCGCGGCCCGCCAGCAGCCCGACCAGGCCGTCCGGCTGGCCGGGGCGGCGGTCCAGCTGCGCGAGTCGCTGGGCCAGAGCGCCGGATCCCGGATGGAAGAGGCCCTCGACCTGGCCCGCGAGCACCTCGGCGCGGCCGCCGCGGCCGCCTTGTTCGCCGAGGGACGCGAGATGCCGGCCGACGACGCGGTCGGCTACGCCCTCGGCACCGACCCCGGCACCTCCGCAGGATCCCCGGGCGCCTCCGGAGCCCCGGTCCCGGCCGGCACGGCCGGCCAGCCGAACACCCCGGAGCTGGGACGGCCGGGCGAGACGGCCTGGACCGATCCGGCCCGGGTGCCCCAGCCCCGGTCCGCGTCGCCGCTCACCGCGCGCGAGCACGAGATCGTGGTCCTCATCGCCCGCGGCCTGTCCAACCGGCAGATCGCCGACGAGCTGGTCATCAGCCCGGCCACCGCGGCCCGGCACGTGGCCAACATCCTGGCCAAGCTCGGCTTCACGAGGCGTACACAGGTCGCCTCATGGGCCGCGCGGCACACGCCGCCCAGCTGACCGAGGCTCTGCATATATGCAGAGCCGTCGGCGATCCCGGCGGCCCGGCCCACGCCAAGATGCACATGCATCTGCATAGTTCGGCCGATGTGCACGACCCCCCGTCCGCCATAACGTTCAAGGGTCGCTAAGGCACGGTGGCGGCGGGCCAGTGGCCCGCCGCCGGCCGGTTCCCGACGGGGGGGCGGGGACCGGCGAGCCGAACCGCAGCGGCCGGGCGGATCCGGGCAGGCAGGCCGGGATCCGCCCGCTGTCAGACCAGCGGGAGGTTCGGGGTGAAGCACGGGAACAGCGTGACGGCCGACCAGCGGCCCGGCGTGGCCGGGCGGGCGGTCACCGAGCGCATCATGGCTCAGGCCGATCAGGCCGACGAAGCCGGTCAGGCCGGGTCGCGGGCCGCGGTCATCGAGGCCGGGACGCAGCGGCCCGCCGGGCCGCGGGTGATCAGCTGGCCGCAGTTCGCGGGAATCGTCCGGACGGCCGCGTGCGGCCTGTCCCGGCGGGGCCTGCGCGAAGGCGACGCGGCCGGGATCCTGGTCGGCGACGCGGCCAGCCACGTGCTGGCCGTGCACGCCGTGCGGCTGGCCGGGGGCATCGCCGTGCCGCTGCACCGGGCCGCGGACACGCCGGACATCGAAGCGGCCGGCATCGAGGCGGCGCGCATCGAAGCGGCCGGCATCGAGGCGGCGGGCATTGACGTGGCGGACGTCGCGGCCCAGCTCAAGCTGGCCGGGGCCCGGCTGCTCATGACCTCGGCCGAGCTGGCCGAGCCGGCCATCCAGGCCGCGGAGCGCAGCTGGGTACGGCAGGTGATCGCGTTCGGCGAGGCGGCGGAGACCACCCCGTTCGACTCGCTGCTGCACGCGCCGCGGCCGGGATGCACCGGTCACGACGCGAGCCGGATCGAGGCGCAGGCGGCCCGGGCTTCGGCCACTCCCGCGGACATGCGGGCGGTCCTCGACGGGCCGAGCGGCCTGACCAGCCAGGATGTGGTTGTGACAGCGCCGCCGTGCGGAGACCCCGATATGTACACCGCGCTGCTGGATGACGCGCTCGCGGCGGGCGCCACGGTGGTGGCGGCCCCGCTGGCGCAGCTCGCGGCGGTGGCGAAGGCTTATCACGCCACGGCGGCGATCGCGCCGGCCGGGACGGAGATCGCCGGGCTGGCGGCGGGCCGGATCTTCCTCGCCGGCTAGCGCGGCCGGGTCCCGGCCGGGCTCCGGCCGGTCACGCGGCCTGGCTGGTGCCGAGGGGCGGCACCATGATCGCGGGCAGAAATGGCGCTATACGGACCAATACTGCCCGCGATCATGAGACGACGGCCGGGCGGCAGCACGCGCGTGAGGGTCAGAACTCCGGCGGCCGGTTCTCGTACGGGGTGCTCAGCACCACGGTGGTGCGGGTGGAGACACCGCCCAGGGTGCGGATCTGGTGCAGCAGGTTCTCCAAGTCGACCGGCGAGGCGACGCGCACCTTGAGGATGTAGTTCTCATCCCCGGCCACGCTGTGACAGGCCTCGATCGCGCTGAGCTGCTCCAGTCGCTGCGGCAGGTCGTCCGGCGCCGCGGCGTCGAACGGCGTGACCGACACGAACGCGGTCAGCGGCAGCCCGACGTCCTCCAGGTCGAACACCGCCGCATAGCCCTTGATCACGCCCTCGTGCTCGAGCTTGCGGACGCGCTGATGCACTGCGGACACCGACAGCCCGGCCTGCCGGCCTAGCTCGGTGAAGCTCATCCGGCCGTTGCGCGCCAGCAGGGACACGATCTTGCGGTCGATCTCCTCCACCATGGTCACGTTAGCGTCATGGTCACTCCATAGAGACATAACGGCGTAACAGAATGATCACGGCAGGTACGTTAACGTAACCCCGCATATCCGCCGGCGGCAGCAGCGGGCGGCCCGTGCGAGACTGTAAGGATGCAGCGGAACCCGGAAGAACTCTACGAACTCGGTCCCGCCGCGCCAGATATCCCGGATATCGCGGACGCGCCGATGTTGCACTACCTGGACGGCTTCATCGACGCGGGCGGCGCCGGCCGGCTTCTCACCGAGCACCTGCTGAGCAATTTCAGCCACGAGACGGTGGCCCGGTTCGACATCGACCGGCTGGTCGACTACCGGTCCCGGCGCCCGCTGATGATCTACAACAACAGCCGCTGGGAGAATTACGACGCCCCCGAGCTGGTGCTGCACCTGCTGCAGGACACCAACGGCAAGCCGTTCCTGCTGCTGAACGGGCCCGAGCCCGACCACGAGTGGAACCTGTTCACCAAGGCGGTCGTCGACCTGTCCGCCCGGCTCGGGGCCGGCCTGGCCGTCAGCTTCCTCGGCATCCCGGCCGGGATGCCGCACACCCGGCCGCTCGGCATGGTGGCGCACGCGACCCGGCCCGAGCTGCTCGGCGCGAACCAGCGGATGCCGAACCGGATCCAGGTGCCGGGCAGCGCCCGGGGCCTGCTGGAACTGCGCCTGGACGAAGCGGGCCGGGACGCGCTGGGCTACGCCGTGCAGGTGCCGCACTACCTGGCCCAGGCCGTCTACCCGCCGGCCGCGCTGACGCTGCTGAACGCCATCGCCGACGCGACCGGGCTCGAGCTGCCCGACGCCGACCTGCGCGAGGCCTCGGCCCGGACCAACGAGGCGATCGACCGCCAGGTCGCGGACTCGGCCGAGGTGGCCGAGCTGGTCCGGACGCTGGAGCAGCAGTACGACGCCCTGGTGGAATCCGAGAGCCGCGACACCGGCCCCGCCCTGCTGGCCGAGGGCGAGGCCATGCCGACTGCGGACGAGCTGGCCGCCCAGTTCGAGCGCTTCCTGGCCGAGAACCAGGACCGCAGCGATCCCCCGGAGCCCCGTAACACCGAGAACCCGGACAGCTGACCGGCGGTTAGCCGGCGATGATCAGGTCGCGCGGGGCCTGGTTGAGCCGCTCGTAGCCGTCCGCGGTGCAGACCACGATGTCCTCGATCCGCGCTCCGTGCGGGCCGGGGTAGATGCCCGGCTCGACCGAAAACGTCATCCCCGGGGCGAGCACCTCCTCGTTGCCCGCCACGATGTAAGGGTCCTCGTGGCCCTCCAGCCCGATGCCGTGCCCGGTCCGGTGGAAGAACGCCTCGCCGTAGCCGGCGGCGTTGATCGGCTCACGCGCGGCCGCGTCGACGGACTCCGCGGTGACGCCGGGCCGCACCGCGGCGCAGGACGCCTCCTGGGCGTAATGCAGCACCTTGTAGTAGGCGGTGAACTCGGCCGGCGGCTCGCCGACGGCAAACGTCCTGGTGCAGTCCGAGCAGTAGCCGGTGGGCATCGTCCCGCCGATGTCCACCACCACGGCGTCGCCGGCCTGGATGACCCGGTCGGAGACCTCGTGGTGCGGGCTGGCCGCGTTCGGCCCCGAGCCGACGATGACGAAGTCGACCGAGGAGTGCCCCTCGGCCAGGATGGCCTCGGTGATCTGCGCGCCCACTTCGCGCTCGGTCCGCCCGGCGCGCAGCCAGCCGGGGACCCGGGCGTGCACCCGGTCGATGGCCTCGCCCGCCTCGCGCAGCGCCGCCACCTCCGCGGCGGTCTTCCGCATCCGCAGCGGCCGCAGCGCGCCGCTGGCCAGCTCCAGCTGGGTGCCGGGCAGCGTGTCGCGGAACCTCAGCACGAACAGCGCCCACATCCGGTCCGACAGGCCGACCGCCGACACGGAGCCGAGCTGCGCCGCGACCAGGCCGAACGGGTCGGCCGTCTCCTCCCAGGGCACGATGTCCAGGCCGAGCGAGCCGGCCGGGGAGTCCTGCGCGGCGCGCAGCTCCAGCCGCGGCACGTACAGCGCCGGGTCGCCCTCGGCGGGCACGACCAGGCAGGTCAGCCGTTCCAGCTGCTTGGCGTCATAGCCGGTCACGTAGCGCAGGTCCGGGCCAGGGGTCAGCAGCACGGCGTCCAGGCCGGCCGCGCGGACGGCGTCGCGGACCAGTTCCAGCCGGGACGCGGGGTACAGCTCGCTCAGTGTCGGCACGGCACCAACCCTAAGCCTGGGTCAGGGCGCTGACGAACCGGCCCAGCGACGAGCCCAGCCCCCACCGCTCGCCGAGTTCTGTCAGCCGCGCCTCGTCCGGCACGGCAGGCAAGCGGCCCTCGATCGGCGGCAGCGGGGCGTCCGGGGCGACCCGGACGACGGACATGGCGATGTCCAGGTAGCCCCGGGCCTTCTCGAGCTTGTCGCGGCTGCCGCGGGGGAAGCCGCCGTGTCCGGCGTCCAGCGCGGTCATGATGGCGTCGAGGCTGCCGAAGGCCTGGATCAGCGCGGCCGCGGTCTTCTCCCCCACGCCGGGCACACCGGGCAGGCCGTCGCTCGGGTCGCCGCGCAGGGCGGCGAAATCGGCGTAGGCCCGGCCCGGGATGTTGTACTTGGCGCTGACCGCCGCCTCGTCGATCACGTCCAGGTTGAGCAGGCCGCGCACGGTGTAGATGACCCGGATGCCGCGCTCGTCGTCGACCAGCTGGAACAGGTCCCGGTCACCGGTCACCACGTCGACCGGGTCCGGCGAGCGGGCCGCGAGGGTGCCGATCACGTCGTCGGCCTCGAACCCGGGCTGCCCGGCGATGACCAGCCCGGCCGCGGTCAGGACGTCCTCGATCACCGGGACCTGCGCGGCCAGCGCGGGCGGGACGTCCTCGCCGCCGTCGGCGGCCAGCCGGTGGGCCTTGTAGGAGGGCACGGCCTCGACCCGGAAGGCCGGCCGCCAGTCCGCGTCCCAGCAAGCCACCAGGCGGCTGGGATTCCGGGCCCGGACCAGCCGGGTGATCATGTCGAGCAGGCCGCGCACCGCGTTGACCGGGGCACCGTCCGGCGAGCGGACCGTATCCGGGACCCCGTAGAAGGCGCGGAAGTACAGCGAGGCGGTATCCAGCAGCATGAGCGAGCCCATGCCGGACATAGTGTCACGCCGGGCACTGTGCTGAAGCTCGCGGTGCCGCAGGTCGTGGCGGCCGGCGCGGTCAGTCAGTCCTGCTGGTCGGCCGCCCAGCCGGCGGCCAGCGTCTTGACCCGCTCCGAGGCGTCCGGCAGGGTCAGCCCGCGGCCCACCGCGAGGCCCAGCAGGTAGGCGGTCAGCGGCGCGGCCGGGCGGTCCACGGCGTGGGACACGTCGCGGGCCAGGTCCAGGACGGCCCGGGTCTCCGCCGTGGCCAGCGGGCCCGGGTCGAGCCCGAGATCAGCGCTGACGGCCGCCGTCCAGTCCTCCAGGGTGCTCATGGATCCTCAGCCTAGGCCGTCGCGGCCCGCCTCCCGGCCTGGGCGGGGCCCAAGGGGCCGGGCGGCCGTTGCCCGGTGCAGATATCGTCGGATTGTGAGGGGAACCGACCGGCATGAGCACGGCGCGGCGTCCAGCGCCGACCCGCGCTGGCTGTCCGCCGCGCTGGGGCTGATCCTGGCCTTCATGGTGGGCGAGGTCGTGGCCGGGCTGGCCGCGCACTCCCTCGCGCTGATCTCCGACGCAGCGCACATGCTGACCGACGCCGCGTCCATCGCGCTGGTGCTGATCACGGCCCGGCTGGCCGCCCGGCCGCCGGCAGGCGACTACACCTACGGGCTCAAGCGCACCGAGATCCTGTCGGCCCAGGCCAACGGGATCACCCTGGTCCTGCTGGCCATCTGGCTCGGCTACGAGGCGATCCGCCGGCTGATATCGCCGTCGGGAGTGGCCGGCGGGGCGGTGCTCGCCGTGGCCCTGGCCGGCGTGGTGGTGAACATCGCCGCCACCTTGTGCATCGCCCGGGCGGGAGCCGCCGGGCCCGGCGGTCACGGTCACCGTGCAGGTCACGGCGACGAGCCCACCGGCGAACGGGACGGGCCGCGCAACCTGAACCTGGCGGGCGCGTTCCAGCACGTGATCACCGACCTGTACGCGTTCATCGCCACCGCGGTGGCCGGGGTCATCATCATCGTGACCGGGTTCGACGCGGCCGACGCCATCGCGACTCTGATCGTGGTCGCGCTGATGCTGTACGCCGGGGCCGGGCTGATCCGGGATTCCGGCCGGATCTTCCTGGAGGCCGCGCCCGCGGGCCTGTCCCCCGCCGCCGTGGGCGCGGCGATGGCGGCCCGCCCGCTGGTCAGCGAGGTCCATGACCTGCACATCTGGGAGATCACCTCGGGCCTGGCCGCCACCTCGGCGCACGTCCTGGTCGCGCCCGGCTCGGACTGCCACGCGATCCGGGCCGACCTGGAGGCCTTCCTGGCCCAGGAGTACGGGATCACCCACGCGACCCTGCAGGTCGACCACGCGCCGTCGCCGGACGGCTCGGACGGCACGCTGACCGTCGACGACGCCGACCTGCACTGCGACGACGCGCACGGCCCCGCCTACCGTTCTGAGGGCTAGCGCGCCCGGGACCCCTTGGACCCCTTGGGGCCGCTGGGCCAGGCCCGCGCGGCGGCCAGGTCTTCGGGGGTGTCGCAGTCGAGCCAGGGCGGCGGCTGGCCCGGCGGTACGGCCAGGCGGACCAGGACCGGGCTGAGCGGCCCGAGCAGGCCGCGCAGGGACGTGCCCCGGTAGCCCGCGGCCGCGTTCCGCAGCGCGGCGGCGGCCCAGCAGCCGGCCAGCCACTGCGGCCGCCCGGTGTCATCAGCCAGGACCGCGCCGTGCTGCCCGGCCGCGGCCGCCAGCAGGGCGGAAAGATGCTCCGGGCGCAGGAACGGCAGGTCGGCGGCGAGCACCGCCACCAGCGGCGGCAGCGTCTCGGCCAGCCCGCGGCGCAGCGCCGGTACCGGGCCGCCGCCGGGCGGCTGCTCGGCGACGAACGACACCCCGTCCAGCCCGGCGCGCGGCGGCCCGACCACGACAACCGGGCGGGCCCCGGCCGCGGTCCCGGCCCCGACCACCCCGGCGATCAGGCTGCGGTCCCCGACGACCAGGCCGGGCTTGTCCCGGCCGCCCAGCCGCTGGGCCCGGCCGCCGGCCAGCACGATCAGGCCGAACGGGCCATGCTGCGTGCCCTCGCGGCCGGTTCCCGCCGCGGCAGGCGCCGCGCCGCCCGCGGCTGCGGGCAGGCCGGCTGTGGTCACCCGCCGATGGCGGACATGGGCCGGTCGGGCTGCAGGAAGGACGGGTCGTTGATGCCGTGGCCCGGCAGCTTGATCGCCACGGCCTGCTGCCACTGCTCGGCCAGCTCGGCATCGGTCGCCCCGGCCCGCAGCGTGCGGCGCAGGTCGCTCTCGGTCCGGGCGAACAGGCAGTTGCGGACCTGGCCGTCGGCGGTCAGCCGGACCCGGTCGCAGTTCCCGCAGAACGGCCGGGTCACCGAGGCGATCACGCCGACGCGGGCCGGGCCGCCGTCCACCAGGAACGCCTCGGCGGGCGCGGAGCCGCGCTGGTTGGGGTCGTCCGGGGTGAGGGTGTACTCGCGGCTGAGCGCGGCCAGGATCTCATCCGCGGTCACCATCTCGTCCCGCTTCCAGCCGTGCTGCGCGTCCAGCGGCATCTGCTCGATGAACCGAAGCTCGTAGGAGTGCTCCAGGCAGTACCGCAGCAGCGGGACGGCCTCGTCCTCGTTGAGGTCACGCATCAGCACGGTGTTGACCTTGACCGGCGTCAGGCCGGCCTCGGCCGCGGCGGCCAGGCCGTCCAGCACGTCGGGCAGCCGGTCGCGGCGGGCCAGCTTGCGGAACACCTCGGGCCGCAGCGTGTCCAGCGACACGTTGACCCGGTCCAGGCCGGCCGCGTGCAGGGCGGCGGCGGTCCGGGTCAGGCCGATGCCGTTGGTGGTGAGCGATATCTCCGGGCGAGGCTCCAGCCGGGCGGTGCGGGCGATGATGCCGGGCAGTCCCCGGCGCAGCAGCGGCTCGCCGCCGGTGAACCGGACCTCGCGGACGCCGAGACGCTCCACGGCCACCGTGACCAGGCGCACCACCTCGTCGTCGGTGAGCAGCTCGGGCTTGGGCAGCCAGTCGAGGCCTTCCGGGGGCATGCAGTACGCGCAGCGCAGATTGCACCTGTCGGTCAGAGAAACCCGCAGGTCGGTAGCAACCCTCCCGAACGCGTCAGAAAGCATGTCGCCTAGCCTATGCTCGTGTTTCGGTCAAAGTTCACCATCATCGCCGAACCATCCCGTACGCCCGTTCGGCCTTGATCCTGACGACCAGCCGCCGGTCCCGGACCATGGCCGCCCGGAAGTCGTCCCAATCCGGATGCTCGCCCTGCACGGTGCGGTACAGATCGGCAAGTTCCTCGACCGCGTCGTCGTGCGGGTCGCGCGCGACCGCGGACAGCTCGGCCTGGCCTTCGGCCACCACGTAGGACCAGAAGTCACCGGTGGTGACGTGAAAACTGGCTCGCGGATCGCGGCGCAGGTTGGCCGTCTTGGCCCGGTCATCGGTGACCGAGATCCGGATCGCCTGCGAGCCGGCGTCCCATCCGTAGGTCACGTTCGACAGCTGGGGGCGCCCGTCCTTCTTGAGGGTGACCAGCACCCCCCGGTGCTGCGCACCGAGCAGCTCGGCGAACCCGTCCTCGATCATTCACGCCAGAACAACATCCGTCCCGCCGATGTTCCGCCCGGCAGGCTCCTGGCCGGGATTATCCGAGGCCAGCAGCCGCGAATCGCGGCACGCCGGGCACGATCGGCCGCAGGCGCGGCCCGTCCCCGCGCGCGTCGTGCGCAGATGCCGACTTTCCATCTTCCGGGTGCGGATACTTACCCGGGCTCCCGGCTGGGGACGAACCCGGCCGGCATGATCTCCGCGGTCCGGCGCAGCCGGGGGCGGTTCGGCCGCCCTAGGCGATCCGGGCGAGGTGGCGCAGGTCGTGCTGGCCGTGGCTGATATGCCCGAGCCGCCGCTGCGGCTGATCCTGGGCAGCGAGGCCTGCGCTTACGCGACGGCCGCCGCCCAGGCCCGGGCCGACGCCGACGCCGCCTGGCACGACCTGACCGTGTCCACCGACCGGGACGGCGCGACGGCCGCGGATCGTGACCCGCTCGGAACAGCCGGCCGGTAGCGCGGCCCGCCCGCCCGGTTTCCGAGGTCAGATGGCGCTCTGGGGCCCACGGGACACGGGATACTGGTCGGCATGACCAGCATCCTGCAAGGCCGGAATCTCGTGGTCCCGACCCTCAGCCCGGCGCTGCTGCGGCAAGGGGCCACCGCCGTCGCGGCGGCACGGGTGGCTATCGGCGTGATCGCCCTGACCCGGCCGGACGCACCGGTCCGGCCCTGGGTGGGCGGCACGGGCACGGACGTCACGGCCCGGGTGCTCGGCCGTGCGCTCGGCGGGCGTGACCTGGCCCTCGGGCTTGGCACCCTGGCCGTGCTGCGGGGCCCGGCGGCCGACGAGGGGGCCGCCCGGGTCTGGATCGCGGCCGGCGCCCTGTCCGACGGGCTGGACGTGATGACCAGCCTGCTGGCCTGGCGGGAGCTGCCGTCGTTCACCCGCTGGCTGGTGGCCGGGTCGGCGGCCGGCGCGGCCGCGGTCGGGGTGGCCGTGCTGCTGGAGGCCGCCGGCGGCCAAGCCGACCTGGCCCAGTAGCGCTCCCCGGGCGTCAGGCTCCGGAGGCTAGGCGCCGGGGCCGAGCCAGTGCAGCCAGGCGCCGTGGCCGTCGGTGAGGGCCAGCGGCATGCGGCCGTCGCGGCCGAGCACGAACGTGCCTTCCGGCACGCCCGTCGGCGCCAGGCCCGGCACCACGCCCGGCGCCTCGTTGGACAGCCAGACGGCGCCGAGATCGTGCACGTCCCGGGCGAACTGCGCCCGGTCTGCGGCCGCGACGTAGGCCAGCACGGCCGAGTGGTAGATGACCAGGGTGGCCCCGGCTGGCGCCTGCGCGGCCAGGCCGGGCAGGTCGGTGCGCAGGTCACCTCGGTACAACGGCGGAGGATCACGGCGGGCCGCCGCGATCGCGGCGGCCAGGCGGGCCGCCCGGCCGGTCTCTCCCGGCCACAGCAGGCAGGACAGCCAGCGCACGTCGTCGTCGCGGGTGACGTCCAGCGGGTTCAGGTCCAGGCCGGCCCGCCAGGCGATGTCGGGCAGCCGGCCGGGCAGCGGGGCGGGCCCGCGCACGGCGCGGTGCAGCGTGGGCCCCTGCGGGTCGCGGCCGGCGATGACCTGGCCGCCGTAGTCGTAGGAGTAGCGGTCGAACAGCAGGGTGAGCCCGGCGCTGGCGCCGACCTCGATCAGGGCCAGCGGGCCGGGCAGGGCGGCCAGGGCGGGCAGCAGCGTGGCGCAGCGAGCGGGCTCGTTCGTCTGGGTCCGCCGGGCCAGCATCACCTCGGCCAGGTCCGGTTCACGGTCGCTGACCAGGGCTCGCAGGGTACCGAGGTCGGGCGGGGCGCCCAGCACGTACCGGGCCGCGGCAAACAGCAGGTTGGGCTGGCGCTTGGGTGCGGGCAGCCCGGCCAGGAAGCCCAGGATGAGCTCGTCGCCGGCCACCGCCGCGGCCAGTGACTCATAGGCCGCCGACCGGCCGCTGGCCTCGCGGCTGAAGGCCCGGTAGTTCTCCGCGGTGCTGATCCGCGGGTCGAGACCGCGCATGGCCATGCCCCGCACGGTATCTCACGATCCGGGCAAGTAGCGTGATCGGTTGACGCCCGGCCCGGCACGTCGTTGCCGCTAAGTGAGGTTTCATGCCCATCACCCTCGACCATTTCGCTGTCGGCACCGCGACCCTGACCGACGGCTGGGACCTGTTCGGCGGGCTGCTCGGCGGGTCCTGGGCCTACGGCGGCGACTCGGCCGGCTACTGGTGGGGGCAGGTGCGGTTCGCCTCCGGCCCGAAGGTCGAGCTGCTCACCCCGACGGGCGGCCCGGACGCGGCCTTCCTGGAGCGCTTCCTGGCCGCGCACGGCGCCGGCCCGCACCACCTCAACTTCGCCGTCGACGACATCGAGGACGCGCTGGCCCGGATCGGCGGCCTCGGCATCGAGCCGGTCGGGGTCAACCTGGGCAACCCGCGGTACCAGGAGGCCTTCCTGCACCCGCGCAGCGCGCACGGCATCGTGATCCAGCTCGCCCAGCAGGACAGCCCGCCCCGCGGGACCCCGCCGCGGGAGCTGCCCGAGCCCGGACCGGCCTCCTCCTTCGACCTGATCGAGCATCACGTCAGTGACCTGGCGGGCGCGACGACCCTGTTCCGGGACGGCCTGGGCGGCCAGGTCGAGGCGGGCGACGACCGGGCGGCCGAGCTGACCTGGCCCGGCGGCAGCCGGATCAGGCTGGTCCGGGAGGACGGCCTGGCCCGCGGCGGCACGCTGCATCACGTCCGCTTCGCCCGGGCGGACGGCGCCTTCTCCGGCGACGACCGGGAGCAGATCGCCGCGGGGGCCAAGCGACTCGGCGTGGCCATCGAGCTGGCCGGCTAGGCCTGTCGGGCCGCATCCGGCCCGCGTGCCGCCCGGCCTGCTCGCTAGCCCGCATGGTGGCGGAGGCGGACGGGAATCGAACCCGCCGACGGCGCGGCGCGCCGTCCACCGGTTTTGAAGACCGGGGGGACCACCAGGTGCCCAGACGCCTCCGCGTCGACTCTATGGGACGCAGGCCGGGTCATAGGATGCGGTGAGGCCGACGGCAGGAGGGCGTAAGTGAGCGGGAACGGGCACGCGTGGTGGGAAGACGCGGTCGTCTACCAGGTGTATCCGCGCAGCTTCGCGGACGCGGACGGCAACGGCGTCGGCGACCTGCCGGGGCTGCGGTCCCGCCTGCCCTACCTGGCCGACCTGGGCGTGGATGCCGTCTGGCTGACGCCGTTCTACCCCTCGCCGCTGGCCGACGGCGGTTACGACGTGAGCGACTACACCGCCGTCGACCCGCTGCTGGGGACCATGGCCGACTTCGACGCGCTGGTCAAGGACGCCGAGGCGCATCAGATCCGGGTCATCGTCGACCTGGTGCCCAACCACTGCTCCAGCGCGCACCCGCTCTTCCAGGCCGCCCTGGCCGCGCCGCCCGGCAGCCGGGAGCGGGCCCGATTCATGTTCCGGGACGGCCGGGGCGCCGACGGCGAGCTGCCGCCGAACAACTGGAGGTCGATGTTCGGCGGCGGTGCGTGGACCCGGGTGACCGAGGCGGACGGCCGGCCGGGACAGTGGTACCTGCACCTGTTCGACACCGGCCAGCCCGACTGGAACTGGCGCGACGAGGAGGTGCGCGCCCTGTTCGAGCGGGTCATCCGGTTCTGGCTGGACCGCGGGGTTGCCGGGCTGCGGGTGGACGTGGCGCACGGGATCTACAAGGACCCGGACCTGCCCGACGAGCCCGACCCCGACCACCTGGTCGAGCCGCTGAACGCGCCGTCCGGCTACCACCACCGGCCGGAGCTGCAGGAGCTCTACCGGTCCTGGCGGCGCATCCTGGATTCCTACCCGGCCGAGGGCTTCCCCGGCACGCGGACCGCGGTCGGCGAGGTCTGGTACGACGTCCCCGGCACGCTGCTGCCCTACCTGCAGCGCGGCGGCCTGCCTCAGGTGTTCAACTTCCAGCTGATCCTGGCCGGCTGGGGCGTCACCGGGTTCCGGGAGGCCATCGAGGGCGTGCTGGCCCTGGCCGACGGGTCGCGCGCGCCCTGGGTCATCGGCAACCACGACGTGCCGCGGCCAGTGACCCGGTACCGGCTGGACGAGGGCTACGGGCCGGAGACGATCAACCACCTGATAGCCCTCGGCCCGCAGGGCGCTGCGACCGGTGTCCGGCGGGCACGGGCGGCGGCCCTGCTGGTGCTCGCCCTGCCCGGGTCGGCCTACATCTACCAAGGCGAGGAGCTGGGCCTGCCCGAGGTGACCGACCTGCCCGCGGCCGCCCGCCAGGACCCGAGGTTCCGGCGCACCGGCGGCGCGTCCCCGGGACGGGACGGCTGCCGGGTGCCGCTGCCCTGGACCCGGGACGGCGCGGACTACGGCTTCTCCGAGACCGCCTCGCCCGCGGCGCCGTGGCTGCCGCAGCCGGCGGGCTGGGGCGACTACAGCGTCGAGGCTGAGGCCGGGGTGGCGGAGTCGTTCCTCAGCCTGTACCGGGACGCCCTGCGGCTGCGCCGTGCGCATCCGGCCCTGGGCCGGGGCACGCTGAGCTGGCTCGACCCGGACGCGCCGGGGCTGCTCTGCTTCTCCCGTGACCCGGGCTTCGTCTTCGCGGCCAACATGGGCGCGACCCCGGCGCCGCTCCCGCCGCACAGCGAGATCCTGCTGGCCAGCGAGCCGGAGCCGCTGGACGCCGACGGGAACCTGCGGCCCGACACGGCCGTCTGGCTGTCGGCCTGACGCCGCTCCCCCCGGTTTTACGGCCGTTACCGCCCCCGGACAGCGAGCTGCCGCCGCCCGGTGGTCCCGGCCGGCGGCAGCTCGGCCCCCCTCAGTTCAGTTGCTGTAGAGCAGGTAGCGGTTGGGCAGCTCGTTGCGCCACCCCGGCTGGGTGGCGGGGATGCCGAGGAAGCTCGGGTCGTAGTCGACGTCGAAGAAGTCCGTGGCGAACGCGGCGTACGGCTGGGCCGGGTCGGTGATCTCCACGGTGACGTTCGCCTCGATCAGCGCCGGGTTGGGGCCGGGTGAAGCGACGGTGGGCAGGGCGAAGACCTGCACGGTGATGACAGGCGCGGGGCCGGCGAAAGCGCTGGTCGCGACCTGCTGCGGCAGCGCGGCGCCGGTACCCAGGTTGAGCTGGTCGAGCGTCATCCGCCAGTTCCGGTTGGAGAGCTGGACGTTGGCGGGCACGGCAAAGCCGTGCGGAATGTCCACGTTCGGGTTGGCGTACATGAACGCGATGATGAACGCCGACTCGCCGGCCCGGATGATCTTGCTGGGCTGGTACGGCGGCGGGCCGCCGAACTGGATAGGCGAGGTAACGGCCAGGTCGAAGGCGACGTAGAAGCCCGTCACCGGGTCACCGGTCTGGACTTCGCCGATGCGCGCCTTCAGGCCGCCGCCGTTGCTGCCGTTCTGCCCGGCCAGGGACTTGTGGACCCGGCTGGTCAGGTCGGCCGCGTAGTTGTTCGCCCACTCGGTGGCTCGCGCCAGGGCCACCTCATCGGACACCGGTACTCCGGTGGCCGAAGGCGCGTCGTCAAGAACAGTCATGATGGACTCCTTCACTCCCCCCGGACGGCCGCGGACCGGCCGCCCAAGTCTCTTTGTCAGGGCGGAGGGCGAGGAGGGGGGCCCGATACACTGCGGAGCGGATTTTCTTCGCGGACGGGCTTATTTCACCCGTCGGCGGTCATCGGGCAGGCGCTCGGTCAGGCCGGCCCGGTCAAGGTATTCCAGCAACGGGATGGCCACCCGGCGGGTGGTGCGCAGCGCCTGCCTGGCTTCGGCGGCGGTGAACGGCTGGGGCAGGCCGGACAGCACGCGGGCCGCCGCGGCTCCGGCGCCGGGAGCGAGCACGATCTGCTCGGTCACGCGCAGCAGCAGGCCGGCCCGGGCGGCCGCGCCGATGGCCCGGGCGTCCAGGCCGAGTTCCCGCAGCCGTCCCGCTTCGGGCGCCATGAAGGGCGCCCCCTCCAGGTCGGCCAGGATGGCCCGCACCGCCGCGGCCACCGGCGGCGGCAGCGCTGGCGCGGGGTCACGGCCCTGCTCAAGCCGCAGGTATCCGCCGTGCAGCCGGATTCGCCCGGCTTCGCCGCCAGGCCCGGGCCTGCGGGCCAGGGCCTCGATCAGCGCCCGGTCCGGGAGCCCGAGGGCAGCCCGGGCGGCTTCCGCCGGCAGGCCGACGGCCAGCGGGTCCTGGCGGGCATGCTCAGCCACCGTCTCGGTGAGCTGGCGGCTCAGTGCCGCCCAGCGGAGCGGGTCGGCCAGCCAGCCGCTGCTGACAGGGGGCGGCAGGGCACCGGTCAGGCCCATGGCCCGCATCGCGTCCTCGCGCAGCAGGCCGTGACGGCGCAGCAGGTCAGCCGGGGCGGGGACGTCAGGCCAGGCGGCCAGCTCGCGGCCCGCCGCAGCCGCCGCCCCGCGCTTGCTGAGCTGCGGGGGCGCCACGTCAAGGACCACGGCACCGAGCATGAGCATGCTGGCGCTGCCCGGGTCGCGCAGCAGCAGCCGGTCGCCGACGTGCAGCGGCAGCGCCTCGCGCAGCGTCAGCCGCGCGAACCCGGGGCGGGACGGCGGTTCCGCCCCGGGACCGGTGCCCGCCGGGCGGCCGCCGACCGGGTCATCGTCGGGAACCGGCAGCACGCGCACCCGTGCCGGGGTGCGGGCCGAGCCGATGTGCACGGTCATGTCCTGGGGCAGCCGCGGCGGCAGCGGCGGCACCAGGCGGACGTCGGCCAGCCTGGTCAGGGTCCACCGGCCCGCCTCGACCAGGGCCATGCCGCGCGCCGGGAACCCGGCCGGGATGCCGCGCAGGTTCAGCGCCACCCGGGTCACGCCCCGGGCCGCCTCGGCCGGCTCGTTCATGGACTCGAGGCCGCGGATCCGGGCCGGGCGCAGGGACGGGGTGAGCAGCAGTTCCTGGCCGGTCCGGACGGTGCCGTCGGGCAGCGTGCCGGTCACCACCGTGCCGCTGCCCCGGATGCTGAACGACCGGTCCACCCACAGTCGGGCCGGCGCGGCCGGATCCGGCACGGGCAGCGCCGCGACCAGCCGCCCCAGCGCGGCCCGCAGCTCGGCCAGGCCATCGCCGGTCACCGCGCTCACCGTGACCGCCTCCACCTGGCCCAGGCTGCTGGCCGAGATACGATCCAGGGCCTGCCGGGTGGCCGGGCCGGGATGGGCCAGGTCGCTGCGGGTCACGGCGAGCAGGCCGTGCCGGATGCCGACCGCGTCGATGGCGGCCAGGTGCTCCGCTGACTGCGGCATCCAGCCGCCGTCGGCCGCCACCACCAGCAGCACGGCGGGGACCGGCGCCACGCCGGCCAGCATGTTCGGCACGAACCGCTCGTGGCCCGGGACGTCGACGAAGGCCAGCCGCTCCCCGCCGGGCAGCGTCATCCAGGCAAACCCCAGGTCGATGGTCAGGCCACGGCGCTGCTCTTCAGCCCACCGGTCCGGCTCCATCCCGGTCAGCGCCCGCACCAGCGCCGACTTCCCGTGGTCCACGTGCCCCGCGGTCGCGATCACCTGCACAGCGGCCACCCGCCATGATCATGGGTCAAAAGCGGCGCTATACGCCCGGAACGACCCATGATCATGAAGCCTGTTTCATGATCACGGGCAGAAATGGTCCGTAGAGGGCCCGAACTGCCCGCGATCATGAAAGCCCCCCGACGGGCGCAAGCAGGGAGGGGGGCGGAGGCGTAGCCGGGGCGGAGGAAGCGCGGACAGGCGCGGGCATGCAGGTCATCCGGCGGCGGCGAGGACGGCTGCTATCAGCGCCTCGTCCTCGCCGGGCGCCACCGAGCGGAGGTCGAGGAGCAGCCGGCCGCCTTCCAGGCGGCCGGCTGACGGCGGGGCGCTCTCCGCTCGCCACCCGGGGCCCGGTGCGCAGCGGCACGGCCAGGGCCTCGGGCAGGCTTACCGCGGCGCTGGGCAGTTCCACGCCGGGAGCGCCCCCGCCGCCCACCGCGGCCTGCGCAGGCACCGCCCGGGCGTCCAGGCCAGATGCGGCCAGCCGAGCCACGGCCCGTTCGGCCCGGTCGAGCAGGGTGGCCGGATCGGCGGCCAGGGCCGCGGCGACCGGCGGCAGGGGGCCGGTGAGGGTCGCCTCCAGGGCGGCCAGAGTCAGCTTGTCGACTCGCAGGGCCCGGGCCATCGGGTGCCGGGTGAGGCGGTGCACCAGGTCGGCCCGGCCGAGCAGCAGGCCAGCCTGCGGGCCGCCCAGGAGCTTGTCGCCGCTGGCCGTGACCAGGTCGGCGCCTTCGCGCAGCGCGCCGGCCGCGCTGGGCTCGGCGGGCAGCAGCGGGTGCGGGGCGAGCAGCCCGGAGCCGATGTCGAAGACCACCGGCACGCCCAGGCCGGTCAGGGCCGGCACCGCAGCGGCAGCGGTGAAGCCCTCGACCCGGAAGTTCGACGGATGGACCTTCAGGATGAACGCGGTCCGCGGCCCGGTGGCCTCGGCGTAGTCCGCGGCCGTGGTCCGGTTGGTCGTGCCGACCTCGCGCAGCGTCGCGCCGGTGCTGGCCAGCAGGTCGGGCAGCCGGAACCGGTCGCCGATCTCGATCAGCTCACCGCGGCTGATCACGATCTCCGGGGCCTCGGGCCGGGTCAGCGCGGTGGCGGCCAGGACCAGGGCGGCGGCGTTGTTGTTGACTACGGCCACGGCCTCGGCGGCCGGGACGGCCCGGGCCAGGGCGGCCAGCGCGCCGGCCCCGCGCCGGGCCCGGGCCCCCGAGGCCAGGTCGAACTCCACATCGCAGTAGCCGGCCGCGGCCGTGATGGCGTCCACCGCGGCGGCGGACAGCGGGGCACGGCCCAGGTTGGTGTGGACCAGCACGCCGGTCGCGTTGATGACCGGGGTCAGCGTGGCGGCGCGGGCCGGCAGCTCGGCCACGGCCCGGTCCGCCACCTCATCCGGCGCGATCTGGCCGTCCCGGGCCTGCTGCTGCGCGCGGCTCACGGCCGCCTTGACCAGGGCCCGGCCCAGCCTGCGTTCGGCGGCCGCCAGGCGAGGATCAGCCAGCAGCAGATCGGTCCGCGGCACCGAACGCCGGGGGTTGCCCGCCGCGGGCAACGCTGCATCCACGTCGCGAACGATACCCCCCGGGCTGAATAGCCCGCGAAATGCCGGGTAGTGGCGGGGCCTGACAACGTAGATACTTACTAATTTCGGGGAGTGATGAGCATGGCTGGAATGCTTCAGATGCGGCGCAGCCGCGGGGCATTCAGCGGATTCCTGCTGGTCCTGCTCGGGCTTTGGGGCGCGCTGGTCCCCTTCATAGGTCCGTATTTCCACTACGCCTACACGCCCGACGTGGCCTGGCATTACGACACGGCCCGGCTGTGGCTGGAGATCCTGCCTGGTGCGGCGGTGGTCCTGGGCGGCCTGATGCTGATGGTCTCCACCGGGCGGCACACCGCGCTGTTCGGCGGGCTGCTGGCCGCGGCGTCCGGCGCCTGGTTCGTGCTGGGCACCACGCTCAGCCTGCTGTGGAACAACTACGTGCCGCTGGGCGGCTCGCCGGCCAGCTCGCAGCCGTTCATGCGGGTGATGGAGCAGCTCGGGTTCTTCTACGCACTCGGCGTGGTCATCGTGCTGATCGCCGGCGTCGCCATCGGCCGGATCCTGTCCGTGCCGTCCGGGATCAGGGAGGCCGAGCCGGTCGCTCCGGTCGAGCCCGCCGGGCCGGTGCCGGTCGAGCGGGTGCCCGCTGACACGGTCCCGGTGGCCAGGGTCGGGGCCGACACCGCACCGGTTGAGCGGGTCACGGCCGAGCCGACCCGGTTCGAGAAGGTCTCCGGCGACGCCGTCCAGACGGACGCGGCCCGCACGGAGACCGCGGCGACCGAGGACGCCCGGCCCGAGACGGTCCGGACCGAGGCATTGCCGCGGCGGGAACGTCCCGCCGAGGACACGCAGACCATCAGCTGACCGAGCCACTATCCTTTCTCAGACCCGAGGGAGGACGTGGCGTGCAGGCAGAGCCAGCGGCAGCAGCCACCGGGCCGCAAGCGGCAGTAGCCGCGGGGACGTCCCGGGACAGCGGCCGCTGGCTGCTGCCCGCCGGGGCCGCGCTGCTCATCGCGGTGCTGGCCCTCTACGTGGCCGACCTGGCCACCCACCTGTCCTCGATGGCCGCCATGCGTGACCTGGTGGTGTACCGGGACGGCGGGCTGATCGTCCGGCATGTCACGCCCGCCTACGACGCCCACCGGGCCTCCCCGCTGTACGACTGGACCGGGCAGAACGGCGTCCAGTTCACCTACTCCCCGTTCGCCGCAGCGGCCTTCGCGGTCGCGTCCGTGCTGTCCTGGACGGCGATGCGCTGGGCCATGACCCTGGTCAGCCTGGCCGCGCTCGGCCTCTCGCTGTGGCTGGTCCTCGGCGCGCTGGGCTACGCGGGCCGCCCCCGGATCAGGCTGGGGGCCACGCTGGGCACGACCGCCCTGGCGCTGCTCCTCGAGCCGGTGCAGGAGACGCTGGCCCTCGGCCAGATCAACCTGCTCCTCATGCTGCTGGTCGTGACCGACCTGCTCGTCCCGTCCGTGCTGGCCGGGCGGACGCGCTGGTGGCACGGGATCGCGATCGGCGTCGCGGCCGGGGTGAAGCTGACCCCGCTGATCTTCATCCCCTACCTGCTGCTCGTCGGCCGGTTCCGGCAGGCGGCCACCGCGGCCGGGACGTTCGTGGCGACGGTGCTGGTCGGCTACGCGGTCCTGCCCGCCGATTCCGGCACCTACTGGTGGCACCGGCTGTTCCTGAACGCGAACCGGATCGTGTTCCTCGGCACCCGCGGCAACCAGTCGCTGCGCGGCGTGGCCAGCCGGCTGGCCGGCAGCGTGGCCTCCGGCAACGCCCCGTGGATCGCGGCCGCGATCGTGGTCGTGCTGGCCGGGCTGGCCGCCGGCGCCGTGCTGTGCCGGGCCGGGCAGCCGGTGCCGGGCATGCTGGCCTGCGCCCTGACCGGGCTGCTGGTCTCCCCGCTGAGCTGGGATCACCACTGGGTCTGGGTCGCGCCGGGCATCGCCCTGCTGGCCCACCTGGGCGCGCGGGCGCGCGGCGGCGCCCGGATCGCGTGGTGGGCGTCGGGCGGCGCGCTGGTCCTCATCTACGGCGCGTGGCCGCAGTTCTGGGACCTGGCCCAGTCCGGGCTGACGCCGGCCGGGCTGTTCTGGTACGGGCCCGCGACCTACTTCGCGCGCGGCGACCAGCCATGGTACCACGAGTTCCACTGGCACGGACTGCAGCTCCTGGCCGGGAACGTCTTCGTGCTGGCCGGCCTGATCGCGCTGGCCGCGCTGTGCGTGGCCGCATTCCGGGTGAGGCGCCGGGTTGGCGGATGAACTCGCGAGGCTTCGTGACGGGCTAGCCGACCAGGTGGTGGCGGCCACCCGGATCCGCAGCGAGCGAGCAGCCGCGGCGCTGCACGCGGTGCCCAGGCACCTGTTCCTGCCCGATCTGGCGCCGGCCGAGGCGTATCGCGACGACGCGATCGTGACCAAGCGCGACGAGGCCGGCCTGCCGATCAGTTCCTCCTCGCAGCCCGCCATCATGGCCGTGATGCTCGACCAGCTGGACCTGTCCCCCGGCCAGCGGGTGCTGGAGATCGGCGCGGGCACCGGCTACAACGCCGCGCTGCTCCGCCACATCGTCGGGCCGCAGGGCCAGGTGACCAGCATCGACATCGACGCTGAGCTGGTCGAGCAGGCCCGCGGGCGGCTGGCCAGCGCCGGGGTGAGCGACGTGACGGTGATCTGCGCCGACGGCACCGAGGGCCACCCGGAGCGGGCGCCGTATGACCGGGTCATCGCCACCGTGGGTGTCGATGACCTGGCCCCGGCCTGGCTGGCGCAGGCCGCCGCGCAGGCCCGGGTGGTGGTGCCGCTGGACGTGCGCGGGACCCAGCTGTCGGTGGCCTTCGAGCGGACGGGGCCGGCCGGGCCGTGGGTCAGCCGGTCGCTCGCGCCGTGCGGCTTCATGCGCCTGCGCGGCCCCAGAGTCGGAACGGAGAGCCTGGTGATCCTCGCGCCCGGCGTGGGTCTCTACCTGCCGGGAGAAGCCGCGGCGCTGGCTGACGGCCCGGCCATGGCCGGCTGGCTGGCCGGACCGTCCGTGACGGAGCCGACCGGGGTCCGGGCCGGGTCAGCGCAGGTGTTCTGGGGGCTGAACCTGTGGCTGGCGGCCAGCGACCCGCGGTGGTGCCGGCTGAGCGAGGAACAGCCCGACGACGCCCCGCCGCCCGGGGACCGCATGCCGAGTGACCCGTACGGTGGCGTGCTGGGGGCGGCGCCGCTGCGCGGCCCGGGCGGGCGGTCCACCCTGGGCCTCGCCGACGCCAGCGGGACCGCCATCCTCACCGCGGACGGCCCGGTCGCCGACGGCCTGACGCGGTCTGCCGAGCAGAGACCGCTGCTCGAGGCGACGGGTTTCGGCCCAGGCGCCGCGCGGCTCGCCGCGGAACTGGCCGCCCACGTCCGGGCTTGGGACCCGACGGCCCAGCCCGAGCTGGCGGGCCTGCACCTCGACGCCTATCCCCGGCTCGGGGGTTCAGCGATAGGACCGGAGCCGGTCCCCGGCACGGTCATGATCGAACGACCCGCCACCCGGTTCGCGATCTACCACGACTAGCCTAGGGACCGTGACCGACAGCACGGGCAAGCACCTGGAGACCGAGCAGAAATACGACGCTGCGCCGGACTTTACCCTTCCTGACCTGCGGAGTCTGGAGGGGCGCGTGAGGCCGGCCGGACGGCACCGGTACTACCTGAGCGCCACGTACTTCGACACTGACGAGCTCGACCTGATCAAGAACAAGCGCACCTTGCGGCGGCGGGTGGGCGGCGCCGACGACGGCTGGCACCTGAAGCTGCCGGTACGCCAGGACACCCGGCAGGAAGTCCACGAGCCCATCACCGACGGCGACTTCAGCACCGTCCCGGCCGCGCTCGCCGCCCAGGTACAGGACGTGGCGGGCGGCCGGCCGCTGCACCCGGTCGCCATCCTGGATACCGAACGGACCGTGGTGACCCTGACCGACAAAGCCGGGCAGCCGCTGGCCGAGATCGCCGACGACCTGGTCACCGGGACCAGGCTCGATCAGCCCGGCTCGGAGCCCATCCAGTGGCGCGAGATCGAGGTCGAGGCGGCCGAGGACAACGAGGACCCGGAGGCGGTCCTCGAGGCGGTCGGCCGCGAGCTGCTCAACGCGGGGGCGACCCGGTCGGCGTCCGCGTCCAAGCTCGGGCGGGTGCTCGGCACCGGCTGAGGCGCGACCCGGCCGGTTCCGGTCCGCCCAGGGCGGCGGCGGCTTCAGAGCTTATTCATAGGAATTGCTGATCTGCCGTACGCCTTGAGCCGGTGTAGTGGGAACGCGGGACGCCGGGCTCGGTGAGAATCGTGGATCAAGAAGCCGGCCCCCGCGGGCATACTGAGCACTGACGTGATCATGACGGTGAGTAGAACCATGGGAAACTTCAGCCCGGTGCCCGCAGCGGGGTCACCGGCCCAGAGCCTTCCGGCTCAGAACGTGTCAGCACAGGCGCTGCTGGCGGCCAGCCTGCCGGCCTCAGGACCTGACGGCGTGACATCAGCCCCGGTGACACCGGACGCGACGGCCGCGGCCGGGCCGGACGCGGCGGGAGCGGGCCGCCAGGCCCGGGCCGGCGGCCAGGACGCCAGCCTGCAGCGCGCGGACGGGACGCCGGTCCGGGTGCTGGTCGTCGACGACGAGCCGAGCCTGGCCGAGCTGCTGGCCAGCGTGCTTCGGTACGAGGGCTGGACGGTGCGCAGCGCCGGAGACGGCGCGGACGCCATCCGGGCCGCTCGTGAGTTCCGGCCCGACGCCGTCATCCTCGACATCATGCTCCCCGACCTGAGCGGCATCGAGGTCATGCGCCGGCTGCGGGCCGAGATCCCGCAGGTGTGCGTGCTCTTCCTGACCGCTCGGGACGCGGTGGAGGACCGGGTGGCGGGCATCACCGCCGGCGGCGACGACTACGTGACCAAGCCGTTCAGCCTGGAGGAAGTCCTGGCCCGGCTGCGCGGGCTGCTGCGCCGGGCCAACCTGACCCGCGCGCACACCGAAGGGCTGCTCACCGTGGGCGACCTGACCATGGACGAGGACGCCCGCGAGGTCCGCCGGGACGGCGAGCTCGTCGAGCTGACCGCGACCGAGTTCGAGCTGCTCCGGTTCCTCATGCGCAATCCCCGGCGGGTGCTGTCCAAGGCGCAGATCCTGGACCGGGTGTGGAACTACGACTTCGGCGGCCAGGCGCACGTGGTGGAGCTGTACATCAGCTACCTGCGCAAGAAGATCGACGCCGGGCGGACGCCGCTCATTCACACCGTGCGGGGCGTCGGCTACGTGCTGAAACCGGCGAGCTGATGCCGGCGCTGGCCGGACAGCCGCACGGCCGGCTGGCCCGCTGGGCGCACGTGCTGTCGGTCCGGACCATCAGCGGCAAGCTCATCATCGGGCTGGTGGTGCTGTTCGGGCTGGCCAGCGCCGTGGTCAGCGTCGTCACCTCGCACTCGCTGAGCAACTCGCTGATGTCCTCGCTCAGCGCCCGGGTCCAGTCGGCCACCAACACGTGGTTCAGCTGCGCGGTCTCCACCAGCTACGGTCCCCGCGACGGGGTCCCGCGGGCCGGCGGCCAGACCGGCAGCGACGGCTACGCCCGCTGCTACAACGCCGGGCAGGCCGCCGATACGTTCCTGGCCGTGCTGTCCTCCAGCGGGACGGTCGAGCAGTGCTTCTACGTGTCCCACACGTGCGCGCTGACCGCGGCCGACAAGTCCGCGCTGGCCAGCCTGCCTGCTCCCAGCGGATCGCACCCGGCAGGTGCGGCCCCGCCGCAGGCCGCGCAGGCGCCGGCGGCGACCTACATCCGGACGCTCAGCTCGCTCGATACCCAGTTCATGTTCACCCAGGTGCCGGGACCCGGCAGCACGACGCTGATCACCGGGCTGCCGCTGACCACGGTGAACAACACCCTCAACCGGGTCGAGGACACCGAGCGCGTGCTGTTCGCGCTGGCCCTGGGGCTGGCCGTGATCCTGGGCGCCGCGCTGGTGCAGTTCTCGCTGCGGCCGCTGCGCCGGGTTGCCGCCACTGCGACCCAGGTGACCGAGCTGCCGCTGGATTCCGGCGAGGTGACGCTGCCGGCCGGCGTCCCGGACACCGATCCGCGGACCGAGGTCGGCCAGGTCGGCGCCGCGTTCAACCGCATGCTGCTGCACGTCGAGCGGGCCCTCGGCCGCCGCGCGGCCAGCGAGGCCCGGCTGCGCCGGTTCGCCGCCGACGCCTCGCACGAGCTGCGCACGCCGCTGTCGGCCATCCGCGGCTACGCCGAGTTCGCGCTGCGGCACCGCGGCCCGGTTCCCGAGGACGTGATCCACGCCCTGACCCGGGTCCAGTCCGAGTCGGCCCGGATGAGCGTGCTGGTCGATGACCTGCTCCTGCTGGCCCGGCTGGACGCGGGCCGCCCGCTGGAACGCGAGCCCGTCGACTTGTCCCGGCTGGCCATCGACGTGACCAGCGACGCGCGGGTGGCCCGCCGGGAGCACCACTTCCGGCTCGACCTGCCCGCCGAGCCGGTCCTGGTCCGCGGCGACGAGCACCGGCTGCATCAGGTGCTGGCCAACCTGATGAGCAACGCGGGCAAGCACACCCCGCCCGGCTCCACGGTCAGCGTCACGCTGCACGTCGAGGCGGGAGACCCGGCCGCCCCGGCGGACGGCCCGCCAGAGGACGGCGTGCTGGAACGGGGGGTACGGCCGGCCCGGCCGCGAGCCGAGCTCAGCATCGCCGATGACGGGCCGGGCATCCCGCCCGAGCTGCTCCCCGAGCTGTTCGAGCGCTTCACCCGGGCCGACACCTCACGGGCGCGGGACCGGGACGCGGCGGGCACCAGCACCGGCCTGGGCCTGGCCATCGTCGACGCGGTGGTGGCGGCGCACGAGGGCAGCATCACGGTGGCGAGCAGGCCCGGCCGGACCCGGTTCGCCATCTACCTGCCGCTGCTGCCGGAGCCCGCGGACATCGCCGGCGTAACGGGCTGACCGTGTGCTACTTGTAGGTTCATGGACAGCGACCGGCGGCGGCTGCTGGCCGCCATGCCGCTGCACGCGATCACCGCGACCTACGGCGAGGCGGGGCTGCGGGAACGGTTCGCGGCCGAGATCGCGTCCTGGCCCGAGACCGACCGGGGCCGGATGGAGCAGGCGCTGGACCTGGCCGCCCGGCTGCACGCCGCCGACCGGCGGGAGCGGGAACCCTATGTCAACCACCTGCTCCGGGTCGCGATCAGGATCATCGCCTACTACGACGTGCGCGACGCCGAGGTGATCTGCGCCGCGCTACTGCACGACGCGGTGGAGGACCATCCCGCCGAGCTGGCCGGCGGCCCGGACGATCAGGGGGCCGCGCTGGCCGCGCTGGCCGCGCAGTTGGGGCCGCGGGTGGCCGGGCTGGTGGGCGCGGTGACCAACCCGCGGTACGAGCCGGACCGCGATGCGGACCAGCAGTACCTCGAGCACGTGGCCGAGAGCCTGGCGGCCAGCCCGTGGGCCCGGGTCATCAAGGCCTCCGACTTCACCGACAACGGCGCCGGCCTGATGCACATCACCGGCCCCCGGCTGCGCCGGCTGGCGGGCAAGTACGCACCGCTGGTCCCGGTGCTGGCTGAGCTGATCGCCCGGCCGGACACGCCGCTGAGCGCCGCGGCCAAGGCCCGGATCGGCGACCAGCTCGACCGGGCGGCCGGCCTGCTGGCCGCGATACGCGGCGACGAGGCGGCCGGGCGACCGCCCGGCGACGGCTAACGTGATGGCGATGATGTTGAGAAGGCCGGGGTTGATGATGCTTCGGCTTATAGTGCCAGGCCTGAGGATGATGGGGTTCGACGTTATGACGGGGCTTGCGTAATGCCGGAGCTGCCCGAGGTGGAGACGGCGCGGCGGCTGATCGCCGACCTGGGCCTGGGCCGGCGCATCACCGGGGTCGACGACGCCGACACCTACGTGTGCCGGCCGCACTCCCCCGGTGAGCTGAGCATGGCGCTGACCGGCCGCACGCTCACCGCGGCGAACCGGCGCGGCAAGCTGCTGTGGTGCACCACCTCGGGCCCGGACGGCTCGGCCGGGCCCGGCCCGGATCTCGGCATCCACCTGGGCATGGCCGGGCGCATCGTGGTCACGGCGGCGGACGGCTGGGTGGCCGAGGGCGGTGACCCGGCCGGACGGGACGCGCAGCCGCGGAAGGCGGAGTGGGACCGGTTCACGCTGGATTTCGCCGACGGCGGCCGGCTCGCGCTGTTCGACAAGCGGCGCCTCGGGCGCATCCTGCTGGGCCCCGACGTGGCCCGGCTCGGACCGGACGCCATCGAGGTCACGCCGGCCGAGTTCCGCACCCTGATTAGCAAGGGGACGATCGCGGTCAAGGCCCGGATGCTCGATCAGACCAAGATCGCCGGGATCGGCAACCTGCTGGCCGATGAGATCTTGTGGCAGGCGAAGGTCTCGCCCGCTGCCTCGGTCAGCGGCCTGCGCAAAGCCGACATCGACCGGCTGTACCGGGCCACGCGCTCGGTGCTGGAAGCCGCCACGGCCGAGGGCGGCGGCGCGCACACCGGCGAGGTCGTGGTGGCCCGGCGCCCCGGCGGCCACTGCCCGCGCTGCGGGGCCGAGATGGTGCACGGCACGGTCGGCGGGCGCTCCACCTGGTGGTGCTCGCGGGAGCAGGCGGCCTGACCGCGGGCCTCGCCTGGCCGCGGTAGCGCGGCCGCTGGGGGGACGGTGGCGCGGCCGCCCGGGGACGGTGGCGCGGCCGCCCGGGGCCGGTGGTGCGGCCGCCCGGCGGGCCGTGCGAGGCTATGAGCGTGCTGGACGACGATGCGATCCGCGGCCAGGCGCAGCGCCCGCCGACGGCCGGACTCCCGCTGGCGGGCCTGACGGTGGTCTCGGTGGAGCAGGCGGTCGCCGCGCCGTTCGCCACCCGCCAGCTGGCCGACCTGGGCGCCCGGGTCATCAAGATCGAGCGGCCGGGCGCGGGTGACTTCGCCCGGCAGTACGACGCGACGGTCAACGGCCTGGCCAGCTACTTCGTCTGGCTCAACCGCGGCAAGCAGTCGCTGAGCCTGGACATCAAGCACGAGGTGGCCCGCACCGCCCTGACCCGCCTCATCGCCGGCGCCGACGTCTTCATCCAGAACCTGGCGCCCGGCGCCGCGGCCCGGCTGGGCCTGTCCGCGGAGGCCCTGCGCGCCGGCCACGACCGGCTCATCGTGTGCGACGTGTCCGGGTACGCGGCTGATGGGCCGTTCGGCGATCGCCGCGCCTATGACCTGCTCATCCAGTGCGAGACCGGCCTGCTGTCGGTAACCGGGACGCAGGACGCGCCGGCCAAGGCGGGCATCTCGGTGGCCGACATCTCCGGCGGGATGTACGCGTTCAGCTCGATCCTCACCGCGCTGTACGCCCGGGAACGGACCGGCTCAGGGGCGGCCCTGACGGTGTCGCTGTTCGAGTCGCTGACCGAGTGGATGTCCCAGCCGATGTACTACGCCATGTACACCGGCGTGCCGCCGGCCCGGACCGGTACCAGCCACGCCACCATCGCGCCGTACGGGGCGTTCCGGACCGGCGGCGGCGGGCGGGTGCAGCTGAGCATCCAGAACGACCGCGAGTGGCGCCGGCTCTGCGACCAGGTGCTGGGCCGGCCGGAGCTGGCCGATGACCCGAGGTTCGTGACCAACCAGGCCCGGGTCGTGGCGCGGGCCGAGCTGGACCAGGAAATCGAGGCGGTGTTCAGCGGCTTTTCGGTGGCCGACGTGATCGCCCGGCTGGACGCGGCGCAGATCGCCAACGCCCAGCTCAGGACGGTCAATGACCTGCTGGCCCATCCGCAGCTCGAGCACCGCTGGACCGAGGTCGGCTCCCCGGCCGGCCCGGTCCGGGCCCTGCCGCCGCCGATCAGCACCGGCGGCCCGGCCGCGTTCATGGGACCGGTCCCGGCCGTGGGCGAGCACACCGACGCGATCCTGGATGAGCTCGGGCTGACCTCCGCGGAGATCGCGGGGCTACGGGCGGCCGGCGCCGTCTGAGCGACGGCCTGCCCGCCGCCGCGCGGAACCAGTTCCTCAGGGCATGCGGGACGAACCGTTCGGAGATCTGCCCTTATGGGGAACATGATGGCGAATTGCGTTTTCCAGGAGGCGCGACACGCCGGGCGTAACCAGACCCCGGAAAGCTGCTTTGCTCATAGCGCGCACATAAGGTTGCTTCAGCCGTCGTCGAGGCTGATCGCCGAGGCTCTGGACCATGACAGTCTTGCAGGTGGACATCGTGGTACCGGTCCGCAACGAGGAGCGCGATCTGGCGCCGAGCGTGCGGCGGCTGGTCAGCTATCTGCGGGAGGGCTTCCCGTTCACGGCCCGGGTCACCATCGCGGATAACGGCAGCACGGACGGCACGTGGGCGATCGCCGACCAGCTGGCCCGCGACTACGACGAGGTCCGCGCGGTGCGGATGGAGCAGTCGGGCCGGGGGCGCGCGCTGCGGGCCATCTGGTCGCAGAGCGACGCCGAGGTCCTCGCCTACATGGATGTCGACTTGTCGACAGACCTGAACGCGCTGCTGCCCCTGGTCGCCCCGCTGGTGTCCGGGCACAGCGACATGGCCATCGGCAGCCGCCTGGCCCGCGGCTCGCGGGTCATCCGCGGGCCCAAGCGCGAGCTCATCTCCCGCTCCTACAATCTGCTGCTGCACACCTTCATGGGCGTGCGCTTCTCGGACGCGCAGTGCGGGTTCAAGGCCATCCGGCGCGAGCCGGCCCGGGTCCTGCTCCCGGTGACCCAGGACACCGGCTGGTTCTTCGACACCGAGCTGCTGGTGCTGGCCGAGCGGGCCGGCCTGCGGATCCACGAGATTCCGGTGGACTGGGTCGACGACCTGGACTCGCGGGTCGACATCATGTCCACGGCGCTGGCCGACCTGCGCGGCATGGTGCGGCTCAGCCGGGGGTTCGCGCGCGGGTCGATCAAGGTGCCGCAGCTGAGGGTGCCCTCGCTCGCCGATCCGGGCCGCGGGCCCGGCGGCACCCGGCCGGGCAGCTCGAGCGGCCTGCTGCTGCAGATAGCGCGGTTCATCGCGGTCGGCATCAGCTGCACCATCGCCTACGTGGTGCTCTACCTCCTGCTGCGCGGCGTGATGTCGGCCCAGGCGGCCAACGTCATCAGCCTGCTGATCACGGCGGTAGCCAACACGGCGGCCAACCGGCGCCTGACGTTCGGTATCAGCGGCCGGGTCAACGCGGCCCGGCACCAGGTCAAAGGGCTGATCGCGTTCGGCATCGGGCTGGCCCTGACCTCCGGGTCGCTGGCCCTGCTCCATTCGGCCGGCCGTGGCCTCGAGATCACGGTCCTCATCGCCGCCAACCTGGTGGCCACCGTGATCAGGTACGTGCTGTACCGCACGTGGGTCTTCGGCGAGACCCCGTCAAATATTGATAAGTCGACAAATAACGGGAGACACCCCATTGAGCGCGACCACGTCCTGGCCGAAGCACACGACACCCACCGGGCCGCCCGCCCGGAACCGGGTCCGGCGCCTGCTGCGCGGCGCTGAGGCCGATCCCCGGTGGGCCCGCCCGGCCCTGCTCGGGCTGCTGGCCCTCACGGCGCTGCTCTACCTGTGGGACCTGACCAGGAACGGCTGGGGCAACGACTTCTACGCGGCGGCGGTGCAGGCCGGGACCAAGAGCTGGAAGGCGTTCTTCTTCGGCTCGTTCGACTCCTCCAGCTTCATCACCGTCGACAAGACCCCGGGCTCGCTGTGGGTCATGGAGCTGTCGGGCCGGGTGTTCGGCTTCAGCCAGTGGTCGATGCTGGCCCCGCAGGCGCTGGAGGGCGTGGCCTCGGTCGGGTTGCTCTACGCCGCGGTGCGCCGCTGGTTCGGGCCCGCGGCCGGGCTGATCGCCGGCCTGGTCCTGGCCCTGACGCCGGTGGCGGCCCTGATGTTCCGGTTCAACAACCCGGACGCGCTGCTGGTGCTGCTGATGACAGCGGCCGCGTACACCCTGGTGCGGGCGATCGAGAACGGGAAGACGCGGTGGCTGGTCCTGGGCGGGGTGCTGATCGGGTTCGCCTTCCTGGCCAAGATGCTCCAGGCGTTCCTGGTCGTACCGGGCTTCGCGGCCGCCTACCTGTGGGCCGGGGCGCCGCGCAGCCTGCTGAAGCGCCTGTGGCAGACGATGGTGATGGGCTTCGGGATCATCGTGGGAGCCGGCTGGTGGGTGCTGATCGCGGAACTGACGCCCGCGGCGGACCGGCCGTACTTCGGCGGCTCGACCAACAACAACATCCTGCAGCTGGCTATCGGCTACAACGGGCTGGGCCGGATCACCGGCGATGAGACGGGATCGATCGGCGGTGGCGGCGGCGCGGGCGGCGGCAGCATGTTCGGCGGCGCGACCGGGATCACGCGGCTGTTCGCCTCGGAGTTCGGCGGGCAGATCAGCTGGCTGCTGCCTGCGGCGCTGGTCTCGCTGGCCGCCCTGGTGTGGGTCTCGCTGCGGGCCGTGCGGACCGACCGGATGCGGGCCGCGGCGCTGCTGTGGGGCGGCTGGGTGCTGGTCACCGGGCTGGTGTTCAGCTTCATGGACGGGATCATCCACCCGTACTACATGGTGGCGCTGGCGCCGGGTATCGGCGCGCTGGTCGGCATCGGCGCGATGGCCTTGTGGAAGGCGGACCTGGGCTGGCTCGGCCGGGTCACGACGGCCGTGGCGGTGGCGGTCACCGCGTGGTGGTCGTTCACGCTGCTGGACCGCACCCCGGACTGGCTGCCCTGGCTGCGCTGGGTGATCCTCATCGCCGGCCTGCTCGGGGCGGCGGCGGTGCTGGCCGGTCCGTGGCTGGCCCGGCTGTTCCCCTTCCGCAGGCTGGTGCTGGCCACCGCCGGCCTGGCCATGGTGGCGGGGCTGGCCGGGCCGGCCGCGTACGCGCTGGACACGGTCAGCACCTCGCACACCGGCGCGATCCCGAGCGCGGGACCGGCGGCGGCCGGCTTCGGCGGCGGCCCAGGCGGGTTCGGGGGGGCCCGGCCGGGCGGCGCAGGCGCGCCGAACGGCGCGGGCACACGCCCGGGCGGGGCCGGCGGCACGGGCTTCACTCCCCCGAACGGCGGCACCGGCGCCCGCTTCGGCGGCACGCCGCCGGGCGGGACCGCGGGCAGCGGCACCGCCGGCCAGACGGGCACCGGCAGCACCGGGACGGGCAGCACCGGGACCGGCAGCACCGGGACCGCGGGCCGTCCGTCCGGGCTGGGCGGCACGGCCGGCGCGGGACGCGGCGGCCGTGCCGGAGGGGCCGGCGGCTTGTCCGGGAACACCCAGGTCAGCAGCGCGCTGGTGAAGCTGCTGCAGACGAACGCGAGCTCCTACAAGTGGGTCGCGGCGACCGAGGGCTCGACGGCCGCGGCGCCGCTGCAGCTGGCCACCGGCGATGCGGTGATGTCCATCGGCGGGTTCAACGGCACCGACCCGTGGCCCACGCTGGCCTACTTCAAGGCGCTGGTGGCCAAGCACGAGGTCCACTACTACGTGGGCCAGGGCAGCCAGAGCTTCGGCGGCGGCAGCGGATCCTCGTCCATCGAGTCCTGGGTGGCCGCGAACTTCAAGAAGGTGACCGTGGGCGGGCAGACCGTCTACGACCTGACCCAGCCGGTCAGCAGCTCGTCATGAGGTGATAGGCCTGCTTGGCCGCCAGGACCCGGCTGACCGCGGCATTCACGGTGTCGCGGAAGGCCTGGTCCTGCGCGGCCCGGGCCACGATGGCCCGGTCCATGGCCTCGGCCGCGGTCAGGCTCTGCGAGGTGATCATGTCACCGCCGGCCGCGACGAAGTCGACGCCGCGGGCAGCCGGCGACAGGTCGGCCACCGCGGCCGCCGCACCCAGGTCATCGGAGATGATCACGCCCTGGAAGTGCATCTGCTGGCGGAGCAGGCCCTGCATGACCCGCGGGGAGAACGCGGCCAGGTGATCGGGATCGATCTGGGTGTAGGTGGCCAGCGCGACCATGACGAACGGGACGCCGGCGCTGATGGCCGAGCCGAACGAGGTGAGGTAGGCGTCATCGGGGCCGGTGCTGCGGTCTACCACCGCGGAGGTGAAGTCGGTGTTGCCGGCCACCCGGCCCAGGCCCGGGAAGTGCTTGGCCGTGGTGGCCACGCCGGCCTGCCGCATGCCGCGGATGAACGCCACCCCGTGCGGGCCGGTGACCTGCGGGGTGTAGCCGAACTCCCGGTCCAGCGCGCCGACCGGCGCGTTCTCGCTCGCGGTCCCGCTGGGGACCACGTCCATCACCGGCGCCAGGTCGAGGTTGACCCCGGCCTGGCGCAGCTGGTCGCCCCAGGCGGCGGCCTGCTGCTGGAGCCTGGCGTCGGACAGCTCGCCCTGGGACAGCGCGGACGGGATGGTGGAGAACCCCGGTCCGCGGAGCTCCTGCACCTCCCCGCCTTCCTCGTTGGCGGCCACGAAGAACCGGACCCCGGCCGTGCCGGCCGTCGACGCCAGGTCCTGGACGGCCCGGGTCACCCGCTGGTCGGCGGCCACGCCCGCGGTGCTGTTCCCCTCGAACAGCAGCGAGCCGAAGTGGTAGGTCCGGACCGCGGCGGCCACGTCGGCGGCCGGGGCGCCGGCGATCCCGACCAGGAAGAGCTGGCCGATCCGCTGGGCCTCGGTCATCGTGGCCAGGACCTGGTCCGGGCAGGACGCGGACGACGACGCGGACGGCGAGGCCGCCGCGCCGGCCGCCGCGGCCCGGGGTGAGGACGTGACCGGCGGCGAGGCACTGGCCGCAGTGCTGGCCGCGGACGAGGCCGGATGGCCGCCTCCGGAGACGAGGCCGCAGCCGGCGCAGGCCAGGCTCAGCGCGGCGGCGATGGCCGGGAGCACGCGCCGGCCGGGACGGCTGACGCGGTGGCCGGCCTCCCGTTGCTCCTCGCGCACCTGTCCGTTCTAGCCGACCAAGGCCCGGCCGGTGCGCGAATGCCGGATTTACCCGGGGTCCGGAGCGCTAGTCCGGGGAGCCGCCGGTCCGGACGGCGATGGTCAGCCAGGCCTGGGCGCGGGTGTCGAAGACGCCGCGGTTGAGCGAGAAGGCGGCCGCCTCGATGGCGTCGATCTCCCAGCCGTCGGCGAACGCCGCATGCAGCTCGTCCTGGGTGACGCGGCGCGGGCCGATGGTGCCGGGCTCGCGGTCGCTGAAGCACATCAGGTACAGGTGGCCGCCGGTGCGCAGGACCGAGGCCAGGCTGGCCACGTACGCGGCGCGGTTCTCGTCGTCGAAGACGTGGAACAGCCCGCTGTCCAGCACGGTGTCGAAGGTGAGGCCGAGGTCGGCCAGGCGCAGGGCGTCGGCCACCTCGAAGCGGGCCGTGATGCCGCGGTCGGCGGCCTTGCCGCGCGCCTTCTCGATGGCGCGGGCGGACACGTCGACGCCCACCGCCTCGGCGCCGGCCGACGCGGCCAGCAGGGTGTGCTCCCCGGTGCCGCAGCCGGCGTCCAGGAGCAGGCCGGCCAGCAGGCCCTTCTCGGCGAGCCGGACGAAGGGCGGCTGGGGCTGGCCGATGTCCCAGGGTGGCGGCGTGCTGGCGGTATACGATTCGTCCCAGCTGGGCATGGTCACGCGGTCATTATCGCGCGCCCGGCGCGCCGTGGCACGTGACCGGCGGGCGGGCGGGGCGGGCCGGGCGCGGGCGGCCGGGGCGGCACAATGAGACGCATGGCATCACACATCGCCCTGCTGCGCGGCATCAACGTGGGCGGCCGGAACAAGGTCCCGATGGCGGAGCTCCGCGACGTGGTGACCTCGCTCGGCCACGATCGGGTGAAGACCTACATCCAGAGCGGCAACGTGCTGTTCAGCACGGCCGGGAAGGACACGGCCAAGCTGGCCGCGGCCCTGGAGAAGGCGATCACCGGCGCGTTCGGCCTGTCGGTGTCGGTGGTGGTCCTGTCCCGGGACGAGCTGGCCGGGATCCTGGACCGCAACCCCTATCCGGACGAGCCGAACCCGAAGCTGGTCCACGTGGTGTTCCTGAGCGCCAAGCTGCCCGCGGGCACCCTCAAGCGCATAGCGGCCGCGGACAAGGGCAGCCGGGACACCCTGACGGTGACCGATGCGGCCCTGTACGTGAACACCCCGGACGGCTTCGGCCGCAGCGAGCTGGCCGTGGCCCTGTTCCGGATCATCGGCGCACCGGGGAAGGCCGGCGTCGCGGCGACGGCCAGGAACTGGGCCACCTGCACCAAGCTGCTGTCGATGTGCGAGGACGCGTGAGCGGACCCGGCGCGGGCCGCGCCGGCCGCGCCGTCCTGGTCACCGGGGCCTCCCGCGGCATCGGCCGGGCGGTGGCGGAGGCGTTCGCGGCCCAGGGCGACCGGGTGGCGGTGCACCACCGGGGCTCGGCCGCGCTGGCCGGCGAGGTGGCTGCCGGGCTGCCCGGCCCGGGCCACACCGTGGTGCAGGCCGACCTGGCTGACGCCGGGGCGGTCCGGCGGATGGTCGACCAGGCCGCCGGTGACCTGGGCGGGCTGGACGTGCTGGTCAACAACGCCGGGGTCTACCTGCGGCATCCGATCACCGAGGTGTCCTACGAGGCATGGCAGCGGAGCTGGCAGGACACGCTGGCGGTCAACCTGACCGGGGCCGCGAACGTGACCTGGTGCGCCGTGCAGCACATGCGGCCAGGCGGCGGGCGGATCATCAACGTGACCTCGCGGGGCGCCTTCCGCGGCGAGCCGGCCCACCCGGCCTACGGCGCGAGCAAGGCGGGCCTGAACGCGCTCGGCCAGTCACTGGCCCGCGCGCTGGCGCCGCTCGGCATCTCGGTCACGTCCGTGGCTCCCGGCTACGTGCAGACCGAGATGGCGGCGGCCGACCTGAACTCGGCACGCGGAGATGAGATCCGGGCGCAGAGCCCGTTCAACCGGGCGGCGCGGCCCGACGAGATCGCCGCCGCCGTCCTGTACCTGGCTTCCGACCAGGCCGAATGGGCCAGCGGGGCCATCGTGGACCTCAACGGCGCCTCATACCTGCGGTCATGAGGCCGCCGGTCGCCTCAGCGGCCCGGGCCGGCCTGGTCGAAGCGCAGGACGACCTTGAGGCGGCCCGCGGATGAGGCCACCGCGACCTCGAACGCGCGCTGGACATCGGCCCGGCTGAACCGGTGCGTGATCAGCGCGCCGACGAGCCCGGGGAAGGCGGTGAGGTACTGCTCCGCCTCGGCCAGCACCCGCCGCCGGTCCAGGGTCGTGCCGGACATGAGGGTGAGGTTGCTGCGCAGCAGCCGCTGCATGTTGAGCGGGTAGACCTCGTCGTCGGGCACGCCGAAGTAGAAGATGCGGCCGCCCTCGCCGACCGCGCTGACCGCGTCCTGCAAGGTGGTGACCTGGTGACCGACCGCCTCGACGATCACGTCCGGGCGGGAGCCGGGGCTGATCTGCGCGGCGTAGTGGTGGCTGGAGGCCCAGATGACCTCGTCGACGCCGAGGCCGGGGGCGACAGCCGAGCGGTCGATCCGGTCGACGCCGACCACGCGGGCGGCGCCGCGCTGCTTGAGGACATGGCAGAACAGCAGGCCGATGGGGCCGAGGCCCAGCACGGCGCACGCCTGGCCGGCCACCGGGCCGAGCCGCTCCACCGCGTACAGGACGCAGGCCAGCGGCTGGATCAGGACGGCTTCCTCCGGCGGCAGCGGGAGCTGGTAGGCGTGCAGGCTGCTGTCCTCGGTGACGATGTAGTCGGCGAGGCCGTCGAACCGGGTGGCCCACCCGACGACCTGGTCACCGGGCCGGAGGTCGCCGGACGCGGCGGTCACCACCTCGCCGACGATCTCGTGCAGCGGGGCGCCCGGTACCGCCGGGGACCGGCCGTCCAGGGCCAGCGCCGAGCGGAAGTACGGGGCGTCGCTGCCGCAGATGCCGCCGGCCTGGACCCGGACCAGGACCTCGCCTGGCCGCAGATCGGCGCCGGGCGGCAGCGCCTGCACGTGTTCGAAGGTCCCGGGCGCGGTCAGCACCGGCACCCGCATCCGTGTTTCGGTCGTCGTCATTGGCGTACCCGTCACGAAGTCGCAGCGCATCAGGGGTCAAATTTCACGTTAAGCCCTGGACCGCGGGTTGAACAGCCCGGCGGGATCACACGATGATGCCGCGGACCGACACCAGCGGCCCGGCCAGGGCCGGGTCGCCGGACAGCTCGACCTGAGCCGGGTCGTAGCCGGCTCCGGTCAGCAGCCGCCAGGCCGCGTCGCCGGTCATGCGCAGGCGGGCCGCGGGCGCGGGCGGCCGCCCGTCGTCCAGGGTCCAGGCCGCGGCGGTCCTGGTCAGCGTCCAGGCGGCCACCCCGGGAACCTCGACCGCGACCGTGGTGCCGGGCGGCGCCGGGACGCGGTACTGGTGCGGGAAGCCCCAGGCGAACGTGCGCAGCACGAGCGGCAGGAACTCATCACGCGGCTGGCCGGCCCCGGCGGGGCGGATGGCGTCGGCGATCTGCTGGTAGTGCACCCAGCGTTCGGTGAACTCACGGGCGAGGTCGAACCACCGCGGCGCGGGGCCGGCCCAGTAGACAGCGCTGGGCCGGGTCAGGTCGACCTGGCTGAGGTAGCCGTCGAGCTGCTCGCCGGACCAGCGCAGCAGGCCGGTGACCAGCGCCGGGCTGAGGCCCCGGGCGCTCTCGACCCACTGCTGGTTGCGCCGGCCCAGCGCGCGGACGAACTCCTCGTGCTGCGGCGGCATCGGGATCAGGCCGGTCCGGTCACCGTCGCGGTCGCGGGCCAGCCAGCTCAGCTCGACGTCGAGCAGGTGCAGGGCGATGTCCTTGACCGACCAGTCCGGGGCCACGGTGGCCGCGGCCCACTGCTGCGGGGTCAGCCCGGCGAGCAGGCCGAGCAGCCGCTCCCGCTGAGCGGTCAGCGGGCCGCGTACGTCCACCACCGGAACCTCGTCGAGCCGCATGCCGTCGCCTCGCCTGGATAGTCCCGGCCCGAGCCCGGGGCGGCCGGGCCGGGGCCGCTGATACGGCTGTGCATGGGCCCGATCATGCCAGCGAGCGCCGATCGCGGGCGAGCCGATTTTCATCTCCGCACCGACGCCGGGCGCCGCCGGCCCGGGGCCGGGTTTCCCCGGGGCGGGATGGTGGAACTGCTGGTAGAGAGGTGTGCTCGGCCCTGGGGAGGGTGGCTGGTGATGGTGATCTGCGGGCTGGCAGGCGGCCCGGGCCGGGCGGCCCGGGCGGCGCGCCGGCCGGACCAGGCCAGTGCCGCGGATGCCGCCGGCGGCCGGGCCGACCGGCATAGGATTGGCCGGATCGCGAGCGGGCGGGCGATGGCCGAGGGGGCCTGAGTGACGGACGACGGCGACTGGAGGACCACCTTCCGGCCCGACATTCCCAGCGCGGCGCGGATCTATGACTACCTGCTCGGCGGCAAGGACAACTACCCGGCGGACCGGGCGGTGGCCGAGACGATGATCGCCCAGCTGCCGAACGTCCGGCTCTCCGTGCAGTGGAACCGGGCCTTCCTGCGCCGGGTGGTGCGGTACCTGGTCACCGAGGCCGGGATCCGGCAGATCATCGACATCGGCGCCGGGCTGCCCACGGTCGGCAACACGCACGAGGTGGCGCTGGCCGCCGACCCCGGGGCCCGGGTGGTCTACGTCGACCATGATCCGGTGGTGCTGGCGCACGCCCGCGACATGCTGCACAACGTGCCCCACACGACGATCGTCGACCGGGACCTGCTCAAGCCGGAGGAGATCCTGGCCGACCCGATGCTGCGCAGGCTGATCGACTTCGATGAGCCGACGGCGTTCTTGTTCCTGTCCGTCCTGCACTTCGTGTCCGACCAGGACAACCCGGCCGGGCTCATCGCCCGGCTGCTGGACCGGTTCCCGGCGGGCAGCCACGTGGCCATCTCGCACGCCACCGCCGACGAGGTGCCGCGGGTCAATGACGTGGAGCGGGTCTTCGACGAGGCCACCGAGCGGGCGCACGTCCGCACCCGGGCCGCCGTCCTGGATCTGGTCTCCGGCCTGGACGTGGTCGCGCCCGGCCTGACCTGGCCGCCGCAGTGGCGGCCCGGACCCGGCGACGAGGTACCGGCTAACGTCGGCGAGTCGTATTACTGCGTCGTCGTGGCCCGGAAACCGGGCCACGACGACGACCGCTAAGGCTGGCGGCCCGCGATCAGGCTGAGATGTCGCTCTCGGAGAGCTTGATCACGTGCCACTGCCCACCGACGCCGTCGCCCTTGGTGCTCAGCACCGGGGCGCCGACCATGGTGTAGATCGGGTAGCCGTTGTAGGTGATGTCCTTCGCCCCGCCCGATCCGGTGACCACGGCGAACGAGCCGGGGAAGTTGTCGGACGGGCCGGCCTTCGGCATGCCGGTGACCGGGGCCCACGACGAGGCGCACGACCCGGTGCAGGACGGCGCGTGCCCCTTGGTGTCCTTGGAGTACGTGTAGACCACGTACCCGTCGGCCTTGGCCATCACGTACCCGAGGCTGGACTTCTGGATGATGAGCACGGTCGTGCCGACCGGCGGGAAGGAAACGTCCGCGTTGCTGCTGGGCTTGGCCTCGGCGGCGGCCTCCTTGCTCACCGAGGCCTTGGCCTTGGCCTTGGCCGCCGAGGAGCCCGCGGACGAGGCGGACGCGGACGACGACGCCCCGGACGCGGAGGCTGACGACGCGGCGCTCTGGATCGCGGTGCTGGGGGCCGGGCTTGCGGCCGCGGCCGAACTCGAGCTCGACGATCCCCCGCATGCGGCCAGGGCCAGTACCAGGGAGCCGAGCCCGCCTGCTGCCGCCCAGCGGCTGTTGCGCATAACGTGTCTCCTTAACGGGCGGGCCGTCATCCGGGCAGGTGAGAGCGTCAGCCGTTCTCTTCGCCGGTGACGTTGTCCGCCGTCAGCTTGATGACGTGCCACTGGCCGCCGTTGCCCTTGGTGGAAAGTGCCCCGGAGCCCTTGAGGGTGTACAGCGGCATCCCGTCGTAGGTGATCTGCTTGCCGCCGTTGGCCATGGCCACCGTGCCGAGGTCCTTGGGCAGCGAGTCAGTCGGGCCGGCCTTGGGCACGCCGGTCACCGGAGACCACGTGGACGCGCAGCTGCCGGTGCAAGTCGGAGAGCCGCCCTTGGTGTCGGCTGCGTAGGTGTACACCACCGTGCCGTTGGCCTCGGCCAGGACCCAGCCCAGGTTGGACTTCTGCACGATCAGGACCTGGGTACCGGGCGACGGAAGGTCGACGGCGCTCGTCGGCGTCCCGGCCTGCGCGGTAGCGGTCGAGCTGGAGCCGGCCGACGCGGATGACGACGACGAGCCCCCGCACGCGGTCAGCAGCATCGCCAGTGATCCCAGCCCGGCAGCTACTGCCCAGCCGCTCTTGCGCATAGCGTTTCTCCATTCAGCTCAACAATTTCAAATGGGCGTGCCCGTTCCGATACGCCGGAAAGGTACCAGACCGCCGGGTTCGGCGACGGCTAGTTGGGCGCTAGTTATCCAACTGGCTGCAGGGCCCGGCCAGTGACATCCGGTAACGATAATCGATGCCGTTGCGCCCGGCGCCGATTAGCCAGAAGTGCCCCGGCCGAAGGCCGGGAGGTCCGGCCCGCAACCCCCCGGGGCCACGCCGAACCGCAGGTCAACGGTACCGGCGGGGCCAGCGGGCCCGCGCGGCGCCACGCCGGGCCGGGCCGCCGGACCGCGATCCGGTCCCGCCGGGCCGGCGTCCCGGCCGCCACGCTCAGATGTCGAAGAACACCGTCTCGCGCTCGCCCTGGAGCCAGATGTCGAACCGCAGGCCGCCCTCGGGCTCGGGCACCGCGATCAGGGTGGCCCGCCGGTCCGGCTCGGGGATGGCGCGCAGCACCGGGTCGGCCGCGTTGGCGGTCAGCTCGTCGGGGAAGTACAGCCGGGTCACCACCCGGTCCAGCAGCCCGCGCGCGAACACGGACACGTCCAGGTGCGGGGCCTCGATGTCGCCGCCCGGGGCGGGCAGCGGGCCGGGCTTGAGGGTGACGATGCGGTAGGACCCGTCCGGGGCCGTCGGGCACCGGCCGAAGCCGCGGAAGGCGCGGTACCCGCCGGGCGCGGCGCCCCGCGGGTCGTCCGGATGCGCGAACCGGCCGTCCGGGTCGGCCTGCCAGGTCTCGACCAGCCCGTCGGGAATCACGTTCCCGGCGCCGTCGTACATCCGGCCGGTGATGGTGACGGCGCCGGGAGTGCCCTCCGGCACCACGAACGGGCCGTCCGGCCACGGCAGCCGCATGCTGAAGAAAGGCCCGACCGTCTGCGACGGGGTCAGGCCCGGCTCGGGCCGCGGCTCGCTCGCCTGGCTGTCGCTCATCCGGCTGTGGCTCATTCGAAGGCGGTCGCGCCGGGGCCGCGCAGGACGATGTCCCAGGCGTAGCCGAGCGCCCAGTCGGGCTGAGTGAGGTCCATGTCCAGGCCGGCCACCAGCCGCTGCCGGGCGCGGGTGTCCGGTACCGAGTTGAAGATGGGATCCAGGGGCAGCAGCGGGTCGCCCGCGAAGTACATCTGGGTGACGAGCCGCTGAGTGAAGGCCCGGCCGAACAGCGAGAAGTGGATGTGGGCCGGGCGCCAGGCGTTCCGGTGGTTGCCCCACGGGTAGGCACCGGGCCTGACGGTGACGAACCGGTACCGGCCGGCCGCGTCGGTCATGCACCGGCCGATGCCGTCGAAGTGCGGGTCGAGCGGCGCCGGATGGTGCTCGCGCGCGTGCCGGTACCGGCCGGCCGCGTTGGTCTGCCAGATCTCGATCAGCGTGTCCGGCACCGGCCGTCCGCCGGAGTCGAGCACCCGCCCGGAGACGATGATGCGCTGCCCCTGCGGCTCGCCGCCGCGCTGCGTGGTCAGGTCGGCGTCCGTGGCGGTGATGAGATCCTCGCCCAGCAGCGGGCCGGTCACCTCGGTCAGCAGGTGCGGCAGCAGGACCAGCGGACGGCGGGGGTGCCGCAGCGCGGCCGAGTGGTAACCGCCGAAGTCCAGCGGCGGGTGCACGCCGTCCGGGCGCTGGTAGGCGGGCAGGGCCAGGGCGCCCGGGGTGCCCCCGTGAACCGCCGCCCGGGCGGCGGCCGGGGCGCGGGAGATCATGTCGGCCATGTCGCTCCCGATGTCTGGGTTAACTGAACGATACCGCCGGGTCACGCGCCGGGCGGGTCGCCGGCCACCTCGGCCAGCACGCGCTGGGCCACGGAGAAGGCCCGGTTGGCCGCCGGGACCCCCGCGTACACCGCGACCTGGAGCAGGACCTCGCGGATCTGGTCCGGGCTCAGCCCGTTGCGCAGCGCGCCGCGGACGTGCAGGGCCAGCTCGTTCTCGTGCTGCAGGGCGGCCAGCACGGTGAGCGTGATGATGCTGCGCTCGGCCCGGGACAGGCCGGGCCGGCCCATACCTCGCCCCACGCGTAGCGGGTGATGAAGTCCTGGAACGGCTCGGAGAACGGGGTGACCGAGGCGGCCGCCCGGTCGACGTGCGCGTCGCCGAGGACGGCCCGCCGGACCTCCGTCCCCTGCCGGGCCCGTTCGGCGTCATCCATGGTTGCCTCCGTTGGTTAGCTGGCCCGGGCGAGCCGCCTGAGAGAGCCGGGACTCCAGTGCCTGGTGTGCCTGCAGAGCGGCGGTGACGAACGGCCCGGCGGCACCGAGGTAGCTGGCCGGGCTCGAAGGCCGACTCGATCTGTTCCGGCGTGACGCCCGCCGAGGCCAGCCGCTCCTCGAACGCCGGCATGGCGACCAGCACGTCGCGCAGCGGCAGGCCGGCGCCGGCCGCGCGCTCCGCGGCCTCGGCCACCAGGTCGTGGGCCTCGGCCCGGCCGAGCACCCCGGCCAGCAAGGCGGTGGCGTTCTCGGCCATCGGCAGGCCTTCGGCCGCGGCCAGGTTGGCGGCCATCCGGGCGGCGTCGACGACCAGCCCCTCGAGCAGCTCGGCCGCCCAGCTGGCGGCCGAGCCGGCCAGCCGGAGCAGCTGGGTCAGCGGCTGCCATTCGGCGTGCCACGCCCCCGCGGCTCGCTGGAGCTCCTGCTCGGCGCAGGCGACCAGGGTGGCCAGCAGGGCGGGCGCCTGGCGGCTGCAGGCCAGGATGGCGACGGCCGCGACCGGGTTGCGCTTGTGCGGCATGGCTGACGAGCCGCCCCGGCGCGGGGCCGCGCCGCCAGCCAGACCCGGGCCGCCGGGCGCCGCGAGGCCGTCCGGCGCGCCCGGAGCGGGGGCGGGGTCGCCTTCGCTGACCTCGCCGACCTCGGACTGGGCCAGCAGGGTCACGTCCCGGGCGATCTTGCCCAGCGCGGCGGTCACCCGGGCCAGCGCGGCAGCCAGGTCGATGATCCGCAGCCGGTCGGTGTGCCAGGGCAGCACGGGCCGGGCCAGGCCCAGCTCCTCGGCCAGCAGGGCCGTCACCCGAGGCCCATCGGCGCCGAGTGAGGCGAGGGTGCCCGCCGCGCCGCCGAACTGCACGGCCAGCCGCTGCGAGCGGACCGTAGCCAGCCCGTCCCGGGCCTCGTCCACGCTGGTCAGCCAGCCCGCGGCGACCAGCCCGAAGGTGACGGGCACGGCCTGCTGGAGCAGGGTCCGGCCAACCATGATGGTGCCGCGGTGGGTATCCGCGAGCCGGGCCGCGGCGGCGGCAGCCCGGCCCAGGTCGGCCAGCACCGCGGCACTGCCCCGCCGGGCCAGCAGCATCGCGGCCGTGTCCATGATGTCCTGGCTGGTCGCGCCGTAATGCACGGCGCCGGCCGCGGCCGGCGGGACCTGGCGGGTCAGGGCCCGGGCCAGGGCGGGGACCGGGTTGCCAGTCAGGGCGGCCAGCTCACCCAGCTCACCCGGATCGAAACGGGCCGCCTGGGCCGCCTCGGTGACCTCGGCACCAGCGCCGGCCGGCATCAGCCCGGCCCGCTCGAGCGCGCGAGCCAGCCCGGCCTCGACGTCCAGCATGGCCTGCAGCCACGCGGCATCGCCGGTGTCGGCAGCGCCCCGGCCGAAGACCCCGCCGAACAGTCCCGCCGCGGGCGGCGTGTCGTGGTCGGCCATGTCCGGAGTCAGTCCTCTCCTGTTCCCGGCACACCACGATAGACCTAACCTGCTGGCCCGCAACGCCCGCAGCAGGAGCTTCTAGGCCGCCGTGGTCTTGGCCAGAAGGGAGAAATTCAGGAATGGGGATTAAGGAGGAGAAGGCGTCCGCTGCGGGCCCGTGCGTCCCCTCGGGACGCCGTCACCGGCGGAGAAGAATGGGCCGAACGGGCCCGTGGTGGCCCTGACCGGGACGGCCTGCTAGCGGCCGGTCGTCGCGGCGCGGCCGGACTCGGCGCGGCCGGCGCCCGCGCGGTTCGCGGCCTTGGCCCGGACGATGTCGGGGTCGCGGGCGTCCAGAGGCAGGATCTCAGAATCGGCGCGACGGTCACGGCGTCTCGGCCGCTCAATCCGGGTCTGCGTCATCAGCTACCTCCCAACGAGGACTTGCCTGAAATTTGCCCCACCCGGCGGCCGGCCGAACCTGGATTCATCGTGTCCTGGATTACACGCCGATCACGTTTATCCGCGGGCCGGGCGGTGACCAGCGGCCAGGGCGGCCAGCAGCGGTATGGCCGCGATCTTTTCCTCGGTCAGGTCGTCCCAGCACAGGCCCGAATCGGGTCGCGGGCCGCGCTGAGGGCGGCAGTCGATGATCCGCTCCGGCGTGACGATGAGGTCGACCGGCACGTCGTGGCCGGTGACCGGGATGGCCCCGGCCGGGACGAGCTGGAGCTCGTGCACGGTGGTCACGCACAGGGTCCGGGTCCCGATCAGGCCGGCCGCGCTGGCCAGCGCGAACTCCAGGTCGGCGAAGCCGCCGCCCTTGCCGAGCCGGGCGCCGTCCTGAGCGGCGGCGACGCTGCCCATTACCACCAGGTCGACCGGGGCCAGCTCGGCCAGCGGGACCCGGCGAGCCGACCGGGCGGCGCCGCTGATCGAGGCGGCCTTGCGGGGCGGCTCGCTGAGATGGTCGGGGTCCAGCGCGAAGAACGGCTCGGGCTCGGCCAGCCGCGGCACGGCCATGTATACGGTCTTGCCGTCCTCCAGGGCCCGCTGGCGCACCGGCAGTTGCGGGGAGTCCGGGTTGGCCTTGAGCGTGCCGGCCGCCTGCCACTCGGGCGTGCCGCGGAGCCGCTCGGCGGCGGCCTCGGCCCCGGTGAAGTTCGGGATCCGCCCGGCGGCGCCGGGGAAACGCGCCACCTTGGCCGCGCCCATGGCCGACCAGATGTCCTGGCGCAGGGCAGCCTTGGCCGCCAGGATCTCGGCTGGGCCTCCGGCGTCGCGGTCATGACGCGGAACGGGACGGGGCATGTTCCCATCCTGCCGCCTGCCCGCCGGGGCCGGGTCCGCCGCGCAGAGTTCGCGGTCCGTTCACCGGCCCGACAGATTCGGTCTGTTCCGGGCTGGGATGCTCGCACCCGGAAGGGCTGTCCCGGCAACCGGCGAGGAGGTTCCCGGACATGATCGTTGACTGCGCCCATTACCAGGACGGCCGCAGGGTGGATGAGAGCCCGGTCGGGCTGGAGGAAGCGGCCGCCCGCTGCGAACAGGGCGGCTTCGTCTGGCTGGGGTTGTTCGAGCCGGACGACAGCGAGCTGGACAAGGTCCGCCACACCTTCGGCCTGCAGGATTTCGCCGTCGAGGACGCGCTGAAGATCCACCGGCGGCCGAAGATCGAGCACTACGACCAGGATGTCCGGCTGGTCATCCTGCGGACCGCCCGGTACGACGATGCCGCGGAAGAGGTGGACTTCGGGGAGATCAGCATCCTGATCTCCCCGACCTTCGTGATCACCGTCCGGCAAGGGGCGGCCAGCGACCTGCGCGATGCCCGGCAGCGGCTGGAGCAGCACCCGGAGCTCCTGGCCGCGGGCAGCATGTCCGCCCTGTGGGCCATCCTGGACCAGGTGGTGGAGGGCTACCGGCCGGTCGTGGCCGAGGTCGGCTACGACATCGACCAGATCGAGGCCACCGTGTTCTCCGGCGCCGCCGCGCCGACCGAGCGGATCTACTCGCTGCGCCAGGAGGTCACCGGCTTCTACCGGGCCGTCCACCCGCTGCTCGGCATCACCGCCTCGGTCGAGCAGCTGGTCAGCAAGAAGCTGCGGCACTACCTGCGCGCCGTCCACGACAACCTGCTGCTGGTCGACGACGAGGTCGTGACCCAGCGGGACCTGCTCAGCACCATCCTGGAAGCCAACATGGCCGTGCTGTCGGTGGAGCAGACCCGGATCAGCGTCCGGCAGAACTCCACCATCGAGCAGCTCACCATCCTGGCCACGGTCTTCCTGCCGCTCACCTTCGTGACCGGTTTCTTCGGCCAGAACTTCGCCTGGCTGGTCAGGAACATCTCCGGCCCGGCCGAATTCGTCGTCTACGGGATCGGCGGCCTGCTCGTTCCGCTGGTGCTGCTGTTCGGGTGGCTCCGGTTCCGTTCGCCGTCCCGGAGCGCCGGACGGCCCTGACGCCCGCGGGGCCGCAGATTACCCGCCACGAGCATGCGCGACGGGCCGTTCGCGGCGAGAGCTTTTTGGAATACTGCCGGGATGAGGTTGCAGTACTCCGAGTCCGTCGTGGTGGCCCGCTCGCCCGAGGATCTCTACGACATGGTCTCCGACGTGACCCGGATGGGCGAGTGGAGCCCGGTATGCAAGGCCTGCTGGTGGGAAGACGGCGGCGAGGCCCGGACCGGCGCCTGGTTCACCGGGCGTAACGAGCTGCCCGAGCGGACCTGGGAGACCCGGTCCCAGGTGGTGGTGGCCAAGCGCGGCCAGGAGTTCGCCTTCGTGGTAGGCGGATCGTGGGTGCGCTGGGGTTACACCTTCACCGCCGTGGCCGGCGGGACGCAGGTCACCGAATCCTGGGAATTCCTGCCCGACGGGCTGGCCCGGTTCCACAACCGGTTCGGCGCGGACGCCGAGACCCAGATCTCCGACCGGGCTGAGGCGGCGCGGCAGGGCATCCCGCTGACGCTGGCCGCGATCAAGAAGTCCGCCGAATCCGCTGCTGGGTAGCCTGGCGCCATGGACTACCGGATTCTCGGACGCAGCGGATGCGCCGTCTCCAGCCTGTGCCTGGGCACGATGACCTTCGGCGTGGAGACCAAGGAAACCGTCGCTCACCAGCAGCTCGACCGGTTCATCGAGGCGGGCGGCACCATGGTGGACACGGCCGACACCTACGGTGGCGGGCGGTCGGAGGAGATCATCGGCCGCTGGTTCGCCCGGCGCCCGGCCGAGGTCACCGACCAGGTCGTGCTGGCCACCAAGGGCCGGTTCCACGTGGGCGCGGACACCTCCCCCAACGGGGCCGGGCTGTCCGCCCGGCACCTGGCCCGGGCCCTGGACGCCTCGCTGCGTCGGCTCGGGCGGGACAGCGTGGACCTGTACCAGGTGCACGCGTTCGACGCGCTGACCCCGATGGAGGAGACGCTGCGGACGCTCGACCAGTTCGCCCGGGCGGGCAAGATCCGCTACTACGGGCTGTCCAACTTCACCGGCTGGCAGCTGACCAAGGCCGCGTACCTGGCCCGTGAGCTGAACATGGCCGGGCCGGTCACCCTGCAGCCGCAGTACAGCCTGCTCGCGCGGGAGATCGAGTGGGAGATCGTGCCGGCCGTGCTCGACGCCGGGATGGGCATGCTGCCGTGGAGCCCGCTCGGCGGCGGCTGGCTGTCCGGCAAGTACCGGCGGGACCAGCGCCCGGCCGGCGCGACGCGGCTGGGCGAGGATCCGGGCCGCGGCATGGAGGCCTGGGAGCGGCGCGGCACCGAGCGCACCTGGCAGGTCATCGACGCGGTCCAGAAGGTGGCCGAGGACCGCGGCGCGTCCATGGCCGAAGTGGCCCTGGCCTGGGTGAACGACCGGCCTGCGGTCAGCTCGACCATCCTGGGCGCGCGCACTCTGGAGCAGCTGGAGGCCAACCTGCGCTCCGCTGACCTGCACCTGACCGCGGCGGAGACGGCGGCGCTGGACGCCGCGAGCGACCCGCACCCGGTCGACTACCCCTACGGTGAGCTGGGCGTGGACCAACGGTCCCGCAGCCTCGGCTAACGGGGCCTCAGACCCAGGCCGGGGCGAGCGAGACCGCCTTGTGATGGTGGTCTTCGAGGTAACGGCGGGCCATGAGCAGGGCGGCGATGCCGTCCCCGACCGCGGAGCCGAGCTGCTTGGTCGACCCGGAGCGCACGTCGCCCGCGGCGAAGACGCCCGGCAGGGAGGTCTGCATGGCCGGGCTGGTCAGCAGGAACCCGCCCGCATCGCGCTCGGTGTCCGGGCCGAGGAAGGCGTTGTTGGGCTTCAGCCCGATGAACACGAAGACCGCCGCGGCCGGGAAGCGGAAAATCTCCCCGGTGACCCGGTCCCGGGCCGTGACCGCGGCGAACCGGTTGTGCTCAGACTCGAACCCGATTATTTCCACTCCGGTGTTGACGACGAACTGCGGATCGGACCTGACCCGTTCGGTCAGCACGGGCGAGGCGGACAGGCCGGAGCGAGCCAGGATCCGCACCCGCTTGGCGAACTCCGACAGGTGCAGTCCCTCCTCCAGGGCCGAGTTGCCCCCGCCGATCACGATCAGCTCGTCGGCCCCCTTGTAGAAGGGCCCGTCGCAGGTCGCGCAGTAATGCACGCCGAACCCGATGAGGTCGTCCTCACCGGGCACGTTCAGCCGCCGGTAGGTCGAGCCGGTGGCCGCGATGGCCGCGTGCGAGGCGAGCTGCTGGCCTGAGGACAGCGTGGTGACGACGTCGTCCCGGTCCCGGGTCACGGACTCGACCGAGACCGCCGACAGCAGCTGGACCCCGTACCGGCGGACCTGGGCCACGAACCGGTCGGCCAGCTCGCCCCCGGTGACGCCCGCGGGGAACCCCGGGTAGTTGTCGATCCGGTCGGTGATGGCGGCCTGGCCGCCGAGCGCGCTCGCGTCGACCACCACCGCGTCGACGCCCTCCCGGGCGGCATAGATGGCGGCCGCCAGCCCGGCCGGGCCGCCTCCCACGATGACCAGGTCGTAGGCGGAGCGGTCAGCCTCGAGGGTGAGGCCGATGCGGCGGGCCAGGGCTTCGTCGCCCGGGTTCACCTCGTGTGTCCCGTCCGGGTAGACCACCGTGGGGATGGTCTGCCCGCCGCCTTGCAGCTCCTTGATCCGCTCGAGGCCCGACGGGTCGGCGTCGATGTCGACGTAGGCGTAGCGGACCCGGTGGGCGGCCAGGAACTTCTTCAGCCGCCGGCAGTGCGGGCACCACGCCGCGCCGTACACGGTCATGGCGGGCTCATCAGCCGAGGTCATCGGCCACCTCCCTTATCGCAGCGGCGGCCCCTAGCGCAGCGGCGGCGGCGTCCCGTGCGCGCTGGCGGCCAGGTCCGTGTCCCAGCCGCAGACCGTGCAGGCGTACCGGAAGGCGGCCCGGGCGAACTCCAGGGCGGTCGCGTGCGGGTCGGCCGCGGCCCGGACGTCGTCCCAGTCCAGGACGTACTCCCCCAGGTCCGCCGCCCACCGCGCGGCGGGCGGCGACAGCAGCGCGCCGCCGAACCCGGCCGGGGCCGGGTGGGCGTACGCGTAGAACGCCGCCCGGGGGTAGCGGGCGTCACCCGGCCACCAGCCCACGGCGACCTCCTGGGCGTCCATCGCGTTGCGCATGATGAAGTCCCGGGACGGCGGGTCGGCTGACAGGCCGGAGAACAGGCTCACGGCCAGGTCGAATGAGCCCCACCAGGCGTGTACCGGCGTGGACCGGCCGCGGTACGGGGCCCGGTAGTCGGCCAGGACCAGCGCGGCCTGGGTGGCCGCGGCGAAGTAGCGGGCCACCTCGTCCGGGTCGTAATGGGCGTGTTCCTCGTCCTGGTCCAGCGGCACGCTCCAGGAGACTTCCTGCGGCGTGGGGTCGATGGTGACCGGGCCGCCCCCCAGGGCACTGACCGCGGCCATGACCTGCCGGGTCACCTCGCCCACGGGCCGGTGCGGGGTCAGCGGGATGCGCTGGGCCGCTCCGGCGCTGTGCTCGATGACCGCCTCGTGCCGGTGCAGGTCGAGGGCGACGACCAGGGCGCCGGAGCCGTCCGGGGCGGGCAGCGGGGCGGTTTCCCAGCCGCGCGCGGTCAGCCGCAGGGCGGCGTGCTGCAGTTCGGGTTCCGGGGGCGCGAGCTTCGCGGCCAGCTTGCCCAGGACCTGAGTGTGGGCATGGAGCGTGTCGCACGTGGCGTGCCAGTCGCCGTAAGAGACGCCAGGCCAGGCTGAGACCATGGCGGCCAGGCTATCGGCCGCCACCGATCCGCTCAAGCCGCGCCGATAACCGCGCCGCGAATTCGCCAAGCCGGGGCGGGCAGCAAATGGCGGTAAATGAATTCCGGGAGCGGGTCCAATGTGACAATCATGGCCGTGGAATGACAGCGGCCGCGGAATGGCCGGATGAAATCGATTCGCCGGGCGGCCTATTCCGGGCCAGCCGGGCCGCGTCAGCGGCGGCCGCTCCACAGCGGGCCGGTCGCCTGCCACTCGGCGTCCCAGTCGTGCATCCGGCGCCGGTGCAGCGCGCCCCGGGCCAGCAGGTTGGCCAGCAGCAGGACCAGGCCCACGCCCAGGCAGGTGTTGACCACGGCCACGGCCACCGCCGCGTCGACCAGGCCGGTGTCCGGCGCGCTGGTCACCCCGCCGGAGGCGTCGATCCAGATTGTCTCGGTGCTCCCGGCCGGCGCGCCCGCCGGGGCCAGGACTTCCCCGAGCCGGGGCTTCTGGCCGGGCGGCTGCCACCGGGCGGCGACCGTGGTCATCTGGACGGCGGAGTACGGGTCAGGCGCCGTGGCGGCGAGCAGGCGCTCCCTGGAGCAGGACGGCGGTGACCTTGTGATCAGCGGCCTGCTGGGCCCGGGCCTGCTGCTGGGACATCTGGGCGGACAGGTGGACGACGGCGATGAGGAGCAGCGGCAGGGCGATCACGACCAGGACGACGGTACCGAGCCGGATCGCGGCCTCGATCCGGTCGGTCCTGCGGCGCAGCGGGTTGCGGTCGAGGCCGAGCCAGCGGGCGCAGCGCGCCAGGCGCGTTCCGGGCCACGAGGCCTCCGGGAAGCGCATCGCGGTACCTCCAAGGGCAGCTGCGGGGCGGGCGGGCCCCGGCACCGGCCTCCGGCAAACCCCCGCGGAGGTCTCCGAAATGTTTCCGGCAGATTTCCTATTGGGAGAGCTAATTCCGCCGGGCACGACCTTAAAGGCCCGCCGTCATTGGCCCCGTGATCAACCCTACCCGTCCGGGCGCGTTCGTCAGCTTGCTGCGCCGATGTCCGATTATTGCCTTGGTCACATTCCGGGCTTGCGGATCGGCTCAGTCGGCTCATACGGCACGGCGTCCAGGAAGCCGGACAGGCCGATCCCGCGGCGCAGCCCGGACCGGTTGTGCCGTTCGGCCAGGGCATGGGCCAGCAGCACCCGTTCCTGGTCGCCGCTCGCCTCGGTGAACGGCGTGTCCCACGGCCCGTGGGTCCGCAGCCGGCGCAGCATGGCCAGCGGCAGCCACACGTCATCCAGCGTGACGCCGTACTCCACGACCAGCCGCTGCTCCAGCCTGCTGCCCTCGCCGGTCACCACCGTGCTCTCCCCTCATACCGGGCCGGGCCGCGCACCGCCCCTGGGAGAGCAACGGCGCGCGGATCCGGTTATTCCTGGCTGATGCGCACGAAATCGGCCGCGACGCTTCGGGGGTCCTCAACGTATCCTGAGACTGGCCGTCCACCCAGGCCGGGCAGCCCGGACACGTGAGGAGAAACAGTCATGGAACAAGGCAGGAACGTCCTGGTGCTGTCAGCCGTCCGGACCGCGATCGGCAAGTACGGCGGCGGGCTGGCCGCCGTGCCGCCCTGCGACCTGGCCGCAACGGTCGTTCGCGAGGCGGTGAGCCGGGCTGACGTGCCCGCGCCCGAGGTCGGTCACGCCGTCTTCGGAAACGTGATCCACACCGAGGCGCGGGACATGTACCTGTCCCGGGTGGCGGCCGTCAACGGCGGGCTGCCGGTGCAGACCCCGGCCCTGACCGTCAACCGGCTGTGTGGCAGCGGCCTGCAGGCCATCGTGTCCGCGGCCCAGGCCATCATGCTGGGCGACTGCGACGTGGCCGTGGCGGGCGGGGCTGAGTCGATGAGCCGCGCCCCGTACTGGCTGCCCTCAATGCGGTGGGGCCAGCGGATGGGCGACACCACCGCGGTCGACGCCATGGTCGGCGGGCTGACCGACCCGTTCGACTCGTGCCACATGGGCGTCACGGCCGAGAACGTGGCCGAGGAGTACAGCGTGACCCGCGACGAGCAGGACGCGCTGGCCGCCGAGAGCCACCGGCGCGCGGCCGCCGCCGCCGAGGCCGGGTACTTCAGCGAGCAGATCGTGCCGGTCGAGATCCCCGGGCGCAAGGGCCCGACCATCATCGACGCCGACGAGCACATCCGGGGCGACGTGACCGAGGCCGAGCTGGGACGGCTGCGTCCCGCCTTCGCCAAGGACGGGTCGGTGACGGCCGGCAACGCGTCGGGCATCAACGATGCCGCGGCCGCGGTGATCCTGGCCGACGAGGAGTACGCCGAGCGGAACGGGCGCCAGCCCATCGGCCGGCTGGTGGCCTACGCCCACGCCGGCGTCGAGCCCCGGGTCATGGGCATGGGCCCGGTGCCCGCGGTACGCCGGGTCCTGGAGCGGGCCGACCTCAAGCTGGACGACATGGACGTCATCGAGGTCAACGAGGCGTTCGCGGCCCAGGCCTGCGCGGTGATCAAGGAGCTCGGCCTGCCCGCCGACCGGACCAACCCCAACGGCAGCGGCATCTCCCTGGGCCACCCGGTGGGCGCCACCGGGGCCATCCTGACCGTCAAGGCCCTGTACGAGCTGCGCCGGACGGGCGGCCGGTACGCGCTGGTCACCATGTGCATCGGCGGCGGGCAGGGCATCGCCGCCATCTTCGAGCGGATGTAGCCCGCAGAGCGGGACCGGGCCGCCGGGGCCGTCCCCCGGCGGCCGCCCGGCCGCAATTCATGCCGGCGCGGCGTGCGAGTTCGGCCGGCCCGCCTGGTTATGTTCATAAGCATGTTCGACCACGGCGACATTCTGGACGGGCTGAACGAGCAGCAGCGCCGCGCCGCCACCCACGAGGGCGGCCCGCTGCTGGTGCTGGCCGGGGCGGGCACCGGCAAGACCCGGACGCTGGTGGCCCGGGCCGCGTGGCTACGCGACAGCCAGGGCGTGCCGGCCAGCCGGATCCTGCTGCTCACCTTCACCCGCCGGGCGGCCAGCGACATGCTGGCCCGGGCCGCGTCGGCCGTGACCCACCAGGCCCGCGGGCCCGGCTCGGCCGACCGGATCTGCGGCGGGACGTTCCACGCCATCGCGCACAAGATCATCCGGCAGCACGCGGAGGCGTTCGCGCTGCCGCCGCAGTTCAGCATCCTGGACCAGGCCGACGCGACCGACCTGATGGACGTGCTGCGCCCGGAGCACGGCCTGGCCGAGCCCGGCCAGCGAGCGCCCCGGGCCGGGACCTGCGCCGACATCTACACCCGGTGCGTGAACACCGGGCGGCCGGTCCGCGAGGTGGTCACGGCCAGCTTCCCGTGGTGCGGGCCGTTCATCAGCCAGCTGTCCGGCCTGTTCCGCGCCTACACCGCGCGCAAGCGGGACCGGCACCTGGTCGACTTCGACGACCTGCTGCTGCTCTGGCAGGCGGCGCTGGCCGATCCGGCCGCCGGGCCGGTGCTGCGCGGCATGTTCGACGCGGTCCTGGTCGATGAGTACCAGGACGTCAACGCGGTGCAGGCCAGCATCGTGCGGCTGCTGCAGCCGGACGGCAAGCAGCTGACCTGCGTGGGTGACGACGCGCAGGCCATCTACGGGTTCCGCGGGGCCGACCCGGCCCACCTGCGCCAGCTGACCGGTGACTACCCCGGGCTGGACATCGTCCGGCTGGACCGCAACTACCGGTCCCGCCAGGGCGTTCTGGACCTGGCCAACCTCATCCGGCCGTCGGCACCGGGCCTGGACCTGACGCTGACCGGAGACCGCGGCCCGGGGGTGGCTCCGCTGCTGGTCCGCTGCCACGACGAGGCCGCGCAGGCCCGGGAGATCTGCGCCCGGATCCTGCAGGCGGCCGAGGACGGCGCCGCGCTGCAGGACCAGGCTGTCCTGGTCCGGGCCTCCCATCACAGCGACATCCTGGAGATCGAGCTCAGCGCGCGGAAGATCCCGTACGTGAAGTTCGGCGGCTTGCGGTTCACCGACACCGCGCACATCCGGGACTTCCTGGCCGCGGCGCGGACCCTGGCCAACCCGGCTGACGAGCTGGCCTGGTTCCGGCTGCTGCGACTGCACGACGGCATCGGGCCGGGCCACGCCCGCCGCCTGCTGGCCGTCCTGCCGGGCGGAGCGGACGGGCCGGGCGGAGCGGACGGGCCGGGCGGAGCGGACGGGCCGGGCGGCTGGCCCGGCGCCGTGGTGCAGACGGCGCCCGCGCGGTCCCGCCGGGCCCTGGCCGCCACCCTCGGCCTGCTGGCCGAGGCCTCGGGTCAGCCCGGCCCGGCGCAGGCCGAGACACTGGTGAGGATCCTGGAGCCGCTGATCCGGGCCCGCTACCCGGACGCGGAGGCCCGGCTGGCCGACCTGCGCCGGGTGGCCGACGCGGCCGCGGGGCAGCCGTCGCTGCACGACGCGCTGGCCGAGCTGACCCTGGACCCGCCGGTTTCCGGTTCGGACCTGGCCGGGCGGCCGCGGCTGGACGAGGATTACCTGACCATCTCCACCATCCATGCGGCCAAGGGCCTGGAGTGGCCGGTGGTGCACGTGCCCCATCTGGTCGACGGCGCGCTGCCCAGTGACATGGCCCTGGGCGACCCGGACGGCCTGGCCGAGGAGCACCGGCTGTTCTACGTCGCCCTGACCCGGGCCCGCGACCACCTCTACCTGTACGCGCCGCTGCGGCTGCACCATCACCGCCGGGGCCGCGATGACCGGCACAGCTTCGGGCAGCTGACCCGCTTCCTGGACGCCGACGCGCTGGCCGCGTGCGACACAGCGGCAGCCGAAGTCCCGGCCCCGGTCCTGCCCATGGCCGGCTCGATCAGCGGCCGGGTGGACGCCGCGCTGGGCTCGCTGTGGGACGGCTGATTCCCCGGTCCGGGATTTTCGTGCCCGGCTAAGTATTCTTTGCCGGATATAGGCCAGTTACCGTGGGCGTATGGCGATGCCGGCGACCGGGGCCCCGAGCCGGGGCTCGCAGCAGCCCCAGAACCCGCAGGACCCGCGGCGCACCCGAAGCGCGACGGTGGGCGACCTCGGCGCGGCCGCCGCTCGCCGCCGGTGGCGGCGGCGGCGCCGCCAGCACTGGGCCATGGGCATCATGGCCGGCCTCACCGTGGTCGCCCTGGGGGTCATCGCCGGATTCGTGGTCATCATCTCCCGGACCGCCGGGCCGGCCCAGCCCGCGGCGCTGACCGCGAAGGCTCACACGGTGAGCCCGGCCGCCGCCCCGTCACGTCAGTCACGGGTGGTGGCCCGGTCAGCCGCGCCCCAGGGATCGCGCCGGCACGGCATCGGCCAGCCCGGCAGCGTCGGCGCTGGCGGCCCCGAAGGGCCCGCAGGTCGCCGATGCGTCCTCCGGCCTGTCCTATCAGCTGTTGTCCCAGCCGTGGCAGCAGGGCTGCCCGTCCATCCTGGCCACGCCGGCGTTCCGCTGGACGGCGGGCGAGCACGCCGCGGCCGGGCGCGCCACCATCGGCGGATCAGTGATCACCTGGCACGGGAACGCCTGCTCGGGCCTGCTCGGCCGGGCCTTCTCCTACTCCGGGCCCGCCGATCTCGGACCGGTCGCGACGGGCGTGGCCGACGCCACCGACCCGGCCTACTACGCCGGGCTGAGCCACACGCGCCTCACCGACGAGAGCTCGTCAATCCAGGTCAGCGGGCACCCGGCCTGGATGGTGACGTTCACCGTCAGCTACCCGGACGCGGTCCAGGAGCACCTGGCCTGGACCAGCGAGACCGGCGCCGTGGTCCTGGTGGACCGGGGCACGGGCCAGCCGCCTGCCGTGTTCTACGCCTCGGTGCCCAGCAACCTGGGCACCGGCGCCATCACGGCGCTGGTCAACTCGCTCCGGATGCCCTAAGCGCGCGTCCCTCGGCTGGCGCGGCGGCCCTCCTGCGGCGCGGCTGCGTGTCAATCATCCCGGCTCCCCAGCTTCTCGGGTCATCTCACGTATCGCCCCGCTACTACGGGACGGGCGGGACTTAACCCTGGCTGATGGCGATGTTGCCGCCGCTGCTGTTCACCGTGATGGTCCGGGCGGACTGCGGGTCCTCCAGCGACGCCGGGTAGCTGACGTTCCCGCCCGCTGTGTCGGGGGTGGCGATGGCGTACCTGGCGCTGCCCAGGGGCAGGATCACGGTGACGTTGCCGCCCTCCGCGGTGATCTGCAGGTTCTGCGGCGGCTGGCTGAAGGCGAGGCTGACGTCACCGCCGCCGCTGCCCAGGGTGATCGCGCCCGAGGTCACGCCGGTGGCGCTGACGTTGCCGCCCTCGCTGGTCAGCTGCAGGTCGCCGGCCAGGCCGCTGAGGCTCAGGTCGCCGCCGCTGGTGTCCACCTGCGCGTCCGGGCCCACGGTCCAGTTGGACCCTTCGACGTTGCCGCCCTCGGTGGCCACGGTGACGGTGCCGTCCAGCCCGTCGGCGGCCAGGTCCCCGCCCTCGGTGTCCAGCTGGACGCGGCCGGTCAGGCTGCTGGCCGTGATATTGCCGCCGCCCGTGTCCAGGTTCAGGCCGGCCGAGAAGCCAGACGCCGCGATATCGCCGCCGTTGCTGCGCACGCTGACCGCGGTCCGGGGCGGGACGGCGAGGACGGCGCTCAGCCCGCAGTTGCCCGGGACCGGGGAGCAGTTCAGGTCGAGGTGGGTGCCGTCGGCGCTGACCGCCTCGTCGGCGTGCGGGCGGATCAGGCTGTACCGGATGGTCCCGTCCAGCCGGGCGGTGCCCGAGGCCGCCGCCGGGCGCAGGGTGACGTCGCCGGAGTTGACGTCCAGGGCCACCTGGCCGTCGCGGACCGGCACGGCGTAGCTGACCGGGTAGCTGCCGGTGGCCACCGCGGCGACCAGGCTGAACGCGGTCCAGCCGATGAGGGCCAGGGCCACCGGGACGGCGACGGCGAGGGCCGCCCAGCGGCCCGGGCTCATGCGCGGCGGGCCCGCGGCGGTCAGCGGGCCGGCCGGGGAGGTGATGGTCATGGCGGTTCCCCGTTCTTGCGTGCCGTGTGGCCTAGGTGCCGAGGTAGCGCAGTACGGCCAGGACACGGCGGTGGTCCCGGTCGCCGGGCGCCAGCCCGAGCTTGGTGAAGATGTTGTTGATGTGCTTCTCGACCGCGCCGCCGCCCACGACCAGGGTGTCGGCGATGGCGGCGTTGGACCGGCCCTCGGCCATCAGGGCCAGCACCTCACGCTCGCGCGGGGTCAGTTGGCCGAGCGGGTGACGGCTGCGGGCCAGCAGCTGGGCCACGACCTCGGGGTCCAGCGCGCTGCCGCCGCCGGCCACCCGGGCCAGCGCGTCCAGGAACTCGGTCACGTCGGCCACCCGGTCCTTGAGCAGGTAACCGACGCCGTGCGGACGGCCGGAGATCAGCTCGGTGGCGTACCGTTCCTCGACCCACTGGGACAGCACCAGCACGCCCACGTCGGGCCAGCGGTCCCGGACGACCAGGGCGGCGCGCAGGCCCTCGTCGGTGAAGGTGGGCGGCATCCGCACGTCGACCACGGCCGCGTCCGGCGGATCCTCGGCCACGGCCCGCAGGAATCCCTCGGCCTCGCCGGCCACGGCCGTCACCTGATGGCCCGCCTCGACCAGCAGCCGGGTCAGGCCCTCGCGGAGCAGGACCGAGTCTTCGGCGATGGCTACCCGCATGGCAGCTCCGCCGCGACGATGGTCGGGCCGCCCGCCGGGGACTCGACCGACATCCGGCCGTCCACGCCGGAGACCCGGTCGGCCAGCCCGGCCAGCCCGGGACTGGTGATGTCGGCGCCGCCGATCCCGTCGTCGCTGACCATGACGGTCAGCGTGCCGGGATAGCCGTGGCCTTCCACGACCACCTTGGCGTGGCTGGCCCGCGCGTGCTTGGCCACGTTGGTCAGCGCCTCGGCCACCATGAAGTAGGCCACCGCCTCCACCGAGGCCCTGGGCCGGACCGGCACGTCGACATGCACGTCGACCGGTACCGGGCACAGCGCGGCCAGCCCGGACAGGGCCGCGTCCAGGCCGCGGTCGGTGAGCACCGGCGGGTGCACGCCGCGGACCAGGTTGCGCAGCTCGGTGAGGGCCTCCTTGGCCTGGGCGTGCGCCTGGTCGACCAGCTCCCGGGCCGCGTCGAGGTCGTCGGCGAACTTGGCCTTGGCCCGGCCGAGCTCCATGGCCAGCGCGACCAGGCGCTGCTGGGCGCCGTCGTGCAGGTCCCGTTCGATCCGGCGCCGTTCCGCCTCGGCCGCGTCCACCACCCGCTCCCGGCTGATCTCCAGCTCGGTGACCCGCGCGGCCAGGTCCCGGCGCGGCCCGAGCAGCCGGCGGCTCAGCGCGCTGTCCGCGGCGGCCAGGCCCCGGGTGAGCTGCGGCGCGGCCAGCACCAGGACCAGCCCGGCCAGCACCAGCCCGGCCAGCTCGGCGTGCGTGTGCAGCACGACCTCGCCGAACGAGGGGCCGCCGCCGGGCAGGGCCCGGCCGTAGGCGGGCAGCGCCAGCAGGCTCAGGCCCACCGCCCAGGCCAGCACGCTGAGGCTGGCGCAGGCCACGCTGACCGGCAGCCGCACCACCGGGTAGCCGAGCTCGGCCCAGGTGGCCGGCTCGGTCAGCATCCGCCAGCGCGGGATGACCCCCCAGCGGAACCCGGTCCGGCCGGCCGCGCCGGGCGCGGGCCAGGCCGGGATCCGGGTGCCGAGCAGGAATGCGAACCGGGCCCGCTCGGCCCGGGCGAACCAGTCGGCCACCCGGATCGTGACGCCGAGCAGGGGCAGCCCGACCAGCGCGATGAGCAGGCCGCCCACCCCGAAGGTGAGCCCGAAGACGATGATGAAGATCGCCGCCAGGCCGAGGATCATCCCGGCCAGGTGGTGGGCCATGGCGAGCCAGGTGCGGGCCGACACCAGGTCGCGGAGCAGGAACATGGCTCGACGCTATGCCATGGCCGGCCGGGGCGGCCATCACCCGCGCCCCCCGGCCCGGGGTGAGGCTAACCCCCGGGCCACGAGCCGGGCCCGGGGCAGGCAGCACGGCCCGTTCGGCCGGGAAGGGTGTCAGGTGTTGACCGGGAAGCCGAGGTTGACGCCGCCGTGGCTCGGGTCGAGCCAGCGGGAGGTGACCACCTTGCCGCGGGTGTAGAAGTGGACGCCTTCGGTGCCGTGCACGTGCGTGTCGCCGAACAGCGAGGCCTTCCAGCCGCCGAAGGAGTAGTAGGCCATCGGCACCGGGATGGGCACGTTGACGCCGACCATCCCCGCCTCCACCTCGGACACGAACCGGCGGGCCGCTCCCCCGTCGTTGGTGAAGATGGCCGTGCCGTTGCCGTACCGGCTGGCGTTGACCAGGCCCACCGCGTCGTCGTAGGACGAGGCCCGCAGCACGGACAGCACCGGCCCGAAGATCTCGTCGGTGTAGCAGGTCATGGCCGGGGTGACGTGGTCCAGCACGCTCGGCCCGAGCCAGAACCCCTCCTGGACGCCGCCGATGACCGGGTGCACGCGGCCGTCCACGGCCAGGGTGGCGCCCTCGCGGACGCCGCTGTCCAGGTAGGACGCGACCCGGTCCCGGTGCGGCCCGGTGACCAGCGGGCCCATCTCGGACCGCTCGTCGGTGCCGGGACCGACCCGCAGGCCCGCGACCCGCTCGGAGATCCGGGAGACCAGCTCGTCGCCGACCGGGTCGACGGCCACCACGGCCGAGACGGCCATGCAGCGCTCCCCGGCCGAGCCGAACCCGGCCGAGACGGCCGCGTCGGCGGCCAGGTCCAGGTCGGCGTCGGGCAGCACGATCATGTGGTTCTTGGCCCCGCCCAGGGCCTGCACCCGCTTGCCCGCCTTGGTGCCGTTCTCGTACACGTACCGGGCGATCGGGGTGGAGCCGACGAAGCTGACCGCGGCGACGCCGGGGTGGGCCAGGATGGCGTCGACCGCCTCCTTGTCCCCCTGGACCACGTTGAACACGCCGTCGGGCAGGCCCGCCTCGGCCAGCAGGGAGGCGATCAGCAACGAGGCGGAGGGGTCCTTTTCCGAGGGCTTCAGCACGAAGGTGTTGCCGCAGGCGATGGCGAGCGGGAACATCCACATCGGCACCATGGCCGGGAAGTTGAACGGGGTGATGCCCGCGACCACGCCGACCGGCTGCCGGATCGAGTAGGAGTCGATGCTGGTGGAGACGTTCTCGGAGTAACCGCCCTTGAGCAGGTGCGGGATCCCGCAGGCGAACTCGACGACCTCCAGGCCGCGGGCCACCTCGCCCGCCGCGTCGGAGGTCACCTTGCCGTGCTCCGCGGTGATCAGCCGGGCCAGCTCGCCGGCCCGGTCGTGGACCAGCTCGCGGAACGCGAACAGCACCGAGGCCCGGCGGGCCAGCGAGACCCGGCGCCAGGAGGCCAGGGCGTCCCGGGCCGCGGCCACGGCCTGGTCGACCACCGCCTCGTCACCGAAGTCGACCTGGCCGGTGACCTGGCCGGTGGCCGGGTCGTACACGTCGCCGTGCCGGCTGGCCTCCCCGGTCCAGGGCTTCCCGCCGATCCAGTGGCTGATGTGCGTGCTCATCGGGCCGCCGCCTCGGCGTCGACGCTGGCCAGCGCGTCGGCCAGCAGGGCCAGGCCCTCCTTGGCCTCGGCCTCGCTGAGGGTGAGCGGCGGCGCCATCCGCAGCGTGGCGCCGTACAGGCCGCCCTTGCCGACCAGCAGCCCGCGCTCCTTGGTCGCCTCCATGGCCCGCGCGGCCAGCGCCGGGCTGGGCGCGCCGGTGGCCGGATCGACCAGGTCCACGGCGAACATCAGTCCCCTGCCGCGCACCTCCCCGGCCACGGCCAGCTCCGCGGCGGCGTCCCGGAGCCCGCTGATGATCAGCTCGCCGACCACCGCGGCGTTGTGCTGCAGGTCGTGGGACAGGACGTAGTCGAGGGTGGCGCTGCCCGCGGCGGTGGCCAGCGGGTTGCCGCCGAAGGTGGAGATGCCGTTGCCGCGGATGCCGTCGAGCAGCTCGCCGCGGGCCACCACGCCGCCGATGGCAAAGCCGTTGCCCAGCCCCTTGGCGAACGTCATGGCGTCCGGCACGACGCCGTGCGCGGAGATGCCCCAGAAGTGCGCGCCGGTGCGGCCCCAGCCGGTCTGCACCTCGTCCGAGATGAGCAGGATGCCGTGCTCGGCCAGGATCTCCTGGTACACGCCGAGCAGGCCGTCGGGCGCCATGGTGAACCCGCCCACGCCCTGCACCGGCTCGGCCAGCAGGCAGCCCACGTCGGCCGGGTTGACGCCGGCCGACAGCAGGGCCCGCAGGTCATCGGCGCAGGCCTTGATGTAGTCGGCGTCGGACAGGTTCGCGAAGGGACCGACACGCCGGTCGGTGCCGTGCAGGTAATGGGCGCCGAACGGGTCGTTGCTCGACATCTTCCAGGACGCCACCCCGGTGGCTGAGATGGCGCCGAACGAACGGCCGTGATAGCTGCCCCGCATGGCCAGGACCTGATTCGCTTTGCGGGCCGTGAGCGCGGCCAGCAGCGCCGTCTCGTTGGCTTCGGTCCCGGAGTTGGTGAAGAAGACCTTGGCGTCGGGAATCCCGGACAGCCGCACGATCTTCTCGGCCAGCTCGACCTGGTTGCGGATCAGGTACAGCGTCGAGCTGTGCACCACCCCGGTGGCCAGCTGCCGCTCGACCGCCTCCCGGACCTCCGGGACGTCGTAGCCGAGCATGTTGGTCAGGATGCCGGCGAAGAAGTCCAGGTAGCTGCGGCCCTGAGCGTCGGTCACCCGGCAGCCCTTACCGCTGGCGATCTCGATCGGCTCGTCGTAGTTGATCGCGACCCAGTTGGGGATGACCGCGCGGTGGCGGGCGAGGAGCTCAGACATGCTCACCAGTCTGCTCGCTCCCCTGGTCCGGACGGTAGTGACATCCTGTATCGATATCGGGCCTGATCCGTACACTGTGTCAATGCTGCCCTCGCTGGCCGACGTACTCGCCCTGGAGGTGTGCCGGCGCGGCCGTCCCGTGGTCGTGGCCGGCGCCGACCGGCTGGGCACGCCGGTGCGCTGGGTACACGCCATCGAGCTGACCGACGTGGCCCGCCTGCTGCGCGGCGGGGAGCTGGTCCTGTCCACCGGCATCGCGCTGCCCGACGACGAAGGGCTGCTGGCCGCCTACATCGGCGAGCTGGCCGGGATCGGGGTGGCCGGGCTGGCGGTGGAGCTGGGCCGGCGCTACGCCGGGTCGCTGCCGTCGGCCCTGGTCGCCGCGGCCGGGCGGGCCGGGCTGCCGCTCATCGCGTTCGAGCGCGAGGTCGCGTTCATCGAGATCACCGAGGCGGTGCACGCCCGCATCATCGACGCCCAGCTCGAGGAGCTGCGGGTCTCCGAGCGCCTGCACGAGATGTTCACCGAGCTGTCGGTGGCGGGCGCCTCGGCCGAGGAGGTCATCCGGCAGGCGGCGGCGCTGGCCGGGCGGCCGGTGATCCTGGCCGACCTGGCCCACCGGGTACTGGCCTGCGAGCCGGCCGGCGCCGACCCGGGCCAGCTGCTGCAGGGTTTCGCGGCGCGCAGCCGGTCGGTCGTCATCCGCGGCCGGACGGCCTACGACGAGGCCTCCGGATGGCTCGTCACCCAGGTCGGCGCGCGCGGCGAGGACTGGGGCCGGGTCATCCTGGTCTGCGGCGGGCCGCCGTCCGGGACCGACAGCGTGCTGATCGAGCGGGCGGCCAGCACGCTGGCCCTGGGGCGGCTGCTGGCCCGGCACCGGGAGAGCCTGGAACGGCAGGCGCACCGGACCCTGATCAGCGGGATCATCTCCCAGGCGCACGCCGATCCGGCCGAGGCCGCGGTCCGGGCCCGGGCCCTCGGCGTGCCGGTGGACGGGCGGCAGCTCATCGCCCTGGTGCTCCGGTTCCCCGACCCGGGGCTGGGGCCCCTGGGGGTCTCGGCCCACGCCCGGGTGCTGGAGCTGGCCGACGCAGCGGCGGCCGCGGGAGCGGCCGAGCGGGTGCCCGCGCTGGTCGGCACGCTGGACGACGCCCGGGCCGGGGCCATGCTCTCCCTCGGCATGCAGGCCGACGCCGACGCCGTGCTGGCCCGGCTGGCGGCCCGGATCACCGAGCGAGCCGGCCCGGTGGTCATCGGGGTAGGCGCGGAGGTGGGGTCGATCAGGGACGTGCGCCGCTCGTTCCTGGAAGCCGGCCAGGTCGCCGATGTGGTCGCGGGCCGCCCGGCCGGACGCGGACCCGCCGCCGGGCCGCCTTTCTACCGGCTCCCGGACCTGCGGCTGCGCGGCCTGCTGCACCTGCTGGGTGACGACCCGCGGCTGCAGACGTTCGTCGAGCGCGAGCTGGGCGCGCTGCTGGCCGACGGCCAGGCCGGTGCCCTGCTGGACGTGCTGGCCGCCTACCTGGCCGCCGGGGGCAACAAGGCGGAGGCGGCCAAGGCGGCCAACCTGGCCCGGCCCACGTTCTACCAGCGGCTGCGCCGGATCGAGCGGATCCTCGGCACTGACCTCGGCTCGGCCGAGTCGCGGACCTCCCTGCACGTGGCGCTGTTGGCCCTGGCCGCCTCGCGTGCCGAGGCCGCGAACGGGGAATGATATGAGTAATGTCCGACCGGCCCCGGCGCTGGGGCGGCCCCGGCGCCGGGTGAGAAGGAAAGGACGGCCAGTGTCGGCTGCAGGCTCCGGATCCGGGTCGGGGGCGACCGGGATCTTCACCGCCGATGACGAGGTCGGCCGGGACCTGGAGGCGGTGGACTGGACCGCCACCCCGCTCGGCCCGCCCGGATCATGGCCGCAGAGCCTGCAGACCGCGGTGCAGATCCTGCTGTCGTCCCGGTTCGCGATGTGGATGGCCTGGGGCCCGCAGCTGACCTTCTTCTGCAACGCCGCCTACCGGCGGGACACACTGGGCCGCAAGTACCCGTGGGCGCTGGGGCGGCCGGCCAGCGACGTGTGGGCCGAGATCTGGGACGACATCGGGCCGCGGATCGGCATCGTGCTGGCCTCCGGGCAGGCGACCTGGGACCAGGCCCTGCTGCTGTTCCTGGAGCGGTCCGGCTACCCGGAAGAGACGTACCACACCTTCTCCTACAGCCCGCTGCGGGACGACGCCGGCACCGTGGTCGGCATGCTGTGCGTGGTCAGCGAGGACACCGAGCGCGTCATCGGCGAGCGCCGGATGGCCACCCTGCGCGACCTCGGCTCGGATCCGAGCGTGGTGCGGACCGACGCCGAGATGCTCAGCTACGCCGGGCGGCAGCTGGAGAACAACCGGCAGGACCTCCCGTTCACCCTGACCTACCTGTTCGACGAGGACGGGAGCACGGCGCGGCTGGCCGGGAGCACCGGGATCGCTCCCGGCCACCCGGCCGCCCCGGCCGTGCTGGCCGTCGCCGACCCGGACCCGGTGTGGCCCGTCGCGGCCCTGCGGCGGGGCGCCCCCGCCCTGGTCGACCTGGACGGCGCCGCGTTCACCGGGCTGCCGTCCGGCGTCTGGAGCGAGCCACCGGCCCAGGCGCTGGTCGCGCCGCTGGCCCGGCAGGGCGGCCTGCCCTACGGGTTCCTGGTCGCCGCGCTCAACCGGTACCGGTCCCTGGACGACGGCTACCGCGGCTTCATCGAGCTGGTGGCCCGGCACCTCGCCGCCGGGATCGCCAGCGCCCGCAGCTACGCCGTCCAGCAGCACCGCGCCGAGGACCTGGCCGAGCTGGACCGGGCCAAGACCGCGTTCTTCTCCAACATCAGCCACGAGTTCCGCACCCCGCTGACCTTGATCGCCGGCCCGGTGCAGGAGCTGCAGCGGCAGCTGGCCGACGCGGCCCCGGCCGTGCGCGAGGAGCTGGAGGTCATCAGCCGCAACGGGTTGCGGCTGGGCCGGCTGGTCAACACGCTGCTGGACTTCTCCCGCATCGAGGCCGGGCGGATGCAGGCCAGCTACGAGCCTGCCGACCTGGCGCAGGTGACGGCCGAGCTGGCCAGCGTCTTCCGTTCCGCCGTCGACCGGGCGGGCCTGGCCTTCACGGTGGACTGCCCCCCGCTGCCCGAGCCGGTCTACCTGGACCAGGGCATGTGGGAGAAGGTGGTGCTGAACCTGCTCAGCAACGCGGTGAAGTACACCTTCGAGGGGTCCATCCGGGTGGCGGTGCGGGCCGAGGGCGGCCAGGCGGTGATGACGGTGACCGACACCGGCATCGGCGTGCCCGCCGACGAGATACCCCGCCTGTTCGAGCGGTTCCACCGCATCGAGAACGCGCGGGGCCGCTCGAACGAGGGCAGCGGCATCGGCCTGGCCCTGGTCCAGGAGCTCATCCAGCTGCACGGCGGCACCATCACCGCGACCAGCACCGCGGGCCTGGGCACCACGTTCATGGTCCGGCTGCCGTTCGGCCACGCGCACCTGCCGGCCGACGCCCTGGTCGCGGCGGGTCACGCGGCGGCCGTCTCGGCCACGGCGGATCCCTTCCTCCAGGAGGCCATGCGCTGGCTGCCCGGGCCTGCGCCGGACGGCGCCGCCCTGGATGAGGAGGACGACCCCGAGGGGTGGAGCGGGCCGGACCAGCTCACCATCGGCAGTGCCGCGGACGCGCCCGGGCAGACCCGCCGGGTGCTGCACGCCCGGGTGCTGGTCGCGGACGACAACGCCGATATGCGCGAGTACCTGGGCCGCCTGCTGCGCGCCGCCGGCTACCAGGTCAGCCTGGTCACCGACGGGCAGGCCGCCCTGGACGCCGCCCGCGCCCGGGTCCCGGACCTGCTGCTGACCGACGTGATGATGCCCCGCCTGGACGGCCTGGCCCTGGTCACCGAGCTGCGGGCCGACCCGCGTACCGCGCCGGTCCCGGTGGTGCTGCTGTCCGCGCGGGCCGGGGAGGACGAAGCGGCCGCGGGCCTGGACGCCGGCGCCGACGACTACCTGCCCAAGCCGTTCTCGGCGGTGGAGCTGCTGGCCCGGGTGCGCTCGAACCTGGAGATGGCCCGGTTCCGGAACCGGGAATCCCGGTTCCGGCGGGCGCTGATCGATACCCTCCAGGAGGGCTTCTTCGTCACCGACGACGAGGGCACCATGCTGGAGGCCAATCATGCGTTCCTGGCCCTGGTCGGCTACGACTCCGCCGTGCTGCCGGTCCGCTGGCCGCACCCGTGGGTGCCGGACGACGGGGCCGACCCCGAGGGGCGGGCCCTGATGGAGACGGCCTTCGCGGGTTACCGGCGGCACGGCGGCGGCCGGTACACCGTGCCGGCCCGGCACCGGGACGGGCACACCGTCTGGCTGGCGTGCAGCTCGGCCAGCCTGCCCGGCCGCGTCAGCCGGACCCGGGTGTTCGTCGGGACCGCCCGCGACGTGACCTCCGAGCGGCTCGCCGCGCAGCGCGAGGCGACCCTGGCCGGGTTCGCCGCCGCGCTGGCCGCGACGGGCGAGATCTCCGACATGCTGACCACCGCGGCGCGCCAGCTCACCGCCGCGCTGCACGGCAGCCGCGCCACCATCGCCCTGTGGTCCAGCGGCGGCGTGCCCGCCATCACCAGCTGGCCGCCGACCGAACCGGGCCGTGACATCACCCCGGCCGTGGCCGCCGCGCTGGTCGAGGCGCGGCACCAGCCCGCCGCGTCGGTGGCCGTGGCGCCTGATGCCGACGGCCGCCAGCTGCTGGCCGCGCCGCTGGACGGGGCGGCCACCGCGGCGGTGGTCCTCGGGTTCCCGGCGGCCCGGGCCATCCGCGCCGAGGAGCGCGACCTGTTCGCGGTCCTGACCAGCCACCTGGCCCAGGTGCTGGCCAAGGCCCGGGACTACGCGCAGGCCCGCGCGGTCGCGCTGACCCTCCAGCAGGCCATCCTGGGCCCGACCCAGCTGCCGCACGGGTTCGCCGTGCGCTACGCCCCGGCGGTGGCGCCGCTGGAGGTCGGCGGCGACTGGTATGACGTGGTGCCGGTGTCGGGCGAGCGGATCGGCGTCCTGGTCGGCGACTGCGTGGGCCGCGGGCTGCCCGCCGCGGCGGTCATGGGCCAGCTCCGCTCGGCCAGCCAGGCCGTGCTGCTGCGCGCCTCCGGCCCGGCCGAGGTCCTGGCCGACCTGGACACCTTCGCCAGCCGGATCCCCGCGGCCATGTGCACCTCGGTCTTCTGCGCCATCATCGACCCGGCCGCGGGCACGGTGACCTACAGCAGCGCCGGGCATCCCCCGCCCCTGCTGGTCAGCGCCGGCGGTGCCTGGTCGATGCTGGACCAGGCCCAGTCCCTGCCGCTGGCCGCCCTGCCCGCCAGCTGGCGGCGCAGCCAGGCCTCGGTCTCGCTGCCCGCGGGCGCGACGCTGCTGCTGTACACCGACGGGCTGGTCGAACGCCGCCGCGTCCCGCTGGACGACGGGATCCAGGCCGCCGCCGAGCTGGTCGCCGGCCACTCGGCCCAGCATCCGGACGTGCTGGCCGACGAGGTCATGGCGGGCATGACGCCCGATGCGGGCTTCGAGGACGACGTGGCGGTGCTGATCTACCGGCACCCGCCGGAGCCGCTGCGGATGCGGGTCAGCGCGCAGGACCCGTCCTGCCTGGCCGCGATCCGGGCCCGGCTCCGGGAATGGATGCCGGCCGCCGGCATCGCCGCCCAGGACGGCATGGACGTCCTGATCGCGGTCGGCGAGGCGGCCGCCAACGCCTTCGAGCACGCGCCGGCCGGGCGGCAGGACGGTCACGAGCCGGTGCAGATCTCTGTCGACGTCGGGGTCACGCAGGCCGCGGTCACGGTGACCGTGGCCGACACCGGCGCCTGGCGTCCCCCGCACGATGGCCCCGACACCCGCGGCCACGGAATTCCCTTCATGCACGCACTGATGGATCAGGTCAACATCCAGACCACCGAGCACGGGACCACCGTGACCATGACCAAGGAACTGTAGCCATGGCCGAACACAGCACCCCAGGCGACCACACCACCGACGGCGAGCTCCAGGCCCGCTTCGACGTCGTGCCCGGGACCGGGCAGCAACCCGCGGCCGTGCGCGCTGCCGGCGACATCGACCTGGCCAGCGCCGAGGCGTTCGGTGCCGCGCTGGCCGAGGCGGCGGCCAGCGCCGACGCGATCACCGTCGACCTGACCGGGGTCACCTACTGCGACAGCGCCGGCATCCACGTGCTGTTCACCGCGGCCACTCATGACCGGCTGACCCTCATCATCTCCGAGGCCGGGCCGATCAGCACCATCCTGGCCATCGCCGGCCTGGACAAGATCACCACCGTGGTGGCCGCGCCGTAGCGCCGGGCCGGGCGAACCGGGTACCCCTTCCTGGCTGGTAGATATGTCGGCTTAGGCCAGCGACAATGCAGGACATGAGCGAGGTTTCCGGACTGGCCGACCGAGAGCTGACCGAGGCGGCGGACCGGGCCCGCTGGACGGCCCTGGTCGTGCTGTGCGCCGGGATGCTGATGATCGTGCTGGACGTGACGATCGTGAACGTCGCGCTCCCGTCGATCCAGCAGGAGCTGGGCTTCTCCGCGGCCGGGCTGGCCTGGGTGGTGAACGCGTACCTGATCTCGTTCGGCGGCCTGCTGCTGCTGGCGGGGCGCCTCGGTGACCTGGCCGGGCGGCGCGACGTCTTCCTGGCCGGGCTGGCCATCTTCACCGTGGCCTCGATGGCGTGCGGGCTGGCCCAGTCGCAGGGCATGCTGATCGCCGCCCGGTTCGTGCAGGGCGTCGGCGGCGCGCTGACCTCGGCGGTGATCCTGGGCGTGATCGTGACCCTGTTCCCCGAGCAGCGGGACATGGCCCGGGCCATCGGAATCTTCGCCTTCGTGGCCTCGGCGGGCGGCGCGGTCGGGCTGCTGGCCGGCGGCATCTTGACCCAGGCCATCAACTGGCACTGGATCTTCTTCGTGAACCTGCCCATCGGCGTCCTGACCGCGGTGCTGGCCCTGCGGGTGGTCCCCCGGGACCGGGGCACCGGGCTGCGGCAGGGCGCCGACGTGACCGGCGCGCTGCTGATCACCGGCGCGATGATGCTGAGCGTCTACACCATCGTGAAGCCCGCTTCGGAGTACGGCTGGCTGGCCGGCCAGACGCTGGCCTTCGGCGCGGTGTCGGTGGCGCTGCTGGCCGGCTTCGTCATCCGCCAGCGGACGGCGCGCCACCCGCTCATGCCGCTGCGCATCCTGACCGTCCGCACCATCGTGGCGGCCAACGTGGTCCAGGTGCTCAGCGTGGCCGGCATGTTCGGCATGTTCTTCCTGGGCGCGCTGTACCTGCGCCTGGTGCAGGGGTACAGCCCGCTGCGGATCGGCCTGGCCTTCCTGCCCGTCGCGACCGTGATGGGCGTGGTGTCGGTGCGGTACGCCGACCGGCTGTCGGCCCGGTTCGGCGCGCGGAACGCGCTGCTGGCCGGGCTGGTGCTGATCGGCGTGGCGCTGTCGCTGTTCGCCGTGGCCCCGGTGCACGGCGGGTACGTCCGGCACGTGCTGCCGGTCATGGTGCTGATGGGCACCGGGGCCGGCGTCGCCTTCCCGGTGCTGATGACGGTGGCCATGGCCGGAACCGACTCCGGCGACGCCGGCCTGGCCTCCGGGCTGGTCAACACGACCGCGCAGGTGGGCGGGGCGCTCGGCCTGGCCGTGCTGGCCACGGTGTCAGCGGGCCGGACCAGTGCCCTGGCCGCGCGGGGCGAACCCGCCGCCGTGGCCCTGACGAACGGCTACCACCTGGCCTTCTGGATCGCCGACGTCCTGCTCGCGGTGGCCATCGTGGTGACCATGCTGATGCTGCGGCGCAGCGACTTAACCGTCCCGGCCGCCTCAGGCGTCGAGGACCTGCCCGGCGTGCTGGAGGACCGGGCCCTGGCTGCTCCAGGGGAAGTTGATCCACCGGTCGGTGCGCTTCCAGACGTACTCGCACTTGATCACCGACTGCGGCTTCTCGTAGATGACCGCCGACCGGACGTCGTCCACCTGGTCCTTGATGAAGGAGTAGACCAGCTCGATGGTGCGGCCCGAGTCGGCCACATCGTCGGCGATCAGCACCTTCTTCTCGGAGAAGTCCACCGCGCTGGGCACCGGCGGCAGCATCACCGGCATGTCCAGGGTGGTCCCGACGCCGTCGTAGAACTCCACGTTCATGACGTGCAGGTTCTTGACCGCGAGCGCGTAGCCGAGCGAGCCGGCCAGGAACAGGCCGCCGCGGGCGATGGACAGGATCAGGTCGGGCTCGAAGCCGTCGGCCGCGATGGTCCTGGCCAGCTCTCGTGACGCGTCGCCGAAGCCCTGCCAGCTGAGATTCTCACGCTCGTCGTCCATATTTCTTCATGGTGTCACGCCAAGGCCGCCATGCTGAAGAGCGTTGACCGTACGGCATTTAGCTGACTAAGGTCAGATAATGGAACAGGCCATGGTCGGTCAGGTCAGGCGATTCAACCGGACGGTCACCCAGCGGTCCGGCGCGCTGGAAGACGCGTTCCTGGCCCGCGGCCGGCCGCTCGGCCAGGCCCGGGTGCTGTGGGAGATCGGCCCGGACGGCTGCGACGTCCGGGCCCTGCGGGCCCGCCTGGAGCTGGATTCCGGTTACCTGAGCCGGCTGCTGCGGTCCCTGCAGGGCGACGGGCTGATCATCGTGGAGCCGAGCGGAGCCGACGGGCGGGTCCGCACGGCCCGGCTGACCGCCGGCGGGCAGGCCGAGCGAGCCGAGCTGGACCGGCTGTCGGACAGGGCGGCCGAGGCCGTGCTCACGCCGCTGACCGCGCGGCAGCGCGAGCGGCTGGTGGCGGCCATGGCTGAGGTCGAGCGGCTGCTGGACGTCTCGGCGGTGCAGATCGCGGTCCGCGACCCGCGGGACCCGGCGGCCCGCCAGGCCGTCCGGTCCTACGTGGCCGAGCTGGCCGACCGGTTCGAGGACGGCTTCGACCCGGACCGGAGCATCTCCGCCACCGAGGACGAGATGTCGCCGCCCGCCGGGCTGTTCCTGCTGGCCACGCTGCGCGGCGAGCCGGCCGGCTGCGGGGCGCTGAAGTTCCATCCCGGTGCCCCGGCCGAGATCAAGCGGATGTGGGTCGCCTCGCCGGCCCGCGGGCTGGGGCTGGGCCGGCGGCTGCTGGGCGAGCTGGAGGCTCAGGCCGCCGCGCACGGCGCCCGGACGGTCCGGCTGGAGACCAACCAGGCGCTGGCCGAGGCCATCAGCCTGTACCGGACGGCCGGCTACCGCGAGGTTCCGGCGTTCAACGACGAGGCCTACGCGCACCACTGGTTCGAGAAGACCCTCGGCGCCTAGTGCTCCATCCGGCAGAAGCAGGACGAGTGGATGGGCACGTCGGCGTACGCGGCGGCGATGGCGAGCTGCTGCTCGATGATCCCGGCCTGCTCATGCTTGCCCAGCCGGACCAGGCACTCGTGGTAGCCGACCAGGCTCCACACGTTGCCCGGATGCTGGCAGGGCCGCGGCAGGGTGCGGTCCAGCCCGAGGTCGCCGCGGTAGACGGCTTCGGCCTCGGCCACCCGGTCCTGCTCCAGTAGCAGGGCGCCGAGCGCGTGCCGGGCGGGCTGCATCCAGCCCCAGGGCTCGTCGTAGGGCAGCCCGTCGTCCAGCTCCACCGCGCGGCGCAGGTGGGCGAAGGCCGGTTCGTAGTGACCCCGCCGGTATTCCAGCTCGCCGTCCAGCATGGCCGCGGCGATCTGCAGGATGTCTTCGGTCGTGTTGTTGAACACGGTGCGCGACGGCGGCACGCGCCCGGCCGCCGCGGTGAGCCCGGCCCGTTCGGCCTCGGCTTCGGCGATCTGCCCGGTCACCGCGAACGCGACGCCCTTGGCGTAGTGCGTCATGGCCGTGGTCACGCAGTACAGCTCCTGATCGGCGGGCAGCGGGGTGGCGATGATCTCGGCCCAGCGGCCGAACCGGATCAGCACGTGCAGCTTCATGGCCACGAAGGCCTCCAGCCAGTCCGCCATGGGCGGGACCTCGACCCGGAGCAGCGCCTCGGGGATGGCCGCCGCGAGCCGCTGGGCCGCGTCCAGGGCGGCGGCGTACTGGCCGGCGAACATCGCGCCGTAGATCTTGAAGTGGTAGTCGTGGGCCCGGTAGAGCGTGTAGAAGTTCATCGCGCCGCGGCGGGCCAGGAACTTCTCATCGGCGGCGATGGCGGCCGTGTTGCCCGAGACCACCTGCCGGTAGTCGCCGCACAGCACGTCCAGGTGGGTGGGCATGTGCCGCAGGTGGCCGGCGTCGGGGACCAGCTCCCGGAGCAGGTCGCCGGCCTGCAGCGCGTCCTCGGGATGGGCCGACATCTCCATCAGGTGGATGTACATGTGCAGGACGCCGGGGTGGGCGCGGCCGCCGCCGGCGGCCAGCGCCCGGTCCAGTACCGTCCGGGCCTCGGCCGCGGCCGACCCGGGCGCGGGCTCGCCGGTGATCAGGTCCCACAGCGCCCACGGGGTCAGGTTCAACAGCGCGTCGGCGAACAGCGCGGCCACGTCGAGGTCATCGGAGTACTCCTGGTACACCTCCCGCATGGCGTCGGCGTAGGCCGCGTTCCAGGGCGCGCCGTCCTCCGGCGCCTCCGCGGACGGGTACCGGGCGGTCAGCGCCCGGGCCAGGGCCCGCTCGACGGGGGCGGCCGCGCCCGCCCGGTCCAGCGCGGCGGCGGCGGCCGCGTGGGCCCGGGACGCCGAAGCGGACTTGTCGACCGGGTCGAAGGCCTCCCACGGCTTGTTGTAGTTCGGGCCCAGCGCGTAGGCCAGCCCCCAGCGGGCCAGCGCGCACGCCGGATCGGCCTCGATGGCCTGCTCGAAGCAGGCCACGGCCTCCTCGTGGTTGAAGCCGTAGGCCCACACCAGGCCCCGGTTGAACCAGGTCTGCGCGTCGGCCGAGGCGGTGGTCACCTCGCGCGAGTACGAGCCGAGGTCGAAATATTCACTCAAGGCACGCTCCCGGGACACGTGACAGGCGGGTCGCTTGAGCGACGATGATAGTGCTCATGACGCCAACGTCCGCGGCGGCGGAGAGGGACCGCTAACCGCCATGAACAAGACACCTGAAGGCATCGACCGGGAAAAGCAGGCCGCCGCGGAGGCGGCCGCGGAGCTGGTTGAGGACGGGATGACCGTCGGGCTCGGCACCGGCTCGACGGTGGCCTTCCTGCTGCCCGCCCTGGCCCGCCGGTCGCTCGACATCGTGTGCGCGGCCACCTCGCCGCGCACCGAGCACACCGCCCGCCAGCTTGGCCTGCGGATCGAGGACACGGCGAGCATCAACCGCTTCGACATCGCCATCGACGGGGCCGATCAGGTCACGCCCGACGGCTGGCTGGTCAAGGGGGGCGGCGGCGCGCACACCCGGGAGAAGATCATCGCCGGGGCCGCGGGCCGCTTCATCGTCATCGTCGACTCATCCAAGCCGGTCCAGGCGCTGCACGGCCCGGTCCCGGTGGAGCTGCTCTTCTTCGGGCTGCACGCCACCATGCGCCGGATCGCGCCCGTGTCGCTGCGGGAGATCCCGGTCAGCCCCGACGGCGGCGTGATCGCGGACTACGGCGGCCCGGTCGACGATCCGGCATCGCTGGCCGCCTGGCTGTCGGCCACCCCGGGGGTCGTCGAGCACGGCCTGTTCCCGCCCCAGATGGTGGCCACGGTGCTCATCGGCCACGGTCATTCGGTCGACCGGATCGACCTCTAGCCCGCGTCCGTCCTAACACCCCGGCCCCGACCGCCTAGTGGAGGCACCATGGCCCCGCCCATCCGGCTGTTCCTGGCCGACGTCGACGGCACGCTCGTGACCCAGGACAAGGTCCTCACCGACCGGGCCATCGCCGCGGTGGCCAAGCTCAAGGAAGCCGGGATCCTGTTCGCGGTGACCAGCGGCCGGCCGCCTCGCGGCATGTCGATGCTCATCGAGCCGCTGCAGCTCGCCACGCCCATCGCGGGCTTCAACGGCGGCGTGTACGTCCATCCCGACATGTCGGTGATCAAGCAGCAGACCGTGCCTGATGAGGTGACGCCGGGGGTCATCGAGGTGCTCGCCGCCCAGGGGCTGGACGTCTGGGTCTACCGGGGCGCGGACTGGTTCATCCGCGATCCCGGGGCCCCGCACGTGGACCGGGAGACGCGGACGGTCAGGTTCGGCCCGACGGTGGTGGCCGGATTTTCCGGCCTGTCGCAAGGGGTGGCCAAGGTCGTCGGGGTCAGCGACGACCTCGACGCGGTGCAAAAAGGCGCGGACGCGGTGCGCGAGCACTTCGGCGCTCACGTCTCGGCAGCCAAGTCCCAGCCCTACTACTGCGATGTCACCAACCCCGACGCCAACAAGGGCGCGGTGGCCCAGTACCTGTCGCAGAGCTACCAGATCCCCGCCGAGCAGATCGCCACCATCGGCGACCAGCCAATGACGTGCTGATGTTCGCCCATTCCGGGCTCAGCATCGCCATGGGCAACGCCAGTCACGACGTCCAGGCCGCCGCCCGCCACGTCACCACCTCGAATGAGGAGGAAGGCTTCGCCAACGCCGTGGAACGGTTCATCCTGCCCTAGCGCCCAGGGTTGCGCGGCCGGATCTCAGCGCAGCACGGGCGGCAGCAAGTCAGCCGGGAAGTCCTGGTAGGCGACGGGGACCAGCCAGCGGCGGATGGCGGCCGTGCCGACCGAGGTGAAACCGGGCATGGTGGTGGCCGGCCACGGGCCGCCGTGGTGCTGGGCCGCGACGACGGCCACGCCCGTCGGCCAGCCGTTGAAGGCGATCCGCCCGGCCACGTGCTCCAGCACGGCGACGACCTGCCGGGCCAGGTCCATGTCGTCCGGGGACTGCTGGTCGGCGTGCACGACGGCGGCCAGGTTGCCGGGCAGCGCGGCCAGCACCGGCAGCAGGTCCGCAACCGACGGATAGGTGATGACGAGCCCGGCCGGGCCGAACCGCTCGCGGGACAGCACGGCGAGATCGGCGGCGAAGTCCTTCAGCCCGAGCTGGAAGACCCGCGGCGTCGCCCCCCACGGGCCGATTCCGGGCTGGCCCGCGGCCAGCTCGGTAACTCCGGGATGGTCCGCGGCCTCGGCCAGCGCGTCTTCGTAGCCTGCGAAGATCCGGCCGGACAACATCGGGCCGCCGGCTGAGGCGGTGACCGCCTCGGCGAGCGCGGACATCAGGCCCACGTCTTCGGGCACGAACAGCAGGCCGGGGTTGGTGCAGAACTGGCCCGCGCCCAGCGTCAGCGACCCGGCGTACCCGGTGGCGAGGGCGGCCGGGCGGGAGAACGCGGCTCTGGGCAGCACCACGCACGGGTTGACCGAGCCGAGCTCCCCGTAGAAGGGGATGGGCACCGGCCGCTCGGCGCAGATCCGGGCCAGGGCCTGGCCGCCGGCCGTGGACCCGGTAAACCCGGCTGCGGCGAGATCCGGGTGACGGAGCAGCCGCAGGCCCGCCTCGACCCCGTGCACCAGGCCGAACGTCCCGGCCGGCGCACCAGCCGAGGCCAGCGCGGCGGCCACCACCGTCGCCGTCTCCGCGGAGGTGACCGGGTGCGCCTCGTGCGCCTTGACGATGACCGGACAGCCCGCGGCCAGCGCGGACGCGGTATCGCCGCCCGCCACCGAGAACGCGAACGGGAAGTTCGACGCGGCGAACACAGCCACCGGCCCGGCCGCCGGCTGACCCGACGCACGTCCGGCACCACCCCGTCGGCCGGGCTGATCACCGGGTCGAGGTAGCGGCCGTCGCGCAGCACGCCCGCGAACAGGCGCAGCTGCTGGGTGGTGCGGGCCACCTCACCGGTGAGCCGTTCGCCGCCCAGGGCGGTCTCGGTGTCGGCGATGACGGCCAGCTCGCCCGCCCGGTCATCCAGCGCGTCGGCCACGGCCTCCAGGGCCGCCGCCCGCTGGGCCAGCGCGGTCCCGGCCCCCCACCCGGGCGCCGCGGCCACCGCGGCGGCCAGCAGCGCGTCCACCTCGGCGTCGGCCGTCTCGGCGACCGGCTCCCCCACCGGCTGGCCGGTGCGCGGGTCAAACCCCTGAATCATTGCGCCACCCTACCGAGAGGCTAGGCCGCTGGAGGAAGGCGGCGTCGCCCACCGGAAGGCGGACGCCGGAAAATGTCAGCGGCCGGTGATCAGATGGCCTCATGGAGACGTTTACCCTGACCCCGCGCGGGCCGTTCTCGCTCGAGTCCAGCATCCGGTTCCTGGAGGGCTTCGCGCCCGCGGCCTACGCCGGACCGCAGGAGGCCGTCCTGGAGCTGGCCTTCCCGGTGGAAGGGAGCTGGTCGACGGCCGGGGTCCGGGTGTCGCAGGACGGCGACACCGTGACCGCCGCCGTGGTGAGCCCGCAGGCGCCGGATCCCGCCCTGCTGAAGGCCCTGCGCGCGCAGGTCGAGCGGATCCTGTCCCTGGACGTGGACGGCTCCGGGTTCCCAGCCGTCGGCGAGGGTGACCCGGTGGTGGGCCGCCTGCAGCGGCTCCTGCCCGGCCTGCGGCCGATAGGGTTCTGGTCGCCGTACGAGGCGGCCGCCTGGACCATCATCGGGCACCGGATCCGGATCAGGCAGGCCGCGGCGATCAAGGCCCGGATGGCTGAACAGCTCGGCGAGCCGGTGCGGTTCGGCGACCGGGTGGTGCACGCCTTCCCGGCCCCGGAGCGGCTAGCCGCGCTCGAGGATTTCCCGGGCCTGGCCGGGCGGAAGCCGGAGTGGCTGCGGTCGGTGGCCCGAGCCGCGCTGGACGGTCAGCTGGACACGGCCCGGCTGCGGTCGATGCCCCGCGACGCGGCGCTGAAGGACCTCAAGACCCTGCCCGGCATCGGCGACTTCTCGGCCGGGCTGATCCTGCTGCGGGGCGCCGGCGATCCCGACGCCGTGTCCTACCACGAGCCGCGGCTGGCCCAGGCGGTCGCGGACGCCTACGGCCTGCCCGCCCCGGCCACGGCCGCGCAGCTGACCCAGATCAGCGAGGGATGGCGGCCGTACCGGACCTGGGTCATCCTGCTGCTGCGCACCCAGCAGGAGATTCCGGCGGCGGCCGGTTAAGATGCGGTCAGCACGTGGTTGCGCCTAGGGTTCCGCTGGCCGTCCGCCGGGACAACCACAATCAGGGCGGCTGGGGCTGGACCGAGCGGCGCCGCGACCCGGGTGCTGCGGTTCGATCGGGGACCGGCCCGGGGAACACCTGACGGGATAAAAGCCCTGAGGGCTCCTATTCAGCCTTGCCTGAGGAGCCTCGTTGGACCCGTCGAACACCCTGACGCTCGGCGTCACCCTGGCCGTGCTGGGCGCCGCCGTGACCCATGCCATCTGGAACGCCATCGCCCACGGCATCAAGGACCAGACCCTCGCTTTCGCGCTGATCGGCGCGGGCTCCATCGGCGCGGTGATCCCGCTGATCGTGGTCTCGGCCGTGCCCCGGGCTGCGGCCTGGCCGTACCTGCTGGCCTCGGTCGGGATCCACGTCTTCTACAACCTGCTGCTCATGCAGTGCTACCGGCTGGGCGAGTTCAGCCAGGTCTACCCGCTGGCCCGCGGCATCTCCCCGCCAGTGGTGACGCTGGTGGCGGCCGTCTTCATCCACGAGCACCTGTCGTTCCCGCAGCTCGCCGGGGTGGTCGTGGTCTCGGCCGGGCTGGCCTTCCTGATCTTCAGCGGCGGCCGGCCGAGCCGCGGAGCGGTCCTGGCCGCCGTCGGCACCGGCCTGACCATCGCCGCCTACACCATCGTTGACGGCGTCGGCGTGCGGCTGTCAGGCAGCGCGTTCGGCTACATCGGCTGGCTGATGCTGCTGCAGAGCTCGTGCGTCCCGATGTTCGCCCTGATCCGGCGGCGCGGCGTCCTGCTCAAGCAGCCGCCCCGGATCCTGCTGGCCGGAATGGCCGCGGGCGCGCTCAGCGTGGTGGCCTACGGCCTGGTGCTGTGGGCGCAGACCCAGGGGGCGCTGGCCCCGATCGCCGCGCTGCGCGAGACGAGCGTGATCTTCGGCGCGATCATCGGGGCGCTGGCTTTCCGTGAGCCGTTCGGCCGGGTCCGGGTCACGGCCACGGTCATCGTGGTGGCCGGCATCCTGCTGCTCAACGTGCCCTGAGCTACGCGGAGTACCGAGTGGGAGCGGTGAGGTAGCTGCGTCCGGCCGGGGTGCGCCAGATCAGCACGCCGGGCTCGGGCTGCTCGAGCAGCCAGCCCTGGGCCTGCTTGCACCGGTGATGGTGACGGCACAGCGGGGCGAGATCGCACTCGCAGGTCAGGCCGCCGTCATCCCAGGCGACGGTGTGGTCCAGGTCGCAGCGGACCGCGGGGCGGCCGCAGCCGGGCGCGGTGCATCCGGCGTTGCGGGCGCGGACCAGGTGCCGGAGCTTCCGGCTCGGCCGGTAGCCGGTTTCGGCATGGTCATGGTCGCAGGCACCGCGGGTGATCGGGGTCATCCGGACGCCTAGCCAGGACTCGGGACGGCCATCGGGCGGCGGGTCAGGATCGGTCGCGGGGTCTGGACGACCGGGATCGGTTCGGGGAGCTGAATTGACGGTGGGATGGCCGGCCTGGCCCGGAGGGTCCGGGCCTTCCGCGGGACCAAAGCTGACAGTGGGGTTGACCGGGCCGGGCGGCGGGTGGCGGCCGGAGGCACAGCCGTGGGCAGCGGCGGTGCCGTCCGGGCCTAGAGCGGTGACGCACCAGCGGGTTCTCGGGTCCCGGGCGGCTGCGGCGAGCAGGTCGCGGGCCTCGCCGGCGTCGACTACGCCGAAGCCGTCAACATCAGCCGGGGCGGCGGAGCGGCCGGTTGTCGTCGACCACGGGACAGTGATGGTCACCAGCGCCGCCAGACCAGGGCCAGTCTCCCGGCCGGAGCTGGGACTGCCGCCAGGGCCCGGACCAGGGGCCGGACTGGAATGGGAGCTGGGTCCGCCATCTGGGCCGTGGCCGTTGCCTTCCGTTTCGCCGCCGGCCGCTTCGCTAGGGGTCGGCCGAGACTGGGCCAGGCGGGTGTCGCGTTCCTGGAGGAGGTCGAGGTAGGCGCGGACGCGGAGTTCATGCAGGGTGCCGGGGACGCCGGCGGCACGCAGGTCGAGGGCTCGCTGCTCGATGTGCTGCCAGGAGGCGAGCACCTCGGCGGAGGGCAGCTCGCGGGCCTCCATCCCGGCGTTGCCGGACGACTCCCGGAACGGGCGGACGTGGGCGTCCCGGCGCGCTGCTTCCTTGCGCCGCTCGGCTGCCTCGGGATCGAGCTCGAGGACCAGCCGGTGCACGGCGGCGCGCAGCTTGCCGTAGGTCAGCGAGCCCGCCCCTTGCGACAGCGCGGTGTCGGCCTTGGCTGCGTCCTCGTCGGCGAGGATCCGGGTCTCCTCCTCGATGATTCGCAGGTGCACGGGATACAGGAGGCCCGCGCCCAGGGCCGCGAAGCAGCGGGGCAGCCGCGTCGTCACCGCGCGGGCGTAGTCCATCAGGCCCGCGGCGGACTGGGTGGTGAGGTGCAGCTCGCAGGCCAGCTCATCGGCGGCGAACTCCCCCACGAGCTCCTCGCGGTCGCTGCGGGCGGTGAACTCGGCCACGGCGGCGAGCGTGTACCAGGCGGCGCGCGATTCGAGGCGACGGGATCCGGCGATCACGCCGATGAGCTGATCACCGGTCAGGCCCGCCATGCCTGAGCCGTCCGGGCCCGCGGTGACGTCAATGATGGTGGCCAGCAATGGATCCGGGGGCATGTCCGCCGCCGGGCCCGATTGGGCCAACTGATCGGAATCGAATGACCCAGCGGGCACGGTCAGGAAAAGGCCCTGCTCGACCGGGAAATCCGGAAAGCCATCGTGATCGTTCTCGGAGCCGTCGGATGGTGGCGAGCCAGCGGGGTCCCGGCGGCCAGGCAGGTTCTTCGCTGTCGTCGCCTGGATCGGTGAACGGGTCCGGGCGCATGCACCACGCTCCGTTCGGAAGAAGAGCTGGATCACCCCGTTAGCTTTATTTTAGCATTTCAGCGCAGATAGGCACGTATTTTACGAACGTGTTTTTGGTGATCTTGATCGATCGCCGGGCTCGCGCAGAAAGGCGAGGGCAGACACTAAGGTGCCCGGCGGCGCAGGGTTCCGCCGGGCACCCGTGTCGATCAACCCGATCGACGTGTTTCTACCCAGAGATACGGTTCGTATACAGACACTGGTTGAAAAGAACCGGTCTAGGTAAGGATTTCGTGATAACTGCGCCCGCAGCCGCTGGCCGCGCCTGGCCGGGCTGAAGGGACGGCTGGGAACAATGGCTGGCATGGACATTCTGAGCAGCCGGATTCTGCTGCGCCCGACCGACCTGGACCGCAGCCACCGTTTCTACCGGGACACCCTGGGCCTGGCCGTCTACCGGGAGTTCGGGCCCGCGGACCACCCGGGCGTGGTGTTCTTCCTCGGCCAGGGATTCCTCGAGGTGTCGGGGCACGGCGAGGTTCCGCCGGGACGTTCGGTGATGATCTGGCTGCAGGTGCGCGACGTCCGGGCCGAGCACGCGCGGCTCGTGGCGGCCGGGGTCCCGATCGCCCGGGAGCCGGTCACCGAGCCCTGGGGCCTGATCGAGATGTGGATCGAGGACCCCGACGGGGTGCCGATCGTCGTGGTCGAGGTCCCCGCCGACCATCCGCTGCGCCGCGACCAGCGGTAGCCGGCCCCGGCGCGGTCAGATCCGCTGCTCCGTGGCGGGATCGGGCACGCCGCCGAAGTACTGATCCAGGACACGGCCGAAGGCCGGCTCAGCCGGGGCGGCGTGCATGAACAGGGTCATCGACGAGCGCAGCTTGACCGCGTCGATCTCGCCCATGATCTGCTCGGCCGTGCGGCCCGACACGCCGGCCAGGATGACCGAGCACTCGATCAGCCGCGGCCCCAGCACCGGATGGGCCAGGTAGGCGCGCGCCTCATCGAGCGAGGAGATGGCGTACAGCCGCGACGCCGGGCTGAAGCCCAGGCCCTGGACCTGCGGGAAGACGAACCAGATCCAGTGGCTGTCCTTCCGGCCCGCGCGTACCTCAGCCACGGCCCGCTGGTAGGTGCCCCCCGCGTCCTGGGCGTCGACGAAGCGCTGGAGATCGTAGCGGTCGGCGGTCGTCATCAACGGACATTATGCCCTGCTCAGAGCGGTTTTCACCCGCCCGCACCGCTGTCGGGGCAGGACCCGGGAGCCGTATCCGGCACAGTCCTTATTTGTTCGTTACACGCGGATAGTGTGCGTGACATCCGGACTCTGGCATCATCAGCGAATGGTAGGAAGCCCAGATGGGAGCGATTCCGCTGGCGGCCCGGCGCAAGCAGGCCACGGCGGTCCCGTCGATGGGCTCGGGCGAACGGGTGCCGATACCTCACCGAACCGGCTTGCGATGCCGCCTTACCGGCAGCCGGGGCCGATTCAGCTACACGAAATGACCCGGCCAGGGAATCCAGGCTTACGGGGACGCACCAAAGCCGGGTACTGGCCAGCCGTACTTTCCGGCACCCGGGCCGGCCCAGATAACCGAGAGGAAAAAGGGATATGAGACGTACCATCGCGGTTGCGGCGGCCACCGCCGTAGTCGCCCTGGCCGCTGCGGGCTGCAGTAGCAGCTCGTCCAGCAGCAGCAGCGCCGCCGGCGGCTCGTCGAGCGGGGGCAACACCGTCGACATCTACTCCAGCCTGCCGCTCCAGGGCGCCTCCTCAGCGCAGACGATTCCGCTGGTCAACGGGATGAAGCTGGCGCTGTCCCAGGCGGGCAACAAGGCCGGCAACTTCACGGTGAACTACCAGTCCCTGGACGACTCGACTGCTGCGGCGGGCAAGTGGGACCCCGGCCAGACGGCGGCGAACGCGCGCAAGGTGGCCTCGGACTCCAAGGCCGTCTACTACGTCGGTGAATTCAACTCCGGCGCCAGCGAGGTGTCGATCCCGATCCTCAACGAAGCGGGCGTACCGCAGATGAGCCCGGCGAACACCTACGTCGGCCTGACCACCAACCTGCCGGGAAGCGCCCCCGGCGAACCGCAGAAGTACTATCCGACCGGGAAGCGCACTTACCTGCGCATCGTGCCGATCGACTCGATCCAGGCTGCCGCGGACCTGATGGCCATGAAGCAGGCGGGCTGCACCAAGGTCGCCGTGGCCAACGACAAGGAGGCCTACGGCCAGGGCCTGGCCACCCTGATCGGGCTGGAGAAGGCCGACTACGGCGTCAACGTCGTGAGCGACACCGGCATCGACCCGACCTCGCCGAACTTCCGCTCCTACGCCACGACCATCCAGGGCCAGGGCGCGGACTGCTTCTTCTTCGCCGGCATCGTCTCCAACGGCGCGGTTCAGATCGTCAAGGACGTCCACTCGGCCATCCCCACGGCCAAGGTGTTCGGCGGTGACGGGGTGTGCACGAGCTCGTTCACCAGCGCATCGCAGGGCGGCGTCCCGGCGGCGATCGACCCGCTGATCCAGTGCACGGTCGCGACCCAGGACCTGGCCGCCTACCCGGGTGGCAAGGACTTCCTGGCCGCGTACAAGGCCGCGTACGGGGTAGCCAACCCCGACCCGTACGCCATCTACGGCTACGAGGCTATGCAGCTCGGGCTCAACACCATCAAGAGCCTGGGCGCGCAGGGCAACAGCAAGTCCGCCGTGCTGGCCGCGCTGTTCGCGACCAAGTCGACGTCGACGGTGCTGGGCACGTTCGGCTTCGACGCCAACGGTGACACCACGCTGAAGTCCTACGGCCTGTACTCGGTCGGCTCCAATGGCGACCCGGTCTTCAAGCAGACGCTGACCCCGACCAAGACGGTCAGCTAGGACCCACGCTGAGGTGGTGGGAGGCCCTGGCGGCCTCCCACCACCCGCACTCCCCGCCACTCGCCCGACACTCCGTACGGAGCTATGGAAACCTCGACCATCTCGCCGAGCGTGCCGCCGCCCGCAACCCGGGCGCATCCGCTCGCCACGGTCCGCCGCGCCGCCGGCCGCTGGGCCCTGATCGCGGCGCTGGCCGCACTGCCCATCGCCTACGGCATCCACGACCTGGTGGCCGGCTACCAGACCAACGTAGGAGGCCACCAGGAAACCCAGCACAACCTGTCCCTGCTCGGCTTCAACTTCGCCCAGGGCCTGTCCAACGGCGCCATCTGGGCGCTGATCGCCATCGGCTACACGCTGGTCTACGGGATCATCGAGCTGATCAACTTCGCCCACGGCGACGTGTTCATGATCGGCTCCTTCACCGCCGTCGGCTTCTGGGCCGCGTTCGGGCTGACCCCCGCCACCGGCGCGGTATGGCTGGTCGTCGCGCTGCTGATCTCGCTGGTCCTGACCATGCTGGTCACCGGCTCGCTGAACGTGCTGATCGAGCGGGTTGCCTACCGGCCGCTGCGCAACGCGCCCAAGCTGGCGCCGCTGATCACGGCGGTCGGCTTCTCGTTCATCCTGCAGAACGTGGGCCTGCTGTGGCGCGGCGGCTCGCCGCAGAGCGTGCCGGACCTGCTCAACGTGCAGAAGCCGGTGTTCACCGTGGCCGGCGTGGCCATCCAGCGCGGCTACATCCTGGCCTTCGCGGTGATGATCCCGCTGGTCTTCGCGCTGGGCTGGTTCATCAATTCCACTCGCGCGGGCCGGGCGATGCGGGCCACCGCCCAGGACCCCGAGGCGGCCCGGCTGATGGGCATCAACGTCAACTCCACCATCTCGCTGACCTTCCTGCTCGGCGGCATGATGGCTGGGGCGGCGGGCCTGGTCTACGCGCTGTACGAGACGAACGTCTGGTACTTCCAGGGCTTCAAGGCCGGCCTGATCGCCTTCACCGCCGCGGTCATGGGGGGCATCGGCAACGTCCGGGGGGCCGTGCTCGGCGGCCTGATCATCGGCGTCATCCAGGCCCTGTCGGATTCGCGGCTCGGCCCGCAGTGGACGGAGGCCGTGGTCTTCGGCTACCTGATCGCGATCATGATCCTGCGCCCGCGGGGTCTGCTCGGCGAGGAGACGAGGGAGGCAGGCTGATGGGGGAATTCCGCGACCGGATGAGGCAGTGGCGGGAAACCGCCGAGCGCCGCCTGCCGCCGTGGTGGAGCCGTGCGCTGGCCGTGCTGGTCATCGTGATCGGGATCGTCCTGCCGTTCTTCTTCCAGGAGTCGGCCGGCTTCCTGAACGCGACGATCATCGCCATCGCCTACGCGGTGATGTCGCTGGGCCTGAACATCGTGGTCGGCTTCGCCGGCCTGCTCGACCTGGGCTACGTCGCGTTCTACGCGCTCGGGGCGTACTCCCTGGGCTGGTTCGGCTCGGGCTTCTTCTTCAAGGCGCAGGTGCACGTGGGCGTCTCCTCGGTGACGAACACGCTCCCCGGCATCCACCTCAACTTCATCCTGATCCTGATCGCGGCCGCGATCATCTGCGCGTTCGCCGGGATGCTGATCGGGCTGCCCACCCTGCGACTGCGCGGTGACTACATCGCGATCGTGACGCTGGCCTTCGGCGAGATCATCGGCACCGTCGCGGTCAACGGGCAGAGCGTCCCGGTCGGCGGCGGCATGACGCTGACCGCAGGCAACCTGGGCATCAGCGCGGTGGACTCGCCATACTTCCCGGGCATCGGCCGGTTCAACCTGCTCAACCTGAGGCCCTGGTACTGGCTCATCCTGGCCATCCTGCTCATCGTGCTGTTCGTGAACCTGCGACTGCGCGACTCGCGGCTGGGCCGGGCCTGGATCGCGCTGCGCGAGGACGAGGTCGCCGCGGTGTCGATGGGCATCCCGCTGGTGCGGACGAAGCTGCTGGCCTACTCGATGGGCGCCGCGTTCGGCGGGATGGCGGGCGCGTTCTTCGGGGCCTACTACACCACGGTCAACGCCAGCCAGTTCGCCTTCGGGTTCTCGATCTTCATCCTGGCCATGGTCATCATCGGCGGGCTCGGCTCGATCTGGGGCGCGGTGGTCGGCGGCCTGGCCCTCGGCTACATCAACAACTACCTGATCCCCGACGTGCTGAACGACCTGCCCAGCAAGTTCGGGCTGCACTTCCAGCTGACCCAGGTCGAGTTCGGCATCTTCGGCTTCCTGCTGGTCATCATGATGATCCTGCGGCCGCAGGGGCTGATCCCCGAACGGCGACGTAGCCTGGAGCTCAGGTCCGAGATCGCCGCCGAAGACGCCCAGCTGGCTGAGGTGCCGGGCAGCAGCGGGGGGAGCACGTCGTCATGAGCCAGCCCGAGGCCACCGCCCCGCCCGCCGCCGCGCCGCTCGGCGCCGCCCTGATGCGCGCGGAGAGCCTGACCAAGGAGTTCGGCGGCCTGGTCGCCGTGTCGGACATCTCCTTCGACCTGCCGCAGAACTCGATCGTGTCGCTGATCGGGCCGAACGGGGCCGGGAAGACCACCTTCTTCAACATGCTGACCGGCCTGTACCGGCCCACCCGGGGCCGGATCATGCTCGGCGACAAGAACGTCACCCGGGCCCGCCCGGACATCATCACCAGCAACGGCGTGGCCCGGACCTTCCAGAACATCCGCCTGTTCAACGCGATGACCGCCACCGAGAACGTGATGATCGGCCACCACTCGCGGATGAAAGCCGGGCTGTTCGGGTCGATCTTCCGGCCGCCCTGGGTGCGCCGCGAAGAGCGGGCCACCCGGGAGCGGGCCCGCGAGCTGCTGGCCTACGTCGGCCTGCAGCCGGCCGTCTTCGACCGGATCGCGGCCCAGCTGTCCTACGGCGACCAGCGGCGGGTCGAGATCGCGCGGGCGCTGGCCGCCGAGCCGAGGATCCTGCTGCTCGACGAGCCGACGGCGGGCATGAACCCCAGCGAATCAGCGGAGCTGACCGACTTCATGCGGAAGCTGCGCGACGACCTGAAGCTGACCATCCTGCTCATCGAGCACGACATGAAGGTCGTGATGGGCGTCTCCGAGCGCGTCACCGTGCTGGATCACGGGCGCAAGATCGCCGAGGGCCTGCCGGCCGAGGTCCGGATGGATCCCCAGGTCATCGAGGCCTATCTCGGAAAGCAGGACTGATGGCGCTGCTCGAGGTCTCCGATATCCACTCCCACTACGGCTCGATCGAGGCGCTGAAGGGCGTCTCGCTCACCGTGGACGAGGGCGAGGTGGTGACGCTGATCGGCTCCAACGGGGCCGGCAAGTCGACTACCCTGCGCTCCATCTCGGGCCTGACCCCGGCCAGCTCGGGCACCATCACCTTCGCCGGCGAGGACATCACCCGCGTCCCGGCGCACGAGATCGTCAACTACGGGATCGCGCTGTCACCCGAAGGCCGGCACTGCTTCCCGCGGATGACGGTGCGCGAGAACCTGGAGCTGGGCGCGCACCGTCGGCGCGGGCCTGAGATCGCGGAGGACTACGACCGGGTCTACGAGCTGTTCCCGGTGCTCAAGGAACGCGAGAAGCAGAAGGCGGGCACGATGTCCGGCGGCGAGCAGCAGATGCTGGCCATCGGCCGGGCCCTGATGGCCAGGCCCAAGCTGCTCATGCTGGATGAGCCGTCGCTGGGCATCGCGCCGCTCCTGGTCCAGCGGATCTACCAGACCATCGGCGAGATCAACGCCTCCGGGGTCACGATCCTGCTGGTCGAGCAGAACGCCAACTACGCGCTGGACGCGGCCACCCGCGGCTACGTGCTCGAGACCGGCCGGGTCGTCCTGTCCAGCGACTCGGCCAGCCTGCGTAATGACCCTGAAGTCCAGCGCGCGTACCTGGGCACATGACCGACAAGGGAGCGTGACGACATCGGCACCATCGGCGTCAAGGCGCTGTACCTGCTGTTCTTGTGGCTGATCTCGGCCGCGGCCGGGGCCTGGCTGACGGACCGCAAGGGGTACGGCGAGAAGACCGGGCTGACCCTGGGCCTCCTGCTGTCCGCCCTGGGCCTGCTCATCTCCCTGGTACTGCCCAGCAGGCCCGGCTCCAAGTGGCGGGTGGACGGTATACTGCCCCGGCGGCAGGCCCGGACCGGCTCCTAGGCCCGTTCGCCAGCACCGGTCACCGGCACTGTTCATCGGAATGTAGGGCCGCCTCCTTCCGGGCCGCCACCTGGCGTTTACTCGCCGCCTTTACCTTCTCGTTATGCCGGCCCGCTCCGCAGGCTCACGACCGTCCAGGCCTCCCGTCTCCCGCCGCCAGCTGCTCGCAGCGGGCGGGACAGGCCTGCTCGCGGCGAGCGCCGCCCCGGCCCGGGCCGCGGCGCGGACCCGCAAGGCCCGGCTGCCCGGTGCCGACGGCACCCCCGAGCAGATCCACCTGACCTGGGGCGATGATCCCGCGACGAGCATGGTGGTGTCCTGGGCCTCCCCCGGCCCGGCCACCCGGCCGCGGGTCCGGATCGGGCAGCGCGTCATCGCCGCCGAGCCGCGCCAGTACGCCGACGGGCTCAGCGGTGAGACGGTCTGGACCTACCACGCGCGGATCGACGGGCTGCGGCCCGGCGCGACATACGCCTACCTGGTGACGGCCGACAACGACGCCAACGCCACCGACCCGTTCAGCGCGACGTTCCGGACCGCGCCGCAGGGCCGGGTCGCGTTCCGCTTCACCAGCTACGGCGACAGCTTGAGCGCCTACGCGGTCGACGCGGTCGAGTCCTTCCAGCCGCTGTTCCACCTGCTGAACGGCGACCTGTGCTGCGCGAACCTCACCCCGGCCGATCAGCCCGGGGTATGGCGGGACTTCGGCAACAACAGCCAGACCTCGGCGGCCAGCCGGCCCTGGATGCCGTGCCCGGGCAATCACGAAGTCGAGTTCGACAACGGCAAGCAGGGCTTCTCCTCCTACCTGACCCGTTACACCCTGCCGGACAACCGCATGCCGGGTTTCAGCGGCCGCTGGTACTGCTTCGGAGTGGGCTCGGTGCTGTTCATCTCCCTCGACGCCGACGACGTTGTGTACCAGGACGCGTCCGCGTTCGTGGCCGGCCCGGCGGCGCTGGTCCCGGCCGCGGTGACGGGCAACCCGCCCATCCCGCCCGGCACGTCGTTCTACCTGCGGGGGTACTCCGGCGGCGCGCAGACCGCGTGGCTGGAGCGGACGCTGGCGGCCGGGCGGCGGCACCCGGCGCTGGACTGGATCGTGGTGCAGATGCACCAGTGCGCCTGCTCCTCCTCGATCACCGGGAATGGCTCGGACCTGGGTATCCGCCGGGAGTGGCTGCCGCTGTTCGACCGCTACCAGGTGGACCTGGTCGTGAGCGGGCACGACCACGGCTACGAGCGGTCCTTCCCGGTGCGCGGCGCGGACCGGGACGCCGGCCGCGAGATCGCCACCGGGGCGGTGACCAACACCCGGCGGCCGCATCCGGTGACGACGGCCGACAGCGGCGTGTTCGACACCAGCACCGGCACCGTGCATCTCGTCCTGGGCTGCGGCGGCACCGACGACAACCTCGACTCCTGCGGGCCCGGCCCGGCCGGCGGCCCGCGCCAGGCTCAGGTCTTCACCCGGGCCAACCGCCCGGCGCCGGCCACGACCCCGGGCGTGTACGCGCGCGCGGCGGCCGACGCGGCCGAGGCGGCGACCTGGTCGGCCCGGCGCGAGGCGTCGACCGGCTACGGGATCGCGGTGTTCGACGTCAACCCCGACCCCGCCGACCTGGCCGGCCAGACCAGCATCAGCGTCACCCAGTACCACGCGGTCGGCGCGGACCCGGTCAACCCGGCCCCGGGCGCCCCGGGCACGCCTAACCCGGACTACACCGAGTTCGAGACGTTCACCCTCATCCGCCCGCGCGGCTGAGAAACCAGGCCACCCGGTACCGTCGGGACATGGATGCACTGGTGATCGGGGCCGGGGTATGCGGCCTGACGACGGGGATCAGCCTGGCCGAGGCCGGGCTCAGCGTGACGATCAGGACGGCCGCCCGGCCGGCCCAGACCACCTCCGTCGCGGCGGGCGCGGTGTGGGGACTGGTCAAGGTCGGGCCGCCGGAACGCGTCCTGGAATGGGGCCGTACCGGTCTGGAGGTGCTGACCAAGCTGGCCGCCGAGCCGGGCACCGGGGTGCACATGGTCAGCGGCCGGGAGATCAGCCGTAACCCGCTCGAGCCGTACTACTGGACCGACCTGCTGCCCAGCCTGCGGCTGTGCGACGCGGCCGAGCTGCCCGACGGCTTCACCCACGGCTGGCACTACACCGCCCCGCTGGCCACCATGCCGGTCTATCTCGACTACCTGACCGACCGGTTCGCCCGGGCCGGCGGCACGCTGGAACTGGCCCCGGCGAGCACGCTGGGCGAGCTGGCGGGCCTGGCCCCGGTCACGGTGAACTGCTCCGGCGTCCGGGCTCATGACCTGGTCCCCGATCCCCAGGTGGCACCGATCCGCGGCCAGGTCGTCATCGTGGCCAACCCCGGCCTGGAGGAGTTCGTCATCAGCCGGGACGACCAGCCGCCGTGGATCGTGTACATGTTCCCGCACGGCGACACCGTCCTGCTGGGCGGCACCAACGCCGAAGGCGACTGGGACACCGACCCCAGGCCCGAGACGGCCGAACGGATCGTGGCCGCGTGCTCCGCGGTCGATCCCCGGCTGCGCGGGGCGCAGATCCTCGGGCACCGGGTCGGCCTGCGGCCTTACCGGCCCGAAGTTCGGCTGGAGGCTGAGCCGTTCGGCGGCGGGGTGCTGTGGCACAACTACGGGCACGGCGGGGCCGGGGTCTCGCTGTCGTGGGGCTGCGCCGCCGTCATCGCCGCGGCGGTGACGGGTCGCTGAGCCCGTCGCCCGGCTAGGCCTCCGGCTGAGCCGCCGGCTGGGCGTCGAGCCGGGCCGCCAGCCGGGCCGGGGCGATGGCCCGGTAGGCGTCCTGGCACAGCTCGGCGATCTCCGCCCAGTCGGGAGCGTCGTCGAGCCGGACGCCGATCCAGCCGCGGCCGCCGACGTAGGGCGGGCGGAAGAACCGGGCGGGCGCGGCGGCGGTCAGCTCGGCCTGCGCCCCGGGCGGCGCGGCGCACCACAGATGCGGGAACTGGTGGGCGTGATGCCCGTCGGCCCACAGCGTCACGAAGGAGCTCTTGCCGCGCACGAACCAGCTGGGCGCGCCGTGGCTGGGCCGCTCGGTGACCTCGGGCAGGGCCAGGCAGATGGCGCGCAGCCGCCCGGCCAGGTCGTCGTCCGCGGTGCCCACCCACCGATTGTGCCAGCTGGGTCATCACTAGGCTGAGGGCCCATGAGGTTCGCCGTCGCCATCCCCCAGTTCTACGCCGACGGGGAGTTCGACCCCGCCGCGTTCCGCGCCTACCTCCAGCGGGCCGAGGAGCTCGGCTTCGACAGCGCGTGGGCGCAGGAGGGCACGCTGGTGGCGAGCGCGCAGCTCGGCCCGGTCGAGACGATGAGCTACGCCGCGGCCTGCACCGAGCGGATCCGGCTGGGCTGCTCGGTGTTCGTGTCCACGCAGCACTCCCCGGTGCGGCTGGCCAGCGCGCTGGCGACGATGGACCAGCTCAGCCGGGGCCGGATCGAGATCGGCGTGGGCACCGGCGGCCCGGGCCGCCCGTTCGCCGCGTTCGGCATGGATCCTGGCCGGTACGTGGCCCGGTTCACCGAGGGGATCGAGCTGATGAAGGCGCTGTGGACCGAGCCGCGAGTGACCTTCCGCGGCGAGTTCTGGCAGCTGGAGGACGCGCCCATGGAGCCCAAGCCGTTCCAGAAGCCGTTCCCGCCGCTGTGGTTCGGCGCGTCCAGCGAGGCCGCCGTGCGCCGGGCGGTGCGGATGGGCTACGGCTACTTCGGCGCGGGCGCCTCGACCACGGCCCGGTTCGCCGAGCTGGTCTCGGCAGCCCGCCAGGCGCTCGACGAGGCGGGCCGGCCGGCCTCGGACTTCGCCATCGCCAAGCGCGTCTACTTCGCGGCCGACGAGGACGGCGACCGGGCCCGGGGCCGGATCAGCGCCGCCCTGGAGAACACCTACGGGCAGCCGATGCCGGGCCTGGAGGCGGCCACGGTGCGGGGCACGCCCGCCGAGTGCGCCAGCCAGCTGCGCCAGGTGGCCGAGGCCGGGGCGGAGCTGATCTTGTGCACCGCGCTGTTCGACCAGGCCGAGCAGATGGAGATCCTGGCGTCCCGCATCATCCCGGAGCTGGAAGGCTAGGCCATGCAGACCGGATTCGGTGCCCCGGTGGCCGGGGCCTGGGCCACGCCCGGCTACCTGACCGCGTTCGCCCGGCAGGCCGAAGCGGCGGGATACGCGTCGCTGTGGAGTTTCCAGCGGCTGCTGGTACCGGAGGGGTCCGCCACCGAGCCGGTGTACCGCAGCGTGCTCGACCCCATGGTCGCGCTCGGGTTCGCGGCGGCCAGCACCTCGCGGATCCGGCTCGGCGTGGCGGTCATCAACCTGCCCTTCGTCTCGCCCTTGGTGCTGGCCAAGCAGGCCGCCACCGTGGACGTGCTGTCCGGCGGGCGGCTCGACCTGGGCCTGGGCATCGGGTGGATGCCGGAGGAGTTCACCGCGGCGGGCGCTTCCACCGCCCGGCGCGGCGCGCGGACCGAAGAGTACCTGGCCGTGCTGCGGTCGCTGTGGAGCGAGGAGGTCAGCTCGTTCAGCGGCGAGTTCTACACCATCCCGGCCGGCCGGCAGGAACCGCGGCCCGCGCGCCAGCCCGGGCCGCCCGTGCTGCTGGGCGGCATGTCCCGCCCGGCCATCGAGCGGGCCGGGCGGATCGCCGACGGCTGGATCACCTCTAGCCGGGCCGACCTGACCCGGATCTCGGAGTCGGTGGCCATGATCCGGGAGGCGGCGTCGGCGGCCGGGCGGGACCCGGAGGCCCTGCGCGTGGTCTGCCGCGGCGTGGTGTCGGCGGGCCAGGAGGAGCGGGGCCCGGACGGCGGCCGGCGGCTGCTGTCCGGCAGCTACGCGCAGATCCGCGAGGACGCCGCCTGGCTCGGCGGCCAGGGTGTGACCGAGCTGTTCTACGACCTGAACTGGGATCCGCAGATCGGCTCGCCGTCGGTCGCGCCCGAGTCGGCCGCGGCCCGCGCGCAGGCCATCCTGGGCGAGCTCGCGCCGGGAGCCTAGGCGTAGAACTTGCCCGGGGTGGCGCCGAAGCAGCGCCTGAAGGCCTCGATGAACGCGCTCGGGTTCGACCAGCCGCAGGCCATGGCGGTGACCGTGACCGGCGTCCGGTCGGCCAGCAGCACCAGGGCCCGCTGCAGCCGGAACTGGGTGCGCCACTGCGGGAAGCTCATCCCGGCCTGCTGCCGGAACAGCCGGCTCAGGGTCCGCTCGGACGCGCCCACCGCCAGCCCGAGCTCGGCCAGGGTCCGGCCGTCGGCCGGATGGGCGTGCAGCAGCGCGGCGATGCCCCGCAGCCGGTCGTCGGCCAGGGCCGGCAGCCGGACCGGCAGCTGGCTGACCCGGCGCAGCTGATCGAGCGCGACCTGCTCCATGGTGGCCCGCTGCCGCGCGGTGTAAGGCGCCGCCGCGCCGCCGGTGAGCGCGACGATGATCTCGCGGAGCAGCGGGCTGACCTCCAGCACGGCCGGGCCGCCGTCCAGCGGCGGATCAGCGGCCGCGTCGGGCGAGAAGGCCAGCGTCCGCATCTGGACCCGGCCGTGGGCCCGGTGCGCGTGCGGCACGCCCGCCGGGATCCACACCGCGCGCTGCGGCGGCACGGCCCAGGTGCCGGCGGCCGCCGAGATGGCCAGCACCCCGCTGCTGGGATACACCAGCTGCGGCACGCCGTGGTAGTGCCAGTCGATCCGCTCCCGGTTCTCCAGCTCCGCGTAGGTCGGACCGGTTAGCTCGTGCCAGGCGGCGTGCTGGCGGGTTTCCGGCATAATCCGGCAGTTTACCGGTGGCCCGGCAGGCCGGCCTGCACCAGGCTGGACCCCATGACCGTCACCCTGGACCGAACCGGCACCGGCGCGCCGCCCGCCTGGCGGCGGATGCGGCTGTGGGCGATCGCGCACGCGGTCGATGACCTGTACCAGGGGCTGGTGCCGTCGGTCGTGCCGTATTTCGTCCTGGACCGGCACTACGGCTACGTCGCCGCGTCCGGCCTCATCCTGGCCGCCACGCTCGGCAGTTCCCTCCCGCAGCCTGTCCTCGGGGTCATCGCCGACCGGCGGAACGCGGGGTGGATGGCCGGGGCGGGAGTCGGCCTGGCCGGGCTCGGGCTGAGCGTGGCCGGCCTGCTGCCCGGCTACGGCGCCGTGTGGTGCGCGATCCTGGCCTCCGGGCTGGGCGTGGCCATGTTCCACCCCGCGGCGGGCAAGGCGGCTCGCCAGGACGCCGGGAACAGCGCGGCCGCCATGAGCATCTTCGCCGCGGGCGGCACCGTCGGCTTCTTCCTGGCGCCGGCGCTGGCCACCCCGGCCCTGATCGCGCTGGGCGTGCCCGCCACCGGCCTGTTCCTGCCGCCCGCGGCCCTGATCTGCTTCGTGCTGCTGCGCCGGCACCGCCGGGAGGCCGCTCACGGGTCCCGGGTGCCGCCGACCGGCCGCGACATGTGGGGTCCGTTCGCGGTCCTGACCGGGATCGAGGTGCTGCGGTCCGCGGCGTTCTTCGGGCTTAACACCTTCCTCGAGCTGTACTGGATCCGCTCCCTGCACACGTCGCGGGCCCTGGCGGGCATCGCGCTGACCTGCTTCCTGGCCGGCGGCGTGGCCGGGACCCTGCTGGGCGGCCGGATCGCGGACCGGGCCGGCGCGGTCCGCACCGTGCGGGTCGGCACCGCGTTGATACTGCCCGCGCTCGGCGGCTTGCTGCTGGTCCCGGGCGCGCTCGCTCCGCTGCCGTTCGCGCTGGCCACCGGGCTCGCGCTGAACGTGCCGTTCGCCGTCCTGGTCAAGCTGGGCCAGGACTACCTGCCCACCCGGCCCGGTACCGCCGCCGGGGTCACGCTCGGGCTGGGGGTCAGCGTCGGCGGCCTGGCCGCGCCGCTGCTGGGGCTGATCGCCGCCGCGCACGGCCCGCGCGGCGCCCTGATCGCCCTGCTCGCCGTCCCGCCGCTCGCGGTGGCGTGCGGCCTGCTGCTGCGCGACCCGGCGCGATGAGCGCCGGGGCCGGGCCGCGTCGACATGTCCCCTCGTTACTTGCGGCCTACCTGGCGGCCGAAGACGAACTTCTCGGTGGGCCTGGCCGGCAGCGTGGTGGTGCCGTCGTGGGCCGAGCCGGTCTCGTTGCTCACCGCCGGGATGGCAAAGTACTGGAACGTGATCGTGGTCTGGCCGGGGTGCGCGCCCGGGTCGACGTCGAAGATGGAGTACCCGTAGGCGTCGGTCGGGTTGATGGCCGCGGACCAGGGCGCGTCCTCCACCGAGTCGGCCCCGTTCTTGACGAACCCGGCGGCCTGGCTGCCGACCACGGCGTTCCGCGTGGTGATCACCTTGGCCTGCGGCTTGTCGTCGGCGGCGTCGGTGCCGTAGGTGTTGGTCGGCCCGTTGGTGCCGCCGCCGCCGAGGACCAGGTACACGGTGCCCTCGGCGGTGTTCCAGGCCGGGGTCCCGTTGTGCTCATAAGGCTCTGTCGCGGCCACCGAGGGGCGCCTGGTGCCGACGGCGGCGCCCTTGGTCTGGCCCGGGTTGGGCACGGCGACCGTGCCGTGCGTCCCGGCGTCGTAGCCGCGGACCGGGTAGCTCCGCTCGTAGTCGTGCTCGTGCCCGGACAGCACCAGGTCGACCTCGTACTGGTCGAACAGCGGCAGCCAGGCCTGCCGGATGCCCAGGTCGGACCCGTTGCCCGGCACCGAGGTGGACATCGCGCACTGGTGCATGAAGACCACGATCATGTCGACGGAATGGTCGCGGCGCGCCTGGGCCAGGGTCTTCTCCAGCCAGATGGTCTGCAGGTTGGGCTGCCCGCTCGCGTAGTCGGGGACCAGCGAGTTGTTCTTCGCGTCGGCCTTCAGCCCGCCGGTGTAGAAGCGGGTGTAGGCGGTGGTGCCGTTGGGGATCGCGGCCCCGGTCGTGGTGACCTCGGGCGGGGTGAACGGGGTGTCGATGACGTAGTTGGCCGCGCCGTCCTGGTAGATGACGTCGTCCGCGTCGAGCGAGATGAACTTCACCGTGCCGACCTGGAAGGCGTAGAAGTTGCCGCGCAGCCGGTTGCCGTCCCAGTTGGTCACCCCGTTGTCGGGCAGCAGGAACCGGCTCAGGTAGTGGCCGAAGCCGTACGGGCCGTTCCAGTGGTTGCCCGCCGCGCCCTGGTCGACGACCCCGCCGGGCGCGCGGCCGGGGTGACCGGATTCGGTGTCCACGCCGAACTCGACCTCGTGGTTGCCCAGCGCGGGCATCCACGGCCGGTAGGCCGCGCTGCGCGCGACGTTGTGGCCGAAGTCCCGCCACACGCCCGGTGCGTTGTTGACGTCCAGGTTGGCGTAGCACAGGTCGCCGTTGAGCAGGTGGAACAGCGGCGCGCCCTTCCCGTCACCCGGGTTCTCGATGGCGGTGACGGCGAACCAGGAGTTGTCACTGGACTCGTGCCAGATGTTCCCGGACGTGTTGAGGTCCCAGGACGGGTGGCCAGGTCGCCGTAGCTGGAGAAGCGGAACTTCGCCCGGCCGTGCGGCGCGGTCTCGAACGAGGCGCCCGCCGTGGACGGCGCGTGCGCGCCGTCGCTGACCTGGTAGTAGTACCGCGTCCCGGGCCGCAGCCCGGTGAGCTGCACGTGGTAGAAGTACGTCGTCTGCCCGTTGAGCCCGTCGGTGAAGCTGACCGAGGCCGCCTCGCCGTACCGTTGGGTCACGTCGAGCGGCGCCGGGTCGGGCATCTTGACCAGCGAGCCCGGGTTGTGCGCGGTGATCGGCCGGGTGGAGAAGGCCAGCGTCGGGGCGGGCTGCGCCACGGTGCCCGGCGCGGACCAGGACACGGTGACCTCGGTGGCCGGGTCGCCGCCCCAGGTCAGCAGCAGCTGCTCGGGCCTGGTCGTGGCCGGCAGCGGCAGGGTGCCTGCCGGCGGCCCGCTCGGCGCCGTCGCGGCCAGGGCCCGCGGCGCGCGGACCACCGTCCCGCCGACCGCCGCCACCGCGCTCACGCTGACGGTCCCGATGATGAACCTGCGACGGGTGAATCCGCCGTGGCCGTTTGATTCGCCTGTGCCCGATTCGCTCATGGCGAGCAAAGGTAGAGAAGTCAGGTGAACGGGGCATGGCCGCCAGGGACAGACTCGGCGACCAGCCCGCCAAATCCCGGGCGCGGCCGTGGAGACTTGAGGACATGCGCTACATCATCATCGGAGCCGGGGCGATCGGCGGGACCATCGGCGGCCGGCTGTTCGAGAGCGGCCATGAGGTCGTGCTGGTGGCCCGCGGCCCGCACCTGGACCAGCTGCGGGCCGGCGGGCTGCGGCTGGCCACCCCGGCCGGCACGGTCACGCTGCCCATCCCCGCGGTCGGCCAGCCGGACGAGCTCGAGCTCCGGCCCGGCGACGTCCTGGTGGTCGCGGTCAAGACCCAGGACGCCGAGGCGCTGTACCCGCAGTGGGCCTGGCAGCCAGTGCGGGGCGGCACCGTGGCCGCGCAGGCGCTGCCGGTGGTCTGCGCGCAGAACGGGGTGACCGGCGAGCGGCTGGCCCTGCGCCGCTTCGCCCAGGTGTACGGGATGTGCGTGCAGCTGCCCGCCACCCACCTGGAACCGGGCACGGTCGAGGCGCAGGGCGCCCCGATGACCGGGCTGCTGCAGATCGGCCGGTACCCGTCCGGGGCCGACGCCACCGCCGCGCAGATCGGCGAGGACCTGGCCAAGAGCAACTTCCTGGCCCCGGTCAGCGCGGACGTGATGCGGTGGAAGCACGGCAAGCTGCTGTCCAACCTCGGCAACGCGATCGACGCCCTGTGCGGCCACCGGGCCGGGGACGGCGCGGCCGGGCTCCGCCGGCGGGCGGCGGCCGAAGGGGCTGCGGTGCTGGCCGCGGCCGGGTTGGCCTACGCGACGGCCGAGGAACGGGCCCAGGTGCGCGGCCAGCAGGTCGAGCCGCAGCCGGTGGCCGGCTCGCGGCGGGGCGGCAGCTCGTCCTGGCAGAGCCTGACCCGGGGCACCGGGTCGATCGAGGCCGACTTCCTGAACGGCGAGATCGTGCTGCTGGCCCGCGAGCACGGCCTGGCCGCCCCGGTGAACGAGGTGCTGCAGCGGCTGGCCAACCAGGCCGCCCGGCAACGCCAGGCCCCGGGAGCCATCACCCCCGGCGAGATCACGGCCCTCATCGACGCCTCGGCCGCGGGCGGCTGAACCGGGCGGCCGCCGGGCCGCTGCGAACGCACCGGGCGAACGCCGCGCGAACGCTGCCGTTCATACCTTCAGCTGCGACCCAGACGAGCCAGCCGGAGGACCGAGATGAGCACCGCATTTGCCACCGAATCGCCCGGCCAGACGAGTATCGGGCGCAGGGAGACGGCCGGGCCGGCCGCGGCCATCATCATCTTGTGCCGCGAGACCGGCGCCCGGGAGGTCCTGCAGCGAGAGCTATCCAAGCGGTACGGCGCGGACTACCGGATCTCCGCCTGCGGCCAGGAAGAGGACCTGACCGCCCTGATCCTGGACCGGCAGCAACACGGCCTGCCGGTGGCGCTGATCATAGGAGCGGTCGACCCGCAGGATCTGGCTGGAATCGGGGTGTTCTCCGCGGTCCGCCGCTTGGAGCCTGGCCGCCCTCAGGCTGGCCGTCTTTACCTGGGGTGACTGGGAATCTGCGCGGGCCGTCTTCGATGCGGTCACCCTGGGTGCGGTCGATCGCTGGCTGACGCATCCGGTCCAGGCTCTCGACGAGGAGTTCCACCGCGCGATCACCGAGAGCCTGCGGGACTGGAGCAGCCAGCGGGCTGGTGCCTTCGAGGCGGTGCAAATCATCGGCGAACGATGGTCGGCGCGATCGCAGGAACTGCGCGACCTGCTCGCGCGCCACCGGATCCCGGTCGGCTCCTATGACGCCGCCTCAGGGCCAGGCCAGCAGTTGCTGCACAAGCTCGGCCTGGAGGCACCCGAACTGCCGGTGGTGGTGCTCCAGTTCGGCTCCGAGCGGTCGGTCCTGACCAGTCCGTCCAACCTGGAGATCGCCGATGCCTTCGGCATCATGAAACCGGTCCCCCCCGGGACGATCTTCGACGTGGCGGTGGTTGGCGCAGGGCCGGCCGGCCTGGCTGCCGCGGTCTACGCGTCCTCAGAAGGCCTGCAGACCGTCGTGGTCGAGCATGAGGCCACGGGCGGCCAGGCCGGGACCAGCTCGATGATCCGCAACTACCCCGGCTTCTCCCACGGAGTCAGCGGTGCTCGGCTGGCCAATGAGACCTGGAAGCAGGCCTGGATGTTCGGCACGACTTTCTTGTACGTACGGCAGGCCCTCGGCCTGTCGAGAGAGGACGACGGCCACTACCGGCTGTCCCTGTCCGACGGATCCGTCCTTGACTCGCGCACCGTGATCGTCGCGGCCGGTGCCGCCTATCAGCGGCTCGGTATCCCGCACCTCGAGGAATGGCAGGGCCGCGGGGTCTATTACGGAGCCGCGGTCAGCGAGGCCCCGGCCATGCGCGGGAGGAGCGTGTTCGTCGCCGGCGCCGGCAACTCCGCTGGGCAGGCCGCACTGCACCTGGCCAAGTGGGCCGGCCGGGTGACGGTCCTGGTGCGCAGGCGCTCGCTGGACGGCACGATGTCCGCGTACCTCATCCGCCAGCTCAGCACGACGCCGAACGTGGAGGTCTGCTACGGCGTGCAGGTCGCTGACGGGACCGGCGGCGTGAATCTCGAATCGCTGACCCTGGCGGACACCGCCTCCGGGGAGCAGCGGAGCGTCCAGGCTGACGCGCTATTCGTGCTGATTGGCTCGCAGCCGCGGACGGAGTGGCTCGGCGAAGGGGTGGCCCGGGACCGGTCGGGGTTCATCCTCACCGGCCCCGACCTGCCCAGCACCGGCGACCACCGCCTGCCCGGCGAGCGCCCGCCGCTACCGCTGGAAACCAGCCTGCCCGGGGTGTTCGCCGCGGGCGACGTGCGCCGGGGATCAGTCAAGCGGGTCGCCTCGGCGGTAGGGGAAGGCGCGGCCACCATCCCGATGGTGCACCGATATCTGCAGACTCCGCTGGGCCGCTGAGCAACCGCGTCTGCTCAGTTCCGAGTGGCCGGGGTGGCCAGGCCCTCGCGGTGGGCGATGGCGGCGGCCTCGGTGCGGCTGGCCGCGCCGAGCTTGCCGAGGATGTTGGACACGTGCACGCTGGCCGTCTTGGGCGCGATGAACAGCGCGGAGGCGATCTCCCGGTTGCTGCGGCCAGCCGCGATCAACCGGAGCACCTCCCGCTCCCGCGAGGTCAGCGAGGCGAGCCCCGCGCCGCCGGCCGGGTCGTGCGGCGCGGCGCCGATCCGGGCCCGGCGGGACAGGTCATCCAGCGCCCGGCGCAGCGGCCGGGCCCCGAGCCGGTCCGCGGTCTGGGCGGCCAGCTGCCACTGCTCGTCGGCTTCCTCGCGCCGCCCCGTCTCGGCCAGCGCCTCGGCCAGCCGCCACCGGGCCCGGGCCGTCTCGTAGATGTAGTCGGGACCGAACGCGTCGAGCACGGCCCGCCAGGCCTCCGGGTCGTTCTCGCCGGCCCCGCGACGGTACTCGGCGTCCGCCCGGGCCAGCCAGCCGCGGCCCTCGGGGCCCATGATGAACTTGGGCCGCTTGGCGAACACCGCCCCCTCGCGGGCGATCCGCAGCAGCTCCCCGGCCGCGGCCATTTCCTGCTCGGCGGCCCGGTCATCGCCGGCCGCCCGGGCCGCCAGAGCCCGGTCCGCGCGAGCGCTCAGCGCGATCGCGGCCGGCCGGATGGCCGCCGGCGAGTAGCCCCACGGCGGCATGCGGTCGTAGTCAATCGCCTCCTGCGCCTCGGCCAGGGCCTGCTCCGCGTCGCCCTGCCACAGGGCGTGCTCGGCCAGCAGGCCGCGGGCGATGAAGGGGTCGAACCCGCGGGAGGTCCAGAACGGCTCGATCCAGGCCCGCCGTTCCTCGGCGGCCGGGTTGCCCCGGGCCACGTCGATGAACAGCGCCATCGACGACAGGTAGGCCTCGGGCGGGCTGGTGGCCCGGATCGGGAAGCCGTCGGCGATCTCCTGCGCGTGGTCCCACTTGCCGTCCGCGAAGTGGCACTGGAAGTGCAGGTGCTGCAGGTCCATCCCGTAGGGCGCCAGGTTGAGGCCGGTCTCGATGGCGCGCTCGGTGCCCTCGTGAGCCACGGCGGCTCCGGTGGTCAGGTCGCCGCGCTCCAGGTGGGCCCGGGCCAGGTGATAGGCCGCGCGCAGCTCCACCCCGAGGACCACTCCGTCCCGGGCCTGCTTGTGCGCCGCGGTCAGCAGCTCGATGGCCTCGTCGTTGCGGCCTTCGCGGCCGGTCATGAAGCCCAGGGTCACCAGCGCGTCGACCTCCACCCAGGGCGCGTCGGCGGCCCGGGCGGCGGCGATCCCCCGCTCGGCCCAGTCCCGGGCCAGGGCGAAGTCGTCACCGACCAGCAGGGCGTAGGCGTAGGTAGTGAGGGCGCGGGCGTACTGCCAGGTCGGCGGGTCGGCCGGCGTCTCCTCGACCGTGTCCCGGGCCACCTCCACCGCCTCGGCGGCCGCCTTGGGGTCTTCGATCAGCATCAGGTAGAAGGCCAGCCGCTCGCCGATCCGGCTGGTCAGGCCGGCCCCGGCCGGCTCGGTACCTATCCCGGGGCCTGTCCCGGGCCCGGTGCGGGCATCGAGGAGCTGCCGGAGCCGGCGGAGCAGGTGCACGGCCCGCTCCACGTCGCCGCTGTCGGCCGCGTTGGTCGCGGACTGCAGCCCGAGCTGGCCGCGGGCCATGCCCGCCGTCGTCTCCGGGTCGGTCACCCGGTCCCACAGGGCCAGCGCCTGGTCGTAGTGGCGGTGCGCCTCGGCCGGCGCGCCGAGCCGCTCGGCTTCCTCGCCCGCCCGGATCGACGCGGCGAACGCGCCGGGGATGTCGTGGCTGGCCAGGCAGTGCTGGGCCAGCTCGGCGGCCGTGCCGGGCCGGGCCAGGCGCTGCTCCTCGGACAGCAGCGAGCTCATGGTGGCGTGCAGCCTGGTCCGCTCCCCCGGCAGCAGGTCGGCGTAGACCGCCTCGCGCAGCAGGGCGTGCCGGAAGACGTAGCCGTCCGAGCCGTCCGGCACGAGCAGCTGCTGGGTGACCGCTTCCCGGACGGCCGCCTCGTAGTCGGCGGCGACCAGGCCCGAGGCGGCCCGCACCAGCTCGTCGTCAGCCTTGCGGCCGGCCACGGCCGCGGCCCGCAGGACCTGCTGGCTCGGGTCGGACAGCTGCTCGACCCGGCTGAGCAGCAGCGCGGCCAGGCCGGCCGGGAGGGCGTCGGCCTGGGCCAGGTCACCGGTGACCGAAGCGGCCAGCAGCTCCTCGGCGTAGTAGGCGTTGCCGTCGGCCCGGGTGATGATGTCGTTCAGCTCGGCCGCGTCGATGCGGCCGCGCGCGGCGGCAGCCAGGTGCTCGGCCAGGGCCGAGGGCGCCAGCGGGCCCAGGTCGACGGCGGTGACGCTGGGCAGCCGCAGCAGCTCGGCCGCGACCGGCCGCAGCGGGTGACGCCGGTGCAGGTCATCGGTGCGGTAGCTGCCGATCAGGGCGACCCGCTCCCGGTGCAGCATCCGGGACAGGAACGTGACCAGGTCCCGGGTGGACGCGTCGGCCCAGTGCAGGTCCTCCAGCACCAGCAGCACGGGGGCGGCCGCGGCCAGCTCGGCGAGCAGGCCGAGCACGCCGCCGAGCATCTGCTGCCGGGCCAGGCCCGACCGGTCGGAGTCGGCGATGGGCCCTTCCCCGCCCTCGGGCAGCAGCCGGCTCAGGGCCGGCCGTGAGCTGAGCGCGTCGCGGACCCCGGTGGACTCCCCCGCCCCGCGCAGCGCGTCGGCCAGCGGCAGGTAGGGCACGCTGTCGCCCAGCTCGGCGCACTGCCCGGACAGCACGGTGAAACCCCGCCCGGCCGCCAGCCGGGTGACCTCGGTGATCAGCCGGGTCTTGCCCACCCCCGCGTCGCCGCTGACCAGCGCGGCCACCGAGCGCCCGGCCTCGGCTTCGTCGAGCAGCGTGAGCAGGCGGCCCAGCTCGCTGTCCCGCCCGACCATCCGCCCGGTCGACATCCTTAGCCCCACGTCATGAGTATCCCATCGAGGACCGACAATTCCGATTGGTTAAGCTCCTGGCTCACAGGGGCTAACCAGGGAGATACTGCGTTACATGGAAAAGGTCACGAAGTCGGATGAGGAGTGGCGGGAGCAGCTCAGTCCCGACGAGTACGCCGTGCTCCGCCAGGCGGCCACCGAGGCACCGTTCACCGGCGAGTACACCGACACCAAGACCGAGGGCGTCTACCGCTGCCGGGCCTGCGGCGCGGAGCTGTTCCGGTCGGACACCAAGTTCGAGTCGCACTGCGGCTGGCCGTCGTTCTACGAGCCGAGCGAGTCGGACGCGGTGGTGCTGATCGAGGACAGCACCCTGGGCATGACCCGCACCGAGGTGCGCTGCGCCCAGTGCGACTCGCACCTGGGCCACGTCTTCGCCGGCGAGGGCTACGACGTCCCCACCGACCAGCGCTGGTGCATCAACTCCATCTCGCTCAATCTCGAGCCCGTACCGGAATGAGCCACTCGAAGCTGCAGCTCATCCCGGGTGACTCGCTGTCTTCGGGCACGGCGCAGACCGGCGGCATGATCCGGACGGCGGCCATCTCCGGCGACCTGACCGGGGCGCAGGCGCTGTGGATGGGCCGGACCATCGTCCGGCCCGCGACCAAGTCTGGTGACCACCACCACGGGGAGTCCGAGACCGGCATCTTCGTGGTCTCCGGCCACCCGGTGTTCGTGTTCCGGGATCCCGACAGCGGCGAGCTGACCCGGCTGGAGACCTCGCCGGGCGACTACATCTGGGTCCCGCCGCACGTGCCGCACCGGGAGGAGAACCCGTCCGCCGACACCGACGCGGTGGTGGTGATCGCCCGGTCGACCCAGGAAGCGATCGTGGTCGGCGTCCCGGAGCTGTGACCCTGTACGGGCCCTGGTTTTTGCGCGAGGATGCGGTCAGGACTTCCGGCTCGGAAGGAAACGCCGATGGGTGCCGACGGCAGGGCGCACGACCCGGGCATGATCTCAGGCGCGGCGGCCGCCGCGCGGTTCGTCGGGCAGCGGATCCCGCGCCTGGAAGATCAGCGGATGATCACCGGGCACGGGCGTTACCTCGATGACCTGGCCCGGCCCGGCATGGCGCACGCCGCGTTCGTCCGCAGCACGGTGGCCCGGGGCCGCATCACCGAGCTGGACGTGAGCAGGGCCCGGCAGGCACCTGGCGTGCTCGCGGTCCTGACCGCAGCCGAGATCAACACCCGGACGCAGCTGTCCGGGCGCTCGCCGATCGACCGCACGCCCCGGCGGGTGCTGGCCGACGGCGACGTACGGTACGTCGGCGACCCGATCGTCATCGTGGTAGCCGAGTCGCGGTACCTGGCCGAAGACGCCGCCGAGCTGGTCAGCGTGGACATCGAGGCCCAGCAGCCGGTGGTGACCGCCGCGCAGGCGCTGACCGAGGGAAGTCCCGCCGTGCACCCGGAGCTGACGGACAACCTGGCGGGCGTGATCCCCGCCGCGGACCTGCCCGGGCTGGACAAGCTCCTGGCCGGCGCGCCGCACGTGTTCACCGAGACCTTCGGCCAGCACCGGTACGTCTGCGTGCCGATGGAGACCCGCGGCATGCTGGCCCAGTGGGACCCGGGCTCCGGCCAGCTCGAGCTGTTCATCGCCGGCCAGGGCGTGCACGCGCCGCGGCTGTTCTACTCCCGGATGCTCAGCATGGCCGAGGACGACATCCGGGTCATCATGGGCGATGTCGGCGGGTCGTTTGGCCAGAAGGCCTTCCCGACGAGAGAAGAGCAGGCCACGGTGGTGGCGGCCGTGATCCTGGGCGGCCGGCCGGTGAAGTGGATCGAGGACCGGGCCGAGAACCTGATCAGCGGCGGCCACGCCCGCGAGGAGTCACTGCAGATCACCGCCGCGACGGACGAGAACGGCATCCTGCTGGCGGCCCGGGCGCACCACGTGGAGAACGCCGGCGCCTATCCCAGCGTGGGCAACGGGCAGATGGCCGGGTTCTCCTCGGTCATCTTCCCCGGGCCCTACCACTGGTCCGGGCCGGGCTCGGTGGGTTACTCGGCGCAGGCCGCCTTCACCAACACCTGCGGCCTGTGCGCGTACCGCGGGCCGTGGATGATGGAGACCACCGGGCGCGAGCAGATGGTCGACGTCATCGCCCAGCAGCTGGGCATCGACCCGCTGGAACTGCGGCGCCGCAACGTCATCTCCCGCGCTGAACTGCCGTACACCAACCCGATGTCGATGGTGTACGAGGGCGTGAGCCCCGAGGAGTGCCTGGAGCAGGCGGCCGAGCTGATCGGCTACGACCAGTTCCGCAAGGAGCAGGAAGCGGCCCGCACCGAGGGCCGCCTGCTCGGCATCGGCCTGTCGCTGTACATCGAGCCGCAGCCCGGCGGCGGAGACCTGGGCTCGGATGCGGCCACCATCCGGATCGAGCCCAGCGGCAAGGTCAGCGTCTACATGGGTACCGGCAGCCACGGGCAGAGCATCGAGACGACCATGACCCAGATCGTGGCCGACGAGATCGGCGTCAGCCTCCAGGACGTGCGCTTCGTCCAGGGCGACTCCGCCTCGACGCCCTACGGGCACGGCACGGGCGGCAGCCGGACGGCCGGGATCGCAGGCGGAGCGGCGCACCAGGCCGCGGCGGCCATGCGGCAGCGGGTCCTGGCCGTGGCCGGGCAGATGATGGAGATCGACCCCGGTGACCTGGAGATGACCGACAGCGTGGCCCGGGTCAAGGGCGACCCCGAGGGCCGGAGCGTGACGCTGCCGGAGATCGCCGCGGCCGCCTACCTGCTCAACCCGGCCGCGCTGCCGGCCGACGCCGAGCTGGGGCTGGAACTGTCCAGGCGCTACCAGTCGCCGCCGTTCATGTTCTCCAACGCTTGTCATGCGGTGACGGTCGAAGTGGACCGGGACACCGGGATGGTGGAGATCCTGCGCTACGTGATCTCCGAGGACTGCGGGCAGATGATCAACCCCAACGTGGTCGAGGGCCAGATCGCCGGCGGGGTGGTGCAGGGCATCGGCGGGGTGTTCTACGAGCACTTCCGCTACGACGACGCGGGCAACCCGACCACCACCACGTTCATGGACTACCTGCTGCCCACCGCGGCCGAGGTCCCCGACCTGGAATACGGCCACGTGGTCACCGGCGGCACGACGCCCGGCGGCCACAAGGGCCTCGGCGAGGGCGGGGCTATCGCCGCGCCCGCGGCGCTGATGAACGCGGTGCGGGACGCGCTGGCGCCCCTCGGGGTGAGCTTCACTGATCAGCCGCTGTCTCCGGACCGGATCGTAGAGCTCATCGAGCAGGCCGGGGCACCGGCCGCCGGGTGACCTCAGGGGCGCAGCCTGCGCAGCACGCTCAGCCCGTAGGCGCCCAGGGCCATCACCGCCAGCCAGCCGATGCCCACCATCATCCGGGCGTGGTAGGCCATGCCGATGCTCATCGTGGCCACGATGACCAGCGTGGCCAGCCACGCGATGGTCAGCCGCCGCACGACGGGCTGCAGGTGCATGGCGATCCTGATGGGCAGCTCTTTCATCGCATCCGCCTTCGATCGTCGGCCGGTAAGTGCCGCAATCATAGTACAAGAGTTCGAATGAAAGCCAGGATTGAGTCTCAGTTCGTAAACCGTGTCGAGATCAGGGCAGCAGCCGGCTGGCGTGCCGGGCGTAGAGCTCGCGCATGAGGTCCGGATCCGGGGGCGTATCGGGACGGAGCGCGGCGCCGATGTCCCGCATGAAGGCCAGCGCCGGGCCGGGCGGGGCCCACAGCCCCAGCACCCGGGCCTCCTGGCCGGACGGGTTGCTGAAGCCGTGCCGCTGCCCGCGGGGCACCACGAACATCGAGCCCGGCACCGCCTCGGCCGGCTCGCCGTCGCCGACGACCAGCAGGCGCCCGCTGAGCACGTAGATGCCCTCGCCGAACTCGTCGTGCGCGTGCGGGATCGGGCCCGCGAAACGGGCCGGGACGGCGTCCTACCACCGGCCGGGCCCCGCCGGGCGGGTGGCGTCAGTAGCTCTCGACGGCCTCCTGGAGAAGGCGCCACAGCTGCTCGACGTCATTCCGCTCGGTGGCCTCGGCCCCGACCGAGACCCGCACCGACCACGTGCCGTCCAGCACGGACGGAGTGACCAGTGCCGCGCCGGAGGCGTTGATCCAGTCGGCCCAGCCCAGGGTGTGCGCGTCCAGGGCGCCCGGGTCCAGGACGGCGCCGGCGCCGGACACCAGGCCGGGCGGCTCGTGCCGCAGCACGACGGTCTGGAGGTTGACCGGGGCCAGCACGCGCCAGCTCGGGGCGGAATCGACCTGCTCGGCCAGCCAGCGGGCGTTGGCCAGGTCCCGGCGGAGCCGGGCCCGGATGGCCTCGGCGCCATCCAGCCGCAGGTGGAACCACAGCTTGAGGGCGCGGAAGCGGCGGCCGAGCGGGATGCCCCAGTCCTTGTACTGAGTCACCTCGCCGTCCACCGCGGAACGCAGGTAGGACGGGTTGGTCGACATGACCCGGACCAGGTGCTGCGGGTCGGCGACGTACAGCAGCGAGCAGTCCAGCACGGTGCCCAGCCACTTATGCGGGTTCCAGGCCAGCGAGTCGGCGCCCTCCACCCCGGCGATGAGCCAGCGCATCTCCGGCAGCAGGAGGGCCGAGCCCGCCATGGCCGCGTCGACATGCAGCCAGGCGCCGTGCCGGCGCGCCAGCGGGACGATCCCGGCCACCGGGTCGACGGCCGTGGTCCCGGTGGTGCCGACGCTGGCCACGATGGCGGCCGGGCGACGTCCGGCGGCGACGTCGGCGTCCAGGGCCGCGGCCAGCGCATCGGGGCGCATCGCGTAGGTGACCGGGTCGACGTCGACGAACCGCAGGTTGTCCTGCCCGTAGCCGGCCAGCGAGACGGCCTTGGGCACCGAGGAGTGCGCGTGCCGGGTGGTGTAGACGACCAGCGGCGCGGCCTCCGCCTGCAGGCCGCCGCGGGCCTCGCTGTAGCCGGTGGCGCGCTCGCGCGCGGCCAGCAGGGCGACCAGGCACCCGCTGGAGGCGGTGTCCTGGATGACGCCCTGCCACGACGAGGGCAGCGCCGTCAGGTCCCGCAGCCACGCCACGACGACCTCCTCGACCTCGGTCAGCGCCGGGGCGGACTGCCAGGTGATCCCGAGCGAGCCCAGCCCGGAGGCGGCCAGGTCGCCCAGCACCGAGGCCAGGGAGGCGTTGGACGGGAACCAGCCGAAGTGCCGCGGATGCTGGACCTGGGTCAGGCCGGGCACGATCACCCGGTCGAGGTCGGCCAGCAGCCGGCTGAACGGCTCGGGCTGCTCCGGCGCCCGGCCGGGCAGCTGGCCAGCCACCTCCCCCGGCACCACCTGGGCCTGGACCGGGAGCGTCGGGACCCGGACGCGGTAATCGACGATCCAGTCGATCAGCTCATGGCCGGCGGCCCGGAACTCCTCAGGCTCCATCGCCTGGCACCGGCCGCCCGCGGGTCTCGCCGGGGTCGATGCCGTAGGAGATGATCCGGGTCGGGTGGATCCGGACGAAGGTGTCGTCCATCCGCTCGCCGAGGGCCTTGCCGCCGGTGGTGAAGACCTCGGCGGTCCCGCGGATCTCGATCATCCGCGGCTGCCAGCCCGGGAGCACGTCATCGACCACGATGGTGGCCCGGCCGGTGCGCTGGACGTCGCGGACCTTCTTGGTCTGGCCCATGCGCAGGCCGCCCACGTCAATGGCGTCGTGCTCGGCGTTGTAGCTGAACGACGTGGGCACCACGTGCGGCTGCCCGTCGGCGCCGACGGTGGCGATGCGGCCCAGCCGCTGCTCCGCGAGGTAGCCGAGCTCGTTGTCAGTCAATGCGCTCATGCCCGGCTAACCGGCGGCCCGGCTCCGGCATTCCGCGGTCCGGCGCAGCCGCCGGCTACGGGACCGGGTCCCGCAGCGCGCCCGAGATCACCACGGCGACCGCCTTGCGGACGGCCTCCGGCGACGGCGGGCAGGCGCCCTCCCGGCCAGCGAACAGCAGGTGCTCGGCGCCGAGGAGGGCGGGAGCCAGGGCCCCGACGTCGGCGCCGGCCGCGATGCGGCCTGCCTCCTGCTCGGCGGCCAGGTACGCCGGCCAGCATGGCCGCCGCCTCGGCCAGGACCGGGACGCCGCCGCCGGGGCGGGCCTGGCGCAGCCGGGTCCGCAGCTCGTCCCGGAAGATGATGAGCGGGATGATGGCCACCGCGACGGAGCTGAACAGCTCGGTCAGCGCGCCGGCCAGGTTGCCGACCACGGTTCCGGTCCCGGCGCGGTCGCGCAGCACGGCGCCCTGGCGGCCGAGGCGGGCGATGCGGTCCTCGGCCAGCTCGGCCAGGAAGGCGTCGAAGTCCTCGAAGTACCGGTGCAGGACGCCCTTGGCCACGCCCGCCTCGGCGGTGACCGCGCGGCTGGTCAGGGCGGCGGGCCCGTCCCGCAGCAGGACCCGCTCGGCCGCGTCGAACAGCTGCTGCCGCGCGTCCTGCAGGGCGGTCCCGGTCGGCAACGCTTCCCCTCCTCTTCGCTGGGAGTTCTCTTCGCTGGGAGCGAAACCCGCTCCCCCAGTGGGCGGCCGCCCATTTAGAATGGGCGCATGCCCACTCTACCGCCCGAGCACGAGGCCGCCGGGGATCCGCCAGCTCGCGAACCGCATCAGCAGCGTGAGGTGGCTGAGTCGTTCGGCGGGGACGCGGCCCGCTACGACCGGTCCCGGCCCAGCTACCCGGACGCCCTGGTGGACCGGATCGTCACGGCCAGCCCCGGGCGGGACTTCCTGGACATCGGCTGCGGGACCGGGATCGCCGCCCGGCAGTTCCAGGCGGCGGGGTGCCGGGTGCTCGGCGTCGACCCGGACGAGCGGATGGCCGACGTGGCCCGGCAGGGCGGCCTGGAGGTCGAGGTAGCCACCGTCGAGGCCTGGGATCCGGCGGGCCGGGTCTTCGACGCGGCCGTGGCCGCGCAGGCCTGGCACTGGGTGGACCCGGCGGCCGGCGCGGCCCGGGTGGCGCAGGCCCTGCGGCCGGGCGGCCGCCTGGCCATGTTCTGGAACTCGTTCCTGCCCCCGGCCGAGGTGAACGACGCGATGGGCACCGCGTTCCAGCGGATCCTGCCGGACACGCCCGCCGTGCACCGCGGCCTGCCCGGCCCGGAGGGTTACGCGCAGCTGTGCGCCAAGGCGGCCGACGGGATGCAGCAGGCGGGCGCGTTCGGCCCGACCGAGCAGTGGCGGTTCGACTGGGAGCGGCCCTACAGCCGCGACGAGTGGCTGGATCAGGTACTCACCTTCGGCGGGCTGGGCCAGCGGCTTCCGGTGGCCGTGCAGCAGGAGCTGCTGGCCGCCATCGGAGCGGCCATCGACGCGCTCGGCGGCAGCTTCATGATGGGCTACGCCACGGTGGCGGTCACCGCGACCCGGGCCGCAGCCGCCGGCTAGCCGAAGTCGCGGCCGTCGTAGCGGCGGCCGCGCTTGACCGCGGACCGGCTGCGCTTGGCCTCCAGCCGGCGCTCGTTCGCGCCCCGGCCGGGCCGGGTCGGGATGCGCGGCCGCTTCGGCGGCGCGATCGCGTCCCGGAGCAGCCCGGCCAGCCGGGCCCGGGCCGCCTGCCGGTTGGCCAGCTGGCTGCGCTGCTCGGAGGCGGCCACGGTGAGCACGCCGCCGGCCAGCCGTCCGGCCAGCCGCTCCAGGGCCCTGGACCTGGCCCATTCCGGCAGGGCGGCGGAGTGCCCGACGTCGAAGGACAGCTCGACCCGGCTGTCGGCGGTGTTGACCGACTGCCCGCCGGGCCCGGACGAGCGGGAGAAGCGCTCATGCAGGTCGCTGGCCGGGATGACCAGCCAGCCATTGACCTGCAGATCGTCAGGCACGAGCGGACTCCGGCTTCCGGTCAGGCCAGGTCGGCGACCAGGGCGTGCACCGGCTTGCGTCGCCCGGTGTAAAACGGGATCTCCACCCGGGTGTGCAGCCGGGCCTGGCTGCCGCGCAGGTGGCGCATCAGGTCGACGATCCGGTGCAGCTCATCGGCCTCGAAGGCGAGGATCCACTCGTAGTCATTCAGCGCGAAGCTGGGCACGGTGTTGGCCCGGACATCCGGGTACTCGCGGGCCATCATGCCGTGCTCGGCCAGCAGCTTGCGGCGCTCGGCCGGGTCGAGCAGGTACCACTCGTAGGAGCGGACGAACGGGTACACGCTCACGTAGGCGCGGGCTTCCTCGCCGGCCAGGTAGGCGGGGATGTGCCCCTTGTTGAACTCGGCCGGGCGGTGCAGCGCCATCGCCGACCAGGCCGGCTCGCTGCACCGGCCCAATCTGGTCCGGCGGAAGCGGACGTAGATGTCCTGGAGATCGTCGGACGTGGGGGCGGTCCACCACAGCATGTAGTCCGCGTCGGCCCGGAACGCCTGCACGTCGTAGCAGCCGCGGGTCATGATGCCCTTACCCGCGGCCTGGTCGAGCAGGTCGGCGACCTCGTCGGCGGCGTTCGCGTGGCCGCCGCCGGCCAGCGTCGCCCGGTCGCTGACCCGGAACACCGACCACATGGTGTACCGGATCAGCTCGTTGACGTCGCGCGCTTTCGGCTTGCCCGCCGTGTCCTCGGGGACCGCGGCGGAGGAGCCCGGCTCGGTCATCGGTTGTTCGTCAGCCATGACACTATTGTCGGCCACGCCCGGCGGTGACAGCGTCGAGCACCTGCCCGGCCGCCGTCCGGGCCGTCCCGATGCAGGCCGGGATGCCGACGCCGTCGTAGGCCGCGCCGCACAGGGCCAGGCCGGGCTGGGCCGCGGCGGCGGCCCGGATGCCCGCCACCCGGTCCAGGTGCCCGACCGTGTACTGGGGCAGGGCGCCCCCCCAGCGGGTGACCCGGACGGCCGCCGGGCCACCGCGGACCCCGCTGCCCGCGGCGACATCGGCCGCGGCCAGCGCGGCGAGGTCCTCATCGGCCCGCTGCAGCAGGGCTTCCTCGCCGATCCGGCCGACCGAGGCGCGCACGATCTCCAGCGGTTCCCCGCTGTCCGCCTGCGCGGCGGCCAGGTGCGGCCACTTGACGGTGGAGTACGTGACGGCCTTGACGGCCCGGCCGTCCACGGCCGGGACCAGGTAGCCGCTCAGGCCGTCGGCGGCCAGCCCGGCGCCGGGGAACGCCGCCCGCGGGTAGGCCAGGGTGACGATGGCCATGCTGGCGTAGCTGATCTCGGCCAGCGCCGCGGCCGCGGCTGACATCCCGGGCAGCTGGGCGAGCAGGCGCCCGGCGGGCCGTGCGGGCACGGCCAGGATCACCGCGTCGGCGTCGAGCTGCTCCTGCGCGGCGGCGGACCCGATGGTCAGCCGCCAGCGGGGGCCGCGGCCGGGCCCGGCCGCGGCGCTGTCCGGGGCCGGCGACAGCATGCGCACCATCGACGCGGTCCGGATCTCGGCCCCGGACGCCTTGGCCAGCGCGGCGGGCAGCAGGCCCAGGCCCCCGGCCAGGGTGGTGAACACCGACCCGCCCGTCCTGGTGCCGGCCGGGGCCTGCGGTGAGCCGGGACCCGCGCCCGCACCGGAACCGGCGCTGGCGGCCGGAGCCGGCGGCGGAAGCAGCGAGCCCGCCGCCTCGGCCAGGGACGGGAAGCGCCGTGAGGCGGCGGCCAGCGCGGGCATGGTGGCCTCGAAGGACAGCTCGGCCGAGCGTCCCGCATAGACGCCGCCCAGCAGCGGGTCGACAAGCCGGTCGACGACCTCGGCGCCGAGCCGGCCGCCGACGAAGTCGGCCACCGACACGTCGCCGTCCCGGGCGGTCGCGGGCCGCTCCAGGTCCTCCGCGGCCCGGGTCACCCCGGGGGGCGACACGACCCCGGTCCGGGCCAGCTCGGCCAGGTCGGACGGCACGCCCATGAACTGGCGGCGGGGCAGCGGCCGCAGCGCGCCCAGGGTCCAGATGGCCGAGGAGGTGGTCCCCGGCGACATCCGGTCGGCGGCCAGGCCCGCGTCGGCGATGAGGCCGGTGCCCTCCGGGCGGGTCACCAGCAGCGCCTCGGCGCCCTCGTCGACGGCCACCCCGCCCACCTCGGAGACCGACAGCTTGCCGCCGAGCCGCGGCGACCCCTCGAGCAGCGTGACGCGGACCGGCTCGTCGCGCAGGAAGAACGCCGCCGCCAGGCCGGCGATCCCGCCGCCCACGATCACCACGTGCGGCTGCGCAGTCGTAGGGTTCATGTCCCCAGCCTGGCAGATACCGCCCGGTGCCCGAACCGCAACCGCCCGGCCCGGGGCGCCGTCACAAGGGGCATGGCGAAGCTACTGACACTGGCCCGGGGCATCACCCTGGGCGGGGCGCTGCTCACCGCCGGGCTGTCGCTGGCCGGCTGCTCGGGCGGCCCCAGAGCATCCGGTGCGTCCGCAGCCGGCGCGATCCCCTCCGCCGCGGCCAGCGGCGCGATCGGGACGGCGGCCCGCGCGGCGGACCAGCAGGCGGGAGCGCCGGGCAGCACGGGCAGCACGGCCCAGCTGGCGCCGGCCAGCCAGATCATCTACACCGCTCAGCTCACCGTGCGGGCGCAGAGCGTCGCCGCGGCGGCCAGCCGGGCCGCCCAGATCGCCCAGGACGCCGGCGGCTACGTGTCGAGCCAGGCCACCTCGGCCGACCCGGACCATCCGTCCCAGGCGCCCGCTACGGTGCAGCTGAAGATCCCGGTCCCGGCCTACGCGGCCACGCTGACCCGGCTCGACGGCCGGCCTGGGCACCCAGCTGTCCCTCCAGCAGCAGGCCCAGGACGCCACCCAGCAGGTGGCCGACGTGGACAGCCAGGTCGCCTCGGACCAGGCCGCCATCGCGCAGCTGCGCGCCCTGCTGGCCCACGCCGGCTCGGTCGGTGACCTGCTCAGCGTGCAGAACCAGATCAACGAGGAGGAGACCGCGCTGGAGTCGATGCAGGCGCAGCAGCGGGCGCTGAGCCACCAGACCAGCTACGCCACGGTGGCCCTGACCATCCTGGGCCCGAAAGCCGCGCAGGCCGCCCGTCCGGCCCAGGGGCCGCCGTCGGTGGCGAGCGCGCTGGGCGCCGGGTGGCGGGCGCTGCGGCTCGCGGTGTCCTGGACGCTGGCGGTGCTGGGCGCCGCCGCGCCGTTCGCGGTGATCGCGGCGGCCGTCGTCGTCGCGCTGCTGCGCGCCAGACGCCGGCTGCTCCGGCGCCGGCCCGGCGCGGGGCCTGGCCGCGCCGGAGAACTAGGCACGGTAGCGTCCGGGACATGACGAACAGCCCGGGATGGCAGCCACGGCACGACGATCCGCTGTTCATCCTCGCCATGGATCACCGCGCTTCGTTCGGCAAGACCCTGTTCGGCGTGACCGGTGACCAGCCTGACCCGGCTCAGGCAGCCGCCATGACGTCGGCCAAGGGACTGATCTTCGGCGGGCTGCGGGCCGCGCTGCCGGCGCTGGCCCGCGGCCGGGCCGGGGTGCTGGTGGACGAGCGGTACGGCCAGGAGGTGATCGATGCGGCCCGGCCGGCCGGGGTGGTGCTGGCCGTCCCGGTCGAGGCCAGCGGGCACGACTGGTTCACCCTGGAATGGGGCGACCAGTGGCTCGGCCACGTCACGGCGGTCAGGCCCGACTACGCCAAGGTGCTGGTCCGCGACAACCCCGACTTCGACCCGGCCCAGCGGGACGAGCAGTTCAAGCGGCTGGCCGCGGTGAGCTCAGCGCTGGCCGGCCTGGGCGTGCCGCTGATCTACGAGCTGCTGGTGCCCGGCACCGACGCCCAGCTGGCCCGGCCGGCGATGACCCGGGCGGCTACGACCGCGACATCCGGCCGGGCCTGGTCACCCAGGTGATCGCCGACAACCAGGCGCACGGGGTCGAGCCCGCGCTGTGGAAGGTCGAGGGCCTGGAGACGGCCGAAGCGGCCGAGCAGGTGGCCGATCAGGCCCGGGCGGGCGGGCGGCACGCAGACCTGATCGTCCTGGGCCGGGACGCGCCCGCCGACCGGCTGGATCACTGGCTCGAGGTGGCCAGCCAGGTCAGCGCGTTCGTCGGCTTCGCGATCGGCCGCAGCATCTGGGAGGACGCCGTACGCGACTTCGAGGCCTCCGATCGCGGCCAGGCCGCGGCCGACGCCGCGCGGGCCCAGGTCGCCGAGCGCTACCTGGGCTTCGTGGCCCACTGGAAGCCGGGAGCCTAGCCTTCCGGCTGGACCGACTCGGCGTGCACCAGGTCGGCCAGCCGGGCCAGGACGTCCGGGTCGGTCTCGGGCAGGACGCCGTGCCCCAGGTTGAACACGTGCCCCTCGGCGGTGCGGCCGCGGCCGATGATGTCCCGGGCCCGCTCCTCGACCACTTCCCAGGGAGCGAGCAGCACGGCGGGGTCCAGGTTGCCCTGCAGGGCCTTGCCCGGCTCCACCCGGCGGACGGCCTCGTCCAGCGGGATCCGCCAGTCCACGCCGACCACGTCGGCGCCCGCCTCGCCCATCAGCCCGAGCAGCTCGCCGGTCCCGACGCCGAAGTGGATGCGCGGCACCCCGGTGGCGGCCAGCGCGCCGAAGATCCGGCTGGTGTGCGGCAGGATGGCGTGCCGGTAGTCATCCGGCCCGACCGCGCCGACCCAGGAATCGAAGATCTGGATGGCCGAGGCGCCCGCGGCCACCTGGACCTGGAGGAAGGAGATGGTGATGTCGGCGAGGCGGCCGAGCAGGGCGTGCCACAGCTCGGGGTGCCCGTACATCAGGGCCTTGGTCTTGTCGTGATTCTTGGACGGGCCGCCTTCGATCAGGTAGGAGGCCAGGGTGAACGGGCCGCCCGCGAAGCCGATCAGCGGGCGGTCGCCGAGCTCGCCGACCAGCGTGCCGACCGCCTCGGTGACATAAGGCACGTCGTCGGGCTCGAGCGGGCGCAGCCGGCCGAGGTCCGCCGGGGTCCGCACCGGGGTCGCCACCACCGGCCCCACGCCGGGCTTGATGTCCACGTCGATGCCCACCGCGCGCAGCGGGACGACGATGTCGCTGAACAAGATGGCCGCATCCACCTCATACCGGCGCAGCGGCTGCATGGTGATCTCGGTGATCATGTCCGGGCGGGTGCACGAGTCGAGCATCGATACGCCCTCGCGCAGCCTCAGGTACTCAGGCAGCGAACGGCCGGCCTGCCGCATGTACCACACCGGGGTGTACGGAACGGGCTCTCGCCTGCAGGCCTGGATGAAAGGGGACTTATCGTAGTGCACGGTCACGTCTCGGATCGTCTCACATAGCTGCACGCCGGGGATCGTTTCATACCAGGCCAGGGCCGACCTCGATAGGACTCGAGACACGCCGTCGCAGATCCCACGGACCGGTGCGCAGCCATGTCATTATCGCCAGCAACCCTATTTAATCTCCTGCACGCCCGTGTCGCACCGCATCGAGGAGGCGCCAGGATGACCCAGCTGACCAGGTTCTGCGCCACCTGCACCGCGGAGCGGACGTTCGAGCAGATGCACGCCGAGCCGGACAGCTGCCCGGACGTCGCAGACGGCGTGTGCCCGGAGTGGGGTTGCTCGCAGTGCGGCGACGCCTTGTTCATCGGGCTTCCGGTGCCCGAGGAAGTCGCCGTGGCCGCGGCACAGGCCGCGTAGCCAAATCGCACCGATTCCTCCCGGTTCTAAGCTGGAACCGGATCGGCACCTCGCACGAAACATGGTGTTCCTGCATGAAAGTACGCGACGACGCGTGAGAACCCGATGAGCGACACGTACGCTCGGGTCATGAGACCGGCTGACGAGCCATCAAAGCGGCGGGCGGCGCGGTCAGGCGCGGGACGGAAATCCGGCACCGCGGCGAACCTGACGGCTGCGCCCCCGCCGGTGACACTCAGGCCGACCGGCGATGCCGAGCCTGCCGCCGCAGCCGCCGTGAGCCCGGCGGAGGCGATCTTCGCCGCGGCCACCGCGGCCTTCCGGGAGGGCCGCGACGCCCAGGCCGAGCGCGACTTCCAGTTCGAGGACGTGCCCGCGCCCAAGCGGCTGGCGCCCTACGCCACGGCCATCGCGGCCACCATCCAGCGGGACGAGGCGGACGTCGCCTGGGGCCGCCTGGTGCTGCTGTACGACCCGGACGGCCAGGACGGCTGGCAGAGCGCGTTCCGGCTGGTGGCCTACATCCGGGCCGAGGTCGAGCCGGAGATCGCGGCCGACCCGCTGCTGGGCGAGGTCGGCTGGAGCTGGCTGGCCGAGGCGCTGGACGCTCAGGTGCCCGGCTATGCCGCCCCGAGCGGCACCGTGACCAGGGTGATCACCGAGGGCTTCGGGTCCAAGAGCGAGGAACAACCCCTCACCGGGTTCGAGCTGCGCGCGTCCTGGTCCCCGACGGGGCCCGGCCGCAGCGCCGCGGACGGCACCGACCTGGAGGCGCTCGACCTGGCCTCGCACATCTCGGCCTGGTGTGACTGCCTGTCCGCCACCGCGGGCCTGGAACCGCCGGGCACCCGGGCGCTACGACCGCCGGGGCGAGGGTGAGCGCTGGCGATGAGGCCGACCGCCCTGCCACGGTAATCCCCCTGCTCGAACCCCGTGACGGCCTGCCGCCGGTCATCGAGACGCAGGCCGCGCTGGCCGAGGTGACGAGCAGGCTGGCCGACGGCACCGGCCCGGTCGCGGTCGACGCCGAACGGGCCTCCGGCTACCGCTACGGGCAGCGCGCCTACCTGGTCCAGCTCCGCCGGGCCGGGGCGGGCACGGTGCTCATCGACCCGATCGCCTGCCCCGACCTGTCCGGCGTGGACGCGGCGCTGGCCGGGGCCGAGACCGTGCTGCACGCCGCCTCGCAGGACCTGCCCTGCCTGTCCGAGGTAGGTTTCCGGCCGCGGGAGCTGTTCGACACTGAGCTGGCCGGACGGCTGCTCGGCTACCCGCGGGTGGCCCTGGGCACGCTGGTGGAAGAGGTGCTCGGCTTCCACCTGGAGAAGGGGCATTCCGCGGCGGACTGGTCGGCCCGCCCGCTGCGCGAGGAGATGCTCCGTTACGCGGCGCTGGACGTCGAGGTGCTGGTCGACCTGCGCGACGCGCTGGCCGTCCAGCTGGCCGCCCAGGGCAAGACGGAGTGGGCCAGCCAGGAGTTCGCGGCCGTGCTGGCGACCAAGCCGGCCCCGCCGCGCGCTGACCCATGGCGCCGCACGTCCGGCATCCACCGGGTCCAGTCCCGCCGCGCGCTGGCCGTGGTCCGGGAACTGTGGACGACCCGGGACCAGATCGCGCAGGCCGCCGACCTGTCACCGCGCCGGGTCCTGCCCGACAGCGCCATCGTCGACGCGGCCCGGGCGCTGCCGTCCAGCTGGGCCCAGCTGGCCCGTATCCCCGGCTTCGCCGGCCGCCAGTCACGGCGGCACGAGAAGGAATGGCTGGCCGCGGTGGAGACCGCCCGGGCCAGTGCCGACAGTGACCTGCCCGACGCGGCCAGCGCGGCGGTGCCGCCCGGGCCGCCGCCCGCCCATCGCTGGCCCGAGCGCGATCCGGCCGCCGCGGCCCGGCTGGCCGCGGCTCGCGCCGTGATCACCGCGGTCGCCGAGGAGAACTCCCTTCCGGTGGAGAACCTGCTGGCCCCGGACGCGGTACGCAGGCTGAGCTGGGACCCGCCGCAGCCCTGCGATGCTGGTAGCGTGGCTGAGGTACTCGCCGGATATGGCGCGCGGCCCTGGCAGATCGAGCTCACCGCGGAGCCCATCGCCGGAGCGCTGACCGCCGCCGAAAGCTGAGCATGCACTACCTCGCCGTGGGCCTCGTGGCCCCGCAGATGCCGGGCTTCCTCAACGCCTTGTCCGGGCCGCTGAACCACTACGGCTACCTGGCGGTCTTCCTCCTGGTCATGATCGAGGACTTCGGCATACCCGTGCCTGGCGAGACGATCCTGATCGCGGCGGCCATCTACGCCGGCAACCAGCAGCTGAACATCGTGGCCGTCGGCATCATCGGCTTCCTCGCGGCCGTCATCGGCGACAACATCGGCTTCGCGATCGGGCACTACGGCGGCCGCGCGCTGGCCCTGAGATGGGGAAAGTACGTCTTCCTGACCGAAGAGCGGCTGAACAAGGCCGAGTACTTCTTCGACCGTCACGGCGGCAAGATCATCGTGGTGGCCCGGTTCATCGAGGGTCTGCGCCAGGTGAACGGGATCATCGCCGGCATCACGGGCATGCACTGGCGGCGTTTCGCCATCTTCAACGCGATCGGCGCCGCCCTGTGGGTGGGCCTCTGGGTCAGCCTGGGTTACCTGGCCGGGAACAATATCAGCACCATCTACCGCTACATCACGCGGTACTCGCTGTACGCGGCCATCGCGCTGGTGGTGATCATCGCGGCGCTCATCGCCCGGCACCTGGTGCGGCGCCGCCGGTCCGCCGGGGCCAGGTCCCAGACGGCCGGCAGCGACACGTCGGCCACCGAGACGCCGGCCACCGAGCCGCCGGGCGCCGAGGTACCGGGTCAGGCGGCCCCTGAGGGTCCAGACGAGGCCGGGCCGGGCGCGGAAGCCGGCGACATCAGCGCGCAGGCCGGGGACGGCGCGAGGAATCAGAGCTCGTAGCGCTCCAGCGCGGCGAGCGTCCCGTCGGCGACATGCAGGACGAGGAACCCGCCCTTGGGCAGCGACCCGTCCAGCAATTCCCCTGGTGCGCCGAGCGCGGCGCACGCGGCGGCCAGGGCCAGCAGCAGGTTCTCCCGGTGCAGGCAGACCACGGCGGGCTGCTCGGCCGCGACCAGCTTGCGGAACAGGGCGCCGAGGGCACCACGCGGCCCGGGCGGCCCGGCGGGGAGATCGGCGCGCTGGCCGGGCACGGTCAACGTGTCGTCGGCCTCGATCGCGCCGCCGAAGCTGTCCGCGTAGGGCCGCATGCTGTCCACGCACCGGACCGCCGGCGAGCTGATCACCCGGGCCCGGGGCGCGAAGCAGGCCAGCAGGCCAGCCAGCAGCACCGCCTCCGAGACACCCTGGCTGTCCAGCGGCCGCAGCAGGTCATCGCCGGGCCATCTGTCCTTGTCGCCGGCCGAGACGTGCCGGGCCAGGATCAGCGGCACCGTGGGCCGGGGCTGCAGGCCGGCCAGCACGTCGGTGTCGCGGGCGTAGCTGAGCCCGGCCGCGGCCAGCGGGCGCCAGCTCACCGCGTCGATCTCGTGGCTGGGCGCGGGCTCGGTGCCGTCAGCGCACGCCGACCAGTAGTCGACCCGCTTGGGGCGGCCGTTGCTGAGGTACTCGATGGTGGGCAGCCGCGGGCCGAGGACCGGGCGCACGCTGGTCTCCTCCAGGACCTCCCGGACCGCGGTGAGCAGCACGTGCTCCCCCGGTTCCCGCTTGCCCTTGGGCAGCGACCAGTCGTCGTAGCGGGGCCGGTGCACCAGGAGCACGTCCGGGCGGTCAGGCTGGCCGGGCGCAGCGCGCCACAGCACCGCGCCCGCCGACCAGATCATCTCCGTCACCGGCGAGGCCTCCTCAAGCGCGTGTCGACGCGGGCTTGCTAGCTCGGCGGTAAGGCACGGCTCGTCAACTGGCCGGCCGCGCCGTTCCCGGATGAGGGTCTCCTGGATGTCCCGCTGCGGGCGGCCGAACTCGTCCCGGCTGTGCCGGGCCCAGTACCCGTCCGGGTTGAGCCGCCAGGACGAGATGCCGTCGTCCATGCCGAGCTCGAGCAGGCTGCGCAGCCTGCGCTGCTGGCTGAGCTCACGCACCCGGACGAGCAGCTCCACCCGGCGGTCCAGGTTGCGGTGCATCATGTCGGAGCTGCCGATCCAGACTTCGCTGTCCTCGTCGTCGCCGGCCCCGAAGGTGTAGATCCGGGAGTGCTCGAGGAAGCGGCCCACCACGCTGCGGACCCTGATGTTCTCCGACAGGCCCGGGATGCCGGCCCGCAGCGCGCAGATGCTCCGCACCCACAGGTCGACGGGCACGCCGGCCTGGGAGGCACGGTACAGGGCGTCGATGACCGCCTCGTCGACCAGCGCGTTGCACTTGAACGCGATCTTGGCCGGGAGCCCCTCCCGGGCGCGCTCGGTCTGCCGGTCGATGCGGCTGACCATTCCGGCCCGCAGGTTCTCCGGCGCCACCAGCAGCCTGCGGTAGGCGCCGAGGCGGCTGTAGCCGGTGAGGTGGTTGAACAGCGCGGTGACGTCCTCGCCGACCTCGGGGTCGGCGGTGAGCAGGCCGAAGTCCTCATACACCCGCGCGGTGGTCGGGTGGTAGTTGCCGGTACCGAGGTGGCAGTAGCGGCGGAGCGTCCCGTCGGCCTCCTCGCGGACGATGAGGACCATCTTGGCGTGCGTCTTCAGTCCGACGATCCCGTACACGACGTGGCAGCCGGCCTGCTCCAGCTTGCGGGCCCAGGCGATGTTGGCCCGCTCGTCGAACCGGGCCTTGATCTCCACCACCACCACGACCTGCTTGCCCGCCTCGGCCGCGTCGATGAGCGCGTCCACGATCGGCGACTGGCCGCTGGTCCGGTACAGGGTGTGCTTGATGGCGAGCACCCGGGGGTCTTCGGCGGCCTCCTCGATGAGCCGCTCGACCGAGGCCGCGAAGGAATCGTAGGGGTGCTGGACCAGGATGTCGCGCTCGGCAATGGCGCTGAAGATGCTGGCGTCCTGCGGGATGTCCAGGCTGGCCGGGACGAAGGGCGGGTAGCGCAGCTCGCCGATGTTCAGGTCGGCGATGGCGGACAGCCCGCTGAGGTCGAGCGGGCCCGGCACCCGGTACACGGCCCGGGCATCGATGTCGAGCTCGGTGACCAGCCGGTCCAGCACGTCGGCGGACATGCTGTCCTCGACCTCGAGCCGGACGGCCGGCTCGAACCGGCGCCGCACCAGCTCCCGCTCCATGGCCTGCAGCAGGTTCTCGGCGAGATCCTCGTCCACCTCGAGGTCGCGGATCCGGGTGACCCGGAACACGTGATGCTCGAGCACCTCGACGTCGCCGAACAGGTCGGTCAGGTGCGCGGCGATGACATCCTCGATGGGCACGAAGCGGTTCTGCGCCGCGGTGAGGAACCGGGGCAGCAGCGGCGGCACCTTGACCCGGGCGAAGACGGTGGCGTCCGTGCGCGGATCGGCGATCATGACGGCCAGGTTGAGGGACAGGCCGGAGATGAACGGGAACGGGTGGGCCGGGTCCACCACCAGCGGGGTCAGGACCGGGTAGATCCGCTTGCGGAACAGCTCGCTCAGGTCGTCCCGCTCGCTCGCGGACAGCTCTTTCCAGCGCAGGATCTCGATACCGTGCTCGGCCAGCTCCGTGCTGACCCGCTCGTTGAAGACCCGGGCGTGCCGGAGGGTGAGCTCGCCGGCCAGCTCCAGGGTGTTCTCCAGCACCTGCCGGGGCATCCGGACCCCGAGGCCCTCGACCGGGAAGCCGGCCACCATCCGGCGGACCAGGCTGGCCACCCGGACCATGAAGAACTCGTCCAGGTTGGTGGCGAAGATGGCCAGGAAGCGCACCCGTTCCAGCAGCGGGACGGACTCGTCCTCGGCCAGCTCGACCACGCGCTCGTTGAACCGCAGCCAGCTCTCCTCGCGGTCGAGGTAGCGTTCTTCGGGCAAGTCCCCGTCCTTCCGGGCCACCCCGTCCTGGGTGGCATCGCTGCCCCCGGTTAGCTGCGCCCCGTCGCGCCGGAAATCGTGTGAGCCATCATCGTACGCGGCCTCGAGGGACGGCTCATGCGGTCCCTCCGCCGGGGAGACACTCGTCTGGCTCATACCCATGGCCTCCATTCTCCCCGCCCCGCCGACCACGAGAAACGCTCATCGTCCTTTATAACTCGTAAAAACCCTTATTCCCTAGCGATCATTCTCTGCCGCCCGGGAACCTGGCATTACGCAGCGAGAGTACGGCGGCCCAATAGCGCGCAAGACCCAGCGCGGATGGGCTGCGCGCCCGGTAATTCGCGCTCCTAACGGCTTGCGTTACGCGGCTGTATCCAGCCCGTCGCCGAACGCGGCCAGGTCGAGCAGGCACATCAGGGCGTCGCACCACCGGTCCGCGGGCGGCCGGTCATCGAAATGCCCCAGGCATTCGTTGGCCGCCTCCAGGATGACCTGCAGCGCGGCACCATCCTCGCTGCGGGCGGCGGCGGCCTGCACGCCGTCCGGGCCGGCCAGCAGCTGGACCGGCGGCCGGATCGGCGGCTGGGGCCCGGGCCCGGCCGGGCCGCCGTCGAGGATGGCCGCCGCCTTGCGCGCTACGGCCAGGCCGAGCGTCCCGGCCAGGACGAGCCTTTGCATCATCAGGACGCCGTCGTGGTCACTCATGTCATCTCTTTCACCATCGCCGTCCCGCCTTCAGTCCCCATCATGCGGGCCGCCCCCGACATTCCGGGGACCGCGAGGCCGTTAAAGGCCGTCGGGACGGCAGGCGGACCAGATGGCGGCGCTGTTGTGCAGCTTGACCCGGTCGCCGCGGCCGAGATCCTGGGCCAGCTGGGCCTCGGCGGTCTCGATCAGCAGCCATTCCTCGTAGGACACCGGGGCCACGCCCCGCCCGGCCAGGACGGCGGCGATCGGCCACTCGGGCGCCTCCGCGCCAGCGGCCAGGGCACCCGCGTCCGCCTGCTCGGCGTCCGCCACCTCGGCCAGGGCCACCGTCTGCCCCGCCACCGGGTCCGGGAACCGGAGCAGGCCCGCCCGGGGCAGCTGGACGTCGCCCTCGCCGGGGCCGCCGGCCAGGTCCTCCAGCAGGCAGCGGACGGTCTCGGCCGCGTCGGACTTGTTGGTGCCGATCACGCCGGTCGGGCCGCGCTTGAGCCAGCCGGCCACGTACTCCCCGGGCAGCGGGGCGCCGTCGGGGCCGAGCACCCGGCCCTGGTCGTTCGGCACGACGGAGGCACGGGAGTCGAACGGCACGCCGGGCAGCGGGACGCTCTGGTAGCCGACCGACCGCAGCACCATCTGGGTGTCGAGGGTCTCGAGCTCCCCGGTGCCGCTGAGGGTCCCGTCGGCGCCGATCGCGGTCCGCTCCAGGGTGAGGCCACTGACCCGTTCGGTGCCGAGGATCTCCACCGGCCGGAGCCAGAACCGGACCACCAGCCGCCGGGCGTGCCCGCTGCCGGATGGCTCGGCGGGCTGGCCCTGGGCCCACTTGCTGATGGCGACCATGTTGCCGCGGACCCGGCGGTCCGCCTCGGCCAGGGCGACGCTCTCGCCGGAGCCGTCGAAGGCGGCCAGGTCGGCCTCGTCGCCGTGCACGACGATCTCGACCCCGGGCAGCTCGCCGAGCTCGCGCAGCTCCTTGGTGGTGAACTTGGCGTAGGCGGGGCCGCGCCGGCCGATCATGTGGACTTCGCGCACCTTGCTGGCGTGCAAGGCCTCCAGCACCGGCTGCGGCACGTCGGTGGCGTGCAGCTCGGCCGGGTCGCGGGCCAGGATCCGGGCCACGTCCACAGCCACGTTGCCGACGCCGATGACGGCGACCGACTCCGCGTCCAAGGTGAACGCCGAGGCGTCTATGTCGGGGTGACCGCAGTACCAGTTCACGAAGTCAGTGGCGGCGTAGCTCCCGGGCAGGTCCTCGCCGGGGATGCCGAGCCGCCGGTCGCGCATCGCCCCGGTGGCGTAGATCACCGCGTCGTAGGCGGCGACCAGCTCGTCGCGGGTCACGTCCTCGCCCAGGTGGACGCCGCCCAGGAAGCGGACGCCGGGGCTCTCCAGCACCTTGCGCAGGTACTGGGCGATGGACTTTATCGACTTGTGGTCAGGTGCCACGCCGTAGCGGACCAGCCCGTACGGGGTGGGCAGCCGGTCGATGACATCCACCCGCACGGGCACCGGGGCAGGCAGTGCGGCGGCCTGCTTGACCAGCGCCTCGGCGGCGTACAGCCCAGCCGGGCCGGAGCCGATTACAGCGACGTTAAGCATGGATTTACGCTACTCGACCGGCCGGGGTTCGGACTCATCGGGCAGCTGCGCGGGGGTCCTGCGGGCCACCGCCTCGGTGATGCGCAGGGCCAGCTGCTGGGCGGTCAGCCCGGCCTCCTCGAGCACTTCCTCGCGGGTGCCGTGGGTGAGGAATTCCTGCGGCAGGCCGAACGTCTTGACCGGGACGTCCACGTCATGGTCGCGCAGCAGCCGGGCCACCGCGTCGCCGAAGCCGCCGGCCCGGCCGTTGTCCTCGACCACCGCCACCAGCCGGTGCGCGCGGGCCGCGCCGGCCAGCGCCTCGTCGACCGGCTTGGTCCAGCGCGGGTCGATCACCGTGACGCCGATGCCGTGCCCGGCCAGCCGGTCCGCGATCTGCGAGGCCGGTCAGCGCCATCGGGCCCGCGCCGACCAGCAGGACATCCGGGCCGAGGCCGCCGGACGGCTCGCGGAGCACGTCCATGACGCCCAGCTTGGCCACGGCCTCGACCTCGCCGCCCACCTTGCCCTTGGGGAACCGGACGACGGTCGGCCCGTCGGACACCGCGACCGCCTCGTTCAGCAGCTCGGCGACCCGGGCGGCGTCCCGCGGCGCGGCGATCCGCATGCCCGGGATGAGCTGCATGAGCGAGCCGTCCCACATGCCGTGGTGACTGGCCCCGTCCACGCCGGTGACGCCGGCCCGGTCCAGCACGAACGTGACCGGCAGCTGGTGCAGGGCCACGTCCATCAGGGTCTGGTCGAAGGCCCGGTTCATGAACGTGGAGTAGATGGCCACCACCGGGTGCAGGCCGGCCATGGCCATCCCGGCGGCACTGGTCACGGCGTGCTGCTCGGCGATGCCCACGTCGTAGACCCGGTCCGGGTAGGCCGCGGCGAACTGGGCCAGGCCGGTCGGGTGCAGCATGGCGGCGGTGATGGCCACCACGTCCGGGCGCCGGCCGCCGATGGCCACCAGCTCGTCGCCGAACACCCGGCTCCACGTGCCGGGCAGCGCGCCGGCCGCCGGGACCTGGTGCAGGCAGTCGACCTCGTTCTGCTCGGCCTCGGCGTAGCCGAACCCCTTCTTGGTGATGACGTGCACGATGACCGGCGCGCCGAAGTCCTTGGCGTGCCGCAGCGCGGTCTCGACCAGCCGCTCGTCGTGGCCGTCGATGGGCCCGACGTACTTGATGCCCAGGTCCTCGAACATGACCTGCGGGGCCAGCACGTCCTTGATGCCCTTCTTGATGCCGTGCAAGGTGCCGTAGAGCGGCGCGCCGAACAGCGGCGCGCGGCCCAGCGTGGTCTTGATGTAGTCGAGCACGTGCTCATACCGCGGGTTGACCCGGACCGCGGCCAGGTGCTCGGCCAGGCCGCCGATGGTCGGCTGGTAGGACCAGCCGTTGTCGTTGACGATCATGACCAGCCGCGAGTCCTTGGCCGCGGCGATGTTGTTGAGCGCCTCCCAGGCCATGCCGCCGGTCAGGGCGCCGTCACCGATGATCGCGACCACGGTGCGGTCCTGCTCGCCGCGCAGCTTGTACGCCTTGGCCAGCCCGTCGGCGTAGGACAGGCTGGTGGAGGCGTGCGAGTTCTCCACCAGGTCGTGCTCGGATTCCGACCGGCTCGGGTAGCCGGTCAGCCCGCCGCGCTGGCGCAGCGTGTCGAACTGCGCGCGGCGGCCGGTGAGCAGCTTGTGCACGTAGGCCTGGTGCCCGGTGTCGAACACCACCTTGTCGCGGGGCGAGTCGAAGACCCGGTGGATCGCGATGGTCAGCTCGACCACGCCGAGGTTGGGCCCGAGGTGGCCGCCGTTCTTGATCACCCGGTCGACCAGCAGGTCCCGGATCTCCGCGGCCAGCGCGGTCAGCTGGTCCTGGCTGAGATCCGTCAGGTCCTCAGGGCCGTTGATGCTCTCCAGCATGGTCACTCGGCCGCTCCCTCGTGTGCTGCACGCGGCCCTGGCCCGGTCCGCGAATGTGCTGAGTCTACGGCCGCGATCTTCAGATAGCTCGCGACGGGCGCCCGGTCCCCGACGCGCGCGTCGCACTTCGGGAACCGGGCAGGGTCACCGGACGGGCCGCGAGGAGGCCGAATCCGAGCTCCACCGCGGCCAGGGCGAGCAGCAGGATGACCGGGATGGTCCAGCTTCCGGTGGCCGTGTGCAGCAGCCCGACGGCCAGCGGCCCGGCGCTGGCGGCCAGGTAGCCCAGCGACTGGGCGAAGCCGGACAGCGAGGCCGCCGTCCCGGCATCGGGGGCCCGGGCCATCATGAAGAAGATGGCCAGGGCCAGGCAGGCGCCCTGGCTGAGCCCGAGGACCAGGGCCCAGGCCGGGGCCCCGCCCAGCGGCGCCCACAGGCACCCGGCCAGCCCGGCCACGGTGCCGGTCACGCTGGGCCAGATCAGCGAGCGCTGCCCGGGGAACCGGTGCGCGAGCACCGGGACGAGCAGGGAGGCGGCCAGGTTGCCCGCGCCCATCAGGGCCAGCAGGTTGCCCGCGGTCTCCGGGGTGGCGCCCCGGTCCTGGAAGATGGTCGGCAGCCAGGACAGGGCCGCGTAGTACAGCAGGCTCTGCAGCCCCATGAAGGCCATCACCTGCCAGGCCAGCAGGTACCGGTACACCGGCAGGCGGGCGGGGGCGGCGGGGCCCGCTGCGGCGGGTGCCGCCGGGCCCGCCTCGGCGGCCGCGCCGGGCGGGGCGACGTCCCGGTGCCGCAGCTGCGGCAGCCACAGCGCCGCGGCCAGCGCGGCCGGAGCGGCCCAGATGGCCAGGGGCAGGCCCAGCGCGTTCCCGGCCGCCCGGTACAGCGGCACGCTGAGCAGCGAGGCCAGGATGGCGCCCACCGACAGCGCGGTCAGGTAGACGCTGATCAGCACGCCGGCCCGCTCCGGCCAGCGCCGTTTGACCAGGCTGGACAGCAGCACGTTCAGGACGGCGATGGAGCCGGCGGCCAGCACGGTGCCGGGGAAGAGCATGGCCGAGGGGGCCAGGCCGCGCGCCAGCAGCCCGGCGGCCAGCAGGGCCAGCGCGATGAGCAGGACGAGTTCCTCGCCGAACCGGCGGTTGATCCAGGCGGCGAAGGCCGAGACCACACCGAAGCAGAGCACCGGCGTGGCGGCCAGCAGGGACAGCGAGGCCGACGACAGCCCCAGCTGGCTGGTCAGGTCCGGGAACAGCGGCGGGACACTGGTGATCGCGGTCCGGAGGTTCAGCCCGGCCGCGGCCACGGCCACCACGAAGAGCACAGCCGCCTGCGGGCGGCGCGCGGGATGTTCAGCCATCAGCACGTAAAGCTATCCGACGGCCGGCCCGGATGATCTGGCCTAACGAGCCGTGCGGCCCGCCCCGGGCTGGTCACGAGCGCCCGGGGCAGCCGCAGCGCCGGAGGCCGGGCTAGCTCGGGCCTGCGGCGGGCGAGCCGGGCGTGCTGCCGGGGCTCTCCTGGCCCGCGGCGTCGCGCTGGCCGGGCACGGCAGCCTGGCTCCCGGACTCGGCCGGGCTGGCCTGAGCCTGCGGGACAGTCGCCGGGGTGGCCGGGATGGGCGGGCCGGACGGGGCGGCCGGGGCCGGCGGGGCGGCAGGCTCCGCGGTCAGCATCCGGGCGACCAGGCCGCCGGCCAGCAGCCCGGTGGTGACGGTGGCCGCGGCGGCCAGCGACCGGGGCAGGCCGGGGCTGAGCCGGAACCGTCCCGGGCCGGCCGCGGCCAGGGCCGCCGCGGCCGCCAGGTTGGTCAGCGGGAGCTCGAACCCGCCGTGCGCGCTCAGCGGGCCCTTGGCCCGGTGCGTGGTGGCGGCGACGGACATGGCGCCCATGATGGCCAGCGGGCCGGCCGGGTCGGCGATCCCGGCCGCGGTCAGCACGCCCCCGCCGAGCTCGGTGACGCCGGCCGCGATGGCCATGTGCCGTCCGGGCCGCAGGCCGATCCGGTGGAACCCGGCCGAGGTCCGTTCCAGCCCTCCGCCGCCGAAGGCGCCGAACAGCTTCTGGGCGCCGTGGACGGCCAGGTAACTGCCGACCACGAGCCTGGTCCCGAGCAATGCCACGTCACGCATGTGAGCCTCCAATGTGGTGGTCGTCCGGCCAGGGAGCCGGATCAGGCACGTTCACCGCAGCCGCGTTCGGTGGCCAGCCGGGTCATGGCCCGGGCCATCTGGGCGGGCGAGGGCGGGGCGGGCAGCGCGGGTGAGCCGCCGGGGCGGAAGGAATCCAGGGCCAGGGCCACGAACCGGCGCCAGGCCTCCGGCGCGTCGGCCCGGGTGACGTGCATGACCGCCGAGGCGGCGATCAGCAGCACGCCGAGGTCCTCCGCGACGAAGTCCTCGCGCAGCGCGCCCGCGGCCTTGGCCCGGTCGATCACCGTGCCGAGCAGCTCGTTGGCCGTCGCCCTGAGCTGCTCGACCTGCTCGTCAGCGGACAACGTCATGGACAGCAGGTCGGACAGGCCGCGGTCCCCGGCCTGCAGCTCGCAGATCCGCTCGACGAACCCGGCGAACCCGGTCCACGGGTCGGGAGCGGCCAGCGCCTGGCGGGCCGCGGCGGCGTACTCGGCCACCTGGTCGACCAGGGCGGCGGCGACCAGCTTCTCGCGGGTCGGGAACCGCCGGTACAAGGTGGCGATGCCGACCCCGGCCCGGGCCGCGATGGCCTCGAGCGGCGCTTCCAGCCCGTGCTCGGCGAACACGTCGCGGGCCGCGGCGACGATGACGGCCCGGTTGCGGGCGGCGTCGGCCCGGAGCCGGGGCTCGGCCGCGGCGCAGCTGGCCGCCTCGCACTCCACAGCCGCGCAGGCCGCCCCGGCAGCAGCGGGTCCGGGCTGGTGGGCGGCCGTCATGACGATCATCGTAGACGATGTGGAGGGGACCCTCCGGAGACGGCCCGGCCACGGGTAAGCTTCCCGCGAGGAGCCCCGTCCTCACCGCCACCCAGCATCGGAGACACGGATGGAAACCAGCCCCGAGCCGTGGATCGCGGCGTTGCGAGACTCCCACGACCGCCTGCACGCTCTCGTCCAGCCGCTCCAGGCCGACGAGCTGAAGCAGGGGTCTTATGACACCGACTGGACGATCGCCCAGGTGTTGTCCCATCTCGGCTCGCAAGCCGAGATCTTCGGCCTGTTCCTGGATGCTGGCCTGTCCGGGCAGGAGCCGCCCGGACGGGAGGATTTCATCCCGATCTGGGACACCTGGAACGCCAAGACCCCGCAGGCTCAGGCGGCCGACGCCCTGGCCGCCGACACCGCGACGCTGGAGCGGTTCGAGTCCCTGGACGCCGGACAGCGGGCCAAGCTGCGGCTGAAGGCGTTCGGGATGGACCTGGACGTGGCCGGACTGGCGCGGATGCGGCTCGGCGAGCACGCCATCCACAGCTGGGATGTCGCGGTCATGCTCGACCCGTCCGCGACGGTCGCGCCGGACGCCATCGCCCTGCTGGTGGACACCATCGGCCCGCTCGCCGCCCGGACCGGGCAGGCGGACGGCCAGCAGCGCCGGCTGAGCGTGCTGACCACCGAACCGGAACGGCACTACGTACTGGAGACCTCTGACGCGGTCAGCCTGACCAAGGCCGACGGCGATGACGCCCCGCAGCTGCGGCTGCCGGCCGAGGCCCTGGTCCGGCTGGTCTACGGCCGTCTCGACCCGGCCCACACGCCGCCGGCCGACGCGGACGGCGCAGACCTGGCCGAGCTACGCGCGCTGTTCCCCGGCTTCTGACCGGCCCGTCACCAAGGAGGCCGGTCCGGCGGGACCGGGCCAGGTCCCGATCACGACGGTGGCGCCCAGTTCGTCGTCGCTGGCCACCCGCGGGAGCAGGCCAGCGTGGGCGAAGGCCGCCGCGGCGCCCGGCGCCTGCCGGTCGCTGGTCTCGATCAGCAGGTGGCCGCCGGGGGCCAGCCAGCCCGGGGCCCCGGCGGCGACCCGCCGCAGCACGTGCAGGCCGTCCGGCCCGCCGTCCAGGGTGACCCGCGGCTCGTGGTCCCGGGCCTCCGGCGGCAGGAAGCCGATCTCGCCGGTGGGCACGTAGGGGACGTTGGCGGTCAGCAGCGTGACCTGGCCGCGCAGCCCGGCCGGCAGCGGGTCGTACAGGTCGCCCTGGTAGACCGCCCCGGGCACGTTCCGCCGGGCGCAGCGCGCGGCGGCCGGTTCGATGTCAGCGGCGTGCACGGCGGCGCCCGGCACGGCGGCGGCGATCGCGGCGCCGATCGCGCCCGTGCCGCAGCACAGGTCCACGACCAGGGCGGACCGGGCCGGCGGGCCATCGGCCCGCGCGCCATCCGGCGAGCCGGGGAAATCCGCGCGGATCAGCCGGACCGCCTCGCCGACCAGGAACTCGGTGCGCAGCCGGGGAACGAAGACGCCAGGCTCGACCGCGATGCGCAGGCCGCAGAACTCGGCCCAGCCGACGACCTGCTCCAGCGGCAGCCCGCTGGCCCGCCGGGCCACCATGTCGGCCAGCTCAGCGGGGGTCACCGCGGCCGCGGTGATCAGCCGGGCTTCCTCCTCGGCGAACACGCAACCCGCGGCCCGGAGCCGGGCCGCTGCTTGCGCTTCATCCACGCCGGTAGCGCAGGTAGCTGACGCCGGAGCTGAACGTCCTGCTCTCGATCAGTTCCAGCGGGACCAGCTTGTCCAGCGGCGGGAAGTACGGCGTGCCGCGGCCCACCAGCACCGGGCGGACCAGCATCCGGTATTCATCGATGAGGTCAAGCTTGATCATGCTGGCCGCCAGGCCCGCGCCGCCGACGGACACGACGCCGTCGCCGGGCTGCTCCTTGAGCCGGGCCACCTCGGCGGCCACGTCGCCGTCGGCCAGCCGGGCGTTGCCGCGGACCCGCTGAAGCGTGGTCGAGAACACGATCTTCGGGATGGCCCGCCAGATCGGCGCCCACTGCAGGGACTCCGGGTCAGCCGGCATGTCGTCGCCGCCCTCCCAGACCAGCATGTCCTCATACAGCCGGGCGTCCCATCAGCTCCGCGGTGACCTCGCGGACGTGATCGAGGTGGAAGCGCATCTGCTCCGGGTCCGGCGCGGTCCAGCTGATGTCGCCGGACGGCCCCGCGATGAAGCCGTCCAGCGACACGCTCATCGGGTAGACCAGCGTCCGCATGCGGTGAACGTTACCCGGCGGCGAGCAGCGAGCGGAGCACGTACTGCATGATGCCGCCGTGCCGGTAGTAGTCCGCCTCACCCGGGGTGTCGATCCGCACGACGGCGCGGAATTCCTTGCCGTCGGCTGAGACCACCACCTCGTTCGGCATGGCGCCTGAGTTCATGTCCTCGATGCCGCGGATGTCGAACGTCTCCTGGCCGGTCAGGCCGAGCGACGCGGCCGACTCCCCCGGCTTGTACTGCAGGGGCAGGACGCCCATGCCGATCAGGTTCGACCGGTGGATCCGCTCGAAGGACTCGACCAGGACGGCGCGCACGCCCAGCAGCCGGGTGCCCTTGGCCGCCCAGTCGCGGGAGGAGCCCGACCCGTATTCCTTGCCGCCCAGCACGATCAGCGGGGTGCCCTCGGCGATGTACTGCCGGGAGGCGTCGTAGATCGTCATCTGCTCCCCGTCCTTGGTGGTGAAGCCACCTTCGGTGCCGGGGGCGAGCTGGTTGCGCATCCGGATGTTGGCGAACGTGCCGCGGATCATCACCTCGTGGTTGCCGCGCCGCGAGCCGTAGGAGTTGAAGTCCTTGCGCTCCACGCCGTGCTCGGTGAGGTACTTCCCGGCCGGGCTCTCGGTCCGGAACTGCCCGGCCGGGGAGATGTGGTCGGTGGTGACCGAGTCGCCCAGCATGGCCAGCGCTTTGGCCCCGGTGATGTCGGTGACCGGCTCCGGCTCGGCCGGCATGCCGTCGAAGTAGGGCGGGCGCCGCACGTAGGTGGAGCTGTCCTCCCAGGCGAACGTGTCGCCCGCGGGCACGTTCAGCCCGCGCCAGTTGTCGTCGCCGGTGAACACGTCGGCGTAGTCGCGGGTGAACATCTCCTCGGCCACCGCATGCTGCACCACGTCGGCGACTTCCTCCGGGGACGGCCAGATGTCGGCCAGGAAGACCGGCTGGCCGCCGGAGTCGGTGCCGATCGGCTCGCGGTCCAGGTCGATGTCCATGGTGCCGGCCAGCGAGTAGGCCACGACCAGCGGCGGTGAGGCCAGGTAGTTCATCTTCACGTCGGGGTTGATCCGGCCCTCGAAGTTCCGGTTCCCGGACAGCACGGCCGTCACGGCCAGGTCATTGTCGTTGACGGCCTGGCTCACCTCGGGCAGCAGCGGCCCGGAGTTCCCGATGCAGGTGGTGCAGCCGTAGCCGACCAGGTTGAAGCCGAGCTTGTCCAGGTAGGGCAGCAGCCCGGCCCGCTCGTAGTAGTCCATGACCACCTTGGACCCGGGCGCCAGCGAGGTCTTGACCCACGGCTTGCGGCTCAGGCCCTTGTCCACCGCCTTCTTGGCCAGCAGCGCGGCGCCGATCATGACCGACGGGTTGGACGTGTTAGTGCAGGAGGTGATGGCCGCGATGACCACGGCGCCGTGGTCCACGGTGGTCGTCGTGCCGTCTTCCAGGGTGATCTGCACCGGCTTGGAGGCGCGGGAGCCGTCGCCCGCGGCGACCGGGTCAGAGGCCGGGAACGTGTCGGCCAGGCCGTCGTCCAGGTCCGCCTCGGGCACGTAGCCGGGCAGCGCGTCACGGAACGCGTTCTTGGCGTCGGCCAGCGCGATCCGGTCCTGCGGGCGGCGCGGGCCGGCGATGGAGGGCACCACGGTGGCCAGGTCGAGGCTGAGCTCCTCGGAGTACCGGGCCGCCTTGGACGGGTCGGCCCACAGGCCCTGCTCCTTGGCGTACGCCTCGACCAGGGCGATCTGGTCGCGCGGCCGGCCGGTCAGGGTCAGGTAGTCCAGGGTGAGCTGGTCGATGGGGAAGATGGCGCAGGTGGAGCCGAACTCCGGGGACATGTTGCCGATGGTGGCCCGGTTGGCCACCGGCACCGAGCCCACGCCCTCGCCGTAGAACTCGACGAACTTGCCCACCACGCCGTGCTTGCGAAGCTGCTCGGTGATGGTCAGGACCAGGTCGGTCGCGGTCGCGCCGCTGGGCAGCTCGCCGGTGAGCCGGAAGCCGACCACCTTGGGGATCAGCATGGAGATGGGCTGGCCGAGCATGGCCGCCTCGGCCTCGATGCCGCCGACGCCCCAGCCCAGCACGCCCACGCCGTTCTGCATGGTGGTGTGCGAGTCGGTGCCGACGCAGGTGTCGGGATAGGCCACGCCGTCGCGGTTCATCACGACCCGGGCCAGGTACTCGATGTTGACCTGGTGCACGATGCCGGTGCCGGGCGGGACCACCTTGAACTCGCTGAACGCCTGCTGGCCCCAGCGCAGGAAGCCGAACCGCTCCCGGTTGCGGTCGAACTCGATCGCCACGTTCCGGCTGAACGCGTCCGGGCGGCCGAACACGTCGGCTACCACCGAGTGGTCGATGACCAGCTCGGCGGGGATGAGCGGGTTGATCTTCGAAGCGTCGCCGCCCAGGGCCTGCATGGCCTCGCGCATGGCGGCCAGGTCGACCACAGCCGGCACGCCGGTGAGGTCCTGCAGGATGACCCGGGCCGGGGTGAACTGGATCTCGGTGTCCGGCTCCTTGCTAGGGTCCCACTGAGCCAGCGCCCGGATGTGGTCGACGGTGATGTTCACGCCGTCCTCGTTCCGGAGCAGGTTCTCCAGCAGGACCTTCAGGCTGTACGGGAGGCTGTCCGATCCTTCCACCGCGTCCAGCCGGTAGATCTCGTACTGCGTGCCTGCGACGTCGAGCGTCGCCCGGCTACCCAAGCTGTTCACGGTCATCGTGAGCCTCCTCGCTCATCCGGGCTCGGCGGTCCGGACATGTCCGGATCCCCAAGAACTACCCTATAGTATCTCGATATCAAGCTACTTTTCAATGATGTTCCGGTCCCGCTTCCCGGTCATGCGGGTGCGGAAACGGCTAGGCCCAGGGATGATTATCAGCCCGAACGGACCATGGCCTCCCGCCCGGGGGCCGGCCTGGGCGTGCGCCGGCCCGGTGGCGACGGCCGGGCCGGGCGCGGAGGTCGCGGGCCTAGGGCCGGGGCGGCTCGGCCCAGACGGCCACGCCCTCGGGCGGAGTGACTTCGCCGCTCGCGGGCCAGGGCTCGGCCTCGCTCTCGGCCCCGCGCGAGCCGTCCGCGGCCGGCTCGGATGGTTCGGGCTGGCCGAAGTAGTCGCTGATCAGCTGGCGCTGCTGGGCCATGAGCTCGTCGAAGTGCTGGTCCAGGTTCGGTTCGCCGATGGCTTCAGCGGTCAGGTACAGGTCCTTGAGCTGATCGAGCTTGCGCTCGCGCTCGGCCGGTCCGGCGCCAGGACCACCCTGCGTGGGCTGTGGCTGGGTCCCCGCCTCCGGCGGCGCCGCGTCGTCCTGGCCAGGGCGCGCGGCACGGTTCGGGTCGCTGGAGGACACCAGCGGCTCGAACGGGCCGCGGATTTCACGGTGCTCGGGGGCCGGCTCCTCGGAGAGCACGTCGTACCAGTAGGCCGGGTCGTCAGCCGACCTGGGCGGAGCGGCCGGGGCCGGCTCCGGTTCGCTGTCGTCGCGGTAGATGTAGACGTCGTCGGCAGGCGGGGGGCTGGCGGGCCGACCCCGGTAGGCCGCCTGGTCGGCGCCGGCCGGCGGCCCGGCGTGGTCGCTGGGGTGGATGACCGGGGCGTATCCCCCGTCGAAGACCGGGTAGTCATCGGCCGGCTCGTGCGACGGCGGCGGCCCAGAAGGCCCCGGTTGATGAGGGGCGTCGTGGTTGCGCGGGGCACCGGCGGCGCCGGGAAAGCCCGGACCGGCGTGCGGCCGCGGCGGCCCGGCTGACCGGGGCGGCCGGGGGGCGCCTGGCTGACCAGGCTGTTCTGTCCCGGCGGCCTGGAAAGGCTCGCCCGCGCGGTAGGGTCCGGCCTGCTGCTCCGGCTCGCGAGGCGGCCAGGCTGAGCCAGGCCGGCCTGGCGCGCCCCGGTGCCGCGGCATGTTCGGCTGGCCTGGCATGGGGGGCTGGCCCGGGGCGCCCGGCTGGCCCGGGGTGCCTGGCTGGCCCGGGACGTGCGGCTGGCCCGGGATGCCTGGCTGGCCCGGGACGTGCGGCTGGCCCGGGCGACTGGGTCGGCCCTGGGAACTGGCCTGCGGCCAAGCGCCGCCATGGTTCGGGGCACCGCCCTGGTTCGGGGCGCCGCGTTGGTTCAGGTAACCGGGCTGGTTCGGGGGCCCGGGCGGTCCGGCCGCGCCGGGCGGCCGCGGACCGCGTTGCTGGCCTGGCGCGTGGGGCTGGCCTGGCGCGTGGGGCTGGCCCGGGTGACCCGGCTGGCCCGCTGGGGCCGGGAAGCGGTACTGCGGACCGGCGGCGCCGGGCCAGCCCTGACCTCCTGGCGGGACCGGCGCGGGATGCGGGCCGGGTCCCGGTTCCTGTCCGGGCCTGGACCGCGGATGGTACGGGCCGGGCTGGCCTTGACCTGGCCCGGCCGCGCCCGGGACGCCAAGCCCAGGGGCTCCGGGCGGCTGCGCCCGAGGCGGCGCGGGCCGATGACCGGGCGGGGCCGGGCGGGGCGGATCATCGGGATCGAACGGCGGGGCCCAGACGTCAGGCCGGACACTCTCGCCGGGCGAGCCCGGGCGATGCGGCGGATAGTCGGCTCGCGGGTGAAATCCCGGCGGTCCGGCTGGGCCGGGAGATCCAGAGGGCCGCGGTGCCATGGGGGCCCCAGGGGCCCCCTGGGTCAGATGCGCCTCGGCCGATCGAGCTGGGCCAGGAGGCGCCCACGCGGTCGCGGTCCGGGGATCAGGACCGGCGACGGGCGAGGGTTGCGGCTGGTGGGCCGGATGTGGCTGGTGGGCCGAATGCGGCGCGGCAGAAGCCGCGGGGGTGCTCACGGGGTCCGGGTCGTGGGGCGCCCAGTTCGGCGGCGCGTCATCAGCCGGGCCATGGCCTTGATGCGGGCCTGCCGGGTGGCCCGCGGCGGGCTGTGGCGGCAACGGGAGCAGCGAAGCCGCGTGCACGGCATCGGGAACGGCGTGAGCCGCGGATAGAGCGGGCGGCGAGCCGAGATGGGCCGCGGGCGGAGCAGGCGGCAGGCCGGGCTGAGGGTCACTGGCGCTGACGGCGGCCCTGGCCTTCGCTCTGCGCTTCCGGGCGACGAGCCCGATCACCAGCGCGATCAGCCCGAGGATCAGGCCTGCGGCGGCCAGGCCGGCACCCAGGTCCCGGGCGTGGCCGCCGAGGCGTCCGTCCAGCCGATGGGAGGTCATGCTGACCGCGACCACCGCGGCGCCGACCACGATCATGAGCGTGCTCAGCACCGACAACACGGGGACGAGCCGAACCCGCCTCTTGGTGGCGGTATCCGAGCGCACGGCTCCACCATGGCATCGCCGTATGCCCCCCGCAAGCGAAACGGCAGGTCCCAGCGTGACGAATGCTTCTCGCGGCGTAACCGCCCCGGGTGACCGGTACGCGGGCCGGGGCTGCGCTACGTTGCGAGCATGGTTACTCAGGCCGAGAAGGCGCGCCAGTTCCTGTCCCTGCACCGCAAGGGCGAGCCCCTGCTGCTGCCGAACCCCTGGGATCTGGGCTCGGCCAGGCTGCTGTCCTCGCTCGGATTCCAGGCGCTGGCCACGACCAGCTCGGGGTTCGCGGCCTCGCTGGCCCGCTATGACGGCTCGGTAAGCCGGGAGGAAGCCCTGGTGCACGGGGCGGTCATCGTCGCGGCGACCGATCTGCCCGTCTCGGCCGACCTGGAGAACGGCTTCGCCGACGCGCCGGCCGACGTCGCGCTGACCATCGAGGCGGCGGTTGGCGTTGGCCTGGCCGGGGCCTCGGTGGAGGACTTCACCGGCCGCGAGGACGATCCCATCTACAGCCTGCCCGCCGCGGTCGAGCGGGTCACCGCCGCGGCCGAGGCCGCGCACGCGGGCGAGAACCAGTTCGTCTTCACCGCCCGGGCCGAGAACTACCTGCACGGGCGGCGCGACCTGGCGGACACGATCGCCCGGCTGCAGGCCTACCAGGAGGCCGGGGCCGACGTGCTGTACGCCCCGGGGCTGGTCGACATCGCCGAGATCCGCCAGATCGTCCGCGAGGTCGACCGGCCGGTCAACGTGCTCGCGCTGGCGGGCGCGCCGACCGTGGCCGAGCTGGCCGAGGCGGGGGTGAGCCGGATATCGGTCGGCGGCTCGTTCGCGTTCGCGGCGCTGGGCGCCCTGGTCAGCGCGGCCACCGAGCTGCGTGAGCAGGGCACCTACGGTTACCTGTCGGCCAGCGCGGTCGGCCGCGACGCCGTAGGCCGGGCGTTCGGCTGAGCCCGCCTGGCCCGCTAGACCTGCGGAGCGACGTCGGAGGCGATGAGGGCCAGGTGGTCCAGGTCCTCCAGGTCGAAGACCTGGAGGTAGACCCGCTGCACGCCGACCGCGGCGAACTCGGCGATCTTGGCCGCGACCTCGCCGGGCGTGCCGCCGAGACCGCGCGCGCGGACGTCGTCCGCGTCCCGGCCGATGGCGGCAGCCCGGCGCCGGACCTCGGCTTCGTCCCGGCCGCAGCACAGCGTCTGCGCCACCGAGTAGGTCATGGACGCCGGGTCGCGGCCCGCGGCCTGGCAGGCCTCGCGGACCCGGCTGAACGCCTCCGCCGACTCCTGCACCGACCGGAAGCCCAGGTTGAACTCGTCCGCGAACCGGGCCGCCAGCCGGGGCGTGCGGCGCGGGCCCGAGCCGCCGAGGATGACCGGCGGGTGCGGGCGCTGCGCGGGCTTGGGCAGCCCGGGCGAGTCGGACAGCTGGTAGTGCGCCCCGGCGAAGGAGAACGTCTGACCCTCGGCCGTGTCCCACAGCCCGGTGATTACCTCGAGCTGCTCGCCCAGGATGTCGAAGCGCTCCCCGACCGGCGGGAAGGGGATGCCGTACGCCGTGTGCTCGGCCTCATACCAGCCGGCCCCGAGGCCGAGCTCGACCCGGCCGCCGCTCATCTGGTCGGCCTGGGCCACGGTGATGGCCAGCGGGCCGGGCAGCCGGAAGGTGACCGGGGTGACCAGCGTCCCGAGCCCGATCCGGCTGGTCTCGGCGGCCAGCGCGGCCAGGGTGGCCCACGCGTCGGTCGGGCCCGGCTGGCCGGGGACATCGCCCATTTTCAGGTAGTGGTCGGACCGGAAGAATGCATCGAACCCGAGCTCCTCCGCGGCCAGCGCCACGCGGCGTAGCGCCTCGTAGCTGGCGCCTTGCTGCGGCTCGGTGAAGATCCGGAGTTTCATGGCTCGATCCTCCCAGGCCCGGGCTGGTCGTCCCGATCGGCCCCGGGGAAGAACCGGTTCCAGGTCACCTGGCCGGGGCCGGTGCGCTGGCCCACCCAGCCCACCCCGGTGGGCAGGTAGTAAGGGGCTAAAGTCCGCGGCGCCATCGCGGGCCGCACCGCCTCGATGATGACCGCGACGGCTCGCCCGGTGCCGAGGCTCTCCTCACCCGCTGTCATGGCCCGGCCCCGGTCGTCAGTGATGCCCATCGCGACCGGCGATGACGAGGCACCGCTGAACGCCGTCCACGAATACAAGACCAAATTCATGACCTGCCCCGGATGCTCGCCGCGCGGTTCGGGAGGCCGCAGCCGCCCTGTCGGTTTCCGACGCTAACGCACTATTGACCTCTCGTCCAATCTCGACTACTGTCGAAGCGTTGCGATTGGCAATATTGCCAATCGAGTACGGTACGACAGTGTCGATAAGTGACGAATCGGACCCAAGAGCCTACGTGCGCTTGGCCGCCTTGCTGCGCCGGGAGATAGCGGAGGGAACGCTCACCCCCGGTATGCCGACGCCGTCCATCACCACCCTGAGCCAGCAGTACGGTCATGCACGCCAGACGTGCGCCAAGGCGCTCCGGGTGCTGGAAGACGAGGGCCTGCTGGTGCGTATCCCCGGGCTGGGCTACTACGTTAAGGGGGCGGCGGGCAGCCAGGCGCCGGCCTAGCCGCGCCACCGACCCGCCGCTGGAGACGACACGTTGAGGCTACTTCTGCTCGCCGCCCCTGGGGGCGGCAAGGGAACGCAAGGCGACCGGCTGTCCGCCCTCTACCGCATCGAGCACATCTCCTCCGGAGAGGTGCTGCGCGCCGCGGCCCGGGCCGACACCCCGCTGGGCCGGGAGGTGGCGGCCTACCAGCAGCGCGGCGACCTGGTCCCGGACCAGATCGTCTTCGATCTGGTCATCCCGGTCATGGCCGCCGCGGCCGCGAACGGCGGCTACATCCTGGACGGGTTCCCGCGGACCGTCCGGCAGGCCGTCGAGGCCTTCAAGATCGCTACGCAGAACGACTTCACCCTCGACGCCGTGATCTACCTGAACGTGCCCGAGTCGGTCCTGATCGAGCGGCTGCTGGGCCGGGCCCGGCCGGACGACACGGCCGAGGTGATCAAGCACCGCCTCGAGGTGTTCGCCGAGACGACCAGCCCGCTCATCGCCTACTACCAGGACCGGGGCATCCTGATGGAAGTGAACGGGAGCCAGCCGCCCGACGCCATCACGGCCGAGATCAGGTCTCGCCTGCCCGGGTGACGGCACCGGGCCCGGTCAGGACGGCGACGCACTCGACGTGGTGCGTCATCGGGAAGGCATCGAGGGCCCGCAGGCGGTCCAGCGTCCAGCCGCGGTCGGCCAGCAGCCCGATGTCGCGGGCCAGGGTGGCCGGGTCGCACGAGACGTAGGCCAGGATCTGCGCGCCGTGCTCCGCCGTGGCCAGGTAGTCGACGAGCTCGCGGGCCAGGCCCGCGCGGGGCGGATCGGCCACCACCAGCCGGGCCGGGGGCAGCCCGCCGCGGCGCAGCACCGCGGCCACGTCGCCGCGGTGCACCCTGGCCCACGGGTAGTCCCGCAGGTTGTGCCGTGCGTCGCGGACGGCCGGCTCGCCGCCCTCGACCCCGATGACCAGGCCGCCCGGGCCGACCACCGGGGCCAGCGCGCCGGCGAACAGGCCCGCCCCGCAGTACAGGTCGAGGGCCGTGTCCCCCGGCTGGGGGCGCAGTCCGTCCAGGACGGCCGCGGTCAGCACGTCGGCCGCGGCCGGGTGCACCTGCCAGAAGGCCCCGGCGCTGACCCGCCAGTCCCGGCCTGCCGCGTGCTCGGTCAGGTAGCCCCGGCCGCGGACCGGAGTGAGCCGGTGCTGATGCGGGCCGCTCCGGCGCAGCACCGAGTCCGCCTCGTCCGGCACCGGGGGCGGCGAGCCGGGGCTGGCTCGCCGGCCCGGTCGCGGCGCGAGGATGACCGCCCGCTCGCCGGAGCCGGGAGCGACCACGGCCTCGACGGCGGCCGTGCCGGGCCAGCGCCGGCCGGTGAGGCCCAGCCCGGTGATGGCGTCGTGCGCGATCAGGCACTCGTCGATCTCGACGACCTCATGGGACCGGTGCGCGCGCAGCCCGGCGACGCCGTCCTGGCGCACCGCGAACTCAACCCGGGTCCGCCAGCCCAGTCCGCCGCCGGCCACGTCGTCGCCGGGCAGGGCCTCGACCTCGACCTCACGGTCGATCCCGGCCAGCCTCTTGAGCTGCTGGCGGACCACGGCCGCCTTCAGGGCGCGCTGGGCGGGCAGGGCGGCGTGCTGCCAGTCGCAGCCGCCGCACTTCCCCGGGCCCGCGTGCGGGCAGGGCGGGGCGACCCGGTCCGGCGAGGCGGCCAGGATCTCGACCGCGTCGGCCCGGGCCAGCCGGGACGTCACGTCGGTGATCCGGGCCAGGACCCGCTCGCCGGGCAGCGCGTGCCGCACGAAGACCACCGGGCCCTCGGCCGGGCGGGCCACGCACCAGCCGCCGTGCGCCGCCTCGGTGGTGGTTAGCTCCACGACCTCCCCGGGGAGGTAACTCATGGCTTCCTCCCGGGGCCGGTGAAGTGGATGAGATGCGGGGATCACGCTACCCCCTGGCCTGGGCGGTCACGACCCGGCGGCAACCAGGGGCGGTAACCCGGGTGGAAACAGCGCCCTGGTGGGGAGGACGCAAACTAAGGGCATACCTTGGGCGTGGCAACCCGGGACCCGGGGAGCCGGTTCACCATGGAGGAACGGTCTTGCACATCGTGATCATGGGCTGCGGACGGGTCGGGTCGACGCTCGCGCACATCCTGGAGGACCGGGGCAGCAGCGTCGCGGTCATCGACCGGGACCCCGAGGCGTTCCGCAAGCTCCGGTCGTCGTTCAAGGGCGAGAAGATCACCGGTCTCGGTTTCGACCGGGCCGTGCTGGCCCAGGCCGGCACGGATCGCGCGGACGCCTTCGCCGCGGTGAGCAGCGGCGACAACTCCAACATCCTCTCGGCCCGGGTGGCCCGCGAGGTGTTCGGCGTCCAGCGGGTCGCGGCCCGGATCTATGACCCGCGACGGGCCGAGGTCTACGAGCGGCTCGGCATCCCCACCGTGGCCACGGTGCGCTGGACGGCCGACCAGATGCTGCGCAAGGTCCTGCCCGAGGGCGGCGAGCCGCTGTGGCGGGACCCCACCGGGAAGATCGTGCTGGCCGAGGTGGCGTTCTCGCCGCACTGGATCGGCGAGCAGGTCAAGTCGATCGAGGCCAGCACGACGACGCGGATCGCGTTCGTGGACCGGCTCGGCCAGGCTTTCGTGCCCGAGGGGGGCACCGTGCTGCAGGAGGGCGACGTGCTCCACGTCGTGGCCCGGGAGGACGAGATGGACCGGATCGCCGCGGCCTTCGCGGCTCACCCAGGAGGGCACTGATGCGAGTCGCGATAGCCGGGGCGGGCGCGGTCGGCCGCTCGATCGCCAGCGAGCTGCTGGAGAACGGGCACGAGGTCCTGCTCATCGACAACGATCCCAAGGCCATCGCGGTGGAGAGCATGGCGCGCGCTGAGTGGCTGCTCGCCGACGCCTGCGAGATCAGCGCGCTGGACGACGCCCAGCTGTACCGGTGCAACGTGGTGATCGCGGCGACCGGAGACGATAAGGCCAACCTGGTGGTGGCCCTGCTGGCCAAGACCGAGTACGGGGTGCCCCGGGTGGTGGCGCGGGTCAACGACCCGGCCAACGAATGGCTGTACAACGAGTCCTGGGGCGTGGACGTGGCCGTGTCGACGCCGCGCCTGCTGTCCGCCCTGGTCGAGGAGGCGGTCAGCGTGGGCGACCTGGTGCGGCTGATGACCTTCGGGCAGAGCGAGGCCAGCCTGGTCGAGCTGACCATGCCGGACGACGCGCCCCTGGTGGGCCAGCGGGTCGGCAGCATCGACTGGCCGGCCGACACCTCGCTGGTCGCCATCCTGCGGGAGGGCCGGGTGCTGGTCCCGCACTCCGACGACCCGCTGGAGGCGGGCGACGAGCTGTTCTTCGTGACCAGCGAGAACGTCGAAGAGGAGCTGGCGCGCCTGCTGAGCGCTAACGAGTCTCGGTGAATTCCGGCCCGCGGTCGAACGGCTCCAGGCCGGTCCAGGACCGGTTCTCCTCGGCCGCGGGCGCCTGCTGCTCCAGCGCCTGCTGCTCCTCCAGCGCCTTCTGCGCCTCTGGCGGCAGCCGCAGCTCCAGGATGTCCCGCGGCGGCACCGGGTGATCACCGCGGACCACCACGACGTCGCCGAGGACCTCCTCGAGCAGGCTGGCTGCCGGTCCGCCGCCAGCGGCTGAGCCGGTGAACAGGCCCCGCACGAACCAGCGCGGGCCGTCCACGCCGACGAACCGGACCAGCTGCAGGCCAGAGGCGGGCTGTCCGAGCTCGGCGGGCACGTGGGCGATCAGCTCGGTGCCGAACGGGCCCCGGGCCTCGCCGGCCTGCCCGCCCGCCTCGGTCACCTCGCGGCGGATGTCGGCCCGGATGTCGTCCCACAGCTCGCCGCTGCGGGACGAGGCGAAGGCCTGTATCTGCAGCTCGCTGTCGGCATGCCGGACCGTGACCCACGCGCCGTGCTGCTCGGCCATGACGAGCTGGATCTCGTGCTCGGGGCCGACCGGGACCTGCAGGCTGCCGAGGTCTACCCGCTCGCGCGGCGGGAAGGACTCCGCCGCGTCCCACGGGCCGCCTTCCGCCCGCGGCAGCCCCGGGACGAGCTCGTCCTCGCCGGCCTCCGCGTCGTACTCTTCGGCATATTCCTCGCCCAGGTCCTCGCCGCCGAGATCGCCGCCGGCCAGTCCCTGATCAGCATCCTCGGGCCGGTCCTGGCCAACGTCCGCTGAACGACGTCGACGAAACACTGCACACGCTCCTTTGTTACTTGCTCAAGACACCAGCTGGCCGGCCGGGCCGTGCCCGCCGGTCGAGCCGAAGCCGCCGTCGCCGCGCACCGATCCGGGCAGCACCTCGACCTCGTGGAAGGCGGCCCGCTCGACCCGCTGGATGACCAGCTGCGCGATCCGGTCGCCGCGCCGGAAGCTCACCGGCCGGTCCCGGTCGGTGTTCAGCAGCGTCACCTTGATCTCGCCCCGGTAGCCCGCGTCGACCGTCCCCGGCGCGTTGACCAGGGTCACGCCGTGGTTGGCGGCCAGGCCCGAGCGCGGGTGGACGAACGCCGCGTACCCGTCGGGCAGCGCGATGGCCAGGCCGGTGCGCACCAGGGCCCGCTCGCCCGGGGCCAGCTCGACGTCCTCGGCCGTGGTCAGGTCCGCGCCCGCGTCCCCGGGATGGGCGTAGGACGGCAGCGGCACGCCGGGATCGAGCCGCCTGATCAGGACGTCCGGTCCGGGATCGGGCAACGGGCACTCCTCGCTGGGGATTTGGCCGCGCGACACCCGCGCGCCGTGGCCCATCTTATGGTCCCGGCGGACCCGCATCCTCGGGTTCGCGCCGGCGCAGCTCGGGCAGGGCGCGGGTGACCACGGCCACGATCGGCACGGCGACCACGGCCCCCGGGATGCCGGCCAGGACGCCGCCGACCGCGAGCGACAAGATCACCGCCAGCGGGTGCAGCCGGATCATCTTGCCGACCACCTGCGGCTGGAGCAGGTGCGCCTCGAGCTGGTCCTCGACGATCAGGATGCCCAGCAGGATGACCGCGTCCAGCCAGCCCTGGGTGGCCAGCGTGACCAGGATGGCCAGTGCGCCCGCGATCAGCAGCCCGATGAGCGGGACGAACGCGGCCAGGAAGACCAGCACCCCGAGCGGCACGGCCAGCGGGACGCCCATGAACCACAGCACCAGGCCGATGACGATGGCGTGGATGGCGGCCACTACGACCGTCCCGCGCATGTAGTAGACCAGCACCAGCCAGGAGGCGTGCCCGGCCCGGTCCACCCGGCGCGCGGTCGGCGTCCGCAGCGCGCCCAGGAACCAGCCCCAGATCCGCTCGCCGTCCTTGAGCAGGAAGAACATCACGAAGATCATCAGGACCAGGCCGCCGAAGAACTCCGAAGCGATCTTGCCACCGGTGACGACGGTGCCCTCGACCACCGACCTGTGCGTGCTGATGTAGTTGGGGATGTTGTTCAGGTACTTCTCGACGTTGGTGTTCTTGACGTGGAAGGGCGGGCCGGCCAGCCAGGACTGGAGCTGCGCGGTGGTGTGCTTGGCCTCGGCCACCAGGGTCGAGTAGTCCGCGCTCACCCGGTTGGCCACCAGCGTGACCAGGCCGCCGACCACGATGAAGGCGACGAGCAGGGTGAGCCACGTGGCGGCCATGTTGGGCAGGCCGGCCCGGCGCAGCCGGGAGGTCAGCGGCTCCAGGACGGCGGTCAGCAGCAGGGCGGCGATGCACGGCACGACAACGATGTAGATGATGCCCAGGACGCGCGCGACCAGGTACAGCGCGAGGGCCAGCAGCAGCAGACGCCAGGACCACGCGGCCGCCGTGGCCAGCCAGCTCGGCACGCGGCGCAGCTCGGGTATGGCGTTCGGCGGCTGCGGCGGCGGATCGGCCAGGCCGCCGAGGCTGTCGTCGGCCAGTGCCCCGGTGGCCGAGTCTTCGTCCTCCTGGTTGAGCTCGTGCACGGCCTCGCCGCGGGCGATCTGCTCCTCGACCGCCGTGCCGCGGGCCAGCCGCTCCTCCTGCCGGTCCTCGGCGGCGTCGGATTTATCCCGGTCGGGCCGGTCCGGCGGCGTCCCGGTCATAGCCCCGGCCTGCGGAGCGCCCCCGTTCGCGGCCGCGTCATGATTCATGCCATCACGGCTACCGCTGGGCGGGCGACTTACTCGTGAATTGCCCGCCTCGTTTGCCTCATTGTCCCCGGGCCGCGCGGCGGCCGCGGGCTCTCCCGGGCTCCCGCCCGGGTGCCGGGCCGCCGCCAGCCACCCTCGGGCCTCCCGGCCGACTCGCCGTGCGCCCCCGGGCCACGTTCCCATCCCGACCAACTACCCTCAAGTCCATGCGTGATTACCGCGAACGGCTGTATGTACCGCTCGCCTGGTGGCTGCTCGCCATCCCGACCGTCTTGATTCTCGGCGCCACACTCTACGCCGGGCTGCCCTCTCCCTGGCCGATTGTCATCCTCGTGGCGTTCGCCAGCGCGTGCGTGGCCATGTTCGCCAGCCTGGGCCACGCCACGGTGGAGGTGGGCGAGCAGGCGGTCCGGGCCGGGAACGTCACGGTGCCGCTGGACGTGGTCACGGAGGTCATCACGCTGGATGAGAAGCAGTCGACCCGGCTGCGCGGCCCGCGGGCCGACCCGGCGGCCGTCCTGTACTCGCGGCCCTACCTGAAGCAGTCGGTCTACCTGGCCGTCGATGACGCGGCCCGGCAGGCGCCGGGACGGCCCGGGGTCAGCGATGTTCCCTACTACCTCATCGGCACCAGGCACCCCGCCGAGCTGGCCGCGGCCATCGAAGGACGCCGGGTTCGGGGCGGGCCTGAACCAGTGGCATGATGTCGCGGACGAGGGTAGCAACGGGTGAGCCGGGGGCCACGATGGGCCAGTCACGGGGCAAGAGCGGGCGTTTAGGAGGCAGCGGGATGGCGGATAAGGAAGCGGACAAGGAAAAGGAAGACATCGGCACCAGGGTGGTCTACGGGGCGGCGACCATGGCGGCCGCCTTCGTGGCGCGCAAGCTGCTGATCGTCGGCTGGACCAAGGCCACCGGCAAGAAGCCGCCCACGAATCCTGAGGACCCGCGGGTGGCCCTGGCCGAAGCGCTCACCTGGTCCGTTCTGGTCGGCGTCACCGTCGCGGCGGTCAGGGTCATCGCCATCCGGGTGGTGTCCCGGAAGACGACCCTGGCCAGCGCCGACGATGAGGTCGCCGGCGTGGCGAAGAGCTAGGCCGCGCACTCCCGGCAGACAAGCTGGCCATTGCGGTCTTCGGCCAGCTGACTGCGGTGGTGCACGAGGAAGCACCGGGAACAGGTGAACTCGTCAGCCTGACGGGGGATCACCCGGAACGAGAGTTCCTCGTTCGACAGATCCGCCCCAGGCAGCTCCAAGGACTCGGCAACGTCGTCAGGGTCCATGTCAATCGTGCTCGATGACTTGTCCATCCGGCGCGCCTGAAGCTCCTGAAGGCTGTCCTCAGTCAGGTCGTCGTCCGTCTTCCGCGGGCTGTCGTAATCGGTAGCCATCTGAGGACTCCATCCCCCTTCATCCGTTAGTGCGCTATCGCTGCGCGGGTGTAACGCTTTCAGGGCCATAGTTGTGCCCGAATCCGCCGGCGAATTCTGCCACGTTCGCGCCCAGCGCACACGCGCCACGCCGAAACTGCCGCCGGATGTTCCCTCGGCCAGGTCAGATGCCGGGCTCAGCCCGGCGCGGGCGCGTCGCGTTCCGGGTCCAGCCTGGTCAGGAAGGCCTCCAGCGCGCGGAACAAACCGGGGCTGGCCGCGACGGTCATGGAGCCGCCCTCCGGGCGCCCGGACAGCCCCCCGACCGTGGCGCCGGCCTCGCGGGCGATGAGGCCGCCGGCCGCGTGGTCCCAGTAGTTCAGGCCGCGCTCGTAGTAGGCGTCGACGCGGCCTGCGGCCACGGAGCACAGGTCCACCGCGGCCGACCCGCCCCGCCGGATGTCCCGCACGACGGGCAGCAGGGCGGCCACGACCTCGCCCTGGACCTTACGGCGCGCCGGGTCGTAGCCGAACCCGGTGCCGACCAGGGCCTGGCCGAGGGGCACGCCGGTCGTGCAGCGCAGCCCGGCGGCCGCCCCGTCCCGGTGCAGCCAGGCGCCGCGGCCGGCCACCGCGGTGAACCTCTCCCCCATCCGGGGCACCTCCACCACGCCGGCCAGGACCGTGCCGTCCACCTCGGCGGCGATGGAGACGGCCCAGGCGGGCAGGCCGTAGAGGTAGTTGACCGTCCCGTCCAGCGGGTCCACCACCCAGCGCACGGGCGGCTCACCGCTCGCGGCCGGGCCGCCGCCGAGGGTCTGGCCGCCTTCCTCGCCGAGCACGGTGTCGCCCGGCCGGGCGACCCGGATCCGCTCGGTGATCAGGGCCTCGGCCCGCCGGTCCATCTCGGTCACCACGTCGGTCGGGCTGGATTTGGTCTGGATGACCTCGGGCCGCTCATCGCCCCGCCAGGAGGCCAGCAGGCGGCCGGCCTCGGCCGCGGCGTCGACCGCGATGCCCAGCAGCGCCTCGGGGTCGATCACCTGGCCCCGCCGCAGCACCCGGCCGGGCAGGTCTGGCTGGGCACGCCCAGGGCCCCGAGGGCGGCGCAGGCGGGCTGGGCGTCCGCGTCCGCACCGGTGTCCGCGTCGGGCCGCGCGGACCGCTCGCGGACCAGCTCGGTGACCATCGACGCGAAACGCGGGCTGGTGCCGGGCGTGGCCGCGCGGGCGAAGGCCAGGCCGAGGGAATCGGCGGTCTGCGCCGCTTCCACGTCCAGGTCGTGCCGGACCTCCATGTGGTCCGAGACGAAACCGACCGGGACCACCACGACGGCTTGAGTGCCGGCCTTGGCCAGCTCGCCGAGGTGATCGTTGACGTCCGGTTCCAGCCAGGGCTGGGACGGCGGGCCGCTCCGGCTCTGGTAGGCGAGCGACCAGCGGTGAGCTCCCGCCCCGGCCCGTTCGGCAATGAGGCGGGCGGCCTCGGTCAGCTCGGCGACGTACCGCCTGCCCGCACCGGGCGGGCCGCTGGCCTCGGCCATGGCCTGCGGGATGCTGTGCGCGGTGAAGACCAGGTGCGCGTCGGCCCGGACCTCGGCGGGCAGCGTGGCCAGGGCCGCGTCGACATGCCCGGCGAAGGGCTCGATGAAGCCGGGATGGTTGAAGAAGCGGCGGATCTTGTCGATCTGCGGCGCGCCCGGTCCCACGGCGGCGCGGGCCTGCTCGATGTCGTCCAGGTACTGCCGGCAGCTGGAGTAGGAACTGTAGGCCGAGGTCACGAACGCGATGGCCCGCTGGACGCCGGCGTCGGCCATCTCCCGCACCGTGTCGGCCAGGTAGGGCGCCCAGTTCCGGTTGCCCCAGTAGACCGGAAGCGGCACGTCGTGGGCCGCGAAATCGGCTCGTACCGCGGCCAGCAGGTCACGGCACTGCTGGTTGATCGGGCTCACCCCGCCGACGGCCAGGTAGTGCTCGGCCACGCCGGCCAGCCGCTCCGGGGGGATGTTCCGGCCGCGGGTGACGTTGGCCAGGAACGGCATCACGTCGTCGGGGCCCTCCGGGCCGCCGAACGAGACAAGCAGGAACGCGTCATAGGCCGGCATACCTCCATCAAACCAGGGCAGCCGGGTTGCTCCGGCCCCGGCCAGGTCAGGAAACCGCCGGGGGGTGCTTCGGTAGGGTGAGGACCGTGGGCGCAGCGGCCGGGGAACGCAGGCTGCCGCGCCCGCTGCGGCCGTACGCGGAGATCTTCCTGACCCCCGGCGCGTGGCGCTTCTCGGTGGCCGGCCTCATCGGGCGGATGCCGATGGCCATGTTCGGGCTCGGCACCGTGCTGCTCATCTCCGCGGTCACCGGCACCTACGGGGTGGCCGGAGCGGTGTCGGCGGCGGGCTCGGTCGGGTACGCGCTGGCCGCCCCGCAGATCGCGCGGCTGGTGGACGCCCGCGGCCAGCGGCGCGTGCTGCTGCCGCAGGTGGGCCTGTTCACGGTGGCGACCGCGGCCCTGATCGCGACGGTGCAGGCGGGCCTGCCCGCCTGGGCGTACTTCGCGCCCGGGGCGATCGCGGGCGCGGCCATGCCGTCCCTGGGCACCATGGTCCGGGCCCGCTGGAGCGCCCTGCTGGAGGGCTCGACGCGGCTGCACACCGCGTTCTCCTTCGAGTCGGTGGCCGACGAGGTCTGCTTCGTGCTGGGACCCGCCGCGGTCACGCTGCTGGCCACCGAGGTCTTCCCCGCGGCCGGCGTGGCCGTCGCGGCAGTGCTGTGCCTGGCCGGGACGCTGTGGCTGGCCGCCGAGCGCCGGACCGAGCCGCCCGTGGTGCGGGCTGAGCGGGACCAGGGGGCTCCGGCCGGTCCGGGCCGCCCGGGCCGCCGGGAGCCCGGGCACCGCTGGGAGGCGGCGGCGCCCGGGCTGGTGGTGCTGGTCCCGATGTGGCTCCTGCTGGGCGCGATGTTCGTGTCGATCGACCTGAGCACGGTGTCCCTCGCCCAGCATTTCGGGCACAAGCCGCTGGCCGGGTTCATCCTGGGGGCCTACGCCCTGGGCAGTGCCACGGGCGGCCTGTGGTACGGCGCCCGGCAGTGGCACGGGGCGGCCGAGAAGAGGCTGGCGCTGACCCTGACGCTGACCGCGGCCGGGGTGGCCACGTTCTGGGCCCAGCCCAACCTGGTCACGCTGACCGTGGTGATCTACCTGTCCGGGCTGGCCATCGCGCCCACCCTGATCGCCGGCTTCAGCCTGATGGAGGCGCAGGCCCGGCCGGGGCGGCGGACCGAGGCCATGTCCTGGCTGAGCAGCGGCATCTCGGTGGGTGTCGCGGCGGGCGCGGCCGTGGTCGGCTTCATCATCGACGCGCACGGCCCGCGGACGGGCTACGTGTTCGCCGCCGCGTGCGGGGCGGCGTGCGTGCTGACCTGCCTGGCCGGCCTGCGGCGGCTGCGCCCCCCTGGGCCCCCTGGCCCCCCTGAACAGGCCTGCTAGGAATCGTTGCTGGCGTACTCGCTGGCCAGGGCCAGCACCTCGTCGACGTACCAGTCGGCGTGGTTGTAGGCGAAGATCGCGCCGCGTAGCGTGGCGCTGTTCCCGCCGCCGGAGGCGCAGAGCAGGCGCGCGGCCGACGGCACGGCGTCCAGCGGGTTCATGATGTCCGGCGGGCCCGCCGGGCCGAAGCCGTCAATGCCCCACTCGGCCCAGGTGGACGGGATGAACTGCATGGGGCCTTCGGCACCCGCGCTTGACGGGCCGTCGTTGGCCCCGTCGCCGCTCTCGATCTGACCGATCGCGGCCAGCACCGTCCAGGGCAGCCCCGGGCAGTACTTGGCCGCCGACGCCTTGAACAGCTCGATCCAGTTCGCGGGCGCGCCGGCCGGCGCGTTGGCCTCCACCGGATTGCGACCCTCGGTGACCAGGGAGAAGGCCACCAGGTTCACCACCTGGCTGCCCTTCCCGGTAACCGACTGGACCTGGCCGATGAGAGTCTTGAGGTCGGCCTTCGGCGCGTTGATCAGCACGGCGAAGTTCCTGGCCAGCCCGAGCTGCGCGGACCGGGTCAGGTTCACGATCGCGTCGGCGCCGGGCACGCTCAGCGCGGCCGGGCCGCCGGACGGCAGCTGCTCGCGGACCGCGGCGGAGACGGCGGCGGGCTGGCCCGCCGTCAGCCCGAGCGCGCTGGCCGCGGCGGGGGTGCTGATGAGCTGGCCCTGGGCCAGGCGCGACCAGACCGCGGCCGAGGCCGCCGTGGCCAGCGGCGTCCAGGGCCGGAAATCCTGTGGCGAGACGCCCAGCACGTCGGCGCTGTGCCCGTTGATCATGACCTTGCCGCCGTCGACGGACAGCACGGCGGCCACCCCGCCCAGCTTCTTGATCCGGGTCAGCTGCGCGGCGGTGATGCCGCCCGGCACGGCCGCGATGAGGTCCGGCACGAGCTGCTGCCGGGCGGCGCCCGTAGCCGGGGCCGACGTCCCGGTGCTCGCCGTCGCGCCCGGCGCCAGCGCGGAGGACACGTGCGAGGACGGGGAACCACCGGCCGGGGCGGCTTGCGCCGGGCCCGCGGGCCCGGCCACGCCGGCGCACGCCGCGGCCGCGGCCAGGGCGGCCACGGCGACTCGGCGCAGGCGGGAGGACAGCACAGTGCCTACGACGATATAAGGCCCGCCGGGCCTGCGCAAACCCCGGGACCGAGTTCTCAAGCAGTTCTCCGGGTTTACTCAACCGGCCGGCAGGATCGCCGCTACCAGCGGAAAGTCAGCCGGTATGGGCGAAGCGGAGTTCCTGGGAGGCCTCCGGCGCGAACGCCTGGAGCATCCGCTCGGCCTCCTCGGCGATCTCCTCCCGCGGGCCGCCGGAGGCGAACAGCTCGACGGTCAAGGCGGCGGCGTTCCTGGCCCGGGCCAGCCGCCACAGGCCGGCCACGAACCCGTCGATCAGGACGGCGCCGGGGAAGATGCCGTTGACGGTGTAGAAGCGCTTGAGATCCGCGGGACTGACCAGGCGCGAGCGGTCGGCGTGGGACAGCAGGAGGTTGTCGAACTCAGCGGTGAGCCGGACCGGCGCGGGCTGGTCGCCGTCAGGCCGCGGCGCGGACGGCAGGTCGAACAGCTCGGTCCCCTGCTCGTCCCGGAAGGTGACCAGAGACGGCCGCAGGCCGTCCAGCACGGGGCGCAGGCCGGTCAGGCCGGACCAGGCGGCCACGTCGCGTACCGACGCCGGGCCGAACGCGCCGAGGTAGCGCTGCACCAGCCCGTCCAGGGTCAGCGCGGTCTCGCCGGTGCCGGTTCCCGGGGCGGGGACGGCGCCGCGGCCCAGCCAGTGCTCGGCGGAGGTGTGCCGCGACGGCCCTGACTGGCCCCAGACGGCCCGCGGCGGCACCTGGACGAGTGGGACCAGAGCCCGGACCGCCTGGGCCAGCGCGGCGGGCGGGTGATCAGGCCACCGCCCGGCCAGCGCGTTGCCGAGCTCGCTGAACGTCAGCGGCCGGGCTTCCACCAGCTCCCGCCCGGCCATGGCCACGGCGGCCAGGTCGACGCCGTCCAGCTGCTTGCCGTAGTTGCCGCGCAGGCCGCGGTCGAGAACCGGCTGGAGCAGGCGGCGCAGGGGCAGGCCGTCCCGGGCCGACACCAGGTGAATGGTCCCGCGCATCAGCCCGATGCGGACCACGCTGCGGTCGGTGAGCAGCGGGGCCAGGTCGCCGGGCCGGAAACCGCCGAGCCGGGACCACAGCCCGTAGTAGGGCGGGAACGGCGCCTGGGCCTGCAGCCCGACCAGGTGCTCGACGGCGCTGATGACGGCGGCCCGGCGGCGGTCCGGGGCGGCAGGCTGCTCGGGCCGGTCAAGCAGCATCTGCCGGCTGAGCAGGGCACGGTTGAGCGCGCGCTGGCTCAGCACGGCCGGTCCGCTCACCGCTCGAACGCTATCAGCGAGCGCGGCCGCCGCGTTGCTGGCCGATCAGCACGGGCCGGTCAGCCGGTCCGGCGCACTGACGTGCCGTCGAAGGTGAACTCGGCGCCCGGGTTCTTCAGGCCGGGCGTCTGGCCGACCCGGACGATCCGGGCCTGCAGCAGGCCGGGTTCCAGGTCCAGCACGGCTACCGTGCCCAGCCGCGGGGAGAACTGGTGCGGCAGCACGGCGCTGCCCGAGTTGACCTGCAGCACGCCCTCGCGGAAGTCCATCCGCTCGAAGTGGGAGTCGCCCGCGATGAAGACGTCGGCGCGCTCGCCGTGCAGGAAGCTCTCGACCAGGACGTCGATCGGGTCGTCCTCGGGCCACATGTCGTGCACCATGGCGATCCGGAAGCCCTCGATGTCCAGCAGCTGCATGGGCTGGACCCGCGGGTCCTGGGCGCAGGCCGCGTCGTTGTTGCCGAGCGCGGCCAGTACCGGTGCCCATTCCTCGCAGCGGTCCAGGATCGAGGGGTGGACGATGTCACCGGAGTGCAAGATCAGGTCGGCGCCGGCGAAGGCGGTGCCCACCTCGTCCCAGAGCTCCTCCGGATGGCCCAGGTGGGTGTCGCTCAGGACGCCGATGCGGGTGTGCGTCACGGTTCGAATGGTATCAAAATAAGCCGGGCGGCCCTGGTGGTCAGGAGAGCCGCGCGACGGCAGCGAGGGCCTCGCGGGCGGCGGCGACGTTGTGCACGCGGAAGACGCGGGCGCCCAGCCATGCGCAGACGGCCAGGGTGGCGATCGTCCCCTCGGCCCGCTGGTCGACCGGCAGGCCGAGGGCCTCGCCGATGAAGTCCTTGTCCGCCACCGCGACCAGGACCGGCCAGCCGGTGCCGGCCAGCTCGTCCAGCCGCCGGGTGATCTCGAGCGACTGCCAGGTGTTCTTACCGAAGTCGTGGGCGGGATCGACCAGGATGCCGCCCGGCCGGACGCCGGCCGCGACGGCGCGTCCGGCGTAGCCGGTGACGTAGCCGGTCAGCTCGCCCATGACGTCGCCGTAGGCGGGCCGGTGCGGCCGGGTGCGGGGCGGCAGCCCGCCGGCGTGCGAGCAGACCAGCCCGGTCCCGTGCCGGGCGGCCACCTCGGCCAGCGCCGGGTCGGCCCCGCCCCAGGCGTCGTTGAGCAGGTCCGCGCCGGCCTGGGCGACGACCTCGCCGACCTCGGCGCGCCAGGTGTCCACGCTGATCACGACGTCGGGATGTCGGTCGCGGACGGCGGCGACCAGGCCCGCGACCCGGTCGATCTCGGCCGCCGGGCTGACCTCGTCGCCGGGGCCGGCCCGCACTCCGCCGATGTCGAGGATGTCGGCCCCGTCGGCCACGGCCCGGCTGGCCGCCTCGAGCGCGGCGCCGAACTCTCGGGTGCTGCCGCGGTCGTAGAACGAGTCGGGCGTCCGGTTGATCACGGCCATGATGCCGAACGATCCCGGCGGCCACGCCCGGGTGCCCAGCTGCAGGGTCAGCGCGGCTTGCGCCGGGCGGGGGTATCCCACACCGACGGAGGCTATAGCACCGGCCCGATGCGGGGAGAATCAAGGACGTGCGATTTCTGAACGGGACGACTCCCGAGCATGACCTGACCTACAGCGACGTCTTCATGGTGCCGAGCCGGTCGGGGGTGGGCTCCCGGCTGGACGTCGACCTGACCACGGCCGACGGCACCGGCGCCACCATCCCCCTGGTGACGGCCAACATGACGGCGGTCTCCGGGCGGCGGATGGCGGAGACCATCGCCCGCCGCGGCGGCCTGGCCATCATCCCGCAGGACATCCCGGCGGACGTGGTGGCCGAGGTGATCTCCTGGGTGAAGTCCCGGGACCTGGTGGTGGAGACCGCGCTGACCCTCGGGCCGTCCGACACGGCCGGCGACGCGCTGAGCCTGCTGCCCAAGCGGGCCCACAACGCGGTGATAGTCGTCGAGGACGAGCGGCCGGTGGGCGTGGTCACCGAGGCCGACTGCCTGGGGGTGGACCGGTTCACCCAGCTCGGCCACGTGATGTCGGCTGATCCGTTCACCCTCCCGGCGGGGACGCCGCCCGAGCAGGCCTTCGCCCTGTTCTATGAGGGCCGGCACCGGCTGGCGCCGGTGGTCGACGCGGCCGGGCGCTGCCTGGGCATCATGACCCGGACCGGGGCGCTGCGCGCCACGCTGTACTCCCCCGCCGCCGACGCCGCCGGGAAGCTGCGGGTGGGCGCCGCCCTCGGGGTCAACGGCGACGTGGCGGCCAAGGCCAAGCTGCTGCTGGACGCGGGCGCCGACGTGCTGGTGGTCGACACCGCGCACGGCCATCAGGACAAGATGATCTACGCGCTGAAGGCGGTCCGCGAGCAGGCTCCGGCGGTGCCGGTGGTGGCGGGCAACGTGGTCACCGCGGCCGGGGTGGCCGACCTGGTCGCCGCCGGGGCGGACATCGTGAAGGTCGGGGTGGGGCCGGGCGCGATGTGCACCACCCGGATGATGACGGGGGTGGGGCGCCCGCAGTTCACCGCGGTCCTGGAGTGCGCGGCCGAGGCGCGGCGGCTGGGCGCGTTCGTCTGGGCCGACGGCGGGGTCCGGCACCCCCGGGACGTGGCCCTGGCCATGGCCGCCGGGGCCTCCAACGTCATGATCGGGTCGTGGTTCGCCGGGACCTACGAGTCCCCCGGCGACGCGTTCCGGTCGCCGGACGGGCGGCTGTACAAGGAGAGCTTCGGGATGGCCTCGGCGCGGGCGGTGCGGCAGCGCTCGGCCAGCGACTCCGCTTTCGACCGGGCCCGCAAGGAGCTGTTCGAGGAGGGCATCTCCTCGGCCCGGATGTACCTGGACCCGGCCCGCCCCGGCGTCGAGGACCTGATCGACATGATCGTGGCCGGGCTGCGCTCCTCGTGCACCTACGCGGGCGCCCGCAGCCTGGCCGAGTTCGCCGACCGCGCCGTGGTCGGGATCCAGAGCGCGTCGGGCTACAGCGAGGGCATGCCCGTCCCCACCAGCTGGTAAGGACGGGAGCAGCCCCGGATCAGATGGCGTTGAGCCAGCGGACCGGCGCGCCGTCGGCGGCGCGCCGGAACGGCTCGAGCTCGTTGTCCCACGCCGTGCCGAGCAGCCGGCCCAGCTCGTCCTCCAGCGACGACACGCCCGCCTTGAGGGCCAGGGTCATGGCCGCGCGGAGCCGGTTCTCCGGCACCATGATGTCGCCGTTGGCCGCGGTGACCGCGGTGAACGTGCCGAGGTCGGGCGTGTGGCAGTAGCGCACGGCGTCACAGCCGGGCGAGCTGTCCTCGGTCACCTCGAACCTGAGCCGGTTCCATCCGGCCAGCTCCGACGCGATCGATCCGGCCGTGCCTGGCCGCGCGTGCCAGGCGAGCTCGGCTCGCATCGCCCCCGGGGAGGCCGGCTGACCGACCCAGGGCATGCTGACAGTCGCACCCACGATTCCTGCCACTGCCCACTCGATATGCGAGCAGAGCGCCGGGGGCGCGGAATGTACGTACAAAACACCATGTGCTGGCACCGTGCCTCCTCAGACGAGATTCGCCTTCCCCAGCGTCCTCGTCACCGTGGCACGGACTGCTCTCTGTATTCTGCCTCATGACCGCGGCCAGCACCAGTTTTACGGCCAGGAAGCCCGCGAGAATTCGCCAGCATGACCAGCGCGGCGACGACCACGACGGCGACCGCGGCCCACGGGACGTAGTCGCCGAGCCGGTCGTAGATGGTCCGGGCCGAGACCGCGGGCAGGCCCAGCCGGACGGTCACCACCCCGTGCTGGGACTGGCTCATCCAGGCCAGCAGCCGGCCTCGGGCGTCGTAGGCCACCGTGTCACCGGTCAGGGCGGCCTGGACCACCGGCCGCCCGGTCTCGGCCGCGCGTACCGCGCCGAGTGAGGCGTGCTGGTCAGGCCCCCAGGTGCCCTGGAAGGTCGAGGTGGATGACTGGTACACGATGAGCTGGGCGCCCAGGTCGGTGTCGACCCGGGACATGTCGGGGAACGCGGACTCGAAGCACACCAGCACGCCGATGGGCAGCGGGCCCTGCTGGCTGTCGGCGTACATCAGGTGCGCGCCGGTGCCGGGGAACATGTTCGACGACGCCGCCTTGCTGATCTTGGTCAGCCAGCCGAGCTGCTGCCGGAACGGGATGTACTCACCGAACGGCACCAGCCGGGTCTTGACGTAGATGCCCTTGATGCCCGGCGGCCCGACCAGCACCGACCACTTCTCGTGGCCTTTACCCGGCACGGTGGCGTCCTGGCTGACCAGGATGTCGGCGCCGTCCGCCGCGGACTGCGCCTCGATCTGGCGCAGGGTGGCGGCGGCCGACGGCAGGGTGAGGTCGACGGCGATGCTGCTCTCGCCCCACACGATGAGGTCGGGCCGCACGCCGCGCAGGGTGCCGCCCTGGCTCAGCTGCGCGGTCAGCGTCTCGGAGGCGTCCGCGCTCTGGCCGGGGTCGGCGATGGGGCCGGGCTGGACCATGGCGACGGTGGCGTCGCGGGCGGCGGGAGCGGCGGGAGCGGCCGGGGTGAGCGCGAAGGCCAGCGGGCCGGCGCCCGCGCTGGCCAGCACGGCGACCGCGCCCAGCACGGCCAGCCCCGGCCGGCCCGGGCTGCCGGGCAGCACGGTCGCGCCGAGCTGAGGCAGGCAGGCCAGGGCCAGCACGATGGCCACGTTGGCCAGGACCAGCGCGAAGGTGATCAGCCAGACCCCGCCCACCGAGGCCAGGGCGAGCACGGCGGGATGCTGCCACTGGCTGGCGCCGAACACGGCCCACGGGCCGCCCAGCGCCTGCCAGGAGCGCAGCCACTCGGTGAGCAGCCAGCAGCTCGGCACCACGATCAGCGCGGCCAGTGCGCGCGGCCAGCTCAGCGGGGGGTGCAGCAGTTTCTGCGCGGCCACCCCGAAGGGAATCCACAGCGCGCCGGCCGCCGCCGCGATCAGCAGCACGGCCGGGCCGATCTCCGGCGCCATCCAGTACAGGGCGGCGATCAGGTACCCGGTGCCCAGCCACCAGGCGCGGATGCCGCCCTCGCGGGCGGTCGGCGAGCGAGCGATGAGGATCAGCCCGGGCACGAGACCGAACCAGGCCAGGTACGCGAAGTTGACGGCGGGGAAGCTGAGGACCAGCACCGCGCCGCAGGCCAGCATGACCCCGCGGACCGACCATAGCCACCTGACCGGTTTCACCAGCGCGCTGCGCAGCCCCACCCTCCTATTGTCGGGGGCCCGGGCCGCTGGCGCGACTCAGGGCTCAGCGGGTGTCGCCCAGCGCGGCCACGGCGTCCGCGGTCAGGGCGGCCAGGCCGGGCAGGACCAGCCGGGCCAGGGCCAGCGCGTCCGGGTCGGGCGGGTAGGCGGGTCGCGGCACGGCGATGACCTGCAGGCCCGCGGCCGCGGCCGAGCGCAGCCCGTTCGAGGAGTCCTCCACCGCCGCGCAGGCCGGGGCCGGGTGGCCCAGCGCGGCCGTCACGGCCTGGTAGATGTCCGGCGCGGGCTTGCCCCGGGCCACCTGCTCGGTCGACAGCACGGCCTGGAAGCAGGCCCGCAGGCCGGCCGCGGCGAGCACGGTCTCGATCAGCCGGGGCGGGGAGGAGCTGGCCAGGCCGAGCGGCCAGCGGGCCGCCAGCCGGCGCACCGTCTCGGCGGCCCCGTCCAGCAGCGGCACGTGCTCGGCGTAACGCGCGACCATCCGGTCGGTGACCTCGGCCGCGACCTGATCAGGCGGGAGGCCGACGCCGAGGTCGCGGCTGAGGTAGCGGGCCCACTCCGGCGTGCTCATGCCCATCAGGGCCTGCTGCGCGCCGGGCACCCAGTGCCCGCCTCGCTCGGCGACCAGGTCCCGGCGGACCTGTTCCCAGACCGGCTCGGAGTCGACCAGCACCCCGTCCAGGTCGAACACGACGGCTTCAATCATGGTGGCTCGATTATCGCGGGCCGGGTCGCCGTGGCCGGGACCGGGGCGAGCCGCCTCAGGAGCGCTGCGGCCTCAGGAGCGCTGTGCAGCCTCGGCGAGGGCCCGGGAAGCCAGGACGCGGGCCAGGTGCTCGCGGTACAAGCGGCTGGCCCGGATGTCGGAGGCCGCGCTGGTCCCGTCGGCGGCACGCGCCGCGGCGTCGGCGGGCGAGGCGCCGCCGGCCAGGGCTTCCTCTACCCCCGCAGCGCGTATCGGCGTGCCGGCCATGTTGACCAGCGAGACGTGGCTGCCCTGGACGGCCACGCCGACGATGGCCCAGTCGATGGCGCGCTGGGTGAACTTCTGGAACGACCAGCCGCCGGCCGCGGGCTTCGGCACCCGGATCTCGGTGAGCAGCTCGCCCGGCTGCAGCGCCGTCTCGAAGAGGCTCTCGAAGAAGTCCCCGATCGGGATCTCCCGCGTGCCGTCCGTGCCGCGGGCGACCAGGGTCGCGTCCAGGGCCAGCAGGACGGCGGGCAGGTCGGAGGCGGGATCAGCGTGGGCGACGGAGCCGCCGATGGTGCCGCGGTGGCGGACCTGCGGGTCGCCGACCTGGCCTGCCGCGTAGGCCAGCAGCGGCACCTCACGGGCCAGCAGCTCGGAATGGTGGACGTCGTGGTGCCTGGTCAGCGCGCCGATGGCGACGTGCGAGCCCTGGTCGGTGACATAGGACAGATCCCGCACGCCGCCCAGGTCAATGAGCGCCTCGGGGGCGGCCAGCCGCAGCTTCATCAGCGGCAGCAGCGAGTGCCCGCCGGCCAGGAACTTCGCCTCCTCACCGTGCTCGGCGGCCAGGTCGCAGGCTTCCTCGGCGGAGTCCGCGTGCAGATAGGTGAAAGAGGCCGTGATCACGCCGGCACCTCCGTGCCCTGCGCCGCGGCCAGGGCGGCCCGGACGATGTTGTGGTAGCCGGTGCACCGGCACAGGTTGCCTTCCAGGCCCGATCGCACCTGTTCCTCGGTGGGATGCGGGTTCTCCTTCAGCAGCGACACGATGGCCATCACCATGCCCGGCGTGCAGAAGCCGCACTGCAGCCCGTGCTGCTCCTGGAAGGCACGCTGGACAGGGTGCATGACCCCGTCGCGGGCCAGGCCCTCGACCGTGGTGATCTCATGGCCGCTGGCCTGGGCGGCCAGCACGGTGCACGACTTCACCGACTCGCCGTCGAGCAGCACGGTGCAGGCCCCGCACGACGTGGTGTCGCAGCCGATGTTGGTCGCGGTGAGGCCGGCCACGTCGCGCAGCAAGTGCACGAGCAGCATGCGGTCCTCGACGTCCGCGGTGGTCTGGTTACCGTTGACCGTCAGGTCGACCTTCACGAGTTACCCGCTTTCTGAGCCTTTGCGCTACACGCAAGCTACACCCCAGAAACCGGTATCGTCGCTGGTCACAGTGTTACTACGGGGCTGCGACCCGGGGGTGGTCGCGCCAGGCGGGCATGGTGGCCAGGTAGGCCAGGGTCTGCTCCTCGAGCTCCGGCCGGCTGGCCTGCGGCTGGCGCCGGGCCTGCCAGGCGACCATCCGCTCGAAGCGCTCGTCGAAGGACTGCAGCGCGCCCGTCTCATCGGTGCACATGGAGCAGTAGCGGCCGGTCTCGATGGGCATGCCGCAGCTCTCGCAGGTCTGGGTGGTGCTCATGTCAGTGCCCTCCAGGGTGTTCGGATGACGCCGGGGACCCGGCCTGGCCGACCAGGTCGCGCAGTCCGGCGAGGAGACCGTCGGCCTGCGCGGGCGGCAGGCCGGCCAGGGCGCGGGCCAGCTGGTCGACGCTCAGCACCTCGCGGTCCCGGCGCAGGGCCTCGTGCCCGGCCGGGGTGAGCCAGATCAGCGTCCGCCGCCGGTCGGCCGGATCGGCTTCCCGCTCCAGCAGTCCCTGGCGTTCCAGGTGGGCCACCATCTCGCTGGCCACCGACTGGGCCCGGTCCAGGTGCGCCGCGGCCTCGCCCACGGTGAGCGGCCCGGCCAGCGCCAGGTGCTCCAGCACAGCCCGGGACGCCCCGGCCAGCTGGCTCCGGGGCCCGTCCCGGCGATGAAAGGTCAGGTAGACGGCCCGGAAGAGGTCAGCGAACCGCTCGGCCCGCATCCGTTCCTCGGTCACGGCTCCAGGGTCGCGGCTGGGGAATACATCGTCAATCCCGATCGATTCCCGGACGTTAGCGCATTGCTGGCCCGGGTAGGTCAGCGCGGTTGGTGAGGAGGGGACCCGCTGGACGCTGCCATCGGCGAGACCGTTTCCGTGCTGGCCCTGTTCGCGGTGCTGGCGTGGGCGGTGATCAGGCCGCGGGGCTGGCCGGAAGCCGTCGCCGCCGGGCCGCTGGCCGCGGTGCTGATCGCCGCGGGAGTCATCCCGGCCGGCGCGGCCGTCGCCGAGGCCCGCAGGCTGGCCCCGGTGGTCGGGTTCCTGGTGGCCATCTTGGTGCTGGCCCGGCTGTGTGATCAGGACGGGCTGTTCCGGGCCTGCGGAGCGTGGATGGCGCGGCGGTCCGCGGGCCGGCCGGGCCCGCTGCTGGCCCTGGTCTTCGTGGTCGCGTCGGTGACCACGGCCGTGCTGAGCCTGGACACCACCGTGGTGCTGCTCACCCCGGTCGTGCTAGCCACCGCGACCCGGCTCGGCGTGCGGGCCCGGCCGCACGTGTACGCGTGCGCGCACCTGGCCAACTCCGCGTCGCTGCTGCTGCCGGTGTCGAACCTGACCAACCTGCTGGCCTTCGCGGTGAGCGGCCTGACCTTCGGCCGGTTCGCGGCGCTGATGGCCCTGCCCTGGCTGGCGGTGATTGGCGTGGAGTACGCGGTGTCCGGCCGCTACTTCGCCGCGGACCTGGCGCCCGCGGCCGCGGGCCTGGGCACCGGGAGCGGGGAGGAGGCCGGGCTGCCGGTCTTCACCATGGTCGTGGTCGCGGCGACCCTGGCCGGGTTCGTGCTGGCGTCGGCCGCGGGCCTCAGCCCGGCCTGGGCCGCGCTGGCCGGCGCGGCGGTGCTGGCCGTCCGCGCCCTGGCCCGGCGGGAAACCACCGCGCTGGAGCTGGTGCGGGCCGCCGACCTGCCGTTCGCCGTGTTCGTGCTCGGGCTCGGCATCGTGGTCGAGGCGGTGGTGCGCAACGGCCTCGGCACCGCGCTGGATCCGCTGGTGCCGGCCGAGACGGCACTGCCCGCGCTGCTGGCCATCGCGGCGCTGGCCGCGGTCCTGGCCAACATGTGCAACAACCTGCCGGCCGTCCTGGTCCTGCTCCCGCTGGCGGCACCGGCCGGGTCGGGCGCGGTCCTCGCGGTGCTGCTCGGCGTCAACATCGGCCCGAACCTGACCTACACCGGCTCGCTGGCCACGCTGCTGTGGCGCCGCGCCCTGATCCGCGCCGGGGCGCCCCCCGACCTGCGGGATTTCACCCGGCTCGGCCTGCTCACCACTCCGGCCGGGCTGCTCGTCGCGGTGCTGGCGCTATGGGCCGGCCTGCGGGTTCTGGGGGGCTGATCAACGTTGACCGGCCTTGACCATCGCGCGGACCGGAAAGGACGGCCGACGTCGGCCGCATTCCCCCGCCGCTACATCACTCTCACCATGGGCGGCCCTAGGCACGGAAACCCGGACAGGCAGGACGACGGCTTGTAGCATCTCACTCACTGGGAGTAGCGAGGGTTTGGGGAGGGGGGGCTGACGTGGCTGAGTTGACCAGTGAAGCCCGCGTGGTGGCCCTGGATCGACGGTGGCCGGAAGATATCGCCAGCCGTAAGGGCGATCTGCTGGATGTCGCCTTCGGCTGGCCGGATTTCACCAGGCTGCGGCGGATGGTCGAGAGCCAGTGCGCGGCGGCCGGGCTCAGCGGGTCACGGCTGGACGACTTCGTCCTGGCCGTGCATGAGATCGCGGCGAACGCCATCGTGCATGCGGGCACCGGCGGCCGCCTGATCCTGCGGCAGGTGGCCGACGGCCTGCGCTGCATGATCGCCGACCACGAGGACCCCGGAGCCGCGCGCGTGCCGCGGGCCCGGCAGGCCTGCAGCTGGCCGGCCGAGGCCCAGCTAAGCGCCCGGGTCCGGCCGGACGAGGAGCTGCCCGAGCCGGGCCTGCCCTACGAGCCGGTCGGCACCGAGACCGGGCGGGGCCTGTGGCTCGCCGCCCAGCTGGCCGACGAGCTGAGCATCACCGCCGGGCCTGACCTCACGGTCGTATCGCTGTACGTCAGCCTCAGCTAGGCGACATCGTCAACCTCGCGTTGACGACTAAGCCATCGTCAACCTATAGTTGACGCATGACGCAACCGCCAGCACGGCTCGATGATCTCATCACGTACGTCAAGAGCCTGGACGGCTCGGCCCTGGACCATGTGTCGGCGGCCATGCAGGTCTCGGAGCACCTGGGCGAGCTGGCCGATCACCTGATCGGCCACTTCGTCGATCAGGCCCGCCGCGCGGGCGCGTCCTGGACCGACATCGGGCAGTCCATGGGCGTGACCAAGCAGGCGGCCCAGAAGCGCTTCGTGCCCAAGGCCGCGCCCTGGCAGCCGACCGCCGACGAGCCTGAGATAGAGCTGCTGATGGACGCCTTCCGCGCTCATCCGTTCTCCCGGTTCACGCTGCGGGCCAGGAACGTGGTCAAGGTGGCGGCCGAGGACGCCCTGGAGCGCGGGAACGACCAGGTCTCCCCCGAGCACCTGGCTCTCGGCCTGCTCAGCGAGCCGGACGGGCTGGCCGCTCAGGCCATGCAGGCCCTGGGCGCGGCCCCGGAGGCGGTGCGGCAGGCGCTGGCCGCGGCCATGCCGCCGGCGGGCGCGGGCCCGCGGGCGGCCGCGCCGGACGGGGGCCCGGTCCGGCTCCCGTTCTCGCCCCGGGCCAAGAAGGCGATGGAACTGGCCGTCCGGGAAGCGCTGCGGCTGGGGCACAACTACATCGGCACCGAGCACATCCTGCTCGGCGTCCTCGAGGAGGAGGAAGGCACCGGCGGCCGCACGCTGGCCGGCCTGGGCGTGACCCGGGAACGGGCCGAGCAGTGGCTCGTGGCCGAACTGCAGCGGGTGGCCGAGGAAAAGAACCGCGCCGCGGGCTGACCGCGGGGCCCGGCGGCGGTGTCATCCGCAGCCAGGCCCCGAAGCCGCCGGGCCCACATCCGGGCGGCCCGCGCCTCAGGCGGCCGACCGGCGGTCCAGCGGGCGGCGGCGGCTGGCCCCGTCGCTCAGCGCCCGGGCCTCGAAGCCGCCGTCAGCGGGATTGAGGTTGACGCCCGGCGGGACGATCTGGTCGATGCGGTCCAGGATGTCGTCGCCCAGGGTGACGTCCGCGCCGGCCAGCAGGTCGGTGAGCTGGTCCATGGTCCGCGGCCCGATGATGGCCGCCGTCACGGCCGGGTGGGTGACGACGAACGCCATGGCCATGTGGGTCAGCGAGCAGCCCGCCTCGGCCGCCACCTTGACCAGCTCCTCCACCGCGGCCAGCTTGGCCCGGTTGCCGGGCAGGGCCTGGTCGAAGCGGCTGGGCAGGAACTTGGCCCGGGCCGTGGTCATGTCCACGCCCGTCTCCTGGCGGATCCGGCCGGTGAGCCACCCGGCGGCCAGCGGGCTCCACGGGATGACCCCCATCCCGTACTTCTCGCACGTCGGCAGGATCGAGCTCTCGATACCCCGGACGAAGATCGAGTACGGCGGCTGCTCAGACCGGAACCGGACGTACCCGCGCTTCTCCGCCGTCCACTGCGCCTCGACGATCTGCTCGGCCGGGAACGTCGAGGACCCGACCGCGCGGACCTTCCCGGAGTGCACCAGATCCGACAGCGCCGACAGGGTCTCCTCGATGTCAGTGTGGAAGTCCGGCCGGTGGATCTGGTACAAGTCGATGTAATCGGTCTGCAGCCGCCGCAGGCTGTTCTCCACTTCGCGGACCAGCCAGCGCCGCGAGTTACCCCTCATGTTGATGTCCTGGCCCATCGACCCGTGTGCCTTGGTGGCCAGGATGACGTCCTCGCGGCGGCCCTTCAGCGCCTTCCCGACGATCTCCTCCGACTCCCCGTGCGAGTACACGTCGGCGGTGTCGATGAAGTTGATCCCGCCGTCCAGCGCGGTATGGATGATCCGCACGCCATCCTCATGGTCCGGGTTGCCCCGGGACCCGAACATCATCGCCCCGAGGCAATAGGTGCTCACCCGCATTCCCGTACCGCCGAGCGTCCGAAACCGCATCCTGGCCACCCTTCGCTCGCTGGCTAGTCCCGTTGTTTCTTCCCGATCCTATTTTCCCGCGCGGCCCGGCCGGGCCTTCCCTCGTTGCTGGAGGCAGATATATCGTTGACTTAGGCAACGAATGATCGGGGACGGCATGAGCGAGCAGACGGCGGGCATGGCGGGGGCGGGCACGGTGGCCGCGGTGCGGGCCTTCAACCGGTTCTACACCAACATGATCGGGCTGCTGCGCGGCAAGTACCTGGATACGCCGTACTCGCTGACCGAGGCGAGGATCTTGTTCGAGCTGGCGCAGCGCGACACCAGTGAGGCCGCCGACCTGCGCCGCGTGGTCGACATCGACACGGGTTACCTGAGCCGCATCCTCACCGGGTTCGCGTCAGACGGCCTGGTCAGCCGGCACCGGTCCGCCGCTGACGGGCGGCGGCAGGTCATCCAGCTGACCGAGGCGGGACGCTCCGTGGTGGCCGGGCTGGACGGCCGGTCCGCGACGCAGACCCGGGACATGCTGGCTGCGGTCCGCGAGGAGGACCGGCACAGGCTGCTCGACGCCATGCGGGTCATCACCGACGCGCTGTCCGGGTCGCCGCCGCCGCGCGGCTACCTGCTCCGGGCGCCCGAGCCGGGCGACATGGGCTGGGTGGTGCAGCGGAACGGAGCGGTGTACGCCGAGGAGTTCGGCTGGGACAGTACCTACGAGGCCCTCGTGGCCAGGATCGTCGCGGACTACGTCGATCACCGGGACCCGGAATGCGAGGCGGCCTGGATCGCCGAGGTGGACGGGACGCGGGCCGGGTGCGTGTTCTGCGTCCGCGAGGACGCCGCCACCGCGCGGCTGCGGCTGCTGCTGGTCGAGCCGTGGGCCAGGGGGCTCGGGATCGGCGGCCGCCTGGTCGGGGAGGTACTCCAGTTCGCCCGCCAGGCCGGGTACACCGACATCACCTTGTGGACCAACGACGTGCTGGCCGACGCCCGGCGGATCTACCAGCGAGCCGGCTTCACGCTGGACGGGGAGAACCCGCACCACAGCTTCGGCCACGACCTGGTGGGCCAGGACTGGTCCCGCCGCCTGTGAACGGCAGACCGCGGCACCCTAGCCGCCGGGGCGAGAGCGCTTATCGTCCTGGCGGTTCGCCCCGCCCGGGACGAGGCTGCGGATGTCCCGCTTCACCTCCAGGATGAACATACGCTGCGCGTAACTCGGCCAGATGTAGTACGCGAGCCAGCCGCGCAGACGGATGAACGGCATTTCGGATCCTTCCCCAGCACCAGGCCAGCCGGTTCCTGGCATGGTCCGGCGCCCCCGCTCAGATCACCCGGGTGAGGCACGATCTGGCGTGATTCAGTGCACCATCCGGCCCGTGTCCTCGTATCACCCGGTATGGGTGACGCCCAGCGCAGGAAGCGAAGCGGCTTCGCAGAGTTCCCGGTACGGGCCGCCGACCTGGATGAGCTGTGCATGCGTGCCGCGCTGGGCCACCCGGCCGTGCTCGAGCACGACGATTTCGTCGACTTGGTCGAGTCCGGCTAGCTCATGCGTGATGAGCAGCGTGGTACGACCCGAGGTGAGAGCGAGCAGGTCGGCGGTCAGGGCAGCGCGTGCTTCGGGATCAAGGTGTGCGGTCGGCTCGTCGAGGATCAGCACGGCCGGGTCCGCGAGCAGGGCCCGGGCCAGGGCGAGCCGCTGCCGCTCGCCACCGGACATGGCCGCGCCGTGCGTGCCGACCGGCGTGTCCCAGCCTCGGGGCAGCGAATCGATCCAGGGCAGCAGCCGGGCCCGGTCGGCGGCCGCCGACAGGTCGTCACTGGTAGCGCCGGGCCAGGCCAGCTGCAGGTTGGCGCGGATAGTGGCGTCGAAGATGTACGGATCCTGGGGACACCCGCCGATGATGGTCCGGACCGCGTCGGCGCCGTAACTGGCCAGGTCGGCCCCGTTCAGGGTGACGCGGCCGCCGACCGGGTCACGGAAACGCAGCAGCACCGCGGCCACCGTCGACTTGCCGGCGCCGCTCGGGCCGATGAGCGCGACCCGCCGGCCCGGCGGCAGGTCGAGATCGAGGCCGTCCAGCGCGAGCGGACCGCCCGGCTCGTACCGGACCTGCACCCCCGACAGCTGGACGTGCACGGGCCCGGCGGGCAGCGGCCGGGCCGCCGGCGGGTCGGCGACCGGATCCGGGGTGTCCAGGACGATGCCGATCCGGCGGGCCGAGGCGCGCGCCGATCCGAGCTGAAGCGCGGCGGCGGGCATGAGCGTGACCGCCTCGAAGGAGGCCAGGGCGGTGAGGGTCAGTACCGCCAGCGGCACCCGGGTGAGCGTGCCGTGCCCGACCGCCGCCACCCCCAGGACGAGCACGCCCCACACCGTCAGCCCGGTCAGGGCGCTGATCAGCCCGCTGCCCAGGCCGGCGGCGGCCGCCAGGCGCCGGGCCAGGGCGGTCAGCTTGTGGTCGGCGTCGGCCGCCTTGGCGAGCGCGGTGTCCTGCGCACCGAACGCGTGCAGGTCTGCCGCGCCTGAGAGCAGGTCGGTGACGGTCGCGCTGAGCTCGCCGCGTGCCGCCGCGGTCGCGCTGGCCGCCCGGCGGGAGGCCGCGACGGCCAGCGGCGGCACCACGGCCCCGGCGGCCAGCAGGCCCAGGGCCAGCACGCCGGCCGCCGGCAGGAGGATCAGCAGGCAGACGGTCACCGCGCCCGCGCCGACCAGAGCGGCGGCCAGCGGCGGCCCGACGCCGCGGATAAACAGGTCCTGGGTGGCGTCCACGTCGCTGACCACCGCGGCCAGCAGGTCACCGGACCGGAAGGCGGCCAGTCCGGCTGGCGCAAGCCGCCCCAGCCGACGGTAGATCGCTACTCGGATGTCAGCCAGCACCCGGAACGCGACGTCGTGGGACGTCAGCCGCTCCAGGTAGCGCGATACGCCGCGGCCGATGCTGAACGCGCGGACGGCTACCACCGCCGCTGAGATGGCCAGGATGCTCGGATGCTGGGAGGCGCGGGCCAGCAGGAACCCTGAGGTAGCCAGCAGCGCGACGCCGCAGCCGGTGGCGGCCGCGCCGGCCAGGACGGACACGGCCAGCCGCCCGCGCAGCGGCCGGGCCAGCCAGAGCAGCCGCAGCAGCGGCCAGCGGCCAGCGGCCAGGCTGGCGGGCCGCCCGCTCACTCGAGCATCGCCGCCACCCGGGTGGTGCTGGCCGGCGACAGCCGCTTGCCTTGCTCCAGGCGGACAACCCGGCTGCCCTCGCCCGCCCAGCCCCCCTGGTGACTGACCAGGAGGACGGTGTGATCGGACAAGGCCCCCTCGACGGCGGTCCGGATAGCCCGGGCACTGACCGGGTCCAGGTGAGCGGCGGGCTCGTCCAGGAGCAGCAGGGGCGCGTCGCGCAGGAACGCGCGGGCCAGTGCTACCCGCTGCCGCTGGCCAGCCGACAGCCGCAAGCCGTGCTCGCCGAGCGGCGTGCCGTATCCGGCCGGCAGATCCTCGATGAAGTCGGCGGCACCGGCCAGCCGGGCCGCCCGGCGAATGGCCTCGTGGCTCGCGCCGACCTGGCCGAGAGCGATATTCTCCGCCGCGGTGCCGGTGAACAGGTAGGGCTGCTGTGGCACCCAGGCGATCTGGGTACGCCATTGCCGGACGTCGGTGGCCGCCAGGTCGCCGTGTACTGCGCCGCCAGCAAGCTCGATGGTCCCGGCCGTCGGTGCGATGAAGCGGAGCAGCAGGGCGAGCAGCGTGCTCTTCCCCGCGCCGCTCGGGCCGGTGAGCACGATCCGGTCCCCCGGCGCGATCGTCAGGCTGACCGCGTCCAGAGCCGGGCTGGGGCGGCCGGGATAGGCCACGGTGACGCCGCTCAGCCTGATGTCCTGCGTCCGCAGATCGGCCGGAGAACGGCCGCCGCGCCGCACCGTGGCGGCCGGGCCGGGCTGGGCTTCGCCCGGTGTCGCGGTGTCCAGGATCTCGAAGACGCGCCCGGCTGCGGCGACACCCTCCATGCTCGCGTGGAACTGCGCGCCGGCCGCGCGAAGCGGCAGGAAGGCCTCCGGGGTGAGGAGCAGAACCAGCAGCGCCGTTTCGTAGCCCAGGTGGCCGTCCAGCAGCCGGAGCCCGACCTCGACCGCGACCAGAGCGGTGGCCAGCGCAGCGGACAGCTCCAGGACCAGGGCGGACAGGAAGGCCACCCGCAGGGTGGACATGGTGGCCGTCCGGTAGTCGTCGGTGACCTTGGCGATCACGTCTTCCTGCACCCGGGCACGGCCGAAAACCTTGAGGGTGGCCAGGCCTTCGACCACGTCAAGGAAGTGGCCGCCGAGAGTGGCCAGCAGCCGCCACTGCCGCCGGGTCTGCGCCTTGGTGTGCCAGCCGACCAGCACCGCGAACACGGGAATCAGCGGCAGCGCGACGGCGATGACCACCGCGGAAACCCAGTCCGCGGCCGCCACCCTGGCCAGTACCGCGATGGGCACCAGCACGGCGAGGACGAGCTGCGGCAGGTAACGGGCGAAATAGGAATCCAGCCCGTCCAGGCCCTTGGTGCTCAAGGTGGTGATCTCACCCGCCCGCTGGCTACCCAGCCAGACCGGGCCCAGCTGCAGCGAATGGGCGATCAGCGCCCGCCGCAACTGCGATTTCACGGTCGCGGCGGCTCGCAGCGCGGCCACCTCACCGCCGTAGTTCACCGCCGCCCGGGCCGCCACCACGACCAGCAGCGCCGCCAGCGTGCCCGACAGCGCGGCCGCCACGTCGCCGCGGGCCGCGCCGGCCAGGACACGGGCGAGCAGGCCGGCCTGGGCCAAGATCAGTCCCGTTCCGGCCAGCCCGAGCCCGACGGCCACCACCAGGTGGGCTCGCGCGGCGCCGGCATATCGGAGCAGGCGGCGGTCAGCCGCCCGGCCGCCAGCCCCGCCACTGACGCTCATGAGCCGAAGTATCCCTGCTCATGGGGCCTGCGGGCTCATCCGCTGTGGGCGATGCTGAGCCGCGTCCCCGTGACGGGACAGATCACTGTCGCTTCGCCTCGGGCCGCTCACTTCGGCCGGGATCCGCAGGCTGCGCGGCGAGCGCAGGACCCAGGAAGACCAGGGTGTCACCCGGCAGCGACGCCGGCGGGCCGGCCTGGGTGACGGCCGTGAGCTGGCCGTCCGAGCGCACCACGAACAGGAGGTCGGCTCCGGCGGGCAGCTGGCGCCCGGAGCCGTGGGAGATGATGCGCGCGCCGCCGGCGTACCGCCCGGCGACCGCCGGCCTGGTCATGCCGCGGGCGAACAAGACCTCCCCGGTGGTGTACGGCGCGACCACTCCGTGGCTCTGCCGCGGGGGCGCGAGCCGGTACACGTGCTCCCCGACGGTATCGGTCAGCAGCACTGAGGCGAGCGCGTTGAAATCGTCCTCATCGGTCAGCAGCAGCACGGCCGTGATGCCCTCGAGCCGCGCGCCGCGTCCGGTGGCCGCCGCGAGCAGCTCACCGGGCGCGAGCTCCAGTCCGGCTCGCCTGATCCGCTCCCGCTGCTCATCCAGGCCGGCCCACATCAGCACCTCCAGGCCAGCCGACTGCAGGGCGCGCCCGAGGTCGACGACCCACGCCGCGCCGCCGACCAGAAGAGGCCGGGTGCGGCCGGGCCGGCTGACGCCCAGCCGGCGGGCCACCGGCGCTGCGGTCAGGCCGTACAGGGTCACCGTGGCCACGATGACGACGAACGTGGCGGGCAGGATCTTGGCCGCGCCGCCCACGCCCTTGGCGACCAGGCCCGCCGCGAACGTCGACGCGGTAGCGGCCGCGACAATGCCCCGCGGAGCCATCCAGCCGATGAAGGCACGCTCACCGCCGGGCACGTCCGTGCGCAGCGTGGACGCGAACGCGGTGATGGGACGGGCCACCAGGACCAGGACCGCGACCAGCGCGAACGTGGGCAGCAGCAGATGCCGGAGAGACTGCGGGGACACGGTCGCCGAAATGGAGATGAACAGGATGCCGATAATCAGCTGCACGAGCGCCTCGAAGAACGGGCGGCGCGACGGGATGTCGAACTCCGGCCGGTTAGCCAGGGCGAGCCCCATGAAAATCGCCGCGACAAGCCCGGTGTCCTCGCGGACCACGTCGCAGGCGGCGGCCACCGCGATCACCGCGGCGAGTTGCGCGGTGGTGCCGAGCACTTCGCCGAGCCGGAGCTTGCGCAGCAGCAGCCAGAGCAGCGCGGTGCCGATCACCCCGCCAGCCAGGCCGATACCGATACTGGCGGCAAATTGCCCCAGCTGGCGGCCCGGCCCGCGGCTGGTGCTGGCGATGACGGCGTGGAAGACCAGCGCGCCGAGGATCCCGCCCACCGGATCGATCAGCGACCCCTCCCAGATGAGGATCTGCTGGACCTGTTCGGCGGGGCGGACGAAGCCGAGCAGCGGGCCTACCACTGTCGGCCCCGAGACGACGAGGATGATCCCCAGCATCACGGCCGCACCGCGTGACATGCCGAGCAGCGGTGCCGCCACCGAAGCGGCGAGCGCGGTGGTGATCAGGACCCCGAGAACGATGAGGCGGATCACCACCTTGCGGGTATGGCCTCGGAGCTTGCGCATATCGAGGCTCAGTCCCGCGTCATAGAGAATGACGGCCACCGACAGGGATACGAGCGGCTCGAAGGCAGGCCCGAGCAGCTGCTGCGGATTGACGTCACTGGTCACTGCCCCCGCGACGAAACCGACGGGCAGCAGGACGATGATCGCGGGTATCCGCAAGCGGCTGGCCAGCACCTGAGACCCTACGGCGAGGGCGAGAATCAAGCCGACTCCGGTCAGGATCTGGTTGGTCGTCATGCCAGCCTCCGATTGCGCCGAGCGGCGGTAATTTGCCAACCGTTCATTTACCGGTTACCCGCGCCCATCTCAGGCAATTGGTCACCCTCAAAAGTTGAACGCGACCGGCGCAGTATCCATCACCCACATGGGGTGATGGATAGGAGCCGCCGACTGCTTAGAAAGGAAATGGCTGCTGGCTGTATATCAGCAACCGCCACGGCCATGTCGGGAAATCGGCACGGCGTATGTACAGCGCGATACATCGAGACGCGACAGGGGTCGGCAGTGGGTGCTGAACGGGATCGAGTGAATGGGTTCGGGCAGCTGGAGAACGGGCTGCGGCAGGCGGGCGAGTGGTACCGGTGGGGGCCATATGTCAGCGAGCGGCAGTGGGGCACGGTCCGGGAGGACTACAGCGCCGACGGCAATGCCTGGGACTACCTCCCCCACGATCACGCCCGGTCCCGGGCCTACCGCTGGGGCGAGGACGGGCTGGCCGGATTCTGCGACATCGAGCAGCGGCTGTGCCTGGGGCTGGCCCTGTGGAACGGCCGCGACCCGATTCTCAAGGAACGGCCGTTCGGGCTGACCGGCCCGCAGGGCAACCACGGGGAAGACGTCAAGGAGTACTGGTGGTACCTGGACGCCATCCCCAGCCACGCCTGGAACCGGTGGCGCTACCACTACCCGCAAGGCGCTTTCCCCTACCAGGACCTGATCGACACCAATGCCCACCGGAGCCGCTACGAGCCCGAGTATGAGCTGCTCGACACCGGCGCGTTCAATGACGACCGGTACTGGATCACCGAGGTGCACTACGCCAAGGCCACCGCAGATGACCTGCTGATGGCGATTCAGGTCACCAACGCCGGGCCCGAGGACGAGACCCTCCACGTGCTGCCGACCGCCTGGTTCCGCAACACGTGGTCCTGGGACACGGAAGCTGCCGAGCCCCGCCCGGCCTTGCGGGCCTCCGGTGACGGGGCGGTGCTGATCGACCACCCGTTCCTGGGCCCGCTGGAACTTATCGCGGCGGCTGGTCCGGACGGTACGGACCCGAAGCTGCTCTTCTGCGAGAACGAGACCAACGTCGCCAAGCTGTACGGCTCGACCCCGGTTACGCCGTATCCCAAGGACGGCATCAACGACCACGTGATCCACGGCGCGGCCACGGTCAACCCGGCCGGAACCGGGACGAAATGCGCGTTCTGGTACCAGGTCACCGTCCCGGCGGGGCAGACCACGGAGCTCCGGCTCCGGCTGCGGCCAGCCGGCAACGGAGCGGGCCAGCCAGCGCCCAGCGCAGCAGCCGCACTGGGCTCGGACTTCGACCAGGTCATGGCCGAGCGCCGGGCTGAAGCCGATGAGTTCTACGCCGAACTGACCCCGGAAAGCGCCAGCGCCGACGAGGCGCTGGTCTTGCGGCAGGCCTCGGCAGGCATGCTGTGGAGCAAGCAGCTTTTCTACTATGACGTCGCCCGGTGGCTGGACGGCGACCCGACCCAGCCCGAACCGCCCGAGGCGCGAAAGCACGGGCGGAACTCCAAGTGGCGCAACTTCGACGGGTTCGACATCATCTCGATGCCGGACAAATGGGAGTATCCCTGGTTCGCCGCCTGGGACCTGGCCTTCCATACGGTGACCCTGGCCCACTTGGACCCGGCCTTCGCCAAGTACCAGCTGGTGCTTATCTGCCGGGAGTGGTTCCAGCACCCGCAGGGCGCGTTGCCGGCTTATGAGTGGGATTTCGGTGACGTGAACCCGCCGGTGCACGCCTGGGCGGCGCTCCAGGTCTTCGCCATCGACGGCGCCCGCGACCTCGGCTTCCTGCGCCGGATCTTCGCCAAGCTCCTGGTCAACTTCACCTGGTGGGTCAACCGGGAAGACGCCAGCGACCGCAACGTCTTCGAGGGCGGCTTCCTCGGCCTGGACAACATCGGCCCGATCGACCGGTCCCACCTGCCCGCGGGCTACACCCTGGACCAGTCGGACGCCACCGGCTGGATGGGCGCGTATGCGCTGTCCATGGGCACCATGGCGGCCATCCTGAACTGGTCCGGCGAAGAGGATCAGCAGGATCTGGTGCTGAAGTTCCTGGAGCACTTCGCGGCCATCCGCAATGCCCTTGACCAGCAGGGCCTGTGGGACGAGACCGACGGGCTGTTCTATGACCGGCTGATCACGCCCTCCGGGCACAGCGTCCCGGTCAAGGTCCGGTCCATGGTCGGGATCATCCCGGCGCTGGCCGCCGGCGTCCTGGACGGCAGCATCCTCGACAACGCGCTGACCATGAACAAGAACTTCGCGCGGCTGATGCAAAAGCAGGGGATCGGGGACCTGGGGAACCTGGCCGGCCTGCCGCAGGTCCGCGGGGAGGGAAAGAGCCAGCGGCTGCTGCTGTCGGTGGCCCGGCCCGCCCAGCTCGAGCGGCTGTTCGCCAAGCTGTTCGACGAGAGCGAGTTCCTGGCCCCGCACGGGCTGCGCGCGGTATCGGCCTACCACCGCGACCACCCCTACAAATTCGACGCCGAGGGCTACGAGTCCTCCATCGACTACGAGCCGGCCGAGTCGACCACGTCGATGTTCGGCGGCAACTCCAACTGGCGCGGCCCGATCTGGATGCCGGTCAACTACCTGGTCGTCGAGTCCCTCGAGCGCTACCACCGGTTCTACGGCGATGACCTCAAGCTGGAATACCCGACCGGGTCGGGCCAGCAGCTCACCCTGGAGCAGATCGTCGCCGATCTGCAGGACCGGCTGATCTCGCTGTTCATCCAGGACGCGAACGGGCGGCGGCCCTGCTTTGGCGGGACCGAGAAGATGCAGACCGACCCGGCCTGGAAGGACAACCTGATCTTCAGCGAGTACTTCCACGGGGACAACGGCGCCGCGATCGGCGCCTTCCACCAGACCGGCTGGACCGGCCTGATCGCCGACGTGATCCTCCGCCGCCACGGCGCGGTCCCCGCGCTCGGAGACGTCCTGCGCGACCTAGCCGCAAGGGCTCAGCAATGACCAGCAGCCAGACCGCCACCCCGCTTCCCGGTACCCCGTTCCCGCTGGGCGCCACGCCAGGCGAGCGCCTGGGCAGCACGGGCACGAACTTCGCCGTCGCCTCTAGCGTCGCCAGCAGCGTCACATTGTGCCTGTTCGATGCCGCCGGGACCGAAACCCAGATCCCGCTGGCCGATAATGACGCCGATGTCTGGCACGTGTTCGTGCCGGGAGTCGGCCCCGGGCAGGCCTACGGGTACCGCGTGGACGGCCCCTGGGACCCGGCACGGGGCCTGCGGTGCAACCCGGCCAAACTGCTCCTCGACCCCTACGCCAAGGCGGTCAGCGGAGCGGTATCGTTCGGGCCGGAGTTGCTCGGTCAGTCAGCAGCCGATCCTGACCTGCCGAGCACCCTGGACTCGGCGTCGCACACGCCCCGCAGCCTGGTGGTCAACCCGGCGTTCAGCTGGCAGGACGAGAAACGGCCCTGGTACCGCTTCGCGGACACGGTCCTGTACGAGGTGCACGTCAAGGGCTTCACCATGCGCCACCCGGATATCCCCCCGGAGCTGCGCGGGACGTACGCCGGCCTGGGTCACGAGGCCGCCGTCGCCTACCTGCTGGACCTGGGCGTCACCACGGTTGAGCTACTGCCGGTGCACCAGAACGTGCCCGAGGCGTTCCTGGTGGAGCGGGGCCTGACCAACTACTGGGGCTACAACACGATCGGCTTCCTCGCGCCGCACGACGGATACTCCGCCGCCGTCCGGGCCTGCCGTCCGGGCGGCCAGGTCGCCGAGTTCAAGACCATGGTGGACACGCTGCACCGGGCGGGCCTGGAAGTGATCCTCGACGTGGTGTTCAACCACACCGCCGAGGCCGGCCCGGACGGCCCCACGCTGTGCTTCCGCGGCCTGGACAACCTGGCCTACTACCGGGTCGAGCCGGGCCACCCGGGCCGGTACTACGACACGACCGGCTGCGGCAACGCGCTCAACGCCGGCGATCCGATCATGCTGCAGCTGATGATGGACTCGCTGCGTTACTGGCTGACCGAGATGCACGTCGACGGATTCCGGTTCGACCTGGCGCCCACGCTGGCCCGCCAGGATGGCGCCTTCGACAAGGTATCGGCCTTCCTGGACATGGTGGCCCAGGATCCGGTGGTATCGCGGGCCAAGCTGGTCGCCGAGCCCTGGGACGTCGGCCAGATGGACAGCTATGACCTGGGCCGGTTCCCGGCCCTGTGGCGGGAATGGAACGGCAAGTACCGGGACACGATGCGCGACTTCTGGCGCAGCCACCCGGTTGGCATCGGCGAGTTCGCCAACCGTTTCACCGGCTCCGCCGACCTGTACGCAACGGCCGGACGCCGCCCGACGGCCTCGGTCAACCTGATCACCGTCCACGACGGCTTCACTCTCCGGGACCTGGTCTCCTACGACGACAAGCACAACGAGGCCAACGGCGAGAACAACCGCGACGGGACGAGCGACAACAATTCGTGGAACTGCGGCGTCGAGGGCCAGACCGACGACCCCGGCATCCTCGCGCTGCGGGCTCGCCAGTCCCGGGCGATGCTGGCCACGCTGATGCTGTCTTTCGGTGTCCCGATGCTGCTCGGCGGGGATGAGATGGGCCGCACCCAGGACGGCAACAACAACGCCTACTGCCAGGACAACGAGGTCACCTGGTTCGACTGGTCCAAGCCGGACACCAGCCTGCTGGAATTCACCAGGAACCTGATCGCGTTCCGGCGCGCTCACCCAGCCTTCCGCCGCCGGCGCTTCCTGGCCGGGTCCGAGGCCGCCGAGCTGCGCTGGTTCACCCCGGCCGGCACCGAGATGACCGGCGCCGACTGGGCCGACGAGGGCGCCCGGGCGCTGGCCATCCACCTCGACGGGTCTGATGACCCCGACCGGGCCGAAGACGGCACTCCCCTACTCGACGACGACTTCCTGGTCCTGGTCAACTCCTGGTGGGAGCCGCTCAGCTTCACCGTGCCCGCGGCCCGGCCGGACGCGGAGTGGCATACCGAGATCGACAGCTACGACCCCGCCACCCCCGTCACCCCCGCCGGATCGGGTGACCGCCAGGCCGGCGATCAGGTTACCGTCGGACCACGGTCCGTCACGGTGCTGTCAAACCGGCGCCAGAACTGACCACGCCATTTCGGCGTCGTCAAGCGGATGAGGACAGAACGCGTGCGTACGCATGTTACTCAGAACAATTTCTGATCCTCCTCAAATTGACGGGCCCGGGATTTCGGGCCCTGCTCAAGACATTGTCATAGCGGTGTAACCACCCCTGGTGGGTGATGTCCGGCCTGATTCGAGTAGATGAAAGTCAGGATCAGTCACTAGCGGCAAAGGCGGTCTCATGTCCGTTAATAGCAACACCAGTAATAGCTTGCCGACGTTCAGGCCGGGTTTCCTGATCACGGGGGGCTCCCTCGTGGCCGCGGGGGCGCTGATCGCGCTGGCGGGCCTGGCCGTGGGCGGCGCGCACCTGTTCGGCGCGACCCGGCGATGGATTCAGGAGATGGAAGTGCCGCCGAGCGAGCAGGCGAGGATCAAGTGGGGGCAAGCCAGATCCGCCGCATCGGCCGGTGCCAACGCCTGGCAGAACGGTGTCTCCGCGGGTGAGACAACCGGAATCTGAGTGCTGGCTGCTGGCCGCATACGCACGGCCTGCCGGCCGACCGCCGTCGGGATAAGGGGTGTAGATGACCAACGTCGACCTGGCACGGGTGGAGTTCGCCTTTGTGTCGATCAACCATTTCTTCTTCGTCCCGGTTACGATCGGCCTGGCCTTCCTGACCGCCCTGCTGCAGACCGCGTGGCATCGCACCAAGCGCGATGAGTACCTGCGGCTGACCCGGTTCTTCGGCACGCTGCTGGTCATCAACGTGGCGATCGGCGTGGTGACCGGGATCGTGCAGGAGTTCCAGTTCGGGATGAACTGGGGCGCGTACTCACGGCTGGTCGGCAACATCTTCGGCGCACCGCTGGCCATGGAGGGGCTGGCCGCCTTCTTCCTGGAGTCGACGTTCCTGGGGCTGTGGCTGTTCGGCTGGGACAAGCTCCCGCGCCGGGTCCACCTGCTGACCATCTGGGCCGTCGCGTTCGGCTCCGCGCTGTCGGCGGCGTTCATCCTGGCCGCCAATTCCTGGATGCAGCACCCGGTCGGCTACATCATGGTCAACGGCAAGCCGCAGCTGAACGACATCTGGGCGCTGTTCACCAACCCGGTCTTCGTGTGGGGATACTCAAAAGTCCTGTTCGTGTCGCTGGTCACCGGGGCCATGGTCATGCTGGCCGTCTCAGCGTGGCAGCTGCGGCACGGCGGGGAGCGTGAGGTATTCACCCGGTCAACACGGCTGGCGCTGATCGTGCTGGTCCCGGCGATCTTGTTCACCCTGCTGGTGGGCGATGAACTCGGCGTCATCGAGGGCAGGTACCAGCCGATGAAGATCGCGGCGGCCGAAGCGCAGTGGACGACCTGCCAACCGTGCTCGTTCTCGCTGTTCCAGATCGGCGGCGGCAACAACGACCAGACCCCGACCCAGATCATCGCGATCCCGCATCTGCTGTCGCTGCTGGCCACCAACCACTGGAACGGCCAGGTGGTCGGGCTGAACCCGCTGCAGGCCCAGTACAGCCAGACCTACGGCCCCGGTAACTACGTGCCGAACGTCTTCATCCAGTACTGGGGCATGCGGGTCATGGCCTATCTGGGGGCCCTGGTCCTGTTCATCTCCGTGTGGGGGCTGTGGCTGATCCGGCGAAAAAAGCTGGCCACCTCCCGGGTGTTCCTGTGGGTGGCGGTGTGGGGGGCGGTGCTGCCGTTCCTGATGAACACCGCGGGCTGGTTCCTGACCGAGAGCGGCCGGCAGCCGTGGATCGTGCAGGGCATCATGCTGACCAAAAACGGGATCTCGCCGACCCTCAGCACCAGCTGGCTCTGGATCAGCCTGGTGACCTTCGTCCTGCTCTACGGCACGCTGGCCACCGTCGACCTGCTGCTGATGCTGAAGTACTCCCGCGAGCAGCTCCCGCCCCCGCGCACCGAGGCCGACGCGGACGCGCCGGTGCCGGCCGTCCTGTACTGAGGTCACGATGAGCAGCCTTGTCCCGTTCTGGTACATCGTCATCGCCGTGCTGTGGACCGGCTTTTTCATCCTGGAGGGATTCGACTTCGGCGTCGGCATGCTGCACGGCATCGTCGGCACCGACGAGCCCGGCCGCCGGGCGGCCATCAACACGATCGGGCCGCTGTGGGACGGCAACGAGGTCTGGCTGATCGTGGCCGGAGCCGGCATGTTCGCCGCGTTCCCTGGCTGGTACGCGACCATGTTCTCGGCCTACAACCTCGCGCTGGTCCTGCTGCTGGCCGCCTTGATCGTCCGCGGCGTGGCCTTCGAGTACCGCGCCAAACGCGACGCGGCCCGCTGGCGCCGCACCTGGGACGTGCTGCTGACCGCGGGCAGCTTCCTGGCCCCGCTGCTGATCGGCGTAGCCCTGGCCGGATTGCTGCACGGACTGCCCATCAACTCCAGCCAGAACTTCACCGGCTCCTTCTGGGACCTGCTCCAGCCCTACGCCCTGTTCACCGGCGTCACCCTGGTCCTGGTCTGCCTGCTGCACGGCGCGACGTTCCTGTGCCTGAAGACCACCGGTGACATGCGTGAGCGATCCTGGCGGGTGGCCCGCGTGGTGGCTCCCTTTACCGCCGCCGCGGTCACCGGTTTCATCATCTGGACCCACGTGACCGCGGGCACCACGTTCTTCCTCAACGTGATCGAGCTGCTCGGTGTGCTCGCCGTGATCGCCGCCATCATGCTGGTCTACGGTCACCACGAGGGCTTCGCCTTCGCCGCCACCACCATCACCATGGCCTCCTGCATCCTGTCGATCTTCGTCGACCTGTATCCCAACGTGATGGTCTCCAGTACCAGCAAGGCCTACAACCTCACCGTGCAGAACACCGCATCCAATCCCTACTCACTCAAGGCGATGACCGTTGTCGTGGTCATCTTCCTGCCGCTGGTCCTCGGCTACCAGACCTGGACCTACTACGTGTTCCGGCGGCGGGTAAGCCGCCAGGAATTCCAGCCGCCGGGCAGCTCGCCGGAAGCCGCGGCCGACCCGGCCCGGCGCCCTACTGCTCCCACGGGGCAGCCGGAGAGCTGAGCCGGGTCCCCCGCCACGGGGGATGCTGGACCGGCCCGGGCGCTATGTGATCAAAGCGATGTGAAGGAGGAACGACATGTCCGACAAAGTTGACGCACTGGTCATCTTCGGTGCTACCGGAGACCTGGCCAAGATCGAGACGTTCCCTGCGCTGGTGGGACTCGTCCAGCGTGGCGTGCTCGACGTCCCGGTGATCGGGGTGGCCAAGAGCGGGTGGGGGCTGGAGCAGTTCCGCGACTACGCCACCGCCTCCCTGACGCTCAACAACATGGACCCGAACAGCCCGGCGGCGCAGAAGATGCTCGGGCTGCTGCGGTACGTCGACGGGGACCTGGGTGACGACTCCACCTACAAGGCCATGTCGGACCAGATCGGCGCGGGCCAGAAAGTCCTGTACTACATGGAGGTGCCGGCCCAGCTGTTCGGCCGGATCGCGCAGGGCATCGCGTCGGCCGGGCGCACGAAGGACGCGCGGGTCATGGTGGAGAAGCCGTTCGGCATCGACCTGGCCAGCTCACGACAGCTCAACGAGACCATGCACCAGTACTTCCCGGAGGACGCGATCTTCCGGGTCGACGACTGGCTGGCCTTCGACCCGGTGGAGAACGTGCTGTTCGTCCGGTTCGCCAACTCGGTGATCGAGCCGCTGCTCAACCGGACCTACGTGGACAACATCCAGATCACCATGGCGGAGGCGTTCGACGTCGCCGACCGCGGCCGGTTCTACGACCGGACCGGCGCCATCAGGGACGTGCTGCAGAACCACATGCTCCAGGTGCTGGCCACGGTCCTGGCCGAGCCGCCCAGCGCGCACGGCCTGTCCTCCTGGCAGGACGCCAAGCAGCAGGTCGTAAACGCGCTGAGCCCGCTGACCCCGGAGAACACGGTGCGCGGCCAGTACGAGGGCTACCGCCAGGTGGAGGGCGTCGACGCGAATTCGACGGTGGAGACGTTCGTCGCGGTCCGGCTCACCGCCGACACCTGGCGCTGGGCCGGGGTGCCGATCCTGATCCGGGCGGGCAAGTGCCTGCCGGTCACCGCCACCGAGATCAACATCACCTTCAAGCCGGCCCCGCACGACGTGTTCGGGATCGAGCCCATCAGGCCGGCGGACATGCTGAGGTTCCGGATCTGGCCGGAGACGGCGGTCGGCCTCACCCTGCACGGGAAGCAGCCCGGAGCCGGCTGGGAGCCGCAGGCGCAGGAGCTCGCGTTCTCCCAGCAGCCCGGGTCCGACATCCGCCCGTATGACCGGCTCATCGGCGCGGCCCTCGACGGCGATCGCTGGCTGTTCGCCCGCCAGGACACGGTGGAAGCCGCGTGGGAGACCGTCGACCCGGTGCTCGGCGATGTTGTCCCCGTGCACCCCTACGCCCGGGGCAGCTGGGGGCCCAAGGAGGCCGAGCGGCTGCTGGCCGGCCATGAGACCTGGTACGACCCGGCGGGCTGAGCCGCGCCGAGCGACAACGACGACCCGGATTGGGGACGCGCCATGAACGACCAGGAGACCCAGCGCCGCGTGGTGATCATCGGCGGCGGCTTCGCCGGGCTGTTCGCCGCCCGGATGCTGCGCCGCGCCCCGGTCCGGGTGACCCTCATCGACAGCCGCCCGCACCACCTGTTCCAGCCCCTGCTGTACCAGTGCTCGACCGGCATCCTGTCCGAGGGGAAGATCGCCGTCCCGCTGCGGGATCTGCTCCGTAAGCACGACAACACGGACTTCGTGCTGGCCAAGGTGACGGGCCTTGACGCCGGCAAGCGCCAGGTGTTCGCGACGCGGCCGCTCGGGGACCAGCTGGAGTTCGGCTACGACTACCTGATCGTGGCCGCCGGGGTGCAGCAGTCGTATTTCGGGCACGACGAGTTCGCCGCGTGGGCGCCCGGGATGAAGACCATCGAGGATGCCCTGGTCATCCGCCGTCGGCTCTTCGGCTCGTTCGAGATGGCCGACACGGCGACCGACCCGGCGGAGCGCAGCCGCTGGCTCACCTTCGCCCTGGTCGGCGCCGGGCCGACGGGCGTCGAGCTGGCCGGGCAGATCCGCGAGGTGGCGACCAAGACGCTGCGCGACGAATACCGTCACATCAAGCCCGAAGACGCCCGGGTGCTGCTCTTCGACGGCGGGGACGTCCCGCTCGCCCCGTTCGGCCCGGAGCTGTCCGCCAAGGCGGGGCGCGCCCTGGACAAGCTCGGCGTCGAGCAGCACTTCCACTCGATCGTGACCGACATCAACGCGAGCGGTCTGAGCGTCCGCGCTCAGGACGGCACGGTGACCCATCATGAGGCGGGCACCGTGCTGTGGACCGCCGGGGTGGCCGCGCCGCCGGTGGCGGCAGCGATCGCGACGGCCACCGGCGCGAAGCAGGACCGGGCCGGGCGCATCATCGTCGGCGACGACCTCACCATTCCCGATCACCCCGAGATCATGGTGACCGGCGACATGATGAGCCTGAACAAGCTCCCCGGCGTCTGCGAAGTGGCCATGCAGACGGGCATCTACGCCGCCGAGCGCATCAAGCACGAGGTCGCCGGGCACATGGCCACCAAGCCGTTCCGCTACCACGACCTGGGCTCGGCGGCTTACCTGTCCCGCGGCCGCGCGGTCGTCTCGGTGCGGCGCCTGAAGTTCGCCGGCTTCCCCGGCTGGATCGTCTGGCTGTTCATCCACATCGGCTTCCTGACCGGCTGGCGCAACCGCGTCGGCGCGCTGCTGAACTGGTGGCCCGCCTTTGTCCGCGACGTGCGCCGGGAACGGACCTACACCACCGAGAGGGTGGGAGTGATCGCGGATGCCTATGACGCGCTGCCGCCCGCGGTCACTGGCGCCGAGCTCCCCAGCGCGAGCACTGAGCCCTCCAGCAGGCCCGGATAGATCCGCGCGAGATGAGCGACTTCGACCTGACCACAGAACAGTTCCAGGCCCTTTACCAGCGGGTGAGGCAGATGTCCCGGCATGGAGCGGCCGACCGGCTGGGGGCGCTGAACAGCATCTCACCGGCGCAGATGGTGGCGGCCGCCCGTGGCATCACCCAAGGCCGGACCGTGTCGCTGGCGGCGCCGGTGGAAGACAAGGTGACACCGGACAACCCTGACCCGGCCGTACACCAGATGACCCAAACCGGGGTCGGCCCGGGCCCGGCGTCCGGGCTTTCCTTCGCCATGGACCGGATAGCCCTGAACATCCACGGCAACGTCGACAGCCACGTCGACGCCCTCAGCCATGTGATCTACAACGGAACCCTCTACAACGGCCTGCGGCCGGGCGACGTCACGACGGCGGGAGAGCCCGAGCTGTCCATAGAGACGGCCGGCGACGGGATCGTAGGCCGCGGCCTGCTGCTCGACATCCCGCGGGCCCGCGGGGTGCCGTGGCTGGAGCCCGGTGATCAGGTGACCGCCGATGACCTGATCGCGGCGGAGGCTGCTCAGCAGCTCCGCATCGAGCCGGGCGATCTGCTCTTCGTCCGGGTCGGCCACCGCAGCCGGCGCAGGGCCCTCGGTCCCTGGGACGCGGCGAAGGCCCGCGCCGGATTGCATCCAGTCGCCGTCGAGCTCCTCGCCGAACGGCGGATTGCGGCCCTGGGCAGCGACGGCAACAACGACACGGCGCCCAGCGTGGCCGAGGACGTCGAGTTCCCGGTGCACGTTCTCGCTATCCACGCGATGGGCCTGAACCTGCTGGACTGGCTGCAGCTCGACGATCTCGCCACCGTTTGCGAGGAGCTCGGCCGCTGGTCGTTCCTCTGCGTCGTGGCCCCCTTGCGGCTTAGCGCCGCCACCGGCTCGCCCATCAACCCGATTGCCATTTTCTGAACCGCCGGGCCGGCTTCCCGGTCAGAGCAAGGAGCGCAGCATGGACGGACAGTACGACGTCATCATCATCGGGACCGGAGCGGGCGGCGGCACGCTGGCCCGCCATCTCGCCCCCTCGGGTAAGCGCATCCTGCTGCTCGAGCGCGGCGACTGGCTGCCCCGCGAGCCGGAGAACTGGTCCACCGTGGACGTGTTCGTCGACGGCCGCTACATCTCCCCGGACAGCTGGTACGACCCGAAGGCCAAATCGTTCTACCAGCCGCAGGTGCACTACTTCGTCGGCGGCGCGACCAAGCTGTACGGCGCTGCTCTGTACCGGATGCGGGCCGAGGACTTCGGCGAGCTGCGTCACCATGACGGCCTGTCCCCCGCCTGGCCCATTTCCTACCAGGACATGGAGCCGTACTATTCGGCCGCCGAGACGATGTACGAGGTGCACGGCGCGCGAGGCGAGGATCCGACCGAACCGCCCTCCAGCGCGCCCTACCCGTACCCGGCGGTCGCCCACGAGCCCCGGATCCAGCAGCTTTCCGACGACCTGACCGCGGCCGGCTTCCACCCGTTCCATGCGCCGGTCGGCGTCCGGCTCAATGAGGCGGACCGGCCCTACAGCATCTGCGTGAAGTGCGCGGCCTGCGACGGCTTCCCGTGCCCGATGCACGCCAAGTCCGACGCTGAGGTGTCCGGCGTCCGGCCCGCGCTGGAGCACCCCAACGTCACCCTGGTCCGCAACGCGCGGGTGGTGAAGCTCGAGACCAACGCGGATGGCACCGCGGTCACCGAGGTGGTGGCCGAGCAGGAGGGCGAGACGGTGCGGTATCAGGGCGACATCGTGGTCGTCTCCTGCGGTGCGGCCAACTCCGCCAAGCTGCTCCTCGCGTCGGCCAGCGACAGGCACCCGAACGGGCTGGCCAACGGCTCCGATCAGGTCGGACGCAACTTCATGTACCACGACAGCCAGGCCGTGCTCGCCCTGTCCCGGGATCCGAACCCGACCGTGTTCCAGAAGACGCTGGCGTTCAACGACTTCTACTTCCGCGGGCCGGACTTCGACTACCCGATGGGCAACATCCAGATGATCGGCAAGTCGCAGGCCGCGATGTTCCGCGGCGAGAAGCCGCTGGAGACCAAGTTCGCGCCGAACTGGGCGCTGCGGGACGTCGCCGAGCACGCGGTGGACTTCTGGCTGTCCACCGAGGACCTGCCGAGGCCGGACAACCGGGTCACGCTCGGCCCGGACGGCGGCGTCCACCTGGCGTACACGCCGAGCAACCCCACCGCCGCCAAGCAGCTGTACGGCCAGCTCCACTCGATGCTCGGCTCACTCCACATGCACCCCGGCCACATGGCGCACCGGTTCGCGTACATGAAAACCGACATCCCGGTCGCAGGCTGCGCGCACCAGGCCGGGACCGTCCGGTTCGGCTCGGACCCTGCTACCTCGGTGCTCAACAGCGACTGCCGGGCCCACGAAGTCGACAATCTCTACGTGGTTGACACGAGCTTCTTCCCGAGCATCAGCGCGGTCAACCCGGCCCTCACCGCGATGGCCAACGCCGTCCGGGTCGGCGACCACCTGCTGCAGCGGCTCGGCTGAGCGGCCGAGCGCTCAGAGCTGACCAGCCGCCAGCTCTCCAGCGTTGTCCGCCCGGTCCCAGCGGGTCAAGGGACCGGGCGGCCGGGCAGGAGGCCGTCGATACCGTGACCCGGCCGCGACGGGGCGACCTCAGCGGCGGGTTGCCTGGCGCACTGGTGCTGCCGGGAGATCAGCGGTGCGACCGGCCTTCATCACCGGGCGCAAGCGTCCGCCACGTCCCCCGCACCGGGTCGTACTCTTCCCGTTCGAAGAGGTACATGTTGTCAGCGAGAAGGATGAGCGAGTAGGGGCTGGGACCTGTGCCGATGACGTGGCCGTGGTTATGGATGTCGCCGGGCGGGGTCAGGGTCGCGACGTCGCCACGGTGCATGGCGCGGTCATCGACCAGGCGCAGTTCGGCCCGGCCGCCCTCTCGGCGAAGGGCGTCCCACCGCTGGTGGGTCTCTACTCCGCGGACCGGCGCGACCGCGACCCAGCACTGGTGGGAGTGGGTGTAGGCCATCACTCCCTCGGGCCGGTGGAACAGGACCAGGCGGGGACCCCGGTCCGGCTTGACCAGCCACGTCCCCCCGGCCGACTCAGCGGGCATCTGCGCGATCAGCGGACCGAGAAACTCCTCGTCGGCGGCCAGCTCCACCAGGAGCCGCCCTACCTGGCCCATATCGGGGACGCCGTCAGAACACACCTCACCGAGCTGAGCCAGGAAATGGCGAAGCGGGCCAGGGAAAGCGTCAGTGCTCATCCTTCTCACCCCTGACCTGGTCCGTCCCGAACTCGGCCTGCGCGGGGTCTGATGCGGCTGACACGTCTGCCATGGCAGCGGTCCCTTCCTTTAGGCGTCCCACCCGAGCACGTGGCGCGGGTCCACTATCCCGACTCAACCTCTCGGCGCAGGTAGAGGGCATCCCCCAGCAGGGATGAGCGCAGCAGGACAGTCGCGGAAAAGACCAGCTAAGGCGCCGCCTTCCGAGCGACGCCCTGGGACGACAGGTACGTCGGCATCGGCCGCGTAGAGGAGCCTGCTCCCCAAGGAGCGCAGCGTCAGGCGGACTTGATCGCGGCCGGCGCGGGCCCATCCTCGCCGGCGCCGGTCCCGGTCCCGGTTTCGGTTTCGGCAGGCGGCGAGCCTCCGGCCGCCGGCGTTCCCCCGGCAGGTGCCGGGGAGGGCGCGAACCGGGCGGAGAGCACGTAGGCCACCACCACCGCCACGATGACGAGCGGCATTACCTGCAGGCCGTCCGACGACAGGAGCAGGGTGGCCAGCAGGACGGAGGTCAGCGGGAGCCTGAGCATGACCACGGTCATGGCGCCGATGCCCATGGCCACCCCGTAGACAAGCGGCAGCCCGGGCAGGTGCGACATCGCCGCGCCGCCGACCGCACCGACGAACATGGCCGGGAAGGTCGGGCCACCGCGGAAACTGCTCAGCGAGATGCCGTAGGCCAGGCTCTTGCAGGCGATGAGCAGCAGCAACGCAGGAACGGTATAGCTCGCGGTGTCGCTGAGGAACGCGGGCAGCGCCGACTGCCCGGAGAACAGCACCTCGGAGGAGGCTTTCCCGGTTCCGGCGGCGAACGCGATGGCCAGGCCCGCGACGGCCAGGCCGGCTACCGGCGCGGCCAGCAGCATCCGCCGCTCGGCATAGGGCCGCAGGAACAGCCCGAGCCAGCGGATCCCGGAGCCGAGCGGGACGGCCACCACCCCGATGACCAGGGCCCACCCGACTTCAGCGCCGGTGGGCGACCCGACGTGCGGGAGACCGGGTATGGCCAGCGAAAACGTGCCGAGTCCGGTCCAGGCGTCAAGCCCGACGAAGACCAGCGACCCGATCCCCGCCGCCAGCAGGCCGGGAACCAGCACGAGCTCCAGCATCGCGCCACTCAGCCCGGAGGCCTCCATCAGCAGGAACGCTCCAAGCAGCGGCGAGCCGAGCAGCGCGCTGATGGCCGCGAAACTTCCGGCCGCGGCCACTACGGTGCGGGTCCTGGGCGGAGCGTCTCGCTTGACCAGGCGGACGGCGATGACGCCGAGCACGCCGCCGATGGCGATCAAGGGGGCCTCGGGTCCGAGCACCACCCCCAGGGACAAGGTGGCCAGGGCCGCGAGCGCGATTCCCGGCAGCTCGATGGGCGAGGGCGGCCCCTCCCCTGCCTTGAACCCGTCCGCAGGCGAGTGGCCCCCGGTGCCGGGCAGGTACCGGATGGTGAGAGCGACCAGCACGCCGGCCAGCATCAGCGGGAGCAGCGGCCACCACAGGGGTTCACCATGGAAACCCAGGCCCTTGGGGAGCTCGGTGAAGATCCAGCCCTGCATCTTGCTCACCAGGGCGAGGAAGAAATAGGCCACCGCCGAGACGGGCACGCCGATGATCGCGGCCAAGACCAGCAGCGCCAGATAGCTCCGCGACTTCAGCAGGGCAACAGGATCGGGTGGCATGGTTTCCAGAGTCCACCCAGAACCGCACGGGAACCCCACCCCGAGCGGGTGACTGTGCGGCTGCGGTGGGGTCGGCACCCGAGCGGCCGCGTGGACCAGCGGCCGCCGTCTGGCCGGCGGCAGCTCCAGGTAGGGGATCAGCGGTCAGATGGCATTTGCGGGCCGACGTCCGGGATCGTCCCGGGCGGGTGAGCCGCCCGGCTCTCAGGCGGCCTAGCGTGATCCCACTGCTCATCGCGGGACGCAGCCCGCCGAGCCGAACGTGTGAGGTCCGGCTGGCTGGGACACGGGTGACGACGTGGTACTTGACCTGATGCTCATCGGGCTCGGTATCACCCTCGAGCCATTCCCTCTGATGGCCTTCATCCTGATCCTGAGCACCAAGAAGGGCACCCGGAACGGGCTGGCCTTCATCCTGGGCTGGCTGGCCTGCCTGGTCGCGGTGATCGCCGCGGTCATCCTGACCACCGCAGGCAAGCCGCCCAAGCCGCAGACGGCCCCGTCGACCTCAGCCCTGGCCATCAAGCTGGCTCTCGGCGTGGTGCTCATCCTGCTCGCGGCGCGGCAGCGGCACCGGATGGGCCGTCCCCGCAAGCCGCCGGGCTGGATGTCCACGGTGGACCGGATCTCGATCTGGGGTGCCGCGGGCCTGGCGATATTCCTTCAGCCCTGGGCGCTGGTGGCAGCGGGTGCCGCGACTGTCGTGGCGGCCAAGGTGTCCACGGCCGCGGACTACGTGACGCTCATGCTCTTCTGCCTGCTGGGCACCTCCGGCTTCCTGTACCTGGAGCTGTACGCGGCGTTCAAGCCGGCCGCGGCCACCGCCCGCCTCGACCGGATGCGGGCCTGGCTGGACACGCACCAGGACCAGATCATCATCGTGGTCTTCCTGCTGCTGGGCTTCTGGCTCGCGGGCAAGAGCATCTACCTGCTCGTCAGCTGAGAACGACGGAACGGGCCGTGGTGCACGCGTCCCGGACGCACGTACCACGGCCCGTTCGGCCGGAGATTTCTAGCTGACCTGCTCGGGGTGTGCCAGCGGCCAGCCGCCGGCGGCCAGCCGGGCCTTGACCCGGTTGACGTCGGCCTCGCTGGCCTGGTGGTCGGTGACCCCGACGATGGCCTTGCGGATCGCGTCCGCGGAGTCCGGGTCGCTCTCGTTGGCCAGCTCGTCCGCGATGGCGGCGACCTGGTCGTTGGTCAGCTGGCTGCCGAGCAGGGCGAACAGCGGGATGTAGTCCACGTCCGGCACGCCCTCCGGGTAACCGGCGCGCAGCCATTGAATCACCTTGTTCAGCACGGGGGGCAGCGCCATGTTCTCCAACCCTCTCGATGGGGTAACCGCGAATTGCTCGGGCAGTCTTACTTCTTGGCGGGTGCGGGCGCAGCGGCGTGACCGATCTTGTAGACCTCGTAGATGCCCCACGCTACGGCGGCCAGGATGATCAGGAAACAGATCCCGGCGATGATCATCCCCAGCACGTTACCGCCGACCAGCTGGTCGGAGTCGGAGTCGAGCCGGCGCCGCCGGCCCGGCGGTCTGCACCCGGCCGCCGCCCGGCAGGGCCAGGGCCCGCAGCCCGACGGCGAACAGGGCGGGCAGCCCCGCGCCGAGCAGCAGGCCGTAGAGGACGATCTTCCACAACGCGTTCCAGTTGATCCAAGCCATTGGATGCTCCCTGCTCAGGCCGCGGCGCGCGCGGGCTCTTGCGGGGCGACCGATCCGGTCCATTCCCCGTTCACGTTGTTGTGGTCCACCTTGTTGGCGCGGGACCGCCAGTAGATCGCCACGGCGAGCAGGGCCAGCAGGATGAGGATGACGATCACGCCCGGAGTGCCGTGGACCGCATCGGCCAGGGCGTAGGCCCCGGCCCCGACGAGGGCGGACATGGGCAGGGTGAACAGCCACGCCGTGGCCATCCGCCCGGCCACGTTCCAGCGGACCTCGGCCCCCCTCTTGCCCAGCCCGGTGCCGATGATCGAGCCGGTGGCCACGTGGGTGGTGGACAGCGAGTAGCCGACGCCGCTGGAGAGCAGGATGACCGCCGCCGAGGCGGACTCGGCCGCCATGCCCTGCGGTGATTCGATCTCCACCAGGCCCTTGCCCAGGGTCCGGATGACCCGCCAGCCGCCCAGGTAGGTACCCGCGCTGATGGCCAGCGCGCAGGACAGGATGACCCAGAACGGCGCCTGCGCGCCGGAGGCCAGCGTGCCGTTGGCGATCAGGGCCAGCGTGATGACGCCCATGGTCTTCTGCGCGTCGTTGGTACCGTGCGCCAGGGAGACCATGCAGGCCGACCCGATCTGGCCGATCCGGAACCCGTGGCCGCGGGCTCCGTCGCTGAGCCTGCGGCTGATCCGGTAGAGCAGCCAGGTCCCGGTGGCCGCGACCCCGGCGGCGATGATCGGTGACAGGCCGGCCGGGATGATGACCTTGGAGACCAGGCCGTGCCACTTGACCGCCGAGCCGCCGGCGGCGGCTATCGTCGAGCCGATCACGCCGCCGATGAGCGCGTGCGATGAGCTCGACGGGATGCCGAACAGCCAGGTGAGCAGGTTCCAGATGATCCCGCCGGCCAGGCCGGCGGCCACCACGGTCAGGGTCACGACCCCGGTGTTGACCAGTCCGTTGGCGATGGTGGCCGCGACGGCGAGCGACAGGAACGCGCCGACGAGGTTGAGCAACCCCGAGATGGCCACGGCGACCCGCGGGCTGAGCGCATTGGTTGCGATGGAGGTAGCCATCGCGTTGCCCGTGTCGTGGAAGCCGTTGGTGAAGTCAAAGGCGAGAGCGGTGATTACGACAAAGACGAGGATTACTGTGTTATGCACGCCAATAGCGTCTCTACCAGGGTTATTCATGTCGAGAGCAGGCCGAAACTATTGAATGATTGTCACCTGCTGATCAACAACTGTTCACGTCTGAGATGGTTTAGCAGGCCGATTGCCCGGTTCGTCCTGAGGTGTCGCGGGCTTAGCCCGCGGTGGCGACCGGACGGGCGGCATCGGTGATCCAGTTGGACCAGGAGCCGGCGTAGAGGGCGGCCGGGAGGCCGGCCAGGTTCAGCGCGAGGACCTCGTGGGCCGCGGTGACCCCCGACCCGCAGTAGGCCCCGACCGCGGCGTCCGGGCGTCCGGCGCCGAGGGCCGCGAACCGGCGGGCCAGATCGGCGGCGGCGCGGAAGGTTCCGTCCGGGTTCACGTTCTCGGCGGTGGGCGCGCTGACCGCGCCCGGGATGTGCCCGGCCACCGGGTCGACGGGCTCGTGCTCGCCCCGGTACCGCTCCCCGGCCCGCGCGTCGAGCAGCAACCCGCTGCCCGCCAGCGCGGCGGCCCCGCCGGCGTCCAGGACCGGCATGCCGCCCGGCCGGGTGGTGAAGTCACCAGGCCGGGCGGCCTGGTCGCCGTCGCGGACCGGGAGCCCGGCGGCGAGCCAGGCCTGGTAGCCGCCGTCGAGGACCCGGACGTGCTGGTGCCCGAAGTAGCGCAGCAGCCACCAGCACCGGGCGGCCGCGGTGGCGTCGCGTTCGTCGTAGACGACCACGGGCCGGTCCTGGCTCACTCCGGCGGCGCGCATCGCCGCCTGGAAGGCGGCCGGACCGGGCAGCGGGTGCCGCCCGCCGGTCCGGGCGGACCGGCCAGGTCACGGTCGAGGTCGATGAAGACCGCGGCCGGGATGTGGCCTTCGCGGTAGCGGCCGAGCCCGGGGGGCCCGCCGAGGCTCCAGCGCACGTCCAGCACGGCCGGCGGCTGGCCGGCGTGCAGCTCCCGGGCCAGGCCGCCGGGAGAGACGAGCAGGTCGTCGCGGCCGGTCACGGGCGCGGCTCAGAGGACGCTGGAGCTGAGGGCCGGGACGAGCTGGTCCGCGGAGGTGAGCGAGCCGTGCATGCCGACCAGCGCGGATTCCCGCGGCTCGGTCCGGGTGGCGACGATGGCGTGCGACCCGACCGGGGCGGCCACGACATCGCCGATCCGTTCGGCTATGGCCGGGTCCACCGGGCCGAACCAGCCTTCCTTGATGGCCTCGTCGCGGGACATGACCCAGGCCCGGTCGCCCAGCACCTCGCGCCAGGCGGCCAGCACGTCGTCGGACGCGCCGGGCTCGGTGTAGATGTGCCGGGCCCGTGCCTCGCCGGCCAGCTTGGCCACGCCGGCCCGCAGCTCGGGCAGCTCGTCCACGTCGATGCGGTCCTCGGGGGTGATGTCGACCATGCCGTGATCGGCGGTCACGTACAGCCAGGCCTGCGAGGGCAGCGCGCTGGCCAGCTGCTCAGCCATCTTGTCCACGTGGGCCAGCTGGTTGTACCAGGCGTCCGAGCCGACCCCGAACATGTGCCCGGTGTTGTCCAGGTCGCCGTGGTAGACGGTCACCAGCGCGCGCTGGTTCTCGTTCATCGCGGCGGCGCCCTGGGCGGCCAGCGCGCCCATGCTGTCGGCCGCGCGGAAGCTGGCGCCGCGCATGATGGCCTCGGTCAGCCCGGTGCCGCGGAAGGCGCCCAGGGCCACGTGGACGGCCTCGAGGCCGGCCGCGGTGGCGCGCTCGTAGATGGTGGGCCGCGGCTGCCAGCGCTGCGGGTCGATCCGCGAGTCCCAGCGCAGGGCGTTGAGCAGGATGTCCTCGCCGGGCACCAGCACCTTGTAGCCGAGCATGCCGTGCTGCCCCGGCGGCAGGCCGGTGCACAGCGAGCTGAGGCTGGTGACGGTGGTGGCCGGGAAGCCCGCCGTGATCGGCCGGGAATTGCGGGCCAGCTCGGACAGGAACGGCGTGGCCGCCGGATGGTCGCGGAGCAGCTCCCAGCCCAGCCCGTCGACGATCAGCAGGCACGCGCGCTGCGCGGGCTCCAGGCCCAGGACGTTCTGCTCGGGCGGCGACTGGGGATCGAGGGACGCGAGAATCGACGATGACAGATCGGCCAAGGTCGCAGCGCCGTAGGACGGCACGATCGGCGAATGTCTCGGCTCGAGCGTCATGCGAGAATCCTCATCTGCTACTCATGGGTGCCAGGCGCGCCTTGCCGGATCATCGTGCCACTGGCCGGGTGCCGCCGGCAAAACAATGGCCAAACCCTCAGGAATCCGGCAGCCGCCGCACGGCTACCGCGCCGAGGCCGTGGCGTCGGACAGCACGCGCGCGAAGCTGAGCACCTGCTGGACGGCCTCCTCGCCGTCGGCGTCCTGGCTGACCCGCAGGGCGAAGTCGTCGGCCGTGATGGTGCCGAGGTAGCCGTGGTCGGCCTCGCAGTTCTCATCTCCGCAGTGGGCCGGCTCGAGTTCCAGATGGGAGAGCACGTTCCAGCCGATGGTCAGCATGACCTCGGACGGGACGGTGACGCCCGGCACGTAGGCGGCCGGGTCCGGGACCACGCGGCTCAGCGCCACCGACGAGATCCGGCCGAACAGGATGGCCTCGGTGCTGGTCTCCGCGCGCGGCCTGCTGTCCGGGTCCTCGGCCGGGTGCTCGTCGGTGTGGGAGTACACCAGCCGGGTCGGGGTGAGCGCGAGCACCGTCATGTGACGGCGCACCTCCATGCCCGGGTCGAAGATCGCGTCGTGGTGGACGACGTACGCCGTGACCGGTTCAGATCCGAGCGCCGAGGCGACCGCGTCGGACACCAGGCCCGGGTAGTAACCGCTGTGCTCGATCGCGGCCCGGAGGCCGTCCGTCGTGGCTCGACTTTCCGTCATTCCCTTATCCTGCACCGTTCCGGGGGGTGCTTCACCCGCGGGAGGCAGATCCGCAGCAGCTCAGGCCGACGGGACCGCGTCCGGGACGGCCGGCGGGGCCGACTCGGACAGGTTAACCCGGCGGCGCTGCCGCGGCTCGGGCCGGGCCAGCGCGCTCGAGCCGGGCGCCGGCCTGGGCTTACGCGGCTTCCTCGGCCCGGCCCCGCCGCCGCGGCCGCGGTAGACCAGCAGCCCGTTCACCGGGTCGGGCACCGCGTCCAGGGCGGCCCTGATCACCGGCAGGGTCCGGAACTGCGCCCACTGCGCGTCGGTGTCGAAGAGCACCTCGAACGCCACCCCGTAGCGGTGCTCGTGCCACTCCCAGTGCACGGCGCCGTTGGTCAGCGCCGCCTCGACCAGCTCGTCCTGGTAGGACTCTTTCCAGCGGCGGGCGAGCAGCTGCTCCCCGTCGAACACCTCGATAGACCACCACTCAGACACGTCTTCACCGCCAGTTCGTCATGCCCCGCCACACTTGCCCCTATTGAGATATTACGTCTTTACCGGGCAGGCCGATAGGCTCCGTCGCCATGAGCTGGAGCGGGCTGAGGCTGTCGGTGACCCTGCTGACCGTCATCCCCTGGCGCTACCCCGCGGGCCGGCGAGCCGGCGCCGCGGCCGCCGAAGGACCCGCGGAGCCGCTCCCCCGGGCCACGGCGGGGGCCGCCATGGCGTGGGCTCCCGCGGTGGGCCTGCTCCTGGGGGTCATCGCGGCGGCCGTGCTGATCACGGCCGACCACCCGCTCGGCGCGGGCCCGCTGACCGGGTCCGTGCTGGCGGTGATCGCCCTGGCCCTGCTGACCCGTGGCCTGCACCTCGACGGCCTGGCCGACCTGGCCGACGGCCTGGGCAGCGGCAAGCCCCGGGCGGCCGCCCTGGACATCATGCGGCGCTCGGACATCGGCCCGTTCGGCACGGTGACGCTGGTGCTGACCGTGCTGCTCCAGGTCGCGGCGCTCGCCCACGCCGAGGCGAGCGGGGACGGCCGCGGGCCGGCGGCGGTGATCACCGCCGCGGTCACCGGGCGGCTGGCCCTGACGTGGGCCTGCCGCCACGGGGTACCCGCGGCCCGGCCGGAGGGCCTGGGCGTCCTGGTGGCCGGGACCGTCCGCCCGGTCATCCCGGCGGTGCTCACGCTGGCCCTGCTGGCCGCGGCGGCCACCGCCGTGGCCGTCTCGGCGGCGGTCCTAGGCGAGCCGCTCGGCTGGTCGCTCCCGCTGGCGGTCGCGGCCGGGCTGCTGGCCGGCTTCGCAGTCGAGCGGCATGCGGTCGCCCGCCTGGGCGGCATCACCGGTGATGTCCTGGGGGCGATTATCGAGATCGCCGCGACCGTCTCTCTGGTCGTCGCGGCGATGGGCCCGCGCGCATAATCGGCGGCGGCATCATGATGCGGTAGAAATCAGCGTCAACTGGCGGGACCGGACATCGCAGGACAGCGAGGAGTATTCAGCCCGAGAGAGACAGGTTCCGCGGGAAACATATGTTACGGCTGCGGAAATCTGTGCCCTCCCGCGATCTGGTGATCACCGAAGGGCACAGCATCCACGAAACACTCAGGGCGCCCGCGCGGCGAGCGAAATACACGCCGGCCCTGCCGAGCGTTCGGCGCACACGGGCTCACAACATCGTCGCCCGGCTCAGGCCACCGGCAGCGCCCTTATCTGATCAGGCCGGGGTGCCGGTCGCGGCGCGGAACCTGACCACCAATTCGGCCGGGACCCGACCGCGGTCCTTGACGTCAATACCCTGCGACTTGGCCCACTCGCGGACTTCCGTCGTGTTGACCCCGCTCGCCGAAGCCCTGCGACCGGCTCGCACCGGACGACGGGCCGCCCCCGAGCTGCGCCGCGCGGCGTCAATGTACTTGGCCAAAGCCTTCCGCAGCGCGTCGGCGTTCTTTGCGTTCAGGTCGATCTCGTACTCAGCACCATCTAGCGCAAAGCGGACGGTGCCCTCAGCCTCGCTGCCATCGATGTCATCGATGAACAGCGTCTGAATCTTCTGGGCCACGTGTGCTTGCTCCGTTTCTCTCGATGAATTGCGCACTACATTAGTTGATAGAACGCCGATTAGCACATCGGGTCCCATGATTGGGAATGACAACCTCGTGCTGAACGGGAACCGCCTGCTTCACGGCGAAGCGTAGGCGATGAACGAAGTAACCATCGGTATACGAGCGCATACCTCTAGCGGTTAGCGCGGTAAGCCGCAAACGGCACTAGTCGGTCGCTCGGCGGAGCGCAACATTCCCTGGTTCTCGAGTCAGCCGCCCGACGGGACGGATCATGAGCAGCTGAACCCCGGCCTGCATCGATCCGGACACTAGATCCTTAATAGCTCGTTTGCCGGACAGGATCACAAAATTTTCCCCATCACGTCGCGCCGGCGTGACGACAATCCGTGAGGGATGCGGCGACGAGGCGAGGATCCTCCACGTTACCGCCCGCCGACGCCGACCCCGAAATGCACGTGCATTTGCGATTTGCGTGCTATCGCCGAATGAGAACGGGCCGTTCTCAGGGGCCCGGCGGCACGCCGTCCCCCCCGTCCGCCGCACCCCGCGCGGCCTATGCGGTTTGCGTCACAATTACCCGCGTACCGGTCAGCGCTATCGGCGATTTGGCCGGAATTCCGCCAGCGGGCGCTCGCGAGCTACCCAGCGTCACGGATCGGCGGCAATGCCGCGGGGCGGCTACGGGCAGCGATAATTTGATCATTGCTGACGCAATTGCGTCCAGGTCTTGCCGCTCCGGACGCTGGCCGGTTCCTCCGCGACGATGTCGGATCCGGGCCGGGCGCCGTCATCACGGACCTTGATCAGGATCCACCGCCTCGGGCCGGTGCGGGTCAGCGCGAAACCGCCGGACAGCTTGCGGCCGTGCAGGACGAAGGAGAGATGGCCGGGCTCGTCCCGGATGACGTCAGCGGTGCCCTCGTCCCAGATGATGACCGCCCCGCTGCCGCGCCGCTGGCCCTCGTGAACGCCCTCGAACTCGCCGGCGGCCAGGGAATGGTCTTCGACCGGCACGGCGAGCCGCCGGACCCCGGGGTCGAGCGAAGGGCCCTTCGGCACCGCCCACGAGCGCAATACATCACCCGACTGCAACCGGAAGTCGAAGTGCAGGGTCGTCGCGTCATGCAGCTGCACGACGAATCGCGTCCCGGTGGTCACGCCCCCAGTATGTGACGGGCAAGAGCGATCATGTTTCGCGCTCTCGGCGAAGCTCGACTATCTCATCGATCAAACGAGGCAGATAGTTGCGAGCCGCAGCTATGAGATCGAGGTCGGCTGTCGACGCTGGCCCTGAATCGCGGCTCACATACATGTCCTCATCACGGTCACCGTCAGGGCCGATCATGATGAAACTATCGCCAGAGGCGTGGTCTCGTCCCTCGGCCATCGATCGCCAAGGCGCGGGTGTGGCGCTACGGCAGAGTCGGCGAAGTTCCTCGATCTCAGCGTCGCTGACGTGATGTTCGTTCATTTCCACGGATTCTTGATGGTCGGGGTGAAGAGCTGGCTGAACGCTTCTGGCGTACAACCCCCGACGACGCAGTGGTAGGGGTTTCCCTTACTCGACGCTGTCTCGATCGAGCCGCCTGCGGCGCGGAGGCTACCGAGATCCACGACGCCGATCTGCTTGTTAGGAATCGTCTCAGATAGCTCGGCTATCGATCGCCCCGGAGCGCTGCTGACCGAAACGTTGTAGACCTTACCGGCAGCATCAAACGTCACTCCCCGGGCGTGGGCAAAGCGGTCGGCCGTGTTGATGCCTCCTCGGACGATCAATGTGTCGACCGGAAGGCCTTTGTCCTTCGGGCTGCAGGCCATGAGGCCGAGAGGGTCGGATTGGATTAGGGGGTTGGGGACGTAGGCGTGCGGATTCGGCGCGGGGGCCAGGCCGAGGGGGTCGGGGGTGAGATAGCTGCCGGTGACCGGGTCGTAGTAACGCTGCTGGTTGTAATGCAGGCCGGTTTCCTGGTCGTGGTACTGGCCGGGGAATCTCAGCGGCGTGGCGGCGCCGTCGGGGTGCCAGAGGGTGCCGCCCCACAGGGTGTGCTGCTGGTAGCCGGCCACCGTCCCGGCCGCGGCGACCAGTTCGGCGGGCATGCCCAGCTGGTCGGTGACGACGGCGTAGAAGGCCTCCTGGGCGGGCCCGTCGGCGGGCACGTGCTCGGACTGGGCGAGCGGCGTGAACGTGCCGGGGTGGTAGTCCCAGGTGACCCGGTAGCCGGTGTCCGGGTCGCCGGCCGACTCTTCGGCCAGGACGGCGCCGTCCCAGGTGAACGTGGTCTCGCTGGCCGGGATCCCGGACGGGTCGATGCGCTGCTTGGCGATACGGCGGCCGAGGGGGTCGTAGCGGTAGCGCCAGGTGCTGCCGTCCGGGGTGGTGACCGCGGTCAGACGGTCGTCGGCGTCCCATTCATAGGACCAGGTCTCGGGCCGCCGCGACGGCCTGGCCCGCTGCCGCTCGACGACGCGGCCCTGGCGGTCATGGCGGTAGGTGACCGCGCCGGCCGCGGTGACCAGCGTGCCAGGCCCGGTGGCGCGGGCCCTGCACGTCAGCCGCCAGCCAGCGTCCGGCCGGCCCGGACGGCGGGGAGCTCCAGCGGGCCGAGGCGAGGTTGCCCGCCGGGTCGTAGTCGTACTGCTCGGCCCACCGCTCGCCGTCGACCTGGGTGACGCGGCCGGCGTCGTCGACGCTGAACCGCCGCGCCCCCGCGAGCAGATCGTCCAGGGCGGTCAGGCATCCGTCGGCCCGGTAGGTGTAGGCGCGCCGGGCCAGGTCGTCCTCGGGGCCCACGTCCGGGCCGTCGGCGGCCAGGAACTGCAGCGCGAGCTGGCCGGCCGTGTCCCACTCCTGCGTCAGGGCCAGCCCGCCGGGCAGCTCGCGGCGGGTCTCGCGGCCCGCCGGGTCGTAGCTGAAGCGCAGCGCGTGACCGCCGGACTCGAGCAGCATCGGCTGCCCGGCGTCGTCGTACTGCCAGCACTGCCGCCCGCCGCCGGGCGTGACCCGCCGGGTGCGGCGCCCGGCCCGGTCGTAGGAGGACAGCACGGTGCGGCCGTTGCAGGCCTCGGCCGTGACCCGCCCGGCCGGATCGCGGCTGAGGGTGATCTCGGCGCCGGGCCCGCGGGCCTGGGTGAGCCGGCCGGCCGCGTCGTAGGCGAAGGTGGTGACCCCGGCGCTGACCGCCCGGCGGACGAGCAGGCCGAGATCGTCGTAGGCGTAGCTGACCTGCTGGCCGACTCCGTTGACCCGGCTGATCAGCTGCCCGGCCGGGTCGTAGGCGTACCGGGTGACAGCCCCGTTGAAGTCGGTCTCGGCGGCCAGCCGCCCGGCCGCGTCGTAGTCGTACCGCCAGGTCAGGCCGGCCCGGGTGACGGCGGTCAGCCACAGCGCGTGGTCGTAGCGGAACCCGGTCCGGACGCCGTCGGGACCGGTCGCCGCGGTGAGCTGGTCAAACGGCCCGTACTCGTAACTGGACCGCTGACCGGAGGGGCTGCGGTAACCGGTCAGGTTGCCCTCGGCGTCGTACTCGCGGCGCTCGGCGGTGCCGTCGGCGAACGCCCGGGTGGCCAGCTGCCCGGCGGCGGTCCAGGTCAGCGCGGTCACTGAGCCGTCCGGGGCGGTAACCGAAGTGATCCGCCCGGCCCGGTCCCGGGTGTAGCGGACACGGCCCCCGCCCGGGCTGGTCACCGTGGCCGGGAGGCCCGCGGGATCGCAATGGACGGCCGTGACCTCGCCGAGCGGCCCGGTGACCGAGGCCAGGTTGCCGCGCTCGTCATAGCCGAAGGACGTGACGGCGTCGTCCGGGGCGATCCGCCGCACGAGCAGCCCGCGCTCGTCGTACTGCTGCCGCCAGGTCGTCCCGTCCGGGTACTTCAGCCTGGTCAGCAGGCAGGCTTCGTCGTACCGGGCCCGGATCTGGCTACCGTCGGGCCGGGTGACGCAGGTGAGGTTGCCCGGCTCGTCGAACCGGAACAGGGTCAGCCGGCCGAGCGGGTCGGCGTGCCCGGTGACCCGGCCGGCGTCGTCGTACCAGAGGTGGGTGACGTCGCCCAGCGGGCTGGTCACCGACGTCACCCGGGACGAGGCGTCGAGCTGGTACAGGGTGACGGCCCCGCCCGGGTCCGTCCAGCTGGTCATCTGGTCGCCGTAGGCGAACCGGCCCGACATCACGCCGCCGGGACCGGAGCCGGCCACGCACCGGCCCAGCTCGTCGTAGGAATAGCGGTACGCGGTCCCGCTGCGGTCCTGCCAGCCGTCCAGCCGGCCGTCGGCGTCATAGCTGAACCGGCGGGCCCGGCCGGAGCCATCGGTCACGCCGGCCAGGTTCCCGGCCTGGTCGTACTGGTAGCGGGCCAGCACCACCGGGGCCCCGTCGTCCGGTGCCCCGCTCGCCGGGGCCGGGCCGTCCAGCCGCAGTGCCGCAACCCGGCCGCCGGCCATCACCACCCGGACGCGGTAGCCGCCGGAATGCGTGACCCAGGCGGGCTCCCCCGCCTCGGTGTAGCTGAACCAGACCCGGTGCCCGGCCCGGTCGGCCACCGACGCCAGCGGCAGGTCCCCGCCGCGGCCCTCGAACCGCCGGACCAGCCCGGCCTGCAGGTCGGTGACGGTGAACGCATCCTGGCCGGCCGGCTCCAGCCGCCACCGGGCCCCGGCGAGCGGCAGCCCGGTGGCGGGCACCGGGTCGTCCTGGCCGGGGTCCCGCAGCCAGGTCAGCAGGCGCCCGTCCGCGAACACGCCGACGATCCGGTCCGGGCCGACCAGCAGCCGCTCATCCAGGCTGGACGCCCACGAGGCGCCGAACCACCGGCCGGCCCGCCACGAGGTCCGGTAACAGCGGCCGATGACCAGGGGCAGCATCCCGGGCAGGGTGACGTCGTCCTGGCCCAGCAGGACATCGCCGGTGGCCACGTCGACCGGGTCGCCCGCCTGCGTGATGTCCGCCGGCGAGCGCGCGGCCACCCCCGGGTCCGCCGCGTCCGGCAGCCACCGGGCCCGGTCGGGAACGGGCCGGCCTCGGCGCGACGCTCGGTCCCGGGCTCGGTCCCGGGCTCGGTCCCGGGCTCGGCCCTGGGCTCGGGAACGTCGGCGGCGCCGGCCGCCAGCGGCCGCGCGAACCGGCGGCGGAAAGTGTCATCGCCGCGGTCCGGAGGCGGCGCCTCGTCCGCGAGGTCGGCGGGGCGGCCGCTCACCGGTCCGCCCCGCCCCGGTACCGGCGCGCCGCCCGGCAGCGCGGGGGTTCCCCGGCCACCCGGCACCACCGGCCGGCCGCCCTGCAACTGGGGGCGCTGCAGCTGGGAGCACTGCAGTTACGGGCCGGGCGGCTAGCGGCGCCGCAGCCCGCGGCCCCTCCCGGCTGCGCCGCGGCAGACCGGGACGGCCCGGCCACGCAGCCCGGCGCCGCAGCCCGGCCGGCCGGGAACCTGCGCGCTATCAGCGCTCTCCAGCAGCAGTCGTCCATACCCTCGGCACGGACCGGCCCCGGTCGGCGTTCGGCGGATTTTCTTACCTTTCCCGAACGTCCGGCGGCGCGTGCCCCGCGACATGCGCCCGCTCGCGACGGGTGAGATGGACAGGACGCGCTGGCCTTGGCACAGTCTGGGGTCATGGAGGAGATCGGCGAGGCCGAGCTGGCTGCCGCCTGGGAACACGGCGCGGTCGTCGACGGGCTGGCCGGAGGAGTCAGGCGCACGGTCCGGGCGGACCTGCTGCGCCGTTGCTGCTACGGGCTCAGGGACCGGATCGACCCCCGCGGGATCCGGCTGAACAACGCCGTGGTGACCGGGGACCTGAACCTCACCGGGCTGGTCGTGCCGTTCGCCCTCCGCTTCGACGGCTGCGAGTTCGACGCACCGCCGGTGGTGGAGGGCGCGCAGCTGTTCGAGCTGTCCCTGACCGGCTCGCCTCGGCTGCCCGGGCTGCTGGCCAACGGGCTGCGGCTGCGCCGGGACCTGGACCTGTCCCGGTCGCAGATCTCCGGGGCGCACTGGACCAGCGGGAGCACGTCGAAGAGGTCCGCGGTGTGGCTGTGCGAGTCGGACATCGGCGGCCGCCTGCTGTGCATCGACACCGTGGTGGACGGGCTGGGCGACCGGGCCATCCAGGCCGACCGGATCCGGCTCGGCGGCGCGGTCCGGCTGCTGCACCACTTCACCGCACGCGGCGAGATCAGGCTGATCGGCGCCCGGATCAATGGCTCCCTCGACATCACCGGAGCGCACCTGACCGCGGTGGACGGCCCGGCCATCGAGCTCGAGGACGCCATCGTCGAGGGCAGCATGTTCGTGATCGAGGCGCCGGACGGGCGGCGCCCGGAGATCCGCGGCCGGGTCGGCATGGGCAGCACCCAGATCGCCGGGCGGATGGAGATCCGCAACGCGATCATCGAGGCCCACGACGAGCAGCAGCGGGAGAGCATCTACGCCCGTTCGGCCACCGGCGGCATCGCCATCGACGCGGCTCAGCTGTCAGTAGCCGCCGACGTGGCCTTCGTGGGCCGCTGCGAGGTGACGGGCAGCATCGACATGACGATGGGCAACATGAGCAGCGTGTCCATCGGCTCCGGCTGCGTGCTGCACTCCCCCGGCCGGACCGCGCTGGACCTGACCAACAGCGAGATCCGCGCCCACATGCGGCTCGAGCACGGCGCCTCCGTGGAGGGCACGATCCGGATGGAGGGCGCCGCGATTCACGGGATGCTGGCGCTGAACGGGCGGATGAGCGAGCCCGAGCACCGGTCCCTGGTCGGCGGCAGCGCGATGACCGTCGACGGCACCGTCTACCTGGATGGCCTGCAGACCAACGGCGGCCGGATCAACTTCCGCGGCGCCACGCTGGCCGGGGTGATCGCCGACGGGGCGCAGCTGAACAACCCGGGCGACTACTCGATCAGCCTCAAGGAAGCGACGGTCAAGGGATCGGTCCAGCTGACCTACGGCTTCACCTCGACCGGCCTGGTCGTCCTGTCCCGCAGCATCATCGAGGGCATCCTGCAGTTCAACGGCGGGACCTTCACCTGCCCGGAACCCGTGCCGCGGCGCAACCAGTACGGGCACGCCATCGAGGCGATCTCCGCCACCGCCCACGGCGGTATCGACCTGGGCTGGACGAAGGTGTGGCCGAGCGTCGATTTCACCGACGTGACCACCACCTTCCTGGCCGACGACCCGGCGACCTGGCCGCCGCACTTCACCATCTCAGGGCTGAGCTACGAGCGCTTCGGCCGGCCTGAGGGCGGGCGGCTGCGGGAGATCTGGGACGAGCGGGAGAGAGTGGCCTGGCTGGCCCGCCAGACCGACTTCGACTCCAGCCCGTACGAGCAGGCGGCCCGGGTCTTCCGCCAGCACGGGCACGTGAGCGAGGCCGAGGAGATCCTCATGGCCCAGCGCCAGCGGGCCGGCCATGTCGACCACCCGAACGCGCTGTCGCCCCGGCGCCTGCTCGACATCGTCTACGCGCTGATCGGCTACGGGTACCGCCCGACCCGGGTGCTGTGGGCGCTGGCCATCCTGGTGCTGGCCGTGTTCATCACCATGGAGCTGCCGGGCACGCAGGCCACGCTGCGGGCCACCAACGGCAGCGGGACCGTCTACGGCATCAACGGGGAGGTGGTGACCGGCAGCGCCATGGCGCCCTCTCCCGGCGAGCAGACCGACGTGTGCGGCGACGGCGAGGTCCGCTGCTTCAGCCCGGTGCTGTACACCATCGACACCGTGGTCCCGCTGATCTCGCTGGACCAGCGGGCCACCTGGTACCCGGACCCGCACGTGCCCGGCGGGGAGTTCGTCCTGCTGTGGCTCAACATCGCGACGCTGCTCGGCTGGCTGCTGTCCTCGATCTTCGTGCTGTCCCTGGCCCGGCTGTCCCGGAGCCCGTGAGCTCGCGCCACCGCCCGTTCGGCCCGGGAGGTTTCCGGATGCTAGCGTGCCAGGCATGGCAGCGGACGGGCGGCGGCACATCATCGCGATCGGCGGCGGCATGCGCGCGCCGGAGGGCCAGGTGCCGTTGCACATGGCCAACGCGCTCGCGCTGACCGGGAAGAACGAGCCGCGGCTGTGCGTGCTGAACACGGCGGCCGGCGACGACCCGCGCTGGACCGTGGGCATGTACGACCGCTTCGCCGGCCTCCCGGTCCGGATGAGCCACCTGGCGCTGTTCCCGATGCCGAACGTCCGCGATCCCGAGGACCTGCTGCTGTCGTCTGACGTCATCTTCGTCGGCGGGGGCAGCGTGGCCAACATGGCGGCCGTGTGGCGGGTGCACGGGCTGGACGTGACCATGCGCAAGGCATGGCAGGCCGGGATCGTGCTGGCCGGCTCGAGCGCCGGGGGCATCTGCTGGTTCGAGGGCGGGACGACGGACTCGTTCGGCCGGGACCTGCGCGTCTTCACCGAGGGGCTCGGGCTGCTGCCCGGGAGCTTCTGCCCGCACTACAACTCCGAGCCGAGGCGGCGGCCGCTGTACCACCAGCTGGTCGCGGACGGCGAGCTGCCCGCCGGGATCGCCTGCGACGACGGGGCGGCCGCGCACTACACCGACGACACCCTGACCGAGCTGCTGGCCGACCGGCCGACCTCGCAGGCCTACCGGGTGGAGAAGTCGGCGTCCGGCGCCACCGAGATGCCGCTGGCCACCCGCTGCCTCGACGACGCCTGAGGCCCTCCGGACCTGGTCCCGGCCGTCTCCACCCGTAGGTAGAGGCCTGGTTCCAGCTGCGGGCTGACGCGTGCCACCTGCGCGGGCGCGACGATCGGGGGTATGGATAATCGGCAGGTTGTGACCGTGCGAGGGCTGCGCAAGGCGTACCGCGGCACGGTGGTAGTGGACGGGCTGGACCTCGACGTGGCGGCCGGCGAGGTCGTGGGGCTGATCGGCGCCAACGGAGCGGGCAAGACCACGACGGTTGAATGCCTCCAGGGCCTGCGCACGCCGGACGCCGGGAGCATCCGGGTGCTCGGCTGTGACCCGGCGACCCAGGCGGCGGCGCTGCGGCCGATGATCGGCAGCCAGCTGCAGGATTCGGCGCTGCCGGACCGGCTCCGGGTGGCCGAGGCGGTCGAGCTGTTCAGCACCCGGCGGGCCCGGGATGGCGGCGAGCTGCTCGAGCAGTTCGGCCTGGCCGAGCGGCGGCGGTCGGCGTTCGGGTCGCTGAGCGGCGGCGAACGCCAGCGGCTGTTCCTGGTCCTGGCCCTGCTCAACCGGCCCCGGCTGGTGATCCTCGACGAGCTGACCCAGGGCCTGGACCCGGCCGGGCGGCGCGGCGTCTGGTCGGCCGTCCGCCAGCTGCACGACGAGGGCATCACGGTGCTGCTGGTGACGCACGAGATGGACGAGGCCGAGGCGCTGTGCGGCCGGGTCGTCGTCATGCGCGCCGGGCGCATCCTCGACGCGGGGGCGCCTGCGGACCTGGTCGACCGGCACGCCGATACGGCGACGATCCGCTTCAGCATGGCGGAACCGCCCGCGGCGCTGCTGGACCAGGTCCGCCGGCTGGCGGGCGTCCGCGAGGTGGAGCAGGCCGGGACGCGGGTCACGGTGCGGGGCGCACGGCCCGTCATCGCGCACGTCGGGGCGGCCCTGGTGCAGTGGGGACCGGTGCCCGGCGACCTGAGCGTGCAGGTACCCAGCCTGGAGGACGCCCTGATCGGCCTGCTCGACGGCGCCGCCGTCGCGGGGACGGGCGCCCGCGGGCCGGCCGAGCTGGCCGGAGGACGGCGATGACGACCATGGCGGGACGGCTCATCCGGGCCGAGCTGAAGCTAATGGCGCGCGATCCGCTCGTGCTGACCTTCGTATTCGCGTTCCCGATCGTCACCATGCTGATCATCGGCGGCGCGTTCGGGACCAGGCCCGATCCGGGCTTCGACAACGTCAACCCCGCGCACTGGTACGTGGCGTCCTACCTGACCGTGGTCATCGGGGCCACGGGCCTGGTCATGCTGCCCGTGCACCTGGCCTCCTACCGGGAGCGCGGGGTACTGCGGCGGTTCGCGGCGGCGGGCTTCCCGCGCTGGTCGTTCGCGGTCGCGCAGCTCGTGGTCGGGCTGCTCACCACCGCGGTGGCGTGCGCGCTGCTGCTGGCCGTGGCGGCACCGGTCTACGGCCTGCCCGGGCTGCACGACGGCCTGCGGGTCGCGCTGGCGCTGGCCATCGGCGCGGTGGGTTTCGTCAGCCTGGGCGTGCTGCTGGGCACGCTGCTGCCGTCGGCCCGGTCCGCGCAGGCGGTGGGCCTGCTGCTGTTCTTCCCGTCCTTCCTGCTCGGCGCGGGAGGGCCGCCGCCGCACGTGATGGGCTCGGTACTGCGGCACATCGCGGGCCCGCTCCCGCTGACCATGCTGACCGAGGCCGTCCGCTCGCCGTGGCTGGGCCTGGGCCCGGCCACCTGGTCGCTGGCCGGCCTGGCCGCGGTGACCGTGGCCGTCACCGTCCTGGCCGCCCGGCGCGCGGTCCTGTGACCCTGGCCGGCCCGCACGTAGGATCGGCGGCATGAACGGCGATCCGGCCCGGCTGCCGAGCTCAGAGCTCGTGCCGGGCCGGATCAAGCCGGTCGCGGTGGCCGCCATCGCGGTGGTCGTCGCGGCCGGGGCGGTACGCGGGCATCCCAGCGTCGGCGCGGCCGCGGCGGCGGCAGTGATCGCGGTGCTGGGCGCGGCGGCCCTGATCTACTCGCGGCGGCTGCCGCTGCTGGCCGCGGCGGTGGCCACGGCCGGGATCGCGGTCGAGGGCCACGGCCTGTCCAGCGACATCGCGTGGTTCGCCACCTGCCTGCTGGCCGGCTGGCTGATCATCGTGGTCGGCCCGCGCGACGGCCTGATCTACTGGGCCGCCACCATGCTGCTGTTCGGCGCGGAGTGGCTGTGGGTGACGCCCGATCCGGGCTGGGCTGCCTGGCTGGCCGGCGTGACCTTCACCGTGGTCTGCGCGCTGCTGGTCCGGCACGAGATCGACCTGGTGGCCCAGCTGCGGGCAGCCCAGGCCGGGCTGGCCGAGCAGGCCGCGACGGCCGAGCGCAACCGGATCGCGCGTGATCTGCACGATGTCATCGGGCACACGCTGGTGGTTTCCCTGCTGCACGTGCAGAGCGCCCGGCTGGCGGTGGAGCACGACCCGGCCGACGCCGCGCGGGCCCTGGCCGAGGCTGAACGGCTCGGCCAGGAGTGCCTGGCCGAAGTGCGGACCGCGGTCGGCCTGCTCCGCGAGGACGACCGGCGGCGGCCCGGCGAGGCCGGCGGCGCGCTGGCCCCGATGCCCGGCGCGGGCGGGCTGCCCGCGCTGGTGGAGCGGTTCCGGTCCGCGGGGGCGGACGTCACGCTGACCGTCGAGGGCGATGCCGCCGCGCTGCCCGCCACCACCGGGCTGGCCGTGTACCGGATCGCGCAGGAGGCGCTGACCAACGCGGCCAAGCACGCGCCGGGCGCGGCCACCGTGCTGCGGCTGGCCGTCGCCGACACCGAGGTGACGCTGACTGCGGACAGCCGCCCCGGGCCCGCCGGCCTGGGCCGCCGGGGCAGCGGCCACGGCCTGGCCAGCATGCGCGAGCGGGCTGAGTCACTCGGCGGGACCTGCGAGGCGGCCCCGGGCGGGAACGGCTGGCTGGTCCGGGCCGCGCTGCCGCTGGGAGCCCGGCGGTGACGGACGGCAGCCCCGCGCGAGGCGGCCCAGCGGGAGGCGGCCCAGCGGGAGGCGGCCCAGCGGGAGGCGGCGGGACGATGATCCGGGTGCTGCTGGTGGACGACCAGGAGCTGGTGCGGATGGGGCTGCGGGGGATCTTGCGCGAGCCGTTCGGCTTCACCGTGGTGGGCGAGTGCGCGGACGGCGGCGAGGTGCCGGCCGCGGCGGCGGACCTCGCCCCGGACGTGATCGTGATGGACGTGCGGATGCCGTTCGTGGACGGCGTGCGGGCCACCCGCGAGCTGCGGCAGCGGGACGGCAGCCCGCCGGTGCTGGCGCTGACCACGTTCGACGACGATGAGGTGCTGGCCGGGATGCTCCGTGCCGGGGCGGCCGGGTTCGTCCTGAAGGGCGTGCCCGCCGAGGACCTGCAGCGCGCGGTGCGCGCCGTGGCCGGCGGCGGCGCCTGGCTGGACCCGGCGGTGACCGGCCGGGTACTGGCCATCTACCGGTCGGCCGGGCCGCCCGCGAGCGCGGCGGACACGGCCAGCCTGGGCACCCTGACCAGCCGGGAGCGCGAGGTGCTGGGCCTGATCGGCCGGGGCCGGACCAACGGCGAGATCGCCGCCGAGCTGTTCGTCAGCGAGGGCACGGTCAAGACGCACATCAACCACGTGTTCACCAAGCTGCAGCTGCGTGACCGGGCCGCCGCGGTGGTGTTCGCGTTCGACCACGACCTGGTGACGCGGGACTAGGCGCAGGACCAGCTCAGGCCAGCGGGATCTCCTGCGTGCCGAACGTGTCCGGGCGGTAGTCGCTGTAGCGGGCCCAGCGCGGGCGGATCCGGACGTAGACGATCTCCGGCCAGTCGGCCCGCTCCAGCCCGGACGGGAACTGCTGGTAGTACGCGGCGACCGCGGGATCGTCGGCCGGGATCTCCGCGGCCGTGCCCTCGATCTGTACGGTCCGCTCATCCTCCCAGTCGGACCCGATGACCAGCGCGACCCGGGGTTCCCGGGTGAGGTTGGCGAACTTGCGCGAGCCGCGCGTCGTGTCGAACACGATGTCACCGGCCGCGGTGGCCGCCACGCCGACCACGGCGGCCTGCGGGCTACCGTCGGCGGCGGCGGTGGCCAGCACGGCCAGGCCGCGGGCCCGCACGAACTGCACCAGCGTCTCCCGGTCCATAAGCCGGATTATCGCAGCCGGTCCGTAGCGGACCGAAAGCCGCTGGTCAGGGCTTCCCGGACGTGGCCCGGTGCAGCGACCAGGCCAGCGCCCCGAAGGCGGCCACCGGGACCAGCCACCAGGCGTTCACCCCGGCCGCGTGCACGAGCAGCCCGGTGACGGCCAGCGCGGTCACCACGACGGCACTGGCCCGCCAGTCGTCGCCGATGACGAAGTCGTAGGCGAACGCGCCGAAGGACCTCAGCCTCTTGATCACCGGCCCGTCACCCCGCCGGTTCCCGGGGCGGCGGCCAGCGGCGCGGCAGGCGGGCGCCCGGCGCTGAGCCGGCGGAGCGGCGCATCCAGGCCGTGTAGCCGAGCGAGACCAGGGCCACCGCCGGGACCAGCACCAGCAGCGCCGCGTCGCCGCCGGGCCAGGCTGCCCCGGCGCCTTCGGCGCCCCAGAACACGCCGAACGAGGTCAGCATGATCCCCACCGCGAACTTCATCGCGTTCTCCGGCACCCGGGCCAGCGGCGCCCGGACCACGATCCCGGTCACGGTCACCACCACGACGGCGGCCGCGGCACCGAGCACCGCGACCCCCAGGTTGCGGGCGTTACCGCCGAAGGTGAGCACGATGAACACCACCTCGAGCCCCTCCAGCAGGACGCCCTTGAAGGACAGGGTGAAGGCGTACCAGTCGCTGACCCAGCGCCTGCGGACCTCGGGCGCGGCCGCAGCCGCGGCGACCTGCCGCTGGTAGATGCCGGACTCGTCGTGCAGCGCCTTGTACCCGGCAGCCCGCAGGATGGCCTTGCGCAGCCACTGCAGGCCGAAGATGGCCAGCAGCGCGCCGATCACCAGCCGCAGCGCGGTGAGCGGCAGCAGCGAGACGGTCGGCCCGAGCACGGCCACGATCACGGCCAGGGCCAGCAGCGCCGCGGCCAGTCCCGCGAACGTGGAGCGCCACTCCCGGGTCAGGCCCGCGGCCAGCACGATGGTCAGCGCCTCGACCGCCTCGACCACGCAGGCGACGAAGACGGTCAGCGCGAGCGGCAGGGCGGCGGTCACCGGGCCTCCTTCAGCATGGCGTATGGCTGAGCACCGGGACTCCCTGGCACCGGGCTGGTCCGGCGGGAGCGAGAATGGACGGGTGACCGACAAGGCGGCGGGCAAGCCGGCGAGCACGGGCTGGCTGGTGCTGATCTACCGGGTCCCGCCCGAGCCGACCCGGCTGCGCGCCACCGTGTGGCGCCGGATCAAGAGCCTGGGCGCGATCTACCTGCAGAACTCGGCCGCCGCGCTGCCTGCCAGCGCGGCCACCGAACGGGCCCTGCGCAAGCTGCGCCGGGAGATCATCGAGATGTCCGGGACGGCCGTCCTGCTCTCCTGCGACGTCCTGGCCGGCGAGCCCGAGGTCCGCGCCGCGTTCCAGGCGGCCCGCAACGACGAGTACGAGGAGATCGTCGACCGGTGCGAGGACTTCCTGCAGCAGGTCCAGAAGGAGTACACGGCCAGCCACTTCACCTGGGCCGAGCTGGAGGAGAACGAGGTCGACCTGGTCAAGCTGCGGAACTGGTTCGCCAAGGTGGCCGAGCGCGACGTCTTCGGCGCCGAGGGACGGCAGGCGGCGGAGAAGGCGCTGGAGGCGTGCGATCAGTCGCTGGAGGCCTACGCCGCCCGGGTCTATGCGGAGGAGGGCGAGAGCCGGTGACCTCCGGCCCCGAACCGCTGGCACGCCGGGCTCTCCTCACGTTCGCAAACTGACTGCAACCGCCGTTAAATCAGCATTCTAACGCTTGTTACATCGGACGGCTCGGCGACGGTGAGCCCGGCGGCTGCGCTCCCGCGGTTCCTCGCCCAGGCACCGGGCGCCGGGGTGAGGGTTCGCGGGTACCGGTCACCGGGACGGCTTGAACCAGCGCATGCCCTACGATCACAAGGATGACGGTCACACTGCTTACCAGCCAGTCAACGCCGACGGAAGCCGATGCCGACGCCCTCGTGATCGGGGTCTTCCAGGGCGCGGACGGCCCCGCCCCCGCCCCGGATGTCGAGCACGTCGACCTCCTGGCCGCGCTGACCGCGCTCGGCGCGTCCGGCAAGCCCGAGGAGATCACCAAGCTCGCTACGACCGGGCGCCTGCCGATCCCGCTGATCGTGGCGGTGGGCCTCGGCCCGGCGCCCGCCGACGGCCAGGACCAGGCCGCCCGCCTGGCCTACCTCGGGCGGCTGCAGCGCGCCGCCGGAGCAGCGGCCCGCGATCTCACCTCGGGCAAGTCACGGCGGATCGCCGTCGCGCTGCCCGCCGCGGCGGCGGATGAGGCTGAGGCCGTCGCGCTCGGCGTGCTGCTGGGCAGCTACTCCTTCCGCCGGTACCGCACCACCGGCACCGCGCCCGGGGACTTCGAGCTGACCGTGTACACGTCGCAGGACGACGGCGTCAGCCGGGGCCGGACGCTGGCCGGGGCGATGACGCTGGCCCGTGACCTGATCAACACCCCGCCCGCGGACATGGTGCCGGCCGACCTGGCCGCGGCCGCCGAGCAGGCGGCCCGCGCCAGCGGCCTGGGCATCCAGATCCTGGACGAGACCGAGCTGGCCAAGGACGGCTACGGCGGCATCATGGCCGTCGGCATGGGCTCGGTCCACCCGCCGCGGCTGGTCCGGCTCGAGTACACCAGCCCGGCCGCCACCCGCACGGTGGTTTTCGTGGGCAAGGGAATCACTTTCGACTCCGGCGGGCTGTCACTGAAGACACCCAAGGGCATGGAGACGATGAAATCCGACATGAGCGGCGCGGCGGCGGTTCTCGGCGCGCTGCAGGCCATCGCGGCGCTCGGGCCGGCGGTGAACGTGGTCGGGTACATGACGATCGCCGAGAACATGCCGGGCGGCGGCGCACAGCGGCCCTCGGACGTGATCACCATCTACGGCGGCAAGACGGTCGAGGTGCTCAACACCGACGCCGAGGGCCGCCTGGTACTGGCCGACGCGGTGGCGCGGTCCGGAGCCGACTCGCCGGCCCTGCTGGTCGACGTGGCCACCCTGACCGGAGCGCAGACGGTGGCCCTGGGCACCCGGACCGCGGGCGTCATGGCCAGCGACGACGGCCTGGCCGCGCAGGTCGCTGACTCGGCCCGGCGGGCCGGCGAGGCGATGTGGCCGATGCCGCTGCCCGAGGAGCTCCGCAAGGGGCTCGACTCCGCCGTCGCGGACATCGCCAACGTGTCCGGGGACCGCGGGGGCGGCATGCTGGTCGGCGGCCTGTTCCTGCGCGAGTTCGTGCCCGAGGGCGTCCGGTGGGCGCACCTGGACATCGCCGGGCCGGCCTTCAACGACGGCGGCCCGTACGGGTACACGCCCAAGGGCGGGACGGGGTCCGCGGTCCGCACCCTGGTGCAGCTCGCGTACGACGTCGCGGACGGCACGCTGGGCGGATAGCCGTCCGCCCCGGTGAATGACCAAGTGAAATGATGATGACTGGGCAAGCCCAGTAAGGAGGCACAAGCGGTGGCAGAGGGCGGCGGCAGCTACGACATTGTCGTGCTCGGGGGCGGCAGCGGCGGGTACGCCTGCGCGCTGCGCGCGGCTGAGCTCGGCAAGCGCGTGGCGCTGATCGAGAAGGACAGGGTCGGCGGGACGTGCCTGCATCGCGGCTGCATCCCGACCAAGGCCCTGCTCCACGCGGCCGAGATCGCCGACCAGACCCGGGAGAGCGGCAGGTTCGGCGTCCGGACGTCGTTCGAGGGCATCGACGTGCCGGCCGTGCAGAAGTACAAGGACTCGGTTGTCGAGCGCCTGTGGAAGGGCCTGCAGTCCACCATCGCGAGCCGGAAGATCGACACCATCGAGGGCGCCGGGCGGCTGGAGTCCCCGACCTCGGTCCGGGTCGGCGACACGGTCTACGACGCCGAGCACGTGGTGCTGGCCACCGGGTCGGTGCCGCGCAGCCTGCCGGGCCTGGAGATCGACGGCACTCACGTCATCACCTCCGACCACGCGCTGCGGCTGGACCGGGTACCCAGCTCGGTCGTCATCCTGGGCGGCGGCGTGATCGGCGTCGAGTTCGCCAGCGTGTGGCGGTCGTTCGGGGCCGAGGTCACGATCGTGGAGATGCTCCCGCAGCTGCTCCCGCTGGAGGACGAGACGAGCGCGCAGGTGCTGCAGCGCGCGTTCCGGCGCCGCGGCATCCGCTCCGAGCTCAACAGCGTCTTCGAGTCGGTCAAGCACACCGACACCGGCGTCACCGTCACGCTGGAGGGCGGCAAGACCATCGATGCCGAGCTGCTGCTCGTCGCCGTCGGCCGGGGCCCGGTGTCGGCAGACCTCGGGTACGCCGAGGCGGGCGTGGCCATCGAGCGGGGTTACGTCACGGTGGACCCGCTGTGCCGGACCAGCGTCCCGACCGTCTCCGCGGTCGGCGACCTGATCAACACCCCTCAGCTGGCCCACGTGGGCTTCGCCGAGGGCATCATGGTCGCCGAGCGGACGGCCGGGCTGGACGTCACCCCGATCGACTACGACGGCGTGCCACGGATCACCTATAGTGACCCCGAGGTCGCGTCGGTGGGCCTGACCTCGGCCCAGATCGCGGAACGGAACATCGACGCCGTCGAGGTCAACTACCCGCTGGGAGCGAACGGCCGGAGTGTCATCCTGCAGACCCAGGGAGCGGCTAAGGTGATCGCCGAGGCCGGCGCCAACGGCTCCGGGCCGGGCCGGGTGCTCGGCATTCACCTGGTCGGCAGCAGGGTGGGCGAGCTGATCGCCGAGGGCCAGCTGATCTACAACTGGGACGCTGAGCCCGCCGATGTCGCCCAGCTGATCCACCCGCACCCGACCCAGTCCGAGATCATCGGCGAGGCGCACCTCGCGCTGGCCGGCAAGCCCCTTCACTTCCACGCATAGAGTCCCGCTCAAGCCATCTAGGAGTCACGACAATGTCCGTCTCGGTATCCATGCCGCAGCTCGGTGAGAGCGTCACGGAGGGCACTGTCACGCGCTGGCTGAAGAAGGAAGGCGAGCGCGTGGAGGTGGACGAGCCCCTCCTGGAGGTGTCCACCGACAAGGTGGACACCGAGATCCCCTCACCCGCGTCCGGGATCCTGCGCTCCATCGCCGTCGACGAGGACGAGACGGTCGCCGTGGGCGCCCAGCTCGCCGTCATCGAGGACAGCGAGAGCAGCGACGCCGCCGCCGCGCCGTCCAGCCCGCCCGCCGCCGACGACGCCCCGGCGCCGCAGGAGGCCGCCCCGCAGGCCCAGGCCGAGCAGGCCCCGCCCGCCCCGCAGGCCCAGCCGGAGCAGGCCCCGCCCGCCCCGGCATCGCAGCCCGAGCCCGAGCCCGCGCTGGCCAGCGCCAACGGCGGGGCGCAGCCCGGTTACGCTCCCCCCGCGCCGGCCGCGCCGCCGCAGCCGCCGGCCGTCGCGCCAACCCCGGGCTACGCGCCGCCGCCCGCCTACGGGCAGCCGCCGTCATACGAGCAGCCCCCGGCCTACGGGCAGCAGCAGCAGCAGCCGTCCTACGCCCAGCCCGCGGCCCAGTCACAGCCTTACGCGACGCCGGCCGAACAGCAGCCGCAGCCCGCCGCGCAGCAGGCTCCCCCGGCCCGCGCCGCCGAGGAGGCGCCCGCCGACCAGGAGGCCTACCCGCCGCCGACGCCGCTGCCGGGCGTCGGCGAGGCACCCTACGTCACCCCGCTGGTCCGCAAGCTGGCCACCGAGCACGGCGTGGACCTGGAGAGCGTCAACGGGACCGGCGTCGGCGGCCGGATCCGCAAGCAGGACGTCATCGAGGCGGCCCGCTCGCAGGCCGCGTCCCGGGCTCCGCAGCAGGCCCCGGCGCCCGCCGTGAGCCAGCCCGCCGCGAGCCAGCCCGCGGCGGGCACCCCGGTTCCGGCCGGCCAGCCCAGTGCCACGCCGACCGCGCGGCCGGCCGTGGTGCCGTCCTCGCTACGCGGCACGACCCAGCGGATGTCCCGGCCCCGCCAGGTCATCGCGCAGCGGATGCTCGAGTCGCTCCGGGTATCGGCGCAGCTCACCACCGTGGTCGAGGCTGACGTGACGGCCATCGCGCGGCTGCGCGACCGGGCCAAGGCCGATTTCGAAGCGCGCGAGGGCGTGAAGCTGACCTTCCTGCCGTTCTTCGCGCTGGCCGCCGTCGAGGCCCTGAAGATGCACCCGAAGCTCAACGCCGTGATCGACGGCGACCAGGTCATCTACCATGACGCGGAGCACCTCGGGATCGCGGTCGACACCGAGCGCGGCCTGATGGTGCCAGTCATCCACAACGCCGGCGACCTGAACATCGGCGGCCTGGCCCGCAAGATCGGGGAGATCGCGCAGCGCACCCGGTCCGCGCAGATCGGCCCGGACGAGCTGTCGGGCGGCACGTTCACGCTGACCAACACGGGCAGCCGCGGCGCGTTGTTCGACACCCCGATCATCAATCAGCCGCAGGTCGGCATCCTCGGCACCGGCACCGTGGTCCCGCGCCCGGTGGTGGTCGAGGATCCCGCGCTCGGCGAGGTGATCGCGGTGCGCTCCATGGTCTACCTGGCGCTGACCTACGACCACCGCCTGGTCGACGGGGCGGATGCGGCCCGGTTCCTGACCACGGTCAAGGCTCGCCTGGAAGAAGGGGCCTTCGAGACCGAGCTCGGGCTGTAACAGCGCCTGGATGAAAGTCGCCGTCACCGGCTCGTCCGGCCTGATCGGTACCGCCCTGGTGGCCAGCCTGCGCTGCGACGGCCACCAGGTCATCCGGCTCGTCCGCCGGCCGTCGCGGTCCGACGACGAGGTGCGCTGGGATCCCAGGGCGGTCGACGGGGGGCTGGCCCCGGCCAGCTCGCCGGAGCCCTCGCCGCTGGAAGGCATCGACGCGTGCGTGCACCTGGCCGGAGCCGGGGTGGCCAGCCAGCGCTGGACGACCCGTTATAAGGCCGAGGTCCGGGCCAGCCGGGTGCTCGGCACCCAGGCCCTGGCCAGCGCGCTGGCCCGGCTGGCCGCGCCGCCCGCGGTGCTGGTGTCGGCCTCGGCCATCGGCTGGTACGGCGACACCGGCGGCCGGGAGGTGGACGAGAGCGCCCCGGCCGGGGAGTCGTTCCTGGCCCGGCTGGTCCGGGACTGGGAGGCAGCCGCCGGCCCGGCCGCGCAGGCGGGCATCCGGGTCGTCCAGCCGCGCAGCGGCCTGGTCCTGGCCGAGGCGGGCGGCGTGCTGGCCAAGCTGCTTCCCGCGGCCCGGCTGGGCGCGTGCCCGCGGTTCGGCTCGGGCACCCAGGTCATGAGCTGGATCTCGCTCGCCGACGAAATCGGCGCGCTCCGGTTCCTGCTGGACCGCCAGGACGTCAGCGGCCCGGTCAACCTGACCGCTCCGGCGCCGGTCACCAACGCGGAGTTCACCGCCGCGCTCAACGCCGCCGTGTGCCCCGGGGGCCGCCGGGACCTGTCCTGGGCCCGGCTCCCGGGGCCGCTGCTGCGGGCCGGGGTGGGCGAGGCGTCGGTCGAGCTCCTGACCAGCGTCCGGGCGATCCCGGCCCGGCTGAGCGCCGCGGGCTACCGGTTCGGTTTCCCGGCTCTGCCCGGCGCGCTGGCCGCCGAACTGGGCGCCGACCGGTCCCCCGCCCGGGCCTGACCGGTCCCGGCGGTACGGCGCCCGTACAGCTCGCTGAGCAGCGCGACCGCGGCATGGGTGGAGGGATGCGGGTCCTGGCGGCGCCAGATCATCTGGACGGTGATGGGCGGGGCGTCCCGCAGCGGCCGGAAGACGATGCCGTCACGCCGGTACTGAGCGGTGGTGGCCTCGGGAGTGATGCCGACGCCGGCCCCGGCCGCGATGGCCGCGAGCCAGTCATCGATGTCCCGGGTATCCCGGAGCGCCGGGCGCCGGTCCCCCGGCCACAGGTCGGGCATGGTGGTCCCGGTGCGGCGGTCGATGAGCACGGTGCGCTCCGGTATCTCGGCCAGCGTGAGCGAGCGGCGCCGGGCCCACGGATCGTCAGCGGCCAGGGCGCAGTAGCGCCGCTCGTAGCCCACCACCGCGCTGGCGTAGCGCCGGGCGTCCGCGCCGGTGCGCAGCACGGCCAGGTCGCACAGCCCTTCGGCCAGGCCGCCGGTGGGTGAGTTGGTGCGGATCAGGTCGAGCTCGACCTCCGGGTAGCGGACGGCCCAGCGGCGCTGGAACTCCCGGGTGTGCCGGCCCATGGCCGACCACGCGTGGCCGATGCGGAGCCTGGTGTGGCCGGTCGTCGCCTCGGCGACCAGGTTGTCGGCGGCGGCGAGGACCTGCCGGGCCTGGGCCAGGGCGTGCACGCCGGCCGTGGTCGGGGTGAGGGTCCGGCTGGTCCGGTGCAGCAGCCGGACGCCCAGGACCTGCTCCAGGGCCATCAGGTTGCGGGACACCGCGGCCTGCGAGAGGCCGAGCTCGATGGCGGCGTCGGTGAACGTGCCCGCGTCGACGATGGCCACCAGGCAGCGCAGGTGCCGAAGTTCCAGATCCATGAGTCCAGCGTATAGGTACCGCGATTCATGCATTTTACGTATCAATGGCCCTGGGCGATGCTGCTGTCATGACCACCTCCGCGCCCGGGCCGGACCTTCCGGCCGCGTCCTCCCGGGGACAGCGCGACCAGCTGGCCGGCATCGCGCTGATGACCGGCAGTGCCGCGTCCAACCAGCTCGGCGCGGCGACCGCGGCGCTGGCCTTCCCCGAGCTCGGGCCGCTCGGCGTGGTGGCGGTCCGCCAGTGGGTGGCGGCCATCGTGCTGCTGAGCCTGCAGCGGCCGCGGCTCGGCGCGTTCACCGCCCGGCAGTGGCGGCCCGTCCTGGCGCTGGCGCTGATCTTCGCCATCATGAACCTGTCGCTCTACCTGGCCATCGACCGGATCGGCCTCGGCCTGGCGGTGACGCTGGAGTTCCTCGGCCCGCTGTCGGTGGCGCTGCTGGCCTCGCGCCGGCTCCTGGACCTGGGCTGCGCGCTGATGGCCGGGGCCGGAGCCATCGTGCTGGCCCGGCCGCAGCCGAGCGCCGATTACACGGGCATCGGCCTGGCCCTGCTGGCCGCGTGCTGCTGGGCCGGGTACATCCTGGTCAACCGGGTGGTGGGCGCCCGGATACCCGGCGCCCAGGGGCCGGCCGCCGCGGCCGGGCTGTCGGCCGTGGCGTACATCCCGGCCGGTATCTGGGTGCTGGCCACCCATCCGGTGACCCTGGCCGCGACAGGCCGCGCGGCGGTGGCCGGGGTCATGTGCTCAGCCGTTCCGATGGTGGCCGACCTGCGCGCGCTGCGGCGGGTGCCAGCCAGGTTCTTCGGCGCCTTCATGAGTGTCAACCCAGCCTTCGCGGCGCTCACCGGCCTGATCATCCTGGGCCAGTCACTGGCCGTCGCGGACTGGCTGGCCATCGCGGCCATCGTCGCGGCCAACGGGCTGGCCGTGAGCCAGGGCGCCGCGCGCCACCGGCCGGCTGCAGGGGCGCCGGCCGCTGGGGCGACGGGGGTTGGGGCGGCGGCCGAGGCCCTGACCGCCGGGACGCCGGCCGCGGAGGTCAGGGCCTCGGAGGCCTCAGCCGCAGGGACCCTGACGGCAGAAGCCCTGACGGCAGAAGCCCTGGCCGCGGAGTCCCTTTCCGCCGAGGCGCTGGCCGCCGAGGCGCTGGCCGCACCGGGTCACCTCACTGGCCGCGGCCGGTGACCTCCTGCAGCTCCTCGATGCGCCGGGCGGCGTCCGCCTTGGTCAGCCGCTCCGGCGGCTCCTGGCCCGCCTCGCGGGACAGGGTCTCCAGGTAGGACCGCTGGGCCGCGGTCTCCGGCTCGCCGCCGGTCTTCCAGTCTTCCGGATCCTTGATCGCTTCGCTGTTTTCGCTCATGATTTCGACCTACCCATATTGATCGGCCTTGAACATCGAACGAGCAGGCGGCTGACGGTCAGCCCTCGGGCTGCAGGATCACGTCGAACCGGGCCAGCCGGAACGGGCCGGTCAGGCCGTAGCGGGCGGCCCGGTCCGCGTCCTCGATCAGGGTGAAGTCGGTGATGAGGCTGTCCTTCACCGCGAAGACCGCGTCGGATTCGATGTACGGGCTGCCCGCCACGAACAGGTGCGTGGTCAGCGGCCGGTGGCCGGGGGCGGTGACCAGGAAGTGGATGTGCGCCGGGCGGTACGGGTGGCGCCTGGCCGCCTGCAGCAGCGCGCCGACCGGCCCGTCGGTGGGGACCGGGTAGGCCGACGGCACGATGGTGCGGAACCAGTAGGCGCCGCCCGGGCCGGCGGTGAACAGGCCGCGCCCGTTCCCGACGGGCTGGAGCTCGGGCTGCTGCACGTCATAGAAGCCCTGGTCGTTGGCCTGCCAGACGTCGAGCTGGGCGCCCGGCAGGGGCGTGCCGTCCGCCGACCGGACCTGGCCTTCGAGCACCGCCAGCGGCCCGTTGCCGACCAGGTCGATGCTCTCGCCCAGCGCCCGGCGCGGGGACAGCACCATGTGGAACGGTCCCAGCACCGTCGACTCGGTGGTGGCGCCCGTCCCGGGGGCCGGGTCCTCCCCCGGGCCGCCCCGGCGCGCCTGCGCGGCCTTCCGGTCATTGATCGTCTCGACCAGCATGGAGACGCCCAGCACGTCGGACAGCAGGATGAACTCCTGCCGTTCCCGGTCGCTCTTCTGGCCGGTGGCGGTGAGGAACTCGATGGCCCGGTCCCACTCCGCGACCGTCGGCTCGGCCTCCCGCACGAACGCGTGCAGGTGCCTGACCAGGCTGCTCAGCAGCTCGCGCAGCCGCGGGTCCGGGGTGGGGGCGAAGCTGTCGACGACCGCGTCGGTCGCGGTGTCCTCGGTGAAGCCAGTGGCCATGACGGCCAGCGTAAGTCCCGGTTGGGCCGCAGGTACAGGTCGGAGGTGGGGCCGAGGTGCTGCAGCTTGTCGGGGTTGACCACCGACCGGACGGCCTGCACCAGGCCGCCGGCGATGTCGAGGGAGAAGACGCTGACCACCCGGCCCTCGGCGTCGTAGATCACCGCGCCGGGCTGGCCGTTGACCACGGACGGGACGGTGCGCGTGCCTTCCTTCTGGGCCCGGCGGGACAGCCCCAGCATGAACCGGGCGACCCGTTCGGGCCCGTGCAGCGACTCCCGGACGGCCTGCCCCTTGCCGCCGCCGTCGCCGATCGTGACGACGTCGGGGGCGAGCAGGGTCAGCAGCGCGCCGAGGTCCCCGCCGCCCACCGCCGCGAAGAAGCGGCGGGCCACCTCGTCGCGCTGCTCGCGGGAGGCGTCGAACCGGGGCTTGCCCGCGTCGATGTGCCGCCGGGCCCGGGAGGCGATCTGGCGGCAGTTCGCCTCGGACTTGCCGGTGATCTCGGCGATCTCGCCGAAGTCGTAGCCGAAGACCTCGTGCAGGAGGAAGACGGCCCGCTCGGTCGGCGACAGGGCCTCCAGCAGGACCAGGAAGGCCATCGACAGGGAATCGGACATCTCGGCGTGCTCCGCGGGATCGTCGTACAGGCCCTGCTCGGCCGCGATGAGCGGCTCGGGCAGCCAGGCGCCCACGTAGGCTTCCCGCCGGACCCGGGCCGAGCGCAGGAAGCTGATGGCCAGCCGGGTGGTGACGGTGGCCAGGTAGGCCTTGGGCGTCTCGATGCGGGTGCCGTCGCGGAGCGCGCCGGTCAGCCGCACGTAGGCGTCCTGGACGATGTCCTCGGCATCGCCGACGCTGCCGGTCATCCGGTAGGCGATCGAGAACATCAGCGGCCGGTACTCGGCGTAGTCCGCCGCGGTGAGCATCTCGCCCGGGGGCTCAGGCGGCATGCCGGGCCTGCCCCGCTCGGTAGGCCTGCACCCAGGCCGGGAAGCCGTCCCGCCAGCTGGGGTAGCCGGGGGCCCAGCCGAGCTCGCGCTTGGCCTTCGCGTTCGCCGCACCGCGGGCCTCGGTCATCATGGCCACGGTGGCCGGGCCGGCCAGCAGCCGGCCCAGCCAGGCCGGGACGTGCCGGGGCGGCTTGCGGTCCAGGCACTGGTACAGGTAAGGCAGCCACTCGCTGACCGGGGCCGGGTCGTCGTCCACCACGTTGTACAGGCCCGGCGCGCCGCGGGTGACGGCCGCCGCGGCCGCCGCGGCGGCGTCGGTGACCTCGCAGAACGAGAAGATCCCCGTCCCCTGGCCGATGACCGGCAGCTGCCCCTTGGCCGCCATGCCGAGCATCGAGTCCGACGCGCCGTGGCCGTAGAACGGGCCGTAGCGCAGCACCAGGCCCTCGGGCACCCCGGCCGGCACGGCCTGCTCGAGGTGCCTGATCGCCTCCATGGAGTCCCGGGTCGACGGGAGCGGGTCCGGGTCGAGCGCGTCTTCCTCCGTCGTGACCTGGCGGCCAGTCCGCGGGCTGTTCCAGCCGATGTAGCTCTGCGCGATGAACCGGCGGACGCCGGCCAGCCGGGCGGCCTCCAGCAGGTTGTCGGTGCCGCTGGTGCGCAGCTGGTTGGTGACGGCGAAGACCTTGTCGAAGTTGCGCAGGCTGCTCATCCCGACCAGCGCGGTCATCTGATGCACGATCACGGCCGGCTGGGCCGTCTTGACCGCGTCGATCACGGCGGGCCGGTCCAGGCCGTCCACGATGACCGGCGTCGCGCCCAGGTCGTGCAGCCCGGCCGCCTTGGCCGGCGAGCGGGTGGTCCCGGTGACCTCGTGCCCGGCCGCGATCAGGGCCGAGACCAGCGGCTGGCCGACCACTCCGGTGGCGCCGGCGACGAAGACTCGCATGATGACTCCTCTTGGATGCGTCCTTCCCTGTTTCGCCCTCTAGGACGCAGCCGCGGGCCGGAGTGTGACAGCTAGGCGTGACAGTTACCCCGCGGGTCAGGCGTTGTGCTCGGCGGGCCGGCGGCCGCGGCCGCGCGGCAGGGCTTCGTCCAGGCCGTTTCCGGACAGCGGGGTGCGGCGCAGCGAGCACATCAGGTCCTCGGCCGGCCCGCGGCTGCCGGCCGGGATCATCTCCAGCACCCGGCTGGGCGGGGTGACGCGCAGGCTGGCGTCGACCGTGGCCCGCAGCAGGCGGCGCGCCCCGATGAAGGCCAGGATGGCCAGCGGCAGCTCAGCGAAGACCGCGGTGACCAGGCTGATCCACCAGCCGGGGGTGGCCAGCGAGGTGCCGACGTCGAACCACGCGTCGCAGCACAGCATGGTGCCGAGGCCGGCCAGCAGCAGGATCAGGACCTGCCGTTCCCGCCAGATGGCCCACGCCACGGCCAGGAACGCGGCGAACAGGAAGACGTCGAAGTTGACCCAGACGGCGCGCCAGTCGTGGGCGTCGAAGTGGCGCGGCAGGGTGGCGGCCAGCAGCACGATCCAGCCGGCCAGGCCCACGCAGCAGGCCGCCGAGACCAGCAGCGCGAGCCGGCGATGACGAAGCACCCGGGGATCGGCGAAGTACGGGCTGTATTCAGGGCCGGGCGGTCCGGGCACGGCGGCCGGTCCGCACGCGGCCGTCCGGGCACGCGGCCGGGCCGTCGAGCTCGGCGAGGAGCCGGGCCAGCTGACGGCGTTCGTCCAGGCTCATACGGCGGAGCTCGGCCTCATCTATCACACCAATATTGTGCTTCGGTGTCCCTGGTCATCCTGCAGGCAGGCCCCCGACGCGCCGCCGCGGCGGGCGGCCGGCGCGCCGGCCGCCGCGCGTAAGGTGGGAAAAGTGAGCGAGCTCGTGTACCTGGCCTTTGGCCCCGATCCGGTGGACTACATGACGGGCTGGGAGCTGCAGCGCCGCCTGCACGCGTGGCGGGTGGCCGACGAGGTCCCGGACAGCTGCCTGCTGCTCGAGCACCAGCCCGTGTACACGGCAGGCAAGCGCACGGCGGCTTCCGACCGGCCGTTCGGCGATCCCGGCGCGCCGGTCATCGACGTGGACCGCGGCGGCAAGATCACCTGGCACGGTCCCGGGCAGCTGACCGGCTACCCGATCGTGAAGCTCCGCGACCCCGTCGACGTGATCGCCTACGTCCGGGCCCTGGAGGAGGCCATGATCCGGACCTGCGCCCAGTTCGGCGTGACGGCGGTCCGGGTCGCGGGCCGCAGCGGCGCCTGGATCCAGGGTTCGCCGGACCGCAAGGTCGGGGCGATCGGCGCCCGGGTGGCCCGCGGGGTCACCATGCACGGCCTGGCCCTGAACTGCGACTGCGACCTGTCCTGGTACGACCGCATCGTCCCGTGCGGCATCACCGACGCCGACGTGACGACGCTGACGGCCGAGGCCGGCCGGCCGATCACGGTCGCTGAGGCCACGCCGGTCCTGCAGCGGCACCTGGCCGAGGCGCTCGGCTACGACGGGTGGCGGCTGGGCGGCCACCCCGAGTCGCTGGCCGCCGAGTCCGGGCTGGCCGCGGATCGAGCCGCGGTCCGCGCGGCGGCAGGCTAGCTAGCCGGCGGCCCGGCCGGCGGCGGATCTTGACCGCGGTGCCGTAGGCGCAGATCTCCTGGCCGATGTTGCCCAGGTCGTTCACGTCGAAGCGCATGGCCAGGATGGCGTCCGCGCCGTGGTGCTGGGCCACCTCGACCAGCCGGTCCTGGGCCTCAACCCGGCTGGAGGCCAGCAGCTTGGTCATGCCGCGCAGCTCGCCGCCAACCAGTGACTTGAGCCCGGCGCCGAGCTGCGACCCGACGTTCCGCGACCGCACGGTGAGGCCGAACACCTCCCCGATCACCTCGGTGACCTCGTACCCCGGCAGGTCATTCATGGTGCTCAAGATCATGTCGTTCCCCTTTACCAGCCCCGGTCGCCAGCAACATACCCTGGAGGCGTGGTACTCGCACCCGAGGGCCGGCGCATGCTGCGCCTGGAAGCCCGCAACGCCGAGGTCCCGATCGAACGCAAGCCGCCGTGGATCAAGACCCGGCTGCGAACCGGGCCGTCCTACACCGAGCTGAAGACCCTGGTCCGCAGCGAAGGCCTGCACACGGTGTGCGAGGAGGCCGGCTGTCCCGAACATCTTCGAATGCTGGGAGGACCGCGAGGCCACCTTCCTCATCGGCGGGGACCAGTGCACCCGGCGGTGCGACTTCTGCCAGATCGACACGGGCAGGCCGCAGCCGCTGGATCCCGACGAGCCCCGGCGGGTGGCCGAGTCGGTGGCCACGATGGGCCTGAAGTACGCGACCGTGACCGGCGTCGCGCGCGACGACCAGCCCGACGGCGGGGCCTGGCTGTACGCGCAGACGGCCCGCGAGATCCACGCCGCCGTCCCGGGCTGCGGCGTCGAGCTGCTCATCCCGGACTTCAACGCCGAGCCCGGCCAGCTGGCCGAGGTGTTCTCGGCCGCGCCGGAAGTGCTCGCGCACAACATCGAGACCGTGCCGCGGATCTTCCGGCGGATCCGGCCGGGCTTCCGGTACGCGCGGTCGCTGGAGGTGCTGCGGGCCGCCCGCGAGGCCGGCCTGGTCACCAAGTCCAACCTGATCCTGGGGCTGGGCGAGGAGCGGCACGAGATCACCGAGGCCATGCAGGACCTGCGGGCGGCGGGCTGCGACCTGCTGACCATCACCCAGTACCTGCGGCCGACACCGCGGCACCACCCGGTGGAGCGGTGGGTGAAGCCCGAGGAATTCATCGAGCTGCGCGAGGAGGCCCTCGGGCTCGGCTTCGCGGGCGTCATGTCCGGGCCCCTGGTGCGGTCCTCCTACCGGGCCGGCCGGCTGTACGCGCAGGCCATCGAGCAGCGCTCCGGGACAGCCCTGGCCCGCTGAGCGGAGCTGGCCCGGCGCCGGCCGAGGCGAAGACGGCACGTTGGTTTCTATCCGGGCCACCGGAAACCGTATGCTGCGGAGCATGGCACGAATGTCGAGAAACACCGGGTCCGCCGATCAGGCAGCCGCCGCCCAGGCCGCCTCGGACATGGCCAACGCCGGGCGCATCAAGCAGATGCGCCTGGTCGCAGGCCTGATCCGCCGCGAGGACCCGAAGGCCCTGCCGATCGTCTTCGGCAGCCTGCTCGGCATCATCGCCGTTTTCGTCGTCCTCGGGCTGGTCCTGGGCCTGCCGGTGCTGTTCATCCCGCTGGGCGTGCTGCTCGGGTTCCTGGTCGCGATGATCCTGTTCGGCCGGTTCGCGCAGGCCGCCCAGTACGCGCAGATCGAGGGGCAGCCGGGCGCGGCCGCCGCGATACTGGAGAACATGCGCGGCAACTGGACCGTCACCCCGGCCATCGCGGCCAACCGGAACATGGACGTGGTGCACCGGATGGTGGGCCGTCCGGGCGTCATCCTGGTCGGCGAGGGCTCCCCGGCCCGCCTGGCCGGCCTGCTGGCCGCGGAGAAGAAGCGCGTCTCCCGGGTCGCCTACGAAGTGCCGGTCTTCGAGTTCCAGGTCGGGAACGAGGACGGGCAGGTCCCGCTGGGCAAGCTGCAGCGCAAGGTCATGCGGCTGCCGCGCACCCTCAAGGGCGGCGCGGTCAGCGACCTCAACCACCGGCTCCGGGCCCTGCAGCCGACCCTGCAGGCCCCCAAGGGCCCGATGCCGAAGAACGTCAGGCAGCCGCGGATGCCGCGGCCGAAGGGCCGCTAGCGTCGAGGCCCCGGGCTGCCGGGACGGTCAGATCCGCACCACGATGGTGTTGGCGGCGCGGTCGTGCATGCCGCGCAGGTCGCGGTCGGTCAGCAGGGCCGGGATGACGGTCAGCAGGATGGCCGTGCGGACCAGGGTCCAGCCGAAGCCGATCGGGCCGCCGCCGATCCGGATCGTCCGGATGCCGCACAGCCGCTTGCCTACCGTGCTGCCGCCCAGGGCGGTGAGCACGTAGACCTCGACCGCGAACACGGCGATGGTCCAGAACTGCGAGTGCGTCAGCCAGTAGGCGATGACCATGCTGAGCAGCCAGTCGATGAGCAGGGCCAGCAGGCGCCGCGGCATGCTGGTCACCGAGCCGGGGCCGCGCTTGGGCAGGCCGAACCCGGCGCCGGGATAGTACTCGTCCGTGTCGTCCGCGGCCGGCTTCTGCCCGGCGGGGCGGTTACGGGACTTAGAGGCCACCTCACCACGGTATCCGTTCGGCCGCCCAGGGCGGGCACCGGGCCGCGCGATATGCCTCGATAACCGCCGAACGAGCAGGCCACGACGTCATCGGGGACCATAATGGGTGCCCTAGGGAGACCGCCGCCCGGCGTAACATCACTGAAACATGTCAGATACGGCGAAGAAATTGCCGGCGGCTACCGTCCCAAACGCGTAACTCTGTGTGCCATTTGATCGCCCTGAACCCTGGAGGGTTGATGTTCAGCAGTGCCGAAGAAGTCCTCCGCTTTATCGCGGAGGAGAACGTGGAGTTCATTGACGTCAGGTTCTGCGACCTGCCGGGGACCATGCAGCACTTCACCGTGCCCGCGTCGGCGTTCAGCGAGGACGTCTTCAACGACGGCCTCATGTTCGATGGCTCCTCCATCCGCGGGTTCCAGGCCATCCACGAGTCGGACATGCAGCTGCTGCCTGACCCGTCCACGGCCGGGCTCGACCCGTTCCGCACGCACAAGACGCTGAACCTCACGTTCTTCGTGCACGACCCGCTGACCGGCGCCCCGTACACCAGGGACCCGCGCAACGTCGCCCGGAAGGCCGAGGACTACCTGCGCGGCACCGGCATCGGCGACACCGCGTTCTTCGGCCCGGAGGCGGAGTTCTACATCTTCGACTCGGCTCGCTTCCACACCGGCCCCAACGAGGGCTACTACCACATCGACTCGGTCGAGGGCGCGTGGAACTCCGGCACGGAGGAAGCGGGCGGCAACCTGGCCTACAAGCCCCGGTACAAGGGCGGCTACTTCCCGGTCCCGCCGATGGACCACTTCGCGGACCTCCGCGCGGACATGACGAGCAACCTGCTGGCGGCCGGCATCCAGGTCGAGATGCAGCACCACGAGGTCGGCACGGCCGGCCAGTCCGAGATCAACATGCGGTTCGGCTCCCTGCTGCAGGAAGCCGACAAGCTCATGCTGTTCAAGTACATCATCAAGTCCACTGCGCGGGCGGCGGGCAAGACCGTGACCTTCATGCCCAAGCCGCTGTTCGGCGATAACGGCAACGGGATGCACTGCCACCAGTCGATCTGGAAGGACGGCTCGCCGCTGTTCTACGACGAGGTCGGCTACGCTGGCCTGTCGGACATGGGGCGGTTCTACATCGGCGGCCTGCTCAAGCACGCGCCGTCGCTGCTGGCCTTCACCAACCCGACGGCGAACTCCTACCACCGGCTGGTGCCCGGCTTCGAGGCCCCGGTCAACCTGGTCTACAGCCAGCGCAACCGCTCGGCCTGCATCCGGATCCCGATCACCGGTACCAACCCGAAGGCCAAGCGCGTCGAGTTCCGCGTCCCGGACCCGTCCTGCAACCCGTATCTCGCGTTCGCCGCGATGCTGATGGCCGGCCTGGACGGGATCAAGAACAAGATCGAGCCGGTGGAGCCGGTGGACAAGGACCTGTACGAGCTGCCGCCGGACGAGGCGGCCGCCATCCCGCAGGTTCCCGGTTCGCTGGAGGCCGTGCTGGAGGCCCTGGAGGCCGACCACGACTACCTCACCGAGGGCGGCGTGTTCACCGACGACCTCATCGAGACGTGGCTGGACTACAAGCGGACGGCCGAGCTGGACGAGCTGAGGCTGCGCCCGCACCCGCACGAGTTCGAGCTGTACTACGACGTGTAGCCCTTCCTGGGCCGCTGAGCTGGGGGTGCGTCACGGCGCGCCCCCCTCAGTCCGCGCAGAGTCCGCAAGATCCCGGAGCTTCGAGTCCACGAGGGCGTCAATGACGGCCTTCGTGGACTCGTCTTTGTCCGGCCAGAGGTGACCGTATGTATCCAAAGTGGTTTTCGCTGACCCGTGCCGCAGCCGGGCCTGCACGGTCTTCACGTCGGCCCCGTCGGCGATGAGGAGCGAGGCAAAGTAGTGCCTCAGGTCGTGATAGCGGAAGCCTGCTGCCGTCACCGCAGTGTTGAGCGGTGACGGCAGCAGGGTCTTGTTCCGGCCGCGCCTCTCCTGGCCGACCCGGCGCGGCCGGGCTTGCTGTCAGGCGCCGTCCTGGACCGTTACGCCTTGCGCGGGGACGGTGTAACGCTGGCCAGCGCGGACCTGGATGCGCTTGGCCTGGACGTCCGGTGTCTTGGGTACCAGGATCTGGAGTACGCCGTCCTGCGCCGAGGCCTCGATCTTGTCCGCCTCGACGTGGCTGGGCAGCGTGATCGAGCGGCGGAAGGCGCCGTAATGGCGCTCGGTCCTGTGCATCTTCTCCTCGGCGGAGTCGTGCGCGAAGTGCCGCTCCCCCTGGAGCGTCAGCAGGCCGTCCTCGAAGGTGATCTCCACCTGGTCGGGCGTGACGCCGGGAATCTCGACGGCCACCAGGTAGGCGTCCTTGCGTTCGGATATGTCAAGCGCCGGCGCCCAGACCATGGGGGTAGCGCCGCTGGTGAACTGCGGGCCGGGCCGCAAGCCGCGGCCGCTGGCCGCCCACAGCATCTCATCCTGCGCGGCACGCAAGTCCTCAAACAGGTCCCAGCCTGTCATGACTGTCATCTCGTTCTCCCTTGCCTCTGGCCGGGCATAAGCCCGGCGACCCGGAAGAACACCGCTCAGGTGAACACCATTCAATTCCGAGCTACACTGTTCACGATACAGTGAACGTCGTTCACAGTCAAACTCGGTCACAGGGGGACAAACATGCCCAGCCAGCGGCAGGCAGCAGGCGAGGGCGCCCCGCTGTGGTTCAGCCCGCCGGACGCCCAGGAGAACCGCCGCCGCGTGCTCACCCGCGACCGCGTCGTCGCCGAAGCCCTCGCCATCATCAGCGCCGAGGGCGCGGCGGCCCTGAGCATGCGCGCCCTGGCTGCCCGCCTCGGCGTGGTCCCGGGCGCGCTGTACCGCCACGTCCGCAGCAAGGAGCAGCTCTACGACCTCATCCTCGACGGCGTCCTAGCCGAGGTCGACTGCCAGGCCGACCCTGCCCTCCCGTGGACCGCGCAGGTCACCGCGCTCGCGCACCGGCTGCGGGCCGTCCTCGAAGACCACCCCGGCGTCGCCGCCCTGCTCAAGACCCGCGACCCCCTCAGTCCCCACTCCCTCGCCCTGGCTGAGGCGTTTCTCGCCCCGCTGCACGCCGCCGGCCTGCCGGAACGCCGGGCCGTCCTGGCCTTCCGGCTGATCTACGACTACACCCTCGGCTTCGCGCTCAGCGACCCCACCTCGCCCGCCGAGCAGCGCATCCAGGACACCGCGACCAGAGCCGAGCTGCACGCCTTCCTGCGCTCACTGCCCGCCAGCCAGTTCCCCGCCCTGACCGCCCTCGGCCCATACGCCTGGGCCGCCGACCGCGACGAGCGGTTCAGCGCCAGCATCGACACCCTCATCGCCGGCCTGCAGGCAACCCTCAGCCCCCACCCGCCCCGCTGACTCCACCCCCTTCCCCTATGAAACCCCGCGCGCACGCATGAGGACCCGCAGTGTGTCCTGCGAGCCCTCGCGGCCTGGTTTACTCGACCTCAGCGGAGGCGTCAGCCGAGGTAGGGATCCGTGGCGGCGCCTCAGCGGCCTGGTGTCAGGTCGCGGTAGCGGCTTGGAACAGGCAGTAGAGGCCGTAAGCACAGAAGGCCGGACGCGAGCACGGTCAGCGGCCAGGAGCCGTAGGCGGAGCTGGCCACCGAACGGAAGACCGCGTCCAGCCCCTTGGCCTGCTTCGCGCTGGACAGCACCGCGGCCTTCAGCACGAAGACGACCAGCGGGACACGCCCCATACATCGGCCGCCTGCACGGCCCTGGCGCTGCTCGCGGGCGCGCCGCCTGCGCGAACTGCCTGGTTTCCGGCGATACCGACCCACAGGCCATCATCCCTGAGCCGGGCGAGCGCTGGCCGGACGTCGGGATACAGGTCGTCCCGGCCGAACCACTCGGGCTTTCCTTCGTCGGCGCGCTGCTGCCGGGCCCCATCCAGGTCGAAGCCAGGTCAGAAGGCCTGGAAGGTCTCCCGGTAGTCCTGGCCCCGGGCGATGACCGCGCCGAACGTTGCCGAAAACACGTGACGAGGGACGCCCAGCCAGTCAGCCCACGTCCCGTACTCCCGGGTCTCGTCCACCAGGCACTCGCCGACATCGAAGACCACGGCACGGATCACGCCGCCACCCTAAGCGGGGCCGTGACCCGGCCGCGGGCCTGTAATTGGGTTGCGGTTGCCTGGCGGCGGCTGCTGTATTGAAGGCGGTCCCGGGGAAGGTCACCGGAGGAGGATCCAGATGCGCGCGGCACTCATGTTCATCGAGACGGCAGCTTCCGCCTACCCGAAGGACATGATGGTCAATGCCCGCGCTCAAGCCCAGGATCCTGACTTGCCGAAACCATTACAAGCAGCCCAGTGTCACGGTCGTCTTCCTTCGGTGGACGTTCGCGCGGGCCGTGTTCCACCGAGGGTACGTCCTTACCTCGGGCATCTACTTGGTGATCAATGCGCGTCTGTCCGCCGCCGGGATTATCGGCCTCGGAATCGTGATCGCGGTCACGCTCACGCTCACGGACATCCCCGCGGGCGCCTGGTCGGACACGTTCAGCCGCAAGTGGCCGCTGGTCGCCGGGCACGGGTTCCTAGCTGCTGGAATGATGCTGACCGGTTTCGTGACCGCCTACCCGCTGATCGTCTGCACTCAGGTGCTCTGGGGTCTGGGTTGGGCGTTTTCCGGCGGGGCCGACGTCGCCTGGCTGACGGACGAGCTCGCCCAGCCCGGCCAGATCGCCCGGATCCTGGCCGCACGTGCCCGCTGGGACCTCACCGGCGGGGCGACCGGGGTGGTGGCGTTCGGCCTACTCGCCTGGGCAGCCGGGCCCCCCGCCGCGATCGTGGTCTCCGGGGCGGCGATGGCGCTGCTGGGGGTGTTCGTCGCGACCAGGTTTCCCGAGGACAACTTCACGCCTCACCAGGGACACCGCTGGGCCGCTTCTCTGCTTGTGATCAGGCGGGGAATCGCCCTGGCCTACCGGGACCGGGAGATACTACTTGTGCTCGCAGCGACGATGGCCATCAACGGCGCAGCCATGATCAGCTGGCTGTTTCCCCGACGACTCGTCGGTCTTGGCCTGCCCGGCGACCCGACCGTCTCATACGCCGTGATCGGGATTCTCGCATCCGCAGCCGGCGCCATCGCGCTGCGCCTTATAGAAAGACGGATCGAAGGGCCTGGCGCAGCCCGCCGCGCTTACGCGCTCGGATGCCTGGCAGGTATCTCTGGACTGGTCATGCTGGCCCTCGCGCCCAACGTCATCATCGGCGGCATCGGCCTGATCTTCACGAGCGGTGTCGCCTTCAGCGTTACCAGGGCGGTCAGCGTGATCTGGGTAAACCGGCGCACGACGAGCGACGTCAGGGCGACGGTTCACTCCTTCCTGTCCCAAGCCGAGACTGCCGGAGAGATCGTCGGCGGTCTTGCGCTTCTAGTGATCGCCCAATCCGCAGGTATGTCGGCGACGTTCATCGCCTCAGGCGCGCTCATCACAGGCATCGGCGCCCTGATAACAATCCCCGGCATCAGAGCCGCAATGGCTGATGCCAACGAAGACCAGGTCAGCAGCGACTAACGGAGAACATCGCTATGCCAAAGTATGAGCCGGAGATGCGACTGCAACTGCGGCTCCGCATGGACTGCCGAATTGAGCCGTTACTTAGATCAAGCGGCGCCGGGCCCGAAGGCTGCATCAGCCATCTGGTCCAGGCGGTTCACATCACAGACACTATGGGACCGACACCCTGCGCGCCTGTGTCAAAGTATCGCTGCACTCGACAGCACAGGCGCCTACCTCGAAGTCTTCGGGGGAACGACGCAGACTTGTCTCTCAGCCATGGTCGCTAGGAGGCTTACCTGTAAATCGCAATCGGCGTCAACCATATCGCCGGGCCGCTTATGGTCGCATCGTCCGGAGAAACGCTGAGACCAAATACTTTTGCAGGCTCAGTGAAATTCCCGACTGTCTGTCTAAGTGCCGCCAACTCCACGATTGTTACAGGCGCCACACGCATCATGCGCAGGGCGGGATATTGCTCACCATCTTTGAGTATTTGGTCTAGTTGTCCCACTACCGTGTATTCCCTGACAAGTGTCCCAGCTCGCCAATCAACCAGCGATCCGCCAACTGCATCGCAACAGGCGGCCCTTCGCCGCCCGACGGCTCAGCCAAGACGACGCTCTCAATGTTCTCGCCTTCACCGTTCAGTGCCCGGTTCAGTGCCCGGAAGTTCCGATGTTCATCCGAGCGGCCTCGCGGACTGCCGCAGTTCGGGATGGCACGCCGACCTTGGACAAGACGGCGGAGACGTGGTGATGGACGGTCCGCTCGGAGATAAACAGCAGGCAGGAGATCTCCTTGTCTGACAGGCCCTCTGACAGTAGCGCCAGGACCTCCTGCTCGCGGGCGGTCAGCCCGGCTGGTGCGGCCCGGGTCGCTGGGCGGGGTCCGCGGGGGATCGCGGTCATACCGAGATCCTTCATCCGCCGTCGAGCAGCGGCGGCGGCGGTCCTGGCATCGAGTTTGTCGAAGGTGGCTATGGCAGCTCGAAGTTCGGTTTCGTCGGAAGACGCTAGCCAGACCAGCGCGGCGTCGTAGAGGCGGCCCTGGTCCCGCCATGCGGCCGCTGCGCCCTGCCTGTCTCCCGCGATCTCCAAGGCATATGGCTCGGGCAGGTCCGATGGCGGGACGGATGGCAGCGCCAGCCGGGCCAGCCAGACGGCCAGGGATCCGGCTTCCCAGGGGTCGAGGTCGTGCGCCGGATCGTAAGCTGCGCCGAGCTCTGCCGCTGCTCGTGGCAAGTCTCCCTGTAGCCACCGCAGCTCCGCGCGAGTCGCCCGCACCGGCATGATGCACTGCGGCTCACCGGACCCCTCAGCCAGGAGTAGCGCCTCGTCGAGCAGATCCCAGGCCCCGGCCTCCCCACGGCGGCCCCGAATGCTGCCTAGCACCTGCAGCGGGCTCAGCCGGTTGACCGGCGAGATGGGCTGGCTGAGCATACGGGTGCAGATGTTCACGGCCTCGTCCCACCGGCCCAGCAGCAGCAAGATGTCGGCCCGGTTTCCCATGAGGCACGCGGTATATACGCCGAGCTCGCGTTCCTCACAGTAGGTAAGGCCCTCAGTGTAGTAGCGTTCCGCTACGTCGACCCTGTTCAAGCTGAACCCGATGCTCTGCAGATTGCTGTAGCAACGCCCCGCCGCCTCGGGCAGGTCCGCGTCCAGCGCGATCCGCAGCGCCTGCTCGATCGAGCTCATCCCGTCCTGGCCCAGGTGGCTCTGTGCCACGCCGTTCGTGTTGAGCGTGTGGCTCACGACCCCGCTGAGATGCAGGCGCTCGCCGAGCTCCCGGCCTCTCTCCCCGACGTCGATCGCTTGTTTCATCCGGCCCAGCATCATGTAATTCGCCGCCAGGTTCGCATACGCCCAGGCGAGCTCCGTGCCGGGCGGCAGGCCTTCCAGGACACGGACGGCCTCCTCAGCCGCCTGCTCGGACTCCTCACCACGGCACAGCCGCCACAACGCGATCGATAGCTTGCTCAGGTCCTCGCCGACACCCCGGTCATCACCGAGCCCGTGCCGGAGCGCCAGCGCGGCATGCAGCGCTCCTTCGGCGTCCTCCCACCGGTCGAGCAGCGAATACTCAGCCGCGACGCCCTCATGCAGCGCCGCCAGACCCGGCTCGTCAGCATCCGCGGCGAAACGCAGAGCACGCTGGAACTGCGCCGCCGCTTCGCGATGGGCCCCCAGGGCGGAGGAACACCGGGCCGCCTCGGGGGCGTGACGCAACACAGCTTGCGCATCACGCGCCTGTTCCGCGTGGTGAGCCAGCACGGCAGGGTCGGCGTCCCCGCATTCCTCGAGCGCGCGGAGCAGGCGGGCATGCAGCTGCGACTGACGATTCGGCGCGATGCCTGCCTGCACGGCCATCCGGACCAGCTCATGCCGGAACCGCAGGCCGTCCCGGTCGCTCACGAGGATTCCGGCTATCAGGTGGTCTTCGACTGGTGAACCTGTCACCGACCGCAGCAACGACCGGCCCACCCGCGTTCCGATTACTGCCGCAACTTGCACCACATCGCGGATCTCGGGACTCAGCCGGGCCAGCCGGGCTCCGACCGCGTCGCGTACCGTCGGCGGCACGGACGGCCAGTCGGCGGCGAGGACCTCGCTGACGAAGAACGGATTGCCGCCGGTTACCCGGTATAGCTCGCTGGCATCCACATGCCGCGGGCCGGCCAGTTCCCTGACAGCATCGGTCGACAGCGGCGGCAACACCATCCGCTTGACGGCACGCTGCGTGGCCAGGTCCCCGAGCAGCAAGCGCAGCGGATGATCCTCGCCTAGCTCATCCTCCCGGTAGGTAACCAGCATGAGCGCCCTCATCCGGGCCAGCCGACGCCCCACGAAGCTCAGCAGATCGATCGTCGCCTCATCCGCCCAGTGCACGTCCTCGACGACCACGACCGTCAACCACGCCGGCGAAACAAGCTCCGCAGCAAACGCCCCGAAAAGCTGATCCCGCGGCGCACCCTGCTCGCACAGCTCAGACAGCTTTCCGCCCGCCTGCGAAGCAATGTCGAATAGCGGACCCAGCGGCCGCGGAGTCAGCAGCCCGTCACAGGTCCCCCACAGCCAGCGTGCCTCGGGCAACTGGCTCTGGAACGCCTCGGCCAGCGCCGTCTTGCCGATTCCCGACTCACCCGACACCAGCACAAGCCGACCACTGCCCTGCCGTGCCTCGGCTGCATACCCGGCCAGCGTGTCCAAGAACGACGACCGCTCCAGCAATTCCATCAGCCGACCCCCAGCACCCTCACAATGATTGTCGCCCACCCCGGCTCGCCACAGCAAGCAGCGGCAGAGGCCGACAGAAGAAGTGACAGCAAAGACGCCGCATAGCGGCTTACCTGGACCCATCGCCACCGCCATCCATCTTAAGGTCGGTGCGTCCCGCCGACTAGCCGCTCCGAACTGATACGGAAGAGGTCACTGCGCAATTCAGGATGGCCCCCAGTGCTAGGCATAGGCTGGCCGTGTGGCGCACTTCAGTCGGGTGGCGGCGATCGTTATCGATGTACCGGGCGAAGATCACGACCAAGAATTGTCGTTCTGGGGGGCGGCCACAGGGCGGAGCCTGCCCGAGCTCGATAGTCCGGAGTACCACGGCGGGCTGCTGCACGGGCAGGACATCGGGTTGCTCATACAGCACCTCGGCGAGGGACCGGCTCGCGTCCACATGGACATCTACACCGACGACCTGGACGCCGAAGTGAAGCGACTTGAAAACCTTGGCGCGCAGCGGGTCCAGCAGGCCCGCACCTGGTGGGTGATGCGTGACCCGGCCGGTCTGCTGTTCTGCGTCATTCCCGAGCCAGGCGGCACACTCAACGACGACAACGCCAGCCGCTGGGAGTAACCCTCGGAACGCGCAGTCGATTCGTCCAATGGACGAGCCCGGGATGCCCGGACCGCCATTAGCTAGAGGCGCGCACTGCGGACACCCCCGGTTTTTCTTCTCGTCCCGCAGCCGCTTTTAGCGATCGGAGAATACGTCAGCTGCCGAACGCAAAGTCACCTGGCCGCCGGGATGAATAGCCTGGCTCAGTACCCAGTTGTAGTGGTCTCTGACCTGTTCCGCCGAAAGTCCCGCATCAGGATTGCCGCGCGTCGCCGGTGCGTGCCCATCACTGACCAAGATGACATTCAGGCCGTGGCTGAGCGCTGCTTGAGCAGTGGCGTCGACGCAGAAATCTGTGGCCACTCCGGTGATGACGACGGTGTCCACGTCACGAACCTCGAGGAGGTCCGCCAGGCCGGTGTCGAAGAAGCTGTCAGTCGCCGTCTTCCGGAGCCGCAGATCAGCTGGCTGTACTCCGAGCCTGGCACTCAACTGCCAACCCGGCTGATCCGGCTCGAGCGGGCCGCCAGCAGGGCCGGTCTGCTGGGTAAAGATCACCGGCACATGCCGATCGCGGGCCGACTGGGCCAGAACTGCGATCCGATCCGCCAGCTCATCACCCTGCCAGATCACGGGTATGAGCGCTTCCTGCATGTCGATGATCAAGAGCGCCAAGCCCACAGAATTAGTCAATCACCAAACTGGACAGCAATGCGAGCAGCAACCTCGCTGCACCCGGCCTGGACGATCGCCAGCATCGGCGAGGCCGTCTCTTGGTCCGCAGGTCCGCATTCCGGCGGTGAACGACCTGCCTCCCATCGACATTGCTCCTGTTTCCGCTTCTGTTCCGTCGGGCACTGATCGAAGCCGTCAAACGTCGCGAACCAACGAACACTGAAGTACCAGCTCAGCGGCATAGAGGCAGCTACATAGCCACCGCCAAAAGTCCGAGCTGTACTACGACGTCTGACCCCTAGGGGCACCGAACAGGGGCGGATCCGGGCCGGGGCCTGGTTCCGCCCCTGTCCTAATGTCCGCCCTTGGCGGGCTGCGGCACGCCTTAGGGCATCGCCCGGGCCCGGCCCGCGGAGCCACTCTGGTCGTCGCGGCCTACCGGTTCCGCGCCGGCGTCCTTCTCGACCGACACGTGGTCCTGGTCGTACACGTACCGGCCGCCGCGCAGCAGCGAGGCTATGGCCGCGATCAGGCAGCTCGCGATCGCGAAGTCAAAGGCGATGTCCAGGCCATTCTGGAACGGCGGCGAGATCAGCGACGGCAAGAACGAGTGCCCGGTGAGGATGGCGGCATGGCTCGCCGACACGTGGCCCAGGGCGGGACCGAGCAGCTGCTGGATGGGGTTGTAGCCGAGCAGCGCGGCGAACAGGATCGATACCGGCGGCAGCGCGGCCAGCCGGGCCGCGTCGGCCGGCGGCACGCCCTGCGCGGCCAGGCCGTGGTTGAGGGCGGCGGGCAGCGTCGACGCCAGGCCCGTGACCATCAGCGTGAAGAAGATGCCGTTGGACAGCACCATGGCCGTGTTGATGAACGTCGTGCTCATGCCCGCGCCGACGCCGCGGTGTTCCGGCGGCAGGCTGTTCATGATCCCGGCCCGGTTGGGCGAGGCGAACATGCCGTTGCCGAGGCCGTTCAGGAACAGGATGACCGCGAACTGCCAGTACTCGAAGTTCACCGGCAGCTGCTTGAGCAGGACGAACGAGAGCGCGGCCAGCACCATGCCGCCGGTGGCGAACGGCCGGGCGCCGAACCGGTCGGACAGCCAGCCGGCGATCGGCCCGGCGATGAGGAATCCGGTGGTCAGCGGGATCATGGAGATGCCGGCCCATAGCGGGGTCTTCTCAAAGCTGTAGCCGTGCAGCGGCAGGTAGATACCCTGCAGCCAGATGATCACGATGAACTGCAGGCCGCCTATGCCCAGGCCGGACAGCAGGGCCGCTATGTTCCCGGCCGTGAACGGGCGGATCTTGAACAGCGAGAGCTGGAACATCGGCGCGGGCACCCTGGTCTCGATCACGCAGAACACCGCCAGCACGGCCAGGCCGCCGAAGATCAGCGAGAGCACCATCGGGTTGGTCCAGCCCAACGCGTGCCCGTGATAGGGCTGGATGCCGTAGGTGATGCCGACCAGCACCGAGACCAGGCCCACAGCGAAGGACCCGTTGCCCCACCAGTCCAGCCTGGCCGGCTTGCGAATGCCAAGCTCGCGCAGCTTGAGGTAGGACCAGATGGTGCCCGTGACGCCGATCGGGACCGAGATCAGGAAGACCAGCCGCCAGCTGACCGGGGCGAGCAGCCCGCCGAGCACCAGCCCGATGAACACCCCGGACAAAGCCGCCACCAGGTTGAGCCCGAGCGCCAGACCGCGCTGGTCGGACGGGAACGCGTCGGTGAGGATCGCGGCGGAGTTGGCCATGATCATCGCGCCGCCGACGGCCTGCAGGAGCCGTATCCCGATCAGCCACCACGCCGCCGCCGTGCCGCTCAGCCACGTCACCGCCAGCAGCACCGAGAACACCGAGAAGATCGTGAATCCGAGGTTGAACATCCGGACCCGGCCGAACATGTCGCCCAGCCGGCCGAAGCTGACCACCAGCACCGCGGTGACCACCGAGTACCCCGTGAGCAGCCAGAGCAGCAGGGCGCCGTTGCCCGGCTGCAGCGGGTTGACGCCGATACCGCGGAAGATGTCGGGCAGGGCAATCAGCACGATGGACTGGTTGATCGTGACCATCAGCACGCCAATGGTCGTGTTCGACAGGGCAATCCACTTGTAGCGGGGTCCGATCAGCGGCTGGGGTGAAAGGGCCACCACGTTTCCTCCCGGCGAGGCCGGCACTGCTCCGTGGCTGACCGCCCCCGGCGCATACGGCAATTAGTTGCGTTATAGCAACAACTAGATGGCCGGGCAATATATCCCAGCCCAATAATAAGAATCGCGACGCCCAAGCGCCACGATGACGGCCGCCGGCTGAGGCGTGACCGGGCCGCACTTGGGGTAGGTACCGTGAGCGACCCCGGGGGTGATCGATGAAGCGCATACTGGCGCTGGTCATGGTCTTGATGATCGTGCTGGGCGGAGCGGCCGCGTGCAGCTCATCCAGCAGTTCGACGCAAGCCGCGGCCACGGCGAGCCAGACGGCGTCCGGTACCGTCGCCGACAGCGCTTCGGCGTCGGCGGCCGCCTGCGCCAGCGCCGGCACCCGTAAGATCCCCAAGACCCGGCTGCTGGCCGACCTGGCCCTGACCTACGGGGCGTTCCACCGCTACCTCTACAAGCCCTACCAGGCGGGGACGTTCAGCAAGGGCGCCAAGGGGCGGACCACGGCGATCATCAAGGCCGGGCTGGCCAGCGCAGCCATCGTCAAGCTGCTCAGCAACGCCACGCAGAACGCCGCCGCCGACCCGACCTTGTGCAAGTACGTCCCTAACCTCGACACCATCAAGGCCAGCCTGGCCAGCCTGACGAGCAAGATCAAGGGCGGCAGCGCCACCTCGGGCGATGTCAACGGCACGAGCGGCCTGTTCGACCAGCTGAAGAACGCCACCGGGTTCACGGCGCCAAGCAGCGACTCCCTGCCCGGGCTGGGCTGAGCCCGCGCCAGCCGGGGCCCTGACGGTCGAGACCTAGAGATAATCCAGGCCGAGGTCGCGCGCTCGGCTGACGGCCTCGCTGCGCGAGGAGGCCCCGAGCTTCCGGAATACCGAGTAGGCCTGGCTCTTGACCGTATTCTTCGAGACGTACAGCCGCTCGCCGATCTCCTGGTAGGACAGATGAGTCGATAGCAGCGGCAGCAGTCGCAGTTCGGCGGCGGTGAGAGATGACGCACCGACGTCAGGCGCCCCGTTCCTGCCGGGCTCGGCGCGAAGCTGAGCGGCCTGCCGGGACAGCGACCCGAGATCGGGCCGTTGCTGGAGGATGTCGCGGACCTGGTTCAGGACCGCTATGGCGCCGCCGGGGTCGGAAAGAGCGAGATAGCAGCGTGCCATCTCCAGCAGGGCCTGGACCGACATGACCGGCAGGACGTAGCTCAGCAGCGGCCTGAGCCGGGCGGCGCGCCCCAGCCAGGAGCGCGCCTCGGCGATCTTCCCGCCGTGCAGGGCGGCCCGGCTGGCCCAGGCGTAGACCAGGGCGCTGGTCCAGTAGTCGTCGAACTGCCCGGCCTCCACGATGGTGACGGCCTGCTGCACCAGCCTCATGGCCTCCGGCCAGTCGCCGCGCTGCTCGGCCACGATGCACCGCTCGGCCAGGATGACGGCGGCCAGCGGCGGGGCCCCGACCCGGTCGGCCTCGCCGAACGCGCGGACCAGGATCTGATCCGCGCGGTCCAGGTCATCCTCCAGCAGGTAGGAGATGCCTTCGGTGTAGAGCATGGTGGCCCGGTACGGACTGGCCGGGTTCAGCCCGTCCCACGCGGCCTGCGCATCGCGCCGCATGACGGCGGGGCCGTCACGGCACAACAGCGCCCGCAGGTAGGCCAGCGTGGCCGCCATCGTGTTGCCGTCCGGGAGGATGCCCGCCGGCGAGGCGCGTTCCGCTGCGGCCACCCACCGCTCGGCTTCGCTCGGCTGGCCCAGCAGGGCACAGATCAGCGAGGCGTGCACGGCGATCGCGCCGTAGTGCTCGGCTGAGGTGATGTCCCGGAGCGACTCCATCCAGCGCAGCACCGTTTCGGCCCGCCCGCTCACCCAGACCGGCTGAGCCACCTCCAGGACCAGGCGCGCCACCCGGTCATAGTCTCCGGCCTCCTGAGCGTGCCCGATCGCGGTCTCCGGCATGGCGTTCGCCTCGTACCACGAGGCCGCCCGGAAGTGCAGGTCCGGCCCGAGCTCGGGCTCCCGGCGGCGCAGCTCGGCCTGGAGCAGGTCCTGGAGCAGCGGGTGGTAGCGGTACCACTCGCGGTGCCGGTCGAGCGGGACCACGAGCAGGTTCCTGCTCTCCAGCTGTTCGAGCACCTGCTGTGACCCCTTGCGGGCCAGGATCGCGTCACACAGCGGCCCGCACAGCCGGTCCAGGACCGAGGTCCGGGTCAGGAACGACGCCTCCGCGGGCGAGACCCGGTCCAGCAGCTCAGATCGCAGGTAGTCGCCCATGAAGACGTCATCGCCGGTGAACGTGAACCCGACGTCGCCGGGCCGGATTCCGGCTTTCATGGCCAGCGCGGCGATATACAAACCGGCCGGCCATCCCTCGGTCCGCTCGAGCAGGTCACCGATACCGGCCTCGCCCATCTCGGCGCCTGCGCTGGCCAGCAGGGCGGACGCTTCCTTCCGGTCCATGGCCAGATCCCCGGCGCTGACTTCCACGATCCCGCCCTGAGCGCGCAGCCGCGCCACCGGGAGCGGCACGCGGGTTCGTGAACCGAACGCGAGCTGCCATCCCTGCGGCAGGCGCACGGCGAATTCAGCGAGCATCATCAGGCACTCTTGGCTGGTTACCGCCTCGGCATTATCGAAGACCATGCGGACCGGCCGGGATACTGACGCGAATGCGGCCATCAGCCTCGGAGCGAGGACGATGCCAGCGCTTGACGAGACCAGGGCACCGAATATCCCCGGGTCCACCGGCTCGATCCGGTCCAGGGCCACCGCCACCGCGGCCAGGAGTACCACGGGGTCGTTGTCGCCGTCGTCGCAGGAGACCCAGGCCACCCGGGGATCTACCTGCCCGGCCCACTGCGCCAGCAGCGTCGTCTTGCCGTAGCCGGGCGGGGCGACCACAGCGATAACCGGCTCCTGCACGGCCGCCAGCCGGTCGACGAGGGCGGCCCGCCGCACGATCCCGGCACGTTCTCTGGGCGGGCGGAACTTCGACTCCCAGAATCCGAAAGGAAGCCTCGCCACCCCGTCGGCGACCTCCGATGTCACGTTTCCGACCGTACTCCGGGATCACTACCGCATCAACGACAGATGGCATGAAACGCGAACCCGGCCGGCCGATCCGCTGCTGTTCCGGCGGCCCTGGATTAGCACCAGTTAATTATGGATCTCAATACCTGCCGAGATCCCGGATTGACGTACCGCCGGCGGCGAGGGAAGACTCGGCTCGTGACGGAATGGATCTACTTCCTGCATCCCCCGCGCGAGGACTTCGCCGCGACGATGACGGCTGCGGAGAAGGCGGTCTGGGCCGAGCACTTCGAGCGGCTGCAGCGGCTGCTGGCCAGCGGTGAGCTCATCCTGGCCGGGCCGACCCTGGGGACGGTCAACACCGGGCTGGTCGTCTTCGAGGCGCCGGACGAGCAGGCGGCGCGCCAGTTCATGCAGGAGGATCCGGTGGTCAGCGGCGGCTACGCGCGCGGGGAGGTCCGCCCGTTCCGGGTGTCACTGCTGCGCGGCCGGGACTGACCGCGCTGGCCGCAGCCGGGTGCCCGGACAGGTAAGGCTTCCACGCCGAACCGGGCCCTCAGGTCCTCGAGCTCGTCGTTGCTCAGCGCGCTCAGCCCGGCCGCGTCGAGCAGAGCCGTGGCGGCCTGCTCGTGACCGGCGCTGATCTCGCGCAGCGCCTCGGCGGCGGTCACGGCGTCATCGATGGTGTACGGATGGTCCACGGGCGACGGTGATGCAGGTGATCCTGATGCGTTCAGTGTGACTCTGCGGGTGACTGTCCGTCAACACTCGCCACAAATGCTTACTTGAAGTAGTCGTATCTGTGTCGCATGATGGTCAACATCAATCTTTTCGAGACGAATACAGGTACGAATGATGGCCGCAGCGTCCAGAGATCATGCCCGTGTCGACGCCGAGCGACTGCTCCTGGCCCGGATCTCCGGGATCGCCCGGCGGCATGCCCGGTGGGGCGGGCTGAGCGAGGACGAGAAGGCCGCGGGAGCGGCCGAGCTGCGGGAGGTCGCCGCCGGCCGCGCCGACCTGCTGGCCGAGGAAGCCGGGCTGGCGCTCGGGGCGGCCGAGGGGAAGGGCGAGGAGTACGAGGTGCGCGGGCAGGCGGTGGCGGAGCTGTGCCGGATGGCGGGCGCGGAGGAAGGCCTGATCCCGCCGTGGATCGAGGAGGGCAGGCGCCGCGTCGCCATCCGGCGCCTGCCTCCGTTCAGCAGCCCGGGCGGGCCGCAGGCCTGACCGGGCGGCTACTGGCTGTCCGGCCGGGTGTGCATCAGCTTCTTGTTCACGAACTCGTCGATGCCCAGCGGCCCGAGCTCCCGGCCGATGCCGGAGCGCTTGGTCCCGCCGAAGGGCAGTTCCGGGCCGCCGCCCTCGCGCTGGTTGATCCAGACCATCCCGACGTCCAGCCGGTCCGCCACGTCCAGGGCCACCGACTCGTCGCTGGCGAATACCGCGCTGCCCAGCCCGTAGGAGCTGCTGTTGGCCAGCTCGATGGCCTCCTCGGCGTCGGCCACCCGGTAGACCACCGCGACCGGGCCGAACAGCTCCTCGTGGTAGGCGCGCATCTCCGGGGTCACGCCGGACAGCACGGTGGCCTCGACGTACGCGCCGGGGCGGTCGGGACGGCGCCCGCCCAGGTGCACGCTCGCGCCCTTGCCGACCGCGTCGTTGATCTGGTCCATCACGTTGCGGGCGGCCTGCTCCGAGGACAGCGGCCCGTAGACCGTGGCGGGGTCGTTGGGGTCACCGGTGGTGTAGCCGGACATGGCCGCGGTGAACTCGGCCATGAACTCGTCGTACACCTCGCCGGTCACGATCATCCGCTTGGAGGAGCTGCAGGCCTGGCCCCCGTTCTGCATCCGGGCGGCGGCGGCCGCCTTGGCCACGGCGGGCAGGTCGGCCCCGTCCAGCACGATGAACGCATCCGAGCCGCCCAGCTCCAGCACGACCTTCTTCAGGTACTGGCCGGCGATGGCGGCCACCGCCGAGCCGGCCCGGTCGCTGCCGGTCACCGACACCCCGGCGATCCGCGGGTCGGCGATGATGTCCGCTGCCTGCTCGTTGCTGGCGAACACGTTGATGTACGCGTCGGCGGGCAGCCCGGCCTCGGCGAAGATCTGCTCCATGGCCAGGGCCGACTCCGGGCACTGCGGCGCGTGCTTGAGCACGATGGTGTTGCCGATCATCAGGTTGGGAGCGGCGAACCGGGCGGCCTGGTAGTACGGGTAGTTCCACGGCATGATGCCCAGCAGGGCCCCGATCGGGGTCCGGCGGACCCAGGCGCTGCCCGGCGTGTTGGACTGCAGCGGCTCGTCCTTGAGCAGGCCGGCCCCGTGCTCGGCGTAGTAGCGGTAGATGTCGACGGTCAGGGCCACCTCGCCCTTGGCCTCGGCCGTCGTCTTGCCCATCTCGCGGGTGACGATCGCGCCCAGCTCGTCGGCCCGGTCCTCGTGCAACTGGGCGACCCGGCGCAGGACGTCCGCTCGTTCGGCCATGTCGCTCTGCCGCCAGGCCAGGTAGCCGCGCTCGGCCCGGTCCAGCACCTCGCCGATCTCCGCGTCGGTCGCGGTCGGGTACTCGTGCTCCACCTGGCCGGTGGCCGGGTTCACCACCTGGTACGTCATCGCCGCCGCCTCTCCTGCTACCTGGTCGTAACAGTGAGCCTACCGGCGGCGGCCCGGCCCGCTAGTCGATCTGCGGCTCCATGCCCCGCTCGCGGAACAGCTGCTCGGCGGCCACGATGTTGCCGGTGAACTTGGCGGGCGGCTGCTCGACCATCCACAGGGTCACGGCGGCCAGGTGACCGGACGGCTGGAAGTCCAGGTCCGGGTTCTCCGGGTCGTTCTGGGCCCAGATGTTGCCCGGGGTGTGGACGACCTCCTGCACCGACAGCACGTTGACCGCGATGTTCGCGTCCTGCAGCTCCATGGCCAGGCTCTGCGAGTAGTGCTCCAGGCCGGCCTTGACCATGCCGTAGAAGGCACCGCCGGAGGTGTTGGCCTCATACGGGCCGGGCCCGGGGAAGATGGCCGCGCCGGAGGAGACGTTGACGATATGGCCGCCGCCTGCGGCCCGCATGTGCGGCAGCGCCTCGCGGATGAGCAGCAGCGGCCCGCGCAGGTCGATCTGCCAGATCAGGTCCAGGTGCCGGGGCTGGACAGTCTCCAGCATGCCCGGGATGAGGATCGCGGCGTTGTTGACCACGATGTCGATCCGGCCGAACTCGGCCACGGTCTGCTGGACGCAGCTGGTGATGCTCTCCGGGTCGCGCACGTCGAGGCGCACCGGCAGCGCCCGGCCGCCGCGGGACCGGATGTGCTCGGCCACCGTGTAGATGGTGCCGGGCAGCCGCTTGTCGGTGACCTCGGTGCTGCGGGCCGCGATCACGACCGACGCCCCGGCGCCGGCCAGCGCCCGCGCGATGTATTCGCCGATGCCCCGGCTCGCGCCGGTGACGATGGCCACCTTCCCGTCCAGTGCCGCCATTGGCTCACGCCTTCCGCAGATCCCGGTGTTCAGACAACCCTAGCGGCGCTCACCGGGCCCGGCCGGCCCGGCCTGCGGTCGTCAGGCGGCCACGTCAGAGGAACTGGCCGGGCGAGCTCTCGGTCTCGCCGTTCCACACCACGGCGATGACGTCGGTGGGATCGATCACGGCCCAGCCGCTCTCGCGGGTCAGCCGGATCAGGCCGTCGGGACGGATCTCGATGCCGGTCAGCTTCTTGTTCTCGGCCGTGGCGAAGCCGATCGGGCCGGTCCTGGCCACGATCAGGAAGATCGAACCGGACCGACCAACCAGCGGCTCGAGCAGATCGCGGATCGTCTCGGAAGTCATGGTTCATTATCCCCGGGGCCGCCCCTGAGTATGGTCGTGACATGTCGCGGTCAAACGCGAGCCCGGCTGGCCGGGCGGACAGATCATGAGCGCCGGCGGCGGCCCGGCCTCCCCGGCCCCGCTCGTCCGGGCGGCGGTCCCGGCCGACCTCGAGGCGGTGGCCGTCATCTACGCCCACTACGTGACGGCCACCGTCGTGACCTTCGAGGAGGACCCGCCCTCGGCGGGCCAGTGGCAGCAGCGGATGGACGCGGTGACCGGCCGGGAGCTGCCCTTCCTGGTGGCCGAGCAGGACGGCGCGGTCCTCGGGTACGCCTACGCCAGCCCGTGGCGGCCGCGGCCCGCCTACCGGCACACGGTCGAGGACACCGTGTACCTCTCCCCCGGGCACACCGGCCGCGGGCTGGGCCGCGCCCTGCTCAGCGCGCTGCTGGCCGGCTGCGAGCAGGCCGGGGCCCGGCAGGTCATCGCGGTGATCGCCGATTCCGGCGACGGGGCCTCGGTGGCGCTGCACCGCCGTCTCGGCTTCGAGCCGGCCGGGCGGCTGCGCCGGGTCGGGTACAAGCACGGCCGGTGGCTCGACACCGTGCTGATGCAGCGGGAACTAGGCACGGGCGGGTGAGGCATGGCTGACCAGCAGTGGCCGCAGCTGGTTGCTGAGGCGTGGGCGGAGCTGGACCGGGACACCCCGGACGGCCAGGGCGGGCCGGCCTGGCCCGGGCGGCTGAAGGTGACCGGACCGCCGGGCCAGCTGCCCTCGCGGCTGCCGGTCGAGGACCTGGCCGTCGCCTGCATCGGGACGGCCCTGCTGGCCGCGGCGGCGCTGGCGGACGGCCACGGGCACCAGGAGCTCGGGCTCGACCGCCGGCAGGTGGCCGCGGCGGTCCGGAGCGAAGCGCTGGTGCGGGTGAACGGCCAGCGCACCGGGGGCGGTTTCGCGCCGCTGTCCCGGTTCTGGCGGACGGCCGACGGCTGGATCCGGACCCACGCCAACTACCCGTGGCACCGGGAGGCGCTGCTGCGCGTGCTGGGCTGTGCCGCAGACCCGGACGCGGTGGCGGCGGCCCTGGCCCGGCGGGACGCGGCGGAGGTCGAGGACCGGGTGACGGCCGCGGGCGGGGTGGCGGCGGCGGTCCGGACCGAGGCCGCCTGGCGAGCCGCGCCGGCCGGGCAGGCGGTGGCCGCCGCGCGGCTGGTCGAGGGAGCGCCGCGCGAGCCGGGCGGGCGGGACGGGGTGCACAGCATCGAGGGTGCGCCGCCCCGGCGCCGGGTTCCGGGGAGCCGTGCCCCGGGGAGCGGGCCCGCGTCGGGGATCCGGGTGCTCGACCTGACCCGGGTCATCGCCGGGCCGGTGGCCACCCGCTACCTGGGCGCGCTGGGGGCCGACGTGCTCCGGCTGGATCCGCCCGGCCGGCCCGAGCTGCCCCAGCAGACCTACGACCAGCTGCTGGGCAAGCGCAGCGCGGTCCTGGACTTCGGCACGCCGGACGGCCTCGGCCGCCTGCATGAGCTGCTGGCCGGGGCCGACGTGCTGATCCACGGGTACCGGCCGCACGCGCTGGACCGGTTCGGCCTGGCTCCGCCGGACCTGGCCGAACGCCATCCCGGCCTGGTCGTGGTGAGCCTGTCGGCCTGGGGCCGGGACGGGCCCTGGGGACAGCGGCGCGGTTTCGACAGCATCGTCCAGGCCGCGTCCGGGATCGCGGTCATCGAGTCGGCCGATGGCGAGCGGCCGGGGGCGCTGCCGTGCCAGCTCCTCGATCACGGGACGGGATACCTGTGCGCGGCCACCGCGCTGCGGGCCCTGGCCGCCCAGGCCGCGTACGGCGGCACCCTGTTCCGCGAGCTCAGCCTGGCGCGGACCGGGCTCTGGCTGCTCGGCCAGCCGCGTACCGGGCCAGCCGGGCCGACGGGCGGGGCCGTCCCGGGCGGGGCCGACCCGGGCTGGGACCCGGCGGCGTGGGTGGTCACGGTGGACGGCGCCGACGGCCCGGTCACCGCGGTCCGGCCGCCCGGCCGGCTGGACGCAGACGAGCTGTCCTGGCCCGCGGCGCTGAGCGGATACGGCCGTGACCCGGCCGCCTGGCGGCCCGGACCGGACACGCGCGCCGGGTAAGCCGTTTGGCGGCCGGCAAAGGTCGGCCTAAGGTGAGTACTGCTGTGGGAGATAACGGGACCATTGAGCGGATTGACGCGTATTGTGACGCGATTCCGCGTCGCCGTGCCCGCGCTGAGCAGCTCGGGCCGCTCGAGGTCTTCGTTCCTGACGCCACGGGCTGGCCGTACTACGCGCGGCCGAGGCTGGGGGCCCGGCCGCGCATCACCGCGGACGGCATCCGCGCGGTCCGCGCCCGGCAGCGCGAGCTGCTCATCCCGGAGTCATTCGAGTGGATCGAGCAGTGCGCGCCCGAGATGGCGGCGGCCGCCGAGGAAGCCGGCCTGCAGGTGCACCGGCATCCGCTCATGGTGCACGCCGGCCGGGCGCCGAGGTCGGTGCCGGAGCCGCCGCTGCCGGCCGGGACGGCGGTCCGGATCATCCGGCCGGAGGACGCCGAGCTGGACCAGGTCTGGGCGGTGCCGGCGGTGGCGTTCAGCCATCCGGGAACCGCGGCCGGCGAGGCGGGAACGGCCGAACGGGACAAGATCGCCGCCGACTACGACGGCGGGATGATCGCCATGCTGCGGGAGCGGCTGCGGTCCGGATACTCGGTCCTGGCCGCCGCGTCCGGCCCGGACGGCCCGGTCGCGGCGGGCAGCTGCCAGGCGGCGGACGGCATCGGCGAGATCACCGGCATCGGGGTGCTGCCCTCGCATCGCCGGCAGGGGCTGGGCGCGGCGGTCACCGCCCGGCTGGCCGCCGACGCGCTCAGCCGCGGGGTGCGGACCGTCTTCCTGTCCGCCAGCGACCACGAGGTGGCGCGGGTGTACGCCCGGATCGGGTTCCGCGAGATCGGCACGGCCATGATCGCGGAGCCGCCGGGCTGAGGGGCGGCTGCCGGCGGCCCGGACGCGGCGAGGCCCGCGGGCCGTGACTCGCTAGGGTCGGGTCATGCGGTCACAGTGGCAGGGCTGGGCAGCGGCGCTGGTCGCCACGCTGCTCACCGCCGCGCTGGTGACCGGTGACGTCACCGATGACACGATGCGCCGCTGGTGGCTGGTGCACGCCCTCACCACCAGCACCGTGTCCGGCCTGCTGGTACTGCTGATCACCGTGCTGGTGGTCAACCAGGTGCTCGTGCTCAGGCAGATCAGGGACCGGGCCCGCGCCGTGGCGGCGCAGGCCGCGATCATCCTGAGCCAGGCGGTCCGGGCCGCTCGCTCCGCCACCCAGGCCGCCGGGGACGGCGCGGCGGACGCGGACCGTGAAGCGGCCGGCGACGAGCTCCGGACCTACATGATGATGCTGCTGGTCGGCGCGCCGGTCCTGATCGACGAGACGGTGTCCAGGGCCTTCCTGGAGCAGGCGCAGGCGGTCGGCGCCCTGCTGGCCCGGTCCCTGGGGATGATGTCCGGGGCGGCGTCGGTTTCGCTGGACGCCCGGCTCGACGGCGCGGTGCAGAAGCTCCAGGCGGCCTCGGTACCGCTGCTGGCCGTCCTGGACGCCCAGACCCGGGCGGCTGTGCGCGGGAACGAACCAGGATCATGAGTGGCAGACTGGTGCCCGGCAGCGACCTACCGACAGGAGCGTGGGCACATGAAGGCGGGCCTTCACATCCCGGATTTCACATGGCCAGGCGGCCCGGCTGAGCTCCGGGTCCGGCTGGGCGAGATCGCCGGCCTGGCCGAGCAGGCGGGCTTCGACCGGATCAGCGTGATGGACCACGTCTGGCAGATCCGGGGCGTCGGGCCCGCCGAGCACGAGATGCTCGAGGCCTACACCACCCTCGGCTACCTGGCGGCCAAGACCGAGCGGGTCAAGCTGCTCACCCTGGTCACGGCGGTGGTCTACCGGGACCCGGGACTGCTGGTCAAGGCGGTCACCTCGCTGGACGTGCTGTCCGGCGGCCGCGCGATGCTCGGCATCGGGGCGGCCTGGAACTCCGACGAGGCCGAGGGGCTGGGCCTGTTCTTCCCGCCTACCGCGGAGCGGTTCGAGCGGCTGGAGGAGACGCTGCGCATCTTCCAGCAGATGTGGAGCGACGACGAGGGCCCGTTCGACGGCACCTACTACCACATGGGCCGCACGCTGAACTCGCCGCAGCCGCTGAGCCGGCCGCGGCCGCCCATCCTGATCGGCGGCTCCGGGGAGCGCAAGACGCTGCGGCTGGTGGCCAAGTACGCGGACTCGTGCAACATCTTCGGCGGGCCGGAGCTGGCCCACAAGCTCGACGTGCTGCGCGAGCACTGCGCCAACGAGGGCCGCGACTACGACGAGATCGAGAAGACCTCAGGCGCCCGGTTCGACCTGGGCGAGAACGGCGAGAACGTCGAGAAGGTCATCGAGCAGCTGCACGAGCTGTCCGAGCTCGGCATCCAGGTGGCGCACGGCGCCGTGACCGGGGTCGGCTCGCTGCGGCCGCTGGAGCTGATGGCCGAGCGGGTCATCCCGGCCATGAGCAAATTCTGAACGGGATCACCTGCGCAAAACTCTCCGCTCGGGAGTAATGCCGCCTGCTAGGCTGCGCCCCGGCCTTTGGGGCGGTCTGGCTGGGTTGGGGGTGGCGGGATTGGGCGACTTCGAGGAGGTCGTGCGGCTCCAGGCAGGAATCCGGGACTGGCTGCTGCGCACCTCCCGGCCCGGCCGCCAGCTGAGCGGCGTTGCCGCGCCGGAGGTGCTGACCCTGCTGTGCGCGGCGGCGTTCGCGCCGACGCTGGAGACGGCCGCGGAGCTGGGCGGCGACAAGGCCGCGGCCCGGCTCGGGGTGCTGTCCTCGGTCGGGGCCGCCGCCTTGGGCGAGCTGATGGCGGCGGCGGTGGACCAGGCCCGTGCGGCGCACGCGCCGGACCGGCCGTCGCGGGGCGAGCTGCAGCATGCCGTCAGCCGGGTCCTGCACGAGGCCCTGTCGGCCGGCGGCGCGCGCGCCGCCGGGGTCCGGTCGGACATCGCCATGGTGCTGCGCGAGATCGACGCGGGCGGCACCGTCTTCCGGGCCGCCGTCCAGGCCGGGGACGAGGACCTGGAGCGCGAGGTCCTGCTCGCCGCCGAGGCGGTGAGCGCCGAGTTCGGCGAGATGGAGTTCCTGCTCGCCGACCTGGCCCGGGCGGCCGAGGAGACCCAGGACAGCCTGAGTGCGCACGACGCCGAGCTGCGGGCCGCGGCCGGGCAGGTCGCCCGGCAGTCCGCCGACGTCCGGGTCATCCGCGAGGAGCTCGCCGTCATCACCCAGCGGTCGCGGCAATGGGCCGGCCCGGCGAGCCCAGTCCGGGCGGGCCGCGCTGGATCGGCGGCTGCCCCTACCGGGGCCTGCTGCCCTACGGGCCGGCCGACGAGGCGGTGTTCTTCGGCCGGGAGCGGCTCACCGCCACGCTGGCCGGGGCGCTGGCGCAGGCCGGCCTGGTCATGGTCACGGGCGCGGCCGGAGCGGGCAAGACCTCGCTGCTGCAGGCGGGCCTGGTGCCGGCCCTGGCCCGGGGCGTGCAGGTGCCCGGATCGGGTTCCTGGCCCCGGCTCGTCATGCGGGCGGGCACCGACCCGCTCACCGGGCTGGCCGGGCAGCTGGCCGGGCTGGCCGGGGGTGACCCGGCGGTGATCCGCCGCCGCCTGGCCGAGGCGCCCGGCCAGGCGCACCTGGTGCTGGCCGAGCTGGCCGAGCAGGCCGGGGCGGCCCGGCTGGTGCTGATCGCGGACCAGTTCGAGCAGGCCTTCGCGGCCGACGACCAGGACGCGCGGCAGGAGCGGGCCGCCTTCATCGGCGCGGTGCACGCGGCCGCCACCCGCCCGGCCGGGCCGCGGGCCGAGCCTCCGCTGCTGGCGGTGCTCGCCGTGCGCGGTGACTGCTGGGACCGGTGCGCGGCCTACCCGGAGCTCATCCCGGTGATGGAGCGGGACCAGATCGTGGCGGGCCCGATGAGCCAGGCCGAGCTGCGGCGGGCGATCACCGGCCCGGCCGAGGCCAGCGGGCTGGCCGTCGAGCCGGCCCTGACCGAGGCGTTGGCCTCGTGGGCCGGGCTGGGCCCGGCCCACGAGGCCAACGGCGCCCACGGGGCCCTCGGGGCCCACGGGGCCCACGGGGCCCGGGACGAGATACTCCCGCTGGTGTCGGCGGCCATGACGATGCGCTGGGAACGCCGCCGCGGCAGCGTGCTGAGGAGCCAGGACGACCAGGAGGCCGGGGCCGGGGTCACCGGGGCGGTGGCGGCCAGCGCCGAGGCGGCCTACCTGGGCCTGGACGACGAGCAGCAGGCTCTTGCCCCCGCGGTCTTCCGGCGGCTGGCCGCGACCGGGCCGGACGGGCGCCCGGTCCGCCGCACGCTCACCCGGGCCGAGCTGCACGCCGGGCGGCCGGCGGACGAGGACGCCAGCGTCGGCGCGGTGCTGGACGCCTTCGCCCGGGCCCGCCTGCTGATGCTGGACAGCGACCGGTGCGAGATCCCGCAGGACGTGCTGATCGAGGACTGGCCGCGGCTGCGGGGGTGGCTGGCCGAGGACCAGGCCAGCGCGGTCCTGCACGGCCAGCTGGCCGAGGACGCGGCGCGGTGGCGGGGCAGCGACCGCGACGGCGCGCTGCTGTACCGCGGCGTGCAGCTGGCCGCGACAAGCGAGGCGGCCCGGGCCTGGGCCGCGGACCCGGGCCGGTACCCGGAACTGGGCGGCGGCGAGGCCGAGTTCCTGCGGGCCAGCGGGTCGGCTGCGGCCCGGACCAGGCGGCGGCGCCAGGCGCTGGCCGCGGTCGCGGCGGTGGCGGTCGTGGCCGCGCTGGCCGGGGCGGGGATAGCGGTCAAGTCCGCGCGGGCCACCGCGGCCCGGCAGGACACCCAGATCACGGCGCAGCGGCTGGCCGCGCAGAGCACCGCCCTGGACGACGCTGATCCGGTCACCGCGGCGTTGCTGGCCGGGGCGGCCTGGCGGCTGGACCCGACGGCGCGGGCCCGCTACAGCCTGGTCCAGTCGCTGGCCCAGCCGGTCCGCGGCGTGCTCAGCGCGCCGTCCGGCGCCCTCACCGCGCTGGCCTACAGCCCGGACGGCAGCGAGCTGGCCGCCGGGTACTCCGGCGGCACGATCCGGCTGTGGGACCTGGCCGGGCACCGCACGATCGGGGTCGCTACCTTCGGCGCCGCGCCGCTCGCGCTGGCCTTCGCCGACGGCGGCAAGGTCCTGGAGGCCGCGGACGCCAGCGCGGTCGGCCGCTGGACCCTGGCCGGCCGCGGTGCGATGACCACCCAGCCGCTGGCCGGCGCGGCCCAGGCCGGCCCGGTGACGTTCAGCCCGGACGGCAGCACCGTGGCCAGCGGCGGCGCGGACGGCGGCATCCGGCTGTGGAGCGCCGCCACCGGCCGGGAGATCGGCGCCCCGATGAGCTCGGATGACACCGCGGTGGACGCGGTGACGTTCAGCCCCGACGGGACGCTGCTGGCCGCGGCGGCCGACGACGGGAATGTCCAGCTGTGGTCGGTGGCCAGCCAGCAGGTGACCGGAGCGGCGCTGATCCCGAACGGGCCGGAGATCAGCGCCCTGGCCTTCAGCCCGGACGGGCAGCTGCTGGCCGCCGGCGGCCGCGACGGCACCGCCCGGCTCTGGAACGTGGCGGGCCACGCCGCGGCCGGCGCGGCCATGGTGACCGGCGGGCCGGTCAGCGCGCTGGCCTTCGGCGCGGGCGGGACCACGCTGGCCGCCGCGCAGAGCGACGGCGTGACCGAGCTGTGGGACGTCGCCACGCAGGCCCAGACCGGGACCGCGCTGGCCGTCCCGGGCTCGGCCGGGGTGAGCGCGCTGGCCGCCGCACCGCGCGGAGCGACCCTGGCCACCGGGAGCGGCGCCGGCAGCATCCAGCTGTGGGACACGGCGGGTTTCCATCAGGTCTCCGCCCCGCTGCCGGTCGGGACGGCCAGCCCCGGGGCCGCGTTCAGCACCGGAGGCGGGCTGCTGGCCGTCAGCGACGGGCACGGGACGGTCCAGGTGTGGGACGTCGCGGCCCGGCGGCAGGCCGGGCCGGCGGTCTCCGCGGCCGGCCCGGTGACCGGGCTCGCCCTCAGCCCGGACGGCAAGACCCTGGCCGCGGCGGGCGACGGGGTGCAGCTGTGGCAGACGGCGAGCGGCCAGCGGGCCGGCGTCACGATCCCGGCGGCCGGGACGCGCACTGACCAGGCCGTCGCGTTCAGCCCCGGCGGCAAGACCCTGGCCACGCTGGGCACGGACGGCACCGCCCGGCTGTGGGACGCGGCCACCGGACGGCAGGACGGGGCGCCGATGACCGTCTCCCGCCCGGGCGCGCTGGCCGGCACCGTGGCCTTCAGCCCGGACGGCCAGACCCTGGTCACCGTCGTCGCCGGCGAAAAGGCCCAGCTGTGGAGCGTGGCCAGCCACCGCCCGTCCGGCCAGCCCATGGCCGCGGGCCCGGCCACCATCGCCGCGTTCAGCCCGGACGGCAGGACGCTGGCCACCGCGGGCGGCGACGGCAGCACCCGGCTGTGGGACGTCGCCACCCAGCAGCCCATCGGCACCCCCATGACGGCCAGCGCCCAGCCCGTCGACGGCGTCGCGTTCAGCCCCGACGGCAGGACGCTGGCCACCGCGGGCGGCGACGGCAGCACCCGGCTGTGGGACGTCGCCACCCAGCAGCCCATCGGCACCCCCATGACGGCCAGCGCCCAGCCCGTCGACGGCGTCGCGTTCAGCCCCGACGGCAGCACCCTGGCCACGGTGAGCAGCGACGGCACGGCCCGCCGGTGGGACGGTGGCCTTCCCGGCTGACCTGGCCAAAGCCGCCTGCGGCATCGCGGACGTATCGCTTACCCGCCAGCAGTGGGCTGGTTACGCTGGTAACCAGCCATACCAGCAGGTCTGCCCGGCGGGCAGCCGGTAACGCACAGGACATCGCCATCGGGACTTCAGGCAGGCACTCGCGGGACGTGCCCGCGCGGGTCAGGCTGATCCTCGCGGTGGGCGGCGCCGCCCTGCTGGTGGCGGCGGGCATCCTGTTGCTGACCAGCGGGCGGGCCGGGCGGCGGCAAGCCGGATGACCGGGCGGTGGCGGCCACGCAGTCCCGGCCGGCCAGCGCCGCCGCGACGGCGGGCACCGCGGCGGCCGGGTCGAAGGCGGCCAGCCCGGTACCGTCCGCGCGGGCCAGCTCGGCGGCGCCCGCCGGGCACGCCAGCCCGCTCGGCACGGCGGCCGCCTCGTACGTGGCGGGCCGGACCGGGACGGTCACCGCCGCCGTCCTGGACCTGCGGACGGGCCAGACCTGGTCGCTGGGCCAGCCGGGACCGCAGGACGAGGCCAGCGTGGTCAAGCTGAACGTGCTGGAGGCCCTGCTGGCCCAGAAGGGCAAGAGCGGCACCAGCCTGTCGGCGGCCGACCGGGACCTGGCCACCCAGATGATCGAGGACAGCGACAACGACGCGGCGACCAGCTTGTGGGACGAGGTGGGCGGGGCCAGCGGGATCCGGTCGTTCAACACCGCCGCCGGGCTGGCCGACACCACTCCGTCCTCGTGCGTGACCTGCGCCGGGCTTCCCCGTGGCCGGGGTGGGGCCTGTCCACGACGACGCCCGCCGACCAGCTGGCCCTGCTGCGCACCATCGCCCGGCCGAACGCGCTGCTGACCGACGCCGAACGGGACTACGCCCTGTCGCTGATGGAGAACGTGACCGCCGACCAGAGATGGGGCGTGTCGCGGCGGGGTCCCGGCCCAGGCCACCGTGGCGCTCAAGAACGGCTGGCTGCCGCTGGACAGCGCCCAGCAGGACTGGCAGGTCAACAGCGTGGGCTATATCTCGGGCAGCGGCCGGGACTACCTGATGGCCGTGCTGAGCACCGGGAACCCGACCGAGCAGTACGGCATCGACACCATCAACCAGCTGGCCGCCATGGCCTGGGCCGCGCTGGGCTGAGCCGTGCTGGGCTGAGCCGCCCTACGCTGAGCCGCCCTGGACTGGGCGCCGCTGCCGGGCCAGCGCGCCCGGGGTCAGCCCGGCCAGGGCCTGGCATTCCCGGGTCAGGTGCGCCTGGTCGGCGTAGCCTGCCTCGATAGCGAGCGCGGCCAGGTCGAGTCGCTCCTGGCCGGCGGGCAGGCCAGCGTCCAGGCGGGACACGAACCGGCGGAACCGCAGCACCCGCTGAAGGGTCTTGGGCCCGTAGCCCACCACGGCCTGGCACCGGCGGCGCAGCTGCCGCATGCTCAGCCCGACCTCCGCGGCGACGTCCTCGGCCCGGGCCCGGGGATCGGCCAGCAGGGCGGCGGCGCCGGCCGCGGCCGGGTCAGGGCCCGGGTCGTCCACCAGGTCGGCCGCCATCCGGAGGGCCCGGTCCGCGGCGGTGGCGGGATCCAGCGAGCCAGGCAGCCGGCGCGCCTCGCGCGGGCGCAGGTCAGCCAGGTCGACGCGCTGGTCTCGCAGCTCGCTGAGCGGCACCCCGAGAGCGGGCCCTCCGGCTGAGCTCCGGAAACGCACGCCGACCAGGATCGTGCCCGCTTTCAGCGTCGCCGGGGCGGGGCCGGTGTCGGGGCCGGCCACGAACGCGCCGCGATCGGCCTCCCAGATCAGGTCGGAGCACGCATCGGGCAGGACCAGGCTGGTCTGGTCGCCGCCGTCCGCCGGGATGACCTGCGCCCACAGGCACGCGACGGCATGCCGCAGCCCGGCCGGCGCCGGCCATTCGGTGTAGCCGGGCGGCAGGTCAAGCACGCTGACCGGCCCGTCCTCCATGGTTCCAGGATGCCACGCCCGGCGGCCGTTTCGTTCAATACGGCGCCTGGGCGGCTGTGCTGTGATGGGCCGATGAACACACCTGACTTCGAAGCCGCGGCTACCTTCATCGTCGCCAACGCGCGGGTCGTCGACCGGCGCCGGTTCGAGCGGATGTTCGGCGGCGGCGCGGCCGGGCCGGTCCGCGACGCGGTCGCCGCCTACCGCAACGACGACGGCGGGTTCGGCCAGGCCCTGGAGCCGGACTGCCGGGCGCCGGGGAGCCAGCCGCTGGCCGTGGACATGGCGCTGCGGATCATGGACGAGGCCGACGCCTGGGACGGCACGCTGGCCGCCGGCGCCTGCGACTGGCTGGCCGCGGTGGCGCCCGCCGAGGGCGGCGCGTCCGGCGCCGAGCCGTCCATCGAGGGCTGGCCGCACGCGCCGTGGTGGGTGCCGCAGGACGGGCACCCGGCCTCGGTCATCGCCACCGGCCTGATCGCGGGCACGCTGCACGCCCGCGGGGTGAGCCATCCGTGGCTGGACCGGGCCACCGAGATGATGTGGGCCGGGATCGACACGATGGCCTGATGGCGGGCTGTCCGGCGGCGTGGCGGGCGAGTACGAGATGCTCGGCGCGCTGAAGTTCCTGCAGCACGTGCCGGACCGGGCCCGGGCGCGGGAGGCGTTCGGCCGGGTCGGGCCGCTGATCCTGGACCGGGGCATGGTGGCGCTGGACCCGGAGGACCCGGGCGAGGTGCACACCCCGCTGGACTTCGCGCCCGAGCCCGGATCACTGGCCCGCGAGCTGTTCGACGAGGCCACCATCAAGGCCCACCTGGACCACTTTGCCCGGGCCCAGCGCGACGACGGCGGCTGGATGTTCAACTGGCTGGCCTGGTCCCCGGCCGCGGAGCGGGAGTGGCGCGGCTTCCTCACCGTCGACGCCCTGCGCCTGCTGCGGGCCAACGGCATCTTGAGCCTTCCAGCCTCCTGAGCGCCCGGGTCAGCCGTAGAACATCGGCTCCATGATGGAGCGGGCGCGGCGGCCGGCCCGGCGCCAGGCCTGGTCCAGGGCCTGGGCGGCGTCGCCGGGCGAGTAGCCGAGCAGCCGGGCCACCGCGGTCAGCTCGCCGTGCTTGGTCGGCAGGGTGTTCTCCGGCCGCCCGCGGACCAGCACGATCGCGTTCCTGATCCGGGCGGCCAGCCGCCAGGCCTCCATCAGGGCGGCTGCGTCACCGGGCGGCAGCAGCCCGTCGGCCACCGCCGCGCCCATGGCCTCGGTGGTCCGGGTGGTGCGCAGCGCGGGGACCGCGTGGGCGTGCTGCAGCTGCAGCAGCTGGATCGTCCACTCCACGTCGGACAGGCCGCCAGGCCCCAGCTTCACGTGCAGGGCCCGGTCCGCGCCGCGCGGGATCCGCTCGGATTCCATCCGGGCCTTGATCCGCCGGATCTCGCGCAGGGCGGCCGGTTCCAGGCCGCCCAGCGGGTAGCGGAACTCGCTGATCATCCGGATGAACCTGGTCCCCAGGTCCTCGTCCCCGGCCACCGGCTCGGCCCGCAGCAGGGCCTGCGACTCCCACGCCGCGGACCGGCCGCGGTAGTAGCTCCGGTAGGCGGTCAGGGTGCGCACCAGCGGGCCCTGACGGCCGTCCGGCCGCAGGTCGGCGTCGACCACCAGGGCCGGGTCGGGCACCGGGAGGGCGAGCAGCCGCCGCAGCTCGACGGCCACCGCGTGGGCGGCATCGGCCGCGTCGCGTTCGGGCTGGCCGGGTATCGGGTCGTGCACGAACAGCACGTCGGCGTCACTGCCGTAGCCGCACTCGTGACCGCCGAACCGGCCCATGGCGATGACCGTGAACCGGGTCGGCAGCGGCCGGCGCAGCTCGGCCGACACCTTCTTCAGGGCCACGGCCAGCGCGGCCTGGATGGTGGCTCCGGTCACCTCGGTCAGCGCCTCGGCGGTGGCGTCCAGGCCGCCCGTCACGTCCAGCACGTCGGCCGAGGCGATGCGCAGCAGTTCCCGGCGCCGGACCGAGCGGACCGCGGACACCGCGGCCTCGGCGTCGTCCTCGTACCGCTGGGCGGCCGCCATCATCTCGGTGCTCAGCGCGTCCGGGCTGCGCGGGGCCAGCTCGGCGTCGTCGCCGAACATGGCGACCGCGTCCGGCGCGCGCAGCAGCAAGGCGGTGGCATAGCGGCTGGAGGCCAGCACGTGCGCCATCCGCTCGGCCGCCTTGGTCTCGTCACGCAGCAGCCGCAGGTACCACGGGCTCTCCCCCAGCGCCTCGCTGACCTGCCGGAAGGCCAGCAGCCCGGCGTCCGGCTCGGCGGCGTCGGCGAACCAGCCGAGCAGCACCGGCAGCAGGGTGCGCTGGATGGCGGCCCGCCGCGAGACGCCCGCGGTCAGTGCGTCGATATGCCGCAGGGCCCCGGCCGGGTCGGCGTAGCCGAGGGCCTCGAGCCGGTCCCGGGCCTCGGCCGGGGTCAGCCGGGCGGCGTCGGTGGGGAGGCGGGCCACCGCGTCCAGCAGCGGCCGGTAGAACAGCTTCTCGTGCAGCCGTCGGGCCAGGCGAGCGTGCATCCGCCACACGGCGTCGAAGTCGGCGGCCGGGTCGGAGCGGCTCGCACCGGCCGGGGGCTGGAACCACGACCCGTTCGGCGGATCAAAAGTCCGCAGCGCCCGGCCCAGCCGGCGAAGTACGGCGGGATCCTCGGGCAGGGTGTGGGTGCGGCTGAGCCGGTACAGCTGGAGCAGGTGCTCGGTACAGCGCAGGAAGCGGTAGGCGTCGGCGAGCTCGTCGGCGTCGGTGCGGCCCACGTACCCGCCCGCGGCCAGCGCGGCCAGCGCGGGCAGCGTGGCGGGCAGCCGCAGCGTCTCGTCGGTACGGCCGTGCACCAGCTGGAGCAGCTGGACGGCGAACTCAATGTCGCGCAGCCCGCCGGGGCCGAGCTTGAGCTCGCGGCCGGCCTGCCGGGCGGGCAGCGACTGCTCCACCCGGCGGCGCATGGCCTGGGTGTCCTCGACGAAGTGCTCGCGGCGGGCGGCCTGCCAGACGAGCGGGGCGAAGGTGTCCGCGTAGGCCTGGCCCAGGGCCATGTCGCCGGCCACCGGCCGGGCCTTGAGCAGGGCCTGGAACTCCCAGGTCTTGGCCCAGCGCTCGTAGTAGGCGCGGTGGCTGGCCAGGGTGCGGACCAGCGGGCCCTGGCGGCCCTCGGGCCGCAGGTTGGGGTCGACGGGGAAGATGCTGCCTTCCGGGGTGGACCGGGCGCAGACGCCCATCATGCCCGCGGCCAGGCGGCCGGCCGTGGCCAGCGCCTCGGCGTCGCCCGTCCCGGGACCCGAGCCGTTGCCGTTCGCGGCCGCGGCCGGCTCGGCGACGAAGATGACGTCGACGTCGCTGGCGTAGTTCAGCTCGCGGGCCCCGCACTTGCCCATGGCCACCACGGCCAGCCGGCACGGCGCCGACCCGGCGGGCAGCTCGGACCGGGCCACGGCCAGCGCCGCCTCCAGGACGGCGGCCGCGATGTCGGCCAGTTCCTCGGCCACCTGCTCCATGGAGGCGGCCCCGGTCACGTCCCGTGCGGTCAGGTGCAGCAGCCGCCGGTGATAAGCAGCGGCCAGCGCGGCCACCGGCCCCAGGTGCCCCGCGGGCACCTCCGGCACCGGTCCGGCTACCGGCTCGGCCAGCCGCGGGTTGGCCCCCACGGCCTGCAGCATCAGCTCGCGCAGCTCGGCCGGGCCCGGGCGGCTCATCGTGCCGCGGAGCAGCTGGCCGTCCCCGGGGTGGCGGGTCAGGTGGTCGGCCAGGCCGGCGCTGACGCCCAGCACCGTGGTCAGCCGGTCCCGGAACTCCGGCTCGTCGCGCAGCTGCTGGCGCAAGGCGTGGGGGTCTTTGGCGGAACCGAAGATGCGGGCCAGCCCGGACAGGGCCAGGTCGGGATCGGCCGCGTTGGCCAGCGCGGTCAGCAGGGGGTCTTCGCGCGGCTCTGCCTCCGGGCCGGTGTCGTCGAGACCGCCCAGGTCAGCAAGGAGACGTTCGGCCCGGGCGGCGTCGGCGAAGCCCAGCCGGGCCAGCCGCCCGGCCAGCGTCGTCCGCAAACCGCTCACCTGAGAAAGCTAACCGATGGCGGACGCACCGTCATCGCCGGATTCCCCTGCGGCTGTTATCGCGCGGTGGCGGCCGGGTTCTGGCGCGGGCGGGTGCCGCCCGCGCCAGCCGCCTGGTACGCCGTGGGCGAACCGGGGTATCGGGCCGGATGGGGGGCTCCGGGGGGTGTGGTAGGCATGGGCCCATGGTCGATCTCATCCCGCGCGCAGAACTGTTCGGCAACCCGGAGCGGGTCAGCCCGCACCTGTCCCCCGACGGCACCACGCTGGCCTGGATCGCGCCGCGCGATGGGGTGCTCAACGTGTGGGCCGCGCCGGTCGGGGCGGCCGGGGTGGAGTGGGACGCCGCCACGGTGGTGACCGACGACACCGACCGGGGCATCCGGGCCTACGCGTGGGCCCGGGACGGCCGGCACCTGCTGTACGTGCAGGACACCGGGGGCGATGAGAACTGGCGGCTGTACGACGTCGATATGCAGACCCTGGCCCGCCGCGACCTGACCCCGTTCGAGGGCATCCAGGCCCGGATCATCGCCACCCGCAAGAGCCACCGCAACGAGGTGCTGGTCGGGCTGAACCGGGACAACCCGCAGCTGCACGACGTGTACCGGCTGGACCTGACGACCGGCGAGCTGACCAAGCTGATCGAGAACCCCGGCTACGCGGACTGGCTGGCCGACCAGGACATGGTGGTCCGCGGCGCGGTCGCCCCGATGCCGGACGGCAGCTACGAGGTGCTCGTCCGCGACGACGCCGACTCGGACTGGCGGACGGTGCTGCGGATCCCGGCCGACGACGCCGCGGCCAGCGACGTGCTGGCCTTCACCGGGGACGGGAAGTCGCTGCTGGTCATCAGCTCGGCCGGGGTGAACACCGGCCGGCTGATCCGGCTCGACCTGGCCTCGGGCGAGGAGCAGGTGCTGCTGGAGGACCCCGAGGCGGACGTGGCGGGCGCGATCTTGCACCCGGACACCCGGGAGCCTCAGATCGCCGAGGTGATCAAGGACCGGGCCGAGTACCACGTGCTGGACCCGGCGCTGCAGCCTGACCTGGACGCGATCCGGGCGCTGGCCTCCGGCGACCCGGGCCTGATCGACCGGGACGAGGCCGAGAAGACCTGGCTGGTCGCGTTCGACGACGACGCCAGCCCGGTGCGCTACTACGCCTACGACCGGGCCAGCCGGGCCGGCCGCTTCCTGTTCGAGAGCCGCCCCGAGCTGGCGCGGTACGAGCTGGCCCGGATGGAGCCGTTCTCGTTCACCTCCCGGGACGGGCTGACGGTGCACGGGTACGTGACGTTCCCGCCGGGCGAGGGCCGGGCCGGCCTGCCCGCCGTGCTGAACGTGCACGGCGGCCCGACGGTCCGGGACGTGTGGGGGTGGAACCCGGAGGCGCAGTGGCTGGCCAACCGGGGCTACCTGTGCATCCAGGTGAACTACCGCGGTTCGACCGGGTACGGCAAGGCGTTCGTCAACGCCGGCGACCGCGAGTGGGGCGCCAAGATGCACGACGACCTGATCGACGCGGTGGGCTACGTGACCGGCCAGGGCTGGGCCGACCCGGACCGGGTGGCGATCTACGGCGGTTCCTACGGCGGCTACGCCGCGCTGGTCGGGGCGGCGTTCACCCCGGATGTGTTCCGCTGCGCGGTGGACATCGTCGGCCCGTCGAACCTCAAGACGCTGCTGGAATCGATCCCGCCGTACTGGAAGCCGGCCAAGGCCGAGCTGTACAAGCGGGTCGGAAACCCGGAGACCGACCAGGAGTTCCTGTGGTCCCGGTCGCCGCTGTCCCGGGCCCGGGACATCCGCATCCCGCTGCTGATCGCCCAGGGCGCCAACGACCCGCGGGTCAAGCAGGCCGAGTCCGAGCAGATCGTGGCCGCGCTCGAGGAAGCCGGGATCGACCACGAGTACATGCTGTTCCCCGACGAGGGCCACGGCTTCGCCAAGCCGGAGAACCGGCTGAAGTTCTACGCCGCGGCCGAGCGCTTCCTGGCCCGGTACCTGGGCGGCCGGTTCGAGGAGTGACCGGCCCGCCCCCGGGCTGGCCGGCCAGCCCGGGGCGGCGGCTGCTCAGAGGATGGGCAGGTAGCGGGTCAGCTCGTACTCGGTGACCTGGCGGCGGTACTCGTGCCACTCCTCGCGCTTGTTGCGCAGGAAGAAGTCGAAGACGTGCTCGCCGAGGATCTCGGCCACCAGCTCGCTGTCCTGCATGGCGTTGATGGCCTGGTCCAGGTTCTGCGGCAGCGGCTGGATGCCGAGCGCGCGCCGCTCGGAGGTGGTCAGCGCCCACACGTCGTCCTCGGCACCGGGCGGCAGCTCGTAGTCGTTCTCGATGCCCTTCAGGCCGGCCCCGAGGATGGCGGCGAAGGCCAGGTAGGGGTTGCAGGCCGCGTCCACGGAGCGGAACTCGACCCGGGTCGAGTTGCCCTTCTGCGGCTTGTACATCGGCACCCGGACCAGGGCGGAGCGGTTGTTGTGCCCCCAGCAGACGTAGGCCGGCGCCTCGCCGCCCGCGCCCGCGGTGCGCTCCTCGGCCCCCCACAGCCGCTTGTAGGAGTTGATCCACTGGTTGCAGACGGCGGTGATCTCCGGGGCGTGCCGCAGCAGCCCGGCGATGAAGGCCCGGGCCGTCTTGGACAGCTGGAACTCCGCGCCCGCCTCGTAGAAGGCGTTCTTGTCGCCCTCGAACAGGGACACGTGGGTGTGCATCCCGGAGCCGGGGTGCTCGGTGAACGGCTTGGGCATGAACGTGGCGTACACGCCCTGCTCCATGGCCACTTCCTTCATGACCAGCCGGAAGGACATGATGTTGTCGGCCGTGGTCAGCGCGTCGGCGTAGCGCAGGTCGATCTCCTGCTGCCCGGGCGCGCCCTCGTGGTGGCTGTACTCGACCGAGATGCCCATCGACTCCAGCATGGTGATCGCGGTACGGCGGAAGTCGTGCGCGATGCTGTGCGGGGTGTGGTCGTAGTAGCCGCCGCTGTCGATCGGCCGCGGCCGGGCGCCCGGCTCCGGCTTCTCCCGGAGCAGGAAGAACTCGATCTCCGGGTGGGCGTAGAAGGTGAAGCCCAGCTCCGAGGCCCGGGCCAGGTTGCGCTTGAGCACCCAGCGCGGGTCGGCGTAGGACGGGGACCCGTCGGGCAGCAGGATGTCGCAGAACATCCTGGCCACGCCCGGGTACTCACCGCGCCACGGCAGCAGCTGGAAGGTGGCCGGGTCGGGGCGAAGGATCATGTCCGCCTCGTAGACCCGGGCGAAGCCCTCGATCGCCGAGCCGTCGAACCCGATCCCGTCGGCGAACGCGCCCTCCAGCTCAGCGGGGGCCACTGCTATCGACTTGAGGCTGCCCAGCACGTCGGTGAACCACAGCCGGACGAACCGGATGTCACGTTCTTCCAGCGTGCGCAGCACGAACTCTTCCTGCCTGTCCACGGTTATCACCTTAGGCGCTCCTCGTGGCCCGGCCGCCACGAGTATGAGTTTGCCCGGTTCGTGTTTCCCCGCGGTTACGGCAGCGCGGCCGGAGGCTGATGGGACCGATGGTGGTGGGCGGCCCCGCGAACCGACCGCCTAGGCTGGGATGGTGACGAAGCTGAGGATCGCGCTAGCGCAGGTCAACGCCACGGTCGGCGACCTGCACGGGAACGCTGGGCTGATCGTGGAGTGGACCCGGCGGGCCGCCGAGCGCGGCGCCCGGGCCGTGGTGTTCCCCGAGATGATGCTCACCGGGTACCCGGTGGAGGACCTCGCGCTGCGGGCCTCGTTCGTCGAGGCGTCCATCGCCACGCTGCGCGACGTGGCGGCCCGGCTGGCCGCCGAGGGACTGGGCGGGATCGCGGTGGTGACCGGCTACCTGGACCGGCGGGCCGACCTGGCCGCGCGCACCGGGCTGCCCGCGGGCGCGCCGCAGGACGCGGCGGCGCTGCTGCACGGGGGCGAGGTCGTGATCACCTCGGCCAAGCACCACCTGCCGAACTACGGGGTGTTCGACGAGTTCCGCTACTTCGTGCCGGGCGACACGCTGCCGGTGTTCCGGATCCCGGCCGGGAACGGCGAGTCCGTGGACGCCGCCATCGCCATCTGCGAGGACCTGTGGCAGGAGGGCGGCCCGGTCACGGTGTGCCGGAAGTCGGGCGCCGCCGTGCTGCTGGTGCCGAACGCCTCGCCGTATGAGCGGGGCAAGGACGACGTGCGGCTGGACCTGGTGGCCCGCCGGGCCCGGGAGGCGGGGGCCGCGCTGGCCTACGCCAACATGGTCGGCGGCCAGGACGAGCTGGTCTTCGACGGCGACTCGATCCTGGTCGCCGCGGACGGCACGCTGCTGGCCCGCGGCCCGCAGTTCGAGGAGGCGCTCATCGTCGCCGACCTGGACCTGCCCGCCGCGACCGGACCCGGAACCGACGGCGAGGAGCGGGTCGACGCGCTGGACGGCACGCAGATGACGGTCAAGCGGGTGACGCTGCCGGACCTGCCGCTGCCCGCAGCCGCCGGGCAGGAGGCTGAGCAGGGGCCTGGGCAGGCGCTGTGGCCGCGGCTGTCCGATCCGGCCGAGGTCTACGCCGCCCTGGTCACCGGGGTGCGCGACTACGTGCGCAAGAACGGGTTCCGGTCGGTGATCCTGGGCCTGTCCGGCGGCATCGACTCGGCGCTGACGGCGACGATCGCCGCCGACGCCCTCGGGCCCGACGCGGTGCACGTGGTGCTGCTGCCCAGCCGGTACTCCTCCGATCACTCGGTCTCCGACGCCGAGGAGCTGGTCAAGCGGCAGGGCCTGCACGCGCTGACGGTCCCGATCGCCCCGATGGTCGAGGCGTTCACCGCCGAGCTGGCCCCGGCCGGGTTCCCCGAGACCGGGCTGCCGCCGGAGAACCTGCAGGCCCGGGTGCGCGGCGTGATCCTGATGGGCCTGTCCAACGCGGACGGCCACCTGGTCCTGACGACCGGCAACAAGAGCGAGCTGGCCTGCGGGTACTCGACCCTCTACGGTGACTCGGCGGGCGGGTTCGGGCCGATCAAGGACGTGTTCAAGACCACGGTCTGGGAGCTGTCCCGGTGGCGGAACGAGGAGGCGGCCCGGCAGGGGGCCACTCCCCCGATCCCGGAGAACTCCATCACCAAGCCGCCCAGCGCCGAGCTCGCGCCGGGGCAGCTCGACACCGACTCGCTGCCGCCGTACGAGGAGCTCGACGCGCTGCTGGACGACTACGTGGAGAATGACCTGGGCAGCGCCGCGCTGATCGCCGCCGGGCACGACCCGGCGCTGGTCGAGCGGGTCATCCGGCTGGTCGACACGGCCGAGTACAAGCGGCGGCAGTACCCGCCGGGCCCGAAGATCAGCCAGAAGAACTTCGGGCGGGACCGGCGGCTGCCCATCACCAACCGGTGGCGGGAGCACCTCGGCTAGGAGGCCTGACCGGCCGGCCAGCACCGGGCTCAGCCCAGGAGCAGGACGGCGTAGGCGGCGAGCCAGTGGGTGACCATGTAGTGGTCGGACACGACGTGCGGCAGGGACGCCGCGGCGTGGGTGCGCATGGCCGCGATGCAGGCGGTCACCCGCGGGTCCTCCGGCGGAAGCGACTCGGCCAGCCGGCGGAAGCACCAGGCCCGGCTGAGGTTCAGGCCGTGCAGGTGCGCGATCTGCCCGTCGCTGGAATCGGAGATGACGGCCGGGGTGAACAGCGCGGCCGGCTCGGAGTTCACCAGCCCGGGCAGGAACGCGCCGAGCCAGCGGCTGAAGTCCGCGGAGTCCAGCAGCCGGGCCATCAGCTCGGCCTCGGTCAGCGCGGGTGACAGGAAGTCGTGCCCGGAGGGCTCCCAGCCGCCCGGGTAGTCGGCATCGGCGGCGTACCACCGGCGGGCGGCCGCCTCGATGGCGTCGAGCAGCTCCGGCTGGCCGCGGCGTCCGGCCAGCCCCGCGTAGGGCAGGGCCAGCGACAGCGCGAAGGAGCTGTTGGGATGGTTCCCGACGCGGGTCGGGTAGCTGGACTTGGGCAGCCAGCGCAGGAAGTTCGCGGTCAGCACCCCGGCCAGCGGCTCGATGGCCGCGGCCCAGCGGCGGCCGTCGGCATCGTCGGCCCAGGTGGCCAGCTCGTGGGTGAGCCTCAGCGCCCAGCCCCAGCCGTAGTGCCGCAGGCCGGTGCCGCTCATCCGGGCGTACCCGGCCTCAGCCTGCAGGCCCTCGGCGGTGAGCTGGGCGTCCAGCGCGGACCTGATCTCGGCCGCGGGGACGGCGTCCGGGACGGTCTTGAGCAGCCGGACCAGGACCCAGTGCATCTCCACGCAGGAGTGCCAGTCGAAGCTGCCGTAGAACACCGGCGTCCGGTCCCGGGGCCGGGACGGGAACTGCCCCGGGCCGGTCATCAGCGCGGAGACCTGCGTCGGGTACTCGCGGCCGATGTTCTCCAGGGCGAGCCGGGCGTAGCCGTCGGCCGCGGCGGCCAGCCGCCCGCGCCCGGGCGCGGCACCGCCGGCCACGTCAGCCGCGGGCCGACAGGCCCTGCAGCAGCCCGTCGACCAGGCGGATGGCGAACTGGTCGTCCAGGGCCCCGGGCGCGGAGCTGCCCTGGGCCATGCACGCCCCGGTCAGGGTGATCATGGCGATCTCGACGTCGGTCTCCGGGCGCAGCTCCCCGGTCCGGATCCCGCGGCGGATGACGGCCCGCATGGCCTCGCGGCGCGGCTCGACCACGGTTTCCTTGTACCGGGCCATCAACCGCGGGTACTTCTCGCCCTCGCCGAGCAGCAGCGCGTACCGGCGCGCCTTGCGCGGGTCGCTGCGGTCCGCGCACATGACCTTGACCATGGCCAGCAGGTCCTCGCGGACCGAGACGCCGAGCGGCTCGGGGAACGGCGACTTCAGCGAGCCGAACGCGGCGAGCAGCAGCTCCTCCTTGTTCGGCCAGCGGCGGTAGATGGTGGCCTTGCCGACGCCCGCCCGGGCCGCGACGGCCTCCACGCAGACGCCCTCGAAGCCTTCCTCGGCGAACAGGTCGAGGGTGGCCTCGATGATGGCGTGCTCGGCCTGCTGGCTGCGCGGACGGCCGGGCCGGCGCGGGGTCTCCGCGCCGGCCCGTCCTGTTCGTCACGGCTGAGGGTGCCGGTGCCCCGCTGTCCCGGATCCAGGACCACGGGTTTCATGGCGGGTCATCCCTCTCGGTCTGCGGTGTCGAGCATGCTCTGCTCCATTATGCCCAGCTCGGCGGCGACCGAGTCCACCCCGGCGTCACCGATTTCCGCGGCCGGGCGCGGGCGGCCGGGCATCCAGCGCAGCACCACGAACCCGCCGCCCAGCGAGACCAGGGCCGCGACCAGGGCCGTGATGTGCATGGAGTGCACAAACGCCTGGTTGGCCGGGCCGAGCAGGGCCTCGGCCGGCCGAGCCGAGCTGGTGGGCCACCGCCTGGGTGGCGGAGATCGACGAGGATGCCGCGGACTGCGCCGAGGCGGGCAGGCCGGCCAGCGACGGGCTGAGCGAGTTCCGGTAGAACTCAGCCAGCAGCGAGCCGAGGATGGCGACGCTGAGCGCCACCGCGACCTGGCGCGCGACGTTGGTCAGCGCGGATCCCGCGCCGGCCCGCTCGCGCGGCACCACGTCCATGACGGCCGCGGTGGCGGCGGGCATCGCGATCCCGATGGCCGCGCCCTGGATGAAGAACAGGACGCCCAGCACCCAGATGGGCGTGCTGACGCCGAGGGTGGCGTAGCCCGCGATCGCGGCGGTCATCACGAAGAAGCCGGTCGCGCCCGCGGCCTTGGCTCCGTACCGCCTGACCAGGGCGGCGCTGCGGGGCGAGAGCAGCAGCTGCCCGGCCGCGAACGGCACGGTCAGCAGGCCGGTGTCCAGGGGGCTGTAGCCGCGGACGTTCTGCAGGTAGAAGCTGGTGAAGAAGTACACGCCGCCGACGCCGAAGAAGACCAGCGCGATGGCCCCGACCGAGGCCGACAGCCGCCGGTCGCGGAACAGCCGGACGTCCAGCGACGGGTGCGCGATCCGCGTCTCGTACCAGCCGAAGAAGCCCAGGATGGCCAGGCCCCCCAGGATCGGGCCGAGAACGTTCGGGTGGACCCAGGTACCGATCTCGCCCCCCTCGACGATGCCGTAGACCAGCAGCACCAGGCCGACGATGGACAGCAGCACGCCGACGAAGTCGATGCCGCCCGCCTCGTGGTTGCGCGACTCGGGGACCAGGAACACGGCGGCCAGGCCGCCGAGCAGGGTCACCGGGACGTTGATCAGGAAGACCGAGCCCCACCAGAAGTGGTCCAGCAGGACGCCGCCGAGCACCGGGCCGACGGCGAAGCCGATGCCCACGGCCATGGCCCACAGGCCGATGGCCCGCGGCCGCTCGGCGGGCTCGAAGACGTTGGAGATGATGGACAGGGTCTGCGGCATGACCGCCGCGCCGCCCAGGCCCATCGCGGCCCGCGCCCAGATCAGCTGGTCAGGCGAGTGCGCGTAGGCGGACAGGAGCGAGGAGAGGCCGAACAGCGCGAGCCCGATGATGAGCATGCGCTTGCGGCCGACCTTGTCGCCGACCACCCCGAAGGTGAACAGCAGGCCGGCGAAGACGAGGGTGTAGGAGTTGATGGCCCACTCGAGCTGGCTCTGGCTGGCGCCGAGGCCCCCGACGGGCTCGGCGATGGTCTTGAGCGCCACGTTGAGCACCGTGTTGTCGATGACGATGGCGAGCAGGCTGACGATCAGGACGCTGAGGATGGCCCAGCGGCGACGGTAAATCGTCTGCGTGTCCATGTGTCCCTTCCGGATCACTTGGGATGTGGCCGGGGCAGTCGGCCCCCGGAGTCTTAGGGGCGGGACCGGGAAGAGGCAGGACCATCCCCGTGTTGGCCTGATCAAGATCGCTTCCAGGTACCGCGGCTATCGATACGGAACAGTCTCGTATCGGAATCTAGTCCAATGATCCTGGTGATCCAGGTCACATCGCGCGGCCCCTCCCGGGCGTAGAGCATGGGAGCACGGCGTGCTGCGCCGGGGCGCTCGCGTCCACCTCGGCCGGACCTGGAGGATCACGCCGATGCCTGACAGCCTTCTGATCGCCAACCGGGGCGAGATCGCCGTGCGGATCGCGCGGACCGCCGGAGACCTCGGCCTGGAGACCGTGGCGGTCTACGCCGAGGACGACGCGGCCTCGCTGCATACCAGGGAGGCGGACCGGGCGGTCGCGCTCGCAGCGGCCGGGGTGCCGGCCTATCTCGATGCCGCCGCCATCATCGCCGCGGCCCAGGCGGCCGGGTGCGACGCGGTTCATCCGGGCTACGGCTTCCTGAGCGAGAGCGGCGCGTTCGCCGCGGCCTGCGAGCGGGCCGGGCTGACCTTCGTCGGGCCGACCCCGCAGACGCTGGAGATCTTCGGCGACAAGGCCGCGGCCCGGGCCCTGGCCGAGCGCTGCGGCGTGCCGGTGCTGGCCGGGATCAGCGCGGCGGTGACCCTGGCGGAGGCGCGGGACTTCCTGGCCGGGCTGGGCCCGGGCGGCGCCATCATGCTGAAGGCCGTGGCCGGCGGCGGCGGGCGGGGCATGCGGCCGGTGACGGACCCGGCCGACCTGGAGCAGGCCTTCGAGCGGGCGGCGTCCGAAGCCCGCGGCGCGTTCGGCTCGGGTGAGGTGTACGTGGAAGAGCTGATGAAAGTGGCCCGGCACGTCGAGGTGCAGATCGTCGGGGACGGGACCGGCGCGGTCGCGCACCTGTGGGACCGCGAGTGCAGCCTGCAGCGCCAGCGCCAGAAACTGATCGAGATCGCCCCGGCCTTCGGGGTGCCCGAGGCGGTACGGGCCGCGATGCTGCAGGCGGCGGTCCGGCTCGGCGAGGCGGTGCGCTACCGCGGCGTCGGCACGGTCGAGTTCCTCCTCGACGCCCGGGCCGGCGCCGCCCCCCGGTTCGCCTTCATCGAGGCCAACGCCCGGCTGCAGGTCGAGCACACTGTCACTGAGACGGTGCTGGGCCGCGACCTGGTGGCCGTCCAGCTGGCGATCGCCGGCGGCGCGGACCTGGCCGGGCTGGGCCTGACGCAGGACAGCGTGCCCGCCCCGCGGGGCGTGGCCCTGCAGGCGCGGGTGAACCTGGAGTCGATGACCGCCGACGGCTCGGCCCGGCCGGGCGGCGGCGTGCTGTCGGCCTACGACCAGCCGTCGGGACCGGGCGTGCGGGTGGACGGGTTCGGGTATGCGGGCTACGCGACATCCTCGCGCTACGACCCGCTGCTGGCCAAGGTGATCGTCGCGGCCGACGACCTGGCCGCCGGGGCCGCCCGGGCCCGGCGGGCGCTGAGCGAGTTCAAGATCGGCGGGGTGCGGACCAACATCGCCTTCCTGCAGGCCCTGCTGAAGAGCCCGGCCCTGATCGACGGCGAGCTGCACACGCGGTACGTGGAGGAGCACGCCGCGGAGCTGCTGGACGCCGCCGCGGACCGGGCCCGGTACTTCGGCCAGGCGCCCAGCAGCGCCGGCCGGCGCCAGCAGCGCCGGGCCGGCGCCCGGGTCGACCCGATGGATCCGCTGGCCCTGCTGGACCTGCAGCCCGGCGCCGGGCCGGGCGCCGAGGAGACGGCCGGCCCGGGGCCGCTGGCCGAGGCCATGCCCGGGCCGGACGGCACGGTCGCCGTGCCCGCGCCCATGCCGGGCGTGGTGATCAGCTACGCCGTGGCCGAGGGCGACATGGTGCTGCCGGGTCAGCCGGTGGCGGTCATGGAGGCCCTCAAGATGGAGCACGTGGTGGCCAGCGAGGCGGCCGGCGTGGTGCGCGAGATCGCCTGGGAGGTCGGCGACTCGATCTTCGAGGGCACCCCGGTGCTGTTCCTGGAGCCGCGGGACGCGGCCGGGGCCTACGTGGGCGCCGCAGCGCCCGACCCCGAGGAGATCCGCCCGGACCTGGCCGAGGTTCAGCGCCTGCACTTCCTGGCCAGCGACGAGGGCCGGCCGGAGGCGGCCGCCAAGCGGCACGCCCAGGGCCGGCCGACCATCCGGGAGAGCATCGCCGAGCTGTGCGATCCCGGGACGTTCACCGAGTACGGGCCGACGGTGACCGCGGCGCTGCTGCGCTCGGACACCTGGCCGGTGGTGGAGGAGCGGATGCGGCGCACCGCCGCGGACGGCATGGTCATCGGCGTCGGCCAGGTCAACGGCGAGCTGTTCGCCCCGGAGCAGGCCCGGTGCGCGGTGGTGGCCTACGACTACTCGGTCCTGGCCGGCACCCAGGGCACCAAGAACCACCAGAAGACCGACCGCATGCTGCGGATCGCCCAGCAGTACAAGCTGCCCGTCGTGCTGTACTCCGAGGGGGGCGGCGGCCGGGCGGGCGGCGGCTCGGGCCCGTCCATCCCGGAGGGCGCGGCCCGGGCCATCGGCGCGCTGTCCACCCGTACCTGGCTCGAGCTGGGCAAGCTGTCCGGCCTGGTGCCGATCGTCGGCGTCAATTCCGGTTACTGCTTCGCCGGCAACGTGGTGCTGCTGGGCGCCTGCGACGTGATCATCGCCACCCGGGACAGCTCCATCGGCATCGGCGGCCCGGCCATGATCGAGGGCGGCGGGCTGGGCGCCTACGCGCCCGGCGAGGTGGGGCCGGTCAGCATCCAGGAGCCCAACGGCGTCATCGACATCGTGGTGGAGGACGAGGCCGAGGCCACCGCCACGGCCAAGGCCTACCTGTCCTACTTCCAGGGCCGCACCGCGGACTGGAGCGCGCACGACCAGCTGCCGCTGCGGCACGTCGTCCCGGAGAACCGCCGCGCGGTCTACGACATCCGAACCGTGATCGAGACGCTGGCCGACGTGGGCAGCGTGCTGGAACTGCGCCCGCGCTGGGCCACGTCGATGATCACCGCGCTGATCCGGGTCGAGGGGCACCCGGTCGGGGTGATCGCCAACAATTCCAACTCGCCGTCGGGCGGGGCCATCGAGAGCGCGGGGGCGGACAAGGCCGCGCGGTTCATGCAGCTGTGCGACGCCTTCGACATCCCCATCCTGTCACTGGTCGACACGCCGGGAAACATGGTCGGGCCGGTGGCGGAGAAGACCGCCCTGATCCGGCACTGCGCGCGGATGTACGTGGCCGGGGCCAACCTGACCGTGCCCTACTTCAACGTGGTGCTGCGCAAGGCCTACGGCCTGGGCGCCATCGCCATGGCCGCGGCCAGCTTCGACGAGACGTTCTTCTCGATCTCGTGGCCGACCGGCGAGTTCGCCGGCATGGGCCTGGAGGGCCAGATCAAGCTGGGCCGCCGCGCGGAGCTCCAGGCCATCACCGACATCCCGGCCCGCCGGGCCCGCTACGACGAGCTGGTCGCCGACGCCTACGCCTGGGCCAGGGCCCTGAACGCGGGCATGGTCTTCGAGGTGGACGACGTCATCGACCCGGCCGATACCCGCCAGTGGCTGGTCATGGGCCTGAACTCGATGCCGCCCAGGCCTGCCCGCGCAGGCAAGAAGCACGCCTGGGTCGACACCTGGTGACCGCCGGGCCGCCCGGCCGCGGCCGCGGTCTGGGCGCGCCGCGGTCAGGGCGCTATGTCGGCCTGCCGTAGCGCGCCGGAGGACGGGTCCACGGCCAGGGTCAGGGTCAGGGCGGCGTGCTCGCCGGGCAGCTCCACCACGGCCGACGCCGCGCCGTCGCCGGCCCGGTAGGCGCCCAGGCGGCACTGGCCGGCCCAGACGGCGGCCATCCGCAGGCGGCGGGCCAGCAGGCCGGTGTCCACTGTGCCGGTGACCGGGATGGCCTCGGGCCAGTCCCGGTCGGTGCCGTTGAGCCAGCCCAGCAGCGTGGCCAGGACCTGGCTCAGCGGCGAGCCCGGCGCGGGCGGCACGGCCAGGGTGAGGGACTGGACGCGCGGCGGCCGCTCGGGATTGAGCTGGATCTGCGCCTGGACCACGCCGTCCTGGCCGGCCAGCCACCACCGGCAGTGCGCGGGCGTGTCGAACTCCGGGCGGCGGTTCTCGTCGTCGCGGAAGGCCCCGATCCGTTCCCGGATGGCGGCGATGGCCTGGCGCCGCTCGGCGAACGGGACGTCCTGGGCCACGTTGGGCGAGAACAGCCGGGCGGCCTGGGTGTCGTCCCAGTCCTGCAGCAGCCGGCTGACCGCCTCCTTCGCGGCCACCGTCTCCGGCCACGGGCCGGGGGCGCCGGCCGGCGCCGGGGCCAGGGCCACGCCGTAACCGGCGGCCGGCCGGTCGAGCTGCCGGAGCACGGCCTCCAGCAGCCGCGCGGCCAGCGGCGACACGGGAGCGTAGGTACCGTTCCCCAGGGTGATCACAGCGGCGCCGGTGGCTGGGTGCCAGCGCATGTTGCTGCCGTAGCCCGGGTAGCCGCCGCTGTGGCTGACGATCCGGCCGAAGCCGGGCTGCTCCCCCACGAACAGGCCGAAGCCATAGGCCGACAGGGACGGCAGGGAGTTGCCGGGGAAGGCGGCCGCGCGGTCCCAGCCGGTCGAGACCTGCGGGAGCTGCATCTCCCGCCGGGTGGCCGGCCGGATTGGGTGCGGGGCGGCGCCGTGCTGGCCTGCCGCGGCGGGCCGCCGGGCGGGAACGCGGCCGCGAAGCCGGCCGTCCAGCGGGCCAGGTCGCGGACGGTGCTGAATACCCCGCCCATCGGGGCGAACGCGCCGAGCGGGGCGAAGGCCAGCTCATCCCAGCCGGCCGGCGCGCCGTCCGCGGCGGCGGCCCACCGGTAGCCGCGGGCCAGGCCGCCCGCCGCGGGCCCCCCGCCGGGCACCTCGAACTCCTCGGCCTCGAACCCGCTGCGCGTCATGCCCAGCGGGCCCAGGAGCCGGTGCCGGATGACGTCGGGATACTGCTGGCCGGAAACGGCGGTGATGATCCGGCCCAGGATCGCGTAGCCGAGGTTGGAGTACTCGAACCGGGTGCCCGGCGCCCAGTTGAACCCGATGCCGCCGGCCAGCAGCTCGCCGAACTCCGCCAGCGGCAGGCCCTGCTGCCGGTCACCCCACGGGTCATCGGTCGGGAAGCCGGCCGTCATGGTCGAGCAGGTGCCGGATCGACACGCGGGCCGAGTCCGGGGTCACCGGCGGCCAGCCGCGCAGGTCCGGCACGTACTCCTCGGCCGGGTCGTCGAGCCGCAGCTCGCCGTCGTCGCGCAGCGACAAGATCGCCGACGCGGTGAAGCTCTTGCTCATCGAGGCGATGCGGAACACGGTGTCGGCGTCCGGGCGCGGGCCGCCGAGATGACGTTCGCCCAGGCCGCCTGCGTGCACGAGCTCGCCGTCGAGCACGATCCCGTAGGCCAGCCCGGGCTGGCCGCCGCGCTGGTGATAGGCCTCGGCCAGCCGGTCCACGTCCGCGATATTGATCATTTTCTCAGTCTTTCAGAAGGCAGTGGCTATACCGCTCAGCCCGGCCCGCATGCCATCATTTAACCGTCCGGGTACGCCACGAGGGCGACACGAGACCTGGAGGTAACAGCGATGTCACAAACCTATGCTTCGTCCGGGGCCGCGACAGGACAGCGGACCGCCCCCGAGCCCCTCTACGGGGGCACGGGCACCGGGAAGCGGGTCACCGTCCGCGATATCGCCGCCGCGAAGGCCCGCGGCGAGAAGTGGCCCATGCTCACCGCGTACGACGCGCTCACGGCCGGCGTCTTCGACCGGGCCGGGATCCCGGTGCTGCTGGTCGGCGACTCGGCGTCCATGGTGGTCTACGGCCACGAGAGCACGATCCCGGTGACGGTCGACGAGCTGATCCCGCTGACCGCGGCCGTGGTGCGCGGCACCAGCCGGGCCATGGTCGTGGCCGACCTGCCGTTCGGTTCCTATCAGGCCTCGCCGGCCGCGGCGCTGGAGGCCGGGATCCGCTTCCTGAAGGAGAGCGGGGCGCAGGCGGTCAAGCTGGAAGGCGGCGAGCGGGTCGCCCGCCAGGTCGAGGACCTGGTCGCGGCCGGCGTCCCGGTGATGGCCCACCTCGGCCTGACCCCCCAGTCGGTCAACGCCCTGGGCGGCTACCGGGTGCAGGGCCGCGGCGAGGACGGGCAGCGCCTGCTGCACGACGCCAAGATCCTGGAGGCGGCGGGCGCGTTCGCCGTCGTGCTGGAGTGCGTGCCGGCCTCGCTGGCCGCGCAGGTCACCGAGGCCCTGTCCGTCCCGACCATCGGGATCGGCGCCGGCCCGGCCTGCGACGCGCAGGTCCTGGTGTGGCAGGACATGGCGGGCCTGACCCCGCAGGTGGCGAAGTTCGTCAAGAAGTACGCGGACCTGGCCGCGGTGCTCGGCGAGGCCGCGACGGCCTTCGCCGAGGATGTCACGTCGGGGGCCTTCCCCGACGCCGAGCGCTCCTACCGGTAGCGACCCCGGCCGCCGGCTATGAGGCGGCCAGGATGACGTGCCGGAGGCCTTCAGCCGGGCCGGGCAGGATGGGGATCAGCCCGGCCGGCTGGAAGCCAGCCGGGCCGAGCTCGGCCATGGGCACCCAGCGGAAGTGATGGCCGGGCTCGGTACCGCGGTGCAGGTCCGCGGGGTCCAGCGGGTCCGGCCAGGTCACGCGGTAGTACAGGCCGATCTCGTGGCTGAGTGACGGGTCGCGGTAGAGGTTCTCCACGATGAGCGCGAGCCGCCCGCCAGGCAGGTCGTGGCCCAGTTCCTCGGCCAGCTCGCGGGTCAGGGCCGCATCGCTCGGCTCGCCGAGATGGATCCGGCCGCCGGGCAGGAACCAGTGGCCGACGCCGTCGACGGTGCAGATGAGGATGTCGCCGCCGCGGACGATGACGGCCGCCACGCGGAGGTTGAACGTCCCGGCCCGCCCGGTCCAGGAGACGTCGGCTGCGGCGGGCTCGGCTGCGGCGGGCTCGGCTGCGGCGGGCTCGGCTGCGGCGGGCTCGGCTGCGGCGGGCACCGTCTCACCTTCTCACGCATGTGGCACAGTGGCCGCAGGAGCCAGGAGAGGAAAGGGGCGGCGATGGAGCCGATGCCGGAGGACTGGGAGCGGGCGGTCGCGGTGGTCGCCCACCCCGACGACCTGGAGTACGGGGCGGCCTCGGCCGTGGCCCGGTGGACCCGGCAGGGCAAGCAGGTCGCCTACCTGCTGGCCACCAAGGGCGAGGCCGGGATCGCCGGGATGGCACCGGACCAGGTCGCGCCGCTGCGGATGGAAGAGGAACGGCGCAGCGCCGAGGTGGTCGGCGTCACCCAGGTCACCTTCCTCGATCACGTGGACGGCCTGGTGGAGTACGGGCTGCCGCTGCGCCGCGACCTGGCGGCCGCCTTCCGCCGGCTGCGGCCCCAGGTGGTCATCACCATGAGCTTCGACCTCACCTGGGGCGAGGAGGGGCCAGTCAACCACGCCGACCACCGCGCGACCGGGCTGGCCGTGCTGGACGCCTGCCGGGACGCGGCGAACGAGTGGGTCTTCGCCGACGCCGGGCCGGCCTGGTCGGGGATCAAGGCGGCGTACGTGTCCTCCACGACGGCGCCGACGCACTTCGTCGACGTCACCGGCACCATCGACGCGGGCGTCGCCTCGCTGCGGGAGCACCGGGCGTACATCGAGGGCCTGGGCCGGGAATTCGACCCGGATGAGTTCCTGCGGAACATGGCGGGCTATGTGGGCCTGGGCGCCGGGTGCGAGTACGCCGTCGCGTTTCACCGGTACCCGATGGGCTGAAATCGGCCGGGCTTTTTCACGTCCGGGTTAGCGCGGAAGCCGTCCGGGAAGCATAATGACGAGAGCCCCCTCCATGTATGAGATGGAGGGGGCCTCGTCGGTCTCGGCGCACCAGGGCCGCCAGTCGCCTGGCCGTTCTGGTCCGCAAGACCTGCCCGCCGGGGCCAGACACCAGCGCGACAGCCCGGTCACCCGGGTCTTTCCCGCCTCCCGGAGTTACCCCCGGATGGTGCCCGTTTCCAACGGTGAGGTATTTCTATCGCTTCGGCGGCTGGGCCCGCAAGAGCTATTCCAGGACTATTTTCCGTTGTTTTTCTGTCCACATTATTTCCACAGATTGCCGCGCGTTTTCCGCAGCCCGGAATGGTTATCCACGTAATTACCAACACCTTTTCCACAGCGGCGGGGCGGTGAGAGCGGCCGGCCTGCGGGCACCGCGGCTGATCGCGACCGGTAGCCGGCGGCGGTGCGGGCTAGCCGGGCGGCGGTACGGGCTAGCCGGGCGGCCGTGCGGGCTAGTCGCGGCCGCGGCGCCAGACGGGCTTGCGCTTGCCAAGGAAGGCGCGCATCCCCTCCCGCGCGTCCGGCAGCTGGCTGGTGGCGGCCATGACCTCGACGGCGTAGGCGTAGGCCTTGGGCTGGTCCAGGTCGATCTGGGCGTAGAAGGCCTGCTTGCCGATGCCCTTGCTGTCGGCCGAGCCGCGGGTGACGCGCTCGAGCAGGCTGGTGACGGCGCTGTCGAGCTGGGCGGCGGGCACGACCTGGTTGACCAGGCCCCAGTCCAGCGCGGTGGGGGCGCTGATGACGTCGCCCGACATGGCCATCTCCGCGGCCCGCTTGCGGCCGACGTTCCTGGCGATGGCCACCATCGGGGTGTGGCAGAACCAGCCGCCCTTGCCGCCGGGAGCGGCGAAGCCGGCGTCCTCGGTGGCCACGGCCAGGTCGGCGGTGGCCACCAGCTGGCAGCCGGCCGCCGTGGCCAGCCCGTGCACCCGGGCCACCACCGGCTGGGGCACCTGCTGCATCAGGTTCATCAGCTCGGCGCACGTGTTGAGCAGGGTGCGGACTCCGGTCAGGTCGGCGTCGACGACGTCGGCGAAGTCATGCCCGGCGCTGAACACCGGCCCGTTTCCGGCCAGCACGATGCCCAGGGCATCGCTGCCGCCGACCTCGGCGAACGCGGCGATCAGCTCCCGCATGTGGTCCAGGGACAGGGCGTTGCGCCGCTGCGGACGGTTCATCGTGATGGTCGCGAAGTCGCCGGACCTATCCACCAAAATGTGCTCGAAGCCCATGACCAGCAGCCTACGCCGCTTCGGTCAGGCGATCGCCTCCGCGAGCAGCGCTATCTGATCCAGCCGTGACACGGTGGGGACGAAGATGACCTCGTCGCAGCCGTTGGCCTCGAACGCGGCGACGTAGGACTTGACCATCTCGGCGCTGACCGCGGCACCGGCCGCGATCTGGCGGGCCACGTCGCCGAGGAAGCCGTAATAGTCCAGGATGTAGCCTTCCGCCTGGCTGCGGGCCTCGGGACCGAGCCCGAAGTAGGCCAGGGTGAGCTTACGCGGCCGCCCCGGCCGGCCCGCCTCGCGCCAGGCCTGGTCGACTCCCGCGGCCGCCTCGGCGAACATCTCGGGCGTGCCGCCGCCCATCATCCAGCCGTCGGCGAAGCTGGCCACCCGGCGGAAGCTGGCCTCGGCGGTCCCGCCCAGGATGATTTCCGGGCCGCCGGGCCGGGCCGGCTCTGGCCCGATCCCGCCGGCGTAGCCGAACTCCTCGCCCGACCACACCCGCTTCATCAGGCCAAGTTGCTCCTCAAGCCGGCACCCGCGGCCTTCGGTGCTCACCCCGCTGGCGGCGAAGTCGTCGTCGCGGCCGCCGAGCCCCATGCCGAGAACCAGCCGCCCGCCGGACAGCCGGTCCAGCGAGGCGGCCTGCTTGGCCAGCAGCGCGGCGTTCGTGTACAGCGGCGCGAGCAGCACGGAGGTGGTGAGCCGGATCTGGCTGGTGACCGCGGCGGCGGCGCTGAGGCAGATCAGCTCCTCGTAGTTCGGGTAGACGAGGCGGCCGATCGTGCCCAGCGTGCTGAACCCAGCTTCCTCGGCCTGCCGGGCCCAGTCGACGAGCGTCCGCCCCTCAGTCCCCGCGACCGTGTTGGGCAGCCCTATCCCGATGTCCATCGGTACCTCCGTGAGCTTGGGTCTGCTTCAGCTATCCAAGCAGTCGCGTGGCAAACCGGCGTGCGCAGGTGAGCGCCCCGGCACGTCACCGGCGCGGCACGTCACCGGCGGATGAGCAGGACGAGGCCGGCGACGAGGGCCAGGGCGGCGGCGGTCCCGGTGACGGCCCGCCCGTGCCGCCAGGCCCGCGCCTCGGCCCGCAGGCCCAGGATGAACTGGCGGCCCAGGGTGTAGGCGGCCAGCCCGACGACCGCCGCCGGGCCGGTCCGGGCCAGCCCCCCGGCCAGCACGATGGCCAGCACGGCCGCCCCGGCGACCAGGGCGGCCAGCGACTCGGCGAGTTGGGCAGGCGCCCGCAGGCAGCCGAGACGCCGATCGGAGGACCAGACCCCCCAGCGGGCCGCCGTCGGCCTGCCGGTACAGCAGCCGGCCCAGAAGCAGCCGAGACGGCCGATGGACATGCCGATGAGCAGGGCCGGAGCGGCCGCGGCCAGGAAGGCGCCGGCCGGAAGGCCAGGCCCGGCCAGGGCGGCCGCGGCGACCACCACCGCGGCGCCGGCCACGAAGCCCTGGATGCACCAGCCGTCGAGTTTCCGGCCCCGGTGCACGGCCACGTACCAGCCCTTGCCGCCGGCCACGCCGGCCGCGATGGCGAGGACGGAGAACAGCATCGGGCGGAGCAGGGGGTAGTGCCCGCGAGTCAGCAGCAGCACCTCGAGGCCGAGGCCGACCAGGACGCCGAGGCTGACCAGCGGGGCGTAGGCGAACCGGATGACGCCGGGCACCTTGCTGCGCAGCAGCGATGAGCTGTGCAGGACGGCCTGCGGTTCCGCGGGCACGGCCACCCGGCGGGGCGCGGGCACCCGGTAGCGGCCGTCCGGGTCATGCCCGGGCGGCGGGTAGGTGGTGTAGGTCCGGCCGCCGGGCCGGACGACCGAGCGCGCGGTGACCGTCCACTGGCCCGGGTTGATCTCCCGGACTTCGGTGCTGATGGCCACCGGGCCGCTGCCGGGCACGATCCCGTTGACGGTCACCTCCTGCCGGAACGCGTCGCGGGGCTGCCGCGGCCCGGTCACGTCGGCCCGCCGCCCGGAGAAGCGGACGGTGGCGCTGAACGGCTCGCCGCCCGGGCCCGGATCCAGCCAGTAGGTCGGGGTGAGGAGCTGCTCGACGGCGTGGACGGCCCACTCGGGCAGCTCCTCGTCCGCATCGGCCTGCGGCGGCCCGGCCGCGGGCGGCTCAGGGACGGCCAGCTCAGCGGAGAGCAGCTCAGCAGAAAGCGGCTCCGCGGAAAGCGGCCCAGCGGGCGGGTCAGCGGAAGGCAGCTCAGCGGAGGGCGCAGCAGCCGTCTGCTCGGCGACGACGGCAGGCCGGGCCGAAGCGGCGGGCAGGCCCAGACGGGCGGGCTGGGCGGCGCGGGGCGCCGGGCGCGGGCGGCGCCCCTTCTTGTTCTTCTTCGCCGGCGGCACGGCCTCCCCCTCCCGGTCCGGTCACATCGTCGCCGCTGCCGCCCGCCGGGAGCTGGACGGGAGATGGCGCGCCGGTGATGTCTGGATGAAGACCACGGGAGTGCCGCCTGAACACCTCCGCCTGGTGAATGCCATTTTAAGGGTTAAGGCCAGGATTGGGCGTGGTGTCCGAAAGCAGAAAGAACGACCCGTTCGGGCATATGAATTTAGATGTCGGTGATCCGGATCCCGGCGTGCGCCTTATAACGGCGGTTAATGGAGACCAGGTTGGCGGTGAGCGCCTCGACCTGGCCGCAATTGCGCAGGCGGCCAGCGTAGACGCCGCGGACGCCCGGAATCCGGGCGGCCAGGGCCTGGACCTGATCGGTGGCCTCGCGGTCATCGCCCAGGACCATCACGTCCAGGTCGATGCTGTCCACCTCGGGATCGAGCAGGAGCACGGCCGAGACGTGGTGGAAGGCGGCCACCACCCGGCTCTCGGGCAGCAGGGCGGCGGCCTGCTCGGCCGCGCTGCCCTCGGGAACGGGCAGCTGGTAGGCGCCGCGCTGGTCGAAGCCCATCGGGTTCACGCAGTCGACGACGATCTTGCCGGCCAGCTCGGGCGCGAGGGAGGCAAGCAGGTCGCGATGACCCTCGAAGGGCACCGCGGCGATGACCACGTCGGCCGCCGCGGCGGCGTCCCGGTTGGCCATGCCCTGGACCTGATGCCCCACCTGCTCGGCGATGCCCTGGGCCCGCTCGGCCGTCCGGGAGCCGATGATCACCGGGTGCCCGGCCCGGGCGAACCGGAAGGCCAGGCCGCGGCCCTGGTCTCCGGTGCCGCCGAGGATGCCGATGACCAGGCCGTCGACGGACGGGACTTCGCGCTCAGTCATGCCTCGATCCTGCCATGCGGCGGGCCCGGGCCGGTGCGCGGGATCTGGCCGCAGCCGCACGACCTGTACGTTTCATTTTGATCGCAACTGTGGGTACTGATATGGCTGCGCGTACGTACCTCCCGGGGGCACCATAGATACGTGGACGCGAACGAGGTGGCCACTCTGCGTGCGCTGCTGGCGCCGACCGGATGGCTGGACCGGACCCGCGCTTTCGCCCGCGGGCTGCACCGGGCGACCCGGACGCCGGGCGGGCTGCTGCTGGTCGGCACGCCGGCCGAGGAGCCCTGGCACCTCACGGCGCACCTGGACGAGGAGAGCCGGCTGGCCGGGATCCCCGAGCTGGCCCCGACCCTGGTCCGGTGGAACGCGCCGCAGGACGCCCCGCCGCACCTGCGGGTCGGCCTGGAGCGGCTGGAGGCGGCCCGGCGGGGCGAGACGCTGTTCGTGGTGGCCCCGGAGGTCGCGCCGGTGCCGCTGCTGGAACGGGTGAACGACGCACGGCGGGTCGGGGCCACTATCTTCGCCCTGGACCAGGGCGATCCCGAGCTCGACGCGCTGGCCCACGAGTCGATCACGGTCTCGCCGGGACCGGGCGGCCCGGCCCCGGTGTCGTTCGGCGCCGCCCAGCACCTGATCAGCGCGGCGTGCGGCGAGCTGGACCCGGACGCGAACATGGCCCGGCCGGGAACGCCGGGCTACCAGCGCTACCGGCCGGGCGTCAGGGGGCTGAGGGACCGCGTGGCGCGGCTGCTGGACCTGGTCAGCGGGCCCGCGGGGCCCACGGGGTCCAGCTCGTTAGAGCGGCAGCGTGTCAGGAGTCCAGGCTCAGGACCATGGTGGGACGCTCGATGATGTGATCGGGCCGCAGCGGGCGCACCGCGGTGCCGATGGCGAAGAACTCGGTGGTGTGCGAGCCCCAGGTGTGGCTGTGCTGCCGCAGCTGCACGCCGACGATGCCTTCCGCGTGCAGTTCCTCGGCTTCGGCCTGCATCCGGCTCATGGCCAGCTCACGAGCGTCGTACAGGGCCTGGGTGAACTGCTCGATCTCCACGTTGCGGCCGATGTTTCCCATCTTGGCCCCGAACCGCTGGTGCGCGATGTGGTAGACGCAGGACCCCATGACCATGCCCAGCGGCGCGTAGCCGGCCCGGATCAGGGTCCAGAAGTCCTGCCCGGACAGGTCGGAGGTGAACGGCTGGTTCTTGTTGTTGCGCCAGTTGTCCACTCCCCCGCCGCCGGCCCCGTCCTCGGCCTTGACCGCGGTGCCGACCGCGATGAACTCGGCGATGTCGGCGCCGAACTCCTTCATCTCCACGTCGAGCCGGACGCCGACGATGCCGTCCGCCTGCAGGGCGTCGGCCTCCGCCTCCATCCGGCTCATGGCCAGCTCCCGGGCGTGGTACATGGCCTGGGAGAGCACGTCGAGCTCCTGGTTGCGGCCCCACCGGCCGACCTGCAGCCCGACGTGGTAGATCGAGCTGCCCAGGACCAGGCCCAGCGGCCGGAAGCCGACCTCCCGGACGAGCAGGAACTCGTTCACCGACAGGTCGGAGGTGAAGATCGAGCCGGCCCGGCCGGGCTGCAGCTCGGCCAGGCGGCGCATGGCGTCCTGCGGCACGCCGGCGGCGTTCAGCTCGCTGGCGATGCTGACGCCGGGCGACGCGGCTCCCCCGGGTCCCCCTGGGCCCGCGGTGCTGTTCCCCTGCTCGGTCATGACCTCTCCTATATCCGGGTGCGGGCCGCCTGGCGGCGCTGCGGGTCGAGCGACATGATGGCCAGTGTCCCCGGGCCGTGACCATGCCCCTCGGTGCGCGCGAACCGGGCGATCGCGGTGCCGATGGTGGTGGTTTCGACGATGTGGTCGCGGCGGCCTTCCGCGGCCGGGCACTCCCGTTCCCGGACCCGCATCTGCATGTCGGCGATGACGACGCCCTCGCCGCCGAGCCGCTGGACGTCGCGCTGGAGCTGCTGCCGGGAGTCGTGCCGGGCGTCGTTGACCAGCTCGGTCCAGCCGGTGACCTCGGCGTTGCCCGCGCCCCACCGGGTCTGCCCGACGGTCATCCAGTCGTCGTGCCGGGCGCCGACGGAGATGCCGAGGGCCAGCCCGACCGGCACCCAGCCCTTCATGATCAGCTTGGCGAAGTCCTGCCCGGACAGGTCGGAGGTGAACGGGTCACGGGGACGGCCGGACCGGTCGTGCTCCCAGTCGGCCATGGGCGGCACCCCGGGCGCGCGGACGGCCGTGCCGATGGCCTTGAACTCCAGGCCGCCGGCCGGGAACGAGCCGATGGTGAGCCTGACGCCGACCACGCCGTGGCCGCCGAGCTCGCTGCACTCGGTGCTCATCCGGTCGAGGGCGGCGTGCCGGGCCTGGTACATGGCCTGCACGAGCGGCGCGAAGGAACCCCACCCGGCCTGGCTGGAGACCTGGGTCGTGGTGCGGACCGGGTTGCCGAACCCCATCGATCCCCAGGCCCCCGGGCAGTTGTAGCCGCCGGTGTAGCCGATGTTGTACACGGCGGCGCCCAGCACCTGGCCCACCGGCTCGAAGCCGGCACTGCGGATCGCCGCGAACTCGTCCGAGGTCAGTGCTGAGCTCCACGTGCCGCTGCGCCGGATTTCCTGCATCCGCGCCTCGGCCACCGGAGGCAGCTGTTCGCTCACCTCTCTACATTAGTCCTGAGAGTCCCATTCTTCGTTCCGGCGCTGAACGGTCTCCAGCGCCCGGGCCGCCTCTTCCTGGGTGGCGAAGGGACCCAGCCGGTCCTTGCCCGGGGTCGGCCCGTCGTCGTCCTCCACGGTGTGGCGGGTAAGGCTGTACCACCATCGCTTCTCTGCGTCCATGCACATTAGACTCGCAAAGCATGGCGACAGTGCTGCATCCGGGCCGGCTTTCACCGACCCGCCAGGTTCCGGCGGGCATCGAGCGGCCGGAGTACGTGGGCCGCAAGCAGCCCCGCACCGGCGAGGCGGACGTCAAGACGCCCGAGATCATCGAGAAGATGCGGGTGGCCAGCACGCTGGCGGCCCGGGCCCTGGCCGAGGTCGGCGCGCACGTGGCGCCGGGCGTGACCACCGACTACCTGGACCAGGTGGGCCACGAGTACCTGATCAGCCACGGCGCCTACCCCAGCACGCTGGGCTACCGGGGTTACCCGAAGTCGCTGTGCACCTCGCTGAACGAGGTGATCTGCCACGGGATCCCGGACGACACGGTGGTCAACGACGGCGACATCGTCAACATCGACATCACCGCCTACATCGGCGGCGTGCACGGGGACACCAACGCCACCTTCCTGGCCGGGGACGTGGACGAGGAGTCCCGGCTGCTGGTCGAGCGCACGCACGAGGCGATGATGCGCGGGATCCGGGCCGTCGCGCCGGGCCGCCCGCTGAACGCCGTCGGCCGGGTGATCGAGTCCTACGCCAAGCGGTTCCACTACGGGGTGGTGCGGGACTTCACCGGGCACGGGATCGGCCGGACGTTCCACTCCGGGCTCATCGTGCCGCACTACGACGACCCGAACAGCGACCTGGTCATGGAGCCGGGGATGACCTTCACCATCGAGCCCATGCTCACCCTGGGCTCGATCGACTACGAGATCTGGGCGGACGGCTGGACGGTGGTGACCAGAGACCGGCGCCGCACGGCGCAGTTCGAGCACACCATCCTGGTCACCGAGGACGGCCACGAGATCCTGACCCTGCCCTAGGACCCGGCGCGCCATGGATGAGTACGCGTTCGACGCGGACACCGCGATCACCCCGGCCGGCGGCCCGGATTCGGGCCTGTTCGCGGCCGGGCTGACCGGCCGCTGGGACGGGACCGGCGGCGCGGTGAACGGCGGCTACATGGTGGCCATCTGCGCGCGGGCGCTGGCGGCCGTGCTGCCGTTCCCGGACCCGATCGTCGTCTCCGCGTTCTTCCTGCGCCCAGGCTCGGTCGCGGCGGCGGAGGTGCGCGCGTCCGCGGTCCGGAGCGGGCGGACCACGGCGTTCGGCGACGCGGTGCTGGAACAGGACGGCAAGCAGGTCGTCCGGATTTCGGCGGCCTTCGCCAAGCTGGGCCAGCACAGCCCGGTGAGCTACACCGGGGGCGAGCCGCCCCGGCTGCCCGCGCCGGAGGACTGCGTGGGCGTGCCGGTGGAATCGTTCGGCCTGGCCACCATCGCCGAGCGCATCCAGTGGCGGTCGGCGGAGCTGCCGGGGTGGTTCAGCGGGCAGCCGACCGGCCGGCCGTACAGCGAGTTCTGGATGCGGTTCGCCGACGGCCGGGACGCGGACCTGCTCTCGCTGCCGCTGCTGGTCGACTCCACCGCGCCGTCGGTCCTCGAGCTCGGCGTCGCGTCCACCACCGTCGAGCTGACCGTGCACCTGCGGGCTCATCCGGCGCCGGGCTGGCTGGCCTGCCGGGCCGGGCTCGCGCTTCGTCAGCGGCGGCTACCACGAGGAAGACTTCGAGGTCTGGGACTCGGCCGGCACCCTGGTCGCGCAGTCCCGGCAGCTGGCCGTGGTCCGGCCGATCTCCTAGCCCCGGCGCCGGGTCCCCGGGCCTCGCGGCGCGCTAGCGGGCGCGGACGTGCAGGCTGATGGAGTAGCCGGGGCCCGCGCCGCGCAGCAGGTGCCCCGCGCCGTGGGTCCGGAACGAGCAGGCCCGCAGGACCGGGCGCTGCGCCGTCCCCTCGGTGGCCTCGCCGGCGATCATGGTGGCCACGTCGCAGTCGCAGCGGCGGCCGGCGTCCTGCGGCGGCATGACGACCAGCCAGGCCTGATAGCCCGGGCCCTCCTCGACGGGCACCTCGACCGAACGGTCCGGCTCGAAGCGCACCAGGCTCCACCAGCGCTCCGGGGCGGCGGCGATGACCCGCAGCCCGCGAGCCAGGGTGCCGAGCGTGAGCGGCCCGGGCTGGCCGCTGGGGCCCACGGGCATGGTGGTCCAGCCGGCCGGCCGGGCGGTGCCCGCCGCCTGCCGGGCCTGCTCTTGGCCGGCTTCCGCAGCGGACGGGGCGAGCAGGACGGAGGCGGTGAGCCGGGCCAGCTCCGGGGCGACAGACATGTCGGCAGTCAACGGGAACATCCTTCGCGGGATTCGCGGGGCGTCCGGACAGGGGCCCCGGCGGGCGACAACGGTCAGCTGAGCGTCGTTGTCAGCGACAACACGAAGGACAGGGCGCGCACGGAAGCAGGGCGGTACCGGAGTGGTCACCGTCGAAGGGGGCTGCGCGGCCTGGCATGGCGCTCAGCATACACGGCGAGTGAGCCGCGCGACGGCGTTCGGCACGTGGCGTGACGGGATGACTCGTAAACGCTGGTGACCGCGCCGCCGGCGCGGACGGCCGCGGCGGCTCAGGTCGCGCCGTCGAGGCGCTTTACCGCCTCGCGGGCGGCGTCCGCGGTGACCCCGCCGCCGGCCCCGTCAGCGGAGCCCCCGTCGGCGGAACTGCCGTCGGGCGGGGAACCGCCGGCGGCCCAGGCGACCGCGCACAAGGCGCGCAGGCCGTCGACGCGCGGGCCGGCGCCGGAGAGGTCCAGGCGCTGACCGTCCCAGCGCGCCAGCCAGCCGCCGCAGCTGAACCCGCCGTCCTGGCGGGTCACCTCGGGGTGCGGCTCGTGCAGGCCGGCCAGGTCCTCGGCAATGTAGGTGGGGCGCTGGCCGGGGGGCGCCAGGACCACGTCGGCCGGGCCGCTGACCCCGGTCAGCACGAGCAAGCTGTCCGCCCCCACCCGCTGGGCGCCCTCGATGTCGGTGTCCAGCCGGTCCCCCACGGCCAGCGGGCGCTTGGCCCCGGTCCGCAGGACCGACTCGTGGTGCAACGGCGGTTCCGGCTTCCCGGCCACCAGCGGCCGGACGCCGGTGGCGTAGGCGATGACCTCGGTCAGCGAGCCGTTCCCAGGCTGGTTGCCGCGGCTGCTGGGCAGGGTGCGGTCGACGTTGGACGCGACGAACAGGGCCCCGGCCGCCACGGCCAGGCCGCCCTCGGCCAGCAGGGAGTAGGTGATGCCGGGCGAGAAGCCCTGGACCACGGCCAGCGGCCGGTCGGCCGCGGTGCTCACCGGGCGCAGGCCACGCTCGCGCAGGGCCATCCGCAACCCGCTGCCGCCGACGACCAGGACGGGAGCGCCCGCGGGCAGCCGGTCGGCGAGCATGTGCGCGGCGGCCTGCGCCGAGGTCACGATGTCATCGCGGGTGGCGGGGATGCCCATGCCGGTCAGCAGCTCGGCGATGGCGGCCGGGGTCCGGAAGGCGTTGTTCGTCACGTAGGCCAGCCGCATGCCGGACTGCCCCGCCACGTGCAGGGCCTCGGCCGCGCCGGGGATTGCGGCACCGCCGAGGTAGACGGTGCCGTCCAGGTCGAGGAGGGCGACGTCGTAGACGGCGTCGAGGGGCTGGGCGCTGCCGCGGGGCGCGCTGGTGGCGGCGGCGGTCGTCATCGGGTGTCCTCGGATCCGCCCGTCTCGGCCGGGCCGCGGGCGGCGCCGCGGGCTCGCAGCGTGGCCCGGACCGAGCGCAGGGCCTCGGTGTAGTGGGGGGTGTCCGGCCGCATGGCGGCGGCCAGGGCCAGGTGCTCGGCAGCGGCGGCCGGGTCGCCTGTCCGGGCCAGGGCCAGGCCGAGGCCGAAGTGGGCGTAGTCGTCGGAGGGACTCGCCTCCACGATCAGCCGGAAGTTGTCGGCCGCCTCGGCGTACCGGCCGGCGTCGAACTGGGCCCGGGCCAGGGCCTCCCGGACGCTGCGGGACGAGGGCTCGGCCGCCGAGGCCCGCTGCAGGACCTGGGCAGCCGCGGCGGGACTGCCGCGGCCCAGGAGTTCCATGCCGCGCCGGTACCAGGCGTGCACATCTTCGTCGGGAATGGCCTGGCCAGGGAGCATTTCCTCTGGCCGGGAATCACCGCCCGCTGCCGATCCTTCTGACATGGTGTGCAGACCCTTCCGTCCGACCCTGGTTCCGGTCTCGTGCTGGCACCCTTCCGCGGCGTCCGTTATGCCCGTGACCGGGTGAGCGGAATCGCAAACGTCACCTCCCCACCGTACGACGTCATCAGCGGCGGGAGCCTGGCGAACCTGCGGGCCGCCGACCCGCACAACGTCGTCCGTCTCATCCTGCCAGGTGACGGCGAGGGCGCGAACCAGGCCGCCGCCGCCCTGCTGCGCGAGTGGCTGTCGGCGGGCGTGCTGGCCAGGGACCGGGCGCCGGGCCTGTACGTCTACGAGCAGGCCGGCGAGGCCTCATCCTGGCGGCAGCGCGGCATCATCAGCCTGGTCCGGCTCGGGGCGCCCGCGGAGGCAGGCATCCTGCCGCACGAGAGCGTCATGCCGGGCCCGGTGGCCGGGCGGCGGGCGCTGATGGACGCGACGCAGGCCAACCTGGAGCCGATCTTCCTCATCTACGACGGGGAGCGGGCCGGGGCGGCGACCGAGACCATCGACGCCGTGGCGGACGGCCGCGAGCCGCTGATGTCGGTCTCGACCGAGGACGGGGTCACGCACCGGCTGTGGGAGCTCACGGATCCCGCCGAGCTGACCGCCATCACCGGCGACCTGTCCGGCCGCCGCGCCCTGATCGCCGACGGCCACCACCGCTACGCGGCCTACCTGGAGCTGCAGGCGCAGATGCGGGCGTCGGGCCTCGGCGACGGGCCGTGGGACTACGGGATGGCGTTCCTGGTCGACTCGGCCGCTTACCCGCCGAACCTGGGCGCGATCCACCGGGTGCTGCCGGGCCTGGCGCCCGAGCGCGCGGCCGAGCTGGCCAAGGCGGCGTTCACCGTCCGCGAGCTGCCCGCGGGCACGAGCCTGGCGGGCGCGCTCGAGGTGCTGGCCGCGGCCGGCGCCGAGGGCACCGCGTTCCTGCTGGCCGGGGGCGCGCCGGACGCGCCCGGCTGCTGGCTGCTCAGCCACCCCGATCCGGTCCAGGCGGCGGCGTCGATGCCGGCCGGGACGTCAGCGGCATGGCAGGACCTGGACGCCTCGGTGATGCAGCAGCTGCTCATCGGCCGCCTGTGGAACATCGCCGACAGCGAGCATGACGTGCTGATCAACCACGACGCGGCCGACGCGGTGAGCACGGCGACCGAGACCGGGGCGACCGCGGTTATCTGCAACCCGCCCCGGTTCGGCTCGGTCATCCAGATCGCCGCGCAGGGCGAGAAGGTGCCGCGTAAGTCAACGTCGTTCGGCCCCAAGCCGCGTACCGGGCTGATCCTGCGCACGTTCGACCCGGACAGCTGAGGGCAGGAGCGGCCTGCGGCTACTGCGGGTCGGTGACGTGTTCCGGGGCTGGGCTGGCGGGACCGTCCTCGGCTGGGGCCTCGGCGGGCTCGGCTGAGGCCTGGTCAGGCTCGGCGGGCTCGTCAGCTTCGTCGGCTTCGTCGACAAGGTCTGGACCGTCGTCTTCGGTCTCCTCCTCGTCGTCCTCGTCGCCTTCGATCTCGTCGTCTTCGGTCTCGTCGGTGAGCTCGGTCTCGGAGCTGGCCGCGTCGTCCTCAACGTCCTCCTCGACTGCACCTTCGAGGTCATGTGCATCCTCAAGGTGGCCGTCCTCGTCATCGTCTGCGGCTATAGCCTCGCGGCCGGAGAGCGCTCCGTCCTCGTCATCGTCGTCTTCGTCATCCTCGTCGTCGAGAAACTCGTCTTCGTCCTCGTAGTCGGCGAGGTCCTCGAATTCGAAGCCATCGAGCTCATCGAGGCGGTCGGCCGCATCGGTCTCACCGTCGGGATCAGCCGCCGCAGCACGGGCGAACGCGTCCCGCGCCTCTTCCGGGCGCCCGGCCGCGAGCAGGGCGTCGCCGTAGGCGTAGAAGAGCCGGGCCGACCACGGGCGCAGCCGCCTGCTGTTCAGCTCGGGGACCTGCAAGGCGATGACCGCGGCGTCGGCCAGGCCCTGATCCCGCCGGATGCCGGACTCGACGATGCGCAGCTCAATCAGGGTGGGCCGGTCCAGCTCGCTGTCGTCCGCCTCGCGGATCAGGGCCAGGGCCCGGTCCAGCCGGCCGAGCGCGCGCTCGGAGTCGGCCATGAGCGGCAGGTAGTCCGCACGCCCGGTCAGGCGGCGAGCGGCCCGCAGTTCGGACAGGGCCTCGGCCCAGCGGCCGGTCTGATACGCGGCGATACCGGAGGCCTCCCGCACCACGCCGACCCGGGCGGCCAGGCGGCGCGCCGCCTGGGTGAACTCGTAGCCCTGCTCGGGATCTTCGGCCATCCCTCCGGCGACCAGGTACCGGGCCACGAGGTCGGCCAGGTCGTTGGGCAGGCTGTTCAGCTGGCTCCGGGCCTCGGAATCCAGCTGCTCGGCCGTGATGGCGTCCGGTACGCGGGGACCGCTGGGACGGGGCGCACGCGCCGGGTCAGCAGCGTCGGCCCCGTGGGTACGGGGACCGCGGGCGTAAGGCTGCTCCGAGCGCCCCCGGGAGTAGCCCGGACGGTCCGAGTCACGGCCGCCGCGGGTATAGCCGGAACGCTCGGAGTCACGGCCGCCCCGGCTGTAACCGGAACGCTCGGAGGTACCGCGATCCGAGGTGCGACGCTCGGGGCCACGGCTGCCCCGCGCCGAGCTGGAACGCTCAGGACCGGAACGCTCAGCGTCACGGCGCTCGAAGTCACGGCGTCCCGAGTCACGGCCGCTGCGGTCGTAACCGGAACGCCCGGAGCCCTGGCGCTCGGAGTCACGGTCACCCCGGCCGTAGCCCGAACCCTGGCGGTCAGGACCACGATCGCCTCGGTTGTAGCCCGGGCGCTCGGAACTGCGGCCTTCGGAGCTGCGGCCTTCGGAGTCGCGACCGCCTCGCGTGTAGTCCGGGCGGTCACGGCGAGGGGGACGGCCGGAGGTGTCGTCCCACGAGCGGCGGCCGGCGTCAGCGGGTCCCCGTCGTTCGCGGCCTTCGGCGGAACGCGAGTCCCGGCCTGCGCCGGTGTCGCGGCCTGCGGGGCGCCCGCCCGAGCGGCGGGAGTCATTGTCACGGTAGCTCCGGCCGCCTGATCCGCCCGGAGGACCGGAACGAGGAGGACGCGAGCCAGTGCGGTCGCCGTCAGCCCGCGGCGGCCGCGCACTTCGGAAGCTGCCTTCCCGGTCGCCCGATGACCGTGAGGTCCGCGGGTTCTCGTCGCCAGAGCCCGACGAACGCCAGGAACGAGAGTCTCCGTCACGAGAGGACGGACGCGAGGTGCGAGTACTGCGGTCGTCGTCTGCTGATCGCCAGGTGCGGGACGGGCCGCCGCCGCGGGTGCCTGACGGGCGGGAAGTACGACGCGGGTCCTCAGCTGAGCCCGACGGGCGCGGCGGGCGCGCGGCGCGGTCACCGGCGTCGCCGGAGCGATTAGACGACGACGACGGCCGGCGGGGCCGGTCAGAAGCATCGGCTCGCGGGCCACGCCGCGTATCGCTGTCGCCGTACCGGTCACGGGCGGGCGCGCCGCGGCCGGTACGGGCCTGCGGTGGTGCGCTGCGCCTGGTGCGCGGGTCGTAGGCGCCAGAACGCGGGTCCTGCTCGTCGCGGTCGGCGCGTGTCTCACTGCGGTCCCGGCCCGCTCGGCGTTCCCGGTCATCACCGGACGCGGGCCGTCCGCGGCCAGCGCCCGATCCGCCCGATCCGCTCGTTCCGGCCGGTCGCGGGCTCCTGTGCGGGGGCTTCGAGCCTCCCGAGCCTGACCGGCTCGCGCCGCGGGCACCGCCTCGGCCCGAGCTGCCGCCCTGGCGTCCTCCGCTGCCTGCTCCGCGGCCCTTCGGCGTTCCGCTTCCCTCAGCCACGTCAACCAACCTCCAGCATTTACCACAACAGTATCCGGACAAGCGAAGAGGGCCGCTCAACCGTTATAGGGAGCGACCCTCTTCGAAATATGTCCGGCGGCGTCCTACTCTCCCACACGGTCCCCCGTGCAGTACCATCGGCGCTGAAGGGCTTAACTTCCGGGTTCGGAATGGGACCGGGTGTTTCCCCTTCGCTATAACCGCCGAAACTCTATGGAGATGTCACCAACCTCGCCCATGAGAGCGAGCCTTACTGGCGACCGTATCTCGGGAACCGCATAGTGGACGCGTAGCAAACAAATGAAGTAGAAGCCAAGCCACTCGGCCTATTAGTACCGGTCAGCTGCACACGTTGCCGTGCTTCCACCTCCGGCCTATCAACCCAGTCGTCTAGCTGGGGGCCTTACCTGGTTAACCCAGAGGGAGACCTCATCTTGAGGCGAGCTTCCCGCTTAGATGCTTTCAGCGGTTATCCCTTCCGAACGTAGCAAACCAGCCGTGCTCTTGGCAGAACAACTGGCACACCAGAGGTTCGTCCGTCCCGGTCCTCTCGTACTAGGGACAGCCCCTCTCAAGTCTCCTGCGCGCGCAGCGGATAGGGACCGAACTGTCTCACGACGTTCTAAACCCAGCTCGCGTACCGCTTTAATGGGCGAACAGCCCAACCCTTGGGACCTGCTCCAGCCCCAGGATGCGACGAGCCGACATCGAGGTGCCAAACCATCCCGTCGATATGGACTCTTGGGGAAGATCAGCCTGTTATCCCCGGGGTACCTTTTAGCCGTTAAGCGACGGCGCTTCCACATGCCACCGCCGGATCACTAGTCCCAGCTTTCGCTCCTGCTCGACATGTCTGTCTCACAGTCAAGCACCCTTGTGCACTTACACTCGACACCTGGTTGCCGACCAGGCTGAGGGTACCTTTGGGCGCCTCCGTTACCTTTTGGGAGGCAACCGCCCCAGTTAAACTACCCACCAGACACTGTCCCTGATCCGGATCACGGACCTAGGTTAGACATCCAGAACGACCAGAGTGGTATTTCACCGATGACTCCACAAGAACTAGCGTCCCTGCTTCAAAGTCTCCCACCTATCCTACACAAGACGTCCCAAACACCAATGTCAAGCTGCAGTGAAGGTCCCGGGGTCTTTCCGTCCTGCTGCGCGTAACGAGCATCTTTACTCGTAGTGCAATTTCGCCGGGTCCATGGTTGAGACAGTGGAGAAGTCGTTACGCCATTCGTGCAGGTCGGAACTTACCCGACAAGGAATTTCGCTACCTTAGGATGGTTATAGTTACCACCGCCGTTTACCGGCGCTTAAGTTCTGAGCTTCGCAACCCGAAGGTCACTAACCCGTCCCCTTAACGTTCCGGCACCGGGCAGGCGTCAGTCCGTATACGTCGTCTTGCGACTTAGCACGGACCTGTGTTTTTAGTAAACAGTCGCTTCTCCCTGGTATCTGCGACCGCACCCAGCTCAGGGAGTAAATCCCATCACCGGACACGGCTCCCCTTCTCCCAAAGTTACGGGGATAATTTGCCTAGTTCCTTAACCATGGTTCACCCGATCGCCTTGGTATTCTCTACCTGACCACCTGAGTCGGTTTAGGGTACGGGCCGCTTAAGTGCTCGCTGCGAGGCTTTTCTTGGCAGCATGGGATTACTCACTTCACCATAATTGGCTCGGCGTCAGGTCTCAGGCTATGTGGTGCGCGGATTTGCCTACGCACCGCCCTACACCCTTACTCCGGGACGACCATCGCCCGGTAGAGCTACCCTCCTGCGTCACCCCTACAGCTTGCCTACTACTAGTCTGGGTCGCACGATCAACCGGATCAGCCCCGAAGGGCTCCCCAGCGTCAGGTGCTTAGCATCGCCAGCCTCGGCATTGGCGCACTTACGCGGGTACGGGAATATCAACCCGTTGTCCATCGACTACGCCTGTCGGCCTCGCCTTAGGTCCCGACTTACCCTGGGCGGATTAGCCTGCCCCAGGAACCCTTGGTCATTCGGCGGAGGAGTTTCTCACTCCTCTTTCGCTACTCATGCCTGCATTCTCACTCGTGTAGCATCCACAGCTGGATCACTCCGCTGCTTCCCTTGCCACACGACGCTCCCCTACCCACCCGCGCACCTGGACCCTGAAGGAGCCGGTAGCCGCAGTCGAGGCGTCCGCAACCGAAGTCACGGCGGCTAAGACCGCCATCCACCTTAACCATAGAGGGCCGGGCGATCGCGCGAGTGTCACAGCTTCGGCGGTGTGCTTGAGCCCCGCTAAATTGTCGGCGCAGAATCACTTGACCAGTGAGCTATTACGCACTCTTTCAAGGGTGGCTGCTTCTAAGCCAACCTCCTGGTTGTCTCTGCAACTCCACATCCTTTCCCACTTAGCACACGCTTAGGGGCCTTAGCTGGTGATCTGGGTTGTTTCCCTCTCGACTACGAACCTTATCGCCCGCAGTCTCACTGCCGCGCTCTCACTTACCGGCATTCGGAGTTTGGCTGATTTCAGTAAGCTTGTCGGCCCCCTAGACCAACCAGTAGCTCTACCTCCGGTAAGAAACACGCAACGCTGCACCTAAATGCATTTCGGGGAGAACCAGCTATCACGGAGTTTGATTGGCCTTTCACCCCTACCCACAGCTCATCCCCCAGGTTTTCAACCCTGGTGGGTTCGGTCCTCCACGCGGTCTTACCCGCGCTTCAACCTGGCCATGGGTAGATCACTCCGCTTCGGGTCTACAACATGCGACTAAACGCCCTATTCAGACTCGCTTTCGCTACGGCTACCCCTCACGGGTTAACCTTGCCACATATCGTAACTCGCAGGCTCATTCTTCAAAAGGCACGCGGTCACTTCACTCCAGTCGAAGCTGGAACGCTCCCACGGCTTGTAGGCACACGGTTTCAGGTACTATTTCACGACCCCTCACCGGGGTACTTTTCACCTTTCCCTCACGGTACTGGTTCACTATCGGTCACCAGGGAGTATTTAGGCTTAGGGGGTGGTCCCCCCAGATTCACACGGAATTTCACGGGCTCCGTGCTACTTGGGATACCGCTCGAGAGTCGTCTGGGTTTCGCGTACGGGGGTATCACCCACTATGCCGACGCTTTCCAACGTCTTCCGCTACCCAAACGATTTGTAACTCTCTGCCAGATCAGCAGCTCTGACTGAACGGTCCCGCTACCCCGGCCACGCAACGCCTGCTGGCTTTAACACGTGACTGGTTTGGCCTCTTCCCTTTTCGCTCACCACTACTCAGGGAATCGCGGTTGCTTTCTCTTCCTGCGGGTACTGAGATGTTTCACTTCCCCGCGTTACCTCCACCTGCCCTATGTGTTCAGGCAGGGGTGACGGGCAATTACGCCCGACAGGTTTCCCTATTCGGAAATCCTCGGATCAATGTCTGGTTGCCGACTCCCCGAGGCTTATCGCAGGCTCCAACGTCCTTCTTCGGCTCCTGGTGCCAAGGCATCCACCGTGTGCCCTTATTAACTTGGCGACTACAATTGATGCTCGCGTCCACTATGCAGTTCTCAAGATACGGGCGGTCCCGGTACGCACAACTCCGCATCCGCGGCGGGGCGATCCCGGTCCTAAAGAGACAAGCTTTCGCCCGTTCCCTCAGGACCCAACAGCGTGCTCGGCCAGGCCATCACCGCCGCCACCTTTCCAGCCCCGAGGGGCCGTACTAGCTGGCTTTGCCGATGATCTGACCGAATAACCAGTGCTCCACAGTGAGCTGCCATCTCGGGACGTTCGCCCGAGACATGGCTCTGGACGCGACCCTCAATGAGGACCGCGCCAGCTGCTCCTTAGAAAGGAGGTGATCCAGCCGCACCTTCCGGTACGGCTACCTTGTTACGACTTCGTCCCAATCGCCGACCCCACCTTCGACGGCTCCCTCCCTTACGGGTTAGGCCACCGGCTTCGGGTGTTGCCGACTTTCGTGACGTGACGGGCGGTGTGTACAAGGCCCGGGAACGTATTCACCGCGACGTTGCTGATTCGCGATTACTAGCGACTCCGACTTCATGGGGTCGAGTTGCAGACCCCAATCCGAACTGAGACCGGCTTTTTGGGATTCGCTCCACCTTGCGGTCTTGCAACCCTTTGTACCGGCCATTGTAGCATGTTTGCAGCCCAAGACATAAGGGGCATGAGGACTTGACGTCATCCCCACCTTCCTCCGAGTTGACCCCGGCAGTCTCCTATGAGTCCCCGGCATTACCCGCTGGCAACATAGGACGAGGGTTGCGCTCGTTGCGGGACTTAACCCAACATCTCACGACACGAGCTGACGACAGCCATGCACCACCTGTGCAGGACCCTTACGGACACCATATCTCTACGGCTTTTCCCTGCATGTCAAACCTTGGTAAGGTTCTTCGCGTTGCGTCGAATTAAGCAACATGCTCCGCCGCTTGTGCGGGCCCCCGTCAATTCCTTTGAGTTTTAGCCTTGCGGCCGTACTCCCCAGGCGGGGCGCTTAATGCGTTAGCTGCGGCACGGAATCCGTGGAAGGATCCCACACCTAGCGCCCAACGTTTACGGCGTGGACTACCAGGGTATCTAATCCTGTTCGCTCCCCACGCTTTCGCTCCTCAGTGTCAGGTAAGGCCCAGAGAACCGCCTTCGCCACCGGTGTTCCTCCTGATATCTGCGCATTTCACCGCTACACCAGGAATTCCATTCTCCCCTACCTACCTCTAGTCTGCCCGTATCCACTGCAGGCTCGGGGTTAAGCCCCGAGTTTTCACAGCGGACGCAACAGACCACCTACGAGCTCTTTACGCCCAATAATTCCGGACAACGCTTGCGCCCTACGTGTTACCGCGGCTGCTGGCACGTAGTTCAGCCGGCGCTTCTTCTGCAGGTACCGTCACTTTCGCTTCGTCCCTGCTGAAAGGGGTTTACAACCCGAAGGCCTTCATCCCCCACGCGGCGTCGCTGCGTCAGGCTTTCGCCCATTGCGCAATATTCCCCACTGCTGCCTCCCGTAGGAGTCTGGGCCGTGTCTCAGTCCCAGTGTGGCCGGTCGCCCTCTCAGGCCGGCTACCCGTCGTCGCCTTGGTAGGCCGTTACCCCACCAACAAGCTGATAGGCCGCGAGCTCATCCCTAGCCGAAATTCTTTCCACCACAAAAGATGTCTAAAGTGGTCATATCCGGTATTAATCCCGGTTTCCCGGAGCTATCCCAGAGCTAAGGGCAGATTGCTCACGTGTTACTCACCCGTTCGCCGCTCGAGTACCCCGAAGGGCCTTTCCGCTCGACTTGCATGTGTTAAGCACGCCGCCAGCGTTCGTCCTGAGCCAGGATCAAACTCTCCGTTGATGTTTATTAACAACCGCCGCTTGCGCGAGCGGATTGTTGACATGAGAGTGCCGCCATGGCAACCTTGCGGTTGACACGGAAGCGATCGTGGCTATTCGTTGCGAGGTCAGACCGTCGAGATGACGAGCCGCCTCATTGACGAGGTTTGTGCTTTAAATGCACTGGCTTTTAGCACGCTGTTGAGTTCTCAAGGAGCGGACGCACACCGTTCGAGGAGCTTGCGTTCCTCGCTGGGGCAACCTCTGTAACTTACCAGATCGGATCCTTAGTGTCAACGAAGTTCGTTTGAACTTTTTTGCTACTGGTGGGTCCTGCCTGGCCCGCCAAAGACTACCTCAGCTTCAGTCTCTCGCGCACAGCGTGAGGAAACCTAGCTAGAGATTTTCCTGGTGGCTACCCGGGAACTGGCCGCTTTCGCGTCCCCGTCCGGCCGGGCAAGAAGAACTCTAGGGGCGCTGCGTCCCTTCGTCAAATCGAATCGCGAAACTTTCTGTTAACCCAGGTCAGACGCGATGTGATGGCGTCAACACGTATCGTGACCGGTTGTATCGGCCGAGTGAACGGCCCGCAAAGGCCCCGGTAGGACCGGTCGAGACCCGGTCACAAGCAATCATTTTCCCCACCCGCAACGACGAGAACCAGCCCCGGCCGCGCGGAAAAACTTTCCAGAGACTTTTGCCGGGCCGCTCAGGCCGGCCCAAGCGGACGTCCGACGGCCCGGCCAAGCCGGGACGTGGAAGCGCCCGTCCATAGCGGCGCACCGCAGTCGCTGAGATGGACGTGCCCGGGGCCAGGGCGGCTGTCACGGCTCGCACCCGCCCGAGGCAGGGCGATTCCGCCAGGCGGCTCGGCCAAGAGCCCACAAGCGCGAGTAGCGCTTCACGAGGCCGCGGCCGCCGGAGGTGCGGGCGGGGCCGGGTCACTGCGGACGCGTGACGCTCGCGCTCAAGCTGGCCGCGGAAGCCGCGGACAGGGAAGCGGCCAGGCCGGCCGTGGAAGCCGCACACGGGGCGTCGCCCGGCCCGCGTCGAGAACAACCCGGGCCGGGCCTCCGACGGGGGACCTATCCGGGAGACGGGCCTACTCGGCCGGCTGGCCGGCCGCGACGACCTCGACGGCGCCCACGTTCCGCTTGCCGACCCGCAGGATCAGGTAGCGGCCGTGCAGCAGGTCATCCGGGCTGGGTGCCTTGTCCTCGGTCACCTTGCGGTTGTTCAGGTAGGCACCGCCCTCGGCGATGGCCCGGCGGGCGGCGGACTTGCTCGGCCACGATCTTGGTCTCGGCCATCAGGTCGACCACAGTGGGCAGCCCGCCGGGGCCCGGCGCTCCTCCCCCGCCGAGGCCAGCCGCGGGCACCTGGGCTGAGGGCACTTCGGCGACGGCGGCGGCCAGGGTTCGCTCATCCACGTCCGCCAGGTCACTGCGGCCGAACAGGGCCTGGCTGGCGGCAACGGCACGGCGGGTCTCCTCGGCCCCGTGCACCAGCGTGGTCAGCTCCTCGGCCAGCGCGCGCTGGCCGGCCCGGGCGGCCGGTCGCTCGGCGCTCTCCCGTTCCAGCGCCTCGATCTGTTCGCGGGACCTGAAGCTGTACACCCGCAGCAGGCCGGGTACCTCGGCGTCGGCCACGTTGAGCCAGAACTGGTAGAACGCGTACGGCGCCATCAGGTCGGGGCTGAGCCAGATCGCGCCGCCCTCGGTCTTGCCGTACTTGGTCCCGTCCGCCTTGGTGATCAGCGGGATGGCCAGGGCGTGCACGGACGCGCTGTCGGCCCGCCGGATCAGGTCGACCCCGGCGACCAGGTTGCCCCACTGGTCGCTGCCGCCGAGCTGCAGGGTGCAGCCGTGCCGGCGGTGCAGCTCGAGGTAGTCCATGGCCTGCAGCAGCTGGTAGCTGAACTCGGTATAGCTGATCCCGCCCGCCTCCAGCCGGGCCTTCACCGACTCGCGGTCCAGCATCCGGTTCACCGAGAAGTGCTTGCCCACGTCGCGCAGGAAGTCCAGCACGCTCATCGGGCCGGTCCACTCCAGGTTGCTGGCGATCACCGCGCTGGACTCGCCCATGTCGAAATCCAGGAACCGGGACACCTCACCGCGGATCCGCTCCACCCACTGCCCGACCAGCTCGCGCGGGTTCAGCACCCGCTCGGCTGACTTGCCGCTCGGGTCGCCGATCAGCCCGGTGGCCCCGCCGACCAGCCCGATCGGGCGGTGCCCGGCCAGCTGCAGCCGCCGCATGGTCAGCAGCAGGGCCAGGTTGCCGATGTGCAGCCCGGGGGCGGTGGGATCGAAGCCCGCATAGAACGTGACGCGGCCCGAGCTCAGCGCCTTGCGCAGCTCGTCGAGATCGGTCGTGTCGGCGAGCAGGTTCCGCCAGGCGAGTTCGTCGATGATGTCGTCCACGCCTGCATGGTGCCATCTCCCGGTCATCAGGAGGTAACCGGTTTGCGCCGCGGGACGTGCGCCCGGTAGGCGGACACGGTCGGCTCGCCGTCGATCCAGAACCGCCACGGCACCTCCGCCGCGGCCGAGACCCCGACCCGCGGGCCGGTGGCGACCCGGCGCGGGTGTTCCTCCTCCTCCCCGGCGGCCGGGTCCCCGCCCGGCCACCGGACGCGAAGCGGCGAGGCGGGGACGCACAGGTCGGTGCCGTCCTGCGACCGGTCGATGGCCAGCGCCTGGCACAGCCGGGCCGGGCCGCGGGCCAGGTCCCGGAACGAGACGGCGGCCGGGCCCCGGGTGCGGCGGGTGCGGGCCAGGTCCTCCCCCGCGATGACCGCGCCCGCCCGGAGCAGCACCGCGGAGGCGGGGCCCAGGCAGACGATGTTCACGCAGTAGTGCATGCCGTAGGTGAAGTACACGTACGCGTGCCCGGGCGGCCCGAACATGACGGCGTTGCGCGCGGTCCGGCCGCGGTAGGCGTGCGAGGCCGGATCGCCCGGCCCGGCGTAGGCCTCGACCTCGGTCAGCTGGACCGCGACCAGGCCCGCCTCGGTCTGGTGCTCCAGGACGGCGCCGAGCAGCTCCGGCGCGACCTGGACGGCCGGGCGGGCGAAGAACTCGCGCGGGATTAGTGTCACCGGATCAGTGTCACCGGATCAGGGCCACGGACGGGCCGCTACCGGGTGCTGCCGGCCGCCCAGCCGGCCTGCTCCTCGACGGTGGTCCGCAGCGCCGTGATCTGCTCGGCGACCCGCTCCGGGGCCGTCCCGCCGAAGCCCTTGCGGGCGGCCAGCGCGCCCTGGACGGTCAGCACTTGGCGGACATCCGGGGTCAGGTGCTCGGACACCTTGGCCAGGTCGGCGTCGCTCACGTCCTCCAGCTCGCAGTCGTGCACCTGGCACCAGATGACCAGGTGGCCGACGACCTCATGCGCCTCGCGGAACGGGACGCCCCGGCGGACCAGGTACTCAGCCAGGTCGGTGGCCAGGGTGAAGCCGACCGAGGCGCCGCGGCGGAGCCGGTCCGGGTTGACCCGCAGCGTGGAGATCAGGCCCGCCATGGCGGGCAGCACGAGCAGCAGCGTGTCGACCGCGTCGAAGACCGGCTCCTTGTCCTCCTGCAGGTCCCGGTTGTAGGTCAGGGGCAGGCCCTTCAGCGTGGTGAGCAGGCCGGTCAGGCCGCCGATCAGGCGGCCCGCCTTGCCCCGGGCCAGCTCGGCGACATCCGGGTTCTTCTTCTGCGGCATGATCGAGGAGCCGGTCGCGTAGGCGTCGTCGATCTCGGCCCAGCCGAACTCCTGCGAGGACCACAGCACCAGCTCCTCGCCCAGCCGGGACAAGTGCACCCCGGCCAGGGCGGCGACGAAGCAGAACTCGGCGGCGAAGTCGCGGTCGCTGACCGCGTCCATGGAGTTCGGCGCGGCGGCGTCGAAGCCCAGGTCCGCGGCCAGCGCCTGCGGGTCGACGGGCAGCGACGAGCCGGCCAGCGCGCCGGAGCCGAGCGGGCTGATCGCGGCGCGCCGGTCCCAGTCCCGCAGCCGGCCCACGTCCCGGGCGAAGGCCTGGACGTGGGCCAGCAGCTGCTGGGCGAACAGGATGGGCTGGGCGTGCTGCAGGTGCGTCATGCCCGGCGCGGGCACGTCGCCGCTGGCGACTGCCTGGTCGATCAGGGCGCTCTCCAGCTCGGCCAGCCGGCTGGCCACCAGCCGGGCGTGGTCGCGCAGGTACAGCCGCAGGTCGGTGGCGACCTGGTCGTTGCGGCTGCGGCCGGCCCGCAGCTTGCCGCCCAGCGCGCCGAGGCGCTCCAGCAGCCCGCGTTCCAGCGCGGTGTGCACGTCCTCGTCGGCCACCGTCGGCCGGAACGAGCCGTCTGCGCAGGCCTGGTCGAGCTCGTCCAGGGCCTTGAGCATGGCGGCCAGCTCGTCGTCGGTCAGCAGGCCGGCCCGGTGCAGGACCCGGGCGTGCGCCCGGGAGGCACGCAGGTCATAACGGGCCAGCCGCCAGTCGAACTGGACGCTGACCGACAGCGCGGCCAGCGCCTCGGCCGGCCCGGCCGCGAACCGGCCGCCCCACAGCCTGGTGGCTGGCTCTGGTCCCACGTCCCCCGCTCCCGTCTGTCCCATGTGCTGCTTGTCTCCCGCGCCGGTTCCGTCCTGACGGCTCAACCCTACGGCGGGGCGGCTAGCCGCCCACGCGCCGGTCGCGGATGGCGGCGATCTTGCTGGGCAGGCCCCACAGCTCGACGAAGCCCTTGGCCAGCGACTGGTCGAAGGTGTCGCCGGTGTCGTAGGTGGCCAGCGCGTAGTCATACAGCGAGGCGTCGCTGCGCCGGCCGGTGACCACCGCGCGGCCACCGTGCAGCCGCATCCGGACGTCCCCGGTCACGTGGGCCGAGGCCTCGGCGATGAAGACGTCCAGCGCCCGGCGCAGCGGGGAGAACCACAGGCCGTCGTAGACCAGCTCGGTCCAGCGCTGCTCCACCTGGCGCTTGAACCGGGCCAGGTCCAGCTCGACGCAGACGCTCTCCAGCTCGGTGTGCGCGGTGATGAGGGTGATGGCCGCGGGCGCCTCGTAGATCTCCCGGCTCTTGATGCCGACCAGCCGGTCCTCGACCATGTCGATGCGGCCGATGCCCTGGGCCCCGGCGCGGGCGTTCAGCTCGGTGATGATCTCGATCGGGGTGAGCTGCCGCCCGTCGATGGCGACCGGGACGCCGGCCACGAAGGTGAGCACGAGCTCGTCGGCCTCGCGCGGCACGTCCGGGTCGTCGGTGTAGGACCAGACGTCATCGTGCGGCGCCTCCCAGATGTCCTCCAGGTGCCCGGTCTCGCAGGCCCGGCCCCACAGGTTCTGGTCGACCGAGTAGGGCGAGCGGGACGTCACGTCGATGGGCAGGCCCTTGGCCGCGGCGAACTCGATGGCCTTGTCCCGGGTCATGCCCGAGTCCCGGACCGGCGCGTTGACCTTCAGGTCGGGGGCCAGGGCGGCCAGCCCGACCTCGAACCGCACCTGGTCGTTGCCCTTGCCGGTGCAGCCGTGGGCCACGATGGTGGCGCCCTTCTCGGCCGCCACCCGGGCCAGGTGGGACACGATGAGCGGCCGGGACAGCGCCGAGACCAGCGGGTACTGGTTCATGTAGAGCGAGTTGGCGCGCAGCGCCCCGATGCAGTAGGTGCTGGCGAACTCCGAGCGCGCGTCGACCAGCTCGGCCTCGACGGCGCCGCAGGCCAGGGCCCGCTTGCGGATCTGCTCCATGTCCTCGCCGCCCTGGCCGACGTCCACCGCGACCGCGATGACCTCCGCGCCGGTCCGCTCGGCGATCCAGCCGATCGCCACCGACGTGTCCAGGCCGCCCGAGTAGGCGAGCACCACCTTTTCCGTTGCCATGATTAGTCCCTTAGTGACGTATTTGCCGATAGGTGTGGAAGCCGGCGCTGAGCGAGCCGGAGGAACTCGGCCGCCAGGGCATCGCCGCCGGCCGGGTCGCGCGCGATGACCAGCACGGTGTCGTCGCCGGCCACGGTGCCCAGGACCGACGCCAGCGCCGCGTGATCGATGACCGAGGCGAGGAACTGCGCTGCCCCGGCCGGGGTCCTGAGCACCACCAGGTTGGCGCTCGCCTCGGCCGAGGCCATCAGCTCGGTCAGGTACCGCGCCAGCCGCGAGGGCGGCGCGGTCAGTTCCGCCGTCCGGGAGGACGGCTCCCCCGGGTTACCCGTCTCCCCGGCCAGCGCGCTGCCGGGATGCGAACCGGGGCCGCCGGGCTGCTCCGGCAGCGCGTAGACCAGGGCGCCGCCGGCCGCGCGCAGCCGGACCACGCCGAGCTCATCGAGGTCGCGGGACAAGGTCGCCTGGGTGACGTGCACGCGGGCGTACCGCTCGAGCAGCTCGGCGAGCTCCTCCTGGGAGCGGACCTGCTCGCGGGCCAGGATGGCCGCGATCCGCGCCTGCCGTGCGGTCTTCGTCAGCGGGGTCACGAACGCTCCAGCAGCCAGGCGACCAGGGCCTTCTGGGCGTGCAGGCGGTTCTCGGCCTGCTCCCAGACGACGCTGGCCGGCCGTCCAGCACGCCTTCGGTGATCTCCTCGCCGCGGTGCGCGGGCAGGCAGTGCAGGACCAGGCAGCCGGGGCGCCCCAGGGCCAGCTTGGCCTCGTCCAGGCGGTAGGACTCGAGCTGCGCGACGCGCTCGGCGTGCAGGTCTTCCTGGCCCATGGACGCCCACACGTCAGTGGCCAGGACGTCGGCGTCCTGGCAGGAGGCCTGCGGGTCGGTGCTGACCTCGGCCGCGCCGCCGGTCCGGGCGGCGATCTGCCGGGCCGCGGCCAGCACGGCCGGGTCGGGGTGCAGGGCCTCGGGCGCGGCGATGCACACCCGCAGGCCGGCGGTGGCGCCGCCGAGCAGGTAGGAGTGCGCCATGTTGCTCGACCCGTCGCCCAGGAAGGTGAGCCGGCGGCCGGGCAGCGAGCCGTAGTGCGCTCGCACGGTCTGCAGGTCGGCCAGGATCTGGCAGGGGTGGAACTGGTCGGTGAGCGCGTTGATCACCGGCACCCCGGCCGCCGAGGCCATGGCCTCGACCCGCTCCTGCTCGAAGGTCCGCCAGGCGATGGCGGCGACCTGGCGGCCCAGCACGCGGGCCGCGTCCTCGATCGTCTCGCCCCGGCCGAAGTGCGTGGCCTGGGCGTCGATGACCAGCGGGTAGCCGCCGAGCTCGGCGATGCCGACCGAGAAGGAGACCCTGGTCCGCAGGGACGGCTTGTCGAACAGCACGGCCACGGCACGCGGCCCGGCCAGCGGGCGGTACCCGGTCCGGTCCTTGCGCATCTCGTCGGCCAGGTCGAGGACCGCGGCCTGCTCCGCCGGGGTCAGATCATCGTCGCGGAGGAAGTGCCGGGCCATCACGCGGCCCCCTGATCGATGATGCCGGGCCACGCGGCCAGGAACTCATCGGCCTCGGCGGCGCTGAAGATGAGCGGCGGGGCGAGCCGGACGGCATCGGGCTGGACCGCGTTGACCAGGAACCCGGCCTGCCGGGCGGCGGCCTCCACGTCCGCGGCCTTGGGCGCGGCCAGCACCACGGCCTGCCACAGGCCGTGCCCGCGCACGCCCGCCACCAGCGGGTGCCCGGCCGCCTGCAGGCCGGCGGTGAGCCGCTCCCCCACCGTCACGGCCTGCGCGATCAGCCCGTCGCGCTCCAGCGTGTCGAGCACGGCCAGCGCCGCGGCACAGGCCACCGGGTTACCGCCGAACGTCGAGCCGTGATCACCCCGGCCCAGGCCGGTGGCGCACCGGCCGAAGCCGACGCAGGCTCCGATGGGCAGCCCGCCGCCCAGGCCCTTGGCCAGGGTGAGCACGTCGGGCCGGATGCCTTCGGCCTGGTGGGCGAACCAGCGGCCGGACCGGCCGATGCCGCTCTGGATCTCGTCCACCACGAGCAGGGCGCCGGCCTGGTCGCAGGCTTCGCGGGCCGCGCGCAGGTAGCCCGCGGGCGCGGGCACCACGCCGCCCTCACCCAGGCAGGGCTCGAGGAAGACCGCGCCGGTGTCGGGCCCGATGGCGGCGCGCAGCGCGTCAGCGTCGCCGAACGGCACGAACCGCACGGGCGGGCCGAACGGGCCGAACGGCTCGCGGATCGACGCCTTGCCGGTGATGGACAGCGAGCCCATGGTCCGGCCGTGGAAGCCGCCCTCGGCGGCGACCAGCACCGGGCGCTCCGGGCCCTGGCAGCGGCGGACCAGCTTGATCGCCGCCTCGTTGGCCTCGGTGCCGGAGTTGGCGAAGAAGACCCGCCCGTCGCCGCCGAGCAGACCAAGCAGCCGCTCGGCCAGCTGGATCTCGCCTTCGTGCAGGAACAGGTTGGACGTGTGGGCCACCTGGGCCACCTGGCGGCTGACCGCCTCGACCAGGGCCGGGTGGGCGTGCCCGAGCGAGCTCACCGCGATCCCGGCGATCATGTCGAGGTACTCGCGCCCGTCCGCGTCCCAGACCCGGCAGCCCTCGCCCCGGCTGATGGCCACCGGCGGCACGCCGTAGTTCGGCATGAGGGCGGCCTCGAACCGCTTCTGCAGGGTCTGCGTCTCGCTCATGGCTGGACTCCTTCGGGCAGGACCATGGTGCCGATGCCGGCGTCGGTGAAGATCTCGAGCAGGATGGCGTGGCTGAGACGGCCGTCCAGCACGTGCGCCTGGGGGACGCCGCCGCGCACCGCGGTCAGGCAGGCCTCCATCTTGGGGATCATCCCGGACGAGAGCCCGGGCAGCAGCTGCTCCAGCTCGCTCGCGGTGAGCTGGCTGATCACGTCGGCCGGGGCCGCGCCGGCCGAGTCTCCGCCCGCGGGCGGCCAGTCCCGGTACAGGCCGGCCACGTCGGTCAGCACAACGAGCTTGGCCGCGTCCAGGGCGACGGCCAGCGCGCCCGCCGCGGTGTCCGCGTTCACGTTGTAGACCTGGCCGTCCTCGCCGGTGGCCACGCTGGAGACGACCGGGATCCGGCCGTCGTCCAGCAGCGCGGTGATCGCGCCGGCATCGATGCCCGCGATGTCACCGACCAGGCCGATGTCCACCGGCTGGCCGTCGACGATGGCGGCCTTGCGGACCGCGGTGAAGGTGCCCGCGTCCTCACCGGAGATGCCGACCGCGAACGGCCCGTGCTGGTTGATCAGGCCGACGATGTCCTTGTTCACCTTGCCGGACAGCACCATCCGGACCACTTCCATGGCCTCCGGCGTGGTGACCCGCAGGCCCGCGGTGAACGAGCTCTCCAGCCCGAGCCGGTCCAGGAACTCGGTGATCTGCGGGCCGCCGCCATGCACCACCACCGGGCGCAGCCCGGCGTAGCGCAGGAACACCAGGTCCTGGGCGAAGGCCAGCCGCAGCGCCTCGTCGGTCATGGCGTGGCCGCCGTACTTGATGACCACGGTCTGCCCGTGGAAGCGGTTCAGCCAGGGCAGCGCCTCGATCAGCGTGGCCGCCTTGGCCGACGCGTCGTCCACCCGTCCTTGCAGCATCGTCACGTCGAGCACGCCCTCACGTTGAATAGGCCCGTCACGTTGAATAGGCACTGTTCTCGTGCACGTAGGCGGCGGTCAGGTCGGTGGTCAGGATGACCGCAGAGTGCGGGCCGGTGGACAGGTCCACGGTGATGGTGACGTCCTTGGGGCCCAGGTCCACGTGCGAGCGGTCCTCGCCGGCCGCCCCGTGGCGGCACACCCAGACGCCGTTGACCGCGACGTTCAGCCGGTCCGGCTCGAAGACCGCGTCGGTGGTCCCGACCGCGGACAGGATCCGGCCCCAGTTGGGGTCCTCGCCGCCGATGGCGCACTTGACCAGGTTGCTCCGGGCCACGGCCCGGCCCACCGCGACGGCGTCCTTCTCGCTGCCCGCCCCGATGACCTCGATGGTGATCATCTTCTGCGCGCCCTCGGCGTCCAGCTGGAGCTGCCGGGCCAGGTCGGCGCACACGTCGGTCAGCGTCTCGGCGAACTCGCGCTTGTCCGGCCGGACCCCGGTGGCGCCGCTGGCCATCAGCAGCACGGTGTCGTTAGTGGACATGCAGCCGTCGGTGTCCAGCCGGTCGAATGTCTCGGCCGTGGCCGAGCGCAGGGCCGAGTCCAGCTCGCCGGCGGTCAGGTCCGCGTCGGTGGTCAGCACGCACAGCATGGTGGCCAGGCCGGGGGCGAGCATCCCGGCGCCCTTGGCCATGCCGCCGATGGTGTACGAGCCCGCCGCCTGGCCCGGGGCCGACTGGACCTGGCGGAAGGCGATCTTGACCACGGTGTCGGTGGTCCGGATCGCGTCGGCGGCGATCAGGCCGCCGCTGCCCCGGGACACGGCGGCCGCCGCCGCGTCGACGCCGGGCAGCAGCTTGTCCATGGGCAGCCGCTCGCCGATCAGCCCGGTCGAGCAGACCGCCATCTCGGCGGCAGACTCCCCGAGGGCCGCGGCCAGCCGCTCGGCGGTGGCGTGCGTGTCCTGGAAGCCGGCCGGGCCGGTGCAGGCGTTGGCCCCGCCGGAGTTGAGGACCACGGCCCGGACCCGGCCGCCGCTGACCACCTGGCGGGTCCAGGTCACCGGGGCGGCCTGGACCCGGTTGGAGGTGAAGACGGCGGCCGCGGCACGAGAGGGGCCGTCGTTCACGACGACGGCCACGTCCGGGTCGCCGGTCTCCTTCAGCCCGGCCGCCACGCCGGCGGCGCGGAACCCGAGGGGGGCGGTGATGCTCATGGCGCGACTCCGTGTGCGGTCAGGCCGGAGGACTCCGGCAGGCCGAGCATGAGGTTGGCTACCTGGATGGCCTGGCCGGCGGCGCCTTTGACCAGGTTGTCGAGGGCGCAGACGGCGACCGCCCGTCCGGCGTGCGGGTCGGCTGCGACCTGCAGGTGGGCGGCGTTGGAGCCGAGGGTCGGCCCGGTGGCGGGCCAGCGTCCCTCGGGCAGGACGTGCACGAACGGCTCGCCGTCGTACGCCGCGGCCATCGCGTCCCGCAGCTGTTCCCCGGCCTGCGCCGAGGTCAGCCGCGCGGTGCAGGTGGCCAGGATGCCCCGCGGCATCGGCGCGAGGGACGGCGTGAAGGAGATGGTGACCGGGGCGGGGAGCCCGGATCGTTCGGCAGAAAGGGCTTGCTCGATCTCGGGCGTGTGCCGGTGCGTGCCCCCCACCGAGTAGGCGGACATCGACCCCATGACCTCGCTGGCGATCAGGTCGGGCCGCGGCGCGCGGCCTGCCCCGGACGTGCCGGACGCGGCCACGATCACGATGTCGGATGGCTCGACCAGGCCGGCGGCCAGCAGCGGGGCCAGGGCCAGGATGGACGCCGTGGCATAGCAGCCGGGCGCGGCCACCACGGCTGACTCCCTGATCGCGGCCCGGGCGCCGGGCAGCTCGGGCAGGCCGTAGGTCCAGTGGCCGGCGTGCGGCACCTTGTAGTACCTGGCCCAGGCCTCGGGGTCGGCCAGCCGGAAGTCGGCGGCCAGGTCGACGATCTTGAGCTCGGCCGGCAGCGCGGCGGCCAGCTTCCCGGACTCGCCGTGCGGGAGCGCGGTGAAGAGCAGGTCGACGCCGGCGAACTCGGCCGGGTCGGACGAGGCGAAGACCCGGTCCCGCAGGCCGGGATAGCCGGTCAGCTGGGGCAGGACCTCAGTCACGGGCGTGCCGGCGCTGCCGTGCGCGGTCACCGGGCCGATCTCCAGGTCGGGGTGCCCGGTCAGCAGGCGGAGCACCTCTCCGCCGGCGTAGCCGCTGGCTCCGGCGACCGCTACCTTCGCGCCCATTGTGTCCGTCTCCTTCCCTCTCTGGATGAGTATTCACGATAACGCATTTATATGCAAGGCCCTCCGGCTCTACGCTGGGCGCGTGAGGTGGGAGGGGGCGGGCCGGCTGGCCCGCGGGACGCGGGGGCCCAGGATCACGCGGGTGCTCGGCTCGGCCGTGCTGCTGGCCGGCGGCGCGGGCCTGCTGGCCGGCTGCGGGGCGGCCGCGAGCACAGTGCAGGCGGCCAGCTGCGGCACGGCGCACACCGCGGCGGACGTCCCGGTGATCGTCAGGGTGACCAGGGGCACGGTGGACTGCGGGACCGCGCTGCGGATCGAGAACCAGTACGCGGCGGCCGTGCGGTCCGGCCAGGACGCAGGCAACGGCGGCGGGGCCCCGGTCCTGGTGAGCGGGTGGACCTGCCAGGGATATCCGACTCCCGAGGTGCTGAGCACGGGCAACGCCTCGCAGTGCCATACCGGCAGCGCCGCGATCGTCGCGGTGCTCCCGACCGCGGTCCCGTCGGCCGCGGCCACGGCCGGCTAGCGCGGGCCCGCCAGCGACGTCACGGCACGGCGGAACACGCTCGGCCCGGCCGGCACCTGGCCGTCACCGCCGGAGTCCGGGCCGGGCCGGGCCGCGCCGTTGATGCCGTCGGAGGTGCTGCTGACCGCGCTCAGACCCCTGGTCGTGCTGATCATCTGCACCTGGTCCCGGCCCGAGCTCTTGGCCCGGTACAGCGCGGCGTCGGCCGCGGCCATCAGGGCCGGGAGATCCCGCTCGGTCCCGGCGTCCAGAGCCGCCACCCCGATCGACGCCGTGACCTGGACCCGCTCGCCGCCGGTGGCGCCGGGCGCGATGACGGACAGCCCGGCGATGCCGGACCGGACCCGCTCCGCGATGCGCATGGCGTCCACGGCCCGGGTCTGCGGGAGCAGCATCGAGAACTCTTCGCCGCCGAACCGCCCGGCCAGGTCGTACTCGCGCAGCATGCTGGTCAGGGTACGGGCGATCTCCTGGAGCACCTGGTCACCCACGAGATGCCCGTAGGTGTCGTTGATGACCTTGAACCGGTCGAGGTCCAGCAACACGATGGCCAGCGCCGACCTGGTCCGCACGGCGCGGGCGATTTCGGCGGCGGCCCGGGCGTCCCAGGTAGCCGCGTTCAGCAGGCCGGTCTTGGCGTCCTGCCGGGAGTCCTGGAGCAGCCGGGCGTGCCGCAGCGAGCGCTGCAGCAGGGTGATGAACGGGAATGCGAAGAGCAGCGCGATGGCGCTGCTGGCCACGCAGAACGCGACGATCACGGCCACGCACAGCTCGGCGACGTCGTTGTACACCGGCTCCCGGGACAGGACCTCGTCGCGGATCCGCAGGTCCCGGTTCGAGCCCTTGATAGCCGTCCAGAGCAGGAGCTGGTTGACCAGCCACTGCACGCCGGCGCTGGCCGCGGCGACCAGCATCCAGGCCAGGGCGTGCCCGGCCGGGCTGACGCCGGCGCCGGGCACCAGCCGGATGAGGCCATGGAAGGCGAAGGCGGCGGCCACGTAGCTCAGCCCGACCACGGCCGCGCTGAAGACCCGCCGGTAGACGGGGCCGCGCTGGATCCGCCACTGGGTCAGGACCATGCGGACGGCGGGAAGTACCGGCGCGTAGGCCAGCGGCAGCAGGATGGCGGCCGGAAGTTCCCAGGTCGCGTACACGTCCTTGACCACGCCGTTGTTCTCGCCGGCCCGCCTGGTCAGCTCGACGGTGGCCACGCTGCAGGCCAGCAGGCCCGCGAACAGCGCGAGATCGCGCGCGCGGAAGTCGGCCGCCGACACGGCGAGCCCGAAGACGACGGCGTCGGCGACGGTCACCGCGAGGACGAAGGCGGCCAGCCAGGCCGGGAGGGTCCAGATAGCCCAAGCCCGGACCCCGATGCCTCGGCTGCGCAGCGCCCGGACGGGGGTCAGCTTGTCAGGCACACGCACCTTGAACCTGAATGGAGGGGCGATAAGTACTCCTTAGTGTCCCGCATTGTCCGGACATCGGTGCCCTAACGTCAAACTCTTGCGCCGAGTGACCGTAGTCGCTGTGCGCATAGCTCGCATCGGGTAGTTTCTTCGTCACGCATCGTCGACTGCGTCCCCGGGAACGCCTACGATGCCGGACATTTCAGAATTCAACGGGCTTGTGGTCTGTCATCCGCTATGCTCCCCAACTTAACTTGGAGTAACCAGCGGCCGGAAGGAGTAACCGTGCGTACCACCACGTGGGTCTGAACCCTTCTGACACATGAGTCACACGGATAAGGCGGAGCCGACCCGGTCCATGGTCAGCTGAACCGGCTCTCACCGGGACAGCGGCCCATCGACCAGGATCAGGAACTCTGGGCGCGGCGGAACAGGCTGCCCGCGTCCTCGCCGTCCGCGTCGCCCTCGGCTGACCCGGCTCCCGGCCCGCTGACCGCGCTCAGGCCGCGGGTCGTGCTGATCATCTGCACCTGATCCCGGCCCCCGTCCTTGGCCCGGTACAGCGCCGCGTCCGCCGCCGCGATCAGCTCGGAAAGCTCGCGCTTGCTGCCGCTGTCCAGGGCCGCGACGCCGACCGACACCGTCACGTGCACCCGCTCGCCGCCATTTGTCCCCGCGGCGATGATGCTCAGCGCCGCCACGTTGGCGCGCACCCGCTCGGCGATGCGGAGCGCGTCCACGGCCCGCGTCTGCGGCAACAGCACCGAGAACTCCTCCCCGCCGAACCGCCCGGCCAGGTCATAGTCGCGGAGCAGCTCATTGAGGGTATTCGCGATCTCCTTCAGCACCTGGTCCCCGACCAGGTGACCGTAGGTGTCGTTGATGACCTTGAACTTGTCGACGTCCACCATCGCGATGGCCAGCGGCGACTCGGTCCGTACCGCCCGGGCCAGCTCGGCCGAGGACTCACGCTCCCAGGTGGCGTGGTTCAGCAGGCCGGTCTTGGAGTCGTTGCGGGCGTCGCTGACGAGCTTGACGTGGCTGTGTGACCGCTGCAGCAGCCCGACCACGGGCAGCGCGGCCAGGGCCAGCAACGGGAATCCGGCCACGGCGAAGGTCACCAGGATGGCCGCGCTCATCTCGGCAATGTCGTTGTAAATGGCCTCACGGTTCAAGAACGCGGCCCGGATATTCGCGGTCGGGTCTGAGCCTTTTACCGCAGTGACGATCATTGCGTTGTTCAGTATCCACTTGAGCAGCGCGCTGAGTAGGACCAGCAAGGTCCAGGCCGCGCCCCGGATCAGCTGGCCGTGCGAGTCGTGCGGGATCAGGCCGGAAAGCCTGTGGAAAACCACTGACGCGGCGCCGTAGGACAAGCCGACTGAGGCAGCCGTGAACACCCGGCGGTAAACGGGGCCCCGGCGCACGCGCAGCTGGGTCATCGAGACCCGGGCGATGGGCACGACGAGCGCGTAGAACGGGGGCAGCAAGATCGCTACCGGCAGCTCCCAGACGCCCTGGACGTCGGTCATGAAGCCACCCTTATCGGGGGCTCTCCTGGTCAGCTCCACGGCGGCCGCGGAACCGAGCAAGAGCAGGCCGAACAGGGCCAGGTCGTGCGGGACGAAGTCGGTCGCCCGCACCGCCATGCCGATGGCGATCAGGTCGGCGCTGATGACGGTGAGGACGAAGGCCCTGAGCCAGCGGTGGAGGGACCATACCGGCCAGCTCCGGATGGACCTCAGCGGAGGAGGCACGAGGCGAGTCGCACTCATCGCTCCCTGGCTCATCCGCTGCCCGCCTTGCCGCCCGTATAGATAGGTTGTGCGCTTATTGTCCCCGCAATGTCAGTGCTAGGGAGCGCAAACCGTGAAATCACGGCTACTCACTGGTAGAACAATACCCTCTCGGCCCAGGTTGACCCCACGCGGCCCATCGCGGTACGAAGCAGCCCAGTTCCCCACAGGTCGCCGTAGCCGTAGAAGTTGCCGTAAGTCACGGCAGATACCCGATATTTTCTGACAATAAGTACAAATTACCTTTGCCTCGCAATTGCGTGCACAATGGGTAACCGCGGTGTCGTGAGCAAGGACACAGGCCCATTGAAAGGAGACCACGCCTGGGGCGAATTGTGAACCGCGGTTGCGAAGCCGGGCGCTTATAACAGTTACGGAGAGGATCCAATCGTGTACTTAGAGATACTTTTGACATGTTGGGCGACGAGATCTCCGAAAGGACCCGCCTGATGCGCGACAGCAACTGGGGCTGACCACCGCCGCCACCGAACCGACCCGGACCCGAAAGGAGACGCCCGATGCGCGACAGCAACTGGGGCTGACCACCGCCGCCACCGAACCGAAAGGAGACGCCCGATGCGCGACAGCAACTGGGGCTGACCACCGCCGCCACCCACCCGACCCCGGACCCGAAAGGACCCGCCCGATGCGCGACAGCAACTGGGGCTGACCACCGCCACCCGACCACCCACCCGACTCCGCACCCGAAAGGACCGACCCGATGCGCGACAGCAACTGGGGCTAGCCCCGGTCACCCGACCACCCACCCGACCCCGGACCCGAAAGGACCCGCCCGATGCGCGACAGCAACTGGGGCTAGCCCCGGTCACCCGACCACCCACCCGACCCCGCACCCGAAAGGACCCGCCCGATGCGCGACAGCAACTGGGGCTAGCCACCGTCACCCGACCACCCACCCGACCCCGCACCCGAAAGGACCCGCCCGATGCGCGACAGCAACTGGGGCTAGCCCCGGTCACCCGACCACCCACCCGACCCCGCACCCGAAAGGACCCGCCCGATGCGCGACAGCAACTGGGGCTGACCACCGCCGCCACCCACCCGACTCCGCACCCGAAAGGACACCGCCCGATGCGCGACAGCAACTGGGGCTGCACCAGTCACGCCGCCACCGAACCGACCCGGACCCGAAAGGAGACGCCCGATGCGCGACAGCAACTGGGGCTGACCACCGCCGCCACCGAACCGACCCGGACCCGAAAGGAGACGCCCGATGCGCGACAGCAACTGGGGCTGACCACCGCCGCCACCGAACCGACCCGGACCCGAAAGGAGACGCCCGATGCGCGACAGCAACTGGGGCTGACCACCGCCGCCACCGAACCGACCCGGACCCGAAAGGAGACGCCCGATGCGCGACAGCAACTGGGGCTGACCACCGCCGCCACCGAACCGAAAGGAGACGCCTGATGCGCGACAGCAACTGGGGCTAGCCCCGGTCACCCGACCACCCACCCGACCCGGACCCGAAAGGACCCGCCCGATGCGCGACAGCAACTGGGGCTGACCACCGCCACCCGACCACCCACCCGACCCCGGACCCGAAAGGAGCCGACCCGATGCGCGACAGCAACTGGGGCTGACCACCGCCACCACCGAACCAACCCGGACCCGAAAGGAGACGCCCGATGCGCGACAGCAACTGGGGCTAACCGCCGCGAGAAACTCGATGACCGCTATGCGCCGGTGGAAGCCAGCAGGCGCAAGTGGTGTCCGCCCGTCAATCGAATCGCTGGTCCGCTGCACTCAGAGCCACGGCCAGCGCGGCCAGGAAGCCGAACGCTCCGCATACCGCCACGGCCAGAGCCGGGGCGTGATGCTCGGCGGCCGCACCCACCAGGATCATGACGACGCCCTGGCTCAAGCTCATGGCACCCTGGGCCAAGCCGAACGCCTGGCTGCGCTGTGCATCCGGTGCGGCCTGAACGAAAGCCGCGTTGGCGGCCAGCTGATAGGCGGCGCACAGGCCGGACGCGAACAGGATCAACAAGGAGACATAGAGACCTGGCTGGCAGAAGAACGGACGAGAATCCCGCAGGACGCCGCGGCCAGCGGTCCCATGAAACGTAGACGTGTCGGCGGGGTCACGAAGCGACTGAAGACGACCGCGCCGACGGCCTGGCCGAGGGCACTGGCGGCCAGAAACACTCCGACGGCTGCGGCTCCACCGCCGAACGAGCTGGCCAGCGGGGCAGCAACGCCTTCGGGCGCGTTGTAGAACGCGGCGAGCAAGCCGAACAGCATCGGCGTGCGCAACGCTGGCCGGACCAGGACGAGCCGGACTCCGGCTACGATCTTGGCCACCTGGCCGGAGTCGTGGTCCTGCCGGGAGGCAGCGGCCGGGCGCGGCCGGACCCAGGCGCGGACGATGAGTGCTGATCCGGCGAAGGTCACGGCGTCGATCATGAGCGAGGTCGACGTGCCGAAGAAGGCGACCAGGGTGCCGCCCGTTACGAAGCCGATGACCAGTGCGAACTGGTAGGTGGTCACGGTCACCGCGGTACCCATCACGTAGGCGTCGCCGGTGAGCACGTCGGGGAAGATAGCGGCCCGGGCTGAGTTGAACGGCGCGCCGGTGAGCGTCACCACGAACAGCAGGGCGACCATGACGGGCAGCGGGACCTTGGGCATGGCCATGCCTAGGACCAGGGCGGCCCGGATCAGGTCGCAGGCGATCATCACGGCCCGGCGGGGATAACGGTCGGCCAGCCAGGCCAACGCCACACCGCCGAAGAAGGTGGGCACGATGCTGACCACGAACGTGATCGCGGCCAGCAAGGCCGAACGGGTCTGGTCGTACACGAGCACCGTCAGGGCCACCCGGGCCAGCTGGTCGCCGATGACCGACAGCAGCTGGGCCAGCCACAGCGCCCGGAACTCCGCGACCGCGAATACCTCACGAAACGGGGTCCTCGCGACCTGCTCGGCCGCATCCCCCGGGACCACCGCGTGCCTGGTTATCTCGTCCTCCGGCTCAGCGCGCTGCGGTCATCAGTAATCACATCCTGACCGACAGTTGCCTCTTTTTGCAAACAGACCGGGTATAAATCGGACTTAAAGCCCAATTCGGACGTGCCACGGACTATTCGGCGACTCTAACAGCCGTATGGCTCAGCCACTGCGCAGGACCGCTCCCACCCGGCGCTGAGCCTCGGCGACGGCGGCGTCGCGCGCGTCGGCCGCCTCGGCCGCGGTCAGGGTCCGGTCCGGGGCGCGGAAGCGCAAGGTATAGGCGAGCGACTTGCGGTCCTCGCCGATCTGCGCGCCGGTGTAGACGTCGAACAGCCGGATGCCCTCGAGCAGCTCGGCCGGCGCCCCGGCCAGCAGGGCGGCCTCCACGTCGGCGGCCGGCACGGCCTCCGCCACGATCAGCGCCACGTCCTGGATGGCCAGCGGGTAGGTCGACAGCTGTGGAGCCAGCGCAGGACCGACGGTCTCGGCCGCCGCGAACAGCACCGACAGGTCGAGGTCCAGCGCGCAGGTCCGGGCGGGCAGGCCGAAGGCCTCGACCACCCGGGGGTGCAGCTCGCCGGCGTACCCGGCCAGCCACTCCCGGGACTCATCCGAGCCGACCTGCGCGTAGATGGCCGCGCACCGTCCCGGATGCCAGGGCGCCTGCTTGGCCGCCCGGACCTCCAGCGGCACCCGGGAGACCCGGCCGACGGAGCGGGCCGCCTCGATCGCGTCCGACCACGTCGCCGGGCGGCCGCGGCCCCACCAGCCGTCCTGCTCGCGGGACCCGGCCAGGACGGCGGAGAGGTACTGCGGCTGGTCGGGCAGCGCGGATTCCAGGGTGGCCAGCTCGGCCACGGTGGGCCCGCGGTCCACGGCCAGGATCGGGGCCTGCGGCGCGGCGCCCGGCCGGGGCCGGAAGACCAGGCCGATCTCGAACAGCGCGGCGTCGGCGAAGCCTCGCCCGATGTTCCGGGACAGCACCCGGAGCAGCCCGGGCAGCAGCGTGGTCCGCAGCAGCGGCTCGTCCTCGCTGAGCGGGTTGGCGATCACCACCGACGGCCGGCGCATGTCCTCGGGCGGCAGCCCGAGCAGGTCCGCGTCTGCCCGGGTCGCGAACGGGGAGGACAGGACCTCTACGTAACCGTCCTCGGCCAGCGTGCGGCCGATAGAGCGGCGCAGCCGCTGCCGCGGGGTGAGCCCCCGCCCGGCCAGCGCGCGCGGCATCCTCGCCGGCAGGTTCTCGTACCCTTCGAGCCGGATGACCTCCTCGGCCAGGTCGGCCGGGTCGGTCAGGTCGGGCCGCCAGGACGGCGGGATGACGGCCAGGACCGACACTGAAACCTGGGCGCCCGCCGGAGCCGCGCCCTGATCCGAAGACGAGCTGTCCCGCCACGGGGCGACCGTCGGCGCCGGGCCGCGGGTCTGGGTCACCGTGCAGCCGACCTCCCGCAGGCGGCGCACTACCGTGTCCCGGCCGTACACCACGCCGGACACCCGGTCCGGGTAGTCCACCGCCATCGAGATCACCACCGGCGCCACGTCGGCCTGGGCGTGGGTGCAGCCCGGCACGGCCTGGCCGCCGCCGAGCGAGGCCAGCAGGGCCACCGCCTTCGCGCTGGCCCGCAGGGGCAGCTCGCGGTCCACGCCGCGCTCGAACCGGTAGGAGGCCTCGGAATGCAGCTTGTGTCGGCGGCTCATCTTGGCCACGTCCCGAGCCGAGAAGTGCGCCGCCTCGACGACCAGGTTGGCCGAGGCGTCGTCGATCTCGGTGGTCAGGCCGCCCATGGTGCCGGCCATGGAGATGGGACCGGAAGCGTCGGTGATCAGCACGTCCTGCGGGTCCAGGGTCCTGACCACGTGATCCAGCGTCTCCAGCCGCTCGCCCGCCCGGGCCCGCCGCACGACGATCTCGCCGGACAGCTTGGACCGGTCGAACGCGTGCAGCGGCTGGCCGAGCTCGAGCATGAGGTAGTTCGTCACGTCGACGGCCAGGGACACCGACCGGACGCCGCAGCGGGCCAGCCGGACGACCATCCACAGCGGGGTCTTGGCCGACGGCGAGAAGCCGGTGATCTCGCGCAGCACGAACCGGTCGCAGACCTCCGGGTCGCCGATCCGGGCCGGGTAGACGTCCGGGCCCACGTAGTCCAGCGCGCCGCCCAGCACGGTCGCGTCGGGCAGCGCCGTGGCGGCCGGGTCGGTGAAGGCGACGTTGTAGGAGCTGGCCAGCTCGCGGGCCAGCCCGCGCACGGACACCGCGTAGCCGCGGTCGGGGGTCACCGCGATCTCGAAGACCTCGTCGCGCAGCCGCGCGTAGGCGACGAAGTCAGCGCCCAGCGGCGCGTCGGCCGGCAGGATGAGGATGCCGCTGTGGTCCTCGCCCAGGGCCAGCTCGTCGGGGGCGCAGATCATGCCCTCGGAGATGCGGCCGTAGGTCCTCCGGGCGCTGATCTCGAACCCGCCGGGCAGCACGGCGCCGGGCAGGGCCAGCGCCACCCGGTCGCCGACCTGGAAGTTGGTGGCGCCGCAGATCACGCCGGAGGCATCGTCGGGCGGCCCGTCGAGCTGAGCCTCGGAGACGGCGACCCGGCAGTACCGGATCGGCTTCTTCAGCCCGGTCAGCTCCTCGATGGACAGTACCTGCGCCACGACCACGCCGCGGATGTCGTGCCCGACCGCCTCCTGGGCCTCGACCTCGAGGCCGGCGCCGGTCAGCCGGCGGGCCACCTCGGTCACGTCGACCGGCTCGGGCAGCTCCGCGTACTCGCGCAGCCAGGAAAGGGGCACTCGCATTTCAGATCTCCATCCCGAAGGCCCGGCTGAACCGCACGTCGCCGTCCACTGCGTCCCTGATCTCGGTCAGCCCGTGCGCGATCATCAGGCTGCGCTCGATGCCGAGGCCGAACGCGAACCCGGTGTACCGGTCCGGGTCGACGCCGCAGGCCACCAGGACCCGGGGGTTGACCATGCCGCAGCCGGCGATCTCGATCCAGCCCTGGGACCGGCACACCCGGCACGGGTCGCCGCCGGGCTTGGCCGAGGCGCCCCGGCACACGTGGCACTCCATCGACACGTCGCCGGACGGCTCGGTGAACGGGAAGTAGTCGGGCCGGAACCGCGTCCGCAGCCCGACGCCGAACATGGCGTCCACGAAGGCCTGGATCGCGCCCCGCAGGTCAGCCATGGTCAGGCCCTCGTCGACGGCCAGGCCCTCGATCTGGTGGAAGACCGGGCTGTGGGTGGCGTCGAGCGCGTCGTGCCGGTAGGTGCGGCCCGGGCTGACCACGTACAGCGGCAGCGGGCGGCTGAGCATGGACCTGATCTGCACCGGCGAGGTCTGCGTGCGCAGCACCATGCCGGACGGCCGCCCGTCCCCCTTGGGGCTGGCGATGAAGATGGTGTCCTGGGAGTCCCGGGCCGGATGGTCCGGCAGCATGTTGAGCGCGTCGAAGTTGTACCACTCGGCCTCGGCCTCGGGTCCTTCGGCCACCTCGTAGCCCATGGCCACGAACACGTCGGTGAGCCGGTCGGCGAGCATGGTCACCGGGTGCCGGGCCCCGGGCGGCGTCCGCCCGCCCGGCAGGGTGACGTCGACGGCCTCGGTGATGAGCACCTGCCGGTCCCGTTCGGCCTCCAGGTGGGCCTGCCGCCGCTGCAGCGCGTCGCGGAGCTGGCTGCGGGCCGCGCCGATCTGCCGCCCGGCGTCCGCGCGCGCCTCGCGCGGCAGCGCGCCGATGCCCGCGCTGGCCAGGGCCAGCGGGGACCGGTCACCCTCGTGCGCGATCCGCGCCGCCTTCAGTTCATCCAGCGTCCCGGCCGCCGCGACGGCCGCGAGGGCGTCGTCCAGCGCCCGGGCCACGTCCGGGACAGCGGGCTGTTCGTTCTCGTTCTGTGCGGACATGGGTCCTGCTTCCTGCGGGCCGTACTGAAGGTGCGCTTGTCGTGGGTTCCGGCTGATCCGGCCGAACGGGCCGTGGTGGCAGCCCGCGGTCGGCCGTCAAGGGGCCGGGAGGGCTAGCGTCGCGGGGCGATCCGCGGCCCGGGCAGGCTCAGTGCCCAGGCGTGGATGAACGCCGTCGCCGTGTGATAGCCCGAAGGGACATTACCGTAACGTGCCCGAACGCGCGGCCGGTCGGCTCCGCGCTCAGCCCGCGGCGGTCCCCGCGGGCACGATAAATCGGAACTCAGCGCCGCCGCCGGGAGCAGGCCTGACCCAGATGGTCCCGCCGTGCGCCTCGACCAGGCCCTTGACGATGTACAGGCCGAGGCCGGTGCCGCCGCGGCGCTTGCCCCGCCAGAACCGGCGGAAGACCCGCGACGCGACCTCGGGGGCGATGCCCTCGCCCTGGTCCCGCACGGACACCGCGGCCGCGTCGGGCCCGAGGGCCCCGCCGGCGGCCGCCTCATCGTCCAGGCGCGCTGGTCCTACCACGACCGTCACGATACCAGCGCCGTGCCGGACGGCGTTTTCCACCAGGTTGCCGAGAATCTGGTCGATCTTGTCGGCGTCCAGCCAGGTCTCGGGCAGGCTAGGGGCCACCTCGAGCCGGAAGCGGTCCTCCGGCTCGCCGGCCGCGACGCGGCCCGCGATGGCCCGCCGGGCCCGGTCCGGGAGGTCGACCAGCTGGCGGTGGACCTCCATCCGGCCGGACTCGATCCGCGATACGTCCAGCAACTCGGTGATGAGCCGGGTCACCCGGTCGGCGTCGGCGTTCACTGTCTCCAGCATCACGCGCTTCTGATCGTCGGTGAACCGGCCCCACTTGTTGAGCAGGGTGGCGGTGAAGCCCTTGACGCTGGTCAGCGGTGAGCGCAGCTCGTGAGCGACGGTGGACACCAGCTCGGCCCGGCTACGTTCCAGCCGTTCACGCTGCTGCGTGTCACGCAGAGTGATGATGAGCCGCCGGACCTCCCGGTCCCGGTCGCGCACGTAACCAACCGACGCGAGCACCTCGGTCCCGTCCGCGATGAACAGCGAGTGCTCCGGGTGCCGGGTGCGGATGGCTAGGCCGTGGTACGGGTCAGCGCACAGCCACCAGTCCCGGCCCTCGCTGTCGTGCAGGGCCAGCACGTCGAAGATGAACTTCCCGACCACCTCGGCCGGATCCAGTCCGGTCAGGCGGCCTGCCGCCCGGTTGAATACGACGATACGGCCGACTTCGTCGGCGATGACCACGCCGTCAGGCAGCTCGTCGGCGAAGATCAGGCTGCCGATCGGGACCGGGCCTTCCGGCAGCGGGCTGACACCGCAGTCGGGGTCCTCAGCGGTCTCGCGGTCCGGCGTGGGCGCTGCCGCCCTGCTCGCTTCGAGCTCGTCCACTTCAGTGAAGCCTCCGTCCGGCCAGGCGTCGCGATCGTCCGGCGAGCTGTCCATCGAGCTCGGGCGGCGATCATCCGAAAGCCGGATGCGGTCACGGTTGGGGTGACGGATTGTGATCAGACTCTAGCGCTTAAACGGTCACCAGGACAGTCCCGGGAGATGAATTCTCGATGTTGTGGCGCAATTGCGTCAAAGCTATTTCTGTGCTTTATGCGGGCTTTTGTCCGGTTACGCCGAGTACTCGTTGCGCACGCGCGGATTCGTAGAGGCACACCGCCGCGGCCGCGGCCAGGTTCAGGCTCTCGGCCCGGCCGTAGACCGGCACCGCCACCGGCTCGTCGGCCAGGGCGAGCAGATCGGGCGGCAGGCCCCAGGCCTCGTTGCCGAACATCCACGCGGTGGGCCGGCGCAGCCCGGCCCTGACCTGCGGGTCGTCCAGGGAATGCCCGGCCCGGCCGTCGGCGGCCACGATCCGCAGGCCCGCTTCGCGCAGCACGCCGACGGCGTCGGCCAGACGGACGCCGGCTACCACCGACAGGTGGAACAGGCTGCCCGCCGAGGCGCGGACGCACTTGCCGTTGTACGGGTCGACGGACGCGTCAGCGAACACCACGGCCTGGGCGCCCGCCGCGTCCGCGGTGCGCAGCACGGTCCCGGCGTTGCCCGGGTCGCGCACGTTGGCCAGCAGGGCGACCAGGATGGGAGCCGGCTGGCCGTCTTTGCTGGGCTGGCCTTCTTTGCTGGGCTGGCCTTCTTTGCTGAGCTGGCTGAGCGTGCTGAGCGGGACGTCGACGAACCCGCAGACGGCCAGCAGGCCCTGCGGGGTCACCGTCTGGGCCAGCTCGCCCATGACCTCGCCGCTGACCACCTGCACGGGCACGCCGAGGTGCTCGGCGTGCCCGACCAGGTCGGCGTGCCTGCTGTGGGCGGCCGCGGTCGCGAACAGGTCGCTGACCTCGGCCCCGCAGGCCAGGGCCTCGGCCACGGCCTGCGGCCCTTCGGCCAGGAAGGCGCGCTCCCGCTGGCGGAAGGCCCGCTTGGTCAGGCGCCTGGCGGCCTTCAGCCGCGGCGAGCGGGCGCCCGCGTAAGTGATCCCAGGCGACGTGAGCCCCTAGGCCGCCGCGGAGCCCGTGGTCTCGGGCAGCGCGTTCTTGGCCACCTCGACCAGGGCCGCGAAAGCCGCCTCGTCGGACACGGCCAGCTCGGCCAGCATCCGCCGGTCGACCTCGACGCCCGCCTCGCGCAGGCCCTGCACGAACCGGTTGTAGGTCATGCCGTTGGCGCGGGCCGCGGCGTTGATCCGCTGGATCCACAGCCGCCGGAAGTTGCCCTTGCGGTCCTTGCGGTCGCGGTAGGCGTAGGTCATCGAGTGGAGGACCTGCTCCTTGGCCTTGCGGTACAGCCGTGACCGCTGGCCCCGGTAGCCGCTGGCCCGTTCGAGGACAACCTTGCGCTTCTTGTGGGCGTTAGTCGCCCGCTTGACGCGTGCCATTGTTCTGTCTCCCTCGCGCGAGCCGGGCTACTTGCCCAGCATCTTCTTGATGTGCTTGACGTCGCTCGGGGCGACCGTCACTTCCCCGTAGAGCCGCCGCGTCAGGCTGGACGGCTTGCGCTCGAACATGTGGTTCCGGTTGGCGCGGCGGCGCATCACCTTGCCGGTAGCGGTCAGCCGGAATCGCTTCGCGGTCCCGCTATGGGTCTTCATCTTCGGCATGGTCGCCGTCGTCTCCGTTCCGTTTCCTAAGTTAGTGGCCGCGGCTCTCGCCGCGGTGTCACAAGGCACACAGCAGTCACTGTCCCCGGCACGAGCCCCTGAGGGCCCCGGCGCCGGGGATTAGACCGGCCGGGTGCAGCTACCGACTAGGCGGTACCCGATACCGCAGCACCGTCGGCCGCTGCCTCGCTCACCGCTGCCTCGTTCACCGCTGTCTCGCTCACCGCGGGCTCGGGGGCCTCGGTGTCGGCTGGGCGCGGGCTGGGCACCGCCTTGCCCTGCGGCTGCCCGGCGTGTGCCTTGGTTTCGCTCTTCTTCTTGTGCGGGCCGATCACCATGATCATGTTCCGGCCGTCCTGCTTGGGCTGCGCCTCCACGAAGCCGAGTTCCTCGACGTCTCCGGCGAGGCGCTGCAGCAGGCGGAAGCCCAGCTCGGGCCGCGACTGCTCGCGTCCCCGGAACATGATCGTCACCTTGACCTTGTCCCCGGCCTTGAGGAACCGCTCGACATGGCCCTTCTTGGTGCCGTAGTCGTGCGGGTCGATCTTCGGGCGGAGCTTGATCTCCTTGACGATCGTCTGCGTCTGGTTCTTGCGCGACTCCCGGGCCTTGACTGCGGCTTCGTACTTGAACTTGCCGTAGTCCATGAGCTTGGCCACCGGCGGCCGCGCCGTGGGTGCCACCTCGACCAGGTCGAGGTCGGCCTCCTGGGCTAGCTTGAGCGCGTCGTTGATCGAGACGATCCCGATCTGCTCTCCCTTGGCCCCGACCAGCCGGACCTCAGGAGTACGGATGCGCTCATTGATACGTGCTTCGGTGCTGATGTGACCTCCTTGAGGGGGTGCCCCGCCTCCGGCCCATCCGGCGGCGGCTCTGCGACCGCTCCCGGCCTGGCGTGCCGCCACCGCGTCCAGCGGAGGCCGCACACGAGAAAGCCCCGTGAGCGATGCGCTCAGCGGGGCGACCACGACAACGGCGCCGTCCCCTCGGTCCTCCGCAGAGAGCCGACGGGAATACGCCGTACCACCGGGCACCAGTGGCGGTAGCGCTGTACGCGTACTGCCGCTCGGCCCGCTGGCCTGACCCGCCTGCCTCGGTATCAACCGGGCCGACCGGGTGGGAGGTGGTCCTCCGCTTCGCGACCCGGAACCGAGGTCCCGGGCTGTAACCAACAACCTTAACAGCACCGGGGCGCGGTGCGGTATTCCCGCACAGACACTCCCGCGGCCACGGGCAGAGGGCTAGTTGAGCACCCGGTTGGTGAAGGTGCGGATGCCCCAGTAGCCGAACACCACGCTACCGCCGATCAGCGCGACCAGGACGGCCCACATCGGCATGTGCCCGAGCGAGGGGGTGAGCACGGCGCGCAGGCCCTCGGACATGTAGACCATCGGGTTGACCAGGACCAGGATCTGCAGCCACCGGATGCTGTGCAGCGCGGACCACGGGTAGTAGACGCAGCCGAGCATGGTGGCGGGCAGCAGGATCACGGCGAACAGCATCTGCATCTTGCGCGGGTCCATGGCCGTGCCGAGCAGCAGCCCGAGGGCCGAGGTCAGGATCGACGCGGAGACCAGGATCAGCGCGAACAGCGCCCAGTTGGTCACGTCGACGTGCGGGCCCTGGCCCGGGGCGTGCACCAGCAGCACGATCGGGAAGACGATCACCGCGCCGAGGAAGGACTGGACCGCGCCGGCCGTGATCTTCTGGATGGCCAGCACCCGGATCGGGACCGGGGCGAGGGCCCGGTCCTCGATGGTGCGCTGCCAGGAGAACTCCATCACCAGCGGGAAGGTCACGGCCATGATGCCCTGCATGAGCAGCATGGAGGCCATCAGCCCGGGAACCAGGATGGTGGCGAAGTTGACGCTCCCGGTGGCGGCCTCGCTGGCCGCCGACCCGCCCAGGTTGAAGCCGCCGCCGATCTTCGGGAACACGTAGGCGAAGACGAAGACGAACAGCAGCGGCTGCATGACGGCCCGGGTGAAGGTGCCGACGGCGTTGCGCCGCAGCACCCGGAACTCCCGGGCCATCATGGCGTTGAACGTCTTGAGCTGGGTCGGCCGCGGCACCGGCGCGTCGGCGATCAGCGCGGCGATCTCGGCCGAGGAGGGCACGCCAGCGGGCTCGGCCGGCTGGACGGGCACAGTGGTGGTGGCCATTACTCGCGGTACTCCCGTCCGGTCAGGGTGAGGAACACGGTCTCCAGGCTGGGCTTGAGCTGGCTCGCGTCGCGGACGGTCAGCCCGGCGGCGGAGCCCGCGGTGACGAGCTCGCCGAGCACGCCCTCGGGCTCGCGGGTGAACACGCGGACGACGTCACGGTCGGACTCGACCTTGCGCACGCCCGGGCGTCCGGCCAGCCCGGCCCGGTCGGCCAGGCCGGCGGGAACCTCGTCCTCATACCGGACCGTGATCACTGTCTCCGCGCCCGCGCCGTCCTTCAGCTCGTTCACGGTGCCGGAGGCCAGGACCTCGCCGTGGTCGATGACCGAGATCTGCTCGCAGAGCGCCTCGGCCTCTTCCATGTAATGCGTGGTCAGCAGGATGGTCTGCCCCTCGGCGTGCAGCACGCGCAGGATGTCCCACAGGTTCACCCGGGTCTGCGGGTCCAGTCCGGCGGTCGGCTCGTCCAGGAACAGGACATCCGGCCGGTGGACCAGGGCCCGGGCGATGAGCAGCCGCCGGGCCTGCCCGCCGGACAGGTCGGTGGACATGGCCTTGCGCCGGTCGGCCAGGCCGAAGACCTCCAGCAGCTGGGCCGCGCGGCGGGATGCCTCGCGCAGCCCCAGGCCGAAGAACCGGCTGCGGAACTCCAGGTTCTCGGCCACGGTCAGCTGCATGTCCAGCGTGTTGTTCTGGGTCACCACGCCGATCCGGCGCTTGACCCCGACCGGGTCGGCCACCACGTCCAGGCCGGACACCCAGGCCCGGCCGCCGGTGGGCAGGATCAGCGTGGTCAGCATGCCGATCGTGGTCGACTTGCCGGCCCCGTTCGGCCCGAGCAGGCCGAAGAACTGCCCGGTGCCGACGGACAGGTCGATGCCGCGCACGGCGGGCACGTCCCCGCGGGACGACTTGTAGGTCTTGCGCAGGCCCTCGGTGCGGATCGCGGTGCCTGCCTCGGCCGCCTCCGGTGATGCCGTCATGATGTCAACCTACGTTGACGGGAGGTCGCTGTCAATTTTTGTTGACACGTATCCCTCACCGGCTGCGCTCCTTCCCGGTCAGCTTGCTGAACTGGCCGATCATGTCAACGAAAAACTTGCGGATGACCGGCTCATCGGCCGGGCTCACGAAGCCGAACGCGGCCCGCCACTGCGGCCGGCCTGCGCGATGTAGTCCTCGCAGACCTGCCGGCCCTTGGCGGTCACGAACAGCCGGACCACCCGCCGGTCGCCCGGGTCCTTCCGCCGCTCCACGTAGCCCTCGCGCACCAGCGTGTCGACCACGGAGGTCAGCGTCCCGGGCGTCGACCAGCCGCGGGAGGCCACCTCGCTCGACTTGAGCCCGTCGTCGGCCAGCAGCACCCGCAGCACGCCCAGCCCGGCGGGACTGACCGCCAGGCCGGCCCGCACCAGGGTACTCGCGTAGAAGGCGCCCATGACCCGGGACGCGGCCAGCAGCAGCGCGTGCAGCGGCGCGTCGGCGGGCACCCCGCCCGACGGGTCACCCCAGATCCAGCCGCCCTGGCCCGCGGCCAGCCCTGGCTCGCAGGCGGCCGCCGCCTCGCTCGCCCCGGCGGCCGGGACAGGCGGCTCCGGTTCCCCCGGCCTGGCTACGTCAGCGCGATGCATGCCGCCAGTTTCGAGCCTGAGCTATTTCTATGTCAAATCATTTGGCCTCAAAGTAATTTGGCCGGGGCGGGAGCCGGGGCTAGGACCCGGCCAGCCGGTCCCGCAGCCGGGCGGCCTGCCCGTGCAGGTCCGCCTCGGGCACCGGCTCGGGGGCGAAGATCTGCGGCCACTCGATGGGGCCGCCCGGCGCCGGGTCGTTGAGATAGCGGGGCACCACGTGGGTGTGCAGGTGCGGCAGGGTATTGCCCAGCGTCATGTAGTTGACCTTGACCGGGGCGAACTGCGACCACACCGCCCGCCCGGCGGCCAGCACCTCGGCCCAGTATCCGGCCGCCTGCGCCGGGGCGAGGTCCGTCGGCTCGGCCACGTGCCCGTGCCGCCACACCACCAGGCAGTAGCCGGGCAGCCGGGTCCGGCGTTCCAGGTTGACCTCGGCGAACTCGCCGGAGAACACGTGCACCCAGTAGTCGTTGTCGCCGTGGCCGATCGAGGCGCACATCGGGCAGTCCCGGCCCGCCATCCGCTCGTCCCAGTCCGCGGGCCACTGCCGCCGGCCATGACGGCTACCGCTTGCGGGCCACGCCGCACCAGGCCGTCACCTGGTCGGGGCCGATGACGCCCGGGTCGGGCCGCCACTGCTGGGGCTGGACCACGCCCGGTTCCAGCAGGTCGAGGCCGTCGAAGAAGCGGCTGATCGCAGCCTGGTCCCGCATCGTCGCCTGGGGCCCGCTCATCCGCTGGTTCACCCGCCGGGTCATCTCGGCCTGGTTCACCGCGCGGACATCGCTGGCCGGATGGGCTAGGACGAGATAGCTGCCGGACGGCAGCGCCTCGACCAGCGAGGCGACGACGCCATACGGATCGTCGGAGTCCGGGATCATGTGCAGGACGATCAGCATCATGAGCGCGATCGGCGCGGTGAAGTCCAGGGTCTTCGCGGCGGCCGCGGTGATGGCCCGGGTGTCGCGCAGATCGGATTCGACGTAGGCGGTGGCGCCCTCGTCGGTGCTGGTGAGCAGGGCGCGGGCGTGCGACAGGACCATCGGGTCGTTGTCCACGTAGACCACCCGCGCCTCGGGCCGCAAGGCCTGGGCCACCTCGTGCGTATTGCTCGCGGTGGGCAGCCCGGCCCCGATGTCGAGGAACTGGCTGACGCCGCAGCCGGCGGCCAGGTAGCGCACGGCGCGGGCCAGGAACATCCGGTTGGCCCGGGCGTCGGCCACGATCCCGGGATTGGCCGCGATGGCCTGCTCGGCGGCTTCCCGGTCGGCGGCGAAATTGTCCTTGCCGCCCAGCCAGTAGTTGTAGACCCGGGCGGAGTGAGCGTGCTGGGTGTCAAGCTTCGTCGGCTCCGACATGAACCGATGCTAGCGGTGCGACACGGATCACACCGGCCCGGGGGCAGCGAGGTCCGGCGGGTAGGACATGCTGGCCTCGCGATGAGGTACTCCGAGGCGCTGATCCTGCTGGCCGCCGGGACGGCAGGCGGCATCTTGAGCACCGTGGTGGCCGTCGCCTCGCTGGTCAGCTACCCGGTCCTGCTCGCCCTCGGGGTGCCGCCGCTGGCCGCGAACATGACCAACACCGTCTCGCTCGTGCTCACCGGGGCCGGCTCGGTGGCCGGCTCGCGGCCCGAGCTGGCCGGCCACGGCCGGCAAGTGCTCCGGCTGGGCGCCGTCACCGCCGTGGGCGGCGCGGCCGGGGCGGCCATCCTGCTGGTCACGCCGGCCAGTGCCTTCACCATGGCGGTACCGGTCCTGATCGGCGCGGCGTCCGTGGTGCTGCTGCTGCAGCCGAGGGTCTCGAAACTGGCCCCCCAGGCCCAGCCGACCCGCAGGCGGCGGCTGGTCATGGGCGTGGCCCTGTTCGCGGTGGCGGCCTACGTCGGGTACTTCGGGGCGGCCGCCGGGGTGATGCTGCTGGTCGTGCTGAGCTCGATGATCAGCGAGCCGCTGGTCAGGATCAACGCGATCAAGAACGCGGTGTCCGGGATGGCCAACGCCATGGCGGCGGCGTGCTTCGCGCTGTTCGGGGACGTACGGTGGCATCTCGTGCTGCCGCTCGCGGCGGGCTTCCTCATCGGCGGCTGGCTCGGCGCCAAGATCGCCCGCCGGGTGCCGGCCGAGGCGTTGCGGGTGGTGGTCAGCATGTGCGGGCTCGGCCTGGCCGTGCGGCTGGGCCTCAGCGCGTACCGCTGAGGCCGCTGATGCCAGGGGCAAATTAAGGTAAGTGCGCTCATCAGGCGGCTCACCGTGGCAAAATCTCCCCCAACATTCGTTCAGGGTTCACTCAGGCCATCGGCTCCGCCTCAGCGAGCCATCCCGTTGGGTGATCCTCGATCCCGGTACTGGCGGCGGTGGCCAACTCGCGCTGGGGTCGCACAGCCCGGCTGGTGGCGCCCCGAGGGCGGCACGGGTCGCGGCGGTTTCCGCGTCAGCGGTCTAGGAGCTCGAGATGCTGGTCCTCGTTATCGTCATTGTCGCAGTCGGTTACCTTGTGTCGCTGCGCATTCACCCGCTACGCAAGTGCCCGAGATGCAACATGAGCGGCCGGCACTTCGGCGCGATGTTCTCCGGCTCCTACCGGCGCTGCCGCAAGTGCGACGGGCGCGGGCAGCTGGACCGGGTGGGCACGCAGTTCTTCTACGGGGGGACCGGGCACAGCGGGACCTTCAACAAGAATTAACCAGAGTCCTACGGCGTCACGATGACCTTGCCGATGACGCCGGCCTCGGCGGCGTCATGCGCGGCGGCGATGTCCTCCAGCGGGTACTTGTGCACGGGCAGGCCGGTCAGCTCGCCCGCGGCCAGCGCCGCGGTGATGTCGACGGCGGCCCGCTCCAGCTCCGCCCGGGGCACGCCGTAGAGCAGGACGAAGCGCAGGATCACGTTGGCGCCCATGCAGGCCCGCACGGGCAGCACCGGGTCCGGGCCATCGGCGGCGTAGTTGACCACCGTGCCTCCCGGCCGCGCGACGGCCAGGTCGAGGCCGAGGTTGGCGCCCAGGGCCAGCTCGATGACCCGGTCGACGGCCGGGGCGAAGGCGCGGATCTTCTCCGCCGCGCCCGCATCGCGGTAGTTCACCACCAGGTCCGCGCCGGCCTTCTCGGCCAGCGCGGCCTTCTCGGCGCTGCTCACCGTAGCGATGACGCGAGCCCCGGCCCGTTTGGCTAGTTCAATGGCGAAGTGGCCGACCGCTCCCGCGCCGCCGGCGACCAGGACGGTCTGGCCCGTCACCGGGCCGTCGGCCAGCAGGCACCAGTGGGCGGTCATGGCCGGCACGCCCAGCGAGGCGCCCAGCTCGAAGGAGATCCCGTCGGGCAGCGGAACCGCCAGCGCCTCCGGTAGCACGGTCCATTCGGCGGCGGTTCCCCAGCGCCGGCCGCCCGCCGCGAGCCACAGCCACACCCGCTCCCCCACCCGGGCCGGGTCGACGCCGGGACCGGCGGCCTCGATGACGCCCGCGCCGTCCATGTGCGGGATCTGGAAGCCGTCGATGGGACGCGGCACGCTCCCCGAGCGGGCCTTGTAGTCGGTCGGGTTGACGGCCGAGGCGTGCACCCGGACCAGGACCTCCCCCGGACCCGGAGCCGGCCGGTCGATCTCCTCGACGTGCAGGACCTGGGCGGCGGGCCCGGTGCTCCGGTACAACGCTGCTCTCATGGGTGCAGCGTAGCGCCCTTGAACACCTTGTCCACGGCGTTGCGCGGCCCGTGCAGCGCGAGGCCGGCCAGGTTCAGCTCAGCGGCGGCGACGGCCCGCACCACGGCCCGGTTGTCCTCGTCGTGGCCGGTGTCGAACATGTCCAGGGTGTAGATGGCCATGGGCATCCCGCGGGCCAGCGCCCGCTGATGCGCCGCGGACAAGGCCGGCCCGTCGGCGGCGTAGACCACGACGGGCTGGCGGAACAGTTCCAGGTAGCCGTTCCCCGAGCCGTCCTCGTACGGCTGGCCCATGATCTCCGGCGCGGCGGCCGCGATGCCGCCGGCCAGGAACGCGGTGACGTTGAGCTCCTGCCACGGCTGCAGGCCGGCCCGGACGGCGATGGCGATCTTGGTGTCGAAGCGCATGTTCACCCGCCCAGCCTGCCCGCCGACGCCGGGCCCGGTCTTGAACGCTGGAGCACGCCGTCAGCCCGCCTCGCAGCACCCGGTCCTGCGATAATGGAGCATGGCTGCCGGCGACGGCCCTGCGTCCCGCGACTGGGCCCGGTACTGGCGCGCGGACGGCGCGCCGGTTGAGGCGATGCACGCGCACTTCACCTCGCACGTCTACCACCGGCACGCGCACGAGAGCTACTCCTTCGGCGTGACCGAGACCGGGGCCCAGGCGTTCAGCTGCCGGCGCGGGCGCCACGTCAGCGGACCGGGCATGATCATGGCCTTCAATCCCGACGACCCGCACGACGGCCACGCGGCAGGCCGGGGCGGGTTCACCTACCGGATGGTGCACATCGGGCCGGACTTCTTCGCGGGCCTGGCCGGGCCGGGCGCCGCGCTGCCGCTGTTCCGGTCGTGCTGGACGACCCGGTCACGGCCCGGGCGGTTCGCGGGCTGCACCTGGCCCTCACCGGGCCGGCCAGCGACCTGGAACGCTACGAGCGGCTGGCGGGCACCGCCCGGCTGCTGATCAGGCACGCCTCCGGAAGCGCCCCGGGCCCCGGCTTGCCGGGCGCCCATCCCGCCCTGGCGGCCCGGATCCGCGATCTCATCCAGGATGCAGGCCCGGGGGCCGACCTGTCCGCCGACGAGCTGGCCGCGGCGGCGGGCTGCACCCGGTACGCGGCCTACCGCGCTTTCCGGCAGGCCTACGGGCTGGCCCCCAGTGATTACCAGCGGCAGCTGCGGGTACGCGCGGCGGGACGGCTGCTGCGCCGGGGCGTGCCGCCCGCGGCCGCCGCAGCGCAGGCCGGGTTCGCCGACCAGGCCCACCTGACCCGCTGGTTCCGGCGGTACTACGGGATCACCCCGGGCGCGTACCGGGCCGCGGCCGCGCCGGGCCTGGGTAAACTCGCCGAGATGGAGGTGCGGTACCGCAGGTGAGCGCTGAGACGTGGAGCACGATCGCCAGCCTGGCCACCGCCCTGGGCACGCTCGTGCTGGCCGTGGCCACCTTCGTCGCCGTCCGGTCCTCGAACCTGATGGCCAGGGTGGCGCGAGAGCAGCTGCTGATCCAGCTCCGCCCGGTGCTGACCACCTCGCGGCGCGAGGACCCGGCGCTCAAGGTCAACTTCGGTGACCGGAAATGGGTCCAGATCCCCGGCGGCGGCGCGGTGGGCGAGATCGGCCCGGGTGACGGGTCGATGGGCCCGGACACGACGGTAGCGTTCCTGGCCATCGCGCTGCGCAACGCGGGCAACGGCCTCGCGGTACTGCACGGCTGGCGGTTCTACCCGGAGTTCCGCCGGGATTCGGAACACACGCCGCTCGATGCCTTCCAGCGGCAGAACCGGGACCTGTACGTCCCGGTCGGCGACGTCGGGTTCTGGCAGGGCGCGTTCCGCGACACCGGACAGCCCGGGTACGACGAGGCGCGCAAGGCCATCGAGACCCGCGAGACATGGACGGTGGAACTGCTGTACGGAGACCACGAGGGCGGGCAGCGGGTGGTGACCCGCTTCGCCGTGACCTCGGCCGAGAGCCCGGACGGCGAGCAGCGGTGGCTGGCCTCGGCCAGCAGGCACTGGAACGTCGACCGCCCGGACCCGAGGTAGCCCGTGCCGTCACGACCGGACCAGGACGCCGGCCCGCGCAGGCGGGCCCGCCGTCTCTCCCGCCGGTCAGCCGCAGCGGCGCTCACGGCCGCGCTGAGCCTGATCGTCATCGTCGCCGTCACGCCCGCGGCGGGCGCGGCCAGCAACCTGGCCTCCGGTTTCGCGCGGACGGTACGGCAGCTGGTCTCGTCCGCGCCGACCGCGCGGGCCATCGCCGGGACCCCGGCCGTGGGGGCGCTGTTCACGCTGACCGCAGGCCGGCTCGGACCGCATTTCTGCACGGCCAGCGTGGTGTCCAGCCCGCACGGCGACCTGGTCCTGACCGCCGCGCACTGCGTGAGCGGCAACACCTCCGACATGGTGTTCGTACCGGGCTATGACAACGGCCGGGCTCCGTACGGCCTCTGGACCGTGCAGCGGGTCTATGCCGACCAGGCGTGGCAGTCCGCCGCGGACCCGGATGACGACGCAGCGTTCCTCCAGGTCACCCAGCCCGGCTCGGTCAGGCCGATCCAGGACGTGACCGGAGCGGAAAAACTCATCACCGGCCCGGCCGCCAGCAGCTGGTCAAGGTGATCGGCTATCCCGACGGCGGTGACGGGCCCGTCGCCTGCCAGAACCGGATCAAGGAGCCGATGGCGCGCCAGCTGGAGTTCGACTGCGGCGGGTTCACCGACGGGACGAGCGGCGGGCCGTTCCTGGCCGACGTCAACCCGGCGACCGGGCGGGGCACGGTGATCGGGATCATCGGCGGGTACGAGCAGGGCGGGAACACTCCCGAGCTCTCGTACTCGTCCGCGTTCGGCGAGAACATCGCGAAGCTGTACGCCGAGGCGGTGGCAGGCTCCTGAGCGGCCCCGGCCAGGCGGCCGGGCTCAGCTGGCCCAGCTCAGGCGGCCGGGACGATCTGGTCGATCTCGGCCAGCTCGTCCGGCGTCGGGATCCACTCCGAGGCCGCCGCGTTCGCCTTGACCTGCTCGGGGGTCATCGCCCCGGCGATCACCGACGAGCAGCCCGGCAGCGCCGCCAGGCCGCCGATGGCCACGTCCAGGATGCTGACCCCGTGCTCGGCGGCCCACGCGATCAGGGCTTCGACCTTGACCAGCTTCTCGTCCGTCACGTAGCCGGCCCGGGCGGCCAGCCGGCTGGTGGACGGCACGTCCTGGCCCTGCCGGACCTTGCCGGTCAGCAGCCCGTTGGCCAGCGGGAAGAACGGCAGGACGCCCAGGCCGAAGTGCTCGGCCGCGGGCACGACCTCGGCCTCGGCCGCCCGCTCGAGCAGGGACCAGTGATTCTGGGCCGAGATGAACGGCGGGTGGCCGCCCGCCGCGGCCAGGTGCGCGGCGTCGGCGATCTGCCAGCCGGAGAAGTTGGAGTGGCCCAGGTAGCGGATCTTCCCCTCGTCGACGAGCTCGTGCAGCGCGGCGAGGGTCTCCTCGATCGGGGTCACCGGGTCGGGGGTGTGCAGCTGGTACAGGTCGATGTAATCGGTCTGGAGCCGCCGCAGCGACTCGGTGACGGCGCGGCGGATGTAGGCCCGGCCGCCCTTGGCGCCCGCCGCGGGCCCGTAGCCCATGTCGCCGCCCTGGGCGCCGAACTTGGTGGCCAGCACGACCTGGTCCCGGCGACGGCCGAGGACCTCGCCGAGCAGGCGCTCGGACCCGCCGGGCCCGCCGTAGATGTCGGAGGTGTCGAACAACGTGACGCCGGCGTCGATGGCCGCGTCGACCACGGCCCGCGTCCCGTCCACATCCAGTCGTCCGCCAAAGTTGTTGCAGCCGAGTCCGGCCACCGATACTACGAGTCCTGAGTCGCCAAGCGGCCTGTAGCGCATGAGGCTCATATTACACATCCCGGACCTCCGCCCCCGGGCCTGAGCAGGTCGTCTGCCGGCCACCGGAACCAGCGGCATTCCACATTCGCGCGACGGCGAAATAGCGATGCATTTTGCGTGGCGCTTGTTGTGATTCACAGATGGCCTGCGGCCGTCCCGAGGTTACCGCCCCGCTCCCTTCGCCGCCCTTTTCATGCGCTGCGCCTGCATTGCCGGCCGATAGGGCTCACGAGGGCAGATCAATAGCCGGGCCGGCCTCGATCCAGCCCTGCGGCCTGCGGGGATATCGCGCCGGCCGGAAAATGATCTTCGCCTGGGCAGAAGGGCCCGGGGCGAGGCAGATCAGCCAGGTCATTCGGGGGTGGCATTGAATCTCATCCGGGATATATCATCACCGATACCGCAACCGGACCCGCAACGTCTTGCGTCTGGCAATTGCTGACGGCAATTCCAGCTCAGGCGGACTAGGGAGGCGCCGTGCCAGAGGCAACAGAGGGGCCAACCGTGCTGCGCATCCTGCTCGGGACCCAGCTGCGCAGGCTGCGGGAGAGCCGCGGCATCACCGCCCAGGCCGCGGCCAAGGCGATCCGCGGGTCGGAGTCCAAGATCAGCCGCATCGAGCTGGGCCGCAACTCGATCCGCGAGGTCGATGTGCTCGACCTGCTCACCTTCTACGGCGTCGGCCCGGCCGAGCGGGAGCAGCTGCTGATCCTGGCCGAGCAGGCCAACCGCCCCGGCTGGTGGCACCGGTTCAACGACATCCTGCCGGACTGGTTCCAGTCCTACGTCGGGATGGAGGAGGCGGCCACGTCGATCCGGGTCTACGAGCCGCAGCTCATCCCGGGCCTGCTGCAGATCCCGACCTATACCGCGGCCGTGCTGGCGCTGTGCGACATCCCGCTGGACGAGGCGGAACGGCATGTCATCCTGCGCAAGGAACGGCAGCGCCGGTTTACCGACGGACGGCTGAAGCTCTGGGCGGTCATCGAGGAGACCGCGCTGCGGCGGCCGGTCGGGAGCACCGAGATCCTGCGCGATCAGCTTCGGCACCTGCTCAGCCTGAGCAAGTGGCCCAACCTGACCCTCCAGGTCATCCCGAGCGGCATGGGCGGCCACGCCGTGCCGAGCGGGTTCACCATCCTCCGGTTCGCCGAGCCGGACCTGCCCGACGTGACGTACCTGGAACACCTGACCAGCGCGCTGTACTTTGACAAGAAATCCGAGGTCGACCGCTACCTGCTGGCCATGGAACGGCTCAGCGTGGTGGCCGCCAAGCCGAGCCAGACGCCCAGCATCCTGGCCAAGGTCCTCCTCGACCTGGAAGGGTAACCGGGCCGCGGGCACGGTGAAGGGCGGCGGCCGTGCGGCCCGCCGCCCTTCTCTCAAATCCTGCCCCCGGGCGCCGCGGTCAGGCGACGGGAAGGTCGAACTCGCCGTTCTTGGCCCCGATGAGGAAGCACTCCCACTCGTGCCGGTCGTACCTGTGCGGAGCCTTGCTGCGGTCCTTCGAGTCGCGGACCGCCACACCTCCGTCGGGAAGGTGCGCTATCTCGACGCAGCCGTGCGCGCTGCTCGCGCTGCTCTTGAACCAGCGCAGGCTATCGAGGTCGGTGTCCATCCGCCTCTCCTTTCGGTCGGTATTGCCACATCGTGGAGTTGACGTACAGGTCAGGTGAGCTCGTCCAGGACCCGCTGAATCGCCTCGACCGAGCCGGCCGGAGACAGCGCCGCGGCGCGCATCCGGTCGAAGGCCTCGGCGCAGGCCCGGACTTCCCGCTCTTTCTCGAGGTAGATCATGCCGCCCACGGACTCGGTGTGGGCCACCTCCGAGTCGCCCCGCTCGGGGAACTCAAGGATCGAGAACGGGCCCGCCAGGCCCGCGTGCGCGCCGGCTTCGAAGGCCAGGACCTGGAGAGTGACGTTGGCCCACCGGCTGGCCTGGATCAGGTGCTCCAGCTGCGGCCGCATGACGGCGGCCCCGCCGATGGTGCGCCTGATCGCGCCCTCGTCCAGGATCAGCCACAGGTCGAGCGGGGGCTCGGTGTCCAGCAGGCGCTGTCGCTGCATCCGCAGGTCGACGCCGCGCGCGATCTGCTCGTCGCTGTCCCTCGGCTGCAGCTCGCGCAGGACGGCCCGGGCGTAATCGGCGGTCTGCAGGAGGCCATGGATCAGGTCCGTCTCGTAGCTGCGCAGCGTGCTGGCTTCCGCCTCGAGGCCGACGTAGATGTCGAAACCACTGGGCAGCACGTCGTCGTAGCTCGACCACCAGCCCTTGCGGTGGCCCTCGCGGGCCATGTCGACCAGGACCTTCCGGACGGCGGGGTCGTCGACGCCGTACATGACGAGCAGGGAGGTCAGGTACGCGGTCTTGGTCGGCGCCTTGCCGGTCTCGATCCGGGACAGGGTGGACGGGGCCAGGCCCAGCTGCTCGGCCACTTCCTCGAGCTTGAGCGAATTCGCCTCACGCAGGCGGCGGAGTTCCGCGCCGAGCCTGCGCCGGCGGACGGTAGGGCCAAGGGGCACCGGAGCTCACCTCCTCGTCCGGTTCGCCGGGCCGGGGCAATATCAACCCCCGGTCACATGCGCCGCAGCATAACCAGAACACGCGTGCCGCGTGACAATCAGAACCATACAGTAGTAACAGCGCGCGTGAAATCGCATCTAGGATTTCATCAGCTGAATTTGTGCCACGCACTTGCGTACCGGACACTTCCGGCCCATCATCGGTGTATTGCCAGGCCACGCAGTCCGAGCCGGAAGGTGCAAATTGGGACAATTGCGTCACGTCATGGCCGGCCGCTGGGGTGCCGGGGCGGGGCCGTCGTCCGCTTTCGCCGGCCGCCTGGCGAAATGCCGGCCGGATGGCATCCCCGGGCCGGTACGGGCATCAGATGTCGAATTAGCAGTAGCGGCCGCATAGGAATATGCGGACATATTTGGCCATCTCGGTGAAAGTGGGAGGCACTCGACATGGAAATGCCCGCCGCCGGACACTCGCGCGCCATGGTGCTCGGGTCCTTGACCATCCCGGGGCGCCCGGAGCAGGTCGGCCTGGCCCGGGGTTTCGTTGCTCGCGCGCTGGCCACCAGCCAGGTCAGGGCCGACGTTGACGCAGCGACCTTACTGACATCGGAGATCGTCACCAACGCCGTCCAGCACACCCGGTCGGGGGCTGACGGCGGGACGGTCACGATCGTGGTCATCGCGGTCGCGCGCGGAGTGCTGGTCGAGATCATCGACGACGGCGCGGCGAGCGCTCCGGTGGTCAAGGGTGACCTGTACGCGGCCGAGGGGCACGGCCTGTTCCTGGTCCAGAACATGGCCACGGAATGGGGTTATCAGCGCGATGAGGCCGGCACCACGGTGTGGTTCCACCTGCCGGTGACGTACCAGCCCGGCCCGGCGGACCGGAGCCAGGACCCGCCGGGCGGCCCGGGCCGCCCGGCCCCCTCCGACCCCGGACCGGACCCGGCCGCGCACCAGGTCCGGCCGGCCCGGATCTGGGCCGCGGCCGCGCCGTCGGCCGCCTCGGCCTGACCGGTCGGCTAGGAACCACCAGGGCCGCTCAGCGACCGGCCAGCGACAGCCTGACCTGGGCCTGGGCCTGCGGGGCCAGCGACAGCACGTCGATCCAGGCCGTGCCGGCGGGCAGCGCGGGCACGATGGCCAGCGAGTGCATGACCACGTCAGCCTCGCTCCAGGGCAGGACGCCGATGGTGCGGGTGGCGTGCCAGTCGCCGCTGCTGTCACGGACCCACATCGCGCGCAGCGGCCTGATCCCGGTGCCGAAGTCCCAGTCGTCGTCGGGGATGGCCCCGGTGACCAGGGTGTGCAGGGTCGTGTCGACAGCCCCCTGCTGCAGGCCGAGGATGGTGAGCCGGATCCCGCCCAGCTCGGGCTCGGTCACGGCGGTAGCCCAGGTGCCCGGGGCCAGGGACATCCGTGGCCCGCCGCGGTAGCCCAGCATGCTTTCCCACCGCGGGGGCAGCGCGGCGGCAGGCGGCGCGGTAATGCCGTGGCCGGCCAGGCCCAGCCGCTCGCAGAGCGCCGCGAGCTGGCCGGGCAGCGGGCTTCCCTCGGGCAGCGCGCCCGCCGCGAGCAGCGCGGTGGTCAGCGCTCCCGGTCTGTCGCCGACGAACGCGCGCAAGTCGGCGGGCGGACGGCGCGGCGAGCCCCGATCGGGCGGCCCGGCCGGAGCAGCGGCCAGGATGCGAGCGGCGATGACGTCGAGCATGAGCTCCCCGGGGCTGGTATCCGCCGGGGTCACCCGCGGCTGCGGGACGGGACGGCGCGAGGCGCCCAGGTCGAGGTGCGCGGCCGTACCGCCCGAGGCAGTGAGCAGCTCCAGCCACGCGATGGGACGGGCGGGGGCCGGGAACAGCTCCAGCACGCCGGTCCGGGTTCCCCGCATCAGGCGGAGGTGGTAGCGGTCGCCCTGGTCGTCGGTCGCCGTCAGCTGGCCGGGGAACCCGGGCATCCCGCCCGCGATGGCGAACCGGGCCCCGGCCGGGCCCTGCAGGAAGGCCAGCAGGGTCAGGTCACCCGCCTGGACCGGGCCGACGATCATCCGGCCGACCGGCACCACCCGCCACGGCACCGAGGCCGGGGTCGCCGGGACCGGTGCCGGGGGTGGCGGCACGTGCACCGGCAGCGGCCCGTGCAGGCGGCCGGGAGCAGGCGGCCAGCCGGGCGCGCCCGGCTCCCGGGCGGCCAGCGCGAAGTCGGCCTCGGCCCCGACCTGCCAGGCGGTCCGCGCGTCGATGGCGCCCACCGCGCACAGCGCTCGCGCGGCCAGCATCGTCCGGCGCGCCTGCGCGGGGCCGCGGGTGCCGTCCGCGGGCCGGTCGCTGAGATCACGCAGCTCGGACTCGGCCAGCAGCCGCAGGTAGGTTTCCGCCTGCTCGCGGCTCATGCCCTCAGTCTCCTCCTGCCCGCCTGATTGCGCCGGGGACCACCGGGCCGGGCAGAATGGCCGGATGAGCGGTGTCCCGAGATCTTACGGGTCCGGCCCGGGCGTGATCACGCCGGACGGCTGCGCAGTGGACTTCTACGCGATGCTGCCAGACTCCGGCGAGGCGGCCATCGTGCACGAGGCGGCCGGCCCGGGCGCCTCGGTCCTCGAGCTCGGCTGCGGCGCGGGGCGGGTCACCCGGCCCCTCATCGGGCTGGGACACCCGGTGGTGGCGGTCGACGAGTCGCCGGAGATGCTGGCCCACGTGCGCGGCGCCGAGACGGTCTGCGCCCGGATCGAGGACCTGTCGCTGTCCCGGCGGTTCGGCGCGGTCCTGCTGGCCTCGCACCTGCTCAACACGGACGAGCAGGAAAGGCGCGCCCTGCTGGAGGCCTGCCGGCGGCACGTCGCCGACGACGGGTGCGTCATCATCGAGCAGCACGCCGCGGAGTGGTTCGCGACGGCCCGCGACGCCGAGCGGACCCGGGACGGGGTGCTCTACCGGCTGCGGGACGTGTCGCGGCCGGCCCCGGATCGCCTCAGCGCCACCGCCGAGTACGTCGTGGGCGGCCGGCGCTGGACGCAGACCTTCACCGCGGTGCGGGTGGACGAGGCCGAGCTCGCGGCCTCGCTGGCCATGGCCGGCCTGCGCCTGGAGCGGTATCTCACCGATGACCGCAGCTGGCTGCGGGCCGTTCCGGCCTGATCCGGGCTGAGGCCGGGACGCCGGCTAGCCTCCGCTCTTACGGCGGAACGAGCGGCGGCTGACGGCCGGCCCGTGCGCGCCGTGCACCTTGTCGGCCTCGCGCGCGCCCGCCGTGCTGGCGTGCGCGCCGCGCTTACGGTCCAGGGCCTCGCGGAACTTGCGCTTCACGTCATCGAGATCAGGCTGGGCCTCTTGGGCCTCTTGGGCCCCTTGGGCGGCGGCCGGCTCGGGGACCCCGGCGGACGGGGTCGGCCCGCCCGGTTCGGGCGCGGTTCCGGCGCCGGAATTCTCGACAGCCATGCGGGCCTCCTATCGCGGGCGTGGTACCCACCATACTTATCGTTATGGCAAAGCGGGCGGTGCAGCACCCGGACGGCGACGAGGAAGGGGCTCGCCGCCCGGCCGAGCTGCTGCGGGATGCGGACCGGCCGAACGCCTGGGTGCTGCTGATCGACGGAGTGGCCCAGTCGCACGTGGACCTGGACGACCCGACCTACCTGGATTTCGAGTACGTCCGGCGGCTGGGGCACGTGATCGACACGGCCGCGCCGCCCGGGCAGCCGCTGCGGGTGCTGCACCTGGGCGCGGGAGCCCTCACGCTGGCCCGGTACGTGGCGGCGACCCGGCCGCGCTCGAGCCAGGTCGCCGTGGAGGTCGACCCGGAGCTCGTCGGCCTGATCCGGTCCCGCCTGCCGCTGGGCCGGGCCCGGCTCCGGGTCCGGGTCGGGGACGCGCGGGCCGTGCTGGAGCGGCTGTGGCCCGGCTCGTTCGACATGGTGATCGCCGACGTGTTCGCGGGCGGCCGGACACCGGCCCACCTGACCTCCACCGAATTCGCCACGGCGGTCCGCCAGGTGCTGAGCACCGACGGCGTGTTCGCGGTCAACGTGGCCGACGGGCCGCCGCTGGCGCACGCCCGGGCACAGGTGGCGACGGCCAGGGCGGTCTTCCCCGAGGTGGGTCTGATCGCCGAGCCACCGGTGCTGCGGGGCCGCAGATTCGGCAACCTGGTGCTGGTGGCGAGCCCGGGGCCGGTCCCGTGGGACACCCTGACCAGGCTGGCCGCGGCCGATCCGATGCCGGCCCGGGTCCGCCACGGCCGGGAGCTGACCCGTTTCACCGGCGGGGCGAAACCGGTCGCCGACGCGGAGGCCCGGCCCTCCCCCATGCCGCCGGCGGAGATCTTCGCCTGGTTACCGCCGCTTGGCCGGGCGGCCGGGCCGGCCCTTCCCGCTTGGCCCGGACCCGGACCGAGACATGGACCGGGCTGCCCTCGAAGCCGAACTCCTCGCGCAGCCGCCGCTCGACGAAGCGCCGGTAGGCCGCCTCCAGGAACCCCGAGGTGAACAGCACGAAGTGCGGGGGGCGGATCCCGGCCTGGGTGGCGAACAGGATCTTCGGCTGCCTGGCCGCCGCGCATCGGCGGCGGGGTCGCGGCCACCAGGGCGTTGAGCCAGGCGTTCAGCCTGCCCGTCGGGACCCGGGTCTCCCAGCCGTCCAGCGCCGTCTCCAGCGCCGGGACGAGCCGGTCGGTATGCCGCCCGGTGAGCGCGGAGATGTTCACCCGCGGCGCCCAGCGCGCGTTGTACAGCTGCCGGTCGATCTCGCGGTCCAGGTAATGCTGCCGCTCCACGTCGACCAGGTCCCACTTGTTGTAGGCGATGACCAGGGCGCGGCCCGCCTCGATGACCATCGAGATGATCCGCAGGTCCTGCTCGGTGAGCGGCTCGCTCGCGTCGACCAGGACGACGGCGACCTCGGCCCGGTCCAGCGCCCCGGCGGTGCGGAGCGCGGCGTAGTAGTCCGCGCCCTGGTTCTCCCGGAACCGGCGCCTGATGCCGGCCGTGTCCACGAAGCGCCAGGTCGTCCCGCCCAGCTCGATGAGCTCGTCCACCGGGTCCCGGGTCGTGCCCGCGACCGAGTCGACCAGCGAGCGCTGATGCCCGGCCAGCTTGTTGAGCAGGCTGGACTTGCCGACGTTCGGGCGGCCCAGAAGCGCAACGCGGCGCGGGCCGCCCTCGGTCTCCTCGGCTTCCCGGGGGGCGTCCGGCAGCGCGTCCAGCAGCACGTCGAGCAGGTCGCCGCTGCCTCGCCCGTGCAGCGCGCTGACCGCCTCGGGCTGGCCCAGGCCCAGCTTCCACAGCGCCGCCACGTCCGACTCGGCCTTGGCGTCGTCGACCTTGTTGGCCGCGACCACGACCGGCTTGCCGGACCGGCGCAGCACGGCGGCCATGGCCGCGTCGGCGTCGGTCACGCCCACGATGGCGTCGACCACGAACAGGACGGCGTCGGCCGCGTCCACCGCGATCCGGGCCTGATCGGCGACCCGGGCGGCCAGGCTCTGGTTGCCCTCCACCGAGGGCTCCCAGCCGCCGGTGTCGACCAGCGTGAACGAGCGCCCGTTCCACAGGGCGTCGTAGGTGACCCGGTCCCTGGTCACGCCGGGGGTGTCCTCGACCAAGGCCTGGCGGCTGCCCAGGATCCGGTTCACCAGGGTCGACTTGCCGACGTTGGGTCGGCCGACGACGGCCACGACGGGAACACGCTCATTCGGCATGGCTAGTGGCCCGTATGCCGGGGCGCGGGCACGCCGGCCCGCTCGCGGGCCAGGCCGACGATGATGTCGATCACCTGGTCCAGGCCGAGGCCGGTGGAGTCGATCAGGACCGCGTCCGGGGCCTTGGCGCTCTGCGCCGCATCCAGCCGGTCACGGCGGTCCTGCTCAGCTTGGGTGGCGTCGGCCGGGCGGCTGGTCTGCTCGGCCCGGCGGTCGGCCCGGGCGGAGCTGTCGGCGGTGAGGAACACCTTGACCAGGGCGTCGGGCGCCACCACGGTGCCGATGTCACGGCCCTCGGCGACGATCCCCGGGCTCTCGGGGCTGGCGTCGATGATGGCCCGCTGCTGGGCGATCAGCCTGGCCCGGACCTGCGGCACGACCGCGACGGCGCTCACCGCGCCGGTCACCTCACGGGTCCTGATGGCCACCGACACGTCGGTACCGCCGACCCGGACCCAGGGGGCCTGCGGGTCGGTGCCGACCTCGATGACCGGCTCGGCAGCCAGCCCGCCGATAACCGCAGCGTCGGAAAGGTCCGCGTCTCGCTCGAGCAGCCACCAGGTCAGCGCCCGGTACATGGACCCGGTGTCCAGGTAGCGCAGGCCGAGGACGGCCGCCGCGCCCCGGGACGCGCTGGACTTGCCCGCGCCTGACGGGCCGTCTACCGCGACCACCAGCCGCGGCTCGCTCTCGCTGGCCGCGTTAATGTCCTCGCCCGCTTCGCTCTCCAGGCCGACTGAAATGCTCACCCAGGCGATGGTACCGGCGCGGCGCCGCTGGCGCGCACGCACCGGCCCGGCGGCGGGCAGCACGGCTCGTTCGGCAGGGATATAAGGACAGGCGCGGCGCGGCCGGGCCGGGGTCAGCGGCGGACCGGCCAGCCGCCCGCCTCCAGGGCGTCGAGCAGGACGCCGGCCTCGGCGGGCCGGACGGACAGCTCGGCCACGCCGACCGGGAGGCCGGGCGAGTGCTCGATCCGGACGTCCTCGATGTTGACGCCCGCCTCCTCGGCCGCGCGGAACAGCCGGGCCAGCTCGCCGGGCCGGTCGGAGATGACGGCCTGGACCACGGTGACCTGGCTGGGCGTGCCGCCGTGCTTGCCCGGGATCCGGTCCACGCCGGCCTGGCCGCGGTCGAGCAGCGCGGCCACCGCCTTGCCGGCCTCATCCCCGTCGGCCAGCGCGCGGGCCGCATCGGCCAGGTCCGAGGCCACGGCGGCCAGGACCTCGGCGACCGGGACGGCGTTGGCCGACAGGATCTGGGTCCACAGCGCGGTGTCGCCGGCCGCGATCCGGGTCACGTCGCGCAGGCCCTGGCCGGCCAGTCCCAGGGCCTGGTCGGGAGCGTGCTCCAGCCGGGCGGCCATGGCCGAGGCGACGACGTGCGGGGCGTGCGAGATGAGCGCGACCCAGCGGTCGTGCGCGGCCGGGTCGGCGTCGACCGGGACGCCGCCGCAGGCGCGGACCAGCTCGGTGACGGCCGTGACGGCCTGCTCCGAGGTCTCCGGCAGCGGGCACAGCGCCCAGCTGCGGCCGAGGAACAGGTCCGCGCGGCCCGCGGCCGGGCCGCTTTTCTCCCGGCCGGCCAGCGGATGCCCCGGCACGTAGCGGGCCAGGTCGCAGCCGAGCGCCCGGGCCTGGGCCACGGGCAGCTGCTTCACGCTGGCCACGTCGGTGTAGGCCCGGGCCAGGCCGCGGGCCTGCGCGTCGGCCAGGGTGGCGGCCACGGCCTCGGGGGGCACGGCGATCACCGCGACGTCAGCCGGGCCGCCGGCCATGGCCGACAGCGGCTCCCCCGCGCCCAGGTCGGCGGCCAGCCGGGCCGAGGCGGGGTCAGCGTCGGCCAGCCAGACCCGGGCGCCCTGCTCCCGCAGGGCGAGGGCGACGGACGTGCCGATCAGGCCGGTCCCGATAACGATGGCCCGCACGGGTGCCTCACTGGGCGATGTCGAGGCGCAGGGCGACGGCGCCCCGGAGGTAGACATGCTGGATGGCCGAGCGCGGCCGGTCGGTCTCGATGTGCGCCATGAGCCTGATGACCCGGGGCATCGCGCCGGGCCGGTTGATCTCCGAGGCGCACATCAGCGGCACCTCGTGGAAGCCGATCTTGCGCGCGGCCAGCGCGGGGAACTCGGCGGTCAGGTCGGGCGTGGTGGTGAACAGCACGCTGATCACGTCGTCGGTGCTGAGCTCGTTGCGGCTCATGACCTCCGTGACGAGCTCGGCGGTGGCTTCGAGAATCTCGTCGCGATCGTCGGCGTCGACCTGCACCGCGCCGCGTACTGCCCTGACCGTCATCTGGCCGCTCCTTCCACCCGGCAGAGCCTACAGCCCCACCGCGGCGTATAGCTCCCCGATCTCCCTGGTGGACAGGTTACGGGAGGTACCGGACTTGAGGTTGCCGAGCCGGATGGGCCCCACGTCGGTGCGGACCAGGCGGCTGACCGGGTGGCCGGTCTCGGCCAGCATGCGGCGGACGATGTGCTTGCGGCCCTCGTGCAGGGTGATCTCGACCAGCGCGCGGTTCCCGGACCGGTCCACCACCCGGAACCGGTCAGCGGAGGCGACGCCGTCCTCCAGCTCCACGCCGGCCTGGAGGCGGCGGCCGAGGTCCCTCGGCACCGGCCCGGTCACGTCGGCCAGGTAGGTCTTGGCCACCTCGAAGCTGGGATGAGCCAGCCGGTGAGCCAGCTCGCCGTCGTTGGTGAGCAGCATCAGGCCCTCGGTGTCGTAGTCGAGCCGGCCGATGTGGAACAGCCGCTCGCTGTGGTCACCGAGGAAATCCGCCACCGTGCGCCGGCCGCGGTCATCCGACATCGCGGTCAGGACCTTCGGCGGCTTGTTGAAGGCCAGGTAGACCAGGCCCGGGCGGGCCGGGATGCGCTTGCCGTCCACCCTGATGACCTGGTGCTCGGGGTCGACGCGGGCGCCGAACCGGCGGACCGTCTGGCCGTCGACCTCGACGCGGCCCGCGCCGATCAGCTCCTCGCAGTACCGCCGGCTGCCCACGCCCGCCTCGGCCAGCACCTTCTGCAGCCGGACGCCGCCCGGGACGTCGGTCAGGCTGTCCCGCTCGCCGTCGTCGCCGCCCCAGTCGTCGTCGTCATCGTCGTTGGCCGTCACGGGCGTGCGCTCTCGCTCTCGAAGTCCTCGATGTCCTCCGGCAGGAACGGCGCCAGGTCGGGCAGGTCCTCCAGGCTGGCCAGGCCGAGCCGCTCCAGGAAGTAGGCGGTGGTCCGGTACAAGATGGCGCCGGTGTCGGAGTCGGTGCCGGTCTCCTCGACCAGGCCGCGCAGCACCAGGGTGCGCATGACGCTGTCGCAGTTGACGCCGCGGACGGCCGAGACGCGCGCCCGGCTGACCGGCTGGCGGTAGGCCACCACGGCCAGGGTCTCCAGCGCGGCCTGGGTGAGCCGGACCTCCTGGCCGTCGCTGACGAACCGCTCGACCAGCGGCGCGCAGTCCTCGCGGGTGTAGAACCGCCACCCGCCGGCCACTTCGCGCAGGTCGAAGCCGCGGTCTTCGGCCTGGTAGGCGTCGGCCAGCGCGGTCAGCTCGGCGCTGACGTCGTTGCGGGGCCGTTCGGTGACCTGGGCCAGGACCACGACCGGGACCGGCTCGTCCGCGACCAGCAAGATCGCCTCCAGGCTGGCCCGCAGGCCCGGGCCCTCGGCTTCCTGGGGGTCCTGTGTGCCGCCGGGGGCCGGACCGGCCGCCCTGAGATCCTCTGGTTCAGTGCTCATCCGCTCGTGCCAGTCGTCAGTGGAATTCAGTCCCGGTTCGGTCAGGCGTCGCTTACCGTCAGCTCCATGACGCTATCAGCAGCGTCCTGGTGGCCGGTCCAGTCGCCGCCGGCGCTGTCGTCCGCACCGTCGCGGGACCCGGTCCAGGTGACGTACAGCTCGCCCATCGGGGTGACCTGCTCGAAGGACACGGCGTCCTCCCGGTACAGGTCGAGCAGGGCCAGGAACGACGCGACGACCTCGTAGTTGCCCTGGGCGGTCGCGGTGAGCTGCCGGAAGCTGGCCCGCCCGAGCTCGGCGAGCACGCCGGCCAGGATGCGGGCCTGATCCCGGACGCTGATCACCGGCGCGTGGATGTGCTCGGTGGAGATCGTGGGCGGCGGCTTGGGCGCCAGGGCCAGCGCGGCGAGCCGGGCGAACTCGCCCGGCCCGAGGCCGATGAGGACCTCGGGCAGCAGGTCGGCGAAGCGCGGCTCGAGCGGGACCCGGCGCGGGAAGCGGCGGGCCGCGGCGGCCATCCGGGCGGCGAACACCCCGGCCACTTCCTTGTAGGCCCGGTACTGGAGCAGCCGGGCGAACAGCAGGTCCCGGGCCTCCAGCAGGGCCAGGTCCTCCTCGTCCTCGACCTCGCCGGACGGAAGCAGCCGGGCCGCCTTCAGGTCCAGCAGGGTGGCCGCGACGACCAGGAAGTAGCTGACCTGATCCAGGTCCCAGGTGCCGGAGCGCTCCGAGATGTACCCGATGAACTCGTCGGTGACCTGGGACAGGGCGACCTCGGTGATGTCCAGCTTGTGCTTGGAGATCAGCGCGAGCAGGAGGTCGAACGGGCCCTCGAAGACATCGAGGTGGACCTCGAAACCCGGGGCGGGCCGGGCCGCCCCGTCGCCGTCCGGGCCGCCCGCGCCCAGGGTGTCGTCCACGTTCACGGTCATGACCGTAGCCCAGGCCGGGAAGCGGGAGGTGCCGTCCCGGCGCTCGGGGGCGCCGGGGTCAGCACGGCCGCCGGGTCAGCTGACCGAGCGGGCGCTGCGGCCGCCGCCCAGGACGTCCGGGCCGTCACCCGCCTCGCCGGTGTTGGCGATACGGCGGGCCAGCAGGCTGTCCCGGCCGCACGCGTCCAGATCGGCGAGCAGGACGGCGATGGCCTCCCGGACGATCCGGCCGCGGTCGACCGTGGCGCCGTAGCGCAGCAGCGCGAGCCGGGCACGTTCAAGGTCAAGCAGTTCCTCAGCGGACAGGTACACCGTGATCTTCTGGGTGTGCTTCTCCCGGCCGCTGGCCCGGCGATGGTCACCGCCGTCCGGGCCGGGCGCCGCGGGCCGCAAGAGTTCTGCGACCCCGGGCATGCTCACCCTTCGTGATCGTCCCCTGACTGTCGCCACCGCTCCAGTACCTCCTTGGCCAGCTCCCGGTACGAATTTGCCCCCATTGAGCCGGAATCGAAGCTGGTTATTGGCTCTCCCGCCACCGTAGCGTCCGGGAAGCGCACCGTGCGGTTGATTACAGTATGAAAAACCTTGTCGCCGAAACCGTTGACGATGCTGGCCAGGACCTCACGTGTATGAAGCGTGCGCGAGTCATACATAGTGGCCAGAAGGCCGTCGATGGTGAGCTTGGTGTTCAGCCGACGGGAAACCTTCTCAATGGTCTCCATCAGCAGCGCGACCCCGCGCATGGCGAAATATTCGCATTCCAGCGGGATCAGCACGCCGTCCGCGGCAGCCAGGGCGTTGATGGTCAGCAGGCCGAGCGACGGCTGGCAGTCGATCATGACGACGTCGTACTCGGACATCATGGGCTCGAGGACCCCGCCGAGCACGTACTCGCGGCCGACCTCGTGCACGAGCTGGACCTCGGCACCGGACAGGTCGATGTTGCTGGGCAGCAGGTCCATGCCGTCGACGCCGGTCTTGCACAGGACGTCGTGCGCGGTGATGCCGCCGTCCATCAGGAGGTTGTAGACGGTGGCGTCAACGTCGTGCGGGCTGATGCCGAGCCCGACCGACAGCGCGCCCTGCGGGTCGAAGTCGACCAGAAGCACCTTGCGGCCCTGCTCGGCCAGGGCCGCGCCCAGGTTGATGGTGGTGGTCGTCTTGCCGACGCCGCCCTTCTGGTTGCAGATGGCGACGGTGCGGGCCGGTCCGTGCTCCAGCAGCGGCTGAGGGACCGGGAAGGGGGAATACGGCCTCCCGGTGGGGCCTAGCTCGCCAGCCTGGGGCTCGGTTATTCGGGATGCTGCCACAAGCACTGACCTCCTGGGCTATGGCCGCGTTGCCCACGGAACCTGGTTCTGGACTCTAGGGCTTTGGCCTGGTGGCAGCAAGCAGCCGCGCCGTTTGCGCCCGATATCCGCTCGCCATTTTGCCTAGGCTCCCGGGTCCCGGCCGCCAGGCGCGCGCCAGGGCGGGAAACGGGCCGGGCCTCGCGGGATGGTACCCGCGAGGCCCGGCCGAACCCGGATCCGGAGGACGCCGGTCAGCAGCCGTCGTACGGTGACCAGTTGGACTGGCCGCCGGCCGCCAGGGCGTTGGAGAACACCCGGTTCTGCTCCGACACGCTGGCGTGCCCGAAGTCCGAGGCCGAGCCGCCGTACGACTCCCACGTCGACTCGCTGAACTGATACAGGCCGTAGTGACCCGAGGAGTTCATCACCTGGGCGTTGCCGCCGGACTCGCGCTCGACCACGCACGCGCCGAACGACCCGCCCGGCGTGCCTCCGCTGTAGCTGGAGGAACTCGAGACGCTCCGCGACGACGTGCTCGACGACCTGCTCGACGACGACACCGTGCTGGTGCTCGTGCTAGCCGAGGGGGCCGACACCTGCGGGCCGAGCTGGCCGGGGGCAGCCGGGATCTTGCTGGGCTTGGCCGGGATCTTGAGGACCTGGCCGGGCTCGATGACGTTGGCCCAGTGGATCTCGCTGCGGTTGGCGTAGTACAGCACCGGCCATGCGCTCTGGTCCTTGTACTCCGTCGTGGCGATCTTGGAGAGCGTATCGCCCGACTTCACCGTGTAGGTGGCCTGCTGGGCGGCCGCCTGGTCCAGCTGCGCGGGGCGCGCGATCGCGGAGAGCAGCTGCGAGGCCGGGCCCAGCATGCTGGCGGCCTCGGAGGTCGCAGTCAGGGGGGTGCCCGCGGCGCCGGCGGCCGAGGTGTCAGCCAGGGCGGGCGGCGCCAGGGCGACCGCGGCGGCCACGCCGGCCAGGCCGGCGATGGCGGGTGCGGCAGCCGGCACCCGGTGCGGCATTCGGATTCGGGATGGCTTGCTATGGCGGCCCAAAGGGCTCCTCTCCGTGCAGTGCGCGCTCACGCGAAAGGCCGCGCGGGGGGAGAGCGGGCTTCTGAGCGCCTGACATCGCGGCAGCCTAACGACCATCCGTGTGGGTTTTCGGGCAAATACGCCAAAACTCGTGAAATCTTATTTGGGATGCTAAACTGCCCGGTCGGTGCCACACCAGTCACATGAGTTAGTCGGAGACTCAGAGGCACCAAAGGCCAGCTGGCCGCGGCCGTTACCGTCAGTGGCGATATGCCGACATCGGGCTGCCGCCCTGGTCGCCGTCCTGGGCGCCTGGATCCTCGGCGGCTGGATCCTCGGCGCCTGGATCCTCGGCGCCTCCATCCTCGGCGTCGGGGGGCAGGTCCAGCCAGCCGGGCAGCTCGGCCAGGTCGAGGACGGTCGCGGGGATCTCGGCCAGCATCTCCGGCGGTACGCCGCTCATGGTCCCCCGGATCAGGGCGACGGGCGGCCCTGGCGTCCACTTGGTCCAGGCCAGCTCGGCCAGCGTGCCGCAGCTGAGCCCGACGCACACCATCCGGTCAGCCAGCACGCCGATCCGGTGATGCTGCTCGTACCAGGACAGGTCGTCCACCACCTCGTGGCACCGGTCCCGGTGCTCGCGGACAGCGACCGCCGCGGCCGGCTCGCTGACGCCCGAGGACGGGCACAGCCCGGTCAGCCGCGGGCCGCCGCGCGCCAGGTAGGCCTCCAGCGCGGCCACCGCTACGCCCCGGTCCGGGACGACGATCAGCCCGGCCCCGGCGCTCGCCAGCAGCCGGCCGACGGCGGCCGCGGCCCGGGTGTAGGCCGCTGGGGCGATGCCTGCCGCGCCGCCCACCCGGGCGATGTTGGTGGGGCCGATCACGGCAACCCGCATGCTGTGGACTCCTTGGCTGATGGGGAACGAGGCTCCGGTGGAATGAGGCACCGGTGGCGAGACTAGGGGGCGGAGCCCGGGAGGGCGGGACCCGGGTCGGCACGGCTCATGTGCCGTGGGCGGCCAGGGTGAAGCGCGGGTCCGCGGCGGAGCCGCCGCAGGCCAGGTCGGCGGCCAGCTCGCCGGTGAGCGGCGCGAACTTGGCCCCGTGCCCGGAGCAGGCCGAGCAGATCACGAACGGCCCATGCCGGTCCAGCACGAAGTCCTCGGTGGCCGTGGAGGTGTACAGGCAGGTCAGCTCGCCGACCGGGTCCGGATCGAGGTCGGTCAGGGTGGCCGCGACGAACGCGCGGATTTTCTCTCGTCCGGCCCGGGTGACCTGTCCGTCCCGGCGGTCCGCGGTGGTAATCGCCCCGTGGCCGTGATCCGCCACCTTGACCGCACCCGGCACCTGGCCGTCCCGCCCGGCCGGGAGCCCGTAGATGAAGGTGTCGCCGTGGCTGATGAAGACCGGCCCGGGCGCGGACGGGGCGCCGGCCGGTGGTGCGGCGGCCCGCGGGGTGCCGGCCCGCGGCGCGAAGTGGAAGGCCTCCTGCTGGGTGACGGTCAGCGCGGGCAGCGGGACGCCCGGCCCGTGCGGCGGCGCCAGCAGCGGCCCCAGCCAGGGGCCGGCCGCGGCCACCACGACCGGCGCCCGCCAGGACCGGCCGGCGGTGTGCACCACTGCGCCCGCGTCCGAGGCCTCGACGGCCAGGACGGGTGAGCTGAAGTGAACCTGCGCGCCGCGGCTCGCGGCCAGCGAGCGCATGGCGGCCATGGCCCGCTCCGCGTCGATGACCCCGGCGCCCGGCTGGAACAGGACGGGATCGTCGGCGAACGCGATGCCAGGCCAGCGCTCGGCGGCCGCCGCGGCGGGCATCAGCTCGGCGGGCACCCCGGACGCGGCCAGGATCCGGTGTATCTGCTCCTGCTCCCGGGTGCACCCGAAGTCGAGGCCGCCGGTGGTGGTCAGCAGCTCCTCCCCCGCCTCGGCGGCCAGCTGATGCCAGAGCCGCTCCGCCAGGCCGGTCAGCCTGACGTAGAGCGGATCGGGGTAGGCCCGCCGGAAGATCCGCGCGCTGCCGTGGGAGCTGCCGCGCCGGTGCCCGGGCTCGTAGGCTTCGAGGACGACCGCCGAACGTCCGCGGCGGGCCAGCGCCCACGCGGCCGCCGACCCGGCCAGCCCGGCCCCGATGATCACGACGTCCGCCCGCTCAGCGCTCACCGTCCCACGGTAGCCATGGCCGCTGGGGCGGGAAGCCGGGAGCCCGTCCTGGCGTGGCCGGCCGGGCGGTCAGCCTGGCCAGCCGGGGCGGCGGCCGAGCAGGGCGACGATCTCATCGAGCGGGCCGCCGCCGGCGAAGGCCACCCGCGGCGCGAAGGCGGCGCCGGGCCGTCGCCGGGCTCTCCCCGTCGGGGACGCCCCGGGTGATGTCGAGCGCCGCGGCGAGCAGGCCGGGCCCGAGATCGTAGGCCAGGCCGAGTGTCCTGGCGACGTCCCAGCCGTGCACCACGTAGTCCACGAAGTGGAACCCGATGGCCTGCCGCCCCGGGAACGTCCGGTCCGCGCTGAGCTCCGGCAGCGCGAACTCCCGGTCCAGGACGCCCGGCCGGGCGAATTCGTCCAGGACCCCCGCGGCCGCCGCGGCGTATCCCCGGCACGGGATCGTCCGCTGGCGCCCCTGTATGCCAGCGGGCGAGATCCGCGCCGTTCCCGGCCGCGGCGGCCGCGAAGCCGATGTGCTGAACGGTCATGTGCGCGAGCAGGTCAGCCAGCGTCCAGCCGTCGCACGGCGTGGGCCGGCCCAGGTCTGCGCGGCTGACCCGCGAGACGACCTCGACACTGGCCCCGACAGCCTGGGCGTCGAGCTGGACGATCTCCCCCTTCGCGGGCATTGATCCGCTCCCTCACATGATATGATGTGGCATATCGTATGTGACTGCTTATTAACTTCGCAACCTTGTTATTATGCCGGCACGATGAGCGCGTTCCCCGACGACCGGTTGGACCTCGCCGCGATGTTTGCGCCCCTGGCCCGGGCCCTGATCGCGCGCGAGGAACCCGTGCTGCGCGAACACGACGTCTCCATGTGGGGCTACATGGTGCTGACCGCCCTGGTCGAGCAGCCCGTCCGCACCCAGGCGGCGCTGGCGGCAGGCCATCAACGCCGACAAGAGCCGCATCATCGGCGTCCTGGATGAGTTGCAGCAGCGCGGGCTGATCGACCGCCAGCCCGGACGACGACGGACCGGCGGGTGCACCTGCTGTCCCTGACCCCGGAGGGCGACCGGCTGCGGCGTTCGGTGGAGGCCGCGATCCGCCGCGAGCGAGGAGCAGGTCCTGGCGCTCCTGCCGCGCCGCCGACCGGGACGTCTTCCTGCGGTCGCTGAAGGCCCTGTACGAGCGGTACCGGAACAGCCGTGAGAGGCTGAGCAGACCCCACCGGCCTACCGCGGAGGTAGCGCAGTGCAGCTCGGCCTGCAGATCCCCGACTTCACCACCCCGGACGGCCCGCCGCGGCTCGGCCGCCGACCTGGCCACCGTGGCCCGCACCGCGGACGAGGGCGGCTTCGAGTTCATCGCCGTCATGGACCACTTCTTCCAGATCCGCGGGATCGGCCCGGCCGAGCACGAGATGCTCGAGGCCTACACGACGCTGGGCTACCTGGCCGCCTGCACGTCACGGGCCAAGCTGCTCACCCTGGTCACCGGGGCCGTCTACCGCAACCCCGGCCTGCTGGCCAAGACGTCACCACGCTGGACGTGCTGTCCGGCGGCCGGGCCTGGCTCGGCATCGGCGCGGCGTGGAACGAGGACGAGTCGCGCGCCCTCGGCATCCCGTTCCCGCCGCTGGCCGAGCGGTTCGAGCGGCTCGAGGAGACCCTGCAGATCTGCCTGCAGATGTGGCGCGGCGACGAGAGCCCGTACCAGGGCCAGCACTACCAGCTGGACCGGCTGCTGAACTCCCCGCAGTCCCTGACCCGGCCGCACCCGCCGATCATGATCGGCGGCGGCGGGGAGAAGAAGACGCTGCGCCTGGTGGCCAAGTACGCCGACGCGTGCAACCTGTTCCACGAGCCCGGACCTGGCCCGCAAGCTCGACGTGCTGCGCGCGCACTGCGACGCCGAGGGCCGCGACTACGACGAGATCACCAAGACCTGCTACTTCGTCTTCGACGTGGGCGCCAGCGGCGAGAAGGCCGGCGAGGTGATCGACCAGCTCGGCCGGCTGGCCGAGCTGGGCTTCGAGGCCGCGATCGGCGCCGTGGCCGAGTCTGGCAGGTCACGCCCGCTCGAGGTCATCGGCAGCGAGGTCATCCCGGCCGTCGCGCGTCTCTAACCGGGCGCCGAAGAGCCGCTGCGGGTCCGCCCCAGCGACATGGTCGCCACAACCGTGCGTCCTGACACGTGATGGTGGCAACCACGCGGTTGGGTCAGTTAAAGGTGGGGTGCGCGGAAGGCGTTGGCCTCCTCGACGGCGGAGGCCATGGGGTCATCGCCGCGGGCGGACAGGCCCGCGGTGACGCTGGCGATGTCGGACACGGGGCGGTTCTGGCTCAGCTTGGCCTTGGCCTCGATCCGGGTGATCAGCAGCTCCAGGCCGACGATGGCGCGGAGCTGTCCCTCGACGAAGGGCCGCGGCGCGTCGTCCACCGACCAGGGCGACTGCTGGCCGGGGACGGCGAGCCGGGCGGCCTCGTGCTTGGCGGTCAGCCGCCGGACGACGTCCTCGACCCAGGCCGGGTCGTCGTGCACGACCAGCGTCCCGTAGACGTGGGCGGTGAGGTAGTTCCAGGTCGGGACGACGCGGCCGTGCTCGGCCTTGGCCGCGTACCAGGACGGGGAGATGTAGGCGTCCGGGCCGCGGACGATGGCCAGCGACTCACCCAGGGCCGGCTTGCGCCACTGGTCGTTGTTCCGGGCGACGTGGCCGTGCAGGGTGCCGCGCGGGCCGGCCGACCGGTCGTAGGCGAACGGCAGCATGGTGGCGAGCAGGCCGTCCTCGGTCAGCGTGACCAGGTCGGCGGCGCCGTGCCGGGTGAGCAGGTCATCGACCGCGGCCTCATCGACGGCGAAGTGAGCGGGAATGTACATCGGGCCTCCGGCAGCCAGGCTACGCGCCGCGGCCGAGGCCTGGTCAGAGGCGGGGCAGGAGGCTGGCCGACCGGGCAGGAGGCTGGCCGACCGGGCAGGAGGCTGGTCAGCGGCCGGCCTGGTAGGCCCTGATCACGCTGTCGTAGTCGGGATCCGGGGCCAGGCCCAGGCGGGCGGCCCGGTCGGCGCGGACCTGAGCGGGCCAGTGGGCGACGATGCCGGCGATGGCCGGGTCGGGGACGTAGTCGATCAGCGCGGCCGCGCCGGGGCCCGCCACCCGGTCCAGGGCGGCGACCATGTCGGCCACGGTCACGGTGAGCGCGGGCATGGTGAGCGGGGCCGGGTCGGCCCAGTCCCGGTCGGAGGCGGTGGCGGCGGACAGCAGCGCGCCGACGGCCTTGGCCGGGGAGGCCAGCGCGACAGCGGTGTCCGGGCTGACCGGGCACACGGCACGCTGGCCGGCCAGCGGCTCCCGGATGATGCCGGACAGGAAGCTCGAGGCCGCGGCGTTGGGGCGGCCCGGGCGCACGCTGACGGTCATCAGCCGGACGGTCCGGCCGTTCACGAAGCCCTTGCGCGTGTAGTCGGCGAGCAGGTACTCGCACATGGCCTTCTGCGCGCCGTAGCTGGACTGCGGGTTGGGCCGGGTGTCGTCGGTGATGACGGCCGGGAGGGGCTGGGCGGCGGAGTCGCCGAACACCGCCACGGAGCTGGAGAAGACCACCACCGGAGTGCTGCCGAGCGCGCGGGCCGAGGCCAGCAGCTCCTGCGTGGCCTGCAGGTTCGCCCGCAAGCCGAGGTCGAAGTCGGCCTCGGACTCGCCGCTGACGGCGGCGGCGAGGTGGAAGATCACCTCGGCGTCGTCCAGGGTGTCCCGGGCGCTGGCCACGTTGCCGAGCAGGTCGGTGAGGTCGCCGCGGATCACGCTCACCCGGTCGTCGGCGGCCAGGTCGGGCGGCGCGGGAGCCCGGTCGATGAGCGTCAGCCGGGACAGCGGGCGGCCGGGGCGGCCCGCCACGGACAGCGATCCGGCCGCGAGGAGCTCGCGGGCCAGCCGCGCGCCGAGGAAACCGGTGCCACCGGTCACGGCAATGTGCACCACGGCATCCTACGTGCCTGGGCCGTGGCCGCGCCGGTCCGGCACGCGGGCAGCCGGGGCCGGGGGCTAGCGGCTGGCTCGCTTGGCCGGGATCATCCGGCGCAGGCGCAGGATCTCGGTGTCGCGGGCCTGCAGGACGGGCTCGACGACGTTCATGGCCGCGTGGACCGCGGCGTCCGGATCGCCGACCACGCCGTAGCGCAGGAAGCTGCGGGCCAGGGCCCGCCGGAGGCGCTCGCCGGTGACGGCCAGCAGGTCGGGCGGGTCGGGCAGGCCGTCGCGCTTGGCCCGGCTGCCCCCGCCCCGGGTGCTGGCCGGGCCGAGCGGGCTCGGCCGCCTGCGGCCGGCGGCCCGGCCGCGGGCGCGGCCCGGGAGCGGGACGGGGACCGGGACCGGGTCGCTCTCGTCAGGCACGCTGAAGAGCGGAGTCATCACCCACGGCGGCGGCGCCGGAGCGGCGGCACGCCGCTTTGGTATGGTCGGCTCCGGGAGCATTGGCGTGGCCTTCCTATCTGGAATGTCGGCACAGCGCCGATGCTCCCCCTTTACTGCGCCCTTGTCACAGATGTCCAGGTCACACGGCGTGTCTCTGGAGCTCCGCAGCGTCCCAAGATGCTGGTCGCGGGCGGTGTCTGGGCGCGGCGGCCCGATATGGTTCCTGCGCCGCGTCGCAGTCGGCCGGCCCTCCGCGCGTGATCCGGGTCCGGTTCGCGTTAGCGTATGGCGCATGCAACCTGGGCCTGAGCCGCAGTGGCGGCCGCTGAAGCGTCACGACAGCCAGTTCGCGGAGCAGATCGTCGAGCGGGCCGCCGAGCTGGCGCGCGACTCCCACGCTCGCACCCGGCACGCCGCGGTGCTGGTCAAGGACGGCAGCATGCTGGCCTGGGGTACCAACGGCGTGCCGTTCCCCGGTGAGGATCACTGCTACTGCAAGGTCGGCGACTTCGGTCATCACGACATGTGCCGCACCCACGCCGAGCAGCGGGCCATCACCCTGGGCCGGGACGCCGACGGGTGGCGGCTGCTGCCGGGGTCCAAGCTGATCTACGTCCGGCTCGAAGCCGACGACTCGGTCCGGCTCGAGGAGCCGCACTTCTGCGCGCGGTGCAGCCGGCTGGCGCTGTCCCTCGGCATAACGGAATGGATCTTCGCGCTGTCGACGGGCCTGGTGTCGTACAACGCGGCTGAATACGACCAGGTAGCCGCGCTGCGATGGTGAGCTACGCGGTCGAGGTGGCCAGCCAGCCAGCTCGGCCGGTCGCCGTGGTGTCCTGGGAGACCAGCTGGCAGGCTTTCCCGGCACAGTGGCGCGACCATCTCGACGAGGTCTATGCCTGGCTGCGCCAGTCCGGCACGGCGGGCGGCGCCAACGTCATGCACTACCGGGACGGGCCAGCACCGGGCCGGGTCGCCGTCCAGGTCGGGGTGGAGGTCAGCGGAGCGGTCCCGCCCGCCGGGCGGGTGCGGCCGGCCGAGCTGCCCGCCGGGCCAGCCGCCGTGACCACCCACCGCGGGCCGTATTCGGACCTCGGCGCGGGCCACCAGGCCGTGCTGAGCTGGTGTGCCGCGCTCGGGCACGAGCTCACCGGCGAGCGGTGGGAGATCTACGGGGACTGGCACGAGGATCCGGCCATGCTGGAAACCGGTATCTTCTACCGGCTGGCGGGCACGTCCGGGTGAAGGCGGCGGGGAAGACGCTGACCGCGTCGCGGGGGGAGAGTCATGCCGGACAGGTGGCTGACGTTTGACTGCTACGGGACGATCGCGGACTGGACCACCGGCATGGCCCGCGCCCTGGAGAAGCACGTAGGCCCGGACGCGGGACGGCTGCTCAGTGCCTATTACCAGGCCGAGTTCGAGCTCGAGGCGGGCCCGGGCTGGATGCCGTATCGCGAGGTGCTCACGGCCGGGCTGGCCTCCGCGGCCCGGCACGAGGGCATCGTCCTGCCGGACGGGGCGGATGCGGCCTTCGTCAGGGGCTGGCCGGACCTGCCGGTCTTCGACGACACCGGGCCCGCACTGACCGCGTTGCGCGAGCAGGGCTGGCGGCTGGCCATCCTGACCAACTGCGACGATGACCTGTTCGCCGCGACCCGGCCGCGGCTGCCGGTGCCCTTCGACCTGGTCGTGACGGCTCAGCAGGTGGGCAGCTACAAGCCTGACCTGGGGCACTTCCGGGCCTTCGCCGACCAGGTGAACGTGACGACGGCGAACTGGATCCACGTGGCCAACAGCTGGGTCCTGGACATGGTGCCCGCGGCCCGGCTGGGCCTGCGCAAGGTCTGGGTCGACCGGGACGGCACCGGGCATCCGGCCAAGCTGGCCGAGCGGCGCATCACCAGCATGCGCCGGCTCCCCGAAGCGGTGGCCAACGTCAGCGCCATCGTGCCGCGCTGAGCAGAGCCCCTCTGGCGATGCGTTCATGATCGCGGGCACTTTTAGTCCGTATAGTGCTCGAACTGCCCGCGATCATGAAACCGCGGTGGGGGCGGGCGGAGGCGGGGGCGGGGCAGGGTCGGGGGCGGGGTCAGGGGCTGAGCGGGCAGGCGAAGGCGGAGCTGTCGCTGGCGCAGCTGGCCGCGGCGGTAATGCCGCCGTTGGCGGCGGCCAGGCCGCTGACCGCCGAGCCGGAGGCGCTGGCCGAGCTGCTGGCCTGGCCCGACGCGCCGGCGGAGGCTGAGGTGTTGGGGGACGCTGCGGTGCTGGCCGAGGCCGATGAGGCCGAGGCCGCGGTGGAGGCCGGGCTCAGGCCGGTGTAGTCCGAGCCGAGGATCAGGTCGACGGTGCCGGGCGTCAGGGTGGCGTCCTGGACGGTGGTGACGCTGGCCAGCTGGGCCTTGAGGGTGTTCACGGCCGCCTGGTCCGCGGCCGAGGCGTACTCGATGACCGACGTGGCGTAGCCGAAGTTCGCGGCGTCGCCGGTGCCGGTCACGTCGAAGCCGCGGCTGGTCAGGCTGGCGGCGGCCTGGGTGGCGATGCCGCTCATGCCCGAGCCGTTCAGCACGGTGACCTTGACGTTGCCCGGGCTGGTCGTCAGCACCTGGGCCGAGGCGGACGGCGACGCGGCGGGCGAGGGCGAGGTCTTCGGCACGGTCACGTCGTGCGCGATGGCGGCGAACACCTGATCGGCCTGCGGCTGCGCGAACTGCACGCGGGCCGTGGGGTCGGACGGCCAGGCCTCGTTGGGCGCGGTGATGAACTGGACGTTCTTGCTGTCCACGCTGTGCAGGCTCTGCGCGAAGCCGACCAGGTCGGACACGCTCATGCCGGCGTCAGTGGTCATCGAGGCAGCGGCGTCGGTGACCACTGACAGCAGCCGCAGCGGGTTGGACAGCAGCCCGCTGCCCAGCACCCCCTTGACGACCTGAGCTGACATGAACTGGTCGCGCTGGATCCGCTGCAGGTCCGATCCGGTGCCGATGTTCTCCCGGGTCCGCCAGAAGGCCAGGGCCTGGATGCCGTCGATGTGCTGCTCGCCGGCCGACAGGGTCAGCCCCGAGGTGGTGTCGTTCACGTTGTACGGCACGCACACGCTGACGCCGCCGATGTCATTGACGACATTGACGAAACCGAGCATGCCGATGCCGATGAAGTGGTTGATGTAGATGCCGGTGACCTGCTCGACCGTCTTCCACAGGCAGGCCGGCCCGCCGATCTGCAGCAGCGAGTTGACCTGCACGTACGAGGCGGGATTGGCCTGCTGGCCGGTGTAGCCGGGGCCGCTGTCGCACTCGTATCTGGGCACCATGGTGTCCCGCGGGATGCTCAGCGCGGTGACGCCCTTACGGCCCGGCGACAGGTGAACCACCATGATGGTGTCGGTGTTGTCGGTCTGGTCGGACCCGGTGTGCAGGATGAACTGCTGGTGGGCGTCCAGGCCCTTCCGGCTGTCGTCCCCGTACAGCAGGATGTTCTCCGAGGCCGTGCTGAAGTCCTGCGGGCGCTGGCCCAGCGCGGAGCCGGGCACGCTGACCCGGGTGATGCTGTCGTAGACGGCGCGGTACTTCAGGTAGCCGGCCAGGGTGCCCGCGGCGAGGATGACCACTGCGCCGACCGCGACCCAGCGGAGAACGTGCCGCTTTCCCTCTCGCGGCCGTTTCCGCATGCCTGACCTCCCGCAGTGACTGGGAAAGGCCAGTCCCCCGCACAAACGGACAATAAAGGTGTGTAGTTCCCAAAAGGTTACCCAGTCTTACGGGGTAACATCCGCACCAGCGCTGGGACTTTACCCGGCGGTAATAGGGATTAATCCGCTGGTGAGGAATCCGCGGCGGACAGCCGGCCCAGTGCGGCCCGGACCAGGGCCGGGTCGGTGGTGGTCCAGAACGGGGGCAGCGAGGCGCGGAGGAAGTCGCCGTAGCGCTTGGTCATCAGCCGGGGGTCCAGGACCGCGACCACGCCGCGGTCGCTCATGGTGCGTAGCAGCCGTCCCGCGCCCTGGGCCAGCAGCAGCGCGGCGTGCGACGCGGCCACGGTCATGAACCCGTTGCCGCCCCGCGCGGCCACGGCGCGCTGGCGGGCCGAGGCGAGCGGATCGTCGGGCCGCGGGAACGGGATCCGGTCGATGACGACCAGGCGCAGCGACGGCCCGGGCACGTCCACGCCCTGCCACAGCGACAAGGTGCCGAACAGGCAGGTCGGCTCGTCCTCGGCGAACTGCTTGACCAGCTGGGCGGTGACGTCGTCGCCCTGGCAGAGCAGCGGGTAGTTGATGCGCTCGCGCAGGGCGCCGGTGGCCTGGATGGCGGCCCGCATGGAGGAGAACAGGCCCAGGGTCCGGCCGCCCGCGGCGTTGATCAGCTCCGCGAGCTCGGTCAGGTAGGCCTCGTCGAGCTGGTCCCGGCCGGGCGGCGGCAGGTGCCGGGCCACGTAGAGGATCCCGCTGCGCGGATGATCGAACGGCGAACCCACGTCCAGGCCGGTCCAGGACGTCTGGTCGTCCCGGGGCAGGTTCAGGCCCCACTCGCTGGCCAGGTGGTTGAAGGAGCCGCCGAGGGCCAGGGTGGCCGAGGTCAGCGCGACCGTGCGCTCGCTGAACAGCCGGTCGCGCAGGACCGGGCCGACCTCCAGTGGTGCCACCCGGAGGGTAGGCGGCCGCCGCGCGTCCTCGGTGAAGGGCCGGTCGAGCCACACCACCTCGCCCCGGCGGTCCAGGTCATCGCCGAACGATCCGAGGATCCTGCCCGCCGTGCGCTGCAGGTCATCCAGGGAGGACATCGCGATCCGGGCCGCCGCGAGCCGGCCGGGTCATCCTCGCTGAGGCTGGTCGCGCCGGCCGTGATCGCTTCGGCGGCGGCCTTGGCCGCTTCGGTCACCGACCGGAGCGTCGCGGCGAGCTCCGCAGGCAGCGAGTCCATCCGGCCCGCGGGCGCGTCGTCGAGATCCAGGACCAGCGCGTTGGCGGCGTGCCGCAGCTGGTCCGGCGCCGCGGGCGCGGCGCCCTCGGTGGCGGCCGACTCGATGGCCCGGGCGGCCCGGCGGGCCGCGGCGTCGACGGCGGCCCCGGACAGCTCGCCCGCGGTCGCCGAGGTGACCCGGTCGACCAGGTCGTGGGCCTCGTCGACGATGACCACGTCGTGGCCGGGCAGCACGTCCACGTCGGAGGTGGCGTCGATGGCCAGCAGCGCATGGTTGGTCACCACGACGTGCGCTTTGGCCGCGGCCTCGCGGGCCTTCTCGGCGAAGCACCGGGAGCCGAACGGGCAGCGCTGCGCGCCGATGCACTCCTGGGCGCTGACCGAGACCTGGCGCCAGGCCGCCTCGGGCACGCCGGGGACCAGCTCGTCCCGGTCGCCGGTGGTGGTCTCCTCGGCCCACTCGTGCAGCCGCTTGACCTGGCGGCCGAGCGGAGATGACGGTCCGCCCGCCGAATCGGACGCAGCGGCCTGCTCGAACAGGCCGTCCTGCGGGTCGTCGCCCGGCCCGCCGCGCTGCCGGTGCAGGCACAGGTAGTTGCGGCGGCCCTTGAGGATGGCGAAAGCGGGCTCGGTGCCCAGCACCGGGGCCAGCGCGGCGGCCAGCCGGGGCAGGTCACGGTCGATCAGCTGACGCTGCAGCGCGATCGTGGCGGTGGCCACGACCACCGTGCTGCGGGTGCTCATCGCGTGCCGGATGGCCGGCACCAGGTAGGCCAGCGACTTGCCGGTACCGGTCCCGGCCTGGACGGCCAGGTGCTCGCCGGAGTCGATGGCGTGCTCGACCGCTTCGGCCATGGCGACCTGGCCAGGCCGCTCCGCGCCGCCGATCCCGGACACGGCCGCGGCGAGCAGCTCGGTCACCGGGGGGAGGTCGACCGGGGCAGACCCGGGAGTTGAGGCACGGGCGGCTTCGGGGGAAGCACAGTCCGGCGGGACTGCTGACACGATCGGAACGCTACCTCGCGCCGGCCGGTGCGGCGACCAGCACGGCCGCGGTCCAGGTAGGCGCGGCGTGTCACCACGGGCCCGGCCCGGCCCGGCGGGCAGAAAGAGGGACCGGATCCGCAGCCGCCGGCCGTTCGGCTAAATTCTCCTTTGACCTCTCGGAAGGTGGTGCACGGATGACCAGTGCGGAGCTCTTGGCGGATGCGTACGGGCGGGTGCGGGACACCGTGCGCAGGACGGTGAGCGGGCTGTCCGCTGACCAGCTGGCGGCGCGGGTGGACGAGGACGCGAACTCGATCGCATGGCTGTGCTGGCACCTGACCCGGGTGCAGGACGATCATGTGGCGGGCGCGTTCGGGGTGGACCAGGTGTGGCCGCGGTTCATGGACGAGTTCGGGCTGCCGTTCGGGGCGGCCGACATCGGCTACGGGCACAGTTCGGCGCAGGTGGCCGAGGTCCGCGTCTCGTCCGGGGACATGCTCATCGGCTATCACGAGGCGGTGCACGCGCAGACCGTGGAGCTGGTCTCCGGCCTCACCGACGCCGACCTGACGCGGGTGGTGGACGAGGGCTGGGACCCGCCGGTGACGCTGGGCGTCCGGCTGGTCAGCGTCATCTCCGACGGACTGCAGCACGCCGGGCAGGCCGCCTTCGTCCGCGGCATCGTGCTCCGCTCCTAGCGCGCCACCTGCTGCGCTGGTAGCGCCGGGACCGGCCGCTGAGCCCCCTTTGCCATCGGCCACATGTGATTCGCAAAAGGGGAAATGGCTTCTTTTCCGCTCTGGCCGATGTCGCTTGCGAGGCACCAGGGGGCCGTGAATAATATCCGCTACGCGAAGGCGCCTACCTGGCGATTAGCGTTACGGGTCCAGAGACGCGGCCCACCCTCCTGTCAGGAATGGGCGGTGACCGCACGTGGCCGGCGAGCGTTATCCGGTGCTCTGGATCGGACAGACCGCGGTCGTTTCGCTACCCGTCGAGATTGACGTCACGATTTCCGACCGGGTCCGCGAGGAACTGCTGTCGATCGTCAACCAGGGAGCCGCCCTGCTGGTGGCCGACCTGAGCAAGACCACCTTCTGCGACTCCTCGGGCATCAGCGCGATGGCCCGGACCTACCGCCGGGCGCAGGCCAGCGGGGGTGACATGCGCCTGGTGGTGGTCGCGCCCGCGGTGCGGCGGGTGCTGGCCCTCACCGGCGTCGACCGCATGCTGGAGGTGTACACCAGCGTGACGGCGGCGCTCAGCGAGCCGTGTCCGGCGATATCGCGCCAGCAGACGCTGAGTACTGACGCCGACACGGACGGCGGGGCGGCCTGAGGATAGGCGCTGCGGCCGAGCCGGAATGCTTTATCCGGCGCTCAGGCTGGAGTCGATGAGAGGCTGGGGGCCCGGATTAATCGTCTTCAAAGGCGGGCGGCGGCTGCGGGGGCTCACCGGTGACGCTGGTGACAATGGCGCCGGCAATGTCGCGGAGTTTCACGTTGCGGTGCTGCGAAGCGGACCGCAGGATGGCAAAAGCGCGCTGCTGAGTGCACTGCTCCTGAGCCATGATGATGCCCAGGGCCTGATCGATCACGGTGCGCGAAGCCAGGGTCGAGCGGAGCTGCTCGATCAGGGCCGCCCGCGAGGCGAGCCGGGTGGCCAGGGTCAGCGCCCCGGAGGCATGCTCGGCGAAATCCTGGGCGCGGCGGGCCTCGGCCGAACCGAAGGCCCCGGCGTCCCGGGCGTACAGGTTGAGCGCGCCGACCTGCTGGCCCGCCGACTGCAGCGGCAGGGCCAGGCAGGACCGGATACCGTGGGCGGCGGCGTGCCGCTCGAAGTCGGGCCAGTGCGCCTTGTCCGCGGTGTCGTGGATGCGGACCGGCTGCCCGTCGCGCACCGCCTGCAGGCACGGGCCGGCCTCGAGCTCGTACTGGACCGCGTCCACCGTGGCGGCCAGCGGGTCGCTGCACGCCACCGTGGCCGGCCGCTGCCCGGGCCCCATCACCATGGCGCAGGCCAGGTCACAGCCGACGACCCGGTCGGCCAGCAGGGCCATCTCGCGCAGGAACTGCTCGACGCTGTCCGTGTTCAGCAGCGCGTCCTGCAGTTCCCTGAGATCCTCGGGCAGGCCCTCGGCCACCTTCGGCGTCTGCATCCGAATCAGCTCCCGCTTACCCTTCTTCGGTCCGGCGGCTATTTACCCGTGGGATGCGGGATAAACAGCCGGGCCGGGTCCGGGCGGGCGGCGACATGACCTGGTTGTGCGAATCACGAGCCAGGTGTAGACCGGATTTAATACCGGTTTCATGGACCTGCCATGAAAGAGCGTGCATCGCCGCAAGCCCAGTGCTGCGGACGGATTCGTCGCACCCGGATCCGCCTTTCGCGGCACGGACATCGAGTCGGCACTGCATCCCTTTGGCTCTGGTGTCGGCAGGCCGTTGACGGCAAGCCGGTAGCCGATTTACGAGCGAGAGGACACAGGCTCATGACCGCTCCCACCGTTTACCCGTCGGCCGCCGGGCTCGGGATGTTCCGCGCCTCGGACGACCTGGGGGTGTGGCCCCACCGCGGCCAGGTCGCCGCGGTCGGCATCGGGCACTCCCCGACGCTGCGGCGCTGGGACGGTGACCCGCAGAAGAGCATCGGCGCGTGGGCCCTGCTGGCCATCCGCAAGTCCATCGAGGACGCGGGCGTCGAGCCCGGCCAGGTGGACGGCCTGGTGCTGGTCGACTCGACCACGACCGGCGCGTTCTGGCCGGAGGGCGAGCCGGTCCCGCAGGACTTCCTGGACGCGTTCGAGAACAGCTCCGACCCGTTCGACGGGCTGATCAAGCTCAGCCCGGAGTGGCTGGTCAAGAACCTGCCCGAGCTGACCGGCCTGAAGTTCGCGATGGTCGCCCCGGGCTGCATGTCGCACGCGGTGGCGGCGAGCATGGAGGCGGTGGGCCGCGGGATGGGCCAGATCGTGATCGCCGTGAAGGGCTGGCACAACATCCCGGGCCGCTACGGCCAGCGCGGCGCGGCGGCCCGCGACACGATCTCCGGTCCGGGCAAGTTCAGCGCGCTGGCGGGCCCCCCGGTCTACGGCACCGCGCAGCAGTTCCAGCGGTACCTGTACAAGTACAACAAGACCCACGAGATGATGGCCCCGTTCGTGGTCAACTCCCGGTCCAACGGCCTGAAGATGCCGGAGGGCTACTGGTACCAGCACCGCAACAACCCGCTGACCACCGAGGAGTACCTGCAGTCCCGGTGGGTGGCCGAGCCGGCCAACCTGTACGACAACGACATCCCGATCCACACCGCGGCCGCCTACCTGTTCGCCGCGGCCGACCGGGCCAAGGACCTGCGCCAGCCCCCGGTCTACGTGCTGGGCCACGCCACCGGCGGCCGGGTGGCGGGCGACAGCCTGCTGGGGTTCAAGCCGCGCAGCGTCATCGCCGACCTGGAGGAGACCGAGGAGCAGGCGGCCCGCACCGCCCAGCGGCTGTACGGCTCGACCGGGATCACCAGCAGCGATGTCGACTTCGAGAACGCCTACGACGGGTTCAGCCTGTTCCACGTGTTCTGGATCGAGGGGTTCAACTTCTTCGGCATCCAGCACGGAGAATGCCTGGACTTCTTCAACAGCGAGGACATCTCGATCAACGGGCCGACGCCGATCTCGCCCAGCGGCGGGAACATCGGCAGCGGCCGGACCCGGTTCTGGCTGTGGACCGACACCATCCAGCAGCTGCAGGGCCGGGCCGGCGAGCGGCAGGTCAAGAAGGACGCGCGCATCGGCGTCTGCGGCGGGTTCATGCCCATCCAGAGCAGCTTCGCCGCGCTGAGCAAGGACCCGGTCTGACCGGGACTGACGGGCGGCGACCCTGACCGCCCTCAGTCATGAGATCAGGCGCGGGCCATCCGGTGGCCCGCGCCTGATCCGTGTCTCAGTTGCCGTGTCTGGGCGGCCGTGCCTCAGCGGCCGTCCTGCAGGCCGGCTTTCTGCAGGTCGGCCAGGGTCTCCTGCAGCCCGGCCAGGTGATCCTCGACGGTGGCGAAGCCCGCGTTCATGGTGGCGATGGTGAGGTGGGTGGCGCCGAGACGCTGCCAGGCCGCCACGTAGTCCACTCGTGCCTCGCGCGGCACTGAGGCCAGGTTCAGCCTCGGCTCCAGGCCGATGCTGGCCGGATCACGGCCGGCCTCCCGCGCGTAACCGCGCAGCCGTTCCACCGGCTCGGCGCCTGCGGCCGCGTCCATCTGGGGCAGCCAGCCGTCCCCGATCCGGCCGATCCGGCGCAGCGTCCGCTCGGACCCGCCGCCGAGCCAGACCGGGATGGTGCCGGCCGCCGGCCGGGGCTTGATGCCGGCGTTGTCGACCTGCTCCCAGCGGCCCCGGAAGGTCACCAGGGGGGCGGCCCACAGCTCGCGCATCAGCGCGATCTGCTCTTCGCTCCGCACGCCCCGGTCGGAGAAGGACAGGCCGAGCGCCTCGTACTCAACCGGGTTCCAGCCGACCCCGATGCCCAGCCGCAGGCGGCCGCCGCTGAGCACGTCCACCTCGGCGGCCTGCTTGGCCACCAGGGCGGTCTGCCGCTGAGGCAGGATCAGCACCCCGGTCATGAGCTCGACCCGGCTGGTCAGCGCGGCCAGGTAGCCGTACAGGACGAAGATCTCGTGGAACAGGGTCTCGCTGGTGTAGCCCGTCCAGCCCGGCCGGGTGTCGGTCCCGGCCCCGAGCACGTGGTCGTAGGCGAGGATGTGGTCAAAACCCAGGTCTTCGACGGCCGTGGCCCAGCGGCGGACGCCCGCCGGGTCCGGGCCGATCTCGGTCTGCGGAAACACGGCTCCTATGCGCATTCCGCCATCTTTCCACGGCCGCGGCGGCTGCGCCTGACCGCACCGCGCCGGCCCCGCCTCGGCCCCCGTCCTGGCCCGCGCGGGCCGGAGCCTACGAAGATCTAGAGTTTCGTTCTAAAATTGCGTTCAGTGCGGACGAGCCCGGGCTCTCGGGAGGTCTCGTGATCCGGTGGCGGCCACGCCAGGAACTTGTGGTCCTGGTGGCTTACACGGTGGCGCTGTACATGACCGTGGTGGACAGCACGATCATCTTCACCGCGCTGCCGGCCATGGCCCGGGATTTCCATTCCTCGCTGGACGCCGCGCAGTGGGTGACCCTGAGCTACCTGCTCAGCCTGGCCGTGGCCGTGCCGTCGTCGGGGTGGATCGGCGACCGGTTCGGCACCCGGCGCACCTTCCTGACCGCCCTGGTGCTGTTCACCGGGGCCTCGGTGGCGTGCGGGCTGTCCGGCTCGCTGGACCAGATGATCATCTTCCGGGTCATCCAGGGCATCGGCGGCGGCCTGATCATCCCGGTCGGGCAGGCCATGATGTTCCGCACCTACCCGCCGGAACGCCGCGCCCGGGCCCAGGGCATGGTGGCGCTGGGCACCGCGCTCGGCCCGGCGACCGGACCGGTGCTGGGCGGCATCCTGACCACCGAGCTGTCCTGGCGGTGGTGCTTCTTCGTCAACATCCCGTTCGGCGCGGCGGCCCTGATCATCGGGCTGCTCTTCTTGGCCGAGCACCGTCGAGCCGGCCCCGGGGCGGCTGGACCTGGCCGGCTTCGTGCTGGCCGGAGGGGGCCTGGCCCTGTTCCTGTACGCGCTGAGCGAGGCGCCGGTCCGGGGCTGGACCAGCCCGGTCATCCTGGCCGCGGGCATCATCAGCGTGGCCGCCCTGGTCACGCTGGTGCTGGTCGAGCTGCGGATCAGGACGCCCATGCTGAACCTGCGGCTGCTGCGCAACCGCATCTTCCGCACCACCAGCATCGTGGGCATGTGCCAGGCGGGCGGCTACAACGGCTACCTGTTCATCATGCCGGAGTTCCTGCAGCAGGCCCGCGGCGCCACCGCGCTGAGCTCCGGGCTGACCACCTTCCCCGGCGCGATCGGGCTGCTGGTCAACGCCCAGATCGCGGCGCGGTTGTACCCGCGCATCGGGCCGCGGCGGATGGCGCTGTACGGCCTGTGCGGGGTGGCCATCGTCTGGGTCCTGATCGGGCTGACGGTCGGCCTGGACACCAATATCTGGCTCATCCGGGTGCTGACCTTCTCCAGCGGGGCGGCGAGCGGCTGGTGCGTGATCGCCGTCCAGACCTCGTCGTTCGCGACCATCTCGTCGGCCGACACCGGCCGGGCCTCGGCCTTGTTCCAGACCCAGTCCCGGATCGCGGGCGGCGTCGGCGTGGCCGTGCTGGTCACCGTCGTCGCGGCGTCGAGCCCGCCCGGGGCCACCGGCGCCGCGCTGGTGCCGGCTTTCCACTACGCGTTCCTGGCCGCCGCGGCGATAGCGGCCATCGGCGCCGCGGTCGCGCTGACCATCCGGGACGCCGATGCGGCGGTCACCATGCGCTCCCGCCAGCGGATCCGGGCCCCGGCCCCGCCGCCGGCGGCGGTCCCCCCGGGGGCCGCAGACAGCGCGGCCGACGGGTGAGGCGGAGCGGCGGCCGGGGCCGGCCCGGCTCTTGACAAGAAGATTTGCCAGCACAAATGATGACAAGCAAGGCCGCCACCATGACGGCCCAGATCACGCTGGACAACGGGGAGTTGCACTTGCTCGCCGAGAGCACCGCGGGAGATTACGCAACCGTCGCGTGTGAGCACGCCGCGACCATCGAGTAGTGAGCAGCTAGGAGCTTAGGAATGGATTTCTCGACCGTTGCCCTGACCGAGGAGCAGACCAAGTTCAGGGATGAGGTCCGGGCCTTTCTCGATGAATACCTGACCGAGGAGGTGTACGCCGGGGCTCGCGAGCGGTGCGACCACTTCGACAAGGGCCTGTACCTGGCGCTGGGCGCCAAGGGCTGGCTGATGCCCCGGTGGAGGAAGGAGGACGGCGGCGCCGACCTGGACGACGTGTCGGTCCGGATCCTGGAGAAAGAGCTGGCCGTCCGGAACGCGCCGGCCACGGTGGGGCCGGGCCTGGTGTGGCCCGCGGTCGACGCGCATGCCGAGCCGAGCCTGCGCGCGGAGCTGATGCCCAAGGTCGCCGCCGGTGAGGTCCGCTTCTGCCTGGGCTACTCCGAGCCGGACGGGGGCTCCGACATCGCCGGGGCCAAGACCCGCGCGGTCCGGGACGGCGACGAGTGGGTCATCAACGGCCAGAAGATCTTCACCACCAACGCGCAGAACTGCCAGTACGCGTTCCTGATCACGCGGACCGACCCGACGCTGCCCAAGCACAAGGGCCTGACCATGTTCCTGATGCCGATGGACGCCCCCGGGGTGGAGATCCAGGAACTGCCCACGGTCGGCGACGAGCGGACCAACATCACCTACTACAGCGACGTCCGGCTGCCCGACCGGTACCGCCTCGGCGATGTCAACAGCGGCTGGTCGGTGCTGCACGGCCCGCTGGACGAGGAGCACAGCATCGGCGAGGGGGCCAGCAAGCTCCAGGATCTCAGCATCGGCGTGGGTCACATGCGCTTCCTGAAGTGGGCCATGGAGGGCACGGCCCAGTGGGCCAAGGACGCCCCGGCTGGTGACGGGTCCACGATGGCCGAGGACAACGTGTTCATGTCCGGCTTCGGCAAGATCCTGGTCGACATGGAAGCGGCCGCGGCCACCCCGGGCCCGATGGGGCGGATCAAGGGCGCCGACACAGCGATCGCCGGCGCGGAGAAGCTCATCGACATGATCGGGCCGGAGGCCACGCTGCCCTACGGCGAGGACGGCACCATCGCCCAGGGCGCGGTCGAGCTGGCCCACCGGGCGGTCCAGGTCACCGCGACCTACGGCGGCACGGTCGAGGTGTTCCGGACCATCATCGCCCAGCATCACCTGGGCCTCCCCCGGCCCGACTACCCCGGCCGCAAGGCGTTCCTGCAGCAGGGCCGCCCCGCGGCGTAGCGAGCACGGCAACGGCCCCGGGCCGGTCCACGCCCCATCGGCTGGACCGTCCCGGGGCTTGTTGCGTTCCGGGGGATTTGTTGCGTTCCGGGGCTGGCCGCGTTCCGGCCCGCCGCCACCCGGGACCGCCGGGCAAGGACTCCGTAGCCGGGTGTACGCAGCCGGTACACGCTGGCGGCCAACTGGTCTTTTTCTGGTTAAGGCCGCTGTGTTTCTGGTTAACTCCTCCGTGCGGCACGGCCGTCTGCCCCTATCGTTACGGCTGAGTTATTGTGAGTAACTTTCTGTAACGTTTGGTGACCTAACGGAGGATTAAGGATGTTGAAGCGCCGGTTTCCGGCTGTCATCATTGCCGTCGCGATCGGCGGAATTGGCCTGAGCGCATGCGGGACCAGCGCGTCGAGTTCGTCCGCGGCCGTCACGGCGCCGACGAGTTCAGCGGCGGCGGTACCGACGTCCTCGCTCACGGACCCGCCGTCGTCGTCCCCGTCGCCGACTGCGTCCAAGAGCCCCTCGGCCACCGCTAAGGCGTCGCACTCGGCTTCGGCCAAGGCGACGAGCTCTGCGCACTCGACGTCAGGCAGCACCACGGCCAGCTGCTCGCACTCCACGGCGCCCGGCGACCATTCCTTCAACATCCCGCCTGTCCCCGGGGAGAAGCTGGTCTGCGGCTGGGGGGCCTACACCAAGATCGGCACGACGCGGGTCAAGGTGACCATCTGCGCGCAGCAGACCGGGGCCGCCTTCTCGGTCGGCACCCAGGCGCTGCTGTACAGCAGCAGCGGCTCCAGCAAGAACCTCGGGGCGGTCATCTTGACCGGGCCGGGCGAGCCCACCTGCGTCTCGCAGACGTTCATCCTCTACACCGCGCACCTGAAGGTGCACGCGTTCATCGGCGGCAACAAGGGCACGATCGCCGAGACCGGCCCGACCCTGACGCTCTATTAGTCAGCGCTGCTCGGCAGCGGATGGACGGGGGCGGCGACGGCATGGCCGGCGCCGCCCCCGTCTGCATGACCACGGGTGGGCCGGGGACCAGGTGGTATAGATGCCGTGTGGGGCATCGAACTCCCGTGGTCACCGGGCGACTGGGCGTGCTGGCGCTGGCCGCCCTGCTCGGCCTGGCCGGGGCGGGCTGCTCGGGGTCAGCCAGCCCGGCGCCGTCGGCCACCCCGCCCGGCTCGGCCGCCTCCTCGCCGTCGGCCGCCTCCGCGACCGGCAGCGCAGCCGTCCCGGCCGACTGGCCGATGTACCACGGCGACCCCGCGCACAGCGGCCTGGCCCAGTCCATGCCGGACGTGACCGGGACGGTCAAGGTCGCCGGCTCGATCAAGCTGGACGGCGCCGTCTACGCATCTCCGATCGCGGTCGGCGGCATCATCGTGGTGGCGACGGAGAACGATTCGGTCTACGGGTTCGACACCCAGGGCCGGCAGCTGTGGCACGTCAGCGTGGGCACCCCTTCGCCGGCCTACCAGCGGGCGTGCGGGAACATCGACCCGCTGGGCATCACCGGCACCCCGGTCTACAGCGCGCAGACCGGCGACGTGTACGTGGTGGCGGAGCACGGCGGGACGATCGGGCATGACCTGATCGCGCTGGATCTGCACACCGGTAAGGTCCGCTGGAGCCGGAGCGTCGACCTGCCCGGTCCGACGCCCGCCGCGATGCAGCAGCGCGGGGCGCTGGCCATCACCGGCGGGCGGGTCTGGGTCTCGTTCGGGGCCCAGGCCGGCGACTGCTCGAACTATAAGGGCCGGGTCGTCGGCATGCCGCTGGACGGCACCGGGAATCCGGTCCTGTACGACCCGTCCACGCGGCGGCAGGGCGGCATCTGGAATCCGGCCGGGCCGACGGTGGATGCCGCCGGGCACATGTACGTGGTGTCAGCGAACGGGTCGTCGTTCCCGGGCGATGCCTACGACCACACCAACTCGGTGCTCGAGCTGACTCCGTCCGGGATGCTGGCCAGCTCGTTCGCGCCGACCGACTGGGCGCAGAACAACCAGGGCGACGTCGGGCTGGGCTCGCAGGGCGTGGCCCTGGTCGGCACGAAGTGGGCCGTGCTGGGCGGCAAGTCCGGGCCGGTGTACGTGCTGCGCCAGGGGAACCTGGGCGGCATCGGCGGCCAGGTCTCCCAGACCGACCTGTGCCTGTCGTTCGGCGGTTCCGCGGTCGACGGCGACGTGGTCTACCTGCCGTGTACCGACGGGGTACGGGCGGTACGCGTCGATGACGCCGGCACGCTGCACGTGCTCTGGCATGCCTCCGGCTCGGTAGCCGGGTCGCCGGTCATCGGCGGCGGGCGGGTGTGGGCGCTGGACCAGACGGCCGGGATCCTGCACGCCCTGGACCCGGCGACCGGACAGACCCGGGAGCAGGTCTCCGTCGGCGAGACCAGCCGTTTCGCCACCCCGGCCATTTACGGCAACCTGCTGCTGGTGCCCACGCTCACCGGCGTCGTCTTCGTCCGCGCCTCCTGACCGCGCAGCCCGCAAGCACGGCCCCCGATAGCCGCGATGACCTGCCGCAGCGGAAATGTTTGCCCATCGAGCAATAGGGCCAACATAGGGGTGACAGAGACCTTGGGGCCCGTATTCGCGGACAGAATTGAGGAGCGGAAATGAGTGAACCAATGGCGAATGGCGGTGAAATGCTGGCTCGGGTAGGCCGGCATTGGGGCTGGGTGCTCGGGTTCGGCATTGTCACGTTGCTGGCCGGGATCGTCGTGCTGGCCTGGCCCGGGGCGACGCTCTTGGTGATCGCGGTCCTTTTCGGCATTCAGCTGATCGTGGCCGGGATATTCAGGTTCGTGGCGGCACTCGCGGTTGACGACGCCAGCGGGGGAATGCGTGTGCTGATGGCGCTGCTCGGCGTGCTGTCCATCATCATCGGCTTGTGGGCGGTCCGGCACGCCCTGCTGACGCTACTCGCGCTGGCCGTCCTGCTCGGCATCTTCTGGGTGGTCAACGGAGCGATCGAGCTTTTCACGGCGCTGGCTCACCAGGGCCTGCCCAACCGGGGCTGGACGGGTGCCATGGGCGCGCTCAGCATCGTGTCCGGGATCATCGTGCTCAGCTACCCGGGCCTGAGCCTGCTCACGCTGAGCGTGGTGCTGGGGATCTGGCTCCTGGTCTACGGCGTGATGGAGATCGTGGCCTCGTTCCGGCTGCGCAAGCTGCCCGAGCATTCAGACACCCGGCCGATGGCCCACGCGCACTGACGCGGTCAGGCTCCCGCTCGCCCGCGGAAGCCAGACCTGGACCGCAGCCACCCGCTCACTCCGCCCGGCCCTGAGGGCCGGGCGGAGGGGTGCGGCCGGGAGACCGGCGGGCGGCGGGCGGTCAGCTGATCGGCCGGGACGCCGGAGCCGGTGCCCACGGCCTCTTCTGCGGTCCGGAAGATGGGAATGAACCGGCTGATGCCGGTGATGTCCAGGGCGCGGGCCACGGGATCGTGCCCCTTCATGACCAGCCGCAGCGCGCCGTCCTCGGCCAGCGCCCGGTTGTGGACCCGGACCATGATCTTGCACCCGGCGGAGTCGCAGAACCGGGTCGCGGACATGTCGAGCACGATGGTGGCGTAGCCGTCGTCAGCCGAGCTGAGCAGCACCTCGCCGAGGTCCTCGGCGTTGCTGATGTCGATCTCCTCGGGGGCGGTCACCACCGGCACTCCCCTGATGATCTCGACGCGATACCTGCCACCACCGGGCATCGGCCGTGCACCTCCCGCGTGGACACTCTGGTCCGGATCTGGAGGGCCTAGGTTCGGGGATCCGGGACGAGGCAGGCTGCCGCCGGCTCATCCGGCCGGCGCCCTCGTCAACCGCGATGTGATCGTACCGCTACGCACCGGTATCGTCTAGTCCGCCCCGAACTGGGTTTTGTCGAGAATCTGCAGGTCAGAGAGTTAGTTGAAACCAGGAACGATTACTGTTCTCCGAGGTGACATTGTCGTCGCCAGCGCGGCTGACGAACGCCCGGGCTGCCCGGGCCGGCGTCTGCGACGTCACGGTGGCAGCCAAGAGCGCGAAGTTCGGCGAGGTGGAGATCAACCACGGCTGGGGCCCGCCCATCCCGATCACCCCGTTCGCGGTCGGCCTGAAGCAGGCCAAGGAGGTCCTGCTGCTGGGCGAGATCTTCGACGCCGCACGCGCCCAGCAGTTCGGCCTGGTCAACCGGGTGGTCGACGACGCGGACCTGGAAGCCGAGGTGGGCCGGATGACCGAGCGGATCGCGGGCCTGGCCGCCGAGGCGGTGGCGGACAACAAGCGGCTGATCAACAGCAGGTACGAGGCGGCGGGCTTCCTGACCGTCCGCGGCTACGGGGAGAACTGAGCTCACAGGGCATCGCCAGCTATTTGGCGGCCGACGCTCAGATTGGAGCGGGGCGGCGGGGGGTAGCCCCCCGGGTATGAACTGGACGTGGAACATCCGGAGCAACGACGGCGCGATGAACGGGCTGGAGTTCGCTCGCTGTACCACGGCCGGAGGGTTCACCCGGGTCCTCATCCACGCCGCCCCGGCCCGGGCCAAGATCGAGATCATCGACCACGAGGACCGGCTGGTGGCCCGCGCCGACCTGGATCGCCTGGGCGAGTACTCGCCGATGACCCTGGTGGAGATCGACGGGCCGGTGCTCCGCCGCACCGAGGTCTGGCCGACCGACGACCTGTACGGGCTGCCGGTCCTGCTGGCCGGCGGCGAGGTCGGCATCCTGCAGGACTGGCAGCACGCCGAGGACCGCAGCTGGTGGCAGTGGTCCATCGAGTTCTCCAACCACACCGGCCGCCCCGCGGACTGGGCCCCGGAGGGCCAGCTCGTCCGTCACTGACCCGGGTGCTGCGCCAGCGCGGCGCCGTGAGCCGGACATCATCCGGTCCGACCGGCACGCCGACGCGGTGCGGCCGGGCGGCCGTGACCCCGGGCGGCTGCTGGCGCGGCCGAGTACGCGGCGTCCACCGGGGCCGGACGTGTGGCTGGGCCCGGGGCGGTGGAACGCCACCCCGGCCCGGGCGCCGCTGGTCATGGCGGAGCCAAGGAGGCGTTCCGGGTTCTCGCGCGCTGTTCTGGCGGCCCGCGTCGCGGTAACGGATTCAGCACCTGGAACTTCGTATTTCATATTCGGTGCAACGTTCCGAATTGGTCGCCCACCTGCCCCGCAACCGCCCGGACGGCCGCCCGGGCGGCCGCGATCAACAATTGCCTGGCATCAAATGCCCTGAGTCAATTGCCGCTAGGCAGATGCCCTGAGTCAATTGCTACGAGTCAAATGCTGACCGTCATTTGCCCTAGGACATTTGACGGTCAGCAATTAACAATCAATACTTGATCAGGGTAAAGGGTTGACATTCGCGCAGCGGCATCCAACAATCCACTTAACAGTCGGAATCCATCGAACCCGGCCTCTACCAGGGGTCATGCCCCGAGGATTTCGCACCGCAAGGTTTATCGCTGCGGCAACGGCAGCAGCGCCAGTATCGCCCCTGTTCGCCCGCGCCAAAACCCCGACACCCGTCAGCTGCGCCCCGAGCACCCTCGACATCAGCAGCCTGGGCGTCACAATTACCAGTTTTACCGGGCCATCCCCTGAATCTGGATGGCAGCAAGGAGAACCGTAATGGCACAAGATACCTCGGGAAGCGGCGCCGTCGGCACCGGCACCTTGGTCATTCCCGGTGAGATGGCAGCGCGGGTCGACCGGCTGCCCATGAGCTTCATGGCCTGGGAGATCTGCCTCATCGTGCAGGTCGGCTGGGCCTGCGCCGCAGCGACGGACGGCATCGCCGCCCGTCTCTATCCCTTCGTCTGGCTGCCGGCCAAGGTCATCACGCACAGCCAGTACGACGTGCTGTACGCCCTGCAGGCCGGGATCAGCATCCTGGTCGGCGGCTACTTCCTCGGCTGGCTGGCCGACAAGATCGGCCGCCGCCCGGCGCTGATCCTCTCCGCCACCCTGGCCGGGGTGTTCATCTGGCCGTTCGCCTACGTGACCAACTACCCGGCGCTGTTCCTGCTGTCCATCGCCGACACCCTGGGCTTCGCCGGGTTCCTGGCCATCAACGTGGTGTACATGAGCGAGATCATGGGCCCGAAGGTCAGGCCCAGGATCATGATGGTCACCCAGTCGCTGTGTATCTTCCTGCTCCTGGTCGTACTGACCGGCATCATCCCGCACTACATGTTCCCGGGTCAGTACAAGTCGTACCTGTGGATCCTGGCCGGGCTGAACATCCTGATCGCCATCGCGCTGTTCTTCCGGATGCCCGAATCACCGCGCTGGCTGGAAGCCCGGGAACGCCGCGACAAGGCCCGCAAGATCATAGAGCGGATGGAATTCCGGGCCAGCCAGGGCGGCCGCAAGACTCTGCCCGAGCCTGACCTGAAGCCGTACGAGGTGGTGGCCGAGGAGAAGACCAGCTGGCTGGCCGTCTTCGGCAAGCGGTACGTGCTCATCACCATGCTGCTGCTGGTGGTCATGGTCCTGGGTTACGGCGGCATCGTCTACGGCGGCGCCAGCCAGGCCTTCCTGTTCCTGGCCGAGAACCGCCACTACAGCGCAGGCTCCGTCTTCGCCCTGGTCACCTGGTCGGGCGTGGCCGCTACGATCGTGTACCTGATCAACGCGTTCCTGGGCGAGCGGTTCGAACGCCGGTGGACTCAGCTGGTCGGCGCGCTGCTGTTCGCCGGCGGCTGGTTCGGCGTGTACCTGACGCACAACAACGCGGCCGTGGATGCCTTCTACGTCGTCGCGACCGTCGGCACCATCTTGTGGCTCTGGAGCATGTACGTCTACATCCCGCAGAACTACCCGACCCGGATGCGGTCGCTGGGCACCGGCTGGACCGACGGTGTCGGCCACCTGGGCGCCTGGGGCGGCGTGCTGATCGCCGGGCAGCTCTACCTGGCCACAGCGCCGCGGAACTTCATCTTCTTCATCACCATCCCGTGCGCCATCGTCCCCGGGCTCCTGCTCGCCATCTTCGGGAAGAACCAGCGCAACCGCGCACTCGAAGAGCTGTCGGAATAGGAGCGCCTACAGACGCTGGGCCGCCGGCCTTAGGGTCTGGGCCACCGGCTCTTTCCGAGGTGTCTCCGGCGGCCCAAGAGGGTGTCACCGGCGGCCCAGCCTGCACCACATCCGGCCCCCCGTCACAACGACGTGACGGGGGGCCGGATGGTGTCTCGGGGCGGGTGCGGCCGGACCGCAGGGTCAGCGGCCCGGCGTGTCGATCCCGAACAGGCGGCGGGCGTTGCCGCTGGTGAACTTCTCCCGGTCCTCGTCGCTGAACTCGGCCAGGAACTGCCCGATCTCGGCCCGGGTGGGCCGCACGAAGGGGTAATCGGTGGAGAACAGCAGCTGGTCGACGGTGGTCACCGCGAGCGAGTGCCGCAGCAGCGCCGGGTTGAGCATGCCGGAGCTGGTGATGAAGAAGTTCGTCCGGAGGTAGTCCGCTACCTGGCGCTCCAGGCCGGCGATGCGCGAGAGCGGCGCGGCCCGGTCGGCCCAGAACAGCAGCAGCTCGCCCCAGTGACCGAGGATGATCTTCAGGTCCGGATGCCGGTCGAAGGTGCCGCGAGCGATGAGCCGCAGGGCGGCAGCCCCGGCCTCCAGGTGCCAGCCCCAGGCGAAGGTGGCCAGGGCCAGGTCGGTCACCGGGTCGAGGCCGGCGAAGGACGCCCGGCGGACGGCCCGCGGCGGGATCTGCGGGTGGATGAAGACCGGCTGTCCGAGCGCCGCGGCGGCGGCGAACAGGTCCTCGTAACAGGGATCGTCGAGAGGGGTCTCGCCCGTCCGCCCGTAGACCATGGCGCCGACGAAGCCGCGGCCGGCCGATCGTTCCAGCTCCCCCGGCACGGCCCCGGGGTCGGCCATGGGCAGCGTGGCCAGGGCCCGGAGCCGGGACGGATGACGGCGGACGGCCTCGGCGGCCAGGTCGTTCAGGTCCCGGCTGAGCCGGACGGCGTCGGCGGCGGCGAGCGGCCCGGTGGCCGGGGGCGCGACGGAGATGACCTGCAGGTCGATGCCCTGCTCGTCCAGCGCGGCGATCCGGCCGTCGCCCAGGTCCTCGAGCCGGGCGAGGTTGTCGCCCATCTCGTTGAAGGCCAGGCTGTCGTCCCGGCTCGGCTCGGGCAGGCTCTTCAGGGCCGCCGTCAGCTCCGGCGTGGTCCAGTGCTCTTCGATGGCGATGACGGTCAAGGCCGGTGTCTCCGCTCCGGGTCGCTGATGTCGCTTCGGCCATCATGGCGGTCCGGCCGGTCAGCTGGCCGAGCCGGGGGCCGTGCTGAGCGCGCCGAGCGCGTCGGTGATCGAGGTCGGCGAGCAGCTCCTGGATGGCCACCCGCACCGCGGCCAGCTCGGCCCGGTCCAGGGCCGTGGTCTCCGGACCGGGCCCGGAGCCGGGCTGATCGGCCAGGAAGGCGTCATCCACCACCCGCAGCCGGCGCCCCCGCAGCCGGTCGCGGGTCTGCCGCCGGGCGATGCCGATCACCCAGGACCGAGCCGACGCCTCGCCCCGGAAGGAGCCCGCCCCGCGCCAGACGGCGAGCATCGTGTCCTGCACGATCTCCTCGGCCAGCACCCGGTCGCTGGTCACCAGTACGACCTGCCCGAGCACCACCCCAGCGTGCCGCCGGTAGAACGAGGCCATCGCGTCGGCGTCACCCTGGCTGATCCGGTCCAGCAGCGCGGCATCGCCGCAGGCCGGACCGGGCCGGGCCGGGACAGTGGCGGCGCCGGCATCCCGGTGCGGATCATTCACGTGACCTCCCCAAAGGATTCGCTCGGAGAGTAAGTAGCAACAAGCATCGGCCCGGTTCGGCGAGAACGCATCTGGCCGGGCACGCAGCACGGCCCGTTCGGCTTCAAATCTTGCGAGCCGAACGGGCCGTGGTGTCTGCGCCGGACCCCGGCCGCAGCGGCCGGGGGTTAACGGATCAGGAGGACGGCGGCATCATGACGGTGTCGATGATGTAGACGGTGGCGTTGGCGGTCTGCACGTTGCCGCAGACCACGTTGGAGCTGTTGACGGTGTAGGTGCCGCTGCTCAGCGCCGGGGTCACGCTGCCGCCTTCCAGCGTCTTGATGCCCGTACCCGAACCCAGCTCAGCGGGGGTGTAGCGGGCGCCGGCCACGTGGTAGGTGAGGACCTTGGTCAGCTCGGCCTTGTTGGCCAGGAGCGACTTCAGGGTGGCCGGCGGGATCTTGGCGAACGCCGCGTTGTCCGGGGCGAACACGGTGATGTTCTGGGCCGAGTTGAGCGTGTCGACCAGGCCGGCCGCCTTGACCGCCGAGACCAGCGTGGACAGCAGCGGGTTGGCCGAAGCCGCGGTGGCGACCGGGGCGGTGGACATGCCGGTGAAGCTGCCCGCGCCCGACGCGGGCACCGAGGCGCAACCCGGGCCGAAGTCCGCGGTGGTGGCGCCGGAGCCGCTGGCCGAAGCCGACGACATCGGCTCGGAGGCGGACGCGGAGGCCGAGCCGGCTGCGCTCGAGCTGGAGGATCCGCTGGAGCTACACGCGGCGGCGCCCAGGGCGCAGGTCACGGTGAGGCCGGCGACGGCGAGGATTCTGCGGTTCATGATCTTCTCCTTGAGAAATCTGTCTTGGCTGAGTGGTCGTGGGTTGGTTGCGGGTGGTTTCGGATTTCAGGTGACGGTCACGACGGTGGAGTCCCAGCCGCTGGCGCCGTTAGGAACGGGGTTGGCTCGTTGCGCGGTCTGCGTCGCGCCCGAGCTGTCGGTGGCCCGGACCTGCAGGGTGTGCAGGCCCGGCTGGGCGTCCCAGGCCCACATCCACTGGCGCCAGGTGTCGATGCCGTCGGCGGCGGCCAGCGTGGCCTGCTGCCACGGGCCGTTATCCACGTTGACCTCGACCCGGGCGATGCCGGTATGGGGTGCCCAGGCCACGCCCGCGACCGCGATGCGGCCGGCCGTGACCTTGGACAGGGGCTTGGGGACGTCGATGCGCGATTCGGTCTTGATCGGCGCCTGAGCGGAGTAGCCGCGCTGGGTCCAGTACGCCTTCTGCTGGGCGAAGGTGGTCAGGGTTATCTTGCTGATCCACTTGGTCGCGGACACATAGCCGTACAGGCCAGGGACGATCATCCGGGCCGGGAAGCCGTGCGCGATGGGCAGCGGCTGGCCGTTCATGCCCACCGCGAGCAGCGCCTGGCGGCCGTCCATGATCCGGGCCACCGGGGTGGAGATGGTCATCCCGTCGGTGGAGGTGGAGAGAACCTGGTCGGCACCCGCCTTGACCCCGGCCTTCCGCAGCAGCCCGGCCAGCGGCGCCCCGAGCCAGCGGGCGTTGCCGTTGTAGGTGCCGCCGACCTGGTTCGAGACGCACACCAGGGTGATGTCGGCTTCGGTCAGCGGCATCTTGAGCAGGTCGGCGAAGCTGATCTCGAGCGGATGATCGACCATGCCGTCGATCCGCAGCGTCCAGTTCTCCGGTGAGATCTGCGGCAGGACCAGGTCGGTGTCGACCCGGTAGAAGCTGGCGTTGGAGGTGAAGAACGGGGTCAGCCCGGGGATCCGCAGCTCCGTGCCGGCCGGGACGGCGTGCGCCCGGACCGCGGCGGCGGGCAGCCGGACCCGGTCCCGGGCCGAGGCGACGCTGAGCCGGCCGAGCAGCTTGTCGCCGGCCACGCCGGTCGCCGCGGCCAGGGCCGCCGCTCCCGCCCCCGCGATGAGGAAGCGGCGCCGGTCCGGCTTCGGCCCGCCCAGCCGCGGGCCGATCTGGTAGTCCTGGCCGGCCGCGGGCTGCACGTCAGCCAGGTAGGGCCCGGCGGGCGGGATCTGGGTGGCGGCACCGGTCCCGGGACCGGTCTCCGGCGACCCGGTGGCCGCCCTCAGCTCGGCCTCGGCCGGATCGGTGACGGCCACCGGGTAAGCGGTCCGGAGCATCCCGATCAGCACGATCATGGTCAGCGCGCCTACGGCTACGCCGGCCAGCGTGGGGATCGCGTCGACCGCGGTGCCGGTAGGAAGGTGAAGGACGGCGGCGACGCCGATGCCGGCGAAGACCACGAGCCCGGCCAGGCCGTAGGCGAGCCGCCGGACAGCCAGGGCACCGATCAGGGCCGCGAACCCGATCAGGAAGACCACGATGCCGCTGAGCAGGGCTTCCTTGTCGTGCGTTCCGAAATGCGTGATCGCAAATTCCTTGAGCGGGACCGGCGTGAGGTTGATCGCCGTCTCGCCGACCGCGATAATCGGAGCGCTGTTCGCGCTGATCAGCGCGGCGGCCAGCTCAGCTACGCCGAGGGCCACGGCCGCCGTGAGCAATCCGACCAGCGCACCGGTCAGGTACCGGCGGATGGTGGCTCGCTTCGGGAACTTGATCACGGGCCACATTCGAAGCACGCCGCGAAACAGATTGGGTCGGCCTCGAAATGGCTTCGGCCCGGCCCTTGCGCGGGCCGGGCCGAAGCCATTTTTCCTGCTCTTCGCGCTTTAGTTGTCCGGTGACGTCAGCACTCAGGTGGCTTCGGCGTCGAATGGTGGCCGCTCGCCGGCCGGGACCCGGGCCTCGGCGCCGTTGGGGTCACCGTGGTTCAGGTCGCTGGGGTTGAGGTCGCTGAGGAGGTGCTTCTGGACGAACCGGCGGGGGTGCAGGTCGTCGAGGTCGAAGTCGGAGAACTCCGGGCCGAGGCCCTCGCGCAGGTCGGCTTGGGCGCCGTCGGCGATCCGCCGCAGATCGTGCAGGGCGCGACCGGCCTTGGACGCCAGCAACGGCAGTTCCCTGGGCCCGAACACGATCAGCGCGATGACCGCCAGGACCAGCAGCTTGGGCAGGGACAGATCAAACACGGGGGCTCTCCTTCACCAGCCGGCGGCCGTCCGCGTCAGCTGTAGATGTCATCACGGAGGTCGTCGGTGTCGAGGGGGGACAGCTCGTCATCAGCCAGGCCCGCATACGGGTCGTGCCGGGCCCGGCGGCGGTCATGAGCCCAGACCGCGAGCTCGGCCGCCTCGACCAGGACGACGCAGCCGCCGCCCAGGATCAGCATGGTGAGCGGGTCCGGGCTCGGGTTGGCCATCCCGGCCACCAGGAACACCGCGAACAGCAGCACCCGCCGCGACTTGCGGAACCGCTCATGAGTCAGGATCCCGGCCAGGTTCAGCATGATGATCATCAAAGGCACCTCAAACGCGATCCCGAAGGCCAGCAGCATGGTCATCACGAAGCTCATGTACTGGTCGACCTGGATCAAGTTGGAGACGTGGTCCGGGGTCAGGCCGAGCAGGTAGTGCATCGACCGGCCCAGCGACCAGTACGCCAGCGTGACACCGGCCAGGAACAACGGCACCGACGTCCCCACGAAGGCGTAGGTCCACCGCTTCTCCCGCGCATGCAGGCCCGGGCCGATGAACGCCCACACCTGGTACAGCCAGATCGGTGAGGACAGGATGACCCCGGCGATCAGGGCCACCTTGACCCGCAGGTAGAACGAGTCCAGCGGCCCGCTCAGGACCAGCTGGTTCACCCCGAGGGTCTGGCAGCCGGTCTGGCCGCGGATCACCGCCGCGCACAGCGGCCGCTGGATCACATGCCAGACCGGGTTGAAGAACACGAACCCGACGGTCATCCCGGCGGCCAGGCCGAGCACCGCCTTGACGACCCGGTTCCGCAGCTCACGAAGATGATCCATCAGCGGCATGCGCCGCTCGGGGTTGTGCTGCTGCTGCGAGCGCATATAACGCTCGCCGACGATGCGGGCGCCTTGGACGGCGCCGGGGAGTTTAGTCATGACCGCTTCCCGCTGAAGGCCGGCTCAGCCGGACTGGTCTAGCGAGGCTCGGCGGCGACCGGGGCCGGGTGCTGAGTATCCGCGGCTGCCGCCCGCTGCAGGTCGTGAAGCTGCTGCTGCAGGGCATCGATCTGGGCTGCCTGCTGAGCGTGCTGCGCAGGCGCGGCGATGGCCGCGGGGGGCGGGAAAGCGCCCGGTGCGCCAGCGGCATCCGGTGCGCCAGCCGACTGGTCGGCCGAGTCCTCGTGCAGCCCCTGCACTTCCTTCTTCAGGATGCGCATCGACTGGCCCAGCGAACGCGCAGCGTGCGGAAGCTTCCTGGAGCCGAACAGCACGATGAGCACTA
>CAVURU010000002.1:0-412090 GCA_963744005.1 uncultured Actinomycetes bacterium | reverse complement strand
TCGGTGGTGGCTTGGGCTCTGCCGTCTTTGACGGCGGTCTGGAGGGCGGCGTAGTCGTGTTCGTTCTGGTCGGCGTAGGTTTCGGCGAAGTCGGCGATGGCCTGGTCGAACTTGGCCGAGCCGCCGAGGTAGGCGGCCAGCGCGACGCGGTCCCCGGAGCGGGCGTGGGCCCGGGCCAGGGTCCAGCCGCACAGCCGGGCGTAGAGCTCCATGCCCTCGGGGAGCAGCAGCTCGATCGGCACCGACAGCTTCCAGTCCTTCAGCTGCCGGACGTAGAAATCGCGGTCCACCCCGTCCAGCGGGTTAGGGGCGCGGGTCCAGCCGAGGAAGATGTCGCTCTGGGCCTGCTGCAGGTGCTGCCCGGCGACGACCCGCTCGCCCTGGTTGTTGTACTGGCTGCGCCCGGCGTAGTCCGCCAGGACCGACGGCTGGGCCTCCTTGGCCTGCAGGAACAGCGGCTCATTGCCGTCTCCGGCGTCCATCAGCACCACCCAGGCGCGGGTGCCGACGCTGCCGACCCCGACGACCTTGCGGGCCACCTGCACCACGGTGAACTGCTCCAGCAGGTGCCGCCGGTCGGACTGCAGGGTACGCCGGTACTTGGCCAGCACGGTGCCGATCAGCTGGTAGATCATGTCGGCCTGCACGCCGGCGAAGATCTCCTCGACCGGCACGATCATCGGCGGGTCACTGATGATCCGCCGCCGCCCGTCGACCACCGCGGTCAGCTTGTCCAGCGCCTTCGTGCTGTCACTGGTATGCGCCTTGGCCAGCATCTTCTCCGCCAGCTTGAACCTTTTCGCCTTGACCTGGGACCTGAATTCGCTCGACGGCCGGCTCGATGTCCAGGTGCGCGTACCAGACGTCCAGGAAGGTCTGCCCCGCGAACTCGCGCATCGCGGTGCGGTACCGTCCGGCCGCCGCCAGCACGATCTTGCGCCGGGCCCTGGCGGGAAAGCCGCTGTCCCGCCCGGCCACCGCCAGGCTCGCCGCCAGCCGCTTGACGTCCCACTCGAACGGGCCGGGCAGCGTCTCGTCGAAGTCGTTGACGTCGAACACGAGGTTACGCTCCGGCGACGCGAACGCGCCGAAATTCGACAGGTGCGCATCCCCGCACAACTGCACCCGCAGCCCGCAGGCAGGCGTCCCCGCCAGGTCCGCCGCCATCGGCAGCGCAGCACCCCGGTAGAACGTGAACGGCGACACCAGCATCCGCCCGTGCCGCACCGGCACCAGCTCCGGCACCCGCGACGCCGCCTGCCCCAGCAGCAGCCCCACCGGATCCCGCCCCGGGCCCGGCGAGAACTCCGCATTCGATTCCAGCGGCGCCACCGCCCGGGCATCCTTGCCCTTGGCCACCCGGTCCGCGCGGCTCAGCTGCTCCACCGTCCCGCCCTGCCCCAGACCCCGGCCAGACACCCGCCCACCGGTTCGTCTAGCCGCCGCATCCTCAGTCTTCACCGTCATGACCACTCCCTCCAGGCCGCAACGGGGCGATCGCCGACCGACACTCCATCGCGGACGGCTCCTGCGGTGCTGCTGGCAGCCAGCGCGCGGGCCCCGGGCGGCACTGTCCAATAACGGATCGTCCGGGTTACATTCATGACCAGTTCTCCTAGACCAACCCGCGCAACGACCAGCCGCCCATCGCGGTTGGCTTGTGCCGACGACATCCACTGGTGGTCGCGGTGCAAGTCAGGCAGCGTGAGCTGTGCCTCATGGCCGGAGTGGCCGGCCGCCATGGAGAGCGCCTCGCCCTTGCAACCACGAAACGCCAGCTGCCCGGGCTGAGCATCATGCCGTTGGCATGAAATCCCAGCTCGGCAGCTCAGGTCCACCGAACCCTGAGCAGCTCCCTCGGGGGGGCGGTCACGTACGCTCAGCGGGTCATGCCCGGATCCAGGCTCAGCCAGAACTCTTGCACCTCCCGTTCACGGGAGGTCGTGGATCAGGTGGTCACCGTCAAGCCCGGGTACGGGCTGTCGTCAGCGCAGCGGCTTGAACGCCGCCCGGATCTCGGTCGCGAACAGCTCGGGCTCTTCCCAGGCGGCGAAGTGGCCGCCCTTGTCGGCCTCGTGGAAGTAGATGAGGTTGGGGTACCCCCTCTCGACCCAGCTGCGCGGGGCCCGGAAGATCTCGCCGGGGAACGTGGTGAAGCCGGCCGGGAGCTTGACCTCCGGAGGAGCCTGCCCGGCAGCCGCCGCGAGAGCCTGAGCTCGTCCGGCCTCCCAGTATGAGCGGGCCGCCGAGGCCCCGGTGCCGGTCAGCCAGTACAGCGTGATGTTGTCGAGGATGTGGTCCCGGGTGAGACCCCCGGAGGGCTGCCCGCCGGTGAAGGCGCGGGAGATCTTGTAGTAGGCGTCGGTGTCGTGGTCGAGCATCCAGCCCGCGAGGGCGACGGGGGAATCCAGCAGGGCGTAGCCGATCGTCTGCGGCCGCGTGGCCTGCTCGAGGAAGTAGCCGAAGCCACTCTGCCTGAACGTGGCGAGCTGGGCGGCTGCCGCGCGTTCCTCCTCGGTTTCGGTCGGCTGAGGGCCAGCCAGCGCCGTTACGAGCAGATTCGTGTGTATGCCGATCAGCCCCTCGGGTGCCTGGCGACCCATTGCGTCGGTAACGGAGGCCCCTTGGTCACCGCCTTGGGCGACGTAGCGGGAGTAACCCAGGCGGCGCATCAGCTCCGCCCACGCCTGCGCGACGCGGCCGGCGTACCAGCCGACCTCGGCCGGCTCGGCGGAGAACCCATACCCGGGGATGGACGGCAGCACTAGATCGAATGCGTCCTCGGCCCTTCCGCCGTGCGCAGTCGGGTCGGTGAGCGGGCCGACGGTCTCGAGCAGCTCGATGACCGAGCCGGGCCAGCCGTGCGTCATGATCAGCGGCAACGCGTCCGCGTGCTGCGACTTCACGTGGATGAAGTGGACGTCCTCACCGTCGATCTCGGTCTTGAACTGCGGCAGCGCGTTTAGTCTCGCCTCGCACCGGCGCCAGTCGTACTCGGTCGCCCAGTAGCGGGCGAGCTCCTGCAACGTAGCTAGCTGCACGCCCTGCGAGCGATCGGCGACCAGTTCCTTAGAAGGCCAGCGCGCCGCGGCGATGCGCCGCCGAAGGTCGGCGATCGCTTCGTCGGACATGTCGACCCGGAAAGGACGGATTTCTGTTGCGTGGACCATGAGCCTCCACCTCCTGGATTGGTTGACGACGACGGGCGGCCGCCGAGAATTTGCCGGCCTGCGGTTGTGCGCCGCGGCCGGTCAGTCTCGCTACGGGATCAGGAACGTGGTCAGCGCGGCCAGCATCTCCTGGGGAGCCTCCCCTTTCACACCTGATGCTGCCCACTCTCGTCTTTCGCGTGGGCGCGCCGCGCCCGTGAAATCCCTGGCCACCACCCTGGTCTGCGATACAGCACATGGACAGGCTGCGTCAGGCCCGGATCGTCAGTCGGGCAGCCGATCATCGCCGTAGGTGGCGGTGATCTCACTGACGACGATGCGGTAGCCGTCATACCAGCGCTGCGCCTGGCCCTTTGCCTCACGGTGCCGCGGGAACCTGGCGAGCTGGGCGACAGAGTTCTTGTCGGCGAAGTAGTAGATGGCGTTGACCACACCCCCGTCCGGAGCGTGCCAGGTCTCGACCTTCTCGAACCCCGGGAGGCTCCGCGCATACTGGTCGATCTGCCCGTCGAGTCGGTGGAAATCGTCGTCGTAAGTGCCGGGCTTGAAGATGAACTGGCAGCAGATCACGCGTTCTCCTGTGGCGTTGTCGGATGCGCCCGGGTGGGGTGGTTCACCGTCGGCTCGTCCTGATGAGTCGGGTGCCGGACCTCACCTCGCGGCCGAGGGGGTGGAGGTGGGCCAGCAGCTCGTCGCGGGCCGCGGTCAGTGCTTCGTCGGTCATGGGCGCGAGCGCGTCGAGGATGAACAAGGCAGTAGCGGTGTGTGGTGCGAGCTGGGTCCGGCGAGCCTGGCGCCAGTTCCAGCGTCGGCAGGTCACGCCGGCGTCGTCGCACCACACGACCTCGCCGGGGTCCGGGATGCTCGATGGCGGTTTCCCCGTCAACTATCGTGTCGAAGGGTTCGGTGCCTGCCGCTCGCAGCAGCTGCGGGCTGCCGTTGTAGCGCGTGAGGTCCTCCCCGCCGATGGGAACCTGGTGCAGGACCGAGACAGCGTTGTAGATGTCGGTCAGCCGGTTCACCCGGGGCAGGCCGGTGCCTGCTCGGCGGCTCAGGGCCTCGAGGCTGTTCCGGGTGCGCTGGGGCTTGGCGCCGAAGGCGCGGTAGGCCTCGCGCCAGGCCGCGATGTGCGGCAGCTCCTCGGCGGCGACGCCGGCCAGCAACGCGACTGCCGCCTCCTCGGCCCGGCGCAGCAGTGCCTCGCTGCTGGCGTCACTGGCGCCGGGGGCGAGGCCGTCGACCGCGAGTAGCAGTACCCGGTAGTCGGGACGCAGTGTGAACACGGCTGAGTCGACATCGGCGCCGTCGACGAAGTCCTGCAAGTCGCTGGCCTCAGCCATGGCTGACCTCCGATCGGTTGACCGATCCGACACCGGGCTCGAACACGGCCAGCGAGAACCTCGCTGGTGACTCGCTCGTGTTGGTGTAGGCGTGGGGGACGTCGCCTGGAAACGCGATCGCATCGCCGGGCTCGAGGACGACCGACTGGCCCGCGGCCTCGATGGTGATGGTGCCTTCGTGGAGCTGAATCAGCTCCTTGGTACCGGTGGAGTGGGCCTCGCTGGCGTGTCGGTCCGCCGGCGCGAGTGTCCAGTCCCACAGCTCGACCACGTCGGGGGGCTCAGTGCCCGCCACCAGGACGCCTCGGCCGCCGGCGTCGCTGGTCCACAGTGCGGCGCCTTCGCCGCAGCGGGTGACCTTAAGGGCGGCCGGTTGGGGCGGCTCGACGAGTGCAGGCAGGCCGATGCCCAGGGCGTCGCTGAGCCGCAGCAGGGTGCCGACGCTGGGGTTGGCGGCGCCCTGCTCGACGTTGACCAGCATGCGGCGGCTGACCCCCGCGACCCCAGCCAGGTGGTCCAGGGTCCAGTTGCGCGACAACCGCTCCTGCCGGATGCGGGTGCCGATCGCCGTCGCCAACGCGGTCACCATCTGGTCCATGCGTGCACTATAGTGCATTCTGAGTGCATAGCAACCCGAGTATCCGAGGTGCCGCATGACGACTGCCAGCGCGTCCGCCCCCACCCCCGCCAGCTCGAACCCGCCGTCTGGCACCGCCGCTGAGTGCGGGGCGGTCGACGAGGCGCTGCTCCGGGCGATCTCTCAGCGGGTGCTCTGGTTGTCGACCGCGATCGTCGATGCCGCCAACCGTGGCCGACCGAACTCTAGCGGCGTCAAGGTGGGCGGCCACCAGGCGTCGTCGGCCTCGATGGTCGACATCATGGTTGCGCTGTGGTTCCACTCGCTGGGCCGGAACGACCGGGTTTCGGTGAAGCCGCATGCCTCTCCGGTGCTGCACGCGGTCAACTACCTGCTCGGCGACCTGGACGCGTCCTACCTCTCCTCGTTGCGGGCCAAGGGCGGGCTGCAGAGCTACCCGAGCCGACTGAAGGATCCCGACACCGTCGACTTTTCCACCGGTTCGGTCGGCATCGGCGCTACCGCGGCGCTGTGGGCGGCCATGGCGCACCGCTACGTCGCCTCGCACTTCCCGTCGACACCTGCTGCCGGTCGGTTCATCAGTCTGCTCGGTGACGCCGAGCTCGACGAGGGGGCGGTCTGGGAGGCTATGGCCGACCCGCAGGTCGCCTCGCTGGGTGAACTGCTGTGGGTCGTCGACCTGAACCGGCAGTCCCTGGACCGGGTAGTACCCGACATCCAGATCGAGCGCCTGCAGGGCATGTTCACCGCTGCCGGCTGGCAGGTGCTGACTTTGAAGTGGGGTCGGTTCATCTCCGAGATCTTCGAGCACCCCGGCGGCCGGGAGCTGCGGCGACGCCTCGAGGAGATGCCGAACGAGGAGTACCAGCGCATGCTGCGCGTCCCGGCGGAGGAGATCGCCGCGCGGATCATCGCCGACCAGGATTCGGCCGAGCTGCAGGCGGCGATCGACGCGCTGACCGTTGACCAGACTGGCGACCGCCATCCGCGATCTGGGCGGCCACGACCTCGGCCTGCTTACCGACACCTTCGACGGGGTCGACGAGCATCGGCCCACCGTGGTCTTCGCCTATACCGTCAAGGGCCGTGGCCTTGCCACCGAGGGCCACCCCAACAACCACTCTGCGCTGCTCACCGAGGACCAGCTGCGCGCCCTGGCCGAGGGTTCCGGTGTCTCGCTCGACGATCCGTGGGCGACGTTTGCCCCAGGCACCGCGGAGGCAACCCTGTGTCAGGCCCGCGCCACGGTGCTGCGTCGCCCCACGGTCACCGCCGACCTGACGGTGCCGGTGCCGCGCGCGCTCGGGCATCCGCACCGCAAGCCGGTCTCCACCCAGGCCGTGCTCGGCAGGCTGCTGGTCGACCTCGTCCGTGACGCCCCCGAAGCGGCGGCCCGGCTCGTGACCTGCAGCCCCGATGTCGCATCCTCGACCAATCTGGGCGGGTGGATCAACAAGACCGGGGTCTGGTCGGTGAAGGAGCGACACGACTGGTTCGCCGACGACGCCGAGCGGCTGTTGCGCTGGTCGGAGCGCGAGACCGGGCAGCACATTGAGCTCGGCATCGCCGAGGTGAACCTCGCCGGTCTCCTCGGGGAGCTCGGCACCACCTGGTCGCGCTGGGGCGAGCGGCTCATCCCGGTCGCCACGCTCTACGACCCGTTCATCGCCCGGGCCCTCGAGCCCTGGTCCTACGGCATCTACGCCGGCGGCCAGTCCATCCTGGTCGGCACGCCGTCGGGCGTCACCCTGGCTCCCGAGGGCGGCGCCCACCAGTCGATCACGACCCCCTCGATCGGCCTCGAGCAGCCGGGCTGCACGGCCTGGAGCCGGCCTTCGCCCAAGACCTGGAGTGGACCTTCCTCCACGCCATGTCACAGGTGGGCCTCCCGGGCGGCAGCTCGTCTTACTTCCGGCTCTCCACCCGCCCGCTCGACCCGTCCCTGGCCAACCTCCCCGAAGACCCCGCCCTGCTCGAGAGGCGCAGGCGCCAGGTCGTGGCCGGTGGTTACCGTCTCAGCTCCCACCCGGCCGACCGGGACCAGGTCACCCTTGTCGGGGTCGGCGCGATCATGCCGGAGGTTCTCGCCGCCGCCGAGACCTTGGCCAGTCACGCCGTCACCGCCGGAGTGGTCTGCCTGACAAGCCCCGACCTGGTGTTCCGCTCGGTCCAGCAACGCGCCCGGCGCACCGCGGGCGACGTCGGCTGCATCGTCGACGAGCTGTTCCCACCACAGGCTCCGGCGCCGCTGGTCACCGTCCACGACGGGCATCCGCACACGCTGGCGTTCCTGGCGGGCGCCCGCGGGGACCGCACACGGTGCCTCGGCGTTACCCAGTTCGGGCAGTCCAGCTCCCTCGACGACGCCTACCGGATCCACGGCATCGACACCGCCTCCATCGTCGACGCCGCGCTCACCCTCGCCGGTCTCTGACGGACGACGGACAGGAGAAGACACACCATGGCACGCCACGACCCGCTCGACAGTTGTGGTGGCTGGGGCTCGAACCCGCGACCGGCAGATTATGGAGAGCACGCTCGTCCGCAACGCGTGCTTGACCAGCAACGATGCCTCGCGCAAGACAATGCCATGAACGCACACGCTGCACTGGGAGTTCCTCGGGTGCCGGTCCACGCCCCGGTCCACGCCGAGACCCTCACCAGGGCCATCTCGGTTACTCCGCGTAGGCCCTCAGCAAGGGGAACGGGCCAGGCGCACTCCCCCGACATGCCCCGTAATGTGTAGCGTGTGCAGAACCCGCAGGGCCTGACGGTCTCTGCATCCGAGCCCCGAGACCCGCCGGACCTAATCTTCTCTGACACGAGGTCGGCCCACCGTCCGCTTTCTTCTTGGCCTCCCCGCCGTCCCCCGCTCTGTGGTGGCTCAGCTGGGGGAGATCATCGACCTTATCAGGGTGCCCTGCCGGACTTCGGCGGCGTACTGCCCTGGCAGGGAGGCCGAACTGGAGCATGGCGTCGGCGGTGCGCTGCATGCGCTGCTCATCAACCGGGCCGACGGGAAGTCGGGCAGCGCCCGGTCATGCGGCCAGGCCCGGGACAGGCCCGCACCCAGCAGCATCCCGACCACGGCGCGGCGGCGCGGCTGGCCGGCCGAGCCCGGCGGCCAGCCCGCAGAACGTCCGGAAGGACGGGGCGGTGAAACACCGCCGCAGCGCGCCTAGCAGCGCCACCAGCGAACCGGAGTAGGGTCAGGCCAGGAAGCATCGGCGGATCCCCTCGGCAGAGGCGGTGTGAACATTGCCGATGCTTCCCGTTTACCGCGGTCCCGCACCGGTTCGCCACAGCACCATAGCGGGTGATCGAAAACAGATTCCCCTGCCCTCGCCCCGGCTGCCAGCCCCGCCCCCGCAGCACCAGAACTGCGAGAACACCAGATATACAACTGCCGGTCCCATTTGAGGAGGAACCTTGACATATAGAGGAACGGAGTGCGAGCATCCGCAGATGACTGCTCGGAAATCCCGCCGGACCCGCGCTCGCGCGCTCGTGGCGGCGGCTGCTGTCCTGACGGTTTCGGCGACGGCGGCGCTGCTCGTCCGCGCAGTCCGGAGCCGCGAAGCATTCTACTCTCACGGTCGTGGCGTTCAACCCGTTCACCGGCCCGGATGCGGCGTTCGGGCCGGAGATGATGGCGGGCTGCCAGGCCGCGGCGAGCGCGGTCAACGCGGCAGGCGGCGTGCTGAGCGACAAGGTGGCCTGCTCGAGCGTGGACACGCGCGGCGACCCGGCCGACGCGGTCACCGGCGCGGCGAAGATGCTGGCCACCACGTCGAACCTATTCGGCGTGCTGGGCCCGAGCTCGGATGAGGCGGACGCGACCGCCCCGCTGATCAACGCGGCCAAGGTCCCGATGTTCGCCGACACCGGCGAGGCGTCGTTCGACCACACCACGCTGCCGTATTTCTGGCGCATGCTCCCCGCCGACGACGTGCGGAGTTACGCGATGGCGCTGTATGCCCATCAGAAGGGTTACACCCGGGCCGCGGCGGTGTTCGGCAACGACGTCGGCTCGCAGGCCGGCGTGCCGGCGCTGCTGAAGGGCTACAGCGAGCTGGGCGGGAACATGGTCCTCAACCAGAAGATCGCCCTGAACCAGGCCTCCTACCAGCCGGAGGTCGAGCAGCTCATCGCGGCCAAGCCGCAGGTCATCTTCACCGAAACCTCGCCGCAGGCCAACGCGACGTACCTGGCCGAGCTGCAGCAGCTGGGCCACCTGATCCCGGTCATCGGCACCGACGTGACGATCCAGCCGTCCTGGTTTACCGCGATGGCCGGGTCGATCGGCAAGACGGCAGTGAGCCAGTACTTCGTGGCCGAGTCGCCCTACGCCCCTACGTCGGGCGCCGGGTGGGACGCGTTCAACACAGAACCTGCTGGCCTCATCGGCCTCGGTGCCCAAAGCCGTCGCAGTGGAGCACCGACTCGTACTCGATGACGGACTACGACTCGGTCATCGTCATGGCGCTGGCCGCGACCGCGGCGAAGAGCACCACCCCGTCCGTCTACAACAAGTACATCCCGACGGTCACCACGCCCTCCTCGGGGGCGCAGGAAGTGCATACGTACGCGGCCGGTCGTCGCGGCGCTGCAGGCCGGCAAGAAGATCTATTTCGCCGGCGCCTCAGGCGATCATCGACTTCAACCAGTACCACAACTCGGGCGGCGGCTTCGAGATCGCGGCCTACCAGACGAACGGGGACCTTAACCTGGTGGACTCGATCTCGGCCGCCCAGCTCACACCTCTCATCAAGTAAGCGGCCACGCACGCGCCCGGGCCCCGGCACACGGGGCCCGGGCGTCAGGCCGCCGCCGGCAGGGCCCCCGCCCGGAAGGGAGCCAGCGCATGTTCCTGCACGCGATCGGTTTCGGGATCGTCACTGCTGCGGTGATGGCGCTGGCGGCGGTCGGGTTCACCGTCCAGTTCGGGGTGACCAACATCCTCAACCTGGCCTACGGCGATGTCATGACCGCCTCGGCGTTCGTGGCCTACGTGACCTACTCGGCCGGGCTCAACCCCTGGTGGGGAATGGTGTTCGGCGGCCTGTTCGGCGCCGTGTTCTCCGTCCTGCTGAACCGGTTCTTGTATACGCCGTTCATCCGCCGCGGGGCCCGGCTGTTCACGATGATCATCATCACGATCGCGGTGAGCCTGATCCTGCAGAACTGCCTGCTGGCGATCTTTGGCACGGACTTCTTCAGCGTGCACATCCCGGCTGGCGGCACGGTGCGCGTGCTGGGCATGGTGTTCACCACCACTCAGCTCGCCCTGATCGCGATCGCCGTCGTCGCGCTGGCCGCGTTGCACGGCCTGCTCAGGTACACCCGGTTGGGCAAGGCCATGCGCGCCACGGCCAGCGATCCCGAGCTGGCCCGCAACTGCGGCGTGCCGACGCGCTGGGTCATCGACAGTGCCTGGCTGCTGTCCGGGCTGCTGTGCGGGCTGGCCGGGGTCGCGCTGGTGACCGAGCTGGGCAGCTTTGACACCACGACCGGCTCGGCGTTCCTGGTCCCGGTCATCGCCGCCGCGGTGCTCGGCGGAGTCGGCCAGCCGTACGGGGCGATGCTGGGCGCGCTGGTCATCGGGCTCGCCAGCGAGCTGGAGGCCGCCTACTTCAATCCGACTTACAAGGATGTCGTGGCGTTCGGTGTGCTGATCGCGGTGCTGCTCATCCGCCCGCAGGGGATCTTCGCCGAGGTCGCCAGCCAGAAGGAGGTCGCCGCATGAGCCTCGCCTGGTCGTTCTACCTCTCCACCGTGCTGGTCTACCTCGGGGTCGACATCATGGCCTGCTGGGGCCTGAACCTGCAGTACGGCTACACCGGGATCCTGAACTTCTCCTTCATCATCTACCAGTCCGCTGGCGCGTACACCGCCGCCGTGCTGACGCTGGGGCCAGCCACCTCCGGCGGTTTCCAGCAGTACATCGGCGGCGCGAACCTGCCGTTCCCGCTCCCGATTATCGCTGGCGGGATCGCGGGCGGCCTGCTGTCGGCGGTCGTCGGCGTGATCACGTTGCGCCGGCTGCGAAGCGACTACCAGGCGATGGTCTTCCTGGTCATCTCCCTGATCGCCACCGCCGTGGTCACCAACGCCGTGGGCCTGTTCAACGGCCCGGCCGGGCTGTCGATCATTCCCCAGCCGCTGAGCACGGCGCTGAACCTCTCGCTGGTCGGCTACCGGTGGTTCTACGTCGGGCTGACCGCCGTCATCTGCCTGATCGTCTACGCGTTCCTGCGGCTGATCACCAGCGCCCCGCTCGGCCGGTCGCTCCGCGCCGTACGCGACCACGAGCAGGGCGCCGCAGCGCTGGGCAAGAACGTGACCGGCCTGCGCATGACCTCGTTCATCGTCGGCGGCGTGATCGCCGGGATCAGCGGAGCCGTGCTGGTGGAGTTCATCAGCGCATGGTCTCCCGGCGGCTGGCTCTACCAGGAGACCTTCGTCTTCTTCACCGCGCTTATCGTCGGCGGCACGGCCAACAACGCCGGCGCCGCGCTGGGTGCGCTGCTCGTCCCTGTCGCGTTCCTGGAAGGCACCCGCTTCCTGCCCCAGTTCGGCCCCCCCGGGCTCATCGACGCGCTGCAGTGGATCGCCGTCGGGCTCCTGACGCCTGATCTTCCTGTGGTTCTGGCCGCGCGGCGTGCTGCCCGAGCGCAGACGGATCATCCCGCTGCCCGGCCTGCCGCGGGCCCGGACCGGGCTGCAGCGGCCCGTCGACTACGAGAAAACGGCCGAGACCCGATGACCTCCGTGCAGCGGCAGCGGGCGACACCGGCCGCGCAGGCCGAGCTGCTGCGGGTCGATGATCTGGCCAAGAGCTACGGCGGCGTGCACGCCGTAGCCGGGGTGTCCTTCGACGTGCCGCGGGGCCGCATCACCGGCCTCATCGGCCCGAACGGCGCCGGCAAATCCACCGCGCTGGGCATGATCGCAGGCGCGATCAAGCCGAGCCAGGGTTCGGTGCTGCTCAACGGCACCGACGTCGCCGGCTGGCCCAGCCACAAGATCGCGCGGCGCGGGCTGGCCCGGACCTTCCAGCGGTCCAGCGACTTCCCCGGGATGACCGTCACGGAGAACCTGCTCACCGCCCGGCACGGGCAGCGCGGAGACACGCTGCGCGGCGCGCTGCTCGGCCGCCGCTACTGGCGCGCCGAGCAGGAAAGCCTGATGGCGCGCGCCGCTGACCTCATCGCCCGCTTCGACATGGCCCGGATGGCGAACGAGCTCGCCGGAACCCTCAGCGGCGGCCAGCGGCGGTTGCTGGAGATCATGCGCGCGCTCATGACCGAGCCGGAGATCCTCCTGCTCGACGAGCCCATGGCCGGCGTCAACCCCGCCCTCGGCGAGCGGATCGAGGACTACCTGCTCCAGCTGCGGCAAGAAGGGCTGACCATGCTGATGGTCGAGCACGAGATGTCGGTCGTCGAGCGGCTGTGCGACCCGGTCATCGTGATGGCACAAGGCGAAGTCCTCGCCGAGGGAACCATGGACCAGATCCGATCCGACCAGAGGGTGCTCGATGCCTACCTCAACGGATAGCCGCCGCCCGGACACCGGGTACCTGATCGTCCGGGGCCTGACCGCCGGCTGACGGCGCCGCGCCGATCATCAACGACATCTCGCTGACCGTCGCCGAAGGTGAGGTAGTGACCGTGATCGGCCCCAACGGGGGCGGCAAATCGACACTACTCAAGTGCCTCACCGGGCGGCTGAGGCCCGAGGCCGGCCAGGTCCTCCTCGACGGACATGACGTCACCGCGGCCAGCGGCACCGCCTTGACCAAGAGCGGCCTGGGCTACGTCCCGCAGCACAACGACATCTTCCCGACCCTCACCGTCCGGGAAAACCTGGAAATGGGCGGCTATCTGCTGCCGAAAGCCAAGGTCGCCGAGCGGATTGACTACGTGCTGCAGACCTTCCCCTCCCTCCAGCCGCTCGTTAAACGCAGCGGCAAACTGCTCAGCGGCGGCGAACGAAAACTCCTCGGCATCGGCCGCTCCCTGATCAGTTCGCCAAAGCTCCTCATCCTCGACGAACCGACCGCTGGGCTGTCGCCGATCCTGGCCCGGAGCATGCTGGATGATCACGTCACCTCGCTGGCCCGGGCCGGCGTCACCATCCTGCTCGTCGAGCAGCGTGCCCACCAGGCCATGCAGGTCGCCGACTGGTGCTACGTCATGGTCGCGGGCCGGGTCGAGCTGAACGACGCACCCGCGGTCCTGCTCGCCCGGCCGGACTTCGGCGAACTGTTCCTCGGTCGGTCCGCCCGCGGCCCGCAGCCGGGCACGCCGGACCGGCAGCTGCCCCCGGCCGCCTCCGGCCCGGCCGCCGCCTGCGCGCATCAGGCCAGTCACGATGAGGGCTGACCGGCCGCGGTCAGCCCTGCATCCCCGCCCCTGGCTCGAGCACATCGAGCCCTACCGCCCGGGCCTGCCCGCGGCCAGCGATGACGGGTCGTTGGCCGCCAACGAGTCTCCGTTCGGTGCCAGCGCCCGCGTAGTCACGGCTATCACCAGCACCGCTTCGCAAGCGCACCGCTATCCTGACCCGCTGGCCGGCGCGCTGCGCGCCGAACTGGCCGCGCTGCACGGCATCCACCCGGACCAGATCCTGGTCGGCAACGGATCTGATGAGCTGATCTTCCTGCTCGCCTGGGCCTACCTCGCCCAGCAGGGGCACGCGGTGTGCGCCGACCCTCCTTATCGCATCGACGAGGTCAGCACGCAGGTGGTCGGCGGCCGCCTGACCCGCGTCCCGCTGCGCGACTGGGCGCACGACCTGGATGCGATGGCCCGCATCACCGCGGACATCATCTACCTGGTCAACCCGCACAACCCCACCGGCACCGTCCGCAGCCGCGCCGAGATCGAGCAATTCGTCCAGGCGAGCCCAGCCGGGCTGATCGTCGTCGACGAGGCCTACGTCGAGTTCACCGATGACCCCGACGCCACCACCTGCCTGCCCCTGGTCGCCTCCGGGCGGGTCGCTGTGCTGCGCACCTTCTCCAAGATCCACGGCCTCGCCGGACTGCGCGTCGGCTATCTCATCGCCGATCCGGGCGTCATCGCCACCCTGCGCAAGATCCGCGCCCCATTCTCGGTCGGCACGCTCGCCCAGGCCGGGGCGCTCGCCGCCCTGGGCGACCCCGGCCACGCCGCCCAGGCCCGGGCCCGCACTCGGCAGGCTCGCGCCGAACTCACCCGGCTATTCGAGCACGCCGGCTACCGGGTCGTCCCTTCGCAGGCCAACTTCATCCTCGTGCAGGCCCCCGACGAGCCCGCGCTGGTCAGTCGGCTCGCCGAGCACGCCATCGCGGTGCGCCCCGGCACGGCGCTGGGCATCCCCGGCACGGTCCGCGTCAGCGTGCCCTCCCAGCGCGGCCTGCGCCTCCTGGACACCCCAACCCCCCCCCGCCCCTTAACCACACGCGAAAAAAAAAAAAAAAAAAAAAAAAAAAAAAAAAAAAAAAAAAAAAAAAAAAAAAAAAAAAAAAAAAAAAAAAAAAAAAAAAAAAAAAAAAAAAAAAAAAAACCCCCGACAGCGCACTCAGACCCGCCGCCGGCTGGCCGCCGGCTGGGTAACGGCCGACGCGCGGCGCGATTCAGCATGGTCCTGTCGGGGAGGAAATACGGAGAGTCGCTGACCGAGCACGAATCGCACCATCTCGTCGGTTTACCGGCGAATGCCCGGTGACGGTCACCCAGAAGATGATTATATGTCCTTACCCGTTTTGTACGCGAGAGTGTGGCTCGGCCGCCTTGTTGACCCGAGCAGCGGCGATCGTTGCGAAGGGAAAGAGGGTGCGTATGGAGGGCGGCTTGCGCCGTTTGAGCCGGGCATGTGTGCACGGGCTCAGACTTGCCGATGCGAGGTGCGAACCTAGTGCGTAAACGATCGGTGACGAATCCCGGCGGCCCGGTTGCCGAAGCCGGGGCCGTCAGCGGAGGGCCAGCCGACGGGGAGGATTCGGTGCCTGCGGTGAGCGAAGGCGTCGCGGGTGATGGCTCGGAGGCCGTCGGCGGACGGGACACGGCAAGCATGGAACCGCAGCCCGTCAGCAGCCCGGCCGCTTCCGGCGGCCAGGTGCCCCTGGTCGTCGCCCAGCCTCAGGCGGAGTCCGAGGCCGCGGTCGGCATGGCCGCGGCCGCCCAGCCGCATCCGAGACGGCTCGGCCCGGGCTGGTCGCGGTTCGCCCTGAGGAACTGGCGCGTCCGGTGGCGGCTGGCCGCCTTGATCGCGGTGCCGCTGCTGAGCGCGGGCGTGCTCGGAACGCTGACCATCTACCAGGACGTCAGCACCTGGCACGCAACCGGCCGGGTGCAGCAGTTCACCGAGCTCAACAGCGCGCTGGGCACCTATATCCAGGCCGCGGAAAGTGAACGCGACTACTCAGTCGCCTCCACCGCCACCACGCCCAGGACGGCCTTCTCGGCCCAGCTGAAGGCCGCGCAGCGTGCCACCGACAGCGCCGCCACGCAGGTTTCCGCCCTGGCCGAAGGCATCACCGCCGGGGGCGGCTATCAGCCCGACGCGGTGCAGGGCGCGCAGGATGTGCGGGTGGGCGCGCAGACCCTGCCGCTGCTGCGCGCGGCGGTCACGGAAACGCAGTTCCCTTCGTACGCCATCATGCAGGTGTACACCGCTGAGGTCATCCAGACCGCGAGCGCGCTGACCAGCGTCGTCGGGAACGAAGTCACCAATACCGACCTGCAGCGCGATGTCACCTCCCTGAACGCACTGCTCCAGGCACAGGACGCCTACTCGGTGCAGCGGGCCCTCATGCTCAGGGCGGTCAGTCTCTCGCCGCCGTCGCTCTCGCCCGAGGACGACGCCAGCCTCCAGCAGGCCCAGCAGCAGCAAAAAGCGGATCTGGCCAACTTCAAGGCGTCCGCAACTCTCGCCCAGCAGCAGAACTACAACAACACCGTGACCGGGCCGGCCGTCGATCGCGCCGCCCAGCAGGAACAGAACGCGCTGGCGTTGCTGGGCTCCTCCACGGGCCACGCGCTCACCCCGGCCAACGCGCGTACCCTGGCCCCGGCCAACGTGAACGCCGACATGTCCGCCACCCTCGGTAAGGTGCAGCAAGTCTCCGCTGAGCTGGCGGCCAGCATCTCCTCGCTCGCCAATACGTCCAGGAACAATGCCACCCGGAATCTCGTGCTTACCGGCCTCCTGGCCCTGGTGCTGTTGTTCCTGGTCCTCATCATCTCCATCCTGGTGGCCCGCTCGCTGACCCGCCCGCTGCGCAAGCTCCGTGCCGACGCGCTCGACGTGGCCGGCCACCGGCTGCCGGACATGGTGCGCCGGCTCAGCCAGAGCGAAGGCACCGACGAGAGCATCGATATCGAGCCGATCGGGGTCACCTCCACCGACGAGATCGGTGAAGTCGCCCGGGCCTTCGATCAGGTTCACCTCGAGGCGGTCCGGCTCGCGGCCGACGAGGCCATGCTGCGCGGCAACCTGAACGCCATGTTCGTCAACCTGTCCCGGCGCAGCCAGTCGCTGATCGAGCGGCAGCTGTCGCTGATCGACTCGCTGGAGCAAAGCGAGCAGGACCCGGGCCGTCTGTCCAGCCTGTTCCGCCTGGACCACCTGGCCACCCGCATGCGCCGTAACTCCGAGAACCTGCTGGTCCTCGCGGGCCACGAGGTGAGCCGGCGGTGGAGCCAGCCGGTTCCGATGGTCGACGTGCTGCGCGCGGCGATCTCCGAGATCGAGCAGTACGAGCGGGTTGTCCTCAACATCCAGCCGGGCATCGTCGTCGTCGGCCAGGCCGTCAACGACGTGGTGCACCTGGTGGCCGAGATCGTCGAGAACGCGACGACGTTCTCCCCGGAAGACAGCCAGGTGTACGTTTCCGGCCAGCCGCTGACCAGCGGTGGCGTGCTCCTCGACATCACCGACAGCGGCGTGGGCATCTCCGACCAGGAGATGTCGCACGCTAACTGGCGGCTCGACAACCCGCCGGTGGTCGACGTGGCCGTGTCCCGCCGGATGGGCCTGTTCGTGGTCGGCCGCCTGGCCGCCCGGCATGGGGTCCGGGTCCGGCTGCGGCACGGTCAGGCCGGCGGCCTCACCGCGCTGATCTGGCTGCCGGACACAGTGGCCGCGCCAGAGGTCGCACCGTCGCTCGGCCAGCTCCGCCGCTTCGAGCCTGACGACTTCGGCCCTGCGCCGTCTCTGTCCGCCCCGACGCAGGCGCCCCGGCGCCCCGGCGCCCCGGTCACGACGGCCACGCGCATCCCGAGGTTCTCGCCGGTGTCTCCGCCGTCTGCTCCGTCACCGTCGTTCACCCCTGTCGCCAGCAGCGGGGCCCCCGGTAACGGGCCATCAGGTGCCGGCGCGCCGGCCGTCGCCGGGATGCCGACCAGGGGCACACCCCCCTCCGCGGCGCCCGGCACAGGCGCTGGCACCCCGGGATCCGGGACGCCAGGGTCTGCGACGCCGGGCACAGCCGCGCCTGCTGACGGGGCACCCGGTACCGGGTCGTCGGCGGCCGGGTTGGCGGGTGCGGCCGCCGCTGCCGCCGCTGCCGCAGCTGCGGCGGGCCGGGGCTGGACTTCTGACGAGGCTTCGGCCAAGCTCCCGGTGCGCGGCACGAACGGCAACACCGGCGGCGCCAACGGGAACGGCGGCGCCAACGGCAACGCGGCCGGCCACGCCCGCCCGGTGCCCGATAACAGCAGTACGCCCGCCAGCGGCAGCCCGGCTCCGGTCAATGGCCTCACCGGGCCCGGCAACGGGACGCCCGGCCCTGGCCTCACGGAGCCCGGTAGCGGTGGCGGGACGCCCGGCAGCGGCTTCGGTGGTGCGCTGTCCGGCGACGGTCTCACCGTGCCCGGCTATGGCGGCCCGGGGCCCGCGAACGACCTCGGCGGTGCCACGCCAGGCCACGGCGCACCGGGCGACGCCGGGGATCAGGCCGCTCCGCGGGGCATGGCGCCCCTGGCCGGACCGGACCAGGCCGCTCCCGGACGCAGCAGGATGCCGTCGTTTGGCGGCTCCGCGGCCGGTATGCCCCCGTCGTCTATCGGCAGCCAGAACGTCAACGGCGGTGATGGCCCTAGTGCGGGTCTCAGCACCGGTACCGGTGTCGGCCCGAACCCGGGCCGCCCGGCCGCCAACGGCGGCCCGGCCAGCGACAACGCAGCCGGGGCCGGTCCTGGCCAGGTCGCCGTCCCGCCGTCGGCCGCTCCCGACCAGCGCCTGCCGATTTTCGATTCGCTCGAGTCGGACTGGTTCCGCAGCAGCGGCAAGCCGGCCGCTGCCCCGCCGCCTGCCCCGCCCGCCCCGGCCGATCCGGGAGAGCAGCAGGCCGACCAGGTCGACGAGGTCGAGCAGGTCGAGCAGGTCGACGAGGTCGAGCAGCCCGCGGGGGCCGAGGAACCAACGTGGAGTTCGCCCGCCGACGAGGGCTGGCGCGCCGCTGAGGCCCTCGCGGTCCCAGCGTCAGGAGACACCACGCAGGCAGGCCTGCCGAGGCGGGTGCCGAGGGCTAACCTCGTGCCCGGATCGGTCGGCGGCGGAGGCAGCGAGGCCGAAGCCGAAGTGCCCGCCAGGTCGGCGGACACGATTAGGAACCGGATGGCCAGCTTCCAGCGAGGCGTGCGCGAAGGCCGCGCCGCAGCACCGCAGACCGAGGAGCCGTAAGACCGATGAGCCTTGATGGTCTGGGCACAGAAGGAGGGATCTGTATGGATGGGCGACGAGGAGAGTGCAGATGAGCACACCAGGACGCCCGGCGCAGGACCTCAACTGGCTGATCACCAACTTCGTGGAACGTGTTCCGGATGTGGCGCACGCGGTGGTGGTCTCCTCTGACGGCCTGCCGCTCGCGTTCAGCGCCGGGTTCCCGCAGGAGCGGGCCGACCAGCTGGCCGCGGTGACCTCGGGGCTGACCAGCCTGACTCAGGGCGCCTCACGGGTGTTCGAGGGCGGCGCCGTCGTGCAGACTGTTGTAGAGATGCAGCGGGGTGTACTGGTGGTCATGGCCATCAGCAACGGTTCGAGCCTGGCCGTGCTGGCCGCGTCCACCTGTGATCTCGGGCTGGTGGCCTACGAGATGACCCTGCTCGTCGAGCGGGCCGGGCGGGTACTGACGCCCGCCACCCGTAACGTCATGCAAGCTGCTATCCCCGGTGACGGGCGAAGGTGACCGGAGGTACTAGTGGCGGGCCAAGGGCGAGGTGACGACCAGTCACCCTTCGCGGGCTTGCCTGGTTCCTGGCGAGGTGCAGGAGCCCGGGCCGGCTTGTGGGAGGAAGGACCAGCCGGATCGGGACCGGCGCGGTCAGGTTTTGGCTTCGGGATGGACGATGATGGCTCCGCGAAGCTGGTCCGGCCGTATACGGTTACCGGTGGGCGCACGCAGCCCAGGTACCAACTCGCCATCGAGGCGCTTGTGACCGCCACCGTCCTGGAGCCCCGAGACCTGTCGGTACTGGCCCCGGAATGCCAGGCCATCCTGCAGTTCTGCCGGGACTGGAGGTCCGTGGCCGAGGTATCGGCGGTCTTGCGGCTGCCGCTCGGCGTGGCCAGGATCCTCATTGCGGATATGAGCGCGGACGGGCTAGTCCGCGTCCACCAACGCGATGACTCTGAGGGCCGACCGGACCTCAATCTGCTCGAAAGGGTGCTCAGTGGACTCCGTAAGATCTAGCGTCGCTCAGCCCACGTCCGACGCGCCCGCCATGACGTCGGTCAAGATCGTGGTGGCTGGCGGGTTCGGCGTCGGCAAGACGACCTTCGTGGGCTCGGTGTCGGAAATCACGCCGCTGACCACCGAAGCCGTGATGACCGTGGCCAGCACCGACGTCGACGACCTGTCGCACGTGCCGGAGAAGTCCACCACCACCGTGGCCATGGACTTCGGCCGGATCACCCTGGACAAGGACCTGGTGCTGTACATGTTCGGCACCCCTGGCCAGCACCGGTTCTGGTTCATGTGGGACGACCTGATCCAGGGCGCCATCGGCGCGGTCGTGCTGGTCGACACCCGCCGCCTGGCTGACTCCTTCCCGGCCGTGGACTACTTCGAGGCGTCCGGGCTCCCGTTCGTGATCGGGATCAACGGGTTCCACGGGGAGTTCCCGCACCGGTCCAAGGACGTCAGCGAGGCGCTGGCCATCTCGCCCGACGTGCCGGTCATCCCGTGCGACGCGCGGAACCGCGAGTCAACCAAGGCCACCCTGGTCACCCTGGTCGAGCACGCCATGTCGATGCAGACCGCCGGGCGCTACTAGGTTTCTGGCTCCTAAGACGACCGGCCCGGTCGGCGTCAGCCGGCGGCCTGGTCGTCGGTCAGCGCCGTCAGCAGGTCGTTCAGCCGGGTGACGAACGCGGACGGGTCGTCGATTCGCGCGCCCAGAGTGAGCACGGCCTGGTTGAACAGGACCGACGCCCAGTCCACCAGCTGCGGGTCGTCCAGCGACCGGTTGAGCCGCTGGACCAGCGGGTGGCCCGGGTTGATCTCGAGCACTGGCTGGCTGGGCAGGCCCGAGCCGCGCAGCCGCTGCACCATGCTGATCTCCGAGGTCGGCTCGTTGGCCACGATGCAGGCCGGCGAGGTCGTCAGCCGGCTCGTCACCCGGACATCGAAGGCCTGGCCCTCCAGCAGCTCCTTCAGCTTGGCCAGCAGCCCGGCCAGGTCGGTGCTGGCCTGCTCCTGAGCGGCCTTCTCCGCGTCGTCGGCCAGGGCGCCCAGGTCGGCGGTGCCCTGGGTGACCGACTGAAGCTGCGTGCCCTCGAATTCGCGCAGGCTGGTCACCAGCCAGTTGTCCACCACATCGGCCAGCAGCAGCACCTCGACCCCCTTGGCCCGGAAGGCCTCGAGGTGCGGGCTGGTCCGCGCCGCGGCCAGCGTCGGCGCCACCAGGTAGTAGATCTTGTCCTGGCCGTCCTTCATCCGGGCCGCGTAGTCGCTCAGTGACACGTCCGCCACGTCGTCCGCCGAGCTGGTCGTGCTGAACCGCAGCAGCTTGGCCAGCTCGTCCCGGTTCCCGAAGTCCTCGACCACGCCCTCCTTGAGGACCGCGCCGAATTCCGCCCAGAACGTGGCGTACTTCTCCGGCTCCTTCTCGGCCATGTCCGTCAGCAGCTGCAGCACCCGCTTCACCGCGCTGGACCGGATCCGGTCCACCACCCGGCTGCCCTGCAGCAGCTCCCGGGACACGTTCAGCGGCAGGTCGGCGGAGTCGATGACACCCCGGACGAACCGCAGGTACCGCGGCATCAGCTCGCCCGAGTCCTCCAGGATGAAGATCCGCCGGACGTGTAGCCGGACCCCGCGCGAGGTATCGGCCAGGTACAGGTCGAACGGGGCGCGCCCGGGAATGAACAGCAGCAGCGTGTACTCGTACGTGCCCTCGATCTTGCTGTGCACCCAGCTGAGCGGATCGGTGAAGTCCCCGCCGATGTGCCGGTAGAACTCGACGTAGTCGGCGTCGGTGAGCTCGTTCTTGGGCCGTGCCCACAGCGCCGACCCCTGGTTGACGGCCGTCCACTCGGGCTGTGCGTCGTCTCCCTCAGCCTCGCTGTCATGCACCGCAGGCATGACGATCGGCAGGCTGATGTGGTCGGAGTACTTGCCGATGATGCCCCGCAGCCGGAACTCATTCAGCAGGTCCCGGTCATCCTCCCGCAGGTGCAGCACGATCGTGGTGCCCCGGGCCGGGCGTTCGGCCGCCTCCAGCGTGTACTGCCCGCGTCCGTCCGAGACCCACCGCACCGCTTCGCCGGAAGCCAGGCCCGCCCGCCGCGTGGTCAGCTCCACGCGGTCGGCCACGATGAACGCGGAGTAGAAGCCCACCCCGAACTGCCCGATGAGCGTCGCGTCCTTCCGCTGGTCGCCCGTCAGCGCCTGCAGGAACTCCCGCGTTCCCGATTTCGCGATGGTGCCGATGTTCTCGATCACCTCGGCCCGGCTCATCCCGATGCCGTTGTCCTCGACGGTCACCGTCCCCGCCTCGGCGTCGAACGAGACCCGGATCTGCAGGGCTCCCTCGTCCTCCGGGCTGGCACCCTGCGACAGTGCCTCCAGCCGGAACCGGTCGATCGCATCCGACGCGTTCGAGATCAGCTCGCGCAGGAAGATCTCCTTGTTGCTGTACAGCGAGTTGATCATCAGGTCCAGGAGCTGGACCACCTCTGCCTGAAAGCCGAACGTCTCCTGGTCCTGCACCGTCATGACCATCTCCCGCACCCTCGGATCCGCCGTCGGCAGCATATTCTCTTCCGCTCAAACCGGCATCCCCGCCTTCCGGGACCCCGCCCCGCCACGCTCCCAGACCACCTCGCCGCCCCGCACGAACTGGTGTAATGTGCACCCGACGCCCGGGGCGGTAGCTCAGCCGGTCAGAGCAGCGGACTCATAATCCGCCGGTCGTGGGTTCGAGCCCCACCCGCCCCACAATGCCTCTCCCATCCGCTCAGCGGCGGCGGTCATCACCTGCAGCAGTACGTGGGTATACGGGGGACATCGGACGGTGCGCAGCCCTCGGCTGCGAGCATGTGAACTCCCGCCCGTCGAGGAACATCCGATGGCCAGGTCAGAGGAATGCTTCGCTCAGGCTTAGCGTTGCCTGCTGGCGGAGCGAAGCCTTCCCTGTTTGCGGCAGACGCCTGCAAGGCAAGGCGGACCGGGACTCCGGTGAGCTTCTATTTTGAGAAAATTGATAGGGGAGAGACGATGGCTGACGGTCCTATCCGGCTCAACGAGGTCACAAGGGCGGCCGTGGACTCCGGGCGGCTCATTCACTTGGTCACCATTAACCCCGACGGCACACCGCAGGTGTCATGCGTCTACGCTGGCTGGGACGGGGATGAGATCGTTACCGGTCATCTCGCTGATTACCTGAAGCTGCGCAATATCCGGCGTGACCCGCGGGTAACCCTGTCGGTTGAGTCCGATGTCCCGTTTGAAGGATTCAGCCCCTACCTGGTGATCAAGGGCATTGCGCGTATTCAGGAGGGCGGAGCGGTAGACGTACTCCGCAAGATCACTAACGGCCAGTTCCCGCCCGCAGAGGGCAACTTCCCCGCGGGCTTCGTGACACGCATCTCGCCGCGCAAGGTCTCGGGTACCGGTCCCTGGGGCCTGGCTGATTGAGCGGACCGCAACAGCTTAGGACGTGCCATCCTGGCCCCGCCCGCTCATTCACCACCCGCTGTTGGCGAGGCGCCAATCATGTCGGATGGGACTCCCGGTGGCGCTCGCCGGCATCTCATCCAGGTAAACCGGTGCCTGCCCGCTGGCTGTTCTGTTCTGCCGGAATGCGAATTATTATCGCCCTACTTGAGTTGCTGCCCGGGCCCTAGCAGGCCGAAGCACAGCGGGGTGAGGTCGATGGCATATCTCGAAGGCAAAGCGGTGGTCATTACCGGTGCGGGACGTGGCATCGGCCGGGCCTATGCTCACCTGGCGTCTCGGGAGGGGGCATCGGTCGTGGTCAATGACATTGACGCTGATGTCGCCCAGGCCGTCACGAAAGAGATCGTCCAAGACGGCGGCACGGCGGTCACGGCGGTAGCCGACGTCGGCGATTGGGCCGGGGCCGAGTCGGTCATTGACCGTTGCGTCGCCGAGTTCGGCGCCATCCACGGCCTGGTCAACAACGCCGGCCTTTTTTCCATGGCCGACGGATGGGAACTCGACCAGGCTCACGTCGAAGACCTGGTCCGGACCAATGTGATCGGCGTGATGGCGTGCGGGACCTTCGCTCTGCGCCGCATGGTCTCCCAGCGTTTCGGCTCGATCGTCAACATCACGTCGGGCGCCCACTTCGGGATACCCCACATGTCCGTCTACGGCGCCACCAAGGGCGCGGTCGCCTCCCTCACCTACACCTGGTCTATGGAGGCGGCAAGCTCCGGTGTCCGGGTCAACGCGGTCTCGCCGCTGGCCCGCACCCGGATGGGCGAGGCGACCGCGGAGTTCTACCGCCGCCACGATCTCGGCACGATAGATAGCTCGGGAAGCCCCGATCCCGAGGTCAATGCCCCGGCCGTGGTGTTCCTCCTTTCCGACGCAGCCGCGGCGATCAACGGTCAGATCGTCAGGATCGAAGGCCGGCACCTGGCCGTGGTCGCCCATCCCGCGGTGCGCGAGCCCGTGCTGCACGGCGAGTGGACGGTGGCCGCGATCGATGAGGCCTTCCAGCAGACACTCGGGCGCTACACGGTGCCGGTCGGCGTAGCTCCGCTGCTGCGTGCCGAGTATCTCAGCGGCGGCTCGGCGTTCTGGGACGGCCGAGCCGATGAAGAAGCCTCGACGTAAGCCGCCCCGCAGGATCTCCGGGCCGCGAAGCCTGCCAAGCCGTTCCGGAGCAAATAATCAAAGCAAGATCGTAATCTCCATATTCGAAATTTAGTTATCGAGTTCTTGTCGCGCGCTTCAGCTGCTTATCGTCTGGCTGTTATGCTGCTTCATAAGTAGCAAAGGTTCGTGCTAAAGGCCTGCCGATTTCAGCCCCGAGCTCAGGGGAGAATCAGATGAGCGATTATCAGTTCATCCGGTATGAGCCGGTCGAAGACAGCGATGTCGTGGTGATCACGCTGAACCGGCCCGAGAAGCTGAACGCCATCAGCAGCCCGCTGGCCGCCGAGCTGGCCGACGCCTTCCATCGCTTCGATGAAAGCGACGCCTTCGTGGCTATCCTGGCGGGCGCCGGGCGAGCTTTCACCGCTGGCATGGATGTCCTGGAGAACATGGCCGCAGGCCGGACCACGATGGCCGCGCCGGACCTCGGTCGCTCCTATAACCCCTTCCACCCCGGCAAGCTCGTCGACGAGGGCTCCCGGGCGCCGGGACCTCGTCATGCCCGGACGTTGAAGAAACCAGTCATCGCGGCCGTGCACGGGTACGTGTTCGGCGGGGGTTTCATCATGGCCATGGCCGCTGATCTGTGCGTGGCGGCGGAATCGGCCGTGTTCGAGTTCAGCGAGGTCTACCGGGGAATGGCGGTCGGGTGGGACATGGGCTACCTGTACCGTTTCCCCCGCAACGTGTCCATGGAACTCGCGCTGGGCCTGCGGATGCCGGCCAACCGGGCTTATGAGCTCGGCATGGTGAACCGTCTCGTCCCTGACGAGGAGTTGCTGCCCTCGGCCATCGATCTCGCCCAGGAGCTATGCCGCCTGCCCAGGGGAGCGGTGACGGCCAACCGCGAGCTAGTCGATTCGCTGATTCCGACCATCCCGGAGCAGGTCGCAGCACATGCCGAGGAGATAAGACGCCAGCTGGCCGAGTCCCCGGAGAGCGCCGCCGCCTTCCGTCAGTTCGCGGAGAGCCACGGCTACAGCACGGCGTAACCAGGGACGGTGCCTTTGGGGGCGAGCAGAGATTAAATGGAGAGGAAGGCCTCGGCGCGCTGGAGGAATGCGCCCCGAGGGTGGGAGGCGAGTTGCGATGGCCGCCATACGTCGGGTCGTTGTTGGGGTGCATGGATCACCTGGGAGCCTGCAGGCGCTGCGTTACGCGACGGATGAGGCCAGGCAGCGCGACGTCCCGCTGCTGCCGGTTATCGTCTGGCCTCCGCCCGGCACGAATATGGCCGCACGGCGGCAGCCCTTGCCCTACCTGCGCACGACCTGGCGCGAGGATGCCTGGAAGCAGCTACGGACCGCGTTCGATGAGGGACTGGGCGGCATCCCGGCTGACCTGCAGGTCGAGCTGCGCACGGAGTGCGGTGACATCGGTCCGGTGCTGGCCGGTATCGCCAGTCGCCCGGGAGACCTGCTGGTCATCGGGACCGGCCGCCAGGCCGGCCTCGGGCGGCTGTTGCGCGGCCCGGTGGGCCGCTACTGCCTGGCCCACGCCAGGTGCCCGGTGCTGGCCGTCCCGCCGCCGGCCCTGATGGACCAGGTCGGTCATGGCCTGCGGGCCTGGCATCTGCGCCGGCGCATGGTCATGCCGGACCTGTAGCGGGCCTAGGCGTCTTGACAACTCTGCGTTTGCGCAAGGACTCGAGCCATTCCTGGCCGCTGAGGACGCGCGTGGTCTTGGCCGACCTGACCTCGCCCCCGGCGGCGACTGCCATCGCGACGCTAGCGGCTGTCATGTCGTCGGATGCGTCATAAACGAGAAGCACGTCATACTCGCCGAACGGGAAGCCAGCTACCAGCACATTGACTCCCAGGTCTTCCAGGATCGGCGTGATCGCCTTGAGCGGGTCTTGAGGCTCTTTGAGCTGAGCCGCCATCGATTTTGAGGTGTAAGAGGCTTGATACATGTAAAGCGCCATCGAGATTCCCTGTGGTAGTGGGACCAGGCTGGCGGCACCTGCCGGTCCTGTCTCGCGCGGCGGCCTGGGCTAACGGCGGGCGCCGAAGGACTAGGTGCCGCTGCGGTGCCAAGAGGGTAACCCCGGCCAGGCCAAGCCACCAGCCTCTTGAAACCCATAATCCGCCGGTCGCCGTGCCACCTGTCGTCGCCGACAAGCACCTGAGAGCATGAGGTCATGACCGATGACCTGCGCCGCGTTTCCATTGTGCTGTTCGACGGGTTCGAGCTGCTGGACGTGTTCGGGCCGGTCGAGCTGTTCGGCATGGTCCCGGACCGGCTCGCCGTCGAGTTCATCGGTCCCGAGGCCGGGCCGGTCGCGAGCAGTCAGGGTGCTGAAGTCATCGCGACTAGCAGTTACGACGCGGCGGCAAGCCCGGACATCATGCTCATTCCCGGCGGCAAGGGCGCGTGGCGACTCGTTGAGGATGACGCCTTCCTGTCCTGGCTGCGCACCTGGGCGACGCCCGCGTCGCTCGTGACCTCGGTGTGCACCGGGTCCGCGGTCCTGGCCGCGGCGGGCTTGCTCGACGGGTACCAGGCGACCTCGAACAAGGCCGCCTTCGCATGGGCGTGCGCGCAGGGCCAGAAGGTCGAGTGGGTCGCTCGAGCACGATGGGTCCAGGACCGTGACCGGTGGACATCCTCGGGTGTGGCGGCAGGCATGGACATGGCTGCCGCACTGCTGGCGGACCTGTTCGGCCAGGAGGCGGCCCAGTCGGTCGCCACCCGGGTCGAGCTTGAGGTCCACGACGATGCCTCGTGGGACCCGTTCGCCAGGATTTACGGCCTCGCCGAGTAGGCAGCGCTCCCCGCGAGGAGAGGATTCCGATGGCCGCCCTCGACCACATGGGCCCTCAGGGACCGCCTAGCGCAGCTGGCCCGGGAGCTTCTTTGAAGGTAACCAAATGCCTTAGCCGTGAGCTTTATCTGGTGCCGGGCTGACAAGGTCAGGCAGGCTGTTGTCATGGCGTTGCGGACAAGCTCCAGGCAGCGGCTGACTCTGGCCGTGGCGTGCCTGGCTCAGGGCATGATGGTGCTCGATGTCCTGATCGTGAGCGTTGCCCTGCCCGCCATGCAGCACGAGCTGCATCTGTCTCCTGCGGGACTGGAATGGGTGGTCAGCGGCTACGCCTTGGCTCTGGCCGCATTGATTCCGGCCGGCGGCGCGCTGGGTGATCACCTTGGGCGCAAGCGCATTTTCCTGGCCGGGGTCATCCTTTTCACCCTCGCGTCAGTCGGCTGCGCCCTGTCGGTATCGGGCGCCATGCTGGTCGGCTTCCGGGTAGTGCAGGGAATCGGCGGCGCAGTGATGTCATCGCTGACCCTTTCGCTGATTTCCGAGGCTTACCCGCCGGAGGCTAGGGCCGGCCCAATCGGGTTGTGGGCCGCGGTGAGCGGGCTGGCCGTCGCGGGCGGCAGCGTCCTGGGCGGTCTGCTGCTCAGCGTGTTTCCCTGGTCATCGATCTTCTGGGTCAATATCCCGATCGGGATAGCCACCGTCGCCCTCTGCCTGGCGGCGGTCGCTGAGTCCCGGGAACCGGTACCCCGCTCCTTCGACGTGGTTGGGGTCGCGTTGAGTGCAGTCGGCCTGCTGCTGCTGACCCTGGGGTTCATCGACTCCGCTGACGACGGCTGGACTTCGCCGGTGGCGGGAGTCTGCGTGGCCGGCGGTGTCGCCGTGATCGCCGCCTTCGCCGGGTGGGAGCGGAGGGCTGCCGCACCGATGGTTCCCCTCGTATTGCTGCGTACTCGAGGCTTCAGCCGGGCCTGTGCGGTGTATCTGCTGGCCTATCTGGCCTTCTCGGGATTCATCTACTACGTGACGCTCTTCTTCCAGAACATCCGTGAGTGGTCCGCGCTGCAGACCGGCTTGTCCTGGCTGTTCTTCTGTCTTCCGTACTTCTGCGTAGCTCAGTCCGGCAAGCGGCTGGCCCGCTGGCTGCCGGCGGCCAGGGCGGTCGGGCTGGGCTGCTTCGCCGCCGCCGCAGGCATGCTCGGGATGAGCCAGCTGGACCTGACGACACCGTTTGTCTGGCCAGCAGTGTGCTACATCGTGGTCGGACTTGGCTTCGGCCTGATGGTCCCGGCGGGTTCGTCCGCGGCCATGGCCGAAGTGCCCGACGGATCCTCCGGGATCGGGTCAGCCCTGTTCAACTCCTGCCGCCAGATCGGCACGGCCATGGGCCTGGCCATCCTGGGCTCTATCGCCAGCAGCGTGATCCTGGCCGACTGGTCCCGGCGCTCCGGATCCCTGCCGTCGGCTGCGCAACTCGGTCCTGAGGTCGCGGGCGGCCAGGTACATCAGGTCGCCGCGTCCCTCGGACCGGACGCGCTTAACCCAGCGGTTTCGTCATTCCTCCGGGGCTTCGAGGTTGCCCTCATTGCCGCCGGGGTGATCCTCGCCGCGGCCGGCATGGTCGGCTGGCGGGGCCTGAGGCACCTGAAAACACCTCAGGCATACCAGCCTCCTTCTCGGGCCTCGATCGACGCCGAGCATGAGCGATGATGGTCGCATGGAGCTTCCTGGCGAGAGCAGCCTCGGCGGCAACATTGCCAAGGCCCTGTTCCTGACCATCAACGTTTCCGATCTCGACCGGGCTGTCGAATTCTATGAGACGACCTATCCGGTAAAGCGGGCCGAGGTCATAGATCCGCCGGTACAAGCCCTCAACGGGCTCGGTATTCCGAACGGCCAATTCCGGGCCCGGATGATGCGCGACGCCCAGTCCTTCCAGGGCAGCGCCATCCTGCTGGTGCAGTGGCTCTCACCAGGCCCGGTCGGCACGCCCTACGCCGAGGCCAACCACCTCGGCTGGTACCGCGAGCACGCCAACGCATCCTCGACCGGGCAGACCGCCCGCTACGAGGCCGCGCTGAAGCACGGCGGGCGGCCGTACGGGCCGCCCAGCAGCATCTACATCACGCCCACGCAGCAGATCTATTCTTTCGCGTTCCGGGATCCGGACGGCACCACCCTGGAGTGGGTCGGGCCGTTGGATCCCACGCCGGACGGCCCTCCGGACAGCATCGGCGGCCCGAACACCAACTGCCGTGATCTGCATACCTCCTACGACTGGTACACCAAGGTGCTCGGCCTCGGGCTTCAGGTCCGGCTCAATCCCGAGTGGCTGCAGCCGCAATCCGCGGGATCACTCGGCGACATACTGCGTAACCCCGAGGGCACCCCGTACGCCGGCGAATACGACTTCGACGCCGCCATCATGGTCCCGCGACCGGACAATCGGAACGGCGTCGATCTCCTGCAGTGGAAGGTCCCGGGTACCTATGGCCGCGCCTACCAGGAGGCCAATCACCTCGGGATGATCAATTTCACCTACCAGGTCAACGATATTGACGTGGTCTACGAGAAATTGCTTCGCCTTCTGCCCGATCCGGGAAAGCACATCGTGGCACCGCCCGAGACCTGGGATCTAGGCAGCTTCGGCGTCAGGAAAACGCTCAGCGTCCTCGACCCTGACGGGGTCATGTTCCAGTTCATGGAGCAGGCGCATCCAACCTCCCCGGCGCCTTGAGCCTCCGGTCAGCTCGGTGCGGCTACGCCGAGCGGTGTCAGGGTGGCGGACAGGCCGGTGAGAAGGATGTCGAGCCCCCGTTCTAGTTCGGCGGCGCCGTCGTAGCTGGCCAGGGCCGGGGCCAGGGCGCGGAGCAGAGGGAAGTCATTGATCGGGAGCCGGTGCAGGCCGAGCCGCAGAAGGGCGTCGGTCTCGTCCGGGCTGACGGTGAGTTCCTGAAGCTCGTTGAGGATGTGGCCGTTGAGGAAGCCAAACAGGGCCCGGTAGATGTGCAGCGCATCGGGTCCGCTGAATCCGGCCCGGGTGAGCATGGCCAGGATGTCTTCCAGCGGACGCAGAGTGCCAATGGGCCGCATGGCGAGCGGGGTGGCCAGCGGCCGGGTGACGATCAGCGGCACGACACGGGGGTGGGCGAGGGCCAGCGCTCGATACTGACGGGCGATCGCCCGCAGCTGGCCCGCCCAGTCGGAATCGCCGGAGTCGACGCGCAACTGGCCCAGCACGGTCTCAGCGACGCCGTCGAGGAGGGCGGCCTTGTTCGGGGTGTGCCGGTAGAGGATCATCGGGTCCCGGTCCAGGGCCCGGGCCAGCCGGCGCATGGACAGCGCGTCGATGCCGTCCCGGTCGATGATCTCCAGCGCGGCGGCGAGGACAGCATCGCGGGTGATCCTGCCGGTACCGCCGTCAGCAACGCTGCTGTCAGCGGGGGCGTTCGGAGTAGTCATGGCGGGATTCCGTTCTTGTCCTGGTGGGCGGAGACATCCAACTGTAGATATCCTACGTAGGTCTACAGTGTTGACATAGCCGAATCGAAGTGATTTACTGTAGATCTACAACGTTAACAGGCTGGAGCTCCTTGATCATTATCCTCGGGCTGGTCATCCTGATCGCAGCGGTCATCGTCGGCGTAGCCGGGGTCCTGGCCAACGGCGGTCCCGCCCATGAGGTGACCCATTTCGCCGTGTTCGGCTACCACGTGACCGGCTCTACCGGAACCTTGTTCCTGTACGGCATCGTGGTCGGGGCGCTGGCCATGGCCGGGCTGAGCATGCTGCTCGGCGGCGCGCGCCGCAGTGCCCGCCGTGGCCGTGAGGCCCGGCGTGGGCTGGCGCAGTCCCGCCGTCAAGCCGCCGCGGTCAGTTCGGAGCGCGACGACCTGATTGACCAGCGCGATACCGCCCGCACCTATACCGCCAGCACGCTGGGCGACGAGGGCGCCGCGCGTGACCGCAGCGTCCCGGATGATGCCGGCCGTCCGAGGCCCCGCAGGCCTCTGCTGTCCCGAGGCCTGTTCGGCCGCGGACCTGCCCACTCGCAGGCCGCCGCCTCGCCGTCGACCTCGTCGGCCAGCCAGGCCCCCGTCCGTGACGCGCAGGCAGAGTCTCCGGCTCAGGCCACGGCGGCCTCGGCCCGGGTACCGCAATCTGACTTACGTGACCGTGTCACCACGGCACGTTCCGCCGCGCCGCTTGATCTGGGCGACCGGGCCATTGCAGGACGCAAGGAGAGCACGATGAGCACAGAAGACAAGGCCAACAACATCGCCGAGCAGGCTAAGGGCAAGGTCAAGGAAGGCGCCGGGAGGGCTACGGGTGACGAGTCGCTCGAAGCCGAAGGCCGCGGCGATCAGGCCAAGGGCAAGCTCAAGCAAGCCGGCGAGAAGGTCAAAGACGCCTTCAAGAAGTAGCTAAGCCAGCGGATCCCCCGGGGTGGCGGCAGTAACGCAAGCCCGGGGGATCCGTCATGCCGCCCCCCCTTCTGCCCGGCTCGGCTGGAGGCAGGCGTCCTGTTCATTCGCAGGCACTGAACCCGGTCCGCCGGGCCCTGCGTGAGCCCGTCCGCTTCGGACGTGGTGATAGCGTCTTAACCGAGAGGTGCGACCAGTGCCGAGAAGGCCCTGGTCGCGGCATCGTTGCTCCAGACCCTGGTGGCGAACCCCCCACGCGGATTCGCTGAGGAACAGGAGCAACCACGATGACAGCACCCGGCTATCTCGGCCGGCCCCCAACCGCAGCCGGGGCGCCCGTCGCCGTCGACCCTTCGGCGGCCGGCTTTCGGGCGCTGGCGCTTCAGGTGCGAGCTATGGGCCTGCTGGACCGAAGGCTCGGCTACTACAGCGTCAAGATCAGCCTGACCATCCTCGCCTACCTGGCGGGGTGGGTCCTGCTCGTCATCGCCGGAGATTCCTGGGGGAGCCTCGGCGTGGCGGTGCTGATGGGGCTCATCTTCACCCAGCTCGGCTTCGTCGGCCATGATGCGGGGCACAACCAGGTCTTCGGCACTCGCCGGCGTAACCGCCTGCTCGGCATGACCGTCGGAAACGTGCTCATCGGGCTGAGCTTCGGCTGGTGGATTCACAAGCACAACGCCCACCACGCCCACCCCAACGAGGTGGGTCGCGATCCCGACATGGGCGCCGGAGTTCCCCTGCCGCCGCCGGACGCGGCGGGAAACGGGCCGCGTCCGCTCGAGTCGTGGCTGGCGCGGTGGCAGGCGCCGCTCTTCTTCCCTCTCATGCTGCTGCGCAGCGGCGGCATGCACGTACTCGGGGTCAGGCGGCTCCTTCAGCAGCGAGATCACGCTGCGGCCGTTGAAGGCGCTCTCATCGCGGTGCACGTGGCGATGTACCTGACCATCGTGCTGCTGGTGCTCTCCCCGCTCAAGGCACTGGCCTTCATCGTCGTCCAGCAGGCGGTCTTCTCGGTGTACCTGGGCATCAGCTTCGCCCCGAACCACAAGGGGATGCCGATCATCGAGACCGGCACGCCGCTCAGCTTTGCCCGCCGCCAGGTGGTGACGGCCCGGAATATCACCGGCGGCCGGTTCACCGACTTCATGCTGGGCGGCCTAAACTACCAGACGGAGCATCACCTGTTCCCCTCGATGCCCCGGCCCAACCTGCGCCGCGTCCAGCGCCTCGTCAGGCCCTTCTGCGCCGCGACCGATCTTGTCTACAGCGAAGAATCCTTCGTCGACTCCTTCCGCCAGATCGTCCACCACCTCAGTGACGTCGGCGTATCCAGCCGTGCTCAGGCCTGACCCGCGGAGGCTCAGCTGAGCTGGATGTCGGGGGGTTCCAGGCGCATGAGTTCGTCTTTGGTGCGGGTCTGGGCGGGGTCGGAGGCGAGGCGGTGGGCGTGGCGGATGCGGGCGCGTTCGAGGTCGTTGCGGACGCTGCGGGCGTTGGCGAAGCGGGGCTGGGTCATCCGGGTGGCCATCTGCTCCCGGAAGGTGGCCTCGGCCGGGCCGGTCAGGTAGTAGGACGCTTCGGTGAGCATCTTGCGGCCGATGGCGATGAGTTCGTCGAGGGTGTAGGGGGCGAAGTCGAGGTGGTGGGCGATGCGGGAGCTCATGCCGGGGTTGGATTCGAAGAAGATGTCCATGCGGTCTTTGTATCCGGCGAGGACGACGACGAGTTTGTCGCGGTCGTTTTCCATGACCTGGAGGAGGATGTCGATGCATTCCTGGCCGTAGTCCTTGGGGTCATCGGGCCGGTACAGGGAGTAGGCCTCGTCGATGAACAGGACCCCGCCCATGGCGCGTTCCAGGACGTATTTGGTGCGGGGGGCGGTCTGGCCGATGTACTCGCCGACGAGGTCGTCGCGCATGGCGTGGATGATCTTGGGGGTGTCGAGGTAGCCGAGGCGGTAGAGGAGCTCGGCCATCTGGAGGGCGACGGTGGTCTTGCCGGTGCCGGGTTCGCCGGTGAAGCACATGTGGAGGTTGGGGCGGGCGGCGTTGAGGCCGAAGCGGCGGCGGGCGCGGTCGACGACGAGGAGGGAGGCGATCTGCTCGAACTGGGATTTGACCGGGAGCAGGCCGATGAGCTGGCGGTCCAGGGCGGCCATGACGTCGTCGACGCCGGCGTCCTGGCGTTCCTCGGTCAAGGCCACGACCGCATCCGGGGGCAGTAGGGCGGCCTGGCCGTTGTTGCGGCGCCCGCTGGAACGCGGGGCCGGGCGCGGGGCTGTGTCGCGGGCCAGCGGACGACGGCTCGGACTCGGGCCGCCCGGGCTGGCCGCCGCGGCGGCCCCGGGCGGGCGGAGCACCGGGCGAGAAGAAGCGGACGGCCAGGCCGGCCGCGGTCCGGCCGAAAGCGGCCTGCTCCAGCGCCGGAGCGGCCGGGTAAAGCGTGAAGAACACGGCCACGGCAAAGAAGGCGGCGATCGGGATCAGCGGGAGCAGGATTATCGGGACGTAGGTCCAGCCCAGCACCGACCCGGCCAAGCCGACGATGATGATCAGGGACGCGACGAGATTCCGCTTGGTCAGGCGGGACATAGTGAGGCCGAGGCTAACCAGCCGATCACGGCCCGGTCAAGATGCCCCGAGGTGCCGGTCACGCAAGGTAATCGCCGTATTCCTCCTTCACTGCCGTGCCAGCGGCCGAGCGAGACAAGTCCGGTCATCAACCGAGACGCTTGCCTCTTGACATGTGTTTTGCCGGGAAACAGGATGAATTCGAGGCAGGAACTAAAGATTGATGCGATGGCGATGCACAGCCGCGGAGCGATGCGTGCTCCGTCGGCTTCCGCCAGGCATCTGCGACCCCAGAGTCGGGCAGTCGTTAGGAGTGTCAGGAAATGGATTTCTCAGCCGTTGCCCTCACCGACGCTCAGCAGGCGTTCGCCGAGGAAGTCCGGGCCTTCTTCGACGAGCACCTGACTCCTGAGCTGTACGCCGGGATCCGCGAGCGAGCCGACCATACCGACGAAGGCCTGATCCTGGCCCTGGGCGCCAAGGGCTGGCTGATGCCGCAGTGGCCGAAGGACGAGGGCGGCGCGGAGCTGGACAATGTGTGCCTCAAGATCCTCCAGGACGAGATCATCCGGCGGGACGCCCCGTGCCAGGTGGGCGAGCAGCTGCCGTGGCCCGCGGTCGACAAGTTCGCGGACCCCGAGCTGCGTGCCGAGCTGAAGCCGAAGGTGGCCAGCGGCGAAGTCCGTTTCTGCCTGGGCTACACCGAGCCGGACGGCGGGTCGGACATCGCCGGCGCCAAGACCCGCGCGGTCCGGGACGGCGATGAGTGGATCATCAACGGGCAGAAGATCTTCACCTCCAACGCCCAGCACTCCACCCACGTCTTCCTCATCACCCGGACCGACCCCACCCTGCCCAAGCACAAGGGCATGACGATGTTCCTGGTCCCGACCAGCTCACCCGGGTTCGAGCGGCAGCCGCTGCCGACCATCGGCGACGAGACCACCAACATCAGCTATTACAGCGACATCCGGCTCTCGGACCGGTACCGCATCGGCGAGGTCAACAACGGCTGGTCCACCCTGCACGGCCCGCTGGACACCGAGCACTACATCGGCGAGAAGGAAAACAAGCTCGACGACATCGGCCCGGGCAATCGTTTCGGGCGGCCACTGAAGAAGTCGATCGAAGCCGTGCTGGGCTGGGCCCAGGACGAGCCGTCCGGGGACGGGGCGCTGATCGACGACGAGGCGTTCCTTTCCGGAATCGGGCGTTTGCTGGTTGACCTGGAGGGGTCCGCCTGCACCCCGGCGGCCATGGCCAAGATCAAGGGCTCGGACACGGCCCGGCTGGGCTTCGAGGCGCTCATCGACCTGGTCGGCCCGATCGCGATCCTGGCCCGGGACGCGGACGGCGTGCTCGGCGACGGCGTCATCGATTTCGGCCACCGGGTCGCCCAGCACTCGGCCACCCCCGGCGGCACGGTCGAGGTGTTCCGGACCATCATCGCCCAGCACGACCTGGGGCTCCCGCGCCCGGACTACCCCGGCCGCAAGGTGTTCCTGACCGGCGACCGCCCCGGCGCGGCCGCCTGACAGAAACAAGAACGACTGGCCCGGGCCGGTCCAGCCACCGTGCTGCTGGACCGGCCGGGACGGCCAGACGTCAGAAGGCGAGCAGGTTCTCCCGGAACGTGCCGTGCTTATAGCCGTCGCGAACCAGGCCACGGCGGCGCAGCGCGCGCCCCAGCCCGTCGCTGATCTCCGCCATGTACCGGCGCTCGACCGGCCCGTTGATCAGGAAGCCGTCGCCGCCCACGTGGTCCATGATCTCGCCCATCTGCGCGGCGACCGCGTCCGGCGTGCCGACCAGCGCGGGCTCGGCCGGGTCTCGCTGGGTGATCTCGCGCAGCGTGAGCGCGGACCCGCCGGAGGCGAACGCCGCCGTGCTGGCCTGGGCCGCGTTGGTCCGGATGTCAGGCAGCGGCTGGTCCAGGTCGAACCGGGAGAAGTCGATGCCGCTGACGTAGGACATGCTGGCCAGGGTGCGCTCGATGTTGGCCCGGCGCGCGGCCGCGGCCGCCTCGGCCCGCTCGGCCGCCGCGGCCGGGTCGGCGTCTACGACGGGGGAGACGGAGTAGAGGATCTTGATGCTCTTGGGGTCGCGCCCGGCCGCCAGGGCCAGGTCGGTGATGTCGTCGCGGTAGCGGCGCATCCCGTCGACGTCGGCGGACTGGGCGATGATCGTGTCCGCGTGCGCGGCGCCGAACGCCTTGCCCGCCGGTGAGCCGCCGGCCTGGCAGATCACCGGCCGCCGCTGCGGGCCGGGCATGGTGTTGAGCGGCCCCCGGGTCCGGAAGAACTCCCCGGCGAAGTGCGCCGGGCGGACCTTGGCCGGGTCGACGTAGACGCCGCCCTCCTCATCAGCCACCACGGCGTCCGCGTCCCAGGTGTCCCACAGCGCGTTGACCGCCTGCATCCACTCATCGGCCATCGCGTACCGGCGGTCGTGCTCGAGCTGCCGGGGCTGCCCGAAGTTCTGCGCCGTCCGGTCGTTGTGCGACGTGACCAGGTTGAAGCCCACCCGGCCGGAGGTCAGGTGGTCCAGCGAGGTGGCCAGCCGGGCGGCCAGGAACGGGGGATAGAAGCTGGTCGTCACCGTGGCGATGACCCCGATGTGCGAGGTCTCGCGGGCGATCAGCGGCAGGTAGGTCAGCGGGTCCATCTTGGGTGCCAGCCAGCCCTGCTCCAGGTAGAACTCGCTGGTCCCGCCGAACACGTCGGGGACGAACATGCCGTCCTCGATCATCATGTAGTCGAAGCCGGCCCGCTCCAGCGAGGCGGCCAGGTCGATGTAGAGCTGAGGGTCCCACCAGGCCTCCTGGCCGGCCCCGGCGAACTGCCCCGGCGGCCAGGACTGCGGGGACAGGCCCCGGCCGACGAACCAGCCGAGATGGAACATGCTCATCAGAATTCCCTCAGGTTTCCGCGCAGGGTGGTGTGGCCGTAGCGCTCCCGGGTCAGGCCGCGGCGGCGCAGCGCCGGGCCCAGCCCGTCGGCGATCTCGGCGATGGCGCGGCGGTTGACCGCGCCGGTGACCAGGAAGCCGTCGCCGCCCGCGTGCTGCATGGCCTCGTCCATCTGCGCCGCCACCGTGTCCGGCGAGCCGATGAACCGGACCGTGTGCGGCGGCTTCTCCGCGATGTCCCGCAGGGTCACCGCCCCGTCGCGGGCCTGCAGGTGGTGCTCGGTGGTGGCCCGGGCGGCGTTGGTCCGGACGGCCGGGATGGGCTCGTCCAGGTCGAAGGCGGCGAAGTCCTGGCCGCTGGCGTAGGACATCGCGACCAGGTTGGCCTCGATGTTGGCCTCCTTGGCCGCCACCTGCTGGCGGTACGTCTCCTGGGCCCGCGCATCGGAGTCGGCCAGCACGAACGACGTCAGGAACAGCACCTTCAGGTCCTCCGGCCTGCGCCCGTGCGCGACGGCCCGGGCCGAGATGTCCTCCCGGTAGTCCTTCATCTGCTCCACCGAGCCGACCTGGGCCAGGATCGTGTCGGCGAACCGGGCCCCGAAGTCACGCCCGGCCGGGGATCCGCCCGCCTGGCAGATGACCGGCCGTCCCTGCGGGCCGGCCGGGATGTTGAGCGGCCCGCGGGTGGTGAAGTGCGCGCCGCGGAAGTCGGCCGGGTGAACCTTGGCCGGGTCTGTGAACACGCCGCGCTCCAGGTCGGCCTGGACTGCGCCCGGCTCCCACGAGTCCCACAGCGCGCTGACCGCCTCGACCCACTCCGCGGCGATCACGTAGCGCCGGTCGTGCTCGATCTGCTCCGGCAGCCCGTAGTTTTCCGCCGTGCGGATGTTGTGCGAGGTGACCAGGTTGGCGCCGACCCGGCCGCCGGACAGGTGATCCAGGGTGGCCATCAGCCGGGCGGCGATGAACGGCGGGTAGAACGTCGTCGTCATCGTGGCGATCAGTCCGATGTGGCACGTCGCCCGGGCCAGGGTGGCGAGCAGGGTCAGCGGGTCGTGCTTGGGCACCGCTGAGGCGTGGCTCAGGAAGTAGTCGGGCGAGCTGCCGTAGGAGTCCGGCACGAAGGAGCCGTCCTCGAACATCAGGTAGTCGAACCCGGCGCGTTCCAGGGCGCGGCTCATGTCGATGTAGAAGTCCGGGCTCACCCACTCCGTCGCGCCCCGGCCCGCCCAGGTGTCGCGCCATGAGTGCACGTCGTAGCTGAGGAACCAGCCCATGTGGAACATGCCGGGCCCCGTCCCTACTTCTTGCTGATGATCGAGTAGTCGATGACGTTGTCCGAGCGGTGCGCGTAGCCGCTGACGTTGGACGCGAAGACCTGCAGCGGCTGCACCCGGGCGATGGACACCTGGGGTACCTGGTCCAGCGCGATGCTCATGGCCTGGGCCCAGTACTTCCCGGCGTCGGCCGTCAGCGGGTCCCCGGCGTTGATGCCCTTGTTGACCGCGGCGTAGTAGCTGGGGTCCTGCCACTTGCCCGAGTTGAGCGGGGAGTTCGCGGTGTACTGGAGCAGCAGCTCATACGGCGGGGACAGGCTGATGGCCATGTCCCGGATGATCACCGCCTCGAAGTTCCCGGCCGACTGGTTGGCCGACGCGGTGGCGGCGGGCTGCTGGTTGATGGTGACGTTGAAGCCGGCCGCCGAGGCGAAGCTGCGGATCTGCACCGCGGCCTCCTCCAGGTCGGGGACCGCGTTGCTGATCAGGATCGTGCAGTCGACCGAGCTGTGGCCGGCCTGGCTGAGCAGCGCCTTGGCCTTGTCCGCGTTGTAGGCCGGGTAGAACAGCCCCTCGGTGCTGTAGCCGGGCGCATCCGGGTCCAGCCAGCCCTGCATCATGTCCGCGCGGCCCTTGTAGACGTTGGAGATGATCTGCTGGTACGGGACGGCCATCTGGAACGCCTGCCGGACCCGGACGTCGTTGAAGGGCGGCTTGGACGTCTGCAGCGTCAGCCACAGGTAGTCGTTGGTGTCGACCTTGTAGGTCTGCAGGTTGGAGTCGCTGGCGAACGAGGCGACGTCTTCGGGCCGCAGCTGCACGGCGATGTCGACCGCGCCCTGCTGGAGGATGTTGGCCCGGGTGCCGCCGTCCGCGACCACCCGCTGGATGACCTTCTTGATCTTCGGCTCGCCCAGCGCGAAGTGCGGGTTGGCGACCAGGATCATCTGCTGGCCCGGCGTGTAGCTGTCCAGCATGTACGCGCCGTAGCCGAAGTTGGCCTTGGTGTTGGAGATGGTCAGCCCGTACGGGTCGCTCTTGGTCGCGTACTTCTTCAGGTAGGTGCTGTCGTAGATCTCGGCCGTGACGTTGGCCAGCAGGGCCAGCAGGGTGAAGCCGTCGGATTTGCGGTCGACCGTGATCTTCACCGTGTTGTCGTCCACCTTGGTGAACTGCTTGGACGGGTCGGTGATGGCGGGCGAGCTGACGAACGGCGTGATGCTGGTCGAGTGCCATTTGCGCTGGTAGGAGAACAGCACGTCATCAGCGGTGAACGGGTTGCCCTGCTGGCTCAGCACGCCCTGCCGCAGCTTGAAGGTGTACTCCAGGCCGTCCGAGCTGACGTCGTAGGACTCGGCCAGCACGCCCTCGAACTTGTAGTTGTCCTGGGTCAGTGCCTTGGCGTCGCGGCTGCTGGTCACGTAGGGGTTGCGGATCAGGCAGGCCTGGACGTTGTTGTTGAACTCCATGTTCTCGTAACCCGACGGCGCGGTGTCGAACGAGAAGCCGGTGGGCAGGCCGGCCACCGCCTCCACCAGGGTGGTGGTGTCGGTGCTGCCGCTGGCTGCTTTCGAGGTCGAGGTGGCGCCGTTGCCGCAGGCCGCGAGCAGGATGCTCAGCGCTCCGGCCGTGGAGCTGCCGACGAGGAACTGCCGTCTATTGAGCGTCATTCGCTGGGTCCTTTTCTGGCGTGGGGGATGCGACGGGCATGCTGCCGCCTGCGGCAGTGCTGGCGGAGTTCTCGGTGAGCGGGAGAGCGGGCGAGCGGGAAAGGTCCTGAGTCAGTGGTGCAGGCGGCGCAGCACGGCGTGCAGGCTGAAGGACACCGCGCCGACCGACAGCATGAGCGCGATCGTCGGGAACAGCGCCGACCACCAGCGGCCGAGGGCGGCGTCCGAGGCTCCGGTGGCGATCATCGAGCCCCACTCGGGCGTGGGCGGCGGCAGGCCGACGCCGAGGAAGCCGAGCGCGGCGCTGAGGATGACGGCCAGGGCGAAGACCACGGAGACGTTTTCCAGCGCGGCCCGGGTGGAGTTGGGCAGCACGGTGCGCACGGTCAGGCCGAGCTCGGACATCCCGGCCATCCGGGCGGCGTCGACGAACGCCTCGCCGCGGACCCGCAGCACCTCGACCCGGACCAGCCGCATCTGGATGGGCAGCAGCACGATCGAGATGGCGGCGATGAGGGTGGGCAGGTTGCCGCCGTAGAAGGCGACCAGGACCAGCCCGATGAGCACCGCCGGGACGGCCTGGACCAGGTCGATCAGCCGGGCCAGGCCGCGGGCCAGCACGCCGAGCAGGCCCCGCCGGGACTCGTTCATCCCGACCAGCAGGCCGAGCGCGACCCCGCCCGCGGTGGCCAGCAGGACCACGGAGACGGCGATCTCCATGTTGACCCGGGTCGCCGCCAGCACCCGGGAGAACACGTCCAGCCCGTTGGAGTCGGTGCCGAACCAGAACTTCCCGTCCGGGGCGAGCGAGGTGCCGCCGACGACGTGGGTCGGCGAGTACGGCGTGATCCAGGGGCCGATGAGGGCCAGCAGGGCGAGCACCACGACGGGCGCCAGCGCGAGCCACCACAGCCGGCCGTTTCCCGCTCCGGCCCGCCAGCGTGACCGGGATTCCGGCTCCGGTTCCGCCCGGGCGATGGTCGTGACGGCAGCCATCACGCTCCCTCCAACTGGACGCCGGGACGCCGGCGCGGGTCGAGAATCATGTTGATGATGTCGACGAGCAGGAAGACGGTGAGCGACAGGGCCGCGACCACCATCAGGAAGCTGCGGATGGCCACCACGTCGGAGGAGTTCACCGCGTCGATGGCGAACTGGCCCATCCCGCCCAGGCCGAAGAGGTCCTCCATGATCACCGCGCCGCCCAGCAGGTAGCCGAACACCGCGCCGAGCATGGTCACCGTGCTGGGCAGCGCCCGCCGGTACATGCTCACGGTCACGGTCAGCTGCCCGGCGCCCGACGCGGCGCGGAACCGGGTGGCCGGGTCGGCGGCCACCTCCTCGAGCTGGTGGACCAGCAGCCGCAGCACCACCGGGACGCTGGCCAGGACGAGCACGATGACCGGCAGGGCCAGGTGCTGCACCTCCGAGCGGAAGGCCGGCCCGTCATTGCCGATGATGGCGTCGAGCAGCGGCAGCCCGGTGACCGCCGACGGCGCCGTCAGGGCCGGCGAGAGCAGCCCGTCCGGGGCCGGCGCCCAGTGCAGGATGGAGTAGAAGAGGAAGATGCCGCCCACGGCCAGGCAGTACTCCGGCAGTGCGCCGGCCGTCCGGGCGTAGACCCGCAGTACCCGCGACACCGGATTTCCCGGCCGGGAGATCATCAGCAACCCGCAGCCGAACGAAACGATGATCACGCCCACGATGGCCAGCAGAGCCAGCTCGACGGTGGCCGGCAGCCGGGTGGCGAATTCGTCCGCCACCGGGCGGCCGCTCGCGATCGAGATGCCGAAGTTGAACGTGACCATCTGGTGCAGGAAATTCAGCAGCTGGCTGAACAGGTTCTGGTCCAGGCCGAGGTTGTGCCTGATCGCCGCGTAGTTGGCCGGGGTCACCCGGCCGCCGGTGAGCGCCTCGACCGGGTCGCCCGGCATCGCCGCCACCAGGAGGAAGGCCACCACGGCGAAGGCCAGCAGGTGAACGGGCAGCATCAGCACGCGCATGGCCCACCAGCGCTGGGAGCGCAGCCACCCCATCATGAGGCATCACGCAGCGCGGCCACGCTGCTGCGCTCGAACCGGCGCGACGCGCCGGCCGGGCGGCCCCGGTAGGCGGCCAGCAGCAGCCGGGTGTACTCGTGCGACGGCTGGTTCAGGACCGAGACGGTCGGGCCGTCCTCGACGATGCGGCCGTCCCGCATGACCACCATGCGTTCGGAGATGAAGGCGGTGGCGGGCAGCCCGTGCGAGACGAAGACCAGCCCGGCCCCGGAGTCGGCGCAGTACCTGCGCAGCATGTTGAGCACCGAGCCCTGCACCGACACGTCGAGCGCGGAGACGACCTCGTCGCAGATCAGCATCCCGGGCCGGACGATCAGGGCCCGGGCGATGGCGAACCGCTGCCGCTGCCCGCCGGACACGTGCTGCGGGTAGCGGTCGGCCAGCACCGGGGGCAGCTCCAGGTCGGCCATCACCCGGTCGACCTCGGCGTCGGCTTCGGCCCGGTCCAGGCCGAGCAGCCGCATGGCCGGGGTGCGGACCGAGGTCCGCAGGGTCTTGAGCGGATCGAAGGAGGACGAGGTGTCCTGCGCCACCATCTGCACGTGACGGCGCAGGTTGATCCGCTCGGTCTGCCCATTCAGCTGGGACACGATGGGCACGTCGTTGAAGTAGACGGAGCCGGAGCTGGGCATCTCGATGCCGGCCAGCATGCGGGCGAAGGTGGACTTGCCCGATCCTGATTCGCCGACGATGCCGACCGCCTGGCCGCTCTGCACGGTGAGCGAGACCCCGTCCACGGCCGTGTGCCGCTGGCTCTTGCGCCGCCCGAACATCTTGGTCACGTCGGTCGCCACCAGCTGCACGAACCGGTCGGGCTCGGTGCCGGGCTCAGAGCTCGCCACCTCAGGCCTCGCCACCTCAGACATGGCCGCCTCCCGCCCGCGTGTCGGCCGTGGCCAGCGGCCGGGCGGCTTCGTCGTCCAGCGCCTCCAGCTCACCCAGGTCCAGCCATTCGCCGATGGTCTCCAGGGTGTCGCGGTCGGCGTCTTCCAGCGTCGGCACGCAGCGCACCAGCCCCTGGGTGTAAGGGTGCCGGGCCCCGCTGATGAGCCGGGACGAGCCGAGTTCCTCGACGACCGAGCCGCGGTACATGACCAGGGTGCGGTCGGAGTACTCCTCGCACAGCTTGATGTCGTGCGTGACCAGCAGCAGGGCGATGCCGCTGGTGGCGGTCAGGCCGAGCATGAGCTCCATGACGTCGCGGGACAGCGAGGCGTCCAGCGCGCTGGTCGGCTCGTCCGCGATGACCAGGCCGGGGTTGCCCGCCAGGGCCAGGGCCAGCATGACGCGCTGCCGCATGCCGCCGGACAGCTCGTACGGCCTGCTGCCCATCACCCGCTTGGTGTCGGTCAGCCCCACCTTGGCCAGCCACTCCCGGGCCGCGTCGTCGCGTTCGCGGCGCGGGACCTTGTCGGCCGCCCGGAGCACCGCGCGCAGCTGGCTGCGCACCGTCCAGACCGGGTCGAGCGAGGTCATCGCGTCCTGGAAGATCATCGCGATGCCGGGCGTGAACCTCGGGATGAGCGACCGGTGGGCGCTGCGGTCCAGGGCCACCCCGCCCAGCGTCATCCGGTCGCAGGACATGCGGACGTTGGCGGCGGTCAGGAAACCGCCGATGGCCAGGCAGACGTTCGACTTGCCCGAGCCGGACTCGCCCACGAGCGCGACGCACTCGCCGCGGTCGACCGAGAACGAGACGTCCTTGACGGCATCGATCACGCCGCCGGGTGTGTCGTAGCTGACGTTCAGGCCGGCGACGTCGAGGTGTTCCCTCCGCTCGCCCGGTGCGGCCGGGGCAGGAGCTGGAACGGCCATGGGTTACCCACTTTCGTAACGTGCTAGAGCGTTGCGACGTCAGTGGCGCGGCAGGTTCAATGTTCAGCAGAGCGTGTTACCTGTCCCGGCGAAGCCCGTAACGTGTTAATTGCGCCGCTGGGGCATCTGTTACCTGGTCAGCACCTTTTGTCCGGGTCCGGGCCCGAGCCGGGGCCCGGGTCGGGGTCCGGCTCCCCGGCCTGATGCCGCGCGGTGAACCGGATCCGGTCCGGGCGGAACTGGGTGAAGTTGTAGGAGCGGGGCCGCCCGGCCGCGTCGAACTGCAGAAACTCGCGGACCAGGATGCCGGTCCCGGCCTCGATCTTGAGCAGCCGCGCGGTGCGCAGGTCGGCGCGGACCGCGCCCACGCCGACCTCGACGCGCCCCAGCGGCACGCCGAAGAGGGCCTGGAACAGCTCGGCCATGTCCAGCTGGCGCGGGTGCCGGTCGATGGCCCGGATGCCGGCCGAGACGCGCTCGGCGGTGTCGGCCGGGCTGTAGCCCACCGCGTGGAACAGCGGCTCGCTGCCCAGCGACACGACCTGCTCCACCAGCAGTACCTGGTCGTTGTCCGCGCCCAGCCGGTCCTGCACGATGGGCGTGGCCGGCACCTGCTTGTGCAGCAGCTCCCGGATGGTCACCCGCCCGAGCGCGGGCGCAACCGGCACCAGGTCGGTCATGGCCATATAGGCCACGGAGTTGGCCACCTGGCCCGTATCGGCGTCGGCGACGATGCCGTGCCGGTCCAGGATGGAGACCAGCTGGTCTCGCGATTCGGCCGGCAGCGACCAGCCCGCCGAGTCCTGCAGATCCTCGAGCATCTCGCGGTCTCGCGCCTGCCGCACGGCCAGGCGCATCATCTCGTAGCTGCGGCGGAGGGTAGAGCTGACGATGACGGGAGCGGCTTTCGGGGACATCAATCGATCACAACTCCTGAAGGTTTCGCTGTCGTTTCGGCGTGCCGTGACGTCCGGCACATGGGCTTGACAGGACCGCCGTGCGCGGATTCATCCTGGATGACCGAGATGTACCGGCCCGACGACGTACCGGCCCGACCATTTGCGAGAGACGGGATGTCGCATGGCACCGATCGATCCACCGGCCCGTCCCGGTTCGGGCCCGGAGGGCCGGATCCCGCCGCCGCGGGAGTCGGCCCGGGAGGCCTACCGGCGGCAGCGCCAGCAGGCCGCGACCTCGCGGCGCGTCTCCCGCGCCACCTACGCCCAGCTGCGGGCGGGCATCCGCGACGGCTCGATCGCGCCCGAGCAGCGGCTGCACGAGAACGACCTGGTCGCCATGTTCGCCGCGAACCGCAACGCGATCCGGCGGGCCCTGCAGATGCTGGCCCAGGACGGGCTGGTCGAACGGCACACCCGGACCGGCACGACCGTGGCGTCGTCCATCGCGACCTTCTCGGCCATCGGCGTCCTGCCGCTGGCCGGGGTGGACGAGCTTCGCGTCCTCGAGATCGATCAGGACGTGATTCCCATGCCGCCCGCCCTGGCCGCCCGGATGGGCAGCGAGTCGCCCCACGTCCTGGCCTACAGCCAGCTCGGGCTGGCCGGGGACGTGCCCCTGTACGTGCGGTCCGGCTACGCGCCGACGCTGGCCACCGACCCGCACTACTTCGCGCAGGTCGAGGAGAACCACCGGGACCTGCGGCCCATCGAGGTCGCCTTCCGCCGGCTGTTCGGCGCGGGCCTGGGCGCCGTCGAAGGGGCCGTGGAGTGGGCGCCCGCCGAGGCGTCGCTGGGCCGGCTGCTCCGGCTCGCCTCGGGATCGCCGCTTCTGGTCCGCGAGATGCTGCTGGTCGACGAGCACGGGCAGGGGCGCGAGTTCAGCGTCACCTACTTCCGCGGCGACCGGGTCTCGCTCTCCTATGCCGAGCATTGGCCGATAGCGGGCTGAGCCCGGCCGGGCCTCGTTGCCCGGGCGTGCCTCAGTAGGCCAGCAGGTTCTGCTTGAAAGTGGGCCACTCATAGGATGACCGGATCAGCCCGCGCTTGCGCAGCGCCGGGGCCAGGGCCTCGGAGATCTCGGTGATGGTGCGCCGGGTCACCGGCTTGGCGATCAGGAAGCCGTCGCCGCCCGCCTCCTCCATGACCTCTTCCATCTGCGCGGCGACCGAGTCCGGGGTGCCGACCAGCTTGACCGATTCCTGCACCCGGTGGTTCTGGATCGCCTCGCGCAGCGTCGGCCCCGAGCGCTTGTAGTCGTTCATGGTCGATTGGTGGCCGTTGTTCTTCGACAGGTCGGGGAAGGGCCCGTCGAGGTCGAACTTGGAGAAGTCGGTGCTGGTGAAGTACGACATGCCGGCCAGCACGGCGTCGGTGTTGGCCCGGATCGCGGCCAGCATCCGGTCATACTTGTCCTCCGCCTCCTGCTGGGTGTCACCCAGGATCGGGTGGACCAGGTAGAGCACCTTGGCGTCGGTCGGCTTGCGCCCGTTGGCCAGCATCCGCTGGGAGATGTCGTCGCGGTACTCCTTCATCTCCTGCGCGCCGCGGACGGCCGCGATGATGGTGTCCGCGTGCCGCGCGCCGAACTCCCGGCCGGCCGGGGAGCCGCCCGCCTGGCAGATGACCGGCTCGCGCTGCGGGCCCGGCGGCAGGTTGAGCGGGCCGCGGGACTTGAAGAACTCGCCCTCGAAGTCCAGCGTGTGGATCTTGGTGTGGTCGGCGTACAGGTGGTTCGCCTCGTCGGCGACCACCGCGTCCGGTTCCCACGTGTTCCACAGGCCCTTGACCACCTCGGCCCACTCATCGGCCATCTGGTACCGCTTGTCGTGCTCGATGTGCTCGGCCAGGCCGTAGTTCTGCGCGGCCTGGTGCGGGGACGAGGTGACCAGGTTCATCCCGACCCGGCCGTGCGTCACGTGGTCCAGCGTGGTCAGCAGGCGCGCGGCCAGGAACGGCGGGTAGAAGCTGGTCGAGACCGTCGCCACCAGGCCGATGTGCTTGGTCGCCATGGCCAGGTAGGGGACCAGCGGCATGGGGTCGAAGCGGATCGTGCCGCCGTCCTTGACCGAGCTCTCGAAAGTGCCGCGGAAGATATTGGGCAGGACCGAGGAATCCTCGAGCATCATGTAGTCGAAGCCGGCCCGTTCCAGCGACTGCGCCATATACACGAACAGGTCGGGATTTCCGATATCCGAGGTCACGTTTCCGGCCCATTCGGTATTCCACCCGTAGACACCGAATCCCGTGCCCAGGAACCATCCCATATGGAACATGCGTCTTCCTTTCGCCGTTTGGTCTCATGGAATCCACCGGCGATGTCGGTTCAGTTACCGCCTTCGATGAAGCCGATTGCGCCGCTTTTACGCGCCGCGGCGCGGGCCTCGCCCAGCAGGGCCGCGAGCTGCCGGGCCTGGCGGCCGGCCACCTCGCCCGGCACGTTGAGGCTGCACGAGACCTGCATCCAGTCCACGTACTCGCCGTAGCGCGCGATCTTGGCCAGGACCTCGCCGGGGGTGCCCGCGATGCCGATGGAGTCCACCAGCCGGTCGCTGACCGCGGCCGCCGCGGCCTCGGGGTCCTCCCGGGCCACGGCCGCCTCGCCCGCCTCCAGTTCCGCGCCGAAGCCGAACGGCTCGAGCAGCGGCCGGAAGTAGGGGATGCCGAAATAGAACGCGATCGAGCGCCGCACCTGGTCATAGGCCACCCGGCGGTCCTGGTGCGCGGCGCAGAACCGCATCAGCCCGACCTGGATGTCGCTGCGGCTGCGCCCGGCCCGGGCCAGCCCCTGAGCGATCAGGCCGGGACCGGGGCCGCTGAGAAGTTCCCACGGCTGGATGACGTTGAGCATGATCGCGTCGCAGGTCTCCGCGGCCAGCCGGGTCATCGCGGGCAGCGTGGCCGCCATCGCGACCGGCACCCGGCGCTCGGGCGTGACCGGGTGGCCCGGGTAGCCCGCCACCGGGAAATACGGCCCGGTCCGGGTCACCGGCCGGTCCGGGGCGGCGTCCAGGCAGGCCCGCACCATGGTCACGTACTCGCGCATCCGCGATACCACCGGGTCATAGGCCAGGCCGTGCCATTGCGTGGCCCAGGTCCTGGGCATCGGGCCGATGCCGAGCAGGAACCGGCCGCCGCACAGGTTGTTCACCGTCTTGGCCGCCTGGGCCATCGTCAGCGGGCTGCGTGACCAGGTGGCGATGCCCGACATCAGCCCCAGCCCGGTCGTCCGGGCCGCGATCGCGCCGAGCAGCGTGAAGCAGTCGGCGCCCGCATCGCCGACCGAGACGAAGTCCAGTCCCGCCCGTTCGGCGTCTTCGGCCAGCTGGATCGAGGCCTCGAACGGCTCGCTGGCGTGACCGACGCTGAGCCCCACCGGCAGGTCGAGAGAGTCTGCCATGTCCACTGCGTATCCGTTCCACGGTGGCCGCCGGCGGCGGCCCGATGGACCCACTCAAACGCCTCATGATTTCCGGCTGCGGTCCGCCGTTGGGCCAGGTGATTACGCCGCTAACCGGGCCCGGCCGGCGCTCGATAGCGGCGCAGTCAACGGGCAACAAACATGTTTTAGCGGCGAAACCAGCGCCGGCTCCAATGGCGTTAGCGACAACGCCAAGAATGGAGCGCCCATGTCCGTGGCCGTGATCGGAAATCCCAAGGTGAACTCGCGGACCCGGCACGCCGCCGAACTGGTCGTCGCGGCGATGACCGGGGCGCCGCCCGACACCGTGATCGAGCTCAGCGAGCTCGGCCCGGGCCTGCTCGGCTGGGGGGACCCGGCCGTGGCCGAGGCCAAGCAGCAGGTCCTCAAGGCCGGCGACCTGCTGGTGGTGGCCACCCCGACCTACAAGGGCACCTACACCGGCCTGCTGAAGCTGTTCCTCGACCAGTTCGCGGCCGGCGAGCTGGCCGGCCAGCCGACGGTGCCGCTGATGCTCGGCGCGGCCATGGGCCACGCCCTGGCGCCCGAGCTGTCGCTGCGGCCGGTGCTGGTCGAGATCGGCGCCAGCTGCCCGTGGCCCGGACTGTACCTGCTGGATTCGGAGATAGACGACAGCCCGCTGCTGGAGACCTGGCTTCAGCGTCAGCGGAGCACGAGGAGCTTTGCGGAGGACGTGCGATGAACGACAAGCCCATCCTGGAGCCGCTCGAGCCGCAGGAACTGCGCCGTGCCTTCGGGTGCTTTCCCAGCGGCGTGACCGCGGTCTGCGCCATGGTCGAGGGCACGCCCGTCGGCATGGCGGCCAGCTCGTTCACCTCGGTGTCCCTGGACCCGCCGCTGGTCTCGGTGTGCGTTGCGCGCACGTCGACCACCTGGCCGGTGCTGGCCCGGGCCTGCCGGCTGGGCGTCAGCGTCCTGTCCGACGCCCACTCCCAGGTGGCTCAGGCCTTGTCGGCCAAGGGCGTCGACCGGTTCGCCAACATCGACTGGGAGCTCGCCGAGCAGGGCGCGATCGTCGTCCACGGCTCCACGCTGTGGCTTAGCTGCAGCGTGCACGACAGTTTCGCGGCCGGTGACCACGACGTGATCCTGCTTCGCATCGTCGGCCTGCAGAGCTATCCGGAGGTGGCGCCGATGGTGTTTCACGGCAGCGCTTTCCGCTCGCTGGCCCCGGTGACCGGGCGCGTCGCCTGAAGCAGGCCAAATACCACCGCGTGAGGTGGATAATAGACATGGTGAAGCCTCCTCGCGCTGCTACCCGGCGCTCCTTGCCCACGAGTCCCTTCAAAGCCCCGCCCGAGCCTCCGCCTGCCGAAGAGTTCGCTGTTCAGGACCTGGTCACCCACGACAAGTTCGGCCTCGGCCGGGTGGTCGGCGTCGAAGAAGACGTCGCGGTGCTCGTTGACTTCGGCTCGGTCCAGGAGCGCATCCTGACGCCCTGCGCCAAGATGCGCCGGCTCTGACCGCCGTCAGCACCGGCGTCAGCCCAGCATCAGCACCATCCGCGGCGCGGCGCCGAATTCGGTCGTCCCTACTCCGCAGTCAGTGAAGCCCGCCGCGCGGTAGAACGCCAGCGCGTGCGGGTTCGCCGTGACCTCCAGCCGCCCGACTCCCCGCGCCCGCAGCACCTCCGCGAGGCGGGCGACCAGGGCCGTGGCGATCCCGTGCCGCATCCGGTCCGGGTCCACGAACAGGTCTTCCAGCTCGACCACGCCGCCGGCCTCGGCCCAGGTCGCGAAGCCGGCCACCGACCCGTCCAGCTCCGCCACGTAGGTCCGCCCCTCGGCCAGCCCGTCCGGCCCCAGGACCAGGTATTCCGGGTGGGCCAGCAGGTTGTCGCGGTCGCCCGCATTCGACAGCGAGGCCCGCCGGTACACCTCGTTCGCCGCGGGCAGGTCGCCCGGCGTCCCGATTCGGATCACCCCGTCAGTCTGCGGCATTGGGAAAGTCGGCCGGACCCGCCGCCCGGGCCGGAAGGTTGTCTGATCACCGGCCCGGGTGTACTGGTGGGAGAGACACCCTTCATTAACCGATCACCGGGCCATGCGCGATGAAGGGATGACCATGCCGCTGGCGGCGCTCCCCGTTGACGCGAGACCCCCTCATGCCTCCGCGGAAGGACGATACGCATGACGGCCCCGACCGTGTACCCGAACGCTGACGCGTTGTACCGGATCTCCGACGGCCTCGGCGTATGGCCCTACCGGGGCCAGGTCGCCGCGGTCGGCGTGGGTCACTCCCCGACCTTGCGGCGCTGGGACGGCGACCCGCAGAAGGCGATCGGCGCGTGGGCCATCCTGGCCATCCGGCGGGCCGTCGAGGACGCGGGCGTCGATCCCGGCGAGGTCGACGGCATCGTCTTCGACTCCTCCTCCTCCTCCACCGCCACCGGCGCGGTTCAGGCCGCCAGCGGCGGCGGCGTGTAGCCGCCCAGGAGCCGGGTCAGCTCCTGGGCCACGAACAGCGACGTCCGGTCCCCGAGGTACGGCCCGACCACCTGCACGCCCACCGGCAGGCCCCCGACCCGGCCGACCGGCACGACCGTCGAGGGCAGATAGGCCACCCCGATCAGCCCGGTCCAGGCCAGTGTCTCCTGCTGCCCGCGCGGCTGGCCGTTGATGGTCACCGACCTGCTGATCAGCGTCCCCTCGTGGTCGTGCGGGAAGGGCAGCATGGGCAGCACCGGGCAGAGCAGTATGTCGTACTCGCCGAACCAGTCGGCCCACACCTGGCGGGCCACCTCACGCTCGCGGCACCGCTCCAGCCAGAGCCGGTGCGGGCCGCCGATGGCCGCGCCGCGCTCGCCGTCGAAGCTGACCGAGATGGCCGGCACCACGAGCTGGTCGAACAGAGCCCGCATGGCGGCCAGGTCCAGCGGCGGCCGGGCGTTCTCGACCGTAGCCCCGGCCGAGGCCAGGGCCTGCGCCGCGGCCGTCATCAGCTCGACCGCGGATGACTCCACCTCGCACGCCGGGTCATCCAGCCACAGCCCGATCCGGTAGCCGGACAGCGACTCGTGCCGGGCGGCGGGCAGGGCCAGGCGCCAGCCGGCAGCCTCCCGCGGATCCGGGCCGGCCAGCACGTCCATCAGCAGCGACAGGTCACCGACCGAGCGCGCGATCGGGCCGAACACGTTGATGTCCACGTCGATCGTGCCCCCGCCCACGCTGTCCAGGTAGCCCCGCTGCGACACCACCCCGTAGCTCGGCTTGTGCCCGCAGACCCCGTTGTAGCTCGACGGGATGCGGATCGACCCGCCGATGTCGGTGCCCAGCTCGAAGCTCGACATCCCGGTGGCCACCGCCACCGCCGGGCCGCCGGATGACCCGCCGGAGGTGCGCTCCAGGTCCCACGGGTTCCGGGTCACGCCGAAGAGCGCGTTGAACGTCTGGATGTCACCCGACCACTGCGGCACGTTGGTCTTGCCGAACACCACGGCCCCGGCCGCGCGCAGCCGGCCGACCGCCGGGGCGTCCGCGGCCGGGACGTGCCCGGTGAGCGCGGCCGCGCCGCCGGTCGACCTCATCCCGGCCACCTCGATGGCGTCCTTGATCGTGATGGGCAGCCCGTGCAGCGGCCCGAGCGGCCCGCCCGCCGCGGTCTGCTCGTCGGCCCGGGCCGCGGCGCCGAAGGCGGCCTCCCGGTCCTGGGTCACGACCGCGTTGACAGCCGGGTTGATCCGGTCGACCCGGGCCAGGCACAGCTCCAGCAGTTCCCGGCTGGACAGCTCGCGGCGGCGGATCATCCCGGCCAGCTCGGTCGCCGGCCGCAGGCACACCTGGTCGTCGGTCATCGTGCTCCCTCGGGTCCGCAGGCTCCTTGACGGTGCAACATCACATTGACACCCTTAACAGGATTACTTAAGTCTGGTTATCGAAAATCATCGATGTGAGGGGCAGGTCCGAGGATGAAGATTGCTGCGGGATTGGGGCTTGGGGGTCAGCAGGACTTCCAGGCCCAGGTGCAGCGAATTGTCGACATGGAGAAGGCCGGCCTCGACATCGTCAGCGCGAGCGAGGCGTGGAGCTTCGACTCGTTCAGCCGGCTCGGCTACGTCGCGGCCAAGACCGAGCGCGTGCAGCTCATGACCAGCATCGTGAACGTCTTCTCCCGCTCGCCGGTCGCCATCGCCACCAGCGCGGCCAGCCTGGACCAGGTCAGCGGGGGCCGGTTCATCCTCGGGCTGGGCAGCTCCGGCCCGCAGGTCATCGAGGGCTTCTGGGGCGTGCCGTACGTCAAGCCGCTGTCCCGCATCGTCGACACCATCGGCGTGTGCCGGATCGTCTGGCGCCGGGAGAAGGTCGAGTACTCCGGTAAGGCGTTCACCGTCCCGGTCCCGGCCGGAGAAGGCACCGGCCTGGGCAAGGCGCTGAAGGTCATGGACTACCCGGTCCGCCCCGACATCCCGATCTACTGGGCCGCGCTCACGCCCAAGGCGGTCGAGACGGCCGCCGAGATCGCCGACGGCTGGATCCCGATCCACCTGATCCCGGACAAGGTCCAGGACGTCTGGGGCGAGGCGCTGAAGGCCGGCAAGGCCCGCCGCGGGCCCGACCGGCTGCCCTTCGAGGCGCAGGTGGGCGTCAACGTGGCCATCGGCGACGACCTGCCGGTCGAGAAGCTGCGCGACCAGTACCGGCCGCACCTGGCCCTGTACGTGGGCGGCATGGGCGCGCGCGGCGCGAACTTCTACAACGACATGGCCATCGCGTTCGGCTTCCCCGACGAGGCCAAGATCATCCAGGACCTCTACCTGGACGGCAAGAAGGAGGAGGCCGCCGCGCACGTACCCGAGGAGTGGCTGGAGAAGGCCCAGCTGATCGGGCCGAAGTCCTACATCAAGGAGCGGCTGGCCGTCTACCGCGACGCCGGCATCACCAGCCTGTCCATCAACCCGGTCGGCGGCGCCGACCCGGTCAAGACGGTCGAGCAGCTGCGCGAGCTCATCGACGACATGTAGCCCGATAGCGCACACCGACCGCGGCCCGGCGGCAGCAGCCCCGGGCCGCTGTCGTGCGTCCGCAATTACTCCCTGGGCTCAGCGGCCGGGCCAGCTCCAGCCCGTGATCTCCGGCGCGTCCTCGCCCTGCTCGCGGGTGTAGGCCCGGCACGTGATCCGCTTGTCCGTCATCAGCTGCCGGACGTGCCCGGCCGTGGCGGCCAGCCCGGGCACCCGGTCGATGACGTCCATGACCAGGTGGAAGCGGTCCAGGTCGTTCAGCATGACCATGTCGAACGGCGTGGTCGTCGTGCCCTCCTCCTGGTACCCGCGGACGTGGAAGTTCGGGTGCCCGTGCCGCTGGTAGACCAGCCGGTGGATCAGCGACGGGTATCCGTGATAGGCGAAGATCACCGGAACGTCCGTGGTGAAAAGCGCGTCGAACTCCGCGTCCGACATCCCGTGCGGATGCTCGCTCTCCGGTTCCAGCCGCATCAGGTCCACCACGTTCACCACCCGCACCTTGAGCCGGGGCAGGTGCTCGCGCAGCAGTGACACCGCGGCCAGCGTCTCCACCGTCGGGATGTCCCCGCAGCAGGCCATCACCACGTCCGGCGCGCCCTCGCTGTCCGAGGACGCCCAGTCCCAGATCCCGGCTCCGCGGGTGCAGTGGATGACGGCCTGGTCCATGCTCAGCCACTGCGGGCTGGGCTGCTTGCCCGCCACGATGACGTTGACGTACTGCCGGGACCGCAGGCAGTGGTCGGCCACCGACAGCAGGCAGTTGGCGTCCGGCGGCAGGTAGACCCGGATGATCTCGGCCTTCTTGTTCACCACGTGGTCGATGAAGCCCGGGTCCTGGTGACTGAACCCGTTGTGGTCCTGCCGCCACACCAGCGAGGACAGCAGGTAGTTCAGCGACGCGACCGGCCGCCGCCAGCCGATGCCGTTGGTGACCTTCAGCCACTTGGCGTGCTGGTTGAACATCGAGTCGACGATGTGGATGAACGCCTCGTAGCAGTTGAACAGCCCGTGCCGGCCGGTCAGCAGGTAGCCCTCCAGCCAGCCCTGGCACAGGTGCTCGCTCAGCACCTCCATCACCCGCCCGTCCGGGGCCAGGTGGTTGTCGCCCGGGATGATCTCCCCGTCGAAGGCCCGGTTCGTCACCTCGAACACCGCGTCCAGCCGGTTGGATGACGTCTCGTCCGGCCCCATCAGCCGGAAGGTCGACGGGTTGGCCTTGATCACGTCCCGCAGCCACGTGCCCAGCACCCGGGTCGCCTCGCCCGTCGTCGCGCCCGGCTCGCTGACCTGCACCGCGTAGCCGGTGAAGTCGGGCAGCTCCAGCTCGCGCAGCAGCAGGCCGCCGTTGGCGTGCGGGTTGGCCCCCATCCGCCGGTCGCCGTCCGGGGCTAGCCGGGCCAGCTCGGGGACCAGCGCGCCGGTCCCGTCGAACAGCTCCGCGGGCCGGTAGGACCGCATCCACTCCTCGAGCAGGGCCAGGTGCTCAGGGTTGGTCCGGGCCGCGTCCAGCGGGACCTGGTGGGCCCGCCACGTCCCCTCGACCGGCAGCCCGTCCACCGTCTTGGGCCCCGTCCAGCCCTTCGGCGTCCGCAGCACGATGACCGGCCAGGCCGGGCGCGAGGTGTCGCCCTCGGACCGCGCCCGGCGCTGGATGGCCCGGATCTCGTCCATGACCGCGTCCATGGTCCCGGCCAGCTGCTGGTGCACCAGCGCCGGGTCGTCGCCGTCGACCGTGTGCACCGCGTACCCGTAGCCGCGCAGCAGCGCTTCCAGCTCGGCGTGCGGGATCCTGGCCGGCACCGTCGGGTTGGCGATCTTGTACCCGTTCAGGTGCAGGATCGGCAGCACCGCCCCGTCCCGGGCCGGGTCCAGGAACTTGTTGGAGTGCCAGCTGGTGGCCAGCGGCCCGGTCTCGGACTCGCCGTCGCCGACTACGCAGGCCACGATCAGGTCAGGGTTGTCGAACGCCGCCCCGTACGCGTGCACCAGCGAGTAGCCCAGCTCGCCGCCCTCGTGGATCGACCCGGGCGTCTCCGGCGCCGCGTGCGACGGGATCCCGCCCGGGAACGAGAACTGCCTGAACAGCCGGGCCAGGCCCGCCGTGTCCTGGGTGATGTGCGGGTACAGCTCGGAGTAGGTTCCCTCCAGGTAGGTGTTGGCCACCATGCCCGGCCCGCCGTGCCCCGGCCCGCACACGTAGATGACATTCAGGTCCCGGCTGCGGATGACTCGGTTCAGGTGCGCGTAGATCAGGTTCAGTCCCGGCGTCGTGCCCCAGTGCCCGAGCAGCCGCGGCTTGACCTGCTCCGGCCGCAGCGGCTCGGTGAGCAGCGGGTTGCCCAGCAGGTAGATCTGCCCCACCGACAGGTAGTTCGCCGCCCGCCACCAGGCGTCGAGTCCATTCAGCTCCTCGGCGGCCAGCGCCGGTGACCCCAGATCCGTCACGCTCATCGGCACGTCCCCTTTTCCCCGAACGGGCCTTGCTGCCAGCCCATCGCTCCCTGCGTGCTTCCCAGGCTAGGGGCCCGGTCCGGGCCCCGACAGGGCCGGCGGCAGGGTTAACGGCCTCGACACCCGGGCGTAACCCTGTGTCTGGGGGCGGGCACAATGTCCTCATGGCCCTTAGCAGCGACACCGACGAGACCGGCTCTCTTCTGTCGATTGGCTCGTCCGGTTCGATCCTGTCCATCGGCTCCACCGGCTCGATCCTGTCGATCGGCTCGTCCGGTTCGATCCTGTCCATCGGGTCAGCAGGCTCGGTCTTGTCCATCGGCTCGGCCGCGTCGGTGGGGTCCCTGCTCTCGTTCGCCTCGATCGGCAGCATCGGCTCGGCCCTGTCCGGCTTCTCGACCTGGTCCAGGCTGTCCTGGCGCGGCCGGCGACGGTCCCGCCCGGTGCCCGAGGTCACCTCGCCCGAGGGCGAGGAGGTGCTGGCCGCCGTAGCGCCCGAAGCCGGCGAGGCACCCGCCAGCTGATCCCCAGCCGAGCCGCCCAGCTACCGACCGGCGGTCGCCTCCGCCACCGAGGACAGGCCCGCCGCCCGGGCCCGGCGCGCCAGCCCGGCGTGGATGCGCCGCGGCCACAACGGGCCGCCGTAGATGAACCCGGTGTAGGCCTGCACCAGCGTCGCCCCGGCCGCCAGCCGCTCCCACGCGTCGGCAGGGGTCTCGATCCCGCCCGCCGCGATCAGCACCAGGCGGTCCCCGGCCCGGTCATGCAGCCGCCGCAGCACGGCCAGCGAGCGGTCCCGCAGCGGCGGGCCGGACAGCCCGCCCGCCCCGGCGCTGGCCACCTCCGCCGCCGGGCTGGCCAGCCCGTCCCGCGCGATGGTGGTGTTGGTCGCGATGATCCCGTCCAGCCCCAGCTCAACGGCCAGGTCCGCGATCGCGTCGATGTCGCCGGCGGCCAGGTCGGGCGCGATCTTCACCAGCAGCGGCACCCGCCGCCCGTCCGCCTGGGTCTCGTCGAGGGCCGAGCGCACTGCCTCCAGCACGGGCCGGAGCCGGTCCGTGGCCTGCAGGTCGCGCAGCCCCGGCGTGTTCGGCGAGCTCACGTTGACCACCACGTAGTCGGCCACCCCGGCTACCGCCCGCGCGCTGGCCGCATAGTCCGCCGCCGCTTCCTCCTCGGTCACCGCCTTGGTCTTGCCGATGTTGACCCCGACCACCGGCCCGCCCCGTTGCCGGCCAGCCAGCCGCGCGGCCGCCGCAGCCGCCCCGCCGTTGTTGAAGCCCATCCGGTTGACGATGGCCCGGTCGGCGGGCAGCCGGAACATCCGCGGCCGCGGATTGCCCGGCTGCGCCTGCGCCGTCACCGTGCCGACTTCCACGAAGCCGAACCCCAGTGCGCCTAGCCCGGCCACCGCGCGTGCGTCCTTGTCGAACCCGGCTGCCACCCCCAGCGGCCCGGGAAAGTCCAGCCCCAGCGCCCGCACCCGCAGCACCGGGTCCCGCGGCCCCAGCCGCCGTCCCAGCAGCCCGGTCAGCCGCGCCCGCTCGGCCGCCTGGATCAGCGCGAACCCCGCCCGGTGCGCCGTCTCCGCCGGCACCCGCCGCACCGCCACCCGGAACAAGAGCTCGTACACCCGGGATAATTTACGCGACGAGCTCGGACTCTCCGGTGAAGGCGTCCCAGAGGGCAGCGTAGGTGCCGTCCAAGGACAGCAGCTCGTCGTGGCTGCCGATCTCGGTTATCCCGCCTTGGTCCAGGACGACGATCCGGTCCGCCCGGGCCGCCGTGGTCAGCCGGTGCGCGACCACGATCGTGGTCCGGGCCGCGGTCAGCTCGCTGATGGCGTAGTTGACCGCCGCCTCGGCGGCCAGGTCCAGGGCCGCGGTCGCCTCGTCCAGCAGCAGGATGGCCGGGTCAGCCAGCTGGGCCCGGGCCAGCGCGACCAGCTGCCGCTGGCCCGCCGACAGGTTCCGGCCGCGCTCGGCCACCGTGTGCCCGTAGCCGCCGGGCAGCGCCATGATCATGTCGTGCGCGCCGGTGGCCCGGGCCGCGGCCACGATCTCCTCATCGGTGGCGTCCGGCCGGGCGTACGCGATCGAGTCCCGGATCGTCCCGGCGAACAGGTACGACTCCTGCGGGACCACGCCGAGCTGGTGCCGGTAGGCGGGCAGGTCGAAGTCCCGCACGTCGGTACCGTCGATCAGGACCGCCCCGCTGGTCACGTCGTAGAACCGGGCCACCAGCTTGACCAGGGTGGACTTGCCCGCCCCCGTCTGCCCGACCAGGGCCACCGTCTCGCCGGGCGCGATGGTCAGGCTGATCCCGTTCAACGCGTTCGCATCGGTGCCGGAGTAGCTGAACGACATGTCCCGCAGCTCGATGCGCCCGGCCAGCCGCCTGGGCGTGACCGGCTCAGCGGGCGGCGGCGTGGAGGTGTCCAGCCGCAGCAGCTCGGTGATCCGGCTGAGCCCGACCGCCGCCTGCTGGTACCCGTCAAAGATCTGGGACAGTTCCTGGACCGGGGCGAAGACCATGTCGATGTACAGCAGGTAGGCGATCAGCGCGCCTGCCGTCAGGGCTCCGCTATTGACCTCTCCCGCCGCGATGACCAGGACGACGGCGCCGGCCACCGTGGACAGGGTCTGCACGAACGGGAAGTACAGGGCGATGTACCGCTGGGCTCGCAGCCGCGAGGTCCAGTAGGCCCGGCTGCGCGCGCCGAACCGGTCCCGGTTCACTGGCTCCCGGCGGAACGCCTGGGTCACCCGCATCCCGGCCACGTTCTCCGCGAAGTCGGCGTTGACCACCGCCACCCGTTCGCGCGACTCGCGGTACGCCTTGCTCGCCTTGATCCGGAACAGCACGGTCACCGCGATTAGCACCGGGAAGATGCACAGCACGGCCACGCTGAGCTTCAAGTTGATGATGAGCAACGCGACCAGCACGCCGAAGAAGGTGAGCACCGAGCTGACCATGGTGACCACGCCGGTCTGCAGGAACGTGGACAGCGCGTCCACGTCGGTCGTCATCCGGGTCATGATCCGGCCCGACAGTTCGCGCTCGTAGAAGTCCAGGCCGAGGCGCTGCAGCTGGGCGAACAGCTTGACCCGCAGGGTATAGAGCAGCCGTTCGCCGTTCCGGCCCACGATCATCGTCTCGAAGTGGTTGATCACCCAGTCGGCCAGCACGATGGCCAGGCCGATGAGCGAGACCAGGGCGATCACGCCGAACGCATGGTGCTGCACGCCGCTGTCGATTCCGTTGCGAACCAAGGCCGGCAGGGCCAGGCCGGCCAGCGCGTCCAGGCCGTCCAGGATCAGGCCGATGGCCAGCGCCGCGGCCAGCGGCCGCAGCAGCCGGCGCAGCGTGAAGTGCCGGTCGGCGGCCCGGGCCGGCCCGACGTCGACCTGAGGGTCGTCCTGGGACGGCGGCAACGCGGCCACCTGGGCCAGCAGCTCCGGTGACGGCGGCATGCTGTCGAACGACCCGTGAACCTGCGCCAGGGCCGCCTGGCTCCGTGCGCTCATCTGGACCTGGCCGTCGAGAACGTCCTCCACCGTCTTCACCGGGCCAGGACGCCGCAGCGGCCGGCCGTCCTCGTCCTCGCCGGTGATGAGCTGCCGGTACAGCGGGCACCGCTCGGTCAGCTCGTCGTGGGTGCCGATGTCGGCCACCTGGCCGTCGTCCAGGACCACGATCCGGTCGGCCAGGTTCAGCGTCGAGCGGCGGTGCGCGATGATCAGGGTCGTCCGGCCGCGCATGATCTCCCGCAGCGCGGTGTGGATCTCGGCTTCCAGCCGCGGGTCGATGGCCGAGGTCGCGTCGTCGAGCACCAGCACCCGCGGGTCGGTAATCAGCGCCCGGGCCAGTGCGACACGCTGCCGCTGGCCTCCGGACAGGGTCAGGCCCTGCTCGCCCACCACGGTGTCGTAGCCCTCGGGCAGCCGCGCGATGAACTCATCAGCCTGCGCCGCCCGCGCCGCGGCCAGGACCTCCTCATCGGTGGCGTCCGGCCGGCCGTAGGCGATGTTGGACCGCACCGTGTCGGAGAACAGGAAGCTGTCCTCCATGACCAGTCCGATGGCGGCCCGCAGCGAGTCCCGGGTCACGGCCGCGACGTCGAAGTCGCCGATCCGCACCGTCCCGCTCTCCGGGTCATAGAACCGGGGGAGCAGCAGCGCCAGGGTGGACTTGCCCGAGCCGGACGCCCCGACCACGGCCACCGTCTCGCCCGGCTCGACCCGGAACGACACGCCCCGCAGCACCGGCTCGGACGGCACGTAGCCGAACCGCACGTCCTCGAAGCCGATTCCGGTCGCGTCGTCCGGCAGCTCGACCGCGTCGGGCTGGTCCGAGATGACCGGCTGCGCATCGATGATGTCGAAGACCCGGGTCACGCTGGCCCGCGACTGCTGCCCCAGCGTGATCATGTAGGTCAGCATCCGGACCGGGCCGACCATCAGGGCCAGGTAGGAGGCGAAGGCCAGGAACGTGCCGAGGGTGATGGAGCCGCGGATGGCCAGCCACCCGCCCAGCGCCAGCACGCCGACCATGCCAAGCGACGGGATGGCGGTCAGCGCCGGGTTGTACCGGGCCGTGAGCCGGATCATCCGCAGCCGGGAGCTGAACAGCTTCGCGCTGGCCCCTTCCAGCTGCTCCTGTTCCTGGGCTTCCTGGCCGAAGCCCTTCACCACGCGCACGCCGCCGATAGCCTCGTCGACCAGGCCGACGACTTCAGCCGACTGCTGCTGAGCGTCCCAGGTGGCCGGGAACAGCTTGCGCCGGGACGCCATCGCGATGACGTACAACGCCGGCGCCACCGCCACGGTCACGAGGGTGAGCAGCGGAGACAGGATGACCATGATGACGGCGGTGATGACGAACAGGAACATGTTCGCGAAGGTGATGGGCGTCATGGACAGCAGGCCCTGCACCATGTTCAGGTCGGAGATGGACCGGCCCACCAGCTGCCCGGTGCGGATCTCGTCCTGGCGTGCGCCGTCCAGCCGGGACAACGAGCCGAACATGTCGGTCCGCAGGTCGTGCTGGACGTCCAGGGAGACCCGGCCGCCATAGAAACGGCGCAGGTAGATGCTGCCGAAGTTGACCGCGGCCGCGACCAGGAGCAGTCCGGCCAGCGGCCAGATCGACTGGTGGTGGGTGACGATGACGTTGTCGATGATGCTGCGCTGCACCAGCGGTATCGCGGCCACCGCCACCGTGCCGAGCAGCGCGCCGCCCACCGAGATGATGACGTCGCGCCGGTAATGCCAGCAGTACCCCGCCAGCCGCCGCAGCCACCCCTGTCCCGGCACACGCGTCCCCGCCGTGCCTCCTGTCCTCATTGACAGTGCTACCGCCCCACCTCGCTGATCGTCCCCGTGAAGGAGCCAACAATCCGCACCGGTTGTTCATTTCCCTTGCTAACCATCGTTATCCTGCCTGGCATGGCTTCCGTACGCCGGGCCAAGACCGCCGATGTACACGAACTGGCCGCCGGCCTGCCGCACGTCACCGTGGTGCACGGGGGGCAAGGTAATCCGGTCTACCAGGTCGGCGGCAAGTCGTTCGTGTTCTTCCGCACTCCGCGCCCGGACGCCGTCGATCCGGAGACAGGAGAGCGGTACCCGGACGTGATCATGTTCTGGACCGCCTCCGAGGCCGACAAGCAGGCCCTGATCCAGGATCCCGGGTCGCCCTTCTTCACCACTCCGCACTTCGACGGTCACCCGTCGGTCCTGATCCGGGCCGCCCGCCTCAGCGAGCTGACCGTCACTGAGCTGACCGAGATCATCCAGGACGCCTGGCTGTCCCGCGCGTCCCGGACCCGAGCCGCCGCCTGGCTGGCGTCCCGCGGCTGACACCGGTCGGTCAGCGGCCGCCGCCGCTGCTGTTCAGCGGGGTGCCGTCGAGGGCCCTGTCGGTCAGGGTGACGCGCGTGCAGATGGTCGCCCGCAAGGCCTGCTCGCCCGGGCGCTGCCCTCAGGCGTGCCGCTGCGCGATCCCCGGGTAGTCCACCACCAGCCCGCTCTGGTCATAGGCCAGGCAGGCGGTGAAGCCGAACGCCGGGGCCGCGTAGTCGTATCGCTGCCGGCCGCCATCGTCGGCGATCCGGCTATAGCTCTGCTCGAGCCGCTCGACGTTCAGGTCCAGCGCCCGGACGTAGGCCGCCGGGCTCTCCGCCTGGCCGCCTACCGCCAGGCCCAGCCGGTGCACCGGCAGCATGTTGGTCATAGCGGAAGATTCCAGGTCCACGTCGAAGCAGCCGTCCAGGTGCGGCGCCGGCAGGCCGTCGACCAGCCAGCCCCCGATCCCGTCTGACTCCAGCGCCGTCTCCCGGGTGCGCGCCGCGGTCCGGGTCGTGACCCGGGCGCTGCGCGTGCGCCAGGCGGCATCCAGCCGGATCGCGTAGCTCACCACCCAGGCCTGGCCGTCCTCGGCGGCGGCCGTGGTGCCCTCCGCTTCCCAGCCGCCGTCCGGGAGCGACCGGAAGAAGGCCGCCTCGAACCCTTCGCGCGCCTCGAGGTGCCGCCATGCCGCAGCTGCCGGCAGAGTCAGGAAAGGCATGCGGCTAGTATCCGCCCCCGGAAGGTGCCCGATGGGCCGTCATTTCACAGGGTGATCAGCGGTAACGTTCCCGGAACGGTCTGGGCTTAGGGTTTCTTTCGTGGGTGAAGCGCAGCCAGCAGGCGGCCCGGCCGCGGGGACGCCGGCCGTCGTGGTGCGACGCTCCGGCTTGCTGTCACCGGGAACGGCCACCGCCCTGGGCGCCTTGGTCCTCGTGCTGTTGATCGGGACCTTGACGCTGAAGGGTTTCGCTCATCAGCTGACCGGCAGCGGTACCTGGTCAGGCATCGCCATGCTGCTTCACGTCCACACGCCCGTGGCCGTGGCCGCATCAACCCTGGCCGCGGCGGCCCTGTTCAGCCCGCTGCGGGTGCGGGTGCAGCACATCGTGGACCGCCGGTTCAACCGGGCCCGCTACGACGCCGACCAGACCGTGGCCGCGTTCGCCGCACGGCTCAAAGACGCCGTCGACCTGGACTCGGCCAGCGATGACCTGGCCCGGGTCGTACAGCAGGCCTTGGAGCCCGCCCACGTCTCGGTCTGGACCAGCCGGGGCCCGTGAGCCACGGCCGCTCAGCGGTAACGGTCGCCCGGGGTCGGCGAGGCCGGGGGAGCGGGCGGCGGGGTCGACTCATAGCTGGCCGGCGGCCGCCGCCGGATGGCCCGCCCGGCCACCCCGGTGATCAGGGTGCCGATGGCGAAGCCCAGCACCAGGTTGACCACGGCGGTGGCGGCCTTCTGCGCCAGCGGCGCCGTGGTGCTGAACGGGAACACCACCGCGACCACGGTGGCCAGGCCGATGATCCAGTTGAAGAACACCTGCGGTCGCGGCGTGGTCAGCAGCAGCAGGTGCATGAGAGCGGTGGCCACCAGGGCGGCCCCGGCGGCCGACAGCACGTACATGGTGGTGGATGCGTTGCCCCATGCGCCGGATTGCTTGGGCGCCAGGATCGGGATGGTGAACAGCCAGCGGACGATCAAGATGCCGGCCAGCGCGATCAGGGCCGCGACGACGGCCGTCGCGACTCCGCCCGCCCACAGCGGTCCTGGCTCGATCCAGCGAGTAGAACTCGAGGGCCCCGGGCGAGGCTCATCTGCTCTACGAAAAGGAGTTGTCATGGCGCGCCTTTAGCTAGACCCGACCCACGGTAAGTTTCCCACCACTCATCTGTGAGAAGTAACCGCTCACGATAATCCGAAACGCACCGCTCAGCACAATCATCTCGCGCTAGGTGACGCGCGCGTCAGGTCTATCCGACCGCGACCATCGCCGACGGATATCCGCTGGCCCCGTTGAGTACCGGCTGGGCCTGGGTCGCGGTCTGGGTGTAACCCGTCTTGTCCGTCGCCCGGGCCTCGATCACGTGGCTTCCCTTGGTGGCGTCCCACGCCCAGACCCACTGCCGCCAGGTGTCCAGGCCGGGCACCTCGGCCAGCCGGGCCTGCTGCCACGGCCCGGAGTCCACCCGGACCTCGACCGCCTCGATGCCCTTGTGCTGAGCCCAGGCCACGCCGGCCACGTTGGTCCGCCCGGGCTTGATCTGGCTGCCGGTGGACGGCACGTCGATCCGCGACTCGGTCTTGATCGGCGCCTGCTGGGACCAGCCTTCCCGCACCCAGTAGGCGTCGTTCCCGGCGAAGGTGGTGACGTTGATGTCGGTCACCCACTTGGTCGCCGACACGTACCCGTACAGCCCGGGCACCACCATCCGGGCCGGGAAGCCGTGCGCGACCGGCAGGGCCTGGCCGTTCATGGCCACCGCGAGCAGCGCGTCCCGGCCGTCCATCACCGTCTGCACCGGCGTCCCGGAGGTGAAGCCGTCCACCGAGGTGCACATCAGCTGGTCCGCGCCGGCCTTGATCCCGGCCTGGCGCAGCAGGGTGGCCAGGCTGGTCCCGAGCCACAGCGCGTTGCCGATGTACGGGCCGCCGACCGGGTCGGACACGCAGCACAACGTGATGTAGTCCTCGACCAGCGGCCGCCTGATCAGCTCGTCGAAGGTCAGCGTGATCTCCCGGCTGACCATGCCGTGGATGCGCAGCTGCCAGCTCGACGGGTCGACCTGCGGCAGCACGATCGACGTGTCGACCCGGTAGAAGTCGTTGTTGGACGTGACGAACGGGGCCAGCCCGGGGATGCGCAGGTCGGACCCGGGCGGGAGGGCCGGGACGACCGACGGGGCCGGCTTGGGCAGCCGGATCGCCTGCCGGGCCTTGGCCACGCTGGACCGCTCGGCCAGCACCCGCCCGGTCAGCCCGGCCACCGCCGCGGCCCCGGCCGTCACCACCCCCGCGGCCAGGAAACTGCGCCGCGGCTGCGGCCGCATCGCGATCGGGGCCCGCGGCCGCCCGGTGAGCCAGTCGGGCCGGTAGTCCGACGGCCCGATGACACCGCCCGTGTCGCCCGGCTGAGCCGGACTCGACGACGGCCGGGCGGGTCCCGAATCCGGCTCAGCCGCCCCGGACGGCGGGGCGACGGCCGATGGCCCGGTAACCGCGGGCGGACCGATCCGGTCGACCAGCACCCGCAGCGCGAGCGCCGCCGCGACCGTCCCGGCCAGCGTGGGCAGCAGGCTGGCCACCCCGGCTCCCGGCCGGGTCACCGCCGCGAACAGCCCGATGACGGTGAACACGCCGAGGCCGGCCAGTCCGTAGCCCATCCGGTGCACGGCCAGCAGGCCGATCACCCCGGCGAAGATGGCCAGCACGGCGACGATGCCGATCACCAGGGCCAGCTTGTCGTGGGAGCCGAACTCGGTGATGGCGAAGTTCTTCAGCCACTCCGGCGTGTGGTCGATCTGCAGCTGGCCGACCGCGACCACGGGCGAGCCGTTCGCCCCGGTCAGCCCGGCGATCAGCTGCCCCACCCCGAGCGCGGCGGCGCCGGCCAGTATCCCGGCGATCACGCCGAGGACGGTCCGCCGCCTGGCGCCCGGATCTTCCGGGCGCGGCCGGCTCCGCATCGTCTCCATGCTTTCTATTCGGCGCGGCCGGGCCCAGGGTTTGCCGGCTCTTGTCCACCGTTTGGCTGACCCCGCCATGACCGCTCGGGCGACGCGCCGCGCGGCCCCGGTGCCGGAGGCTGGAGATATGAACACCACCGGCACCGCCATCCGGGTCCGCGGCCTGCGCAAGAGCTACGGCGGGGTCGAGGCGGTCAGCGGGATCGACCTCGACATCACCCCGGGCGAGGTCTTCGCCCTGCTCGGGCCGAACGGCGCAGGCAAGACCACCACCGTGGAAATCCTCGAGGGTTACCGGGACCGCGACGGCGGCGAGGTCAGCGTGCTGGGCACCGACCCGCACCGGGCCGGCCGGGCCTGGCGGGCCCGGATCGGCATCGTGCTCCAGCTCGCCGCCGACGCGCCCGAGCTGACCGTCGGGGAGATGGTCGGGCACTTCGCGGGCTTCTATCCGTGCCCCCGGCCGCCCGCCGAGGTGCTCGAGCTGGTCGGGCTGACCGGCCAGGCCCGGGCCCGGATCCGCAGCCTGTCCGGCGGCCAGAAACGGCGGCTCGACGTGGCCCTCGGCCTCATCGGCGGCCCGGAGCTGCTGTTCCTGGACGAGCCTACGACCGGCTTCGACCCGGCCGCCCGGCGCTCGTTCTGGCAGGTCATCCGGGCCCTGTCCGGCGGCGGGGTCACCGTGCTGCTCACCACCCACTATCTCGACGAGGCGGCTGCCCTGGCCGGCCGGGTCGCCGTGCTGCGCGACGGGATGATCGTGGCGCAGGGGCCGCCGGACACGCTCGGCGGCCGGGCCGCCGCCCAGGCCGTGGTCAGCTGGCAGGACCCCGACGGGCCCCGGTCGCAGCCGACCGCGGAACCGACCCGCGCGGTGGCCGCGCTGGCCGCCCGCTTCGATGGGGAGATCCCCGGCCTGGCCGTGACCCGCCCCTCCCTGGAAGACGTCTACCTGGAACTCATCGGAGGCCAGTCATGACCGCGACCACGACCGTGACCGTATCCGCTCCGGCCGGCGCCACGGTGCCGCGGCTGCCCGGCGCCTGGCGGGTCGGGCTGTCCCGCGGCCGGGTCGAGCTGAAGTCGTTCTTCCGGGAACGCCAGGCCGTGGTGTTCATCTTCGCCATGCCCGCCGTCATGCTGATCCTGCTCGGCGCGATCTTCGGCCACTCCGACACCGGCCAGGCCGTCTCGGTCGGCGACCTGTACGTAGCCGGGCTGATCGGTGGCGGCGTGATGGCGACCAGCTACCAGAACCTGGGCGTGTCGATCGCCTTCGAGCGCGAGCAGTTCACCCTCAAACGGCTCCGCGGCACGCCCATGCCGCCCGCGGCCTACTTCATCGGGAAGATCATCCAGGTCCTGGTCGCGGGGATCGCCGAGGTCGCGGTGCTGCTGGCCGTCGGACTGGGCTTCTATCACCTCCGGCTGCCCACCTCCGCGTCCGCGTGGTGGACCTTCACCTGGGTGTTCGTGCTCGGCGCCGCGGCCTGCTCCCTGCTCGGCATCGCGGCCAGCAGCGTGCCCCGCTCGGCCGCGCGCAACGGCGTGGCCGTGATCACCTTCCCGTTCGTGATCCTGCAGTTCATCTCCGGGGTCTACGTCCCGTTCTTCCTGGTGCCCTCGTGGCTGAGCGACATCGCCGCGGTGTTCCCGCTGGAGTGGATGGTCCGCGGCATGCGCTCGGTCTTCGTCCCGCAGGCCGTGTCCCTGGAACCCGGCCATTCCTGGCAGCACGGCCAGACCGCGCTGGTGCTCAGCGCCTGGGTCGTCGCAGGATTGGTACTGTGCCTCACGACCTTCCGCTGGCAGAACCGGCGCGACACATGACCGCGACGCCGCCCGCCTGCGAGCCGCCGGGCCCCCGGCACGCGTGGGAGAGCCCCGCCGTCGGCTGGGACGCCTTCTATATGGTCGTCCTGGCCGCGGTCCTGGTCATCGTGCTGATCAGCACGCCCGGCTCCACGGTGGCTGCGGCCACCGCGCTGGTCGCCATGGTCCCGTGGTACTGGCTGGTCGGCCGCCCGCTATGGACGCGGAGGCCGGCCTCCCGGCGGCGCTCGGCCATCTACGTCATCGGCCTGTTCACGCTGTTCGCCATCGCGCAGAGCCAGAATCCCGAAGTCTGGTTCCTCGCCTTCGCGTTCAGCCCGCAGTTCTTCTCCTTCCTGGGTGAGCGGCTGGCCATGTGGCTGGGCGTGTCACTGAACTTCCTGGCCGCCGGGCTGCTCGTGCTGCGCTACCCGTCGGCCAGCACCGCAGCGGTCGCCTTCGGGGTGGCCACCGCGGGCGGCGGCTTCTCCATCTTCTACAGCGGCTGGGTATCCCGGATCATCAAGCAGAGCGAGGAGCGGGCCCAGATCATCGAGCAGCTGGAGGCGACCCGGGTGGAACTGGCCGACGCGCAGCACGAGGCGGGCCGGCTGGCCGAGCGCCAGCGGCTGTCCGCCGATATCCACGACACCCTGGCCCAGGGCTTTACCAGCATCCTGATGCTGATCCAGGCCGCCCAGGCCGACCTGGACGGCTCGCGCCCGCAGGCCGCCCGGCACCTGGACCTGGCCGCGGCCTCGGCCCGCGAGAACCTGGCCGAGGCGCGGGCCCTGGTCGCCGACCTGGCGCCCGCCCAGCTCGCCGGCAGCACGCTGCCGGACGCGCTGCGCCGGCTGTCCGGCGCGCCCGGCAGCGAGGCCCGCTTCGACCTGTCCGGCGACCCGCGGCCGCTGCCCATGGCCACCGAGGTCGTGCTGCTGCGGGTCTGCCAGGAGGCGCTGGCCAACGCGCGCAAGCACGCGGCCGCGCAGACGGTCGCCGTCCGGCTCGGCTACGACCCGGACGTGGTCCGGGTGGAGGTCACCGACGACGGGACCGGCTTCGACCCGGATCAGGTCAGCGGCGGCTACGGCCTGCGCGGGATGCACGCCCGGGTCTCCGAGGCGGGCGGGACAGTGACCGTGGCCAGCGCGCCCGGCGCGGGCACCCGGGTCAGCGCGGAGGTGCCGGCATGACACCCATCCGCGTCCTGCTGGCCGACGACCACCCGGTGGTCCGCGAGGGCCTGCGCGGCATGCTCGCCGCCGAGCCGGACATCGAAGTGGTCGGCGAGGCGGCCTCCGGTCCCGAGGCCGTGGCCATGGCCGGGCGGCTCCGGCCGGACGTGGTGCTGATGGACCTGCGCATGCCCGGCGGCGATGGGGTGGAAGCCACCCGGCAGCTGGCCGGGACCACCGTCGTGGTGCTGACCACCTACGATTCCGACGCTGACATCTTGCGCGCGGTCGAGGCCGGCGCGGCCGGCTACCTGCTCAAGGACACGCCGCGGGCCGTGCTGGCCGACAACGTGCGGGCCGCGGCCCGGGGCGAGACGGTGCTCACGGCCAGCGTGGCGGGCCGCCTGCTGGGCCGCATCCGGGCCGAGCCGGCCAGCCGGACCGACCAGCTGACGGCCCGGGAAACCGAGGTCCTGGCCCTGGTCGCCCGCGGCCTGACCAACGGTGAGATCGGCCGGGAGCTGTACCTCAGCGAGGCCACGGTCAAGACGCACCTGCTGCGGGCCAGCGCCAAGCTCGGCGTCTCGGGCCGCACCGCCGCGGTGACCAAGGCCATCGAGACCGGCGCGCTGCCCTCACCCGGCCAGCAACGGTAGCCGCACCGGGCCGCCAAACCCCGGCCCTTCCTGCTACGAATAACAGTCGTGACGGCATCCGGCGGACCCGACCCCAGGCCGCGCCCGGCCGCGCCCGCCCCGGTACCGGCCGGCTCCGTGCCCGCCCATCCGGCCCAGGCCGACCTGGCCGGCCAGCTCGCCCTGGTCGCGCGCGGCGACGCCGCGGCCTTCGGTGCCGTCTTCGAGCAGCTCGGCCCGTCCGTCTTCGGCGCGGTCAAGCGCGTCATCCGCGACCCGGCCCAGTCCGAGGAGGTCACCCAGGAGGTCCTGCTCGAGGTGTGGCGGACCGCGGCCAAGTTCGACGCCGGGCGGGGCAGCGCGACGGCCTGGGTCATGATGCTCGCGCACCGCCGGGCCGTCGACCGGGTCCGGTCCGTGCAGAAGGACGCCGAACGCGCCCGGCGCGTGCTGCCCCCCGACATCCCCTACGACATGGTGACCGAGGCCGTCGAGACCAGCCTGGACCGCGAGCGCGTCCGGCGCTGCCTGGACTCCCTGACCGAGCTGCAGCGCGAGTCGGTCGACCTGGCCTACTACCGCGGCTACACCTACGGCCAGGTCGCCGCCCTGCTCGGCGTGCCGACCGGCACGATCAAGACCAGGATGCGCGACGCGCTGATCCGGCTGCGCGACTGCCTGGGGGTGGGCCTGTGAGTAGCGATTCAGTAAGCCAGGGCGACGTGCACACCCTGGCCGGGGCGTACGCCATGGACGCCATCACCGGGCCGGACCGGGACCGGTTCGAGCGGCACCTGGCCGGCTGCGCCGAGTGCGCCCAGGAGATCGCCGGCCTGCTGGAGACCACCGCCCTGCTCGGCACGGCCGCCGCCGAGCCGCTGCCGGCCGGCCTGAAAGATCAGGTCCTGGCCGCGGCCGCGGTGACCCGGCAGGAGCCGCCCGCCGAGGCCGCCGCGGGGGACGCCGCCCGCCCGGAGCGGACCCGGCTCGCGCGCTGGTTCGGCTCGCTGGCCTGGCCCGGCCGGCTGGCCGTAACCGGGGCGGCCGCCGTCACCGCGGCCGTCCTCGTCCTGGCCGTCGTGTTCGGCGTGTCGGCCGGCCACATGCGCGAGCAGCTCGACCAGGCCCAGGCCAGCGGCCAGCAGATCGCCACGGTCATGACCGCGCCGGACGCCGTCATGATGAACGGGCAGGTCACCGGGGGCGGGAACGCCACCATCGTGGTGTCCAGCGCCCGGCACGCGCTGGTCTTCACCGCCCAGGGCCTGCACCAGCTGCCCGGCGCCCTCGGCTACGAGCTGTGGCTGGTCGGACCGGCCGGGATCCGGCCGGTCGGTATGCTCCCGTCGGGGGCCGGCGGCATGGCCGGCCCGGTGATCGCCTCCGGCCTGCATCAGGGGGATCACCTGGCCCTCACCGCCGAGCCGGCCAGCGGCAGCGGGCAGCCGACCGCGCCGATGATGCTCGACGTCACGCTCTAGCGACCGGGAGGCCGCCGATGCCTGCCGTGCTCGGGCTCGACCTGGGCACGAGCCAGGTCAAGGCGCTCCTGTGCGACACCGACGGCACCGTCCTCGGCCAGGGCACGGCCGGCTACCCGGTCAGCGTGCCGCAGCCCGGCTGGGCCGAGGCCGACCCGGGGCAGTGGTGGCAGGCCGCCTGCGCGGCGGTCCAGGCCGCGGCCGGGGCGGCGGGGGACCAGGTCACCGCCGTGGCCGTCGCGGGCCAGATGCACGGCGTCGTCTTGTCCGCCGAACGGAACGTGGTTCTCCGCCCGGCCATCACCTGGCTCGACCGCCGGGCGGAGGATGAATCGGCCGACTACCAGCGGCTGCCCGCCGACCTGCGCGCCTCGCTGGGTAACGCCCCGTCGCCCGGCATGGCCGGCCCGGTGCTGCTCTGGCTGTCCCGGCACGAGCCCGGCCGCTATCAGCAGGCCCGCTGGGCCCTCCAGCCCAAGGACTGGCTCCGGCAGCAGCTCACCGGCGCGCTCGAGGCGGTGACCGACCCGACCGACGCCTCCGGCACGCTGCTCTTCGACCTGCGGAGCGGCACCTGGTCCGGCGGCGTGGCCGCGGCGCTCGGCCTGCGCTCCGACCTGCTGCCGGCCATCCGCCCGCCCGCCGAGGTCGCCGGGCTGCTGTCACCGTCGGCCGCCGGGCAGCTCGGCCTGCGGCCCGGCCTCCCGGTCGCCACCGGCGCGGCCGACACCGCCGCGTCGCTGCTGGCCGCCGGGCTGCGGCCCGGCGAAGCCCTCCTCACCCTGGGCACCGGCGGCCAGCTCATCACCCCCGCGGCCGGGCCGCCCGGACCGGACGGCCTCTCCCGCGGCCTCAACCTGTTCTGCTCGGCGGACGGCGGGACCTACTGGCTGGCCGCCGCCCAGAACGTCGGCGTCACGCTCGACTGGGTCTGCCGCACGCTCGGGGCCAGCTGGGGCGAGCTCTACGCCGCAGCCGGGCGGCCGTGGCGGGCTGACACTCCGGTTTTCCTGCCCTACCTGGCCGGCGAGCGCTGGGATCATCAGGCGTCCGGCGGCGCCTGGACCGGCCTCACCCTGGCCCATCAGCGCGATGACCTGCTGCGGGCTGCCCTCGAGGGCGTCGCGTTCCTGCTCCGCGGCAAGCTCGACGACCTGCGTTCCGTCGGCGGCGTCCCGGCCGTGATCCGGCTGGCCGGCGGCGGCAGCCGCCACCCGGCCTGGCGCCAGCTGCTGGCCGACGCCCTGTCCGTGCCCCTGATCCCGGCCGCCGGGCCGCTGGCCGGCGAGACCGGCTGGCTCACCGCCCGGGGCGCCGCCATGCTCGCCGCCGCCGCGGCCGGACTGGTCCCCGCGGCGGCCATCACCGCGGAAGACAGCACCGCGGAAGACGGCACCGCGGAAGACGGCACCGCGGAAGACGGCACCGCCGAAGACGGCACCGCCGAAGACGGCACCGTCTGGCCCGCGAGCCCGCTGGCCGAAGCCGGTTACCGGCGCTTCCGGTCCGTTGCCTCCCAGCCCGGCCGCTGAAGATCGGTATCCTGCTTTGTCATGATTGACGCCACCGGCTGGGCCGAACGGCTCAAGCTCGCGATGTACGCCCGGATGGAGGAGCTGAGCTTCCGGTCGGCCGTCACCACCGCGGCCGGGGTGCTCGCCCTCACCGGGCTCGGCGTCACGCTCACCGTCACCTCCGGGGGCGGCCTGCGCCAGGCGGACACGCCGCTGGGGTCCGCGGTCGTCGGGGCCGCCCCCTCGGCCTCGCCGTCGGCGCCTGCGCTGTTCCCGCCGTCGGCTGAACCCTCGCCGTCGGTCATCCCGGTCAGCGCCTCGCCCCAGGCCAGGCTGACCCCGGCCGCCCAGGCCTCCTCCCCGGCCACCGCGGAGCCGCCCTCGCTGCTGTCCACCCCGGCCGCCACCGACACCGCCCGGACCCCTAGAAGCCCCAGCAGCCTCAGGAACCTCTGGGCCCGGGCCCGGTGGAACCAGCCCCGGCGGGCGCCCGGCCTGGCCTTCGGGTCGGCTCAGACCGGCCGGACGGTGACGGCCCGGCTGCGGACGCCGGCCATCCGCCCGCCCGCCCGGCTGGCCGGCCCGGATCCCGCTGTCAGGGCCGGCGTGCTGCGCGGCCGCCGCTGAGGCCGGCCCGCCTCGTGCGTCATCCGGCATGCGGCATGATGGGCGGATGCCACTGTTCGAGTTCGAAGGCCGCCGTCCGCAGGTCAGCCCGGATGCGTGGATCGCGCCGACGGCCACCTTGATCGGGGACGTCCGCGTGGAAGCCGAGGCGTCGGTCTGGTATGGCGCCGTGCTGCGGGCCGATTCCGGCCCGATCATCGTCCGCCGGGGCGCGAACGTCCAGGACGGGACGATCATGCACGGCGACGGCGACCCGCTGATGGAGGTCGGGGCCGGTGCCACCATCGGCCACCTGTGCATGGTGCACGGCGCCGTCATCGGCGAAGAAGCCCTGATCGGCAACGGGGCCGTCGTGCTGGACGGCGTGACCGTCGGCCGCCGCGCCCTGGTCGCGGCGGGCGCCGTCGTGCCGCCCCGCATGGTCATCCCCGACGGCATGCTGGTCATGGGCGTCCCGGCCAAGATCACCGGCGAGGTCACCGGCGGGGCCAAGCAGCGGGTGGAAGGAAACGGCGCGGTCTACCGTGACCTGGCCCGGCGTTACGCGGCCACCCTGCGCCCCGTCGACGAGTGAGCTTCCAGACCCGGCTGCTGCCCGGTGAGCCGGATGTCGTCGCGCCGGACGGTTCCGATGTGCGGATCCTGCTCCAGCTCGGCGGCGGCTCGATGGCCCACTTCGAACTGGCCGCGGGCCAGGTCTCGCGCGCCGTGGCCCACCGCAGCGTGGATGAGATCTGGTACGTCCTGCACGGCAGCGGGCAGCTCTGGCGCCGTGCGGCACAGCTCGAAGAGACCGTTAGCCTGAGCCCCGGCACCTGCGCGTCCATTCCGGCCGGGACGCACTTTCAGTTCCGGGCGGACGACAGCGGCTCGCTGGCCGTCCTCGGCGTGACCATGCCGCCCTGGCCCGGGCCGGACGAAGCCTACGAGGTCCCCGGCCGGTGGACGGCCAGCGCCTCATGACCGCTGACGGAGTGGCTGCCGGCCCGCTCCGCCCGCGCCTGGACGCCGCCCTGCGCGCTGCCCTCCGGGCCCGCGACCAGGTCGCGCGCTCCGCGCTGCGCTCGGCCCTGGCCGCGATCGACAACGCCACCGCCGTGCCCGGGGATGCCGCTTCGTCCGAGGATGCCGCCGTGCCCCACGATCAGGCCGCCGCAGCTCCCGCGGGCAGCCCCCACTTCGCCGGCGCGGTCGCGGGCCTGGGCGCCGCCGAAGCCGAGCGGCGCCGCCTGGCCGAAGCTGACCTCGAGGCCATCGTGCGGGCCGAGATCGCCGAACGCCTGGCCGCGGCGGCCGGCTATGACCAGGCCGGCCAGTCCGGGGCGGCCGCCCGGCTCCGCGCCGAGGCGGACGTGCTGCGGCGCGTGCTCAGTGCCGGGAGCTGAGGATGTCGCGCAGGTGCGCCACCGGCCACCGCCGGTCGAACAGTGTCGGATCGTCCCGGTCCTCGACCCGCAGCTGCTCGATCAACCGCACGTAGCCGTCCAGGTCGAGCGTCCTGAGCAGGTCGAGCAGGTCGGCGGCCTCGCCGGTGACGGGCGCGACCGGCGCCACGAACCGGTCGTAGAGGTCGACCACCTGGCTCACCATGGCCAGATGACGCGCCCCCGGATCCACCGACGGGAACTTGGTCGCCGCGAAGTCCTCGGTGAAGACGATCGGCTCCACGGCCAGCGCCTGCGGCCCGTAGTCCTGGGCCAGGTGGATGAGCAGCTCCACGTCGAAGGTCTCGTTGAACGAGGTCATCTGGCCGATGACCGGGGCCAGCGCGGGCGCGTCGAACGCCTTGAACCCGGCCTGGGTGTCGAGCACGTGGGCCAGGGACGGGATGAGCGTGGCCCGGGCGAAGTGCCGGAACAAGATGATGATCTTGTCGGGCTTGTCGCCGGTGCTGTGCGGCTCGGTGACCGGCCCGTCCTCCTTGACCAGCACCGCCCCCTCGACCCCGTACCGCTGGCCGAGCACGCCGGCCAGCTCCTGATCACCGACCATCGGCGCGGCCAGCGAGCCCAGCTGGGCCAGGTTCGCGGACAGGTCCGCGTCGGTGTAGCTGACCACGTGCCGGCCCGTGCCACCCGGGCCCGCCGCTACCGCGGCGGCCAGCCCGGCCAGGATCGATCCGCCCTTGCGGGACTGGTCGGTGGAGGTCAGCGCGCCGAAGGCGGGGCTGATGGAACTGCCGCCGATGATCAGCTCGGCCAGCCTGATGACCCGCACGCTGCGGTGACCCTCGGCCGGGTACCCTTCGGCGGCCACGATCTCGGTCATCAGGTCGGCGCTGGACGGCTGGTCCGGGCAGCCGTCGTCGCAGGCGATGATGCTCCACGTCACCCCGGGCAGGCCGGCCGTCAGCCAGTCGAGCTGGCTCACCTTGGCCCGGACGAAGTCCTCCCCGTGCGGGTGCACCGCCCGCGGGACCATCCGGCCCGTCTCGCCGTACATGGCCCACACCACGGTCAGGTGCACCGGCTCGGTGAGCTCGGCCAGCCGCTGCCTCGAGCGGACCACCGCCGCGGCCTCGGCCGCCACCGCCGGGCCATGGATCCCGGCCACGTCCGCCATCTCCGTGCGCCCCTCAGCCAGGGCGGTGGCCGCGTCCAGCACGGCCTGGTTCTGATCCGAATCCGTCAGGTCCCGCACCGGGGCCAGCGCCTCATTCATGGGCTAAGGATGCCAGGCCTTCAGCTCTGGCGCGGCCGCTCGTCGCCGTCCGCCGCGAACGGGCCCAGCCGCCTGCGGCGCCGCCACTGCCGGTACCGCCGGACCGGGTGCGCCAGCGACTCCAGCCATGGCCGGCCGCGGCCCGGGCCGCTGAACAAATCCACCGGGAAGCCCATCACCCGCTGCGGTTCCTCCTCCCGCCGGGCCGGCGCCTCGTCCCCGCCGCCGGACCGCGGCCCCCGCACCGGGATGCCGAGAACCCGGTTGGGCTCGTAGTCCTCACCGGCCATGAAACTGCTCCGTCCCGCGTGCCGCCGCGCCGATCCGCGCCAGGGCGCCGGGCCCGTCGCGCTGGGGGTCGGTCACCATGATCTTGCCGAACCGGTACCGGCCGTACAACTCGGTCACCACCGGCTCCCACGCCTCGTACAGCCCGACCACCGCCTCCAGGCCGCTCAGCCCGCGCTGCCGGGCCCAGGCGCTGCCGCTCACGAAGGCGAGGTTCCGCGCCGACCACGGCTCCCCGCGGCTGCCGTGCAGGCCCTCGATCGTGCCGCGGATGTCGGCCGGGCGCAGGTAGACCAGCAGCGGCTCGGCGGGCGCGACCTGATCCTGGATCCGGTCGAAGATCTCCGTCACCGTGCTCGCCGAGGCACCCTCGATGAAGGCCGGCATGACGGAGTTCTGCAGGAAGCTGGCCTCCAGGATGACCGTCCGCGGGCCGCGCAGGCAGCACTCGGCCAGCCGCCGCCACTGCGCCATGCCGTTATCAGCCGGGCCGTAATCAGCCGGGCCGTAATCAGCCGTGCCGTCGTCAGCCGTGTCGTCATCTGCCAGGCCGTCAGCGTCCGGCCCGGCAGAGTCCAGCCCGGCCAGGCTCGGCCCGCAGCCGGTCCTCGGCCTTGGTCTTGATGGGGTGATCCGCTGCGCCCTCGGCGAACATCTGCACGTCGTCGCCCTGGCCCGCCAGCCAGTCCGCGAGCCGCGTCGCCGTGGTCGTCTTACCCGAGCCGATCATGCCCTCGATCAGGATCAGGCGCGCCGCGCCCATTCAGCCCAGGCTCAGACCGAGACCAGGTCGCAGACGAAGATCAGCGTCTCGCCCGGCCCGATCGACCGCCCGGCGCCCCGGTCCCCGTAGGCCATGTCCGGCGGGATGATCAGCTGGCGGCGGCCGCCGACCTTCATGCCCTGCACGCCCTGATCCCAGCCCGCGATGACCTGGCCCACGCCCAGCTGGAACTCCAGCGGGTCGCCCCGGTTCCAGCTCGCGTCGAATTCCTCGCCGGTGGAGTACGCCACCCCGACGTAGTGGACCTTCACCTTGTCTCCGGCGCGGGCCTCCTGGCCGTCACCTTCCCAGATGTCGGTGATCTCCAGCTCGGCCGGCGGCTCCCCGCCGGGGAAGTCGACCTCGGGCTTCGTGATGTCCATTCTCGGCCTCTCTCGGTAGCGGGCAGGTCTGGGACGACCGCCTCGCTACGCTACCCCCCTGCTGCTCGCGCGCGTATGCGTTCAGCCGTTCGAGTTCGTCGGTGTAGATCGCGCGCATCGCCCTCGGCGCGAACGTCCGCTCGAAGAAGCCGCCGATCCCGCCGGCCCCGTTCCACGTGGTCGAGATGGTCACCACCGACGCGTTGTCGCGCGGCGCGACCGTCGTGGTCGTGACCAGGCTCGAGCTGGTGTCGGACTCGGTCAGGACCCGGCCCGGCTCGGGCTCGGCCACCTGCATCCGGTACTCGCGGCTGCGCCCGCCCGCGGTCACCTTGAACCGGGTGATCGTGCCCGCGCCCACGCCGCCGGATTCCACCTGGAAATCGGAGAACGCCGGGGGCAGGTAGCGCGGGTGATGATCCCGCATGTCCGAGACGTAACGGTAGACCGCGTCAGCCGGAGCCTCGACCACGCGCTCTGCGGTGACCACGATTTTCGCCATGCAGGCTTGTTTATCACGGCCGCGTGCGGCCGCCCGCCGCGGCCGGGTGAGTCAGCGGACGCCGGCCCCGAGGCGGTCCTGAGCCGCCCGGACGATGATGTCGACGCAGGCGTCCACGGTCAGCACGGTGCTGTCCAACATCACGTGGTACAGGTGGTGGTCGTCCTGGCGGGCGCCGTAGAACACCCGGGCGTAGGAATCCCGGGCGTGATCCACGTCCCGCTGGCCCTGCCGGGCCTGCGCCTCGTCGACGCCGAGGCCGAGGCCCACCACCTGGGCGATGCGTCCCTCCACCGGGCCGTCCAGCCGCACGCAGAGCACGTCGGGCCGGCCGGCGAGCGCGACCATGCCCGCCCGGCCGAGCAGCACGCCGCCGCTGGTGTCGGCGATGCGCTCCAGCTCGGCCTTGCTGTCCGCGGCGAACTGCTCGGGGGTGACCGGGACGACCTCGGAGACGACATCCGGCCCGGCCGGCGTGGCCACGTTGGCGAAATGAGCCGCGAACCGCTCCCAGAAACTGGGCGTGTGCGCGTCGAGGCTCTCGCCCACGTCGCTGGGCAGGCCCAGCTGACGGGCGGCCGCCGACGTGGGGATGGCCCGGTCGTAAAAGGGAAGCCCCAGCCGCTCGGCCACCGCCCGGCTCACCTTGTCACCGCGCGCCCCGTAGGACGCCGAGATCGTCACCACTCCTCGCATGGGCCTATTTCAGCACACGGGTTTCAGAACATCACCGCGGTGCCGGCCTTGCTGGCCCCGGCGTGTTTCCCGGGCCGTCTCGGTCCCGTCTGCGGGCCGGGGGCCGGGGCCGCGCTGGACTCCGTGCCGGTGCTGAACGAGAATGTCCGTACTGAGCTCGTTTGCGCCCCGTGGCTGTGGTGCAAGGAGGTAGGCGGCATGATCGAGATCGCGCAGAGCGAAGAAGAGCAGCTCCTGCGAAGCACGGCCGTCCGGTTCGTCGGTTCGGAGCACCCGCGTGAAGCGGTCCGCGAGGTCCTGGCGACGGAGTCCGGCATCCCCGACGGTTATACCCGGCAGATCGGCGCCCTGGGCTGGCTGGGCCTGCTGGTGCCCGAGTCCGGGCAGGCCGGGATCGCCGAGCAGGGCGTCACGTTCGCGGCGATCGTGGCCGAAGAACGCGGCCGCGGCCTGCAGCCCGGCGCGTTCATCCCGGCCACCGTGGTGATCGGCGCGTTGTCCCGGTCCGGCTCCGATGACCAGCGGGCCAAGATCCTGCCCGCCCTGGCCTCCGGCGAGCAGGTCGCCACCTGGGCGGTCATGGACACCACGGGTGCGTTCGCCCCGGACCGCGCCCTGACCGCCACCGCCGACGGCGATGACCTGGTCATCTCGGGCGCGGCCCTGGTCCAGGACGCCGCCCTGGCCGACTGGTTCCTGCTGTCCGCGGGCGGCCCGGCCGGCCCGGTCCAGGTCCTGGTGCCCCGCTCGGAAGTCACCAGCATCCAGCCGCGGGAAGCCCTCGACGTCACCATGCGCTTCAGCGTGGTCCGCTTCGACGGGCTCCGGGTGCCTGGTACCAGCCTGGTCGGCGCGGCCGGGGGAGCAGCGGCGGACATCGACTGGCAGCTCGACCTGGCCGCGTCGCTGGCCGCGGCCGAGATGGTCGGGGCCATGGACGCGCTGTTCGAGCTGACCCGGCAGTACGCGCTGGACCGGTACGCGTTCGGCCGTCCGATCGGCTCGTTCCAGGCTTTGAAGCACCAGCTGGCTGACCTGTCCACCAACCTGGAGGCGGCCCGGGCCGTCACCGCCAGCGCCGTGGAGGCCGTCGAAGCCGGCCGCGACGACGCGGGGGAGGTGGCCAGCATCGCCAAGGCCTGGGCCGGGGACGTGGGCGCCGAGCTGGCCCAGGGCTGCATGCAGATCTTCGGCGGCATTTCCCAGACCTGGGAGCACGACTGCCACTTGTTCTTGCGTCGCATCACGATGAACGGCCTGTTGTACGGCGGGGCGGAATGGCATCGCGAGCGCATCTGCCAGATCCACGGCCTGTAGGAGGACCCGATGACCGACACCATCGACACGGCGACCAGGCAGGACATCCCGTCCCTGGCCGAATACCGGGCCCAGGCCCGCGCGTGGATATCCGCCAACCTGGAGCGCAACGCGGGTGAGGACCCGGCCGCGGGCATCGTCGCCGTGGACCCGAGCGAGATCCCCGCGGCCAAGGCCCTGCAGCTGAAGATGTACGAGGCGGGCTACGCGGGCATCTCCTGGCCGGCCGAGTACGGCGGGCAGGGCCTGCCCCCGGAGTACGAGCTGGCCTTCCTGGACGAGGCCCGGGACTACAAGCTCCCGTGCTATCCCTCCTACACGCTGTACAACGGGACGTTCAACTGCAACGTGCCGACCATGCTGGTACACGGCCAGCCGGAGTTCCTGCGCTGGTTCGTGCCGCAGGTGCTCCGCGGTGAGATCGAGACCTGTAAGTTCTTCTCCGAGCCGTCCGGCGGCTCGGACCTGGGCGGGGTCCGGACCCGCGCCGTGCGGGACGGGGACACCTGGGTGCTGACCGGGCAGAAGATCTGGTCCACCCACGCGCACCTGGCCAACTGGGGGTTCTGCCTGGCCCGGACCGACTGGGACGTGCCCAAGCACCGCGGCCTGACCTGGTTCGTCTTCCCCACCGACCTGCCCGGGGTCACCATCCGGCAGATCAAGCGGGTCGATGAGACCGGCGAGTTCTGCGAGGACTTCTTCGACGAGGTCGTCGTCCCGGACCTGTACCGGATCGGCGAGGTCAACGACGGCTGGGCCGTCACCCAGACCATGCTCGTCTACGAGCGCGGCGCCGGCAAGGGCGCCATCGGCGACCACCTGGCCGGCCCGGGCCCGCTGGCCCCGGATCTGGTCGAGGAGGCGCAGCGGCTGGGCCTGACCAGCGACCCGCTGGTCCGGCAGAAGGTGGCCCGCGGCCACATGATCGACTTCGTCACCCGGTCGCTGGCCTGGCGGATCGCGCTGGCCGGGCAGGCCGGCGGGTTCAACCCGGGCCTGGCCGCCTACGGCAAGCTGTTCCGCGGCACCTACTCTCCGGTCCGCGGCCGGCTGCCGGTCGAGATCGGCGGCGCCGGCGCGATGACCTGGGAACCGGGCAGCGAGGACCGCGAGCGCGCCACCGACTTCCTCAACAGCAAGGTCATCGCCATCGCCGCCGGCACCAACGAGATGCAGCGCAACGGGATCAGCGAGCGGATCCTGGGCATGCCCCGCGAGCTCAGCGTGGACACCCGCCGCCCCTACCGCGAGGTCATCCGCGAAGAGCAGGACTGGGCCGCGCCCCGCATCTAGCTTGGCCCGCGCCGGGTCCCCGCCGCTCGCGCGGCGGCGGGCCCGGCGCAGGCTCAGCGGGCCAGCCAGGCCGCCTCGTGGGCGCCAAGCCGCGCGGGCGGCAGGTCCCAGCGCGGCTGGGTCTCGCTCAGGTGCAGGGCGGGCAGGAGGTACTCGATCCGGCCGAAGTCAGGCGTGTCCATCTGGGCCAGGAACACCCCGGCCACGGCCGGGTCGTAGGCCTCCATGACCGCCTCGGCCGGGTCGTTGTCGTCGCCCAGCCGCTGGTACCACGAGCAGACCTGGCTCAGTGACGTCTGGACGTGCCACGACCCGCCTTCCCGGGCCCGCCGGGCCAGCGCCACCATGGCGCCGTAGGCGGCCAGGAAGCCGGTGCTGTAGTCGTTGACCGCGGCCGGGGCCAGCCGCGGCACGCCGTCCGGCGCCGCCTCGCCTTCCCGGTAGGTCATGCCGGTGGCCGCCTGGGCCAGCTGCTCCCAGCCGGGCCGCTCGGCCCACGGCCCGACCGGGCCGTAGCAGTTCTCCGACACGCACACGATTCCCGGCCGCAGCGCCGCGACCTGCTCCGGGGCCAGCCCGCGGCGGGCCAGCGTGCCGAGCCGGTAGCCCTGGGCGAACACGTCGGCTCCGGCAATCAGGTCCCGCATGGCCTCGGCCTGCTCGGGGACGTTCAGGTCCAGGAAGGCCTGCCGCTTGCCGATGCTCGTCTCCAGCTCGAACAGGTCACCCGATTCCAGATGCGGGGCGCTGACGTGCAGCACGTCCGCCCCGTGCTCGGCCAGCGTCTTCCCGGACGTCGGCCCGGCCAGCACCCGGGTCAGGTCGATGACCCGCACCCCCGACGTCGGCCGGTCCCCGTCCGGCAGCGGCTCGGGCGGCGCGTCGCCGATCTTGGTGATGGTCACCACCGGGCGGCCCGCCATCGCCTGTCCCTGCGGGTGGTCGGCCCACTCCTGCCGGGACCGGACCACCCCGCCGCACACCCGGCGGCGGATCAGCGCCGCCTCCAGCTCGAACGCGTCCCGCCGGGCCACCGCCGCGTCGATGTCCTCCGGCCCGGCCGACTCGCCGAGTCCGAGTTCCTCCAGGATCTGCGGCGCGTCGTGGAACGAGCCGTGCATCTGCATGTAGCGGCCGTCCCGGGCGGCGATGATCCGGGTGATCAGCCGGGCGTTGCGCCGGGCCGGGCTCGTCTCCGGGTTCTCGTCCGGCTCCGCCAGGCGGCGCGCGTACCGGTAGGAGTGCAGGCTGGCCGAGGCGTGCCGCGCATCGACCGCCACCTGCTGGCCCCGGCCGGTCCGCAGCCGCCACAGCTCGCTGGCCGCCAGCCCGGTCAGCACCCGCGCCGTGGTCACCCCGGTGGCCAGCCGGTGCGGCGAGGGCAGCACCGGTTCGGTCCCCGCGACCTGGAAGTCCGCGCCGTCCGGCAGGTCCAGGCCGGCTAGCTTCACGGCCCGCTCGATGTCTGTCCGGTCCACGTCCGCCGCCTTTCCTCAGACATCCCGATTATGGGCGCGCGGGCGGTCCTTGCCTATGGGCCGCGGCCCGGAAGAAGCTGCGTTGTTCGCAACGCCCTGCTTAGCCCCGCTGGCCCGGCCCCGCTGGCCCGGCGGCGCGGCCCGGCCCTGCTGGCCTGGCGCCGGCGCGGCGTGGCACAGTCGGGGGATGACCGGGACCGCAGCTGGGTCATCCATCCGTCCAAGGAAGTGACGGTGGCTCGGCATGAGGAGCACCTCACGCATGGGACGCGACGACGAGCGCCTGTTCCGTTCGGTCCGCCCGGCCCTGCTGGCCGTGCTGGAAGGCGTTCGGTCCGCCTGGCCTCGTGGTGGGCCGAGCACGCCGCGGCCGGCCTGGCCGCGCGCTGCGACGAGCTGACCCGCTCTGGCGGCTACGACCTGGTGCCGCTGGTCGAACGGTGCACCGGCGTGCGCTTCGGAGCCCGGGCCGTCGAGCTGTGCGTGCTGCGCTGGGCCGCCCCGCACGGCATCCGCGTCAGGCGGCCTCACGACTGGCTAGACGCCGACAGTCCTCAACATCGCCGTCCATGAGCTGCTGCACCCGCCGTGGCCGGACGGCCATCCGGTCCGGGACCGCCTGCTGTCCCTGGCTGCTGACCCGTTCCTGGCTGATCGCTTCGCCGCGCGCGACCGCCGGCTCCGACCTGGGCCGGCTACGCGGAAGAGGACGCGGCCCAGGCCCTCGACGAACTGCTCAACCTGCAGCTCGGCCGTAACACCCGGGGCGATCCGGCGGACCGCTGGACCGCCGCCGACGGTGGCATGCACGTCCTGGCCCTGCTGCTCTACGACGTCCTGCGCCGCGGCGGGTTCGACCCGGCGGCTGGCCGCTACGCGGACTTCCTGGACCGCGCCCTGGCCGACCCGCAGCTGTGGCCGGCCGACCTGCCGGCCCGCTACCTCGAGCTGACCCGCGCCCGCTCCTAACCGGCCAGTCCGTCCGCAGGCCAGCCGGGTTCTCACAGGCCGTCGCGGACCTGGCGCAGGGCCCGCCGCATGTCCGCGGCCGTCCCGAAGCGGTCGGCCCGGGCGGGCGCGCACGCCTTGACCAGGAAGCTGGCCAGGGCCGGGTTGAGATCCGAGCGGAACGTCCGGGGGTCGGTCACGGCCGCGTCGATGACCGGCATCGCGTTCGGGAACGGGTGGTGGCCGTCGCACAGCAGCTGGTAGAGCAGCACGCCGACGGCGAACAGGTCGGTGGACACGTCCCAGCGGGTCTGGCCCGCGTCCGGCGGCTGATAGGGCGGCGTGCCGGACTGGGTCCGGACCGGGTCGCCGACCCGGGAGGCGATGTTGAAGTCCAGCAGCTTGGCGCCGGTGCGGGTCAGCATGACGTTGAGCGGCTTGATGTCGCGGTGCACCAGCCCCCGGTCGTTCAGCTCGGTCCACTCCCGGGTCTCGTTCGCCGTCAGGCCCTCGTCGCGGCGCTTGGCCTCCAGCTGCTCCAGCCGGGCCGCGTCCGGGTGGAACGCCCCCAGCGCGTCCAGCAGGTCATCCGCCACGTCGACCGCCTCGCGGTCACGCAGCCGGCGCTGGCCGGTGACGAACTCATCCAGCGGCTCGCCGTCGATGTACTCGGTGATGAGGAACCAGTCGCCCGCGTCGGTCTTGTCGGCCCAGAAGACCTCCACCACGTGCGGGTGCCGGATCTTCCGCAGCGCGCTGATCTCCCGGCGCACCGCCCCGTACCCGGCCGCGCTGTCGAACAGCTTGAGGGCCCGATCCTCGCCCTCGATGTCGTCGCGCACCCGGTAGACCTTGGAGAAGCCGCCCTGGCCGAGGACCTGGAGGATCTCGAAGCGGCCGTCGATGACGTCGCCCGCCCCGTACTCGGTCGCCTTGGACTGGCCCGAGGACCGGACCTCCGCCGGGTCAGGCTCCGGCAGCGCCACGCTGCCCGCTGCGGCGGCCATGGCCTGGATATCGGCCGCCCCGACATCAGCCGCGCCTGCGCCGGGCTCGGCGGCCAGCTCGCTGACTGTGAACCGGCGGGTCGAGCCGGGCGGCCGCCCGCCGGTCGAGCCTGCCTCCACGTGCCGGATGCCGCCCACTGCGTACACCAGGCACGGGTGCAGCACGTAGGTGTCGACGTCCGGCGGGAGGTGGAACTCCTCGATGTCGCCCAGGGAGTAGAAGCGCCGCCGCCCGTCCTCGTCGACGTAGCCGAGCAGGCCGTTCTGCCACAGCACCGAGGCCAGGTTGGTCGCCTTCTCGAAGTGCAGGTCGGCGACCTCCTGCAGGGCCTCCAGGTCGGCGCGCGGGAACCGGTCCACGCCGATCATCCGGACGAACGACCGGACGTCCTCCAGCACGCCGCTGATGTAGGCCTGGGTGCTGGTGAACAGCTCGGAGTAGTTGTGCAGCGCGGCGTTGCCCGGCATCAGGTCCGAGGAGATCTGGTTGGCGCACTGCGCGAGCTGCGAATCGCCGAACCGCTTGGCGCACCGCTGCACCACCGCCTGCAGCACCTCCGGCGGCAGTCCGGGCTGGCCGGCCTGCTTCTGCCGCAGGATCTCCTCGCTCAGCTCGTTGCCCAGCGAGATGATGTCTCGCGGGATCAGCCGGGTGTGGCTGAGCAGGTACTCCTCGATGGGCTGGTCGCCGTCTGTCCCCGGCCAGTCGCCGTTGACCCCGAGCCAGTCGCTGATCGTCGGCGGGCCGACCGCCGTCGGCCGCATCAGCAGCGTCGCGGGCAGCCGCTGCAGCTTCTGCCGCAGCAGGTACAGCAGCGAGTCCGGGGCCCACTCCAGCACCCGGATGTGCGGCTCGTTGTAGTACCGCGGCGCGTGCTCGGACCGGTACACCGAGGACATGACGATGTCCCGGATGCACACCACCACGTGCAGCCGGCCGCCCAGCCTGTGATCGCGGAGCAGCCTCATGACCTGGTAGAACAGACCCTCCTGGCATTTCAGCCAGTACATCGGGGCGTGGCTGAACTCCTCGTCCACCCCGTCCAGGTAGAAGTAGATCGGCTTGCACTGGCCGAGGATCTCGCCCAGCAGGTCCTCCAGGTCGTCCCACAGCGGGTCGTCGAGGTAGCCGGACAGCTGGTGCGCGGTCTGCCGGGAGTTGATGATGTCGCGTACCTGGCTGTAGATCGACCGGGGCCGGCGGAAGTCATCGAGCAGCCGGCCGTAGGAGCGCTCGAGCTCGGCGGCCTGCTCGTCGTGCACCTGCTGGCGCAGCTCGGGGCGGCGCAGCAGGTGCGAGGCCAGCGACCGCATGATGGCGCGTTCCCAGATCTGCATCCACTTCTCGACCAGCACGCTGTCGGAGAACCACTGGCACGCCTTGACCACCACTTCGGTCTTGGGCAGGTCCTGCTTCAGCCCGTCGGCGTAGACCGAGTCCTGGTGGGCCTGGAAATCCTGCAGCCGCCGCAGGTAGACGGTCTTGCCCGCGCCGAGCTTGCCCACGATGACCCGCACCATGGAGTCGTTGGCCCGGGTGGCCAGATGACCGTAAGCAGCGTTGCCGCCGAAGTCGACGAACTCGCTGAGGACGTCCTCGATGTCGGCCCGCGAGCCGTCAGGGTTGCCGAAAGGCCCCACCGGGTCGAGCCGGCGCCGCTTACTAGCCATGTTTCTCCCGTTTTGAATCGTAACCTTCCTATCAGAAGCAAGGCCAGCGCAGCGTTACCGGCAGGAAACGGCTAGGTGCCAGGCGGCGAGCTGACCGCCCCCGCCGTCAGCGCCCCGTCCGCCACGGGCAGCGCCTCGGCCGGCCCCCCGGCCGAAGCCGAAGCGGGCCGGGCCAGCTTCGACCGGACCGATTCCAGCGTCCGGCCCTTGGCGAACCAGGAGACGCCGAACGCGAAGACCGCCACCGCCTCGAAGATGAACAGCAGCGGCCAGTGCGCGCTGACCGAGGACGGCAGCAGGTTCGAGGCCGCGGCCAGCGCCACGCAGGACAAGATCGTGATGCCGCTGGCCCGGTAGACCAGCTGGCCCGGGCCGCGGCGGCCGTCGGCGAACCGCAGCGCCATGACGCCCAGCGCGATGAACGTGACCGCCGCGAAGAACAGGTGGCAGTCGCCGATCACCTGCTGGCTGGCCGACAGCCGGGGGACGGCCGGCTTGGTCGGGCAGAACGCGACGCCGATGGCCGCGAAGCCGGCCACGTTGGTCACCCAGCGGTCGACCGGGTCGTAGTCGTCGTAGGCCACCAGGAAGACCCCGAGGGCGCACAGCGCGCCGACGAAGACGTTGCGCATGTCGGTGTAGTAGTAGCCGCTCATCGAGCCCGGCCGCGGCGCCGAGGTCGACAGCGCGTAGCCCGCGATCAGCACGACCGGCAGCAAGGTGCCGATCCAGCCCACGAGCTGCCGCAGCAGCATGTAGGAGATGACGAGCTGGTTCCCGTCCCGGCGAGGCTGGGCCATGGTGTTCCCCCAAAATCCGCACGATCCTCACTCGTGCGGAGGCGGCCGGGGCCGCCCTGATACACCCGCCTCGCTGAGCAGGCCTAGCCGGCGAAGGCCGGGACGGGCTCCTCCTCCTGGACCGGGATGAGCATGCCCGCCACCCCGCAGCCCGCCATGAACAGCGCGGCCATGACGAACGTCTTGGTGAACCCGCCCAGGCCCGGCACGCCTGCGATCACCGAGCCCGCCACGAAGGTGGCGGCGATCTGCCCGCCCAGCGCCCCGCCCAGCGTGCGCAGCACCGCGTTCATCCCGCTGGCCACGCCCGTCTCGGTCTCCGGCACGGCCTGCACGATCAGGTTGCCCAGCGCCGAGAAAGCCAGTCCCATCCCCACCCCGAGCAGCGCCGAGCTGATCAGCATGCCGTACGGATGACGGCTGGTCAGCACCAGCTCGGCACAGGCCACCGCCGCGATCAGGGCCCCGGTGATGAGCGCCCACCGCGAGCTGAACCGTCGCTCGACCTGGCCCGACAGCGAGCCCATGACGCCCATGCCGGCCGCGCAGGGCAGCAGGTACAGCCCGGCCGCCACCACCGACGCCCCGTAGCCGAACCCGGTGCTCACCGGCAGCTGGGCCAGCTGGGGGAGCAGCAGGAAGAAGGAGTACATCCCGCCGCCCAGCAGGAAGGCGGCCAGGTTGACCGTCCACACCCCGCGGTTGCGCATCAGGTTCATGTCGACCAGCGGGGTGGGACTGCGCAGCTCCGTCCTGATCCAGAAGGCCAGGACGGCCGCGCCGATGGCCAGCAGGCCCAGGGTCTTCGTGCTGCCCCAGCCCCAGGACGAGGTCTGCGCGATGGCGATGAGCACGCAGCACATGCCCGTGCTGAGCAGCGCCGCCGCGGTCCAGTTGACCCGGCCGGGCGCGCGGCTCTGGGGCGGCGGGATGAACAGCCGGGCCCCGATCGCGGACAGCAGCATCAGCGGCAGCGGGATCCAGAACAGGAAGTGCCAGTTCAGGTGCTCGTCGATGAGGCCGCCGACGACCAGGCCGAAGCCGCCGCCGATGCCCAGGACGGCCGACATCAGCCCGATGCTGCCTGGCACCCGGTCCTCGGGGAACTCGTCCCGGATGATCGAGAACGACAGCGGGAAGATGCCGCCCGCCACGCCCTGGATGACCCGGGCCACGATCAGCACGGCCAGGGAGTTGGCCAGCGCGGCCAGCGTGGTCCCCGCGGCGAGCACCAGCAGCGTCGCTACCAGCAGCGGCTGCTTGCCGTAGATGTCACCCAGCTTGCCGATGATGGCCGTGCCCACCGACGCCGACAGCAGGAACCCGGTCAGCAGCCACGTCACGCCGGTCTCGCTGGCGTGCAGGCTGCTCTGGAACACCGGCAGGGCCGGGATCACCGCCGAGCTCAGCACCGAGTAACACAGCGCCGACATCAGCAGGACGACCAGGATCATCCCCGTCTTCGCGGGCTCAACTTCCTCCGTCGGACGAACATGCTGAACTCCACGCGAAACCGGTGCCATGCCGTCACTGTATTCTGCGTCACTCCGGTTGAGTACCGCCCGTGCCAGCCGGCCCGACCTGGACGGACCTCAGCTGGCCCGGCGGTATGCCCTGACCGCAAGCGGCACGAACACCACGAAGATCCCCACCAGCCACGCCATGCTCTTCCACAACGGGGATGCGATCGGCCCGCCCAGCGCCATCCCGCGCATGGCGTCGACCACGTAGGTCACCGGCTGGTTGTTGGCGAAGGCCTGCAGCCAGCCCGGCATGGTATTGATCGGGACGAACGCCGAGGACAGGAACGTCAGCGGGAACAGCCAGATCAGCCCGAAGGCCTGCACCGACTCCTCATCGCCGATGGCCAGCCCGGTGAACGCGGAGATGGTGGCCATGGCCACGCCGAACACCACCGCCAGCACGACCATGGCCACGGCCAGGCCCGCCCCGTTGAGGAACCGGAACCCGACCGCGTACCCGACCGCGATGACGATCAGCACCGTGATCAGCATCCGCAGCGTGTCGGCCAACAGCCGCCCGGTCAGCACGGCCGAGCGCGCCATCGGCATGGACCGCAGCCGGTCGATGACGCCCTTGGTCAGCTCCTGGGCCAGCGCGATGGCCGTGCCGAAGCAGGCGAACGCCGCGGTCTGCGCGATGATCCCCGGCATCAGGAAGTTGACGTAGCCGCCCGGCACGTTGACCTGGATCGCCCCGCCGAACACATAGCGGAACATCAGCACGAAGATCACCGGCTGGACCACGGTGAACACCAGGTAGGCCGGGACCCGCATCCAGACCAGCAGGTTGCGCCGGGTGATGGTCAGGGTGTCGGTCACCGCCCAGCCGAACCGGACGCGCGGGCTGGGCGCCCCCAGCGGGCCTGCGGTCCGCTCCGCGATCGCGGTCATGAGGTCGCTCCCGCCTCGGCACGCCGCTTGCCGCGGCCGCCGCGCTTTCGTCCGGACGGCTGGTCTTCTTCCTCGGCGGCGTGCCCGGTCAGGGTCAGGAACACGTCATCCAGCGACGGCCGCCGCAGCGCCAGCCCGGTGGTGGCCACCCCCGCCGCGTCCAGCGCGCGGACCGCCTCGATCAGCGCGTCCGACCCGCGGCCGCCCACCCCGACGTTCACCACCCCGGTCTCCGGATCGCTGTGCGGCTCACCCAGGCTGCTCACCGCCTGGGCCGCGTCGGCCACCCGCGCCCGGTCCGGCACGGTGAACTCGACCACGTCCCCGCCGGCCCGGCCCTTCAGTTCCTCGGCCGTGCCCGCCGCGATGACCTGCCCGTGGTCGATGACCACGATCTCGTTGGCCAGGTCGTCGGCCTCGTCCAGGTACTGGGTGGTGAGCAGGATGGTCGTCCCGTCGGCCACCAGCGACCGGATGATGTCCCACATGCCGAGCCGTGAACGCGGGTCCAGGCCCGTGGTCGGCTCGTCCAGGAACAGCACCCGCGGGTGCCCGACCAGGCTCGCGGCCAGGTCCAGGCGCCGCTGCATGCCGCCGGAGTAGTTCTTCGCCGCCCGCTCGGCCGCGTCGGTCAGGTCGAACTGCTCCAGCAGCTCGACCGCCCGGCTGCGGGCCTCCGGCCACCGCAGATGATACAGCCGGCCGATGATCTCCAGGTTCTCCCGGCCGGTCAGCTCCTCCTGGATGGCCGCCGACTGCCCGGCCAGCCCGATGGACCGGCGCACCGCCGCCGCTTCGCGCACCACGTCGTACCCGTCGACCACCGCGCGGCCCCCGTCCGGAGGCAGCAGCGTGGTCAGGATTCGTACCGCAGTGGTCTTACCTGCGCCGTTCGGTCCCAGCACGCCGAGCACGGTACCTCGCGGTACCGACAAATCGATGCCCCGCAGCGCGTGCACGTCCCCGAACGACTTGGTCAGGCCTTCTACGAGAATCGCAGGCTGGCCGTCTGGCATTTGCTCCTCCCGAACATCCCCGTGTACGGGCCTACTCTGCCGCATCGCACCCGTCTGAGGAAAAATCTATATGCCGAACGGATCGTGATGCGTGCGGCAGAATTTCCGCCATGCTCCCCGTCGCCGAGCTCCACCTGCACATCGAAGGCACCCTCGAACCCGAACTGCTGGTCCAGCTGGCCGCCCGCAACGACGTCCCGCTACCCACCACCGACGTGGCCGAGCTGCGGGCCAGGTACCGGTTCGACAGCCTGCAGGCCTTCCTCGACCTGCATTTCGCCAACATGCGGGTGCTGCGGCACGAGCCGGACTTCTACGACCTGGCCCAGGCCTACCTGGCCCGCGCCGCGGCCGCGGGCGTGCGCCGGGCCGAGATCTTCTTCGACCCGCAGGCGCACCTGGACCAGGGCGTGCCGCTGGCCGAGATGTTCGGCGGGCTGACCGCCGCGCTGGCCGAGGGCGAGGCCAGCCACGGGATCTCCTCCGCCCTGATCCTGTGCTTCCTGCGGGACCGCGGGCCCGAGGCGGCCGCGCAGACGCTGCGCGCGGCGCTGCCCTTCCGCGATCAGTTCATCGGCGTCGGCCTGGACTCCACCGAGATCGGCTACCCGCCCGCCCTGTTCACCGACGTCTACGCCCGCGCTGCGGCCGAAGGCCTGCGGCTGGTCGCGCACGCGGGGGAGGAGGGCGGCCCCGACTACGTCCGGGAGGCCGTCGAGCTGCTCCAGGTCGAGCGCGTCGACCACGGCGTGCGCACCCTGGAGGATCCCGAGCTGGTCGTCGAGATGCGGGACCGCGGTACCGCGCTGACCGTGTGCCCGCTGTCCAACGTGGCCCTGCGCGTGGTGGACACCCTGGCCGACCACCCGCTGCCCGCCATGCTCGACGCCGGCCTGCTGGCCTGCGTCAACAGCGACGATCCGGCCTACTTCGGCGGCTATATGGCCGAGAACCTGGAGGCGGTCCGGGTTGCGTTCGGCCTGGACGACACCGCCCTGGCCGGGCTGGCCCGCAACTCCTTCGACGCTACCTTCGCCCCCGAGCAGGACAAGCGCCGCTGGCGGGCCGAGGTGGACGCCTGGCTGGCCGCCCGCCCGGCCTCCTTAGCCCGGGGTTAGGACAGGTCCCGGGTGAGGACAGGTCCCGGGTTAGGACAGGTACTGCAGGAACTTGGCCACGATCGGGCCGCAGGTCGGCCCGCCGTTCCCGTCGGAGTCCACCACCAGGCAGGCGAACGCGGTGTCGCCCTTGAAGCCCATCAGCCAGGCGTCGGTCTTCAGCGGCGTGCCCGTCCCGAACTGGGCCGTGCCGGTCTTGGCGTAGGTCCCGGCGGGCAGGCCCTGGCCCGCGGCCGTCCCGCTGGCCACCACCGAGGCCATCATCTGGTGCAGGTCGCTGACCACGCTGGCCGGCAGCTGGCTGGTCGTCGCCGCGGTTCCGCTCTCGGACGCGGCCGGGGTCGCCGAGGCCGATCCGGTGCTGTTTGATCCGGTGCTGGCCGAGGTGAGGAGCTGCGGCGGGCGCACCGTCCCGGTGTCCACCGCCGCGGCCACCATGGCCATCGACAGCGGCGACATCAGCACCCGGCCCTGCCCGATCGAGGTCGCGGCCAGGTCGGCCTTGTCCGTGGGCTGCGGCACCGACCCCTTGTACGAGGCCAGCCCGAGGTTCAGGCTCTGGCCCACCCCGAACATGCTGGCCGCGGCGGGCAGGTCGGCCCGGGCCAGGTGCCCGGTGGCCAGCTGGATGAAGGCCGTGTTGCACGACTCGGTGAAGGCCTGGGCCAGCGTGCCGACCGGCGCCTCGCCCTCGGCGTTGTGGAACGTCGCGCCGTCCACCGTGGCCGTCCGCGGGCAGCTCGCCTTCGACTCCGGGGTCAGCCCGTGGGTGATCAGCGCGGTCGAGGTGATGACCTTGAACGTCGAGCCGGGCGGGAAGCCGCCGTCGATGGCCTGGTCGAACCCGCCGGAGTTGGCCGACACCGAGGCCAGGACGTCACCCGTCGAGGCGCTCACCGCGACCAGCGCGGCGCTCTTCTTCTCCCCGGCCAGCGCGGTCTCGGCCGCGGTCTGCGCCGCCGGGTTGATGGTGGTGGCCACCGGGGTGCCCGGCTTGGCCGGCACCTTCGCCGCGGTGGACACCGTCGTGCCGTTGGCGTTGACCACCGTCACGGTGACCCCCGCCTGGCCCGCCAGATGCTTCTCGTCGGCCTGCTCCAGCCCGGTCTGGCCGACCACGCTGGTCTCGTCATACGGCGCGCCGAGCTGGCTGAGCTGCTGGGCCGTGACCGGCCCGACCTTGCCCACGATGCCGCTGGCCAGCCCGGGCGTGATGGCGCTGCGCGCGGTGCTGGACTGGAACACCGTCCCCGGGATCGGGTAGATGGTGGGCTCCAGCTCGTTGTACCGGTCCTGGGACACGGTGAAAACCGGCTCGAAGAAGTTGGGGTTCTTCTGCGCCGCGGCGATCGCGCTGCTGGCCTGCTGCTTCGATGCGCCCGCGGCGACCAGCGCGGTCTGCAGGGCCTTGGCGTCCTTGATCCGGGAGCCCTCGACGCCGATCGTCACCACCTGGCCCGATGTCACCAGTGACGCCCCGCCCTGGCCGGTGATGGCCGCCCGGGCCGGCCAGGCCTTCTTGGCCGTCAGCCGGTCGCCGTTCTCCAGCCCGGGGGCGATCGTGGCTGGCGTCCAGCTGACCAGCCAGTGACCCTGGACCTGGACCAGGTGCATGGTCGGCTTGAGGGTGATGGTGCCCAGGCCGGTCAGGGCCAGCTGAGCGGTGAACGGCATGCTGGCTGAGGATCCCGACGTGGACACGGTGCCCGGGGTGAAGCTGGCCTGGTGCACGCTCAGGTCGGTGAACGCCGCCTGGTTCACCGCCGCGAAATCGGCGGGCGGGCTGGCGACCAGCTTCTGCATCCCGGCCCAGTCCTGCTTGGCCCAGGCGGCGAAATAGGCGTTCGCCGTGTCCTGCGGCTGTGGCGACGAGCTGCACGCGCTCACCAGCCCGGTGAGCAGCATCGCCGCCACCGCCATGACCCACAGTCCGGCCCTGTTGCCCAGGCTCATGTCGAGCAAGAGTACGCGGGCTCCGGTGAACCCCGCCGTAATGTCGCCCCCCTCCGCTATGTTCCGGCCCATGCGCATGCTGCACACGTCCGACTGGCATCTCGGCCGGTCGCTGCACCGGGCCGACCTGCGCGCGGCGCAGGCCGCATTCCTTGATCACCTGGTCGCCACCGTCCGCGCCGAGCAGGTGGACGTGGTCCTGGTCGCCGGCGACGTCTACGACCGCGCCGTTCCTCCGGTCGACGCGGTGGAGCTGTGCGAGGACGCCCTGCTCCGGCTGCACGACACCGGGGCCCGGATCGTGCTGATCAGCGGGAATCACGACTCGGCCCGGCGGCTCGGCTTCGGCAGCGGCCTGCTGGAGCTGGCCGGCGTGCACCTGCGCACCCGGCTCAGCGAGGCCGGCCGGCCGGTCCTGCTGGCGGACGAGCATGGCGCGGTGGCCGTCTACGGCGTGCCCTACGCCGAGCCCGACGCGGTCCGCGGGGAGCTCCCGCCCGAGGTGCCGCGCGGCCACGCCGGGGTCCTCGGCCACACCGTGCGCAGCATCCACGCCGACGCGGACGCCCGCGGCGTGCGCCGCCGGGTCGTGCTGGCGCACGGCTGGGTCACCGGGGGAGCGGCCAGCGAATCCGAGCGCGACATCACCGTCGGCGGCGTCGGGCAGGTCTCCGCCGAGGTCTTCGCCGGGTTCAGCTACGCCGCCCTCGGGCACCTGCACGGGCCGCAGACCCTGGCCGATCACCTGCGCTACAGCGGCTCGCCGCTGCCGTACTCCTTCTCCGAGGCCGCCCACCGCAAGGGCAGCTGGCTGGTCGAGCTGGACGCCGCCGGGGTCAGCCGGGTCGAGCGCGTCCCCGCGCCCGCCTACCGTCGGCTGAGCCAGCTCCGCGGCCGCCTCGCCGATCTCCTCGCCGCCCCGGACTACGGCCAGTTCGAGCAGGACTTCGTCTCGGTCACCCTGACCGACCCGGGCCGCCCCGACGGCCCGATGGATGCACTGCGCGCCCGGTTCCCGCACATCCTGGTGCTCGCCTTCGATCCCGACGGCGCCGCGCCCGAGGTCGCGAGCTATCAGTCCCGGGTCGCGGGCCGCGACGACCAGACCGTGGCCGAGGGGTTCGTCCAGCACGTCCGTAACAGCCCGCCGACCGAAGGAGAACGGAAGCTGCTCAGCGCCGCGTTCGAGGCGGTCCGCGTGGCAGAGGCCGGCTGATGCGGCCGCACCGGCTGAGCGTCACCGCGTTCGGGGCCTTCGGCGGCACGGTCGAGGTGTGCTTCGACGACCTGGCCAGCGCGGGCCTGTTCCTGCTGCACGGCGAGACTGGGGCGGGCAAGACCACGCTGCTGGACGCCATCAGCTTCGCCCTGTACGGCCGGGTACCCGGCGAGCGCAGCAAGGCCCGCCGGCTGCGCTCGGATCACGCCGAGCCGGGCACCCCCACCGAGGTGCAGCTCGAGGCCACCCTCGGCGCCCGCCGGATCCGGATCACCCGCCTGCCCGAGCAGCAGCGCCCCAAGCGCCGCGGCGACGGCACCACCACCGAGCAGGCCAAGGTGCTGCTCGAGGAGCTCGACGGCACCGGCTGGCGTACCCTCTCCACCCGGGCCGGCGAAGCCGATGATGAGGTCAAAGACCTGATCGGCATGTCCGCCGAGCAGTTCTACCAGGTGGTCCTGCTGCCCCAGGGCGAGTTCGCCAAGTTCCTGCACGCCGGGGCGGACGACCGGCGGAAGCTGCTGGCCAAGCTCTTCGGCACCGACCGGTTCGGCCAGGTCGAGAGCTGGCTGGCCGAGCGCCGCCGGTCCACCGCCCATGACGTCGGCTCGGCCGAGCAGGACATCCGCGAGCTGGTCGCCCGGATCACCCAGGTCGGCGAGACGGCCCCCGCCGCCGCGCTCGATACCACCCCCGCGGACGCCGCTGCCGTCCCAGCTCCGGCACCGGCCCCTGCTCCCACATCGGCCCCAGTGTCCGGGAGCGTCCCGGCGGAGGGCACCCCGGACGCGTTCACTGAGCCGTCCGGCCTGCCCGATCCTGACTGGGCCCCGCAGCTGGCCGCCGCCGCCCAGGCCGCCGCCGAGGCGGCCCAGGCCCGGGTCCGCACCTTGCGGGCCGGACTGGACCGGGCCCTGGACCGCCGGGCCGCCGCCGAACGCCTGGCCGACCGGCAGCGGCGCCGGGCCGCCGCCGAACGCGCCCAGGCCGACCTGGCCGCTGCCGCCCCGGCCGTCGACGAACTGCGCCGGGAGCTCGCCGCCGCCAACCGCGCGGCCGAAGCGGCCGGCCCGCTGTCCGAGGACGAGCGGGCGCGCGAGGCCTCGCTTGCGGCCCGCGCCGAGCACGACCGGGCCCGGGCCGCCGCCCAGACCCGTGTCGGCGCCGATCCCCAGGCCACCGCGGCCGAGCTCCGCGCGGCCGGCCAGCAGCACGTGGCCCGGCGCGGCCGCCTGGACGCCCTGCGACCCTACGAGAAGCAGGCCGCCGAAGAGGACGACAACGAGCTGGCCGGCCGCCTCACCGCCGACGCGCTGGCCGTGCAGATCGCCGACACCGAGGCCGCCATCGCCTCCGGGCAGCAGCAACGTCCGCGTCTGGTCGCCGAGCGTGACCAGGCCCGCCAGGCCGGCCAGGCCCTGCCTGATCGCGCCGCAGCCGCCGACGCCTGCCGCCGCGCAGCGAGTGACACCGGCGCCCTGGTCCAGGCCCGGGTGGACGCGCGCCGTCAGGAGGACGCCTACTTCGCGGCCCGGCTGGAGACCTCCGAGCTGCGGGACAACGCCTCCCGGCTGCGCGAGGCCCGGATCGACGGCATGCGCGCCGAGCTCGCCGCCACCCTGGTCGACGGCGCACCGTGCCCGGTGTGCGGCTCGCTGGACCACCCGGAGCTGTGCGAGCTGCGTGGCGAGCGGGTGACCCGCGAGCAGGAGGAGGCCGCCGACGGCGAGGCCTCGGCCGCGGCCGACCGGGCCGAGATGATCGGGGCCAAGCTCGCTGCGGCCGACATCCTGATCGCCGACCTGACCTCCCGGCTGGAGGCGGGCGGATTTCCCGCGCCCGGCGACCTGGCCACGCTCGAGGCCGGAGCGGCCCGGCTGGCCGATCAGGCGGACAAGCTGGCCGGCCAGGCGTCCCAGCTCAGCGCCGAATCCGGGCGGCTCGCCGAGATCCAGGCCAGCCTCGACACCCTGGACCAGGACATCGCCGCCGCGCGGGAGCTGCTGGCCGAGCTGGCCGAGCAGCGTGATGCCGCGCTGCGCCAGGCGCAGGAGGCCGCCCTGCGGGCGGCGCGGCACCGCCAGTCCCTGCTGGCCCAGCTGGACGGCCAGCCCGACCTGGACACCGCGCTGCAGGCCGCCGAGGACGCCGCCGAGACCCTGATCGCCGCCGCTGACGCGGCCGATGACCTGGCCCGTGCCGAGCAGGCCGCCCGCCTGGCCCGGGAACGGGCGGTAGCCGCCGCCCTCGCCGCCGGGTTCGCCGACACCGACGCGGTCCGGGAGGCGCAGCGTCCCGCCGACTGGCGCGCCGCGGCCGAGCAGGACATCACCAGCCACGAATCCTCGGTCAAGGCCGCCGCCGAGCTGCTGGCCGACCCGGACCTCGACGTGGTCCTCGACCCGCCCGCCGACCTGCACGGGACAGCCGTTGAACTGGAGGCCGCGCGGTACTCCCATGACGAGGCCGTCGGCGCGCAGGACCGCGCCCGGCACCGGGCCGCCCAGCTCGTCGACCTCGTCCCCGAGCTGGACCGAGGCCTGGCTGAGCTGAGGCCGCTGGCCGACCTGGCGGCCGAGGCCCGCCGGCTGGCTGACCTGGCCGGGGGCCAAGGAGCCAACACGCTGCGGATGACCTTGTCCACCTTCGTGCTCGCCGCCCGGCTGGAGGAGGTCGCCGCCGCCGCCAGCCAGCGGCTGCTGGCCATGACCTCGGGCCGCTACTCGCTGGTCCACACCGACGCGCGGCGCGGCGCGGGCCGTTCCGGGCTCGGCCTGCTGGCCTGTGACGCGTGGACCGGCGTGGACCGGGACACCAGCACGCTGTCCGGGGGTGAGACCTTCCTGGCCAGCCTGGCCCTGGCTCTCGGCCTGGCCGACGTGGTCACCGCCGAGGCGGGCGGGACCCGGATCGAGGCCCTGTTCGTCGATGAGGGCTTCGGCAGCCTCGACGAGGACACCCTGGAAGAGGTGATGACGGTGCTGGACGGCTTGCGCGAGGGCGGCCGGATGGTCGGCATCGTCAGTCACGTGGCCGAGCTGAGGCAGCGGATTCCCGCTCAGGTCCGTGTCCATAAGGGACAGGCCGGCAGCCACGTGACGCTGCGTACTCCCGCGGTCTCGTAAACGAAAAGGCGCGGTAGCGTAATGCCCGGCCGCAAATCACCGCAGCTGGCCACCGGACAAAATTTGCCCGCCTTTGATAATGGTGGCCCGGCAATCGGGTCATCTGCGTTACCGGCCGGTAAACATTATCCAGCCCCCCGGGAAAGATGATCGTTACCTTCCGGCAGCCAGCTCCTGCGGCCGTCGCCGCCCGCTCCGCGTGACGCCCGCCCGCGCGCCGGCCGGCCCCGCCGCATCGGTTCTTACGGCCGCAGGTCATAATGATGAGACCGGCTGACCTGCTGCTGCGACGACGGCTCGCGCTGGTTCGGAAATCGCGACAAGTCAGTCATAAGGGTTATCTCCCCCTGAGTCTCGCTAATAACGATACGGCTACTCCTGTCACACGAGTCATTGTGCCGGGCAGTAAAAAAAGGACCCGTCTCCCTCTCGTCACAGCACGTTTAACGGTTTACGATCGGAATCTGTCAGTCGTGAGATGAAACTCTGGCGGGCCGCGCGGGCGGGCAAGCAGGCGGGCCAGAGGCGACAAGCATCTTGGAATAGGAATTCGTGATGACAAATGTTTCCGGCGTGCGGCGGATCGTCGTCGGCGTCGACGGCTCGGCCGAATCGGTGGCCGCCCTTAAGTGGGCGTGCCGCGAGGCCAGCCTGTTCCCCGGTGAGGTTCACGCGGTGCTCGCCCTGGAGTCCGCGTGCCACCAGGTGGCGAGCTACGCGGTTCCGGCCCCGCGCCAGCCGAACGCCAGCGGCGGTGCCGCCCGTGAGGTCCTGCACCGCACGGTGCGCGAGGCGGCCAGCTTGTACCCCGACGTGAGCGTGCGCACCGAGATCACCGAGGGTCTCGCGGCCCGTGTCCTGCTTGACCACGCCAACCACGCTGACCTGCTGGTTCTCGGCCGGACGGTGCCGGGCCAGGAAGATTACCGCGGCACCGGCCCGGTCATCCGGGCCTGCCTGCGCGCGGCCACCTGCCCGGTGGTCGTCATCGGCCAGCCCGCGGCTGAGGATGGCCACGTGCCGGAATCGTGGGAGCGCGCCCTGGACGGTGCCGCCGCGGGCCGGTAGGCCGCGACAGGCGGCAATGAGACAATCGTTCCGTGCCGTCATCCCTGGTAGAGGTATCCGAGAAGGTCAGCGCCGCGCTGGCGGCGAGCCGGCCGGTGGTCGCGCTTGAGTCGACCATCATCTCCCACGGCCTGCCCCGGCCCGGCAACTACGCCGCCGCCCGGAGGTTCGAGGAGATCCTCGAGCAGCAGGGAGTGACCGCGGCCACCATCGCGGTCATCGACGGCGTGCCCCGGGTCGGCTTGTCGGCCCAGGACCTGGAGCGCATCGCGGCCGACGAGTCCGTGGTCAAGATCAGCAGCCGGGACATCGGCATCGCGGCCGCCCGCAAGGTGACCGGCGGCACGACCGTCGCCGCCACGTCGGTGCTGGCTGCTCACATCGGCGTGCGGGTCTTCGCCACCGGCGGCCTCGGCGGCGTGCACCGGGGCGCGGCCGAGACCTTCGACGAGTCCGCCGACCTGACCGTGCTGTCCCGGACGCCGATCACGGTGGTGTCAGCCGGGGTGAAGTCCATCCTGGACATCCCGGCCACCCTGGAACGGCTCGAGACCCTCAGCGTCGCGGTGGTCGGCTACCGCACGTCGCGGTTTCCCGCCTTCTGGCTGTCGGACTCCGGATACGACCTGGACTGGCGGGTGGAGTCCGCGGCCGAGATCGCCGACATCATGGTCGCCCGGGACGCCTTGGGCGATCCGTCCGCCCTGCTGGTGGCCAATCCGCTGCCGTCCGCGCTGCAGCTGGACCCGGGCGTCCTGGACGGCGCGCTGGCCGCCGCCCTGGCCCTGGCCAACGAGGAGGGCATCCGCGGCAAGGCGGTCAGCCCGTTCCTGCTCGACCGCATCCAGCAGGTCACCGGCGGGACGAGCGTCGAGGTGAACCTGGACATCGCCCGCGGCAACGTCGAGCTCGCGGGCCAGATCGCCAGCGCCTGGGCCCAGACCGGATCGCAGCGGCCCGGCGGATCGCCGCGGACCGGTGAATCCCGCTGACCGCCAGCCGGCGGATCCTGGTCTGCGGTGACGTGATCAACGACGTCCTGGTCAAGCCCCTGGACGGCGTCACCCCGGACAGCGACACCCCCGCGGCCATCCACGCCCGCCCCGGCGGCGCGGCCGCCAACCAGGCGGCCTGGATGGCGCGCCTGGGCGCCGAGGTCAGCTTCGCGGGCCGGGTCGGGGCCCGCGATGCGGATTATCACCGCCGCGAGCTGGCCGCGGCGGGGGTCCAGGCCCACCTGGCCGTCGACCCTGTGGCGGAGACCGGCTCGATCGTGATCATGGTCGGCCCCGACGGGGAACGGACCATGTTCACCGATCGCGGCGCGAACCACCACCTCCGGCCGGAGGACCTCCCGGACCAGCTGGTTGACCAGGCCCAGGTCCTGCACCTGACCGGCTACACCTTCTTCGAGCCGCCGCTGCTGGAGGTGGCCCAGGCCCTGCTGGCCCGGGCCCGGGACCGCGGCCTGGCCGTGACCATCGACCCTGGCTCGGCGGCCTTCCTGGCCCGCCTGGAGCCCGGCGCCTTCCTGCGCTGGACCGGCGGCGCCGCCGCCTGCTTCCCCAATCGCGACGAGGCCGCCGTGCTGGTCGGCGAGGCCGACCCGCTCGCCACCGCCGCCCGGCTCACCGAGTACTACGGCGTCGTCGCCCTGACCCTGGGCGCGGCCGGCTGCGTCCTGGCCGTCCCCGGCGCGGATCCCGTCCGCGTCGCCGCCCCGCCCGTCCGGACCCAGGACACCACCGGCGCAGGCGACGCGTTCTGCGCCGCCTTCATGACCCGCTGGCTCCAGGGGAGCCCCCGCCCGGACCTGCCCGAGCTGATCGAGGCGGCGGAGTACGCCACCCAGATCGCCGCCTCCGCCGTCACCAGCTTCGGCGGCCGCCCCCGGTAGCCGTCTCTAGCCGAGATTTCCGCCGCGCGGTGGCGGAGAAGTCGTCGAAGGCGGTGGCGACGTCACCGTTGGCCAGGTTCCCGTCGGGGACGGCGACGCGGACGGCGAAGGCGAAGGCGATGGCGACGCGGACGCCGACGGTGAGGGCGACGGCTTAGGCGCCGGCTTCTTCGACGGCGAGGCCTTCTTCGACGGCGAAGCCGACGTCGCCACCACCACAGGCTCGTAGGTGGTGTAAGCGCTCGCCGTCGGCGCCGCCTTCTTCTTCTTGTCCTTCGGCGGACCCGAGCTGACCGCCGCCGGGGAACTGGGCGACAACGTGATCAGGTGCACCGCGGCGGCCGGCTGGGGTGGCGTGGTGCTGACCTTGTGCGTGCTGGCCAGGGCCACCGCGGCCGCCGAGCCGCCGCCGACCACGGCCACCGCCATCACCGCGACCGCGACCAGGCGCAGGCCGGTGAGGTGCCGCTCATGCGCCACGTGCTTGAGGTGCTGCACATGCCACCAGTGGTGGTTCTCGCCGTGGGCCGACGTGCCAGACGGTGTCTGCGCGCCGCCGCCGTTGCCCTCGGACAGGTTGATCTTGTCCACGGCCGAGCCCTGGAAGGCCGGCGCGGCGCCGGACGGCCACAGCGCGGCCAGCAGCAGCGCCACCTCGCCCAGGTGCGAGCGGCCCCGCTCCTCCCAGTCCGGGCCGTACGCTCCGGCCGCGACCGCGTCGAGCTCGGACACGAACCGGGTGGCGTCGGACGGGCGATCGCGCGGGTCCTTGGCCATCCCGGCCGACACCAGCGGCCGCAGCGTCTCGGGCACCAGCTCGAGCGGAACCGGCTCGGCCATGTGCTGGTACAGCAGGTTCTCGGCCGTCTGCCCGATGAACGGCGGCCGGCCGGCCAGGCACTCGTAGAACGTGGCCGTAGCCGCGTAGACGTCGCCTGCCGGGCTGGCCGGGGTATTGCCGAACTGCTCCGGCGGCGCGTACACCAGCGTCCCGGCGGGCGGCGTCGCGTCGCCGGCCCGGGCCGCGATGCCGAAGTCGGTCAGCTTGCTGGCCCCTTCGCCGTCGACCAGCACGTTCTCCGGCTTGTAGTCCCGGTGCACCACCCCGGCCGCGTGCGCCGCGGCCAGGCCCAGCAGCGAGCCCTTCAGCACGACCAGCGCCGCCTCGGGCGTGGTGGCGCCCTCGTGCACCAGGATCTCGCGCAGCGATACGCCGTCCACGAGCTCCATGACGATGGCCGCGCCCTGCGGCGACTCCACGTACTCATACAGCCGGACCACATGCGGGTCGTTCACGGTGCCCAGCACGGCCGCCTCGGCCCGGAACATCTCGGTGAACTCCGGGTCCGACAGCAGATTCTGCCGGAGGTACTTGATCGCGACGAGGGTTCCCGACTCGTCGTGCCGGGCCAGTACCACGTCGCCGAACCCGCCCGAGCCCAGCTGCCTCAGCTCGGTGAAGCCGGGCACATCCCACTCAGCCACTGACCTGGCCCCCTCAGCAACTCAGGTTGACGTTGATCGAGTCCGACTTGGCGTTCGGACCCAGCACGTCGAGCGTGACTTGCTGCGACGCGGCACCGTGGCCCTGCCCCTGGACCGCGACGGTCACGTAGACGACCTTCTGGCCGGCCGCGACCGACTGGTTCAGCGGCTGCGGTGTCTCGTTCTGCGGCCGGTAGATCCACTGGTAGGAGACGGTCCCGGCCGACCCGTTCGTGGTGATCTTGCCCGTGACGTCCAGCGCGCATCCGCTCTTGACCTGCTGGGTGATCTGCACGTCGCTCACGCTAAACGCCGGGTGGTTGAAGAACCGCAGCCACAGCACCACCCCGGCCGCGATCAGCAGGGCCAGGGTCAGCGCCAGCCCGAGCCAGCGCCGCATCCGCCGCATCCGGGCCTGCCGCGGCGGCGGACCCGGCGGGCGCCCGGTGCGCCACACGCTCTCCGCGCCCGCCTGGCTGGGCGGGACACCGGGACCCACCCGCACCACGTCCGACGCCGCCTGCGCCGGTACCGCCGATGCCTGCGCGGGCGCCGCCGACGCCGCCGGCACCTCCGGCTGATGCGCCGAGTTCATCGTCTGCTCGTAGGCCGCCAGGCCGCCCGCCGCGCCAGCGGCCTGATATGGCGCCGCCGCGCCAGCGGCCTGATACTGCGCTGCCGCGCCAGCGGCCTGATACGGCGCTGCCGCGCCAGCGCCCTGATACGGCTCGACGGCACCGGCCTGGTACGCGTCCGCCTCCGGCGGCGGATAGTGCCCGCCCATCGCCGTCGGCTGGTATCCCTCGCCACCCGCCGCGTATCCGTCCGCCCCGCCCAGCCGGTAGGCCTCATACTCGGGCAGCGAGTACTGGCCGCCTATGCCGTCCGCCTGGTATCCCGGTCCGGGAGTCGAATATCCGCCAGTCGAATATCCGCCTGGGTATCCCGCACCGCCCTGGTAGTCCGCGCCGGGCTGGTAGTACGCCTCGGCCTCCGGCGGCGGGTAGTGCCCGCCCATAGCCTCCGGCTGGTACCCCGCACCGGGAGCTGCGTATTCATCCGTCCCGCCCGGGTAGCCCCCGCCCTCCGGGTAGCCCCCGCCGGGCTGGTAGTACGCCTCCGCTTCCGGCGGCGGATAGTGGCCGCCCATCACGGTCGGCTCGTAGCCAGGGCCGGGCGCCGGGTACCCGCCCGGCCCTTCCGGCTGGTAGGCGCCCTGCTGGTAGACATCGGGCTGGTAGACATCCGGCTGGTACGCCTCAGGCGGGTAGGACTCCGGCTGGTAGACCGCTTCCGCTTCGGGCGGCGGGTACTGATAGCCGTTCCCCTGGGGCGGCGGATACGGCTCCGTCCCCGGGGCCGGATAGCCGCCCGTCTCGGGCTGGTAGGCATCCGCTTCGGGCGGCGGGTAGTGGCCGCCCATCACGGTCTGCCGGTAAGCCTCCCCGCCGAAGGCCGGGTAGTCGCCCGGGCCGTTCGGCTCATAAGGCTCAGCTGGCTCGGGCGCGGGCAGTGCCTGCCTCGCCGGACGAAACCTGGGGACGGTCCGTCCGGACGGCCAGTCCTCGTCCAGAGGCGGCTGCCCGGGTCCAGTCCCCGGTGACCCTTCCCCCATCTGGTCCCTCTTCCGGTCACGCGGCAAGGCGCTACGTCAGTAATGGTTCGGAGAAGTTGTAGCCCTGAAACAGACCATGGCCCGGGCTGGTGGCCAGTGTAGTTTCAAACCCCCCGTATTTTCGGGTCAACGGCATGGCTCGTGCCCGTCCCGCCGACCCGCGACGAGTCTCCCATCACGCCTCCGCTCAGGTCAACGGCCTGATGTGATCTACCAGACATCGCATGCCGGGCATTTTCATCAGCCAATTGATGTTGCGCTGGCTGGTGGGCAGAAATACGGAATCGACCACCCGACGAGCCGTTACGGACGCTCTTTATAAGCGCGCGCCCCGACCCGCCGTTAACCAACGGTTTGACGCTTACGCGTCATGGAGGTGCTTTTCGTTATGAAGCTCAGTTCCCGGTTCATTCTTGACGCATCGTTCTTTATCGCGGCCGCGTTCCTGGTCGTCGCGTCGATGACCTGGAGCGCTCCGGTGGCGGGCTGGACCGCGTTCGGCGTGTCCGCCGGCATCACGGTCATCGCCGGGGCCAGCGCCGCGGCGACCCAGCGGATCCCGCGCCAGCTCGGCCACGGCCTGATCGCCCTGGCCGGCCTATGGTCCCTGGTCGCGGCCCTGGCCTTCAGCGGGACGCTGCTCACCTGGCTGGTCTTCGCCGACGCCGTCGCGGTGGGCCTGATCGCGCTGGCCGACCTGACCGCGCACGAGGCGACCACCGAGAAGGTCGTCCACCAGCTGGTCGTCCACGACGCCGCTGCCGCCCGCTGATTGCCGGTAATCCGGGGCGGGTCCAGGCCAGGATCCGCCCCGGATTTCGCATGCTTAAGGCAGCCATTCCAGCAATAGCTCGTTCAGCCGCCCGGGCGCGTCAACTGGCACCCAGTGACTGGCGCCCGAGATTTCCTCGTACCGCCACGGCCCTTTTACCAGCGGCGCCGAATTCCGCATCATCTCGCCGTCCAGGTAATGGTCCCCGGTGGACCAAATGCCCAGGACCGGCGCGGTCACCGGCGGCAGGTCACGCCGCGGGGCCGGGAGCCGGGGCGCGAGGTTGGCGCGGTACCAGTTCAGCGACGCGGTCAGCGCCCCCGGCCGGGACAGGTCCGCGATCCACTGCTCCTGGTCGCCGTCGCCGCGGGTGAACCGGCGCAGCCAGGCCCACTCCTCGTGCTGGACCGTCGCCTCCGCGACGCCCTCGAACTGGAAGAGCAGCTGATACCAGCCCATCTCCAGCGATCGCAGCGTCTGCTCCGAGCGCGGATGCGGGACGGAGATCACCGTCAGCGTCCGGACCCGGTCCGGGAGGAGCATGGCCAGGTACCAGGACACCGTCGCGCCCCAGTCGTGGCCGACCACGTGCACGCGGGCCAGGCCGAGGTGATCCAGGATCGCCGCCATGTCGGCCACCGAGTGGCGCAACGAGTAGCCTGCCACGTCCTGCGGGCGTCCCGACCGGCCGAACCCTCTCAGGTCCGGCGTGATGACCCGGTAGCCGTGACGGGCCAGGAACGGCACCTGGTGGCGCCACAGCCGGGCCGAGTCCGGCCAGCCGTGCAGCAGCAGGACCGGGTCGCCCTCGCCGTGATCCTCGACGTACAGCGAGACTCCGTCACCTGCGATCATCCGGCCGGTCGACGATTCGTCCATGCCGCTGATCATGACACGCGGGCCTGGGCCTGGACAGCGGGGTCAGGCGTCCCGCAGGCGCAGCAGCACGCCGCCCGCCAGCAGCGCCCCGGCCGCCCAGGCGGCCAGCACCTCCAGGCCCTGCCACGGAGACAGCGGCAGCCCCCGGACGCCCACGGTGGCCTGGATGTACAGGCCCGCGGTCATCGGCGCGATCTGCTCCAGGTGCCGGGCCAGCACGTGGTCCGGGATCACCGAGCTCACGATCGGGAACAGGTACAGCAGGCCGAGGACCAGGCCGATGCTGGCCGCCGAGTCCCGGACCGCCGTGGCCAGCCCCAGGGCCAGCAGCGCGACCAGCGCCAGGTACAGCACCGACCCCGCCGCCGCGCGCAGGTCAGGGCCGTACCCCAGGGACAGCGGCGGGTGGCCGCTCGCCGCGGACAGCCCCCGCCCGGGCAGGATCAGCCGCCCGGCTAGCACCGAGCCCAGCACCGCCGCCGTGCCGGCCGCCACCGCCCAGCCGGTCACCACCAGCGCCTTGGCCCCCAGCATCACCAGCCGCCGCGGCGTCGCCGCCAGCGTCACCCGGATCATCCCTGTCCCGTACTCGCCGCCCACCGTCAGCACGGCGGCCAGCGCCACGATCACCTGCGCCACCTCGACCCCGGTCAGGCTGATCTTCGCCTGGTCAGGGCCGCCCGCGCCCGGCCCGCACGCGCCCGGCCCGCATTGCACCGCGGCGGTCACCATCGCGCCCACCGCCACCGTGACCGCCACGACGGCCAGCAGCAGCCACCACGAACTGGACACGGTCCGCAGCTTGGTCCACTCCGCGTGCAGGCAGGCCTGCATCAGGCGTCCCGCCGGCGCAGCAGCCAGGCCGCTGCGGCCAGCGCCGCCGCCGTCCAGCCGCACAGCACCGCCAGGCCCGCCCACGGCGCTAGCGGAAAATACCCGGATACCGCCGAATACAGAGCGTTGACCTGCGGATACTGCGGATACGCCTGCTGCACCGCGAAGCCCGCCGCGGGGGTGACCCGCAGCAGCCACGCCGCCCCGCCCGAGGGCACCACCGCGGCGACCGCGAAGAAGTACGGGAGCACCATCGCGGCGACGACGATGGCGACGGCCGCCGCGCTGCGCCGCACCATGGTGGCCACGGCCAGGGCCAGCACGGCGGTCGCGGCGGCCAGCAGCCCCGTGCCGATGATCACCCGCATCTCGGCCCCGGCGGGCGCCGGGAACTCGGCGTAACCGCGGGCGTGCGTGATGGCCGTGCCCGCCGCGATCGCCGCCGCCGCGGCCACCAGCCCCGCCGCGAACGACACCGCGGCGGCCACGACGGCCTTGGCCGCCAGGGCGCGGCCGCGCCGCGGGCTGGCCGCTAGCGTGACCCGGATCAGGTTCCGCCGGTACTCCGAGGTCATGAACATGACCGCCACCACGATGAGGGCGATCAGCGCGGCGAACGTGCCCAGCAGGTAACCCGAGACGGTCATGGCCGAGTCCGCCGGGCCGCCGTGCCCGGCCACCACCGGGGCGATGTCACCGCCGCCGGCCACCGTGAACTGCCCGCCGGCCTGCCGGTAGCTCCCGGTTCCCGCCGGGCCGTCCCCGCCCATCAGCTGGCCGGTCCACCCGCCGCCCAGCCCGCTGACGTGGTCGATGACCGCCGTGGCCTGGGTGGGGCCGCCCGCTCCGTTGATCCCGCCGCCGAAGGACTGCGTTTCCTGCTGATAGCCGGGGGAGGCGACCATCAGCCCGGCCAGCGCCGTCGACGGCAGCCCGGGCAGCGTCACCGCGCCGACCTCGGCCCAGTGCTGCCCGTCCGCCGAGTCGTAGCCGGCGATCACGTCGCCGGACCGGACCAGCCGCAGCCAGCGGGGGTTGTCCGGTCCCACGCCGCCGGACAGGCCCGGGGTGTCCCCGGTGTAGTTCCACTGCATCCGCACCCCGTGACCGGCGGCCACCATCATCGCCGCGTACGCCGATCCCGGACGGGCCGAAGCCTTGATGATGATCCCCGCCTTGGCCCACGGCTCGAGGCCGGCCGTCATCGGCGGCGACGGCTGATCCAGGTCCCCGGCCGGGACCAGCCCCGTCATCGAGGCCACCCGGACGGTGATCGTCCCGCTCGAGCCGAACGGCTGGTGCACGAAGTAGAAGCTGTCGCTCACCGGCTCGCCGTCCGGGCCCAGGGTCAGGGCCGGCGTGCAGCTCGCTCCGCTGCCGGACGGCCCGCCGCTGCCCGCCTGCTGGCACGAGGAGCTGCTGCCCCCGGCCGAGACCAGCCCGAGCCCGGCGCCCACCAGCACGGCCACGATCACGCCGGTGACCCAGCCGCGGACCGTCCGGAACTTCGTCCACTCGGCGTGCAGCAGCTCCGCGAACCCGTCGCGGCCCGCCTGCCGAGACCACGTGACCGCCGTCATGCCTGCTCGCCTCCCGCCCGGAACTCGACGGCGTCCCTGGTCAGCTCCATGTAGGCCTCCTCCAGGGAGGCCCGGTGCGCGGCCACCTCGGTGAACGGGATGCGGCTGTCGGTCAGGGCGGTCACGATCTTGTCCGCGGCCAGCCCGGACACGGTCAGCGCCTGCGGCCCGGTGGCGGCGACGGTCGCCCCCGCATGGGCCAGGACCATCATCGCCTCGGTGCGCGCCGCCGTGCGCAGCTCCACCCGGTCACCGGACGCCGCCTCGATCAGCTCGACCACCGCGGCGTCCGCGATGACCCGGCCCCGGCCTACCACGACCAGGTGATCGGCGGTGTCCTGCAGCTCGCTCATCAGGTGGCTGGACACCAGCACCGCCCGCCCCTGTGCCGCCAGGGACCGCAGGAAGCCGCGCATCCACACGATGCCCTCCGGGTCCATCCCGTTGAACGGCTCGTCCATCATCAGTACCGGCGGATCGCCGAGCAGGGCCGCGGCGATGCCGAGCCGCTGCCGCATGCCGAGCGAGTAGCCGCCCGCCTTCCGGTCGGCCACCGGCGTCAGCCCGGTGAGCTGCAGGACCTCATCGGCCCGGCGGCGGCCCAGCCCCTGGGAGTGGGCCAGCCACAGCAGGTGGTTGCGCGCGCTCCGGCTGGGCTGCAGGGCCGCGGCGTCCAGCAGCGCGCCGACGTGGCTGAGCGGGTGCCGCAGCGTGCGGTACGGCTGCCCGCTGACCAGGGCGGTGCCCTCGTCGGCCGCGTCCAGGCCGAGGATGATCCGCATCGTGGTCGACTTGCCGGCCCCGTTCGGCCCGACGAAACCGGTCACCTGGCCCGGCGCGACGCTGAACGACATCCCGTCCAGGGCCTGCGCCGCCCCGAACCGCTTCCGCAGCCCGGCGACCTCGATCGTTGCCTTCATGATGAAAAACCTAGGCGCCTGCAGTGGCCGTGGTCGTCACGCGACCGAGCGGTCTTCATCCGTGCTCTCCCGAGGTACCGAACGGGCTATGGTCCCCCCGCAGAGCTACTCGCTATTGCCCGCCGCCGGGGGACGCGCCTGGTCGGCGCGTCCGTGACAATGAGGGGTATGGGCCCGGACTGGCTCGCGCGCCGCACGGCCGCCTGGCATGCACCGGCGGCCGGTGCCGTGCTGCTCGCCGGGGCCGCCGTCGGCCAGGCCGTCGGCCAGGCCGCGGCCCACGCCCACGCCGTCGCCTACGCTCAGCACGCTGTTCCGGGCGTCGTCGCGGCGGTCGAGTACGGCATCCCGCTGTGCGTCCTGGCCCTGCTCGCCACCCTGCCGCTGTTCGCCGTCCGCCCGCTGGCCGCGGCCCTGCTCATCGCCGCGGCCAATACCGTCACGCTGGCCTGGTTCGGCACCGCTACGGTGGCCGGGATCACCGCGCAGCTCATCGCCGGCTACCGGCTCGGTCGCCAGGACGAAAGCCGCGCGCCGGCCCGCGGAGGGGCCGGTACCAGGCTGGCCCTGGCCCAGCCGGTCGCCGTCGCGCTCGCCCTCCCCTTCGCCATCCTCGCCCTGACCAGTCACGGCAGCGTCGCCGCCGTGCTGCTGGCCGCCGGCGCCCCCGCTGCGGCCGCGGCCGGGATCTCGGTCCGGGCCCAGCGCGAGACCCGGACCCGGACCGCCGCCGGCGAAGCCCTGGCCGACACGCTCACCGAGCACACCGCCCGCGGCGAGCGCGCCCGGATCGCCCGCGAGCTGCACGACGTCGTCGCGCACCACATCTCGATGGTGGCCGTGCAGGCCGAGACCGCCCGGCTGACCACGCCCGGCCTGCCCGCCGCCGGAGCGCAGCGCTTCACCGAGATCGGCGACACCGCCCGGGCCGGGCTGACCGAGATGCGCCGCCTGCTCGGCGTGCTCCGCGATGACGCCGAAGACGCGGGGGCCACCGTCGCCGACCGCCACCCGCAGCCCGGGCTGCCGCAGCTCGCGGAGCTGATCGACGCGGCCCGCGAGGTCACCGCCAGCCATGCGACCAGGCTGATCGTCTCCGGCCCGGTCGCCGAGTTCGACCCGGGCGTCGAGCTCGCCGCCTTCCGCATCGTGCAGGAGGCGCTGACCAACGCCCGGCGGCACGCCCCCGGTGCGGCCGTCGACGTCGAGCTCCGCTACGACGACACCAGCCTGCACCTGCGCATCCGCGACAACGGGCCCGGCCTGCAGGGCCCCCGTGACTCCTCTCAGGAGGGCCACGGCCTGCTCGGCATGCGCGAGCGTGCCCTGGCCGTCGGCGGCTCGCTGCAGGCCGGCGCCGACGCAGGCGGCGGGTTCTGCGTCGAGGCTGACCTCCCGGCCAAGCCGGAGGCCGGATGAGCATCGGCATCGTCGTCGCCGACGACCACGAGGTGGTCCGGGCCGGGTTCGCCGCCATCCTCGGCACCCAGCCTGACTTCACCGTCCTCGGGACCGCCGCCGACGGCGCCGCGGCCGTCCGGACCAGCCGCGAGCACGGGGCCGACGTCGTGCTGATGGACATCCGGATGCCCGGCATGGACGGCATCGAGGCCACCCGGCAGCTCACCGCGGTCGGCGGCGGGCCGCGCGTCCTGGTCCTGACCACCTTCGACCTCGACGAGTACGTCTACGACGCGCTGCGCGCCGGGGCGAGCGGCTTCCTGCTCAAGGACGTCACCGCCGAGCGGCTGTTCGACGCGGTCCGGGTCATCGCGGCCGGGGACGCCCTGCTCGCGCCGACCGTGACCAGGCGCCTCATCGGCGAGTTCGCCCGGCAGCGTCCCGGCCCGGCTCATCCCGAGCCCAGCCTCGGCACCCTCACCCCCCGCGAAACCGAGGTCCTCCGCCTCATCGCCGCGGGCCTGTCCAACCCCGAGATCGCCGGCCGCCTCGTGGTCACAGAAGAAACGGTAAAAACCCACGTCAGCCGCGTCCTGGGCAAGCTGGGCCTGCGTGACCGTACCCAGGCCGTCGTGGCCGCCTACGAATCCGGCCTCGTCGTCCCCGGCGCCAGCGAGCGGACCCCATGACCCCCCGCCCCGAGCAGTCGGCCGCCCCGGGCACCGCGCCCGCACCAGCCCGCACCGGTGCGCCCTGGTACGTCCGGCGCGCGTTCCCGCTGATCGCCGTCATCGTGATGATCGCGATCGGCATGGCCGGCACCATCTGGGGCCCCATCTACTACGGACAGCAATCCTGGGCCGTCCCCGACGACCTGTTCGCCACCCTGGTCGGCGCCGACCGGCTGCTGCACCTGAACCTGGCCGGGCTCTACCTGCCGCCGACCAACCTGATCACCTTCCCCGGCGGGGCGCTGATCCTGGTCCCGATCGCGGCCGTGATGGATGTCTTCGGGCTGGTCATCCACGCGGGCCGCCAGGGCGTTCACCCCACCGGATGGCTGGTCGCCGGGCCGCTGGAAACCCTCATCTCAGCCGTGGTGCTGTTCGCCGCCGACGCTCTCGCCGAACGCCTCGGGGCCAGCCTGCCCAAGCGCTTCCTGCTCGCCGCGGCCGAAGCCACGGCGCTCTGGAACGTCACCATTCGCTGGGGGCACCCGGAAGACGCGGTGGCGCTCGGGCTCATGCTCTACGCCGTCCTGGCCGTGACCAGCGGCCGGCCCAGCCGGGCCGCCTGGCTGGCCGGGATCGCCGTCGCCATCCAGCCGCTGGTCCTGCTGGCCTTCCCGGTGCTGGCCGCGGCCGTGGAGCTGCGGCGGCTGCCGGGTTTCGTGACTCGGGCCGCCTTGCCCACCATCATCACGCTCGGGGCGGCCGCGGCGGCGAACTGGAGCGTGACCATTCACGCGGTCACCAGCCAGCCCAACGCGCCGAGCATCGACCATCCCACCCCGTGGATCTACGTCACGTTCCTGGCCCGGCCGCTGAGCGATGGCTCGGTGGCCGCCGGGCCCTCTCGGGCGCTGTCGGTCGTGGTCGCCGTGGCCTGCGCACTGTGCGTCTGGCACCGCTGGCGGGGCGAACGGCTGACCCGGGCGTGGAGCCAGGCCGCCGTGATCGAGCTCCTGTGGTGGATGGCCGTGGCCCTGACCCTGCGCACCGTGTTCGAGCCGGTCATGGTGTCCTACTACGTGTGGCCGCCGCTGGCCGTGGCCCTGGCCGCGGCGTCCCGGGACTGGCGCCACCTCATCCCGGCCACCGCCACCGCCTCCGTGCTGACCTTCCTGTCGCAGATCACCTGGCGCAACCCGTGGCTGTGGTGGACCCCGATGGTGGTGCTGCTCATCCTGACCCTGCTGGCCGCCAGGCCCGCCCGGTCAGCGCCGGTCCCGTCGGCCCTCGAGCCGGGGGAGAGGTTCGCCGCCGGCGCGCCCTGAGCAGGACCGGTCAGGCGTCCGACCCTGCCACGCTGAGGAACGTCCGGGCGATGACCGCGTAGCCCGCCTGGTTGGCGTGCTGGTTCGGCCCGCGCGGCGGGCTGGCGCACTGCCAGGTCCACTGGCAGATCAGGGCCACATTCCGCGGCACCGTGCCCACATCCGCCACCGTGGTCTGCTGGCCGAAGTCGGACGTGTGGAAGGCCGCGGACACGTCCGCCACCCGGGCTCCGGCGCCGGTGTACGCCTGAGCGAGCAGGTCGTTGTACTTGGCGGCCAGCTTCTCGCTGGCGTACGCCACCGCCTTTCCGGTCAAGCCCGTCCGCCACTCGGCCAGGGCCGGCAGGTAGTAGGTCATGCCCGCGATGCGAAGACTCTGGCCGCCGGCCGCTCGCAGCTCAGCGAGGGTCTGCTTCAGGTTGTTGATCGCCTGGGTGAGCCCGGCGCAACTCGAGACGTTCTGGATGCTGGTCAGGCTGCCGCACGCTTCCGGGTCGTTAGCCCCGATGTCGATGGTGACCAGTGCGGTATGCCCGCGATGCGCGGTCAGGAAGTCGGTCGCGGCGGCCAGCTGGGATCCCTGGCCGTAGTGACAGATCCCGCCGTTGATCATGGTCCCGGTCGTCTCGCCCGGGCAGCCGAGCTTCACCAGCTGCAGGCCGGGCTGACTCCGGTGCAAGATCGCGTACAGCTGGTCGGGATAGCCCTGAGCCGTCTCCACGCTGGTCCCGGCCGCATCAGGCTGAACCCCCTGCGACAGCGAGTCACCCAGGGCCAGGTAGTAGCTGGCCGGCGGCGGCGCGGCCGTCGGCCGGGCCGCCGGACTGCCCCCCGAGCACGCCGTCATGACCACCGCCACCGCGATGACCAGCGCGATGCGGACCCAGCCCATGCTCGACTATAGATCCGCGGCACGACCTCCCCGAGTGCGCCGGGGGCGCCGCGGCCAACCCTGCAATCCGGTAGATTTCTGCACATAGATACCCCTCGAATCGTGACCGATACCACCACGCAGCGGTGGTCACGCCGCCGTTTCATGGCCGGCGCCTTCGGCGTTGCTGCGCTCGGCTCGGTCGTGGCCGCGTGCGGCGGCCAGGCCAGCCCCACGGCCAGCGCGGCGGCGTCGCGGATGAGCGGGGCCAAGACCTCGTCCGCGCCGGCCGCGTCCGGGTCCGGTTCCGGAGTCGATGCCGAGCTGATCAAGAAGCGCTACGGGCTGAGCCCGTTCCGGCCCGCCCCGCAGCCGCCGTCGGTCAAGCCGGTCACCTTGACCGCCGCTGATCCGAAGGTCTTCTCCCGCGTGCCGATGACCGACAAGGTCGTCTTCGTCACCGTCGACGACGGCATCGAGAAGGACCCCAACTTCATCCAGATGGTCAAGGACTTCCGGATCCCGATCACCATCAGCCTCGCCGACGTGCTGATCAAGGACGACTACGCCTACTTCGAGAAGCTGTACCAGACCGGCTTCGTCTCCATCCAGAACCACACCGTGTCCCACCCGCTGAACATGCCGAGCCTGTCGGCCGCGCGCCAGCTGGACGAGATCTCCGGGCAGCAGCAGAAGCTCCACAAGGAGTACGGTGCGACGCCGTACATCTTCCGGCCGCCCGGCGGGAACTACAACGCGACGACGATCAGCTCGGTCCGCAAGGGCGGCCTCAAGGGCCTGATGCTCTGGAAGGAGTCCATGGAGATCTCGGACATGGAGTACCAGACATCCGCGCACGTCCTTCAGCCCGGAGACATCATCCTCTGCCACTTCCGCGGCCCGGCCCAGCTGCACGGCGAGACCATGGTCCGGATGATGACCCGCCTTTACCGGCACATCCAGGCCCAGGGCTTCACCGTCGCCGACATCACCAGCTACGTCTAGCAGGACCTTCGTAGACTGGCCTTGATGACCGCGCCCGGGCCAGCTGTCGCCGCGTCCTACCGCGAGCTGTTCGCCCAGCCGACCCCGCGCCGCCTGGCCCTCGCCGACGCCTGTGCCCGGCTGCCGCAGGGCATGGTCAGTATCACGCTGCTGCTGGTCGTGGCCCAGTACGCCTCGATGGCGGTCGCCGGCCTGGTGGTGGCCGGCTACACGCTGGGCCAGGCCGTCACCGGTCCGGTCCGCGGCCGCCTCGCCGACCGGCGCGGGCTGGTGCCGGTCGCCGTCGTGTGCACCATCAGCTACGCGCTGGCTCTCGCCGCCCTACTGGCCGCCTCGCTCGCCGCCGCCCCGGCTGCGCTGCTCATCTCCGTCGGCACCGTGGCCGGGCTGGTCAATCCGCCGCTCAGCCCGGGCATGCGCAGCCTGTGGTCCGGCTACGTCGGCGGGCGGCTCGGGCAGGCTGCCTTCGCCGTGGACGCGGCCATCTTCGACCTGGCCTACATCACCGGCCCGGTGCTCGCCAGCGCCCTCGCCACGGGCGTCGCCCCAGCCGCGGCGGTAGCCGTCCTGCTCATGCTGACCGTCCTCGCGGTCCTCACCGTCGCCGGTCCCGCCCGGCGGGCAGCCCGCCCCGAGCCAGCCACCCCGGCCGCTGCCGATCCCGCACCGGCTCCGCGCTCCGCGCCGGGCCCGCTGCGGTCACCCGCCCTGCGTGAGCTCCTCGTCGCCGCCGCCCTGGTCAACGTCGCGCTCACCGCCACCGAAGTCGCCCTCACCGCCTACGCCCGGGATCACCACGCGCTCTGGGCCTCCGGTCCGCTGCTCGCCGGGGTTTCGGTCGGCAGCATCGCCGGCAGCCTGCTTCTCGGCCCCCGGGCTCATCGGCTGCCCCGCCTCCTGGTCGGCTATTCCTGCGGGCTGGGCCTGCTCACCGTGGCCAGCCTCTGCCCGCCGCTGCTGGCCGTGGCCGCGCCGGTGGCCGGACTGTGCGCGGGCCCCGCGCTGGCCACCCTGTTCGGCGCGGCTGCCGCCGCGGCGCCCAGGGGCAGCGCCACCGAGGCGCAGTCCTGGCTCAACTCGAGCATGAACGCCGGCGCGGCGGCCGGCGCCGCGCTGGCCGGTCTCGCTTCCGCGCGCCCGACCCTGGCCTTCGCCCTCGCCGCGGCCGCGGCGGTCGCCGCCCTGCTCAGCGCCGCGCTGACCGCTCGCGGCCGCACGCCCGCGCCGCGGCTGGCCAGCAAGACAGCCCCCGCCGCCTGACCCTTGCCGCCTGACCCCCGCCGCGCCGTAAACTCGCTGCTCATGAGCCCGACGCCCGCCCCGGCATGGGTCGTGGCCGGCCCGCCCGGATCCGGCAAGAGCACCGTCGCCGCCCTCCTGCTGGCCGCGCTCCGGCCTGCCCCGGCCCTGCTGGACAAGGACACGATGTACGCGTCCTTCGTGTCGGCCACCCTGGCCGCGCACGGCCGCCCGCACGATGAGCGCGAAGGTCCCTGGTACGACGAGCACGTCAAAGCGCACGAGTACGCCGGGATGACCGCCACCGCCCGCGAGATCCGCGCGCACGGCTGCCCCGTCCTGCTGTCCGGCCCCTTCACGAGCCAGATTCACGATCCGGAGCACTGGCGCGCCTGGACCGCTGAGCTCGGCGGCGAGATCGTCCGGCTGATCTGGGTCAGGTCCGATCCGGCTACGGTGCGGCACCGGCTGGCCACCCGCGGATTGCCGCGCGATTCCGCCAAGCTGGCCGCATTTGAGACGTTTATCGACCGAATTCAACTCGGCTTCGCTCCGGCCGTTCCGCATTTCCCGATTGACAATCGGCTGACCGCGATCTCGCCTCTGCAGACGCAGGTCACGGACCTCCTGGCCGAAATCGCCGCACCGCCAGCGGGCGGCTAACCTAGGCCCGATACCACCGACGGACAAGGGAGTCAGAGCTATGAAGCTCAGCGCGCGCAACCAGATCCCGGCCACCATCACCGCCATCAAGACCGGGGCGGCCATCGCAAACGTCGAGCTAGACGCAGGTGGCACCCGCCTGGTCGCCTCGATCACCGTCGAGGCCGTGCAGGAACTCGGCCTGGCCGAGGGGAGCCAGGTCACGGCGATCATCAAGGCGTCGGACGTTATCGTCGCCGCCGACTGAGGCCGAAGCGGCCGTCAGCATATTGACGGCAAATGCCGGCCGTTTTGACATCGACATCGACGCCTCGGGAAGGCAAACTTGGATGATTAACCGGGATTTAACACGGACCGATGGGAGGCTGGGCGGCACGAATGGACGCCGACAGCGTTATCCGGCTACGACGCGTTGTCCTCGGACTCGCGCGCCGGCTGAATGCCGCCTCGGTAGGCGAAGGGCTGACCCCGAGCCAGGCCTCCGTGCTCGGCATCGTCGCCAACCGGGGCCCGCTGGGCCTGGCTGAGCTCACCGACATCGAAGGCCTCAACCCGACCATGTTGTCCCGGGTCGTCGGCAAGCTTGACTCGTTCGGCCTGATCCGCCGGCTGCGGGATCCAGACGATTTCCGCGCCGCGCGGGTCGAGGTCACCCCCGAGGGGGAGAAGGCCTGGCAGCGGATCTCCTCCCAGCGGGCGTCGATCATCTCCGAGTGCGTGGCCGGGCTGCCCGCCGACCAGGAGTCGGCGCTGGTCACGGCGCTGCCCGCGCTGGAGAACCTGGCCGAGAGCCTGCGCGCGGCGGCGCTGCGCCGCGGCGGCCAGCCCGGCCGGTTCGACCAGGAATTACCGGCGCCTGCCCCGGCCCCCTGACCACCGACTACTGGCCAGATCAGCTGGGCTGTGACGAGGTCAGCTCGGTCCAGTCCGCTGCGCTGGTCACTGTCCCCGGTGCTTCCGGATTGACGATGAGGATGTTGCTGCGCGCGTTACGCCACAGCTCGCGGCTCGCGCTGTCGTCCATCAGCGCGGACAGCCCGCCGTGCGTGGGCGGGCCGATCACGATGGTGCTCGCCCCGACGCTGGTCGCGTACTCGGCCACCATCCGCCCGGCCACGCCGTGACCGGGCGCATGGCGCAGGATCTGGCCCTGAGCCGGGACCCGGTGGGCGGCCAGCAGGTCCAGCTGCCGCCGGACCAGGGCCCGGGCGTGATCCACGTCCTCTCCGTCGACCGCCGCATCGCCGGCCGTGATGTCTTCCTGCGCGTGCACGACGTACACCGTGCGGCCGGACGACGAGGCCAGCTGGGCCGCGGTCTCGGTGATCAGGGCGGCGACCGGAGAGTCGTCGATCGCGGCCAGGATCACGCCGGCCGGGCGGCCCGCGGGCGGCGCGGCGCCGTCGACCGGGACCAGGGCCGGACCGGCCTGAGCCGGCTCGGCCGCCACATCCGACTCCGGCGCCGGCGCCGCGGCGATCTGCTCGGCCTGCACCCGCTCGGCGTCGTTCAGCAGGCCCTGGGCGGTGGCCAGGATGGCGATCCCCAGCACGATGGCCGCGGCCCCGATGTAGAACGGGAAGTGGATGTTGACCGCGATCACCAGCCGGCCCGCCACGTAGGGGGCCAGGCCGCCGCCGATGAACCGGACGAAGCTGTAGGCCGCCGAGGCGACCGGCTTCTCCACCGGGGAGACCGTCATCACGGCCTGGGTGGTGACCGTGTTGTTGATCCCGATGAAGATGCCCGAGATGATCACGGCCGGGATCAGCACCGCGTTGTCGGTCGTCCAGATGGCGATGACCAGCACCACCACGGCGAAGGCGGCCAGGTTGAGGTACATCGTCCGGGCGATACCCAGCCGGGCCTGCAGCCGGGGTGCGCCGAACACGGCGAACAGGGCCACGAGGATGCCCCATCCGGTGAAGACCAGCCCCAGCCGGATCGGGCTCAGGTTCATCGGGAACGGCGCATAGCCCAGGACGGTGAAAAATCCCCAGTTGTAGCACAGCGCGGTCAGCGACATGGTGAGCAGGCCGCGGTGCTTCAGCGCGCGCAGCGGCGCGGACAAGCTGGTCTTGACCGGCGGCTTGGGGGTCGGCTCGACCAGCACCACGGTCGCGACCAGGGCCCCGGCCATGAGGAAGGCCACCCCGAAGAACGGGCCCCGCCAGCTGATCTCGCCCAGGGTGCCGCCCAGCAGCGGGCCGATGGCGATGCCGACGCCCAGGGCGGTCTCGTACAGCACGATCGCGCCGGCGAAGCCGCCGGTGGCCGAGGCCACGATCACGGCCAGCGAGGTGGCGATGAACAGCGCGTTGCCCACGCCCCAGCCGGCCCGGAACCCGATGATGGCGTTGATGCTGGGGGAGGCCCCGGCCGCCGCGCTGAACACGACGATCAGGATCAGGCCCGCGATCAGCGTCTTCTTGGCCCCGATCCGGCTGGACACCCAGTTGGTGATCAGCATCGCCACCGCGGTGACGACCAGGTAGCTGGTGAACAGCAGCGTGACCTCGCTGGGCGAGGCGTGCAGCTCGTTGGAGATGGCGGGCAGGATCGGGTCAACCAGGCCGATGCCCATGAACGAGATGACGCAGGCGAACGCGACCGCGAAGACCGCCTTGGGCTGGTGGAAGGGGCTCGCGGCCGAGCTGGTGTGGCTGGTTGTCATCGGCGGATCGCTCCTGTCATCTGTCCTGGTTCGGCCGGTCCTGGTCCGGCCATCCGGGCGCCGAACGCTGGGCGCTGGCCAGCGCCCCCATCGCGGGCAGGGCCGCAGCCAGTGCTCGCTGGTCATCGGCGCTGAGCATGGCCAGCAGGCCGGCCAGCCGGTCGGCCCGAACCGCTCGCCGGCCGGCCAGGGTGGCCTTGCCGTCGGCGGTCAGCCGGACCTGCACGACTCGCCCGTCCGCCGGGTCGGGTATCCGCTCCACCAGTCCCGCGTCGGCCAGCCGCCCGATCAGCTGCGTCATGGCGGGCTGGGTCACGCCCTCCCGGATGGCCAGGGAGGTCAGCCGGCACGGCCCGGACCGCTCCAGGGTGGCCAGCGTCGCGGCCGCCGTGAGCGACAGCCCGTTGGCCGGGCTCAGCGACCGGAACAGCCCGATCAGCCGCTCGAACGCCGCGGCCAGCCCGCCGGCCAGGCCCGGGTCCGCCAGCGTCAGCTCCGCCAGCCCGTACTGGGCCGGCTCGGTCTCCAGCTCGCTGGCCGGCCAGGAGTTCTCGCTCCGCCAGCCCGCGGCTTCCTTCCGGGCGTTCCATAAGTAACTTATATCATGTCCTTATGTAAAATTCGATGGCCAGGTCGCTGCCGTCCTTGGCCTGCCCCGTTCTTGGCCAGCACTGCGCGCCGGGTTACATTGAGGTCATCGGGCCGGGGAGGTGCCGGGGATGCCGGAACTCGGGGATGACAGCGCGATGCCGCTGCCGGGCAGCGGCCGCCTGCTGGCCTCGCACGCGGACCGCGAGCACATCATCGACGTGCTCAAGGACGCGTTCGTCCAGGACCGGCTGACCAAGGACGAGTTCGACGCCCGGGTGAGCCACGCCTTCGCCGCCCGCACGCTGGCTGACCTGGCCCTGCTCACCGCCGATCTGCCCGCCGTGCCGCCCCTCGGACCGCCCGCTGAGCCGGGCCGGCCGTGGCGGCCGGAGAACACCTCGGCCCGGAACAGCGCCCGCGTGGTCGCGGTCAGCACCGTGCTCACCGCCAGCGCGTGGGCCGGCGCTCTGCTCGGCGGCACCGAGACCGCGCTGGCGGGCGGGCTGGCCCTGGCCCTGACCTTCATCTGGCTCGGGATCGTGTGCCTGTTCGGCTCGGTGCTGCTCGAGGCCCGGCTGGACAAGCGCCGCCGCGGCCGGCTCCGGCGCGGGCCCGGCGGCAAGCCCCGGCCCCGCCTCAACCCGTCCTGATCCGGGTCGCATCGTCATGTCCGAAAACCGCTAGCTAGCCGCCTCGCTCGTTCCTAGCCTCGAAGGCATGACCAGCTACACCACCATCGCCAGCCCGCTCGGCGAGCTGCTGCTGACCGGCCACCAGACCGCAGACGGCGTGGCCCTGGCCTCGCTGTCGATGACCGGCCAGCGCAACGCTCCCCGGCCGCAGCCCGGCTGGCGCGAGGCCCCGGACGCGTTCGCCGATGTCACGCGTCAGCTGCAGGCCTACTTCGCCGGGCAGCTGACGTCCTTCTCGCTCCGCCTGGACCCGCACGGGACCGCGTTCCAGCAGCGCATCTGGCAGGCCCTCGACAGCGTCCGCTACGGCACCACCATCACCTACGGGGAGCTGGCCGCTCAGCTCGGCGTGCCGCCCGGCCGGGTGGTCGCCCTGGGCGCCGCCATCGGCGCCAACCCGCTGCTGATCATCCGCCCCTGCCACCGGGTCATCGGCGCCGACAGGACGATGCGCGGCTACGCCGGGGGAGTGCAGCGCAAGCAGTGGCTCCTGGCCCACGAGGGCGTCCTGCTCGGAGCCTCCGCATGAGCCTCGACTGGGAAGGCGCAGCGGACTGGGAGGCCATCGCGGCCGAGCTCGACGCCGCCGGCTGCGCCGTCACGCCCCGGCTGCTCACGCCCGCCCAGTGCCGTGAGGTAGTGGCCCTGTACGACCGGCCGGACCGGTTCCGGGCCACCATCGACATGGCCCGGCACCGGTTCGGCTCCGGCCAGTACCGGTACTTCAGCCACGACCTGCCCGGCCCGGTCGCCGCCCTGCGCGAAGCCTTCTACCCGCACCTGCTGGGCATCGCCCGGGACTGGGCCGCCCGGCTCGGCCGCCCCGCCCCGTGGCCGGACCGCCTGACGGACTGGCTGGAGGCCTGCCACCAGGCCGGTCAGGCCAAGAGCGCGCAGATCCTGCTGCGCTACACGGCCGGAGACTGGAACGCCCTGCATCGTGACCTGTTCGGCGACCTGGTCTTCCCGCTGCAGGTCGTCATCGGGCTGGATGAGTATGGCGCCGACTACACCGGCGGGGAGTTCCTGCTCGTCGAGCAGCGGCCCCGGGCCCAGTCCCGCGGCCTGGCCACCGTGCTGCCCCGCGGCCACGGCCTGATCTTCACCACCCGCGACCGGCCGGTCCGCTCCGCCCGGGGCTGGTCCGCTGCCCCGGTCCGGCACGGCGTCAGCACCGTCCGCTCCGGCCGTCGGCACACCCTCGGCCTGGTCTTCCACGACGCCTGACCAGGCCGGCCCCGCTACGCGCCGGCCTGGCCGTCACCGGCCCCGTCCACCGCGCGGGCCTCGTCCTCATCAGCCCGGTGCCCGTTCCCGCTGCCGTGCCCGTTGCCGTGCCCGTTTCCGATGGCGTGCCCGTTGCCGTTGCCGTGCCCATTTCCGTTGCCGTGCCCGTCCGCGTCGAACGGGATCGTCTCGGCGAAGGCGTGACTGGCGATGCTCCGGGCGCGGCCCAGCGGGCCGCGGGTCCCCGGGGCGGGCACGCCGTCCCGGTTCTTCTGCGCCGTCCGCGACGCCCAGCTGGCGTCATCGTCCCCGGTCCCGGGCACCAGCTCGGGCACCTTCTTGGCCTCCAGCACGGCCCGCGCCTCGTCGTTGACCGGCCGGTGCATCTCGACGAACCCGCCGTTGGGCAGCTGCCGGATGATGCCCGACTCGTAACCGTGCGCCAGCTCGTCCCGGTCCTTGCGCTGCAGCGCCAGGCAGATCCGCCGGGTGATCACGAAGGCCAGGAACGGCCCCACGAACACCACGACCCGCGCGATCCAGGTGATGGTGTACAGCGGCACGGACAGGTTGTCCGCGATGACGTCGTTGGCGCCCTCGAGCCACAGCACGGCGTAGAACGTCACCGCCGCCATGCCGGTCGCGGTCCGGATGGGGGCGTTGCGGGGCCGGTCATTGATGTTGTGAATCAGATTGTCCCCGGTGGCCCAGCGTTCGAAGAACGGCCACAGCGCGGCGCCGCCCAGCACGATGGTCAGCGGCAGCGCAAACGGGATGAGCACGCTGAACGTGATGGTGTGGCCCAGGAAGCTCCACTCCCAGGCGGGCATGATCCGCAGCGAGCCCTCGAGCAGCCCCATGTAGAAGTCAGGCTGGGAGGCCGAGGAGATGGCCAGCGGCGAATACGGGCCGTACAGCCAGATCGGGTTGATCTGGGCGAAGGTGGCCAGCAGGGCCAGCGCGGCGAAGATCAGGAAGAACCAGGCCCCGCCCTTGGCCATGAAGTACGGGAACAGTGGCTGGCCGACGACGTTGTGTTCGGTCCGGCCCTTGCCCGGCATCTGGGTGTGCTTCTGGTGCACCATGATGAACAGGTGCGCGGTGATCAGGGCCAGGATCAGGCCGGGGATCAGCAGCACGTGCAGGATGTACATCCGCGGGATGATCGAGGTTCCCGGGAACGGCCCGCCGAACAGGAAGAACGCCAGGTAGGTTCCCACGATCGGGATGCCCTGCAGGATCCCTTCCAGCACCCGCAGTCCTGCCCCGGAAAGCTGGTCGTCCGGCAGCGAGTAGCCGAACAGGCCTTCCAGCAGGCCAAAGGTGAACAGCCCGATGCCGATCAGCCAGTTGATCTCGCGCGGCTTGCGGTACGCGCCGGTGAAGAACACCCGGAGCATGTGAACCAGGATCGCGGCCATGAACAGGTCGGCGGCCCAGTGGTGGATCTGCCGCATGAGCAGGCCGCCGCGGACGTCGAAGCTGATGTTCAAGGTCGACTGGTAGGCCTGGCTCACGGAGATGCCGTCGAGCTTGGTGTAGGGCCCGTGGTAGGTGACCTGGGCCATCGAAGGCTGGAAGAAGAAGGCCAGGAACGTGCCGGTCAGCAGCAGGATGACAAACGACCACAGCGCGATCTCGCCCAGCATGAACGACCAGTGGTCCGGGAAGATCTTGCGGAAGAAGACCTTGAGCCCGCCCGCCCCGTGGAACCGGTCATCCAGCCACGAGCCGGTCCCGCTCAGCGCCTTCGGGACCTCGAAGGTGTCATTGCTCACTGCTGGCCTCCGCTCGCCTTCACCGGCTCCGTCCGCCGGATCCCAGGTCGGCCTCGTGTAGCTTCTCGGTCATCACTGCTCCACCCGCGAATACTTACACATCATATATAGATAAACCTCGGCAACGTGACGAAGGGAGAGGAGTCTCCGGTGAGCGGACCGCAGGACGGGCTGTCCATCGGCGAGCTGGCCCGGCGGACCGGCGTGCCTGCCGCCACGCTGCGCAGCTGGGAAGACCGTTACGGCTTCCCGCGTCCCCAGCGGCTGGGCGGCGGCCACCGCCGCTACGCTGACGGCGACACCGCGGTCATCGCGCAGATCCTCCGGCTGCGGGCCTCGGGCATGAGCCTGCAGGCCGCCATCGGCCAGGCCGTGGCCAGCGAGGAGGAAACCGGTCTCTCGGTCTTCGCCGGCCTGCGCCGCCGTCACCCGGGCCTCGCGCCGACCGAGCTCAGCAAGGCCACGCTGCTCGCGCTCACCCACGCCATCGAGGACGAGTGCTATGCGCGAGCCGAGCAGGGGGTGCTGTTCGCCGGGTTCCAGCGGGAGCGTTTCTACCGCGATTCCGGCGAGCGCTGGACGGAGCTGGCCCGGACGGCCCGCGTCGTGGTCGTCTTCGCCGACTTTGCCGAGTCCTCCGGCCCGGACGCCTCGCCGCTGGCCGTCCGCATTCCGGCTGACGCCCCGCTGCGCCGGGAATGGTTCCTGGTCTGCGCGGCCCCGGACTATTCCGCCTTCGTGTCCGGCTGGGAGTTCCCGGGCCAGCGCGGCGACGGCGGTCGCCGGTTCGAGGTGGTCTGGAGCGTCGACCCGCCCGTGGTCCGTGACGCCGCGCTGATCTGCGCCCAGCTGGCCCGCTCGCTGGCCCCGGAGCTCGGCCCGGCCCTGGCTGACCTGGAGGCCGGGCCGTCCGCTCCGGCGTCGGCTGACCTCCAGCGGGCCATCGGCCTGTTCAACCGGATGGCCCATTACCTGGACAATCGCGCATAAAGGTTCCGGCGTGTCGTCTCGACCCCAATGGGGTGGAACGGTAAAACATGGACCAACCGCCATTCATCCGCGAATGACCCGCATTGTGCAATGCGTCCGGGCGGTCGAAATCGTTACCGATCCATTTCTGTATGAGAGAGCGGACAGCAACGATGGCTCGAACCGTGCGCAAGCTGCCTACGGCGCTATGGGCGATGACCGCTGTGGTGGCCGCGACAGTCCTCGCCGCCAGCCCGGCCTCGGCCCGTCCCGCCGTGACGGCCGGTCCGGCCCAGTCGCCCGCCCCGGCCGCCTGCGCGCCTTCGGACCTGGCCATCACCGTGCCGGTGGCGGTCTCCGGTGACCCCGATCAGGGCATGGGCAAACGAGCCTGGAACATCATGTTCCGCAACACCGCCCGCGCCTCGTGCTCGGTGCAGGGCTGGCCTCGGCTCGCGGTCCGTAACGCCTCAGGTCAGGCCGTCGCCACCACGGTCAGCAACGTGAAGTACAGCAACCTCGCGGCCGTCCCCGGCAGCCGGATCACGCTGGGCCCGGGCGGCACCGCCGTCGTCACCGCCATGTCCGCCACCGCGCCCGCGGGCTGCGTGATGAAGTGGACGCTCGGCCTGACCCTGCCCGGCGCCGCCCAGCCGGTGACCGTCCGCGAGCCGTCCGGCTCGTTCGCCCCGTGCGTCGGCGGCCAGCTCCAGCTCTCCCCGTTCTACTCCCAGCAGACGCTGAGCAGCGACATCAAGGCCCTCAGTGCCTCGAGCGCGGCTCCTTTCAGCACCGCCACGACCGCCATGCCGGCCACCTGCGCCGCCGCCGCCCTGCAGGCCGCGGTCACCTCGGTCACCAGCTCCGCCGACGGATCCACCATCGAGCTGCGGCTCAGCAATTCCGGCCCGGCCTGCGCCCTGCCCGAGAGCTGGCCCACGGTCAACCTGACGATGGCGGGCGGCGGCAGCCAGGTGGCCAAGATCTTCCCGGACAGCGCGGCCACCAAGGCCGGCCAGGCGCTGATCAAGACCTACCGTCAGGGCAACACGCAGACCACGGCCGTGTCCCTGGACCACGGGGCGGCGGTCTCCATCGCCTTGTTCGCCGCGTCCAGCGGGTCGCCGACCTGCCAGCAGGTGGTCTCGCTGACCGTCTATCCCGCCACCGCCGCGAGCGGGGCGGGCCGGACCGCCACCTTGGCCAAGCCGGTGCGCATCTGCGGGGCCCCCCGCGTCCTGTCGTTCGTCCCGAGCGGCTCGTCCGGCCAGGTCACCGCCCTGGCCAAGGGCGCCCTGAGCGCGGCCAAGAAGCCGTCCACCGCCGCGGACGCGTCCGCGGCGGCCAGCAACGGGTTCTACTACGGCACCGACAGCGCCGCCCCGACGGCCTGCGGCAACGGCAGCGGGCCCTACTCCGAGCCGCGCGGCAGCTGCGCCAACGGCACGGCCGGCGTATACGGGGAGTACATCGGCGAGGTCGGCACCTTCATGAAGTGGAAGGGCTGCACCACCGCCGGCCTGGCCTGGGATCAGGCCAACTACAACATGGCCACCGCCAACGTGGTCAAGTTCAGCACCGGCCTGGGTGCCGCCGCCTACTGGTTCGCCGCCGGCCCCGGCCGGGACCCGCACTACAACGGCACGGGGGCCGAGGCCTACACCTGGGGCCGCCAGCAGGCGCAGGCCGCCCTGGGCGCCATGAACGGCAAGATCTTCAACTTCCGGTACGTCTTCTTCGACGTGGAGAACAACGGCGTGGCCCCCGACCCGGACGGATGGAACACGGTCTGGAACGGCCCGTGCGGCGGAACGGTCCGGGCCAGCTACATCCCGGAGAACACCGACTTCGCCGTCTGGCAGGGCTTCGCCGAGTACATCAACAACCATTCCTCCTACCTGCCCGGCGTCTATTCCGCGGCGGGCAGCTCCTACGGCGCCTGGGCGGGCATCTTCGGCAACCTGAAGCTCACCGGCGCGGCGGAGTGGACGTTCGACAACGAGCAGGCCCAGCTGGACTTCCCGTCCGGCTTCACCGGCAGCCACGCCAAGGCGGAGTGGTTCGCCAGTGAGCCGGCCACCTGCCACCTGCTGTGGCAGTGGTCGGGCGGGGACGGCGTGCTCAACGGCTACGGCGACTTCGACACGGCCAACGCGGCCAACGACGCCAACCCGGCCTGCACGGCGCCCAAGCCGTCCACCTCGACGACCACGGCCACGTCCTCCTCCGGGTCGGCCTCGTCGCCTCCGTCTCAGCTGGTGGCCATTCACCACCACTAGGGTCCCGGCGGCGCATTGGGTACCGTGGAGAGCGGGACCCGTGATGACCGAACGCAAGCCGCTGAACGTCAGCTTCACCTCGTGGATCGATCAGCAGATCGACGAGGCGGCCGACCGCGGCGCCTTCGACCAGCTGCCCGGCGCGGGACGGCCGCTGCCCAAGTGGGACGGAACCAGCGGCGGCGAGGCCTGGCTGCAGGGCTACCTGCGCCGCGAGGGCGTGTCTCCCGATGACCTCCTGCCCACGCCGCTCCGGCTGCGCAAGGAGATTGAGCGGCTCACCGCGAACGTCGGCGAGCTGCATACCGAGCAGCAGGTCCGCGAGCTGGCCGCGGAGCTCAACCGGCAGATCATGCAGTGGCGCAAGATCCCCGAGGGGCCTGCGGTCTACCTGCGGCGGGTGGACCCCGACGCGCTGGTCGCCCGCTGGCGCCAGACGCACCCGGTCGCTCCGGCCCCGGCCCGGGCCGAGGAGCCGGCCCGGTCCGCCCGGCGGCGCTGGTGGCACCGACGCCCTAGGCGGCCGGCTCCGTAGCCAGCTTGCCCGCGATCCGCTGCGGATCGGGCCAGCGCACGTCGTAGACCAGGTTCATCTTCTCCAGCAGCCAGATGACGCGGGCGCTCGCGTCGAGCTGCCCGGGGAGCGTGCCGTGCCGCGCCGCGGTCGGGTCGGCGTGATGGGAGTTGTGCCAGCTCTCGCCGAACGACAGCAGGGCCAGCGGCCAGAAGTTGGTGGCCCGGTCCCGGGAGGCGAACGGGCGCTTGCCCACCACATGGCAGACGGAATTGACCGACCAGGTGACGTGGTGCAGCAGTGCCACCCGGATCAGGCCAGCCCAGAAGAAGGCCGTCACGGCGCCGGTCCACGAGCCCGTGACCAGCCCGCCGATGGCCGCGGGCACCAGCAGCGACAGCGCGATCAGCGGCGAGGTGAGCCGCCCGATCCGCATCAGGTCGCGGTCGGCCAGCAGGTCCGGCGCGAACCGGGCCCGGTTGCTCAGCTCGCGCTTCAGCATCCACCCCATGTGGGCGTAGGCCATGCCCTTCAGCAGGGCGCGGACGTCCGTCCCGTACCGCCACGGCGAATGCGGGTCGCCCTCCCGGTCGGAGAACGCGTGGTGGCGGCGGTGGTTGGCCACCCACTGGACCGGCGATCCCTCGACCGCCATCGAGCCGCCGGCCAGCGCGATGCGCAGCCCCCGCCGGGCCTTGTACGAGCGGTGGGTGAAGCCGCGGTGATATCCGACCGTGACGGCCAGCCCGGTCAGCACGTAGCAGACCGCGGCCATGGACAGGTCCAGGGCCGACACGCCCCAGCCCCAGCCGACCGGGACGGCTATGGCCAGCGCGATCAGCGGCAGCACGACACCCAGCCACATGGCCACCCCGGCCGCCGCCGACTGCGGGGCGTCCAGCAGCGGCCTGGGCGGCTCGGGCGCCGGTGACGTCTCCACGTGAGGCAGTATGCGGGCCGCACCTGGCCCGGCCGCGTCCGCTGATCGAGGATCAGGCGAACATTGCGCGATGCTTTCCCGCCGGGCAGGTGACCGCGCCGCCGGTGAACGCGCCTAGTCGAACTCGGCCGGCCGCGACGGATCCCGGTGATGGGCCAGGGCCCGCTCGATCTGGCGGCGGTTGACCCGCCCCAGCGACAGGGGCGGCAGCTCGTCCAGGCCGAACCAGCCGACGTCCAGCGTCTCCAGCGGCGACGGCGGCTCCGACGGGCCGTCGCGGCGGCACAGGAAGAACAGCTTGAACACCGAGACCGGCAGCCGCGGCTCGTGGCCCTGGACGTCCCGGTCCCAGCACGCGATCAGCTTGACCGCCGAGGTGTGGTAGCCGGTCTCCTCCCGGATCTCCCGGGTGGTCGCCGCCGCCGGGGTGTCGCCCGGGTCGGCCCAGCCGCCCGGCATCGACCACAGGCCGTCGCTCTTCTCCCGCATGAGCAGGACCCGCTCCTGCTCGTCGAAGACCGCCCCGCGCACGTCGACCTTGGGCGTGATGTAGCCCGAGTCGCGGCCGAGCTCGACGGCCAGCTCGGCCGCGGGGTGGCCGCTGGCCACCCCCAGCAGCTCGGCGGCCAGGGCGGCCACCTGCCGGTAGCGGTCCAGGTCATAGTCGCTGGCCGCGAAGTGCAGGCCCGTCTGGCCTAGCGCCGCTAGCTTGATCCCGATTCGGCGTACCGCGTCAGCTGGTGTCTCGGCCACCAGAGCATTATCGGACAGCCTGGGGCATCATAGGGATTCCGGAGACCGGAGGGGAACAGCCGCATGGCGGAGGACACCAGCGTTGACGCGCCGATCGTGGCCGTGACCGTCTTCCACGACGGTGCCCGCGTCCTGCGCAGCGGCCTGGCCCGCGTGTCGCCCGGGCAGGGGCCGGTCGTCATCGGCGGGCTGCCCGCCGACGTGGACCCGGCGTCGGTCCGGGTCACCGCCCGCGGCGAAGGCCTGGCCCTGCTCGACGTGCAGGCCCGCCGCCGCTACCAGTCCGACCCGCTGCGCGAGCAGACCGCCGAGCTTCGCACCGCGGTGGACCGCGGCCAGGATCAGGTCCGCGAGCTCGACGACGAGGACGCCGTGGAGCAGTCACGGCTGGCCTTCCTGAGCCACTTGTCCGAGGCCGCCGCGGCCGCGCTGGCCCGGTCGGTCAGCTTCGGCCGGGCCGGCCGCGACGAGCTGGCCGGGATGGCCGGCCAGCTGGCCGGCGACACCGCCGCCGCCCTGGCCCGGCGCCGCGACATCGCCATCCGCCGCCGCACCGCGCGGCGCGAGCTGGACGTGGCCGAGCACCGCCTGGAAGAGGCCGAACGCCGGGCCGGCGGAGCGGTCGCGTTCACCGAGGTGTCCGCGGCGGTGGAGGCCGCTGCCACCACCACGGCCGAGATCGACGTCTCCTACCACGTGCCGAGCGCGTCCTGGCGGCCGCTGTACGACCTGACCCTGGACGGTGAGCGGGTGGCCGTCAGCTACCTGGCCGAGGTCAGCCAGAACAGCGGCGAGGACTGGCCCGCCGTCGAGCTGGCCCTGTCCACCACCCGGCGCGGGCTGCACGACACCCTGCCCGAGCTGGGCCCCTGGTACATCGAGCGGGCCCGGCCGCTGCCCCCGCCGCCCCGGCCCATGCGGATGGCCGCGGCCGCCGGCCAGGCGGGCCCGCCCGGCGTCCCGGTGGCCGCGGCCGCCGTGGCCCGGCCCGAGGCCGCCTACCTGCCCGCCGAGCCTGTCGCCTCCGGCGAGACCGGTGCGGGCCTGCTGTACCGGGTCCAGCGCCCGGTGGCGGTCCCGGCCGACGGCACCCCGTACAAGACCATGGTGGCCCAGCTCGAGGTCGACGCGGCCCTGGATCACCTGGCCGTGCCGGTCCTGGCCCTTGAGGCGTACGCCCGGGCCACCGTGACCAACACCTCCGAGCTGCTCCTGCTGCCCGGCCCGGCCCGCGTCTTCCACGGCGGCGGGTTCGTGGGGGAGACGTCCCTGGACACCGTGGCCGCGGGCGAGGAGTTCGAGCTCCAGCTCGGCGTCGACGACCAGCTCCGGGTGCAGCGCCAGCTGCGCCGCCGGGCCATGGGCAAGGCCATGATCGGCGGCACCCGGACCATCGACGTGGCCTACGAGATCACCGTGCAGAACCACCGGCCCAGCCCGGCCCGGGTCAGCGTGCACGACCACATCCCGGTCTCCTCCGACGCCGACATCCGGGTCCGGCTGCGCGAGGCCGCCCCGGCCCCGTCGGGCCAGACCGACCTGGGCGAGCTCACCTGGGACCTGGTCCTGGACCCCGGCCAGGACCAGGTCATCAGCTACCGCTTCACCGTCGAGTACCCGGCCCAGCTCACCGTGGCCGGCCTGTAGGCCGTGGCCGACCTGTCGCTCCTGCTGCTCGACGGCCGGCAGGCCGCGGATCACGCCGCCGAGCTGGCCGACCTGCACGCCGAGGTGTACGGGCCGGATGACGGTGCCTTCGCCGGCCGGTTCCGGGTCCAGCGCCGCCAGCCGGGCTTCGCCCTGGCCGAGGCCCGCAACGGCGGTTACCTGGTCGGTTACGCCTTCGGGATGCCGCTGCGGCCGTCCACGTCCTGGTGGCGGCAGCTCACCGCCCCGCTGCCCGACGAGATCACCGCCGAGCGCCCCGGCCGCACCTTCGCCCTGTCCGGCCTGGCCGTCCGCGCGGCCTGGCGCCGCCAGGGCCTCGGCCGCGACCTGCACGACCTGATCCTGCGCGACCGGCCGGAGGAGCGGGCCACGGTCCTGCTGGCCCCGGCCGCCGGGCCGGCCCAGCACGCTTTCCGCAACTGGGGCTGGCGGCGGGTGGCCCGGACGCATGACGAGGACGGTGGCGGGCAGATTTCCGATGTGCTGCTCACTCCGATTCGTTCGGCCTGACCGGCCTGGAATCCAGCAGATGGCAGGACGGTTGCACGGATTATCACTACGCGGAGGGTCTGAGATGAGCACCTACGACGGGATGCGCCGCTCTGTCACCGTGTCCGGGGTGGCCGTGCCGGTCGACGGGGCTCGCACCCTGGAGGAGACCCGGGGCACGGTGCAGATGGCCCAGGACGAGCTCTACGGGCCCGGCTTCCGCTGGAGCGGCCGCCGCCGCATGACCTGGCTCGAGGTGACCAAGGGCGGCCGGTCGCAGGTCAACATCAGGCTGGACCGCGACCAGGCGCTCACCCTGGCCGAGGCGATGATCGGCACCGCCGACGGGCGCGGCCTGCTGACCCGGGAGCAGGCCATCACCCGGGTCGCCTCGATGATCCGGGCGTGGGGGATCACCAAGGACGAGCTGGACGGGGAACTGGTCATCCAGGCCCTGGCCGGCATGTGACCGGGCCCCGCCGGCTGTGAGCATGCGACGCAGCGCCTCGACCATCGTGGTCCTGGCCGGCCCAGGGGACCGGGTCCCGGCCGAGGTCCTGGCCGCCGCGGGCCGGTCCATGAACGTGAACCTGATCCGGCCCGCCGAGCCCTCCGGTCCGCCGGGCGGCGACCGGGACGAGATCGAGGCCGCAGCCGGCGCGCTGGCCCGGGCTGGGCGCTCCACCGCGCCGTACGCCCTGGTCGCGGCCGATCCGCTCGCCGCGGTGGCGGACAGCTGGCAGGCCATGTGGGACGTCGCCCGGCAGGCCGGCCCGGCGCCGTTCGAGCAGGACGCGGCCCGGGTCCTGGCCGCCTGGCGGGCCGGCCGCTTCGAGCTGCCCGACTACTACCTGGTCCTGGCCACGCCGGAACAGGCCCCGGCCAGCGGGGATGATGCTGACCGGGGGCCGGACTTCTACCTCGGGCCGCTGCGCTCGGCCCGGCCGCACCGGGTCGCGGTGGTGGCCGGGACCGAGCCCGCCCAGCAGGCGGCCGGGCTGCTGACCGAGCTCGGCTCGCTGCGGCACGGCCCGTGGTGGCCCGGTCTCGACGAGGTCATCGAGACCGCGCGCGGCTTCTACCCCGGCCGCCTGGCCGAAGCCGAGCTGGCTCAGTAGTACCAGGGGAAGCGTGACCAGTCCGGGTCCCGCTTCTCCAGGAACGCGTCCCGGCCCTCGACCGCCTCGTCGGTCATGTAGGCCAGCCGGGTGGCCTCGGCCGCGAACAGCTGCTGGCCGACCAGCCCGTCGTCGATCAGGTTGAACGCGTACTTCAGCATCCGCTGCGACGTGGGGCTCTTGGCGTTGATCTTCTCCGCCCACTCCAGCGCCGTGCTCTCCAGCTCGGCGTGCGGGACCACCGCGTTCACCGCGCCCATCCGCTGCGCGGTCTCGGCGTCGTAGGTCTCGCCCAGGAAGAAGATCTCCCGCGCGAACTTCTGGCCTACCTGGCGGGCCAGGTAGGCGGAGCCGAAGCCGCCGTCGAAGCTGCCCACGTCCGCGTCGGTCTGCTTGAACCGGGCGTGCTCGCGGCTGGCGATGGTGAGGTCGCAGACCACGTGCAGGCTGTGCCCGCCGCCCGCGGCCCAGCCGGGCACCACGGCGATGACGGGCTTGGGCATGAACCGGACCAGCCGGTGCACCTCCATGATGTGCAGCCGCCCGGCCTTGGCCGCGTCGATCGTCTCGGCCGTCTCGCCTTCGGCGTACCGGTATCCGTCGCGGCCGCGGATGCGCTGGTCGCCGCCGGAGCAGAACGCCCAGCCGCCGTCCCGCGGCGACGGGCCGTTGCCGGTGATCAGCACGCAGCCCACGTCGCCGGTCATCCGCGCGTGATCGAGCGCCTGGATCAGCTCGTCTACCGTGTGCGGCCGGAAGGCGTTGCGGACTTCGGGCCGGTTGAAGGCGACCCGGACGGTGCCGGAGTCCACGGCTCGGTGATAGGTGATGTCGGTGAAGTCGAATCCGTCGACGGCACGCCAGCGTGCGGGGTCGAAAATCTCTGAGACCATGCCCTAATTCTCGACGACTGGCCGGCCTGACTCGCTCGGTTCGCCAAATCGAGCCCCGCCAAATCCGGAGTATCCGGGCTTTTGGCGGCCTGGCGGCGGTCGACCCGGCGCAGCACCGGCAGGGCCACCATCCCGCACGCCAGGGTGGCCACGCCGCCCACCACCAGGGACCACCGCGCCCCGGCGTCCTGGCCGATCCAGCCGACGATCGGGCCGCCGATGGGCGTCGAGCCGAGCCAGGCCAGCGCCCACAGGGCCATCACCCGCCCGCGCATGCTCGGTGCCGCCGCGAGCTGCAGCGCGGTCTTGGCCAGCGAGTTGAACGAGATGCTGCCGTAGCCGACGAAGACCATGGCCACCAGCTCCACGGCCAGGTTCGGGGCCGCGGCCGCGGCCAGGATGGCGACCCCCCAGCCGATGGCGGCCAGGCACATGGTGCGCGCCTGGGGCTTGGCCCGGCCGGCCGAGATGAGGCCGCCCACGGCCGCGCCCGCGCCCATGACCGAGGCCATCACGCCGTAGGTGGCCGTCCCGCCGCCGAACGCCTGGCTCGCCATCAGCGGCAGGGTGACCTGGAACTCCCAGGCCAGCGTGCCGACCACCGCGATCATCAGCAGCGGGATGAGCAGGTCGGGCGTGGACCGGACGTAGCGCAGGCCCTCCCGGACCTGGCCCTTCGCCTTCGCCACCCGCTTGGCCGGGAACAGCTCCGACCGGCGCATGGCGGCCAGCGAGACGAGCACGGCGGCGAACGAGATGGCGTTGCAGGCGAAGCACAGGGCCAGGCCGATGGCCGCGGCGATCACGCCGCCCAGGGCTGCGCCGAACACCCGGGCCGTGTTCATGGCCACGGAGTTGAGCATCACCGCGTTGGGCAGGTCCTGGGCCGAGACCATCTCGGAGATGAAGCTCTGCCGGGCCGGGTTGTCGAAGACGTTGACGAAGCCGAGGGCCAGGGCGAGCAGGTAGACGGTCCACAGCCGGATGCTCCCGGTCGCGATCAGCACGGCGAAGACCCCGGCCAGCAGCCCGGCGCAGCTCTGGGTCACGAACAGCACCCGCTGCTTGTCCATCCGGTCCGCGAACACCCCGCCCAGCGGCCCGAGGGCGAACATGGGCAGGAACCGGGCCGCGGTGACCAGCCCGAGCTGGGTGCCGCTGTGCGTGAGGTCCAGCACCAGGAAGGACTGGGCCACCGTCTGCATCCAGGTGCCTGCCACCGAGACCAGCTGGCCGAAGAAGAACAGCCGGTAGCTGCGCTGGCGCAGCGACGGCATCATCTGCTGCGGCCGCAGACGTATGCTCCCTGCCAAGGCGGGTCCCCGTTTCCTGAGATTCACTTGCTCATCGGCAAGTATATCCTTAGCAGAGCTAAGGAGCTAGCGCACCGGGGCGCTTCAGGTCAACGGGAGCCAGCCTTAAGGTTACTTACAGGTAATATTGAGCCAACCTTCAGCGTGATTTGGCATTGTCTGTTTGGTTACCTCCGGCTTGGTGCCCTCTCGGGCACCGCCGGGAGGCACCCGGGGCACCCTGCCGGATCCCCTCCCCCCGTGCCGGCGGGGTGCCTCGTCAGCTCTGGCCCGGCGAGCTGGCCCTTAACGCTTGCGCTTCGCGGCCTTCTCCGCGGCGACCTTCTCGGTCTTGGTGCCCGCGGTGGTCAGCGACCCGCCGGGGGTCTCCAGATGCGCCCGGACGAACCAGTGGAACTCCTCCAGCTGGCGGCCCTGACCGATGAGCATGTCCTGGGTGACCGGGTCCAGCTCCTCGGTGGCCTCGATCGCGGTCCGGTGTGCCTCGATGATCCCGGAGTAGACCATGTCCAGCGCGCCCAGGTGCTGCTGGGTGTCCGCCCGCCCGATCGAGTAGTCGTCCCAGCTGCGCTGCGCGACCAGCGCGCCGGGCGTCCCGGCCGGCGATCCGCCCAGGGTGGCGATCCGCTCGGCGATGTCGTCGACCATCAGGCGCACCGCGTCGACCTGCGGGTCGATCATGGTGTGCACGCCGATGAAGTTCGGGCCGACCACGTTCCAGTGCACGTGCTTGAGGGTAAGTGCGAGGTCATTCAGCGCATTCAGCCGGTCCTGCAGCAGCGCGATGATCTGGTCGGCGTCATCGTTCTTCAGGCCTGGCACGGTGTAGTCCACCATGGTTGTCACCTTTCCGTGTAGCTGGCAAAGGTCGCCTGCTACCACCAGGCCGGCTGTTTAACCCTCAGCGCCGTCCCGCCTGTCACCGCGGCGGCTGCCTCGACCCGCAGGCGCTCCAGCTCGTCCGACTGGCGCCGGGCCCGGGCGATGAGCTCGTCGAGGCGTGCCGCCTCCAGCCGGTTGTCCGTATCAGCCAGGGTCCGCAGCGTCCGCCAGCCGGCCGCCTTGCCTTCCACGCCCAGCCGCATGATCTCCAGCTCCTCCAGGAAGCTGAGCGGTGACCGGGTGAACAGGTGCCCGTTGAGCTTGAGCCGTCCCGCCTTCTCTCCGGCCCAGGCCGCCGCCACCTTGTACGTTCGCACCGGTATCCCGAGTCCGGCCATCATCTCCGTCAGGGCCGCCCGGTCCCGGGCCACCTCGGCGGCCAGCCCCCTCAGCCGCTCGGCCTGGTCATGGTGGGCCTTGGCCATCCGCTTCGCCAGCTCGGTGCCGGCTGTGGCCCCGGCTAGATGGTCGTTGAGATAGATGCTCAGCGCTTGATGTCCGTTGGCCTTGGCCATCTCGCGTCACCTCCGAAAAGTGCGGGTCGGCCTCCTCTCCCGCTCCTGGCCCGGTTTATGCATCGGGGGAGGGCCTAAGCGGCGTTGCGCGGCGACTCGATGGTGGCTGGGCGTCAGCCCGGGCGCCTCGAAGAGCAGGAAGTCGACGAGCCGCTCCGCGTGCGTGCGGGCCGCGCCCGCCACCCGCTCGCGATCCGCGGGCGCGATCGTCATCGCCTCCGACAGCATCGCGCCGGTGATGCTGTTCAGCAGCTTGGCCGCCGAGGTGCCCGGCCTGAGCTCGCCGCGCTCGATGCCGCGCCGGACGATCTCGCGCGCGGTGCGGATCCGCGCCCGGCGGATCAGGTCCCACTCGGCCCACAGCTCGGTGTCCTCGATGCCGTCCATGGCCATCCGGGTGATGGCCGAGCCGTGCCGGCTGAGGTAGTGCCGGAAGAGCTGCTCGGCCACCGCGGCCAGCTGGTCCCGGACCGAGCCCTCGTCCTTGATGTCCAAGGTGGCGTCGAAGGCCTGCAGGGCGGCCAGCATCAGCTCCCGCTGGGAGCTCCACCGCCGGTACAGGGCCGGGCGCCCGCACCCGGCCTCGCGCGCCACAGCGTCGAAGTTGAAGCCCGACCAGCCGTGGCGCGCGTACACGGTGAGCGCGGCGTCCAGCACCCGCTCATCGAGCCCGGGGTCACACGGGCGCCCCGGCCGGGCGCCCGCCGCGGACGGCTGGCTCACTCGGCCGCGTTCAGCCTCTCGAGCCGCTCCATGGTGTCGATGTACTCGCTCACCATCTCCTCCACCACCTGCCGGGCGGGCTTGATGGCGTTCATCCGCCCGACCACCTGGCCGACGAAGTAGTTGGCCAGCTGCTTGGCCCCGTCGCTGCTGCGGGACGACCGGCTGATCCGCGCCTTGGCCTCGGCGATCAGCTCGCCGTGCTGCGGCATGCCCAGCGGGCTGGGATTGGCCGGATCTTCCCACTCGTCCGTCCAGGCGGAGCGCAGCTGCCGGGCCGGCTTGCCCGTGCTCGACCGGGACCGGACTGTGTCCGACGCGGTGGCGTGCAGGAACTTCTCCTTCACCACCGGATCGGTCTCGGCTTCCTGGGTCGTCAGCCACACCGAGCCGGTCCACACGCCGGCCGCGCCGAGGGCCATGGCCGCGGCCATCTGCCGGCCGCTGGCGATACCTCCGGCCGCGAGCACCGGGATGTCGCCCATCGCGTCCACCACGTCCGGGATGAGCACCATGGTGGTGATGTCGCCGCAGTGGCCGCCGGCCTCGTGGCCTTGCGCGACGACGAAGTCGACGCCAGCAGCCTTCTGCCGCTCGGCGTGGGCCAGCGCCCCGACCAGTGCTCCCACCACGGCTCCCTGCTCGTGCGCCTTGTCGATCAGCCGGGCCGGCGGCGGGCCGAGAGCGCTGGCGTACATCCGCACCGAGTGGGCCGCCCCCACGTCCCACAGGTCCGCGGCCCGGGACAGCAGCGTGCCTGCGCGCTGCTGGGCCGCCACGACGGCTTCGCGCTGCTCCTCCGGGAGCTCCGGCACCGCGTACTTGGCCATCAGCTGGTCAATGAACTGCAAGTGCTCCTCGGGCAGGCCCTGGCCGGCCTGCCGGGCCTGGTACTTGATCGGGATCAGCACGTCGATCCCGTAGCCCCGGCCACCGGTATGGTCGTCGATCCACTTCAGCTCGACGTCCAGCTCGTCCGCGTCGTGACCGGACGCGCCGAACACGCCGAAGCCGCCTGCGTTGGTCACCGCCGCGATCACGTCCCGGCAGTGGCTGAAGGCCACGATGGGATACTCGCAACCCACCATCTCCGTGAGCTTTGTCCGCATTGACATCTCCTGTCGCCCTCGGTCAGCTCAGCGTAAATCGCTACATGAGCCGTCCGCAATAGGCCAGAACGAGGGGAGCAGCGCGGCCCGCGGAGCAGGAAATGCGCCCGTTGTCCGGCGTGATTGTTACAGAGATCGTCCGATTATGGGACTCCGGCTACCGGACGCCGCCGCACCGCACCCGGATGGCACCGCCTCACCGCGCCCGCATCCGGTTGTTGCGGGCGTTGTGCTCGACCTCGGCCAGGCCCAGCACCTCCAGCACCGGCGGGACGTAGTTGCCGAAGCGTCCGCGCAGGCCCTTCTTCAGCCCGTACCAGCCGCCCACCGGGTTGCCCGCCGACCGGCCCCAGGCCTCGACCGTGCCGTCCGCGGCCGGCTTCTGCTCGTCGGCGTTGCCGAGCGGCACCCAGTCGCCCCGTTCCTTCAGCATCAGGTGCAGGTCCTCGATGCAGCGCAGCTGGTAGCGCAGCTGCGTGGTGCCGACCTGGACGACCAGGGCGGGCGGCTCGGCGTCCGGCTCCCGCCACGCCTCGAAGTCGGACTTGCCCGGCGGGGTGGCCAGGATCCACGGGTTCCCGGCGGTCCCTGCTCCGGTGTTCTCTGCTCCGGTGCTGTTGCTGGTCATCGGCCTGCTCCCTTCGCGGTGGCTGCTGCTCGTCCATCATGACAGCCGATAGATGACATCACATGTCATGTATCGTGGGCTGCGTGCGCGCCAGCCGTCTCGTCGGCCTGCTCGGCCTGCTCCAGGCCCGCGGCCGGATGAGCGCCCGGGAGCTGGCCCGCGAGCTCGAGGTGTCGCCGCGCACCGTGGTGCGTGACATCGAGGCCCTGGGCAGCGCCGGGGTTCCCGTCTACGCCACCCGCGGGCGGCTGGGCGGCTTCGAGCTGATGGACGGCTTCACCAGCGACCTGCTGAGCACCAGGTACCGGCCGCCTCCGCCGCGGGCGGACGGCCCGGGGAGCATCCAGCGGGCCCGGCTGCTGCTGTCTCCGCGCGGCCGGCAGCTGGCCGCCGTCCTCGGCCGCCCCGCCGGGCTGCGGGCCCGCCGCGGGCCTGGGCCGGTCCCGGGGCGCGGGGACTGGGCCGAGTACTGGATGCGGATCGAGTCGCCCGAGGCGGCCGTCCTGGACATCCTGGCCCTGGGCGCTGAGGCCGAGGTGACGGACCCGGCCGAGCTGCGGGCCCAAGTGGCCACGACCGCCCTGCGGATCGCGCGCCTGCACGGGTGACGCGGCCCCGGTAAGCAAAGAGCGGCCCCCCGGAAATCCGGGGGGCCGCCGCACGCTGGTCCTGCGGCCCGGTTAGTCCGGGGTCTTGCTGAAGGTGGCGAAGGTGCTCCAGACCGGCATGAACGAGCCGGCCACGCCGATGTTGGCGTCCTTCTTGATCTGGCGGTCGCCGGCCCGGCCCTGGATCTGCTGGATCGTGTCGCTCCAGTTCCAGAACCGGGTACGGCCGGAGCCGATGTTCCCGCCGCTGGGCGAGACCGGGGTCTGGCCGTTGATGGAGATGTCGCCCTGGAAGAAGTCCAGGCACTCACCCTCGTTGACGCCGAAGAACTGGAAGCCCTCGATCCAGAACACGTGGAACAGGCTGAACCCGTCGTAGGCGTTCTCGAAGTCGACGTCCATGTTGTTGATGCCGGAGTAGGTGTACAGCCGCTTCGCCGTCTGGCGGGCCCAGCCCTGAGCTTCTTCCAGGGTCTCCAGGACGCCGCGGGACTTGAACGCGCCCCAGCCGCTCTCGCCCGGGTCGGAACCGCCGCTGGCGTGACCCAGCACGTAGGCCGGGGGCTGGCGCAGGTCCTTGGCCCGGTCCGCCGTGGTGAACAGGAAGGCGCACGCGGTGTGGATCGGGATGTCGTTGTCGTACAGGTTGGCCGGCTCGGCCACCCAGCGCGACTCCAGGTACTCCTCGGTGGTCAGCGGGTTGTTGCGGTGCTGATACCAGTAGCCCTCCGGGAACTTCAGCCCGTTGGCCCGGGAGTTGACGACGAACGGCGCCATCATGTCGTGGGTCTTGCCGTACTTGAACAGGTACCGCTCGAACTGCATCGCCGTGCCGTACACCGGCGGGCCCGCCATGAACTCCGAGCCGTACTTGAGCGGACCGGCCAGGGTGTCGCCCGCATGCGGGCCACGGTGGCCGTACCGGCCGGGGATGTTGTGCCAGGCCTTGACGGCGATGACCGTGCTGCCCATGCCGCGGCCGACGGCCTCGACCGCTGCACCCACGCACATCGACATGCAGACCGGGGCCATCATCATGAACTTCAGGCCGGTCAGCTCGGGCATGTTCTTGGCCAGCCACTCCGCGCTGAGCTGGATTAGCCCGTCGAAGGGGTCGGACGTGTTCTGGAACGCGGCCAGGAAGTCGGCCGGGACCGGCTCGTCCTCCGGCCAGAACGCGCCGGTGGTCGTGGTCGGGTCGAAGACGATGCCGTCGACCTCAGCCGGGTTGACGCCGGCGTCCGCGATAGCGTTGCGGATGGCCAGGATGACCCACGCGCCGATGGCCTTCTGCGGGTCACCGTCCCAGCGCCGCAGCGTCGGGGAGTGGCCGATGCCGACCGCGGCGACTTGGCCGCGGTACGGCCACACTCCGCCGTCGTCCTCTACCCGCAGCATGCCCGCGACATTCGGGTAAATAGTGGGGGCCGTCATGCGCAATGTCCTCTCAGTCGTTGCTCTCTCATCCCGATCATGGCCGGACTACCTGCCACTCGGGAACCCGTCTGGCCGGGCCGCGGAGGGACTTGGAAGGTCGCTTCCACCTCGGCCCCCCATCTGGTACTCATCGACCGGTTTCCTGGTCTGCCGCGTACTGGGCAGACAGGCCAGGAAACCGGGCCGTAATGATCATTCTGACGCAGAGTGCCCCCCGAGCATCAGAGGGCCGCTCATGCTACTGCAGGCTGGTTACTCTGGGTTCTTGCCAAACGCGGCGAAGCAGCTCCAGAAGGGCATGAAGGAGCCGGACACGCCGATGTTCGCCTCCTTCTTGATCTGCCTCTCCCCGGCCCGGCCCTGGACCTGCTGGATGGTGTCGGACCAGTTCCAGAACCGTGTCCGGCCGCTGCCGATATTCCCGCCGCTGGGCGAGATCGGCGTCGGCCCGTTGATGGAGATGTCCTGGCTGGCGAAGAAGTCCAGCGCCTCGCCCCGCTTGATGCCGAAGAAGCCGAAGCCCTCAAGCCAGAACACGTGGAACAGGCTGAACCCGTCGTAGGCGTTCTCGAAGTCGACGTCGGCCGCCGTGATCCCCGCGGCCTCATACACCCGCTGGCCGGTCTGCGTCGCCCAGCCCTCGGTCTCTTCCAGGTCGTCGATTGTGCTGCGCAACTTGAAGGGCAGAAGGTTGTCACCGACCATCCGCCCGCCGGCTGCGTGCCCGAGCACGTAGGCCGGGGGCTGGCGCAGGTCGCGGGCCCGGTCCGCCGTGGTGAACAGGAAGGCGCACGCGGTGTGGATCGGGATGTCGTTGTCGTACAGGTTGGCGGGCTCGGCCACCCAGCGGGACTCCAGGTACTCCTGGGTGGTCAGTGGGTTGTTGCGGTGCTGGTACCAGTAGCCCTCGGGGAACTTCAGGCCGTTGGCCCGGGAGTTGACGACGAACGGGGCCATCATGTCGTGGGTCTTGTTGTACTTATGCAGGTACCGCTGGAACTGCATCGCGGTGCCGTACACCGGCGGCCCGGCCAGCCATTCGGAGCCGTACTTCATCGGCCCGGATATGGTTTCCTGGGCGTGCCCGCCACGGTGACCGTACCGGCCGGGGATGTTGTGCCAGGCCTTGATGGCCATGACGGTATGGCCCATACCGCTGCCGACCGCCTCAATGGCCGAGACCGCGGCCATCGACATGCAGACCGACGCGCAGATGACGAACTTCAGCCCGGTCAGCTCGGGCATGTTCTTGACCAGCCACTCCGGGCTCAGCTGAATCAGCCCGTCGAACGGGTCGGAGGTGTTCTGGAACGCGGCCAGGAAGTCGGCCGGGACCGGCTCGTCCTCAGGCCAGAACGCGCCGGTGGTGGTGGTCGGGTCCAGCACGAGGCCATCGACATCGGCGGGGTTCACTCCCGCGTCCTCGATGGCCCGGCGGATAGCCAAGATGGTCCACGCACCAATGGACTTTTGCGGGTCGCCGTCCCAGCGCCGCAGCGTCGGCGAGTGCCCGATGCCGACGGCAGCGACCTTGCCCTTGTGCGGCCACACGCCCATGTTGTCATCGGCGCGGTACAGCCCGAGCGCACCAGCGTTCGGGTAAATAGTCGGAGCCGTCATGGGCAATGTCCTCTCACTGATAGCTCATCCTGATAGTTCATCTCTCCCGGTCATGACTGGACCACCTCGATCAGGCAGGTCAGCACCTCCATCAGGCCTATCTTTTGGCTCGACACGCTGTCTTGTCAAGGTTCGGGGAGGTGGCTGATGCTCAAAGTGGGCCCGTTCCGCTCTCCCTGGCGCCCCGCAGGACACGGCGTGACGGGCTGCTTTCGTTCCGTGCCCAGCGGTCACTTCCCGGGGTCAGGAATCCGGCCGGTATCGGGCATGATGGCTGGGTGGACTTCGTCGCGATCGAAGAGATCCACTCGGCCGCCTTGCGCGCGTTGCCGGACGACATCGCGGCCTACCTGGAGGAAGGGGCCGGGACCGAGTCGACCCTGCGGGCCAACCGGGCGGCCTTCGGCCAGTGGGTCATCCGGCCCCGTCCCATGTCGGGGGTCAGCGACCCGGACATGTCCGCCACCGTGCTCGGGATACCACTGCGGGTACCCGTCCTGACCTCGCCGTTCGGCGGTGACGCCCTGTTCCATCCGGACGGGCAGCTGGCCGTGGCCCGGGCCAGCGCCGGGTGGGGCACAGCCTCGATCGCCCCCGAGGTCGGCAGCTTCTCCTACGAGCAGGTGCGCGCGGCCGCCCCGTCGGCCGTCCGGATCGCCCAGCTGCATCCGTACGAATCGTTCGGCCATGTCGCGGAACGGGTCAAGGCGGCCGGCTACGACGTCCTGTGCGTGACCGTCGACTGCCCGCAGATGGGCCTGCGGACCCGCAGCAGGATGGCCCGGTTCCACCCGGACCGGGGTGTGTGGGCGGGCAACGTCACGGCGGACGGGGGGCCCAGCGCCAACGACATGTTCCGCTCCGGCGTCACCGCGGCCAGCCCCGCCTGGTCCTGGGCTCAGCTCGCCCGGGCGGCGGGCCAGGCCGGCCTGCCGTGGATCGCCAAGGGCATCCTGACCGGCCCGGCCGCCCTGGCCGCGCTGGACGCCGGGGCCTCGGCCATCCTGGTCTCCAATCACGGCGGCCGGCAGGTTGATCCCGCCCCGGCCAGCCTCGACGCCCTGCCCGAGGTGGTCTCGGCCGTGGCCGGGCGGGTCCCGGTCCTGCTCGACAGCGGCATCCGGTCCGGTGCGGACGTGCTGATCGCCCTGGCCCTCGGCGCCCGCGCGGTGGTGATCGGCCGGCTGGCCGCCTACGGCCTGGCCGCGGCGGGCGAGGCGGGCGTGCGCCGCGTGCTGGAGCTGCTGACCGAGGAACTGCGGACCCTGATGGTGCTGGCCGGCCTGCCCGACCTCAAGGCCATCACCGCTGACGCGGTCGCCCGCCGGCAGGGTCCCCGCGTATAGGGTCGGAGCCGTGCCCAGGACCATTGCCACCAACACCGCCGTCAGCCGGGACGAGCTGCTGGACTTCGCCCGGACCCGGCATCACGCCATCGTGATCACCACCCGCCAGGACGGCCGGCCGCAGGCCTCGCCGGTGACCTGCGGGGTGGACGGGGAGGGCCGGATCGTCATCGCCACCTACCCCGAGCGGGCCAAGACCCGCAACGCCCGCCGCGACCCGGAGCACGTCAGCGTGCTCTTCCTGTCCGACGACTTCGGCGGCGCCTGGGTCCAGGTGGACGGGACGGCCGAGGTACTGGACATCCCGGACGCGGTGGAGCCGCTGGTCGACTACTTCCGCGCCATCTCCGGCGAGCACCCGGACTGGGACGAGTACCGCCAGGCCATGGTGACGCAGGGCAAGTCGCTGCTGCGGGTCACCCCGGTGAGCTGGGGGCCGGTCGCGACCGGCGGCTTCCCGGCCCGCCTGGCCTGACCTCGGCGCCTGATTTCGGCCGTTGACAGCAGTCTGCACGCGGCCTAGCGTCAAAAGCGAAATAGCTGGCCAGCTGGCTATGCCATTATCACCGACGCCTATCAAGGCCCCGCGCAGCTTAGCGCGCTTTTCACCGTCGAAATTTGGGGATGGCGATCGTGGAGTTCGGACTGACCTATTCCGCCGAGCAGGAACGGTTCCGCGCGGAAGTAGCCGAATGGCTTGACGCCAATGTTCCGGGCGATATCAACGGCCGCCCGGCGTCGCCGGAAGAGTCCTATCAGCTGTACCAGCGCCGACGTGACCTGGGTCGCAAGCTCGGCGCGAAGGGCTGGCTGTATCCGGCGTCCCCGCCCGAGTACGGCGGCGGCGGGCTGTCCTTCGACGAAGTGATCGTGCTGGACGAAGAGACCCATAAACGCGGTCTGGGCCTGCCGCCCTATTACGACAGCGGCGGCATGATGGGCGCGCCGTCCATTCTCGTCTGGGGCAGCCGCGAGCAGAAAGAGCTCTTCCTGCCGCCGATTTACCGCGGCGAGGTCAGGACCTGGCAGCTGCTGACCGAGCCGACGGCCGGATCGGACCTGGCCGGCGTCCGGACCACGGCCATCAGGGACGGCCAGGAGTACGTGCTGAACGGGCAGAAGATCTTCACCGGCAGCAGCCACGGCTGCGAGCGCATGTGGGTCATCGCCGTCACCGACCCGGCCGGGAAGCGGCATCACAACCTGTCCTGGTTCATGATCGACTCGAGCCTGCCCGGCATCACCATCCAGCCGCAGTACCTGCTCAGCGTGCACGGCGAGGGCTCGGCCGACGCCGGCCACAAGAACACGGTGTTCTTCGAGAACGTCCGGGTCCCGGCCATCGCCCGGGTCGGCGAGGAGAACGCGGGCTGGCAGGTCGCCACCACGCACCTGGAAATCGAGCACGGCGCCAGCGGCAGCCTGCGCCAGGACCCGATCTGGGACCGGCTGCTGGAGTACTGCCGCCAGACCCGCCGGGACGGCCAGCGGCTGATCGACGACCCGGCCATCCGGATCAAGCTGGCCCGGATCTACGCCGAGCTGGAATCGGTCCGGCTGCTGTCGGTGCGCAACTTCTGGATGTCCTACGAAGGCGTCAGGCAGTCCTACGAAGGACCGCAGGTGTCGTACTACCGGCGGGTCGTCGGCCTGGAGCTGACCAGGCAGATCCTGGACGTGGTCGGCCTGGCCGGGCTCACCGACGACGAGCGCTGGGGCGCGCTGGACGGCTTCGCCGAGGGGCATCAGCGGTCGGCCATCGTGGCCATGCACCCGGGCGGCACCACCGACGTCCAGCGGGTCATCATGGCCCGCCGGCTCGGCGTCGGGAACCGGTCCCGCGAGCAGGCGGGCCAGCTGGCGCCGGCCGCGGCCCAGGGCTAGGGGGCCGCCGGACATGGACCTTTCACTGTCGCCCGCCGAGCAGGCCCTGCAGGAGTCGGCGTCCCGGTTCGTCGAGCGCGAGGCGGGCCTGGCGAGGTTGGTCAGCCTCAGCCAGAGCGGCGAGATCTGGCCCCGCTCCTGGCTGCCCGGGATGGCCGCCGCGGGCTGGCTCGGCCTGTTCGTGCCCGCCGAGCTGGGCGGATCCGGCGCCACCGCCCTGGAGGCGGCCGTCGTCTTCACCGAGCTCGGGCGCGGCCCGGTCCCCGGGCCCATCCTGGCCTCTAGCGTGGTCAGCGCGCTGATCCTCCGCCAGCTCGACGCGTCCGGGGTACGGGACGAGCTGCTGGCCGGGATCGCCGCCGGGACCGCGGTCGTCATCCCGGCCCTCCGTGACCCCGAGACCTCCTGGGCCGGGGTCAGCGCCACCGCCGCGCCGCCCGCGGGCGGCACCCTGACCTGCACCAAGGTGTTCGTGCCCTACGCCGACGCCGCCACCCACTTCCTGGTCAGCACGGCCGGGCCGGACGGCCGGGCGCGGTTCTGCGTCGTGCCCGCCGCCGACCCCGGCGTGCGCACCCGGGCGCTGGGCGGGTTCCTGCACGTCAGCTCGGAGGTCACCTTTGACGGCGCCGCGCTGGCCGGCGGGCAGCCGCTCGGCGGGCCGTCCCACGACGCGCTGGACCGGGCCCTGGCCCCGGGGTTCGTGGCCCTGGCCGCCTACCAGGCCGGGGGAGCGGCCGAGGTGCTGGAGATGTCGATCTCCTACTCCAACACCCGCGAGCAGTTCGGCCAGCCCATCGGCCGGTTCCAGCGGGTCCAGGACCACATCATCCGGATCCTCAACGCCGCCGACACCGCCCGCTGGACGGCGTACGAGGCGGCCTGGGCCATCGACTCGCAGCGCGCCGACGCCGCGGCCAAGGCGCACCTGACCGCCGCGGTGGCCAGCGAGTCGTACTGGGAGGCGGCCAACGCGGCGCACGAGGTGCACGCGGGCATCGGCAGCGACCCGCAGTTCGGCCTGACGCTGTACACCCAGGCCTCCCGCAGCCTGTACGAGTACCTCGGCCCGCCCGACTGGCACCGGCTGCGGATGGGCGACTGCCTGGACTGGGCCAGCTAGTAACGTCCGCTGGTCACGTCCGCTGGTCACGCCCGCTGGTCACGCCCGCCGGGACGACCGGCGGCCGGCCGCGCTGAGGACGGCCTGCACGCCACGGGCGGACCACGCGGCCGGCCGGGGCCGGGCCCCGTCGGCCAGGTCGTTCCAGTAGATCGACCAGGTCCCGGCGAGGGCCCGCCGGACGCCCGGCGCGGTCAGCAGCCGCACCGCCGCCGACGCCGTCCTCGGCCGGCCCAGCATCATGCCCTGCAGGGCCGAGGCGCCCGGCAGGTACCGGCCGAACGCGGCCTGGATCGCCTCGGCGTACACCGCCGCCGCCCGCTCCGGGCCGGCCAGCACCGCCTGGGCGGCCAGCCGCGCGCTGACCAGGGCCGGGCCAATGCCCTCACCCTGCAGCGGGTTGATCAGGCCGGCCGCGTCTCCGGCCAGCAGGACGTTGCCCGCTGCGGGCGGGGAGCCCGTGCCGCCCATCCGCAGCCAGCCGCCCATGACCGGCCCGGGGACGGCCGCGGCGGGCAGGTCGCCGCGGCGGCTGAGCAGCGCGACCAGCCGGGCCAGGTCGCCGCGCAGCTGCGCCTGCCCTCGCCCGCTGCGCTGGCCATCACTGTCGCGGCCGCCGGCCAGGCCGACCCCGATGCCCACGTTGGCCTGCCCGTCCTGGCCGGGGAACAGCCAGCCGTAACCCGGGTAGATGTGCCACGGGCTGGCGTCCTGCAGTAGGAGCAGCGGCAGCGGCACCTCGGCCGGCACGTAGGCCCGGATCGCGAACCCCCACAGCGCCGCCTGCGGGTCGAGCAGCCCGGCCAGCCGGGCGACCGGGCTCAGCGCCCCGTCGGCGCCGATGATGACGTCGCCGGCCAGCCGCTGCCCGTCGCTGGCCAGCACCGCGTCCACCCGGCCGGACGGGTCCCGCTCGACCCCGGTGATCCGGGCCCTGATCCCGGTCGCGCCGGCCGCCAGGGCCGCCTCGCGCAGCGCCTGATCGAAGGCCAGCCGCGGCGAGACGATCCCGTGCCCCGGGTAGGCACGGCCGGGGAAGGCGGGCAGCCGGCTGCGCCGGCCCGACGGGCCGACCGCCAGCATGTCCGAGCCCTGCCCGGCGTCGGGGACGCGCACGCCCAGCTCGGCCAGCACCTGCAGCCCGCGCGGGCCGACCAGGTCGCCGCACGCCTTGTCGCGCGGGAAGGCCGCCTTGTCGGCCAGCGCGACCCGGGCTCCGGACCGGGCCAGCACCAGCGCGGCGATGCTGCCCGCGGGGCCGGCCCCGACCACGACCGCGTCGAAGCGGTCCCTCACCGGCGGGCCGGCTCCGGCACGACGGCCCCGGCCTCCGTCGCCGGGCATTCCTCCCGCACCCGGTCCAGCGCCGCCAGCAGGGCCGGATCCTCGGTGGTCTTGCGGTTCCACGCGATCCACGTGCCCAGCCGGAGCTGGAGATCGGTCACCGGCCGCACCACCGCATTGTCCCACTGGGCGTCGCTGTGCTCGAAGGTGATGCCGAACCCGGAGCCGCCCGCCACGTGCTGCCGCAGCGCGTACAGGTCGAAGGCGCCGACGTCGACCACCCGGTTGATCCCGGCCTCCTCGAAGATCGACCTCAGCTGGGCGTAGTAGACCGGCGTGCCCGCGTTGAGCGCCGAGGAGGTCACGAAGGGCAGGCTGGTCAGGTCGCTCAGCGTCAGCGTCTCCAGCGCGGCCTGGGGCAGATGGTCGGCCAGGCACACCAGGGTCCGCCGGGAGCCCAGCTGGAAGCTGCGCACCGCGGGCGAGATCGGCCGCTGGTGCAGGATGGCCAGGTCCAGCTCGCCCACGATGAGCTTCCTGATCAGGTGCATGTTCGCGTCGGGATCGAAGGCCACCACGGCGTCCGCGTCGGCGCCGGTGACCGCCGCCACGACCTGGTTGCGGGTGGAGTTCTCCACGCCCGGGGCGATCCCCAGGTTGATCATCCGCTGGCCGCCCGGCCCGGTGACGACCTCGCGGGCCACCGCGAACAGCTCATCGCACGCGGCCAGGATCTTCTTGGCGTGCAGCAGGATCTGCTCCCCGGCCGGGGTCAGCACCACTCCGTGCATGGACCGTTCCAGCAACTCCACGCCGAGCTTCTTCTCCAGCTCGTGGATGCGGCGCGACAGCCCGGACGTCGAGACGAACAGCAGCGGCGCGGCGCGGGCCATGCTTCCCTCGGCGGCGACGGTGATGAAGCTCCGCAGGCTCTCCAGGTCCAGTTCGACCGGTCCGAGCCAGGTCGCTCCGCCCATGACTGGTCCTCTCTCGGGGCGTCCGCTCCTCTCCCGGGTGTCCGCCCTACACCGGCCCTGACGCCTGCGCCGGGCCGGCCAGCACGCCGCCGATGACCATGGCCTGGATGGCCGGCTCGTCGAAGCCCAGCTCGCCCAGGATGTCCTGGCCGTCCTGGCCGAACAGGTGGGCCACCCGGGCGATGCCCGGCGTCAGGGACATCACGCTGGCCGTCCCCGCCCGCCGGTAGGTGTTCACCCCGGGGTGACTGTCCCGGACCACGAAGCCGTTGCTGACGCTCTGCGGGTGGGACAGGAAGAAGTCGTCCCCGCTGCTCGCGTCGGCGCGGACGCCGGCCACCCGGGCCCGGGCGAACAGCTCCTCCCACTCGGCCGCCGGCCTGGCCTCCAGGGCCGTGGCCAGCTCCGCTACCAGCTGGTCGTCGAACCGCAGCCTGCTCTGCGCCGTCCGGTACCGGTCATCGGTGATCCATTCCGGGTGGCCCACCGCCCGGGCCAGCTGCTGCCACTCCGGGCCGGTGGGAGCGGCCAGGAACAGCCAGCCGTCGCCCGTCCGGTACAGCCGGTTCAGCGCGCTGGTGCCCCGCAGGTCGGCGTCGAGCTGCGGCAGGTCGGGCTTACCCGGATAGCGGATGGCGTCCTCCGAGCACAGCATCAGGTTGCTGGCCAGCATGGTGGTCTCGATGTACTGGCCGCGGCCGGTGCGCTCGCGGTGCAGCAGGCCCAGGCTCAGCGCGGTCGCCACGCCGAGTGCGCCGGTGATGTCCGGCGAGGCCTCGTTGGACCGGATCATCCGCAGCGAGTACTGGTAGCGGGCGTCCGCGTCCAGCGGCACGTCGGCGGCGGGCGGCTCGTTCCCGCGGCCCAGCTGCCGCAGCGCGCCGCCGCTGAGCGCGCCCATCATCGGGTGGAACGCGGCCCGCCCAGCCCCCGGGCCGGTCGACCCGTACGAGCCGGCGTACACGTAGACGATGCGCGGGTTCAGCTGCCGGGCCGTCTCGTAGTCGACGCCCAGCCGCGCGGCCGCGTCGCCGCGCATGTTGTGCATGACCGCGTCGGCCTGGCCCAGCAGCCGCTGGACGGCCGCCCGGCCCTCCTCGCTCTTCAGGTCGATGGCCAGGCTTTCCTTGCCCTGGAAGGTGCGGGCCCGGCCGCCCAGGAACAGCCGGGCGTCGTCACCGGCGGGCGACTCGATCTTGATGACCCGGGCGCCCATGTCGGCCAGCAGGGATGTGCCGAACGGCCCGGCCAGCCAGGTAGCGAAGTCCAGTACCAGCATCCCGGCCAGCGGCCCTGACCCGGCTGCGGGCAGCCCGGAGGGCGGCGGCAGCTCCGGGGCCGGGCGCTGCGTGCCCAGCAACGCGGCCCGGTCCGCGTCCAGCGCCGGGGCGGGCCCGCGGACGGCGCCCGGGCTGTCGGCGAACTTGATCGTGGGCCCGAGCTGCAGCGTCGGCCCGACCTCGGGGTCGTCGACCTCGACCACCGAGCCGTTGTGGATGACCTGCGGGTGATCCAGCGCCTGCTGGGTGGTGAGGAAGCGGTCGCCGGTCAGGCCCTCGCGCAGGAAGATCTCCAGCCACTCGTCGAAGGTGCGGGCCGCCATCGCGTCCAGGATGAGGTAGGCCAGGTCGACCCGGGCCTGCGGGTCGGGAATGGCCGACGGGGCGCCCTTCCACCGCGGGTCGTCCCAGATGTGGGCCAGGCCGATGACCTCCAGCCAGCGCCGGAACAGCCGCGCGGTGTTGTTGGTGATCTGCATCCACTGGCCGTCCCGGCACCGCACCACCAGGTAGGGCAGGAACGGGCAGGCCGGGCCGGTTACCGCGGGCAGCGGCGGCTCGAGCTCGCCGAGCTCGCTCTGCCGGCGCAGCGCGCTGGCGAAGTCGAAGGCCAGCAGGCCCTGGTACAGGCTGGTGGCGATGTGCTGGCCGCGCCCGTCGCGAGCCCGCACCAGCAGGGCCGCCGCGATGGACTGCACGATGATGTTCGCGGTCGCGTAACTCGGGTTGGGCCGGGCCCGGTAGGCCGGGGTGCCGCGGTCCAGGGTCACGCCCAGGTCGACGTTCGCGCCCGAGCGCGCCTCGACCACGCCGTCATAGGGCGGCAGCCAGGACAGCTCGCCGTTGCGGCCGAACGCGGTGACCGTGCAGTGCACCAGGCCCGGATTGGCGTAGGCGGACTCGTGGTAGTCGAACGACCAGCCCAGCCCGGCCGCCCCGCCCTGCGCCTCGAGCAGCACGTCGGTCCCGGCCACCAGTGCCTCGGCGGCCGCCTGGTCGGTGGCCAGGGCCGGGTCGAGCACCACGCTGCGCGTGCCGCGGTTCCACATTCGCCAGGCCGGCACCCCGCGACGGACGTCGCCTCCCGGCGGCTCGATCCGGATGACCTCGGCTCCGTTGTCCGACAGCAGCATGGCCGCCATGTCGAGGGCGGCCGCTGATCCGGTGACGACGACCCTGATCCCGTCTAGAACTGCCACGATCCTTCGCTCCACTCAGATTGTTCTCATGGCCTCATCGTCGGTCATATGCCCACCTTCCTCCACGGCGCGCGTCTTGGCCAGAGCGCCGCCGGCCGCCGGGCCCGACCGGCCGTCAATGGTTGATGAGGACGGCCAGGCCGAACGAGATGAGCCCGATGAGGACGGCCCACATGATCTGCCGCGGCAGCCGGGACCTGACCGTGCTCAGCGCATCCCAGGCCGGGGTACGCGGTTTCTGCTGTGCCATGAGATTTCCTTCCGCTATCTCGAGACCACTTCGAGGATGGCCTCGCGCTGGCGCATGCCCCAGATGAGCGAGATGAAGCCCGGTACCAGGCCGCCGAGCACAGCGAACTCCAGGAACCAGCCGATGTGCCGGGAGCTGGCCGTCTGGGTGAACAGCCAGCCGGCCAGGATCGGGCCGAAGACCGCGCCCACGTGCCCGAGGCCGTCGGTGAAGCCCGAGGCGGTGGCCCGCAGCCGGGTCGGGTAGGCCACCGGGATCATCGTGTAGCCGTTGAAGGCCCAGGTCAGGACGCCGCCGGTGACCAGGGCGGTACCGACCACAGCCACCCACAGGTGGCTCGGCCACTCGTAGTACAAGATGGCGCCGGCGAAGCTCATCAGGCCGGCGATGAAGATCCAGGTGCGCCGCTCGACCCGCTCGTTGAGTGCCGAGCCGAGGATGGTCATGACCAGCGAGCCGGCCAGCCCGCCCAGGAAGGTGATCAGGAACAGGTTGGACGCGGAGTAGTAAGCGATCAGGTAGACGCCCTGCTGGGAGCTCATGCCGTAGTCCAGGCCGAGGTAACCCAGGATCCACACCGACAAGATGACCAGCGTGCGCCGCAGGTAGACGCCCTGGAACAGCTCCTTGACCGGCACCCGGCCGTGCTCCTCGACCACCACCGTGTACTGCGACAGGTCCGGCTCGGGCAGCGGCTTCTGGCTCTGTTTCTCGGCCCGCCGTTCCATCATCCGGACGATCTTCTCGCCCCGCTCGGCGTGGCCGCGGCTCTCCAGCCAGCGCGGCGACTCGGGCAGGATGAAGATGATCAGCGGCATCGCGATGACCACCGGGATCAGCACCGTGATCCACACCCAGGCCCGGTAGTGGGCGGGCAGCATGTAGTACGGCAGCAGGCCGCTGATCAGGTTGATCACCACCGCGGCCAGGATCTGCGAGCCGAGGGTCAGCCGCCCGCGCTGCGACGGCGGCGCGATCTCCACGTTGTACACGTTGGCCAGGCCGAGCGCGCCGCCCACGCCGAAGGCGGCCAGCGAGACGAAGATCATCAGCAGCGGCCAGCTGGAGGTGTAGGCGATCGGCCAGGCGAACACGAACGCCACCAGGCACGACACGATCATCAGCGGCTTGCGGCCGTACCGGTCGGCCAGGAACGTGAACAGCACCTGCCCGAGCAGCACGCCTGCGCCGTTCTCGAAGCCGACCAGGATGTCGTACTGCAGGTGGCTGAAGGCGTTCGCCGGCAGCCAGACCACCGGGTACAGCCGCAGCGCGATCGGGTCCAGCGACAGGACCGAGGCCCAGAAGAACTGGGCCACCAGGGCGTAGAGCCAGAGCTGCGAGGTCAGGGGCAGGCGGTCGATCCGGGCCACGAGGTTGCCCCGGATCTCGATCTCGTCGCGGCCGAGGGTAACGCCAGAGTCGCCTGGGCTCATGCCGTCGTTCCAATCTTCTGGTCGGAATTCGGAATCCCCCTGGCACCGTTGCTGGCGGGCTTCAACCTCCCTGACCGGGTGATGAACGGCTGCAGCGTCCTCGAACTTTCGAACTTTCCTCTTACGCTAGAAGCGGGTCCGGGACTTGACCACCAGCGCTCGGACAAGCCTGCCGTTGCGTGGCACGCAACGCCCCGTCGCCGGACCGTCGCAGGGCGCGGCGGCCGGGGGCTCCCCTTGCGGGCGCGCCGGACGACAGCGCATGCTTCTGCGGAGGCGACATATGAGGAAGGCCTTGACTATGGCAGAGGAAGCGGACTCCCCGGCGGCGTCCACCGGGCCGCTGGACGCGGTCGTCATCGGCGCCGGGTTCGCCGGCCTGTACATGCTGCACCGGCTGCGCGAGCAGGGGTTCTCGGTCCACGGGTTCGAGCAGGGCGACGGCGTGGGCGGTACCTGGTACTGGAACCGCTACCCGGGCGCGCGCTGCGATTCGGAGATCATGTACTACTCGTTCTCCTTCATGGAGGACCTGGAGCAGGAATGGCCGCTGGCGGAGCGCTACCCGGGCCAGCCCGAGATCCTGCGGTACCTGGAGCACGTCGCGGACCGGCTGGACCTGCGCAAGGACTTCACCTTCGAGGCCCGGGTCGTGGCCGCCGAATACGACGAGGCCGCGAACCTGTGGACGGTGCGTACCGAGCAGGGCCAGACCGTGACCGCCCGGTTCGTCATCACCGCCGTGGGCTGCCTGTCCACCGCGAACAAGCCCGAATTCAAGGGCGCGGACACGTTCGGCGGCTTGTCGCTGCACACCGGCCAGTGGCCCAAGGACCCGGTCGACTTCACCGGGAAGCGGGTCGGCATCATCGGCACCGGGGCCTCCGCCATCCAGGCCATCCCGGTCATCGCCGAGCAGGCCGCCCAGCTGACCGTGTTCCAGCGCACCGCCCAGTTCACCATCCCGGCCGAGAACGGGCCGCTGGACCCGCAGTTCGTCGAGCTGTGGAAGCGGAACTACCGGGAATGGCGGCGCCGCGGCCGGGAGTCCACCGGCGGCTTCCCGTACCCGCGCAGCACCCTGTCCGCGCTGGAGGTGCCCGCGGACGAGCGCCGGACCATCTATGAGGACGCCTGGGGCGCGGGCGGGTTCACCTTCACGTTCGGGACCTTCGCCGACGTGGTGGTGAACGAGGACGCCAACAAGACCGCGGCCGAGTTCGTCTGGTCCAAGATCGACGAGATCGTCTCCGATCCTGAGGTCGCCGACAAGCTCAAGCCGCGGACGTTCCCGTTCGGCACCAAGCGCGTGCCGCTGGACACCAACTACTACGACACCTACAACCAGCCCAACGTGACCCTGGTCGACCTGCGGCGCTCCCCGCTGGAGGAGATCACCGCGACCGGCATCCGGACCAGCGACGGTGACTACGACCTGGACGTGATCGTCTACGCGACCGGGTACGACGCGCTCACCGGGCCGCTGGAGGCCCTCGGCCTGCGCGGCCGCGACGGCCAGGCCCTGTCCCAGGCCTGGCAGGACGGCCCGCGGACCTACCTGGGCCTGGCCGTGCCCGGGTTCCCGAACCTGCTCACCATCACCGGCCCGGGCAGCCCGTCGGTGCTCAGCAACATGCCGGTGTCCATTGAGCAGCACGTCGAGTGGATCAGCGACTGCCTGTCCTACCTGCGCGAGCACGGGCTCGACGTGATCGAGGCCACCGAGCCGTCCACCGTCTACTGGACCGATCACGTGCAGGAGATCGCGCACCAGACGCTCTACCCGAAGGCGGCGTCCTGGTACATGGGCGCCAACATCCCCGGTAAGCCCCGGCTCTTCCTGCCCTACGTCGGCGGCGTGGGCCGGTACCGGCACATCTGCGACCAGGTCACCTCCGACGGCTACCAGGGATTCACCCTGTCCACCGCCGCGAAGGAGGGCGTCCGTGTCGCTGGATGAGCCGTCCGCCGCGCTCTACGAGCAGATCAAGGCCGTCTGGGGCCGCCCGCTGCACGAGATGACCCCGAAGGAGGCCCGCGGCGTGACCGCGCCGCGGGGGGACGCCTCCCCGCCGGAGATGGCCGAGGTCCGGGACACCCGGGTGCGGGTGTCCGGCGGGCACGTGCCGGTGCGCGTCCTGACCCCGCCCGGCGCCCCGCGCGGGGTCATCGTGTACTACCACGGCGGCGGCTGGGTGCTGGGCGGCGGCCTGGACGCCTCCGACCCGGTCGGCCGGCGGCTGGCCCAGCGTGCGGAGTGCGTGGTCGTCATCCCGGACTACCGGCTGGCCCCGGAGTACCGGTTCCCGGTCGCGGTGGACGACGCCTGGGCCGCCCTGGGCTGGGCCGCCGAGTACGCCGCCGGCCTGGCCGACGGCCCGCTGCCGCTGATCGTCGCGGGCGACAGCGCGGGCGGCAACCTGGCCGCGGTCATGACCCAGCGGGCCCGGGCCCGCGGCGGCCCGGCCATCGCGGTGCAGGCCCTGGCCTACCCGGTCACCGACTGCGACCTGGAGACGACGTCCTACCTCGACCCGGACAACCAGCTCATGCTGAGCCGGGACTCGATGATCTGGTTCTGGGACCACTACGCGCCCGAGCTGCGGGCCCGGGCCCACCCCGACGCCTCGCCGCTGCGCTCCGGGGTCTTCGCCGGGCTGCCGCCCGCGGTGATCCTCACCGCCGAGCACGACGTGCTGCGCGACGAGGGGGAGCTGTACGCCACCCAGCTGATCAAGGCCCGGGTCCCGGTCATCCACCAGCGGTTCGACGGCCAGATGCACGGCTTCTTCACCATGGTGGACGTGCTGCCCGGGGCGGCCGCGGCCATGGACTTCATGGCCGAGGGGATCGGCAAGCAGCTGGCCGCCGGCCCCGGCCAGGGCTGATGCCCTGGGTCGACCTGGACGGCGCCGTCAACGCGCGGGACCTGGGCGGCCTGCCCACCTGTGACGGGCCGCTGACCGCCGAGCGCCGCCTGCTCCGCTCGGACAACCTGCAGGATCTGACGCCCGCCGACGTCCGGCACCTGGTGCGGGACATCGGCGTGACCACGGTGGTCGACCTGCGCGCCCGCGCCGAGCTGGCTGCCGAGGGCCCGGCCCCGCTGGACTCGGTCCCCGGCGTCCGGCACGCCCACCATCCGCTCACCCCCGAGACCGTGTCCGATCCGGACGTGGCCGCCGGGCTGGTGCGCAGCCGGCGGGAGCAGGAGCGGACCCGCTTCCCCGATGACCCGATCATCGGCCGCTACCTGGGCTACCTGGACTACCGGCCCGATCAGGTGGTCGGCGCGCTGCGCAGCATCGCCCGCGACCGCGGCGCGGCCATCGTGCACTGCGCCGCGGGCCGGGACCGGACCGCGGTGGTGGTGGCCCTGGCCCTGACCGCGGCCGGCGTGCGCCCGGAGGCCGTCATCGCCGACTACGCCGCCACCGGGGACCGCGCCGCGGAAATCCTGGATCGCATCCGCCGGTCGCGCACCTACAACTGGGACGTCGACAGCATGCCGCCCGAGCGCTACCGGCCGCGCCCGGAGACGATGGCGGTGTTCCTGCAGGAGCTGGCGACCAGCTACGGCGGGGTGCCCGGCTGGCTGACCGGTCACGGGCTGCACCCCGACGAGCTGGACCTGCTGCGGGCCAAGCTGCGCGGGCCGGCCTGATGTACTGATCACGTGACCGGATCCCCGCTGGAGCTGACCCGGGCGCAGATCGTGGCCTTCCGGCGGACAGCGGGCGGCCTCGACGAGCGCCGCGAGATAGGGCCCGGCTCGCTCCGTCGCGCCGCCTGGGCCGGGCTGCAGGACAGCATGCCGCGGGCCGCGCTGCTGTCCATCCACGCCCGCGTGACCGGGCCGGCCCGTCGGCCTGGGAGGACCCCTCGCTGGTCCAGGTGTGGGGGCCGCGGTACAGCGTCTTCGTCGCCGCCGCCCAGGACATCGCCCTGTTCACGCTGGCCCTGCTGCCCGAGGCGGCCGGCCGCAGGCAGCGGGCCGAAGACCTGGCCGCCCGGCTGGCCGGCCTGCTGGACGATGCGGCCCAGTCCTGCCGCACCCTGTCCTGCCGGGAGGCGGGCCGGGCCCTCGGCGTGCACCCCAACAGCCTCAGGTACGCCTCGCCGACCGGCACGATCGCCATCCGGTGGGACGGCGCGAGGCAGCCCGTCATCCGGGCCGTGCCGCCGCCCGGCACCGACCCGCAGACCGCGCGGCTGGCTCTCGCCCGCCGCTACCTGCACGTCTACGGCCCGGCCACGCCCGAGGCCTTCGGCCAGTGGTCCGGGATCGGCCGGCGGCCGGCCGTCCGCGCCTTCGAGGCCCTCACCGGCCCGCCCCGCCCGCAGCTGGTCCGGGTGCGCACCCCGGCCGGCGAGGCCTGGATCCTGGCCGAGGACGAAGCCGCCGTCCGGGCCGAGCCCGGGCCCCCGGCGGGTGCCCGCCTGCTGCCCAGCGGCGACGCCTTCTTCCTGCTCCAGGGGGCCGACCGCGCCCTGCTCGTCCCGGACGGCCAGCGTCGGCTCGCCCTGTGGACGCCCCGCGTCTGGCCGGGCTGCCTGCTGGTCGCCGGCGAGGTGGCCGGCACCTGGCGCCGGGCCGGCCAGCTCCTCACCGTGCTGCCCTGGCGGCCCTTTTCGAAGGCCGAACGAGCCGTGGTGGAGGCCGAGGCGCAGTCCCTTCCGCTGCCCGGCGGGGACGCCCCGATCGGCGTCCGCTGGAGCGAATGAGCCGGAAGTCACACCCCGCTTGGGGCGTCCTGGCTGGTAAGGCCCGGATATTATGTGGGCTGGGCCGCCGGAGACACCCTCCTGGGCCGTCGGCGTGGATCATGCCGGCGGCCCAGGTCCCTCGGCCGCCAGTCCCAGACCCCGCATCCGGCCCGCGTCTTCCTCGGGTGGCAGCTGACTCATGGACATCGCCGACTTCAGCCTTGACCTGTTCTCGCTGGCCGGGCGGAACGCTCTGGTCACCGGCGGCAACACCGGCCTGGGCCAGGCCTTCTCGCTCGCCCTGGCCAAGGCCGGCGCCGACATCTTCGCCGTCGGCCTGGCCGAAGACGACGGGACGACCCATCGGCTCATCTCCGACGCCGGCCGCCGGCTGGAGTTCACCGCGGCCGACATCACCCAGCCCGGCGTCCCGGCCGCCGTGGTGCGCCAGTGCGTCGAGGCGCTCGGCTCGGTCGACATCCTGGTCAACTCGGCGGGCATCGCCCTGCTGGCCGGCGTGCAGGACTTCGGCCGCGACCAGTGGGACGCCATGGTCGCGGTCAACCTGACCGCCGCCTTCGAGCTGGCCCATGAGGCCAGCCGGTTCATGATCGAGCAGCGGTCCGGGAAGATCATCAACATCGCGTCGCTGTTCTCCTTCCTGGGCGGCCTGAGCTCGCCTGCCTACGCCGCCACCAAGGCCGGCCTGGTCGGCTTCACCAAGGCCTACTGCGACGAGCTGGCCGGGTACAACATCCAGGTCAACGCGATCGCGCCCGGCTACTTCAAGACGGCCATCACCGAGGCCACCCGCGCCGATCCGGACGCCTCCCGCCGGATCGACGAGCACGTCCCGGCCGCCCGCTGGGGCGAGATATCGGACCTGATGGGCGCCACCGTCTTCCTGGCCAGCCGGGCCTCGGACTACGTCAACGGCCACGTCCTGGTCGTCGACGGCGGGTACCTCGTCCGCTAGAAAGGCCTACATGGCCCCATCACGATCCCCGCTGAGCCGGGCGGCCATCGCCGGCGCGATGATCAGCCTGCTCGGGCCCGGTGCCATCGAGACCGGCGATGAGCAGCTCAAGGCGGCCAGCGTGGACCGCTTCCGGAAGTACACCGCCGTGCACGGGATCTACGACGGGCCGTTCCCGGCTGCGATCGCCTATCCCTCGTCCACCGCGCAGGTCGCGGCCGTCCTGCGGTTCGCGCAGGACAACCTGGTCAACGTGGTGCCCCGGACCGGCGGGACGGCCACCGAGGGCGGCCTGGAGACCGTGGTCGAGGACAGCCTGGTGCTGGACGGCTCCCGGATGAACGCCATCGTCTCCATCGACCCGGTCGACATGATGGCCACCGTGCAGTGCGGCGTCGGGCTCCAGCACCTCGAGGAGACCCTGCAGGCTCGCGGGCTGACCACCGGCCACTCGCCCCAGTCCAAGCCGCTGGCCCAGCTGGGCGGCCTGGTCGCGACCCGGTCCATCGGCCAGTTCTCCACCCTCTACGGCGGGATCGAGGACATGGTCGTCGGCCTGGAAGCCGTGTTTCCCGGCGGGCAGGTCGCCCGGATCAAGAACGTGCCCCGCCGGGCCGCGGGACCGGACATCCGGCACATCGCCATCGGCAGCGAGGGCGCCCTGTGCTTCATCACCGAGGTGACGGTCAAGCTCTTCCGCTACCAGCCGGAGCACAACCGGTACTTCGGGTTCCTGGTCGACCGCTTCGCCGACGGCGTGGACGCTCTCCGTGAGCTGATCACCGCCGGCTACCGGCCCTCGGTGTGCCGGGTCTACTCACCGCAGGACGCGCGCCAGCACTTCGCCGACTTCTACCAGGACAAGAACGTGGTGGTGCTGGTGGCCGAGGGACCCGAGGGCATCGCCCGGGCCACGGCGGAGGCCATCGACCAGCTCTTCGCCGCCCGCCCGCACCAGCGCGTCGACAGCCGCCGGATCGAGCAGTGGTTCGGCAACCTCAACTGGGGCCAGGACAAGATCGACGCGGAGAAGGCCGACATGCTGGCCCGGTCCCACCTCGGGTTCACCACCGAGGTGTCCATCGACTGGTCCCGGGTCAGCGGCCTGTTCGAGGCGGTCATGCACCGGATCCGCAGCGAGTTCCCGCGGGCCGCCGACCTGACCATGCTCGGCGCCCACTCCTCGCACAGCTACCAGACCGGCACCAACCTCTATTTCGTCTACGACTACACGATCAACTGCAGCCCCCGCGAGGAGATCGAGCTCTACCACAAGCCGCTCAACGCCATCATCGTGACCGAGGCCCTGCGGCTGGGCGGGTCGATGGTGCACCACCACGGGATCGGCAAGTACCGCACGCCGTGGGTGCGCGAGGAGCACGGCAGCGCCTACGGCCTGCTCACCACCCTCAAGCAGGCCTTCGACCCGCGCGGCATCATGAACGCGGGCACCATCTTCCCGCTCGAACCCGGCCTCCCTGAGGCCGGCCTCCTCGAACCCGAGGGCGGCGACCCGGGCCCGCGAGCCTGAGGTGGGCCCCTACCTGCTGGCCATCGACAACGGGTCGCAGAGCACCAAGGTCACCATCGTCGACGCCCGCGGCCAGGCGCACGCCTCGGCCAGCAGGCGGCTGAAGCCCTACGACATCTCCGTGCCCGGCCGCGCCGTCCATCCCGGCGACGACATCTGGGACTCGATCCAGGGTGCCTGCCGGGACGTCATGGCGCGGTTCGGCGGCGACCCCGCCGACATCGTGGCCGTCGGCTTGTGCACTATCCGCTTCTGCCGCGCCCTGCTGACCGCCGACGGCGGCCTGGCCGAGCCGGTGCTGAGCTGGATGGACGAGCGGGTGGGTCGGCCCTACGAGCCGGTCAATCCGCTGGTCCGCTGGGTCACCACCTCCTCGGGCTACGTGACGCACCGGCTGACCGGCCAGTTCACCGACACCTCCGCCAACTACGAGGGCCTGTGGCCCATCGACCACGACACGGCCGCCTGGTCCCGCGATCCGGCCGCCTACGCCGCCACTGGCATGACGCCCGACCTGCTCTTCGAGCTCGTTCCCCCGGGCGGGCGGCTGGGCGCGGTGACCGCCGCGGCCGCTCAAGCCACCGGCCTCCCGGCCGGCCTGCCCGTCTACGCCACGGCCAACGACAAGGCCGTCGAGGCCCTGGGCGCGGGCCTGAACGACGGTGCCGTCCTGCTGTCCCTCGGCACCTACATCGCGGCCATGACCACCGGGACCGCCTCGCGCAGCGCCGACGACAGCTACTGGGTCAACTTCGCCGCCCGGCCCGGCCGGTACCTGTACGAGAGCACCGGGATCCGCCGCGGCATGTGGATGGTCAGCTGGTACCGCACCTTGCTGGAGGGCGAGCCCGTCGCGGAACCCGCGCCGGGCGGTCCCGGTTTCGAGGACACCCTCAACGCCGCGGCCGCCGACCTCGCGCCGGGCAGCAACGGGCTGCTCACCGTCCCGGACTGGCTCGCGCCCGGCGACGCGACCTGGCGCCGCGGCGCCCTGCTGGGCTTTGACGGCAGCCAGGGCCGCGCCCACGTCTACCGCTCCCTGCTGGAAGGCATCGCGCTGACCATGGCCAACCACACCGCGGCCATGGAACGGGCCCTCGGCGGCCGGCTCTCACCCCTGCTGGTCTCCGGCGGCGGCTCCCGCTCGGACCTGATGATGCAGATCCTGGCCGACGTCTTCGACCGCCCGGCCCGGCGGGCCGCCGCCAGCGACGCGGCCGGCCTCGGCGCGGCCATCTGCGCCGCCGTCGGCCACGGCCTGTATCCCGGCTGGGACGAGGCCACCGCGGCCATGGTCGGCCCGGGCGACGACTTCGCCCCCGGCCCCGCCGCCCGCGCCTACCGGCAGGTCAACCAGGTCTACTCCACCCTGACCAGCTTCACCGACCCGCTGTTCCAAGCCATGGCCGACGGCCTGGCGGGCCTGGATCGCGCCTGACCCCGCTGCCTCAGCGCATGCCCGGCTCGGGCCTGCGGACGTTGACCGCCCCGCAGAACACGTCGCAGCGCACGTCGATGACCGGCGCGCCCGGCCGGGGCTCGCTGCGCAGCTCGGATGACTTGCTGCCCAGGACGGACCGGCCGCTGAGCCGCACCTCGATGCCGTCCGGCACATAGAGAGTCACCGACCCGAACTTGGCCGTCGCCTCGATCGTGGTCACCGGCTGCCGGATGACGGCGTGCTGCAACTCGATGTGGCAGTCGCCCAGCACGGAGCGGATGCTGAGCCGGGCCGGCACCACCCACGACCCTTTGCGCGTCTCATTGCCGAGCAACGTGTGGATCTGCTCATGAGCCGGGCTGACCTCACTGCGGCTAGTGGAGACGGCCGGGGCGGGCAGGTCGGCCGTGAGAGCGGCGAGATCCTCGTTCGTCCGCGCGGCCAGCGCCGCCGCGCTGCGCTCGGAGTACTCCTCGAGGGTGATCCGCCCCTCCCCGGCCGCGCCGGCCAGCAGGTCGACGACCCGGTCCCGCTCGGCGTCCGAAGCCCGCAACGCGGGCTCGCGCGGCTCGCGGACTGGCTCGCTCATGGGTGTACCGCCTTTGCTGGATCGGGGCCGCCAGGAGACCCAGGCCTTCAGGAGCAACAGCAAAGAGCTTAACCAGGCAAGTGGTCACAGACGCCTGACCACCACGACAGCGAAGGCAGCTCCTTCGCTAAGCAGATGCTGGGACTAGGCCCGGGTGTTCACCCCGCTTTTCTCTTTTCTCCCTCACTTCTGCTCCTCTGCTCCCCGCCCCGCCGGTCGCGCCTCATCGACGGGTCCGGTGGCGGGTCCGGTCGGGCGCCGTGGCGGGAGTCCCGCCGTAGGCGTGCAGTCTGCTTATTGGCTGTTCCGCCGCTGGCAGCGGGACGGCACCTGGGCGCTCTATCTTGTCCGCGCTGCAGGCCCTCGCGGACGCGGCCGGGCTCATCACCTGGCACGTTTCCGTTGACTCCTCCTTGGCGCGGGCGCACCTGCGCGCGGCCGGCGCGCGCTTCAGAGGGCCTGCAGCCCGAGCCGCCGCGGCGCGAGCCCGCCGACCACGCCTCTGCGCCGGTCCCGCGGCGGCCTGAGCACCAAGTTCCACCTGGCCTTCGAGCAGGGCCATAAGCCCCTGTCCATCGTCTTCACCGCCCCCCAGCGCGGCGACAGCCCGCAGTTCGCCCCCGTGCTGGACGCAGATCCCCGTGCCCCGGCCCTTTCCCGGCCGGCCCAGCACCCTGCCGACCTCGTCCTCGCCCACAAGGCCTACGGCTCCCGCGCCAACCGCGCCTGGCTCCTCCCCGCCATCTGCCTCCACCATCCCCCAGCAGGCCCACCACATCTCCCACCGCAAGAACCAAGACAGCAGCGGCCTCCCTCCCGCCTTCGACCCCCCCCTCTACCAGCAGCGGCACGCCCTCCATGCGGCATCAACCCCCTCAAGCGCAACCGCGCCGTCGCCACCCGCTACCACAAGCTCCCCGTCCGCTACCACCACCCTCCACATCCCCCATCCATCTCCCCCCCGGCCGATCTCACCCGCTCGGGCGGGCGGGGCGTGGCTGTGCAGGATCTTGGTCCGGCCGGGGTTCCAGGCGGTGGTGGTGCCGTCGGGGTTGAGGACCAGGGTCCAGCCCTGCCGGTGGATGACGACCTGGTGGTGGTAGGAACACAGCAGGACGCACCCGGCCACGCTGGTGGGCCCGCCGTGGGCCTGGTGGCGGACGTGGTGGACCTGGCAGGCCGCGGCGGGCTGCTCGCAGCCGCCCGGCCATCGGCATTTGCGGTCCCGCAGGATGACCGCGGTCCGGATGCCGGCCGGGATGGTGGAGCTGACCCCGATGTCCAGGGGGAGGCTGGGCCCGGCGAGCCGGGCGCCGAGCTGCTTGGTGCGCAGGAAGCTGGCTAGCCCGCCGGGCCCGGACAGCAGGTCGATGGCCTTGCCGATGATGGCCCGTTCCAGCGCGGCCCGGGACATGCCGGTGAGGTGGTCCAGGCCCGTCGGGCCGGAAGCCTTCGAGGCGGGGGCGGAGCCAGGGTGCGGGGCCTGACCGCCGGCCGCCGGGGAGCAGTGCCAGCCGTGCCCGCCCAGCTGCAGGCAGAGCTGGACCAGGTCGTCCAGGATGGCGATGTTGACGTTGCCGGTGACGACCGGGGTGAGGGCCGCGTCGCAGGCCGCGGCGCGGGCATCGTCGCCGTCCAGCCACGCGCCGCCGTCTGCGCCGTTGCCGTCGGCGGCCTCGGCGCGGCGGGCGGCCCACCGGATCTGCATCTCGGTGATCCACAGGGTTTCCAGGGCGGAGCCGTCCGGCCCGGCGCGGAGCTCGGCCAGCGCGACGTGGACCATGGCCTTGGTCGGCTGCCCGGCCCGGTCCGGCAGCAGGCCCGACGCGATCAGCCGGCGCATCGCCTCTTCCAGCGCGTCGTGGTAGCGCTGCTCCCGGGTCCGGGTGTCCCCGGCGCCGGCCGGGGCGGACAGCGACTCCAGGACGGCGGTCACGATGGCCGTGCATCCGGGGGTGAGGTCGCCGGTGATGACCCCGGCGCCGCCGAAGGTGGTCTCGACCCGCACTTGCCGGTCCTCGAACGCGGGCTCCGGGTCGTCGTCGCGGCCGGGCCGGGACCGGGCGTAGATCTCCGCGGCCAGCCCGGCCAGCTCCGCCTGGGTGGCCCTGGCCCGCGCCGCGGCGATCAGGATCTCATCGGCGGCGGCCCGGCAATCGGCCGGGAGCCGGTCAGACCAGCCGCAGATCAGTCCCGCCATGGACGCACTGATGCTGGTGCCCTCGGCCAGGGCTATCAGCACGGCCGGGTGGCCGGTGGTGCGGCGGGCCCAGCTCACGTGCGCGCGGGCCGCGCCCCTGGTGATTCCGGTCTGGTGGATGAGCCACGCCTTCGGGCTGTAGTCCGCGTCGTCGCTGTAGCCCTGCCCGGCGGTGAATGCGGCCAGGACCCACGCCCGCGCCGCGGTCGTGATGGCACCGGCCTGCTCGAGGGCCCGCAGGATCTCCGCCTGAGCCTGCGCCGCCAACGTGGTGGCCTCGGAGCAGGCCAGGTATTTCAGCCCGGTGAGGGCCATGTCCATCGCTTCGGCGGCGTTGGCCGGGGGAGCGCTGTTCGCCATGGACCCACCTCCATTCACCGGAGCTGGCCGGTCGGATCGTCAGGCTGGTACGGGTTTTTGCTGTTTTATTCGACTCTAGACCGGGGCACTGACATTTCCGGGCCGGCGAGCAGACGCGGTCCCGGCCGGCATGAGAACACCACCCCGGCATCGTCATCTGCCGGTTGACCGCACGGCGCACGAGGCGAACGATGAAGGCGAGGCCTCCCGCGGGAGGCGATGACGGCTGGGAGGTCAGCCCATGATCAACAGTGATCCCGTCCTCGGCTACCGGCGCCCTGCGATGCTCGGCGGAGCCGCCAACTCAGATCCCGATGCACTCACTATCCGCTGGTACGGCACGTCCAACTACGAGCTGAACTTCCGGGACCGGGTCGTCCTGCTGGACACCTTTTACGACCGGGGACCGCGGATGCGCGGTCTCGGCTTCCGGCCCGATGAGGTGACCCGCGCCGACGCGGTCCTCATCGGCCACCCGCACTACGATCACATGTCCGATGCGGCCCAGGTCGCCCTGCAGACCGGCGCGCCCGTGGTCATCCACCCGCTCGGTGCCGACGTGCTGACCCGGGGAGGCCTGGACACCTCCAAGATCATGAGCGTGGCCGGGCGCGGCGAAGGCGATGTGCTGGAGTTCCCCGAGTTCACCCTGCGGGTCATCCACGGCTTCCACGCCGAGCTCGGCCACCCCGAGCTGCAGATGGGCCTGCAGGCCCTGATGGACGCGCGTCAGGTCTGGGAGGGCGACCTACCCCCGGTCAGCGACGAGGAGGAGGCCCACGCCGCGGCGGTCCGCGATCGCGGCAATATGGCGCCGGAGGTCATGACCGAAGGCACGATGTGCCTGGTCATCGACATTGACGGATACCGGATCGTGTACCGCGACAGCGGCGGCCCGGTCAGCGAGGAAGAGCGTGCGTTCTTCTCCGCCAACCCGGGTTGCGATCTGGCCATCGTGGGCTTCATCGGCCGGCCGCTGGTCCGCCGCCAGCTCAAGGAGGCGACCATGCCGCTGGTGGATACCTACCAGCCCAAGGTCGTCCTGCCCTGCCACCATGATGACCTCTACCCGGTCTTCATCGACCTGGCCACCGAGCCGCTCAAGATGCGCGTGCACGAGGAGCTGCCCGAGGCGAGCACCGTTCAGCCCGTCTACGTCGAGCCCGTCACCATCGGCCTCAAGAGCGGGATCATCGCTCAGGGCGACGGCTGACCACCAGGACCAGGGACCCCGGGAAGGCGGGCTGGGCGCGCAGCTGGCCGTGCCGCGCGTCCCAGGTCCCGTCGGCCAGATCCCGGCTGAGGTCGCGGGTGAACCGGTCGTGCACGGCGGCAGGCACGAAGCTCCACGCCGAGCACGACCGGCGGGCGGCCGGGTCGAGCAGCGCCTCCGGCCGGCCGTAGTACGCCTCGTTGAAGCCGTCGGCGCAGTCCAGCGGCACCGGCACCACGGTGGTGGTGACCGGTCCGCCGAGCCCGTCCGCGAGCGCCTCGATGGCGGGATACCGGCGCGCCTCGGCCTCGATGACCTCCGGCGCGTACTCAGTCAGCCAGAACCGCCGCAGCCGTCCCGGGTCACCGGTGAGGATGACCACCGGGCCGCGGCTGACCCGCCGGATCTCCCGCAGCCCGGCCCGCAGGTCGCGCCACTGGTGGACGCTGAACGTCGTCATGGCCGCGTCGAACGTGTCATCGCCGAACGGCAGTTCCTCGGCCGTGGCGTCAATCGCGGCGGCCAGGCCGGGCGGCCGCTGCGCCCGCATGGACGCGGACGGCTCCACCGGGGTGACCAGGCGCCCGGCCGGCTCATAGGATCCCGCCCCAGCGCCCACGTTCAGCACCGAACGCGCCGTGCCGAGCGCCTCGCTGATCTGCGCGGCGATCCGCGGGTCTGGCCGCCGGTAGTGCCCATAGCCGGTCCCGATGACGCCGTAGTCCGCGTCGCCGGCGCTGCCGTCGCCGGAACGTCTCGCCATGATCGCCACGCTACTGGAATGGCCCGGCCGGGCCCGGGAAGGTGGTCCCTGCGGCAGAGCATCCGACCCTGGAGGTGACGAGTGACCGGACCTGATGCGAGGGCGCTGGGCTGGGCGGCCGAGACGACCGGGGCTGGCGATCTCGTCGTGCTGCGCGGGCTGCGCGACGGCGGCTCGCCGTGGCTGCTGCGCGCCGGTGACCGCGAGGTGGTGCTCCGCACCGGCCAGCCGGACGACCTGGCGTCGTTCGCGACCGAGGCGGCGGCCTTGCGGCTGGCCGAGCGGGCCGGGGTCCCGGCGCCGCGGCTGCTCGGCTACGACGAAGACGGCGCGGGCGGGCCAGTGCTGCTGATGGAGCGCCTGCCCGGCTCGAGCGAGATCCCGCCCGAGCCCGATCCCGCTCACCTGCGGGCCCTGGGCGCCGCCGCGGCCCGGCTGCACGCCCTGCCCGTCGAGCCGTCCGCCGCGCTGCCGCTGCGCGACCGGCCCATCGCCACCGTGGACTTCCCGCAGATGCGCCGCGTGCACGGAGTCAGCAGCCTGCTCGAGCAGGCCGAGGACCTGATCACCCGAGCGCGGCCCGGGCCCGGCCCGGCCGTCTTCGTGCACGGCGACCTGTGGCACGGGAACACACTGTGGAGCGGCGGCACCCTGACCGGCCTGATCGACTGGGACTGCGCGGGCGCCGGCGCTCCCGGGGTCGACCTCGGCTCACTGCGCTGCGACGCCGCAGTCTGCTACGGGCCGGAGGCGGCTGCCTACGTGCTGCAGGGCTGGGAGCAGACGGCCGGCCGCGCCGCCGACAACCTCCCGTACTGGGACACCGTCGCCGCCCTGGCTACCCCGCCCGACATGGGCTGGTTTCCGGACGCCATCGCCGGCCAGGGCCGTCCCGACCTGGACCGGACCACCCTGCTCCAGCGCCGTGACGCCTTCCTGCGCCAGGCCCTGGACCTGATCCGCGGATGACCGCCGCCCCCCGGGGCGCCGTGTTGCGGGCCCGGACCGGCGTGACCAGGATGGACTCATGACCGACAGCCCGGCACCCTCGGAACGCTCGCCCGAGCAGGAGATCGAGCAGGAAAACCAGCCAGAGAACCAGCCGGAGCTGCGGGTCTCGCATGCGGACCGGGACCGGGTCGTCGACGCGCTGACCGCGGCCGCCAGCGAGGGCCGGCTGGCCGCCGCCGAGCCGGAGGAACGGGTGGAAGCGGCGCTGTCCGCCCGGACCGGCCGCGAGCTGGTCGCCCTCACCGCGGACCTGCCGCCGAGCGGCCTCGAACGGCAGGCCAAGGACGTCATCCGGATCGACCAGCGGTTCGGCGACATGACCCGGCAGGGCCACTGGGTCGTCCCGCGGCGGATGGAGATCAAGCTCACCGCGGGTGACGTGAAACTGGACTTCACCCGCGCCGTGATCGTCCAGGACACCGTCCAGATCGACGTCGACCTCGGGATCGGGGGAGACCTCACCCTGGTTACCAGACCCGGCGTCGTGGTAGACACCGACAGCCTGACCGGGCGGCTCGGTGACGTCAAGGTCCCGCCCGCCGCCGACCCGCGGGCCCCGGTCGCTCTCCGGGTGGAGCTGACCGGGCGCATCCGCGGCGGCGGCATAGTGGCGCGGTACCCCAGGCGGACCTTCCGGGAGTGGCTGCTCCGCAAGCCGCGGCCCTACCGGTCCCCGGCTCAGTGACCCCGGGCGCTGGCCGATAGCGTGGGCGGCATGGCGATCGACACCCGAATTCTCGGCCGTACCGGCGAGGACGTGACCATCCTCAGCTACGGAGCCATGGAGCTCCGCGGCGTCCCGCGCGGCCCGGAGATCGCCGACGAGGACGCAGGACGCCTGCTCAACGCGGTCCTCGACGGCGGCATCAACCTGATCGACACCTCACCCGACTACGGCCGCAGCGAAGAGCTGATGGGCACCTACATCAGCCACCGCCGGGACGAGTTCTTCCTCGCCTCCAAGTGCGGCTGCCCGCTCCAGGTCCCGGCCGACGCCCGGCCGCCCTACCAGCACGACTACAGCGCGGCCAACGTCCGCGCCGACGTCGAGCAGTCGCTGCGCCGGCTGCGGACCGACCGCCTCGACCTGGTCCAGGTGCACATGTCACCGAGCCAGGCCACCATGGAACAGAACGGCACCGTCCAGGCGCTCAAGGACCTCCAGGCCGAGGGCAAGGTGCGCTTCATCGGCATGTCCGGCATCCTGCCCAACCTGCCTGATCACATCGCCATGGGCGTCTTCGACGTCTTCCAGATCCCGTACTCGGCCGTCCAGCGCGACCACGAGGACCTCATCACGGCGGCGGTCGACGCGGGCGCGGGCACGTTCATCCGGGGCGGCGCCGCGCGCGGTGCCGCGGCCGAGGACAAGAACTGGCGGGTCGGCCCGCTGAGCCAGGACCCGGGCCTCGGCCAGCGCAACTGGGAGACCTCCGACATGGCCGGCCTGCTGGCCGACGCGGGCATGTCCAACATGGAGTTCGTGCTGCGCTTCACCCTCAGCCACCCCGGGCTGTCGACCACCATCGTCGGCACGTCCAACCCGGCGCACCTGGCGGGCAACATCGCCGTCGCGGAGAAGGGCCCGCTCCCGGCCGACCTCTACGAGGAGGCCAAGAAGCGCCTCCCGGTCCCGGACGCCACGAGCGGGGCCAGGTGAGCACTGATCCGGAGGCCGGCCCGCACCGGGTCCAGGTCGGCCAGCTCTACAGCCCCACCCGCACCAGCTGGCCGGAGACCCCCCACCTGCGGCTGTCGCCGGGCAGCTGCGACCTAGCGCTGTTCCTCAACGAGCCGTCCGAGGAGGAAGCTCACGAGGTGAGCCGGGGGGCCGCCTCCTTCGCCTGGGTCGACGGCGGGCCGGTGTCACTGCTGTGCTTCAAGTTCGGCTCGCTGTCGTGGATGGACGCGCCGTTCGAGCCCTGGCTGCTGGCCGAGGACGAGCGCGGCGTGCCGCTGGGCGAGCCCCGCCAGTACCTGCTGCTCCAGGTCACCCTGGTCGACGCGGCCACCGGCATCGTCCGGGCCATGCGCGTCGTGCCCTGGCCGCCGCAGTTCGCCGAGCCGGTGCGCGAGACCCTGCGCCGCCAGCTGGCCGAGCCCGGCGATCACGGTGCGGCCGCCCGGACGGTGGCGGCCATGTACCAGAGCAGCACTGAGCAGCTGGCCAGCCAGACCACGGTGCGCTGCGACATCCCGCCGTTCACTATCACCAACCCCGAGCCCGGTGACAGCCCGCCCGGTGACAGCCCGCCCGGGGACAGCCCGCCCGGGGACAGCGTGCCCGGGCAGGCAGGCCCCCAGGACGAGACCGGCCCGGCCTGAGCCGACCGCAGGCTCGGTCAGCTGCCCGGCTGCCAGAGACGGAACGTCACGCCCTGGTCGTCGACGCATTCGGCGTGCAGCCCGATGGCCCGGCGCACCGGCCCGTCCGCGGTCCCGCCGGAGGCCCGGACTCGCTGGACGGCGGCCTCGATGTCGTCGACCCGGAACGACAGCTGGACCTCGCCCGGCCCGCCGTCGGACGCCCGGATGCCCAGCGGCGGCGTGATCTCCTCCGCCCGCCACGTGCCGGGGTGGGCGGAGGAGAACGGCACCTGCAGCACGGCCTCGTAGAACTCCCGGGCCCGGTCCGGGTCCGGAGCGGTCATGGTCACGTTCGCGACGTCGCCCTGTCGCATCGGGGCGGCCGGAGCCGGCGGCCGCAGCAGCATCCACCGGTGCCCGAACGGGTCGATGATGACCGAGCCGCGCCCGTAGGGCTGGTCGGCCGGCTCCCGCTCCACCGTGGCGCCGCTGCGCCGGGCCCGTTCGGTCATCCCGTCGACGTCCTCGACCTCCAGGTGCAGGGTGTGGCTGAACGTGGTGGGGGCCTCCGGCGCCCGGACGGGCACGTCGGGCCACAGGTCGGAGGCCTCGGCGAGCATCAGCACCGCGTCGCCCAGGCTCACCTCGCCGTGGCCGATGGTGCCGTCCGCGTTGACGTGGAACTCACCGCGGCGCCGGCCGCCGAGCACCTCGACGTACCAGTCCACCGCGCGGCGGGCATCCGACACGACGATGTACGGGGTCAGCGCGGGCGGCGCTGCGGGCGCGCGCTCGACGCGGGGCGCGCCCGCCTGCTGCGACGTCGCCTGCTGGGAAGTCGTCTGCTGGGACATGGCTCCTCCTGCTGGGGTGAAGACCTCCCGGGTCAGCCGCTGCCGCAGCTGACGGGCGAAGTCGGGGTCGGGGTCAGCCGGCGTGACGGGCTCGCGCAGGGCCTCGAACGGATCGGTCATCGCGAGCCCTCCTCTGCCTCGCCGTAGATCTGGCGGAACGCGGCCCGGGCCCGCACCAGCAGCGCCTCGGTGGCGTGCACGGTGCGGTCCAGATGCCGGGCCACCTCGGGCACCGGCAGCCCGTCGAGATAGCGGAGCGTGAGCGCGGCCCGGTGGTGCGCGCCGAGCCGGCCGAGCACCTCGCGGGCCCGGATCCGGTCGACGGCCTCATCCCACGGGTCCTCGACCTGGCCCGGCTCGGCCAGCAGGCGCAGTCCGCGCTGCTCCCGCTCGGCCCGCCGCCAGTGATCGGCCAGCTTGTGCCGCGCTACCCCGATCAGCCACGGGACCGACGGATCCGGCGCGCCCGGCTTGCGGACCGCGTGCACCGCAGCCAGGAACGACTCGGCCGTCAGGTCCTCGGCCAGGCTCCGGTCACCGCACCGGGCCAGCAGGTAGCCGTAGACGTGCGGCAGCGCATCGTCATACAGCTCCAGCAGCCCGAACGCCGGGTCGGGCCGCACCTGCGGGTGCGTCATACCCTCATCGTCGCCCGGCCGGCCCGGACTCCGACGGGCAGGCCCGGATTTTCTTCGCGGCGGGCCTACCGCGGCCGCTGCTGACCGGTTCCCGTTCCGATCAGCTCCGTCTGGGCCGGGCTGCCGGCAGCGCGGTCACGCCCGGACGGGATGGCCAGCGCGCTGAGGGCGGCCAGCAGTGCCAGGCCGGCGCAGGCCGCGATGGCGGGCCGGAAGCCGGCCGTGACCCCGGCCGGAGTGGCGAAGTTCCCGCGGGCCGTGAACACCGCGCTGGCCACCGCGATGGCGAAGACCGCGCCGAAGCGCTGCATCATGTAGTTGATCCCCGAAGCCTTGCCCAGCTCGTCCGGGCGGACTGCGTTCAGCACCGCGGTGGGCACGGTCGGCAGGGCCATCGAGACGCCGACCCCGGCCATGGCCAGGGCGATGTCCAGCTCGACCCGGCTGGCCGACAGCGAGCCCCGGGCCGCGACCCAGGCGAAGCCGGCCGCCTGCATGAACAGCCCGGTGGCCATGACCGGCAGGCGCCCGATGCGATCCGAGACGGCGCCCGCGATGGGCGAGATGACCATCGGCGTGCCGAAGAACGGGAGCAGCAGAATCCCCGCCGCCACCGGCGAGTAGCCCCGGGCCAGCTGGAACTCCTGGGTGACCAGGAAGCCCGCCGCGAAGATGGCGCCCGTCATGAGGAACGTCGCGATGTTGCCGGCCGCGAACGCGCGATTGCCGAACAGCCGGGGTGGCACCATGGGCTCACCGGCGCGCCGTTCCCAGACCCCGAAGGCGGCCAGCAGCACGGCGCCGGCCGTCAGGGTGCCGATGACCTCGGCGCTGGCCCAGCCCGCCTGGCCGGCCCGGACCAGCGCCCACACCACGGCCACCACGCCGCCGGTGACCAGGGTGACGCCAGCCAGGTCCAACCGGTCCGCCGCGCCACGGGTCTCGGGCAGCAGCCGCAGCGCGAGCGGCAGGGCGGCGGCCCCGATGGGCACGTTGATCCAGAAGATCCAGTGCCAGTCCAGGCCCTGGGTCACCGCCCCGCCGATGATCGGGCCCAGGGCCACGGCCAGCCCGGCCAGCCCGCCGTAGATGCCGACGATCATCCCGCGCCGCCCGGCCGGGAACGCGGCGGTCGAGATGGTCAGGCTGAGCGGCAGGACGATCGCCCCGCCCAGGCCCTGCACGGTGCGAGCGGCGATCAGCTGGCCGGCGCCCGGCGCCCGGCGCGAGCGCGCAGGCGGCCGAGGCCACCGTGAACAGCGCCAGCCCGAGGCCGAAGACCCGGCGGCGGCCGAACCGGTCGCCGGCCGCGGCCGCGGTGATGATGCCCGCGGCGAAGGCGATGTTGTAGGCGGTCAGGGTCCACTGCAGCGAGGCCAGGCTGGCGTGCAGGTCCCGCTGCATGCGGGGCAGGGCGGTGATGACCACCACCGAGTCCAGGACGACCATGAAATAGGCCGTCGAGGTCAGTCCGAGCACCCAGCCCGGATGCGTGCGGCCGGCGTGTGCGGTATCGGGGCGGAAAGGTGTCATGTGGCGTTCTCCCGAACGGATCGGCGGCTCGTGCTGTCGGTCATGCAGACACCGGTCGGCTGGCCGACTGGGCGCCGCCCACTTTCCGGCCCGGGCGGTGTCATTACTGTCGGGGACACCAGGAACTTTCGAGAGCACGGGGACAGAGCGGAGGCGAGGCGTGGACGACCTGCTGGACCGGGCCCGGGCCGGTGATGAGCAGGCGTTCGGCCAGCTCGTCGGGCCGCACCGGCGCGAGCTGCAGGTGCACTGCTACCGGATCCTCGGGTCCGGCCTGGACGCCGAGGACGCGCTCCAGGAGACCCTGCTGGCCGCCTGGCAGGGCCTGGCCGGGTTCGAGGGCCGCTCGTCGGTGCGGGTCTGGTTGTTCCAGATCGCCACCCGGCGCTGCCTCAACGCCCTGCGCTCGGCCAGCAGGCGGCCGTCGGTGGACTGGCCGCCGCCCGGGGTCCGGCCGCCCGAGCCCACCCGGCTCGGCGAGGTCGCCTGGCTGGAGCCCTATCCGGACCTGCTGCTGGAAGGGCTGGCCGACGCCGCGCCCGGTCCCGAGGCCCGGTACGAAGCCCGGGAAGCGATCTCGGTCGCCTTCGTCACCGCCCTGCAGCTGCTGCCGCCGCGGCAGCGCGCCGCCCTCATCCTGCGGGACGTGCTCGGCTTCCGCGCGGCCGAGGCCGCGGGCATCCTGGACAGTACCGAGGAGTCGGTGACCAGTGCCCTGAAGCGGGCCCGCGCCGCCCTGCAGTACCGGCACGCGCGGGCCGGCGCCACGCCGCCCGCGGCTGGCTCCGCGGCCGAACGCGCCGTCGTGCAGCGGTTCACCGACGCCTACGAAGCAGGCGACGTGCACCGGGTCGTCGCCCTGCTCACCGACGACGCCTGGCTGATCATGCCGCCCGTGCCGCAGCAGTACCAGGGCCGGGAGCTGGCCCTGAAGTTCTGGTCCGCCACCGCGTTCCGGCCCGGGCGCTCCGCCCGCCTCGTGCCGACCCGGGCCAACGGCCAGCCCGCGTTCGGCCTGTACATCCGCGACCCGAACGCGCCGGTTTCGCATGCCCACGGGCTGCTCGTGCTGACCCTGGCCGGCGCCCGGATCGCCGTGGTGACCGGCTTCCCCGACGCCGGCGCCCTGCGCGCCTTCGGCCTGCCCCGGATCCTGCCGGACTGACGGCCTATCCTCGGGCCCATGGGAATCGAGGTCTGGCCGGCCACCGGGCGGTGGGATGACTTCGCGTCGTTCATGGTGCCGCGCAAGCCGGGCGCGGGCGGCTGCATCTGCATGGTGTACCGCAACTCCAGCCTGGACATGCCGGGCCGCATCGCGGCCATGCACGGCCTGTGCGACGCCGAGCCGGGTCCCGGCGTGCTGGCCTATGTCGACGGAGAGGTGGCCGGCTGGTGCTCGGTCGCGCCCAAGTCCACCTTCCGCGCGCTGGTCAACTCCCGGACCATCCCGCACGTCCGGGACGAGGACGTGTGGTCGGTGACCTGCTTCGTCATCCGGCCGGACTTCCGCCGCCGCGGCCTCATGCACCAGCTCCTGGACGCCGCCGTGCAGCACGCGCAGACCATGGGCGCGCCGGCCGTAGAGGGCTACCCGGTTGACCCGGCCGGCGGCCGCATCGACCAGACCAGCGGCTACGTGGGCACCATCGGGCTGTTCGAGGCGCACGGGTTCGAGCGGGTCCGTCAGACGTCCGGCCGGCGGGGCGGCAAGCCGCGCTGGCTGATGCGCCGCGACCTGCCCTGATGCCGGACTTCGACCTGGCCGCGCTGGCCTCGGCCGCCCGTCGCCGAGTTCACCTGCTTCATCCCCGACGAGTGATGTTCAGCCATCACTCAGGAACGGGAACTATCGTTTTGGCATGGACGAATTCCGCGCCCGGCGCGTGGTCGACGCCCTGCGTGACCGCGGCGTCGACGCCCACCTGCTCCGCGGCGGTGTCGGTCAGTACGGCATCCGCGTGTCCCTGCCCGGCGGCCGCGAGGCCGAGTGGGACACCGACGGGACGGCCGGCCTTGAGGCCCAGGTCATGCGGGACGGCATGCTGGTCGGCTTCGTGCCCCAGATCGACGGCTCCGAGGACTTCGATGAGGCCCAGGTCGTCGACGCCATCGCACGTACCGAGTACGACCAGCCGATTGCCCGGCAGCGCACCACCACGCCGCCGCCGGCCCGGCCGCTGACCCGCGAGGGCGGCGTGTTCCGCCGCTTCCTCGACGGCTTCCGCTACCGGTAGCGCCCCGCCGTCGGCCCGTCCGGCCGTACTGGCCGGACGGCCATTGCCCCATGTCATTTGCCCGGGCTCATTTGTTGGCGTTCAATTGTCCGTCGGCAATTGCGCGAGATAAATTGCCCTAGAGCAATTGCCGTGCCATAATTGCGCGGAATTTATTGCCGACGCGTGACCTAGAGAATGCCGTTATGAATGATTGACATTCGGTCGGCCGCAGCCAACAATTTTGCTACGAAACGGCAGTAGCTCTGCATTTGGCAAGGCCGGCCGGGGGTTCTCCCTGCATGCCGCATGGCCGGCTCGCTGGCGGCGAGGAGAATAGCAATGGCACAAGATATCTCGGGGGCCGCCGCCGGCGGCACTATGGTAATTCGCGGTGAGATTGCCGCGCGGGTGGACCGGCTGCCTATGAGTTCGATGGCCTGGGAGATCTGCCTGCTGGTGCAGGTCGGCTGGGCCTGCGCGGCCGCGACCGACGGCATCGCCCAGCGGCTTTATCCCTTTGTCTGGCTGCCGGCCAATGTCATCAGCCACAGTCAGTACAACGTCCTCTATGCCCTGCAGGCCGGCATCAGCATCCTGATCGGCGGGTACGCCCTGGGCTGGCTGGCCGACAAGGCCAGCGGCCGGCGCTGATCCTGTCCTCGTTGCTGGCCGGCGCCCTCATCTGGCCCTTCGCCTACGTGACCAGCTACCCGGCCCTCATCGTCTTGTCCATCGCCAACACGTTCGGGTTCGCCGGCTTCCTGGCCATCAACGTTCCGTACATGAGCGAGATCATGGGCCCGAAGGTCCGGCCCCGGGTGATGATGGGCTGCCAGGTCGTCTGCATCTTCCTGCTGCTGGTCATCCTGGCCGGGATCGTCCCGCACTACCTGTTCCCGGGCCAGTACCGGACCTACCTGTGGATCCTGACCGGGCTCAACGTCGCCGTGGCCCTGCTGTTCATCTGGCGGCTGCCGGAGTCGCCGCGCTGGCTGGAAGCCCGGGAGCGCTTCGCGCAGGCCCGGGCCGTGGTCGAGCGCATGGAGGCGCGGGTGGCCCGACGCCATCCCGACCTGCCCGAGCCCGACCTGACGCCGTACCAGGTGGTGGCCGAGGAGAAGACCAGCCCGTTCGCCGTGTTCGGCCGGCGGTACTGGGGAGTGACCACGTTCCTGCTGGTGGTCATGGTGCTCGGCTACGGCGGCATCGTCTACGGCGTGGGCAGCCAGGCCTTCTTGTTCCTGGAGGAGAACCGGGGCTACAGCGCCGGGTTCATCTTCGCCCTGACCGCCTGGGCCGGGGTGGCGGCCGCGGCCGTGTACCTGCTGAACGCGTTCTTCGGCGAGCGGTTCGAGCGCAAGTACACCCAGCTCGTCGGAGCCGTGCTGTTCGCGGGCAGCTGGTTCGGCATTTATCACGTGCACAGCACCGCGGGCGTCTACGTGCTCTACATCCTGTCGACCGTCGGCACCATCTTGTGGCTGTGGAGCATGTACATCTACATCCCGATCAACTACCCGACCCGGATGCGGTCGCTGGGCACCGGCTGGACCGACGGCGTCGGCCACCTCGGCGCCTGGGGCGGCGTCCTGCTCGCTGGGGCCGTGTTCAGCGCGGCCACGCCGGCCGGCTGGATCTGGCTCATCACCATCCCGGGCGCGCTCATCCCGGCCGTCATGATCGCGGTCTTCGGGCAGAGCCAGCGCCGCCGGGCGCTGGAAGAGATAGCTCAATAAGCTGCTGGGCCGCCGGCTCTTTCCCGAGGTATCTCCGGCGGCCCAGCCTTATCACGGGACGTGGGGCTCATGAATTCCACCACCACCAACACGCGCAGGCCTGGGCCGGCGGCTTGGCCCAGCGATCGGCAGGGCGTGCTCCTGGTGGGGCCGCCTCTGGATCGAGTTCCTGGACACCGCCGACGAGGGCGCGCTCCTCATCCGGCGGCCCGGCGAGCGGCCGCCGCCACCGCTCCCTCCCCGGTCCGGGCCGCACCGGGGCACCCGGGGGCAGGGCTGGGAACTGGCCGCCTGACGGTGGCCCGGCGGCCGGGCCCGGCCTGGCCGCCGTCCTGGTTACCTGCTCCCGGGGCGCCCGTACCTGCGGTCGTACTCGGCCCGCGCGCCGTCTGGCAGGGCGTCGTACAGGGTGCCCAACTGCACGGCGCGCTCGGGAGCCAGGCTGTCGAACAGGTCGGCCCACCCGGCCACGCCGATCAGCCCGCGCTCGCCGATCAGCAGCTTGACGGCCTGGAAGTCCCGCTCCGGCGGATCGCCGGCCGCCGGAGCGGCAGCCGGGGGAGTGGCGGCTGGGGCGGCCTCGGCCGAGGCCGGCACGCTGGTGGCGCCCGCGCCGTACAGGTTCATTGCTTCCACGTACTCGGCCGTAGTCACGCCGCTGCGCAGGAGGTCGTTGAGCTTCGCGGCGTCGTTGTTGGTCATGGCGCTGAAGATGGCCTGCACGAACTCGACCCGGATCTCCGACTCGTCGCCGAATGGGCTGCTCTCGGACATAGCCGGAAGCGTACCGTTCCAGATCAGGGCCCTCGCCGAGGGAGCCGGCCCGGAGGAGCTGATTCATGCGTTCGGTCAGTGCCACCATGTGGCTCAGCCTCGACGGCGTGGTGCAGGGCCTGGGGCGCCCCGATGAGGACACTCGCGGCGGCTTCACCCTGGGCGGCTGGGGCCGGCGATACGACGACGAGGTGCTGGGCCGCGAGATGGGCCAGGCTATGGCCCAGCCGGGGGACATGCTGTTCGGCCGCCGGACCTGGCAGGACTTCATCACCGCCTGGGCGGGCCAGACCGACGGCAACCCGTTCACCACCCGCATGAACGCGACCACCAAGTACGTCGTCTCGCGGACCCTTCCGGACGCGGACGCCTGGCCGAATTCGGTCCTGCTGGCCGGTGACGCGGCTGAGACGGTGGCCGACCTGAAAGCCCAGCCCGGTCTGGACCTGGGCATCGTCGGCAGCGCCTCGCTGGTCCGGAGCCTGCACGCGGCCGGCCTGATCGATCACTACACGCTGGTCCTCTGCCCGCTGACCCTGGGCCAGGGCGCGCGGCTGTTCGAGGGGCCGGCCCCGATGACCGACTTCGACCTCGTCAGCAGCGTCGCGACCACCAAGGGCGCGATCATCGCCCGGTACACCCGCCGCTCATAAACCAACACGTGACGTAACGCGTCGTTTACCAGTGGTGCACGTAGCGGCATAGTGCCTGGTGACGCAGGTCACTTTGAAACCCAAGGGAAACATAACGCCAGTTGTTTCACGGCGGCGAAATCTTCCTTTTCTCCCTGCGAAATTCCTCCTGCCCAGCCTGGGGGGCGGACAGGTAAGGAGACCTGAGTGAAGATTGATAGTGGCTCGACCGCGTGGATGCTCGCGAGCACCGCCCTCGTCCTGTTGATGACGCCAGGCCTGGCCTTCTTTTACGGAGGCATGACCCGGGCCAAGACCGCCCTGAACATGATGATGATGTCGTGGATCGCCATCGTCACCGTGACCATCGCTTGGGTCCTGTACGGGGACTCGCTGTCGTTCGCCCCAGGCAACTGGTTCATCGGCGGCTTCCAGTTCCTCGGCGAACACGGTTTGGTGGGCAGCGACACCCGGGTGAACGGCATCCCTGACCTGGTGTTCTCCGCCTTCCAGCTGACATTCGCCGTCATCACCGTGGCGCTCATCAGCGGGGCCATCGCCGACCGGACGAAGTTCGGCGCCTGGACGGTGTTCACCGTCGCCTGGGCCACGCTGGTGTACTTCCCGGTCGCCCACTGGGTCTGGGGCGGCGGCTGGCTCGCCACCCTGGGCATCGAGGACTTCGCCGGCGGCACCGTGGTGCACGTCAACGCCGGTTCCGCCGGCCTGGCGCTCTGCCTGGTGCTCGGCAAGCGTCAAGGCTGGGGCAAGGACCCGATGCGGCCGCACAACCTGCCGCTCGTCCTGCTCGGCGCCGGGCTGCTGTGGTTCGGCTGGTTCGGCTTCAACGCGGGCTCCGAGCTCGCCGCAGACAGTACCGCGGGCCTGGCCTTCATCAACACCCAGATCGCGACCGCCGCCGCGGCCGGCGGGTGGCTGCTGGTCGAGCGGTTCCGCGACGGCAAGCCGACCACGCTGGGCGTCGCCTCCGGTGCGGTCGCCGGCCTGGTGGCCATCACTCCGGCCTGCGCGTTCATCGCCCCGTGGGCGGCCATCCTGCTCGGCCTGCTGGCCGGCGGCCTGTGCTGCTGCGCCATCGGCCTGAAGCACAAGCTCGGCTTCGACGACGCGCTCGACGTGGTGGGCGTGCACCTGGTCGGCGGCGCCTTCGGCGCCATCTCGCTGGGCTTCCTGGCCGCCTACCCGATCGTCTCCAGCCAGCACAAGGGACTGTTCTACGGCGGCGGGTGGCACCAGCTCGGGGTGCAGGCGCTCGGCCCGGTCGCGGTCGGGCTGTACTCCTTCACCGTGGCCTGGATACTCGGCAAGATCATCGATAAGACGATGGGCTTCCGGGTCACTCCCGAGGACGAGGCGACCGGCGTCGACCTCACGGAGCACGCCGAGACGGCGTACGACTTCGGCGCCATCCATCTCAACCACGTCGCCGGACCGGGCACTGGCCGTCACGAGTCCGACCCGTCCGAACGGGAAGCGGAACCCCTCACCGAGGCCCGCTAGCACCGCCCCAGGCCGCACCCTCCGCGCACTCCACCCACCCCGAAGGGGCGCCGTTCCCGCCGCCAGGCGGAGCGGCGCCCCTGTCGGCTTTCTCTCCGCGTGAGCGACTCGTCCCGTCCGCATTCCCGCCGGGCTCGCTCGGCACTCCGGCCCGCTTCCCGGGCCACCTCGCGGGCTCTCCTCATTGCTTTTCGGCTAGCAATCATGTGTCCGGATTACGCCCTTACGTTGGGCCGGCGCATCTAGTACTGTTCGGGTCAGCAGTCGCCCGGTGAATAGTGCCGGGACGAGGGGGAGCGGGAGTAATGCGTGCTTTTAGCCATGCTTTGTCCCGTCCGGGACGTTTCCGGGCTTCCTTCTTCTGTCCCGGCTGCCTCCGGCCTCGCCTCGCGTTTCATTAACCTTCCGTCGCGTAGGGCCTGACATGAAGCGAAATACGCCGCTCATCACGCTGCTGACCGGCGGCGTTCTCGGTATTGCCCTGCTGATCGCCAGCATGCTGTCCACTCCGTCGAAGACGCCCGCCGGGTACAGCGCCGCGGCCTCCCAGACGCCATCCGCCGCCGCCGTTCAGTCGTCGCCGGCCGCCGCTGCTGCTGCCTCCAGCGCCGTGGCCACGCCGGGCGCCACACTCAACGCCGACTACGCCGGGCGGGTAAAGGACGACCCGCACGCGTCGGTGGCGATCTCGATCCGGGGCAGCCAGGCGATTGCGTACGTCTGCAACGGCTCGGTCGTCGAGTCGTGGCTCCAGGGCACGGCCGTGGGCGGCAAGCTGGTCATGACCGGCAAGGACGGCGCGCAGCTCAGCGGCGACTTCACCTCCAAGCGGGCCTTCGGCGACGTCTCCTCGCACGGCCTGCACTACAGCTTCTCGGTGTATACCGTGCACAAGCCGTCCGGCCTGTACCGGGCCACCGCGGACGTCCGCGGCGCCCAGGTCAAGGCAGGCTGGATCGTGCTACCCGACGGGACCCAGGTCGGCTCGCTCGAGTCCGACGCCAACTCGGCCGCGCCGCCCGCCACCCAGGCGCCGGCCCTGGACGTGACGGCGGGTACCGCCCAGGACGGCGGCACCGTCCTGCACGCCGTCCCGATCAGCGGTGTCACCGGCAGCGGATTCTGACGCCATCACTAACCTTCCAGCCGTCCCACGCGGAGAGACCATGACCGCACAGCCCGGCACATCTGTGCCGCTGCCACCCGACCGCAGCACCTCTGGCGCCGTCAAGCTCGTGGTGCCCTGCGTGATCGGCGCGCTGGTCGCGCTGACCCTCGGCCTCTACGGGCGCCTGCACAGCCCGACCGGGATCGCGGTCAACATCGCGGGCTTCTCCAGCCCGGGATCGGTGAAGTCGTGGCTGGCCACCGTCGCCACCGTGCTCGCGGTGGTCCAGGTCGTTTCGGCCCTGGTCATGTACGGCAAGGTGCCGCGGGTCACGGCGCCCGGCTGGATCGGCGGCCTACACCGCTGGTCCGGCCGTTTCGCGTTCCTGCTGGCCGTGCCGGTCGCGATTCACTGCTTGTACGCCCTCGGGTTCCAGAGCTACAGCACCCGGGTCCTCATCCACTCCCTGCTGGGCTGCGCGTTCTTCGGGGCGTTCTCGGTCAAGATGCTGATCCTGCCCAAGCGCGGGCTGCCCGGCTGGGTGCTGCCGCTGGTCGGCGCCATCGTTTTCACTTTGCTGGTCGCGATCTGGTTCAGCTCCGCATACTGGTTCTTCTCCACCTTCGGCATCAAGCGCTGAGGAGCCCGCCATGGCAGAATCCAGCTTTCCCCTGGCCAGTCGCCGCAGGTTGCTGGCCGGCGCAGGCGCCGTGTCCGCGGTCGCGCTGGCCGGCTGTACCCGCTACAACGCCAACACCGGCGTAGCCGGTAGCCAGCAGGCGGCCAGCAGCGCCCCGCCCGCTGCGGCGGCCGGCGGGACGTCGGCCGCCGCATCCTCGGCCGGCCCGACCGTGCTGGCCAAGACGACCGATGTCCCGGTGGGCGGCGGCACCATCCTGGGTGACCAGAAGATCGTGATCACCGAGCCCGTATCCGGCACGTTCAAGGCCTTCAGCGCCGTGTGCACCCATCAGGGCTGCACCGTCGGCAGTGTGTCCGGCGGCACCATCAACTGCCCGTGCCACGGCAGCAGGTTCAGCATCACCGACGGCTCGGTGGTCGGCGGCCCGGCCCCGTCCCCGCTGCCTACGGTCGCCATCGCGGTGCAGGGGACCTCCATCGTCAAGGCGTGACATCATGATCGCTCGACGGCGAGGTTCCCGGTGAGCGACCAGGCGTGCGGAGGCAGCTGATCTCTACCAGGTGGCGTACGAGAGGCATCCCGGCCCGGGTGCTGCTGCTGGCCGCGGGCCTGGGCCTGGCCGTGACGGCCGCCGGATGCTCCGCCGCGGGACCGCAGGCCCGCCCGCCCGCCCCCGTCTCCGCCACGGCCCGCCCAGCCCCGTCAGGCTCGGCCAGTCCCGGCCCGGTCCGGCAGGCGGCGGCCAAGAAGGTCCCGGCCCGGGCCTGCCCGGCCGCCGCCTACGGGCCGCACCGGTACGCCCCCGGAACCGGGGCTAGGACGGTGGCCCTGACCTTCGACGACGGACCGGGCAAGAACACGGCGGCCATCCTCGACATCCTGGCCCGCTACCGGGTGCCCGCCACGTTCTTCAACATCGGCGCGGCCATGGCCAACCGGCCCGAGCTGGTGCGCAGGGAAGTCGCCGAGGGCTACGCCATGGGCGACCACACGCAGACCCACCCGCACCTGCCTACCCTGTCCGCCGCCGCCCAGGACGCCGAGCTGTCCCAGGCTCGAGCCGAGCAGGTCGCTCTCACCGGTACCGCGCCGTGCGTGTTCCGGCCGCCCTACGGCGAGTACGACGCCACTACCCTGCGGCTGGCCCAGCAGCTCCGGATGGACGTCTGGCTGTGGTCCGTCGACACCCTGGACTGGGAGGCGAACGGCTCGGCCTCCTCGTCCTGGGTGCAGCGCATCATCCAGACGGCCGAGCAAGGCGGTGCCCTCGTCCATCCCGTCCTGCTCATGCACGACGGGCGCGGCCCGGGGGACCCGGCCACGGTCACCGCCCTGCCGGCCGTCATCCAGTTCTTCCGCGCCCACGGCTACCGGTTCGTGGCCCTCAGCTGACCGTGCCCGGCGCCGGCTCCCGGAACTTCAGCATGAGACCCTGTGACACCAGCCGTCCCGTCCAGTACACCAGCGGCAGGCGATCACCCGCCGTGGATGAGTACCCGGGGGCCGTTCATCTGCTCGGATGAGCTGTGGACTTCAGCCAGGGCATTGACCAGCAGCTGGACAGCTTCCGCACCGCCCGCCGGGACATCGAAGCGTCCGTACTTCCCCTCGCCACCTCGGTCGACGGCCGGCGATTCACCTTCCAGGCCTCGCTGCACGACCTGGAACTCCAGGTTGGCGGCTACGCCGTGCTGGAGGGCGGCGCGAGTCCGCGCCTGGGCCAGATCCTGGCCCTGGAGATGGACCAGCAGGCGGGCGCCGAATTGATGCTGCCGGCGCCGGACGGGGGAGCGCCGGCCGCCCGGACCGAGGTCCGGGTCCGGTATGCGCGCGGGGCGGGCGTCGTGGTCGACGGTGATCCGGTGCCCTTCCACGACGTGCTGATCCGCCGGGCCGACGAGGCCGAGGTGCGGGCCTGGCTGGGCAGCCGGGAGCAGGCCCACGCCGTGCTGCCCCTCGGCGAGCTGACCCTGGCCCCCGGTGTGCCCTGCCTGGCCGATGCCCGAGGTTTCAGCCGGCACACCTTCCTGTGCGGCCAGTCCGGGTCGGGCAAGACGTACTCGCTCGGGGTCATCCTGGAGCGGCTGCTGATCGAGACCGACCTGCGGATCGTGATCCTCGACCCGAACTCCGACTTCGTCCGGCTCGGCCAGGTGCGCCCTGGCGCCGACCCGGGACTCGCCGCGCGGTACCAGCCTGCGGCCGGCTCGGTCGCGGTGTACTCGGCCCACGCGTCCGGCCCGCGCCGGCTCCGGCTGCACGCGGCCGATATCGATCCGGCGGTCCAGGCCGCCGCCCTGCAGCTGGACCCGATCGCCGACCGCGACGAGTACGCCGCGCTGGCCGCCTTCCTCTCCCGCCCGGACATCCCCACCATCGAGGGACTGAGCGGGAGCGACCTGCCGGAGGCGCGCCGCCTGAGCCAGCGCCTGGCCAACCTGGGCGTCGACCGCTACACGGTGTGGGCCCGCGGCGAGGCGGGCTCGGTCCTGGACGCCGTGCACGACGAGAGCCTCCGCTGCGTGGTCATCGACCTCGGCTCGCTGCCCACCCGTGAGGAGCAGTCGCTGGTCGCGGCGCAGGTGCTGGGTGACCTGTGGCGGCGGCGCGCCGAGCGCCGCCCGGTGCTGATCGTGATCGACGAGGCCCACAATGTCTCCCCGGCTGAGCCGCCCGACCGGCTCGCTGCCCTGGCCGCCGACCATGTCATCAGGATCGCCGCCGAAGGCCGCAAGTACGGCCTGTACCTGCTCGTATCGACGCAACGCCCGCAGAAGATCCCGGAGAACGTCCTGTCCCAGGCCGACAACCTGGTCCTGCTGCGGCTCAACTCGCTCGCCGACGCCGCCTTCGCCCAGGCGGTGTTCTCCTTCGTCCCGCCCGGCCTGGTCGAGCGCTCGGCCACCTTCCGGCAGGGCGAGGGCCTGATCGCCGGTCGCATCTCGCCCGAGCCCGCGCTGCTCAGCTTCGGCACGCGGATCAGCGAGGAAGGCGGCGCGGACGTGCCGGCCACCTGGGCCGCGCCGCGCTGAGCGGGCCCCGCTCACACGTACTCGCGGCGCCGCATCCAGGTCAGGGTGGCGAAGCCCCAGACCGGGGGCAGGTAGGCCGTGAACAGCCGCTGGATCAGCACGGCCGCGACGGCCTGATCCTGCGGGATGCCGGCGCTGGTCAGGCCGGCGATGAGGCCGGCCTCGACGACCCCGGCGCCGCCCGGCACCGGGACCGCGCCGCCGACGATGGAAGCCAGGGTGATGACGGAGATCAGCGTCGCGATGCTGGTCCGCTGCCCCACCGCGTGCAGCGACGCGCCCAGCGAGAGGGTCACGACCAGCTGGGCCAGCGTCGAGCCGGCCAGCACGTAGAAGATCTTGCGCGGCTCAGCGGCGATGACCTTGATGTTCAGCCAGATGCTCACCAGGTGCGGCCGGACCTTGCCGGTGACCAGGCGGCGTAGCCGAGGCAACAGGGCCACCAGCGCAATCGCGACCCCGGCCGCGACGATGACCGCGAGGATGATCCACACCGCCGTCGCATGGCTGCCGCCGCGGCCGCGTCGTAGCCCTGGCGCTGGAAGAACCGGACCCGGATGGCGAACACCGCCACGTCCCCGCCGACCAGGCTGGTGAACACGTTGGACACCTCGAGAGCCACGCAGCGCCCGAAGGGCAGCTGGCCCACGACGGCGCCGAGCAGCGCCCACGCCTCGGCCACGACGGACAGCTGGGCGAAGACGAAGGCCATGGCCACCCAGCCCCAGCTGGCCCCCTTGATGGCGGCCAGCGAACCGCCCGCCCCGGACAGCACGCCGATGATGAGCCAGATGCCCAGCAGCGAGCCCGCGGCGAACAGCAGGTTGGTCCAGCTGATCCTCTTGGCCTCGGCCAGCTGGGGCACCTCGATGCCGGCCTGGGCCGCCACCGCCTCACGCAGCCGGGGGAGCAGCTCCTTGTGGTGCGCGACGGCCTCCACCGTGCCCGGGTCCAGCGCCGCGCGGCCGGTCGGCCGGGGGGCCGGCCGAGGCACAGCGAAAGTCCCGCAGGCAGATACCCCGATCCGAGACGATGATCGTGTCGCCGCCCAAGGTGCCGTGAGCGATCCCGGCCGCGCGCAGCCGCAGGACCGCCCGGAGGATCTCATCCAGCGAGCCGTCGGCCAGGCCCGCGCCCGTTACCTCGGACAAGAGCGGACCATCCGGCACGATGGTGACCAGGGCGGCGTCACCGCTCGGCCCGAACCGGCCCGCGGCCCGCACGTCCGGCACGCCGACTCCGGCCCGCCCGGCCATCAGGGTCAGGTAGGCCTCGTGCTCGACCTGCTGCAGCCGGTCGAGCATGAGAGTCGGCCCGGAGTCCCGGTACAGGCAGAACCGCCACAGCTTGGCCAGCGCCTGGGCGTCGGAGGCGTCCCGGCCGTAGACCGACAGCTCGACCGCGTGCCCGTCCAGGTCCCGGCCGGTGAACTGCTCCACGCCCCAGACCTGGCGCGCTGACCGGGTGATGGCCTGGACGGCGACGTTCAGGTCGCCGATCCACTCGGCGACTTCCGCCGCCGAGGGCAGCCCCAGCGGCGAGCCCACGCACAGGTGCACGGCGGCGGCGACACCCCACCCCAGCGCGACGCTCGAGACCGCGTTGACCGGCAGGGCCTCCCCGCCGCAGACCGCGGCCAGCACCGCCACCCCGATCAGGAACGACGCCAGCCGGTGCACCGCCCTGCTCAGGTAGGGCAGCGCGGTGGCCGCGATGGCGACCGTGACGGCGATCCCGATGACCGGGTAGCCGTCGTTCAGGCCGGCCAGCTCGCTGACCGGCGGGCGCCCCGCCGCCGGGCCGAGTACCGCTTCGAGCAGGAGGCACACCACCCAGGTCGCCGCCCCGGCCACCGCGGTCCACCGCACCGCGGCCAGCCGCGGGATCAGCAGCCCCACGATGATGAGCAAGGTGCCGACGCCCGCCGAGCCGAGCCAGAAGGCTTCGCCGGCCGTCGCCTCGCGCTCTTTTCAGTGAGAATTGCGGTGTTAGGCTCAGTCCGGGGCCAAACCGTCCGGGAACGGTTTGGGGGTATGGAGGACAGCGAGGTGCAGCAGCGGACTGGCCCGTCCTTGCGCCGGACGGATCCCGGGATCGACCTGGTCAGGTCCAAGCTCGCCCCGCCGCGCCTGCGGACTGGCACGGTCTCCCGTTCCGCGCTGCTGAGCCGGCTGGACCTCGATGACGCCCATGACGTCGTCTTGGTGGTCGCGCCGCCCGGCTACGGCAAGACCACCGTGCTGTCGCAGTGGGCCGCCGACCCCAGCCGCGCCGTCGCCTGGTTGTCGCTGGACGAACGGGACAACGACGAGACGGTACTGCTCAGCTACCTCGCGGCGGCCCTGGACGGGATTCAGCCGGTGGCCGGCGTCTTCGAGGCGCTGGCCTGGCCCGGCCGCCCGGTCCCCGGCTCTGTCGTGCCCGAATTGGAATCCGCCCTGGCCGCGATGACCGTCCCCGTGACGCTGATCGTGGACGACGTCCATCTGTTGCGTGACGTCGCCGCCCTGGACACGCTGTCGGTGCTGGCTGACCGGCTTCCGTCCCGGTGGCGGCTGGTGCTGGCGGGCCGGGCCGAGCCGCCGCTGCCGCTCGCCCGGCTGCGGGCCGAGGGCCGGGTCCTGCAGATCGGCCCGGCGGACCTGGCCCTGGACCACCAGGAAGCGGCCGAGCTGCTGCGCGCGGCCGGGCTGTCGCTGGCCGCGGACCAGGTCGCGGCTTTCCACGAGCGCACCGAAGGATGGCCCGTGGGCCTGTACCTGGCCGCGCTGTCGATCCGCGAGGGCGGCACCCCCGAGACACCGGCGACCGGCTTCCGTGGCGACGACCGGTTCGTCAGCGAGTACCTGGAGTCGGAGGTCCTGGCCCGGGTCACGGCCGGGCAGCGTGCGTTCCTGACCCGGACCGCAGTGCTCGAGCAGATGTCCGGACCACTGTGCCGCGCGGTGCTCCAGGACCCTGGGGCGGGGGAGATCCTGGCCGAGCTGGCCGGGTCCAACCTGCTCCTGGTGCCGCTCGACCGCCGGGGGCAGTGGTACCGCTGTCACCACCTGTTCCGTGACATGCTGCTGGCCGAGCTGGAGCGACTAGAACCTGGGCTGGTCCGGGTGCTGCGCCGGCGCGCCGCCACCTGGTGCCTGGACCACGGCCGGCCCGAGGAAGCGCTGGAATACTTCATCGCCGCCGAAGACATCGACGCGGCCGCCTCCCTGGCCCAGCGGCTGTGGCTGCCGACGTACCGTCAGGGCCGCGTGGCCACGCTGCAGCGCTGGGTGCGGTGGCTGGATGAGCGTGGCGAGGTCGCCCGGCATCCCCTGATCCTGGTGCTGGCCACGATCCTGGCCGCCACGACCGGCCGGGCCGCCGAAGCCGAACGCTGGGCCGACGTGGTCGAGCGGCGACCGGATCTGACCGTGGCCTGGCCCGATGACCCGGCCACCGAGGGCTGGGTCACCGCGATGCGCGCGCTGCTGTGCCGCCACGGGGCCAAGCAGATGCGGTCCGATGCCGACGAAGCCGCGCGGAGCTTCGCCGCCGCCGGCCTGCCGGCTCCGCCGGTGGTCGCCTTGTGTCAGGGGATCGCCCGGCTCCTGTTCGCTGACCCCGATGGCGGCGGCCGGTTCTTCGCCGAAGTTCGCCGCGCTGACGGCGATACCGTCGCCTCGGGCGTGCTCGCCGCGGCGCTGAGCGAGCAGGCGCTGCTGGCCATGGCGCAGGGCCGCTGGGATCTGGCCCAGGCCCGCGCCGCTCACGCCGCGGCCGTGCTGCGGAAGGCCGGGGCCGAGGACACCGACGTGACGCCGTTGGTCTGTGCGGTGCAGGGCCGCCTGGCCGCGCGCCGCGGAGATGTCCGTGCTGCGCGCCAGCATCTGATCCGTGCGCAGCGCAGCAGGCCATTGCTCACCTATGCCCTTCCGCATCTGGCCGTGCAGGCCCGGATAGAACTGGCCCGCGTCCATCTCGCCCTCGCCGACGCGCCCGGGGCCAGGACGCTTATGGACGAAATCGACGAGATTCTGCAGCGTCGCCCCGAGCTCGGCGTCCTGGTGGACGAGACTCTGGAATTGGAAGCCCGGATTCCGGCTCCGCGTGGCCCGGATGCTCCGGAAGCGTCCTCGCTTACCACCGCTGAGCTGCGTCTACTTCCTATGCTCGCCACTCACTTGTCTTTCCCGGAGATAGGGGCCGAGCTGTTCCTGTCCCCGAATACGGTCAAATCCCAGGCCACGTCGATTTACCGCAAGCTGAACGTATCGTCGCGCCATCAGGCGGTCACCCGCTGCCGTGAGCTAGGCCTCCTGGCGGGCTAGCAAACCCTGATTTCATTAGCCGTTCCCGAGAAATACCCTATTTACGGGGCGTTTACTGGGCATTCGGGCCTCCGTTTCGGAAACTAGGCTTTCATGCTGATCGTATGATGCGCCGCGAGACCGGCTGGCCTTTAGTTGTTTCAGGGGGTGGTGACGTTCGTCCCCGTGACGGCCGGGAGGAACTGATGGCGACCCAAGGCGCCCACCAGGCATCAACCCGACCTCGCCGCACCGCGGCGCCGGTCGGCGACCCCATTCTGACCTCCAAGATCACACCGCCCCCGGTGCCGGACTGGGCCGTACCGCGGCCTCGTGTCACCAGCCTGATCGCCGAAGGCGCGCAGGCCTGCCCGCTGACCGTCGTCACCGGGCCGCCCGGCGCGGGCAAGACGATGGCCCTGGCGGGCTGGGCCACGGCCGAGCCGGGGCTGGTGGCCTGGGTCGGACTGGATGAGTTCGACAACCGCCCGGGCATGTTCTGGTCCTATGTCATCGGCGCGCTGCGCCAGGCAGGCGTCGCGTTGCCCCGCACCGTGCAGGCCGCCTCGCGCGGCCGCGCCGGGGACGACGCATTGCTGCTGCGGCTGACCGCCTTCCTGTCCGCCCAGCAGCCGGCCGTCACGCTGGTCCTGGACGACCTGCACCTGATCACCGACCAGACGGTGCTGAAAGGCCTGGAGTTCGTGCTGCGGAACGCGGGACCCGGGCTTCGGCTGCTGGTCGCCTCGAGAATGGACCCGTTGCTGCCCCTGCACCGGTACCGGCTGGCTGGGCAGCTGGCCGAGGTCCGGGCCGCCGACCTGGCCTTCAGCCTGGACGAGGCCGGCTTGCTGATAAACCAGCACGGGAGCCGGCTGACGGCCGATGCGCTGGCCAGCCTGAACCTGCGGACCGAGGGCTGGGCGGCCGGCCTGCGCCTGGCCGCCATCTCGCTCGGCGCCCATCCCGACCCAGACCTGTTCGTCAAGGAGCTGATGGCCGAGGACAGCGCCCTGACCTGCTACCTGGTCGATGAGGTGCTCAACGTCCAGCCTCCCGAGGTCCGCGACCTGCTGCTGCGCACGAGCATCCTCGAGCACGTCAGCGGCTCGGCCGCCATCGAGCTGACCGGCGACGAGCAGGCGGCCAGCATCCTGTCCTCCCTGGCGCACTCCAACGCGCTGGTCCAGCCGATCGGCTCGGGCTGGTACCGGTACCACACGCTGTTCGCCGAGATGCTCCGGCTCAGGCTGCGGTACGAACACCCCGATCTGGCGGCCGTGCTGCACCGGCGCGCGGCGCGGTGGTTTGAGCGCACGGGCATGCTCACCGAGGCGGTGCGGCACGCCGCTGCGGCCGGGGACTGGCCGCTGGCCGCCGCCCTGGCCGTGGATGACCTGGCTATCGGCCAGCTCGCCGAGCCGGGCGACGGGCAACCGCTGGCCGCCGAGTTCGCCCGCATGCCCGCTGGCCAGGACCAGGCCGCTCCGGCGCCTCACCTGGTCCGGGCGGCGATGGCGCTGGCTGCGGGCCAGTACGACGTGTGCGCCGCGGCCGTGGACGCCGCCGATGACCTGATCCGTAGCATGCCTGCCGAGCAGGGGACCGAAGCCCGGCTGTCCGCCGCGCTGTTGCGGCTCATCTCCTGCCTGCGGACCGGGGACCTGGCCACCGCGGCCGCCGCCGTCCGCCAGGCCGAGCTGATGCTCGCCCAGGTCCCGGGGGCCAAGCTGGCCCGCCAGCCGGAGGTCAGGCGCCGGGTCCTGTCCGGCCGCGCGGCCGTCGAGCTGTGGTCCGGCCATCCGGAGCTGGCGGCCCGCATCCTGGAGGCCAGCCTGGCCGACCAGGCCGCGCTGGCCGCCGAGCCGCCTCCCGGCTGGCGCGAGGCAGCCGCCAGCCCGGACGAGACGGCGGCCGGCCGGGCGGCGTTCGAGCCTGCCTGACCGGGCAGCTGGCGCTGGCCGAGGCGGTGCGGGGCCGGCTCGGGCTGGCGGCCGACCTGGCGGGCTCGGCCATCTCCCTGGCGGGTGAGCACCGGCTCTCCGGGCCTGGACCCGCTCCGCTGGTCGCGCTGGCCTGGGTGCATCTGGCCCGCAACGAGCTGCGCGAGGCTCGGGGCTGGCTCCGGCAGGCCGACGCGGCCCTGGGGACCAGTCCGGACAAGCTCGTCGGGGCGGCGGCCTACCTGGTCGCGGCGGGTGGCGCCCTGGCTGAGGGACGGGCCGGGGTCGCCGTCCAGATCATCGACCGGGCCCGGTCCGGATGGCCGGTGCCAGCCTGGCTCGACCAGCAGCTGACCCTGGTCCAGTCCCGGGCCTACGCCGCGGCCGGTGACGTCCGGGCCGCGCTGGCCTCGGCCGAGCAGGCCGGCACCTCACCTGAGGCCATCGTCGCCCTGGCTCACGCTCGCACGGTGGCGGGTGACGGAGCGAGCGCCCACCGCATCCTGGCCCCGGCGCTGGCCACCGACGTGGCCGCGTCCGACTGGGTCCGGTTGCTGGCCTGGCTGGCCGACGCCCGGATCAGCTATCAGGACGGCGACAACGGCCGCGGCCGCCGGTCGCTGGCCTCCGCGCTCCGCCTGGCCGAGCGCGAGCAGCTGCGGTTGCCGTTCATGCTGGAACGCAGCTGGCTGGGCGGCGTGCTACGCCGGGACCCCGAGCTGGTCGCCAGCCACCGGCCGCTGCTGGCCCAGGCACTCGGTCCTGATCAGCTGCCCGAGCGGGCCGGAGCCGGTTCCGCCCCGGCCGAGCTGCTGGTCGAGCCGCTCACCGAGCGTGAGCGCGAGGTGCTCGTGCACCTGTCCGCCATGCTGAATACGGCCGAGGTCGCCGAGGAGATGTACATCTCCGTCAACACGGTCAAGACCCACCTGCGCAACATCTACCGCAAGCTGGCCGCCGCCCATCGCAGCGAGGCGGTCCGCCGGGCGCGGCAGCTGCAGCTGATCTGACCCCTGCCCTTTCCGTCACCCGCCCGGGGTGATGCCCGGCGTCGGCCCGGGCGCTAGGAGTTCCGGTGAAGACCAGCTACGACGTGCTCGCGCCGCACTACGACGCCGTGACCGGCGACGCCGACGCCGAGGCGGCACTGATCCGGGACATCGTCGAGCGGCGGCACCCGCGGGCCTCGACCCTCCTTGACGTCGCCTGCGGGACCGGCGCCGTTACCGTGCCTCTCTCGCGCGCCTACCAGGTCAGCGGCCTGGACATCTCACCGGGGATGCTGGCCGTGGCCCGGGGCAAGCTCCCCGGCGGGACCGCCCTGTACCAGGCCGACATGACCAGCTTCCGGCTCCGCCGCCGGTTCGATGTCATCATCTGCGCCTACCAGGGCGTCAATCACCTCCTCAGCCTGCCGGACTGGCGGCGCTTTTTCAGCTGCGCGTACCGGCACCTCAACCCGGGCGGCCTGCTGGTCTTCGACATCGCCACGGTCAGCTACCTGGAGGCGATGGCGGCCGGGCCGAAGATCGTCGAGCCGTTCGGGGACAACTACCTCCAGATCACGGTGAGCACCGCCGCCGATGACGTGTTCCGCTGGCAGATAGAGGTCTTCGAGCGGCAGCCGGACGGTCAGTACGCCCTCATCACCCAGGACGTCCGGCTCCGCTCCTTCCCGGTCGATGAGGTCACCGCCGTGCTGGGGCGGCGTTTCTCCGGCGTCGACGTCATCGGCGGTGACGGCCGGCTCTGGCTGACGTGCACCCGACCCGGCTAGCGCCCGGGCGGGTCACCCGCCGCAGGTGAGGCGCTTGCCGGCCGCGTCCGCCAGCGTTGGCCCAGTGACCGTGCCCTCGGATCCGCGGGCCCTGCTACGCAGCCGCGGCTACCTGCGACTGCTGCTCGTCGCGGCCATCCTCGGGGTCCCGGTCTCGGCCGCCGCGTACGGGTTTCTCGCCCTGGTCAGCTACCTCCAGCCGGAGATCTTCACTCACCTGCCCCGGGGCCTCGGCTTCCAGGGCGAGCCGCCCTGGTGGCCGCTGCTCGTGGTCGCGGTGGGCGGCCTGCTGGTCGGCCTGGCCATCAGGTACCTGCCCGGCACCGGCGGAGCGCACCCGGCCGAGGGCTTCGCCACGCACCGGCCGCCGGCCCCGGCCGAGATGCCCGGCCTGATCCTGGCCGCCCTGGCCACCCTGCTCTGCGGCGCTGTGCTCGGACCCGAGGCCCCCCTGATCGCCATCGGCGGCGGGCTGGTCGTGCTGGCCCTGCGCGCCACCCGCCGCGAGCAGCCCGACCAGGCCACCGCGGTACTGGCCTCGGCCGGGAGCTTCGCCGCCATCAGCACCCTGCTCGGCTCGCCCATCGTCGGCGCGTTCCTGCTCATGGAGGCGTCCGGGCTGGGCGGCCCGATGCTGGGCCTGGTCCTCGTGCCGGGCCTGCTGGCCGCGGGCATCGGCTCGCTCATCTTCCTCGGCCTGGACGCCTGGACCGGGCTCGGTACCTTCTCGCTGGCCATCCCGGGCCTGCCGCACTTCGGCTCGCCCACGGTCGCGGAGTTCGGCTGGGCCATCGCCGTCGGGCTCGCCGCCGCGCTGATCGGCTCGGGCATCCGCTGGCTGGCGTTGTGGCTCCAGCCGCTGTCGCTCCGCGCGCCGCCCGCCGCCGCCCTGGGGCCGGCCTGGTCGTGGGCGGGCTGGCCGTCGGCTACGCCGAGATCACCGGGAAGAGCGCTTCCGACGTCCTGTTCTCCGGGCAGAGCGCCCTCGGGCCGCTGGTCGCGAACCACACCTCCTACGCCGCCGGGACGCTGCTGCTCCTAGTGGCGGCCAAGGGCCTGGCCTACGCGGCCTCGCTGAGCAGCTTCCGGGGCGGTCCCATCTTCCCCGCCCTGCTCATCGGCGCGGCCGGCGGCATGGCCCTGTCCCACCTGCCCGGCCTGCCGCTCGTGGCCGGGATGGCCACCGGCATCGGGGCCATGGCGGCGGTCATGCTCACCCTCCCGCTGACCTCGGTGCTGCTGGCCACGCTGCTGCTCGGCTCGGACGGCTTCACCACGATGCCGCTGGTCATCGTGGCCGTCGTGGTGGCCTACGTCGCCGCGGCCCGGATCGCCCCGGCCTCGCCGGCCCCGGCGCCCGCCGCGGCCCCGGAAGCGGCGCCGGAAGCGGCCCCCGCCGCAGCGGCCCCGGCCGCGAGCGCGGATCCTTCGGCCGCCCCGCGGCACTGATGCTGCACGTCCGCGTGGTCACCGCGCCTGGCCACACCGGGCCGCTGGTCGACACGCTCGCTGCCCTTCCCGGCGTGCAGAACCTGGTCGTGGTCACCGGGGCAGGCCTGCGCCCGCGCGGTGACGGCGTTTCCTTCGACGTTCACCAAAGCGCCGCCAATCCGGTCTTTCAGGCCCTGCGCGACCTGCACGTCGACGGTGACGGGGTCATCGCCGTGGAACAGGTGGACGCCACCCTCGTCCCCGCCCCGGCCGCCACCTCGCCGACCCGGGAAGCCGCCCCGGTCTGGGAGATGGTGGCCGCCGTCGTCCGCGGGGGAGCGGTGTACTCCCCAAGCTTCTTCATCCTGCTGGCCGCCGCCGCGCTCATCGGCGCGGTCGGCATCCTGACCAACTCGCAGATCCTGATCGTCGGCTCCATGGTGGTCGGCCCCGAGTACGCTGCGATCATCGCCGTCGCCCTCGGCCTCACCCAGGGCGACCGCGCCGCCGTCCGGGCCGGGCTGCTCGCCCTGACCGTCGGCTTCTCCGCCGCCATCGCGCTGACCCTGGCCTTCGGCCTGGCCGTGCGAGCCGCGGGCCAGGCGCCGCCGCTGTTCCTGCAGGGCATCAGGCCGGTCTCCGACCTCATCAACAGCCCCAACGTGTTCTCCGTCATCGTCGCGGTGCTGGCCGGGATGGTCGGCGTGGTGTCGCTCACCCAGGCCCGGGCCGGCGCCCTCATCGGGGTGTTCATCTCCGTGACCACCATCCCGGCCGCCGCCGACGTCGGCCTGTCCATGGCCTTCGGCAGCTGGGCTGAGGCCCGCGGCTCCGTCCTGCAACTGCTGCTGAACGTGTTCCTGCTGATCGCCGTGGGCGCGGGCGGCTTCCGCGCCCAGCGTTTCCTCTGGACACAGGCCGGAGCCCGGCGACCCTGGCGCCGGCGCCCGCCCGCCCAGTGAGCTGCGTCCCGGCCCGGGCTCGCGCTCCGTCATCCTCTGCGGGTGAGCCTCACGAGCCCAGGTACGCCTCACGATAGGCGCGTGACCGAGCACCCTGACACGGACCCCGCCCCGGAGGCGATGGCGGCCGAGGGCGAGGCCGGACCCGGCCCGGTGCCCGCGGGTGAGGAACTCGGCCAGGAGGCCGACCCGCCGGCCACGGCCGGCGAGCCCAGCCCCGGCGAGCCCAGCCCCGACCAGCTCAGCCCCGACGAGCGCACCGAGCTGGAACGGCTGCGCGCCGAGACGGCCGAGCTCCGCGGCCAGGCCGGCGGCCCGCGTCAGCGGCGGCGCTTCAGCTGGCGCGCGACGGTCTCCATCGTGCTCATCGTCCTGGGCAGCATCCTGGCCCCGGTCGCGGTCCTCGGCGTGTGGGCCGGCAACCAGGTCTCTGACACCGGCCGGTGGGTGGCCACCGTCCAGCCGCTGATCGAGGACCCGGCCATCCAGAACGTGCTGACCGACAAGATCTCCACCGCGATCGAGAACCAGCTCAACCTGAATAACCTCATCACCCAGACCTCGACCCAGCTCAACGACAAGGGCCTGCCCCGGCTCAGTACCCTGCTGGGCACATTCGGCCCGCAGATCACCAGCGCGGTGTACGGCTACATCCACACCGCCGTGCAACGGGTAATTTCCAGCCCCGCCATGGCCAACGCCTGGATGCAGGTCAACACGGTCGCCCACCAGTCGCTGGTTGCGCTGCTCTCCGGGCAGGGCAAGGGCGCCCTCAGCACCGCCAACGGCCAGATCGTACTCAACCTGGGCCCGCTCATCACCGTGGCCAAGCAGGACCTGGTCAACCGCGGGTTCTCGCTGGCCAGCAACATCCCGAACATCAGCCCGACCGTGGCGCTGTTCCAGTCCGACGACCTGGGCAAGGCCCAGGCCGGCTACCGGCTGATCAACACGCTCAAGATCGTGCTGCCCATCCTGGTCCTGGCCCTGCTGGCCGCGGGCGTGTTCGCCGCGCGGGGCCGGAGACGGGCCCTGATCGGGGCGGCCCTCGGGCTGGCCGGCTCCATGCTGGTGCTGGCCATCATCCTGCTCATCGCCCGCAGCATCTACCTCAACAGCGTCCCGCCCAGCGTGCTGCCCACCGACGCCGCGGCCGCCGCCTTCGACGCCATGGTCTACTTCATCAAGATCGGGCTGCGCGTCGTGCTGGCCGTCGGGCTGGTCGTGGCCCTGGGAGCCTTCCTCACCGGCCCCTCGCGGGCCTCGGTCCAGACCCGTTCGGCAGTGTCCTCGGGGCTGCGCTGGGTCCGCGACTTCGGCGAGCGACGGGGCGTGTCGACCGGCCCGGTCGGCACCTGGACGTACGCGCACCGGCGGGGCCTGCGCATCGGGGCGGTCGCGCTGTTCGCCGTGATCTTCGTGTTCTGGGGCCACCCCACCGCGGTCACCGTGATCGTCCTGGCCGTCCTGCTGCTGGTCGTCCTGGCCCTGATCGAGCTCATCGGCAGGCCCCCCGCCCAACTCGGCGCCGAGCGCCCGGCCTGAGGCTTTCATCCCCGACGGGTGACGCGGCCCGGGCGGCGCCGGGCCATTGTTCATTTCAGCTGTTCAACACAGCCGCTCGACTCAGCTGCTCAGCGGGCGGCGCGCCGCGCCCGCCCGTTCGCCTGGACCCTGAAAGGACTTCGACCATGACGACGCCAGCCGAGGTAGATGTCAGCGACGGCACCCGAGACCTGTTCGGCGCCCTGGCCACGGGCGACCCGAGCCTGCTCGGTGCCGGGCTCGACGCCCGCGCCGAGTTCCAGGCCAGCAGCGGCCTGGACTCGCGCACCTACGCCCTGGTCAAGATCGCCGCGCTGATCGCCATGGACGCACCCCCGGCCTCTTACGTCTGGCAGGTGGCCAACGCGCTCGCCGAGGGCGCCAGCCCGGACGACATCCTGGGCGTCCTCATCGCGGTCGCGCCGCAGGTCGGCGGGCCCCGGATCGTGGCCGCCGCGCCCGAGATCATGGTCGCGCTCGGCCTCACCCTGCCCGACGGCATGTAGGAAACAAGGAGAAATCGATGTTCGTGAGGCGACGTCCGCTGCTCCGTGCCGCCGTGGTCGGCGGGGGAGCGTACATGGCGGGCAAGAGCGTGGCCCGGCGTCAGGGAGAGGCATCCCAGCAGGAGGCGGAGCAGAACGACCGCATCGCCGACCTGGAGCAGCAGCAGTCCTCCCAGGCGCCGCCGCCTCAAGCCGCGCCGCCTGCCGCCCCGCCCGCCGCGGCCCCGGCCGCTGGTTCCGGGTCATCGGCCATGCTTGACCAGCTCAACCAGCTGGCCGCGCTGCATCAGCAGGGCGTCCTGACCGACGACGAGTTCTCCGCGGCCAAGGCCAAGCTGTTCAGCTAGGAGCAGGCCCGCAGGAGCAAGTCCGGACCAGTAGAGCCCGGTGCCACGCCCGCCCTGGCACCGGGCTCTACTACGGCTGATGACGGCCGGCTAGGAGTACCTAGGGTCGCCCGCCCGCAGCGCCTGCAGCGAGGACTCGAAGGCGTACAGGCGGCTGCGGACCACGTCGGACTGCTGCCCGATATAGGCCCCTGGGGCCCGTTCGGCGTCCATGGCCGACCGGACGGCCTGCAGCGAGGCCAGCACGTCCGCGATCCGGGCCTGATCGCCCGGATCGCGGGCCGCCTCGCGCAGGCCGTACAGCGTCTGGGTCAGGTCATCGGCGCGCCGCTCGATGTCATACCACCGGGCCTGAGCGCCCTGGGAGGCCGGATCACCAGGGGTCTCGGCCACCCCCATCGCGTCGTGCAGGGCCGAGCCCTTGGCGTAGGCGTCGATGACCCGGGACTGCCAGTCCGCCGTGGCCGCCGAACGGCGCCGCCCGGCGTGCGCGATCCACGTGATCAGGCCGATCAGCAGGGCCAGCGCCGCCACGCCGAGCACGACCCACAGCCACAGCAGCTTCTGGCCCGTGCTCTCGGCCGGCGACGCTGTCGCGGAGGGGGTGGCGCTGGACGCCGCCGCCGTGGCCGTCTGCGTCACCGTGGCGGTCGCGGTCGACGGCACCACGGTCGGGGTGACAGTGTCGGTCGGAGTGGGCGTCGGGGTCGGCGTGCGCGTCACGGTGGCCGTCGCGGTCGGGCCGCTGGTCACCGAGTTCACCACCGAGGCCGCCGCGCTGGTCGCGCTGCCGACGGCGCTCTTGACGCTGCTCGTGCAGCCCGCCACCAGGATCGCGATGACCACCGCGGCCACCGGAAGGACGAATCCTCTCGTTATGCGATGCATGCTCGTCCTTCCGCATTTATGGTGACCCAGGTGTCTCTTGATCATTGAGTACCCTGCTGCTGCTGGCCTCATCCGCTGGGGGCGACGTTGCCTGCCGGGAGACCAGCTTCGCGCTCACCTTGACCGTCTTGACCGCGCCGGTCGCGCCGGCCTGCAGGGTGATCCCCACCGCGAACAGGATCACGCCGATGGCGAAGATGACCGGCCCGGACGAGCCGAGCAGGATCAGCCCGACCCGGCCCAGGGCGTACGGCGGCGTGCAGATCACCGCGCCCACCGCCCCGCCGACCACGCTGGCCGCCAGCTTGTCCCGCCGCGACAGGGTGGTCTTGGTCCCGATCCCGACCAGCCGGGACGGGATGGCCACGTAGCTGACCATCATGATGCCCACCACGATGCCCAGGGACACCGCGAACCAGAACGCTCCCCACCGGGTCACCACGATCGTCGACAGGCCGAGCAGCACGCCGACGAAGCCGCCCGAGCCGAGGATGACCGGCAGGTGCTGGCGGGCCTGGACGAACGCGGGCCGGATCTGCGGCCGGCCCGGCTGGATGATGGCGAAGGCGAACACGGCGTTCAGGTAGAAACTGGCCGCGGTGACCAGGGCGATGGCCAGGACCAGCGGGATCACCTTGGCCGGCCCGATCTGCACGTGGAACGCCTTGTCGTGCAGCACGTGCGCCTTCAGGTCGAACATCGCGAACCAGATCCACATCGCGGGCAGCACCTGGATCAGGGTCAGCCGCCAGTTGGTGAACAGCAGGCGCACGCCCTCGAAGAGCATCGCGAAGGCGCCGACCGCGAAGGCCAGCGGGGCCAGCCACGGACGGGCCTGGCTCAGCCGCATGACCATGTCGTTCACGGCCGCCTGATCGCTGTCCCGGACGGCCTGGATGAACTGCCCGAGCTGGGCCCGGGTGATATGCCGCCGATGCGCCCGTTCGGGCGAATCTCCCTGGATCGTCACTGCGGTACGCCTTCCGCGCCGGCAGACTGGCCGGGAGCGGACCAGACCAGTCGAGAATGGCCCGGCGGAGCGTCCCGCCGCCTCATCCACGCCGGGTGAGGCGGCCGGGCGCCTGCGGCGGCATCGTCGGATGAATGGCTGAAAGGAGCCCGACCATGCCCGCACTGACTGCACCGGCGCCCGGCCGCTACCAGCTCGACGCGCAAGTGGGGCGGCTCACCCGGGCCGAGCGCGCCGCCCGGGGCAAGGCCGCCCGGGCCGAGGTGCCGCGGGACAGCCACGCCGCCTTCGACCCGGCGGCGGACCGGCCGGACCCGATCGCGCTGCTGGAGGAGCAGGCCGCCAGCCGCGTCCCCGAGCTGATCCCGGTCCGGCGCGGCCGGATGATGGTCTCGCCCTTCACCTTCTACCGCGGCGCTGCCCTGCCGATGGCCGCCGACCTGGCCGCCACCCCGGTGACCGGGCTGGCCGTGCAGGCCTGCGGCGACGCGCACCTGTCCAACTTCGGGGTCTTCGGCTCCGCCGAACGCCGCCTGATGTTCGACATCAACGACTTCGACGAGACGCTGCCCGGGCCGTGGGAGTGGGACGTCAAGCGGCTCGCGGCCAGCCTCGAGGTCGCCGCTCGCGGCAATGCCCTCCCAGCCAAGCAGCGCCGCGAGATCGTCACCGCCTCCGTCGCCCGCTACCGCCAGGCCATGCGGCGGTTCGCCGGCCTGACCAACCTGGAGGTCTGGTACGCCCGCATCGACGTCGACGAGCTGCGGACTCAGCTCGCCCCGCAGCTGCAGGCCCGCCAGCGCAAGCTGGTGGATAAGGGCCTGGCCAAGGCGCGGACCCGGGACAGCATGGAGCAGCTGGCCAAGCTCACCCGGACAACCGACGGCCGGGCCCGGATCATCTCCGACCCCCCGCTGCTCGTCCCGGTGCACGAGCTGCTGCCGCCCGGGACCGAGCGTGCGGCCATCGAGCAGGAGATCACCGGGCTGATCGCCAAGTACCAGCGCACGCTCGAGACCGACCGCAAGTACCTGCTCCAGCAGTACGAGTTCGCCGACATGGCCCGCAAGGTGGTGGGCGTGGGCAGCGTGGGCACCCGCTGCTGGATCGTCCTCATGCTCGGGCGCGACGACACTGATCCGCTCTTCTTGCAGGTCAAGGAGGCGCAGCAATCGGTGCTCAGCCGGTTCGTGGGGGCCAGCAAGTTCGCCAACCAGGGCCAGCGGGTGGTGGCCGGGCAGCGGCTGATGCAGGCGGCCAGCGACATCTTCCTGGGCTGGCAGGCCATCCCGGCCGGCCTGGACGGCCAGCCCCGGGACTTCTACGTCCGGCAGCTGCGGGACTGGAAGTACTCCTTCGACATCGAGAGCCTGCGCCCGGAGGGCCTGAAGATGTACGGCGAGCTGTGCGGCTGGACCCTGGCCCGCGCCCACGCCCGGTCCGGTGACCGCATCGCCATCGCCTCCTACCTGGGCGGCTCGGACGTCTTCGACCAGGCCATCGCCCAGTTCTCCGCGGCCTACGCCGACCAGAACGAGCGCGACCACCAGGCCCTGGTCGAGGCGGTGGAGTCCGGGCGGCTGACCGCCGAGCAGGGCCTGTGAGCGAGCCAGGCCGGTGAGCGAGCCGGGCCCGTGACCCGCGGCCCTGCTACTCGCCGCCGTCGCTGCTGTTGCTGGGGCCCCGGTAGGCCGACACCAGCCGGGCCACCAGGGTGGCCAGGAAGACCTGGCCGGTCATGGCCTCCAGCACCGCGATCGAGCGGCCGCTGTCCTGCGCCGCGGTGAAGTCCCCGTAGCCGAGGGTGGTCAGTGTCGTGAAGCTGAAGTACTGGAACGTCTGCGTGTTGGCCGGCTGGCCGTCGGCGAAGAAGCTGGACGTGCTCAGGTGATCCAGGGCGGCGTACGCGGAGGCGAACATTAGCCCGATGATCATGTAGGCACTCAGCGCGCCGTAGATGCTCTGGATGGTGACCCGGGGCTTGGCCAGGACCCGGCGTACCACCATGATCACCGCGGCCAGCAGCAGGAGGGTCTTCCACAGGTCCTCGGCCGCCTTCCCGGTCCCGGACCTGTTCAGCGACGTCCAGAACGTCACCGCCGTGCCGAGTATCGTCACCGCGCCGATGACGAGCGGCCACGGGGACGGCAGCGGCGACGTGCGCAGCGCGATGAGCAGCACCGCGGCGAACAGGACCACCTGGAGCTCGGTGGCCAGCGTGGTCCGGCCGAACGAGGCCAGCAGGTAGGTGCCGATCAGGACCAGGAGCAGCAGGCCGTACCGGCCGCCACGGCGTGACGGCGCGGTACGGCCCTGTCCTGGAGCCTTGGTGGCTGTCAGCTGGCGCCGCCGCCGTGCAGGGCCTCCTGGAGCTCCTTCTCGCCCTCCTTGGACAGCGAGGTCTTCAGGACCGTGCCGCCGTACTTGCTCATCGCCTCGACCGCCTTGTCCGGGGTGACCTTCTCCACCATGAGGAACAGGGCCGAGGTACCCGGCTGGATGAGGCCGCGGACCTGGTTGGCGAACTGCTCGTCCACGCCGGACTTGGTGATCTTGCCCATGATCGCCCCCAGCCCGGCTCCTACGGCCAGGCCCAGGACTGGAATGAAGAACAGCATCCCGAACAGCAGGCCCCAGAACATGCCCCAGGTGGCCCCGCCGCCGACCAGATGGTGGCTGGTGTGGGTGTGGTACTTGCCGTCCTTGTCCCGGACGATCACGGCGATCGCATCGGGCTCGATGATCAGGTCCTGGGCCAGCCGCCGGGCCTCGTCGGCGGCGGCGTCCGCAGTGGTCTCGTCGGGGTAGCCGATCGCGATCAGGTCCGACATGGTTGCCTTCTTTCGTCACTGGAAGCTGACTACGACGCGGACAAGTCCATCAATCAGGCCCGGCCCGCGCCCCACCCGTGAGGGGTGAGACCAGCCGGTCCGCCCGTGACCTTGGGGTACCGACCGCCAGGTACCGAACGGACCGGGGTGCGTGCTCCGGGACCGGCTAGCCGGCTGCCGTTACCTCGGTCGGCGGCGTGCCGTTCTGCCAGGCGGCCGCCCCCGCGGCCATGGCCGTCCGGGCCTGGGCCCACTTCTGCCGGGCCTGCTCGCTCGGCGGCACTTCCATCTCGTCGATCCACTGCCGGGTGGCGGACGCCACGTGGGCCGCGCCCACGGCCAGCCCGGCCAGCGCGATCAGTGTGCCCGCTCCGACCAGGACCGCACTGGTGACCAGCGGCGCCGTCCTGAACTGCGGCCCGTTGGCCGGACTCTCGCCATTGCTCATGAAACCCATCCTTCGCAACTAGGCGGCCTCAAATGTGCCGATTCCGGGCGGCCCCGGAATCACTCAGGCCGGGTGATGTGCCAGCGTGCCGTCGGCGGTGCTCGCGGCCCGCCGGAGCATGAACCCGGCGATGATCTCGAACAGGCCGATGACGACGAACCAGATGCCGAGCAGCGCGGCCAGGAACGTCACCGACGTCACCGGGGTGGCCACCACGACGATCCCGGCGATCACGCTGATCGCCCCGAAGGCGATCCACCAGCCTCGTCCTTCGCCGGATGGCCCGGCCAGGCCCGAGATCAGCGCCGTGGCCCCCTGCACGATCCAGGAGATGCCGACGAACAGCCCGATCAGCGCCAGGGTCAGGTGCAGGTGCCGGATGAGGACGACGCCGATGACGATGAGCAGCAGGCCGGTGATGCCGAGCCAGATGTGGCTTTCCCCCGGCCCGAAGATCCGGATCAGGTGGAACAGCCCGGAGCAGATCATGGTGATGCCGAGCAGGACGGCCACCACGTTCAGCGAGCCGCCTGGGTGGAAGCTCACCACCAGGCCGAGGATCAGCGTGAGGGCGCCCAGGATCACCGTGGCCGGCCATGACCGGGCCATCAGCAGCCCCGGTGCGTACGGGTCGTTGTCGCCAGATTCCATGGCGGAACTCCTGACGTAGGTTCCTGCTAGCACCATCGCTCCGAGCCGGTCCGGGCGTCATCACCCGGCCGGAGTGAGGCTCTCCGGGCCTCGCCGGTGGTCAAATGGGACGATGCGGCTCATCCTGAACGTGATCTGGCTGGTCTTGTGCGGCCTGTGGATGGCGCTGGCCTATGCCCTGGCCGGGCTGGTGTGCTTCATCCTGATCATCACCATCCCGTTCGGGATCGCGTCCTTCCGGATCGCGTCCTACGTGCTGTGGCCGTTCGGCCGGACCATCGACCGCCGCCCGGGCGCGGGCGTGGCCTCGCTGATCGGGAACATCCTGTGGATCATCCTGTTCGGCTGGTGGCTGGCCGTCGGGCACCTGGTCTCGGGGGTCGCGCTCTGCCTGACCATCATCGGCATCCCGCTCGGGCTGGCCAGCTTCAAGATCATCCCGGTCACCCTGCTGCCGCTCGGGGTCCGCATCGTGCCGGTCGACGAGGCCTACACCGGGGTGATCTAGCCCGGGCGGCCCGGCGCTGCGGCGGCCGCCGTGTCGATGTCCATGGCCACGGCGCGCTCAGGCCTCCGCCCGGGCCTCCCGGCGGTGCTTGCTGCGCCGGCCGAGGTGCAGGACCAGCTCGGCCAGCCAGCTGAAGACCCCGATGAGCAAGCCGCCCAGCAGCGCCGACCAGAAGTTGTCGATGCTCAGGTGGGAGGTCAGGGCGGCCGTGATGCCGAGCAGCGCCGCGTTCACCACCAGCAGGAACAACCCCAGGGTCAAGACGATGAAGGGCAGGCTGAGCAGCCGGAACAGCGGGCCCAGGATGAGGTTGACGACCGAGAAGATCAGCGCGATCCACAGCAGCCAGCCGAAGCCGCCGTTCAGGTGGATGCCCGGGACAATCTTCACCACCACGCCGACGATCACGGCGAGGACCACGAGCCGGACGGCCAGGCGGATGATCATGGCCGCTAGCAAACCAGCTCGCGACCCGCCGCGGGCCATCCTTCCCGGGTGATCCGGTCTTTCGCCCAGGCCAGAGCGGGTTACCGCCGGAAACGCGTTTACCGTCGCGGGGGTTATGGGCAGAGATGCCGGTAAGGGGTGCGGGGAGAGGACGCAGCGATGGCTGGTGCAGTACCGTACGCACCTTTTGCCGTGCCGCCGCTCCCGCCGCGACACGTCTCGCGCCCCCGCCTGCTGGCCGGGCTGGACCAGGCCGCCGGCGTCCCGCTCACCTTGCTCTCCGCTGGCCCGGGCGCCGGGAAGACGGTGCTGCTGACCGACTGGGCCCGGCGCGCCGGGCACCACGTCGCCTGGCTCACCGTGACCCCCGCCGATGCCCAGCCGTGGCGGTTCGGCCGGCTGCTCGAATCTGCCCTGCAGGACCACGAGGAAGCCGGGAACGGGGCGCCCGGCGATCTCGCCGTCGTCGTCGACGGCGCGCACCTGATCACGCATCCGGTCCTGCTGGCCCGGCTGGACCGGCTGATCGGCGGCGGGCGGCCCGGGCTGCGGCTGATCCTGGCCGCCCGCAGCGATCCGCTGCTGCCGCTGCACCGGTACCGGCTGGCCGGGCAGATGGCCGAGCTTCGCGCGGACGACCTGGCCATGACCACGGCGGAGACCACCGAGGTGCTCGCCCAGCACGACGTGTACCTGCCCGCGCCCGACCTGGAGCGGCTGGTGTCCCGGACCGAGGGCTGGGCGGCCGGCGTGCAGCTGTCCGCCATGCGGATGGAAGCGACGCCGTCTCCGTCGGAGTTCGTCACCGAGCTCGCCATGGGCTCGGGCAGCATCGGCGAGTACCTGGTCAGCGAGGTCCTCGACCAGCAGCCCGAGCCGCAGCGCCGGATGCTGATCCAGATCAGCTTCCTGGACGAGGTGACCGGGCCGCTGGCTGACACGGTGACCGGCATGACCGGGTGCGGAGACATGCTCGCCCGGCTGGCCCGGGAGAACTCGTTCGTCATCCCGCTGGATGCCGCCCACGAGCGGTTCCGCTACCACCAGCTGTTCGCCGAGATCCTCCGCTACCTGCTGCGGCGCAGCATGGGCCACGACGTGCGCGCCCTGCAGGAGCGCGCCGCCGCCTGGTTCGAGAGCGCAGGCGACCTCCGCAACGCCCTGTGCTGGGCCGTCCGGGCCGGCAACCGGCACCACGTCGCCAAGCTGATCACCCGGGGCGGCTTCGCGGCCGCGTTCGTCCACCGGCTGGACCTGTCCGGGCTGGGGCTCGAAGACCTGCTGCCGCTGCGCCTGCCCGAGGGCACCGGGCCGCGGCGGGCGGCCGAATTCGCGCTGGCCGGCTCGGCCATCGCAGCCGCCTTCGCCGACGCTGATTCGGCGGCCAGTGAGCTGGGCCGGCTCCCGTCGGTCAAGTCCGATCCGGCCCTGACCGACCCGGACCTGTTCCTCACCGCCGACCTGGTCGAGCTCGTCCTGGGCCAGCAGGCCTTCGACCTCGGAGCCGTCGACGCGGCCGCCCGCCGCCTGCTCGGCCCGGACGGCGAGATCACGCCGCCGCGGCCGCCGGGCCTGCGGGCCGCCGTCCTGCTCGCCCAGGCCAGCACCTCCCTCTGGCACGGCCGGCACGAGCAGGTCGCGGTCCTGCTCGACGAGGCCCGAGCCGAGGCGCAGCGCGACGGGATGCCCGGCCTGGAGCTGGAGGCGCTCGGCATGGTGGCGTTCGTCGACAGCCTGTGGTCCCGGACCCAGCACGCCGACGAGGCCGGCCTGCGAGCCCGCGCCCTCCGGACCCGGCAGCAACTGAGCCTGCCGCCCGCGCTCGACCTCGCCGCCGGGCTGCGCGCCGCCGTCGCCGGCGACTTCGACGGCCTGATCCGGGCCCTGCAGCAGACCCTGCTGCCCGACGTGGTCGGCTCCGACCCAGGCCTCGCAGTGGTCCTCGAGCTGGGCCGGGCCAAGGTCATGCTGGCCGAGGGGCAGGTGCACCAGGCCCGGCAGACCCTGGAGGAACTCGGCCGCCGTCTCCCGCCGGTCCTGACCGTCCAGCGAGACGCCCTGCTCGCCGATCTCGACACGTCGCTCGGGCGGCCGCAGGCGGCGCTCCGGCTGCTGCAGGGCTACCTCGGCACGGAGTTCGCCGTGCTGACCGCCGCGCCCCGGGCCCGCGCCTACCTCGCCCTGGGCGACCTGCGGCAAGCCCGGGACTGCGTGCGCAGCGTGCCCACCGCGGCCAGCCCGCAGGCGGGCCGGCTGGTCCTGGTCGAGGCGCTCATCTGCGAGGCCCGGATCGCGCTGCTGGACCACGATCCCGGCCGGGCCGTGGACATCCTGGTCCGGGCCCTGGAGATCTCCCGCGGCGAGATCGTGCTGCCCTTCCTGGAAGGCGCGGACACGTTCGCTGACCTGCTCGCCCGGCATCCCGCGGTCGCGGCGCAGTGGCCGGTGCCCCGCCCGCGCGTCTCACCGGAGGCGCCCGCCCAGCCCGAGCCAGCCATCCCGCGGTACCTGCCGGAGGCGCTGACCCAGCGCGAGCTGACCATCCTGCGCTTCCTGGGCACCAGCATGCCGGCGGCCGAGATCGCCGGCGAGCTGTTCCTGTCGGTGAACACGGTCAAGACGCACATCGCCAGCATCTACCGCAAGCTCACCGTGTCGCGCCGCCGCGAGGCGGTACAGCGCGCCCGCGAGCTCGAGCTGATCTGAGCCCCCCGCCGGAGTTCCTTCACCCGCCGTGGGTGAGCCCGCCGTACGCACCGACGGTCACGATGAGGTTTCACGCCGTCGTATGGATCGGACGCCGTTGCGCCATGACAGCCCAGCCGCCCAGCTACGTGATCCGCTTCGCCGGCCAGCTCGGCGAGGCTCCCGAGGCCGCCTTCGCCGGCCTCAATGTGGCCTCGCAGGGCCAGGTCACCGTCATCACCGGCGAATTCGACCAGGCCGCCCTGCACGGCCTGCTGGAGCGGATCCGGCTGCTGGGCGCCGAGCTGCTGGAGGCGCGGCGGCTCAGCCGTCCCCGGCGGCGCGCCGGGTGAGAGGCACGATTCACCGCTGGCGGATGATCTTTACCGGGCCCGCCGCTGTCACGATGGGCGAATGACGTCCCGATTCCCCTGGGAGGCCCTGATGGCCAGGCGTAGCTACGAGATCAGAGTGGTCGGCTCGCTCGGTCCCGCGGCCCGGGAGGCGTTCGCGGACATGCTGGTCGAGGTGGAACCGACCATCACCGTGCTGTCCGGTGACCTCGACCAGGGCGACCTGCACGAGCTCCTGGACCGGATCCGCGCGCTCGGCCTCGAGCTGGTCGACGTCAAGCAGGCCCCGCCAGAATAATGAGGCCAGACTGAATTAAGGCGCGGCCCTCGGTCACCCGGCTCAGCTCGATCAGCTCCAGGCCCAGCGACAGGACGCGGTTCAGCGCGCCGTACAGGGCGGCCTGATCCAGCTCGCCGGTCAGCACGGTAGTGCCGCCGCCGGGCTCGATGAGGAAATCCGCGAACGCTTCGCGCCCCATCTCACCGAGAACACCGTCAATGGTGATCCGGTAGCAATGGGTGCTCACGTCCCCTCCCATGGGCAAAAGTGGCCCGGACGTGCAGCGATTGCCCGGCCAGAGCAAGATAGCCCGGGCGGGAAGACGAATGCGCGATAACACCCACAAATGCCCGAGCGTTATGTACCCGTAGCGACGGGTGACCAAGCATGAAGATTCCGTCACGTCACTGGCTCATGCGGTGAAGCCGCTGATCGCGTCGCCGATCAGCTTGGCCCCGATGACCAGGCACAGCACGGCCATGATGGCCGCGTTGTGCTGGCCCATCCAGTCCCGCAGGCCGGTCAGGATCTGCCGGGACCGCTCGCCCAGCACGAAGTACATCACTACCGGAGCGGCCACGCCGACCGTGGCCACGAGCGCGAACACGGCGTAGGCGATGGCCTGGTCGGCGGCCCCGATCCCGGTCTGCGCGATCCCGGTCGCGGCCCCCACGGCCAGCAGGGTGTTCTTCGGGTTGACGGCGGACAGCACCGCGCCCGCCCCGGTCGCCTTCGGCGGGCTGAACCGCTCGATCGAGCCTATCCACTTCGGCGCCTCGGCCTCCTGCCCGGGTTTCGGCCGCCCGCGCCACTGGCGGACCGCCACCCCGATGAGCAGCAGGCCCAGCACCAGCTTCAGCACGCTGGCCCAGGTGGCCGGGTGGCCGTCGTCGCTGGTGCTGGCCGGGCCCGCCACGGCCAGCACGATCGCGCCCAGGGCGGCCAGGCCGACCAGCCACCCCAGCACGAACCCGGGCCCGTTCAGGCGGGCGCGCTCCGACATGAGCATCAGCACGACCGCGATGATCGGCACCGGGCTCAGCGCGACGCCGACCGCCAGCGGCAGGGCCTGGCCGATCGCCGCGCCCACCTAGCCCTCCCGCACGACGCAGCGGAAGCCGAGATGACACGTTGACGTGTCGATGGGCTGAGCCATCCGGGCCGCGGGCCGGTAACGCCGGCAGTAGTTCGGCGCGCACAGATGGGACCCGCCCTTCATCACCTTGCGCGGGATGCGCGAGGGATCGCGCTGGTCGATGCTCTGCTCCTGCGCGTCGGCCGTCCCGCCACCACAGCACGGGCTGGCCGCCTCGGCGTGGCCGGCGTACCAGTCCGACGTCCACTCCCAGACGTTGCCGATCATGTCGTACAGGCCGTAGCCGTTGGCCGGGAACGCGCCCACCGGAGACGTCCGCTCGTACCCGTCGTCCCGGCTGTTGCTGACCGGGAAGTCGCCCTGCCAGGTATTGGCCATCCATTCCCCGTCCGGGTTGAGCTCATCCCCCCAGGCGAACTCCGCCCCGTCCAGGCCGCCGCGCGCGGCCAGCTCCCACTCCGCCTCGGTGGCGATGGCCTTGCCCGCCCAGCTGGCGTAGGCGGCCGCGTCGGCCCACGCGACGTGCACGACCGGATGGTCCGGCAGCTTCCGGATCGAGCTGCCCGGGCCGAGCGGATGCCGCCAGTCCGCGCCGGGGACCGCCTTCCACCACTGGTACGGGTCGTTCAGGCTGACCGGGTGGCCAGGCGCCACGAACACCGAGGAGAACGCGGCCAGCAGGTCGGGCCGGGCTCCGGGGTAGTCGGCTGGATCCGGGGCCCGCTCGGCCGCCGTGACGTACCCGGTCTTGCGGACGAACCGGCCGAATTCACGATTCGTGACCGGTCCGATGTCCATCCAGAACCCGTTCACCGTGGCCTTGCGGACCGGTGCCTCCTCGGGATAGTGCTGGTCAGAGCCCATCGAGAAGGTGGCGCCGGGAATCCAGACCATGCCGTCCATCGCTACGCCTCCGGGTTAGGGCCTCTAGCCCTGGATTGTCCGGTCCCGGGGTGCGCTCAGTCCTCATCCGTCCCGAATGATTCAGCCGCTCCCGGGGTCGGGGATACTGTCCCCGTGGTGAATCCCCTGGACTGGGCCCGGTCAGGCAAGCGAAACCCGGTGGAGGCCATCGCCCAGCAGGTCACCGAGCGCGTCGTCGCCCTGCTGGTCGGTGCGCTGGACGTCAACGAGCTCGCGGCCCGCATCGACCTTAACGCCTTGCTGAGCCGGGTCGACCTCAACCAGGTCCTGGCCCAGGTCGACGTGAACGCCCTGCTGGCCAAGGTGGACCTGGAGCCGCTGCTGGACCGGGTCGACGTCAACCAGCTGGTCAGCCGGATCGACATGGACGCCCTGGTGGAGCGGACCGACCTGGGCGCGGTGATCGCCCGGTCCTCCGGCGGCATGGGCACCGAGTTCCTCGACGCCGTGCGCAGCCAGACGGTCGGCCTGGACCAGTTCACCGACCGCTGGGTGCAGCGCCTGCTCCGGCGTCAGCAGCCCGCCCCCCAGGTGCCCCCGGCGCTGCGCTCCGGCCCGGACCAGCCTGCTGGGCCGGCCGAGGCCGTCGGGCCGCCTGGACCGGCCGAGGCCGTCGGGCCGCCTGGACTGGCCGCGGCTGTCGGGCCGCCTGAGCCGGCCGAGGCCGTCGGGCCGACAGGGACGGCCGAATCGTGACCGCCGTGACGCCGGACCACTACCAAGGGCACTACGCCGGCGGGGTATCCCGGTTCGCCGCCTACGCCATCGACCTGGCCGTCAGCAGCGCCGTGTTCTCCCTCGCCCTGGCCGCCATCTCCTACGGCGTCCACGTCGTGACCGGCCACTCCGTGACCTGGAACCATAACAGCCCGGTCGTCGCGGTCCTCTACGTGCTGTGGCAGTTCACCTACTTCGGCTACTCCTGGGCGGTCAGCGGCCGGACCTTCGGCATGGCCCTGGTCGGCCTGCGCGTGGTCCGGTCCGCGGGCACCGCCCTGGACCCCCGGCACGGCGTCCTGCGCGCGCTGGTCTTCCCGCTCAGCTTCCTGTTCTTCGGGCTGGGCTTCCTCGGCATCCTGGTCCAGCGTGAGCATCGCGCCCTGCACGATCTCATCGCCGACACGGCCGTCGTCTACGGCTGGGATGCCCGGGCCGCCCGGCTCCGCTTCCTGGCCCGCCAGGCCGAGCTCACCCCGCCGCCGCAGGCCCCGTCACCGCAGGCCCCGTCACCGCAGGCCCCGTCACCGTAGGCCCCGGGCCGGCCACCGACCGGGCCCAGGCCACCGCGGCGGGCGTGGTCGGGAACACGTGATCGGCGCCGACGGCGGCCAGCAGCCCGGACCGTTCCGCCATGCCCAGGGCCGGGCCGTGCACGTGCGCCAGGCCGAGCGTGACGTTTCTGGCCCGCAGATTCCCGGCCAGCTTGGTGAGCTGCTCGGCGCTGGTGATGTCGAGGTCGTCGTTTCCCTCCAGGACGAGCACGACCGCGCGGGCCAGCTCCGGCGCGGCGGCGGCCGCCTGCTCGACCGCGTCCCGGACCACCTCGGCGTTGGCGTAGAACAGCGGCGCGTCCGGCCGGATGATCAGCACGCCGGGCACCGGCGTGACCCCGTCGTGCCGCGAGACGTCGGTGAACGCGCCCGGTGCCGCCGGATCGGCCCCCAGCACCGAGATCCGCGGGCGGCTGGCCGCGTAGACCAGCAGCAGCAGCGCCACCACCACGCCCAGGATCAGCGCGGGCAGCACGTCGAGCACGATGACGCCGGTCAGGGTCAGCATGGCCAGCCAGAACTCGCGCGGCACCAGCCGGCGGTACCGGCGCATCTCTCCCACCTTCATCAGGTGCGAGACCGCGTGGATGATCAGGGCCGCCAGCACCGCCTCGGGCAGGTCGGTGAACAGCGGCGTCAGCGCGATGACCGTGACCAGGCTCAGCGCCGCGGCGATGATGGGCGACACCTGGGTCCGAGCGCCCGCGCCGTCGTTGACCGCCGACTGGGACAGGCTGCCCCCGCAGGCCAGCCCGCCGAGCACGCCGGAGCCCAGGTTGGCCAGGCCTAGCGCGATCATCTCCTGGCTGGATTCCAGCCGGTAGCCGTGCTTGTCGGCGAACGTCTGCCCCGCGCCGAGCGCCTCGCTGAAGATGACCAGCATCATCCCGGCCGCACTGGGCAGCAGGACAGGACCCACAGGTCGTTCAGCTTCAGCGACGGCCAGCTCACGCTGGGCAGCCCGGTCGGGATCTTGCCCACCACGGCCACCCCGTGGCCGGAAAGGCCCAGGCCGGCGCTGATGGCGATGGCCGCGGCCAGCACAATCAGGCCGCCCGGCAGCCGCGGCACGTACCGCTCCAGCGCGAACAGCAGGACCAGGGCCATGATCCCGACCGCGAACGTCACCAGGCTGGCCTGGCCCAGGTGCCCGATCAGGTAGGAGAGCTGCGCACCGTGTCGCCCGGCCCCTTCTTCAGGCCGAAGAGCTTGGGCAGCTGGCTCACCGTCACGAAGATGGCCAGCCCGAAGACGAAGCCCTCCATCACCGGCCGGGACAAGAACGCGGTGATGAAGCCGAGCTTCAGCAGCCCGGCCACCAGGAAGATCAGGCCGGTCAGGATGATCATTCCGGCGGCCAGGGTGGCGTAGCTGGCCGCGTTCTTCGGTCCCAGGGCCGTCGCCGCCGAAAAGACCAGCACGGCCGAGGCCGAGGTCCCGGCTACCACCAGCTGGCGGCTGGTGCCGAAGATGGCGTACAGGGCCAGCGAGGCCGGGAGGCGAACGGGTTCACCACCTACATCGCCTCGGGCGGCGACCGGGACTTCATGCGGCCCTTCGCCGAGCAGCTGTACGGGATACCGCCTGAGCGGGTCATCGGCAGCGCCTTCGGCCTGGACCTGCGGCTCGGCGAGGAGGACAACGATCTGCTCTACAAGTCGGAGATCGACTTCTTCGACGACGGCCCGGAGAAGCCCGTCCGCATCTGGAGCCGGACCGGGCGCCGCCCGCTCGTCGCCGGGGGCAACTCCAACGGCGACATCCCCATGCTGCGCTTCGCCCGCCAGCCAGGGCGCCCGGGGCTACGGCTGCTGATCCTGCACGACGACCCGGACCGCGAGTTCGACTACGTCACCGGCGCTGAGGAAGCCCTCCAGCGGGCGCGCGAGCGCTCCTGGACCGCAGTCAGCGTCAGGGACGACTGGGCCACCGTCTTCCCGCCTGCGTGACTAGCAGCACGGTCCTGCATCAGCCGAGCAGGGCCAGCTCCCGAGCCCGGCTGACGGCCAGGTTCCGCGACGTGACGCCCAGCTTCTTGTACAGCGAGTAGGCCTGCGACCGGATGGTGGTCGGCGCCAGCACCAGCTCGGCGGCGATTTCGGTGAACGAAAGGTGGGTCGAGAGCCAGGGCAGCAGCCGCAGCTCCGCTCCGGTCAGGGCCGACGCGCCCGGCACGGCCGAGTTGCTCTTCTCCGCCAGCTGAGCCCGCAGCGCCTCGGCCTGCCCGGCCAGCACGCCCAGGCCGGGCCGCCGCTGCAGCAGCTCGTCGGTTTCCCGCATCAGGACCTGAGCCGCGGCCACGTCACCGGTGGCCAGGTGCAGACGGGCGAGCTCAATCCGGGCCTGAGCCGCGAGATGCGGGAGGGCGTAGGTCAGCCAGTGCCGGGTCCGCTGCGCGCTGGCCAGGTGCCGCCGCACCGCCCGGATGTCCCCGTCGTGCAAGGCCACCCGGGCCTGGGCCGCGCTGCTCAGCGGGGTCACCCAGCTCTCCTCGGTGCCTGGCCTGGCCCAGCGCGGCCGCGGCCTGGTCAGCCAGGAGCCGGGCCTGGCCCCAGTGATTGTCGGTGACGGCCCGCAGCGCCTGCTCGCTCAGCGCGGTGGTGAGCACGTCCGGCGCGATGCCGTCGGCCCCGGCCCGGATCGTGTCGGCGAAGAGCTGGTCGGCCAGCTTGAGATCACCGGACAGCAGCTGGGCGATAGCCTGGCACAAGGTGGCCACCGGGGCCCGGATGCCCGCCGCAGCGAGCCTGCGTGCCGCCTCGTCGGCGTCACGGCGCATCTGCCCGATGCCGTGCCGGCACAAGATGGCCCGGAGCGTCGCCGCCCAGGCCTCAGCGGCCGGATCGACGGGCGAGACCGCGTCCTGATGCGGCCAGGAGTCGATCAGCCCGGCCAGCCGCTCGGCCTGAGCCGGACGGCCTGCCGTGACGGCGGTGATGGCAGCCGCCGTCACCATCATCGGGTTCCCGTGGATCCCCTGCCGGTCCTCCAGCCAGTCCATCCAGCGCTGGGCGGTGGCGTCCCGGCCCTGCTGCACGGTGGGCAGCCACAGCGTCTGCAACAGGCGGGCGGCCGCATCGGTGTCCCCGGCCGCGATGCTGTACTCCAGCGCCTCCTCGAGCTGCCCGTTGTCCTGGCACCACGCGGCCGCCCGGCGCCGCAGGACCGGGACCAGGCCTGGTTCACGGCGCTGGAGTTCGGTCCGCAGCATGTCACGAAACAGGTGGTGGTAGCGGTACCAGCGCCCGGACCGGTCCAGCGGCACCAGCAGCAGATTGGACCGGGCCAGCTCGGCCAGGTCCGCGGCCGTCCCTGCCACCTGCAGGACCGACTCGCACAGCGCTCCGGACATCCGCTCCAGCACCGAGGTCCGGGTCAGGAACTCGCGCTGCCGCTGGGAGAGCCGGCCTAGCAGCGCCGACTCGAGGTAGTCGCTGACCAGCTGCCCGGTCCCGTCGAAAGACGCCGCCGCGGCCGCGAGCGGGCCGCCCTCGTTCATGGACAGCGCGGCCAGGTACAGGCCGGCCTGGCCATCCCTCGGTCCGCCGGTAGAGCTCAGCCGCCTCCTCCGGGCTCAGCGTCAGGCCGGCCGCGCGCAACAGCGCCTCACCCTCATCGAGGGTGAGGGACAGGTCAGCCACGCCGAGCTCGAGGATCCGTCCCTCAGCGCGCAGCCGCGCTGTCCGCACCGGCGGCTCGGACCGGCCCGACAGTACCAGCCGCGAGTGGTCGGGCACCGAGTCGGCCAGCACCGCCAGCGCGGCCCGGCCCTCGGTGTTGCGCAGCAGGTGGACGTCGTCCAGGACCAGCACTATCGGCGTGGACATCGACCACAGTGCTGATCCCAGCCGGGGCAGCACCGATCCGAGGGCCGAACTGTACGGCGAGGCCAGTGCCTCGAACACGCGCTTGTCGACCGGCTCGATCCCGTCCAGCGCCTCGGCGATGCCCGCCAGCAGGACCTTCGGGTCGTTATCGGCCTCCTCCAGCGACAGCCAGGCAAAATCCAGTCCGCTGGCGTCGGCCCACTGGGCCAGCAGGGTCGTTTTCCCGTAACCCGCCGGAGCGATCACCGAGACGATGCGTCGCGCATCGTGTTTGACCAGGCGCTCCATCAGCGCTGAGCGACGGACGATGCCGCCCCGTAGCTGGGGCCGCAGGCGCTTCTCGCCGCCACGACCGTCAGCCGTCATGTCGCCTCGTCTCGGCCGGGTTGTCCACCATCCTCATCATGCGCCATCCTCCCCGCCGCCACCTAAGCCGAAGACGGTCGTGGCGGGACATCACCCGGCCTCGCCGGTGAACCGGGTGAGTTCCAGGTCCAGGGCGCGCTGCAGCTTCTGCCGGGTGTCCGCGCTGATGGCGCCATCGGCGTACAGCCGGGCCAGCTCGGCGTTCTCCGCGGCGATCACGTCCCGGCGTACCTCGCGTTCGGTCAGCTCCGGCTCATGGTTCCCGTCACCGGCCAGCCGGGCCCGCGCGTGCCCGATTCGAGCGTCCAGCACCTCGCGTATCCGGTCGATCGCCGCGTCCGGTGCCTCCTCTCCGGACGCGAGATCATCGAGGCGGGCGATCCCAGCCTCCGCCAGCCGCAGCTGGGCCGTCGCCTCCTCCTGCTCGGTGCTGGCCGCCGGCCGGACGACCGCGGTCCGACGGACCAGCGGCGCGAGGGTCAGGCCCTGCACGATGAGGGAGATCACGATCACGCTCACCGCGAGGACCAGGATCAGGTTCCGCTGCGGCAGCGGTGTCCCGTCGGCGGAGGTGAGCGGGATGGACAAGGCCGCGGCCAGCGGCACCACTCCGCGGGTCCCGGCCCAGGACACCACGGCCGGGACCGTCCAGGACGGGCGCTGACCCTGCTGCCACTGGCGGCCGGCCCAGAGCGGGAACACCCACAGGGCGCGGACGACCATGAGGGTGGCCGCGACGGCCAGGGCGATGAGCGGCCACAGGTCGGGGCGCCCGAGGTCGCGGACCAGGGTGGGCAGCTCCAGCCCGATCAGGCTGAACACCACGCTTTCCAGCAGGAAGACCAGGGTCTGGTAGACCGCCCGCTCCTGGAGCCGGCTGGCGGCCGCCGCCGTCCTGGTCCGGCGTGCTCCGTAGACCAGCCCGGCCACGATCACGGCCGTGACCCCGGAGACGTGCAACAGCTCGCCGGCCACGTAGGCGGCGTACGGCGTGACCAGCGCGATCACCGTTTCCAGCACCGGATCGGTGATGCGGCGTCCCGCGCCGATGACCGCGACGCCGATGACGCCTCCGGCTAGTGCGCCGCCGCCTGCCAGCAGAACGAACTGGACCGCGCCGTGGGCCAGCACGCCGCCCAGGCCGGCGGCGGCCGAGCTGCCCACGGCGAAGGAGACCGCGATCTGGAACAGCACCAGGCTGGTGGCGTCGTTGAACAGCGATTCCGCCTGCACCAGCGCCTGCACCCGGGGCGGCAGCGACAGCCTGCGCGCCAGCGCGCTGACCGCCACCGGATCCGTGCTGGCCAGCACCGCGCCCAGCACGAAGGCCATGGCTACCGGGATCGCCGTCATCGCGGTGAGCACGGCCGCCACCGCTCCCGCCGACGCCAGGACCAGGCCCAGCGCCAGCACGGTGACCGGCCGCCACACTTCTCGCAGGTCACGCCAGGGCAGGTCCCCGGTGGCCGCCCACAGCAGCGGCGGGAGCACGACGAAGCTGACGATGTCCGGGCTGATGCGGACGGCGGGGACCCCGGGCAGCACGCCGACGATCAGCCCGGCGATCACGAGCAGGGACGGCGGCGGGACCCGCAGCCGGTTCGCGAAGGCCGCGCCCACTGTGCCCAGCGCCACCAGGGCCAGGACTATCTCCGCACTGTGCACGCCATCATCCCGCCGCTCGACACCTGATTCTTGCCGACCAGACTCCCCAGCGCACCACCGGCTACTTTATCCGGCTCCGTGACCTCCTGTAGTCGGCCAGGCCCGCGCGGCATCTGCATGCCGTCTCCACACCGTTTGCGCCACGCCTCCGCACCGGCCTGGTGATCTATCGCCAGTGGGGCCGGGGAGCCACCGGTCTGGTGCAGCGAGAGGCGTGCCGGCCGGGAGGCTTCCAGGGACGGTCGCGGCTTCCCGGCCCTCACTACGGCGGATAACCGGTCGCCTGTCATCGTCAGGTTCACCAGGCGGCCATCGCCATATCCCGCCGGTGGCAGTTCCATGGTTGGGCCACGGGGGCCAACGCTGGCCTTGATCCGGTACATATCTGCCCGGATCAAGGCCAGCACCCTTCGGGGCCCCCAACCCGCCCTTAACGGGCCAGTTCCTCCAGCGCGCGGCGGCGCTGGCGCTTGCCGAACAGCCCGACCAGGACGGCGGGGATCAGCGCGCCCGGGATCGTGATCAGCATGATCCAGCCCAGCGGGGCGGTGGCCAGGAAGACCTGCCCGCACAGCAGGACGCCGCCCCAGGCGCCGAGGTGGCCGACGCCGTCGGTCCAGCCGGTGCCCAGCGACCGCATCCGGGTCGGGTAGTTGATCGGGATGTAGACGTACATGCTCCACAGCCACAGCACGGTGCCGATGCTGGACACGATCCACAGCACGACCAGGGCCGTCGTGTTGTGCACCGAGTACACGCCGTACCAGCCGCCCGCGAACAAGATGGCCCCGACGAGCTGGGTGTACTTCCGCTCGACCCGCTCGCCGATCCACGCGTTGAGCAGGTAGGCGACCGATGCGGCCACGCCCGCCCAGGCGGTCAGCGCGAAGACGAAGCCGGCGTCATAGTGCCGGTTCTCGACCAGGAACAGCACCCGGTAGCCGCCGTTGCCGTAGACGATGCCGCCGTATCCGAGGGCCATCACCACCAGCAGGAACACGGTGACGACCGCGTACTGCTTGCTGAACACGGCGAACATGCTCGTCTTCTCCTCGGCCACCACCTCATACGGCCGCAGGTCCGGCTCGGGCAGGTCCCGGTGGTGCTTCCTGACCCGTGCTTCCATGCCTTCCACCACCTGGCGCGCCTGCTCGCGGCGCTCTCGGGCCTCCAGCCAGCGCGGCGACTCGGGCATCCGGAGGAACAGCAGGACCGCGATGAGCAGGTTCAGCGCGGTCAGCAGCCACAGGTACTCCCGGTAGTGCGCCGGGAACAGGTAGTGCGGGACGATGCCGCCCAGGATGACCTCGAGCACGAAGATGGCCACTACCTGGCAGCCCATGACCACCTTGCTCCGGACCGCGGGGCCGGTGATCTCGCTCATGTAGACCACGTTGATGGCCAGGTACCCGGCGAAGCCGAGGGTGTCGGCGATCGACAGGGCGAACAGCGCCGGATAGTTCGTCACGTAGGCGAACGGCCAGATGAACGCGCCGGCCAGCACCGAGGACGCGATCAGCGTCTTACGACGGCCGATCTTGTCGGCCAGCCAGCCGAGGGCGTAGCCGCCGATCAGGATGCTGATCCCGACCTGCAGGGCGTACAGGACCGAGTACTCGAACGAGTTGATGACGTGATGCGGCAGCCAGACGAACGGGTACAGCCGCAGGGCGATGCCGTCGGTCGACGCGGCGGTCGCCCATCCCACCTGAACGATCAGGCAGATCTCCCACGCCATCAGGCTCATCGGCAGCCGGTCAACCCGGGCTGCCATCTCGCCGGGAATGACCAGGGTGCCGCTGGCCGCGGCAGGCCCGGTTCCCGAAGTGTCTTGTGCCACTGCGGTTCTCCTAGCTGTCACCCAGGTCAGGGGGTGACGGGTAAAACGGGAAGGGTCGTAGGCCGGAATGGGAAGCGCCGCCCTGGCCTGAATTTGCGCAGGCTTGAGCAACGAATTGGCGCCGGGTCCTGGCGGCAGGCATGCGCGAGCCTGCTCCTAATGAGCGTCGGCTGCCGGCCTGGAATTACGGCCTGGACGGTTACCTAGTCCGCCCAGGCCGGTAAGGGCGCGGCCTTGGCCGGCTTTCCTCCAGGCGGGCTTGACGCGTGACCAGCTAGCGTGGAAGCCAGAAAGCATTGTTCCCTCCAATGCCTCAGGGAACGCGGAGCTCGCGCTTTCTCCCGCCCATTAGGCGGGCGATCGCGTATCATCCTGTCTATACAGAATGTAAATGGTCTGTTACTCGGATTGTTGGCCGCGCCTGATCGAAAGTCAACCCCTTGCGGCCAGCAATGAGCGCAATTCCCGGGACTCGTTAATGGTCCCTCCACAGGATCTACACGCCGCCTTCATTGGATCTGCATATTGCCGGTCACCACATCGTTACTTTTCGCCTCTTTGTCGATGGCAATGTCGTGATAGGCGCTCGCTGGTAACGTGACGCTCCGATGGAGGGGAATAACGAGAATTGCCATGCCGATCGCGCTCGCCGCCGGCTGCCTGTTGTTGCTCAGCTCCTGTAAGCCCGACGGGGGCTCGGCGTCGATGCCCACCGGCACCGCCGGACCTTCTTCCGCCTACGTGACTCCAGCCGCGGCCTTAAGCAGTCCAGCGCCAAGCAACCCGACGCAAAGCGCGTCGGCGCAAGCTTCTGCGAACGTCCAGACTCGTGTCAACACCACGAGCCGTTCTATTTCGTTCTCGACCGTCAGGGTGAACGACTCCCAGCTCGCCAAGGCTCTACCGAGATCCGGAAGAAGGGCGTCCGGGGCATCGAGACCCTTACTTACCGCGTGACGCTCGTCGACGGAGTCCAGACCGGCAAGGTCCTGACCGGGAAGAAAGTCGTCAAGAAGGCGGTCAGCCAGGTCATCGCGGTCGGTACCAAGGAAACGCAGCAGTGCGATCCCAATTACAGCGGGGCCTGCGTTCCGATTGCCAGTGACGTCGACTGCGCGGGTGGCAGCGGTAACAGGCCGGCCTACGTCCAGGGTCCCGTCCGGGTGGTCGGAACTGATATTTACGGACTGGACCGCGACGGTGACGGCATCGGCTGCGAGGATGGCTGACCCTCCGGTTATGCACGGCCAGCGGTTTACCGGCCGCTGCTACAGTGGCCGTCATTTCCGAGATCGGGGGCCCGATGCCGAAGCCGGTCGTGCTGCTGGCCGACGGATCGCCGATGCGCGACCGGGTGGAGACGGAGCTGCGCAAGAGGTACGCAGCTGACTACCAGCTCGTCATGGCGGGATCCGGTCCCGCCGCGCTCGACGAGCTGGCCCGGCTCCGGGACGGCCAGGACCAGGTCTGCCTGGTGCTGGCGGACCAGCAGCTGCCCGGCCTGAGCGGGACCGACCTGCTGGCCCGGGTCCGGCAGCTGCACCCGGCCGCGCGGCGGGCGCTGCTGGTCAGCTGGGGCGACCGGTCGAGCACGGAGGCGGTGGCCCGGGCCACCGCCCTGGGTGACCTGGATGCCTACGCGGCCAAGCCAGGCGCGCCGCCCGATGAGCGGTTCCACCTGGTCATCACCGAGCAGCTCGGCGAGTGGGCCCGGCTCAACCTCACCGGGCTGGAGGTGGTCCGCGTCGTGGGGGAGGAGTGGGCCGCGCGGTCCCACGAGCTCCGGGAGCTGCTGGGCCGCAACAGCGTCCCGTTCGGCTTCTACCCGGCCGGCGGCCCGGAGGGCCAGCGCCTGCTGGCCGAGGCCGGCGCCGCCGGGGCGGCGCTGCCCGTGCTGATCATGTTCGACGGCCTGGTGCTGGCCGATCCGTCCAACACGCAGGTCGCCGACGCCCTGGGCGTGCCGACCCGGCCCGGCGCCGGCCGGTACGACGTGACGGTGATCGGGGCCGGGCCGGCCTGGCCGCGGCCGTCTACGGCGCGTCGGAGGGCTTGGCCACGGTCGTGCTGGAGCCCGAGGCCATCGGCGGCCAGGCCGGGACCAGCTCGCTGATCCGCAACTATCTCGGCTTCTCCTCCGGCGTCAGCGGCGGCGACCTGGCCATCCGGGCCTACGCCCAGGCCCTGAGCTTCGGCGCGGAGTACGTGTACGGCAGCCAGGCCCGCGGCGTGCGGCGCGACGGCCCGGATCTGATCGTCGCGCTGGGCGACGGCAGCGAGGTCCGCAGCCGGGCGGTGATCGTCGCCACCGGCGTGTCCTACCGGCGCCTCGGCATCCCCTCCCTGGACGCGCTGACCGGCGCCGGGGTGTTCTACGGCGCCGCCGCCTCCGAGGCCAAGGCCCTGACCGGCCAGCAGGTGTTCGTGGTCGGCGGGGCCAACTCCGCCGGGCAGGCCGCCGTGCACCTGGCCCGGTACGCCGCGCAGGTGACGGTGCTGGTCCGCGGGCGCTCCCTGGCCGACAGCATGTCGGAGTACCTGATCCACCAGATCGACGCAGCGGCCAACATCACCGTGCGCACCCGGGTCGCGGTGACCGGCGGTTCCGGCCAGGCCCGGCTGGAGCGGCTCACCCTCACCGACCTGGACTGCGGTGCGGTCGAGACGGCGGACACCGCCGCCCTGTTCGTGATGATCGGGGCCGAGCCGCGCACCCAGTGGCTGCCTGCGGCGGTGCGCCGCGACCCGGCCGGGTACGTGCTGACCGGGGCCGACCTCCTCGAAGACGGGAAGCTGCCCCGCCAGTGGCCGCTGCCGCGGCCGCCGATGCTGCTGGAGTCCAGCCTCCCCGGGCTCTTCGCGGTCGGCGACGTCCGGCACGGGTCGGTCAAGCGCGTCGCGTCGGCCGTAGGCGACGGCTCCATCTCCATCCACCTGGTCCACGGCTACCTGAACGGCGCCTGACCGCCGGGTAGGTACAGTGGCGAGCATGCCGACCGTCGTCCTTACCGGCGCCACCCGGGGGATCGGGCACGCTGCCGCCGTCGAGCTGGCCCGCCAGGGCGCCGAGCTGGCCCTGGTCGGGCGGGACCCGGAGCGGGTACGGGCTACCGCCGAGCAGGCGCGGGCCGCGGCCCCGGGGGTGCCGGTGCACGAGCACACCGCCGACCTGGCCCGGATGGACGAGGTGCGCCGGCTGGCCGGCGAGCTGCTCGACCGCTATCCCCGGATCGACGTGCTGGCCAACAACGCCGGCGCCATCTTCACCTCCCGGCACGTCACCCCGGACGGGTTCGAGCAGACCTTCGCCCTCAACCACCTGTCGCCGTTCCTGCTGACCAGCCTGCTGCTCGGCCGGCTGGCGGAGTCGCAGGCCCGGGTGGTGACGACCTCGAGCGACGCGCACAAAGGCGCGACCCTGGACCTGGACGACCTGCAGGCCGCCGACGGCCGCTACCGGCCCGGGAAGGCGTACGGCGCCAGCAAGCTGTGCAACATCTTGTTCACCCGCGAGCTGCAGCGCCGCCATCCCGAGCTCGTCGCCAACTGCTTCCACCCGGGCGTGATCCGCACCGGCTTCGGCAAGAACGACGGCGCCCTGGCCCGGGCCAGCATGATGCTGGTCGCGCCGTTCCTGCGCTCGCCGCACAGCGGCGCGCGGCCCCTGGTCTGGCTGGCCCTCGATCCCGCGGCCGGGAACCTGCGCGGTGAGTACCTGGAGAAGAACCGGCCCGTGCCGCCGAGCGCCCCGGCCCGCGACGACCAGCTGGCGGCCGCCCTGTGGGAGCGCTCCGTGGCCCTGACCGCTCCCTTCATGGTCAGCTAGGCTGACCTGCGGGGCTCATCTACTGGGCTGATCTACTGGGCCCCGGGCCGCAGCGCCACGAACAGGGACGTGGCCTCCGCGGTGAGCAGGCCGTCGGCGCGCAGCTCGCCCAGCACCGAGTACTTCCGGCCGTCGATCGCCGATATCCAGGCCGACAGCTCCAGCTCGCGGTTGACCGGCGTGACGTGCCGGTAGTCGACCCGCAGCCACGCCGTCCTGGCCCGCACCCCGGCGGCCGAGACCGTCCGCCCGAGGAAGTCGTCGAACAACAGCGGGATCGACCCGCCGTGCACGGCTCCGTTGGCCCCGTGGTGCTGCGCCGAGAAGGTGATCGCGGCCAGCACCTTGCCGTCCGCCACCCGGACATCGGTGAGCGGCGGGCTGATCAGGCTCTGCGTCCTCGGTCCCGGCGAATCCCACCCGCCCGTCCCGACGGCGGTCTCGAACGGCCGCAGCTCGGCCAGGGCCTCCTCGAGGATCGAGGCTGCCCGCCCGGCGACCTGGTCCGGAGCCGCCGTGCCGTGCGCCGCGTCCTGGAGGGCTCGCAGGGCCGCAGCCAGCCGGTCCCGGCCCGGGGACCTCCCGGCCCCGGTGACCTCCGGCCAGGCGGTGACGTCGATGAGTCCCTCGCCGGTCGGCTCCATGGCGCATCCCGTCAGCTCGTGTTCCGGGATCCCGTCGAGGCGTGCCGGGTGGCGGCGGGGCACTGCGAGGCATCTTGCCCGGGTGGGTCGGTAATGGCACGATATGCCATTATGGCGCACCGTATCATCGCGCCTTGTCCCTGACGCACGACAAAGAAGCCGCCTGAGGGGCCGATGATCAACGAAACGTCGGGCCAGGACCTCTCGGCCGGCCGGGCCGCCGACCCGGACGCGGCCCGCTGGCCGCCCAGCGAGGTCACCGCCGTCGTGGTGGTTGCCGTCGCCGGGCTGATGGTCTCCCTCAACCAGTCGGTGCTGGTCCCGGTGCTGCCCCAGGTCAGGAAGGACATCGGCAGCTCGACCACCAGCACCGAGTGGCTGCTGACCTCCACGTTGCTGGCCGCGGCCATCGCCGTGCCCATCGTCGGGCGGCTGGGTGACCTGTACGGCAAGCGCCTCATGCTCATGGTCTGCGCCGGCTTCCTCACCACCGGATCGCTCATCTGCGCGCTGAGCCACAGCCTGGTGCCCCTGGTCATCGGGCGGGCCGTGACCGGCCTGGCCCTGGCCACCATCTCGCTGGGCGTGAGCCTGATCAACGTGACGCTGCCGCCGCGGCGCGCGTCCACCGGCGTCGCGCTGGTCAGCGCCATGCTGGGCATCGGCGGGGCCTTTGGCCTGCCGCTGGCCGGCCTGATCGGCGAGCACGCCGACTACCACCTGCTCTTCTGGATCGGCGTGGTCGGGGGCTGCGTGTCGCTGATCGGCAGCGCCCTGTTCCTGACCGAGTCGGGCCAGCGCCCGGTCGGCCGGTTCGACTTCCCCGGCGCCGTGGTGTTCGCCCTGTTCCTGGTCTGCCTCCTGCTGCCGCTGAGCGAGGCGGCCACCTGGGGCTGGGGCGCGCCCCGGACGCTCGGCCTGCTGGCCGCGGCGGCGGTCCTGCTCGCCGTGTTCATCCTGATGGAACGCAAGCGGTGGTCCCCGCTGGTGGACCTGACCGTCAACGCCCGGCCCACCCTGCTGCTGACCAACGTCGCCTCGGTCTGCGTCGGCTTCGCCCTGTTCGCCAGCCTGATCGGCACGGCCTCCTACGTGGAGGCCCCGGTCGCCTCCGGCTACGGCTTCGGCGCGTCCATCGTCATCGGCGGCCTGTGCCTGCTGCCCAGCGGGCTGGCCATGCTGGCCCTGTCCCCGGTCTCGGCCATGTGCACCCGCCGGTTCGGCCCGAAGGTCACCCTGTGCATCGGCGCCCTGGGCGTGTCGGCGGGCTTCGTCATGCGCATCGCGCTGGCCAGCCACCTGTGGGAGATCGTCCTGGGCACCATGGTCACCGGCGCGGGCACCGGCGTCGCCTACGCGTCCATGCCGGCCCTCATCGCCCTCGGCGCTCCGCGTTCCGAGCTCGCCGCCGCCAACGGCCTGAACGCGCTGTCCCGCCTCATCGGCAGCTCGACGGCCAGCGCCATCGGCGGGACCATCCTCGCCTCCTCGGTCATCGTCGTGGGCGGCGTGGCCCTCCCGTCGCTGACCGCCTACCAGATCCTGTTCGCCCTGTGCGCGGGCGCCGCCCTCGCGGCCGCGGGCATCGCGCTGATCGTGCCCTACCCGCCCGGTTTCGCCCCGGGTTCGATCGCCGTCGCCCTGCCCGCGCAGTGGGACGCCCGCCCGGCCGGCGGACCGGCCGCCTCCAACGGGTCCAGCGCCAACGGCTCCGGCCCTAACGGCTCCGGTCCTACCGGCTCCGGCCCTAACGGGTCCGGCGTCACCGCGGTCAAGCCTCCGGCCGCCGAGTAACCGCGGTCAAGCCCCGCGCAGCTCCGCGGCGGCCGCCGCCATGGCCTGGTCTACGTCCGCGGCCTCTCGCCGCAGCTGGTCGAACAACGGCCCGGCGGCAGGCTGCGCCGCCCGCCGGTAGCTGTCCGGCAGGCCGCGCCGCTGCTCAGCTAGCACGTGCGCGCCCGCGCCGAACTCGATCAGCCACCGGATGTGCAGCACCTCGGCGAACCAGCCACGCGTATCGGGCAGCGGCCCGGTGACGGCCACGGCCCGGCGCCGGGCCTGCGGGGTGTCGATCCGCACCGCGGACGCGCCGCCGTAGGGGTCGCGCCCGGCGAAGTGCAGCCGGCTGACGGCCGACTGCACCGCCGCGCCCAGGCACATGCAGCATGGCTCCAGCGTGGTCAGCAGGACATGGTCCTCGTAGTGCCGGGTGGGCGGCAGCCCGGCCAGGGCGTTGATCTCCGCGTGCGCGATCTGGGTGTAGGCGAGCTGGTGCCCCGTGCCGTTCGGCTGTTCAAACCGGCGGCCTCGGCCCTCCGCGACCATGCCGCCGTCCGGGCCGGTCACCACCGCCCCGACCGGGGTGGTGCCGGCCAGGAAGCTCTCCCAGGCCAGCTCCAGGGCGCGATGCCAGGCGGCGTCGGTCGTCACGGCGAGCTGTGCTCACCGGTGGCCTCGCTGGCCGCCGCCGGCTCGGTCACGTCGAGGATCTCCGGCGGCTTGCGCACCAGCCGGAACACGGCGAACAGGGCCACCAGGCAGGTCACGCCGACCGCGAGGAAGGCGGCGCCGTAACCGGTCTCCGACGCGCTCCGTGCGGGCAGCAGGTACGGGGTGAGCGAGCTGATGAACGAGCCCGGGTGCAGGCCGGTGCTCTCCGCCGCGGTGATCGCGTTCTTGAACTGCGCGGCCTGCGGCCCGGTCAGGTCCGGCAGCGTGCTGCCGCTGATCGCGGCGGTCAGCCGGCTGAGGTAGACGCTGTGGAAGATCAGGTACAGGCCGGCGATGCCGACCGCGCCGCCGAACTGCTCCGCTGTCGCCGAGACGCCTGAAGCCTGGCCGTGATCCGTGTCCGGGACCGTGTCCAGGCTGACCGGGTCGTTCACGGTCAGGATCAGGGCCAGGCCGATCCCGTAGGTCAGGAAACCGGGCAGCAGCGGCAGGTAGGTGTGCGCGTGCACGCTCACGGCCAGGATCACGGCCGCGGCCAGCAGCGCGGCAAAGCCGGTGATCAGCGGCGGGCGGCCGCCGGCCCGGTCGTACCAGCGCCCGGCCAGCGGCGCCACGACGACCATCGGGACCGTCGTCGGGATGAGGGCCAGCCCGGCCAGCGCCGGGCTCATCCCCAGGTTCAGGATCAGCAGCAGCGGGAACAGCAGGCCTAGCCCCATCTCGGCGATCCCGGCGATGAACTGGCTGATCGTCGCGCCCAGGTAGTTCGGGTGCCGCCGCAGCAGGGCCAGGTCCATCAGCGGGGTGGCCGTGACCCGCTCGGCCCAGACGAAGGCCGCCGCCGCCACCGCGCTGATGATCAGCGGCACCAGGACCCCGGGGGAGGCCCAGCCCCACACCTGCGACTGGGACAGGCCGAAGACCAGGCCGACCAGCGCCACCGTCAGCAGGACGGTGCCCGCGACGTCCAGCCGGGGCCGCCGGGCCACCCGGGCGTCGGGCGGCACCGCGCGCAGCGTGCCGGCCACGGCCGCCGCGGCCAGCGGGACGTTCACCAGCAGGACCGCCCGCCAGCTCAGGGCGGCGGTCAGCGTCCCGCCGATGGTGGGCCCGAGCGCCCCGGCCACGGCCGCCGCGCCGCCCATCAGGCCCAGGGCCTGCCCTCGTTCGCGCTCGGAGTAGGCCGCGCTCACGATGGCCACCGTGTTGGGCAGCATGAGCGCCCCGCCCGCGCCCTGCAGGATCCGGCAGGCCAGCAGGATCCCGAACCCCGGGGCCAGCCCGCCCACCGCCGACGCCCCGGCGAACAAGATCGTGCCGGTGATGAAAATGCGCCGCCGGCCGAACATGTCGCCCAGCCGCCCGCCCAGGACCAGCAGGCCCGCCAGCGGGAGCAGGCTCCCGTTCAGCACCCACTGCACCTGCTGGGACCCCACGCCGAAGGTCTGCATGATGCTGGGCAGCGCCAGCGGCACCGCCGTCTGGTCGACCAGGATCATGGCGTTGGCCAGGGTCATGGACCACAGGACGGTTCGCCCGCTGCCCCGCCCCCTCGCTTCGCCCATCCCCACGCTCCCGGTCGCCGGCTGGCCCGTTCGTTATGACATCACGGAACCCGGGCGATCGGAACCGGTCAGAACGGCACGGCCACGGCGAGCAGGCCTTCGCCGCGGCCGCGGCCCGACAGCAGGCGGCAGAACTCCACCGCGTCGGCCTCGATCAGCGGGCCGCCCGGGCCGCCGGAAAACGACCCGCCGGCCGGGCCGGCCAGCTCCAGCGTGAAGGGCTGGCCGTGCCGGGCGGCCCACTCGGCCACCACGTCGGCCACGATCGCCCCGTCGTGCTCCGCGTCCAGGACGTGCGCGGCGCCGGTGGCCCGGGCGATGTCGGCGCGGTGCATCCACGGGTCCCGGGTCAGGATGACGTCGATCAGGTAGCCGATAGTCCACGTCTCGTCGCGGCCGCCGACCTGCTGGGTCACCGGCACCGGGCAGCGCCGGATGATCCCCGGCGTGCGGCGCCGCCCGCGGACGGCCCTGGGGGCCCGGGCGGCGTACCGGCGGGTGATCTGCTCCGGCGTCATGTCCCGCCGCTCGTCGACCTGCAGGCCGGTCAGCGCGTCGAGGAACACCCCGCCCCGGCGGCGGGCCAGCCAGCCCTGCCGGGCGGCCTCCCGGACCGAGGTGACCATCTCCACCATGCCCAGCGCGTGGGCCGCCATCGCCCGCACGTCCCAGCCGGGGCAGTCGGTGGGCGCTGACCAGTCGCCGGCCGACAGGGTGCCGAGCATCTCCGCGAACCGCTGGTACTCGGCGGCGGCCATCCGCATCGCAGCCTCTCGCGGCAGGGCCGCGCGGCGGGCTGGGCGGCGCTGGGCGCGGTCATCGCCATCGGCTGCTCCTGAGCGGCGGCCCGGGCACGCCGGCCTCCTCGCCGTACATGTCCACCAGGCGGGGCAGCTGAGCCCGCCACCGGCTCCCGCCGGGGTCGTTGGCCAGCTGCTGGTCGACGAACCCGCCCACGATCGCGGTCCACACGTCCAGGTCGGCCTGCGCCTGGATGCCGCACCGGCTCAGCAGCTCCCGCATCCGCTGGTAGGCCGCGACCGAGGCCGCGTAGGCCTCCTCGCCCGGCCGGAAGCCCGGGATCGCCGCCCGGTTCATCAGCTGGTAGCGGGCCGGGTCGGCCGCCGCGAAGTCGAAGAACGTCTCGGCCAGGACGAGCAGCATCTGGCGGGGCGCTTCGGGCAGGGACGGCAGGCCGTCGACCGCCGCGCGCAGCTCGGTCCAGGCCTGCGCGAACATCGCGTCGTAGATCGCCTTCTTGGCCTCGAAGTGGGAGTACAGGGACGGCGAGCGCATCCCGATCCGCCCGGCCACCTCGCGCAGCGTGACAGCGGGCAGCCCGTCCCGCCGGGCGATCTCCCAGGCCGCGTCGAGGATCTCCCGCCGAGTTGCCGCACGACGTTCGGCTCGCCTATCGCGATTAGGCATAGCGCTCATAGTTAGGCAGTGTCGGCCAGCGCCGCCGTCCTGTCAAGGTGCGAGCAGACCCTGCCTGCGCTCGGCGTGAGTCGGCGCGAAATGCTGCGGGAAGAGCAGGTTCCGGCACCGCTGATGGCGCGGCGCGCCGCACACCGGGCAGTCCGACTGGCGCACCGCCGGCTCGAGCCGGGCCCGGGTGTCGGCGTTCATCTTGCGCGGCTCGGGCGCCTCGGGCAGGCGTATCGGCCGGCGCGCGGCCAGCTCGGATTCCAGCTTCTGGTACTCCCGCTCGCAGTCGTCGCAGCGGCACCCCCGGGCCCAGGCCAGCACGGTGCCGTGCGGCGGCAGCGCGGGCGGGAGGTCGCCCCGGACGTCCATACCTCCACGGTAAGCGAGCGGCGGGCTCGATGGTAATTTCGCTGATCCGCCAGAAGCCTTGACAACCCGGCGTTGGTTAGCGCAATCTAACCGTTAGTGGATACTAACCGAGATGCTGACGAAGACGCCTGCCGCTGGGGCGCGCTGGCCGACGGCACGCGGCTGGCCATCGTGACCCGGCTGGCCGAGGGACCTCAGGCCGTCGGGCAGCTGGCCGCCGGGCTGCCGGTGACCCGCCCGGCGGTGTCCCAGCACCTGAAGATCCTCAAGGACGCCGGCCTGGTCGAGGACGTGGCGGCCGGGACGCGCCGGATCTACCGGCTCAACCCGGTCGCGCTGGCGGCGCTGCGGGATCAGCTCGACACGTACTGGCAGCGCGCGCTGGCCGGCTACGCCGAGGCCGCCGAAGCGCCGACCGAGGAGGAATGATGCCGCAGACCGACGCGGCCACCGTCCGCAAGCAGATCGTCGTCGAGGCGCCCATCGAGCGCGCCTTCGCCACTTTTACCGAACGGTTCGGCGCTTTCAAGCCGCCCGAGCACAACCTGCTCGGGGTGCCGGATCGCCGAGACCGTCTTCGAGCCCCGGGTCGGCGGCCACATCACCGACCGGGCGCCCGACGGCCAGGAATGCCGCTGGGCGCGGATCCTGGCCTACGATCCGCCCGGCCGGGTGGTGTTCAGCTGGGACATCAGCCCGCGCTGGACGCTCGAGGCGGACCCGGCGCAGACCAGCGAGGTCGAGGTGCGCTTCTACGCTGAGGGCCCGAGCCGGACCCGGGTCGAGCTGGAGCACCGGCACATCGACCGGCACGGTCCCGGCTGGGAAGCGGTCACCGACGGCGTCGACGGGGCCCAGGGCTGGCCGCTGTACCTGGAGCGCTACGCCGCCCTGTTCAGCTAGCCGCGTATGGTCGGCGTCATGGCAGATGAGACCGTGACCACGCTGGCCAGCCAGGCGTACCTGTACGGGTTCCCGCTGGTGTTCAACCTGGAGCAGGTGCAGCGGTTCGTGACCACCGGGGTCGGGTCCAATCCGGCCGCCCCGTTCAACCAGTTCAGTCACGCGCGGACGCTGGCCGGGCCGCAGGACACGTTCGTCACCATCAACAACGACACGGTCTACTCGATGGCCCAGCTCGACCTGTCCGCCGGGCCGCTGCGCCTGCACGTTCCCGACACCGCGGGCCGCTACTACGTGCTGCAGTTCGTGGACGCCTGGACCGACAACTTCGCCTACGTCGGGCACCGGGCCACCCGCACCGGCGCGGGCGATTTCCTGATCGTCCCGCCCGGCTGGGCCGGCCAGCCGCCCGCCGGGGTGACGGTCATCCGCAGCCCGACCCTGGTGGCTAGCATCGTCGGCCGCTGGGCCTGCGCGGGCCAGGCTGACCTGCCCGCCGTGCACGCTCTCCAGGACGCCGCCACGCTCGAGCCGGCCGGTCTCTCCGGGCCGCTGGGCGGGATCCCCGGCCCCGACCCGGCCGTCCCGGCCGACCTGGCTTTCTGGGAGAAGCTGCGGCTGTGGTCGCAGGCCTTCCCGCCCGCTCCTCGCGACCTGCCCCTGCAGGACCGGCTCGCGGCGACCGGGATCACCCGGGGCGGGCCCTCGCCCTACGCCGCGCCCGAGGCCGGCTTCGCCGAGTCACTGCGCCAGGGGCAGGCCGCCGGGCACGGCGAGCTGGTCAAGATCCTCCAGTCCGGCGGCAGCAGCCCGGAGGTCAACGGGTGGCGGCTGACCATGCACGTGTTCGACTACAACCTGGACTTCTTCGAGGTCGGCGCGCTGGATGATCCAAGGTTCAAGCTGACCGATCCCAAGGTGCGCGTGGTCGAGCGGGCCGCCGCCGCCATGGGCGGCCTGTGGGGCAACCACGGCTACGAGGCCGTCTACATCATGACCTACCGGGATGACCGCGGCGTCCAGCTCACCGGCGAGCACGTCTACACGCTGCGGCTCGACCCGCCCCCGCCGGTCGCCGCCTTCTGGTCCCTGACCATGTACGACGTCCCGCATTTCTTCCTGGTCGCCAACGAGATCAGCCGGTACTCGATCGGCGACCGGACCCCCGGCATCGTCTACGCCCCGGACGGGTCGCTGACCATCACCATCAGCCACGCCCGGCCGGACGACGCCACCGCGGCGGCGAACTGGCTGCCCGCTCCGGCCGGCGCCTTCCGCCCGGTGCTGCGCATGTACGAGCCCGCCCCCGAGGTCCTCGACCAGGCCTACTCCGTTCCCCCGATCACCCGGACCTGACGGCGGCCGGCTTCAGCGGTGCCGGGCGGCCCGCACCACGGCGTCCCGCCCCACGACCGCCCGGCCCCCGGGCCCGGCCATCTCGCGCGAGTACTCCCCGGCGGTGACGATGTCCCACCCGGACCCGTCCAGGGCGGCCGTGATGTCGCCGGCCGTGACCGTCGCGTGCTCCGGCGGCTCATCGTCCGAGGCGGCCGCCTGGCGGGAGTTCAGGTGACCGACGATGAGCAGGGTGCCGCCCGGGCCGACCCAGCCCGCGATCCGCTGGTAGAAGGCCAGCTGGGGCAGGGCCGAGTGCGCGTAGCAGGTCACGACCAGGTCGAACGGCGCGGCCGGAGCCCAGCTGGTCAGGTCGGCCCGGACCCAGTCCACCCGTGCGGGCGCCGGGAGCCCGGCCGCGCGTGCCTTCGCCCGGGCCAGCGCCCCGGCCGCGATGTCGGCCGCGGTCACCTGCCAGCCGCGGGCGGCGAGCCAGACCGCCTCGGCGCCCTCCCCGCACCCCGCGTCCAGCGCCGTGCCCGGGACCAGGCCGCTGGTCTCGCGGACCAGGTACGGGCTCGGATCCTGCCGGGCCGCGGTCCCGGGACCGCGATCGCGGTCCCAGTGCCGGTCCCAGTAGTCCGGGCCGAAATCGTGCCTCACCGGGCCGCCCCGGCCTGCTCCAGGCGGGCCACCGCACGGTCGGTGTCCTCGCTGACCAGGTCGGCGTTGATCTGCGCCGCGACCCGGGCGCCCTCGGCCGAGGCCGCGCTGACCTGAGCGGACAGATCGGCGGCGTTGCCCGCGACCCACACGCCGGGCACCGCGGTCCGCCCGGCCGGATCGGCCGCGATGAACGAGCCCATCGGATGCTCGGCCGGCTCGATGCCGATCCCGGCGAAGACCCCGGCCCGGGCCACCATCCGCGAGGCCGCTGCCACCACGTCGACCTCCGCGACCCGGCCGTCGTCCAGCCTGACCCCGATCGCGCGCTGCCTGCCGGGCTCCAGCCGCGTGACCCGGCCGGTCACCACCGGGATGCCGAGCGCGGCCAGCTTCACCTGGTCCTCCGCGCTGGGTTCGGTCCCGTTGGACAGGTAACGCAGGTCACCGGTCCACTGCCGGAACAGCAGCGCCTGATGGACCGAGTTCGGCCCGGTGGCCAGCACCCCGATCAGCCGGTCCCGGACCTCCCACCCGTGGCAGTACGGGCAGTGCACGACCTCCCGGCCCCACCGCTCCCGCAGCCCCGGGATGTCCGGCAGCTCGTCGGTCAGCCCGGTCGCGATCAGCAGCCGCCGGGCCCGCAGCTCCCGGCCGCCCGTCATCCGCACCGCGAACCCCTCCGACGCGGCCGACACCCCGCTCACCTCGCCCGCCAGGATCTCGCCGCCGTAGCCCGTGACCTCCTCCCGGCCGCGCCTCAGCAGCTCCGCCGGGCTCACCCCGTCCAGCGCCAGCAGGGCGTGCACCGCCTCGGCAGGCGCGTTCCTCGGCTCGCCGGAGTCCGCCACCGTCACCCGGCGCCGGGCCCGGGCCAGCATCAGCCCGGCGCTCAGCCCCGCTGCGCCGCCGCCGGCCACCACGACGTCCCTGACGTCCTCATCCTGCCTGTCCATCAGGCCGCTCCTTCCGTGCTGATCCGTCTGCCAACCCGATGATCACCACGACTACGCCGATTGGCAAACCTTATTGCCAAATGGCAAAATGACGGGATGGACGATGACGTGGACCGCACCCTGGACGCCGTCGGGCCCCGGCTGAAGCGGCTCCGGCTCAGGCGCGAGATCACCCTCACCGAGCTGGCCTCAGGCACCGGCATCTCGGCCAGCACCCTGTCCCGCCTCGAAGCGGGATTGCGCCGGCCGACCCTCGAGCAGCTGCTGCCGCTGGCCCGGGCCTACGGCGTCACCCTCGACGAGCTCGTCGACGCGCCCCCGACCGGTGACCCCCGCATCAACCTGCGTCCCGTTCCCGGCCACGGCGGCGGGGTCATCCTGCCGCTGAGCCGCAGGCCGGGCGGTATCCAGGCCTACAAGTTCGTGCTGCCGGCCGGCGACGACGCGGCCGTGCCCGAGCTGCGGACCCACGAGGGCTACGACTGGGTCTACGTCCTCGACGGCACGCTCCGGCTCGTCCTCGGCGAGCACGACCTGCTCCTGCGCCCGGGCGAGGCCGCCGAGTTCGACACCCGCACCCCGCACTGGTTCGGCGCCACCAGCGCCGGCCCGGTCGAGTACCTCAGCCTCATCGGCAAGCAGGGCGAGCGCGCCCACCTGCGCGGTGCCCCGAAGCTGGCCTCCGCCGAGCCGGGCTCCGCCGAGCCGGGTCACACTGCGCCCTGAGCCCGCCCGGCCCTGCTGGCCGGCGGCGGCATATGCTCGGGTCGCGATCGCGACGGGGAGGGCGGGTCGCGCTGGCGACGGGAGGGCAGAGCGTGACAGCCGGCGGCAAGCAGGTCCTGCTGCTGTGGGACGTCGACCAGACCCTGATCGACGGCAGCGAGGTGACCAAGGCCATCTACGCCCGGGCGTTCCAGCTGCTCACCGGCCGCGAGGCGCAGGTCCGGCCGGCCACCGACGGCCGCACCGACCCGGAGATCGTGCGGAACCTCTTCACCGCCAACGACGCCGAATTCACCGCGGACTGCGAGGCCGGTTATCGTTCGGCCCTGACCGGGGCGCTGGCCGAGCTGCAGCCTCAGCTGATGCGCGACGGCTTCCCGCTGCCCGGCGTGCTGGCCGCCCTGACCGGGGTCAGCCGGATCCCGGGCGTCGTGCAGTCCGTGCTGACCGGGAACATCCGCCCCAACGCCGAGGCCAAGCTGGCCCTGCTGGGCGACCACCGGCGCCTGCTCGACCTGGATGTCGGCGGCTACGGCTCCGACGACTCCCGCCTGCCGCGGCTGGTCGGGGCCGCTCAGCAGAAGGCGGCGGACAAGTACGGCGTCCCGTTCGGGCCGTCATCGACGGTGCTGGTCGGGGACACCGAGCTGGACGTGGCCGCCGCCCGGCGGGGCGGTGCGCTGGTCATCGCCGTGGCCACCGGCATCAGGTCGCAAGAGGAACTGCGGCAGGCCGGCGCGGACGTGGTCCGGCCGGACCTGGCCGACACCGCCGGCTTCCTGGCCGCGCTGCGCGCGCTGACCGGCCTTGAGCGGGACGCGGTCTAGAACACGCTGCCCGTCATCGTGACCGGGCCCGTTCCGGGTCACGCCGCCTGCCGGTCAGCCGCGGCCGGCCGGGGATGAAGGCCCACATGGCGGCGGCCGCCGCGAACCCGACCATGCCGACCACGGTGATGCCAGCCGCCAGCCCGGCCAGGGCGGTCACCCCGGACAAGATGAGCGGTCCGACGCCCTGGCCGGTGTCGGACAGCTCGCGCCACAGGCCCAGGAACTTCGGGCGGCCGATCTCCGGGGAGGCGTCGGCCGCGAGCGTCATGACGATGCCCGAGCCGATCCCGTTGCCGAAGCCCATGATCATCGCCGTCACGGTCAGGGTGCCGACGGCGTGGGTCAGCGGCATGATGACGAAGGACAGGCCGAGGATGAGCGTGCACGGCACGGCCACCCAGCGACGGCCGTGCAGGTCCATGACCTTGCCCGCAGGATAGAAGGTCATCAGGTCGACGAGCCCGGCGATGCCGTAGATGACGGAGTTCGCGGTGGGGGACAGCCCGATGTGCGCCCCCCACAGCGGGATGACGACCTGCCGGGTCTGCCTGATCGCCTGCAGCAGGACGACGCCGATCCCGAGGGTGGCGAAGATGCGCCAGTACGTGCGCAGGATGCTCCACGACGTCACGTCGGCCGCGGCGGCCCGGTGCTCGTCGGTTTTCTCCAGGTCCGGAACCCGGTAGACGATGACGGCGGCGCCGATCATCGCGACCAGGCTGACGTAGTAGGCCCCGGGCAGGCCCCACACCTTCTCCGCGCCGGCGGCCAGGAACGGGCCGACGAACACCCCGATGCGCAGCGTGCCGCCCAGGGTCGACAGGGCCCGGGCCCGCATGTGCGGCGGCACGATCTCGCTCAGGTAGGACTGGCGGGCCAGCGTGTAGACCGAACTCGCCGCGCCGAGCAGCAGCACCCCGGCACCGAACACCACCAGCGACGGCGCGCTGCGGCCCAGGTTGACCAGGCACAAGATCAGGCCGGCCATGGCCACCGCCGCGGCCACCAGCATCGACTTCCGCTCGCCGATGCGGGTGGCCAGGATGCCCGACGGGATGTTGGTCAGCAGCGAGCCGATGCCGAGCAGGGCGGTGATGAACGCCGCCATCGCGATGCTCGCCCCGCGGTCGATCGAGCTGAGCGCGATGACCGGCAGCATCGCGCCTTCCGCGAGGCCGAACAGGGTGGCCGGGCCGAAGGCGGCGACCGCCACCGAGCGAAGGCGGAATTCCTCAGCCACGGCGCCCGACCACGACAGGCAGACTATCCCCGCCCCCGCCAGGCCCGGGGACCCGGTGGCGGCCTCCCCTCGGCAGGCGACCCCTGCCGGTTTGTCCCCGGTTGTCTTACCATCCCGGTATGTCTCTTGCCGGTAAGACCATGTTCATCTCCGGAGCGAGCCGGGGAATCGGGCTCGCCATCGCGAAGCGCGCCGCCCAGGACGGCGCGAACATCGCGCTGCTGGCCAAGACGGCCGAGCCGCACCCGAAGCTGCCCGGGACCATCTACACCGCGGCCAAGGAAATCGAGGATGCCGGCGGGCAGGCGCTGCCGATCGTCGGCGACGTCCGCGACTCCGACGGCGTGTTCGCCGCGGTCGCGTCGGCCGTCGAGGCGTTCGGCGGGATCGACATCTGCGTCAACAACGCCTCGGCCCTGGGCCACGGCACCATCCTCGAGGTTCCCATGAAGCGGTTCGACCTGATGAACGGCATCCAGGTCCGCGGCACCTACGCGGTGTCCCAGGCCTGCGTCCCGCACATGATCGGCCGGGAGAACCCGCACATCCTCACGCTGTCCCCGCCCATCAGCCTGGAACCGGGACGGCTGGGCTCCACGGGCTACATCATGGCCAAGTACGCGATGACGATCTGCGCCCTGAGCATGGCCGAGACGCTGCGCGACCAGGGGCATCGCCTCGAACACGCTCTGGCCCCGGACGCTGGTCGCCACGGCCGCCGTGCAGAACCTGCTCGGCGGCGACGAGGCCATGGCCCGGTCCCGCAAGGTCGAGGTGTACTCCGACGCCGCCTACATCATCGTGACCAAGCCGTCCCGCGAGTACACCGGCCAGCAGCTCATGTGCGAGGACGTGCTGGTCGACAACGGCGTCACCGACCTGTCGGTCTACGCCACGGTGCCCGGGGCCAACCTGGAGGTCGAGGGATCGCCCGTCTCGCCCAACCCGCCGGGCTACACCGGCCCCTGATCCTCCCGGCTGCCCTGGGCGGGTCCCGAGCCCAGGCCGGCCCGAGCTTTTCCGCCATGTCGGTCAGGATCTGGATGTAGTCCTCGGGGTCAAAGCTGAACGGCAGCGCGAAGGCCACCTCCCGGACCTCGCGGAAGCCGGCGTGCGCGTAGAGCGCCTCGGCGATCTGGTCGGCGGATCCCAGCAGGTCGCGGGCGAACATCATCCGCCCCGGTCCCTGCGGGCTGGCCGTCCGCGGCGTGCGGGCCTCGACGTACGCCGCGTACTTGGCGCGCTGCGCGGCGGTCGCGCTGTCGGTCGGGATCACCACCAGCCCCTGGGACACCCGGGCCTCCGGCCCGTCCGGATGGGCGTCCCGGAAGGCCCTGATCTGGGCCTGCTGGATCGCGGCGAAGTCGGTCGAGTCCTCGGCCCGGACCACGCTGCTGGTCAGGAAGTTCATCCGGTGCTCGCCGGCCCAGCGGGCCGAGGCCGTGCTGGCGCCGCCGTACCAGATCCGGCTGCGCAGCCCAGGGGAGTGCGGCTCGACCCGGCTGGAGAACTGCTCGATCCCCTGGACGCCCTGGAACGTGCTGGCCGGCTTGCCCTCGATCAGGTCCAGCAGCCGGGACACCCGCTCGTAGCTGAAGTCCTCGACGTCGGCCGTGTCCGGGTACAGCGTGTCCTTGACCTCGTCGAAGTGCGTGGGCACGCCCACGCTCACCCCGGGGTTGACCCGGCCGCCGGACAGCACGTCGACCGTGCCGAGATCCTCCGCCAGCCGCAGCGGGTTCTCCCAGCCGAGCGGGATCACCGCCGTGCCCAGCTCGATCCGCCGGGTCCGCTGCGAGGCCGCGGCCAGCACGGCGACCGGCGAGGAGATGCCGTACTGCAGGTGCCGGTCCCGGAGCCACGCGCTGTCGAAGCCCAGCCGCTCACCCAGCTCGATGATCTCCAGGGTCGTCTGGTGCCCGGGGCCGGGGTTGTCCCCGTCGAACAGCCCGATGGTCAGGAACCCGAGTCGTTCCAGCGGGACTCCGGGTGGTGGCATCGCAGTGTCCCTTCGGGCCCGGCGCCCCCGAGCGGCGCGTCTGGGTGCCATGATCTCTCACCCGGCAGCTTCCGGCCGCCCGGCCTGGCCGCTATGCGATGATGGCCACTCGCGGCCCGGGAAGAACCGACCAGGAGTGTACGCCGATGTCCGCCAGCGCGGGAGAGCTCGTCACCGAGACGCTCGGCTACGACGGCGGCCGCGAGGTCACCGTGTACGTCCCGCCGGATCCGCCCGAGGCGGTCGTCTTCGCCGGCGACGGCCAGCTGATCCCGCCGTGGGGCGCGGACCTCGAGGCGGCGGGCCTGCCGCCCACCATGGTCGTCGGCGTCCACCGGCTGGCCGATGAGACCCTGCGGCTGCAGGAGTACTCACCGGGCTTCGACCCGGACCGGTTCGCCGCGCACGAGGGCTTCTTCACCCGCGAGGTGCGCCGCTGGGTACGGTCCCGCTTCGGCGTCGACCTGCCCGCCGGGCGCACCGCGGTGTACGGCGTCTCGGCCGGCGGCGAGCTGGCCCTGGCCCTCGGGCTCCGTCACCCGGATCTCTACGGCGCCCTGTTCTGCGCGTCGCCCGGCGCGGGCTACCGGCCGCCCGCTGAGCTGCCGGGCTCGCTGCCCCGCGCCTACTTCACGGCCGGCCAGCAGGAGCCGTTCTTCCTGGACAACGCGACCCGGTGGGCGGACGCCCTGCGCGGCGCCGGCGCCGGCGTGGTCATGACCGAGCGGGCCGGATCGCACGGCGGCGCGTTCTGGCGCGAGGAGTTCCCGCTGATGGTGGCCTGGGCGTTCGGCCGCGGAGCGACCCGGCAGACCAGCGCCGGTGCCGCCCGACGGGGCCGCGACCTGCTGTCGGCCCCGTCAGGCTGCTAGGGCTTCTCCTGGTACGGGACCGACGTCTTCGCCAGCTGACTCCGGCCCGCGGCGAGCAACCGCATCCCGCGGGCCCGCCGGACGGCCGAGGAACGGTCCGTGGCGTGCAGCTTGGCGTAGATGTTGCGGATGTGCGTGTTCACCGTATTGACCGAGACGGACAGCTCGCTGGCGATCTCCGGCCGGGACAGGTTCGTCGGCAGGTACCGCAGTACCCGCAGCTCGCTGGGACTGAGCTGCTCCGCGCCCGCCGACGGCATCTCCTGCGGAGCCACCGCGGTCCCGCGGAGAATGTCGATGATGTCGTGCAGCAGGGCCGCGTGCGCGGTCTGGCGGCGCGGCATGGCCTCCAGCAGCTCAGCTGAGCCCGTCATCGCGAACGGCAGGACGAGGCGGTCGGCCTCCGCCAGGGCCAGCGCGCTCTCGATGGCCGCATGGGCGGCGCCCTGGTCGCCGAGCTGGCCGAACGCGGCCGCGGCCAGCAGGTGTGCTTCCACGATGGTCAGCTGCCCGATCGCCGGAGCTGTCCCCGTCAGCACGTCCGACACGGCGCCGAGGGCCGCGTCCGGCTCGCCTTCGGCGAGGTGCAGCGTGGCCCGCCCGTTGGCGATCTCCCCGGAGCCGGCCAGCTCGGCGTCAATCGTGCCCAGCGCCGTCCTGGCCTCGGCGAGCTGACCGAGCCGGGCGTAGGTGCTCAGCTGCCAGCCGGCCAGCTGCCCGGCGAGCGCGTGCGGGCCTTCGAGCTCGGCCGCCAGCGCCTCGGCCGCCCGGTATTCGGCGAGGGCGGCCCGGAGCCTGCCGCGGCCCGCCCACAGCATGCCGGTGCCGTAATGCAGCAGCAGCCTGATGATCGGCCCGGTGTCGGTCTCCACGGCTCTGGCCGTCCGCCGGAGCCATCGTTCCGCCTCGTCGAATTCACCGGTGAGGATGAAGGTGCCGGCCAGGTTGACCAGGGCCGGCGCGATGACCGGCTCGGTGCCCCAGCCGTGCTGCTCGGCGAGGGCTATCGCCTCCCGGCACCGGCGGCGGGTGACGGCCGGAGGCTCGATCTTCGCGGCGAAGGCCAGCTCAGCCAGGCAGGCCACTTCCAGGTAGGGACGCCTGATCCGGCGGGCGAGCGCGGCGCCTTCCCGAAGATGCCGCTCGCTGTCCCGGCTCGCCAGGGCCCACGCCTCGATGATGCCGAGATTCATCAGGGCGACCGCCCTCAGGTCGCTGTCGAGCGCGATGTCCTCATCGGACTGCCCGGTCAGCGGGGTGATGAGGAGTGAGACCTGCTCGACGACGCTGTCCAGGTGGCCGCGCTTGCGGGCCAGCGACAACCGGAGCGCCGCGGCCGCGACCTCGAGGCGGTGCTGACGGCCGGCCGGCGTGGCGCTGATCGCCGCCTCGGCTACCGACAGGTGGGCTGCCGCCTCGTCCAGGCGCCCCTGGGCCAGGTCGATGGTCGCGTGCGCGAGCGGCAGGTCCGGGCCGTCGGCGACGCCGCCTGGCGGGAACGCGCGCAGGAGGGCCTGGATGGTCTGGGCCTGGCCGTCCAGCGTCAGGCTGAACGAGTGATCGGCCAGCAGCCGCGCCGCGTCCAGCCAGTCGCCTGCGGCCTGGGTGTGCCGGATGGCCTCGGCGATCGCACCGTGCTCGGCGAGCCACCCCGCGGCGAGCCGGTGCAGCCCCGGCAGCTCCTCGGGCATCCTGCGGCGCAGCTCCAGCCGGAGCAGGTCGGCAAACAGATGGTGATAGCGGAACCAGGTCCGGTCGGCGTCGAGCGAGAGGACGAACGCGTTGGCGTCCTCCAGGTCGAGCAGGATCCGGTCCGAGCCAGGCTGGCCGGTCAGCAGGTCCGCGAGCTCGCCGTTGACGCGGTCCACCAGCGAGGTCCGCAGCAGCAGTTGCTGGACGTCGGCCGGCTGGCTCTCGAGCATCTCGGCCATCAGGTACTCGGCCACGGTCCGGTCGCTTCCGGAGAACTCCGCGACGAATCGTTCGGGGTCATCGCTGTGCGCCAGGGAAAGCGCCGCGAGCCGCAAGCCCGCGGCCCAGCCTTCGGTCCGGTCGTGCAGCTGCGCGGCTCCCGCCTCCGAGAGCAGGATGTCCGACGCGGTCAGCAGCTCGCGTGTCTCCTCCGGCGTGAACCGCAGGTCTGCCGCCCGGATTTCGGCCAGGTCGCCGGCCAGCCGGAGCTTATGCAGGCGCAGCGTCAGGTCACGCCGGCTGGCCAGGATGGCGTGCACGTGAGCCGGAAGCCTCTCCAGCGTCCGGGCCAGCTGCGGGAGGGCATCCGGTGCCGTCAGCTCGTGCAGGTCATCGATGAGCAGGAACGTGGGTTCTTGATTCTCGGCCAGCTCGGACAGGACCCGGTCGCTGATCGTGGCCTCGTTGAAGTCCGGCGTGGCCGCGAGGTGCCCGCTGCCGCCGGAGGCCTGCCGGACCGCGGTCAGCACGGCCAGCCAGAACTGCTGAGAGTCCTGCTGGTCGCGCTGGACCGGGACGATCACCAGCCGGTGAAGCCGAGCCGGCCCGGCGGCCCAGGCGCGCAGCAGCGAGGTCTTGCCGCTGCCCGCCGGCGCTGAGATGAGCGTGACCTTCGCCTCCGCCGCTCGGTCGAGGGCGGCGAGCAGCCCGGCACGATGAATCAGCGGCAGCGCCACTCCGTCAGGCTACGCGTCCGGGTCGCAGCCAGCACAGCACCAGCCGGGCAGGCCTCGGGCCGCAGGCCGGTCTCACCTGATCCAGGCGATGCGCCCTCACCTGCCGCGGCCGCAACCTGGCCGCATGGACCCTGCATCCGCCAGGTACCTGATCAGGATCAACGGTCACCTGGGGGCGACGTTCCTGTCCGCGTTCCCGGCGCTGACCTGGGAGTGGCAGGGCCACGCGACCGTCCTGACCGGCGTGCTGGACCGGCCCGCCCTGCACGGAGTCCTGGCTGAGATCGAGTCGCTCGGCCTCGATCTGCTGGAGGTACGCCAGCTGGAACCCGAAACGGGACCGCCGTCCTGACGAGAAGGAAGTGATCCCATGGTCACGTCTCCCGGCGACGGCCGCGCCGAAACCGGCCACGCCGAAGGGCTGGAGCATGCGCGCCGCTTTCTGGCCGGTGCCGACCCGGTACTGGGCCGGATGATCGCTGACCGGCCCGGCTTCGATCCCCGCCGCTGGCTGCGCGAGCTGCCGCCGATGGACCTGTTCGGCGCGCTGCTGTTCCAGGTCGTCGGCCAGCAGCTCTCGGTGGCGGCGACACGCCGGACGGTGGCGCGGCTGGAGGCCCGCTTCGGCGGCCGGCTCCCGTCAGCGGCCGAGGTTCTGGCCGCCGATCCGGCGCAGCTCCGGGACGCCGGGCTGTCCTGGCGCAAGGTCGGCACGCTGCGGGATCTCGCCGGACGCTGGTCAGACGGGCGCCTTGACCCGGAAGAGCTGGCCACCGCCTACCTGTTCTCGGCCGCTTTCGACGAGGCCGGCCAGGTCGCCGCCCAATCATCATGATCCGGTGATGCCCGCTCACCTGGCCGGTGGCGAGCCTGAGGCTAATGGCCATACCGGGCACCGCCGGCAGGCGTGCCCGGACGACTAGGGAGATGTCGTGACAACATCAGCTGACGGCGACGCCACCGCTGGCCTGCCCGAATACGCGCCCATCCCGCGTTCTGCGCTCGGCCCCGCCCTGAATGAGCAGGGGTACCACGTCGGGCGCGTGGAGCGGAACCTGTTCTGGGTCACCGACGGGGTGTACAACGCGGCGTTCCTGGCCACCGGGGACGGCGTGGTGCTGTTCGACGCGCCGCCGAGCATCGGCTACAACCTTCAGCGCGCCGTGGACCAGATCGCGGCCGCGGAGGGCACCAGCAGCACCGTGACGCACCTGGTCTACTCCCATCATCACGCTGACCACGGCGCCGCCGCCTCGCTGTTCAGCAGCGCTGTGCGGATCGGCCACGAGGAGACGCGGCGGCTGCTCATCAGGGACGGAGACCCGGCCCGGCCGGTGCCGGAGGTGACGTTCGCCGACACCTACACGCTCGAGGTCGGCGGCGAGGTCGCGCAGCTGGCCTGGCACGGTCCCAATCACACGCCGGACAACATCTACATTCACTTTCCCGGCCACGACACCCTCATGTTCATCGACGTCGTCAACGCCGGCTGGGTGCCGATCTACAACACCAACCTCAGTGAGGACGTCCAGGGCTACATGCAGGCGCCGGACCGGGCGCTGGCTTATGAGTGGTCGCATCTCATCAGCGGGCACCTCGGCCGGCTCGCGACCCGCGAGGACGTCGCGCTGCACCAGCAGTACATCGCCGACATCGAGGCCAGCGCGCGGGAAGCTCTGGCCAACGTCAATCCGGTGCCGTACTACATGCACTACGGCGAGAACGTCTGGGCGGGCGTGAAGGCGCACCTCGACACCGTGACCGAGCGGGCCGCTGCTCCGGTCATCGCCAAGTACACCGGCGTGCTGGCCGCCGCGGACATCGAGGCGTTCACGCTGACCACGACCTTCGCCATCATGCAGTCGCTGCGGCTGGACAAGGGCCCGAGCGGGCCGGTCCATCCCTGATCACCGCGTGACAAAGGCGGATGCTGCCCTGAGAGGGACAGCAGCCGCCTTCGTCATCTCGCGGTGTAGCCGGCCAGCCAGGGCCCGGTGACGCTGGCCGGGTTCCGCGCCACCTCCTCGGGCGTGCCCGTGGCCAGGATGCGCCCGCCGTCCGGGCCGCCGCCCGGGCCCATGTCGATCAGGTGATCGGCGGCAGCGAGCAGGTCCAGGTCGTGGTCGATGACGATGATCGTGGCCCCGGCCGCCAGCAGGCGGTCGAACACGCCGACCAGGGTGGCCACGTCGAGCGGGTGCAGGCCGGTGGAAGGTTCGTCGAACACGTACAGCGCGCCGCGCTGGCTGCTGCGCAGCCGGGTGGCGATGCGCAGCCGCTGCGACTCGCCGCCGGACAGGGACGGCGTCGGCTCGCCCAGCCGCAGGTATCCCAGCCCGACCTCGCTGACCGGCCGCAGCGCCGCGCTGACCCGATCCGGCCCGGCAAACCGCTTCAGGGCGTCGTCCACGCTCAGGCCAAGGACATCGGCGATGGTCAGGCCGTCGACGCGGACGGCCAGGGTCGCGTCGTTGAACCGGGCCCCGTGGCAGGCCGGGCACGGGACGGTGATGTCGGGCAGGTACTGGACGTCGAGGTCGATGCGGCCCAGGCCGAGGCAGGTCGGGCACTGACCTTCCCGTGTGTTGAAGGAGAAGTGCCCGGGCTTCCAGTGCCTGCGCTGGGCGTACGCCGACTCGGCGAAGACGCGGCGGATCTGGTCGAACGCACCGGAGTAGGTCGCGGGCGTCGACCGTGCGTTCTGGCCGATCGGCGAGGCATCGACCTGGACGACCTGCCGGATGCCGCCGAGGTCCAGGCGGCGGACGTGTCCCGGCGGCGCGGACCCGCTCAGCAGGGCCCGGGCGGCCGGGATGAGGCTGTCCAGGACGAGGGCGGTCTTGCCCGCCCCGGACGGCCCGGCCAGCGCAGTCAGCTGGCTGACCGGGAAGACGGCGGTGACGTCGTGCAGGTTGTACAGGTCCCCGATCTCCAGCGTGATCTGCCCGTCATGGCCCGCCCGGGCCGGGCGCTCCCTGGCCGCCGGCGTTGCGCGGGCCAGGAACGAGCCGATGACCGAGTCCGGGTCCCGTTCGATCAGGCCCGGTGGCCCCTGCGCGATGACCGAGCCGCCCCTGGCGCCGGCGGCCGGGCCGAGCTCGATGACCCAGTCGGCGCTGCGGATGACGTCCCGCTCGTGCTCGACCACGACCACGGAATTGCCGTTCGCGGTCAGGGCGCGGATCGCGGTGAGGAGTCCCGCCACGTTGCTCGGGTGCAGCCCGACGGACGGCTCGTCCAGCACGTAGAGCATCCCCGTGGTGCTGGCCCGCACGGTCGAGGTGAGCTCGATCCGCTGCCGTTCTCCGGTCGACAAGGTGGCGCCGGCCCGGTCGAGGGTCAGGTAGCCCAGCCCGACCTCGAGCAGCGGCGTGAGCCTGCCGTTGAACTCGGCCAGCAGGCCGGCCGTCATCCGGCTGATCTCGGCCGGCAGTCCCGCGGGCAGGGCGTTGGCGAAGGCCTGGAGCCGGTCCAGGGTGAGCGCGCTGATCGCCGCGAGGTCCTGGCCGCCGAGCAGCGAGGTGAGGGCTTCGGGCCGGAGCCGGGTGCCGTGGCACACCGAGCACGTCGTGGTGACCAGGAAGCGCTGCACCAGGCGGCGGGTGCGCTCGTTGTCGCTGCGCAGTGACCGTTCCACGGCCGCGATGGCGTTGTCGTAGTTGACCGACAGCTCCACGGTCCGGCCGTTGCGGCCCGAATTCAGCGTCACCCGCTGCTGCACCGGCGGGCCGTGCAGCACGATGTGCCGCTCGTCATCGGACAGCGACCGGTAGGGCACGTCGAGCCGGACTCCGAGCTCGCCTGCGGCGTACATCGACAGCCGCCGCCCGCCGGAGTTCCACGGCAGCACCGCGCCGCCGGCGATCGTCTTGTCCGGATCGGGCACCAGGGTGCCGGGGTCGACCTCGGACCGCACGCCCAGTCCCTGGCAAGCCGGGCACGCGCCGTAGGAGTTGAAGGCGAAGGACTCGGCACCGGGATGCTCGAAATGCGCGCCGCACACCGGGCAGGTGATCTCCTCGCGCAGCGCGGCGATCGACGGCTCGACGCGATGACCGTTCGGGCACAGGTGAGAGCCGAGCCGCGACATCATCAGGCGCAGGACATTGAGCACCTCCGACATGGTCCCGACCGTGCTCCGCGGCCCGGGCACCGGCGGGCGCTGCCGCAGGGCCAGCGCCGGCGGCAGGTGGTCGATCCGGTCCACGTCCGGGCGCTGCGCCTGGGTCAGCCGCCGCCGGCTGTAGGTGCTCAGGCCCTCCAGGAAGCGGTGCAGCCCCTCGGCGTACAGCGTGCCCATGGCCAGCGATGTCTTGCCCGATCCGGATACCCCGACGACCGCGACCATCCGCCATAGCGGCACGTCGACATCGACGCCCCGCAAGTTGTTGTGCCGTGCCCCGCGCACCCCGATGGTCGCGGGCAGGTCAGCCGGTACCGGTGGGGTGTCCTGAGCGGCCATGAGACCACGGTAGCCCGCACCGGGGAATCACCGGGATCTGGTGAGGGCCATTCACCTGCACCGTCGCCATGCTGGGGTGCGGCGGGGAGCTTGGCGGCTCGCGCCGGAGCACCGGAGGAAAACCACGATGACGAAGGACCTGGCCTCAGGCGGAGGACGGGCCCCCGGCGTTAGCGCTCCCGGGGTGGCCGCCCCTGGCCGGAGGCTGCCCAGCTCTGGTTTCTGGCCCGTGGCCTTCGCTTTCCTGGTCGTCATGGCGGTCGCGACGCTGCCCAGCCCGCTTTACGGCCTCTACCGGACCAGAGACAACCTCTCGGCCCTGACCATCACCGTGGTCTTCGCCAGCTTCGCGGCCAGCACCATAGCCATGCTGCAGCGGGATAGCTCTATCGCCGCGCGCATCGGGCGCCGGGGCGTGATGCTCAGTGATCGCCGGCTGCCTGGCGCAGTGGGTCCCGCAGCCGCTGACCGTGCCCTACCTGGCGGCACCACCCGCGACAGCCGCGAATCAGCCGACCATCCCGCGGCGCACGGCGGGGCTTCCGGTCCCGGCCGCCGCCGGGACCCTGGCCGCCTTCTCGGCCAACGGGCTTCTCGCCGGGCTGTCCGGGCTCTTCCTCGCCACCACCCTGAATCATCCTTCGCACGCGCTGGCCGGCGCCGCCCCCTTCCTGGTCTTTGCCTGCGGGGTGGCGGCCCAGCTGGGCACGACCAGGCTGCGGGCCTCGCAGGTGCTCTTGCTCGGAACGATCTCCCTGCTCGCGGGCCTGGCCCTGTTCCTGATCGGCGGCGCGCTGATCGGCGCGGGTTCTGGTGCCGTCTTCAAAGGGACCACCGGGATCGCGCTCGGCCTGGCGCGAGCGCACCTGACACCGTGCTCGTTTTCGCCATCCTCGTCGGACTGGGAGTCGTCGGCTCGGGCTGGGCCCTGCTGAGCCGCCGGCCCTGAGGCACGTCAACCAATCGCATACAGGAGGTTGTGTCATGAGCGAGCGCGTAGCGATCGTAGTCGGCGCGGGCGGAGAGCTCGGCCGGGCCACCGCCGGGTTGCTGGCCGGTGACGGGTACGCGGTGGTCGGGGTCGACCGCAGCGAGCAGGGACTGAAGGAACTGCCCGATGGCATCCGGCGGGAGCTGGGTGACGCCACCGATCCGGCCGCGGCCAAGAGCCTCGTCGACCGGATAGCCACCGAGGTCGGCCCACCTGAGGTGCTGGTCAACACCATCGGCATGTTCCGCCTGGGCGAAGCGGTCGCCGCAACGCCCGAAGACCTGAAAACCCTGATGGACGTCAACCTGGGCGCGGCGCTGTGGCTGAGCCAGGCGGCCGAGCCGTACATGCGCCAGCGCGGCCAGGGCTCCATCGTGCACGTGTCGGCCCGCCCGGCGGCCGACCCGACCGCGGGCCTGGCCGCGTACGGCCTGAGCAAGGCCGCTCTCAGCCACCTCATCCGGATCCTCGACCTGGAGCTGCGCCCGCACGGGATCCGCGTCAACGCGGTCGCCCCGCAGCTCATCGACACCGCCGCCAACCGGGCTACGTTCCCCGCTGACCTGCTGACGCACGCCGTCCAGCCGGAGGCCATCGCGAACGTCATCGCCTTTCTCGCCGGGGATCGCGCCGCCCCCGTCAGTGGCGCGATCGTCCCGGCTTACGGTGCCTGACCTGATCCGCGGCTTTAGTCACCGTCAACGGCTCAGGGCGGCCAGCAGAGCGGCTGGGTCGTAGCCGCCGCGGTGGACGGTGCCGTCGATGAACAGGGTGGGCGTACCGAGTACCTGGCCTGAGGCCAGGCCGCTGTCGACGTCGCGGCGGACTCGGTCCGCCGCGGCGCGACCGGACCGGTCCGAGTCAAACGCCGGCCCGTCCAGGCCGAGCTGGGCGGCATACCTGCGCAGGTCGTCGTCTTCGAGGGCCTTCTGCCGGTGGAACAGCAGCTCGTGCATGTCCCAGAACCGGCCCTTCAGCGCAGCGGCCTCAGCCGCAGCCGCCGCGGCGAAGGCGTGCGGGTGCAGACCGATCAGCGGGAAGTGCCGGAACGCGAACCGTATGGTCCCGCCGAGCTGGCGCTCGACCTGCTGGATGGCGTGGAAGGCCTGCCGGGAGTACGGGCACTCGTAATCGCCGTACTCGATGATCAGGCGGCCGGCGGGCGAGCCGCGGACATGATCGACGTTCTCCTCCAGCGGCGCCGGGGCCGGGGCCTGCTCGCGGCCCTGCGGCGTTGCGTTGACAGTCACTGGGCACCTCCGGCGGCTGCGGCGGTTCAGTAGCCGACCGGCTGGCGGATAAGGACGACGTGGATGCGGCCCGGCAGTTCGGTGTGAATCTCCAGGATCTTGGCCACCTGACTGTGCTGCCCGTAGGCGGCCTGGGCGCGGGCGTCCTCCAGCGGGAGGCTGTGCTGATAGATCCGCTCGTGTGCCGCGGCCAGAGTGGGCACCAGCTTCTGCGCGCCGACCACGAAGATCACGTTGGTTGCGCCCCAGACGTAGGAGGCCAGCTGGCTGCCTGACGCTGACGCGATCACCAGGCTGCCGTCCCGGGTGATCGCGTGCACACTGCCCAGCGCGTAGTCGGGCTGGCCCCCGATCGCCTTCATCTGCTGCGCCTGGGTCGCGAAGTCCAGCGCGAACATCTTGTTCCGCGCTGAGTCCCACCGCCCGCCGCCATCGTTGATGGCCTCTGCTATCCCGGTCTGGTCCAGCGTCACCGAGGCATTGGTCATGACCGAGGAGCCCTCCGGGATGCGGGCCAGCACCGCCTGGCGCGCGGCATCCAGATCATCGGCCATCTCGACACTGAACCCGTGCTCCTCCAGCGCCAGGACGGTCGCCTGCAATGCGTGTTCGTCCGGGAGCGTGGTGAATCGGTCAGGAACGGCAGTCGTGCTCATTAGCAGGTCCTCCTAGAAGTGGCTAACTGCTCGTCGACTGCCCCGAAGCTATAAGGCATCAAGGTGAGTGAATCTCACCTGGTTCTGGTGATTTCGCGAGCTTTATAAAGATGCGGATGGCTGTCAATTGGCCATTACCGAGACCTTTAATGCCGTCGTTTCGCCCTATCGTGCCGGCCTGAAGCGGTTCGGTTCTCGGGGTCACAGCCGCGCGGATCACCGTGATCCGGGGATGTCTCCTCACCCGGATGGCGCAGAACCTGGCCGCGACCTGCCTATCCAAACCTGAAGAAAAGAGATCTTGGGTGAGTACCGAGCAGCGAGAGAATCTCGACGCGATCCTGCGGCAGTCCGCCTTCCCGGCCGACATCACCATCAGCGAGCAGAGGCGGTTGCTCAAGGAGCTGATATCGGCGCAGCCGCTGCCCGCCGACGTGACCGTGACCGCGGCCTCGCTGGGCGGGGTCCCGGCGGCGGAAGTCACGGTTGACGGAGTCGAACCACGCCATGTCGTCCTGTACTTCCACGGCGGGGTGTACGTGCTGGGTGACGCCTTCCAATCCGCCGGCCTGGCCGCCCAGATCGGCCGGCGGACGAGCGCGAAGGTGATCTCCGTCGATTACCGGCTGGCTCCCGAGCACCCGTATCCGGCCGCGGTCGACGATGCCCTGGCCGCCTACCGAGCTCTCCTGCACAGCGGTACGGCCCCGTCTGACATCGCCATCGCGGGAGAGTCGGCAGGCGGCGGCCTGGCCATCGCCACCCTCGTCAACGCCCGGGATCACGGGCTGCCGCAGCCTGCGGCCGCCCTCGTCATGTCGCCGTATGCCGACCTCACCCTGGCCGGGACCACCCTGGATACCAAGCGCGCGGCCGACCCGCTGCTGAGCCGGGAAAGCCTCCAATCCCGAGTGCCCGACTACACGGCCGGACGAGCCGCCGCCTCCGGTCTCATCAGCCCCATATTCGCCGACCTGTCCGGCTTGCCTCCGCTGGTCATCCAAGGCGGATCACACGAGGTTCTCCTCGATGACGCCATTCGTCTCGCGCGTCGAGCCGCCACCGCCGATGTCGACGTCACTCTCGACATCACCGCCGGCGTGCCGCACGTTTTCCAGGCCTATTACCAAATGCTGGACGAAGCCACCGCGGCCCTGGACAGAGCCGGACAGTTCCTGTCATCGCATCTCGCTGCCCGCTAATCGCCGGGATCAGGTGGCGATTGCTCACCTGCCTGATCACCAGACTGCAGAGGCGATCTCGACGTTAATGCCGCTGCGAAAGCCAAGAAGTGCCAGCAGAAAAACGGAGCGTGATTGTCATGGCTGAAGCCACCGTGGCCGGTGTCGGCCAAGACCGGCGGCGCTGGGTGCTGCTTTGCGTGATCGGCCTGGCCCAGCTGATGGTGGTGCTGGACCTGACGGTGATGAACATCGCGTTGCCGTCGGCGCAGCAGGCGCTGCATTTCTCGACCGTGGACCGGCAGTGGGTGGTCACCGCTTACACCCTGTCGTTCGGCAGTTTGCTGCTGCTCGGCGGCAAGCTGTCGGACCTGCTGGGCCCGAAGGTCACGTTCCTGACCGGGCTGGCGGGCTTCGCCGGAGTCTCGGCTATCGGCGGCGCGTCGGTCAACTTCGCGATGCTGGTCACCGCGCGGGCGTTCCAGGGCGCGTTCGCGGCCCTGCTCGTGCCGACCGCGCTGGCCCTGCTGACCACCACGTTCACCGAGCCTAAGGAGCGCAACACGGCGTTCGGCGTGTTCGGCGCGATCGCCGGCGCGGGCGGCGCCGTCGGCCTGCTGCTCGGCGGTTTGCTCACCGAGTACCTGTCCTGGCGGTGGACGCTGTACGTGAACCTGGTCTTCGCCGGGGTGGCCTTCGTCGGCGGTGCGCTGCTCTTGGCTCGCCAGTCATCCTCGGCCCGGCCGAAGCTGGACATCCCGGGCGTGCTGCTTGTCTCCGGCGGGTTGTTCTGCCTGGTGTACGGGTTCTCCAACGCGGCCTCGCACAGCTGGGCCACGCCGTCCACGTACGGGTTCCTGGCCGCTGGCGTCGTGCTGCTGGCTGCTTTCGCCGCCTGGCAGGTCCGGGCCGCGAACCCGTTGCTGCCGCCTCGCGTGGTGCTCGACCGCAACCGGAGCGGCGCCTACCTGTCGATGCTGTTCGTCTCAGCCGGGTTGTTCGGGATCTTCTTGTTCCTGACCTACTACCTGCAGCAGACCCTCGGCTATTCACCGCTGGTCACGGGCGTCGCGTTCCTGCCGCTCAGCGTCGGTATCATCGTCGCGGCCAATCTGGCCACCATCGTGCTGATGCCCAGGATCGGGCCTCGGCTCGTGATCGCGTCCGGGCTTCTGGCTGCGGCAGGGGGCGCGGTCTGGCTCGCTCAGCTCGGCCCGCACACCGGCTATGCCGCAGGCGTGCTCGGCCCGATCATCGTGGGCGGCATCGGCGCGGGCCTGGTCTTCGCGCCGGCCATCAACGCCGGCACCTTCGGCGTGGCCCCGCAGGACGCGGGAGTCGCCTCGGCTACCCTCAACGTCGGCCAGCAACTCGGCGCCTCAGTGGGCACCTCGCTGCTGAACAGCATCTTCGCCGCGGCCGTCACCTCCTACCTGGCCGCCCACGTCGCCTCGGCTCGGCTGACCGGACAAGCTCTGAATGGCCAGGCTCTCATTCACGGCTACACCACCGCGTTCTGGTGGACGGCCGGGATCTTCGCCGCCGGCGCGGGCATCTGCGGCGCCCTGATCCGCAGCGGGCCCCTGACTCAGCCGGGCGCGCCATCGCCCGCACCAGGCCAGGCCCCCGCGCAGGCGGAAGCCGGCCCTGGCATCCCGGCCTGACCGCCGGGGCCCTGGGGAGAACTCCGATCGCTCGGGTCCCGGCCTGCCAGGTCCGCTGACCTGCCGAGGTCGTTCATCGTTGCGCGGCACACCGGGCCGGGGGCCTCGCCGTCACCAGGATCGGCTACGGTGCGGGAATCGTGAACGAGAGGAGTTCGACATGACCGAAGCAGTGGACTGGAACGCTCAGATCATCGCGGAGTTCCGGGCCAACGAGGGCAGGGTGGGCGGAAACTTCGAGGGCGCGCCCATGGTCTTGGTCCATCACCGTGGCCGCAAGAGCGGCCGGGAGTACGTCAGCCCGATGATGTACCTCGCGCACGACAGCGAGCCGGGCATCATCTACGTCTTCGCCTCCAAGGCGGGCGCGCCGACCGACCCAGACTGGTACCGCAACCTGACGGCCGCCGGTGACGGCAGCGTCGAACGCGGAACCGAGGCGTACAAGGTGGCCGTTCGCGACGTGACCGGGGCTGAACGCGACCGCATCTACGCCGAGCAGGCGAGTCGTTACCCCGGCTTTGCCGAGTACGAACGCAAGACAGCCGGGATCCGTACCATCCCTGTCCTCGAACTCAAGGCCGCTGACCTGGCCTGATACTAAGACAGCGCTACCCCGGTGAGGGCGGCCAGCCGGTCCATCAGCTGATCCTGGAAGGCCGGGTCGCGGGCTTGGGCGGCGGGTCTCTGTTGCTGGCGGTGGTACCAGTAGCCGCCGCTCACGGTGGCGGCGGCGTCGTTGCTGACGGCCAGCTATGTCTGCGTGCGGTAGCCCATCTCCAGATCACCGGTGGCCGCCGCGCCGCCCATTTTGGTCGGGACCCAGCCTGGATCGACGGCGTTGCTGAGCACTTCCGGCCAGATCCGCGCCAGGGTGAGCGTGAGCGCCGTGACGTAGAGCTTGCTCTCGGCGTAGGCCTGTCCGGCGTTCCATGACCGCCCGGCCCAGTCGATATCCCGGAGGGATCTGGTGCTGGTGTGATGCAGTCCGCTGCTGAGGTAGATCAGCCGGTCCGGGCGGTCCATCAGCGCCGTGAGCAGGTACGGTGCCAGGGTGTTCACCGCCAGGGTCTTCGCGTGGCCGTCGGCGGTCGCGGCGCGGGACGGCCCGAGGTAGACGCCGGCGTTGTGGATCACCGTGTCCATCCGGCCGATCCGGTTCACCTGAGTGGCAAGGTCTCGGGTCTCGGCGGCACTGCTGAGGTCGCCGATGACCACTCCCGCGGCGTCGGCCGCGCGGTCGCCAAGAGCCGCCGCCCGCTCGCGGCTGCGGGCGTGGAGGACAACCTCATGGCCCGCTGCCATGAGGGCCCCGGCGGCGGCTCGGCCCAGTCCGTCCGTGGAGCCGGTAATGAAGATTCGGGTCACGGGATAAGTCTGCCGTTAGCGGTCGTGCGCTGAGTCGGTGCTGGCGGCGGGCTACCGCGTGCGGCCGGACGACAGCAACCTCAGCTCGCGGGCGCGCTGCACGGCCGAGGAACGGTCACGGACCTGCAGCTTGGCGTAGATGCTGCGGATATGCGCGCTGACCGTATTCAGCGAGACGGACAGCTCGCCGGCGATCTCGGGCCGGGACAGGTTGGTGGGCAGATATCGCAGCACCTTGAGCTCGCCCGCGCTGAGCGCTTCCGCCTGCGGTGATGAGGACGGCTGCTGAGCCGCCGGAGATGAGCCGGGCAGGACGTCGAGGATGTCCGCGAGCAGTGCCGTGTGCGCTGTCTCATGCCGGGGCAGCGTCTCCAGCAGCCCGGCTGAATCGGTCATCGCGAACGGCAAGATCAGCCGGTCAGGCTCAGCCAGGGCCAGTGCCCTTTCCGCTGCATGGCTGGCCGCGCGCTGGTCACCGAGCTCACGGTGAGCGAGCCCGGCCAGCAGGTGCGCCTCGATCAGGGTGACGGGCCCGAGCGCCGGTGCCGTGCCGTCCAGGACATCGGTTGCTGCGGCCAGAGCTCCGGCCGGATCGGATTCGGCCAAGCAGATCACCGCGCGGGCGTTGCGTATCTCCGCGGAGCCGGCCTGCGTGGCATCGAGCGCCGAGAGGAAGGCGCGGGCCTCGCCGATCATTCCGAGGCGGGCCTGGGTAGCTGGCACCCAGCGGGTCACCCGGCTCGCGAGCGCCCGCGAGTCCGCCAGCTGCCGTCCGAGATGCTCGGCCGCGCTGAGTTCCTCCAGCGCCTCGTGATGACGGCCGCGGCCGACGTGCAATATCCCGGCCGTCTGGTGCAGCAGGAGCGCGATGTCCGGCCCGGCGTCAGTCTGCAGGGCCTGCCTGGTCCGCTGCAGCCATCGCTCGCCCTCCTCGAACTCACCCGTCCAGATCATCGTGCCGGCCAGCATGACCAGCGCGGGAGCGACCACTGGTTCCGCGCCCCAGCCGTAGCGCTCAGCGAGGTCTATCGCCTCGCGGCAGCGCTGCTGGGTGGTGGCGAATGAGTGCAGGACCAGCGATGCGAACCCGAGCTGCGCCAGGCAGCCGACTTCCAGGTACGGGCGGCCGATCTCTCGGGCCAGGGCAGCGCCCTCCCGGAGGTGCCGCTCGGCGTCTGGTGCGTCGGCTGGCCCCAGCGTCCACGCCTCGGCGGTCCCCAGGTTCATCAGCGCCATCGCGCGCAGGTCACTGCCGAGCGCGAGGTCCTCGCCGGCGGACCCGGTGACCGGGGAAACGAGGAACCTGGCCTGCTCGACGGCGCCGGCCAGGTGACCGCGCCGCCTGGCCAGCGACAGCCGTAGCGACACGATCGCCACCCGCAGGCGGCGCCGGCGGTCCGGCGGCATGGTCCGGACGTGCGCCTCGGCGAGGGCCAGATGGGCGGCCGCCTCGTCCAGCCGTCCCGAGGTGATGTCGCCCATCGCGCGTACCAGGGCCAGCTCGGGGTGGTCTGCACCGGGCGGGAAAGCCCGGAGCAGGGCCTGCATGGTCTGTGCTTGCCCGTCGAGGGTCAGGCTGAAGGAATGGTCGGCGAGCATCCGGGCCGCATCAGCCCAGTCGCCCGCCGCCTGCGCGTGCCGGGTAGCCTCGGCCGCCTCGCCGTGCTGGATCAGCCACTTCGCGGCCCGCCGGTGCAGCACCGGTACTTCCGCGGGCAGCGTCCGGCGCAGCTCGAGCCGCAGGAAGTCCGCGAACAGGTGGTGGTAGCGGAACCAGGTCCGCTCGAGATCCAGCGACTCGACGAAGGCGCTGGCGTCCTCGAGGTCCAGCAGGATCCGTTCTGCGCCGGGCCGGCCGGTCAGCAGGTCAGCAAGCTCGCCGTTGACCCGGCGGAGCAGGCAGGTGCGCAGGAGCAGGTCCTGGACAGCGGGCGGCTGGCGTTCGAGCATCTCGGCCAGCAGGTATTCGGCGACCGTGTGGTCGCTGCCCGAGAACTCGGCGACGAACTGGTCCGGGTCGGGGTGATGGCTCAGGGACAGCGCCGCCAGCCGCAGCCCCGCCGCCCATCCCTCGGTTCGCTGGTGCAGCCGCGCCGCCCCGGCCTCCGACAGCACAATGCCTGAGGCACGAAGGAGCTCGCGTGTTTCGCGCTCGGAAAAGCGCAGGTCGGGGGACCGGATCTCGGCCAGCTCACCAGCCAGACGCAGCTGATGCAGGCCCAGCCGCACATCATGGCGCGTTGACACGACAACGTGCGCCGGCTGGGGGAGACTCGCCAGCAGCCAGGCGAGCTGGGCGAGTGCTTCCCGGGAGGCCAGCTCGTGCACGTCGTCGATCACCACCACGACCCGGCCGCCGGAGCCAGCCAGCTCGCTCAGCACGCGGCCAGCCAGCTCGTGCCCGCTGGACTCCGGAGCCGGGGCCGATGATTCATCTCCGATCGTGCCGCAGGCACGGCGAACCGCCGACAGCAGCGCAAGCCAGAAGACCTGCGCGTCGTGCTCCTCGTGCCTGACCGATACGAAAGCCACCCGGTGCGCCCGGCCCGGACCAGCGGCCCAGGCACGCAACAGCGACGTCTTCCCGCTGCCCGCAGGCGCGCAGATAACGGTCACCTTTCGCGCTGTCGCCTGTTCCACGCGGGCGACAAGATCATCGCGAGCGACCAGCCGGACGGAGTCCGAGCCACCCCGGTCGTGCCGCGAGTTATATCGCGCGTCTTCCGTTGCCGATATCGCAGTCATGGTTGCCGGGGCGGAACTCCGATCCGGGTTCCGCCCGGCACCCATACTGGCCACCGGGCAGGTTAGCGGGCATCACCGGATCATGGTGATTTCACGAGGCCGGCAGCGGATAACGGGATCGTCGGCCGGGCCATGAACGCCGGCCAGCTACATCGGTCGCGGCTGATGTCGGATCCGGGGGAGTCCCGTTCGTGGTGAGGGCAGAAGGGGCGCCGGCGGGGCGTCCCGGCTAGAGCGAGGGAAAGACGATGCCCAACCCGATCGTGCACGCCGAGATCCGGTCGAATGACCCCGATGCGACCCGTAAGTTCTTCGGGGACCTGCTCGGCTGGAGTTATCCCGAACCGGGGGCCATCCCCGGCTACACCTTCGTCGACACCGGCGTTCCCGACGCCCTGTACACCGCGATCAGCCCGCTCCAGGGCGGCGCGGACCTGGTCACCTTCTTCGTCGCGGTGGACGACATCGACGCGGCGGTGCAGCGGGCCGCCGACCTCGGCGGCCGGGTCATCCAGGAGCCGCAGCACATCCCGGGCGTGGCCTTCGCGCTGATCGCGGACCCTCAGGGGCACGTGGTGGGATTGACCCAGCAGGGCTAAAGAACTCTCGACCGACGCACCCGCTAGCCCGGGTGCACCGGTACCGGGCCCCGGGTGTGGCAGCTAGGCGCGTCCGGGGCCCTCCGGCATCGCGCGCCGAGTCACCGCACCAACACAGCATTCTGAGTAATAACGTGTTGCGTTATTAACGCATCGCGTTATTATGAGTAGGTGCTGCGCTCGTTCCGCGACAAGGACACCGAGGCAATCTGGAGCCGCCAGCGGTCACGTCGGCTTGATGGTCCGGTGCAGCGTGTCGCCTGGCGCAAGCTGGCCATGCTCGATGCCGCTGAGACCTTAGCCGACCTTCTGATCCCGCCGGGTAACCGGCTGGAGAAGCTGACTGGAGATCGTTTCGGGCAATACGGCATAAGGATCAACCAGCAGTGGCGGATCTGCTTCACATGGTCCGGCGCAGGCCCGGAAGACGTGGAAATCATTGACTATCACTAAAGGAGGAACCAGTGGCGGAATACACGGTTATGCCTCCGGTGCACCCGGGAGAGATCCTGCAGGAGGAATTTCTCATCCCGCTGGGCGTGAGCCAGTATCAGCTCGCCAAGGCGGTCGATGTGCCGGCTCGCCGGATAAATGAAATCGTCCACGGCCAGCGGCGCATCACGGCCGATACTGCGCTACGGCTGTCCCGGTACTTCGGCACCTCCGAGCGGTTCTGGCTGAACCTGCAAGGCCGTTACGACCTCGAGTCCGAGAAGGACCGCCTGGGCGCGGTCCTTGACGGCATCCGCCCGCTCAGCGCGGCGAGCTAGCCTTCGCTGCGCGCGGGCTCGCTGTCCAGGTCTTAAGCCCGGGCCGGGGCGCCCGCGAGTCCGTCGAGGATCAGGGCCAGCATGGGCTGCGACCGGTCTTCAGGTCCCGATGCGGCGCGCCACAGGGCCCCGGTGAGCTGGAGGAAGTCGCGCGGGTCGGCGTCGGCGCGGATGGTGCCGTCACGCTGGCCTGCCTCCAGGAGCTGGGTGATGGCGGCGATGACCGGGTCGTAAGTGCGTTCGGTGATCGACCGCTGGGCGCCGGGGCTGAGCGCGTCGCCCAGCCCGTGTTTCTTCCGCATCGCGCTCACCAGGTCGGTGGTCCAGCGCCGCAGGGCCTCGAGCGGGGGGAGCGCGGCCAGCAGGCCCGGCACCGAGTCGACGAGCTGGTCGACCTCGAGCTGGTAGACGGCCAGGACGAGCGCCTCGCGGGTCGGGAAGTTGCGGTACAGGGTGCCCGGCCCGACGCCGGCCCGCTGGGCGATCTGGTTCATCGAGGTGCCGCCGTCCCCGGCCAGGGCCTGGCGCGCGGCCTCCAGGATGCGGGCCCGGTTCTCGCGAGCGTCGGCGCGGACCATTCCGCTTCCTCCTTGCTATCCGGAGAGTTCTCCACTAATCTATGCGGAGAACTCTCCGAAACCATAGAGGAGCATCGTGCGGTACATCAAGCTGGGAGCCACCGGCCTGGACGTGTCCCCGATCGCCATCGGCGCGATGACCTACGGCGACCCCGGCCGCGGCCACCCGGCCTGGTCGCTGGATGAGGAGACCAGCCGCCCGCTCATCAGGCACGCCCTCGAGGCCGGGATCAACTTCTTCGACACGGCCAACCTGTACTCGGCCGGCTCCAGCGAGGAGATCCTCGGCCGCGCGCTGCGCGACTTCGCAGACCGGGACGAGGTGGTGATCGCCACCAAGCTGCGCCACCCGATGCGGCCGGGCCCGAACGGCCGGGGGCTGTCCCGCAAGGCGATCATGACCGAGGTCGAGCACAGCCTGGGCCGGCTCGGCACCGACTACATCGACCTTTACCAGATTCACCGGAACGATCCTGGCACCCCGCTCGCGGAAACCCTGGAAGCCCTCCACGACCTGGTCAAGGCCGGGAAGGTCCGGTATCTCGGTGCCTCCTCGATGCACGCCTGGGAGTTCGCCAAGGCCCTGCATCTCCAGCGCGAGCACGGCTGGGCCAGGTTCGTCTCGATGCAGGACCACTACAACCTGCTGGCCCGCGAAGAAGAGCGGGAGATGATCCCGCTGTGCCTGGATGAAGGGGTCGGCGCCATCATCTGGAGCCCGCTGGCCCGCGGGCGGCTGGCTCGCCCGTGGGAAGCGGCGAATTCGACCGCGCGGGCCGAAACGGACGGGTCCTACGCGGACCTGCTGTACACCCCGCTCAGCGCCGACAGCGACCACGCGATCATCGACGCCGTCGGCACGGTCGCGGCCGGACGCGGCGTCAGCCGGGCTCAGGTGGCCCTCGCCTGGCTGCACAGCAAACCGGTCGTCATCGCGCCGCTCGTCGGGGCCAACACGATCGGCCAGATCGACGAGGCGGCCGCCTCACTCGACCTTGACCTGACCGAGGCGGAGCTCGCTGCCCTCCAACGGCCGTACACGCCCCGCTATGACTTCCAGGGCATCTCCAGCGAGGCGGAGCTGCAGGCCATCAGGGACCGGATACCGCAGATGACCGCCGCGTTACGATGATGACCAAAAGGGAGTGATGACCATGCGGCCGCCACACGAGTACGTTCCCGCTCGCTCGCTGCTCTTCGCCCCGCCGGGGTCCGCGCCCCCGGAAGTCCGGCTGGAAGCCATCAAAGCGGTACTTCAGGGCATCCCCACTGGCGCCTACGACGACCAGGTCATCACCTGGCTAAGCAACCAGGACGACCCGACGGCCAAGGCACTGCTCGGCCTCATGTGGCGCTGCCGGGAGACACCCCTGTAAGACGTCCCGCGGGCCGGGCTGCACCTTGCGGTGCCCGGCGTTATCGCGGACGATGCTGGCATGCCGCCATCGTCATTCAGCACGCAGCTCTCGGACGGGCCCCTGGACGCTGAGCCGCCGGGCCGTCCCGAGACACCCGACATCCGCCTCGACGTGCTCTTCACCGTGCTGGACGGCGTGGAGACCTCTCCCTTCGACGACAAGGTCCTGGGGTGGCTGGCCGAGCAGGACGATCCGACCTACCGCACGGTGGCGTCCCTGCTCTGGCGCTGCCGGCTGGCCGGATTGCCTGCCCCGAAGGACCCTGCCTAGCAGGCCGTCATGGCCGGGCCTCGTCGGGGCCCAGCAGGCCGGTCAGGACGCGGCCGATGAGGTCCGGGTAGCGGTCGGCGAGTTCCCCGGGCGGCGTTACTTCTTCCTGCGGGGCCAGCAGCGACGTCAGGCGCGGGTGCTCACCGGAGGCCAGGGCGTGGCCGAGATAGGTGAGGTTGCGCGCCTGCAGGCCGGGATCGGCCTGTTCCTGCAGGACGAAGGCCGCGGTGATCCCGTTCAGCATCCCGAACGCTTCCATTTTGGCTTCCAGGCTGGCCGGGTGGCCCTGCAGCAGGCTGAGGAAGTGCTCGATCAGGCCGATCCCGTTCGGGCCGATGACCGGGCGGTTCATGATCAGGCCGGCCAGCCAGCGGTGGCCGCGGAAGATGCCCCGGGCCTGCTCCCCGAAGGCGATGAGGTCGGCCAGCCAGTCCCCGCTGGGCGGAGCGGGGTCGTACTCGGCGCTGGTGGCATCGGTCATCAGGTCCAGGAGATCCTCGCGGGTGTCGACGTAGCGGTATAGCGAGGCCGCGCCGGTGCCGAGCTCGGCTGCCACGCGCCGCATCGAGACCGCGTCCAGGCCCTCGGCGTCGGCGATCCGCAGTGCGGCCTCGGTGATCTCGGCCCGGCTCCACTGCGCGGGGCGGCCGGCCGCGGACCGCTCCGGGCGCATCCAGATGCTGGCCGTGGCCGGCCGTTCGGCCGTCGTCATGTCCTGCCTCCCCTTTGCGATCGCCGTTCCCAATCTAGTATGCTCTATTTGCGAACGATGTACGCAAAGTAGGCCGTGCGAGGGGAGCCGGTTATGGCCCAGGACGTGATTCAGCAGCTGCCGACGGGACGGGCCGCGAAGCTGCCCTGGCACGTGCGGCACTTCACCCGGCGGTCTCGCCGCGGGCTGCCTGCGCCCGCCTACGCCGTGGCCCTGGAGCGGGGGATCCGGATCCCCATGCCGGACGGGACGTACCAGGTCGCTGACCGGTACCTGCCGCGGACCGCCGAGCCGCGGCCCGCCCTCCTGGTCCGCACCCCGTACGGGCGCGGCTTCCCCTACGACTTCATGTACGGGGGCCTGTTCGCCGAGCAGGGCTACCACGTCGTGCTGCAGAGCACCCGCGGCACCGGCGGGTCGGGCGGCACCTTCGAGCCGTTCACCGACGAGGCGGCCGACGCCCAGGCGACGGTCGCCTGGCTGCGTGCGCAGCCCTGGTTCAGCGGCTCGCTGGGCACCATCGGCGCGAGCTACCTCGGGTTCACCCAGTGGGCCCTGGCCAGCAGCCCGCCGCCCGAGCTCGAGGCGATGATCGTCCAGGTCAGCGCCGATGACTTCTACGGGTTCCTCTACCCCGGCGGCGCCTTCGCGATGGAGGCCACGCTCACCGGGGTGGCCGCCATGCTGTCCCAGCAGAAGGGTTTCCGCGCGCTCCTGGGCGCGATCCTGCGGCTGGCGTTCACCCACCGGAAGGTAACCCGCGCGGCGCCGTTCGTGCCCGCCTACCAGCAGGCCTTCGGTCAGCGGGTCGGCTATCTCGAGGACTGGCTGGCCCACCCGGCCGGGGATGACCCGTACTGGGAGCCCCGGCGGGCCCACCCGGACATCGCGGCCGCTCCGCCGGTTCACCTGCTCGGCGGCTGGTACGACGTCGTCATCGACCAGACGCTGGACAGCTACCGCCGGCTCCGCCAGGCCGGGCGCCCCGTCCGGCTGGTCGTCGGGCCGTGGAACCACACGTCCGGGTTCAGCAAGGCCATGCCGGTCATCGCCGGGGAGGCGCTCACGTGGCTGCGGGCGAACCTGGACGGGACCGGCGAGATCCCCGGCCCGACCCCCGTGCGGGTCCACGTCGGCGAGACCGGCGGCCCGGGCCAGTGGCGTGACCTGGCTGACTGGCCGCCGCCCGGTGCCGCCGCGCAGTCCTGGCACCTGGACGCCGGCGGCACCCTCGCGGACGCGCCGGGGGAGGGCGCGTCGTCCTTCCGCTACGACCCGCGCGATCCGACGCCCGCGGTCGGCGGCCCGCGGATGGACAGTAACGGCTTCGGCCCGCGGGGCAACCGCAAGCTGGAGGCGCGCGCCGACGTCCTGACCTTCACCGGGCCGGTCCTGGCCGCGGCGCAGGAGGTCATCGGCCCGGTGAGCCTCCGGCTCCGGGTCCGCGGCAGCCGGCCGCACTTCGACGTTTTCGCCCGGCTCTGCGACGTCGACGAGAAGGGCCGGTCGTGGAACATCTGCGACGGGCTGCTGCGGCTGGACGGCACGCGGCCCGCCGATGCGGACGGCTGGACCGAGATCGAGGTCCCGATGAGCTCGACGGCGCACCGTTTCGCCGCCGGCCACCGCCTCCGCGTCCAGGTCTCCGGCGGCGCCCACCCCCGCTGGGCCCGCAACACCGGCACCGCCGAGCAGATCCCGACGTCCACCAGCCTGATCCCGGTGGACATCGAGATCGACCACCGCGGGACGGTGCTCGGCCTGCCCGTGCTGCGGCCCTAGGTCAGGGTGTCCAGGTGACGGTCGTCTCCGCCATGGAGGTGTTGTCGTAGTTCTCGAAGGCGACGCTGGCCACGGACTGCCCGCTCGGGGCGACGTAGACGTCGCACTCGGTGAACTGCCTGCCGGGCGCCAGGCTGTCCGGCGGGTTGCCCTCGCAGGTGGGGAAGTCGCCCAGCAGCGTGATGTCGTCGATCTCGTCCCCGGCCGCGTTCTTGACCGTCAGCGCCCCGCCCCAGCCGGTCACCTTGCCCGCCGCCTTCCCCGTGTTCTTGACCACCTCGGTCACGTAGAACGGCACGCCCAGCTTGCTCTGCGCGTCCAGGTCAAAGTTGGACAGGTCGCTGATCTTGCCCTTCTTGACCGTCACGGTCAGGTCGTACGGGCCGGTCGTCGCGCCCGTCCCGTAGCTGAAACCAACCTGAGCCGTCTGCCCATACGTCAGCTTCGTCCCGTCCGCGGTGAGCCCGCTGACGGCCGCCGCCGAAGAGCCGGGCCCGGCGCTGGCCGCGGCCGCCGACGCGCTGGCCGACGTCGTCGCCGACGCGGCGGCTTGCGAGCTGCTGCTCGAGCCCGAAGAACCGCACGCGGTCAGCCCGGCCACCGCGACCGACACCACGATCGCCGCGAACACTGAACCCCGCCCGGTTCGGATCCCGGGTCTGCCGCCGCTGATCATTTCCCCGAAAGACACACCTGCTCCTTAGCCAAGTTTGATGCGACACAATTGCGAATTAGCAATGCGACCAGGTCTCATGACCCTTCGCCCGGCGCACATCGTGTCATGACGGCCCGCGCGCTGCGGCCAACGCGCCTGAACCGTGTCATGTTCTTGACCTGGTGCCGACCCGGCCTGGCACCGTTGAGGAGATGGCGAGTCCGCCCGTTGTCGTGCAGGCGGCAGGCCTCGCTGACCTCGGCGAGATCGCGAAGGTCGACCTCTGCTCCTCCATCGCCACCGCATGTTCATCCGCAGTGCCTAAGCTGTGATGTCACATCGCCCAGGAAGAGGAGCTTGGAATGACGTCGAAGGGTGCTTTCTCTCCGGAGGAATGGAAATTGGTGCTCGAGGGACCGCCGAGTGCCGGCCTGATCGTGGTCACCGCCGCCCGCGGCGGCTCGATCCGCGAAACGATCGCCATGTCGAAGGCCTACGCCGAAGCGCGCAGCCAGCACGGCGAGAGCGAGCTTCTCGACGAGATCGTCGCGGCGAAACCGCAGGCGGATCACACGCGGTATCACTCGCCCGCCGAACTCAAGGAAAACGGCCTGAAGCATCTCCGGGACGCGGTGGCGCTGCTGCAGAGCAAGGCTACGACCGGGGAAGTCGACGACTACCGGCATTTCGTCCTGGCCCTGGCGAACAAGGTCGCGGCCGCGCACAAGGAGGATGGGCAGAGCGTGAGTCCCGCCGAAGCCGAAGCCGTCCAGGACATCACCACGGCACTGGGCGCCGCGAGCTCGTGACTGGCCTGGCCGGCGGCTTAAGATCCGCTCGTCATTCTGACCAGGAATAGCCACGCGTTGACCACGCCGCCGATGAGGCTGGCCATGGTGGCGGGTATCAGCCAGTACAAGCCCCCGCCGGCCTTGATAAGGAAGGTGAGCCCGGCTACCCCGACGAGCACGGCGGTGATCGTGTTCGGGGAGAACCTCTCGATGTAATGGGCCACGGCCTGATCGCTGTGGTGGCCGGCGCGCCGGTCCAGCACGAGCAGGCACAGGCCTGAGGCAGCGGCCACGGCCAGCAGCTCAGCGCCCATGGCGGTGGCCGGCTGCGGGGCGACGAGCAGGACCGCGACGAGCACGGAGGTCATGAACAAGACCAGGGTCTGGGCGGCGCGGGAGGCCAGGGCGCGTGACGCGGTCAGCGCCTCCGCCTTGACCGACAGCGCCACGAACAACAGGCCCGTCAGCGCCCCGGCTACGGCGGCCAGTGCCTCGCCGAAGCTCGTCCAGGCTGCGATGGAGTACCCCACGCAGCGGATGCTAGTCCCGAGGAGTTACGACCGGAATCCGGCCGGCTGAATCGGCTGGCTCTGGCCCTGACGGCCAGGACCTTGCGGATCCGCACTGGATCCCTGCGGCCGGCGGGCATCGCGACGGCGCTGCCAGCTCCGGCGGATCCGCGAGGCCAGGAGCATGAACACGCCCATGCCGACAGCCAGCGCCACGGCGGCGATTGCGGCTGCGGTGACCGGGTGGAACACGGCAAACGAGACGATGCCGATCACGCCGAGGTCCTCGAGCAGGCTGGCAGCCATGTTGCTGAACGGTTCAGGACTCGCATTGATGCCGATCCGCGTCCCGGTCTTGACGACATGTGAGGCGAGCGCTGACCCGCCGCCGAGCGCCGCCGCCGCGATGGTCGCGGCCGAGCTGGCGTCGGCGTGCTGGGCGACCACGGCCCCGATCGCGCCCCCGACGACCGGCCGCAATGCGGTGTGCAGGACATCCCACCCGGAGTCGAGCACGGGAATCTTGCCCACGACGAACTGGCCGATGTACAGCGCAGCCGCAGCGGCCAGGACCGACGGGTGCTCCAGCACCGGCGGTATCGCCGCGATGTGCCCGTACCTGCCCAGCAAGCCGAGTACCAGCACTGCCGCGTAGCTGTTGACTCCGCTGGCGACGCCGGTGGTGAAGATCAAGGAAACCGGGAGCATTCGGGTCCGTCCTCCGGCCCACGTAGTTCAATCCGTTCTGGAGACTCCAGGCCGGACGCCCGATACCTCACGGGCTGTCCCAATTTAGGGCAATGCCCGGAGTGGAAGGGGACGGTCCAGGGCGGTTCCAGCTGAGTAGTCGGGGAGCCCGGCCGCGACTCGCAGCCGTCTGAACTCGGCCGCGAGCCGAATTGGCGGGTAGTGGGCGTTGCGACCACTGGGGTTCGGCAGAATCCACACTCGCGCCCCGCCGATGAGGCGTTCTTGTCGGCCGATTACTGCCCCGGGGACGCCGAATGCAGCGCGATAGCCGGTCACACCGAGAACCGCCAGCCAGCCAGGCTGCCATTGCCGCACCCGGTCGGCCAGGTCCCGGCCTCCGTCGGCCAGTTCCTTTGGTGACAGCTGCGCCACGCTGGCGGTCGGCCTGCGCACGATGCTGGTGATGCCGATTCCGAAAGCCAGCAGATCCCGTTCCTCGTCCGGGCGCAGTATCCGGGGCGTGAAACCTGAGCGATAAAGGGCCGGCCACAGGCGATTGCCGGGAGTCGCGAAACTATGCCCGCGCGCAACCGACCCAGGCGGCGGGTTGACCCCCGCTAGCACCACCGTCAGGCCCTCAGCCACAACATCGTCAAGGCTTGCTTCGGGCATTCCTTCGGCACCGGACATGTAGCGGGAGACTAGTCCCGAGGGACGATGATCACCCAGCGCACCCCTTTGCCCCGGACCAGCGGTGCCTTCGATTACTACTGCTGGCTGCGACGGGTACGTTCCGCCCGTGGGGATATTCGTGTTGTGGAGCGCGCCTCGGGCCCGTTCGACAGCCTTCTTCCGGTCCATGGCGGAGCGCGGCGATCTGACCGTGCTGCACGAGCCGTTCTCCAACCTGAACGACTACGGCGAGACTGACGCGGGCGGGCAGACGTTCCATTCGCCCGCGGCGCTGCTCGCCTGGCTAAGCGGCGAGTCGCTGAGGCGAGGCGTGTTCGTGAAGGAGACCATGGACCACCACTACGGCGAGGTCCTGGCCGACCGGCCACCATGGCGGCGTACTGCGCGGCCGTCGGGCTGCCTTTCCGGCCGCGGGCGCTCGCCTGGGCGCCGGACGAACGGCCGGAGTGGCACCGGTCCGCCCGCTGGCATGTCGACGCGAGCAACAGCTCCGGCTTCGAGCAGCATGAGCACGCCTATCCGCACACCGCCGAGAACACCGAGAAGCTGGCCCGGTACGCCGCTTACCACCGGCCTTTCTACGAACGGCTCTACGCTCAGCGGCTGGACGTCAGCCCCTGGGAACGAAAGGCAGGCTCTCAGCCTCAGGATGATGTCAGCGGGCCGCCGTAAGCTTGCGCCATGTCGAGTAGCATGCAGCGGCATCCCGTCCGGGGCGTGGACCTGGCCGTTTGGCAGTCGGGCCAGGGGGACCTCGATCTCGTGTTCGTGCATGGTTTCCAGAATGACCACACCGTGTGGCGCCCGCTGATCGAGCGCCTCGATGCGGACCGGTACCGGTACACGTCGTTTGACCTGGCGGGCTGCGGGGCGAGTGCAGGTGCCAGCACGTGGGAGCGCTGCACGATCGGCGAGTACGGCGCCGACCTCATCGCTCTGTGCGGCTCGCTCGGCATCGACCGGCCGGTCGTCATCGGTCATAGCCTGGGCGCCGCGATCGCGTTGAGCGCCGCGCTCGCCAGTCCGGGCCGATTCGCGGGCCTGGTTCTCGTCGCGCCCGCCTCGACCACTGGCCTGGACTTTCTTCTTGACGAGGCGAGCTTCACGGCCCTGGCCCACCCGACACCAGACCAGCAGCAAGCCCTGGCCCGCGCGGCCTTCCGCCGGCCTCCGCCCGAGGAGGATCTCCGCGAGCTGATGGCCATGCTGCATCTGGCGTCGGCAGAGCACATCGAGGGCGCGGCGCGTTCCATGCGGACGTTCACCTGCCTGCCGGATCTCGCCGCTCTCGCCCTGCCGTCGATCCTGGTCTGCGGCGACCGCGACCGGCACGTGCCGCTTCGTAACCACCTGGCGACTCAGCAAGGCATCCCGCGATGCGGGCTACAGGTGTATTTCGACGTCGGCCATGTCCCGTTCGCCGAAGTGCCTGACCGCTGCGCCGCCGATGTCCAGCGGTTCCTGGCCGCGATCAATCAGTAGTGCCGCTGAGCAGGCAGCAGGCGCGGTTCATTTGCCCGCGGGTTCTTGTTCCATCACGCCGCGCAGGCGCGCCGCGTGGTGCCCCACGGCTGGCGGCTGGCTGGCCGTTGCCGGGGGCACCGTGTCTTACTGCGGGGTCAGCTCGGGGCTCCGACCTTGGCAGCCGGGAGTTCATCGGTCTCCCGGCTGGCGCCTGCCGTGCTCGGCTTGCTGGCCGTACGGGCCAGCATGAGGAAGACGACGACTGCGGCGAGGGCGGCGGCGCCCGCGGCGGTGTACAGGGCGGCATGGACTCCGTCGATGAACGCGCTGTCGGCCCTGGCCGCGACCGGGCCGCCGATGTGGGCGGCCACGGCCACGGAGTCCTTAGCCTTGTCCAGGACCGCCGCGGGGACGCCGGGGACGGTGAGGTGGGCCCGGTAGATGGCGGTCATGATGCTGCCGATGACGGCGATGCCGATCGCGCCGCCGACCTCGCGGGACAGGTCATTGATAGCGGAGGCGACGCCCTGCTTGGCCGGGGGCAGGGCATTGGTGATGTTGCTGGTGGCCGGGGTCATGGCCGCGCCCATGCCGACGCCGAGGACCAGCAGCCCGATGGCTAGCAGCCAGTACGGGCTGGTGTCGCTGACCTGGGCGATGACGGCGAGGGCAGCGGCGATGAGCAGCAGGCCGGCCGCGCATATCCGGCGCGCGCCGAATTTCGCGGCCAGGACCGGGGCCAGCCGGGCGGTGGGCAGCATGGTGGCGGCCATGGGCAGCATGCTGACCGCGGCGATCAGCGCGGAGTTGCCGCGGACGATCTGCAGGTACTGCAGGATCAGGAAGACGAAGCCGTAGAAGGCGAAGAACTGCACGAAGATCGACAGGCTGCCCGCACCCAGGATGCGCTGCGTGAACAGCCGCGGGTCCAGCATCGGGGAGCGCTCCCTGAGCTCGTACGCGATGAAGCCGGCCAGGAGGGCCAGGCCGATGCCGAGGCCGGCCAGGGTCTGGCCGGACAGCCATCCGGCGGTGGGGGCCTGGATGACCGAGTAGACGATGGCCACCAGGGCCAGGACCGACAGGGCAGCGCCGCCGCGGTCCAGCCGGGGAGCGCTCGGATCGGCCGATTCGGGCACGAACAGCAGGGTGCCGACGATGGCGATGACGGCGAGGGCGACGTTGAGGCCGAAGACCGACCGCCAGGAGAAGAACTCCAGCAGGACGCCCGCGCCCAGCACGCCCGAGGATGGCGGCGCCGCCTGCGACGGCGGCCCAGATGCTGACCGCCCTGGTGCGCTTGGCGGGCGGGAAGGTCCCGGTGATGGTCGACAGCGTGGAGGGCATGACGAGGGCGGCGCCGAGCCCGATCACGGTCCGCAGGGCGATCAGCTGGCCGGCGCCGGACATGGCCATGGCGATGCCTGACCCGGCGGCGAAAATAGCCAGTCCGGCCAGCAGGGTGCGGCGGCGGCCGAACCGGTCGCCCAGCGCCCCGGCGGGCAGCAGCAGGGCGGCGAAGACCAGGGAGTAGGCGTCGATGATCCACGCCAGTTGGGTCTGGGAGGCGTGGGTGGACTTGGCGATGGAGGGGATGGCGACGTTCAGCGACGACATCGCGGCCACCACGGCGGCCAGGGCGATGCACACCACGGCGGTGACCGCGCCATGGCGGACGGTCCGCCCTGGTGCGGAAGACTGGGTACTCATCTAGGGGCTCCTCGAAGGTCACGTAGCTCTGTGCGGTAACCCCACTTTCGGCCGAGCCGGGGGAAGAATCCCTAGGGAGAGTCCCTAGTTTTTGGTTGGTTGACCAAACAAGGGAAGATGGAACCCATGCCGGATCGTCGTGAGAGCCTCATCGAGGCGGCCGTCACCGCTATTCGCGAAGGCGGATACCCAGCGCTGACCCAGCCGAGGGTGGCCGCGCTGGCGGGCATGTCCCAGAGCCACCTGACGTACTACTTCCCGACCCGCAGCGACCTGGTCAAGGCGGTCGTGGAACACATCGTCCGGGCCCAGCTCGCCCGCGCCGACGCGGAGGCGGCCGGGCCGCTGTCGCAAGAGACCGCAGTCCAGGGCGTCACGGCGCTGGTCACGGCGACGGACACGACGCGGCTGTTCATGGCCCTGGTGCTGGCCGCGGACGCCGAGCCGTCGGCCCGGCCGGCCCTCGGCGAGCTGGTCGCCGGCATGCGCCAGCGGGTGACCTACCTCCTCGCCGCCCTCTCAGGCGATGCCGGTAGCCCGGAGCAGATCTCAGCGCACGCCGCCGACGGGCGGCTGTTCCACGCGGCCGCGGTCGGCGCCACCATCTTGTCGGTCACCGAAGGGGAACAGGCGGACAACGAGGCTACGGCCCAGATGCTCGCTCGTCTCCTGGGAATCCTCACCCAGGACCCGGAAAAGCTGAGCGCTCTGGCGTCTTCGGCGAAAACTTGCCGGTCGGCAACCGAATAAAACCCGCGTGCCGGGTATGCCACTACCGATACCGCTTCAAAGGAGGCGCCTGGAGCGTGAAGACCGCCAAGAACGTCACCCCATTCTTTGACTACGCCGGCAAACTCGGCATCGACTTGCAGGTGGTTCTGGCCCAGCTAGCGGCCTACGGCCGGGCTGAGTGCCAGGGAAAGACCGTTACTATCACCTCCACTGACCGGGTAACGGTGGCCAGCGTGCCCTTCCGCCAGGGGCGGCATGCGGCCATGTGGGTCAGCGAGTTCAACGAACGCGTACGGCAGAACGCCCGGATGGACCAGGCCGGAAGCATCCGCTGCACCTGAGCGGATCGAGCTATGACCCGGTGTCCGGCCGGGCGGGGTCCGGAGTGAGCCGAAGTGTCGCCGCGGCCGCCTCGGCTGTGACCATGCGTTCCGTGCCGCCGCACCCGTACTTGGCCCAGTAGGCGGCGTCGATCTCGGCCTGCAGATCAGGCCCGCCCGCGCCGGTATCTTCGACGGCGACGTCCGCCTCCAGGCCCGGCACGCGGATACGGGCCCGGTGCGTCGCCAGGACGTGACCGAACCATCCGCTCTCACGGCGGTACCAGGTCCGCACGTAGACCTGCCCGCCGGTGCTCACCACCCAGATCGGCACCCACTGTCGCAGTGACCCGTCGGCGCGCCTGCTGGCGATCTCCAGCTCGTGTGCCGTGCCGATCCGCTGTCGTTCCTCGGGAGTCCAGGAAGCAGTCAGGGTGATAGCTCCTCCCCGGATCCTGACCTCTTACCGGTCGTCTCCGCTGAATATCTGCAAGAAGAACAGGAACACGTTCAGCACGTCCAGGAAGATGGACGCGGCCAGCAGCGGTGCCTCGGTGATGTCACTGTTGGTACGGAGCCGCTGGAAGTCGAACATGGTGAACCCGGCGAATATGACCAGCCCGAGGATCGAGTAGACCAGGTCAGCGCCCGGGATGCGCACGAAGATCAGCACGATCCCGGCCACGATGAGCAGCAGCAACGCCCAGGAACAGATCCGGGCCAGGGCCGTCAGGTCGCGCCGGGTGGCGTAGCCCGCCGCGCCGAAGCCCGCGATGAACAAGGCGGTGGCTCCGCCTGCTTGCCACAGGGCCTGCGGATCCATGCTGCCGTAGTAGGCCACGGTCGGAGCGACGGCCAGGCCGATCAGCAGCCCGAACGCGGCCAGCAGCCCGACGGCGAGCTGTACTGAGCGGCGGATGGCGAACCGCATGCCGATCAGGACCGCGAAGGCGGCGATGAAGGCCACGATGCCGACGCCTCCGGTGAGGTCGCGCCCGGCCCAGGCGCCAAGCGCGAACAAAGCGGCCGTGCCGGCGACGTAACCCATGGTCTGCGCGAAAAGCGTATGCGCCTGGCTCCTGGCCGATGCGCCGGTCCGACGGCTGAAGGTGGTATCGGCCATGCGCTGCTCCTTCTCTAGCACGTTGTCCCGGGCGGCAACGGTGGCGAGTGTCCCTGCCTCTATAGTCACCTGCGGCGGCAGTGGCCGCACCAGGGACGACCCTGGCCTGAGCACTGGCCGGCGGCGCCGGCCGCACCTCCCCGGGTCTGAGCGCTACCTGGAGGCAGGCAGGTCCTCTACTTGCTTTTTGGTGACATTGAGCTTGCGGGTCAGCGGGATCTGCCCGGCCGCGTCCGGGCCGCGGGCGGATTCGATGGCGGCGGCGATGGTGAGGACGGCGGCACCGAGCATGGCCAGGGTGACCCACCGGTACCAGGAGATCCAGAGGCGCACCTGGTGCTCATCGAGGCCGGTCAGGCCCTTGCCGATCGTCCAGCGAAGCCCGGCCACCTTGAGCAGGGCGGCCAGCCATCAACAGCCGGTAGCCGCTGCCAGGCACGTCTGGGCAGTCGCGCGGCGAGCGCATCGGCCCGGACGGTGCGGTCGGCCCCGGCGGGGACACGGTGATCGCGCGCGACGGCCAGCACATAGGCGATGTGCTGCTGTTCCAGCCAGGTGCGCAGCGGTCCGTTATCCCCGTAGGCCTCGTCGGCGGCCACCCAGGCGGACGGCACCCGCGCGCTGACGGCCCGCTCGATCATCAGCCTGGCCAGCTGCGGCTTGGTCGCGGACGCCACGTGTCCAGGAATCCCGGCCGCCTCGCAGCGGGCCGGGTCACCGGTCCAGGACTTCGGCAGGTACAGCTCCCGGTCAGTCAGCGCGTGCCCGCGCGGGGCAGCAGAGCCGAGGTAGACCGCAACCTGGGCGTTCTCGATCCGGCCCGCGGTTCCGGTGTACTGCCGCTGCACCCCCGGCGTGGCTCTGCCCTTCTTGACGTCCCCTGTCTCATCCACCACCAGCACCGCGCCCGGATCACCCAGCTCTTCCACGACGTAACTGTGCACATCGTCGCGGACCCCGTCGGCGTCCCACCGTGCCCGGGACAGCAGGTGCTGCATCCCGCCTGGAGTCCAGTCTCCGGCATGCTCGGCGATCGTCCAGCAGTTCTTGCGCGGCAGCTCCACCCGACTGAACCGGGCACCAGCCCGGGTCATCAGCTCATCGAATATCCCCACCCAGCGGCCAGGGTCTACGCTGGGGCCCCAGGCAGTGCTGCATCACTTCCAGCCGCAGCCGGAGCAGCATCGGCCTGCCATCTCACGCCTAGGAGGACACATGCGACGAGGCGAGATCTGGTGGGCCGAGTTCGACGAGCGACGGCCCGTCGTGCTGCTGTCGGAAGATGAGCCATCCGGGTCCCGGGCGATGCAGGTCGTCGCTCCGGCGGGTACCGACATCTCCGGCTGGGGAATCGAGGTAGCAGTCGGCGTCCCGGAAGGACTGCCCTTTGACGGCGTGCTGCGGTTCGCGTTCCCGCGGCCGGGTTTTACCCCGTGCACCTGGCTGACCACCCTGAGCCGGGACGACCTGGTCGAGCGGGCAGGCACAGTGTCCGCCGCAAAGCTCAGCGAGATCGACGACGCCCTGCGCGCCAGCGAACAGAGGACGGAGTGGGACCCGGCCGCGGCGGCCAGGCTCAGCGAGATTAAGGATTCCCTCCGTCGGCGGACTCAGGCAGACGGAGGAAACGGACGCCCACGCTGACGAAGGTTGATCTCGTCCGCACGACCGACGGTCCGTGGCGCCTCGGCAACAAGATCACGATCTACGGCTGGAGTACTAGCCCGGATTCCTAGGATGAATTGCATCTCCATGGGCGCAATCGTGACACCGTGATCCGCATCAGTCATCACCCGCGGCGGCCTAATCGCCCGTCATTCGTAGCGATTCCTGAATTCTGGCGGCACAAGAAACCTGGCCGCCAGAAATCTACCTGCCGTACCGGGACCGGAAATGGCACATTTGCTTCCCGGACGAGGGAAATCGGCTATTTAATCTGTGCGCAGATAGCGGAGCACGGTGGCCAGGGTCCGGCGGCCGACTTCCCGGAGAACCGGATTGTCTTGGGAGTGGGCCAGGAACACGACGGCGAAGTTCAGCGCCCACCCCATGGCCCGGAGCGCAAGTGCGTTATCGACCGGGCGGCTGCCTGCCTCCCGGTAGGACGACCAGAAGCGCGAATGGCACTCGGGCGGGAACAGCATCCAGGCCACGGACAGGTCGCTGGCCGGGTCTCCTGCCGTGATGTCCCCGAAGTCGATCACGCCGCTGATCTGGCCGTCACTGACCAGGATGTTCGCCGGGTGCAGGTCTCCGTGCAGCCATACCCGCGGGCCGTCGTAGCCCGGTGCGGCCAGGGCGGCCTCCCATGCGCGCACTATCGCTTCGTGGTCAGCGTGATCGGTAAGCAGGGCGAGATTGGCCAGGAACCGCTCTGAGCGCTCCGCCAGCGGGACGCCGCGGAACGGGTTGGCCGGCGCGTCCGGCGGGGCGGGGACGTGCAGCGCGCCGAGGAACCTGCCGATGGCCGCCGTTGCCCCCGCTACATCGAGAGCACCCGCCTGCGCCGCAGGGACGCCCTGGAGGTAGGGCACCACGCTCCACGAATACGGATAACCATGGGCTGGCGCCCCGGTCCGTTCAGGGCAGGGGATGGGCAGCGGAAGCCTCGAGGCCAGCTCCGGAAGCCAGCGCTGCTCATTCTTGATGATCTCCGCGGCCAGCGCGCGTCGCGGCAGCCGTACCACGAGGGTGTCCCCGAGCCGGTAGAGCTCGTTGTCCCAGCCGTGTGCGAGGAATTCGACCGGCAGGTGTCCGAGGTCGGGATGCTGCCCGGCGAGCAGCCGTCGTACCAGTTCTGCCGATATCTCGACTTCGGCCGCCGGGCATCGGATTCGCAGCCACGACAAAGATCCTGCCAGGCGCGCGGCCCCATCTCTAGCCGCGCTCTTGATCGCGCAGCTAGGTCCGAGCGCGCCTGAGCCCGAGCGTCTCAGGGTCGGACTTCGCCGTCACGACGTGCGGCGCTTGGGCAGGCTGACGGTAGCCGTCCCGGGCATCAAGATCTCGTTCCCTTTCTCTTCTCGAAGCTCTAGGTCGACCAGTCCGCGGCTTTCGTCATCGTGCCTGGCCGTGACCGTGCCGGTGAACCGCAGTTCGTCGCCGGCGAAGGCGCTGGCCCGGTTCTGGAAGGAGAAGCTGACCAGGCGCCCGTCGGGCCCGGCCCAGTCGGTGACCGCACGGGACAGAAGCGACGCCTGCAAGGGCCCGTGCACCAGGATGTTCGGATATCCCTCGACCTCGGTGGCGTACGCCTTGTCGTAATGGATCCGGTGTCCGTTATAGGTCGCTGCGCTATAGAAGAACATCTGCGTCTCGTCAACGGTGACCGTCAGGACCGGAATCGGGTCACCAACGTTGACGTCCTCGAAGTACCTCTGGTCTGCCATCTTGTTCCTCTCACTGGGCGGGCAGGTCAGGGTCTGGCGATGGTGGACGTCATCGCCTCAGCGACCGTGGTGCCGTCCTGGCGGATATAGGTGGTCCGCGTGGTCACCAGCACGAAGGGGCCGGAGCGGCCGTGTTTTTCCTCGATGCTGTCGAGGACCCGGACCGAAGTCAGCACGTCGCCGTCGTAGACCGGCTCGTAGAACCGGATGCTGTCGCCGCCGCCCATGATCCGCGGAGCTCGGGGAAGGGACACCTCACCCGGCCCGCGGCCCGGGATGCCGTCTGGGCGGAGCGTGTCCAGGTCGGCGACACCGGTTGTGACGCTGCCGATGTACATGGGCGGCATCACCACATCGCGGTAGCCGTGCGCGCGAGCGAAATCGGCGTCGAAGTACAGCGGGTTGCGGTCTTTAAGCGCCGCCGCCCACCGCTGGAACTCCTGCCGTACGACCTGGCCCTCGGCGCGTCCGATCTCGCGGCCTACCTGGGCTCTGGCCTCCTCGGGTATGAGCGACCCGTCCTCCGCCATACGAACGCTCCTTTGCTGCTGGTGAAACCCCGAAGCATGCTCAGCTGGTGAGGTCGAGCTCGCGCTGCAGCCAGCCCGCCGCCACGTCCGCGGTTCCCCCCTGAATCTCGGTTGCCTTTGCCCTCTCCGACCACAGGTGCAGATCCGTCTCGATGACGAAGCCCATGCCGCCGTGCAGCTGGTGACCATCCAGGGTGGCCTGCTTGTAAGCCTCGCTGCAGTGCATCTTGGCGATCGCGACCGCGCGCGGCGCGGCCTGGCCGCGGCTGAGCCACCAGATGGCCTGGTTGGCGGTGAGGCGGGCGCCGTCGATGGCCATCCTGATGTTGGCCACCAGGTGCTGGGCCGCCTGGAAGCTGGCCAGCGGCCGGTTGAACTGGTGTCGCACCTTCAGGTACTCCACGGTCCGTTCTAGCACCGCCGTGGCACCGCCGACCATCTCCATGCACTGCAGGGCCAGTGCGGTGCTGGCGATCCAGGCTAGGTCCGCGGACGGGATTCCGGCCCCGTCAGGACCAGTGATCGTCTGCGCATCCGGGACGAAGAAATTCTCCAGGAGGAGGCGTGCCTGCTTGTCGCCCGCCATCGTCCGCAACGGCACCGCCGACCAGCCGGGGCCGCCGGACTCGGCGAAGAAACCGAGCACGCGGCTCGGTTCGCCCAGCGTCTCAGCCCGCGCGGTAACCAGGGCCATGGACGCCAGCTGGGCGTTCGGCACGAAGGCCTGCTCGCCGCTCAGCAGCCATCCGCCCTCGACCCGCTCAGCCGTGAACGCGGGCCTGAGGTCGCTAGCATCAGCCGGGTTCCACATTGCTGTCGTCGCTCTGATCTCTCCGCGAGCCAGCGCGGGCAGCAGCCGCTTCGCCTGCTCGGCGTCAGCCAGGCGCTGCGCGGCAACACCGAAGATCAACGTGCTGTACACGATGGTCGGGCACAGGACCCGGCCCGCCTCGCCGAACAGCAGGCCCAGCTCGTACACGCTGGCCCCGGATCCGCCGAGGTCAGGGTCGGCCGTCAGCCCGAACGCCCCTACCCCGACCAGCGCGTCCCACAGCTTGGGCGGGAAGCCGTCGGAGTCCGGCTCCTTGATCTGCCGCACCAATGACGGCGGGCAGACGTCTGCGAACAAATCACGCAAGGAGGAGACGAACCCGCTCTGCTCAGAACTAAGAACCAGCTCCATCGGATGTCCTATTCGCTGCTCTCGTGCCCGGATGTCGTGGATCTAGTTGCGGCTGCGGCCGTACGACGGCATGCCGTGCCCCCGCTGGGCGATCACGTCACGCATGACCTCATTGGTGCCGCCGCCGAACCGCAGCAACGGAGAGCCGCGGTACAGGCTTTCGAACTCGCCGTCGCTGAGCGCGGCGTCGTCCCCGCGGGTGAGCAAGCCCTGCATCCCGAGCATCTGCGTGCCGACGTCGGCGATCCGCTGACGCAGCTCTGCGGACAGGATCTTCTCTTCGGTCATGCCGATGGTCGGGATCTGCCCGGCCTCCAGCATGGACACGGTTTCCAGGCCCATCAGGACACACACCTCGACGTCGGCATCGAGCTGCGCGATCTTCCGCCGGACATCAGGGTTGTCAATCGGCCGGGAGCCGTCACTGAGCGTCAGTCTCGCGGCCGCGATCAGGTCATCGACTCCCCGGCGCAGGTCACCCGCGTGGGTGATGGCGCCGCGTTCCATGTCCAGGGCCCCGGTGATGTACTGCCAGCCGCGGTCCTTCTCGCCGATGAGATTGGTCTTCGGCACCCGGACGTCAGTGAAAAACGTGTGATTCGTCCGGAAGCCGCCCCAGGTAACGAGGGGACGGACCTCCACCCCCGGAGAGTTGATCGGAACCATGATGACCGAGATCCCGCGGTGCTTAGGCACGTCGTGGTTGGTGCGGACGCATAGCCATTCGTGCGTGGCCATGTGCGCCCAGCTGTTCCAGATCTTCTGCCCGTTGATGACCCACTCATCGCCATCAAGGTCTGCCCGCGTCTTCAAGCTGGCCAGGTCGGTGCCGGAATCCGGCTCCGAATACCCGACCGCGAACGTCTCGCCCCGGGCTATCAGCGGGAGAAACTCTTCCTTGTTCCGCTGTGTGCCGTGCCGCATGATGATTGGTCCTACGGATGTCACCGTCAGTGTGGGGTTCGGCGCACCCCAGACCCCGAACTCGTGGACCATGATGTGCTGGTAGACCGGACCCAGGCCCAGGCCGCCGTATTCCTTTGGCCAGTTCAGCCCGAGCCAGCCCTTATCCGCCAGCTTCTGGTTGAATGCGCCCACGCGGCCGTCGAGGTGCTCCGAGCCTTGCTCGGCGATCTCCGCCAGGAGTTCGGGTGTGATGTTCTCCCGCAGGAAGGCGCGGACCTCATCTCGCCAGGCCCGCTGATCCTTGTCGAGTTCGAAATCCATCGCTGCGCCTCCAGATGGGATTGACCGGCCAGCTCGTCTTTCGTTCAATTTATTGAACTCAACCTACGGTGGGTGCTAGGAGCCGTCAAGAGCGCCGAAGGCGAGATCAAGCGCCGTTCCCAAGCCTTAAGCGAGATGGATAGAGACCACTGATGAGCGCAGGTAGGCCCTGTGCTGGCCGGGTTGAGGTAGGCATATATTGAATGCCATGAGCGCGGCGACCCAGCCAGAAGGTGAGCGTGACGGGGCCGAGGCCAACGGGCAGCTCGCCGACAACGTCTTGCGGGACGAAATCCAGCGTCTCGGCAAGCTCATCCGCCTGGCCCGAGGTGAGCGCTACAGCCTGGATGCGCTGGCCGCCCGCTCCGGGGTCAGCGCCGGGCTACTCAGCCAGATCGAGCGCGGTATCGGCAACCCGTCATTCCAGACCCTGCTTCGCGTCGCTCACGCGCTGGATATCCCGGTGACGGCGCTGCTGGCAGGCGGCGACGGGAACAAGCCTGAATCCTCCTTCGTCGTCCGGGGCGGCGAGCGCCGTCACATCACCTGGCCGAGAGAAGGCATGTCCTGGGAATTGCTCAGCGTCCCCGGCCAGCGAGAGTTCACCGCCATGCTCGGGCGAATCCCTCCGCAGTTCCGGGACCGCGCATTCTCTGACCCGCGCTACTTCCAGGGCATGGTCTGGGCGCACGTGCTGTCCGGTGAGGTAACCGTCCTGGTCGGCGACCTGACGATCGTGGCCCGCTCAGGCGACAGCTATTCAGGTGCGTACCAGCAGATCCACTGGGTCCACAACGAGACCGACGAGGTGGCCGTCGTCCTCAGCGTCCTCGTCCCCGGCGTCTTTTGACCCGGCATTCTCCGCAGCGCTGCGGCTGACTCGTCGAGGCGGCGAGCCGAGGCGGGCAACTGCGAAGGATCGCCCGGAACGGGTGATCTGCTGCCTGCGCAGGAGGCGGGATGCTGGCGGCCAGGCAGCGTAGCTGATCGGGGAAAGGCAAGAGAATGGCAATCGGACCTGTACAGCTCATCGTGCTCGGGTTTAGTCAGCCCGACTTCCACGGTGAGATCATCGGCGAACTGGAGCGGCTCCGCGAAAGCGGCACCGTGCGCGTCATCGACTCGCTGGTCGTCTACAAGGACGCCGACGGCGAGCTGGAGGTGGAGCACCTCAGCAACCTCACCCAGGAGGAGGCGATCGAGGTCGGCAGCAAGATCGGCGCGCTGATCGGCCTGGGCATCGAGGGCGAGGAAGGAATGGAGGCCGGCGCGATCGCGGGCGCCGAAGAAGTGGCCGCCGCCGGGGGAGTGCATGTCCTTCCCGAGGAGGACTGGGATGTGCTGGAAGACATCCCCAACGATTCCGCGGCCGCGCTCATCCTGCTGGAACACGAGTGGGCGATACCGCTCCGTAACGCGATCGTCCGGGCGGGCGGGTTCCGGATCAGCGACGGCTTCATCAGCCCGCTCGATCTGGTCGAGATCGGGCTGATCTCCGCGGAGGAAGCACAGGACCTGCACGAACTGGAAACGCTGCGCGCTTCTGCCGCGCGATAGCCACTGATCAAATCGAGAATTCGGAGGAATGACATGTTCGGAGCCCGCAGAGTCGCCCGCCGTACCTCACGGCGTACCGCCCGTCGCGTCTCCCGCCGCCGCTAGCGGCTTGGCCCAGACACGCGGGCCATTACCGAAGCACTCCTGATGGCAATAGGAAGCATGTTCCCGGGGCATCGGGCGTGGACCCGCAGGCTGCTGGGTTGCGGTGTCGCGGCTGGGCCGGTCTTTGTGGCGGTATTCCTCGTCGAGGGTGCTGTCCGAGAGGGTTACCGGCCCAGACGTCATCCGGTTAGCTCTCTCGCGCTCGGACCGCGCGGTTGGATTCAGGCTGGAAACTTCGCCGTGGCCGGGACGTTGTTCCTCGCCGCAGCCGTGGGCCTGGGGCGCGCCAGTGATCCCGTCGTCAGTGGAGTGGCACCGGCCTTGATCGGCGCCGCTGGGGCGGGGCTTATCGGATCAGCGGTCTTCACCACCGACCCGGTCAGCGGCTACCCGCCGGGAACGCCCGACGGTCCCGCGCACCCCACCCGGGCCGGTATCGCCCACAACCTAGCAGCCGTCCCGGTCTTCGCAGGCCTGCCCGCTGCCGCACTGGCCGGCAGCTGGCGGGCCTGGCGGGCTGGCCAGCATCGTTTCGGCCTGTACAGCGCCGGTACCGGCGTGACCATGTTGGCCGCCGTGTCCATGGCTGGTGCAGGCTTCGGCCAGTCCAGCAGTCAGGCTGGCTTGGCCGGGCTGTACCAGCGCGTCAGCATAATCAGCGGCTTCGCATGGGTCACGGCCTCGTCCGCACAAGCGCTCCGGAGCGTGACGGCCGCTTCCACTGACACCCGAAGTGCCGGTGCCGAGGCGCCCCGCTAGGCCCGAAGCGTCAAGCCGCCAGGTCCCAGTCGTCGGAGCGGCTGTTCCGGCGTCGGCCCCGCGTCGACGACGGCAGCTTCTCGCCAGGCCAACGCAGGTAGCGGGCGTATTCCCCGCTGAGGGCTGAGCCTGACGAACTAAGCCCGAAGTTCGTCCACCAGGAGTTCAGTGCGCGGAGCAGACCGCGGATGCGGCCGTCCTCTCGTGCCGACGTCAAGTTGCTTAGGATCATGCCACCGATATTACTTGCTTAGGGGCAATTGCTTCTAGGCAATTGGGAGCCCGTGAGCTTGGCTGAATACACCATCTTGTTCCTGCTCGTCATTACGACGGGAGCCGGGATACCGGGTCTGGGTGACGCCGCGATGGTCGCGGCAGGCACGTTGGCGGGCGAGGGCCGGCTCGTATCGGCATCGTGGTCGTGGTGTCGATCGCGGGTTGGCTGCTCGGTTCGCTGGCCGGATATGAGGTTGGCCGGCGTGGCGGGCGCCCCCTTCTGGACCATCCGGGACGGCTCGAGAAACGCCGCCGGAACATGCTCGCCAAGGGCGATAAGGCCTTCGGCCGTCACAGCTTCGCTGCCTCGGTGGCGCTACCGGCCTACGTCTCCGGGATCTTCCGGGTGCGGCTCCATGTGTTCCTGCTGGGCGCCCTGGTGTCTGGTGCGTTCTTTGTCGGGTTGTACGAAGGGCTTTCGTATCTTTTCGGCGAGGAGGTCGTCAAGCGCGTCGGAGATGCCGGATCCAAGGCAGTGCTCGGCGTCCTCGCGGCGGTCGCCCTCTGGCTTTGTGTCCGTGTTGGGTGGTCCAAGTGGCGGGCTGCCCGGCAAGCACGAGTTCTCAGCATCAGCCAAGATCAGCGGCAAACCCCCTCGGAGAGGCCGCCCGATGGGCCATAACCCCATTCCCGCCGGGCTACCTGCCGCTGGAGATGGTCCAGCTCCTCTGGAAAGACCTGCGGTCATCATCCTGCGGTCCGGCCGCCGCCGGCATCGCCCTGGGCGAGGGCCGCGCAGGAAGGCGCCTATTTCCGGCTAGATGCACGATCCCCCAGCTTCCAGGCAGCTGCCTGCCTCGCCCGCCGCGAGCCTGGTCAGCAACGCGCGTAGCAGTTCCTGCTCGCCGTCGGTGAAGGTGCTGAGCAGTTCGGCTTCGGCCCGGTCGCGAGCGGAGGTTACCTCCGCCTGCATCGCCCGCCCCGCGTCGGTCAGTTCGGGGATGCGCGCGCGCCGGTCGTGCGGGTCGACGCTGCGGACCACTAGGCCGCCTGCTTCGAGCCGGTCCAGCAGCGAGGTCAGCGTGGTCTTGTCGAGTCCGAGGTCGTGAGCCAGCGCGAGCTGGGTCCGGCCTGGCTCCGCGGTCAGCGCGGCGAGCACGATCCAGTCGCGTACGCCCGCCAGCCCGCTGGCCTGGGCCACCTGGTCCAACGCGGTGCGCATCCGCTGGGCGGCGCGGTGCAGCAGCCAGGTGAGGTCGGCTGGAGGTGAGTCGATGCCCGCGTCGCCGACGGTCGGTGCGCTCATTTCCTAAGGGTACCCCGGCCCACAGTACGTTCTTGTGTAAGATATTCTCATCTCAGATTATCTCGCATAAGAATAATTCTAAGTCTGCCTGCCTGCCCCCACCTGTGAGGACCTGACGTGACTCTCTTCCGACTCGACGCCAGCATCAACCCTGGTCAGTCGGCCAGCCGTGCGATCGCCGACATCGTAGAAGCCGAATGGCACCGGGCTCACCCCGGCGACACGGTGCTCCGGCGGCACGTGGGCACCGATCCGCTGCCTGCCGATGCCTGGGCGCACGCCGTCGCGGGCGCGAGGACGCCGGAAGAGGACCGAACTGAACCTCAACGGGCCGGGGTCGCCCTTGCCACCCAGCTGGCCGCCGAGCTCACGAACGCGGACGCGGTGCTGCTGGCTGTGCCGCTGTACAACTTCGGCGTCTCTCAGCACATCAAGACCTGGATCGACCTGGTCATCGCCGCGCCACGCACTGCCGAGGCGGCCGCGTCCGAACCTCTGCTGGCGGGTAAGCCAACCGTCCTCGCCGCTGTGCGCGGTGGGGCTTACGGGGCCGGCGCGCCCCGGGAAGGCTGGGATCACTCCACCGGCTACCTGCGGCGCATCCTCGGCGATGTGTGGGGTGCCGACCTGACTGTGGTCGAGCGCGAGTTCACGCTGGTCGGGGTCAACCCGGCTCTGGACCAGTTCACTGACCAGGCGGCTGAGATGAAAGACGCCGCGCACGCGGCCGCTCGAGAAGCCGGCCGCATCCTGACCGCTGGGGTGGCCGCCTGAAACAACCACGGTGTCGCCCCCAGAGCAGGGTGACCCCGACCCGATTCAGTGTCGGGGTCACCCCGGAACGCAGAGCGCGCAGACTGCTGGTGCGGCCAAGCGGGCTTGTCCCGGGTCGCTGACAGCCGGCCTCGCCGGACGTGAACCGCAGATGATTCTGCTGGAGAAATCAGCTCGCTGCACTGTTAGCGCGTGATGTGGTCGATCGCCTGGCGGATCACGTCGGTGACAGCTTGAGGCTGGGAAATCATGATCACGTGGGATCCCTCAACCTCGGTTATTGCCGCCCCGGCGCGCTGGGCCATGGAACGGACGACGTCGCTGCCAGCGGCCTTGTCGCCGGTGGCTACGACGGCCCAGGATGGCAGGTTCTTCCAGCCCGGCGTCCCGTTGGATTCGGCGAACGCTGCTGCGGCGACGGGGCGCTGGGTGGCGGCCATGACGGCGGCTTGTTCCGCGGTCAGGTCGGCCGCGAATGCGTCGTGGAACTTGGCCGGGTCGATCGCGAATTCCGCCGCAGTCTCGGTGCCCTGCCCGGTCGGGTATTGCAGCTGAGGCAAGGCGCTGTTCAGGACACTGTCCTTGGAATCACCTTCGATGGCGCCGAGGGTCTCGCCTTCATCGGGCGCGAAGGCGGCGACATAAACGAGGCCGACGACGTTACTGGCCAGGGGTGCAGCGTTGGTGATGATCGCCCCGCCGTAGGAGTGGCCGACGGCGAGCACGCGGCCGGGGATCTGCCGGATGGCGCTGGCGACGTAGGCAGCGTCGGCGGTGATGCCCCGCAGCGGGTTGGAGATGGCCTGCACCGCGATCCCGGCGGCTTGCAACTGTTCGACCACCTCGTTCCAGCCGGAGCTGTCGGCGAACGCGCCGTGGACGAGAGCGACGGTGAGGCCAGAGCTGGCCGCGTCAGTGGCGTCAGTCATGAGAGTTCCTCCTGGATCACGATGACGGGTTGGCTGGGATGCGACTGCGGGATCGGGACGGAACCGGCTGATTCAGGACGGGCTGAACAGCCAGCCTGCAAGCCCGGGGCCAGCAGGCTGCTGCCGGGCAGGGTAGTGGCTGGCCGAGCCAGGTAGTTCACTGGTCGGACGGCTTCACAACGAACGAGGACAATGGCTGCCCGACCTCGACGATGTAGGTGGACAGCATGTGCCCGGTGCCGGGACCGAGGTCACGGGCGTTGTGGGGTGTGCGCGGCGGGATGAGAAAACCGTCGCCGGCCTTCAGGGTGAGAGCGAGCTGTCCGCGGATGGCCATCTCGACCGTCCCGGCGGCGATGTACCCGACCTCCTCGCCGGGATGGGTGTGCCAGCCGGATTCCACCCCGACCGGGATTTCGGTCAGAACCTGCACGATCTCTCGCCCGGGAATCGAAGATGGCCGGTGCTGCAGCTCAGTGCGTTTCAGCGCGCTGGCCAGCGCGTCAGGCGGTGGCTGCGGGCTGGAAGCCGGATGCGTCACAAGGACCTCCATGCAGGGGTCGTAGTGGCCGAGGTCAGAGCAGCCATCTCCAGGAACATGCCTACCAAAACGCCCGGCTCCCCCTGATTTCAACACTAACAGTCGCTAAACCGCATCCCCCTCCGATGCACTGGAACATCCGGCGAAACGCTACAGCCCGCCAGCACCGGGCGGCGGCACTGCGCCTTGGAGAGCGTTCTGACAGAACCCGGCCCGAAGGCCGACTCACCCCTCGTGCCCGCCAATGAGCTGTGCTGTCCTACCTGGGCAGCTGCTGGGAATCTTGTCCGGCGGGTGGAGAGGTTCGTTCACGAAATAGGCGCTATCTGGTCTATCTCGGTGATCTCTTCGGGGGAGAGGGTCCACGAGCTGGCTGCAATGTTCGCGGAGACCTGCTCGGCTGATGTGGCTCCTGCGATCACTGATGCGAGAGCGGGGTGGGCCAGAAGCCGGGCAAAGGCCAGTTCGAGGATAGTGTGCCCGCGTTGCTCGGCATAGCTGGCGAGTGCCTCGACGACGTCGAGATTGTGCTCGGAGAATACGCGTGCCTGCTGCTCGGCCGGGGCCGTGGTGAGGCGGGTGCCTTTTGGTTGATCTGCGCCGCGCCGGTACTTGCCTGTGAGGAGGCCGTTGTAGAGCGGAAAATACGGCAAATAGGCAAGACCCGCCCTGTCGCACTCCGGGAGCACGTCCAGCTCATCTCTTCGTACGAGGAGGCTGTACTCGTTCTGGACGCTCACGAAACCAGGACGTCCGGGCTGCCATGCAGACCTCGCCTGGCGGATCTGTTCCACATTGAAATTCGAACAGCCGATCTCTATGATCTTGCCGGCATCGACCAGCTCCCCGAGAGTGCCGAGGGTATCCGTAATGGGGGTGGCCGAATCTGGGCTGTGGAGCTGGTAAAGGTCGATGCGGTCTGTCGCGAGCCGGCTCAGGCTGGCGTCCAGTGCCTTGCGGATGTACTCGGGTCGAGCTCCTCCGGGGCGGCCATCGTCGATCTTCGCGCCGAATTTAGTGGCGATCACGGCCTCGTCGCGGCGCCCTTTGAGCGCCCGGCCCATGATCTCTTCGCTCTTCGTGGAGAGACCTGGCGGCACTACTGGGTATACGTCGGCGGTGTCGAAGAAGTTCACTCCGGAGTCGAGCGCGGCGTTCACGACTTCCCGAGTGCGAGCCTCGTCCATACGGCCGCCGAAGTTGTCGCAGCCGATGCCGACGACCGTCACCTCGAGCGAGCCGATCCGTCGCCTTTGCATCTCGTCTCCGTCCTTCCTGCCTTGACGCCACATGAGAGCGCCCTGACCTTCACCAGAAATTCCCCATCCGGAAAAGACCGGACCCATTCACGCAGAGGAGGTCACTGGTCCGATCCCAGCCGGTCAGGGGACGTGGTGAAGCCCAGTTCCCGGTCGAGGATTTCAGCCAGCTGCAGCGTGGCGAGTTCCCGTCCACGGGCCGAGGTCAACTGAACGCCGCACGGCAGGCCCATCTCGTCGGTGCCTGCGCGGATCGTCACCGACGGGACGCCCGCCAGGTTCTGCGGGACGGTATAGCCCATGATGAAGTCCCGGAACGGCTGGCGGCTGCCGTCGGGTGCCATGACGTGGTCCGGGTCGGCTCGCCGGGGCGGGGTGCAGGTGTTGACCGGAGTGAGAAGACCGTCCACGGAGGCAAGCGCGACGTCGAGCGCGGCGGCCAGGTGGCGCCGACGATCACAGGCGGCGAAGTACAGGCCCATGTCGACTGACCGCGCGCGTTCTAGCCGTCGACGGACATCCTCGCCATAAGCGGCGGCGCGGCTGGGGAAGAGCCCGAGTTGCCGGTGGTGCACGTCGTAGGCCTCGGCCATCTGGATGGAGGTGAACGCATCCAGGTACTCGGCCGCTGCTGGCAGCCTGAGCTCGACGATCGTGGCATCAAGGCCGGAGAGGATATCCATCGCCCGCTGATAGGCGGCTAGGTGCGGCGCGGCGATCCCCGTGCCGAGCAAGTCCGGCGAAACTCCCACCCGGCGGCCGGCCAGCGTCGGCGGCCATGGTCCGGGGTTTTCCATCCGGGGGATCAGGCTGGCCGGGTCTGCCGCCGACCAGCCCGCGCTGGCCTCGAGCAAGATGGCAAGGTCGTGTGGCGTGCGTGCGATGAAGCCAGGGGTGTCAAGCGAGGGCGCCAGCGGCACGCAGCCGTCGCGCGGGATCCGGCCGAACGTCGGCTTGAGGCCGGCTACGCCGCACAGTGCTGCCGGGATGCGGATGGACCCGCCGGTGTCGCTGGCCAGCGCGGCCGGGATAAGGCCGGCCGCCACGGCAGCGGCAGCCCCACCGCTCGATCCGCCACTGATGAAGTCCGGGTGCCACGGGTTGCGGGTCCCCGCCCCGCTTGGGTGCTGTGTCGTAATGCCCCAGCCGAACTCGTGCGATCTCGTCAGGCCTACGATGACGGCGCCCGCCCGCCTGAGGCGCCTGACCACCTCCGCGTCGGCGGAGGCTACGGCGTCGGCGAGTGCGTACGAACCGTAGGTAGCGGGCAGGCGCTCGACGTCGAACAGTTCTTTTACGGCGATCGGCACGCCGTGTAGCTGTCCTCGCCACCGGCCGCGCTTGAGTTCCGCGTCGGCCGCCGCGGCGGCGCGGCGGGCGCCATCGGCGTCGATCGCGACAAACGCCGAGAGGTCATCGTTGGCGGCGGCGATCCCAGCCAGAGCTTCGTCCAGCACCGCCGGAGGGCTCAGCCGACCCGAAAGGAAGCCTTGGGACAGACCGCCGATACCCAGCTGTTCCCACCCGGTCATCGCTGCGGCAGGTACTTAATGCTGCCGAGGACATGGTCGCGGATTATGACGGTCACCTGCTCCTCATCTCTGTGTTTGAGTGCCCTGACGAGGGCATCGTGCTGCCGAACCGATTCCTGGTGCGGCCGCCCGGCTTGCGGGCCGTGCGGGAACGACCGCCACAGCAACCTCATGAGGAGAAGAAGCATCGGCGAGCGCGCGCATTCGTAGATCCGAAAATGAAATTGCCGGTTGAGTTCCGCCAGCCGGTCGTCATCCGGCGGGCACGCCGCAACCTCCCGGTAGCGAGCTTCGATATCCGCGAGGTCATCGTCGGTGATCTTGGCCACCGCAAGGCTTCCAGCCAGTGCCTCCAGGGCAGCCAGGATCCTGTAGTTCTCTTCCAGCTCCTCCGACTCAGTGAGGGCTACGGTGGCCCCCCGGTGCACGTCGGTAACCACCAGGCCCTCTGACTCGAGCCGCCGGAGCGCCTCGCGCACCGGCGTGTAGCTCACGTCAAACTGTTCGGCAAGGTCGCGCTGTCGAAGCGGCGTGCCCGGCGACACAAGACCGCCTGTAATGAGGTCTCTGAGTACGTCGGTGACCATGTCGCTCTTGCTCACATATGTGCCCCGTGGCCGATGCATCGGCTGCCGCATCGCGGCTGCGGGATCGTCGCCGGTTTCGCCTGGGTGACGGGCGCCGGGGTCTCCTCGATCACTCTTATCAGTCATGGCTTTCGACCCAGAACGTCGACATCACCCTGCCGATCCTGACGGCCAGCGCCAGGGTTGTCAGGAATCCTTGCCGGGCAGCAGCGCGACAGTCTCGATTTCTATCAATGCGTCCGGGATGGCGAGCGCGCTGACCTCCACTAGCGTGGCGGTGGGCAGAGCATCGCCGAAGTAGCGGCGGCGCACCGTGTTGATGACCGGCCGGTGGGCCATGTTCCGCACGTACACCCCGACCCGCACAACGTCGTCGAAGGTGGCACCGACGGACCGCAAGACGGCACCGACGTTGTCCAGCACCTGTTCCGTTTGCCTGACCACGTCGCCGGCGCCCACGAAGTCTCCGTTGGCGTCGAGCGACAGCATGCCCGAGACATAGAGAAAGCCGCCTGCCTCCACAGCATCGGTGAAGGGGCCAATGGGCTCCGCCAGTTCTCCCGGCACCCGGATTCGCCTCATGAGGAACCTCCCGACGGTCCGAGGATGCGGATCATGAGCGGGCTCGGGTGGAACCCATTGCACGGATTGAGGTCCTGCGGGCAGGCGGAGACCGAAACGATCGAATCCATCAGCGTCCGCAGCACCATACGGTCCCCGGCCTTCCCGGTGGGAATCTCGTTACCGAACGCCCGATCAGGATGAATAGGGGCATTCTGGAAGAAGTTAAACGGATCGGGGATCTGCCACTCGGCGATCCCCCACGGCTCCAGCGCCTCGGTGAAGTTCGTCCGGCAACTGCGGTGGCCTTCGACCCCGTAGTCGAGCCGGTAGCGCCGGTCGTCGCACATCGACGTGATGATGTCGTTCCGGCCCACGTCATCGCGAATGATCTCGAACATGGGGTGTCGCCAGTTGCTCTCCAGGCGATCCCCGACGACGGCGGTCAGCCGCAGCAGTGCGGACCGGGTATGGGTGGTGGACAGCCACTCGGTCCTGTTGCGCTCCGCGAACGCGACGAAGTCGGCGACCTGCTGCCCCTCTAGGTCAATGATCTCCACCAGCTGGCCCGTCCGGGCGGCAAAGGCCGCGCCGTGACCGCCAGGGATCAGGATCTCCTGCCGCAGAAGATCCGGCTCCGGCGTTTCGGCCGCTGGCCCCGCGCCATCGGCCTGCGCCCCCGCTACGGAAGCTTCATCACTCATGGCGAGGATTGTGCGTCATATATAATCCTGCGTCAAGCCAAATCCGCCAGTGTCCGGCGAACGTCCCGCCAGGGCGCTGGGCCGGCCGCGTCTACCCACCGCGCGCGTGGAATAGCCGCCGCGGCGTTCCGTCCTTCAGCATCGCGGATCGTGCAGCGACAATGCCGAGCCCTGCTTAGCTTCAGTACGGCGCTGGCCGCAGACGCTACTAGTTTGTCCCCGCCTCAACCCCTTGCGATGTACTGAGCGAGAAGTTCGTTTCGGGGAAAGTTCCGGGAGAGTCGGCCGCCTTCTAAGCGATGAGATGGCAAACCTCTCAATACGCCTCGAGAAGAGTAAGCGGCGCAGCTGTCTGTGACGCAGATCTATTGGGCTAGCTCTTCGATCGCCCGGCGGCGCTGACGCACCCCGAAGGCCGAGACCAAGATGGCGGGGACCAGCGCGCCCGGGATCGTGATCAGCAAGATCCAGCCCAGCGGCGCGGCCGCAGTGAAGACCAGTCCCGACAGCAAGACGCCGCCCCAGGCGCCGAGATGGCCCACGCCATCCGTCCAGCCGGTGCCCAAGGCGCGCATCCGGGTGGGGAAATTGTTGGGAATGTACACGTACATGCTCCACAGCCACCATGTGGTACCGATCGTCAAGACGATCCAGAAGAAGATCAGGGCCCGGGTGCTGTGCACGACGTAGGCGCCGTACCACCCTCCGGCAAACAAGATGGCGCCGATGAGCTGCGCGTATTTGCGCTCGATCCGTTCGCCGAACAAGGCGTTCAGGATGTAGAATACGGTGCTGGCCACGCCGGCCCAGGTCGTCAGCGCGAAGACGAAGCCGGCGCTGTAGTGACGGGTCTCGGCCAGGAACAGGAAGCCGTAGGCGCCGTTGCCGTAGATGATGCCGCCGTAGCCGAGCACCATCACTACCAGCAGGAAGACGGTGACGAGTATGTACTGCCTGCTGAACGGCGCGGACATGCTGGTCTTCTCCTCGACCATCACCTGCCGCAGCGCCAGGTCAGGCTCAGCCAGCACGGGGTGCCGCCGCCTGACCCGCATCTCCATCCCTTCGACCACGCCGCGCGCCCGGCGGTGCCGCCCCCTGGCCTCCAGCCAGCGCGGCGACTCCGGCAGCCGCCAGGCAAACAACACCGCGATGGCCAGATTCATCCCGGCCATCAGCCACAGGTACCACCGGTAGTGGCCCGGGACCCAGTAGTGCGGGACGAGGCCAAGCATGACCACGTACAGCAAGAAGATGGCCAGTGCCTGCGAAACCATGATCACCCGGCCCCGGACAGCCGGGCCCGTGATCTCGGTCATGTACACGACGTTGACGGCCAGGAACCCGGCAAACCCCAGCGTGTCGCCGATCGAAAGGAACGCCAGCCCCCAGAAGTTCGTCACGTAGCCGAACGGCCAGATAAATAGCGCGGCGAGCAGTGAGGACAAGATCAGCGCCCGGCGACGGCCGATCTTGTCGGCCAGCCACCCGATGGCATAGCCGCCGATCAGGATGCTGATCCCCGTCTGAAGCGCATACAGAGTCGAGTATTCGAACGACGTGATCGTGTGGCCCGGCAGCCACAAGAACGGGTAGAGAGTCCGGGCGATCCCGTCGGTCGACGCCGCGGACCCCCAGCCCATCTGCACCAGCAGGGCTATCTCCCAGAACATCCAGCTCGACGGCAGCCGGTCAATTCGGGCCGCCACTTCGCTGGGCATGACTAGCGTGGTGCCCCCGCTCACCACGCTGGTTCCGGACGTGTCATGTGCCATTACTGTTCCCCTTACGGAAATTTGGCGTCAGAGGGTGTCGCGCGGGCGGGAGCGTCTTCATTGGAAAAGGTCTGGGCGCGCTAAGGTATCCGCGGCGGCCAAATCCGGGTGAGAGCGTCGAGGTTGTCACGGATGGACTGGGTTGCCGGGTGATCGGGACCGATATGGCGCTCACTGTCGGTGAGCGCGCGCCGGTACTGCTGGACGGCCTCGGCTAGCCGGTCGGCACTGCGATAGGCCGCCGCCAGGTCGGCGCGGGCCGCGATCGTCTCCAGATGGCCGGGTCCCGCGGTCCGTTCCCGGTCCTGCAGGACGCGCTTGTACTCCGCGATCGCGTGCCTGGTTTTCCCGCCCCTGCGGAACGCCGAGGCCAGGCTGGCGCGGGCCGTGAGCGTGTCGGGATGATCCGGTCCGCCGATCTTCTCGTAGTCGGCCACCAGGCTCCGGTACCGGTCGATGGCCTCCCTGCTCTGGCCGTTAGCCAGGAACACAGCGGCCAGGTTGTCCCGCGCCGCCAGCGTGGTCGGGTGCCGCGGGCCGAGCAACTGCTCGCAATCTGCACTGAGCTTCTGGCGGACGGCGACCGCCTGGCTTGGCTGGCCGGCCGCGGCGTGGGCGTCGGCCAGGTCGGCCCTGGCGGCCACCGTGACCGGATGCACCGGGCCGAGCCGCAAGGTGGCGTCCGTGACCATATGCTCGTACAACGCGACTGCCTCGCCGGCCGCCCGGCGCTGGAGTACGCGTGCGCGAGGCGCCCCCGGGCCGCGATGGTGTCGGGATGCTCGGGGCCGTAGCTGAGCGCCCGATCGCCTAGCGAGCTGGCCAGCACCGCGATGGCGTCATCGGCGCGCCCGGCCGATTCGTAAGCGACAGCGAGCCGGTCTCTGGCCGCCAGCGAGCTGGCGTGCACCGGCCCGAGCCGGCGGATAGCAACGGTCACCACCGACTGCCAGTAAGCGATCGCGGAGCCCCTGAGCCGGGCGTCATCCAGGCTCCGGCCCAGGCGAAACAGCACCGGATGGGCGTCCGGCTGCCACAACGTCTCCTGGTCGGCCGGAGCGCGGGCCACAGTGTCATCGCTCCCCGCGGTGTAGGCGTCCTCCCGGGCCCCCTGGATCCCCTGGGCGGTGCAGAGGATGAGCGCACAGTCTCGCAGGGCCTGGTCTAGTTCCTGCGCTGCGTTCCGGTCAGCCGCCGGTTCCGGCCACGCCTGGACCAGACCGTCCGCCGCGGCGATCACGGCCTGTGCCGCATCCTCCGGCGACAGGTAGGCGCGCACCGCGGCTTGGACGCAATTGTGAACCCGCACCGTGCGAACCGGGCTGCCGGGGTCAATGGCGGCTAGGCCCGTCCGGGCCAGGTTGGCGATAGCGGCGCGGACCATGGTCTGATCCGCGCTTGTCGTGCTGCTGCTCGGCCGGCCGGTGATGAAACCGCACGCCGCCGGACTGGTCAGCACGGCTTCAGGGATCCCGTGCGGGTCCAGCACGGAGGTCAGGGCCAGGGCAGGCCAGGCCGCCCCGGCGGGCTCGAGATGGTCCGCGCATTCGACGGCGAGCGACCAGGTGGACAGCACCTCACGGGACACCCCGCCGACTGGCCCGGCGGACATAAAAGTAAGCCGTTCGCTGAGTCGTGCGCGGTATTCCTGGCAGCTCAGCCGCAGCGCATTTATCACTGCGGCCGCGTGCGCCAGCGAGACCGGCATGCCGTTGAGATCCTCGCTCAGGTCGAGCGCTTCGATTCGCTGATCGGCGTAGTCATCAAGCCTGGAACCGAGATAGGACAAGGCCTCCCGCCGGCTCAGCCCGCCCACCGGCACTATCCGCATTCTGCTCTCGGCCTGCGGCATGCCGCTGAAGGCGCTGCCGGGCAGTCGGGTCGTGATCACCACTTGGCCGCTCTGCCCGGCTGGCCACAAGCCGTCCAGGTCGGCCAGCCCGGCCAGGTCGTCGAGGACCAGCGCCCACCGGCGCTCCGTGCGGGCAAGCCACACTATGAACCGAGTCGCGCTGGCCTGCGCGTCTGCGTCCGGGTCGGCTGCGCCGACCGCTCCCGCCGCCGTCGCGAACCCCGCCACCACTGCCTCACGAGTGGTCGCGTTGACCCAGACCAGGACGTCGACCGCCCTGGTGTTCCACAGCGCCCGGATGAATTCCGCTGCGAGTTGCGTCTTACCGGTACCGCCCTGAGAGGCCGAGGCTGCCTCAGCCTCCGCGACGCTGGTCAGCACCGTGGTCTGGCCAGGAAACAAGGTTGAGGAGAGACCAGGCCCAGTCTCCGGACGTTCGAAATAGGGCTCGGCCAGAGGCGGGACGATGCCCGACAGCAGTCTCGGTGGCGGCGCTCCGTCACCGTACGCCATTCCGCGCGCAGCCTCTTCAGCCACCGGCGGCGACCAAGCGTCCACTGTGACGCCTCTCCCGTGATACCCGAGACCGCGCTGGCCACCCCCGTCCAGCCACGGCCAAAGTCTTCATCTGCTTGGGGGCATCCTCCTGCTCGGAGACGCCCGGCATGCTTTATCCCAGACCAGCCGACGGCCCTTAGCGCTCGATGTGCCTGCCTGCCCGCCTGGGTCACCGTTCTGCGCGTGCAGCGCACTCGGTGTGCGCAGCATGCTAATGGCGGCCGTACCACACCCGACCAGACTTCCGGAAAATACGGATGAATTACGGCGAAAGCGCGGCGAGCCGATGACAGCAAGGCGGCCGGACACCTGGCCCTTGAGACCTCGGGTCGCGGGCCACGGCCGGAGCTGTCCTCGCTCAGTTGTTTATGCAGCTAAGCAGACCTCTAGCACCGGCCGCCCGGGCATCGCCGCCATCGCCCGGTCATCGGCTCCATGACTCGCCGCGGACCCATCTGCCTGCGGGACTCAGAACACGCAACCTGCCGGTGGTTGCCGTGAAGACGACAGCCCGAGCGAACTCGACCTCACAGTATCCCTGGTTCACGAAGCCATTCTTCTCGCAGACCCGGTTAGAGGGTCTTCGTGACTGCCGGAAACGCACCTGAATATGGCCGCATTTCTGCTGCGCTGTCGCTAAGACTTCGCGCATGGCATCGGCGAGCACCTGGTTGGAACTCGGGCGGGGTCGTCCGTCCGGTCTCGTAGGCCGCTTCCCGCCGTGAGACGGCTCGGCAGACATCGGCCCGTCGGCCGGTGAAGACCTTTCGCCCGCTCAATTTCTACTCGGCCTGACTGCACCGGCTCGGCCGGTCAGTCACACGCGTGAGGCGGCTTTGCTGACAATGGTGGTCGGCGGTGCCGCGCCCGCCGTCGGACCTGGGCCGGTGCGAGGACGGCAGCCTCGCAGCACCGGCTAGTTGTGGTACGTAAGGCAGCGATTAATAAAAGGAGAAGCATGCCATCCGTAACAGCATCGTAAGACCTACTAGGTCTTTCTTAACTCGCCTATACCGCCATCGCTGCAGGCCTACCGTGATCGCCATTCAGGGTGACCAGACAGAGGTGGTAGTGATGCGGCGACGTCGCAGGAACAATCTCACGATTCCCGTTGCCGTCGCCGTGGTGGCGGCTGGCCTCGCCGTCGGCCTCGGCGTCGGCGCCGCGCACGGCGGGCACATGAGCCTGCACCCTACGGCGGTGTCCTCCTCGATGAGCGTCTCGACCTCCGCGGTCAACGACACCTGCGCCATCATCGTCCCGGCTAACCCGCTGTCCGCCAAAGGACTGGCGACCCCGTATCAGCTCACTGGGCCGCACGGTGCGGCGCCTGGCCCGAGTGGCTGCCAGATGATCAACTCGCTTCGGCTGGGGGCGTTCGTCCAGGCGACGATCCTGGACCCGCGGACCGGCGCGCTATCGGTCTATGACCCGTTGGTGATCACGCTAGGCACCAGGCCCGCTGTCATGCCTGTCGTTCCCAGGCTGCCGAAAGACGCGATCGTGACGGTCGAGTTCGGCTTCAACGGCACCACCCTGCTCCAGGAGGGCGCCACGCCGGCCGCGCTCACCCAGGGCCACTGCACCGATGGCGAGCCAGGGTCACCCTTCGGCCAGGTGTCGTTCTGCAACGGCACTCGCTTCTTCCAGGCCGCGTTCCACATGGAGGACACCGGCCGTCTGGTTGTCCCGAGGGTGGCCACGGCTCGGGTGATGGCGGCAGCCGCGGGATCACCGGAAGCGGGCCGGGAGTGCCCGACGACGCGCGACTTCGACACGGTCGACCAGGACCCGAGCGACAATGTCACCTCCCAGTACCTGCTCGACCCGGCGACCGGGCAGACAGCGCAGGACAATACCGCCAACCAGGCCCGGATGCCGGGAGCCTCCGTGCTGAACAACGGCAGCGACAACGCCCTCATCGACGACTTCCTCGATCCCGCCCTCGGCTGCACCCCATTCGAGGCACCAAGCCTGGACAACGGCGGAAGGATGGCGACATCCCAGGCGCTCGACGAACTGCTCGCCGCCAGGAACCAGCCCGCGAATGCGGCTCTGATCCCGGAAAACGACGAAATGGGGCAGGGTCCCGGCGGCTCGCCCAACCTGGCCAAGACCGACCTGTACCGGGGGGAGATCGGCGAAGCCCCGGTAGACAGCCAGACCAACGCGAGCAGCAGCCCGGCGATGTTCTGCCAGAACCTGGTGAATATCCAGACGCCGTTCCTCGCCGCCAACCAGGCTGCGCTTGCCGCCACGCCGTCCCCGGTACCGACCGTAGGTGACACGCTGTACACGTTCATGGCGAATCGGTTGCTCGAGTCGTTCGACAACCTCGGCTGCACAGAGTTCGGCCTGCACAACCCGGTCCAGGTTGTCCTCAACGGGGCTGGCGCTGCCACCGGCGCCACGCTTAACACGACTCAGCAAGTGATCATCTGAAGCTGGCGGCCACTAGCCAGCCTCGGGACCGTCCTGACCAGGACCAGTTCCTGACAAGCGAGGGTCGCCACGCCACCAGCGCAAACGTCCTCGGGAGCATGGGCAGCACGATCTGCCCCGCCGCCAGGTCACGACCACTCGTGCCCGTGCGGAGGCTCCGATCTGCATCCGGGCCTCAGCTTCCCCCGGGCACAGCTAGCCGGTGACCCCGCTGAACGTGAAGAACACCGGGGATTTCCGCTGACGGTCACGTACTCGGTCGATCCAGGGGATGTGGCGACGTGGCTGAAGGCCTCTCCGGCGGAAATTCCTTCCGGGGAATCTGCAAGCGTCCCCAGAGCCTGGTGGCCCCGCCGAAGGCAGGCCTCGGAGAGGGCGACGAGCGCTACCTGTTCCCCTGTGCCATCAGCCGTTAACTCCCGGCCGACTCGCCGCCACCCTTCGGTCCTGACTGAGTAATATTTCTAGAGGATGAAGAGCATCTCCTGGTAGGTGGCGAGGGGCCAGAGATCGTCGGCCACCAGGGTCTCGAGCTCGTCGGCCGCCGCCCGCACGGCGTTCATGGCCGGCAGGTCCTTATCCCGGATGTGCACGGCCTGCTCCTTGGCCGTGCCCTCGTGGTCATGCCCGATCTCGGCGCGGAGCGTGGTGATGCTCTCACGCAGGGTCTTGGTCGCCGCGGACACCTCGTCGAAGGTCGTGGTGTCGAGTTCGGCGCCGATCGCCTGGAGGCTGGCCAGGTTAGCGGCCAGCTCCGTCTGGTAACGCAGCGCCGCGGGCAGTATGACGGTGTTGGCGATCTCCAGCGTCAGACGGGCCTCGACGCCCACGGTCAGGACATACTGCTCCAGGCCGATCTCGTAGCGGCTGTGCATCTCATGGTGGCTGAAGACCCCGTAGTGGCTGAACAGCTCGAGCGAGTCCTCGCTGATCAGCTCCGGCAGGGCGTCCACGGTGGTGCGGAGGTTCGGCAAGCCCCTCGCTTCGGCCTCGACCGGCCACGCATCGGTGTAGCCGTCGCCGTTGAACACGACCTTGCCGTGGACGGTGATGATCTCCTCCAGGACCTTCTGGACCGCAGCGTTGAAGTCGGTCCCCTCCTCCAGCAGTCCCTCCAGCTCGGTGGCGATATAGTCCAGCGCCTCGGCCAGGATGGTGTTGATCGTCACCATCGGCCCGGCGATCGACTGCAGTGACCCCGGAGCCCGGAACTCGAAGCGGTTCCCGGTGAAGGCGAAGGGGCTGGTGCGGTTGCGGTCACCAGGATCGGTCGGCAGCACCGGCAACGTGTCCACCCCGATCTCCAGGCTGCCCTTCTGCTTGGAGCTCTTGGCGCCGCCCTTGGCGATCTGCTCGAAGACGTCGGTGAGCTGGTCGCCCAGGAAGATCGAGATGATGGCGGGCGGGGCTTCGTTGGCTCCCAGCCGGTGGTCGTTGCTCGCTGAGGCAACCGAGGCCCGCAGCAGGCCACCGTACTTGTGGACGGCGCGGATGACGGCAGCGCAGAAGACGAGGAACTGGGCGTTGTCGTGCGGCGTGTCTCCCGGCAGCAGGAGGTTGCCCTCGGTCGAATTGCCCAGCGAGAAATTGACGTGCTTGCCCGAGCCGTTGATGCCATCGAACGGCTTCTCGTGGAACAGGCACTCCATGCCGTGCGTCCGGGCGATGCGCTTCAATGTCGACATCAGGAGCTGCTGGTGGTCGGCCGCCACGTTAGAGAGCTCGAACATCGGTGCCAGCTCGAACTGGCCCGGGGCCACCTCCTGGTGACGGGTCTTGGCCGGGATCCCGAGCTTGAAGAGCTCCCGTTCGCACTCGAGCATGTAGCCGAGGACCCGATCGGGGATGGCGCCGAAGTAGTGGTCATCGAACTCCTGCCCCTTGGGGGCTTTGGCTCCGAACAGCGTGCGGCCGGCGTTGAGCAGGTCGGGACGGCTGAGGAAAAAGCTCCGGTCGATCAGGAAGTACTCCTGCTCGGGACCGGCGAACGACACCACGGCGTCGGGGTGCTCGTGACCGAACAGCCGCAGCACCCGTTCGGCCTGCTTGGCCATCGCCTGCTGGGAACGCAGGAGTGGCGTCTTGTGGTCGAGGGCCTCACCCGTCATCGAGATGAACACGGTGGGAATGCACAGTGTCTTGCCGTTCGGGTTATCGAGGATGTAAGCGGGGCTGGTGGCGTCCCAGCCGGTGTAGCCCCTCGCCTCGAAGGTGTTGCGGAGGCCGCCGCTGGGGAAGCTCGAGGCATCCGGCTCGCCCTGGGTCAACGTCTTACCTGCGAACTCGGCGATCGATGAGCCGTCCCCGCCCGGCTCGAGGAAGCTGTCGTGCTTCTCCGCGGTCAGATGGGTCAGCGGATAGAAGACATGCGCGTAATGGGTGGCGCCCTTCTCCATCGCCCAGTCTTTCATCGCCGCGGCGACGACATCGGCGACGGTCGGGTCCAGTGGCTTGGAGTGCTCGATCGTGGCCATCAGCGACCTGAACACCAGCTTGGGCAGCCGCTTCTGCATGACCGACTTGCTGAAGACGTTCTCGCCGAACACGTCCCCCGGTGCCCCCGACCCCGGGACGATCCCCGCCGGGGCGGTGTAATCCTTGACCGCTTCAATCGCCTGGAGCCGGGCCTTACTACCACTCATGGGACTCCTCCTAGGGCCTCTGCGACCCTGTTGTCCACCGACTCCGGCCCCGCAGGTCGAGCCTCGGCTGCTGTCGATTGCCATCACAACGTTAGGGAGAGCGCGTGACAAGCTTATTTCCGGGATATGTACGGAACGTTTCGCTTTTCTCCGGCGGGCGGGGGTCAATGCGCTTTTTCCGATGACAATCTTCGAGTCGTCCCGCATTCGGCGAGGAATTCGCGATTGTGCGCAACGAGGTTCAGCTGGCGATTATCCACCCCACCCGGGTACGTCTCAGACGGCAAGCCCATCCACGCGAAGGTCCAAGCGAATTTCCTGCCACGCCGGGAGCCGCCAGCAGCAAGTGGCCGGCGAACTCCGCCGCGACGAAGCGGAGCTGGCGGTCGGACGGAAGTATAAGCAGAGACCGGATGGCGGTGTATCGACCACTTTCCGGACGACCTCCCAGGGGACTCATTGATGCTTGCCCTGACGCCAGCCGACGGAAACGCCTTAAGCAGCAGTTTCCTACGAACGTCCAGTGATCTTGGAACGCGACAGCGGCGAGGTAACGCTGCTGCCAATCGCGGGGTCCGAGAGCCGATTGTTCCTGCCGTTCCGGTTGACCAAGGGTATGAGGACGCTGCAAGGGAAGCTCGTCCTTTGCAACCTCGAACCTCTACTACCCCTGATCAGCGAAATGTGGCTGATAAGGACGCGATCACCGCTTGGACCTATGCACTTTTCGGCCTCGCCGAAATCATCACCGAATTAGGCGCGGTTGGTATGAGTGGGCACGACGATAGGACCGGCCGAGATCTACACGGGTGCCGACGACGCAGCCGACGGGCGGCGCTGACCATGCTTAGCGAGCTGTTCAGAGCCGATCCAGACTGACCGGTTGCTGTCACTAATGCTGTCGTCCGGCCGAATCGGTGATCCGAAAGCGGGCTGTAAGTCTGTGATCTGGTGGGCCGTACAGGATTTGAACCGTGACCTCTTCCGTGTCAGAGTGTCGGCATTCCGGCCTTGGTAGCGGTGTTGTCGTCTTGACCTGGTTAGATGTCCGGCGTGACGCTCGCCGTCCACCCTGCGCTTTCCTGTATCCACACCTGTGGTCCTCAGCGTTCTAGGGCTGTTGTAGGGCCACCCCTAGGGCCGGGGCCGCCCTCAATCTCGTGGCCGGGAAGCCATCGCGGGCTGGCCTTGAGTGGAAACTGATATCGATGCCTGATGACTACCCTGAGAACCTACTGACCCGGGAACCGCCGCCGCCCTATGAGGGAGAAGGCTCTTTCTCGCTGTGGCATTTCAGCGAGGACCCTTCTCTGAGCCGGTTCCGGCCGCACGTCCCCACCTCGAATCCCGAAGCGCCGCCGCTGGTCTGGGCCGTCGACTCTCGTCACTCGCCGATGTTCTGGTTCCCCCGGGACTGTCCGCGGGGATGTATCTGGCCGGTCTCGACGACTACCGCCGAGGATCGTGAACGGTTCTTCGGCCAGGGCGGAGCCAGCCGGGTCCATGTCATCGAGGGAGACTGGCTGGACCGGCTACAGACCTGCCGTCTGTATGCCTACCGGCTGCCGGTCGAGGCGTTCCGGCCGCACGAGGTGGGCGGCTACTGGGTCGCCGACGAACCGGTCGAGGTAGCCGAGCAAGTTGTCGTGGACGACCTTCTTGGCCGTCATGCCCGAGCCCGGGTCGAGCTTCGGATCGCGCCGTCCCTCTGGCCATTCTGGCGGCGGGTGGTGAGCTCGACGGTGGAGTTCAGCGGCTCCCGATTGCGAAACAGCGCACCTCACCCCGACCGCTTCGGATAAAAATTCCTCGCGACCCTCTGACCTCTTCCGTGTCAGTTCTGGCCAGACACGAGTCATTACCCGCTGGTCTCGTGATTCGTGGTCGTCATGGCGCGCACGATCGTGCCGGTATGCGGAGGTGTTGCTGTCAATGCTGCTGCCAGCGCTGTTGACTTCCCGTACGGTCAAGGGGACAGCCCGCGTCCGATCCGGGCAGGCTTCGGCCTGGCCCTTGGTCTCTGACCGGAGTGTCCGCAGTCCTTCCGCCAGCACTGGGTTGTCCTGCGGTCACGGTCACGCTTGGCGCTGGAGGGGCGGACACGTACCCTCAGCGGGGTCGTCCCCGGATCTGAGTTCAGCTCGGACTTTTGGTGATGCTATCGGTAGCTGGCACTACGTGCCTGAGCTGGCATTTGACTGTTCGGTGTCTCGCGTCGTTTGGCGGTGCTGTTCGGCATTGGACGGAACACAGACGGAACAGGCTTGGCTCCGGAGCCCGCCACCTGGGCAGCAAGATAACCGTTTCGGTGTCCCTCCTGGGCAGCTTCGTCTTACGTGTGCTAGCGCCTCCTAGCCCACCGCGTTGCGGAACTCGATGGCCGAAGCCATGACTTCGGCGGTTTGCTGGATTGGCTGCAGGGCCCGCACGGTGAAGTCGAGGTACGCGGTCCACGGCGCGGCGATGGCCGCCAGAGCGCCCACGTCGTCTGTCTCCGCGATGGCCATGAAACCCGAGCCGTCGGCGAACCCGGACCACTCGGTGAGCGGTACCGGCGGGGTCCACTTGTTGAACATGTCCAGGACCCTTACCTGGTCGGCCTCGGACTTGCTGCTCCACTCGACGGTGATCAGGAACCGCATGGTGACTCCCCTCCCGCGGCCCGCCAGCCAGGCCGCCAGCGCTCCTATCCTCCCCCTGCCGCAGCCCGCGGTCCAGCCTCCGTCGAACCTGCTGTCGAGTGATTTCCCGCCGTTGGCCGGCCGATCGGGCACGCGCCGGGCACGCCCTCATCTCACTTACAACCACTTCTGTGTCAGGGGTGTCGACATTCTGGCTCAGGCAGCATTCTTGCTGCTGTGACCTGGGTATTCGCCCGCGATGCTCTCGTCGGCTGCCTTGCATTGCACCTATGTAAAGGTGTGACCTGTCGGTGGCATTTGGGGAGGATGAGATGGACCAGGTGATGCAGCAGGCGCTCCGTGGTTATGTAGCTGCGTGGAACGAGGGAGACAAGGCAAAGAGGGACGAACTGCTTGAGCGTAGCTTCGCCGTCGACGGTGAGTACGTCGACGGCTTCGGGCGGGCTGCTGGCCGTGAGGAACTGTCGGCGAGGATCGGGCAGTTCCTCGCCACCAACCCGGGCGCAACTGTAGCCGTCGACAGTGGCATCCAAGAGCATCACCGCTACGCCCGGTTCGCATTTGTCGGCCGGGACGGGCATGGCAGCGTCATCGTGGCCGGCATGGACTTCGCCGCTTTCGAGGCAGATGGCTTGGTCAGTCGGATCGTGGCCTTTGCTGGGCCGATGCCCGCAGCCACCTGACGCTTGAGTGCCTCGCATGGCCGTTGCTGTCACTTCTGCATGTCACAGACTGTCCCGCCGTCGCTGGATTATGAGCCATACGACGCACGTCTACGGCGTCTCAGCTGTCCTTCGTCACGGCGCTGACCTCGGCAAGCTCACGGCGCGAAGCTGACTCGGTGCGCTGCATCTCCCCAGTCTCAGCCTGTCTCGGCGCGTCGCGTGCACAATTCCGTGCACAACTCCGGTTCTTGACCTGCCCGTTCCAACCGTGCAAGGCAAGCAGGCGGCCACCGCGGCTCAGGCCGCCCAGGACGGGACGCTCCCCGCTGCCGACGGTTTTACAGGCCATCGTCTCTCAACGCAGTGCAGCGGTCCTGACCTGGCCTGACAACCATGCACGGCCGCTGATCGGCTGGGAAGTTCCACACATATCCCACGCGGCCGGGTCATGCTGGCTGGCTGACCCGTGGATTAAGAGACAGGCTCCTGAGCTGCGGCCATCACGTTTGGCTTGATACGCGGACTTCAGCAGTCGCGCGACGACGTTGCTGCTCGTGCTTGTCGTCGGCGGGTGAATCCTGTACCAGTGCCGGCGGATGAAAATGGACCCTCCTCCCTGATAGTGGGGAGTGATCAACGTGGAGGACTGGGCGGAGATCCGTCGGTTGCATCGGGCGGAGGGTATGCCGGTGCGGGCGATTGCGCGTCGGCTGGGGATGGGCCGGAACACGGTGCGGCGGGCGCTGGCGGCGGAGGGGCCGCCGAGGTATCAGCGGCCGGCGAAGGGGTCGGTTGTGGATGCGGCCGAGCCGCGGATCCGGGAGCTGCTGGCGCAGTGGCCGGATATGCCGGCGACGGTGATCGCGGAGCGGATCGGCTGGGAGCGGTCGCTGACGGTGCTGAAGGTCCGGGTGCGGGAGCTGCGGCCGTTGTTCGTCCCGCCGGATCCGGCGTCGCGGACGGAGTATCTGCCCGGTGAGCTGGCCCAGTGTGATTTGTGGTTCCCGCCGGCGGATGTGCCGGTGGGGGCGGGTCAGGCGGGGCGGCCGCCGGTGCTGGTGATGGTGGCCGGGTATTCGCGGGTGATGACGGCCCGGATGATCCCGTCGCGTCAGGGCCCGGACCTGCTGGCCGGGCACTGGGCCCTGATCAGCGGCCTGGGTGCCGTGCCGCGGGCTCTGGTCTGGGACAACGAGTCGGCGGTCGGGCAGTGGCGGGCCGGGAAGCCGGTGCTGACCGAGGCCATGAACGGGTTCCGGGGGACGCTGGGGATCACGGTGATCCAGTGCCGGCCGCGGGACCCGGAGGCCAAGGGCCTGGTTGAGCGGGCCAACGGCTATCTGGAGACATCGTTTCTGCCTGGCCGCCGGTTCGCCAGCCCAGCGGACTTCAACGCCCAGCTGGCGGACTGGCTAATGCGGGCGAACACCCGTCAGCACCGGACGCTGGGATGCCGGCCGGCTGACCGGTGGGAGGCCGATAAGGCCGCGATGCTCCAGCTGCCGCCGGTGGCCCCGGTGACCGGGTGGCGGCTGGCCACCCGGCTGCCCCGCGACCATTACGTCCGGGTGGATTCCAACGATTACTCGGTGCACCCCTCGGTCATCGGCCGCACGGTCGAGATCGCGGCTGGGCTGGAGGAGGTCACGGTCACCTGCGCCGGCCGAGGTCGCCTGGCACCCGCGGTGCTGGGCCGCCCACCAGAGCATCACCGACCCGGCCCATGCCGCCGCGGCGGCGCAGCTGCGCCAGGCCCGCCGCCTGATCACGACCCGCCCGGCTGACACCGACGTGCAGCAGCGGGCCCTGGGCGACTACGACCGGATCCTGGGCACCGGCGATCAGGGAGCGGCGTGATGCCCGGCCGGGCTGGCGCCACGGCACCGGGCCGGGACGTGTCCTCAGAGATCGCCTACCTGGCCCGGGCGCTGAAGGCCCCGTCGCTGGGCGGGGCGGTGGAACGGCTCGCCGAACGGGCCCGGGCCGAATCCTGGACCCATGAGGAGTTCCTGGCCGCCTGCCTGCAACGCGAGGTCGCCGCCCGGGAGTCCCACGGCGGCGAGGGCCGTATCCGCGCCGCCCGGTTCCCAGCCCGCAAGTCGCTGGAAGACTTCGACTTCGATCACCAGCGGTCGCTGAAACGCGAGACCATCACCCACCTCGGCACCCTGGACTTCGTCACCGCGAAAGACAACGTGGTGTTCCTCGGGCCGCCCGGCACCGGCAAAACCCACCTGTCCACCGGGCTGGGCATCCGGGCCTGCCAGGCCGGGCACCGGGTCGCATTCGCCACCGCCTCACAGTGGGTCGCCCGGCTCACCGACGCCCACCACGCCGGCCGCCTCCAGGACGAACTCACCCGCCTGGGCCGCGTCCCGCTGCTGATCATCGACGAGGTCGGCTACATCCCCTTCGAAGCCGAGGCTGCCAACCTGTTCTTCCAGCTCGTCAGCTCCCGCTACGAGCGGGCCAGCCTCATCGTCACCTCCAACAAGCCGTTCGGCCGCTGGGGCGAAGTCTTCGGCGACGACACCGTCGCCGCCGCCATGATCGACCGCCTCGTCCACCACGCCGAAGTCATCGCCCTCAAAGGAGACAGCTACCGCCTCAAAGACCGAGACCTCGGCCGCGTCCCCGCGGCCACCACCAGCAACTAAAACACAACAATCACAGGGCAGGCGGGTCCATTTTCAGCCGCCGCAGCCGGGTCCACATTGGGCCGCCGTTGACAGTGCTGCTGCTCTCGTCGGCGGCTTGGCTCCGAAAGAAGGGTACGGATGATCCTTCGCCGGGCCAGCTTGGGTGTCAGTGTACGGCGTCATTCCTGTCACTGACCTCCCAGCGCTCGATGGGTCGTCGGGTAATGCCGCCTGTCCCTCGCCTTGATCGCTGCGGCGTCTCTCGGATCCAGCCGATAGCCCACCTAAGTGCGAGTACGTGACGGCGGCTCAGGCTAGCGCTGTCTGTCGTTCTGGCGGCCTGTTGGTATGAGGCGCGAGCCGTGGTGAGGTCTACAGGATTCCCTGGCGGGCCGCGGCCCGGATGCTGGGGACCTGAGGGCTGAAGCCGAGTTGGCGGGCCAGGGTGGTGTCCATGCGTCCGGACCAGGGGTTGGTGAGTGGCTCGGATGAGCCGGCCATCGGCTTTCCGGCGATCTCGGTCATCTCCAGGACGGTCAGGGGGGTGTCGTCGGCGATGTTGACGATGCGGCCGTCCATGGCGCCGGACAGGGCGATGCTGACGGCGTTCATGATGTCGCGGTGGTGGGCTACGGAGAAGGTGTGGGCGGGGTGCATTCCGAAGCGCGGTGCCATGGCGGGCATCATCTCGATGTGGCCGTCGCCGTCGCCGTAGATGAACGGGAGGCGCAGGATCGCCCACGTCAGGCCGCTGTCGCGTAGCAGGTTCTCGGCGGCGAGCTTGCTCGCGGGGTAGGCGGCGGCCGGGTGGCACTCGTCGCTCTCGCGTGCGGGGCTGGCCGCGTCGGCGTCGTAGACGTTGCCGGTGCTGGCCATGACCAGCCGTGCCCGAGGCGCGGTCCCCTGGACCGCGGTGATGAGGTTGCGGGTGCCGTCCAGGTTGGCGCGCCACACGGCCGCTTCGTCTTCGGTGCGGAAAAGCGCCGCCAGGTGGACGATCGCCTCGACGCCCTTAAGGGCCTCAGACAGCGAGTCCGGGCCGGCAGGGTCGGTGAGGTCGCCGCGTACGGCGACTGCTGCGGCGGGCAGGTTGGTGTCGCGGCGGACGAGCACGCGGCACTCGTGTCCGGCGTCGATGAGACGAGGTAGCAGCCTCGAGCCGACAAGCCCGGTAGCGCCGGTGAGCAGAACAGCAGACATGATAGTTTTCCCCGTTGATCGTCAGTATTGCTGATGATCAGCATAACGGTATACTGGGAGTGTGCCAAGCGACGAGGATCTGGGACCGCAGCTGAGTGGTCGGCTTAATTACCTGCTCAAGCGGGCCCAGCTGGCCCTGGCCGAGTTGCATGACGAAGTGCTCGCTGCATCCGGTATTAATCACCGGGAGCTCTCGATCCTGATGTTTCTCGACGCGGGGGAACCGCAGTCGCAGCAGCAGGCCGCTCAGCGGCTGGGGGTGGACCGAACCTCGATGGTTGCGCTGCTGGACGCGCTGGAGGCAAAGGGCCTCCTCGCCCGCCGCCCTGATCCTGCCGACAGGCGTCGCAACCTGGTCGAGCTGACCCGGGCCGGCAAATCGACGCTCGGCAATGCCACCCGAGCCAGCGACCAGGCCGAACAGCGGCTGCTGAACGCTCTCGACGAGGCCGAGGCCGCTCAGTTGCGCAGCCTCCTCGCCCGAATCGCCGTCCCTTGACTTCGCCAAGATGGCGGCCATGTCTGACGCTTGAGTATCAAGCGAGCTTGCCGTTAGTTCGCATCGACTGGATCAACCAATTAGCAATGGCACTGGGGCGAAAGACCGACGAGGAAAGGGGCGCCGAGCAAGCCCGGATCCAGGAACAAATGCAACGGCAGTCCGCTCGCCTCGACGAGATCCGGGCGGCCGCGGAGCAGGAAGCGGCGCGGAAACGCCATCTCGAATCGCCCATCGGCCAGGCCGAAGCAGCCCGTCAGCGCGGCGACAGGTTCTTCCAGGTCTCGCTCACAGAGTCCGAAGTCAAAGGCACAGCAACGGACTGGACCTTCTCCCAGAGCATGACCACCACAAGAGTCCACGGCGCGACCAACTCGGCCCGGGCCGGGCTCATAGCACGGGATGTTGTATAGGAGGAGTCATGATGGCTTGCTTCATTTTCAACGAAGAAGAACAGGTTAAATTGCCAACTAGTCAAGATGAGACTGAGTTCAATCCCGCCGGGGAAGAGCTATCTGGGGTCCTGCCGCGCGTTCGGGAGACGCCGGGGCCGGACTCGGACACGACTGCGCGCGGCAGGACAGACGCGCGCATACCCGGCGTAAGCCAGCTTAAGCGTTACCTTAGGTCGTCTTTCCTTCACGGCGCGTGCTGAGTTTCTAAGAGGCAGGTAACCCGGCTTTCAACGGCGACTCTCACGACTTCCTGTCACGGACTCAGAAGGTTAACGCGGTCCGGGATGAACAGCAGCGGATCGGGCAGTGCTCCGCCTATGCCCTCACCCGGATTGCTACTCGGCGGTCGGTATCAGCTAGATGCCCAAATCGGCGCGGGCGGGATGGGCGAGGTCTGGCAGGCCACCGACCTGGTGCTGCAGCGGCTGGTAGCTATCAAGCTGTTGCAGCCCGGTCACACCGGTCATGATGAGGGCGAGACCCGGTTCCGTGCCGAGGCGCGGTTTGCAGGTTCACTGTCACATCCGGGCATCACTCACGTGTATGACTACCGTGAAGATGACTGGCCCGATCCGCCCTATCTGGTGATGGAACTGGTCGACGGGCCATCTCTGGCCACCATGCTCGCGGACGGCCCGCTTGACCCGGTGCCGTTGATGGACCTGATCGCCCAGACGGCTGAGGCGTTGCAGGCCGCGCACGCGGCCGGAGTGCTGCATCGGGACATCAAGCCAGGCAATCTGCTGGTCGCGAGAGGCGGGAAAGTCAAGCTCACCGACTTCGGGATTGCGCATGCGGCAGGGTCCGCGCCTATCACCCGAGCGGGGATGCTGATGGGCACGGCCGCCTATATGGCTCCCGAACGGGCTGCCGGTCACATGGCCACGCCCGCGAGCGACCTGTACGCCCTGGGAATTGTGGCCTACCAGTGCCTGACCGGGAGGGTCCCGTTTGACGGGCCGCCGCTGGCAGTAGCGTTCGCGCATCTAGAGCGACCGCTGCCACCGCTGCCCTCTTCGGTGCCTGATGAGGCTGCCGCCCTGGTCGCCGACCTGACGGCTAAAGATCCCGAGGCGCGACCAGCCACTGCCGCGCACGTCGCGGAGCAGGCCCGGCATCTGCACACCGTCCTAGCCTGCGGACCTTCCACCATGCCGCTAGACCGCCTGGCCCATAGCGAATCGGGTCCGATCGGCACCCCGTCAGCCAGCCGGCGCTGGCCGGACGGCCGGCGAACCGGTGATGACGCTGGCCAGCGCACGGCACATCGCAGGCGCATCGTCCTTGCCGTGCTTCCGGGCCTGACGCTCCTGGTCGTCCTGGCCGCGGCCATTGTCGCCATACGGTCGGTCTTGCCGGGAAATGCGGACGGAGCGGAATCCGGGCCGGGATCGTCGGCGGCACCTGCTGTCATTCAGCGACCCAGCCCGGCCGGCACCCACCGGGCTTCCCATGTGGTTCCGGCCGGCAAGACCGGCTCGGCCAGCACGCTCCGGCTGCAGGCCCAGGACGGCACCTCCGCAGCCTCGAGCCATCCGCGAGCATCCAGTGCGGGGCCCATCTCTCCCGCCAGCGAGACGGCTCCGGTCGCCGGAACGCCGGCCACCAGCGGGCCCCCGGCGTCCCGCGGAACCGAAAGCCCATCCGAAGCTCCGACACTCACGGAAAGCCCGACACCCAGCGAAAGCCAGGCACCCTCTCAGACACCCACCGCGGCGCCCGCCGCGGGCTGACAAGTGCACCACCGCCACTGACCTGAACGGGCTACGGATGGGCCGCCATCAGGTGATAGCCCAGCGAAAGCGCGCTCACGTGGCGGTTCTCGGCAGCTAATAGTGCCTGCTGAGGGGCAAACGTCGTCTGCGGTTGGCAACAGATAGTTGCATACTGGCCAAGTGCATGATTTGGTGGGCCGTACAGGATTTGAACCTGTGACCTCTTCCGCGTCAGGGTGTCGACATTCCGGCTTGGATAGTGACCCCGCCGTGAAATGCATCAGGAAATATGAGGCTCCGACGGGGTGCCGATCGAGGACATCGCCGACCTCGTTGGGCACAAAGGCATCAACACGACCGAGAGGGTCTATCGGAAGGTAATCGTCCCGTCACTTCGGCGCAGCGCTGAAGTGACGGACCGGTTGTTCAACTGACCTCGGACATGCCTGGAATTAATATATGATTCGAGAGGCGGTCGTCTCATGACCCGCTGATTAGAAGGTACAGCTGGAGGGTTGTCGGACGTCGCTGGACATTGCCCTTTGAGTCATTAACAGCACTGACAAGATCGGCGGAGAGCTTCCCGGCGTACCCGTCAGGCGCGCGATCTTCTCGCCGGCGCGCGTGCCCGGCTGGCTGAACTGATGGAGGCGCGCAGTAATGGCGCGTCTGGGCTGGAGCATCGGCCTGTCGGGGGCCGTTCTACGTGTCCCGGGCCGCCTGACAGGCGCCCGAAGCGCAGCTGCTTTTAGCCGCGGCTGCTGGCCGTGCACTACACCACCCGGTACCCCGCACTGGGTCCGAGTGCCGCGGCTCGGGTGAGCTGCTGCTGGCTAGGGCCCACGTAGACAGCAAGGTGCCCACGAAGGCAGTACGCCTATACCGGAGATATCGAGGCGCAGGACAAAGTACACTTCCCACTCCATGCCGCCGCGGCGCACGCGGTGCCCGGCCCAGTGGACATCGGCTCATCTGAGGAAGGCTGATCGATGGCGCTCACGATCACGGACAGCGCGATAACGTCCGACCTCGTTACTACCCGTGCCGACTTCTCTCAGTACCCGGTGGCAGCCGGCTTCGGCTCCTGGATCGTCTCCGGATGGCCCGGCCGCCGGTTTACCCGCGTGCGGGCGATCGCCATCGTGCAGCTCGCCGAGGAGAAGGCCCGGCTGGATGCCGATAAGCTGCTGGCCGAGCTCGAGCGTGAGCTACAGCAGGCGGGAGAGTGAAAGACCATCTTCCATCCAGGCCCCCGGCTCATGGACCGTTCAACTCCTCGATGCCTATTACCGGGTATTAATCACCGGCGGGCACCTCCGCTCGCTTACGCGCCGCGGGGGAGCCGCCTGGCGGCGGAGCCGGATCCGGGCATTGCCAGCCTCGTCCGCGAACTGCGATTTCAGCTCCAGGACTGGCTCTCGAGCGCTCTGAGCGCCTCGGCGTATCGGCGGGACCAGTAATGGCGCTTGGCTGCCTCCTGCTGGCGCAGCAGGTCTTCTTGACGGCACGGGCGCGCAGGCCCGGCGGCATCGGCCGGGGCAATACCGGGCCTCGCCGGACTGTGCGCCGCAGATCCTCTCCTCGTGTGCTGAAATGGGCTTATGCGAGGGGTGGTGACGCTGTCGGCGTCCTATGGTGCGCACGGCGATAAGGTGGGCCGCGCGCTGGCCGGGCGGCTGCAGCTTCCGTTCGTCGATCGCGCCGTCCCGACCACTGCTGCCGCCCGCGAGCTCGGCCTGCCCGAAGACGTGGCCGAGAGCCTCGATGAGCACCCGCCCGGCCGCTGGGAGCGGATCGCGGTAGCGTTCGCCAACATTGGAGTGCCCGTCGGGCCGGTTGTGTCGCCCGAGGATCTGCCGCTCATGCCCGTGCAATTCCGGGCAGCGACTGAAGCCCAGCTGCAGTACATAGCCGATACCACTGGAGCCGTCGTTCTAGGGCGGGCGGGAATGGTCGTGCTCGGCGCCCGGCCCGACGTGCTGTGCGTGCGCCTGGACGGCCCGGTGGAGGCACGGATTGCCCAGGTGATGGCCCTGGGTATCGAGGAGGCGGCCGCCCGGCAGGGGCAGCGGGAAGTGGACAGCGCCAGGGAGGCCTACGCCCGGGTGTTTTTCAACGCCCGGCAGGGTGACCCCCGGCTGTATCACGTGATTCTCGACAGTACCGTCCTGTCCGCAGAGGCATGCGTCGACATTATTGTCCGGGCGGCGGCAGATCGCTTCGGTGCTGCCGCACCCTAGAGGACCCTATTGCAAGGGGGTGATCGCCGCCTGGCCGAAGCCCGCTGTCAGCCGAGATCCGGTGAAGGCTGCTGCTGGCGGCAAGACGCCCGCCCGGGCAGGATCCGGACGGGCGCCTCTTCGTTTCCTGGCCTAGAAAGACGCCGTCTTCGGGGCTGGCTCATCAGGCCTCCGGGCGCCTGGCCTCCGCCGCCGGGCACGGGAGCTAGAAGACCCGCAGCGCCTGCACCAGGTCGCGTTCGCGTCGGGTCAGCGCTCGCAACACGGCCATGTCACCGTGACGCAGGCGAGCTATCTGCACAAGCGTGCTGATCACGGTGGCGGCGAGATCCGGCGAGATCGGGCTGAAGACCAGGCCGACGCTTTCGGCCAGGTCGTCGCCGTGAATGACCAGTTCTACCATCCGGGTGCGAAGGTACTCATCCAGCGTCAGCACCAGGCCGCCGGCGACAGCCACGTGCTGCCCGGGGTCCTCTCCGGGCAGCCTGGCCGACAGCCGCTCGCAGGCGTCCCGGGCCGCATCGGCGACCTGGGCCGGGCCGCCAGCCGCCATCTCCAGGCCCCGTGCCCTGATGGCCTGGTTCGCCGGCGCGTCGATATCGCTGGAGGCCACCCGGATGAAGTATTCGCCTGCGGTGATGGCGGGCCCGTCAGGTGGCGCGGAGCCGAGGTAGGTCTCGACGGTGGTGAGGGCGCGAAGAAAATGACCGGCCAGGCCAGCGACCGGGAAATGTTCCAGCACGCTGGCCTCGCCCCAGTGCTGCCCGACCTCGGGGGCAGCCAGCAGTCCGGCCGCAGCCGCTGCCGCCTCGAGGAAACAAGAGACCGTTGCCTGCACAGCTGCATTGTGCCGCATAGGAAGGCTATCTCTGTCACGGATTACCTGGCTGCTCGGCGACCCCGCGGGCGGATATCTCGATGTGAGCGGCGCGGCGATAGCGGCCGGGTGAGACTCCGAGGACCCGTTGGAAGGCGTGGCTGAATGAGCTTTCTGAGGCGTAGCCCAGGGATTCGGCCAGTGAGGCGACAGTGACATCGGTCATGAGCGTGAGGTCAGCCTCGCCGTCATCCGTGCCGCCTGCCTGGTCACAGCTTGCTCTTCCAGTTCCGGCCCAGTTCCGTCAGACGCTGGAAAGATGCGTGAACGGATGAGAAGTCATGCGAGGTAAAACCGCAGGTCAGCTAGCTTCTGGGAGCGTACCACCAGGTCATGAAAGTCACCTGACAGAACCCGGCCTACAGGCCGACTTACCCCTCGCACCTGCCGATGGGTTCCGCCGTATTGAACAAGGCAGCTGCTGGGACATCTCGGCCCCCGGAACGGCCCCCGGAGGCTGTTCGGTACTTTCGATTTATTCTTGTGATCTGGTGGGCCGTACAGGATTTGAACCTGTGACCTCTTCCGTGTCAGGGAATGCTGCTTATGGCCTGTACTTTCGGATCTTCTTGCTGAACTGCTACGTGCCGTTCACCCTCGTCCGCTGGTGTCCGTCGCTGTCGGCTGCGATCGTTACTCAGTTGGTTACTCATGCCGCGTTCTTCGACGGCATGCTCTTCCAGGTATGGCTTGAGCCCGATGGCAGTTCGCGCCGCTCGCCGCTTCTTGCTATTCGGGCTCCTTGTTGAGCCGGGCCAGGTAGGCGTTGTAGGCGGCCAGGTGCTCCTCGTCATCGACGCTCTCGCCTCCGCTGGACGTGGCCGCCCGGGCCGGTTTGGTGCCGTTTTCCTTTTCCTGCCGCGCGCCGACCACCGCGGCGAAGTTGGTGCGGCGTGCGGTCTCCAGCCAGCCGAGGCCGCCGTCAGCTCGGGTGGTCCGGGTCCAAGCGAAGAAGACCGTCATCATGATGGCGAACATGAGGCCCGCGCCGCCGACCCACATGATCGCGCCGCCGATGTGCACGTCGGTGAGCGGGCTCGGTGCCCAGGCCGGGCGGTCCTGGGCTAGTTCCGGGAACGGGTTGCTGCCTTCTGAGCCGAGGACCAGGCCGGTGAAGGCATCTACCGGCATGGCCAGGAAGAGCAGGAAGATCCTCGTCGGGTAGGAGACCCGCCACCGGATGGGCTCTCGTCCCAGCAGGGGCAGGAAGTACAGGTAACCCGCGATCAGGTACAGGACATGCTCGGCGTTGTGCACCGCCTCGTGCGAGAGCACCACGTTCATGAAGCTGGTCAGGTGGGTGCCCACGATGACGCCGACGTACAGCGGCGACGCCGAACGGGGGCCAGGTGATCGCGGTCACCACGCGGGAGCGCAGGAGCTTCTTGGTCCAGGTGTGCAGCGGGTTCCGGCTGGCGTGCAGCAGCAGCGTGGCCGGTTCCCCCAGCACCAGCAGCGGCGGGGCCACCATGAGCAGCAGCAGGTGCTGGATCATGTGATCCCAGAACAGGACGTCGTCATAGCTGCCGACGCCGCTCTGGGTCGCGATGACCACGACGGCCAGGCCGCCGAGGAACAACGCGGTCCGCCACAGCGGCCACGGGCGGGCCGGATGCCGGTGCCGGACCCGCAGCACGCCCCACAAGTACAGGGCGGCCATGAGAATCACGAAGCCGGTTACCAGCGGCGCGAACTGCCAGCGGGTGACCAGCTCGGCCAGGCTCGCCGGGGGCAGCGGGTCCTCGTCCATGCCGCCGAGATTACTCCCCCGTCCCTTCTAATACGACACTGTGTAGTAGTTTCAGGGGCATGGCCAGACGACTCCAGTTCTCGCAGGCACCGGCACCGGCCGCCGCTTCCGGAATCCGGCGGCGGACCACTGGATGGTGCAGCCTGGTCGCGTGCGTGGCGGGTACAGCAGCGCTGCTCGCCGGATGCGGCACCAGCACGACCGCACAAACTCCGGCGTCGCCGGGCCCGCCTCCCGCGACGATCGGGACCGTGCTGGACTCGCAGATCCCCGCAGCTGTGGCCAACGCGCCGCTGACCGATGAGACCGGCCGGGCCACGAGCCTGGCTGCTTTCCGGGGGAAGACCGTGGTCCTCGCCGACTTCCTCACCTTGTGCCAGGACATCTGCCCGATGATTTCGGCGAATATCGGTCAGATGGACAGGGCCGTTGCGGCTGCTCACCTGGCCGGTCAGGTCCAGTTCATCGAGCTGACCGTGGATCCGCAGCGCGACACCCCGGCCCGGCTCAGCGCGTACCGCAAGTTGTTCGACGCCTCGCCGAACTGGTCGTTCCTCACTGCCAGTCCCGCGGTGATCGCCCAGGTCTGGAAGTACTTCGGGGCCTGGTACCAGAAGCAAGACGAGGACTCGCCCGCCGGGTTCGACTGGTGGACCGGGCAGAAGCTCACCTACGACGTCGACCACCAGGACGTGCTCGTCTATCTCGATAAAAGCGGCAAGGAGCGCTTTCTCATCGTGGGGCCGCCCAACACCCAGAAGCACCTCCTGCCCGCCAAGCTGGACAAGTTCCTCAACCAGATCGGCCGCGAGCACCTCAATGACCCGGCCGCCGATTCCTGGACTGCGCCCCAGGCACTGCAACCCCTGTCCTGGCTCACCGGTGCGAACCTGCAGGTCCTGTCCTAAGGGGCAGCCATCCACCGCAATCGTCCGAGGTCAGCTATTTCGAGAGTCTCACCGTTCCCAGGCCTAGGCAGCGTCGGCCTACGGGACGGGAGAACCAGCTTGGAAGATCGGTGATCAGTGGTTACCCCGACATGCGGATGTGTTGATGCTGGTCATCTAGCGGGATGAGCCGCTGACGACCGTGAGTGTCCGCCTGGCATCGTGGGATCTGGCCCGTCTATGGCCCGCGCATGCTCTCATGACCGATCTGTAAGGCTCGTTCATGCCGCGGCTAAACCTTCCCGCGCCCGCGAAGTTCGTGGACGGCCGCTGGCGACCGCAGTTTCCGCCTGTTCTGGGCCCGCATGTGATACAGCTTGCCTCGATCGCCGGTGCACGAAACAGGCACGCTCGCAGCTCCGATAGCGCATGATGCTAGCCATGACCGTGGCCAATGAGCTGTCTGTTGCCGAGCAACGAGTGTGGGAGGCCTTCCCCACCGGTCTGCTTGCCGACTTCTGCGAAGGAGATCCGAACATAGATGATCCCGCGAAGAGCGACCAGTGGAGCCCAAACCGGCGAATCCGGGGCGAGGTCGTGTCGGCGCTACTTTGCGGAGTAATAGCGGCTAAACCTGGTCATGCGGGTGAAGTTTTGATACGGGGTGCTTACATTGATGGCACTATAGATCTTCATGAGATGGAATCGAAATATCCACTTCGCCTAGATGGCTGTGCCCTACCGCAGGGCGTTAACCTTAATAATGCAACGACTCGATCAATAAGTCTAAACGATTGCCGTGTTGGCGTGATTGATATGGTCGGCGCGAGAGTTGTTGGTCAGATTGACCTTCGTGGAACTCATCTTGAAGCCGTAAAGGGTGCCTGCGCTCTAAGCGGTGACAGATTGACTGTTACTGGCAGCATGTTTTGCGGTGAGGGATTCGCTGCCAATGGTGAGATAAGACTTGTCGGCGCAAGTATCGGTAGTGAACTTAACTTCGATGGAGCCCGCCTGGACGGTAAAGGGGCGCCTGCTCTCACAGCCGATACGCTCACTGTCACCGGTCCGATGGTATGTAGGGAAGGGTTCCAGTCCACGGGCGAGATTCATCTCCACAGCGCGAGTATCGGTCCCGAGCTCGATCTTTCCGGAGCCCTGCTTGATGGCAATGGCGGCCCGGCGCTCGTTGCGGAGAACCTTACTCTCAGCGGCGGAATGATCTGCGGCACGGGGTTTACTGCTAAAGGTGAAATCAGCTTGTCCGGAGCAATGATTAAGGGTCAGCTTAACTGTGATGGAGCCCGCCTGGACGGTAAAGGGGCGCCTGCTCTCACAGCAAATATGCTCACTGTCACCGGCTCGATGACCTGTGAGGATGGGTTCCGGTCCATTGGCAAAATTTACCTTCACAGCGCGAGCATTGGCCCTCAGCTCAGATTCTCAGGAGCCCACCTTGACGGCAATGGTGAGGAGGCGCTTATTGCCGAGAACCTTACTGTCAGCGGCGGAATGATCTGCGGCACGGGGTTTACTGCTAAAGGTGAAATCAGCTTGTCCGGAGCGACGATCAATGGTGATCTTGACTTCGATGGAGCCCGCCTGGACGGCGGAGGGGAGCCTGCCCTCACCGCTGATAAACTTACTGTCACCGGTTCGATGACCTGTGAGGATGGGTTCTGGTCTACTGGCGAGATTAGTCTCCACAGCGCGCGCATCGGCCCTCAGCTCAGATTCTCAGGAGCCGGGCTCGACGGCAATGGCGGGGCGGCGCTTATTGCTGACCATCTCACTGTCAGCGGCGGAATGATCTGCGGCGTGGGGTTCACTTCCATAGGTAAGATTAGCTTGGCCGGAGCGACGATCAATGGTCAACTTGACTTCGATGGAGCCCGCCTGGACGGCGGAGGGGAGCCTGCCCTCACCGCTGATGAGCTCATTGTCACCAGTTGGATGACCTGTGAGGATGGGTTCCGGTCTACTGGCGAGATTAGTCTCCGCAGCGCACGTATCGGCCCTCAGCTCAGATTCTCAGGAGCCGGGCTCGACGGCAATGGCGGGACGGCGCTTATTGCTGAGAATCTCACTACCGGTGGCGACATGATCTGCGGCGTGGGGTTCACTGCCAATGGAGAGATTAGCTTGTCGGGAGCGACGATCAATGGTGATCTTGACTTCGATGGAGCCCGCCTGGACGGCGGAGGGGAGCCTGCCCTCACCGCTGATAAACTCACCGTCACCGGTTCGATGACCTGTGAGGATGGGTTCTGGTCTACTGGCGAGATTAGTCTCCGCAGCGCACGTATCGGCCATCAACTCAGATTCTCACGAGCCCGCCTTGACGGCAATGGCAGGGCGGCGCTAAGCGCCGATTGGCTATGCGTGACTGGCGCCATGTTCTGCAATAAAGATTTTCGCGCAGTGGGTGAAGTCTGTTTGTGGGGTGCAAATGTCGGCGAACTAGTAGATGACATTGCTGATTGGCCGCAATCGCTAGAACTGCGCGGATTCAGTTATAGAGACTTGGATCCGTATCTGTCGGCCCGTGACCGCCTTAGCTGGTTGCGTAGATCGTCGGGCTATGCCGCACAGCCATATGAGCAGCTGGCCGCATATTATAGAGGGCTTGGCCACGATGATCAAGCGCGTCGTGTGCTACTGGCCAAACAACGCGCACGTAGACGGCAACATCCCTGGTGGCTTCGTATTTGGGGATGGGTTCAAGATGGTCTTGCTGGTTACGGATATTCTCCTGGCCGCGCGCTTGCTCTCCTGGGTATAGCCTTTATTGTTGGATGGATGCTCTTTCGCATTCATCACCCGCCGCCAGTGTCCATCAGTGATCATCCGTCATTTAATTCTGCACTCTATACTGTAGACCTGCTAGTCCCAGCACCTGGGCTTGGGCTGGCAAACAATTGGAACCCACATGGTCTTTGGCTAGTTCTCGCGGCTAGTCTACGGGGCATGGGGTGGCTACTTGCAATTACTGTGATTGCCTCTATCACCCGGATGTTGAGCCGAAACTAAGGCGATGCGTCATGAGAAGCGGTTCACCATGCACGTGATTTGAGCGGTTCCTTCCTTTGCCTATCCATTAGCTCAATGTGAGCCTTTGTGGAGGTTCGCCGCGCGCTACTCGGGCCTGGCCTGTGGCCTGGCCCTCGCCGTCAGGCCCGCTGGGCTGGCAGAGGCTCCGGCGCTCAAGGGTGGGTCCTGAAGATCGTTTCTGCGAAGCGGTTAGAAACGATCTTCGGGTGCCCTTGACGCTGGAGGGGCCAGTCCCGGACAATGCGCGGCGTTCCGTCCCGGTGGCTGTTACCTTTCGCACGGCGATTGGCACACTCGGCGCGAGCGTGACGGCCTGGCCCTGCTCGTTTGGCGCGGCATCGGGGCGTGACGGCGGGGGCCGCCTGCGGCCGGTGCCGGGGCAGCCGTGCGCGGCAGCTCGTCGCGCCGTAGGGCTTCCGCCCGAAGGGCGCGGCGAAAGCGGCCGCACAGCAACGGCGAGACCCCCGGCGACCCTTGCCGCTTATCACCGGTCACCCGGCCGCTCTACTCTCCCGGTTGCTCGCGTCAGCTCGCGTAGCCGGTTCCGGCCGTAGGCGTGGCGCGCCGAAGGCGCGCCCTTGAAGCTGTAAAGAAAGTTGTAACAGATCACCTAGGTCACCTAGATCGCCAGGCTACTGACGGTCGCTGTACTGCCACCGTTCACCGGTGCCGCCGTATTCACTGATGGGAATAAGTGCTGCTCCTGCCAGCATTCGGCTCGTATACAGCGTGCCGTATAGGTGGTCGATCTCATGGGCGACCAGTCGGGCTAGCCCGTTCTCGAAGATCGTTATGTGACGCTGGCCGTCGATGTCCTGGTGTTCGACGTGCAGCACGAGGGCGCGGGGGACCATGCCCCGGACGTCGAAGAAGCTGAGGCAGCCTTCGTACTGTTCGTCGGTCTGCTGGGATTCCTCGATGATGCGGGGGTTGAGCAGAGTAATGGTTTCGCCGTCCGGGTCTCGGACTATGGCGGCGGCCCGGCTGACGCCGATCTGCGGGGCGGCGATGCCCATGCCTTTGCCGAATACGTGGACCTGTGCGGCCCGGCTGGCTGCGGAGTTGAGTTCGGCGATGACCCGGCGGGCATCCTCAGCCTCATCAGGCAAGGTAAACGGCTGGGCAACCTGGTCGAGCACGGCGTCGCCGCGCTGGGTGATGCCGATCGACTGCATGACTTCGCTGGCGGTCTTGTTGGCCATCGGTTCCGGTGCTCTCTCGTCTGGGTCGTCTGCCCTGAACTTCCATTCCAGACGGTAGCGGGCGTGCAGCGGCGGGTCGTCCGTCGACCAGGAGAACAGCTGCCGTTCTTCATCCTGTGCAGCATGAACGGCGGTGTGCAAGGGGAGTGCCGCAGCGGTCATGGTTGTCTCAGTTCCCCAGACAGCGGGCTGCAAGGCGGCGGGGAAGTCCAGACGGACGCTCAGCCGCCGGGTGGGAAGCCGCACGGCCCGTTGGAACCAGTTTCCCCACTTGGTGTCGCTGACGGTGTAGTCGTATTCCAGCAGGCCAGACTCGCCTGGATAGATGGGGTAGCGCCCGTACTCGTTCTCGAACAGCAGCCACAGCTCCTTGAAGGCGTCGCGGTCGTGCTGGACGCGCCAGCCGATGGGCTCGCCGTTAATGGTTGCGCTGAGGCTGATCTCGTCCCAGGTCAGCGGGTTCGCCCGGTAAAGCTGGTTGGACCGTTCGGGATCGCCGGGGTGGCGGTCAACGGAGATCCGGATGAGGTATCGGGTGACTGGCTCGGTGCTGGCGTTGAACAGCTGGCGTCGCTGGTAAGCGTGGTAGGTGTGATCGTCGTAGGTCAGCCCGGCATCGTCGTGTTCGACGATCAGGCTTGCGGGCTGAGCGTCGATCGGCGTGCTCGCTTCACGGCCCTGGCGTGGGATCTCCGATAGCGCTTCGCGATGATGGCTTGCGGTCTCCCGGATACTCCTGCTGAGTGCCCCGCCGGTGCGCAGCACCTTGTCGGCCAGGTCGGCGAACGACCTTGATGGCCGCTGGTGGCCGCTTTCGACTTTGGAGATGTAGGAGGGTGTGTAGCCGACTTCCTTGGCGAGCGCCGATTGTGAGAAGCCGCGGATATCCCGCCAGTGCTTGAGTTCAGCGATGAACGGCTCGGCAGCTGCCGGCGTAATCTCATCGCTCACGTCTGCCCTCCGTCCTGTGCCTGTGAGTGACTTGTGAGTGACCTTCTCTCAGGGTGGTGTCATCGTTACGTACCGCGATGACCTATATGCATGACTGTAGAGGAAATCGACCATTTGCGGCGTCGGGTCGCGGGGCTAGCTCAGACTCTCGTAAGCCTTGCGACGCGGCTGGAGGATGTCAGCGCGGAGCTTGACGTCCACGCTTCACTAGCTTCTCCAGCTCGCCAACCCGGTCGGCCATCTGCCGCATCTGGGCGTCAAGGTCGTTCAGGTGCTCGCTGATCGCGAGGTATTCGGGCGACGGCGTACCGCTGGCTGCCCGGTCAGTGTCGGTCCGTACGAAGGTGCCGCGCCCTGGGCTCGTGTAGACCAGGCCTTCATTCCGGAGCATCTCGATCGCGTTCTGGGCCGTCATGGGGGCTACCTCGAACCGCTCGGCCAGCTTCCGGATAGACGGAACCTTCTCGCCCGGTGCGAGCTTCCCAGAGCCGATCTCGCCACGCAGGGCGTCGGCGACCTGCATGGAAGCCGGTCGCGAGTCATCGGGCACGCGGCCAGTGTACCGGCTGCGCCCTAGGTCTCCCAGGCATGTTGACACGGCAGGTTCATAACGTACTATGACACCTAGGTCGCACATAACACTGAGAGGACGTGACCATCATGCGGCTAGAACTCAAGACAGATCCCTATCAGTTCAGGGTGGCCGGAGTGGCCAAGCCCCGGCCGGATTTCAAGGACAAGGACCGCCAGGCGGTGACCCGCGACGGCGAGCCCATCTGGACGGTACGGCTGGACGCGATCGACACCACGCGCGAGACCAAGGAAACCATCTGGGTCGAGGTGGCCGGAAACGAGCCCAAGCTGACCTTTGATGGCTACGCCGAGGTCCACGGCCTGGTGTTCGCCCCGTGGGTCGGCCGTGACGGCAAGATCCGCCGCGCCTTCCGCGCCGAAGCCGTCGAGCCCGCTGGTCCTGCCAAGTCCATCCACGCGGCCTGACTTACTCGGCCAAACCGAACCACCCCCCGCCTCGCGATCAGGACAAGGAGAACCCGTGACCACCTACATCTATGACCCGGCCGCCACAGGCCCGGCGCTACCGGACCTGCCGCCGCTGCCGATCGGCGCGCTCGCGGTCGGCTTGGTCAACCTGCTGCAAGAAGCAGCCGACCTGCCCCAGCCGTCCTCAATCACCATCTATGACCTAGAGGTCATCAGCCTCCAGTTCGCCCCCGAGCCCGCCAGCCTGCGGGCCATCACCCGGTGGGCGCTGCGCTTCGGCGGCGTCGTCACCAGCAACCCGCACGAGGACACTACACACCGCCCCGAGACGTGGTGCCGGACCAAGTTCGACTACTACGGCGTCGCCATCGATGGCTTCGCCCACATCCCGGCCGCACCAAATACGGCCTGACATCAGCAGTGCCGGGCCTGGGGGAGTGCCATCCCCCGGCCCGGCCAGCCAATCGTTCCCCCACCTCGCGAAAAGCAAAGGAGCATCGGCATGCCCCACGCTACCAGCGCGCCCGCAACACGCGTAGTCCTGGACTGGCGGCGCGGCACCATCGGTGACCTGGCCCCATGCGTGCTATGCGGCACACCGGCCCTGTCCCGGTCCCCGGTCAAGGACGTGCCCTGCCACAAGGGCTGCGCCGAAACCTGGATCACCGACCACGCCCGCGATGATGCGGACCGCGCCCGGCTCATCGCCGCCTATAACCCCGGCAAGGGGGAGCGGCCGTGAACGACTTCCGGGTCATCTACCACGAACCCATCTGCCCCGACTGCGGCTCCTTCGACATCGCCTCCGCCGAGGTCGACACCGGCGATGGCATCACCGAGACCGCACACATCTGTGCCGCCTGTGGCACGGCCTGGCCTTTGGCCTGCGTCACCGACTGGGTCAACCCGGCCCGCGCCGCCGACCCCGCATCCGTATCCGTATCCGCCAGCCAGCCCGCGACAAGGCGGTAGATCCTCATGTCCAAGACCAGCACCTCCCGCAACCAGCGGAACAACCCCTACCAACTGGACGATCTGTTCGTCCGCTTCCAACGCACGCCGGCAGGCATCGCCTGGCGATGCCGCACCGAACTGGCCATCCTGGCAGCCCTGACCGCCGCCCTGTGGCGGCTGTCCATCCTCATCACCCTCACCTGGGCCGCCGTCGTCCTGGCCGCGATCGTCGGCCTGACGCTGGCCGTACCGCGCTCTCAGCGATTCATCACCCGCCGATTCTGGTGCGTCCTGGCCCGCCACCGTCTCCAGCGCCTGTGCTACGAGGCACGCCTGCACACCCGCTCCGGCCGACTGCCGCTGGTGCTGTGGATCCGGCCGACCCAGGTCGGCGAACGGGCCTGGATCCTGTGCCGGGCCGGGATCTGCGCCGAGGATTTCGAGGCCCACATCGGCGAACTCAGGGCCGCCTGCTACGCCCGCGACGCGCGGGTCACCCGTAACCGCCGCTGGTCCCAGCTGGTGACCATCGACATCATCCGCCGCGACACCCTCGCGGCCAGCCACACCATCACCTCCCCCCTGGCGCGGCTGAACGCGCCTGGCTCTACCCGGCCTGTGCTGGCCCTCGTCCCGCATCCCCCGGACGAGAACGGCCCAGCGGCCTAACTAGCGCGGCGGTCCTCGGCATGCCCGGGGACCGCCCGCCCCTCACTCTCCTACGCCTCGAAGGGAGGCCCTGTCATGACCACCATTGCGGACACCCAGCCGCTGCCCCTGGTCCCGACGTTCCCGTTCTCGATGTTCGACCCGGTGCACCTGGGCCAGGACGAATACGGCGAGCACGTCCACGTCAACCTGGCCGAGCGCAACATCCTGCTCGGCGGCGAACCCGGCGCGGGCAAGTCCTCCGGGCTGAACCTGATCACCGCCCACGGGGCCCTGTCGCACGACTGCAAGCTGATCCTGGTCGACGGCAAGCAGGTCGAGCTGGGCCCCTGGCGGGCCTGCGCCGACATGTTCATCGGCCCGTCCATCACCGACGCCATCGCCGCGTTCACCGACTTCCAGGCCATCATGAACGCCCGGTACGACCAGCTGCTCACCGCCGGGCGCCGGAAGATCACCCGGGAGACGGGTGAGCCGGTCTACCTGATCGTCATCGACGAATACGCCTACTTCTCCGCCACCGTCGGCACCAAGAAAGAACGCGAGGACTTCGCCGCCCTCACGCGCGACCTGGTCGCCCGCGGCCGCGCCGCCGGGGTCATCATCATCCTGGCCACCCAGCGTCCCTCCCATCAGGTCATCGACCCGTCCATGCGGGACCTGTTCGGCTACCGGTGGGCCTTCCGCTGCACCACCGATAGCTCATCTGACACCGTCCTGGGCCAGGGCTGGGCCTCCGAGGGCTACACCGCCGCCGACATCGATCCCCTGGCCCGAGGGGTCGGCTGGCTGCTGTCCGAGACAGGCACGCCGCGGCGGATCAAGGCTGCTTATCTCACGGATGAGGACATCCACTACCTGGCCGCGTACGCGGCCCGGCTGCGCGGCAAGGACATCGCCGCATGACCGCCCAGTACGCCCTTCACGGGCCAGGCCCACAACCACCGCAACCCGGCCGGGCTGGCCGGAACACCGTCAAGACCCGGTTGACACCGAAACGAGAGCCGCGGCTGGTCGAGAACGACGACTACGCCGCCTTCACCCGGCGGATCCTGCGGGCCTACGCCCGCCGCGTCGCCGATGGCGACGTCGAAGCCCTCACTACGCTGACCGGCCTCGCGTCCGATGTGGACGCCGCTATCGGCCAGGCCGTGACCGGCCTGCGCCGGTACGGGTACTCGTGGGCGGAGATCGGTGCCCGGCTCGGCGTCACCCGGCAGGCGGCCCAGCAACGCTGGGGCCAGGCGTCATGACCGCGGCCGTCATCCTGGACCCCGGACCCCTCATCACGGGCCCGGGACCCGGGGCGACTGCTGACGACCCTCATCCCGACCTTCGCCGCTGGGAACGCGAGTTCGCTGCCGATTCCGGCTGCTCCCATCCGATTCAGATGCACAGCCGCACCGACATGATCGACCTGGCCACCGGCGAGCTCGCACCCGTCTACGGCTCGGCGTCAGTGGCGTGCGGCAATCGCCGCGAAGCCGTCTGCCCGTCCTGCTCCGCCGTGTACAAGCGGGACGCCCGCCAGCTCGTCAAGGCGGGCCTGGCCGGAGGCAAAGGCATCCCCGAGACGATCACCGCGCACCCGTGCGTCTTCGCCACGCTCACCGCCCCGTCCTTCGGCCCGGTACACGCCCGCCGGATGCGCGGCAAGACCGTCCTGCCGTGCCGACCCCGCCGCGACGCCCGGGTGCGGCGCTGCCCGCACGGCCGGGACATCTCCTGCCCGGCCCGGCACGCCGACACCGATCCGCGGCTCGGCCGGCCGATGTGCCCGGACTGCTACGACTACACCACCGCCGTACTTTTCAACGCCCACGCCGCGGCGCTGTGGCGCCGGTTCACCACCTACCTGCCCCGCCGCCTGGCCCACCTGCTCGGCATCACCCAAAAAAACCTCCGGTCGCTGGCTCGGCTGCGGTTCGTCAAGGTCGCCGAATACCAGGCCCGCGGCGTGGTCCACTTCCACGCCGTGATCCGCCTCGACGCAGCGGGGGAGGACTACCAGCCGCCGCCATCCGGCATCACTGCCGACATCGTGTGCGAGGCCGTTGGCCAGGCTGCCGCCGCCGTTCGCCTGCCTATCGCGGTTCCCGGTGGCGTTCCGGTCGTCTTGACGTTCGGCCCACCGCAAGGGACCGACGTGCGGCCCATCCGGCACGGTGAGGTCACCCGCACCGGCCAGCCGCTCAACCACCAGGCCGTGGCCAACTACATCGCCAAGTACGCCACCAAGACGCTGACCGCGCCCGGCCTGCCCAGCCAGCGCATCCGCACCGATGCCGACATCGACCAGCTCCGCTGCTCGGCGCACTACCGGACAATGATCACCACCGCTTGGCAGCTCGGCCGCCTTCCGGGCATGGGCCCACATGCTCGGCTACGGCGGCCACTTCCTCACCAAATCCCGCCGCTACTCGGTCACCTTCGGCCAGCTCCGTGCCGCCCGTGCCGAGCATCGTCGCACCACCCAATTGCCGACACCAGGCCCGGACGCCTGGGGCCGACCCCTGGACGAAACCGTCGTCCTGGTCCTTGGCACCGCCTGGACCTACGGCGGACCCGACCTGAACCGAACTACACCGATCGCTGAGCTGGCCGCAGCATCCGCTGCACGCGCCCGCGAGCACTACGGCCTAGCCCATCCCGGTTGACGGTCCAACGTCAACCGGGACTTGACAGCAAACAAGTCAATGAAGGGACAGTAGTCATGCCTCCTGACAAGCAGCTCTATCGCGTGCGCGACGCGATGGTAATCCTGTCGCTGGGGCGTAGCGCGATCTACGAGCAGATCCGTTCGGGCCGTCTACGGTCAGTCACGCAAGGCCGTTCACGGCTGATCCCCGCATCCGCGATCGCAGAGTACGTCAGGCTCCTGGAAAGCGAAGCGAAGGCCGCCTGATGGCCGCGCGACGGAGCAGGGGAGACGGCGGACTTTCCTGGGATGAGGCCCGCAAACGCTGGGTCGCCTCGCTGACCGTGGGCTACACGCCTGCCGGGAAGCGGATCGTCAAGCGCGGCAGCGGCCGGACCAAGACCGAAGCACAGCGCAAGCTGCGCGAGATCATCCGCGACTACGAAGACGGGCAGATCACCAAAAGCGACGGCTACACCGTCGAGCAGGCCGTCCGCGACTGGCTCCAATTCGGGCTGCCCGGCAGAAGCGACGACACGATCGCCAAATGCACCATCCTCGCGGACAGGCACGTCATTCCTGCGCTGGGCACCCGCAAGCTCCGCGAGCTGTCCGCCGACGAGGTAGACCGCTGGCTAGCCGATAAGGCCAAAACACTGAGCACCGACACGCTCCAGATCCTCCACTCGATTCTCCGGCGGTCCATCAACCGCGCTCAGGCCCGGGACAAGGTAAAACGCAACGTCGTACTCCTGTGCGACATCCCGCAAGGAAGACCGGGCCGCCCCTCAAAGTCCCTCACCTTCGCCCAGGCCGACGCGCTTCTCACCGCTGCCGAGGGCAGGCCGCTTCACGCCTACATAGTCGTAGCGCTGCTCACTGGCGCCCGGACCGAGGAACTGCGCGCCCTCACCTGGTCGCAGGTCGATCTTGACGCAACCCCGCCGGTCATCATGGTCTGGCGGTCTGTCCGCGCTGGCGGCGACACCAAGACCAAGAAGTCACGCCGCACGCTGGAGCTCCCGCAACGCTGCGCCGACGCGCTCCGTGTCCACTGCGACCTGCAAGACCAGCACCGCGAGCGAGCGGGGGAGAACTGGCACGACAATGACCTGGTGTTCGCTTCCCGCGTCGGCACCGTCCTCTACGCAGGCAACGTCCGCCGCTCGTTCCGCACCGTACTTGCAGCTGCGGGCCTCAACCCGGCTGACTGGACGCCGCGCGAACTGCGGCACAGCTTCGTCTCACTCATGTCTGACGCGGGTGTCCCGATTGAGCAGATCGCCCGCCTGGTCGGCCATACCGGGACCAGTACAACTGAGACCGTCTACCGTAAGCAGCTCCGGCCCGTTGTCATGGGCGGAGCGGCCGTAATGGACAGCCTCTTCCCCAAGCGGGACAACAATGCTTAGTTACTCAGTTAGTTACTCAACAAGAAAGGGCCATGACTTCCGATGGGTGTCATGGCCTGTGATCTGGTGGGCCGTACAGGATTTGAACCTGTGACCTCTTCCGTGTCAGGGAAGCGCTCTCCCGCTGAGCTAACGGCCCGAGTACCTCGCAGATGCTACCAGAGCCCCGCCCCCTCCGCGCGCCGCCCGGGCCGCACCCCGAAGACTCCCGGACACCCAAACAACCCCGACCGGCCACTACCATCGCCTCTCGTGGAACCCGACCCTCTGACCACCCTCCTGGCGGACTACCAATCCGAAGGCGTCGCCGAGCAGGCCGACCTGGACCGGCTCCGAGCCCTGGTCAAGACGGCCGAACGTCCGTGGCGTCGTGACATCCCCCTGCACGTCACCGCCTCCGCGCTGATCACCCACCCGGCCACCAGCCGCGTCCTGCTCCGCTGGCACCAGCGCCAGCAGGCCTGGCTGCAGGTCGGCGGTCACGGCGACCCGGGGGAGAGCGACCCGCTGGCCATCGCTGAACGGGAAGGGACCGAGGAGACCGGGCTCACCGACCTGGTCCCGTGGCCGGACGCCCGGCTCCGTCACCTGGCCATCGTGTCCGTGCCCGAAGGGAACGGCGAGCCCGCCCACGAGCACGCCGACCTCCGCTTCTTCATGGCCACCCGCACCCCGGACGCCATCCGGCCCGAGAACGAGAACGCCCCGCTGCGCTGGCTGTCCATCGCCGAAGCCCGCGAGCTCATCACCGAAGCCAACCTGCTCCAGACCCTGGACCGCGTGGCCCGCCTCCTGGCCGAGCAGTAGCGCCGTCCGCCAGCCGGCCAGGCAGCAGCAGCAGAACCTACCGGGCCGCCCCGCGGCGCAGCAGCGCCGCGCACGGCTCGCCGCCCAGCGGCCCGGAGCGGTCCGGGACCTGCACCACGATCGCGTCCTGGTGCACGGCGGCCCACACCAGGCCGTCGCACAGCGGCACCTCGACGCTGCCGTCCGCATCGTCGCCGTCGTCCCCGGCCAGCAGCTCGGTCGGCCGAACGCCGATCCGGTACGCCTCGCCCGGTACGTCGCTGTCGCTCACGTCCGCCGCCACCAGCAGCACGGCCACCTGCTGCTCGGCCAGCTGCCCGGCCACGTCCCTGACGCCGCGCACCGCCGCCGAAGGGCTGGCGGCCGCGGCCGCGCTGACCAGGTCCGCTGTCCCGGTCACCGCCGCCCCGGTGATCTCGCCCAGCGCCGTGCCGATCTGGCCGCTCAGGTGATCATCGCGGCCGTCCGCCGACCGTCCGCCGGGGATGACCTTCACCGGGCCGAGCGTGTCGGGCAGGTGACCGGACACCGCGGCCAGGATGTGCTCATCGCCGGTGCCGAGGATGATGTGCGCTCCCAGGCTGTCGGCGGCCTCGGCCACCCGGGCGGCGATGAACTCCGCGTTGCGCTGGCCGCCGCTTTCCGGCTCGCTGTCGGTCTGGTGCCGCTCGCCATGGTGCAGCGCCGGGGGCCGGCCGGGATGCGGGTCGTGCTGCGCGCCGGGCCGGGTGCCGGGCTCGGCCAGGATGCCGGGGACCTGGGCCCCGGGCGCGTGGGTCACGATGTCGGTGCCGTCCCGGTCGGCCAGCAGCACTACGAAGGCCGGGCGGCGCGCGGCGGCGTCCGCCACCGCCAGCAGGTGGGGGAGCGGCCCGACCCGGACCGAGCTCTGTGCCGTGCCGGGCGGCAGCCACCAGGCCAGCCCGACCACGCCGTGCAGCGCGACCACCACCCGGGTGCCGCCCGCCGCGGCCGCTCCCGCGCCGCGCTCCAGGGCCTTGGCCGTGTCCGGGTCGGCACCGAGCCGGGTCGCCTCGCGGGCCGCGTCGGCCCAGGCCACCTCCCACGGATTGCCCCGGCTGACCGGTGCGTCCGGCACCACGACGGTGGCCGTCACGACCGCGTCCGGCCCGGACGGGACCAGCCCGTGCAGTTCCGGGCTGAGGGCCAGGCGGCCGAGCCGCTGGAGGGCATGCGTGCTATTCGTGCTGGCCGGCATCTTTCTATCTCAGCAGTCCGGACCGCCCCAGGGCAAACCGGGGTCCCGTCACGAACTCGGAGTTCAGGCCGTCATGCGCGAAACTAAGGGCATGACCGTCACCGCCGACGCCTCGCCGCAGCGCAAGGTGAGCTTCGCCGCCGCGGCCCGCATCCTGGCCGGGCGCGACCCGGTCATCGCCCGGGTGCTGGCCGAGGGCGGGCCGCCGCGGCTGCCCCGCCCGACCGAGACCCACCTGGGCACCCTGGTGCGGGCCATCGTCTACCAGCAGCTGGCCACCCGGGCCGCGGCCGCCATCCACGGCCGGCTGATCGCCGCCCTGGGCGGGGACGTGCAGCCCGAGGCGCTGCTCGCCCTGTCCGATGAGGAGCTCCGCGCGGTCGGCCTGTCCCGGGCCAAGGTCATGTCACTGCGGGACCTGGCGGCCAAGGTCCTGGACGGCACGGTCATGCTCTCGCCGCGGGGCCTGTCCCGGGAGAGCGACGAGCAGATCATCGCCCGGCTGTCGACGGTCCGCGGCATCGGCACCTGGACGGCCGAGATGTTCCTGCTCTTCCAGCTGCGCCGCCTGGACGTCTGGCCGGTCGGCGACCTCGGCATCCGCCGCGGCTACGGGCTGGCCTGGCAGGTGCCCACCCCGACCGCCCGCGAGCTGCTGCCCCTGGGCGACCCGTACCGGCCCTACCGGTCGGTGCTGGCCTGGTGCTGCTGGCGGGCCGCCGAACTGTACGCCGCCGCCTTATCATCGGGGCCATGACTGATTTCCGGCTGGCTGACCGGATGTCCCGGCTCGGCACCGAGTCGGCCTTCGAGGTGCTGGCCCGGGCCAAGGCCCTGGAGGCCGCCGGGCAGAAGATCATCCACCTGGAGATCGGCGAGCCCGACTTCCCGACCGCCCCGCACATCGTGGCCGCCGCCGCCGAGGCCATGCAGGCCGGCGCACACCCACTACGTGCCCGCCCCCGGCATCCCCGAGCTGCGCGAGGCGGTGGCCGCCTTCCTGGAGCGCACTGGCCGGATGCGCGTCACCCCGGACCGGGTCATCGTGACCCCCGGGGCCAAGCCGATCATGTTCTTCACCATCCTGGCCCTGGCCGGCGAGGGCGACGAGGTGCTCTACCCCGACCCCGGCTTCCCGATGTACGAGTCGATCACCGCCGTTCGCCGGCGCGGTACCCGTCCCGGTGCCGCTGCGCGAGCGCAACGGGTTCCGGATCGACACCGACGAGCTGGCCCGGCTGGTCACCGACCGGTCCCGGCTGCTCATCATCAACTCCCCGCACAACCCCTGCGGCAGCGCGCTGACCCGCGAGGACTGCGAGGCCATCGCCGAGATCGCGCATGCGGCACGACCTGGTCGTGCTGTCCGACGAGGTGTACTGGGCCATCCGCTACGGCTCGCCGCACGCCAGCGTGCTGGACGTGGACGGCATGGCCGACCGCACCATCCTGCTCGACGGCTGGTCCAAGACCTTCGCCATGACCGGCTGGCGGCTCGGCTTCGGCGTGTTCCCGCCCGCTCTGGTCGAGCCGATCACCCGGCTGGCCATCAACTCGGTCTCCTGCACGTCCGCGTTCAGCCAGCACGCGGCCATCGCGGCACTGGACGGCCCGTGGCAGCCGGTCCAGGACATGGTGGCCGAGTTCGGCCGCCGCCGGGACATCGTCGTAGCCGGGCTCAACGACATCCCCGGCATCAGCTGCCTGGCAACCGCAGGGCGCCTTTTACGCCTTCCCGGACATCACCCAGACCGGCCTGACCTCAGCCGAGCTGGCCGCCACGCTGCTGCGGGACGCCGGGGTCGCGCTGCTGCCGGGCACGGCGTTCGGCCCGTACGGCGAGGGCTTCCTGCGGCTGTCCTACGCCAACTCGGTCGAGAACCTCCGGCTGGCCATGGACGCGATCCGGGCCCAGCTCAGCTAGCACCGGCTGCTGACCGCAGCTGGCCTAGACCGGCGCGGCGCTTCGAGCGCGGCGTCTCTTCCTCGCCCTCGTCCGCGGTCAGGAACTCCTCGGCCATGGCGCCCATGGACATGTCCCCGGGCTGCAGCCCCTCACCGGCACCGGGCGGGCTGTCTGGGTTGATCTTCACGTACGGCGGCAGCTTCGGCTCGGACCAGACAACCTTCTTGCGCTGCCCGATGACCCACCGCCTGATTTTGACCATGCCGCGACATATACCCGCCGGATTACCTTTAACCGCGGCCGAACTGGTCCGCTCGAGGAAGTTTCGCCGCTGGTCGCTGCGGGTTACCAGTAGGTAGCCGACCGCATCGGAAAGCCCGTTCAGACGGGAGGAATCGAAGAGGCGGAGACGGGAATCGAACCCGTGTACAGGGCTTTGCAGGCCCTTGCCTAAGCCACTCGGCCACTCCGCCACAAAGGCCATGCCGCTAGGGCATAAGAACCCTCAGAGCGGACGACGGGATTCGAACCCGCGACCCTCACCTTGGCAAGGTGATGCTCTACCAACTGAGCCACGTCCGCATGCGTTAGGAACTGTAGCCGATCCTGCCGCTGTCGCAAACTCGAAACCCTGGATCCGCCCGGCGGACATGTTTCGACCGGGGCCGAAGCGTCGCCGGGTTACCGTCGAAACATGACCGTACCGGCCCATACCCTTCCGGCTCCTCCGGTCCCCGGCGGCGGCGCGCCGTATGACCCGGATCTCGCGCCCGCCGCCGCCCTGATCGCGGACCCGACCCGGGCCAGGATGCTGCGCGCGCTGCTGGCCGGCCGCCTGCTGGCCGCGGGGGAGCTGGCCCGGCTGTCCGGGGTCAGCGCGGCCACAGCCAGCTTCCACCTGGCCAAGCTGCTGGACGGCAACATGATCATCGCCACCCGGCAGGGACGGCACCGCTACTACCGGCTGGCCGGGCCCGAGGTCGCCGCCGCCCTCGAGGCGATCGGCCTCATCAGCGCCGCTCTGCCGGTCCGCAGCCTGCGCCAGTCCCGCGAGGCGGCCGCGCTGGCCGACGCCCGCACCTGCTACGACCACCTGGCCGGCCGGGCCGGGGTCGGCCTGCTGGACGCCCTGCTCGGCCAGCACCTGCTGGCGCAAGACACCCAGTCCTGCCGAACGGACCGTGCCGACAGCGCCCGCACTCGCTTCGTCGTTACCGGGGCCGGAGCGAGAACCATGGCTTCGTTCGGCGTCGATCTGGCCGAAGTCCGGCGGTCCCGCCGCCCGTTCGCGGGGGAGTGCCTGGACTGGACCCAGCGCCGCGGGCACCTGAACGGGGCGCTGGGCGCGGCCGTCACCGGGCGGCTGTTCGAGCTGGGCTGGATCGCGCGCGGCCCGCGCCGCCGCAGCGTGCTGGTCACCGTGGCGGGACGAGAGGGCCTGGCCGGCACCTTCGGGCTGGACCTGGGCTGAGCAGGCGGGAGCAGGGGCCCGGCCGTGGCAAGCTGTCGGTCATGCGTGAGGTCGTGGTAGACGGAAGCGCGCTGACCATCGACGATGTCGTCGAGGTCGCGCGCGGGCAGGCACGGGCCAGCCTGGGCCCGGACGTGGCCGCGGCGGATGGAGCCGAGCCGTTCGGTCGTGGTGCAGGCGCTGAGCGGCGAGGCGCCGGTGTACGGGGTGAACACCGGGTTCGGCGCGCTGGTCGACACCCCGATCGGGGTGGCCGACCTGACCGCGCTGCAGGCCGCGATCGTGCGCTCGCACGCGGCCGGGGCCGGGCCGCCGCTGGACGACGCGACCGTGCGGGCCATGCTCCTGCTGCGGGCCCGGACGCTGGCCGCGGGCTACTCCGGGGTGCGCGCCGAGCTGCCCGCCCGGCTGCTCGAGCTGCTCGCCCTGGACCTGCTGCCGGTCATCCCGGGCAAGGGCTCGGTGGGCGCCTCGGGTGACCTGGCCCAGCTCGCGCACCTGGCCCAGCCGCTGATCGGCGAGGGCCGGCTGCGCGTCCCCGGCGGCCCGCCGGACGGCCTGCCCGGCCGCCGAGGTGCTGGCCGCGCACGGGCTGGAGCCGCTGGCCCTGGCGCCCAAGGAAGGACTGTCCCTGGTCAACGGCACCGAGCCGATGCAGGCCCTGCTGGCCTTCTCGGTCTACGACGCCGGCATGCTGGTCCAGGCGGCCGACCTGGCCTGCGCGCTGTCGGTCGAGGCCCTGCTCGGCACCGACCGGCCCTACGACGAGCGGGTCCAGGCCCTGCGGCCGCATCCGGGGCAGCTGGCCAGCGCGGCCAACCTGCGCGGGCTGCTGGCCGGCTCGCCGCTGCTGGCCAGCCACCGGCACAGCCGGCACGCGGTGCAGGACGCCTACTGCCTGCGCTGCGCGCCGCAGGTGCACGGCGCGGTCCGGGACGTCCTCGGCTTCGCCCGGCAGGTCCTCACCACCGAGCTCGGCGCGGTGGTCGACAACCCGGTCATCGTGGCCGACGGCGAGGTGATGACCACCGGGAACTTCCACGGCGAGCCACTCGCCTTCGCCGCCGACATGCTGGCCATGGCCCTGGCCGAGCTGGCCTCGATCAGCGAGCGCCGGGTCGACCGGATGCTCGACCCGGCCTTCTCCCGCGGCCTGCCGCCCTTCCTGGCCCCCGCGGCCGGCACCAACTCCGGCTTCATGCTGGCCCAGTACACCGCGGCCTCGCTGGTCAGCGAGAACAAGGTGCTCGCCCACCCGGCCAGCGTCGACACCATCCCGACCTCGGGCAAGCAGGAGGATCACGTGTCGATGGGCTGGACCGCGGTGCGCAAGCTGCGCGAGGTGGTGGCCAACGTGCGCACCTGCCTGGCCGTGGAGGTCTGCTGCGCCGCCCAGGGCATCGACCTGCGGGCCGAGATCGCGCCGCCCAGCGAGCCGCTGGGAGCCGTGCACGCGGCCGTCCGGGCGGCCGTGCCGCGGATGGACGTCGACCGGGAACTGGCCGGCCAGATCGCCGCCGTGGACGCGCTGCTGCCGGAGCTGTGCCGGACCGCCGCCGGAAGTTTCTCGGCGGTTCCGGTGACCGCGCGGTTTAGCTGCGCAGGCCCCTGGTAGAACAGTCGGGTGAGCCTGAGCGGTTGGCAATGACCGGCGACGGTCCGCGGGCAAAGGCCGGGCGGCGGCTGGGTAGACACGCGGGAGCTCGTCCTGGACCGGCAGTTTGATCGGGATTCGTTGCACGAGGTTCGTGCCGCGGTACAGGCCCACGCCGTCCAGATCGGCCTGCCCGAGGACCTGGCCGGCGACGTGATCCTGGCCGTCCATGAGCTGGCCGCCAACGTGATCGCGCACGGCGCCGGCCGCGGGCGCCTCCGGCTGTCGGCCGAGCCGGGCCGCCTGGTCTTCGAGATCGCTGACGCGGGCCCGGCCCGCGAGTCCCAGAGCGCAGGCGACTCCGATGACGTCCCCGCATCCGATGACCCGGTCCTGTCCGGCGACCATGACCTGGACGTCCCGGCCATCCCGTGGCCGGTCGAGGAAGGCCACGGCCTGTGGCTGGTGCAGCAGGTCGCGGCCCGGCTGGACCTGTGGTCCGATGACCGCGGGACCCGGGCCGTGGTTACCTTCCGCGTCCCTGACAGCCGCTGACCAGCTGACAGCCAGAAGCCCGGGACAACCCTGGCGGGCCGTCCCGGGCTTCGGCTCGGGTGGGTGGCGGCTCAGGCCTGCCGGAGCAGGTCGTTGAGCTCAGTCTCGATGTCGATGTAGTCGGTCTCCTGGCCGGCCGGGACGATCTGGTACGTCCGGTCCAGGAAGGCGGCCATGGCCCGGGTGGGCGCCTCGAAGTGCGCCTGCCCGAACGGCGAGGACAGCTCGATGTTCAGCACCCCGCCGCCGTCAGCCCCGTCGCCCGTCCCGAGCGAGTCCAGGCCCTCGGTCTCGGCGCACGACTGCTCGGACGGCCACACGTGCACGTCGCCGTCGCCCTGCCGTGAGTTGATCCCCGCGGCCAGCAGGTCGCGGGCGAAGATCCACTCGACCGGCTCGTCGGTGCCCACGTGGAAGGCCATCCGCACCGCGTACGGATCCCGCCCGCTGTAGTACAGGCTCGCCACCAGCGGGACAATCGTTTGCTGAGGGACGACGAGCTTAAGGCCCAGCTCGGCCGAGATCGTGGTGCTGCTGCTTCTGTTCATATGCTTCCCACCCCTACCTAGCCGGCTCCCACACGACCGGGCTCTCCTCATAGGGCACGGTCACTAGGTGACGGGGGCGCATACGCAGCGTGATGTAATCGCAGGTGATCAGCATCCCGTTTTGCGCCTTTCGTGCCTAACCAGAAGACGAGCCTTGAATCATGTCCTGACCTGCGGAAACATTGTCCTGCAGGGCCAGTGACGTTGCAGCAGTTTAGTGTTTCCGTCGCTTAGTTGCATAGCCTGTAGCGCTTATCACATGCACCAATCTACGAAGCGTTTCAATAACACCACTGACCGTAATTAAATGGCGTCCGATGCGTACGATTGCAGCCGTTTGTCATTACGTATCGTGACGGCCAGCGGCCGGTGCGTTGGAAGCCCGGCGCCACACCGGTTTCTGGCCTCCTGATGACGCCGAGTGACGGCCCGCGAGTCCGGCTCCGGCCCCCGGGCCCGGCGGGCGTGCCGCCGGACGCGAAGATGCGCTAATCTATGGGAGCGCCGGACGAGGCTGCCGCGGGGATAACTCCCGGACGGCAGCGGCCGCCGGTCGCGGGCGATTGGCTCAGCGGGAGAGCGCCTCGTTCACACCGAGGAGGTCACTGGTTCGATCCCAGTATCGCCCACCGTCATAGGTCCAGTTCAGGGCCTCGCCAGGCAGGCCTCATCCTCTTCGGAGAGTGAGGCCTTCGTCATTTTGGGAGGAATCTGGGAGATCAACTTCGGCAGGACCCGAAGTGGGAAGGACGTCGCCTTCCGGTAAGCCGAAAGCAAGCCGTCAAGCAGTGGGACGGGGGAGTGCGGGGCGATGGCGGCGCGTTCGCGCAATGACTCGTCCCAGCGGTTCTGCAGAGCGGCCATCAGCTCATCCCGCATCCGTTGTGATGCGTGTGCATATAGACCGCGCATGCCTGGAACCTCGTGGCCGAGACGCTGCTCGGCGAGTATCTCGGGGATGCCATCCTCCGCCATCCAGGTCTTGTGGCTGTGCCGGAGACCGTGCGGAGTAAGACGGTCTCTGACGGGCAGCCAGCAGGAGATAGGGGCATCCGCAGCGGGAGCTTTCCCGCTGCCGGGGCACTCGCCGGGCCCGGTCTTGTGAGCGATGGTGCTTCCGTCGAGGCGCAGCGCCACCGTGCGCCCGCAGGATGAGCAATGCCCGGTGCCGCCCGAACTGAGGACCCGGGTTATGCCCCTTCCGTCTGGGGGCTTGAACGCGACTACTTGACCTCGGAGCGGCGCAGGGACAGCAGTCCGATGACGAGGAGAATGACGATCCAGATCATCGTGGTCGAGCCGAGCATCGCCCACTCCTTGACAGTGTTCGTGGCGCCATTGAGGAGCGCCACCTGCGTGTAGTGCCAGTCGATCCACGGCTGCAGGTCCTCGAACCACGAGCGCACCTGGGCCAGGAGCGCGAGGATGCCCGGCATGACCAGTGAAGCGACGAAGTAGCCCACGATCGCGGCCGCGGAGTTGCGCAGCACGACACCGAGGGCGAAGCCGAAGGCCATGCCAACCAGGTTGTAGAGCATCATCTGGAGTGCCATGGACCACGAAATGTCCCACGCGGTGTCGAGGCCTGCGAGCGCGGACCCGGCCACGTTGCCGAGGGCGCCGACCGCGAAGGCGACGGAGACGGCGCCGAGGCCCACCAGGAGGGTCGCGATCGCCTTGGCGCCGATCACGCGGCCGCGGCTCGGCACCAGCGTGAAGGTCGTGAGCCCACTTCGCTGGCTCCACTCACCTGTGACGGCCAGGATCGCGATGATCGGCAAGATCACCGACATCGGGAACCCGCTCGCCCTCACGAAGTTCTGGTAGGTGACGTCGCTGTTGAGGCCGAGGACGAGGAGCGACCCGGCCGAGATGGGCGACAGGACGCCGATGCTGATGAGCATCCAGAATCCCGAGCGGGTGTTGAACATCTTGCGCAGCTCGACCTTGACGAGTCGGGTGGTCGGGATGGGCTGGGCGGTCCGTCGGGCCGGCTCGGCCTCGATGGTGTCGGGAGGGACGATCGTGGCGGTCATGCCGCAACTCCTTCGCGTTGGGTGTCGGCAGTGAGGGACAGGAACATGTCTTCGAGCCCGGTGCCCTCGGCGGACCGGAGCTCGGTGAGGGCGATGCCAGCTGTCAGGGCCACCGCCGCGACCCGAGCAGGGTCGGCGTCCGTGCGTACCGAGCCGTCCCCTGCGAGCGTGCTGGGGATCCCGGCCCGTTCGAGGGCGTGCGCGAGGTCGCGCGGTGACGTCGACCGGACGAGCGTCCCCGCTGCGGCCAGCAGCTCTTCCTTGCTGCCGGACGCGACGATCTTGCCGTTCCCGATCACGACCAGGTCGTCGGCGATGACCTCGATCTCGTGGAGCAGGTGCGAGGACAACAGGACGGTGCCGCCCTGGCTGGCAAAGCCCGTCAGCAGGTCGCGCATCCACCGGATCCCGGCAGGGTCGAGCCCGTTGGCTGGTTCGTCGAGGATCAGTACCCGGGGGTCCCCGAGCAGTGCGGTGCCGATGCCCAGTCGCTGACGCATGCCGAGGGAGTAGTTGCGCACCCGGCGCTTGGCCTCCGAAGGTGTCAGGCTGACGAGCTCGAGCATCTCGTCGACGCGGCGGCGGGGCAGACCCATGGTGTCAGCGGCGATCGTGAGGATCTCGCGTCCGGTGCGGCCTGCGTGCTGGGCAGAGGCGTCCAGGAGGACGCCCACCTCGAGGCCGGGGTTGGGGAGGTCGGCGAACTGTTCTCCGTTGATGGTCGCGGTGCCGGACGTCGGGACGGTCAGACCGACCAGCATGCGCATGGTGGTCGACTTGCCGGCGCTGTTCGGGCCGAGGAAGCCGGTGACTGTCCCCGGGCGTACGGAGAAGGAGATGGAGTCGACGGCCGTGTAGCGGCCGTACCGCTTGGTGAGCTGGTCTACGAGGATCATGTGTCGAGCCTGCGGGGCAGCCCGGCCGTCGCGCATCGGTCACCGGTCGGTCCCGGCTCGACCGAGGTCGATTCCTGGCATCGACTTTGGTCGGTGGTGTGCCTGCACCGTCCCGTTCTACGCTCGAACGGTGAGCACCGCCGAACGCACCGGCCGGCGGTTGACCCCTGCGCAGACGTCCTGGCTGAGCACTGTGTTCGCGGTCGTGATCGGGGGCTTGCTCTGGCTGTCGGTCGCGCAGGAGCAGTGGCAGTCGGCCCGGACGCTGTTCTGGGGCGATCTGGCGCTCGGCGTCGCGTCCCTGGCCGCGATGCAGTGCCGCCGCCGCTGGCCGCTCGCCGTCACCGTCCTGACCGTCGCGGCCACCGCCGTGTCAGTGAGCGCGATCGGCCCGTGGATCGTCTGCCAGGTGTCGCTGTCCGCCCGCCGGCGATGGCGCGAGATCCTGCCCACGGCCGCGCTGTCCGTCCTGACAGGGCAGGCCTCGTTGGCCGTCCAGCCGAACCGGACCATGTCGTGGTACGTGAACCTGCTCTTCTGCGTCTTGGCGGCCGGCGTCGTCGTCGCCATCGGCATGTACCTCGGCGCGCGCCGGGACCTGATCGCCTCCCTGCACGATCGAGCAGAACGGGCCGAACGCGAACAGGCGCTGCAGGTGTCCACTGCTCGGGCGGGCGAGCGGACACGCATCGCCCGCGAGATGCACGACGTGCTGGCACACCGGATGTCGCTGGTCGCCGTCCATGCCGGGGCGCTCGCCTACCGGACCGACCTCAGCGCCGCCGAGACGCGAGAGACCGCCGCGATCATCCAGGCGAATTCTCAACGCGCCCTCGCCGACCTCCGGGAGATCCTCGGTCTGCTCCGGGACACCGAGCGCGGCATCGACGTCACCGCCCACCGGCCACAACCGACGCTCAGTGACTTGGACTCGTTGCTCGACGACGAACGCGCGGCGGGCGCGCACGTCACGCTGCGTTCGGACGTGGAGGACCTCGACGCCCTCCCGGAGTCGATCGGCCGCAGTGCCTTCCGCATCATCCAGGAGGGCCTGACGAACGCCCGCAAGCACGCGCCCCACGCCATGGTCACCGTCGAGCTGACGGGCCACCCCGGGAACGGACTGGACCTGTCGGTGCGGAATCCGGTACGGGTCGGTGGGGAGCTCAACGGCAAGGACGGCGCCGGCTTCGGCCTCGTCGGGCTCGCCGAAAGGGCCGCCGCCAGTCATGGCCGCTTCGAGCACGGCCTGACCCGCGACGGCGATTTCGTCCTGCGGGCCTGGCTGCCGTGGGAACGATGAGCGGCGAGCCCATCCGGGTCGTACTCGTCGACGACGACCCGCTGGTACGGGCGGGGCTGAGCCTGATGCTGCGAGGGGCGCCGCAGCTGGAGATCGTGGGCGAGGCGAGCGACGGCGTCCAAGCTCTCGAGGTGATCGCGCGAACCCGCCCGGACGTCGTGCTGATGGACATCCGGATGCCCAGGTTGGACGGCCTGGCGGCCACCCAACGGCTCTCCGAACAGCCCGACGCGCCCGCGGTCATCGTTCTCACCACCTTCGACGCCGACGAGTACGTGGTCCGGGCCCTTGCGAACGGTGCGACCGGCTTCCTCCTCAAGGACACGTCTCCTCCGATGATCGTCGAGGCGATTCAGAAGGTCGCCGCCGGCGAGCCGATGCTGTCGCCCAGCGTCACGACGCAGCTCATCCGCAGAGTGGTCGAGACCACGTCCGTCGGCTCGGACTCCGCACGCGCGTGCTCGGCGGCGGCGAGACTGGCGAGCCTGACCGAACGTGAACACGACGTTGCCGTCGCCGTGGGGCACGGCAAGTCCAACGCCGACATCGCCCGTGAGCTCTTCATGAGCGTCGCCACCGTCAAGGCCCACGTCTCACACATCCTGGTCAAGCTGGACGCCGCCAACCGGGTCCAGGTCGCCATCTGCGTCCATGAAGCCGGTCTCATCTAAGGCGTCGAGGACCATGTGGTACCTGAAGACCCACGTGGCCGAGGTGCTGGCCAAGCTGGAGCTGCGCGACCGGGTGCAGTCGACGGGCGGGCGGTCGACCAGCTCGGCTCGGGCCCCGGACCGCCGCCGTCCCAGCTGACGATCGGCCTGCGGGACGCGCGAGGCCCCGGTCGGGCTGCCGCCCCTCTGATCCTCTCCGACGCCCACGAGAACGTCGTCGATCAAGAAGGCCGAACACGGCTACTGTAAAGGATCACCTAGCACGCCGTGTCAGGCATCAAGCGGGCCAGCACATCGTCCGGTCGACCATCTGCGCCCGCATGCCCTGCGACGAGAACGTCCGTCCACTGCCCGCCGCGATCAGGTTGCGCAGTCCGTCGAGAAACACGCCCGGGAGATCGTTGACGTCACGTGCTTGTGCCGGAACGAGCTCACCGGAGTCGATGTCTGCGTTGACGGCTGGGATATCCGTGGCCGCTGGTTCGGCGTTGTCGTGGCGGCCACGCCGCGGCTGGGGGAGTTGCGACGGGGCGAGACGATCCCATGGCGTCTAATCGCCCTGCAGATCCGACTGCGCGGACGTCCCGCTTTGCACTGATGAAAAGAGGCTTCCGGCCCTAGGTTGTGCCAGCGGAATGCTGGTCACAGAACGCAGTCCGATTTGCTGGTGGAGTCGTAGTATTGGTTACCCGTTCGGGAAATTTACTCATGAGAGTTGCGTGCCGGATGAGCCAGGTTCCTACTGTGCGGGGCCCGGTGGAGGCCGTCGACCTCGGGCCAACCTACATGCACGAGCACATCTTCAACTTCACTATGGAAGTCCAGGAGAACTACCCGGCCGAGTGGGGCAGCGAGGAGGAGAGGGTCGCCGACGCGGTGGCCCAGCTGCGGGCTCTGGCCGCGCAGGGCGTGCGCACCATCGTCGACCTGACCGTCGTCGGGCTCGGCCGTTACCTGCCCCGCGTCCAGCGCATCGCGGACCAGGTGGCCGACCTCAACATCATCGCCGCCACCGGCCTGTACACCTTTGACAGCGTCCCGTTGTTCTTCGCCCTCCGAGGCCCCGCGCTGAACGCGGTGCTCGGTACGGAGGTGCCCGACCCGATGGTGGACATGTTCGTGGGCGACATCACCGAGGGAATCGCCGGGACCGGCGTGCGGGCGGGCATGCTCAAGTGCGCCATCGACCGGCCGGGCATGACCCGGGGCGTGGAGCGGGTCATGCGGGCGGTGGCCGCGGCCCATCACCGGACCGGGGTGCCGGTCACCGTGCACACCCACCCCGGGTCGCGGAGCGGGCTGGAAGTCAAGCGGGTGCTGTGTGACGAGGAGGGGGTTGACCCTCGCCGGGTGGTGCTCGGCCACAGCGGTGACACCACCGACTGCGACCATCTCGCCGAGCTGGCCGATGCGGGTTTCGTCTTGGGGATGGACCGGTTCGGCTTTAATCTGGGCATCACCTTCGAGGCGCGAGCGGACACGCTGGTGGAGATGTGCCGCCGCGGCTACGCGGGCAGCATGGTGCTGTCGCATGACCATTCCTGCTACCTCGACGCGCTCGGCCCTGAGATCCTGCCGCTCCTTCCCCACTGGAATTACCTGCATATCCACGATGAGGTACTGCCGTACGCCCGCGCGCACGGAGTGACCGAGGAGCAGATCAGCGCCATGCTGACCGCCAACCCCCGCCGCCTCTTCGAGAAAACAGATTGACTCGCCTTGCCTGGTGCCCGGCCGCCAGGCTAATCACACTGCTACTTACCGGGTTGCTGTCTCGGGAGCAAATTGGGAGGAACTTGGGAGATCGCACCTCGCGTGAACGACCCCGAACCCCTCTCAACCGAGTCCAAGAGCAGCGTCTGGCCTGGCCCTTCACAGAAAGGCCCGGCCAGGGAGGTTGCCGAACTCTATTCACACCGAGGAGGTCACTGGTTCGATCCCAGTATCGCCCACCCAGGTCAGCGGCCATCTGCCATCTAGCAGGTGGCCGTTTTTGACGCTCGTACAGCACAGAAGTACAGCAATGCCTCTAGACGTCCAGCCAGCGGCCGAGCTCGGACAGGTCATTGATGGCGGAAGCGACACCCTGCCTGGCCGGGGGCAGGGCCTCGGTGATGTTGCTGGTCGCGGGGGTCATCGCGGCGCCCATCCCGACACCGAGCACCAGGAGCCCGCTGGCGAGCTGCCAGTAAGGCGTGGTGTGGCCGACCTGGGCGATGGCTGCCAGCGCGGCGGCGCTGAGCAGCAGGCCGCCGGCGCAAATCCGGCGTGCCCCGAACCTCGCGGCCAGTGCCGGGGCCAGGCGGGCGGCGGGCGGTAGGGTGACGGCCATGGGCACTATGGACACCGCGGCGATCAGCGCGGAGTCCCCGCGGATGATCTGTTCCCTGAGTTCATAGACGATGAAGGCGGCCAGGATAGCCAGGCCGATGCCGAGGCCGGTCAGCGTCTGGGCGGAGCCCGATCCGGCGGTGGGGGCCTGGATGACCGAGTACACCAGCGCAACCAGGGCCGCGACGGACAGCGCACCGCCGCGATCCAGCCGGGGATCGCGGGGGTCGGCTGATTCAGGGACGACCAGCAGGGTGCCGATGAAGGCGATGGCGGCCAGGGCGATGTTGAGGCCGAAGACCGAGGGCCAGGAGAAGAACTCCAGCAGGACGCCGGCGCCCAGCACGCCGAAGAGGGCGCCCCCCGCCGGCGACGGCGGCCCAGATGCTGGCCGCCTTGGCCGGCGGGAAGGTCCCGGTGATGGTCGACAGCGTGGCCGGCATGACCAGGGCGGCGCCGAGCCCGATCACGGCGCGCAGCGCGATCAGCTCGCTGGCCCCGGACACGACCATCGCGGCCGCGGACCCGGCGGCGAAGATGACCAGCCCGGCCAGCAGGAAGCGGCGGCGGCCGAACCAGTCGCGGTCGCCCAGCGCCCCCCAGGCAGCAAGAACGCGGCGAACACCAGTGAATAGGCGTCGATGATCCACGTCAGCTGCGTCTGCGAGGCGTGGGTGGACCGGCAATGGAGGGGATCTCGACGTTCAGCGACGACATCGCCGCCACCACGGCGGCCAGGGCGATACACACCACGGCGGTGACCGCCCCGTGGCGGACGGCCCGCCCCGGCGCGGAGGACTGGCTACTTGTTGGGAGCCAGGTGTTCATGACCTTGTCCTTCCATGGTTTTGAGTGGCGTTCTAACGGACTTGATCAGCACTCTAAACCATTGGTAGGCTGCCGTCCATGAGCAATCCTCAGCAAACTGGGCCCAGCTGGCCGAGCCGCCAGAAGACAGCCGGCCAGGCGCTGCGCGAAGACACCCGGAACCGTCTCCTGCAAGCCGCCGCGGAAGAATTCCCCGTTCACGGCTACGCCGGAACGACCGTCACCCGCCTCGCGGCGGCAGCCGGGGTCTCCGTCCAGACGCTGTACCTGGCGTGGGGCAGCAAGCGGGCCCTGCTCCGCGGCTACATGGCAAACGCGCTTTCCGGGGGCACTGGCCCGGTGGAGGAGGCCGACCGGCGGTTCGCGGGCTTGCCCCCCCGCGAGCGGCTCGCCGGGCTAGCGGCCCTGGTCACCGAGATCGCCGGGCGCGCCGCAACCGGATGGAGCCTGTACCGGGACGCAGCAGCCGTCGACCCCGAGATCGCCGCCGACTGGGATGAACTCCAGCTGCTCCGCCACCGGCGCATCTCCCGGATACTCGCCGGCATCCCCGCCAGCACCCTGGCCGAGGGCCTCACCATGAAGACCGCCGCCGACACCGCCTGGACGATCGCCAGCCCCGAGAGCTACGACCTCCTCGTCGGCCGCCTCGGCTACCAGCTCGACGAATTCCACGACTGGATGAAACAAACCCTGATCACAGCCATACTCGCCCCCAGCCAGACACAACCCGAAGCCGGGCCAGGACCGGCCGCTACGCCATAACCGCCAACCAGCCCCACACCCACGACCTGCTCACCAGGGCGGCACCGTGGCGGTCATCGGCGAGCGGACCAATAAGATCACCGGCACCATCTCGGTCGCACGATGGCACGATCTCCATTGCCGTCGATCAATATCCTCGTCGGAAGCGGCGCGGGCCCTGCCATGTCGGTCATCAGCGCCGCTGGCAGGAGCAGGGGCTGTCGGCCCCGCCGGTCACCGACCTGGGCGATGGAATCCCGCGCCGGCGCGGACCTGCGAATCGGGCTGAAGCGTTTCCAGGCCCGCCGAGGACGTCAACGGCCATCTGCGATTTTGCGGTGGCCGCTGTCATGTCCCTCCAGCCGCCTGCCGAGTCCGGCCCTAGAGCCAGTGCCGTCTGCGGAGCAGGAGGTAGACACCGGCGGTGAGGATGATCATCGCGGCGATGCTGGTGATGGTCCCGGAATAGTGCCCGATCCCGGGAAAGGGCAGGTTCTGCCCGTAGAAGCCGGTGATGGCCGTGGGGACGGCGATGACCGCGGCCCATGAGGCGAGCTTCTTCGCCACGTCGTTGAGTTCGTTGCCCTGGTCGTTGGCCTGGCTGTCGAGCAGGCTGCTCACGATGTCCATGCCGACGTCGCCCGCTTCGGTGATGGTCACGGCGTGGTCTTGCACGTCTTCGAAGTACGGGGCGAGATCGGGTGATACGAGCGAGGTCTCCCGCAGGAACCGTCCCGCGACCTCGCGCATCGGGGCCGCGAACCTGCGCATCTGGAGGAGGCACTTCCGCAGGTCAAAGCCCAGGCTCTTGTTCTGCTCGCGGTAGCCGCGATCGAACAGGTGGTCCTCGAAGTCCTGGATCATGTCGCCGATGCGCATGGCCGCGTCGAACTGGCCGTCGACCAGCGCGTCGATCATCCCGTGCACCAGGCGGCCCATGTCGGTGCCCGGCTCGTCGGCGTCCCACCGGACGATGAAGGGCTCCAGGTCCACCGGATCCTTGCGGACGGTGATCAGGGCGCGGGGAAGGATGAAGGCGCTGAGCTCTGCGACGTCGACTCGCGGGCCGGCCGCGTCGAAGGTGACGGCGTACATGTTGGCGAACAAGTGCGACCGGTACCGGTCGAGCTTGGTCCGCTCCCGGGGCGTGACGGCGTCCTCGACCGCGAGCGGATGCAGATCGAGCCGCTGAGCCAGCCGGTCCAGGTCGGATCGGCCGGGCTGGAGCAGATCGGCCCAGATGATCACCCCCTCGTCGGCCGTGAGCAGATGCAGTGCCTGCGCCAGCGGCCGTCCTTCCTCCGCCAGCCGCCCATCACGGTAGACGCGGACGCGGACCGGGCAGGCCGGCCAGCTGGCGCCCGGGCCGCCGCCCGGTCCTGGGACCTGGCCAGGCTGGGAATCGCTCATCGCGTTGGACCGTATCAGGCGGCCGCCGGCTCCTCCGGATGAGTGTCCGCACGTTCAGTTCACGGCGAAAGCCGGAGGGAGGCGTCCAATGGCGCTCACATGGCCGCTGGAGCAGCGGGGATCTACCGGGGAGAACGTCAAGACCGTCCAGTACCTGGTGACGGCGCAGGGCTACGCCGCGGGAGTCGACGGTGCCTTCGGCCCGCAGACCAAGGCCGCGGTGCAGGCCTTCCAGTCCGCGCACGGGCTGGGCGCCGACGGTGTCGTCGGCCCGCAGACCTGGCCCGCGCTGATCATCCAGGTCAAGCAGGGCAGCGACGGCGCCGCCGTGCGCGCCGTCCAGAGCCAGATCCACAGCCGTGGCGACGGCGCGAGCCAGGTTGCCGTAGACGGCATTTTCGGTCCGGCCACCGAGACGGCCGTGCAGGCCTTCCAGCAGCTGCTCGGCCTGTCCGTCGACGGGATCGTCGGGCCGCAGACCTGGAACCACCTGGTCAACGGCTACCTCGCCGCGCCTGGCCCGGTCACCGCGGCCCGGGACGTGTTCAGCGCCTGGCAGGCCGATGACCGCGACCAGGCCGCCCTCAACGCCACGGCGGATGCGGTCGGCGAGATCTTCGCGCAGGCCTTCTCCGCGGGCGACGGCTGGTCGTTCCAGGGCAGCTCCGGCGCCACCGGGCACATCATCAGCGTCTGGAAGCGGGCCAACGGCCGCCTGCTCGAGATCGATGTCCAGAACGCTGTCGAAGGCCCGTACTACGTGGCCCGCTCCGTGCAGTTCACCTGACCCCGGAGCTCACGAAGGAGTTCTTGTCCGATCACCCGCCAGGGTATAGACCGTAGTTAAACCCCTTTCATCAGCGCATTCGCAACACTGTCTGCGCTGGGGGTGAATATGCCATTTCCTGCTCAAGGGCGAGTGAAAGGACAAGGCGGATGACGGCTCCGACTATTTACCCTTCTGCCGCCGGATTGTTCCGGATGACCGACAATCCCGGCGTGTGGCCGCACCGGGGCCAGGTCGCCGCGGTCGGCGTCGGGCATTCCCCGACGCTGCGGCGCTGGGACGGCGACCCGCAGAAGAGCATCGGCGCGTGGGCCATCCTGGCCATCCGCAAGGCCATCGAGGACGCAGGTGTCGCTCCTGCTGAGGTCGACGGGATCGTGTTCGACGCGGGGACCACCACCGGCGCTTGGTGGCCGGAGGGCGAGCCCGTCCCGGCGGACTTCCTGGCCGCGTTCGAGAACACCAGCGACCCGTTTGACGGGCTGATCCAGCTGAGCGCGGAATGGCTGGTCAAGAACCTCCCCGAGCTGACCGGCCTGAAGTTCGTGATGACCGCCCCGGGATGCATGTCCAGGGCAGCCGCCGCCGCGGCCGAGGCGGTCGGCCGCGGCCTGGGCCAGGTGGTGCTGTCGGTGAAGGGCTGGCACAACGTGCCCGGCCGGTACGGACAGCGCGGCGGCAACGCGCAGGACACGGTGTCCGGGCCCGGCAAGTACGGCCGCGCGCTGGCGGGCCCGCCGGTCTACAGCACCGCGGTGGAATTCCAGCGGTACCTGTACAAGTACAACAAAACCCACGACATGATGGCGCCGTTCGTGGTCAACTCCCGGGCCAACGGGCTGAAGTTTCCGGAAGGCTACTGGTATCAGCACCGGCCCACGCCGCTGACCGGCGATGAGTACAACGAGTCCCGGTGGGTGGCCGAGCCGGCCAACCTCTACGACAACGACATCCCGATCCACACCGCCGCCGCGTACCTGTTCACCACCGCCGACCGGGCCCGGGACATGCGCCAGCCCCCGGCCTACGTCCTCGGCCACGCCGGGGCCGAGTTCAAGCCGCGAGGCGTCACCGACACGCTGGAGGAGGCCCAGGAGTGGGCGGCGGCTACAGCCGCCCGGGTCTATGAGTCCGCCGGCATCACGGCCAGCGACCTGGACTTCGAGAACGCCTACGACGGCTTCAGCCTGTTCCACGTCTTCTGGCTCGAGGGCTTCAAGTACGCCGGCATCAAGGAAGGCGAGGCCCTGGACTTCTTCGCCAGCCAGGACATCTCCATCAACGGCCCGACCCCGCTCTCGCCCAGCGGCGGGAACATCGGCTCCGGCCGGACCCGGTTCTGGATGTGGACCGACACCATCCAGCAGATCCAGGGCCGGGCCGGCGAGCGGCAGATCAAGAAGGACGCCAACGTCGGGTTCTGCGGCGGCCCCATGGTCTGGACGAACATGTTCGCCGTGTTCAGCAAGAACCCGGGCTGACCAGCCCCGAGACCAATTTGCCCGGCCGTCGCCGGCGTCGGCCGGGCACTACTTCGCCGCCGGGACCTCTGTCACACTGACAGGCATCGAAGGGAGCGCTTGTCAGGCTGATGTCCTCGCTGCTGGCACGGGCCAAGGTCCTGGCCGAGCTTGACTCGGTCCTGGCTTCCGCGCGGGCCGGGCGGGGCGCCCTGGTCATGGTGACCGGTGAGCCTGGCATCGGCAAGACCCGGCTGGCCGAGGCCGTGGCCGATCAGGCCAGGACGAGCCAGGCCGAGGCGTTCGAGGTCATCTGGACCTGGTGCCCGGCGGCCTCGGGCGGAGCCCCGCTGCGCCCGTGGTCGCGGGTGGTGCGGATGCTGGCCAGCGGGCACGTGGCCGCAGCCCGGCTGGTGGACGGCTCACCGTTCCTGTCTGCGCTGGCGGGCCGGGATCCAGCCGGTGCCTCGCTGGATCCCGAGGGGGCACGCTCCCAGCTGTCCTTCGACCTGGCTGAGGTGATGGCCGCCGCCGCCCGGCAGCAGCCGGTGCTCGTGGTCATCGATGACGCGCACCAGGCCGACCCCTCGTCGCTGAGACTGCTGGCCGAGCTGGCCCCGGCCCTGCGGACACTGCCCTCGGTGGTGCTGATCACCGCGCGGGATGGCGATCAGGCCTGGCCGGGCCGGCTGGCGGAGCGCAGCGCACTGCTGCGTTCCGGGCCGGTCATCACCCTGGCCCCGCTCGGCGTCGCCGATGTGGCCGACCTGGTGGCCGACGTATCGGGGGAGCGGCCCGACCCCGGCCTGGCCCAGGTCATCGCCGAGCGCAGCGGGGGAAATCCGTTCCTGGCCACCGAGCTGGCCCGCCAGCTCACGCCGGGAGGCTCCAGTACCGACGCGGCGCGGGTCGCGATACCTGATTCCGTCCGGGTCATCACCAGCGCGAGGCTGGCCGAGCTGCCCGGGCCGGCGCGTTCAGTCCTGCAGGCCGCATCGGTTCTGGGCACCCGCTTCCGGCGGGACGTGCTCGGGGCGCTGACCGGGCGGCCTGCCGGCGAACTGGCCGGCGCCCTCGCGGCCGGCCGCGAGGCCCGGCTCCTCTCGGCGGCTGGGTCAGGCGAAGACCGGTTCCGGCACGATCTGCTCCGGGACGCCATCTATGATGCCCTCCCGGAGCCGGACCGGCAGGAGCTGCACGCCCGGGCCGGCCGGCGACTGGCCGAGCTAGCCGGCCGCGGCCGGGACGTGGACGAGGCCGACGTTGCTTACCACCTGGTCCGGGCCGGACCAGGCGAGGCCGGGCTGGCTATCGAGCACGCCCGCCGGGCTGGCTACCAGGCCATGGCCGCGCTGGCCTTCGAGGAGTCCGCGCGCTGGTATCAGCACGTGGCCGAGCAGCTGACCGCCGGCCGGGCGCCTGACGACGAACAGGCGGCTGCGGCGCTGGACCTGGCCGCGGCCTGGCTGGCCGCAGGTGACCCGGACCGCGGCCGGACCTGGTTCCGTCGTGCGGCCGACCGGAGCCGCCGGGCCGGGCGCCCTGACCTGCTGGCCCAGGCCGCTCTTGGCCTCGGCGGCGGCCCGGCCGGCTTCGAGGTCCAGCTGCTCGACGGCGAGCAGATCAGCCTGCTGGAAGAAGCCCGGGACGCACTAGCCGGGTCGGCCGGGCCCGCTAGGGCGCTGATCTCGGCCCGGCTCTCCGTCGCCGGATCGCTGGTCATCGCCGAGGACCAGCGCCTCGAGCTGGCGGCGGAGGCGGTACGCCAGGCCCGGGCGGCCGGTGACGACGCGGCCGTGGCCGCCTGCCTGGCCGCGTGGTGCGACGCCATCGCCGGACCCGATCATCACGCCGAGCGGCGTGCCAGCGCGACGGAGATCATCGAGATCGCCTGCCGGCTGCGCGACCCGGTCCTGGGCCTGCTGGGCCGCCGCCTGCGGATGGTCGCCTCCCTCGAAGCCGGCGCCCTGGCCGACTGGGAGGCCGATGCGCTGGCCTACCAGACCGCGGCTGAGGCGCTGCGGCACCCGCTGTACGCCTGGTACGTCCCGCTGTGGCGGGGCATGCGGGCCCTGGCCGCAGGCCGGGCCGGCGAATGCCGGGACGCGCTGGCCGAGGCGGCCGCCATCGGCGCCCGCGCCGGGAGTGTCAACGCGTCGGTCCTGGTGGCGACGCAGTGGTGGTGCCTGTACGCGCAGGAAGGCGACACCGCCGGCCTGCTCGGCCTGCTGCCCCTGCTGGACACCGTGCCGATGCCCGGGCCGACCATCCAGATCACCCGGGCCCTGACGCTGGCCCAGGCCGGGCGGCCCGAGGAAGCGCGCCGCGAGTTCGAGGCGGTGGCCCCGCTGCTGCCCGCCCTGCCCAGGGATTCGGAGTGGCTGGCCTCGGTCGCCCAGGTGGCCGAGACGCTGGCCCTGACCGGCTACCATCCCGCGGCCCGCTGGGCCTACGACGCGCTGGCGCCATACGCCGGGCTGATCGTGGTCGAGGGCATCTGCGCGGCTATCCGGGGCCCGGTGCACCGGCACCTGGCCCTGCTGGCCGGCCTGCTCGGCGACACGCAGGCCGCTGCCGCGCACCGGGCCGCGGCCCTTCAGCACGCGCGCGCCCTCGGGACGGCGGCGACCGTGACCCAGATCGAGCACGAGGCCGGGCGCCGGCCGCCGGCGGGCCCCATAGCGGCTGCGCCAGCCGCGGAGGGCGCGTTCCGCCGGGACGGCGAGGTCTGGACGGTGGCCTATGCCGGGCGGCAGATCAGCATGCGGGACAGCAAGGGCCTGCGTGACCTGCACGCGCTGCTGACCAGGCCGGGCACGGCCGTGGCCGCGCTCGACCTGGCCGCTCCCGGGCCCGCCCTGGCCCAGGCCGGCACCGGTGACGTCCTGGACGCCCAGGCCCGGGCGGCGTACCGGCAGCGGCTGAGCGATCTGGAGCAGGAGGCAGCCGAGGCGGACGCGGCCGCGGATATCGAGCGCAGCGCCCGGGTCGCGGCCGAACGGGACGCGCTGATCGAGGCGCTGAGCCAGGCCTACGGGCTGGGTGGCCGGTCCCGCCTGCCCGGCTCGGCGGCCGAGCGGGCCCGGACCGCGGTCACGGCCCGGATCCGGGACGCGATCCGCCGGATCGGCGACGCGCACCCCGAGCTGGGCCGGCACCTGTCCCGGTCCGTGCGCACCGGGACGTTCTGCCGCTACGACCCGGACCAGCCGGTCCGCTGGTCCGGGTGAGCCGCCCTCACATCGTGCGGGCCGATCTCACGCCATCGGGGTATCCAGCTACCTTCGATGAAAGGACCTCCAATGGCCCGCATGAGCAAGGCCGACGCCCCGGTATCCCTCGACGAGCCCGAGATCGAGGGCCGGTACGCCGAGCTTGACGAGTACACCGTGGGGTTCGAGACCCACAAGGCCGACGCGGATCCGGCGCCGTTCTTCCGCGGCCTGCCGGACGACCGGTGCCCGTGCCCGCACTGGGGCGTCATCCAGTCCGGCCGGATCATCTTCCGCTATCCCGATCACGACGAGGTCTTCACGGCCGGCGACGCCTACTACGCCAAGCCGGGCCACTTGCCGCTCATCTTCGCCGGGACCGAGCTGGTCGAGTTCAGCCCGACCGGCCCGCTGACCGAGATGATGGCCGTCGTCGGGGCGAACCTCCAGGCGGCGAGGTCCTGACATGGGTGCCGTGGTGCGCGCGCTGAGCGAGAAGATGGTGACCTTCCTCCAGACCGGTACCGCCCCCGACGGCCTGTTCAGCCCGGACGTCTTCCTGGACCTGACCATGCCGACCTGGCGGGTCCAGGCGGTCGGCGCCGAGGACCTGGCCGCGGTGCGCAAGGACGGCCATCCCGGTCCCGGCCGGGTGACCCGGTGGCGGGCCGATCCGACGCCGACCGGGTTCGTGTTCGAGTTCGAGGAGCGCTGGGACGCCGAGGGGCAGGAGTGGTACGCGCGGGAGATGCTGCGTGCCGAGGTGGCCGACGGCCAGATCACCCAGGTCAGTGTGTACTGCACCGGCGACTGGGACCGCGGCCGGCAGGCCGAGCATGCCGCGGCCGTCACCCTGATCCGGCCGTAGCCAGCGCATGGTTCAGGCCCGGCGGCATGCCCGCCGGGCCTGAAGCGCTGCGGCCCTCAGCGGGACAGCTCGTAGAGGCTGTTGAACGGGTTGTCCATCTCGACGTGCCGGACGGCGCCGAAGCCGGCCTTGCCCGCCAGGTCACGCAGGGCCGGCTCGGGCAAGCCGAGGGTGCCCAGGCCCTCGCCGTGCTCGGCCAGGGACGTGGTCATGCAGTACAGGATGGAGATGCCGTACAGCAGGGTGGCGATGGGCCCGGTGTTGTCGGCCGTCCGGTCAGAGCAGTTGATCTCCAGGCACAGATACCGGCCGCCCGGGCGCAGCGCATCCCGGATCGAGCGGAGCAGGCCGAGCGGGTCCACCGCGTCGTGCACGACGTCGAACGTGGTGATCACGTCGTAGGACTCCGGCAGCCCGGCCGCGACGTCCAGGACCTGGTAGCTGACCCGGTCAGCCAGCCCGGCCTCGGCCCCCGCGAGCCGGGCCCGGGCCACCGACTCCGGGTGCACGTCGTACCCGGTGGCGGTGATGCCCGGGTATTCGCGGGCCAGGGCGAGCAGGGCCTGCCCCGTGCCGCAGCCGACGTCAGCGACCCGGGCGCCGGCCTGCAGCAGGTCGGCGGTCTGCGGGACCAGTGGCAGCCACTGCTGGATGAGCATGTTCTGGTGCCACTGGGCGGTGAACCGGCTGGTCCCGGTCCACACGTCGGGGTGCAGGTCGGCGGCCCGGACGCCGCCGCCTTGCCGGAACGCCCCGGCCACCTCGTCATACCGCTGGATGGCGCCGATCAGCTCCTGATGCACGCCGCCGAAGAAGGCCGGGCCGGGCTCGGTGGCCAGGGTCGGCGCGTGCTCCTCGGGCAGGGCGTAGCGCTGCTGGGCCTCGTCGTAGTCCAGGTAGCCGGCCGCGAACATGCCGGCCAGCCACTCCCGCACGTACCGCTCGGCCAGCCCGGTCCGGGCGGCCAGCTCGCCGCTGGTCGCCGGGCCCGCCGCGGCCAGGTCCTTGAACAGGCCGGTCCGGTCGCCCAGCGCGGCCAGCACGATCGTCGCCGCCGCCGCGCTGTCCGCCAGCACCCGCCCGGTGAATTCTGCCGCCCGGTTCTCGTCCATCATCTCGCTCCTCGTCAGATCAGGGCCGCCGCTCGGGGCGGCGGACTCGGTTATCCGGAAAGGCGTTCAGGGCGGGTGAACAACCCGTTCAGTGACCGGAAACGGGACGGCAGCCACCCCGATCGCTATGGTGAGGAAAAGCGGATCTGGTTCGCGGAGGTGGCAGCGATGCCGGAGCCAGCGGGGCCGCAGGGTGGCGACGATTTCGTCGGACGTGCCCGCGAGCTGTCCGTGCTGTCCGCCGTCTTCCGCCAGGCCGCCCGGGGTGACACCCGGCTGGCGCTGGTCTCGGGAGAGCCCGGCATGGGCAAGACCGAGCTGGCCCGGGCCTTCGCCCGCTCGGTACCGGGCGACGGAGGCCTGGTGCTGTGGGGCAGCGCGTGGGAAGACGGCGGCGCCCCGCCGTACTGGCCATGGGTGCAAGTCCTGCGGAGCTACGCACAGCAGGCCGGTTCTCCGGCGCTCGCGGAGGCGGCCGCCTCCCGGGCTGCGGTCCTCGGGCCGCTCCTGCCCGAACTGGATCCGGCGGGCGAGGCCGCCGGGCCGGGAGCCGCCGGATCGGGTCCGGGGGCCAGGCTGACCCTGTTCGAGGCCGTCTGCGCCGTCCTGGACCGTATCTCGCGAGATGCGCCGCTGGTGGTGATCCTCGATGATCTGCACGCCGCCGGGCGCCCTTCGGCGTTGCTGCTTCGGTTCGCGGCTGCCGCGCGGCTGTCCCGGGTCCTCATCCTGGCCACGTACCGCACGGCCGAGGCCGCCGCCGACCCGGAGGTCAGCGACGTGATCGGCGGCCTGGAGTCGGCCAGCCCGCCGCTGGTCCTGCCCGGACTGGCCGACGAAGACATCCGGCTGATGCTGCCCGCGGCCGAGCCGGAGCTCATCGCCGCCATCCAGCGCCGGGGCGAGGGGAACCCGCTGTTCGTCTCGCAGGTGGCGCGCCTGCTCGGGCACGGCGCGAGCACGCTGGATGAGGTGCCGGTGCCGGCCGGCATCCGGCAGGCTGTCCGCCGCCAGCTCGCCCGGCTCGGTGCGCCCGACGCCGCGGCTGCAGAGCAGATCCTGACCGGGAGGAAATCCTGGCTACCGCGGCGGCGCTCGGCCCGAGTGTCGATCCCGGCCCTGGTCGCGACCGCGCTCATGGTTCCGGCCGAGCCGGTCTCCCGGCTGTGCGATCAGGCCACCGGTCTCGGCCTGCTCGCGCCCCGGCCGGGACGCAGGCGAGGCTTACCGGTTCGGCCACGCGCTGATCAGGGAGACCGTCTACGCCGAGCTCACCCCCCAGGGGCGGGCCCAGGCTCACGACAAGATCGCCCGGGTGCTGGACAACACCCCGGGCGAAGCCCCGCCGAGCTGGCCTATCACTACCTGCGGGCCGCGCCCGCCAGCGCCGAGGCCGCCGCCCAGGCCGTCCGCTGCTCACAGCTGGCCGGCCAGGTGCGATGGCCGCCCTGGCCTGGGAGGAAGGCAGCCGGCCACTTCCGCGATGCCCTGGACGTCCAGCGCCGGGCGGCGCACGCCACCACAGCTGACCCGGGCGGGTCTGCTGGTCAGCCTGGCCGAAGCCCTGATCAAGACCGGCCCTGATCCGGACCTGACCCGCGTTATCGACGAAGCCGTCCGGCTGGCCCGCTCCACGCGGAAACACGCAGCTGCTGGCCGCGGCGGCGCTGCTGAACGCCCAGTACATCGACTTCAACGCCCCGGCGGACACCGTGGCCGCGTTGCTCCGCGAGGCGGCCGCCGCGCTCGGCCCGGACGACCACGCCCTGCGCGCCCGGACCCTGGCCCGGCTGGCTATGACGCTCGCCCCGGCACCCGCTGCAGGCCCGGGACGTGGCCGGACAGGCCGTGCAGGACGCGCAGCGCGGCCGGTGGCCCGCGACCCGGCGGGCCGGCCGGGCCGCCACCGCCCTCGCCACGGCGCTGACCGCCCAGCACTACGTCCTGTGGGGCACCCAGGACCCGGCCGACGCGCTCGCCGCGGCGGACGAGATCATCGCCGCCGCCCAGCGGGCCCGCGAGCCCGAGACCGAACTCGACGGCCGTGTCCTGCGCCTGACCCACCTGCTCGAGCTCGGCGACGGGCCCGCCGCCCAGCGGGTGCTACCCGAACTCGACCGGCTCGCCGATCTGCTACGCCAGCCGGCCGTCCGGCTGGCCGCCTGGTCCCGGCGCTCGACCCTGGCCGCGCTCACCGGTGACTTCGGGCTAGCCGCCGACTCGGCGCGGCAAGCGTTCCAGGCCGCGCAGGCCGCCGGCCTGCCCGACGCCGGCGCGGTCTACTGGGGCCAGCTGTTCGCCATCTGGGTGCACGCCGGCCTGCCCGCCCGACGACGAGCAGTGGATGGAGCGGGAACTGCGTGACCTGGTGGCGCGCTCTCACCTGTCCGTCGCCCACGCCGCCGTCCTGGTCCAGATCGAGGCCGCCCACGGCGCCGCTGAGCAGGCCCACGGCCGGCTGCGACGAGCTCGTCAGCTACCGGGCTCCCCCTGCTGCGTCCCGACATGCTCTACATATGGGCGCTGGCCGAGCTCGCCCGCAGCTGCGTGCTGCTGCGAGCCGCACGGCATGCGTACCGCCTCTATCAGGCGCTGGCCCCCTACGCCGGACGCGGGGTCATCGCCGCCGGGGCGGTGATGTGTTCCGGCTCAGCCGATCAATTCCTGGCCGGCCTGGCCGAGCTCGGCGACGACATCGAAACCGCGGAGCGCCACTACCGCACGGCGATCAGCCTGCACCGCCGGCTCGGCGCCCGGCCGATGCTCGCCCGCTCGCTGCACGACTACGCCCGTCTGCTGCGCCGCCGCGCTGGTCCTGGAGACCCCGCCGCCGCCGCGGCCGCCGCCGAGGCCCGGGCGATCGCCGCCGACTGCGGCATGACCATGCTGGCGGACGAGGCCGGCCCGGATCAGGGCGACCGGCCCGGTCCTGACGCGCTCACCATGATCCGGGAGGACGACTACTGGCTCCTCGGTTACGCGGGAGAGCAGAACCGGGTACCAGACAGCCTGGGCCTGCGCTACCTGCGTCTCCTGGTCGGCAGTCCCGGCCAGGAGCTGGCCGCCGCCGACCTGGTGCGCCTCGCGGCCGGCCCCGGGGCCGGATCCGGCGGGCGCCTGGCCGCCGCGGAAGCCCGCGCCGACGGCCTGCACGACCAGTCCGCCACCGCGGCCGACGATGTCCTCGACCCGCAGGCCCGGGAGGCCTACCGGCAGCGGCTGGCCGGGCTGGAGGAGGAACTCGCCGAGGCCGACGACTGGCACGACACGGAGCGGGCCAGCCGGCTCCGGGCCGAGAAGGACTTCCTCATCCGCGAGCTCGCCGCGGCGACCGGGCTCGGCGGGAGGCCGCGGCGGCTCGGCTCAGAAACCGAGCGAGCCCGGCTCAACGTGACCCGCGCCATCAGGACCGCGATCTCCCGCATCGGTGACCGGGCCCCCGGCATCGGCGCGCATCTGGAACAGGCCATCCGGACCGGGACCCGCTGTTCCTACTTCCCGACGCGGTAGCGGACGTCAGCCGAGCTCCCGGGCGGGCGGCACGTACTCCAGGATCCGGCCGAGGTCGCGGAAGCCGACCGCGGCGTACACGCGCTCGCCCATCTCGGTCGACTGCAACGTCGCGGTCTGGCCGCCCCGGGCCCTGGCGTCGTAGACCTGGGCCGCGGTCAGCGCGGTGGCCAGCCCGCGGCGGCGGGCCTTCTCCTTCGTCTCCACGTTGAAGATCCCGGTGTCGCCGTCGAAGTCGTAAGCCAGGGCGGCCGCGACCGGCTCGCCGTCGAGGCGGGCGGCCAGCACGTGGAAGGCGGCGTGATCGGCATCCCGCAGGAAATCCGGCGGCAGGCCGTCCATGGCCAGGTACTCGGGCCAGGTCGCCGGACCCAGCTCGACCTGCGGGCGGGGCACCGCGATGTCATCGAGCACCATGCCCATCGCTCGCGTCGAGTCGTCGATGGCGTAGCCGCGTCCCTCCAGCTCTGCGCGCATCGGCTGGTCGCTCTCGTGCACCCAGGCCGCGAACCGGGAGATGCCGGCCGCCGCGTACGCCGCCTGCATGGCCTCCACCGCGCCGGCCCGTCCGGCTGGGCCCAGGCCGCGATCGACCAGGGCGTTGTTGTAGACCGCCCGTTCCGGCCCGTCCGGGAAGATGCCGGCCGCGACCCCCGGCAGGCGCTCCAGCGAGGCGCCCGCCGCTCCCCGGGCGTACGCCTCCCAGGATGCGACCAAGGTGGCGCTGCCGCGCCGGTAAAGCTCGGCGTCCGCGAGACCGCCCATGACTGCTCTCCTGATCGGTGCGATGAGGCGGTGCGGTAAAGGAGCCGACCTTCAGAGAGTCCGCCGTCTGAGCGCGCCGTTACATGTAACTCGCGAGGACGACCTGGCCCGTCCGCGCGCGAGGACATCATGGCAGCAGGACCGGCCGTCCGGCTAGCCGGAGACGACCGTAGCGGGAGCGATGACGGCGGTGCCGACCGCGGCGGGACGGACGAACGGCGGTGCCTTGGGCAGCGCGGTGCGCTCCACCTGTCCCACGGTGAAGCCGGCCGCCCGGACCGAATCGAGCGTGGGCCGGTTGCAGTCACAGCACACCACCAGCCGATTCAGCCAGTTCATCCGGTCCTGCAGCCGGGCGATGGCCGGGTCCTCCGACCTCAGGTGCTCCAGGAACAGCAGGCGGCCGCCGGGCCGCAAGACCCGGCGCAGCTCGCGGAGCGCCCGGGGCTGGTCGTCGACCCCGCACAGGACCAGGGTCGACACGGCCATATCAAAACTGCCGTCCTCGAACGGGAGGTCCTCGGCGGGCGCGCGCAGCACCCGGGTGCCCGGGCGGCGCTCCCGGGCCGCGCGCTCCAGGCGGCGTAGCATCGGGGGCTGCGGCTCGGTGATGGTCAGCGACCCGACGGCCGGCCCGTACCAGGGCAGGTTGGCGCCGGTCCCGCCGCCGATCTCCAGCACATCGCCGCTCGCGTCGGCCAGCAGCCGCTCCCGGAGGTCAGCCAGCCCGGCCTTCTCGGTCTTAGCCATCTGGCGGTCGTAGGTCATCGCGAAGAATCTGGTTCGCAGGCTCATGACGGCAACGTACTGAGCCGGCGCCAGCCGCCGCATGAGGCAAATACCCCATCTTCCGGCCCTGCCCTCCGGTGGTCACCGAGGGCTACGCTGGCCTGGTGGGACCGGGTATCAGTGTTCCGCGCGCCCGGCTGGCCGAGCTGGTCGCCGCGCTGTCGCTTGGCGTCGACCTCGGCTTCGGGCAGCCGATGGAGCACGTGCTGCGGCAGTGCCTGATCGCGCTGCGGCTGGCCGGGCAGGCCGGCCTGGGCGACCAGGAGCGGATGGCCGTCTACTACACAGCCCTGCTCGTCAACGTCGGCTGTCACGCCGATGCCCATGAGCAGGCCAAGTGGTTCGGCGACGACATCGCGCTGAAGTCCGGCAAGTACGCCCACGAGCTCGGCAGCGTGCGCGGCACGCTGGCCACCATGCGGCTGGTCGGCGCGGGCAACCCGCCGCTGCACCGGTTCCGCGTCGGCCTGGAGTTCGCGTTCTCCGGGCACCGCCAGCTGGACGGGATGATCGCCCAGCACGCGCGGCTGGCCCGGATGCTGGCCGAGCAGCTCGAGCTGCCGGAGGCGGTCCGCGACGGGGTCGGTGCGGCCTACGAGCAATGGGACGGCCGAGGCTGGCCGGGCGCGCTGCGAGCCGGCGCGATACCCGTCGCGGCCCGGATCGCCCAGCTGGCCGAGTTCATGGAGGTGGCGCACCGGGTCGGGGGAGTGGCCGGCGCTGCGGCGCTGGCCCGCAGGCGGGCCGGGCGGCAGTTCGACCCGGCCCTGACCGCCCTGCTGCAGGCCCACGCCGGGGAGATCTTCGACGGGCTGGACACGGCGCCCGCCTGGCCGGCCGTGATCGCCGCGGAACCCGCCCTGGCCGTGGAACTCGCGCCGGACCAGCTCGACCGCGCGCTGGCCGCCATCGCCAACTTCGTCGACCTGAAGTCGCCCTATACCCTCGGCCACTCGGTCGCGGTCGCTGAGCTGGCCGACGAGGGCGGCCGCCGGCTCGGGCTGCCGCCCGGGGACGTGCTGGCGCTGCGCCGGGCCGGGCTGGTGCACGGGTTCGGGCGGCTCGGAGTATCCAATTCCATCTGGGACCGGCCCGGGCCGCTGAGCGCGGGGGAGTGGGAACGGGTCCGGATGTACCCGTACCTGACCGAGCGGATGCTGCATCAGTCGGCCGCGCTGGCCCCGCTCGGCGAGATCGCGGTCCAGCACCGCGAGCGGCTGGACGGCAGCGGGTACCCGCGCGGGCTGGCCGGCGGCGCGATCTCCCGGCCGGCCCGGGTGCTCGCCGCCGCCGACGTCTACGTCTCGATGCGGGAGCCCCGGCCGCACCGGCCGGCCCGGTCCGCCGAGCAGGCCGTCTCCGAGCTGCAGGCCGAGGTCCGGGCCGGCCGCCTGGACGGCCCGGCCGTGGCCGCCGTGCTGGCCGCGGCCGGGCACCGGCTGCCCCGGCGCCGGGAGGCGCTGGCCGGGCTGACCGCCCGCGAGGCCGAGGTGCTGATCCTGCTGGCCCGCGGCCTGTCCAACAAGCAGATCGCCACCCGCCTGGTCATCGCGCCGAAGACGGCCGGGAATCACGTCGAGCACATCTACGCCAAGATCGGCGTCACCAGCCGGGCCGCGGCCGCGATGTTCGCCGTCCAGCATGGCCTGCTCCCGGAGGAAACGGTGACCTCGCCTGTTGCTGCTGACCCGCCGCGCTGACCGTGGCCTAGTTCTGCTCCGAGCGCCACCGCCGGTACAGGTCGACGATGTCGTCCCGGGCCTGCGGGCTGAGATCCTCAGGCTCGATCCGCCCGGCCAGGCTGATCGTCTCGCGCATCTGGGCCAGGTACTCGGTGCAGTGCGGGCAGCCGGCCAGGTGCGCCTCGAACCGGCGCCGGACCGGCCGGCTCAGCGTTCCCTCGAGGTAGTCGGTGACCAGCTCGACGGCCTGCTGGCAGGCGAGATCACGACGGTGCAGCAGCCTCATCGCACCTCCCGGAACTCGTCCTCGAACAGCTGCCTGAGCCTGCTCCGGCCGCGGTGCAGCAGGACCCGCTGGTTCCCGTCGGTCAGCGCGAGCACGGTGCAGACTTCCTCGCTGGTCATGCCCTCGACGTCGCGGAGCAGGACCACCTCGCGCTGCCGGGCGGGTAGGTCGTCGATCCACACCCGGATCCGGTCGGCCAGCTTGCCGGCCTCCATCCGGCTCTCGGCCGCCTCGATCCAGTGTTCCGGCGGGTCAGCCCAGCCGCCGTCGCCGCCGAACCGGGACGGGTCGACGGCCGGCTCGGGGTCAGCGACCGGGACGCTGCGGTGTTCCCTGGTGCCGGTGGTCCTGGCCCGGTTGACCAGGATGCGGAACAGCCACGTCTTCAGCGAGGAGCGGCCCTCGAAATCGGCCAGGCCGCGCAGCGCCGCCAGCCACGTGTCCTGGACCACTTCCTCGGCCACCGCGCGGCTCGGCACGTAGGCCGCCGCCAGCCGCAGCATCGGCTCGTGATAGCGCTCGACCACGGCGGCGAACGCCTGTTCGTCGCCCGAACGCAGCCGGAGCAAGAGCTCGGAGTCGAGATCCATCACGGCCACAATAGGCCGGGCCGGCCGCGTCCCGGTCGGGGACTGCGGCCGGCCCTGTCGTCTCCTCTCAGGAGGCCACGATTCCCTCGCCGCCGACCGCGCCGGGCACGGTCACCGCGCCGATCTCGGTCAGCGAGCCGGCCGCGGCCACGGCGAACTCGTCCACGATCCCGTTGCCGCCCGTCTGCACGTACAGGTACCGGCCGCCGGCCGCGGATGTCGCGTCCACCGCGCCGGGGTCAGTGGCCGTATTGCCGAGCAGGCTCAGCTGGCCGGCGCCCGATGAGGTGAGACCGCTCTCGGACGGAGTGCCCGCGTTGGACGCGAACAGGAACGACCCGGCCCGGGTCACCCAGCAGGTGGCCGCCTGACCGGTCGGCACGCTGTCGAGCAGGCGGACCGTGCCGTTGCGGGCCAGCTGGAAGGTGGCCACGGCGTTCGTCCCGGCCTCGGCGATGACCAGATGGCCGAACGGATCGAAGGCGATCGCGAACGGTACCGTGCCGGGCTCGCTGTTGACGGTCGCCCGGGACGACAGGTAGCCGCCGGCGCCGACGCCGAACACGTCGATGTCGTTTCCGTTGCCCTTGGTGGTGACGATGAGCTGGCTACCGCCGGGAGTGAACGCGACCTGGCCGGGCGTGGTGGTGAACTGCGGCGTGGCCGTGGGATCCAGGCCGAGAGCGCGGCTGGAGCCGGGCAGCGGGACCAGGAAGCCGCCCAGCAGCCGGTAGCCCTGGACCGAGCCGCCGTTCAGCGCGTTGAGCACGTACACCAGGTCGCCGTGCACCGCCACGCTGACCGGGAAGGTGCCGCCCGATTTGAGGACCTCGCGGAGCCCGAGCCGGTCGCCGGCCACGGCGAAGACCGAGATCGTGTTGCTGCCCGCGTTCACGGCGTAGAGCAGGGCGTGCCGCGGGTCGTAGGCCAGCGAGCCCTGGGATGCGGTGTGGTCGACGACGGATCCGGCCAGGACGCCGCCGCGCCCGCCTGTAGCGTAGCTTCCGGCCGGGGTCAGCGTGCCGTCGGCCGCCCGGTGGTAGGCCACCACGTGGTTGCCCGCGGTGTTGTCGGTCTGCACGAACACGGCGGGCCCGCCGCCGGGGCCGGCCGGACTGGACGTGCTGGCCAGGGCCGGGGTCGCCGCGCCGGTCACGGCGGCGGCTACGGCCGCCGCGGCCATGATGCGCATCGCTGTTCTCAACAGAACTCCTCTGCTCGGGTGGACTTGCTGCCGGTCCAGTCCCGCCAGGCCCGGAAGCGTTACACCCGCAGCACTCAGGCGCCACTCCTCACTGGGACGAATGACCAGCGGACCGGGTGATCAAGACCAGCTGGTCGCCTGCCTGCAGGACGGTGTCGCCGGTGGGTACGATCAGGTCTTTGCCCCGCTGGATGGTGGTGATGATGACGTCCTCAGGGAGGGATGCGTCCCGGAGCCGGACTCCGATAAGCCGGGAACCCGCGCTGAGTTCGACGTCGCGGGTTCCGGAGGACTGGCCGTCGCCGTCCATCTGACGCAGGCCGGCCAGCAGGCCGAGCCGGTAGCCGCGGACGATGTCGGAGGTGGCGATGGTCCCTCGCACCCTCCGGTCGCTGTCCAGGACGGGCACCCAGCGCTGCGGCGCGGTGGTCAGCGCGTCGACCGCCGCGTCCAGGGTCGCCGAGGTGGCCACGGTCGGCGTCGCCGTGTCGAGCAGGCCGGCGACCGTGCGGGCGCTGCCGCCGCGCTCGCGCAGGCTTTCCCAGGTGACCGACCCGCGGTAACGGCCCGCACTGTCGATGACCGGAGCGCCGGAGAGGCGGGCCTCGTCCAGTTCCTGGCGGGCCGCCAGAACCGCCGTGCCGTCGGGGAGTACGAGACGAGGCGCGGCCATCGCCTGGGTGACGGGGACATTGGCCAGCAGCGGCATGCCCAGGAGGATGCGCCGGGCGGGGGCGTCTGAGCGGTTCCGGAGCTGGCTGCGGTAGATGGTGTCATCGCCGCGGCGGACGATGAACCAGGCCAGGCCGACAGCGATCATCGCGGGGGCCAGGATCGACAGGTTGCCGGTCATCTCGGCCACCATCAGCATGATGGCCAGCGGCGCCCGGGCGATGCTGCCGAAGCAGCACATCATGCCCACGATGACGTAGGGGGCCGGATCATGGCCCATGGCCGGGACGACGGGCTCGAACAGCCGCCAGACCGCGGCGCCGGTGAAGGCGCCGATGACCATGCCTGGCCCGAAGATGCCGCCGGAGCCGCCCGATCCGATGGACAGGCCAGTGGCCACGATGCGGGCCAAGGGCAGCACGAGCACGATCCACAGCGGCAGGTTCAGCAGCTGGGAGCTGAGGCCCTGCTGGACCCAGCCGTAGCCGGTGCCGAGCACCTCGGGGATGGCCAGCGCCATCGTCCCGACCAGGACCCCGCCGACCAGCGGCTTGGCCCAGCGCGGGATGGGGAAGCCGGCCGAAACCGGCCATGAAACCATAGAAGCTCTTGGCGTAGAGGAGCCCGATGAGGCCGCCCAGGACGCCGATCAGGGCGAACCACCCGAGGTTGGCCAGGTCATCGAAGCGGTAACCGGTGTTGAAGCCGAATACCGGCGTGAACCCCTCGGCCGCGCCGAAAATGACGTAACCCACGATGGAGGCGATAAAGCACGGCAGCAGAGCTGCGGCGTCGAAGTCGTCCCGGTACGGGATCTCGGTGGCCAGTACGGCGCCCCCGAGCGGCGCCCCGAAAATGGCCCCGATCCCCGACCCGATCCCTGTCGACACGGCGATCCGGGCATCGGCCGGGCTGAGATCGAGCTGGCGGGCCAGCAGCGAGGCGAAGCCCGCGCTGATCTGCCCGGTGGGACCTTCACGGCCGCCGGAACCCCCCGAACCGATGGTAAGGGCTGAAGCGACGATCTTGACCACCACCGCGCGGAAGCGGATACCCCGCGGATTGTGGTGGACCGCGGCGATGGCGGCATCGGTGCCGTGCCCTTCCGCTTCGGGGGCGAAGCGGAAGACCAGGACCGCGCCCAGCAGCGCCCCCAGCCCCACCACCAGCGGCAACGCCCAGGGCCTGGCAAAGGATGCGGAAGCGGGCTGCCCGCCCTCGCCCGCCGACGTCGGGACGTGATAGCCGGCCAGGACGCCCAGGAACAGGTGGGTGGCGCCGAGCAGGGCCTCGTAGAAGACAACCGCCCCGCATCCTGCCATCGTCCCGATCAGGACGCCGAGCACCAGCCACTTCTGCAGGTAGGAGGCCCGGGCCAGCCACCGGGAGGCCATGGCCATCCCGGCTCGCCAGGAGGCTCCGGGCACCGGGCTTTCCGGCGCCTCGGTCACAGGTCCCACCCGGTGCTCCACTCCTGGTCGGGTACCTCGCCCGCGGCCGCCGCCAGATGACGCAGCCCAGCAGCCATCGGCTCGAGTACCTCGGCCGGAATGGAGGCGAGCAGCACGCCGATCTCCTCGCGCCGCCGCTCGGTCACCAGCCGGACCAGATCCCGGCCGGCCTCGGTGAGGCCGATGCGGACCTGACGGCGATCCTGGCGATCGGTACGACGGCGGACGAGTCCCTTGCGGACCAGGCGCTCGACCAGCCGCGAGGCCGTCGGAGCCGTCACCGACAGCGCCTCGGCCAGCGAAGCCACCCCCTGCGGCCCGCGGGAGGCCAGGACCACCAGCGAGCGGTACTGGGTGAGGGTGACCTCCTCGCCGGCGTCCGCCAGCGACCGGGCGGCCATGGCCACCAGCGCCCGGCTGGCGGTCAGGACGGCATCAAGCACCGGCCCGTCCGCCGCCGCTGGCGAGGCAGAACTCGATTCACCCGGCAATAGTTGCATAGGCTAATCATAATCGCTGGGCCGGCTGCCGAGGTTCCCGCCGGAGCATCGAGCCCGGCGAGAACCACTGGCACGGCGCCACCCCGGGTTTGCGCCGCCGCCAGGCACGGAAGATCACAGGAAGTCCAGCAGCGCCGAAGCAAGTTCGGACGGTGCCTGCTCGGCCTGGTGATGACCTGAATGGATCGGGCGGCTGCGCAGCCCGCCGGCGGTCCACGGCCGCCAGATGGCTTCGGGATCGCCGTGGAGATCAAGGTCGTCGTCCGTCGATACCAGCAGCAGCATCGGGCACTGGACCTGACGGCCTGCAACCCGGTCGGCTTCCTCGTGGACGCGGTCGATGCGCAGCCCGGCGCGATAGTCCTCGCACATTCCGTGCACGACGGCCGGATCGCGGAACGCGGCCCACGCGTCGGCATGGTTCTCCGGGCCCATCTCCTCGGGCGGCGGGGTCTGGTACCAGCGGCGTGGATCGGCGCTGATAAGTCCTTCCGCCGGCTTGTCCGTCTGGCCCAGGAACCACCAGTGCCACCAGCTCCGAACGAACGTCTCGTTCAGCCGCTCGAGATGCTCGATGACCGGCAGGCCGTCCATGACCACGAGCCGGTCCACGGCGTCCGGGTAATCCATGGCGGTACGGAAGGCCACCAGCGCGCCCCGGTCATGACCAACCACCGAGAACCGGTCATGGCCGAGGTGGCTCATGAGGACCGCCACATCGCCGGCCATGGCCCGCTTGGACGACTGCGCGTGATCAGGCGCATCGGGCGGCAGGGTCGACTGGCCGTAGCCCCGGAGGTCCGGGCAGACCACGAAGAACGAATCCGCTAGCAGCGGCGCGACCCGGTGCCAGGTCATGTGGGTGCGGGGATGGCCGTGCAGCAGCACCACCGGCTTTCCCGCGCCGCCGTACCGCACGCGCAGGGTCACCTCACCGACGTCGACCGACTCCAGCCGGAAACCGTCAAACATCAGCCGCGTCTACCCGCCCGGTCCCGGGCGAATCTCGTTACACCCGTGCCTAGGAGATGAAGGCGGGGAAGGTGGCCGCGGCCATCTGCTCGGCGGCGCGAATCTCCTGGTCCGAGGACACGTGAAGCGCCCCCCAGGCGGCCGCCGAAGCGTCCGACAGCGGCGGGTCACCTGCCTGCGTACGAGCGCGTCAGCGGGTCGAGAGCCTGTTCCGCGAGGTCGTGCAGCTCGGCAGTGGCCGTTCTCAGCCGGGTCCACACAGCCTGGTCCGCTGCCACCCGCCAGCAATACGTGCAGCGCACAGGCCCAAGTGGCCGTTTCGATCCCGGGAGGTGTCATACTCTCGTGGTCCAGCAAAAGGGACCCGGAGCGCCGGCCGGAAGCCCAGTGGGTGCGAGCTGGCCTTGGAGGCGACAGCCGAGATGACCGATGAGCCGCTGCCTGGGCTGTCGCAGCGTGAGATTGCCGCCGAGTATGCCACCGGTACGGTCTTCGACATCGCCGAGTGCGTTCGCGAGCCAATCCACCCGCTGGGCTCGGTGCAGTCGCACGGCGCGCTGCTCGCCCTCCAAGAGCCGGACCTGCTCGTCGCGGTGGCCAGCACCAATACCGGCGCGGTGCTCGGCACCGAACCTGAGGCGCTGGTCGGCGCGCCGGTCGCGTCCCTGCTGGGCGCCGACCAGGCGGCCCGGCTGCGGACCTCGCTCGCCGTCGGCGACAGCGCCGTGGTGCCCATCGAGATCGCGCTGCCCGCGCCGGCGCCGGCTCAGTTCGAGGTGAGCGTGCATCGCGCTGATGGCCTGCTGATCTGCGAGTTCGAGCCTCTGGAGGGCCAGCCGTTCCGGTTCTCCGCGTTCTACGCCGGGGTCCGGCGGGCGCTGCTGCGCATGCAGGGCATGCAGAACCTGGATGAGCTGTGCGGGGAGGCGGTCCGCCAGGTCAGGTCGTTCACGGGCTACGACCGGGTGGTGGCCTACCGCTTCGACGGCGACGGGCCCGGCGAGGTGATCGCCGAGGACGTGGCCGACGGCTGGGAGCCCTGGCTCGGGCTGTGGTTCCCGGCCAGCGACGTGCCGCCCCAGGCCCGGCGGCTGTACCGGGAGAACTGGATCCGGGTCATCGCCGACGTCGGCGATCCGGGCGCGGCACTGCTCCCGCCCCAGCTTCCGCGCACCGGCCAGCCGCTCGACCTGTCCGGTTCCGCACTGCGGACCGTATCCGGTTACCACCTGGAGTACCTCCGGAATATCGGCGTGCGGGCGTCGATGTCCGTCTCGCTGATCAAGGACGACCAGCTGTGGGGCCTGATCGCCTGCCACAGCAGCACACCCCGGCGGCTCAGCCCGGATCAGCGGGCCGCCTGCGAGATGTTCGGCATCGCGCTGTCGCTGCAACTCGAAGGGGTCGCGGAACGGCAGCGGGCCGCCGGCGAGACCAGGGCGCGGAGGGTGCTGAGCCAGGTCCTCGACTCCGCCTCGGACGACGATCCGGCCGACTTCGTCGAGCGCCTCGTCGCCGAGGCTGCCCCGCTGTCCGAGCTGGTGTCGGCCGACGGCGTGTACGTCCGTTTCGGCGGCGCCTGGCGGGCTTCTGGCCTGCTGCCTCCGCTGGAGTCGCTGCCTGAGCTCCTCCGGCTGCTGCCGGTCACCCCGGTCGGCCGGCCGTGGTCGACGCACCGGCTGAGCGAGGAGCTCGGCGACCGCGGTGAGCTCGCCGGTGACTGCGCCGGCCTGATGCTGGTCCGGATGGGCTCGGGCGACGACGTCGTCGCCTGGTTCCGCGGCGATGCGTCGCTGAACGTGCGGTGGGCCGCTGATCCGTCCCGGCCGGTGGTGCTGGGCAGCCACGGACAGCGGCTCACTCCCCGCGGCTCATCCATGGTCTGGCACGAGACGGCCCGCGGCCAGTCGACGCCGTGGACCCAGGAAGAGCACGGGATCGCCGAGGAGTCCTACCGCTGGCTGTTCGAGTTCGCCGTCCGGCGGGCGGCGGCCCTCGGCGCGGCCAACGCTGAGCTCGCGCGCAGCAACGACGAGCTCGACGCCTTCGCCTATGTTGCGTCGCATGACCTGAAAGAGCCGCTGCGCGGGGTGGCCAACTACGCGACGTTCATCACCGAGGACGCCACCGGGCTCGACGAGGAGACGCTGACGCGGCTGGCCACCATCAGGCGGCTGGTGACCCGCATGGATGACCTGCTCAATTCACTGCTGGAGTACTCCCGCCTCGGCCGGGCCGAGCTCGACGCGGAAGAGATACCGCTCGATGACCTGATCGACGAGATCGAGGAGATGCTCGGCCCGCAGCTGGCCGAGGCCGGAGTGCAGCTGCGCCTGCCGGTGCCGCTCGGCACCGTGTCCGGTGACCGCATCCGGGTGCAGGAGGTGCTGGTCAACCTCATCACCAACGCCGTCAAGTACGCCGCGGAATCGGCGCCGCGATGGGTGGAAGTGGGGGTCGCACGGGTGGTGCCGGACGGTTCCTCCGGGCCGGTGCGGGCCGTCTACGTACGGGACAACGGCATCGGCATCCGTCCCGACCAGCAGGACAGCATCTTCAAGATCTTCCGTCGCCTGCACGCGCCCGGGGTCCGCGGCGGCGGCGCAGGCGCGGGCCTGACCATCAGCCGGCGCATCGTCGAACGGCACGGCGGCCAGCTCTGGGTCCGCTCGGTGCCCGGGGAGGGCTCGACCTTCTACTTCACGCTGTGACGAACTCCGCCGCCTGCGGCGGTGCGTTGAGCCAGTACTCCAGGCCCGCGGTCAGCGTGGTCTGCAGCAGGGAAAAGTCCACCGACTTGAACAGGTAGCTGCTGGCGCCGGCCGAGTAGCACTCATTCACGTCGCGCGGGTTCGTGGAACTGGTCAGCACCACGACGGGCAGTTCCTGCAGCGCCGGCTGCTCGCGGATCGCGGCCAGCACCTCGCGGCCGTCGCCGGTCAGCAGGTTCAGGTCGAGCAGCACGAGCGAGGGGAGGTCCGATGCGGCGTGCGTCAGCCAGGCGATAGCGCCATCCCCGTCGGGCAGCCGGTGCACGGTGATCTCCGGGAACGACCGGGACAGGGCGCGCTTGATCGCCTCCATGTCCTCGTCGGAGTCCTCGACGATCAGCACGGAGTTATTCACCGGAAAGTGTCACCTCCAACACATCCAGGGTAACCGTCTCTCGCTTGACCCGCAGCGCCAGCATCGCGATGTCGTCGTTGCCCCGGTTGCGGAACTCCGCTACCGCCCGGGCGATCGCGGCCAGGATGGGCTCCGCGGCCAGGTCGGCCGCGCCCACGGTGGTGATGAGCCGCTCGACCTCGAACATCTCGTTATCGTGGCGTGCCTCGATCACCCCGTCGGTGTACATCAGGATGACGTCATCGGCCCGCACCCCCAGCGTGCGCTCGGGGATGGTCACGCTGTCCAGCACCCCGAGGAAAGGCCCGGCCTCGCCGATCTCTTCCACCTGGCCGTTCCGGCGCAGCAGCGGGAGCGGGTGGCCGCCCGAGGCGACCCGCAGCTGGAATTCATCGCGGCCCGCGCCGCGGATGTCGATCACCGCGGCCGTGCAGAACTTGACGTCGTCATTGAAGTCGAACATCGCGTGGTTCAGCCGGGCCAGTGCCTGGGCCGGGGACGCACCGTCTTCCAGCACCGTCCGCAGCACGGCCCGGGCCGGGCCGGTCAGGCTGGCCGCATCCGCGCCGCTGCCGCACACGTCGCCGATGACCAGCGCCACGTGGTCCTCCGCCAGGGAGACGGCGTCGTAGAAGTCTCCGCCCACCTCCAGGCTGCGGTCGCCGGGCGCGTAGTAGGCGGCCAGGTCGAAAACGGGCACAGCCGGCAGGGAGGCCGGGAGCAGCCCGCGCTGCAGCGCCGCCACATCGGCCGAACGCTTCGCGTAGAACAGCGCGTTGTCGATCGTGATCGCCGCGTGGGCGGCCAGCGCCTCCAGGACCGGGGGATCGGCCAGCCGGCGCAGACCGCCAGACCCGGAGTCGACGAGCGAGATGGAGCCGATCACGCGGTCCCGGGCTCGCAGCGGGATGACCCGCAGGCGGCTAGGAGCGGCCAGCCAGGAAGGCGCCGCCCCAGCCGCCGGGCGCCCGTAGGCGGCCGCGCTCAGCAGGCTGGCCAGCTCACGATTGCCCGGAAGCTCGGCCTGCATCCGCCGTTCGACCTGGGCGCTGATGTGGCTGGCCGCGGCCAGCCGCAGGCTCCCGGAGCCGGCCAGGTGAATCAGGCAGCCGTCGGCCAGCGCCGGGACGATGATCCGGGCCAGCCGCTGGAGGGTCTCGTCCAGGTCGAGGGATGACCCCTCCATCTGCTCGGACGCCGCCATCAGGAACGCCGCGCGGGCCGCCGCCAGCCGGTGACGTTCCTGGCTGGTCGCCCGGTCCAGGGCCATGGTCGCCACCGGGGCCATCATCTCGAGGCTGCTCAGCAGGCCGGTCGCGTCTGCCCCGATGGCGGGCAGGACCAGCAGCACGGCGGCGGCCGACGGCCAGCGCAGCTGGAGCCGCACCGCGCTCTGGGCGCCCAGCCCGACCACGTGCGCGGTGTCCGCCGACGACATCCGGACCAGGTCGAGCAACTCCACCAGGTGCAGATCCGGGGTGCCCGCCGGGATCTGGGCTGCGGCCAAGGCCGCGAGAGCGGCCCGGTCACCCGGATCGGCGGCGCGGGCCTCCACCATCCGCAGCGCGCTCTCTTCATCCGACCACGTCAGCGCCGTCGCCACGACCTCAGGGTCCTCCATGATGGTGCTGACCAGGACCTTCGACACCTCATGCGGCCCGTCTGCGGATCCGAGCTGATCGAGCAGCCTCAGCTGCCGTTCGCGGGACCGCGTCATGCGGGCGTCGCGCGCGGCGAGCATCCGTGCTTGCAGATGGGCGCTGACCGCCTCGCTCAGCAGGACGAGCGCCTCCACGGCTTCGGCCGTCCACTCCCGGCTGCGCTGATCGTAGGCGCCGAGCACCCCGACCAGGGAACCGTCGACCGCGAGCGGTACGCCCAGGTAGGCGCCCACCACTCCGGCCCGGACCATGGGCAGGTCGTTGACCCGGTCATCCGCTCTCGCGTCCGTCACGACGAGCGGCCCATTCGCCTTCATCGCGACCGCCGCCACTGCGTCCTCGGTGAAGACAGGCAGCTCGCTGGGCAGGGGGAGACCCTCGTGGCTCACCACCACCGGCGCGGTGTCGATCACCGTCAGGTAGGCGGCGGGCGCCTGGCACAGCTCGCACGCCATGGCCGTCATGCGGTTGAGGTGGGCGCTGGACCCGGCGAGCAGGCCGCGCAGCGATCGCGCCGTGTCTCGCCGCGTCGCGTCCTCGGCGGGGGCCTGGCCGTCACCGCTGGGCCCGGTGCCGGCCGCCGGGTGCAGGCGGTCGAGCGCGACCGCGGTCTGCTCGGCCAGCGCCAGCAGGAGCAGCTGCTCTACCGGGCTCAGCTCTCGGGCCTGATCGAACGAGATGCCCAGCACGGCCAGCACGGACGCTCCGGCCATTACCGGCACGGCGACCAGCGCGGCCCCCTCGCCGGCCCACACCGGCCGTCGCTCTCGCGCGGCGCGCCCGGCGGGGGTGCTGTCATCAGCGGCGAATCGGAGCCAGGGCTGGAGGTCGCTGCCGCTGTACCCGGCGCTGGCGGCCAGCGCGAGATAATCGCCTTCGGCCGTGAACAGCACGCCCCGGGCCGCACCGGTGGCCGATTTTGCTTCTGCGATGGCACGGGCGGCCAGTTCGTCAATACTCCGCGCCGCCTGGCAGGCCCTGCTCATGGTCTCGACGCGGTCCCGCAGCGATTGCGCTGCGGTGGGAAGCCCCAAGTCGGCTGCCGGGTCGGATTGCGCTAGAGCGTTGGCCACCTGCACCTCTCCGTTACCGGCGTGCTTAGCGCACGTTAATCCAAAATAGTAGCTAGCCCGCGAGCCGGATAGCTGGCGTGGTTCCTGGCTGAGAACCCGTCGCCGTCACCACGGCCTGCTGCCCCAGCCGGGGCAGGCCAAACGAGGGCCCGCGCCGCAGGCCTTCCGTGGCTCCGCCACTCGCCTGTAGGGTCAAAAAGCCATGGCTTAGAGTCCTGGCTGTCGCTAAGGAGGAACGAAGCGATGACCGACGCGTTGTTCCTGGTTTTCACTCAGCCGAATACCGACGCCGATGAGGCCGAGTACAACAGCTGGTACGACGAGACGCACATCCCCGAGCTGCTTGAGCAGGTCGAAGGATTCCGCTCGGCCCGCCGGTATCGCCTGGAGCCTCATCCGTCCAGCACGGCCTGGCCATGGCCGCCGTACCTCGCCGTCTACGAGATCGCCGGAGAGACGCCGGAGCGAATCGCCGAGGTCCTCGAGAACCTCCGCGTCGCCCGCGAGAAGACCCTCACCATGAGCCCGGCCCTGGGCCAGGACGACCGGGCCCCCGTGCGGGTCGTCTACGTCCCGCTGGACGACGAGAAACACGGCGAGCCGTGACCGCCATCCGGGCTAGCCGCCTTGACTGACGACCCGTCCTTCCTCGGGATCACGGGCCACATCGCCATCGTCACCGGCGGCGCACAGGGGATCGGCGCCGCTGTCTGCGATGGGCTGCTCGCCCAGGGCGCGGTCGTGGCCTGCCTGGACTCAGCCCAGGACGCCCTGCACAGCTACCAGGCGCAGGTGCCCGCGGCGGCTCGGGACCGGCTGTTCACCTACCTCGCCGACGTGACCGACAGCCCGCTGGTGGAGCGCGTGGTCGGCGAGATCGAGGCCCGGTTCGGCCGCATCGACATCCTGGTCAACAACGCCGGCGTGGCCCAGGAGCCGTCCCCGCTCTGGGATATCCCGGACGATAAATGGGACGCGATCTTCGCTGTCCACATCAAGGGACAGCGAAATCTGCTGCGGGCTGTCGTCCCGCGCATGAAAGAGCGGGGCTACGGGCGCATCGTCAATATGTCGAGCATGGCTGGAAAAGAAGGAAACCCGCTCAGCGGCGCTTATTCGGCGGCCAAGGCCGGCATCATCGGGATGACCAAATCTGCCGGGAAAGAGCTGGCCACCACCGGTGTCCTGATCAACGTGGTGACACCGGCCATGATCGAGACGCCGCTGACCGCGAGATTCGACCAGGCCCGTCGCGAGTCCCTGGTGGCGCGTATTCCGATGGGCCGCCTCGGCCAGCCGTCTGAGGTGGCCGACCTGGTCCTGTTCCTGTCCTCGCCCCGGCTGAGCTTCTCGACCGGCGCCGTCTACGACATCAGCGGCGGCCGTGCCACGTACTAGGTGATACCTGTCAGCCTTTGCGGCTACCCGGAAGGAGCGGCCTCATGACCGCGAGCGCAGCGATCCCGGCCGGTGACAGTGCCGCCGCACGCCCGGTCCTCGAACGCTGGATCGAGGCCTTTAACCAGGCGCTGGAGTCGCGCCGCCCGGCCGCCCTGACGGCCCTGTTCGCGGACGACAGCTACTGGCGGGACTTCGCCGCCTGTACCTGGGACGTCCGGACCGTACACGGGGCCGGCGACATCGCCGCGGCCCTGCTCGCCGCGGCCGGGCAGGAGAAGGTGCACGAGTTCTGCCTCGAGGAGGGCAAGACGGCTCAGGTCGTGGAACGGCCCCTGCCGTGGCGACGCTCGCTCGAGGCCCTGATCACCTTTGATACCGCCTCGGTCCGCGGGCGCGGCTACCTGAAGCTCATCTCCGGGCCGGACGGCGAGTGGCGGACCTGGACGCTGCTCACGACCCCCGATGAGCTCAAGGGGCATCCGGAGCTTGTCGGGCCCAACCGCCCGGTCGGCGAGCTGCACCGGGCCGCCCTGACCTGGCGAGAGCGGCGTGACATCCAAGTCGAGTTCGGCGATCGCGATCCGGAGGTCGTCGTCCTCGGCGCGGGCCACTCGGGTCTCTCGGTCGCGGCCCGGCTCCAGGCGCTCGGCCTCGACACCCTGGTCGTGGAAAAGAACCAGAGAGTCGGCGACAACTGGCGGATGCGGTACCGGTCTCTCAACCTGCACAACGAGGTATGGGCCAACCAGATGCCCTACCTGGAGTTCCCGCCCACCTGGCCCGCCTACTGCTCAAAAGACAAGATCGCGGACTGGTTCGAGTCGTACGCCTCGATCCTGGACCTCAACGTGTGGACCGGGACGTCCCTGGAACATGCCGCGTATTCGGAGGCTGAGCGGCGCTGGACCGTGACCCTGCGCCGCGCCGACGGCGCGGAGCGCACGGTCCGCCCGCGGCACCTGGTCCTGGCCATCGGCGTCTTCGGCGAGGCACGGCGCATCCCGCTGCCCGGCGCCGAGGACTTCCGGGGCGAGATCATCACCTCCCAGGAGTACCGGTCCGATCCGGACGCGGCCGGGCGGCGGACGCTGGTCATCGGCACCGGCAGCAGCGGCCACGACATCGCCCAGGACTACGCCGTCCACGGCGCCGACGTCACCATGCTGCAGCGGTCCTCGACGTGCGTCATGAACGTCGAGACGACCAACTCGCTGGCCTACGCCCTGTTCACCGAGGACGGCCCGCCGCTGGCGGACGCGGACCTGATGGCCGCCTCGACGCCGATCCCGCTCAGCGGCGAGCTGCAGCGGCACATGAGCAGGCGGATGGCCGAGCTGGACGCCGAGCTGCTGTCCGGGCTGCACGCGGCCGGCTTCAAGACCGACTACGGCGGCGACGGCACGGGCTTCCTGATGAAGTACTACCGGCTGGGCGGCGGCTACTACATCAACGTCGGCGCGTCCGACCTGATCGTGGACGGCACGATCAAGATCAAGAACGGCGCCGAGGTGGCCGGCCTGCGCGGGCGGACCGTGCTCTTCACCGACGGCTCGGAGCTGACCGAGGTCGACACCATCGTGCTGGCCCTGGGCTTCCGCAACATGCAGGACACGGTGCGGAGCCTGCTCGGCGACCGCGTCGCCGAGGCGGTCGGTCCCGTCTGGGGCCTGCGAGACGACGGCGAGGTCCGCGGCCTGTACGGTCCGCTGGGCCAGCCTGGCCTGTGGATCATGGGCGGGAGCTTCGTCCAGTGCCGGCTGATGTCGAAGGTCCTCGCCATCCAGATCAAGGCACGCCAGGTCGGCCTCGTCGACGACGCCACCCCGACCGGGGCGCACCCGTGAACGCCGTCCCTGACTGGGTGCAGCAACTCGCCGATGAGCACCTGGCCGAGGTCGGCCGCGACGAGCCTCACGATCAGGCCTGCGACGGGTCGCTGCGCTACATAACGCCGCAGGCCCGGCTGCGCGGGATCTCGGCGGTGCGCCAGGGCCAGTGCCTGTCGCTGTCCCGGCCCCTGCAGGCCGGCCCGGCCGTCCGCGCCGACGAGACCCGGCCGGCGTTCGTCATCGAGACCTTCGCGGCGGCCGGCGCCGACCACGCGACAGGCTCGGACCGGATCGAGATCGACTGCCACGGCCTGGTCAACACGCATCTGGATGGCCTGACGCACGTCGGCCTGGACGGGCGCTGGCACAGCGGGCAGCCGAGCGTCGCGCCGGATGCCGGTGACTCGGCGGACCTGCTGATCGGGGCGGCGACCGGCATCTCCACCCGCGCCGTACTGCTGGACATCACCGCGCTGCGGGGGAGGGCCTGGGCCGACTCCGCGGTCGAAGCCGATGAGCTCGACGCCGCCGTGGCGTCCGCCGGCCTCGACCTGCAGTCCGGAGACGCCGTGCTGATCTACATGGGCCGCGACGCCTTCGAGGCCAGCGGCCGCCGGTACGGCCCGGTCGGCGAGCATCCTGACGGCCGGGCCGGGCTCGGCCACTCCGGCGCGCGATGGCTCGCGGAGCACGAGATCAGCGTCCTGTGCTGGGACTTCCTGGATGCGCATGTACCTGGCTGCTCCCCGCTGCCCGCGCACATGGTGGCCTGGGCGACCGGGCTCGTCCTGATCGACAACTGCCATCTCGGCCCGGCCGCGCGCGCCCTGACCGCCGCGGGCGCCCACGCCGGCCTGCTGACCGTCGGGCCGCTCAAGATTCACGGTGCGACCGGGTCGGCCGTGAATCCCGTGCTGCTGTACTGACGTCGGCGCCTGCGGCGCGCGCCGCTACCGCCCCGGTTCCGGTCCGGGCGACGGATCGGAGCGCCCGGCCCCGGGGATGCCCGCGCTGGCCAGGTGCTTTCCCCGCAGCAGCGACCACGCGCGCTGAAGCGACACGATCAGCGTGATCAGGATGATGATGCACAAGTTGATGAGCTGATCGCTGTCATGCGGCTTGACCAGGAACAGCACGCCGAAGCCCAGCTGAGACACGTAGGCGGCCAGCGTGATGCTCTGTACCGCTAGGTTCCGGGATGTGTGCAGCCGGCGCTGGAGCCTGATGATCGAGGTGATGCTGATCACGGCCATGATGGCGGCGGGCTCGCCGATGTTGATCTTGGGAATCAGGCCGAACATCGACACCACGAACGAGTTCACCAGGCCAGCGAAAGCGGTGATGGCCAGGGCTTCCCCGCCCGGCATGGCGTTCGGCCCGAAGATCGTCTCGTCCCGGACCGAGACGGCCACGAACAACAATCCGATGAGGGCCGCCGCGGCGGTGGCCGTCGTGGCCAGGTAGGCGTCGTACTCGCTGGGCACCATGCGAACAGAGGTTGGCCTGGGCCATCTGCGATGTCAATCAACTGACCGGCGGGCCGGCGGTACCGTGACCGCATGGTGGCCCTGCTCCTGGTGGCCGTGTCCCTGGGCCTGTCGAATCTCGCTGCCTCGATCGGCATCGGGGTCGCGGGGATCGATGCGCGGACGCGGCTCAGGGTCGGCCTGACGTTCGGGCTGTTCGAGACGGCCATGCCGCTCATCGGCCTGCTCCTCGGCCGTCGCCTGGCTGGCCCCCTGGGGCAGGCCGCTCACTGGATCGGAGCCGGCCTGCTGATCGCCACCGGGCTCTACGCCCTCGGGCAGGCCGCGCGAAGCCGGGCCCCAACCGAAGACGGAGCCGATGACGGGGCCGACGACGGCCGTGTCGCACAGCTGCCGACCGGTCGGCTGATCGCCACGGCGCTGGCGCTGAGCATCGACAACCTCGCGGTCGGATTTGCGCTCGGCACCTACCGCATAAGCGTCATTGAGGCCGCGATAGTGATCGGCTCCGTCAGCGCCGGCCTGTCGCTGCTGGGCCTGGAACTCGGCCGCCGCATCGGCCGCCGGGCCGGGGAGCAGGGCGAGATCATCGGCGGGCTTATCCTGGTCGCAGTGGGCATCGTGATTGCCGCGGGCGTGAGCTGACCTAAGCGCAGCAGGCTGGTACGGAGTCTGTCTCTCAGTAGCCGGAGAGCAGCGCCTGCAGCCGGGCCAGCTGAGACTGAGCCAGGCGGCTGCGGAGTCGGCCGCGGCGGTCCGGGCGGCGGCCCCAGATGAACAGCTGGCGCGCTCCTGCGTCCATGTCGACGGCGGGCTCATGTCCCATCGGTGCAGGGCGTGCTCGTTGCGCAAGTGCGGGATGAACTTGGCCACCGCCATCTGCCGGCCGGTCCAGGGGATGACCGCATCGGGCTCGCGGGCCAGCACCTCGTCGACGAAGCGCCGCATCCGCTCCTCGTCGGCATCCAGGCGCCGCAGCAGCGCCTGGTCCTCTATGGCCTGCAGCGGCGCCTCCCGTTCCTCGAAACTCCGCGTCTTGGGACCGGGTCGCCGTTCAGGTAGGGATCCAGGTGCCTGATGACCTCGACCGCGATGCCGGTGACATGAGCGGCGATCTCATGGGTCGTCCAGCCCTCGCATGCGCTCACCGCCTGCGGTGCGGTCCGGTCGATAGTGTCGAGAAACGCTGTGGCCTCACGGCTGCGCTCAATCACTTCAGCTTGCCCTCCTCCCGGGTACTCGTCGCCCTTACCCAGGCAGGAGTGTTTATTCGGACAGCTGCGCGCTCGGCGGCCAGGCCGCCCAGCGCGCGCCCTTGTGCTTATGCGACAAGCGCCAATACTGTGGAATCACAGCTAATGAGCAGCCATCTGGAGCTCTGGGCTCGCCTGCCTCCGAAGCAGACCTCCCTGGTCCGCCGGACGTTCAAGTCAAGGGTGGAGGCGGGCATGCCCGACACCGAGTACTACTGCACCGTGGTCAACGGCGTGCCCGTTGTCACCACTCCCGAAGAGATCGACATCATGACCTCGGAGAAGCTCCGCGCGGTCCTGGTCGAGGCGGCCGGCGGCGGCCCGGTGGTCGTGGTCGACATGACCGGCACTACCTTCCTCGACTCCTCCGGACTCCATGTGCTGCTCGGAGCGCACCGGCAGGCCCGCTCCGATGGCCATGAGCTGCGGCTGGCTGTTTCCCCTGGCGGGGCGGTAGATCGCATCTTCACCTTGACCGGGACGGACGGCATATTGCTGTGCTTCCAGGACGTCGAGGAGGCCCTGGCCGATCGGGTCATCAGCTAACCGGTCACCTGGCTTCCGGTGAGAGACCTATCGCCCAGGCGACCATTACTTCAAGAGCCACATGATCTGTTCCGGGCCGGGTAGTGGCCCCGGCCTAGGGCGAATCAAGGGGATGAGCCGAGTGGCTGACCACGGGCCCGCAGATCACTGCGACGGTACGCCCAGCTGGCAAGACGGTTCCGTCAATGGCCGGTCCGGCCGCAGGCCCATGGACCTGGGTGCCAACGGGCGCCTGCGGGCCGCATCCCCGGCTGGCCGAGCCCCGCCCGAGGACCCCCCGCCACTCGATGAGCCGTTCGACGCGGACTCGCTGAGCCAGTTGCGCCAGGCCGTCGCGAGGCACGCAGCCGCGGCCGGGCTGTCAGCAGACCGGGTGGAGGACGCCGTGATAGCGGTCCATGAGCTGGCTGCGAACGCGGTTTACCACGGCGCAGGCCACGGACGCGTCCGCCAGTGGAGCGACCACCAGCTGCTGCACAGTCATGTCAGCGACCCCGGCCCGGCCTCCCCCCAGAGCAGCGCGGCATCCGCTGAGCCTTATCCGTGGGCCGCAACTTACGGTCATGGGCTGTGGCTGGTGAGCCAGACCGCCGATCGGGTCGTCGTGAACCATGACCAGAACGGCACCGACGTCACGATCAGCTTCGCGATCGGTCTCTCGTAGCTGCGCCCGGCGCTGCTCCTGACTCTTCTGCGGCGCTGGCCCGCTGGACCAGGTCAGCGGCTACGTCGGTGACGGAGAGACGGTTTCGCTGGGCGGTGGCGGTCAGCAGATGGAACGCGTGCCCGGCGGTCCAGCCGTGCTGGGCGATGAGGATGCCGGTGGCCTGATCGATGACCCCTCGGGTGGAGAGAGCCTGCTGGAGCTGGTCGGCGAGGCGGGCCGTGCGCCAGTGAGCCCGCACGTTGCCCAGGGCCACCGAGGCGCAGCCGCCGAGGTTGACCGCGAGCCGCTCATCCGCGGCCGTGAAGCCCTGGCGGCGGCGGCTGTAGAGGTTCAGCGCGCCGAGCCCGTCACCGTCGACCACCAGCGGCACGGACAGGGTGGAGTTCAGGCCATGGGCGGCGGCCGCCGCGGTGAACTCAGGCCAGCGGTCGTCGCCAGAAGTGAAATCGATCCGCACGACCTGCTGCCGCCGGTAGGCCTCCAGGCCCGGGCCGCTCGTGGCCGCGGCATAGTGCATGCTGTCCACGCTCAACGCGATATCACTGGTGGCGATCGCCGTCCGGGGGCCCTCGGGCTCGATCAAGGTGATGCCGCCTTCGTCCCCGCCCGGCAGTGCCGAGCAGGCCAGTTCCAGGAGCTGGCGCAGGGTCTGCTCCAGGTCCTGGTCACTCACCAGGGTCCCCGCCGTCTCGATCAGCGATTCATCAGCTTTCCTGGCCTCCCTCATCTCGGCCCAGCCGGTTGCTGCGAGGACCTGTGCTTGAATTTCATCAGCTCCATATCGGTCCAGGTACGGTCGGTTACGGCGCTTCCGGTCAGATGAGCTGAGCGCGGAGGTAGGTCAGGGCGTGATTGAGGAGCCGGGATACGTGCATCTGGGAGATGCCGAGCCGGACGGCGATCTGGGCCTGGGTGAGGTTGCCGTAGAACCGCAGCATCAAGATGCGCTGCTCTCGTTCGGGGAGCTCATCCAGGTGGACGCTGACCGCTTCCATCTCGATCGCGTGGTTCATGGCCGGGTCATCCTCGCCGAGGAGGTCGCCGAGCACAGCAGGGTCACTGTCCACGGACAGCGGGGCATCCAGCGAGTGGGCGCTGAACGCCATATGCGCCTGGCGGGCCTGCCGGACCTCATCCTCGGGGACGCCGAGATGCCGGGCCAGTTCGCGGTCATCCGGCGTGCGGCCGAGCTGCTGGGTCACGTCCTCCTCAGCGGCTCGCAGCTCCAGGATGAGTTCCTGCGCCTGACGGCTCACCCGGATCTGCCACCTTCGGTCGCGGAAGTGCCGCTTGATCTCGCCGGTCACGCAGGGCAGCGCGTAGGCGGCCAGGCTCTCTCCTTGCCGCGGGTCGAAGTTGTTGATGGCCTTGAGCAATCCGACGTAGCCGACCTGCACGAGGTCATCGGCTGATTCGGGGCTGCTGAGGTAAGGCCGGACACAGGACCGGACCAGCCCGGCATAACGCCGGACCAGGATGTCGCAGGCTGCCTGCCGCTCGGCGCTGTCGCGTGGCAACACGCCCAGCCGGGCCAGCAGCTCTCTGTCGGACATGCTCATCAGCTCGGCCGGATGTGCCAACCAGCTCATCCTCCGACCGGGTCGGCCAGGGCACGCGTGCCGGCCACGGCGTCGGCCAGGCTGCGGAAGCAGGGGATTACTGTGCGCAGGCCGGTGAGGTTGAGGATACGGGCGACGACTCCGTCGGGCGGTATCACCAGTCGCAGGCCGCCGCCTTCCGCCCCGAACCGCCGATGCGCCCGCAGCAGAGCATGCAGGCCGGATGAATCGCAGAACAAGGTGCCCGTCATGTCCACCACGACCACAGGCGGCTTCGCCGTAGGCGCCTGCAGCAATGCCGCACGTAGCTGCTCGGCTGTGACGATGTCGATCTCAGCGGGGGTCGTGACAACGCAGGCGCCGTCGACCGTCGTGGGCAGATACGGGATTTCGGGCAACCTCATCGCCTCCGGCAGCGGTCCGGACTTCACCGGAGGCAACGCGCAACCGGGTGGCCAGACATGGCCACGGCTGCTTTATAACCGTCATCAATCACGATGCCAGATCCGGTCGGCCGGCAAAACGCGGAAAACGAAGTGCCAGGCGCCTGTGTCTTTACCAGGCGAAATCGGGGTGCCGCCCGTCTGGCCCGGGTTTGTGTCGCCGCTATGCTGCCAGTCAGCGATGAGGGATGGCCCATAGTGACAGGCGGGCGGCGTGAACCGGCGCGGCAGGCGGTCGGCAGCTCCGGGCAGAGTGCCGCGCCGGGGGTGGCCCGCCAGCTGAGTGAGCTGGCCCGCGAGCTGCAGGCCGACACCACGGCCGAGGCCTTGCTGGACCGGATCGCGATAGCCGCGATCCGCGAGGTGCCCGGCGTCCGGTACGCCGGGATCACGGTGATGACCAGCCGGGAATTCGCTACCCGGGCCGCTTCTGATGAACTGGTCAGACGGATTGACCGGGCGCAGTACGAGGCAGGCGAGGGACCGTGCCTGGATGCCGCCCGGAAGCAGACGACGGTACGCTGCGACGATCTTCGCGCCGACGACCGCTGGCCTTGGTTCGCCCGGCACGCCGTGGACCTGGGCGTGCTGTCGGTGCTGTCCGTCCAGCTGTTTGCCGGAGATGAGACCTTCGGGGCGCTGAACCTCTATGCCTCGGATGTCAGGGCCTTCGGCCAGGGCAGCGAGAGCATCGGCATCCTGCTGGCCTCCCATGCCGCCCTCGCGATGGCCGCTGACCGGACGCGGGCGAGCCTGCACGCCGCACTCGGTACCCGGGAGGTCATCGGCGAGGCCAAGGGCATCTTGATGGAGCGGTACAAGATCACCGGGGTCGAGGCGTTCGGACTGCTGGTCGCCTCATCCCAGGCCGTAAACCGTAAACTGCGCGACGTCGCCGAGCACCTGGTCGCCGTCGGGGAGTTGCTGACACCCTCCCGCTGACCCGGCCCGATACCGGAGCGGGCACCTCTAGCGGGCGGGCCGCCCGCGCTCCAGCCCGTTGAGGTGCGGTGCGGCGAGCTGAAGCAGGCCGGCGCTGAGCAGCTCCGCGACCGTGTCCGGAGCAAGACCGAGACGCTCGCTGATCTCATCCTGGGTATAACCGCCGTCCAACGCCAGCGCCATGGCCTGACGCTCCGGTCCCTGGGGCAGCCCCGGGACGCTGAGCGGGCCCGCGCCAAAGTCCCCCGTCCGCGGGCCGTCCGGCCGAGCCGGGATCCGGCGCCCTTCTTTAGTCCGATCTGTAGTCCGAGCGGCGCGGAGCTGGCGCACGACGTGCTGCCGTGCGCCGCTCATGACCCAGGACTGGGCACTGCCTCCCGACGGGTCGTAGCGCGACGCGGTCCTCCACACCTCTGTCAGGGCCTGCACGGCCAGCTCTCGCGACCATTCGGCATCGCCGGTCATGGCGCAGGCCAAGCCGTAAACGGGTCCCGCCATCTGGTCATAGACCGCAGCGAACGCTCTTTTGTCGCCGCCGGTCACGCGTCCTAGCAGGCGCTCCAGGTTCTCCGGGTTTCCCTGACCCAGCTGACCCGGGCCAGCCGACGTCAGATCGGCACGATCTTCATTCATCCCGCCCCATTTCGGTTACCGTTCCAAATCCCGCTCCGCCGCGGGTTTCGCGCAGCCCTCGCCCCTTTCTGTTCACGATGCACGGCCGCCTGCCGCGCGCGCTGCGCTGGCAGCGAAGCTTCGGCGCGCCATGAGGGCAGATAACGAAGCCCGGGGCTCAGAGCGCTAGTCCGTTCGGAGTGTGTGGCTGGGGCTGATGCCGTAGGCCTGGCGGTAGAGCCCGCCGAAGTGGCTGGGGTTGGAGAAGCCCCACCGGTAGGCGACCGCGGTCACGGTGTCGCCGTCAGGAGTGCTGCTCTGAAGGTCATGGTGGGCGCGCCCGAGCCGGACCTGGCGCAGGTAGCCCATGGGGGTGATGTCCATGTGCCGCCGGAAGGCGAGCTGGACGGCGCGGATAGTGACGAAGGCGGCGCTGGCTATGTCAGCGACGGTGATGTCTTCAGGGGCGTGCTCGTCGATGAACGCGACCGCGCGGCGCAGGGTGTCGGTGTGGGCGTCGTGCCGGTCCTGGCTGGTCGGATCGGTGAGCGTGTTGTTCGGGAAGACGGCCAAGGCGCTGGCGGCCAGCAGCCGGGCCGCATTGGCGGCGACCAGCGGATAGGCGCCGGTGCCGGGGAGGGCCAGCAGCGTGTCGCGAATGTACGCACACGTGGCCTTCCACGTCTGAGCCGCCCCGGTCGAGATGGGATAGTAGCCGGTAAATTTCGGTGGCTGCTGGATCCGTCCTGGTGCGGTCTGAGCGACACGGGCGATCAGGGCAGGATCGAGTATGAGCTGGTCGTGGTCGCTGCCGCGGATCATGGACGTGCGAGGGCGGCCTGGCTGCGCAGCGAGATAAGGGTCGCCGATGGTGTGCCAGTGCTCAGCGTGGCCGGTGCGGAAGCCGACGGTCCCCGCATTGGCCTGCCCGAACACCAGCCCGTCGGCCGGGCCGACGTCGGCGTCCAGATCCATGGTGAACGTCACATGATCGAGGCTGACCGGGCCGATGCGGTCGTGGACCATCCGCATCCCGCCCGGTCCGCGGCTGCGGATCCGAGCCGCCCCGCGCGTGGCCGACAGCAGCGCCAGCGTGGCTTCCGCGCCCGCGGCCTCGAAAATCTCGTGCGACCGGGAGGGCAAGGCGACGGCCGGACAGGGACGCCGCCCAGTGCGGGTCGCCACGTCCGACTGGCTGGGATCCGTCACTCAGCTCACCGCCAGGCAGTAGGAGTCCTGCCGCTGCCTGGGTCTGGAGCAACGATCTTGTCCTGCAACGATACCGCGACCCCGCCGAGAAAAGAGCCTCGGCTCCCGGGACGGTAGGGTGAGCGACGCTGCCTTATCGGTCATGGCGAGGCGGCGAGGAGGCGGTATGCGGGACGGCGTGCGGCGGGCCCGCATTCTGGCGGCAGTCACTGAAAATGGCTCCCAGGTGGGCGCGGGCGACCTGGTAGCAGGGCTGTGTCAGCTGGCCGTAGAGGAGATGGCGTTGTCTGGGTGCGCCCTGTTGCTGATCTCCGGCCCAGGGTCCGCGAGCATGCTGGCTGGAGCGGGCCGGCATGCCGCCACCGTCAGCGGGCTGCAGATGGAGCTGGGCGAAGGCCCGTGCCTGCAGGCCCACGCATCCGGGACCCCGGTCTTGCTGCCGGACCTGACGGCCAAGGACGCGAACCGCTGGCCCGCCTTCGCGGCGGCGGCTCTGGCCGTCGGTGTGCAGGCGGAATTCTCCCTGCCGCTAACCGTGGGACCGGGCGGTATCGGCACGCTGGACCTGTGCCGCGACCGGCCGGGGATGCTGAGCGAGGAGCATCTGGCCGATGCGCTGGTGACCGCCGGAATCGCCCGTGATGCCGTGCTCTACCAGCAGTACTCGGCCGGGGGGACGAGCCTGTCGGAGCTGCTGGAGTCCAGCGGCGCGGACCGGGTAGTGGTCCATCAGGCGACCGGGATGATCGCCGCTCAGCTGGACGAGAGCATGGCCAACGCGCTGGCCCGGCTGCGCGCCGCGGCGTTCGCGAGCGGGCGCCCGATGCTCGATATCGCGCAGGATGTCGTTGAACGGCGGTTGCGATTCGATGAGTGAGACGCACGGCGGCCCGGCCGCCCAGCCTGAACGTCAAGGCCACGACCGGAGGGGAAGGGAGGCGCAGCTGGCCCGGGTCTTCGTGCGCCTGGCGGACACGCTGGCCGGCGACTTTGACGTCGTTGATTTCCTGCACGGCCTGTCCGACGACTCAGTTCAGATCCTCGATGCCGAGGCGGCCGGCGTCATGCTGGCCGACGCGCGCGGCGGCCTGAGGCTTGTCGCCTCCTCTGATGAGCGGATGCGGCTGCTCGAGATCTTCGAGCTCCAGGACGAGCAAGGGCCGTGCATGGACGCGTTCTCGACTGGCCAGCCGGTGCAGGCGACCGCAGCCGACAGCCGCGCTCGCTGGCCGGAATTCGCGCCCCATGCCTTCGAGGCCGGATTCCAGATGATGTGCGCGGTCCCGCTCCGGCTCCGCCGGGACGTCATCGGCGCCCTGAACCTGTTCCGGAGTGCAGACGAGCTGTTCAACGAGGCCGAGCTGGATATAGCCAAGGCCATGGGGGAAATAGCGGCCATCGGGCTGATCCAGGAAAGAGCGCTGCGTGAGCGCACGCTGCTGACCGAGCAGCTCCAGGCGGCCCTGGACAGCCGGATCATCGTCGAGCAGGCCAAGGGGATGCTCGCCGAGTACCTGGGGGTCTCCATGGACGATGCCTTCCAGCTGCTGCGCGCCTTTGCCCGCGACCACAACCGCAAGCTCTCCGTCGTCGCCCGCGACGTGATCGAGCGAAACATCCCGAGTTCCGCGCTGGCCCGCAGAGGTCCCGGCCTGAAGCCCTAGCGCCGTCCGGCCTGCTCACGACGGTTCCTCACCCCTGGTGGCCGGCCATTCGGTTCATGGCGCCAACCGCGTTAGACGCGATCGCGGCCGGGTAAGCGCGCCGTCACACACGGAGGGACACACGTCATGGAACCCGTTGCCGGGACAAGGCCGCAGCCAGATACGCACGACCGCTCTACCGGAGAACTGGTCAAGCAGCTCTCCGAGCAAGTCTCGATCCTGGTCCGGGATGAGCTGAAGCTCGCTCAGGTCGAGATGACGGCCAAGGGCAAGCAAGCGGGAATCGGCGCCGGGATGCTGGGCGGCGGCGGACTGATCGCCATCTACGGAACGGGCTGCCTGATCGCCTGTGCCGTCATCGCCATCAGCGGAGCAGTGGCGGCCTGGCTGGCCGCGCTGATCGTGGGGGCCGCCCTGCTGGCTGCCGCCGCGGTAGCGGCTCTGCTGGGTAAGAGGCGGCTGCAGAAGGCCGTTCCGCCGGTCCCTGAGCAGGCCGCGGAGGGCATCAAGGCCGACATCGAAGAAATCAAGGAGAGTGCACGACGATGACGAGCAGTGATCCGGCGGGCACGCCCGCCTCTGCGGGAGACGGCCCGCTCCAGGACGCGGCCGGACTGCAGCGGGAAATCGACCAGACCCGCGAGCACCTGGGCGAGACGGTCGAGCAGCTCGCCGCGAAGGCCGATGTCAAGGCGCGGGCGCAGGAGACCGCCAGCGACCTGAAGGACCAGGCCAAGGAGAAGGCCGGCCAGGCCCGGGCGCAGGCCGCTCACGCCGCCGGAACCGTCCGCAGCCAGGTCTCGAGCACGACCGCTGGGATCAGCGAGAAGGCCAAGGCAGCCGGTTCCGCGGCCGCGCATCAACTTCCGGCTCAGGCCGCCGCGGTGGCTGCGCCGGTGCGGGACGCCGTGCCGGAGCCGGCCCAGCAAGCTGTCGCGAAGGCAACGAAGACGATCCGGCAGCGGCCCGTGCCGATAGCAGTGGCCGGCGCTGTGCTCGTCGTCGGCATCCTGGTCGTGAGGCGGTGGCGGAAGCGATGATCAAGCTGATCTACAAGCCGGTGAGCATTCTGGTCAGCGTGCTGGGCGGCGTCCTGGCCGGGACCATCTTCAAGCGAGTGTGGAAGGCGGCCGCTGGCGAGGATGAGGCGCCCAAGGCCACCGACGCCGAGCGGGGGTGGCGGGAGGTGCTGGTCGCGGCGGTGCTGCAGGGCGCCATCTTCGCCTTCGTCAAGGCGGCCGTGGACCGCAGTGCCGCGGTAGGTACCCGCAAGCTGACCGGCGTCTGGCCCGGCGATGAGGGAAAAGCCGGCGATGAAGGAAAAGCCAGCGCCAGCTGAGGGGCGGAGGCCGTTTGAACCGGCGGTAAGCGGTTAGCGGTCAGGCCTACTCCGCCCTCGGCTCACGAACGGAAGCGATGATGGCCCCTCACACTGGTTCGCACGGCGAGGACGACCCGGGCGCCGCGCCGGCTGCTGAATCGCGCAATCCGCCCCGGACCCTCACCGACATGCCGAAGGCGGGATGGCTCGCCGTCCTGAAGCGCTCAGTCCGCGAGTTCAAGCACGACGACGTTACCGACCGCGCCGCCGGGCTGACGTATTACGGCCTGCTCGCCTTGTTCCCGGCCATGCTGGTGCTGGTGTCCATCCTGGGCCTGCTGGGCAGGTCGGCGACCCAGAAGGTGCTGAACAACGTCGCCCAGGTCGCTCCCGGCGGCGTGCACACCTTCCTGAACGGCGTCGTCACCCAGGTCCAGGGAAAGGCGGGCGCAGCCGGGGTGGCCGGCATCATCGGCCTGGTGCTGGCCATGTGGTCGGCCTCCAGCTACGTCGCGGCGTTCATGCGGGCCTCGAATGCCATCTACGACGTGGATGAGGGCCGCCCGGTCTGGAAGACCGTCCCGGTCCGGCTGCTCACGACCTTCGCGCTCGTCGTCATGCTGGTGATCGCGGCCGCCATCGTGGTGCTGACCGGGCCGGTCGCCAACCAGGTGGGCACGGCGTTCGGGATCGGCCATGCCGCGGTGCTGGCCTGGGACATCGCCAAGTGGCCGGTCCTGCTGGTCATCGTCAGCGTGATGATCTCCCTGCTCTATAAGGCCAGCCCGAACGTCCGGCAGCCCGCCTTCCGGTGGATCTCGGCGGGCGGGGTCTTGGCCGTCCTCATCTGGCTGGCCGCCTCCGGGCTGTTTGCCCTCTACGTCAGCTTCGCCGGCTCGTACAACAAGACCTACGGGTCCCTGGCCACCGTGATCATCTTCCTGGTCTGGCTGTGGATCACTAACGTCGCGATCCTGCTCGGAGCCGAGTTCAACGCGGAGACTCAGCGCGAGCGCGCCATCCGCAGCGGGCTGCCCGAAGACCTCGAGCCCTTCGCCGAGCTCCGCGACACCCGCAAGCTCGACGACCCCGAGCGACGCCGGGTCGAAGAGGCGCAGCGTACCCGGGACCAGCTCGCCAACCGCGACCGCTGATGGTCCTCATTTCAGCATCAAATCAACGACGGAGAGCGGCGGATCGGTGAGCGTAGATGTCAAGAATCTATGGCGGGTCACGGGACTGTCCGCTGCCGCCATCCTCGCCCTGCAGACGGGGACCGGGGTAGCGGCTTTGCGCCACGGCCGTCGTGACTATGCCGACGGAGTCTGGGGGCCTGGCCTAGCGGCGATCGCGTTGACCAGCGCGGCCGTCGGCCGTGGCGATCGGTGGCGTCGGTGGATGCTGGCCGGGGCGACAGTTGGCTGGGCAGCTCGCCTGGAGCGGCAGATGATCGGCCGCCTGCGGCGCAGCGATGAGGAGGACTCCCGGTACACGGAGTTCCTCGAGGGCGACTCGACGGCACAGGTGATCGTGAAGGTCTTTGTCACCCAGGGTCTGGCTCAGCTGCTGGTGTCAGCCCCGGTCCAGCTCGCTGCGGCGAGCCCGCTGCCCCGTACCGCCCGGCGCTGGCTGTTTCCCGCCGGAATCGCCGTCATGGTCACCGGAGCGGTCGTAGAGGCGCTCGCGGACCGCCAGAAATCCGAGTTCCAGGAGCGGCCTGATAAGCCTGAGATCCTCGACACCGGACTGTGGGGCTGGTCCCGGCACCCCAACTACTTCGGGGACTCGCTGGTCTGGGACGGGGCCTGGCTGACCGCCGCCGCCTCGTCACCCGGCGGCTGGACCCTCCCGGCGCCTATCCTCATGAGCTACCTGCTGGTCTTTGCCACCGGCGCGAAACGCACCGAAAGGCACATGCAGCAACGACCGGGATATCGCGACTACCAGGAGCGGGTTTCCTTTTTCCTTCCCCGCCCGCCTAAGGCCAGCTCTCAGCCCTGACCTCAGGCTGACTCGGTCAGGTGGATCCGCAGGTAGGACAGAGCCCTGCCCAGGAGCCGGGAGACGTGCATCTGCGACAGGCCGACCCGGGCGGCGATCTCCGCCTGGCTCAGGTTGCCGTAGAACCGCAGCATCAGGATGCGCTGTTCGCGTTCGGGCAGCTCGTCCAGGTGCGTGTGCACGGCCTCCATGTCGATCGCGTGCGCCATCGCCTCGTCGTCCTCGCCCAGGGTGTCGGCCAGCACGTCGGCGCCCTCCTCATCGGACAGCGGCGCGTCCAGCGAGAAGGCGGTGAAAACCCGCTGCGCCTGCCGAGCGTCCAGGATGTCATCCACCGGCACGCCGAGGTGGCGGGCCAGGTCGCTGTCATCCGGGGCACGGCCCAGCTGCTGCGTGAGAGTCTCCTCGGCCGTCCGCATCTCCAGCAGCATCTCCTTGGACCTGCGGCTCACCTGCAACTGCCACCGCCGGTCGCGGAAATGCCGTTTGATCTCGCCCGAGATGCACGGGGCGGCGTAGGCGCTCAGGCTCTGCCCCACGCTGGGATCGAAGTTGTTGATGGCTCGCAGCAGCCCGAGATAGCCGACCTGCAGCAGATCCTCAACGGGCTCCGGGCTCCGCCGGTATGGTCGCACGCACGACCGGACCAGCCGGTCGTACCGGTCCACCAGGGTCGCGCAGATCGCCTCGCGCTCCGCGCTGCCATGGGGCAGCCCCGGCAGCCGGGCCAGCAGCTCGTTGTCGGACAGCGCACTCAGCTCACGATTCGTCAGCATGAGCGGTCCTCAGCGGCCGCTCATGTCGATCTCCTCCGGCGTCACGGGCACGCCAGAGATGGCGGTCGGGAGATAGATGGTGTTCATCAGCAGGGTTCACCTCGCCGCAAGCGTGAAGCAGCCCGGGAACCGTGAGCCGGCCAGAATGGGGGGAAAGCTAGCCCGCAGCCGGAAACCCGGGGCGGCTGGCTCATTCAACCGTGATCTATCCTACGGCGTCACGGGCCGCGACCCGTACAGAGGGCTAGCCTGCGCTCGGCCCGGGGAGGAGCTGAGATGAGCGACGCAGACGCAGACGCAACCAAGGCCGTGGCCGAAGTGCTCGGCGCCATTGACATCCTGGCCCGCGCGTTGCACGTCCGGGACGGCCGGATGCAGCCCACTCTCGACGCCATCACGGCCCAGGCGGCGGCCGCGCACCCCGTCGCCCGGGACGCCGGACTGATACTGCTGCATGGCGGCCAGCTCGTCCCGCAGGCCACGACCGGTCCGGCCCCCCAGGCCCTGGACCTGTGGCAGCAGCAGACGGGACAGGGTCCGTGTCTCCAGGCCGCCCGCGAGCAGGCCATGGTCTACGTCGAGGACATCTCCCGTGACCCGCGATGGCCGGGCTTCTCGGCCGAAGCGCAGGCCCACGAGGTGGGCAGCATGCTGTGCACGCCGCTGTGGGTGGACGAGCAGACCCTCGGCACGCTCAGCCTCTACGCGTCGGAGGCCGCCGCGTTCAGCGAGCATGACCAGCGGATCGCCGGGACGTTCGCGACGCTGGCCGCCCTGGCCCTGGCCGAAGCGCGCCGGACAGAGAACCTCGCCGCCGCCATCGCCAACCGGGACCTCATCGGCCAGGCCAAAGGCATCATCATGGAGCGCTACGACATCGACCAGTACGCCGCCTTCCGGACCCTGACCCGCATTTCCCAGCAGCAGAACACCAAGCTCCACGAGGTCGCCCGGCGAATCGCCGAGACCAGGGAGCTGCCTGGTATCTGACCCGGGCGAGGCTCTGGCCGGCTGCATATCGCCGGCCTATGGAGAACTCCATACGGGCCGGCAACACCGCGCTGGCTTGACTGGGCCCATGACCGATAGCCAGCCGTCGCCGGTAATGGGCCTCACCGTCTACGGATGCGGGCCCGACGAGGCCGTCCTGTTCCGGCGCATGGCGCCCCGGCTGGGCGTGACGCCCACCATCACCGACGCGGCCGTATCCGAAGCCACTGCCGAGCTGGCCTTCGGGAACCGGTGCATCAGCGTCGGCCACAAGACCCAGGTCACCGACTCCGCCTTGCGCATGCTCAGCCAGCTCGGCGTGCGGTACATCTCCACCAGGAGCATCGGCTACAACCATCTCGACCTGGCCTGCGCGCAGAGCGTCGGCATCTGCGTGGAGAATGTCGCCTATTCGCCCGACAGCGTGGCCGACTACACGCTGATGCTCATGCTGATGTCGCTGCGGCACGCCAGGTCGGTCTTCCGCCGCGCCGACGGCCATGACTTCCGGCTCAACGATGAGCGCGGGAAAGAGCTGCGCGACCTGACCGTCGGAGTGGTCGGGACCGGCCGTATCGGCGCGGCGGTGCTGGACCGGCTGCGGGGTTTCGGCGGCCGGACGCTGGCCTATGACCATCACCCCAAGACCGGCGCCCGTTACGTCCCGCTCGATGAGCTGCTCCAGCGCAGCGACATCGTGACGCTGCATACGCCGCTGACCGCGGCCACCCGCCATCTCCTCGACGGCCGGCGTATCGAGCAGATGAAGCACGGCGCAGTCATCATCAACACCGGCCGCGGCCCGCTTCTCGACACCGGGGCCCTCATCTCGGCTCTGGAGAGCGGCCGGCTGGGCGGCGCGGCGCTGGATGTCCTCGAAGGCGAAGAGGGGGTCTTCTACGCCGACTGCCGGGGCCAGCCTGCCCGCAACGACCTGCTGACGCGGCTGCAAAGGCTGCCCAACGTGCTGATCAGCCCGCACACCGCTTATTACACCGACCACGCCCTGAGCGACACGGTCGAGAACAGCCTGATCAACTGCCTGAGATTCCGGGAGCGAGAAGCAGCATGGATAGGTTGAAGGTCGGGGTCGTCTTCGGCGGCTCGTCCGAGGAACATCCGATCTCCGTGAAGTCCGCGCAGGAAGTCGCGAAGAACCTCGACACCGGGAAGTACGAGCCGTTCTGGATCGGCATCACCAGGAGCGGGGCGTGGCGGCTGTGCGACGGTCCCGGCCCGGGCTGGGAGAACGGCGCCTGCCGTCCGGCGGTGCTGTCCCCGGACCGCAGCGCGCCCGGACTGCTCGTCCTGGACGATGGGCGGTACGAGACGCTCCGCCTGGACCTGGTGCTGCCCATCCTGCACGGCAGGCTCGGCGAAGACGGCGCCATGCAGGGCCTGCTGGAGCTCGCCGGCCTCCCGTACGCCGGCTGCGACATCCAGAGCTCGGCGCTGTGCATGGACAAGTCCCTGACCTACCTCGTGGCCAGGAGCGCGGGCATCGTCACGCCCGTCTTCCGGATCGTCGCCGCCGACGAGCACGCCGATGCGGGCGAGCTGAGGTATCCCGTCTTCGTCAAGCCAGCCCGTTCGGGGTCATCGTTCGGCGTCAGCAAGGTCGCCGGCCCAGCGGAGCTGCCGGCCGCGCTGGACGCGGCCCGGCAGTATGACGCCAAGGTGGTGATCGAGGAAACGGTGGCCGGCCGCGAAGTCGGCTGCGCCGTCCTGGGTAACGGCCGCGACCTGATCACCGGCGAGGTCGACCGGATCGCGCTGTCCGGCGGCTTCTTCCGGATTCACCAGGAGAACCAGCCCGAAGGCGGCTCGGAGAACTCGACCCCCATCGTGCCCGCGGACATCCCGGCGCCAGCGCGCGCCCTCGTCCGCGAGACCGCGGTCGCCGTCTACCGGGCCCTGGGCTGCCGGGGGCTGTCCCGGGTGGACATGTTCCTCACCGACGACGGGACGGTCGTCCTCAATGAGGTCAACACCCTGCCCGGCCTGACCTCCTACAGCCGCTATCCGAGGATGATGGCCGCCGCCGGGATCCCGCTGGCCGAGGTGATCGACCGGATGGTGGCGCTGGCCCTGGCCGGAGCGGTCCGGTGAAGGACGGCTTCGCCTTCGTCGACGAGCTCCTGCCCGGAATTCGCTGGGACGCCAAGTACGCGACCTGGGATAACTTCACCGGCCAGCCGGTGGACGGGTACCTGGCCAACCGGATCGTCGGCACGACGGCGCTGTGCGCCGCTCTGCGCCGGGCTCGTGAGCAGGCCGCCTCGCTCGGCTTCGGCCTGTTTCTCTGGGACGGTTACCGGCCGCAGCGGGCGGTGGATTGCTTCATCCGCTGGTCACGGCAGCCGGAGGACGGCCGGACCAAGCCGCGGCACTACCCGAATATCGGCCGGGCCGAGATTGTCGAGCAGGGCTACGTGGCCGCCAAGTCGGGTCACAGCCGCGGCAGCACGGTCGATCTGACGCTCTATCACCTCGCCGCCGGCGACCTCGCCCCCATGGGCGGCCGCCATGACCTGATGGATCCCGTCTCGCACCACGCGGCCACGGGCATCACCCCGGCCGAGTCGGCCAACCGCCGCTGCCTTCGCTCGGTCATGGCGGCCTGCGGCTTCCGCTCGTACGCGTGCGAATGGTGGCATTACACGCTGGCGCACGAGCCGTACCCGGACACCTACTTCGACTTCCCGGTCGGGTAACCGCGCGGCGGGAAGCTGCACCGTGACGCACAGGCCCCCGCCGGCGCGGGGCGTGAGGGCAAGGGTCCCGCCGTGGGCCTGGGCGATGCTCTTGACGATGGCCAGGCCGAGGCCGACCCCGGCGTGGTCACCGTGCGCGCGTTCGGTGCCGCGCTGGAACGGCTCGGTGAGGGTGGCGGCCAGCTGCGGGGCGAGCGGGTCGCCGGTGTTCTCGACCGTGAGCAGCGCGCCCGCGGGCCCGGCGCTGGTCGTGACGCGTACGGCGCCATGATCCGGGAAGTTGTGCACGATCGCGTTGTGCACGAGGTTCGTGACCATCTGCAGCAGGAGCGCGCGCGAGCCGACGGCCGGGGCGATCTCCCCGGACGCCTCGATGGTGACGCCGCGCTTTTCCGCGAGCGGCAGGAGCGTCTCGGCGGCTTCTTCCGCGATGAGTGACAGGTCGACCTGTTCCTGGCTGAAGGACCCCTGATCGGTGCGGCTGAGCAGGAGCAGGGCCTCGGTGAGGTTGATGGCCCGGGCGTTGACGGCGCGCAGCCGCTCGTCGAGGGCGCCGCTGTCCCGGTTCGGGTCACTGCGGGCCACGTCGAGCAGGGCCTGCGTGATGGCCAGCGGGGTGCGCAGCTCATGGGAGGCGTTGGCGGCGAACCTGCGCTGTTCGGCGATGCGCGCCTCGAGCCGGGCCAGCATGGCGTCGAAGGCGTCGGCGAGCTCGCGGAACTCGTCGTTCGGGCCTTCCAGCTCGATCCGGTGCGACAGCGACCCCTTGGCCGCCAGCCGCGTCGCGTGCGTGATGCGGCTCAGCGGGGCCAGCATCCGCCCGGCCAGCAGCCACCCTCCGGCCAGGCCGAAGACCAGCAGGAAGGCCAGCGCTAGGGCCGCAGTCGGCGCGAAATCGCGGATCAGGGCGACCCGGCCGTGCGTGATGAAGACGATGCCGGGAAAGTGCTCGAACAGGGACACCCACGCCGCGGCCAGCAGCAGGACTCCGGCCAGCACCAGGAACCCGGCGTAGCTGAGGGCCAGCTTGAGGCGGACGCTCAGGCCCGGCGCCCTAGCCACGGTCGCCTCTCTCGCTGGCCATGTCCGGCCCGGCGTCGATGCGGTAGCCGACGCCGGCCACGGTGGCGATGACCCAGGGTTCGCCGAGGCGCTTGCGCAGCGCCGAGACGGTGATGCGCACGGCATTGGTGAACGGGTCCGCGTTCTCATCCCAGGCCCGCTCCAGCAGCTCCTCGGCGCTGACCACGCCGCCGTCGGCCGCCACGAGCACCTCGAGGACCGCGAACTGCTTGCGGGTCAGCGCCACGTAGCGGCCGTCCCGGTAGACCTCGCGGCGGAACGGATCCAGGCGCAGGCCCGCGAGCTCCCGGATGGGCGGCCTGCTGTGCGCCCGCCTGCGATCCAGCGCCCGGAGCCTGAGCACGAGCTCCCGGAGCTCGAACGGCTTGGTCAGGTAGTCATCGGCGCCCAGGCCGAACCCGGAGGCCTTGTCGTCGATCCGGTCGGCCGCGGTGAGCATCAGGATCGGCATCCCGCTGCCCGAGGCGACGATGGTCTCGGCGATCTGGTCCCCGGACGGCCCCGGGATGTCGCGGTCGAGCACGGCGATGTCATAGGCGTTGACGCTCAGCAGCTCGAGGGCGGCGTGGCCGTCGCCGGCGATGTCGGCCGCGATCGCGGCTAGCCGCAGCCCGGCACCGATGGCCTCGGCCATGTAGGGCTCATCCTCGACGACCAGCACGCGCATGCCCTCGATGCTACGAGCCGGTGCATATCGCCGGCGTACCGAAAACAGCATCGGCCGAACGGGCCGTGGTTACCGCTCGGCGAGATACGACCTGAGGTGCTCCAGGGCCAGGTCGATCGAGATCTCCATCGGCCGGGTGTCATGGGCCGTGTTGGCCAGCCAGGATGGCGCGCGCTTCCTCGTCGTGGTCGGCCACCTCGTTGGCCATCGAGCCGAGGGCACTATGCCTTTCGGCGTATGTGCCCGGCCGAGGTACTGGCCGCTCGGCAGACGCGCTGCCCGGCCCGCCCGGCCGAGACTCAACGAGACGGGATCACGCAGATCCCGCCAGCGAGCCGAGGAGACGCGCAGACATGATCGAGGTGGAGAACCTCACCAAGCGCTACGGCGACCGGACCGTGGTCGACGGGGTGAGCTTCCAGGTTCAGCCGGGCACCGTCACCGGCTTCCTGGGACCCAACGGCGCAGGCAAGTCGACCACGATGCGGATGATCGCCGGCCTGGACCGGCCGACGGCGGGACAGGTCCGGGTGAACGGCCGCGACTATCGCGGCGCGCCCGCGCCGCTGGCCGAGCTGGGCGTCCTGCTCGAGGCCAAGGCCGTCCATCCGGGACGGTCGGCGCGCAACCACCTGCTCGCCCTGGCGCAGACCGCGGGGCTGGGTAAGGCGCGCGTCGATGAGGTGATCGAGCAGGTCGGGCTGGCCGCAGTGGCCGGCCGCCGGGTAGGCGGGTTCAGCCTGGGCATGGGGCAGCGGCTGGGTATCGCGGTCGCCCTGCTGGGCCGGCCGCGCACGATCATGCTGGACGAGCCGGTCAACGGCCTGGACCCGGAGGGCGTGCGCTGGGTGCGCACCCTGCTGCGCTCCGTGGCCGCCGAAGGCGGCACGGTCTTCGTGTCCTCCCACCTCCTCGGCGAGATGGCGGACACGGCCGACCGGCTGGTCGTCATCGGCCAGGGCCGGGTCATCGCGGACAGCACGGTGGAGGAATTCGTGGACCAGACGGTCTCCGACGCCGTGGTCGTCCGCACCCCTGAGGCGGCCCGGCTGCGGACCCTGCTGACCGGCTCGGGGATCACCGTGTCCGCGGACTCCGCGGACACGCTGCACGTCCGGGGCCTGCCCACCGATGACATCGGCCGGGCCGCATGGCAGGCCAACATCCCGCTGCTCGAGCTCTCGGTCGCCCGGGGCTCGCTCGAAGAGGCCTTCATCCAGGCCACCAACGACAGCACCGAGTTCAGAAGCGCACCGCAGGAGGCAGTCCGATGACCACCCAGATTCCCGTGATTTCCCCGCTCGCCGGCCCCGTCACCCTGAACCGGGTCATGCACTCGGAGTGGACGAAGTTCCGCTCGCTGCGGTCCACCTGGTGGTCCATCGGCGTCACGGTCCTGGCCGCCGTCGGCGTGGGCGTGCTCGCGTCCGCCGAGGCTGCGGGCAACCACGCCGCCTCGACCGGGGCCGTCGACGTAGCCGCCCGCAGCCAGCTGGGCGGCGTGATCAGCCAGCTGGCTGTCGGGGTGCTCGCGGTCCTGTTCATCTGCGGCGAGTACGGCACCGGGATGATCCGGTCGTCCCTGATCGCCGTCCCCGGAGGCTGCCCGTCCTGTGGGCCAAGCTCGGCGTGTTCGTCGCCGCGCTGCTGCCCGTGACCGTGGTGTCGTCGCTGGCCGCGTACGCCCTGGGGCAGGTGTTCTGGCGGGCGCATCGGCCGGCCTGCGGTCGGGCTGGCCGATCCGGGCGTGGCCCGGGTCGTGTTCGGCGCGGCGGTGAGCATCGTGCTGATGGGGATGATCGCGATGGCCATCGGCACCCTGATCCGGAACACGGCGGGGGGTATCACGGCCACGGTCGGGCTCTACTTCGTGCTGCCCATCCTGGCCGCGGAGATGCCGCAGGGGATCGCTGACGCCAGCCGGTTCCTGCCGTCCAACGCCAGCGGCGCGGTGTGGAACTCGTCGCTGTCCCCGATCTCGATGACCCCCGCGCACGGCTTCATCCTGCTCTGCGGGTACGCGGCCGTGCTGATCGCCGCCGCGGCGTGGCGGCTGCGCCGCGGCGACGCCTGACCGTGCCGGGCGACGCCGTGACGGACATTGTCGGACACTCCGGGGCTTTGCGATGATCGGAGCCATGGAGCGCATCGGGCAGGCGATGTCCGCCAGCGGTCGGGGTGCGCACGCCGACCGCTGGTCGCGGCATCAGTGGGCCATCGACACCGGCGTCATGGTCGCGGCCTTCGGCTTCTCCTCCCTGTTCGTCTTCGCGGGTAAGTCGATCTCGCCGCTGCCGGCCTGGGCCGGGTTCCTGCTCACCGTGGCCCTGATCGCCCCGCTGGCCGTGCGCCGCACCTGGCCGGTGGCCGTGTTCGCCTGGTGCTACGCCGTCGCGGCCGCCAGCGGCTGGTGGGCCATGCAGCTCGTCTGGTCACCGGCCCTGCTGGTCGCGCTGTACACGATCGCCGCGGTGCGGTCCCGCCGGGCCGCGCTGACCGCCGCGGCGCTGCTGGCCGCCGCGGCCGTGGTCGCCTCGCGGCACGTGCTGCCGGGCGGCTGGGTGGAATCGGCGGCGGGGCTGATCGCCTTCATCTTGGCCGCGCTGGGGCTCGGCCTTTACTCGGCCGCCCGGCACGCCCTGGTCGCCGAGCTCCGCGAACGGGCCCGCCGCCTGGAGTTCGAGCGGGACCAGCAGGGCCGCCTCGCCGCCGCCGCCGAGCGGGCCCGCATCGCGCGCGAGATGCACGACATCGTCGCGCACCACCTCACCGCGATCGTGACGCTCTCCGACGGGGCGGCGGCCCAGGTGCGCCGGGCTCCCGAGCGCGCCGAGGCGGCCATGGCCGAGGTGGCCAGCACCGGCCGGCTGGCCCTGCGGGACACCCGAGAGCTGCTCGGTGTGCTCCGCGAGGACGGCGCTCCCGCCGCCCTGGCCCCGGCCGGGCTGGTCCTGGCCGGGCTGGCCCCCGCCGGGCTGGCCCCCGCTGGCGTCTCTGTCGACCAGCTCATTGAGCGCGTGCGCGGCACCGGCTTGCCGGTGCGCTACGAGACGGCCGGCGATGCCTCGGCCGCCAGCTCCGCGGTGCAGCTCTGCGTCTACCGGGTCATCCAGGAAGCGCTCACCAACACCATGAAGCACGCCGGACGCGACGCCCGCGCCACCGTGCGCGTCCGGTACGAGCCGTCGCAGGTCACCATCGTGGCCGAGGACGACGGGCCGGGGACCGGGACCCTGCCGCTGCCGCCGTCCGGGCACGGGCTGGCGGGCATGCGCGAGCGCGTCCGGGCCTTCGGCGGTGAGGTGACCAGCGGCCCTCACGCTCCGCACGGCTGGGTCGTCGCCGCGCGCCTGCCCGTGACCGAGGCGCCATGATCCGCGTCCTGATCGCCGATGACCAGGCCCTGGTCCGGACCGGGTTCACCATGATCCTCGACGCGAGGCCGGACATCGAGGTCGTGGGCGAGGCGGCTGACGGGGCGGCCGCCGTCACCATGGCCCGGACGCTGCGCCCGGACGTGATCCTGATGGACGTGCGCATGCCCGGCACCGACGGGATCACCGCGACCGGCCAGATCACCGCCGAGCTGCCCGGCGCCCGCGTCCTCATCCTGACCACGTTCGACCTCGACGACTACGTGCACGCCGGGCTGCGTGCCGGGGCCAGCGGGTTCCTGCTCAAGGACGTCCCCGCCCCGGACCTGATCGCCGCCATCCGCACGGTCGCCGCCGGGGACTCGGTGCTGTCGCCCAGCACCACCAGGCGGCTGATCGAGCGCTTCGTCCCGCTCATCGCCACCGCGGCCGCGCCGCCGGAGGATTCCCTGGCCTCCCTCACCAGCCGCGAGAAGGAGGTGTTCGCCCTCGTTGCCCAGGGCCGGTCGAACAAGGAGATCGCCGACGCGCTGTTCCTGTCCGAGGGCACGGTGAAGGTTCACGTCAGCCGGGTGCTGGGCAAGCTGGGTCTCCGCGACCGGGTGCACGCGGTGATCCTGGCCTACGAGTCCGGGCTCCGGGTCCCGGGAGACGGCTAATGGCGTCCGCCGGCGGCCAGCTTGGCCAGCGCGTCGCCGGCCAGGCGCTGGACGGTCCACTCATCCATGCCGACGGCGCCGATGGCGCGGTAGAAGCGGATGGACGGCTCGTTCCAGTCCAGGACCGCCCACTCGAGCCGGCTGTACCCCCGCTCGGCGCAGATTCCGGCCAGCGCCGCCAGCAGCGCCCGGCCGTAGCCGTGCCGCCGCTGGTCCTCCTGGACGAACAGGTCCTCCAGGTAGACGCCCTGACGGCCGGTCCAGGTCGAGTAGTTCAGGAACCACACCGCGATCGCGACGATCCGCTGCTCCTTCTCGATGACGTGCGCGAAGACCGACGGGGCCGCGCCGAACAGGACCTGCCGCAGGTCGTCTGCGGTGTTCTGCACCACGTCGGGCTCCCGCTCGTACTCCGCGAGCGCGCGGATGCAGGCCAGGATCCCGGCCTCGTCCCCGGGCCGCGCCCGCCGCAGGACCGCCCCGTCGGCCAGCTGTCGTTCCTCGCCCATCCCGGACCACCCCGTCTCTACTGGTCAGACAACCGGGCGGGTCAGTCGGCCGGGCCGAGATAGACCCACTGCCCGTCCTGCCGGACGAACCTGCTCGTCTCGGCCAGGACGCCGCGCTGCCCGTCGTGGACGTAGATCGCCCGGAACTGCACGGTACCAGTGGCGTCGAACAGCCCGCCGTCGTGCGTCTCCAGCACGGCCAGGCGAGTCCACCGCAGCTCCGGGTCCAGGCTGAGCGTGCGCGGCCGGGCGGACGGATGCCAGGTGCGCAGCAGGTAGCCGGCGTCCCCGACGGCGAACGCGCTGTACCGCGAGCGCATCAGCGCCTCGGCGGTCGGCGCGGGCGCGCCCGCGTGCAGCCGCCCGCAGCACGCCTCGTAGGCCTCACCCAGGCCGCAGGGACACGCGAGTCCGCCCATGCCGACATTCTCGCGCGTCCCCGCGGTCCGGCGGTCAGGACTGGAGGAAGGCCAGCAGGTCGTTGTTGATCGTGTCGGCGTGCGTCGTCGGCATCCCGTGCGGGAAGCCGGGATAGCTCTTCAGCGTGCCGTTCTGCACCAGCGCGACCGCCCGCGGGCCGGACGTGTCGTGCGGCACGATCTGGTCCGCGTCACCGTTCATGGCCAGCACCGGCACGCTGATCTTCCTCAGGTCCTCGCTGTAGTCCTGGCGGATGAACTCCGAGACGCACTCGTACTGGCCCTTCGCGCCGCCCGTCATGCCCTGGCGCCACCAGTTGGCGATGACCGGCTCCGACGCGTCCACTCCGGCCTGGTCGAAGTTGTAGAACGGCCCGGACGGCACGGCCCGGTAGAACTCCGAGCGGTGTGGCCATGACCAGACCAGCTGACCGGCCTCGTCGCGAGGAGTACCCCGACCAGACCCGCGCCGCGGTGATCGCCGCCGCGCGCCGCCTGTTCGCCGAGAACGGCTTCTTCCAGACCAAGGTCGATCAGATCGCCAAGCTGAGCCGCGTCTCGCCCGCGACGGTCTACGCGCAGTGCGGCGGCAAGCAGGGCCTGCTGCGGTCGCTGATGGACAGCTGGACGCAGACGCCGGCCGTGGTCGAGTCATACTCTGAATCGCTGGCTGCCGCTGACCCCGCCCTCCTGGTCCGGACCCTGAGCGCGGCCTACCTCCAGATCACCAGGCAGTGGGGCGATGTCATCAAGGTGGTGATCGAAGTCGCGCCGCACGACGAGGAGTCCGCCTCGGTCCTCGCCGCCGCCCAGCGGCGGCACAACCGCAACCTGGCCGCGATCTGCCGTCACCTCGAGGAACTCGGCGCCCTGCGGGACGGCGTCGATGCCCGGCTGGCCAGCCGGTCATCACCTACTACTACGGCATCGACGGCCTGCTCCGGGCCCGTGAGGTGTTCGGCTGGTCGCTGGAGCGCTGCAACGAGTGGGCGCTGGCCCAGGTCTCGGCCGCGATCCTGCGCGCGCCGGCCTAGTCCAGCTCGCTGTTGATCCGGTCCCGGAGGTAGGTCAGGGCGTGATCGAGCAGCCGGGAGACGTGCATCTGGGAGATGCCGAGCTTGGCCGCGATCTGGGTCTGGGTCAGGTTGCCGTAGAAGCGCAGGATCAAGATGCGTTGCTCCCGGGTGGGCAGCTCGTCCAGGTGGGCGTTGACGGCGTCGATGTCGATGGCGTGGGCCAGGGCGGTGTCGTCCTCACCCAGGACGTCGGCCAGCACGGCGGGATCCTCGCCGTCGGACAGCGGGGCGTCCAGCGAGTAGGCACTGAACGCCTGGCTGGCCTCGCGGGCCTGCAGGATGTCTTCTTCGCTGACGCCCAGACGGCGGGCCAGCTCGCCGTCGCCGGGCGCATGGCCGAGCTCCTGGGTCAGGTCGTCCTCGGCCGCCCGCATCTCCAGCAGCAGTTCCTGGATGTTGCGCCGTACCCTGATCTGCCAGCGCTTGTCGCGGAAGTACTTCTTCAGCTCGCCCGTGATGGTCGGCATGGCGTATGCGGTCAGGTTGTCGCCCAGGCTGGGATCGAAGTTGTTGATGGCCTTGAGCAGGCCGACGTAGGCGACCTGCTGGAGATCTTCCGCCGACTCCGGGCTGCGGCGGTAGGGCCGCACGCAGGACCGGACCAGGCCGGCGTACCGGGTGACCAGGACGGCGCAGATCTCCTCGTGCTCAGCGCTGTCCCGTGGCAGCTCGTGCAGGCGGTCCAAGAGCACGTTGTCCGCCAGCGCATCCAGGTCAGAACGCGAAAGCACGGCGAATTCCTCAATACCTTTCCGCGGGATTTCAGATATCCACGAACCCTGCCCCGGCGGGCGCGTTCCTAACGTAACCCCTGCCCGGGCCTGCGAGCTCTGTTTCGGTGGCCCGGACCCGGGAAGCGAGTGTGGCATGGGAGCTGGAAATGGGACAAAGAGGCCGGTTGTCGGCATGTACTCCTTCAGAAGCCCGAACCCGCGCCGGCTGGCGTCGTTCTGGGCCGAGCTGATGGAGCTGCCGGTGACGGACACCGGATCTGGTGACCTGGTCATGCTCGACTTCGATCACCAGGTGGGCCCGGTGACCTGGATGTTCGAGCGCAGGCCAGATCGCGGCCGGCCGACCGGCGCGATCGGCCTCGACGTCGCCATCGACGACAACGAGGGCTGGGCCGTCCTGGCCGACCGCGCCGAGAAGCTCGGCGCCACCCGCCTGGGCCAGTTCGAGCAGGACGGAGCCCGCTGGATCGACCTGCGCGATCCGGACGGCAACCGCTTCCGCGTCTTCGCGCCCCGTCCGGCCTAGGTCCGGCCGCCGGGTATCCTGATGCGTCGCCGGGCACCTTGACCTGCGGCGACGTTAACGCTGGTGATGCACGGGATGGATGATCGGTTGGCGGGATACGGGGATGGTCCGGACCCGGCGAGCGCAGGCGCGGAAGCACTGTCCTCGGCCGAACGGCTGGCGGTGCTGCGCCAGGTCGGACTGACGGCTGCGGCCGATGAGGGGATGGAGCGGTTCGCCCGGCTGGTGACCCGCATCCTGTCCGTGCCGGTCGCGCTGGTCTCGCTGGTCGAAGCCGATCGGCAAGTGTTTCCCGGGATGGTGGGCCTGGTCGAGCCATGGGCGACCAGCCGCCAGACACCGCTGTCGCATTCGCTGTGCCAGCACGTGACCGTCAGCGGCCGGCCGCTGATCCTGCCCGACGCGCGCCAGGACGAGCAGACGTGTGCCAGCATGGCCATCAGCGACCTTGGCGTCGTGGCCTACGCGGGCATGCCGTTGACCGACGGCCGCGGGCACGTGCTGGGGTCGTTGTGCGCGATCGACGAGCGGCCCCGGGCCTGGTCCGAACGCGAGCTCACCGACCTGGCCGACCTCGCGGCGGCCTGCAGCGCGGAGCTGCGGCTGCGGATCGTCTCCCGGTACGCCGAACGGGCCCTGGCCGAGACCGAGGCGGCCCGGCAGATGGCGGAAGGCTCCCGTCAGCAGGTGCAGGCGTACGCGGCGCAGGCCCAGGTCGCGCTGGAGCGCTCGGAACTGATGCTCCGGGCGGCGGAGGACCTGGCCGACACCTCCGGCCTGGTCGAGGTCCGGCGCCGGGTCCGGCGCCGGGTCCGGGACCTGGTCAGCGGCGACCTGAAGCCCGCCTATGTCGGGCTGGTCCTGCGGGACGGCCAGCAGTTGCGGCGGGTCCCCGACCCGGAGATCACCTACGTCCACGAGCATCTCCGGGCCGTCGTCCGGCTGGACAGCGATCTGCCCAGCGCCAGGGCCGTCCGGACCGGCCAGCTGGTCGTCAGCCACGACCTGTCCACCGTGGAAACGCTGCACGGCCAGGAAGAATCCGCAGGCCACGACGCTGAAGTCCTTCAGTTCGCGGTCTACATCCCGCTTCCCGGCGCCCGCGGCGTGCTGGGCGCCCTGATCCTGGGCTGGCCCACTCCGCATCGGATCGACGTGACCGAGCGGGCCGTCCTGATCGCGATCGGCGGCTACACGGCCCGGGCCGTCGAGCGCGCCCTGCACCTGGACGACCGGGTCAGTGTCGCCCGTCAGATGCAGCAGGCCCTGCTCACCGACCTGCCCGAGGTCCCGGGCCTGGATCTGGCCGGCCTCTACCGCCCGGCCGACGCCGAGGAACTGGTCGGCGGCGACTGGTACGACGCCTACCCGCTGGCCCGCCGGCCAGGCGATCTGGCCGGCCCGGGCGCCGGGCACCCGGCGTCGCTGGCCATCACGGTCGGGGACATCACCGGCCACGACCTGCGCGCCGCCACCGTCATGGGCCAGGTCCGCAGCATGCTGCGCCAGGCCGACTACAGCGACCGGCGCGGCCCGGCCAGCGCGGTGACGGCCGTGGAGCTGGCCAGCGCCACCCTCGGCTTTGACCTGTCCGGCACCCTCATCCACGGTCACCTTCATCCTGCCGCCGCCAGCCAGTGGCAGCTGACCTGGACCAACGCCGGGCATCCGCCGCTGCTGCTCAGTCACCGGGACGGCCGTACCGAGCGGCTCGCAGATCATGACCCGCTGCTGTGGCCCGGTGTTTCCGGCCTCCACCGCACCGACCGGCTGCGTACGCTGGCCCCCGGCGACACCCTGCTGCTGTTCACCGACGGCCTGATCGAACGGCGCGGGGAGGACATCGACATCGCCATCGGCGAGCTTGCTGCCGCCCTGGCCGCCGCGCCGGCCAGCCAGCCCCTGCCGGACCTGCTCCGCCAGCTCGCCGATGAGACGGTGCGCACCGAGACCGACGACATCGCCCTGCTCGCCGTCCGCGTCCCCCGGGCCTGACTCAGCGGGCCGGGCCGCCGAGGTGATCCAGATGGAGCTTGAGCAGGGCGTTCTCCACGACCTCGGTCAGCGCCGGATGGATCCAGTACTGGCCCCGGGCCAGGTCGGTCAGTGTCTGCCCGGTGGCGGCCGCCTGGACCAGCGGCTGGATGAGCAGGGACGCATCCTCGCCCATGATGTGCGCGCCGAGCAGCATGCCGGTCGCGGCGTCGGCGTACAGCTTGCAGAAGCCGGTCGTATCCTGCAGGGCCCAGCCGTAAGCCACGTCGGAGTATTCCTGGACGGCGTGCACGGAGGGCCGTTCGGGATCAAGGTCTTGCTCCCGGGCGCCGACGGTGGCGATCTGCGGTGCGGTGAACACCGCGGCAGGCACCCAGTCGTGCGGATAGGGGCGCAGGTCGCCGGGGGAGAGCAGGTTGTGCACCAGGGTGCGGGCCTCGGCGTTGGCCACGTGCTTGAGCGGGTACGGCGTGCTCGCGTCGCCCATGGACCAGATCCCGTCGGCCGTCGTCCGGCCGTACTCATCGACCTCGATCCGTCCGTCCTCGCGCAGCCGGACACCCGCCCGGTCCAGGTCCAGGTCCGCGGTGTCGGGCTTGCGGCCCGCCGCCACCAGCAGTAGCTCACCCGCGACCGGCGGCCCGCCGGCCATCTCCACCTCCACCAGTCCGCCGCGCTGGCGTGCGCCGGTGACCTCAGCCGACAGGTGAACGTCCCACCGGTCCATGGCCAGCGCGGTGAACCGGCCGGAGACCTCCGGGTCGAAGGTGTCCAGCAGCGCGTCCGCCTGATTCACGATGCGGATCGTGACGCCCAGGCTGGAGAACAGGTGGGCCAGCTCCGCGGCGATGTAGCCGCCGCCCACGATGACCATGCTCGCGGGCAGCTCATCCAGCCGCATGACCGTGTCGGAGGTGTGGTAGCTGACGCCGGACTCGGTGATGGGCGGCGGGATCACCGGGTGCGCGCCGGTGGCCAGCACGATCCGGTCGGCGGTGATCCTGGTCCCGTCCTCGACTTCCAGCTCGCGCGGCCCGGTGAAGCGGGCCCGGCTCTCGATCAGCGTCACCGAGTCCGACTCGGCCTGGTGCCGGCGGCCGGCGGCGGAGACCCCGTCCGTCTTGGTGAAGACCCGGTCGCGGATGGCGGGCCAGTCCACGCCGGTCAGCTTGGCTTCGATCCCGAACCTGGGCGCCCCGCGGACCTGGGTCGCGACGTCGGCCGTGTGGATCAGCATCTTGCTCGGGATGCAGCCCCGGTTGATGCAGGTGCCGCCGAAGGCGCCGGACTCGATCAGCGCGACCGGGCCCAGCGCTGAGCCCTTGGCGGCGACGACGTTGCCCGAGCCCGAACCGATGACGACGAGCGAGAAGTGCGGCACTCTCCGAATGGTACGGCCGCCCGCAGGTCACTGAGCGGTCAGCAGCGTCGCGCCTCCGGCTTTCGCGGCGCAGGCGATCAGGAAACCGGCAGTGATTCCCGCTCCGGGCCCGATCAGCCAGCCGCGCAGGATGCTGTAGAGGCTGGAGACGTGGACCGCGTGCTGCCCGCGGGCCAGCCCGGCCCCGGCCATGGCGCCCACCAGGGCCTGGTTCATGGAGGTGAACAGGCCGAACGATACGGCGGCCAGCACCACCATGGCCTGGACCAGCTGCGCCGCGGCGGCCATCGGCCGGTCCACCGTGACGATGTCGAAGGCCACCTTGGACAGCAGCGGCCTACCCCAGATCAGCACCCCGGCCGCGATCCCGGCCCCGCCGATGAGCCCCGCCGCCAGCGGCGAGAACAGCCCCGCGCCCACCAGCGAGCCGGTCGCGTTGGCCACGTCGTTGGCTCCCATGGTGAAGGACGCCGCCGCCCCTACCGCGATCAGCGCCAGCCCCAGCGCCCCGGCTGCCCGGGCTGAGGATGCGTGCACGGCCGGTATCAGGTCGAGCAGGCGGGTCAGCAGGTAACCGAGGCCGATCGCCGCGACCGGCGCGGCCGCCCAGGTGGCGGCCAGCAGGCCGATGGTCCGCCAGGCGATCCCGGCCCGCGCGGCCAGCCCGACGCCGACTACGGTGAAGACCAGGATCTGGATCGTCGAGGTCGGCACGGCTGACCGGTTGAAGGCCATGGTCAGCGCGAACGCCACACCGATCACGATGGCCAGCGCGGTCAGCGTGAGCTGTCCGGTCGTCAGCCCGCTGCCCACGGTGTGCTCCACGCCGTGACTGGCCAGCGCCGCACCCGCGAAGGCCAGCGGCGCCATGATCCACAGTGCCCGCCAGGCCGTGACCGCCCCGAGCGCGTGCGGCATGCCCATGCACGCCCCGGTGTAGTGCGCCCCGATGGCGAAGGCGAATCCGACCGCCAGGACCACGAGCAGGGCCGTCATGGTCGGTCACCCCGGTCGCGACCTGCGCGAGGCACCTGCCGCGGCGGCGAGCTGGGCGGGTCTTCCGGCATCCGGGTCTCCTCGGCGCGAGGCGGTGGCGCCGCGCCACCCGGAACCAAAGCTATAGCGGAGCTGGCGCGCGGTGAAGGCCCGGAACGGCCGAAGAGCCGGCCCCCGCCAGGTGAGTTCCTGACGGGAGGCCGGCTGTTTCCTACTGGGCCGCCGGTGACCTTCTGCTCGGCCGCCGGGACACCTCGGGAAAGCCGGCGGCGGCAGCCGGCGGCCCAGCTCCGGCCGGCCCGGCGGTTACCGGGCCAGTTCTTCGAGCGAGCGGCTGCGCTGGCGCTGCCCGAAGACCGCGATCATGATCGCGGGCAAGATCGCGCACGGGATGGTGATGAACACGAGCCAGCCCAGCGGCGCGGTGGCGGTGAAGATCGACCCGGCGATCAGGACGCCTCCCCAGGCGCCGAGGTGGCCGACGCCGTCGGTCCACCCGGTGCCCAGCGACCGCATCCGGGTCGGGTAGTTGATCGGGATGTAGACGTACATGCTCCACAGCCACAGCACCGTGCCGATGTGCACGATGATGTAGAAGAACGTCAGCGCGCCGGTGTTGTGCACCGCGTAGACGCCCCACCAGCCGCCCGCGAACAGCAGGGCGCCCAGCAGCTGGGTGTACTTGCGCTCGAATCGTTCCCCGATGAACGCGTTGAGCACGTAGACCGCGGTGGCGGCCACTCCCGACCAGGCCGTGATGGCGAAGATGAAGCCGGCGTCGTAACCGCGGTTCTCCGACAGGAACAGCAGGGCCTGGCTCGCGCCGCCGTAGACGATGCCGCCGTAGCCGAGCACCATCACGACGAGCAGGAAGACCGTGACGACCACGTACTGCTTGTTGAACACCGCCAGCCAGCTGGTCTTCTCCTCGGCCACCACCTGGTACGGCGTGAGGTCGGGGTCGGGCAGGGGCTTGCGGCCGTTCTGGCTGGCGCGCGCCTCCATTCTCGACACGATCAGCTCGGCCTTCTCGCGGCGTTCCCGGGCTTCCAGCCAGCGCGGCGACTCAGGCATCCGGAAGAAGAGCAGGACCGCGATGGCCAGGTTCAGCCCGGTCAGCAGCCACAGGTACTGCCGGTACTGGTGCGGGAACATGTAATGCGGGATGAGGCCGGACAGGATGACCAGGAGCAGGAAGATGCAGACCGCCTGGCAGATCGACATGACCCGGGGCCGGACCTTCGGGCCCATGATCTCGCTCATGTACACGACGTTGATGGCCAGGAAGCCGGCGAACCCGAGCGTGTCGGCGATCGACAGGGCGAACAGCGCGCCGTAGTTCGTCACGTACGCGAACGGCCAGATGAACAGCCCGGCCAGCAGGGCCGAGAGGATCAGCGCCGGCCGCCGCCCGATCTTGTCGGCCAGCCAGCCGAGGAGGTACCCGCCGATCAGGATGCTGATCCCGGCCTGCAGCGCGTACAGGACGTTGTACTGGGAGTGCGTGATCACGTGGGCGGGCAGCCAGACGAATGGGTACAGCCGCTGCGCGATCCCGTCCGTCGCCGCCGCGCTGGCCCACCCCACTTGTACGATCAGGCAGATTTCCCAGGCCATGAAACTCATGGGCAGCCGGTCAATGCGCGCCGCGATCTGGCCGGGGATGACCATCGTGCCGCCGCTGAGGGCGCCGGCTCCCGTCGTGTCTTGTGCCATTTACGTTCTCCTTTGCCGCCGTCCGGGCCTGCGCCGCCGCTAGAACTCCAGCGGTGGCGCTCGGAACTGCCGGACGAGAACTAGGACTCTTCCGTTAATAGAAGGTGCCGGGCCGTAGCCCATAGCGATGATGATCTGAATTCCAGCTGCACGACCCCGGTAGAGGTGCAGCTACGTGGCCCTGGCCGAGGGCAATTCCGGATGTATCTCAACTGCGTTAATGGGATTGTTGGATGTCGCGGTCCTGATGTCAACCCTTAACCCAAGCCATTTCTCCGAGGCAATTACCGTCAGGCAATTACCTCATAGCAATTGTTCTGAAGCAATTGCAGGATGAAAAAGATGACCCGCGGGCAACGCTTGCCGCGGGTAAATAGTTTCTTCCGGTCATCCTGGCGGACTTGATATTCAGAGGGCGGCTCTTCCTGCGCAAGCGGGCCTTCACACGATCTCCACGGTTTCTCCGTTTTGATCGGCGGCGGCCTGAGTTAAGACTCGGGTAAGACCGAAGAAAGCTACGGGAAGCTCACTGATGAGTCTCGACACCCATACGCAGGTCCCAGCGCAGCGGCGGCCGAAGCGGGCCCGGCGCGACCCGGCCGCCAGAATGGACGCGGACAGCGTGATCCGCCTGCGGCGGGTCGTCCTCGGGCTCGCGCGGCGGCTCAATGCCGCCTCGGCCGGGGAGGGCCTGACGCCGGCCCAGGCCTCCGTGCTCGCCGTGCTCATCAACCACGGCCCGCTCGGGGTGGCCGAGCTGGCCGAGATCGAAGGCCTCAACCCGAGCATGCTGTCCCGCGTGATGGGCAAGCTCGAATCGGCCGGCCTGGTGCGCCGGCGGCGTGACCCGCACGACTACCGCGCCGTCCTGGTCGAGATCACCCCGGCCGGAGAGCGGACCTGGCATCGCATCTCGGCCGAGCGGGCCGAGGTCATCTCCGAATGCGTGGCCTGCCTGGCCGCCGGGCAGGAGACCGCCCTGGCCGTCGCGCTGCCCGCGCTGGAAGCCCTGTCGGAGAACCTGCGGGAGACGCAGCGGAGCAGGCCGAAGGCGCCCGGCTAGCCGTGTCAGGACCGGGAGTACGGCGGCGGCCGACCCGGGCCCGGCTGACGGCCCGAACGTTCCGAGCTCACCCGGATGATTCCGGCCATGATCAGCACCAGCCCGGCCAGGCCGAGCGCCACGGCCCCCAGTAGCGCGCGGCCGCGACCGCGGCCGCGCCCACCCGCAGAACCAGCAGCCCTTCGCCGATCCGCCTGGCCATCGTCCATCACCCCGGGCCATACGTTAGCGGCGCCCGGCCGCAGGAAAGCGGTCCCGCCGGGCTATTCGATCACCACATGGACAGTTATCCTGGTCGCCGCCGGTACCCCCAGAGGGACCGGACGCGAGAAAGGGAAATCAGGCTGTGCAGCGAACGATGCTCAAGTCGAAGATTCACCGGGCCACCGTCACCCAGGCTGACCTGCACTACGTGGGATCACTGACGATCGACGCCGATCTCATGCACGAGGCCGACCTGCTGCCCGGGGAGCAGGTCCACGTCGTCGACATCAACAACGGCGCACGGCTGGAAACGTACGTGATCGAGGGGCCGAGCGGCACCGGCATCATCGGGATCAACGGAGCAGCCGCCCGCCTGGTCCACCCGGGCGACCTCGTCATCATCATCAGCTACGCGGTCCTCGACGACGCCGAGGCCCGGACGTTCGTCCCGCAGGTGGTCCACGTCGATGAGGGCAACCGGGTGACCGGGACCGGAACGGATGCGGCCGAGCCCCCGCTCGGCCTGGCCGCCCTGCGCGGCGACGTCCTGCACTCGGTCTGATCGCGCGCCGCATGGCTGGGCGAAGCGGGGACACCCCCTACCTGGACCTGGACCGCGACACCTGGCGCAACCTGCGCGCCAGCACGCCCATGTCGCTGACCGCCGAGCAGCTCGATGAGGTCCGCGGGGTCGCCGACCCGATCCAGACCGGCGAGGTCGAAGACGTCTACCTGCCGCTGAGCAGGCTGCTGCGGCTTCATTTCGAGGCCAGCGCCGGGCTGCGCGAGACCATCGGCGAGTTCCTCGGGCAGGACATCCGGCCGGCGCCGTTCATCATCGCCGTGGCCGGCAGCGTCGCCGTCGGCAAGTCCACCACCGCCCGGGTGCTCCAGGCGCTGATCAGGCAGTGGCCGCAGCACCCGCGCACCGAGCTGGTCACCACCGACAACTTCCTGTACCCGAACGCGGTGCTGGAGGAGCGCGGGCTGATGGCCCGCAAGGGCTTCCCGGAGTCCTATGACCGGCGGGCCCTGCTGCGCTTCGTCCAGCAGGTGCGGGCCGGCGCGCCCGAGGTGAGCGCGCCCGTCTACTCGCACATGGCCTACGACATCCTCCCTGGCCACTGGCAGGTGGTGCAGCGCCCGGACGTGATGATCCTGGAAGGGATCAACGTGCTCCAGTCCGCGCCGGCCGGGGTCCTCACCGTCTCCGACTTCTTCGATTTCTCGGTCTACGTGGATGCGCGGACCGACGACATCCAGCGCTGGTTCCTCACCCGGCTGCACGCGCTGCGCGCCACCGCGCTGGCCGATCCGGACTCCCCGGTCCGCAGGCTCACCGAGGTCAGCGCCGCGGAATTCGACGCGTTCGGCATCCAGATCTGGAAGACCATCAACGAAGTGAACCTGGTCGAGAACATCCAGCCCACCCGGGCCCGGGCCACGCTGGTCCTGCACAAGGGCGCCGAGCACGCCGTGACCCGGGTCCGGCTCCGGCGGTTCTGACCCTGGCCAGCCCGTCCTCGACCTCGTCTGCGCCCAGGCCTATACTTAACCGTATGGTTAAGTATTCGGCGCTGGACGGCACGTTCGCGGCGCTGGCCGACCCGACCCGGCGGGAGATCCTGGAGCGCCTGTCGGACGGCCCGGCCAGCATCACTGAGCTCGCTGCGCCGTTCGACATGTCAATGTCCGGCCTGCTGAAGCACGTCCGGATCCTGGAGCATGCGCACCTGGTCACCACCCACAAGCAGGGGCGCGTCCGGAACTGCCAGCTGGATCCCGAGCTCCTGGGGGATGCCGAGCAGTGGATCCAGACCTACCGGACCCGCTGGGAAGGGCGGCTGGACCGGCTGGGCCGCTACCTGGCCCGCCGCGCCGCGGCGGCCGGGGACGGGACGGGGGAGTAATGATGAGCCGCGACGTGCGGGTGGCACGCGTCCTGGCGGCCGCGCCGACCGCCGTCTTCGACGCGTTCACCGACCCGGACGCTCAGCAGGAGATGTACGCGGACGCCCCGGACTGGGTCGTCCGCTCCGAGTGCGACCTGCGGGCCGGCGGGTACTGGACCATCGAGTTCGGCCCGCCGGGGGCCCGGCCGACGCGTGAGGTCTGCGTCTTCGATGTGGTCGAGCGCCCGCATCGCCTGACCTACCGGTCGACGATGACCATGCCGGACGGGTCCAGCCTCAGCACCCAGACGGACATCACGTTCGAGGAGGCGGGGCCGGGCCAGACCCGGGTGACCGTGGTCCAGTCCGGCTTCGGGCCCGCCGGGCTGGCCGATGAGTTCGCCGACGGCTGGGCCGGGCATCCTGGCCGGCCTGGACCGGGTCGTCGCCGCCGGACGCCCGTGACGGCCGGGTCCGGCGTCGCCCGGGCGGGCCGCCGGGAATGGGCCGGGCTGGCCGTGCTCGCCGTGCCCTGCCTGCTGTACGCGCTGGACCTGACCGTGCTGAACCTGGCTGTCCCCGCTATCAGCATGAGCCTGCAGCCGAGCAGCGTCGAGCTGCTGTGGATCGTGGACATCTACGGTTTCGTGCTCGCCGGGTCGCTGCTCACCATGGGCACCCTCGGCGACCGTATCGGCCGCCGCAAGCTGCTGCTGATCGGCGCGGCCGGGTTCGCCGCGGCATCGGTGCTGGCCGCCTACTCGGCCAGCCCGGGGATGCTGATCGCGGCCCGGGCCCTGCTCGGAGTGGCGGGCGCGACGCTCGCGCCGTCCACCCTGTCCCTCATCCGCATCATGTTCCCCGATCCCGGCCAGCGGCGGATCGCCGTGGGCGTGTGGATCTCCAGCTTCTCCGCGGGCGGGGCGATCGGCCCGCTGGTCGGCGGGCTGCTGCTCGAGTGGTTCTGGTGGGGTTCGGTCTTCCTGCTGGCCGTGCCGCTCATGGCCGTGCTCCTGGTGCTGGGCCCGCTGCTCCTGCCGGAGTACCGCGACCCGGAGCCCGGACGGCTGGACCTGCCCAGCGCGGTCCTGTCCCTGGCTGCGGTGCTGGCCGTGATCTACGGCCTGAAGCAAGCCGCCGAAGGCGGCGGCCCGGGCTGGATCGCGCCCCTGGCCCTGGTCGGCGGCGCGGCGGCCGGGACGGTGTTCATCCACCGTCAGCTCCATCTGGCCCACCCGCTGCTGGACCTGCGCCTGTTCCGGCGGCCCGGCTTCACCACCGCGCTGGCCACCAACCTGGTCAGCTTCTTCGTCGGCTTCGGCATCCTGCTGTTCACCGCCCAGTACCTTCAGCTCGTCCTCGGCCTGTCCCCGCTGGCCGCCGGGTTGTGGATGCTCCCGTCGTCCGCCGGGTTCATCGCCGGCTCGCTGCTGACGCCGGTCATCGTTCGCCGGGCCAGGCCCGCGTCGGTGATGGCTTGCGGGCTGGGATTCGCCGCCGTGGGCTTCGGACTGCTCACCCAGCTCGGGACGACCCGGGCCGCCGGGCTGGCCGTGCTGGTTACCGGATCAGTGGTGTTCTCGGTCGCGCTGGCTCCGGTGGACACGCTCGCCACCGACCTGGCCATCTCCTCGGTCCCGCCCGAGCGAGCCGGGGCGGCCACCGCGATCACCGAGACCAGCGCCGAGATCGGCGGGGCCCTCGGCCTCGCTCTGCTGGGCGTGGCCGGCACCGCCGTCTACCGGAGCCAGCTGGCCGGGACTGCTGCGCCCGGGCTCCCGGCCGGCGCAGCGCGAGCCGCGCAGGACACCCTCGGCGGCGCAATAGCGGTGGCCGCCCGCCTCCCCGGCCAGGTCGGGGCCGATCTGGCCCTGGCCGCCCGGCAGTCGTTCGGCTCGGCCCTGCATGTCGTCTTCGCGATCTGCGCCGCCCTCACCCTGACCGCGGCCATCGCGGCGGTGCTCATGCTCCGGGACCTGGAGCTGGCCGCCCCGGAGGACGAACCGCAAGCGCCGTAGCCGGCCCGGAGAATCCGCGAGCCCTCCGCTGCGCGGCCGCCGTCGTGGGGGCACAATGGCCGGATGGAACTCGGGTTGCGCGGCAGGGTCTACCTGGTGACCGGCGGCAGCCGCGGACTCGGGTTCGCCGCGGCCCAGGCCCTGACCGCCGAAGGCGCTCGCGTCGTGCTCAGCGCGCCGCATGAGGCGACGGCGGCCGCGGCCTCAGCTCACCTGATCGAAGACGGCGCCGCCGCCGAGAACGTCACCTGGGTGGTGGCCGACAACGCCGATCCGGCCACGCCCGGCCTGCTGATCACGGCCGCCCGGGAGCGTTTCGGCCGCCTGGACGGCGCGCTGATCAGCGTGGGCGGATCGCCCGCCGGCACCGTCGCCGGCACCGCCGACGACGCGTGGCGCTCGGCGTTCGAGAGCGTGTTCCTGGGCGCGATCCGGCTGGCCCGGGCGCTTGCCGCCGACCTGGAAGGCCGCGCGTCACCCGGCTCTCCCAGCGGCACCGGCGGCTCGGTCGTGTTCGTGCTGGCCGCCTCCGTCCGCATCCCGCTGCCCGAGCTCGCCATCTCCAACGGGCTGTTCCCCGGGCTGGCCGGGGTGGTGAAGACGCTCGCCGAGGATCTCGGCCCGGCCGGGATCCGGATGAACGGGATCCTGCCCGTCCGGATCGCCACCGACCGGGTCCGCGAGCTCGACGCCCTGCGGGGCGATCCCGACGAAGTGCGCGCCCGCCTGTCCGAAGGCATCCCGCTGCGCCGGTACGGCGAGCCCGAGGAGTTCGGCCGGGCCGCTGCGTTCCTGCTCTCGCCCGCCGCCTCCTACATCACCGGGGCCATGATCCCCGTCGACGGCGGCGCCATCCGCTCCATCTGAGCCCGGATGGCTCCGACCAGCACTCTTGTCCAGGCCTACCGGCGCTTCGCCGAGACCGGCGCGGCCGGGAACTCACCGCTGTACGAACGCGTCGCCCGCGCCCTGAGCGAGTCCGCGGAGGCGCTGGGCGCCATCGAAGCGGCGCCGGCCCGCAGGCGGCAGCCCGCGGTGATCCTCGCCGCCCTGCAGGACCTCGCCCTGGCCGGCCGGGCGCCCGCCCTGGCCGCGGCCTACGCCGCGGCGGACAGCAACGCCGCCGCGGAGGCGGCGATCGACACGCTGCTGCGCATGACCGACGCGGTGGCGGCCATCGCCGCCCGCTGGCCGGTACGGGCGGGCGAGACCGGGCGCTGCGCCGTGCTCTATCCGGCCATCGCCGCGGCGGCGTCGCGGGCCGGCGCAGACCGGATCGGGCTCATCGACGTGGGCTGCTCGGCCGGGCTCAATCTCAGCGTCGACCGCGTGGGCCTGCGCTACAGCGACGGGCAGACGCTCGGCGACCCGGCCTCACCCGTGCAGATGCCGTGCACGGTGGTGGGGGAGCAGGCCGTCCCGGCGCAGGCCATGCCCGAGGTCGTCGCCCGGATCGGCATCGACCTCGATCCGGTCGACGTGACGGACCCGGACCAGGCCCGGTGGCTGCGGGCCTGCGTCGGGCCGGATCAGCCGGCGGAGGCCGCGCGGCTCGACGCGGAGCTGGCCCTGGCTGCGGCCGCGCCGCCGGAACTGCTGCGCGGGGACGCCGTCGAGCTGCTGCCGGAGGCCCTCGCCCGCGTGCCGGCGGACGCCCTGCCGGTCGTCACCACCACGTGGGCGCTGTCCCGCTTCCCCCTCGAAGACCGGCTCCGCTTCCTGCACCGCCTCGGTGACGCGGCCGTCCGTCGGCCGGTGGCCTGGGCGTCGGTGGAGGGAGTCGGGGCCGCGCCGGCCATGCCGACCTTCGGCGACCGCCGCGCCTCGGGCCACAGCATCATCGGGGTGGCCACGTTCGGCCCGTCGGCCCTGCACGCCGAGGCGGTCGGGCGCTGCTGGTCACGCGGCCGCCTGATGGCGTGGCTGGCCCCCCGCTAAGTGTCCGCTTGGTCAGTGCGCCGGTTACCCGGGCTTCGTCGCCGGGCAGCCGGTGTCGTAACTACCTGGTAGCAATGGAGGCGTGGCCGACACAGACAGACCGGTACCTGAGCAGGACGACCAAGGGCTGCGCGAGGAGGCTGAACGGCACTTGCGTGCGCTGGCCGGCCCGCACGCCCGGCTGCGCGAGGACCAGTGGACGGCGATCAGCACTCTGGTCGCCGCCCGGCGCCGGGCGCTGCTGGTGCAGCGGACCGGGTGGGGCAAGTCGGCGGTGTACTTCGTCGCGACCGCTCTGCTGCGGGCCCGCGGTGCCGGGCCGACGGTGATCGTGTCACCGCTGCTCGCGCTGATGCGCAACCAGGTCGAGGCGGCGGGCCGGGCCGGGATCCACGCGCGCACGATCAATTCCGCCAACATCGAGGAGTGGGATCAGGTCTACGCGGAGGTCGCGGACGGTCAGACGGATGTGCTGCTGGTCAGCCCGGAACGCCTGAACAACCCTGGCTTCCGCGACCAGGTGCTGTCGAAGCTCGCTGCCGCTGCGGGCCTGATCGTGATCGACGAGGCCCACTGCATCTCGGACTGGGGCCACGACTTCCGCCCTGACTACCGGCGGATCCGCACCCTGCTGCAGGGCCTTCCGCCGGGGACGCCGGTGCTGGCCACCACCGCGACCGCGAACGCCCGGGTCACCCGCGACGTCGCCGAGCAACTCGGCGCGGGCCAAGACCCAGACGAGGTCCTCGTGCTGCGCGGCCCGCTGGACCGGGAGTCGCTGCACCTCGCGGTGGTGAGCCTGCCGACCGCCCCCCAGCGGCTCGCCTGGCTGGCGGCCCGGCTGGCCGACGGCAGCTGGCCGGGATCCGGGATCATCTACACGCTGACGGTCGCCGCGGCTTACGAGACGGCGGCGTTCCTGCGCGACCAGGGCATCGACGTCGCCGCGTACAGCGGCCGCGATGAGATGGCGCAGCGGCTGCAGGCCGAGGACGACCTGCTGGCCAACAGGGTCAGGGCGCTGGTGGCGACCAGCGCGCTTGGTATGGGTTTCGACAAGCCCGACCTGGGGTTCGTGGTGCACCTCGGCGCCCCGCAGTCCCCGGTCGCTTACTACCAGCAGATCGGCCGGGCGGGCCGGGGCGTAGCCAAAGCGGAGGTGATCATGCTGCCCGGCCACGAGGACCGGGACATCTGGGCGTACTTCGCCTCGCTCGCGTTCCCGCCCGAGCATCAGGTCCGGGCGGCGCTCACCGCGCTCACCGGAGCGGGCCGGCCGCTGTCCACCGCGGCCCTCGAGACCCGCGTCGACCTGTCCCGGGGCCGGCTGGAGTCCATGCTCAAGGTGCTCGATGTCGACGGCGCAGTGCGCCGTACCGGCGGCGGCTGGGAGGCTACCGGCACGCCGTGGACCTACGACCAAGAGCGGTACCAGCGAGTCGCTCAGGAGCGGATCCGCGAACAACAGTCCATGCTCGCCTACCAGGCCACCGACGCCTGCCGGCTGGAGTTCCTGCGCCGCGAGCTCGACGACCCGGAGGCGGCTCGCTGCGGCCGCTGCGACAACTGCACTGGCCGGGAGCCGGACCTTCAAGTCCCGCAGGCCGACGCAGACGCAGCCCGGCAGCGGCTGCTCCGCCCCGGCGTCAATGTCGAGCCGCGGCGGATGTGGCCGCCGGG
>CAVURU010000001.1:0-213653 GCA_963744005.1 uncultured Actinomycetes bacterium | reverse complement strand
CGCAGGGTGAGAGTGCAAACGGCCCGGCAGGCAAAATGCGGTCGGCCTGGCCCCCGCGGGGGCCAGGCCGACCGCTGAATACCCGGCAGATCATAGACCCCGGTCTGAACCCGGGGCTTCCAGCAGACCTACGAGACGACAATCACCTTGTCAGCCTGCGCGCCCCGGTCGCTTTGCGTGATCTCGAACTCCACCCGCTGGCCCTCTTCGAGGGTGCGGTAGCCATCCGACTGGATCGCGGAGAAGTGGACGAAAACGTCCTTACCACCGTCTACGGCGATGAAGCCGTATCCCTTGTCCGGGTTGAACCACTTGACGGTGCCCTGAGCCATTCCAAACAACTCCCTAACTTTGCGCTCGGGCCTCGAGCCCCGCCCTTGCCACCGCGGAACCCGTCGGTCGCGAACCACGAGAAGGGCTTCGCGCCAAGCACGAAACCTGCCCCGTCGGACGGCGACCGGACCTGACCTTACCCTGTCGTGTACGCTCTAGCGCCACTTACCCGTCAATCATGCCATGTGACGCAGGGCGGCGCGGCCAGGCCGGGCAGTAAGCCGAGGTCAGGCCGGAGGGCCCGCGGAGCGCGGGAGAGCGGGGAGCCAGGACGCGACAGTTACGAGATGGCCGCCTCGAAAGCCTCCATCGTCGGCCGGATCGCGGCCGGAACGTCCACCGCCGGGCTGATCGCGTCCAGCGTCTTCAGCCCGTCGCCGGAGTTGATGATGACCGTCTCCGCCTCCGGGTCGAGCTGGCCGGCGGCCAGCAGCTTGCGCAGCACGCCGAGGGTGACCCCGCCCGCGGTCTCGCCGAAGATGCCCTCGGTGGAGGCGAGCAGGCGCATCGAGTCGATGATCTCCTCGTCGCTGACGTCGGCGATCGAGCCGCCGGTGCGCCGGACCACGTCCAGCGCGTACGGGCCGTCGGCCGGGTTGCCGATGGCCAGCGACTTGGCGATGGTGTCCGGCCGGACCGGGCGGACCACGTCGTAGCCGGCCGCGAACGCGGCCGACACCGGCGCGCAGCCGGTGGCCTGGGCCCCGAACACCCGCCACGGCGTCTCCGGGACCAGGCCGAGCGAGGCCAGCTCGCTGAAGCCCTTGTCCACCTTGACCAGCTGCGCGCCAGAGGCGATCGGCACCACCACCTGATCCGGCAGCCGCCAGCCGAGCTGCTCGGCGATCTCGAAGCCCAGGGTCTTGGATCCCTCGGCGTAATAGGGCCGGACGTTCACGTTGACGAAGGCCCAGTCCTCGTGCTCCCCGGCCAGCTCGGACGCGAGCCGGTTCACGTCGTCGTAGGTGCCGTCCACGGTGACGAACGTCCCGCCGTACACCGAGGTGGTGATGATCTTCTGCTGCTCGAGGTCGGCAGGCACCAGGACCACCGACCGGATACCCGCCCGGGCGGCTGCGGCGGCCACGGCGTTGGCCAGGTTGCCGGTGGAGGGGCAGGCCAGCACCTTGAAGCCGAGCTCGGTGGCGGCGGCCAGGGCCACCGCCACGACCCGGTCCTTGAACGAGTGGGTCGGGTTGCCCCGGTCGTCCTTGATCCACAAGGTGCGCATGCCCAGCGCGTGGGCCAGGTTGTCGGCCCGCATCAGCCTAGTAAAGCCGGGCTGCAGCGTCGGGCGGCCGGCGATGTCCGGCGGCACCGGGAGCAGCGACGCGTAGCGCCACATGTTCGGCGGCCCGGCCTGGATCGCCGCCCGGTCCAGCCGCGGGAAGTCGTAGCAGACCTCGAGCGGGCCGAAGCACTCGCCGCACGCGTAGAGCGGGCCGAGGTCATAGACCTGGCCGCACTCGCGGCAGGACAGCCCGGTGGCATAGCCGAACCCGGCCGAGGCTTCAGGAGTGCGTGGATTTGCTGTGGTCACCGGCGAGGTCTTCCTTCCCCATCTTTCCCAGCGGTCGCCGTGACCGCGGGCCGGACTTGGCACCATGTCACGCGCCTCGCCGCCCGAAACGGGCATAGATGCGCGATAGGTTGCCGGGGCTTCACAGGGCCGATCCCTCCACCCCTCTGGATGAGCAATATTCAGTTATGCACCAACCGCTCCCAGGTTAGCAGTTACTCCCGGTATCCGGCCAGGCCGGGCGGGCCGGGGTGGCTGACGGCGGGTGCCGGCACCCGCCCGCGAGCATCCCGGCGGAGCGGGCCCGGGCGGGCCGGGGCCGGCGGTCGGGGGCTGCCCGGGCGGTGGGCCTGGGAGGATAGCCTGCCGGACTATGAAGAAACGGGTTCTGGTCGCCTCCAACCGCGGTCCGGTGTCGTATCACTTCGGCGCGGACGGCGCGGTGACCAGCCAGCGCGGCGGCGGCGGGCTCGTCGCCGGGGTGGGCGCCGGGCTGGCAGCGATGGCGCCGGAAGCCGACGTGACCTGGATCTGCGCAGCGCTCAGTGACGCCGACCGGGCCGCCGCACGCCAGCTGGCGGCCCGCCCGGGAGAACGCCTGGAAGCCGGCGACGTCCCGGTGCGGATGCTCGACATCCCGCCCGGCATCTTCGACCGGGCCTACAACAACGTGGCCAACTCGGTCTTGTGGTTCGTCCAGCACCTGCTGTTCGACACACCCAACCAGCCTGGCTTCGGCCCGGAGTTCCGCCGTGACTGGGACGCCTACCTGGCCTACAACGAGGCGTTCGCCGAGGCGATGGCCGATGAGGCCGGGACCGGCCCCGGGGCCGCCGCCGAGCTGCGCGCGCTGATCCAGGACTACCACCTCAGCCTCGCGCCGCGGCTGCTACGGGACAAGCTCGGCGCCGGCCAGCCGCAGGCCGGGATCGCCTACTTCGCGCACACGCCCTGGGCGCCACCGGACTACTACCGGCTGCTGCCCGCCGACATCGGCGAGGCCCTGCTGGACGGCATGCTCGGCGCCGACCAGGTCGGCTTCCATGCCGACCGGTGGGCCAGCGCGTTCCTGGACTGCTGCGAGGTGATCCTGGGCGCCCAGGTGAGCCGGGCCGGTACCGGGGCCGGAACACGGGCCGGGGTGACCGGGCAGGTCATCCACCGCGGGCGGCTGACCGAGGTGGCGGTGCACCCGCTGGGCGTGGACGCGCCCGCGCTGCAGGCCCGGGCCCGGGCCGACGACGTGCGGGCCCACGTCACCGCGCTCAGCCAGGCCGCCGGCGGCCGGAAGCTGATCGTCAGGGTGGACCGGACCGAGCTGTCCAAGAACATCGTGCGAGGCCTGGCCGCCTACCGCGAGCTGCTCGCCACCCGGCCGGAATGGCACGGCCGGGTCATCCACCTGGCCTTCGCCTACCCCTCCCGGTCCGCGGTGCCCGAGTACCGGGCCTACATCGAACGGATCCGGCAGGCCGCCGCGGAGATCATCGCCGAGTTCGGCACCCCGGACTGGACGCCGCTGATCCTCGAGGTGAAGGACGACTACCCCCGGTCGCTCGCCGCCTGCGCGGTGGCCGATGTCCTGCTGGTCAACCCGATACGGGACGGCATGAACCTGGTCGCGCAGGAAGGCGCGGTGCTGTCCGAGCACGGCTGCGCGCTGGTGCTGTCCCGCGAGGCCGGCGCGGCGGCCACCTTGGGCGGCGACGCGCTGCTGGTCAACCCGTACGACATCAGCGAGACGGCCGCGGCCCTGCACCAGGCCCTGGCCATGCCGGATGACGAGCGCCGCCGTCGCGGTGACGCCGTCGCGGCCACGGCGGCGTCCCGGCCGCCCGCGGTATGGCTCGGGGATCAGCTCGCCTCGCTCGAGCGCTGAGCCAGCTCAGCCGCGATCGCGGTGAACAAGGCCACGATCCCCGCTGGTCCCGGGACGGCCAGATCAGCCTCCGCCGCGACCTGCGGAGTCTCTGCGCTGGCGCTGGCCACCGCGCAGCCCGGCACGCCCTGGCCGCGCAGCTCCCGCAGGGCCGCGAAGGCGGCGAGATCGCCCAGGTCGTCCCCGCAGAACACGATGGACCGGGCGCCGCGCTCGCGAGCCAGACTGGTCAGCGCGGCACCCTTGTCCATGCCGGGCGGCCTCAGCTCGATGACCATCCGGCCCGGCTCAGCGGCCAGGCCCAGCCGGGCGGCGAGGTCGCCGAGCGGACCGCGCAGGGCGGCCAGCGCCGCGGCGGGGTCGGCGGCACGCCGGGTGTGCACGGCCACGGCGTGCCCCTTGTCCTCGACCCACACCCCATCCGGCGCGCCGGCCCCGGCCAGCAGGCCCGGCAGCGCCTCGCGGGCGGCCTGCACCGCGGGCGGGGAGACCGGGCCGGTCAGCTGGCCGTCCTGCCATCGCTGGCGGCCGTAGTGCCCCAGGACGATGAGCCCCGGGACGGCATCGAGCCCGCCGCAGCTGACCGCCTCCGGCGCGGGCCGGCCGGTGATGACGGCCACCGTGCCGACCACCGCGGCCAGCCGCCGCAGGGCCGGGACCGCGCCGGGGAAGGGCCGCGCGGCGCGCGGGTCAGCCACGATCGGCGCCAGCGTGCCGTCGAAGTCGGTGGCGAGGAGGGCGCGGAGCGGCGCGGCCAGCAGCGCCTCGAACCCGGCCCGGCCCTCGGGGGTGGCGGGCGACGGCAGCTGCGTCACGAGGGACGGCCCTTCGGCCGGGGCGAGCGGATCCGCTGCCGCCGGGCCCGCTGCGCACGCAGGCGCTTGACCAGGGCCGGATCGAAGGCGAGCGCCTCGGGCCGGTCAATCAGCTCGTTGAGCAGCTGGTAGTAGCGGGTGGCCGGGATGTCCAGGACCTCGGCCATGGCCTGCTCCTTGGCCCCGGGTGACCGCCAGCCGCGCCGCTCGAACGCGAGGATCCGCATGTCGCGTTCGGACAACCCGGACATGCGGCCTCCTCCCGCGAGTCATGATCCGGCCTTCCACACGGTACCTCGCCCCGGGCCAGCTGTACCCGGGCGTGCCGCCCACGTACGCTCACCCTTCGTGAGCCGGTTCCGCCACCTCAGCTTCCTCACCGACTACGGGCTCGACGACGGATTCGTCGCCGCCTGTCACGGCGTCGCCGCGCAGATCGCGCCGGACGCGACCATCATCGACGTGACCCACCTGGTCCCCCCGGGCGACATCCGCCGCGGCGCGGCCGTACTGGCTCAGACGGTGCCCTACCTGCCGCCGGCCGTGCACGTGGCGGTGGTCGATCCCGGCGTGGGCACGGCCCGGCGCGGCGTGGCGGTGGCGGCCGGGGAATCGGTGTTCGTCGGCCCGGACAACGGCCTGCTGTCCTGGGCCGTGACGGCCGCGGGCGGCGCGGCCCGGGCCGTGAGCCTGACCAACCGAGCGCTGTGGCTGGGCCGGGCGGCGGCGACATTCCACGGCCGCGACATCTTCATGCCGGCCGCGGCGCACCTGGCCCGCGGCACGGAGCTGGCCGCGGCGGGCGAGGAGATCGACGTGGCGAGCCTGGTCATGCTCCCGCCGCCGCGCCGCCGGCTCCGCGGCGGCAGCCCGGCCGGCACCAGCGCGGCCGGCACCGGGGCCGCCGCAGCCGCCGTCGCCGAGGGGGAGGTCCTGACGGTGGACCGGTTCGGCAACGTGCAGCTCAGCATCGCCGCGTCCGACGCGGTGATGATCGGCCTGCAGCCGGGCGGGACCGCCGTGATCAGCGCCGGGGGCCGGCGCCTGGTGCTCCCGTTCCGGGAGATGTTCGGCGCCGTCGCGCCGGGCGAGCTGCTCGCCTTCGCCGACAGCGCCGGGCTGGTGTCCATCGCGGTGAACGGCGGGAACGCGGCGCAGCAGCTGGGCCTGCCGCCGGGCGCCCCGGTGTCGGTGACCGCGGCGGGCGCGGGAGCCTAGACCCGCAGCGGGCCTCTCCCGGCGTACGCCCGGTGCGTGGGACGATGGCCTGGCCGGCCGCAGCGCCGGCCCAGCCCGGCCGGCCCGGAGGAGAACCAGACCGAAGTGGCACGCCGATCGCTCCGCCGCTCCGTGCTGCCGTGCGCCACGGGGCTGGCCGCGGCGCTGGCCGTGCTCGGGGTGCTGGGCCCCGGCGCCGCGGCCGCCTCCGTCCCGGCCGGGGACTGGTGGCTGACCGGCCCGCAGGTGCCGCAGGCGTGGGGGCAGTCCGAGGGAGCCGGGGTCACCGTGGCCGTGCTCGGCACCGGGGTGGACGCCCGCTATCCCGGCCTGGCCGGCACGGTGGTCACCGGGCCGGACTTCACCCGGGCGGCCGGGTCGACGCGCCGGGCGGGCGGCCCCTACTGGGGGACGGAGGGCACCACCGTGGCCAGCTACGCCGCGGGCCGCCCGGACAGCCCGGGGCCAGCCGGGGTCGCGCCGGCGGCCCGGATCCTCTCCGTCCGGGTGACGCTGGAATTCAACGACCCGCTCGCCGCCGACCCGGCCGTCAGCCGCCGCCTGCCGGCCGCCATCGCCCAGGGCATCCGGTATGCCGCTGATCACGGCGCCCGCGTCATCGACCTGCCGCTCGACCCCGGGACGCTGGGCCTGGGCAGTGCCGGTGACCCGGCCGCGGCGGGCGGCAGCCCGGCCGAGCGGGACGCGGTCAGTTACGCGCTGAGCAAGGGCGCGATCCTGGTCGCGCCCGCGGGTGATGACGGCCAGGGCCCGGCCGTCGTGAACTACCCGGCGGCCTACCCGGGCGTGATCGCGGTGGGGGCGACCGACCGGGCGGGCCGGCTTGCCCCGTTCAGCAGCACGCGGTCCCGCGCCTCGCTGACCGCACCGGGAGCGGGCCTGCCCGCCGTGGTCTCGACGTCGGCCCGGCGCACGGTCAGCTCGACGAGCACGGCCAGCGGCATCGTGGCCGGGGTCGCGGCCCTCGTCCTGTCCCGGTTCCCGCAGCTGTCCGCCGCGCAGGTCACCCGGGCGATGACCGGGAGCGCCGGCGGCGCGGCCCAGGCCGGCGTGACCAGGCCGGCCGCGGGAACTGGGCGCGGCCCGGTGAACGCGGCCCGGGCGCTGGCCGAGGCGGCCGCCATCACCGCCGCCGGGCGGCCGAGCCCGGCGGCCACCGTGTCCGCTTCCGTTTCCGCCGCCTCCGGGTCCAGCCCGTCCGCCTCGGCGCCGGCGGCCGCGCCGCGCCCGAGCCGCGCGGCTGGCGCCGTGGCCGGGAACGTGCTGCGGCTGGCCCTGATCGGGGTCGGCGTGCTCATCGTCGCGCTGCTGGCCGCGTTGCTGGTCCTGCGCTTCCGGCGAGAACGCGCCGATGCGGCGGCGGCAGGCCGGAGGCGCGCGGGCGGCCAGCATCAGCAGCCCGGCGCGATCTCGCGGGGAGACAGCGAGGCCAGCCGGCCCCGGGGGGCCGGGCGCGGCGCGGCCCAGCGGGGCCGGCCTGCCGGACCGCCGTGGGGGCCGGCCCCGGAACCGCGGCGCGAGACTGGTCCGCAGCCGGGCTGGCCGGCCCCGGGACCGGAGCCCGGCGCCCGGCCAGGCCCGGGCGGCATGACCGCACCGGCGGCGCGAGCCGAACCGGGGCTAGCCCAGCCGGGGCTAGCCCAGCCGGGGACGGGGTTCGGCACCGTCTCGGTCCCGCCCGGTGTCTCCTCCCGGCCCCCGGGATCGCCTGCCCGAGCCCCGTGGGACGACGAGGCCGCCGGGCCCAGCTCCAGCTGGGACCCGGCGGCCAGGAACTTCGCGGCGGGTGAACCTCCGGTCGACGGCTAGGCGGCGTCCGGGACGGCGGCCGCCAGCGACTCGGCCGGGCTCCAGGGCCAGCCGGAGCACCTCGCGGACATCACCGACCGGGTGCACCTCGAGCTTCTCCAGCACCTCGGCCGGGACGTCGTCCAGGTCCGGCTCGTTGCGCTGCGGGATCAGCACGGTGGTGATCCCGGCCCGGTGCGCGGCCAGCAGCTTCTGCTTGACCCCGCCGATGGGCAGCACCCGGCCGGTCAGGGACACCTCACCGGTCATGGCCACGTCGGCCCGGACGGGCCGGCCGGACAGCAGCGACGCCAGCGCCGTGGTCATGGTCACGCCCGCGCTCGGGCCGTCCTTGGGCACCGCGCCGGCCGGCACGTGGACGTGCACGCCGCGGTCCTTGAGCTCGCCGACGGGCAGGTCCAGCTCCTCGCCGTGCGAGCGCAGGTAGGACAGCGCGATCCGGGCCGACTCCTTCATCACGTCGCCCAGCTGGCCGGTCAGCGTGACCCCGGTCTCGCCGGTCTCCCGGCCGGCCAGCGACGCCTCGATGAACAGGACGTCTCCGCCCGCGCCGGTGACCGCCAGCCCGGTGGCCACCCCCGGCACCGCGGTCCGGCGGTCCGGCTCGGCCAGGCTGGTCTCCGGGGTGAACCGGGGCCGCCCCAGGTAGTCCCTGAGGTCCTCAGGCCCCACCGTGACCGGCAGGGCGGCGTCGCCCAGGGCGACCCGGGCCGCGACCTTGCGCAGGACGCGCGCGATCGACCGCTCCAGCGACCTGACCCCGGCCTCATGCGTGTACTCCGCGGCCAGCAGCCGCAGCGCGTCCTCGCTGACCGAGACCTCCTCGGCGTTCAGCCCGGCCTTGGACAGCTGCCTGGGCAGCAGGTGATCCCGCCCGATCAGGACCTTCTCGTCCTCGGTGTACCCGTCGAGCTGCACCAGCTCCATCCGGTCCAGCAGCGGGCCGGGGATCTGGTCCAGCACGTTGGCCGTGGCCAGGAAGACCACGTCCGACAGGTCGAGCTCGACCTCCAGGTAGTGGTCACGGAAGGTGTGGTTCTGCGCCGGGTCGAGCACCTCGAGCAGCGCCGAGGCGGGGTCGCCGCGGTAGTCGGCGCCGATCTTGTCCACCTCGTCGAGCAGGACGACCGGGTTCATCGAGCCGGCCTTCCCGGATGGCGCGGACGATCCGGCCGGGCAGCGCGCCCACGTAGGTGCGCCGGTGCCCGCGGATCTCCGCCTCGTCCCGGACCCCGCCCAGCGCGACCCGGACGAACTTACGGCCCATGGCCCGCGCCACCGACTCGCCGAGCGACGTCTTGCCCACGCCGGGCGGCCCGACCAGGGCGAGCACCGCCCCGGACCGCCGGCCGCCGATGATCCCGAGACCGCGGTCGGCCCGGCGCTTGCGCACGGCCAGGTACTCGATGATGCGTTCCTTGACGTCATCCAGCCCGGTGTGGTCCTCGTCCAGGATCCGGCGGGCGTCGGCGATGTCGTAGGAATCCTCGGTGCGGCTGCTCCACGGGATGTCCAGCACGGTGTCCAGCCAGGTGCGGATCCAGCCGATCTCCGGCGAGGCGTCCGGCGTGCGCTCGAGCTTCTCCACTTCCTTGAGCGCGGCGTCCCGGACCACCTCGGGCAGGTCAGCTGCCTCCACCCGGGCCCGGTAGTCGTCCTCCTCGGTGGCGGCGTCGCCGTTGAGGTCGGCCAGCTCCTTGCGGACCGCGGCCAGCTGCTGGCGCAGCAGGAACTCCTTCTGCTGCTTCTCCATGCCGTCGGCGACGTCCTTGCGGATGGACTCGGCCACGTCGAGCTCGGCCAGGTGCTCCCTGGTCCAGCCGATGACCAGTTCCAGGCGCTCGACCAGGTCAGCGGCCTCGAGCACCTGCAGCTTCTGCTCGGTGCTCAGGTAGCTGGCGTATCCGGCGTTGTCGGCCACGGCCGACGCGTCGGTGATCTGCTGAACGGCATCAATGATCTGCCACAGGCCACGCTGCTGCAGGATCGAGGTGACCAGGGTCTTGTACTGCCCGGCCAGCTCGTCCGCCCGCGGGCCGCGGCCGGTCTCGTCCACCGTGCTGCCCTGAACCCAGAGCGCGGCGCCCGGACCGGTGGTACCCGAGCCGATCTTAACCCGGGCGACGCCGCGGACCAGCGCACCCGGCTGTCCGCCGGGCAGCCGGCCGACCTGCTCGACCGTGGCCAGCGTGCCCATGCCGGCCAGGCCGCGGTCGGGCAGCCGGGGCACGAGCAGCACCCGGGCGGTGGCCTCCGAGCGCACACCGGGAACCTGCCGCGACGGCATCCGCGCCGCGTCGATCGCGGCACTGATCTCCGGCTGTGACGTCTCCAGCGGCACCACCATCCCGGGCAGGACCACCTGGTCGTCGAGCGGCAAGACCGGCAGCGTGAGTATTTCACTCATGTGAGAGCCTCCAAAGCTTGAGTCATACACACTCAAGAATGCAGAGCCCTCAGCTATTCCGGCTGGCTAGTTCGCCTGCAGCGATCAGCCTTCGGCCTCGGCCCGGGACGCGGCGAGCAGCGCCGATCCGTCCCTGAGGCAGGCCGCCTCGCAGCGGCCAAGGACAGCCAGCGCGGCGACGTAGCCAGGCGCCGTATCGAGGTCGAGCAGCGACACGAGCCGCGGGTCCTCCGGGTAGGGCCAGGCGGTCAGCCGGGCGGGCCCGGCCTCGGCGGCCACCACCACCTCGCTGAACGGGGTCCGCAGCCCGTCGCCGCGGGCCTTGGTCACGGCTTCCTTCCGGGCCCACGCGACCAGGAAGGCCCGCGGCTGCCCCGCCGGGTCGACTTCGGCCAGCCGCTGCTGCTCCGGCTCGGCCAGTACCGTCCGGGCCAGCGAGGCGGGATCGCTCAGCTCGTGCTGGCGCCCGGCTTGCTGCTCGACGTCCACGCCGACCGGCGAGCGGGCCACCGCGACGCCCACCACCTCCCCGGAATGGGCGACGGAAAATTCCAGCGCACCGGTGCGCAAGGCCGGCTTGCCGTGCGGGCGGCCGCACTCGGGGCAGGTCCGGTCAAAGCTGACGTCGGCCTGCCGGGTGCCGGTGCAGGCCGCGATCACCGTCTTGGCCAGGGCGCAGCCGACGATGAAGCGGTCGCGGTCGGCGTCGTGCCGGTAGCCGGCCCAGCGTTCCCGCTCGACCGGATCGAGGAGGCCGGCCAGCCGCGGGGACGCGTCGGCCCGGCGCGCCCACCAGACGTCAGCCGTCCCCTCGGCCGGGATCCGGGGGATCGGCGGGCACGCTGGCTCGGCAGGCTGCGACACGTCACCAAGGGTACGGCCGGACCGGCCGATTGCACGCAAACCGAGAACCACCCAGCCAGGCCTGAGCGCATTCAGTAAGGTTCTCAGCACTGTCAGTAGCTAACTGACATCCCCCTCCCCCTGCGCACACGACGGGAGCAATGATGAGCGACACTCCCGCCATCGAAGCGGAAGGGCTGGCCAAGCACTACGGCCGGACCCGGGGCCTGGCTGGCCTGGACCTGACCGTGCCGGCCGGCATGATCTACGGGCTGCTGGGCCCCAACGGAGCGGGCAAGACCACCGCGGTGCGGATCTTCGCTACCCTGCTCCGCCCGGATGGCGGCCGGGCCCGGGTCCTGGGCCACGACGTGGTGACCCAGGCCGTCCAGGTCCGGCGGAGCATCGGGCTGACCGGCCAGTACGCGGCCCTCGACGAGTCGCTGAGCGGGCTGGCCAACCTGATCATGATCGGCCAGCTCAGCCGGCTGACGGCCCGGGCCGCCCGGCGCCGCGCGGAAGCGATGCTGGAGCAGTTCGCGCTCACCGGCGCGGCCACCCGCGCGGTCCGGACCTATTCCGGCGGCATGCGGCGCCGGCTGGACCTGGCGGCCAGCCTGATCGGCGGCCCCACAGTGCTGTTCCTCGACGAGCCGACCACCGGCCTGGACCCGAACGCCCGGGCGATGACGTGGCAGGTCGTCCGCGAGCTGGCCGCCGAGGGGACAACGCTGCTGCTGACCACGCAGTACCTGGAGGAGGCCGACCAGCTGGCCGGGCGGATCGCGGTCATCGACCACGGGACGGTCATCGCCGAGGGCACCCCGCACGAGCTGAAGTCCTCGATCGGCGGTGCCCAGCTCACCGTGGTGCTGACCGCCGACTCGGACCGGAGGGCCGCCATCGCCGCCCTCCGGCCGTTCGCCCTGGGCCCCGGGCAGCCGGGGCTGGACGGGGCCCGGCTGTCGGTGCCGGTGATGGCGGCCGAGGGGCTGACCACGCGGGTGGTGCACGCCTTGGACGCCGCCGGGGTCCGCGTCAACGACATCACCATCCAGCGGGCGTCGCTGGACGACGTGTTCCTGTCACTCACCGGGCCGGGCGATTCCGGGCGGACCCACGCCGCGTGAGCACCATGGCCAGCGCGCGCCTGGTGCCGCGCCGTGACACGACCTACCGGCACGGGCCGGTACGCCACTTCGCCACCGACGTGTGGGTGCTGATCCGGCGCAGCGTGGCCCGGATCGCGCGGGAGCCTGAGACGCTGGCCGACGTCACGTTAATGCCGGTCATCTTCATCTTGATGTTCACGTACGTGTTCGGCGGCGCGATCATCCTGCCCGGTCACGGCAGCTACCACGAGTACCTGATCGGCGGGATCCTGGGCATGGGGCTGGCGCAGACCGCGCCGGGGGTCTCGGTGGCCGTGGTCACCGACATGTCCACGGGGCTGATCGACCGGTTCCGGTCGCTGCCGATGTCCCGCTGGTCGGTGCTCACCGCCCGGACCATTGCTGAGCTGGTCAAGCAGGTGATCAGCTCGGTGGTGGTGACCGGCATCGGGCTGGCCATCGGCTGGCGCGTGCACCACGGCGCGGCTGACGTCATGGCCGCCTTCGCGCTGGCCCTGATGACGGGGTACGCCTTCACCTGGGCCGGGGTGTGCCTGGGCATGGCGCTGCGCAGCGCCGAGGCGGCTCAGCAGACGGGCCTGATCGTCTTCCTGCCGATGTCGTTCATCTCCAGCGCGTTCGTGCCGATCCAGGGCATGCCGGGGTGGCTGCAGCCGGCCGCCGAGTGGAACCCGATGTCGGCGCTGGCCGGGGCCTGCCGGCGGCTGTTCGGCAACCCCGACCCGACGCTGGCGGTGCGCGCCTGGCCGATGCAGCACCCCGAGCTGGCCGTGGTGTGCTGGTCAGCCGCGATGCTGGCCGTCTTCGCGCCGCTCGCGGTGCACCTGTACCGCCGCCAGGCCCTCGGCTGAGCCGCCGGCCTCCTCACCGCGCCGGGCGGCCGCGCTCGATGGTGACGGCCGCGGTGTAGCCGCCGTCGGCGATCGGCTTACGGACCTCCAGGCGGAGCCAGGCCACCGGATAGGCCGCGAGCAGCCGCTCGGCCACCCGCTCGGCCGCGGTCTCGATGAGCCGGAAGCGGCCGTCGCTGATGACCGCGGCGATGGTCTGCGCGACCGCCGAGTAGTCCAGCGCGGCGGCCAGGTCATCGTGCCGGGCCGCGATCTGGGTCCCGCCCGCGGCCGGGAGCATGTCCACGGTGACGGTGAGCTCCTGGGTGATCTCGCGCTCCCAGTCGTGCACGCCGATGACGGCGGCCACGGTCAGGTCACGGACCGAGACGAGGTCCGGGCCGGCGCCGTCAGGCGACGTAGGGCTCGCCGCCGCTGTCGCTGATCATGGGCCGGCCGGCGACCGCCCAGCCGGCCATGCCGTCGGCCACGTTGACCGCCTGCAGGCCGCCGCCGCGCAGCGCCTGGGCCGCGTACGCCGAGCGGGTGCCGGTGCGGCAGATCACGTAGACCTCGCGGTCGAGGGGCAGCTCGGCCGCCCTCGCGCCCAGATCGCCCAGCCGCACGTGTACCGCGTCCGGGGCGTGCCCCGCGGCCCACTCGTCGTCTTCGCGCACGTCAAGCAGGAACGCCCCGGCGGGCAGGTCCGTTGACAGCACTTCCGGCACAGCCACGGGCTGGTTCATGTCGGCCTCCTCGGGTTAGCACTGTACCCGCAGGCCCGGCCGCCGTGCCGCAGGGCCCTGGCCGGCGTTCGGTGATCACCGCGGGCCGGCCGGACGCCTCAGGTCTTGGATCCGGCGGCCACCGGCGCCCAGCAGGCGCATGGTGGCCGGCACCAGCAGGACCCGGACCACCATCGCGTCGATGATCAGCGCGACGATCATGCCGACGCCCATCAGCTTGATGAACGTGATGCCGGAGGCGGAGAACGCGCCCACCACCACGACGAGCAGCAGGCCAGGCTGGTGATGACCCCGCCGGTCTGCTGCAGGCCGGAGGCGACCGCGGCGGTGTTGTCGCCGGCCTGGTCGTAGCGCTCCCGGATCCGGGACAGCAGGAACACCTCATAGTCCATGGACAGGCCGAAGATGACGGCCAGCATCAGGATGGGCATGGTGGGGTCGATGGAGCCGGTCGGGGTGAACTGCAGCGGCCGGGCCAGGTGGGCCCCGCTGGAAGATCCACGCGATGACGCCGAAGGTGGCCGACAGCGACAGGACGTTCATCGCGATCGCCTTCACCGGCAGCACCACCGAGCCGAAGGCCAGGAACAGCAGCAGAAGGTCGAGAGGCAGACCAGCAGTTCGCCCTGGACGACCCGGCGCCCATGGTCGACCTGACGCTGAGCGACCTGGCCGGCATGGTCGGCCTACGCTATCCGCTGCGGCCGTAGCCCGTCCGGGAGCAGCGCAGCGCAGCGAACGTGGTCGCGGCCAGCCGTGGCCAGCGCTTCGAGGTGAGCGCGGCCCGGTGCCTCGTGCTGGAGGCGGGCGTGAAACTGGTCGACGGCGGCCGGGAACGGCGACCGTCCCGTGACGAGCCGGGCCGGCTTGTCGACGTCGGGCAGCGCGGCGCCGATCATGCCCGCCAGCACCGCGGGCGCCGGCCGCCGGGGCCAGCGCGGTGAACGCGCCGAGGGCGGCCAGGCCGATCAGCCCGTCCGGCCCGGCCGCCCGCAGGAACTCGGCCGCGTCGTCATCCAGGGAGAAGGGGCAGGCACTGCTGGTAGCGTTTCGTGCGGGGCCAGGCGACGGCACAGCGGCAGACTGACCTGGCGACACAGAACTTCCGAGCGACACAGAGGCTGACGCGAAGCCATGCTGGACAAGCGATTCATCAGGGAGCACCCGGACGAGGTCAAGGCGGCCGTCCGGGTCAAGGGGATCAACCTGGATGTGGATGAGCTGCTCGACCTGGAGCAGGCCAGCCGCAAGCTGCAGCACGAACTGGATGAGGCCCAGGCCCGGCGCAAGAGCTCCTCCCGGGAGTTCGCCAAGGCCGACGAGGCACGCCGGGCCGAGCTGCGGGCCCAGCATGAGGAGCTAGAGACCCACCTCAAGGCCCTGCGCGAGCAGCTCGCCGAGACGAACGAGAAGCTGACCGCGCTGCTGCTGCTCACCCCCACCCTCCCCTGGCCGGGCGCGCCGGTCGGGCCCGATGAGTCGGCGAACGTCGTCATCAGGACGGTCGGCACGCCGCCCGAGTTCGGCTTCACGCCGCTGGACCACGTCACGCTGCTGGAGCAGCGCGGCTGGGCCGACTTCGCCCGGGCCCGGAAGGTGGCCGGCGAGCGGGCCTACGCGCTGATCTCGGACCTGGTGCTGCTCGAGCGGGCGGTCCACTCCTACGCTCTTGACCTGCTCCGCGGCCGGGACTTCACGCTGGTCAGCGTGCCGTCGCTGGTCCGGGAGGAGGCCCTTATCGGGACGGGCATGTTCCCGGCGCACCGCGAGGAGACGTACTCGATCCCGGCCGACGACCTGTACCTGGCCGGGACGGCGGAGGTCGCCCTGGTCCGCTTCCACAGCGACGAGATCCTCGACCTGGCCCAGCTGCCGGTCCGGTACGCCGGGATCTCACCGTGCTTCCGGCGGGAGGCCGGCAGCGCGGGCCGGGACGTGCGCGGGCTGCTGCGCGTCCACCAGTTCGAGAAGGTCGAGCAGTTCGTCATCTGCGCCGCTGAACCGGAGGAGTCCGACCGCTGGCACGCCGAGCTGCTCGGCACGGCGGAGCGGCTGCTGCAAGATCTCGGCCTGGCCTATGAGGTGATGGAGGTCTCGACCGGCGACATGGGCGCGGGCAAGTACCGGATGAATGACATCAACACCTGGATGCCGTCGCTGGGCACCTACCGCGAGACCCACAGCTGCTCCTCGCTGCTGGACTGGCAGGCCCGCCGGGCCAACCTGCGCTATCGCGACGCCGATGGCACCGTGCGGTTCGCCTATACGCTGAACAACACGGCCGTGGCCACCCCGCGGATCCTCGCGGCGCTGATCGAGAACTTCCAGACCGAGCAGGCCGAGGTCGTCGTGCCGCCGGTGCTGCGGCCCTACCTGGGTGGCCGAGAGGTGCTCTGACCGGCCAGACGCGTCCTGGCCGGAACAGGCGTACGCTGCGAGAGGTGAACCTTGACGCCGATCGCGTGGCCGACCTGGCCGCCCGGCCGGCCAGCGAGCTGACCAGGCGCGACGTCGCGCTCGCGCTGCTGTCCGTGCCGTCGTCCGACGCTCTCGGGTCGCTGCCCATCATCAGGAGAGGCCTGGTCGCGGCGGGCAACCCGCTGTCGGCCGTGTTCTGGTCGGCAGCCGAGGCCGTCCTGGGCCGGATCAGCGACAGCAAGGCCACGGTCGGCGATGTCCGGACCTGGCTGGAGGCCACCGGCACCGAGCCGAACGGGATCATCGGCCTGCACATCTGGGACGAGCAGTCGCAGCGCAGCCAGCTGGCCGCCGAGATGCACACCCGGCTGGTGCACCACCTCGAGGATCAGCTCGCAGCCGGCGAGATCGACCCTGACCGGCTGGCCGTCGCGGATCCGGCCGCTTGCCTGGCCTACATCGCCGTGCAGGAGCGCTGGATGACCTCACCGCTGCCGGACGGCCGGGTGCCGATGGACGTCCTGCTGGCGGAAAAGGACGAGGAGTACCTGGCCGAGTGGGACGCGGCCGACGCCGAGGCCCTGGCCGCGCTGGGCGAGCTGCTGGAGCAGGTCGGCGAGCGGCCCCTCCCGGCCCCCGGCCTCCGCGCGGCGGCCGGCCTGCGCGGTCAGCTGGCCCGACCCGACGGGCCGGACGGGCTCCTTAGGGTCCAGGGGGTCAATGGGCTTCTGGAGGTCGACGGGCTGACGCCGCTGCTGATGGAGTGCAGCGGGATGGCGCCCGCCGACCTGCCCGCCGACGACGCCGAGCTGTGGCTGCGGCTGGCCGCGGGCGTGGCCTGCCCGGAGGTGACGGACGACTGGCCCGAGCCGGACGAGGCGGCCGAAGAGCTGAGCGATACCGACGCCGCGGTGGCCGCCATCTGCGCCATCGACCACTACGACTGGCTGGCGGTGATCACCGCCCTGGCGGTCGGCGGCCCGGGCACTCCCGCCACGGCCGGCGACCTGGCCGGATACGTGCGGGGCTATGACCCTGACGGCGGGGAATCCGGAGACGGGGACGACGATGTCGAGCCGGCTGGTCCGGGCCAGGAAGCCGATGACGCGGAGTTCGACGAGCTCGGCCTGGAAGGATTGTTCGGGCCGGTCACCGCGCTGTGGCGAGTACTGGGCGCCGTCGGCGAGGACGACCGGCTTACCGAGCTGGGCTGGTGGGGCCTGCCCGAGGCCATGCGCCGCGTCTGGGCGTCCTCCGGCGGCGGCCCGGCCTGATCGCCGGGCGGTTCCGGCCCGGGCTCATCGGCGGGCGGTTCCGGCCCGGCCTGTCCGGCGGCCAGCGCCTGGTAGGCGGGCCGCAGGATGTCGGCCAGCTCCGCGCCCCTGACCTTGACCGGCGGGGGCGGGAACATGCGGAGCAGCAGGTCCGGGGCGGACGGCCCAGACGCCGTGGCCAGAGCCCGCAGCCGGGCCGGGCTCAGCGGGGCGGACCAGAACCCGGCCGCGGAGGCCGGCCGCGGCCGGGCCGGATCCCCCGCCGGGTCCGGGCCGGTGACCCGAGGCGGCCGCAGCGCCGCGAGGAGCTCGGGCCTGCTCTTCCCGCGCCAGGCCAGCATGGCGAACGGATCGCGGTCGAACTCCTCGGCCAGGACGTAGCAGACCGCGGCGAGATGCTTGCACGGCACCTCCCAGTCGGGGCAGCTGCACCGCATGTCCAGGTCGCTGGCCAGCCGGGGAAACAGCGGCGTGCCGCAGCTCGGCGAAGACCTCCTCGATCTCGTGCGGCATCTCGCCCGCCAGCAGCTTGGCCCGGAACAGCGCCTGGCCCGCCAGCCGGTCCTGCACCCGCCGCCATTGCGCCGTGGTCAGCGGCAGCACCCCGATGCGGACCTGGTAAGGCCGCACCCGGGACCCCTGCACCTGGGCGGTGACCTTGCCCTGGGCCAGCTCGAAGTCGAGGACCTGGCCGGCCCGGGCGTAGCCGCGGCCCCGGGCCAGCCGGCCGCTCATGCCGTAAGACTCCAGCACGCCGATGAACCGGCGCGACCACCACTGCTCACCGATCGCCCCGCGCTTGCTCCTGGCCTTGATGCCGCCCGTCTACCCGGATGGGACGGGCGCGCTCCGGCCACGGCGGCGCGCTCCCGCCCGGAAGCCTGGTCCTCCCCCGGGCCGCTCATTCGCTCACCGCCTCGGGCGACAACTCCAGGACGTCCCGCAGGTCGTCGGCGGACAGCTCGGTGAGCCAGCTCTCGCCGGTGCCGACGATCGCGCTCGGCCAGCGCCTTCTTCTCCTCGATCATGGCGTCGATCCGCTCCTCCAGGGTGCCGACGCAGACGAACTTGCGGACCTGGACGTTCCGGCGCTGGCCGATGCGGAACGCCCGGTCGGTGGCCTGGTCCTCCACGGCCGGATTCCACCACCGGTCGACGTGGATGACATGGCTGGCGGCGGTCAGGTTGAGGCCGGTGCCGCCCGCCTTCAGCGAGAGCAGGAACACGGCGGGCTCGGTCAGCGAGCCGAACGTGTCGACCATCGCGTCACGCTGCTTCTTGGGCGTCCCGCCGTGCAGGAACAGCACCGGGCAGCCCAGCCGGGCAGCCAGGTGCGGCTGGAGCATCCGGCCGAACTCGGCGTACTGGGTGAAGCACAGGGCCTTGTCCCCTTCGGCCACGATCTCGTCGCAGATCTCCTCCAGCCGGGCCAGCTTGCCGGACCGGCCCGGCAGCCGGGAGCCGTCGCCGAGCAGCTGCGCCGGATGGTTGCAGACCTGCTTGAGCCGGGCCATGGTGGCCAGCACCAGGCCCCGGCGGCTGATGTCGTCGGCGGCGTCCTCGATCCGGCTCAGCATGTCGGCCACGGTGGCGGCGTACAGGCTGGCCTGCTCCGTGGTCAGGTTGCACCAGACCTTCATCTCCTGCTTGTCCGGGAGGTCGGAGATGATGGCCTTGTCGGTCTTCAGCCGGCGCAGCACGAACGGCTGGGTCAGCCGCTTCAGCGCCTGCTCGGCGTCGGGCGAGCCGTCCCGCTCGATCGGGATCGCGAATCGCTGCCGGAACTTCTCGGCCGGGCCGAGCAGGCCCGGATTGGTGAACTCCATGATCGACCACAGCTCCGACAGCCGGTTCTCCACCGGCGTGCCGGTCAGCGCGATCCGGGCCGCGGCGGGCAGGGCGCGGACGGCCCGGGCCTGCCTGGTCGCGTGGTTCTTGATGTTCTGCGCCTCGTCGCACACCACCCGGGCCCAGGTCAGCTGCGCCCAGCGCGGCCTGGTCCCGGGCCGCGACGCCGTAGCTGGTGATGACCAGGTCGACCCCGGCCAGCGCGGCGGGCAGGATCCCCGGCGGCCAGCCGGTCCGCGCCGTGGTGCACGTGCACCCGCAGGCCCGGGGTGAACCGGGCCGCCTCCCGCTGCCAGTTGCCGACCAGCGACATCGGGCACACCAGCAGGGTCGGCCCGGACCCGGCCGGCTGGGCCGCGACCAGCGACAGCAGCTGGATGGTCTTGCCCAGGCCCATGTCGTCGGCCAGCACGCCGCCCAGCCCGAGACCATCCAGGAACGACAGCCAGGAGAGCCCTCGTTCCTGGTAGGGGCGCAGCTCCCCGGCGAAGGCGGCCGGCGCGGAGACCGGCTCGAGCCGTCGGTCGGCCTGGCCCGACAGCAGGTCACCCAGCCAGCCGTCCGCGTCCACGTCCACCAGCGGGACGTCAGGGCCGACCGCGCCCAGACCAGCCGACAGCGCGTCCCCGGCCGTCATCGTGCCGGGCTGGTGGTCGGCCAGGAACTTCAGCGCGGCTCGCAGGTGGGCCTCGTCCAGCTCCACCCACTGGCCGCGCAGCCGCACCAGGGGAACCTTGCGCCGGGCCAGCTCGGCCAGCTCGGCCGGATCGAGCGCCTGGTCGCCGACCGCCACGTCGTAGCGGAAATCGACCAGGTCGCCCAGGCCGAACCGGGCCCCGGCCGGCGACCCGCCCGACGGCGTCCGGGACCGGGTGGTGAGCTTCAGCCCGAGCCGGGCCCGGCGCACCCAGTCCGGCAGCAGCACGCCGAACCCGGCGCCGGACAGCAGCGGCCCGGTCTCCGTCAGAAACCGGAACGCCCCCGGGGTGTCCAGCTCGACCATGACCGGGGCCGCGCTCGCGCAGCGCGTCCTCCAGCTCGCCGAACAGCCGGGCGGCCGTGCCCAGCCCGGCCAGCAGCTCCTCCACCGGGTCGCCGCCGACGCCCAGTCCCTGGCCGGCCCACACCTCGGACGCCGGAAGCATCAGGCTCGGGTCGTCCGCGGACTGCAACGTGAACTCCACCCGCCAGGGGCCGCCGTCGGTCCCGTCCGCCGTCGTGGTGTCCGGCTCGGCCAGCCGGAAGCAGGTCCGGACCGGGCCGCCGGGAATCCGGGCCGCCGCCTGCCAGGCCGCCAGCTCACGGGCCAGCTCGGCCGCCTCGTCCGCCGGGACGGCCGCATCCAGGCGGGCTTCCGGCCCGGCCAGCGCGGCCACGAACCGGTCGGCCGCCCGGGCCCGGGCGGGCGCCCGGCCCCGCCTCGCGGGCAGCAGCGAATCGGGCAGCCGGGACCGGGCCGCGGCGTCGGTGAGGCCGTTCAGGGCCGCGGCCAGCACGGACGCCGGGTCAGCTGGGCCCGCGGCCTGGCACGACGCCGGCATGGCCGCGGCCAGGTCGCGGGCGCGCTGCTCGTCGGTCCCGCTCAGCACCGGGCGCCAGCGGGCGGCGTAGCGGTCATCCTCGGCGGCGAGCACCGGCAGGATGCGGCCGCGTGCGGCCAGCCGGTCCGCGAAGGTGGCCAGCGCGGCCAGGTAGGGGACCGACGGCCCGGGGACCGCGAGCTCGCCGACCTGATCGGCCGCGCGGAGCAGGTCAAGCGCGGCGGCCGGGGGGAGGACCAGGACCGGCACCCGCCAGCCCGCCAGGGCGGGGCGGCCCCGCGGCGCGCGGGCCGGGTCCACCGCCCCGGGCCGGACGAGCTGCGGCGAGGCCAGCGGCGCGCCCGCGGCGGTGGGCAGCTGCAGGGCGACGTCGGCCGCGGCCGCCCGGCGGGCCGCCTGGCCGGCCGGGCCGGGCAGCGCGGCCAGCAGTCCGGCCAGGTCGGCGGCCAGGCAGGCGAAGGGATGCGGACCTGGTGCGTCACGGCCGGCCGGCGGCGCGGCCGGCCGGGCCGGATCCTCGCCCCACAGGCCGAGCGCCCCGCGCGCCCATATCCCGTGGATGACCGGCATGCTCTCTACCTCGCTGGGCCGTCCCGTGCTGGGTCCTGCTCGCCCGGCCAGCCAGCGGCTACGGCCACCGGCCGGGCCGGCTGGCGTCGCCGGTGATCAGCTGTGCGGGACGCGCTGGTCGTCGTCGGCCTGCTCGTCGCCGGGCAGGCCGGGACCCGGGTCGGGGGTGATCTTACGGAACTGCTTGTTCATCGAGCGGACCAGGAAGACTAGGGCGACGGCCAGCGCGGCCACGACCAGGAAGCCGAGCGCGCCCGCGCCGACGTAGTCGGGATTGGACGTGGACGTCGCCGCGACGGCCGAGAGGGCTCCGATGGTCACAGGCTCACACTTTCCCGGATGCCGGCGAACAGGTCGTCCTCCGGCAGCTCGGTATCGACAACTGACCTAGCCAGATGATAATCCTCTGTCGGCCACGCGGCGCGCTGGACGTCCAGCGGGCAGGAGAACCACACGCCGTTCGGGTCGACCTGGCTGGCGTGCGCCCGCAGCGCCTCGTCCCGGATGGCGAAGAAGTCGCCGCACGCCACCTTGGCGGTGATCTCCAGCTCGTCCCAGTCCTCGCCGCGCCGCTTCACGCGCTCTTCGTAGATCTTCTCGTACGGGGACTCCAGCCCGCGGCGGAGCATCTCCTCGTGCAGGTGGACGTACTTGGCCCGGTGGAAGGTGACGAAGTAGTAGAGCTTGAGCGGCTGCCACGGCTCGCCCGCGCCGGGGTAGGCGTCGGGGTCGGCGGCCGTCTCGAACGCCCGCACCGCGACCTGATGGGTCATCACGTGATCCGGGTGCGGGTACCCGCCGTTCTCGTCGTAGGTCAGCATGACGTGCGGGCGGAACTCCCGGACGGCCCGCACCAGCGGCTCAGCGGCCTGCTCGGCCGGGGTGAGGGCGAAGCAGCCCTCGGGCAGCGGGGGCTTCGGGTCGCCCTCGGGCAGCCCGGAGTCCACGAAGCCGAGGAAGCGCTGCTGGACGCCGAGGACCTCCCGGGCCCGGGCCATTTCTTCCCGCCGGGTCCGGGCCATGTCGGCCGTGACCTCGGGGCGGTCCATGGCCGGGTTCAGCACGCTGCCCCGCTCTCCGCCGGTCAGCGTGCAGACCAGGACCTCCGCGCCCTCCCGGACGTACCGGGCCATGGTGGCGGCGCCCTTGCTGGACTCGTCATCCGGGTGGGCGTGCACGGCCATCAGCCGGAGCTGGCTTGGCAACGATTGTCTCCCTCGCGTAAACAACCCCGGTCAGGCCAACACCCGTTCACCAGCCCGACATTCCCGGGACACCGGGGTTGGAAAGCTATCCGCATTTGACTAGATCGCCGTCGTCACCGACGCTAGGTAGCCTCAGCAGATTACCCCGAGGACCGCTGATGGTCCCGCGGACTTGCCAGTCCTGCGCAGTGCAAGGAGTACCCGTGACCGAAACGCGTGAGGAGAGCGTCACCTGGCTGACCCAGGAGGCGTTCGACCGGCTCAAGGCAGAGCTCGACGACCTCTCCGGTCGCGGCCGCATCGATATCGCAAAGAAAATCGAGGCGGCACGCGAAGAGGGCGACCTGCGGGAGAACGGTGGCTATCACGCGGCCAAGGACGAGCAGGGGCAGATCGAGGCCAGGATCATCACCCTGCAGCACATCCTGGAGACGTCCCGGGTCGGCGCCCCGCCGCGCACCGAGGGCGTGGTCGGCCCGGGCATGACGGTCACCATCCGGTTCATCAAGGACGAGGACGAGGTGACGTTCCTGCTCGCCTCCCGCGAGGAGAGCGGCTCGCCGATCGACGTCTACTCCCCGCGCTCCCCGCTGGGGGCCGCGATCATGGGCAAGAAGGTGGGCGAGAAGGCGACCTACTCGCTGCCGAACGGCCGCTCCACCACCGTTGAGATCCTCGAAGCCGTGCCCTACGTGGGCGGTTAAGAACCGACCGACGCAGAACGGGCAGTGGCATCAGCTCCACTGCCCGTTCTGCGTTCCCCGGTGGTGCGGCCCGGCCGCCCGGCCGTTACGAGACGAGCTCGGCCTGCTGGCTCGCGGCCTCCCCGGCGTCCGGGGCGGCCCGGCCGCGCAGCGGGACCTCCTGGATGAACAGGGCGAGCACGAAGATGGCCACGGCGGCCGGCAGGGCCCAGACGAAGACGCTCTGCACGGCGTGCGAGATGGCGAAGAACACATCGTGCTTGATCGCCGCGGGCAGCAGGTTGACCGTGGCCGGGTTGAGCTGGCCGCCGCTGGCGCTGACGTTCGCGCCGGATCCGGCCGCGCTGCTCAGCGACTGGGTCAGGGTGCGGGTGAAGACCGCGCCGAACGCGGCCACCCCGAGCGAGCCGCCGATCTGCTGGAAGAACATCCGGGCGCTGCTGGCCACCCCCATGTCCTTCTGCTCCACGCTGTTCTGGGCGATCAGCGAGACCATCTGCATGATGAAGCCCATGCCGAGGCCGAGGACCACGTAGTAGGACGCCGAGGTGACCCGCGAGGTGCCGATGCCCAGGTGGGTCAGCAGGAACATGCCGGCGACCATGATCGCGCCGCCCAGGATCGGGAAGATCCGGTACCGGCCGGTCTTGGTCGTCACCTGACCGGACAGGATCGAGGTGATGGTCACGCCGATCATCATCGGGACCAGCAGCAGGCCGCTCACCGTCGGCGAGGCGCCCTGCACCGTCTGCTGGTAGAGCGGCAGGAACGTCATCGCGCCGAACATGGCCAGCCCGACCAGGAAGGTCAGCGCCATGGTGACCGAGAAGTTCCGGTTCTTGAACACGTGCAGCGGCAGGATGGGCTCGGCCGCGCGGGTCTGGCTGAACAGGAACCCGGCGGTCGCGGCGACGGACACGACGGCCAGGCCGATGATCTCCGGCGACCCCCAGCGGTACTCGGTGCCGCCCCAGGTGGCCAGCAGGATCAGCGCGGTGGCCGCCACGGCCAGCAGGATGCCGCCCAGGTAGTCGATCTTGTGGCCGACCCGGCGGGCCGGCACGTGCAGGGTGGCCATCAGGTAGACCAGGGCCGCGCCGCCGACCGGGATGTTGATGTAGAAGATCCAGCGCCAGGAGAAGTTGGTGGTGATGAACCCGCCGACCAGCGGCCCGCCGATGGTGGCGAGCATCATCACGACCATCATGTAGCTCATGTAGCGGCCGCGTTCCCGCGGGGCCACGATGTCGCCCATGGTGGCCATCGCGCCGACCATCAGGCCGCCCGCCCCGAGGCCCTGGACGGCCCGGAAGGCGATCAGCTCGGCCATCGAGGTGGACAGGCCGGACAGCGCCGACCCGGCCAGGAAGATCACGATCGCGGCGATGAAGAACTTCTTCCGGCCGTACATGTCGCCGAGCTTGCCGTAGAACGGCGTGGTGATGGTGGAGGCCAGGATGTAGGCCGTGACCACCCAGGACAGGTGCGCGACGCCGCCCAGGTCACCGACGATGCGCGGCAGCGCGGTGCTCACGATCAGGTTGTCCAGCATGGCGAGCAGGATGGCGAGCAGCAGCCCGGGCAGGACGATCATCACCTCGCGCGGGGCGAGGAACTGCCCGCCCGGGCCGCCTGGTCCGGCGCGGCCAGCCGCGGCCGCCCCCGTGCCACCGCTCTGCCCGCTCGTGCCAGGCCCCGTTGCGTCCGCCACCTGCTCGCCTTTCTGTTTGTCCCCGCTCGCCGCCGGGCGCCTTTTAGGCGTTGCCTTCCCTCGTCGCTGGCGCTCCTCGGTCCAGGCGACGCCGGCGCCCTTTGGCTCGCGGGGATTCCACGGTGCGGGTCCACGGTCGTGGTGCGGGGGCCCGGCCTTGTGCTTTCCCTTTGCTCTGCTCTTTTGCTATGCGGATCGACCGGATAGGCTACTTACCGGTCGGCAGGTTATAGGTTAAAGTGCTTACTAACCGGCCGTCAAGTTAATTGGGCATAGCCGGAAGGTTAGCGAGAGGTACGAACGGCATGCAGGATGAGGGGGCGGGCACGCGGCTCGCGCCGAGGGCGGAGGAGCGCGGCAGGCGCGCCTCCGGGGGGCCCGGCGTGCCGCGCACCGATACCCGGTCCCGGGCGCAGAAGGTGGCGCTCGAGCTGTTCGCCGAGCAGGGCTACGAGAAGACCTCGCTCCGCGAGATCGCCGAGCGGCTGGGCGTGACCAAGGCCGCGCTGTACTACCACTTCAAGTCCAAGGAAGACATCGTCCACAGCTTCACCGACGACTACTTCGAGGAGATCGACCGCCTCCTGGACTGGGCCAAGGCCCAGCCGCAGACCGAAGAGACCCGGCGCGAGATCCTGGACCGCTACGTCGGGATCGTGCTGGCCGGCAGCGAGGTATTCCACTTCCTGGAGCAGAACCGCGCCGCCGTGCAGGGCATGGAGGCGGGCAAGGAGCGCTTCGCGCGCTTCCGCGACCGGCTCGACGCGCTGGTCGACCTGCTGGCCGGTCCCGGGGCCTCGTTGCGCGGGCGCGTCCGCGCCACCACCGCGGTGCTCTCGATGGGCGCCACCTGCCTGCTCTACCTGCAGCAGGTCGACGATCCGGACAAGCTGCGCGCCATCGTCCTGGAGATCGCCACCGACCTGATCCACTAGACGCGGCCCCCGGCGCGAGCCGTCAGCCGGGCTCAGGCCCGGCGGTCCCGGCCGGGGCCGATTCCTGCCGCGCGAGATCGAGGCTGTGCCGCGAGGCCTGTGTCCTGGGGTGGTCAGCGCCGAGCAGGCGGTCGCAGGCCGCCACGTTCTTCTCGTACAGCGCGATAGCATCGGCCAGCCGGCCCGTGGCCCGGTAGGCACTCGCGAGATTGTTGCGCGGCACGAGAGTGCTCAGGTCGCCGGCTCCCAGCAGCCGCTCGCGAGCGGCCAGCGTGAACTCCAGCAACGGGACGGCGTCGGCCACCCTTCCGGTGCTGCGGTAGGCGCGGGCCAGGTCGCTTCGCGACCGAGCGGTATCCGGATGATCGGGTCCCAGGGCCTGGCCCCGTTCGGCCAGCACCTGCTCGAACAGCGGGATGGCCTCGGCCAGGCGGCCGGCCGCCTCGTAGGCCACGGCCAGCTGGGCGCGGGCCGTCACGGTGCCGGGATCACTGAAGCCGGCGAGCCGCTCGAGGTCGGCGACGAGAGGCTCGCCGACCTCGATGGCGTACGGCGCGTCCTCGCCGAGGCCGGCCAGCTGCGTCAGCAGGACGGACCGGAACCGGGCCAGCGTCCGGGCCAGGTCGTCGCCGGCCTGGCGGGCGTGCGGGCCTGCATTGTCCAGCAGGGCCGCCACCTGCCCCGCAACGTCTGCGGCCAGCACGCGATCCGGCTCCGGCCCGGATGCGGCCCAGGACAGTTCCACCGTCGCGGCGGCGGCCCGGCACGCCCTCTCGAGCCGGCCCTGGCGGGCCAGCCCGCCGAGGATCACCCGGGCCACCACCCGGTGCATGCTCACGACCCGTTTATCGAGGCCGACACTCAGCAGTGACCGGGCGTTGAGCTCCTGCAGCGCCTGGTCCACCATCGATTCGGCCACCCGCCGCCCGCCGCCGAGCAAGGCGCCCCCCTGCCCGGCAGCCCGCAGGAGCGCGCAGCCGACCGCGGCGGGCGACAGCATGGCCACGACTTCCATCACGCCCCCGGCCAGGCCCAGCGGATCAGCCGCCGAGAGGGCCGACAGGGCCAGCGGAACCGCCCGGGCCGCCGCGGCCGGAAACCCCGGTTCCCGTTCGCCCTCTCCCGGCAGCGTGAGGTCACCGACGTCAATGCCGCGCAGCTCGGCCAGGTAGGGCGCATACCCCTGATGCTGTAGCGCGATGGTGGCCGCGGCCTGGTCCAGCGCCAGCGGCAAGTGCTCCAGCTCGCTGGCCACCGCCTCGGCCTCGGCCTGGTCGGCCAGTCCCGTCCGGCCGTCCAGCAGGGCCAGTGCTTCCTCCGCGCTGAACTCCGCCACCGGGATGCTCGTGCCGGGCTCCCCGGCTGAGGCCACGGCCGCGGTGACCAGGACCCGGGCCGCCCCCGCGCCCGGGACGAAGTCCCGGATCAGCTCGAGGTCGCGCACGTCGTCGAACACGACCAGGCAGCTGGTCCCGTCGGCCTCCAGCCAGCGCCGGACCGCGGCAGCCGCCTCAGCCGGGCCGAGCTGGGCGCCGTCATCGCTGAGTCCCGCGGCCTGGGCCACGGCGGCCAGCCCGGCCAGCACGCTGCGCCTGCTCTGCGCGTCAACCCACGCGATGAGGCGCCATCCGGCCGCCTGCCGGGCCCGCGCGTACGCCGCAGCCAGCTGGGTCTTGCCTGTTCCCGGGCGGCCGGTCAGGATCGTGGGCGACTCCGGGCCGCTCCGGGTGAGCTGCCCGAGCAGCGCAGGGCGGGGCAGCATCCCGCCTCGCGGTGCCGGGATGTTGCCCACCACCACCTGGCCGGCCGCCGCGGCCCGGGCAGCGTCATCAGCGGCTTGAGGTTCGCTGTCCTCATCCGCAGGCTGATGAACGACCGTGGGCTCCACCGTTGGGTCCTGTTGCGTCTCACGCTCTGGATTGCTCAGGTCACGACGTCAAAACTGAGGCTATCTATACCCGGCCGAGTCCGGATAAAAAGGTCATCCCTGTTGCTGGCCGGGCCGAGTGGGTAGTTATTCGATGGACAAGAGGCCACTGGCCGCGGCAAAGGATGCTAACGTCCAGCCGTCTTGCCTTGCTCACCACAAAGTGACGTGAGAGAGGAGGTCGGGAGATGCTGGGGGAAACCCTGCTCGCGCTGGCCACGCTCGCCGGCCAGACCGTCGTGCAGGCCGTTGCCACAGACGAGTGGGAGACGGTGGAATGCGGGTACGCCCTGCTCCTGGGCCGCGGGAACAGCAAGCAGACCCAGCTGGCCGAGCAGTGGCTCAAGGACACTCACGAGCAGCTGACGAGCGCGTCTGAGGCCAACATCGAGCTGATCCGCACGGCCCTCGTCGGCCGGTGGGCGGGGCGGGTCGCTGATCTGCTGGAGGAGACTCCCGAGGCCGAGGCCGAGGTGCGAGCCCTCATCAACGAGATCCAGCAAGAAGCCCCGGCGGTCACCCCAGCCGATTCCGGCCCGGCCTCCGCCGCCGCGGACGGCGTCAGCGCCCACCCCGCCGGACCTGAGCATCCCGGCGCCCTGGCCACCCAGACCGAGCTTGCCTACGCGGTCGGGCAGGCCGGAGACGCCGAGGCGGCCCGGGACCAGTTCGCCGCCCTGCTTCCGGTGGCCGAGCGCATCCTCGGCCCCGAGCACCCGGACACCCTGGCCGCCCGCGCCAGCCTGGCCTACTGGACCGGTCAGGCCGGAGACGCAGCTGCCGCCCGCGACCGGTTCGCCGCCCTGCTTCCGGTGGCCGAGCGCGTCCTGGGCCCGGAGCATCCGGACACCCTGGTGAACCGCCACAATCTCGCTAATTTCTCTGGTTACGCCGGCGATGCGGCGGCCGCGCGAGACCAGTTCGCCGCGCTGCTCCGGCTGCGCGAGCATGCCTTCGGCTCAGGTTCGCCCGACACGCTGGTGGCCAGGTTCAACCTGGCCTACTGGACGGGGCGGGCGGGAGAGGCCGCCGCAGCGCGCGATCAGTTCGCTGAGCTGCTGCCGCTCCGCGAGCAGGCCTTCGGCCCTGATCATCCTGACACGCTGGCCGCGCGGGAGGAGCTCGCCTACTGGACGGGGTGCGCGGGGGATCCCGCCGCTGCCCGGGACCAGTTCGCCGCTCTTCTGCTGTCGTATGAGGAGGTCATCGGCCCTGAGCAGGAGGAGACCCTGGCCATCTGGTATCAGCTCGCGCACTGGAGCGCGCTGGCGACGGCCGAGCCACCCGCCTAGCCCGGGCCAGCGGCGCCGGGCGCCCGCCGGATCCTAGCTCGTCGGCGTCGGCGTCACCGTCGACGACGCCGGCGCCGGCGAAGAGGCGGACGGCGAGCTTGCGGACGGCGAGACGGACGGCGATTTCGACGGCGTGGCGGCGGGCGCATGCGACGGCCGGACCGACGCCGACGCCTGGGGGGAGGATGACCGGCGGGGTGCGTACGAACGGTAGGCGGGGGCCTGACTGACGATCGGAGACGGCGCCGTGGACGACGTCACGGCGCGCGGCGCGGCTGACGGGCTCAGCGCGGGGGCCGCCGAGCTCGCCTGCCCGGCCGCCGCCGTCACGGGGTGAGCGTCAGCGGCCCGCGCCGCCGCCGGGGCCGGGCTGGCGGCTGAGCCGCCGACCGCGACCAGGACCGCGCTTACCGAAGCACAGACCCAGAGGATCACGGCCGCGGCGGCGATGGATATTCCGGGGTGGGCCCGGACGCCGGCCCAGCTCCAGCTGCCGCCGGGCGTACGAGAACCGGGCCAGCCGCCGGGAGCTGGCCCGGCGGGCCATCTTCCGGCGATAGGCCACGGCCGCCCCGGCGGTGGAGGTGCAGGCCTGGATGGTCTGCTCGCGGAGCTCGGCGGGCAGCGGTGCCAGCGGCAGCAGTCGCGAGAACGCAGCAGGGCGAAGCGCACCCCATCTGTGCTGCGTGCAGGCCGGGCACTCTTCAATGTGCCAGGTGACCAGGTCGCGGGTCTGCTCCGTCAGCTGTCCGTCCCAGTCGGCGAGCAGCGCGCCCAGGGCCGGGCAGGCATCTCTCCTGGTCAGTACGACGTGCAGGGCGCGCAGCGCCTGTTCCAGCCGCTTGCGGGCGCGGGTGGCCAGGGCGTGCGCCCGGCTCCGCGGCACGCCGAGGGCGATGGCCAGCTCGTCGGCGCTCAGGTCATGCCGGAAACTCAGCTCCACCACCTCACGGTCGCGAGGCTTCAGCCCCGCGAGCACGGAGTAGATCAGGCTCCTGAGCTCGTCACCTCCCCGATCAGCGGCGGGCTGGACCGGCTCGGTGATGACCTGGAACGGGACGGTCGCGTCGATGGGCTGGCCGACGACCCGGAACGAGACCGTTGCGTCCGGGGGCTCGCGGACCGCGTCCGGGGAACGACCGACTGCGCTGAACGAGATGGTGGCATCAGACGGCTCGCGGCTGCCGTCGGACGGCTGGCCGACGGCACGGAACGACGTGGTCGTGTCGGACGGCTCATCGGTCACCTTGAAGGCGGACGGCTGGCCGGCCGCCACGGCGGCGACGTCAGCCGCGGAGCCGACCGCGGCAAAGGAGATCGTCTCATCGGAGACGTCACCGATCGCCCCGGCCGGCGGGCCGATCGTGCCGGACAAGGCGGCCAGGTCAGGCTGATCAGGAGGCGGGCTGCTCAGACCGCCGACGGTGACTGCTTCCTCATCATCTTCCTCATCCCGGCCCGCAGGCAGCGGGGTGATCCGGCGCCGGCATTCGGTGCGGGCGAGCGCGAACAGCCATGCGCGCAGCTCCTGAGGGGCCGGCGGCTCATGGAGCAGCGCCACGGCGGCGGCGAACGTGCCGGTCAGGGCCTCAGCGCTGGCCGCCGAGTCGCGGAGCAGCCACTGGCAGTATCCGTACAGGTGGGGCGCGTACTCGTCGTACGCTCGCGCGACGCCCGCCGGGTTACCGATGGCGATCGCGGCGACGATCTCCTGAGCTCGCTGGATATCGTCGGGCTGAGCGGACGGACGGCGGTCAGGACGGTCAGCGGGCCGGACGGCCGGGCCCGGGGCGGCGGCCGGCAGGCGCCGCCGGGCTGAATCGGCCTGGCGGCCGGCGGAAGCCAGCCGGAAGCAGCCGCCGAGCCGGAGTGGCCGGCGGCTGGCGGAAGTCATGTGACCGCGGCACGGCACTGAGCGGCGGCGGTGTCTTGCGCAGCGCTGCGGCCGCCGCGGCGGCCGGGGCGGCCGGAGCGGCCGGGATGCTCGTGGCGGCCGCCTCCGGCGGCCGGGCCGCCGGGAGGTCAGCGACCGGAGCGGTGGCGGCGGGATCGGACTGCGGTATCCGCTTACGGCCGGCCAGGTCTCGCTCCAGCAGCGGGGCCGCCTCGGCGGCCCGGCCAGCGTCCTGGTAGGCCCGGGCCAGATTCCGCCGGGAGATCTGGGCATCCGGATGGCTCGCGCCCAGCGTCCGTTCGCGCTCGGCCAGGGCCTGTTCGAGCAGCGGGATCGCCTCGGCACTGCGGCCCGCATCGCGATAGGCGGCGGCCAGGTTTCCCCGGGAGTTGATGGTGCTGGGGTGATCGGGCCCCAGGAGCCGTTCGCGTGCTTGGAGATTCAGCTCGTACAGCTGGATCGCCTCGGCGCCCTGTCCCGCGTCCTGGTAGGCACTAGCCAGGTTGTTCTGCGAGGTCAGGGTCTCCGGATCGTCCGGGCCCAGGGTGCGCTGCCGGACGGTGAGCGCGTGCTCGAAGAGCGGGATCGCATCGGCCACCCGGCCCGCCGCGAGATAGGCCGCGGCCAGGCTGTTCTGGGAGTTCAGCGTATCGGGGTGGTCGGGGCCGAGCAGCCGGTCGAGGTCCTCGGCCAGCGGCTCGCCGATGGCAATGGCCTGCGGGGCGCTGTCGCCCAGCTCGACCAGGTGGTAGAAGGCCACGAACCGGAGCTTCAGCGCCAGCCAGGCCTGGTCGTTGTTGGCGCCGGCCGCGGATCCGGTCAGGCAGCTCAGGAGCGCCTCGGCCTGCTGCGGGAGCTCCCTGGTCGCGGGCCGGTCAGCCGATTCCAGCAGCGCCCGGGAGTACACGTCCAGCACGAACGCGGCGGCCTCGCCCACCGCCGCCAGCCGCTGCCTGCGACGAAGTCCGTTACGGATCATCCGGGCCAGCAGCGGCGGCAGGCTGACCGCGTGTCCGTCGAGGCTGATGGTCAGCAGGGACCGGCCCCGGAGCCACTCGAGGACCTGGTCCAGGGAGTCCTTGGCTACCCGGTGCCGCCCCGAGGCCAGTACGCCAGCCTTGCCGGCGGCGTACAGCATCTCGCGGCGGACCCCGGCCGGAGACAGCACTGACATCATTTCCAGCACCCGGCTGCACACGCCGGTCCGGTCGGCCGCCTGGACGGCCTGCAAAGCCAGCCGGGCCGCCGGGGCCAGGCCCGGCGGGTACGGCTCGTCGTCGTCCGCGGGCGGCGCGTCGACCGACGCCACCTGCAGCCGGTCGAGGTACCACTCGTAGCCTCGAGGCCGCCCGGCGATGAGCGGCGCGGCCAGGGCCAGGGCCAGGGGCTGATGCCCGAGCTCGGCGGCCACCGCCGCCGTCCCCGCATCCTCCGCCAGGCCGGTCCGGGCGGTCAGGAACGCCGATGCCTCCGCGGCGGTGAACACGGCCACCGGAACGGAGCCCCCCACGCTGGCCGGCGGCGGCCAGGTGCTGGTGATGAGCACCCGGGCCTGCCCGTGGGCCGGCACGCACGCCGCCAGCAGCTCCGGATCGGACGCATCGTCGAGCACCAGCAGGCAGCGGGCCCCGTCAGTCTCCAGCCAGCGCCGTACCGCGGCGGGTGCGTCGGTGCCGCCCAGCCGGGAATCCTCATCGGCCAGTCCCGCAGCCTCAGCCACCGCGGCCAGGCCGGCCCGGCATGTTGCCGGGCGTGGCGGCATTCACCCAGGCGACCAGCCGCCAGCCCGCCTCGAGCTTGGCCCGCGCATAGGCCGCCGCGAGCTGCGAAGCCCCTGTCCCGTGCCGCCCGTCCGCTGAGTGGATGACCGAGACCCTGGCCTCGGCCCGGTCCAGCTGGGCCAGCAGGCCGAAGCGGGGCTGGAAACCGCCCGGCTCGGACGGCACGTTACCCACCACGAGCTGATGGCTCCCTGGCCCTGTAGCCGGGGAACCGGCCGTCAGGTCAGGAGTCACCGTCGGGTCCGGCGCAGCGGCGCGCGTATCCCCCTCCGCATGCGCCTCGTGCTGAACGTCGCCGTCAACGGCCCGGTTCACCCACCCGCTCCCGCACCAAGAAAGTGATTCCGTCGGACAGCCGCCGAGGCCCGGCGGCCGCACATCACCATACCCGCATACTCTGCATGAAACGGAGCTGCCCTTTCAGCGTAGTGGCTCGTCAGAGCGGTCTGACCGGGCCCAGGATCCGGTGCCTGAACCATCAGGAACGCCTCCTGGCCAGCCGCCGAAGGCGCGCGAGAACGGCCTTGAAGTCGCCGTCATCGAGCAGATAGGCGACCACGCCGAAGGCCGCAACGGCACAGCCGGCCGACAGCAGCGACACGGCGATGGCCTCGAGCTTGCCGTCCCAGGGCACGGCCAGGCTGACCGCCACCCCGGCCGCGGCGCTAACGGCGCAGGCGGCCAGGCCCGCCAGCGTGGCACGGCGTGTCCCGCGCACCGCGGCGGGTCCGCAGATCCTGCTGGTGACGACGACCAGCGGTACGGCGACCACGGTCTGGCCGATGGTAGACCCGAGCGCCAGGGCGGCCACGACCAGCCGGGCCGGCACCAGCTCGGCGAGGATCACGTCCGCCACGATGGTGATCAGCCAGCTCCCGGCCAGCGCCGCGGTGGCCACCTTGAGCCGGCCGACCACGAACATGACGCGGGACAGGTTCGCGATCACAGCCGTGCCGGCGATGCCGGGCGCGAACAAGAGGAACGTCTCGATCAGCTGCGGGACCTGGTCGGACTGCTTGGCCAGCACGTGCGCGGCGGGGATGGCAATAGCCGCGATCAGGGCCGTGCCGAGGAAAGACATGAGCAGGGCGGCGCGGGTCGATCCCGCGCTGGCCTGGTCGAACTCCCGGCCCTCTCGCGCCGACAGCACCGGGAAGGCGCTGACCACGATGGACAGGGCCAGGACCGCGCAGATCGAGTTGAACACCTGCGAGCCGTAGTTGAACAACACGATGGCGCCGGTGTCGCCGCGCCCGTTAGCCAGCGCGATGGCCACGATGGTGGAGACATCGACGGCGACGAGCTCGATGATGCCGACCAGCGCCAGGCCCCCGGCCCGGCGGGCCACGCCGGGCGGGAACCGCAGCGCCGGGCGGAACCGCAGGTGCAGCCGCCAGGTGGGCGGCAGGGCCACGATGGCCAGGACCGCGATACCCAGCGTGGTCCCCACCGCCAGGACGAGCTCGGCTGAGGTCGGGAGCTGGGCCAGTGACCGCCCGCCGTTCAGCGGCACGAACGCCAGATAGCAGGCGATGAGCACCAGGCTGGAGATCCCGGGCCCGATGGACGGCGCCGAGAACCGGCGATAAGACTGCAAGAGCCCGTACAGGACGACGGACAGTCCGTAGAACAGGGCCTGCGGAGCGAACACCCGGAGCATGTCACCGGTGACCGCCACCACGTCGGAGCGGACGCATTCCGCGTTGGGGTTGCCGGGGTTCAGCAGCTGGGCGATCGGGCCGGCGCTGACCACGATGGCCACCGTCAGCGGCACTACGATGACCACGGTCCAGGTCAGGAGGGCGGAGGTGATCTGGCTGACCCGGGCCTTCTCCGCCGGATCGTTCCCGGACCGCTCGGCCGACTTGGCCAGGATGGGGACCATCGCGCTGCTCAGCGCGCCGCCCAGGATCAGCTGGTACAGCAGATCGGGTACCTGATTGGCGGTCACGTACGCCGTGCCCAGGCAGCCCGCCCCCACCGTCTGCGAGAACACCAGGGTCCGGATCAGGCCCAGGACCCGGGACAGGATCGTGAGGGCGGCGATCACGGCGGCGCCGCGGGCGATGGCCGGACCGAGCCGCTGGGCTATCTCCGGTCCGGCCGGCTCAGCCGGGCCCGATCCGGCGCCGTCCCCAGGCTGGACACGCAACCCTGGGTCGCCGTGCATGTCAGGCCTCCGTCCGGTGACTCCGCGCTGCGGGCCGGCAGAATCCGGTCCTGCGGCAAGCCTCGCCTGGGCAGGCGCCCGGTGTGCATAGGAGCACTGAGCGGCACGAAAGATACGCCCCGGGCGGCGGCAATTGCCCGGATATCAGCCGTCAGCCGAAGGCGAGGGTATAGCCCGCGGCCCGCAGCGCGCTGATCACTTCCTCGCAGTGCACAGGGCCGCGGGTCTCGACGACCAGGACCACTTCCACCTCATCGACGTTCAGCCGCGGGACGAGCCGGTCGTGCCCGACCTCGAGCACGTTGGCGCCCAGGTCGGCCAGGTCGCCGAGCAGCTGGGCCAGGGAGCCGGGATGGTCGTGGAGGCGGCAGCGGAAGGCCAGGTAGCGCCCGGCCGCGCCGAGGCCGTGCCGGAGCAGCTTGGACAGCAGCAGCGGGTCGATGTTGCCGCCGGAGAGCACGACGACGACCGGGGGCGCGAAGTCCCGCGGATGCTCCAGCAACGCGGCGATGCCGGCCGCCCCGGCCGGCTCGACCACTTGCTTGGCGCGCTCCAGGCACAGCAGCAGGCCGCGAGACAAGCTCTCCTCGGACACGGTGACCACCCGGTCCACCAGGTCCGACATGATAGCGAAGGGGACGTCCCCCGGCCGGCTGACGGCAATGCCGTCGGCCATGGTGGCCTCGGCCCGGATCAGCACCGGATGCCCGGCCGCGCGTGAGGCCGGGTAGGACGGCACCGCGTCGGCCTGGACGCCGATCACGCTGACCGAGGGGTCACGGTCCTTGACGGCCACGGCGATCCCGGCGATGAGGCCGCCCCCGCCCACCGGGATGATCAGCGTCCGCGCCTGCGGGCACTGCTCCAGGATCTCCAGGCCGAGAGTGCCCTGGCCCGCCACGATGTCGGGGTGGTCGAACGGGTGGATGAAGACGGCGCCGGTACGCTCGGCGAAGGCCAGGGCCGCGGTCACCGCGTCTTCCACGCAACTGCCGGTCAGGATGACCTCGGCGCCATAGCCCCGGGTGGCCGCCACCTTCGGCAGCGGCGCCCCCTCGGGCATGATCACCGTGGCCGCGCAGCCGAGCAGGCTCGCCGCGAACGCCACGCCCTGGGCGTGGTTGCCAGCGCTGGCCGCGACGACTCCGCGGGCTCGCTCGGCCGCCGACAGCCGGGCGATCCGGACATAGGCCCCGCGGACCTTGAAGGATCCGGTCCGCTGCAGGTTTTCGCACTTCAGGTACACCGGCCCGGCGGCCATCTCGGACAGTACCCAGGAGTGCAGCACGGGAGTCTGGAAGGCGATGTCGCCCAGCAGCGCCCGGGCGGCCACCACGTCGTCGGGGCGGACCGCGCCAGGAGTCAGGGTCACGGGACAGAAGTCTGCCACGCCGGCGGCACCCCCGGAGTCCGGGGATGTGACCTGGGCCACATGCACTCACGGGCGATAACGACATAGCCTCAAATGGTGGACCAAGACAGCCAGGATCGCCGCGAAAGCCAGCCCCCGACCACCGCGACCGTCGCCCAGCTACGGGCGAGTGGTCATTCCTACCGCGGGGTGAGGGCGGAGATAAGAGAAAACCTGCTGGCCAAGCTGCAGGCCGGGCAGGATCCGTTTCCCGGCATCGTCGGTTTCGACCAGACCGTCCTGCCTCACCTGGAGCGCGCCCTGATCGCCGGGCACGACCTGATCCTGCTCGGCGAGCGCGGGCAGGGTAAGACGCGGCTGATCCGCACCCTGGTGGGGTTGCTGGACGAGTGGAACCCGGCCATCGCGGGCTGCGAGATCAACGATCACCCGTACCATCCGACCTGCGCGCGCTGCGTGCGGCTGTCCGCGGAGCTCGGCGAGGACCTGCCGGTCACCTGGCGGCACCGCAGCGAGAGATACGGCGAGAAGCTCGCCACGCCGGACACCAGCGTGGGCGACCTGATCGGCGACATCGACCCGGTCAAGGTGGCCGAAGGACGCACCCTGGGCGACCCGGAGACCATCCACTTCGGGATGGTGCCGCGGACCAACCGTGGCATCTTCTCCCTGAACGAGCTCCCCGACCTGGCCGAGCGCATCCAGGTGTCGCTGCTCAACGTGATGGAAGAGCGCGACATCGGCATCCGCGGCTACTCGCTGCGGCTGCCGCTGGACCTCCTCCTGGTGGCCAGCGCCAACCCGGAGGACTACACCAACCGGGGCCGGATCATCACGCCGCTGAAGGACCGGTTCGGTGCGGAGATCCGCACCCACTACCCGCTGACGCTGGACGACGAGCTGACCCTGATCGGGCAGGAAGCCGAGGTCTGGATGGGCGCGGAGCTGCCCGACCACCTCGTCGAGGTCATCGCCCGGTTCACCCGGGCGGTGCGCGACTCGCCCGCGGTCGACGCGCGCTCCGGGGTCTCGGCCCGCTTCGCCATCGCCGCGGCGGAGAGCGCGGCGGCCGCCGCGGTGCGCCGGTCCGCGCTGGCCGGGCCCGCGCCGGTCAGCCCGGCCGACCCGCCGGTGGCCCGGGTGTGCGACCTGCCCGTCGTCGTGAGCACGCTGCGCGGCAAGGTGGAGTTCGAGGTCAGCGAGGAGGGCCGGGAGGAGGAAGTCCTCAACGCCATGCTGCGCCGGGCGATCGCCGACACCTTCCGGGCCCGGCTCGGCAACGTGGACCTGTCCGGCCTGCTGGCCAAGTTCGACGAGGGCGGGACGGTGGAGACGGGCGAGCTGGTCCCGGCGGCCGACCTGCTGCAGCGGATCGGCGAGGTGCCCGGGCTGGCCCGGATCATGTCCCGGCTCGGCATGAACGACGGCGAGTCCTTCGGGCACGCGGCGGCCGCGCTGGAGTTCGCCCTGGAAGGGCTGTACCTGATGCGCCGGCTGTCCAAGGACAGCTCCGACGGCACGAACGTCTACCGGACCTGAACACGAGCGTCTACCGGACCTAAAGAGGCACGTCATGGCGAATTACCGGTACGGCCCGTACGACGACGGCCCAGACCCGCTGGCGGATGCCTACGACGTCCGCGGCGCCCTGGACGACATGGGTGACGCGATCCTCGAGGGTGCCAGCCCGGCTGACGCGCTGCGGGACCTGCTCCGGCGGGGCACCGCGGACCGCCGCGGCCTGGACGACATGCTGCGCCGGGTCCGGGAGCGGCAGCGGGAGATCCGCAGCAGCGGCCGCCTGGACGGCATCCTGGAACAGGCCCGGGCCCTGCTCGACACCGCCGTCGGCCAGGAACGGGCCGAGCTGTTCCCCGACCCGAGCGACGAGGCCCGGATGCGCGAGGCCGACCTGGACACGCTGCCGGATGACACGGCCCAGGCCATCCAGCGGCTGGCCGACTACGACTGGCGGTCCGATGCCGCCCGGCAGACCTTCGAGCGGCTGCGGCAGCTGCTGCGCAACGAGGTCCTCGACAGCCAGTTCCGCGGCATGCGCCAGGCGCTGCAGTCTCCCGACCCGCAGGCCATGCAGCGGATCAAGGACATGCTCAGCGACCTGAACTCGATGCTGGCCGCCGACGCCCAGGGCAACCACACCCAGGACGACTTCGACCAGTTCATGGAACGGTACGGCGACCTGTTCCCGGACAACCCGCGCAACCTCGAGGAGCTGGTCGATTCACTGGCCACCCGGATGGCCGCGGCCGAGCGGCTGCTGCGGTCGCTCAGCCCGGAGCAGCGGGCCGAGCTGGCTGAGCTGATGTCGAACGCCATGCAGGACGCCGGGCTGGCCAGCGAGATGGCGCAGCTGGCCGACGCCCTCCGGTCCCGGCGGCCTGACCTGGACCGGATGGGCAACATGGGCAACGTCCAGATGTCCGGCGAGGAACCGCTCGGCCTCGGCGACGCGACCACCGCCCTGGCCGAGCTGGCCGACCTGGCCGACCTGGAGAATGCGCTCGGCCAGGACTACCCGGGCGCGAGCATGGACGACATCGACGAGGAGGCGGTGCGCCGCGCCTTCGGCCGGCAGGCCGTCGACGACGTCCAGGCGCTGCGCCGGATGGAACGGGAACTCGAGCGGCAGGGCTACCTGACCCGCAACGGCGGCCAGCTCGAGCTCACGCCCAAGGCGGTGCGCCGGCTGGGCGACACGGCCCTGCGCCGGATCTTCGCCGACATGAGCTTCGGCAGCCGCTTCGGTGACCACGACCAGCGTGACGCCGGGCAGGCCGGTGAGCTCACCGGGACTACCCGGCCCTGGGAGTTCGGCGACGAGCAGCCTCTCGACGTGCCGGCCACGGTCCGGAACGCGCTGTTCCGCGGGCAGGCGCGGACCCGCGAGGAGCCGGAGCCCGGCCGCGGACCCCGGGTCCGGCTGTCGGCCCGGGACTTCGAGGTCTCCGAGACCGAGCGGCGCACCTCGGCGGTGGTGTCCCTGCTGGTCGACCTGTCCTACTCGATGCAGCTGCGGGGGACGTGGGCGGCGGCCAAGCAGACCGCGCTCGCGCTGCACTCGCTGCTGCGGACCAGGTACCCGCAGGACGCCGTCCAGGTGGTGGGCTTCTCCAATTACGCACGTGAACTGCGGGAGACCGACCTGGCCGGGCTGGGCTGGGACATGGTCCAGGGCACCAACCTGCATCACGCGCTGATGCTGGCCGGGCGGCACATCGACCGGCACCCCGAGCATGAGCCGGTCGTGCTGATCGTGACCGACGGCGAGCCCACGGCTCACCTGCAGCGGGACGGGCGGTCCTGGTTCGACTGGCCGCCCTCGCCGGAGACCCTCGAGGTCACCCTGGCCGAGGTGGACAAGATGACCCGGCGCCATGCGGCGCTCAACATCTTCATGCTGGCCGACGACATCCGGCTCACCTCGTTCGTCGACAACGTGGCCAAGCGGAACGGGGGGCGGGTGCTGCAAGCCGGGCCCGATCAACTCGGCGAGTACGTGATCCGCGACTTCCTGCGCACCCGCAGGTCGAGCCGACGGTAGATTTTTCTCATCGGCTGCGGCTCGCCCGGATCGCCGCCCGCAGGGAGGAACCGTGAGCTCTACCAACGGGTCACCGGACCGGTCGTCAGGAAAGACGATCCTGGCCGTGGCCTTCGGCGTGATCGCCGCCGTGTTCATCGTGGCCGCCGTCATCTACATGGCCGTGCCCGCCCGGTCGCTGCCCGGCTTCGTCCCGGGCCATATCGACGGGTCAGTCGGCCACCACCCGCTCCGGGCGACCGGATCGCTGGTGGTGGGCATCATCTTCGCCGTGGGCGCCTGGTTCACCCTGGCCTACAAGCCCAGGCCGCAGGCCCCGGCGGCCAGCGGCCGGGAGAGCTCACCCGCCGGGCGGAACTGACCCCGGCGGGCCCGGCCGGGTCACAGCGCCTGGCGCAGGTCGTCCAGCAGGTCGTCGCCGTCCTCTATCCCGACTGACAGCCTGATCAGGTCAGCCGGGACCTCCAGGACCGAGCCGGCCACGGAGGCGTGCGTCATCCGGCCCGGATGCTCGATCAGCGACTCGACGCCGCCCAGCGATTCCCCCAGGGTGAACAGCCGGGTCCGGCCGCAGGCGCGGACGGCCTCCTGCTCGCCGGCCGCCAGCCGGAACGACACCATCCCGCCGAAGGCGCGCATCTGCTCCTGCGCGGTCTTGTGGCCCGGGTGGCCGGGCAGGCCCGGATAGAAAACCTCGGCCACCGCGGGATGCTCGGACAGCATCTGGGCGATCCGCATGGCGTTGCGGCAGTGCCGGTCCATCCGCACGGCCAGCGTCTTGACGCCGCGCAGCGTCAGCCAGGCGTCGAACGGCCCGGGCACGCCGCCGGTGGCGTTGCGGGTGAAGGCGATCCGCTCGGCCAGCTCCGGATCCGACACCACGACCGCGCCGCCGATGACGTCGGAGTGACCGCCCAGGTACTTCGTGGTCGAGTGGACCACCACGTCGGCCCCCAGGGTGAGCGGCTGCTGCAGGTAGGGGGACGCGAAGGTGTTGTCCACGACCAGCATGGCGCCCGCCTCGCGGGCCAGGGCGGCCACGGCCCGGATGTCAGCGATGCTGAGCAGCGGGTTGGTCGGGGTCTCGATCCAGATCAGCTTCACCGGCCGGGCGGCCAGCCGCTCCCGGACGGCCGCGAGGTCGGACATGGCCACGACGTCGTGGCTGAGGCCCCAGCCGGCCAGCACCCGGGCGAACAGCCGGTACGTGCCGCCGTACGCATCATCGGGGATGAGCACGTGATCGCCGGGTGAGCACACCGTCCGGAGCAGGCCGTCTTCGGCGGCCAGCCCGGAGGCGAAGGCCAGGGCGGCCGGGCCTTCCTCCAGCGCGGCCAGGCACTGCTCGAGCGCCGTCCTGGTCGGGTTGGCCGAGCGGGAGTACTCGTATCCGCCGCGGAGTCCGCCCACGCCGTCCTGCTTGAAGGTGGAGGTCTGGTAGATCGGCGGCACCACGGCCCCGGTCAGCGGATCCGGCTCCTGGCCGGCGTGAATGGCCCGGGTCTCGAACGCGTCGTGATCGCTCATGAAGTCCTCTCCTGCGCCCCGGCGCTGCTGGCGGCCAGGAAGGTCAGCACGTCCTGCCGGGTGAGCAGGCTCGATGGTTTGCCGTTGACGTGCACCACCGCCGCGCCCGCCTTCTCCAGGGCGATGACCGCGCGGGACACCGGCTCGCCGGAGCCCACGGTCGGCAGCGGGGGCGACATGTGCCCCTCGACCGGATCTGACGGCCGGGCCCGGCCCGCCACCAGGGCGTCGAGGAGATCACGCTCCACGACCGATCCGATCACCTCGGCCGCCATCAGCGGGGGCTCCTGCTTCACCACCGGGAGCTGCGAGACGTCATACTCTCGCAGCAGCGCGATGGCGGCCCCGACGTTCTCCTCCGGGTGGACGTGCACCAGCTCGGGCAGCTCGCGCGCCCGGCGGCCCAGCACGTCAGCGACGAGCGGCTCCGAGGTCTGCGCGGACAGGAAGCCGTAGTCGGTCATCCACTCGTCGTTGAAGATCTTGGACAGGTAGCCGCGGCCGCCGTCCGGGAGCAGCACCACGATGACGGCCCCGGGCCCGGCCGTGGCCGCCACCCGGAGCGCGACCGCGACGGCCAGCCCGGATGAGCCGCCGACCAGCAGGGCCTCCTCACGGGCGAGCCGCCGGGTCATGCCAAACGACTCGGCGTCGCTGACCGCGATGATGTCGTCGCACACCGAGGGATCGTAGGTCGCGGGCCAGATGTCCTCGCCCACGCCCTCGACCAGGTAGGGCCGGCCGGATCCGCCCGAGTACACCGAGCCTTCGGGGTCGGCCCCGATGACCCGCACCGCGCCGCCGGAGACCTCCTTGAGGTAGCGTCCGGCTCCGGTGATGGTGCCGCCGGTGCCGATGCCCGCCACGAAGTGGGTCACCGCCCCGTCGGTCTGGGACCAGATCTCCGGGCCGGTGCTGGCGTAATGCGAGGCCGGGTTCTCCTGGTTCGCGTACTGGTCGGGCTGCCAGCCGCCGGGCGCCTCGGCGGCCAGCCTGCGCGCGACACTGTAGTAGGAGTCCGGGTGATCGGGCGCGACCGTGCCCGGGCAGACCACCACCTCGGCCCCGTAGGCCCGCAGGACGCTGATCTTATCCTGGGCCACCTTGTCCGGGCAGACGAAGACGCACCGGTAACCGCGCTCGGCCGCCACGATGGCCAGGCCGGCTCCGGTATTGCCCGACGTGGGCTCCACGATCGTGCCGCCGGGCCGCAGGGCTCCCGACTGCTCGGCCGCCGCGACCATCCGCAGGGCGATGCGGTCCTTGACCGATCCGCCGGGGTTGAAATACTCGACTTTGGCCAGGACGGCCGGGCCGGGGATCTCCCGGGTCACCGACCGGAGGCGGACAAGCGGGGTATTCCCGACCAGCCCGCTCAGCGAGTCATATACCTGCATGGATGTCCTTCCAGGCTCGGCGGCCAGGAGAATACTCTGGAGAAAACCCTATGCCGAGGAGGCTCGTGACATGCCCGAAGCAGTGATCGTCGCCACCGCGCGGTCGCCGATCGGCCGGGCGTTCAAGGGCTCGCTGACCGGCATCCGCCCGGACGACCTGGCCGCCCAGCTGGTGACGGCCGCCCTGGCCAAGGTCCCGCAGCTCGATCCGGCCGCGGTCGAGGACCTGCTGCTCGGCTGCGGCATGCCCGGCGGCGAGCAGGGCTTCAACATGGCCCGGGTGGTCGCGGTCCTGCTCGGCTACGACCAGCTGCCCGGGACCACGGTCACGCGGTACTGCGCGTCGTCGCTGCAGACCACCCGGATGGCGTTCCACGCCATCAAGGCCGGTGAGGGGGATGTCTTCATCTCGGCCGGGGTGGAGTCGGTGAGCAGCTTCATCAGGGGCAGCAGCGATTCGCTGCCGGAAACCCAGAACGCCCGCTTCGGCGCGGCTCAGGCCCGGACGGCCCAGGCCAGCGCCGGAGGCGGCGGCGGCTGGCACGACCCGCGCGCGGACGGGACCCTGCCGGACGTGTACATCGCCATGGGCCAGACGGCGGAGAACGTGGCCGGGCTCCGCGGCGTCAGCCGCGAGCAGCAGGACGAGTTCGCCGTCCGCTCGCAGAACCTGGCCGAGAAGGCCGTCGCGGACGGCTTCTGGTCGCGTGAGATAACGCCGGTGACCCTGCCCGACGGGACCGTGGTCGCCGCGGACGACGGCCCGCGGCCCGGCACGACCCTCGAGGGCCTGGCCGCGCTGCCGCCGGCCTTCCGCCCGGACGGCACGGTGACGGCGGGAAACTGCTGCCCGCTCAACGACGGAGCGGCCGCGGTGATCGTGATGAGTGACGTGAAGGCGGCTGAGCTCGGCATCACGCCCCTGGCCCGGATCGTCTCCTCGGGCCTGTCGGCGCTCTCCCCCGAGGTCATGGGCCTGGGACCGGTGGCGGCCTCCCGGCGGGCCCTGGCCCGGGCGGGGATGGCCATCTCCGATATCGACCTGGTCGAGATGAACGAGGCGTTCGCGGCTCAGGTCATCCCGTCGGCGGCCGACCTCGGCGTCGAGCTGGACAAGCTCAACGTGAACGGCGGCGCCATCGCGGTCGGCCATCCGTTCGGCATGACCGGCGCCCGGATCACCACCACGTTGCTGAACAGCCTGCAATGTCACGACGCCACCCTGGGCCTGGAAACCATGTGCGTGGGCGGCGGGCAGGGCATGGCCATGATCTTCGAGCGGCTCAGTTGAACATTTGGTAACCGCCTGGGGGTTGCCAGGTGGCCTCGGATGGGGCACTCTCAGCTCAAGAGGAAGCTTCCTTGGAGGTGCCAGTTGTCGCTGATCCACTCACCGAATCTGCACAGCAGCCTGATCGCCCGCATCCCGGTCGTGACCGGCCGTAGCCTCGCTGAGTGGTTTCACCGTCTGGAATCTGGTCCCGCCTTCCTGCGCAGCGAAGAGCGCGCTCACTGGCTCGCCGACGACGGCGGCATCTCCTGCGGCTACGCCTACGCCATCGTGCACGAATACGAGATGCGCAGGCGGCTGCGCCTGAGCGGGGTCTAGCGCCGCCTCCGGCGCAGGCGGCCGCTGAGCCTGTTCCGGCCGCCAGCCCGGCGCGGCCCGGCCGCGCTCTTCAGCGGACCACCCGCTGGCTGCACGCATGATGGCCGGTGCGCCCGAGCCTGGTTCCGTTCCGCCTTATCCTGGGCCGTGGCAGCGCCTATCGGTCCTGCGGCCGTAGCGGTCTATGGTCACGGGCCGCCCCCGGCAAGATCATTTCACCCGGACCGAGATGGCGATATCAGGATTTGTCCCCTAAATGGGGCAATATGGTCATGCAGCATTTAGCTAGTTGATCTTCACATCGGCAAAAAGCCAGGCCAGAGCGCATTAATCCAGAATGGCGCGGCCGTAGATGATCATAAGTACCCCCGGTCGGAGTTGAACCGACACTGCGGACCCTTTTAGGGGGTCGGCCTCTTCCTTTGGGCTACGGGGGCACGCCCATAATACCGTCCGCGCAAATGCCGGGGCGGGGAGTGACTAAATACCCCGGGCACTTTTTATTGGCCCCCGGTGCCATTTTTAAGGGAATGCAGAGTGTAATTATTTCATGATCGACATTAGCTTTAAGTAATCGGTCCTGGTATTTACAGGCCGGCCGCCGAGCGGGCCCGGGAAAACACCGCATCGAGCATGGCCGGCGTGACACGGCCGGTGAAGGTGTTCTGCTGGCTCGGGTGATAGCAGCCGATGAGCAGCACGGCGGGCACGCCCGGACCGCCGACCTGTGCTTCGGCACCATGGCCGAACGCCGGCCGCGGCCGCGGCAGCGTGAAGCCAGCCTGGCCCAGCACCGGCCACATGGCCCGCCAGGCAAACCCGCCCAGGCACACGATGACCCGCAGCCCGTCAGCGACCAGCTTCAGCTCGGCGGCCAGCCAGGGCGCGCACGTGTCCCGCTCGGCGGGTGACGGCTTGTTGTCCGGCGGCGCGCAGCGGACCGCAGCCACCATCCGGGCCTCGATCAGGCGCTGGCCGTCGTCGGCCGCCACGCTGGTCGGCTGCACGGCGAACCCGCACCGGTACAGCGAGGCGAACAGGAAGTCGCCGCTGCGATCGCCGGTGAAGATCCGGCCGGTACGGTTGCCGCCATGCGCTGCGGGCGCGAGGCCCACGATCAGGACTCGCGGCCGCTCCGCGCCCCAGCCCGGGATGGGACGCCCCCAGTAGGGCTCGTCCCGGAAGGCCCGGCGGCGGGTCTGTGCCACCTCTTCACGCCAGCTCACCAGCCGGGGGCAAGCCCGGCAGACCGACTGCCGCGCGGTGAGCTCGGCCAGCGTGCCCGCGCCGGCCAGCCGGATCACGTCGCCGGCGCCCTGCGCGACCGGGGTACCCGGGCCGGCCGGATCGCCCGGCCAGCCGCCCCCCGGCTCGCCCGGGCGGCGCGCCCCTTCCTGGCCGTTGCTCACCCGGGGGCAGCTGCGGCCAGCGACCAGGCGATCCCGTCGAGGATGTCGTGCTCGCTGACCAGCACCTCGTCGAACCCGAGCCGCTGCATGATCCGGTCCAGGACGAGCGCACCGCCGCCGATGACGTCGACGCGTCCCGGATGCATGACGCCTATCGCGGCCCGCTCGGCGCGGGTCTGGGCCAGCAGCCGCTCGGTCACGGCCCGCACGGCACCGGCCGAGATGCGCGAGTGATGGATGCGGTTCTCGTCGTAGGCCGGCAGCCCCAGCGCGATCCCCGCCACCGTGGTCACCGAGCCGGCCAGGCCGACCAGCGTCCGGGCCTGCCGGACCGGGACCGACTCGGCCACCCGGTCCAGGGCCGCGTCGATGTCGGCGGTGGCCGCCGCTATCTGCTGGCGTGACGGCGGGTCGCCGCGCAGATGCCGTTCGGTCATCCGGACGCAGCCGATGTTGACCGAGATGGCCTGCCGGGCACGGTCAGCGGCCGGCCTGGCGCCGGGAGGGGTCGCCGCGCCCAGCACGAACTCGGTCGACCCGCCGCCGATGTCGGTGACCAGGAACGGGCCGCCGTCCGCGGCGGCCAGCTCGGCCGTCGCGCCGGCGAAAGACAGCTCGGCTTCCTGCGCTCCGCTGATCACGTCCGGCCCGACGCCGAGAATCTCCGTGACCTGCTCGGTGAAGGTGCCGGAGTTGCTGGCGTCCCTGGTCGCGCTGGTGGCGACCATGCGCACCGCGCGGGCGGCGCAGGATTCGATGACGCCTGCGTAGTCGCGCAGCACGCCGGGCGGTCCGGGCGAGCGCTTCCGGGGCCAGCCGTCCGGTTTCGTCCACCCCCTGGCCCAGCCGGACGACCTCCATCCGGCGCACGACGTCGGCCAGCACGCCCCGGGCGAGATCAACGTCGGCGATCAGCAGCCGGAGCGAATTGGTGCCGCAGTCGATGGCGGCGACCCGGGTCATGCCGGCGGCTCGCAGACGCAGGGCCCGGCCTGCCACCAGTCGCCGATGGCGTCGAGGGCGTCCCGGCCGAAGGGGTTCACGTCGCCCACCGCGAGCTCGTGGGCGACCAGCGCATGCAGGCACTTTACCCGGTCCGGCATCCCGCCGGCCGACTGAGTGCCGGGCGGGAGCGGTTCGACGCCGGCGTCGCTCGCCGCACCGTCCCGGCGGGCGAGATAGTCCAGGTGCGCCGCCTCGTACCGGCTGCGCAGCGCGGCGTCACCGAGCCTGGCCGTCATCTCCCGCATCACCCCGGCGGCTTCCAGCCTGCTGACCGCGGCGCTCGCGAGCGGGCAGGTCAGGTAGTACAACGTCGGGAAGGGGGTCCCGTCCGGCAGCCTCGGCGCCGTCGCCGCCACGTCCGGCAGGCCGCACGGGCAGCGGTGCGCGACGGCGAGCAGCCCGCGGGGCGGCCGGCCGAGCTGAGCGGCCACGACCAACTCGTCCTGGGGGGTGATCACTTCCTGGCGCCCGCGTCCGCCTGCTCGACCGACTGCCAGAGCTTCGAGTACCAGGGCGCGGGTCCCGGCGGCTGGGACCGGGTGCCGCTCAGCGCGGACTGGCTGCCCTCGACCACGTAGCACTGGGTGCCGGGGAAGCACATGTCGAGCTCCTGCCGGGCCAGCTGCTCGATGTAGGACCGGTCGGACAGCCGGGCCTGCTCCGCCTGCAAGCTCTTCACCTGCGCCAGCGTCGCCTCCCGCTGGGCCACCAGCTGGCTGATCTGCTGGCGCTGGCCGATGTACTCGCGGACCGGATACGCCAGGCTCAGCGCGATCGCGCAGATCACCACCGCGAGAACCGCCGCCCGGCTGGTGAACCGGGTCGACCGGGGGGATGGCGAAGGGGGGGACATCGACCGTCGGCGCTCCGGGTTCAGCCCTCGGCGGCCAGCGCCGCGAAGCGCGGGTAGGCGGCCACCCCGGCGTAGCTGGCCGCGTCCCCCAGCAGTTCCTCGATCCGCAGCAGCTGGTTGTACTTGGCGACGCGCTCGCCGCGGGCGGGCGCCCCGGTCTTGATCTGGCCGCAGTTGGTCGCCACGGCCAGGTCCGAGATCGTGGTGTCGTCGGTCTCCCCCGACCGGTGGCTGATCACGCAGCTGTACGCCGGCCCGATGGGCCAGGCTGACCGCGTCCAGCGTCTCGGTCAGCGAGCCGATCTGGTTCAGCTTGACCAGCAGGGAGTTGGCCGCCTGGGCGGCGACGCCCCGGCGGATCCGCTCCGGGTTGGTGACGAACAGGTCGTCGCCGACGATCTGGACCCGGTGGCCGACGCTCGCGGTCATCTCCCGCCAGCCGTCCCAGTCCTCCTCGGCCAGCGGATCCTCCAGGGACACGATGGGGTAGGCGTCCAGCCAGTCGGCGTAGATCCCGGTCATCTCGGCCGCGGTCCGGGGCTTCCCGTCGAAGGTGTAGGCGCCGTCGGAGTAGAACTCCGACGCGGCCGCGTCGATGGCCAGCGCCACGTCCGCGCCCGGGCTGAACCCGGCCTTGCCGATGGCCTCCACGATGAGATCCAGCGCGGCCCGGTTGTGCTCCAGGTCCGGCGCGAAGCCCCCCTCGTCGCCGATGCCGGTGGACAGGCCCCGCTGCCGGACCACTGACTTCAGCGCCTGGTAGACCTCGGCGCCCCAGCGCAGGGCCTCGGAGAACGTCGAGGCGCCGATCGGGGTGATCATGAACTCCTGGATGTCCACGTTATTGTCCGCGTGGGCGCCGCCGTTGAGGATGTTCATCAGCGGGACGGGCAGCACGTGCGCGTTCGGCCCGCCGAGGTAGCGGAACAGGGGCAGGCCGCTGGAGTCCGCACCGGCCCGGGCCACGGCCATGCTGACGCCCACGATGGCGTTCGCGCCCAGCCGCGACTTGTCCGGCGTCCGGTCCAGGTCGATCATGGCCTGGTCGATCAGGCGCTGATCGTCCACCTCGTGACCGAGCAGCTCAGGCTGGATCTCGTCGATGACGTTCTGGACCGCGCGGGTCACTCCCTTGCCGCCGAACTCCGAGCCGCCGTCACGCAGCTCGACCGCCTCGAACGCACCCGTCGAGGCCCCGCTCGGCACGCCCGCCTTGGCCACCGTCCCGTCATCGAGCGCTACCTCGACCTCCAGGGTCGGGTTGCCCCGGGAGTCCAGGATCTGCCTGGCGTGGATCGCTTCTATGGAGGGCACCGCCGGCTCCTTGCCTGTACTGGTCACGTCGAGCGCATGCTCGCCTGAAACGAGCCTAATAGAGCCGCCGCTTCCTGGCGCGCAGACCACGCCGTCGGCCGGTTCCCGCACCGGCAGCGGACGGAATCCCCCGACCGCCCCGCGACGGACCGCTACGCTGCAAGCATGGACGTAACGCCTGTTCCGCGCATCGCCGGTGCCCTGCTGTTCCAGCCGTCACCGCACGTGGACGAGCGCGGTTTCTTCTGCCGCACCTTCGACGCGGAGGCGGTTCGCGGAGCCGGCCTCGACCCGTGCTCATTCGTCCAGGACAGCCTGTCCCGGTCCGCGCGAGGGGTGGTCCGCGGACTGCACGTGCGCCGGGGCGCAGGCGAGGCCAAGCTGGTGCGGTGCTCCTACGGTGCGATCTTTGACGTGATCGTCGACCTGCGTCCCGCCTCGCCGACGTACCGCAACTGGGAGAGCTTCGAGTTGCGGGATGACGAGCAGACCACGCTCTTCGTGCCGGCTGGCTGCGCGCACGGATTCCAGGCCCTCACCGACCCGGCTGACGTGTCCTATCAGATCGACCGGCCGCACGACCCGTCGGAGGACGTCTCCATCGCGTTCGATGATCCGGAACTGGCCATTCCGTGGCCGCTTCCCGCTACCTTCCGATCGCAGCGCGATCAGCAGGCGCCGCGGCTGGCGGCCGCAGCGCGCCTGCTGGCCTAGGTGTACTGACCGGGCACGTTGGTTGGGATCGTGTGACGACACGGTCTGAATGAGCTTGGAAGGCGAAGACCTCCGGGCGTGGAGTGGAGCTGTCTTGGAACCGCTCTGTCGCCTGGAGGTCTTCGTGTCCCACGCTAACGCAGCCTTGACCCCGCGTGCCCGGCTTAAGCTCGCGCGGCTGGTCGTGGACCAGCAATGGCCGGTCGCCCGCGCCGCTGAACGTTACGACGTGTCCTGGCCGACCGCGAAGCGGTGGGCCGATCGCTACCGGGAGCTGGGCCCGGACGGGATGGCCGACCGGTCATCCCGTCCGCACCGCTCACCGCACCGGACCCCTGGGCCGCTGGTCCGTAAGATCGTCCACCTGCGGTGGAAGCACCGGCTCGGACCAGTCCAGATCGCCGCCCGGACCGGCCTGGCCCCCTCCACCGTCCACCAGGTCCTGGTCCGCTGCCGGGTCAACCGCCTGTCGCGCATCGACCGGGTCACCGGGGAGCCGGTGCGCCGCTACGAGCACGCCTACCCCGGCTCGCTCGTCCACGCCGGCATCAAGAAACTCGGCAACGTGCCCGACGGCGGAGGGTGGCGCTACGTCGGCCGCGCCCAGGGCAGGCGCAACCAGGCGGCCACCGCTCGCCGCACCGGGCAGCGGAGCCAGGATTACCGCCACCCGCTGATCGGCACGGCTTACATCCACACCGTCCTGGACGACCACTCCCGCGTCGCCTACTCCGAGATCCGCGACGACGAGACCCGGGAAACTGCGGTCTCGGTGCTCCGCAACGCGGCCGCCTGGTTCGCCGCCCGCGGCGTCCGCATCGAGCGCGTGCTGTCCGGCAACGGCTCCTGCTACCGCTCCAAGCTGTGGGCCGCCACCTGCGCAGAGCTGGGCATCACACCCAAGAAGACCCGTCCCTACAGGCCCCAGACCAACGGCAAGGTCGAGCGCTTCCACCGCACCCTGGCCGACGGATGGGCCTTCGCGAAGTTCTACTCCAGCGACTCAGCCCGCCGCGCTGCCTACCCGGCATGGCTCCACGAATACAATCACCACCGGCCCCACACCGCGATCGGGAACTCAGCGCCCATCACCAGGTTGACCAACGTCCCCGAACAGTACACCTAGGGCGCTCACCTAGCAGGCGCGCTGGACGACCAGTGCCTTGAGCAGGGCACCCCAACCGTAAGCGATCTGGTAGGGCCAGTCGGACCAGGTCAGCGGGGCGGTCGCGACATAGATCGAACCGCCGAAGCAGCGCCGTACCTGAATCCGGGCCCTGGTGTCTTGCGGTCGCGTCGTGACCAGGGCCACCGAATGCCAGCCGTAGCGCTCGGCGAGCCTGCCGATGGCCTCCGCCTCGCCCCGGGTATCGCCCGGGTCCGGGTTGAAGCAGATGATGGTCACCCCGGTGATGGCCGACGGGCAGGGGCCGCCGTAACCCTGCCAGCCCCGCGACACGACGAGCACCGGAGCCCGCTGCTGCCGGGCCAGCTGCGCGGCCACGGGGAGCCGGTCACCGGGACCGGCGAGCATCACGATGGCGTCGACCCGGGGCGGGAAGCCCTCGCCGGCCACACGAGCAGCCGCGCGGTGACCGCGGTAAAGACCAGCACCAGGACCGCCGCCACGATCACCGCGCGCCGCCAGGCCGGTTTCCGCGCGCGGTCCGGGCGGCCGGCCAGACGACCCGTCTTGAGCCTCACCCGCGAGCGCAGCACGAGCTGACGGCCCGCGGTGACGGCGACCAGGGCCTGGTCAGGCTCGCAGCATGCTCACCGTTCATCGCCGCGCAGGCGGGGCAGGCGGGTGAGTGAGCCTGGCCTGATCACCGCTTGATCTCCGTCGTCATGCCCTTGTGACGCGGGCGGCGGTGACTCGCCGGCCGGGACAGCGGCTGGATCAGGCCCGTGGTGGGGTCGGTCGGCTCCGGGTCGGCGACGAGGATCCCGGTGATGTCCCGGCCGTCGAGGCCCACCTCCATGGCCACCCGGGCCAGCTGCTCGGCCGTGGCCGCGCTCGCCGAGACCCCCAGCACGGTCGCCGCGGTGCGCATCGTCTCCGGAGCCTGCGGGCTGTTTCCGTCGACGACCGCGGTGACGACCGTCAAGGCGGTGTCCGGCTTCAGGTCGGCCGCCTTGTCGGTGACCACCACCCGCAGCAGGCTGGGCCGCTGGGAGGACACCGGCGGCGGCACGGCCAGCGCCGTCCGCAGCGCCGCCGTCGCGTTGGCGTCCTGCTGCGGGCCGATGACCAGCGTGGTGGGAATGCCCTGGGAGGCAGCGAAGACGGCCAGCTGGGGCCCGACCGCCAGGGCCCCGGCATCGGAGCCGAGCGACACCACCGTGACCGATGACATGTCCTGCTCGCCGCCATGGCCGTTGACGGAGGCCGTGCCGAGCTCCTTCAGCGCCTGACGCAGCCGCAACGCGTACACGGCCGGCGGCTTGTACTCTTCCAGCAGCTTCGTCCACCCGTTCGCGTCCGCCGGGTGAGCGACGGGGAACGAGGCCAGCACCGGGACCCCGATGGAGCGCGCGATGTCATCGCGCTCCCGGAGCCGGCGGTCGTTACGGCCGAGCACCAGCGCGATCACCACGGCGACAATGGCCCCGACCAGCGCGCCCAGCAGCGCGTGAAAGATGATCCCCCCCACCGGCGATGATGCCGGGGCGGTGATGGCCGGCTGCAGCGGCCGCGCCGCCACGTGGCCGACCGGGCTGTCCGCGGGGGCGACGTAGGCGATATAGCTGTTCGCGACGGCGTTCGCCGTGGCCTCGGCGGCGGCGGCCGTCTTGCCCGGTGCGCTCACCGAGATGATGTCGGCCGCCGGGGTCCCGGTCTTGACGTCGCGGCGCAGCTGATCGAGCGAGACGGGAGGCTGAATCGCGCGCTGCGCGGCCCGCAGGACCTGGTCGCTGTCGGCCACCACGACCTGGGTCGCGGTAAAGGGATCCGCGCCCGAGGCGGGCGCCTGCTGCTGCGAGCTGCTCTGCGACGAGCTCGCCGGGGCGGTGAGCCCGACCAGCGCGGTGGCCGTGACCATCGGCGGGTCCACCACGGCGTACGCGCCGCCGGCCACGACGCCGAGGCCCACGACGACAGCCATCAGGATCTTGTGGTGCCGGACAACCTGGACGGACCTGCGCAGGTCCAGTGCCTTCTGGCTCATGTGGTCTCCGCTTGGATCTCCGACGCCCTCTCCTGAAGTGTGACCATCGCCCTCGTCCATGCTACGGCCTGCTGGGATGCGGCCGGGGTGGCGCACTGGTCGGAATCCCGGAACTCCAGCCGCGTGATCAGCGGCATCCCGGGCACGCACCGGCCGTGCCCCAGGAGCGTGCTGGCCGGAACGCGCTGTCCCAGGCCGGGGGAATACCAGCCGAGGATGGGATCGGTCTCGCCTCGGTGCACGCTCCACGCCAGTCCGGGCGGAAGCTCCAGCTGGGCCCAGCCGGGTACCGGCGCGGCGGGCCAGTTCAGGACGGCGCGGGACTCGTGCAGCTCGACCTGTACCTCGGGGCCGAGGTGGAAGGCCAGCCGGATCTCGTGCTGGCCGCCGTCGATCTCGTCGATAATGTCGACGCTGCGGGACGCCCGGTCCAGGAGTACCGAGCGGCGGTGCGTGGCCGGCGGGTCGAGCGCGGCGTAGCCGTCGTGCTCGGCCATCCAGCTGGCGATGTCGCCATCATCGATGACCTCGATCTCCCGGGCCGCCGCGTGCCGGAGCCACAGGAAGGGGCCGCCTTCGCTGGACTGGTTCTGGCCGCTCAGCTCGGCGGTGTTGTGCGCGATGGTCGAGCGGAAATATGACCTCCAGGCCGGATCGCCGTGGTAGCAGTAGGTACCGGGATCGGCCAGGATGTCCACGCCCGCGTACCGGACCTCGACCGACAGGGCATCGGCGTGCGCATGCGCGGCGATGCTGAGGAAACCGTGCGGGCCGCCGTCGCACCGGCACCAGATCTCCGGAGAATCGCCGTCCGCCGTGCGCAGCAGGGTGATCCCGGCGTCGGCGAACCGGGACGGCCGGCGGCAGGCCGTCCGGCGATGTCGTGCCGCGAGCCGGCCAGGGCCCCGATGATGGGACTGCCCGCATCCGGCGGCACGTCAGGCCACCAGTCGAGCCTGCCGAAGAGGGTCTCCCCCAGGGCCAGCAGGGACGGCCAGTGGTTGTCGGCTGGAGCGTCGAGCAGCAGCGCCCGGCCTTCGTCGGAGTCCCCCTGACGTGGCGGGCGGAGCTGAGCGTCGACCAGGGCCGCCGCGCTGTCGACCATGGCGCACAGCCGCTGCCAGGTCGCCGCGCTCAGCGGGTGCCCGCTCGCTCCCGCCTCGACCGCGGCCAGCAGCCCGAGCTCGGCGACGAAGCACTGGTAGTCCGAGGCCAGCTCACGGCCGATACCGGACGGGAAGGTGTTCCTGACCAGCTCGCGTTCCAGCAGCTGCGCCGATTCCTGCCGCCAGCGCGCGCTTTCGGGGAACCAGCCGAACGCGCAGCTGGCCACGAGCTGTCCGGCGGCCTCCGCGATGACGTGGTTATTGGCCGATGATCCGCGGCTCGGGAACGCGGCCAGGTACTGCTGGTGCCAGCGAATCTGGTTGACCGCGAGCGCATTGCCCTCGAACAGCCCGGTCACGCCGGGCCAGTCATCCAGCAGCCGCCGGATCCAGGCCAGGCTGATCAGCCGGATGCCGAGTTCGATCCCGCTCGTCCAGTTCACGCCGGACAGGAACGGGTTCTCGCGCCACCAGGAGCGCAGCTGCTCGTCGATGCGCTCGGCATAGGCCTGATCGTGGGTGAGGAACCACGCCACGCCCAGGAGCGTCAGGTGCTGCAGGCGCGAGATCTCCCACACCTGCTTGATGTTTCCGGTCTGGTCCTCGGAACGGTGATCGATACGGAACGCGTAACGCTCCGGCGCGGAACGGCGCCCGGTCACCGGGTCACGGAACCAGTCGGGATGCACCAGGTCGTCTCGGGCTACGCCGAGCACTTCCCACTCGCCGTTCAGCAACCGGCCCGCGGCTTCCAGCACTGCCTTCCTGGCCTGGTCAGGCACCTGGCCGACCGTTTCCGGCGGCAGGATGGCGGCAAACCCGAGCCCGGCGGGCAGCGGCAGGGCGTCCAGCCCAGGCTGGCCCGGCCGGACCTGCCGGGTCGACCAGGCCAGCCGGAGAACCTGGTCCCGGGCTCGCCAGGCCACCTCAGCGGGACCCATCCGGGCCGCCCGGCGGGCGTACCAGCCCAGCCGCGAGGTCACGCCCACAGCCGCACGCGTTCCGGGCGCCCGGTCAGCAGGCTCTCGCCCACCGCGATGGTGGCCCTGGTCGTGGCGACCAGCGAGTCGAGCGCGATCGGCATCGGGGCACCGCTGCGGACGGCGGCCACAAACTGCGCCATCTCCGACTGCTGGCCCTTGTCCTGGCCGCCACGTGCTCGCGCCGTGCTCTTCTTCCGCCCGGACCAGACCGTGGCGCTCTTGAAGTTGTCGAGCTGGGCGCTGCGGCCTTCACCAGTGACGTCCAGCGTCTCCTTCGGGTAACGCGAGTTACCCCCGGTGAGGTACGCGATGTGGCCGCTGGATCCGCTGGCGAACCGGACGGTGACCAGGACATCGCCCTTGTCCGGGCCGCGGAGGGCGTAGACCTCCTCCGGCAGGCTCGATGCCCACCAGCTCAGCGTGTCGAGGAAGTGCCCGCCTTCGCCGGTGAACCGCGAGCCCTCCGCCTCCTCGTTGAGGTACCAGCTGTCCGCCGCGAGCGGCCCGGCGTTGACCAGGTACCGGGTGACCGAACGGCCGTCTGCGGGACGGAAGTCGTTCCTCATCTGCGTCAGCAGCGGCGCGAAGCGCCGGTTGAAGCCCACCATGAGCCGGTCGTTGCCGGTCTCCTCGATAGTGGCGACGATGCGGTCGACCTCGTCGTGGGTCAGCGCCAGCGGCTTCTCGACATAGACGGCCTTCCCGGTGGCCAGGGCACGGCACACGAGCTGAGCGTGCGTCTGATGCCTGGTCACGATGAAGATCGCGTCCAGCGACGGATCTTCCAGCACCGCGTCGGCCGCTGTCGACCCGGTGGTGAACCCGAACTTCCGCTGAGCGTTGACGGCCGACAGCGACCTGGTCGTGGCGACATGCGCCAGGTTGACGTCCTCGAGGCTGGCCAGGTGGGGCAGCAGCATCGACGACGCGTAGTTGCCCGCCCCGATGAAGCCCACGGCGACCTGCGCCGTCCCGGCCGGCGGACGGCGCTGGGCCTGGCGCGCAGGCCCGCTGAGTACCCGGCTGGTGGCCGGCGCGGGGGCGTCCTCGTCCGGTACCGGATACTCGAGCAGGACGCCGACGGCCTTGAGCTCACCCGACTTCAGGCCGGCGTAGACCGTGGCGGCGTCCGACATCGGGAAGACGCCCGAGACCAGGGTGGCTACCTCGACCTCGTTCCGGGCGACCAGGTCGAGGAAGGACTCCAGGTTCCGCTTCTCGGTCCAGCGGACGTACCCGGCCGGGTAGTCGATGCCCTCGAGCTCATACCGGTCGTCGTAGCGGCCGGGCCCGTAGGACCGGGAGAACCGGACGTCGAGTTCCTTCTCGTAGTACGCGTTCCAGGGCAGGTCGAGCTTCATCTTCCCGATGTCGATGACCCGGGCGCGATCCCGGGCCAGCTTCACGGCCGCCTCGACCGGCCCGTTGGTCGATCCCCCAGCGGCCAGGAAGATGTGGTCAGCACCCCGCCCGCTGGTGATCGAGGAGAGTTCCCGGGCCAGGTTGTCCAGGCCCTCGCCCTCCGGAGCGCCGCACAGCACGGCCCCGGCCTTCTCGGCCAGGCGGCAGCGGTCTTCGACCGGATCGATGCCGACCACCTGGATGCCGGCGGCGATCAGCAACCTGACCACGATCTGCCCGACCAGCCCGAGGCCGATGACCACGGCCGTCTCGCCCAGCTGGACCTCGGCCCGCCGCACGCCGTGCATGGCGATCGACGCGACGGTCGAGAAGGCGGCGTGTTCCGGCAGCACGCCGGCCGGAACCGCGGCGCACAAGTTGACAGGGACCCAGTTGTACTCCGCGTGCAGGGCATGCTCATTGCCGGCCGCGGCGACGAGCTGGCCGACCTTGAATTCCTCGGCGCCCTGGCCCACCTCGGTGACGACGCCGCACAGCGAGTAGCCCAGCGGAGTGTAGGAGTCGAGGCGGTTCATGACCTTCTTGTAGGTGGTCACCGCGCCCTGCTGCTGCACCGTCTCCAGGACCTTGCGCACCTGGTCCGGCCGGGCCCGGGCCATGCCCACCATGGACATGCTGGCCTCGGACACCTTCATCATCTCGGTGCCGGTCGAGATCAGCGAGAACAGCGACCGCACCAGGACGCCACCGGGACGGCACGTCGGAGCGGGCACGTCCAGCACGGCCAGCTCGCCGGACTTGTAATTCTGGGCTATCTGCTTCATCAGGTCCCTCGTCAATCAGGCCGCAACGCCCATGGACTGCATGTGGCGGTACCACAGCTCCAGCGTCAACAGCTGCCATATCTGCTTGGCGCGATCCTCGCGGCCGGCCTGCTCGTCGTCGACGAGCTGCCGCACCGCGCCGCCGCGTATCATTCCGCTCTGCACTAGCTCACCGCTGATAAGCACGTCCTGGATGACCTCTTGCAGGTCATTGCGCACCCACGCCCGCAGGGGAGCGCTGAAGGAGGCCTTGGGCCGGTAGACGATCTCGTGTGGCAGCCACTTCTCGGCGGCCCGCTTGAGCGCGACCTTGCCCTGCCGGTTCCGGATCTTGTCGCGGCCGGCCACCGAGAAGGCCGCCGCGGCGACGACCGGATCCACGAACGGGACGCGCACCTCGACCGAGGCCGCCATGCTCGCCCGGTCCGTGTAGGCCAGGTTCAGCCCGGTCAGGAACAGCCGGGTGTCGGCCAGGCACATCCGGTTGACCTCGTCGGTCAGCGCATTGTCGTCGTAGATCTCGCGGTGGTTCCCGATCACCTGGTCGACCTGGGCGCCCAGGTCCGGGCTGACCAGGGCGCCCAGCTCGTCCGGGTCATACAGCGTGTAGCTGCGGCGGAACCGGGGCTCTTCGGGCAGCTCGGCGAAGGTCAGGAACCGCTTGGCCCACCGGGCGTAACGCAGGCCGCGGCCGCCCACGCTCACCGGGAACCGCTCCACCGCCTGCCGCACCCCGGCGCGGGGGACGCTGGGCAGCTTGCCGTAGCTGCTGGCCATGACGCACGCCAGGTGCTTGCGGTAGCCGCCGAACAGCTCGTCAGCGCCCATGCCGGAGAGGATCACCTTGACGTCGCGCTCCCGCGCGGCCTGGCACATGAGCAGGGTGTTGATGGCGGCGGGATCGCCGATCGGCTCGTCGAGCACGTCGACGATGCGGGGCAGCAGGTCGACGATGTCGGGGGAGATCTCGATCTCGTGCAGGTCGATGCCGTACCGCGCCGCCACCTTGCGCGCGTAGATGGCGTCGTCGGGCATGGCCTCGAGCCGCTGGTCCTCGGGCCGGAAGGTGATCGTGTAGGCGTCGACGCCCTGGCTGGCCTGGTGCGCCAGGACCGTGATGATGCTCGAGTCCAGGCCCCCGGACAGGAAGCTCGACACCGGCACGTCCGACACCATGTGCGCCGTCACCGACTCCTCGATGACCTGGGACAGGTCGGCGGCCGGTCCCGCGGCGGCCTCCTCGGCGATGTCCGGGATGTGCCAGTACTGGTGGATGTCGAGGCGGCCGCCCGGGCGCAGGCGCGCCCACGAGCCCGGCGGGAGCTTGCTGACCCCGGCCACAGCGCACTGCTGATCGGGCACCCAGTAGTAGAGCATCGAGGCGACCATGGCGCCCGGCTCCATCCGCAGCTCGCTGCCCACCGCGGCGACCAGCGCCTTGAGCTCCGAGGCGAAGATCGCCCCGTCGCCTCGCGGCAGGTAGTAGAGCGGCTTGATGCCCAGCGGATCGCGGGCCAGGACCAGTTCGCCGGTCGCCTTGTCCGCGAGCGCGAAGGCGAACATGCCGCGGAACTTGCCCAGCGCTTCAGGCCCCCAGGCCCGCCAGGCCTCGAGTACCACCTCGGTGTCGGACTTGGTGACGAAGCTGACGCCCCGGCTGGCCAGCTGCGCGCGCAGATCGCGGTAGTTGTACAGCTCGCCGTTGTAGACCAGGGTCAGCCCGTGCTTGGACAGCGGCTGATCGGCCGCCGTCGACAGGTCGATGATGGACAGCCGCCGGTGGCCGAGGTGGATGGACAGCCGCCCGTCTTCATGGCTCCAGGTCCCGGCTGCGTCAGGGCCCCGGTGGGCGATCCGGTCGCTCATGATGTCCACGAGCTTCTGGCCGTCGGGCTGCTGATAACAGCCTGCGATACCGCACACGTCAGCTCCTTGCCTCGTCGAGCGCTTTCGTCCCGGTCAGGCCCTGGTAGACATCCAGGTAGGCCCGCTCCTGGTGGGACCAGGCCAGTTCCTGCTCGACGCGCTCGCGACCCAGCTTGCCCAGCAGGGCGCGCTTGGCCTCGTCGTCGAGGAGGCCGGCAATCGCCTCCGCGTACTCACGCACGTCGTTGGGCCGCACGTACACGCCGGCGTCCCCGACCGAGACTCGCGTCTCGCGCAGGTCGAAGGCCACGACCGGCAGCTCGAACGCCATGTACTCCATGGACTTGTTCATGGTGGACAGGTCATTGAGCGGATTCTTGGGATCCGGGGACAGGCCCACGTCAGCGGTGGACATGATCTGCGTGACCAGCTCGTCCGGCGCGCGCCCGGTGAACTCCACGTGACCGGCCAGGCCCAGCTCGTCGCGCAGCGCCACCAGCTCATCGAAGCAGTCGCCCGAGCCGATCAGCGTGAACGCGATGTCGTCCCGGCCAAGATCGTGGACCAGGATGCCCGCCGCCCGGACGACGATGTCGACTCCGTCCTGCGGGCCCATGACGCCGATATAGGTGGCCAGGTACTTGCGGCCGCGGCGCAGGGCAGGATCGGCCGGGCCGCGCTTGAGGCGCTCCGGGTCCGGGCCGGTGCGGACGATGGTGACGTCCGCGGGCGCCTTGCCGCTCCGGCTGATGGCAATCTCCCGGTAGGACGCATTGGTCGATATCACGTGGTCGGCCGACCGGTGCGTACGGCGCTCCAGCCAGCGCAGCCCGCGATAGGGAAGCCGCGGCCCGCCGGCGAACCGGGACTCGAACAGCTCGGGGCACAGGTCGTGATGGTCAAAGACGAACCTGGTTCCCTCGACGGCCCGGAAGGCCAGCGCAATGGGCCAGAAGATGTCCGGCGGGTTGCACGCCTGGATGACCGCGAACCGGCCGTGCAGGCGGGCCCTGACCGTCAGCCCGGCGGTGGCCAGGAACGAGTAGATGTACTCGGCGATGAAGCCCGCCTTGCTGCCGCCGGGCGCGTAGGGCCGGTACTTGTACAGCTCGACCCCGCCGAGCACCTGGTAGCCGGGATCCCCGCTGGCTTTCGGGCAGACCGCGGCCACCCGGTAGCCCGCGGCCACCAGAGCCTGGCACTCGAGCCATACCCGCCGGTCAAAGGGCAGCGGGAGGTTCTGCACGATAATGAGGATGCGGCGTTTTTGCACGTTCACTAGAGCGCCCAGGCGGCATCCGTGATACGCCCGAACATGTCACGCCGAGCGGTATCAATTCGGCCGCCACCGGGTCTTGTTAAAGGTGGCAGCATGATCTGGCCGCAGTGAACGACATCAGCCGAGCCCTGGGGGTACGGAGTGAGAGTCCTGGTTGCAGGCGACCGCGGCTATATCGGCACCGTCCTGGTGCCGTTCCTGCAGGCGGCCGGACATCAGGTCGACGGGCTCGACCTGGGCCTCTACGAAGGGTGCGATCTCGGCCCGGCCCCGGAGAACCCGTATCACGGCCCACGGGACATGCGGGATGTCGAGCCCGGCCAGCTGACCGGCTACGACGCGGTGCTGTGCCTGGCCGCGCTGTCCAACGACCCGCTCGGGGACCTCAACCCGGATGCGACCTACTCGGTCAACCTGGACGGCACCCTGCACCTGGCCCGGGCCGCGAAGCAGGCCGGCGTGCCGCGTTTCCTGTTCGCCTCGTCCTGCAGCCTGTACGGCGCGGCCGGCTCGCAGGCCGTCACGGAGGACGCCGAGCTGTTCCCGGTGACCCCCTACGGCGAGAGCAAGGTGCGCGGCGAACGCGGGCTGTCGGAGCTGGCCGACGATAACTTCAGCCCCACCTACCTGCGCAATGCCACCGCGTACGGTGCTTCGACCCGGCTGCGGCTGGACATCGTGGTCAACAACCTCACCGCGGTGGCCATGACCACGGGCCAGGTGCGGCTGCAGAGCGACGGGACTCCGTGGCGTCCGCTGGTGCATATCGAGGACATCAGCCGGGCCTTCGCCGCCATGCTGGAAGCCCCGCGCGAGGTCGTGCACGACCAGGCGTTCAACATCGGGCGCCCGCAGGACAACGTGCAGATTCGCGAGATTGCCGACATGGTCCGCGACGCGGTGCCGGGCTCAGACGTGTCGCTGGCCGCGGACGCCGGTCCTGACCTGCGTAACTACCGCGTCGACTTCGCCAAGCTGACTGAGACGTTCCCCGGCCTGAAGCTGCAGTGGACCGTCCGGGATGGTGTCAGCGAGCTCATCACGGCCTACGCCAAGTACGGGCTGACCTACGACGATTTCACCGGCTCACGATTCGTCCGGCTGCGCCGGCTACGGGAGCTGCTGGACGCCGGGCAGGTCGACGACATGCTGCGCAGGCCGCCCGGGACAGCAACGTGAGCAGGCCAGCGAAGGCGGAAGGGGCGACGGTAGCGATCCGTGGGTAGCCGTATCGCCGGCAAGTTCGGGTCCATGCCGCGCCGCATTGCCCAGCGCTTCGGCTGGGGCCTGGCCGACCAGGTCATGTGCAGTGTCAGCAACGCGGCGGTGAGTTTCTACATCGCCCGTGAACTGGGCGCCTCGGAGTTCGGCGCGTTCAGCCTGGCCTACGTGACCTACTCGTTCGCCATCACCGCGTCGCGCGGGCTGGCGACCGACCCGATGCTGGTCAGGTTCAGCGGAACCGACGTGGCGACCTGGCGGCATGTGACGGCCCGGGTCACCGGGACGGCCGTGGTGGTCGGCCTGATCATCGGCGCGGCCACGATGGTGACCGCGCTCCTGCTGCACGGCCAGCCGCGGATGGCCTTCCTGGCGCTGGGACTGATCCTGCCCGGCCTGCTGCTGCAGGACAGCTGGCGCTACGCGTTTTTCGCGCTCGGCCGGGGTGGCAAGGCCTTCATCAACGACACGGTGTGGACGCTGACGCTGGTCCCGCCCCTGATCCTGCTGCGCATGGTGCACGTGAGCAGCGTGTTCTGGCTGATGCTGGCCTGGGGCATCGCGGCCGCCGTGGCGGCCTGCGTCGGGCCCTTCCAGGCGCGGGTCATCCCCCGGCCAGCGCTGGGCTGGCAGTGGGTGACCCGGCACCGTGACCTGGGCCTGCGCTACATGCTGGAGAACACGGCGACCAGCGGATCCGGCCAGCTCCGGACCTACGGGCTCGGCTTGATCGCAGGCCTGACGGCGGTCGGCTACGTGCAGGCGGCCGGCCTGCTGATGGGCCCCTTCCAGGTGATCTTCTTCGGCATCTCGCTGGTGACCGTGCCCGAGGCGGCCCGGATCCTGCGGAATTCGCCCGGACGACTGCGGCTGTACTGCGTGCTGGTCGGAATGGGCCTGGCCATCCTCGGCCTGGTCTGGGGCGTACTGCTCATCATCGCCCTGCCGCTGGGCCTCGGGAACCTCCTGCTGGGCAGCGAACTGTGGCGGCCAGCCGCCACGCTCGTCGTGCCCTGGACCGTGTCGACGATGGGGTACTGCCTGACTGCCGGGGCCACCGCGGGGCTGCACGCGCTCGGCGCGGCCAAGCGCAGCCTGCGCGCCGTGGCCATCGCCTCGGTCCTCTACGTGATCTTCTCCCTGGTCGGGGCCTACCTCGACGGCGCCTTCGGAACCGTGCTCGGGGCCTCCATCGCCATCATGATCGGAGCGGCGGTGGCCTGGTGGCAGCTGCGGGTGGCCATGCGTGAGTCCGACCGGATCCCGGCCCACGGCTCGATCTGGGCCGGGCTCCGGGGCCGGCCCGCCGCGCCGGTGCCCAGTGCCTTGCCCGCGGCAAGCGATCAGCCCGCGGCGAGCGATCAGCCCGCCCAGACGACCGGGAGCGCCCGCTAGCTGAGTACAGCTAGCCCGGCCGGGATCAATCAGGCCGCCGGGGTGCTGTCGTAGCTGCTGCCCGCGTCCTGACCGAACGGGCCGGTACAGGCCCCGCTCTGCCGTTCGCTGGCTGAGCTGCACTTGTCCCCCTTCGAGAGGGCCCCCGTCCACTCATCCCAGCTGACCGGGTTGTCGTTGTTTCCCTGGTTCCACGCGTAAAAAGTCGAGGGCCCGTGATAGGCGTTGCCCGACCAGCTATTTCCGGCAAAGAACGTCAGCTGGCTGGGGATCACCCACCCGCCGGGCTGGTTGTAGGGCGCCGAGCTGCCGTACTCCGAGAAAATGCCGCCTGCCCCGCAATCGGGCCAGGCACTCTTGGTGCAATGGGGGATCTGCGCCGGGTTGAAATTAATGGTGTTCTTGGTGACCTTGACGTTAGCCGTGTGCCACATGCAGCCATCCCACCAGTCCCGGGCCGGGGAGCCGGTCTGCTGACCCGCGTAGCTGCTCGTATTGACCGATGCGGACGGCAGGTTGGACCGGCAAGCGGAAGAGGTGAACGGACTCGATCCCGCGGCCTGGGCCAGCGTGCACGCGTCATCAGTCCCGGCTGAGCAGAATCTATTCGAATTCTGCCAGAGGAATACGCTCCCGCCGTTATTGACGAACACGTTGCTGCCGATGACCGACTCATCTGGGTAGGCGGGCTGAGCAGCACAGGATGCTTCACGACAGGCGGGAATCCCGCCGGACGTCGAGTCGCTGCCGCTCTCGCTTACATAGATGGCCGGAGTGGGGAAGGACGGGTTCCCCAGCCCGCTGGCCCAGCCGTTGTTGGCCAGGTAGTTGTTCTTGATCGAGAAGTTATAGGAGATCTCCTCGATGATGGCCGAGCCATCGTTATCGGTAATGGTGTTGTCGACGTAGGTGGTGTTAGCGTTGTTGGTGTCCGCCCAGATTCCCGGCCCCCAGTTGTGGTGGATGTAGTTCCCCTTGATGGTGACGCCGTTGGTCTGCCAGAGCTTGAAGCCGCCCTCGTTGCCGTCCGGCGTGACCTGGCCGCAGTGGGCATTGCGGTACTGGGCCGGGACCGCGTTGTGATCGGACCAGCCGACGGCCTGGTTGGTCAGCGTTCCTTCGAAATTGCAGGTGTCGTTGTAGCTGATCTCATTGTCCGTGACGGTCACGTTGTACGGGCCGCCGGTCAGCGTGTCACGGCCCCACGGGTTGTCGTTGAAGGACTGGAAACCGTACTGGCCGTTGAGCGTCATGCAATTGTGCGCCAGGGTGTTGTCCGCGCCGGCCATCATCCCCGCGCCTGGGGCGTTCAGCGTGAGCGTGGAATTGCGGAGGGTCCAGCCGGTATTGGAATTCTGGTTGACCGCCGCCCCGTTTCCCGACGGCAGGTATTTCTCGATGGTGAGATATTCAATCGTCACGCCGGGCTGATTGCCGTCGGAGAAGTTTGAGCCGATGGCCTCGGTCGCGGCGTAGTCGCCGGACATGATGCTGGCCGTGCTGCCCGCCAGCCCGCCCACGAAGACGTCCCCTTTGTCGGCCTGGATGGAGCCGACGTGCACGCCGGGCAGCAAGTAGTAGACGGTATTCGGGTTGAGCTGGTAGGAGGCGTAGTCGTGCCTCCCGGCGGGCAGGACCGCACCTGCGGTGGCGGCGGGAAAATCCGATCCGGACGTCCCGTAGCTGGGCAGCCCCGCTTTACCGCTGGCGTACGGGCCGGGCGGCCCGGCGTAGTGGAAGGGGGATTTCAGCGAGGTGCTGCCGCAGACCCGGCTCACCGGACCGGCCGAGGCGGGCGGCACCGCCGAGGCAGCCGGCCCGGTCTGTCCCGGGCTTGACGAAGACGACGACGAACTGGCGGTACAGCCCGTCAGCGCGGCCAGCAGCGCAGCGGCGGCCAGGCCGGACTTGGTGAGCACGACACGATGCATGATGAGCAGCTCCACGAGGTCAGGACATCTGTGCGGCCGTCGGTCGGTTCGTCGTTGCCGAGGACGTCACCCAGGTCCGCTCAGGCCCCGGGTGCTGGCGCCTGGGCTTGGGTCACTGGCTCCCGCACTGGGTGCGTCATGGCGAAACGGTAGATGTCGAGCAGGTGCTCGAGGCTGCGCTCCGGGTTGAACCGGTGCTCATAAGTCTCCCGGGCCTGGCGACCGAAGAGATCGTACTTCTCCGGGTCGGCGGACACGTCAGCGATGATCCCGGCCAGCGCATCCGGGTCGCCCGGCCGGAACAGCGCGCCGTCAGTGCCGGGCGTGACCAGCTCGCCGAACGAGCCGTGGTCGGCGGCGACGGCAGGCGTGCCAGGCCGCCATGGCCTCCACGACCACCAGGCCGAACGGCTCCTCCCAGACCGACGGCACCAGAACCGCTCGTGCCCGTGACATCAGCTCGCGGACCCGGTCCGGGGAAACGAGGCCGAGCACCTCGACCGAGGGGCGCGTCGCGGCCCAGCCGGCCACCTCACGATCCAGTGCGCCTGCCCCGGCGATGGCCAGGCGCAGGGCCGGGTCAGGGGACGAGCCGAGATAGCGGTCCCAGGCGGCCATGAGCACCCGGATGCCCTTGACCTCCTCGAGCCGCCCGACATAGGCCACCACGGGATCGCGTTCCGCCGGCGCAGCGGCTCGGTACGGGATCATGTTGTGCCGGACGAAAACCCGGCCGGACGGCAGCCCGAGCGAACCGTGCAGGTCCCGCTGGGCCGCGGAGATGAACACGTAGGCCGAGACCAGCGACCGCCACGCCCGGCGGTGCGCGACATTGGCCACCACGATCGGGACGGTGGCGGCCCGCGAGTCTCGGTAACAGCCGTGCACGGCCGCCCGGAACGGCAGCTTGTGCAGGCAATCGTGGCAGACCGCGCCTTGCCGCATGAGGTCCCCGGGCGCGCACATCAGCCGGTAGTTGTGGATGGTGGCGACCACGGGTACCGAGGCATCCCGGCAGGCGTACAGCACCGCCGCGCTCACCAGCGGGAAGGTGTTGTGCACGTGGACCACGTCGGGACGGTATCCGCGCAGGATCTCGGCCAGCTCGCGATGCGACTCACGGCTCCAGACCACCCGGGCCGGGAGCAGCGCCTTCTGCGCCGCGGGCCACTTCTCGATCTCGTCGCTGTCCTTCTCGAACCGCCGTACCTCGTGCCCGGCCCGGGCGAGCGCCTCGCTTTCGGAATCGACGACACGATTCTCGCCGCTCGGCGTGGCCGACCGGTACCGGCTATGGACCAATAGCACCCGCATAGGAGGCCCCTCTCCGAGCAGACGATACGAGCAGCGACGCGGCCAGAGACAGCTCGAGCAGGTACATCGAGGCGTCGCTGAGCCCGGTCTCGACGTAGGAGGTGACGATGAGGTACGTGACGATGAACAAGGCCAGGGCCCGGCGTTCCCCCCGGGGCTGGAAGAACGCATCCACCAGGACGAACAGCAGGAACGCCCCGATGATGGTGGCGCCGGCCAGGCCCAGGTCGTAGTAGGCGGTCATCCAGTTGCTGTCGATGGGCAGCCCGTTGAAGCTCTTGTTGGACAGGCCGTTCCCGATGATCATCTGGAAGAGGTCGCGCGGGGCGTTGAGCACCCCGGTCCAGACATTGGTGCGCCCGGTCAGGTCGGTCAGCTGCTGCGAGTCCTGACCGCGGGCCAGCCACGTCGTCAGCACGCTGGAGAACACGATGATCACGACCGAAGCCGTGATGGCCACGCTGGTGAACATGCGGCGCACCCGGACCCGGACGAACATGCTCAGGCCCGCCACCACCAGGCCGGTGACCAGCGCGAGCACCTCGACCCTGGTGTGGGTCAGCAACAGCATGATGGCGAGCGGGCCCGAGAGGATGATGGCCCGCCGGCCGGGCATCTGCCCGCAGAACCACAGCACCACGACCAGGCCCAGCGCTACCGCGGAGTAGTCCGCGACCTGCACCGGGGTGATCGGCCAGAACTCACCCGAGAGCCGCCCCTGGGCCAGGGCCCGGTGCGGCGACACGAACAGCCCGAGCAGCACCGAGCCGAGCAGGACGAGCAGGCAGCGCAAGTGAGCTTTGACCAGCAGCAGGTCATCACGGTCGGCGAGCGGGAAGACCAGCCAGAGGAAAGCCACGAACTCGCCCAGGCGGACGGTCCGGTACATGGTGCCCAGCAGGTGCTGGTTCGTGTTGAGGCCCGAGAGGAACGCCTCGGCGAACAGCACGGTGAGCAGGCTAAGGAACACGTTCGGGCGGATGACCATCCGCCGGTTGACCGACCACGCCAGGAGCAGCGCGACGGGCAGCGCGCCCTGGGTCACGAGCTGCCCGATCTTCGACGGGATCGGGATGATCAGGGGCTGCTCATTCCAGGTGGCCTTGAAGAACGTGACGACGTTGATGAAGACCAGGGCCCAGGCGATGCCGACCCGGATCCGGATCGTGCGGTCGTCAGCCTCGGCCGGGCGCGTGAGCCGGGCGGCTCGCCGGGCCTGGAAGGAAAGGACCGAAGTGGTCATCGAATGGCCTGTTCCTGGCCCTAGCTCAGGTCAGCCAGGCTGGTATGAGCCCAGGGCGGCTCAGTCACGCCCAGGCTCTCATCGGTCCGGTCCGCGCCGACCAGCACCGCCGAGGTCACCGGCAGGCCCGCCAGCCGGCACATCTCGCCCGCCGCGTGCAGCCTGGCCCAGGACGACCGGCCCGCAATGACCAGCGCGACCGCGCTCGTGGCCCAGCTCGGCACGTAGTCAGCACCGATCGAGGGGTCGAGGCTCACTAGGGTGAGGAGCAACTCCGCCGAGCTGACGGCCGCCGCGACCTCGGCCCCGAATTCCGACGGCTGGGCGTCACCCGGCGTCCGGCCGAGCGGTCCGGCCGGGGCGAGCTCGTCCCGGCCGGGAACGGCCAGGGTCAGCTGGACATCACCCGCCATGACCTGGTGGACACCCGGGCCCTTGACCTTCAGCAGGGCCGCGATGGGTGATCCTTCGGCCAGGTCCGCCAGCACGACCTTGACCCCTTCGCGAGCGCGCGCCGCGGCCAGGGAGACCAGGGCCAGCGCAGCGACCTGGCCGTCGTCGACGGAAACCACGGCCAGTGAGGCGGTGCCGCTTCGCGCCTGGGGCACGGCGGCGTTGAGGTGGGCGGTGATCCGCCGTACGGCCGGCCGGTCGGCCACGGCCAGCCCCTTGCGGCCCGGGCGCCACCGGCCTAGCGGCACGGGCCCGACGCTGAGCTTGACCGGGACGCCCAGGGCGCTCGTCACGTCATCGCGCCGCCGGAGCCGGTCGGACAGGATCGTCTGGACCACGACCAGCCCGATGCCCAGGCCAGCGCCCAGGATCAGCCCGGTGATGGCGTAAAGAGCGGTGCCCTTGATCTTCGACTGCTTCACCGGCTGAGCCGGATCGAGGATGACGCTGCCATTGATGGCGGACAGCGTGCTGGTGTCGACCCTGGTGCCCTGCAGAGCCTGCTGGTCGGTGTTGAGCTGAGCCTGAGCCGCCGTGAGCTGGCTGTTCAGATCCTTGACCTGCTTGGCCTGCTCCGTGGTCTGCGTCGCGGCTGACGCCTTGCTGATCTCGGCGTTGAGCGAGGTGACCGTCGTCTGGGCCTGGTTGACCTGATTCTGCAGCTGCTGGAGGAGGAGCTTCTGATCGGTCTCGAGCTGGCGGGCCCGCAGAGCCAGGAACGAGGTGGCGACGGCGCTGGCCCGGCTGACCGCCTGATCGCTCGACTTGGCGCTGACGGTGAACATCAGAATCCGTTCGGTCACGACACCCACCGTGGTGGCCGCCGCGAAGCTGCTGACGGTCTGATGCACGCCCAGCTTGGCCATGGCCATCTCAGCCACCGTGCGGCTCTGGGCGATGCCCTGGTTATCCAGGATGGCGCCACTCGGGTTCTCGTCCGGCCCGTAGGTAAGCAGCACCGAGGTCGTCGCCTTGTAGGTCGGCGGGAGCAGCGTGTGGACCGCCAGGCCCAGCAGGAGGCCCGCCACGCCCAGCGCGGCCCAGAACTTGACGGTGCGGCGCAGGGCCCCGCGGATGTAACCCAGGCTCACCAGGGAGGTGGGCTGCGGGTTGGGGCGGTCCTCGACCGGATTGAAGTCGTCGAAGGCGCCGAGCGCCCCGGGCAGGCCGCGATCTCCGTTCGAGGAGAACATGACCTCGTGGTCCTTGTCGATCACTGTCTGATCTCCGTTACTGCCGTGGTCATGCGGATCGGCATCCTCGGTTGCCCGAGCCGGGCCAGCTGGGGAAGACGACCCGTCGTCGGATCATGCGGGTCCGGGCCGGCCACCAGGATCCCGGTAATGTCGCGGCCGTCGCCGATAGCACTGGCCGCCACCCGGACGAGCTGCTGAGCCGTGGCCGCGCCTGATCCGACACCGAGAACCGTAGTGGTGGCGCGTACCGTGTCCCCCACCCGGGGCGCCCGGCCGTCGACGACCGCGGTCACTACCACCAGTCCGGCGGCCGGCAGCTCGGTCTCGCCCGGATCGATCACCGCGACCTCCGGTCGGCCCGGTCCGGCCGAGCCGGGCACGGCGGCGCAGGCCTGACGCAGGGTCGTCGCGGCCTTGGCGTCCAGCCGAGCGTCGAGGACCAGGGTGGCGGGAATGCCCTGCTGAGCGGCGAAGGCCGCCAGCTGCGGGCCAAGGGCGAGGGCTTTGGCATCGTCGGCCAGGGACACGATGGCCACCGATGCGCTGTCCCCGGCGGCCAGGTCAGCGTGGCCCAGCTCGCGCATCAGCTTTCGCAGCCGCCAGGCGTCGGCGGATGCGGGTTCATAGGCATTCAGGAGCTGAGTCCAGTCCGCGGGCTTCGCGGGCGGGCTGACCTGGACCGAGGCTATGACCGGCACCCCTATCGAGTCGGCGATCTCGTCTCGTTCCCGCAACCGCTGGTTACCGCGACCCCGGGCCAGGGCGACGATCAGCCCCAGGATCCCGCCGATGAGCACGCCGCCGCCCGTGGCGTAGAACAGCCGCCAGAACAGCGGCGTGCCCGAGGCGCTCGTGGCGGGCAGGAAGATCTGGACCGGCACCGGCCCGCCGTTCAGGCTCTTGTCCTTCGCGGCATAAGCGACATAGCTGCGCGCCACCGCGTTGGCGGTGGCCATGGCCTGGCCGGGGGTCGTGTCGCGGGCCACGACGGCCATCAGCCCGACGGCGGCCGGCAGCACCCACACGTTGCTGCGCAGCGTGTCGAACGGCACCCCTCGGTCGACGCCGCCCAGCAGCGGGCCGAGGACCTGCGGGCTGGTCACTACCGCCGCCTGGCTGGTGATATCGACTTTGGGCGCGATGGCCACCAGGGCCCGGCTCTGGTAGGCGGCCGGGATGACCACGGTGTAGACGGCACCAGCGAGGATGCCCAGCGCCACGACGGTCGCGACCAGCCACTTCGATCGCCACACGATCTGCGCGGACCGCTTGAGATCTAGCGCCCGCCCGTCCATCCACCCTCCCATCGGTTCCTGTCGCCCTTGCTACGAGAGCAACCTGATGACCGCTTTGATACTTCCGATAGGGTTCGCCTCAGCTCCTCCGCTTGACAACTGCGGGCCGCTGGACGCTGGAGGCCCCGGCCGGGGTCCAGGCCGCGGCCAGGACCGGCAGAAAGTCGCTGTGCCGGTGTATCACTTCGGCCGGCCAGCAGATCTTCTAGGTTGAGGGCGCGGCCTGGCGCTCATGATTCACCGGTCCCTGGACGGCAGGAAGAAGTGAATAAGGGTCTTTAGCGAGGCCGACGTTACTCGCCTGAATATCGAGGCTGATTGACCGATGAAAACGACACCGCGATTGACTGTGGGCCTGCCCGTTTACAACGGGCGGAATTATCTTGCGGAAGCTATTGAGGCACTGCTGGGCCAGAGTTACGAGGACTTTGAACTGGTCATTTCCGACAACGCCTCGACCGATGACACCCGGGACATCTGCCTCCGCTATGCGAAGGAGGACTCCCGGATTCGCTACATCCGCCAGGAACGCAACATCGGGGCTGCGCCGAATCACAATATCCTGGTCGCCCAGGCGCGCGGAGAGCTGTTCAAGTGGGCCGCCCACGATGACCTGTACGCCCGGGACATGCTGAAGCTCTGCGTTGATGCCCTGGATGAGTTCCCCGACGTGATCCTGGCCCACGCGTACACCGCCTTGATTGACGGCCAGGGCGAGGTGACCCAGGCGGTGCGGTATTCGCTGGCGACCTCCTCCCCCGACGCACCTCAGCGGTTCCGCAGCCTGCTGTACGAAGTCGGCGGAGACGACGACGGCGGCGTCATCCGGACCGAGGTGCTCCGCCGGGCGCCGCTACTGGCCAGCTACCACCATTCCGACCGGACCCTGGTGGCCGGGCTGGCCCTGTACGGCCGCTTCTATCAGGTGCCGGACTGGCTGTACTTCCGCCGGGATCATCCCGAACGAGCCGAGCGCGCGTTCCGGACTGTCCGGTCCTGGTGCGCCAACCTCGACCCGGCGCGGGACGACGCCCTGCGCAACCCGGCCATCCGGCTGTACGCCGAGTACATCTGGGGCTATATCCACGCGATCCGCACCGCTCCGCTCACCCCCGGCGAAAAGCGCAGGTGTTATGAGTACCTGGCCGGCTACCTGACGAGCCGGGTCAAGGTGGCGCGGGGACGCTACGTGCCGGAGCAGCCCTCAGCCGTCGATGTCTCCCTGCCCCCGATCACCGCCACCGTGCCCGGTCAGGACGCCAGACTGCCGTGACCGCGGCCGAGCAGCCCCAGGTTGGGCTGCTCCGGCCAGCTAGGTTCGGGGATCATCGGCCATGGCGCCTCCCCGGAGGGGATGCTGCAGTACGTCAGGGAACGGGCTGGCCAGTCAGCCGCTGGCCGGCCCGTCAGGGCCCGTGCTCCGGGCGGGGAGCAGCAGGCCAGGCCGCTCAGCCTCGCGCTCTGAGAGCCGGCCGGACCGGCCGTCCGCGAAGCACGCTGCCGACGCCGTCTTCCAGCGCACGGCGGTAGACCGGAAGCAGCTCGGACACGGCCTCGACCAGCTGATCGAGTGCGGCGCGGTCGTGGGCGGCGTTGACGACGAACGACGGCGCCAGGATGCCCCGGTCCACCAGCTCTTGCAGAACGAGGGTCCGGAACGCCTGACTGGGCTGCCCATCGGCGTCCCTGGCCACATAGACCAGATTGCAGTCCCGGCCGCGGAGCTGGAAATACGAGCTCAGGCCAGCGTCTGCTGTCACCGCCTCGATGTCTCGGCGCAGCTCGGCTCCGATCTGGAGAAGACGCTCGGAGATACCTTCCCGCTCACCGACATCGATGACGGCCAGCATGGCGGCCAGGGCCCACGGCTGGGCCCCCGCCGTCAGGGACAGGAGGAACACGCGGTCGGCGTCGTCGACGAAGCCGCCGAGCCGCATCACCTCCCGGCGGCCGGTCAGCGCCGACAGGGGATAGCCGTTGGCGATGCCTTTGCCGAAGGTGCTCAGGTCGGGCTGGATGCCGTAGACGAACTGGGCCCCGCGCTCATGCCAGCGGAATCCGGTGATCATCTCGTCCAGGATGAGAAGGGCACCGTGCTGATCGCACAACCGCCGCAGGCCGTCGAAGTAACCGGGGGCCGGCGGCTGGACGGTCTCGGCCTCCAGGATCACCGCGGCGATCTGGCCCGGGTGCGCGGCGAAGAGGCTTTCCAGACCGGGCAGGTCGTTAAAGGGAAACTGGACGGTGAGCTGCTGGATCGCCTCAGGGATGCCCGCCGAGATGGGAGTGGTGGCGATGAACCAGTCGTCGGTGGAGAAGAACGGCTGGTCCCGGCACACCGCCGCTAGGTTGCGCCCGGTGTAGGCCCGGGCCAGGCGCAGGGCGGCCGTGGTCGCATCGGAGCCGTTGAGGCCGAACTTGACCATCTCGGCGCTGGGGATGAGCCCGGTCAGGCGCTCAGCGGCCTCGAGCTCGAGCCGGTGCGGCCGGACGAAGTTGACGCCGTCTTCCATCCACCTCCGGGCCGCCTGTACCACCGGCTCGAACCCGTGGCCCAGCAGGTTGGCCCGCAGCCCGCTGCCGAACTCGACGTACTCGTTGCCGTCGATGTCCCAGACGCGGCAGCCCGCACCTCGTTCGATGACTGGCGCCATGCCCTCCGGGTACTGGTCATCTCCCTTGGCGTAGGTGTGGGCGCCGCCTGGAATCAGCTCATGCGCGGCCGGCACATATGCGTTGGAAGCGGCGAAGCTCTTCATTTCCCGGCCGCCGGGTCGATGAAAAGGGTCGGCACGTCAGGTTCCTCCTTCGTCGTACCGGGCGGCCGGCACGAGCAACGATTTTGAGCAACTGAAAGCCTCGGCGTACCGGGCGCGGCACTCCATGCCGCGCAGCCGGGCCAGGCCCAGGAATAGCTCGTCATCCCACCAATCCCGGCCATGCTGAGACGAGTAGCACTTATTAAGCAGCTCCACCTTATGTCGCGCCTCGTGGTCGGACAGCGGAACATAAACCGACGGGCGGCCGAAGTCGCCGTCCCATTTGGGGATTTCGTAAGCCAGGCAGAGCTGATCGCGGAACACGGTGGGCAATATCTCGCCGATCGTGCGGTGATCCTGATGCGCATCGCTGGCGGACGGGGCCAGGATGACATCGGGTGCGCACGTTCCGGCGACCTGCTCGAGGATCTCCTTGACCTGCCCCCAGCACGCGGGCAGCCGCCCCTCGGGCAGCTGGAAGAGGTCCACCGTCAGGTCAGCCTGGCCCAGGAAGGCGGCGGCCGCGGTCCGCGCCTCGAGCTGCCGCTCGGGCGATCCGGTCAGCAGGACATAGCGCGCTTGAAGCGGACGGGAAGCCAGCTGGAGCAGGAGCCCGCCTGCGCCGATCTCGATGTCGTCCGGGTGCGCGCCGATGGCGAGCACGGACAGGGGCCGGTTCTCCGGCGGCTCTAGGCGGAAGGGGAGCATCCGGCGATCCTCAGCTGGCCTGCCCGGAGCGCTCCGGGTCCCAGATCATCCAAGGGCAGTTACCGCGCTGGTACATCTCCTCCAGCTGGGACCGCTCCTTTACCGTGTCCGCGGGCGACCAGTAGCCCTTGTACGGGTAGGCCAGCACCCGGCGTTGCGGGACCAGCTGGACGAGAGCGTCCTCGACCAGGTCCGCCCCCTCTCGCAGGTGCTCGAAGATCTCCGGGCGGAACACGAAGTAGCCCCCGTTCTCCCACTGGCGGAGATCCTGCATGGGGACGACCTGGGTGATCAGCCCGTCATCGCCGATGTCCACGACGTGGTGCGAAGACTGCGGCGGCACGGCCAGCAGGCTGGCCACCGCGGTGCTGGTCTCGAACCGGCTGATCATCTCGGGCAGCGGAGCGTCGGTCAGCACGTCCGCGTAGTTGGCCAGGAACATCGGCTCGTCCTGCACGAACCGCCGGACCCGGCGCAGCCGCTCGCCGATCGGAGAGTTCAGCCCGGTGTCGACGAAGGTGATCCGCCAGTCGGAGATGTCGGTCCGGAACAGCTTGGCCGCCCGGTCGCCGCGCTCGAGCACGAAGTCGTTGGACCGCGTCTCGTCATAGTTGAGGAAGAAGTCCTTGACGTAGGACGCGCCGTAACCCAGGCAGAGAACGAAATCGGTGTGACCGAAGTGCGCGTAGTAGCGCATGACGTGCCACAGCATCGGGCGCTCCCCGATCATCGCCATCGGCTTCGGGGCGTTGCTGACCCCGTCTCTCATCCGCATGCCGAGGCCGCCGCAGAACAGGACTACTTTCATGATTGCCACACCCCTGCGTTAATAGATTTCCAGCTCGGGGATCGGGAAGACGAGCTTCCCGCCCCAGGAACGGACGTACTCCAGCTGCTCGCTGATCTCATCGCGCAGGTTCCACGGCAGGACCAGGATGTAGTCGGGCCGGGTCTGCGCCAGCTGCTCCGGCGGATAGATCGGAATATGCGTTCCGGGCAGGAATTTCCCCTGCTTGACCGGGCTCCGGTCGACGGTGTAACTGAGCAGGTCGGACCGGATGCCGCAGTGGTTGAGCAAGGTGTTTCCCTTGCCGGGAGCGCCATAGCCGGCCACCGAGCGCCCGTCCCGGGCCGCGGCCAGCAGGAACTGCAGCAGGTCGCTCTTGATCTTCAGCACCGCGGCGGCGAAGCCCTCATGCCCGGCCACCGCGTGCAGCCCCGCGGCCTCCTCGGCGGCCAGCACGGCCTTGACGTTGGCCGTCGGTTCTCCCGCGGCGTCCTCAGGCCGGGCGTAGACACGCAGCGAGCCACCGTGCGTCGACAACTCCTCCACATCCACGACCCGAAGGCCGGCCGTGGCCAGGGCCCGGGAGGAGGTCAGCAGGGAGAGGTAGGAGTAGTGCTCGTGGTAGATCGTGTCGTACTGCCGCCGCTCGATCAGCCGCAGCAGGTGCGGGAATTCCAGCGTGACGAGCCCGTCGTCCTTGACCAGCGCACGCAGCCCGGCGGCGAAGCCCCGGATGTCGGGGACGTGCGCGAAGACGTTGTTGCCGGCCACCAGGTCGGCCCGCCCGCGGCGGCCCGCGATCTCGCGGCCGGTGTCCGGACCGAGGAACTGCACCTCGGTCGGGATGCCGCGGGCCACCGCCGCCGCCGCGACGTTGGCCGCGGGCTCGACGCCCAGGACCGGGATGCCTGCGCCCTGGAAATGCTGCAGGAGGTAGCCGTCGTTGCTGGCCACCTCGGTGACCAGGCTGCCGGAGGTCAGCCCGAGCCGGCCTATCATGTCCTCGGCGTAGCGTTTCGCGTGCGCTACCCACGAGTCAGAATATGAAGAAAAGTAGGCGTAATCGGAAAAAATGTCTTCGCCGGGCACATAAGTGGGAAGCTGGACCAGCAGGCACGCGTCGCAGAGCCGCACGTGCAGCGGATAGAAAACCTCCGGCTCGTCCTGTCGTTCTGCGGGAACGTAGCTTTCGCACAGCGGAGACATTCCCAGGTCGACAAACGTCCGGGTCAGCGGTGCGCCGCACAGGCGGCACTCGTGCAATGTGGGCATTAGGCAGTAACTCCCATACAGGTCATCTTGTTATAGGCCGGAAAATACGTCGAAACCATGCCGAACGGGGAACGATGCAGATGAACGGGCCAGTGTGCCGGGCGTGCCGGGCCGCTGCGGGCGAGGTGGTGCTGGATCTCGGCCAGCAGCCTGCGTGCGACTATTTCCCGCGCGCCGAGGACCCGGGTCCGGACCCGGTCTACCCGCTGCAGATGTGGCTGTGCGCCGCGTGCGGCCTGGCCCAGTTGCTGGCCGATCCGACCATGCCCGAGGAGCCGCGGGGCACCGAGCCTGCGGCCCTGGTGGCTCAGGCCGCTGACGCGGTTCAGCGCGTGGCCGCCACCGGATTGCTGCCCGAGGGCGGCACGGTGACGGAGTACGGCAGCCCGCACGGCGGTTCCTGGCTCGGGCTGCTGGCTGACCGCGGGCTGGTGCGCTCCGCACCGGGCGGGACGGCCGATGTCATCCTCGACTGCTTCGGCATGATGCACGCCGCCGATCAGCGGGCGGCCCTGGCCGAGCGCGCGGCGCGGCTGTCGCCCGGCGGTGTCCTGCTCCTGCAGTACCATGCGCTGAGCACGATCTTCGCCGGCCGGCAGTGGAATGCGCTTCGGCACGGGCACTACGCCTATTACTCCACCACCGCGCTGACCATCCTGCTGAAGGAGGTCGGCCTGCGGCCGCTGACGGCCTGGACATTCGACCTGTACGGCGGCACCGTGCTGCTGGCCGCCACCCGCGACGGCGACGGGCCCGATGCGGCCGTCGCCTCGCTGCTGGCGCAGGACGCCCGGATCGGGGTCCGTGATCCGGGCCGGTTCACCAAGCTTCAGAAAGAGATGAGCGGGCACGCTGCGGCCGTCCACGACTGGCTGGTCGCGCAGCACGCGACCGGGACACCGGTCCTGGGTTACGGAGCAGCATCCCGGGCGGTGGCCCTGCTGTGCCAAGCAAAGGTGGATCATGCTCTTCTGCCTGCGGTCGTTGATGCTTCGCCGGCTAAGCAGGGGCTGCGGATGCCGGGAACCGACATCCCGGTGGCCGCCCCAGCCGCGCTGACCAGGCGGCCCCCTGAGGCCGTCCTGCTCTTCGTGCCGGATCTGATGGCTGAGGTCCGTTCGGCCTACCCCGTGGTGGAGCAGTCCGGCGGGACGTGGGTCGATGTCGAGACACTGGGCTAACGAGGCCTGCAGCAGGACCCGCAGCCGGGCCAGGCACCGGCCGCGGGTCGGGCCGATGCTGCCGATGGGCAGGCCGAGCTGGTCGGAGATCTCGGTGTACGGGACCGGCGGCTCGGCCATCAGCATCTCGAGCAGCCGCTGCCACCGGCTCGGCAGGGCGGACAGGGCCTCCCGGACCACCTGATCACGCTCGTCGGCCAGCAGCCGCTCGTCGATCTCCGGCGCGCCGGCCGCGGCCTGGTCAAGGTCGGCGTCGTCGTGGCCCAGCACCACCCGCTTGCGGGCGGCCAGGCTGCGCAGGCATTCATTACGGGCCGTCGCCGCCAGCCAGGAACCGACCCGGTCGGGGTACTGGATCCGGTCGATGTGCTCGAGCAGCCGCAGCCAGGTGGTCTGCACCACGTCGGCCGCATCGCTCTCGACCAATTTGAATTCCACCGTGATCGACCAGATCAGCCGGGAAAACTGGTCAACCAGGCGTTCCCAGGCCTGGTGATCGCCCTCAGCGGCGCGCCGCACCAAGGCAGCCACATCAGGAGCGCCTTTGTGCTGCTCAAGCGTCGTCGTCAACTGATTTCTCCATTATCTATGACGGCCCGGCGCAATTCCCGGACTGGAAGTTGTGAATTCTGGAATTCACGGCCCTGCGGCAATGTCCCCCAGCGGCCGTTAGTACGCTCCTGATTTCCGCGAAAGCGCCGAGACGGTCTTCCACAGGATCTGCAGATCCAGGAAGAACGACCAGTTCTCGACGTATCGAAGGTCGAGCCGGACCGACTCGTCCCAGGACAGGTCCGATCGTCCGCTGACCTGCCACAAGCCGGTCAGGCCGGGTTTGACCACCAGCCGGCGGCGGACGTGATCGGCATACCGGTCCGTCTCGCTGGGCAGGGCCGGCCGCGGTCCCACCAGGGACATGTCACCCCGGAGCACGTTGAGGAGCTGGGGCAGCTCATCAATCGACCAGCGTCTGAGGTGAGTCCCGATCGCCGTCACCCGGGGGTCCTTGCGCAGCTTGAACAGGACCCCGTCGGAGTCGTTACTGTCCAGCAGCTCAGCCTGACGCTGCTCTGCGTCGACCACCATGGTGCGGAACTTATAGATCTTGAACGACCGGCCATCCTTGCCGACCCGGGTCTGGAGGAAGAGCGCCGGGCCGCCGTCGGAGAGCCGGATCGCCACGGCCAGGGCACCCATCAAGGGGGACAGCAGGAGCAGGGCGACCGCCGCCGCGCACCGGTCGAACAGGGCCTTGAGGAGCAGCCGGTAACCGCTCAGCTGCGGATGGTCGACATGCAGCAGCGTCAGGCCTGCGGTCGGCCTGATCGTCATCCGGGGCCCGGCCACGTCCAGCAGGGCGGGCGAGACACACAGATCGGTGCCGGTCTTCTCCAGTTCCCAGGCCAGGCTCCGGAGGGCGAAGCCGTCGATCTCCGGGCAGGCCATCACGGCGACGGTGTCGGCGCGGAAGGCGCCCACCGCGCCGACGACCTCGTCCAGTCCGCCGAAGACCGGCACGCCCGCGATCTCCGAGCGGCCCGAAGGCTGCGCCACGCACGCGCTGACCACGGTCAGGCCGTGATACCTGTCCCGCCTGAGCTCGGTGACCAGATTGGCCACGGCCGACTCATGGCCGACCGCGACCACGCTGAGGGTGCAGCGCCCGGAGGCTCGCTGCCAGTGCAGCCGCTTGCGCACCGCGTAACGGCCGCCCAGATCGAGCAGCGTTGCGGTCGGCAGGGCAATGAGCACATAGGCCCGGGAGATCTGCAGATTGATCGCGTACGAGAACAAGGCCAGCGCCGCGGTGAGGCCCACGCCGGCGTTCACGATCCGCCGGAACTCATCCGTCCCGGTGCCGATCACCCGGCTGTCGTATCCGCCGGCCAGCCAGACGGCCGACAGCCACAGCACCGGCAGCGCGAGGCTCAGGGCGATATAGGTCTTGGTGACTTCGCTGCCGAACCGGATCTGGGCCGCGACGAAGACCCCGATGATGGCGCAGCCGAAATCGGCCAGGGCAGCCATCCGGAGATAGTCCCGGGCCCAGCCTGAGACGCGCCGGACCGCATGACGCTCGTAACTGCCAGTAACAGCAAAGCCAGACATCTGCACCCCACACCCCCCGCGGCGATGCCGTGCTCGGCATCGCCGCGCTCCCACTCAGTCCACCCGCGATCTCCCACTAAGGAGACGCATACGAAAATCCCGTGGTTTACGCGCACAGGTCGTAACTTATCGGGCATCAGCCTGTACGCACACAGACAACGTACGTCACAGGGAACACGCGGTACCCGCAGAGAACGCGACGGCACCCAAATGGCAACGCGACTGCTACGAACGCTCCCAGGCGCGCACCAGATCGCGGTAACGGCGGGCCGCCGCCCGGAGCTCGAGCTCGGGGTCTAGCCCCAGTTCACGGGCCTGGGAGACGAGCTGGAAGAGGGCTTGCCCGAGCTGCCGACCCGGCCCGGCCAGCTCGGCGCCGGCCCCGGCATCCAGCCGGGCCAGCTCATCCGGCACCCCGGCCCGCGCGGCGCGGCTCTGGAGCTGCGCGGCCAGCGCGAGGGCCGGCTGCCCGAACGGCACTCCGTCGAGCGCCGACGGTGCCGGCCCGGCCCCGGCCGGATCCAGCCGCTGAGCCCGCTCCCGCTTCTCCTCGCGCTTGATCTCGTCCCAGTTGCGGTTGACGTCTTCGGCGCCCGAAACCGAGACATCGCCGAAGACGTGCGGATGCCGCCGGACGAGCTTGGCCACGATTCCGTCCGCCACGTCATCGACGGTGAATCCGGTGCCGTCAGCGCGCTCGGCGGCGATCCGCGCGTGGAACATCACCTGCAGCAGGACATCGCCGAGCTCTTCGCAGAAGGCCTGATCGTCACCGGACTCCAGCGCCTCGAGGGCCTCGAACGGCTCTTCCACCATGTGCGGGGCCAGGGACTGATGGGTCTGCCGGGCGTCCCACGGGCACTCAGTACGCAGCCGGTCCATGGTCGCGACCAGGTCGAGCAGGCGTGCCCCGGGCAGGTCGGCCGATCCGGGCAGCAGCCGGGCCCCGTCCGGGACGGCCGGGTCGTCCCCTGGCTCGGGCAGCCAGACGACCGCAGCGTCGCCGCCGGCCGCATCGGGCGGCCCGGCGGCCAGCTGATACGCGATCCCCGCCGCTCCCAGAGCGGGCAGGGCCGGATGGCCAGGCGGCGCGACGACGGCCGAAGCCGTCCGCAGCGCTTCCCAGGCCGGCCAGCTGAGCAGCCCCGGGGCGACCCGGGGGCTGGTCTTCAGGACGATCAGCAAGCGGGCGCCGTGGTGACCGGGGAGGCGGCCGTCGACGGGCCGGCCGTCCGGGCCACCGGGTTGGGCGCCGTGACGACCTGGTACTGGCTGTAGTCCAGCTGCCCGTACTGCGGGTTGACGGCGATGCTCAGGGCCTTGGCGGCGTGGCACTCAGCGGAGGCGAGCTGCGCCTCGGCGGCCGTCTCGGCCGTGCTGCCGGCCGCGGGCACGGTGCCGCCGTTGGCCATGGTCAGGTACTGGTTGGCGATGGCCTCGTACCGGCCCAGCTGGGCCGAGGTGTCCGGCGGGACTCCGCTGCCGGCCAGGATGAGGGTCGGCGTCACGTTGGTCACGCCCTGCTGTTCCGCGGAGCTCTTGGCCGATGAGTAGGCCGCGGCCAGGGCCGCGCTGGCCTGTGCCGTGGTTACCGAGATGCCGGCCTGGCGGGCGAGCTCGTCGTTGATCTGGTACCGGATCAGCCAGGTCAGCGTGGCCTGCGTCTCCTGAACCTGGCTGAGGCTGATGACCCCCGGGTACCTGCTGGCCGCCTGGTTGAGATTGGTGACCTCAGAGCCGAGGGTCGCCACCGAGATCCGCTGGTCGCCCACGACCGCGGCGGAGCCCATCTTGAGCGGCGTGACGGCGCAGCCCGCGGCCATCAGCCCGACGCCGATCGCGATGGCGGGCACCGTGACAAGCCTCCGAAGCACGGTCGTGTCCCTTCATGGTTTCCCAGTACGAGTCAGCTGACGGGCAGGTCGGCCAGTACCGACCGGATGACCTCGCCGCACCAGGTCAGCAGTTCAGTATCCCGCAACGGCTGACCGCCGATGGCCGCGGTCCTCGGCACCGGTACGAGCATCGTACGCACCGCCGGCTTGAGCACGGTCTTGGGGTAGAGACGCTGCACTCTCACCTGCCGCGAATCGGGCAGGTCGACCGGGGCGAACCTGACGTGGTTGCCCGCCACGGTGATATCGGTGAGCCCGGCCCGCCGGGCCTCGGCCCGCAGCCGGGCCACCGCCAGCAGGTTGGCCACCGGCTCGGGCGGCTCGCCGTACCGGTCGGACAGCTCGTCGTGAACGGCCGTGGCGTCCGTTTCGGAGTCGATGGCGGCGATCCGGGTGTAGGCCTCCAGCCGGAGTCGTTCGCCGGGGACGTACTCGTGCGGGATGTGCGCGTTGACCGGCAGTTCCACCCGGACTTCGGTCTTCTCGGCCGGCCCGTCGCCCTTGAGCTCGCTGACCGCTTCGCCGATCATCCGCAGGTACAGGTCGAACCCGACCCCCGCGATGTGCCCGGACTGCTCGCCGCCCAGCAGGTTCCCCGCGCCGCGGATCTCCAGGTCCTTCAGGGCCACGTACATGCCCGCGCCGACTTCGGTGTGCTGGGCCACCGTGGCCAGCCGCTCGTGGGCCGTCTCGGTCAGCGTGGTCTCGCCCGGGTACAGGAAGTAGGCGTAGGCCCGCTCGGTGCCGCGGCCGACCCGGCCCCGCAGCTGGTGCAGCTGGGACAGGCCGTACATGTCGGCGCGGTCGATGATGAGGGTGTTCGCGTTGGGGATGTCCAGGCCGTTTTCCACGATCGTGGTGGCGACCAGGACGTCGAACTTCCGCTCCCAGAAGTCGACCATGATCTGTTCCAGCTCGTGCTCGTTCATCTGGCCGTGGGCCACCGCGATCCGCGCCTCGGGAACCAGCTCGGCGACCTGGGCGGCGGCCCGGCGGATCGAGCTGACCCGGTTGTGCACGTAGAACACCTGCCCGTCGCGCAGCAGCTCACGCCGGATCGCGGCGGCGACCTGCTTGTCGTCCTGCGGCCCGACAAAGGTGAGAACCGGGTGTCGTTCCTCCGGCGGGGTCAGGATGGTCGACATCTCGCGGATGCCCGCCACGCCCATCTCCAGCGTCCGGGGAATCGGGGTGGCCGACATGGCCAGCACGTCCACCTCGGTCCGCAGCTGCTTGAGGTATTCCTTGTGTTCCACCCCGAAGCGCTGTTCCTCGTCGATGATGACCATCCCGAGACGGCTGAACCGGGTCTGGGGCTGCAGCAGCCGGTGCGTGCCGATGACCACGTCGACGGTCCCGTCGGCCAGGCCGCGCAGGGTCTCGGCCGTCTCGGCGCTGGTCTGGAAGCGCGACAGCGGCCGGACGGTCACCGGGAAGGGCGCATACCGCTCGGAGAACGTCGAGTAGTGCTGCTGGGCCAGCAGTGTGGTCGGCACCAGGACGGCGACCTGCTTGCCGTCCTGGACCGCCTTGAAGGCGGCGCGCACGGCGATCTCCGTCTTGCCGTAACCGACGTCGCCGCTGATCAGCCGGTCCATCGGGACGGGCCGCTCCATGTCGTGCTTGACCTCGTCGATGGCGGCGAGCTGATCGGGGGTCTCGATGTAGGGGAACGCGTCCTCCAGCTCGCGCTGCCACGGGGTGTCCGGGCTGAAGGCGTGGCCGGGGGAGGCCATCCGGGCCGAGTACAGCCGGATCAGCTCGGAGGCGATCTGCCGGACGGCCTTGCGCGCCCGGCCCTTGGCCTTGGCCCAGTCGGCTCCGCCGAGGCGGTGCAGCGACGGCGCTTCGCCGCCGGTGTACCTGGTCACCTCGTCCAGCTGGTCGGTGGGCACGTAGAGCCGGTCGGGCGGCTGTCCCCGCCGCGCGGGCGCGTACTCGATGACCAGGTACTCCCGGGTCGCGCCGGCTGCCGTCCGGGAGGTCATCTCCAGGTACTGCCCGACACCATGCTGCTCGTGCACCACGTAGTCGCCCGCGTGCAGCTGCAGCGGGTCCACGCCGCCGCGGCGGCGGCTCGGCATCCGCCGCATGTCCCTGGTGGTCGGGAGCCCGGCCGGATGCCCGGCCAGGTCGCTCTCGGTCAGCAGGACCAGCCGGGCGGCGGGCCAGACGAAGCCGTTGCCGATCCGGGCCGTGGTGACGTACGGGACTCCCGGCTCGGGCGCCTCGGTGAGCTCTTCCAGCCGGGCGCCGATTCCCTCGCCGCGCAGCATCTCGGCCAGCCGCTGGGCCGGGCCGTGGCCCTCGGTGACCAGGATGACGCTCCAGCGGTCCGCCAGCCAGCTACGCACGTCCGCGAGCATGCGGCCCGAATCGCCGCGGTAGGCCGGAGCCAGGGAGGCGTTGATGCGGAACGGGACGCGGTCCCCCGGCCCGGTATCTCCGGTCTGCCCCCCGGGGCCGCCGTCCCCGCCGGGTTCAGCTGCTTCATCGTCGGTCACGCCGAAGGGCGCGATCGTCCACCAGGGCAGGCCGAGCGCGGCCGCGGCCGCGCGGATCCGCGCAATGGGCTGGAAGGCGGACGGCCCCAGGTCGATGGGCGCGTGGCCGCCGGCCGCGGCGTTGGCCCAGGACGCCTCGAGGAACTCCTGGCTGGTGCGGACCAGTTCCTCGGCGCGGGACCTGATCCGTTCGGGATCACAAGCCAGCACGATGCCGCCGGCGGGCACGTAGTCCAGCAAGAGCTCCATCCGGTCCGCGAGGACGGGCGCGAACGCCTCCATGCCCTCGACCGGTATCCCCTCGGCCAGCTTGCCCAGGACGTCGGCCAGGGCCGGATAGGTGTCGGCCAGCTGCTTGGCGCGGTCCTGGACGGCCGGGGTCAGCAGCAGCTCACGGCAGGGCGGCGCCCAGAGCCCGTTCTCGGCGGGGCCGATGCTGCGCTGGTCGGCGACCTTGAAGTAGCGGATCTCCTCGACCGTGTCGCCGAAGAACTCCACCCGCAGCGGATGCTCCTCGGTGGGCGGGAAGACATCGACGATGCCACCGCGGACGGCGATCTCACCGCGCGCCGTGACCAGGTCGGCCCGCGCGTAGCCGATCTCGATCAGCCGGGCCAGCAGGCCGTCGAGGTCGCAGTCCTGGCCCTCGGTGAGGCTGACCGGGTCCAGGTCGCCCAGGCCGGCCACGATCGGCTGCAGCAGGCTCCGGGCCGGGGCCACCACGACTGCGAGCGGACCGTCTGGGTGGCCGGGCTCGGCCGGGTGGGCCAGGCGGCGTAGCACCGCGATGCGCCGGCCCACCGTGTCCGACTGCGGGGAGAGCCGCTCATGCGGCAGCGTTTCCCAGCCCGGGAAGCAGGCCACGGTTTGTGCCGGGAGCAACGAGCCGAGGGTGGCGGTCAGGTCGTCCGCTTCGCGGGCAGTGGCGGTGACGGCGAGGACGAAGCGGCCCGCCGCACGGCTCAGCGCCGCGGCGAGAACCGGCCGCAGTGTCGGCGGCGCGACGAGGTCTTCCCCGGTGAGGGTGGCTGAGGTCCGCTCGTCGTCCGTGGCGGCCTGCGACTGCGCCCGCGCGACTACGTCACGAAGCTGGGGGTCGTCATCGAGGGTAGCGAGCAGTCCAGCGAGGCTCATGATGTCCCTGTGATTGGTGTCTGTCCCTTTCCTGGCGGCCCGATAGCCGCCAGCGGAGGCCCGTCGGGGCTGGCGGTCTTGGTGCGGGCAGCATGAACCGGCCGGGTTTCCTGCCGCCCGGCTCGCTTGCGGAACGAGGTCCATTCTACGCCCCGGTGCGTGATTCCCCGCACGGCATTACGCCGTGATAAGAAGGCCAGGAGAACCTCGGAGGCACCGCTGACTGCACATGGACCGGCCGGACTTCCGGCGGAGCTGGCCGACTGGCCGGCGTACTCGCTGGATGAGAGCCAGCTCGGTGACCTCGAGCTGCTCACCGCGGGCGTGTTCGCGCCGCTGCACGGCTACCTGAGCGCAGCGGACGCGGCCCTGGTGGCCGAGCGGGGCACGCTGCTCGACGGGACGCCCTGGCCGGTCGAGGTGACCCTCGAGGTACCCGGCCCGGTCCCGCCGGACGCCGGCCAGCTGGTCCTGCAGGATCCGGAGGGGACGCCGCTGGCCGTCCTGTCCGTGACCGAGCGGCTGGCTCAGCCCGGCTCCGGGGTGGCGGCCGACGCTGGGCCCGTCCCGGGGTCCGGCCCGGGCCTGATCCGGCTGGCCGGGCCGGTGACGGCGCTGCGCGAGCCCGAGCACGGGCCGTTCCGCCAGCTGCGACGCCGGCCGGGGGACGTCAAGGCCGAGCTGGCCGGCGGCCAGGTTCTCGCCTTCGCTACCTGGGGCCCGCTGAACAAGCGTCATATCGGCCAGCTGCGCCACTACGCCGGCCAGCTGAACGCGCGGCTGCTGCTGCTGCCGTTGATCGGCGGCCCGGCCGATGTCGTGGCCCGGCCGGAGGCCCTGGTCCGGGCGGTCCTGGCCGCCCGGCAGCATCTTCCCGCGGGGACGATGGTCATACCGGTGCCGCTGGCCCGGCGCCCGGGCGGCCCGCTGGCCGACCTGCGCGCTCAGGCGGTCGTGGCCGCCGCGTACGGCGCCACGCACCTGCTGGCCGACTCATCAGCCGGACTCGGGCCCGCCGACGCGACGGCGGGATCCAGGAACGGCACCATCACCCTGCCGGGAGTGCCGATACCGGTCGTGGTGGCAGGCGAGTGGGCCTACGACCCGCGGTCCGAAGTCTGGCGCCCGCTGGCGCTGATCGAGGCCGGGGCCGAGCAGGGCGAGCTGTCGGAGGCCGAGCTCGCCGAGCTGCTGGATTCCGGCGCCGGGGTGCCGGGCTGGTTCGCCCCGCCGGACGTGGCCCGCGAGCTGCGCCGGGCCCGGCCGCCGCGATCCGAGCGAGGCCTGGCCGTCTTCTTCACCGGCCTGTCCGGGTCCGGTAAGTCCACCATCGCCCGCGGGCTGGCCGAGGCGCTCGCCGAGCGGGGGGACCGGACCGTGTCACTGCTGGACGGTGACCGCGTGCGGCAGCTCCTGTCGGCCGGCCTGACCTTCTCCCGGGCCGACCGGGACCTCAACATCGCGCGCATCGGTTTCGTGGCGGCCGAGGTCGCGCGGCACGGCGGCATCGCCATCTGCGCGCCGATCGCCCCCTACGCGCAGGCTCGCTCGGTGGCCAGGCAGCTGGTCGCCGAGGTGGGCGACTTCCTGCTCATCTACGTCTCGACGCCGCTGGAGGTGTGCGCTGAGCGGGACCGCAAGGGCCTGTACGCCAAGGCCCGCGCGGGCCTGATCAAGGACTTCACCGGGGTCTCGGATCCCTATGAGGAACCGCGCGACGCCGACCTGGTCCTGGACACCTCGGTCATGACCCGCGATGAGGCCGTCAGCGCCGTGCTGAAGCTCCTGATCACCGGGGGATGGCTGGCCGGCTCGCCGGACGGGGCCGGCAGCTCGCTGGCCCCGGCTCCCCAGGGCCCGGTCATCAAGCTCGGCCCGGCCGTGCGGCGGCTATAGCTCGCTGTCCTCGGCCCGGGCGCCTTCTTCCAGGCGGGCCCGCAGGGAGGGCCGTCGCGGCCGGTTCTTGAGCCGGGCCATCAGCGCGCCGGACATCACCTCGCGCTGCCGGGAAAGCAGCACGTAGCTGGCAATACCGCTGATGAGGCAGGCCAGCGCGATCATGAGGATCCCGCGGAAACCGATCAGGTAGAGCAGAACGAGCGAGGATACGAGCATCAGGATGCGCGCGGTCGTGTAGAACAGTGTGGCTCGCATGACAGCTCAGCATAGTCGGCGGGTCAGCGACCAGCCCGAGGCCGGCGGCCGTACCTCAGCCGACGGCGGGCCAGTCCCGGGCCAGGACGCCCGCCAGGAGCTCCGGATCGATGTTTCCGCCGGACAGCACGGCCACCGGGGCAGCCGATTCGGGCAGCTCGCCCGCGTGAAACAGGCAGGCGGCCACGGCGGCCGCCCCGCCGGGCTCCGCCACCAGCCGGGCGTGCCGGGCGAGCAGGGCGACCGCGGCCAGCATCTCGTCGTCGGTCACCGTGACGATGCCGGTCACCAGGTCGCGGATATGAGCAAAGGGCAGGTCGCCCACACGCTCGACGCGCAGTGCGTCGGCCACGGTGCGCTGCACGTCCTGGGCCGGCCACCCGGTCGGCTCGCCGCGGCGCAGGGAATCACGCGCGTCCGCGGCCAGCTCTGGCTCGACGCCGATGATCCGGGCCGCCGGGCGCAAGGCCCGGATCGCCGCGGCGACCCCGGAGATCAGCCCGCCGCCGCTGACCGGCACCACGACCAGGTCCACCTGGGGGCAGTCGGCCGCGATCTCCAGGCCGATCGTGCCCTGCCCGGCGATCACCGTCCGGTCATCGAACGGCGGGATCAGCACGTACCCGTGCCGGGCCACGAGTTCCTCGACCGCCGCGAGGCGGGCGGTCAGGGCGGGGGCGACCCGCACGAGCTGCGCGCCGTAGGACTGGATCGCATCGGTCTTGACCGCCGGGGTGTTGTCCGGGACCACGACCACGGCCCTGACCCCCAGTTGCGCCGCGGCGAAGGCCACCGCGTGACCGTGGTTTCCGCTCGAGTGGGCGATGACCCCGCGGTCCCGGGCGTCCTGGCCGCGGGCGCTGATCGCGGCGTAGGCCCCGCGAAGCTTGAACGAGCCGGTGGGCTGCAGGGATTCTGCCTTGATCAGGAGCTTCGGGCTCAGCATCGGAGCGCTCACCAGGGGGGTGCGCAGAGCCACCCCGGCGAGCACCCGCGCGGCGTCGGTAATCTCAGCCAGGCTGACCAGATCACGCTCCGGCCTGTCCACGTCTACCTCCGTAATGTGCCGATGCTGGCATAATTGCAGACCGTTACCGAAAGTGCAGTACAGTCGCCACCCGAGTTGCCACTTCTGCGTATCGGCGGCATATTCCGGCGGCACCACCGGGTGGACGTTTTGCGGAAATCCGTATCGCGCACGGCCTCGACCGGACAATCCCTTCATGCCGGGCAGACGCGCAATAGGTCCTCATCAGCCTGCCGGGCCTGGCCCGATACGGCCGCCTGGGCCCGTCTTGCGAGCCTGCTCTGACCGGCTTACCGCCCAGCCGGCGGCGCCGGAGGCGGTCCGGACCGGGCCGGCCCCGGGACATCCGCTGACCAAACGTGACGGCGGCCCGGTTGGTCACAGTCAGTATTTTTTTGGCATATACCGGTCAGCCGGCCAGCCGATGTTCTACTTTTACCCTCTAGCAGACAATGTGCGTGATCATCACCGGTTGTGCTGCTTCAGCTACGAACCAGCCGACTGTTCTGAGTGAATAGCCGGCCGAATTTCCAGAAATCTAGGTAGAAAGTACTCGTTCGACGCCAAACTAGAGGGGCAATGGACCTAAGGCACGAGGGAGACAGTCGGAGGGGACTGAACGTGGACGGCAACAACGAGCGACTGCTCACGCCGGGCGAGGTCGCAGCACTGTTCCGGGTCGACCCGAAGACTGTGACACGCTGGGCGGCTTCTGGGCGCATCACGAGCATCCGCACGCCCGGCGGGCATCGCAGGTTCCGCGAGTCTGAGGTGCGAGCCCTGCTCCGCGGAGACAGTGAGTCGGCCCCGCAGGGGCACCCCGCCACCTTGTGAGGTAACAGCGGGTTCTGCGCCGGCCCCGGCCGGCGCGACGGGAAAATCGGGTGTTTCAGGCCGGTCCGGTTCGTCGGGCAGGCCTGCACGTTTCCGGCAGCGGTCACCGCGACCGCGGGTTCAGCCGCACCGGGCCCGGCCTGGCGTGCTTCCTCACGCGTCGTCGGTCGCGGAATCCGGCCAGCCCGCATCGCCCTGGCGCTTGGCGTACTCCAGGAATTCCTGCCGGAGAGCCTCATCGTCGGCCCGCCACCGCTCACGGCGCTGAGCGACCTCCTCGGGGGTCAGCGCTTGCGCGGCCAGCCGGGAGTAGTCAGCGTCCTGCGGCCCGATCTCGACGTAGACGTCGCCCAGGACCCGCCCCTCCTGGCCGATCGCGCTCTGCGGGACCCGCAGGTTCCCGTTCGGCAGTCGTATGACAAACATCGCCCGATCACCCTAGATGCCATAGCGTCTGTTGAAATACAGCATGACCTTCAGCGCGGTCCGCGTGTCCCCGCTCAGCATGTCCACCAGGGCCGGCCGCTGCCCGGACGCGATCGCGGCGAACGCGTCGGCGAAAAACTCCTTACGCCCCAGGCCGCCCGGCTGACGGTGGAAGTCGCTGGCGAGATGCGGGTCGCTTTGATCGTAAAGGACGCGGAACTCCGCGGAGTCCGATTGCCATTTACCCGGCGGGCTGTCCAGATCGTCGAGCGCGTGCCCGACCTCGTGGCACATCACATCCGGGGTCGGAGACGGCCGGGAGCCCACCACGACCTTGCGGTCGCCGTAGGCGCCCGCGCACGCGTCCCATGACGCCTGGCCCGACGGCAGCGGGACGCCCCGCAGGGCGGTCATCTCGTCGAGTTCCGGAACGCCCCCGGGCCCGACGAAGATCGCGTCGAGGCCCGCGGCGAGCTTGTCCTTGATCTGCTCGGGCAGCTCGGCCAGCCGGTCGACCGCCTCGACGATCTCAGCCGGCGGCAGCATCATCGCGTCCCACTGGCGCCACAAGATGGACTCCAGCGAGCCGCAGTGCCTGCGTCCGTCGGCTGTCCATGGCTCTTCCGCAGCGTGCGGCGCCGCGAACGGGAGCGTGGCCCGCAGCCCGTCCCGCCACGATGACCGGCCGTCCTGTCGCGGTACGCCGGCCGCCGCCCGGGTGAGTGCCTCAGCGTGCGCATCCGCCCTCTCCGCCACCGCGGCCCGCGGGCGCGCCCGGTGCTGTCGCGGAGCGGTCGCCGCCACGGCCGCCTCGCCCAGGTTCTGGTTGACCCGAGCCCGGGCGCCGCCCACCCGGACGTCAGGAGAACCGGGCATCGTGCGGGCCGGCACGACCGAGCTAGCCGGGTCCGGGACGCCCCAGCCGGCTGGTTCCGGCGCCGCCCGTATTCCCGGCCCCGGCCCCGGCGCAGAGCCCGCGGAGCCGGACGGCAGGTCCATTCCGGCCGGGCCGGAGCGGCGGGCAGGGGAGCCGTCCAGGGGCAGGTCCTGCTGCTCCCGGCGGTGCCGGCCCTGGGCACCAGCGGCCTTGGGCCGACGCGAGTCGGCGAAGCGGCGAAGGCGGTCCCACAGCCTCAGCCGCATACCGTCTCCTCGTCTCGCCTGACCGTCAGGTTATGCCCGGATTGCGGGCCGCGTCACCTATCTGCCGGCAATATCAAGACCGGCAATAAGTGCCAAACTTGATCAAAATACGGCATGTCGGCTCGGCGGCTGCCGTTACTCTTCCGGCATGCTTCTGTCCGGTGCCCTGCTCACTTTGTTCGTGACGGGCTTCTGGCTGTACTGCCTCACAGATGCCCTCCTGACGCCCGCGCTCGAGTGCCGCGGCCTGTCCAAGCCGGCCTGGATCGCCGTTATCGCGGTCACCTTCATCGTGGGCGGGCTCGCCTGGCTGATCGCACGCCGGCCAGGCGCGGGACCAGGTCAGGGCGGACGAGCCCGGCCCCGGCGGCTGCGCCGGCGGGTACGACGGCCCGGCGGGCGGCCAGGACGGCCGGCCCGTGGCCAGCGAGGCCTGGGTCCGGCCCGCCGGTCCCGACGATGACCTGGACTTCCTGCATGCGCTGGGGGCGGCGATCCGGCGCAACCCTCCGGTCAGCTGACCCCGGCGTAGGAGTGCATGCCGGTGATGACCGTCTGCACGACCAGGATGTTGAAGGCCAGGCTGCCGAAGCCGAGCAGCTGGATGTAGTGCGCACGCCGGCCGCGCCAGCCCGCGGTGGACCGGGCGTGCAGGAACGCGGCGTACAGCACCCAGGTGATGAAGGCCCAGGTTTCCACCGGGTCCCAGCCCCAGTACCGGCCCCAGGCCTGGTCGGCCCAGATCGCGCCCGCGATGACGCCGAAGGTCCAGACCGGGAAGCCGAACATGACGGTCCGGTAGGTGAGCCGGTCGAGCTGCTCGGCACCCGGCAGCCTGCTGAAGATCCCGTGGCCAGGCTCGGCCTTCCCGGTGGCGACCCGCCGGTTGTACCGATCGGCGACCAGGTAGATCACGCCGAGGACGGCAGCGACGAAGAAGATGCCGGTGGCCAGCGTGAGCGCGGTGACGTGGATGGCCAGCCAGTAGGACTTCAGCGCGGGGACCAGCTCGCCGGGCAGGGTGTAGATGAGCGTCTCAGCCAGCCCGAGGATGAGCACGATCGCGCCGATGGCGAACACGCCCAGCGACCAGGCCCGGTAGCGGATCATGACGAACACGAAGAAGATGGCGGTGACGCACGTCATCGCGGTGACGAATTCGTACATGTTGCCCCAGGGCGCCCGGTCTACGGCCACGCCTCTGGTCACGACGGCGACCAGGTGCGCGACCACCGCGAGCACGGCCAGCGCCAGGGCGGCCTGCACCCAGCGGCCGGCCTGGCCGATGGCACGCAGTACGGGCACCGCAGCCTCGGGCATCGAATCCGGCCGCGGCGCGGCGGCCGGCGTCGCGGCGGTGGCGCTGTCGGCCGCACCCTCTCCGCCAGCGGCGCCCACGGTGGCCAGGGCCGCGGCGCGCTCCCGGTCCTGCTGTCCGCGTGCCGCGGAAACCGCGCGGCTGGGCCGGCCGAAGGCGAAGTCGCCGGCGAACGCCACCACCGACAGGGAGTAGATGACCAGCGCGGCGAGCAGGAAATCGTTGCTGACGTGGCCAAGGGCCAGGTTGACGGGCACGGCCTCACTCTTCCTCTGGTCGGTTGTTCGCCGCCTGATCGTGCGCGGACCGCAGCGCGGCCGCCAAGGACGCGAACTCCTCTTCAAAACCGCCGCTGGCGTCCATCCGGGTCAGGCCGCCGATCTGCACCGTGCTGCCCGGGCCGGCCGGGCGGGCCCGGACGAAGACGCGCCGCCGGCGCACCGCGAAGGACAGCAGCAGGCCGGCTAGCGCGGTCATGCCGCAGATCAGGGCGGGCAGCTGGCCTGGGTCGTGGGTGATGGCCAAGCTCACCCAGGGCACGTACCCGGTGAACGTGATGATGCCCTGGCCGCCTGGCAGTTTCAGCGACTGGCCGGGAGTCAGCAGCTCAGGGCTGGACGTCAGCTGCTTCATCCCGGTGGTGTTCAGCGTGTAGACCGACTGCGCCACGCCGCTGTCCAGGCCGAGGTTTCCGGAGAAGGCGATCAGGCTCACGACCGGGTTGTCGGCCGCCGGGAACGCCGAGGACAGCACGCCGTTGATCTCGACGGCGGTCGGCACGAAGACGCCGGTGAAGCCGAGCTGCTGCGGCTGGGCGTCCGGGACCTTCACCACGCCCTCGGACAGGAAGTTGCCGGTGCTGCCGGAGATGAATGGCGTGGCCTGGTTGTACACCACCTGCCCGCGCGAGTCGGTCACCTTGAACACCGGCGCGTAGCCGTGCCCGATCAGGTAGACCTTGGCCCCGTCGACCGACAGCGGGTGGTTGACCTGCAGGTCGTAACTCTGGGACCGGCCACCTGGCTGCGAGGTGTAGCTGAGCTGCCCGTCGAACGTGGCGGGCTGCCCGCGCTGCTCCCCGGAGGCGATGTAGCTGGCGTTGAACTTGTTCAGCGTGATGGTGAACGGGCTGAGATCGGCGGCGCTGACGAGCCGCCCGGGATGGAACTCATCCAGCGCGCTCTGCGTGTCCGCGAAGGTGTCTCCCTGCACGAGCAGCCGGTCGGCCTTGTAGCCGAACAGGCCGCCCAGGGCGACCGAGACCAGGATCCCGAGCAGGGACAGGTGGAAGAGCAGGTTACCGACCTCCCGCAGGTAGCCCTTCTCGGCCGACACCCAGGGCCCGTCCCGTCCGGCCTCATCGGCGGCCGACCTGCGCAGCCGGAAACCGCGGCCGGACAGGACCGTCGCGGCCACCTCGGCGGCTTGGGCCGGGGCCAGCGCGCTGGGGTACTCAGCCGACCGCGGCAGCCTGGTCAGATGACGCGGAGCACGCGGCGGCAGGGTCCGGGCCGAGCCTGGCCAGCCGGAACGTCCGGGGCACCACGCAGCCCACGAGCGAGGCGAACAACAGCAGGTAGATGGCCGCGAACCAGGGCGCGGCGAAGACGTTGAACAGCCCGAGATGGTTCAGCAGCGGAGCGAGGGACTTGTGCGAGCTGAAGTACTGCTGCACGCCCGCCGGGTCAGCGCCCTGCTGCGGCAGAATCGACCCGGGCACACTGGCCAGGGCCAGCAGGAAGAGCAGGATCAGCGCGATCCGCATCGAGGTGAGCTGGCGCCAGGCCCACCTGAGCCAGTCGCCGAGCCCGAACGTGCTGGCCGGACGGCCCGGGGCCGGCCTCCCGGTGTCATCCAGGTCAGCCGCCGGCTCGAACGGGTCCGCCTCCGGCGCACGCACGTCAGTCATGAGCTACCCGTCGCCTTACCGGTGACCGAGGTCAGGATGTCAGCCAGCTCCTGGTGGGTCACCGTGCCGAAGACCGCCCCGGCAATGTGCCCGGTCCGGTCGACCACCAGCGTAGTGGGGGTGCCGGCGATCGGTACGACGGACGTGAAGTCCAGGGTGATCTGCGAGCCGGAATCGCTGACGCTCGGGTAGCCGACGCCGAAGTTCCGGGTGAAGGCCAGGGCGCTGGTGGCCGTGTCCCGCACGTCCACGCCGAGGAAGGACACGCCGGCCGACCGGTACTGCTGGGCCGCCACGGACAGGACCGGAGCCTCGGACCGGCACGGCGCGCACCAGGAACCCCAGAAGTTGACCACGACCACCTGGCCCCGGTAGGACGCGAAGTTCAGCGGTGACCCGGTCAGCGTGGTGGCCGTGAAGTCGGGCGCCAGCGGCCGGTGCCCAGCCGAATAGAGCACGGCGCCGGCGTTGCCGGCGACATCGGTCTGGCCACTCTTCCCGCCGCTCGCCCAGCCGGTCAGCAGCACCACGGCCAGCGCCGTCCCGGCGAGCAGAGTCGCTGCCAAGACGACCAGACGGCGCTTGGCTCTGAACACGAAACGATCTCCTACAGGGGGTAGTACTGACCTATTGTGCCTCATCGTCCCGGGTGCCGTGACCCGGGGGCGGCACGGTGTAGGACACGGCGACCAGCTCGTCCCCGGCGTAGGTGAAGCTGGTCACACTGCCGAGCGCGCACTCGCGCCGGGCCGGGTTGTGCCACAGCCGGCGGTTCTCGGCGGCTCGCCGGGTGACCCAGATGGGCAGCTGGTGGCTCACGCACACCGCCTCGCGGCCGGCCGCCGCCTCCCGTGCGGCCTGCAGGGCCGCCTGCACCCGGGCTGCGACCTGCCCGTAGGGCTCCCCCCAGGAAGGCCGGAACGGGTTGGCCAGGTGGGGCCAGTGGGCCGGGTGCCGCAGCGAGCCGTCACCCACGCCGAACCGCTGGCCCTCGAAGTGGTTCCACGACTCGATCAGGCGGTCGTCGGTCACGATCGGCAGGCCGAGGCGCTGCGCCACCGGGCGCGCGGTTTCCTGGGCCCGTTCCAGCGGCGAGCTGAACAACGCCGCCACGGTCCGGCCGGCGAAATAGTCCGCCGCCGCTTCCGCCATGGCCCGGCCGCGGGCGGACAGGTGATAGCCGGGCAGGCGGCCGTAGAGGATCCCGTGCGGGTTGTCTACTTCGCCGTGCCGCAGCAGATGGACCACGGTGGTATCGGACATGGCCCGGCCAGCTTACCCAGTATCCGCAGCTACCCGAGGTCCGCGGGGCCCTCGCCGACGCCCGGCGGAACGGCCGCCGGAGGTGCCGGCGCGGCCGGGATGCGCTCCCGCTGGCGCATGGTGGACGCGGCGTCGGCATCCCGGATGGACAGCGCGAAGGGCACGCCGATGGCCTCCATCAAGGCCGCGGTCAGGAAAGCCCGGTGGAAGACCGGGACCAGTGCGCCCCCGGTGGCCCCGGCCGGGGTCAGTGCCGAGACGACCGTGACCAGCACGGCCACGCCGACGCCGCCCGCGACCTGGTTCTGGGTGTTGAACAGCGCGGAGGCCCGACCCGTGTCGGCCGAGGAGATGGTGGCGAACGACGCGCTCTGCACCGCGACCAGGCACCATCCGCTGGCGAACCCGCTGAAGAAGGTCAGCACCCGGATCAGCCAGATGCTGGTGTCCAGCCCGACGGTCAGCCCGATCACGCACCAGACGATGATCACGCCGAGCATCCCGCACACGGCAATGCGCCGTGGCCCGACGCGGGGGTAGACGCGCGCCGCGAGCTGGGCCGCGATCAGCAGCCCGACCGCGCCCGGGAACGTGGTCAGCCCGGAACTCAGCGCGGAGGCGCCCCGGGCCTGCTGCAGGAACTCGGGCATGATGAACAGGTAGCCGATGTAGGCGGCCTGCTGGCACACCGAGACGAGGGTGGCGGTGCGGAAGATCCGGTTACCCAGCAGCCTCAGGTTGAGCATCGGCGATTTCAGCCGCAGTTCGACGGTCACCATCGCGGCCAGCGCGGCCACGCCGAGCACGGCGGTGGTGATGATGACCGGACTGCCCCAGCCGCGGGCCGGGGACTCACTCAGCGCGTACAGGACCAGCGCCAGGCCCCCGCCGGCCAGCAGGAAGCCGGCCACGTCGAGGCGGCCGGCGGCCGGCTCGCGGTGCTCGGCCAGGAACAGCAGCCCGATGATCAGCACGATGGTGCCGAACGGGACGTTGACGAAGAAGCACCAGCGCCAGGACAGGAACGTGGTCAGCACGCCGCCCAGCACCGGGCCGGTGGCCGGGCCCAGGCTGCTGCCCAGCAGGACCAGTCCGGTGGCACGGGCCCGGCGCGCGGGCGGGAAGGTGCGGAACAGCATGGCCTGCCCGACCGGGATGATCAGCCCGCCGCCCACGCCCTGCATGACCCGGAAGATGACCAGCTCGGTCAGCGAGCCGGACAGGCCGCACAGCGCGGACGCCACGGTGAACAGCACCAGGGCGACCAGGTACGTCCGCCGGGTGCCGAACCGGTCCCCGATCCAGCCCGAGCACGGGACCATCATGGCCAGGGTAAGCAGGTAGCTCACCGTCACCCACTGCGCGTCGGCCAGGGTCACGTGGAAGTCCCGGGCGACCGACGGCAGCGCGGTGAAGATGATGGTGTTGTCCACCGCCACCATGTACAGCCCGACGGAGTAGGTCACCAGGACGACCAGTTCCTGGCTTGGCCGCCACCGGCTCACGCCACCTCCCACCGGGCCCCTAGGGCCCGGACGCCCGCTGGGCACCGAATCTGGTTTTAGAACCAAACTCTAGATCTTCCGCGCAGGCGGCGGCCGGGCAGGGCCGGCCCGGACCCGGGCGTCCCGGCATCAGCCCAGCGGAAGGCGCCGGGAACGGGGGCCGCCGCCTCGCACCCGGGCTATGGGCGGGAACGTCCGGCGGCCAGACCGGCGTCGCCCGACGCAGCTGATGGTGAACCCTGTTCTAGGAAGTGCGGCGAGCACCGGGAGCGGACGTCACGCGCCCAGCGCGGCCGCGGCGGCGCGGGCCGACGCCGGGAGGGCAGCGGAGATGCGGTCCAGCGCGGTGTCGTCGTGGGCGGCGGACAAGAACCACGCCTCGTACCCGGACGGCGGCAGGTAGATCCCGGCGTCGAGCATGGCGTGGAAGAACGCGGCGTACCCGGCGGCGGACTGCTGCCGGGCGCCGGCGTACGACCGGACCGGCTCGGTGACGCCAAGGAACAGCGAGAAGAGATTCCCGGCCGCGGACAGGTAGTGCGGGACCCCGGCGGCATCCAGGGCCGAGGACGCCATCTTGGCCACCGCGGCGGCGGCGGCGTCGACCCGGGCGTAGACGTCCGGGGTACAGGACCGCAGCGTAGCCAGCCCGGCCGCGACGGCCAGCGGGTTACCGGACAGCGTTCCGGCCTGGTAGACCGGTCCGGCCGGGGCGAGCCGCGACATGACCTCGGCCCGCCCGCCGAAGGCGGCGGCAGGCAGGCCGCCGCCCATCACCTTGCCGAACGTGACCAGGTCCCCGGCCACGCCGTCGATCCCGTACCAGCGCCAGGCGACACCCGGAACCCGGTCAGGACCTCGTCCATGATCAGCAGCGCCCCGGCCGACCGGCACAGCGAGGCGAGCAGGGCGTTGAAGCCGGCCTGCGGCGGCACGACGCCCATGTTGGCCGGGCACGCCTCGGTGATCACGCAGGCGATGGACTCCCCGCGCGCCGCGAACACCGACGACACCGCCGCCACGTCGTTGTAGGGCAGGACCAGGGTGTCGCTGGCCGCGGCGCCGGTCACGCCGGGCGAGTCCGGCAGGCCGAACGTCGCCACCCCGGACCCGGCCGCCGCCAGCAGGGCGTCCACGTGCCCGTGGTAGCAGCCCGCGAACTTGACCACCAGCGACCGCCCGGTGAAGCCGCGGGCCAGCCGGACGGCGGACATGGTGGCCTCGGTGCCCGAGCTGACCAGGCGGACCTGCTCTACCGGGGCCCGGGCCACGATCTGCTCGGCCAGCTCGACCTCGCCCGGCGTGGCCGTGCCGAACGACGTGCCCGAGGCCAGCGCGGCCGACACCGCGGAGATGACGGCCGGGTAGGCGTGCCCGAGGATCATCGGGCCCCACGAGCAGACCAGGTCGACGTACTCGCGGCCGTCCGCGTCGGTCAGGTAGGGCCCGGATCCGCGGACCATGAACCGGGGCACGCCGCCGACGGCGCCGAAGGCGCGCACCGGCGAGTTGACCCCGCCGGGCGTCACCGAGCGGGCCCGGGCGAACAGGGCCTCGCTCCGGGCGGTCCCGCCGGAGGCGGGCGCGTGATCGGTCACGGTCAGGCCTCGCAGGCGTCGACGAGATGCTCCAGCAGCCGCACCGCGTCCGGCAGCGGATACTCGGCCGGCGAGCGCAGCCAGTGCGCCAGCCCCGGGCCGCAGGCCGACGGGGGCGCCAGCACGTAGCTGTCGCGGCAGTGCCAGCGCAGGCCGGGCGTGACGCTCTCCGGCTCGCAGTCCAGCCCGCAGGACCACCACTCGTCTTCGTCGGCCGGGGCGCCTCTGGTCAGCACGAAGAACAGCATCCGGTCCTGACCCAGGCCCGCGACCGGCCCCACGGTGACGCCCGCCGCCTGCATCGAGGCCAGCGCGGCCGCGCCGGCCGCGGCGGGCACGTCCAGGACATCAAAAACCCGGCCGGTGACGAGCATGACGCTCGCCTCGGGCCGGGCTTCCCACCAGCTCTCGATCACGGCGGTATCCACCGTGGCCTGCATCTGCCAGGCCGGGGACACCGGGTGGGCCCCGGGCGCCGGGCATCCCACCCGGTCACACGAGCAGGCCCGGCCGGGCTCGATGGACCCGCGGGAACCGCGATAGGAATGCGCGCCCAGGCATACCGGCCAGCCCAGGGACGCGTACTCAGCCGCCGCGGCCCCGGGCGCCTGATGACGCTCGGCTCCCCGGCCGCGGGCTCGTTCACCGCGGCGCCGTACCACGTCAACCATCAGTAGCCGTCACTCCAGATGAGGAACTTGCCCGCCGCGATTTTGCTCTGGCCGACCGGTTAACCCTGTCACCCATCGTAGGGCACGAACCACGGCCCGTTCGGGCCATATGGACGACATGGGCGGGTCACGATTTGCACAGCCGGCTGGCCACCTCGGTCGCCCAGTAGGTCAGGATGATCCCCGCGCCCGCCCGGCGGATGGCGGTGAGCGTCTCCATGATCACCCGGTCCCGGTCCAGCCAGCCGTTGGCCGCCGCGGCCTCGATCATCGCGAACTCGCCGCTGACCTGATACGCCGCCACCGGTACCGGCGAGATGTCCGCGACCCGCCGGATGATGTCCAGGTAGGCCAGGGCGGGCTTGACCATGACCAGGTCGGCGCCTTCGTCGAGGTCCAGGGCTACCTCGCGCAGCGCCTCGGCGGCGTTGGCCGGATCCTGCTGGTGGCTGGCCCGGTCACCGAACTGCGGCGCGCCCTCGGCCGCCTCGCGGAACGGGCCGTAGAAGGCGGACGCGTACTTGGCCGAGTAGGCGCAGATGCCGGTGTCGCGATAGCCGGCCCGGTCCAGCGCGGCGCGGATGGCCGCCACCTGCCCGTCCATCATCCCGCTGGGCGCGACCAGGTGCGCGCCCGCCGCCGCCTGAGCCACCGCGATCGAGGCGTACCGGTCCAGGGTGGCATCGTTGCGGACGTCACCGTCCGGGGCGAGCAGGCCGCAGTGGCCGTGGTCGGTGTACTCGCACAGGCACAGGTCGGCCATGATCACGCAGGCGTCGCCGACCTCCGCGCGCAGGTCGGCCAGGGCCTGCTGGGAGACGCCGGCCGGGTCGTCGGCGGCGGAGCCGCGGCCGTCCTTGACCGCGGGCACGCCGAACACGATCAGCCCGCCCACGCCGGCGCCCGCCGCCTCGGCGGCGGCCTTGCGCAGGCTGTCCCGGGTGTGCTGGAGGACGCCGGGCATCGAGCTGATCGGCCGCGGCTCGCTGAGGCCCTCCTTGACGAACACGGGCAGGACCAGCTCACCCGGGCGCAGCGACGTCTCGGCGACCAGTGACCGCAGGGCCGGCGTGCGGCGCAGCCGCCGGGGCCGGACGGCGGGGAAGCCGCTCATGGCCGGTCCCCCGTCCGCTGGCTCATCGCGCGGTCCGGCGGCGCGCGCCCCGGCGGCGCTCACTGGGCCGCCGGACAGGCTCGCCGGCCGCTACGGCTGCGGCCCGCAGGCCGGCGCCGTGCTGGGCCAGCGCCTCGACCAGCGCCGCCATGGACGGCCTGGGCGCCATGACGTCGACCCGCAGCCCGAACTCGGCCGCGGTCTTGGCCGTCTGCGGGCCGATGACCCCGATCACGGTGACGGCATGCGGCTTGCCGGCGATGCCGACCAGGTTCCGCACGGTCGAGGACGAGGTGAACAGCACGGCGTCGAAGCCACCGCCCTTGATGGCCTCGCGGACCGGGGCGGGCGGCGGGGCCGCGCGCACCGTCCGGTAGGCCGTGACGTCCTCCGCTTCCCAGCCCAGGTCGATCAGCCGGGCCAGCAGCGTCTCGGTGGCGATATCCGCCCGGGGCAGCAGCACCCGGTTGATCGGGTCGAGCACGTCGTCGAACGGCGGCCACGCGTCGGCCAGGCCCTCGGCCGACTGCTCCTCCTCGGGGACCAGGTCGGGACGGATGCCGAAGTCGAGCAGCGCCGCCGTGGTCTGCTCGCCCACCGCCGCCACCTTGACCCCGGCGAAGGCCCGCGCGTCCAGGCCGTACTCCTCGAACCGCTCCCGGATCGCGCGGACCGCGTTGACCGAGGTGAAGGCCACCCACTGGTACCGGCCGGTGACCAGGCCCTTGACCGCGCGTTCCATCTGCTGCGGCGTCCGCGGCGGCTCGACCGCGATGGTCGGCACCTCCTCGGGCACCGCTCCGTACTCGCGCAGCCGCTGTGACACCACGGCGGCCTGCTCCTTGGTCCGCGGCACCAGCACCCGCCAGCCGAACAGCGGCTTGGTCTCGAACCACGACAGCGTGTCCCGGGCCGTCACCGCCTCGCCGACCACGGCCACGGCCGGGCCGGCGATGCTGGCCAGCGAGACCCCGGCGGCCTTGAGGTCCGGGCCGATCCGGCCCAGGGTGGAGGTGACGGTCTGCTGAGCGCTGGTCGTGCCGTCCCAGGTGACGGCGAACGGGGCGGTTTCCGGCCAGCCGGCCGCGATCAGCATCTTGGCCAGCTCGGCCGGGCCCGCGTCAGCGCCGAGCACGACGAGGGTGGCCGGGCTGTAGGCCACCCGGCTGACCTCGGCGGCGTGGATCACCCGCAGCTCGCCGCTGCGGTCACTGACCAGCGGGATGCCCGCGTAGGCGGGGACCGCGGTGGCCGCCGGGACACCGGGGACGATCTCGAACCTGACCCCGGCCGCGGCGCACGCGGCGGCTTCGGCGGCGGCGCCGTTCAGCAGCGGGTCCCCGCCGGTCAGCCGGACCGCGAGCTGGCCCTCCTGCGCGGCTTGCACCAGCATGGCGGCTGTCGCCGCGGCCTCGGCCGGCTCAGCCAGGGTGGCCTCGGGGCTCATGTGCCGCCGGGCCAGCCCGGCCAGGTCAGCGGGGGCGACGACCAGGTCCGCCTGGCCGAGGAGCTCGGCCGCGCGGACCGTCAGCAGTCCTTCATCGCCCGGGCCGGCGCCTGCGAGCGCGACCCATCCCGGCGATTCCGGCCGCCCTGAACCCTGATTTACGCTCACTGCACATCATTCCCGATGCTTGTCGGTGCCTGCGGATGGCCGGCGAGATCGGCGGCGCCCAGGCTCAGCAACTCCGCCGCGAGGTCATGGCCGAGCCGGTCCGCCTCCGGGGCGGGGGCGGTGCCCTGGACGCGCAGCGCCTGGCTGCCGTCCGCGCTCAGCACGACGGCCCGCATCAGCAGCTGGCCGGTGCCCGCCGCGTACCCGCCGACCGGCGCGCTGCACCCGGCGGCCAGGCCCTGAAGCAGCCCGCGCTCGGCCAGCGCGGCGGCCATGCTCGGGGCGTCGCTGATGGCCGCGAGCAGCCCGGCCAGGGCCAGGTCGCTGTCCCGGCATTCCACCGCCAGCGACCCCTGGCCCGGGGCGGGCAGCATCTCGTCGGGCTCCAGGACCTGGGTGATGGCTCCGGCCGAGCCGATCCGGGCCAGTCCGGCGCAGGCCAGCACGACCGCGTCGAGTTCGCCGTCGGTGACCTTCTGCAGCCGGGTGCCTGCGTTGCCGCGGATCGGCACGCACCGCAGGTCCGGGCGCAGGGCCAGGAGCTGCGCCGCCCGCCGCAGCGAGCCGGTCCCGATGCTGGCCCCGGCCGGGAGATCGGCCAGCTTCGCTCCGTCTCGCGCGATCAGCGCGTCCCGCGGGTCGTCCCGGGGCGGCACCGCGGCCAGCGCGATGCCCGCCGCCGGGGCGGCGGGCAGGTCCTTCAGGGAGTGCACGGCCAGGTCCACCTCGCCGGCCAGCAGCGCCTCGCGCAGCGCCCCGACGAACACGCCGGTGCCGCCGATCTGGGTGAGCTGGGCCCGGCTCACGTCGCCCAGCGTGGTCACGCCGACGATCTCCACCAGGCGCCCGGTCCGCTCGGTGATCATGTCCGCCACCTGGCGGGACTGCGTGATGGCCATCGGCGACTTGCGGCTGCCGAGTCGCAGCGCGCGCTCTGTCACGGTGTGTCCTCCTGCTCGCTGGCGGCGCGGGTGACCGCCTCGACCGCGCGCGGGTCCAGGTCGAACAGGACCCGCAGCGCCGCGGCGTACTCCTCGCCCCCCGGCGAGCCCGCGAGCTCCTTCACCCGTACCGTCGGCGCGTGCAATAGCTTGTCTACCACCCGGCGCATGCCCTGGGCTATTTCATCCAGCGCCCGGCCGCTCAAGCCGTCCGCGCTGAGCCGCCCGGCCAGCCGGGCCAGCTCGGCGTCGACCACCGTGGCCGCCTTGGCCCGCAGCGCGACGACCGTCGGCGCCACCCGGGCCGCTACGGCGGCCGACCGGAAGGCGGCCAGCTCAGCGTCGCAGATCGCGCGCGCCGCGGCCAGGTCGGCCGCTCCGGCCGCGGCCCCGTGCTCGGTGAGACGGTCCATCCCGATCAGCACCGCGCCGGGCAGGACGGCCACCGCCGGGTCCACGTCGCGCGGCATGGCCAGGTCGAGGAAGACCAGCGGCCCGGCCGCCGCGCGGGCCGGGTCGCGGCGGGCCAGCCCGGCAGCGGCCAGGTCACGGGTGATCACCTGGCCCGTCGCCCCGGTGCACGAGATGACGACATCGGCGGCCGCCAGCGCGTCCGCCAGGCCGGCCAGCGCGATGGCCCGGCCGCCCGCCCGAGCGGCCAGGCGCTCCGCGTGCTGCTCGGTCCGGTTGGCCACGGTGATGCTGGCCGCCCGGTTCCGCTGGGCCGTCGCAGCGGCCAGGGCACTCATCGAGCCCGCGCCGACGATGAGCACGTCGCGGCCGCCCAGGAGCTGACCGTCCGGCCGCTCGGCCACCGCCGTCACCGGTCCGGCCGCGGTGCCCAGGCCGTCCGCGGCCAGCTCGATGGCCAGGCTGACCAGGCTCTGCCCGGCCCGGTCGATACCGGTCTCGGCCCGGACCCGCTTGCCCGCCCGCAGCGCCAGCCGGCCCAGGTCGCCCAGCACCCGGCCGGTCGTGCCCTGCTCCTCGGCCAGCTTGAGCGCCGAGCGCACCTGGCCGAGGATCTGCCCCTCGCCGATGACCGCGGAGTCCAGCCCGCAGGCCACGGCGAGCAGATGGGTGATGGCCCGCTCGTCATAGTGCACGTACAGGTGCGGGGTGAGGTCGCGGCCGGCCACCCCGCAGTGCCGGGCCAGCAGCTCGCAGATGGCGGTCACGCCCGCGTGGAACCGGTCGACGTCGGCGTAGATCTCGACCCGGTTGCAGGTCGAGACGATGAAGGTCTCGGCCACCGAATCGGCCAGCGCGATATCACCGAGCAGCTTGGCCAGCGTGTCGCCGCTCACCGCGGCCCGCTCCAGGATCGGTACCGGTGCGCTCTTGTGGCTGAGGCCGACGACCAGCACGCTCACAGGGTCATCGCCTACGCCTCCGCCGTGAGCTCGGCGGTCACCGGCGGCCGGAAACCGTCGGCCTGCGCCCCGTTGACCGGCCGGGCCGCCGACCGGCGCTGCGCGTGGAAGGCGAGGATCTGCAGCTCGATCGAGAGATCGACCTTCCGCACATCTACTCCCTCCGGGACGCTGAGGACCAGCGGCGCGAAATTGAGGATGCTGGTCACGCCCGCCGCGACCAGCCGGTCGCAGACCGCCTGGGCCGATGAGGCCGGGGCCGCGATCACGCCGATCGCCACCTTATGCCCGGCCACGACCGTCTCGAGCTCGTCGACGTGGCGGACGGTCAGCTTCGCGATCGTGCTGCCCACGATAGCCGGGTCACTATCCAGCATGGCCGAGATCGTGAAGCCACGGGAGACGAAACCGCCGTAGTTGGCCAGCGCCCGGCCGAGGTTCCCGGCGCCCACGATGACGACCGGCCAGTCCTGGGTCAGGCCCAGCGTCCGGGACACCTGGTAGACGAGGTAGTCGACGTCGTAGCCGACGCCCCTGATCCCGTAGGAGCCGAGATGAGACAGGTCCTTGCGGAGCTTGGCCGAGTTGACGCCGGCCGCGGCAGCGAGCTCCTCGCTGGCCACGGTGCTGATGCCCCGCTCGGCCAGGCCGTACAGCGCCCGCAGGTACACCGGAAGCCGGGCCACTGTGGCCTCGGGTATCCCGCCGGACACGACGCCGGAATCCGGCGGCGTCACGTTAGTGTGCATCGCGGCAGCGCTCCTGGGGTCGAGCTCGGAGATCGGGCTCTGGGGTTCTGGGCTCCCGGGTCCGGGCCGGGGCAGGTAGAGCCTGCGTCAGCCGACGTTATTCCACGACATGTCAACTCACCGTACGCCTTTGTGCATCGCTTCACAAAGTTGTCACCGGGGGCGGCGCAAGGCGTCCCGCAGCCGGTCTTCGTTCACCCGCCAGAAGTCGATCTGTACCTCGTCAACCAGGGTCACCGGAATCTTGTCCCAGTATTCCCGCAGGTCATCGGCCGAAGCCGTGATATCTCTTTCCTGCCAGCCGACGCCCAGGTCGGCGGCCACCCGCTCGATGACGGCCCGCGCGTCGTCACAGAGATGGCAGCCCGGGCGGCCGAGCAACGTGATCCGGGTCTCAGCGGCCACCTCACACCGTCCCGTAGCGCGGCTCCGCCGACGGTACCGGCCGGGGCGGCAGCGGATTCAGCGCCTGCGGGACGGCGGTCCGCGGTGCCGGGCCGGGCAGCGGTGCGACCTTGGCGTACTTCAGCCTCAGCTCGATGACGTTGGTGGCCAGGACGCACGACCGGCGGTCCGCCGTGAAGCGCAGCACGTAGGGCTGGCTCTCGTGCTGATCGAAGGCGGGCCGGTCGCGGTAGATCTCGTAGAAGATCCGCTGCATCGGCGCGTCCGGCACCAGGTGGATGACGAAGACCAGGGTGTCCGGCTCCCTGGTCCGGACCTGCTCGGCGAGCTGCTCGGCGGCCCGGTCGAAGGCAGCCGCCCGGCCCTCGAGCAGGGTGAAGATCTGTAGCCGGCCGTACGGCCGGGCCGGCCTCGGGCCCAGGCCGCCTGGGCCCGGGGGCGGTCCGGGGTCCGCCGGCGGCTCTGGGCTGGCCGGCGGCCGCGGCCCGGGGCCGGGCCCGGTCGCGGCCGGGCCGGCGGCTGGTCCCCCGGCGGTCCCGGCTACCGGGCCGGAAGCTGACCGAGCCGACGGCGGGAGGCTCGATGGCGCTGGGCCGGCCACGTCGTACCCGGCCGCGGGCCTGGCCAGCAGCGGGCCGGCCCGGTCGTAGACCGGATCCGCGGCCCGGGCGGCCACCAGGCCCGAGGCGGGCTCGGCCGCGGCGGCCGGAACGAGGCCGCTGTCAGCGCGGCGCGGTCCAGCCGGCCGGGTGGCACCGAGCCAGGACAAGAAGGCCGCGGCCAGGCCGAGGGACGGGTAGGCCGCCGGGACGGCCCAGCTCAGCCGCAGGGCCAGCAGGGCCAGCACGGCCAGGGTCACGAGCCCGGCGGCCGGCACCAGTCCGCGTGGCTGGCTGCGGCCGCGGCGGAGCGCAGCCAGCCCGAGGCTGAGCATGGCCACGGCACCTGCCACCACCTGGACCGCGTCGATGGCGTAGAGCGAAGGCGGCTGATCGTGCAGGGCGGCCGCGGGCCAGCCCGGGCCGGACGGCTGGGCGGCCAGCGGGTCGGTGACCAGGATGACGCTGCCGACCACGGTCAGCGCGCAGCAGACCAGGCGGACGCCGAACCGGCCCGACTCAGCCCAGGTCAGCTCGGCCAGGCCCCAGGCCAGCCACAGTGGCGCCAGCAGCAGACCGGACAGCTGGAGGGCCCGGAAGGTGACCGGCCCGAACCCGCTGGCGAAGCCGGCGCTCTGGGCCGCCAGGGCCACGGTCAGGGCCAGCGCCGCGGCGGTCCACAGCACGCCGGCGATCCTCGGCTGGCGGACGGCCCGGCCGGCGAGCAGGCCGGTGGACACGGCCGCGACCAGCACGCCCGCGAACCCGAGCAGGGCCGAGAGCGGCATCAGCGAGGCTGACCCGGGCGTCCCGGGCGCGCCGCGATCACGACCGCGATCCGGTTACTTCTTGTTGCGGCGCTGGATACGCGTCTTCTTCAGCAACTTGCGGTGCTTCTTCTTCGCCATGCGCTTGCGACGCTTCTTAATCACCGAACCCATAGGACCACCCTTCTCGGCACTGCGGATGACGGGCACGGCAACACGCTCGCCCGGTCAGGGCGGCAGGACACACACCCGACCTATGAGACTACCCTCCAGGCGGCATGCTCACGGCGCCGATCACGGCGAAGGCTGGTTCCCGGCTCCAGGCCGTGCGAGCCCACTGCGCCGGCCGCGGCGGCCAGTCGCCTAAGACATGGCCAGCTCAGCCGGTCCCGACGAAGGCCGTTCGCAGATACTGGTTGACCGCCTGCTCGGGCACCCGGAACGAGCGTCCGACGCGGATTGCTTCCAGTTCACCGGAGTGGACCAGGCGATACACCGTCATCTTAGATACGCGCATGATCAAAGCCACTTCGGCGACGGTCAGGAACCTGACGTCGCTCAGGGGGGTTTCGCCTGCCATCCAGTTGCCTCTTCCGCACGATGCCGAGCACTTGAGGGGCTTCAGCGCACCAGTCACGTACGCCTCCAGGGTAAGTCTCGTACGAAAAAGAGCAACCCCACCCAAAGCCTCATTCTTGTTACCGTTCGCCCCCAATCCTCGCGTCTGGCCCATAAGCAGGGCCTGGCCTGCCGGGATACGCGGCGCTGCGGAGCGTCACGGCACAGGCCGGCCGAGGTCAGGCGGGCGGTTGCAGGCCGTGCCAGGGGAAAACAGCACGGCAGCTCTCGATGATCGCGGCGTCGACCTCATCGCCGGGGTCGAGGCCCGAGGCCACCGGGACGAAGTCCGCGGGCTGCCCGTCGGTCATCACCGCAGGCGCGTCCTCACCGGTCCGGTCGGCGGCCAGGGCCCGCCAGCCCGCCGGAGTGGCCTGGGCCGGGTCGACCGGCGCACCTGCGGCGATCGCCAGCAGGTGGGCCCAGGCTCGCGGCACCACCTGGACCAGCTGGTATCCGCCGCCGCCGGTGAGCAGCCAGCGGCCGGCGCAGATCTCGTGGGCCAGCTCATGCACCATGAGCGCCGCCCGCCGCTGCGCATCCACGCTCAGCGCCAGGTGGGCCAGCGGGTCGAGCCGGTGGGTGTCGCAGCCATGCTGGCTGACCAGCACTTCGGGCCGGAAGGCCCGCAGCAGCGGGGGGACCACCGCGTCGAAGGCCCGGAGCCAGCCACCGTCTCCGGTGAAGGGCGGCAGGGGAACGTTGACGGCGTAACCCCGGCCGTCAGCGTGACCGATCTCGGCGGCCAGTCCCGTCCCCGGGAACAGGGTGGCCGGATGCTCGTGCAGGCTGATGGTCAGCACCCGGGGGTCATCGTAGAAGGCGGCCTGGACACCGTCACCGTGATGCACGTCCAGGTCGACGTACGCGATCCGGCGGGCTCCGGCCGCCAGCAGCATACTGATCGCCACCGCCGGGTCGTTGTAGACGCAGAAGCCGCTGGCCGACGCGCGCATCGCGTGGTGCAGGCCGCCGGCGATGCTGGCGCCGTGCTGAGCCTCGCCGCGCCAGACCGCCCGGGCGGCGCCCAGTGTCGCGCCGACGACCAGTGCCGAGGCCTCGTGCATGCCGGCGAACACCGGGTTGTCCGACGTGCCCAGGCCGTAGCGCGGGTTGGCCCGGCCGTCGCGGCCGGCCTGGCGGACCGCCTGGAGGTAGGCCGGGTCGTGCACGAGCTCCAGCTCATCCGGGCCGGCCGGCACCGGGTCCAGCATGGACACGGTGGGCTGAGCCAGCACGCCGAGCTCACTGGCCAGCGCCATGGTCAGCTCGACCCGGACCGGCGCCAGCGGATGGCCGGGCCCGAAGTCGTACGCCGCCAGGCGCTCATCCCAGGCCAGCGCGAGCGGCCCGGCCACTACTGATTCCCGGCGGGCGCGGGACCCGGATCGGCCCCCAGCTCACGGCCCCGGTCGCGGGCCGCCTCGATCGCGGCCAGGAACGCGGCCCGCACCCCGTGCCGCTCGAGTTCGGCGATGGCTGAGATGGTGGTCCCGCCCGGTGAGGTGACGGCCTCCCGCAGGATCACCGGGTGCTCACCCGACTCGCGCAGCATGGTGGCCGCGCCGTAGACCGTCTGGATGACCATCTCCAGCGCCGCACCGCGGGCCATGCCGAGCAGGATGGCCGCATCCACCATGGATTCGACCAGGTAGTAGATGTAGGCCGGGCCGCTGCCGGACAAGGCCGTGGCCGCATCCTGCTGCGATTCGGGGATGCGCAGGACCTGGCCGACCGGGCGGAGCAGCTCCTCGGCCCGGCGCAGGTGCTCTTCGCCGGCGTACATCCCGGGCGAGACCACGCTCATCGCCTCGTCCACCAGGACCGGGGTGTTCGACATGACCCGGACCACCGGCACCTCGCCGGGCAGCCGCCGCTCGATGAACGCCGTGGTGATCCCGGCCGCGACCGAGACGAGCAGCCGCCCGGGCGGCACCATCGGGGCGATCTCGGCCAGCAGCGCGCCCATGTCCTGCGGCTTGACCGCGACCACCAGGGTGTCGGCCAGCTTCGCGGCCGAGCTGGCCGCCATGGCCTGGATGCCGTACCGCGCCTGGAGCTCGGCCCCGCGGTCCTCGCGCCGCACGGCGGCGATCACGTCCGACGGCGGACGGCCCGCGCGAAGCAGCCCGGACAGCAGGGCTTCGCCCATTTTCCCGGTCCCGAGGACGGCGATCACGATGACCTCCCGCGAAGCGAGCGCAAGAAGAAGGACAGGTTGGCCGGGCGTTCAGCCAGCCTGCGGACGAGGTAGCCGTACCAGTCGCCGCCGTACGGCACGTACACCCGCATCCTGGCCCCGGCGTCAGCCAGCCGGCGCTGCTCAGCCGGGCGGATCCCGTACAGCATCTGGTACTCGAAGCTGTCCCGGCTCCGGCCGGCCCGCAGGGCCAGCGAGGTGGCGATCTCGATCAGCCGGGGGTCGTGGGTGGCCAGCATCGGGTAACCCGGGCCGTCCATCAGCACCCGCAGGCAGCGGGCATAGGACAGGTCCACGTCACGGCGGGCCGTGTAGGCGACGCGGTCCGGCTCGCTGTAGGCCCCCTTGCACAGCCTGACCCGCACGCCGTAGGCGGCCAGCGCCCGGCAGTCCGCCTCGGCCCGGCGCAGGCAGGCCTGCACGACACAGCCGAGATCGGGAAACTCGGCGCGCAGCTTCGCGGCGATCGTCAGGGTCGGCTCGATCGCAGTGTGCTCCTCGGCGTCCAGCGTCACCGTGGTCCCCGCCTCCGCCGCCGCGACGCAGATCCGCGCGATGTTCCCGGCCGCTATCCCGGTGCCCAGGAACAACCCGACCGCGGTCGGCTTGACCGATACTTCGGCTGTCCCGCCCTGGGTCAGGCCGTCGGCGGCGAGCAGGCCGAGCAGCCGGAGGTATTCCTCGGTGACCGCTGCGGCCTGCACTTCGTCCCTGGTGTCCTCGCCCAGGTAATCCAGGCTGACGAGCAGCCCGGCGGCCCGCAGTTCCCGGGCCACCCGCACCGCGTCCGGCGCGGTATCCCCGGCCACGTAGGAGTCGACGATGCCCCGGGTGGCAGGCGTGGTCGTGATGAGCTGGCGAAGCCGGGGGCTGGCTGAAGCCGCGAGCAGCATCCTGCGCAGCACGGCGGACCCCTTTCCTCCCCGGCCGTCAGATGATCTGCCGCCGGCGCAGCGTGACCTGGACGTTCGCGCCGGCGTCGGGCGGGACGATGACCTCCTGGGTCGCGGCGACGCCGCCGGCCAGCAGCGGCACGTCGACCGGCACGGTGCGCTTGACCAGGGCCAGGCCGATCGGGCCCAGCTCATAGTGGCGCGCGGCCGATCCGGTGAAGCCGACGACCGCGCTGCCCTCTCCGGGCGCGGCGGTCTCGACCGGCGCGTCGTGCGCGGGCAGCCGGTCCACGCTGCCGTCCAGGTCCAGGAAGATCAGGCGCCGCGGCGGGTGCCCGAGATTGTGCACGCGGGCCACCGTTTCCTGCCCGCGGTAGCAGCCCTTGTTCAGGTGCACGGCGGTCTCGATCCAGCCCACCTCGTGCGGGAGGGTCCGGTGATCGGTGTCCAGCCCGAAGCGCGGCACCCGGGCGGCGATCCGCAGCGCCTCGAAGGCCCACATGCCGGCCAGGGCCGCGCCGCGGCTCGTCAGCTCGGCCGCCACGTCGGTGAGCTCGGCTCGCGTCACGATCAGGTCGGTTGACCCGAACGGCCCGGAGCCGGTCCTGGCCCGGACCCCGGTGAGCTCGGCGGTGATGTCCGCCGCCGCCGGGCCCGCCGCGGTCAGGACGGCGAAATCGGCGCTGACGTCGGTGACCTCGACGCGCAGCATGAACCGCATCGATTCCAGGAAGGTCACCAGCCCGCCGGCCGTACCCGGTTCCACGTGAACCCAGACCGAGGTCCCGTCATCGGCCAGGGTGAGATGGTGCTCGATATGCCCGGTCGGGCTCAGGATCAGGGCCTGGGTGCTGTGCCCCGGGGCCAGCTGCTCGAGGTGCTGGGTGGTCAGGCTGTGCAGCCAGCTCAGCCGGTCCGGGCCGGTGATGGTGACCACCCCGCGGTTGGACCGGTCCACCAGGCCGGCCGCGCCGTCGAGGGCCCGCTGCTCCCGCACCGGATCGCCGTAGTGGGCGGCTACGCCCTCGTCCGGCCAGGCCGCCTCGACGGCCCTAGGGCGGGCCAGCAGCGGGCTGTGGGTACTGCTCATGAGGCCGCCCCGGTCGTCCCGATCGCGGCCGAAGTCGGTCGTCTCCGCGTCCATGGCCCCATAGTAGCCAGGCCAGTGTGATCGTCCGCACCGCAAAATGCCCTTGCCCGCCGGGCCGCTTCACAGCTAACGTCGAGGTACGCAGGAAAGGAGGTGGTCCGAAAGCATGCATAGACATCGGACTTGCGAGGTGGCTGTCAGCTAGCCGCTTCCCGCCGGCATGACGTCCTACGGGCGGCGGTCGGCAAAACCTGGCAGACATCGGATCCCCGGGCTGGCCGACCTTGTCCAGTCGGCCCCTGCGTAGCACCCAATGGCGCAAAGCAGGAGTCGCCCGGGGATTTTTCCTGCCCGTACGTCCTGCGCAGGATCGCTACTCCTCGGGCGGACCGCTGACCCTCTTGAGCTGAGCTGACAGGTGCGGCTGGAGCGACTGGCCCATGGCGGCCATGTCGTAGGCATAGGCGAGGTCTCCGCCGGCCAGCCCGTAGAGCCTGCGCCCGGCCGTCACCTCCTTGGCCGTCTCGGTCCGGGCCACCAGGTCGGTCGCCATCTCGATGCGGGTCCCGGTGACCTCACCCAGGTAGATCTCGACGATGCCGGTGGGGTGCGCGAGCATCACCTCGACCTGGCCGTCGGGCCGGGGTCGCCAGTAGCCGGACTCGGTGGCCAGCGGGACGCCGATCTGCCCGTCCTCGTCGAGACGCCAGGTGCGGCTGAGGTAACTCAGGAATGGCTTACCGTTATGGCTGAACTCCACTTCCTGACCGAACCTGAAGGACTCGATGGTCGGGTACCCGCCGATCCCGGCGCCCTCCCACCGGCCGAGCAGGAACGACATCGGCGCGAGATCAGGATGGATCGCCATGGCGTCCTCCGGCCAGGTACACCCGCCCGGCCACGTAGGCGCAGGCGGCCGCGATGACGCCGAGCACGCCGATCAGGATCGCGGCGCTCAACATTCCATGCATAAGCGGCAAGTCTAGGGCGGCCTCAGCAGGGCGGCCCGGCGCCGCGCCGCGGGCCGCCGGGGCCGGCCGGGCTAGAGTTGCGCCATGGCCGAGCGTTCTCTCGTCATCAAGGTCACGGCCGGCAAGGACGAGCCGGAACGGTGCAACCAGGCCTTCACCGTGGCCGCGGCCGCGGCGGCCAGCGGGATACCGGTGTCCCTGTGGCTGACCGGCGAGTCCGCGTGGTTCGGGCTGCCCGGCCGGGCCGGGGACTTCTCCCTTCCGCACGCCGCGCCGCTGGGCGACCTGCTGGCCGGGATCATGGCGGCGGGCACGGTGACGGTGTGCTCGCAGTGCGCCGCCCGCCGGGACATCGCCCCGGAGGACGTGATCCCCGGCATCCGGATCTCCGGCGCCGCGACGTTCCTGGCCGAGATCATGTCCGACGGCGCGCAGGCGCTGGTCTACTAGACAGCCCGCGCGCCGGGCCGTCCTCAGCTCGCCGCCGCGCCCGTCCCGGCCGCGGCGAGCCGCTCGCCGCGCAACGTGGCCACCAGTTCCTCCTGCGCCGGGCCGATGGCCGGCAGCGGGCCGGCCACCCAGCTGAGCAACAGGTCAGCCAGGCCCGGGTTGCGCACCAGCGCGGGACCGTGCAGGTAGGTGCCGACCACCCGGCCGGTGTAGGCGCCCTCGGTGCCGTCGCCGTTGCCGGTACCGGTGACCACCGTGGCGAGCGGCGTGGCCTCCGGGCCGCGGCGGGTGACGCCCTGATGGTTCTCGAAACCGGTCAGCCGGGGCACGCCGAGGGCCGGATCGACGTCGGCGATGATCTCGCCGACTCCGCGTTGCTCGCCGCGGCCGCTGCTGATGTCGAGCAGCCCGAGCCCGGGGACCGGCTCGCCCTCCACGCCGCCGAACTCGGTCCCCGCGATCTGGTAACCGGCGCAGACGGCGAGGACGACGGCTCCCCGGCTGACCGCCGCGGACAGCCCGCCGCTGGCCCGGAGCCGGCGAGCGGCCAGGATCTGCGGCAGGTCCTCGCCGCCGCCCAGCAGGTAGATGTCGCCGTCGAGGGGAAGCCGCTCATCGGAGTTGACCTCGGCGATCTCGACCGGGATGCCGCGGAGCATGGCCCGGCGGGCCAGCACGAGCACGTTTCCCCGGTCGCCGTACGTGCTGAGCAGGTCCGGGTAGATCCAGACCAGGCGGATGGCCGATGGCCTGGATGACCCGTGACCGAGGCCGGTGCCGTGCTCCATCGCTCCTCCTTGATCCGCGGCTCAGTCGGCGCGCCCGAGCAGCGCGCGGATCTGCTGGAACGCCGTGTAGTTGGCGATCACTTCCAGCGCCGGGCTGGCTGCCTCGGCGACGGCTTCGTCGATCCCGCTGACCAGCCGGAACTCGACCTCGTCCGCTTCCAGCCGGACGGCCAGATCGGTCCGCCGCTGGCCGGCGACGAACACCGGCCGCCCTCGCAGCCGTCGGTAGTCGACGTCCCACAGCCAGGAGGTGTCCCGGCCGTCGGGCACCTGCGCGTTAACGGCCAGCAGGACCGGCTCCGGAGCCGGGGCGAGGATGTCGAGCGCCTCCAGCCATCCGGCCGGGTTCTTGGCCAGCAGCAGCCGCACGTCGCAGCCGTGCCGCTGGACCCGGGTGTACCGTCCGGCCACGGACCGCACCTGCCCCGCGGCCTGCAGGGCTTGCGGCACGCCGACACCGAAGACGTCTGCGACGGCGAGCGCGACCACGGCGTTGGACCGGTTGGCGCGGCCGGGCAGGACCAGGTCCAGCGGCCGGGACCGGCCGGCCGGGTCGATGACCTGGTCGTCGGCCAGGACCCAGCTGACCGGCGGCCGGCGGTTCGGGCATTCGCCGCAGTGCCAGTCGTCCCCGTCGCGCCGGAGGTGGGAGCCGCAGTTCGGGCAGCACCAGGAGTCGTCGTGCCAGCGCTGTCCGGCCGCCACCCAGGTGACCTGCCGGGAGTCCCCCGCGGCCCAGGCGACGAGCGGGTCATCCGCGTTGGCGATGACCCGGCAGTCGGCGGCGGCCAGCGCCGCCCGCCAGCGCCGGGCCAGCAGCCAGATCTCCGCCGCCCGGTCCATCTGGTCGCGGCTCAGGTTGAGCAGCGTGACCACCCGCGCGTGCGTCGCCTCGAGCATGGCGGGCAGGTACTTCTCGTCGACCTCCAGGACGGCCATGCTCGCGTCGGGCGCCCGGGACAGCGCGGAGACCAGGCCCGCCTCCATGTTGGCGCCGAAGGCGTTGGACGCGACCTGCTGGCCGAGCGAGCCGAGCGCGGCGGTGATCAGCCGGGTGGTGGTGGTCTTGCCGTTGGTGCCGGTGACCAGGACGACCTGGCGCTCGCGGGCCAGCAGCGAGAGCAGATCGGGCTTCAGGCGCAAGCCGATGACCCCGCCGATCACCGAGCCGTCACCGCGGCCGGCCAGCCGGGAGGCGCGTCCGGCCGCGCCGCCCACCGTGGTGGCCAGCCGGGCACGGAGGGGAAGACCGGGCCGCCGGGACGGCGGGCTGCTTGCGCTCATATCGGCCTGATGCTATCCGGTTGCGGTCGCCGTGAGGTCCATGTCCGGCGAGCGCTCGGGAATCCGCCCGGGCCAGGACAAGACGACCTCGAGCCAGCCGGATTCCGGCTCGGCGGCACCCGCGCCGAGGTGTCTGGCCGCGGCCCGCAGCCGCGCTGCGGGAGGGACTCCGGGGACCGCCACGGCCAGGTCGGCGTCAAGGCCGTCCCGGCCGTTGTCGCCGAGCAGCACGATATGAGCCAGCTGCCGGTTACGGGCTGACGCCATGGACAGCGGGTGGCGGCGTAGCCCGCTGAGCCGGTCCCGGACCCGGATTCCGGGCCAGTCGGGCAGCCCGGCCAGGCCGAAGTTCAGCGGCGGCGCGATGTCGTCCGGGCCCAGGCCCGCGCGGCCGAGCGGGCTCAGCCGTTCTGCCTCATGCAGCCAGCGCAACGGCGGGATCACCCAGACCGGCCCGGCCCGGAACGGGACGGCCCCGGTCCCGTCCAGCATGCTCCCGGCGACCTGGGCGGCGACGGCCATCAGCCGCCCCGGGTGGTAGTACCGCCGGATCGCCGCGGCGCGGGCACTCACCGTCGCGTCCAGCACGGTGGCCAGCACGCAGTCGCGAGTGCGCGGGCTGAGCGCCCGCCAGCCCGGAAGCAGGCCGGCCGGCACGCGCGGCAGCGGCTGGCCGGCCAGGAAGGCCAGCACCAGCGCGGCGGCCCACAGCCGCAGCCACGCGCGTTCGTCGTCGCGGGCCAGCAGGCTGGCCGCGTGCAGTTCGTAGCCGGTGCACGGCCGCCCGGTCCGGCAGCGGGCACTGCAGGCCGCTGACCTGCGCCCGCGCAGGACCTGCGCCGGTGACGGGCCGGTCGATCCGGCGACCGCAGCGGCCGGCCGGGGCGGCCGGGGCGGCTCGCCGGCCTCGGCCGTGATGACCTGCGCGCCGAGTGCCGCTATCTCCCGCGACACGGCGGCAAACCAGCTGGCCGCGGCCGGGCGGCGCGGAACCGGCGCCAGGACCACCGTGGCCCGCTGGCGGCCCGGCCCTCGCACGCGCAGCCGTTCGGCCACCCGGGCCAGCACGATCCCGGCCAGGAAGGAGGCCGCCTCATCGCCGGCCAGGCCGTCACCGGCCAGCACGACGTTCCCCCGCAGCAGCGTCCCGAGGTCAGCGGGATGGCCGCCTTCGAGGAACCGCCCGGCCGGACCGGCCCAGATCGGCTCCAGCCGGGCCCGGGTGAAGGTGCGGACCGCGGCCCGGACGGCCGGGTCGCATCCGAGGTCGCCGGCCGTGGCCAGGACGGCCCAGCGGAGCTGGGCGAAGGCCGGCACCGCAGGCGGCGGGCCCGCGCCGGGCGGGGCCGAGCCGGTCACCGTGTCCCAGCCGCAGTCCAGGTAGGCACGCAGCAGCCCGGCCCTGATCACCTCGGCCACCGGGCGGGGCGGGCCGAAGACCGTCTCGAGCAGCTCGGCCAGCCGCCGGGCGTGGGCCTGGATGCCGAACCCGGGCTCTGGTTCCAGCGGGTTGACCATGACCGGCGGCAGCCGCGGGTCGGCCAGGCGGCACACGATGACGCCGGAGCCGTCCGGACCGGTGCGAGCGTGATCCGCGCGGCCCGCCATGTCGATCGCCAGCCACGGCCGCCCGGCCGCGGTGAGCTCGCCGAGCACCGCGCTGAGCCCCTTGCTCTCCCCCAATGTCACTCTGAGTGAATATCAGGTTTCAATGAGTAACCGCTACCGTTGTCGACAAGCTGCCCGGGTCCCGCCCCGGGCCGGGTCAGGACCGGCCGGGCGCCAGTCCGGGCGCGGCGGAAACGCGCCCAGGTCAGCGGGCAGGTGACCCGTCCCGGCCGGCGGCCCGGGCGGCGCGGGAGCGGCCCGCTCGGGGCCGGCCCGCTCGGGACCGGGCACCGGACGAGGGCCCGGCACGGCCGCCTGCATCCTGGACTCCTCCAGCGTCAGCGGGGTGGCGGCGGGCAGGCCCGCGAGGCCCGGGTTGGCGTCGGCCAGGACCACCTGGCGGCCGCCCGGCCCGGCGTAGCTGACGATCATCGCGCTGGCGGGCAGCTGCTGCAGTTCGTGCGGCTCGACCAGGAATTCCCGGGAGCGCTGCAGGCCGGCGGCGAACGAATCGCTGCCGCCGACCGCCCTGGAGGTGGTCACGCCCCAGGCCGTGCTCGTGTTGAGGCCGGTGCTGACGGATTCGCTGGCCGCGATGCTGCGCGAGTCGCTGGCCTGGGAACTGCGGGAAGAACCGGCCGGCCACGGCAGCAGGCCGGACCCGGCGCGGCTGAGCCCCGCGGCGCGGCTGCGGCTGTCGCTGACCGACCACGACCCCGCCTGCGAGCTCACCGAGCCGGCCGTGCTGGTGTAGCTCCCCGCGGTCGTGTCGGTAACCGACAGGCCGATAGTGGCGGTGAGCTGGGACAACACGAACCGCTGCTCGGTACCCAGCTGTTCGCTGGCCGCCTTGGCGTCCTCGGCATTGCCAAGCCTCATGAACGCCACGGCGGCGTTCCCGCGCCCGAGCCGTGGCTTGACGTGCGGGCGGATCGAACGATAGGCGAGCACCAGCCCGGTACCCGTACTCTCGCACGCGTCGCTGAGCCGGTCGAGGATGTCGCCGCGGAGCCGGTCCGCGCCGAGCGCGAATACGGTGTGCTGCCACGGCCGGGCCGGCCGCGCCCCGCGCAGGGCGTGCGTCAGCGACAAGGCCAGGAAGGCCGACAGCACCTGGGCCCCGACCGATCCGGCCCGCGGGCTGACGGCCAGCACCCGCAGCGGACCGGACCAGGGCGGCGCGGGCGCGGTGCCCGCGCCGGCCAGCTTCCGCAGCTGCGCCTCCAGCACCCAGGCTCGCTCCACGACGACGCGTTCGGCCGCGCCGCGGCCGAACATGGCGGCGAGCCGGTCCGCCTGCGCCACGCTGATGAGCCCGGCGGCCACGTCGTCGCGCGGGTCGCCGGCCTGGGCCAGAACCCGCAGTGCGGCGGCCACTCCCGCCACCGTGGCGGAGCCGCCGAGCACCTCGATGACCCGCTCGAGGATGGCATTGTCCAGGGACAGGTCACGTCCCGGGCCCTGCTCCTCGGCCGCGCTGGCCACCAGGGACAGCACGTCGGCCAGCTCCGCGGGCGCCAGATGGGCCGTGAGGTCGAGCGCGGGCAGGTCCGCGGGCAGCACCCAGACGAGCGGCTCGACGCCGGCGGGCCGGGCCGCGGCGATCAGCTCGAGTCCGGCCGAGCCCTCGGTCAGGTCGAGCACGGTGACCTCGCCTCCGGCGGCCAGCCGGTACCCGGCGGCCGTGGCGAGCATGGCCGACCAGCCCGGCAGCGTGCCGCCGGCGATGTCGACGCGGCTGATGCCGTCCGGCAGGCTGACGCCGTACCACCGCTTCTGCCCATCGTGGGCGGCCCGGGCCGCCTGCCAGGCCTGCACCCGGCGGACGTGCCCGGCCTGCCCGGCGGACAGCTCGCGGCGCTGGCCGGCCCGGAGCAGGCCGATCCTGCTCCGCTCGGCGGACACCCGCGACCGCAGCGCCCGCTCGCCTCGCCACCAGCCGTAGCCACTGGCCGCCGCGGCCAGTCCGCACCCGGTCACCCCGAGGGCGGCGGCCGGGCCCGGCAGCCAGCCTGCCCCGGCCGCGCCGCAGGCCGCCGCGGCGCCGGCCACGGCGGCCAGCAGCCCTCTCCGCAGCGGCCTGCTGATCAGGCGCTCCTCACGCCGCTGCGCGGCGACCCAGGCCGGATCGAGCCGTTCCGGTCCGGGCGGGTCGGGCGGGCGCGGCGGCGGTCCCGGGTCCGGATGCGGCGTGGCGTACTGCCAGCCCAGGTGGAGGCGGCCGGCCCCGGGCGGGGTCATGAGCGGTCCCGGGCCCGGACGAAGGACGCACGCGGGACTTCGCGCCCGGGGTCTTTGACCGCGAGCAGGAACTCGCCGTCGCGCAAGGCGGATACGCCGTCCAGCCCGGGCGGGGCGGTGCCCGCGCCCATCCGGTGGGCCACCACCACGTTGGCCAGCTCGGCCAGCTCGGTGGCGGCCGGCCCGGCCGTGGCCGTGGCGAGCACCGGCCAGCCGGCCGCCGGGCCGCGGGTGATCATCTCGGTGACGGCGTCCCGCGGCATCGAGCCGCAGCCGCCCAGCCACACGATCCCGTCGCCGTCCACGCCCAGCCCGCGCAGGGCCGCGCCCACCGTGAGCAGGTCCTGGCAGATCAGCCGGGTGAGCATGCCGGGCACGGCCGGATCCGGCGAGCCGCCCAGGCGGAACAGGACCACCCCCCGCTCGGCCACGACCCGCCGCACGTCGATCCCGGCGGCCGCCTCGGCGGGCGGCCGCAGCCACCGGCCGGCCGGTGAGGTGCGCAGCTCGCGCAGCTGCCGGGTGAGCTCGGCGGTGGTGGCCGGGTCCGCGTGCAGCAGGCTCATGGACACCCGCGTCCGCTCAGCCAGGACGCCGCGCCGCGGATAGACCGCGGGCACGTGCTCCATCCGGGCCCGCATGGCCGTCGGGTTCAGCAGGTGGATGACCTCGTCGAGCACGGGTACCCGCGGGTCGCCCGGGGCGGCGTCGATGAGCTCGAAGACATCCTCCAGATAAGCCACGCAGCTGCGCCGGTACTGGCCGCCCGGGCCGTCCCAGCTGATCATGGCGGCCAGCAGCGCCGCCCGCTGCGCGGGTGCGCCGTGCCGGAACGGCTCGTAGCAGGCCGGCCCGGCGCCGGCCGCCGCGGTCCGCGACGGGCCGCCGAAGACCAGCAGGGGCGCGCCGGCCGCGGCGCACACCGCGGCCAGCCGGGCCGGCAGTGCCTCATCGTCGGTGAGGTCCACGGCGAACACCGGCTTGCGCCGCCGGACGGCCGCGTGCACCAGCTGGAAGCTCGTGCCCAGCACGTCGGTCTCGGCCGTGCCGCAGACCGTTACCCCGCCCGCGGCCTCGGACCACGACAGCGTGACCCTGGCCCCGGACCCGGCCGCCAGGCCCAGGCAGCTACCGTCTCTGGTCACCACGCCTCCGGCCCGGATGGCCCGCTTGGCGGCGGCTCGGCGCAGGGCGACCAGCAGGCCCGGCCGGGCCGGCGGCATGTCCCACTCGTCGGTGTGCAGCCAGCTCAGCCAGCCGACGACGGCCGCCTCGGCGGCCGCGGCCAGGATGGCCAGCGGGAGCTGGCGCGGCAGCCAGCTCCGGCTGGCGGCGAACGCCGGGGTGAAGTGCAGCAGGTGGTCAACCTGGTGCCCGCTGGCCCCGAGGTAGGCGCTCACCTGGGCCGGGCCGGCCACCAGGCCTGCCGCCGCGGACCGCGGGCCCACGGCCAGCGTCCAGGCCACCGCGACCGCGACCGGGACCAGCAGCCAGGACAGCCGCCATCTGGTCACCCTGGTCGTCAGCGAGAAGACCACGGCGAGAACCAAGGTCAGCTGCGCGAACAGCAGGTGGGCCAGCACGACGGCCACGACGCAGGCAGCCAGGATCTCGCCACGGCGAGGCAGGTCCCTGGGGACCAGGTACCGGGCCCGCCGTGGCAGCTGCTCTGTTTGTGTGGCGACCCTGACCGACATCCCGATCCAGGTTGGCAGGTAGCCGCACGGGAGTCCAGGTAGCGGACCTTTCGACACGCTTACGAATTATGACGGCGCGGCCGCCGGGGTCCCAGCCGTCTCTATGGCCACCCTGAACAACTCGGGTTTGAGCATGACGATGGTGAGCGCCGCCGCGTCGGGCTCCGGCCCGTCGAACCTGACCGTCACGGTGATCACCGGCCGCCCGGGCGACAGCCGCAGGCTACGCGCGATGGCGGGCTGCGGCGGGCTCATCTCCAGGCTGACCGCCGCCGCAGGCTGGCCGGACAGGAGCGACTCGAAGGACAGGTCAGGGTCGGTCCCCGGATCCGCCTGCGGCTCGGCCGGGGCCGCGGCGGCGCCATGTGCCCCCTCGGGCAGGTAGGCCGTCGAGACCGCGACCGGCTGGCCCTCGGCCGACCAGGTGCAGCGGATGACCCTGATCGGCTCGCCGGCCGGGACGCCCAGCGCCCCGGCCACGTCCTGCGGCGCCTCACGTCGCGACACGTGCCGGGCCTGGCAGGTGATCGCGCTGCCCATCGGGTCGAGCCGGGTGGACAGGCCGCCCACCCCTTCGACCGGGATCCAGTAGTCGGCCGGGCTGGCCCGGTAGAGCTGCCCGTCGGCCAGCCGCCGGACCAGGGACCTGCCGACCAGCTCGGCCAGCGCGGCGTCGATCTCGGTCAGGCTGACGCCGTACCTCCGGGCCAGGGCGGTGCGCCGGGGCAGCCGCCAGCCTGGCTCACGGTGAACCAGTGCCGCGGCGATGCGGTCGGCCAGCACGCCGGTGGCGGCGGGCGGCGACGGCGGTCCCTCGATGCTGGCCTCGACCCTCGGTGGCGGGGCCTTGGGCAACGCCGCCGCGGGTGCGGGGATCTGATGATCGTGTCCGGCGCCAGCGGTCATTCCCGCTGGCCCCAGGCTGGGCTGCGGCCGTCGCCCGGCCGCTGGCCGGGGCTGCCGGGCGCGACGGCAGGCGGAGCGCTCCTGGCCGGGCGGCTGCCCGCAGGAGATAGCGCCTTCGCCGCATCCACCGACACCGTGGCCTCACTCGTCTTCGCCGCAAGCGGGGACGGCCGGAAACTAGGCCGGCCCACCGCCCAATTGATGCATCACAAATGAACAGGAATTGAATCTAGAAGTGACGAGAAGACGGCCAGTTGATGTCATATAAGTGAACGAGACCTCAGCCGGGCGGCCGGGCGGATTCCGCGATCATCGCCTGCGACGTTTGCGCAGCTGCCCCCGGCTCGGCTTTACCCGGCCGCTTACCAGGCTCTCCGGTCGGCCCGGCGATGCGGAACGGCGCGGGCTAAGACACCAGAAGTTAACCTTTTAGCCCCCTCCTGTACACCTTTGATTTTCCCGCCGGTACTGCCGGCGCCGACAGACTATATTCGCGCGCCACGGTCTGCAGCATGACAGTCTGCTCGTCGCGGCCAAAACCCGATCAACTCTGTAAGGAGTACCCTGATATGCATCTTCGGCGTAGACGGCAGGTCGCGACGGCAGGGTTTGCTGTCGTCGCGATGGGCCTCGCCGCATGCTCCTCATCGAGCTCTTCGTCGAGCAGCCCGGCCGCGAGCAGTGGCAGTTCATCGTCCAGCGCCGCCCTGAGCGGCACGCTGAACGGGAGCGGCTCGACCTTCCAGACCGTGTTCCAGCAGGCGGCCATCTCGGCCTTCAAGTCGGTCCAGTCCGGCATGACCGTCAACTACGGCAGCGGCGGCTCGGGCAAGGGCCGGACCGACCTGGCCTCGGGCGTGGTCCAGTACGCCGGATCGGACTCGCCGATCCCGGCCGCGGAGACCTCGAACTTCAACGGCAAGACGGTGCTGTACTTCCCGGTGCTGATCGGCCCGATCGCGGTGGCCTACAACTTGTCCGGGGTGAGCAACCTGAAGCTGGACGCGCCCACCCTCGCGAACATCTTCGAGGGCAAGGTCACCAAGTGGAACGACCCCAGCATCACGGCGCAGAACCCCGGGGTCAGCCTGCCCAGCACCGCCATCACCACCGCGGTGCGCTCGGACTCCTCCGGCACGACGCAGAACTTCACCCTGTTCCTCAAGGACGCAGCGCCCAGCGTGTGGACGCTCGGCAGCAGCTCGACGATCAAGTGGCCGTCCACGGCCCGGGCCGGCAACGGTAACCCCGGCGTGGCGCAGGTCGTCAAGTCCACCTCGGGTGCCATCGGCTACGTGGACTACTCCACCGCCAAGGCGTCCGGGCTGAGCATGGCGTCGGTCAAGAACAAGGACGGCAACTACATCGCGCCGTCGCCGTCCTCGGCGTCAGCGGCCGCAGCCGGGATCACCCCGGCGGCGGACCTCACCTTCGCGGCGGCCTGGGCGCCCGGCGCGCAGGCCTACCCGGCCACCTACCAGTCGTGGGACCTGGTGTACGCCACCCAGTCGAGCGCCAACACCGCGGCTATGCTGAAGGCCTACATCGGCTACCTGCTCGGGGCCGGCCAGCAGCTGCTGCCCGACCTGGGCTACGCACCGCTGCCGACGAGCCTGGATCAATCGGCTACCGCTCAGCTCAGCAAGATCACCAGCTAGGGAAGTAACCGTGGCGAATGCAGCTCAGGCGGGCTCGCCCTCATGAGCACAGCGACGCGGGTGGATCCGGCCGTTCCGGCCGGGTCCACCACCCCTACTCTGTCCTCGCACCGGCCCGTCGGCGACCGGGTGTTCCAGATCCTGGCGCTGGCCTCCGGCCTGCTGGTCCTGGTCATCCTGGTCCTGATCGCGGTCTCCACCAGCCAGCAGGCCTCGTCGTGGTTCTCCGCCGAGGGCCTGAAGATCTTCACCAACGACTGGGATCCGGGCGCCAACAAGTTCGGCGCGCTGGCCTTCATCTACGGCACGGCCCTGACCGCGGTCATCGCCCTGATCCTGGCCGTCCCGGTCAGCGTGGGCATCGCCCTGCTGCTGACCGAGGTCGTGCCGCGCCGGTGGGGCCAGCCGATCGTGTACGTGATCGACCTGCTGGCCGTGGTGCCCTCGGTGGTGTGGGGCCTGTGGGGCATCCTGGTCTTCGCCCCGTGGCTGCAGAAGATCTACACCGACATCGCGGGCGGGGTGGGCAGCGCCCCGATCCTCGGCCCGCTGTTCGGCCAGCCGGTGAGCGGGGCTTCGTTCTTCACCGCCGGCCTCATCCTGGCCTTCATGATCACCCCGATCGTGACGTCCCTGTCCCGCGAGGTCATCGCGACCGTGCCGGCCATCGACAAGGAGGGCGCCTACGCCCTCGGTGCCACCCGGTGGGAGATGATCCGGGGCGCCGTCTGGCCGCACAGCCAGGGCGGCGTCGTCGGCGCGATCCTGCTCGGCCTGGGCCGGGCCATGGGCGAGACCATCGCGGCCGCCCTGGTCATCGGGGCCTCGCCCACCATCACCTCGCACCTGTTCGCCCCCGGCTACAGCATGCCGGCCGTCATCGCCAACCAGTTCGGCGAGGCCAGCGGGACGTTCCGGGCCGCCCTGATGGGCCTCGGGGTGCTCCTGTTCGTGTTCACGATCATCATCAACGTCGTAGCCCGGGGAGTCGTGGAACGTAACGCCCGGCGGAAGCGTGGTGCCTGATGACTGCTGTCGGTGCCGATGCGGGGAAGGTCGACCTGCGCGAGCCTGCCGGCTGGCGGCGGACCAAGAACCAGATTGCCACCTGGCTCATGGTCCTTTCGTTCATCCTGGCTATGATCCCGCTCGGGTTCGTGCTGTTCACCGTCATCGCCAAGGGCGCCTCGGCCATCAGCTGGTCGTTCCTGACCGGCCAGATCCCGTCGACGGTGGCGCCGCCCGGGACCGGCGGCATCGGCCCGGCCATCGCCGGGACGATCCTCATCACCGGGCTGGCGGCGCTGATGGCCGTCCCGCTCGGCGTGCTGGGCGCGGTCTACATCAACGAATACGGCGGCCGGGGCGTGCTGGCCTGGATCGTGCGTTTCCTGGCCGACGTGATGACCGGCGTGCCGTCGATCGTGATGGGCCTGTTCATCTTCTCCATCTGGGTGCTGCACTTCGGCCTGTCCGGTCTGGCCGGCGCGTTCGCGCTGGCCTGCCTGATGCTGCCGGTGGTCATCCGGTCCAGCGAGGAGATGCTCAAGCTGGTGCCCAACGCGCTGCGCGAGGGCAGCTACGCCCTCGGCGCCACCAAGGCCCGGGTCACCCTGACCGTGGTGCTGCCCGCCGCCCTCGGCGGGATCGTCTCCGGCTCGCTGCTGGCCATCGCCCGGGCGGCCGGCGAGACCGCGCCGCTGCTGTTCACCATCCTGACCGTGAGCTCGGTCAACTGGAACGTCTTCAGCGGTCCCAACACCTCGCTGCCGTCGCAGATTTTCGCGAACGCGAACACGCCGTACGCCGGGGCCCAGAGCCGCGGCTGGGGCGCCGCCCTGACCCTCATCGTGATCGCGTTCGTCCTGATGATCGTGGCCCGCTTCGTCACCGCCCGATTCGCCCGGTATTCTCGCTAGGGAAGGTCATGGAACCGTCTGATCCGAACGCTCTCGCCAACCTCGAGGCTGTGCCCGAGGCGGCCACCCGGCAGAACGTACCGCTGCCCCAGCCCGCGGCCCTCCAGCAGGAGCCGGCGCTTTCTCTGGTGACCCGGTCTTCGAGGTCAACGACGTCTCGATCTACTACGGCTCGTTCCGGGCCGTCACCAACGTCTCGCTGACCATCTACGAGCACCAGATCACGGCCTTCATCGGTCCGTCCGGGTGCGGCAAGACCACCGTGCTGCGCACCCTGAACCGGATGAACGACCTGGTGATCGGGGCCCGGGTCGAGGGTGATGTGCGCTATCGCGGGGAAGCCCTGTACGACAAGGACGTCTCGGCCACCGCGGTGCGGCGCCGGATCGGGATGGTGTTCCAGAAGCCGAACCCGTTCCCCAAGTCCATCTACGACAACGTGGCCTACGGCCCGCGTATCAACGGCATCCGCGGCAAGTCCCGGCTCGACGAGATCGTGGAGCGCTCACTGCGCCAGGCGGCGCTGTGGGACGAGGTCAAGAACCGGCTCGGCACCTCGGGCCTGAGCCTGTCCGGCGGGCAGGCCCAGCGGCTGTGCATCGCCCGGACCCTGGCCGTCGAGCCGGACGTGGTCCTGATGGACGAGCCGGCCTCGGCGCTGGACCCGATCGCCACCGGGGCCATCGAGGACCTGATGAAGGAGATCAAGGACCAGTACACGATCGTCATCGTGACCCACAACATGCAGCAGGCCACCCGGGTCAGTGACCGTACCGCGTTCTTCTCCGTGCTGGTCGACTCCGAGAACGACATCAGGACCGGCACGCTGGTGGAGTACGACCAGACGGACCGCCTGTTCGGCGACCCGCAGGACGACCGGACCAAGGCCTACGTCACCGGCCGGATGGGCTGACGAAGCCAGCCCGGCTGCCCCGGCCGGGACGGACCGGATACTGCTACTCTCCCGCCGGGCCTTCGGGCCCGGCGGATCCGGTCGACCCGGCCAGGTAGACCACCCGGCGGGCGATGATGACCGCGTGGTCCCCGAGCCGCTCGTAGAACCGTGCCACCAGCGTCATGTCCATCGCCACCGGCAGCGTCATCGAGCCGGAGGCCAGCTCGGCGATCAGGCTGGAGTAGAGCTGGTCCATCTCGTCGTCGCGCTCGGCCAGGGCCTGGGCGGCTGAGCGGTCCCGCTGGTACCAGCAGTCCGCCGCCTGGCGCCACATGTCGGCGGCCAGGCTGCCCATCCGCTCGATGATGCCCCGGGTGCGCGGCGACAGGTCGTCGCTGAGAATGTGGTTGGCCCGGGAGGCGATCTGGATGACGAGGTCGTGGGACAGCTCGAACTCGGTCAGGATGCGCAGCACCGACAGCAGGAAGCGCAGGTCGTCGGCCACCGGGGCCTGCAGCAGGATCTCCCGGTTGGCCAGCTGCTCGGTCTCCGGGTACAGGGCACTGATCACCTGATCCCGGGCCAGCAGCTTCTGCATGATCTCGTTGTTACCGCTCAGCAGGGCAGCGGTGGCCTCGGGCAGGTCCTCGGCCAGGATGGCGAACAGCTCGATGACCTTGGCCTCGATGGCTTCCAGGTCCCGCTCGAATTCCTGCCGACGCTCGACCATGCCGTCAAGCCTACTGGGCGGCCGGCCACCGTTCGTGGCCGGGAAGTGAACAACAACTGTCGGCCGGGGAACGGCGGCGAGCTCAGCGCCGCCGCTCCCGGCCGGCTGGCCATCTCTTTAGATGGTGACGTCGACGGTCGTGACCTGGCCGTAGTCGGCCTGGACCGAACGCTCCTCGCGCACGCCGCCGGGGGCCAGCACGCGCAGCGTCCACGAGCCGGGCGCGGCGAAGAACCGGAAGCCGCCGTCCGTGCCCAGCGGCACCTCGGCCACGAACTCATCTCCGCTGCCCAGCAGCCGCGCGTAACCGGTAGAGACCGCGGCTCCCTCCCGGGTGACCTTGCCCTCCACTACCGCCTGGGTGCCGACCGCGGCGGCCGCGCTGACCCCGCCCGCGGGCGCGCCGCACCCGTCGGCGGTCATCGGCCCTCACCCAGCTCGATCGGCACGCCGACCAGCGAGCCGTACTCGGTCCACGAGCCGTCGTAGTTCTTGACGTTGGACAGGCCGAGCAGCTCGTGCAGGACGAACCAGGTGTGCGCCGAGCGCTCGCCGATGCGGCAGTAGGCGATGGTGTCCTTACCGAAGTCCAGGCCGGCCTCGCCCTGGTACAGCTCCTGGAGCTCGTCATCGGCCCGGAACGTGCCGTCCTCATTGGCCGCCTTGGACCAGGGCACGTTGCGGGCGGTGGGGATGTGACCGCCGCGCTGAGCCTGCTCCTGGGGCAGGTGGGCCGGGGCGAGCAGCCGGCCGGCGAACTCGTCCGGGGACCGGACGTCGACCAGGTTGCGCTTGCCGATCGCGTCGACCACCTCGTCGCGCAGCGCGCGCAGCGAGGAGTCCTGCTCCTGGGCCGTGTAGCTGGTGCGAGGCCGCTCGGGCACGTCCGTGCTCAGCTCGCGGGAATCCAGCTCCCACTTCTTCCGGCCGCCGTCGAGCAGCAGGACCTTGTCGTGCCCGTACAGCCGGAAGTACCAGTACGCGTAGGCCGCGAACCAGTTGTTGTTGCCGCCGTACAGGAGCACCGTGTCGTCGTTGGAGATGCCGCGCTCGGACAGCAGGGTCTCGAAGCCGGTCTTGTCCACGAAGTCCCGGCGCACCGGGTCCTGCAGGTCCTTCTTCCAGTCGATCTTGATGGCGCTCGGGATGTGACCCTTGTCGTACGCGCTGGTGTCCTCGTCGACCTCGACGATGACGACGCTGGGGTCACCGATATGGGCCTCGGCCCAGTCGGCGTCCACAAGGACGTCGGAACGACTCATGGTGGAAATTCCTCCTTCTCCGGCTCGCCCCTAGGCGGACGGCCGGACCCTTAGGTTCCGCTGGATAAACAGGTAGACCTGGCAGCCCAGGCAGAAATCGAAAGCCGCGTTGAGGAACGCGGCGAAAAGCGCGAAGGCGGTCAGCACGATGCCCACGGTCGTGGCGCCCAGCGCGTAGCCGATGACCCCTCCGGCGGCGAAGACCATGCCCACCCCCTGGGAGAAGCGGGGCGGCGCTTCCGGCTCGGTCCGGGCAGGCGGCCCGAGCCGGGGCCGGACGAGATGCCGGTACAGCACGCCGTACGGCGCGTACCGCAGCCCGGCCAGCGCGCCGATGGCGAACACCGCCAGTTGCACGCCCAGCAGCCAGGCGCTGCTGGTGAGCAGGACCACGGCCAGGACGACGGTGGTGATCACCGCGCCGAACCGGGGACCGCGCGGGTCGATGTCCATGGTTGTGCTCCTCGCCGCTGGGACAGGCCATCTGCGCTCTGACCCCGATGGGCGGGCACCGCTCGAACCGACGCGGGCGCCGCGGGGGTCAGGCTGGACCGGGACAGATCGCGGTGGCGACGTGGCAGAAGTCGACGGCACGCCGCTTCGTCAGCATCTTCGCCGCCTGGGACATCACGAACCTGATGTTATTCGGGCCTGGTCCGGCTGTCACTTCCCCGACCGGCCGCAATCCCGTTATCGGCAGCTGCATCGGCGGAAGTCACCACCGATCCCAGTGCGGCGATGACGTCGGCTTTGCGCGGCAGGCCCACGGCCCGCTGCACGATGGCGCCGGCCGGGTCCAGGACCAGGATGGTGGGCGTGCTGCTGATATGCAGCCGCCGGGCCAGGTCCAGCCGCTCGGCGGCGTCGATGTCCAGGTGGGTCACGCCGTCGACCATCCCGGCCACCTGAGCCAGGATCTGCCGGGTGGGACGGCACGGAGCGCAGAAGGCGGTGGAGAACTGAACCAGGGTGGCCCGCTCGCCGAGCCGTCCGCCGAGGTCCGCCTCGGTCAGGGCACCGTCCCGGGAGACGGCCGCCGCCCCGGCGGGTTTCGCGGCGGGCCCGGGCCGGAACCGGCCCGCCCGGCGCTGCCAGGCCAGGCCCAGCGCCGTGGCCACGACCAGGACCGCGCCCAGCGCGATCAGCCCTTCTGTCACGCTCCTAGACAGCACAGACGAGGCCTGATCCATTCCCCGCGACGATGGACCGCAGCTCAGGCCGGCGTGACGTTCACCAGCACCTGGTTTCCCTCGGTGATCTCGAACTTGCTGATCGCTCCGGCCGAGGCGGCCATCGAGCCGGCGTACCAGGCCTTGCCCTCGTCACCAGCCGTCGTCCAGGCCGCGACCTGGGTGCGGGTCCCGTCCGGATGGACCACCCACAGCTCGCACGTGGTCCCCATCGGCACGTGGTCGACCAGGACCTGGAAGGCGCTGCCCCACTCCTGGTCGGAGTAGGCGACGGTCGCGCTCACCCCGGTGGCCTGGCTGGTGGCCGCCGAGGTCTCCCAGTCAGCCGGCCCGGCCGACACGATCAGCGTCCGCGGGGAGGTCGACGTGGCCGAGGTGAGGCCGCCGAACAGGCCGCCCGCGATCACCACGACCGCGGCCGCGGCGGACAGGTACCGCCAGCGGTTGCGCCGCCGGCGGGCCTCAGCCAGGCTGCGCACCATGCCCAGCAGCTCTTCCGGCGGCTCTTCGGTGGCGGCCGAGGGCACGGCGTCATCGGCGCAGATCCGGCTGATCTCGTCTGGGTTGACCCGGGCCAGCAGGGCCGGCAGGCCGGCCAGGCCGGCCAGCTCGTCCCGGCAGTCCCGGCAGGTGGCCAGGTGGGCGTCGACCAGCCCGCGCTCGGCCGGATCGATCGCGCCGAGTACGTACACGCCGAGCGAGCCCCTGGCCTCGGCGCAGGTCCATGTCTGTGTCACGGCGCCAGCCCTCGTTCCTGCAGCGCCAGCTTGAGTGCTTTGAGCGCGTAATACGTGCGGGACTTCACGGTACCTGCAGGTATGCCGAGCGTGGCCGCGGCCTCGGCCACCGAGCAGCCCCGGTAGTAGGTCTCCACGATGACCCGCCGGTGATCCGGGCGCAACGAGGCGAGGGCGTCCGCGACGGCCCACGACTCGAGCGTCCGGTCGGCGTCGTCGTCAGCGGGCAGCAGCTCCAGGGCCGCCTGCCCGGCCTCCTGCGGCCGGGCCTGACGGGCCCGGTAGGAGTCGACCGCGAGGTTGCGCGCCACGGCGAACAGCCACGGCCGGGCGGGCCGCCCGGCCAGCGCCTCCGGGTGCCGCCAGGCCCTCACGATCGTTTCCTGCACCAGATCCTCCGCACGCTGCCTGTCGCCGCCCGCCAGGTGCAGGGCGTAGCGAAGCAGGGCACCCCCGTGCTCGGCGTACAACGCCCGGACGAAGGCTTCGTCAGCCACACGTCCTGAGCGGGGCGCGGTCTCCGCGTTTGGCACACCATTGACAACGTGCGACGGAGCGGTCCGGTTCACCTCGTCGGGAGACTTGCCGCTCCCGGGCGGCTGACCGCCGGCGTCGCGCCCCCCCGGGCGGCCAGAGGGCGGGTGCTGGTTCATGGCGACCAATCGGGAATGGCGTCGATGAGTACCGACACGGACACTCTAGGGTGCGATCGGCCCAGTGTCCCGCAAAAGGGACGGATATCTCACTGTGCGCCCGCCCGGGTCGCGGCCCCTCGGTCACGGGCGGCTCGCACCGCTGCGGACGGTCCGGCCCGGGCCGCCTAGCCGCCCGCGAAAGGCGGCAGGACCTCCACCCGGGCTCCCTCAGGAAGGACCAGGTCAGCGGGCATCCGGCGGCCTGCGGGCTGGCCGTTCACGAGGAACGACGATGCGCCCAGCACCGAGCGAAACCGGTCGTCGCCGGGCCGGCGGCCGATGATGACGTCCAGGGCCTCAGCCAGCGTCTGGGCCTCGACCGGCTCGCTGGCCACGCCCGCCGCCTCCTTGGCCGCCGCCCAGTACTGCATTGTCACTTTGGCCATATAAGTTATCCTTCTATCAGCAGGATCCGGGCGCCGTGGCCCCCGGGTCCTTGTCTGTTTATACAAGGGTGCGACAGCACCAGCGAGGTGGAGGTGCCATCGAGTGAGCGACCTGCTGCTGATCACCGGTGCTCTGGAACCGTCGGCCGAGGTCCTGCCCGCTCTCGGGCTGCTGCTGCACCCGGTGCGGGTGCTGCCTGCCGACGCCTCTGCGCTGGTCGAGGCCCCGCCCGCCGACGCGGTCCTGGTGGACGCGCGCCGCGATCTGGCGCACGCCAAGAGTATCTGCAGGCTGCTGCACACGACCGGCCTGGACTGCCCGCTGTTCGCCATCGTGACCGAGGGCGGCCTGGCCGCGGTCAACGCGGAGTGGGGCGCCGATGACGTGATCCTGCACACGGCCGGTCCCGCCGAGGTGGACGCCAGGGTCAGGCTGGCCATCGGGCGGCGGGCCATCGCCGCCGTGGCCGAGGCGCCCGATGAGATCCGGTCGGGTGAGCTGGCCATCGACGAAGCCACCTACGCGGCCCGGCTCCGCAGCCGGGTCCTGGACCTGACCTTCAAGGAGTTCGAGCTCCTCAAGTTCCTGGCTCAGCACCCGGGCCGGGTCTTCACCCGGGCTCAGCTGCTGCAGGAGGTCTGGGGCTATGACTACTTCGGCGGCACCCGCACGGTGGACGTGCACGTCCGGCGGCTGCGGGCCAAGCTCGGCCCGGAGCACGAGGCGCTCATCGGCACGGTGCGCAACGTCGGCTACCGGTTCGTCCCGGTCAAGGCCGAGCGGGCTGAGCGCAGCGACTCCGAGCGCCCCCGGAGCCCCCGTGAGGTCGGCCCGCGGGCCGGAGCCTCGGCGCGGTAACGCGCTAGCGCCATGACCCGGCGGTCGATCACCGGCGGCGGGCTCACCTCGGCCCAGGTCTCCGGCGTGACGGAACTGGTGCGGGCCGCGGCCGCGGCCGACGACGTCTCTCCCCTGTCTGAACATGTCCTGCTGCACCTGCGTTACGACGCGGCCGGGCCCGCGGACGCGACCGGAGCCGGGCTGGACCTGGTGCTGACGGTGGAAGAGGAGATCGCCGGCTACGCCTACCTGGATCCCCCCGAGCAGGAAGCGGAGGTCAGCGGCGAGCTGGTCATCCATCCGCGGCACCGCCGGCACGGGCTGGGCCTGGCCCTGCTGAACGAGCTGGTCGCCCGGTCCGATGGCCACCGCGTCCAGGTCTGGGCGCACGGCGACCGGCCTGCGGCCGCCGCCCTGGCCCGGACGGCCGGCTTTGACCGGTTCCGGGCGCTGCGGCAGATGCGCCGTGCGCTGGATGAGCCCCTGGCTCAGCCGTCCTGGCCGGCGGGCAGTACGCTGCGCGCCTTCCGCCCGGGCCGCGATGAGCAGGAATGGCTCGGCCTCAACGGCCGCGCCTTCGCCCACCACCCCGAGCAGGGGGCCTGGCGGCCGCGCGATCTCGAGCTGCGCGAAGCGGAGCCGTGGTTCGATCCGGCGGGATTCCTCATCGCGGAGCGGGACGGCGCGATGACCGGCTTCCACTGGACCAAGATTCCCGCCGATGAGGGCGACGACCTCGGCGAGGTCTACGTCGTCGGGGTGGACCCGGCCGAGCAGGGGACCGGGCTGGGCCGGGCCCTGACCCTGGCCGGGCTGCATCACATGCACGACCGCGGGCTGGCCACGGCGTTGCTCTACGTGGATGAGGACAACGTGCCCGCGATCAGGCTCTACGAGGCGCTGGGCTTCACGCGCTGGAGCACCGACGCCATGTACCAGCAGCGGGCGACCTGATCCGGTCAGCCCGGGACGGACGCTTACCGGCCTGCGATGCCCAGTGCCGCGTCCAGCTCGGCGGGGGTGAGCGGCCGGTCAGCAGCGGCGACCGCGCTCAGCACCTCGGCGTAAAGCTCAATCTCGTCCAGGGCAACGGCGTCCTGGACGCGCAGATCCAACTGCCTGGGAATCGGGCTCACCTCCGGCGCTGATCGCGACTCCGTCCGCTTGGGCCCCAGATTACGTGCCGACACTGCTCCTCCGCATGACCCATCAGGGCCATTCGCCGACCACCTTCACGTGCGGTTTTACCCAGTCAGGCGGTAACGATTCCGCGAAATGACCGCGCAGTTGGCGTCAATCCGGTAAGGCTCGCCCCAGAGGTCACACCGGCATCGCTACCGAAATCGCTTACATGCTGCAACAGGTCACATTTCTCCCGGATGGGGATAAATCTGGACACTAGTTCGTTTCGGTTGCGAAGGCTGTGATGACCGACAAGAGTCGTGCGCGTATGACCCGTTCACCCGCCCCGAGCACGCATACTACGAAGTAGCGGCCCTGCTCGTTCTATGGCGGGTTCGTGCCGTGTCCGCACTGCTGGCCTCCGCTCGTCCTCTTGCTCTTTCCCGCTGACCTCGGACTACTTGATCTCGGAAAGCCATGAATGACAACAGTGATCTCCTGCCGAACCTCGTTCACGAAGACGCATTCGAAGTACAGATGCGCGGGTACAGCCGCCGCCAGGTTGATGAGTTCGTCGCGCGCTGCCGCAGCCAGATCCGGGACCTGGAGCAGCGGCTCGCCCGCGCTCTGGACGAAGGCGAGGAGCTTCGTCGTGACCTGACCACGGCGCGCCAGGAAGCCACCGGCGCCAAGCCCGCGCACGAGGAGGTCAGCGAGCGCATCGCCCAGATCCTGAAGCTGGCTGATGACGAGGCCCGGACGCAGAAGTCGAAGGCGCACGAAGACATTGCCCGGCAGCGTAACGACGCCCAGACCGAAGCGGACAAGACCCGCGCCGAGGCCCGCGAGCAGGCCGAGCGAATGCTCACGGCGGCTCAGGAGCAGGCCGAGCGGGCCATCACCTCGGCCCGGGCCGAGGCGGAGAAGACCCTGACGTCGGCCCGGGCCGAAGCCGAGAGCACCACCTCCGAGGCCAGGAAGAAGTCCGAGACGACCCTGGCCAGCGCCAAGGCGCAGGCCAAGAAGTCCCTGGACGAGGCCACGGCACGAGCCACCGCGATCCACGACGGGGCCGAGCGCCGGCTGAACCTGCTCTCCACCCGGCACGCCGACACCATCAAGCGGCTCACCGACATCCTCGACGGGGTCTCCACGCTGGTCGCGGCCGAGACCGCGCGGATGTCGCTGGAGGATGAGGTCGAGCAGGCCACGGCCAAGTCGGTCCCGGCGGCCGAAGCGCCTGCGCGGCAGGCCGGCGCCTCGGCTAACGGCGCCCCGGCCAGCACGAGCGGCCCGGCGGCCACGAGCACCTCGGCCGCTGCCGGCAGCCCGGCTACCGGCAGCCCCGCGCCCGGCAGCGGGTCCGGCTCCGGCCCGGCTGCGGTGCAGCCGGACGCCGGACCGGTCACCGCCGCAGGCGCCGGCCGAACGGCGGCGCAGGCGGACAGCAACACGGCGCCGCTCCCAGCGGTCACGGCCGCCACGCCATCGTCCGGTACGCCGTCGTCCGCTACCGCGGCGTCGCGGGCCACCCGGGCCTCAGGCCCGGACAAGCGCGCATAGCGTCCGGGCTCGGTGCGCCCGGTCGCGGGCGGGCCGGCCAGACTCAGGCACCCGGCCCGCGGCCGCCGCTATCCAGCGGCGGCCGCGGGCCGGGTGCCGTCGTCTCCGAGGCCTTGAGCCAGCATGTCCAGGCGCCTCAGGATGACCCCCTCGCGCAGGGCCCAGGGGCACAGTTCCAGCTGATCGACTTGCAGCAGTTCGAGGGTGGCGTCAGCCACCAGGGCGCCGGCCGGGAGCTGGGCCACCCGGCCGACCGAGACGCCGGGCAGCCGGGACCGCTCGGCCTGTGACATCCGGGGCAGCCGCTCGGCCAGCGCGGCCACGTCGGCGTGCTTGAGGACCCGCTTGACGTAGGGACCCTCGCCGGACGGGGCGGCGCCGGCGATCCGGGCCAGCTGGCGGAAGGTCTTGGACGTCCCGACCACATGATCGGGAGGTCCCTGCCGGAGCATCCCGCCGATCTCCCGGGCGATCTGGGCCCGCACGTACTTGCGGAGCCGGCGGAGGTCTCCCGGCGACGGCGGGTCTCCGGTGAGCCAGTCCCGGGTCAGGCGGCTCGCGCCCAGCGGGAGGGAGGCCACGGCATCCGGCTCCTCGTCGATGCCGGAGGCAACTTCGAGCGATCCGCCGCCGATGTCGATGATCAGCAGCCGGCCGGACGACCAGCCGAACCAGCGGCGGGCGGCCAGGAACGTCAGCCGCGCCTCTTCGTGGCCGGTCATCACGTTGATCTGGGCGCCGGTCTGGTCGTGGATCCGGGCCAGCACCTCTTCGCCGTTCCTGGCCTCCCGGACGGCGGAGGTGGCGAACGCGATGAGGTCCTCGACGCCCTTGTCCTCGGCGATGCGCAACGCCTCGGCCACCACGTCGGTGAGGCTGCGCTCGCCCGGGGCGGACAGCGACGCCTGGTCATCCAGGTGATCGGCCAGCTTGAGCTCAGCCTTGTGAGAGAAGGCCGGGATGGGCCGGGCACCGGTGTGGGCGTCCACTACCAGCAGGTGCACCGTGTTGGAGCCCACGTCGAGCACCCCGAGTCGCATACCTTGACGCTACCTTGCCGGCGGCCGGGAAGGCCGGGCTGCGCGGAGCCCGGCACGCCTGATGACGATATGTCCCGGCCCGGGGAAACGGTAATCAGCGGCTTTTCCGGCCATTTTCCCGAACGGGCCGGGGCGGCCTGCCCCGGGAACGTGACGAGGATCTCGGTGGCCGGGACCGGCCGTCGGCATGGCCTGGTCATGCGGCGGCGGCCGGACCCAGGAGGGGTCCGGCCGCCGTCAGGCCGTCAGGCCGCGACTCAGTAGATCTTCTTGTAGCCGCTGCGGTAGGAGATGTACCCGTGGCTGTTGGCGATGAAGACGTAGGTCTTGAGGTGGGAGGTGTACGGGATCCGGCCGGACCGGCAGACCACCTGGTTGTAGCCGATGGCGACGGCCCCGAGGTTGCCCTGGCTGCGGCCGCTGGCACTCGTGCCGACCACCACGGCGCCCACCGCGAAGTTGCTCTTCGAGGTGCTCCTGGCGCAGACGTGAATCTGTACGTACTTGCCGTATTTGATATATGTGCCCGATTCAGCAATCCCCCTGGCGGCCGGGAAGGAGAGCTTATGCGTGCTCGCCTGCGGGGCCGCGTAGGCCGGCAGGGCGCTGACGGCGAGCATCGCGGCCGAGGCGGCGATCACAAATATTCGGCGCAGCATGAAGACCGTATACCTCCAGGGTTGCCTTTTCGGGAGAGCCAAAAATAACAGGATCCAGACGGTGAGACAATAAGCCGCCCGGCGATATTTTCAGGGAATCCGATTGGCTGGATAAATCGTATAAGAATTCCCGGAAATGCCCTTTTAATGGCAAGCGGCGGCAAACTGGACCCGGCGCCAGCTCAGCGTCAGCCCGGCCGCGGCCGCGGCGCCTATCCCGCCGCCCGCGGCGATGACCGTGGCCGGGCTCACCACTTCCGCGGCCGCGCCGGCCGCCACGAAGGCGATTCCCTGCGCCACCACCACTCCCATGCTGGCGATGCCGAAGGCCTGGGCGCGGCGCTCATCCGGCACCCGGCTCACGAAGGCGGTGTTCACCGCGAGCTGGTAGGCGCCGGAGGCGGCCGCGACCGAGAAGATGACCAGCGACGCGGCCAGGCCCGGGCGGAACGCTGTCAGGACGAGCGCGGCTCCGGCGGCGCCTGCCAGCGGGCCCATCAGCGCGGCACGCCGGCTGGGGCTGACGAACCGGCCGAACAAGGGCGTGGTGATGGCCGTGGCCGCCGCCGTGGACGCCAGCACCAAGCCGGTGGCCACCGGGCCGCCACCGAGCCGGGCCGTGTAGGGGGCGGCGATGCCCTGCGGGATCGAGTACAGGACGATCAGCCAGCCGAGCAGGACCAGGGTGCGCAGGGCCCGGTCGCCGAAGACCAGCCGAGAGGCCGGCCGCGGCCCGGGCCAGCGGCGAGCCCAGCCCGGCCGCGGCCCGGGCGGCGGCCGGCCGGGCCTGGGTGCCGAGGCCGATGAGCAGGGCCGAGACCGCGAACGTCACCGCGTCGATGAGCAGCGAAGGCCGGACGCCGAGGAAGGACACCGCGGTGCCTCCGGCGGCCGCGCCCGCCACCTCGGCGGTCAGGTAGGTCGTCTGGATGACCGCCGCGCCGAGGGCGTAGCGCTCGCCCGGCAGGATGCCAGGGGTCATCGAGGCCCGGGCCGACTCCGACGGCGACGCGAACATGGTGGCCGCGAACAGCAGGCCCACCACGGCGGTGACGGGCACGGCCGGCACGGCCATGGCGGCGACGAGGAGAGCGCGCGCCACATCACAGGCCACCATCACGGTGCGGCGCGGACGGCGGTCAGCCAGGTCGGCCAGGAACAGGCCGCCGATCACCCAGGGCAGGTAGCCGGCGGAATACGCCAGCGCCGCCAGCAGCGGCGACCCGGTGCGCTCGTAGACCAGCACGGCCAGGGCGACGAGGGCCAGCCGGTCTCCCGCCGAGGACAGCAGGACCGAGAGCCACAGCGCGCGGAACTCGCGTACCGCGAAGATGGCGCCGAACGTGGCCCGCGACGACGGGGCGGCCGGCCTGCGGGCCGACTGCCCTGCCGGGCGGAGGCGCCAGAGGCTTGCTTCAGCCTGCCGGTGTGCCGTAGCTGAGCTGGCGGTCAAGATCCTCGTGTCCCCGCACGGCGGCTTCTTCGGTCCGAGCCGCGCCGTAGCCACCATTCACCGCCGGGCGGTCGCTACGTGCAACCGTGCGGCCACGCTTTAGCCCCGAAATGGCCCCATGTGACCGCGCATATACCGTCACATCTAGTCATTGAGTGCCTATTGACCTTGTTCGTCATCTGTGTCCGCTATGACCGTCTCCGGCCGGCCCGGCGGCGGCCCGGCCCCGGGCCGGGGCGGCACTCTTGAGGCGGCTCGCCGTGAAGATTAGTGTGCCTAACAAGTGCCGCTTGCTGATCTTTGAGAGGTTCCGCCATGGCCACGAAGACGTTTGAGCTCGTCAGCTACGAGAAGTCGAACCGGATCGCCTGGATCACGATCAACAACGAAGCCCGGATGAACGCGCTCAGCACCGGGGTCCAGAACGGCCTGCATGACAGCTTCGAGGAAGCGGACAACGACGACGACGTCCTGGTCATCGTCCTGACCGGGGCCGGCGGCCGGGCCTTCTGCGCCGGCGCCGACCTGCGCGAGATGACCGAGCGGGACCAGACCATCGCGGTGGGAACACCACAGGCGGCCAAGAGCGGCCTGCGCCGGGTCGGCCAGACGCTCAAGCCGGTCATCGGCGCGGTCGACGGGTACGCCCTGGCGGGCGGGATGCAGCTGTCCGCCCGGTGCGACTTCCGGATCGCCACGGCCAAGTCCACCTTCGGGATGCCCGAGCCGCTGCGCAGCCTGGTCCCCATCAACTCGATGGACACGATGGAGCTGGGCTTCGTGTCCCTGGGCAACGCGCTGTGGATCATCCTGGCCGGCGAGCACTTCTCCGCCGAGGAAGCCCGCCGGATCGGGTTCGTGCAGTGGATCGTGCCCGACCGCGACGCCATGATGGCCGAGGCCGAGAAGCGGGCCGAGATCCTCAAGCTGTGCGCGCCGCTGGCCGTCAAGGCGCTGAAGAACGGCGTCCACCTGCACATGAACCCGCCCACCCCGCCCGAGGGCGTCACCCTGCTGGAGCACCTCCGCGAGGTCAACGGGCCCTGGTACGCCAAGGTCGACGCGAGCGAGGACCGGCTCGAGGGCCCGAAGGCGTTCGCCGAGAAGCGAGCCCCCAACTGGAAAGGCCGCTGAGCTCGCGCCGACCGGCCGTTGATGATCAAGAGCCGCCGGCTCTCCCGGCTGACCGGGAGACCGGCGGCTTCGCTCCGGCCTGACCTGGGTGCCTAAGAGCAGGCCCCGGCGATGGCGGTGACCGGCTAGCGACCCTTCCAGTTCGGTGCGCGCTTCTCGGCAAAGGCCTTCGGCCCCTCGAGCCGGTCTTCGCTCTCGTCCACCTTCTTGTACCAGGGGCCGTTGACTTCCCTCAGGTGCTCCAGCAGGGTGACCCCGGTGGGCGGGGTGGGCGGGTTCATGTGCAGGTGCACGCCGTTCTTGAGGGCCTGCACGGCCAGCGGCGCGCACAGCTTGAGGATCTCGGCCCGCTTCTCGGCCTCGGCCATCATGGCGTCGCGGTCGGGCACGATCCACTGCACGAACCCGATCCGGTGCGCTTCCTCAGCGGACAGGTGCTCGCCGGACAAGATGATCCACAGCGCGTTGCCGAGCGGGACGAAGCCCAGCTCCAGGGTGTCCATCATGTTGATGGGGACCAGGCTGCGCAGCGGCTCGGGCATCCCGAAGGTGGACTTGGCCGTGGCGATCCGGAAGTCGCACCGGGCGGACAGCTGCATCCCGCCCGCCAGGGCGTACCCGTCGACCGCCGCGATGATCGGCTTGAGGGTCCGCGTCGGCCGCTCCAGCCCGTTCTTGATGTTCGCCTGGGACCCGACCCCGCCCGCCTGGTCCCGCTCGGTCAGCTGCCGCAGGTCGGCGCCGGCGCAGAAGGCCCGGCCGCCGGCCCGGTGAGCACGGCCACCAGCACCTCGTCGTCGTGGTCGACTTCCTCGAAGGCGTCGTACAGGCCGTTCATCACCCCGGTGCTGAGCGCGTTCATCCGGGCTTCGTTGTTGATCGTGATCCATGCGATCCGGTTCGACTTCTCGTAGCTGACGAGCTCGAACGTCTTGGTGGCCATCCGGAACCTCTCTGTTCTGCTGGGACTGCCTGACGAATCCCACTATGGCCGTTCCAGCAGATCGCCTCAAGAGCGCCCGGGCGCAGGTCCGGTAAGGTGAAAAGGTCAGTCCGGCATGCGATGACCGCGGCCGGGCCGGATGACCGGAGGCAGGACAGCCCTGGCTGGCCTCGGGACGGCGACCGGAGAGCAGATGAACGCAGACCTCGGCGAGCTTCGCCGGCTGCGCCGGGCTCGCGACCGGATGGACCGCGAGTACGCCCAGCCGCTCGACGTGGCCGCCCTGGCCCGTACCGCGCTGATGTCCACCGCGCATTTCAGCCGCCGCTTCCGCGAGGCGTACTCCGAGACGCCCTACTCCTACCTGATGACCCGGCGCATCGAGCGGGCCAAGGCCCTGCTCCGCCGGGGCGACCTGAGCGTGACGGACGTGTGCTTCGCCGTGGGCTGTACCAGCCTCGGCTCGTTCTCCGCCCGGTTCACCGAGCTGGTGGGCGAGACGCCGTCCATGTACCGGGCGCGCAACCACGACGAGCTCCGCGGCATGTCCCCCTGCCAGGCCATGGTCTTGACCCGGCCGCGCCGGACCGGGACCGCGGCGACACGATAGAGCAGTTTCTAAGAAGCGGCTCGGTCCGCCGCCCGCCTAGCATCAGCACATGACCACTTCACTGGCCGGCGTGCACGTCACTGTGGACGACATGGACGCCGCTCTTGTCTTCTACCGTGACACTCTCGGCCTGACCGTGCGCAACGAGGTCGCCAACGGCGGGTTCCGCTGGCTGACCCTCGGCCTGGAGAGCCAGCCCGAGATCCAGCTCGTGCTGTCGGAGCCGCACGCGGGCCGGTCCCAGGAGGACGGCGACGCGCTGGCCGCCCTGCTGGCCAAGGGCGTGCTGCCCATGATCCAGCTCCGCTGCGACAACCTCGACGCGACCTTCGACAAGATCACCGCCACGCCCGGAGTCGAGGTGCTGCAGGAGCCTGCCAGCCAGTTCTGGGGCGTCCGCGACTTCGCCGTCCGCGACCCGGCCGGCAACATGCTCCGCTTCGAGCAGGCCTAGCCCGGCCTGCCGTCCGCGCCGGACCCTCAGCCCAGTCCCAGGTGACGGTTGTCCCAGGTCAGCATCTTCCCGTCCGGGATGAGCTCCAGGACGGCGCCCTCCAGTTGCGCGTACCGCTGCTGCGTGGCGGCCGGCATGGCCGAGCGGGCCACCCGCAGGGCGGCGTACTTGGCGTCCAGGGCCGCGCTGATCCGCTGGTTCAGGTCCGGGTCCGGCTCGATGACCGCGACGGTGCATTCCAGGTGGACGGCGCGCAGGTCCCCCCAGCGCTCGCCCGCCTCGACCAGGAATGAGCAGCGCGGATCGTTCCGGGCCCGGTCCACCTTCTTACCGCGGGTGTTGATGTAGATCCGCCGGTCCAGGACCGCGTACCAGATGGGCAGGCTGACCGGCCGGCCGTCACGGCGCAGCGTGGTCAGGATCCCGTTGACCGACTGCTCGAGCATCTGCCACGCCTCGTCCTCGCTCATGCGCACCGACCGCCGTGCCTCAGCCATGACCTACCCCTAGCTCTCCGGCGCGGGCCAGTCCCGCAGTTGTTCCAGATCTATCAGAATTCCGGTCAATCCGGCGGGCCGGGACGGCCAGACTGCAAGGATGGATATTTCGCCGCGCCGGGTCGGCGCTCATCTCGTCGTGCGGGCCGCTGGGCCCGCCGAGCTGGTCCTGCAGCTCGCGGTGGCCGGACCAGCCGGGCGGCGCAGCGGCGAGGAGCTGACCGTCCGCCGCGACGGGACTGCGGTCCCGGTGACCGACGTGGCCATGGGCCGGGACGAGCGCGCCCACCTGGTACGGCTGGATCCGGGCCCGGCCACCATCGAGTACCACGCCACCGTCACCGGGTTCTGGGCTCCGCCGGAGCCCAGCCCGGCGGACCGCATCGTGTTCCTGCGGCCAAGCCGGTACGCCGAATCGGACCGGCTGGCCGCCGTGGCCCGCAGCGAGTTCGGCGGCCTGGGCGCCGGCCCGGAACTGCTGGCGGCCGTCTCGTCCTGGGTCGGCACGCGGCTGAGCTATGTTCCGGGCAGCAGCAGGCCGACCGACGGCGCCGTGCAGACCCTGCTGCAGCGGGAAGGCGTGTGCCGGGACTACGCTCACCTGGTCGTGGCCCTGCTGCGGGCCCTCGACGTCCCGGCCCGGCTGGCGGCCGTCTACGCCCCCGGCCTGGATCCGATGGATTTCCACGCGGTGGCCGAGGCGCTGGTCGGCGGGCAATGGCACGTCGTGGACGCCACGCTGCTCGCCCCGCGGGCCAGCCTGGTCCGGATCACCACCGGGCGGGACGCGGCCGACACGGCGTTCCTGTCGTCCTACGGTGGCGCCGTGGAGCTGATTGAGTCCCGGGTCACGGCGGTCACCGAGGGCCCGCTGCCCGGCGATGACGTGACGGCCCTGGCCGTCATTGGTTAGCGGCGGTAACGAGCACCCGAGGCGCCAGGCCTATTGACCACGGCAATCGTCTGAAATTAGGCTCGCGGCAGTCGTCGAGTGAGCGGCGGCGGAGGGCGGTCGGCGGATGGCGGAATCCCATAGCCAGCGAGTGGTCCTCACTGCTACCCTGACCGGCCAGTTCGCCACCTCGTTCCCGGTCACCCTGTTCAGTGTCGTGCTGGCCCCGATCGCCCGCAGCTACGGGGTCCCCGCATCGGTCCTGACGTGGGCCATCACCGGCCCGTTCCTGGTCATGGCCGTGGCCACGCCGGTCTTCGGCAAGCTGGGCGACACCTACGGGCACCGCAGGCTGTTCCTGATCGGCCTGGCCGGCTGCTGGTGGCCGCCCTGGCCACGGCCGTGGCGCCGACCGCCGCCGCGCTGATCGCGCTGCGGATCGTCGGGCAGACCTTCGGTGCCGCCTCGCAGCCGACCGCGCTGGCCCTCCTCATGCGGGTCTACCCGGTCTCGGAGCGAGCCAAGGCCACCGGCTGGTGGTCGATGGTCGGGGCCGGCGCCCCGGTCACCGGCCTGGTCATCGGCGGCCCGCTCGCGCAGGCCTTCGGCTGGCGGTCGCTGTTCCTCATCCAGGCCGGGATCACCCTGGTGTCACTGGTGCTGGCCGTGCTGACGCTGCCCCAGGACACGCACTCGCAGCGAACCCGGGTGGATCTCCTCGGCGCCGGGCTGCTCATGATCGGCACCCTGGCTGTCCTGTTCGTGGTCAACGAGCTGCCCGACCGCGGGATCTCGCCGCAGCTCGGCGGGATCTTCGCCGCCGGGCTCGTCCTGCTCCTGCTTTTCGTCTGGCGCCAGTTCCGGATCAGCTATCCCCTCATCCGGATGTCCTTCTTCCGGAATCCGACGTTCTGCCTGTCCATCGGCATCCTGTCGGCCATGATCTTCGGCTATTTCGGCGGGTACCTGCTCACCCCGATCTACCTGGAGACGGGGCTGGGCACGTCGTTGTCGCTGACCTCACTGATCATGACGTTGCGGCCGGTGTCGAACAGCATCGCCTCGCCGCTGTGGGTCCGGCTGCCCCGGCACCTGGCGTGGCACGGCCCCGTGGTCGGCGCCTCGTTCGCGGTCCTGGCCATGTGCTCCTTCGCGCTCGGCGCCTGGGAGCACTCCATCATCGGCCTCATCGGCGGGCTGATCCTGGGCGGCCTGGCCCTGGGGGTGGCCAATCCGGGTCTCACCGTGCGGCTCATCAACACGGTGAGCGCGGAGGAGTACGGCTCGGCCGCGGGCCTCCAGGTCATGTTCACCCAGATCTCGTCGGTGCTCGGCCTGAGCGTGCTGGGCGGCGTGGCGGCGGGGAAGGGAACGTCCGGTCACGCCCCGTACTACGTGGTGGCCTACCTCATCGGCGCCGGGGTCGCGGTCATCGCGGTCTTCCTGGCCGTGTACCTGAACCGGCGGGTGCCGGACAGCACGGCCGATCTGCAGCCCCGGCTGGCCCCGCCGGACGCCGAGCCGGACTCGCCCGAGGCCCCGGCCAGCCCGGCCGGGCCGCAGGCCCGCGGGTAACCGGATCTGGCCCGCGGCGGCCGCCGCGGGCCGGATCCGGGTCGCTCAGTCGCTGTGGTTGCCCAGCGACGCCAGCGCGTGAGCCAGGGCGAAGTACTTGTTGGTGCCCAGGTCCCGCACGGTCCTGATCCCGAACGCCGCCGCCAGGTGCTCGGCGTCGCCGTCGCTGACCCCGGCCAGCGCCGCCACCGGCGCGTCCAGCAGCTCGCTCAGGCTCTTGCCCTCGTAGGCCTTGTCCAGAGCCTTGTCCAGCCCTACAGAAACCGCCACAGGTACTCCCCTCCTGATCTGGGCCGATTCAGGTGAACCAGCAGCCCCTTATGTCGGCTTACCTTACCTGTGACCTGCGCCATACGCACGCCTCAGCGGTGCTTCTTGAGCAGGCCGAAGACCCCCCGTATCACCTCTTGCTGCAGCTGCTTGCCCTGCTTGGACTGCAGGAAGGTGGACACCGCGGCCACGCCGCCCGCGAGCGCGCCCGCCGCCTCCTGGTGCTCGGCGGCCGGGGCGTGCGGGGGCTGGCCGCCGCCGGCCCCGTTCCCGGCCCCGTTCCCGGCCGGGGCCGGCGTGGCTTCGGCGGGCGGCGCCATCCGGGCGGCCAGGATCTCCCGGGCGCTGTTGTTGTCGACCCGCTGGCCGTACCTGGCCCACAGCGGGGACGCCTTGGCCTTCCCGTCGACGTCGTCGGCCGGTCCCATCCTGGAGGCGGGCGGCGAAATCCGGGTGTGCACGACCGGGGTCGGCACGCCGGACTCGGACAAGATCGTGACCGCTGCCTCGCCGATGCCCATGCCGGTGAGCAGCGTCTCCATGTCGTAGAACGAGGACTTCGGGAACGTGGAGACGGTGGCCTTGAGCGCCTTGGCGTCTTCCGGCGTGAACGCGCGCAGCGCGTGCTGGACACGGTTGCCGAGCTGGCCGAGGATCTCGCTGGGCACGTCCTTGGGCGTCTGGGTGATGAAGTAGACGCCCACGCCCTTGGACCGGATCAGCCGGACGGTCTGCGCGACCGAGGACAGGAACGCCTTGGTCGCGTCGTCGAACAGCAGGTGCGCCTCGTCGAAGAAGAAGGCCAGCTTGGGCTTGTCCAGGTCACCCGCCTCGGGCAGCTCCTCGAAGAGCTGCGCAAGCAGCCACATCAGCGCCGTGGAGAAGAGCAGCGGCTTGTCCTGGACGGCGGGCAGCTCCAGGCAGGAGATGATGCCGCGGCCGTCCGGGGCGGTCCGCATCAGGTCATGGATGTCGAGCATCGGCTCGCCGAAGAACTCGTCGCCGCCGCCGTCCTCCAGCCCGGTCAGCGAGCGCAGCAGCACGCCGACCGTCGCGGACGACAGCCCGCCGATGCCGGCCAGCTCGGTCTTGCCCGCGTCGGAGTCGAGGAAGGTGAGCAGCGCCCGCAGGTCCGACAGGTCCAGCAGCGGCAGCGCCTTCTCATCGGCGTAGTGGAAGACCAGGGACAGCGACTGCTCCTGGGTCTCGTTGGCCCCGAGGACCTTGGCCAGCAGCTGCGGGCCGAAGTCCGAGACCGTGGCCCGGATCGGGATCCCCGGGCCGATACCGCCGAGCGCGAAGAACTCCACCGGGAAACCCCGGGCCTGGAACTGCAGGCCCAGCTCCTGGGCCCGCTTCTCGGCCGCCCCGCCCGCCTCGCCCGGCTCGGCGATCCCGGACAGGTCGCCCTTGACGTCGGCCACGAACACCGGGACGCCCGCGGTGGACAGCTGCTCGGCGATCCCCTGCAGGGTCTTCGTCTTGCCGGTGCCGGTGGCCCCGGCGATCAGGCCGTGCCGGTTGACCATGCGCAGCGGCACCTTGACCGTCGCCGCCTGGACGACCGCGCCGTCGTGCACGCCGCACCCCAGCTCCAGGGCGGCTCCGTCAACGGCGTACGCGGTCGCGATCGTCTGCGCGAAGTCGGCCATGCTTACCCCCGTGACCTCAGGTTGTGCGAGCTTAGACCGCGCAGCCTACGCCTGGCGCGGTCACCTGCCAAGAAACGCCATATCAGGCTATGTTCCCGGATCGCGGGGCGGGCGGCCAGGGGGCCACCGCGCGGAACGCCGCTGGCGCCGGAGCGAGATGTGTCACGGGCCGGAGGGCTACGGCGTCCTAGGCATGGCCCGCCCGCAGGAACGGGCGGGCCGCGCCGCGGGCGACAGGTCCGGCGGCCAGCTCAGCCGAGGAGGCACCATGACATCGCTCGCCTGCACCCGCTCCGGGACCGGGACCCCGCTCGTGCTCCTGCACGGCCTCGGGTCATCGCGCCGGGCCTGGGACCCGGTCGTCCCGCTGCTCGCCGGCCGGTTCGACGTCATCACCGTCGACCTGCCCGGGTTCGGCGACTCCGCGCCGCTGCCCGGCCCGGCCGAGCCGGACCCCGGCACCCTGGCCCGGGAGGTCGCGGGCCTGCTCGACGAGCTCGGCCTCGCGACCGCGCACCTGGCCGGGAACTCCCTGGGCGGCTGGGTCGCGCTCGAACTCGCCGCCCTCCGCCCGGCCGCATCGGTCACCTTGCTCTCCCCGGCCGGATTGTGGGCCGGGAACACGCCCTGGTACGACCGGGTCAGCCTGCGGACGTCGCGGTGGCTGGCCAGGCGCGCCGGCCCGGTCCTGTCCCGGCTGGTCCGCTTTCGCCTGGGGCGGGCCCTGATCCTCGGGCAGACCCACGGCCGGCCGATGCGGCTGACGCCGGAGTATGCCCGCACGGCCGTCACGGCCATGGGCGCCAGTCCCGGGTTCGACGCGGCCTTGCGGGCCACCGCGACCCGCCGGTACACGGCCCGGGCGACGATCACCGCTCCGGTGACGGTGGCCTTCGGCTCCCGTGACGTGCTGCTGCTCCCGCGTCAGTCCCGCCACCTGGACCAGCTCCCGGCCGGCACCCGGTCCGAGGTCCTGCCGGGCTGCGGGCACGTCCCGATGGCCGATGACCCGGACGGCGTCGCCGCCCTCATCACCCGGTCCGCGAGCCGCGCCGTCCGCCGCCTGGAACGGACGAGCTCGCGGTCATGAGAACGGGACCCGGCTCACCGTCCGTCCAGCAGGTCAGCGATCAGGTCCCGGACATCCTGGCCGTCGTCCGGGCGGGGCACCAGCCGGGCCTGGTCATCGGGGTCCCGGGCCAGCACGTACAGCCGGCCGTCCCGGCGGGCCAGGGCCAGGTCGCTGCTCGAGCCGGCCGTCTCGGCTGACCCTTGCGTGGTGTACCGGGTCAGGGTGAGCAAGGCCGAACGGTCTGCCGAGGCCAGCAGCTGGTCCGCGTCAAGCTCCGGATCCGGGTCGGCCCGGTCGCCCGACGGCAGCCAGCCGGCCAGCAGGCCGAGGGCCTCGCCGAGGTCATACAGGCCGATCTCGTGCACGCCGAGAGCGTCGACGCAGAACCGCAGGCAGATCTTCTCCGGCTGCGGGAGGAGCAGGACCCGCCACGGCTCGCCGGGCTCGGTCCCGGTCACCCGGGCGTCGAGGACTATCCGGGCGCGCCGCTCGAAGGCGACCGTGATGCCCAGGTCGCCCTGGACCCGGACCTCGGTCCCGCCGGAGCCGGCCACCAGGAGCTGCCGGGCGGCCAGCGAGCGGACGGCCTCGGCCAGGACCTCGTCCGAGGGCCTGGCCTGCAGGAAATCCACCACCGCGTCGACGGCGGTCAGCTCCGCGGTGGTGTAGGCACCGAGCATGACCGGACCGGTGGCCACCAGGTTGACCACGGCCGAGACCAGCCCGTCGGGTAGTGCGGCCTCCTCCGGCCCCCTGGGCGCGGGCGGCGCTCCCGGCTCAGTCATGGTGTCCTCCGGTGGTTTCCGCGGCCGGCCGCGCGGGCCGCTGGGTCAGCAGCGAGGCGGCGGCCGTCGAGCGTATGGCCAGGGCCGACACGTCGGAGCTGCCGAACAGGCCGCGGCCGGCCCGGCCCGGCTCCGACCGGTTCAGCTCGGCGACCGGATCGGCCCGGACCGGGGCCGGGAACAGCCGGGCCAGGTCGGCGGAGGCCGACGGGACGTCGTCCTCGCCCTCGATCTGGCGAAGCGCCGCGGTCAGTGACTCGGCGACCGGGCCCGCCAGCGACGAGGAGACGGAGATGGCGGGCGACAGGTACATCGGGCGCCGCTCGGTGAGCCGGGACAGGCCCCAGGGCCCGACGTTGCTGCGGGTCAGCCGGTACACGACATAGTCGGCGAGGTGCCGGAGGTCATCGAGGCTGGGCAGCTTGCGCGGGCCGAAGGCGGCCGGGTCTTCTCGAGCTGGACCCAGGTGCCGCGCACCGTCCGGCCGTGCAGCTTCTCCCGCACGACCAGGCCGCGCATGCCGAGGTCGGGATACCTGGCCTTGTCGATGTCGCGGTGGTGGCTCGAGATGCGCAGGTGACTGACGTCAGGGAAATGCCAGGCGTCGTACAGGTCCGGGTCATCGACCAGGACGTGGCCGCCGCACAGCACGTCGTGCAGCTGCGGGAGCTGCAGGCCGTGCCGTTCCAGGTCGTAAATGATCACTGCTTCCTGAGGGCTGAGCCTGTCCGCCGCGGTCAGCAGGCCCTTGCGGTAGGTCCCGGTCCGCGCGGTGATCTGGATCAGCTGCCGGGCCCGGGCCCGCACCTCGGCCAGCTGCTGGCCGGTCAGGTCCTCGCCGGGCGCCCGGCTCGGCCGCCCGGCCGCGCTGGCTGCGGCTGCCTCGTGCGTCCGGTCCACCAGCCCAGTTATACCGGCCCGGACCACCCGGCTCCGCACGCCCCGGGCGGGAAGGCCCCGCTTCCGGCCGCTCGCGCCGCTCAGCGCCGGCGCCGGAGTCGGAGTCGGAGCCGTGCTCGCCGAGCCACCCGGCCAGCCTGCCCGCGCGGCTGACCGCGCGCAGCCGGCGTTCTGCCGCCTCCCGCACGGTGTCGGCGGCCACGATGAGCAGCCGGTCGCCGGCCCGCAGCGCGGTGGTCGAGCCGGGCACGAAGCCCTGGCCGTCGCGGACGATCAGGGCCACGCTGGCCTGCGGCGGAAGCCGCAGCTCGAAGATCTCCACGCCGTGCAGCCGGGACTCGGGCGGGATCTGCAGCTGGAGCAGATCGGCCTGCAGATCCTCCAGCGGCGCCGCCTCCACGTCCACCTCCAGCGGCTCCGCCGGGGCGGTGACCTTCAGCTGGCGCGCGACCCAGGGCAGGGTGGGGCCCTGGATCAGGGTGTTGATCACCACGATGATGAACACCACGTCGAACACGCGGGTGGCGCCGGGCACCCGGGCGTTCATCGGGATGGTGGCCAGCACGATGGGCACGGCGCCGCGCAGCCCGGCCCAGGACAAGAAGGCCTGCTGCCGCCAGGACACCCGCATCAGCAGCGTGCAGACCAGCACCGCCGCAGGCCGGGCCAGCAGGGCCAGCACGCCTCCCACCACCAGGGCCGGGATGATCTGCGCGGGCAGCCGGACCGGGGACGCCAGCAGCCCGAGCATGACGAACAGCCCGATCTGGGCCAGCCAGGCCACCCCTTCGGCGAAGCCGCGGATGGCCGGGCCGTGCGGCAGCCGGGCGTTGCCCAGCACCAGCGCGGACACGTAGACGGCCAGGAACCCGCTGGCGTGAGCCAGTGTCGCGGCGCCGTAGCTGGCCACGATGAGGGCCAGGATGGCGATCGGGTACAGGCCCGAGGCGGGCAGGGCGATCCGCCGCAGGGCCAGCGCGCCCAGCACTCCGGCCAGGATCCCGATGGCCGCCCCGGCGGCCAGCTCGTAGACGATCTCCCCGGCGATCAGCCCCGGGGAGGGCGCGTGATGCCCGACGTCGCTGAGCAGCGTCACGGCGAGCACCGCCGGGGGGTCATTGAGCCCCGACTCGCCCTCCAGGATCCCGGACAGGCGGCTCGGCAGCGGCAGCCGGCGCAGCACGGAGAACACCGCGGCGGCATCGGTGGGCGCGAGCACCGCTCCCAGCAGCAGCGACTCCCGCCAGCCCATGTTCAGCAGAAAACGGGTCAGGACGGCCACCACCACGATGCTGACCACGACCCCGACCGTGGCCAGGACCATCGCCACCGGCGCCGCGGCCCGGGCGTGGGCCCAGCTGGTGGTCAGGCCGCCCTCGGCCAGGATCAGCACCAGGGCGCTGAGCCCGACCACCTGGGCCAGCCCGGCGTCGTCGAACCGGATGCCGGCCCGGCTTCGCCGAGGACCAGGCCTAGGCCCAGGAACACCAGCAGGCCGGGCAGGCCGACGCCGTGCGCCACCCGGGCGGCCACGATGGCGGCCAGCACCACGACCGAGCCGACCAGCAGGACAAGTCCGAGGTTGCTGGTCGTCACGTCGCTCACCGTCCCCGGGTCGCTCGATGGAACTACCAGTGTGCCCTGGCCAGGGAGGTGGTGGGCCCGGTGCGCGGCACGTGTGGCCGGAGGGGATCGTTCGGCCGTCCGATGGTGGCCGCCGGAGACGATGCGGGCCGCCCGGCCGGCGGTCCCGGCCCCCGGACCTATCCGCCGGGAACTGGGCAAACGTTGCCCAGCGCGAGGAGGTCAGCTTAGGGTCTGGTGACATGAGCTTCGATCCGGGGTCACAGCTCGACCCGTCGCAGGTGGAGGACCGGCGCGGCGTGAGCGGCCGTACGGTCGCGGTGGGCGGGGGCGGCCTGGGCATCATCGGGCTGGTCATCGGGCTCATCGTCGCGTTCACCGGCGGCGGCGGCAGCACGACGGACATCCTCAACCAGCTGAACAGCCTCAACGGCCTCAACGGCCAGCAGGCCGGCGCCTCCGGGACGTCGGGCCAGGTCGTCACCCAATGCCGGACCGGGGCCGACGCCGACAAGACGCAGGACTGCCGGATCGTCGGGTACGTGAACAGCATCCAGGCCTACTGGAAGCAGGCGCTCCGCGGCTACACGGTCGTGCCCACGGTGTTCTTCAGCGGCTCGACCCAGACCGGCTGCGGGCCGGCCACGTCCCAGACCGGCCCGTTCTACTGCCCGGCCGACAAGCGCGTCTACCTCGACCTGGGCTTCTTCAGCCAGCTCCAGACCCAGTTCGGCGCCAACGGCGGCCCGTTCGCGGAAGCGTACGTGCTGGCTCATGAATACGGTCACCACGTGCAGGACCTGATGGGCACGCTGAACGCGGGCAGCAGCAGCCGGGGCGCCCAGGGCCAGAGCGTGCGGACCGAACTGCAGGCCGACTGCTACGCCGGCGTGTGGGCCGCGCACGCCGTCGACACCGGCTTCCTGACCCAGGTCAGCCAGGCCGACATCGCCAGTGCGCTGTCCGCCGCCGCGGCGGTCGGAGACGACCGGATCAACCCGTCGGCGAGCTCGGAGTCCTGGACCCACGGCTCGGCCGCCGAACGGCAGAAGTGGTTCACCACCGGGTACCGGACCGGCAGCCCGGGCCAGTGCAACACCTTCCAGGGCTCGATCTAGCCGTACCGCGCTGTCCATGCCGAAGGGGCGGGCGCAGCCAGGCTGCGCCCGCCCCTTCAGGCGGCACCGGCCGTCGTCAAGCCGGCCGGGCCAGGGTCAGGAACTGGGGTTGGAGTCCAGCGAGAAGTTGCTGACGGTGAAGGTCTCAGCCGCCCCGCCGGTCGAGCAGATCTCGAACCCGAAGTTGGCCTGCCAGAGCACGTCGCTGGCCGACAGGTCGCCCCGGCTCTGCAGGAACTTCAGCGCCGCCAGCAGATCAACGGTCCCGGACGTGGCGTTCCCCTCCCGGACGAACGCCATGTAGCCGCGGTCACCGGTCTCGTACAGATCCCAGGTCGCGCCGCTGATGGTCGTGGTGGCCACCTTGGATCCGGCCGGAGTCTGCCCGTGATTGTCCACCCAGACCATGACCTCCTTGTTCAGCCCGTTGATCCAGATGTCGTAGGCCGCCTCGGCGTCAGTGCCGCTGACGGCGTGCATGTTCTCGGCCCACGAGCTGGTCATGCTGGTGAACTTGCTGAGCGCGTACCCGCTGGTGCCGTTGTAGTTCAGCTGCACGCTGGGGTAGGTCAGCACGGCCGTGTTCCCGGCCCGCTGAGTGGAGGTCACCTGCCAGTCGCCCGCGGTGTTGCCGCAGAGCGTCTGGGGCCCGGGGTTGGCGCCGGAATTCCACTCGTTGTTGTACAGGTCGAACCGGCCGTCCGGGGTGTTCCACTGACCGAACGCGGCCGAGGTGCACTTGGCCCAGGTGGCCGAGCCGGAACTCGACTGCGACGGGGACGGGGTGCTCGTCGTCGGCGCCGAGGTGGGCGACGTGGTCGACGGGTCCGGCTTGGGCGTGCTCGAGCTCGGGCTGGCGGTGGGCGTGCCCGAGCCGGAGCTCGGCATGCCGGTGCTGGTGGCCGTGCCCGACGGCGAGCCAGGCGAGGTGGCTGACGTGGACGGACCGGGCTGCGGGCCCGAGGCGGGCGCCGTGCCGTGCTGCGCGCCCCAGCGGACCCGGATCGAGTGGGCCGGGCACTTCACGGCCGTGGTGGAGATCTGGGTCAGGGCTCCGGACGACAGGCAGGCGGTCACGGTCACCGGCTGGCTGGTGCTGCCCGAGCGCCCGGACTGCGCCGTCCAGTGCACGGCCGCTGAGTTGGCCGGGCACTTCACGGCGGCGGTCGAGATGCGGGTCAGCTGCCCGGATGACAGGCAGGCCGTGACGGTCGTGTGGTGCTGGCCGGTGGCCGCGGGCCGCCCGGACTGCGCCGTCCAGTGGACCGCGGTCGAGTTAGCCGGGCACTTCGCGGCGGTGGCCGAGAGCAGCGTGAGCTTCCCGGACGACATGCAGGCGGTGACGGGCACGTTCGGGCTGGCGTGGTGCGTCGCACTGGCCAGGTCAACCGTTTCCGAGGCGTGGCCACCGGCCACCGCGTATCCCCCGGCCGCGCCGGCCATCAGGACGGTCAGCGTCGCAGCAAGGGGGAAGAGCTTCCTTCGTTTACTGTGAGCGGGTTTTGCGTGAGCAGCCAATGTGTCCCTCCCAAGGGCTCGCTGGTGCTGCTTACGGCGACTCACAGTACGCGTGGCACCTGTCTCCAGTAGATGAAATCGTTATATTTACTGGCAACTTATCTGTAGCCCTGACGTATCAGACGTCACAGTAGTTGTTTGGCTACCATGAGCGATACGCGCTGACGTGCCGGTCCGGGCCAGCGAAAGCGCTGGCCAGGACGATAGGGAGCCGCTCTGCGCGGCCTCCCGTGGACGCGGGTGCGGGGCCAGGCCTAGGCTCTCCGGCCGCGGCGATGGCCAATCGGCGTACTGGCGATCTAGCGGGTAAACGGCCCACTTTGGTAACACTCGGTAATTGACCCCGGGAGTCGTGTTCCATCGCGCCACGCACCACGAGCATCAGGCGATGGCCGGCTGGGCGAGCTCGCCGGTCGCCCGCAGCGGCGGCTGGCCACTTGCTCCCGCGTTCACCGGGCCTCCTCAACGGGTGGCATGACCCGATGCGACGCTGGCGCCGACCGGGCCTCGGCGGCTGATGATCACTGCCGTACCCTGACCGGGACCAGGACCGAGCACCCCCCAGGCCAGGAGGCACTATGCACATGTCCCGACCCGCGCAGGCCCGTGTCAGCCCCGATCCCGAGGTCCTCGCGGCCAACCGCGACCGGAACGCGGCCAACATGATCGGGACCCTCGGCCTGCACCCCGAGCTTCACCAGTCCTTCAACGTGATGGCCGGCTCCATCATCGAGACGGCCTCGACCTCACGCCGGCAGCGCGGGCTGGTGATCCTGCGCACCGGGTGGAACTGCGGCTCGCGGTACCTGTTCGGGCAGCACACGCTGCTGGGCCGGGAAATAGGCATCACCGAAGCCGAGATCGTCGCGCTGACCAGGCCGCTGGCCACCCACCCGTGGGCCGATGACGACCGCGCCGTGCTGCAGATGGCCGATGAGCTCTACACCGACTTCGTGGTGACGGATGCGACCTGGGCCGAGCTGGCCGCGCGCTGGTCACCGAAGGAGATCATGGAATTCAGCATGACCATCGGCTTCTATTTCATGGCGTGCGGAATCCACAACACGTTCGGCGTGCAGCTCGACGAGGGCGTCCCCGGCTGGCCGGATGTCTCCCCGGCCTAGGGCCGGGCGGCAGGCGGCCTAGCTCGGTGGCCCTACCAGCTTCCGGTGACCACGTCGCTGGTGATGTCGTACTGTCCCGGCCCCACATAGTGGACCACCGCAGTATGAATCGTGTGGTCATTGGCCGCGTAGATCACTTCGACGTCAACGTTGGGCGGGAGAGTGTTGGCGAAGGTGGCGGCCGCGGCCGCGGCGTAGACGCCACCGATGACCATCGCTCCGCTGGGCAGGAACGTGCCGATCTCGGCCAGCTGGTCCGCGGACAGCAACATCGCCTTCGCGGCCGGGTCTGGGTAAGCGTTCACGCCGGTCCCCTGATGCGTTTTCAAGGCTTGAATCGATTTCAAGCTAAAGCCGGATCTTATCGGCGGATTTGCTGTTATTAAATGTCACCGTCGCGCCTTCCATATCACCTCCACGCCATCTCCATATCGGCTTCACGCGCGCCAATCGCGGGGTAATGATTGATTAAATAATCGGCACTGCCGCAAATTAGCGAGCTCGCATTAGTGGCCTGGGAACGAGATCACGCTTTTCCGGCGCGCCATCAGGTGATCCAGAGCGGCAGCGGGGCGTCGATCAGCCGGCGCAGGGTGTGCAGCGGATGGCCCGGGTCCAGGCCATCGGCCTCGGGCCGGTCCGGCGGCCAGAAAATGATGTGGCGGACGGTGTGAGCCAGGGCGTACAGCCACAGGCGCCGGCCCAGGTCCGGGGCGGCGAACAGCTCCGGGTAGTCCTCGGCCAGCCAGGCCAGCAGCGGCGGGCGCGGAACGCCGAGGCGGGTCTCGGCGTCCAAGGCCCTGATCACCGAGATGAGCTCCAGGTCGCGTGGTCCCATGCGGGCGAATTCGAAGTCGATGAGCGTGCTGACGCGGCCATCCTGAACGACAACGTTGCCCAGGTAGAAGTCGCCGTGCAGCAGGACATGGGCATCGGCGGATGGCTGGTCACCGAGATCGGCGAGGCGGGCGGCCGCGGCGTCGAGCACGCCATGGTCGGTGAAGGGCAGCTGCTTGGCCACCGGGATCAGCTCCCGGGCTGAGGAGGCGGGCAGCAGCACCAGCTCAGCCCCGGCCCGGCGCAGCGGATCGGGGTCGGCGGCCGGGCGCCTCAGCACCCGGGCCAGGTCCGCCGGCAGCGGCCAGGAATGCAGCGCCCGCAGCCACCCGGCCGCTTCCCGGGCCAGGGCCCGCAGGCCGTCGGGCGCCGGCCAGGTGCACACGCCATCCAGCGGTGTCCCCGGCACCGTGGCGCTCAGCGACCAGGACAGCCGGTCGTCCCCGCCGACGTCCAGGACCTCCGGGACCGGAACGACCCCCCGCAGCCGGCCGAGCAGGTCGGCCTCCCGGGCCAGGCGGCCCCGGTCCCCGCGCCACGCCACCCGCAGGTAGCCGGCCTCCAGCCGCCACACGTCATTGTTGTTGCTGGTCACCAGCCGGGCTCCGCCGACCGGGAACGGAAGAGTCCGCGCCAGCAGCTCCAGCCGGTACGCGGCCGACGCGGCGCCGTACGGCTCGAGCAGGTCGACGGCGATCACGTCCCGGTAGAACGGGCCAAGTCCTTCACGGGAGACAGGCATGACCGGAATCCTCAGCGGCACCGGGAGACGTCACGGCCCGCTCGCACCGTCGGCCAGCACCTGGCGGAACTCCTTGATCACGTGGCGCAAGCCAGCATCGAAACCCTCGAAAGCCTCATCCGGCAGGCCGGCGAACAACTGGCCGGCGAGGCGGCGATGGCTGTCCACGAGGGCCCGGGCGGTGGCATGTCCCCGTTCGGTAAAGGTGACGAGGGTCGCGCGGCGGTCCGAGGGATGCGGTTCGCGGGTGACGAACCCGGTGTCCACCAGGGCGTCCACCAAGGCGGTAACGGTGCGGGGCGTGACGCGCATGTCGGCGGCCAGTACGGCCTGGGTGCACGGCCCGCGCTGCTGAAGCTGCCACACCAGGTGCGCTCGAGACTCAGTCAGGCCCATCCGGCCGAGGCTGTCGGCCGAGTCCCTGCTGAACAGCACGGTCAGCTCGAGAATCCGGTCCAGGCTTGCTTCCCAGTCTTCGCCGCGCATAAAGTTACACTAACACATAGTGAGCTATATTCACGATCTTCGTGGGCCCCTTGAACTGTGGGCGCTGGGCAAGAAGGGAACGAGATGACCTCGGAAAGCACCTCACCAGACGCGAACGTCGAGCTCGTGCGGGCCGGATTCGAGGCCTTCAACGCGGGCGACGCCGACGGGTGCCTGGCCCTCGCCGCCCCGGATCTCATCATCAACCTGGCCGAGCTGCCCCGGCCCCAGCACGGGCAGGACGTGTGGCGGCAAGGCTTCGAGATGATGAGGCAGGCCTTCCCCGACCTTCAGGCGCACATCGAGGACATCTTCGCCGCACAGGACAAAGTGGCCGTCCGGCTCCAGTTCCGCGGCACCCACTCCGGCGACTTCCTGGGTATCCCTGCAACCGGCCGCTCCATCACCTATGTCAGCCACGAGTTCTACCGCATCGCCGACGGGCTCATCGCCGAAGAATGGATCTGCTCAGACATGGCCACCCTGCTCGGCCAGCTCAGCTAACCGGGTCACAAGGAAGGCTGCCGGTTTCCGGCCAGCCTCAGGTCGCGCTAGCCGTTGAGGATCTGCTCTCGGAGGATGTCTGCGTGCCCGCTGTGCTGGGCCAGCTCACGCAGCACTTGCAGATACACCCAGCGCAGCGGGAGCGGGCCGCGCCGGTTGCCGCGGACGATGTCGTCCAGCCCCAGGGACGACGCCAGGCGCCGGGATGACTCGCAGGCCTCGCGATGCGCTTGCCGGACGGTGGCGACGGTATCGCCGTCAACAAGGATGAACGACTCATCCGGGGTGGCCGGGATGCCGATTTCGGCCCGGGAGCGGCAGGTGACAGCTTCGTCGAACCAGACCTTCTCGACGAAGGCCGCGTGCTTCACCAGGCCCAGCAGCGTGGTGCGGGAAGCAACCAGCGACCGGCGCGCCTGCTCCTCGGTCAGGCCGTCCAGGCAGGCGTCGAGCGCAGCGCGGTGCTCGTCGAGGAACACCTCGAACTGGACCCGGGCGGGCTGATCAATGACGTCCTCGGCACGCGTCACCGGCAGAGAAGACATGGGGAAAGCATTCCATGCGGAGATCGCTCTCAAAGTCTTTCGATGTTATGAGGCGGGTGAGACGGATGGTCGTACTGCCGTCAGTGATAACAGCCGACTCGTCGTGGTCGTGAGTCACGTTCCAGCCCAGGACCTGGCCGTAGAACTCAGCCAGCTCGACCGGGTTGGCACAATCCATGTCCACCCAGCACAAAGTCGCGAAGCCCGCCACCAACACTCCCTGCCGTCAGCGCCACCGCCGAGTACAACAGCGAAGTACAGCAATACGCTCAAGCTAAGGGTCATCTAGCCGGGCGTCAGCACATTCGGCAGGCAGCATGTCTCGGCCTCGTATCCACCTCGAGTGCAGACGAGTGAGGGCCTGGGTGGCGGGCAGTATGAGGGCGTGGCTTCGTACGATGTCAATCCCGATGCGGTGGAGTGGGCCCGCGAGCTGATCAGCAAACGACAGTACGTCCTGAACAGCGACTGGGGATCAGTCCAGCCGACGGCCGCGGATCAGAATGCTTACCTGAAGTCCCACTCCTGGGAGGAGTACGCGAGATGGCACCTCGGGCTTACCGAGGGGCCAGCCGATCACACCAAGGCGAAGTACGCGTTCGTTTACGGAGACTTCCGCCGCCTGCATCGCATAGGCATTATCGCGTGCCTGTACCGGGCGGCCGAGTGGCGGCATAAGGCGGTCGAGCGTGCGGCCTATGACCTGCTGCAGGTTCTCGACGACGCTAGCTCCTGAGCGGCGCTCGCGCCGACCCGGCGCAGCGTACTGGCCCCTGCCTAACATCGTGTGCGATCGGGCGGCAGCTCGGTCAGGGACACTGTTCTTGCAGAAGCCTCGCGGCGTCGGGCATGCCTTCGCTGGGCCAGGCCGCGGTGATGTTGCAAGCCCCAGCGGTCATCGAGGAAGCCCAAAGCAACCCAGCCCGATTCCTGACCTGCCGTGATAGCCACTGGCAGGCCTGTGGCCAGGACCACTGCGTAGAAGGCGGTCAGGAATAGAGCCATCGCGAAGTTCCTGGCTAGCCGGTCCGTGGGTTGGGAGCCACACCAGGCCGTCACTCGCGTTGGCTTATCCAAACCGAGACATGGGCGGGTTCGAGGGCCCGGTTTACGACCCCGGCCAGGTCATCTTGGACTGAGTCCAGGTCGACAGCATCCTTCAGCCGGGACGCGAATGCGGCGATGGTCCGGTCGGCGTCGTAGCGGGCCCGGTTGAACCGGCGGTCGACGACCCGCTGGACCCGCCGTCGGAGCGGATTGAACAACGCGGCCACCGCGAGCGTCGATGCGGCCACCGCGACCGGCGACCTGATGGACAGCACCTCGGTGGCCACCAGGACCAGCCCGGCATACAGCCCGACCAGCAGGCCGGTCACGATCGCGTAGCTCAGGGTGCGGCTGATCAGCCGGTCAATGTCGTACAGCCGGTACCTCAGGATCGCGATACCCACGGCGACCGGGATCAGCGGGACGGCGATCTCAAACTCAGGCAGCGGGTTGTTGCCGATCTGCCCGGCCGCCAGGACAACCACGGCGGCGAAGACCGAGGCGTACATGAACCACTTGAATTGCTGCCGCTGCTCATCACCCGATCGCCGGAACCGGACGATCATGGAGACCGCTCCGGCCACGAACACCATCGGCCCGATGCTTGTCGCCACGTTGTAGGCCGTACCGAGCGGCGCGACAAGCACCACCGGATCGCGCAGGTGAGGGAAGTTCGAAGAAAAGTTGACGTCGGAGATCCCGGAGGCCACCGCCTCGACCACGCCTGCGGCAGCGGCAACCCACACCACCGGCCGCCACCGCGGGGACGGCGGGGCGCCGTCCGGGAACAGCAGCGGAACGAGAAACACGAACGGGCCCACCAGTCCCAGAACCACGGTGAGGGTCCATCCCGCCCACGCCGCTCCAGGCAACTGGGCCGTCGTGGCCCGGCCCGCATACTGCTCCGCCGCCACGCTGACGGCGGTCACCGTCGCCACGGCCAGGAAGAACCAGCCGAGACGATTACCCGTCCGCGCGGCGATCAATGCTCCCACCAGAGCAAACGCAGTCGTAACCGGGATGAACCCGAGCGCACGGGGCCATGCCTCACCACCGGGCAAGGCCACCGCCACTCCGAAGGCCAGCAGCACGACGGTCAGGCCAAGCAGCACCCAGGCCAGCTCACGCTGTCTGGCCACCGGTTGCTGCGGCATGACAAAGCTCCTTGTCCCGCGCAGTCGAGCACACGTAAGGCAAGGGTACGAGCCTGGCGATACGAGACCGTTACGATCCCGGCCAGCCGGCCACGAGCGGGTAAGCCCCACGGGCAACGGCTGCGCTCGACGGAACCTTGCGACCAGAAGGTTGCAACTGGGATCACAGCTCCGCTGGGGGCGACACCATCCAGCCACGACCGGCCACGCGGGTTGATCCAGGCTGAACGATCTCGGACTCTCGCGACCCAGCCTGCTGACGCGTTAGGGACTACCGGCCGTTCTAGGCTCATTCACCTATGTTCGGAGCCGTCCGGCGGCCATCAGTCGCGACAGACGGCCGAGGCTAGAGACCATCTTGAGCTACTTGCCCTTGGTTGCCGGCGCGCGCCGGCGTTGCCGTCACGGTTGCCGTCAGCAATACCCAGCGGACCTTCCGCTTCGTCCACTTCCGCGGACATGAACGAGCGCGCTGCACGCTGCGCGCTAGTCCCGGGCCTGCCAAGGTAGCGCCTGCCGTTACGGCGCGGCGTGGCCTCCGCCCGGGGCATTGGCATCTCACGGTCGCTGTGTAAGGGTGGAGCTCGGCCGCGGGCGGCCTTGGCGCTGCCGGGATGGGGTGGGTTAGCTGATGCAGCAGACGCAGTTGCTCGTCATCGGCGCGGGGCCGTATGCGCTATCGGTCGCGGCGCTGGCGCGTGAGCGTGGTATCGGCACGGTGGTCCTGGGCAGGCCGATGGGCTTCTGGCGGCAGAACATGCCCGAGGGCATGTTCTTGCGGTCGGGCCCGGACTGGCACCTCGACGGGTCCGCGGTCCACACCCTGCAGGCCTATCTGGAAGAGAACGGCATCAGGCCGGGTGAGGTCGATCCCATCCCGGTCGGTGTCTTCCTGGACTACGCCGACTGGTTCCGCAGGGTCAAGGGAATCGAGGTCCGCGAGGAGTTCGCCGATACCTTGGCCAAGGCCGATGGCCGGTTCGAGGCAACCCTGCGAGGCGGTGAGCGCATTCGCGCGGACGCCGTGGTCGCCGCCCCGGGCATCGGCCATTACGCCAGCGTTCCCGGCTGGGCGTCATCCCTGCCGCCGGGGCTCGCGGCTCACACCTGCGACCTGGTGCGCTTCGATGACCTGGCCGGGGCACGGGTGCTGATTATCGGCGGGCGGCAAAGCGCCTAGGAGTGGGCCGCGCTGATCCGGGAGCACGGGGCCGCGCGGATCGACATCGTGCACCGCCACGACGTCCCGGCGTTCGAGCGGGTGAGCTGGACGTTCGTCGACCCCCACGTCGAGCAGACCCTCGCCGTACCCGGGTACTGGCGGCACCTCCCCCAGGGCGCCCAGGACGCGGTGGCCAGGCGGTTCTGGGAGGTCGGCAGGCTCACCCTGGAGCCATGGCTGACTCCCAGGCTGGCCTGGGACGGGATCCGCCGGTGGCCCGGAACCGAGGTCACCGAGGCCACGCCAGGCCGCGACGGCGAACTGCGGGTACTGCTGTCCAACGGCACCAGGCTCACCGCCGACCGCGTGGTATTCGCCTCCGGCTACCAGGCCGACCTGGCCGCCGTCCCCTACCTCGCGGGCGTGCTGGAGGATGTCCAGGTCTCCGACGGGTTCCCCGTCCTGGACGAGGCCCTCCAGACCAGCCTGGACGGCCTGTACGTCACGGGTTTCTCCGCCACCCAAGACTTCGGGCCGTTCTTCGGCTTCGTCAAAGGCTCACCCGCCGCCGCCACCCTGATCATCCGCGACCTGCTATCACGAACGTAACACCCGACTCATCCGCCACCGTCCATCGCCGATTGTCGGCCGAGCGTTGCCTGTGGGTCGCGTCCCATGAAGGCGGCGAGGCGTTCCCCGTTGTCAGCACCGGGAGCTGGGAGACCTCCGTTCCGAAAGGGGCTCATGGCTCGACCATGTTGCGGTACTGAGGTTTGATCATGGCCCGTGCCCTTTGAGTGCCGGCCAGGCGAGGGAAGGGTCCAACTTGTCGGCCTGTCCGGTGGCCCTGGCCAGGTCCCAGGCGTGTGCGGCCAGCTCTGCCACGTACATGTCCACCAGTGTGGCTCCCGTGTACTCCTCGCCCACGGCATTGTGTACCTCAACGACAAGCTGGAATCATCGCCCCATGCTTGTGCCGCCTCTTCTGCGGCGCTGCGTAGCTGACCGGGCGCGTCAAAGAGTTCCACGTGAGGGGGCTCGTCTCCGGGTGGGGGTGCCTGCCCGCGGCCGAGAGCGGCCGCCCGGTGGCCCGCTTCGACGAGGTGGTCGATCAGTGCGGCCACGTCGTACTTGGGGCACGGCCTCGGATGGCCGAGCTCGTCAGCATCTATTCCTGACACGATCACCGCAGCGTTCTGGTAAGAATCCAGCAACGCGCTTCGGCGGTCAGAATCTGCCATGCGGCTCCTCCTCGGTGTGACAGGCTAGCTACGCCGGTCGCCGGTTCGCGAGCGCACCGAAGGACGACTACCTCACTACCCGCACAAACGCGCAAATCGGCGTTGTTTTCTCATTGCCCCCTCGGAAGCCTCGGTGCGACGGTCGCTCTACGTAGCTGACGAGCCGCAGGGTCCGGGAACACGACTCGCGCAGAGGCCCTCAGGCACGGCGTAATCAGCTGGCATGATGGCCGTCATGGGGCTGATTGTCTTGCGTCAGCCCCATGCTGCTGCGGCGCGAAGTCCTTGCTTCGGATAGCGGTCAGGGACACTGCAGCTGACACAAGTGCGATGATGGCTGCCACGAGCAGGATGTCGTTCAGGCCAGCGGTGAAGGCGGTCCTGGTGATCAGTCCTACCTCCTGCATGGTGGGCGCGGGTAGCTTGCCGATCAGCTGCCCGATCTCGCCAGACTGCACGGCCGAGGCGATTTGCGGGCCCTGGTGGGACAGGCCGGGTATCGCGGCCGTCCGGGCCAGCACGTCGTTATGCACCTTGTCCGAGAACAGCGATCCGAGCAAGGCGATACCGGTGGCGATCCCGACCTGCCGGAAGGTGGAATTGATGCCCGAGGCCATCCCGGCCTGCTGCGGCGGCACCACGCCGACCGCCGTGGAGGCCAGCGGCGGGTTGACCAGGCCGATCCCGAGGCCGCCCACGATCATTCCCGGGATGAGGTGGGTCCAGGACGACTCGGCGTTGAGGCCGCGCATCAGCAGCAGGCCCACGCCGACCATGATCAGGCCCGGCCCGATGAGCCACCGGACCGGCACCCGCGAGGTCAGCCTGCCGGCCACCGTGGCCGTCACCAGGATGCCGCCCGACAAGAACATCACCCGCACGCCGGTGGCCAGCGCCGAGTAGCCCAGGATGTCCTGCAGGTACAGCACTATGTAGAGCAGCATCGAGAAGATCGAGGCGCTCAACCCGAATGCCGCCACCGAGCCGCCGGTGAAGGTGGGCAGCTTGAACAGCTTCAGCTCGAACATCGGGTGCGTACTGCGCTGCTCCACGATGACGAAGGCGACGAGCAGCACGGCCGCGGCAGCGAAGCAACCGAGCACCAGCCCATTGGTGAAGGATTTCTGGTTCGACTCAATCAGGCCGTAGACCAGGCTGGACAGCGCCACCGAGAACAGCACGAAGCCGGGCCAGTCGGGCCCGCTGGCCCGTGGCGAGCGCGACTCCGCCACCCTGGTCACCGCGATGATCACGGCCGCGACCCCGATCGGCGCATTCACGAAGAAGATCCACCGCCAGGACAGGCCCGAGGTCAGGATGCCGCCGGCCAGCGGGCCGATCGCCACCGCCAGGCCAGTTACCGCTCCCCAGATCCCGAACGCGGTTCCGCGGTCCTTGCCGCGGAAGGCATCAGCCAGCAATGCCAGCGAGACCGCGAACATGATGGCCCCGCCGATTCCCTGCAGGGCGCGAGACAGCTGCAGCATCAGCGTGCTGACGGCAACACCGCACAGCACCGACGCGGCCGTGAACACGACCAGGCCGATCATGTACAGCAGACGGCGGCCGTACATATCCGCCAGGCTGCCCGCGGTAAGCAGGAACGCCGCCAAGGTCAGCGCATAGGCGTCAACGATCCACTGCAGGTCGGAGAAACTCGAGTGCAGCGACTGCTGGATGTCCGGCAGGGCGACGTTCACGATCGTGATGTCGAGCAGCAGCATGAACGTGCCCAGGCACACGGCGAACAGCGTCCACCACTTGTTCCCGCGCTGACCAGGATCCCCGCCGGTATCCGGGGCCTGCCGGCCCTGGGGACGCTGATCCTGCCCGGACAGATCTGCGGTGGATTCCGCCACGAACTCCCCCGATGGCTGGAGAACAGGAATGATCAGGACGAGCTCGCGAACAGCTATCCCCGTGCCAAGGCCCGGCAGCTAATCAACGACGCCGAGCCCACAGCAATCTGAGACCACCAAAGCAGTCAGGCCCTGCCCCGAGGACAGCGTGTTGCCCTTGGTAGGAGACTTTATCGCGCTGGGTGCCTGGCTGCCATTTCGGTACGACGGCAGCGGCAACCGCTTCGTTTTTGCCCGCCGGCAGGCGGTGGTCGACGGGGGTGCGATCTGCGGCCACGCTCGCTGCGTTGATGAGCATGTTTTGGTGATCGGGCGGGCCTGGGGGGCTTGCTGTCGCGTGGGCGATCGGTCGGGCCGGTCTTGATCCGCTGCTTGTCGAGCAGCCCGACGCGGTGGCGGCATCGTGGCGGGCACGGCATGACCAGCTTCGGCTGAACACGCACCGGATGTTCTCATCAGCCTGGCGCGCCGACCATTACGCGCGAGTGGACCTGAACCGCAGGGCAGAGCGGGACGCTAGGAGAAGAACTCGTCGACCGTGTACATGTCAGTGGGCTGGACCCAGACCTCGGACGTTTTGCCGTCACGGATGTGCGCGGTCAAGACGTTATTGTCGCGCAGAGCCTGCTTGCCTTCTCGTTCACCGCGGATGGTATACAGCGCCACTGCGTGCTCGTCGTTGGCGAGCACATCGTGCAGCTCGATGCTGAAGGTTCCCCCCGTCAGCTCAAAGATCCTGGCGAAGAACCCTATGACCTGGTCTGGCCCGTCGTAGTCCCCTGTGATGGGACTACGACCAGGTTGGTGATAGCGGACGTCGTCGGCGAAGATCTCCTTTCGGAGAAAGTCCATGTCGCCTCGGCCGAAGGCTGCGAATGCCTCTCGCACCAGGTCTTCGTTCGGATGTGTCATCTGACCTGCCCCCTCCATCATTTCGACCTAATTCTCTACTGACCGCACTCGGGCGCCGACAGGTTTTTCGAGCGCATCCGTGCCGCGCTCCGTAAGGGATCAAGGGGCAGGCCTCACGCAAGAAATCTTGCTTTCCCAGCGAGGCCGTAAAACGTCTGCACGCGAACTCCGGGCGGTCTCCCCACATTCTGTACCCGTGGCCAATTCTCGGCAATTATTGCTCGCCGATAAGCATGTGTCTCCCCCGTCACGAACTCGGCCGCGAGTAACAGTTCCCATGAGCACCGACAGTGTCGACTGAATAATGGCTTCGAAGTTCCAAATACGGAAGTTGAAATTGATATCCCGGCAGGGCTCCCGCGCGCCTGCACCTATATCTCGACTGCGGTTCGTACCCTATGGACGCGGAAGGCGCTCTCGTGAGGCTGGAGTCCGGCGGAGGAAGTGCTGGACCCGGCGCCGTGGGGCGCCGCTTGGTTTCTATCTGTGGCCCGGCTCGGCAGTGCCCGGCCTGACTCTTCGTCCCGATGGCAGCGCGGCATGCCCAGGTCCCTGGTGTGCTCATGCTGGCTTCTGGCCCCAGGCGGTCACTGCGAGGGAGGGCGCGTAGTGCACCGTCGGGTCTGCAGTCAGAGTAAGGAAAGACTCGATGTCGCTCTTGGTGACCAGCCCTGTGCCCAGGAAGAGCTCGGCCCCAAACTCGACCATCCCCGGAAGCCAGTTCTCGGTGCCACCGGCCACCACGGGCGTGTGGACTTCTGCGGCGATATTCACTAGTCCGGCATCCTTGAATGCTCTGATCAGCTGCGCACCGTAGTTGGCGTCATGGGCGGCGGCACTGGCGGCCTGGCCCGCGCGGAATATCCGCTCGTACAGTGCGGCATGTTCGGGCGGGTCTACGTAACGCGCCAGTGCCGGGATCATGACCCCGCCGAAGTCCCCGTCTTGCGCCACGACCCAGCCACCCGGGCGGACCGCCGAGACTATCCGTTCTAGCGCGCGCTGCTTGTCGGTGATCCATTCCAGGACCAGACGCGCATGGGCCACGTCGAAGAAGGCTTCTTCCAGCGCGTCGGCCGCGAGATCGTATCTGCGAACCTCCAGGTTGGCTCGGCCGTGTTTGTCGAGGAAACGCGGGTCAAGATCCGTGGCGACCACTCGGCCGGTGCTTCCTACCCTGTCCGCCAGCCAGAGCGCGATGCTTCCCCCTCCGAATCCGACCTCTAGGCACTGCCAGCCCTCGCTCACGCCGAGGGCGGCCAGGCGCTGCGTGGAATATTCGTCGAACAGGAACTCAATTCCGCCCAGCCGCCCGCGTTCCTTTTCCCACCCCTGATCGAAGGTATACGTGCTCATCAGGCCCTCCTCAGTCGCGCTGCTGCGTGTGGCACTGTTCTGCACACGATCCGCAGCAGGGCGGACATGGGCGTCTAGGCTGCGGAATTACGCGATTACTCACGCCTGATTTTGCTCTTCCTTATAGCCGTGTCAAGACTTAGATAGGCGCATCACCGGATGGGAGAGCAGTTTGATAAATCAGGTGCCCCCGCCTTTGGGACCGCTACTACGACACGGTCTCCTGAGCGATCCAGGCGAGATAATCAGGATTTCCATCGGTGATCGTTCGGGTCGAGATGCCGGGGACTTCGTAGGGGTGCTCTCGTTTGACCAGCGCAACGATCTCTGCCACTCGCTCGCGCCGAGTATGCAAGGAGACACGGCCCTCGGTGCGCTCGTAGATCTCGCCGCGCCACCGGTATATCGACTTGACAGGCGCAAAGTTATGCGCGCTGGCGCACAGCCGCTGCTCGACCATCTTCCGGCTGAAGTCCCTCAGCCAGCCGGGGTCAGGTGCGGTAATCACTACCTCGCACAGCTCAGTCATTGACGTAGGCCACTCCCTCGCTGCTGATAAGGCTGGCCATGGTCTTCTCGGACTCTTTCCTGGGTCTGGCCCATGGACACCCACCCGATCATGATCCGTCCGTCGAAGCCCAGTCCGACCCAGCGACCTGACATGTTCAGCCCCTGCGGGTGCAGCACGAAGTACATCGTGCCCTTGGAGCGGATCGATCCGTCGTTGGCCGCGTACCAGCCCATCAGGACTTCGTTGTCCCACAGGCGCAGCTCGCCGCTCCAGTGGTAGCCGCCTTCCGCTTCGGACAGGCCGCGGGTGATGGTGGCGACCTGCAGGAGGGTTGCCTCCTGCTTGATCTCCGCCTGCTGAGAGGCGATCGGCTCCTCGCCGTCGCGAAAGGTCTGCCAGGACGCCCACCGTGCGAACAACAAAGTGGGCGCGTGAAGATGGCGCACATCGTGCAGCCGGGCGTGCGGAAGCAGCTGCGACGAAGCCACTACGGACTTGTTATGAGCATTGATCAGCTTGGTCATCAGCGCGGTTACGGTGTCGGGATAGAGCGGTTCGCCCCAGGACTGCCGGTCCATATTGTCGCTGCCCGCCTAGGCCATGCCGATGCTGCCGTGACACTGCGTGTGTACTCGCACGCCCTACGGGAGCACGCCAGCGGCGTAGGAGATGTCTTCGCTCGCGCCGTCAAAGGCTCTAGTTAACAAATCCGTCAGCAAGCCGGGCTATGAGCGCCAGGACGGCGGCGTTTGCGCCTGGTAAGACTGGTGGTCAGGGACAGGATCGAACTGTCGACCTTCCGCTTTTCAGGCGGACGCTCATACCGACTGAGCTACCTGACCTGGCTGGATACTCAGTGTGAATCCACACCGAGTATCCGGCGGTCCTGACGGGATTTGAACCCGCGACCTCCACCTTGACAGGGTGGCGAGCACTCCAAGCTGCTCTACAGGACCTCGTCGCGTCAACCGCAGCCGACACGCGCCCTCACGGGCCGGACGCAGAAGCAACCCCCTGCGCCCCACAGACAATACCACCGGACCGAGGTGATTCAGTCCGACTTCAGTCACCCGGGCGATGGTGCCCCCAACGGGATTCGAACCCGTGTCGCCGCCTTGAAAGGGCGGTGTCCTAGGCCTCTAGACGATGGGGGCGTCGGCGGCGCCAGCCGCCAGGACCGCGTCAGCCCGGAGTCGGGACTGCCCAAGCAGCATAGGGGACGGCCCAGGGAACGGGCAAAGCGGATCAGCAGCGCCCGGGGCGCGGTGATGCCGGCGCGGCCCGAGACCGAGACGAAGACGATTCAGACACGTTAAGCAAGATGCGGTAACGCGGCGAAGTCATTCCCGGGCGATCCGGGCAGTGTAACTATATGATCAGGGTAAGCGACAATGAGTGACGACCAAGCTGGTCACGTGCCACGGGGGACCCTGGCCGACGCCCGAGGGTGAGCGACGCAGTGACAACCCAGCCGCGGACCGACTACCGGGCTGAGCCGCGCCTGGGCCGGCTGCACCGGCGGCCCGGCGGACCAGCTCGACGGCAGCGAGGTCAGCGACCCGGCTCCGTCGGGACGGCACCGGCGGGCGCCGGAACGGCACTCGTCCTACCGCGAGGTCTTTGCCATCGGCGAGTTCCGCGCACTGTGGGCGGCGCAGGTGCTCTCGTTCGCCGGGGACCAGTTCGCCCAGGTCGCCATCGCCATCCTGGTCTACCGCCGGACCCACTCGGCGTTCCTGACCGCACTGGCCTACGCCCTGACCTACCTGCCGCCGATCGCGGGCGGGACGCTGCTGGCCGGGCTGGCCGACCTGTTCCCCCGCCGCCGGGTGATGATCGCCTGCGACGTGCTGCGGATGGGCACGGTCGGGCTGATGGCCATCCCCGGGATGCCGTTCACGGCGCTGTGCGCCCTGCTGTTCTGCACCGTGCTGGCCGGGGCGCCCTTTTCCTCGGCCCGGGCCGCGCTGCTGCCGGACGTGCTGCCCGGGGACGCGTTCGTGCTGGGCTCGGCGGTCGGGAACATCAGCTTCCAGGTCAGCCAGATCCTGGGCTTCGTGGCGGGCGCGGCGGTCGTCGCCGTCGTGGACCCGTACCGGACCCTGGGGCTGGACGCCGTCTCGTTCGGGATCTCGGCGGTCATCATCGCCATCGGGGTGCGGGCACGGCCCATGCCCCCGCGCGAGGAATCCGCGCGGCCCTCGCTGTGGGCGGTGTCCGCCGACGGGATCCGTCTCGTCTTCGGTAACCGGACGCTGCTGATCCTGCTGCTCTTCGGCTGGCTGGCCGGCTTCTACATCGTGCCGGAGGGGCTCGCGGCGCCGTACGCGCATTCACTGCACGGCAGCACGCTGACGGTGGGGCTGCTGATGGCGGCCATGCCGCTGGGCATGGTGGCAGGCGCCTTCCTGCTCGGCCGCCTGGCCGCTCCGTCCGTCCGGATGAGGCTCATGGGATGGCTGGCCGTCCTGTCCTGCCTGCCGCTCGTCGGCTGCGCCTGCAACCCGCCGCTGTGGGTGGTGCTGCTGCTGTGGACCCTGGCCGGGGCAGGCGGCGCCTATCAACTGGCCGCCGCGGCGACTTTCGTGCAGGCCCTGCAGCCTGCCACCCGGGCCCGGGCCTTCGGCCTGGCCCAGTCGGGCCTGTACGCCGTCCAGGGCCTCGGCATCCTGGCCGGCGGGGCCGTGGCGCAGGTCATCGGCGCGCCGCTCGCGGTCGGCCTGGCCGGCCTGGCCGGCCTGACCGCGGCCACGATGCTCGCGGCGACCTGGGCGCAGGGCCACGCCGCCGCGCCCCAGGCCGCGGCGGAGGCACCGGCTGAGACCGCGGGGTCTCGCTGACCTGGGCCGGCCGCCGACCGCCAAGCGCCGCCTGCAGCCGAGTCGGCCGCCAGGCCCGCGCACACCCCGGCGACCATCCGGCCGTCCCGGGCCCGGTACAAATGCTTCGTCCCGCCGTTCGCCGGTTCGGTCACAGCTCGATCGCGCCCAGGCGGGCGCCGTGCTCACCTCGGGGATGACCCTGGTCATTACCCTGAGCTGAAGCGAAAGGGGAACGCCATGCCCGCGCCGGTACCAGACGTCGACCTGATGAACGTCGATGACCAGCTCACCGATGAGCAGCGGCTGCTGCGCGACACGGTGCGCGCCTTCACCGCCGAGCAGATCGGCCCGCACCTGGCCGGCTGGTTCGAAGCCGGCACGCTGCCGCGCGAGATCATGCCCGAGCTCGGCCGGCTCGGCCTGCTGGGCATGCACCTGACCGGTTACGGCTGCGCGGGCGCCGGGGCCATTGCCTACGGGGTGGCCTGCCGGGAACTGGAGGCGTGCGACTCCGGGCTGCGCAGCGCGACGTCCGTCCAGGGCTCGCTGGCCATGTTCCCGATCTGGCGGTACGGCTCGGAGGAACAGAAGGCCGAGTGGCTGCCCCGGATGGCCACCGGGGAAGCGGTCGGCTGCTTCGGGCTGACCGAGCCCGACCACGGGTCCGACCCGGGCGGCATGCGGACCTTCGCCCGGCGGGACGGCTCGGACTGGGTGGTCTCCGGGACCAAGATGTGGATCACCAACGGCAGCGTCGCCGACCTCGCGGTGGTGTGGGCCAACACTGAGGACGGCATCCGCGGGTTCCTGGTCCCCCGCGGCACGGCGGGCTTCAGCGCCACCGACATCGGCCGGAAGATGTCGCTGCGGGCCTCGGTGACCTCCGAGCTGCACCTGGACGACGTGCGGCTGCCGCGCGACGCCGTGCTGCCCGGCGTCTCCGGCCTGCGCGGGCCGCTGTCCTGCCTGACCGAGGCGCGCTTCGGCATCGCATGGGGCGTCACCGGGGCGGCCCGGACCTGCCTGGAGAGCGCGGTCGAGTACGCCCGGACGCGCGAGCAGTTCGGCAAGACGATCGGCTCGTTCCAGCTGACCCAGGCCAAGCTGAGCTGGATGGCTGCGGAACTGAGCCGCGCCCAGCTGCTCGCCCTGCACCTCGGGCGGCTTAAGGAAGCCGGATCGGTCACGCCGGTTCAGGTGAGCATGGCCAAGATGGCCAACGTCCGGTCCGCGCTCGATGTCGCCCGCCAGGCCCGGACCGTGCTCGGCGCCAGCGGCGTCACCCTGGACTACCCGCCGATACGGCACGCGAACAACCTGGAGGCGGTGCTGACCTACGAAGGTACCGAGGAAATCCACGCGCTGGCCATCGGCCAGGCACTGACCGGCGTGTCCGCATACCGGTAGCGTAAAGCGGCGATTCGGCCGGGATATCGGTACGCTTCAGCTCTAGGCGCCGGCGCGAGCGGCGCCGCGGGGCGTTAGCTCAATGGCAGAGCAGTGGGCTTTTAACCCATTGGTTCAGGGTTCGACCCCCTGGCGCCCCACTGCGAGAACCCGGCCAGTCCGCCCGCTCGCCGTCCGTCGCTACCGGCGGCGGCCTCGGAAGCCTCCGGATAGAGCGACGGCTCCCCGGCCGGTGGCCGCCGAGGCCACCAGGACCGGGCGGCTGGGCCGGGCGGCTGGAGCGGTGGGACTGACGGCCGGCCCGGCGATCGAGCGCAGCACGGCCGAGCCGGGCTCGGCGACAACGGCACGAGCCGTCACCCCAGCCTGGCGCATCAGGGCACGGACCGCGGTCGCCTGCGCGGCGGTCTGGACGGTGACCACGGTTCCGGCCGCGCCCGCGCGTGCGGTCCGGCCCGAGCGGTGCACGTAGGCCTTGTGCTCGGCCGGCGGGTCGGCGTGGATGACCAGGTCAATTCCGTCCACGTGCAGGCCGCGGGCGGCGATGTCGGTCGCGACCAGGGCGCGGACTTCTCCGGCTCCGAACGCGGCGAGGTTCCTGCTCCGGGAACTCTGGGTCAGATCGCCGTGCAGTTCCGCTGTCGGGGTCCCGGCCGCGGTCAGCTGCCGGGCCAGCTTGCTCGCTCCCCGCCTGGTCCTGGTGAAGATCAGCACCCGGGCCTCGCCGCTGGTCAGGACAGCGACCACGGCCGCCCGTTCGGCGGAGGTCACGGTGAGCAGATGGTGGGTGATCTGGGCCGGCGGCGCGCCGTCGTCCACGTCGTGCCGCGCCGGACGGACCAGGAAACGCCGGGCCAGGACGTCCACTTCGCCGTCGAGGGTGGCTGAGAACAACAGCCGCTGGCCCTCCGGCGGGGTAGCGTCGAGCAGCTGCCGCACGGCCGGCAGGAAGCCTAGGTCGGCCATCTGGTCGGCTTCATCCAGCACGCTGACCTCGACGTCACCGAGGTGGCAGTGGCCCTGCTCGATGAGGTCGGCCAGGCGTCCCGGACAGGCGACGACGATGTCGGCGCGCTCGCGCAGGGCGACCACCTGCGGCTGCTGCGGGGTACCCCCGAAGATAGCGGCCACGGTGAGTCCCGCCGCGCGGGCCAGCGGGGACAGGACCGCCTGGACCTGGGTGGCCAGCTCGCGGGTCGGCACCAGGACCAGGCCGCGCGGGCGGCCCGCCATGGTGTACCCCTCGGCCAGCCTGGCCACCAGCGGGAGGGCGAAGCCCAGGGTCTTACCCGAGCCGGTCTGGGCCCGGCCCAGAATGTCCAGCCCGGCCAGGGCATCGGGCAGCACGGCGGCCTGGATCGGACGCGGCGTGGTAATCCCGTCCTCGGCCAGGACGGCCACCAGGCCGGCGGCGACGCCCAGGGCCGCGAACGTGGTATCGGGAACGGACGCCGGCACACGGCGAGGCCGAGGACGTCGCGGGCCGGCCGTCCGGGGCCGGCCATCGGGCATGAGTGCAGAATTTTCAGCAGGCAATGCTGACAAGAAGTCGTCTCCAGGACTCAGATGGCCGTGTCGTCGAAGGCGCCGCCATTGCGGGGACCATCTCGCTCACCGAGCGACGTACGACCGGCGCGCCCTCATGGCTACGCCTGGGTGCGCTATTGCGCCAGCTTAAGGCTACAGCATGCCTATCCGCAGGCAATGTGACCGCAGCCGGCCCGAGCCCGGCAGGAGAGCCGGCGGCGCGCTCAGGGCTTCGGGCAGTGAGCCGAAGATCGTGAACCGGGAGCGAAGGCCGGTGCGGCACAGGGCCTCGGCCACCAGAGGCGGGGGCGCGACGAGGCGCAGGGCGCCCCCCAGCAGGCTTGCGCGCCTGCCGACGCCGATCAGCAGGGCCAGCCCGCTCTGGTCGCAGCGAGCCGCCTCGGACAGATCGATGACGATCTGGCTCTCATGCGGCAGCAGCAGGTCATGAACTCGCTCACGCAGTACCGGAACGGTCCCGGCATCGAGTCCGCCGGTGATGCTCACGATGGTGAAGCCACCCTGACGGCGGACCCGAACCCCTCGTCCAGGCGCGACAGGATCGGTCTCGTGCGGCGCCACAGCCGGCCGCCCATCTCGGTTCCCGGAAGAACCGGATTGCCGTACGCCCAGAGCGACGCGGACGTGACTGTCAGCGCACGATAAACCCCCGGCCCTCGTCATTCTACCTGCTTCCGGCAGGTTGCCCCGGGTCACCGCGCTGAGCCCGGGTCACCAGGCCGGGACGCGATGTGGTCCAGAACCTTGCGGCATGGTGTTAACTGGACCTGGTTGCAGTCGAGATTTCGTGTCCGTGTCACAGCGCCTGTGAGGTTCTGACCGCGGGCACCGTCCATCCCCCAGGCCTGGCCTGAGAGCGTGGGCGGTCGCCACAGCCCGGGATGCGCGTCCGTGCGTCCCGATGATCAACCTCAGCAGGAGAGCGCAGTGGCTCAGGGAACAGTGAAGTGGTTCAACGCAGATAAGGGGTACGGGTTCATCGCCCCGGACGACGGCACGCCCGACGTGTTCGTGCATCACTCCGCCATCGAGGCGGAAGGCTTCCGCAGCCTGGAAGACAACCAGCGTGTCGAGTACAACGTCACGCGGGGTCCCAAGGGCCCTCAGGCCGAGCAGGTTCGGTCAGCCTGAATGCGGCCGGGCACCGCGGCGGCTCTGGCTTCAGAGTCACCGCGGTGTCATATGCCGAGTGCGGCTGAGCACGTCGCGCCGAATTACGGTCCGCGGCGGGATTGCTGAGCGTTTCATCAGCGGGCCGATCCCATACGCTGAAACAGCACGTTCCGGTTTTCCGTCCTCCAATTCCGGGAGGATCCTCATGCCCCGGGCACATCCAGCCGGCTGGTCATTGAGCTCGGTGCCGCGCCCCGGCGCCGGGCGATGGCAGCCGCCCGTTACCCCGGGCAGTCTGCTGCTCGAGGCGGTAGCTGAGCGGCCAAGGGCGTGAGCGTCAGCGTGAACGACCGTCCGGGCCCGGCGGGCGATAATGAGGCCGCTGAGACGGGCGGGCCGGATCCGGCTGATCTGGCCGACGAAGCGGCTGAGCACGGCCTGAGCGACGTGCTGTTTACCCGTGATGACGACGACGGCCTTCCGCCGGCTCGCCTCAAAGGCGCCGGAGCGAGCGCCGACCCGGTCCGGGACTACCTCCAGCAGATCGGCCGGGTGCCCCTGCTCTCGGCCGCCCAGGAGGTCGAGCTGGCCAAGCGCATCGAAGCAGGCCTGTTCGCCGAGGAGAAGCTGAGCGTCACCGGCGGCGTGCCGGGTGCTGACCAGCGCGCCGATCTCGAGTGGGTCGCTGATGACGGCAGGAGAGCCAAGGAGCACCTGGTGGAGGCCAACCTCCGCCTGGTGGTCTCGGTGGCCCGGCGGTATTCCGGCCACGGGATGCTGTTCCTGGACTTGATCCAGGAGGGCAACCTCGGCCTGATCCGCGGCGTGGAGAAGTTCGACTACACCAGGGGCTACAAGTTCTCCACGTACGCGACCTGGTGGATCCGGCAGGGAATCAGCCGGGCCATGGCCGATCAGTCCCGCACGATCCGCCTTCCCGTGCACATCGCCGAGATCATCAACCGGCTCGCCCGCGCGCGGCGTCAGCTGCTGCAGGACCTGGGCCGGGAGCCCGCCCTCGACGAGCTTGCGGCCGAGCTGGAGATGACCTCGGAGAGGGTCGCTGAGCTGCAGAAGTACGGCCAGGAAGCGATCTCGCTGCATACCCCGCTGGGCGAGAGCGGCGATGGTGAGCTGGGCGATCTGATCGAGGACTCCGAGGCCATCCAGCCCGCTGAAGCGGCCAGTGCCGTGCTGCTTCAAGCGCAGCTGAAGACCGTGCTCGGCACGTTGACCGACCGTGAAGCCGGAATCGTGTCCATGCGGTTCGGGCTGACCGACGGTCAGCCCAAGACCCTGTACGAGATCGGCCAGATCTACGGCGTCACCCGGGAGCGGATCCGCCAGATCGAGTCCAAGACCATGTCCAAGCTGCGTCACCCGTCCCGGTCCAATGTCCTGCGGGATTACCTCGACTGACTGGCCGGCTCAGCGCGTCCGCGAGCCGTATCCGAAATGGCAGTCGAGTGGCTGGATCTGCCAATAGCGCCGGATAGCGAAAACGCTGAGACGATACTTGGTATTCTGCCCGGGCGGCTGACGGGCGTGCGGTGGTGCACGCCACGGGAGTCGTCATTGATGGCGCCGGCCGCGAGGTGCCGGGACACGGCACGCTCTGCGGCCCGCGTGGGACCCGGACACTCACGCTGAACAGGGGACTGAGATTTCAGATCCGGTGCCGGCATCGCAGCTGCAGGCCTTCCGGGCCGCAGTCAGCGACCTGGCCGGGGAGACGAGCCGTCAGCACGGGCCGGCCGACCTTCTCGCCGTCGAGGAGCTGGTGGTCAAGCGCCTGGGGCAACCGGAGTTCGCGGATGTGCTCTCCCGCGCTGACGGAGGCCTCGATCCGCTGGCCGACCGGCTGGCCGGGGAGATCCGCGGGTACCGGCCCAGCGCGCGCAGCTCGGCCCGTGACCTGCCGGCCTTCGTCCGCATCCTGCTGCTCTCGCAGATCGATTCGGTGTGGTGGTCGCAGACGGCTCCGTTCCGGTCCGACGCCGAGGTGATGAACTCGGCGGAGCTGGTCGACCTCGAGCCGCTGCGGTCGGCGCGAAGGCTGCAGTTCCGGTTCCGCGCCCAGCCCGCCGGGCTGCCGGGCCGGGCCCGGGACTGGGCTCAGCGCCGGGTGCTCCCGGCCCTTCGCCCGGCCACCGCCGGGTTGCGGTTCACGCGTTCCCGGCCCGAGGTGATCGCCGTGCTCAATCAGATCGCGGGTGAGCTCGCGGCGGCCCTGCCGCCGCGGACCCCCCGGCTGTGGGTCAACAGCATGGTGCGCAGCGTCGAGCATCAGCATCACCTCCGCTCGCTCGGCTACTCGGCCGTGCTGCCCAGTTCGCACTGCACCGGTTACGCATCTGACCTGGAAGTGCACTGGTTCCGCCGGTTCGACCGGGAGAACATGCTGGCCCGGCTGCTGCTCGACCGGCAGCAGGCAGGCCAGCTCAATGTCATAGACGAGGGCCAGGCGTGGCATCTATGCGTCAGCCCGCAGGCGTGCGACGAATTGCAGGCCGCCTACGACGCCCAGCTGGGCGTCCGGTAGCGGCGGCAGGAAGGCTCCGGAACATGTGCGGTATCGCCCTAGTGGTCGGCCCCCGCCCCGACCCGCTGGTGTTCGACTCGATGCTGGCCGCGATCGCGGCGCGGGGCGAGGTGCGGGAAACCTCCTCCGACGATCGGCACCTGCTCGGCACGCAGCGGCTGAAGATCGTCGACCGCGAGCGGGCCGTCCAGCCGTGGACCTCGGCTGATGGCCGCTGGGCGGCGTGCTACAACGGCGAGATCTTCAACTTCCGCGCGCTCCGGACGGAGCTGGCCGACCGCGGCCACGTGCTGCGCAGCGACAGCGACACCGAGGTGCTCCTGGAGGCCTTCCTGGAGTGGGGCGAGGACGCGGTCCATCACCTGCGGGGTGAGTTCGCCTTCGCCATCGCCGAGGCGGCCGGGGACCGGGTCTACCTGGCCCGCGATCCGCTGGGGGTCAAGCCGCTCTACTGGTCCCGGCATGACGGCCACCTGTTCGCGGCCTCGGAGCTGAAGGCGCTCATCCCGGCGGGCGGGCCGGTCAGCGAGATCCCTCCCGGTCATCACGGCTGGGGCAGTCCCTCGCAGGATCCGGCCGTCACCGCCTACGTCGACCTGCTGCGGATGGGTGATGGCGACGAGCCGGTCACCGACACCGGCGAGGCGGCCCGCCAGGTGCGGGCCACCCTGGAGGACAGCATCCGGGTCCGGCTCGACACCGATCTCACCGTCGGCGTCATCCTGTCCGGCGGCCTGGACAGCACGCTGACCCTCCTGCACGCCCGCGAGATGCACCCGGACTGCGTGGCGTTCACGATCGGCACGCCGGGCAGCGACGACGTCGCCTACGCGCGGCGGGTGACCCGCGATCTCGGGGTGGAGCACGAGGTCATCGAGCTGTCACCGGGCGACATCCGGCTGCCGGACATCCGGGAGGCCATCCGGATGTCCGAGCTCACCGAGTACGGCGACGTCATCAACGCGGTCATCTCCCGGCTGCTGTTCGCGCGGGTGCACGAGCGCGGCATCAAGGTGGTGCTGTGCGGGGACGGGTCCGATGAGCTGTTCGGCGGCTACGAGATGTACCGGCAGCCCGACGCGGCGCTGCGGCAGCGCCTGTTCCAGCACAAGCTGCACAACCTCGGGCGGACCGAGCTGCAGCGCGTCGACCGGACCAGCATGGGGCAGGGCGTGGAAGTGCGCGTGCCGTTCCTCGACCTGGCCCTGGTCCGGCTGGCCATGCGCCTGCCCATCGAGCTGAAGCTCCGGGACGGCCAGGACAAGTGGATCCTGCGGCACGCCTTCGCCGACATCCTGCCCGGCTACGTCCGGCAGCGGCCGAAGAACCCGCTGTCGCACTCATCCGGCCTGCATGAGCGCGTCCGGCTGTACCGGTCGCAGTTCCCGCGCCTGTACCGGTCGTTCGGCTACGAGCGGCTCGGCCCGATGCGGCGGGACTTCTCCATCGTGCTCGAGGAACACGGCCTCGACCTGGACCGGGCGCTGCAGGACGTCGAGGCCCAGCCGGACTACTCGATGACCGAGCACGCCCGGGACCTGGCCGGGGCGCTGCGCTGGAATGCGGTCGGCGCGCTGCGGCGGCGCACCGGTCAGCTCCGGGAGACCGCGGTCAGCTCGCGCTCATGAACCCCAGGGGCGGCACGCAGCCCCGGGGCGCGCACGGCTACCGCTGGCCGCGGGCCAGTTGTACGCTGAGGCGGGACATATCCCCGGAGTCAGGCACAAGGGGGAAAAGCGTGTACGCACGGCAGCACGCCATCGATGATCCTGACCAGGCCGCCATCATCATGGCCACCTCGGGCGAGACCGTCACTTTCGCGGGATATGAAGCCCGCTGTAACCAGGTGGCGCATTTCCTGCGGCAAGCCGGGCTGCAGCGGGGCGACCACATTTCGGTTTTCATGGAAAACAATCCGCGGCTGCTGGAGATCGCGGGCGGCGCCGAACGGACCGGCCTGTACTACACCCTGATCAATAAGTACCTGGCCCCGAACGAGGTCGCCTATGTCGTGACCAACTCACGGTCCCGGCTGCTGTTCAGCTCCGCGGCGATGCGGGAGGTCGCCGAGCCGGCCGCGGCCGGCAGCCCGGGACTGGAGCGCCTGCTCATCTCCGATCCGGCTGGGCCGGGCGGCCCGGCCTCTTATGAGGCCGCCATCGCGGAATGCCCGCCGGACCCGGTCCCGGACGAGTCCCTCGGCGCGGCCATGCTCTACTCCTCGGGCACGACCGGCCAGCCCAAGGGCATCCTGCGCGGCCTGCCGGCCGGCGGGCCCGCCGATCTGCTCACGGCGCTTCAGGGCCTGATCTCGATGTTCGGCTTCCGGCCCGGCATGACCTACCTGAACCCGGCCCCGCTGTACCACTCGGCCCCGTCGGCCGCGGTCTCCGCGTCCCTCAGCCTCGGAGCCACCACGGTCGTGATGGAGCGCTTCGACGCCGAGCAGTGGCTGGCGCTGGTGGACCGCTACCGGGTGACCCACTGCCAGATGGTGCCGTCGATGTTCACCCGGATCCTGCGGCTGCCCGCCGAGGTCCGGGCCCGCTACGACACCTCGTCGCTGGAGTGCATCGTGCACGCGGCCGCCCCCTGCCCGGTGCACGTCAAGCAGGCCATGATCGACTGGCTGGGCCCGATCATCACCGAGTACTACGCGGCCACCGAGGGAATCGGCTCGACGTTCTGCGACAGCGCGCAGTGGCTCGCGCACCCCGGCACGGTCGGCCAGGCCCTCAGCGGCGAGCTGCTCATCCTGGACGAGAACGGCCAGGAGTGCCCGACCGGGGTGGACGGGACCATCTGGTTCCGCGGGCCGACCTCGTTCGAGTATTTCGATGACCCGGCCAAGACGGCCGAGAGCCGGAATGCCGACGGCACGGCGAGCACCGTCGGCGACATCGGCCACGTCGACGCCGACGGGTACCTGTACCTGACCGACCGCAAGTCGTTCATGATCATCTCCGGCGGGGTCAACATCTACCCGCAGGAAACCGAGAACCTGCTGTCCTCCCACCCGGCCGTGCTGGACGTGGCCGTGATCGGCGTGCCGAACGATGACCTGGGCGAGGAGGTCAAGGCGGTGGTGCAGCTGGCCGATCCGGCCAGCGCCTGGCCCGGACCTGGCCCAGGAGCTCATCAGCTACTGCCGGGAGCGGCTGGCCCACTACAAGTGCCCGCGCTCGGTGGACTTCATCGCGGAGCTGCCCCGGTCCGAGACCGGCAAGCTGTACAAGCGGGTGCTGCGCGACTCGTACTGGGCGGGGCACCGCACGTCGATCGTCTGATCTCAGCCGGGCGGAAGCAGGTTCATCAGCTCCCCGGCGGCCGCCTCCAGCGGCGCGCTGCTGCGCTCGGCCCGGCACAAGATGAGCGCGCCCTCCATGGCGGCCAGGGCGGTGGTGGCGATCGGCCCGGCCCGGCCGGCGGGCACGCCGGCCGACCGGAGCTGGGCGGCCAGCAGCCCGGCCCACTGCGCGAAGGCGGCGCGCGCGGCTTCGATCAGGTCGTCGGCCGCGGCGGAGCCGGTGTCGAGGGCGACGCCGGCCACCGGGCAGCCGGAGGATCCCCCGGAGGCCAGCGCGGACTGGCGCCACAGGTCGACGAACCAGGCCAGGACACCCGCGGGGGTGTCGGCGGGGCAGGCGCGGAGGTGGCCGAGCACCTGCTCGGAGGTCCACCCGATGGCGTCCTGGGCGAGCTGCGTCTTGCCGCCCGGGAAGTGGTGGTAGATCGAGCCTCGGGGCGCGCCGCTGGCGGCGAGCACGTCGGAGAACGAGGTCGCGGTCAGCCCGCGCGAGCCGAACAGGGCGGCGGCGCTGCGGACCATGCTGGCCCGGCTGTTGCTGCTCATGTCTCTCACTTCTTGACTATGACGGCCGTCATAGTGCAGGCTGGGGCCGTCGCTATGACGGTCATCATAAGAGCTGCGGAGGAGCCCGCCATGCCCATGATCGACGCGTACGCCACGGCCGGCACGTTTGCCGACCCGCATCAGCTGGCCGTCGACCTGGCCGCCGCGGTCATGACCGTGGAGCAGGTTCCCGACCTGCCGCTGTTCCGCAAGAACACCGCGGCCTTCGTGCACGAGCTGCCGCCGGGGCAGCTGGCCAACGTCGACGGCGACAGCAACTACGTCCGGGTCCAGGTGCTGACCAACGCGGGCGCGCTGGACCGGGATAAGCAGCTCGCCGTGGTGCGCCAGCTCACCGACATCATCGCGGCCGCGGCCGGCGACCCCGGCCTCGCCGACCGGACCTGGGTCCTGCTCACCGAGGCCCCGGAGGGCGGCTGGGGCATCGCCGGGCACGCGAACACCAACGCCGAACTCGTCACCGCCGCCCGCGCGCAGCTCGACGAGCTGCACGCCCCGTCACAGTGACAGCTCGGTCTTGACGACCTGGGCGAGCCGGGCGGCGACCGCGCCGGCCTGCTCGCCGGTCGGGGCCTCGACCATGACGCGCACCACGGGCTCGGTACCGGACTTGCGCAGCAGCACCCGGCCGAGCCCGGCCAGTTCCTTTTCCTCCTGAGCCACGGCGGCCTGGACGATCTCGCTGGCGTCCACCGCGTTCTTGTCGACGCCCTTGACGTTGATCAGGACCTGGGGCAGCCGGGTCATGACCGCAGCCAGCTCGCGCAGGCTCAGCCCGGCCTGCGCGACGCGAGCGGCCAGCAGCAGGCCGGTCAGGGTGCCGTCTCCCGTGGTGGCGTGCTCCGGCACGATGACGTGACCCGACTGCTCGCCGCCGAGCGAGTAGCCGTGCGCGTCCAGCTCCTCCAGGATGTAGCGGTCGCCCACCGCGGTCTGCCGCACGGTGACGCCCGCACGCTCCATGGCCTGGAACAGCCCGAGGTTGCTCATCACGGTGACGACCAGGGTCTGATCGCGGAGCTCGCCGCGCTCCAGCATGGCCACGGCCAGCACGGCCATGATCTGGTCGCCGTCGATGATGGCGCCCGCGTGGTCGACGGCCATGCAGCGGTCGGCGTCCCCGTCGTGGGCGATACCCAGGTCGGCGCCGAGCTCGGTGACCGCGGCCTGCAGCCTCTCGAGGTGGGTGGCCCCGTAGCCCTCGTTGATGTTGAGCCCGTCGGGCTCGGCCCCGATGACCTGGACCTCGGCCCCGGCCGCGCGGAAGGCCTCCGGGGAGGCCTGGGCCGCCGCGCCGTGCGCGGTGTCAATGACGACCTTCAGCCCGCCGAGCGGGTTGGGCAGGCCGCGGAGCAGATGGCCGACATAACGGGCGCGGCCGTCCGGCAGGGCGATGACCCGTCCGACGCCGCTACCGGTAGGGCCTTCCCACGAGTCGGCGAGCCGGGCCTCGATGGCGTCCTCGGTCGCGTCCGGGAGCTTGCGGCCGCCCCGGGAGAAGAACTTGATCCCGTTGTCCGGCATGGGATTGTGCGAGGCGGTCAGCATCACGCCGAAGTCGGCGTGCAGCTCGGCGACCAGGAACGCGACGGCCGGGGTGGGCAGGATCCCGGCGTCGTACACGGTCACCCCGGCCGCCGCCAGCCCGGCCGTGGCCGCCGCGGACAGGAACTCCCCCGAGGCCCGGGTGTCCCGCCCGACCACCGCCACCGGGACGCGGCCGGGCTCCCCGAGAACCCGGGCCGCGGCGATGGACAGATCCAGGGCCAGATGCGGGGTGATGTCCTTGTTGGCCACGCCGCGGACGCCGTCGGTACCGAAGAGTCGTCCCATGACAGTCCCGTTTCCCCTTACTGCCGGATGGCACGGCGCGAGGTCCGATCGTACCTACTCTCAACGCCCCGTGCGGCGGGAGCAGCTGGCTACCATTCGTGAGACAGCGGGCTTGGCTAGGGCGACGAACAGGAGGACCGGGCGGAATGGATATGCAGCCGCACGCCATCCAGGCGATCGAGGCGCTCCTGGGCAAGGGCGTGCACATGCCGAACCCGCTGAGCCTGGACATCGGCCCCGAGGTCGACGTGGACCGGGTCTCGGCCGACGGCGTGACCATCCATCCCGGGTGCCGGATCCGCGGCGCCCGGACGGTCATCTCCGCGGGCGTGACGCTGGGGTCGGAGGGACCGGTAACGGTAGAGGACTGCCGGCTCGGCCCGAATGTGTCGCTCAAGGGCGGCTACGCGGCGGGCGCGGTCTTCCTGGACGGGGCCAGCCTGGGCCTGGGGCATCATGTCCGGGAGGGCACGCTGCTCGAAGAGGAGGCCAACGGCGCGCACAACGTCGGGCTGAAGCAGACCATCCTGTTTCCCTTCGTCACCCTGGGAAGCCTGATCAACTTCTGTGACTGCCTGATGAGCGGCGGGACCAGCCGGTCCGACCACAGTGAGGTCGGATCGTCCTACGTCCACTTCAACTTCACCCCGCGCGGCGACAAGGCCACGGCCTCGCTGTTCGGCGATGTGGCCCGCGGCGTCATGCTCCGTGAACCGCGCATCTTCCTCGGCGGCCAGGGCGGGGCGGTCGGGCCGGTCTCCGTCGGGTACGGCAGCGTGATCGCGGCCGGCTCGGTCCTCCGCGACGACGTGGCCGACGGCCAGCTGGCCATCGCCGGCGCTCCGGCCGGCAAGCAGGTGCCGCTGCAGCCGGACAGCTACCGGAAGCTGCACGCGGTGGTGGCCAAGAACGTCGCCTACCTGGCCAACCTGCGAGCGCTCCGGGAGTGGTACCGGCAGGCCCGGGCCCCGTTCTTTGCCGCTCAGGAATTCGGCGAGCTGATGCACGAGGGAGCCCAGGAGGTCCTGGCCGCGGCCTGCGCCGAACGCGGCAAGCGGCTGCAGGCCATGGTGGCCACGATCAGCCCGGACGACCCGGACCGCGCTCTGCTCCGGGACAAGGCCGGCGAGCTGTGCCGGATGCTCGGCACCGGGCCGCTCGGCACCGAGCCGCCCGGGGAGGTCCTGGCCGGGCTGGCCCGGGCCGCCGCCGCGGGCACGTCCTACCTCGCCGCCGTACGGCAGCTGTCCGGTGCGGAGTCGTCCGCGGTGACCGCCTGGCTGGGTGGTATCGTCACCGGGCTGCAGGCCAGGTCGGCCGGCCTGATTCCCGCGCTGGCCGGCCCGGCTGGACGCTGAGGAGCAGGCCGCCCGTGCTGGTCAGTAGATCTCGTCATGCTCGTCGCGGGAGTAGAAGTGGTTGGCGAACCGGGGCGCCAGCGGGCCGGCCCGGTCGGCCAGCAGGTACTCCTCGGCCGCGGCCCGGGCCGCGGCGGCCTGCCGCTCCAGCTCACCGAGCTGGGCGGGTACCCCCGACTCCTGCACCAGGGTCTTGATCGCCTCGAAGACCTCGCGGCTGCCGCACAGCATCTCCCCCTCGTGCAGGATCTTGGCCGCGACGCAGTGCTGGAACGTGTCGAACCGCAGCTGCTCGCGCACCTGCGCGATGCGCTTGACGACGTAGTCGATCTCCTCGTGGTGACGAGGGCTGACCAGCAGGACATGCTTCTTCCGGTGGATCGCGCCGTCGAGCTCACGCAGCGCCTCGGCCGGGAAGTCGTCGTCGGCGACCACGATGATGTCGAGGTCCGATCCGCGCACTAGCTGCCCGGTACTGGACTCCGGGCGGGGCACGGCGTGCGCCATCTGGTAGGTCACGTCACCGGCAATGATGAAGGTGACCTGGCCGGCCAGCGAGCCGTCCATGCCCAGCTCGGCGAGAACCGAGGCCATCGTGTCGCGGGCCAGGTAGGACTTGGCCCGGCTGATCAGGTCGCCCTCGCGGGCCAGCTGGCCTGCCCGGGCGGAGATGGCGTCTTCCTGGCCCCGGCGGCCGACCACCGTGTAGGTGAGGAACTCGCGCCGGATGGACGGCGAGAGCCTCGCCCAGCCCTCGATGGTGCGGTCGAGCCGCAGGTACCGGCGGCCGGCCAGCTCGCGTGAGATCTCGGCCGAGGTCCGGCAGGCCCGCCATAGCAGCAGCGGATCGGCCTGGGTCCGGTCGATGAGCTCGGCCCCGGTGAGCGGCCCGTCCCGCTCGAGCACCTCGACGATCTCCGCTGCAGTCACCAGACCCCTTTTCCTGGCCGGGCCGAGCCGACTCGGCGGTACGGCAGGCATCGTGCCAGCCAGCAGGCTAGCGTCAATGTAGCCGGTCGGCCGGGGACAAAAGCCAGCCGGAAGGAACCCGTGATCGGGTCAACGACGCTTTTCCTGCCCGATAACGGGCAGGAACTTGCCGAAAAGACACTCCTGGCGGTATGAAAGGGAGCATGCCTGACCCGTTCCCTCCGGACCTGGTGAGCCATCTGGCCGCCTCCACCGGCCTGCCGCAGGCCACCGCGGTCCGGGTCATCGCCGATGTCACCGCCTACTTCAGCGAGACGATCGAGGACTTCGTCCGGCGGCGGCACGGCGAGCTGCAGCGGCGGCAGCGCAAGAACGAGGAGATCTGGCCGCTGATCACGGCCGAACTGGCCCAGCGCAGGTTCACCGCGCCCGGCCTGACGGAGCGGCAGCTCCGGCGCATGGTCTACGGATAACCGAGGCCAACCCCGAACAGAAGGGTTCCACCACGGTGTGCGGAATCGTCGGATACATCGGCCGCAGAGATGCCATCCCTGTCTTGCTGGAGGGGCTGCGGAGCCTGGAGTACCGCGGCTATGACTCGGCCGGACTGGCCGTCATCCACCGGAACCGCCTGCAGGTGACCAAGACCGCAGGCCGGGTGCAGGACCTGCGGGACCGGGTCAACGACCGCACCAGCGCCACGATCGGCATCGGTCATACCCGGTGGGCCACGCACGGCGAGCCGAACGACGTCAACGCTCATCCGCACACCGACGCGAGCGGGCGCATCGCGGTCGTGCACAACGGCATCATCGAGAACGCCGAGCAGCTCCGGGACGCCCTGATCGCCAAGGGCGTGACCATGGTCAGCGACACCGACACCGAGGCGCTGGCCCACATGATCGCGGCCGAGGCGACCGATGACGTCAGCCTGGAGGACGCCGTCCGCCGGGTGCTGCGGCATGTCGAGGGAACGTACGGCCTGGTCGTGCTCGATGTCTCGCATCCGAAGGAACTCGTGGTCGCCCGGAACGGAAGCCCGATCGTGCTGGGCATCGGCGAGTCCGAGATGTTCGTCGCTTCCGACGTCGCGGCGCTGGTGCGCTACACCAAGCAGGTGGTGTACCTCGACGACGCCGAGATCGCCACGGTTCACGCCGCTGACTACCGGACGAGCACGCTGGACGGCGCCAGCCACAACAGCACCGGGGCGGGGAGCGTGCCCACCACCGTGGAGGCCGAGGCCGGGGACTACGAGCTCGGGTCGTTCGAGGACTTCATGCGCAAGGAGATCCACGAGCAGCCCGAGGCGCTCCGCCGGGCCCTGCGCGGCCGGCTCGACGACCGGTTCGCCACGGCGCGGCTGGGCGGGATCAACCTGGACGCGCGCCAGCTCCGGGCCATCAGGCAGGTCAAGTTCCTCGGCTGCGGCACGGCGTACTACGCCGGGCAGATGGGCGCCCTGCTGGTGGAGGAGCTGGCCCGCATCCCGTCCGACGCCGAACCCGCATCGGAGTTCAGGTACCGCAACCCGGTCGTCGACCCGGACACCCTGTACGTGGCGGTCAGCCAGTCCGGCGAGACGCTCGACACCCTGATGGCCGTGCAGGAGCTGCGCCGCAAGGGCGGCCAGGTCATCGGGGCGGTCAACGTGGTGGGCAGCGCGCTGGGCCGGGAGTGCGGTCACGGCGTGTTCCTGCATGCCGGCCCGGAAATCGCCGTTGCCTCGACCAAGGCCCTGACCAGCATGGCCACGACGTTCGCCATGCTGGGGCTGCTGCTGGGCCGGGTCCGCGACATGTCGGCGGCGGACGGACAGCGGATCGTGGCCGGCCTGCGGGCTCTGCCCGGGCAGATCGAGGAGATCCTGGACGCCGAGGAGGAGATCGCCACCGTGGCCCAGCGCTTCTCCACCGCCGATCACATGTTCTTCATCGGCCGCGTCCGGGGCTGGCCGGTGGCCCGCGAAGGGGCCCAGAAGCTCAAAGAGATCTCCTACGTGCACGCCGAGGCCTACCAGGCGGGCGAGCTGAAGCACGGCCCGCTGGCCCTGATCAACTCCTCGATGCCCAGCGTCGTCGTCGTCCCGGACGACGACCTGCTGGCCAAGAACATCTCCACGATCGAGCAGATCAAGGCCCGCAGCGGCCCGGTCATCGCGGTCTCCAGCGCTGATCTGCCCGCCGGCCTGGCCGACGCGGTCATCCGCGTTCCGCGCAGTGAGCCCGAGCTCGATCCCCTGCTGCTGAACGTCCCGCTGCAGCTGATGGCCTACCACGTGGCGGCCAAGCTGGGCCGGGACATCGACAAGCCGCGCAATCTGGCCAAGAGCGTCACGGTCGAGTAAGGCGCAGCCGGCCGGGGCGGGGAGGGCGGTCCTGGAAGGGTCAGGACCGCCCTCCCCTGGCCGGCCGCGCGTCCCCCTCAGGTACCGTGCGGCCGGTCGTACGTTCCCGTCCCTGCGACTCCAGGGTCGTACGTTTTCAGACGTACGTTTTGTACGTTCGATACCGTACAGTAATAGGGTCAAGTCGGTCAATGGCCGCAATCAGGGCAGCGCCGATCGGGCGCAGACCGGCTAGGTTGGTGGTTATGACGGCGGACCCGACCGGGGGCCGGCGGGATCTGCCCGCCGAGCAGCGGCGCGCCGCCGGGACCGCGCCGGAGCGCACGATCAATCCCCTGCAGCGGCTGATCCAGGACCGGCTGCGGGAGCGCGCCTGGTCCTACGGCGATGTCGCCCGGCGGGGCGGGCTGCCGCGATCCACCGTGTACACCCTGGCTACCACCAGGAATCTGGCCCGGCCGCCCCGGCCGGCCACCATCGACGCCCTGGCCAAGGGCCTGGACGTGCCCGTGTCTGCGGTCCGCATGGCCGCCGCCGAATCCACCGGCCTGCATTACTACGATGACGTGCCTGCCGGGCCGGCTGAGCCGGCCGACCGGGAACGGGACCTGCTGATCGCGAGCATCGATGAGCTGACGCCGGAAGACCGGCGCCACGTGGCCGCCCTGGTCGAGTCATTGCGTAACCGGCCCGGGCCGAAGGCGGCCGGCTCGTAGCACGGCCGGCGGCCCGGGAGGGCCCAGGCGGAGAAAGAGCCTGGGCTCGGAGCGGGGCCTGGCCACCCCGAGCCCAGACGCGAAAGGGCGAGGAACCTCAGCCCTGTCACTGTCAATGATGCCGTCCGAACCTTAGGGCACCCTAGGACACAGCTGTGGATCCGCCGTAACTCAGTTTCCTGACCGCGGGCTACGCGCTGGCAGGCGGCTGATCGCCGTGCGGCCACGCGAGCTGGCCGGCGACCGGCCCGGGAAGCTCGCTGGTGCCCCAGCCAGGCAGATCGGGAGCGATGTCGCGGACCTGGTCGGGCGAGTGACGGCCGCCGCCGAAATTGACCCGCGCGCCGAGCAGCGCCGACCTGGCGTGCTCGCCGGTGGTCTCCGGCCCCATCGGCCCGAGGGGCTCGACCCTTCGTACCTGCTGGTGCGGGATCTGCAGGCGCTGAGCGCATTCATCGCGGTCCAGGAACTCCGCGAGATATTCGGCTTCGTCGGCGTCGATCCCGATGACGACCCGGGGCTCACCCCAGGGCTCCTTCAGCGAGTAGCCGACGTAGCTGACCACCGGCTGACCGGGCGCCACCGCGAGTCCGTGCAGTGCGCGCCATTGTTCCCATGCTGATTCCAAGCGCGTCGCGGCGCGCTGAGCACGTGCGACCAGTTCTGGATCACGCATCGTGCGACCCTCCCCTAAGAGCGGACCGGCCCCGGCTACATGTCTTCCAGGCACATCCGGCGGGAACTTTCCCTGCCGGGCGGCGCTGTCGAGGCGACACGCGGCACCGGGGCCGACCCCCCATTCCATTGATCGAGTGCTGCCGTATCCACGCTGCCGTGCGCCTGTGGCGCCCGCCTCATGAACGGCAGAAGGTCACTCGGAGCGCTGCTGCGGGATACCCGCAAGCAGTGCACGAACCTCAGTCTCCCGGTAGCGCCGGTGTCCCCCCAGCGTGCGGATCGAGGTCAGTTTTCCGGCCTTCGCCCACCGTGTGACGGTCTTGGGGTCGACACGGAACATCGTGGCGACCTCCGCCGGCGTCAACAGCGGCTCAGCCTCTGGTGTACGTGCGGACATGTGTGTGGCCTCTCCTCCTGGACCAGTGTTGCGTCCTACATTCGGTGTTTTGCCTGGTGCTCCGTGGGGAGCCTGTCGGGGATGTCCTATATGGCCGACGAGGACCATATTGCCATCACCAGCCGTGACACGTCGACCACCAGGCGCAAAGTTTTCGTACCGGGATGCCCAGTTGCTCCGCTGATCGCTGTCACTCACGGTGAGTCTAGCGATACTTATAGTCGCATCGCGCCGGATTCGGAAATAGTGCCCGGGAAGTAGGCTCCGGCCCAGGTCGGCGGTCAATTTGCCACCTCGTATTCGGCGATCGCACGCCACCGGCTGTGAGCGCGCTGGTACATGGCCACCGCGAGCTCGCGCTGACCGCGGGTCATCCCGTCGATCGCGGCGCGGATCTCGGCGGCCGATTGGTCACGGCTCAGCGCGTCGTCGCTGAGCAGCTGCACCAGCCCTCCGTAGTCGAGCTCGACCAGTGAATAAGGGTGAAAGCCCTCCAGCCACCGGCCCACTTCCCCCAGCTCGTCCTGCGCGAGGACTGGATCCCAGTCCGGGCCCGCCGGCTGCGGGCCCAGCTCGTGGAACGCCACCAGGCCGCGCGCCACCCGGCGGCGGGCCCTGGACATCGGCGTGGTGTACAGCAAGGCCCGGGTCGCCGACGTGGCCTGACCGTCCGACGGCGGCCCGCTCCCCGGGCCGAGGGCCAGCCAGCGGTCGGCGCCCGCGAAGGGCACGAACCAGGCCAGCGGAACGGCCCAGGCACTGGCCAGGATGTGCAGCCTGGGCGGTGCCTGGGCCGCCCCCGGGGCGGCCCCGCCGGCCGCGGGCCGAGCACCCGGCGGCGAGGTAGCGGCCTGCTCCGCGCCGGGCGGGATCAGGCTGAACAAGGCCGAGTCCGGATCCGCCAGCACCCGGCGGTAGGACGTCAGGCAGCGCAGCCGGGTCTGCCACGGACATATATAGGTCACGCCTGCGTCCGGCGGACGTAGGCGTGCTCGCTCTCGGTGTCCGGGACCACCCGCCGGGGCGCGGTGATCACCCGGCTCAGGGCCTCGGCCTGCTCGGCGGCCAGCGAGTCACGGCGCCTGGGCCGGGCGGCCGACACGGCGTAGGCGGCCCACTTGGAGCGGTCCGGTTCATGAAACGCCGCGACCGGCTCATAGATGCGGAGATACGCGGCGTAAGTCATCACTGTCGTATCGTGACATATCAGAACGTCGCAAAGACGGTGCTCTAGGTAACAAGATCATCTCTACTGTGAGTTACCGGTAGGTACGGAACGCATCCGGCTACTTTGCCCCGGGCCACCGCCTGGCAGGCCCTAGGCTTGATCACGATTCCGCGACCAGCACGGACCGGGAGAGATGAGGAGAATCAGCGCCGTGACCAACGTGTTCGCGACATCCCACGAGCAGGTCGCCTTCTGCCAGGACACCGCGACCGGGCTACGGGCGATCATCAGCATCTATTCCACCGCGCTGGGCCCCGGCCTGGGCGGCACCCGGTTCTATCCATACGGCAGCGAGGACGAGGCCCTGGCCGACGCGCTGCGGCTGTCGAAGGCCATGGCCTACAAGAACGCACTGGCCGGCCTGGATCACGGCGGCGGCAAGGCGGTCATCATCGGGGATCCCGCGCAGGTGAAGACCGAGGCTCTGCTGCGGGCCTACGGCCGCTTCGTGGCCTCGCTCGGGGGGCGCTACATCACCGCGTGCGACGTCGGCACCCGCAGCGAGGACATGGACATCATCGCCCGGGAATCCCGCTACGTGACGGGACGTACCGAGGCCAACGGCGGGGCGGGCGATTCCTCGGTCCTGACCGCCCTCGGCGTCATGCACGGGATGCGGGCCGCGGCCGAGCACGCCTGGGGCAGTCCTGAGCTCGGCGGCCGGCTGGTGGGCGTGGAAGGCGTGGGCAAGGTCGGGCACCGGCTCGTCGAGCATCTGCTCGAGGCTGAGGCGGACGTGGTGATCTGCGACGTCAACGCGGCCGCGGTCGAGGCCGTCCGGGCCCGGCACCCGGAGGTCCGGGCCGTCTCCGGCCTGGCGGCCCTGCTGGCCGAGGACCTGGACATCCTGGCCCCCTGCGCGCTGGGCGGGACGCTGACCGATCAGGTGGCCGGCAGGCTGACCGCGCGCATCGTGTGCGGCGGCGCCAACAACCAGCTGGACCACCCGGGGGTCGAGAAGCTTCTCGCCGACCGGGGCGTCCTGTATGCGCCGGACTACGTGGTCAACGCGGGCGGCGTCATCCAGGTCGCCGATGAGCTGGCCGGCTTCAGCTTCGACCGGGCCCGGGCCGCGGCCGGGCAGATCTTCACCACCACGGCCAAGATCCTGCAGGTCGCGGAGTCCGACGGGGTGCCTCCGTCGGTGGCGGCGGACCGTCTGGCCGAGCGCCGGATGGCCGAAGTCGGCCGGCTGCGCGGAATCTGGCTCGGCACGATGGGATCGGCGTAGGCATCAGGGGCGCAAAGCGGGTACCGTTATACCTGTACGGATGCTGGTGAACGTCGCGCTCCCCGTTGCGGGGCGGCGGCGGCGCCATACGGCGCAAAAAGCCAGCGAGGCGGAGATCATGGAGCCTGACTGGCTCCGGACGTGCGAGGGGGTCGAGCCAATGGGGCGCGGCCGAGCCAAGGCTAAGCAGGTTAAGGTCGCCCGTCAGCTCAAGTACAAGAGCGACGACGGGGATCTCGACCGGCTGCGGTCGGAGCTAGGTGTCGGCGCGGACTCTCGCGATGGAACTCCCGCGGGACTCTACGACGACGACGATGACGATGAGGACCCGGCCGCTGCCGAGGACCGCTGGTAACGCCGAGCTACGCCGGTAATACCGCGCAGGACCCGTTGTTTCCCCAGTCATGGGGGCCGTGCTGACGCGCCTAGGCTCCGACGCCCAGGCCGTCCAGTGCGTGCTTGTCGTGGTCCGCATCCTCGACCGGGGTCGGGTACCGCCCGTCAAAGCAGGCCCGGCACAGCTGGCTGGCCGGGATCTGGCTCGCCTCGGTGAGGCCGTCCAGCGACACGTAACCGAGCGAGTCGGCGCCGATCGAGGCGCAGATCTCCGCCGGGGACAGGTGCCCGGCGATGAGCTCGGCCCGGGTGGCGAAGTCGATGCCGTAGAAACAGGGCCAGCTGACCGGGGGCGACGCCACCCGCACGTGGACCTCAGCGGCGCCGGCCTCCCGGAGCATCGCGACCAGGGCGCGCTGGGTGTTGCCGCGGACGATGGAGTCGTCCACGACCACCAGCCGGCGGCCGGCGATGGCGTCCCGGAGCGGGTTCAGCTTGAGCTTGATGCCGCGTTCCCTGATCGTCTGGCTGGGCTGGATGAAGGTACGCCCGACGTAGGAGTTCTTGACCAGTCCCTGGCCGAACGGGATGCCGCTGGCCTCAGCGAAGCCGATCGCGGCGGGCGTGCCTGACTCGGGCACCGGGATGACCAGGTCGGCGTCCGCCGGGTGCTCGGCCGCGAGCCGGCGGCCCGACGGCGACCCGGGTGGCGTGCACGCCACGGCCCGAGATGGTGGTGTCCGGGCGGGCCAGGTAGACGTACTCGAAGACGCAGCCGCTCGGCTTCGGCGCGGCGAAGGTCCGGGACCGGACCCCGTCCCCGTCAATGCAGACCAGCTCGCCCGGCGCGATCTCGCGGACGAACGCGGCGCCGACGATGTCCAGGGCGGCGGTCTCGCTGGCCACCACCCAGCCGCCCTTGAGCTGGCCGAGCACCAGCGGCCGGAAACCGTGCGGATCGCGGGCCGCGTACAGGGTGTGCTCGTCCATGAAGACCAGCGAGTACGCGCCCTGGGCCAGCGGCAGGACGGCCGCGGCCGCATCGGCCACCCCGATCGGCTCACCGGCCGGGCCGAGCTGGTCGTGGTCCCGGACGAACAGGGCGGTGAGCACCTCGGTGTCGGACGTGGCCGCGATCCCCCCGCTGCCGCGCCCGGCGTCGTCGAGCAGGGCGGCCAGCTCGCGGGTGTTGATGAGGTTCCCGTTGTGCCCCAGGGCCAGGCTGGTGGCGGGGGTCGAGCGGAAGGTCGGCTGCGCGTTGGCCCAGACCGAAGCCCCGGTGGTGGAGTACCGGCAGTGCCCGATGGCCAGGTGACCCCGCAGCGCGGTCAGCGCGGGCTCATCGAAGGCCTGGGCGACCAGGCCCATCTCCTTGTGGACCACGATGTGGTTGCCGTCGCTGACGGCGATGCCCGCCGACTCCTGCCCGCGGTGCTGCAGTGCGTACAGCCCGTAGTAGGTCAGCTTGGCGACGTCTTCACCTGGGGCCCAGACGCCGAATACGCCGCAGGCTTCTCGTGGCGCCGGATCGGCGGACACGCTGTCGTCTGCCGGACCGCCGTCGGGGGCTGTCACCGGTCCAGTTTATTCGCACTGCTCCGGCCGTTGGTCCGCATGGCCCGGATATGCGTCCCGGCTCAGGTCAGCGGCAGGTAGGGCGCCAGGTCGGCCCGCGGGCCGCTGGCCTGAACCGCGGCTGAGGCGACGGCGTCGGCCCAGCTGAGCCGGCCGGTGGCCAGCCGGACCCAGGTGAGCGGATCGGTCTCCACCACGTTCGGCGGCGTGCCCCGGGTGTGGATCGGCCCGGGCAGGCACTGGACGGCCGCGACGGGCGGGATGCGGACCTCCAGGATCCGGCCGGGATGCCGCTCGGCCAGCAGCTGCAGCAGATAGCGGGCCGCGGCCCGCAGGTCGGCGGGCTCCGGGGCGGCACTCGCATCGAAAGACCGCTGCACGGCGGCCACGCTGTGCGGGCCGCGTGGGTCCGGGCGCCGGGCCGGCATCGCTCAGCCGAACAGCGCGGGCAGGGTCGCCGTGTGCACGGCGGCGAGCTCGGCCAGCGGGATGGCGAAGCAGTCTTCCACGGCCAGCTCGTCACCGCCGGCCTGGCCCAGGGCCTGGGCCGGTACCGCGTGCGCGGCGCACAGCCGGGCGAACTGCTCCTCCTGACCGGGCCGGACGGCCACGATCGCGCGGGCGGGCGATTCGCTGAACAGGGCGGTGAACGGGTCTGTTGGCAGCTGCACCCGGCAGCCCGCACCGCCCCGCAGGCAGGACTCGGCCAGGGCGATGCCGAGGCCGCCGTCGGACAGGTCGTGGGCCGCCGACAGCAGGCCGTCCGCCGCCGCCGCGGCGAGCAGGCCGGCCAGCCGCTGCTCCGCGGCCAGGTCGGGGGTGGGCGGGCGGCCGCCGAGGTGGCCGTGCCGCACGTGCGCCCAGGCCGACCCGCCGAACTCAGCCCGGGTCCGGCCGAGCAGCACCAGCTCGCCGCCGCCGGCCGGGAAGCCGATGGACAGCCGCCGCCGCACGTCGTCGTGCACGCCGAGGACCCCCACCACCGGGGTCGGGTGGATGGCCGAGGTCCCGGTCTGGTTGTAGAAGCTGACGTTCCCGCCGGTGACCGGCACGCCGAGGGCCGCGCAGCCGTCGGCCAGGCCGCGCACCGCCTCGGCGAACTGCCACATCACGGCGGGGTCCTCCGGCGAGCCGAAGTTCAGGCAGTTGGTCACGGCCAGCGGCCGGGCGCCGGTCGCGGCCACGTTCCGGTACGCCTCGGACAGGGCCAGCTGGGTCCCGAGGTAGGGGTCGAGGCGGCAGTAGCGGCCGTTGCCGTCGGTGGCCAGCGCGATGCCCAGGCCGGTCGCCTCGTCCACCCGGACCAGGCCGCCGTCCTCCGGCATGGCCAGCACGGTGTCCCCGCGGACGTACCGGTCGTACTGCTCGGTGACCCAGCTCTTGTCGGCCAGGCCCGGTGACCCGATCAGGGCCAGCAGGTCGGCACGCAGCTCCGGGCCGTCCGCGGGCCGCGGCAGGTCGTCCGGCCCGGCGGCCGCCAGCCGGTCCTGGCCGGCGTCGCGCGCGACCGGGCGGTGGTACACCGGGCCCTCGGCCGCGGAACCGGGCGGGATGTCCACCACCACGTCACCGTGCCACGTCATGACCAGCCGCCCGGTGTCGGTGACCTCGCCGATGACGGCGGCCCGGACGTCCCACTTGGCGCACACCTCGAGGAACGGCCCGACCCGGTCCGGCTCGACCACGGCCATCATGCGCTCTTGCGACTCGCTCATCAGGATCTCGGGCGGCCCCAGGGAGGAGTCGCGCAGCGGCACAGCGTCCAGCTCGACCCGCATGCCGCCGGTGCCCGCGGCGGCCAGCTCGGTGGTGGCACACGCCACCCCGGCCGCGCCGAGGTCCTGGAGCCCGGCCACCAGCCCGCCCGCGAACAGCTCCAGGCAGCACTCGACCAGCAGCTTCTCGGTGAAGGGGTCGCCCACCTGGACGCTGGGCCGCTTGGCCGCCTCGACCGAGGGATCACCGAACGCGGCGCTGGCCAGCACCGAGGCTCCGCCGACACCGTCCGGGCCGGTCGTGGACCCGAACAGGATCACCTTGTTGCCCGGCCCGTGGGCCGCGGCCTCCTGCAGGTCGCCGTGCCGCATCACGCCCACGCAGAGCGCGTTGACCAGCGGGTTCCCGCTGTAGCAGGCGTCGAAGTCCAGTTCCCCGCCGATGTTGGGCAGGCCGAGGCAGTTGCCGTAGGAGGAGATGCCGCTGACCACGCCGGGCAGCACGCGCGCCGTGTCCGGGGCGGCGGCGGGCCCGAAGCGCAGCGCGTCCATCACCGCGACCGGCCGGGCCCCCATGGCCAGGATGTCCCGGACGATGCCGCCGACCCCGGTGGCCGCGCCCTGATGAGGCTCCACGTAGGACGGGTGGTTGTGCGACTCGATCTTGAACGTGACGGCGTAGCCCTGGCCGATGTCGACCACGCCGGCGTTGTGGCCGATGCCGGCCAGCAGGGCCGCCGACGGGGGGGCCTTCTCGGCCAGCTGCCTCAGGTGCACCCGGGAGGACTTGTAGGAGCAGTGCTCGCTCCACATGACCGAGAACAGCGCGAGCTCGGCGCTGGTCGGCCAGGCGCCCGAGGGTGCCGGTGATCTTCTGGTACTCCGGCTCGGTCAGCCCGAGCGAGGCGTACGGCTGAGCCAGCCCGGCCGTCTGCGCCGCCCGCGCTACCGTGTCCGGGGTCATCTCGGCACCACCGCCGCGACCACCGAGGTGAAGAAGCCCAGGCCATCGGCGGACGGGCCGGTGAGCGCATCGACCGCGTGCTCGGGATGCGGCATGAGGCCGACCACGTTGCCTTCCTCATTGCACACGCCTGCGATGCCGGCCGCGGACCCGTTCGGGTTGGCGCCGTCGGCGTACCTGACCACGATCTGGCCGGCCGCCTCGAGGGTAGCCACCGTGCCGGGGTCAGCGGCGTAGGCGCCCTCGCCGCTCTTCAGCGGGACCACGATCTGCTCGCGGCCGGCGAAGGCGCCGGTCCAGGCGGTCTGCGTGTTCTCCACCCGCAGCCGCAGGTCCCGGGTGACGAAGCGGAGGGCGGCGTTCCGGGTGAGCGCCCCGGGCAGCAGGTGCGCCTCGCACAGGATCTGGAACCCGTTGCAGATGCCGAGCACGGGCAGGCCCGCCCGGGCGGCCGGGACCAGCTCGCCCATGACCGGGGCGAACCGGGCGATCGCGCCGCAGCGCAGGTAGTCGCCATAGGAGAAGCCGCCGGGCAGGATCACCGCATCCACGCCCCGCAGCTCCCGGTCGCCGTGCCACAACGCGACCGGCTCGGCCCCGGCGAGCCGGACGGCCCGCGCAGCGTCACGGTCATCGAGCGACCCGGGGAAGGTGATGACCCCTATCCGCACCCAGGAAGTTTAACGTGCCGGCGGACCGGAGCTCAGCTGGCCGCCTGGTACTGCGGCCAGGGGGCGTCCTGCGACCAGCGCAGGTGCTTGCGCAGGGTGACCACGGTGCCCCGCTCGGGACTGCTGTCGAAGGTGACGTTGTCCACGCAGGCCCGCATGATGGCCAGGCCCCGGCCCGACTCGGGGAGCTGGGCGATCGGGAGGGCGGGCGGCTCCGGGCGGTCCGCGTCGGGGAACGCGCCGCCGATCCCCTCGTCGGCCACCTCGACCTGGCAGCCGACCGGGCCCACGCTGGTCACCACCGCGTATCCGGGGGCGTCCCGGCCGCTGTGCTGCAGGACGTTGGTGCAGGCCTCGGTGGCGGCCAGCAGGATGTCGTACACGGAATCCTCATCGACCCCGAGCCCGCGCAGGGTGTCGCCGAGCACCCGGCGCATCACCGGGACGCTCAGCCGCTCGCAGCGGAAGATGAGGCCGAACTTCGCCTCAGGAACCGAACTCATGCGCATTTGTGGCAACCCAACCCGACAGCTAGCCCGCGACTCGCACCCACAGTCCGAGTAATTCCCCGTTAACACGGCGGAAACCGGCCCTGTGATAGCAGTCACAGTTGATGGCCAGGACAAGAAACGGCGGCGCAGCTCCCTACCGGCCGGCCGGCACCACCGTGAACGTCGTCGCCCGGCCGATATGGTCCAGCGGCAGGAAGGTGAAGCCGGTCGTGACCGTGGTGACGCCCTTCTTGATCGCGATCGCGGTCACCGGGACGACGGTGGTGTAGGCCGGCAGGTCCGGGTGCAGCTTCTCGCCGATCACGACGACCTGGCCCGGAGCCAGGGTGAAGGTGTGCGGCCCGGTGATCACGCCCGTCACGGCCGGCCTGGTCGGCGTGACGGCCAGCGCCGGCCCGGCCGTGGCCAGCGGGACGCCGATCGATCCGATCGCGATCCCGGCCGCGAGAGCCCCCCTGCGAATACCCATCTTGCCTCCCGTGTCCCCGCCCCAGTCCGGACTCACGGTCACCCGGGCCCGACTCACGGTTAACTTGTTTCCCCGTGAGCGCAGCAGAAACCAGGCGCCGGCCACCTTCGGAGCCGGCTTGCGGCCCTCAGCCCTGGTGCAGGGTGAAATCCTCGATGACCGGGTTGGACAGCAAGTCGCGGGCCAGCTCGGTGACGGCGCGCACGGCGGCCTCATCGGCCGGGCCGTCCAGTTCCACTTCGAACCGCTTGCCCTGCCTGACGCCGAGCACCTGACCGAGCCCCAGACGACGGCACGCGCTGGCCACCGCGTCACCCTGCGGGTCATGGATCTCGGGCTTGAGCATGACTTCCACGATCATGCGGGACACGTATCCTCCTGGGCGATCGGGGCATATATCGTCTGCTGAGGAGCGTCTGCAGGACGGCGGACGAGTGCGGCCCACCAGGCAGGCAGCGTACGCGACGGCTCCGCGACAGATGTGTCCGGGACACTAGCTCATCTGGCCGGCGCTGGTGATCCCAGTCCCGGCTCGGAAAGGAGTGGCACGTGACCGTCGAACCCGGCGGAGCGCTGACCGCCGCACTCAACCAGCCCGCAGCCGGCCTGCACGAGGACCCCGCCGGGCTCATCCAGCTGCTCACTCCCGAAGGCGAGCGGATCTACCATCCCGACTACCCGCTCGACCTGTCCGCCGAGGACATCCGGGCCATGTACCGCGACCTGGTCCTCGTCCGCCGGATCGACACCGAGGCGATCTCCCTCCAGCGCCAGGGGGAACTGGGCCTGTGGGCCTCGCTGCTCGGCCAGGAGGCCGCCCAGATCGGCTCGGGCCGGGCGCTGAGCGCACGCGACATGGCCTTCCCCACCTACCGCGAGCACGGCGTGGCCTGGTGCCGCGGCATCGACCCGCTCAAGCTGCTCGAGCTGTACCGGGGCGTCTCGCACGGCGGATGGGACCCCGAGGAGCACAAGTTCCACCTCTACACGATCGTCATCGGCGATCAGACCCTGCACGCGACGGGCTACGCCATGGGCATCCAGCGCGACGGCGCGGTGGGGGGCGATGACGCGGAAGCCGTGATCGTCTACTTCGGCGACGGCGCCACCAGCCAGGGCGACGTCAACGAGTCGTTCGTCTGGGCCTCGGTGTTCAACGCGCCCGTCGTGTTCTTCTGCCAGAACAACCAGTGGGCCATCTCCGAGCCGCTGGAGAAGCAGAGCCGCGTCCCGCTCTATCACCGGGCCCGCGGCTTCGGCTTCCCGGGCCTGCAGGTCGACGGCAACGACGTGCTGGCCTGCTACGCGGTGACCAAGAAGGCCATGCAGGCGGCCCGGGAGGGCCAGGGCCCGACCATGATCGAGGCCTTCACCTACCGGATGGGCGCGCACACCACCACCGACGACCCGACCAGGTACCGGCTGGCCAGCGAGCTGGAGGTGTGGAAGCTGAAGGACCCGATCGAGCGGGTCCGGGCCTACCTGGTCCGCACCGGCCAGGCCGAGCCCGGCTTCTTCGCCGACGTGGACGCCGAGGCCAAGGAGGTGGGCAGCCGGATCCGGGAGGGGTGCCGGGCCATGCCCGACCCGCCGCCGCAGGCCATCTTCGAGAACGTGTACGCCAAGCCCACCGCGATCCTCCGGGCCGAGAACGAGCGGTACGCGGCCTACCTGGACTCGTTCGAGGAGACCGGGCGATGACTGCCGCGACGCTGTCCAAGGCGATCAACGCCGGGCTGCGCAAGGCCATGGAGAACGATCCCAAGGTCCTGATCATGGGCGAGGACGTGGGCAAGCTCGGCGGTGTCTTCCGGGTCACCGACGGCCTGCAGAAGGATTTCGGCGAGGACCGGGTCATCGACACGCCGCTGGCCGAGTCGGGCATCATCGGCACCGCGATCGGGCTGGCCCTGCGCGGCTACCGGCCCGTCTGCGAGATCCAGTTCGACGGCTTCGTCTTCCCGGCGACGGACCAGATCGTCAGCCAGCTGGCCAAGATGAGGTACCGCTCCCGCGGGCACGTCAGCCTGCCCGTGGTCATCCGGATCCCGTGCGGCGGCGGCATCGGGGCCGTCGAGCACCACAGCGAGTCGCCTGAGGTGTTCTTCGCGCACACCGCGGGCCTGCGCGTCGTGGCCTGCGCCGATCCGGCCGATGCCTTCGTGATGATCCAGCAGGCCATCAGCTGCGACGACCCGGTCATCTTCTTCGAGCCGAAGCGGCGGTACTGGGACCGGGCCGAGGTGGACATGGCGGCGGTCCCGGGCCGCGCCCTGCCGCTGGACCGGGCCAAGGTCGTCATGGCGGGCACCGACGTGACCCTGCTGGCCTACGGGCCGATGGTCCGGACCTGCCTGGAATCCGCGCTCGCCGCCCGCCAGGACGGGCGCAGTGTCGAGGTCATCGACCTGCGGTCGCTGTCCCCGCTGGACATGGACACGATCAGCGACTCGGTCCGCCGCACCGGCCGCTGCGTGGTCGTGCACGAGGCGCCGGTGTACGCCGGCCTCGGGGCCGAGATCGCCGCCCGCGTCACCGAGCAGTGCTTCTACTACCTGGAGGCGCCGGTGCTGCGGGTCGGCGGCTTCGCCACCCCGTACCCGCCGTCCCGGCTGGAGGACCACTACCTGCCCGACCTGGACCGGATCCTGGACGCCGTCGACCGCACCGGTGAGTTCTGATGGCTGAGCTCAGGGAGTTCCGGCTGCCGGATGTGGGCGAGGGCCTGACCGAGGCCGACATCGTGTCCTGGCACGTCAAGCCGGGCGACCAGGTCGAGGTCAACCAGGTCATCGTGGAGATCGAGACGGCCAAGGCCGTGGTCGAGCTGCCGTCGCCGTGGGACGGCACGGTGGCCCGGCTGCTGGTCGCCGAGGGCCAGACCGCCGACGTGGGCACGCCCATCATCGCGGTCGACGTCTCAGCCGCCGGCCCCGCCGCAGGCAGTACGGCCGGTTCCGCCGAACGGGCCGTGGTTCCCGCCCCCGTCCCAGCTGACACAGTCCCAGCTGACACAGTCCCAGCCGACACTGGCCCAGCCGACACTGGCCCAGCCGACACTGGCCCAGCCGACACTGGCCCAGCCGACGCCGTCCCAGCCGGCGACCACGCCGTCGCGGCCGCGGATGCTGTCCCGGGCCGCCCGCCCGAACGCCAGCCGGTCCTGGTCGGCTACGGCGTCAGGGAGGCCGCCACCACCCGCCGCGCGCGCAAGGCCGCCCCCGGTCCGCCCGCTCCACCGGTCCGGGCCCCGGCGGCCCGCGTGCTGGCCAAGCCGCCGGTCCGTCGCCTGGCCAAGGACCTCGGCATCGAACTGGCCGCGCTGTCCGGCACCGGACCCGACGGCACGATCACCCGGGATGACGTGCAGCGCGCGGCCGGGGAAGCCACCGCCGCTCCGGTAGCGGAAGGGCCGGAAAACGGGGCCCAGGCGGCCAACGGGGCCCAGGCGGCCGGCCGCCCGGCCCGGCCGGCGAGGAGCGCATCCCGGTCCGCGGGGTGCGCCGGACGATGGCCTCGGCCATGGTGGCCAGCGCCTTCTCCGCGCCGCACGTCACCGAGTTCCTGCAGGTCGACATGACCGAGACGATGCAGGCGGTGCGCCGGATCCGCGGCCTGCCCGACTACGAGGGCGTGCGGGTCTCGCCGCTGCTGTTCGTGGCCCGGGCGCTGCTCGTGGCGGCGCGCCGGCACCCGCTGGTCAACTCCGCCTGGGACGAGGCGGCGCAGGAGATCGTCATCAAGCACTACGTGAACCTCGGCGTCGCGGTGGCGGCCGACCGCGGCCTGCTGGTGCCGAACGTCAAGCAGGCCCACCAGCAGTCGCTGCCCGAGCTGGCCCGGAGCCTGCAGGCCCTGGCCGACACGGCGCGGGCGGGCCGGGCCACCCCGGCCGACCTGACCGGCGGGACGATCACGATCACCAACATCGGGGTCTTCGGGGTCGACGGCGGCACCCCGATCCTGACCCCGGGCGAGGCGGCCATCCTGGCCTTCGGCCAGGTCAGGGACATGCCCTGGGTGGTCGACGGGCAGCTCGCGGTCCGCCAGGTCACCACCTTGTCGCTGTCGTTCGATCACCGGATCATCGACGGTGAGCTGGGCTCGGCCGTGCTGCGGGACGTGGGCGCGATGCTGGCCGACCCGGTCCGGATGGTGGCCTGGAGCTGACCGCCGCGGAGGCGTCCCGGCGGGCGCTCTCCGGACCGCCACCAAGGGGTGTCCGTATTTTGCGGGTTTTCCACACCGCACTGAGCACTGGCGACTACCCTTCGCTTGTGTGAGCGACGCATCTGACTTCCCGGCTGCCCTGCCCGCCAGGCAGGCCGGGGCAGACATGTCGCTCCCGCCGGAGGCACCTGAGCCGCCAGCGCCGAATGCGTTTCCGGTCCGCCAGCCGCACGCCCGGCTCGTTCACCCGGGCGGCCGCCACCGGCGGCCCGTGCCCGCTAGCCTGCCCGAGGGCGCGCCCGCGCTCGTGCTGGCCGTGCCAAGCGCCGACGACGACAGCCTCACCGGAGCCACCGCCGACATCGCGGCGGTGCTCGGCATCGACAACCCGGCCCTTGACGTGCGCACCGCGCGGATCGGCTATGGCGGCCGCAGCGACCCGGCCGGGATCCGGGCCGTGCTCGCCGACGCCGCGGCCCGCCGGCCGCCGGCATGCCGTCGGCGGTCATCGTCCCGCAGCTCGTCACACCGCACCCGGAGGCCTACCGCGCGCTGCGCGAGGCCATCGCGGCCACCGGGACCAACGCCCGCATCAGCGAGGTCTTCAACACCAACGCGCTGCTGGCCGAGGCGCTGCACCACCGGCTGGCCGAGGCCGGGCTGGCCCGGGCCGACCGGGTGCGCATGTTCAGCATCACCACCTCGGCCGATGGCATCATCCTGCTCACGGTGGGCGGCGAGGAGGCAGTCGGGACGGCCAGCGTCACCGCCCTGCTGCTCTCGGCCCGGCTCGCCCTGCCCGTCATAGCCGCGTCGCTGGACGCCACGCCGACGGTGGAACAGGCCGCCACCCGGCTGGCCGAGATGGGCGTGACCAGGGTGGCCCTGGCCCCGTGCCTGATCGGGCCCGAAGCCGATCCCGCGGCCATCGACGCGGCCGCGGCCGCGGTCGGCGCGCGGCAGGCCGCGCCGCTCGGCGTGCACGGCAACGTGGTCAAGCTCATCTCGCTGGCCTACGGCCAGGTCCTCAGCCAGCTGGAGACGGTCGACACCGCCTGACGTGGTCAGCCGGCCGGGCGGACCGCCCCGATCGGAGTCCCGGGCCAGTAGATGCTGTCGATGCGGACGAAGGCGCCGGTGAACGGGGCATCGACCATGGTGCCGTTGCCGATGTAGATCCCGACGTGGTGAATGGTGTCGGGGTCGGCGTTGTTCGTGGCGTAGAACAGCAGGTCACCGCGCCGCAGCTGACTGAGCGACACGTGCGGTCCTTCTACCCACTGGTAGCCCGTGTAGTGCAGCAGCGACACCCCGGCGTGCGCCCAGGCCGCCATGGTCAGGCCGGAGCAGTCCCAGGTGCTCGGCCCCGCCCCGCCCCACTGGTAGGGCTTGCCCAGCTGGGTCAGGGCCCAGTTGGCCGCGATGTCGCCCTGCGAGGCGGAGGCCCCCGCGCTCGCGGAGTACGAGCTGGAGCCCTGCGCGCTCTGCGCCGCCTTGGCCGCCTTGGCCGCGGCGGCCGCCGCCGCGGCGGCCAGCGCCGCCTGCCGCTGCGAGGTCAGGGCGGCCGCATTGGCCTTGGACGTGGCCAGCCGCCTGGCCAGCGTGTTCTGCTTGGCCTGGCTGGCGGTGACGTAGGCCTGCTGCCGCTCCACGGAAGCCTCGACGGCCAGCTTGAGGTGATTGGCCGCGGTCAGGTCCGCCTGCTTGGCGGCGAGCAGGTCAGCCGCCTGCTTACGGAATGCGCTGGCCACGGCGTCGTTGGCCTGGGACTCGGCCACCGTGGCCGTCCCGTGCTGGGCCAGGACCTGGCCCAGGGCGACCTGGTTGAGGTAGCCCTGCGGACCACCGGACGTGCCCAGCATGGACGTCATGGCGCCGAACCCGCCGCCGGACTCAAACTCCTGCTCGGCCAGGACGGCCAGCTCGCGCTGGCTGTCCTCCTGGGCCTGCTGCGCGTACTTGAGCCGGGACTCGGTCACCTGGTAGGCCGCGTCGGCCTGCTGCTCGTCGACCTGCGCCTGGTCGTAACGCTGGGTCAGTACCTCGGCCTGGGCCTGGAGTGAGGCCAGCTCCTTGTTCGCCGCGGACACCGTGCCCTGCTGGGCGCCGAGCGCGGCCTGCTGCTGCTTGACGCGGTTCTGCGCCGCGTTGATCTGCGCCTGGCTCGGCATCTTGGGGTTGTCCACCAGCTGCCAGTGCGGCGCCCCGGCCGGAGCGGCGAGCAGGACGGCCAGGCCGCCGGCCACGGCCAGCCGCCACCCGGCCCGGCGAGATACGATACGCCTCGGCCCGCCCGCATTCCTCAAGCTTCAGCCCCCTCGCGGGCCCTGCGCCCCTGGTCAGTGGTCAGCTCCGTGCCTGGGATAGGCTAGTAGTTGAATGTGGTATGAGTCACAAAGCCACGCGGCAGTGTCATAATGTGATCCCGAGCACATTGCAATGCCGCATGTGATTGACACTGACAGGGCAAAAACGGAAACTATCGCTGGCCAGGAGACCGGCGGCGATCACCGGCGGCGCGACCAGCAAGGAGGTTCGGTGGAGGACGCCGAAGTTGTGCTCAGGCGGGCACCCCTGTTCGAGGGGCTCGACGAGGAGAGCGCGCGAGCGCTCCGTCGGCAGATGACGGAAGTCAAGCTGTCCCGCGGCGAGCACCTCTTCCTCGAGGGCGACCAAGGTGACCGCCTGTATGTCGTGCTCGACGGCAAGATCAAGCTCACCCGGGCCGCGACGGACGGCCGCGAGAGTCTGTGGAGCGTCCTGGGACCGGGCGAGATGTTCGGCGAGCTCTCGCTGTTCGACCCCCGGCCGCGGACCTCGACCGCCAGCGCCGTCACGGAGGCCACGGTGGCCGCGCTCGGCGACGAGGCCCTCCGCCCCTGGCTGATGGAACGGCCCGAGGTCTCCATGCACATGCTGCGGGCCCTGGCCCGGCGGCTGCGGCGGGCCAACGACGTCACGGCCGACCTGGTCTTCACCGACGTTCCCGGCCGGGTGGCCAAGAACCTGCTCGACCTGGCCGAGCGGTTCGGCGAGCGGGACAACGCCGGCCTGCACGTGCATCACGACCTGACCCAGGAGGAGCTGGCCCAGCTGGTCGGCGCCTCCCGGGAAACCGTCAACAAGGCGCTGGCCGACTTCGCGGCCCGCGGCTGGCTGCAGATCTCGGCCCGCTCGGTGCTCATCCTGGACAGCGAGCGGCTGCGGCGGCGGGCCCGCTAGGACCGGGTGCTGGCCGCGCCGTCCGTTCGGTACCTGATCTTCACCCCTGCCTGACCCGGGCGAACGGGCCCGGCTCAGGCGTTACCCGTGCTCCAGCCCTTCCCGGTCGGCCAGGTACTCCAGCTGCGCCTTGACCGAGTTCTCAGCGGCGGGCCACAGCTTCTCGTCCACGTCGGCGTAGACGACGGCCACCACCTCTTTGGGCGTCCGGGCTCCCGTGACCAGGGCCGCCCGGACCTGGTCCAGCCGTTCCGCGCGGTGCGCCATGTAGTAGTCCAGGATCCCGATCGGATCGGTGAGCATCGGGCCGTGCCCGGGCAGCAGCAGCCGGAGCCCGGCCGACTCGGCCAGGTCCCGCATCTGGTCCAGCGAGCGCAGGTAGTCGCTCAGGCTGCCGTCTTCCCCGATGACCGTCGTCCCGCGGCCGAGCACCGTGTCCCCGGTGAACAGGGCACCGTCCGCCGGGAGCAGCAGGCTGACCGAGTCCGGGGTATGCCCGGGCGTGGCCACGACCCGCAGCTCGCAGCCCGCCACGGTGATGACGTCGCCGCCGGCGAATCCCTCCGCGCCGAGCCGTCGTTCCGGGTCGGCCGCCTGGACCGGCGCCCCGGTCAGCTCGGCGAACCGGGCCGCCCCGCCGGAGTGATCCAGGTGCCCGTGGGTGAGCAGGATCTGCGCCACCCGCCGGTCCCCCGCGACCGCGGTGGCCAGGACCCGCTGGAGGTGACCTTCGTCATCCTCCGGCCCCGGGTCGATGACCACCACTGCGGAGGAACCCGGCTCGGCGATGATCCAGGTGTTGGTGCCGTCCAGGGTCATCGGCCCCGGATTGGGGGCCAGCACGCAGGTGGCCCTGGTCGTCTGGAAGCCGTCGATGGTCACAACGCGGCCTTCACCTTCTCGAGAAGTTCGGATTCCCCGCCCGGCAGGTCACAGCGGGTACACCACGCCCGGCGGGAGGGCCAGCCAGGCCTGCTCGCCCTCGGTCACCACGGCGGACATCAGCGGCGCGATGGCCCGGCGCTCGGCCACGATGCCGTCCACGCCGGAGTAGGGGGTCAGCTCGGCCAGCGTGACCGCGGTCGGCGGCAGCACGGTGATCGTCTTGGCCCGGGCCGCCGCCAGGGCGGCGGCAGGCTCCCCACCAGGTGACCGAGTCCGACTCGCCGGCGCTCGCCGCGGTCAGCACGGCCAGCTGCCCGGGCGGCAGCGCCGCGGCGAAGAACCAGGTGTCGAACCGGCGCGGGGAGGCCTCCGGCGTTATCCACCGGGTCCACGGGGTGAGCAGATCGGCTCGCAGGACCAGGTGGCGGCGGCGGAGCAGCTCGCCCAGCGTCAGCGACCCGCTGAGCAGCGCATGCTGATCCTCGGCGAGCGCGCCGGTGTCCGGGGCCGGCTGGCCCGCAGCCGGGCTGGCCAGCAGCACGCCGGACTCCTCGAACGTCTCCCGGACCGCGGCGACGGCCAGCGCGCAGGCGCGCTGCGCCGGGATGCCCAGCGTCGCGGCGAGGTCGTCCGGGGACGGTCCGGACCAGGCCCCGGCCAGGATGGCCGGATCGGCGTCCTGCTCGTCCACCGAGCCGCCCGGGAAGACGCAGGCTCCCGGGGCGAAGTCCAGGGCCCGGGTGCGCTGCAGCAGGAGGACCTCCACGCCACGCCCCGCGGTCCCCGGCCGCACCACGATCACGGTGGCGGCGTCCCGCGGCGCGACGGGCGGCAGGTCCCCGGACGCGATCTGCCGGGCCCGGTCGGCCATGGCCGGCCCGGCTGGCAGGCGGAAGCGGGCCTGCTCGTCGTCCATCGGGCCGCTCAGCCGGCTATCTCGGCGATCAGCTCGACCTCGACCGGCGCGTCGAGCGGCAGCTCGGCGACTCCGACCGCGCTGCGGGCGTGCCGCCCCGCCTCGCCGAAAACCTCGAGGAGCAGCTCGCTCGCCCCGTTCACCACCTGGGGCTGGCTGTTGAAACCGGGCGCGCTGGCCACGAACCCGGTGACCTTGACGATGCGGCTGATGGCGTCCAGGCCGCCCGCGGCCTGGGCCGCGGCGGCCAGCGCGTTCAGCGCGCAGGTCCGGGCCAGCCCGGCCGCGTCGGGCACGCTGACCTGGCCGCCGACCTTGCCGGTGGCCAGCAGCTTCCCGTCCACCGTGGGCAGCTGCCCGGCGGTGTAGACGAACTGGCCGGCCCGCACCGAAGGCACGTACGCACCGCCGGGAGCGGCCACCGCGGGCAGGGTCAGGCCCAGCGCGGCCAGCCGTTCCGCCGCGCTCATGGTTTCTCCCGCTTCAGGTAGGCGACCAGCTGCTCGGAGTTGGGCCCCGGTATCACCGTGACCAGCTCCCAGCCATCGTCACCCCAGTTGTCCAGGATCTGCTTGGTCGCGTGCACCAGCAGCGGCACGGTCGCGTACTCCCACTTCGGCATGGACCGAACCTTACGCCTGATCCTTCGCGGCGAGATCCGGGGCGGTGACTTCGCGTATCTCCGGGGGCAGGGCCTCCTCCACCTCGGGCACGGGCGGGATGGAGGACTCCTCCAGCTCGGGCAGGTCGGTGTGCGAGATGGCCGCCTCGGCCGCCGCCACCTCCGCGTCACCGAGGTCATCGAGCTCGGCGGGCGGCTCGTGCTCCGGCTGGGCCGGCCCGGGGGCCATCTTCTCGAAGAACCTCAGCAGCTCGACCGGGACCGGCATGACCAGCGTGCTGTTCCGCTCGCCGGCCACCTCGACCACGGTCTGCAGCAGCCGCAGCTGCAGCGCGGCCGGATCGCGGGCCATCACGTTGGCCGCCGCGGCCAGCCGCTTGGACGCCTGGTACTCACCGTCGGCGGTGATGATCCGGGCGCGCCGTTCCCGCTCGGCCTCGGCCTGCCGGGACATGGAGCGCTTCATGGCGTCGGGCAGCGACACGTCCTTGATCTCGACCCGCTCGACCCGGATGCCCCACGGGCCCTCGGTCGGCTCGTCGATGATCCGGCGCAGCTCGCGGTTCACCGACTCCCGCTCGGCCAGCAGCTGGTCCATCTCGGACTGGCCGATGATCGACCGGAGCGACGTCTGCGCCTGCTGGGAGATGGCGAACATGTAGTTCTGCACGTTCACCGTGGCCTTGATCGGGTCCACCACGCGGAAGTACACCACCGCGTCGACCCGGACGCTCACGTTGTCCCGGGTGATGCCCTCCTGAGCGGGCACGGCCATGGCGACGATCTGCATGTTGACCTTCTGCATCCGGTCGCCGACCGGCCGGATGATGGCCAGCCCCGGACCCCGGATCTCGGGCATGACCCGGCCGAACCGGTAGATGATGCCCTTCTCGTACTGCTGCACCACCCGGAGCGAACGGGCGGCGGCGACTATCCCGAGTATGACCACGATCACGATGACGGCAACCAGTGCACCCACCGGGATCACCTCTTCTCTTCTCTTCCTCTGTACTCCAGATTAGTTACCGCTCGGCAACGCGCGATCCACGGCCGCCGAACCATGAGGTGCCGGCACGGAGATAGCCTCCGATGAAGACAGGTACGGAGGCAGCATCGGTATGACCACCAGGGACACGGACTGGGACGGCGTGCGGCTGCACGTGGTCACGGGCAAGGGCGGCACGGGCAAGACCACCGTCGCGGCGGCCCTGGCGCTGGCCTTGGCCAGCGCCGGGCGCCGGGTTCTGCTCATCGAGGTCGAAGGCCGGCAGGGCCTGGCCCGGCTGTTCGACTGCCCGCCGCTGCCCTACGACGAGCGCAAGGTGGCCCTCGGCCTCGGGGCCAAGGGCGCCGAGGGCGGCGACGTCTACGCGCTGGCGGTCGATCCCGAGGGCGCCCTGCTGGACTACCTCGAGATGTTCTACAACATGCGCCGCGCGGGCAAGACGCTGACCAAGCTGGGCGTGGTCGACTTCGCGACCACGATCGCCCCCGGCCTGTCCGACGTCCTGGTCACCGGGAAGGCCACCGAGGCGGCCCGGCGCCGGGTCGCGGGCCGGACCAGCAGCCACGCGTATCACGCCGTGGTGATGGACGCCCCGCCGACCGGCCGGATCGGCCGCTTCCTCGACGTGAGCACGGAGGTCTCGGGCCTGGCCAAGGTGGGTCCGGTCAAGACGCACTCGGACACCGTGGCCAAGGTCATCCGCTCGCCGCAGACCGTCGTGCACTTCGTCACCACGCTGGAGGAGATGCCGGTCCAGGAGACCCTGGACGGCGTCGCGGAACTGCACGAGCGGACCGGCGGCGCCATCCGGCCGGGCGGGATCATCATCAACATGGCCCGCCCGGCCATGCTCGGCGCCGATGAGCTGGCCGCGGCGGCCGACGGATCCCTGGATCTCACCGAGCTGGTCCTCGGGCTCAAGGCCGCCGGGATCAGCGACGATCCCGGCCTCGCCGCCGACCTGGCCACCGAGCTCCGCGAGCACGCCCTGCAGGTGGCGCTGCAGGCCCGGGAGCGGGACGAGCTGCTGACGGCGGGCCTGCCGCGTTACGAGCTGCCGATGATCCCGGACGGGATCGACCTGGCCGGCCTGTACCAGCTGGCCGCGGAACTCAGGGAGCAGGGGGCGGCGTGAGCGAGGGGCATGGCGTGCGCGCGCCGCAGCTCGACATGGACCGGATCATCGACGACCGGCGGACCAGGATCATCGTCTGCTGCGGTTCCGGCGGCGTGGGCAAGACCACCGCGGCGGCCGCGATCGGGCTGCGTGCCGCCGAACGCGGCCGCCAGGCCTGCGTGCTGACCGTCGACCCGGCCCGGCGGCTGGCCCAGTCCATGGGCCTGACGTCACTGGACAACACCCCGCGCCGGGTGGATGGCGTCGACGGCGCCAGCGGCGGCAGCCTGCACGCGATGATGCTGGACATGAAGCGGACCTTCGACGAGATCGTCGAAGCGCACGCCGACCCCGACCGGGCGGCCCAGATCCTGGCCAACCCGTTCTACCAGTCGCTGTCCTCGAGCTTCGCCGGCACGCAGGAGTACATGGCGATGGAGAAGCTCGGCCAGCTCCGGCACGCCGACGAGTGGGATCTCATCGTGGTGGACACCCCGCCCAGCCGGTCCGCCCTGGACTTCCTCGACGCGCCGCAACGCCTCGGCAAGTTCCTCGACGGCCGGCTGATCCGCCTGCTGACCGTCCCGGCCAAGGCCGGGATGTCCTACATGAAGGTGCTCAACGCCGGGTTCGGGCTGATGACCAGCGTGCTGACCAAGATCATCGGCGCCCAGGTGCTCAAGGACGCGCAGACCTTCGTCACCGCGTTCGACACCATGTTCGGCGGCTTCCGCGAGCGGGCCGAGTGGACCTACCGGCTGCTGCAGGCGCCGGGCACCGCGTTCCTGGTCGTGGCCGCGCCCGAGCCGGACGCGCTCCGCGAGGCGTCGTACTTCGTCGAGCGCCTTGACGCCGAGCGCATGCCGCTGGCCGGGCTCATCCTGAACCGCGTGCACGCCTCGCCGGCCGCCCGGCTCAGCGCCGCGCGGAGCCTGGCCGCCGCCGAGACGCTGGATGCGCCCGAGCCGGATGCCTCAGCGCAGCCGGAGGGCGCGCCGGGGCCCGGCCCGCGTCACGCCCTCGCGGCAGCGGTCTTGCGGATGCACGCCGAGCGGGTGAACCTCGGCAAACGGGAACGGAGGCTGGCCGAGCACTTCACCTCGGCCCACCCCGCCATCCCGGTCACCGAGATAGTCGCGCAGCCCGAGGACGTCCACGACCTAGACGGTCTTCGCGTGGTCGGGACGATCCTGGCCCGCCAGAACCCGTAGCCCGCGTAGACAGGGGCTATCGGGCCGACCCTGGGCCGGGGCACGCAGGCCGGCGTGCGCAGCTCGCTGGCCTGGATGGCCAGCCGTGCGGATCAGCTGGCGACGAGCTCGTCGATGGACTGACGCTCGTACTCGTCGCGGGCGCGCTCAAGCAGTTCGCGCCAGGAGGTCACGTCCGGTCGCCGACGGAGCAGCGCACGCCGCTCACGCTCGGTCATCCCACCCCAGACCCCGAACTCGATTCCGTTGTCGAGCGCGTCCGCAAGGCACTCAGTGCGCACCGGGCAGCCCCGGCAGATCAGCTTGGCGCGGTTCTGCGCCGCCCCCTGGACGAAGAGCTCGTCGGGGTCTGTTCCCTTGCATGCGGCGCGTGTGGTCCAGTCTGTGATCCACATGTGCCCACTCCTCTTGATCGTCGAGCACGGGCGTGCTCTGGCGGTCGACTCGATGGGTTGCGATGCCGTGGCGAGCGAGTGCGGCCTCACTCGCCACGGTTATCTGTTCGTGATCCAGCAACTTACGGAAGTCCGGCCGCGCTGCCAAGACCCCGGCATGGCCATTTACCAAATAGTCCTGACGGACTATATACAACCGATTGGAGTCACTCTACGGATGCGGCTATGACCAGTTTGTAGCGCCACGATAGCGGTGATTGACACACCTTGGGTAAAGAATTCCGATTTGAACGTGGTTTGGTTTGCCTATCCGGGTCTAGGTCTGTGTAGGCCAAGTACGTACGGAACGAGTGCACTCGTTAGTGCCGAGCGCGGCGTACCCTAAGTCGGGTGCAGCGCGGAGACACATTTTCCACCCGGACGAGTGTCCTGGGGCGTCTGGCCGTCCTCGCGGCCGCGGCCGGGGTCCTGGCCGCAGCCATGGTCATGCCCTTCGTGGCCACGAGCGGAGTGGTGGTCAGGAACGAGGCCAACAAGTTCACCACGCTGTCCCTGGACACCGAGACGCTGCCGCAGCGCTCGGAGATCCTGGACCGCAGCGGCCACCTGATGGCCTACGTCTACGGCGTGGACGTGGCGTACTACAGCAGCCCGAGCAGCGCGAGCGTGCTGCAGTACTACGGGTGGGACCGGCAGCCGGTCAGCTACAACCAGATCAGCCAGAACATGGTCAACGCCATCGTGGCCATCGAGGACTCCCGGTACTGGCTGCACGGGGCGATCGACCTGCGCGGCACCATCCGCGCGGCCATCAACGACTTCCAGCACAAGCCGGTCCAGGGCGGCTCCACCATCGCCCAGCAGTACGTGAAGAACGTCCTGCTGCTGTCAGCCGAGATGGCGGACAATACGCAGGCCGCGAAGGACGCGTACGCCGACACGCTCGGCCGCAAGCTCAACGAGCTCCGGCTGGCGGTGGGCTCTGAGCACCAGGACAGCAAGCAGGACATCCTGGCCGGCTACCTGAACAACGCCTACTTCGGCAACAACGCCTACGGGATCGAAGCCGCGGCCGAGACCTACTTCGGCACCACGGCCGACAAGCTGACCGTGACCCAGGCCGCCACCCTGGCGGGCATCGTGGAGAACCCGTCGCAGTACGACCCGATCCGCAACCCCACCATGGCCCTGGAGCGGCGCAACACGGTGCTGGCCCGGATGGGCCAGACCTCCATCGGGCTCAACGCGACGCAGGCCAAGACGGCGGAGTCCAAGGCGCTCGGGCTGAACGTCTCCACCCCGCAGAGCGGCTGCACGGCCACCTCGGTCGGCTCGTCCGGCTTCTTCTGCGAGTACGTGGAACAGGCCATCCTGCACGACCCGGCGTACGGCGCGACGCCGAAGGACCGGGCCAAGCTGCTGTCCACCGGCGGGCTGAAGATCTACACCACTCTTGACCCCAAGGACCAGCAGGCCGCCCAGAACGCGGTCAGCTACGTCGAGCCGTCCACCAGCAACACCTACAACCCCGGTCACAACGCGGACACCGAGGTGCTCATCCAGCCCGGTACCGGGCAGATCCGGGCCATCGCCCAGAACTACCCGTACGGCACCGGCAAGGGGCAGACCTCGATCGACTACGCGGTGAACACCCTGTACGGGGGCAGTACCCAGGGTGTCCAGACCGGCTCCTCGTCCAAGTTGTTCACCCTGGTCACCGCCCTGAAACAGGGGTACAAGTTCGGCTACACCAACTCGGTACCGGGCAGCGAGACAGTCACCGGGTACACCAACTGCCAGGGCGGCCCGGCGGGCCAGTACCAAGGGATCAACGGCGCGTTCAACGTGACGAACGCCGAAGGCGGCGACTCGGCGTCCACCCAGTCGCTGTACACCGGGACCACCCAGTCCATCAACACCTTCTACGCCGAGCTGGAGCAGAAGGTGGGCCTGTGCAACGTGGTGAACACCGCGGCCAGCATGGGGGTAACCAGGATCGACGGCACGTCGCTGCTGAGCTCCGACAAGACCCCGGGCGGCACGCTGCAGTCCGCGGACAACATCCCGTCCTTCACGCTGGGCTCGGTGGGCGTCTCGCCGATGTCGATGGCCGCCGCTTACGCCACCGTCGCGGCCCGCGGGACGTACTGCTCGCCGGTCGCCATCGACAAGATCGTCGCCGACACCGGCAAGTCGCTGGCCGTCCCGGGGGCGAACTGCCACTCGGTCATGTCCTCGGACGTGGCCGACGCGGTCAACTACATCCTGCAGGGCGTCCTGACCACCGGCACGGCCGCCAGCCCCGGCGGCCTGGCCGACCGCGAGTCGGCCGGCAAGACGGGTACCTCCAACGTGGAGAACGGGAACGGCACCCCGTACGCGGCGTTCGCGGGCTACACCCCCGGCCTGGTCAGCTACGTGTCGGTCTTCAACCCGATCTCCCCCACGGTGCACGACACGATGGGCGGCGAGTCGGCCTGCTACCGGCTGGAATCGGGCGACATGGAATGCCCGGGCGAGATGTTCGGGGCCAACGCGCCCGCGACGACCTGGCACATGACCTTCGATCACGCCAACCTCGGACCGGTCACCTCCTTCGTGCCCGTCTCGGCCAGCAGCCCGTTCAACAGCCAGGGCAACGGCCAGACCGTCGCCCAGCCCAAGGACAACAGCAAGAACAACGGCAAGAAGAAGAACAACGGGGGCAAGACCAACAACGGCGCCAAGCCCACGGCCACCGCCAGCAGCGGCGGCGGGGGTGGGGGTGGTGGCGGCGGAGGCGGCGGAAATAACAACAACGCCGCCACCACCACCAACGGCGGTGGCGGGGGCAACGGACGCCCCTGAGCGGCGACCCCTAGCTAGACAGGCGGCGGCGGACCTCAGCCGCCACCCGGGCGCCGTCGGCCCTACCTGCCACCCTCGGGGTCAGGAGCTTCATGACCGAGCCCATGCCGGCCATGCTGCTGGCCCCGGACTCGGCGATCGCGGCGTCGACCAGGGCGGCCAGCTCATCGTCGCCGAGCTGGGCCGGCAGGTAACCGGCCAGGACCTCGCCCTCGGCGCGCTCGGCCGCGGCCTGCTCACTCCGCCCGGCGGCGCTGAAGGCCTCCGCCGCCTCGCGGCGCTTCCTGGCCTCCCGGGTGAGCACCCGCAGCACCTCATCGTCGCTGAGATCGCGGGCTGAGGCACCCGCCACCTCTTCGTTCGTGATGGAGGTCAGCGCCATCCGCAGGGTCCGCAGGCGCACCTGGTCTCGCGCCCGCATCGCGTCGTTCAGGTCCGCCCGGAGCCGCTGCTTGAGTTCAGCCACCCGCCCATCCTAAGAGCCAGCAGGTCACCCTGGTCGGGGCAGGGCCGCGGTCATGGCACCATGGGTGGGTGCGAGCGCGAACTCTCCTTCCGGTTACCGCCGCGGCGGGCGTCGCTGCCCTCGGTTACGCCGGAATCATCGAGCGGAACTGGTTCGCCCTGCGCAGATACGAGATCCCCGTGCTGGCGCCGGGCGCCGGCCCGCTGCGGATCCTGCACATCTCCGACACCCATCTCACCCCCGGCCGGACCAGGCTTCAGTCCTGGCTCCGGTCGCTGGACGACCTCGACCCGCACCTGGTGGTGAACACCGGCGACTCCATCGCGCACCCGGAGGCGGTCGGCTACCTCCTCGACGCGCTGGGACCGCTGCTGCGCCGGCCTGGGGCGTTCGTCCTGGGCTCCAACGACCTGTTCGCGCCGGAACCGTTCAATCCGGCGAACTACCTGCTGGGCCCGAGCAGCACCCGGCACAAGAAGAAGGCCCCGGACCTGCCGTGGGAGAAGCTCCGGGATGAGATGGCCGCGGCCGGCTGGCTCGACCTGGACAACCGGCGCAGCCGGCTGACCGCGGGCGGGCTCGACATCGCGCTGGCCGGCGTGGGCGACGCGCACATCAAGCGCGATCGCTACCCGGAGATTGCCGGCCCCGCCGACCCGGCCGCCGGGCTGCGCCTGGCCGTCATGCACTCACCCGAGCCGCGGATCCTCGACCAGTTCGCCGCCGACGGCTACGACCTGATGCTCGCCGGGCACACCCACGGCGGGCAGCTGTGCCTGCCCGGGTACGGTGCGCTCGTCACCAACTGCGGAATCGACCGCGAGCGGGTCCGCGGCCTGCATCGCTATCCGGCCGGCGGGCAGGCCTGGCTGCACGTGTCAGCCGGGCTGGGCACCTCGCCCTGGGCCCCGGCCAGGTTCGCCTGCCGTCCCGAGGCCAGCCTGCTCACCCTGGTCCCGCGGGCCTCCGGCTGACTCTGAGCGGCCGGACCGCACCCGGCGGGACACCGGTCGCCCGGGGCGTCCCCGAGCGGTCCGGGTTTCCGCTAAACTAACGGAGGTTCGCCCGGCACCGCGCTCTGGTGCAGGCGGCGGGGTGTAGCGCAGCTTGGCAGCGCGCTTCGTTCGGGACGAAGAGGCCGGGAGTTCAAATCTCCCCACCCCGACC